>NZ_CP070366.1:0-2487500 GCF_016919485.1 Thermoleptolyngbya sp. PKUAC-SCTB121
ACAGCAAGCTTCGGGTTGCTCCGGCGATCCAGCCTCGCGCTCTGAGCATCATTCAGGGTCGTGCGGTTGGGGTGGCTCACTACCTCCTTGGGGGTATCGCGACGACTTGGGCCTTCTTCCTGGCTCGAATTATTGCTGTTGGCTAGGCACTCCCTAAGGTGCTGACTTCTCTGGACTGCTAGACAAGGACGGTGAATGTTGGGCACTGAGCAATTGATTACATTGATTTCTCCAATGAAATCTGATGTGGTTCTGTAGCGAAGTGCCCAAGGTTCTACCGCTTGAGTCGGGTAGACTGGAGGCTAAATAGCGAAACTGCTGATTGTTAACTGAGTCTGTCAATTCAGGACTTATGGCAACTAAATTCCCAAAATTCAGCCAGGATTTGGCGCAAGATCCGACCACTCGTCGGATCTGGTATGGGATTGCCACCGCCCACGACTTCGAAAGCCATGACGGCATGACGGAGGAGAATCTTTATCAAAAGATTTTTGCTTCTCACTTCGGTCATTTGGCAATCATCTTTTTGTGGACTTCGGGCAACCTCTTCCACGTCGCCTGGCAAGGCAACTTTGAGCAGTGGCTCAAAGACCCGCTGCATGTAAAACCCATCGCCCATGCGATCTGGGACCCTCATTTCGGTAAAGCGGCCGTCGATGCCTTCACCCAGGGCGGTGCGTCTGGGCCGGTGAACATTGCCTTCTCTGGCGTGTATCACTGGTGGTACACGATCGGGATGCGGACAAACGGCGAACTCTATACGGGCGCGGTTTTCTTGCTGCTGTTGGCTTCAGTCTTCCTGTTTGCTGGCTGGTTGCACCTGCAACCCAAGTTCCGTCCGTCGTTGTCCTGGTTCAAGAACGCAGAATCTCGGCTGAATCACCACTTGGCCGGTCTGTTTGGTGTCAGCTCTCTGGCTTGGACGGGACACTTGGTTCATGTGGCAATCCCTGAGTCTCGCGGGATTCATGTGGGTTGGGATAACTTCCTGTCGGTGAAGCCTCACCCCGCTGGTCTGCTGCCTTTCTTTACGGGCAACTGGGGCGTGTATGCGGAGAACCCCGACGGTCTGAACCATGTGTTTAGCACAGGTGAAGGATCGGGCACGGCAATCCTGACGTTCTTGGGTGGTTTCAATCCCCAAACCGAATCCCTGTGGCTGACGGATATCGCGCATCACCACCTGGCGATCGCCGTGATCTTCATCATCGCAGGCCACATGTATCGCACCAACTTCGGCATTGGACACAGCATCAAAGAAATGCTGAACTCCAAAGCCGGTCTGCTGAGCAAGAGCAGCGAAGGTCAGTTCAACCTGCCCCACCAGGGCTTGTATGAAACGATGAACAACTCGCTGCACTTCCAGCTTGCCTTTGCTCTGGCAGCGCTGGGTGTGATTACCTCCCTGGTGGCGCAGCACATGTATGCCATGCCGCCCTATGCCTTCATTGCAAAGGATCACACGACGATGGCAGCCCTCTATACCCATCACCAGTACATTGCTGGCTTCATCATGGTGGGTGCGTTCGCGCACGGCGCAATCTTCTTAGTGCGGGATTATGACCCCGCTCAGAACAAGGGCAATGTGCTGGATCGGATGCTGCAACACAAAGAAGCGCTGATTTCTCACCTGAGCTGGGTGTCGCTGTTCCTTGGTTTCCACACCTTGGGTCTGTACGTTCATAACGACGTGATGCAGGCCTTCGGCACTCCCGAAAAGCAAATTCTGGTAGAGCCTGTGTTCGCACAGTTCGTCCAGGCTTCTTCGGGCAAGGCGCTATACGGTTTCAACGCGCTGCTGTCGAACCCTGACAGCATTGCGGCGACCGCCTGGCCCAACCACGGCAACGTATGGCTGCCGGGCTGGCTGGATGCCATCAACAGCGGCGCAAACTCGCTGTTCCTGACCATTGGCCCTGGTGACTTCCTGGTTCACCATGCGATCGCCCTGGGTCTGCACACTACGACGCTGATCCTCGTGAAAGGCGCGCTGGATGCTCGCGGCTCGAAGCTGATGCCTGACAAGAAGGACTTCGGCTATAGCTTCCCCTGCGATGGCCCCGGTCGTGGCGGCACCTGCGACATCTCTGCCTGGGACGCTTTCTATCTCGCCATGTTCTGGATGCTCAACACCATTGGTTGGGTCACCTTCTACTGGCACTGGAAGCATCTGGGCGTGTGGCAAGGCAACGTGGCTCAGTTCAACGAAAGTTCGCCGACGATCATGGGCTGGCTGCGCGATTATCTGTGGCTCAACTCGGCTCAGCTAATCAACGGCTACAACCCCTATGGCATGAATAACCTGGCGGTTTGGGCGTGGATGTTCCTGTTTGGACATTTGGTCTGGGCAACAGGTTTCATGTTCCTGATTAGCTGGCGCGGCTACTGGCAAGAACTGATCGAAACCATCGTCTGGGCTCACGAGCGGACACCGCTTGCAAACCTGGTTCGTTGGAAGGACAAGCCCGTGGCGCTGTCTATCGTTCAGGCTCGTCTGGTAGGTCTGGCACACTTCACGGTGGGCTATATCCTGACCTATGCTGCCTTCCTGATCGCCTCAACCTCTAGTCGATTTGGCTAGGTTGATGGAGTTTAGGTCATTGAATCCTTAACTGAAAGCCCCCTCGCCATCTGGTGAGGGGCTTTTTGTTTCAGCTAATTTCTAAGCGTATTTGAGCGTATTTTGATCAGCGTCTTTGTAGAGGCTCTGCACTGGGACAGATCCGGGTCAGGAAAGTCCGTCGTTATAATCAAGCTGTATTGCAGGGTGGGCGATCGCCCTCCACGCAGTCCCCGAAAGCGCCTGACGACTAGGATTTCAGCAGGATGATTTCAGCGGGCTGATTTTTCGTGCAGTGATTCGGCAACTCAATGTCCTATGGCGATTCTGAACCCTGAACTCTTGAAAACCCCAGGATATCTAGTGGCTCTCGTTTCTCTAATCGGTTGTGCTGCTTCGCCTCCGGTGCGGCCAGAGATGCCCGAAGCCTCTCCCGGTGCGATCGCCCCCGCCGATTCCCCTTCCGACATTCCGCCTGCCGCATCTGATGCTGAAGCACCTGCTGCGTTTGACGTTGCCTCTGCTGCTAGCGAGGTTGATGCCGCCATTACGCCTGTCCTCAGCGGGGCGATCGCCCAGCAGCAAGGAATCCAGCAAACCACCATCGCCGAAAACCTGGAGCATCCCTGGGGTATCGCTTGGCTGCCCAATGGCGACATGCTGGTGACCGAGCGGCCCGGACGGCTGCGGATCATTCGCAACGGGCAGCTTGATCCAACCCCGATTCCTGGCGTTCCTCCGGTGCTGGCAGTTGGTCAGGGTGGACTGCTGGATATTGCCCTACATCCCCAGTTTGCCGAAAATCGCTGGGTCTACTTCACCTATGCTCATGGTGCGGTGGATGCCAACCAAACCCGCGTCGCCCGTGCCCAGTTTGACGGTGCGCGCCTAACCAACTGGACGGTGCTATTTGAAGTGAACCGCGCCAAGACGCAGGGGCAACACTTCGGGTCCCGTCTGGCCTGGCTACCCGACAATACGCTGCTGGTGTCGATTGGCGATGGCGGCAACCCGCCCATACAGCTTGACGGCGACCTGATCCGCAACCAAGCGCAAAATTTGGACGTGCATCTCGGCAAAATTGTGCGCCTAAATGACGACGGTTCTATCCCCGCCGACAATCCCTTCGCCAACACACCCAACGCAGAGCCTGGCATTTGGAGCTATGGACATCGCAATATTCAGGGTTTAGTCGTTGACCCCGAAACTCAGCGGGTATGGTCCACAGAGCATGGCTCTCGCGGCGGCGATGAGTTGAACTTGATTGCACCAGGCAGAAACTATGGCTGGCCGGTGGTCACCTTTAGCCGCGAATACTCCGGCGGCATTATTTCCTCGGAACAGTCGCGACCCGGCATGGTCGATCCTCGCCTAGTGTGGACTCCGGCTACGGCCCCGTCGGGGTTGGCGATTTATCGGGGCGATCGCTTCCCAGAGTGGCAAGGGAAACTGTTTGCGGGTGGTCTGGTTTCACAAGATGTACACCAGATCGAGGTAGATGAGCTGGGGCGAGTTGTCAACGAATCTTCAATCCCTATTGGACAGCGGGTTCGAGACGTGCGCCAGGGCCCAGACGGCTATCTCTACGTCCTCACCGACGCGCCAAACGGCCGCCTGATTCGTCTAGGCGCTTCCTGATGGCGAAATTGAAGCGGCTGCGCTTTAGGCAAGTGGCTGCGCTTTAGGCAGCCGATATCTACCGATATCTACATCGTTACTCCAGCGACAAGTAGATAGACCAGATTAAAAAACAGATCCTGAACCCTGCGCCGCCCGCTGTGCGGGCGGCGCAGGGTCTTTGGGTTTTATATTTATTAATGTCTACCTACTTATCTACATCATCACTCCAGCCAAAATCCTACATCACCAGAATGTCAGAGTGACTCAGCGATAGGTTTCTTGGCAAGATCGCGATTTGCACAGCGCCCACGCCATCGCCAGAGCCGTTTGCGTCGTACAGCAAATCTCCGTTCAAGGGGTTGTAGATAATTCGGTGGTGGGGAGTCCGAGCGGCCACACCTACGGCAAATCGGGTTGCCTGCAACGGCCCAGCGCTTTGGAAATTCTCAAAGTCGGAAGCTGCGATTCGTAGGCGATCCACACCCGGTGTAAAGTCATTGATTTGGTCTACGCCCTGTCCGGGCGCATTCAGGTGAAACGTATCTCGACCAGGGCCACCCGTCAGCACATCGTCGCCCGGCCCGCCGACCAGCGTGTCATCGCCTGCACCGCCAATAAGAACGTCATTGCCGCCAAGTCCGTGGATTTCTACGGCTGTGGTAAATGTCGAGGCGTTTACCAGGTCGTAATTTTCTCCTAGCCGAATTAGCGGGACATTAATGACTGATTCAAACCCTGAAAAGTCGAGATAGTTGGTGAGCGTATCGCGCCCAACAATCGTTCCCTCATTGCCATCAAACACTTCTACGCCAAGAATCCAGGTTGAGGTGGGGAATTGATAGAAATTGTTGATTTGCCAGAGGAAGATATCAGCTCCGGGCGTGTCGTTGCGGATGGTGTCGCTGCCTGCACCACCGTAGATGGTGTCGCCATCCAGAGCGCAGCCGTCTGCATAACCCGGCACATTGAATAAAAACAGGTCGTCACCATCCTCTCCATAAATCGTGTCGGCACCGCTGCTGAGGATGATGGTGTCGTTGCCTCCGCCTGCCCATACTCGGTCGATGTCGGCGGGTACGGCAGCGGCAGGGTTCGTTGTTGCCAAGGTGAGGACGGATAGGGGGGCCGGGTCAGTGGTGCTGGGGACTGGAGAGGGAACTTCAGTGGCAATCAACCCGGTATAGATCAGATCATCAGAATCGCCTGCATAAATGTAGTCGCTGCCGTTGCTGGCTTCGATCACGTAGGCTCGATCCATCCCAATAAACAGCGTGCTGACATTGGGAACACCAACCAGTGTGGGCTTTGCGGCAATCTCGTCTTCTGGCAGACCTTTTGAGACAGCAAGTGTAGAGAGATTTCCGAAAGTCTCATTTGATTCAGCCAGCGTCGCAAGCTGAAAGGGCGGTGGGTCGTCTGTGGAGGCGATCGCCGGGGTTGGTGAATCTTCTGCTGGAGTATCGGCTATCGGGGCATCTGTTGGCTCGTCTGCTAGGGCAATTGCAACTGGCGATTCGATGGGCTGCCCAATGACAATGGCTTCTGTATTGAGCAGCGCGTCCAGGGAAATGGGCACGAGGCGATCGCCCGATTCTGGGTTACTCGCGTCTTGAATATACAACGCCGCTATCTCAAAGCCCTCAGCCGCAAAGTTTAGCAGCGACACCAGCTCTAGCCGTCGGTTTATTGGATTGCTGAGGTAGGTCTTTAGAGCGGGCAACTGACCGCTGTCGAGGATGGACTGGAATTGCTCGGATGTAAACACCAGATTAATCTGGTCGATGCCCAGACCACCCCGATAGAGGGTTCGCTCTGAGTGTTCAGTAGGCGTGAAGATCGTGTCGTTGCCGCTACCCAGGACGATTTCTAGGAAATCGGAGGAGCGGACTGGAGAAAAATTGGCAGATGAAAACGGGGTTTGGCTATCCATAGGAAGCGGGAGTCGAGGGGCGATTTCCGGATGAGAACACAGGGTTAAACGCGAAGTTCAGCAGAAACTGAGCAGCACAAACAGCAGCACAAAAATGCCTGCCATTCAGCAGACCTGGTCTTCAAACCAATTTGCACCCTAAAAAGCTTGAGACTTAAAAACTTAGGATTTACGCACTTGCAATAAGTTTTTGGGTTTTGGAACAATCTCTCGCGGGTTGCGCCCTCAAGAAATCGTCCAACCGCGTAAGTCCTAAAACTAAAACTCGAAAACTGAACCTGAAAAACCTAAACAATTAAACCTAGACAACCTAACCTAGACAACTAATTTAGACAATCAGACTTTGCTGAAACAGGACGAAACCTAGCAGAAACTTAAAGATCTGATGCTAAACACCCTCGCGATAGAGTACGTGGAATTACTGAGGTGACTTCCCCTTCTGTATGTTAAGGCTGCACTCAGTCTCTTCCACGGGCTTCACAGAGGCTTTATTGAAGCTTTAATCTTGCTTCAATGGAACTCTATGCGAAACTCTCGACTCCCTAAAGTTCAGCACGGGCGATCGCAACATGGCTCATCAGCAACGATCACAAACCCCATGACCGACTCCAATTCTCTAGCCACTCGACTCGCCCAGTACAACACCCGCTTTGTGCGCTTGCTATGGTGCGACAACGGCAACGTCATTCGGGGCAAAGCCTTTCACCGCCAGTTTCTAGATGAGCATCGAGACTGGGGAATTGGCATTTCGATGGCGCAGCAGGCGGTTCCCGTGATGCTGGACGGCGTGGCCGCAGACAGCGGACTAGGGCCCGTGGGCGAGGCGTGGCTGGTGCCCGACTGGGAAACGCTGACCCCCTTGCCCTACGCGCCAGGCCATGCCCGCGTGATGGCCGACATGCAGCTAGGTGAACAGCCTTGGAGCCTGTGTCCGCGTTGCTTCCTGAAGCGAATGCTGGCTCGTCTGGAGCAAGAGGCAGGGCTGCGGGTGATGGCGGCGTTTGAGCCTGAATTTTATCTGCTGCGGCTGGATGAGTCAGGCTCGATTTATCCGGCAGATCGCACCCCCTTTGCGGCAACTCTGGGGATGGATCTGAACCAAGCGGTCATCGATGACATCACTGACGCGCTAATAGCCCAGGGAATCTTGGTCGAGCGCTATTATCCAGAGTCGGGGCCGGGGCAGCACGAAATTGCTGTTCGCTATGGGGACGCGCTGCGGGCGGCCGACTCGCAGATTGCCCTACGAGAAACGGTGCGGGGTGTGGCGCTGAGGCACGGGCTGCGGGCTTCGTTTTTGCCCAAGATTTTTGCTGACCAGGCGGGGAGTGGTTGCCACTTGCATTTGAGCTTGTGGCGCGAGGGCATAAATGTGCTGCCCGATCCAGGACGGGCTGGAACCCTTTCGGCGATCGCCCTCCATTTTATTGGCGGCATTTTGCACCATCTCCCCGCCTTGATGGCCCTGACCACACCCAGCACCAATTCTTACCGCCGTCTCCAGCCCCAGAGTTGGAGCGGAGCCTTTCGCGCCTGGGGCATGGACAACCGCGAGGCTGCCGTGCGCGTGCCCAGCAATCCCCAGCCGCCCAGCCCGACCCACTTTGAGCTAAAAACGGTGGATGCTTCGGCAAATCCGTATCTGGCGCTGGGCGCAGTCATCGCTGCGGGGCTGGATGGCCTTCAGCAGCGGCGAGAACCCGGAGACCCCATCGCTGTAGACCCTGCCACGCTGACCGAGGCAGAACGGCAGGCTCGCCAGATCGATCGGCTGCCCGCCACCCTGGGAGCGGCGATCGCCCACCTCAGCCAGTCCGCCGTGCTGCTAAATGCGCTGGGAGCCGACCTAGCGCAAGCATTTCTGGCAGTGCGCCGGGCCGAGTGGAGCGCTTTGGGCAATCTGGAACTGGAAGAAGAGGTGCGGCTGCTGCTGGAGCGATATTAACCAGGAATGGTATATTACCGAATGATATCGGGGTGATATCGCTTCACGATTGACTAGGCTGCTGCGGCTGGGTCTGGCTAGAGCATGATCACATCGTCACATCGTTTAGAGACACCGTTAGGTGACACTGTTGAGAACTGTCAAATCCCCCGAAAACGCTCCTTAAAACCCACGTTTGGATCGTGCCGTGAGAACCGAACTGTACACCACCAGGAATGCTATTGTGGCAGGTAATCAAACTTAAATTTTCTTTAAGCGCAAGTATTTTGCAGGCTTTTGCAGACTACCTGTCAAGCCATCTCAAACCCGTGAGCGATCGCCCTTTTTCTCTGCCCCAGCCGCATGGATTACCGAATCCGTTAACCCCGGCAGCCCGTGCTTTGACAGAGGATGCTGTGCCGGATGAGCCTGACGGTCTGCCTTCTCACCCCTCCGGCGAAAGTTCTCTAGGGAGCCATGAACTGAAACTCCAGAAATTGCTTGATTCTCTGCCGGTTTGCATTTCCTACGTCGATGCTAACCAGCGCTGCCGTTTTATGAACCGCACCTACGAAGTGTGGATGGAGCGGCGGCGGGAAGACCTCTACGGCAAATCTGTGCGGGAAGTCATTGGGGAGGCGGCCTACCAGCTTGCGGCTCCCTTTATCGAACAGGCACTATCCGGCAAATCAGTTCACTATGAAGCAGAGTTGCCCTACGTGATTGGGAAACCGCGCCCAGTGTCGGTGCTGCTTGTGCCCGACTGGGACGAAACCCAGCAGGTGCGCGGCTATTACGCGCTGGTGACCGATATCAGCGATCGCAAAGCCCTAGAACACACCTCAAAGCAAACCGTCCTACAACTTCAGGAAGTATTGAACCGCGCCTGTGCAGCCGTGACCAGCTTTCGGCTTTATGCCGACCTCAGTTGGGACTACGACTATCGCTCTCCCGGAAGCGAGGCGCTGTTTGGCTATAGCGCGGAAGAACTGATGGCCGATCAACAGTTGTGGATGTCTCGCCTGCTGCCAGACGATCGGCAAAAGATCCTAACGCTTAATCAAACTCAGCTTTTGCAAGGAGAGCCTGTTACCTATGAATATCGGTTTTTCCACAAAGACGGCTCCCTCCGCTGGTTCTCAAGTGCAGCATCCAGCTTTTATAGCCCCCATGACCACTGCTGGCGCGTCACGGCGGTAGATATCGACATCAGCCACCGCAAGCAGACCGAAGAGGCACTCCGGCAGAGTCAAACGCGGTTGAAAACAGCCCAGACCGTTGCCCGAATTGGCAACTGGGAATTTGACCTGGAAACGAGGCGGATTACCTGGTCGGACCAGATGTATGAGATTCATGGATTGGAGCGGGCGCAGGGCGAACCCAGCTATGCAGAACTGCTGCAAAAATTTGTGCCAGAGGATCGGATGCGGCTGGATGCGGCGGTGTCGAATGCGATCGCCCTTGGCCAGCCCTACGTACTCGATCTGCGCCTGAGTCAGCCCAACGGCTCGATCGCCTATCTAGAATCGCGGGGTCAGGCCGAGATCGATGCGTCAGGGCGCGTCGTCAAGCTCTATGGCACGACGCAAGACATTACGGAGCGCAAGCAGCTAGAAATAGAACTCAAGCAGCGATCGCAGCGGGAGCAAATGCTGAATCAGGTGATCCAGGCGATCCGTCAATCTCTGAATTTGCCCACGATTTTTGAAACCGCTGTACGAGAGACGGCTGCCCTGCTGCACCTTAGCAGTGTATCGATTGTAAAGTACCTTGCTTCTGAAGCGTGCTGGCTGCTTCAGGCAGAATACGTGCCGCCGGGGTCGCCCGCCCGCCATCGACCCGGACTCCGCATTCCCCACCGCGGCAACCTCTTAGCAGAACAGCTAGCTCAGGGTCAGCTCGTGCAATTAAGCGACAATCGCCAGGCCGGTGGCAGCTTTAACCAAGCTCTGGCGGCAGAGATGCCTGCCCGGTGGCTGCTGGTGCCGCTGAAGATTGGGGAAGCCGTGTGGGGCAGCTTTAGCCTGACGCGAGAACTGTCGCTCGACCCGTGGCAAGACTGGGAAGTAGAGGTGGCGCAGGCCGTGGCCGATCAACTGGCGATCGCCATCCAGCAGTCCGAACTGTTTCACCAGGTGCAACTCCTCAACACCACCCTGGAAACGCAGGTGCAGCGACGCACCACCCAGTTGCAGCAGGCCATCGACCTGGAGGCAAGGCTCAAGCGGATTACCGACAAGGTGCGCGATAGCCTGGACGAACACCAGATTTTGCAAACCGCTGTAACCGAACTGGGGATGGGGCTGGGGGTAGAGCGCTGTCAGGCAGGAATATACGACCTGACCACGCAAACGCTAACCATCTACTATGAATATCGCAGCCACGCCCAGATGGTTTCTAGCCAGGGACTCGTGCTCCCCCTGATCGATCTCCCAGAGGTGCATCGAGCCGTTTTAGCGGGGCAGTTTGTGCAGGTATGCTGCCTAGAAACGCTGCCCGGCCTCAGCGCCACGGGTGAATCCACGCCTCCTGAGACTGCCCATCGTGAGCGGCTCCACCGTGAGGCCGACGCTGCCGATGTAGAGGTGGCAACCCATCTGACTGAGCAGCCGGTGGCGCTGCTGGTCTGCCCCATTCTGCACGACCAGCAAGTCTTGGGCAGTTTGTGGCTATTCAAGCCCGGTCAGGAAGCCTTTCGAGAACTGGAGACGCGGCTGGTGCAGCAGGTTGCCAACCAGTGCGCGATCGCCCTGCGTCAGTCGCGGCTCTATCAAAGCGCCCAGCGCCAGGTCGATGAGCTGGCCCGGCTCAACCATTTGAAAGACGACTTTCTGAACACGGTGTCTCACGAACTGCGATCGCCCATGTCCAGCATCAAAATGTCCGCGGAAATGCTGGAGATTTTGCTTCAGCGCAAGGGCGTGTTCGACGACCCGCAAATCAGGCAGTATTTCAAAATTCTGCAAAGCGAGTGCGATCGCGAAACGAGGCTGATCAACGACCTGCTCGACCTGTCGCGCCTGACTGCCAACACCGAGCCACTGCTGCTCACGACTTTGGAGCTACGGTCTTGGATCTTGCATGTTGCCGAACCCTTCGTCAGCCGCGCCCGCAGCCAGCAGCAAAACCTGCACTTTCACCTGCCTACCGAGCCGCTGTTCGTCACCACCGATTTTTCCTACCTGGAACAAGTTCTCACAGAACTGCTCCAAAATGCCTGCAAGTACACGCCTACCGACGAGACGATCTGCGTTTCCGCCCGCCTGGAAGATTTAGAACTAGAAGCTCTAGAACTTTAGTTTGGACTAACTGGCATCACAATAATGCTCAACAGGATGCCATAAAGAATCTGCTCAACCGTTCATAACAGTTGAACTTAAGGAATTGGATACAATCCTGCTCGCAGTTAAGCTGCTGTTGCAACCGGACTGTTCAGGGATTGTTCGGATGTCTTGCGTTTCGAGGCTCGTTTTTTGACCATCGGATAGCAGGGACGAGGAGTTGGCTTGTGCCCCTTGCCTCGTCCTGGCGATTTACCACGAGGTTTAGGCGCAGGAGCAGGGGTGCCAATCGCTGCCAAAATGCCTGCAAACGCTTGTGCGACCCGACCCGGAGTCAACGTTTCTTGCGGTGCCTGCCAGGGCAAGGGGTGGTCAGTACAGTCCTTTCGCGCTAACCACAACTGCCAACTGAGCAACGGCATCAGGCTGCTCCACTGTTCGGTTGCCGATACAGAACTGAACTGGGGATGTGTCCAATATAGCCTCTGCTTGGCAAAGCGATACCAGTGTTCAATGGCAAAGCGACGGAGGTAGTGCAACCACAGGGTTTCTAACGGAGGCATCTGCTCACCCAGCCAAACTAACCACAAAGGAGCCAAGCGTCGCGTGCTGCTCTGTGTCTCCAGCACCTCCACGCGCAACACTTCCATTGCCCGTTTGGGGTATTTGCGGAAATGGTATGCACTCCAACGACTGACCCGCACTCGTCCCCAGTTGGGATCATCGACTTCAACGGTTTCGACCGGGACACTCCAAGTGTCAGGGTCATTGAGTTTCATCTTATGTCCATGCTTGGCAGGTGCGCCTCGCCCTCGATACGCTGGGGGCGCGCCATAGACACATCGATTGGATGTAACCCGCAGCAGCAAGTCTGCCTCAATCCCTGCCGTTTGGTTGACAAAACTGGCATTGCCGTACCCTCGGTCGTAGATCGCCAACGGACGCACCGCTAACTGCCGAGTCACTTGTTTGAGTTGGAATGCCGCTTTACTGGCGGGTGTTTCAAAGCTGGTGATGCGCTCATGCCGCAATGGTAATGCCCAACTGCCCCTGTCTTCAGCAATCCAGGCTAAGGTACTGTAGTTTTGTCCGGCTATCGGGGCATGTCCTGTTCTGCCTGATAAGGTGCGGTCTTTCAAACGCCTGGCAGCAGGACGGTTCCACCGACTCGCATCACCTGCCAACAACGGTTGCTGCTGAGTCGGTATCTGCTGCACCAACAGCTTCAGCACCTTTGATCGGGGTAGGCGGCTATCGCGCAACGCTTCATAGGTGCTCGACCACTGGCGACGAAAGACAGGACTCTGCGATAGCCTCACAAACGACACGATGCACGCACTCACTAACACGGCATCCATCAGATCAAACAGGGCATCTCTGGCGTTTCCCAAGCTGGCATACAACGTTTGGCGAAATTGCTGAAGTTCGTTGAAAATCATGGGGTCAATGTTGGTTGTACTTCATTGACCTTACGGCAGTCGGTGCTTCTCATTGACTGCCTTCCTCTTCACCATTAGTCCAAACTAAAGTCTAGAAAATAGCGAAACGGAGAGCGCCCAGCTTCTCCACCCTGCGTCTCCCCACTACGCCATCCACATCACCAACACAGGCATCACGATCCCCGAACCGGAGCGCGATCGCATCTTTGAGAAGTTCTACCGCATCCCCAACAGCGACCCCTGGAAGCATGGCGGCACAGGGCTGGGGCTAGCGCTGGCGCGGCGACGAGTTGAGCAAATTCACGGCAGCTTGTCGGTATCGGGCGATCGCCACTCCACCACCTTTACCATCCGCCTGCCGCTGCTGCCGCCGGATCTGAGCGCGGAGGCAGAAGAATAGGGGCACGAGAGACACGCCCTACCCCCGCTTGGCAAACGTAGCCCTGGTAGGGATAGTTGGCGGCGTGGTGGGTTTCGTCGGGGGCGATCGCGCATCGTATCCGGCGGGGGCGGCTACCAGGCGGGCGCTGCAAGCGGACTTGCTGAGGAAAGCTGGGCTTAGGCATTTGAGAAGAACCCACTACCCACAGGTTGAGCGGCGGCTCCTGAGGCTGGGGCATGGTTGCCAGGGACTCCCAAAACGCTGCGTCTCGCGCAGGCTGAGGTAAAAACCCCAGGCGAATCGGCGTGGTGGAATGGTCTTGCACGGCGCGGCGGCGAATCTCCAGCCCAAAGCTGAGGCCCAGAGCGATTTCCTGGGTGCTGGGGGTGCTGACGACGATGTGGGTGGGCGTAGTCGGGTCGTCGGAATACATTTCGCTGGCGGCCTTCAGCGGGTTGAAGCTTTTGTAGAAGCCGAGTCCACTGGCGACGACCAAGCTGCTGACGATGCCGACCGCCAGGGCGATCGCCCACACGCGCCGAGCATTCACCCCCTTGGGCAACTGGGCCAGCAGCAGCCCCGCCAGCGCACAGACTGCTGGAAAATACACAAAGTTGTAGCGCGGTGCTAGGGTGATATCTTTGTTTAGCCCGTAGACGATGATGGCAAACTCCAGCAGCACCAGCCCCAGAAACCCCACCAGCAAGGTCAACGCGGGCTGCTGCGGCGTGTTGCCCCACAGGTTTCGTCCGCTGCGCCACAGCAGCCGCCCCAGCCACGCGGCATAGCCCAGCATCAACAGCGCCGACGGAATGGCGATCGCCCGTGGCTGCTTTTCCGCAGGCATCATCACCGCCATCAGCACCCAGCCCACCGTGGTTTGCAGCAGCGGTGAGAGTCTTCCCAAAATGCCGTCTGCCAGCCCCAGCCACTCGGTTTCCGGACGGTTCATATGTTCCCAAAAGATAGGCAGCCAGGGCAGGCAAATCAGGAACATAGCGGCGATCGCCAGCCCCAGCGCCCCCCAGCCCCAGCGCGACATCTGCCCCCGGTGCAGCAACATCCAGCCCAGCAGCGCCCCCCCCTGCGCCGCCAGCGCCAGCAGGCAGAAATAGTGAACGTAGAGTCCCAGTCCGGCGATCGCCGCCCAGCCCAGCCACACCCACGGGCGAAACCGATGCCGCTGCAAGTCTTGCTGCATCTGCACCAGCCCCAACAGACCCAGTGTAATGAGCAGCACAGGCAGCGTATAGTGCCGCGCCTCCTGAGACAAATACACCCCAAAGGGCGACACTGCCATTGCCGCCGCGCCTGCCAGCCCCGCGACCGGGGAAAAGGCGACCCGATTCAGCGCATACACAGCGGCGATCGCCCCCACACCAAACAGCGCCGGCAGCGATCGCAGCGCCCAGACCCAGTTTTCGCCGGGTCGCAACGCATTCATCCAGCCATACATCAGGCAAAAAAACAGCGGCGGATGGGGCGACGTGGCGATTAGCCGCCGGGTCACGTCTGCACAGCTCAGCCCCGGCTGCACGGTGAAAAACTCGTCCAGTTGGGACAGCGGGAAAAACCGACCCGTCGGAATCTCGCCGTACTGCCGACCCATCGCGGCGATCGCCGTGATCACCTCATCCAGCCACATCGGCTTCGAGTCCAACCCCCAAAACCGCAACCCCAGCCCCAAGAGCAGCAGCAAAGCAAGGATCAGATGCGTGCGGGTAAACTTCATGACAAGGCTGGGCGCAATCGGCATCAGTCCTAAGTTTTCTGGCTAACGTGAATTATGACAGAGCAAGACGACCTCTTTGACCTAAATCGCTTTGTGAAGGCGCAAACGTCTGACTATGCGAGGGCGCTGGCGGAAATTCGGCAAGGCAAAAAGCGATCGCACTGGATGTGGTACATCTTTCCGCAATACGCGGGCTTGGGCTTTAGCGCCACGTCTCAGCACTACGCTATCAAAAGCCTCGCCGAGGCCGAGGCATACCTGCGACATCCCGTTTTGGGCGATCGCCTGGTCGAGTGTGCCGAGGCGGTGCTTCAGCTAGACGGGCGCTCTGCCCATGAAGTCTTTGGCTCACCCGACGACATAAAGCTGAGATCCTGCGCCACGCTGTTCGCCCAGGTTTCGTCCCTAGGCTCAGTGTTTCATCGGCTGCTGGATCAATATTTTCAGGGCGAACCCGATGCCAAAACGCTGGAGTTGATTGGGCGATCGCCAGAACGCCTTTAAGGAGCATTTATTTCAGGTGCATTAATTGGAAGCGGCGTTTGGCTCAAAAATTACATCTTCGTAGAGCAGGGCGATCGCCCCTTGCCAGTCGATGCTGGTAAGTTCAAGAGTCTCTTCGGCGGCAAAAGATTGCAGCTCCCAATGTGTTTCTGAGAGGCAACGGAAGCGATCGACGCTAATTTGAGTCGCATCAATCAAGACATATTCTTGCAGCGTCGAAAGCTGGCGATAGCGACGAAACTTTGCGCCCCGATCAAAGGCTTCGGTCGTGGGGGACAGCACTTCTACGATCAGGCACGGATGTTGAATCAGATTGACGGCTGGGCGATCGCGCTCATCGCAACTCACCATCACGTCAGGATAAAAATACGCCCCGCGTTCAGAGACTTGCACTTTCACATCTGACATAAACACGCGATAGACCTTGCCTCGCAAAAATGTTTTCAACGTGGAGGCCAAATTCAGCGCAATCAAGTTATGAAAAATCGTGCCGCCCGTCATGGCGAACACTTCCCCATCTAGATATTCGTGCTTGATGTCCTGCGCGGCTTCCCAATCTAAATACTCTTGGGGAGAACGGCGGTGAAATTGGGGTTCTGCAACCATGGCGGCAATTCTCGCAATGCAGCGCTTTCGTTTAGCATAGCGAATTGGCGATCGCCCGAATCTTCCGGACAACACCCGGTTTTACCTAATACCCAGCGCCCAGCATCAAGCGAGACACCAGCGTTCGCCAAATGCGGTCAGGTAGCAGGCTATGCAGCAACAAGAAGGATTTGCCGTAGGGCGAATAGCGCAGTCGAGGAGTGCGATCAGTTGCGGCCTGGTAGATAGACCGGGCGACACCCTGCGGGCCGGGTAGAGAATCATTCAGGCGATCGCTAAACTGTTGAACTTGCTCAGCCAGGTCGGCGTATTCTGGATGCTTTGCCCAAGCAGTGCCTCGATGGATAAAGTTGGTGCGAATGCCTCCCGGCTCAATGATTTTGACCTGAATGTTGAAGCGGCGCAATTCATAACGCAGCGCTTCCGAAAGTCCCTCAATCGCCCATTTTGACGCATGGTAAGACGATGCCAGCGGAAACGCCAAACGCCCGCCAATTGAGGCAACGTTGATGATGGTACCACTGCGCTGTCGCCGCAGAATTGGCAGCACGGCTTGAATGGTTGCCACTGCACCAAAGAGATTGGTCTGAAACTGATGTTCCAACTGGCTGGGCGACACACCTTCCAGCGGCCCCATCAGCGCATAGCCTGCATTGTTCACTAATACATCAATTCGCCCAAATCGTGAGACAGTTTGGTGGACGGCAGCTTCGATCGTTTCTGGCTGGGTCAGATCCAGGCGCGGATAAATTAAGTCAGCAGTCTCACAATGGTCGGTCAAGTCTGGCGATCGCATTGTTGCCGCGACGTTCCAGCCTTTCTCCAAGAAATATTGCGCCGTTGCCTGCCCAATACCGCTCGAAGCCCCGGTGATCAAAATGGTGTTGCGGCTCATCTGTTTGCTCGTGGTCATGCCTTCTTACACGCTGAATGGACAACTTGCAGCGTAAACTGTGGAGTATACTCCACAGTCAAGGGGGACTTCTAAATGCTGATTGGCGAGTTGTCCAAAGCGACTGGACTGTCCAAAGACACGATTCGGTTTTACGAAAAAATGGGGCTGATTTCTGGGGGCGATCGCCCGGCGGGTAGCCGACTTTACAAGGAATACAGCCCCGAAGTGGTGGAGCGGCTCATGATGATCAGTCGGGGTAAAGGGTTGGGCTTTACTCTTCAGGAAATCCGACAGTTGCTAAATGAGTGGGGCGGCGGCAATATGCCCAAACAGGAGCAAATTGCCACAATCGAGCGAAAAGTGGTCGAAATTGGTCACAAAATGCAGCAGCTAGCCGAAATCAAAGCCTATCTTTTGGAGAAACTGAACTTGCTCCAGCAAGACCGCAACGCCAATGTTTAAGCGCCTAGAATGCTGAAAGCAGCAGTTTTCAAACCTCCCGCATTTTTGATAATGCAATCTCCTAGTCAGCTTTCAGCCCTTAACTCTCAAGCGCTCGGTGTGGAGCTAGAAGCCCTGCGCGATCGCCTCCGACCTGGGCAGCAGCGCCTGGCCGACTGGACGGGCGGGCCGCTGGCAGTGTCGGCGGTGCCGGGGTCGGGGAAATCGACGGGCATGGCGATCGCCACGGCGATTCTGCTGGGACGGCGCTATCAGAACGCATTGCGTGACCGCACCCTACCCAGCCGCCAGATTTTCCTGGTCACCTTCACGCGCTCGGCGGCGGCAAACCTGCGGGCAAAAATCCGTGAGTTGCTGAAAGAATTGGGACTGCCCACCACCGGATTTTCAGTCTACACGCTGCACGGCCTGGCGCTGAACATTGCCAGCCGCCACCCCGATTTGTCCGAACTTGACCTGACCCGGCTGACGCTGATCACGCCGGAGCGGGGCAATCGCTTGATCAAAACTGCCGTGGAGCAGTGGAGCGCCCTGCATCCCGACCTCTATCGCCAGCTTTTGGAAGGGCAGCAGGTTGATGCTGAGGAAACGGAGCGGCTGCGGCGGCGATCGGTGCTGGGCACGGAGATTTTGCCAAATCTGGCGAACACCGCGATTCACGAAGCCAAAAGTTCGGGTTTGAGTCCTGACGACGTGAGAGCGATCGCCCAAAGCGCCGACTTTTCTCCGTCCTACATCACCGAAGACGGCCTCAACCTTCTACCCAACAACATCGCCCTGCAAGTCGCCGCCGGACTCTACGAACAGTACGAAACCCTGCTCCATCAGCGCAGCTTTTTGGATTACGACGACATGATCCTTGCAGCCCTGCGCGTTTTGCAAAACGACGAAGCGCGGCAATCCTGGCAGCAGCAGGTCTACGCCGTGTTTGAAGACGAAGCCCAGGATTCCTCGCCCCTGCAAACGCGCCTGCTGGAACTGCTTGCCGCCGATTCCCACACCGGACAGCCCAACCTCGTCCGCGTTGGCGATCCCAACCAGGCCATCAACTCCACCTTCACCCCTGCCGACCCGCTGTTTTTCCGCGAATTTTGCGCCCAGTGCCAGCGGCAGGGCCGCCTTGCCGAAATGGATCAGGCCGGCCGCAGCACGCAGCCCGTCATCGATGCCGCCAATTTCCTGGTGCAGTGGGTCAACAACGCACCCGATCGCCCCCTTGCTGCAAGCCCCCTCCCCTTTCGCCTCCAGGCGATCCGTCCCGTGCCCCCCGGCGACCCCCAAACCGACAGCAATCCGCCGCCAGAGGGCGAAGGCGTGGAGATCCGCTTTCCGCCGGATATCTACCGCAGCGTGGATTTGATCGCCCAGCGGGTAGCGGAACTGTTTGCCAGAGAGCCAGAGGCGCGGGCGGCGGTGCTGGTGCGCGAAAACCGCATGGGGCGCTTTGTGGCCACTGTGCTACGAAATCCGACGGAATATAAGCTGGGTGCAGATTTGGGGGCGCTGGGCATTGCGGTGTATGAGGTGGGAGAGCGCGATCGCCATTCCCACGTCCCTGGCGAAATTTTGACCCTGCTGCAATTTTGCGATCGCCCCCATTCGCCCGATAACCTAAAAGCAGCGCTGCGGGTGCTGGCCGATCGGCAACTGATTCCGCCCCAGGACCTCGACGCGCTCAGCAGCCAGCCGGAAGATTTTCTCTATCCCGGCCCGCTGGAAACGCCCCAGCCCGATCCGGTCGTGCAGGCGCGGCGCTATTGTGCGGGCTTGCTGCGGGCGCGGGTAGAATTGCCCCAGTTTCAACTGATTCCGTTTCTGGCGCTGACGCTGAACTATGACCAGACGGAACTCGCCACCGCCGACAAACTCGCTGCCCGCATCGCCCAGCAAACCGCCAGCGAGCCGTCGCTGCAATTCACGCTGGAGGTGCTAAGCGAAATTGTCCAATCCGAGCGGTTTGAGCCTGTGGAAACGGAGGACATCGACACGCGCTACGTCCGCCCTAAGCAACTCACCATCATCACCATGCACAAGGCCAAGGGGCTAGACTGGGATTTTGTATTTTTGCCATTTTTGCAACAGCAGACGATTCCGGGAAAAGCCTGGGTGCCGCCTGCTCAGCAATTTTTAGGTGAATTTGACCTAGCAGAAGTGGCCCGCGCCCAGATTCGCGCTCAGGTTCACCAGTCGCCTTTGCCCGATATCCACACGGCCTGGCAGCAGGCGCAGCAGCTTAAAATTGCGGAAGAGTATCGCCTGCTGTATGTCGCCATGACCCGCGCCCGTCGCCTGCTGTGGATGGCGGCCGAGCGTCAGGCTCCCTTTAGCTGGGCGAATCCGTCGAATTTGCAGGCCCAACAGCCCACGCCTGTTCTGAATGCGCTCATGCAAGCTCTGGGGCGTTCGTAAATTCTGCATATCATCCTTCGCCATGCATGAAATCTCTGTTCTCAATCAGCGCCTCCAGCTTTTGCCAGACAAGGCCGTAAATGTTCCTGATTTGGATTTGCTGCTGGTCGCAGACGTGCATTTGGGAAAATCCGAAGCGTTCCAGTCGCTGGGTGTGCCAATTCCCAATCGTGTGAATCAGGATACGCTGGAACGACTCAATATCCTGTGCGATCGCCTCTCGCCCAAAACGCTCTGTGTTCTAGGCGATCTGTTCCATTCGCCCCGCGGACTGGATGACGCAGTCCTGCAATCCTGGATTCACTTTGCTGAGACCTGTGGCGCAACGGTGCAGGTGATCTTGGGAAATCACGATCGGGCGATCGCCTCTTTGCTAGATTCATTTGAAATCCCGTTCCACACCCACCCCATCGAATATCCTGGACTCGTTCTCAGTCACGAACCGGCTGATGTTCCTGATTGCGTGAATCTTTGTGGTCATATCCATCCCTGTTTGCGGCTCAAGACTCGACTCGACTCGCTCCGACTGCCGTGCTTCTTGCTGGAGCCGCCCCATCGGCTGATCCTGCCGTCCTTCGGCGGCTTCACGGGCGGCTATGAGGTGCGGCTAACACCAGGGGCGATCGCCTATGGGGTGGCAGAAGATAAAGTCGTCCCGTTTTCGGGAAACTCGCAGGCGGGGCGGCGCAGAATCCAAACTTTCTAAGTTTTTCTTGCAAGATGCAAACACATCGACTACAATCGACCATCAAGCTGTGAATGACCCCAAGTCAGCGCGGCTTAATCTTTCCCCCGAAATTTTGGTCGTTTAGTCACCTGCGGTGTCGGTAGATGCTCGCAACACCTACCAACACCTGACCCCTCGACAGTCCTAGCCTGTCTCAGGGCTGCGTCCATTGTAGGCCGCCCTGTCCCAGCGCTTCACGTCCTTGGGCGGCCAACATTTCGGGGTTTCCTACCCCACTCGTTTCCTGGAGGAAACCCCAAATGCTGACAATTCAATACACCTGGTCGTCCCCATTCTCGGAGGCGACCCAGTTTTCGCTGCCCCCGCTCACCTGCGAACTGCCCCACCACCGCCGCCTGCGCCACTGCATCATTGGCCTGCCTGAAGATGCCCAGATGGCGATTGACCGGCTCCACCTGCTGCGCTACGCCGAACGCTTCGAGTGGACGCACGCCCTAGACTTCCCGCCCCACGGCATCGTCCTCGACGGTCGCCCCGGTGAAGTGCTGCGCTACCTCCATCGTGAAATCCGCAGCAATCCTGGTGCAAACGAGTAAGAACAGATAAGGAGGATTTTGGGTTTTGGATTTTAGCAGGGCATCCCCTCACTCCAAAATCCAAAATCCCCACTCCAAAACTCAACCCGTCCAAACACCCCTAAAGCCCTCTCCTGCACTCACCCATCCAACGGACTCCGTACCTCTCGTCCACCCCGATTCAGTGTACAGGTATAAATTCCTCACAGTCTTTGCCGTGATTCTGAAAACATACGGAAAATGTCGGTTTAATTACCCTGAGGCAGATATTATACGGAAAGTTTCGGTTTAATTCCCCAACATCCGGAATTAGCTCGACGGTTTCCGTATATAGCAATTTCTATCCTAGTGAGGCGTATTTTGATATAGTCTATTCAGTGAATTGACTTTACCCTTAACTCAGATGCGACCCTACTCACTAGATCTTAGACAAAAAATTATTGATGTCTACATTGAAGGGAATACGTCGCGGTACCAATCGAGGATTTCCCAACGGGTCTCAACGGTGGTGAGTTGAGTAAACAGATTCCACACCCCAGCGTGACCATCGCCCAGACAGACCTGTGGGGAGAGCAAGCGTTGAGCGCTGAGATAATCAATCAAGCTGTCATTGTCTTGGAAGAAGGCGTTGTAATCAATCCCCTCCACCCGCACCGCTTTGTAGTCTCGCCACGGGCTATCGGACTCTAGCAGGTCACGCAGACGGACTTTGCCGCCATCAATGCTGACCTCACTGACGCCTTGTTTAGCCTCGGCAGACTCGAACGACTGACGCCCCACCAGACGTTGCTGGGTCGAGTGCCCGACCCGCATCTCGGTCAGGGCTACGATGTCATCCTCTGCATCTTGAAACGATTCGTTGGCACTTAAGCGTAGGTTGGCTTTCTCTAGGCCACCACTGAGACGGCTGTAAGCCTTTACGCCTAACCGTTCTGCCTGACTTTGACGAATCTCAAGGACCCCTACCAAACTCTTCAATCGGCGAACCCGGCCTCGGGCGGGGTAGGCTTTCTGGTTGACAAAAAAAGGGCAACTCGAGGGCTCACCTCCTCTAGCATTTGCCGTCGTACAGTCTGCTCGATGCCTTCTAGACTATCGAGCCCCTCTCGGTTGCTATTGCGATACAAAATCTCGGCGATCTCTGCTGTACAAGCTTCCAATCGCTTTTGGTCTTCAGGTGTCATGGTGAGTCATCCCTGGGGCTACCCTCCCATTCTCACCCTTCGCACTGTTTTCGCGAAAGTGGGATGCTCCCGAAAGCTAGTTGGTGAGCAGCAAAGGTAGTCTGCATCCGGTGGGCTTAGTCGTTGTGCCGCTTAGCTCATCTGTTTGGGCAGTACTTGAGGTTCTTCGGGTTAGTGTTGAAAATTCAGGGCATGGGGTATTGATAGGGCGGCGTTTTGTGACTCTCAGCAGTGCAAAGGATCATATTCAGGCGATTGAAGATTCGCCGGATATGATCGATCATGTCAGCCCAAAATCCTGCTCCGTATAAAATCCATGTCCAGTATTTACGACAATATCGAGCAACCCATCCTGCCTGAGTTGCAGCACTACCTGAAGCAAGCCTACCGTGCTGATCTCTGTGTGGGCTATTTCAACTTGCGGGGATGGCGACAAATTGATGCCGATATTGAGAAATTTGAGGGGGGGGAGGGGCAGGCTTGTCGATTGCTGGTGGGGATGTACCGTTTGCCAAAAGAGGAACTACGACAAGCATTAGCGATTGGGGTGGAGCCAGAGCGGATTGATCAGGGGCAGGCGATTCGACTACACACCCTGATGGCGCAGGAGTTTCGGCAGCAGTTGACCTATGGTGCGCCCAGTGCCGATGATGAAGAGGGGTTGCAACGGTTGCGATCGCAACTCCTGACCCACAAACTTCAGGTCAAGCTATTTTTACGTTATCCCCTTCATGCCAAACTGTATCTGATTTACCGCAAAGACCGAGCCACACCCACTATTGGCTATGTAGGTAGCAGCAACTTGACCCTCTCCGGATTGAAATACCAGGGTGAACTCAATGTGGAAGTGGTGGATCGGGACGATACAAGTAAGCTGGAGCAGTGGTTTGCAGATCGTTGGGACGATCGCTTTTGCCTAGATATTTCTGAACAATTGGCAGAGATTATTGATGAAAGTTGGGCGGGGCGATCGCTCAAGCCCTATTTTGTCTATCTAAAAATGGCGTATCACTTATCCCAAGAAGCGCGGGATGGGTTGAGCCAATATCGTGCTCCGGCCAGTTTTGGGTTGTTACCGTTTCAGGAAGCGGCGGTGCAAATTGCCGCACACCATGTCAACAAACGCAATGGGGTGATTATTGGCGATGTCGTTGGGCTGGGTAAAACTTTGGTGGGGACAGCGATCGCCCATCTTTGCGAAGAAGAATACGGCACCAGCACGCTGATTATCTGCCCCAAGAATCTGGAAAAAATGTGGCAGGGTTATATCGATCGCTATGGCTTGCGAGGCAAGGTGGTTCCGATTAGCCGAGCGATTCAGGAATTGCCCAATGTGCCAGCCCGGTTTCGGCTAGTGCTGATCGATGAGAGTCACAACCTGCGGAACAAAGAGGGCAAGCGGTATCAAGCTATTAAAGACTACATTGAGCAAAGCGGCAGTCGGTGTATTTTGCTGACGGCAACGCCCTACAACAAAACCTATTTGGACTTGTCGGCTCAGTTGCAGTTATTTTTGCGTCCAGATGCCGATTTGGGTATTAAACCCGAAGCCTATATTCGCAGCATTGGTGGTGAGATGCAGTTTCGGCGCAGGCATAGCACTAGCCCGGTGCGATCGCTCTTGGCATTTGAGCAAAGTCCAGAGCCGGAGGACTGGCAGCAGTTGATGAGTCGCTACATGGTGCGGCGAACCCGCAGTTTTATCAAAAATACCTATGCCAGACAGGATGGGGAACGATACTATCTGGAATTTGCCGATGGACGGCGATCCTATTTTCCGATCCGTCGTCCTCAGACGGTTCGATTCATCATTGGAGAACCCCAGAGCGATCCCTATGCTCGGTTATATGCTGATCGCGTGGTGGATATCATCAACGCTCTAAATTTGCCCCGCTATGGGTTGGGGTTATACATTGCGCCCCTACCCAGTCCGATTGCTAGTGCTGAGGAAGAGCAATTGTTAGCCAATCTTTCCCATGCGGGGCAGCGGTTAATGGGCTTTTGCCGCACCAATTTGTTTAAGCGATTAGAGAGTAGCGGTGCCGCATTTCTTCAGTCGTTGGAACGACATATTCTGCGGAATTATGTGTATCTCCATGCGATCACCCACGATCTTCCTCTGCCGATTGGCACCCAAGACGCCGCATTGCTGGACGAGGTAGGAAACGATGAAGACGAAGATTCGCTCCTAAGTCAGGATTGGGAAAGTTCTGAAGAGGCAACTGAGGCTGTGGATGAAGAAGACATTGACCCGCAGCAGGATGCTACGCCAGAAGGGCGTACCAATGAACAAATGGCTCAACGGGCAGCGGAGATTTATCGCTTATACCGAGATCAATACCCGCGTCGATTTAAGTGGATTCGTGCCAATCTGTTTCGTCCAGAGTTGCAGCAGCATCTTCAACAAGATGCCACCGCTTTGATTGGAATTTTGCAGCTAGCAGGGAAATGGAACCCCGCTTTGGATGCCAAGTTAGGAGCGCTGGTGGCGTTATTACAACAGCAACATCCTACGGATAAGGTATTGATTTTCACTCAGTTTGCCGATACGGCTCGGTATCTGGCAAGAGCGCTCGAAGACCAAGGCATTCAGCAGGTGGGCTTGGCAACGGGACAATCGGCTGACCCGACGGCTCTGGCTTGGCGGTTTAGTCCGGTCAGTAATGAGAAAACGATCCCAGAGTCTGAACAGTTACGGGTGTTGGTGGCGACGGATGTGTTGAGTGAGGGACAAAACCTGCAAGATTGCGCCATTATTGTCAATTACGATTTGCCCTGGGCGATTATTCGCCTGATTCAGCGGGCGGGGCGGGTAGACCGAATTGGGCAGCAAGCAGAAGAGATTCTATGCTATTCATTCTTACCAGCGGAGGGAGTGGAGCGGTTGATCAATCTGCGGGGACGGTTGCGCGATCGCCTCCAGCAAAATCAAGAGGTCGTGGGCACCGATGAAGCCTTTTTTGAGGACGAACAAGCGCGGGAGATGCTGCTCAATCTTTACAATGAGCGATCCGGGGTGCTCGACGAAGCCGATGAAGGCGAGGTGGATTTAACCTCGGAAGCGTTGCAGATTTGGCAAAGTGCGATCGATGCCAACCCTGCGCTCAAAGGCATCATTGAAAAACTACCCGATGTGGTCTATTCCACTCGTGAGCATGAACCAACGGGAGCAGATCCAGAGGGCGTGCTGTTGTACCTCCGCACGGATGGAGGCACGGATGCTTTGGCATGGGTAGACAAAGATGGCAACAGCGTCACGCAGTCACAAATGCGCATTTTACGCATGGCACGATGCAGTATTGATACCCCGTCCTTGCCGCGGCATCCCCAGCACCATAAGTTGGTGACACGCGGAGCAGAACGGATCGCGGAGCAAACCAAGACGGTGACGGGAACCTTGGGCCATAAGCGGAGCGCAGCGGCACGGATCTACGATCGCCTAATGGCCTACACGCAACGCATCCGCGAAACCGCCCCCCTGTTAGCGAGAGGCACAGATTGGGAAAATCTGGAAAAGGCAATTGAGGAGATAAACCAAAATCCCATGAAGCAAAATGCGATCGCCCGTCTAAATCGGGAACTAAAAGCAGGCATTAGCGATGAGCAGTTAGCAAAACTGGTTACATTTCTGCGAGAGCATGATGCCCTGTGTGTGATCAACACAGAGGAACGGCGAGACGGAATGCAGATTATCTGTTCGATGGGGTTATTTAGAGGCTAGATTAGGAGCAAGTAGGACAGAGGAGGACACGATGCCATCCAATCTCTATGAAACCGATTTTTACGCTTGGACGTTAGAACAGTCGAATCTGCTCAAGGAGGGGGATTTTAAGCATCTCGATATTACCAACTTGGTGGAGGAAATTGAGTCTTTGGGAAAACAACAGCGTCAGGAACTTAGAAATCGACTCGGTGTTTTGATTGGGCACCTGTTGAAGTGGGACTATCAACCCGAAAAGCGTAGTAAAAGCTGGCGAGTAAGCATTCGTGAGCAGCGGCGAGAAATTTTGCAACTCCTGAAGGAAAACCCTAGCCTCAAGCCCTATCTATCACAGGCGATCGCCGATGCCTATGAAGCTGGCAAGGATTTAGTGGTGAAGGAAACTCCTTTGGATTATGGAAATTTGCCTGAGAGTTGCCCCTACACATTTGAACAACTGTTTGACCCGAATTTTCCCACGGATTTGAACCCTGCTTGAGCCAACCTAAAATGCAACTGAATCGCCAACGTGCCCAAAAGTATCTCCAGAAGTTTGATTTGGCATCTCTGTTTATTGAAGAATTGGGCTGGGATACGGTCGATCGCATCGTGTTGCCCTTCGAGATTGATGGTCACTTTTTCGAGGTGGTATCCATTGCCCAAAAGCGTGGCTTCATTGTCTACCAGTGCCTCACCCCAGAGATTCCGGCTCGTCCGCTTCGGATGAAGCTCGATTGCCAACTGACCGACTACAGCAAATCCCACCTGTTGGTATTGGGCGATGAGGGGAAGACACAGCAGGAGTGGTTGTGGCTCAAACCAGAACTTGGCAAAAGCCCCAAGGTGCGATCGCACTCTTACAAGGTGGGTCAGAATTCAGAGCCGCTGTTGCAAAAGCTGGAAGCGTTGATTGTTGATATCCAAGAAGAAGCGAGTTTAACCCATGTGGATGTGGCGCAGAAGGTGAAGCAGGGGTTTGATGTTGAACGGGTTACGAAGCAGTTTTTCCAGGATTTTGAAGGGCTTCATCAGAAGTTTTGTTTGGCAATAGATGGCATTGAATCGGAAAGCGATCGCCGTTGGTATGCCTCAATCTTGCTAAATCGCTTGATGTTTATTTATTTTCTACAGCGTCGTTATTTTCTAGACAATGGCGATCGCTCTTACTTACAAAACCAGCTGAAGCGTTGCCAAGAACAAGGGAAGAGTTTCTACGAGTTTCTTCAGGAATTGTTTTTTGTTGGGTTTGCCGAGCCAGAATATCTACGCGATCCAGCAATCAATAAGCGTCTGGGAAAAATTTGCTATCTCAACGGCGGCTTATTTCTCCGTCATCCTATCGAGCAAAAGTATCCGCAGATTCAGATTAGCGATCGCGCTTTTGGCGAAGTTTTTAACCTATTTTCTCAATATTCTTGGCACTTGGACGATCGCCCGGACAAAGACCCCATGGAGATCAACCCTGATGTACTGGGGTACATATTTGAGAAGTATATCAACCAAAAAGAATTTGGCGCTTACTACACTCGCCCAGAAATTACCGAATACCTGTGCGATCGCACGATCAACAAACTGATTCTGGATCGCCTTACCCCCCTTGAGAGGGAGGGGGAGGGACTCCTACCCCTTCTCGAAACCCTAGACATTACTCAGTGCGATCGCCTACTGAGCGAGATTTTACCAAACCTAACCCTGCTCGACCCTGCCTGTGGTTCGGGAGCATTCTTGGTCGCGGCAATGAAGACATTGATTCAAATTTATCAAAGAGTTTTTAACCGGGTCAAATCATTACCAGAAAGCGCTGCGTCAGAAAACATCCAAAAATGGCTCAAAGAAGCCGCTAAACATTCCTCTCCGGAGTACTACATCAAAAAACGCATCATCACCGACAACCTGTATGGCGTAGACATCATGGAAGAAGCCACCGAAATTGCCAAATTGCGGCTATTTTTGGCATTGGTCTCCTCCGCCAAGCGGGTTGAAGATTTGGAACCTCTGCCCAATATTGATTTTAATATCATGGCGGGCAATTCGTTAATTGGCTTGATTCGAGTCGATGCCGAAGGATTTGATCGCCTGTCTACCCCCCCCTCGCAAAAAGGGAGAGGGGCTGGGAGTGAGGCGATATTTCAGGGCAATTTTCTCCCAACCCTTGCTGCTTCTGCTTATCAGCAAATCCTAGAAGACAAAAATCGAACGATTGACCTCTATAAAAAACACGCCTTCCAGAACAACAATGAGGAACTGCCTCAAGAAACGCGGTTATTACAACTGCGAGACCACATTGATAAACTCAATCGGGAATCCCAAAGCAAGTTAAATCAATTGCTGTTGGATGAATTTAGCACGAAGTTGGGAATTAGGTATGAGCAAGCTCAACTAACGGGAAAACCCCAAAAACGACCGCTGACCCTTGCCGATATTGATATTCTGGAACCCTTTCACTGGGGTTATCACTTTGACAAAGTGTTTGCACGAGGTGGCTTTGATGCGATTATTACCAACCCCCCGTGGGAAACTTTTAAGCCCCAAGCTAAGGAATTTTTCGTCAATCATAGCGACTTGGTTACCAAGAACAAGATGGATATAAAAGCCTTTGAAAAAGAGCAGAAAAAGCTGTTAAGCAACCCCGAAATTGCCGCCGCTTGGCTGGAGTATCAAAGCAAGTTTCCCTATGTGAGTGCTTACTTTCGGTCTTCCGCAAATTATGTCAATCAAATTTCAATCCTTAACGGCAAAAAAGCAGGCACGGATATAAATCTATACAAACTGTTTTTAGAGCGTTGCTATCGTTTACTGCGAGACGGCGGAGAATGTGGCATTGTGATTCCCAGTGGAATTTATACAGACTTAGGTACAAAGCAACTGCGAGAAATGCTCTTTTCCCAGACCCAAATCACGGGTTTATTCTGCTTTGAAAATCGTAAGACTATTTTTGAAGGAGTGGATAGTCGCTTTAAGTTTGTCATCCTTTCTTTTGCAAAAGGCGGGCAAACCCAAGCTTTCCCGGTACGCTTTATGCGCCATGATGTAGCGGAACTCGCCGAGTTTCCCAACCCCAGGGATATTGTTTTAGATGTGCCCCTCATCCGCAAGCTCTCGCCGGACTCGCTCTCCATCATGGAGTTTAAGGAATCCATTGATATTGCCATTGCCCAAAAGATGCTGCAATTTCCCTTGTTGGGTGAAGCAATTGAGGGAACATGGAATCTGAAACTTACTGCTGAGTTTCACATGACTAATGACAGTCATCTATTCAAAACGGAGCCAGCACCGGGGCGCTTGCCGCTCTACGAAGGCAAGATGATTCATCAGTTTACCCATCGGTTTGCCCCACCCCGCTACTGGATCGATGAACAAGAAGGACGCAAAGCTTTGTTGGGGAAAAAGGAGGGCGATCGCGGTCAAAAGTTGGATTATCAAGATTATCGTTTGGGGTTCCGTAAAATTGCAAGAAATACGGATGAACGAACAATTATTTCCACAATAATCCCGCCAAACTTTTGCTCTGAGAATTTCCAAGTCGCTCTGAGTTTTGATGACCAAGGAAGGCGATACATCCAATACAGTGAAATGTTGTTTTTATGTGCATTATGGAACAGCTTTGCGGTTGATGCTATGCTTCGTCAGCGTGTTTCTGCAAACGTTAACTTTTTCTATGTTTATCAACTCTCTGTTCCCCGCCTTCAAGAGGGCGACCAATGGTTTGCCGAAATCGTCAATCGCGCTGCTAAACTCATCTGCACCACCCCCGAATTTGACGACTTGTGGCAAGAGGTTTTCCCTCATCCCCTAACCCTTTCTCCCACGGGGGGAGAAGGGGAACAAGAAAACTCTAATACTCCCCTCGCCCGTTCTGGGGGTGAGGGCGGCAGGGGGGTGACCGATGAAACCGAGCGGGCAAAACTCCGTGCTGAACTTGATGGCATCATTGCCCATTTATACGGTTTGACGGAGGAAGAGTTTGCCCATATCCTCAATACCTTTCCCCTTGTTCCCGATGCCACCAAACAAGCGGCTCTTAAGGCCTATCGTGATGTCGAAAGGGGGCTAATCTCTTGACTACTATTGCTACACCGCTGAAAACCTCAACGACCTCATCAACCACAACATCAAATACCGCATGGGCAGAGACAACGGAGGTGATGACTGATGTATACCATATATAACGTTGATTCATCCGCGAAACGGTACTTGCACCGATCAAATCTTCGCTGCTATTTCGGCCACGATACCTGCGCCGTTCCAATATACTTTTCGCGAGGTTATGCTAATTGAGCAAAAGGACGGCGGGGCTTGGAGCATAATTTCGCGGGTTGGCAAATCACAAAGCGACGAACAAAGCGATTCACCCAAGTCTCCGGTCGTCCGCGAATTTTAATCAAGTTTTTTTGGCGGCGACTGGGTGATCGCCCGCGTTAGCCCTCAGCGCCCTGGTTCTGTCAGCTTATCGGTGAGGAGACGATGGCTGCTCTGCAGGGCTTGCGCCAACGCCCCCCAATTGCGAAGGCTCGGTTCTTCGAGATCTGGGTCAAGCCGAATACTCCCAGCAACTTTCGGATCAGCCGCAGAGGCTGAGTAGCGACAGACTTCGGTCAGTGTGCAACGTCCCAAACGGTAGCCGGGGGGGCGATCGCCCAAAGATGTCGGTACTGTGAAATGAGGGCGATCGCCGAAAGGTGTCGGTGCTGGGAAATGAAGGGCGATCGCCCAAAGATGTCGGTACTGTGAAATGAGGGCGATCGCCGAAAGGTGTCGGTGCTGGGAAATGAAGGGCGATCGCTCAGTGCATGGTCGTCTCCTCTCCTTTGCTGTTCCGTCTCCCTATAACTGCGTTGGTGCGGACGGAACAGAGGTTATCGGTGAGAGTTCAAGCTTGTCTGCCGCCGCACAACTTTGCCGTTAGCCCTCAGCGCCCTGGTTCTGTCAGCTTCCGGTGGGGTCGGCGATTCGCCCCCCAATTGCAGAGGCTCGGTTCTTCGAGATCTGGGTCAAGCCGCATACTCTCAGCCGCTTTCGGGTCAGCCGCAGAGGTTGAGTAGCGACAGACTTGGGTCATTAGACCTCCTGCATGAATCAGGAAGCGTGTGCCAGTTCGTAGTTGAGCAACCCTGCAATCAAGTTCAAGCGCAAGCCAAAGCGTCGTCTCCAGTTGCGATAGGGAAAAATCACAGCTTGATGGACGACTGTAGTAGAGAGGATTGCTCAGCGCAAGCAAAATTTTGCTACGGAGTGTGAAGGGCGATGCTTCTTGGGAAATAGAATGCGATCGCCCCTATCCCTTTTCTTATCCAGGTAAAGCCCGTTATCGAATGCTGATGGTCAGGCTATATTCGCCGGAGGCATTGGCCTGTTCTTCGGGCACAATCCGCACGCGCACGTAGTAGTCGCCGCTGGCAGGCAGCACGCCCGACCAGTTGCCGCTGCCCGTATAGAGCGTGCGGCTATTGGGCTGCATCACGATGACTTGCAGAAACGGCGAGGTGCCTGTGATGCTGGTGGACATGGTTTGTCCGGCGCGGGCGTTGAGGATGTAGTCGCGCACTTGGCTGCCCTGCACGCGACCGCCGACGGTGGCCGCCGATGAACCGGGGGCGAAGGAAACCCGCTGCGGCTCGAAGGAGGACGGCGGTGCGGAAGAATCGGGGCGAACCAGATCACCGCGCACCCAGCCCCGCGCACCGGTTCGAAGGAAGAGCACCTGATACCAGAGGCGGCCGTCAGAACTGGAGTTGACGGAGGTGATGATTTCGACGCGATCGCCCGGAAGTCCGTAATGCCGGATGGGGGCCGTGGTCGAGGGCAAATCGCGCACGTTGATGCGGCTGCCGGGGCTGGCGGTCAGCGTGGCCATTTCTGCCAGAGCCGCCAACGGAGCGAGGGCTATGAATGCCAGCGTCAGGGCAGTCGAGGTCAAAAACTTCGCAATACCGTTCGCAATACCGGGGGTGAGTGAAAGCTTCATTCAGTCAAACCTCAAAAAAGCGTGGAAATAACAAAATTGGTGGAGCCAAGACAGGACTTATGCGGATCAAACCTGCAAACATGGAGTCTGCAATTTTGGCTCAGGAAACCCGGTTAAATCTTTAAATCCAAAAATCCAAGTGATTTAGCTACATCTGGGTGATTTACGTTGATCTGCACATCAAAGAGATACCCAAAGTATTCAGGTTTTTACACGAAATCCACGACAAAATCTGACCCTTTTCACCGATTTTCTAGGGCGATCGCCCCCTTGTAAAGTTCAGACCGCAAGCATTTCCAGAATATGCAGAAAGTCTTCAGGACAAAGATTAAGAAAAAACGACGACTTTTGCAGGATGGCTAGAACTGGCGCGTCCAGTCCTGAAACCAGCGCTCGACGACGACCTTGGTCTGGGTGAAAAACTCGACCGCGTGCTTGCCCTGGCCGTGCAAATCGCCAAAGAAGCTCTCCTTCCAGCCGCTGAAGGGGAAAAAGGCCATCGGTGCGGCCACGCCGATATTGATGCCAATGTTGCCCGCTTCGGCTTCATGGCGAAACTTGCGGGCGGCCGCGCCGCTGCTGGTGAACAGGCACGCCATGTTGCCCCAGTGGCCGCTGTTAACCAGGGCGATCGCCTCCTCGATCGTGTCTACATGCAGTAGCCCCAGCACCGGGCCAAAAATCTCCGTCTGGGCGATGCGGCTGTCGGGGCGCACGTCTTGCAGCAGCGTCGGGCGGACGAAACTGCCGGATTCGTAGCCAGAAATTTTGGGATTGCGCCCGTCGATCAGCGGCGTTGCGCCTTCGTCGATGCCCTGCTGGATCAGGTCAGAAATGCGATCGCGGCTTTGTAGATTAATCACCGGGCCCATCTGCACGCCCTGATCTAGCCCGAAGCCCACCACGCGAGACTTGGCCGCTTCTGCCATTGCCTCGGTGAAGGGTTCCCGCGCCCGCCCCACCGTCACCATCAGCGACGCGGCTAGGCAGCGCTGTCCGGCACAGCCAAAGGCGCTGTCTGCGGCGATCCGAATGGTGGAATCTAGGTCGGCATCCGGCAGCACGATGATCGGGTTCTTTGCGCCACCCTGACACTGCACCCGCTTGCCGTTCGCCGCCGCCCGACTGTAGACGTATTTCGCCACGGGCGACGAGCCAACGAAGCTAATGCCGCGAATCGCGGGATGGTCCAAAATCGCATCGACGGCTTCTTTTGCGCCATTGACCAGATTCACCACACCGGGCGGTAAGCCCGTTTGCTCGATCAGCCGCATCACCTTTTGCAGCGTCAGGGGCACTTTTTCCGACGGCTTCAGGATGTAGGTATTGCCGCAGGCGATCGCATAGGGCAGAAACCAAAAGGGAATCATGCCAGGAAAGTTAAACGGGGCGATCGCCGCACAAACGCCCAGCGGCTGGCGAATCATGAATTCATCAATGCCTCGCGCAATGTCTTCCGACACATCGCCCTGCATCAGCATGGGAATGCCGCAGGCCACTTCGACGTTTTCAATCGCCCGCTGCATCTCGGCTCTGGCTTCGGCATAGATCTTGCCGCACTCTAGCGTAATCGTCCGCGACAGGTCATCCAGGTTCTCTTCGAGCAGGCTCTTGAGCTTGAACAAATACTGAATGCGATCGCCCGCTGGCACGCGCCGCCAGGTTTGAAACGCCGCTGCTGCTGCCTGAGCCGCGTCATCCACCTCATGGGCGGGCGACAGGGGCACTTTCGCCAGCACCTCACAGGTGGCAGGATTCACCACATCTAAATAGTCGGTCGCTGCCGACGCGCACCACTGTCCATTGATATAGTTCTGCAATTGCTCTGCCATGCCGAAATGTCCTGCGTTTGATTCCTGCGTTCTGTTAGCGGTCTGCTCTTCAGGATAGCAGCGGGCGCAAGCCGGATAGGGAGTGGAGGGCGATCGCCCCGGCAAGCCAGAGTAAGAAAATGCGGCGAGTCAGGCTCAGGGCTTGCTGGATGCGTTCAGGCGTGATGGGACGCACGGGATCTGCCAACAGCGGCTTGTGGGTGAGGTTGCCGCGATAGGTGTTTTGTCCGCCGACCTGCACATCCAGCGCAGCGGCATAGGCGCATTCGCTCCATCCGGCGTTGGGGCTGGGGTCCTGGGGGGCATCGCGGCGGCAGCGCTCTAGCACATGGCGGGGTCTGCCAGAGAGCAGCGCAATCGTCACCACCGTGAGGCGACAGGGTAGCCAGGTCAGCAGGTCATCCAGGCGAGCGCTGGCCCAGCCCAAGTATGTGTAGGGGGCGGCTCTATAGCCCACCATCGAGTCGAGGGTGCTGGCGGCTTTGTAGCCCAGGGCTAGCGGCACGGGACCAAGGGGGGTAACCGATCCGGCGATCGCCCAAAACAGCGGAGCCGTTACGCCGTCGGTGGCGTTTTCGGTCACGGTTTCCAGCACGGCGCGGAGAATTTCGGATTCTGGCAGGCTTTCTGTATCGCGCCCTACGTAGCGGCTGAGGTGCGATCGCGCTTCGGGTAAGTGGCCCGCTGCTAGGGGACGCAGCACGTCTGCTGCCGCATCGCGCAGGCTGCGCCCTGCAAAGCAACTGGCCAGCAGGATCGATTCGATCGCCAGTCCCAGGAATGGATGAACCGTGCGACTGAAGTCAACGATGAGCCAGCCAACAAAGCCGCTGCCGAGGACGAGGGCGATCGCCAGCAAAACCCCTGCCGCCCGCTGCCAGACCACCCGTTGCTGCACGGATTCTGGCTCCGTCGTCAGATGCAGCCCGTCCTGCACCCAGTGGCTATAGCGACCGATGGCCCAGCCCATCACCTGCACCGGATGCAGCCAGTTCCACGGGTCGCCAATCAAAAAGTCCAGCAGGGCGGCGATCGCCAGCGGCAGGGCAGGGTTTTCCAAAAAATTCACGATAATTATCAATCCAGCGGCTTCCTCTATTTTCGGAGGAATCTGCGCCCGTGGGAGCAAGGGGTTCAGAGGGGGCGATCGCCCTGAGGCTGCGACAGGGTGCGGTTCTGGTGGGCGGCTGGGAGGATTGGGAGAGGCGGGCGATCGCCAAAAGCAATCCCGTCCAGTGGTTCAGGCACTTTTTGTATTTTGTTCTTCTTTTTATAAAAAAGAGTTTTCAAAAGTCTTTGAGAAGGTTTTTGAAGACATCAAAGGCAGTCTGGCTCTGAAAGAAAATACAGGATGCTTTTTAGACTGTGTAGAACCGTTTAGAGACGTGAACTGATTTGTCAGACCCTTTCCTTTGGGCATTTGGCTCTTCATAATTCACACAGTAGCCGCGATTGCCGCTGCTACTTCTCTCCTCTCTCCAGTTTTCATCCCTTCACCAGGAGCTTGCCCGTGAAACTTGCGGTCTACGGAAAAGGTGGCATTGGTAAGTCCACCACCAGTTGCAATATCTCAGTTGCCCTTGCCCGTCGCGGCAAAAAGGTGCTGCAAATCGGCTGCGACCCCAAGCACGACAGCACCTTTACCCTCACGGGTTTCCTCATTCCCACCATCATCGACACGCTGCAAGAAAAGGACTATCACTACGAAGATGTGTGGCCCGAAGACGTGATCTACAAGGGCTACGGCGGCGTGGACTGCGTAGAGGCAGGCGGGCCGCCAGCAGGGGCGGGCTGCGGTGGCTACGTTGTCGGCGAAACTGTGAAGCTGCTCAAGGAGCTAAATGCCTTTGATGAGTACGATGTGATCTTATTCGACGTGCTGGGGGACGTGGTGTGTGGCGGGTTTGCTGCCCCGCTAAACTACGCTGACTATTGCATGATCGTCACCGACAACGGCTTCGACGCGCTGTTTGCCGCCAACCGCATCGCCGCCTCCGTCCGCGAAAAAGCCCGCACCCACCCGCTGCGCCTTGCTGGGCTGATCGGCAACCGCACCGCCAAGCGCGACCTGATTGATAAATACATCGAAGCCGTGCCCATGCCTGTCCTGGAGGTGCTGCCCCTGATCGAAGACATCCGTGTGTCTCGCGTCAAAGGCAAAACGCTGTTCGAGATGGCGGAAAAAGACCCCTCGCTGAACTACGTCTGCGACTATTACCTCAATATTGCCGACCAAATTTTGGCTCGTCCCGAAGGGGTTGTGCCCAGCGATGCACCCGACCGCGACCTGTTTAGCCTGCTGTCTGATTTTTACTTGAATCCTAAAGAAGCGCCGAAGCGGGCCGAAGAGGAACTGGACTTGATGATGGTCTAGTGATAGATAAAGGGGGCAGGAGTTGGGGTCAGAGGTCGGGGAAAAGCCTGCAATTCTTTAGCTTTGCGGAAGATGACAGAAGGGGCGATCGCCACCCGATACTCTAAACTCTGTAGTTTGAATCCCCGAACCTTGACTCCCGAACCCTGACCCCTAATGAACGTTCAATACCTCCGCAAGTCCCTGAAAATCGCCTGGCTCACCTACTATCGTGAAAATCGAGAGTGGATTGCGCGGCTGGGCGTTTGGGTAGACTGTGCCGGACAGCGGCGACCCTCCTCTGGATTCATTTTGGGAACGCTCTCGACCCTAGAGCCACAGTTGACGAGCCTGCTGCCGCTGATTGTAGACCTCAGCAACGACCCCGACCGCATCATCCTGGCGCTAGGGCTCAACTTCAACCCCGACGACGAACTCGACGAACTGGACGACGACGCTCCCAAAATGCTCCCCAGCCGCACCCTCGCCTCCGAAACGCCCCTCGACCTGCCCGAAACCAAGCCCGCTAGCAAGGTTCCCGCTGTCCGCCTGTCTTCCAAAATTGACGAAGCCTGTACGGGCGTGGGAGAGCGGGATTAACGGAGCGCCCGGAGTGATGGCTAGTTTACTTCACGTTACGCCAGCCCCCAATCCCCAATTCTTCTCTTCCCTCTTCAACATCCCAACACTCCAATACTCGCCATGACCCTCGCCGATACTCAACCCCAAGCGCTGAACTTTGATTGTGAAACGGGCAACTATCATACCTTCTGCCCAATTAGCTGCGTCGCGTGGCTCTATCAAAAAATTGAGGACAGTTTCTTTCTGGTCATCGGCACCAAGACCTGCGGCTATTTCTTGCAAAACGCGATGGGCGTGATGATTTTTGCCGAGCCGCGCTATGCAATGGCAGAACTGGAAGAGGGCGATATTTCTGCCCAGCTAAACGATTACGAAGAGCTAAAGCGGCTGTGTGAACAGATTAAGCGCGATCGCAATCCGTCCGTCATCGTATGGATCGGCACCTGCACCACCGAAATCATCAAAATGGATTTGGAAGGCCTCGCGCCCAAGCTGGAGGCAGAGATCGGCATTCCCATTGTCGTGGCCCGCGCCAACGGACTGGACTACGCCTTTACCCAAGGCGAAGACACCGTGCTGGCGGCAATGGCGGCCCGCTGCCCCGACAAAGCACCCGTGCTGGAGTCCGAAAAAGCCGAGCGCAACGCCGTGCAGCGATTGTTGAACTTTGGCCGCAAGCAGGAAGACGTGAAGGCGGAAGAATCGGAATATGTAGACCATCCGCCGCTGGTGCTGTTCGGCTCCCTGCCCGATCCGGTCGTCACGCAACTGACGCTAGAACTAAAGAAGCAGGGCATCCGGGTTTCTGGCTGGCTACCGGCCAAGCGGTTTACGGAGCTGCCTGTGATCGAAGAAGGCTATTACGTCTGCGGCGTGAACCCGTTCCTGTCTCGCACCGCCACCACGCTGATGCGCCGCCGCAAGTGCAAGCTGATCGGCGCACCCTTCCCCATCGGCCCAGACGGAACCCGCGCCTGGGTGGAGAAAATTTGCTCTGTGTTTGGCATTGAGCCGAAGGGACTGGAAGAGCGCGAAACCAAAATCTGGGAAGGGCTGGAGGATTACGTTTCTCTGCTACGCGGCAAGTCGGTCTTTTTCATGGGGGATAACCTGCTGGAAATTTCCCTGGCCCGCTTCCTGATTCGCTGCGGCATGACTGTCCCCGAAATCGGCATTCCCTATATGGACAAGCGCTACCAGGCGGCGGAACTGGCGCTGCTAGAGAAGACCTGTGCCGAAATGGGCGTGCCGCTGCCCCGCATTGTGGAAAAGCCCGACAACTATAACCAGATTCAGCGGATTTATGACCTGAATCCTGATCTGGTGATCACGGGCATGGCCCACGCCAACCCGCTAGAGGCGCGGGGCATTAATACTAAGTGGTCGGTGGAGTTCACCTTTGCCCAGATTCACGGCTTTGCCAACGCCCGCGACATCCTGGAACTGGCGACCCGCCCGCTGCGCCGAAATACCTCGCTGAAGGATCTGGGCTGGGACAAGCTGGTCAAGGAAGAGGCAAACGTGTAGGGCGCTTGTCCTGATCTAGCCCGCGTCTGAGACAACCCTTGGCAAAACTGATTCCGGCAGGATTTACGCAGTTGGATGATTTCTGGTGGGCCTTGTCTGTGAGAAATCATCCAAAATCCGAAAAATTCATCGAAAGCGCGTAGGTTCTGTCTGAATTAGAAAATATCACTGCGAATTTTTTGAATTGCCCGCTTCAACGGCTCAATATCTTGAGAGCAGATTTTGTAAATTTCTTCTGCATCATTGAAGTAGTTGTGCGCCAGTAGATTCCGAATTCCTTTGACTCCTTCCCAATCGATGCTCGGTTGCTGTTTAAAGAAATCTCTATCTGCACGCTTATCAATTCTTTGAACATTCTCGCCAATTGCAATGAGCATCATGGCAATTGCATCTAGCCGATCCAAACCCGCGTCATCGCGCAAAAAGTCCCCCGGAGAATCGATTCCTATAAAGCGCCGCTCGATTCTTCTGATTGCTTCTTCAATTTCAAGAAATAGCTCCAAGAGTATCGATCGATCACGCATACACCGCCTCTTGATCGATCCTGGCTTTGAGGAATTGATTCATGCCGTGCCAATAGCGAATCACGTCTACATCTCTGCCAAATTTTTCTTCCAACTCTGCCTTTAGGCTGGCGCGTTTCAGAATATCGGGCAGCATTTGCACCACGACATCAATATCGCTTTCCTCATGGGCTTCATTTCTGGCGACAGAGCCAAAGACCCCAATCTGACCTACCCCATAGCGTTGAGCGAGTTCGGGCTTGAGCGCTTTCAACTGAGCCAGAACTTCCTCTTTCGCAATCGGCTTCATTGAGCGGGTCGTCATTGTGATGCTTGGTAACGCTTGCTAGGTGGCTCTTGATGAGAATGCTCACCCACAATATTAACGCCATCAACGCCGCTTGCCGCTTGCAAGTTGCGTTCACGAAAACTAATGGAATGGCATCCGTCCCAGCCCTTATAGAATGGAGTATTAATGGAGTATTAAGCAGCGTCTCTCCATTGGGGCAATAAGGTTTTGATGTACACCTATGCGTTTGTCCTTCAGTCAACCGAGTCGATTGTGCTACCGGCGGGCATTAGCGGCGAGTTGATGCTGCTGTACGAACTGGGGGTGGGCGCGGTCGTGGAGCCGGGGCTGGACTTGGCTATGCTGGAGCAGAGCGACGAGCGGCTGATGCGGGCAGTCTTGCACCATGACCAGGTGATTCGTGAGGTGTTTGAGCAGGTTCCTGTGCTGCCGCTGCGGTTTGGCACGCAGTTTGTGTCGCAGGAAAAGCTGCTGGAGCATCTGCACGTCAATGCGGCTGGCTACCAGGCAACCCTGACGCGGCTGGTGGGGCAGGCTGAATATACGTTAAAACTATCGCCGCGATCGCCCGAATCTTCTGCCCCAAGCCCGCTGGCGACTGCCGGAACCGGACGCGACTATTTTCTAGCAAAAAAACAGCAATTTCAACAGCAGCTTGATCGCCAGCGGCAGCAGCAAGCAGAACTGGAAGCAATTAAAGGGGCGATCGCCCAGGCCTATCCCATGCTCCAGATCGACGCACCCCGCGATGGCGTAGAGCGGCTGCACCTATTGCTCAGTCGAGAGGCGGAGCCTGCGCTGCGGGCGCAACTGGAAGAGTGGCGATCGCGCTGTCCTGGCTGGCACATGGCGCTGAGTGAGGCGCTGCCGCCTTATCACTTTGTGTAGTTTTTGGGTTGGGTTTGCGTAATTTCTGGGGCAAGGGCTGAAACAATATTCAAGCCCCCAAACCGCAATAGCTCCGCTCCTGAACCGACCTGGATTTCAGCCCCCAACCCAGGCAGTGTGGACGGGGCTATTGCGCTGATTAGGGAAGGCATATTGATTTTGGATTTTGGATTGGCGATTTTTGGATTGCAGGGCTTTTAGCAGTTTCATTCAGTTTCATTCATGGGGTGGCTCAGGCGACTCAGGCGAATTGACAAAAGGATTGCTCATTTAAGGATTGCTCATTAAGGATTTGCTCACTGGCGAGATTGGGTGAAATTGCTCTGAAAATCTTCGTAAAATTGGAGTGAATGCCGGAGAACGGTCTGGCGGATACGGGATTTCCTGCATAGAATTGCTCTGAGTGGCAGTTTGCAATGTGCTGCTGGAACGGCAGCGTGCAGATTGGCTCAATGCGCTCAGGTTTTTCCTGTTCCTTGCAGTCCCCCAATTCCTAGACATCCTATGGCAGGTCAACTTTCTCCCTCTGCGTTTGTCCAGCGGCCCATTTCCTTTGGGACAGACGGCTGGCGCGGCATGATCGCAGCAGACTTTACCTTTGAGCGGGTGATGCAGGTTGCGCCACGGGCGGCGATCGCCCTAGAGCAGACGTATGGTGAACAAACCCAAAATCGCCTAGTGATTGTGGGCTACGATCGCCGCTTTTTGTCGCCGGAGTTTGCTCAGGTGGCGGCAGAGGCGCTACAAAAAGCGGGCTATGACGTATTGCTGTCGGAATCCTTTGCGCCAACGCCGGCCTTTAGCTGGGCGGCAAAGCAGCAAAACGCCCTGGGGGCCGTGGTGATTACTGCCAGCCATAATCCTGCGGCCTATTCGGGACTGAAGGTGAAGGCAGGCTTTGGCGGGTCGATTCCGCCGGAGGTGACGGCAAAGATTGAGACGCTGCTGGGACAGGAACTTCCCTCCGTAGAGCAGCCGGGGACGCTGCAAACCTTTAACCCGTGGACGAGCTATTGCGAAGGGCTGCGGGCCAAGGTGGATGTGGAAAAACTGCGGCAGGCGATCGCCACGGGCAAGCTCACCGTGTTTGCCGATGTGATGCACGGTGCAGCGTCGGGCGGGCTAGAGCAGCTTTTGGGCACGCCCATTCATGAGCTAAACGGCAGCGCAGATCCACTGTTTGGCGGCGGCGCACCAGAACCCCTGCCCCGCTACTTGCCCGACCTGCTCCACCAAATCCGAACCTATGAGCGGCGATCGCCCGATGAGCTAGTGGTGGGGCTGGTGTTTGATGGAGACAGCGATCGCATTGCCGCCGTCGATGGCGCAGGCAATTTCCTGAGTTCTCAAGTGCTGATTCCGGTGCTGATTCAGCACCTCGCTACCCATCGCGGCTTCACAGGTGAAATCGTCAAAACCATCAGTGGCTCGGATCTGATGCCCCTGGTTGCCAAGCTGCACAACCTGCCCGTCTATGAAACTGCGATTGGCTACAAATACATCGCCGACCGCATGTTGGAAAGTCAGGTTTTTCTGGGTGGCGAAGAATCCGGCGGCATCGGCTACGGCAACCACATTCCCGAACGCGACGCGCTGCTGTCGGCCCTGTATGTGCTGGAAGCCGTCGTAGACAGCGGCATGGATCTGAGCGACCAATACGCCGCGCTGCAAGCCAAAACGGGCTTTACCTCTGCCTACGACCGCATTGACCTGCCCCTGGCCAGCATGGACGTGCGATCGCGCTTGTTGAACCAGCTCAAGACCCAGCCCCCCCAGGCGATCGCCGGACAGTCGGTGCTGAGCATCCTGGATATCGACGGCTACAAGTTTCGTCTGGCAGATCAAAGCTGGCTGCTGATCCGCTTTAGCGGCACAGAACCCGTGTTACGCCTCTATTCGGAAGCCGCTACCCCAGAGCGTGTGCAGCAAAACTTGCACTGGGCCAAGGACTGGGCCAACTCTATTTCCGGTTAAAACAGCCCTCCGCCTTCTAGTTAAACCTTCTAGTTAAAACAGTCCTCCGCCATGCTAGCGAGGATTGGAGGTGCAGCGACTGATTCATTACTGATTTATTACTGATAGGACTTACGCACTTGCGATTGAAGTTCCTGGGTTTTGGACGATTTCTCGCGGGCGCAGCCCGCGAGAAATCGTCCAACTGCGTAAGTCCTAACTGATTCATTATTGGGTTCGTCCGCAGTGGCGGCTGCTCAAAGGCCCCACTCCAGCTATGGCAGTGGGGTTTTGCGATTCGGCATCCCGATATTTTGTGAGCAGGCTTTGTAAACCCCTGCTTTCTGCGATCCGATCGGGAAAAATCGCTGAGTGGAGCGGGCTTGATCCGTAGCCAATTCTGATAGGGAAATTGTCTCATCTGCTTCTAGGATGGCTGCCAATCTTGCAGGGGATTGATCAGCAGACCGGGACGCGCGATCGCCATTAATAGGTTTTCCTGATCAAACCTGACCCAAGTGCATGGATCCCAGTCTAGAATTCAGGCTGAATTACCGCTTGGGCGATCGCTCCTGAGTTTAAAGACTGACATCCAAGCAGGCGATCGCAGCATTCTAGGATGGTTAGATCGGCTAGGCTGCTCGATTGATTAACAAACCTGATCGGTGCAACCTGGGGATAAGATCAAATGCCAAATTAAACCAGGCTGCCATGACTTGAGAATTCTGGATTGGTTAGATAAACTGTGAGGGCGATCGCGCCTTGTGCCATTGGCAATTTTTTTGAATCAATTCCGAATTGGGGATTGATTTTCTAAATCTGTTATATACTGATAACTCAAAACAAGTAACTTGAGCGGAATTTCAAGCCCGTTGGGTAAGCGCTTAGATTATTAATTTATGCTTAAGCCTTATCGCGGTCGGGTTAATAGGGCACTCTCGCCTGAGTGTGTGAAGTCTCGATTTGAAATCTCCACTCGATGTTAGAGTTTGCCCTGGCATGATTGTCAGATTTGTCGGATTTGTCAGATTTGGTTGTCAGATTTTGATTGTCAGATGGGATTGTCAAAAATTAACCCAATTAACGTTATGTGATGGAGCGTGACCTGTGAGCATTTTTTCTAAGCTGCGTGACTTTGTGGGCCTGAATGATCCGGCCGACTATGAATATGAGTACGACGAAATGGACGGACAGGAATATCAGAATCTCTATCAAGAAGAGAACGTCCAGCCGCTCGTCGAAGAAGAACCGCGCCGTCGCCGGATGCGCGATCGCCCGCTGATGACCACTGATGTTGGCTCCGGTATGAGCAACGTGATTGGAATGCCCGGTGTAAACGGCATGTCTGAAGTCGTGGTTATGGAACCCCGTACCTTTGAAGAAATGCCCCAGGCAATTCGCGCCCTGCGGGAGCGCAAGTCTGTCGTGCTAAACCTGACCATCATGGACCCCGATCAGGCACAGCGAGCGGTCGATTTTTTGGCCGGCGGCACCTATGCGATCGACGGCCACCAGGAGCGAATCGGCGAGAGCATTTTCCTGTTTACGCCCAACTGCGTCCAGGTCAGCACCCAGCTCAACCCGCCTGCGGACATCCCGCTCCAGCAGCCCATGCGTCCCGGTCGCCCGATGACCTCCCCCGCTCCGACCTGGGGCGCAGATCCGCAAGCTCGTATGGCTTAAGTTTCAGAGGTCGCACTCGCAATCTCCCCCTTTTGGCTGCTTTGCAACGGCTGCTCAATCCGGCCGTTCTGGAGCTTGGCTGAAGGGGGTTTTGTGCTGTCTGGGTCTTGTGCTGTTTGCAGCAGTGCAGCATACCCAGAGCGAGACATCCACAGCAAGAAAGGAGGCAGTCGTGAAGCTGGGAATAATTGGTGGCGGCGTAATGGCAGAGGCTCTGCTGTCTCGCCTGCTAGATCAGGGCGTGTGCGCGTCGGATGAGGTGACGGTTGGGGAACCTGCGGCGGCACGGCGCGAGTATTTGGCAGAAGAATACGGTGTGCAGGTGACGGCGGAGAATGCCGATGCAATGCAACACGCCGACGTATTGCTGCTGTCAATCAAGCCGCAGGTCTTTGACTCTGTGGTTCAGGCGCTCCCCATGACCTCGTCGTCGATGCTGGTGCTGTCGATCTTGGCAGGGGTTCCGCTGCATAAACTGGAGGCTGGCTTTCCCAATTGCCCCGTTGTGCGAGCCATGCCAAACACGCCGGCCACCGTGGGCGCAGGGATGACGGCGATCGCCCCAGGTCGGCACACCCAGCCCAGCCACTTGGCGCAGGCTCGACAAATCTTTCAGGCCGTGGGCGAAGTCGTAGACGTGCCTGAGTCGCTGATGGATGCCGTCACGGGGCTGTCTGGGTCTGGCCCGGGCTATGTGGCGCTGATTGTAGAAGCGCTGAGCGATGGCGGCGTGGCGGCTGGTCTGCCCAGGGCGATCGCCACTCAGCTTGCCATCCAGACCGTGCGCGGCACAGCCCAACTCCTGGCGGAAACCGGCCTCCACCCTGGCGAATTGAAGGATCGCGTCACCAGCCCCGGCGGGACGACCATTGCAGGCATCGCTGCCTTAGAACAAGCCGGGCTCCGCGCTGCCCTGATCGAAGCGGTCAAAGCCGCCGCCGGGCGATCGCGCGAATTAGGCGGCTAGGGTCTGCCAAATCGCCAGATGCGCTGCAAACCCTGCGGCCCCTTAATCCAAAATCCCCAATCCAAAATCAACCCTCCCTACAAGCCCTGAACCCCATCCACCAGACCCCGACAAACGCCCGTCAGGAAATCCAGATCGAGGGTTTCGGGGCGATCGCTGGCTTGGTGATAGTGGGGATTGCGCTGATCGGCGGTGTCGGTGAGCATCACAGCGGGATAGCCCAGATCCCAAAAGGGGGCGTGGTCGCTGCGGCGCAGGTCGGGCAGGGCGCTGGCGCGATTGGGGGCAGGAAACCAGTGGGCAGGCACTTGGCCGACCTGGCGCAGGCTGCGGCTGAGGCGCTGCATATCCAGGAAGGTTGTGGGACTTCCCACCAGCCCCAAGAAGTTGCCGTGGCTGGGATAGAGCTGATAGAAAAAATCGGCGGGATAGCGCTGTGAACCGGGCTGTGGGTCGCAATAGCCTAGCATTTCCAGCGACAGCATTAGCCGCAGCCGCTGCCCCTGGGCGTGGAACTGTTCGGCACAGTGGCGACTGCCCAATAGCCCAAATTCCTCCAGGTCAAAGGCGACCAGCCAGACGGGATGACGGGCGGGTTGAGCAAAGAGCGATCGCCCCAGTTCCAGCAGCACCGCCACCCCCGATGCATTGTCATCTGCCCCGGGCGAACCGGGTATTGCGTCGTAGTGTGCGCCAATTAGGATGGGTGGACGGGCCATCTGCTGTCCCGGCAACTTCAGCAGAAGATTGTGATGTGTTTGGCCGCGAATGGTGAACGGCTGCGTTTCGACTGCGCCAAATTGCGTCAGGAATGCTTGGATATATTGCTGGACGTAGAAATGTCCTTCGCTAGCAAGGTAAGGGTCGCGCTCTCGCGCAATGGCCTGCAAGTGTCCCCAAAGCCGACTTTTCAGGCTGGAATTGTCAGGATTCGCAAAGCCTGTTGTGTCAGTTGTCATCCGCCAAAGACCTCTAGCATTTCCTCACCCACGGATACATAATCTTGCCAGCCGTCGGCGGCGCGGGGATCTTTCACCTCATACACCGGAATGCCCGCTCGTGCTGCTTTTTGAAATGCCGCCAGCCGCCGCACGCCCGCCGCAAACACAGGCATTCCCGATTCTTGCAAGAGCGATCGCACGGTTTCCCCATCTCGGCTGGGCTTGGGCGGAATGATGTTGAGCATGATGCGATAGCGGTTTGCGCCGATGGTGTGCAGGCATTCCAGCGTCAGCACCAGCGCATCCATCGCCAGCACGTCGGGCGTAGTCGGCAAGATCAGCAGGTCGCAGCCGTCGGTCAGCAGTTCCAAATCGCGCTGCACGGGTCGCGCTTGGGTGTCAATCACCACATGGCTAAAGTTGCGGACTCGCTGGGGCGATCGCCACTCATCCACAACTTCGTAGGGCAAGCTGCCCCGCATGGCCCAGCCCGTAGCCGAGCGATTCGGATCGGCATCGATCAGCAGCGTTTCGCCCTGCGTCTGCAAAAACGCCGCCAAGTGGATCGCCGCAGTCGTTTTCCCCACGCCTCCTTTGAAACTGGCAACCGTGATAATCACCCGCGCGCTGAATCTTCCCCTGCCCTAGTACTGGAATTCTATCGCGCTGGGAGCAGGTTTTACAGCGAAGGGAAGGAGGCATGGAGTTAGGAAGATAGCCCTTGCATCACCATGCTCGATCGCCCCTGCCGCGATACGGCCGACCAGCACCGCGCGGGCCACCTGCCCACGGTGGACGGCCCGGGCCATTGCGAATCACAATCACTTCGCCGTTCTCGCGGGTAATCCGAAATGCGTCAAAGTCATAGTCATCGTACTCGCCTACAACCGTAACGCGCTCTCCCGGAGATAGATTGATCTGGTGATACCAGCGCGGCCCTGCGTCTACAATGATCTCGCCCGTGTTGTCTCGCAGCAAGAACTCGTTACCAACGATGCTTTGCACAGTTCCAGTAATCGTAATGCCCTGATGACGACGCAAATTGCCAATGGGGACGCTCTGGGCTGTGACCTGTGGGCTAATGCTGACCAAACTAGCCCCCACCACTAGAACCGGAGCAAGCTTCAGAAACAGATGCTTCATCATAGTGACTCCTGCGAGTGTACTTCTACTTGTGCAACCCCTGCCATACCTAAAGCAGTAGCTAAGCAGCGGTTGCATTTGCTTCCCCCTTGTGAGGATTTGCGCTTAATCTAACAAGGAATTATGACGGAATCATGACGGCTGTTTTCTAGCCTTGTCTCCTGCCCGTTGCCACAAGCCAACGTCTGAGTAAGGTAAGCTAGTTAAATTCAGCTTGGAAATGCGCGGCAGCGTCACCGTAAAGGTTGACCCTTTGCCAATCTCGCTGGTCACGGAAATTGTGCCGTGGTGGGCCTGCACGATTTGCTGGGCGATCGCCAACCCTAGTCCAAAGCCTCCTGTTTCTTGGAAGCGGGCACGGTCTTCGCGATAAAACTGCTCAAAGATATAGGGTAAGGACTCGGGGGCAATGCCAATCCCTGTATCAATCACCTCCAAAATTGCTGATTCCTCAGTTGTCCGCAGGCGAACTGTAATAGACCCACCTGCCGGTGTGTAGCGGCAGGCGTTGCTGAGTAAATTCGTGATTACTTGCTGAACTAGATCAAGATCGCCCCGCAGAATAACTGGATCATCCGGCAGGTCACTGGTGATCTGAAGATTGAGAGTTGTTTGGTATTGCAAATCGTTGAGGTGAGTAGCTAGGAGCGATCGCACGTCAAAGGGCTGGAGCGATTCCTCATCTAGCTTGCCTTCGTGCCGCGCCAGAAATAGCAAATCGTTTACTAAGGCACTCATCGACTTGGCTAACTGCACAATCTTTTCTAGCCGCTGGCGGGGCTGCGTTGAATCGCCGTCTCGAGCCATTAGCCCAACTTGGGCATTGCTGAGGATTGCTGCAATTGGAGCGCGGAGTTCGTGGGAGGCACTGGCTGTAAATCGTTCGAGGCGATCGCACGCTTGCTCAAGCTCGACATTAGTTGCTTGCAAGCAACCTTCTCGTGCTGCTAGCTCTCGGTTCAGATGAAGGAACAAGTGAATCGCAAAGCCGCCGCTAATAATGCCGACTAAAACGGAGATCAGCAATACAAATGTGTTAATCTGACGATAGCGGTCTAGCTGCCGTTGGCGATCGCGCAGAAGATTTTCTTCTTCAACTGCAAAAGCGTCAATCCTGTAGCGTGTGTTATCCATAAGTTCTTTCCCTTCCTCCAGCCACGCATAAAAATCCTCCAGTGAAGCAGCGGTTTGTCGAGGCGGTGGAGTGGTCTCCTGGATCTGGCGCTTGAGCCGCAGCTTATTTTCCAAGAGTTTTACACTCTCATCGACGTATCCTTTAATGATTGTCAGTCGCTGAGTTTGTTGGGGGTTATCACTAACTAAAGTTTCCAGCTTTTGTAAGGACTTAGGAATTTCGATCTGAGCAATATAGTACGGTTGTAAAAATTCCGAGCGATAGGTTAGCCCAAAGCCGCGTACTCCGGTCTCGGCATCGACTAAGTGATTGAGCAAGGCTTGGGTTTCTAAGCGTACCTTCTGCGTATGCTGTACCTGCGCTTCATGCTGGGCAATCCCATGATCCAGCCATGCCTGTATTCCAACGCAGCTTAGCAAGCACACGATGGGAATAGACATGATCATCGCGCCCCGATAGCTGGCTGGCGGTAATTTCTGGTTTTTTGCTGGCACACTAGAGTCGCTCATTGGCATCCTGGTTTGGGAATTTGCAGCCGATAGCCCACACCATAAATAGTCTCAATCCAGTCTTCAATGCCTAGCGACTTGAGGCGCTGTCGCAATCGTCGCACTTGGGTGCTTACAGCATTGCTTTCAGGTTGCTTATCCCATTCCCAAAGATTGGACTCAAGCTGGTCACGAGTACAAACCTGCCCAGGATGGCGCAAAAAGTATTCCAAAAGTTGAAACTCGCGGGCCGTGAGGACAACTTTGGCCTCACCTCGATGGGCAGTCATGGTGGCTAGATCTAGAATGAGGTCGCTCAAGGTTAGCCGATCGCCAATCCACAGAGGCGATCGCCGTCCCAGCGCCCGCACTCGCGCCAGCAGTTCTAGTACATCGACGGGCTTTACAAGATAATCATCAGCTCCAGCATCCAACCCTGCCACTTTATCAGCGGTGGTGTCTCGTGCCGTTAGCATAAGCACAGGCGCTCCTTGCCCCGACTGACGATATAGCTTGCACAGATCAATGCCGCTGATTTGGGGTAGTAGCCAGTCCAAAATCAGCAGGTCGTAGTCTTTGTCGCGGAGCAACCAGCGGGCCGTGTCCCCATCGGACACGCTATCCACCAAGTGCCCCATCTGAGACAGCGCAGCAACTAGCGGCTCTAGCTGCTCCTTGTCGTCCTCCACCAGCAAAATTCGCATTTCAGCTTGCAAGATTCAGGGCGATCGCACACCTCATCTCTAAAGTATTCTGCAAGTGTTGTAAATCGGCACCACAAGAAAATCTCAGCAGGGCGATCGCCCTCATCCACAACGTTTTAGGGCAAGCTACTCCGCTTGACCTAGCCCGTAGCCGAGCGATTCGGATCAGCGTCGATCGGCAGCGTTTCGCCCTGCGCCTGCAAAAACGCCGCCAAGTGGATCGCCGCAGTCGTTTTCCCCACGCCGCCTTTGGCTGTGCCAGAAGAAACCGAAGGGCGATCGCAGCCACAGGTCTTATTCGGAAGCCAAGTAAGTTCTGAAATAAGACAATGAGCAATCAGTTCAGATTCGGCCTGCGACGACAGCATTGAATACTAAGCTGCGCCATACTGATGGAAGCTTCCGCGGTTGCTTCCAAAGGCTATACAATCCTGAGTCTGCCCTCTAGGCTCATCAATCTCATCAATACTTAAAGAGTCCCGTGCCCTGCACCTTGTAGCCCGTCGGCTCGAGGATGGCGGCGGCTGCCTGTTTGCCGGAAATCGTTGCGCCTTCCATGCTGTCGATGTAGTCCTGCTGCGTGTAGCTGCCTGCCAGGAAGAAGTTTGGCACGGGGGTCTTTTGGGGCGGGCGGTAGGGGTCCATTCCCGGATTTTCGCGATAGAGCGACTGCGCCAGCTTTACCACATTAAACCAGGTCATGGTTAGGTCGCGGGAGGACGGGAAGAGATCGTGAAGCTGCTTTAGTGCGTGCTGAGCGATGTCTTCGTTGCTCATTTTGATGAACGGGTCGCCGGGGGTCAGCACGACCTGCATCAGCGAACCCTGGCCCTCTCGGTAATAGTCCTTGGGGCTAGTGAGCGCCAGGTCAGCAAAGCAGGAGAAATCCGCATCGGCACTGTAGAGCAAGTTGTCGAGTCCGGCGGCGTGGTCAAGCTGTTTGCGCTGTTCCGCGTCTTGCAGTTCTGTGACCCAGCCGTCGAAACGAAGCTGCACTGTCACCACAGGCACGGCTTCTAGCTTGTAGAGATTATCGAATTCGGGATACTTGCGCCACTCGGCGGGCAAGAGGCGCTGAATTCCGGGCACGTCGCAGGCAGCCAAGTAGACATCGGCTGTCACGATTTCTTCGGTGTCACCACTGGCGATCGCCAGCCCCGTCACCACCGTTTTGCCGTCCTGCTCCTCAAACAAAATTCGCCGCGTTTGCCGCCGGGTGTAAACCTGTGCGCCGCGCTCCTGGATGTATTTCAGAATCGGCTTGTGCAAATACTCATCGGGGGAACCCGCCAGCATATTCAGCCGCGAGGCTTCTGTCTTGGCTGCAAACATCATAAAGATGGTGAGCATACAGCGCGCGGAGATTTCCTCTGTGTTGATAAAGCCAAGGGCGAGGGCGATCGGGTCCCACATGCGTTCTAGGCTGTGCTGCGATCCGCCGTGGCTGCGAAACCAGTCGGCAAAGCTGATGGCATCGAGCGCTCGAATCCACTTCATGGCCAGGTCGTAGTTGACCAAGCCGGGGACGATGGGGCTGGTGCCGAGGGCGATCGCATTTTGCAGCTTGTCGAGCAGCGTCAGTTGCTCTGTGGTGAAAAATGCCTTCAGTCCGTGAAACGGTGCGCCCAGCAAAAAGCGAAAGTCCAGCTTGCCAATCTCGCCGCCGCGATTCACGAAGGTATGCACATGCTCCTTCGGCAGCAGCGCCTCAAACGCGCCCACCTTCTGCATTAGGGCAAACAGGTTGTTGTAATTGTTGAAAAAGACATGCAGCCCCATTTCGATATGGTTGCCGTCTGCGTCGATCCAGCTTCCCACCTTGCCGCCCACAAACGTCCGGGCTTCGTAGATCGACACCTCGTGGCCCGCGTCTACTAGTTCCACCGCCGCCGCCAGCCCAGCCAATCCTGCCCCAACGATTGCAACGCGCATTCTGCCAATCCCTTCAGACTTGCTTTAAGAATTTCTTTACATATTTTAACCCCCTAATAGGGACACATGAGCGCAGACCACCCGCCAACCCGCTGGCGTTCGGAGCCAGGCCTGGCTCTGGCGACCCGTTTTGCCAGAACTGGTGCGACGAAATTCGGTGTTGGCGGTGGCAAAATCGCTGCCATAGGTGGTGATGACGGTGTTGCGGAGGGCGCGGCGGAGGTCGCCCGTAGGACGGCTGGCGCGAAAGGCGGCGATCGCCTCATAGCTGTATAAATTCTCTGTCGCGCCATAGCGAATCGTGTGAGGACTTTGCCAGAACAGTTCATCCAGCGTCGCCACGTCGTTGTTCACCAAGGCCTGCTCGTAGCGTTCAAAGGCGGCCGTCACTTCCGCCACCACATCGGGTCGATTAATTTCCACGCTCGTTCTGTCAATCCTCCCTAGAAAAGATAGCTGTAAAAAATAGCTGTAAATTGGCTAGAAACCCTCCAAGCCCTCAGATTCAAAATTCAAAAACGCCAATCCAAAAACGCCACAGGACTGACGCACTTGCGATAAGTTTTCTGGGTTTTGGACGATTTCTCGCAGGCGCAGCCCGCGAGAAATCGTCCAACTGCGTAAGTCCTACGCCAATCCAAAATCCCAAATTACCCCTAGCTCCAATCTTCTCGTTGATTATTGCGCCCTTGATAAATCTGGCTGGTCTGGTGAATTTGCCGCGTTTTCTCAAACAGTTCCTCTTCCGTCAGCCCCCACTGTTGCAGAACTTTGTCCAGATCGGCCTGAATGTCTCTCGCACCCGGAAACCCGTTGTAGCGAATCCGCAGCCGGGCCAGTTCGCTGAGGTTATAGTCCGTTGGGTCGCCGGAGAGGAGCGCGTTGGTAATTTGGCGATCGCCGCTCCACTGGGGATGCTGCTGGTCTTGCTTTTCGGTCATGTGGTGTTCTGGACTTTCTGATCTCTTAACAACTCTCTTACAACATTAAGAGCCCCCTCTAGCATAAGGCTGCAACCGAGTTACAGCCCTTTTCTAGAGGGGGAAAAGCAGTTCGTTAGCGAGATAACAGGCTCAAAGATGACAGGCTCAGGGCCGATTGCTCACTTAGGCAGGACTCAGGCAGCCCACTTTTGCGCCACAACCTCGGCCAGGTCAACCACGCGCTGGCTATAGCCCCACTCATTGTCGTACCAGGCGATAACCTTCACCATGTCGCCGCCCAGCACCATCGTCAGCTTCGAGTCGATCACAGAGGAGAAGTCCGTGCCGCGATAGTCGCAGGACACCAGTTCTAGCTCACTGTAGCCCAGGATGCCCTTCAGGTTGCCCTCAGACGCATTCTTGAGCGCTTCGTTGACCTGTTCCGCAATCACCTGCTTCTCGACCTGCACCACAAAGTCCACCACGGAGACGTTGGGCGTGGGAACCCGCAGCGCAATCCCATTCAGCTTGCCCGCAACTTCAGGAATGACTAGAGCAACTGCCTTGGCTGCGCCTGTGCTGGTGGGGACGATGTTTAGCGCGGCGGCACGGGCCCGACGCACGTCACGGTGGCTGGCATCCAGCAAGCGCTGGTCGCCTGTATAGCTGTGGGTGGTGGTCATCGTGCCTTTGATGATGCCAAAGTTGTCGTTGATGACCTTCACAATAGGCGCAAGGCAGTTGGTGGTGCAGCTTGCGTTGCTGATGATCGTATGCTTGCTGTGGTCGTAATCTTTTTCATTGACACCGACCACAAAGGTGCCGTCGTCATTTTTCCCCGGCGCAGTGATGAGGACTTTCTTGGCTCCAGCTTCTAGGTGCTTGGAAGCGCCTTCGCGGCTCGTGAAAACACCCGTTGATTCAATGACGAGATCGATACCCCATTCACCCCAGGGCAAGTTGAGGGGGTTGCGATCAGAGACGCACTTAACGACCTTGCCATTTGCAGTAATGGTGTTTTCATCGGCGCTGATGTCTGCGTTTAGCTTGCCTAGCATTGAGTCATAGGTCAGCAGGTGCGCGTTAGTACGGGGGTCGGAGGTATCGTTAATGGCAACGATTTCAAAATCGCTGTGGGATCTCCCCAGCCAGCAGCGCATAAAGTTCCGCCCAATGCGCCCGAAGCCGTTAATTGCTACTCTAATCACTGCGTCTTGCCCTCTTTACACTAGATATTCGCCAATGTTGAAACAGATCATACACTTTTAAGAGTTCACCACTCAAGGAAATCAGGTCGAGCGCTAAGGCATCGAGGATCAAAACTCTTAAGCGGATCTGCGTCAGAAAACTGTCCTGACGACACTTAGTATAGGCATTTATACTTACCCTTTGCAAGGGCGAAACTTATCAGTTCTATAAGATTTTGGCCGATTCGCCTGGGATGCTGAGGTCGAGGAGGGGCTGGTGGCTGAGGCAGAGCCAGTGGGCGGTAAACAGATCGGGCGTTTGAACCGATAGGCTGGCGATCGCCCCTGCGGCCGGATAGGGCCAGAGCCGATCAAACACCACGCCCTCGTCGCTCAGCGCAACCTGTAATAAGTAGACAGCGGGGGGTGCATTCAGCCAGTCCAGCAGGCGAAAGGCAAGGGCATAGAGGGGCTGGCGCTGGCGATCGCTCAGGTGGTGGGGCTGGCGGTATTGCTCTGGGGTGTGGGCAGCGAGGGCGATCGCCTCGCCGTAGAGCGGCCCTTTAGCCGTGAGCGCAATGGGCAGCCAGAGCGAACCATCGCCGGGTTTCACGCCAAAGCGGTCTGCCACCGACTGGCGCAGGCTGTCTACCTGGGCACAGGCGCGAAACACTGATGCGCCTGGAAACGCCAGAGCCTCTGGCAGCGCCAGCGTCAGCGGGCAGAAAATGTCCTCTGGGGCTACGACGGGCGGCAGGTCGGCGGGCGCGACGACTCGAACGGTATCGGGGGTGGAGCTTGTAGGACACTGGGCGATCGCCTGCTTCAGTTGGGCGATCGCCTGCTCTGCAAATGGATTGGACTCTGCAACAATCCAGACCTGAGCCACTTAGGCACCGCCATAGGACGAAACCGACACGGGCACGGGCGCACCAGCACGCGGGAAGCTCGGCAGGTCGATCTGCGTGACGCGGCGGGTGCGAACGGCCAGGCGATAGCTGACGCTCTGCAACTCGGCGTGGAGGCGGCGGTTTTCCTGCTGAATTTGGGCCACCTTTTCCTTGATCGGCTGCAAGCGCTCCAGATATTTCTGACGGTAGATATGGGGCAGTTCCTGCACCACCTGCTCCAGCATCCGGGAACGGTCGGTCAGTTCCTGCACCGATTGGCGCAGTTGATAGACCTCGGTGTCGCGGCTGGCGATCTGCTCTTGATAGAACCCGACCTGCTGCTCGACGGCTTGAAGCTGCTCTCTCAGCACCCGCATCTCGTTTTGATGCCGCTCTGACAGCGCCGCCGAAGGAGCCTGATTGGACTGGCCTTTAACCAGTCGAAATAGCTCTTGCGACAACTGCTGCACAAGCTGGTCGCGCATCTGGAGTTCTTCGCGCAGGTGCGCGACTTCTGCCTGGAGTTCTGGGATGGTTAGAGAATGAGTCATATCACTCCGACTGGCGGTTCGGTGGATCTAGCAGGAACGGGAAAAGGGCTAAGGGTAAATTGTGGTAGAGGGGGAGTTTGGAGTTTAGATTTTGGATTTTGGGGATTGGCGAAATGGCTGAAGACTAGAGTTAGGAAGCGGCTTCGATGGGCTGGGGGAAGGACTCAGGGGGTAGGATGTCGGAATCGGAGTCGGAATGGGATTTATCTAAATGGGCTTCCCAGCGGCGGGGTGGCGAGGCTCGTCGGATTTCGCGCCAGATGGCGGTCGCAGCTAGCGCACCGTCTGCAACGGCGATCGCCACCTGGTTGATTCCCTCTTTTAGATCTCCCAGGGCAAAAATGCGAGGGTGAGACGTGCGGCACATCCCGTCAGTCACCAAGTTGTCGCCCTTCCATTCCAAGTCCAACCCTTGCAGATATTCGTTGAAATAGTGGGAACCCATTGCGACCAGACCCGTTTCCAGCGGGACCATAGAACCGTCGATCAGCTCAACGCCTGTCATCTCGTGATCATGACCGAGGAAGCGCTTAATCGGCAATTCTACTAGAGGATAGCCGTGATCGCGCAACTTTTTACGCATTTCTGCACTCACCTCAAACAAGCCCTGCGTAAACACGGTGATGTAGGGGGTAAACCAGTTCAGCACAAAGGCGGTGTTGATATTGCCTTCGGAGTTGACAAATAGCCCGCACCGTTTGTCCGCCATTTCGTAGCCGTCGCAAATCATGCAAACGTGCAGGTTATAGCCTGCGTAGTCGTACACGTTTTGCATGTTTTCCAGATGCGGCAAGTGGTCGATGATGCCGCTGGCGGCGATGACATACCTGCTCCGAAATACGGGATATACGCTGTCGGCCTTGCCGACTTTCACTTTCACCGCAAAGGTGTCGCCCTCGTCTTCGACCGATTCCACATAGCCGCGCAGATGGTCTGCACCGAGCGACAGTGCGTGATCTTGTCCCTGTTGCAGCAGGTCGCGGCCGGGTGTGTCGGGTGGTAGCCCCAGATAATTCCGCAAATCCTGCATCCAGAAGGAGCGGCCCCTGCCTTTTTCGACGACTAGACACGAGAGGCGATAGCGCTGAAGATAGATCGCTGCGGAAAGCCCCCCCGCGCCGCCGCCCACAATGATGACATCGTAAACGTGATTGAGGCGATCGCCCAGGTTCTTTTTACTCAGCTTCATGGCGTATTGGGGTACAAGATGGGCAGGGCGTTTAGCGGCTTGCAGTCCTGCATTTTGGCCACAGTCTAAGCCCAGCAAGACAAGCCTAGCAAGAATTTCAGGGATCGGTTGGAGATTCCCCCGTTTTTCGGATAGGCGGAGTATAATCCCTGCAACCCGACTTACTTTTTTTGCGGCGGAACCTGATGAATCCCCTGCTTGAACGGCTGAGGACGATGCCGATGCAAGTCCTTGTGTCTGAGATGACCGCGGGACTGTTGATGGGGCTGGTGCTAACTACGGATGCGATCGCCGTTGGGCTGATCTTGATGGCGGGCTTGCCCTCTGGGGCGCAGAGTGTTGGCATTTTGATGGCGCTCTTGAGTACGGCGGTAACGGGGGTGGTGGTAACGCTGGGCAGCAGGCTCCCGATTGCGGTTGTGGGCCCGTCTGTGGAGGCGGCGGCTATTCTGTCCGTCGCAGCAGGCGCAATCCATCGAGAACTATCGCAATCGGGAGCCAGTGGCTCTAGTCTGCCGACGGTGTGGGCGCTGGTGGGTCTGAGCAGTGTGCTGACAGGACTCGCGCTTTGGAGCATTGGTCGGTTTCGGTGGAGCCGATTTTTGCAATTTGTTCCCTATCCCGTTCTGGGTGGCTTTTTGGCAGGGATTGGCTGGCTGGTGGTGCAGGTGGGTTTTAGCCTAGTTGCCAACGGTGCAGAGGGGATGGATTTGGTGCATCAAGTCCTTCAGTCAGAGACTCTGCTCAAGCTATTGCCAGGGCTGGGGCTGATGGCTGTGCTGATGGCGTTGGAACGGTGGTTCGACCATTTTTTGGTGCTGCCGCTTTGTTTGTTGGGGGCGATCGCCCTCTCGCACGGGGTTCGGCTGGGGCTGGGCGTTCCTTTGGAAGCGGCGATCGCCGACGGTTGGTTTCTCTCTCCGCTCCGGGATAGCTTTGTGATCCAGAACGCCGAGGGAAATTTTCTCAGCCAGATCCATCTGCCGACCCTAATGCAACACAGTGGAGCGCTGGTCGGCATCGTGCTGCTGGTGCCGCTGGTGCTGATGTTTGAGGCGGTTGGCATTGAACTTGCGCTCAAGCAAGAAACCAACATTGACCAAACCTTGAAGGTCAACGGCATCGCCAATATGCTCATTGGGCTGGGTGGCGGATCGCTCTCGCATCTTGACCTGGCCAACACGCTGATTCATCAAAAAGCGGGCGCGACCTTGCGACTTGCGGGACTCGTTGCGGCGGGATGCATCCTGCTTGCCCTGCTGTCCAGAAATCTGCTGGCTTACCTGCCGACATTTGTGGTCTTCTCGCTGACGGTTCTCGCTGGACTGGATTTATTAGTGGAATGGCTCTATCAAAGCTGGTTTCGCCTATCTCGAATGGAATACGGGCTGGTTTTCGGAATTTTTCTAGTCATTTCAGCAGTCGATTTTTTGCCGGGTATTGGCCTGGGCATTTTGGCGGCCTGCGTCGTCTTTGTCGTCAACTACAGCCGCGTTCAGGCAGAGCGCTATCGGCTTTCTGGCGCAGACCATCCCAGCAGCGTGCAGCGATCGCCCGTGCTTCAGCAAATCCTGCAAGCCGAAGGCAAACAGATCGAAATTTTGCGGCTCCAGGGATATCTGTTCTTTGGCACCACCACCCAACTGCTGTCGCAAGTGCGCCAACGCGCAGATGATCCTGACCTAATGCCGCTGCGATTTTTGGTGCTGGATTTTCGCCGGGTCAGCGGCATGGACTCCTCTGCGGTGCTGAGCTTTGTCAAGCTCCGGCAATTGGCAGTTCAGCACTCGTTTCAGTTGGTGTTTTCAGAGGTGCGATCGCCCCTAGAACGCCAACTCCGGCAGGGGGGGTGTTTAGAAGAAGAAGACTTGGTTTGTCATCTCTTTGCCGAACTCGATCGCGGCGTAGAATGGTGCGAAAATCAGATCCTGCTGACGATTCCTCTCCGAAGACAGCGATCGCTGCCGCTGGCGCTCCAGTTGCAAAATTGGTTTCCCCATCTCGATGACGCTTCGGCCCTGATGGATTACTTGGAAGAGATTTCCGGCGAGGTTGGCTATCTGCTATTTCGCCACGGCGATGCGCCAGATGGACTTTTCTTTATAGAAAGCGGGCAGATCAGCATCATTTTGGAACTGGCTGATGGCACTACCCAGCGGCTCCAGACCGTGGGCGCGGGAAATATTGTGGGAGAGCGATCGCTCTATGCCCGCATACCCCACACCAGTTCTGCGGTGGCTGAAAAGCCCTGCACGCTGTACTGGCTATCTGCCCAGGCACTTGGCCGGATGGAGAACGAAGCTCCGACGCTGGCGGCCGCGTTTCACCGATTTGTTCTCCATCGGCTCACGGAGCAGTTGATTCATCGCGAACAAACGCTGAAGCGGTTGCTAGAGGATGCCTAGCGCTAGAAATCAGGGAGCAGCACTTCAGACAGACCAAACTGACGCAGAGGAAGTCAGGGCGGACGGGCATTTTTAGCTTGCTGCAAGGGGCTTGCTCTAGGGCGTTAAAGCATCAATCCCTGCAAAGTGGCGAACTTCACAGGGATCATCTACAGCCAAATTTGCGCGTTGATTCAGCCTGGTGGAACCGCTAGGCAGGCTCCTTCGCAGCAGGCTCTTCAACGCGGATGGTGAGATAGCGGATTACATCTTCGCTGAGGCGCATGGCCCGCTCCATCGTGGCGACTGCATTGCCGCTGGCGACGTAGTTCATCTGGATATATACGCCTTCGCGATGCTTGCCGATGTCGTAGGCGAGGCGGCGCTTGCCCCGGTGCTGGGTGTCGATGTCAGTTGCGCCCTGGTCTTTCAGGATGGTTTGGTATTTGGCGATCGCCGCATCGGTCTGGTCATCCCCCAGGTCGGGCCGGAGGATGTACATCGTTTCGTAATTCATGGGTTTAAGGAGTCTCCTTGTGGACAGACGGCCTCTAGAGGCAGATGCGCTGAGCGAACGAACGTCAGGACGACGAACCTTAAAGAAACCCATGCCCGTGGCGATCGCCCTAGTGCTTCAGGCAGGTCTTGCCGGACAATGGGTAAGTCTACGCCTTGCGGACGCTCGTTCAATCGGGCATTCTGGCTTAGAAGCAAGGAAATAACATTCTATCACTCATTCCCTGGATTTCAGTTTTTGCTATGGCGCAGCGCTACGTTCGGGTTCAAACCACCTCCAGTCAGCTCTACTACGGCATTTTGCAGCTCAACCGCCAGGTGCAGGTGCTGGATGCGCCGCCGTGGCTGGAGGGGCAGTTGACCGATCTGCTGATTGAGCCGGATAGCTATCGGCTGTTGGCCCCCTGCGTGCCGTCAAAAATCATCGCCGTGGGCAAAAACTACGCCAAGCACGCTGCCGAAATGGGTACCGAAGCCCCGAAAGAGCCGCTGCTGTTTCTCAAGCCCTCAACGACGCTGATTGCAATGGGTGACCCAATCTTCTATCCGCCCCAGTCGGCGCGGGTGGACTATGAAGGCGAACTGGCGCTGGTGATTGGCGATCGCTGCTGTGATTGCTCCCCCGAAACTGCCCAGAACAAGATTTGGGGCTACACCATTGCCAACGATGTCACCGCCCGCGACTTGCAAAAAAAAGACGGTCAGTGGACTCGCGCCAAAGGCTTTGATACCTTTTGTCCGCTGGGCCCGTGGATCGTGCGAGAACTGAACCCCAGCGCCCGCCTGCAAACTTTTTTGAACGATAGCCCCAAGCCTGTGCAGTCGGCGCTGATTAGCGAAATGACCTTTGCGCCAGAGGTGCTGGTGTCCTACATCAGCCAAGTAATGACGCTGCTGCCGGGGGACGTGGTGCTGACGGGCACGCCGGAAGGGATTGGGCCTGTGCAAGTGGGCGATCGCATTCGGGTGGAAATCGAGGGCATTGGCGCACTAGAAAACACAATTGCCGCCAGAAATGCAGAATCAGTGGCGATCGCCTGACCCCCGCTGGCTCAACTGCCCTCAATTCTTAGCAATTTTTCAATAATGATCTAGGCTAGCCCGCTGACAGCAAGCTGGTGCGGAGATTTAGTACACATGCATTTTTGCCGCGTCAGAAATCGTCGGAATCTCGGCATAGCGGCCCAGCGCCGACTGCACAATCGCATAAATGCAGAGGATAAATGCCCCCAAAAACAGCGCCGTAAAGAGGCTCTGCACAAACAGCGGCGGTAGCACCTCGGAAATTGGACTGATCACCAGCGCAAACAGGCTCAGCGCAATGCCAATCAGGATAGATTGCATCGTGTTGAACCGGATGAAATGAGAAATGCTTTCGTTGCGGACGACCAGAAAATACAGCGCCAGGAAGACCAGAAATCCACCAATGCCAAACCCGCCAAACGAAAAGATGCCCGTTACCAGACTATAGACAAAGGCGAAGGGAGCCAGCGGCAGCAGCAGCGGTTGCAGCATCGGAAACTCCCTCAGTAGCCCCACCCCAAAGGGTAGCGCCTCCAGCATCGGCAGGATGTAGGGAAGGCAGGCAAACAGGCGATCGAGCGGGCCAGCAGAGGATGTGCGCCAGGACATAGGTTGAACTCTCCGATGGTCGTCTGTGACGGGTGACTCGCGATGGGTGACTCGCGATGGGTGTCTGTATTAGGCGTATGCAACGGGCACTGGTAAAACATTGCCTAGACTCTAGCGATGGAAGCTGTAGGGCAATGGGAACTACTCCAGTGTAAGGCACACGCCTAAAATCGCGCAGCTTGGGGTGAATCGCGCAATTTACTCGCGCCGCCTACCCGACGTAACCTGTGTCCGCCACGTTTCGATGAGCCGCTTAGCTGCTGGTGGATGCGGTGGCCGCCTTATAGGCAATCCAGCCGCCATAGTGCGACACGTCTTCCCAGCCGTACTGTTCTACTAGTTCTCTGGGGTAGAGGAAGGCAGTCACTACGCTGCCGTCTTCCAGGTACACGTCTTTGGGGTGCATATTGGGCGGCTCGTTGCTGGCCAGGTAGTCGAACTGTTCGGCCGTCATCTCGTACACTTCGCCCGGAATCGAGATGCCGCCCTCTTCGACGGGATAAATGCCAGGATGCCAGCCGTTTTGCACCGAATGCAGGCGATACATGGGTTTGGTTTTGGCTTCCCGCACAAACGTAGCGGATTGCAGGTTGCCGTGGTCGGGCTGGCCGCGCAGAGCAGAGCCGCAGATAAAGACGTGGCGAGTCGTGGCTTCGGTCATATCAGTTGGATAGAACGTGAATGGAACGTGGATGGAACAATGGATGGATAGAACAAAATCTCACATCATCTCATCATGGCATTATCGTGCTGTCCCTTATCACTTCATCCGTCTACGCCGTGCTGCAAGTTCTCTACTTCTTGTGTCACGCGGGCTTGGCTGGCGATTAGGTGCGTCCGAATGGCAGCAACGGCGGCGGTGATGTCGGCCTCAGAGCGCGATCGCCAGCCCGTCTGAATCGTCTCGAAGATCTGCCGATGCTCCTGCCGAATTTCCAGTACGCGGGGATTGCGGCGCGTCGTTTGCACCCGCAGTAGCGCCATCTTGTCAAACACCTGATCCAGCAGCGACACCAGCCAGCGATTGCCAGAGCTTTCGGCAATCAGCCGATGAAACCGATAGTCCAGATCGAGCATTTCGGGGCTGTATTCGGTCTGGGACTTGCTCAGGGTTTCGGACTGGGCCACCAATTGTTCGAGCGATCGCACTTGCTCTGGTGTGGCGTGTTGGCAGGCTCTCTGCACGGCAAACTGCTCCAGCGCCAGCCGACAGTCATAAAGCTGAATTACGTCTTCGACCGATAGCGAGGCCACCCGCAGCCCACCGCTGCTGTCGGCCGTCACCAGCGTGTCCCGCTGAAGCTGACGCATCGCCTCGCGAATCGGCGTGCGGCTGACCTGGAGTCGCTCGGCAAGCTGCGTTTCTACTAGCCGCTGCCCAGGAGCCAGATCTCCAGACAAGATGCTGGCCCGCAGCGCTTCGTAGGTCTGCTCGTAGAGGGATTTACTACGTTGAACCGAAAGGGAAGAGAGAGTCAAAACGAGAAGATCCTTCGCGTTAAATCAGTAAATAAGTAATGAGTAAATAGTCGAATGTTGAATTAAGTTCAGAATTTAGGCTACTTCGCCCAGATGCAGCTTACAGCAGCCCTACTCAAAACTACCCTGATTGAGAGCTAATTTGTAAAGGAGCCTGAAAGCCTTGTTAATCAAGGATTTCCGAGAAACCGCTTTTCCTGGGCAAACATGACCTCAAAGCCACACATGCCAAGAGTTTCAGGCTTCTTAAGATTTGCTTCGTAAATTAGCTCTGAGGAAAGGACGGATGAAGAAGAAGCTTAGAGATTGCAAGTTTAAGCAACCTTTAGGATGGCAATGACATAGACCTCAGGGTCGTCTAAACCATGTGCCCTGTATGCAGTGTACACGCAGGCTCGATTTGCATCCAGCGTCCCGCAGAGTTGGGGACGTGTCTAACCCTTCACTAGCCCATCCCCAAACTCTGACATCTAACTGCAAAATTCTTGTAACGTGGTAAGGAGTAATCCAGCCAAATTCTGCGCCAGTCATGACTGCGACTATCCCCAACTTGCCCAGCCAATACGACGCTGCGATCGCCGAACCCAAATGGCAACGATATTGGGAAGAGCGGCAAGTTTTTAAGGCAGACCCCAACGCTCCGGGCGAGCCATACTGCATTGTGATTCCGCCGCCCAACGTGACGGGCAGCCTGCACATGGGCCATGCGTTTGAACACGCGCTGATCGATGTGCTGGTGCGCTATCACCGCATGATCGGTCGCAACACACTCTGGCTCCCTGGCACCGATCACGCCAGCATCGCCGTGCAAACGCTTTTGGAAAAGGAACTGCGACAGCAGGGCAAAACCCGCTACGATGTGGGGCGCGAGGCGTTCCTCAAACGCGCCTGGGAATGGAAAGAAGAATCCGGCGGCACCATCGTCGGACAACTTCGCCGCCTGGGGCTGTCGGTAGACTGGAGCCGCGAGCGCTTCACGATGGATGAGGGTCTGTCTAGGGCGGTGCTGCATTCCTTTAAGCAGCTTTATGACGAGGGCTTGATCTATCGCGGGCAGTATATGGTGAACTGGTGCCCCGCCAGCCAGTCTGCGGTGTCGGATCTGGAGGTGGAAAACCAGGAAGTGAACGGCCACCTCTGGCACTTCCGCTATCCGCTGACGGATGGGTCTGGCTTTGTCGAAGTCGCGACGACGCGCCCAGAGACGATGCTGGGTGATACGGCTGTGGCGGTGAATCCAGGAGACACGCGCTATCAGCATCTCCTTGGCAAGACGATTCGCCTGCCCATCACCGGACGCGAAATTCCCATCATCGCCGACGACTACGTGGATGCCAGCTTTGGCACCGGTGCGGTGAAGATTACGCCCGCCCACGACCCCAACGACTTTGAAATGGGCAAGCGCCACAACCTGCCGTTCATCAACGTGATGAACAAAGACGGCACGATGAACGAAGTCGCCGGGCCGTTCCAGGGCCTCGACCGCTTCGAGGCCCGCAAGCAGGTGGTGCAGCGGCTCCAAGACGAGGGTTTCCTGGTCAAGGTTGAGGACTACAAGACCACCGTGCCCTACAGCGATCGCGGCAAAGTGCCCATCGAGCCGCTGCTTTCGACCCAGTGGTTTGTGAAAATTCGCCCCTTGGCCGATGCAGCGCTGGATCGCCTGGATAACTATAACGAACCGGAATTTATCCCCGAACGCTGGAAGAAGGTCTATCGCGACTGGCTGGTGAGCCTGCGCGACTGGTGCATCTCGCGGCAGCTTTGGTGGGGCCATCAGATTCCTGCCTACTACGCCGTCAGCGAGACGGGCGGCGAAATTACGGACGATACGCCCTTTGTGGTGGCGATGTCGGAAGATGAAGCGCGATCGCACCTGTTGGCCCGCTACGGCGATAGTGTGCAGATTCAGCAAGATCCCGACGTACTCGACACTTGGTTCTCTTCAGGACTCTGGCCCTTTTCTACGATGGGCTGGCCGGATCAGACAACTGACCTGGCGACCTACTATCCCACGACAACGCTCGTCACAGGGTTCGACATTATCTTTTTCTGGGTCGCCCGTATGACCATGATGGCGCAGCACTTTACGGGCAAAATGCCGTTCCAGTATGTCTACATTCACGGTCTGGTGCGGGACGAAAACAACAAGAAAATGTCGAAGTCGGCCAACAACGGCATCGACCCACTGCTGCTCATTAACAAGTACGGCACCGACGCACTGCGCTACACGCTGGTTAAAGAGGTTGTGGGTGCGGGGCAAGACATTCGCCTGGAATATAACCGCAAGACCGATGAATCGCCCTCAGTGGAGGCCTCGCGCAACTTTACCAACAAGCTGTGGAATGCCTCTCGGTTCGTGATGATGAACCTGGACGGACAGACCCCCGCGCAACTGGGAGAACCGGGATCAGAAGGGCTGGAGATGAGCGATCGCTGGATTCTCTCCCGCTATCACCAGACGATTCAGCAGACCCGCCACCAGATTGATAACTTCGGCCTAGGCGAAGCGGCGAAGGGGCTGTACGAGTTCATCTGGGGTGACTTTTGCGACTGGTATATTGAGCTAGTCAAATCGCGGCTTCAGGATACCAGCGCGGGCGATCGCCGTCGTGCAGCTCAGCAAACCCTGGCCACGGTGCTAGAGGGGACGCTGCGCCTGCTGCACCCGTTTATGCCGCATGTTACCGAGGAAATTTGGCATACGCTGACGCAAACGGGCGAAGAGGCAACTTTGGCGCTCCAGCCCTATCCCGTAGCCGATCCCCAGCGCATCAACTCTAATTTGGAGGATCAGTTTGGGCTAATCTTCGACACCATTCGCACGGTGCGGAACCTGCGGGCCGAGGCAGACATCAAACCGGGCGTGAAGATTCGCACCGTCCTGCAAACGGACAACGCCCAGGAACGAGCCATTCTCACTGCGGGGCAGACCTATATTAAAGATTTGGCAAAGATTGAGAGCCTGTCTATTCCAGAACCCGTGTCTGTGCCGACTACGCCCAGCGACTCGCTGCCTGCACCCAACGAGTTTGAGGCAGAGGCACTGCACCTGGCTCAAGAAGCCGCCGAAGCTGCCTACAAAGCGGTCGAAGGTGTGAACTTTGGCTCTCTGGAGCGCTATCGCAAGCTGATTGTAACGCTGGGCCTGGTGGTGGCGCTGGTGCTAGTGTCGCGGACGCTGCTGGCGACGGTGCATTCGCTGAATGGGCTGATTTTGGTCACGCCGCTGCTGAAACTGCTGGGCTTTGGATACACGATCTGGTTTGCCATCCGCTATCTCTCGACTTCTCAGAAGCGCCGTGAGTTTGGGGAGTTGGTCAATCGAGTGGTGACGGATATTCTGGGCGAAGCGTCGCCTTCTGATGCCAGGCCGACGATGCCCAAAATTCCGTCGCCGCAATCGACAAAGCCTTTGCCTGTGCCCCAAGTGCAGGAAGTGCCAACTCCGCCTGGGGGAACGCCGCAGGCGATGGTGGGCGTGGTGCGGACGGTGCAGGTGTCGGTGCCGCTGGCGGGTGTGGTGGACGTTGCTGCCCTGCGAGCTAAGCTGGAGAAGAATCTGGCCAAGACCACGGCAGAAGCCGAGAGCCTGCGATCGCGCTTGAGTAATGCCAATTTTGTCGATCGCGCTCCGGCAGAGGTGGTTCAGGGGGTGCGGGATGCTTTGGCAGAGGCGGAAACACAGGCTGCTATTCTGCGCGATCGCCTCTCCCGACTTTAGGACTCTCCCGAGTTTGGGCTAGAGTCCTGACGGGGTGCCTATGGGTTTGCATCTAGGGGTGATGTTGACTTTGCTATCGCAATTTACTAGATGCACTCTCCGTGGACTCATACGTTGACTCATACGTTGATAGTTTTGGTAGTCTTTGACACTATCTACTGTGACAGTTCAGAATCTTCATGCAATTCGGCTGCGATCGCCTTAGACTCTGAACGGGGCCAGCGGTATACTTAACTCTTAAGGATTCACAAATCTTCTCAATCACGGCTCGATTCTGATGCTCTACCTGGCTCAGGTGACAACGCGAGATTCTGAAGGGAAGGCGGGACTAAAGTTGCTTGCCCAAAAGCGTGCTGACTACGTATGGGCAGTTTGTGAGTCTGGAGATATTGTGTGGGCCGAGGCATCCGAACATTATGCAACAGGCATGTTGGTTCTCGTGGAGCTAAGCAGCTCGATGAAGATCAAGCAGTTGCAAGATGCAAAAGATTGGGTGTTGGAAATTGTGCAGGATTATCTGACCGCCGGGGTTTCACCCGCGCTGCTCCACGAAGAAGCGCAGAGGGCTGAGCAGTGGCGGCAATCCTACACCATGAAAGAGCAGGAGATTGGACGGCGGGCGCTAGAGGTTGAGGCCTGGCGGGATCAGATCCAGGAGCTGGAGGAAAATCTAAAGCGCGAAAAAAAGCAGATTGAGATGATGGCAAATGCGCTACGCCTCAATGCAGACCCCAGCGCAGGTTCTCATGCTGAAGAAACTATTGCGGCTGCTCCTGTAAAACACAACCACAGCGCGGGCAAAGATGCCTCATTGCAAAGCCCTTCAGAAGAGTCTCAGCCTGTCTAGAATTCCTGGTTTGCTTGGCAGACAGAGCCACTGATCGCCAGTCCTCAGGGCGTTTTGACCCTTTCGCTGAGGGCGATCGCTGGGTCTGGCAGGGTATCTGCGGCTGGGAATAGAATTCGCTCAATGCGGTCTAGGGCTAGACCCAGATCATCGTTGACGACCTGCACATCAAACTCGTCAGCCGCATTGATTTCGGCGCGGGCCCGCTCCAGCCGACGGGCGATCGCCTCTTCCGAATCTTGCCCCCGACCCCGCAGGCGATGCTCTAGCTCATGCAGCGAAGGCGGCAGCACAAAAATCCGCAGCGCCTCCGGGAAGGTGTCCCGAATTTGCCGTGCCCCTTCTAGCTCAATTTCTAAAATGACCCACTTCCCCTCTTGAACTGCTGCCTCCACAGGACGACGGGGCGTGCCGTAGCAGTTGCCTGCAAACTCAGCCCACTCCAACAGTTCCCCCTGGTCAACTAGCGCCTGAAACTCGGCACGACTCAGAAAAAGGTAGTGCTGACCATCGACCTCTCCGGGACGCGGCGCACGAGTCGTCGCTGAGATCGAGAGATAAAGCTCAGGATGCCGTGTCATCAAGGCTTTCAAGAGCGTGCCCTTGCCAACCCCGCTCGGCCCAGTTAGGACAATTAGCCTGCCACTTGACCAACGCTCTTGCATATAACAACTGCAACCAAAATCTTTAGGATCTTCATTCTATATGCAGTTGAAGATCTGATCCGTCTTGATATCAGCCGCCTCTTGCGCTGCGTCTGTTCGGGGTGGAGCTAGTCATCTCGGGGTGGAGCTAGTCATCACTGTTGTCTTTGCTCACCATGAAGCGGTTGGCGACTGTTTCGGGCTGAATCGCTGACAACACCACATGTCCAGAATCGGTCACAATGACAGCACGAGTGCGACGACCATAGGTGGCATCAATTAACTGTCCGCGATCGCGGGCATCGCTGATGATACGCTTGATGGGGGCTGATTCGGGGCTGACAATGGCAATCACCCGATTTGCAGACACGATATTCCCGAAGCCGATATTGATGAGCCGGATGTCCATACAAATCCATGCGGAATAGAAAGTGAGCAGAACTGATGCGTGAAATCTGGATACCACCCCAAAGCAGGCGGCACCTTGGCCGCTTGGCAAAGAGCAGTACGTCTAGTGACTTTCAAATAGTTCTTGGTTTTAGTGATGCACTCGGTAGAAATCCTCAAAGTGCTTGGTTCTAGAGGTTACAGTTGTCACCCCAGATTCAAAGTCAATGGTAATCATTCTGACCAATAATAGGATGTTTTACGTATATATTTTCAATTTGTTAAAACCAAATCTGGTGGTACTTTTCCGTAATTTTGTAGCTCAGGGCCTACCTGTGATTTCTGTGTAGCACGAACCTTGACTTACCCTGCTTCACCCAATTGGGTGAGTTTTTTGCAACAGTGTGAATGTTAGAGAAAAATCCGCCAACTATGCTAAGAAAATCCGCCATTGCTAAGAAAATCTAGTATTTCTTCATATAAAAAATAGATTTCAGGAATTCGGTGAATGCGGATCTTCATAGAAAGAAAAGAAGTAGATCTCCAGAAAATCTGTGCAACCCGTTGATTACACGACTCTGATGGCGACCTGCGCTGAACTGCGAGTGACCTGGCTCCCGGCTCGGCTGGAGCAGGTTGTGCAGCGCGATCGCCACACGATTGCCCTCTGCCTCCGCACGCTCGATCGGCGCGGCTGGCTTACGCTCTCCTGGCATCCGCAAGCGGCCAGAGTGTGCATCGACCCGCCGCCGCCCAAAGGCCCCGACACCTTCACCTTTAGTCAACAACTGCGGCATCAGCTTAGCGGACTAGCGCTGGTTGCGATAGAGGCGATCGCCCCCTGGGAGCGGGTGCTAGATTTTCAGTTTGCTCGACGACCCGGCGACCCTGCTCTATGGCATCTCTATGTGGAGATCATGGGCAAATACAGCAACGTAGTGTTAACAAATGCTGACAATCAAATCGTTACCGTGGCGCATCAGGTCAGCGCTCAGCAGTCCAGCGTGCGCCCGGTGCTGACGGGACAGCCCTACGAGTTTCCCCCCGGCTTGACCGAATCGATGCCCAGCCTAGAGGAGCCGCTCGATCGCTGGCAGGAGCGGGTGGCGCTGATTCCTGGCCCGCTCAAGCGCAACTTGCTGAAGGCCTATCGCGGGCTGAGTTCGGCGCTGGTGCTGCGGCTGATTGCGGCGGCAGGACTCGATCCGGAGCGCCAGACAGATTCGCTGAGTCTGGCGGAGTGGGAACGGTTGGGCGATCGCTGGCGGGCGTGGCTGACGGCGCTGCGAACCGAGCAGTTTTCCCCCGGCTGGCTGTCCGATGGCTACACCGTGCTGGGCTGGGACGATGCGCTTCCGGCTGAGTCAGTACAAGCGCTGCTCAGCCGCTATTACACCGACGAGCTAAACCGCCAGGTCTTCTCGCAACTCCGCCACCAGCTCAACCAGCGGCTGACCCATCTGCTCAACAAGCTCTACGCCAAAGCCGAAGATTTCCAGACCCGGCTGGCCCAGTCCAACGAGGCCGATCGCTATCGGGCGCAGGCGGATTTGCTCATGGCGCACCTGCACGAATGGCAGCCGGGGCTAAAATCCATTGAGCTAGCGGACTTTGAGACGGGCGAACCTGTCAACATTGCCCTTGATCCTGAAAAGAACGCCGTGCAGAATGCCCAGGCGCTTTACAAGCGACACCAAAAATTGCGGCGATCGCGCCAGGCTCTTGAACCGCTGCTGGCCGAGGTGCAGGCAGAAATCACCTACCTGGAACAGGTGCAGGTTGCCGTCCTGCAAGTAGACACCTACACCCTGCCAGACGACCTAGACGCGCTCGAAGATATTCGCAATGAGCTCATCCAGCAGCGCTATCTCGATGACCCCGACCAGCGCTATCGAGGAACTGCGGCAACCAACATGAACTTCCGCCGCTACACCACACCCAGCGGCTTTGAGGTGCTGATCGGGCGCAACAATCACCAGAACGACCAGCTAATCTCGCGCACCGCGACCGACTACGATCTCTGGTTTCACAGTCAGGAAATTCCGGGGAGCCATGTCCTGCTGCGGCTTCCGGCGGGCGTAGTGCCAGAGGATGCCGACCTGCAATTTACGGCTGACTTGGCTGCTTACCACAGCCGCGCTGCCCAAAGTGAGCAGGTTCCCGTCGTCTACACGGAGCCGCGTCATGTGTATAAACCCAAGGGCGCACGACCCGGCACAGTGATCTACAAACAGGAGCGGGTGATTTGGGGACAGCCGCAGCGGGCTAGGCGTTGGCTGGAGTCTGCTGCCAGTTCTGCTCCCGTCTCTACGCCGGAACCCGTTGCGCCATGAGTCGTGTCGCAGGCTTGGTGATCTTGTTGCTCAGCGGGGTGGGGTTGTTTCTCAGCCTGTGGACGGTCGTGCCTGCGCCGACTTTTGCGCTGCTGCCGCTGGGGGTGGGAGCGCCGGAAATCAGCCCGCTTTTGATGCTGGTGAATGGGCAGGTGGGGCTGGATGCAGTCGTTCTCTTTTCCGCCAGCCGTCGTCCTGCGGCTCGGCGCATGGCCCGCAGCGCGATCGCCCTCAGCCTAGTTGCCCTCCTGCTCAGCAGCCTGCCGCTGTTGCAACTGCGGGGCACGGTGCAGCAGGTAGACCAGGCGATGCGAGCAGCCCTGGGAGACTCCTACGATCTGTCCCCAAATGCATCCCGACGCGGGCGATCGCGCCCATTTGTGTTTTCTGACCTGCTCTTGGGCATTCCGATTCCGGCGGACGTTTCTGCTGAATCCATCGAGTATGCTGCTGCGGATGGCACGCCGCTGCGCCTGGTGAAGTATCAGCCTGTGGTGCGGCCACCGGAGCCGATGGGGGCCATCGTTGCGCTCTATGGCGGTGCGTGGCACACGGGGGATGCTGACGATAATGCCCATTTCAACCAATACTTGGCGGCGCGGGGCTATACGGTGATCGCGCTGGACTATCGCCACGCGCCGGAGCATCCCTTCCCGGCGCAGCTTCAGGATGTGCAGCAGGGGCTACAACTGATTCGCCAGCGGGCCGCAGCGTGGGGAATTGCGGGCGATCGCCTTGCTCTGCTTGGCTGGTCGGCAGGCGCACACCTGGCCAGCCTGGTCGCCTTCCAGCCCGGTGCCGTGCCCGTGCGGGGAATCGTCGGCTACTACGGCCCGGTAGACCTAGCGGAGGGTTATCGCAATCCGCCGCGCCCCGACCCCATCAACACCCGCGCTTTGCTAGAAGACTTCCTGAGCGGCACGCCAGACACCCGACCCGCCGAATATCGCGCCGCCTCGCCGATTACTTATGTGCGCCCCGGTCTGCCGCCTGTGCTGCTGATCTACGGCGATCGCGACCATGTGGTCAAGCCGGAATTCGGCCAGCAGCTTTACCAAGCACTCCGCGCCAATGGCAACACCGCCGCCCTGATCCGCCTGCCCTGGGCAGAACACGCCTTCGATGTGATTTTTCGGGGCATTGGTGGCCAGATTGCGCTCTACCATGTGGAGCGGTTTTTGGATTGGGCGATCGCCCAGTAGAAGGATTTTGGATTGGGACTTTTAGAGTTTGGATTGGGGCTTGTGCAAAAGATTTTGGATTGGGACTTTTAGATTTTGCATTGGGGCTTGTGCATTTGGAGGATTGCTCTGGGCGCAGCCCGCGAGAAATCCTCCAAGATTCAGAAAAATCATTGCAGGCGGGTCAGTCCTGGGGGACTTTGGATGGGGGATTTTGGAGGCGGGATTGGAATCGCGGCACGGGGTTTTGGCAGGGGCCTCAATCGGCGATCGCCAGCGCGATCTTTCCAAGGCAGGAACCTGCTTCCAGCAGCCGATGCGCCGCTGCTGCCTCTGCCAGCGGAACCGTGTGGCTGAGGATGATGCGGAGCTTGCCCTGGTCAATCCACTGGGCGCAGCGGTGCAAAATCTCTGACTGGTGCGCTTGGGCAGAGTCCAAGCCCTGGAGCATGGGGGTGAGCATGAGTTCAAAGCTGACCCGCAAGTTGCGATCGCGGGCCGTCTTCCAATCCGTCTGCGGATCGGGCGCAAGGAGCGATACCACATCGCCATACACCCGCGTCATCGCGAAGCACTGCGACAGCACACCGCCGCCCACCGTATCAAAGCTAACATCCACCCCAGCGCCCTGGGTCAGCGCCATCACTTCAGCCACAGGATCGGTGGTTCGATAATCGATCGTGGCGGCGGCTCCCAGATCTCGCGCCAGTGCCGACTTTTCCTCAGTGCTAACGGTGGTGTAAACCTGCGCCCCCATCAGCCGCGCCAGTTGAATCGCCACATGCCCCACGCCGCCCGCGCCCGCCTGCACCATCACCGTCTGCCCCGCCTGGAGCCGAGCGCGATCGCACAAGGCTTCCCAAGCGGTAATCAAGACCAACGGCGCAGCAGCCGCTTCGGCAAAGCTCAGCGTGGCGGGCTTGGGCGCAACACAGCGTTCTTCTACCACGGCAAATTCTGCGTAGGTTCCCGGCGCTCCGCCCAGCCCGCCCTGGCAAAAATACACCGCCTCACCAATATGAAACTGTTTCACCTGAGCGCCAACTGCCTCAACGACCCCCGCCCCGTCGCAGCCTAAAATTGCAGGCATCTGATCCGGGTAAAACGTGCCGCGCTTCCGCAGCTTTGTGTCAATCGGGTTCACGCCTGCCGCCTTCAGGCGCACCAGCAGCGCAGTATCGCTCGTCAGGCGGGGTTCAGGAACGTCGCGCAGTTGCAGCACCTCCGGCACACCTGGCGCAGTCATCAGTACAGCTTTCATCCGGGTTTTCTCCTCTCTAGCCCGACCCATCCCCTGATAAATCAGAGGTTCAGCAGCCTGTGAACTGGACGTAAAGTTTCAGTCCAGCCTGCTCCGAATTGTAAGGCCGCAGGCTGAAACCACACCCGCTGCTGAGTCAGCAAGTTACACTAGTGCTATCCAAAGATCCTGTGTTCTGGCACGACTGAAAGCTTAAGGTATGCGTGATTCTCGACCCCGCCCGCTGACCCCAAACACTTCCCTACCCCGCACCCGCACTACTCGAACTGTCCGTACCGCGGCGACAGGTGCAGTGGCAGCGGTCTGGCTGGCGCTGCAAGCCGTGCTGGTCGCTCCGCCCGCTCTGTCGCAAACCAGCACGGCCCGTTCCCCGGAACGCCTCAGCTACACGGGGCTGATAGAAAAAATTGAAGCAGGGCAGGTGTCTAGGATCGAGGTCGATTCTGCGCGGGGTGTGGCGCAGGTTTACCTGAAGGATCGCAGCAATACGCCACAGGAAGTCATTCTCTTCAGCAATCCAGGCGATAACCAGGCGCTATTTGAAACGGCGCGAGATAACAAAGTCGATGTTGCGGCCCAGTCTTCGGCAGACAGCAATGCGGTGTCTTGGTTTATTACCAATGCGCTGCTGGCGTTTCTGCTGATTGCGGGGCTGCTGATGATTTTGCGCCGCTCTGGCAATGCCTCTGGTCAGGCAATGAATTTTGGCAAGTCTCGCGCCCGCTTCATGATGGAAGCCAAGACGGGCGTGACGTTCGACAACGTAGCGGGCATCGAAGAGGCCAAGGAAGAACTGCAAGAAGTGGTGACCTTCCTGAAGAAGCCGGAACGCTTTACCGCTGTGGGGGCGAAGATTCCCAAGGGCGTGCTGCTGGTGGGGCCGCCGGGGACTGGGAAAACGCTGATGGCCAAGGCGATCGCCGGAGAAGCAGGCGTTCCCTTCTTCAGCATTTCTGGCTCAGAATTTGTGGAAATGTTTGTGGGGGTGGGTGCATCCCGTGTCCGCGACTTGTTCAAAAAAGCCAAGGAAAACGCGCCCTGCATCATCTTTATCGACGAGATCGACGCAGTAGGTCGGCAGCGCGGCGCGGGCATCGGCGGCGGCAACGACGAGCGGGAGCAAACCCTGAACCAGTTGCTCACCGAGATGGATGGCTTTGAGGGCAACACGGGCATCATCATCATCGCCGCCACAAACCGTCCTGACGTGCTGGATTCTGCGCTGCTGCGGCCGGGCCGCTTTGACCGACAGGTGCAGGTCGATTTGCCCGGATACAACGGTCGGTTAGGCATTCTGGAAGTCCACGCCCGCGACAAGAAGCTGTCGCCGGAGGTATCGCTAGAGGCGATCGCCCGCCGCACGCCAGGGTTCTCTGGGGCCGACCTGGCAAACCTGCTGAACGAAGCCGCCATCCTCACCGCCCGTCGCCGCAAGGAAGAAATCACGGCGCTGGAAATCGACGATGCCATCGACCGCATCACCACGGGCATGACGCTAACGCCGCTGCTCGACAGCAAGAAAAAGCGGCTGATTGCGTATCACGAGGTCGGCCATGCGCTGCTGATGACCCTGCTGAAAAACTCCGATCCGTTGAACAAAGTGACCATCATCCCCCGCTCCGGCGGCGTGGGCGGCTTTGCCCAGCAGACCTTCAACGAAGAGATGATCGACAGCGGCCTCTACACCCGCGCTTGGCTGCTCGACCGCATCACCATTGCGCTGGGCGGCCGCGCCGCCGAGGAAGAAGTGTTTGGCGATCCGGAGGTGACAGTCGGCGCGAGCGGCGACATCCGCGTGGTGGCAGACCTGGCCCGCGAAATGGTGACTCGCTACGGCATGTCTGACCTGGGCCCCTTTGCGCTGGAAAGCGGCAACAATGAGGTGTTTCTGGGGCGAGATCTGATGTCGCGGTCGGAATATTCTGAAGAAATTGCCGTCAAGATCGACCATCAGGTGCGGGATATTGCCACCCGCTGCCACCGCGAGGCCCGTCGCCTCATCCGCGAAAACCGCGCCTTAGTAGACAAGCTGGTAGAGATTTTGCTAGAGCAGGAAACCATTGATGGGGAACAGTTCCGCAAGATTGTGGGCGAGTCGGTCGAGTTGCCGGAACAGCAGCTTGCTGCCCAAGGGATCTAGCGTTCTGATGCAACGCAACCCGTTCCGTTAGCCGTCTGCCAGGAATAGCCCTGTTTCGGTGCAGATGCCGTGTAGCGGGCGATCCCAGGGATCTCTTGGCAGGCGGGGCACACGGGCATACTCAAACACAATGCCGATTGTGGGTTTGCCCCGCCACTGGGGCGCACTCAGCATCCGGTCGTAGAAGCCGCCGCCGTAGCCCAGTCGATAGCCCTGCACATCGCAGGCCAGCGCCGGAACCAGGATCAGGTCTACCTCTGCTGGGCTGAGCTGGAGCGATAGGGGATGGGGTTCTGGGATACCAAACGCGCCCGTTTGCAGCGGGTAGGCACGGGGCATCCCGGCTCCATTGGGCGACCAGCGATGCCAGACCATCTCTTTTTCAACACAGCGGGGGAAGCCCCAGCGCTTGGGCAGATGAAACAACGGGCTGAGGTCAGGCTCTTGGCGCACGCTGAAATAGGCGAGAACCGTCCGCGCCTGAGCAAATCCCTCCCAGCTTTGCAACCGGGCACAGAGGCGATCGCTCTTTTCTCGCCAGAGATCAGGATGCATCGTCTGACGGGCCTTGAGCAGCGATCGCCGTCGGATGGCCTTTTCCTGATCACGGTCAGCTTGGGAGCCAGCGGTGAGATCCAAGGGGTTAGAAGTTGGGGTTAGAAATTGGAGTTAGAAGTTTGGGTGAGAAGTTGGGAATCCAGAAAGTTGGCGCGCTCCGCACCCGTTTCGTAACTTACTCTAGAAGCTTTTGCGCTGGTGTGGCAAGCCAGATTATCGACCCGACAGCCACGCTAGCTCAACCACCGTCAGGTCATACCAAAAGCCGGAGCTTGCCGGAACCTGCTGGAGGCGATCGCCACACTGCCGCGTCCCCAACTGACCACAGGCCAGGCTCAGCAACTCCTGCTGCGACACTGGGCGGCCGCTGGGCGTGAACCAGTTTGCGCCAAACCGAGCCGATCGCCCGTTGGGATAAAACCAGGACGAGCCAGACATGAGCAGTTGCCCATTGGGATATTGCCAGGACGAGCCAAACCGACCCGCCACGCCGTTGGGATAGTTCCAGCCGTTGCCAAAGCGAGCAACCTGTCCATTTCCCCAGCGGCTAAGACTGGTGGCTACGCCGCCGCTGCTGCATACCGCCAGTTGCGCTCCGGTGACGGCATCGCTGAGGGAACTGCCTGCATCCCACATATAGGACAGTCGCGCCATCACGGTCAGATCGGTGCAGTCTTGCGTAGACACCAGCGGCAGAGGATTGGGCGGCTCTGGTCGGCGACGCGGGCGATAGTCGTAGCGGGGATGGCAGTCGTAGCCCGGATAGCAGCGGGGCAGGCGATTTCCGTAGGGATTGCTTCGCGAATCGTGCCGATAGTCATCCCGCCAGTCCGCATTGTCGCGCCAGTCGTAGGGAGCGCGCTCATCGTGATCAGGGCGATCGCCCCGCCGCCGGATGAGGATTCGCTGCGCCAGTTCAGGCGCTTGGCGGGTGCTGGGTTCTGCCCCTGGTCGGGCATCGAGATGGGTTGCATCAAGGCGGGTTGCCAAACCCTTCAGCGGCATCGCCAGCCCGCCCAAGAGGGCCAGCGCCAGGGCAATTCCCGTCGGGATTGCTTCGCGAATCGCTCGATGTCGTGGGGTTGGGTGCGGCGATTTCCGCAGGGATCGCTTTGCGAATCGCGTCTGCCTCATCGCATTTTGGAACAGCCGAAGCAAACCAGTTTGAGGGTGTAGCATTTGACAGAACGGCGCTTGAGGAATCTAAACGGAGCGGGCGATCGCAGGGTACGCAGCAGGTATCCGGCGGCCGGGCGTGAGACGTGCGGACTGAAAAGCTTGCCAAAAATCCAAAATCGCCAATCTAAAATCCAAAATCGCTGGAATTGTCAAACTAAAATCCAAAATCCTAAAATCCAAAATCGCTAGAATCGTTAAAATCGTTCGATTGCAATACCCGCGGCAAATAGCGGATCTGCGTGCTGGCATCTGCGCCCAGTTCGCTGTGGGCGGCGGCGGCGAGTCGCCCAGTGGCAGCGTGCCACCAGGTAGCGGCGGCTACGACTGGCTCCAGGGGCAGATGCCGCCGTGCTGCTTGGGCCAGCAGCCCCCCCAAAAGCCCTGTCAACACATCACCACTGCCGCCCCGCGCCAGGGCAGGCGTGCTGTCTGGATTCAGCCACACAGCCGGATGTTGGGTTGTGCCGATCGCCACTTTTGCGCCCTTCAGCAGCACGATCGCCCCAGACTGCTGGGCGGCGCGGCGTGCTGCGTCGATGCGATTCCCGCAGGGATCGTTTTGCGAATCGCTCTGTTCCTCCCTGCCCGACGCTGCCCCCAGATCGGGAAACAGACGGCGAAACTCGCCCGGATGCGGCGTGAGGACGGTTGGGGCGGGCCGATTCCGTAGCGTGGGAACTGGGTCGAGCGTCGCCAAAATATTCAGCCCGTCGGCATCCAGCAGCAGCGGCGTGGCTGCTTCCAGCAGTTGCTTGACTAGGCTCACTGGCTCGCGGGTCAGCCCACAACCGCAGGCGATCGCCGCGTAGTCTGCCAGGTTCAGGTCTTCAGGCAACTGGGCGATCGCCCCATCGTCCGTTTCCCCACAGCCCCACACCAGCGCATCCGGCACCTGCGCCACCACCATCAGCCGCAACGATTCTGGCACGGCCACCGACAGCATCCCCACGCCGCTGGCCCGGGCCGCCTGGGCCGCCAGCAGGGCCGCCCCCGCATACTGCCGCGATCCGCAGACCAGCAGCAAGTGCCCCTCGCGATACTTATGGGTGGTGACGGAACGGGGAATGGGTAGAGCGGCGATCGCCTGCTGCGGCGTAATACGGCAAAGATCAGGCGGGGTTCCCAGCACCTCGACGATATCCGCCAGTGGCAGGTCAAAGTCGATCAGTTCCGCCTGCCCGATCCAGTCTTGCCCCTGGTCTTGCAAAAACGCCTGCTTCCACAGCCCCAGACAAAAGGTGCGCGTTGCCCGCACGGCCGTTCCCAGCACCGCGCCAGTGTTGGTGTGCAGTCCAGAGGGCAGGTCAATACTTAGCACGGGTTTCTGCCAGGTGTTAATCCGGTCAACGGCGGCGGCGATGTCGCCAGAGAGCGGCCGCGTCAGCCCAAAGCCAAACAATCCGTCAATCAGCACGGTGCAATCGGCTAAATTAGCCAGCGCCACCTGGGGAATGCCCAAACTGGCGGCGTAGCGGGCATGGTGAGCCGTTAGCTCCTTGAGACTGGCAAAGGGCGCAAAAAGTTTCACGCCATAGCCGCGAAAATGCAGTTCCCGCGCCACCACCAGGGCATCGCCGCCATTGTGCCCCGGCCCGACCAGGATGCCAAACGTCGTTCGCACATCGGGATACAGCTCACACACGCGCCGGGTAATTAGCCCCGCCACCTTTTCCATCAGCGCCGCCACGGGCATCCCCGCCGCAAACACCCGCGACTCGATGGCCGCCATCTGGCTGGCCGAAACGACAAACTGCTGAATCTGGGTGTGCCGCATGGGAGGGGTTCGGGGTCAGGGGTTAGGAATCTAGCCAGATGCTCTTGCTGCTGCGATCCTATCCCTAATATTGATTTTGGATTTTGGATTGGCGATTTTGGATTGCAAGTCGGGCGTTTGCGAGGCTTCCAGCAATTTCATTGGTGGCAGCATTTAGGAGAGTTGAGACAGCGTAAGGGGTTTCGCGTTGCGCTTTTATCGTTGCTGCTGGCTAGACTTAGAAAAAATTTATTGTGCAGCAGCCGAAGGAAAAGTTAGGTCAACAAGAAATCTGGTTGGCTCTGAGCAGCTTAACGTTGTGTCCTGACTCCCGACTCCTGACTCCTGACTCCTGCTATAAAACCAGTGCTGAAGAGGGAAATTGTGCAAATTCGGGAAGATGATTTGATGGGCGACAAGATTGCGGCGCTGCTGCAAGAGCATCTGGATAATATGCACGAAATTACGCCGCCAGGGAGTGTTCATGCGCTGGATCTGGAACGGCTGCGATCGCCTGACATCACCTTCTGGAGTGCGTGGCAGGGAGACGAACTGGTGGGCTGTGGCGCACTCAGGCACCTGGATGCCACCAGCGGTGAAATCAAGTCCATGCGGACGGTTCAGGCATACCATCGTAAGGGCGTTGCCTCAAAGCTGCTGGAGCATATTCTCGCGGAAGCAGAGCGGCGGGGCTATGGCCGTCTGTATCTGGAAACGGGGGCACTGGCGGAATTTGCTGCGGCGCGATCGCTCTATGCCCGCTACGGGTTCGAGCCGTGCGGACCCTTTGCCGACTATGCGGATGATCCCAACAGTGCTTTTATGACAAAGGCACTCCCAGCGAAGAAACAGGCTCCAATCAGCCTGCCTGCTTCGGAGAGCGCTTGATGAACCGCATTTCGCCCTGAAACTCGCCCGCCGTTTCAACCCCCACCGCCGTCCAGCCCAGGTGCAGGTAAAACCCGTAGGCCCGCAGGGTTGGGTCGTTGCCCGTCACTAGCCAGATTTCCGCGCACCCTGCCGACCACAGCCAGTCTTCGGCTGCCTGCAAGAGCGATCGCCCAATGCCGCGTCCTTCATAGGCTGGCAGCACAAACAGCCCAAAGATCGTTTTCTCGGTGGCATTGGCAATGGCAAACCCGGCTAGACGGTGCGCGGGCGGGTCTGGGCTGCCAGGATTCATCTTGGTCTTCACCTCGGCATTCATCTCGGCAACCCAAGCGCAGCAGTCGGTGTCTAGCATGTGCGCGACGGAGGCTGGCGTAATGCCCAGCGCGGCAATTTCCTCGCGGGACTGGTGATTTTCCACAACGCTGGTGCGGATGTCAAACAGGGCCTCGATGTCTGTCGCCTGTGCTGGGCGGATCTGCCACCCCCAGAGATTGCCCTGTAGATAGCCCTCGATGGCTGGACGGATCGGCGCGAGGCTCTTGTAGCGCTGCATATCGGGCGGCATCTGGGCGATCGCCCTGACCAGCCCCGCCGCTGCTTCTGGGTATTGCTGCAACATGGCCAGCGGATAGGTATAGGTGCGTACCGTAAACAGCACGCCGCCGCTCTGGGGCAAGCGCCGCACGGTCTGTCGCTCTACCCGAATCCACAGGCGATCGCCCGCGTTGTCTGGCGTGAGGTCGGTTGGAACCGGATGGCTCCGCTGAACGCCCAGAAATAGCTCCGGCGTATCGACAATGCTCCAGTTAAACCGATAGCCGGGATGATTGGGCTGGAGCCGCGCAAAGAAGTTATCCATCGGCTGCTCCAGCGTTTTGTCATAGCCAGGAACGGGCGCATGAATCTGCCCCAGCGGTCGCCCCAGCTTATCGGCCAAGCGCCAGTAGAGCGGGAAGCACAGCGATCCTGCCACCAGGCGATAGGTTCCCTCCGCCGACGGCAGCAGCACCAGCAGATCTTCCTGCACCCAGCGCCCCGCCAGATCCAGCGGACACTCGCGCCAGGATTGCGGATCTGTATCGCCTCCGTCGCCCACTGTCCAGGTTTCGCCTGTGAGGTGGTTGATCAGGCGATCGCCCATCCGGGTAAACCATTGGGGAAATCGCCGCGGTAAATGATCAGCTAGTAAATTCAACACGTCTTGCTGGGCTGCTTCGCTGCCGGGGAGTGCGGCAAAGACTTCTGCATGGCGTTCACTCAGCAGTTCGCGCTTCCGTTGCAAGTAGCGTTCGTACTGGTCGTCGATTTCTATCCAGTGGTCGAGGGAGAGCGATCGCAGCCCCAGCCGCATCTGCCAGCGCCCGTCGGCGAACGGAAAATATGTAGCAGGGGGAGGGGCGGCAGGGGAAGACATCGGTTTCGGGCAATCCTATCGGATTTTGCCTGCATCTCTTAATCGCTAATAATTGCTAATAATCGCTAATATCGGTAATTGGTAGTGTTATTCAGTAGCAACGAAACGCTAACGGCGGGATTTGGGGGTGTTTTGCCGTAGGCGATCGCGGATTTGCTCAAGCTGATCTTGGCTGCTGACGGGCGATCGCGGCGACGGCAGTTCCGTATTGGGCCACAGTTCCAGATCAGAGCAGGGGCAGGAAAGTTCCTTGCGCTGTCCCAGATCCAGCATCGGCACGGGCATATTGCAGCGGGCGCAGGACTCGATCACCCAGGCGGGCGAGAGCAGGTCAGCGATGCTCTGCGTCGTGCCTTCCAGATAGCACTGAGAAAGGTCATGCTGCATCAGGATCTTCCAGGCGAGGGCAAAGTCGTAGCTGTAGCGATCGCCCTGCAACACGGTTTTGGGCAGCAGCGGCTCTGCGTTGCCCGGAAGAATTACGCGCTTGCCAAGCTGAAACCAGGAACCCAAATAATCTCTAACCTGCTCGAGAGAAGCCATAGCGCCCTCCTGGGGCAAAGTCCTTGAAACTGCGATCGCCCCGACTGGATGAAGTAGCCTGCGATTCTAATGGCCTTAGTTACTAATGGCCTTAATGCACTAATGGCCTTAATGGCCTGACCTTAGTTGCCTGAATTCCATTGTCTCTATACGTCCATCCTATCGGCATCCATCAGCCGACAGGAGTCGTAAAACCGAAGCGTTCCTTAAGGTTTTCGGGATGATCCTACTAACAATCACTCGGTTGCCCCATCAGGCTCCGGCAGCCGCACCCCAAGCTGCGTCAGATCTAGCGCGTAGCCGCCCGTGACCAGATAGACCGACTGGGCGATCGCCCCGATGCGGCGGGTCAGAGAACCAAGGCGATCGCGGAAGATGCGCCCCAGCGGATAGGCCGGCACCACGCCCCAGCCCGTCTCTTCCGCCACCAAGATCAGCTCCGCAGGGCTGGATCGCAGCACAGCCAGCAGCGTGGCAACCGTACTCTGCCAGGTGTCTTCGTCTTGCTCCAACACATTTGCCAGCCAGGTTCCCAGGGCATCCACCAGCCAGCACTCGCCAGCAGCGGCAGTCGCCAGCAGGGCAGCCAGATCCACGGGTTCCTCAAGGCACGTCCAGTCGGCGGGGCGACGCTGCTGATGCTGATCGATGCGGGCCTGCCACTCGGCATCGTCTGCACGGCGCTGGGCAGTAGCAACGTAGATCACGGAACCGGCGTGCGATCGCGCTAAATGCTCTGCCCATTCGCTCTTGCCGGAGCGAGAAGGGCCCGTGATCAGCGTAATGGGCATATTCTCTGCGATGAGAGGACGGAAAAACGCGAGAAAAAGGGTGCAAACGTTGCGAAGAATCTTTCTAGCATATTCCGTTGCCAAAATTCCTCGATAGAATGGCGACAGCCGCTTTCCCCCCGCCCATTATGAAATCTGGACTGCAACGGATTGAAGCCACGCTGAATCAGCTCGACACGCTGCCAGAGGCAGAACCACGAGCGGATCAGCCAGGGGCGCAGTCCACGGTTTCCCCAGAAGCGGAATCGGTGGCGCAGTCTGTAGTGCAATCGGTCGCGCAATCGGTGGCGCAACCTGCGACCCAGCCCGCCGCGCCCGTGCTGCTAGAACTACCGTTTGGCGGCAAGCTTCCGTCTACATCACAGGGTGGTCACGCTGGCGTTGCGGAGCCATATCGCCCCGCCGTAGCCCCCAGCCCCCATCCTGTTGCGCCGACGGTTTCTTACACCATTTCTTCCCGCCTTTCCCAGGGACTTGCGCCCACTGTGTCCCCAAATGCCTCCTCAAGCGGGTCTGCGCCCATTTCCCCGACCCGCGCTCAAACCAGTTCATCACCCGCCGCGCCTGCTACGCCTGACCTGCCGGGTTTTCCGTTTGCGCCCCTAGCTGCGCCGCGCCACGCCACAGACCCCGCTCTGGCGCTGGGCATTTTGCGGGAGATCGAGGGCACGCTGCTGAGCTGGCAGCGAGAACTCCAGCGGCTTCAGCTTGAAATTCAAGAATTGCATATGGAGGGACCGATTATCGACGGCTGGCTAGAGTCGCAGCCCACCACCCCACCGCCGCCAGAGGCCGAGTTTATCCGCCATGCAGAAATCGACGCGCTGATGGGCTATGTGGAAACGATTTGCGACGCTGCGCCCGATGGCATGATTCACAAGTCTCCGCGAGCGGGCTATCGGCTCTGTGGGCTGGATGCAGACGGTAAGGTGTGGTCGCGGGAGTGCCCGCCGGAGCGCGTGCCCCAGGTGAGTCTGGCGATCGCCCGCTGCCAGAAGGTGCGCCAACTGGTGACCCGCAAGAACGACCTAGAGTCGCGCCTCAGCAAGCTGGCTGAGCATTTGGTATCGGTGCATAGTGAACTGATGACTTGAGGCTGGTTCAATCAAAGTCAACTGTGAACCAGAGGATGAGTGGCGATCGCTGGGCTGCGGCTCTGTTTACCTACATCGTGCCCTACATGGTCAATATCCACGGGCAACACATCAGCCGCGATCGCCCTTAGTGGTCATAGCAGTAGCCGTAGTCGCCTTTTGAGCTAGGCGACCCGCAGTTGCACCCGGTCAAAGCCGTGCATTCTGGGGGGTGGTGCAGACTGTGACGTGACGCGCAGTAGCCGGGGAATATCGCCGCTGTTGTAGACCCGAAACTCGCTCTCCACCGTCGCAGTGGCGGTTCGCACGGCCTGGTTTAGCACGAGGGAGCCACTGGGATCGGACACCGAGCGGTGAAACGTCCCCGGCGGAATCCGCAAAATCTCGCCGTTGGCCTCTAGCCGCACGATATGGAATGGGTAATCCCAGGAAAAGTTCACCAGATAGAACGTGCGCCCCCCCGACAGCGCCAGCAAGTTGTCTTCCTGGTTGGGATGCATGTAAAACTGCCAGTGTCCGTCGTCGCTGTTGTTGGGGCTGACGGCGGGGCCCTCATGAAACACGAGGTCGCGGGCGTTGGAATTAGCGATGGTGATGTCGAAAAACCGAACGCTGGGCGTATCGCGGAATTTTTGGTAGGAAATCAGGTCAAACATGGTGGGTTAGCGATGAAGAAGGGCTGTTGCATTGCAACGCTGCGTTTCGGCTACCCTAACGCAGGGCTTTTGACAGATACAAAACTTAAGGCGGGTTGCATCTATGCAAAAAGCGGATGGATGTGTCAAATTTCCCGTGCTATACCATTTCACCGTGTGTCAGATTAGGGGCAGAGCGGTGGACGGTTTTCGTGAACTTTTACGAATTTTTATGAACATTGACCAGTTGCGCGTGTTTGTGACCGTGGCCGAACTGGGCAGCTTTTCGACCGCAGCGCTCAAGCTGGATGTGTCGCAATCTTCTGTGAGTCGGGCGATCGCTGCGCTGGAGGAGGAATTGGGCGTGTCGCTGCTCACCCGCGGACGGTTTGGGGCACACCCGACGCAGCTTGGTGAGCGGGTGCTGGTGCAGGCGCAGCAGATTTTGCAAGCGCGAGAACGGATTGACTATGAAGTGAACCTGGCGCGGGGGTTGCAGGGCGGGCGCGTTCGGCTGGCTTCTTTTCGCAGTGCGGCGACCCACCTGCTGCCGCCGCGAATTGCCCAGTTTTGCCAGCGCTTTCCTCAGATCGAAGTGACGCTGACGGAAGACGACCCGCTGGCGGTGGAGCAGGCCCTCCGAGAAGGTGCGGTGGATATTGGGCTGGTGCCACTGCCCCGGTCTGAGGAGTTCGACACCTGGGAAATCGGGCGAGATGAGTTTGTGGTGCTGCTGCCGCCTGGCCGCAGATCTGTGCCGGAGCCGATCACCTGGGAGGTGCTGTCGCGGATGTCGTTTATTTTGTACAACTACGCCGAATGTACCTCTGCCGTGCGCGATCACTGGGAGCGCTGGGGGCAGACGCTGCGGGTCGCCTACGAGGTCAAAGAAGATTCCACAATTGTCAGCATGGTGGCGCAGGGTTTGGGCGCAGCGATTTTGCCCCGACTAGCGGCGCTGCCGATTCCAGATGGCGTGCAGGTGCGATCGCTCCCGGTGCCGCTGGAGCGGGTGATCGGTGCTGCGGTCTTGGCAAACGTGCTGCATCCGCCCGCTGTGTTTGTGTTTCTGGACGCGCTCCGGGGCACGGGGCAGTTTCGCCAGTCAGCTGCGTGATTGAGACTTCAGGGCAAAATGCAGCCCCAGGATAATCAGGCTCATGCTGAACAGCATCAGGACGGTCATGGGCTGCCGAAAGAAGGCAAAGGCCAGCAGCGTTACGAAGATGGGAACGAGGCTGTAGACCGAACTGGAGGCGCGGGTGGGGCCGATGGCTTTGACGCTGAGGTTGTAGAGAAAATAGCCCAGGCCCGATGCGCCCACGCCCATGTAGCTGAGGGAGGCGATCGCCGCTGGAGAGAGCCGCGCCACCGTGGCCCAGTCTTCGCGCAGGCTCAGCAGCAATAGCCAGATCACGCCAAACCCGGCTGCATAGAAGCTGACTGTGAAGCCGGAATAGCGCTGACTCAGCACCTTGATCAGCAGTGAGTACACAACCCAACTCAGCACCGCGCACAGCATCAGCCCGTCGCCCCGGTTGATTTGCATCTTGACCAAGTTGCCGAGGTCGCCTTTGGACAGCAGCGCCAGCACGCCCACCAGGGCGATCGCCCCGCCGAAGTAGTTTTGCAGCGTCAGCCTTTCTCGAAGGAACAGCGCCGCCGCGATGCCCGTGATGACAGGATTGAAGGCGTTGATGATGGCAGTGTTGGCGATCGCCGTATAGCGCAGGCTGAGAAAGAAGAAAAAGTGATAGCCGACCACGCCGAATAAGCCCAGCAATGCCAGTAGGAAAACATCCTTTTTTTGCACAAACAGCGATGATTGTTTGTAGTGAATCAGCAGGCTAGAGAGAAAGACTAGGGCAATCAGGTAACGCAGCAACGTTGTCAAGATGGGGCTGAGTTCAACTGTTGTAAATTTTCCAGCAATGAAGCTGCCTGCAAACAAAAGACTGGTCAGCGCGGTTAGTAAAATTGGCAGGAGGCGATCGCGCAGCATAATAACTTGATACACTACAAAAACTGAACCCAGACGTGACTCAGGGCATCCCTAAACGCGCAATCTGTGAGCGATTGATGTAATCCAGGTAACACTTCAGGGCGATTTGGAAGGTTCTGAAGGTTAACTTGATGTTGCAGATGTTACAGCAGATGTTGCACAGAATTATGTTGCATAAGATGCGGCTAAAGAGGATATTTTGTCAAAGTTTTAGTCTGTATGGTTCTAGTCCGTATTGAAGTTGTTTTTATCCCTGGCTTTTTAGAATACTTTTTTGAATTTACAGCCTGGTTGTTTCATCAAAATGCGATTCAGATGCGAAATTTAAGTTTGTTTCAAAAACTGACTTTAAGGAAGAAACCCTGGAGCGCTTCTAGGAAAATGGGTTCATGGAACGGGCGATCGCACGCCCGATCTTCTTGGCTCAAAACTGGGATGCAAGCGCTTAGCATCTTGCTTCTAACGCTGCTTTGGGCTGCTGCTCCCAGTTTGCTGGCTGGTAGTTTGCTAACTAGTAGTCCGCTGGCGAGTAGTCCGCTGGCTGATAGTCAGGTTGCGCCTGTTCATCTGATTCATGCATCGAGCCATGCGCTGGAGATTGATGGTCTAGAAATCTTTGCGCCCAGATCAGAGCCGAAAGCAGAGGAACCTGCGGACGAGCCGCAGACTGGGCAACAGGATGCGTCTAGAGTGCCTCAGGGTGCAGCCGTGACCTTGGGCGGCAAAACCCTGTTTAACGTGGAAGCCTCGATCGGCACAAAATCCCGCGCGGAACGAGCCGCCGAAGCCTCCAGAGCAATTCGGTCGGCGGCAACGAATTCTCAGATTCCGCTAGAAGATTTTCGGTTGAATGATCTACCCAATAATGGAGTGACGCAAATTCTGGCAGGCGAAGATTTGCTGATAGCTGTTACCCAAGCAGATGCAAATGTTGCTGAGATGTCGCGAGAAGCCCTAGCGCGACAGCATCTTGAAGAAATTAAAGACGGCGTGATTGAGTATCGCAACACGCGATCGCCCCAAAAGCTATTAGCAGGACTCGGCAAAACGGCGATCGCCACGCTCATCTTCGCGCTGCTGTTCTCTCTGATTAATCGTCTATTTAAGGGGATTGATCAAAAGATAGAATCTTCCGATCGATTTCGCATTCGCACTCTGCACTTGGGCAGGCGAGAAGTTCTATCTGCACAGCAGTTAACCAACTATCTAATTCGGTTCTCTGGGCTGCTTAAAATCATAGTGCTGCTGACGCTAATCTCGATTTTTGTCAATACGGTTCTCTCGTTTTTTCCGGCAACGCAATCTGTTTCGATCGGCATTTTCTCGTCTATTTTTTCGGTTTTCAGTCAACTATTTTTTGGCTTTCTGGGATACCTGCCCAAGCTGATTTTTCTGGTCATCTTAGGATATGCCGCTATCTACTTAATGCGGTTCTCCAGATTTGTTTTCTCTGAAATAGACAAGGGCGATCTCAGCATTCCAGGCTTTGATCGAGATTGGGCGATTCCCACCGAGCGCATTGCCCAAATTCTGATTCTGGCGCTGTTTGCAGTCATTGCATTTCCCTACTTGCCAGGAGCGGGCAGCGATGCCTTTCAGGGCATTTCAATCTTCTTGGGTATTCTGATTTCGCTGGGTTCTAGTTCAGCAATTGCTAACATCATCGCAGGCATCTTGTTGACCTATACTCGCGCCTTCAAGCTCGGTGATGAAGTGGAAATTGGTGACGTGGCGGGGACAGTGGTTGAAAAGGGGCTATTGGTGACTCGAATCCTCACTGACAAAAACTATTACGCCAGTATTCCCAATGCAGAAGTTTTGGGTACGACGGTGACCAATTTTCGCCAAGGCGGGTTGATGAGAAACGAAGAAGACGAGCCGCCAATGGTGTTTGTAGAAGTTGGTTTCCGATATGATGTGCCCTGGCAAATAGCCTACGAAATTTTGGTTGAGGCAGCCAAAGAGACGAAGGACGTGTTGCCCGAACCAGAGCCGTTTGTGCGGAACATTGAGTTCGCAGAGCAGTGTGTGATTTACGAAATTAACGTGTTCACAAACAACTTTCGGGATGACGAAATCATCGAGTCCGATCTGCGGCGAAATATTCAAGGCAAGTGCTATGAACGCGGCATTGAGCTTGCGCCCTTGCAGCAATTTACCGTGGTGCGCCGCAACGGCAAATCGACATCGACCATGCCGCGCAGCTTAGAGCAGAACTAGCCGGAGTCTGGCAATCGACATCGACCATGCCGCGCAGCCTGAAGCAGAACTAGCCGGAGTCTGCTGCAAATCGTAAATCTACCTTGCTACCAGGGACTGCCAATCATCGTAAAGGCGGCCCAATAGTAGGGATGAGACAGGGCTTGCCCACGCAGTTCGCTAATGCTGCTGGCGGGTAAGATCAGGTCGCCGACTCTGCCCAGTCCGCGCAGGCGACCCGCTTCGTCGATGCCCACTTCGCCCCGCGCCATCGCGACCTGGGCTTGGCGTAGCGCCTCTGCCTTGATCGGCGAGGTGGCCAGGTTTTCATAAAAGCGGGTCATCAGGGCAGTCGTGGCAGCATCGCTGACGTACCACAGGCTGGCGACGACGGTCTTTACGCCCGTTTGCACGGCCAGTCCGGCAAAGCCCAGTTCGGCTTGTTCATTGCCCAACGCGGTGCGGCAGGCGCTCAGCACCAGCATTTCGACGGGTGGGTCGTTCCAGCCAAGTTGTTTCACCTGATCCAGCCCCAGCCGCTCATCCCAGAACTGAATGTAGGACGCGCTGATGTTGCCTGCCACAAAGTCGGCGTGGGTGGCGAGGTGAATGATGCCGAAGGGCTGCTGCTGGCGGGCGGCGCGGAGGTTGGCTAGGGTGCTGCGCTCGTCTAGAAAAATCTGCCCGCGCCAAAGCTTTAGCACCAGCGCGTTTAGCTCGACTGGCACCGACGGCAGGGGGGCCTGACCCTGCGTGCTTTTGGACACGCCCATTGCCAGCATTTGGGTGTTGCGAATATCGACGTAGCGTGTGTCGGTGAGGCTGAGGCTGGGCATGAGGCCGACGCTGTATTGCTCCACTAGGAACTGTTCGCCGTCGTGGAGTGCGGCATAGGGCAAGGCTCTCAGACCGGCCGGCGGCAAGAATACGAGGTTTTCGACTTCGCGCTCGTCTAGCTCGGCTTTGATGGGCGCGACAAACCATTGGTATAGCTGCTGGGACGACCGCAGGTAGCGGGTGTTCAGCACGTTTGCGGGATTGGTGACTTCGTTGCGAAATTCCTGGGCGATCGCCATCACTTGGGCCCGGGTTGCGCCCTCGACGCGCTTGCGAATCAGGTTATTTTGGGACGTGACGACCACTAGCTCAAGCTGATCGGTGTCTTGGGGTGGCACGCTTTCGCGCAAAAGCCCCGACTGGGGTGGCACAAAGCTGATATAAACGAAACCAGGGCGGACTCCGGTGGCCTGTTCGATGGCATAGGCGATCGCCCGTCCATCGGCCAGCGACAGCGGCCGCGTCGCCTCTAGTCCCAGAAATTCAATAAACTCGCTGCTGAATTCATCCTCAAAGTAGTAGATATCGGGTTCGATGCTAGGAAACCAGGGTTCCCCAATCACGCCGATGTCCTCAAAGCCGTCCCCAAAGTCGTCCTCGCCCTCGTTGAATTCATTGTCAGTGCTGTTGCGCTGAGGCGGACGTACCGTACCGCCGCCATTACCGCCGCCGTTACCGCCGCCGTTACCACCACCATTACCGCCATTATTCGGCCTGGGTTGGACACTAACCTGCACCGGGCGAGCGGGGGAGCGACTGAGGACACCGCCCTGGCCATTGGGGTCGGTTGCGACGACGCTAAACACATCTAGCAAAAAAGTCAGATCCGTGCCCGTGTTGGGCAGCGTCACGTCTAGACTGTCGCTGGGGCTGATCACGGTTCCCACGCCAACGGGCGACCCGTCGCGGGTGATGCTGACTCCGGGGGCGATCGCCGCAATTTGAAAACCAATCGTATCTCGGTCAGCATCGCTCCCCGACAATCCTAAGTTACTGACCAAAATCTGAATCGTTTGCCCTTGCTGCCCCGCCCCTTGGTTGGAATTGATAATGTCAAGGTTGGGGGCGCTGTTGACAGAATTAATAGTGATTCCAGGCGTGGTTGTGTTGATGCTGCCGTTGAACTCGACTGGAAACTGGCTGCTGCTGATGCTGCTGTTCCCGGTCGAGAGGCTACCGCGAGTGCCGTTGGGGGTTCCCGCCACGCCCACCACAAAATCGAAATTGTCGGGGCCGCCTGCGTGGGTGATTGTGATCGTGCCGTTATTCAGCGGGTTGCTGCCCTGGGTGGCGATACTGGTTGCTTCGGACAGGCTCTCGTCTGCAATAATGCCTGTCACCTGGACGCGATCGCCCCTCAGCGTGACATTCCCGCCTGCGCCCTCCGCAGACGGAATTTCGGGCCCTGGGATGCTGCGAGTATCAATCGACTCGACCGTGACATTGCCCAACTCGCTGATGACGTTTACTGGGCCCGCGCCAAAGCCCAGCGAGTTCTGCGTACTCAGCCGTGCTACGGTAATGTCGCCTGATGCCCGGAGGCTGATTTGACCTGTAGTCTCAAAGAGAAATCCGCCCGTGTCGAGATTTCCGGCCCGAATCGATGCACCAGAAATCAGCAAGTTGCGTCCCCCTGTTGTCAGGGTATTGCTGGTGCCCATGCTAAAGCTGCCTGCGCCATTGTTATCTGCATCGGCAACAAACTGAATCGTGCCGGTGCCCGGCGTATCGTCGAGGAACAAATCCAGCCCGTCGATGAGGGTGATATCGTTGGTGGCTTGCAGGATAATATCGCCGCCAAAACTAAGCAGAGAATCGGCTGAGACGTTGATGGTTTGGTTTGGAAACTCGTTGGCAAAAATGTCTGGCAGGGCAGCGTCGACCCCCGGAGAGTTGGGCAGGTCGCTGATGATGATGTTCAAGGGATCGAGCAGCAGCGTCCCCGCTCGCCCGTTGGGCGCACTGGCATCCACCGTGCCGTCAAATCCCAGGCTGAGCTTGCCCGACACTTCTACCAAACCGCCGTTGCCGCTCTGACTGCCGCCTCTACTGCGGATGGTTCCTGAAAAGGCGGTGGCCTCGTCTGACCAGATGACGACCGGGCCGCCGTTGCCTGTGGCGATCGCATCGGCATTCAGGCTGGAGTCTGCGCTGACATAGGTGCGGCGGGCGTTGGGCACGCTTCCCCGTCCCTGATAGCCGCCGCCCACCTGGATTGGCCCGCCGCCCGTCGCGCCGCTGGTGTTGATTTCGGCATTGACGACCGCGAGGCGATCGCCCAGCACATTCACCGCGCCGCCCGTGCCACGGGGGGAACTGGCATCTAGTCGCCCGCTGGCGATCGTTGTGCCCGGATCGGCGGGCAGCGCTAGCCCCGAACCCGTCAGCGACACCGTGCCGTCTGGGTTGACCGTTAGCCCGGTGGCGTGGGTCACGTTGCCGCCCGTCAGCAGCGCAGGCAGGCTGGCGGGGGTCAAGGGCAGCGGGTTGGGGCCGTTGCGAAAGGCACTGGGCTGAATCTCCAGGCTGAGCAGGCTGCCCGCTTGACTAATCCGCACGCGGTTTTGGCCAGGTACGCTGGAGAGCGTTACCATGCCCCCCGGCGCGGAGGCGGTGCCTGTATTGACCACAGTGCCGCCCAGCAGAGTCAGGTGGTTGCCCGGTGCAACGGCCAGGTCGCCTGCATTCACAATGGCCCCCGGCTGGGCCATGGCAAAGGCAAAGTTTTGTGGACTCCCCACTAGCGCATCGTAGTTCGCGTCGCCCACAGCGCTAAACCAGCCGTTGGCAAAGCCAATGCCGCTGGCGGTAGTGGCGGTAAAGGAACCCGCCAGATCCAGCCGCGCATTGCGTCCAAAAATTACGCCTGCCGGATTCATCAGGTACAGGTTGGCATTGCTGCCCGATACGCGCAAAATGCCGTCGATCAGCGAGGCGCTGCCGCCATTGACGCGGGCGAGGATGTTGCGAACCTCCCGCGTAGAGAGGAAATTGGCAATTTCGCCCTGGCTCAGCCCAAACTGGCGGAAGGTGTGGAACAGGTTGCGACCATCGCGCGATCGCCGCCCGCCGGAGATATCCAGCCGATTGCCCTGGCGCGTGACGCGGGTGTTCCGAGCAGGCTGCACGGACTGGGAGACTGATTGGGCTAGCACGACCTGGTTAATACCTGACCCCACCAGCAAGAGCGTGGCCAGCGTTGCCGCTGCGGTTCTAGCTGCCGCCGCGCCGCCGTAGACCGCCGTCCTACGTCCCTGCTGAGCCTGTGCTGCACACCCCTGGGCGCTCTCCAGCGAGATGCCGGTCGATCTGTCATCCCGCACCAGCCGTTCAAAATCGGGGGCGGCTGGCTGATGCACGGGGGCGATCGCCCTGGTTAAATGGCGATCGCCGTCATCGCAAGGCAAAACCACAGAGGGGCGGGGCATAGGGCAATTGCCTCAAATGCTTGGGTGAATGCTGGGTGAACTGCTGAATCCAGGCTTGAAGCCAAGCTTTAATCCAGGCTGTCCACACGTTACGCCAGGGTTTTGCTGGATGACTATGGGCGATCGCAAAACTTAACCCAGGGATTGAAGAACCCAGGGATTGAAGACAGGCAGTTGAACCTTGTCCCTGACCCAGCGCGTCCATCACTATCGTCAACTATCGTCAGCAATCCAAAACCCAGAATCCAAAACCCAAAATCAAAACCCAAAACCCAAAACCTAAAAACTTCCGTGGATCAACAAAACTCTTAGAGCAATTCTGGTAGGTTTGGAGTCAAATTTGGCGTTGCATCGGCCCAACGCAGTCAAAACTATCCGACTGGCATACTTTTGGAACCCTTCTGAACCCCTATGGCAACCTCCACCCCCAAGCTGATTCTAGACACCGACCCCGGCGGCGACGACAGCCTCGCGTTTCTCTGGCTGCTGAGCCTGGTTAAACAGGGACTCGCAGAACTGGTGGCTGTGACCGCAGTAGATGGCAACGTCCACGCACGGCTGACCTTTGCGGCGGCGGCGAAACTGCTGGCGCTGTGCGGCTATGAATCGGTCGAGGTGGCGCGGGGCGTGATTGGCGGTTCGGAGGGCGATGCCGAAGATGCGGGCGATATCCACGGCGCAGACGGCATGGGCAACCTCTCGCATACGCTGCCGGAACCTGCCCAGAGCTATGAAGCGGCCCGCTATTCGGACGAGGTGCTAATTGAAAAACTGAAGCAGGCTCCAGGAGAAATCACGATCATCGCCATTGGCCCACTCACCAACTTGGCCGCCGCCGAGAAAAAGTCGCCCGGTGTGCTAAGGCTGGCAAAAGAAATCGTCATCATGGGCGGCGCGTTTGCGGCTCCAGGTAACATCACGCCGGAAGCCGAGTTCAATATTGCCTACGATCCAGAGGCGGCGCAGTTGGTCTTTGCGACCTGCGATAATCTGATCGTGCTGCCGCTGGACGTGACGCGCCATGTGGTGTTTACGCCAGCGATGGCAGAGCAGGTGATGGAGGTCGCGCCGACCAGCCCGATTTCTAAATTTGTGATGGGCTTGTGCAAATTCATGGTGGGCACGGCGCTGGCGTTTCGCGAAACCGAGGGGCAGCAGGGCTTTTTGGTGCATGATGCCTCGACGCTGGCGTATTTGTTCTATCCCGAAACGCTGCGCTTTCGCAGGGGGCAGGTAGAAATCGAAATCCTGGGACAATGGACACGGGGCAAGACGCTGCTAGACAATCGCCATAAGGTGAAACCGGGCGCGAACGCTTGGGTGGCGACAGAGATTGACAGCGTGAATTTGCTGGCGCTGATGATTGAGGATTTGAAAGTCTTGGTTAAGGATTGACGCTGCGGATCGTCGCCACTAGGAGTCGCTATCAGGATGCACGGTTGCTCCTGCGGCGGATACTTGCAGCGGATAGTTGCAGCGGATAGTTGCGGCGAATACTTGCGGCTGATGTCGGGGGTTTGCAGTCTGCGGACTTGCAGTCTGCTTAGCACTTCCGGGCGAGGGATGGGGAAGGGAGGCTGCTGCTGAGCAAATCTCGCAGTCCGCGCAGGGGTGCAACCAAGCGTCGGCTCAGGGCTGGCGGGCAGAGCAGTAGCGCTCCCTGTGCTAGCCCCTTGAGCGAGAGTCGGTTGCGCCAGCCGTAGCCTGCTGAGCAATAGACCTGCAAGGCAGAAAGGCGATCGCCCAAGGAGAGCCAGCAGTTAACCGCTGGGGTAGCGTATTTTTGCAACTGCACCAGGCGGACTGGCTCCAGTTCTCTCGGCAGGCTTACCCGCCGCAGCAGGTCAAAGGTGAGGTGCGTATAGTTTTGGGTGGCGGTGATGGATTCGTCCGTGGCGCGATAGCTGGCTGTGTATTCATCTAGAAAATAGAACGCTTCGGACGCTGCCGCCAGCCGCAGCCCAAAGTCGAGGTCGCAGGCGCTGCCCACCTCGGCCCGATCCCGATAGCCGACCTGACGGGCGATCGCCGTTTTCACCATAAACCCGTCATTGGGAAACTGTGCCACCAGCGCCGACTCCATCGGGCAAGATTGCCGCCCCGCCCGCGCCGCGACTCGGCGATATTTTGCGTTTAGCGCCAAGGAGGCTGAAAGGTCTACACGCCCTTGGTGATCCATCCAATACTGCTTGCCAAAAGCCGCGCTGATGGACGGATCGGCCTCGAAGCAGGCCGCAAGTTTGGCGATCGCCCCCGGCACGAGCAAATCATCATCATGCAGCAAGATCAGCAGGTCGCCTGTGGCCAGATGAAAGAGCTGGTTGACGTTCCTGGCCTGGCGGAGCGCGGGCTTGTTGCGGACGTAGCGCACCTTTTGGTTGGCAATCCAGTCTGCCAGCGCTTTCTCCGTCAGGTCGTCAGGAGAATCATCGCTCACCCAAACTTCCAGGTTGGGATACCCTTGCTCCAGCGCAGACCTCACCGCTTCGCACACCAGATCGGGGCGGCGATAGGTGGGAATGCAGACAGAAACAGAAGAGGGCATAGTGGGCAGATGTCCCTGCTGATGTAGTGTTGCCGCTGGTGTCGAGTGCTACCATGCAAATCCTGATAAGAGTTTAATGGAAACTTGCCCGATGGGATAGTTCGCTAAAGTATGGTTTTGGCATTGGGGCGATCGCCCATGCAGCGCCAACTTGCGGTACGCAGTGATCCGGTATTTGCAGGGCGTTTGGGACTAGAATTTTACCTGGGGTAACGTTAGCCCGTGTTTATCTGGGGCTTAGTATCCAGGATTTAGCGATCCAGCGCGATCCAGCTTAGTAATTGAACTCTTAGAGGATGTTTGAAAAGTCCTACTGTTTGTAGCAAAGCGTGCAAGATCCCCCTAAATCCCCCTTAAAAAGGGGGACTTTAAGGCGGTTTTCCCCCTTTTTAAGGGGGGGCTAAGGGGTGATCTCTGAGTGCTTAACCTTACAGGCGATACCTTTTCAAACACCCTCTTAGTCATCTCATTGGGAATATCACAGGTTTAGTCCATGACTGCTGCTCTTCCTTCACAATCTGCCCCGCTGCCGCTGACTTCACGGTTGGTCAATGTGATTTTGTCAATCAAGCCCCTGGCGCTGTTGGCCAAGCACAACGCCCGCAACATGATGATTAAGCGGGCAGAGGCAATCGGCGTGTACTGGCGGCAGGAGGTGCAGGCGCTGCGGGCGCGGGGGGAGGGCACGACCTTTTCGCCAGCCTGGGAAGAAGACCTAGCGGCGGTGCAAAATCCCGACTTGGTGTATCCCGACTACTACTGCTGTTCTTTCCATGCCTACGAAGAGGGCAACTTGGGCTGGGAGCCTGCGATGGAGGTGGAAGTAGCAGCCCACGCGGTTCATGCCCGCATCTGGCCCGATGGCGGCGCAGAGGGCGATACGCGGCTCCGCCAGAGCTTTTTGGACATTTTGAAAGAACAAGGCCCGGAAGATCCCCAAGCCATTCTGGATCTGGGATGCAGCGTGGGCATGAGCACCTTTGCGCTGCAATCGCTCTATCCGCAGGCGGCGTTGACGGGGGTGGATCTGTCGCCCTACTTTTTGGCGATCGCCCGCCACCGGGCCCGCACGGGTCGCCAGCCCAACAGTCTGCACACGCTGCAAGTCATGGGGCCAAAACCCGACGCGCCTGCGCCCCGCTGGCTGCACGCCGCCGCAGAAGAGACGGGCTTGCCGGATGCCTCCTTTGATCTGGTGTCCGCGTTTTTGATTTTCCACGAACTGCCCCAGTCTGCGGCAGTGCAGATTTTGCAGGAGGCGCGGCGCGTGCTGCGGCCCGGCGGCACGTTTGCCCTGATGGACATGAACCCCCGCTCGGAAATCTACGCCAAGATGCCGCCCTACATTTTGACCTTGCTGAAAAGCACCGAGCCATACCTGGATCAATACTTTTCGCTTGATCTGGAGCAAGCCCTAGTCGAAGCAGGCTTCGAGCCGCCCACCATCACCTGCAACACGCCGCGCCACCGCACGGTGATCGCCCGCGCCCGCTAGGTCTTCAGCCTCAGGTTTAGGATCGTCGAGGTGAATTGGCTGAATTTCTGCCTTTTGTGAGAGCGCGGTCAGCCCTTGATGTATCGTCGGGTCGAGGAAAAATCAGAATCGCCCAAGCATACTGAAATTGGGCATACTGGTGAGTAGCGCTGGTGCATCAGGCAAGCCATAGGCTGGTTGCGCTGGATTAGCGGTTCGCGAGTCTGCCCAAAATTTTGGAACCATGAGCGATCGCCCAATGGGGGCTTCTGATGACAAAACCTAACGCTTCTGCAAAATTGGCTGAGGTGCCCAAATCGCCCGAAGAAATTCAGCGCGAAAAACAGCGGATGTACGACGTGCTGTTCCTTCTGGAGCAGTTGTTTCATCGGGAAGAGGCGACCGTCAAGCTGGTTTTGGGCTGTCTGTATGACGTGGGCGCAGTGAACCTGATCAATCAGAAGCTGACCTTTCGCCCGCTGAACCGTTTGGGCAAGGGCACGGCGCGATTGTCGAAACCGCTCTTTACGGCGATCGCCATCCGCTGGTTTCACAAAAATGTCCCCCAGCTTTTGACGAAATGGCTGCACAGAAAGGTTCAATTTGAGCCAGAGGAGCCGGCGAAACCCGTAGCCGAAGCGGCCAAGGCAGAGATGCAAGAGACTGTAACGGCGGCAAACGCTGAGTTGGTGCAGCCTGCTGCGGTGGCTCCGGATCAAACGGCCCTGCTGTCCGAAGGCTCTGCGCCGCTGCTCCAGCCCATCTCGCCTAGTGAGCCAACCTACAGCTCCGTGGCGCTGGAGTTACAGCCTAGGGAGTTGCAGACGAACAAAACGAACCAGACGAACGGTAAAGCGGCGATCGCCCAATCTGCCCAGCCAATTACGCCGATGACTCAGAACGGCACGCTGCATCTAGTGGCCGATGCGTCCCCTATCACCCGCCCGGTTGAGCATTCCACCGTTGTTGCTTCCGTTGCGCCTGTAGCGCCTGTTGTAGCGGCTTCCTCGATCTCGCTCCAGGAGTCCGAAATGATGCCCCGCACGGCGGCACTGGCGGTGATGGAGGACTATCGTCAGGAGATTGCCCGACTGCGATCGCGCGTGAATTATTTGGCGATCGCCCTGATCAGCGTCAGCGGCATCCTCACGAGTGCCCTCCTGTGGGTTGCCACAAATCCCCCTGGCAATACGGTCGAAGCGGAAACCCGCCCGCAGCCTGTGCTGACCCAGCCCGCCATTAGCAGCGGCGCAGCAGAGTAGGAAATAAGAGTCAAGGAGAGCTACACCTTCGCCAGCGCTGGCTCCTCTACCTGCGATAACCCGCTCTGCTGCACAGGCAGCCCGTAGACCTCGGCGGAGTTGTTCGGGCTTTCGATTAGCTTGACTTTGTGCAGCTTTGCGCCGATTGCCCGAATCGGGTCTTCCAGCAGGTCGCGGATGTGGACAGCGATGTTCTCCGCTGTAGGCACGACCTTTGCAAAATAGGGAATGTCGTGGTTCAAAAACGTGTGATCAAGCGGTTCCACAACATGTTCATCGACCGCCTTCTGAAAGGCAACCAGATCAGCGATCATGCCCGTGCGCGGATCAATCTCGCCCTTAATCGTCACTTCTAGGTGATAGTTGTGGCCGTGGCCGTGAATTCGGGCGCACTTGCCGTAGATTTCTGAGTTCTGCTCTAGGGTAAGGTGCGGCAGCGCCAGACGGTGTGCCGCGCTGAAGTGGGTGCTAATCGTGAGGTAGGCTTCCATGTCGTTTCCTGTGTAATCGGCCCAGAGTTCAGGATGTTCAAAAAGCTGAATGTTGATGATGGGCAAGTGGGGCGCGAGGCGATGCCAGATGACCCGTGCAATATGTTCCGTCGTGGGCAAGGTCTGCTGAAACTCGTCCCACACGTCGTTGAGATAGGCAAAGTTAAGCTGGCTCGTCACTTCTCGCTTAATCACCTGCTTCACGTCCGACAGGTTTAGTACCATGCCATAGTCATCTAGCTCGCCCTCCATTGCTACGTAGAGCACGTAGTTGTGCCCGTGTCCTGGGGCCTGGGCGCATAGCCCAAACTGTTGTCGATTCTCGTCTTCGCTTAGCTCTGGTAGCCAATAGCGATGGCTAGCCGAAAACTCAGCCCGACGATTGATGATGCATTTCATAGAAAAGCTGCTGGTAGAAAAGCCGCTGGACAGTTGTAACGTTCTGTAAAGATACTAGCGTTTCGCCTGGGCGGATGGGGGCAGGGGAGCGGCGTTAAAACGCTGAACCCTGTGTCTGGAGCGTTCCGCTACCCTTCTTCCAGCCAAAGCTCGTCGCTGGCATGATGCACCGTTTTTACCCACTTCAGGCGCTTGGGACGAATGGACATGCGGAGGGTGGTGCTGGCCACGATCGCCAGCCAGTGGAGCATGTAAATCGCGCCGCGCAGGGTTTGCAGCAGGAGTGAAAAACCGGGGTAGGTGCGGCCGCGGCGCACGTCTTCCAGTTCTGCCTTGGCTTCGGTGCGGGTCTGGAAGCGACGCAGGCCGATCATCATGCCCACCATCGACATGATCAGCGTGAACCCGGTAAGCGGGCCAAAGATGGGAAGACGACTGCGGGCGATCGCCATCAGCAGATCCGGCAGCGCTGCCGTTGGCATGATGTACTGAAACATGAAGAACGTCAGCAGATCCATCGTCTTGCGAGTGCCCATGCGGTTGCGAACGATCCAGCGCCAGTAGTCGAGGTAGCGCTGATAGCCGCCCTCCGCCCAGCGGTTGCGCTGATGCCACAGCCCGCCCAAGCGCGTTACGCCTTGCTCTTGCACCGCAGGCATTGGCAAAAAGTCGATGTCCCATCCGTCTAGGTGTAGGCGAATGGTCAGATCCAGGTCATCGGTAATGGTTTCTTCGTTCCACGCGCCGCAGCGTTCTAGCGCCGCCCGCCGCACAAACTGACCGTTGCCGCGCAGTTCGCCAATGCCGCCTACCGCAATTCGCTGCTGCTGGTAATACGCATCTAGCGCCATTTCAGCAACCTGGCCCTGAATCCAGAAATTCCCCGAATCGGGATGGTTGGTGGCCTGGGCGATCGCCTTTCGCACCTGCACTGCGCCTACCCGCGCCGATTGGAACAAGGGCAGCACCCGCCGCAGCAGATCCGCAGGCACGTCCGCATCAGCATCAAACACGCCAAAGATTTCGCCCTTTGCCAGCGCACAGACTTGGTTTAATGCGCCCGACTTGCCACCACTGGCCTCGGCTCCGCGCCGCAGCACTTTCAGTTGGGGATACTCACTTTTCAATTTGTCCAGCACTTGGGGCGTGCGATCGGTGCTGTGGTCATCCACCACCCAGAGTTCATAGCGACTGACTGGATAGTCGATTTCACACAGCGCCCGCACCAAGGGACCAATCACGCCCTCCTCGTTCTTGGCTGCCACCATCAGCGATACGAAGGGCAGATCCGCCGAGTTGTCGCTGGTCAGCGGGTGGGGCAGAGGGCGGGGACGGGCCGCCATCAGCCGCAAGATGTGAACCCCCATCAATGCCGTTAGACCATACACCACCCACGCCCCCCAGGAAACGAGATGGAGGGCGATCGTGCTGCTCCACACAATCGTCATTGCTAGGGCTGCCTTGCCCCTGCGTCCCGCTAGCCCGCGATAAAACTGCGACTGCGGATCGTCTGCATCGGACAAATCAGACACGATGGCATGAACCGGCTCTAGCTCACCGTATTCGTCGTCATACCAGGACTGCTGCGGCATAGGTTCACCCTTTGACGGCTTCCGTCATGATGCAGAGGTCTAAATCGGTCAAATCTAAATCTGGGAAGTTCTAGATTTGAGAAGAATCTGAGAAGAATTTAGATCCGTCAAACCAAAAGGAATCGAATGAAAAATAGCGCGATGTGCAACGTTCACGCTGCCCTCATCCCCCAACCCCATTCTCCCAAGTCGGGAGAATGAGAGAAAGAGAGGCTCGAAATCCCTCTCCCGATCTGGGAGAGGGATTAAAGCCTTCGGCATACCAGAAAAGGGTGAGAGGAATCGGCAAAGTTGCACATCTCGTAAAAATATGGACTGTAGATATGAATTTGTCTAAGATGTCTCAGTCTAAAGTCGCGGTTTGGGAAACCTGTCGAGCGGACATTGCGCCGCCAATCTCCATCCTAACCAGGACGAATGGACGATTTGAAAATCCTTCAGGACACTTTTGGTACAGGACTCTTTCAGCAGTAGTCTACCAATCATTAAGCAATCCTAAAACTGAAATTGGCAAACCATCGTTAGATTGCCCGAAATTCAAGCCTTTCCATCATGCGCTAGGTTGTGAGGCGATCGCTCGACTCAGCGGTGTGGCTTCCCGTCTCACCCGCTGGGCTTCTCAAACCGCTGACCCTGCATAACCTGACCCAGACACACCAGGCTGATATTCTGATGAAGGTTCTTAGAGGCGAATGGTTTTATGGCGTGGACACGGCCCAGCGGGCGGCAGGCAGATGAGCTGCGTCCGGTTCGATTTGAGCGGCGATTCACCCGATTTGCGGCGGGGTCGGTGCTGGCGCACTGCGGCGAAACCCAGGTGTTGTGTACGGTGACGGTGCAGCCCGGTGTGCCGAAGTTTTTGGAAGGCAGCGGCCAGGGCTGGCTGACGGCGGAATATCGAATGCTGCCCAGCGCCACACCCCAGCGACAGGCACGGGAATTTATGAAACTGTCGGGGCGGACGCAGGAGATTCAGCGGCTGATTGGGCGCAGTTTGCGGGCGGCGCTGGATATGAAGGCGCTGGGGGAACGGACGCTGACGGTGGATGCGGACGTGCTGCAAGCGGATGCGGGAACCCGCACCACGGCAATTACCGGAGGATATGTGGCCCTGTGTGATGCGATCGCCTATCTCCTGTCCACGGGTGAACTGGAGGCTTCACCCCTGCGGCATCAGATCGCGGCGGTGTCTGTGGGGCTTTTGCACGGCGAAGCCTTTCTGGATTTGGACTATCCCGAAGATGTGGCGGCGGAGATTGATTTCAATGTTGTGATGACGGAAGAATTGGCCCTGATCGAGCTACAAGGCACGGCCGAAGAAGGCAGCTTTAGTCGGACTCAGCTTAACCAGCTTTTGGATATTGCCGAAACGGGCATTGGCGAGTTGCTCAAGCTTCAGCAGCAGGCATTGCGAAGCAGCTAAGCAAGACCCTGGACGGGCGATCGCCCCCCTTTTATCGGCTCAAAATCCTTCCCAAGAATCCCCCGTCTGGGGCTTATCAAAGCTTTACCCCAGAACGTTAAGATAAGGGATGAACATTCCGAAAAGGATCGGAGTTAATTTCTAGTGCTAGAGACACTCATCGCCGACTTTCGCGTCATCTTTGAGCGAGATCCTGCCGCTCGAAACTGGTTAGAAGTTCTCTTTTGCTATCCCGGTCTACAAGCCCTGTTGATGCACCGTTTTGCCCATCGTTTGTATCAGATGCGGCTGCCCTTCTTGCCGCGTTTGATTTCCCATCTGGCCCGCTTTTTGACGGGCATCGAGATTCACCCAGGCGCACAGATTGGCAGCGGCGTGTTTATCGACCACGGCATGGGGGTGGTCATTGGCGAAACGGCGATCGTGGGTAACTACGCGCTAATTTACCAGGGCGTGACCCTGGGCGGCACGGGCAAAGAAAGCGGCAAGCGCCACCCGACGCTGGGCGAAAACGTGGTCGTCGGCGCGGGCGCAAAGGTGTTGGGCAACCTGAACATTGGCGATAACGTGCGAATTGGTGCGGGGTCTGTGGTGCTGCGCGACGTGCCCGCCGATTGCACGGTGGTCGGCGTGCCTGGACGGGTGGTGTATCGCGGTGGTGAACGGGTCGATCCGCTGGAACACAACCGCCTGCCTGACTCGGAAGCTGAGGTGATTCGTGCCCTGCTGGATCGCATCGAAGGGTTGGAACAGCAGATGGAAAGCCTGAAACGGGAACGGGCGCAAACGCCGCATCTGTCCGTTCCCGCAGTGGAGCATCGCCCGCTGGTTGCTGCCTTCGTCGTGCCGTCTGATGCAGAAGCCGAGCCGCAACAAGCGCCAGCCGTTGAGGTCAAATCCAAGTGTCGCTTGAGCGATCGCGTGATTGAAGAATTTCTGAACGGCGCAGGTATCTAACGGCCTGCTTTGATGGTTTCTATTTGATGGTTTCTACAAGATCGCCTCTACCCGCAGCCGGAAGTCCCACGACCTCCGGCTGCGGGTAGAGGCGCATCAATCCTGGGTATTAGTCCAACCGATGTAACAACCTGTAAATCGCCTCTGGGTTGGATCACGCCATTCCCTACAATGAGCCTATAGCCTGCTTTTAGCCGTTCCTCAAACTGTTCCAGGACTTACGCACTTGCGATAAGTTTTCTGGATTTTGGAGGATTTCTCGCGGGCGCAGCCCGCGAGAAATCCTCCAACTTCGTAAGTCCTATGTTCTTTTAATTTGCCGATATGACTGTAACCGTTGCTGATGTGATGACTCCCGACCCGATCGTGGTGCATCCCGAAACGCCCCTGAATGAGGCCATCAAGCTGATTGCCGAGCGGCGGATTAGCGGGCTGCCTGTGGTCGATGCCGATGGCAAGCTGGTGGGGGTTCTCTCAGAAGCCGACCTGATGTGGCGCGAAACAGGACCTACGCCGCCGCCCTACATCATGATTTTGGACAGCGTAATTTATCTGGAAAACCCCGGCAAGCATGAGCGAGAGCTGCACAAGGCTCTAGGGCAGACCGTTGGCGAAGTCATGACGGGCAAAAAGGAAATCGTCACCACAAAACCGAGCCAAACGCTGCAAAGCGCCGCCAAGCTGATGCACGACCGAGACACGACGCGCCTGCCCGTCCTCGACGACAGCGGCAAGGTGATTGGCATTTTGACACGCGGCGATATCGTGCGGCATTTGGCAGTGGAATAGTGTTCGGCTGAATCAATTCCAGTCTTTTAGGAATCCCAAGTTTAAGAAGATGACGATTACTCCTGAATCTGTGAAAGCCCTGCTGGAGTCTGGGGATTTTGGCGATCGCCTCCGTGCGGTGAACCAAATGCGGCAGCTTGATCCGGCGATCGCCTTCGATCTCATCCAAATTGCCGCCACGGATTCCAGCGTTCGGGTGCGCTACGCCGCCGTCAGCCAGCTTGCCAGCCTGGGCAGCCAGAATCCCGACATGGCGCTGGATCTGCTGCAAGCCAGCCTGCGAGATGCCGAACCCGACGTGCAGGCGGTCGCAGCCGACTCGATTGGGGCGCTGAAGCTGACGGCGGCCTACGAAGACCTAAAGGCGCTCTATCACCGCAGCACAGAATGGCTGGTGCAGTTCAGCATTATCGCAGCGCTGGGCGAACTGGGCGATCCGTCGAGCTTTGACCTGCTGCAAGAGGCCCTCGGCTCCACCAATGAACTGGTGCGGACGGCGGCGATCGGCTCCCTAGGCGAACTGGGCGACCCCCGCGCCATTCCCCTGTTGACGGCCTACGCCACGCACCCCGACTGGCAAATTCGCCATCGCGTGGTGCAGGCATTGGGACATTTCCAAACCCCAGAGGCGCGTACTGTGTTGGAGACTATGGTGAGCGATGACAACAGTGCTGTGTCCCAAGAGGCAAAGCTTTATCTGTAGGGAGAAATGGGTCGGTATCTACGGTTTTTACACAACAGATGCATCAGATGCATCTATTCGCAAATCGGGCGATCGCCCTTTTCAGTCCCCTCTTAGATTCCTAATTCCTTCTTAAGATTCCTGCCGCAACTGCCGAGATAGAATGATGAAAGTGGCTAATCCCGCTCGGAATACTGTACTTTGTGGGATGATGTAGATACCCTCAAATTGTTACTCTTACTACAGGAATTCTTTCTATGGCACTCCGACTTGGTGATACCGTTCCCAACTTCACCCAAAAGTCCACCGAAGGCGATATCAATTTCTACGAGTGGGCTGGCGATAGCTGGGTGGTTCTCTTTTCCCACCCCAAGGACTTTACCCCCGTTTGCACGACTGAACTAGGCCGCGTGGCAAACCTCAAGCCCGAATTTGACAAGCGCAACGTGAAAGTCATCGCCCTCAGCGTCGATGATGTGGATTCTCATGCAGGCTGGGTGGGCGACATCGAAGAAACCCAAAACACGAAGCTGAACTATCCCATCCTGGCTGATCCCGATCATGTCGTATCTGACCTGTACGACATGATCCACCCCAACGCCAACGCCATGCTGACGGTTCGCACTGTGTTTGTGATCGACCCTGCCAAGAAATTGCGGCTGTCTTTGACCTATCCCCCCAGCACGGGCCGCAACTTTGACGAAATTCTGCGCGTGATCGACTCGCTGCAACTGACCGACAACTATGGTGTGGCTACGCCCGCCGACTGGAAGGACGGCGATGACGTAGTGGTTGTGCCCTCGATCCCTACCGAAGAGGCAAAGCAGAAGTTCCCCAAAGGCGTAAACGAAATTCGCCCCTATCTGCGGATGACCCCCCAGCCCAACAAGTAGGCGCTGTGTGAGGTTGTCAAAGCTTGATAGAAAAAGGCAGGTACGGCGTATCTGTCCTTTTTGTTGCGGCTTTCTTAGGACTTACGCAGTTGGACGATTTCTTGCGGGCGCAGCCCACGAGAAATCATCCAAAATCCAGAAAACCTGTCGCAAGTGCGTAAGTCCTATTTCTTAAGTGCTATTTCTTAAGTGCTATTTCTATAGTTCGTCTAAAGTTCGGGTCAGTTCCGAAAATGCCTCCCTAAGATAGAGGGTGAAATCCGGGGGCGATCGCCCGCTTCCCTCGCCAACGCAGCAGGGCGATCGCCACACCTCCGGGAGCGTTTTGCAGGAGAATCTCATGTCTGAAGGCGATCCCATGCTGGATTTAAGCCACAAGCTGGCCCTCGACCGCGACTGCATGACCCTATCGCGGCACGTCCTCAAGCAGTTTCAAGACTTTTCGCCCGAAGCGCAAGACCTCAGCGCCCTGATGAGCCGCATTGCCCTGGCCGCCAAGTTGATTGCCCGTCGCCTCACTCGGGCTGGACTGATGGACGATGCCCTCGGCTTCACTGGGCAAACCAACGTCCAGGGCGAAGCCGTCAAAAAAATGGATGTATACGCCAACCAGGTGTTTATCTCCGTATTTGAACAAAGCGGACTGGTCTGCCGCCTTGCGTCCGAAGAAATGGAGAAGCCCTACCACATTCCCGAAAACTGCCCCATCGGTCGCTACACCCTGCTCTATGACCCGATCGACGGCTCCTCGAATCTAGACGTGAATATTAACGTCGGGTCAATCTTTGCGATTCGACGACAGAGCGACCCAGATATAGACGAAACCGGGCAAGACTTGCTGCAAAGCGGGCGCGGGCAAATTGCCGCAGGCTATGTCCTCTATGGCCCCAGCACCATGCTGATTTACTCCATTGGCACAGGGGTTCACGCCTTTACGCTCGACCCGACCCTGGGCGAATTTGTCCTGTCGAACGAAAACATCCGTGTGCCGGAGCATGGCCCCATCTACAGCGTCAACGAGGGCAACTTCTGGCAGTGGGACGAGTCGATTCGAGACTACATCCGCTATGTGCATCGCCATGAGGGCTACACCGCCCGCTACGGTGGGGCGCTGGTGGGCGACTTTCACCGCATTCTGTTTCAGGGCGGCGTGTTCCTCTATCCCGGCACGGTGAAAAAGCCCGAAGGCAAGCTGCGATTGCTCTACGAATCTGCGCCGCTAGCATTCCTCATCGAACAGGCCGGTGGTCGCGCCAGCAACGGCACTCAGGACATTCTGGACGTAGTGCCCGATCAGGTTCACGCCCGCACGCCGCTGATTATCGGCAGCACCGAGGACGTGGCGCTGGTGGAATCCTTCATCCGTGAGCGGCAGCGTGAACAGCAAAATCCTGTGATCTCCGTGCGGTCTTAGTGGGCGGCAACCGGCCATTCCTAAAGCCCACATTAAGGTTTGCTGGGTTGTCAAACAGAAAACCAAGTTGAACTGGAAGAAGGTGGTGTGATAAGGAATGGCTTTCGTTGTTTCACGAGGTTTGCGGTCTAGAGCCTGCTGATGGAATCTGCGAAATCTCATCTGGAGCGCAGGGCAGATTCAGAAACGCCCGTCAGGATCGAAGGTCAAGGGTGAGCGCGTCCTGCGGGCTGGCATCTAGAAACAATATCTGGAAACAACATCTGGAAATAACATCTGGGCGATCGCCCCTCAAAGCTGCTTCCACTCCTCCTCAACCTCTCATCCACCCAAATCTACGCACACTCTACGCACTCCTAACCTTGTCTATGGTCACGCTTCTAGAAAACCCCCTCCGCGTTGGTCTTCAGCAAGACCGCATTCCCGAACCCCAAATCCTAGTCATCTTTGGTGCCAGCGGCGACCTCACCCAGCGCAAGCTGATCCCTGCGATCTACCAAATGAAACTGGAGCGTCGTCTGCCGCCCGAGCTCACCATCGTCGGCGTAGCCCGACGGGATTGGAGCAACGACTATTTCCGAGAGCAGATGCGGATTGGGGTCGAAGAGTTTGGCGGCGGGCTGGGCAAACAAGAAGTCTGGGACGACTTTGCTCGTGGGCTGTACTACTTTCCCGCCGACATGGACGATCCGGTGAGCTATCAGGGTTTGAAGAACTTCCTGGCAAACCTGGATGACACCCGTGGCACCCGTGGCAACCGAGTGTTCTACTTGGCGGTGGCCCCCCGCTTCTTCTCTGGGGCGATCGAGCAACTGGGCGCAGCCGGAATGTTGCAAGATCCCGAAAAGCATCGCCTAGTGATTGAAAAACCCTTTGGCAAAGACCTGATTTCTGCTCAGGCGCTCAACCAGGTCGTGCAGCATGTGTGCAACGAAAACCAGGTCTACCGCATCGACCACTACCTCGGCAAAGAAACAGTCCAAAACCTGATGGTGTTTCGCTTTGCCAATGCCATCTTTGAGCCGCTGTGGAACCGTCAATACGTAGACCATGTGCAAATCACGGTGGCCGAGCGCGTTGGACTAGAGGGACGAGCTGGCTACTACGAAACGGCTGGAGCTTTGCGGGATATGGTGCAGAACCATCTCATGCAGCTCTTTTGTCTGACGGCGATGGAGCCGCCCAACTCGCTCGATGCTGACAGCATCCGCAACGAAAAAGTAAAAGTGCTACAAGCGACTCACCTGGCTGAAGAGATTGAAATCGGCAAGGGTGCGATTCGGGGACAATACTCCGCGGGCTGGCAAGACGGAAAGGCAATTCCTGGCTATCGTGAAGAAGAAGGGGCCAGCCCGACTTCGACAACCCCGACCTACGCCGCCATCAAGCTCAACATCGATAACTGGCGCTGGAAGGGTGTTCCCTTCTTTCTCCGAACCGGCAAGCGGATGCCCAAAAAGGTGTCGGAAATCGCCATCCAGTTTAAGGAAGTGCCATACCTGATGTTCCAGTCGGCATCGCGCCAAGCCAACCCCAACGTGCTGGCAATGCGGATTCAGCCAGACGAGGGAATTTCACTCCGATTTGAAGTGAAAACGCCTGGAACCTCTCTGCGAACCCGCTCGGTAGACATGGATTTTCGTTACGACACGGCCTTTGGTAGCGCCAATACCGACGCTTACAGCCGACTTTTGGTTGACTGTATGTTGGGTGACCAAACTCTGTTTACGCGGGGTGACGAGGTAGAAGCCTCCTGGCGCATTCTCACGCCGCTGCTGCGAGTTTGGGATGCCCCTGCTGATCCCGATGCGATTCCGCTGTATGAGGCAGGCACCTGGGGGCCGATCGAAGCGGAACTGCTGCTCAATCGGGATGGACGACGCTGGCGGAGGCTGTAGAAAAGGCTTGGGTCGAATACAAGCTCGAAGAACAGCATTGAGACTCGAACTGGCTTGAATCTTACTTGAATCTTACTTGAATCCTAGTTTTCTCAACCTTTCTCCACGACATTACCCATGACTACTACACCGCTCGTTACCTTACAGCAACCGAAGGATATTTCCCTCAGCGAGATTGAGGCGGAGTTGAGTCAGATTTGGCGGATGCAGAGTGGCGCAAAGGGAATGCCAGCACCGACTCGTGCGGCGACCTTTAGCATCGTGGTATACGCGCCAGAGGAATTTCAACAACTGCTGGCGATTCTGGGGTTCTACACTGAGGAGATTGACAGCTATTTTGGCCCAAGTACCAAAAAGGCAGTGCTGGCAGCTCAAAAGGCGCTGGGGCTGCGGATGACGGGGCGCTTTGACCCAGAAACGCTGGCGCGGCTGCGGGAAGAGGTGGCTAAGCTGCCACCGGAAAAGCGCGTGTTTCAAAATCGAGACGATCGTGGTTCAACGATCAGCGATGCGATCGCCGTTCAAAATCCCTGCCGCGTGGTCACCCTGGCTCCTACGCTGGGCGAAGATACGGGCGTGACGGCGCAGGTGTCGGCCTATTGCCCGATTCAAAAGGGCGGCAACGCAGCGTCGATTTGCGGCGAATATATCACGATGAAGGGCACCAAAGAGGCGCTGAACCGGGTGGGTGACTTGGTGGCAACGCTGATGATCCCCAGCCTGCCGAAGTTTGTCTGGTGGAAGGCAACGCCAAACCCAGAGCATGAGCTATTTCGCAAGCTGGCGGCGGCTTGCAACTGCTTGATTCTCGATTCGTCCTATTTCACCGACCCGGCCATGGAATTCCTGAAGATGCAGGAACTGATCGAGTCAGATACGTATATTGCTGACCTCAACTGGCATCGGCTGTCGGTGTGGCAAGAGTTGGCTGCGGCTGCGTTTGACCCCCCAGAGCGGCGCGTTGCCTTGGCAGAGGTAGACAAAATCACCATCGACTACGAAAAAGGCAATCCGGCGCAGGCTTATATGTATCTGGGCTGGTTTGCAAGCCGTCTAGGCTGGAAGCCGGTGTCTATTACCGAAACACCTGGCGACTATGACATTACAACGGTGATGTTCAAAGGGCCGAATGGGCAGGATATTCATGCCGAGCTAGCGGGTGTGCCGATTGCTGATGCGGGCGAGATTATCGGCGACCTGATTGGACTGCGCCTGAGTTCGAGCAACGCCAACGCCAACTGCTGTACAATTCTCTGCTCGGAAACGACGGGCTGTATGCGGATGGAGGCTGGCGGCAGCGCTCAGAACTGCCGGACGGAGCAGGTGACGGCGATCAACGATCAGAAGGCGGAGTTTCTGGTGAGCCAGCAGCTTCAGCGCTGGGGACGCGACGTGCTGTACGAAGAAAGTCTGGCGATGACGACCAGCATTTTGCGGCTGAAGGCGTAGATCTAGATCAGTTGGCTGGATTTGTCTTTTAGCGCGGTTCGCCTTGGCGGTTTGCCTTACAGATCAGCGGCGATCGCCTCTTCTAGGGGGGGAGCTGGGGGCGCAACTGGAGGGGCGATCGCCCGTGCCGCATTCACCAGCGTCAGCAGCGGCCCGCTTTGCTCTTGCCCGCTCGTAGACAGGTCGCTGTGGCAGAGGAATACGCGCTCGTCGGCGCGATAGAGCAAATCCCGAATTTGGCGCTCCAGCCGGTTCTGGTCTGCCGTTAGCGCATCGGCCGCCGTCCACCGCTGCCCCGACCAATCGCTGAGAAACAGCAGCGCTGCGAACAGCCCGCCGCCCCCCGTCAGCCAGAGCGGAGAACCCGCATCCAGCCAAAACTGCCAGCGGTGGGCAGAGCGATTGGCCCGGTACTGGAAGATGGTGGCCAGCATCACCGCCGGACGGGTGATCAGCGGACGCACGGGATAGGGATCGGCAGTAATCGTGCCGCCGCGCAATAGCTCGATAAAGTCCTGCACGCTTTCCGATAGCGGTGCGGCGTTTCGTAGCGCATCCATTTGTCGCAGGCGAGACTCCACCTCCCAAAAGTGCTGTGCCGTTTCCATGAGTTCACGCAGCGCCGCCAGCCGATCGTAGGGCAAGGTGCTGCCGCCATAGAGAAACTGCTGAATGGCGCGGTCGAGCAGCGTGGCAGGGCTGGGAATCAACCGCTGCTGCTGCTGCGCTTGCTGCGTCTCAATCCACAGGCGAATCGATTCATAGGCCTGGGTGGCCCGATAGCCCAGCCGATCCCACCGAGGGAAAGCCGTCGCAGGCAACAGATGCGGGCGATCGGGGTCGGGCACAAAGCAGTGATCGACAATCAGCCCAGCGCGAACCGGATCGATTGCGGGCGCGGGTTCGGGAGTGGCAGGAGGTTGGAGGTTGGAGGCTGGAGATTGAATTGGGGACTGGCTGAGGACAATCAGGAGTTCGGCGATCGCCTCTCGGTTGATCAGTCGCCCCAGCCCCGGATAGACCAGCGCCAACAGGGTCAGCAGGGCGCGAATCATGGGCGAGGCGGCGAGGGGCTGCTGATCGTTCAGCGCTTCTACGGCAATGCCCCGGCGGTTGAGGATTTCGCGCAGGGTGTAGCGGGCGATCGCATCCAGCCCCGGCCCGATAATCGCCACCTCATCAGGACGCACCCGCCCGCTGTGGATTGCCTGGGCCACCTGCTCTGCCGTTTCTCGCAGCAGTTGTGCCCGCGAGATGGTTTGGATGGATTGCATCGTGTCTGGCAGGTCTGGCAGCAGCACGGGTTCCCGCACCCAGCCCGCCAGCGCATCGGCCCAGTCGGTGCCCAGGGTTCCGGCAGGCGGGTCGAGGGGGTCTATGCTGCAACGTTCTGCCAGGGTTGCCAGCCGCGCCGGGTCGGCTCCCAACCCCCAGCGCACGGATCCCTGGGGGTTGTAGGTGAAAAATCCGGGCAGCCCCATGTCCAGGAGATGGGAAAACAGCGTGTAGGCGATCGCCGGATATTCGTCCACGTCATCCGCCAGCAGCGCACTGAAGCGATCGCCCAGTCGAGCCTGGTAGGTGGCATCGGGCAGCAGATAGCGGGCGTATAGATCCGTGGCAACGCCGTAGGTCAGCAGCCCCCGCTCCAGGCACCAGTCCCGCCACTGGGCGATCGCCCCACCGATGTGCAGCCACAAATCGGGCTGTGTTTCCGGCGGGGCCAGCCCTTGCTGGAGCAGCGGCGCAATGTCTTCTGGGGGAACCTCTGCCAGCGCCGCCAGTTGCAGCAGATCCAGCATCCGCCGCACCAAAAAATAATCCGCCACACCCGGCAGCGTCAGTGTGCCTTCGTCTAGCCCAGGCTGCCAGAGGCGCGTGGCCAGGGCTTGCTCGGTTTCGGGGCGCAGTCGCAGCGGAAACTGAGTGCCCACTATGCCCCGTTCTACCAGCAGCGGATAAAACAGCACCACCTCGCTGAGGAAAAATCCGGCCGGCGTGGCGGTTTCCACGGGATATTGCGCCTGCTGCGCCGCCAGCCGATCGGAGAGGTTGAGACGATTGTCGCCGATGGCGGCAAAGGCGATCGCCGGGGCCTTTGCCGAAGCGTTTTCCAGCGAACTCACCCATTCGCCAAAATGCTGCACCAATCGCTCTGTTTTGCCACTGCGAGACGGGCCCGTGATCCAGATCGACGGCTGCATTGGAACGCCCCTCCTCGTGAAAAAATTAGAATTTGCTACGATACTATACTTCTGGCTCTATACTTCTGGCTTTGAATGTTGTGGCTCTGATGGCTCTTGTGGATCTGATTGTGAACCAGCTTGTGGCTGATTGCTGAAATAGGGCAGACTTACGACTCGACGCATTCTATCCCGCTTCGCAGCGCCCATCTCCACCCCCGCTGTGAAGATTAATCGCTGTGAAGATTAATCTGTGTGCATAGGCAATGACAATCCCAAATGACAAACCCAATTGTTTCTGGTGTCCAGGCGTATCTTCGCTTTAGTCGGCGATGGCTGATGGGCACCCCAGAGCGTGCCCTAGATGATGCTTACGAAGCAGCGCTCCGCATCAAGGCGCTGGAAGATACCTACTTTGGGGGCGATCGCATCTCGTTTCAGCAGGGCAACTATAGCAGCAGCGCCCGCGCCTATTTTCAGACCGAATTGCGGAAGTATCTCAATATTGCCAAGCTGCGGCTGGCCGAGTTTCGCACCAGTAGCTCGATTTTGCAGAGCGATCGCCCCCCCACCGAAGTCCACATCGACGGGCAACCGCCAGATGCCTACGAAATCGACATTCTAGACCGCAGTTCGCTGATTCCTAAAAAGCTGGCTTTTGTAGACAGCATGATAGCTCGCTACGCCGATGGCATTATGCCCGTATCTTCCCTGGCAGCTCGCCCAGAGGTCGATCCGGAGCGCGGCAGAATGCAGCCCTTTGACTCTGGTGCAAGGCGATCGCCCAAGCGCCCAGCCGATCTCGAATCTATTGCCGACAAAACAGGCGTGCTGCCCCGCTCTATCCTCCGCACAGCCGACCGTATCAAGCGCGAGCTAGACCCCAACGCCGAACAGGAGGTGATAGAGGATTTCTACATCTCCAGACGGCGCACGTTTATCGCGGTGCGGCTGGTGCTGCTGCTGATGATTCTGCCGCTGCTGACCCAGCAGGTGACGAAAAATTTCCTGATCAGCCCCATAGTGGATCACTACCGCACGCCCGAAACCACAGGTGCATTCCTCAATGTAGACATTGAAGACGAAGCCTTTGACGAACTGCGGCGCTTTGAAGAACGGCTGCGGTTTTCCAGTTTAGTTGGTGCGACACCACCCCTAACCGAACCCGAAATCAACACCCGGCTCCAGGAAAAAGCTCGAGAACTCCAGCTTGAGGCTATGGCCAAAAGCAACAACGCCGTCAAAAACGTATTTGCAGATATCTTCTCAGCGCTGGTTTTTGGTGCAGTCTTGCTGAGCAGCCGTCGTGAAATTGAGGTGCTGAAGTCCTTTATGGATGAAATCGTCTATGGGCTGAGCGACAGCGCCAAAGCGTTTATTATTATATTGCTGACGGATATTTTCGTAGGGTTCCACTCGCCCCACGGGTGGGAGGTTTTGCTAGAGGGCGTTTCCCGGCATTTTGGCATTCCCGAAAGCCGCGACTTTATCTTCCTCTTCATTGCGACCTTCCCTGTCATCCTCGACACCATTTTCAAATACTGGATTTTCCGCTATCTCAATCGCATCTCGCCCTCTGCCGTGGCCACCTACCGCAACATGAACGAGTAATTTGAACGAGTAACTTTTCGAGTAACTTTCAAGGGTGAATGGCTGGACACTCGTGCAGGAAAAATTCGCTGCGGCAATCCTCGCGACCCTCCTACTCCCGTACTTTGCCGGATGGCAGAACTCTGGCGATAAACCAAGAATTGTAGTACGTACTGGTGTTGCCCTCTTTTACCGCCATGCAATCCCTCAATCCAGCGTCCCCATCCGGCTTGCCCAATCTGCCCTCCTCCACGTTGCCGACAGTTGAAATCCTGGAACTCCGGACGGACTATCGTTCTTGCCACATTGTTCTACCCGACTCGAACGAACGCACAGCGGCGATCGCCCTCGCTGGAGAATACTACAGCTTCTTTCGCGTTGAAAAGTCCGAAGCCCGCGCTCAATCAATCTGCGCCAAACTGATGCAACGAGGACACCGACCCGTTATCACACGAGTCCCCAAAGGATTTGTCGTGTGGACGCTGGAACCCAACGCCCAGCTTGCGACCCAAGCCACTTCAGCCAGATTGTCCGACACCAGTTCGTCTCTAAATTCCTCAACTGGCGCTCCTTCAGAAAAGGCTGCAACAGATGCACCCGTTGCGCCGTACCGAATTTTGGTTTCTCCCGATCAGTACAAGTTCTGCAACATTCGCGTCCCCGATCTGGACAAGCGGCTGATGGCCATTTGTGTAGATGGGTTGTTTTACAGCCTGTTCAAAACCCTTGAAGACGTGCAGCAGGCGGTTCAGATCGTGAAAAAGCTTAACTATCGCGGCAACGAAACGATTATTACCAAAAACGCCAAGGGCTATAGCCTGTGGGTGCTGGAACCCGATGCCCGCATGGATTGATCGCCATGAACCCGTTGCCAGTTCTGTGAGTTCTGTGAGTGCTTGTTTTTGTGGGCATTTGGGGGAACAGGGCGTTTTTGTGACCAGTAGGGGCGATCGCCCGCTCTCAAACAAATTGTCCTCTCTCGGGCAAACGGCAAAACAGCAGCAAAAAGCGGGATGAAGCAACGCCTTACCCCGCTCAATGGTCAATAACAACTTTTAGTCGATAGCTTTGATCAACCACTCCGAATCAATCACTCTATCCACACGCTCTATTGACTGACAGAACCCAAAAACCTGTGGATAACGCTTCAAAGCAGATAAAGTCCCAAAAACAAAACACTTAGAGGTTGGTTTTAGAGGCTGGTTTCGCTCAGTTCGCGAATCATGTAATCAAAGGGCTGATCTAGGAAACCTGTGTCGGTAATGCCGGCCTCAGCAACCTGCGCTGCCACCATTTCCTTGAGAATCTGAATTCCGCGCACCGTCGGCCCAATCGGCACACCCAGGGAGTTATAGGTTTCCCGAAGTCCTTCTAGCACTCGCTCATCCAGCAGGTTTGTATTGCCGGCCACCAGCGCATAGCTAGCATAGCGAAGATAGTAGTCCATGTCGCGCAGGCAAGCCGCATAGCGCCGCGTCGTATAAGCATTGCCGCCGGGGCGAATCAGTTCAGGCACCTCTTCAAACAAGCGCGACCCAGCCTGCCTGACGATACCCGCAGCATTTGAATTAATCACAGCCGCCGCTTGCACTCGGGAAACCCCGGTGCTGAAGTAGGACTTCAGCGTGTCTAGCGCATCGCGATCGAGGTAGCGGCCTTTCAGATCGTAGTTTTCAATCAGGCTTGTGACAGCGTCCCGCATGAAACAAAATCTCCCAACACGACCAAAATCCAGGTTTTTGCCAACACAGAGTGCAACGCTTTGAAACAAGCCAAAGCTGCAACACAGTCCTGATTCAGGAGCCTGAAATGAGCGCTAAAACAGCACTCGAGATACCCCTGCTCAGGCTGAAACGCGCTTTGACTATGGCGTTTCAAAACGTGCTTATTAAATTGCTTATGGTAAAGTCTATCACGCAAGATTGGGCCCTACTTCGCCCCACTGCTCTGGATAGTCTGGGTTTGCGATTAAGTTTTGTATCGCTATTTTGTATCACCCTTCGGATCATCCGCTGTCTCAAGCTTCGGGTCTAAGAAGACTGCTATTCAGGACTTTATCGCAGTGGCAATCTGTTCCAATCCGTTCCAATCTGTTCCAAATCGTACAAAGCTGATTTCCAGGGTTAAGCCCCGCTTTTGTTGCCTATTATACAAAAACCGCCTACGCCTCTCCTTAGGATGATTCAGGTGTAATCAAGGCCTGGACTCTAACACCTCTGACTGCTGATAAACTCCTGCTGTTGATCAGCATTAGAGATGTATAACTCCATTTATTGAAGACTGCATTAAGACTGCATTTTGTATGACGCTGCTCTAAGTGTTGAATGTAGTCTAGGCGGCACTTCTAGCTGAACTGGCTAGAGGATAGAGACCTCTGAGGGATGCTTCCCCCTTATGCCCAGGCAAGCAGGTGTCAGGCGCTTGGCGATCGCACACCAGTCTCACTGCTAAACAACATCCGAGTCAAGATGGCTCAAATCACTGAAGGAGTAGTTCATGACGACCCCGCAAGAAGTCTTAAGCCTAATCAAAGACCAGGGCATTAAGCTGATTGACCTCAAGTTTATCGACCTGCCCGGCATCTGGCAGCACTTGACCGTATACGAGAACCAGATCGACGAAAGCAGCTTTACCGATGGGGTCGCCTTCGACGGTTCCAGCATCCGGGGTTGGAAGGCGATCAACGAGTCGGATATGAGCATGGTGCTCGATCCCAACACCGCATGGATCGACCCCTTCATGGCAGAGCCAACGCTGAGCGTCATTTGCAGCATCAAGGAGCCTCGCACAGGCGAACCCTATTCTCGTTGCCCCCGCGTCATTGCTCAGAAAGCGATTGACTATCTGGCTTCCACGGGCATTGGCGACACTGCCTTCTTTGGCCCAGAGGCAGAGTTCTTTATTTTCGATGATGTGCGCTTTGACCAGAACCAGCACGAAGGCTACTACTACGTAGACTCGATCGAAGGCCGCTGGAACTCGGGCCGCAAAGAGGAGGGCGGCAACCTGGGCTACAAGCCCCGCTACAAGGAAGGCTACTTCCCCGTTGCGCCCACCGACACTTCGCAGGATATGCGGAGCGAAATGCTGCTGACGATGGCCAAGTGCGGCGTGCCCATCGAAAAGCATCACCACGAAGTGGCGACAGGCGGACAGTGCGAACTGGGCATTCGCTTTGACACCTTGGTTCAGTCGGCCGACAACCTGATGATTTACAAGTACGTCATCAAGAACGTCGCTCGGAAGTATGGCAAGACCGTCACCTTCATGCCCAAGCCCGTGTTTAACGACAATGGCTCTGGGATGCACACCCACCAGTCCATCTGGAAAGACGGGCAACCCCTGTTTGCAGGCGACGGCTATGCGGGGCTGAGCCAGATGGCGCTGTGGTATATCGGCGGCATTCTGAAGCACGCTCCAGCGCTGCTAGCCTTCACCAACCCGACGACGAACTCCTACAAGCGTCTGGTGCCCGGTTTCGAGGCTCCGGTGAACCTGGCCTACTCCCAGGGCAACCGTTCCGCGTCGGTGCGGATTCCGCTGTCTGGTTCCAATCCGAAGGCAAAGCGTTTAGAGTTCCGCTGCCCCGACGCGACCTCTAACCCCTACCTTGCCTTTGCGGCGATGCTCTGCGCGGGCATCGACGGCATCAAGAACCAGATTGATCCGGGTGAGCCGCTGGATGTGGACATCTACGACCTCAGCCCGGAAGAACTGGCGAAGATTCCTTCGACCCCTGGCTCGCTGGAAGATGCGCTGGAGTGCTTAGAGAAAGATCACGAGTTCCTGACGGCGGGTGGTGTCTTCACCGAAGACCTGATTAACACCTGGATTCAGTACAAGCTGGACAACGAGGTGAACCCGATGCGTCTGCGTCCGCACCCCTACGAGTTCTCGCTCTACTACGATTGCTAGGGTGGAGCTTTAGGCAACAGGAGCCGTGCTTAAAAGCAGCTTACGGTTTGGGTTGGCTGCATTCTGGTTGCTCTTGATGTTTTGAGCCGATGAGTCCAAGACTTACACACTTACGATAAGCTCTCTGGGTTTTGAATAATTTCTCGCGGGCTGCGTCCGCGAGAAATTATTTAAATGCGTAAATCCTAAAGTCAATAAGGCGCTGCGTAACCATCGGGGTTATGCAGCGCTTCTATTTCTTCTGCCCTTCAGATTTTTTGCCTTGATTTTTTGCCCTTTGGAGACTTCATCCCTCACTTTCACTTTGTGGTCATGGTGTGAGCGCCGTCCCAGTTTTCGGCGGGTGGGGTGAGCAGAAACTCGCGGGCCCGCTCTAGATGCACCTGAACAGCGCGATCGCCCGGCTTGATGTCCTGTGCCCGTTCAAAGTGCTGCAACGCTTCATAAAACCGCAGATGGTTGTACGCAGTGCGTCCGGCGGCGTAGTGGTTCAAAAAGGCAGCGGTTTCTGGGGGAAGGGGCTGCGTGCGATCGCCAATTAGCTCGTAGATATTGATTGGAATCGTTTTGCCCTTGACGCGAATACGGTCGAGTTCCCGCACCCACACCTGATCGCGGCAGAGCTTGTAGGTATACTCGCTGAGGATAATATCGCAGCCGTATTCTTTGGTCACGCCTTCCAGTCGGGCGCTAATGTCCACACCATCGCCAATCACGGTATAGTCCATCCGCTTTTGAGAGCCGATGTTGCCGGAAACCACCTCGCCAGAGCTAATGCCGATGCCAATGCGGATGATGGGCTGGTTTGCCAGACGGCGGTGTTCGTTAAATTCCTTCAGCCGTCGCCGCATGTCCAGCGCCGATTGCACCGCCATCCAGGGGTGATTAGGCAGCGGCAGGGGCGCACCAAACACGGCCATCAGCGCGTCGCCAATGAACTTGTCCAGCGTGCCCTCGTAGGTAAACACCGCCTCTACCATCGTCTCAAAATAGTCGTTGAGCAGCGTCACCACGTCCGCCGCTTCCATCTTTTCGGTGAGCGAGGTGTAGCCGCGAATGTCGGAAAACAGAATCGTCACGTCCTTGCGTTCGCCCACCATCAGCGCATCGTCGCCCAGCGCCATGACTCGTTCCGCCACGCCCGGTGTCATGTAGCGATACATGGTGGCCTTCATCCGCTTTTCCTGGCTAATGTCTTCTAGCACCACCAGTCCCCCCAGCACCTTGCCATCGGGATTGGTGAGTGGGTTCACCGTCAGGTTGACGCTGTGTTCGATGGGGCGGATCGAGGGCACCACGCCGAGTCCTGCGGCCACGGGTGTGAGCGGAGTGGCGGGATCGTTCCACAGCAGGTATTGGTCTGGGGTTTGGCGATCGCCCACCACCAGGGCATGGGTGAGGCGCGGCGACAGCGAAAGTGCGGGAGAAACCGTCGGGTCTAGCGGCGAATGCTCAGGCAGTTCCAGTAGACCCACTTCCAGGCTTTGTTCGGGGACATAGTGGCGAGCGCCGCACTGCAAGCTGTCTTGCAGGCGCAATTGCAGATTGTCGATGGGAATTACCTCCCACACGGGGCGATGCAGCAGATGCTCGCGCCATAGATCTGCCTCAGCACTGGTATCGCCAATTGGGCATCCCAACAGCGCCAGTGCTGCGTCGTTAATGGTCACAACATTGCCCTGCAAGTCCGTGGAGATCACCGCGTTGGACAGGCTTTGCAGGATGTCTTTTTGGTATTGCTTTTCCAGCAGCACTCGCTCAAACAGTTGGGCATTTTCTAGCGCAATGCCAGCCTGGGTGTTGAAGGCCTGCATGAATTCTTCATCGGAGCGGGTAAAGCTGCCTTGGTATTTGTTGATAAGCTGCGTTACGCCGATCAGTTTTCCCGCCGAGTTGAATACAGGCATCGAGAGGATGGTGCGGGTCTTGTACCCGGTCTGGCGATCGGTGGTGGGGTCAAAGCGCGGGTCTTCGTAGGCATTCTCAACGTTGACGACCTGCCCGGTGCTGGCAACAAAGCCGACAATGCCTCGGTTCATGGGAATGCGAATTTCGAGCAGTTGCTTGCGGTCGGCAGTAGGCACTTTGGACCACAGCTCGTGGCGATCGCGATCGAGCAAAAACAGCGTGCTACGGTCGGCCCGCATGAGCTTACGGGCTTCGTCCATCACTGCCTGGAGGGTTTTTTCCAGATCTAGGCTTTGGGCCAGCAGCGTGGTGGCGTTCAGCAGGGCCGTTGCGCCGCGCTGGTTTCGCGCCGCCATGTAGAACGAATTGCAGCTTTCCAGAATCACCCCAATGGAGTGAGCAAAGTTGCGAAAGTGGGCTTCATCCTGCGGGTCGAAGGGCTGAGTGCCTCGCTTATTCAGCAATTGGGCGATCGCCACTACCTGATCCTGCGTGTCAAAAATCGGCATACACAGGATGTTGCGTGTGCGATAGCCTGTCTGCCGATCGATGCTGGGGTTGAACAGCGGATGCTGGTAAGCATCGGAAATATTCAGACTCTTGCCCGTGGTGGCAACATAGCCCGCGATGCCCTCGTTCAGCGGCAGGCGAATTTCGATCGTGCGATCGCCCTCTGAGTTCGCCTGGAAACAGTCGCCTTGGGCGACCTTGGACCAGAGTTGCGCCTTCTCTACGTCCACCAGAAAAATTGTGGTGCGCTCCGCCTGCAACACCCGCCCCACCTTCAAGGTGATCGCTTCTAGGACTTGTTCCAGCAGCGTTTCGAGGGCATCGTTGTTGATCAGGGCGATCGCCCGCAGGTAGTGCTGAAACTCTTGCGTTAGCTGCTGGAGCAGTTGGGTAAACTGGTCGTCTGACAGAGATTCGACGTGGCGCGTCAAGTCAGGTTGAATCAGGCGGGCCAGCAGACTATCAGAAGGGGAGACAGATGAGGAGAAATCCGCCATAGACTTCAATGCTTAGGGGCAACGCATTTGTAAAAGCCGTCTGGGAAAGCTGCCCTGGGCAAAGTAGCTCAGGGTCTCCCTTAGGACTGGTCAGACATGGATCAAATCAACGGTAAACGCATGAGATGCCCCTTTTTCAGCCTAACCGATCCCCTTGCAGATTGCAGGTGGGCAATACCCACAGATGCTTGCCCCCAAAGGGATTGCATCAGGAATGGCACCTTTTGTCAGCAAATCGGCAAACTGTGTCTGAAAGGGTGCATCCCACTTTTGCAACCCTCACCCTAAATCCTGCTCCCAAAGCGGGAGAGGGACTTCTAATCCGGCTCCCCCTTTTTGGGAGAAGGGGCTGGGGGATGAGGGCAAACTTGCAGAATTGGGATGCACCCGAAGAGGCTGGGGGATGAGGGCATACGCAGTCCGGCAATGTCCGGTGGGGTGTAGCGACTCGACTTGCGATCGCAGCTTTTGTCATTTTGTAACTACGTCTGGCGAAAATGACGTTTTATAAATCCTTGATTCCGTAATCATACGGAACCATTTCAGAGTCTTTCAGACAGAAATAGCCGAACAAAAAAATGTCTAAAAATCGTATTTCTTAATGAAAAGTGATTTTATTTTTGCTTACTCAAGCTCTTTTTTAGTCCTGTCCTAACGCTGCATTTAGGCCATTAATCCTGACCGAGTCAACCATTGAAAAGAATCGATGTTTCAGCCCAGAGAGGAACCTTTAAGACAAAGCTTCATATTTGAAGAGCAGCCCACAGAAATGCTGGAATCGACCTGCTGAAGGAGATTAAGCTACTTTAGCGATCGCCCTTTCCTGATATTTTGCAATCGCTTGTTAGTCATGAACATTGGCTGGGAACGATAGAAACATCTCAACCTAGTGAAAGGCTACAAGTGATTCAGCTCCTGCGCTGGGTTAGAGATTCTGTCTGATGATCTGATGAAGGGTTCTCCGGAGTCACTTCGATTGAGCTGGAGCAGAACTTTGCCGCATCAAAAACGCGGACTGAAAATCCAAACACTTTCCGCAATTTTGCTGGGAGCGTTTCAATTTTCACTCTCTATGCTGTACGAAGAAACCGATGCCTCCGTCCCGCATTTGGGGAAAACAGGCAGATTCAATGCTCATCCACTCAAGTATCTGTAGGTGACTAATCATGGCAGTTGAAAAAGTGAATTCTTCCTCTAGCTTGGCAGAAGTGGTCGATCGCATCCTGGACAAAGGGATCGTGGTTGATGCTTGGGTTCGCGTGTCTTTGGTGGGTATCGAACTGCTGGCGGTCGAAGCCCGCGTGGTAATCGCCTCCGTCGAAACCTACCTGAAGTACGCCGAAGCTGTGGGTCTGACCACCCAAGCCGCCGTCCCCGCTGCCTAGAGGCTGATCTTTGTCCCTGCTGGGTGTGTCTATTCCAACTCCTGTGGCGGGCAAGTTCGCAAAGGCTTGCGCTTCCACCTAGTAGGAGATGTTGGGGGAGTCTCGTGGCTCCCCGCTTCTCTTTCCGCATCACTTGGAGGTTATCTTGTGGTTGCTCTGAAAGACCAATGGGAGGCCGGGAGGCAGCAGCGCCAACAAGCGGTTGAGCATCTGCTGGACACCTTTCGCCACCTGCGTCAGACCGTTTCTGCCCAACTTCGTCGCGATCGCGCTGAGTTTCACCAACAGCTTCAGCAGGTGACTCAGGCCCAGCTTGCCGACCTCGCTCAGCGGCGCCAGCTTCAGGCTGCAGAGCAAATGGCGCAGTTGGCTGCGTTTCGACAACAGTTGCAGACGCAAACCGCTCAATTTCTCGACATTACCGCCGTAGAGCGATCGCTCTTGTCGCAGCAGATTTTCCAAGAGCTAGACCAGTTTCATCACGAGCTCCGCGAATCGGTCGCCGCGCTGCGGGCCATCCATCAGCAAGACCTGGGCGCACTGGCGACAGATGTAGCCATGCTGCGGGCCGAAGCACGGGCAGACTTGCAATCAATGCACGCTGAGCGGGTAGCAACATTGACCGAATTTGTCGAAACCCTGCAAGCGGATGTGCAGCAATATTTGGGTGATCTGGCGCAGGAACGTCAGGAGCGGGCCCAGGACGTGCAAGCCTTGCTGAACGAAAGCCGTGCCAAGCGCCGATCCGAATCCGCAGATCTGATGCAGCGGTTGGGCATATTTCGGGCTGAGTTGCGCCAGTTTCGGGCCCAGCTGCAGCAGCAAGTTTGGGGCAAATCCGCCGCCGCAACTCCCGCAGCCCCGGCCGCATCGGCCGCCTCAGCAAAGCCCGCTGTCAAATCGATTCCCCCGGTAACGCCTGCTGCGGCAACGCCTGCGCCCGCTCCGACCGCAAAAGCATCTGCCGCCCGCCCGCGCACGGTGGCCCGCCTCAAATCGTCGCCTGCCAAGTCAGCTAAACTACCTGCGAGTAGACCGCCCGCCCGTGGTTTCAAGCCCTCGACGGCCCCCGTGGCCGAACCCGTCGCCTCCGTCGCGGTTGACAGTCAGCCTGCTGTGCCAGCACTCGTGCCAGTAGCGCCTGTGCCAGTAGCGCCCGTGCCAGTGGTGACGGCTGCATCGGATGTCGCTACTCGCAACGGTAGCCAGTTCCCTGCAAGGGATGCAGTTTCTCTGGAACAGGCCACCTATGACTATGTGAAGTCGTCCAACGGGGCCAAGCTGATGGACATTGAATCTGCCCTCGGCATGAACCGATTCCAGGCGGTCGATACGCTGCGATCGCTCATCAAGCAAGGGCTGATCGTGCAGCGCGATCGCCTCTACCTGGCGCAAGATCAAGCCTGACTCCCAGCCCCTCAGCGAGCCTATTTCATCGCCCTTTTCATATTTTCATATCAGAGGAAAGCCACCCGTGACTACCGTTCTTCGTGCCAGCCCCCGCCGATTTGTCAGTACGCCCGCGGTCGAACGGATCGCCACCCGCGCCTTGCGCTATTTGCAATCGGGCTTTTCTGTCCATCTGCGCGGCCCGGCGGGCACGGGCAAAACCACCTTGGCGCTGCACTTGGCAGACATGATTGCGCGACCGATCATGCTGCTGTTTGGTGACGATGAGTTCAAAACCTCTGACCTGATTGGCAACCAGTCTGGCTATACCCGCAAAAAAGTTGTGGACAACTTCATCCACAGCGTGGTGAAGGTAGAAGACGAACTCCGGCAGAACTGGGTGGATGCCCGCCTGACGCTGGCCTGCCGGGAAGGATTTACGCTGGTCTATGACGAGTTCAACCGATCGCGCCCAGAGGTCAACAACGTGCTGCTGTCGGCGCTGGAGGAAAAGTTGCTGGTGTTGCCGCCTAGCCACAACCGCACGGAATACATCCGCGTGCATCCCCAGTTTCGCGCCATTTTTACCTCAAATCCAGAGGAGTATTGCGGCGTTCACGCGACGCAGGACGCGCTGCTGGATCGCCTAGTGACGATCAACATGCCGGAGCCGGATGAACTGACGCAGCAGGAAATCGCGGTGCAGAAAACGGGCATCGATCGCGAAAGCGCCAGCATCATCGTGCAACTGGTGCGGATGTTTCGTACCAAGACGGGCGCAGAAACCGCGTCGGGGCTGCGGTCTTGCCTGATTTTGGCGAAGATCTGCCAGGAGCATGAAATTATTGCCACGCCAGAAAACGCGGAGTTTCGCGACATTTGCCAGGACGTGCTGCTGTCTCGCGCGGGGCGATCGCTCTCCGAAGCCACCCAAATCCTCTGGGATACTTTCAACGAAATGATTCGGTTGAATACGGATGCTGCCCGCTCCTCTGTCGATCTGCGCGTCACTGAGGTTGAGCTAGAATCCCAACCAACTCCCCAGCCAGCCCCGCAAGCGGCGATCGCCCCCCAACCCGAAGCCCAAGTCCGGCTGCCGCTCAACACCCTGCCCCTCTCCTCCACTGACGCAGCGGCAGACGAACCCGAAGAAGAGCCTGAGTCTCCTGCGGTTCCCTACGAGCGCGACATCTTCGAGTATCTCCAGCGCCATCCCGACGTGCGCCCCTCGGAAATCGAAACCGCCCTCGGCATCACCCGCTTCCAGACCATCAACGCCCTCAACGCTCTGCGCGACAAGGGTCTAGTCACCAATCGAGGCGGCGCTGGTCGGGCCAATACCTATCGCGTCTGCGAGGGAGAACGCGCTTAGCTCAGAGTTTGGGTTAGGAATTGCACCGTTGGATCAATCCCCCTTGGAGGATGTTTGAAAAGTCCTACTGTTTGTAGCAAAGCGTGCAAGATCCCCCTAAATCTCCCTTAACAAGGGGGACCTTAAGGCGGTTTCCCCCCTTGTTAAGGGGGGCTAGGGGGGATCTCTGAGTGCTTAACATTACAGGCGATACCTTTTCAAACACCCCCTGAATGCTCCCTAAATAACTCCCTGAATCACTGCCTGAATACGGGAGACTGTCGATCCAAACCTGACCCCTTGCCGACACCTGCCCCTTTCCCTTCCAACCCCCAACTATGCCCTACTCAACCGCTCAACCAACCCGCCCCGTTCCTACTGTTACCCAAGGCTCGACGCTGGCAGATGTGCTAGAGCGCGTGCTGGACAAAGGCATCGTGATTGCAGGCGACATCTCAGTTTCCGTGGGTTCTACGGAACTGCTCAGCATTCGCATTCGCCTGCTGATTTCCTCGGTGGATAAGGCAAAGGAAATTGGCATCAACTGGTGGGAGAGCGATCCGTTCCTCAGCAGCCAGTCGCAAAAACTGCTGGAAACGAATCAGCAGCTCGAAGCCCGGATTGCGAGCTTGGAGTCTGAACTGCGGTCGCTCCGGTCTGCCAGCACAGTCTAGTCCAGCGAGCGGAAGCCATCCTCCTAGAACTTGCCAGCGTTTTCGCCGGGGGCTAGGCGTAGAGATCGGCCACAAACTCGCCATAGCCGTTGTAGAGCAGCGTCGGCACTTCTTCCCAGGAATACTGATTGCCAGGGCCGATTAGCCGCTCTTTGGCCTGCGACCAGCGGGGATGGGGCACGTCTGGCTCCACGTTCGCTTCAAACTTGTATTCGTTGGGGCTGAGGGTGTTCCAGTATGTGGCGGGCTGCGTGTCCAAAAACTCGATTTTGACGAGGGATTTTGCACCCTTGAAACCATATTTCCACGGGATGACCATGCGGATGGGTGCGCCGTGCTGCTTGGGCAGTGTGTGCCCGTAGATGCCGACGGCAAAGAAGGCGAGGTCGTTGGCCATTTCCTCGATCCGCAGCCCTTCGGTGTAGGGAAAGGGCAGGAAGCGGGCGGGCGGAAAGCTGGGGCCTTTGGTTACGGCAGGGTCGAAATAGGACGTAAAGCGGACAAATTTTGCCGAAGATTTGGGGTCTACGTCTCGCAGCAGGGCGTTCATGGGAAAACCCAGCCACGGGACAACCATTGCCCAAGCTTCGACGCAGCGAAATCGGTAGATGCGTTCTTCTAGGGGAAAGCGGGTGAGCAGGTCATCTAGGTTATAGGTTTTGGGATTGTTGACCAGACCCGTGACTTCTAGCGTCCAAGGATCGGTGGGCAGAACCTGGGCGGCTTGCCAGATGTTTTTGGAACTGCCGAACTCGTAGAAGTTGTTGTAAGTGGCGGCCAGCACTTCGCCTGTGACGGGGCGGCCTGCATCTTGAAAGGCGGGATTGGCGATCGCCCTCAGTGCCTTTGTACCCGTCAGTTCCTCTGCGATGGGGGCCTGGGCGGTTTGGCAGCCTGCCAGCGGCAGGGTCGCCATTGCAAGGCCGCCGCCGATCATCGTTTTTAGAAATCGTCGTCGGTTCAGAAACACCGATTCAGCCGTCACTGCGTTTTCGGACAGCCGCCAAGTGGGGGGCACATGCAGAAATGCCATAGGATCGTGCTAAAAAAACAGATTCAGACTGTGTTCAGAAAGCTGAGTAGACTTAACAGTTCTTAACCTGTCTGTATTTTGGCATGAATCGGGATTTTGGCATGAATTGGGGCTTGAGTTGAATCTGGATGATTGTAGCTACTCCGGCTCGAAGGGCGATCGCCCGTTGAACGAGGGTGGTACATAGTTGGGGCGGGCTAGAGTTTCCGCTAATTCATCCAGCAGTTGGGCGATCGCCCGATCATCGCGGGCCAGGCTGCTGCGGAGGTTGATCCACAAACTGCACGACCGCTGGTTCGCCGTCACCACGACCGCCTCGCGCTGGGCAAGACGGCAGGCAAAGTGATAAAGCCGCGATCGCTGCTGAGCATCGACCGTTTGCAGGCGGTAGTACAACTCGCTGCGATAGTACATCCCGTCTTGAATGCTGTCCCTAAACCAAAACTTGAACGGAAAGAAATTTCCTTCATCAATAACTGGCGGCAACACGGCGACACTCGCTCTCAAGCATTCTGTATAGGGCGTTATATGAGGACGAGCCTAGTGACACCCCATCCCTAGTATGGGCAGATTTCCGAAAAAACTCTCAGAAAACCATAGCTCTAGAAGCGCTGCTTGGCCGAAGTTTGAGATTTGCCCCTAGAGGTTTACGCAGTCTTCATATATCCGTCAGGAACATTTGAAAAAAGTTTGTGGTCATGGCAAACAAATAGCGGCGACGGCCGTATGCACCCGGTGCAAGCAATAGACAGAAACAGTTCCAGTGATTTTTTGGGAAACCTGACTCTGTGCTGCGCTGGGGTGCTGCCTGCTGGTGCATCCGCTATTTCTAGCCGTTGAGGATTTTAGCAGCGCGTTTGGCTGCCTCCCAGCCCTGAGCTAACAGGCTGGTCGAGCATAGCCCCGCGCAACAGGGAATCTCCTAACGCTCGCGATCGCCCTTTATTTTGCCAGTCGGTTTCTCGATTGCAAGATGGCGATCGCCGGGCCAATTCCGTTCGTTCACCTTTACTAAATTCCAAAGGAATTTCACGATGACGAAACCAGTCAAGCCTTATCTCTCGCTACCGGCGCTGGCGCTGACTCGCGGATCTGCCCGCAGGCTGGCGATCGCCCTACTGTCGGCCATGCTGATGGTAAGCGGGCACGCTCCCTTGCTGCACGCCCAAACCCGTTCCGATGCGCCAGTGCGCGTGAGCCAGCGCCAGCAGGGATGGGAGGCAGCCCTGACGGTTGCTCGCGTGTTGGACAGCCGACAGGATCTGGCAGGGATTGTCTTGCAGCTAGACGTGCTGGACAAGCCCGTGACCACCTACGCCAACGTGGTGTATCAAATCTTTGCGCGGGTCAACGGCCGCTGGCAGCAGGTCTACACCACGCGAGGCGCACGGCTAATTGCTAGCCCCAGCGGCCGGCTGACCCTGCCGCCAGAGTTTATCCGCTGGAGCGATTTGCAAGCTCAGATTGGGCGATCGGTCAACCTGAACACGCTGGAATTCCGCTCCATTGCGCGAGTCAGCTACGACGTGCAAAGCCGCCGCAACCAGCAGGTTTCCTGGGAATCGACCCAGACCTACGCCTCGCTGCCCCAGACGACTGTGACCCAAGTGGAAAGCGGTCAGGTCGTGATTGTCCGCGAGACGGTGATTACCGAAACCGTTAACGACCGCGGCCCGGGCCGCCCCCGCCCCACGCCGCCGAGCCGCCGCCCAGATCCACGGGAAGCTAGAGGTCCGCGCCCCCGTCCTACACCGGGTCATGGTCGTCGCCATGAGCATGGCAACTTTAGTTTGGCGATTTTGCAATCTCAGGTCACGTATCCAGAGGTGATTGCGCGGCTGTCGGTGAAGTCGAGAACGCGGCGCGGCTATCGGGAGGAGCGGCTGCTAGGGGATTTCCGCTATCGCATGAACCAGCGGGCCCAGTTTATGCGCGGGCTGCGGCGGGGCGATCGCGTCGTGGTGCGCCTCTACACGCCGCAAAACCAGTTCATTGGCTATAGCGAGTTTGAACTGCTGTCGGATTTTACAGCCGTCAGCCTGGTGCTGCCGAGCCAGCGGTCAGAGGTGCGGATTGTGCGGACGGTTTATGGAATTGATGGCGATCGCAACGGGTCTATCGATCAGGGCGCAACAGTGTATGACTACTTTACGCGAATCAGCAGCAGCCGCTACGAGGAAAGCCGCGTCACCTTCTTGCCTAGCACCCAGGGAATCGACACGCGCTTGTTTGCAGTGCGCGGGCTGCCCAACCCGCCTGTGACCTGCACCTACACTAGCTCGTTCCAAACGGGCAATTTCTCCTTGGTCAGCCGCACAATTTCCGTATTCCGCTCGGCGCTGGCTCCTGCTCTCATCTCTTTTCCAGGCAGCAGCTTTAGGGTTGTTGATGTCAGTACCACAACGGTTTACGAAGTGGCCCAACTGATCCGCGAATACGAGCGCATCGGTACGTCGAGCGGCTCCATTATGCTGATTGGCTCCGATGGCAACTATAGCTACTGTAGTGCTGCCTGCGACGACGATGATGACGATGATGACTGGAGCTATGACTGGGACGATGATGACGACGATGATGATGACGACGACGATGATGATGACGATCGTCGAGGTCGTCGCCGCAGCAATTGCAATCAGGGCATTGGCAATGGGCCAGAGGGCTGCGACCCTGGAAACTCGCGTCCTCGCGGCGGCAGCAACGATGAAGGGGGTCGCCGCCCCGGCCGCCGTCGATAGGCTGTAGCCTTAACCCAGGAAAAAGGGCGATCGCGCTTGGTCTACCTGCTCTAGGCTGGCTGGTTTAGGCGGGGCGATCGCTCCTTTCAAGCAAAATCCCCTGCTTCTGGCACCGTTCCAAGAGGCAGGGGATTTTTAGGTTACGCCGTATCTAGGTTACGCCGCGTTTACATGCCGCATTTATATAACGCCTGTATAACGCCGCAAGCAAAGCGCCGGAGAACGGACTACTCAATTCCTTCAATCCGGTCTTCTACTTCTTGATAAAGCTGGCGCAGGCGCTCTAGGTTTTCTTCGCTGGTTTCCCAATAGCCGCGGCCGTTGACCTCCAGCAGCGTGCCGACGATCTTGCGGAAGGAGTTGGGGTTCAGGTTCAGCAGGCGCTTCTGCATTTCCTCGTCTTCGATAAACGTGGTGTTCACGTCTTCGTAGACCCAGTTATCCACTGCGCCCGCCGTTGCCGACCATCCCATCGTGTTCACGAGTCGCTTCGACAGTTCCCGCACGCCCTCATAGCCGTGGGACAGCATTCCCTCGTACCACTTGGGATTCAGCAGCTTGGTGCGGGCATCCAGCCGGACGGTTTCCGACAGGGTTCGCACTTGAGCGTTGGCCGTGGTGGTGTCGGCAATGTAGGCGGCGGGCTGCTTACCGTCTTTCCGCAGACGAGACACGACCTTCGTCGGGTCCGAGTCGAAGTAGTGGGACACGTCCGTCAGCGAGATTTCCGAAGAATCCAGATTTTGGAACGTCACATCTACTGTCTTCAGCGCGGTTTCAAAAATCTGGCGCGAATCGTCCATTACGCCCGGATTGTCGGAATTGAACGAGAAGCCCTTGCGCGACAGGTACATATCCTGAAGCTCGGCCTCGCTTTCCCAGGTGCTATTTTCCACCGCCAGATTCACGTTGGAGGAATAGGAACCGGATGCGTTGGAGAACACGCGAGTTGCAGCCTGACGCACGTCTACGCCCAACTCTTTGGCCTGCTCGATGGCGTGCTTACGCACGTAGTTCATCTCGACTGGTTCATCCGCTTCGGCCGCCATTTTAATCGCGCGATCCAGCAGATTCATCTGGTTGATGAACAGGTCACGGAACACGCCAGAGCAATTCACCACCACGTCTATACGGGGGCGGCCCAGTTCCTCCAGCGGAATCAGTTCCAGCTTGTTCACCCGGCCCAGCGCATCGGGAACCGGACGCACGCCCACCAGCAGCATCACCTGGGCCAGCGACTCGCCATAGGTCTTGATGTTGTCTGTGCCCCAGAGAACGAAGGCGATGGTTTCGGGATAAGTGCCTGTCTCCGCTTTTTGCCGGGCCAACAGGCGATCGACCACAATCTGGGCCGACTGCACTGCTGCCAGGGTAGGAATTGACTGCGGATCGAGGGCGTGGATGTTTTTACCGGTAGGCAGCACATCGGGGTTGCGAATCGGGTCGCCGCCGGGGCCAGGCAGGACGTACTCGCCCTCCAGCGCTTGCAGCAGTGCGCCCAGTTCGTTGTCCGCCACAACCTGCTTCAGGCAGAATTCCAGATATTCAAACAGCGGCTTGATATCGTCGGCGTTGACCTTGGGATAGCCCGCCTCTGCCAGCGCTTCGATCCAGGGTTCTTTCTTACCCAGGTTAAAGAAGTTGAGCTTGGTGACGAGAGACACGCGCCCGTCCGCGTCGATTTGCTCCTGCACCATTGCAGCGACGGCTTTGCGAACCGCCTGGGTGATGTCGTAGAGCAACTGCACGTCGGTCAAAACGCCGCGATCGCTCCCTTTGTACACCTCGTCGATATCGCGCCCCAGGCTCTCGGCGATAATCCGCTGGAGACTCTTGATGCCGTCTTCGGGGCGATCGAGTCCTGCGATGTTGACCAGCGTGGCGATCGCCTCTTCTGCGGTCGGGGGCTTGCCGATGACGTGCAGACCGCAGGGCAACAGGCGCGACTCAATCTCCATGAGCTTGATGTAGACCTTGCCGATCAGCGTGTCGCGGTCTTCTGCCGACAGGTCGCCAGCGTCGCCATCTGGCAACACGATGTCCTTATCTAGATTGACCTGGCGACACTTTTCCACCACTGCGTTGACGATGGATGCGCCGCGTCCCGAATCCTTCAGGGTTTGGTAAGACGCGATCAGTTCGCTGAGTTCCTTCAGGCCTTTATATAGCCCCGCATTCTCCGCTGGCGGAGTCAGGTAGCTGATGGTTTCGGCATAGCCGCGACGCTTGGCGATTGTCGCCTCCGACGGATTATTCGCCGCGTAGTAATAGAGGTTGGGAATCGTGCCAATCAGGCTGTCGGGATAGCACTCGCTGGACATGCCCATTTGCTTACCAGGCATAAATTCCAGGGACCCGTGGGTGCCAAAGTGCAGCACCGCATCGGCTTTCCAGATTTTTTCCAGGTAGGTGTAGTAGGCAGCAAAGCCGTGGTGCGGGCTGGCAGAACGGGAGAACAGCAGCCGCATGGGGTCGCCTTCATAGCCAAAGGTGGGCTGCACGCCGATAAACACATTACCAAAGGACTTGCCAAATACCAGCAGGTTTTGACCGTCGGTGTTCAGATGTCCGGGCGGCGGACCCCAGCTTGCTTCCAGACGGGTGGAATAGGGCGTGAGCTGCTCATACTCCGGAACCGACATGCGGTAGGCAATGTTCAGTTCTGGGCTGGCGTATTGCGCCTGGGCATCGTGAATCACGGCTTGCATCAGCGCTTCAGCAGACTCCGGCAGTTCCTCAACGTCATAGCCGTTGGTCTTCAGCGCCTTCATCACCTCATAGATAGAGCCGAATACGTCCAGATAAGCTGCCGTGCCCACGTTGCCCTTATCCGGCGGGAAGCTGAACACAGTGATGGCGACCCGCTTTTGCAGACGGGGCTTGCGGCGGAGGTTTGCCCACTTCATGGCTCGTTGGGCGATCGCCTCTATCCGGTCTTGCAGGGCGATCGCCTTACCCGTTGCGCCATCGCGACCCGATACAATAATCGGCTCGATTGCGCCGTCCAGTTCAGGAATCGCAATTTGCAGCGCCACCTGGATGGGATGCAGTCCTAGGTCGCTGTCCTGCCATTCTTCCGTTGTCTGGAACACCAGCGGCAGCGCCACCATGTAGGGACGATTCAGCCGCTTCAGCGAGTCGATTGCCTTGGGGTGATCCTGCCGCGCCGGGCCGCCCACCAGCGCAAAGCCCGTCAGCGACACCACCACGTCCACAATGGGCTGCTTCGTCAGCGGGTCATAGAAGTAGCTGTCCACAGGTTTTGAGAAGTCCAACCCGCCCGCAAACACGGAAATTACCCGTGCGCCCATGCTTTCGAGTTCCTGCACCATGGCCACATAGTGTGCGTCGTCGCCCGTCACCAGGTGCGTCCGTTGCAGCACCAGCCCCACCGTCGGCGCGAGGGGATCTTTCATATCTGCGCCAATGTCTCGCCGAGAGCCATGCCAGTTGAGGTATTCTTTGAGATCCTCAAACATCTGGGGTGCGAGCGGGTGCCAGATGCCCATGTCGGGATAGGTGACCGGATCGCGATATTGCAGCGTCGCAGATTTCAGCGCCTGCACGTCGCAATAGCGGTCGATTAGCATCAACAGGAAGTTTTCCAGGTTTTCGGATGAGCCGCCCAGCCAGTATTGAAAGCTGAGCATAAAGTTCCGCGCGTCCTGCGCCTTGTCCATCGGCAGATACTTCAGCACCTTGGGCAGGGTGTTTAGCAGCTTTAGCATCGCGTCTTCAAAGCCCGCGCCCTGCTTCTGGCGGCGCTTCTTCATGAATTCACCGATGACGCTTTTGGACTGCCCCAGTTGCGACATGGAGAAGCTGCCCAGCTTGTTCAGGCGCATCACCTGGGGCATGGAGGGAAAAACAATGGCGGCATCGAGGCGATCGCGCACGGGCTGTACCGCAGCCACCACCTTTTCTGCTAGCTCCTCTATGAAAATTAGCGAGCCGATAAAGATATTCGCTTCTGAAACGTCTTTTTGCAGGGCTTCGTAGTTCTCAGTGCTACGTAACTCTTCTAGCAAGTAGCCGCTAATCTCGATTGCCACGTCGGGATTGCTCTCATTAATCGAACGTACCGCCGCAGACAGGGCGCTTTGATATTGCGGCTCTAGCACGACATAGACCACCTTGATCAGCGCACGCCCGTTGAGATTGTCGGGAACAATGTGTCTGACCGTGGGCTTGACGTGAGTGAACATGCAGGTCGGCTCCTCTCAAACAGGTTTTGCAATCAGCTTTGGCTATGGGCGGAACAGGGTAGGCTCCGAAACTCTGGACAAGACAGAACAGCAGACAGCAGTACTAGGCTGCCGCAGTGGGACAGGAGAGCGCCAAACCGTGACCGCTTAAAAAGTGTTACATCTGTCGTTTTACCAGAAAACGCTTGTCAAATGGAGGCTTCACGCTGCAAGTGATACAAATTGATAAACAAGCTGAGATATTTATTTACGATCAGTAGCATCAAAAAAAGTATATGCTCACAATTTGGTAAATAAATGTAAAACAATTTGCTGATGCACCTAATAGGAAAAACTTATGAATCGCAAACCCCCAGGTTCTACTGAATCATGAATCGAGTCAGGTTTAAGCCGGACATGATCACCCTCAATGTCCAGAGCCCGGTTTCTAGCCCCATTTTCTAATTTTATAAAAGTTTCTAAACAGTGCGATCGCCCCGCTTGTTTGATCGGATTCACCCAGATCCACGAATGCCAACTGAAGGACTGAAATGGGTTTGACAGCAAAAATAAATTCAAAAATCGGTTTCTTTGCTGATAGATAATCCATCAATTCTTCGGTCTAGAATTCAGGATTCTAGTCTTTTTATTTTTGATAAAAACCTGATAAAGAGTTTCACTCTTCAAGTTTCCAAAGATACCAACCCACTTCGTTCAAAGGTTTTCCGAGAGATTGTTGGATCTGATTTCGCTCAGCTTCTGGCATGTAAAACACGAAGATGTCGGAGCCATCAGGAAACTGCTCTGGCGGTACGTTTGCTTCGGCTTCGTGGCTTAGCAAGTAGAACTGGACAGTCTCGTTTGTGCGATAGCTGAGGGCGATCAGGTTGCCGATATTGATCCCAAAGTCATCGCTAATCACGATGGGTTGATTCGCCTCGTTCAGCGTTTGGGCGATCGCCGGAATGTGGTAGCTAATCCCCTTATTCCACCAGGTTTCTGCCTGGGAGCTAATGATATTGGACAGGAAGCCTAGGAAGAATAGCAAGAGGGCGATCGCCTGCCAGAATTTGCGGTTTTTTGCCCCAAAAACCTCAATTTTCATTGTTAGAAGATAGCCCGCTGCCAGGTGCAGTCCTAGAAAACTGGGCACAAGATATCGCCCGACAATCGAGCGCTGTCCACCCAAAATTAGATCCGGCAGCGCCAAAATCAACACAGGAATCAGAGCCAGCGTCCACACAAAGGTCCAAACATGGCGCGGCGCATTTTGCTGGATAAATAGCAGCGCAAATATTTCTAAAATCAGCAGCGGAATACAGAGCCACCAGAGCGCAAAGGTGTCAGGATTCCAGTCAAAGTCCATGAAAATACGGCTGAAGTTGAGCGCCGATGCTTTCACCATCACCCACAGCGGCAGCGACTCTCTTGCCCATCCCGTGGTGTTGCTTAAAACGTCACGATATTTCACTAGGAAATAGAGCCAGGGCGCAAAGGCAGCGATCGCCACACACGACCATCCCAGGTATGCGGTGCCAGCACGAGTCATGCGCCATTTTTCCCACTTGCGCGAGATGCCGCCATTCAGCAGCACGTATACGCCGTGGGCAATGCCCACCAAACCCGTGAACAAAAACGTGTAGAGTCCTGCTGTGAGGCTCAGCGCATAGAGCGCCCAGTGGGGCCAGGTGCCCAGCCGCAGCGCCCGCAGCAGCAGCGCACTGGAGGTCAGAATTAGCGCCGCCCACAGGCTGTATTCTCGCGATTCTTGGGCATAGAGGACATGGTAGGGCGAGATGGCCAGCAGGCCGACCGTCATCAGGGCGATCGCCGGAGCCTGAAATAGCTCCATGCACAGCCAGTAGGCGCAGACCAGCATCAGTAATCCAAAGACAACCGCCAGACTCCGCAGCGCCAGCACCGAATCGCCAAATAGCCGCACCCAAAATCGCCCAAGAATGTAGTACAGGGGCGGATGTTGGGGGTCTTCTTGTCCCAGGGAAGTTAACAGTTGCCCCAAGCCGCGCTCTGGGCGAAACCGCTGAAAGGCTTGCAGCTCATCGCGGGTGACGATGCGCCCGGTAAAGAGTTGCTCGACGACCTCCGAGCGCCGCTGGGCGGTCATTTCCATTGAGGTATATGCTTCGTCGTGCCAATATACCTTTTTGTCAATGTTGATGACGCGGAAGAGAAGCCCCAGCATCAGCGCCACCAGCACTAGGGTCAGCAGTCTGGGGGTAAGTGCGGTAGGGCGGATGGCGCGACGGTTCACAGGCAATCTCCTCTCGATCAATCCGAAGATGCATGAATGCAAACGGCAAGCTATCTAGCATAGCAAAGCGGGCTGTCGGTTACCGTCTGGCCAGAGAAGGATTGCAAAGGGCGATCGCCGCTAGAGATTTAGCAATCTCCTCCATTAGAGTGCTAAATTCTGGAAGGAGCGCTTAACGAAAACAAAGGTATGTCTAAGATCATTGTGTTTGAGGAAGAGTCTCGGCAGGCGCTGGAGCGCGGTGTGAATGCGATCGCCAATGCGGTGCGCGTGACGCTCGGGCCGAAGGGACGCAACGTGCTGCTGGAGAAAAAGTTTGGTGCGCCGCAGATTGTCAACGACGGCATCACGATTGCCAAAGAGATCGAGCTAGAAGATCCGCTAGAAAACACGGGGGCGCAGTTGATTCGTGAAGTTGCCTCCAAAACAAAAGATTTGGCGGGTGATGGCACGACCACTGCCACGGTGCTGGCCCAGGCCATCATCCACGAAGGGCTGAAGAATGTGGCGGCTGGGACGAACCCCATTAGTCTGCGTCGCGGCATTGAAAAAGCAGTGGCCAAACTGGTGGATGAGATCGAAGCCGTCGCCCAGCCTATCGAAGGAAATGCGATCGCCCAGGTGGCCACGGTTTCCGCAGGTAGTGATGAAGAGGTTGGCGCAATTATTGCCGAAGCCGTTGAGAAAGTCGGCCGCGATGGCGTGATCACCGTGGAGGAATCCAAGTCTCTGACCACAGAACTGGAAGTTGTGGAAGGGATGCAGTTCGATCGCGGCTACATCTCGCCCTACTTTGTCACCGATGCGGAGCGGATGATCTGCGAGATGGAGAATGTTGCGATTCTAATCACCACGCAGAAAATCGGCTCGATTGGTGAACTGGTGCCCGTTCTGGAAAAGATTGCCCGGGCCGGACAGCCGCTGCTGATCATCGCTGAAGATATCGAAGGCGAAGCTCTGGCAACGCTGGTGGTCAACCGTCTGCGAGGCGTGCTGAACGTGGTTGCGGTGAAGGCTCCGAGCTTTGGCGATCGCCGCAAAGCCGTGCTGCAAGATATTGCCGTGCTGACGGGCGGCCAGATGATTGCGGAGGAAATTGGCCTCAGCCTGGACACCGCCACGCTGGAAATGCTGGGCAACGCCCGCAAGGTTACCATTACTAAAGACACCACCACACTGGTTGCCGAAGCCCCCGATAAGGTGGCTCTGGACAAGCGCATCGCTCAAATCCGCAAGGAGCTTAGCGAAACGGATTCAGAATACGACTCCGAGAAACTGCAAGAGCGCCTGGCCAAGCTGACGGGCGGTGTGGCTGTGATTAAGGTCGGTGCAGCCACCGAGACGGAACTGAAGGACAAAAAGCTGCGGATCGAAGACGCACTGAACGCGACGAAAGCCGCGCTGGCGGAAGGCATTGTGCCCGGTGGCGGTTCTACGCTGCTGCACCTGAGCAAAAAGCTGGCTGACTTCAAAAACACGCTCTCGGCAGAGGAGCAAATCGGAGCCAACATCATCATGAAAGCGTTGGAAGCCCCGTTGCGCCAGATTGCCGACAATGCCGGAGTCGAAGGCTCGGTCGTGGTGGAACGAGTGCGAGCGATGGAGTTTGGCAAGGGCTACAACGCGCTCACCGATGCCTATGAAGACCTAATCGCGGCGGGGATTCTCGATCCGGCGAAGGTCGTGCGCTCTGGCTTGCAGGACGCGGCCTCGGTGGCGGCGATGGTGCTGACGACGGAAGCACTGGTGGTCGAAAAGCCTGAACCTGCGGCTCCCGCTCCCGGCGGCGACATGGGCGGCATGGGCGGCATGGGCGGTATGGGCGGCATGGGCATGATGTAGAAGGTAACAATCCTGAGATTGGGAACTGAAACCCTGCCATACTGCAAAAAATCTCTGCTTGATTCAATTCGATTCAGGCAGAGATTTTAAGTTTTGATGGAGTGTGGAACAGGTTGCTCTCAGTAATGTCTCTGAAAGTAGCGTCTCTGAAAGTAATGTCTCTGAACGTTTCTGAAGGAGGGCGATCGCCCTCAGTGCAAGTTCAGCTAGTTCAAATAGTCTTAAAAATCGCCCAAAGTCCTCTCAAAATAAGGGAAAAATAAGGGAAAAATCTGCAATAAGAACCGCCTGAACACGGATGCCCAGGCGGAGTGTGGTGTGAGGAGTGAACGGAAACATGCGTCTCCGCTACGTCTATTGTAAAGGACTGGACTGGAGGATATGGGGCGATCGCCCCATCTAGGGGAAAAATTTATCAGATTGTTACTTGACGAATAGGTTTATCTACCCATCTGGGCTTATTTACCCATGCCAAGCTGTTGAGCCTTCTGATAGACCTTGCCCTCCGTAAGCAGCGACGGCGCGATAATCACCTCGACCTGCTGCATCTCCCGAATGTCCTTTGCACCCAGTGTGCCCATGCTGGTTTGCAGCGCACCCAAAAAATTGTGTGTACCGTCATCCAGCTTTGCCGGCCCGCGCAAAATCTCGCGCAGTGTCCCCGTCGTCCCCACGCGAATGCGGGTTCCGCGAGGCAGCACAGGACTGGGCGTTGCCATGCCCCAGTGATAGCCACGACCGGGCGCTTCGGCCGCACGAGCGAAGGGCGACCCAATCATTACGCCATCTGCACCACAGGCGATGCACTTGCAGATATCGCCACCCGTAATCAGACCTCCATCCGCAATGATTGGCACATAGTTTCCGGTTTCCCGATGATAGTCGTCGCGGGCAGCCGCGCAGTCGGCGATCGCCGTCGCCTGGGGCACACCCACCCCCAACACCCCACGAGAGGTACAGGCTGCGCCCGGCCCAATGCCCACTAGCACGCCCGATGCGCCCGCCTTCATCAAATTCAGCGCCACATCGTAGGTCACGCAATTCCCCAAAATCACAGGAATCGGCATTTCCTGACAAAAGTCTGCCAAATCTAGCGGCGTGATCGACTCCGGCGACAGATGCGCCGTAGACACCACCGTCGCCTGCACAAAAAACAGATCTGCGCCGGCCTTGGCCACGGTCTGCCCAAACCGAGACGCACCTGCCGGAGTCGCGCTCACCGCCGCAATCCCACCCTGCTGCTTAATTTCCTGAATCCGCTGCTCAATTAGCGCTGGTTTAATCGGCTCTGCGTATAGCTCCTGCATCAGCGGCACAAACTCGTGCTTTTCCACCGATGCAATTCGATCTAGGACGGCATTTGGATCGTCGTAGCGCGTCTGCACGCCCTCCAGGTTCAACACGCCTAGCGCGCCCAGTTCGCTCAGCGCTACCGCCATCCGCACATCCACTACCCCGTCCATTGCGCTGGCAATAATCGGAATTTCCCGCTCGATGCCGCCGATCGTCCAGCGGGTATCGGCGAGAGATGGGTCGAGCGTGCGCGAACCTGGAACCAGTGCAATTTCGTCGATACCGTAGGCTCTGCGGGCAGATTTACCCTTACCAATTTGGATGTCCACTATTCACCCTCTGCTTGACCCAACATCGAGGCTGAAATCGGTAGGCACTACAACCCCAAATCACGCAAGCGAGAATTCACTCACGACTTAGAATGCAAGCTACTTTTTTCAACCCAATAAGGAACTAGACTACCAAAAATTGGGCGTGATCTGTTGCCTATTTAACCAAACGATGGCGCAAGACCCAAACAGCAGAATGGCGGTACTTCTGTCAATCCTGAGGAAGAAGATTACAAAATGTTGCGACAAAACTAAGAATGACAACCTGATGCCGCAAAATGTTTGCGGAAGGTAGCTGAGCCTCAACCCTTATGTACTTCTGGTCACACTCGTGTGGAGGGGTATCGCTAGGGGTAGAGTATGGAAAGTTACTATGCCAGTCCGCAAAAGACTCAACTGTATGAATTTGATGAGTTCAGTTGAGTTTGTTTAGCGAGCCTTCTCAGAGACTTTCTCATGGGTTTTCCTGCATAGGGTTTCCTGTGCGGCGCTCTGGAGGTTACCTGGCTAGCGGCTCAGTCGTTCAGACATGAACGCCAGTTTAGACACATCTGGTTACATTTTGCTTTTCGGAGGAATCCATCAATGAGTATTGTCACGAAGTCAATCGTGAATGCCGATGCTGAGGCTCGCTATCTCAGCCCGGGTGAACTAGACCGGATCAAAGGCTTTGTCACCTCTGGTGAAAAGCGTCTGCGGATTGCCCAAGTGCTGACCGACTCTCGCGAGCGGATTGTGAAGCAAGCGGGTGACCAACTGTTCCAAAAGCGTCCCGACGTGGTTTCTCCCGGTGGTAACGCTTATGGCGAAGAAATGACGGCTACTTGCCTGCGTGACCTCGACTACTACCTGCGTCTGGTGACCTACGGTGTGGTTGCAGGCGATGTCACTCCCATCGAAGAAATCGGCATCGTGGGTGTACGTGAGATGTACAAGTCTCTGGGTACTCCCATCGAAGCAGTGGCAGAAGGCGTTCGCGCAATGAAGAACGTGGCAACGTCCATGATGTCTGGCGAAGATGCGGCTGAAGCTGGCGCTTACTTCGACTACGTTATCGGCGCAATGCAGTAGGGTTTTGCCCTCAACTGTTGCCTGAATGCATCAAGATTCACTTTTTAAGGAAGCGAGACCATGCAAGACGCAATTACTTCTGTTATTAATTCTTCTGACGTTCAGGGCAAATACCTGGATACCGCCGCTCTGGAAAAGCTGAAGGGCTACTTCTCCACGGGTGAACTGCGCGTCCGCGCCGCCACCACCATCAGCGCCAACGCTGCTGCCATCGTGAAGGAAGCGGTTGCCAAGTCCCTCCTGTATTCGGACATCACCCGTCCCGGCGGCAACATGTACACCACCCGTCGCTATGCAGCTTGCATCCGCGACCTCGACTACTACCTCCGCTATGCCACCTACGCCATGCTGGCTGGTGACCCTTCTATCCTGGATGAGCGCGTGCTCAACGGTTTGAAGGAAACCTACAATTCGCTGGGCGTGCCTGTAGCTGCGACGGTGCAAGCGATCCAAGCCATGAAAGAAGTGACTGCCAGCTTGGTGGGTGCTGACGCTGGCAAGGAAATGGGCGTGTACTTCGACTACATCTGCTCCGGCTTGAGCTAGGCTCCAAGGATGAAAGCGGAAACAAGAAGTCTGAATTGAAAGGGTTCGAGCTTCACGGTTTACGCTTTTGAATTTGGTAACTTTTGGCTGGGAGTTCTGGTGTTGGTCTCAGGCGATCGCAGGCTTTTTCTCTCAAGAAGTGGCTCCGAGGGTTTGAGATTAACGCTAGGCTTCCAGCATTTAAGAATTTTTGGGTTGATATCAATCGACTTTTTTCCTCAACGTTCTGCCTGCTCAGAACGGGCACTTTGAAACAGGTGCGGCTAATCTATTTCGTTGCTTCTTTCCGGTTAGGAGATGTAACCCATGCGGATGTTCAAGATTACGGCTTGCGTTCCCAGCCAGACCCGGATTCGCACCCAGCGCGAACTGCAAAATACCTATTTCACCAAGCTGGTTCCCTACGATAGCTGGTTCCGGGAGCAGCAGCGCATTCAGAAAATGGGCGGCAAGATTGTGAAGGTTGAGCTGGCAACGGGTAAGCCTGGCTCGAATACTGGACTGGCCTAGGGGCGATCGCCCTCCCCAGCTAGCTTTTAGGTTTTGGCTATGGAAATCGCTATAGAAGTGAGGCTATTGGTCGGGTTGTAACCCATTGCCCGCCAGCATGATCAAGCTTTTGGTTTCCGAGTTGAAGACTCTACTGAGGTAAACGAGACCATTATGGTCTCTTTTTTTTGCCGAAATTTATTTCCATCGGCGAACTACAGACTTTCACAGGCGGGCGACTTCTCGCGGGCGCAAGGCATGAGCAATCATGAAAACAGCATCCTAGCCTACCTGAAGAACCAGAAGTTCCGAGCCGATTGCCCAGGATGGTTGTAGGATTTTCGATCCAGTCCACCACTTCTGCTTCGGCAATTCTCATCTGATTATCAGCTTTGCTTCGGCGATGCCTGCCAAGATGGGGGCGATCGCTGTTTGAGAAAGGTGCTGAGAACTTTGCTTGGAGGAGGGTTGATGAACCTGTATCGAGCTTGTTTGGGTTTGACGATGCTAACTGGGATTGGCTGTGCTGCTCAGGTGGCCGTGGAACCGCCCGCTGAGCCATCTGTCGCGGCGACTTCGGAGGTCGTTGCTGCTTCACCGCAATCTTCTCCGGCTGCATCTCCTGGGGCGATCGCCGCAAGTCCGAGTATTGTGAAGTCTGGAACCTTTGTGAGCGGCGAACATCCAACGCAAGGGGCGGCCCAAATCGTGACTGAAAATGGGCAACGGTTTCTAGAATTGGGCAACGACTTCCGCACGAATAGCGGTCCCGATCTGACGGTAATTCTGCATCGCAGCGGGAATGTGATTGGTTCCACCACTCCGCCTGCCCATGCCATCCGGGAGGGCGATTATGTGGTGCTAGCAGAATTGCAGCGAACCCAGGGGGCACAGCGCTACGCAATTCCCAATAGCGTAAATCTGGACGAGTTTAACTCAGCAGCCGTGTGGTGCCGACGGTTTAACGCAACCTTTGGCGCGGCGGAACTGCTGTAAGCAGTCAGCCAGTGTAAACAGTCAGCCAGTGTAAACAGTCAGCCAGGCGGCTAGACCTGAACCGAAACCCCCGTTGGGTCGAGGTGCAGCGCCTGAGCTTGGACTGAAATTCCCTGATCTTCCCAGGCGGCTTTCATGGCTTCCGCAACCAGGGGCGCGATATCGGCGTGGGCCAGGGCCAGCAGGGTTGGGCCGGCACCGCTGATCACCAGCCCGTAGGCTCCCGCAGCAACGGTGGCGGCTTCTACGGCATCAAAGCCGAGAATGAGCGATCGCCGATAGGGTTGATGGATGCGGTCTTGCAGCGCGGCGCGGAGCCAGTCGGAGTGAGCAGTGTCCAATCCCCGCAGCAGTAGCCCCAGATGCCCCATGTTGAACACTGCATCGGGTCGGCTGTATGCGGCAGGCAGAACGCGGCGGGCTTCGGCGGTAGATAGTTCAAAATCAGGAATCGCAACAACAGGGACGATTTCGGAATGCCAGGGCACAGGGGCGATCGCCCATTCTCCGTTCAGATCGGTTGCTGCCAGCCGACAGCCACCCAGCATCGCAGGCACAACGTTATCCGGGTGGCCTTCCATGTCTACGGCGATTGCCACCAGTTCGGCTTCGCTTAGCGGCGACCCAGCCAGCACATTTGCACCCACCAGCCCGCCGACGATGGCCGTGGCAGAACTGCCCAACCCCCGCGCCAAAGGCACGCCCAAGCGAATCTCTAGCTTAATCAGCGGCGGCGACTGCTTGAGATGCTGAAATAATTTGGCAAAGGCCTGATAGGCCAGATTCGTTTCGTTGGTTTTGACCCGCGCTGCTTCCAGTCCTGAAACCGAGATCTGAACCGGCTCGATGCTTTGGTCTAGGCGGGTAAAGGTGAAGTGATTTCTGAGCGACAGCGCTGCGCCCAGACAATCGAACCCTGGCCCGATGTTGGTCGTCGTTGCGGGTACAGAAACAATGGCGTGGTCGGGCAGGGTCATGGTGCAAGGTTGGCGATCGCTCGATTAAACTATTGCCCCTAAACTATTACCCCGTCGGCTATTGCCCAGCGCCATTCCCACGACCCGGCAGACGCGGCACACCGATAGCGTCTTGAAACTGCTCGACCTCCGGGGTAAAGGCGATGGGCAGCACCACTTCTACGTTTTCATGGGGGCGGGGAATAATCACCCAGGTTTCCAGCGTGCCGCCGGGGGTGTTTTGCGCCGCCTCGATGCCCGCATCCATTGCCTGCTTCACTTCCGACACGTCGCCGCGAATCATGATCGTAAAGCGGGCGCTTCCGGCGCGAATGTAGCCCACCAGGGTTACGCGACCCGCTTTCACCATCGCATCTGCTGCTGCCAACACGGCAGGAAAACCTTTCGTTTCTAGTGCGCCAACTGCAACCGGCATGATTCTCTCCAGAGGCGATCGCTCGCCCGATACTCAACTCGCGGGTAAAAATCGAACCCAATCCAACCCACATTGTACGGTCAAGTGATGCCCCATCGAAAAAAATCGATGGCTTTCCCTACGCTTCGAGTCATATCTACAAAAATGCTTAATGCACAGAAATAGGCGTTAATCAGCGCGATTGATAAGCATCTATTACCGCTGCAATTGGGTTTTTGTAAGGGACTTGGCAAAGTCATCGGAGGAAGTCCAAATGGGCGATCGCCCATTACGCCAACCCCACAACTCCATTACATGAACTGCTGAACTTTGGTGGTGTACTTAATCGGCAGCACTACTTCCAGGTTTTCCGGTGGGTTGGGGATGATGTAGTAGTCCACCAGTTCCGCGCCATAGACCTGATTCACCGCTTCTACCCCAGCCTCAATAGCGGGCTTGACCTCCGAGGTGCTGCCGCGAATCGCCACCAGGAACTCCGCCCGCTCCGCCAGTCCGTAATACACCAGCGTCACCCGGCCCGCCTTCACCATCGCATCTGCCGCCGCCAAAATCCCTGGAAACCCGACGGTCTGAATCACTCCCACGGCTGCTGGCATACTGGCGCTCCCGGCTCACATTGAAAATCTCAGCATTCTATCTCAAGACTACATTGTACGGAGTTTGCTGCGCGGGCGCATGGGTGCGGACGAATGGTTTGTGGGATGAAAGGGTTATAGGGCAAACGGAGGGCGATCGCCTTATCTATAAAGCCTGTCCATTCATCGGACATACATTCCTACACTAGGATGTAGAAATCTAGACTTGCCGCAACCTTGCCCTCTATGTTGAAATCTGGTGCAACCGTTAGCCGCGAAAGCATTAAGCAAGAAATTGAGTAGCTCACGACCGAAGAGCTTCAACAGGTTGCCGACTTTATTGCGTTTCTAAGATTTCGCAACAAGCGCCGTCGAATGCTCGATGCCGAGCAGCTCGCGCTTCTCAATACTGAATTTGCAGAAGCCGATCGAGCGCTTGCCGAAGCAGGGATGGAAGACTACGCATCGTTGCTGCGCGAAGAGGATCAATTATGAGCTATGAGGGGCGATCGCCCATCGCCTCCCCTTCCCTAGTCGGCACTCTGTAGAATATGAAGTGTCGTCAACTCAAGTGACTTGCTCACTAAAACTGGCATGGCTCCCGCAGTTCTAATCGAAAACCTACAGAAGCGCTACGGCAGCGTAGAAGCGGTCAAAGACGTGTCGCTTCAGATCGAGCCAGGAGAAATCTTTGGGCTGCTGGGGCCCAACGGCGCAGGCAAAACGACGACGATTCGCTGCCTCTGCACGCTGTCTACGCCTGATGCGGGACGGATCGAGGTGTCGGGCGACTCGGTGCTAGAAAATCCCCGACTGGCGCGGCAGCGGCTTGGCTACGTCGCCCAGGAAGTGGCGCTGGATAAGGTGCTGACGGGGCGGGAACTGCTGGAACTGCAAGCGGCGCTGTATCATCTGCCCAAGGCAACGATTGGCGATCGCATTTCTCATGTAATCACGCTGTTGGGACTGACCGACTACGCCGACAAAAAAACAGGCACCTACTCCGGCGGCATCCGCAAGCGACTAGACCTAGCAGCGGGGCTGCTGCATCAGCCGGACGTGCTGGTGCTGGACGAGCCGACCGTGGGGCTAGACATCGAAAGCCGCACAGCGGTTTGGGACTTTTTGCGGAAGCTGCGGGAGGGCGGCACAACGGTCTTGTTGACCAGCCATTACCTGGAGGAAGTAGACGCGCTGGCAGATCGGGTCGCCATTATCGACCAGGGCAAGGTGATTGCCGCTGGCACGCCGTCGGCGCTGAAAGACGGACTGGGGGGCGATCGCATCACCCTGCGCCTGCGCGAGTTTACCCCAGCAGACGAAGCCCAGCGGGCCACGGACTTGCTGAAAACGCTGCCCTTTGTGCAAGAGGTGATTGTGAACGAAGCCCAGGGCAATTCGCTAAACCTGGTCGTAGACACTCAGAGCGATGCGCTGCTGACGATTCAGCAGGTGCTAAAGGAAAACGGGCTGCCCATCTTCGGTGTGTCGCAGTCGCGCCCCAGCCTGGATGACGTGTACCTCGCCGCGACTGGAAAGACCATCCTGGATGCCGAGATTGCCGCCGCTGCCAAGCGCGATCCCAAAAAAGAGAAAAAGCAGAATATGCGCTAGTTTGCCGGGTGCAGCCCTAAATGGTTCCGATTCATGTTGTGGGTATTGGGCTGGAGGGTGCCGCAGGGCTGACGGCGGCAGCACGGCAGGCAGTGAATCGCGCCACGCTGCTGGTGGGGAGCGATCGCCATCTGGCCTACTTCCCCGACCACGCCGCCCCCAAAGTTCCCCTGGCAGATTTCCACGCCATGCTGCGGCAAATCCACGCCTACATCGGTGCTGCTTCCCAAGCTGAGACAGATGCAGATCCAGATACAGATTTGTCCATAGCCGTTCTCACCTCCGGCGACCCGCTGTTTTTTGGACTGGGGCGGCTGCTGTTGTCCGAGTTTCCTGCCGACTGGCTTACCTTTCATCCCCACCTCAGCGCCATCCAGCTTGCCTTTAGCCGGGTCAAGGTGCCCTGGCAGGATGCGCGATTGGTCAGCGCCCACGGGCGATCGCCCGACACGCTGATCCAAGCCTTGCAGCAGGGTGCAGCCAAAATCGCTGCTCTGACAGATGGGCACAATACCCCCCCGGCGATCGCCCGGCTGGTGTGCAATCTGGACCTGCCGGGGCAATATCACCTCTGGGTCTGCGAGAACTTGGGTGGCGCAGATGAGCGAGTCCAGTGCTTTGCGCCCGCAGAGTTGGCGACCCAACAAGATACCCCGTTTGCGCCGCTGAACGTGGTGATTCTGCTGCGCGACGCAGAGGCAGACGCGCCTGATCTGGCGACATTGCCTATGTTCGGGATTCCCGATGCGGCATTTCTCAGTTTTGGCGATCGCCCCGGCCTGATGACCAAGCGCGATGTCCGGGTGCTGGCGCTAGCAGAACTGGCGCTACAACCGGGGCAAGTAGTGTGGGATATCGGCGCGGGCACGGGGTCGGTTGCCATCGAAGCGGCCCGCCTCTGTCCCGCGTCCACCGTATATGCCCTAGAGAAAACCGCTGCCGGATTCTCCCTGATCCAGCAAAATGCTGAGCGCTTTCAGGTCAAAAACCTCAAACCTACGCAGGGAAAAGCTCCGGCAGCGCTGAGCCTGCTGCCCGCGCCCGATCGCGTCTTCATTGGCGGCAGCGGCGGGCAGTTGGGCGAAATTCTGGATGATTGCGCCGAGGTGCTGAAGCCGGGAGGACGGATGGTGCTGGCGATCGCCACCCTCGACCATCTGGCGATCGCCCAGACCTGGCTCCAGGCGAACCGCTCCGCCTGGCAACAGCACGCCCTCCAGGTCAACCTTGCCCGCACAGTGCCCGTCGCCGCCCTCACCCGCTTTGCCCCGCTCAACCCCGTCACACTAATCACGCTCCAGCGCAGCGATCGCGCCCCGATACTCAGCTAAGCCAGCCCGCAGTGCTACAATCCTCACCGAGCCGTCTTTTCACACCCCTCACCCCCTTCCCAATGGACACTGCTTTAGAAGCTTTAGAAACAGATATCAGGGCGATCGCCCCCGTCATGCCCGCCGATCAGACCCTTTACCTCCTCCTCGCGCTGCATTGCGTCATTGGGCTGGCTGCAACGGCGGTTGCCTATTACAAAGGGCGAAACCTCAGACTTTGGCTATTCCTAGGGCTAACCTGCGGCACAGCAGCACTGCTCGTTGCGCTGGTGATGAAGCGTCAACCCCGCACTGCATGAGGGATTAGCCCATTAGACGCTCGGTGAGATGATCGAAAATCTATTCATGACAAATTATTAGGCAGTGCGAAGAGTTTGCTGCTATAGTGTATGAAGTGTAACTATAACTCTGGCGCTTAACTCTGGTTCTTGAGTCTCTGTGGCGTTAGGAGCCTGTCTTTCATAGGAAAGAGGGTTAGCCCCTTAGAGGTTTCTGTGGTTGTACTCAGGGCCGCGATGCAGGCTGGCGTTATCCCTTTGATGTTTCTTGAGGTAATCCTGCTGTTGAGTGATGCCCATTGGATGATGCACTGACTGACGCTTCGGGTTTAGTTTGAAGTTATATTCGATTGAGCAGTTCGATTGACCGAGTTCCTCTACCCAGTCATTCCCTTCTCTAGAATCCCACCCCACCTTCGGTAAGCTGTTATGCTGCACGCTGATCGTTTCGAGGGCACCCTGCCCAGGCACCTGTATGTTGTTTCCGGTTCTGATGCCGCCTCCTCCACGTCCGACATGCAGCCTCAGGCGTGTAGTTCCGTAGCAGCCCTCCAAGAGCTTCTAGCAAAAGAGGTCAGCCCTAGCAAGCGGGCAGTGATTGAAACCCTGATTAAACTATGGGAAGCAAACCCAAGGGTATACCTTCAGCAGATGGGTTAAGATGTGAGTGACGAAGATCAAGCCCTTAAGAGATTTTTACAAGAATTTGCACGGGGTGATAGAGGTCTAGAGAGTCAGGAGATACAGGACTCGCTTCAAGGACTTCTACAGGCAATCAACCGGGTTCAGAATGCTGAGACTGACGATCCCGCTGAACTTCTAAAGGCTGCTGGGCTAGGCTATACAAGTAATGTCTTAGGTTCCGCTCATCCCAAGCTGGGGCTGAGCGGAAAAATGTTTATGGGGGCGGATCTCAAAGGGGTCGTCCTCATTGGCGCGGATTTGCGGGGCGCGAACTTCAGTAGCGCTGATCTCTGCGGCGCAAACCTGACCAGCGCAATGCTCAATAACGCGGTGCTAATCAGCGCAAAGCTTAATGATGCCAGTCTTACGAGCGCAACGCTATCGGGTGCAAATCTAACCAGCGCCACGGTCATGCGGGCAAACTTGATTGGTGCAGATTTGTCGGATGCAAATCTGTTTGCCTCGGACTTGCGCTACGCCAATTTGACAGGAGCCGCTCTCTGCCGCGCCAAACTGGGAGAGGCGATGCTGTTGGGGATTAACCTGCGGCGAGCAAATCTGATGAGTGCTGACCTGCGGGGCGCAAACCTTTACAGCGCAAATCTTTGTGGTTCAAACCTGTACTATGTCAACTTCAACGACGCAAACCTAGACGGTGTAGAGGTCGAAAAGGCTCGCTTTCGTCAGAACCAAGGCATTCCCAAGGAGACGCGGCGACAGCTCATCCAAAAAGGGGCAGTGTTTGAGGATTAGTTCTGATATCGGTTCTTGATTTTGGATTTGCGATTTTGGATCGCTAGTTAAGCGCTTCCAGGACTTCTAAGAGGATGTTTGAAATAAGAGGATGTTTGAAAAGTCCTACTGTTTGTAGCAAAGCGTGCAAGATCCCCCTAAATCCCCCTTAAAAAGGGGGACTTTAAGGCGGTTTCCCCCCTTGTTAAGGGGGGCTGGTTAAGGGGGGCTGGGGGGATCTCTGAGTGCTTAACATTACAAACGATACCTTTTCAAACACCCTCTAACCATTTCGTTTTTAGCTTTGCCTGGAGGAGCTTTAATGCTAGCACTGGGGCAGGCGGGGCTGTAGGATGGAGCGGCTGAGGTCGGTGTCTTGCAGAATTGCTTCTTCTAAGTTTGCGTGGCTAAGCGTCGCCCAGCGCAAATCTGTCTGGATGAGCGTTGCCTGTTGAAAATTCGCCCCAAACAGGTAAGCGCGGCTGAGGTGCGTGGAAACCAACTGTGCGCCCTGAAGCTGCGCCTCGAAGAGATAGGCGTTAATTAACTCTGTTTCTAGCAGGTTGGCTTTGCACAGGTTGGCGTGGTTTAGCGTGGCGCGTTGCAGATTGGCATAGGCGAGGCTGCTGCGCTCCAAATTGGCATAGGCAAAGTTGGTGGCGCGGGCGTTGGCATGGCTGAGGTCTGCCCCGGTCGCGTTGGCGCGGTAAAAGCTGGCATCTCGCAAGTCCGCCTGTTGCAGGGTCGCCCCAACCAGCACGGCATTCGACAGGTCAGCCGCCTGAAACTGGGCGCTGTGCAGGGTTGCCAGGGTCAGGTCGGCGTGGCTGAGGTCGGCGGCTTGGAGCAAAGCAAAGGCCAGGTTTGCGCTCTGGAGGTTGGCACGACGCAAATTAATCCCTTGCAGGTCGAACCCGATGAGATTGGCGTGGCTGAGGTCTGGCGTGATGTCGGGAGCGTGCGATCGCCACTGGTTCCAGCGATCGCCCCCCATCCGCAGCAGCGCTATATGCTCGGCGTTTGCCATAGCCTGCTCCCGTGCCCTACTCCTTGCGTCCTGCGTCAGGGAACGGACGACCCGACGAGTTTTCGATGGCCTCGATTGCGGCACGCGACCCTGCAATAATGTCCCGTTCTTCGCCCCCCAGGTAGAGCCGCCCAAAGCTGCCCACAGAGGAAATTTGCAGAATGTTGATCAGCGCTGCCTTCTCAGCTTCGTTGGCGGCCAGCGAGGCATAGGCGGCTGGCTCGACCTCCAGCACGTATAGCGTTTGCCCCGACAGCAGCATTTGACCCCGGCGGTTGCGGTTGATGAGCTGGGCGTGGTGGGGGTCAATGTTGCGGATAATCTGACTGGAGATGATGCGCGGCTTATAGCAGTCCTGCGATCGCACGCCCAGTTCCGCCAGGATCGCCCGGCCCGCCGCCTGGGTTTCGCCCTGGCTGCTGGAATGCACCTCCAGCAAGCCATACAGCCGCTCGGTAAACAACACGCCCGGCCGCACCACGGCAGATTTGAGCGCAATGTCCATCAGGCGGTTGATTTCAATTCCCGGCGAAATCTCGATCCACAGAGAGGCATCACCCGGCAGCGGCAAAAAACCAACGGCGACGGTGCCCATGTAGGCGGCGTGCTGGGATTGTAAGCGGTCAATGTAAACGTAGCTGCGAAGCTCAATTCCCAAAGCTGGTTACGGGTGAAAAAAACGACAAGCCATTGCCCAGTGTATAGCTTTTCTGGGTACGGCTGGGAGTGAGCGCAAGATTTGCGTGAGATTTGTGTGGCGGATTTCTGAGCAGCGCGATCGACCCCAGAGAGCCAGCCAGATTCCTCGTGTGAAGAGAATGGGGGGCGCGGGGAAAGCTAGGATCGGTTTATACCGCCCGTTGCCGATTACAGTTAGAAAATGATGAGTCAGACCCTATTCACAGCCGTCTTCAGATTCAGGCATTTGGCTAAAGGCATTGTGGTAAACCGTGTTTTGGGGCGGCAAGTGCCCACCTGTTGCCATGAGTGTTGCCATGATTGAGGGATTGTCGCCCACGCCCGAAACGCCGCTGGCACTGATGCTGCAATTTGTGATTGCGGTGCTGGCAGGCATTAGCGGTCAGGTGGTGGCGGCGTTTTTTAATGTGCCCAGCATTGTATTTCTGCTGATTTTCGGCATTTTGCTGGGGGGCGACGGGCTGGACTGGCTGCATCCGCAGTCCCTCGGTCTTGGGCTAGAAGTCATCGTGGCGCTGTCGGTGGCGCTGATTTTGTTTGAGGGCGGGCTGAACCTGGAACTGCGGCAGCTCAGCACGGTATCGGGCAGCCTGCGGAACCTCGTCACCCTGGGTACGCTGATTACGCTGTTGGGTGGCGGCATGGCGGCCCACTGGCTGGGGGAATTTCCCTGGGCGATCGCCTTTCTCTACGCCGCGCTGGTGGTCGTCACCGGGCCGACGGTGATCAGCCCGCTGATGAAACAGGTCCAAGTCGATCGCCAGGTGTCCAGCTTGCTGGAAGGCGAGGGCGTGCTGATTGACCCAGTGGGTGCGATTCTGGCGGTGGTGGTGCTGGATGTGATTCTGAACGGCAACGCGGCTCCGCTGTCGGTGGCTAGCGGGCTGCTGCTGCGGCTGGGCATTGGCGGCGGCATTGGGGCGCTGGGCGGCTGGCTGCTGGGGCAGTTTCTCAAGCAGGCGAAGTTTTTGTCAGAAGGGCAGAAAAATCTGGTGGTGCTGGCAGGCGTGTGGGGTCTGTTTGGGCTGGCCCAGAGCATTCGCAGCGAGTCGGGGCTGATGACGGTGGTGCTGGCGGGGCTGGTGTTGCGGGCTTCGTCGATTCCCGATGAGCGGCTGCTGCGGCGATTCAAAGAGCAACTGACGATTTTGGCCGTGTCGATTTTGTTTGTGCTGCTGGCGGCGGATTTGTCGTTGGCAAGCCTGTTTGCGCTGGGCTGGGGCGCGGGGCTGACGGTGCTGGCGCTGATGTTTATCGTGCGGCCGCTGAATGTGGCGGTGTGTACGTGGAACAGCGGTCTGAACTGGCGACAGAAGCTTTTCATGTGTTGGGTCGCCCCCAGGGGCATTGTGTCGGCTTCGGTGGCCTCTCTGTTTGCGATTTTGCTAACCCAGCGGGGCATCAGCGGCGGTGAGGCGATCAAGGCGCTGGTGTTTCTGACGATTCTCTCGACGGTGTTTTTGCAGGGGCTGACGGCGCGGTGGGTGGCGGAGTGGCTGGACATTACCTCCAAGCAGGCGACGGGCGCGGTGATTGTCGGCTGCAACCCGCTGAGCCTGCTGATTGGGCGCATGTTTCAGGAGCGGGGCGAATCGGTGGTGCTGATCGACACTGACTTGGCGGCGTGCAAACTGGCGGAGCAGGAGGGTTTGCGGGCGATCGCCAGCAGTGCGCTAGATACGGACGTGCTGGAACAGGCGGGGCTGGGGCGGGTCGGCACGTTTCTGGCGCTAACCAGCAATGGCCAGGTGAATCAAGTTTTGGCGCAGCGGGCTGCGGAAGAGTTTCAGCCGCCTCGCGTGCTGGCCGTTGTGCCAGGAGATTTGAGCCAGGAGAGCGAACCTGTGGCGATCGCCACCAGCGCTGCCAGTTCCTCTACAACTTCCCCTACCTCGCCCAAGGTTCAGCCCGCCTTTGTGCCCAAAATGCCGCTGAAAACCTGGAACCGCTATTTAGACGATCGCGATGTGCGCCTAGGAGAAACCGTCCTTCAGGAGCCGATCCTGGTGGAGCAGCAAGTCCATTTGGCAACGCTGATTGCGGATGGCAAGCTGATGCCGCTGCTGGTGGAGCGCGATGGGCAACTTCAGGTTGCCTCGACTGAGGTCTTGCAGGAGGGCGATCGCCTCCTATACCTGTGGCACAATCCCAAATCCAAAATGCTGAAACGATTGGGCGGCAGCAACCCCAACGCCCGCCTGATGCCGGAGCGCATTGCCGAGGTGGAAACCCTGCCCCAGCCGTCGGTGGAAATCGAACAGCTTTTGTCGAAATCCATCGCTGCTGCGCCTGTCGCTGAGGATGTCGAGGGCGATCGCCCTGACCCTACGGTTTCCGACGAAATCCCCGGCGCAACTCTCGACGCAACTCCCGACGAAACCCCTGATGCAGTTCCTAGTGAACCCAAAAGCGAAACGCCTCGAGCTGCGGCCGATGCTCTGACTTCCGGCATCACGCCAGAGGATGTGTCAGAAGCGTCTGTCTCCTAACAGTCTGACTGCTAGCAATGTGGTGATTGCAGTGTGGTGACTCTTGACAATCTGACTCTTGGCAATCTGACTCCTAGCAGTCTGGCCGCTTGACCCAGATTGCCAGACCACCGCCGCGTCCCCGCGCTGCCAAAAAGTGGGGTGTAGCCTGAAAAAACGAAAAGAAGGGCAATTTTGCGATCGCCCGTGCCGCAAAAGCTTCCGCCGATTCTTCGCGCAGGCTGCGCTGCCACAGGGGGCGATCGCCCGCGCCAATCCCCATTTCGGTAAAGTCGAACGCCAGCAGATTCTTTTTGGGCTGAAAGCGGCAGGGACCAGTAAACCGAAGCCACAGCCCGCCCAGCGTCACCTGATTGGCAATCGTGCCTTGATTCGTCGCTGGGTCAGCCGATGCAAAGCTAATCTGCGCGGGCACAAACTTGGGCCAATAAAAACCCGGCCCCAGTCGAATCCCGCGTCGGCGGGCTTTGCGCGTGGCCGTGGTAAAACAAAGCCGCCATTGTCCCAATAAATGTTCAAACGCGAGGGGCGTTTTTTGGTGTCGTGCGGTCGTTTCTGCCGCTAGCATGGCTGCCACCAGCGCTTGCGCCGAGGGGCGATCGCCGCCATCCCAGAAAGTCGCTGCGGCCTGAAACAGCGTGGCGATCGCCTGATCTTCGGTCATTTCTGCTGTCATTTCTGGCATTGGAGAAGGAGTCGTTTCAGACGACGAATCAACGGTCACAAGCTGGCCCTCCCATAAAACTGTCCCAAGATTCCCCGGCTGGGTAGTCTTTGACTGCATAACTCATCTGATTGCGCCTGATGAAGTGGATATCATCACACACTCAGGCTCAGTATCATGCGTAAATCACTCACGACTTTTCTACTGATAGGGGTTCAGGCAATCAGCGTTTTGGGCTTAGCGACCACTGGAGTAGTATCCCTGCCCGAACCCGCCCACGCCCTCTGCGCTGCAAACCCGATGGATGGCGTTTGGCAGAACTTGAATCCCAACACTCGCTCCTTGGTCAGAGTTGAGTATCGTTCTGCTTGCCATGATGTCATTTCCTGCCCGGATGGCAACTGTCAGCCCCAGCCGACCCATGTTGGCAGAATTCGAGCCTATGGCGCTTGTCATCCGACTGCGTGTGATTGGGGCTGGACACCTGTTTATCAGCGACCCCAATGGGTGAGAGGGAGCTACGACCAGGGGTTTGCGGATAAGTGGATTTGGGCAAGGATGCAAAATGATCAGCTCATTGTGGTCACTCGCACCCATTTCAAAGACAATAGTGGTCGTGCAAATTATGAAACCTGGGACTATTTTCAAAAAGTGAGCCGCTGAGAACCTTTCCTCACTGGGTGCTTACAGGACGCTGCTTGAGAACCGAGGGGCGATCGCCCGTCTGCATCAGATCGTCCGGCACACTCGGCTCATTCTCCAAGGTCTCTAAATCCAACTCCAAATCGTCAGAATTTTCCAGATAGTGGTTTAGCAGCCGCTTTTCATAGCGACGGTTGCGGCGACGACCTTTGGCGGGGGTGGCCCGCTTGTGCGATCGCTTGTCTACCACCAGATGCTCTAGATCGGAAGCGTCTTCCCAATGCTGCAAGTCGTTCGGCGAAGTGCGTCTGGGCATATTTAGAAATCGGGGAGCGAGAACGGCTCTCCGCAGTCAGGACATCACTCAAGCTTGGCTTTGTTAACTTATATTAAGCTCGGCCTGAGGGTTTTGCTACGGTTCAGGATGAAACTTTGTTAGAACTTACGCAGTTGGACGATCTCCTGACCGCTAGAAATGACCCATTTGCCCAACCGCATCCCCGTCTCGGTGCTAGTTCCTGCCAAAGACGAGGAGCTAAATTTGCCTGCCTGTTTGGAAAGCCTTGCGCCTGCTGATGAGATTTTCGTGGTGGATTCGCAAAGTGGCGATCGCACCGCCGAAATTGCCGCAGACTATGGCGCAAAGGTCGTACAGTTCCACTTCAGCGGGCGCTGGCCCAAAAAGAAAAACTGGGCCCTCGACCATCTCCCCTTTCGCAACGAGTGGGTGCTAATTGTCGATTGCGACGAGCGCATCCCCCCTGCCCTCTGGGACGAAATCGCCCAAGCCATCCAAAATCTAGCCTTGAACGGCTACTACCTGAACCGTCGCGTCTACTTTCTGGGCAGATGGATTCGCCACGGCGGTAAGTATCCCGACTGGAACCTGCGCCTGTTTCGCCATGCCAAAGGACGCTACGAAAATCTGCACACCGACGCTGCCCCCAACACAGGCGACAACGAAGTGCATGAACACGTCGTCCTGGAAGGAACCGCAGGCTACCTCACCACCGATATGCTCCACATAGACTATCGGGATCTCTACCACTGGCTAGAGCGCCACAACCGCTACTCCAATTGGGAAGCCCGTGTCTACTACAATCTACTCAATGGCATGGATGAAGCCGGAACAATGGGCGATCGCACTACCCACTGGTGGAGTAACGCCATCCAGCGCAAACGCTTCCTTAAACGCCTGTGGGTGCGCCTGCCCTGCCGCCCGCTGCTCCGCTTTGTCCTGTTCTACATCCTCCGCTTTGGCTTTCTCGACGGCCACGCCGGATATACCTACGCCCGCCTGCTCAGTCAGTACGAATACCAAATCAGCGTCAAGCTCTACGAACTGCAAAAGCTCAACGGTCGCCTGAATCCAGTGAAAAAGAATTAGTCTTCAGCCTAGATGCCCGAATTGCCCCCCACAGATTTCCCACAGATTTCCCACTGATTTCACTTTACTAGCGTCTTTATTCCAAGATTCAACCGATGCTCAACAAACTCAACGCCCTCCTGGGTCGCCGCCCCGAAGCCGTCAAAGCCAACGTCGAAATCTACACCTGGCAGACCTGCCCCTACTGTATCCGGGCCAAGATGCTGCTGCGCTGGAAAGGCGTGAACTTCACCGAATACAAAATCGACGGCGACGGGGCTGCCCGCGTGAGAATGGCTGAACGCGCCAACGGCCGCCGCACCGTCCCCCAAATTTTCATTAACAACCAGCACGTCGGCGGCTGCGACGACCTCTACGCGCTCGATCGAGCCGGAAAGCTAGACGCGCTGCTGAGTCAGGCAGGATGACCCAGTGAGAACTATTCAGAAGTGCCGCGAATCTCAAGGCGAATCTCAAGTGCCGCGAATCTTATCTAGCTTCGCCCGCACTGCCTGAATATCCTGCCACATCAGCCATTTGGGGCTGCCCTTTTCGCGAGAGGGGTTCCGCAGCAGATAGGCGGGGTGAAAGATGGGCATATAGAAGCGGCCGTCTTGCTCGATCCACTGGCCGCGCACCTTGGTAATGCCCTGCTTGATGCCCAGCAAGCCCTTTAGCGCAGTAGCCCCGGTCAGCAAGATAATCTTGGGATTGATCAGCCGAATTTGCTCCATCAGGTAGCCCTTGCAGGCATCGGCTTCGGCGGAAGTGGGGGTGCGGTTCTCTGGTGGGCGACACTTTACCACGTTGCAGATGAACACGTCCTCGTCAGTTAACTGCACCGATTCCAGAATTTTCGTAAGCAACTGACCCGACTTGCCGACAAACGGCAGCCCGGTTTCGTCTTCGGTTTGCCCTGGCCCCTCGCCGACAATCATCACGGGCGCAGCCAGTCCGCCACGCCCAATGACCGCATGGGTGCGATTTTGCCCCAGTTCGCAGCGCTGACACTGGTCGCAGTGCGCCTTCATCTCCTCCATCGAGGCGTAGGTTCCCGGTGGAATGGGGATGCGGGCGCTAGTGGGAATTTGGGACGGGTCGAAGCTGGCAGATGCGGCGGGCGCGGCGACCTCCGCCAGACTGAATAAGTCGATTTGGTCTTCGCTCGCCATTGGATTCGGTCTAGGGCTTGGTGATCAGAGATTAAACCTATGGAAGCTTCATTGTAAAACGAATCGGCAACCCGAACCGGCCAACACAAACCAGCGCGATCGCCCACCCCTCTCTCTTCCTCCCTCTTCGTTTTTCCCTTTTCGTTCTTCGTTCTTCGTTCTTCGTTCTTCCCTCTTCCCTACACCTCCACCGGCTCCTTCACCCTAGTCCGATACGTCCCTGCGGCCTCTGCGGTCGCCACACCGCCCTCACCCGTAATCAGCCGTGCGCCGCGCTTGCGGGTGAAGTAGTTCCAGCCCCACTGGAGCATGACGATCAGCTTGTTGTCGAACTCGATCAGATAGTAAATGTGGGCAAACACCCAGGCAAACCAGGCCGGCGGGCCAGAAAACTTGACGAAGCCCAAGTCAACCACCGCGGCATTTTGCCCGATGATGGCCAGGCTACCTGGATCTTTGTAGATAAAGGGTTCTACGGACTGCCCCTGGATGCGTCGCTGGAGGGTCTTGGCGACGTATTCACCGGCCTGCACGGCGGCCGGAGCGACACCCGGAATGGGGCGATCGCCCTGGTGGGCATAGTGGGCCAGGTCGCCGATGACGAAGATGTTGGGATAGCCCGCGATGCTGAAATCAGGTTCCACCATGACGCGCCCGACGCGATCGCACGACGCCCCCGCCCGATCTGCCAGCACCTTGCCCATGCCAGAGGCTTTTACCCCCGCTGCCCAGAGGATGGTGCGAGCGGTCATGGTCTCAATCAGGGGATTATCCGGCGTGCCGCTTTTCATCGTTACCACGTCGCCGCTGTCGCTGGGTTCGATCTGCGTCACCAGGGTTTTGGTGCGGACGGTCACGCCCAGACGGGATAGTGATTCGGCCGCCTTTGCCGACAGGTCAGGGTCGTAGGGCGGCAGCACCCGATCCATCCCTTCAAGCAGCAGGATGGTGGCTTCTGAGGTGTCGATGTTGCGGAAGTCTTCTTTGAGCGTGCGGTAGGCGAGTTCGGCGATCGCCCCGGCTAGCTCAACTCCCGTCGGGCCGCCGCCCACAATGACGAAGGTGAGCCATGCCTTGCGCTTTTCGGGGTCGGTTTCTTTCTCTGCTGCTTCAAAGGCGACAAAAATCCGGCGGCGCATTTCTAGCGCATCTTCAATGGTTTTCAGCCCTGGAGCGGTGTCGCGCCACTGGTCGTTGCCAAAGTAGTGGTGGCTGACACCCGTCGCCACAACCAGCGTGTCGTAGGGAATCTCCTGCTCTCGCAGCTTTAGCACTTGTGCCTGTGGATCAAGATCAACCGCCTCATCCATCAGGACGGTGATGTTTTTGTAGTCGCTGAGAATGCCGCGCAGGGGCGAAGAAATGTCGGCTGGCGACAGCGTGCCCGTTGCCACTTGATATAGCAAGGGCTGAAACAGGTGGAAGTTGCGCTTGTCTACTAGCGTCACCTTAATGTTTTTTGCGCGTCCCAACGTTTTGGCGGCGTATAGACCGCTAAATCCGCCGCCAATGATGACGACGTGGTGCGGCTCTGGTGTTGCGATCGCGTCCATAGGGGTTCTCAGGCGGTTCTGTAGATGAGGACGTAGATGAGGACATTGTTCAAGATATTAAGCGCCATGTTAGCCGCCCGAATCGGGGATGTCGTGTGTAACGTTGTACATTTACGGCATCTCTGCATAAATAAAAGCTTTAAAAGTTCGAGATTCGGGGTTCGAGATTCGGGGTTCGAGATTCGGGTGGTTGGAAAATCGCGTACCTCCACAAAACGATTCCTTACGCCTCAACCCTTGGGCCCGCCTTATGCAAAAGCGGCGGTGAGCCAAACGGCGAGCCAGTACACTAGCGGCGCGAGGAAGGGGGCTGGCAAGAAGGAGCCGACGCGCACGTTGCCAATTTCTAGCAGGTTCAGCCCGATGGATAGAATCATGAGTCCGCCTACGCCCGTTGCCAGCAGTACGGGCGGTGAACTGGCGGGATCGGGGAGGGCGCGGGCCAGGAGTCCGGCGGCTAGGGAGAGGCCGCCTTGATACAGCAAAATTGCCAGGGTCGAAAAGCCAACGCCGATGCCGTAGCTGCCTGTGAGGGCGATCGCCGCCAGTCCGTCTATCGTTGCCTTCAGCGTCAGCAGCCGCGCATCGCCCACCAGCCCGTTGTTTAGGCTGCCGATCATGGCCATCGGGCCAATGCAAAACAGCAAGCTGGCGGTGACAAAACCATCGGTAAAGCGACCCTTGCCCTTGACCCGATATTTCAGCCAATCTCCGGCGATCGCCAGCCGTTCTTCAATCTGCCACCACTCGCCCAGCAGCCCGCCCGCCACCAGCGCCAGCAGTCCCAAAATCACGCCGTCTACGATGCCGCCCCTGACCTGGTTCAGGCTGCCTGCCATGCTGATGCCGATAAACAGCGTCGTCAGCCCTAGCCCTTGCTTGATCACTCGCTGCATCCGCTCTGGCAAGTGCCCGGTGAGCAGCAGCCCCAGGGCAGTACCCAGTAGAACCGTGGCAACGTTGATCCAGGTGCCGCTGGTTTTTGCCCAAAAATCTAGCATGGGGTACGAGGTGACGGGGTGATGGGGCGAACTGCGAAGCAGGAGAAAATCTTCCAAAATCACCTTATCTCATCCGCTCCCCACTTCATTATTCTGCGGTCTAGACGGAACCTGCCGCCCCCGGCTTCCGTCGTGGCTGCTCAGGGAATTTTGTGGGATGATCCCAAACAAGGTCTTTTGTCGTGTTCCTCCAGCCTTCATGCATACCGCCGACTGTCCAGAGGGCTGCCAAGCGCCCCACCGATCTGGTTTGCCAACGCCCCATTCCTACACGGTGGATGCCCAGAAAAAAGCAAAACTGCTGTGGATTGCGCTGGGGCTGATTGGCGGGTTCTCGCTGGTGGAACTGGCGGTCAGCCTGTCGAGCCACAGTCTGGCGCTGCTGGCGGAGGCGGGGCATATGCTGTCGGATGTGGCGGCGCTGGCGCTGGCGCTGTTGGCAACCTGGATTGCGGGCTGGCCGCCGTCGGCGCAGGCTCCCTTTGGCTATCGGCGGGTGGAAATTCTGGCGGCGCTGGCAAACGGGCTGGGGCTGGTGGCGATCGCCCTCTGGATTGCCTGGGAAGCAGTCGAGCGGTTGCAACACCCCGATGCCGAAATTTTGGGCCTGCCCATGCTGATTACGGCGGCCGTGGGGCTGGGGGTGAACCTGCTAAATGCGTCTCTGCTGCACGACCATAGCCACCACGACCTGAACCTGAAGGGCGCATTTTTGCACATAGTGTCCGACGCGATTGGGTCGCTGGGTGTGATTTTGGCGGCGATCGCCGTCTGGCTCTTTGGCTGGACGTGGGCCGACGGAGCTATTAGCCTGGTCGTTGCTGCGCTCATCCTGGCCGGAGCCGTGCCGCTCATCCGCCAAAGCTTGAACATTTTGCTGGAACAAGCGCCCGCCTACCTTGACCCTGCCGCTGTCCAAGCGCATCTGCTGCAAACCGAAGGCGTGCAGGCGGTGGAAACGCTGCGCCTGTGGGCGATCGCCCCAGGCCAAGTCGCCCTCACTGCTCATCTGACGGTGAACCCGCAGGATGGCCCAGAGCGCGATCGCCTCCTGCAAACCCTGCAAGCCTCCCTGCAAGCCACTTTCGGACTCACCGACACCACGCTCCAGCTTGCTGCCCCGCCTGCAACACCCCTAGTGAATCTGTCGATGCCGCCTAGCCTGGAACTGGTGGTCAAGGAGTGATGGCGTAATGGAGTGATGGAATCATAGAGTGACGGAGGGATGCAGTAAACTACTCATCACGTCCTCTCCCGCGCTCCCGTAGTCCTGCATGAAGATCGCCACCTGGAATGTCAACTCCATCCGCACCCGTCTAGAACAGGTCGCCAACTGGCTGACGGAGAATCCGGTGGATGTGCTGTGCGCTCAGGAAACGAAGGTGGTGGATGCTGACTTTCCGATGGCTGCGTTTACCGATCTGGGGTATACCTGCTACGTCTCTGGGCAAAAGTCCTACAACGGTGTGGCGCTGATCAGCAAAACGCCGCTGGAGTCGGTCAGTTGTGGGTTCGAGCCTGTGCTAGGAGGGGCGATCGCCACACCGTTTGACGACCAAAAGCGAGTCATTACGGGCGTGCTCGACGGCATTCGCATCGTCAACCTCTACGTGCCCAACGGCTCCAGCGTCGGCAGCGACAAATACACCTACAAGCTCAATTGGCTGGCGGTGCTGCGCGAGTATTTGGCAAAGTTGCTGGAGGAAAATCCCAAACTCTTAGTCTGCGGCGATTTCAACGTGGCGCTGGAAGATCGAGATATCCACGATCCCACCGGGCGCGAAAAAGAAGTCATGGCCACCGATGCCGAACGGCAGGCGCTGCGGGCCATTCTCGACTTGGGGCTGGCGGATGCGTTTCGCAAGTTTAACCAGGAAGATGGACAGTTTAGCTGGTGGGACTACCGCGCTGCCGCCTTTCGCCGCAACCTGGGCTGGCGCATCGACCATCACTACCTCAGCCCGCCGCTCTATGCCGAGGCTAAAAGCTGCATCATTGACAAAGCGCCCCGCAAGCTGGAAAAGCCCAGCGACCACACGCCAGTAATCGTGGAGTTGTAAATTGCGTAAATTGCGTAAATTGCCTAAATCGCCTAAATCGCTAGTGAGGGTTCCCGCTTTTTGCGCTGCACATCACACCGTCAACAAAAACCAGGACTATTGTCCGACTGCGTAAGTCCAAAAAAAAGAGAGCAACTCCATTACCCTGTCAGCCCTGAGGGTAGATGGCTCGTTGCTCTCTAGGTTCAACGTGAGTTTGCTGAGCCAATAGCAGCACAGCGACTCACGGCAGCGATTCACGCTTGAGCAGGTCTTCAATAAACGACCTCTCGTATGCGCTGTTTACCAGCTAGACGGAATCTTGGTTCGCCGCAACCCAGGCGAGGGAAGCAGCCGTGAAGCTGCGCGGAACTCTCCCTCAGCCTAGGCTCACCTTGACGACGCGATTTTTTTCTTCCTCGGCCTTCGGCAAGGTCAGGTTCAAGATACCGTCCTTGTATTCAGCCGTAACCTTGTCGTTTTGGATGCGGCTCGGCAACGGAATCACCCGCTGGAACTTGCCATAGCGGAACTCCGTTCGGGTCATGCCTTTTTCTTCGGTTTTGCTTTCCGACTTGCGTTCGCCGCTGATGCTAACGGAGTCTGCCGAAACCTCAACATTGAGGTCTTTGGCATCCATGCCAGGGACTTCCAGCCTCAGGTGAATCGCTTCACCGGTTTCTTCCATCTCTGCCAGCGGCATGAAGCTGGTCAGCTTGTGGTTTTCTGTAGTCGCTGGCAGGAACTCATCAAACAGCCGATTCATTTGCCGTTGTAGCGTTTCAATCTCACGGAATGGTTCCCATCGAACGAGTGCCATATCCATCGCCTCCTAGAGACAGTAGTTTGAGAATGTGGAATCAACGCTAGTTAGGGTTATCGTCTGAGTCGTCGCCTCGCCAACACTTCCGCTAAGGGAGTGAGCTTCTGTTGATTTAGCTGGTTGGTTGGACGGGGCGTTTCTGATCCTCAGACGATTGATGGCTGACAATCATTATGGTACGGCAAGCGATTCAGGAGTGGGGGTCGGTTTTTTGGACTCGCTGGGTTCTTATTCCCGTACCAAACCCGCTCTTTCATCACATCTCTAGGAAGTGTCTTAAAACTTTCTAGGCCGTTGATTGCTTTGATCGATCCCAGAAGTGTTGAACGCAATGTTAGCAGGGCAAGTTCATAGCTGAATCCAGTACAAAAGATCTATAATTCTGCCTGTAATGACCTACTTATTGCTTCCATTCTCAATAATCCGCCTCTTGAGAGTGCTTTTTGTAAAGTTTTACCATCAAGATTCAACACTTCTGGATCGATCCCCCTTAAGTCCCTCTTAATAAGGGGGACTTCCGGAGTGGTTCGACTCGGTTCCCTGCTTTTTATTAGGGGGGCTAGGGGGGATCGAAGGGTTTTAAAGCACGCTCTAGGTCAAGTAGGAGCCAGCGTCAGGGGGCAACGGCACTAGCTTGGGCACGACTTTCAGCCCAAACTCTTCTTCAAAACAGCCCTTTTTGCCATCCAGGCTCCACAGTTCCAGAGCGCAATCGTCGTTGGGGTGGGTTGGATGGATCAGCAGGCGAAACTCTTGCTGAGCAGGCACTACCTCGCAGGTGATGCTGTCGATCGCCCCGATTTGGCGACGATCGAGGGCGACCGCTATCCGCAGCAGCGTGTTGAGCTGTTCGACGACTTTGCGGTGTTTCTTGGTGGTCAGGCTGCGGTAGTTGTCGTGCTTTTTCTTGGGACAGCTCTTGCGGTGATAGCGGGACAAATTGGCGATCGCCTCAATTTCAATCTCCGTATAGCCCAGCAGGTCGCCATTGCGAATCAGGTAGTAGGAATGTTTATGGTGGGCAGAGTGGCTGATAAAGTGTCCACAGTTGTGCAACATGGCGGCTGCCCACAGCAGTTCTCGCTCCTCGTGCCCCCAATTGTGTAAGATGCCCTGGGTCTGGTCAAACAGGCTGAGTGCAAAGGTTGCCACCCGTTCAGCGTAGGGCAGGTTCACCTGATATTTTTGGGCGGCGCGGAGGACGCTGCGCTGGCGGATGGAGCTTTGGAAGCGCAGACGGTCTTCGATTAGCCCGTGGGTCAGCATCCAGTCCACCACGAGTCCTTCTCGGAGCGATCGCTCGCAAATCGTCACCGAATCCAGCCGCAGTAGCTCCATCGCCTCCTGCAAAATCAGCGCCCCCGCCACGATAATCTCTGCTCGCCGATCCGACATTCCTGGCAGGGCGGCTCGCTCGGCCATCGTCATGCGGCGCAGCCGATTCACCATTTCGCGCAAATCCGCTAGGGGAATCTGGTAGCCATGCAGCGGATCGGGCACGGTGCCCGTGTGTTCGCGGGCGTGCAGGGTGGCCAGCGTCTCAATGGTGCCGGAGGTTCCCACCAGACGGGGGGTTTCCCCAGCGCGAACTTTGCTCAGCAGTTCGTCCACCGAGCGCTCCAGCATCCCGCGCACGTAAGCCCGCAGGTAGTTAAACTCGCTGCTGCTGATGGGGTCGGTGCTGACCATCTCCGTCGTCAGCCGCACTGCGCCGACCTTGGTGCTAGTGAGGCAGCGCGGCTCGTGGCCATCGCCCAAGATTAGCTCCGTCGAGCCGCCGCCGATGTCGATAATCGCGTGGGGCTGTTCGTTAAACGCCACCCCCGACAGTACGCCCAGATAGATTCGCCGGGCCTCTTCCTGCCCCGAAATCAGGTCAATCTCCAGCCCCAGTTCGTTTTCTACCAGTTGCAAAAAGTCTCGTCCGTTGGGGGCTTCGCGCACGGCGCTGGTGGCCACAGCTACGATCGCCTCGGCGTGGTGCATCTGGGCAATGTCCTGACAGCGGCGCAGCGTGGCGATCGCCCGTTCCATGGCCGCCTGAGTCAGATTGCCCGTAGCGCGATCGCGATCGCCCAGACGCACCGTCGTCTTTTCTCGGTTAATAATGGTGAACGCAGGCAGCGTGGGGTCAATCTTGACGACCACCATGTGGATCGAGTTCGTCCCTACATCAATCGCGGCCAGGATGCGATCTTGAATCACGGCAGAGGAAATGGGGGTTGGCAGCACACTTTTGCGCTTAGAGAACACACTAATCATCCGGAGATCCAGGGTTTAGAGAAGCACAGGAGCAAGCTCAGAGTCCACAGCCCGCTGCAAGCTCAGTGCCAGGGCAGCAAACACCGTTTTACGAACAATTGGAGATTCACAGGTTTGTAGACTAGGGCGATCGCAGTTCAGTGCCCCAGCGAACTTGTGGTGTCTTTGGCTGTTTCCAGTCGCTAATTTCTACATTAAGGCGCTTGTATCCGCAGCTATACAGACAGATTCAAGTTTTAAAAACCCTGATCCGGTCATTTCTCCAAACCCCAAACGCCCTGGGGTTCATAGAGACTCGCCTTCCAGAAGCCATTGATACCGTTTATTCAAAATCCATAGGACTGATGCAGTTGGAGGACTTCTCGCGGGCGCAGCCCGCGAGAAGTCCTCCAGAACCTGGGAAATTTATCGCAAGTGCGTAAGCCCTAATCTATTCAAAATCTATTCAGAGTTTAGACTCCGGTGAATCACTTAATGGATTCCCCAGGGTTTCCCCAATCTTAGCCCGACACTCCGCGCACAATCATGAATTCCTGACGAAGCGTTCATCAAACCCGACCCGCCCGCAAATCGGTAAAATAGAGATGCATATTAAGAAGTATTTCAACATGGCAGATCAGCTCGTGCGGGCAACCGCAGCCGGAGGCGGTATTCGGGTTGTGGGCGCAGTCACCACCCGCCTCACAGAAGAAGCCCGCCAGCGCCACAAGCTTTCCTACGTTGCCACGGCTGCCCTGGGGCGGACGATGGTTTCCGGGCTGCTGCTGGCCTCCAGCATGAAGCGACCCGAATCGCGGGTTAATATTCGCGTGCGCGGCAGCGGCCCCCTGGGGGTGGTCTTTGCAGATGCGGGGCTAGACGGCACCGTGCGCGGCTATGTGCAAAATCCTGATGTAGAACTTCCCACCAACAGTCGGGGAAAGCTCGACGTAGGCGCGGCGGTTGGTTCCGAAGGATTTCTCTACGTGGTGCGCGATATCGGCTTTGGCTATCCCTATTCCAGCACGGTGGAACTGGTGTCGGGCGAGATTGGCGAAGACGTGGCCAACTATCTGGTGACTTCAGAGCAAACGCCCTCAGCGCTGCTGGTCGGCGTGTTTGTCGATCCCAATGGCGTGACGGCGGCAGGCGGGATGCTGGTGCAGGTGTTGCCCAAAGCCGCCCGCGACGAAGCCTTGGTCGAAAAGCTGGAATCTCGGCTGGCGGCGCTGTCTGGCTTTACCAGACTGCTGAATGAGGGCAAAACCCTGCCGCAGATTTTTACGGACTTGATGGGCGATATGGATTTGCAAATCTTGCCCGAAAGCCAGATGCTACGGTTTCACTGCGGCTGCACGTTTGACCGGATGCTGGGTGCACTCAAGCTTCTGGGCGAAGAGGAACTGCGCGACATGATCGTCAAAGACGACGGCGCAGAAGCCACCTGCCATTTTTGCAATGAGGTTTATCGGGCTAGCAGCAACGAGCTAGAGCAGTTGATTCAAGAGTTGCAAACCGAATCGGTTGGCTAGCCGCCGCTGCCTGACTGCGAAACCTACCTCTCGAACCGGGCTGTTGAATCTTGACGGCCCGGTTTTATTTTTTGATGCTTTTAATTTTTCCACTACAGCCCTGTTGCCATCAGGCTGCCGCTGATCTGTGGCTAATCAGTTGCCTGAAAAATTGTTGTGCAGGTTATTTCAGAACTTTACGATCCTCCTTTAAGATCTGGATGAACTGTAAATATACGTAGGTAAGTCCTAGAAAAACTACTGAGAGGGCTAGAGGGCGATCGCCCTTTCCATACACTCTGCTAAACCCCCAAATCTGTACACTGAGGACTTACGCAGTTGGACGATTTCTCGCGGGCGCAGCCTGCGAGAAATCGTCCAAAACCCAGAAAGTTGAATCGCAAGTGCGTAAGTCCTGACACTGCTGGATCTGTGCTGTCTTTGAATCCAAGCCCTGATGGGCCTCTCGTTCATCAATCTTGACCAATCGACATCATGAATCCGCCAGGCATTTCTGCACTCGATCGGGCGACGGTTGACGCATTCCGCACCGGCGCTCAGTCCCAGCGTATCGCTTTGATTGACTATGCAAAGGGCATTGGCATTTTTCTGGTCGTCTTAGGGCACGTCCTCCGGGGGCTAACTGGTACTGTTTTGCGGGAAAACGCCCTGACTCAAGCCCTCGACCAGTGGATCTATGCCTTTCACATGCCCCTGTTCTTTTTTCTGTCTGGCTACCTCGCCGAGCGTTCTGTCTCAAAACCGCTCGGCACAGCGATTTCTAGCAAGCTGCGGGCGATCGCCTATCCCTATTTCCTGTGGTCGGTGATTCAGGAAACGCTGCGCCACCTCGCAGGGATCAGCGACCAGCCCTTGAGCAGCCTCTGGCGCATCACGTATCTTCCTATTCTGCAATTCTGGTTTCTCTACGTCTTGTTTGCGGTTTCGCTCGTGTACCTGCTGCTGCGAAAGCTAAAGGTTCCTGTTGCAGTCTGCTTCGCGGGGTTTGCGCTGCTATTTGCTTCCGAGTTTATCGACCTCAGCCTTGGCCCCTGGCCAGTGCTGTACATGATTCGGCTCAACGCGGTTTACTTTGGACTGGGGGCGATCGCCCGCAGGGTCGATTGGGTCGGGCAAATCCAGCGGGTGCAGCATTCTATCCTGCTGCCCAGCGCCTTCTTCGGGTTCAGTCTCATTGCCCTGGCTGCCATCGTCAATCTAACCCGTCTCGAATTGTGGCTATTTCCGCTGGCGGTGCTGGGTATCTTTGCCAGCCTATCGCTGTCTGCCTATCTAGATACCGTCCAGCGCGTTTCTGTGCTGCAAACCTGGGGACTGCGCTCCCTAGAAATTTTCGTGGCTCATACGATTTTCACGGCTGCTGCCAGGATTGTTCTGCAAACGGGGTTGCACATTCACCAGCCTGTTATTCATATCCTTGTGGGCACAGCGGTTGGGCTGGGCGCGTCTCTGTGGCTATATCGCCTGTGTATGCAACTCCGCCTGCCATATCTATTTAGATTACAATCCGCATCTGCCAGTTAGTGCTAACTTTGTGGGCGGGCGGAGCCAAGTGAGCAAGCTGACAGTCAAACCCGTTGAGTTTCGCTATTCTCTGAAAGCGGGTTAGCCTGGATGCACTAGAATGGCGACTGCTAAGGCGCTGCACTTAGTTGCACCAGCTATTGCACCAGCCTGTTAAAGCGTGGGACAAAGGGTAGGCTAAAGGTCGAGACGTAGGGTTTAGAGCAGGGTTCAGACAGAAGGTAGGGCATGACGAGAAACCGACAGGCATCAGGAGACGGGGAGGCAGACAAGGTGCGTCGCCTGCCCAGCCGTTCGCCTGCGTCCCAAAACGCTAGGACTCGTCGGGGCACGGCTCGGGGCGCCCGGCCCACAGATGCCCCGCCGCGAGAGCCAGGTCGGTATGAGTCGCGCAGTCGGTCTGCGCCTGCTCGGCGCGATCGCCCCTTCGTTGAAGGGATACAGTCGTCTGCTCAGCCCCCGCTGCGGGTTCTGTCCTCGACTCCGCGATCGCCCAAGGTTCAGACGCTCCCTGCTGTGCCTGCCGACCGCCGCAGGGACGAACCATCGGCGCAGCCCCGCAGTCCCTTGGTGCGATTTTTCACAAGCTGGCAGCTTTGGGTGTTGGTGGCGACGACGGGCTGCGTTGGAGCGGGCGTGCTGGCGGCGGCGCTGCTGTTCAAGCTGCCTGCTTTGCCCAACTGTCCGTCGATTTTCTGGCCGACGGCTTCGGCATCCCTGCGGATTTACTGCGCCCAGCTTGCGTCTAATAAGCAAACGGTGGACGACCTGCTAGAGGCGATCGCCCTGGTGAACACGCTGCCGCCCAACCACGCCATGCGTCCCGAAGCCGATCGCCACATCGCGCAGTGGTCAGACGATATCTTGAAACTGGCTGAGAAAGCCTTCCACAAGGGCGACCTTCAGGGGGCGATCGCCATCGCCGAGCGCATTCCCGACAACACACCCGCCTTTGCCCAAGTCGAGCAGCGCATCCAGTCTTGGAAAGAGACTTGGGCAACCGCCGAAGCCCTCTACAAGCAGGCAGAAGAAGCCCTGTTTGACGACGACCCCACCAAGGCCTTTGATCTGGCGGTGAAGCTGCTCGACGTGGACAACGAATATTGGAAAACCACCAAATATCAGGAAATGGTGGATTTGGTCACGGCCTCGCGGGAAGACGGCAAAAAGTTGGCTCAGATTCGCCGTATGGCGCGGCGTGGCGGTGCGAGTAACCTGCTAGAGGCGATCGCCTTGGTGCAGGAAATCAAGAAAACCAGCCCTGCCTATCCCGCGGCCCAGCGGTTGCTCAACAGCCTGGGCAAAGACGTGCTGAACCTGGCGGATGAATACCTGAATCGGCGCGACCTCCCCGGCGCGATGGATCTGGTTCGCAAGATTCCCGAAGGGGCGCGCGTGCAGGCAGAAATTCAGGACTTCACGGCGCTGGCCCAGGCGCGGGCCCAGGCATGGGACGGCAGCGCCTCGGATATCGAAGCTGCGATCGCCCAGGCGCTCCGCATTCGGCGCGATCGCCCGCTCTATGGCAAAGCCCAGCAGTTGATTAGCTATTGGCGTGTCGAGCTACAGGATCTAGTGCATCTGTCCCGCGCCCAGCAATATGCGGATTTGGGCACAGTGAGTGACTTGCGGGCGGCGATCGCCGAAGTCAACAACATTCCTCAAGGGAATCCTCGCAGCCGCGAAGCCCGCCGCCTAGCCAGCCGCTGGACCGCCGACATCGAGCTACGAGAAGACCGCCCCACGCTGACCCAAGCCGAGGAAATTGCCCGCGCAGGCGATGCCGACTCGCTGCAAGCGGCCATCAGCATCGCTCGCCAAATCGGTTCTGGTCGCGCCCTGTCTGCCGAAGCCCGCGATCGCATCCAAACCTGGCAGCAGCAGCTCGTCGCCCTGCAAGCGCCACCCCCTGTCGAACCGGTTCCTGTGTTTGCGTCGCGCCCGTCTGATCCGGTCGTGCTAGACAACGGTCTGCCGTCTACCCTCCGCACAGTGCCCGCGCCCTCACCTGCCAGCAGCCCTGATGAGGGCAACCCGCGAGATTTCGCGTCCGTCGATCGCTCGACGCTCCAGCTTGCCCAGAGCGCTGCCAGCGCCGGTACGCCCTCCATGCTGATTTCTGCGATTCAAACCGCAGATCGAATTCCCACCAGCAGCACCCAGCGCCCCGAAGCCGATCGCCTGATTGCCGAATGGAGCGATCAGGTCTTGCAAATTGCCCAGCAAACCGCCGCCGAGAGCCTAGAAGGGGCGATCGCCATTGCCAAAGGCATTCCCCCCCGCACCCCCGCCTACGCGCCAGCCCAGCTTTGGATTGAGCAGTGGCGACAGCAATCGCTCAATGCCAACACGGTTCAGTTCCCGAACCCGTAGTCCGCCGCAGCGAACAGCAAAAGGCGCAACACTTCCCAGCCCCAATCTGCTATAAACTGCTTTCAAATCAAATAGGACTTACACACTTGCGATTAAACTTTCTGGGTTTTGGACGATTTCTCGCGGACGCAGCCCGCGAGAAATCATCCAACTGCGTAAGCCCTATCAAATTTTCCCATCAGAACTTGAGGGGTGTGCAGGTTGGGTTCTTTGATCAGCCTGGCCCAAAGTTCTAAATTCTTGCCTCCTGACCTCCTAACCCTCAACCTCAGACATGCTGACCAGCGAATATATTGAAAAAGCCGAAGCCACTCGCGTGCGAGTCCTCAGTGAGGCCCTGCCCTACATTCAGCAGTTTGCGGGGCGCGTCGTGGTGGTGAAGTATGGCGGCGCAGCCATGAAAGATAGCAACCTCAAGGAAACCGTCATCCGCGATATTGTGTTTCTCTCCTGTGTGGGGTTGCGGCCCGTGGTGGTGCATGGTGGCGGCCCCGAAATCAACACCTGGCTGGACAAGCTGGGCATTGAGGCGCAGTTCAAAAACGGGCTGCGCGTCACCGATGCGGCCACGATGGACGTGGTAGAGATGGTGCTGGTGGGCCGGGTGAACAAAGAACTGGTAGCCTTGGTGAACCAGGCGGGCGGCTCGGCGGTTGGGCTGTGCGGCAAAGATGCAAACCTGATCAAAGCGCGACCCCAGGGCGAAGAGGGCATCGGCTTTGTGGGCGAAGTGCAAAGCACCGATACCAAGCTGATCGAGGCGCTGGTGCGCGAGGGCTATATCCCCATCGTGTCTAGCGTGGCCGCAGACGATAGAGGGCAGGCCTACAACATCAACGCCGATACAGTGGCGGGGGAACTGGCGGCTGCGCTGGGGGCCGAAAAGCTAATCCTGATGACCGACACACCGGGCATTTTGAAAAACTACCACGACCTTTCGACGCTGATTCCCCGGCTGGATATCCAGGAAGCGCGGCGGCTCATCGAGTCGGGTATTGTCTCCGGCGGCATGATTCCCAAGGTCAACTGCTGCGTGCGATCGCTCGCCCAAGGGGTCAAGGCAGCCCACATCATCGACGGTCGCTTGCCCCACGCCCTGCTGCTGGAGATCTTTACTGACGCGGGCATTGGCTCTATGCTAGTTGCCTCAGACTTTATGGGATAGGTTGGAATAGGCATGGGATAGGTGCAGCACAGGTATGGTGGCAAATCCAGAAGCGCTGGAGCGGGCCAGGGCGCTCTTCCAGGCTGGCAAGCAAAATTTTGAAAGCGGGCGCTATCGCGAATCGGTGGAATGCCTGGAGAAGTCGGCGGCGCTGGTGGAGCGGGGCGGCAAGCTGGGCGGCGAGGTGCAGATCTGGCTGGTGACGGCCTACGAGGCTGCAGGACGGGCCGATGCGGCGATCGCCCTCTGTGAGCAACTGGTGCGCCATCCCGATGTGAAGACCCGCAAGCAAAGTCGCCGCCTGCAAGCCATCCTGACCGCGCCGCGCCTGCGGACTCGCCCCGAATGGCTGACCCAGATTCCCGACTTGGGCGGGTTGGAAACCGCCAGCGCTGAAGATCAGAAGGCCTACGCCGTGCCCAATCGCCCCAAGCCGTCGCGCCCGAAGCCACGCCCCAAGCCCGATCCAGAGCCGATTGATCTGAGCCAGGTTAACACCAAAGACAACTCGTTTGTGTGGCTGTCCCTGGGGGCGATCGCCCTGATTGTGGCGGGACTCCTCCGGTTCGGCTATGCCTGAGCCAGAAGCCCTACGCCGATCCCCAGTCTCGCAAATCGCGCAATAGCGAGAAATCGCCAGAAACCTACTGAAAAGCTACCGGACGCTTGAACCCACACCCGCAATTCGCAAAATCGCCAATCCAAAATCGTCAATCCAAAATCGCCAATCTAAAATCCAAAATCAACACGACGCACTGGAGCGGATTGGCAGCCCCGCCACCGAAAAACTCCGCTATCATAAAGTTAATAATTCGTAACAAAACTGCCATGAGTCAACTCAGCCTGGAGCAGATCAAGACCCAACTCGACAGTCCCAAGTCGAGCGATCGCATGGTCGCCCTGGCCATGCTGCGCGACGTGCCTCCCGAATCCGCTGTGCCGCTGATTCTCAAGGTGCTAGATGACGAAAGCCTACAAGTGCGCTCAATGGCCGTGTTTGCCCTGGGGATCAAGCAGACCGACGAGTGCTACCCCATCCTGGCGCAGATTTTGGAAAACGACCCCGACTACGGCATCCGTGCCGATGCGGCTGGGGCGCTGGGCTACTTGGGCGACTCTCGTGCCGTCGAGCCATTGCTGCGGGCATTTTACGAAGATACCGACTGGCTGGTGCGCTTTAGCGCCGCCGTATCGCTGGGCAATCTGCAAGACCCCCGTGCCCGTCATGCCTTGCTGCAAGCGCTGGAGAGCGATGAGGTTGTGCTGCATCAGGCGGCGATCGCCGCTCTCGGCGAACTGCAAGACCTAGAAGCGGTCGAGGCGATCCTGCGATTTGTGGACTCGCCCGACTGGCTGGTTCGTCAGCGCCTCGCCGAAGCCCTGGGCAACCTGCCCACCCCCAAGAGCATTGCTGCGCTGCGATACCTGCTGCGCGACAGCCACCCCCATGTGTCGGACGCGGCGGCGCTGTCGTTGCAAAAGCTGGAAGCAGTGGAGTGAGGAAGAGAGAAGAACGAAGAGAGAAGAACGAAGAGAGAAGAACGAAGAGGAAAGGGTTTTCGGTTTTCGTTCTTCCTTTTTCGTTCTTCTTTTTTTATCTTTAGCTCCGCAAGCTCACCTGGAACTTCTCTTGGAGCGCTTCGCGGACTTTCTGATGCACCGGCTCGATGTCTTCGTCCGTTAGCGTGCGATCGCTCGCCCGGTAGACCAGTCGAAATGCCAGACTGCGCTTGCCTTCGGGCACTGACTCGCCGCGATATTCATCAAACAGTTCTACCGAGTCGAGCAGTTTGCCTGCCGTCTTGCGAATTGCCCGCTCAATTTCCGCAACTGAAAACTGTATGGGCGCAAAGAACGCCAGATCTCGGTCGGAGGCTGGATAGGCGGAGTAGGGCTTGAAGATCGGCGTAATCCTGGCTTCGTCAGACATATCTTCCAGCAGCAAGTCCAGGTCTAGCTCGAAGGCATAGACCTCATCCGGCAGTCCCCGGCGCTGGCGTTCTTGGGGGTGGATCTGTCCAAACGTACCCAGCCGCTCGCCCTGCACCCACAGCGAGGCCGTCCGTCCGGGATGCAGCAGCGGGTTCCGCCGATCGGGCTGAAATTCAACCGCTATGCCAAGCTGTCGAAACGCGCTCTCTAACACGCCCTTGGCCTCAAACCAGGTCATCGGCTGTTCGCGGCCGCTGCGAACCCAGCGCCCGACCGACGCATCACCGCCCATGATTCCCGCGAGGCGATCGCCCTCATATAGCCCGTCCTCTTCGCGCCAAAACACACGCCCGATTTCGTAGGCATTGAGCGCCCCGTTGCCCTGCTCCAGATTGTACTGGAAGGCATCGATCAGCGCCGTCAGCATTTCAGTCCGCAGCGCAGAATATTCCACAAACAGCGGATTGCTGAGGGCAATCTGGTTGTCGCCGTCCGGCTTCACCAGCGAATAGTGAATCACCTCCGTCAGCCCCACCGCTTTGAAGGCATGGTGAATTTGCCGCGTTAGCGCGTAGTCGGGCGACAGGAAGCCCAGTTCGGTCTTGGCAGGCAGCGTATCGCAGAAGTTGTTGTAGCCGTAAACCCGCGCCACTTCCTCGATCAGATCGATTTCGCGTTCCAGATCTCGGTGACGATAGGGCGGCACGCTCACTCGCCACACGTCGCCCGCCGCCGAAATCGGGGTGAGTTCGCAGCCCAGCGCCGTCAAAATCCGCTCTACCTCGGTGGGCGGCAAGTCGCCAATTTCGCCTTCGCCCGGACGCGCCTCTTTGTCTAGTTCGATGGGGCCAAGCACTTGGTTTAGCCGCTCCAGCCGCAGTTCAATCGTGCGCGTTGCCATTGCGCCGCCCGGCCGAGCATCCGCCACCGTTTGTATGTCCACCGTGCCGCCCGCCAGTTCCCCCAGCAGCGCCAGGGCCCGCCGACAGGCCAGTTCGAGTTCCGCAGAATTTACGCCGCGCTCGTAGCGGGCCGAGGCTTCGGTGCGGAGTCCCTGCGATCGCGCTGATCGACGAATCGCCACCGAGTCAAACACTGCCGCTTCTAGCACCAGATTCGTCGTATCGGCATAAACTTCGCTGTTTTCACCCCCCATCACGCCTGCCAGCGCCACGGGCTGGTCGTTGGCGGTGATCAGCAGGGTTTGATCCGTCAGCTTTCGCGCCTGGCTATCCAGCGTGGTCAGGGTTTCGCCGTTGCGGGCAAAGCGCACGCCCAGCGTCAGATCCGAAGAACCCGCAATCGCACGCAGGCGATCGCCATCAAAGGCGTGCAGCGGCTGCCCCCACTCCAGCAGCACGTAGTTGGTCACGTCCACCACGTTGTTAATCGGACGAGTTCCCGCTGCCTGGAGCCGCCGTTGCAGCCATTCGGGAGAAGGGGCGATCGCCACGCCTTTGATCACCGTCCCCATGTAAATCGGGCAGGCCCCCGGCTCCGAAATCCGCAGCGCCAAATCTTTTCCACCGGACTTTACAGGCAATTCGGGCACCTCCGACAGCTTGAGTGTTGCACCCGTCAGCGCCGCCACCTCCCGCGCAATGCCCACCATGCTCAGCGCATCGGCCCGGTTTGCCGTAGAAGTCAGGTCTAAAATCACATCGTCCAAACCCAGCAGCGGACGGGCATCCATGCCCACCTGAAGCGAGTCCTGCGGAAAGATATGAATCCCTTCTGACTCCTTCGCCAGCCCCACCTCTGCCAGCGAACAAATCATCCCTTCCGAGGGCACATCCCGGAGCTTCCGGGGGCGAATCGTCAGGTCAATTATCGGCAGGTGCGTCCCCAGCGTCGCCACGGGCACGTAGATATCTGCCCGCACATTGGCCGCGCCGCAGACAATCGTGGAAGGTGCGTCGGCTCCAATGTCCACCGTACACACGCTCAGCTTGTCGGCATTGGGATGGGGCTGACGCTCCAGCACGCGACCCACCACCACGCCATCCGCCCAAGTGCGGCGATCCTCAATCTCTTCGACTTCAAACCCCGCCATCGTCAGCATATCCGCCAGCGCTTCTGGAGATACGTTGATATCGACTAGCTCTCGCAACCAGTTCAGAGAAATTCGCATCGCCTACCGTGCCTTTTTGCCCAGCAAAGATTAACGTGATCGAAATCTAATCCAGTCCAGCCCCGGCACGGCTCCATCCAGACATTAATCCCAGTGGAGCGACTGATAAACCGCCAAATCTCGTGCCTCGGCCCTCCCAATTCTACCGCCCGGTTGCCTCGGAACGCGCTTCTACCCCCTAGCACATCCATCAACAATCTGTTAAACAATCTATAGAAGCTAAATGCTTTTACCCGCTGCATCTCGCCCATCTAGCAGTCTTGGCAACATCTCGCTTGGATGCTTCGTCAGTGCTTTAGACTAGACGCTTGGGCGAATCGCTACCTGCTGACTCCGTGCATCTATGGATATTTACTGGGGCTTCAAGCGAATCAGCGTGATCTTTAGCAAGTCTTCAAGGGTTTCCCCGAGAGAACTGCACTCTACCTTCATGCTCTTGGGCCGATAATTGTAAAAGAGGTGCATGTTCTCACTATGAGATATACGCCCGGCGGTCAACCTAACGAGTGATGCCGAATGAGCTACTGCTTAAATCCTGCCTGTCCAAAACCAGAGAATCTGACTCATACTGAGCTGTGTCAGGCCTGTGGCTCCAAGCTGCTGTTGCGCGATCGCTATCGGGTAGTGCAGTCCCTGGGGCATGGCGGGTTTGGAGCCACGTTTCTGGCCAAGGATGAATCACTTCCCGGTAGTCCCCATTGCGTGATCAAGCAGCTTCGTCCTGTTGCCTCCTCGCCCCATGTGTTACAAATGGCACGGGAGCTGTTCCGCCGAGAAGCCAAAACACTAGGTAAAATCGGTAACCACCCCCAAGTGCCTCGACTGCTCGACTATTTCGAGGCGAACCAGGAGTTTTACCTAATCCAGGAATATATCAGCGGCTCCACCCTCCAGCAAGAAGTGAAGCAAAATGGCCCCTTCAGCGAAGCGGGGGTCAAGCAGTTTCTCAGCGAAGTGCTGCCGATGTTGCAGTACGTGCATTCCCAGCAGGTGATTCATCGCGACATCAAGCCTGCCAACCTGATTCGTCGCACTCAAGATAAAAAGCTGGTGCTGATCGACTTCGGCGCGGTAAAAGATCAGGTCAACCCTGTGCGGGCCGGCGCAACGGAGCAGACTGCCCTGACGGCCTACGCCATCGGCACTCCCGGCTATGCCCCGCCAGAGCAAATGGCGATGCGTCCGGTCTATGCCAGCGATATCTACGCGCTGGGCGTGACCTGCATTTACCTGCTGACGGGCAAAGCGCCGAAGGATATGGACTATGACCCGACCACCGGCGAAATTCTATGGCGCGAACAGGTTCACATCAGCGAACACTTTGCGGGCGTATTGCAAAAGATGCTGGAGGTTTCCGTTCGCCATCGCTATCAGAACGCAGGAGAAGTGCTGCGGGCGCTGGATCTAGAGCCATACCTCGACAGCCTAGCCCAGAGCATGGTCAAGCCTGTACGGCCTTCTGCCCGTCAGCCTGAGGTTTCGCCCCATCATTACATACCCTCTGGTGACCTCAGCGGCGACCTCTTCCCCTCTTCGCCTTCTGCCCGTATGGCGGCCGCGATTCGCGCACGGCAATCCAAGTCCGGCGGAGATTCTGGCGGTTCGCCCTACACGGGTGGTCATCGCCGCACCGCCATCCAAAAGCCTGTCTCCGTCACCACGATCGAGCGAGGTCGGGGCGCATCGGGCGGCAGCAGCGGCAGCTCTGGCGGACATCCAGCGCTGATGCCCAAACTGCGAGCGGATGAGTTGCTGAACGACTACGCCAAGGGTAAGCGCGACTTTACCTCCCGCGACCTGAGCCAGTTGAACCTGTCTAAGGTCGCGCTGACGGGGGCAAACTTTCACCAGTCCAAACTGCATAAGGCGAACCTCCAGGGCGCAAACCTGTTTAACACGGATTTTGGTCGAGCCAGTCTGAATCAGGCGATTCTGAAAAACGCAAACTTGGCGCGGGCCTATCTTAGCCATGCGGATTTGCAGGGAGCAGATCTGCGGGGGGCAGACCTGAGCTATGCCTATCTGAGCAACGCCAACCTGCGGGGGGCGAACCTTTGCGGCGCGGACCTGACCGGAGCCAAGATTAGCGACGAACAACTGGCGCTGGCGCGAACCAACTGGGCGACAGTTCACCCCAGCGGCAAACGAGGGCTATGGTAGATAGGCGGGGCCCATCACGCCCGCTGAGTTTTACCTGAACAATTGCTAGGGTGGTGAATAGCCATGACAGATCGGTTGCGGGAGCGGGGCGAGAAGCTGAAAGAGCGTGATCCAGAAGCCTATGCTCGGCTAGTAGCAGAATCAAAAGCACCCTATCGTGGGCTGCGACAGTTTGTCTATCTGGCGTTTGGCGCGTCCGGGCTAATTGGCGCGTTCATTTTTGCCACGCAGTTTGCAGCCGGGCGGGGAGACAGCGACACACTGCCTAATCTGGCGCTGCAATTGGGACTGGTGGCGCTGATGGTGTGGCTCTTTCGGCTGGAACAGAAGGCTGCCGCTCGTCGGCGGGGATAACGGGTTTTGACGACGCTGCATAGTTTGTGCAGTTTGTGCATAGTTTGCATAGTGTGCTGTTGAGCTGCGCTGCTACCTTGTGGGCAAGTCGAATAGCACCGTGGTCATGTAGCGTTCTGCCCAGTCTTCGCCAAAGGCTTTTTCTAGCACGCGGCGGGTTTTGTCGTTTTGCTGCTGCTGGGCGCAGTAGTGCTGCTGTCCGGCCAGGATTTCAGACTGCTTTTCGGGGGTGGCCGGAGTGGCGATCGCCCGTTTACAGTGAATCTTCAGGTAGGCTTCGACGCGATCGAGAAACTGCTGCTGTTCATCCTCCGACTCTGGGCGGATAAACAGGCAATAGCTGGAAAAAATCGTGCCCCAGGTGGGGAAACTGCGCGTCTGCGAAAACTGGAGCGGCGGCAGAGATTCCAACTCGCCCACGTAGCTGCTGGGCAGGCTGCGATCGCCCCGCACGGGAGACAGATCGGCGATCGCCATGCTCACCTGGCCGCGCCCACCTACCAAATCTGCGCCAAACATGGGCAGATCATAGTCCGAACGGGGAAACATAACACAGTGTAGGATATCTAGCCCCGTGCCCAGCTTCGCCAGTTCTAGATGCAGCTTGCGAAACTGCGGCGTTTGGTAGCAGTGATTTTCGATCACCAGACGCTCGCCCTCTAGTCGTCCTTCTACGTAGCCCAGATCTTCGGGCAGGCGATAAGGCGACAAGTCCAGATGAGTTTGCCATACAGCCTCGATCCGATCTGCCAGGGCGCGAATCAGGGGATGCTGTTGGTGGCGGATCGAGTCGGACTGGGGAGCGGGCGATGGAACGGAAAAAGACATGGTGGTAAATCGTGATGACAGGTGTCGAGAGGCGGCTCTAGAGATAGGCTTGAAGTTAAGGTTTCGCTCTAAGGCTTTGCAGAGAAAACTTTTCAGTGGCGCTACAATTGGGCGGCATACCGGGCAGCATACTGGATGGTATGTTGGGCGGCAGGTTCAGCCATAGGCAGCGCCCCGAACGAACATTCATCACCTCAACTTTTGTATTATGTCAGGTCAGATACTTGGCGATCGTTACGAAGTGGAACAGCAACTCGGCAAAAAGTCTGGCCGCTGGACGCTGCTGGCCCGCGATCTGATGACCCATGAACCCGTCATCCTCAAGGTCGTGTTTATTGACGAAAACCTTGGTCCCGATGACCTCAAGCTGTTTACCCGCGAGGCCGATGCGCTGCAAGTGCTGGCCCATCCTGCTACGCCGCGCTACCTGGGCTATTTTGAAATCGACCTGCCTCGCGGCGGAAAGGCCCTGGCGCTGATTCAGAGCTATTTGCCGGGAACCTCGCTCGATAAATACCTCAAGGCCGAGCGCACCCTCAGCGAAGCCGAAGCCAAACAGGTTGCGCGGAAGGCACTGGAAATTTTGCAATATCTGCACGCGCAGCAGCCGCCCATTGTGCATCGAGACATCAAGCCCAGCAACGTGCTGCTGTCGGACGATGAAGGGGCGATCGCCACTCAGGTCAACCTAGTCGATTTTGGCTCCGTCAAGTCTCTTGCCTCTGCGGATGGCACCACCTTTAGCATCGTTGGCACTGAAGGCTACGTTGCGCCAGAGCAAATCGGTCGCCGCGCCATGACCGCCTCCGATCTCTACAGCCTGGGCATGACGTTGGTCGTCGGCATGACCGGAATCGAACCCATGAATCTGCCCCACCGGGGACTTCGCATCGATCTGGCTCAGTGCCTCCAGTGCAGCCCCGACTTTGCCACTTGGCTGAAGCAAATGACCGAGTCAGACGTAACCCAGCGATTTCGCACGGCCGATGCGGCGCTGGCGGCTCTGCCCACGGGGTAGAGGGGAGGGGATTTTGGATTTTAGATTGGGGATTTTGGATTTTGGATTGGGGATGGACTCGGACTTAATCCACGTAACCCAGCCACAGCAGACCCATCAGCGCCAGCAGCGACCCAATCGCAAAGACCCCCATGCCGCCTGCAAAGCTCAGAAAACGGCGCGTATTGATAGGTCGCCTGCGATAGAGCCAGAACGCCGCCAGCCACGCTGCCCCGCTGGCAAGAAAAATTGGCAGATGGCTCCCAAACGAGCCACTGCCCACCGGGATGCCCATAAAGCTTAGGAGGTAAGCACCCGGCGACTGCGCCAGCAGGCTAAACAGCGACACCCCCGCCAGCAGGCTCACAATCAGACGCATCACCGGGCCAAAGGGGAAATAGAGCAATGCCGCTGTGCTGATCCAGGTGCCGATGCCAGCGGCGATCGCCAGCCCATGCGTCAGCCATTGCCACTGGTCGTCGGAAATGCCAACCCCATACACTGTTTCCAGCAAAACTCGCCCAAAATAGTTAGCCACCAGCATTGCCATCCCCATGCCACAGGCAAAGCTGGCAATGCCCTTGGCCCAGCGCCCCGGACTACGCCACGCCCCTAGCGCCACCAGCACCCCGCCCGCCAGCGACAGTCCCAGCCCCAGCCCAATCAGCCCCAGGTCTCGCAGAGACATCAGCAGGTTAATGCCCCAATAGTGCCACCGCAGCCCGTTCAACTGTGCCGCGCTCAGCTCTAGGTCGCCCTGCAAGGTGTAGCGGTATTGCAGCCCACGCACAAAGTCCATCCCTGCTTCGCGGCATGAAACCGTCCGACCTGCATAGGTTGCGCCACAGTCCCCCAGTTCAGCAGGAAATGCTGGGCTATAGCTCCAGGTCAGGTCGAGCGGCTGTTCGGCCAGAGCAGCGCTGCACTGCCACTGGGCCGCACCCTGGGTGCAGTCAAAAATGCGGTTGGGCAGGTGGATCGGCCGGCCGGCGCGGGGCTGAATCTCGATGCTGGCAAAGGGCGTGTAAGCCAGCGTGGGCGATTCGCGGATCAGCAGCGCCACCAGCGCCACCGACAGAACGAGCCAAAGGGCGATCGCCCGCTTCAGCGAAAACCGGGGCATGGGGCATAGCTCCTTGAACAAGACGGTTGGACTCAAGAAGGAATACGGGCAGGTCTATCGATGCACCCAGATGAGCTAGAGTTCCGCTCGATCGCCGATCATAGCCCGCTTCTCATGTTTACCGTACAGGAAGTACGCCTTGTCAGTGAAGGATTATCGTTGCGCTGCTCAGAGCCGGAACTTTCCCCATTGCTGAGAGGCCTGGCTTTGAGTTCAAAGCTACAGGAACAGTTCCCACGATTCTCGAATGTGTTCTGGGGTAATGCCCTGTTGCCGGAGCGATCGCAGGCTGCGGGCCCCGTCGCGTTTTGCCAGTCGCTTGCCTGCTGCATCGCGCACTAAGGGACAGTGATAGAATGCCGGAATTTCCCAGCCCAGTGTGCGATAGAGCAAAATCTGCTTGGCGGCGGAAAGCAGCAGGTCTTCGCCGCGCACCACTTCGGAAATCGCCATTGCGTGGTCGTCGGTCACTACGGCCAGGTCATAGCTGGGCAGCCCGTCTCGCCGCCACACCATGAAGTCACCAAAGTCCTGCCCTGCAATGAAGCGCTGTGGGCCTAGATGTTCGTCTATAAAGGCGATCGCCTCGCCATCGGGCACACGAAATCGCCAGTTCACCTCGCCGGGTTCCGTTGCCACTTCCCACGTTGCAGGACGCAATTTGACGGGAAAGATCACTTCGCGATCGCCCTCATGGGGCGCACGGAGCGCATTGGCCACGTCTTTACGAGAGTGGGGACTGGGATAAATTGCGCCGAGATGGTTCAACTGCTGCCAGGTTTGGTGGTAGAACGACTGGCGATCGCGCTGCCTGTAGGGCTGAAATGGGCCGCCTACGTCGGGCCCTTCTTGCCAGCAAAAGCCAAACCAGACCAAATCTTCCAGCAAATCGTCAGCATATTCGGGTTTGCAGCGATTGCGGTCGAGGTCTTCGATTCGCAAAACCAGCACGCCGCCATGCTGCACAGCCCGCTGCTGCGCCGTCCAAAACGTTTTGGCATGACCCAAGTGCAGGTGCCCGGTGGGTGTCGGCGCGAGTCGCCCGCGATAGGCATGGGTCAATGGCAACACCGCAAATGAATCATCCACTTCCAACAAGGGCAGGACTTATGCACTTGCAATCAGCTTTCTAGGTGTTGGAGGATTTTTCGCGGGCGCAGCCCGCGAAAAATCCTCCAACTGCGTAAGTCCTAAAGGAAAATGGTAAACCCGAAGGCGCAATGTCCGCGGTGAATTCTCATGATGAATTCTCACGATGAATTTTCGCTATGAATTCTTGCGATGAATTCTGATGAATTCTACAGACTCAGCCTCACGTTGCCAGCAGGCGCATCTGCACTCGAACCGTTCCATTCTCCTGAAACTGGAACTGGAACAACCGAGACTCCGCTGTGCCGCTCTTGGGTGGTGTTCCGCCTAGACCTTGTGGAACGTCCAAGATGCATTCGTACTGATTCTCTGCACTTGGAACAGGACAGCCCAGCGTGTTTACAAAGGCTTCCAGGTTGTCCGCAGGCATCACAAAATTGACGTGGGCAATATATTCAATGTCTGTCGGAATGGGGCCGAGCAGCCCGCTAAAGTTCACCTCTGGCGTAACGCCGTAGGGTAGGGGAACCCCAATCATGCGTTCCGTCAGGTTGCGGGGCGATCGCCAGGGAGCCGCGCCCGCGGCCCATCCCAGCAGCACTATCGTCCCCAAAGCAAGCGTTCCGCAACCAATGGCAATCTTTTGAAGGCGGTTCATTCAGATTTCACCTCACGTATGGATTCTGAATAGCTAGAACAGTTTCGTAGACATGGCAGCAATAGGATGGGCGATCGCCCTAATTCGATCTTCCTAAATAAACTCGCATGTCTGGATATTGCTCAAAAAAAGCGACCGTTTCCATAATCCTGCCAGCATAGCCGCCGCACTCCATCACTCGATTATGCGGCATGGCTTTGGAGAGGATCTGGGGGCTAAGGGGGACTGGGAGGAGCCAGCGGGCAATTCAAATGCGATCGCCCCTGCTGGTAGGATGAAGGCTAGTAGCAAATCTAAAAAAAACCTAAAGCAGTCATGACTCACTTCCCCGATCCGGCCCCTGCCCACGGCGGGACGTTGATTAACCGAATCTGCACTCCAGAGCAGCGGCAAGAGTTTTTGGATAAAGCCGACTTTTTGCCCCGGCTCCGGCTCGATGAGCGGGCCGTGTCAGATTTGGAGCTAATCGCGATCGGCGGCTTTAGCCCCCTAACGGGCTTCATGGAGCAGGCAGACTATCAGCGCGTGGTCGATGAAATGCACCTGGCCAATGGGCTGCCGTGGTCGATCCCAATCACGCTGTCGGTGACGGAAGAAGAAGCCACGCCGCTGAAAGAGGGGATGTTGGTGCGGCTGGATGACTCTCTGGGGCGGTTCGTTGGCGTGCTGCAACTGACGCAAAAGTACACCTACGACAAGGTTCACGAGGCGCTACATGTCTATCGCACCAATGAAGAAAAGCATCCCGGTGTAAAGGTGGTTTATCGCCAGGGTCCGGTGAACTTGGCCGGCCCGGTGTGGCTGCTTCAGCGCGATGCCCATCCACGGTTTCCCACCTATCAAATCGACCCGGCTGAGTCGCGGGCGCTGTTTCGAGATAAGGGCTGGAAAACGATCGTCGGCTTCCAGACCCGCAACCCCATCCACCGGGCCCACGAATACATTATCAAATGCGCGATGGAAGTGGTGGACGGGCTGTTTTTGCATCCGCTGGTGGGCGCAACCAAAGAGGACGACATTCCGGCAGACGTGCGGATGAACTGCTACGAGATCATGCTGGAAAACTACTTCCCGAAGGATCGAGTGATTCTGGCGATCAACCCGGCTGCGATGCGCTATGCCGGCCCTAGAGAGGCGATTTTCCACGCGCTGGTGCGGAAAAACTACGGCTGCACGCACTTCATCGTGGGGCGCGATCATGCGGGCGTGGGCGACTATTACGGAACCTACGACGCACAGTATATTTTCGACGAATTTGACCCGCTGGCGCTGGGCATCACGCCGCTGAAGTTTGAACACGCCTTCTACTGCACCCGCACCAACCAGATGGCGACCACCAAAACCAGCCCCAGCACGCCCGAAGAGCGGATTCACCTATCGGGAACAAAGGTGCGGGAAATGCTGCGAAACGGACAACTGCCACCGCCGGAGTTTTCTCGTCCGCTGGTGGCGGCTGAACTGGCGCGGGCAATGCAGATTCCGCAGCCGTCGTTTGAGATTTAGGTGGGGCTTAGCATTGGATGAATTTAGGTTGCACGTGGTTTGGATTGTCAAAGAGGCAGATGGGGCTTTTCGATGAGGGGTTCCTATCTTCAACTTGCTGACCAAGGCCGGAATGCCGCCTGGCGCTATTTGGTCGGTATATTAATCACGATTTTTGTTTGGATAGCCGGCAGCGTATTGTTCGCGCTGCCGATCTTCATCGGGCTGATTCAGCCAGAGTCCCCTTTCGGTCTTACGCTAATGCTGCTTCCTTTCGGCCTGTTGCTTGCTAGCTCGTTGATGGCTGTGGGGCTACTTCATCAGCGTCCGAGTGCAACACTTATAGGGCCGCTTGGCAGAATTAGCTGGCCGCAGGTGTGGCGTGGGTTTATTCTGTTTTTCTTGCTAGCGGCGATCGCCACGATAGTCGAGGCATTGCTCCACCCTGGACGCTACAGTCTGAACCCCAGTTTTGTGGTTACCCTGCCTAGTCTTTTAGTTGGCCTTGTGCTGATTCCCATCCAAACCAGTGCTGAGGAAGTTTTTTTTCGAGGCTACCTCCTACAGGGCTTGGGACGACTGACGCAGAACTGGTTGCTACTAAGTGTTGCGAATGGCATTCTGTTTACCCTGCCCCATCTCTCTAATCCAGAGGCTGAAGGACAGCCTTGGCTAGCGGCGTTGAACTGGTTTGCGGCTGGCGCGTTTTTAACGCTAGTCACCCTGAGGAGTGGCAGCCTGAATCTGGCGCTGGGGATTCATGCAGCGTTTAATCTATTTGCGTTCGGTGTTGCGGGTTATCCCAATGCTGCGTTGCCGCTATTTTCCCTCTTCAAAGCCTCTACTCTAGATGCAAGGTTTGCTTTGGGGTCCTTTTTGATTTGCTGTGTAGTGGCTCACTGGTTATTGTTCCGGTGGCGAGGTATTATGGCTGAGCCTTCTTACCGCTGAACTGAGCGTTATCTGACCATTCACAAGGCTTTAGTTGCAGAGTCTTAGTCCTCTGAACCTTGGGTCAGAGCAGCAGTCAAGCTTAGTCTTCCTCTGCTGACTATGATGTTTAGAGATGTTAGGCAGAAATAAGGGGGTAGATGAGAGATGTCTGTTTTTCGTCAGTACATTGCGCCGCTGCTGGTGGTGTTGATGTTTGTGCTAGCGCTGGTGGTGGTGAGCGCCCGCATCTTTTTGCCCGAAGATATGGCTGCGCCTGCGCCAATTGAAGCAGTAGAGCAAGTCGGGTTGGGCGGTTCCGACGACGTGGCAGATCTGGGAACGGCTTCCTCGCTGGATGTGCTGATTCATGGGCTGCCGGATGAAGCGGCGATCGCCCCGGCAAGCTAAGCAGTTGCAACCCGTTCTGATAACCCGTGCTTGACACTGCTGACCTGTGCCCCGGATATCTGATTTACCGCAGCACTGGGGTTGATCGAGCGCTGCTAGTTAAGTTTATGCAGCGCACCTACTGCGAACTGTTTCCTGGCGAAGGGTTCGACCATCTCGCGTACACCGTCGAGCAATATTTCTCTGGCGACACGCCGCTGTGGTGGGTGCGGTCTCATACGGATGCGAACCTGCGAATTCCCGATCCGGTGGCTTGTTTGTGGATGGGCAGCGCGGTTGATCAGGTGCGGGGCGATCGCCACGCTCACATTTTCTTGCTCTATGTCTCGCCAGAGCATCGTCGCCGGGGAATTGGCACCGCCCTGATGCGGCAAGCTGAAGACTGGGCCAGGCTAAGGGGCGATCGCCAGATGGGGCTGCATGTGTTCTGCCAAAACCAGCCTGCCCAACGGCTATACGAATCGCTGGGCTTTGTGCCGCAGTCGATCTGGATGGTCAAGCTGCTCGACCGCTAGGCAGCGGGAAGGGTTGAGGTAGAGGGGCAGATTTGGGATTTTAGATTTGGGGCTTCGGTTGCGGGTGGAAGCATCAAGAGCGCTATGCGAGACTGATGTAGGTCAATTGGCGATCCAAAATCGTCAATCTAAAATCCAAAATGAATTATTTAAGTCAGATTGATGCAAGCAGGAGAACACCCCATGACCCCTACCGAAATTAACTGCGCCGAAGCGTGTAAAAACGGCTGCGTTCTGGGCGATCGCTGTCCCAATCAGGAATATCGCAACCAGGCGTCGCAGTTTATCGAAACCACGTCGCTGGATAAGATGCTGGAAATGGCAGAGGAAGCGCTGCGCCGCAAAGCGATGGAGCCGCCCAAGTGGGTTTTCCCAGAAGATGGAATCGGCCCGGATGTTGAGTAAGATACCTGGCATTGATGGGGACAGCCTGCGGAGGCACTGTGGATAACCGTCCGAGCAATGATTCAGGCGATTTTGACAATGAAGCGGTTGACGATGAAGCGTTTGACGATGAAGCGTTTGACGACCCGGAGCTAGCGCCCCAAGGCATTGATGCAGCCGTCGATGTAACCGCCGATGTAGCCGATCTGGAGCTAGTGGTGGATGCGGGAATCGGTAGGGGCGATCGCCTCGATCGCTATCTCGCAGCCCGTTTGCCCGATCTGTCCCGCGCCCGCCTGCAAAAGCTAATCGAGCAGGGGCAGGTGCGCGTCAACGGGGTTCCCTGCACGTCCAAAAAAGCGGAGGTTCAGGGGGGCGATCGCCTCACGGTGTCTATTCCGCCTTCTGAGCCGATGACGCTCCAAGCCGAAGCCATTCCCCTCAATATCCTGTTTGAAGACGCACACCTGATTATTGTGAATAAGCCCGTGGGTCTGGTGGTGCATCCTGCGCCAGGCCACACCACGGGGACGCTGGTGAATGCGCTGCTAGCGCACTGTCCCGACTTAGCGGGCATTGGCGGCGTGCAGCGGCCAGGCATCGTGCATCGGCTGGATAAAGACACCAGCGGTGCGCTGGCGATCGCCAAGACCGATCAGGCGCATCAGCGTTTACAGGCTCAGTTCAAAACCAAAACCGCCCGACGCACCTATCTGGCAGTAGTCTACGGTGCGCCCAAGGCAGATGCGGGTACCGTGGACGCGCCCATTGGTCGTCATCCGGTAGATCGCAAAAAAATGGCGATCGTGCCGGAAGATCGCGGCGGGCGACGCGCCGTGACCCACTGGCAGGTGGTCGAACGCCTGGGCAATTACACGCTGATGCAATTTGACCTGGAAACGGGGCGCACGCACCAGATCCGTGTCCACAGCGCCCACCTGGGGCATCCGGTGGTAGGCGACCCGGTCTACAGCGGCGGCAAATCTGTCGGCGTGAACTTACCGGGGCAGGCGCTCCATGCCTGGAAGCTGCGGCTGTATCACCCGATTTCTGAGAAAGAGATCGAGGCGATCGCCCCTCCGCCGGACTCTTTTGCGACGCTTTTGCGCGTTTTGCGGCAGCGTTTTGTGTGACAAATCTCAAATTAGCGAAGGACTTGTTTACATTGCTTAAAATTATGAGTACACTCAGACCGCCCTCAGAGAGTATTTATACCTTTGTCCAGGCAACGGTTTTCAGAATTCTTAAGAGAATCTAAAATGCCAAATTCTGCTTCTATGAGGAGTTGGCAGGCGCGAAAATGTAAACAAATGTGCCGGAAATGATTTGCAGAAATATGCCGCAAAGCTTTGCCTGTCAAGCCTTTGCGGGCATATCTGAGCGGTTCTATGCAATTTAATAACTTGTAACAAGTAAATGGGTTAACCGCATTGTATAAAGAGATTCGGAAGGGTACAAACCACAGACAGAGTACGACAATTCGCTGGTTTGCCAGGTTCTAAACCTTCTCATCTAACTGTGAAGTTTTTCTCAGATTTATGAGAAGCGCCTTGCGTCCGGGAAGATGAGTTCAGCGGCTAAGCCGTTCTCTCTCATCTGTGGGAGCCTTTCCAAGCTGCATGTGTCGCCGTGTTAACTCAGCACTGCTATCCATCAGCAACAGTGAAGACTGGGCTACCTTTCATCCAGTTTTTAAGACCGAACTCAACCAAAACGATTAGGAGATTGAGTCCATGTTAGATGCTTTCGCTAAAGTCGTTTCCCAGGCTGACACGAAGGGAGAGTTTCTGAGCAGCGCCCAACTCGACGCTCTGAGCAACGTAGTCAAGGATGGCAGCAAGCGTCTGGATGCCGTTAACCGCATGACCAGCAACGCTTCCACCATCGTTGCAAACGCTGCACGCTCTCTGTTTGAAGAGCAGCCCCAGCTGATCCAGCCCGGTGGAAATGCTTACACCAACCGTCGTATGGCTGCTTGCCTGCGCGACATGGAGATCATCCTGCGCTATGTGACCTATGCAACTCTGGCGGGTGACTCCAGCGTTCTGGATGACCGCTGCCTGAACGGCTTGCGCGAAACCTATCAAGCGCTGGGCGTGCCCGGTGGTTCTGTGGCTGCTGGCGTTGCCAAAATGAAGGACGCCGCAATTTCCATCGTCAACGACCCCAACGGCATCACCAAGGGTGACTGCTCTGCGCTGGTGTCTGAAATTGCCAGCTACTTCGATCGCGCTGCTGCTGCGGTTGCGTAATTTGGCTTTGGTGATGGGCTGGTGCTGTCCTGTGCAGCCTCAGGCTCTAGCCTACAGTTCTCGGCTCCGTGCCGACGGTTTTCAAAATACTCAAGGACAACTTTAGGTTTTTTAGGGAGATATCTCGACTATGAAGACCCCGATTACTGAAGCGATCGCCGCAGCAGATACCCAAGGCCGTTTCCTCAGCAACACCGAGCTGCAAGCTGTTAACGGTCGCTTCGAGCGTGCCGCTGCCAGCATGGAAGCTGCTCGTGCGCTGACCAATAATGCTCAGCAACTGATCGACGGTGCTGCAAATGCCGTGTATCAGAAGTTTCCCTACACCACCCAGATGCAGGGCGCAAACTTTGCCTCGGACTCCCGCGGCAAGTCCAAGTGCGCTCGTGACATCGGCTACTACCTGCGGATCATCACCTACTCGTTGGTTGCAGGTGGCACCGGCCCGCTGGATGAGTACCTGATCGCTGGTCTGGATGAAATCAACCGCACCTTCGATCTGTCTCCCAGCTGGTATGTGGAAGCTCTGAAGTATATCAAGGCGAACCACGGTCTGTCTGGTCAGGCTGCAAACGAAGCTAACACCTACATCGACTACGCAATCAACGCCCTGAGCTAGTTGATTGTGCTTGCCCGGAAAGGTAAGCAATTGCTGGTTCACGACTGGCAGGGGTTTACCTTTCCGGGCATTGTTATATCTGTGCGCGAGATTTGGGTGGGTGATGTCTAAGTTGCAGGATCTGAACGAAGCTTCTGCACTGGGCTATACCTAGTCTGATCTGTTCGCACCAATTTGCGATTGAAGCTTCTGTGTTTATTTCGACGCGCTTGTGGCAACGGCGGAAGCAGTCTGGGAACGCAGGCGATCAGAACCGGTGAAGTTCTGCTGGTTCAGGCTTCTGAGATTTTTGTTCTGGCGTTCGTTCTGGCCTGATGGATTGATTTTCCGCATTGGGCGCTGAGCTTTGAGCACCCTCTCGTCACAAGGGCTTTTCAAAACCGAGTGCCAGTTTTAGGAGGAGGGATTTGAGATGAGCGGTCTGGTTGCGGCAGATCGATTGGGCATTACTGCGTTTTCGCCGAGCGATCGCGTAGAACTGCGTCCAAACTGGACAGAAGACGACGTGCAGGCTGTGATTTGGGCAGCCTATCGTCAAGTGCTGGGAAATGATCACCTGATGGCAAGCGAACGTCTGACCAGCGCAGAGTCGCTCTTGCGCCAGGGGCAGATCAGTGTCCGCGACTTTGTGCGGGCGATCGCCCAGTCTGAACTGTATAAGGAGAAGTTTTTCTATTCCAATCCCCAGGTTCGATTCATCGAACTGAATTACAAGCATCTGTTGGGCCGCGCACCCTACGATGAGTCCGAGATCGCCTTCCATGTTGACCTGTATGACCAGCAGGGCTATGAGGCAGAGATTAACTCCTACCTCGACTCGACGGAATATCAGGAAAGCTTTGGCGATTCAGTCGTGCCGTCCTATCGCGGGTTCAACTCGCAGCGGGGGCAAAAGACCGTCGGATTTACGCGCATGTTTCGGCTGTACCGGGGCTATGCCAACAGCGATCGCGCTCAGTATGGCAAGAACCGCCCCCGGCTGACGCAGGAAGTGGCTCGCAACCTGCCTATGCCGATCCAGCCGCCTTCCACAGGCCGCGTCAGCGAGTTTGTCGGAGCCGGAGCTGGGTTGGTGGGTGCAGCAGCGGGCGATCGCGACCAGCTCTATCGAGTCCGCTATACCCAGTCCGTTGCCAGCGGACGGGCCCCTCTGCGGCTCAGCAATCGCGACCTGCTCGTTTCCTACGATCAGCTTTCCACGCGCCTCCAGCAGATCAATCGCGCAGGCGGTCGGGTGCTTAGCATCAGCGCCGTCTAGGGTTCAGGGTAGCCTCAAGAATCGCCCGCTACCCGTTTGAGTTCCGGTTTCTAGTGGTTGGGGTTTGGGGTCAGCTTCAAGCGCCAACCGCTTCCAAGCCATTCGCAAACACGAAGGAGAGATCGACCGTGCCAGTTACCGCAGCAGCATCCCGTTTGGGAACATCTCCGTTTGACGGAGCGCCCCGGGTAGAACTCCGCCCCAATTACACCAAAGAGGATGTCGAAAACGTCATTCGCGCCGTCTATCGGCAGGTGTTGGGCAACGACTACCTGATGAAGTCCGAACGACTCACCAGCGCCGAATCGCTCCTCCGCGACGGCAACATCAGCGTCCGTGAATTTGTTCGCGCCGTTGCCAAGTCTGACCTTTACAAGCAGAAGTTCCTTTACGGCAACTTCCAGACCCGCGTGATCGAGCTGAACTACAAGCACCTGCTGGGTCGTGCGCCCTACGATGAGTCGGAAGTCATCTTCCACCTCGACCTGTACGAAACCCAGGGCTTTGATGCGGATATCGACTCTTACATCGACTCCGAGGAGTATCAGTCTAACTTCGGCGAAAGCATCGTGCCCTACTATCGCGGCTTCGAGTACTATGCCGGGGCCCGCACGGTTGCCTTTAACCGCATGTTCCGTCTCTATCGCGGCTATGCCAACAGCGATCGCTCTCAGGCAGAGGGCCGCGTGCCCCACCTGGCCCGCGACCTCGCTCAAAACAAGCCGACCTCTATTGTCAGCCCCTCTGGCAGCGGCAGCTTTGCCTTCTTCCGCGCTTCAGATGATGTGGCTCCCAGCAAGTGCCTGGGTGGCTCCGTGGGCGAAAGCACCCGCGTCTATCGGGTAGAAGTAGCAGGCCTGCGAAACGGTGGCTCTGGCGTTGGCTATCCCAAGCTGCGCCGCAGCAGCACTGCTTACCTGGTGCCCTACGATCAGCTCTCTGCCCGGATGCAGCAAATCCAGCGCCAGGGTGGTCGCATCGTTAGCGTGTCGCTAGCCAGCGCAAGCTAGGTTTCAGGAATCAGGGTTTGGGACTTGGCGCTTGAGCCTTTGACTGGCTTCCAGGCTTGCGGCTTGACCTGAACCTCCTGAACCCTGATCCCTCCCTTTTATCCTCTAGACAATGGAGAACAGGACAATGTACGGTCAAACTGCTGTGGGAAGTGCCGCAAATTCGCCTTCTGGGGCGCGGATGTTTCGCTATGAAGTCGTGGGTCTGCGTCAGAGCCAAGAGACAGACAAGAATAACTACGCGATTCGCAACAGTGGCAGCGTCTTTTTCACAGTTCCTTATAACCGCATGAACGAAGAGATGCAGCGCATCCTGCGGATGGGCGGCAAGATTGTCAAGATCGAACCGCTGACGAGCGATTCATAAGCACGCGATCGCCCCTTTGGACGGAACGCGACACCCCCAGGTTCAGGAATGCTTGACGGAACATCGGAGACGCAGTTTGAGGAATCGACCGCTGTATCGGAAGCCACTGGCGCAGAAGCGCTGACGGTGGAGCAGGCGATCGCCAATCTTTCCCATCCCGACACCAGCTTGCGCTATTACGCAGCATGGTGGTTGGGGAAGTTTCGTGTGTCTGATCCGGCTGCTGTGGATGCGCTAATTGCAGCACTCCGCGACGAGTCCGATCGAACCGAACTGGGCGGCTACCCGCTGCGGCGGAATGCGGCCCGGGCCCTGGGGAAGCTGGGCGATTGCCGTGCCGTTCCGGGGCTGATGGAGTGTCTTGGCTGTGAGGACTTTTATGTGCGCGAGTCGGCGGCGCAGTCGTTAGGAATGCTGGGCGATGCGTCCTGCGTGCCCGCGCTGCTGGGCCTGTTGGCGGGCGGCGTAGCGGCGGCGATAAAGGTTCCGGGCCGGCCTCACCTGGCCCAGCCCTACGAAGCCATTCTAGAGGCGCTGGGCGCATTGGGGGCTGTGGAAGCCGTCGAGGTGATTCGTCCCTTTGTCGAGCATCCGCTCCAGCGGGTTCAATATTCGGCGGTGCGGGCGCTGTACCAGTTGACGGAAGACGCGGCCTACGGCGATCGCCTGGTGGCCGCGCTGCAAAGCGACGACATCAACCTGCGCCGCGTCGCCCTTTCGGATCTGGGTGCTGTGGGCTATTTGCCCGCCGCCGAGGCGATTGCCACTGCTGCCACCGAAAACAGCTTCAAGCTCTTTTCCCTGAAAGGGCTGCTGGAACGCGCCATGCGCCAGTCGCCCCACAGCCTCAGCGCCGATGCGGTCAAAGTGATGACGCTGATGGACGAGATGCTCTGAGCAGCCGCCAGGTTGGCCAGCCGCCAAATTGTCCGCCAAGTTATCAGATAGCAGAGTTGAATAGCGAAGTTGAAAAAGGCAGCGGGGAAGCAAGCCCCTACCCCTTTTCTCTCAACCCTGTGTCTTTTCACGCTGATCCTCTGTCGCTCCCCGCCTCTTTCCTGCTTTATTCATGTTCACCTCCCTTGCCACCCTTATTGCCGACATCGACCGGGCTGATTCCCCGGAACGGCTGATCGCGGCAGTGCAGGCCTTGGCGGCAGCGCGTCTGGAAGGGGGCATCCCAACGCTGATTCGAGCGCTGGGGTTCAACAATCCTGGCGCAGCGGTAACGGCTGTGAAGGGGCTGGTGCAGATGGGTGAAGCGGCGGTGATGCCTCTGTTGACGCTGCTGGATGACTATAACTACGGAGCGCGAGCCTACGCAATTCGGGCACTGGCGGCGATCGCCGATCCGCGTGCGCTGGATGTGCTGCTGTCGGCGGCCGAGGCGGACTTTGCTCCCAGTGTGCGCCGCGCGGCCACCAAGGGCGTAGGGCAGTTGCTCTGGCTCAAGCTGGCAGACTCCGAGCGGGCGATCGCCCAGTCCCGCACCTACGATACGCTCGTTCGCATCCTAGACGATGCTGACTGGTCGATCCGCTATGCGGCGATCGCCGGACTGCAAGCCCTAGGACAGTCCACACCCGACTTGCAGCCTCAGATTCTCGAAACACTGCGAACTCTCGCAGACTCGGATATTGCCGTGCAGGCGCGGGTTCAGTGGGCGATCGCTACGCTGCAATCTCCCCAGCCCGTTCCCAACAGCTTCCCTGGCTCCCAAACCCCAATCCCAAACCCCTAAACCTCTAACCACCATGTCAATTCCCCTGCTCGAAATCACACCCAAAACCCAGAACCAGCGCGTACCCGGCTACGATGTTCCCGACGAGGACGACGCTCGGATTTATCGCCTGACGGATGCCACCTCCGACACCGATGTCAACAACATCATCTGGGCCTGCTATCGCCAGATCTTGAGCGAGCATCTGATTTTGGAAAGCTATCGGCAGGAGTTTCTGGAATCGCAACTGCGGAACCGCGCCATTTCCGTGCGCGAGTTTATCCGAGGTCTGGGCAAATCGGAAGTCTATCGAGAGCAGATTGCCGAACTCAACTCCAACTATCGAGTGGTTGAGCTAACAGTGCAGCGCTTTTTGGGTCGCCCGTCCTACGGCAAACAGGAGCAAATCGCCTGGTCGATTGTGATTGCCACCAAAGGGCTGCATGGCTTTATTGATGCGGTGGTGGACAGCGACGAATATCGTTCCAACTTCGGCGACGACATTGTGCCCTATCAGCGCCGCCGCATGGAGGCACGACCGTTTAATCTGGTGAACCCGCGCTACAACGACTATTGGCGCGGTCGCCTGCTGGAGCGGGAAATGATGACCCGTTCTTACTACCAGGTGCGGCAGTATCAGGCGGGCGAACTGGATAAGAAAGTGGTGCGGCAAGCGATTCCGGCATCCTTCTTCATCATGGCAAAGGGTATCATCACGCCACAGCTTACGCCCCAGCGCGACGTGGCCCGCTCCACCTCCAGCGCCATCAAGGTGCCCGATATGAGCCGCGACGACAACGGCACCCCCAAGCCTACCGTCAAGCCTGTCGCCGCTCGGTTGCCCTACAGCTATATCCCGCCGCTGAAGAAGAATTAGGGTTTCGGTATCCGGTGTCAGGGGTTGGGGTTCAGGAATTTACTCACGTCCTGGCCCCTACATCTGGTTCCCAAACCCCTAACTCCTAAACTCTAACCTCTGGAAAACCATGAGCATTCCCCTTCTTGCATACAAACCTGCGTCTCAAAACCAGCGCGTGCCGGGTTATGAAGTCGGCAACGAGGACACCCCCTATATCTATCGCTTGGAAGACGCAGCCGATAACTCCGACATCGAGCAGCTAATTTGGGCGGCCTATCGCCAAGTGTTCAGCGAGCACGTCATTTTGAAAAGCAGCCGTCAGGGTGATCTGGAATCGCAGTTGAAGAACCGCTCGATTACAGTGCGGGACTTTATTCGCGGGCTGGCCAAGTCGGAAACCTACCGCAAGCTGGTGGTGGAAACCAATTCTAACTACCGGATTGTGGACATTACGCTGAAGCGCCTGCTGGGTCGTGCGTCCTACAACCAGGATGAGCAAATCGCCTGGTCGATTGTGATTGCCACCGAAGGCTTTGAGGGCTTTGTCGATCAACTGCTAGACAGCGACGAGTACAGCACTAACTTTGGTGACAACACGGTTCCCTACCAGCGGCGGCGCTATCGCGATCGCCCCTTTAACTTGGTGACTCCCCGCTATGGCGACTATTGGCGCGATCGCCTAGAAGCCGAGCGCTATAAGTGGGGTGACGTTCGCAACTTCCTCGAAATGGCGAAGGCCGTACAGCCAAAGCCGATGCAGTTTACCTCGGTGTCTACAGCAAATATCAAAATTCCCGATATGAGCCGCAGCAGCGCCACCGCAGGCGTGCCCGTGTCCATCAGCCCCTCGGCCAGCTTCCCCGTCCGCTAAAAGTCTGGCCTTCAGGCGTTGGCGGTTTGTGAAAGGCGGTTTGTGAAAACTGCGGATCAACCCTCAACGCCTGAAGCGCTGGAAACTGTTTAAGACACCTAAGGCACCTAAGGCGCATTAAGGCACGTTAGGATACGCGCTGATTTCCGTTCTAGATTGACCACCTCTTGCATAAGAGACTTGCATAGAAGATTGGATTTAGCCGTTCAGAGCTAATTTATGAAGCAAATCTTAAGAAGCCTGAAACTCTTGGCATGTGTGGCTTTGAGGTCATGTTTGCCCAGGAAAAGCGGTTTCTCGGAAATCCTTGATTAACAAGGCTTTCAGGCTCCTTTACAAATTAGCTCTCAAACTTGTCCGTTCAAACTTAGCCGTTCAACCATAGTTCGTGCAGTGATTCGCGCTAATTTTCTCAACTCTGGCTAAATCGTATTTTGAGATTGTTCTACTGTCGGGTTAGGGATTGGTTCGCAAAGATTGAAACCGGTGTGTTTTTTAGCTGACTGATTGTTTGATGAAGGGGCGATCGCCCGCATACTGTGCCCAATCGTTCCAGCTTACTCAGCCTGAATGCAACGCTATGCTCTGGTGCATTCGGGTTCCTGTAGAATCCCCGACCCCTGACTCTGTGCAAGAAGTCTCTTCACCTTTCAGATGTTGAAGGAGAAATCGAGATGACATTGCCTCTTTTAGACTACAAGCCAACCGCGCAAAACCAGCGGGTATCTAGCTTTGGCACGGTTGATACCAACGGCGACATTCTCTATATCTATCGGCTCGAAGACTCTCGTGCGGCGGATGAGGTGGACGAGTTGATCAACGCTGCCTATCGCCAGGTGTTTAACGAGCAAGAGCAGCTTCGGTTTAATCGCCAAATTGCGCTGGAAACCCAGCTCCGCAACCACTCCATTTCCGTGCGGGACTTCATTCGGGGGCTAGCCAAGTCGGAGCGATTCTATCGGCTGGTGGTGGAGCCAAACAACAACTATCGCCTGGTCGAAATGTGCCTGAAGCGGCTCCTTGGCCGTGCGCCCTACAGCAAAGACGAAGAAATCGCCTGGTCGATTGTGATCGCCACCAAGGGCTGGGGCGGCTTCGTGGATACGCTGATCGACAGCGACGAGTATGCCCAGGCCTTTGGCGACAACGTGGTGCCCTATCAGCGCAAACGGATGGGCGATCGCCCCTTCAGCTTTACCCCGCGCTATGGAGCCGCCTACCACGACAAGCTGCCGAAGCCCCGCCCCTACGTCCCTGCGGGTCGATTTGCCCTGATCTTTGACCAGCCTTTCGACCTGCAAGCCTTCCTCAAGACGGCCAACTGGGGGCGCGTGTCGATTGTTGTGCTGACGCTGGTGCTGATGCTGGTCGTGCTGGCGCTGGTGAGTTCGCTGCCCGGAGCCACCGGATAAGCTGGATTCCATTTGCAAAAAAGCCGATTGCAGATGGAGTCTAGAGGTTCAATCCACGGGATAATAAGCCAAAGACTGTCGTTAGACCGCTGGCTTGAACCATTTCAGACGTTCCATAAAACTGAAGGGAGATACTTGAATGGCGTTGCCGTTGCTTGAATACAAACCAACCACTCAGAACCAACGGGTTCGCAGCTTTGGCGCTGCTGACCAGAACGAGGACACTCCGTACATCTATCGTCTAGAAGACGCTGCGGACGATTCCGATATGCAGCAAGTCATCTGGGCGGCCTATCGTCAGGTGTTTAGCGAACATCAGATCCTCAAATTCAACCGGCAGCCCGCGCTGGAATCTCAGCTCAAAAACCGTGTGATCACCGTGCGCGACTTTGTGCGGGGGCTGGCGCTGTCTGAGCGCTTTTACAGCCAGGTTGTGAGCGTGAACGACAACTATCGCTTGGTGGACATTACGCTGCGCCGCCTGCTGGGTCGCAAAGCCTATAACCAAGACGAAACCATTGCCTGGTCAATCGTGATCGCCACCAAGGGCTTCGACGGTTTTGTGGATGCGCTGCTCGATAGCGAAGAATATACCAACGCCTTTGGGGACTATACCGTGCCCTATCAGCGCAAGCGCATGGGCAACCGCGATGAGGGTCGTCCTTTTAACCTGGTAACGCCGCGCTATGGCGAAGAGTTTCGCGACAAGGTGGGAACCACCAAGACCGACTGGCGCTTTGTGGTGGAGAAGTTCTACAGCCGCAAGTTCCAGGAGCGGATGCTGTCCGAGGGCGATCCCCGCAAGTATCGCGACATGGCCGCCGCTGTGGGGGCCAAGGGCAACTATGCTCAAACCCTCCGCGCCAACGATATCGACTACCTGAACAAGGTTCCCTATCGCGGTCGCCGCTAGTGGGGTTCAGGGATCACAGGTTGAAGATGAGCAGTGGGGCGATCGCCCTGTTGAACATCACGCCTTCCCGCTAACAAACCTCATCAGTGTGCCAACATCGCCAGAGCGCGATTTCCAGAATCCGGTTTTGCAAATCTTGAAGCTGCTCACAGACCGCGCTGCCTAAAGCGCCGCCCAGCGAGTGGTTTTGGGACTGGCAAAGCCGGATTTAGTTTTTGCGCCTTTGCTTCCAGGCCCCATCACGGCATAACGCTGAGCCAGCCAGATGGCGCTAAGCCAGCCGATGACGCTAAGCCAGCCAGCCTACGCGAGTCAGCGGCAAATTCCAGCGTGTCTCCGACTTTGGACGCAGCAGCGTTTGATAAAGCCCCATCTGATTCTGTTCAAAGCCGAGAGCAGAGCCAAGCAGATAGGCCCGCCAGAGTTGCAGATAGCGATGGGGCAGCGTTTCAGGCAGGGTGCTGGGCAAGCGGCCCGATTGCTCACTGTTTTCTAGCATTCGGTTCCGCATTGCGTCGCCCAAAAGCCGTTTTGCCTGAGCAGCAGCGTTTCGCAGATTGGCTTCCCAGCAGCGCAGGGTTTTGGCGTAGTGGAGTCGCCAGGCATCTACATCCACAATTTCCCAGCCTGCTGCTTCGGCCGCCGCCAGCAGTGTCGAAATCTGTAGCAGTTCGCCGTGGGGAAAGATGTAGCGGTTGATGAACCGTTCGCCCAGGCTGCTGCCGTTCCATTCGGTGCTGGCCGTGATGCCGTGGTTGAGGAATAGCCCCCCTGGTTTGAGCGATCGCCCAATTCGCTGAAAATAAACGGGCAGGTTCCTGCGACCCACATGTTCCACCATGCCCACGGACACGATCTTGTCAAATGTGGGCGTTTGCGGCAGGTCGCGATAGTCCATCAACTGCACCTGGAGGCGATCGCCCAGGCCCGCCTCTGCAATTTTTGCCTGGTTATAGTCCAATTGCGCCTGGCTGAGCGTGATGCCAACGCCGTGTACGCCGTATCGTTCCACCGCCCAGCGCAGCAGCGCCCCCCAGCCACAGCCAATATCCAGCAGCGTTTCCCCCGGCGACAGGCGCAGCTTGCGACAGATCAGGTCTAGCTTGGCTGCCTGCGCCTCGGCCAGCGACATCTGTTCTGTTTCAAAGTGGGCGCAGGAGTAGACCATGCGCGGGTCGAGCCAGAGCTGATAAAAGTCGTTGCCCATGTCGTAGTGGTGATGGATGGCGGCTCGGTCTTGTGCTGGGGTGTGGCGCGTCTTTTCGGAAGACAGGCTGGGCTGGGTTTTGAGGGAGGGCAGCGACAGGGCGGCGCGAGCGGCTTGCAGCGTGGTGAGGTTGAGCGGAATCGGGACTCGACCCAACTGCTGCATGGCCACGATCAGCGTTTCCAGATCGCCCACAAAATCACAGTCGCCGTTGAGATAGCCCTCTACCAGGATGAGCGGATCGCGGCGGGTCAGGAGCGATCGCACGATGCCAGGATGCCGAATCTGGAGGCTCACAGGCGGCGGATCGTCGGCATTGCAGTGAATCCAGAGTTGCTCACGTCCCCAAAAATCCAGGCAAAGGGGAACGGATAGCTGACTGAATGCTGCTTCTAGCCAGGTGCGGAGGGCGGGCGGCAGGGCGATCGCCCACTGTGGCGCTGCGGAAGCCTGAGACCGTTGCAATTCTGAAACAACCATCGGAGTGTCCTCCAGTTGAATCTGAGGCTAGTTATTCTAGGATAGTGTTTGCGTTGGGTCGGCTGCTTTGGCAGGCTCCGGGACGCAACACAACTGCAACACAACTGCAACACAACTTCAGAGACGGGTTCCAGAGACAGGTTTCGGGAGTCTTCGAGAACTCCGGGAACTCAACTCCCGGAACTCAACTCCGGGAACGAGTAGAGAAGCGTTTTATCGATCGAGTGCATGGCAGGACATAGTAAGTGGGCGAACATTAAGCGGCAAAAGGCTCGCGTGGATGCCGTCAAGGGCAAGACGTTCGCAAAAATTTCTCGACAAATTATCATTGCGGCGCGAAACGGCGTGCCCGATCCGGCGGGTAATTTTCAGCTCCGCACGGCGATTGAAAACGCCAAGGCAGCGGGCATCCCAAATGACAATATCGAGCGGGCGATCGCCAAAGGGTCTGGCAAGCTGGCAGGCGACAACCTGGAAGCCATTCGCTACGAGGGCTATGGCCCTGGCGGCATCGCCATCCTGATCGAAGCGCTGACCGACAACCGCAACCGCACCGCCGCCGACCTGCGGGCCGCCTTCAACAAGCGTGGCGGCAACTTGGGCGAGACGGGCTGTGTCGGCTGGATGTTTGAGCAAAAGGGAGTTGTGACCGTGAAGGCCCCGCCGCCCGCCAGCAAAAAGGAACTGCCTGTAATCGATGAGGATGACCTGCTGGAAGCCTCTCTGGAAGGTGGCGCAGAGTCCTATGAGCTAATTTCGCTAGAAGACGACATTCCCGGCGCGGAAGTCTTCACCGATCCGACCAACCTGGAAGCCCTGACCCAAGCCCTCAAAGACCGAGGCTATCTGGTCATCCAGGCAGAGCCGCGCTGGTTCCCAAACAACAGCGTCGAAGTCAGCGACCCCGCCCAAGCCTCTGATCTGCTGCGGCTGATGGATGCGCTGGAAGACCTGGACGATGTGCAGTCCGTCACGGCTAATTTTGAAATGTCGGACGAACTGATGTCGCTCAGCATGGCGTAGGAAGGAAGAAGGAAAAAGGAAGAAGGAAAAAGGAAGAATGAAAAACGAAGAACGAAAAACGAAAATTTTTCCCTCTTCTCTCTTCGTTCTTCTCTCTTCCCTCTTCCTCCTAGCTTCCTAGTAAAAAGTACGTCGTCATCTCGCCTTTGCCTTTGACCTCGATGGGGCCGCGCTTCTCGAACTGGAACTTGTCTTGCAGGCGTTCGTAGGTGGTGGCGCTGACCTGGATGCGGCCAGGCAACGAGAGCGACTCCATGCGGCTGGCGATGTTTACCGTGTCGCCCCAGAGGTCGTAGGTGAATTTCTTGATGCCGATGACCCCTGCGCCGACGGGGCCGGTGTTGATGCCGACGCGCATTTGCAGGGGGCCAAAGCTAGGGTGGATGTGGCTGATGTTGATCTGGGCGATCGCCTTTTGCATGTCCAGCGCCATCCGGGCGATCGCCTCTGCATGACCCGCCTGGGGCAAAGGTAGCCCGCCGACGACCATATAGGAATCGCCAATAGTTTTGATTTTCTCTAGACCGTGCAGTTCTGCAAGCTGGTCGAAGGTAGAAAAAATCTGGTTCAGCAGCGCCACCAGTTCTGCGGGGGAGAGCTTGGAGGAGAGTTCTGTAAAGTTCACCAAATCGGCAAACAGGACGGTGACTTCGGTGAAGTTATCGGCGATGGTTTGGGAGCCTTGCTTGAGCTGGTCGGCGATCGCCTTGGGCAACACGTTCAGCAGCAGCCGTTCAGATTTTTCCTGCTCTGCCTGGATGAGCTTCAGGTAGGACTGTTCCTGGTCGCGCAGCCGCTTTTTCTCCAGACACGCGCCGATTCGCGCCTTTAGCAGCGTCGGGTTAAACGGCTTAAACAGGTAATCTTCGGCCCCTAGTTCGATGCAGCGCACGACGCTCTCAATGTCATCCAGCGCCGAAATCATGATCACCGGAATATGGCGCAGGTCGGGGTCTTGCTTCAACTGCTCCAGCGTTTCGTAGCCGTTTAGCTCCGGCATCATCACGTCCAAAAGCACGAGGTCAAAGGGCTGCGATCGCATCTTGTCAATGGCTTCGCGCCCATTATTTGCCGTCACAATCGTATGCCCCTGGCGCTGGAGCCGCCGAGACAGCAAATCGCGGTTCATCTCGTTATCATCGACAACTAGCAGAACGCCTTGCTCAGGAGTCATTTCAGCGAGCCTTCCCCCAAAATCGCCTGAATTTTGCCTGTCAGCCGCGCAAAGTCTACAGGCTTCGTATCGTAATCATCACATCCCGCCTCTCGACACTTTTCCTGATCTCCCGCCATTGCGTGGGCTGTCAGGGCAATAATGGGAATTTCCTTCGTTTCCGATGCCGCCTTGAGGGTGCGCGTTGCCTCCCAGCCGTCCATCACGGGCAGGCTCATGTCCATCAGAATCAAGTCCGGACGCTCCGCCTGGGCCATTTCGACTCCTTGCGCTCCATCTGTTGCAATCAGCACCTCTGCGCCCCGCCGCAGCAGCCGCCGCGAGAGCATATCTCGGTTCATTTCGTTGTCTTCTACCAAGAGTATCTTAGGCATTTTTCAGATTCCCCTCCCATCATCTCTTTATCTCTCAATCCTGGCTGTCATGCGGATTGCTGGCAGGCCGCCACCAACTGACGAATTCTCACCAGCAGGTCTTCCTGGCTGTAGGCTCCTTTTTGCAGGATTTGTTCAACGTAGCCGCGCAGTCGAAACTGGTCTTCGGCCGTAATGTCTTTGGCGGTGATGATAATGACGGGGAGCGATCGCCATGCTTCGTGGCGCTGTAATTCTGCGACGAAACCAAAACCGTCCAGTTCCGGCATCATCAGATCCAGCAGGATTAGCTCTGGCTGGACGGTTTGCAGCTTTTCTAGGGCCACACGCCCGTTTTCGGCTTCGATCACCTGCCAGTGTTCTTTTTCCAAAAGCTGGCGCAGCAGGTCGCGGTTGGTGGGGTCGTCTTCTACCACCAGAATGGGGCAGGCAGGGCGAGCGCACTCATACTTTTTCAGCACCGAGAGCAACTGCTGGCGATCAATTGGCTTGATTAAATAGTCCGACGCACCCAGCGCATAGCCCATATTCTTGTTGTCCAGCATCGTCAGCATAATCACGGGAATATTGGCCAGGTCTGGATTGCTCTTAAACGCCGACAGCAGCATCCAGCCGTCCATCTTGGGCATCATCACGTCTAGCGTAATGGCGATGGGGCGGATGCTTTGCGCCAGAGTCAGCCCTTCTTCGGCGGTGAGGGCGCTGTGGACGGTGTAGCCTTCGCGGGCAAGCTGGCGGTGGAGCAGGTCGTGAATCGCCGGGTCGTCGTCGATCACCAGGATTGGGCGATCGGGGCGGGGCGGACTCTCTCCAAAATCCTCGCCCTCGTCAACCGATGCCATCTGATCTGCGTCCGCATCGGGCGCAGCGTCAGGATGATGAACGACCTGGGGCAGCGTCATGGTAAACGTACTGCCCTTGCCCAGGGTGCTGGTGACGGTGATATTGCCCTTCATCATCTGACAAAACCGCTGGGCGATCGCCAGCCCTAGCCCCGTGCCGCCATACTTGCGCGTGGTCGAAGCGTCTGCTTGGGTAAAGGCTTGGAACATCTTTTCCATCTGCGCTTCGGTCATGCCGATGCCCGTATCCGTCACCTGGAAGCAAATTACGGGTTGAGTTGTTTCGGGATGCAGTTGCTTTTCAACTGTGAGCGTAATGGTGCCGTTTTCGGTAAATTTGGCAGCGTTACTCAGCAGGTTCAGCAGATTTTGCCGCACCTTGGTCAGGTCGGCGTGCATGGTTTCTAGCTGGGGATCGGCGTGAACCACCAGGGTATTGTTGTTTTTGCTCACCAGCGGGCTGACCGTGTGGACGACCTCGCTGACTAGATCGGGCAGACAAAATTCTTCCAGATACAAATCCATCTTGCCTGCTTCGATCTTCGACAAATCCAGGATGTCGTTGATCAGGTTGAGCAGGTGTCGTCCGGCGGTGTGGATTTTCTGCAAATCGGGAACCAGATCCTCCTGTCCCAGGTCTTCTGCCTCTTCTTGCAGCATTTCGCTGTAGCCAATGATGGCGTTGAGCGGTGTGCGGAGTTCGTGGCTCATGTTGGCCAAAAACTGGCTCTTGGCGCGGTTTGCTTGCTCTGCTGTTTCCTTTTGCCGCAGCAGTTCCTCGGCCCGCTGGCGCTCGGTGATGTCGCGCAAGGTCAGGATGATGCTCTCCACCGCCGGATTATCCAGCAGGTTCGTGCCTACGGCCTCTAGCCGGGCCCAGGAGCCATCGATCCGGCGCAGTTGGATTTGAAAGGGCAATGTAATTCCGGGCTGGTGGACGGCGTGGCTGAGGGCGACGCGGGCGGTGGTGTGGTCGTCAGGATGGACGAACTCAAGCAGGGTCTTGCCGTATACATTTTGCGGGTCGTAGCCCAAGACGGCTTTGAGGGCGGGGCTGCTGTAGCGGATCTGGCCGTCGGCGCTGAGCAGCATGACGATATCGGACGTGTTTTCAATAATCGAGCGAAAATATTCTTCTCGGCGGTGCAGTTCAGCCTTGGCCTGGTGTAGCCCCTGTTCGCGATCGCGCACTTCCCCCACCATCCGCTGAAACACTCGCGCCAGCGTGCCCAGTTCGTCTTGGCGGATGGCTACGTCTGCCAGAGTTTCTGTGTCAAAGTCTTCTGTTTTCATGGCGGACTTGATCGCGTTGGCAGCATCGGTGAGGCGGGCGACGGGCTGCGTGACGCGCCGCGACAGGAGCAGCGACCCCAACAGTCCGGCGGCCATGATGCCCGTTGAGGCCAGGGCAACATGATACAGATCGCGCTGGAGGGCGCTGCGAACGGAATCGGTGGATAGATAGACTAGCGTTGCCCCCTGAATCCAGTTGGCGTTGCCCCGAATCGGCACGGCGACCTTGAGCAGGTTTTCGTCTAGGTAGGTTTTGGATTGTCCAGTCTCTAAAACGTGCAGCAGCTTGGCGCGATCGCCCGCCGACAGACTGACAATATTGCCGTTGCTGGAGGTGACGCTGCGGGCCAGGCTGTTGAGCTGGCGATCGACAATCCGAATACCCACTATCGCATCGCCATCCACCAGTTCATTGGTCAGGCGCTCCAGCCCAATCTGCTGGGGCAGGGTTTTAAGGATTTCGGCATCGTGCCCGATTTGCACAATACGGGGCTGATCGACCCCCGCCACGGCGACATACTTGAAGATTTTGCCGTCGGTATCCCTCGCTCGCGCATCCACATCGACCGTGGCCGCCCCCCCCATCAGCAAGGACTGAAAGCTGAGCGCCTGGGGTTGCTGGCTGCCCAGGGCAGACTGGTTTTGGTATTCCACCCTGCCCTCACGATCGGTAATCCAAAATTCGTCGATTGCTGTGGTCTTGGCCAGGTCTTCTAGCTGCTGATTGATTTCAGCGGGGCTGAGGTTGGCTTGCTGGGCGATCGCCACCAGCCGTGCGGTGAGGGCCGCCTGGGCCAGCATTTGGTCGCCCATCATCGTGTCTACATCGGCGGGAACCTGGTTGGCAAATCGCGACATTCGCGCCAAAAACTCCGCAATCAGTAACCCATTGGACTCCGTTTGCGCCAGGATCGACTGGCGAGTCCCCCAGGACAAAACGCCCGTTGTGACTGCGACCGTCGCCGCCAGCAGCGAGGTCACCATTAGCAAGATGCGGAGTTGGAGCTTCATAGCGCACTCGACAAATGAAGGAGGACAGCGTCGCGAATCTGGGTGAGAAAATCGCCCAAAGACCCCGCATCAGGCTGATCATGCTGAAGAAACTGCTCTAGCCGATCATTCAGCCGGGATTGGTCGGCCGGGCTGAGGTCGCGGGTGAGCAGGCTGATCACCGGGGGAACGCGCCCGCTCATTGTTCGCAGCGGGTAAACATGCTGAAACCCCTCTTTGGCCAGCACCAGCAAGTCCACCAGCAGCACATCCGGCAGCAGCGCATCCACGGCTGAGGATGATTTTGGACTGGGGTGGGGCAGGGTGTCTTGGGGGCGATCGCCCTCCGTCACGCGCCAGCCCGCCCGCTCTAGCACCTGTCGCAGGATGGAGCGCGTGGCCCGGTCTTGATGCACCAGCAGCGCTCGATTGCCCCCCTTAAGCTGTGGCGCTTGGTAGGTTTGCAGCAGGGCCGTCAGTCGGGAAAAGTCTGCGGGCCGGGTGAACTGGTCGGCAATGCCCAACACCAGGCCGTTGGGCGCATGAAGTCCGGCGGGGAGTTCGGCTGGGGGTGTGGCGGTCAGCATAACGGGAACCCCTGCCAGCAGCGGGTCGGCCTTGAGGGTCGCCAGCACGGTCCAGCTATCCAGCGCGGGCATCAGCACATCCAGCACAATCAGATCTGGCTGTAGCTCCTGCGCTAGCCGCAGCCCTTCCTGCCCACACCAGGCAGTGACCACGCGATAGCCCTCTTGGTTCAGGCTTTGCACCATCCAGTCGCGGATGCTCCGGTCGTCGTCGATGATCAGCACCAGCGGGCGATCGCGCGTCGAGGGTTCCTGCGGCTGATAGACCGGGGGAAAGCGGGCGGGGCGATCGCTACTGACCAGAGGCAGCCGCAGCGTAAACGTAGACCCATGCTCTGGCTCACTCTCCACAGAGATCGTGCCGCCCAGCATCTCGCAATAGCGATAGCTAATCGACAATCCCAGCCCCGTCCCGCCATAGCGTCGGGTAGAGGACTCGTCGCCCTGAGCAAACGGCTGAAAAATCTTCTCGCGCTGCAATGGAGCAATCCCAATCCCCGTATCGCTCACCCGAAACTCTACAAACGCTCCGCCGGGGACAGGGAACGCTGCCTCTGCCGCAAATTTCTCTCCGTCCTCCCAGCCTGCCGCCTCCAGCCCCTTCACCGCCACCGTCAGCGTAATGGAACCCTGTTCTGTGAACTTGGCGGCATTGCTCAGCAGGTTGACCAAAATCTGCCGCACTTTCGACAGGTCGCTGTACATTGTGCCCAGATGATCGGAACACTGCACTTGCAGTGTGTTGCCATGCTCCAGAACCAGCGGACGCACCGTGTTTACCACTTCTTGCAGCAGTGGGTTCAGCACCACCGTCTCCAGATCCAACGACACCGTGCCTGCCTCCAGCGCGGAAATATCGAGGATATCGTTGATGATGCTCAGCAGGTGTTGCCCAGAGGTACGGATTTTCCGCAAATCAGGAATCAGATGGGTGATTCCTTCAGCCTGCAAATCTTCCTGCACAATTTCGCTGTAGCCGATGATGGCGTTCAGCGGCGTTCGCAGTTCGTGGCTCATGTTGGCTAGAAACACGCTCTTGGCGCGGTTGGCGGCTTCGGCCGACTCTTTTTCTGCCTTGAGCTGCCGCAGGTAAGATTGCTCTTGGTCGCGGAGCCACTTGCGCTCTAGGCAGGCTCCCGTCCTCGCTTGCAGCAGCACTGCGTTCAGCGGTTTGAGCAGATAATCTTCGGCTCCCAGTTCGATGCAGCGCACCACGCTATCCAAGTCATCGGCGGCAGAAATCATAATCACCGGAATGCTCTGAAGCGCCGGGTCCGCCTTCATCTTTTCCAGGGTTTGCACGCCGCTGAGGCCCGGCATGATGATATCCAGCAGCACCAGGTCAAACGGCTGGTTTTTCAGCAGTTCTAGCCCTTCTTGTCCGCTTTCTACGGTTGTCACCGAGGCCACCCGATCGCTGAGGCGACGAGCCACCAGTAGGCGCGTTACTGCTTCATCATCAATGACCAGTACCGATCCCCAGCCTAACTTCATAGGGAAACCTCCCGAACCCTGGTGGGACAGTGGCGAATGCAGGTTAACACCAGATCATGGACTTCGTGCAGCAGTTCGTCGCGGCTGTAGGTGCCCTTTTGCAAGATTTGCTCTACATAGCCATTGAGCCGCAGATGGTCGGACGGGGTGAGGTCGAGGGCTGTGACGACGATGATCGGGAGCGATCGCCATTCGGGATTCTCTCGCACCGCGCTGATGAACTGAAAGCCATCCATCTCTGGCATCATCAGGTCGAGCAAGACCAAATCGGGGCGCTGTTGTTGGAGAACCTGTAACCCTACGCACCCGTTCTCGGCCTCAGCGACCTGCCAGTGTTCCCGCTCCAGCATTCGGCGAAACATCTGGCGGATGTCGGAGTCGTCTTCGACCACCAGCACCCGACGGGTTTGCGCCGCATCCCCTGAGCTATTGGACTGGAACTTTTGCAGCAGGTGGGTAAGCCGCTGATAGTCAATAGGCTTGGTGAGATAATCCGCTGCACCCAGCGCAAAGCCCCGGTTTTTGTCGTCCACAATTGTCATCACGACGACAGGAATTTCAGCCAGGTCGGGATCGGCTTTGAAAGCCGACAGCACGCTCCAGCCGTTTGTGTCGGGCATCAGCACGTCTAGCGTGATGGCATCGGGGCGAATCTGGCGGGCAAGATGCAAGCCTTCTGTGCCGTTGGCGGCCGTTTCTACCCGAAAGCCTTCTTTGGTGAGATAGCGCTGCACTAGGTCGCGCACGGCGGGGTCGTCGTCGATCACTAGCACGGTTCTGCGCTTCCCGCAGGGATCGCTTTGCAAATCGCCCAAGTTAGAGGAGGGGTTGTCGCAGGACGGGCGATACTGCTCCGCAAGAGTGCTGCGATCGCCCTTCTGAGGAGTCTCCTGATCCGTGTCAGCAGCAGGGGTCAGAGCGGGCAGCGCTTCAATCTGCTTGGGATCGACCACCCGCATCGGCAGCCAGATCGTGAAGGTGCTGCCCTTGCCCACCTCGCTCGACACCGTGATGTCGCCGCCCATCATCTGGCAAAAGCGGCGGCTGATGGCCAGTCCTAGCCCCGTGCCGCCATATTTCCGCGTAGTCGAAGCGTCCGCCTGGGTAAAGGCCTGGAACACCTTCGCCATCTGCTCGACCGTCATGCCAATGCCCGTGTCGGACACCCGAAACAGGAGGAAGGGGGCAGGCGCAAGGCTGAGCGGCGCGTCGGGGTTCTCGTAGGCAGGGCTAGTGACTTCGCGCGTTTCGACCGTGAGGGTGACCGTGCCGTTTTCAGTGAATTTAGCAGCGTTGCTGAGCAGGTTAAACAGTGACTGGCGCACCTTGGTCAGGTCGGCGTGCATGGTGCCCAGGCCGTCGGGGCAGTGAATCGAGAAGGTATTGTGGTTTTTGGCTATCAGTGGCTCGATGGTCGCCTGCACCTCCAGCAAAAGCAACTCTGGCTCGAAGGTTTCCAGGTACAGCTCCATGCGCCCCGCCTCGATCTTGGAAATGTCGAGGATGTCGTTGATCAGCGCCAGCAAGTGCTGCCCTGCACCGCGAATTTTTTCCAGATCGGGCACGATGTCGCCATAGCCAAAGTCGTGGGCATCTTCTTGCAGCATTTCGCTGTAGCCGATGATGGCATTCAGCGGAGTGCGTAGCTCGTGGCTCATGTTGGCAAGGAACTGGCTCTTGGCGCGGTTGGCCTCTTCGGCGGCTTCTTTGCCCCTGCGGAGGGCTTCTTCCGCCGCTTTGCGATCGCTAATATCCCGCTGCACCGAGATCCAGTGGGTATATTCGCCGCCTTTGTCGGCAATGGGAACCATCTCGATTTCCACCCAAAACTCGGAGCCGTCCTTGCGATAGTTAATTAGCTCTAGCTGAACCGATTTCCACTGCGCTAGGTCGGCCCGCGCCCGTGCCACTGTCTCTCGGTCAGTGTTTGCCCCCTGGAACATGGCAGGATTTTTGCCGATGACCTCCTCTGGCGCGTAGCCCGTCATGCAGGCAAAGGCTTCGTTGACGTAGACGATCTTGAGGTGGGCCGGGTCGCCCGCCTCCGTGATCATCACCGCGTCATTGGTGTTCACCACGACCGACTCCAGCAGACGCAGGCGCTCCTCGGTCTGCTTGCGCTCGGTGATGTCAAACAGCACGCCATCCAGACACAGCATGGTGTCGCTGTCAAACACGCCCTGTCCTTTTTCGTAGACCCAACGGATGCTGCCGTCTTTGTGCTGGATGGGATATTCCAAAACGTAGGGTTGCTTTTGGGCGATCGCCTGTTCCACCGTCTGGGCAATGATCAGTTGATACTCCGGCGGAGTAATGTCATTTATGCTCAGCCGTCGATTGCCGATGAACTCCTCTGGCTCATAGCCCGTCAGGTTGCGAATTGGATCGCTAATGTATTCCATCGTCCAGTGTTCATCGCAGGCGCAGCGATAGACCACGCCCGGAATATTGTTCACTAGGGAGCTAAAGCGGGCTTCTCGTTCGCGCAGGGCCGCATCGGCCTGGTAGCGAGCGGTAATATCCTGCACAATACACACCAGCCCGCCATCGTCTAGCGCTGTGAGAAATACCTCCTGGGGAAAGGTGCTGCCATCTTTGCGGGTACCGATTGCTTCGCCGCGCCACTGCCCCGTCTGGGCAAACTCCGGCATGATCTCCTGCTGAAATCTGGCTAACTCCTTGGATTGATAGAGCATAGTCCAGGATTGACCGATGAGTTCTGCTGGGTCGTCATAGCCATAGATGGTGGCGTGGGCGCTGTTGAGATAGAGAAATTCGCCTGCTGCGTTGAGGATGCCCACGCCTGTAGCAGATGCCTCGATTGCTGCCAGTTGTCGCTTCAGGGTTTCTTCAGCCTGCTTGCGCTGGGTGATGTCTTCGATTGTGCCTTCGTAATACAGCAGGTTGCCCTGCTCATCTCGAACGGCGATCGCATTTTCAGAAATCCAGATAATCTCTCCATCCTGGCGATAAACCTGGGACTCAAAATCCTCCACTGCGCCGTGGGCTGCCATCTGGTCGATAAAATCCTGCCGCCGAGTGGGGTCTACGTATAGCTGATGCTCGATGTCTTGCAGCGCCTCCATTAGCGCCTCGACAGACTCGTAGCCATAGATTTTCGCCAAGGCGGGGTTGGCGCTGAGATAGCGGCCGTCGGCTGTAGTTTGGAAGATGCCCGTGACCGCGTTTTCAAAGATGCTGCGGTATTTCTCTTCGGCGGCCCGCAGGCGGCGTTCGCTCTCGGCTAGAGCCAGTTCCGACCGTTTGCGCTCAGTGATGTCCATCGTCACGCCGACCAGCCGCGTGGGGTTGCCCTCGGCATCGCGCAGCACCCGACCACGGCTGGCGATCCAGCGCAGACTACCGTCCCGCAAAAGGACGCGATATTCTGGCGCGTAGTCTGCCCCGTCTTGGAGCGATCGCGCTTGGGCTTCGTTCACCCTGTCGCGGTCTTCAGGATGGATAAATTCAAAGAAGTCGGCATAGGTTCGGGTAAACTGTCCGGCTTCTAAGCCAAAAATGCGCTCTGCTTCTTCTGACCAGTTTTCCTCCCCTGTGAGGACGTTCCAATCCCACGCGCCCATCTTGGCCGCACTCAGCGCCATTCGTTGCAGTTCCTCGCTCTGGCGTAGCGCCTCCTCCGACAGCCGAATTTTGATAAACTGCCCCACTTGGCTGCCAATCGTCGTCATGACCTTGAGCAGGTCGGCATCGGGCCTTTGTGCCTCGCGGCTGAGGAAACACATCACGCCCAACACCTCGTCTCCATTCAAAATGGGGAACCCCAACCAACTCCGCAACCCCAGTGCTTCGATCACAGATCGGCGAATGGCTCTTTGCAAAAAGAAATCATCACTAAGGATATCAACCAGCCAAAGCGACTCGCGGCTTGTGGCGACCTGTCCGATGATGCCTTCGCTTTCGGCAATGGGGCGTTTCCATAAGTCTGACTCAAGCTGGACTGCGTCTAGCTGTGGGCAATGCCAGCCTGCCACATAGGCCAGTGTTTTGGTTTCTGGGTCGAGGCGGCGCAGTTCACCTACGTCCCAGCGGAAGCTTTCGCAGATCGTCTGTAGGATTTGGGGTGCAGATTCTTCCAGGGTGGTGGCTTCCGACAGGATGCGGGTGAGGGCGTGTTGGGTGGCGAGGCGAGTCTGCGATCGCCGCTGGCTGACCAAATTGCGGGCAAGCGAGATGAACACATAGAACACTGTCCCCAGCACCAGCAGCGCAAACGCTTCAACGGTGTAAATCTTGCGGGCAAACCTCTGAATTCGCCGCTCCAGCAGGCGATCGAGCTGGGCGGAGGTGTCTTGCCAGAAGGCATGGCTGGCGGTGAGCATTTCAGTTGCGGCAGCCTCGTACGCCACGGGATCATACGCCGTGGGCTGCACCTGCACGGTTTTGGACTGGGCAATAGCCTGCCTCAGCGCTGCCAGAAACCGATCGGTCTGTTGGGTTAGCGTCTGCATCGGCGCTTCCAGGGGAATTTGCAGCGCAGGGTTGTTGTGAATGGCCGTGTTCAGGCTGGTGCGGCTGTCTTGCACGATCTCCTGGAGCCGACCCATCAGCACGAGCAGGCGGCCCTTTTCTTCCGACGAGAGCGATCGCCGCTGCACAACCAACTCCCCAAGCTGCTGCACTTGCGCCATCAGGTCTTGAGCGCTGGGCAACTTGAGCAGAGCCAAATCCATCAGGTAATAGCTATCCAGAGCTGGATCAAGAATCAGTTTAGAAACGTCGCCTACCTGGGAGATCAGCCCGCGCACCTGAGCAATCAGATCGGTATACCGAGTTTGCACCTCGTCGGGAGGGAGGGGCGTGCCCGTCGCGTCTACCCCAGTCCGAAGCGCGTCCCAGCTTTGCACCAATGCCCTATAGCGCTCTGGGGTCTGGAGGCGCTGCCCAAACTGCTGTTCAACCGCTTGCAGTTGTGCCAGATCTAGGTCGATCTGACTCTGAAACGCTTCCTGTAACTGGGTTAACGCCTCCAAGGACGAGTCTTGGGCTGTCTGCTGGGCCAGTCGTCGTCCCTGAGGCAAGTCCAGCATCAACTGCTCTAGGGGGCGCAGGTAGGCGTTGCCGAAAATTTCATATTGAGCAAAGTTAATTCGCTGGTTGACTTCCGCCACCAGTTGGTAGACCACCATTGCAAACGGCAGGATAAAAATTAGCAGCAGCGCCACTAAGTTAATCCGCTCGGTGGTGCGGTTTTGCCCAAGGTTCTCCATATCCACCCTCTTTGGTGTGTGCTGGGGTTAGGTGCTAAAGGCGAGAGGCTGAGTTGAGACTAAGAGTTGAGACTAAAAGCCAGACTGCATTCATTCAGGATTGCCGAACTTGCGAGACTTTTCTATACGCGCTCTGCGACGCGAACAATCCAACCCTCTGCAAGGGCTGGTGTGAGCCTTTGAGGATGCTAAATGAGGATGCTCAAACGGTAAAAACTGAAGGTTTTACGGTTTGGCTTGGCGTTCGGTGCTAAATTCGGTTTAACCCAATGGCTTTCTTTTGGCTCTCTTTACTAATTCCCTGATTCGCTTCAAAAATCGAGATTCGGTCTGCGATTGATTTGGTTGGATTTCGTCTGGCTTTGATGGTCAGGGGTAGACGCTGGGATAAAGCCGTGCCTGAAGGCCGGGCGATCGCCCCTAGTAGTTTTCTATTCCCCAAAAGCCTTCATTTCGCAACAGCAGTGCCGTTAAAGCTGCTTTTTCAGTAAAAATGCGTGAATGCGGTAGATGAAGTTCTGTATTTACCCAAAGTTGCAGCGAGACTGTCTCTGGGCTTAATTTTAGAGTGCCCGAAATCTCAGTATTCTCGACTAAGGATCAGAATTTTTAACGCAAAGCATACGCAAGCTTCAAATTAGAACTCGTTGAAAGTGTGGAAATGTGGCAGTTTTCTGGCGATCGCCAACTGATTTGGGGCGATCGCACCTATCTGATGGGCGTGTTAAACGTTACGCCCGATAGCTTTAGCGATGGCGGCCAGTTTGACCAGTTGGACTCTGCGCTCCAGCAAGCCCATCGGCTGGCAAAAGACGGTGCAGACGTGCTGGATATTGGCGGCCAGTCCACCCGTCCCCAGGCCGAAGATGTGGCGCTGGAGGAAGAGTTGCGCCGGGTGATTCCGGTGATCCAGGCACTTCGCCAGGGGGCTGCCGATTTTGCGCCGCTGGATACGCTGATTTCCGTTGATACGACCAAGTCCGCCGTGGCCAGAGCGGCGATCGCTGCCGGAGCCAATATTGTCAACGATATTTCGGGAGCGACCTTTGATGACGCAATGCTGCCCACCGTTGCTGAACTGGGCGTGCCCATTGTGCTGATGCATATTCGCGGCACGCCCAAAACCATGCAGCAGTTAACCGATTATAAGGACGTGGTGCAGGAAGTCTACGACTTTTTGGCGAGGCGCGTCGAGATGGCGATCGCCCACGGCATTCCCCACCAGCACATCGCCATCGACCCCGGCATTGGCTTTGCCAAGACCGCCGCCCAAAGCCTGGAACTGTTGCGCCAGATCGAGGCCTTCAAGCCCCTCGGCTGCCCCATCCTGATCGGCCCGTCCCGCAAGAGCTTCATTGGGCATATCCTCAACCAGCCTGATCCGAAGCGGCGAATCTGGGGCACGGCGGCGGCCTGCGCGATGGCGATCGCCCACGGAGCCGATATCCTGCGCGTCCACGATGTGGCTGAGATGTGGGATGTGTGCCGCGTGGCGGATGCGATTGGGCGGGGAGTGTGAAGGTTAGAGTGCCAGAGCGGCACAAGGTGAGATAGCGTGATAGAAATAGCGTGATAGAACACTCATACTCCAGTTCTCCAAATGCCTCGATTTCTCCACATCGCCGATATTCACCTGGGCTTCGACCGCTACGACAACAAAGTGCGGACGCAGGATTTCTTCTACACGCTGATGGATGTGGTCGAACGGTATGCGATTCGCGAAGCGCTCCCTTCGGGCATTGCCCCCCAGGTAGACTTTGTGCTGATTGCGGGCGATCTTTTCGAGCATCGCAACCTCCAGCCGCACATCTTGAACCAGGCACAGGCAGTGCTATCCCTCCTCAAAGACGCAGGCATCCCCGTTTTGGCCATCGAGGGCAACCACGACAACCGACCCTACGGCGTGAATACAAGCTGGCTGCGCTATCTGTCAGATTGGGAAATGCTGTACCTGCTGGAGCCGGGGGACGTGGCGCAGGGCGAACCGTTCTATTCTCCCTGGGATGCAGAGAGGAAGCGCGGCGGCTACATCGACCTGCCCTGCGGCGTGCGGGTGCTGGGGTCAAGCTGGTATGGCTCGACGGCTCCCAAGGCGATCGAGCAAATTGCCGCTTCTATTGGGGAATTGCCGCCTGCGCCAGGGCCGACGGTGCTGCTGTTTCACCACGGGCTGGAGGGGCAGATTGCTCGCTATCAGGGGGCGCTGCGCTATAGCGATCTGCTGCCGCTGAAGCAGGCGGGCGTAGACTATCTGGCGCTGGGGCATATTCACAAAAATTACGAGATAGAGGGCTGGGTGTTTAACCCTGGCTCCCTGGAAGCCAACAGCATAGACGAAGCCCGGTTTGAGCGGGGCGCGTATGTGGTAGACATTGACCCAGACGGCATCCGGGCAGAACTGAAGCGCGACTATCGCCAGCGGCCAATTGTGCGGCTCAGGCAGTCCCTGCGCGGCTCGGAAACGGTGGAGGAGGTGGAACAAACGGCGATCGCCCTGGTTCAGCAGGCTATCTCCTTGGGACAACTCCAGCCCGATGCACAGCCAATTGTCGAACTGCGGCTGGAGGGTGAGGTCGGGTTTGAGCGGACGGAGCTAGACGTGCGATCGCTCCAGCAACAGCTCCAGTCCCTCAGCAACGCGCTGATCTTCCTGCTGAAATTCGAGGCAGACGTGCTGACGTTTGCCTCCCCTCTGGGGGAAGAGGCCAGCCGCGACCAGGTGGAACGGGAGGTGTTTCTCGACCTGCTGACCGCCAACAGCGCCTACAAAAACCGCGCCCCCGCGCTAGCCCAAGGCCTGATCGACCTGAAAAATCGCCAGCTTGAAGGGCGGCCAGAGCCAGATCTGTATGAGCTAGTGCAATCCTTGCTGACGAGCGAGAGCAGCGAGCGTAGGGATTAAGAGTGGCGGAGTGTGGGAGGAATCGGGTGTTTTTGGGGTGGTGCAGACCGTTGAGCCATATTGCGCCGCAATGCTGAATTGCACCGCAATGCTGATAATGCTGAGGTCAAGCTCTACCCCCATCACACCGCCATTTGCCCCAATTGCGCTAGTCTAGCCATTGCAAAAGCTGGGCCCGACACGGTTCAAATACAGACGAGACGTGTGAATCTCTCTGCACCCCCAAAGCTCCAGCCTCAAGCTCCACTCCCAGGCCCCAACCCCCGATCCCGATTTATTGACACTCGGTATGACTCGAAACAAACGCACGCGCTCCTTTGCGGCTTTTCTGGCCTCCCTGGTCGGATTCACGACCCTGGCCCCGGCGGCATCTGCCCAAGCTCCAGTGTCCGCCAATCGCCCCGCCCCTAGCGAAACCGTGGACTGCGAAATTCTGGTCGTCGGCGGCGGGCTGGCAGGCGTGGCTACCTCCTACGAGGCGCTGCTGGCCGGGCGCACCGTCTGCATGACGGAACTCACCGACTGGATGGGCGGACAGATCACCTCCCAGGGCACGTCGGCGCTGGATGAGGCGCGGCGGCAGCGGCAGTTGCTCTACTATTCCAAGGGGTATCTAGAACTGCGCGATCGCATTCAAAAGAAATATCGCAGGCTCAGCCCTGGCGACTGCTGGGTGAGCGTTTCCTGCTTTTTGCCCCGCGATGCCGAAAAGATTCTGGAAGACATGCTGCGGGACGCGGCGCGAAAGGGACGAGGCCGGCTCAAGTGGTTTCCCTCGACCGTGATTAAGGAACTGGACTACACCGCCGACGGCAAGCAGATCGCCGCCGCTACTGCCATCCAGCACAGCCCTGCCCCCAACACGCCGCCCCTGAATACGGAGCCGCTGTCGCAAATCATCGAAGATGCCTACCGCTACGAAAATTCCAGCCGTTTGAATAAGAAGGTGATCCGCTTCGTGCCCAAGGCGCGGCGACAGCCCGGTGTGGCGGATTGGTACGTGGTGGAGGCGACGGAAACCGGAGAGCTAATTGCCCTAGCGGACGTGCCCTATCGGCTGGGCCTTGATCCGCGATCGCACCTCAACCCGTCCCTCCCCACCACCAATGGCGACCCCTACTGCACCCAGGGCTTTACCTACACCTTCGCGATGGAGCGCACGGCAGAACCCCAGCCCCAGCAAAAGCCGCCTTTCTATGAGCGCTACGAACCCTATTACGGCTATGACCCCAACCCGCGCCTGGCCGACATTGACGTGGTGTTTACCTATCGCCGCATCTGGAGTCCAGAGCCTCGTTCCACCGAGCGCGTGTTTGGCGTGTCGCGTCCCAAACCAGGCGATATTTCGATGCAGAACTGGGTCTGGGGCAACGACTATCGCCCCGGCACCTCCCGCGACAATTTGATCTATACCCGCCAGCAGTTGCAGGAGCGGGGACAGCTTGCTGCCGGTGGCTGGCTAGGCGGGCTGCGGACGGAAACCCTGGCGGCGGGCGAAGAACTGGCCCTGGGCTACTACTACTGGTTCACGATGGGCACGACGGATTCGCAACTGGGGGATGGGGTGAAAAAGCCTGCACCCAATCACCGCTTGCTGGCAGGGCTAGAGTCGCCAATGGGCACGGTTCACGGTCTGTCGAAATATCCCTACATCCGCGAAGGACGGCGCATTATCGGTCGCCCCACCTACGGCTACCGCAACGGCTTTAGCATGAACGAGTTGGACATCTCTAAGGCTGACTTCCGCGCCGATTTTTACCGCCAAAATCTGTCGCCAGAGATGTATCGCAACCTGTGGATTGCGCTGGCGGGGCTGGAAACTGTGTCGGCGATCGCCAAAAACACGCCCCCCGACCAGATTCAGCGCCGCACCCGCTCGACGATTTACCCCGACGCGGTGGGCATTGCCCAATACGCCATTGACTTTCACCCCTGCATGGCCTATTCTCCACCCGAAGCACCGGGAAACATCGAGCGACCGGGCACGCGCCAGGGCCACGGGCAGGCCTATCCGGGGCAAATCCCGCTGCAAGCGATGATTCCCCAAAAGCTGGATAATTTACTGGTCGCGGGCAAGAGCATCGCCACCAGTACGATGGTCGCTGCTGCCTACCGGGTTCATTCCTTTGAGTGGTCTGTTGGCGCGGCTGCGGGTACGACGGCCGCCTTTGCCCTGCGGGAAAACGTCCCGCCCTACCAACTGGTAGACGACCTGCCCCGCCGCGAACCCCAGCTTGAGCAACTCCAGCGCCTCCTCGTCCGCAACGGCAACCCGATCGAGTTTCCCGACACGTCGATCTTCAACCTCGACTGGGCTGATTGGGCCCCGTGGTAAGGGAGGGCGGAAAAGAAGAACGAAGAACGAAAAACGAAGAACGAAGAACGAAGAACGAAGAGTGAAACTTTTTCTCTTTTCTCTCTTCACTCTTCGTTCTTTCCTTTTCTCTCTTTCCTTTTGCCTATGCTTCCTCCCTTGGTCCTTGCTTCTGCCTCTCCTGCCCGACGGCGACTGCTGCAACTGGCGGGGATTGAGCCGATTGTCTATCCCAGCGCTTTTGATGAGGCGCAGGTGCGGGAGCCAAATGCCAGCGTGCTGGTGCAAAAGCTGGCGGAGGGCAAGGCACGGGCAGTTGCGCCCAAGTTTCCCGATGCGCTGGTGCTGGGCTGCGACTCGGTGCTGGCGCTGAACGGCGAGATCCACGGCAAGCCCGCCCACGCAGAGGAGGCGATCGCCCGCTGGAAACAGATGCGGGGGCGCGTCGGCGAGCTATATACCGGGCACGCGCTGATCGACGGGACGCAGGGCAAGATGCTGGTGCGGTGCGGCATGACGCAGGTACAGTTTGCCAATGTGAGCGATCGCCAGATTGAAGCCTACGTTGCCACGGGAGAGCCGATGAACTGCGCCGGATGCTTTGCGCTGGAGGGTCGGGGCGGGCTATTTGTGGAACAACTGATGGGCTGCCACAGCAACGTCATCGGTCTCAGCCTGCCGCTGCTGCGCCAGATGATCGCCGAGTTGGGCTACGACGTGACGGGCTATTGGTCTGGAGGCTGAAGGATGGCGCTTGCTGTAGTTTCATGGCGAGGTGAATCCGATGGACGAAACTGGAACTTGTGCAACACGGCAGATCGTCGGCATACTTCAGCAGCCAGTCCCCTGTCGCACTCACCTGCCCCTCATTCCACCCCCTTATAGTCCATCCCCTTATATTGAAGACAGCCCACCCTACCCTGGTGCATCCGCCAGACCGGATGATTTTGCATGAACCTTGCCAAGCTCTTTGCGTCCAAGCGATTTCGTCAACTGCTGGTGCTCCTGGCGGCGGGCGGATTGACCACCATGACGGGTAGCGTCGTTACGCCTGTATTTCCAGAAATTGTGCGAGATTTGCAGCTCGATCGCTCCTGGGCAGGCATGTTGACCAGTACTCACGCCCTGACGACGGCGCTGTTTACGCCCGTGTTTGGCATTTTGGCTGATCGGGTGGGCAAGCGGACGGTGATGCTGCCTGCGCTGCTGTGCTATGCGCTGTTTGGGGTGGCGACGATTTTCATGACGACGCTGCCGACGCTGCTGCTAATGCGGGGGCTGATCGGCGCGGCCAGCGGGGCGGTGGCGGCGGCTACGATTGGGCTGCTGGGCACGATGTATGAAGGCGACGAGCGATCGCGCATTTTGGGCTTTGCCACCAGCGCCATGACCACGGCGGCGATTATCTTTCCGCTGCTGGGCGGCTGGGTCGGGCGAAACCAGTGGCAGCACGCTTTTTATCTCTACCTGCTGGGGATTCCGCTGATGGCGATCGCCGCGCTGGTGTTTCGGGAGGAACCTCGCAATACAAGCGGTGCGGGCTTGTCTGATACGGGTGGGCTGTTGCCCGTGGTGCGCCAGCCGTCGGTGCTGATGATTTACTTTTTTTTGGCGGCGGCGGCATTGGTGATGCAAGCCACCGTGGCCTATGCGCCGATTTACCTGAAAGAAACCATCGGCGCAGACCCGGCGCTCAACGGCGTGGTGCTGGGTCTGCGGGCGGCGGGGGCGGCGGTGAGTTCGGCGGTGCTGGCCAGTCGGCTGGCGCGACGGTTGAACAATCGACGGGGGGCGATCGCCCTTGGCTTTTGTCTGATGGGGCTGACCATTGCCACAATTCCGTCGCTCACGCAGATTTTTGTCATCCTTCCCGTTGCGGCCCTGTTTGGCGCGGGCTTCGGCATCATTACGCCAAATCTCTACGATTTACTCGCTGATCAGGCTCCGGCAGAGCTACGAGCCAGCGTCCTGGCCATTGGTACGGGGTTCAACTCGCTGGGCCTGTTTTCAGCCCCCCTGCTGCTGGGCCCCATTTGGAAAAACGTTGGACTCCCGTCTGTGTTTTACCTAGCGGCGGCGATCGCCCTGCTGGTCAGCCTTCTAAGCCTCCGCCGAGAGCGCAAATTGGGAACTAGGGGCTAAGAGCTAATTTATGAAGCAAATCTTAAGAAGCCTGAAACTCTTGGCATGTGTGGCTTTGAGGTCATGTTTGCCCAGGAAAAGCGGTTTCTCGGAAATCCTTGATTACTTTAGTTTGGACTAACTGGCATCACAATAATGCTCAACAGGATGCCATAAAGAAAGAATCTGCTCAACCGTTCATAACAGTTGAACTTAAGGAATTGGATACAATCCTGCTCGCAGTTAAGCTGCTGTTGCAACCGGACTGTTCAGGGATTGTTCGGATGTCTTGCGTTTCGAGGCTCGTTTTTTGACCATCGGATAGCAGGGACGAGGAGTTGGCTTGTGCCCCTTGCCTCGTCCTGGCGATTTACCACGAGGTTTAGGCGCAGGAGCAGGGGTGCCAATCGCTGCCAAAATGCCTGCAAACGCTTGTGCGACCCGACCCGGAGTCAACGTTTCTTGCGGTGCCTGCCAGGGCAAGGGGTGGTCAGTACAGTCCTTTCGCGCTAACCACAACTGCCAACTGAGCAACGGCATCAGGCTGCTCCACTGTTCGGTTGCCGATACAGAACTGAACTGGGGATGTGTCCAATATAGCCTCTGCTTGGCAAAGCGATACCAGTGTTCAATGGCAAAGCGACGGAGGTAGTGCAACCACAGGGTTTCTAACGGAGGCATCTGCTCACCCAGCCAAACTAACCACAAAGGAGCCAAGCGTCGCGTGCTGCTCTGTGTCTCCAGCACCTCCACGCGCAACACTTCCATTGCCCGTTTGGGGCAATTGCGGAAATGGTATGCACTCCAACGACTGACCCGCACTCGTCCCCAGTTGGGATCATCGACTTCAACGGTTTCGACCGGGACACTCCAAGTGTCAGGGTCATTGAGTTTCATCTTATGTCCATGCTTGGCAGGTGCGCCTCGCCCTCGATACGCTGGGGGCGCGCCATAGACACATCGATTGGATGTAACCCGCAGCAGCAAGTCTGCCTCAATCCCTGCCGTTTGGTTGACAAAACTGGCATTGCCGTACCCTCGGTCGTAGATCGCCAACGGACGCACCGCTAACTGCCGAGTCACTTGTTTGAGTTGGAATGCCGCTTTACTGGCGGGTGTTTCAAAGCTGGTGATGCGCTCATGCCGCAATGGTAATGCCCAACTGCCCCTGTCTTCAGCAATCCAGGCTAAGGTACTGTAGTTTTGTCCGGCTATCGGGGCATGTCCTGTTCTGCCTGATAAGGTGCGGTCTTTCAAACGCCTGGCAGCAGGACGGTTCCACCGACTCGCATCACCTGCCAACAACGGTTGCTGCTGAGTCGGTATCTGCTGCACCAACAGCTTCAGCACCTTTGAGCGGGGTAGGCGGCTATCGCGCAACGCTTCATAGGGGCTCGACCACTGGCGACGAAAGACAGGACTCTGCGATAGCCTCACAAACGACACGATGCACGCACTCACTAACACGGCATCCATCAGATCAAACAGGGCATCTCTGGCGTTTCCCAAGCTGGCATACAACGTTTGGCGAAATTGCTGAAGTTCGTTGAAAATCATGGGGTCAATGTTGGTTGTACTTCATTGACCTTACGGCAGTCGGTGCTTCTCATTGACTGCCTTCCTCTTCACCATTAGTCCAAACTAAAGACAGCATCCAGCAGAGGTGCATATGGACGCAAGAAAATGGGCTTGGGGAGGATCGACCAACGCTGACCTAGGCCCCAAGATAAAGCATCAGGAGAGTGGACGCTTGGTACTGCAAAGCCCAAGGTGGGAACCGATGGTTGCAGTCTTCATGTCAATGTTTGTACTTACTGCTCTCTTTTTTGGGGGCAGCAGTCGGCTAACGTGCGATCGCCCCACATTTTCGACAACGCACTGTCAAGTTACGCGCTTCTTTGGGCCAGGGCTGATTCCCTTGAGAAGCCTTGAACTAGGTTCCTTAACGGACGTGCAGGTCGTTCGTGAATTCCAGCATTCTGATAGCTGCGAATATTTGGTTTACGATGTTCAACTCACGGGCACAAAAACTACGACTCGACTGAGGCTGCACAATAATCGAGATATTGAACGGGCCCAGCAGATTGCTGACAATCTTCAGCGATTTCTCGCGAATCCTGCCCGTTCTGAGATTGCTGTAGATACCATCAATGTACTCGACGACTGGGCCCTCACGTCGATGTCTGTCGGAGGTCTGATAGCAATCAGGGCCTTGTTGCGTCGCAAGGGCTTTCGCTTCGAGTTTGACCGTTTGGCAGGTACGCTGCAAATCTCAAATCTTTGGGGCTGATGGCCGCCTCAAGCGGCAGATTTCTTTGAGAGAGATTCAGTCCATCGTGATTGAGCAATCCACTTTGGAAGGCCAGGCCGTGGCTCGAATTGTGTTTGTGATGCAGTCGGGCGATCGCCTTCCGCTCATACATACCTACAGTGCTGGTGTACCCGGCAAACAAGCGGTAGCCGAGGCGATTCGCGAGTTCTTAGAGTTGCCGCCAGTAGAGATGGAAGGTGGACTAGCTGCAAGAATTTGATCGTCGGCCCACCGTGCCTAGTAATCACTAATAATCACTAATAATCATACGGATTCTGGGGTTCCTCAATCGGGGTCAAGGACGTAGCCTGAATGACCAGTTGGCGCTGACCGTCGAGGGTTTCTGTCGCCATGTCACCGTCTACGCGGAGCCACTGGTCTTGTTCGTAGGCAGTGCGATCGCCCTTAATCCGCACGGGCAGCCCAACTGGATATACGTCTGCGGCGCAGCAGGTAATCACAAAGCGGGTGATGGTGAAATAGTTGCTGGGCAGGTTTGGCGAATGGATAACGAACCCCTCGACCGAAGCTTTTTGTCCGGTGTAGGCATCGGGTTCGGGGTAGACATTTAGCAGGCGCACCCAGTCGATTAGCGAGCGGTCTTCGGGGCGGGTGTTGGTGCGGAAGGACTGGGGCTGCGATCGCGTTAGGGTGAGCGTATCCGCGACGCCGCGCTCGATGGCGACCTGGCTGGCAAAGGCGCGGGGCGTAAACTGGAGACCAAACAGGGCGATCGCCAGCAGCAGGGCGCTACTCCATCCAGGCGGCAGCAGGTTTGCATGGGACTCTGAGGGCTGGGTAATGGCGATGCCGCGTCGCGCCAGCCGCAGCGCCTCCCAAAGTTTGGCAACGCCCAACCCCAACAGCGCAAACCCAGCGGTGATCGCCAGCCAGACATAATCTGGATGCAGCAGAATGTTGATCCGCCCGGTTAGCCAAAAGCGCAGCATCAGCCCGCCCCACGCTAGCAGCATGACTGCATCCAGCCAGATTAGCCAAAGCCCTGTCCGATTTTTACGAGTCTGGTTGCCTCTTCTGCTTGCCATCACTCCGTCACTCTGTCACTCTGTCACCCTGTCAGTCCGTCACCCTGTCACCCTGTCACCCTGTCACCCTGTCACCCTGTCAGTCCGTCACCCGACCTCACGTTCTAGCTGATATCTACTGGTATCTAGCTGATAGTATCTAGCTGATATATAGATTAATCAGCAAGCAAAACAAAAACGTGAGCTGACCCGCCAGAATAAACAAATAGGCGATCGCCCGACCGCGAAACATCGACAGCAGCAGCGCAATGTTTTTCAGGTCGATCATTGGGCCAAACACCAGGAACGCCAGCAATGCGCCGCTGGTAAAAGTAGAGGCAAAGGACAGGGCAAAAAACGAATCCACTGTCGAGCAAATCGACACAATCCACGCCAGCAGCATCATCGCCAAAATCGACGTGACCGGGCCCTGCCCCAGCCCAATCACCCACTCGCGCGGCACAAAGACTTGAACGATTGCGGCGATCGCCGTTCCCAAAATCAGCACACCGCCCAACTCGCGCATCTCCTGCACAATGTTATTCACCAAAAGCCACAGCTTGTCCGACAGCGGCTTGGTGAGGACGGGATTGATGGCGATCGCCGACGAAGACAGCGACCCATCGGGGCGAATGGGCTGATCCGCCTGCCCCAGCCAATAGGTTCCTGACTGCAACAGGGACGACTCACCCGAAGGCTTTGTAGCCGCCCCGCGCACCGCTGGCATGGCCCGCGCCACTCCCGGTTGCATCAGCGGTCGCAGGTCTGCCTGAGCGCTAAACACCCAGCCCACAATTACTGCCACCACCAGCGACAGCCCCACCCGCAAAAACACAATCTCCGGCTGATCCCGAAAGGCAATCCACGTTGCCCAAAACACCACCGGATTCACCGTGGGAGCCGCCAGCAAGAAGCCCACCGCCATCGACGCGGGCGCACCCTGCACAATCAGCCGCCGCGCCACAGGCACATTGCCGCACTCGCACACGGGAAACAGGAAGCCAATGCCGCCGCCAATCATCGCCGCCAGCAGCGGATGTTTGGGCACTGCCGCAATCAGCCGCCGCTCATCAACGAATAGCAGCAGCACGCTCGAAAACAGCACGCCCAGCAGCAAAAAGGGCATCGCCTCCACTAGCAGGCTGAAAAACAGCGTCAGCGCATTATTCAATCGATCCATGCGGTCTAGCCTAATCCTTCGGTCTAGCGATCCCCGATTGGGTCTGAGAGGCTATTCTACACCGTCCTATCGCAGACGGGTTTTTCAAAAGGCGGGTTTCCGCCCAAAAAGCGAGGCTTTTGCAGGATCAATCGCGGGGGAAAACTAGCCCAATCCCCCACCGGAATCGCGATAAGGTTGAGTGGGATGAGTGGTGTTGCCATCGCCACAACCCTCAGCGTTATCCGTTTTCCTGATTCATTCTCCCAATCCATCCTTCCGACCCGGCAGCCCGACCCGGCAGCCCGACTCAGCAGCCCGACAGGTATTCCAAACGTTCTAATTTCAGACGGCATTTCAGCCAGCTTTCTGCTCTTGCTCTTATTCCTGAAACCCTACTTTCCAATCCTCTGACCCCCAACTATGGCTTCCCATTCTGAAACCAATAAAGCTGAGCGGGAACGGGCGATCGCCAACTCCCTGCCCGTCGAGATTCGGGACATGGACATCGACGACCTCGCCCCGGTGTTTCATCTGGGGGAAAGCCTGTTTACCAGCGACCTCTATCCCTACCTTTATCGCACCTGGGACGAGTGGGAAGTGATTGGGCAATACAATACAGACCCAGAATATTGCCTGGTCGCAGAGATTGAAGGCGAATTGGCAGGCTTTGTGCTGGGCACTATTATCAGCAAGGCATCCTGGGTCTATGGCTATATTATCTGGCTAGGAGTCAGTCCCAAGTTTCAGCGGCGCGGCGTGGCGGATAAGCTCGTAGACAAAATCGTCGAGCGCATGATTGAAGAAGGCGCTCGGTTCATGCTGGTGGATACCGATCCAGCCAACGAACCTGCGATCAAGTTCTTTCGGCGCAAGGGGTTTGGCAATCCGCGTCGCCACGTTTACCTGTCGATGAATTTAAGCAAGCACGAAATCTACGGCCGCCTAATCGCCTACGAGCGGGACAAGGCTAGCCGGGTGCGTCATCACCGTCCCAAGCGACCCTGATCAAGTGACCCTGTTCCCCTGCTGCCGTCTAAGCCGTTCAAGCTGTTTAATCTGTTTAATCTGTCGCCATGGGAGCGCGATCGCCCACGCGATCCCTCTCAACTTGGCATGGCAACTTTGCGCGACAGCCAACATCTACACAGGGACTTCAAGACAGGGACTTCAAGACAGGGACTTCAAGCTTCTCATGCTCCCCTCTTCCCGACTTGGGAGAAGCGGTTGGGGGATCAGGGCAGATTGAAAGTTGCACATCGCATCAACATTTAGCAAACAGAGCGATCGCCCACCCAGTCGCGACCCACTCGGCATGAGTATCTAGCATCGCCACTCAGCAGGGCGATACACATTGTGAAGAAGTATTGTTTTTTCTGATAAAACGCAATTCTGTATTTTTAGATACAGAATTTATTGCTATGATTAAACAAGAAGCGTCAAGATTCCATCACTTAACACCAGAAGGATTTCACTATGTCTACTCAAGATCAAGCCCGCGCCCTGATGATGCGCCACCACCACAACATCAAGAATCGCCAGCAATCGATGCTCAGCCGGGCCGCCGCCGAAATCGGGCTGCCTGCGGAAGCACCCACCCTCTGGAACCATGTCCAGGGCAAGCCCCACCCATCTTTTGTGCAGAGCTATGACCGCAGCGGCTCGACCATGAGCTAGGTTGCCGGGATAAATAGCTCCGCGACACCGTTAGAACTGGAATGGTTAGAACAGCAATTCGGAACCGGAATTCGGTTTTACACGTAGTTTGAAAGCGTGGGCGATCGCCCAATCCACCCTTTTTCTCCGCTCCGTCGGGGAGGTATCGACACCGATGCCTCCCTGAATTTTTTTGAATTTTTTTTACAGACCACGCGAGTTTTTTGCAGACCAAGCCTCATGCCTCACCTAAGCAAAGCCCAGTCGCTTGAACCGACGGCGTTGGGCTTGGGGCTGGGCAGCAGCGGCTTCCAGGCGTTCCTGGCGCTCCAGTTCTGGCAATTTCAGCACGACTCCAGCAAAAAACCAGTAGTAAACCGCCACTGGATCAACGTCGAGGGGATAGTAGTAGGTGTTGTAGCTAATGAACAGCACGAATAGCCACAGCGCTGCGCCATAGCTCCGCAACGTGCGATCGCGCATGGAGCGGTAGGCCAAAAAGGTCAGCGCCGTCAGCATCGTCACCAGCGCCAAAAACGCCAGCGTCCCCAGCATTCCAATTTCATACAGCAGCTTGGGATAATACGTTTCGATTAGCTCAGTGTCGCCCAGCGTGCGGGCGGCGTTGGTGGCTCGACCTAGCCCGTTGCCCAAGAAGTTTTGATGATTCAGCGACCACTGAAACTGTTCCAAAATAAACAGATGCGGTGGCGAGGCTTCCCAGCGACTTTGCAGGCTCTCGAATCGCCGGGATAGGATGTCGGGGTTTCGCAGGGCGGCGTAGCCCAGCACCAAGCCAAGGATGGCCGCACCTGGGATAAAGCGCCTCAGGTTCACCACCTGCCCCGTCAACACCAGCAGCGTCACGAACACGCTGGGCACCAGAATCAGCGCCACTCGCTGCCCCGATAGCACCGCCATGATGAAGACTGACGCAAGAGAAATCAGCCCTGTCGTGCGCCATTGCGCCCTGGGGTCGCTAAATGCCGTCGCAAATGCCAGAAATGCGGCAGAAATCAGGAACCAGCCCCATTGCCAGGGCGCAACAAAGGTTCCAGGCAAGCGAATCTGATTGTGTTGGGGCGTATAGAGCAACGACCCACCCACAAAGCAGCGGGCATTGAGGGAAGCGCGGTAGAGGTCTGGCCCTTGGGCAAAGCGTGTGCCAGCGCAGTACCCGGTTTTGAGCAGGACATACTGGATAAACGCGAGGGCGCAGCAGGTGAGGATGATGATAACCGTGAGCCGCATCAGGAATAGCAAATCGCGGCGATCGCGCAGCAGATAGTATGCACACACCACCAGCGGCATATAGCCCATTAGCACCTTTAGTCCTAAAATGCCCATCAAGATAGGCTGCTCTCCAGGCGTGGGGCTAAGCTGCTGCCCTCCGTTCACCACCAGCAGCGTCATCAGACACAGCCCCAGCAAAATGCCTACGGGCGCAACCATCTGCCGGGGAATCAGCACGGGCAGCTTTTCGCGGCGGCAGTATTGAATTACGCCGAAGAGGGCAGGGATATAGAACCCGTCTTTGGCAAGCTGAAGCAGGGGGCTGCTGCCCAGCGCATAGGTGACAGATCCGCTGAGGGGCATGTAGATCAAAAAGGCCCACAGCGCTTGGCGGGGGTATTTGAACGACAGCGCGGTGCAGAGCGTGCCAATGAAGGTGCCAATGCCCGGACGAACCCCCGCGGCCAGGCCCACGACAAAGCCGACTACCGTCGCAAATAGCGCCGCAAAAATTGTGAAGATGACCAACTCTTGCCGCAGGCGATTGGCTTTACGGCGCTGAGAAAGACGCTGACGCAGGGTGGGTTGGGGCGATTCAACCGCTAGACTTGGGCTGGGCTGGGATTTGGACTTGGGCTTGGTTTTAAGCACGGGGCAGGCAGAGGGCAGGCAGAGGGTGCATCTAGCAGAAGGGCGATCGCGCGATTGATTCGGGAATCGGGGAGACCTGGCTCAAGTTACACACGCCCTACCCGTAAGCGAAGTGTTTAGAGCATTCCAGCATCCGGTTCACCGCATACCTATCGTAGCCGAGCGTCCCGTAGCTCTGTTCCAGCGAGCCGAGCTAGGCATATTGCAGCGCAACGGCGGCATCTGATGGCAACTCAACCCTCAACTCTGCCCAAAGTCGATACTGCTGCGGGGAGGTCGTGATGATGGCGGCGGGGTGATCGGCGCTGGAATACTGGAGAAGCTGGCCGCAACACGAATAGGCGCTGTCTTCCTCGTGTTTCCCAAAGGTTTTGACCAGGCGATACAGCGTATTGCCGTAGCGGATGCCTTCACAGAGGTAGCCGTCCCTATAGAACCGGAACGAGCGGACAGAGCGTTCATTTACAACAGTCGGTATCATGGCTCGTTCTTGCATAAGATGCATTCGGAATTTCAAGATTGCTGGGTTCAGTGTGAAGCCTGCTTTTTGATTGAGAACTTAGTGAAAAAATATACGCTTTGCGCGTAGTTTTACGGAAATCCGCAAACTTCTATAGAATCCAGCAATTTATCCTGGAACCCTGATGGGCAGTCTCTCTATAAAGACTATAAAGACCGCAACGCCTTAGTTGTAGCCCCGGTCGTTTGGTAGCTACAACCGTAAATTCTCGGTGACCGTTGCCCTAATTTTATGAAAATAAAACATTTCCAGGCGGGCTTTTTTTGACAGACATTGCTCAGCGACGACGCGATTTAAAGCTCGGCCCTGGCTGGCGGCTGAAAAAACCACGACGCGGACGGGCGATCGCCCTTTCATTTGGCTCTTCTTCAGATTTGCGCCCCAAGCTGAGCCGGGGAATCAGATCGCGCTGGCTCTTTTGCTCTGGGGGCAGTGGCTTATCCTGTTTGCGGTAGCTGGCGATGAGTGCGCCCGACAGTCCGGCGATCGCCCCCAGCCCAATGCTCAGCGGCACCCAGTAGCCCAGCAGCGCAAAGCCAATGAGAAACACGATCCATAGCTTGATGCCGACAATCACCGGATCATTCTTGCCCATCGCAATGCCTCAAGCGCAATTCCTTCCAATGCCATGAGCCGCAGTCAACGAGAGAGTGCGAATCACGAGAAATCCTACAAGCCTCAACGGTTCTGACTTTCAGCCCCAGCCACCAACCGCTATGCGCCTACTCTCTCCGGAATCAGCCGCTCCAAAATCGTCAGCAGCCGATCGATTTGCTCGTCGCGCTTTTTGGACTGTTCGCGCATTTCTCGAAAGCCTTCGTGCATCTCCCGAAACCCTGCCCTAATCTCGTCAAAGCCCTCTCGCGTAGAAATTTCTGAGCGAGTGATCTCTTCTGTCATCCGTCCAATTGGGTCAGATAGAATCTGCACGCTCTCGGCCAGCGTATCGAGCCGCTGGGTGAGGCGCTGATCCAGCACTTCGATGCGGGTATCTACCGCTGCAACGTGGGAATCGAGGGTGTCTAGCCTTTCAACAATCAGTTCGTTGGTCATAGCGAGTCTTCATCAAAGCGAATCTAAGAGCGCGTCGAGCGGCTGGGTGGTGTCTACTGTTCTAACGTATTCTGCTTCGGTGGGCGTAAAGGGTTCAAAGCTCTGCTTCGCCAGGATTTCTGGAGTGGCATCGGCGATGTCGCCTGTGCGCTGGCTAAGTCGCTTAGCAAGAATTTCTAGGGGAGCCGTGCAGTGGAGAATGTGGAGTGGGATGCCGTGGGCGCTGACCTGGGCGATCGCCCCTTCTCGCAATGCCTGCCGATCGTATTTGGCATCCAGGATTACCGTATAGCCTTCGGCGGCCAGCGTCGTGCCCAAGTGCAGCAGCCGATCGTAGGTCTGTTGGGTCATTTCTGGCGTGTAGAGGTCGTCGCCGCCGCGCTCCGTCAGCGCCACGCCGCCCAGATGTTTCCGCACCGCGTCGGAGCGGATGTACACTGCGCCAAGCTTTTGGGCGATCGCCCTAGCAGTCGTGCTTTTGCCCGATCCCGACAGCCCGCTCATCAGCAGCAGGCGGCCAGTTTTGGGCTGCGTATAGTTCCACGCCAGTTGATAATACAGCGCGGCGGTGTCGTGGGCTTTGCGCTTTTCCTCCTCTGGCACGCCGGGGTCATTCAGTAAAAAGGACGTGACCTTGGCCCGCACGTAGGTCTGGCGGTTAACGTAGATCGGCAGCACCCGCAGCCCGTCCCAGTCGCCCGTCCGCTCTACATACTCGTTTAGAAACACGGTTCGCAGGTCGGGTCGCTGCCGCGCATCCAGATCCATCACAACGTAGGCAATGTCGAACATGACATCGACAAACCGAAACGGCTCGTTGAACTCGATGCAGTCAAACAGCAAAAACTGCTGGTTCCAGTAGGCGATATTCCGGAGGTGCAGGTCGCCGTGGCACTCGCGAATCCAGTTTTGCTGAAGGCGCTCGTCAAATAAATCAGCCTTTTCAGCAAAAAAGCGATCGCAGTAGGCCCGCGTCTCATCGAACTGCTGCTGGGTCTGCGGCCCGCCGATATATTGCGCGGTTTGCGCCCAGTTTTCATCGAAGGCCTGTCGCACGCGCTCGACACGACCGAATTCGCGGATGTAGTCGCTGGTTTCGGTGGCGAGGTGGAAGGTGGCGATCGCCCCCGCCAGATCTTTTAGCAAGTCCTCCGTCAGTTCGCCCCGCTCATACAAATTGGTCAGCAGGGTGGATTGCGGAAACTGCCGCATCTTCACTGCATATTCCACCACCTCGCCCGGCCCGTCCAGGTGAAAGGTGGGCACGCCCTTGTCCAAGGTTTGGGTAATCGGCAGCACATCCAGATAAATCGCCGCCGCCGCCCGCTGATTCAGCCGCAGTTCCTCTTTACAAAAATGCTTCCGCTTTTCCAGCGTGGAATAGTCCAGGAACCCGAAGTTCAGCGGCTTTTTGACCTTGTAGGCATACTCGCCCGTCAGCAGCACGTAGGAAATATGCGTCTGAATCAACTGCACCGGAGACGCATCCGACGGATAAAAGTCTTCAGGATATTCTGGCGGCTCTCCGGCCACAGTCTGGAGCGGATCGGGCGGCACCGGATGGGGATAGAACTCCGGCTTCAGCATGTGCTGGATCACGGGCGGCAGGGCAGAGTCGGACATGATGGATTGGGGATTAGGAGTTAAGGTATGCCGTTTGCTTTTCACTAGAATAAATGCGCCCGGAAATCTTCCAAGCGCATTTGCAACCGTATTCTGAAACGAATCATGAACTGCGTGCGCCCCTTAGGTTTTTTTGGGCGTTTATTGGGCGGTTTCGACTGCGCCGTTGGTATACAGCAGCGCCCGTTTGGGCCCGTGGATCGGGTCTTCCACGATAATCGTCTGGTCGCGGCTGGCTCCGAGCGACACGATGGCGATCGGCACTTCCATCAGTTCCGCTAGAAACTTAAGGTAATCCAGCGCTTGGCGGGGCAGGTCATCGAGCGATCGACAGTGGGAGGTGTCTTGCTTCCAGCCCGGTAGAGTTTTGTAAATGGGCTGACAGCGGGCAAACACTCGCGCATTCGAGGGAAAGTCGCGCACCTGCTGGCCGTCGATTTCGTAAGCAGTGCAGACTTTGATTTCGTCGAGGTCATCCAGCACATCGAGCTTGGTAATGGCAAGACAGTCTAGCCCGTTGATGCGGACGGCGTAGCGACCAATTACTGCGTCAAACCAGCCGCAGCGGCGTTTGCGCCCGGTCGTGGTGCCGAATTCTGCGCCGCGATCGCACAACGCCTCGCCCACATCTCCCAGCAGTTCGGTCGGAAAGGGTCCTTCGCCCACGCGAGTGGTGTAAGCCTTGGCCACACCAATCACCCGGTCGATGATCGTCGGCCCTACGCCCGCCCCCACACACGCGCCACCCGACACCGGGTTCGACGAGGTGACATAGGGGTAAGTGCCGTGATCTAGATCTAGCAGCGTGCCCTGTGCGCCCTCAAACAAGATATTGCGGCGCTGACGCACGGCCTGACTAATCCGCAGGGAGCTATCCACCACATGGGGGCGCAGCCGCTCGGCATAGCCCAGGTATTCATCGATCACCGCGTTGGGGTCGAGCGGCGGCAGGTTATACAGCTTCTCTAAAATGACGTTTTTGTATTCGATTGTCCAGGTCAACTGGTCGCGCAGTCCCTCTGCGTCCATCAGATCCACCACGCGAATGCCCGTGCGCTCGGACTTGTCGGCGTAGGTGGGGCCAATGCCACGCTTGGTCGTGCCGATCTTGTGGCTGCCGCGCTGCTCTTCGGCGGCGGCATCGATCATGAGGTGATAGGGCATGGTGACGTGGGCCGTCTCAGAAATCAGCAGGTTCTCGCTGGAAACGCCCAGCTTTTCGAGCTGATCCAGTTCACCCAGCAGCACCTTCGGATCAATCACTGTGCCAGAGCCAATGATGCATTCCGTTGTGGGATACAGAATACCCGATGGAATGAGGTGCAGCTTGAAGGTCTGCCCCTGCACAACGACCGTGTGACCCGCATTCACCCCGCCCTGATAGCGCACCACCACGTCGGCGGACTTGCTCAACAGGTCGGTAATCTTCCCTTTTCCTTCGTCGCCCCACTGGGCCCCGATTACTACAACGTTTGCCAAGGGTTTAAATTGCTAGAATTTTCAGAAATACGCAAACTTCCATTATCAACAGCGCGTGTTCCTGGTGTCAATGCTTAGGAGCAAGACACTGCTAGTCTGAGTGGAAATGCCCATTTCTAAAGCTCAACTTGAGAAGAATGCAGTGTGTGGCTTTGAGTGAAATGCAGGCGAGTTAACAACTAGATTGAGAGGTATCTTGTGACGCTATATGCCGAATTGCACCGCCATCTGGGTGGTTCCGTTGTCCCCCGTATTCTCTGGCGCTATTTTCAGCGCAACCAGGCAGACCTGGCAGAACGATTTGCCGACTATGCCGAGTTTGAGGATTTTTATACGCGCCCGCGCAATACGCTGGCGGAATATCTAGAGCTGCATACGCTGGTGGAAAGCGTGCAGACAGAAGACACCCTGCCCTACTTTATCTATCGTCTGATGCGTGGGGCATATGTGTTTGAGAATTTAGCCTATTTGGAATTGCGCTATACGCCGTATTTGCGAACGCCGGAGCATCTCAGCCAGGGCGATCGCATTTCCTTAATGAGCCAAATTGTGGAGGTGGTGGGCCGCGCCAGCCAGATTGTGGAGTATCCCATCGTCACCAGCCAAATTCTCTGTATGCACTCGCGGCTGCCCTACGAGGTAAACCGGGCGATCGTTGATCTGGCGGCGGCGCGGCGCGATGTAGTGTGTGGCGTGGATCTGGCGGGTGGAGATGGGCTGTATGGCGATCGCCTCGGTGAGTTCATCCGGCTATATGACTACGCGCGATCGCTCGGTCTCAACACCACCGGGCACTTGTATGAAACCGAAGAAGGCTGCTATCCCGAACTTTTGCCCTACCTAATGCGGATCGGCCACGGCATCCAGATTCCGCTAAAGCACCCCGAACTGCTGCCCCAGGTGGCCGCCCAGGGGCAATGCCTGGAGGTCTGTCCCACCACATATCTAAAAACAGGCACGCTGCAAGACCTGCATCAGCTCAAGGGGGTATTCGACCGATGTTTTGAGGCGGGGGTGGATATCGCCATCTGCACCGACAACGCGGGACTACATAACGTGCGGCTGCCGTTTGAATATGAAACGCTGCTGACCCACGACATCATTGGCTTTGAGGAGCTAAAAGCCTGCCAGGATGCCGCCTTCCGCCATGCCTTTGCCTGGACTCATCCGCAACGACCAGAGCTAATATTGAGTACCATTTTACGGGCTGATGCAGAGCCATCTGAGGAGTTCCCGCGCTCAGGCAATGGCAACGGACAATTCAATGCTGTCGCGCAAGAGGTAACGGAGTCCTCGCGCTAGCCATTGGTCTGCAAGACTCGCAGCAAAAGCTGGCTGGAGGCAGTAGCAACACCTCCAGCCAGAAACCCCGCATCTACAAAAATCCTTCAAAATTCGCAAAACTGGTTTCAACCGCTCAAGTCTAACCCCTTAAAATTTAAGCAACGCTAAACAACGTTAAATAACGCTCTGGCTCAGGAGTTGATACCAAATGTCACTCACTGCTCAACAGTTAGCTGCTTTGATGCCTGATGCCACTCAATTAGAAAGTGACGAGCCAGAGATGGAGAGTTCACTACACTATGCCCAACTAGCCCTGCTGGTTGCTTGTTTAGAGTGGCTTTGGCGCGATCGCTCTGATTTTTTTATTGGGGCAAACTTGACAATTTATTTCAGCCGGGAGCAGCTCAAAAACAAAGAGTTTCGCGGCCCCGATTTCTTTTTAGTGAAAAACACCGAAAAGCGCCCGCGAAAATCTTGGGTTGTCTGGGAGGAAGGCGGCAGATACCCGGATTTGATTATTGAACTCTTATCGGACTCAACAGCCCAAATCGATCGAAATTTAAAGAAGGAACTCTATCAAAACCGATTTCGCACACCAGAGTATTTCTGGTTTTCTCCTGAGACTTTGGAATTTTCAGGCTATCGCCTAGTTAACCAGCAGTATGAACCGATTGCTGAAACTGATTCGGGCTGGCTGTGGAGTCATACCTTAGGACTCTATTTAGGTATTCAAGCTGGGATGCTGCGCTATTTTACAGAAACAGGTAACCTGGTGCTGTCTCCACAAGAATCGGCACAACGATTGACAGAGCAGCTAAGAGCGTTGGGTGTTGAACCGGACGTATAGCAACGCGAGAATAAGAAAGGGAGGGCTGGTTCGCTCTCCCTTCTACGAATCCCAACTAATTCTCAAACTGACAGGACTTACGCACTTGCGATCAGCTCTTTGGGCTTTGGATGATTTCTCGCAGGCGCAGCCCGATAGAAATCGTCCAACTGCGTAAGTCCTAACTAATTCTCAGAAAAGCACTATGCTTCCCGCTTTAGTGCAGACTCGACCTGTTTAAATTCCAGTTCCAAACGCTCCTTCAGCTTGGCAGGAACAGGACGATTGGGATAGGAGCTATAGTGCCCTGCTAGAGAATTCAGCGCTGTCCGCATGGTAGTAAAGGAACCCAGCTTGAGCAGCGAGTTGTCTCGGCGATATCGGGCTGAGAAGTCGTTGATTAGCTGGCGGGCTTCGGATTGGGCGGCGGCCTTTTCAGGCGTTCCATCGGGCAGTTCTAGTGCGTTCCGCAAGCTACCGATCAGCGCCAGCGTATCTTGCCGATAGTTGCCACTGAGATTTCCCGACGCACTGGAGCAGCCCGTCAATCCAATGACACACACCAGCACTAGGGCGAACAGACGAGTTAGAAAAGTCTTCATAGAACCTCGGCAACTAAAAATCGGCAATTTGGAAAGCGACCGTCGAAATCAAAAACTGAAAAAGCGTCGTTTTTCATCATAACTTGAGTTGGCGATCGCCCCAGCGCAACACGCCAACCCCAGCAACCCTTAGTCCTCAGGTGTTACCCGTCATGCGGTTCACGACGTTTTGCACAATCTGCATTCCGGTGATAGCCTGCCAGCCAAACAGAGCCAGCAGAATCACGTTCAGCGTGATGTGGGCATAGCGGGCCGCATCGTTGCCCTTCTGCATAAACGGGGTCAGTGCAGCAGAGGTGGCAATCATGCCCGTCATGCCCAAGCCCACCAGCAGGTGGGGGTTGACGAACAGCTTGCCGCTGTTGACATAGGTGGCAGCCATGCCGCCCAGCGTGCCCAGCACCATCGTCGCCAGCAAGATCGAGCCAATCTGGTGATGGCGAATATTGAAACGCCCTTTGAGCAATGCTTTTTTGACCTCGCCCTCGGCAGATCGCGTGCGCCGAAGCTGAACGCCCAGATACATGGCATAGATCGTTAGCCCAAACAAAACCCACATTAGGATCGGATGAACAAACTGGCTGTAAACCTTGAGCGACTGCAAAAGCTCAGGACTCATTACGCTCTCCCTCTCTGCGCCTCAAATCTTAAAAAAATCTAACTGCACTGTAATAAAAATTAGCACAATTAGCATCGTTGGGAAGAGACGAGCAGGATGGACGGGAGGCGGAGGCGGTCAGATCACTTCCGAATCAGATCAGTTCCGAAAAGGATCACCTCCAAAAAACAAGCCTCCCAGCGAGAACTTGCTTGGAGACTTGTTTGCGGATGAAGGACTGGGCGTAGAGCTGGTAACCCTTCTCTCAGGGGGCGATCGCGCTACATGCCCGGCAAGAGCGAGTCCGTTGCATTGGTCGGCTCGGCCTGGGGCTGTTGGCGCAGGATGATGGGCGGCTCGGTGACTAGCCCCACGAGGCGATCGCTCGGAAAGCAGAGAATCGCTTTGCCCTCGGTGATTGGAATCTGGAAAAGGCGCTGAGGGCGGTTTTCGGGTGGCGCAACCAGCGTCTCAAACAGCTCTTGCAGGAGCATGTTGTTGGACTGAATTGTGACCGTTTGCTGCGTGCCGCCATCGAGAAGGATGGTGACGGCGACTTCTTGGGGCAGAGGTGCATCAGAAACCATGCGATTACCTAAATATAGAGTGAATGCTGAACAACAGCTTGAGTGAAAACTTAAAACAGGGGGTTCGTGCAAAACAGCAGCCCGATGGCTGAATCTCGACAAGCCTTCATTTATACTTCCCTCGAAATAAGACGGAAATCGGGAAATTGCTGGAAAGTCGAGCAATGGGCTGCTAATTGTTATGCAGTCTTTACGACTTGAACATCTGGGCGGCGAAGTGCAATCAGGAAGACCTAGTGCAAGAAATGGCGAACGCCCGTGAAAATCATAGCCAATCCCAGCTCGTTTGCGGCCTGAATCGACTCGGCATCGCGCAAACTGCCGCCGGGTTGGGCGATCGCTACGATCCCCGCCGCCGCCGCCTGCCGCACCGAATCGTCAAACGGGAAAAAGCCGTCGCTGGCTAAAATTGCGCCCCTAGCGCGATCGCCCGCCTGCTCCAGCGCCAGCTTCACAGATCCGACCCGATTCATTTGCCCTGCGCCAATGCCCAGCGTGGTGCGCTGATTCGTGACCACAATTGCGTTGGATTTGACGTGTTTGCAGACTGTCCAGGCAAAGCGCAGTTCTGCCCACTGGTCGTCGGTCGGTGCTTTTTCGGTCGCCACTTTCCACTGGCTGATGTCGATCGGACGATCATCGGAGGCTTGAACCAGCAGTCCTCCGGCGATCGCCCTCACCGCCTGCGCTGGGCCTGCGTGCAGGTCGAGCAGCGTCAGCACGCGCACTTTGGACTTTGCCGCTAGGATTTCTGCCGCTGCCGCATCACACCCCGGCGCAACCACGCATTCCAAAAAGGTCTGGGTCAAAGCCGCTGCGGTTTCTACATCGATGGGTCGATTCAGCGCCACAATGCCGCCGAAGGCCGAGGTCGAGTCGGCTTCATAGGCTTTGGTATAGGCCTCCAGCAGCGTATTGCCCAGCGCCACACCGCAGGGATTGGTGTGCTTAATAATCACAGCGGCGGCGGGCGCACCGGGCGCATCGTCAAACTCCGCCACAATCCGCCGCGCCGCCTCCAGATCGACCAGGTTGTTATAGCTCAACTCCTTGCCCTGGAGCTTGGTTGCCTCTGCCCAGCCCGTGGGTGATTCCCCAGTTTGATACCAGGCGGCAGGCTGATGGGGGTTTTCGCCATAGCGCAGCGGTTGCAGCAGGCGACCCGTGATGAAAATCGAAGCTGGATGCTCGCTGCCCGATTCTGCGGCGATGGGTTCGCGGGTTGCCGATTGCGCGGCCAGATAGGTGGCGATCGCCGCGTCATACTTCGCCGTGTGCGAAAACCCCGCCAACGCGCAGGCTCGGCGAAACTCGAACGACACCTGACCATCCCCCCGCCGCAATTCCGTCAGATATTCGTCATACTGGGCTGGATTGCACAGCACGGTGACATGGGCAAAGTTTTTGGCCGAGGCCCGCAGCATTGCCGGGCCGCCGATATCGATCTGCTCCACCGCGTCCGCCAGCGACATACCCGGTTGGGCAATAGTCTGCTCAAAGGGGTAGAGATTCACCACCACCAAGTCAATTGGCTGAATTTGGTTGGTCTCCAGATCAGTCAGGTCTTGGGGAACGTCCCGTCGGGCTAGAATGCCGCCGTGAATGCGGGGATGCAGCGTCTTTACGCGCCCACCCAGGATTTCGGGGGAACCTGTGTAGTCAGAAACTTTGGTGACTGGGATGCCTGCCGCCTTCAGCGCTTCGGCGGTGCCACCGCTACTGATAATGGAAAAATCGAACGTTTCTACGAGCTGGCGGGCAAACGCCACTAGTCCGGTTTTGTCAGAAACGCTCAGAAGAGCTAAACGGGTCATGGCACTCTACTAACTCAAAAACGACTCTAAACCGACTCGAACCTGAATAACGGCGGTATGACGGCTGAAAACTTCTCGCAAGCGCGTCACCATTTCATGAAAACACTTAACCAGTTCGTCTGGCTGACGCACTTGCGTAAAAGGACTACAGGACTGCTAATAAGCTGCGGTTGACGCTTCCTCAGAATACTCAGAGTATATGGAAACAATAGGCTGGGAAACTTATGATTTGATCGAATTGCGCTTGATTTTGATGGAACTGTGTTCAGGGCGATCGCCGTCTGGAGGTTTAAACCTGGGTTCGCTAAATTCGCACCCTGGCTGAATGGCTCCGCCAAAGCAGGGTCAGCGCCAAACTCCTCTAGTCTTCTAGAGTCGCTGCCCGAAATTACCACGCAAAACTACCACCCGAACTACCACCCAAAACTACCACCCAAAATTACCACTCAAAAAAATTACCACCCAAAACTACCATCCAAAGCCACTATCCAGAGTCCACACGCATCGATCCTGATTTACACGCCTGCTGACTTTCTACCAAGAGGAAGACTGTGTCTCTGAGAGCGATTTCCATTCCGCCTCGCAGCGGCAAATCGCCGGAAGCGCTGCTGGTCATGCTGCATGGCTGGGGAGCCAATGCCCAGGATGTCGCTTCGCTGGCGCTGATGCTGGATTTGCCGACGATGCAACTGCTATTTCCTGATGCGCCGTTTCCCTATCCCTACGGGCCCACAGGTCGCGTTTGGTACGACTTGCCCGATGGCTATTCCTTCGAGAGCGATCCAGAATTTGTCCATCAGCCCAAACTGCGGGAGAGCGCTGCCCAACTGACAGACTGGCTGCGATCGCTCTCGTCGATCACGGGTGTACCGCTAGAAAAAACGCTGCTGGCGGGCTTTTCGCAGGGTGGTGCGATGGCTTTGGAGGTGGGTCTGAGTCTGCCGCTGGCGGGGCTGCTGGTGCTGAGCGGCTATTTGCACGGGCCACCCCAACTGGGGATCGCGCTGCCGCCGCCCGTGCTGATGGTGCATGGTCAGCAAGATTTGGTGGTGCCGATTGGTGCGGCCCGGCGATCGCGCGATGTTCTGCAATCGGCGGGGCTATCGGTGTGGTATCACGAGCTATCAACGGGTCACGAAATTACCCCGGAGGTACTGAAATTGGCGCAAAACTTTACAGAAGAAATACGGTTGTCAGCGAGCCGGAGCGAATAGGATAGGAGATGTAGAGGTCTATGGCTCTCAGCGAAGCCCACGCAGGCAGCGAAGCCTGCGGAGGTATGAATGGGAGTCTGCTCTGGAGAATTGCTTTCTAAAGGGTTCTTTCTGACTAGTCGGAATTTGGAGGGCGAGCCATGCGTACATTGGACTTTTGCGAGCAAGATGTCGCCCAAATGACCGAGGGCGAGGTAGAAAACCTGGCGAAGCGGCTCGAACAAGACGACTATGCAAACGTCTTTGAAGGGCTGCGCGACTGGCACCTGCTGAGGGCGATCGCCTTCCAGCGCCCCGAACTGGCAGAACCCTACTATTACCTGCTAGATATGGAAGCCTACGACGAGTCCTAAGTGCACTTCACGGCTGGAACGCTGCTGTAACACTAGCTCGATGTCATGCTGATCATGCTGAGCCTAGAGGCCCAAGTCCAGCGTTCACGTCTAGATTTCACATTCAGGTTTCACAGACAGGTTTCATATTCAGGTTTTCAGGTTTTATGGACAGGTTTTGTAGAACCACGAAATTCAGCTTAACGAAGCCCTGACTCCTGAAGCGTCTGATGATGACGCTTGAGGATATCTAGGGCTTCTTCGGTTTCGACCTGGGGAAACTCGACATAGAAGCGGCTGACGCTGAGAAAAGAGCGCGGAGCCGCCAACAGGACGATGCGATCGCCCCAATGCTTGAGAAACGGCACAACCCGCGAGGGCGCAACGGGCGCACAAATGATCACTGCCGCTGGATGCTTGGCTTGCAGGGCACGAGCTGCGGCGGCCATCGTCAGCCCAGTGGCAATGCCGTCATCGACCAGAATGGCGATCGCCCCACAGGGATCATTCGGCTTCATGCCTCCCGAAAACAAGTCTTGCTGGATACGAGCGCTCGCCTGTGCGGTCTGCACTGCGCTGCGCCATAGCGATGTTCGCGTTTCCATCATCCCGGCATGGCGCGATCGCATCACCTGACCGTCGGCCGTCACCGCCCCAATCGCCAACTCTGGATTGTCGGGGCGCGTCACCTTTTTGGCTACCAGCACGTCCAGCGGACAGCGCAAGCTCTGGGCAATCGGCGCTGCCACCGGAATGCCACCCCTAGGCAGCGCGTAGACCAGCGGTTGGGCATTGGGATAGCGAAACCGCAGCAGGCTCACCTCAGCAGCCACCAGCGGTGCAAGCTGTTGTCCGGCATCCTGGCGATCGTGCAGCGGCAGTAGGTTGGACATGTTGTCCCTCCGGGGGTGAGAGGGGGCAGGGGCGAGGGGATCAAGGAGAAATGAGACTATCACTCTCGATCATGACGGATCTTTCCAGGCTTGGTTAGCAAAACGCATAGGACGCAACCTGCAACCAGTGCGACGGGGGGCGATCGCCCTTTGTAGAATTTTGTTGCGGCAAACGTTAACTATTGATGCAAACTATGCCAGAGGTTGTCCGTTTTTTGATACTAGTGCCCTTAAGCTAGTCTTTCGCCCGCCGGAGGTTTCGGGGAGGCAGGTTTGCTGGCCGGGGGCCTGCGGAGCGTGGGAAAGATCAGCATTCTGAATTCATTCCTCTTTTCATGACTTAGGAGATCGAGCCTTGTTCATTTCCCCGTTACTTGCTGCCGTGCCCACCACCCTGGAATGGGGCCCCAAAACGGCAATTGTCATGATTCTGTGCAACATTCTGGCGATCGCCATTGGCAAATTCACAATTCAACAGCCCAGCGTTGGGCCGGAGCTACCCTCCTCTAATATGTTTGGCGGCATGGGTTTGGGGGCACTGCTGGGAACGACCTCTCTCGGTCACATCCTTGGCGCGGGAGTGATTTTGGGACTAGCCAGCATGGGCGCACTATAGCCCCAAGACGCTGGCAGAAGCCGCCAAGATCTCTGTAGGCAGGGTCTGGCAGTGTTTTATCTGGCAGTGTTTTATCTGGCAGTGTTTCATAGTTGACGACTTTGGTGCCTCGCAAGAGTGCCGCAGGCTTGCAGCAAGCCGCGTTAGTCATTGGGTTCCTGAAGACTCACGGCGCGTCTTTCCCAATGCTGCTCAACGCTGCTCTATGATGTACCAGAGTCGTCACCCTTTTACGTTTGCCCAAATCCTGCATGATTGTCTCGCCTGATGAATTGGTTCGTTATCGCGCCGAGCTAGCCGAAAATCCTGAGGCCCTGGCAGCATTGACCATGCTGGAAGATTGCGAAGGAGATTTGGAAGATGCGGCGATCGCCCTGGCGCTGCGGGAAGGACAGGAACCCGATCAGTCGGAAGGCTGGCTCGATGGTTTTGCCAAGCGCTGGCGGGTCTACGTTTGCCAGTCCGGTGTTCGAGGTCACCTGGAAACAGGGGCGATCGCCCTGGGCATCCAGCTTCTAGCAGCCGAAATGGTGCTGCCCGTTGATCTGGCGACGTTGGTTGCCATTTACGTACAAAAAACGGGCGTGGAGACTTTCTGCAAGCCCCTGGAGGAGCGGCTTTGAGCGTCGGATGGCAGGGCGGCTGGCAGGGCTGGCACCGCAGCCAGAAGGCCCCGATCGTCTTCGCCGCGCTCTTGGCGCTGTTGGGCAGTGGGAACCTGTCCACGGCGATCGCCCAAAGCCAAGTTCCTAAACCAGACCTTACCCAAAATCCAAAATCCAAAATCCAAAATCCCCAAATCGCCCAATCTCCCGGCAGTTTCTGTGCGACAGATTTGCCAGGGCAACTGGACGCGCTGCTGAATGCAGAGCCTGTGCCGCGATCGCGCTGGGGCGTATTGGTGCGATCGCTCGACACGGGCAAAACGCTCTATGCCCGCGAAGCAGACCAGTTTTTCATTCCTGCATCCAATGCCAAAGTCTTCACCACAGCGGCCACGCTGACGGCCCTCGGCCCCGCCTTTCGCATTCGCACCTCTCTCTACCGCGACGCAAGCGACCGCGGTGCGGCAGAAGCAGCAGAGGCAGGGCAAGTCCGGCTGCGGCTAGTGGGGCGCGGCGACCCTACGCTCACCACTGCCCAACTCGATGCGCTGACCACACAACTCAGGGCACAGGGCATCGCCCGCATCGATCGCCTGACGGTCGATACCTCCTACTTCCAGGGCGACGAGGTAAACCCCAACTGGGACTGGGAAGATGCCCAGGCGGGCTACGGCGCACCCGTCAGCAGCGTGATGGTGGATGGCAATGCGATCGCCCTCCAGTTGGTTCCCCAAGCGCTGGGGCAGCCCCTCCGCGTCGTGTGGCGCGACCCGGCCGATGGCGCGGGCTGGGCCATCGACAATCGCTCTCGCACTGTCGCCGCCAGCGAAGCCGAATTTACAGCCGTCCGCCGCGCCTTTGACCGACTGCTGCTGCGGGTGGGCGGCCAACTGCGGGTCGGCAGCGCCGCAGAGCCAGAAATCATCCCCGTCACCGATCCAACCCGCCACTTCATCAACCGACTGCGGCGCTCGCTCCGCAACCAGGGCATCGTGCTTGGCCCAGTGGCGATCGCCACCACGCCCACCCGCCTCACGGAACCCGAAATCGCCAGCATCGCCTCTGCCCCCCTGTCGGAATTGCTCAAACCCACCAACGCCAACAGCGAAAACCTCTACGCCGAGGCAATGCTGAGAATTTTGGGCGCAGAGCAATTGCCCAATCAGTCCGCCAATAGTCTCTCCGCCGGAATCACGGCTCTCAAAGCAACCCTGACCCAACTGGGCGTATCCGCCGACAGCTACGCCCCTGTCGATGGTTCTGGACTGGCCCGCAAAAATCTGGCCAGCCCAGAATCCTTGGTGGAAACCCTGAGGGCGATCGCCCTCACTCCCAACGCCCGCGTGTTTCGCGACTCGCTGGCCGTAGCCGGCAGCAGTGGCACCCTTCAAAACCGCTTCCGCAATACGCCCGTGCAGGGAAGGCTCTGGGGAAAAACCGGAGCCATCAGCGGCATCGCCTCACTGTCGGGCTATCTAGAGCCGCCCCAGCATCCGCCCCTGGCGATCAGCATCTTGGTCAATCATTTTGACCAGCCTGTGCGAACCGTCCGCCCAACGATGGACGAGCTGGTGCTGCGAATGGCGCGGGTACAATCCTGCGAGTAAAACGCATCCCCCAAAGTGCTTTCAAAGTGCTTTCCCCCATTGCCCCACGAAGCACCCCTGCTCTATCTTCTTGTAAAGAAACCTCTCGCTTATACTAGAGATCTGTAGCAGGCGAGATGGCTCTGGGGTTTTGACCCATCGGTTAAGAATTCCTGTTTCTTCTTTCCAAGAAAAAATCGTCTCGTATTTGGTGCGATCGCCACAGCCCTTTAATTAAGTGCCACTTGGTGCGCTGATGAAACTGTTCCGAGGATTTTCCAAACAGTTTGAACCGGGGCGGCAAAGACATCGCTCTAAGCCAGGCAGTCTGCGCCCTAGCAAGCAAGCTGGTATCCCGCCGACTCGTTTTTCTAGCGAATATGCCAACCGTCTGTGGCTCCAGGTTTCCCAAGCGGCTCGGCTAGGGCAAGATTGGCTCTGTCCCCCGGCTCGTCGTCGCAAGTCTTCCTTTTCTTCGACCTGTGCCTATCCCCGGGCCTATGCGCTGCTGGCCGTGCTGACGCTGACGAGCGTGATTGGCTATCGGTTCTATAACGAGCCTCAGCTTGCCGTGGGCACCGTTGCTCCTCAAACGCTGCGGGCTCCGGAGAATGCAACGGTGCTAGATAGCAAGTCAACCGAAGAAAAGCGGATGGCTGCCCGCCTGGGTGCGCTACCTGTGCTGATGATCGATCCGGCGGTCAATCAGCGCATTTATCAATCCATTCAGCGCCTCCTAGACGAAGGGGACGCGCTGCGCCAGATGGCCGGGCCCTTCCCATACATCTCTACAGGTACTTTATCGACTGCGACGCAATCCTATCTCCGGCAAACCTCAAAGGCAGAGTGGGAATCGATCGTTGCGGCCGTCGAGTCAACTGCAAGCCGCCTGCCCTTGTCTTCTACTCCGGCAACCTCAAGCGGACGCGAGCCGTCGTCGCGGTCGGCTCAGCAGCTTGCCATTCTGGAACTGCAAAATCAGCGACGCTCGATGTCGAAAGAAGACTTTTCGGCACTAAAGCGAGTCATCGTGCGGGCCCGCCAAAACTATGCGATCGCCCTAGCGGAGCTGTCAAACACGCCGGAAGCAGGAGCCAGCCTCTATTCTCCTGCCGTGCTACAACTCTCTGATACCGAATGGCTGGATACCAAAGTCAAAATCCGTCGCGCCCTCGAACGAATCCTCACCCAGGGAGTTGCGCCTGGTCTGCCAAACAGCATTTTGAAAGATGCCATTCGCATTCAGATGGGAACCGACCTGCCCGCCAACACGTTGCCCCTGGCTAGCACGCTCCTGATTTCTGCCATCGAGCCAAACCTGATCCAAGACCCAGCCCAAACTCGACTCCAGGCAGAGCAGGTTGCCCAGGCAGTCGAGCCAGTCATGGTGACGATTCGTCGAGGCGAGGTGATTGTCGATCAGGGCGATGTCATTACCCAGGAAGGCTTTGTGCTGCTCGACCACTTTGGGCTGAGCCAGCACGGCATTAACTGGTTTGGGCTGACCAGCTTCGCGGCCCTGGTGAGCGGCGGCGTGGCGGCATTTCTCCTGCTGGAAAGGCGCTTTCACCCCGGCTTTCGACGGCGCGACTATGTGCTGGTCATGCTGCTGGTGCTGAGTACCCCGGTGCTGCTGGCGTTTGGCGCCTCGACTACGACGCTCCCCGCCGTAGGGCTGCTGGTCAGCACGTTCTACGGATCGCCGCTAGGCGCAACGGTGGCTGCGTTTCTCAGCCTGGCCCTGCCGCTGGGGATGAATGTGGGCAGTCGCCATCTCTTTGCCAGCTCGGTCAGCAGCCTGCTGGGGGCGGTGATGGCGGGCCGACTGCGATCGCGCGAAGAACTCGCCCTGCTGGGCGGAGCCATCGGGCTAACGCAGGGATTGGTCTATCTGTTGCTGAGCCTGATCGTCAGCGGCGGCAGCGGCATTGTCTGGTACACCATCCTCATGGCCTCGTTGACGCAGGGCCTGCTGGGCGTTGCCTGGAGCATCGTCGCGCTGGGCATCAGTCCCTACCTGGAGCAAGCCTTTGACCTGGTGACCCCGATTCGGCTGGTGGAACTGTCGAACCCCAACCGGCCGCTACTCAAGCGACTGGCCGAAGAAGCTCCTGGCACCTTTCAGCACACGCTGTTTGTGTCTACGCTGGCGGAGGCAGCGGCCCGCGAACTGGGCTGCAATGTAGAACTGGTGCGGGCAGGAACGCTGTATCACGACATTGGCAAGATGCACGACCCGCTGGGCTTTATCGAAAACCAGATGGGCGGGCCTAACAAGCACGACAGCATTGACGACCCCTGGGTGAGCGCCAGCATTATTAAAAAGCACGTCACCGAAGGCGAGGCCATGGCCCGCCGCTATCGCCTGCCCCGCGCCATCCGCGCCTTTATTCCCGAACACCAGGGCACGATGCTGGTCGGCTACTTTTTCCACGAGGCCCAGCAGCGCGTCAAAGCCAATCCATCGCTCATCCTTCGCGAGGCAGATTTTCGCTACGATGGGCCGATTCCTCAATCCCGCGAGACGGGCATTGTGATGCTGGCCGATTCCTGCGAAGCTGCGCTGCGATCGCTCAAGGATGCCACGCCCAAAGACGCGCTGGCGATGGTCAACCGCATCCTCTACGCCCGCTGGCAAGACAACCAGTTGGTCGATTCGGGCCTAGAGCGATCAGAAATGCCCCGCATTGCCGAAGTCTTTGTGCAGGTGTGGCAACAGTTTAACCACCAGCGGATTGCCTACCCGAAGGCGATCGCCGCCCCCAAAGCCCCAGCCGCAGAGGTAAAATGAGAATTCCAGGGATTAGGGTGTGTTTTATAGCCTTTTGATCCCCCTAGTCCCCTTAAAAGCTCCCCCCTTGCCTCCTTAAAAAGATCCCCCCTAGCCCCCCTTAAAAAGGGGGGAACTGGGCTGGAGCGCTATCGACTTAGGGCAATCAACGACCTAGCTTTCAACCCTGTCCAGGTATCAACGGTGAGGCAATACCTGAATTCAACGCCGCTTCACCACCTGTCCCAAGACTCAACCAAACCCTCTTCTACCTCTAAACCCCAATGATCGATTCGTCCGACATCAAGCGCAGCATCGAACAGTTGTCCGATCGCCTGGGTCATACCCAGGACTATCTTTGACCTGCCTGCCCTCAACGCCAAAATTCAAGACCTAGAGCAGGTCGCCTCGCAGCCCGACTTTTGGGACAACCAGGCCCAGGCCCAGCGAGTGCTGCAAGAACTCAACGACCTAAAATCCCACGTTGAGCAGGTGCAGCGCTGGAAAACCACCCTGGACGATGCCCAGGCAGTGCTGGAACTGTTGGAACTGGAATCTGACGAATCGCTGCTGCAAGAGGCGCAGGACAGCCTCAGCCAGATGAGCCGCGAACTTGACCAGTGGGAGCTTCAGCAGTTGCTCTCTGGCGAATACGACGACCGGGGTGCCGTGCTGACGATTAACGCTGGCGCAGGCGGCACCGACGCGCAAGACTGGGCCGAGATGCTGCTGCGGATGTATACCCGCTGGGGCGAAAGCCACGGCTATAAGGTATCGCTGTCGGAACTGTCGGAGGGCGACGAAGCGGGCATCAAATCTGCCACGCTAGAAATTGACGGGCGCTACGCCTATGGCTATTTGAAAAACGAAAAGGGGACTCATCGCCTGGTGCGGATTTCGCCCTTCAACGCCAACGACAAGCGGCAGACCAGCTTTGCGGGCGTGGAAGTGATGCCGATTCTCGACGACTCCGTAGAGCTAGACATTCCCGAAAAAGACCTGGAAATTACCACCATGCGCTCTGGCGGCAAGGGCGGGCAAAACGTGAACAAGGTGGAAACGGGGGTGCTGGTGCGCCATCTGCCGACGGGGATTTTGGTACGCTGCACCGAAGAGCGATCGCAGCTTCAAAACAAGGAAAAAGCCCTGGCCCGTCTGAAGGCCAAGCTGCTGGTGATTGCCAAAGAGCAACGCGCCAAAGAAATTGCCGATATCCGGGGCGACATGGTAGAAGCAGCCTGGGGAAACCAGATCCGCAACTACGTGTTTCACCCGTACCAGATGGTGAAGGACGTTCGCACAAACGTCGAAACCACCGCCGTAACCGATGTCATGAACGGCGAACTGGATGCCTTTATTGAAGCCAGCCTCAGGCAGGAGAATCAGTTGGTCAGCCAAGCGGAGGTTTAGGGCAGGTTTTTTGGAGGCAGCAGTCTCCAGCTATCCCTGAGGATTCAGGCTATCCTTCAGGGCATAGACGACCCGCTCCTGTTGCTCTGGGGTCAGTTCGGGGAACATGGGCAGCGATAGGACTTCATGGCAAAGCTGCTCCGTGATAGGGAAGGAGCCGGGGCCATAGCCCAGCGGTTCGTAGACCTTTTGCAGATGCAGCGGCAATGGATAGTAGATCATTGAGCTAACGCCTTGCTGCTGCATAGACTGCCGGACGCGATCGCGGTATTCTCCACCCACAGTTCCCGCAGGCAGCGGCGACAGGCGAATGGTGTACTGATGCCAGACGGATTTGCCGCCAGGAATAGGCAACGGCGGAATCACACCCGGAATCGGGCGGAGCAGTTCTGTATAGCGAGCGGCGATCGCCCGTCGTTGCTCATTCCAGGTTTCCAGATACCGCAGCTTCACCTGCAAAATGGCCGCCTGCACCGCATCCAGACGGCTGGTGAGGCCGATCTCGTCGTGATAGTAGCGCGTGCGGCTGCCGTGTTCTCGCAGGGCGCGAATCCGAGCGGCGATCGCCGGATCGCTCGTCGTCACCGCGCCGCCATCACCGCAGGCTCCTAGATTTTTGGTAGGGAAAAAGCTAAAGCAGCCGACCTGCCCAATGCTGCCCACTCGCTGCCCGTTCCACTCGGCCCCGGCCGCCTGGGCGCTGTCTTCAATCACAATCAGGTTGTGGGCCTGGGCGATCGCCATGAGCCGCGTCATGTCCACAGGCTGCCCAAACAGATGCACCGGGATAATTGCCCGAGTGCGGGGCGTGATTGCCGCTTCGACCTGCGCCAGATCCAGGTTAAACGTGGCCGGGTCAATATCCACAAAGACAGGCGTTGCCTGGGACTGACTAATGGTTTCTGCCGACGCGATAAAGGTAAACGGCGTGGTGATCACCTCATCCCCCGCGCCGATGTCATACGCCCGCAGCGCCAGATAGAGCGCGTCTGTTCCAGAATTGCAGGCGATCGCCTCCGATGTACCAATGTACGCCGCAAACGCCTGCTCAAACTGCTGCACCCGCGGCCCGTTGATATATTGACCCGAAGCCAGCACCGCCAGCACTGCTTCATTCACCTCAGCGCTGATGGTCTGAAATTGCTGTGTTAGATCCAGAGGGGGAATCACGCTCACTCGCCTACACCAAAAAGAGATGGACTAGCCTTCAGACTCTATCTTCCCGTAAGTTCACGGCTGCGAGATCCCCAGATAGGGCAGTTCTTGCAAGTGCCAGGTGCCAGTCAGCGTTTCTTAAAGAAAACTTCCAAACCCCGCCCCCAAAAGCGATCGCCCTGCACACCCGCTGATTCAGAGAAAATGCTAGTCTATCTGAACCATTTTGCACCAAGGCTTTGCCATGAACTTGCACTTTCCAGAAGATGCCCTGACTCTAGCCCTCATCCTAGGGGCGATCGCCCTCGCACTACCCCTGCTGGGCTGGCTGCTGCGCGTTGCCGGGTCGCTAATTAGCAGCGCCATCTCAATTTTGATCCTGCTGTTTTTGGTGAAGCTGGTGTTTGGGCTAAACCCTGACCAACTGTGGTATCAAGCTAGCCATGCTGTGCAAAAGCTAATATCCTCTATCGGGTGATCAGCGGCATGGGGAAGAGGGAAGGGGGAAAGAACGAAGAGGGAAGAACGAAGAGGGAAAGCCTCTATTGGCTGATCAATAACGTTGATCAGTGAGATTGATTAGAAGTAGAGGAACGCGGCTGCCCAAGTTTCTCCATGATCGATGGGAATCCCGGCATCTCTTAGCAGGACGATCCAAAATCCAAAATCCTAAAATCCCCAATCTAAAATCTAAAATCGACATGGGCACTCTTGGGGGGCGATTGCGTGGCGCGGCAGCGGCTGGACGCACAACTGGTAGAACTGGGGCTGTGCGAGTCGCGGCAGCAGGCACAACGGCTGATCCGGGCTGGCGAAGTGCGGGTTAACCAGCAGGTGATCGACAAACCGGGCACGGAAATTGACCCAACTGCCCAGATCGAAGTCAAAGCGCGATCGCCCTTTGTTTCTCGCGGCGGCGAAAAGCTAGCCAAGGCACTGACAGACTTTCAAATCCCGGTTGCAGGGCGCGTGTGTTTGGATGGCGGCATTTCCACTGGCGGCTTTACCGACTGCCTGCTGCAAGCGGGCGCGGCGCGAGTCTACGGCATTGACGTAGGCTATGGTCAGGTCGCCTGGAGCATCCGCCAAGACGAGCGCGTGGTGCTGCGCGAACGCACCAATCTGCGCCACCTCACGCCCGCCGACCTCTACGGCCCAGCCGATCCACATCCCGATTTGGGCGTGGTAGACGTATCCTTCATCTCTTTGACCAAGGTGCTACCCGCGCTGTGGAACCTGCTGGAGCCTCCCCGCGACGTGATTTTGCTGGTGAAGCCCCAGTTTGAAGTGGGCAAAGAAAAAATTGGCAAAAAGGGCGTGGTGCGAGAGGCGGCTGACCAAGCAGGGGCGATCGCCCAGGTGTTGGCCGCTGCCCAAACCCTCGGCTGGCGCTACGCCAATCTCACCTGGTCGCCCCTCGTCGGCCCCGCAGGCAACCTCGAATACCTGCTCTGGCTCAACCTAGACAGCACCGAATCGCCCCCCGATGCCGCCGCCCTCAAAGCGCTGGCGCAAGCTGCACACTCTGCATTGAGGAATTAGGAATCAGCAGGCAGGTTCCAAGAATTAGACAGCAAACGAATGCTGCCCAAAATCCCTAATTCAAAATCCCTAATCCAAAATCCAAAATTTCTCGCCCATCCCTCACCCAAAGACTGGTTTTCACCCCCAAAATAGCCCGATAAACCGCACCTTTAAGCGCTTTCAAAACCCTGGGCAATCCGCGATGATGAATAACGTAAGGTCGTGGTCAAGCGAATCGAGTCACTGAAATGAAGAAATTTTTTGCTCAGCCGTTTTATGGGTTGCTTCGCAAGCTGGTTGCCAACCCCAAGTACCGCTGGTGGATCGTCGGCGCATCGCTGATTTATCTCATCAGCCCCTTCGACTTTTCCCCAGATATGATCCCGTTCTTGGGACAAATTGATGACGCGCTGCTCATCACGCTAGTTGCAACAGAACTGTCTCAGGCAGTGCTGCAATACAAAGCCAAAAGACAGCAAGAGCCGACCGAAGCGGAAGCGTAATCTAGCTCTGAGATCAGGAATTGGGCAGTTTTTCTCTCCCAATTCCTGAGGCTGAATGGATCGATGAATGTTTCGCTTATTCCGCTGTTCACTGAGTCCTATTCACTGAGTTATTGTACTGAGTCCTCACACCCGAAAGCGCCCAGTTGATGGCGCTTTTTTATTAGAACAAGCCTTTCCAAAAACGCACTGACCCGAAAAGCTTTAATGCGTTACGCTGGCGCTAGTACATCCTACAAATACTTGCTAGGACTTACGCAGTTGGACGATTTTTCGCGGACGCAGCCCGCGAAAAATCGTCCAAAACCCAAAGAGCCTATCGCAAGTGCGTAAGTCCTGACTTGCAAAGAATTAGGATCATTTACTTAGTGAACCAGGTCATTCCGAAATGCATGGACAACCATTTGCACGCGATCATTCACGCCAAACTTGTTAAAGATATTGCGAACGTGAACCTTTACAGTGTTTTGGCTGAGGTGTAGTCGTTTTGCAATTTCAGATGTGCGGCATCCATCGACGATAAGCTGTAGCACCTCTTGCTCACGCACCGAAAGGACGCTAGATGCTCGGCGACGGGCCTGCTTGACCGGGAGAAACGCGAGTTTTAGGTTAGGCGTTGCAAGTGGGGACGGACTGATGGGTTGCATAGAAGAACACCTGCTCTTGGAGAAATTTTGTAGCCAATCTTTTGGACAAGGCTGACCGAAAGCAAAACCAGAATTGGGCGAGCCAGCACGGCGTTACCTTAGGAGCGCACGGGCTTTGGAAAGGGCATCAGCGGGTCGCGGTTAAGCGTGAACGAAAATTGACGAAGCGATTTTTTGTATATCGAACGGTCGTTATTTCTAGCATCGACAATCGAACGATTGACATGCAAATCGAGACGCACAAACAAACTCCTCTGCAAGTTCTCTACAAGTTAGAGAGTGTCAGCAAGTCATGCAAACCTCTCTAGACAGCCGTTACTGCGTACACCCATCTCGATTGTTTGCATAAGGCCCCGAAAGATCCCCCCAGGTTCTCCTTACCAAGGGGGACTTCCGATGGTAAGAGGGACTTCCGATCCCGTTCTCCCCGCTTTGGGTCACTCTGGGTTCGGCTCCGGTTCCCCCTTACTTAAGGGAGGTTAAGGGGGGAGCAAAGCATCGCCGCTCAAGCATAGAAGACTGTGTGTACACAGTAGCTAGACGGTGGGGAAAGGGGGGTGGCCAAGATTTCCAGGAGGCGAATCAGTGTTGATAGAAGTACGGACTGAACACGACTCTCGAACAAGTATCAGACTCTTGAGGCGCGGGCATTAACCCGGTTCCTTAACCAACTTCTTGAAAGCTTGTACTTAAAAGCTCGGGCACCTCGAAAAATTCAGATCCTCTTGAGAATGGCTACGAGAAAAGGAGGGTTTCAGACTCCTAAAATTCTCAATAAGGCAACTAATCGAGGTGTCCGTTCGCACTTAAAAGCTCGTTAACTTGAAGGTTGATTGACCCGTCGCAGTCCAGTTAGGCAAAACCCAGGCCGGAGCGATCGCCAGGACAATTTATATCGAACAGGAGTTATAAAACAATATAGGCGCATTGTTTCAATTTGTCACTCCCTTTTTGAAAAAATTCAGACAAACCACAGGCGGCCATGTTTAGCCCCAAACTCCACCACCGCAGAAGGTTTCAAGGACGCTTGAGGGTGGCTTAGTTGCGCTCCTCCTGGCCCACCAGCGCGGCTGTGTCCAGTTCTTTGCTCAGCTTTTTTTCTAGGGTTTGCTTAAGGGCTTGGTCAGGGATTTCAACGGGGGGTTCAACAGGAGGTTCAACGGAGGGTTCAGTGGGGGCGGCTTGCTTGGACGCGAGATAGGCTTGCAGCATTTCACCGAGCAGCGCGGCCTGGCGCGGGATCGACGTGCGATCGCCCACATACAATCGCCGCAGCAGCAGTCCATCTACAAAATTGCCCAAAAAGCGCACCAGTTCAATGTCATCAATGCCGAGACAGTGCATCATGCCCTGCTCTGTACCCTCCACCGAGCCTTGCAGCGTTTCGTTGCAGTTCACCTCTTCCAGGCTGAGTTGGCGGGCAAAGTCCAGCATCATCAGCGTCTGGTGCTGAAAGTATTCCTCCCGCTCCGCCAATAGCTCAAACCCCACCCTGAGACGCTCTGAAACGCTCTCCAGGTGGGCAGTGCGGGACATAAACTCGAAGGAGTCCTGTTCGCAAACAAAACCCACAAGCTGCTCGAACAGGCTTTCCTTGCTGGGAAAGTAGTGATAGAGCGTGCCCGTAGAAACCCCGACACGCTGAGCGATTTGTCGCATGGTGACTGCGTTGTAGCCCTTCTCAGCAATCACCTCAAAGCATTTGCTCAGCAGCTCTTTGCGATATTCTTCGTGGTCAACAATCTTTGGCATTGACTAAAGTGGGGGATTCAAAACCAGTCTTTTGTATATCAAGCGTTCGATATATTTATCGTAGTCCCTTGAATGGCTCGGTTTGTTTCCTTCAGGCCATCAACGGCCTCGGATGCTTACGGAAGAAAAGCCGGGCGATCGCAACTCGACGCGGCTTCCATAAAAGACTCATGTGATAAGCCTAGCGCGATTAGCCAGAAGCACAAAGCAGGAAACCAGGACAAAGATTCGGAATAAACAACGATTGACATCGATTATGACTCTATCCTGCTGCTCAGAAACTGGCTTAAGCTAGCTTAAATAAAAGCATCGAGCAGATTTGGCTATGTCTATGACGATTTCTGCCCGATGCTCTGAATTTTTGTGGGACTTACGCTGGGTTTAGTTGGGGAGGCGATCGCACCTTTCTCGATCATGCTCACAGATAAACGCTCGATACGCCTCCCGCTCGGTGCTAAACGAGCGAGTTTCCCCTCGACGGGTGCAGTCTGCCTGTTCCCAATAGCGCAGATAATATTGCCTGCTTGATGCCTGGAAGATAGCGTAGTTCCAGCGGCTGCTGGCGGAACCCGTGGAGACGCGACGTTCGCCGCTGCGGGGGTTCATCAGGTCTGCACAGTCGTTCCCGCCGCTTCTGTTGGCGCTGCTGCGGGCGGTGCTGGAGGCTGTTGTGCTGCGTCCTGTGGGGGCGGCGCTCGTCTGGGGGTGGGATGGGCTGGACTGGCGGAATCCGGCGGTGGCGCGATCCCAGTCGAGCGGCTGGGCACGGGCGACCTGCTGAGCGGCAGCGGCTTGCTGGGCCTGGGCGATCGCCCCTGCACATTCTGGCGTATTGCTCAGGTCAAAGCTGCTGCGGAGGGTCTGGTATTCCTGAAGCTGCCGACGATAGCGAACCCATTGCTCTCGCAGGGCGGGCGCGGTGCTGGGCGATCCGATCAGCAAGTTCACCGCGTAAATTGCCTGACTCCAGTCGTTGAGGCACACGGCCTGTTGCAGCATAGCCTGGGCCATCTCTGGACTCACGGACTGGCTGGTGGTTTGGGCGGTGGCAGCCCATTCGCGGGGTGGCGAAACCAGGGCGATCGATGAGGCGGAAAAAACAGTCAGTGCAAACCAGCGGAGCGGTTGATGAAGCTGGGAAAAACGCATAGAACTTTGTGAAAATAGCAACCCTGAAGCAGCAGTTTCAAAACAGCAGGAGTCCTGAAACGATTGCAACAGCTAATCCGAGGCTAGCTGTTGCAGGAAAACAAGTGCCTGACGGAATCTACGGAGAGGATTCCGAGAAAATGCGATTACTCGGTGTTTTTGGGGACTTGCGGCGCAGGATTGCAAAAATCGGGTGGAGTTTTGCCAGGGGCGATCGCTAGATTGAGCTAAGTTTAGTCAAGTTTTTGGCAAATTCTCGGCAGGTTCTCGGCCAGGTTTTGGCAAATTCTTGGCAAGTTCTTGGCAAACTCTCGGCAAATTTTCGGCAAACTCTCGGCAAATTTTCGGCAAATTTTCGGCAATGAACACGCGCCAACCCCATCCAATCTCGGTCGCCGGATCAGTCGCAGGATCGGTTGCCGGAGACGATCTGGACGACTATCAGCGCATTGCAGCGGCGATCGCCTTTTTGCGGGCGCACCGGGTCGAACAGCCCGACCTGGCCGCCGTAGCCCAGCATCTCCACCTCAGCGAATCCCATGTGCAGCGGCTATTTACTCGCTGGGCAGGCATCAGCCCCAAACGCTTTTTGCAATATCTGACGCTGGAATATGCCAAGTCCAAAATTGCGGAAACCGAGAACCTGCTGGACTTGAGCCTGGAAGCGGGGCTGTCGAGTCCGGGGCGGCTGCATGACCTGTTTGTGTCGCTGGAGGCAATGTCACCCGGAGAATATAAGGCCGGCGGCGCAGGACTGGAAATCGTCTACGGTATTCACCCGACGCGGTTTGGACGGGCGCTGGTGGCGATGACCCCACGGGGCCTATGCAATTTACTGTTTTTGGATGGGTTGGACGCTGCCGAGTCCGCTGGGGAAGCGGAACTGCGACGGCTTTGGCCGAATGCCGCACTGCGCTACGACCCCACCGCGACCCAGACCGTGGGCGATCGCCTCTTGAACCCGCTCGACAACCCCAAGCCCATCAGCCTGTGGGTCAAGGGCACCAATTTTCAAATTCAGGTGTGGCGATCGCTGCTCCAGCTTCCCCCCGGCAGCCTGGCCACCTATCGGCAAATCGCCCAGCACCTCGGTCGCCCCACCGCCAGCCGCGCCGTCGGCAACGCCATCGGCAGCAACCCCGTAGCGCTGCTGATTCCCTGCCATCGTGTCATCCGCGAGTCGGGCGAGCTGGGCGGCTATCGTTGGGGGCTGTCGCGCAAGTCGGCCTTGCTGAGTTGGGAAGCCAGCCAAACGGATTCTGAAGCAGGACTGACGCAGCAAGACCCCCAGCCCCCCACCGCTAATCTGCCCTGCTAATCTACACCTGGAATAAAATTGAGGAATTGCGTGGGGGTAAATATCGCTGGCTAAGTATTCTGCAATGCTCATGAAATGCTCATGAAATGCTTGTGCAACGCAGCGGGAGTCCTGCGCTGCAATTCAGGTTTCTAAAGGGGCGATCGCCCTTCTTTTGCCCAAAACGCTCAATAAAATGTCTGACCTCTACAAACTGACCTCTGCAAACTGACCTCTGCAAACTGACCTCTGCAAACTGTCCTCTGCAACATGCCCTCTTCCGACGCTGCCTTCGAGTTCAAGCCCATTGATCTGGCGAAACACCATCAGGTGTGTGTGCAGTTCAGGGCGGATGCGTTTGTGTGCAGCTTTGGGTCGGCGGAGCGGTTTTACGAGCCAAATGGAGCCGGGGCCGTGCAGTATTTGCGGTGGCTGGAGCAGCGGATTGCGGAGTTGCCCGACGGCTGCGTGCATTTGTGGAAAACCGGGCAAATTATTGGGCAAATCGAGCTAGGCTGCTGGAAGCGCGATGCCAGCGTGGGCTATGTGAATTTGTTTTATCTGGCTCCAGAATATCGGGGACAAGGGCTGGGGGCACGGCTGGATGAATACGCGACTCAGTTCTTTGGGCAGCACGGCTATGGCCGGGCCCGCCTCAGCGCCAGTCCGACCAATCTGGCGGCGATCGCCTTCTACCAAAAGCGCGGCTGGGTCGATCTGGGGCAGCGCCGCGACATGCCAGACACCCATTATTTTGAAAAGGTTTACTGAGAAGGGTTACTAAAACGGCGAATAACGGTATTCCGAGACACCTTTTCGTTAGGCTAGAGGGTGCGACTTAATCTCTTCTTAACCCGTCGCAACCAGAGGAACTGCCGTGGCCGTCAAGTCAAACCTGCTGAAACCGAATCGCCTGCCAATGCCGGGGCTGCATCGGCTGCGGGCCTATCGCCGCGACTGGCTGCGGGGCGATGTGCTGGCGGGGGCAACAGTGGCGGCCTACCTGATTCCCCAGTGCATGGCCTATGGCGAACTGGCGGGCGTGGGGCCAGTGGCGGGGCTGTGGGCCATTTTGCCACCCATGCTGATTTACGCCGTTTTGGGGTCGTCGCCCCAGCTTTCCGTCGGGCCGGAATCCACAACCGCCGTAATGACCGCAGCGGCGATCGCCCCTCTATTAGCCAGCTCGCCCCAGAGTTATCCCACCCTGGCGGCACTGCTGGCGCTGCTGGTGGGGCTGGTGTGCATAGCGGGTTCGCTGCTGCGGCTGGGCTTTTTGGCCAACCTGCTCTCCAAGCCGATTTTGATTGGCTACATGGCCGGCGTGGCGCTGATCATGATCGGCGGGCAGTTGGGCAAAATCAGCGGCGTGGCCATCCAGTCGGACAACGTGTTTGGCCAGTTTGGCGAATTTTTCAGCCAGCTTGACCAGATTCATCGACCCACGTTTCTCCTGTCGCTGCTGGTGCTGGCGTTTTTGTTTGGCATCCAGCGGCGGTGGCGCACGGCTCCGGGGCCGCTGCTGGCGGTGCTGCTGGCGACAACGGCGGTGGCGCTGCTGGATCTAGAGCGACAGGGCCTGGCCGTGGTAGGCGAAATTCCCGCCGGATTGCCGCATCTGGCGCTGCCCCTGGCCAGCCTGTCGGAACTGCCTTCGCTGCTGGGGGCGGCGGTGGGCATTGCGGTGGTGGGCTACTCGGACAACGTGCTGACGGCCCGCGCCTTCGCCACGCGCAACGGCTACGAAATTAACGCAAATCAGGAATTGCTGGCGCTGGGCGCGGCCAACCTGGGCACAGGGCTGATGCAGGGCTTCCCCGTCAGCAGCAGCGGCAGCCGCACGGTAATTGGCGATTCCCTGGGCAGCAAGTCGCAGTTGTTTTCGCTGGTGGCCTTCGGAGTCGTTATTGTTGTACTCCTATTTTTGCGGCCGCTGCTGGCGCTGTTTCCCAAGGCGGCGCTGGGGGCAATCGTGATTTATGCCGCCACCAAGCTGATTGAAATTCCCGAACTGAAGCGGCTGAGGCGGTTTCGCCAGAGCGAGTTTTTGCTGGCGATCGCCACTTTATTCGGCGTATTGCTCACGGATATTTTGGTCGGCGTGGCGATCGCCGTCGGGCTATCGGTGATCGACCTGTTTGCCCGCATCACGCGGCCCCACGATGCCGTTTTGGGAACCGTGCCCGATGTGCCTGGCCTGCACGACATCGACGACTGGCCCGGCGCAGTCACGATTCCTGGTCTGGTCATCTATCGCTACGATGCGCCGCTCTGCTTTGCCAACGCCGAAGACTTCAAGCAGCGGGCCCTGGGGGCGATCGCCGCAGAGCGGGTTCCCGTCGAGTGGTTTGTGCTGAACACGGAGGCGATCGCCGAAATCGACATCACCGCCGCCGACATGCTCTCGGAATTTTGCGACGAGCTAGCCAGCCGCCACATCACCTTCGCCTTGGCGCGGGTGAAGCAAGACCTCTACGCCCAACTGCGGCGATCGGGGCTGCTGGAGAAAATCGGAGCCGACCGAATTTACCTGACGCTACACACGGCGATCGCCGGATTTGAGGGCAGAAAGAGCCGCTAATCCGTAGGGTGCTGTTGTTGATATCAAGTTACAGAAATTTGGAGAATTTTTGGGGTTTGATACTTGCGTTCTACGAGAGTTTGGTCTGTCGTATCTGGCACTGGAATTAAATTCTCTCAGTTCCAGTAGAGGTTGTCCGGTTCAGGGTGAAGGCTCTGATTAGCCGTGTAACCAGCACGAACTAACCAGCTAACCTAACTCCTGTCGGGGCAGGAGCCAAGCTTTGATGATTATCATTCGCCTCGCAAGTGCTGACAAGTGGTTGGGAAACCGCCACACCCTGAGCCTTTCCCTCCCATCGGATGCCTTTCCGGTGGGTAACCTGTTTGTTTCCCAAACCCGCTTCCAATCACAAGCGAGGAAAAGCCTATGTCTCCCGAACGCAACGACGGGCTGCACGCGCAGCAACCCGTTTTCGCTGCGGATTTTTCTGCAAGTTCCGCAAGTTCCGCAGCCAACTCCACTGACCGCGCAACCGCCAGCGTTTCTGTAACCCCGCCCATGTCCGAATCCCACGGCGGCGCGGCTCCCCGGTCTTCCCTGGACGAGCGCCCGCAGGTCTGAATCATCGGCACACGCGACCAAGTCATTCACCTGATGAACGAGTTCTACGTGAAAAAGATCGCAAACGATCGGGTAAAGTTCACGCCCATCGTACCCGCGCCCTTTGCCAAAGATAAGTTCATGACGGTGCTGGTGCGCTAGGCAGCAAATTGGGGATGACGGGGGCAGGAGCGTTCGAGCCTGCTCCCTCGCCCTTCTTGGTCAGAGCAATAGAAGCAGTAAGAGCAACAAGAGCAGAACCAGGTCTTGCAGAATTCGTTACCCTTTCGTTGCTCTGTCGCTAACGTATCTTGTTGGACTACCAGCCTCAGTGCGTCGTATTCAGGCTTTGTTCCAGTTTGCGGCTGCCCCAGGACATGGCGTAGCACAGCACCCAGAAAATCAGCCCGATGAATAAATACACCTCGGCATAGCGCCCGATAAACTGCGGGTTTGCCAAAATTGCGCGGCTGATGCCCAATAGCTCAAACAGTCCGATGATCAGCAACAGCGTTGTGTCTTGCAGCAGGCTGATGAATAGACCCACGATCGCCGGAATCGACACCTTCAGCGCCTGCGGCAGGATAATCAGCCCCAGCGTCAGCGGCGTGCTGAGTCCCAGGGCGCGGGAGGCTTCGGTTTGGCCGCGAGGGATGGATTGCAGCCCGCCGCGAATGGTTTCCGCTAGATAGGCCGCCGTGAATAGTGTTAGACCGATAATGGCGCGAATTACCAGATTTAGCCGAATATTGCCCGGAATAAACAGCGGCACCATGACTGATGCAAAAAACAAAATTGACAGCAGCGGCAGCCCGCGCACCACTTCGATGTAGGCCGTAGACAGCCAGCGGATCACGGGTAGCGTGCTTTGACGGCCCAGCGCCAGCAAAATGCCTAGCGGAAACGACAGCAAAATGCTGATGACCGACACAAACACCGTCAGCAGCATCCCGCCCCAATCGTTGATGTTCACCGGGCGCAGCCCAAAGCCGCCTAATAGTAACCACAACGCAATTGGTAGGGCGATCGCCCAGGCCAGCGCCAGCCACTTGCCAAAGCCGGGGGTCTTGCTGCCGATTTGCCAGCCGATCCAGGCGCTCGCGGCCACCAGCAGCACAACGCCCAAAATCAGCAGACGATAGAGGGGCGGCGTGGGAAAAATGACGGCAGTCAGCGCGGCGATCGCCAGCCCAATCAGCACGGGACGGCTAAACAAACGCGGAGCCGCCTTTGCCAAAATGCCCCAGGTCTGCCCCGCCAGCGCCGCCAGTAGCGCCACCAACACCCAGACCCGCCAATACTGACTCGCGGGGAATCGCCCCACAAAGTACAGCGGCAGGTTTGCCGGAATCACCTCCCACTGCGCCAGCGAAAAGGCCCAGCGCACGAAGTTAATCACCGTGCTGCCCAAAAGCCACACCAGCAGAATCGTGAGAATGCTGTTGAACCAGCTATTGAACAGGTTCTTTCGCATCCAGGCGACAGGGCCGACCTGGGCGATGGGTGGGGGGGAAGTAGAGGCGGGGGGGTAGCTGGTGGTCATGGTCTAGAACTTGGGAGTAAGAAAGGGAGTTTTGGCGATCGCCTTCTAAATCAGATATCTAAATCAGATACCAGGGACATCAGGCGCAGCGGCTAGCGTTCCTTAAGCTGGACAGCGCGGTTGAGCAGGTTCATCAGCGTCGTGATCGCTAAGTTGATGATGAGATACACCGCCATCAGGATGAGAATCATCTCAACGGCGCGTCCCGTCTGGTTTTGCGTGGTTTGAAAGGTGGAGAAAAAATCGGGATAGCCGATCGCCAGCGCCAGGGTCGAGTTTTTGGCCAGGTTTTGGTACTGGCTATTGAGGGAGGGGATAATCACCCGCAGGGCCTGGGGCAAGACAACAAGCTGCATCGCCAGCCCAGTATGCAGCCCCAAGGCGCGGGCAGCTTCCCACTGTCCTTTCGACACCGACTGGATGCCCGCTCGAACGATCTCCGCAATGAACGCGCCCGTGTAAAACGACAGCCCAGCCAGCACAGCAGCGTATTCCAGCGAAATTCTCAAGCCGCCGGTAATTCTGTTGTTTTCGCCCAGGGCCGGTGTTTCCCACTCCATGCCAAACAGCAGAACCAGCAGACCGGCGATCGCCAGCCCAATCAAAATCCACTGCTGCGTTTTGCCCGATGCGCCAGCAGTTTCCATCAGCTTGATGCGCCAGCGCCAGATGAAGAAAGCGGCGATCGCCCCCAGCACAACCCCCAGCAGCGCCAGCCAGTCGCCTGCATTGTTTGCGGGCCAAGGAATAAACAGCCCGGCCTTATTAATAAAGCCCTTGCCCAGCAGCGGAGTCGGCGGGTCGTTGAGGCTACGCTGCGGCGCAAGGCTGTAGAACACCACAAAAATCCAGAAAAAAAGCTGGAGTAGCAGCGGCACGTTCCGCACAATTTCCACGTAAAACACGTTGAGCTTACGCAACAGCCAGTTGTCAGAGAAACTGGCGATTCCTGCCAGCACCCCAATCACCGTCGCCAGCACAAAGCCCACCAAAATCAGCCGCAGCGTGTTCAAAAAACCCACCACCAGCGCCCACCAGTAGCGATCGTTGGTCTGGTAAGGCACGATGGTTTCGCCAATGTTGAAGCCGGCCTGGTTTCTTAGGAACCCAAAGTCAAACTGCCGCCCCAACTGCGCTAGGTTGCGGAACATATTGCCAAGCAGGATCGACCCGATTAGCACTACAACACCCAGCACAACCAACTGGATAATGATTCGCCAGACCCGGTCGTCTCGCCAAAAGGGAATCTTTTCGGTGCCGTCAGAAGAGTGCGTCATGCCGACCTGCTCTGTTTCTGGAAACTTGGAGAAAATACGCGAGGAAATGCGCTTGAGAAACTACGTCATCAAATGGACTGACCGGAGCGTCTATCAATTCTTCTAAGTGGCGCTACGAATGAAATTGCCAGCAGCCCCGCAGCCCCTTAGCTGGCAATCCAAAATCGCAAACCCAAAATCGAAAATCAATATCGCCCCTCAGAATTCGCCCTTTGCAGAAAAGATACCAGGAAGGGCAGGCTTTGCAACATAGCCGCCTGCTGTGACGGATTGAATGTTGACGAAACCTGCCCTCCAGCGTGTTTGAAAAACGGCGCAGACTTTAGCGGAATGGCGGAGAGTACATCAGACCGCCATTGGTCCACAGTTCGTTGGGGCCGCGAGAAATGTTTAGCTCAGAGCCGCTGCCCACGTTGCGCTCGTAGATTTCGCCGTAGTTGCCAACCGCCTTGATAACGTGAACCATGAAATCGGCAGGCAGACCCAGCTGGCTACCCAATTCACCCTGTGCCCCCAGGAAGTTTTGAATGTCGGGGTTCGGGTCTTGCTTCATTTGATCGACGTTGGCCTGGGTAATGCCAAACTCCTCTGCCTGAATCAGCCCAAACGTCACCCACTTCACCACGTCATACCAGCGAGAGTCGCCGTTGATGGTCACTGGGCCCAGAGGTTCCTTGGACATCACCACGTCGAGCAGCACGTAGTCGTCAGGGTTGGGCAGGGAGGTGCGCTTGGCGGCAAGCTGAGAACGGTCAGACGTAAAGGCATCGCAGCGACCCTCCGAGAAAGCGGCGATCGCCGCATTAGAGTCCTGGAACTTTACTTCATTAATCGTCACACCTGCTTCTTTGGTGCGGCTGGCCAGGTTTAGCTCGGTCGTCGTTCCCGTTTCCACACACACCGACTTGCCTGCTAGACCGGCCACATCTTGGATGCCGCTGGCCTTACTCACCAATAGCCCTTGACCGTCATAGAAAGTGGTCGGCGCAAACTCCAGACCGTTTCCGCCCGCCGCATCTCGGCTAGCCGTCCAAGTGGTGTTACGAGACAGCATATCCACTTCGCCGTTCTGCACCGCTGGGAAACGAGCCGTAGAATCGAGGTTTCGATATTCAATCTTGCTGTCGATATCTTCCGATGTGCCAAAAACCGCAGCGGCCACGGCGCGGCAGACATCCACATCTAGCCCAGAGTAGTTGCCGCTGGGGTCAACGAAGCTAAATCCAGGAATCGTCCCCTCAACGCCGCAGATCAATTTACCCCGCTCCTTCACCATGTCAAGTCGGCTTCTGCCCGCAGCAGTTGCCGCTGGAGATGCGCCTTCAGCACCGGGCGAGCTTGCAGTATTCGTAGGCGCTGAGGTACAGGCAGAGATTGCGGCTACCGACAGACTGGCTGCCAGCAGCAAAGAACCCCACTTACGCATAGTTGTCTCACTCACTTCAATCAGAACTTCAACAGAACTTTAGGAAAACGTCAGGGTAGCAATCTGCGTGGAAGAAGCACATCCATAGTCAAAACCTGGCATCTGCCAGGACGCAGATCAACGCTCTTCCAACTTACTGCTTTGAACTTTCTTAACAGTCTACTGCTTCCGGAATTCCGTTTGTATACTACTATACGTTTAGTGGGGTTGTCATGGGTTCGTAAAACGGGAGACAACTTGCTGACAGAATCGGGTATTTGGTACCTGAAACTAAGCCCACCTGCGACTGAAAGCTTCAGGCTAGGGCTAACACACTTAACTCAGTCCTACAGAGTCCTACAGAGCGATGTTGGGATGGCTGTAAACTACTTTTCTATAGAGCCTTGGGGCAGAAGAGCCTTGGGGCAGATGGTCTGCATCTGGCAGCGTTTGGTCAGTTTAGGGGCGATTTCGATTAGATCGCTGAGATTAACGACCGAGGTTAACAACCCATGAGCGCGAGATGGGTTAAGCAGTAGGTCGTTAAGCAGTAGGTCAATGACGGGTCGCCTAGCGTCCTTGCGCCATCTCACGAATGAGCGGAATGCGTGTGCGAATGTATTCGCTGAGGAGGTCAGATTCGCTGGGGCTGAGCGATCGCCCCTGATAAAACTGCCCGATTAACCACTTGGTGAGGCTGTGGTCATCCAAGCTAAGCAATACGCTCGACTGCGCTTCGTCTACAACCATCCAGAGATGCCGGAGCATTAGAGGACTCATACCGCCTCCTTAAGGTTTTCTTCATTTTCTATACCATACCCACCCGGTTTGTCGCTGGTGCATTGTGAACACAAGACGACACAGATTGTGACGGATGCCGTAACAATTGACGGAGAAACTTGATAAATTTTGGGCATGATGAAGGCATGGAATCTGTCAATTTTGTGCCTAATTCTGCATCTGCTTCGGCATCCACCTCTACGGGTTCGATGTCCGACTCGGCATCTCCTGATGCTGCGACGGATTCTCCTCCATCAGATGCTCTATCTGAGGATGCCCTATCTGGGGATGCTCTATCTGGGGATTTGGCGGCGCTGCCTGCGGAGGTTTCCCTGATGCCTGCGGGCAAGTCGGACGCGGGACTGGCTCCGCTGCTGCTGACGGTTGTTGAGCTAGTGCGACAGTTGATGGAGGCGCAGGTAATCCGCCGCATGGAAGAGGGGCTGCTGAGCGACGGCGACCTAGATCGCGCTGCCGAAAGCCTGCGGAAGCTGGAAGAACAGGTTGTGCAGCTTTGTGAAATTTTTGAGATCGATCCGGCAGATCTCAATATCGACCTGGGCGAAATTGGCACGTTGCTGCCCAAGGCGGGCGGCTACTATCCCGGCGAACAGTCTGCCAATCCGTCAATTCTGGAACTGCTGGATCGCCTGTTGAATACGGGCGTAGTGATCGAGGGCGATGTGGATTTGGGGCTGGCGCAACTGAGCCTGATCCATGCCAAGCTTCGCCTGGTGCTTACATCCAAGCCGCTGTAGTTTTTGCAGGGGGTTTGTAACGCTGTGTCGCAATTTCGCAAAATTGGCGATCGCCCCTGCCAAACTGGGCACTCTCAGCGAGTAGGCAAGTTGGGCCAGCAAAACCCCCGACGATTTGCGCCCATTCGCTTCCAGTGGCCCTGTTTCCCCGCGCATCATGGCATACGGTTTTTATCTCTACGGCATCTTCCCCACCCCCGGCCCTGTCGGGCTGGCCCTCGAAGGTCTGGACGCGCAGCCCGTTCATTCCCACGCCATTGGCGATTTCGTATTTCTCTATTCCGAGGCGCAGCAAAAGCGCTATCTCTCTAGCCGCAAAAACCTGCTGGGCCATGAGCGCGTGCTGGAGCAAGCGATGGAGAAGGGCTATCGTACCCTGCTGCCACTTCAGTTTGGCCTGGTGATTAAGAACTGGACCAGCGTCGAGGAGCAACTCATCGTGCCCAAGGGAGAGGCGCTGCGGCAGTTGTTTCAGCGGCTAGACGGTCGCCGGGAGGTAGGCATCAAGCTGGTGTGGAACCAGGAGGCGGAGCTAGAGGCGCTGATGCAGGAAAACGATCTGTTAAGAGCAGAGCGCGATCGCCTCGAAGGAAAAACCCTCAGCATGGACGAAATCGTTCGCATTGGGCAATCCATCGAACATGCTATGACCGTCCGCAAAGACGCGATTATTCAAACCTGCCGCGATCGCCTCAACACCCATGCCGTTGAAATTGCCGAAAACGATCCCCTGCCCAGCGTTCCCGGCATGATCTACAACGCCGCTTACCTGATTCCCTGGGATGCCGAACCCGCCTTCGGGCAGCAGGTCGATCAACTGGACACGCAGTTCAGCGGCCGCCTGACCATCCGCTACAACAACTTCACCGCACCCTACAACTTTGCCCAGCTAGAAGCAGAGTAAGATAGCACCCGCCTTTATTACCTTTTCACTCCCAACCCCGCTATGATCTTTGACCTCCTCCTCGCCCCCGTCACCGCGCCCATCAACGGCATGAACTGGATTGCCAGCAAGATCTTGGAGCAGGCAGAGCCGCTGCTGGATGAAAAAGAAAATCTGAAAAAGGAACTGCTGGCGCTGCAACTCGCCTTTGATATGGGCGAACTGTCCGAAGACGAGTTTGAGGAGCGGGAAGAGGCGCTGCTGCTGGCGATTCAGGCGCTCGAAGACGAGGATCTGGACACAGAAGACGAAGATTAGTCGTTGATTAATCAACGATTAATCAACGCCCCTAGTGGCAATTCTCCTGAGGGCTGCTGCGAATGAAATTTTGAGACGCTCCGCAGGTGCTTGACTGGCAATCTAAAATCGCAAATCCAAAATCAGCCCAGCATTAGCCCCTTGGACTGGAGTTTTTGCTCAATTTGCTGCATCTCCTCCAGGGTTTCGCCCGCGACGATGCCGTAAAGTTCGGTGTAGATCTTGCCGTACTTTACTTTTTCTAGGGCGGAGAGGATCAGGAAATCCTTACGCGCCAGCTCGGGCCTAAGTTCCACCAAGATCGAATCGAGCGTGCCGTCCATGCGGTAATCGGTGGAATATTTGGCGATCGCCTTTCCTTCCTTCAGCAAGGGTTGCCGTTGCAAGCACAGCGGAGTAGAGCCATTGACCCGAAAGTTGGCATCGATGGCGTGGAGTTGTCCGTCGTTGTCTTCCAGCACGTCGCAGCCGATGATGCCGAAATAGCCCTGCTGGTGGGCATAGCGGGCGATCGCCAGAATATGCGGCGCGAACCGTTCCACGGGCGTATTTTGGTAGTCAATCAGCCCGCCCAGGTAGCCGCCTTCCTCTGTGACCAACTGCCCCGTCACGCCGATCAGTTCCACCGCGCCCGTCTTACTCACGTAGAACTGCATACAGTAGTTTTGCACTGCATTTTTCACAAAATCCGACACCACAATGCTGCGAAGCAAATTGATTTCTCGATATTTGCGGATTTCCCGCAGGCAATAGTCCAGGTCGCTGGAGTTCTGAATAATATAGGTTCCCTCACCCGATAGCCCGTGGGTGGTCTTAATTAGGTAAGGAAACTCGGCGGGCAGCGGCACGTCCTCTAGGGGCGTTTCGTCTAGGTGATAGGTGACGTAGTGTGGGCAGGGCACGCCCAGTTCGGACAGAGTTTCTTTGCTCAGCAGGCGATAGTGGGTGTCGGGTGGGACGGCGTGCTTTTCGGGCGCGAGGTGGTCAAAGGGAAACAGCGTCAGCACTTTGGCAAAGCGATCGCTCTGGCTTAGGTAGTCCAGATACACCGACCGTTGCAGCACCTCCAGATTCTCGTAGCGAAAGCCAAAATGCTCCCGCCAGTAGTCAATCAAAATATTGCGTGGTGGGCGGATGACAATACCCGCGAGGCGATCGCCCAGCACCGCCAGGTTTTTCCACGGCTCCTGCTGCACGATCTTGTCATAGCTGACTTTGGTAGCTTCGTCGCTGCCGTCTTGCAGAAAATACTTCTCGGTATTGGGATAGGCGGCCCAGCTTGCGGTGGCCGGATAGTTGAGGATAAAGGCGTGGGGCGCGTCGGCGGTATCTGCTGAAAACAGGTCAGAAAGGCTGGTCGCCTGAGTGTATTGCAAGTCGGTTTGCAGGTTGGTCTGAACATCGGAATCTAAGGCCATAGCCGCATTAAACCAGGGTGGAGTTCGGAGATTTCAAAAGTCTTTTGCCAAAGTCTTTTGCCAAATCGTAGTTTACGCTGGATGGTAAGCGGAGGGGATGCGCTCAAATTGCACTCCGTGATACCAAGTCTACCTAGCGCAAAACCGTCTTTGGGCTGAGCAGAATGTAACTCGTTGGGCTAGCGTTAAATCGAATTTGATTGATATGTTAAAGACGCGATGATGCCAGGAGCCTGGCATTCAAAAGGATTCAACTTTAGCCACGTCAGACTCTCAGCGCTATGTCCCAGCCCTCTCAGCCCTCTCAGCCTTTAGACAACCTCAGCGACGAAACCCTTCCCTACGACACATTGAGTTCGGCGGCCCAGCGACAACGCCTGGGGGAACTGGCGGGCGTGTTTCTGAAACTGGGGGCGATCGCCTTTGGCGGGCCCGCTGCTCACATTGCCATGATGGACGACGAAATCGTTACCCGTCGCCGCTGGCTCAGCCGCGAAAAGCTGCTTGATTTCCTCGGCATCACCAACCTGATTCCTGGGCCAAACTCGACGGAACTAGCGATCTACCTGGGCTACGACCGAGCAGGCTGGCGCGGGCTGGTTTTGGCGGGCACCTGCTTTATCTTGCCTGCAATGCTGATTGTGTGGGCGCTGGCGGCAGTTTACGTCCGCTATCGAACCATTCCCCAAGTAGAATGGCTGCTCTACGGCATCAAGGCAGTGGTGATTGCCATTGTGGTGCAAGCGCTGTGGAAGCTAGGGAAAAAGGCGCTCAAGGATTGGCCAACCTGGGCAGTGGCGATCGCCGTCATTGCGCTCTTTGCCACCGGGCTAAACGAAATTGCGCTGCTGCTCTTGGGCGGCGCTGCGGTAATGCTGATCAAAAACCTGGGACAGCGAGAACCTGGTTCACCGCTGCTATTGTTTCCTCTATCAGTTCTCGCGCAAACCAGTCTGGCGCAAACGGGCGTGGCTCCAGCCCCTCCACCCGCCAATGCACCGACCTGGGGCAGCGTGTTTCTTATTTTTCTAAAAATTGGCGCAGTCCTTTACGGCAGCGGCTATGTGCTGCTGGCGTTTATGGAGCGCGAGTTTGTGCAGCGCACGGGCTGGCTTTCGTCGCAGCAAATTCTGGATGCGGTGGCTGTGGGGCAGGTCACACCAGGGCCCGTGTTCACTACCGCCACCTTTATCGGCTACCTGCTGGCGGGCAATGCCGGAGCCGTAGCCGCCACCATCGCTATTTTCCTACCCGCCTTTGCCCTGGTGCTCATCATCAACCCGTTTTTGCCCAAGCTGCGCCAGTCGCGCTGGGTCAGCGGCTTTCTGGATGGGGTCAACGCAGCCTCCCTCGGACTCATGGCTGTCGTCACCTGGACGCTGACCCGCGCCGCCGTGGTGGACTGGGTGACGGCCTTTCTCGCGGTGCTGTCGCTGATTGCCGTGTTTCGGCTCAAGGTAAACTCGGCCTGGCTAGTGCTAGGCGGGGCAATCGTGGGTCTGCTGGCTAAGAGCTTGACCTGATGTCCGAATCATGTCGATTTTGGATTGGCGATTTTGGATTGCCAGTCAAGCACCTGCGGGACTTCCAGTAATCCTATTCGTGCGCCACTCAGAAGAATTGAGATTCAAGTAAGATATTCCAAACAAAATGAATCGTTGTGCAGATTCACCACACAACGATTCATCTGGAATGGAACTTTATGGAATGAAACTCTAGCCGAATCGAATCTCGCTTTGGCTGACTACACCATCACGGTGTTTTCTTCCGCAAGCCCACGCGCCGGAGTGGCGATGCGGGTGCCCTGAGAAGTGACGCGCACGCTCAGGTCATAGGGCCCTGCTTCTCCTGCGCCATAGCTGCCTGCGAACACCACATAGGTTCCCGCCGGAAGGTTAGCGCGAATGGCAGCATCCCGCGTGTTGGCATTGGCATCGTCATTCTCTGTGACCGGTTCTAGCGCCGTCTGATCATTGAAGCGCGACACGTCTCGTCTCAGGGCGAGGAACGAGTCGATGAACGCACTCCGCATCTGAATCGACACCTGGGCAGGCGTGGGAAGCTGGAAGGAAAACGTCTCAAACCGACGCCCGTTGTCAGACAGGCGATCGCCCTCGTCAATCCGTCCTTCGGCTCTGGCAACAAAGCCGTGGGAATCTTGCCCAAAGGACAGCGGCGTGGCATTGGTGACCCGCGACAGCGGCGCAGTCGAGGCGAGGTGGCCCGTATGGGCGCTGGCCAGGAGGTGACGCACGCGATCGCTGCTGATGGCGCTGCTGAGGCCGCGATTGCCGCCCCGCGAAAAGGACAAGGCCACAACGCCAATCACGTTGCCGTGCTGGTCAAGCACCGGCCCGCCCGAATTGCCAGGGTTAATCTGGGCATCGGTCAGCACTTCATCGGGGTTGATCTTACTCACCACGCCGCTGGTCAGCGCATTGCGAAACCGCTCTTGCCCAAAGGGCGTGCCAATGACATAGGCCGGGTCACCCGGCTGCACCGAGCGAGCATCGGCCAGGCGCAACGGCTGCCCCGTGGAGGTCGGCTTTTGCCTGCTAAGCCGATCTAGGTTGGGATAGCGAGACGGCTCCAGGGTCAGCAGCGCTAGGTCTGTGCCGCTGGGGTCAAAGCCCACTAGACGAGCGCGACGGTTGCTGTTGTCTGCCAGGGTGACTGTAGAAACTTGCCCTTGCTGGAGGTTTTCCACCACATGGGCATTGGTCACAATCAGGGTGTTGGGGTTCCCGCCAGGGCCGCTGGCGGGTTCAACGAAAAAACCGCTGCCCGAAAAGCGATTGCGAATCGTCACCACGCTCTCGTTGGCTCTGGCATAAACGGGGGCGGCGGTGCGGCTGCTGCTGGGGGCGATCGCCACGGCCGCAGTACCCGTCGAAACGGAGAGCGTGGGCATCTCTGCGGGTGCTGCCGCCTCTACCGTCTCTTCAAACCGATGGGTGGTTCCGCCAAGTCCCTCGGTTTCCAGTCCAGGCTGGCTCAGGGAGGGGTCTGCATTCTCCTCCCGCAGCCCAATGGAGTAGGGCCAGCCGCCATAAGCCAGATGTGGATAGTAGTAGGGATAGTGATAATGCACCAGGCGATAGGGATGGCGACGCAGCGCTCGGCGGGTGTGCCGGTCATAGCGGATTTCTAGCACGGGTAAATGGGGCAGCAGAATGGGAGCGGGACGCTCGACCACGATGGGCACTGGACGCTCGACCACCACGGGCACTGGGCGCTCGATTACCACTGGACGGGGACGTTCTACGACGACAGTTACAGGACGCTCAACCACCACCGGGCGTGGATAAGACACCACCACTGGCGGATAGTAGGGGGTATAGCCATAGTAGTAGCGGTGGCGGCGGTGCGAAGTGCCTTCCGTCACGACTTCTGCCTCGACGGGGGCGATCGCCACGGGAGCCTCTGCGGGCGAAACGGCAGCCTGCACACCGGGAGTCGTTTCTACCGTCTGCGCCACAGGTGCCGCGCCGGGGCATACCAGCCGTCCATCTGTGCCGCGAGCAATGCGACCGGGCTGTCCGTTGTAAAGCACCTGCTGAAGAAAGCGCCCTTCCTCCCGCTCTACCAAACGGAACAGGTTGGGATTTTCGCTCAGGCACGACCGCGCGATCGCTCCGAGACTCTGCCGCTAGGCGAGTATCTGGCAGGCTAGGCGTAGTCGCATCAGCAGTCAGGCTGGACTCGGTCACGAGGCTGGGGCCAGTGGACGGAGACTCGACCACGGGCAGCGTTTCCATGTGCATCGAGCCGGGGCGGAACTCTCGCGGATCGTTCAGCGGATCATCCTTGAGCAGCGGAATCAGACCACTGTAGGAAATGCGGGGTGTGGTCGGCTCCACAAAGGTAACAGGAACCGCCGGAGCCACGATGACGTTCGTGACCTCAGCCGGAGCGCTCACTTCGACTGGCGTAGAGGGCAAAGGGGCAGACCGCTCGACGGTTGCATCTGCCACGACCGCTGCGACAGGCAACGGGGCGGAGCGGCCAGCCGTAGCGTCAGAGGTCATGGCGGCTGTTGGAACCGTCTGCTTTTCTGCAAGCCGAGGGGCGATCGCCCGCACAGGCGGGGTTGACTCCTGGCTGGACAATGCCGCAGGCTTCGACTCGGCCACTGCCGCCACTGCGACCACCAGAGCCTCGCGCTCGACCCGCTGTGCCACAGGCTGCGCGACTGCACCAGAAGCATTTTCAGGCTGAGCAATGGCCACCGGACGAGACACAGGCGGCGCGGCCAGATCGGGGGCTGCGGTCGCAGGAGCCGCGGGAGCCGGGGCCTTGGCAATGGGAGCCGGGGTCGCCGCAGGTGCAGAAACGGCAATTCTCTCCGGAGCGGGCGCAGGCGGCGGCGTAACCTGTGAACTAAGAGCCGATGCAGCAACTTTTTCAGCCTTTTGCGCGGCCTTTTCGATTGGACGAGGGGCAGTGGAACGGGCTTGAGGAGCGGTCTGGATTGGTTCTGGTGGAGCGATCGCTGCTTTTGGCTGGGGCACAGCCGGAGCAGCGGTTTCCACTGGCGCAATCGGTTCTACGGATTCTTCTTCAGAAAAGGAGTTGGCCTCGGCCCGGCGATTTGCTTCCAAAAAGCCAAGCATCGCCAGCGCAGAAAGAGCGATGGGAGCTAAACGCATAATGGTTCGTGAGTTGTGATGAGTATGAATTGAATAAACCGTCGTTCGTCTTTCGGATCTCGAAACCAGACTCCGCAAGCGAGAATCGATGCCTGCCCATGTCCAGCCCAAACCAGCACAGCCCAGAACATCGCTCGACTGTCCGAAATGCTCGGACTAATATCAATTCTTTTAAGTGGAGCTATGAATGAAATTGCTAGAAGCCTTGCAAGCGCTTGACTGGCAATCCAAAATCGCAAATCCAAAATCGAGAATTGATATAAGGCAAGCGAAATGGGTGCGCCGGGTTTTTCCAACCCTGCGTGATGGCAGCCGTTGACTATCGCATCCCTCGGCAGAGCTTTGGGCATGTGCCGTGCCCAGAGAGGGGCGATCGCCAACGCTGCGATGCTTAGAAACCTTGAACGGTCAATGCTTAGAAACCTTGAACGGTCAATGTCTCAACGCAAGAGAGTTTCCTGGAAAACATCTGAACCTGTAGGGCTGAAATTTCTGGTTCGTCATCAAACCTCGTCATCAAACCTGAAGTTTTAACCTGAACCAGAGTAGAGCAGGTTTTAGAGGGTGTTTGAAAAGGTATCGCCTGTAATGTTAAGCACTCAGAGATCCCCCCTTAAGCCCCCCTTAAAAAGGGGGGGAAACCGCCTTAAAGTCCCCCTTTTTAAGGGGGATTTAGGGGGATCTTGCACGCTTTTCTACAAACAGTGGGACTTTTCAAACATCCTCTTAGGCAATCTTTGGCAAAAAGCCTGCTTAGCGTTCATCAGAGTCGCTGAAAGTCTGGTTATGCAACCCTGGCTTTGACAGACGAGGCAAAACGTGAACCAACCTGTCTGTTACTCCCTTAAACAGCCCCGCTGAAAACAATCCGTTCAGGAAGGTAAAACTTTATAAATTCTTCACACGAATCAAGAACGCCTATGACGAGCAACGCCAGCGGCTTGTTCCCGGATCGGTTCAACTTCTGGCTTGATCCCAGCTTGATTTGCACTGTCCTTGATTTGCAAGGTCACGATTTGCAAGGTCACGATTTGCAAGGTCACGATTTGCACGATCACCGCTGGTCGCGCAGGCGTTCGGGGACGGGCGTGTTGGAGAGTCCGGCGATCGCCCGCAAGTTCTGACAGCGCAGCAGTTCGGTAAAATCCAGCGAAAACCGTCCTTCAATTTGCGCCACCGCCTCGATTGCGCTCAGCAGACTGCGGGCAGCCTCTTGTTCCGTATAGCCCCGCTGTCGGGCAAAATTAATGGCTCGCTCGTCCGCTTCTAGCTCGATTTGTGAACTGCGGCTATTTTTCCAGATGCGATAGCCCGAAAAGGCCGTCAGCCCTGCGGCGGCAACGGTTCCCATTGCATCGCCCTGTGCCAGTTCCACGACGGTTCCCAGCGTGCCCGCTGCCAAGAGCAACTGCGGCCAACCGGGCTGAAACCATCGCGTCGCGTTCACCCATGCCACGGTTCGCAGCAGCAGCAAATCCCGCTGAGAACGACTCAGTTCCTCCCACAGGTCAAAGTTCAGGTAAATTGGGCGGCTCTGCTGCCAGGGCAAGGGCAGGTTTGCCGTAATTACCTGCGGCTGGGCAGGGCGGTCAATCAGCTTCACATACATCCGCCCAGAGGCAGGCATGATTTCAACCAGGCGGCTAATTTCGTCATCGGGATTCATGAAAACCGTGCCTTTTGCAACCAATGCAGAAGTCTGGCTTCCAGCCTATCAGGTTTACAAGCACGCGGCCGATGCCGCCCGATCACAGCCCGCCAAAACGCCCCAAGCCGTCCAAAAACCCAAAACCTATAGGACTGGCGCAGTTGGACAATTTCTCGCGGGCTGTGCCCGCAAGAAATTGTCCAAAACCCAAAGCGCTTATCGCAAGTGCATCGGTCCTGACCTAAAATCCAAAATCCAAATGCCCCGCTGATATAGTATAAATGCTCTATACACTTGTACTGCAACCCCTGGGGCGATCGCCATGATTCGACTGCTGCACCTGTCAGACATTCACCTCGGCAGTGGCCTGCTGCACGGGCGCGTGAACCCAGAGACGGGCGCAAACACGCGGCTGGAAGACTTTGGGCGATCGCTGGAGCGGTGTATCGATCGGGCGATCGCCGAATCTGTTGACCTAGTGCTGTTTGGCGGGGATGCCTTTCCCGATGCCACGCCGCCGCCCAAGGTGCAAGAAGTCTTTGCTCAGCAGTTTCGCCGCCTGGTGGATGCCGACATTCCCACGGTGCTGCTGGTGGGCAACCACGACCAGCATACGCAGGGTCAGGGCGGCGCGAGTTTGTGCATTTACCGGACGCTGGGCGTGCCGGGGTTTGTGGTGGGCGATCGCCTGGAAACGCATCGCATTGCCACCCGCAGCGGCGAGGTTCAGGTCATCACGCTGCCCTGGCTAACCCGCTCTACCCTGCTCAGCCGCCCCGACACCGAAGGGCGATCGCTGGCAGAGGTCGATAACTTACTCTTAGAGCGGCTGCGGGTAGCGCTGGAGGGCGAAATTCGGCGGCTCGACCCAGATTTGCCCACCATCCTGCTGGCGCACCTGATGACCGACACCGCCCGCTTTGGCGCAGAGCGCTTCCTCGCCGCCAGCAAGGGATTCACCGTGCCGATGGCGCTGCTGACCCGTCCCTGCTTTGACTACGTGGCGCTGGGTCACGTTCATCGCCACCAGATTCTCTGCGACCAGCCGCCCGTGGTCTATCCGGGCAGCATCGAGCGGGTAGACTTTAGCGAAGAAGCCGAAGACAAGGGCTATGTGCTGGTCTCCCTAGAGCGCGGCAGAGCAGTAGTGGAATTTTGCCCGCTGCCTGTGCGCCCTTTTCAGACCATCAGCGTGGATCTGACGGATGCAGCAGACCCACAGGCAACGCTCCTGAGCCATCTCCAGCAAACCCTGATGGCCGATGCGGTGGTGCGCCTAGTCTACAAAATTCTGCCAGAGCAGGCTGAAGAAATTGACCAGGCCGCCTTGCACGCAGACCTGAAATCTGCCCATACCTACAGCATCTATCCCGAAGTGCAGAGCCAGCTTGCCCGACCGCGCCTGCCAGAGTTGGGTGCAGGCAACGAGCTAGACCCAATTGAAGCCCTGAAAACTTACCTGGAGCATCACCCCCACCTGAGCGGGCTAGCAGACGACATGCTGGCTGCTGCGAAAAACTTGCTGGCAGGGGACTGTCCTGAGGATCTTGCGCTCAGCGACGCGCCGCTGGAAATCGATTCAAGTGATGCCACTGCCACCGCATTAGAAGAGCCTGCAAACGCCCAGTTGCGCTTGCTCTGACCAAAGGCTTGCTCTGACTAAAGTTAGAAAACTATTGACCCAGCAACTTTTGTTACTACATCTGTCACTACATCTGCCCTCACCCTGAATCCCTCTCCCAGAGGGCGAGGGACTTCCGATCCGGCTCCCCTTCTCCTTTCCCAGAGAGCGAGGGACTTCCGATCCGGCTCCCCTTCTCCTGTTCTGGGAGAAGGGGCCGGGGGATGAGGGCGGTTCGGAATGCAAGCTCAAATATTGCCAGGTTAAGTAAGAACAAAAAAGAAGCATGGCATCTTGTTCCATGCTTCTCAAATTGTTTCTCAAATGCTTAGAGGATGTTTGAAAAGTCCTACTGTTTGTAGCAAAGTGTACATGATTCCCCTAAATCTCCCTTAAAAAGGGGGACTTTAAGGCGGTTTCCCCCTTTTAAGGAGAGCTAGGGGGGATCTCTGAGTGCTTAACATTACAGGCGATACCTTTTCAAACACCCTCTTAGGTTGAATGGTCAGGCTGCTGCGACTATCGCATCTGATACCAATAATAGGTCGCCATAGGAATCACCGTCGCGGCAAAGAGCAGCCCGATGACCCAAACGGTGGCATTGCTCTCAGCCGTCTCTTCGGGTGTGGCGAAAGTTCCCTCGCTCTGATCGACTTCGACCACGACAGGCGGGCCGGGGTCAGGATTGCCTGCTAGCACTTCCGACAGGCGCGTGGCCACGTCGAGAAATGCCTGGTTGTAGCGATCGCCCTGGCGCAGAGGCACAGCCAGCGTTTCATCCACAACACTGGTGGCAATGTCGTCGCTCAGCAGTTCCTTTGCGGCTTCGCCCACGCGAATGGCGGCGTTATTCGTCACCGTATCCAGCACCAGCAGCACCTCATTAGCCTGATCGGCTGGTTCGGGAAACCACTGCTCAAACAACTGGTCAGCAAAGCTTTGGACGGTTTCGCCATAGTCCAATCGATGAATCGTCACCAAGCGCACGTCGTTGCCCGTCTTCTTGGATAAGCTGCTCAGCTTGCCATTGATATTGCTTTCATTCAAGCGGCTCAGCACGTCGCCCTCGTCCACCACCCACTCCGTCGGACTGACGGCGGGCATCTCATACACGCCAGTCGCCAGGGCAGGGGCCGCGCCGCCCAGCCACAGCAAGACTCCCAAGGCTAGGGCGATCGCACCCATCCGGCTATGGAGCGATCGCAACAGTTGACCCACTCGTTTCCGATCTGTTTGCTTAAAGAAATGTGTCATTTCTGAAAATTCCTAACCCTCATTACAAAAATACACCAGGTTGGAGGGCGCGGGGAGAGATGGAGGGATAGGGCAAGCCTAGAAAAAGTTTAGCGAGTTGGCTGGATATGGAAGGATAGGGCAAGCCTAGAGAAAGTTTAGCGAGTTGGCTGGATGCGGTAAGCACAGCGGCGATCGCCCTGCATCAGATGCTCCACCCGTTCGACCACCACGCTCGTTCCCAAAACAGAACGAAAAACCTCCAGTTCTGCGGTGCAAAGCCCCGGACAGGTCTGGGCGGCGGCGCAGATGGGGCAGTGGTTTTCCACCAGCAATAGCCCGTCGGGTTGTTCCAAAACCTCGGCCATGTATCCTTCCTGGCTGCGGAAGTGGGCGATCGCCCTGACCTGCGCCTGCCAGGACTCCACCCCAGCCAGTTGCGCCCGATAGGTCTGAACCTGGCGGCGGCTGCGTTCCGAAATCACCCGCTCCAGCCCCTCCGCACCAAACACCGTCTCCACCCCCCGCAACACGTCCAGCATCAGGTCAGCGTGGCTATCGGGAAAGCGACTGACGGAATGCTCGGTCAACTGCCACAGCTTCACCGGGCGACCCGTGGGGCGGCGCTCTTGGCGATAGGTCACCCACTGCTCTGCCTTCAGCGTTTGGAGATGCTGCCGCACTGCCATCGGGGAAATCGCAAGCTGCTCTGCCAAGGCCGCAGCCGTCTGTGCCCCCCGCATTTTCAGCAGGTGCAGGATCTGATCTTTGGCTCTGGGCTTGGTGTCCTCCATTGAGGGGGTGGATTTTCGCTTTTGGATTTTTGCTTTTCGATCTTGGATTGCCCCTAATGCTGGGTGAGCGCAATGGGCAAAGGCAAACCCCATACTTCAGTGTGCCGTGTGCGGAGGGCGCTTGTCTTTAATTTTGGGAATTTTTGGACTGGCGACGGTTGTTACGACGTTTTTACCCAGGCGCAATTGCTCACAGCCTTGACCGTCCTCAAAACTGATAGGGCTGGTCGGCGAGCCACATTCGGGTCAGCACGGCTTCGCCATTGCCCCCGACCTTGGCTTCCATAACAAAATTGGGAGACTGTGGATTGGCCTGTTGCAGTTCAGCGATGCGGTTGTTGATGTGGAGTCGCTCGGCTTCGGGCATGTAGTATCGCTCCAACCCATAGTTCACCCAGCCGTTGCGATAGATGCCCTTCAGCGCAACCTGATTAGTGGGCAGGTTGGTGGGGCGATCGCCCGACACAGCAACAGGCTTCCAGGGCTTGGGCGGCTGGCTGCCCATGTCTTCCGGTGCTTCCAGAATGACGTAGATTGGACGAGCCGCAAAGCGCGATCGCCGCTGCTGTGCCGCTGCCTCAAACGCCCTCCAGCCCGGCAGTTTCTCCAGTTCGCCCGGCTGGGAAATGTCGTAGCCCAGCGTCACATAATAGCCGCGCAGGGGATGATACGGGTCAACGGGCCCCGTCTGCAAAATCACGGTCTGTCCCGTTGCCTGAGTATAGGTGGCTTGCAGGGGAATCACCAAAATCAGCGCTGCCTGAATCGCCAAGGGCAACCAGAAGCGCCAGCGGGCAGCCGAGACAGGGGCGAGGGGGGGCGGGGGAGCAGGCGGGAGGGGATGCTGCGGAGTGGGTGCGTCTGGAGGAGCGGGGACGAGGGGGTAGCGGTTGGAGGGACGAGATTCGGAATTCATAGGACGCTCGACAAGGAAAAGCTAGAGGACATCGAAATCAGGCCGCGAAATCAAGCAGTGAAATCAGGCAACGAAATCAGGCAAATACTGCACGAATCCTGCCCTGGCTGGATTGGAAGCGAGAGGTACGCCTAAACCCCGCTAAACCGTTTCTTCCTGAGAGGCGGGGGTGAGCGTGGCGGCGGGGGCGAGGGTGCGGACGTAGCGCTCGAACCAGAGTCCGACAAATAGCACAGCCAGCCCGCAGAGGACGAAGACGGCTGACTTCAGCAGCAGTCCGGTTTCGTATTCCAACATGCGGCTGATGATTTGCAGGACCAGCATCACCATGCCGTACCAAAACAGGCTGCGGCTGCCCTGGGCGAGTCCCTGCCGGATAAAGGCGGCCGACAGGAGGAACAGCAGCACATTAAACAGATAGGTGGCGATCGCCTGAATGGGCGCAACGCCCCAGTGCCAGAGCGGAATCAGCCCCACAGCCAGCAAGAAAACCAGAATCACTGCGTCGTGCTGTGACAGTCCCCAGCGCTGCCCCCGGTGGCGTGGATAGGCCAGGTAGAACCAGCCGATGAGCATCAGCGCAGTGTAGACAAACAGGTTGGGGTTCAGCAGCAAATCGCCGCTGTGGCTGAGCAAAATCCGAAGCTGCTGGGAAAAGCTGGGCTGGTCGGAAATAGGAGTCCAAATGCTGCGAAACGAAAATCCGTAGCAGGTTGCCGTGAGAAAAATCAGGGCGATCGCCTGGGCAACGGGACGAAATGGACGAGTTAACGGCAGCGGCGCGTTTCTCAGTCGCCACCATAGCGCGTCGTCATAGCTCCATAGTAGGGTTGGGGGCAGGGTGCAGGCGATCGCCACCAAAAAGCCAGGAGTCGCAGGGCCGCTAAACTGGTTCCCCACATCCGCCAGGGTGACGAGCAGCGCCGAAATCGTGGCGATCGCCCCCAGCGCAAAAATCACCTTCGAGCGACACTGATAGGCCAGCAGCGTAAACAGTCCACCCGCCACCAGCGGCATCAGGTTCATCAGGCCATTCAAGCCTGAGAGCGCCTGCATCTGGGTGGCTTCCCACATCCCCGACCAATAGCCCACGCCCATCAGCAAAATGGATAGCAGCGCGAGCGATCGCAGCCGCAGCCCAAACGCCATCGCCAGCACGCCCAAGCCCCACACCAGGCACAGTTCATAAAACGCGCCGCTGCGGTGAAACAATTGCCCCGCCAGCGCCAGGTTTGCCCCCAGCACCAGCGCCCCCAGCAGCAGCAGTCCGTGTCCCAGGCGGTGCTGCCAGCGTTCGCGTCCGTGTAGCTTGGGTCGCCGCCACAGGTAAAAGCCCGCTGCATTGGCGGCAACGAACAGGCTAAACAACAGCGCCATTTTGCCCATGCGGGGAATCGCCTGCCAGTTTGCCGCGACGAAGGTAATCACCCCCAGCCCCAGCAAAATGCAGCCCAGCCCCAGCAAAATGACCACGAAGCGATCGCGTGCGCCTGTCTCTAACGCATCAAAGTCATACTGTGCGGCCAGTTGCTCATACTGGCCCGGCTCAATTAGCCCGTCAATCCGCCACTGCTCGGCTTCGCGCCGGAGTTGCCGCCGAAATTGTTCGCTTGCCATAGGAATTATCCTGCTGTGGGTTGATGCAACGTTTGCATTCATACCATCGGTGTCGCATAAATCCCCCGGAAAGGTCTAGACCGCTATGCCAGAACCTAAAGCGTACTGAAAGAAAGCGACATTCTCTAATTAGCGCAAACTGATCCGCAGTTAGCGCAAACTGATCCGCAGAAGTTAATCCGCACAAATCCGTAGCCCACTTCACCCAACCGCAGGTTGCAATCTGGCTAGATTAAGACCACAGTAAGTAAAGAATTTTTAATTAACTGGGCGATCGCCCCACTGGGTAAATCTAAGCGGGCAAATCTCAAGGAGGATTTTGAATGACGCTGACCGCACCGCGCACCATTGATTGGGATGCCATTGCCTCAGAACTAGCGGGGATAGAGGTGATTCGCGATGCCGCGCAAGTCGCCAAGCTGTCAAAGGACTATTACACCTACAGTCCTATCCTGCGGCCGCTGCTGGATGACAAAGTAGCGGATCTAGTGGTGCGGTCCGTCAGCGAAGCAGAGGTCTTGCAGGTAGCTCAGGTCTGCGTTCGGCATCGCATTCCGCTGACCGTGCGCGGTGCTGGCACTGGCAACTACGGTCAGTGTGTACCGCTTGAAGGGGGTGTCATTCTGGATCTGACCCAGATGCAGGCCGTGAAATGGGTTAAGCCAGGGCTAGCCTGCGTAGAACCGGGCGCAAAGCTGGTTAATATCGACAAGCAAACGCGAGAACTGGGCTGGGAGATTCGTATGGCTCCCTCCACCTACCGCACGGCGACGATTGGCGGCTTTATTGGCGGCGGCAGCGGCGGCATTGGCTCGGTTACCTATGGACAATTGCGCGATCGCGGCAATCTCCACGCCGTGCGCGTCGTCACGATGGAAGATACGCCCCGCATCATCGAACTGCGGGGGGATGAGGTGCAAAAGGTGAACCATGCCTACGGCACCAACGGCATCATCACCGAACTCGAAATTCCTCTAGCCCCCGCCTATCCCTGGGCCGAGCTAATTATTGCCTTTGATGACTTTATGACCGCTGCCCGCTTTGGTCAGACGCTCAGCGACTCCGACGGCATCACCAAAAAGCTTGTCACCGTCTTTGCCCATCCAGTCCCGACCTACTTCGCCGCCCTGCGAAACAGTATTCCCGACGGCAAGCACTGCGCCTTTGTAATGGTGGCAGAACCCAGCCTGGAGCCATTTGCCGATTTAGTAAAGGAGTTTGGCGGCGCAGTGTGCTATCAAAAATCTGCCCAGGAAGCCGGCAAGGGCACACTGCTGATGGAATTCACCTGGAACCACACGACGCTCCATGCCCGCAGCGTTGATCCAACTTTGACCTACTTGCAAACGCTGTTTCCGGCTGACAAACATCTCACGCTCGTCGAGCATATGTATCATCATTTTGGTGATGAGGTGATGATGCACTTGGAGTTTCTGCGGACGGGCGGCACGGCAGTTCCAGCAGCGCTCCAGTTGGTACGCTATTCTACCCCAGAGCGGCTGAGGGAGATTATCCAGTATCACGAAGAGCAGGGCGCGTTTATTGCCAATCCCCACACCTACATCCTGGAGGACGGCGGTCGCAAAACCATTGACCCGGTACAGCTTGCGTTTAAGGAAGAGATAGATCCCTACGGACTGCTGAATCCAGGTAAGATGCGGGCCTGGCTGGAGCGCGGTTCAATTTGAGCCGTCTTTTTGAGCCGTCTTTTGAGCTATCTTTGACTAAAACCTGATGTTTCTGGATCGCTACCGGTTGCACTGGAGGCTGCTGCGAGCAGGAATCAATCGCGTTGGCGCTGAGGTAGAGCAATGGTCGTATGAGCAACTTGACCGGGATGCGGAAGATCAGCCCCCGATTGAACGACAGGTCGAAGCAGTACCAGTGGTATTGCAAGTTGACCGCTGCGATCGCCTCCAAAATCAAAACCTGTGCATTTGTATCAACGCGAAAAGCAAGCTGCTGACGTGGTTTGGAATTAAGCCGCCCTATCGCTTTTTCAAGCGACGAGATGGCTCGGTCTATTACTGAAAGTCCTGAAAGACCCCTCCCCAGCTTACTCTTCACAGCAGAACGTCCCCCGGAGTTGCAGGATAGCCCGCCGCTTCAGGAGACGCTAGTTTCGTATGAGTATCTCTGGCTATGAGTATTTGGTCTGGGTATGCAGAAGGGCTGCTTAGCAAGCGCCACTCTTGTTCAGCACAGCTTGAATCGTCTTGAGAATGAGCTGGATGTCGTAGCCAACGGACCACTTCTTCTGATAGGCCAGATCCATTTTGACGATTTCTTCAAAGTCTTTGACCGTGGAGCGCCCGTTTGCTTGCCATTCTCCGGTGATTCCGGGTTTTACGGCGAGGCGCTGGAAGTGGTGGGGGCTGTATTTCGACACTTCATCCTGGGTGGGGGGACGGGTTCCAACCAGGCTCATCTGGCCCATCAAGACGTTCCAAAACTGGGGCAGTTCGTCGAGGCTGGTTCGGCGGAGAAATCGCCCGACGCGAGTGATTCTGGGGTCTTTTTCGTTCTTGAAAATGAGTCCTTGAGCTTCGTTTTTAACTAGGTGCTTGACCTTATCGGCATCGACGACCATTGAGCGGAACTTCCAGATGCGGAAAAACTGACCGTTAAGTCCGCAGCGGATTTGGCTGTAGAAGATGGGCCCGGGGTCGTCTACCCAGATGGCGATCGCCACTGGAATCAGGATTACGCCTGTAATCGCCAGCCCCACCAGTGCGCCCAGAACATCAATCAAGCGCTTTGCCTTACTGGTCACCGAGGGATGCACTTCCTTCAATTCGGCTCGTCGCTCAGCGATTTGCATCAGTCTTGAGGAGTAGTTCATGACGGAAGAAGGTTGGCTGGAGGTGACTATCACGGTTTGCTTGCGCTCCTTCACGGTGAGTGGACTGGACAAGGAGAATGATTTGAGAATTCATCAGTTCTGGCTAGCTCCTGATATCTATGCTATGAAGTCGCCCCCAAGCCTGGATAGAACCGTATGCCAAGGTTGCCCGAAGCTTTAATTTGTTCGAGACTTTTTTAAAGTTCTGGTAGGGAAGCAACGCATCAGGTTCTGCTCACAAAGATCGGAACGTTTTGACATAAGAAACAGTCCCCGAAATGCCGTTTGTTTCAGGGTTTGCTCAGTAAATACTGAACAGATGTGACTTTTTCTTGCTACTCGAACAAACTCCTTAATACTGAGGAGGATATTCCTGTTCTCAGTGATTCGATCAGGACAACCGTGGATTTTCTGAAGTTATCTTCTGGGGCATTTTGTGGTCTTGAAGTCGCAGATTAAATGAACAATTGCAAGAGCAGCCCTAGTCAGCGCGATCGCCCAGTCAATGTGATGCAGGTCTAGATGATGTAAGTCTGCCAGTCTATATCAGGGAGACATTATTAGGGAGACATTACAAAGAGAGACGCTCGACTCGCTGACCCCGACTCAAGCGGTTCAGGGAAAAAAGACCAGTCTGTCACCCTGTGGCTGTTTGTAGCGCTTCTCGTAGATCCTCGATCGGTACACCCTTACGTGGATAAGTGATATCCAAACACGCTATCTCAGTATTCGTGAAACGACGTTGTGATCCGGAGGGTGGCTAATCTTTTACACTTAAAGTTCTCCTTTTCTCGGTAGAAATTCTGAGAGCGGTTCTTGCTTGCCCCTACCTTGCCCCTACCTGGGTCGGAACAATTTGTTCTCCGACCCAGGCGCTTTAGCCCAAGCTTTAGCCCAATCAGTAGGGGCGATCGCCAAAGCAGGTATAGATTGCCAGCGCCCTCAAGCGCCAGCAGCATCAAGTGCCAAGGCGACCTGGTATTCGTTTGCCTGATAAACCTCAAGGCGTTCGCAGACACAGCCCCGTTTGCTGGCAACCTGTAATCAAATCTTGCTCTAAGCCTTGCTCTAAACGTCCTTTAAGATGGGCATCCCAGACAACAGGTGACCTCTGGCAGGACAGATCAGCCAGGCTCCGAACTCCATCTGTCGCAAGAAAGTTTGTAAGATTGTTGGGTGTCTGCTGTGTGAGTGAAAGATTGAGGGACAACATCCATGCGCCAAATCAACTTTGTCGTCATCTTTGTGATTTGTCTGGCCCTAGTGCTGTTTGGCATCGAAAATACTGAGCCTGCGGTCATTCATGTGGTGGAGGGGCTAGATCTTCAGGCTCCGCTGTCGATCGAGCTTTTGCTGGCAATGGGCATTGGCGCAGTCTTGGCTTGGGTCTTTAGCGTGTGGAATCAAATTCAAAATTTGCTGGAGTCCGGGCGCGAGTTGCGGCAGCGAGATGTGCGAATTCAGGAATTGGAACAGGACATCCAGCGCTACAAGGTGGAGTTGGAAGAACAGCAGCGCCTGCTGCCCGCTTCGCAGCCTGCCCCTCAAGACGTGGAAGTGACCGAGGTCTTTGCCAAGTAGGTGTCCTCCCTGGCGCAGGAATAGCCGCAGGGTCAATCGCATGGTCAACATCGCCAGTCTGTGGGTGCCGCTATTATTGCTGGGTCTGATTGGGTTGATGGCTGGTTATTTCGTCTACATTAGTACCCAATAGAGATTAGTCCTTAGGGAAACTGGGGCTGCCTGGCAAATGGCTCTTTCGCTAGCGCAAAATGCGATCGCCCTGCTGATCGACCTGTCTGAACGGGGCGAAATTGACCCGTGGGATGTCAAGGTTATCGACGTTATTGACCGATTTCTCAGCCAGCTTAAACCCTTGCAAGCGGTGGAGGCCGGCCGTGCCCCCTATGAGGCTGACTTGTCCGAGTCGGGTCAGGCATTTCTCTATGCCTCTATGCTGGTGCTGCTCAAGGCTGACACACTCGCCCGCACCACTCAAGACGAAGCGCCGTTAGAAGACGAGTTTCTGGAAGAATCTGACGGGACTGCGGGTGTGCCCTTGCCCCTCAGCCTGGAGCGGCGGTTGCGGCGGAGAGCGGTGGCCCGACCGATGCAAAGTCGCCAAGTGACGCTGCAAGAGCTCATTTCTCAGCTAGAGATGATGGCGGCGGCGGTGTCCGACCCCCGCCCTCGACAGCGCGTTCGTCGTCCCCGTCCTCAGTCGCGTAGTCAGGCGGTGCGCGTCATTACCCAACTGGCTCACCAGGAAAACCTGTCTGAGATTGCCGCTGCGCTGGAGCAGTTTTTGCAAGAGCATTGGGACGCGATGAGCCAGGGCGATGAGTGGATGGAGTTTGAGCAGTTGCTAGAACTGTGGGTCGCGTCGGACGCAGCAGCAGAGACCAGACAAGAGGGACACCATGCAACGCCTCAGGGCGATCGGGTGGGGGTGTTTTGGGCGCTCCTTTATCTCTCTGCCCAATCTAAGGTAGAACTGCTCCAGGAAGAGTTCTATCAGGATTTGCGGGTGCGGAGTCTGGCGGAATCTGAGACGGATTCCCTGGAAAACTCTGCTGTGTCCAACTTGCTGGATTAGCTGCTGTGTCCAACTTGCTGGATTAGATAGAGGGGGGCTAGGGTATGGAAGGGGTTTCGTCCCGTTACGGTTTCGTTCCGTCACGACTGAATCAATTTCTGAATTGGTCTAGTGGGTTTGGAAATTGGTTTAGATCACGCATAGTCTCAGGAGGAGTCATTTCAGGATGAGCGCGGCTAGAACCGGTTTCTGTGAAGGGATACTCAAGGCTTAACTAGAGTTTCTTCCAACCTGTTTTGCTGGCAAAGATTCTGTGAATTCCGTAGCCGCTGCTCGGGCCGATTCCTAAAATCAGGGAACACTAAGTTAGATTACGTAGAGTTAACTTTCTTCTGTCTGTAGTAAATTATTCCACGCCAACCCAAGCAAATTGCCCCAAAGGTTAGAGCAAACGCTATGAAAGCCATGATCCTCGCTGCTGGTAAGGGAACTCGTGTGCGTCCCATCACCTACACGATTCCCAAGCCGATGATTCCCATTCTGCAAAAGCCCGTGATGGAGTTCCTGCTAGAGCTGCTGCGGCAGCACGGCTTCGATGAAATCATGGTGAACGTGAGTCACCTGGCTTACGAAATCGAGAGCTATTTCCGTGATGGACAGCGCTTTGGCGTGCAAATTGCCTATTCCTTTGAAGGGCGGATTGTGGATGGTCAACTCGAAGGTCAGGCTATCGGTTCTGCGGGCGGAATGCGGAAGATTCAGGACTTTGCGCCGTTTTTTGACGATACGTTCGTGGTGCTGTGTGGTGACGCGCTGATCGACCTGAATTTGACCGAGGCGGTGCGCTGGCATCGAGAAAAGGGGGCGATCGCCACCATTATTATGAAAGACGTGCCCCGCGAAGAGGTGTCGAGCTATGGGGTCGTGGTGACGGACGAGTCGGGCCGCATCCAAACCTTCCAAGAAAAGCCCTCGGTCGAAGAAGCCCTCAGCACCACAATCAACACCGGGATTTATATCTTTGAGCCAGAAATTTTCGACTACATTCCTTCCGGTGTGGAATATGACATTGGCAGTGAGCTATTCCCCAAGCTGGTTGAAAAGGGCGCACCCTTCTACGGCATTTCGATGGATTTTGAGTGGGTGGATATTGGCAAAGTGCCTGACTACTGGCACGCTATTCGCAGCGTGTTGCGGGGCGAAGTCAAGAATGTCGAAATTCCTGGACGAGAAGTGCGCCCCGGCATCTATACGGGCATCAATGTCGCAGTGAATTGGGACAAGGTAGACATCCAGGGCCCGGTATACATTGGCGGCATGACCAAGATCGAGGACGGCGCACGCATTGTCGGCCCGTCGATGATTGGCCCAAACTGCCACATTTGCAGCGGCGCAACGGTTGATAACAGCGTGATTTTTGAATATTCGCGCCTGGGGCCGGGCGTGCGCTTGGTCGATAAGCTCGTGTTTGGTCGCTATTGCGTGGACAAGACAGGCGCATCCATTGATGTGCAGGCGGCCGCGCTCGACTGGCTGATCGCTGACACACGGGGCGACATTCCTGCCGAAACGCCAATCGAGCATCAGGCGATTACGGAACTGCTGAGCGCTGAGACTCGATAGATCAGCAGACTTGAGGGGGCGATCGCGCGTCTTCGGCAACCCAAAAGGGCGATCGCGCTGACACGGCTCCCATACAGCTCACACAGGCTCACATAATCTGTAAATAATCTGTAAATCGAACGAAATCAAACGAATTAGGCGGGACGTTCTGGTACGGAGCGTCCCGCTTGCTCTATTCCGCTTTCGGTATCCCGCTTTTTGTGTACACGCCCAATAACGCTAGGATAGAGATCCAAAAGACTTCACATCGCCAGTCACAAATCCACCTCCAATTCACCCCTGATTTCACTTACGACTCATACGATTCACTATGTTTGAAGCCCTAGCCGATCGCCTTGAAGGAGCCTGGAAAAAACTTCGCGGCCAAGATAAAATCTCCGAAGCTAATATCCAAGAGGCCTTGCGCGAAGTGCGGCGGGCCCTGCTGGAGGCGGACGTAAACCTCCAGGTGGTGAAAGATTTCGTCGCAGAGGTGCAGGAAAAGGCGCTGGGGGCTGAGGTTATTTCTGGCGTTCGTCCCGACCAGCAGTTCATCAAAATCGTCCATGACCAGCTTGTAGAGGTTATGGGAGAAACCAACGTTCCCCTCGCCGAGGCGGAGTCTGCGCCGACCATCGTGCTGATGGCGGGTCTTCAGGGTACGGGTAAAACGACGGCTACAGCAAAGCTAGCGCTGCATCTCCGCAAGCAGAATCGCAGCACGCTGCTGGTGGCGACGGACGTGTATCGCCCCGCTGCGATCGACCAGCTCATTACGCTGGGTAAACAGATCAACGTGCCCGTGTTTGAGCTAGGCACGGATGCTAACCCGGTAGAAATTGCTCGACAGGGCGTTGCCAAAGCCAGAGAAGACGGCATTAACACAGTCATCATCGACACGGCAGGTCGCCTGCAAATCGATGAGGACATGATGGACGAGCTAGCACACATCAAAGACACCGTGCAGCCCCACGAAGTGCTGCTGGTGGTGGACGCGATGACAGGGCAAGAGGCGGCAAGCCTCACCCGCACGTTTCACGACCGCATCGGCATTACGGGCGCAATTTTGACCAAGCTAGATGGCGACACGCGGGGCGGCGCGGCCCTGTCGGTACGGCAGATCTCGGGGCAGCCGATTAAGTTTGTGGGCGTGGGCGAAAAGGTGGAGGCGCTCCAGCCGTTCTATCCCGACCGGATGGCATCCCGCATTTTGGGTATGGGCGACGTGCTGACGCTGGTCGAAAAAGCCCAGGAAGAAGTCGGTATCGCCGAAGCCGAAAAGCTGCAAGAGAAAATCCTCAATGCCCAGTTTGACTTTGACGACTTTTTGAAGCAGACTCGCTTGCTGAAAGCGATGGGGTCGCTGGGCGGCATCATGAAAATGATCCCCGGCTTGAACAAGATTTCGAGCGAACAGCTAGAGCAGGGCGAGGTGCAGCTCAAGCGGGCAGAGGCAATGATCAACTCTATGACCCGCGAGGAGCGCAAAAACCCGGATTTGCTCTCTAGTTCCCCTAGCCGCCGCCGCCGCATTGCTAAGGGTGCAGGCTATGGACTAGACGACGTGAGCAAGCTGGTCAGCGACTTCCAAAAGATGCGATCGCTCATGCAGCAAATGGGCCAGGGACAGATGCCGGGGATGGGGCTGCCGGGGATGGGCGGTGGCGGCCTCTTTGGTGGGGGCGCTCCTGCGATGGGCGGCCCGCGCAACGCCCCACCTCCCGGCTGGCGCGGCTATCCTGGTGGGCCACCCTCTAAGAAAAAGAAAAAGGACAAGAAAAAGAAGGGGTTTGGAACCCTCTAGACTCGTTATCTTTCGCACAGATTTTTAACTCGCTATGAAAAGGGGGACTCTTCTTGACTCTTTCTAGAAGCTCCCCCTTTTTTGCTTGTGCATCTGCCATTCCAGCACCCAATGCCTAACGAGTCAGGCGGGTTAGCACCTGGTTCGAGCGCTCTACGAAGGCCTTCATGCCCTCTGCATCAAACCCCTTCTGGCTCATCAGCGCTAGGTCGTAGATGTGCTGGCAGAGCAGCGTTGAGAGATCGTCTGAGGCGGCCGAACCATCGGGCTGGAGAATCGTGCCCTGGCTGCGGGACAGCAAGTTTTGCACCAGCGGATGGGCCGTGTTGACTAGCAGAATGTGTTCCTCTGGGAACGCCATTTCCTGCTGTTGTAGCAGCGCGGTCATTTCCTGGAGGCGGCGCAGGCTTTCGGGCAGCAGCACCATCGCGGGCGGCGCGGCTTCGGCATTGTCGGATTTGAGCGCTTCAGTGCGAATCGTCAGCTTGGGCTTGTTCAGCGCCTTTTCAAACAGTTCTTTAATCTGTTCGCTGCGGGTCTTGTTGGTGGTCGGGTCAATGATGTCGTTTGCCTGGTCTTTATCAATCAGCGTATCGTCAAGTTCCGAATCCACCCGCGAGAAGCGCACTTCGGGATATTCTCGCTCCAAGAAGCTGACAAAGTGCGAATCGATGAAGGAATCTAGGAACAGCACCTCTAGCCCCTGGCTCTTGTGCAACTCCACATAGGTCGCCTGACCCGACTCATCGTTGCAATAGAAGACGCGGTTTTCGTGGCGCTCTTTCACCCGCTCTAGATAATCCTTGAGCGTGGTGTAGGTTTTGCCATCGACCGTGTTGGATGGAGCGGCAGCACCCGACTCCCACACGTCGCCCTCGGCAGTCTGCACTTCTACAGCCGGTTTCTCGGCGGGTGGCTCCTGATAAGTCGTGCGGAAAATCAGGATATCTTCGACCTGCTTTTTGAACTTGTCGTCGTTCATCGAGCCGAATTTGACAAAGGTGCCCAGGTCTTGCCAACTGCGGATGTAGGCTTCGCGGTCGTCGCGGTAGAGTTCCTTGAGGCGATCGCCCACCTTTTTCGCAATATAGTCCGCAATGCGGCGCACTGTGCGATCGTTCTGCAAGAAGCTGCGCGACACGTTCAGCGGAATGTCGGAGCTATCAATCACGCCCCGCAGCGGCATCAGGAATCGGGGAATCACCTCTTCGCAGTTGTCGCTGACGAAGACCTGATTGCAGAACAGCTTGATCTGCCCCTTGGTCACGTCCACATCGGGGCGCAGCTTGGGAAAGTAGAGAATGCCGTTTACGACAAAGGGATAATCGGTATTCAAATGCACCCACAGCAGCGGGTCTTCCTGGAACGGATAGAGATAGCGATAAAACTCCAGGTAGTCATCCTTGGTCAGCGAACTGGGCGATTCTTTCCAGGGTGCTTTCTGGCGGTTGATTTGCTCGCCGTCTAGGTAGATCGGCACGGGCATAAAGTCGCAATACTTCCGCACCAACTGCTGAATGCGGGCGGTTTCCAGGTATTCCTCTTCTTCGTCCTGCAACGTCAGCGTAATTGTGGTGCCCCGCGTCGTGCGATCGGACTCGGACAACTGAAACTCCGTAGACCCGTCACAATCCCACCGGACGGGCTGAGCGCCATCTTTGTAGGACAGCGTATCGATGCGGACATGCTTCGCCACCATAAAGGACGAATAAAAACCCAGCCCAAAGTGGCCAATAATCTGCTGATCGCCGCTGGCTTTGTACTTTTCGACAAACTCTTCGGCGCTAGAAAACGCCACCTGATTGATGTACTTTTTTACTTCGTCGGCGGTCATGCCGATGCCGTTGTCGGACACCGACAGCGTTTTTGCGTCCTTGTCGATTTTGATTTCAATTAGCGGATCGCCCAAATCGCCGGAATATTCGCCGGAGTGCGACACCATTCGCAGCTTTTGGATCGCGTCTACGGCGTTGGATATCAGCTCCCGCAAGAAGATTTCGTGGTCGGAATAGAGCCACTTCTTGATAATCGGGAAAATATTCTCGGTATGAATGGAAATATTGCCCTGTTCCAGAATCGTCGTCATAGGTCTTGGAAGAGAGGGGGAAAGGTTAATGGAATGGAGGCAGCAGAAGGATGAATTTCGGTGCAATCCTTCGAGCAGGTGATCAATCCTGCGATCGCCTTCTAATTTTAGTCGGCCGGGGTTTCGGTTGCGCGAGTTCGGATTTCCCTACCAGCGCGAATTTGCAGCCCCATCCGGTTCCCATCACACCTCCAGCGCGTGAAACTGCTGCGGCTCCCAGCAGAATTCTGCCCGCACTTCGCCCTGTTCAATTTCCACTTGCTCGGCTGCCAGCCGTTCCGCTTGGTCGGGCAAGTGCTGAGTCAGCAGTCGTCCGCCTGCACCCACGACGCGATGCACGGGCAGCCCTGCATCTGCCTTTTTCAACATCACGGGAATGGCGCGATAGTGGCTGGCCGTTAGCCCCAGCGCCACCAGCAATTCCGTCGTCCGCACCACGCGCCCCGGCGGAATTCGCGCTACAAACTCGTGCAGTTTGCCCCGCGTGTCGTTGGGCACGGCGGGAAAGGTCTGGGGGAGAGTGGTTGTGCGATCGCCCACCTGCACCGCCCCATCCCGAATCACTATCGCCAGCATTCCCCGCCGTCCGTTAATCCGCTTTGCCAGCCCCGGCTGGAGTGTGTTCAGATAGGCGCAGGGTTCGCAGTCGCCCATGATCCGCACCTGCGCCGCCTCGCCAAGCTGCAACACCTGACCCGATACCAATGCTTCCACCACGCCGTCCAGCAGGATGTTTTCTCGCAAGTCGCCCGGCCGCAGCCCGTGTTCCATCAGCACCGGAGCGCTGGCCAGCAACACCTGTCGGGGACTGCCCGCCCGCGCATGGGCATCGCCCTCAATGCCCAGCCCCCGCTGCAACCAGAGGCGATCGCACGACGTGGGCGGTTTGCCAGACGCAGTTTTGGTAAACAGGTGGAGAATCTGCAAAGTCGAACGCCAAAAAGAGAGGGCAAAATCGAGGACTCTGGGAATTTCAAGATTTTACGTCCAGGACTTACGCAATTGCGATTGGCTCTTTGAATTTTGGACAATTTCTCGCGGGCGCAGCCCGCGAGAAATTGTCCAACTGCGTCAGTCCTAACGTCTTTGTGAAGAGGCTGCCAGAGCAATTTTCTATAGCTTGCTTGCCTGCCCCCCAAACGCCGACTACGTTACGATGTAAGACAACTCGCCGTGCAAAAACCGGAGCCATCATGGGACTGCTTGACCGAATCTGGCGCGTGATTCGAGCCAACCTGAACAGCCTGATCAGCCAGGCCGAAGATCCAGAGAAAATTCTGGAACAGACCGTCATTGATATGCAGGAAGACCTGATCCGGCTGAGGCAGGCGGTGGCCCAGGCGATCGCCACCCAAAAGCGCACCGAGCGGCAGCAGGCCCAGGCAGAGGCCCAATCCCGCGAGTGGTATCAGCGGGCGCAACTGGCGCTGCAAAAGGGCGAAGAAGTCTTGGCACGGGAGGCGCTCACCCGGCGCAAGACCTATCAAGACACCGCAGAGGCGCTGAAGGGGCAAATCGAGCAGCAGGCTGGCATCGTCGCCCAGATGAAGAAAAACATGATCATGCTGGAAAGCAAGCTGGCGGAGGCAAAGACGAAGAAAGATCTCTATATCGCCCGCGCCCGCTCTGCCAAGGCTTCTGAGCGGCTGAACGAAATGATTGGCAAGTATAACCCTGAGGGCGCACTGGCTGCCTTCGAGCGAATGGAGCAAAAGGTGCTGGATCTGGAAGCGCGGTCGGAGGCGATCGCCGAACTGAATGCCGACAAGCTCGAAGAACGCTTTGCCCAGATCGAAAGCGGCGGCGACATCGACAGTGAACTGGCTGCGATGAAGGCAGAACTAATCGGGAAGCCCGCCCATGAGCTAGCGTCTGGTGAGTCTGCCAGATCACTACCCGAAGCCGATGACTTGGCCCGCCTGCGATCGCAGCTTGAAGAGAGCTAGCCGAGCGCCGCTTTGTGGTTGCATCAGCCGCTATGCCTCTTCGCCTGCGTGGTACGAACTCCGCACCAGCGGGCCCGACCGCACATGGCTAAAGCCCATCTCGCGGGCGATCGCCCCTAGCTGCTCAAACGCTTCGGGAGTCCAATACCGCTGCACGGGCAGATGGTCGAGCGACGGCTGCATATATTGACCCAGCGTGAGGCGATCGCAGCCCACAGCACGTAGATCCCGCAGGGTTTCCAGCACCTCTGCCTCGGTTTCGCCATGCCCCAGCATCAGCCCCGACTTGGTGGGAATCTGGGGGTTCAAGACCTTGACCTGCTGCAACACAAAGAGCGATCGCTCATACTTTGCGCCTCGCCGCACGGGCCCTTGCAGCCGCCGCACCGTTTCCACATTGTGGTTGTAGCAGGCAGGTTGGGCATTCACCACGGTCTGGATGCGCTCGATCTGGGCGGCTTCGCCCCCAGGGCCACCCCAAAAATCTGGAGTCAGCACTTCGATCTGGGTATCGGGGTTTCGCAGCCGAATTGCCGCCATCGTCTCGGCAAACCTGCCCGCGCCGCCGTCGGGCAGGTCGTCCCGTGCTACCGCAGTCAGCACCACGTAGCGCAAGCCCAAAAGCTGCACCGCTTCCGCCACTTTTTGCGGCTCTTCTGGATCGAGCGGCATCGGGGCGTGCCCCTTATCCACCTGGCAAAAGGCACAACTGCGCGTGCAGGTCGGCCCCATCAGCAAAAACGTCGCGGTCTTCTGGCCATAGCACTCGCCCCGGTTAGGACAGCGCCCCTCTTCGCAAATCGTGTGGATCTGCCGCTTTTTGATGATTTGCTGAACTGTGGACAGGTCGCGGGCGTTGCCAATCGGTCGCCGCAGCCAGTCGGGCAGGCTGGGTCGAGGGATGGCCGCAGGGGGCACCCTTTCGGGCTGTGGCAGAGAAAATTCCTGCGTAAATTCTAGAGGCAACTGTTCGACAGGTTGGCTCATGGGGGCACAATAACGAAGAAGAGGGGGCGATCGCCCTTCCCTTGATTCTAGAGGGATTTCTAGAAGAACTCGCCGCAGACGCGAATTGAGTTGAGGAAACACAGTTTCGGAGCAAAGCGCAGGGAGGATGACGGTTTCGGGCGAATCTTGACGGGGGATCGCGCGATTTCAAGCATGAGCCGCTAAACTGAATCGTATTACCATTGAATAGTATTGAGTATTAGTATCAAAAAGTCAGTCCCAAAAAGCTGTATCCGTTATTCTGAAGCAAGCGCGTTTTTAATACGCTGCTTTTCTTTGCTTTAATACGCTGCTCTTCCTAGTCTCCGCCTGCTCCCCGCTTTATTTAGAATTCTAGATTCGCTGCTTTTCCCGCTCGCTACTACCTTCCAGTCACTACCGCAGGAGTCCACCGTGGCAAGTCACAAAATCCTGGTTATCGACGACAGCCGAGTCATCCGCAACATGGTGCGCGACATGCTGCCCAAGGGAAATTTTGAGGTGTTGGAAGCCAAAGATGGGGTGGAGGGCATCAACCTGATTCACCAAGAGCATCCCAACCTGATCATGCTGGACTTCTTGCTGCCCCGCATGAGCGGCTGGGAGGTGTTTCAGGAAATTCAGGCAAAACCCGAACTGCGTGCGCCACTGGTGCTGATGTCGGGCCGCCGCGAAGAGGTGACGGAAAAACTTCCGGAACCGTTCGAGTATTTCGAGTTCATTGAAAAGCCCTTCGAGCAAAAGGATCTGGTCGAAGCGATCAAATCCGCCATGGCCAAGTTCAAGAAATGGCCCCAGCCTGTGGGCGTAGGCGCGGCTGCGGCAGCCCCAGCAAGCACCGCCTCCAGCAGCGCAGAGGTAGCCGCGCTGAACCAGAAGATTGACAAAATGCAGGCCGAAATCGACACGCTCAAAAAGCAGATGGCCCAACTGCTTACGTTTATCAAGCAAAAGCTGAAGTAACGGCTCGAAGCCTTGTGGGGTGGTGCATTGTGGCCGCACTGAATCGCCCCACAAGCCAATTGCCCACGGCTAATCGCCCAACAGCCAGTCGCCCAACAGCCAGTCCCCAACAGCCGGTCGCTCAACAAGGTGTCGTGCGATCGCCCTGACAACACAAATTCAGGCGCAAGAGCAGTATCTCACGCCTGGGTTTAATTTTGAAACTTTGATTGAAACCCTGAAGTCACGAAGGGGCGTGAGGCTCTAAAACTGCTAGGAAGCCGCCCAGCGTTTCAAGCTGACCGCTTCATTCTCACAGTTTCATGCTCATCAGCTTCATTACATCTTGTTCAGGTCAATGCCCGCAGCTTTAGCCATTGCGTCAATCCCCTTCTTTTCGAGGGTCTTGATCGCCTTGGTAGACAGGCGCAGCGTCACAAACCGCTTGCCCTGCGGCCACCAAACTCGCTTTTCTTGCAGGTTCACCTGTTGCAGCTTTTTCGTGCGGCGGTGCGAGTGGGAAACGGCGTAGCCATTGTTGGCCTTCTTGCCCGTGAGTTCACAAGTGCGGCTCATAGCGGTTTTCTCAAGTCATTAATTGGCATAAGCAATCATTATACAGTGTTTCTGAAGCCATTGAGGAGGTAGCAGGGGTCAAAAAAACTCTGTCTCTTGAGAACAGCGCGAACAGCAATCCTACGCCGCCACGGAGGGAGTTTCCGGAGAGGAGGCTGGGGCAATCGAAAGGCAATCGCCCGGTTTGGGTTCCAGCACTTCCGTCGCCAAGCCCGCCTGCGCCAACAGCGCTCGACACTCCGCCGGGCCACCCTCCCCCTTCAGCAGCGACGGCAGCAGCCCAGCATAGTCCACCGCCTGGCCCGCCCCCGTCGGCAGCAGGTATCGCAGACAGAGCGATCGCGCCAAATCCACCGCGCTCTCCTGACCTTGGATAATCGCGCCCACCAGCGGCAGTTTCACCGTCATCAGCGGGGCGATCGCGACATCTACTGGCGCGAGGTCTGCCAGCGCGGGCGCATGAAAGCCGTGTGGCTCGTAGTAGAGCCGTGTCCCCTCGGTTTGCCCCGTCAGCACATAGGCATTTTCCGTCAAAAACGGGCCAATGGGTGACCCCGGAAACGCTTGAATCGAAACGCCCTTGTGGGTATACGTTTCGTGGGTATACGTTTCGTCGTGCGCCAGCGCCGTCACCGAGCCATAGCCCAGCCCCGTCACAAGGCTGACCGCATTTGGCGAACACACCACCGGAATCGCCTTGTCCAGCGCCTTCAGCGTCTCCACATGGGCATGATCCTCTAGCCCCTGCGACAGCAGGATCAGATCCACCCTATCGGGGATGGCGGGCGGCGTGCGATGCGTCACCTTCAATAGCCACTCCTGGTTGCCCACCGTCAGCGGCCCCACCAGCCACGGATCGAGCAAAATCCGCACCTCGTCTAGGTCGATGAGCCAAGAGTTATTGTCTAGCCAGGTGAGATACATGGCAACTGTCCCTATAGAATCCAGATGCTTAACATTTCGACATCTTGATCTTATCGCTCCCTTGCCGGAGCGGTAAGGCTTTACCTTAGACCTCCTGCATGAATGGGAGGGAATGTGCCAGTTAGGGATAAAAGCTTGCAAAGATGGGTAGGCGCATGGCAGAACTAAATCCAAGGAGGAAATGCCATGCCTTATCAAGCCTTGCAAAGCCTGTCTGCTGGAGAGTTTAAGCGATTCTGCGGTGTCAACCGCATCATCAGGAAAGTGGAAGACATCTTGATCAAGTGCGGCAAGTTTCGCTTGCCCAGCCAACGGCAGTGGTACCAGCCTGGATGGGAATGGAAAGTGTTTATCGTAGACGCAGGTGAAGTTGAAATTGAACGTCAAAAAAAACAGAAACGTGACTACAGTGGCAAGCAGAAGAGCCATACCCTGAAGGCGCAACTGTTGGTGGATTTTGAGAACGGGCAGGTGATTGCGACTGCAATCGACAAAGGCAAGACGCATGACTTCAAGCTGCTCAAACGAAGTCGCCTGCCCTGGGTATCGTCGCAGTTATGTTTAGCTGACCGCGGGTATCAAGGGTTTGCCAAGCGTCATGCTGGAGCTTGTACGCCCACCCAAAAGCCGCGCAACCAACCGTTAGCCGAGGACGAGAAGCAACACAATCGGGCATTAGCGAGACTGCGGGTGAAAGTAGAGCATGTGATTCGTCGCTTCAAGATCTTTCGCATCTTCTCAGGGCGCTATCGCAGCCGGAGACGACGCTTTGGCTTGCGCTTGAACTTGATTGCAGGGTTGCTCAACTACGAACTGGCACACGCTTCCTGATTCATGCAGGAGGTCTAGTGATTTCTCAAGCGCTCGCTTCGCCTATGAGCGATCTTGAAGATGCGGTGCAGTATGAGGCGGCGATCGCCCATCAACTGAGTGCGATCGTAACGCGCAACCCTCAGGACTTTCCTACCGATAGAATCCAGGTCTTTACGCCTGAGGCACTGCTGCAACGGCTTTCTCAATCAAGGGATCAATCGCCTTGAGGGTGGGGTCACCAGCGAGGTAGCCAATGCCCCGGTGCAGGTGCAGGCGCAACTGAGTAGCGAGGGTTTCCTGATCGGTGGGCAGGCCATCGGTGTGGCAGCGCTGCTTGAGCGCGAGCAGCAACAGGTTAGCCATGTCGCCGCCGAAGGTCTGCCATGACATTTCCACATTGCTATCGGCAGGGATGGGCACAGGGGAGGGGGGCGACGGTTCGGCCAGCGATCGGCACAGTGCCCACCGACAGAGCGTGTTCCACTGGTCGATCTTGGTGATGCGCTTCAGCTTGATGAGTTGGTCTTTGGCGGTTTGGGAGAGTTTGATGCGATCGATGGGCGGTTCCATTGGGGTGAAGCGGTAAGGGAGTGAAGCATTGTACACCATTTGCCAATTCCCTCGCCTACCAGAAGTATTTTGATTGTACTGTGGTCTGCTGGGTGGCAGGATCGTAGTGCAGCAAGTATTCGCGGGCGATCGCCCCTTGCTGGCGAAGGGCGGTGGCTTCTTCCTGGCGAATTTCGGTGTCGGTGGAAAGCAGGATGACCTGGTGGCTGGCCTGGGGAAAGTAGCGCTCGACGAGGTTTTGGCGGTGCGCCGCATCGAGGCGACCGAGGGGTGTATCGATGGCGACGAGCAAGGGGCGACGGCTGGCCCGGGCCAGTCCCCAAAGGAGGGCGATCGCCAAAAGCTGCTTTTCTCCGGCGGAGAGGCGATGCTTGGGCAGGGGGTCTCCGGCTGCGTCGAAGAGCGCGAGCCGAAAGGTGTCGGCATTATCCTTGACCCAAAAACCGGCGAATAGCCACCGTAATCACTTCTTTAGAGTTTTGAAGCGCAATTAGGCGGCTCCACTCGCTCCCCCGCACATATTTGAGTCGGTGCAGGTCGTTGATGGCGCGTTTGACGGCGCGGCGGGAGCCTGTGAGAGTGATTCTGACAGATTCGTCGTCGGCTAAGTGGTCGGTCGATCCTCCAGGCGGCTGATGGGGAGGGTTGGAAGCATTGCTGTCGATAAAGCTCATAATGTCAACCATTAGGACGTTTCAGCAATCATAAACGACCTTTTGGATGACAGTCAACCATTAGGTTGTTTGATGCGTTACTGTTCTCTGACAGTATGGGCGCATGGGAAAAGCTGGACAAGCACTCAAGCAGGTGCTAGAAACTTACAACATTAGCCAATACAGCCTGTCGGTTGAAATGAATGTGGAGCGCAACAACATTTACCGATGGGTCAATGAGAAGCGCGATCCAACCGCAGAAACCGTAATTGAAATTGTGCGGGCACTGAAAACACTCAATCCAGAAGCAGCAAAAGCGTTTGCGAAGCTGTATTTGATGGATGAGGTCGATTAGGAGACTTTCCAAAAGGAGCGATGCCATTGAAGCGCTTCGACTCTGGGCTGATGTTGCTCCGGAAGTAAGATTAGCTCTTGATGGAAGTCTTTGAGCGATCGCAATCCTGGGGGTGATTCTTCTTCAAATCGGTCTGAGCAAACAATCACCCGATAATTATCATCAATGCTAAACCAGCCGCGATCGAAGGCCCAATGGTGGTTTTTGCAAAGCGATAGACCATTATCAAACCTGTCATCTCGAAACTCGGCAAACGGTTTGATGTGCGCCCCATCTACAATCGTCTGATTGTTAGAGCCGACGATTTTCAATCGACATAAGGCACATTGATGTTGATAAAGACGAACCACAATTCGCCGAAAAGCAGCATCCCTAACAAAAACTCTATCTTGATCTTTTAATTCTGAAACATCATAAATCTCACCGCCCTTTTCAAGGAGTCGAAGCTGAATATCTTCTAACTCGTCCTTTTCTTGAATGCCCTCAAACTGCTGAGCCTCATTTGGAAAGTAAGTCTGAATCAATACCTCACTCAATCTTAGCCGATTGGCTGGTTCCTGAAGATATTCAAATAATTCTTCGTCTAAATAAGCATATTTGACAACATCTCTCAGAGCAGTCAAACCTTTAATTTTTACCTTTCTAGCAATAGTTGCTTCAAATCCAGGATTCGCCATTAGACGCCAGAATTCGTCTCCCTTTAGATGAAAGAAAGGGAGAGAAATATCGGAGTGATATTTGGGATTCTTTACCAAGCTTCCCCAATATTTAAGAAATGCTGCTACCAACTCTGGAGACAAATAGATCGGGTGCATCCCAGTTATGCAATGAGTAGAAGTGCTTAGTGCAGATTAAGGGCAGACGCCGTAGGCTCAGAGCAGTTGCTCTAAGGATAGTTGAAGCGATGGATGCCACCAAGGAAGCCCAAATCAAAGCCCATGCACTGGCGTTAGCGGAGTTGCTTTACGACGAGACAGACCCTGAACAAGTCAAAACATTGGCCGGGATCGAAGTCGCCGTTCGTGACCACCTACTGGAGTATGTGGGGCCTGAGATCGGAAATTTTTTATCTGCACAAGCAGCGGCACAAGCTCTGGGCGAAAGCGGCACATCCAGAGTATCGTCGGACGCTTAAGTCTGAGTCAGCGCCAGAGCCAGCGGCTTAAGGTCAAGGCCCGCACCCAGTGGAGTCCTCAGGTTGAGACGTGCTGCTTGCTGCTGAGTGCCAACGAAGCCTATGCGCGAGCTGCCGACGATATCGCTGTGCTCACCGGGGTGTGCGTGTCAGGGAGTACCCAGCAACGGCTGGTGCATCGTCAAGACCTAGAGCCACCAGCGGTGGACAGCGGGGTTAAGGAAATGAGCTTAGACGGGGGCAAAGTCCGTCTGCGGACTCCTCAGGGGCAGCCCTGCCAGTGGCGCGATTACAAGGGGGTAAACCTGCATCAGTGCAGCATTAGCGCCTTCTACAAAGACAACGACAGCTTGGTCAACTGGCTCAACCAGCAGCCCTTAGCGCATCCCCTCGTTTGTCTTGGGGATGGTCACGACGGCATCTGGAACCTGTTTTCACAGATCGGGCATCGCAGCGAGCGCCTTGAGATCTTGGACTGGTACCACCTGATGGAGAATTTGGGTAACGTGGGTGGGTCTCAACAGCGTCTTGATGCCGTCGAAGCCTGCTTGTGGCAAGGGGATGTGGATGGGGCGGTTAGGCTATTCGACGACTGGTCCCATGAGCGGGTAGACCAGTTTATCGGCTATCTGGCTAAGCATCGGCTCCGTATCGTTAACTACAGCTACTACCAAGCTGAGGGGATTTCAATTGGCTCGGGTGCCGTGGAGTCGACTATCAAGCAAATTGGTAGGCGGGTGAAAATTTCAGGCGCTCAGTGGAAGGAAGACAACGTTCCACAAGTCCTTCGCCATCGCTGCGCTTATCTCAATGGTCAATTCTCATCCTGAGTCTTGTAAGACTGGGATGCACCCAATAGATCAGAAGTGTTGAATCTTGATGGTAAAACTTTACAAAAAGCACTCTCAAGAGGCGGATTATTGAGAATGGAAGCAATAAGTAGGTCATTACAGGCAGAATTATAGATCTTTTGTACTGGATTCAGCTATGAACTTGCCCTGCTAACATTGCGTTCAACACTTCTGCCAATAGATCTGATTGTGCTGAATTTGTCCACGATCAATCAACTCAAGTACAGCGATTAATAGGATTGGCTTGTGTGGAGCATCCTTATCTCTCCGGAGCTTGGCAATTTTTTGGACGTAATCGCTGAATGGCTTACTCATTGAGGTCTGTAGAACTCTGAAAAGTCTTCGGGAAGGTAAGCAGGAGGTTCTCTGAATCGGTCTGTTTGTGAAATCTCTTCAATCAGTGCGTACTGACCTGGAAACCATCGAGAGATCAAAACTGCGGTTAGGCTACCTCTGATATCTGGTTGACATAAAAATTCAAATAGATCCTCGTCAAGATAGGCATACCTGATTGCGCGGTTCACTTCGGCAAAGGTCTTAAGCTTCACACCTGATGAAATGAGGTGTTCATAACTAGAGTTTGCCCAAAAATGCCAGAACTTACCACTTCTCATGTGAAAGAATGGTCGAGAAATATCTGGGCGATGATTCAGTGATCCTAGATAGCTCCAATACTTTAGAAATGTTTGAATTAGTTTAGACTCTAAGTAGATCTGATTTTTTGTAATAATTCTACGCTGGATGTGCTCGATCACTGACAGGAGCAAAATGGGTTTGTGTGGTGCAACTCCATGAGCGCGATCGACCCTCAATCGCTGAAACTTCTTAGCATAATAGTCAAGTGCTTCAATCTTCAAAGGACTATTTAGATCCCAATAAATTTATAATTCTCGTTTCTATAAAAACTTTGTTAAATCAAATTCTTCAAAATTTGAATCTTTGGTTTCTCTCAAGGATTCTAAAAATAAGAGTATCTGCTCTCCGTAACTTAAACTGCCACGAAGTTGCTCTTGAAGAATCTCAAGTCCACCATTTGCATATTCCTAAAAAATTCTAGCTTTTTGTTGATCACTTTCTTCATCCTGAGATAAGATTCGAGCGTTTTGGGTTTCGGCAAAAGCAAGTAGTCCGATTATCGATTTATCTCTAATCTGCTCCTGAAGGACAGGATCAGGATCTTTCCGAGATGCTTTTTCAGAGCTAATTTATGAAGCAAATCTTAAGAAGCCTGAAACTCTTGGCATGTGTGGCTTTGAGGTCATGTTTGCCCAGGAAAAGCGGTTTCTCGGAAATCCTTGATTAACAAGGCTTTCAGGCTCCTTTACAAATTAGCTCTCAAAGGGAACTCGTTTTTTGTAATGAAATCCTAGCGCGGCTGCGAAAGATAAGATATCCCCGTAGGTGAGGAACACGCCTTCATCTCCTTCTTTGGCGTGAAGTGATCTAACGAACTCGTCCTTATCTGCTGCGATTTGAATTCTAGCGAGCGCCATACTGGTGAGTCAGAAAATCGGTTGATTTTAGGGTTCCCAGGTTAGGTAGGGAGTTTACACAATATTATCCACAAAGAAACGGGCGATACTTGACCAGACTTGCTTCACGTTGAGTTGCCTGCCCGCAGAATCTCTGCCACCGTCAAGTCTAGCCCCGGCAACAGGGCAGACTCAAGCCGCTGATTGGGGTCGTGGGTGGTGTCGTCATGGTTAACCTTGCCTCCGGGTGTAGTTTAGTTGCCCCCACCCCATCCGCCCCTCTTGTACGTCAGCCATCAGTCTTGTCCTTCACGCTCTTGTCCTGCATTTTGCGGTTGGCTATGAAACATCTGGAGCAACCAGCGGCTAATCTCACCGTCTTCCTGCGTCTGGCTGCGCTTGAGGGCTTCTTCCACAAGGGCGATCGCCAGTCCTGGCAGCACCTCCGACTCGCGGATTTGCCGACTGCCCCCATCCGCCACCGCAAAGGCAATCACCTCACCCTGCTCCACATCCACCACCCAGTATTCCTGCACCCCCAACCGCTCGTAGAGCAGGCGCTTGCGTCCAAGGTCATCGCTGAGGATTGTAGAGGCAACTTCGATGACCAACTGCGGCGCACCAAACTCGTTTACATCAATGGGCTGAGAAGACTTGGGTGGAATGCGGAACGCGGCACCAATGTAATATGCCAGGTCAGGCTGACACTCGCGCACGCCTGGTTTGCGAAAACTGCCGTTGGTAAAGCCTTTGAGGCGAATATTTTTGACCGTGCCGTAGAGACTGACCGTTTGGGCAAGAATCGTATTATCCTGGCTATGCCCAGATCCAATCGGCATCGTCTCAATCCTCATCGAGTCAGTGTCGTAGTAGAACCGGGCTTGTTCTAGTTCAGGGCGATCGCCCAGTGCCAGAAAGGTCTCCCAACTCGCTTTGACCCACGCATCGGTGACCAGATTTTGCGGTGCGGGTAAGGTATTCACCATTGGCTAAGGCTCCTTTGCAGGGCGACTCTGACCCGCCAGTCTACCCTTTGACTGCGATGATCTCAGTGTACTCAAACTCGTTGGGGCTGCGGCAGGGAGATTAGGATGCTGGTGGTGAATTCATTGCGAATCTGGGCACTACTCTTGCAAAGGCTTGATCGCAATCAGAAGGGATTTGTCAGTTAATCTGCCTCTCACGCTTGAAGCAGGCCCTAATCTGCCACCAGAACGGTGAGTGCTTGGGGGATGACACGAAAGGTGGCGGGGGTTGCCGTGGTGATCTCGCCATCGGTGTTAATCGCGTGGGGTTCGCGGGTGTAAATTTCAATTTCCTGACCATGCAGACCGCGCACCCAGGGAAGGCTGGCCTGCTGGCCCCGGCGCATCTTCCAGAGCAGGGGAATGAACTGCCACAGGTGCTTCACCTCTAGGCTGTAGAGGTCGAGCCGCTGATCATCGATCGCCGCATCCTCAGCGATCGCCATCCCTCCGCCATAGTAGCGACCATTGCCGACTGCGATTTGGAGCGTTTTGACGGCGATTGTCTCCCCATCTACCCGGATCTCGGCTCGGAAGGGGTGCAGTTGGGTGAGGGCTTGAACAGCGGAAATGGCATAGGCCAATAGGCCCCAGCGCTGCTTCATGCCCTGGGAGAGGCGACGGGTAATTTTGACGCTGAGGCCAAGGCTGGCCACATTGAAGAAATACTTGCCATTGACCCAACCCAGATCGATAGAGCGACGCTTGCCCTGGGCGATCGCGCGACAGGCATCTGGGATACTTTGCGGTAGTCCAAGGGTACGCGCCAGGTCATTGGCCGTACCCAGGGGCAAAATTCCCAGCGGCAACTGAGTCTCCACTAACACATCAACCACTCGATTAAGGGTGCCATCGCCGCCGCCGATAATCACCAAGTCCAGCTCATCTCGGTGCTTGCGGATCAGATCTGCGAGTTCGCCCGATCGTTTGGAGGGCACCAGCACCAACTCAAACTCTAGTTCATCCAAGATGTCAACCGCTTGAGCCAGGCGCTTCTTCCCGCTGCGGGCATTGCGATTCACAAAGATGAGGGCACGTTTGCTCATGGTAGGACTGGAAGATGCGCGATGCTGCTTGCAGGATAGCGAAGTCGGAGCGATCGCCCAAAGGTGCAGGGACTTGCAGAATCAGGGCGATCGCCCTGACCCCGATCGCCCTGCCCCCGATCGCCCTGACCCCGATCGTCCCGACCGCAGGTGTAGAATCGGGAAATGAAAAATTTCCCCGGTTCCCCCAACATCCCTGCTGCTGCCTGGACGCGCCCCATTGGGCAAGGCTGGGACAAGCCCTACACCGTCCGCTATGCCAGCAACCTAGACGACGGCCCGTGGCACGGGATGCCGTTGGGGGGCTTTGGGGCGGGTTGCATTGGGCGATCGCACCGAGGCGACTTTAACCTGTGGCATATCGACGGCGGCGAACACTGGTTTCAATCCATGCCCGCCTGCCAGTTCAGCGTGTTCGAGCAGTCGGCCCAGGGCACCCGGGCCTATGCGCTCGTAAAGGAAGCAGATGAGCGCGGGCTATGCCCTCCGTTCGTCGCGCCGCTGCCCGAAAATCCTGGCACGTATCACGCGCTATATCCGCGCAGTTGGTTTGCCTACGATGGCGGGCTTCAGGCAAATTTGGTCTGCGAACAGTTTTCGCCAATCTGGGCCCACAACTACCAGGAACCGAGCTATCCGGTGGCGGTGTTTGTGTGGACGGCGCACAACCCAACAGATGCGCCGATCACGCTGAGCCTGATGCTGAGTTGGGAAAACATGACGGGCTGGTTTACCAACACGCTGAAGTCGCCGGATGTGAAGGTGCGGGATGATGGCAGCCCGGTTTACGAATATCAGCCCCGCATTGGCGAAAGCGAGGGGAACTTTAACCAGTGGCGCATCGAGGGAGATGCCGCAGGCTGCGTGCTGGGGCGAAGGCTGGAAGCACCACCCGCCGAGGGGGATGGGCAGTGGGCGATCGCGCTGTTGCGGAGTGATATTGCTGACCAGACCTCCCAGACGGAAGTCTTCTATCACACCCGTTGGAATCCGACGGGTGACGGCGGCGACCTGTGGGCGACTTTTTCAAAAGATGGCTCGCTGCCCAATGTGTGCGACGAAACCCCCGCCATAGCAGGAGAAAGAATTGCGGCGGCGATCGCCCTCCGGGTTACCCTGGCTCCGGGCGAAACGCGGGAGATGCCGATGGCGCTGGCGTGGGATTTTCCAGTGACGGAGTTTGCCGAAGGCGTAACTTACCTGCGACGCTACACCGACTTTTTTGGCGCAACAGGGCAAAACGCCTGGGCGATCGCCCGCACTGCGCTGGCGCAGTATCGCACCTGGCAAGCGCAGATTCAGCAGTGGCAGCAGCCGATTCTCGACCGGGGCGACCTGCCCGACTGGTTCAAGATGGCCCTGTTTAACGAACTCTACGCCCTGACGGACGGGGCAACGCTGTGGAGTGCGGCGACGGAGCGCGATCCGGTCGGTCAGTTTGCCGTGGTGGAATGCCTGGACTACCGCTGGTACGAGAGCCTGGACGTGCGGCTATACGGCTCCTTTGCGCTGCTGATGCTGTTTCCAGAACTGGATAAGGCCGTGCTGCGAGCCTTTGCCCGCGCTATTCCGGCCGCAGACCCCACGCTTCGCAAAATCGGCTACTACGCCACTCAGGGAACGGAAAGTCCGCTGGTTCCCCGCAAGCTGGCCGGAGCCACGCCCCACGACCTTGGCGCACCCAACGAACACCCCTGGGAAAAGACCAACTACACCAGCTATCAGGATTGCAACCTCTGGAAAGACCTGGGAGCCGATTTTGTCCTCCAAGTTTATCGAGATTTTGTGCTGACGGGCAGCACCGATACGCAGTTTCTTGAAGACTGCTGGCCCGCCGTCGTGTCCACCCTCGCCTACCTGAAAACCTTCGACCTAGACCACGACGGCATTCCCGAAAACTCCGGCGCACCCGACCAGACCTTCGACGATTGGCGCTTGCAGGGCATCAGCGCCTACTGCGGCGGGCTGTGGATTGCGGCGCTGGAAGGGGCGATCGCCCTTGCAAAGTCCAGAGGTCAGCACTCCAACCCAAACGCCCCCCCTCCCACAGATTCCCCCGAAACCCGATGGCAAGAATGGCTCACCCAATCTCGCGCCATCTTCCACCCGACGCTGTGGAACGGGCAATACTATCGGCTCGACAGCGGCAGCGGTTCGGACGTGGTAATGGCAGATCAGTTGTGTGGGCAGTTTTATGCGCGGCTGCTGGGGCTGCCGGATGTAGTGCCGGAGGACTGTGCCCGGTCGGCGCTGAAGACGGTGTATGAAGCGTGCTTCCTCCAGTTTCACGGTGGTCAGTTTGGCGCGGCCAACGGGTTGCGGCCGGATGGATCGCCCGCGAACCCGAAGGATACGCACCCGCTAGAGGTGTGGACGGGCATCAACTTTGGGCTGGCGGCGTTTCTGTGGCAGATGGGGTTGCCAGATGAAGCCCTGCGGCTGGCGGAAGCCGTGGTGTGTCAGATCTACAGCAACGGCTTGCAGTTTCGCACGCCAGAGGCGATTACGGCAGTGGGCACGTTTCGCGCCAGCCACTATCTGCGGGCAATGGCGATTTGGGGAATCTACGGCGTAATGACAGATTTTGCTACGCTGCGATCGCCCTAGCGGTTTCTACCGGAAAACCAACCGCCTTCCATGCTGGCATCCCGCCGCGCAGTTCCGACACGTTGAGGAACCCAGCGGTGCGGAGTTGGGCAGCGGCGATCGCCGTTTCCTCGTCTGTATAGCCATAGACGTAGAGATCGCGCTCCAACTCCAGATAAATCAGCGCCGTGTCCACTAGCTCAGCCGTTGGCATCGAGACTGCGCCCTCGATATGGGCAGCGTTGAACTCTGGGCGATCGCGCACGTCGATAATCGTCAGCGCGGGTTCGCCCCAGTCCAGTCGGGCCTTTAGGTCATACACGTTGGACTTCGGACGGAGCGGCGGCGGTGTGGGAATCAGTCCAAAAAGTCGCATGGCGCAGTGCAGGTGTGTGAGGTGAGCAGGAGGAACAGAAAGGCAGTCATCAGGAAGAACCAAGAGGAACCGGAGTCAGGCGACAAACCCGCTGTCATGCGGATTCCCCCCAAAACCCTAATTCCTAACCCCCGACCCCTTCTATACCTGCACTGTAGCAACATTGCCCAGGATTTACAAACTTTTGTATCCGAACCTTGACGAACGATCCGCAGCGTGGCACGCCTACTCACGAATCCAGGGGGATTTCGGCGATCGCGCTTAGGTCTGGCAGCGGCAGCGACGGGCTGGCGGTGGATTGGGAATCGCCCCAACAGCGGATGCCCGGCCCACAGAGGGCGCAGTCGTTTCGCAAATCCTGCTGGCGGGGGAATGGCTCGCCTTGGTCGTAGCGCTCTAGCCAGAGGGACAGGCGTTGCAGTCGTTCGCTCAGGTCTTGACGAGTTTGCTCATGGGCCGCCTGACTATAGGGAAACGCCAACCGCTGCGGCTGTGGGGTCGATGCGCCCGGTGGCGTTGCCCGCACAAACCAGTAGGTCATCGTGATTTGCTCTGGCTCATAGTCGCTCGTTTCCGCCAGCACAAAGGGATAGAGCCGCGTTTGCCAGTGTTGTGCCAGCCATTGCGGCTGCTTGGGTTTGCCGTAGGTCTTCCAGTCTAGGATTTCAGCCTTGTCCGGCTGCTGCACTAGCAGGTCATACACCACCGTCAGCAGATAGCCCTGAAACAGCAGGCTGCGGCGGTGTTCGCTCTGACGCTGCTGGTCGGAATTGGGCGCAAACACGTCTGGCGCAGCTTCCACAAATTCCCACACGCACCGCTGCAAGTCCGGATCGGCCGGAGTCAGCGCGGCGATGGGCAGCCCCAACTCTCGCTGCTGCATCAGCAGGTGAAACTGGCTACCCCAGTCGAGGTTTTCCTGCTGGTCGGGGTTGGGTGGCGCGGCAAGCTGATCGAGATAGACGTGCTGAAACTGGCGTGGACACAGATCAAGCAGGTTAAGCTGTCCCTGAGAAATCCGCATGACGGGCGATCGCCCCATAGTGCCTCCCTCCAATCCCTGGCGACCCGCTAACCTGACAAACCTCTAAACTCGGGTCAGCACAAACACACTGCCCTCGTTGCCCCGCCCAATCCGCAGGTCGTCGTCTAGGTAGGTAATGTCCAACCAGCCTTTGCGATTGCCGGGGTCTATCCGAAAATCGGCGGCGGCGAAGCGTTTGCCGCTCTGGATGTCCTGAATGAACTGGCTGGGGTTGCGATAGCCGATTAGCCGCTGTAGCCCAAAGATGCCCCGCTCAAAGCCCACATCCACGCGGCGATCGCTCACAGGCTCAAACCGCGCCGCAACACTGACCAAGCCCTCCAGCAGCGGCAGACTGGTGACTTCGGCAATGTTAAACACCTGCTGCGTCTTGACGCGGATGCACTGATAAATTTGCCCCAGCGTTAGGACGGGGAAGCGCCCAATGCCCAACAGTTCAGTGCTGGTAGTGTAAAGCAAGCGCCAGTTGCCGTCGAGCTTTTCTGCGGCTTCGAGCGGTCGCGGCGTGGGGTTAAATTCTTCCAGTCGAGCCACTGCCGCCAGGATCGCCAGGTTGTCGGCTTCGGAGGCCAACAAGCCCCGATTTTTTCCAGCGATCGCCTGCAAGAGTTTCGCTTTGCCGAGGGTCATGGGTGCGCCTGCTGAGTAAACGCTTTGATGCTGAAAGGCTGATGGAGAAAGGGACGAGGGCGATCGCCTAAGCTATCCAAAACTCATCGTTTTAGCCAAGTTCCATCCGTCTCATCCGTGACGGATTACACTAAAGAGTATATAGAGATTTGAAAAGGACAATGCGTAACCCTGCTCTGCGTGAAATTCCCCGCAACCAACCGGCCGAAGTGATTCCCCTCCAGCGCGATGCGTCTATTTTGGACTGGCTGGAAGGAACAGGGCGGCTGCTGGCTCGCGAAAGCGGCGACTTCGACTTCTCAGACGACGAAGAAGAAATTAACGAGCTGATGGCGGGCGAAGACAACAGCTACGACCTGGATGATGATGACGACGACGTGCTAGATCTGGACGACTAGTGCTTTGTCAAAGCCTGATTTTAGGGTTGATCCTTAGTTCGTAGTCGGCGCTTTAGCGCTAGAGCGCTCACTACAAACCCTGATTTATAACGTTGACGCAGCACTAGGACGGCGTTTTGCGCCAGCCCGAGGGTCGGCCCTAGCAGGGTCGGCCCTAGCATTAACCAGACTCGTCGCAGCTTGTCTCGTTCTGCAATGAACTAGCGGCTCAGTATCTTACAGCTTGTCGAGCGTGCAGGATTCAGCTTGTGCGCTCGTTTTGGTGGGCCCAAGCGAGAAAAATTTCTTGCGATCAAAACTTTTCCTCAGGTGGCACCATAGACCTGATGCAGCATTTTTGAAGCTTTTGAAACTGTTGAGGTTCGCAGAAAGCTGGGAAACTTTCGTCTTTGCAGGACAGCGCGATCTCGCCCTGCAAGAAATGCTGTAGAGTTTGCAGAATCGTCCGTTCCTTAAATAACTCCGCCCCCACTTCCCATGAACGTTTGGAACCAACTCACGCTGACGACCACGCCCCTGCCGACTTGGATTCGCTCTAGCCTGCTGCACAGTTGGGTCGGGGCGCTGCGGGGCTGGCGTAGAGGAAGCTGGCTCATGCAGTGGGCAGACCCAATCGGGGCAGTGCTGGCGGCGATTGTGTTTGGGTTGGCTCCGTTTGTGTCTACGGCGCTGATTGGCGTGCTGCTGATTGCCTGTGGCGGCTACTGGCTGCTGCTCACGCTGTCGGATGATAAAGGACTGGGTTTAACGCCGATTCATCTGCTGGTGCTGCTGTATTGGCTGGTGTCGGTGGCGGCGACGGCGCTTTCGCCCGTGCGGACAGCGGCCATTTCAGGGCTGATCAAGCTGACGCTGTATATGCTGCTGTTTGCGCTGCTGGCGCGAGTGCTGCGATCGCCCCGCATTCGGGCTGGAGTCATCGCAGTGTATTTGCTCACGGCGCTGGCAGTGAGCGTCGAGGGTATCCGACAGTGGTTCTTTGGCGCTCCTGCCCTGGCCACCTGGGTGGATGCGGGGTCCACCCTGGCAAAAACGACCCGCGTCTATAGCTACTTGGGCAACCCCAACCTGCTGGCGGCCTACATTTTGCCAGCGGTAATGCTGAGCGCGGCGGCGGTGTTTGCGTGGCGGCGCTGGCTCCCCAAGGTGCTGGCGCTGCTGATGACGGGACTGAATGCTGCCTGCCTAGTGCTGACCTTTAGCCGGGGCGGCTGGATTGGCTTTGTGATGGCAGGGTTTGCGCTGGTGCTGCTGCTGGCGCACTGGTTTAGCCGCTATTTGCCGCAGTTTTGGCGACGCTGGGCTATCCCGTTGGTGTTGGGAGTGTCGGCGGCGTTCGTCGTGCTGGCTGTGGCGGCGGTTGCCCCACTGCGCGATCGCGTCCTGAGTATGTTCATGGGGCGGCAAGACAGCAGCAACAATTTCCGGCTCAATGTGTGGGCTGCGGTGCAAGACATGATTCGCGATCGCCCCATTTTGGGCATTGGCCCCGGCAACGATGCCTTTAACCAGGTCTATCCACGCTATCAGCGGGCGGGCTTTTCGGCGCTCAGCGCCTACTCTATCCTGCTGGAAATTTTGGTGGAAACGGGAGTCATTGGGTTAACCGTGTTTCTCTGGCTCCTGTTGGTCACGTTTCACCAAGCCTGGACGCAACTCCAGCGCCTCCGCGCCGCCGCAAACCCGGATGGATTCTGGCTAATGGGGGCGATCGCCACCGTGGTCGGAATGCTCTTCCACGGACTCGTAGACACAGTATGGTATCGCCCCCAGGTCAGCACGCTCTGGTGGCTCATGCTGGCGATCGTTGCAAGTTACTACGTACCCGCTTGGGGCTGGAAGCCAATAGATAGCTATCAAGCAACCGAAATAACGGAGTAATGGAGTAAGGGGGAAATGTCAGGGTAGGCAAGGGAGGGATTTAAGGAATTGCTGCAAGCTTCGCAGATGCTTGACTAAGCTAGGTGGACATTAATAAACATAAAACCCAAAGACCCTGCGCTGCCCGCGCAGCGGGCGGCGCAGGGTTCAGGATCTGTTTTTTAATCTGGGTTATCTCCTTAGTAATCCAAGGTCGAAAATCCAAAATCAACCCAGCCTCCCGCTCCAGCGCAATAAACTCTGCTGAAACCTAAATCCGCTGTCGGCTATTGTTAACCTGGTGGCGTTTCCTGGCCGAGTCGAGTTTTCTCGTAGATTGTTTGGCGGGGGGCGCTTCTTGGGAACACTGGTAGAAACTTTTACAAACCTTTCGGACAAAGGGGAGACTGAAGCAACACTATGGAGCAGCGGACACACACCACTCCAGACGGGAAAACGGTCATCGTCCTGATGCCCACCGGACGCTTGGATATCACAACGGCCTGGCAGTTTCGCCTGAAGCTGCAAGAGTCGATTTCCCGACTCAGCCCCCACATTGTCGTGAATTTGTCGCAGGTGAACTTTATCGACAGTTCTGGCCTCACGTCGTTGGTGGCTGGGATGCGCGATGCCGACAAAGTAAAGGGCAGCTTCCGCATTTGCAATGTCCACCCCGAAGCCAAGCTGGTGTTTGAGGTGACAATGATGGATTCAGTATTTGAAATTTTTGAGACCGAGGAAGAGGCGCTAGAAGGCGTGCCCCGGAGTGTGGCCACGGGCTGATGAGCCGGGAAACGCGGCCAGGAACTGGGCGATCGCCCCAAGAATTCCGCCGCCTCATGTCCCATCGCGCCCCATTCCTCCGTGATGTGGGATAATGGGATCACAATAATTTAAGACTTCCCGTGAGCGACGTTCGCACTGTTTCAGATACTAAGCGTGCCTTCTACAGCCTCCACACGCGCCCGATTAACTCGATCTATCGGCGCGTAGTGGAGGAGTTGATGGTAGAAACGCATTTGCTCCTGGTCAACGCTAACTTTCGCTATGATCCGGTATATGCCTTGGGCGTGGTGACGACCTACGATCGCTTTATGCAGGGGTATCGTCCTGAAAAAGATCAGGAGTCGATTTTTAACGCTCTGTGTCAGGCGGTTGGCGGCGATCCCCAAGCCTATCGGCAGGATGCAGAACGATTGTTGGCAGAGGCGGCGCATCTCTCACCAGAGGATGTGGTGTCCAAGGTGCGAGAATCAACGGAACCGACGGATGGGTTGGTCGGCGTGCTGCGCGGCGTGGCGAGCAATCCAAACTTTAAGTACAGCCGCCTGTTTGCCATTGGGCTGTATACCCTGCTGGAGCACATGGACAGCGACATGATGAAGGACGAGGCTCGCCGAGCGGCAGCGCTCCAGTCCCTCGGAGATGCGCTGAACCTATCTGCCGACAAAATGCAGAAAGACCTAGAACTCTATCGCAGCAACTTGGACAAGATGACCCAAGCGCGGGCTGTATTGGAGGACATCCTGAAGGCAGACCGCAAGAAAAAAGAGGAACGCGCTAAGGCGAAAGAGGGAAAGGTGGAAGATGGGGCGATCGCCACTCCACCCAGTTCTCCGTCTGAGCCTAGCTGAGTCCGAGGGTTGTCGTAAAATTTTTGGAAAGGCGGTACTGGCCTGCAAATCCAGTGCCGCTTTTTAGTTGGAGGCTTGATGCCAAGGGGCGATCGCGCTCGATCATCACTCCTAAATGGGACAAGTTGGGCGCTATCTTGGCTTAATCCAGCCAACATGCTTAGGATCAATCTAAAAATCGGGATGAAAGGATTTGAACCTTCGGCCCCCTCGTCCCGAACGAGGTGCGCTACCAAGCTGCGCTACATCCCGGTGGTGAAATCTAAGACTTAGAAGTCTACCTCAGATATTCTAGCCTATCACACGTTGCAATCAGCCTAGCCTTTATAATTCAAACAGTGTGATTTGGGCAACAGCGCGTGACGGTCAAGCCAACGAAACCAGACTGGCTGCGGGTAAAAGCGCCGCAGTGGGAGCGAGTCGGAACAGTCAAAGAAATCCTGCGGGATTTGGGGCTAAACACGGTCTGCGAGGAGGCCTCCTGCCCCAATATTGGCGAGTGTTTTAATGCGGGCACAGCGACGTTTCTGATCATGGGCCCCGCCTGCACCCGCGCCTGTCCCTATTGCGATATCGACTTCGAGAAAAAGCCAAAAGCGCTCGACCCGCAAGAGCCAGAGAACCTGGCAGAGGCTGTGCGCCGCATGACGCTGAACCATGTGGTGATTACCTCGGTGAACCGGGATGACCTGCCCGATGGCGGCGCGGCCCAGTTTGTGCGCTGCATCGAAGCCGTGCGGCGGGTATCGCCTCAGACGACTATTGAGGTGCTGATTCCTGACCTCTGCGGCAACTGGGACGCGCTGGCGCAAATTCTCGACGCTCGTCCTGAAGTGCTGAATCACAATACGGAAACGGTTCCCCGGCTGTATCGGCGGGTGCGTCCGCAGGGCGATTATGCCCGCACGCTGGAGTTATTAAGGCGATCGCGCAAACTCGCTCCCTCGGTCTACACCAAGTCGGGCATTATGGTGGGTCTGGGCGAGACGGATGAGGAAGTGCGCCAAGTGATGCAGGACTTGCGCTCGGTGGATTGCGACATCCTCACCATCGGGCAATATCTCCAGCCCAGCCCCAAACACTTGCCATTGCAGGCATTTGTCACGCCGGAGCAGTTCGATGCGTGGCGCGTGGCGGGCGAGGCGATGGGCTTTTTGCAGGTCGTGTCTTCGCCGCTGACGCGCAGTTCTTATCACGCCGAGCAGGTGCGGGCGTTGATGCAGCAGAATCCGCGTTGATTGGGGGTTAGGGGTGGGGCGAGGCTTGAGGCAGACGGTTGGACAAGGCTTATTCAGCGCCACAGCATTTGGGATAATGGCCAGATGTCTCGTCTTACAGGATTCCCCATGCAGACCCGCGAACCCGTAACGGTTACTCCGAATTCCTCCAGTGTCACGAGCGATCGCACTGCCGCCATCAGCCGCACCACCAAAGAAACCGACGTGCAGGTGAGTCTGAACCTAGACGGGCAGGGGCGCTGCGTGGCGCAAACGGGCGTGCCGTTCCTCGACCACATGCTGGATCAGATTGCCTCTCACGGGCTGATCGACCTGGACGTGCGGGCGACGGGCGATGTGCAGATCGACGACCACCACACGAATGAAGACGTGGGCATTACGCTGGGCATGGCGCTGGCCAAAGCGCTGGGCGATCGCAAAGGGATTCATCGCTTTGGGCACTTCGTCGCGCCGCTGGATGAGGCGCTGGTGCAGGTAGCACTGGACTTTTCGGGTCGGCCGCACCTCAGCTATGGGCTGCAAATTCCCACCCAGCGCGTCGGCACCTACGACACCCAACTGGTGCGCGAGTTTTTTGTCGCCGTGGTGAACCACGCCCAGATCACGCTGCACATCCGCCAGCTTGACGGCATCAACTCTCACCATATTATTGAGGCGACGTTCAAAGCTTTTGCCCGTGCCCTGCGGATGGCGGTGGAAGTGGACCCGCGCCGGGGCGGGGCGATTCCTAGCTCGAAGGGCGTGCTGTAGGCTGCTGGGCGCTGCGGGCGGGCTGCGGTTGGTTGATGGTCAGCCGGGGCAGGCGATGCTTGAAGCTACACAGGATTTCCCAGGAAATCGTGCCCAGCGTCTCGGCCCAGTCGTCGGCGGAGATCCGCGCCTGCCCGTCTTGCCCCAATAGCGTCACCACTTCGCCCTCTTGCAGGTTGGGAATGGTGCTGACATCTAGCATCATTTGATCCATCGTGATTGCGCCGATTTGGGGAACATGCTGCCCCCGCACCAGCCCCGTCATCCGGTTCGACAGGTTGCGCGGCACGCCGTCGGCGTAGCCGATCGCCACGGTGGCAATGGTCATGTCTCGGTCGGCGATGAAGCGATAGCCGTAGCTGACCCCCGTACCAGGGGCGATCGCCTTGACCTGGGTCACTCGCGCCTTGATCTGCATCACTGGGCGCAGGTCAATTCCCTGGGCCAGGTGGGGCGCAGGGTATAGCCCGTACATTGCCAGCCCCACACGCACCCGGTCGTAGTGCAGTGCCGAGTCTGCCAGCGTTGCCGCCGAATTTGCTAGGTGCAGCTTCGGTGGATTCACCCCTGCCTGCCGCATTTGGGCGATCGCCGCTTCAAACCGTCGCTGCTGGAGCCGCATCACGGTTTCATCGGGTTCATCCGCCGTCGCCAGATGAGAATAGGCGCTGGCAATGTGCAAGTGCGGCAACCCCTGCACTAGTTGCCCAAACGCCGCCGCGTCTTGCCAGGGCGCACCCAGCCGAGACATCCCCGTATCCAGCTTCAGATGAACCGGAAGCGGCTGCCGCAGGGTTAGCTTGCCTGCCGTTTCCGAAAAAACCAGCGCTTGCCGGGGGGTGCAGAGCGTCGGCTGGAGCCGCCAGCGGGCGATCGCCTGCACCTGCTCTGCTGTATTCGTCGCGCCCAGCAGCAGAATCGGAGCCTGAATGCCGGCCTCGCGTAGCTCAATGCCTTCGGGAATCGTCGCCACGCCCAGCCAAGTCGCCCCAGCTTGTAAAGCAGACTGGGCGATCGCCACGGCCCCATGCCCATAGGCATCCGCCTTTACCACCGCCATCAGTTCCGTCCCTGCTGCCAGCCGCATCTGCAACTGCTGGACATTGTGGGCCAGCGCCGATAGGTCAATCTCCACCCAGGCCCGCTCCCGCTGCATCGGGATCAGGCTTGGCGTGTGTTCCCAGCTCAACATACCCCACTCCTCACACACTCTCTGGTCAAGTGCTAACTATGCTAGTATGCGTGTTAACATCCTTTAAACCTTTTTATAAATCCAGCCATCAATGGGCAAGGTTCTGGTTCTCAACGCCTCGTATGAACCGCTCAACATTACTAGTTGGCGACGGGCAGTGATCCTGCTGATTAAGGGAAAGGCGGAGCAAGTCGAGCATAACGGCAAGCTTGTGTATGACAAATTTCCCCTGCCGACGGTGATTCGGTTGCGCCACTACGTCCGCGTTCCCTACAAAGAAATTCCGCTGACTCGCCGCAATATCCTCCACCGAGACAGCCATTCCTGCCAATACTGCGGCTATACGGGCGACGAGCTAACGCTGGATCACGTCTTGCCCCGATCGCGCGGGGGCGAAGACACCTGGGAAAACATTGTGACCGCCTGCGTCCGCTGCAACGTTAAAAAAGGAAGCCGCACGCCCAAAGAAGCCAACATGATTTTACGCCGTCCACCCCATCGCCCCCATAGCGGGCTATATTTTGAAGTCACCAAGCACATAAAAAGCGGTGTGCATCAAGAGTGGCAGAAGTATGTCATCGGCATATGACCCCTGTGCGGCGATCGCACGGGGGTTTTTGCTTGGGCGATCGCCCAACTCCCTTTCCACAAGGGTTTTCGGTTCTGGGGCTACGTCTGGCGAAGGGTCGGGAAACTGGCCCCTGGGTGGACTGCGAAGCGCTGTTTTTTTTGTCATGATCGCAGTAGGGGAATGCAGCGAACCTCGACTTGGACGCAAAACGCCTTGAAATTGCTAGACAAAGCGGGTTTGGCAGAGCGCACAGTTTAGAGGGCTGTGTGGAACGGGGACTGTAAAAAGAAAAAGGATTGATGAGCGATCGCCCACTCGGTTGACTGGGGATGCTGCCCTCCCCTACGGTGGATTTAAGCTTTGCAAGTGATCGTTGCACCCCGTGAATGCAACTCGTAAACGCAACCCGTGAACGCAACGCAGTAGAAGCAGCCTATAAGCAACCTAGAAGCAGCCTGTAAGCGCAACGTGCAAGCGTAACTTAGTATCCGTTTTTGACATCAATTTCCAACGCTATGCAATTGAATTCAGTTCCTTCTCTAGATGTACTGCCGACGGATATAGGGTCTGGTTCGGTTGCCCTTGGTGCGGGCGATCGCCCCCCCGCAGACGGCGACGACCCCTTTCAACGGCGAGCCGACTGGACGCTTTCGACCCCCCAAGGACGACGGCTAACGGAGCAAAAGACTGCCGCTTTGCGACAGTTGTTGGAACAGCATCGGGGCGATCGCCAACTGATCATTCTGCAAGACTTTCCCGACCCCGATGCCCTCTCTAGCGCCTGGGTCTACAAGCTAATCGCTGACCAATTCAACATTCGCTGCGATATTGTCTACGCAGGCACCCTCAGCCACCAGGAAAACATTGCCTTGGTGCGGCTGACGGGGCTGCCGGTGCAGCGCTGGAGCTATCAAGCCGCTAAGGAAAAAGACCTGTCCGTCTATGGTGGCGCGGTGTTTGTCGATAACCAAGGCACGACCACCCAGCTGCTGTCGCTGATCGAGCAACTCAAGATTCCCGTGGCGGTTGTCATTGACCACCACAGCTTGCAGGGCGATCTGCACGCCGAATTTTCCGACATTCGCCCCCAAAGCCGCGCCACAGCCACCATCCTGACGCAATATATCCAGGCAGGCATGGTGCGGCTAGACAGCAGCAACAATGAGCATGTGAAGTGTGCCACGGCGCTGATGCACGGGCTACGCTGCGATACCAATCGGCTGATGCAGGCTCAAGAAGAAGACTTTCTGGCGGCCGCCTACCTCAGCCGCTACGCCGACGCACAACTGCTCAACGCAGTGCTGCAATCCTCTCGCTCAAAGCGGGTGATGGATGTAATCGAGCGATCGCTCCGCAACCGCATTATTCGCAACAACTTCTCTATCGCCGGGGTCGGCTATCTGCGCTACGACGACCGGGATGCCATTCCCCAAGCAGCCGATTTTCTGGTTACAGAAGAAAACGTCCACACGGCCGTAGTCTATGGCATCGTCCACGATGAAGACGAAGACTTGGAAATCGTCATCGGCTCCCTGCGAACCAACAAGCTGACCCTCGACCCCGATGAATTCATCAAAGAAGCCTTCGGGCAAGATGCTCAGGGACGATACTTTGGCGGCGGGCGATCGATGGCAGGTGGCTTCGAGATTCCGATGGGCTTTCTCTCTGGTTTCAACGAAAATAGCGACTACACCCGCCTCAAATGGGAAGTGTTTGACTCTCAACTCAAGCAAAAACTGCTGCGGCTGGTCAACCCCGAAGACGAAGTGATTCGCACCTCATAGGTACCCCATAGCTTAGCTATGGGTCTGTCCCTGAGAGCTTAAGTTTTCATGCAGAGGGCTGGCGAGGGCGATCGCCTCCAGCCCCTATGCACCAACAGATTCTGGAACTGCCCTGAATTAGGCACCAGGGCATACCTGGAGTATGCTTGACTCATCCTTCTCCCAAATCTTTGCGGTACTGGGTCTGGGTCTCGTTTCCGCCCGCGTTCAGCCATACCCGCCAGATCTCAACGCTCAGGACTAGACTATGGCAGCTAAACCCTCCAGTTCTAACGCCAAGCAGGCCCAAAACAAACAGGTTCATAACAAAATAGAGCAGTTCACCTCCGAGGCGCTCTCCAAAGCCTTTTTCATAGACGGGTTAACCGACGAAGAAGAAGACGATAACCCCTACCTAGAATATTCCTACCATGAGCCGGGTGCCCTGCCAGGAACGCTCACCATTGAGGACGACGCGCCGCCCCCCGTCATTACCCTGATTGACTATTGCGAAGACAGTGCAACTCGGATTCCTATCAACGAGCCGGAAGAAGCCATTCCCTACCTGGATGCCGAGTCGGTTTCCTGGGTAGATGTCAAAGGCCTCGGCAGCGAAGACGTACTCAAGCGCTTGGGCGATATTTTTAACCTGCATCCACTGGTTCTAGAAGATATCGTCAACGTGCCCCAGCGCCCAAAAGTCGAAGAATACGGCGACCAACTGCTGCTCATCACCCGCATGGTGACGCTGAAGGACAGCGGCCGCGGCTTTTTCACTGAGCAGGTAAGCTTTATTCTGGGAAAAAACTATCTGCTGACGGTGCAAGAAGAACCCGAATACGACTCCTTTGGGCCCGTGCGCGAGCGCATTCGCTTGGGCAAAGGCACAATTCGCAGCCGTGGAGCCGACTATTTGGCCTACTGTTTGCTCGATTCTATTGTGGACGGCTTCTTTCCGGTACTAGAAACCTACGGCGAGGAGCTAGAGGAACTGGAAGATGAGGTGGTAGCGAAGCCTGTCCGCACCACTCTTGAAAAAATCCACACCATCAAGCGAGAACTGCTCAACCTGCGGCGATCGATCTGGCCAATGCGGGATGCCATCAGCGCCCTCATCCGCGATGGCGAAGACCTGCTTCAGGACGAAGCGCGGATGTATCTGCGGGACTGCTACGACCACGCGGTGCAGGTGCTGGACATGGTAGAAACCTACCGGGAGGTGGCTTCTAGCCTGATGGATGTCTATGTCTCCTCTGTGGGCAACCGCATGAACGAGTTGATGAAGCAGCTCACGCTGATTTCCTCCATCTTCATCCCGCTGACGTTTATTGCCGGAGTCTATGGCATGAACTTCAACCCCGATGCATCCCCCTGGAATATGCCTGAACTGAACTGGTATTGGGGCTATCCATTGTGTTGGGCGGTGATGCTGCTGACTTCGGCAGGGCTGCTGTTTTATTTTTGGAAGCGCGGCTGGTTTGAAAATTACTCAGGAATTCGGGAAGACTAGTGCTGAATTTGTCCATCTGTTTGTCCGTCTGGTTGAACTGCTGGGTAAACGGTTTACAATCTCTGCGTGTCCAGTTCTTCGAGCTAGAGACTCTCCACAGACTTTATAGATTTGCTTTGTAGATTGGAAACGTAGATTTGCCTTGTAGATTGAAAATATGGATTTGAAATCGCTGATTCGCGACATTCCCGATTTCCCTCAGCCGGGGATCTTGTTTCGAGATATTACAACCCTGCTGCGCGATCCTGAAGGACTGCGCTATACGATTGACAGCATGGCCGAACGTTGCACCGATCTGTCGGTAGATTACATCATCGGCATGGAGTCTCGCGGGTTTATCTTTGGTGCGCCGCTGGCCTACAAGCTGGATGCAGGATTTATCCCCGTTCGCAAGCCAGGAAAGCTACCTGCTCCGGTTCACAGTGTTGAATATGAGCTGGAGTATGGCACTGACAAGCTGGAGATTCACCGCGACGCAGCGGAACCGCCTGCCCGGATCTTGATTGTGGATGACGTGATTGCGACGGGGGGCACGGCCGCTGCAACGGCTAAGCTGGTGGAGCAAACGGGCTGTGAACTGGCGGGGTTTGGGTTCATTATTGAACTGACAGGACTGGAGGGGCGCAAGAAGCTGCCGGACGTTCCAGTTGTTACCCTGGTGGAATACTAGGCGGTTTCAGCTCAGATTGGGTAGGGCGGCTATGACTTCTCGTGAGACAGCTTCAGCACAGCAGCGATTTTTGGACGGACTGGTTCAGGTTCAACGGTTTTTGGCCAGTGAAACTGTGGGCTATGTGGTGAAACGGCTGCTGCAAGGGGCGCTGACGCTGCTGCTGGCTTCGGCGCTGAGCTTTTTCATCATTCAGCTTGCGCCAGGGGATTATCTGGACACACTGCGCCAGAATCCGCAGATTTCGGAAGACACGCTGAATGCCTTTCGGGAACAGTTTGGGCTAGACAGATCGCCGATCGAGCAATATTTTCTTTGGTTGCGGCAGATTTTCACGCGCGGCAACTTTGGCGTGAGCTTTATTTATTCTCAGCGTCCGGTGACCTCGCTGCTATGGGAGCGAATTCCGGCAACGCTGCTGCTGTCGATCGCCTCTTTGGTGATTACCTGGGCGATCGCCCTTCCCCTGGGCATCATCGGCGCGGTCAACCAGAACAAGCTAATCGACCGCATCTTTCGCGTGATCAGCTACATCGGTCAGGGGATGCCCGCGCTGATTATGGGGCTGCTGCTGCTGTTTTTGGCGCAGCAACTCTCACCGCTGGTGCCCGTGGGCGGCATGACTAGCATCAACCACGCCGATCTGACCCCAATTGGCAAGGTGCTGGATATCGGCTGGCACATGATTTTCCCGACGCTGGCGCTGAGCCTAGTCGGGTTTGCTGGCCTCCAGCGGATCACGCGGGGCGAGCTGCTGGACGTGCTGCGGCAGGATTATATTCAAACCGCCCGCGCCAAGGGACTGCCAGAGAATCGCGTCATCTACGTCCACGCGCTGCGAAATGCCCTAAACCCGCTGGTGACGCTGCTGGGCTTCGAGTTTGCCAGCCTGCTGGGCGGCTCCTTCATTGTGGAGAACTTCTTTAATTGGCCAGGGCTGGGGCGGCTGGTGCTGGAGGCGATTACGGCGCAGGATTTGTATCTGGTGATGGCTAGCCTGATGATGGGCGCGGCGATGCTGATCATTGGCAATTTGCTGGCCGACCTGCTGCTGAAGGCGGTTGATCCCCGGATTAAGCTGAGCAGTATTCAGTAGTGGGGGGCTAGCCTGTGGGTGTCAGCAGTTTTTCGGCCAGTTGCCCAATCTCCTCGCGCAGGGTGAGCGGTTCCAGCCAGCGGGCCGGAATGCCCGACTCGCCATAGAATGCACCTGCGACCTGGCCGCAGATGGCGGCGGTAGTGTCCGCATCGTCGCCCAGATTCGCCGCGGCGAGAATCGCCTGCTCGTAAGTCTCCGTTGTCCAAAAGCACCAGAGGGCGGCTTCCAGGCTTTGAATCACATAACCCGTGCCGTGGATCTGGTCGAGGAGTTTGTGTCGATAGCTGCCCTGGGCGATCGCCCTTACCGCCTCTTCCGCAAACGATGCCGGGTCGCTTTGCAGCAGGATTTCGGCTTTGCTGGCTCCTGCCAGTGCCCGACGCAGAATCTCGCCAAACAGTTGGGAGGTTTCTACGCATTCCGCTGCGCCGTGGGTGGTGCGGGCACTCTCGCCAGAAAAATGCCGCGTGCGATCGCCATCGGGAAAGTAAAAAATTGGCACTGGAGCCAGCCGCATCAGGCAGCCATTCCCCGCCGCTCTGGGATGCGTCGAGCCGCTAAAGGGGTTGCCAGAGGCTTTGTAAGCCTGCAATGCCTGTTGGGTCGTGTTGCCAATATCAAAACAGACCCCAGTGCTGCTGAGATAGCCCCGCTCGAACCAGGCCCGGTAGCGCTCCATCTGGTCGGCCGCGTCGAACGTGTCCCGTTCCACTAGGCTGGTCGCAAGGCAAAGCGCCATTGAGGTTTCGTCGGTTCACTGGCCCTTTGCCAGCCGGAACGGGCCGCCGCCCACCATGTCGATGACTGGCGGAAAAGAGCCACGCGGCTGAAACTCGACCGTGGTGCCGACTGCATCCCCCACAGCCAGCCCTAGCAGACAGCCCCGCGCACGTTCCAGGAGAGAAATTGACATTCTAAATTGACACTCTAACAAGCCAGACTAACCGGCTCAGAGGCGATCTGGGTCAAAAAGAGGAGACAACGTGAGATTCAGAGAGCCTAGTAGAAATGAGCCTAGTAGAAATCGACCTCTGGTTCGGGCTGCGGCTCAACGAAGCTGGAGGGGTCGTAAAGATAGCGAGTGGCTTCTTCTTCGAGCTGGTGAATCAGGTAAGGTTCGACGACGTTCGTATGCCGAAGGGCGGCCAGATATCCATCGAGGTATAGGCGCAGTTCGTCGAAGCGATAGCCCCGATGCCACTGCTCATTCAGCGCGTCGGTCAGGCGCTGATAGAACCGGATAATTTGTGCGTCCTGAAGCATGGAGAGGTGGTGCAATGCTATGCCCTATTTTACCTCGAAGACAGGGGTGACTAGGGGCGATCGCCCGATTCTGTCCAGACCGATAAGCATTCTGAATACCGAGTTTCTAGCAATGTTAAGACTTACGCAGTTGGACAATTTCTCGCGGGCGCAGCCCGCGAGAAATTGTCCAAAACCTGGGAAGCCTATCGCAAGTGCGTAAGTCCTGAATGTTTCCGATGTTTCTAACAGCGTTTCCTAAGGCATGTTTGAATACCCTTCGATCCCCCCTAGCCCCCCTTAAAAAAGGGGGGAACCGAGCCGAACCACTCCGGAAGTCCCCCTTAATCCCCCTAAGTCCCCCTTAATAAGGGGGATTTAGGGGGATCGACTCAAGGCAATCAACGACCTAGAAAGTTTTAAGACACTGCCTAATATCCCACAGCCACGCCAGCCCAATTCCCACAAACGGCCCATTTGTCAAGGCTTGAGTCGCCTAGCCCGTAGCAGTGGTTACAAAACCTTGACAAGCGCTCTGTTAGCTTTAGAAACAATCCGTATCATCAGCTAAGTCGTAGCTAGGCATTGTGAGCGCTGTCTGCATTCAAATTGTCGAGGGAAATCCCCATTTGCGATCGCTTCTCGGGTGGCACCTCCAGCAGGTCGGCTATTCGGTCTATCAATCTGCCAGCTTGCAGCAGGCCAAAGATGTCTACTTAAACCGCAAGCCCCAGCTTGTGGTGCTTGATTCAGATTTGTCCGACGGAAGCGGGCTGGAGTTTTGTCGATGGCTGCGTCAGCAGAGCCAGCCGTTTGTGTTGATTCTCTCGGCCCGCAGCACCGAGTCCGATATTGTAGCTGGCCTGCGAGCAGGCGCAGACGACTACCTCACTAAGCCCTTTGGGATGCAGGAGTTCCTGGCGCGGGTAGAAGCGCTGACCCGTCGCAGTCGCCCCATGGTTGCCCCGGCCATTCTGGACTATGGCGATTTGAAAATTGACCTAGTGCAGCGCCGCGTCCATCTGAAGCACGAGCTCATTGACCTGACTCCGCAAGAATTTAGCCTGCTCTATGTGCTGGCGCAGGCGGGTGGTTTGCCCCTCAGCCGTTCGGAACTGCTCCGCAAAGCTTGGCCCGATGCGATTGACAATCACCGCACCGTGGATACGCACGTCCTTTCGCTGCGGAAAAAAATTGAGGTCGATCCGCGCCAGCCCAATTTAATCCAAACTGTTCGGAATGTCGGCTATCGCTTTAACACCGAGGTTGCCGGGCCCGGTCTGGTCGCTGCGTCCAACCCCAACCCAAACCACAATCATCGGGCCGCGATGCATTCCTTGTCCTAAACCCAAACCATAGCCCAAACTTTAGGGTTTGCTTTCACCTGCTTTCATTTCATCTGCTTTCATTACGGCGGAAAAGCCGGGGGTTGCGGTATGCTGCTGCTAGCTGCGCTCGTCTGCTGTTGCTATGGGTTTCGGGTTTTTCTTAGGGAGTTCTAGCGTTCAGCCGCCGCTGCGAGGGAATGGACTGCTCGTAGGGCTGCAAGTCGGGCTGCGAGTTTTGGCGCAGTGGCTCGGCAGAATGTTGAATAGCAGAATGTTGAATAGCATGTTGAACGGACGAAGGGCGATCGCCCTTCCCGTTTTGTGCCTGCTGCTGTTGGGAATCACGGGCTGCACGCTGCCCCGCGTCAATGCCGAGGAGCGGCTGTTTTTGCCGCTAGCGGTGGATTTTCTGGGGGAATATCGGCTGCCACCGCAGGAGTTTGAAGGTGCGCCCGTGGGCGGTTTGTCGGGGCTGACCTACGACCGTCAGCGCGATCGCCTCTATGCCCTGTCAGACGACCGCAGCAACTTCGGCCCCGCCCGACTCTACACACTCCATCTCACGCTAGATCAGTCTGACCCAGCAAATCCCCGCATCGGCTCCGTTGAGGTGGAATCTGTCACGCCGCTGCTAGATGAAGACGGCCAGCCCTTTGCAGCGGGAACGGTCGATCCAGAGGCGATCGCCCTCACGCCCCGCCAAACCGTCTACATCGCCAGCGAGGGCATTCCCAGCCAGAACATTCCCCCCTTCATCGACGAGTTCGACCTGGAAACCGGCCGCCGAAAATCTCGTCTGAAACTTCCAGAGCGCTACTTGCCCGCCGCCGATGCCTCGCCCAGGGGAGTTCAGGAAAACCTGGGTTTTGAATCTCTCACCCCCGACCCCAGCGCCCTGGGCACAGCGGGCTATCTGGAACCCTTTCGCCTGTTTGCCGCCACCGAGTCTTCGCTGCTCCAAGATTTGGACGCTGGCCCGCCGGGGGAGTTGCCGCCCCTGCGCCTGCTGCACTACCTCATCGGCGAAGACCAGGCAACGCTCTTGGCAGAACATCTCTATTACCGAGACGCGCTGCCGCCAGAGCAGGGCGAACCTGGACTGACGGAACTCCTAGCGATCGACGCAGGCGGTCAGTTCCTCAGCCTAGAGCGGGCCTTTACCCCACAAACGGGCGTGACCGCGCAACTCTTCCAGATGGTGATGGGCAATGCCACCGACACCTCTGGGATGCCCCAACTCCAGGGCGACCTGAGCAGCATCCAGCCCGTCCGCAAACGCCGCCTGCTCAACCTAGGCGACCTGGGCATTCGGTTAGATAACCTAGAAGCCATGACCCTCGGTCCCCGCCTGCCGGACGGCTCCGCGACCCTGCTGCTGGTCAGCGACGACAACTTTAACCCACTCCAGGTGACGCAGTTTTTGCTATTTCGCCTGCGGTAAAGAGCAGGCTTGAGCAAAAGGATCTTGGATCACAAGAGCAAGCCAAGGACGCTATCCATCCAAAATCCAAAACCCAAAATCTAAAATCCCAAGCCGTCCCCTGCCAAGATCAACTCCATCCATCCAAAATCCAAAATCCCAAGCCGTCTCCTTCCGAAATCAACCCCGCAATCAGTGTATTTATAATGTTGAACTTGTTGAAATAAACTCCCCGTTCCCGACTCTTTCACCCCCCGCTCTTGAACATGCAACCTCCCCTGTCCGCTGGAACCGTTTTGCAAAATCGCTATCGCCTGGTCAAGCTGCTTGGCCAGGGCGGGTTTGGGCGCACGTATCTGGCAGAAGACTTGGGGCGGTTTAGCGAGCGGTGTGCGCTGAAGGAGTTTATTCCCTCGCAGTCGGGGGACTATGCGCTGGAAAAGTCGAAGGAATTGTTTCAGCGAGAGGCGGCAATCCTGTATCAAATTCAGCACCCGCAAATTCCTCAGTTTCGCGCCACGTTTGAAGAAAATCAGCGTTTGTTTCTGGCGCAGGATTATGTAGAAGGCAAGTCCTACCGCGATTTGCTGACGGAGCGCAAGCTGAGCGGGCAGGCGTTTTCGGAGCCGGAGGTGGTGCAACTGCTGCGGCAACTGCTGCCTGTGTTGGCCCATATCCATGCCCGTGGCATTATTCACCGCGACATTGCTCCAGATAACATCATGCTGCGGCAGGCCGATCAGCTTCCGGTGCTGATTGACTTTGGCGTGGTGAAAGAAATTGCCACGCGGCTGCAAACGGCGACCCAATCCACGACCGTCGGCAAGCTGGGCTATGCGCCGAGCGAGCAAATGCAGACGGGACGCGCCTATCCCAACAGCGACCTCTACGCGCTGGCGGTGACGGCGGTGGTGCTGCTGACGGGGCGAGAGCCGCAGGAACTCTACGATGATATGAACCTAACCTGGCACTGGCAGCGCTACGCCAACGTCAGCCCCGGACTGGCGCAGGTGTTGAACAAGATGCTGAGCTATCGGCCGGGCGATCGCTATCAATCGGTAGCCGAAGTGGCCCAGGCGCTCCAGGCAGTGACCAATGCGGCGACCTATCCCGCAACGCAGCCGCCCACCTACCAGCCGCCTGGCTACCAGCCGCCCACCTATCCCCAGCCCGGCTATTCCCAAGGGGGCTATCCGCAGCCGGGCTATTCGCAACCGGGCTATCCGGCCGCGCACCCGTCCCAAACGCCCCAGCCCGTCGCCAGCCCGCCGCCCGACCCCCTTTCGCAGATGCAGACGGTGGCCGTGGGCCGCCCCGTGCCGCCCAGCACCACGACAGCGCACACGCAGGCAGTGGGCAGTGCGGGTCGGCAAGCGAATCGCTCGATTCCTGCGCCGCGCCAAACCTCGGTGTGGGACAATCCGCTGGCTGTGCTGGCGATTGGCATTGGGCTAGCAACGATTACAGGCATTGCGTCTTGGGCGGTGGTGAGTGCGCTGCTGAACGGCAGTCCGCCTGTGGCAACGCCATCGCCGACCGTAACGGTTGCGCCCAGCCCGACGGTGTCGCCCTCGCCCAGCCCCATCTCAACGCCTTCGCCCTCGCCCAGCCCCTCGCCCAGCCAGCCCGTCGAGTTTGACCAGCGGCTCAATTTGCGGCCCGGTTCCAACACCACGGCACGGGGCAGTCTGCGAGATAATCAGACGATTAACTACCTAATTTCGATGGAAGCGGGGGAGACGCTGACGGCGCGGCTGGATGGCGACGGCGTGATCATGACGGTGCTGAATCCCGATCGCCAGCCTGTGGACGGACAGGCTTCGCAGGTGTTGCAGTGGAGCGGCACGGCAGCCTATGCGGGGGATTACGTTGTGCAGGTGAAGCCGCTATCGGGCATTTCTCGAACGGACTATGCGTTGACTCTGAGTTTAGAAGGCGTGCCGCCGAGTCCCACGCCGCCACCACCGCCGCCGCCTGATCCGTCACCCACGCCAGAGCCACCGCCGGAAGTCGATATCCGCACCGAAACGCTGAATCTGTCGCCGGGAGAGTCGCGGGAGGTAGACAACCAGGTGCGGGCGAATCGGATGCGTCGCTATCTGGTGGATTTGCAGAGCGATCAGGGGTTAATCGTCGATATTATCCAGGGCAATGTGCAGGTCGAGATCCGCGACCCGAATGGGCGATCGCTCTCTAGTGCGTCGGGCGGCACGCTGCAAATCGGGCCGGGGCTGTCGCAGTCGGGCCGCTACCAAATCGATGTCAGCGCCAACCAGACTGTGAACTACGTGCTGCGGGCGACAGCGATTAACTAGAATCGATTAACTAAGTAGATAGACCAGATTAAAAAACAGATCCCGAACCCTGCGCCGCCCGCGCAGCGGGCGGCGCAGGGTCTTTGGGTTTTATATTTATTAATGTCCACCTACTTAGAACCATTAATCCTGATTTAGGCAGGCATGAGAGATAGTTTGGGGCTATTGGCGAAGGTCATGGGCGGTTCTGCCCTGGGGGCGATCGCCATCAAATACTTTCCACCGCTGGCGCTCGTGCCTGACAAGGTTGGCATCGTCTGGGCGATCGTGCTGACCCCGACGGGGGTGATGGCGGCGCTGCTGTGCTGGCTCACCTGGCGGCGGCGGACATCGGCATAGGCGTGCAGAATGCTGGCACATCCAGCAGATGAATCCTTTAGGACTTACGCATTTGCGATTAAGGTTTCTGGGTTTTGGACGATTTCTTGCGGGCTGCGCTTGCGAGAAATCGTCCAACTGCGTAAGTTCTATCCTTCTAAAGCCAGGTCTTGAAGCGGCGGATATAGGCAGCTTTGACCCCGCGAGTGACCAGCCAGTAGCCGAGGAGAATGGCAAACAGCCAGAGGAAATAGCGGGCCGGCAGCGGCACCAGCCCAATACTCGCATCCACAGACGTAAAGGGGAGCAGCAGGGCGATCGCCATTACCAGCCCCGTCATCCCCAGCACGGGCAAGGCAGCCGTACTCTCCGTAAACGGAGCCTTAGCCGTGCGAATTAGATGAATAATCAGGGTTTGGGACAGCAGCCCATAGACAAACCAGCCCGACTGAAACAGCGCCGCATCGGCGGGCACATTGAACCCCAGCACCCCCCACAGCACCGCAAACGTCACATAGTCAAACATGGAACTGACAGGCCCGAGGCACAGCATGAACCGTCGCAAATCCCCCACAGACCAGCGCTGGGGCTGGGCTAGGTAGGACTCATCCACTCGGTCAAAGGGAATCGCCGTTTGGGACAGGTCGTACAGCAGGTTTTGCACCAGCAGTTGCAGCGGCTGCATGGGCAAGAAGGGCAACAGGGCGCTGGCCCCCATCACGCTCAGCACATTGCCAAAGTTGGAGCTGGTCGCCATCTTCAGATACTTGATGATATTGCCAAAGGTGCGGCGACCTTCCACGATGCCCTGCTCCAGCACCAGCAGGCTCTTTTCAAGCAAGATTACATCGGCCGACTCCTTGGCCACATCCACCGCCGACTCTACCGAAATGCCCACATCCGCCTCTCGCAGAGCCAACGCATCGTTGACCCCATCGCCCAAATAGCCCACCGTATGTCCCTGCTGTTTGAGAACCTGCACAATTCGAGCTTTTTGCAGGGGCGACAGTTTGGCAAATAGGGTTGTGTTCTCGGCAACGGCGGCCAGTTCCTCATCGCTCATCGGGTCAATCGCCGAGCCAAGGCAGACTTGCTGAACGGGCAGCCCGACTTCTTGACAAATCGTGCGGGCAACATGCTCATTGTCCCCCGTCAGCACCTTGACGTGCACGTTGTATTGCTGCAAGGCGGCGATCGCCCCCTTTGCCGTCTCCTGCGGCGGATCGAGAAACGTCAGGTATCCCACCAGCCTTAGCCCCGCCTCATCTGTCGGGTCGTAGTGATCCTGCGGCGCATCCAGCCGCTTGCAGGCCACAGCCAGCACCCGAAACCCCTGCTGGCTAAACTGCTGGGCTGTTTGGAGGGTCTGCTGATGCAGCGCTTCGGTCAGGGGCGTTGGCTCTCCCTGATGCTGGATGTAGCTGCATAGACCCAGCACCTCTTCCACAGCCCCTTTGCAGATTAGCCGCGGAAAACCCTCCTGCTCGACCACCACAGACAGCCGCCGCCGCGCAAAATCGAAGGGCACTTCCCCCAGCTTGCGATGGGTCAACGCAGACTGGGACAAGGCACTCGCGTCGGCCGCTTCCAAAATGGCATCGTCCAGTCGGTTTTGAATGCCCGTCTGGTAATAACTGTTCAAATAGGCATCGGCTAGCGGATCGGGGCTGGACTGCCCCAGAGGGGCGATCGCACTGTGAAACGACACCTGGTTTTGGGTGAGCGTGCCCGTCTTGTCGGTACACAGCAGGTCAACTGCGCCCAGGTTTTGCACCGCATCCAGCCGCTTGGCCAGCATCTGCTGTTGGGCCAGGGCACTGACCCCGCGCGTCAAGCCGATGCTGAGAATCAGAGGCAATAGCTCTGGCACCAGACCTACAGCAACCGCCACCCCAAAGATCAGGGAAGTTGTCCACTGCCCGCGAACCAGGCCGTTGAGCAAAACCGCGCTGGGAGCCATGATGGCGATGAACCCGATCAGCAGCCAGGTGATCTGGTTGATACCCGTGTCAAAGCTAGTGGGCGATCGCCGTCCGATCAGCGCTTGCGACAGCCGTCCCAAATAGGTCTGCGCTCCGGTGGCGATCACCACGGCGCGAGCGCTGCCGCCCAATACCGTGGTTCCCATAAAGCAAAGATTGGGCAGCGTCCACCAGTCTCCGTTGGGCGATGTCGCAGCGCGAACGGCGCTGTATTTTTGCACCAGATCCGACTCCCCCGTGAGGATCGACTGGCCCACAAAGAAGTGATTGGCCTCCAGCAGCCGCACATCCGCAGGCACCATATCTCCCGGTGCCAGATGCACGACATCCCCCGGCACCAGCTTGCGAATGGGGACTTCCTGGCGACGCTCGGCCGGCAGCAGATCGTCGTAGCGGCTGACGGTGGCGGTGGTTTCGACCAGGGCCCGCAGCTTTTCGGCGGCGCGGCTAGAGCGATATTCCCGCGCAAACCGCAGCACCCCGCTGAGCAGCACGATCCCCAGGAGTAGCGCTGCACCCCGCAGATCGCGAGTGAGCCAGGCGGCGATCGCCAGCACCAGCAGCAGATACACAAACGGGCTATTGAAGGCGCGGAATAACTGCTGATACCAAGCGGGGGTAGTGTCGTGGGCAATTTCATTGGGCCCAAACTGGCGGCGACGCTGGCGGGCCTGCACGGCCGTTAGCCCGTAGGGATGGGTTTCAAGCTGGTTTAGCAGATGATGAGGATCAGTTTGAGCCGCGTTTACCGCAAGCGGCAGCAACGACCTACCAGACGCAGCAGGCAGGGCGCGACGGGACGCAACAGAAAACCAGGAGGGCATAGGGCAAACACCTCGCCAGAGGTCTGCTTTTCATGATGCCGTGCTGGGGCGATCGCCGACGTGTCCAGCCATACCCCGACCCATACAAGTCTGCTGCTACAAGCCTGCTGCATCCCAACGCTGCAAAAGTCAATTCCAGCACCCCTACCCTACCATAGGCTGAATAGCCTATGCAGGAGGATGCCCAATGGTTCTCAAAACGGCCATCGTGGAAACTGAGGCAATCATCCCCACGCCCAGTGGAGAGATGCCCGCCTTTCTCTATCGCCCCGCTGCGCCCGCTGCGTCGGCCTCCAGCCCCGCCGTTCTCTTGCTGATGGAAGCCTTTGGGCTAACCCCCCACATTCGGGACGTAGCGACTCGCACCGCCGCCAAGGGCTACGTCGTCCTCACGCCAGACCTGTACTACCGCGAATGGCCCCACAATAAATTTGGCTATGACGAGGTGGAACAGGCGATGGCAACCATGTATCGCATGGATTTTGGGCAGCCCGTAGAACAGGACCTAAAGGCGGCGATCGCCTTCCTCAAGGCGCAACCCGACGTTTCACCCGACCGAATTGGCGTTACCGGGTTTTGCCTGGGCGGGGGGTTGACCTTTTTAACGGCGTGTCGATTTTCCAGCGACATCGCAGCGGCGGCTCCGTTTTACGGCATGGTATTGGACGATTGGGTAGAGGCGATCAAAGACATCACTGTGCCCGTCTACCTGTTTCACGGCGGCGCTGATCCGTTTATTCCACCGGAGCGCGTACAGCACATCGAGGCGCGATTCAAAGACCTGGGCAAAGCGTATTGGCTCAAAGTGTATCCCGATGCCGACCACGGATTTTTCTGTCACGAGCGATCGTCCTACAATGCCGCCGCCGCTGAGGATGCGTGGCAAGCGCTAACCCAGTTTCTCCATCAACATCTCAACAGGGTTTCCTAAGTCTTATGTCTCTTCCCACGCTCTTTGTCTCCCACGGCGCACCGGATTTACCGCTCTATGAAACTGCGCCTGCCGTTGAATTTCTCAAGCATCTGGGCGCTCAGTGGCCGCGCCCCAAATCCATCCTCGCTGTGTCGGCCCACTGGGAGACGCGATCGCCCGCCGTGAGTATCGCGCCCCACCCAGAGACGATTCACGACTTTGGCGGCTTTCCACCAGAAACCTATGCCTTTCAATATCCCGCACCCGGTGCGCCGGAACTGGCAGAGCGGGTAGAAAAACTGCTGACACAAGCGGGCATGAGCGTCACCCTCGACCCCAGTCGGGGACTCGATCACGGTGCATGGGAGCCACTCATGCTGATGTATCCAGCAGCCGACATTCCCGTGACGCAGCTTTCGGTGCAGCCGCGGCTGGGCACGGCCCATCACCTGCAACTGGGCCGGGCGATCGCCCCACTCCGGGAGGACGATGTGCTGATCCTTGCCAGTGGGGCCGCCACGCACAACCTGCGGGCCTTTGGCGGCTATGCTTTCGACGCAGCCCCGCCCGCCTGGGTAGCAGCATTTGACCAGTGGCTCGCAGCGGCGATCGCCCAGGGAGACACTGACGCACTGCTGCACTATCGCCAAGTCGCCCCCCACGCCGCCGACAATCATCCCAGCGAGGAACACTTTTTGCCGCTGCTGGTGGCGATGGGGGCAAGGGGGCGATCGCGGCATCCAACTTCATCACAGCACCACCTACGGCATCCTCAGCATGGCCGCCTATGGGCTTGTTCAATAAAGCCAAACGTTCAAGGAAAAAATTAACGCTCCTGCGTCTGGCCACTGCTGACGCGCCCCCTTTTGCATTAGCGTTGCATTAGCGTGCAAAGCGGTCATACCGATTCTCGATTCTGGATTTGCGACTTTGGATTTGCCATCTTAGATTGCCAGTTAGATTGCGAGTCAAACCTTTACGGAATGTCCAGCCGTTTCATTCATCGCCCCACTCAGGAGAAGTGATATCAGTATCAATGTCCGAATCAATGTCTGCATCGGGTGTATCCCACTTTTGTAACCCTCACCCTAAATCCCTTGTAACCCTCACCCTAAATCCCTCTCCCGCTTTGGGAGAGGGACTGCCAATCCGGCTCCCCTTCTCCCGTTTTGGGAGAAGGGGCTGGGGGATGAGGGCAAACTTGCAGAACTGGAATGCGCCCTCCGCATCAATGTCCGAAGTCTTTACCCATCATTCTTAATTTCTGACAAATCCCTCAAGAAATATTTTCAAAAATCAATGGTTGCCTTCATACCATTTTTTGCCAGACCGTTTATTCTAAACGGGAGGGTGGCTCCGATCATCCTCGCAGAAGCAGACAGCGGTGGGGGCTACTGGCTGTCTGCTTCTTGCATTTGGACGCATAGAACAACTCAGGGAAAAACTCAGGCATGTTGAGTCAGGCATTTTTGAGAAAAATCGCCTCCCAGCCGTGGGGGCCAAATTCTTTTTGAAACTCGCTGATCACCCAGGCAATCGACTTGCCCTGGCGCTGGGCAACGCGCATCAGGTAATTCTTATAGTTGTGCTTGTCTTCTAGCGTAGGCGATGCGCCAAAGATGGAGCCGAGGCACCAGGCATCCTTGGGCATACAGTTAAATTTTTCAAAAAAGCGGCGATCGCTCCAGGAGGGGGCCGCGCCTTCCTGATAGCTGCGCTTGCGCTGAGCATGGAAAAAGCGCAGCATTTCTTGCTCCTCGAGCATCCGCACCTGTTCGTCGCTCAGCACCTCTTCCAGGTCATCCAGACATACCTGGCTCTCGTCTCGCCATTCGTGCTTGCAGTCGGGGCAGGTCATCAAAAAAATGGGCACGATGCGGCCACAGGCAGGACACTGCTTAATAGGAGCGCTGCCGATGCCCTCGCCTTCTGTGTCTTCTCGCGTAGGCAGGTGATAGAACTCGATGTCTTCGGGAAAGCCCAGCCGCGCCAGGTTGCCCGCCTGGTCAAGAATCGTGCCGTGCAGCTTGCCCGTGTGCGGCGCAATTCGCATGACGCGGCCGATCTGCTGATGGTGCAGCGCCCGCGACTGGGTGGGCCGCAGCAGCAGCCCCACCTCCACGCTCGGCTCATCAAAGCCAATGCTGATCACATTGCAGGAAGTCAGCACCAGAATGTGCCCGTCGCGCAGTTCGGCGTAGAGCTTCTGACGGTCTTTGATGGGCGTTTCGCCATCCACCGTTGCTGCGGGAACATTGGCCTGGTTAAAGGCTTCGGCAACGTGCCGTGCGTGTTCCACGTCTACACAAAAGGCGATCGTGCGCTTGTCGGGAACAAGCCGTAGCCATTCTTCCACAATGCGTTCCACCAGTTCGGGGCGATCGCACGCATTTTTCAGCGCCCGCTCGTCATAGTCGCCCGCCACCGTGCCCACGCCCGACAGGTCAATCTGATGCTCCGGTGACAACCCATAATACTTCATTGGCGCGAGATAGCCCATCTTTTGCAGCACCGACGGCACTGGCGAAGCTACCAGCGTTTCCATATGGTCGCCCAGTTGCGCTTTGCCCAGGCGATAGGGCGTGGCCGTCAGCGCCAGATGCACCGCCTGGGGATGGGTTTTGTAAAGCACCTGTTGCCCTACCTGGCTAAAGACCGTCGTATGCGCTTCGTCAAACAGCACCACATCGGCGTGCCACTTTTTCCACCAGTGGCGCTTGGTCATGGTTTGCACGCTGGCAATCTGGATTGGCGCAGTCGGGTCTTCTTTCCAGCCCGCCTTAATAAAGCCGCAGTGCAGCCCAAAAGCCTGCATCTTGTCGTAGGTCTGCCCCACCAGCACATCCAGATGCACCAAAAACAGCAGCCGACAGCCCCGCGCCTCCGCATGGGCGCAGATTTGCCCGGCGATCACCGTTTTCCCTGCGCCCGTCCCAGCAATCACCGCTACGCGCTTATAGCCCTCGCCCAGCTTGTTGTAGAGATCCTTAATCAACTGCACCTGATAGGGGCGCAGCGTCGGCGGCGTGGGAGCGGTCGCGTTTTGGGCAGTCATGCACGAAGCGTTGTGGGCAAGCAACAGGCAAAATCTCTAAGGCTTACTGTAGCAAAGGACGGCCCGGAATAGAGTTCGCGTGTACTGGAAGCCGCTAGAACCTTGTGCTGCGGCTTCCAGAAAACGAGTCACCCATCGCGATCAAAAAGCTCAGCGAAAGGGTAGTCCCTACAGGGTGTATCCCACTTTTGCAACCCTCACCCTAAATCCCTTCTGGCTCCCCTTCTCCCGTTTTGGGAGAAGGGGCTGGGGGATGAGGGCAAACTTGCAGAACTGGGATGCGCCCTCCCCCCTGTTTGACTGACAAAACAGGTTAAAGCTGGAACGAAAGCCAGGAGGGAAGCAGAGCTTGATTTACGCTGCCTCAATCAACGGCTTGTACAGGCGATGGACGTTCAGACGACTGTTGTGCAGCCAGCGGCTTAGCCGTCGTTGTTTGCTTTGTGCCTGCACTCCTCGACAGGGGACATAGGGCAAGCCACCGCGTCAGGTTGACCTCTCCGCGCTGGAGTAAGGCGATGACCATCCACAGGCAGGTCGTCAGATGCCCACGATGCGCTCAGGGTACCGATTGACCCAGCCAAGTGTTCAAGGCATTGTAGAGAGGGGAGTTCACAACATCTATGCTTTTGAGTGGTATCTAAGCTTAGAACGCTGGCTCCCCTCTCTCTCCTCAGTTCTCTGAAACTACAGCACCACAAGCTGTTCAGCAGCTTATAGACAACTTTTGTCAGTCAACCAGCCCTCAACCTGCCATGGCATCAAGGCGACAACATGATGACTCCCTAAGAGCTAATTTATGAAGCAAATCTTAAGAAGCCTGAAACTCTTGGCATGTGTGGCTTTGAGGTCATGTTTGCCCAGGAAAAGCGGTTTCTCGGAAATCCTTGATTAACAAGGCTTTCAGGCTCCTTTACAAATTAGCTCTCATCTGGTGATCTGTCTCGTTTTATCAGCCTAGGTTTGCGAGTGGCTACAAGATTTGGAACTAATTTGGAACGAATTTGGAATTAAATCCTAATTGCAGATTTTGTAGCAAAGTGCATCGAGCTAGCTTTGAAATTTAGCTCGCTTTGGAAAAGCTACTGAGTTTACGTTAAGTCGTGAATAGGTCGTAAGGCATATGGGTTCCCGATTTCGATACTCGGCTATCTTAGGAGTCGTTTTACTCATTCTGATTGGTCTGGCAACGCAGGTGGGCTGGGCGCAGAGCCAACCTGCTGTGACCCTTCCAAATCCGGGCATCAATCGCGTTTTGTTTCAAAATGTGCGGGTGTTTGATGGCACCTCTCCTCGGCTTTCGGGCCCGACCAATGTACTAGTCATTGACAATAAAATCGAGCGCATTTCTACCTCGCCAATTCCGGTTCCTGCCGATCTCCGCACCCTCCTGATCAACGGGGAAGGCAAAGTGCTGATGCCGGGATTGATCGATGCCCATGTTCACCTGTTTCTGGAAGGGGTTGCGGGTCAGGCGGCTCTGTTCGAGGCGGGGGCTGGGGGAGATGCCCTGGTTCAGCAGGTGTTTCGGGCTGCGGCTGAGAGTTCTACTCAGATGCTGATGAACGGGTTTACGAGTGCGCGGGACATGGCGGGGCCGGTGTTTGATCTGAAGAAGGCGATCGACCAGGGTCAACTCGCGGGGCCGCGACTCTGGCCGTCGGGCGCGATGATTTCTCAAACGTCGGGCCATGGGGACTTTCGCACGCTGGATGAACTGCTCCGAACGCCGACTTCGGAACTGAGTCTGGCTGAGAGATATGGCGTGGGGGCGATCGCCGATGGTGTGCCCGAAGTCCTCCGGGCAACCCGTGAGCAGCTAATGCGGGGGGCTACTCAAATCAAGCTGGCGGCGGGTGGCGGTGTGGCTTCGGTCTATGACCCCCTCGATGTATCCCAATACACCGAGGATGAATTTCGCGCTGCCGTGGATGCGGCCGCAGATTGGAACACCTACGTCACGGTTCATGCCTATACGCCAAGAGCAATTCAGACTGCGATTCGAGCCGGGGTGAAGTGTATTGAACATGGTCAGTTGATGGATGAGCCAACGGCCAGACTGATGACCGAAAAGGGAGTCTGGCTGAGTATGCAGCCCTTTCTAGATGACGAAGATGCCAACCCCTATCCCGAAGGCAGTGAAAGCCGCAGGAAGCAGTTGCAAGTGGCAGAGGGCACGGATATTTCCTACGGGCTAGCCAAGAAATACAACATCAAAACTGCTTGGGGAACCGACATCCTGTATGACCCTGCAAAAACGGCTCGTCGGGGCAGGCTGCTGTCGAAAATGGTGCGCTGGTATACGCCTGCGGAAGTGCTGAAGATGGCAACGCACGACAATGCAGAACTGCTGGCGATGTCTGGGCCACGCAATCCCTATCCAGGCAAGCTCGGTGTGGTCGAAGAGGGCGCTCTGGCAGATTTGCTGTTGGTGAATGGCGACCCTCTGGAAAACATTCGGCTGATTGATAATCCTGCTGAAAACTTCCTGGTGATTATGAAAGACGGCAAGATTTACAAAAATCTGCTGAGCTAATAGGGATTCTCTGGCTCATCCATCTGGCTTCTAGGAGGACAGATGGATGAGATTGCATTGCGCTCCGGTTCTTGCATCCAATCTGCAACCCGTGGTTCCGTCCAATGGTCTAAATTGTCGAATTCTAAGCTTGTTGCCCACTGCTTTACTGATATCTTGTGAAATGTTTTGCTGAAGTTTTAGGTCTGTTGAGCTGGTTTTACGAAACTTCGGTTTTGACAAACTCGCTTCACTGAACTTTGGTTTCACTTAACTTTGTGCTACGTGTTTTGCATTTCAATTTGCCATTTTTCAGAGTTTTTATCATGCTTCGCCAATTTGCATTGTCCTGGGGGTATTGTTCTCAGCATCTTTCCCAAACTGGGGGGCTGGAGGAGTGTCGGTCATCCAAGAGGCGCATGAGGGCGATCGCCCAGACGCTCTCTATTGCAGCGTCGGTGGCGGCGGTCGTATGGGTTGCCCCAGCCCACGCCACGGAACCGCGTCCATCCGCCCCCGAATCGGCTGAATTCATTCACCGGGATACTCCAGAAAGTCCAGCACTGGCGGTGGTTTCTGAAGATGCTGCCCTAGGAGAGTTGCACGAAACCTCTAAGTTTTCATCCATCACCCTGCATCCTGATTCCATCCCCGCTGCTTCCTCTCAGCCCGAACCTACAACCATTGCAGACCTTCAAATCCAGCAAATCCAGCAAATCCAGCAAATCCAGCGGGAAACCCCTGCACAGCCGCCAGCGCTCGAACCGCAGCCACAACTCACTGCACAGTTGCTTCTAGATGAGTTGCCAGCCGCAGAACCCATTGTTGATGAATTTTCCCTGGATGAATCGTCCCTGGCGCAGACCTCGCTTGATCCGCTGGCTGAGCCATCTGAGCCTGCGCTGGAGCCTGTTGACCTGCCGGAACTGGAACCCGCCGATTTGCCCGAAGGTGAGTTTTCTTCTGAATCTGCACCCTTTGATCCTAAAGGACAGTTGGCTGGTTCCGCGGGGTCTGGAGGGTCTAGATCGGGCAGCCGCTGGCAGGTTACTGTAGAGCCGTATTTCTTTATCCCGCTGGATGTGAGGGCAGACATTTCGGCCGTGGGGCGATCGACTACAATTCGGGCCGACCTAGACGACTTTTTGAACCTCGATCGCGCCTTCGATGGCGGCCTGCGGGTTGATGCCCAGAACGGGCGATTTGGGATTTTGCTCGATGGCTTCTATCTGTCGCTGGCCCAGAGTGGCACGCTGCCCGTCACGTTCCCAGCAGGAAGCCTTCTGCGCTTTGGCATTCCCTTTGAGGTAGAGGGCCGGGCCGATGCCAGTGCCTCTCTGCGCCAGGGCAAGATCGATTTGGCCGCCTACTACCGCGTGGTTAATCGATCCCTGCGGCGATCGCCCACCCCCGCTAACCCGTTCCCCTTTCTGGTCGTCGATCCCATTCTCGGACTCCGCACCAATATTTCGAGACAGGAAATTGAAGTGGACGAGGTGCGGATCGGCCCCAACACCATCCCAATCAGGCCCCAACACCATCCCAATCAATCGAGAATTCAGTTCCTCCCGCACTACCCTTGAGCCGCTGGTGGGGCTTCGAGTGGGGCTACAGCTTTCGCCACGCTGGAGCCTGGGTCTGGAAAGCACCGTGTCTGGGTTCAACATCAACGCCGAACGCGACACCACTTTTAATTTTCAGACTGGCGTGGGCTACAGCTTTTCTCGCTCCGTCACTCTGCGGGTAGCCTACGTTTACAATAGCTACGAATTTTGCGACGGCAGCGGCCTCAGACGCAGCGAAATCGACCTGGATCAGCACGGCCTAGGACTGTGGCTATCTATTCGCTTCTAGGGTTCTGTTCTGGGATTCTGAGCCAGGGCAGCGCCGGACTATCGGGCGGCGGAACCTCCAGCCGGAAGGTAGCCCTGCTCAGTCAAAAATGCTTCGAGGGCGGCAGGAAAGTCGGGATATCGATAGACAACCTGCCCGTCTTTGTAGATTTCTAGACCCCAGTCTGAGGTGCGATCGTAGTTGGCAAGCATAAATGCCCAGCCCTGCTCATATTCGCCCAGCAGGATCATCTGCGCCACGTAGCCCGCCAGAATGCCGTTGACTTCGTTGGTGTCTGCTTGAACGGTCAGTACGGCTTCGCGCATCTGGTTGGCGATCGCCCGCAGTTCTGCTGGATGTTGCCGGGTCACGTCTACAAGCTGCCCGTCTTGCAGCGCCCAGATTTGGGAGGGCGGAAACGAGCCAGCGTAGCTGCTAAAGGCATAGAGAAAGGCATTGTCAAATGCGACAAACTCTAGTCGCCCATCGCCATCTAGATCTCGAAAGCTGCCGCCTTCGCCATCGCGGAAGCCTGTGTCGGTTGTCTCGAAGCGATCGCCCTGCCAGCGGTGGATGATGTGGGAGGTGCAGCAGTGCGCTCCGCCGGAATAGGTGCGGATGATCACTTCAGCCGTGCCGTCTGCATCTAGGTCTTGCAAACTTACTCCACCGTAGGCCGTGCTTTCCTGGGTTTGTTCTAGCTGGGGCTGCCCGTTATACAGCAGCGTATACTGGACTTCGCCGCCCCAGGCTTCGGCATCTTGGCGATAGCGAAAGCGCACCTGCACTGGCCCTTCATGCAGTTCTCTCGGCTGCTCTAGCGCGTCGTTCAGTTCTACCTCAGTCGCCTTGGTCGTTGTGGCAGCTACGTCGCTGGCTGGCTCGCCTGCGAGTACATTCTGGGTCTCAACCCCAGTCGCCTCAATCGCCGTTTCAGCGCAACTGCTCAGGCATAGCGCGATCGCCACAGAGAGCGATCGCCGCCAAACATTCGTCCCGTGGCTCCACCCGCGATTGATAAATTGGCTGGGCAAATCACTGGGTAAACCACTGGGCAAATCACTCGCCGAGTCACTGGGCAAATTACTCGGCGAATCAGTTGATAATCGCTGCCATTTTCCTGCACTTCGGCTCATCCCGCCCTCCAGAAGAAACAGACCCCGCATCAGAGTCCTCCAACAAGATTCCCTCTAGATCAGCGTACTAACGGTTCTCCTCAAGATCCGGGCGCTTCCGTCGTCGAGCTTTGATGCCTTCAAACCTTGAAAGTACAGATGCACGATCTGTTTGCCCATCGCCACTAGCGCGACTGGCCTGCTGCCTGAATCTCCGCACCCACTCGCGCGATCAAAGGAACACTCCCAAACAGCGCCAGCGTTCCACCCACCGTTGCCACGCACAGAAACAGACCCAGTAACCGACTTGCCATCGCCTCAGAGATCCTCAGCTTCATAAGCGCTCCTTCCCTATAATTTGCACCGTTGCACTGTTGTACCTGTATGTATCTGTACGCAATGTGCAGCTTTGCCGATCCCCCTCACCCTTTTCTGGTATGCCGCAGACTTTGAGCTATCTCCCAGCGGAGGAGAGGGACTTCAAGCCTCTCTTGCTCCCCTTCTCCCGACTTGAGAGAAGGGGTTGGGGGATGAGGGCAGTTTGCAAGCTGCACATCGCGTTATCTGTATCAGTCAGACCTGCTCCGGTCACACCTGCTTCGGTCATTCCCGCTTAATTCGCATCTGTCCTAAGTTGCATCTGTGTTTAACACACGTTCACGCAAGAGACATCCTTGAATTCAGTTGCAGTTTCAATGTTTACATTTCTCAACAAAGTGCAGCATAGTCCATTTGGCGGAATCTGGCAAAATCGCCAGCCGTGTCAGCCGATGGGTGCATAGCCCGTTTACCATGCCATCAACAGCACGCCCACCCGACCTGCTTTTACCTACGAACTCATTCCAAAAAAGGATTTAGTTTTTGGCGTTTCATGCCATGCTTTCTTCAGCATTGTGATCGGCACTGTCCGCCGTCTTGACTCATCTCGGCTTATGCCAGGTTCTCACTCCGATATCGACCTCGCCGCGTTTATTGATCAGGCGCTGCTCAGCCCAGTGGCCACGTCTGAGCAAGTGGCCGAGTGTTGCGAAGCCGCTGACCGCTTCAAGTTTGCAGCAGTGTGCGTGTTTCCGGCGCATGTCCGGCAGGCGGTGTCTCTGCTGCACCACAAATCGCCCCAAGTCTGCACCGTGATTGGCTTTCCGACGGGTGCGTCTACCTCTGCGACCAAGCTTTATGAAGCTCAAGAAGCCGTCGAAAATGGCGCAACTGAACTGGATGTGGTAATCAACCTGGGCTGGCTGCGGGAAGGCAAAACCGACGCGCTGCACCGAGAACTGGCGGAAATTTGCGAGGCAACGGGGCAAACGGTCAAGGCAATTCTGGAATTGGGCCTGCTAACTCCGACAGAAAAGCGGCTGGCGGCAGAGATTTGTATGGATGCGGGAGCCGCCTATTTGAAAACCAGCACGGGCTGGAATGGGGGGGCAACGGTTGCCGATGTGCGCCTGCTGAAGGAGATCGTGCGCGATCGCATTGGCATCAAAGCCTCCGGCGGCATCCGCACGGCCCAGCAGGCCCTTGACCTGATCCGGGCAGGAGCCACCCGCATCGGCACCTCTCGCGGCCCAGAGTTGGTTCAGCAGTTTGATACCCTGGATCGAGGCGCTTCGGGAGGGAGCGACGAAAGGTGAAGTAACGGATTACCTGAGCTTTTATTCCCCTCCATACGCCACTCCCCTGCCCCCCATCACTCCCTCCCTCTCCCCATGAGCGGCACTTACAAAACCGTTGGAATCAACCTCAAAGGAATGCCGATGGGCGAGAGCGATCGCCTCCTGACCGTGCTGACTCGCGAACACGGGCTGATTCGGTTGGTGGCTCCCGGATCGCGTAAACACGAGTCCAGCCTGCGGGGACGCAGCGGCCTGTTTGTGGTAAACCAACTGCTGATTGCCAAGGGACGGACGCTAGACAAGATTATTCAGGCAGAAGGGATCGAGGCTTTCACGGGGCTGAGCCAGGATTTGCGAAAGCTCACCGCTGGGCAATATCTGGCAGAATTGGCACTTTGTCAGGCACTCAGCAACCAGCCGCAGGATGAACTGTTTACCCAGCTCAGTGAGTCCCTGCGCCGCATCGAGCAGTTGCCTGCTAGCGTCACCCTGCTTTGTTTGGTGCAAGCGACCTACCAGTTGCTAACACTAGCGGGCGTTGCGCCGCAGGTTCATACTTGTTGCGTGACTCAGCAGCCGATTGTGCCACCCGATGGGGTGAGTCCTGAGGGAAGGGGTGACTCAGAGGTTGAGGGATGGCGGGCAGGATTTCACGCAGCGGCCGGCGGGGTCGTGTCCTGGGAGGTGCTGTCCCGCCTAGAGCCTGGGGAGATTCTCTCTGAAAATCCATCTGAAAATCCGCAGGATTCGCAAAATCCGCATAACCCTGCCCTAGCATCGACGGCCGCTGTGCTTGAGAATAGAGAGAGCCTGAATGCTGCTGTTCGCCCCAAGCCAAAGCCTATTAAAAAGGTCAAAGCATCCGGCGATTCTATGACTCCCGCAGCAAAAGGCCGCGCTACGCTGGCAGAACCGGAAGGACGATATGCGATCGCCCGCTCCCTGCCCAAATCCACTGCTGGATCTCGCCTGGGTACGCCCATCTCGTCCGCTGAGCTTGCGGCTTTGCAGCGCCTGAGTGATCCGGAGTTGCTTTCCATGTGGATGCAGGCAAACTGGATGCAGACAAACGGGTTGCCAGCGCCCGCTTCCCTGTCGGCTTATAAGACCCCAGAGGAAGTCTGGCTGCGGGTGGAGCGGCTGCTGCGCCACTATGCCCAGTACCATTTTGACCGCCCGATTCAGTCAGCCGCCCTGATCGAAACCTGCTTTGCGGCTGTTTCGCCCTCGTCCTGTTTACCTACGCAAGATGCAACGGATTGATCCTGACCTGGTTCCTCTGCGGATGATCGCTTCTGATCAAGCGGGCGATCGCCCCCAGCCGCTCACCACTGCTGAGCGGCACAGTCCCAATAGCTATCGAGGCCAGGTCGGACAGTGGGAATCCTCTACACCCGATGATCCGTCACCCCTCCAGAACACGGCGAAAAATGGCAAGTTGCCGGAGAATGGCCAGTCTTCTCAAAATGGCAAGGCGGCGGATACCCCTGATTTTGCCCTGCCTGAACCCTCGGCTGCGTCTCTGCTGGAAACCAGCCCAGAACCCAGCGGACACCAAGCCGACGAACCTGCCAAACCGGGCGCTGTCACTATCCACGCGGGAAAATCTATAGGAGACGACTCTCAGGACTCCGACACGCCAGAATCGGAGCGCGGCTTTTTGCCCGTGCTGCGAAACCGCAACTTTTTGGCGCTGTGGAGTGGGCAGGTGTTTTCCCAGCTTGCCGACAAGGTCTACCTGGTGCTAATGATCATGCTCATCACCAGCCGCTTTCAGTCTGCGGGGCAAACGGTGAGCGGCTGGGTGTCGTCGGTGATGGTGGCGTTCACCATTCCGGCGGTGCTGTTTGGCTCGGTAGCTGGCGTGTTTGTCGATCATTGGTCTAAAAAAGCCGTGCTGGTGGCGACGAACCTGCTGCGGGGCGGACTGGTGCTAGTATTGCCGCCGCTGCTGTGGATTTCTCAGGGCTGGTCGCCACTGGCGGGCATTCCGGTTGGCTTTTTGGCGCTGCTGAGCGTGACGTTTCTGGTGTCCACGCTGACGCAATTTTTCGCCCCGGCAGAGCAGGCGGCGATTCCCATGCTGGTAGAGCGCAAGCATCTGCTGTCTGCCAATTCGCTCTATACGACCACCATGATGGCATCGGTGATCGTTGGGTTTGCCGTGGGGGAACCGCTGCTGGCGCTGGCCGATGGGGCGATCGCCCACGTTGCGTCCCAGTTTGGGCTAACCCTGAACATCGGCAAGGAACTCATTGTTGGTCTAAGCTACGCCCTGGCAGGCCTGCTGCTGCTGCTGATCCAGCCGCACGAAACCATTGACCAGTCCAAAGACGACCTGCCCCCCGTCTGGGAAAACATCCGCGACGGGCTGCGCTATCTGAAACAGCAACGGCGAGTGCGGGCGGCGCTGATCCAGCTCATTGTGCTGTTCTCTATTTTTGCGGCGCTGGCAGTGCTGGCGGTGCGGCTGGCGGAGGTGATGCCCGCCATCAAGTCATCGCAGTTTGGCTTCTTGCTGGCGGCGGGTGGGGTCGGCATGGCGCTGGGCGCAGTGACTCTGGGGCATTCGGGCATGCGCCTGCGGAGACATCGCCTCAGCCTCTACGGGGCGCTGGGCATGGGTGCAGCCCTGGCGGCGCTGTCCTTCTTTACGCAGCAGTTGGTGCCGACGCTGCTGCTGCTGGTGCTGTTTGGCGCTTGCGCGGCGATCGTGGCGATTCCGCTGCAAACGGTGATTCAAGAAGAAACGCCAGAAGAGATGCGGGGCAAGGTGTTTGGGCTGCAAAATAACGCGGTGAACATTGCCCTCAGTCTGCCGCTGGCGCTGGCGGGCGTGGCAGAAACGCTACTAGGGCTGCGAGTAGTGTTTCTGGGGCTGGCCGCAGTGGCGATCGCCGCAGGTGTCCTCACCCAATCCGTCGGCGGCTCCGATCCTGCCACCGTATCGCAAACGATTAAATGATGATTAAATTCTTGTATTCATACCCCAACTTTTCTCAATTATTCTTTCGATAAGTTGAATGCATATTGCTTGGCTTGGCAAAAAATCTCCTTTCTGTGGCAATGTCACCTACGGGCGCGAAGTCACAAACGCGCTCCTAGAGAGGGGGCATCAGGTTAGCTTTCTCCACTTTGCCCAGGAGGAATTCCCTCCAGAATCTCAGGCAGAGCCTCCGGAGGAAATCCAGGAAGAACTTCAAGAAGTCTCCATTCCCTGTCTCTACAAGTCACAGATCTACACCATTCCCTCGCCCAAGTCGAGCAAAGTGCTGACCCAGGCGCTCCAGCGGCTCAAACCCGACCTAGTTCATGCGTCTCTGACGCTCTCGCCGCTGGATTTTGTGCTGCCAGAAATTTGCGAAGAGCTAAACCTACCGCTAGTCTCCACATTTCACCCACCCTTTGACCGCAAGCGTCGCAACCTGACATCGGGCACCCAGCACTTGATGTATCAGCTCTACGCGCCATTTCTGGCCCACTACCACCGGGTCATCATCTTCTCTGAAATTCAGCGCGAATTGCTGGTGCGGCTGGGAGTTCCGGATAACCGTTTGGCGGTGATTCCCAACGGCGTAGACGTGGAGAAATATTCACCCGGCCCATCGAACATCAAAGCAGAATTGGATGCCCGTCGCCTGTTTGTTTACCAGGGGCGCATCGCAACCGAAAAGAATGTAGAAGCGCTGCTCAAGGCATGGAAACAGTCGGAAATGCCCCCCGGCAGTAAGTTGGCGATCGTGGGCAATGGGCCGCTTGCGCCGACGCTGCGCCCGTTTTATGGCGAAGATCTGGGCATCGTGTGGCTGGGCTTTGTTGCCAATGAGCAGCGGCGTATTGAAATCCTGCGGGGAGCCGATGTGTTCATTCTGCCTTCTCTAGTGGAAGGTCTGTCGCTGTCGCTGCTGGAGGCCATGGCCTGCGGGGTCGCCTGCATGGCAACGGATGCCGGGGCCGATGGCGAAGTGCTGGAGGCAGGCGCGGGCATCGTCCTCAGCACTCAGCGCGTGCTGTCTCAGTTGCAAACGCTGCTGCCGCTGTTTGGCGATCATCCCGAAATGACGTTGCTGCTGGGGCAAAAGGCCCGCCAGCGCGTGCTAGATCGCTATACCCTCAGCCGTAACATCAGCCGACTCGAAGATCTGTATCGACAGGTGCTAGCCCAGCATCGAACTCAGCTGATCTCGTCGCCCCCGTCGATTCAGCGAAACTGGTACAGCCACTAGACAGCCACTTGTCTGCTCAGTCCTCTTGACTTTATTGCATCAGAATCATTTCAGAAATTCTCTGTGCTATGATGGGAAAGCGCAATTTGGGCCTAGAGGGGTTGCTGCTGCGGCTGGGTGTGCCTTGGATAGGCTAAGCAGGGATAAAAAACGTTTAGAGTGATTCTGCACTCTGACTTATTCTGTCTCTCTTTGCAATCTGGTGTGAAGCGCTCTGACGCTGGTAGGCAGGTCGTCCGCTCTGGAAGATGCGCGTTTTTCTCCATCTATTCCCCGTTCAGGCAAGGAGTGTGATCGTGGCAGAGAAAAAAGAGGAAACGGCTCAGGATGTCGTCAAGTCTGCGGAGACGAAGCCTGCAAAGGGGGCTGACTCAAAGGCGATCGCCGAAAAATCAGGGTTTAACATTTCTGAGTTCCTCAAAGGAACCAAAGAAGAATTGGATAAGGTCGTCTGGCCGAGCCGCCAGCAGTTGGTCAGTGAATCACTTGCCGTCATCCTGATGGTGACCCTCTCCGCTACGATCATTTATCTATTTGATAATTTCTTCATCTGGGCTGCCGGAAAGGTGTTCTAAGGGGGTTCTGAATCATGCTTGCATCGGATGAGTCAGACAATCTGCTGTCTGTTGAGGAAGAAGCCGCCAATACCGAGCATTACGAAGATGAGTCGTCGCCCCGTGGAACGCCCCGTTGGTATGCCGTCCAGGTTGCCTCAGGCTGCGAAAACCGGGTCAAGATGAACTTGGAGCAGCGAATCGAGACGCTCGATGTAGCCGATCGCATTCTCCAAATTGAGATTCCCCAAACGCCAATCCTAAAGCCGCAAAAGGGCAACAAACCCAAAGAGGCAGCAGAAAAAGTGTTTCCGGGATATGTCCTGATCCGCATGGTGATGGATGACGAAGCATGGCAGGTCGTGAAAAACACGCCCAACGTCATTAACTTCGTTGGCGCAGAGCAGAAGCGCCGCTATGGACGGGGGCGCGGGCATGTTAAGCCAATGCCGCTCGGTCATTCGGAGGTAGAGAGAATCTTCAAGCGTGCCCAAGAGCAAAAGCCAGTCGTCAAAATTGATATGGCGGCTGGGGACAAGATCGTGGTCTTGTCGGGGCCGTTTAAGGATTTTGAAGGTGAGGTGATTGAGGTCAGCCCAGAGCGCAGCAAGCTCAAGGCACTGCTCTCAATCTTCGGGCGAGATACCCCGGTCGAGTTGGAATTTAACCAGGTTCAAAAGCAGAGTTAGTGGGGCAATGGCAAAAAAGGTAGTCGCGATTATTAAACTGGCAATTGATGCAGGCAAAGCAAACCCTGCGCCGCCGATCGGCCCTGCGCTGGGTCAGCACGGGGTCAATATCATGATGTTCTGCAAGGAATATAATGCCAGGACGGCTGATCAGGCTGGCATGGTGATTCCGGTAGAAATTTCGGTGTTTGAAGACCGCAGCTTTACGTTTGTGCTGAAAACGCCTCCGGCATCCAAGCTGATTGCCAAGGCAGCTAAGATTGACCGGGGGTCGGGTGAGCCAAACAAGAAGAAGGTTGGTTCAATTACTCGCGCTCAACTGCGGGAAATCGCCCAGACGAAACTGCCTGACCTGAACGCGAACGACGTTGAGGCGGCGATGAAAATTGTGGAAGGCACGGCCCGGAACATGGGTGTGACGATTGCCGACTAGAATCGGCGCGATTGAGTTTTGTGTGATTGAGTTTGCTGTTTGGTTTGCTTTGTTGAACTCGTTCATGATTCGGGGGAGGGCGATCGCCCGTTAACACCCCAAGGAGACTCTCAAAATGGTGAAAAAGGTATCGAAGCGCTTGCGGGAACTGCAAGCCAAGGTTGAGGATCGCCCCTACGCCCCGCTAGAGGCGCTTGCCCTGCTCAAGGAAACCGCTACGGCGAAGTTCCCGGAATCTGCCGAAGCCCATATCCGCTTGGGGATCGATCCCAAGTACACGGATCAGCAGCTCCGAACCACGGTGGCACTGCCCAAGGGCACGGGTCAGGTCGTGCGGGTGGCAGTTATTGCTCGCGGCGAGAAGGTGACAGAAGCCACGAATGCAGGGGCAGATTTGGCGGGATCTGAGGAGCTAATCGACGAAATCCAGAAAGGCATGATGGATTTTGACGTGCTGATTGCTACGCCAGACGTGATGCCGCAGGTGGCAAAGCTGGGTCGTCAGCTTGGGCCTCGTGGTCTGATGCCCTCTCCCAAGGGCGGCACGGTGACCTTTGATCTGGCTCAAGCCATTGACGAATTTAAAGCGGGTAAGCTGGAGTTTCGGGCTGACAAGTCGGGCATTGTTCATGTGATGTTTGGCAAAGCCAGCTTTTCGCCCGACGACCTGCTGATCAACCTGAAGGCGCTGCAAGAAACCATCGACCGCAACCGTCCTTCGGGCGCGAAGGGTCGCTACTGGCGAACGATGTACGTCGCTGCCACGATGGGGCCTTCGATCGAAGTGGACATTGCGGCACTGCGCGACATGAAGGCGAGTGACGCAGCCTGAGCGCTGAGTCTTCATCCAAGGAGCCAAGGAGCCGTTTCTTTTAGGCTTGTTTCCAATCTCAGGAGCATAAACGCCGATTCAAAGTTTGACCGTTTTACAACTGAATCCTGGTGGCCAGAGACAGCAGGGGCAAATGGCTTAATCATCCTGCCGAGGTCAAGTGTTGATGTTGGGTTAGAACTCGCCAAATGGTGGAGTGGTTAACTCTGTCTGGACTTGCCCTGGCGATCGCCGGGGCTTTTTCTTTTCGTTTCATGTTCAGGATTCAGCGCAACCAAGTTTGGTGATTCACACCCAAAGCTAAGGAGGTGAGACAGAGATGGGTAGAACACTAGAGGACAAAAAAGAGATTGTCGCAGAACTCAAAGAGAGTTTGAGCCAGTCTCAAATGGCCGTCGTGATTGACTACAGGGGGCTAACCGTTGCCGAAATTACCGATTTGCGGCGGCGGTTGCGTCCTTCGGGAACAGAGTGCAAAGTAACCAAGAACACGCTCATGCGGATTGCCGTGCAGGGCGACGCAACTTGGGAACCGATGACAGCTCTGTGCAAAGAGTCTTCGGCCTTTTTGCTAATCAAAGAAGACGTAGGCGGCGCGATCAAAGCCTATCAGGAGTTTCAGAAGGTCTCTAAAAAGACCGTGCTGCGCGGCGGCGTAATGGAAGGGCGTGCCCTGACCGAAGACGACGTGAAAGCCATCGGCGATCTGCCGTCGAAGGAACAACTGATGGGGCAAATTGCAGGCGCAATCAACGCGGTGGCGACCAAGGTGGCTGTAGGCATCAAGGAAGTGCCGTCTTCGCTGGCTCGCGTGACGCAGGCGATCGCCGACAAGGACAAAGATGCTGCCTAGTGGAGTGTGTAGCCCGGTTGGGGCGATCGCGCTTTGACCAATGGTTCCAATGTTTGCTCCTATCGTTTCGTGGTTTGGAAATTCAACTCGTAGAGGAAAACTATGTCTACTGCAACCGATGAAATTTTGGAAAAGCTCAAGACGCTGACCCTGCTGGAAGCGGCCGAGCTGGTGAAGCAAATCGAAGAAGCCTTCGGCGTGACGGCTGCGGCTCCTGTTGGCGGCATGATGATGATGGCTCCGGGCGCGGGCGGTGGCGCGGCTGCGGCTGAGGAAGTCGAAGAAAAGACCGAATTCGACGTGATTCTCGAAGACGTACCTGCCGACAAGAAGATCGCCGTGCTGAAGATCGTCCGTGAACTGACGGGTCTGGGTCTGAAGGAAGCCAAGGAAGTGGTGGAATCCACGCCCAAGGCTGTACGCGAAGGAGTGCCCAAGGAAGCCGCCGAAGAAGCCAAGAAGAAGCTGGAAGAAGCCGGTGGCAAGGTCGCCATCAAGTAGGGTTTGGGGGTTAGAAGTCAGCATTAAAGGCTTTGCCTCTGGCATCTGATCCCTCGTTTCTACAGCCTTGATTCCTACAAACCTAAAAAAGACAGGACTTACGCACTTGCGATAGGCTTTCTGGGTTTTGGACAATTTCTCGTGGGCTGCGCCCGCGAGAAATCGTCCAACCGCGTAATTCATAAAAGAGGTCGTCCCAATTTGCGACGACCTTTTTTGATGGCTTGCTTTTGCTGGTTTGCGTTTTTGCCGATGCGACGGCTAACGGGCTGCCAGTTCTGTTTGGCTGATGCTCGATTGAGCATAGACCCGATCGGCGACTTGCGCGAGTCGGCGCATTGCCTCAGCCAGCTCCGACTCGGAGGCAGTCAGGCTGATCCGGAAGCATTCCTGCGTGTGGGTCCAGTCCTCTTGCAGGCCGGGGAAAAACGGGCTACCGGGTACGACGATTACTCCCGCCTGCTTCAGCTGCTGATAAAACTCCCAATCGCTCATTGGCAAGTCTTTGAGCCAGAGCCACGCAAAGATCGCCCCTTCGCCCCGATGCAAGAACCAGGGTAGGTTTGTGGGCATGGCCTCGTCTAGCGTAGCCTCTAGGGCGGCAAATTTCTGCTGATAGTGGGGGCGGATGACCTGCTCGGAAATGGCGGCTAAGCGACCAGAGCGAATAGCACGGGAGGCGATCGCCTGTCCATAGCGGGGCGAATGCAGACAGAGATTCGTGAGAAATGCCTCCAGGTGTTGAATCACACGCTCGTCGCCAATGGCAATGCCCACGCGCTCACCAGGCAATCCTGCTTTTGAGAGGCTGGTGCAATGAACAATATTTGGGCCAAAAATCGGTGTCATCTCGGTGAAATTTAAACACGGGAACGGCGGCGCATAGGCCGAATCGACAAACACAGGCACATCGTAGGGTTCCGCCATTGCCGCGATTTTCCGCACCTCATCATCCGTCAGCACGTTGCCCGTGGGGTTGCAGGGCCGAGAAAACAGCACAAAGCCCGTGGTTGCGTTGATTTCAAGCTGGTCAAAGTTGGGGCGATACTTGAAGCGATGGGCGGCGGCATCGATTTCTAAACGGGGGCGATAGGCCCGCAGCGCTTCGGGAATCAGCGTCACGCCGCCATAGCCTGTATAGTCCGGGCTGAGGGGCAGCACGATCTGCTTCAGCCGTCCGTCGGTGGTGTAGCCGCCTAGCGCGTTTGCTGCCAAAAAGTAGAGCGACTGGCTACCGGGGGTGATGAGAATGTTGCGATCGCCCAGGTTCAGCCCATACCGCTGATTGTAGTCTGCGATTACGGCCTCAATGAGCGGCTGATAGCCCTGGCTAGAGCCATAGCGACACACCACCTCGCCATATTCAGGGCTGTCCAGCAGTTCTATCGTACAGTCGCGCCAAAGCTGCTCCACCTCTGGTAAAATCACCGGATTGCCCGCACTCAGGTTGATAAACTCGCGTCCCTGGGCAGTTCGCAGCGTTTCGATAATGTCCTTCATAATCGCCCGCACCCCGGTCAGGTGGGACATCTGTTCGCCAAACTGAGTGAGAGCAGGACGCATAGGCGGGTAAGGGGTGAGGGGTGAGAGATGGGGAAAGACGGCTCCGAAACGCTGACTCGAACAGGGATCGACGGGATGTAGGAAGAGGCAAGCGGCACCAATCCTTTGCACCTGAGCCTCGACTCCAGATCGGCCTCCAGATTTATATCCAGATTTAATGTCCAGATTTATGTAATGTGCGCGACAAAAGGGCTTCTGTCAATCCGACAGTTGGGGCGATTTTTGGATGGAATTGTTCTGGGCGGCGGGCAAACTTGAGAGGGAGGAGGGCGATCGCCCTTGTTTCTAACCCAAACCGCCCAGCCCAACTTGTTCCACCAAAGCAGAGGCCAGCAGGGCGCTGCCGATGGGCACGGTGAGATTATCGATGCCCCATTTTGAGAAAGTTTCGAGAACCGTCGCGGCGATCGCCACCAGGGCCGCCACGCCCCACAGCGCCGCGGTTCCCTGAGAAATTCCCAGCACCAGCCCACCGACCAAAAAACTCGCCAGCGCCATCGTCAGCGTCCCTTCCCAGCTTTTTTCGATGTCGCCAATTTTGTAGCGGCGTTGCCCCAAGGACTGGCCCACCAGCGCCGCCAGCCCGTCGCCCCACGCCATGATCAAAATGCCGAGCGCAGCATAGTGCGGACGCGCCTGCCAGAACAGGGCAATCAGCACGCCGATGCTGACGGCATAGAAAAAAGTGCCCAGGCTCTTGCGCCCGACGCTGTTGATCCCAGGCAGAATCGGGAACCGATAGGACACCAGCGCCACCAGGCTAAACAACACCGAAAAGCTCAGCCCCACCCAGGGCGGAATCTTGAGCCACCAGGCAATCAGAATCACGTTACCGGTGCCGATGTGGACGATTTTGCGGACGGTTTCCGGCTCCAATAGCTGAAACCGATTTAGCCCTTCCGCCAGCAGCGTAATTCCCGCCACCCACAGCGCCGCCGCCGCCAGTTGCAGCCACAGCGGCGGAGCAGATGCATACCAGGGGAGGGCACTCAGCAAGGGTTATCCTTTGGTGGAATATCTGGTGGAGTATCCATCCGGCGAGCCACGCGGCAACTAGGCCATGACCTGATGGGCGATCGCCTCTACCACGTTCGTCAGCGGATTGTTGGGATACTTCATTGTAAAAATGCCCGTGCTAGCCAGCACCATCATGTCGTCCGAATGGGGCAAAATGCCTGCCACAGGCGCATCGTAGGTTTCCTCAATGCGCTGCTTGAGTTGGTTAAAATCCAGCACTTGCGGAGCCTTGTTCACGACGATTAGCAGCTTGGGCACTTCCAGCTTGCGGGCCACATCCACCGTCACTGCTGTCCCCTGATAGTCCTGCTGGTCGGGACGCAGAATCAGCACCAGCACATCAGAAATCGTGATCGACAAGAGGGTTTCTTCGTTCAGTCCGGGGTGCGTGTCGATAAACAGATAGTCGAGCTTGAGGGTTTCGATCAGTTCCCGAAAGCCCTCATTCAGCAGCCCCACGTCGTAGCCCTCGCGCAGCACGCGGGCAATTTCTCCTGCCTTGACGCTGGAGGGGACGAGGTAGACTTTGCTGCGATCGCCCCCCTTGCCTTCCAGCACCGAGGTCACGTCGTAGGCTACATCAGAAATCGAGCGCCGCCCCCAGAGGTAATCATTGAGCGATCGCTCCATGTCGTCTTCTGCAAAGCCAAACAGGACATGGATTCCGGGGGACTGAATATCCGTGTCTACAATGCCCACGCGATAGCCCTGCCGCGCAATCATGGTGGCCAGATTTGCGGTCGTGTTGGACTTTCCGGTGCCGCCTCGATAGGAGTGAACGGAAACCACTTTGGACATGAAAAACCTCGAAGAAAATGCGTCGGCGGGGCGGGTAGGAAATGGTAGACCCGGAAATGATAGATCGGAAATGGCGGGTACTGGCAGCCGATCCAGATCAATACAGCTCGATACAGACCGATCGATTCGATGCAGTTTCGATGCAGTAAAGAGCGATACAGAAAGAGTGATACGGGCAATCGCTCAATCCTGGATGCTGCTAGTATCCGTCTGATTTGGCAAGGCGGAGGATTTCACCCTGATAATTTTCCAGCCAGTAGCCCTGCTCGTCACGATGAACCTGGGTTTCCCACAAGGGAATTTTGCCTAGTTTCGTAGTGACGATATATTGGGGCACGGCAAATCCGGTGGTATGACCCATTAATCCTCGCATGATTTCTCGCCCTTTTTCCACACTGGTGGCGAAGTGCGACACGCCCGTCACGTTGTCGCAATGATAGAGATAGTAAGGGCGGACGCGGATTTTGAGCAGTCCATGCAGGAGCGATCGCATGGTCTCTAGGTCATCGTTGATGCCCTTCAGCAGCACGCTCTGGTTTTGCACCGGGATGCCGTGCCGCAGGAGGCGATCGCACGCTTCAGCCGCTTCCGGCGTGATCTCCTTGGGATGGTTGAAATGCGTATTCAGCCAGATGGGATGATATTTCTCCAGCATGGCGCAAAACGCTGGCGTAATCCGCATCGGCAGCAGCACCGGATAGCGACTGCCAATCCGAATCACCTCTACGTGGGGAATCTTCCGCAATCGGGAAATAATCAGCTCCAGCTTTTCGTCAGAATAGGTCAGCGGATCACCGCCCGTCAGCAGCACGTCGCGGATTTCGGGATGGCTGGCGATATAGTCAAAATCCTGCTCCCAGGAGGCTGCCTCGCTGGTTTCAAAATATGTGCCCTCCAGGTCGGTCGTGTGAAACTTGCGGGTGCAGTGGCGGCAGTATACAGCGCATACCTCCGTCACCAGCAGCACGATGCGATCGGGATATTTGTGAACGACGCGGTTCGTTTTGCGATAAACCGTGTCGCCGACCGGGTCGGGTTCTGCGCCAGGAAAGGACTGGAACTCTTGCAGCGCGGGCACAGACTGGAGGCGAATCGGGCAGTTGGGATCGTCGCGATCCATCAGCGAGGCATAGTAGGGCGTGATGCTCCAGCGATATTTCCCAGCCGAAGCCCGGATTGCCTCTGCCTCGTTGGGTGTGACGTGGACCCACTGCTGCAAGTCTTCGAGGGTCTGGATGCGGTGCTGAAGCTGCGATCGCCAGTCTGACCAAACCAAATCCTGTGTTTTCGGCATTGATGAATTCCCCCGATTTCAGCCAAAATTTACGACAAAGGGCTTCAGTTACGCAGATTTGCGCGGTTAGTCCCTGAGAATCGAAATTTCTACACTTTGCTGCCCTGTCGCTTAGAGAGATAGTCGAGTTGTGAGCGCGTGTTGGAGAGCCAGCGCATCAGCCTGATTGGCCGCCAGAATGGCGTAGCCGATTTGATGCCGGACTAGCCCCGCGCTGTTTGTGATCACCACGCCCCAGCCCGAAGCTTGCGGAAACAGCAGATCGGCGATCGCCCTTTCCAGGTCAGCCCAGCAGTTCACCGCAGGACATGGCGCACTGGTGCGGCTGAGCAGGGTCGCTGTTTGCGCCCGGCGCTCTCCCAGCAAAAACTGGGCCAATTCATACACATGCGTTCCCCCGGTGCGCCGAGCGTTGACCTCCAACAGGTATAGGGTTCCCGCGTCATCCACAATTCCATCGAGATCAAAGTGCCCAATGTAGCCCATTGCCTGGAGTTTTTTGCCGACTTCTAAGGCGGCGGCACTCAGGTCGGCATACCAGGATGCATCGGCCCAGGACGGGCTGACCAGTTCCCCTGCATAAGCGCCCGATGGCAGCACCTGCTGGGCGCAAATGGCCGCCAGATAGGGCGGCTCAGCTCGATTCGCAGGTACGACGACTTCTGCTGAAGGAGAAAGCGCCTGAGCGCTAGGAATCTGCGCCTCCACAATCAGCAGATCATTGGCGTAGTAAGGATTTTGCCGGAGTGTTGATTGCATTTCGTCCAGGCTGGGGGCGGCTTCTGGGCGAAACACCGTATGCCCAATGCCCAAAAAGCCCGTATTGGCCTTGACGATGCAGCCCTGACCGCGCTGAAGAAACGTGTGGGCGATCACCCCTGCTTCTTCCACACTCCGCGCCACATAGCCCTCCGGCAGCCAATTCCCCATCCACTGCCCCACCAGCATCCGAAAGCCCAGCTTCGTCTGCACATACTCCCGCAGCCACAGCCGATCGGGTGCAGGACTTTCCGGCAGGTACACTGTCAGCCCATAGGTCTGTCGCAGCAGATCCGCCAGCTTGTGAACCGCAGGCGTAGTGGCGTAGGGAATGAGTTGCAGTGCGCCCGCATCGTCTGCAAAATCTACGATCCGCTGGAGCAGCGCAGACTCTCGCAAAATATCGGCACAGATGGAATCTGAGGAATGCTCTGGGCAGGCGTGCTGAAGCTGCGAATAGCCCAGCCGATCTCGCAAATAGTCCACATGAGCAACGGGCGCTTCGGTGATTACCAGCTTGCGATCGCCCAGCCACAAGAGCGATCGCTCATTGGCCACCCGAAATCCGCGAATCAGCGCCTCCCGCCTTGCCAAATCTGGCTCTCGATAAAGCAGATAGCCGTTTGCCTCTAGCGTATTGCCCAGAATGACTAAGGGAGTGGTAGGTGCGAGCATGATTGGGATTGAGCAGGTGATTGAGCAGGTGAATGGTGACGCAGCCCGGCAAATGCCAAGACCATTTGGCTTGAGCAGATCAGCTCGAGTAAATCAGCTTGAGCAGATCAGCTTGAGCAGATCAGCTTGAGTCAATTGGCTGAGCAGATCAGCCTGCGTCAATTGGCTGAGCAGGTGAATGGCTACGCCGCGTCGCCAGGCAACAACTCACCCCAAATTTATTCTTCCATTGGCCGATTTCGCAGCTTCCGCGCCTTAACGACCAAATCCTGAAAGAAATCAGTTTCCACGATTTCCTGCACCTGCTTTTGGCGTTTTACCTGATCGATTTCGATTTTGAGGCTAGCCACCTGCTGTTTGAGGGATTCTTCCCGTTGGCGCACTTTGTCTACCATGAGTTGGAACACGCGAGCAAGGGTAGAAATTTCGTCCTGCACCTCGCTTTTGCTCAGTGCAGTGAGATCCTGGCTATAGTCGCCTTCCCCGATGCGCTCGGCGGCGGCGGATAGTTCCTTCAGCGGGCGAGACAAAATGCCCGACAGCAGGTAGACCAGGCTAAACAGCGTGCCGTAGGTTGCCAAAAACGACAGCAAAAGGCGATCGCGCAATTGTTGCTGTACTTCAAATACGTGATCGGCTTCGATGTCGGCTCCCAGCACAGCGACGATTTTTCCATTCTTGTCGCGGATGGGGGTGTAGGCGGAAATCCAGCTTCCCCACTGGTCAGTGTAGAGGTCGCGGTTGACCGTTTCGCCCTCCTGAAAGGCTCGCAGCGAGTAGGGTGAGGGCTTGTCGGGTTCCAAAAACGGCAGCGCCCGTTCTGGCAAAAATCGCCAGAGGGAATCCACCAGGTATATCGCCTCCAGTTCATCGCCTGTCGTGGCTGGTTTGCCGATGCGGCGGTTTTCGCTCGGCTTGCCCAAGATGAAGCTGTAGGCGTAGACATTGGGCGAAATGCGGTGCGCGGTTTCAAACCATTCCAACTGGTGCAGATAGCGCGGATCGTCTGAAAAGCCCTCTGCGTTGCGTTCGCCCGTTTTATACAGTGCCAGCAGTTCCTCTGCGTCGATGTCGTGGGCAGTGCCAATGGCGGTACTTTCCAGATCTTGCTTGAGGCGGGCGATCGCCTTTTCGGTGGAAAAGTTGTAGAACCACCAATACACCACCGCAAACACCGTGCTGAACACCAGCGTAAAGCCCGTGAGCAGTTTCCAGCGGAGACTCCAAAAGCGCTGTCTCTCCGCCAGTTTGGCAGCAGATGCAGAGGAGGTGATCTGGCTCATGGCAACCTTTTGCACGCTAAAACTCCAGTTTGTCGAGGACGCTCTTGCCGCGCTGACGACGCTTTAGCCGCCAGTTGAGCAGGCTTTTGTCATACACGGCTCGCATCTGCAACACGGCCCACAGCGACAGCAGCGCCATTAGCCCAGCAACGCCCAGATACAGCAGGTGAGGAGGCAGGCGATCGCCCCATCCCAAGCGCCCCACCAGCAAGATGGCTCCCGTCATCAGCGCTCCCAGAATACTGCCCAAGGAAACCAAGTAGCTGTCTAGCAACAGGCTCACCCGCCCCCGCCGCTCCTCTGGAACCAGTCCGGCAAAGGCTTTGCGAGCAGTTTCGTCGATGCTGTACTGAGGGAGTTTTTGCAGCGACACTCCGGCGATCGCCCCGCCCAGTCCCGGCATTGCCAGCATCGCCGAAGCGCCCAGCAGGCTGCTGACGGGCTGAACCAGGAACAGATCCTTAAGCTGGAGATGGGTAATCAGCCGCTGGGTCAGGAAGGTCTGGATGCCCAGATAGGCGACCGTGCGCCCCAGCGTGAACAGGCTGAGGAAGGTTTGGTAGGTGCCCGCATTGGCGATCGCCCCGCCCGACACCGCATAAAATCGGTATTCCACAATCGTTTCGCAGACGATCATCGCCAGAATGGAAACCATCAAATAGCGGAACGCAGGCACCTGGCTAACAAACTCCCAGCCCTCAGACAGGGCCTCACGCAGAGTTTCCGACTTTTGCTGAATCTGCCGCAATTTGGTGTCCTTCAGCCCCATTTCCAGCCCTACATACATCAGGAAATAGAGCAGGATATTCAGCATCAGCAGTTCCTCTGGCTTGATCTGCAAATGCAAAAATAGCCCCGGCGACAGCGCCGTAATCCCAATTCCTACAAGGCTGCCTGCAAATCCCAGGCTGCCCAATAGGGGAAATAGCCGCTTGCTCTGTGCCACGTCAAACACATCGCTCGACAGCACCCAAAACGCCATCGGGAAGAAAATCAACTGCTGATCCGACAGCAGATAAAACAGCCCGTAGTTCAGCCAGCCGGGGGTTCTCAGCAAAAACATCAGCCGCAACACCATGAACGACAGCGCCAAAATCGCGCTGATGCCGCGCACCATCGTCAGTCGATCAAACCGATCGACCCAGAGAGACTGTAATCCCGTCATGGCGATGGTAATCAGGCTGCTGAGAACCAGCACCACCAAAAATTGCGACGGCCCCACGTCTACCAGAAAGTTGCTCAGGGAGGCGATTTCCGACACCTTTTGGGCGAGGGCATTGGCAAACAGCGCAAAGCCCAGCGTCAGCACCAGCCTGGTTTCGTCGGCTCGCACGTTCAGAAATTGATTAACATTCAAGGGCATGGCAAGGGCATGGGTGATTCCGCAGTTCTGGGAGGATTCCGGCGAAAGCCAGCACAGGGTCGCGATCGCGGAGATGCAGGGCGAACCTTGCCCAAAGCACCAGGCATATTCGCTGACGGCATATTCGCTGACGGCATATTCGCTGACAACGCTCTTGGCGGCCCAACTTGGGTTTGATCCAGAGTTCCTTGCAACCTGCACGGGCGATCGCCACTGGAGAGGCACCCCTACATCACGACGCTGTGTCTAATGAAGTTCGCAGTCTGTCCTATTTCGTAGGTTGCCCGGAATCGGAGCGAGTTCACCAGCCTGACAACAAGCTTTCGTGAAGGAACGCGCCTCCAGAATTGGGGATTTGAAGCCCGGTGTTTAGGAATGGGTAGGTTGCAGACTCCTGGCTGATTCCAGCAGGCTCCACAGACGCGGATCGGTGAAGTCCTGAACCACCAGCAGCGTACCCAACTGGGTTAGTTCCTCGGCCGAATGGGTTGCTGCGATGCCGATTGTGGGAATGCCCGCACCCACCGCCGAGCGAATCCCAGAGGGCGAATCCTCAAAGGCGATCGCCTCGGTTGCCAACACGCCCAGACAGTCCAGCGCCGTTTGGTAGGGCAGCGGATCGGGCTTGCCCTTGGGCAACTCATCACCCAGCACCACTACCGAAAACAGCGGCTCTAGGGCCAGGGTTTTCATCATGAACGCTGCATTTTCCACGGGCGCATTCGTCACCACAGCCCGCTGCAACTCGTGATGCTGCATCCAGTGCAATACGTCCCAGAGTCCCGGCGTTGGTTCCATGCCCGTGGCCTGTTCGCGGAATCGGGCCTCTTTTTCGGCACTCAGCTTTGCACCCGCCTCTGCCGATAAGTGCGGCAGCAAATCGCGGACAATCTGCTCGTTCAGCCGCCCGCTGAAGTGGGCATCATAAAACTCGCGGTCGATTTCCATGCCCAACTCTGCCATCACCGCCTTCCAGGTTTGGTAGTGCAGCGGGTCTGTGTTGGCAACGGTTCCATCCAGGTCAAACAATAGCGCTTTCAACATACCAAACGTCCCTCTGCCTGCGTCTTGTCACCCGCAGTATGACAGAAAGAAGAGAGGGAAAGGATTTTGGGTTTTGGATTTTGAGTTTTGGATTTTGGGCGAGGCAAGTCAACAATCCAAACTCTAAAATCGGCAATCTAAAAATCGGCAATCTAAAATCGCTTCATGCTTCGCTGGAGTCTGCCAGCACGCCGTGGAGAAAGATATCGGCGATGCCTTCGGCCATTTCCTGCATGGCGGCGGGGGAGGACTGTTCGGGCATAATCGTGTCGCGGCTAAAGCCTGCCACCGTAAACATTCCTAGAAATACCTGGGCAACTGTGCGCGGGTTCATGCGGCGATAGATGCCGTTGTCCATCGCGGTCTGGAAGAAGGCTTCGGCGACATCGGTCATTTTGCTGATGACTTCGGTCTGGATGCGATCGCGCAAATCGGGATGAAACTGTGCTTCCAAAAAGCACACCCGCAGCATGTCGGCGTTTTGGTGCAGGTTCAGCATTCGCTTTCGCATCACCTGGGCGATCGCCCTAGAGCTACCCATTTCGCTGAGTTCTGTCAGCAAGTCGGTGAGCAGTTCCACCCAGCCTTGGGTTACAACTTCCACCAAAATTGCTTTCTTGTTTTCAAAGTGTCGAAACAGCGTCCCCTCGGCCACACCTGCTTCGATTGCCAGATCGTGTGTCGTTGTGCCGTCGTAGCCCCGCCGCGCAAACAGCCGCTGCGCCGCCCGCAGGATGCGCGTGCGCGTTTCGCCTTCGGTCTGGGGGGGTCGCTGAAAGAGAGGCATAGCGCCAGTCGGAGGGGACGGGGAGCGGGGGAGATAGAGAGAGTTGTGGGGTAAGTGGTCAAGAAATGGAAGACGGAAGGGCGATCGCCCCACCGCTTATCCGTATGCAACATTGTCGATCGGGAAACCCAGAAAAGACACACCTGTTACAGAAATTAGGGATTAGGGCACTGAATAAAGCTGCTTCTCTTCGATGTATTCGCGCACGGCATCGGGGACGAGGGTGTGAATAGACAGGCGATCGCCCACGCGCTGCCGGATTTGGCTAGAGGAAATGTCTAGCGGCGACAGGTCGAGCTGCTGCCAGCGGATGTCAATCCCCTGGGACTGGAGAATCTGGACGGTGGCGGCAGGAGTGGTAGCGGGAGTAGCAGCGGCAGTGGCGGCAAGGCTACTGGGACGGCGCGGCGCAACCAGCCAGGTGCAGCGGGGAATGAGTTCCCGACGACGATACCAGCGGGGCAGCGTGGCAAAGGCATCCTGCCCGATAACCCAAAACCATTGATTATCGGCAGCTTCGATTTCATGATCGTTACTTATATATTGCGTGTATTGCGTTTCTAGCTGATGGAGCAGGTCGATGGCGTAGGAGCGATCGCCCGCTGTTTTGGGATCGACGCAGCAGAGTGCAAAGGACTTGTGAGGCGCGATCGCCCGCTTCACTAGTTCCAGCCGATGGGCGATCGACACCAGATCCTGTCCCTGGCGATGGGGCGGCACCGCCGCAGGAACCCACAGCACCCGGTCGAGTTGCACTTGGCGCAAAGCAGACTCCGCGATATGCAGATGCCCAAAATGGGGTGGGTTAAACGTGCCTCCAAAAATGCCCAGACGTTGCATAGGGGTTTGAAATCACGGGCAGGACATCTCAAGCCTGTCCGAATCTTGTCCTGAAATCAAACTTGTCCTGAAATCAGGGACGTGGGCGCTGTATTCATGAGTATTGCCAGATAACAGAACTGTCGAGCGGCGGACTTGCCCGCTTCTGCTATTATCAGGGGTCGCCATTATCAGGGTCATTCGATGGGCGCGTCGGGATGTATCCCATTGCTTGGCGACTTGCTTGGCAACTGCTTGGCGACTTGCTTGGCAACGAGGTGCATCGGGGCGATCGCCCAATCAAGCCACTCCCTCAGACTGTGGTACGCCTCAAGACAGGCTCAAAGATTCAGCAATTTCAGCAATTACCGTAATAAATTTGGGAATCTTGAGTAAGATTGTGTAAATTCCAGCCTACCTCTGAGGCAACCAGTAGTTTTTCAAGTCTTTGTGGTGCAACAAGACAAAATTCTCTAGGGCAGAGTTCTTTAGGGAATTTTGCAGAAAGTTCAGATTTGCAGAAAGTTCAGAGCTGATTAAGTGTCGGTTCAAGCGTTTATACACAATCTATGTCTCGTTTCGGAGTGTGTCGATTAAGAACTGGGAGGATCGGGCAAAGCTGGATCTTAATCCGCCTCGCGCGGGCAAAAGCAGAGCAGATTTTGCATTGCCTTGCCCCTACGAACGCTCCATGAAACAGCCAGTCAGGGGCTTCAGAGGTTTACCAAATGCTGACTTTCAAGGAGTTCCTAAACTCAACTAAATGAGTCTATGAACTAGATTTGTGCAGTTATTCAAGGCAATACTTTAGAGGCAAGTTTTAGATCGGCAGGTAGGCTGACTTTTTACTTGACTCTTTTTACAAAGCGCTGCAAGTTGGCAGTCATTATCGGCAGTTATTCAATGGGGGCACCTAGTTCTTAATTTGGTTCTTTCAGATGATGCTTCGTTTAGTCGTCAACCCTATTTGGCTCAAGATTTGGCTCAAGATATTAACCAACCAGTTATTTGAGCCATTCAGCCCCTCGGTCAATACCTCTGATCTGACTCAGGACGTGAATCGCCCCATTAGCTATCCCGAAAAAGTAATTCTTGCTATGATATCGCGTGACATTGTGTGGTGTGGTGTAGAAGGAGTGAGGACGTTGAATCCTGTTGATTTTAGCGGTATGCCGTTCCATTTCATCGGCATCGGCGGTATTGGTATGTCGGCGCTTGCCTACATCCTAGCCAAGCGGAACCTGCCCGTCTCTGGGTCAGATATCTGCCTAAATGACATTACTCGAAGATTGCAGGCAGAAGGCGCTCATATCTTTTTGAGCCAGGATGCCTCTAACCTGGAATTTTTTGGAGCGGATGCCAACGGCAAAGCAGTGGTGCGGGCTGTTCCCGAAGAAGCTGGCAATCTGGCCGTGATTAGCGTGGGTGCAGAACCCGTGGCTCGTGGGGCGATCGCCCCGAATCCCGCCCCTAGTTCCCAACTCTTGCCGCAGGTTATTTGCTCAACCGCTATTAACCCCAATAATTCTGAATACCGGGCAGCACTAGACTTGGGCTGTCCGATTTTTCATCGTTCTGACCTGCTGGCGGCGCTGATGCAGGAATATCGCGGCATCGCTGTTGCGGGCACCCACGGCAAAACCACCACCAGCAGCATGATTGGCTATCTGCTGCTGCGGGCAGGGATTGACCCGACAATTGTGGTCGGGGGCGAGGTCAGCGCCTGGGAGGGCAATGCGCGACTGGGGCAGGGCGAGTATCTGGTGGCTGAGGCGGACGAGTCGGACGGTTCGCTGGTGAAGCTGGCGGCTGAAATCGGCGTGATCACCAATATCGAGCTAGATCATCCCGACCACTATGCCACGGTGGATGAAGTGGTCAAAACCTTCCAAGCCTTTGCTGATAACTGCAAGGTGCTGGTGGGCTGCTGGGATTGTGACCTGCTGCGGGCGGAAGTGCCGCCGCATATCAGCTACAGCCTCAATCCTGCCTTGGGCGCTGATTACACGGTGGATCAGGTGGTGTATGGAGCCGCAGGGACGACGGCCCGCGTGTGGGAGCGGGGCACGCTGCTGGGTACGCTGAAGCTGACGGTGCTGGGTCGCCACAACCTGAGCAATGCCCTGGCGGCGATCGCCGTGGGTCGCCATCTCAACCTGGAATTTGACCAAATCGCCACGATTCTCAAGAGCTTTCAGGGGGCCCGTCGTCGGTTCGAGCTGCGCGGCGAAGCCAACGAAATCCTCTTTATCGACGACTACGCCCACCATCCCAGCGAAATTCAGGTGACGCTGGCGGCGGCGCGGCTGCGAGTCGAGTCTTTTGCCAGCGAGCAGCGGCGCGTGGTGGCGATCTTCCAGCCCCACCGCTATAGCCGCACGCAGGTCTTTTTGGAAGAATTTTCTCGGTCGTTTGGCGATGCCGATTTAGTAATTACCACCGACATCTACAGCGCAGGCGAAGTCAATCCGACGGGGATTTCTGGAGAAGACCTGGCAACGGCGATCGCCCAGCACCATCCCAACGTCATTTACCAGCCCACGCTGAATGACGTGTCTGCCTTCCTGGCCCGCGCCCTCAAGCCGGGGGACTTGGCGCTGTTCCTGGGTGCGGGCAACCTAAACCGGATCATTCCAGAACTGGTGTCTGCCCATCAAACCCTGGAAGCCCAGACCGCACTGGCAAGCTATCAGTCTGCCTAACAGTCTGCTTGAAGCTCTATCAGTCTGCCTGAAAGTCTGCCTAAAACGGTCGTCTTCCGGCAGCATAGCGGTCAGTTCTGGGGTCGATGCCAGGGTCAGCGCTGAGAGCTTCTGGCGCAGATTCTCGCAGGGGTGCTTTGGGCCCGGTTCAATCCGGGTTTAAACTGAAAAGCGGCATGATTCAGAACGGTGCAGCAAGAAGCCGTCTGCTGTTTTGCCGCGCTCGGAGTCTTGGCCTGGAGTCTTGACTCAGACTCTTGTGCGCTCTAGCGTCTGCACTGCGTTTCCTCAGGTTATGACATTGGCCAACCCAGTCCCTCAGCCCAGTTTTGAACCTCGCGTTCCCTTTACGCCCATTGGTGCGACCTGTGCGGTTCGCCCGATGGTCTCTCTAGCCGGGTTCACGTCTTACCGAGTCGGTGGGCCAGCGGAATGGTTCGTCTCGCCGCGCACCGTGGAGGATTTGCGGGCGTGCTTTGCCTGGGCAACGGCGGAAGGGCTGCCCCTCACGCTGCTGGGGCTGGGGTCTAACCTGCTGGTGAGCGATCGCGGCTTGCCAGGGCTGGTCATTTGTACGCGCCATCTGCGCCAAACCCAGTTTGATGAAGAAACTGGACGGCTGACGGCCGCCGCAGGAGAACCGATCGCCCGTCTAGCCTGGAAAGCGGCGGATCGGGGCTGGGCCGGGCTGGAGTGGGCCGTGGGCATCCCCGGCACCGTTGGCGGCGCAGTGGCCATGAACGCAGGCGCACACCAGGCTTGCACCGCCGATATTTTGGTAAAGGCTCAGCTGGTGACGCAAGCGGGTGAAACGCAGGAACTCTCGCCAGCGGATCTAGGCTTTCGCTATCGCACGTCCATTCTTCAAGGCGACACCAGCCGTTTGGTGACGCAGGCAACCTTCCAGCTTTGCCCTGGTGCGGGCGCTGCGGTGGTGACGGCTGAAACCCGCGCCTGCCAGGAGCGCCGCCACGCCACTCAGCCCTACCATTTGCCCAGTTGCGGCAGTGTCTTTCGCAACCCCGAACCGCGCACGTCGGGCTGGCTCATCGAGCAAACCGGGCTAAAGGGCTTCCAGATTGGCGGGGCGCAGGTGTCGCCTATGCACGCGAACTTCATCGTGAACCTGGGCAACGCCACCGCTAGTGACGTGTACCGCGTGATTCGCCATGTCCAGGAAAAAGTCTCCCAGCGTTGGGACATTACACTGGAGCCAGAGGTGAAGATTTGGGGAGAGTTTTAGCGGTTCACCAACACTAGAACCAGTCGGGCGCTAGAATCCGTCGGGATCGGTCGGGGCGATCGCACTCTTCAACGGCGACGGCAACTGCGGGTTGTTTGCCGCTGGTAGCCCGTTGCCCAGATCAGGATTTGCCGTGCGGATCTGGCGCATCAGCGTTGCCATCTCGATCGCGCTCATGGCGTAATCCCAACCCTTATTGCTCTTGATGCCCGCTCGCTCCAGCGCTTGCTGCATCGAGTCTGTCGTCAACACGCCAAACACGACCGGCACCCCCGTTTGAAACGAGGCAGCTGCAATGCCCTTCGACACCTCGCCTGCTACATAGTCAAAATGGGGCGTTTGCCCTTTGATGACTGCGCCGATGCAGATGATCGCGTCATAACGGCGAGTCAGCGCCAGTTGCCGCGCCACCTGCGGAATCTCAAAAGAACCTGGCACCCAGGCATAATCGACCTGAGTGCCCTGCGGATCTGGATCAATGCCGTGGCGCTTCAGGCAGTCCTGACAGCCCTCCAGCAGCTTACCCGTTACCAAATCGTTGAACCGCCCAATCACGATGGCAAAGCGCAACGACTCGGTTTGGGTAAACGTTCCCTCAAAAACGGCCATGAATTTACCAGACTTGGTTTCTATACCACGAAATAATTCAGCACACCAACCACAATCACCAGCGCCACCCAGGCAAAGGAACCCAGGAATAGAAGCTGCTTGGACTGATCCCAGTTGCGGGGCGAAGCGTAGGCCACAGGCACTCCCACCACCATCACAAACGACAGCAAGACCAGAGCGGCAAGCGCAAGCTGGAACAAAATGGACATCGCGTTTCCTCCCAACACAGCTAAAGATGAAATGTTATAAGGCAGACTAGAAGCAAACCCCGTGCCCCAATAGCCCCAGTAGTTAAGCTATCAGAAATTGAACCCTCATGGATCTCATCCTCTGCCATACCACGGCTGATTTCGACACGCTGGGTGCGGCGGTCGGGCTGTCGCGGCTGTGGGCGGGGGCGAGGATTGTGCTGACCGGGGGCAGTCATCCTGCGGTCAAGGAATTTTTGGCACTGCACCGGGATGAGTATGCGCTGATCGAGCGGCGGGCCGTGAACCCGCAAAATATTCGGGCGATCGCCGTAGTAGACACACAATGGCGCGATCGCCTCGGCAAAGCAGCGGAATGGCTGGATCTCCCGGTAGAAATCACCGTTTACGACCATCATCCAGAGGGCGGCGGCGACATTCCTGCCAAAACGCAGCAGATCGAAGCTGTCGGGGCAACCACGACGCTGATCGCGGAAGCTTTGCAGCAGCGCCAAATTCGCCTCACGCCTGCGGAAGCAACGGTGATGGCGCTGGGGATTCATGTCGATACGGGGTCGCTGACCTACGACCATACCACCGTGCGCGATGCGGCGGCGCTCACCTGGCTGATGCAGGAGGGTGCGACCGTGCAGGCGATCGCTGCCTATGTGGAACCGGGTCTGTCGCCCCAGCTTCAAGACTTGCTGGCGATCGCCCTCGATCAGCTCCACACCGAAACCGTGCAGGGCTATCGATTGGCGTGGGTGCTGCTGCCCACGGCAGACTATATTCCCGGCCTCTCCAGCCTGGCCAGCCACCTGACCACGCTGACGGAAAGTGACATGCTGCTGCTGGCGGCGCAGTATGGCCAAGTTGAATCGGGCGAGTCGGAGGAACGCCTGGGCGAGTCGCGTCTGACGGTGATCGGGCGCAGTCGCGGCGCAGTGGCAGACCTGGGGGCCCTGTTCAAGCCGCTGGGTGGCGGGGGGCATCCCACGGCAGCGGCGGTAACGCTGCGAACGAGCGCTCCTCAAGCCACGCTAACGGAACTGGTGCAGCGGCTACGCACTGCGATTCCAACCCCGCCCACGGCCCGCAGCCTGATGTCGTCCCCCGTCCGCACCATTCGTCCCGATGTCACCATTGCCGAGGCCCAGCGAATTCTGTTGCGCTACGGGCATTCTGGTCTGTCGGTGGTAGACGAGCAGGATCGGCTGGTGGGCGTGATTTCTCGCCGCGATCTGGACATTGCCTTTCACCACGGCTTTGGGCACGCCCCGGTTAAGGGCTACATGACGACGAATGTGAAAACCATCACCCCCAGTACGCCGCTGCCAGAAATCGAATCGCTCATGGTGACCTACGACATTGGGCGACTGCCTGTGCTGGAGGGCGATCGCCTAGTGGGCATTGTGACGCGGACGGACGTGCTGCGGCAGGTGTGGCAGCAGCGGGAAGGCGAGGCGCTGAATGGCACAACCGGGCGCGGCGGCCTGTGTCCGCTGCCGGAGGCGATTTGGGAGATGCTGGGCGATCGCCTCGTGCCCGCCCTGTGGGACATTTTGCGAGACACGGCCGACCTAGCCGCAGCGCGGGGCTGGCAGCTATACATGGTGGGCGGGTCGGTGCGCGATTTGCTGCTGCAAACCCACGGGCCGCTGCTGTTGCCAGACATTGACTTAGTTGTAGACGGCTTTCACCAGGCGGCCGATCAGGCAGCAGGTGTAGAACTGGCGCGATCGCTCCAGCAGCAGCATCCCGAAGCCCGCCTCCAGGTTCACGGCAAATTTCAAACCGCCGCCCTCACCTGGCATCACCATCCCCAGCTTGGCTCGCTCTGGGTCGACATCGCCACCGCCCGCACCGAATTTTATCCCTACCCCGCTGCCAACCCCGAAGTCGAAGCCAGCTCAATTCGCCAGGATCTCTATCGCCGCGATTTCACCATCAACGCAATGGCAATTCGTCTGACCCAACCGCGCCGGGGGGAACTGCTCGACTTCTTCGGCGGCATTTTGGATTTGCGCGATCGCCAGATTCGAGTCCTCCACGCCAACAGCTTTATCGAAGACCCCACCCGCATCTATCGAGCGGTGCGCTTTGCTGTGCGCCTGGGGTTCACCCTCGACCCGCAAACGGAGGCGCAAATTCGCCATGCGATCGCCAGCGGGGTCTATTTCCGCATTCAGGAAGAAATGAACCGGGCCCCAGCGCTGCAAACCCGTCTGCGGCGCGAACTCAAGTTCATCCTGGAAGCGCCCTACTGGAAAGCAGCCATTCGGCAACTGGCTGACCTGGACGCACTGCGCTGCCTGCACCCCGCCCTGACGCTGGACGCAGAACTATGGCAGCAACTGCGCCTGGGCGATCGCTGGCTGACCCGGTTTGACCCTGACCATCGGCTAGAACACTGGCTACTGCTGCTAGAAGTGGCGATCGCTCACCTGCCCGCCGATTCCGCCACAGACGCACCGGAACCTGCTGCACCCAACGATCCGTCTAGCGTCCGAGAGCGCATCGCCGCTGGACTCCAGCTTCCTGCCGACAGCATCCAGCGCCTCGCTAGCCTGCACGCCGTTGAAACTGCCCTGGATGACTTTGAGCAGTCAATGCACCACTCTGCCGAACCGCTGCGTCCCAGCCAGATCGTGCGCCACTTCGCCGCCTATGACCTGCCCACGCTGGCCCTGCTAACGGTTCGCAGCCCGCGCCCCCGCCGCCGCCTAATCTGGCACTATCTCACCGTCTGGTCGCAAGTGAAACCGCCCCTCGACGGCAACGACCTCAAGCGCCTTGGATACAAACCCGGCAAGCAGTTCAAACCCATGCTAGATAGGCTGTTGGCGGCGACGCTGGACGGCGAGTTGCAGGGCGACCCAGAGACCCTGCGCCAACAGGCAGAGCATCTCCTAGCTTGCCAATTTCCCCAGCGCTAGCGCTGAAAATCGCGGTAAATTGCTGTAAACATAGGAGCATCCCGATCACGGTAGGATGGTTGGGAATGGTGAAGTATTCTAAACAGCGCGGCGGCTGTTCTTCACAAGCAATCCATGGCCATCCTCTGGAAATGCTTGCCCAACAATCCGCAGTGATCCTCCCCACAACTCCGCCTATGACTCCACCCAACGACTCTGGCTCCAATTCCATCACCCCATCCGACCGCATCGACGTAGAGATGAACGGCAGCGGGGCTAGCAGCAGTGGCAACCAATCGCCTCTGGAGTCATCTCAGGCAACGCTCCAAGAAACGACTCAAGAAACAACTCAGGCAACGACTCAGGCAGCATCCCAAAAGCCGCCCCAAAAGCTGCACCAGAAGCTACCTCAGGGGGCGATCGCCGATGCAGCAAGGGGAAAGCCCAAAACAACGATCATAGTTTCGCCAGCTATAGTTTCGCCAGCTATAGTTTCGCCAACCTCTGCGCCCCCATCGTCTGGCAAGGGCAGACAGGGCTGGCTAATCGCGTCGCTGCTGCTAACCTCTGTGGTTGCTGGTCTAGGGGGTGCAGCCTTGGGCTGGGCCATCCGCCACCACTCTCAAAATCCTCATGCCGGAGAGCCACCGGCGCTGCTCGATCCGTTCGTGAATAATGAGCAATCCTTTCCGCCGATCGAAGGCTGGGTGGGAGATGACCCAGTCAGGCGGTATTCCCCAGAAGCCTTTTCGGAAGAGGTGCTACCCGAAGCGCCCCCTCATACAGCACCGATTCGAGAACGACAGTTTCAAGAGTCTCCTCCAATCCAGACCCGCCGCCAAATTCCAGAAGAGTTCGCCGATCCATCAGGTCTTCCCCCAGTCGATGAACCGGCCTGGGCCGCGCCAGATACGGTTCCTGTAGAGCCACCTCCTCAAGTTTCACAGCCCCCCGCCCCTTCCCGCTTTTCGTCGGAGCCTGCTCCGCCTGAACCTCCCCCTCCTGTGCAAGCGCCTCCTCTCTCAGAGAGCATTCACAAAACCAAGCCCAGTTCCGACATACCCGAACCCCCTCGACAAACTCAGTCCGTCGAAATCCCGGTTTTGCCAGCCCCCTCGTCGCCGTCCTCTCCCTAGCCCCCCGGCCCCTGCCTTTTTTGGGCTGCTCAGAGAGAGGAAGCCATTGCCACAAGCTAGCGGCTCAGGACATCCCAACGAATGGATGCTCTGAAGTGAGAGTTTTTCGCGGGTTATTCTGTTAAACGATTGAAAAATCGGGCATCTTAAGTAGTGAGATTCATCGCGAGATTCAGCACATCCCAGCGCTGGCCTTCCTAACCTGGATCGAGAGTGTGCCAGTTATGTCCTTAGACTTTTTGCCGCGCAGTGGCCGCTTTAGCTGCTCTACTTCACAGCCTCGCTCTCCATTTATCAGCCTCCAGTTCAAGCTCATGTTGGGCGTTGCGCTGGTCAGCGGGCTGGTTTTTGTCGGGTTATACGGCTGGCTTTATAGCAAAGCTTTAAATCGGGTGAGGGAGGGGCTAAGGCAGGACATGGTGAATACGCTGGACGGGGCGATCGCCGGTGTTGATGCGACCGAGTTTTCCCAGCTTTCCCAGTTGCCTGCGCCGCAGGGCGAGCCAGTGCCCGCCTCAAACCCGCTCTATCAGCGCCATCAAGAATGGCTGATCCGAATTCACAACGTAGAGCCACGGGCCAATCCTTATACCTTGGTGAAGGGAGCCAAACCCTACGAAGCACTCTGGATTGGGGATAGCTTGCGAGTCTTGCAGCCGGAGAACGCCACAAGCTTTCGGGAAGCCTACCTCGCCACACCGGACGAAACTCGCCTCTATCAGGGATTTTCGGAGGTGACGCTGACGCTCTCGCCCTACACCGACTCTTGGGGAAACTGGATTTCTGCCTATGGCCCGATTAAAAATGCTGAAGGGCAGGTGATTGGGCTGCTGGGGATCGATTTTCAGGCTGACGAGATCTACAGTGTTGAGCGAGACATTCGCAAAAGCTTGGCGATCGCCTTTGGCAGCACCTACCTGCTGCTGCTGGGTCTGGTGGCGCTGCTGGCTCGCTCCTTTACGCGACCGATTATCGATCTGACCGATGCCACCGAGCAAATGAGCCAAGGCGAGTACGATCGGGCGCTGACACAGTTTCATCGTCGCTATGTGCGAGATGAGATTAGCCAACTGGCAAGCAGCTTTGAGCGGATGGTAGAGCAGGTGCAGCAGCGCGAGGCAGACCTGGCCAGCGCCAACAGCAACCTGGAAGAACAAGTCCGGCAACGCACCCAGGAGCTAGAAGAGAACAACGCCCACCTTGAGCAAACCCTGCGAGATCTCAAGGCCACTCAGTCGCAACTGATTCAAACGGAAAAGATGTCGAGTTTGGGGCAGCTTGTGGCAGGTCTAGCCCATGAGATTAACAATCCCCTAAGCTTCATTCAGTCCAATTTGCTCCATGCCCGCGAGTACATGCAGTGCTTATTGGAGATGCTGAACCTTTATCAGACCCATCTCCAAAAGGTGCCAGCGATCTGCGAAAAGGCAGAGGAACTAGGGCTGGAATTCATTCAGGATGATCTGCCCAAGCTGCTGGGGTCGATGCAGGTTGGCACGCAGCGGATTAGTGAAATCGTGCGATCGCTCCGTGTGTTTGCCCGGTTGGATGAGTCTGAGGTCAAGTCCGTTGATCTGCATGAAGGGCTGGACAGTACGCTGCTGTTGCTCAATAGCCGTCTCCGGGGCACTCCTAGTCGAGCAGGTATCCGCATTGTTCGGGAATACGGCGATCTGCCGCTTGTCGAGTGCTACGCCGGACAGATTAACCAGGTGTTTATGAACCTTTTGAGCAACGCGGTCGATGCTCTGGAGGCGATGCGAGAACAGGTGGATGGTTTACGCAGCGCCGCTGGGCAGGCTCATTCCCCGGCATACTGCATGGACTGGGCCAAGGATTTATTGCCAGAGGAACAAGACGAGATTCCCACCATCTGGATTAGAACCCGTCTGGTCGAAGGGAATCGCGTCTCGGTGTGCATCGCAGACAATGGAATTGGCATTTCGACGGACGTGCAGCAGCGGATCTTTAATCCCTTTTTCACCACTAAACCTGTGGGACGCGGAACCGGGCTGGGGCTATCAATTTGCCATCAAATCATTACCGAGCGCCACGGCGGTACGCTGAAATGCACCTCTTGCCCCGCTGAGGGGTCAGAATTTTGCTTTGAGATTCCGCTGAAGCTGCCTGCCAACCAGCCCCAACAGACCCAGGCTTAGGCTTAGGCAAGTAGAACTTATGCGGTTGGTCGCCAGTCCGAGCAAAGGCGGAGAGAGTTGGAGGAATTGAGGGAACTCTGAATTAGGCCGTAGCTGCTCAGACTGGCTGAAAGATGAGCCATCAGACCAACAGGCTGTCGGCGCGGCTCATTCCTTCTACTTTGGAGATATTGCTATGGGTTTGTTCGACCGAATGTTTGGCGTACAAAACACAGTTCAGGAAACCTTTAGCCCAGCCGAAGCCTATGCAGCGATCGCCCTGGCCGCAGTTGCTTCTGACGGCTATCTGGCAGACGAGGAGCTATCGGGTCTGATGAGTACGCTGAACCGCATGCAGCTCTTCCGGAGCTATTCAAGCGACATTATGCGACGGATGTTTGACAAGCTGTTCAGCATCCTGCGGCGGGATGGGGTCGGCGTTTTGTTTGCGATCGCCAAAGACTCTCTCCCCTTTGAACTGAAGGAATCGGCCTTTGCAGTTGCCACCGATCTGGTTTTGGCCGACGGCCGTGTCACCCAGGAAGAGCAGCAGTTTCTCAACGATCTCTATCAAGCCCTTGGCATTTCCGAAGCCGCGGCCGAGAAGATTGTAGACGTAATGCTCATTAAAAATCGCGGCTAGGTTGCAAGTCGGTTCATCGTAAGAGGCGATCGCCCAGCGCAAGAGGCGATCGCCCTTTTTTATCGCTCTACTCCCGACACCCAGCCGCACGAAACTGCTCCATCAGCGCTGTGGGCCAGGTGGGGTCGATCGCAGGGGGCCGCTGGGACGCATAGACCTGCATGTTTCCCGTTGGCTCCACCGTTGCCAGAAACTCGCTGTCGTAGTTTGAGACCGTCACTTGCCGCAAGAGCGATCGCGTAGACTGCGTATTGCTAGCCAGCAGTTGCCCCTCCGCCACCTGCGCCACGGAAAACTCTAGCGGCGTGTCATACACCTCAAACGGCACGGTTGCCGTTTCCTGCTTGCTATAGCGCACCAGGCACACGCGCCCTGGTACTTCCGACGGAAACACCGTCATAAAGTAATGGGGCAGCATATCCCACTCTTTGGCCCAGGTTCCCAAAAACGGGGCCATGTCTGGGTCTGTCTCTGCCCAGGTTTGCCGATAGGCGACCAGTTCTGAAGAAATCGGCGACCCCACTGAACCAATCTTGCCCAGCCCCAGCAAGTCCAGATCGGACTGAATCCGCTGCTGCATCTCGGCCTCTGCCTGACGGAGTGCGTCTTCTGTCAGCGGCGGCCGTAGCGGCGCATCGACAGGATGCAGCACCACAGCAGGATCGGGAGTGGCTGCGTCGGGCGCAGACGGGGTGCAGGCTATGGCCGTTCCCAGCCCCGCCGTCAGCACCACGGCCGCCGCCCACTTCACCCGAATTGCATGAGTCATCAATCGTTTTGCCATAACCCTCGTAGCCCAGACCATCAATTTCTGGGGTCTTCTTTTATTAGGTCTACAATTTCTGGCAGCAGGTTCCGCAATGAAAAAGCCCCACTTCACCGATTGGGAAGTGGGGGCAGACCTTTCTGCTTGAGAGCCAACTTGTCAAGAGCCAGCGGAGAACCAACGTCCTTTAGACCCGGAGGAACGGGCGGAGGCTTGGGCGAGTCCGGGCGTTAGTAAGGACGCAGCACGCCGCGCAGTTCGCCGGCCCGGTTGCGCGTGGTGTGAAGATCAAGATAGAGATTGCCGCTTTCCAGCGCTTGCCGTTGTTCTGGCGTGAGGGTGTATTCTCCCGCAAAGCGACCGTCGCGATCGCCCCTCATCGTCACCGTCAGCGCATACTGGAAGGGGCCGTTGGCGGTGGGTTCGCCCCGATGGATATGCACGGCTGAGGTGATGTTGGGGTTGGGCGGATCGGTGGGGTCAACGGTATAGTCGCGCAGGGGACCAGCCAAATTGCGAAAGTCGCCCCGCACCACCAGGCGATCGCCCGCCAGCACGGCCCCGGCCACACCTGTCGCCCGACCAGAGGGAGACGCGCCCACCACTGCACCCCGGCTCAGGGTTGCCGAAAAGCGCTGTAAAGAAGAGCGGGTCATCCCCTGCGCCAGCAGCACAGTTTCTGCCTGACGCACCTCTGCGATGGGGGCGGGGTCTGCCGGACGCATCCTGCCAGAGACGGCTTGGGCCAGGGACGGGGTAGACAGCCCCACGAGAGATAGGCACGTCAGCGCACCCAGAACGAAATGGAAAAGAATCTTTTTGGGATGAATCATGGCTTTGAGGCGTTCGATAGCGCTTGGAATCAAGACTCGCGATGAATCCTAATGAACACTACGCCCAAAACTGCTGTTTGGATGTGTGATTTCATCCTTAGCCTGGAATCTGCATCAGAAATCTGTACCCAGCCCGACAGAATTTATCAAAAGACAGGGGATAATGCTCTCTGTTCTGGGTGAGGCGATCGCCAGTATTTGAACCCATCACGACTGGTCGTGCGCTGCTCAAGCAAAGGCGCTGCTTAGATTGAGGAAGGCTGTTCATGAAAGTGCAAGATTTAAAGGGAAAAACCGTTGCGTTTGCCGGGTCGGGCGGGCTAGATAGCTGCACCATTACGCGCTGGCTGACAAACCAGGGCGTAAACGTGGTGTGCTTTACGGCCGACCTGGGGCAGCCGGATGAAGAAGACATGGATGCGGTGCGCCAGCGGATGCTGAAGGCGGGCGCGGTGGACTTTGTGCTGCTGCCTGTGCGAGAGGCGATCGCCGAAGACGGCCTCAAGGTGATCCAGTCGCAGGCCTGCTACGAAGGGCGCTACTGGAACACCACGGGAATCGCCCGCTGTTCCCTGACCAAGGCAATGATTCTGGAAATGAAGCAGCGCGGGCTGACGATTTTTAGCCACGGCGCAACGGGGCGCGGCAACGACCAGGTGCGGTTTCAGCTAATTACCAATATGCTGGCTCCAGAGTTTGAGGTGTATGCACCCTGGCGCGACGAGAGCTTTCTGGCGCGGTTCCCCGGCCGCAGCGAGATGATTGATTTCTGTCAGGAAAACGGGCTGCCCGTGACGGCTACCAAAGACAAGCCCTATTCCACCGATGCCAACCTGCTGGGGTTGACGCATGAATCGGGAATGCTGGAGGCGCTGACCACCCCGGCCCAGTTTGTGAAGCCGATTATGGGCTGCTATCCGCAGGATGCGCCCGACACGCCAGAAGCTTTTACCGTGCGGTTTGAAAAGGGTCGTCCGGTGAGCGTGAATGGGGAATCGGTGAATCTGGTGGATGCGTTTTTGAAGACGAATGCGATCGCCGGAAAGCACGGCATCGGCATCGGCACGCACCTGGTCGAAAACCGCTTTGTGGGCATCAAGTCGCGCGGCGTATACGAAAGCCCCGGCGTAGAAACCCTGGGCACTTGCTATGCTTATCTGCTGCAACTGATTCTGGATCGGCGGGCGCGGGAGTTTTATGACCAGCTTTCGCTCCTGGTGGCCAAGCAAATCTATCAGGGCTACTGGTTTGACCGGGCAACGCAGATGATGCTGGCGGCGATCGCCAACACGGCCGAACTCGCCACCGGAACCATCAGCGTGTCCCTTTACAAAGGCAATATCTCCTTCGTGGCGGCCGACGACGTGCCCCACATCCTCTATTCCGAAGAAAACGCCTCAATGGAGGGCGTGGGCGACTATAACCACGGCGACTCGGAGGGGCTGCTGCGGGTCTTTGGCGTGAGCGCCCGCGTGTTGGCCACCAGCGGTCAGGTCGGTCTTTGAAGAACTGAGGACTGCGTTGAACGTGGGCCGAAACCCGGATGCGAGTTGATTGTTTGTGTGCGATGCACCCAAGCAGTCAACTCGCATCTCTAGAGTTTTGCGCTTTGGCAGGCTAAACATCGGCAGGCGAAATCCTAACGTTTTAGCACAATCCGATACCGCGCCTTGCCCGATACCAGATGCTCAAGGGCTTCGTTAAGCAAACTAAGCAAGCAATGAAGAACTGGAGGAAGAACTGGAGCGGTGGATAAATCACCAATCAGATGAACAGGGATTCACCCACGCCGCCGCTGATGATAAGGGGGGTTTTGAGGGAGCAACAATCCTATGTCTGGATGCCTATGTCTGGATGATTCCGTATCCTCTGCGCCTTGTCGATCCCCAGTTGGGCGGCTAGAGTCTTAATGAGTGCATCCAGCTTGGGCATTTTGCGGATGGGGATGGAGTTGCGCGATCGCCCCTTGGTAGGATAAATACGAGGGCGATCGCCACCTCAAAACCCCGTCAGATGCTTCTCCTAAGCCCTCATTGCATGGTTCGTTGCATAAGATGCACAGGAGATGCATAGGACTGTCGAATTCATTGGCTGTGAATCCGTAATGGCGTTTGGGTAACTTGAAAGAAGTTGAGTCAGACGCATCGCCCTGTTTCTACCTGGAACTGCCATGAGCGCCCCCTCCTCGCATCTACATTCCACATCCTCCCCATCGGCCGACCCGCTTGATGGGGACAATGCAACGGTTACGGTAGAGGTAGAAGTCCTCACCGATGGTTCGAGTGCTGGGCAATTGAGTGGGCGATCGCAGCCGCCAGAATCACCCGCTTCCCCCCCCGTCCCTCCCCCCAATCCAAACAGCGACCCAAGCGCCACCAGCCCCTCCAGCAGACCCAACCCCGGCAGCGCCCTGGCCACCACCAAGGGATCTTTCTCGTCCTTTCTCGCGCCGCTGACCCAGGATACGTTCAAGCAGGTCGTTACCGATGTTGAGCAAAAGCTAAGAGTGGTTAATCAAACCCTCTCGATGCTCGACAACCTGATGGATTCTCAGGGATTTGATGCCATCTTGAACGAGATGCTGCATTCCATCACCCTGAAAACGGGGGAACTGCTGAACGCCGATCGCGCCACTATTTTTCTCCTAGACGACGAGAAAGACGAACTGTGGGCGATCGTCGCCGAAGACGAAAACGGCAATAACCTGGAACTGCGAATTCCCAAGCATGTCGGCATTGCGGGCGAAGTCGCCACCACCAAGCAGGTCGTCAACATTCCCTACGACTTTTACGACGATCCCCGCTCTAAGGCGGCTCAGGCGCTCGACAAGAAAAATCACTACCGCACTTACACCATGCTGGCCATGCCCCTGCTGAACGATCAGGGCGACTTGGTGGCCGTCGTGCAACTGATCAACAAGCTCAAGCCCAACTGTGATTTGCAAGCGCACCTAGACGAGCGCATCGACCTGGGCGGCTTTACCGCGCAAGATGAGCAGGTGTTTGAAGAGTTTGCGCCCTCGATCCGGCTGATTCTGGAATCGTCCCGCTCGTTCTACAAGGCAACCCAGCAGCAGCGGGCCGCCTCGGCGCTGATGAAGGCGACCAAATCTCTCAGCCAGAGCAGCCTAGATCTGGAGGAAACCCTGGGACGCGTGATGGAAGAGGCCCAGGAACTGATGCAGGCCGATCGCAGCACGCTTTGGCTCTTGGATCGCGACCAGCACCAGCTCTGGACAAAGCTGCCGATCAACGGCGTGCTGCAAGAAATTCGCATCCCGATGGATGCAGGCTTTGCGGGGCAGGTGGCGATGTCGGGTGAGCCAGTCCTCATTCCCTACGACCTCTACAACCACCCCAACTCCGACACTGCCAAGGAAACCGACAAAAAGACGGGCTATCGCACATGCAGCATGTTGTGTATGCCCGTGTTCAACGCAGATGGCGAACTAATCGCCGTCACTCAACTGATCAATAAGAAAAAGCAGGGCGACCATCCGCCCTACGATCCGGCAAACTATCCTGAAGCGCCGGAGATCTGGCGGGCTAGCTTTAACCGAAACGATCAGGAGTTCATGCAGGCGTTCAACATTCAGGCGGGTGTGGCGCTGCAAAACGCCAAGCTGTTCGCCACGGTGAAGCAGCAGGAGCAACTCCAGCGCGATATTCTGCGATCGCTCTCTAACAGCGTTATCTCCACCGACAAAGAGGGACGCATCATCGCCGCCAACGAAAGCGCCCGTAAACTGCTGGGTCTGAGCGACACTGACCCGCTGGAGGGGCTGCACGCCGAGGAACTGATTGGGCTGGAAAAGGGGGATTTTTCCAAGTGGTTCAAAATGGCGCTCATGCCAACAGATGACAAGTGCCGTCAGCAGTATTACCCGGATCAAACGCTGAACGCGGTCAAAGGCGTGGAGCAGCACAGCATTAACCTGTCGATTAACACCATCGCCGATGCGAGTGACCCAGAGCAGGTGTCGGGAGCGCTGGTGGTGATGGACGACATCAGCGGCGAAAAGCGGCTAAAAAGCACCATGTCGCGCTATATGTCGCAGGAAGTGGCGCAGTTGCTCTTTGAGAACCCCAACGCTGCCAAAATGGGGGGCGATCGCAAAGAAGTGTCTGTCCTGTTTTCCGACATTCGCAGCTACACCACGCTGACCGAGAGCATGACCGCCGAAGAGGTGGTCGAAATGCTGAACCAGTATTTCGAGAGCATGGTAGACGCGGTGTTTACCTATAAGGGCACGCTGGACAAGTACATCGGTGATGCCATCATGGCGGTGTTTGGGTCGCCGCTGCCCTTGGACGACCACGAGTGGATGGCCGTACAAACGGCGATCGAGATGCGGCACCGACTTGCCGCGTTCAACGCCGACCGGGTACAGCGCCAAAAGCCACCGATTCGGATCGGCATCGGCATCAACTCCGATATCGTCATCAGCGGCAACATCGGCTCCAGCCGCCGCATGGAGTTCACGGCCATTGGCGATGGGGTTAACTTGGGGTCGCGCCTGGAAAGCGCCAGCAAGCAATACGGCACCGACATCATCATCAGCGAGAACACCTACAAGCCTTGCGCCGATCGGGTCTGGGCGCGAGAGCTAGACTGTATCCGGGTGAAGGGCAAGACGCAGCCCGTCAGCATTTATGAACTCGTTGGGCTGCGTGACGAAATCATTCCCGACGAGAAAAAGCGGCTGATTGACCTCTATCACGAAGGGCGCAAGCATTACCTGAATCGCGATTTCGTTAAAGCGATGAGCGCTTTTGCCACGTTGCTGCAAGACGTGAACAACGAAGACAAAGCCGCCAAGCTCCACCTCGACCGCTGCACCCACTGGCTCAGCCATCCGCCCAACGACGAAACTTGGCAAGACGGCGTGTGGACCATGACGGAGAAGTGAGGATTAAGGGGTCAGGGGTCAGGGATCAGGAACTATGGGTCGGGGATTAGAGGCTGAGCAGACAAGCTAACAACGGGGCTTATGCAAGGGGGCTTATGCAAGCTCTGCCTCAAAAGCGCGCAGGGCGCTGCTTGAGCCTTGGCTCCAGGCTAGCTCGACATAGCGGGGGATCAACTGCTTGACCGCAATATCTGGAAAAATGCCGCTGACCTCGCTTTCCTGATAGTGTTCGCTGTCGAAGATGTAGATTCGCAGGCCCTGACTCCGATAAATCCAGAGTTCTGGAATGGCGATCGCCTCATAATCTGCTGGCTGAGTAAAAGACGTGAGATCGACCTCAAGCGCTAGATCCGGCGGAGGATCAATTTCCAAATCGATACGTTCTTTACCCAAAATAGCCAATCGATTTTGGATGTAAAAACAGGCATCGGGTTCTACTCCGGTTTGGCTGACTCGCTTCAGCGTGAGGGGATCGAAGGCGTGCCAGTCTTGGTTCTGATGCCGCAGCAGCGCCTTCACCAAATCAGTGAGGGTAGCGGAGCGGTTGCTATGGCCAGGCAAAGGAGCCATCAAACGAATTTCCTGTTTCTTGACTCCAAAGTAGACTTTGACCGCAGCGCGATCGCGACGGCTTGACAACAGCCCTTCGTAATCTGCCCAGCTTTGATGACGCAAGATCACCTCACTACCCGGCGGTAGTTCAATTCCATCGGGGCTAATGGTCAAATTCATCAAGAAGCCTGTTGGGTTGGGTTTGTGAAGTTGGCACCAGATACTTGACGACCCTTAATTCTAATCCTTAGCTCATTGCCCTGAGCAAGCCATCCCTGATTTTCATTTTATTCTTCCTCTCGTGGGGTGGGCAGCGTCAGGTTATAGCGTAGCGCCAGCATTCGGAGCAGAACGATGGTGCAAAACCCGGCAACGGTGGCGATCGCCATATCCACCTGCCACAGCACCAGCACCAGATAAACCCAGCAGCCGACAAAGGCACAGGTGGCGTAGAGCGTGGCGGTTTTGCGAAAGACCACGGGAATCTGCACCAGCAAGATATCGCGCAATACGCCGCCCACCACGCCCGTAATCACGCCCAGCAGCGACGCGGTGAACGGCGGCATTCGATATTCCAGCGCAAAGGCCGTACCGGAAATGCTGAACAGCGCTAGCCCAAAGGCATCCAACAGCGCAAAGACTCGATAGGCAGGCGCTTTGACTGGCTTCAGCAGGCGCGACCCGTAGACATATAGCGCCGCCAGCAGCAGCACCAGCACCGCATAGCCCTCATAGCGTACCCAAAAGAACGGTCGCCGATCCAGCAGCACATCGCGCAAGGTTCCGCCCCCAAAGGCATTCACAAAGGCGATCGCATACACACCCACCAGATCCAGCCCTTTCTTGCGAGCAGCGATCATCCCCGATAGGGCTGAGGTGATCACGGCCGACACTTCTAGCGGATATTGCACCATGGCGAAGCGTTCGAGTTGAGCGGCGATCGCATCTATCGCATCTAGAGACATCAGAGGATTAAGCAGAGGATGAAGCGCTGTGGGTCAGGGATTGGGCTGAGACTTGAGAAAATCCAGAAAGTCGTAGAGTTCGGTTTCGTTGAGTTCCTGGCGCGATCGCTTGCTGTAGGTCGCTTTCAGGTGTTCGCGGCCGCGCTTGGCATCCCACCCCAGGCGGCGCAGTTCCACATCGGTCTGGGCGAGGATATCGGAAAAGTCGATGGAGGCGGGGGCGGGGCCAGGCGGCGCGGGTTCGGGGTTGGGCGGCGGGCTAGCGGACTTCTTGCGAGAGGGTTTGGCGCTGATCTGTGAGGCAGGTTTGGTGATTTGGGACAAATCGACGGGTTCGGAGGCTTCTGAAAAACCGTCGTCGGATGCGGAAATATGGGCGTAAAAATCTGCCACGACGGGGCCAGAGTCTAGCTCGTCTTCAGGCGGCAGGGGCGGGTCAAGCGGGTCGGGTTTGTCCCAGTCGCTCTCTGTGGGGAGTGTCGCCGCTTCGGTGACAAAGTCACGCGCTGGGGCAATCGGCGGCATCGCAGACCCCGCACTCTCCACGGGCAAACTGGCGCTGGGCAAACCGCTCGGTGAACGATTCCAGGCTGCATCCATCGGCGCAAATTCAGGCGTTTGGCCATCAGTCTCGCCAATTTGCCCGCCCGATTGCCCCCTCAACTGCCCGCCCGGTTGCCCACCGATTTGCCCCGTTACTTGCCCCGTTACTTGCCCAGGAGTCTGAACAGAGGTCTGAGCAGGGGTCTGAACAGAGGTTTGGACAGCGGCCGTTGATCCGTCATTCATGCCCAATCCATGCAGCCCCAACGCCTGGAGCGATCGCCCCCGTGCCCGGTCTTCTGCGTCTTCGATACTGGCGCTTTCGGCCAGCCCAGTGGCCAGCGTCAGCCCACCCATGATTACGCTAGCCCGCACGATATAACGCCCGTTTTGCACGGTCAGCAGGTCGGTAATCAGGCTAGCGAAGGGATACACAGCCCGAAATCGCGCCAGCAGTGCGGGCAAGTTCTCAGGCAAATTCTCAGGCAAGTTCTTAAGCAGGTTTCTAGCAGAATCAGCAGAAAAGGACGACATGACCAAGCACGGGAGGGAACGATTCGGAGAAGCAGGAACGATTCGGAGAAGCAGTGTAGCAGCGGGCGCGTTTGCATAGTGCGATCGCCTCCTCACCATACCCGGATTTCAGCCCAACGAAGCGAGTCGGGTCGAGGTCGGATTTCATGCACGGGTCAGACGTTTTTGCTGAACCCGCAAAAGCTTTGGATTCATCCCTGGAATTTTCTGAGACAAAGATTTGGGTTTAAATTCGATATGCTGTGAGAGACGCAGTTTGTCAAACTTGCGTTGATCTGCTGCTTTTTAGCAGAGTTTTTTACAGATTCTTGCAGACATTCTGCTGTTTGCGTTTGCTGTTTGCGTTGCTGTTTGCCTAGAGATTGCCGCCATGCTAGATAGATTGCTCGACTTGTCTCCCAACCTGGGTGTAGACACGTTCCTTCTGCTGACGGTGCTGGTGGCCCTCGAAACGCTGCTATCCGCCGACAATGCGATCGCGCTGGCGGCCATCGCCCAAGGGCTAGACGGCAAAAAAATGCAGCGAGACGCGCTGAATTTGGGGCTACTCGTCGCGTTTATTTTTCGGGTCATCCTGATTCTGACGGCAACCTGGGTGATTCGGTTTTGGCAGTTTGAGCTGGCGGGTGCGCTCTATTTGCTCTGGCTGGTGTTCAAGTATTTCACCTCCGATGAAACAGAGGACGGCGAACACCACCACCACGGGCCGCGCTTTACATCACTCTGGCAGGCCATTCCGATGATTGCGATTACGGATCTGGCGTTTTCGCTGGATAGCGTTACCACGGCAATCGCCCTGTCTCAGGAAGTGTGGCTGGTGCTAACGGGCGGGCTGATCGGGATTCTCACGCTGAGGCTATTGGCGGGGCTATTTATCCGCTGGCTGGATGAATATACCCATCTGGAAGACGCGGGCTACATCACCGTGGGGCTGGTGGGGCTACGCCTATTGATTAAGGTGTTTAACGACAGCCTGGTGCCGCCCCAGTGGGCAATGATTTCGGTGATTGCGCTGCTGTTTGTCTGGGGCTTTTCGGAGCGCAAACCGGAGGCGATCGCCGCTGAATCTGGCTCTGCGCCCCTTGCTGAAGCCCACACCCCACCCGATCCGCCGCCGCTCGAAGTTCCTTCTGGGGCAAAGCCAGAAGCCGATGAGCGCGAGGCGCAAGAAATTTCTGCGGACTGAGCCAAAGATAGCGCCCAAATAGCGCCAAATAGCCCCTAGATCGCTCCTAAATAGCTCATAATAGCCCCTCAGCTACAGCGTGATACAGCGTTATGGATACTCTGCTGTCTTCAAGTCCAGTGGCGATCGCCCCACCGCGCTGCCCAGACCTGCTGGCCCCCGCCGGCAACTGGGACTGCGCCCGTGCTGCGGTCGAAAACGGAGCCGACGCAATCTATTTCGGGCTGGATCGGTTTAATGCGCGAATGCGGGCGCAAAACTTTACCGAAGCCGATTTGCCGGAATTGATGGCATTTCTACATCGGCGCGGCGTGAAGGGCTATGTCACGCTGAACACGCTGGTCTTTCCGGCAGAACTCGCCGAAGCCGAGCAGTATGTGCGAACTATGATCGCGGCAGGCGTAGATGCGGCGATTGTTCAAGATATCGGCATTTGCCGCCTAATTCGCCACCTGTCGCCCGACTTCCCCATCCACGCCTCCACGCAGATGACCATCACCAGCGCTGCCGGGGTCGCCTTTGCCCAAGCGCTGGGCTGCAACTTGGTGGTGCTGGCCCGCGAGTGTTCGCTGAAGGATATCCGAAAGATCCGGCAGCAACTGGGCGATTCCCTCAGGGATCGCGGCGCGAATCGCGCGATGTCCATGCCGCTGGAAGTTTTTGTCCACGGGGCGCTTTGCGTCGCCTACTCTGGGCAATGCCTGACCAGCGAATCCCTCGGCGGCCGCTCTGCCAACCGGGGCGAGTGTGCCCAGGCCTGTCGAATGCCCTACGATCTCATTGCAGACGGGCAGAAGGTGGATTTGGGCGATCGCCACTATTTGCTCAGCCCCCAGGATCTATCTGGACTCGACGTATTGCCCGACCTGGTAGCCACAGGCGTAGCCTGCCTGAAAATCGAAGGTCGCCTGAAATCGCCAGAATACGTCGCCAACGTCACGCGGGTCTATCGCAACGCGCTTGATCGCGTTTGGCAGATGGTTTCAGAGCGCCAGAGCGATGAATTCGCAGCACGCCCCAGCGCCTCATCTCCTGAAGACCGCTACAACCTCGAAATGGCTTTCTCTCGCGGCCTCTACACGGGATGGTTTCGCGGCATCAACAACCAGGAACTTGTCCATGCGCGATTTGGCAAAAAGCGGGGCGTATATCTGGGCGAAGTGACCCGCCTCCGCAACGAGCGAGCCATGATCAGGCTCCAGGCTCCGCTAAAACCGGGCGATGGTGTGGTGTTCGACAGCGGCCACCCCGATGCCCCGGAAGAAGGCGGCCGGGTGTATTCCGTCGAAATGCAGGGTAACGAAGCAACGCTCACCTTTGGGCGCGGCGCAATAGACTGGCGGCGGGTGCGCGTGGGCGATCGCCTCTGGAAAACCAGTGACCCCGAACTGGATCGTCAGCTTCGCCAGAGCTATGCAGGCGACACGCCCAAGGTCCAAAGACCGATTGCCATTGAAGTGCATGGGGAAGCGGGGCAGCCGCTGGTGGCGATCGCCCGCGACGAACAGGGCCACATCGCCCAGATAGAATCGGAACTGCCACTGGCGATCGCCCAAACCCAGCCCCTCACCACCGAACGCCTGCGGGCACAACTGGGACGGCTCGGCAACACGCCCTTCTATCTCGACTCCCTGCAAAATCACCTGGGCAACGCCACCATGCTGCCCCTCAGCGAACTCAACCGCCTTCGTCGGGAACTCGTCGCCCAGCTCGAAGCCCAGCGCGCCCAGCCAAAACCCTGGCATCTCAACCCCCATGCCACCCTGCACACCCTCCTGCCCGCTGCTCCTGCTCCCTCCTGCTCTCCCGCATCCACCAACCTAATCGCCCTCACCCGCACCCTGCCACAACTTCAGGCCGCCCTCACTGCCGGACTCCGCACGCTCTACTGCGAATTTGAAGACCCGCGCAAATACCGCGAAGCGGTCGGGCTGGTTCGGAGTCACCCCAACTCTGACTCCCTGGAAATTTTCGTTGCGCCGCCCCGCATCACCAAACCCAGCGAAACCTGGATCTTGCGGCAGGTGAAGAATGCCCAAGCAGATGGCTATTTAGTGCGAAACTACGACCATCTCCAGTTCTTCGCCGACCAGCGCCGTATCGGCGATTTTTCGCTGAATGTGGCCAACGCGCTCTCCGCCGACTACTTTCAACGGGCGGGGCTAGAGCGACTCACCGCGTCCTACGATCTCAACCTCCAGCAGCTAGAGGGCCTATTGACCAGTTGCCCACCAGACTGGTTTGAGGTCACGATTCATCAGCACATGCCCATGTTTCACATGGAACACTGCGTCTTTTGCGCGTTTCTGTCCCAAGGGACAGACTATACAAACTGTGGTCGCCCCTGCGAAAAGCAGGTAGTCAAGTTGCGCGATCGCACGGGCACAGAGCATATCCTGCAAGCCGACGCAGGCTGTCGCAACACCGTATTTAACGGCACTGCCCAAACTGGAGCAGAAGCGGTTCATCGACTTATGCAGCTTGGGGCACAGGCGTTTCGCCTAGAATTTCTCAACGAAACGCCTGCTCAGGTCATGCAAACCATCCAGCGATATCAAGCGCTGCTGGAGGGAACATTAAGCGGAACTGCGCTGTGGAAAGATCTCAAGCTACAAAATCAGCTCGGCGTGACGCGGGGAACCCTCAATTCTTAACCTACTTTTCTCTTGACCCACTTTTCTGGAGACATCCTCCCTAGATTCGCAAGATTCGCAGGCTGGTTTGTCAATTTAGTTTGTGAATTTTTGATGAACTTATGCCTTCTTTCCTGAAAGGAAGCATAAACCTCGACTAGGCATTAAAAAATCCCGGATCAACTCCCTTAGGATTTCTTCATCTTGTGCCGATTTCTCGTATAGTTTTGACAGGGTTTTCAAGCTGAGACATTAGGTACATGTGTCTTCTAGTCAATCTCTGGGTAACCTGATTGAGGAACCGCGACCAGCGGCTTATGCCCCCTTGCTCGCTGTCACGACTTCCGGGTGTGCCCTAGTTGTGAAAGTAGTGTGTAGTGGTTTGGAGTGATATGGTGAGACGTTGCATTACAAGGCGTTGCGTTGTGGATCACGGTCGATCCTCCCTTTCCCTTGGGACTTGTCTACAGATGCGCTTTTGACTCTGGTAAACCGCTGACCGCTAGAAGGCGCGGCTCAGCGCGATAGGCGGACTAGCACATCCGCTTTTGAGGATGAAGCGCACTCCTTAGGTGCTTTTGCCAAAAGTAAAAATCGGGGCTTTTTGGGTCAGCTCATTCGATCTGCTCAAGCTCGACATTTTCTGCTTGATCTGACCCGACTTGTCCTGTTGCTTTTGCCCCTCTCAAGGTGATTTGGAGTCTTTTAGATTTGGGTTTCTTGCAGGTTCTCATGCTTCCATTTTTGCCACTGTTTCCCCTAGCTCAAGCCACCCCGGCCGAGGTCTACATCCCTACGCCACCTCCACCGACCCCACGACTCAGCCATGTGGTCGAAGCTCAAGAGGTGCGCCCACTGCCGGGGCAGCTTGATTCGGTGCCAGTGTTTAACAGCAACAGCCCGGAACTAGTGCAGCAAGAAGGCATCTTGCTATCCACCTTTCCCCCGCAGGGGATGCGCGTTCCCTCTGCCCACTTGAACTACGCCTTTGAAGGGCGCTTTGACGTGTTCGCCCATCACATTGCAAAAGGGCGCACGCCAACCGACGTGCGGACGCTCTACATTGGGCTTCTGGCCTACAATCCATCCGATCGCCCGGTGACGATTCAGGTTCATCAGTCTGCGAGTTACCTGAGCCAGGAAGCCCCGTTCTACGATCTGCCCTCCTACGTGGCAAACGCCGGACCCACGGTGTTTGCAGGGCCAGGCAGCCGCACCATGGGCGACATCTTGCGAGGGCTGAGCCAAGCCATTTTGCCGGAGCGGGTGACGATTCCACCCCGGTATGTGCAACTGCTGCTAAACGAACCCATTCCCCTGCGGAGCTTGCAGTCTTACCGCAATCGTGAGCCGTTGCCCATTGTCGATCCGGAGGATATGGGGCTAGACGCGGCAGAGGCAGCCGATGTTGTGCAAAACGGTGAGGCGCGTCGCCCGGCTCGTCCATCCAATGCCAATCTGCCCATCAACGGGCGATCGGCGCTGCTGCACTTGTCCAGCGATGGCCCCGTGCATCTGGCGAGTTTGGGCATGTTTGCCAGGGTGAATGGCAACGGCACCGAGCGATCGCCCCGCATGGAGGAGTGGCTGGCACTCTTGCAGCAGGGCGATGTGGCTGGGCCGCGCGATCGCGTTCCAACGCCGCCCAATGCCCGCCAAATTGGTCGGTTTTATTACAGCCGGGTATCTGGCGTGACGCAGGGTTCTCGCTGGGATGCTGTGCTGACGGATGGCGATGGGGTTGATCACTTGACGATTCCCCAGCGGGGCGGAGCGATTTCCTATGCAATTAGCACGGTCGATCGGCACACCCTGGGCACTGGGCAAATTCAGAGTGCGCCCATGCTGGTTCGTTATCCAGATACTGCCTATCGGGGGCATGGCAACTATGGCGTGCGCTACAACCTGACGCTGCCGCTGTATAACAACACCAATCAGGAGCAGACTGTGGCGCTGCTGTTCCAAACGCCAATGAAGGACGAATCGCTGCGGGGTCAGGCATTGCGGTTCCTGAGTCCGCCCGATCGCCGCATCTTTTTCCGAGGGACGCTGCGGCTGCGATATGTGAACGATTGGGGAGTGGCCCAGACCCGCTATGTGCATGTGGTGCAGCGACGAGGACAGCAAGGTGAGCCGCTGTTGACCTTAAATCTGAGACGGGGCGATCGCCGTCAGGTGCAGGTTGAACTGCTCTACCCGCCCGATGCCACGCCACCCCAAGCGCTCACCATCCAAACACTGGCACCAGAACAAGCGCCTCGGCCGACCCCGCAAGAAGAAGGCGGTACAGCCGTTACGCTGGAAGCCTCTCCTCAGCCGTAGGCAGTTCTTTGGGGACAGAATCACATCTGCAACCCCTAAACTTCAACCCCTAAATTTCTAAATTCCGTGGCTCTTGCCGATCACCCAATGCCGCCGGAAAAAGCGCGACAGGCTGGACTCTTGCAGCGACAGGCAAATCGGGCGACCGTGGGGGCAGGTGCGTGGGTTGCGGGTCTGCTGCCAGCGATCGAGGAGGGTTTGCAGTTCGGGTAGGGTCAGCGGCGTGCCATTGCGGATAGCCGTGCGGCAGGCCGTTGCTACCAGCGCCGTTTCCAAATCGCCGCCCAAGCTGAGTTCCAGCAGGGCCTCCGTACAATCTTCCCGCTGCGCCAGCGGAGCCGGAGCCGTGCGGATGGCCCACAGTGCTTCTCCGAAGGGTTCCACCGTCAGCCCAATGCGGACGAGTTGTTCGACCTGGGCCGTCGCGAGGTTGGGCAATAGCGCAGGCGGATCGAGGGGCACTACGGTCCAGCGATCGCACAGTTCTTCATACAACACCCGCTCATGGGCAATGTGCTGCTCAATCAGCCAGATGCCTGCGGGGTGTTCTGCCAAGATGTACATGTTATGAACCTGGGCGATCGCCCGCAGCGGAGTGGGCGCGGAAGAAGGCGGGAACGCAGGCACAGAAGCTTCCTCAGAAGATTCTTCACGAGACTCCTCGCCGATGGGCTGGTTCGGTTCGTCCAGTCTGCCCAGCCTGTAGCCCCCGCCAGACTCGGCAGCCCTCAGCACTTGCCCTAGGCGCTGGCTATGGGCAGCGTCGCTGAGGCTATGGGCATGAAGGCTGAGGGCGTGGGCGATCACCTCCTGCACCTGCGCTTGCAGCCGATCTAGTTCCTTTAGGTAAATCTCGGCTTTGGCCGGGTGGCGATTCCAGTCAATTTGCTCCGGCGGCAGATGCAGATGCAAGAAGCAAACGGGATGGCGATCGCGCGGCAGCGTCCGGCGAAACGCGCCCAGGATCGTCTGCTCCAGTTCTGGAAGCTGAACGACCCGCCCATTCACTGCCACCTTTACCCAATCTGGGCGGCGGCGATGGCAGCGGTCGGGTAGACCAATCAGGAATGTGGAGCGCGGGGGATGGGGCGTGCTGGCATCCTCACCACTCCCATCCGCCCTCAACCCAACTCCCAACTCAACCTCCACCAAATCCCCCGGCTGCACGTCCCGCAGGATTTGGGGCAGGATCTGTCTCGCCGTCTGGCTGGCCCACAGGCTAAACCAGGGGCGATCGCCCTGCTGAACCACCCACGTCACCTGCGGATGGCCCAGCGCCAGATGATAGACCACCTGCTGGATGGCGCGGAGTTGTTGGGTCATCGGCGGCAATCCCTCGCGGCGGGGCAGCCAGTTGCCAAACAGGTGCGAAACCGTGACCACCGTGCCAGGGGCGATCGCCACCGTGGTTTCCAAGACGGGGTTGCCCTGGCAGTCGTAGCGCACCCACCAGCCTTCCGTCGAGCCTGCTAGACGGCTGCCAATTTCCAGATCGGCTAATTGCGCCAAACTATGCAGCGCCTCGCCCCGAAAGCCCAGACTGCGGATGTTCCACAAGTCTTCGCTAGCGTGAATTTTGCTGGTGCTGTGGGGCGCGGCTGCTCGGCGCAAATCGGTATGGCTCATGCCGCTGCCATTGTCCGCCACGCGCAGCGACCACCGCTCGGGCCATACGGCAATGCTGACGTGAGTTGCGCCCGCGTCCAGCGCGTTTTCCGCCAGCTCTCGCACCACCGCCCCCAGCGAGTCGATCACCTCGCCCGCTGCAATGAGATTGACGACTGCTTCTGAAAGGGGCTGGATGGATTGCGTCATCCGGTTTGCTGGGTCAAGACAGAACCCCTAACATTTTGCCTAATTTTGCAATTTACGGGTTAACCTCGATCTTTCGATCCACCCTCCAAACGCGCCAATCCAAACTCGCCAATCGCTAGTGTCCTTAGTTTTTCGCCTGTCCTTAGTTTTTCGCCACTTCGATCTGGCGACCGCTATGGCTGCTCTTGATTGGTCATTTTGGGGGTGGCGAATAAATCGGGACACTAACCAAAATCGAAAATCAACATTCCCACCTATCGCTTCATTCCCACCTATCGCTTCATTGCCCGCTGCATCTCTCGCTTGGCTTGCTTCTGCTTCAGGTCTTCGCGCTTATCGTGCAGCTTTTTGCCGCGTGCCAGCGCCAGAGAAACTTTGACCCAGCCGCGCTTGAGGTACATTTTCAGCGGCACCAGGGTCAGGCCCTGCTGTTCGACTTTGCCAATCAGTTTGCGAATTTCCTGGCGGTGCATCAGCAGCTTGCGGGTGCGGCGGGGGTCGTGGTTGAAATATTGGCTGGCGGTGTCATGGGGTGAAATGTGGACATTGTGCAGCCATACTTCGCCGTTGCGGATGAGGGCGAAGCCGTCGCGCAGGTTGGCCTTGCCCGCCCGCACAGACTTGACCTCTGTGCCGACTAGCTCAATGCCGGCCTCAAAGGTTTCCAGAATCTCGTATTCAAACCGAGCTTGTCGGTTTTCTGCCACCACTTTGTAGCCGTCGCCGTTGTCTGCCATGCGCTCTCGCTCAAAATTACCCAACGCCTTGTGTTACTCGACCACGATTTTCCACTCGTGTAGCTCGTAGCTGACGCAGCCATTTTGCACTAGTGGGTCTTGCGCCACGATCGCCCTAGCTTCTTCCATCGAGTCTGCCTGAAACAGCAGCATTCCTCCGCCCCGCTCGGCCCAGTACCCGGTTTTAGCCTGATGCCCTTTGGCGATCAGGTCACGGACAAACTGCTTGTGGGCTGGCACAGATTGATCAAACGTTGCCTTGTCCACAAGCCCTTTTTCGATCTTGACGAACCAGGGCATGGTGAAGCTGCAAAGAAACAGAGGAGACAGGACGGCAGGAGACAGAACAAAGCGCGATCGCCCTATGGGGCAACCGTTTCGCCCAGCATTGGCTCAGGGACTTGCTGCTCCACGCCAGAATGTCGGCCAAATGAATCGACCGGACTTCCAGGATATCGCGATCGCCCACTATCTGGGGTTATGCGCTGGGCTTAAGAAAACGTAGAGAAGGGCGATCGCCCAGGGTTCACATCCTGCGACTGGGGCGACACCTCGACTGGGGGCACTGGAGGCGGCTCTGGCTGCGTCAATTCTGTCCAGAGCGATCGCCCAATCAGCGCCAAGATCCATGCCAGCAGCGCCAGCAGCACCCCATACAGCAGATTGGTGGCGCGTGCGCCAGACGCTTCTGCCTGTTCCCCAGCCTCCGACTCATCGACTGTGGCCAGGGCTGGCGGATGGGGAGCGCTCGCGGGGTAGGCAAAGGTATCCTCTGGCGGGGGCGGCGCAGGCGGAATGCCGTAGTTCCAGCCTTCCTCAGCAGAACTGAGCGGCGAAACGGGCGGATTTGCAGAGGCAGCGACCTCGCTAGCCAGCCAATCCAATTCCTCGCGGTCGAGTTCTGGCGACTGGGGCACAGTGCCAAACGAAGTTCCCGGATAGGTGCTGGGATCTAGCAGGATGGTCGCTTCATCGTCGTCCTCCAGACCAAACGTGGTTTCGGGCAGCGGGTCTGGCTCGTTCTGCCAATCGGCTGCGGGTGCATCCAGGTCAAACTCGTCTGTTCCATCCAGCCCAAAGTCATCTCTGCCAGCCGCTTCTGCTTCAGAGGGCTGAAACTCTTTACTCCCCAAGCTTTCCAGCCCCAGCCCCAGGTTATCCATCTCGACGCCACCGGACTCATCCAGGTCATCAACTAGCAGTTCCGACGGCAGCGTTTCTTCGCCAGAAGGCATCAGTTCTGTGGGAGCCGTTTCGTCTTCGAGGGTGAACTCGTTGGCTGGGGCACTGTCGTAGATGTTGTCAAAGGCAATCTCATCAAACTCAACGCCAGAAAGGGGTACGTCGAGAAAGTCGGGCGCGTCTGGCTCATCGTCCCGAATTTCAGACGAGGGAATCTCGGTGGGCAGTTGCGAGAGGGGAATGTCTGAGGTTTCCTCAAAGGTTTCCTCAAACAAATCGTTATCCAGCAGGCTGTCCGAGCCATCGGCAGGGTCAAGATCATTCACACTGTCCAAGCTGTCCAAGTTATCCAGGCTATCCAGGTTGTCCAAATTTTCCAGATCAAAGCCAACATCACCCGCAGCAGCAGGCGGAGAGGATTCTGGGGAGATGCTGTCTGCCACCGACTCAAAGTACAGGTCTTGGGCTTCTAGCTCTAGATCCTGCGCCAGTTCTAGGGACTCTGGGGCGATCGCCCGCGACCCCTCATCCTCCAACAGGCCCACCCCAGCAGCATCCAGCAGAGAGCTATTCAGCGTGACATCAATGGCAAATTCGGGCGGTAGCTCACTCAGCCAGGGCGCAGAATCTCCCGCAGGCGCAAAAATCGGCGCAGCAGGAGACTCTGCAAAATCCGCCGGGAAGGGCGCAGGAGCAGACTCGCGCCCAAAGGTTTCGTCAAATTCGCTGGGTTCCGCCATCGGCAGCGCAGTCTCCCAGTCGCCACTGGTCAATTCGTCGGTAGCAAACTCGCTGTTGGCAAACTCATTGTCCAACTCTAGTGCGTCTGGTTCTGCCGCTGCCTCGAACGTTGGTTCCGCAGGCTCCGCCGGATCGGCAGTAAAGTCTGACAGGTTTTCTTCGGTCAAGTTGCCAAACTCCAGATCAGCATCCCAATCATCACCGCCTTCGGTCGTCACGGGTGGCAGTTGGATGTCATCCAGATCCAGGTCGAGGGAGATTTCTTCGGCAACGTAGGGCGGTGGAGTTGGGGCTGGCTCGTCAAAGTCCGTAGAACTGCCGCCTTCGTCAAATGAGGATTCTGGTAGCAGGTCGTCAAACTGAGCTTCGGTTTCAAATCCAGCGGCGATCGCCCCCAAATCATCCTCCTGCCAACTGTTCGCGGCTGGCTCGCCCGTCGCGAACAGTCCTGCAAAATCCCTTTCCAGATCACCAGAATCACCAGACACAGAGGATTCGCTGAATAGCTCTGAACCGCTCGCGTCAAAGTCAAAATCGGCATCGCTCAGCGAAGCATCGTCAAAGTTCGGGCTACCGAATTCTGTGCTGCCAAACTCGGGATTGCCAAACTCGGTATTGTCGAATTCTGTGCTACCGAGTCCCATATCACCCAACCCTGCATCCTCCGGGGTTGATGGGGCTGAGTCCCCAAAGTCCAGGTTTTCCAGACCCGACAATGGCTCACTGGCGCTTGACGGGGTGCTGAGTTCGTCAAAGTCCGTCAGCGGGAAATCGACCTGTTCGGGAGTCAGATCGAAACTGCTGTCCAACGTCGAACTGGATGGCTCCAGATCGGGCAAGCCAAGGTCAAACTCGTCCGCGTTACTCAATGGCTCCATCAATGGCTCCATCGAAAAATCGGATGAGAAATCGGACGACAAATCGGCAGATAGGTCAAACTCGTCTGGTTCCAGCCCCATGCCAGGACGGGATTCTCCAGTCACCGCATCGGTTCCCAAAAACTCGTCGCCCAACTGCGCCAGATCCCCTTCGAGAGAACCGAGATCGCTGAGCATGTCATCGGGCCCGTCGAGCGACCAATCTTGTGTCGATTCCAATGCATTGAGATCCGAGAGCCGCGCATCGCTTGACGGTTCGTGCATTTCTGCGTCGGCGGGTGTGCTAGTTTCAAAGGCGCTGTCGAAAGAACCCGTGCCCTGGTCAAATTCTGAAAAATCGCTGCCCAGATCTGGGGCAGGCAAGCTGCCTTCTAGTCCGTCCAGATCTTCCAGTCCGTCCAGTCCGCTTAGTTCCAGGTCGTTGTCTAGCCCCGCGCCAAGGCCGGTTTCTAGGGCATTATCTAGGTCATCAAAGGAGTCTAGCCCCAGATCGCCAGATTGCAAATCTGCCATCGGGTCGGGTTCTAGACCCGCACCCAAATCCAGATCTGCCAGCAGATCGTCGCCCAGATCGCCTGACAAGTCGCCTGAGATGGGATTTTCAGGGGCGATCGCCCCCAGCGAAAAATCCCCCGAAAAATCGTCGCCCAGAGCGGGCAAGTCGCCCGATGTGAACTCATCCTCAAAATCCAGCGGGGGGGGTTCCAACGACAAGCCCTCTGGCTCGAAGGTGAGATCCGGTGGCGGCGCAGTCAGTTCTGAGAGAATATCGCCGACGGGGTTGGGGGCGGGCGCAATGTCGTCTAGCCCGTCGAGGGAAATGCCTGCATCGTAGGGCGGGGCAGTAGGTTCTGATGGCTCCAAATCACCCAACCCTAAATCGCCCAAATCGGTGACCTCGATTTGTAAGTCCTGCGTCCAGGCAGGTTCGGCCATGCCAAACTGCTGCCCGGCAATCTTGACCAACTGGATTGAGGACACACCCAGGTTGCTGATGCCGTTCTGCACAAACGCAGTAAGTACCTGGCGATTGGGCACCTGCTCTGCTTGCAGCGTGACATACAGGCAGGCTCCCTGGCGATCGACCGAGGCGGTCATGCCGCGCGGCTGTAGGGAGCGATTCATGAGCGTGGCGATCGCCTGTGGGTCACCTTGCTTCGCGAGTTCAAGCAGGTTCGTTTGTGCCATATCTCATCCAGGTTGATCCGTCGCGTGATAACTTTTGCTCTACGATACTTGGAGATAGCCCAGCCGGATCGATTTTTTTATTGAACCCACTCTAGCCCACAGTCTAAAGTTGCTGCCTGCGATACCGTTTGGTGCCCTGGCTACCAGTAAATCTCTTAAGAAGTTCAAGGAATCTTAATTAATCGTTATACATACGCTGCTCTAAAACTGCCATTATCCGGCTCTTTACCTAGCTCGTCCACTCGCCCATCCACCTGCCAATCCCATGAGCATCGGATACCTTGCCTTCGTCCTCCACGCCCACCTGCCCTTTGTGCGCCACCCAGAGAGCGACTATGTACTCGAAGAAGAGTGGCTCTTTGAGGCGATTACGGAAACGTATATCCCATTGCTCCAGGTATTTGAGGGGCTGAAGCGCGATGGCGTTGATTTTAAGCTGACGATGAGCATGACACCGCCGCTGGTGTCGATGTTGCGCGATCCGCTGCTGCAAGAGCGATACGACATCCACCTCGCCAAGCTCGAAGAACTGGCGGAGATGGAAATTGACCGCAATGCCCACACGGGCCACATGAAATATCTGGCAGAACACTATGCTGCCGAGTTTAACAGCGTGCGCCAGGTGTGGGAGCGCTGCAATCATGACTTGGTGGGCGCGTTCAAGGGATTTCTGGATTCCAACAACCTCGACATCATTACCTGCGGGGCAACCCACGGCTATCTGCCGCTGATGAAGATGTATCCGCAGGCGGTGTGGGCGCAAATTCAGGTGGCCTGCGAGAGCTATGAGGAGCATTTTGGGCGATCGCCCAACGGCATCTGGCTACCGGAATGCGCCTACTACGAAGGGGTCGAGCGGATGGTGGCGGATGCGGGTGTGCGCTACTTCATCACCGACGGCCACGGCATTCTCTACGCCCGTCCCCGCCCCCGCTTTGGCACTTACGCGCCGATTTTCACCGAAACAGGGGTCGCCGCCTTTGGGCGCGATCACGAATCGTCGCAGCAGGTCTGGTCATCCGAAGTGGGCTATCCCGGTGCGCCAGAATACCGCGAGTTCTACCGCGACCTGGGCTGGGATGCCGAATATGAATACATCAAGCCCTACATCATGCCCAACGGCCAGCGCAAAAACGTCGGCATCAAGTATCACAAAATTACCGGGCGCGGACTAGGGCTGAGCGACAAAGATCTCTACGACCCCTACTGGGCGCGAGAAAAAGCAGCAGAACACGCTGGCAACTTCGTCTATAACCGCGAACGCCAGGTCGAACACCTGCACGGCATCATGCAGCGCCCGCCCATCATCGTGTCGCCCTACGATGCCGAGCTATTTGGTCACTGGTGGTATGAAGGGCCCTGGTTCCTGAACTATCTCTTCCGCAAGTCCTGGTTTGACCAACACACCTTCGAGATGACTCACCTCTCCGACTATCTCAAGGCGCACCCGACCCAGCAGGTCTGCCGCCCATCCCAGTCAAGCTGGGGCTTCAAAGGCTTCCATGAATATTGGCTGAACGACACCAACGCCTGGATTTATCCACATCTGCATAAAGCTGCGGAACGGATGATCGACCTGGCCAAACGCGAACCTGCCGATGACCTGGAATGGCGGGCGCTGAACCAGGCAGCGCGGGAGCTGCTGCTGGCGCAATCGTCTGACTGGGCGTTCATCATGCGGACGGGGACGATGGTGCCCTATGCGGTGCGTCGGACGCGATCGCACTTGATGCGGTTCAACAAGCTGCGCGAAGACATCCTAGCGGGCAAAATCGACAGCGGCTGGCTGGAAAAAGTCGAGGCGATCGACAATATCTTCCCCAATGTGAACTATCGTGTCTACCGACCGCTCTAGTCCACCCCCTCGCCATGCAAACGCTTCCGCCGACGCAGGATCAGCGAATCGTTCAATCGGGGCGCACTTGGGAGCAGTTCAAGCTGATCCAGGAAGGCTTTAGAAATGCACTGGGCGTTCGGCTGTTTTATTTTGATGGAACGATTGAGGTGCTTATGCCTGGGCGAGTTGACTCAGTGTGTTCTGATGGGTCAGACTTCCCGCTTGGATGCCGCCAGAGCGTTTCAGCAGGGCATCCGCCGCGCTTCGTTCTAACGAGCTTAGGATGAGCTTAGGATTAGCTTTGTTCCGCAAATTTGTCCTAGCTCAAGCAGCCAAATCAAGCAGCCAGATCAAGCGGACAGTTGCAGCGTGCGGGAGGGCTGGCTGTCGGCGTGCAGCGCGGCAATCGGAGACAACAGCATATTCACGATTGCATCGCTCGACTCTAGCATGCCCTCTTGGGTAATGTGGCAGGTCTTCCACCAGTCGGCCTTGTGGCGGTGCAGCGCTGCCAGCATTTGGGAATAGCGGCCACCGCGCTCATCCACCACGCGGCACGACATCCGCAGATAGGACACGACTCTCAGTTGCAGAGGCACATCAGTCTGCTGAAGCTTTTGGCGGATAGTTTGCAATTTTGCGTCTAGGCGAGTCATGGCAATGTCCTCTTGTTGATTGGAGTGGATTGGAGTTGACTTTGATAAGTTGAATTAGGCTGGGAGGTTGGCTGAAACTGGGAAATTCGGTCGAAAGCGGTATGCGTGTCTTGGAGCGATGATTCTTTTATAGGATTTTCCCTTGGAGACATCGATATGGAAAAGTTAGGGACTTTGAGGGGTTTACCGGGGGCGATCGCCCTGCTGGAATCGGAAAAGTTAAGGTCGCTGAATCAAACAAACCGCCGAGACGAAGCACGGGTTGTGCAACCTCTCAGCGGTTCGCATGGGTTCAGTTCAGAGATAGTGGGCGAGAGATAGTGGGCGATGGAATTCTGATGGAATTCTGGTGGGATTCTCATGGAATTCCCTAGGCAGTGTCTTAAAACTTTCTAGGTCGTTGATTGCCTTGAGTCGATCCCCCTAAATCCCCCTTATTAAGGGGGACCTCCGGAGTGGTTCGGCTCAGTTCCCCCCTTTTTTAAGGGGGGCTAGGGGGGATCGAATTTAAGGGGGGATAGAGGGGATCGAAGGATTTTAAAACATGCTCTAGGCAGACGGGCGCACCTCGCGAGCCAGTTCCCGGTAGTCGGCCGGGTCGCCCCCGGCGGTGGGCAAGCGGTCATCCTCTGAAGAGATGTTCACCTCTTCCGGCTGAGCCACCTCATGCTGAGGGGCGACCTGCTTTGCTGCTTCCCTAGGGCTGAGCGTGCCCTGGCTCATGGCTTGTGCCGCTGCATAGTCTTTGTCCAAATCCAGGTTTTCTTCGGGCGACTTTTCTTCACCTTCGGCGATCGCCGCCCTGGTTTCCCGCGCATCAAAGCTTTCGGTCTTGTCCGACACCGTGTTGGCGGGAACAATCGGTGTGGAATCGGTGGAATCGGTAGTCATGATTAAACGCCTCATTTCGCAATGCTAGTACGCTATCAAGCCGCACTCAGCATCTCGAGTTTCCAGAGGCAGATTCCTGGCCTGTTTCTATGGGCAGAAAAATAGGCAGAAAATGAGCTTCTACAGGTGAAAAACTGGGCCCCCGACGTTCCTCATTCCCCCAGAATCCCACAGGACTGACGCACTTGCGATTAGCTCTTTGGGTTTTGAACACCTTCTCGCAGGCTACGCCCGCGAGAATTTATCAAACTTAAGTCCTGCCCAATTAAGCCGCTTGCTCTGGCTGGAGGCTGCGCTTGAGGATAATCATGCGATCGCCCACCACAGGACTGCGAGCCAGCAGCGTACCGTCTGGTGCAACCAGTTCCAGCTTGGTGAAATCCAGCCTCGTTGCCCGTTTCAGCAACTCTGCCGCAAGTTTATCCTGGCTGGCGGGCGACAGGGCATACCAGCCATCGCCCAAGTTCACCCTCAGGCGGCCGCTGCGGAAGCTGGCTTGGATGGTCTGGATCAGGTTTTCGCTGTAGGCATCCGTGACGCTGGTAATCTCCTCCTGGATCGCTGCCACCAGGGGCTGATCGGGCAAGGCGGGACGGGCAGGTGTGGCGGGTGTGGCGGGTGTGGGCAAGGGCGATGGCTGCGGCGGGGGCGTGGGCTGGGGCTTGGCAGTCGGACGAGACGGGCGCAGGCTGTCGTCTGGGTTGGGGGCAGGCGCGGGCGGCAGGTCATCGGGCACCACTTCAGGAATTGTGGTGATACGGGGGAGGGGCTGCTCGACGCGGCGACCATCTGCTGGCGCTTCGCTGATCAGGGGCGGTTCGGTAATGCGGGTTGGCTCCTGAGACGGCAGCAGGTTGGGCACGACGAAGACCAGGAGAGTAGCAATTCCGGCGATCGCCCCACTCAGCACCGAATCCGCCAGCGTATCCCGAATCGACGCTGGCAGGATGGCTCGAATCTTTGGCAACGCATTGGCTGTCCACCAAGCCCAGCCCTTTTCCCAGTAGGGCTTTGCCACAGCCCAGACCTGCCGAGCGGCGGGCTGCACAGTCGCCCACACCTGCTGAACCGCCATCCACAGGCGGCGACCCAGCGATGGCGCAACCGGGACAGGCGGCGCACCTGGCTCTGTGCGGACGAGGGCACTGCTGTCGGCGGCGAGTTCTCCCGGTGGGCGATCGCCCAGGGTGGTCTGGGCCTGTCTGGGCGGTGCTTCCAGGGCAGCAATCCATCCCTCTAACAGCCGCACATTCGCCCGCAGCAGCCCAATCAACAGCCGCTTGCCCAGCCCCACGTATTCCGTCTGCAAATCTTGCAGCGAGGGCGGCCCATAGCCGGGTACGTTCGTGGGGGGTCTCTCTGGCAGTTCCGGCGGGTTATTGGGCGAGTTGGACGGTGGGGGCGGCTCCTGAGTCATGGCGCTGGGCGTAACCTTTGCAATGGGTTCACGGCGTTGGGCGTAGCGGTGGGTTGTGGGCAGTTTCGCAGTCCACCGGGCAGGTGACACGGCCGCAAGGAAACGCGATAGAGTTTTACAGGCGGCGTGCGCGATCCCAGAAGACACTATACCGCCTGGGCGAACGGCAACCTGGCAGATCACCAAAGAACTTCACGGATTCACGCTGTTTTCCCGTGTATCTCTCTGTGTACTTTTTCTGTACGTCCTGGAGATCAATCATGAGGCGATCGCTCCCCATGCTGCTGGGTTTTGCGCTAGGTTTTCCGTTGATTCCGATGCTGATCGCGGGCTGTGCCCCGTCGCTGGCGGGGGCCCCCGTTCCCGTCGATCAGGTGGTCAGCCAACTGCGTCCCCAAACGCCAATTCCGATTTTTCTGCCGGACACAGTGCCGGGGATGGAGGAGGTGTATGTCCACGCCTATGGCGACGAAGACAGCTACGGCGTAGATTTTGACTATGTAGCCGACTGCAACGGTGCGACGGCCTGTAGCTATGGCGGAACTTGGGCGCAACGCTATGAGGGCACGATGACTCCGGCGGAGATCCTCGGCATTTCGGAAACGGTGGAAGCCGTGGCCCTGACCAACGGCGTGGGCGGGCAATATGCCAACACCTGCGGAGCCTATTGCGTGGCGACGGTGATGTGGCAGGCAGATGGTATTCTCTACGGCGTGAGCATCAAAAACGGCGAAAAAGAGGCGACCATTGCGCTGGCTAACGGGGCGATCGCCGCGGGACCTCGATAACCCCAATTCGGGCTACTGCGCCAGACGAAACCTCTCCATCTTCACCCTCTACCGTCAACCTCCACCGCCAAGCTCCACTGCCACCTTATAATCGCCAACCTCAACCTCGGAGTTTCTGAATCATGGGCGTGACCACCCAACAGCTCAGCCGATTCAAACGCGACGGTCGCCCGATTGTGGTGCTGACGGCGTGGGATTTTCTGATGGCGCAAGTGTTGGATCGAGCAGGCGTGGACGTGATTTTGGTGGGCGATTCGCTGGCGATGGTGGCGCTGGGCCACGAAACCACGCTGCCGCTGACGCTGGAGGACATGCTGCACCACACGAAGGCAGTGCGGCGCGGCGTAAAAAATGCGCTGGTGGTCTGCGATTTGCCGTTTATGACCTATCAGGAGAGCGTGGCGCAGGCCATGCACTCGGCCGGGCGAGTGCTAAAGGAAACTGGAGCGCAGGCTGTGAAGCTAGAAGGCGGCCATCCCGCCATGCTAGAGACGGTAGAACGGCTGACGCAGGCAGGCATTCCCGTGATGGCCCATGTGGGGCTAACGCCGCAGTCGGTGCATCAGTTTGGCGGTTTTCGCAAGCAGGGCACGACGGCAGAGGCGGCTGAGCGAATTTTGCAGGAGGCGATCGCCCTAGAATCGGCCGGCGCGTTTTCCATCGTGCTGGAGCATATCCCGGCTGACCTGGGGCTGCAAATTTCCCAAAAGCTGACCATCCCCACCATCGGCATCGGCGCAGGCCCCCACTGCGACGGCCAGGTCCTCGTCACGCCCGACCTGCTGGGCCTGTCAGAATGGCAGCCCCCCTTCGCCAAACCCTACACCAACCTGCGGGATATCATTACCCAGGCCGTGCAGACCTACGCGGCGGAGGTGCGAGAGCAGCGGTTTGGGGATTCCCCCGGCGCATAAAGTTCGCTAGGGTATAAAGTTCGCCAGAGCATAGCGCTCGCCAGAGCATAAAGATTTTTCTAGTTTCATTACAGCCAGGGTTGCGATTTGCCGAATCTGTGCCGAAGGATCGCAGAATGAGGGGAAAGCGCAACACAGACTTCAACACAAACTCAGGACTTACGCCCTTGCGATAAGCTCTTTGGGTTTTGGACGATTTCTCGCGGGCGCAGTCTGCGAGAAATCGTCCAACTGCGTAAGTCCTCAAACTATCAACATCAAACTATAGAAACTTATGATCATTGCAGCCACAGCGCCCGATTTGGGGGCCGAAGATTATCTGGTGGTGGGTCTAGCGACCTGTTTTCTGAAGGCAGATGGGGAGGTGCATACGGTAACGATTGCGGAGCCGATTCCCTCGGCCGCGCTGGAGGCGATCGCCCGTGGCATTCCCACTTCCTACACCCAGGCCGTGGCGACGACGCTGGGGGCAGTGCTATCGGGCGAGGAACCGCAACTCCCTGCGGGCTTTCCGGCAGACACGCAGTTTTGTGATGAGTTTGCCGCGAGGGCGATCGCCGCAGCCCGCACCTACAAGGTTCGTCCCGTAGCCAAGTCGCTGATTCCCCTGGGCACGGTTCGCACTGATTTCAACCATTCCACCGAGCGCAAGCGCGTGCTAAATTCTGACCGCCTGGTCAAGCCCGAAGACAACGTAAAGCAGCACGCCTACACGCATCAGGTGCTTTAGGAATTGCGGCGCTGGCCGTTCCAAAGAAATCGGTGGCTCCCATTAATTTTCCCAAGCGGATTTGCCAGGGAAATTGCTGGAAGCGCGCCGAAGCTTGACGGGCGATCCAAAATCGCGAGTCCAAAATCGCAAGTCCAAAATCGCAAATCCAAAATCGAGAATCAACCCTACGCCTCGATGACCACGCGCAGGTTGCCGCGCTTTTTCACCACACGGCAGGCCGTGGCGCTGCCCACCCGCTCAAATTCCAGATCCAGCAGCGTTTGACCAATCCGCAGGTTGTGCAGCGACAGGCGGTGCATCGTGTCGGGCAGGGCCGGATCGAGAATTCGCAGGCAGTTGTTGGGCGCGTCGGGCACCAAGTTCGCCATCGTCAGCAAAAGCTGGAAGATGGAACCCGTGGCCCAGGCCTGGGGCGAACAGGCAACGGGGTACTGCACGGGGCTGTTGTCTGCGGTGCGCTCATAGCCGCAAAAGAGTTCGGGTGGGCGCTGGTAGGGCTGGCGCAGGGTCATGTCGAAAATGCCCTGTGTGACTTCGAGAGCCTGGTCAATGAGTCCGAGCGATCGCAGCCCCAGCACGGTCATGCTGTTGTCGTGGGGCCAGACGGAGCCGATGTGATAGCCCATTGGGTTGTAGGCAGGCGACAGGCTGCTGAGGGTGCGGATGCCCCAGCCGTTAAACATGTCGGGTGCTTGCAGTCGCTCGGCCACGCTCAGGGCTTTGTCTTGGTCGAGAATGCCCAAATTCAGGCAATGGCCGGGGTTGGAGGTGATGCTATCGACTGGGTTGCCCTCGCCGTCTAGCGCCAGGGCACAAAAGTCTAAGTCATTCATCCAAAAGTCGCGGTTAAACCGTCGCTTGAGGTCTTGCGCTTCTTCCAGCCAGCGATCGGCCAGGTCGATGCGCTTTTTCAGGCGGGCGATTTCTGCCAGTCGCACCTTTGCGGCATAGACGTAGGCCTGCACTTCGCAGAGGGCGATCGCCCCTTCGGCCAGTTCGCCCCGGCGGTTCACAATGCAGTTGCCAGAGTCTTTCCAGCCCTGGTTTTGCAGCCCGCGAGAGGAGCGCCGCGCATAGGCCAGATAGCCCGTCTCCTTGAGGTTTTCGTCAATCCACTCCATTGCCGCCAGCGCGTTGGGCCAGAGTCGCTCTAGGGTTTCTTGGTCATGGGCCCAGGCGTAGTATTCGGCGTAGAGCATGAGCCACAGCGGCGTTGCGTCTACTGTACCGTAGTAGGGCGTGTGGGGAATTTCCTGGCAGCGGGCCATTTCGCCCAGGCGCAGCTCGTGCAAAATTTTTCCGGGCTGCTCGTCGCGCCAGTCGTCGTGCTGCTTGCCTTGATAGTAGGCCAGGATGCTGAGGGTGTCGCGGGCAATGGTGGGGTCAAGAATCAGCGTTTGCGAGGCGGCAATGATGGAGTCGCGCCCAAACAGCGTCGAAAACCAGGGTACACCTGCCGACAGCACCTTGCCCTTGCCGAAGGTCTGCCGCAAAAGGTACACATCCCGCTGCGCCCGCTCAATGATCTGGTTGATGGCCTTGTTGTCGCAGCGAATGCGCGTCACCTGCTCGCCCCACTGGGTCTGCTCCAGCAGTTCCGCTGCTTTGGCCTGCATCAGCGTCATGGGCGTGTTGACGGCGGAGGGCGATCGCCCATTCAGCAGCGGTTGCAGCCGATAGCCCAGGGTCAGTGTTTCGTGTGGCTCCAGCGATACTTGCCACAGGGCGGTATAGCCTTTGAGGAAGTTTGGCGGCTGGTGCAAGAACTGGATGCGCGATTCTATCAAGCCGCCATCTAGGCCCTGATAGGCCAGAGTTATTTCTGGGGATAGTAATTGGGGCAGCGGCTCCGTTGCGTCGTCCGTTGCAGCTTCTATCACATCCAGCCGATGATCCTGCGCCACCTGAGGCACTAGTCGCAGGCGCTGTCCTCGGCGATCGCGCTGAAAGCCACGAATCTCAAACAAGTCCAGAAAATCGGCATCGAAGCTGAGGCTCAGTTCAAACTGCACAGGTTCGGTGCTGAAGTTTGTCAGGCTGATTTCTTCAAACAACCCGCCGTTTAGCACTAGTTCCCGCTGGATGCCGATGGTTTCCGGCGGAATGGTGTCTAGCTGGGGGTTGGCGCACAGCACCGACAGGACGAATCCCTTGTCGGCGTTGCTGCTGAGGAGGACGGGCGATCGCCCCTCAATCTGCAACTCTAGGCGATTCAAAAAGCGCGTATCCTGACAAAACAGCCCCAAACTGCCGATGGAGTCTCCCTCCAAGCAGGCTGAAATATTGCCCAGCGTGTCGGTAATCAAAAACAGGTCGTCATCTTTGAGCGTCAGTGTCGGCTGCGGGCGTTCGCTAATGACGCAAGGCCACTCTGGCTGCGGCAGTTGATCCGCAGGCAAAAATTTCCGTCCATCCAGTTCCACAAAGTCAGGCATCGCGCTGGGTTGAACTCAACGGTGAAAGAACATTCGTAAAAACGCTCCCGGTTAAGTTCGATTTTAGTCGCAGCGCCGACCGGAAGTCGTCTGCCAATCCGAAGATCTGCTCACTCGTATCACTCGTAGGGGCGATCGCCTATTGGTACGTACGCCTCTGGGCGATCGCCCCCAAGCCACCTTTCTGGGCAAGCCACCTTTCTGGGCAAGCCAACTTTTTGAGCAAGCCAACTTTTCGAGCAAGCCAACTTTTCGGGTCGCCCCTAGGCCAGAACAGGCACAGGATTGGCTTCCCAGCGATTGACCGCATTGCCAATGATCGATAGCTCCTGCATCAGTCGGTCAAAGCGCTCCGGCGTGAGCGATTGCGGGCCATCGGACAGCGCCTTCGATGGGTTAGGGTGAACCTCAATCATCAGGGAGTCCGTTCCGGCGGCGATCGCAGCCATTGCCATCGAGGGCACATATTCCGACTTGCCCGTGCCGTGGCTGGGGTCGATCATGATGGGCAGGTGAGTGAGCGATCGCAGCACCGGAATGACCGCCAGATCGAGGGTGTTGCGGGCGTACTGATTGTCGAAGGTGCGGATGCCGCGCTCGCAGAGGATGACGTTGGGATTGCCCGCCGCCAGAATATACTCTGCCGCCATCAGCCACTCGTCAATCGTGGCAGACATGCCCCGCTTCAGCAGCACGGGCTTGTCCTGAGCGCCCACCTTCTTGAGCAGCGAGAAGTTCTGCATGTTGCGTGCGCCGACCTGCACAATGTCGGTCACTTCGCAGATTTTTTCCAGATCTGCGGCATCCATGACTTCGGTGATAATGCCCAGCCCGGTCGCATCTTTGGCCGCTTGCAGCAGTTCCAGTGCGCTTTCGCCGTGCCCCTGAAAAGCATAGGGCGAGGTCCGCGGCTTAAACGCGCCACCCCGCAGAAACTTTGCGCCCGCAGCTTTCACGCGACGAGCCGTTTCCACAATCATGGTTTCGTTTTCAACAGAGCAGGGGCCTGCCACCACAACCAACGGCGCAAAAGCGCTGAAGGTCACTGGGCCATTGGGCGTGGGCACGACGACTTCGCTGGGTTCACCGTGGCGATATTCCTTGCTGACGCGCTTGTAGGGCTTTTCGACCCGCAGCACTTGCTCGATCCAGGGACTCAGGTCTTGGAGTTGGAGTGCGTCCATCTCGGCGGTTTCGCCCACCAGACCCACCACGGTTTTGTGTTTGCCGACAATTTTTTCCGGTGTCAGGCCCATCTCGCGAAACTCGGCACTCAGGCGGTCGATTTCTTCGGCGGGCGCTTCGGGCTTCATCACCACAATCATGGGAAAATCCTGCTTACTTTGAATGATTCAAGAAAGGTTAAAAGTCCTGCGGCTCTGGGGTTTAGTCAGAGCGTTTGGATTGCGTTTAGATCCAGGGCTGGGTAACGTCCGTAGAGCAGACATCGCCCAAAAACATGACTAGTTTAGAGTATTCAATGCTACGGAAACGGCAGACTGGCAGGTTAACTTCAGTTAAGAGTTCTAAACGCCGCACGCCAAAATCCAAAGGTCTAATGCTGGGCTAACGCTAGCGCTTATTTTAGGCAGCCCAAAAGACAAAAACCACCCTCCGGTCGGGTGGTTTCTGCGATGAGGCGTTTAGGACTGAGGGCGCTGCGATCGCCATGCCGCAATGGTGCGTCCTAGGTTGGTGCGAAACTCCGACGCACCCAACAAGCTGCCCGGTTCATCTTCCCAGGAAGCCGAAAACAGCCCATAGCTCAGCCCAAGTACGCCCAGCCCAAAAAAGCCCAAGCTCACCAGCAGCACGGCGGAGGTGGGCAAGTCCAGAAGGTGCTGGCTCACGATGTAGTAGCTGACGACGAAGGTGGCGATCGCCAAAAACGACGGCACACCACAGAAAATCGCCATGCGCCTGGCCATTCGCTTGCTCACTGCATCAGGAATCGCCATCGATGCGCGGGTTGCCGCAGCGTTCTTGGCGGAATTGCCAGACGCACCCCCCGACGCTCCTGCTTTTGGAGGCGTTGCCTTGGGGGTTGCCTTAGCGGCCGATTTCGAGGCAGATTTAGGCGCTTTCTTCGGTTCCGCTCCCGGCTCTGGCTTTTTACCAGCATCGGTGGATGCTTCGGATTTTTTCAGGCGCTTTTTCGGCTCGAACGGCAAGGCCTTACGAGTCGAAGCATCTGAGCTGGAAGAATCAGAACTGGGCGGAGTAGAAGATGCCATAAAGAAAACCTGTCCTAACCGCAAGGGGTCAGCCACGCCATCTGGGCCGGCGAATCGATTCGCAAGATCTTAAGCTTTAGCCGCGAAACCCTAGCCGCGAATGCCCAGCTTGCCGATCAGAGCGCGATAGCGATCTTGATCGTGCTTTTGGATGTAGGCCAGCAGGCGCTTGCGCTGACCGATCATTTTCAGGAGACCCCGACGAGAAGCGTGGTCTTTCTTGTTCTCTTTGAGGTGGGCGCTGAGGCGGTTGATGCGCTCGGTCAGCATCGCCACCTGAACATCTGCCGATCCGGTGTCGGTTTCGTGGATTTGGTAATCAGAGATAATCTGCTGCTTGCGCTCTTGCAGGAGTGCCATTGGGGTTGTCCGGTGAGTATCAATACAATCAACGATTGTATCACAGGGCTTAGGGGTCTATTGGCTCAGCCAGGCGATCGCCTCTCGAATCCACTGCTCTGCGTCGGCATTTTTCGCCAGCGCCGTCTTTTTCCCAACTGCCCGCAATGCCTGCATAATTTCGCCGCTGGAATAGCCCAACGCCAGCAGCGTTAGTTCCACATCTTCTTGCACGCTGCCCACAGGCGCGGCATCTGGGGTTGTGGACAGTCCTGATTGGGTGCGCCAGTCTGCCAGCTTGGTCTTTAGCTCTAGCGCCAACCGTTCCGCCGTTTTTGCCCCCACCCCTGGCGTGCGCGACAGCATCCGCGTGTTGCCCGACACAATTGCCTGCACCAGGTCTTGCAGCCCCATGCCGTCCAGCAGCGCCATTCCCAACTGCGGCCCCACGCCGCTGACGCTGATTAACTGCCGAAACAGATCTCGCTCCGCCAGTGACTCAAACCCGTACAGCACAATTTGATCTTCCTTCACTTGCTGATGGGTAAACACCTGCACCACTTCGCCCATACCCGGCAGCGATTGCAGCATTCGCGGCGTGATTTGCAGGTCATAGCCCACCTGATTCACGTCTAGGGTCAAGATGACGCGATTGCTTGGAAGTTTTTGCACAGCGGCGATCGCGCCTTTTAGGTAGCTAATCATGGGGGAAATGGCGGGAAGAAGAGGGAAGAGGGAAGGCTTGGGAGATGCCTAAGGTCACCTCGATTAATCGCCTTATATTAATTGCCTTATTGAGAATTTTGGGAGCCTAAAACCCTTATTTTCTCGTGGCCATTCTCAAGAGTATCTGAATTTTTCGAGGTGCCCCTAAGAATTTCCGTTTTTCGTTCTTCGTTTTTCGTTTTTCGTTCTTCGTTCTTCTCCCTTCCCTCTTCCCTTCTATCCCCCTGCGATACACTTTAGGAAAACTTCCCAAAACCTTCCTAAGATACCCTCACCATGCCGATTCTCGTCAGCGATCTTGCTAACCAGGTTCAAGAGTCTGCCCATCGCCTGGGAATTCAGAAATACGACATCTACGGCGCGTCGGTCGATGAAACTAGCGTCCAGGTGGATCAGGGCGAACCCAAGCAGGTGAAAGCGTCCCAGCGATCGAGCGTGACGGTGCGCGTGTGGAACCATGAGGGTACGCTGGGCATCACTTCGACGACCGACGTTGACCCGACGGGACTAGAACTGGCGCTGAAGACGGCCTACGATGCTAGCTTTTTTGGCATGAAGGAAAACGTGCCCGACTTTAGCCCAGAGGCTATGGCTCCCCTGGCCGGGCAAGAAGAGGATCGCGTTTCGCCTGCGTCGGTGTCTGACTTGATTGCGGCGCTGATTGCAGCCGAGAAGGAACTGTTGGCGGCTCATCCGGCGATCGCCTCTGTGCCCTATAACGGTCTGTCGCAGCGGGACATGGAACGGTTTTATCTGAACAGCGATGGCGCAGTGCGGCGGCAGGGGCAATCAGTTGCGTCGATCTACCTCTACAGCAAGACGGAGCAGGAAGGCAAAAAGCCCCGCAGTGCTGGGTCTTTTGAGGTGAGCCGGGGGCTGGAGCAGTTGGATATCCAGAAGTGCATTCGGGAAACGGCGGAGAAGACGATCAGCCACCTGGATTACGAAAAGATTCCCACTGGAAAGTACCGGGTCGTGCTGTCGCCCGATGCCTTTTTGAGCCTGATTGGGGCATTTTCTAATCTGTTTAACGCGCAGAATATTCTCGATCGGCAGAGCTTGTCTACGCCAGAGTCGCTGGGGAGTGCGATCGCCTCTCCGTTGCTCTCGCTGTATGACGACGCGCTGCATCCAGAAAATATTGGCGGCGAACTGTTTGATGGCGAAGGCACGCCCACGCGCCGCGTCTCGCTAATTGACCAGGGCGTGTTGACTAGCTTTTTGCACAGCGCAGGCACGGCCAAACGGCTCAACGCCCAGCCGACGGGCCACGCCAACATGGGCGCAAAGGTGACGGTTGGCAGCCATTTTTACCACGTCCTGCCAGGGGTTGCCGACTCTGCTTTCGACCTCAGCACGGCTGATAATGTTGTATTCATCGATGACCTGCACGCGCTCCATGCCGGGGTGCAGGCGCTCCAGGGTTCCTTCTCGCTGCCGTTCGATGGCTGGTTGATTCGCGATGGTCAGCGCACCAGCATTGAATCCGCCACGGTCGCGGGCGATTTTCGCCAACTCCTCAAGTCCATCATCCACATCGAGCCAGAACTGGAACGGGTCGGCGCTGGACTCAGCCCCCGCGTGTGGATTGAGGAACTGTCGATTACAGGTGAATAGGGTGTCGGGAGTCTCTACTCACTCTCCTTGTCACCCCCGATTCCAAATCGATTCCGAATCTCTGACAGAATCTCTGACATTTACCCTCTGATTCTGGGGAATCTCGCTCATTTGCGTCAGACCTGGATAATATTGAGAGCAACTGCTGTGGGATGCGGAAACTGCGTCATGCGGAGTCATCGCGCAGCATTCTGGTCTTTTTGACCCAATGCGGGGAACGTAGCCCGGTCTAGGCTGAGGGTGTAGAAGCATCGGGTCTGCACTAGAGCTTGGGCTGGGCGTTGATGCTGGATAGCGGGTTGTGTCTCGTGTCGATCCTCGATTTTGGATTTGCGATTTTAGCTTACCAGTCAAGGGGCGGCGGGACTTCCGGCAATGTCACCCATAGCGCCCCTTGAGAGGATCGACATTGGGCAGGATTTTGGGCAGTGTGAGTGAGGAGCGAAACAATGAATGGTTGGGTTGCGTGGGGTCTTTCCCTGCTCTTGCCCGTAGGAAGCATAGCTGTCGTGGGTGGTGATTGTCTTCTGGGTTTTGGAAGGGCGATCGCCCAGCCTGCACCAGTCATCGATTCGCCAGAGTTTTCGGAATCGTCCTCCATAGGGCGGCCACCCGGGCCCTACGTGCTTCAGCTTTCGGACGTGGCAACTGAATTCCCGCTATCCCTGGAGCAGGTGCGGTTTGAACCAGGGCCGCTGACGGACTCGGTGCAGGGCCAGCGGCGGGCCGCGCGGCCCTATCGACCCGATCAGCCGCCCTATCTCAACGGCGAGCCATCCCATCTGGTCTATCAATTTCAAGTGCCCAGCCCAGCAGCGGGAATCGCAGTGCCGCCGGGGACGCTCAAGATTTACTCCGTCAGCGGGCTGCGGGCGATGTACGTGGGCTATCGCCAAGAGCTACAGGCGATGAACCGGGTGATTAACGGACTGCGAACCATCTTGACCCAGCGCCCGTTCTACATCAATCGCCCAATCACCGTGCTGCCGCCTGTTTTGGGAGACGAAGTGCTGCGATCGCAGATGGAATATCTCCGCTTTGGGGAGGGTAGCGGGCTGCGCTTTGTCGGGGTCTACAAGTACGACGTTAGCCCCATTTTAAGCAACGAACTGGTCTATATCTTTCAGGGATTGACCACTGACGGGCGCTATTACGTGTCCTTTTCGCAGCCGCTGCTAACGTCCGTATTGCCTGCCACAGCACCGCTCACGGCAGATCAGTACGATGCGTTTGTGGCGGAGTATGAAACCTATCTGCGGCGGGTGGCTCAGCAGCTCAACTTGCAAGACAGCAACGGCTTTTTCCCGAACCTGACGCTGCTGGATAATCTTGTGCGATCGCTCCGAATTCAGCCTCGGTAAAATCACGCTTGCGATCGCCCCTTACACATCTGCTGCATCAGCGTCCTGTTTTTGAATTCAGGCAAACCGGAGGCGGCTTCCGTACACTAGAAGTAGGTGAAAGTTAGCCCAAAAGGTTTGCAGGAAATGGCATCTAGCCCCCTTCCTCAAAAGCCTGGCGGAACACTCACGTTACAATAGAGAACACCCTGAGCGGCTATTCAAGGATTTATTTTTAACATGCAGCCAACCGATCCCGGTAAATTTACGGAAAAAGCGTGGGAAGCGATTGTGAAATCGCAGGACGTGGCCCGCAGCTACCGTCAACAAAATCTGGAAGTCGAGCATGTGGCGATCGCCCTGCTAGATCAGGAAGGCTTGGCAAATACCATTCTCGATAAGGCCGGCATGGAATCGGCCCGCCTGCGGCAGCAGCTAGACTCCTTCGCCGCCCGCCAGCCCAAGGTCAACACCAACGACCTCAGCCAGCTTTTCCTGGGGCGCGGCCTAGATACATTTTTGGACAGGGCCGAAGAGGCCCGCAAGGTGTTCCAGGATGACTACATCGCGGTCGAACATCTGGTTTTGGCGCTCTGCGAAGATGACCGCGTGGGTCGCCGCTTGTTCAAAGCTGCGGGCATTGAGGCCAAGCAGTTGGAAACCACCATCAAGAGCGTGCGCGGCAGCCAGCGCGTTACCAGCCAGTCGCCAGAGTCGCAATACAAGGCGCTAGAGAAGTACGGGCGCGACCTGACGGAACTGGCCAAGGCGGGCAAACTCGACCCGGTGATCGGGCGCGATGAGGAAATCCGGCGCGTGGTGCAAGTCCTATCTCGACGTAGCAAAAACAACCCCGTGCTGATCGGCGAACCGGGTGTGGGCAAAACGGCGATCGCCGAGGCCCTGGCCCAGCGCATCATCAACGGCGACGTACCCGAATCGCTCAAAAACCGCCAGTTGATCAGCCTGGACATGGGTTCCCTGATTGCCGGAGCCAAGTATCGCGGCGAGTTTGAGGAGCGGCTGCGGGCCGTGCTGCGGGAAGTCACCAATTCTGAAGGCCAGGTGGTGCTATTTATCGATGAACTGCATACCGTCGTGGGCGCGGGTTCCTCCTCCGGCACGACGGATGCCAGCAACCTGCTGAAGCCCATGCTAGCCCGGGGCGAACTGCGCTGCATCGGCGCGACGACGCTGGATGAATACCGCAAGCACATTGAGAAAGACGCTGCGCTGGAACGTCGCTTCCAGCAGGTCTACATCGGTCAGCCCACAGTAGAAGACACGATCTCGATTTTGCGTGGACTGAAGGATCGCTACCAGGTGCATCACAACGTCACGATTACCGACTCGGCGCTGGTGGCGGCAGCGGTCTTGAGCGATCGCTACATTTCTGACCGCTTCCTGCCTGACAAGGCGATCGACCTAGTGGACGAGGCGGCTGCAAAGCTCAAGATGGAGGCGACTTCAAAACCTGTCGAGCTAGAAACCATCGAGCGGCGTATTCGCCAGCTTGAGATCGAAAAGCGCTCTCTCGAAAACGAAGGCACACGCCTGGGTGTGACCAACGTCGCGTTTCGACCTTCAAAAGAGAAACTGGAACGCATCGAAGCCGACATTGCCCAGCTAACCCCCGAAAAAGAGCGCCTCACTGAGCAGTGGGAAACTGAGAAGAAAATTCAGGCAGAAATTAAGCTCCTGCGCGAAGAGGAGGAAAAGCTCCAGCGGCAAATCGAAAAAGCCGAGCGCGACTATGACCTCAACACCGCCGCTCAGCTTAAGTACGGACGGCTGGAAGCAGTGCATCGGGAGCTAGAAGAAAAAGAAGCCAGCCTGACGGAGGTGCATACTGGCGCGGGCAAGGCTCTGCTGCGGCAGGAAGTGACCGATTCCGACATTGCCGAAATCGTCGCCAAGTGGACGGGCATCCCAGTCAACCGCCTGCTGGAAACCGAGCGGCAAAAGCTGCTAAATCTAGAATCCTTTTTGCATCAGCGGGTGATCGGGCAGCATGAGGCGGTGGCTGCTGTGGCTGCTGCGATTCGTCGCGCCCGCGCTGGGATGAAAGACCCCGGTCGTCCCATTGGCTCCTTTATGTTCTTGGGGCCCACAGGGGTCGGCAAAACGGAACTGGCCCGCGCCCTGGCCGAGTGTATGTTCGACTCGGAGGATGCGCTGGTGCGGCTGGATATGTCGGAATACATGGAGAAGCACTCTGTCTCGCGGTTGGTGGGTGCGCCGCCGGGGTATGTCGGCTATGAAGAAGGCGGGCAACTGACCGAGGCGATTCGCCGCCGCCCCTATTCCGTCGTGCTGCTAGACGAAGTGGAAAAGGCGCATCCCGACGTGTTCAATATTCTGCTGCAAGTGCTGGACGATGGACGCATTACTGATTCTCAGGGGCGCACGGTGGATTTTCGCAATGCCATCGTGGTGATGACCAGCAACATCGGCAGCGAGCATATCCTAGACGTGTCGGGCGACGATTCCAAGTATGAGGAGATGCGAAAGCGGGTGATGGACGCACTGCGAAACCACTTCCGCCCAGAGTTCCTCAACCGGGTAGACGACATCATCCTGTTCCACGCCCTCAGCCTCAAGGAACTGCGGCAGATTGTGGGCATCCAGCTTCAGCGCATCCATCGCCTGCTGGCAGAGCAAAAGCTGCGGATAGAGCTGACACCCGAAGCGCAAAACTACATTGCCGATGCCGGATTTGACCCGGTGTATGGCGCGCGGCCCCTGAAGCGGGCAATCCAGCGCGAGATTGAAAATCCGTTAGCGACGAAGCTGCTAGAGAATGCCTTTGCCGAAGGCGACATGATTTTGGTGAATGTGGGCGAACATGGGCTAGTGTTTAGCACCAAAACGGCTGCTCCCGCGCCGTCGCCTGTTGCGGTTTCGCAGCCCGTGGCAATTGATAGCTAAGCTAAATCGCTAGTTTCTCACCTGGGAGCCTAAACGAATTATGAGAGGAGAAGTACAGCTACGCCCCGATCGCCTTGCCGTTTTGATCGATGCGGATAATGTCAATGCCGACGTTGTAGAGCCGCTGTTCAAAGAGGTTTCTAAGTACGGTACTGCTTACATCAAACGGATCTACGGCGACTGGACAACCCCTCAACTCAAGCAATGGAAAGATAAGCTATCTGAGTTTGCGATCCAGCCCGTGCAGCAGTTTCCCTATACTAAAGGTAAGAATGCAACAGATGCGGCGCTGATTATTGAAGCAATGGATCTCTTGTATACACAGAACTTTGATGGGTTTTGTATTGTTTCTAGCGATAGTGATTTTACGCCTCTGGCAAATCGAATTCGAGCATCAGGGCTGGTTGTTTATGGCTTTGGTGAACGCATGAAAACTCCAAGAGCCTTTGTTCAAGCTTGCGACAAGTTTACCTATATCGACATTCTGCAACAGACAGAAGCGCTAGCAGTTGCCGCAGTTGCCGAGACAAAAGAAAGTCCGTTACCAAAAGCGAATCAGGCTAAGAGTGGAGCGACAGTTAAGCTCCAACCCACGAATTTAGAAGAGGCGAAGAGCATTCTCCAAGAAGTGTATGAGGTTGCTGCGGAGGATGAGAGCTGGGTGGAGCTAGGCTTATTCGGCAACCGCCTAACGCAGCTTCATCCAGATTTTGATTCTCGTACCTACGGCTGTAAGCAGCTTAAGCAGTTAGTTAAAGTTGTTGACATTTTTGATGTCCAGGAAACTCCAAATAAATCAGTACAGATTAAACTCAAGGCTTAAACTCAAAGTTATAAGACTTGTCCCAAATTTGCTGCGTTACCTACGGATATAGTGTGCGGGTACTATGGATTTCGTGACAAGTTCACTAATTAAGTTGAATTTGGGATTGCGCTTAGCAGCGTTGAGCCATGAAATTTGATATATGAAAATTGCGATCGCCCAACTGAACCCCACTATCGGCGACCTGACGAGCAACGCCCGACAGATTCTGGATGCGGCGCAAAAGGCGATCGCTCAGGGAGCGCGGCTGCTGCTGACGACGGAGCTTTCGCTGTGTGGCTATCCGCCCCGCGACCTGCTGATGCAGCCTAGCTTTTTGGCAACGATGGCAGCAACCCTGACGCAGTTGGCGCAAGACCTGCCTGGGGATCTGGCGGTGCTGGTGGGAACGGTGTTGCCTAACCCGGACGCGGTTCACGATGGCGAAAAGCCCTTGTTTAACACGACTGCGCTGCTGCTGGGCGGCACGGTGCAGCGCTACTTTCACAAGCGGCTGCTGCCCACCTACGACGTATTCGACGAAGACCGCTACTTTGAACCGGGCGAGGAGAGCAGCGCCTTCGAGCTAGACGGCGTGTGGATTGGGGTCACCATTTGCGAAGACCTGTGGAACGACGAGAGCTTTTGGGGCAAGCGTCACTACGAGGTGAACCCGATCGCCGAACTCACGCGCCAGGGCGTGGATCTGGTGCTGAACCTGTCGGCATCGCCCTACAGCGTCGGCAAGCAGCACCTGCGGGAAAACATGCTGCGCCACAGTGCCACTCGCTATGGCCAGCCAATTCTCTATGCCAATCAGGTCGGCGGCAACGATGACCTGCTGTTTGACGGATGCAGCTTTGGGCTAAATCGGGCAGGCGAGTTGGTTGTTCGAGCCAAGGCCTTTGAACGCGATCTGGTGTTTGCTGCATTTGACCCGGCGGTGGGTGAACTGATGCCCCTGCCCGATGCCGTTGCGCCCCTGCCCGACTGCGCGGAGGCGGAAATCTGGATGGCGCTGGTGATGGGGGTGCGCGACTACGTTCGCAAGTGCGGCTTTAGCAAAGCGGTGTTGGGACTGAGCGGCGGGATTGATTCGGCCCTGGTGGCGGCGATCGCCAGCGCTGCCCTTGGCCCCGAAAACGTCCTCGGCGTGCTGATGCCCTCGCCCTACAGTTCCGACCACTCCATTACCGACGCGCGGGAGCTGGCGAAAAACCTCGGCATCCAGACCCAAACCATCCCCATTGCGCCCATCATGCAGGGCTTTGATCATGCCCTAGCAGACCTCTTTGCAGGCACTGAGTTTGGCATTGCTGAAGAAAACCTCCAGTCGCGCATTCGCGGCACACTGCTGATGGCGATTTCCAACAAGTTTGGACATCTGCTGATCTCGACGGGCAACAAGTCGGAAATGGCGGTGGGCTACTGCACCCTCTACGGCGACATGAACGGCGGCCTGGGGGCGATCGCCGATGTACCCAAAACCCGGGTGTATGGCATCTGCCAGTGGCTTAACCAGGAAAAACAGCCCTCCTTTAACTCCTCTCTCTGGTTAAAATCCACAAGGCGACCGGTGATCCCTCCCCACATCCTCAGCAAACCCCCCAGCGCTGAGCTAAAACCCGGCCAGGTCGATCAGGACTCGCTGCCGCCCTACGAGGTGTTAGACGATATTCTGGAGCGGTTTGTAGAGCGCTACGAAGCCCCGGAAGATATCGTAGCAGCGGGTCACGACGCGGCTGTGGTGAACCAGGTGATTCGGCTGGTGATTTGCGCCGAGTTCAAGCGCAAGCAGGCCGCGCCAGGGCTAAAAATTACCGATCGCGCCTTTGGCACGGGTTGGCGGATGCCGATCGCCAGCCGATGGCTGCCAACGGTGCAGCGACCCAGCGTTCCCGCAGCAACGGGCCGCTAGGGGCTGGGAGGTTAACCGCTTTTGCTGGATCAGCTCGCTTTACTAACTGCTCCCCAATTGTCATCCGGCAGCTTGTCAATCAGCTTATGCAGCGGATCAATGCCCGCCCGGATCGGTGGTTGATCCACCGTGATCGTCAGCGAACTTGCGCCATCGGAGAAGGGGTGCTTCTTCAGGTAAATCAGCTTGCCCTCGGCGTTGTAAACCCCGACATCAATCTCCTCCTGGTTCATGGAGGCGGGGGTTTCGTTGCCCACCTCGTCCGATCGCACCTTGGCGGTGTTGATGGTTAGGGTGACATCAAACTTGCCATCGGCGCGGGGGCTGACGGTGGCGGCAGTCACCCGGTTGTCGTAGAGGGTGACGGTCTCGAACAGGTCGGTGATCAGGTATTGGTACTTTTCGGGGGTGACAGCCCGGAGGGCGGCGACCAGATCCGTAGCCGAGGGATAGGGCGGCACGTCCGCATACTGTTTCAGCAGGTTGGCTAGGGCACCATTCACCACATCTTCACCCAGGTAGTCTTGCAGGGCAAACAGGGCTAAGGAGCCTTTTAGATAAGCCAAGTGCTGGGCCTCTGCCTCCACCAGGGGCACATCGGATTTCGACCGATTCTGCAAGTAGCCATCCAGGTTGCGGCGCAGGGCAAACCCCAGTTTTTCGGGGCCATATTCTCAGCCATAGACCTGGTTGGCGGTGTATTCCGGCAGGGCCTCCAGCAGAAATTTGGTACCAGGGGTATCGGATGGGATTAACTGCTGCCCCCACCACTGGTGGGCGGTTTCATGGGCGGCAATGCGGAAGGCCTCGTCTACGCTGGTGGGGTCGTTGTCGTCAAACTTGGCCAGATAACCAAAGCGTTCGCCCCGGGTGATGGTGGCCGGATAGCTGACGGCCTCACCCACGTAGGGCACTTCCACTAGGCGCAGGGTTGTGTGGGGGAAGGGGCCGAAGTTTTGCGTGGCGTAGTCCAGGGTGTTTTTCATACCCCGCGCCATGCGTTCCAGGTTGCGATCGTGCCCTGGGTGGTAGTACAGCTCAAGCTGTACGTCCTGCCACTGATCCTTGAGCACCTCGTACCGCCCTGACAGGATGGGCACCACCGGAAGAATGGGCTCTTGGCTCTGGTACTGGAAGTAGTGGCGGTTTCCCTCTACCCAGTCTCGCCGGAGTTCGCCGGAGGTAATGGCGATTTGGTCGGCGCTGGTGCTGAGGGTGGCGGAGAACTGGGCCAAGTCAGCATCCCCAGCCGGAGTTAGGGGGGTGTATTGGGTCTGTCTGGCGGCTTCGGCGGTTGGATCGAGGGGGGGCAGGCCTGCCTGTTCGCGCTTCTGCTCGTTCTTAAGCCGGGGCCGCTGGAAGAAGCCGACCATGGGCATAAAGTCAACGCTTCTGAAATTCAATCCATTCTCGAAATGGCTTGCGAAATTCTTAATGCCTGCTCTTGCCACCGCTGGGCCGGGCTTTTTCAGCAAGTCAAAGCTAACTTCGGCAGTAGCCCCCGGTTGTAGGGGAGCCGCCAGCGCAAACTCGTAGGCTTGCACCACGGGATGTTCCGCAGTGGCGGTGGCAGCGCTACCGTTGACCGTCAGTTGATTGACCTGAATGTCTTTGGCCAGGTTCAGCAGAATGGTGTCAATGGGCTGCTGGGTCTTGTTTTCTAGGGTATAGGTACCCTTGACGGCAAAGCGGCCATCGGCCTCGGGGTATAGATCCCCCTGCCAATCCACAGCGGTGATCTTGGGCTGGGCATCGATTAGGCGACCGTAGGCTTGTTCGTAGGCAATCACCTGGGCTTCCACTTGGGCGCGGCTGGGGGCCGGGTTGAGCAGGTGGGTGTTATAGAAAATCCAGCCACCCAGGAGAATCGCAGCTAGGGCACTGAGGCCCATGACGGTCTGCATGGGGCGGGTGAAGCGTTGGCGGGCAATGCGCCAGCGTTGTTTGGGTTGAGTATCCACGCCGCGCACCCAGAACAGGGCGGAAACACAAAGGAGCAGAAGGGCGATCGCCAACCAATAGCCCTGATACCAGCGGACTGGCTCCAGCATTCCGCCATAGCCACTAATCGGGCTGTAGTAGGCATCGGGTTTGTAGCCGTACTGGAGCAACCGCGCCGACCGAAACAGCGCATCTCCCTGGGCAAACACAATCACCAGGGCGGCAGACAGCAGATAGCCCAGAAACTTCTGGTTCACCAGCACCTGAATCGTGATCGCCAGGATGCTGATCAACAGCAAATCCACCAGCACGAGGGTAAAGAACCCAATGGCGTAAACCCCCAGTTCGTAGTGGGTGTATTGCTGTAGGGTTTGGGCCAGAAGTCCGCCGAGCGTCAGCAGCACCAGCACCAGGGCCAGAATCAGCACCAGGGCCAGGAGCTTACCCAGCACCACAGCCCAACTGCGCACGGGCAGCAGGTCGGTGAGGGGGTCTACCTTCACCTCCCGCTCCCGCCAGACCAGATCCCCGGCCAGGAAAATAATCAACAGCGGGGCCAGGAATTTCACCAGCAAGGATGCCATGTCCAAGATGAAGGCTGTGGCGGGCAGGGCAGGAGCACCAAAATTATCCCGAATAGACGTGCCGACTAGCACCATCAACACCAGCACGCTAATACTTAAAATCGCCAGCACCAGCGGATTCCAGATCAATCGCTTGAGTTCCATTTGGACGATGCGCCAGACATGGTTTGCCTGGGCACCGGGGCCGTAGTGGCGGTGAGCAGTGGGGAGGGTCGCCAATTCAGACCGGACGGGGACCGCCTCTGCTGGGCGTTCCTGCGGCGGGGTGGTTTTCCAAACCAGGAGCCGCCGTTCTAGCCAGTCTAGGAATTGCTCCAGTCGGGGGCGGGCCGTGGCCATGCCTGCAAAGCTAAAGCGTCGCCAAATCCAGGCAAAAAAGGCTGCGCTCAGCCCCAGATAGATCAACCGCGACAGCCAGATGGCCGGGGCAAAGGGCACCGATAAGGTATTTTGCTCAATCTTGGTCCAAAACCGGACAGCGTAGTCTACGGAGCCATTCCCAAAGGGATTCGCCAGAACATTGAAGAACGCATCCAAGTTAAGAACAGAGAAGATGAAGGCAACAACGCTGTAGGCAAAATACAGTCCGACAATGCTCAGGTAGCTGGTCAGGGTGCGGCGGGTAAGTAATCCCAGGGCAAAGCTAAACAGACCAAAAATCAGGATATTGGGAATGACCAGATAGAGGTAGGGCTGGACATAGCTGAGGAGATTGAAGGGGCCGATGCGTTGAGGAGCCATCCAGGGCAAAATTGACCCCAGCCAAAGTCCTAACCCCAGCCCTGAAAACGTGATCAGGCTGATCAAAAAACTGGCGATCAGAGCTAATTTATGAAGCAAATCTTAAGAAGCCTGAAACTCTTGGCATGTGTGGCTTTGAGGTCATGTTTGCCCAGGAAAAGCGGTTTCTCGGAAATCCTTGATTAACAAGGCTTTCAGGCTCCTTTACAAATTAGCTCTCAGTCGCCCTGCCGCAAACTGCCACTCCTTCAGGGGCGAGGTAAACAGCAGCCCATCCATGTTGGCGGTGAAGTCCTTAGTGGCGCGATCGGCAAAGATGCCCGCTACCACAATTGCCAAAGGAATCCCGGCCAGAAAGCCCACGGTACTCATAATGGCCAGGGGGGCATTGGCGTAGGGAATCATCTCCCCCGGTCGGGTGGCAGTACCCGCGGCTTGCCTGAGCAATGGAAAGAACAGGACATCGCTGCCGTTGATATGCATCACCAGCGGTCCTAAAACCAAGAAAAAGCCAAAGCCCAGCAGCAAACTCCGGGTTCGCAGGCTGTCTTGCAGCTCAAACCGGACGATCTCCCAGACGGGTTGCCAGGGGGAAATGGGTGGATGGGTGGATGGGGTCGAGGATGATTGCGTAGCCATGTTCGGAGAAAAAAGGATGTTCGTAGGGGAGCGATATCCCAGGGGCCTTTAAGGACTCTGGGATCTGGGGACATACGATCAACTGCTACTACTGCTGGGCTGGGGCAGTTTGGGAATGAGCCAAGCCAGGAACTGATCTTGAGACCGGGTTTGTACCAAGACTTTCCCTGGCCCAGTGAGATCCACCACAAAGCCTTCGCCGCTGAAAAGAAAGCTTTTCATGCCGCCGACGGAGCGGGTTTTGAAGGGCATGGATTCGCTCAGGGCCACCAAGTGCCCCGTATCCAGGGTGAAGGATTGTCCAGGGGCCAAGGTCATTTCGTGGATCGCCCCGTAGGAAGCCACCACCACCTGCCCCTGCCCCTCGGCCCGCAGCATAAATAACCCGCCCCCCGTGCCAAAGAAGGACTTGGAGCCGCCCCACGTGGTATCCAGGGTAATGCCCATATCCGAGGCCACGTAGGCCCCCGACTGGATCAGCATCGGCTCAGAAAGGGTCAGCACGTTCAAATCCCCCGGTAGAGAAGGGGCCACCCACACCTCGCCGCCCTGGGCTGGGGCGGTGTAGATGTTCTGAAAAAAGCTTTCTCCCCCCAAAAAAGACCGCTTTAGGGCTTGCATAAAGCCGCCGGTTTTGGTCTCTAGCGTTGTCCCGGTAGACATCCCCACCATCGAGGCGGCTTCCACCCGCACCTGTTCGCCGCCTCGTAGCTGGAGGCGACCAAGGGTAAAGGCGGGCTGATACATCAATTCAACTTGCATGGTGAATCATTCCTAAGCTGAATGGGCTACTGCGATCATGGCTGGATTATCGGAATCAGTAGAATAAGAAACATCAACGTCGATGCATGGAGCGCTTTGATCATGGGTCAAGCTGTCTCATTCCCCTCCAGCTATATGACCTTCGAGGACTATCTGGCTTACGACGACGGCACCGACACTCGCTATGAACTGGTGAATGGAGTGCTGGTGGAAATGCCGCCCGAAAGTGATGAAAATCTTGGGATTGCCAGAAAGTTGCTGTTGGAGTTGATCAAACATATACCGGCGGATCGTGTGGTCTGGGGGACTGAGATAGAAGTCACTGGCAAACGGGCAACTGGGCGGATTCCAGATTTGCTGGTTCATTCCGAAGAATCAAAAGCTGCTATTGCAGGCGCTCCTCGTGCTACTCTGACCCGCGATATGCCACCCCCAGCGCTGGTGATAGAAGTGGTCAGCCCTGGACAGGCCAACCGGGAACGGGACTACCGCTATAAACACACTGAGTATGCGGCGCGGGGCATTGCCGAATACTGGATTGTGGACCCAGAAACGCGGCAGGTAACCCTCTGCCGCTGGGTCAGCGGTCAATACGAAGACCAGGTCTACAGCGGTGACGAAAGGATTGAGTCCACGGTAGTGCCTGAATTTGGGTTAACCCCCGCCGAGATTTTTGCATAGCTCGCTTACTTTTATAGTCCGCTTACCAGTTGTGTCGGCTGAATGGATTCAGACCCTGGGGACTTAGGGGATGGCCCCGTTGCTAGACTGCAACGCCGGGATCTCCTTCATCACACAGAAGTAGACATCTTCTAGGTCTGGTTCGACCGCCTCAAACCCAGCACCAGGATCCGACTCGCTATAAATTCGGGCAATGATGTCGCCCATGAAAAAGCGGGTAGAGAGCACCCGGTACTTCTCTTCGTAGGTGGGTAGTTCATCCCGGCGCAGCTTAATGCGCCAGACCTTACCCGCCAGTTGTTGCATCAGGCCGATGGGTTGCCCGGTGAGGCGGATCTGGCCGGCAATCAGCACCGCCATCTGGGGACAGAGTTCGCTTACATCTTCCACAATGTGGGTGGAGAGGATGATCGCTGCCCGTTCTGAGATTTCGCTGAGCAGGTTGAGAAAGCGCACCCGCTCGGCGGGGTCGAGGCCCGCAGTGGGTTCATCCACAATCACCAGGCGGGGGTCGCCTACCAGGGCCTGGGCAATGCCAAACCGCTGCCGCATACCGCCCGAAAAACCGCTGACGGCGCGATCGCGGGCATCTTACAAATTCACCTGGTGCAGCAGGTGCTTCACCAATTCCTTCCGCTCCTTGCCGTTGGTGATGCCCTTCAACGCGGCAAAATGATCCAACAGCTTCTCGGCAGACACGCCGGGATAGACGCCAAAGCTTTGGGGCAGATAGCCCAGTACCTGACGCACTTTCACCTTTTCTTCTAGGACGTTGATATCGCCCCACTGAATGGTGCCCTCGCTGGCTTCCTGGAGGGTGGCAATGGTACGCATTAGGCTGGATTTGCCGGCTCCATTGGGGCCTAGCAGGCCAAACATGCCCATTGGAATATCGAGATTGACTCCTTTCAGGGCTTTGTAACCGTTAGGATAGGTTTTTGTAAGATTACGAATTTGGATTGATTCACGCTCTAAGCTCGGAAACATTTGCTGAAAAGCTAAACTCTCGATTTGCTAAAAGCTGTATTCCAATTTAATTTAAGAGCTAGTTTGTAAAGGAGCCTGAAAGCCTCGTTAATCAAGGATTTCCGAGAAACCGCTTTTCCTGGGCAAGCATGACCTCAAAGCCACACATGCCAAGAGTTTCAGGCTTCTTAAGATTTGCTTCACAAATTAGCTCTAAGTGAGAGCAAAAATAAGTAACTACAGGAAAACTTAAAGCCGAAACACTTAGGATGGTTCCGCAAAGCACTTTATATACTTTTGCCCATAGCCTAATCACCGGCATTGTGTATAGACGTGCATGTTGCTTTGCATCGGGAGTTTGAGATTGATCTTGCAATATGAATAAGTTATTGGTTTCGTTTTTAGGAGTTGTGGCAGGACTTGCCATAGGAGCGATCGCCGCGTTGTCTCTATCGATGCGGCAAGTTGCCCGCGTGCCAGATTGGTACACGACCGAAGCGCCAACCGAAATATCAAGTTCTAGCCCAACTCTGCCCTCCTCGCAACTTCTCGAGAGGCTTGCCACTTCCAGCGCACCAGTCGAACTCAATAGCCAGCAGGTTAACCAACTGGTGGCGGAGGCGATCGCCCGATCTTCCGAAGGTCAGGCGCTATTGCAAAACGGCTTTAGCACCACTATCGAGGATGGGCAGATCAAAGGCGGCGTGGTGGTGAACCTGTCGGAACTGCCCACCGACGGCTTGACGGAGCAGGAGCGGGCGGCGCTAGATCGCGTGCTGGCCTTTGTTCCGGCGCTGGGGCGGCGCGGCGTGTATCTCGGCATCGAGGGCAACCCGACGGTGCGAAACGGCAAGCTGCAATTTGACGAAAACATGACCGTGAAAGTTGGCAACCTGAGCCTGCCCGCGTCAGTCGTGGCCAGCCAGCTTGGGCTATCGCTAACCGAGTTGGAAGCTCGGATTAATGCTGAACTCGAAGCGCGGGGGATAGACCTGCGGGATGTGCGCGTGGAGGGCGATCGCCTAGTTATCAACAGTCAGTAACGTCTGTAAGGCTGAATCGGGAACGCTAGAGATTGTGTATGCAAAACTCAAGTGCACCGATAGCTTGTAGACAAAGTGTATGGGACGAAAATCTCAAGCAGGATTACGAGCCGGACAAAACGTTCGTAAACTGGCGCTAAAGCGTCGAGTCAAGGCAATTTTTCTCTTTGTGATGGCAGGTTTGGCGATTGCCTCGACGATTAGCTTGCACCAGGTATCTCTTCAACTCTCGCAACTCACAACTGGAACAGCAACATCAAATCAATCCTCTCAATCTCTGCAATTTTCACTATCTCTATATCTATCTGGTGGGGCGATTGCGCTTGGGGCTGCTTTTGGCGGGCTGTACTTGTGGAAGCGAGCAGGGCACGCCGATCAGGGTGCTCAGGCTGAAGAGGCGATTGCCAAACTGCTGAACCCTTTGATTGCCGAGGGCTGGCAGATTGAGTATGGCTTGTGGCTGGGCAAGGGACTGGGGGACGCTGATGTAGTTTGCCTTTCTCCGCGACAGCAGGCCTTCGTGATTGATGTGAAATCGCACCGAGGGACGGTCGTGACAGATGGTGTGCGGTTGCTGCGAGAATTTGGAGCAGAGAAAAAGCCGTTTGAGAAGGATTTTTTGCGACAGGTGAAGCGGCAAGCCGTCCAGGTAAAGTCGCAAAAGAACTGGTCATTCTTCGTGACCCCGATTCTGGCATTTTCTACGGCCAAGGTCGCGCTGCCGAGTGGCAAGATTGAGGGCGTGTATGTAGTCGAGGCTCAGCGGTTGGTCGATTTGCTGCGATCGCTCGTAGCCGCCACCCCTCCAGAATAGCGCTGTAGAATCGAGGCATTCCTCCCCAAAGCGCCTTGCCATGTCGCAGTTTCCAATCTTCTATTCCGACGTGTTTTTGCAGCATGACACGGGTTCCTACCATCCCGAAAACGCCGGACGGTTGCGGGCGGTGGTGGCGGCGCTGCGGCAGGTGCCTTGGGCCGATCGGCTCGATTGGCGATCGCCCACGCCTGTAGATGCTCAGGGCGATCGCCTGAGGGCAGCGCTCTACGCAGTGCATCCCCCCGACTATGTGGCGGCGGTGGAATATGTCGCTACCCACGGCGGCGGGCAGGTCGATCCGGATACGGTCGTGTCGCCGGATAGCTACGAGGCGGCGCTGCTGGCGGTGAGCGCATGGCTGGATGCAGTGGACACGGTGCTGCAAACGGGGCGGCCAGCCTTTGCCTTGGTGCGCCCGCCGGGACATCATGCGCTGCCCAAGCGGGGTATGGGGTTTTGCCTGTTTTCCAATGTGGCGATCGCCGCTCAGTATGCGCTCCGGCAGCCGGGGATAGAGCGCGTCGGCATCTTGGACTGGGACGTGCATCACGGCAACGGCACCGAGGCGATTGTGGAATCTGACCCGCGCATTGCGTTTTGCTCGCTGCACGAATATCCGCAGTATCCGGGCACGGGCGCGGCGGGCGATCGCGGCCCGCATGACACCGTGCGAAATTTTCCTATGCAGGCCGGCAGCACCTTAGCAGACTATGAGCCGCTGTTTGCGCGAGAAATTGTGCCCTTTTTCCAGGCGTTTCGCCCCGATCTGCTGCTGATCAGCGCAGGCTACGATGCAACCCGTGCCGACCCACTGGCGCGAATTTGCCTGAACCCTTCCGATTACGGGATTTTCACGCGCTATTGTCTGAAAATCACGCCGCACCTTGCCTTTGGGCTAGAGGGCGGCTATGACTACACCGCGCTGGCAGAGTCCGTTATTGCCACGATTGAACCCTGCCTGGAGCCTGCCAGCATCAGGAGTTAGCCCAAAAACCATCATTTGGATACACACGCCGCTGGGGTCTTTTTCCTATGATGTAAGACGGCTTAATCGGCCTGACCCCTGCTCCTGCATCCCGAACCCTTTATGCTGCTTGAACCTGCCCTATCTAATGCCTCAGAACAGCCGGGAGATTCCCTGGTGATTCAGTCCAACGCAACGACGCTGCACCGCACGGTGCGTCCGGTGGGCGTGTATATGATGCGGGGGCTGGCGCTGCATGAGGGCAGGCTGCTGACGCTAGACGCAGTGCGGGGGTATCTGGTGGCGATCGCCCCCGACAGCGACAGCACGACGATTCTCAACTCCAAACACACCGAGCAATTTCTGGATGGCAGCGGACTGGCGATCGCCGGAGACACGCTCTGGTTCACGCGGGAAAACAGGGTCTATCGCTGCCCCCTCACGGATCTGTCCGGCGATACGCTCACTCCAGACGAGTTTGCAACGCTGCCCTACCCGGCAGATGGCGTGGCGGTCTACGGCAGTGCGGTTTACGTCACTTGCCAGAAAGCGGGCGCAATTTTGATCTACGACGCAGAAACTCAGCGCGAGATTACTCGCTTTGCCGCGCCTGGTGTGGGGATTGAAAATCTCACCTTTCGGGGGGAAGAACTGTGGCTGTGCGATCGCCTGGAGCGCACGGTCTACTGTATGGATCGGGCAACGGGCGAATTGCGATTCAGCCTGCTGACCCCCTTCGATAGCCCCAGCGGGCTGGCGTTTTATCCCGATCCCGCAACAGGCGATGAGGTGCTGTACGTCGTCTATTCCTTTGAGGAAGCCTACATTCGAGACGACCCCAATAATCCTGAACTGCCCTATGAGCTAACCTTCCGCGATCGCACCTTTCTCCATCCGCTCTATTTCCTCTACGACCCGCAGCAGCACTACACGCTCTCCAACGGGTTTCTGGTAGAAATGATCTACGCGGAGGAGATTTCCCCACTGGATGCGGTGCAGCTAAACAGTCTAGAGTGGCGGATTGCTCTGCCTGCGGAAACGGCTCGCCAACGGCTGCGACAGGTGGAGCCGATCGGCATCCCGTTTACCGAAGAACTGCAAGACGGACAGCGGGTTGCAGTGTTCAAGTTTGACCAACTCCGGCCCCACGAAAGCCATATCTTTGGCTGGAAGGCGCTGCTGGAGGTGCGCGGCATCAAGTACCAGTTCACCTACGACGACGTAGAGAAAATCCCGCCGCTGTCGCTGGAGTTTCAGTCGCGCTATCTGGTCGATGACGACGATTTGGCAATGGATACGCCCGCGATCCGGGCCGCCGCCCGCGAGTCCATTGGCACAGAAACCAACCTGCTCCGCAAAATTCTGAAAATTCGCAACTACGTCTACGATCGCCTCTCCTACAGCATCAAGCCCCATATCGACACGCCAGATGTGGCGCTGGAGCGGGGCACGGGGTCTTGTGGGGAGTATGTCGGCATCTTGCTGGCGCTGGCTCGGCTGAATGGCATTGCCTGCCGCACCGTTGGCCGCTACAAGTGTCCACCCTACGCCGATCGCCAGCGGTATCCCCTGGAGCCGGAGTTTAACCACGTCTGGATTGAGTTTTACATTCCCGGTTTTGGCTGGCTGCCGATGGAGTCGAATGTGGACGATGTGGTGGACGGCGGCCCCTACCCCACGCGCTTTTTCATGGGTCTGCCCTGGTTCCATGCCGAAATGGCTAAGGGCATTTCGTTTGAAAACATCAAAACGCCAACCAGCGATGTGGACGTGTCCATTGGAGATTTGGCCATCAACCATGTCCGGTTCACGATTTTGGAGGAGCTACCGCCGCTTTAGCCCCGCCTTACCGCTTGCCAAAATAGGTCTTGAACACTTCATGAGCTACGGGCAGCGCCGCCACGCCGCCGTAGCCGCCGTTTTCGATGACGACGGCGATTGCAATCTGCGGATCGCTCACCGGCCCGTAGCCCACGTACATGGCGTTGGGCTTGCGACCAGGGCCGACTTCCGACGTGCCCGTTTTGCCTGCCGTCAGGGGGATGGAGCCATCGGCCAGGCGGCGAGCCGTGCCCTTTTGCACCGTGGCCACCAGTCCTTCCTGAATGGCTTTGATGGTTTCGGGTTTGAGGCCGGCTGACACGGGCTGCACGTCGGGGCGGTTGGTTTGGGAAGCGAGGAGATGGGGCTGGACGCGCTTGCCGCCGTTGGCGATCGCCGCCGTCATCACCGCCAACTCCAGCGGGGTCGCCTGTACCAGCCCTTGGCCGATTGACATGCTAATCGTGTCGCCTAGATACCAGGGTTCGTTGTATAGCGCTTCTTTCTCATCGGGCGTGGGCATCATGCCAATGCTGGCCCCCTCCAGACCCAGGTGTGGCGTTTCGATGCCAATGCCCAGCGCCTGGCCCCAGCGGGCGATCGCCTCTGGCCCCACCGACATGCCAACGCGAAAGAAAAAGGTGTTGCTGCTGTAGGCCAAGGCATCGCGGAAGCCGATCGCTCCAAACCCGCGACGGCTGCTTTCCCAAAACTGATGCCCGCCCACGCTGAGAAACGCCGACGTGCCCACCCGCGCCTGGGGCGAAAACTTGCCCGTCTCCATCCCCGCAGCCGCCGTCACAATCTTGAACGTGCTGCCCGGTGGATATCCCTGGAGGGCCCGATTGAGAAACGGCTGGTCGCCTTTTTGAAGCTGCTGCCACTCTGCTTCCGTTACGTTGCGGGTAAACATATTGGGGTCAAACGCCGGTGAACTCGCCAACGCCAGCACCTCACCCGTTTTCACATGCAGCACCACCGCTGCGCCGCGCCGCCCGCCCAGCGCCTTTTCTGCCGTTCGCTGCAATTCCAGATCCAGCGTCAACTGGACGGGTTCGCCGCTAATTGAAGGCTGTTCGCCCAGCAAGCGAGATTCCTGACCGCGTGCGTCCACTTCTATCAGCCGCCCGCCCCACTTGCCTTCTAGCTGCGCGTTGGCCAGCCGCTCGACCCCCATCTTGCCCACAATCATGCCGCTGGGATAATCGGGATTGCGGGCCATGTCCTCTTCAGTGGCTTCGCCGATGTAGCCCAGCACATGGGATGCAAGCGACCCGTTGGGATACCGGCGGCTTGATCCGGTGAGAATTTCCACCCCTGGCCAGCGGGGCAACTGTTCGGCCACGGCCACAAACGTGGTTGGCGAAAGCTGATTGCCAACGCGCACGGGCAGCAGAGAGGTATAGCCCGCCCTTTCCAGGCGACCAAGAATTTCCTTTGGGCTAACGCCAATCATCGGCGACAGGTGAACGGCAATTTCCTGCCATTCTCTGGGCGAGTGCTGCCGGGGCCAGAGGTAGACATAGCGGGAAATCTGGCTGGTGGCCAGGAGCTTGCCGTGGCGATCGCTCACGGTTCCCCGGTCGGCCACTAGGGGAATGCGGCGCACCCGATTTTGCTCTGCCAGTTCCCGATTGTGGGCCCCTTCAAAGATTTGCAGTTCGGACAGGCGATAGACAAACGCCCCCATAGCGCCTGTAATCAGCAGCATCAGCACGACAGCGCGATAGACCAGCGGATTTTGCCCACTCGTGGGGTGAACGAGAGACGTGCGGGCAGGAGATTGGCGATAGAAGGTGTAGGTCTTGCCAGCCATAAAGCAGCTTGTCTACAGCAGGTTTCACGAACTAGGGCCGCATTCCCACCTTACCGAACTCCTTCCGCCTGAGGAAAGGGGTAAGGATGAACTGTTCATCGGGCCATAGCGGGTTTGATCAATTTCTGAATTAACCACTAAGGTAGTAATCTTTCTCGTTTCTACAGGACTTTTACAGGGCCCTCCGTGCAATTTTAGAGAAATTGCCACATTGCTGGCAGGTTGCCCCATTCAGGCTATTTTTAAACATTTCTGACAGGACTTACGGAGTTGGACAATCTCTCGCGGGTGCAGCCCGCGAGAGATTGTCCGAAGTTCAGAGAAATTATCGCAAGTGCATCAATCCTATCTGAAATTATTTCTTGAAATGTTTGGATGAACAGTTGCATCGGCAACAATGACTAGCGTTCTTGGGGCAATTCGTTGCTCTGTCCTCAAGTATTTTTCTATCCATGTCATAGGTAGAACCTGCGCAGTTGGAGGTTTTCTCGCAGTCCGCATCTACGAGAAGTCCTCCGAAATCCAGAAAACTGATCGCAGGTGTGTAGGTTCTGATGGGGTTGCTTTGAGTTGCGTGGCACTTGAGCGCGTAGGATGCAGTCTAAGTCTATGATGAGGACGGCAAACGAGGACGGCACGCAGCGCAGGAGCAAGTAGGAAACCCATGCAGAAGCTTTCGGACGATCAGCTTGCGGCAATTAATCGGCTGGTGGTGGACTGTGGCAGGCGATCGCTCGATCTGGCGGCAGGGTCGTTCAAGGTCTACGAAAAAGGGCTGGATGACTACGTGACCGACGTGGATCGGGCGCTGGATGCTCAGCTTGCGGGCGGGCTGACGGCGTTGTTTCCTGCTGATGGGGTGATTTCCGAGGAAAACGCCGCCTCGCGTCGGCAATTCTCGCAGCAAGCTGGCCGCCTGTGGCTGGTCGATCCGCTGGATGGCACAGAAGACTTTATCCACGGCAAGCCGCATTATTCCGTCATGGTGGGAGTGCTGGAGCAGGGACGGCCAACAGCGGGCTGGATCTATGCGCCTGTGTTTGATCAACTGTATTTTGGGGGTGAGGAACTGGGGCTATTTGGGCAGGCGGGCGCAGGGGAGGTGGTTCCGCTCATGCCGACCCAGCCAGAGCTGACGGGCGATCGCCTCCCAGTTCTAATCGGTACCAAAGATGCCCGTCGATACGGTGAATCCATTCTGCGCCATATTCCCCAGGCTCAGTTTGGCTTTATCGGCAGCTTTGGGCTAAAGGTGCTGGAGGTGATTCAGGGTCGCGCCGCACTCTATATTTACCTCAACCGCCGGGTCAAACTATGGGATACGGTCGGGCCGCTGGCATTGGCCCGGGCGGCCGGGCTGGTGTGTTGCGATCTGGACGGCAAACCCATCGGGTTTGATACAGCCGCCCTCGACCCCGACACGCTGACCCATCAGCAGCCGATTCTAGTGGGCTGGCCACCCTCTTTCGATCCGCTGCTGCCACTGCTGCAACGGGCGATCGCCGACGTGGACTGAGCGCCATAACAGCGCCATGACAATGCCAGGATAGCGCCATGATACGCTAGACTTAACCATCTGGCTCTACTAATGACGTTCACCTGCACTTTTGAAAGGCTTTCAGACTCCGCAGGCGGCTGCTAATTTTGCTAGTCGCCTGGGTACTCTAACCTTGGCAAGTGGCTCCCCGTGCTTGACTACTATGCGTCTCGCCAGACTGTTTCTCTTCGCGCCAATAACTTTCGCGCAAAACAGCCCCTGGAGGGACTCTCGACTTCTTATCCAGGGCGTTCTTCATGCAAACCACCGCCTTTAGTGAATTGTTCCCTCTCTTCAGTTCCGCCAGTCCAGAAACCCTGGAGTGGCTCTTATCGATTGCGGTTGAGCATGAGTATCCCGCTGGCCGCGCCGTGCTAATGGAAGATGCCTGGGGAAATGCGGTCTATTTTGTCGAGTCGGGTTGGGTAAAAGTGCGCCGTCACTCTGGCGAAGAAGTGGTCACGCTGGCGATTTTGGGGCGCGGTGATTTCTTTGGGGAGATGGCGATTTTGGACGAGTCTCCTCGCTCGACGGATGTGGTGGCGCTGTCGCCTGTAAAGCTGCTTAGCATTTCCGCCCAGCGCTTTATCCAGACGCTGTTCAAAGATTCGCAACTGCATCACAAGATGCTGCAACTGATGGTGCGGCGCTTGCGACAGACCAATTTTCGCTTCCAGATTCAGCACCGCGCTCCGGCGATCAAGCTGGCTAATACGCTGGTGCTGCTGGGTGAAAACTACGGGAAGTCAACGCCCCACGGCACGGAGATTTTCAACGTGCCGATCAAAGACCTGGCAGATGTTACAGACATCAATCCAGATGATGCAGCCAAGATCATGGAAAAACTGGACAGCAAGGGCTGGATCAAGATTGACGCGGCTGGGCAGACCATGCGCCTGCTGAATATGCGTCAACTGGCTCACCTGGCTGGCAAGATTTAGCGGCGTAGCGATGCTCCGGAGTTAAGTCTCAAGCTCCTCTGCCTTGCGCTGCTGCAATTTCAGACTAATAACTTCAGGTTTAGGACTTACGCAGTTGGAGGATTTCTCGCGGACGCAGCCTGCGAGAAATCCTCCAAGTCCAGAAAACTTATCACAAGTGCGTAAGTCTTGAGGTTATTTCTGGGTTGGGGGTTGGGGGCTGGATTTGCCCTTGGGAGTCACGTAGTATTGCTTGGCCACGTAGTCAAAGAATTCATAGTATTGCGAGAACTGGTCGCTGGGCGATCGCCCCTGCCAGAAATACACCACGCCCTCTTCCGTCAGCGTCAGTGTCATCAGGCTGACGGTGCTGCCGATTTCTACGCGCAACTGTCCGCGCAATCCCTGGCGCGTCGTAAAGTTGGGCGCAGCTAGCACGCTCCGCCGCACCTGCTCAGACGAATCCCCCGGCGTAGACGAGATATGGCTCGCCCAGCCAAGAATTTCCACATCCGGGCTGTAGGGGTTGCGAAATCGCCGCCCATCCTGGCTGTCTGGCAGGGGCGCAGGCATCCAGTTGTCGGGATAGGGAAACTCAAACCCGTAGTTGGGGTTCTGATAAATCTTCCAGGTTCGCCGTTCGCTAACCGCTGGCTGAGAACAACTGCTGACCAGTCCGACGCTCAGACTGAGCAACAGGCTGGCTGCCATTTGACGCGAAGACGACCCAGCCCTGGTTGCAGAAGGCTGAGGGCGATCGCCCCATCCCCGGTTGATGAATCGAGATGTAACGCCATTTGTAAACTTGTGTAACAATGCTGCCGTCATAGCGGTCTTCCGTCTTGACAGCACTTGAACCAAGCCTCTATTCTTAAACGACATACCCGGGTATCAATCGCGAAATCAATATGCAAGACAAGAGTAAACTCACCCTGTATGTTCCACGAGAGCTTCACCGCAAGCTGAAAATCAAAGCAGCGGTAGATGACGAAGCGATGTCAAGCATTGTGGAACGTGCGATTGTCTTCTACCTGACTCATCCGCACGTCGTCGATGAAGTAGAAGCGTCTCTCGGATCTGTGTCTCATGGGCAGACTCATCGAGTATACAACTGTCCTGGGTGTGAGAGTTCCTATGTGATCCGCGAGGGTGAGCTGGTTTCTTTGGCGAGTCACGCTGGAGTCGTGCAGGATGATGGCGAGTTAGTCGATCGCGTTTCTATGACTCCGTCTCCTGAGCCTGTTGCCGAAGGGTTTGATCGACCGGGTGAAGAGAGTTTGGTTCCTTGCTAGTTGGGTTGTATTGTCTGACGGGTTCGTAGGCGGTTGAAAATGGGCTTCGAGAGCAGTTTCTGGAAGCTTACAGGTTCGCATTCACTGGGGTCGGGCATCTATCAGGTCATTCAGGTTACATAGGGGCTGCTGATCTGCGGTTCGGCGATTGCATCACAATCGGTTTGCGGGTGTCCTCCACTGTCCATAGCAGGTTGACGACATGAGAGAAGAGCTAAACGTTTTAGTTCAAGCACAGTATCCTCTAATCTATCTCGTGACCTCTGAGGAAGAGCGGGCAGAGCAGACCATCGCGGCGATCGCCCAGATGAAGCCCCTGCGAAGAGTCTTTGTCTGGACAGTTACCCACGGCATTGTGGAGTTTGGACAGCCGCGCAACATCACCCAGCACAATACCGTTTCTCCCGAAGCCGCAATCGAGTGGGTCATTCGCCAGCGAGAGCCAGGGATCTTTGTGTTTAAGGATCTGCACCCCTTCATCGACTCGCCTGCGGTAACCCGGTGGCTGAGAGATGCGATCGCCAGCTTCAAGGACACTCAGAAAACTATCCTGCTCATGTCCCCTGTTCAAAACATTCCGATTGAGCTGGAGAAAGAGGTCGCTGTTTTAGACTTCCCGCTCCCCGACATGGCAGAGCTGAACCAAGTCCTGACGCATCAGTTGGATCAGTCCCGCCCTGCTCGACGCATCACCACTGAAACCCGCGAGAAGCTGCTGAAGGCTGCTCTGGGACTCACACGCGACGAAGCGGAGAAGGTCTATCGCAAGGCCCAAGTTGCCGCTGGCAAGCTGACCGAATCCGAGGTGGAAGTCGTCCTCTCAGAGAAGAAGCAGCTCATCCGCCGCAACGGCATTCTGGAATATCTCGAAGAAGACAGCACCATTGACTCGGTGGGCGGTCTGGAAGAACTCAAGTCCTGGTTGCGCCAGCGCTCGAACGCCTTTACGGAGCGAGCGCGAGAGTATGGACTGCCTCAGCCCAAGGGGATGCTGATTTTGGGCGTACCTGGTTGCGGTAAGTCGCTGATTGCCAAGACCACTTCTCGCCTGTGGGGACTGCCGCTGCTGCGTCTGGACATGGGTCGCGTTTATGACGGGTCTATGGTGGGGCGATCGGAGGCCAACCTGCGGAGTGCCCTAAAAACCGCCGAGTCTATCTCTCCCGCCATTCTGTTTATCGACGAGCTAGACAAGTCCTTTGCGGGGAGCGCGGGGTCTGCCGATTCCGACGGCGGCACCTCCAGCCGTATTTTTGGAACCTTCTTAACCTGGATGCAGGAGAAGACTTCGCCTGTGTTTGTGATGGCAACGGCCAACCGAGTCGATCGGCTACCGGGTGAGTTTCTTCGCAAGGGTCGCTTTGACGAAATCTTTTTCGTCGATTTGCCCACGGCTGAGGAACGTAAGGACATCTTCCGCATCCACCTCTCCAAGCGGCGAAACGACATCTCCCGGTTTGACTTGGAGCAGTTGGCCAAGATTTCTGAAACCGAAGCAAGTGTCTCGATTACCGACCCCAATACGGGCGCGAGCCGTTCGGTCAACGTTGTGTGTGGATTCTCTGGTGCAGAGATTGAGCAGGCGGTCGTGGCTGCGATGTACGAAGCCTTTGCTCAAGATCGAGAGTTCACTCAACTGGATATTATTGCTGCCGTCAAATCGACGCTTCCGCTGTCGAAGACGATGGCTGAGCAGGTAGTCGCCCTGCGGGAATGGGCGAGGCAGCGCGCGCGACCTGCCGCCACTTCTATCGCTGAAGAGCGAAGCCGCGAAGAGGAGTATAAGCGGCTGGAGTGGAGCTAAACGGGCTTTCTCTCCTGCTCCCAACAGGAGGAAAGGCTAGCACATTGCTAGCAGTCTAATCGCTATAGCCGCTTCTGTTTGCCCTCCAAAGGCTGAGCCGGGCGGTACCTACCTACCAAAAAACGTTGTCTCTCTCAGTTTTCCCTACAGGAGGAAATCCGAAATGTCTCACTTTAGCACTCTGCGTACCAAAATCACCGATGCCGAAATCCTGAAGGCTTCTCTGCGGGATCTGGGCATCACGGTCAAGACCGAAGCTGATGTGCGCGGCTACAATGGTCAGCGCGTTCGCTCTGACATCGTTGCCGTTCTGGAAGGCGAGTATGATCTGGGCTGGTCTCGCAATGCCGATGGTTCCTTCGACCTGATCGCCGACCTCTGGGGCGTTGCCAAGAAGCACAACCAGACCGAGCTGATCAATTCCATCAACCAGAAGTATGCCGTCAACAAGACGCTGGCAGAAGTGAAGCGCCCCGGTCTGCAAAACGCCAACGTGAAGCTGGTGGTGCAAAAGTAGTTTCTTCGAGCGTTCCCAATTGACGGGTTAACCTGGAACGGGTTAGCCCGTTTTTTTGTCTTTGCGCTTTTTTGTTCACGCTGGGCGTATAGGGATTGCCCACGGGGGTCTATGCACAGTGGGCTACGCACAGCGGTCTATGCTTTGTATAGCTCTAGCGGCAGTCCGTCTGGGTCTTGGAAGAAGGCGAACGGTCTATGCTTCGTATAGCTCTAGCGGCAGTCCGTCTGGGTCTTGGAAGAAGGCGAACGGTCCATGCTTCGTATAGCTCTAGCGGCAGTCCGTCTGGGTCTTGAAAGAAGGCGAACGGTCTATGCTTCGTATAGCTCTAGCGGCAGTCCGTCTGGGTCTTGAAAGAAGGTGAACCGCTTTTGGGTTAGCTCATCTACTCGGATCGGTTCGACGGAAATGCCTTGAGACTCCAGGTAAACAACGGAACGGTCGAGATCAGGGGTCGCGAAGGCTAGATGGCGCAGTCCGCAGGCCTCCGGGCGCGAGGGGCGAGGCGGCGGTGCAGGAAAGGAAAATAGCTCAATGCGATAGGCAGAAATTCCAGACTCAACGGGGAGCGCCAAATCCAGCTTGTAGGATTGCTTTGCCGTACGGTAGGTTTCTTGCAAAACTTGGAAGCCCAGAATCTCGGTGTAGAAGCGTTTCGAGCGCTCGTAATCGGAGCAGATCAGGGCGATGTGGTGAAAGCCGGAAAGTTGCATCGGGAGTTATACAGGGAGTTGGCTGTGTTAAGAGCTAATTTATAAAGAAAATCTAAATAGAGGCAGGCGAACCTGAGGGTGAACTTTAGAGCTAATTTATGAAGCAAATCTTAAGAAGCCTGAAACTCTTGGCATGTGTGGCTTTGAGGTCATGTTTGCCCAGGAAAAGCGGTTTCTCGGAAATCCTTGATTAACAAGGCTTTCAGGCTCCTTTACAAATTAGCTCTTAGTCTGAAAGAGATGCTTCTGAAGCCCGCCTATGAGTCGCCTACCGGAAATCGCCAATCCCAAGCGCAAAGCCTATCCCAGTGATATGAGTGATGCAGAATGGAGCGTTTTGCAACCGCTGATACCTGCCGGTAAAGGCTTTGGTCGTCCCCGTGAAGTGGACTTTCGAGAAATCCTCAACGCAATCTTCTACGTGCAGCGTACTGGATGCCAGTGGGAAATGCTACCGCATGACCTTCCCCCGTATACAACGGTGTACTTCTACTTTTGCAAATGGCATCGCAAGGGGATTTGGCAGCAGATGCACGACCAACTCCGAGCAGACCTGCGGCAGAAAATGGGCAGAACCATAGACTCCAGTGTGGCAATTGCTGATTCCCAATCGGTCAAGACCACCGAAAAAAGGGGGGCATCTACGGTTTCGACGGTGGCAAAAAGGTTAAGGGGCGTAAGCGCCACCTCGTTGTAGACTCCCAAGGGCTTTTAATTGGGGTATTAGTCACCGAAGCGAATGCCTCAGAACGGCTTGGAGCCGTGGTCACGCTCGATGAAGCCAGCGATAAACTCTCCCGGCTTGAGGTGGTGTGGGTAGACCAGGGGTATAGCGGCAAGAAGTTTGCCCATGCAGTCCAACAGGTCTGTGGAGAACCTGTCCGCGTAGAAGTCATCAAACGAACCTCCAAGTCGTTTGAAATTCTGCCTAAGCGCTGGATTGTGGAGCGAACTTTTGGCTGGTTGAATCGCTATCGACGCTTGAGCAAAGACTACGAATTGTATTGCGAAATGAGTGAAGCCATGATCTACGGTGCCATGATTCAATTGATGCTCAAGCGCTTGGCAGCTTAGCTACTTTATAAATCAGCTCTAAGGAGCTATATCCAAATTTTCAGGGATGCTGTAGGGTATTTTGAAGCATGAATCTTGAGAGCAAAGTTTTGAACCGAATTTTGAGTGTTTTTGAGTCTTGCTGACGTTTTTTAGCTCAAGCTGATTAGCTCACGTTGTTTAGCTCACGTTGTTTAGCTCAAGCTGATTTCAGGATAGCTATGACAGAACGTATTCCCCGCTCCGTACATTACACCACGCTGAATCTGTTGAAGGTTTTGGCGGCAAAGGGTGATCCGGATGCGATCGCCGCTCTCCAGCGTTCCGACGAAGCCGACATTGAAATTGTAGATGACGACAGTGAAGGAGAAATCCTGATCCAGGTGCAGGACGAAAGTTCTACCTACCTGATTACTGAGCATGGGGTCAGCAAGCTAGATAGCACGGGCGATTTGCTGGAGGCCTGGGGGATTGAGCCAGAGGGTTTGAACCATCTTCAGGATGAAGATCCGAATACGTCGGATGAAGCGTAGAGCCTGCTTAGGTTTAGAGCAAGAGTCTAGAGGCTGAACTTACCGCTGGAACCAGGCGGCAAGGGCGATCGCCAGCGCATCGGCTGCGTCGTCTGGCTTGGGGATGGTCGCCAGTGATAGCTCACGGGCCACCGCCTCCTGCACCGCGAGTTTGTCAGCATTGCCATAGCCCGTGAGCGCTTGTTTGACTTGGGCGGGCGTGAATTCCACCACAGGTAGCTTGTGCTGTGCGAGCACCAGCGCAATTACGCCCCGCGCCTGGGCAACCGCAATCGTATTGCCCATGCGATAGAAAAACAGCTTTTCTAGGGCAATCAGGTCGGGTTTGACCGTATTCAGCAGGTCATGCAGGTCGTCGAAGATGGTGCAAAGGCGATCGCCCATGTCGGTTCCCGCTGGGGTACGAATCACGCCAAAATCCAGCACCTCAACTCGATCGGCAGATCGGAGTCCGAAACCCGGCTCGCAGCGCAGCGCCCCAAAGCCGAGAGTTGCCAGGCCGGGGTCTAGCCCAAGGATGTGGGTCATGCGGGGGATAGGGGGCGTGTTGATTTTGGATTTTAGATTTGCGATTTTGGATGGTTGGTCGGATTGTTAGTCCAAGGTTCTCTACAAGTTCTCTATGAGTGTCACTAGCAGGAAGTTTCGCTAGCGGGAAGTTGCGCTAGCGGGCAACGGCCGCGCCGTTTTGGATGGCTTCTTCCGATAGCCCAAAGACCTGCCCAAAGACCTTATCGACCTTGTAGCCCGAATCGATAGACTCTAGCGGGTCTTTTCGCAGGCGGTGGCGCAGACAGAGGCCGATGACGCGGCGAATGTCCTGTTCGGTGACTTCGGTGCGACCTTCAAAAGCGGCGATCGCCTTTGAGGCGCGGTTGGTCACGATGTCGCCCCGCAATCCATCCACATCTAGCTCGGCACACACCTGAGAGATTTTTACCTTTAGCTCTCGGTCAATGGTCACCGACGACAGCCGCGCTTGGGCATCGGCGATTTGTTTTTGCAGTGCGTCTTGCTGGGCTTGATGCTTTGCCAAAAATGCCTTCGGATTTTGGTCAAACTCGGAGCGCTGCTCAACAATATCCACCCGCAGCGAGGGATCTTTGACCGTGCGGATTTCTGCGTGCATTCCAAAGCGGTCGAGCAGTTGGGGCCGCAACTCGCCCTCTTCTGGGTTGCCCGACCCCACCAGCACAAACCGGGCTGGGTGGCGAATCGAAATGCCCTCGCGCTCTACGGTGTTCCAGCCGGAAGCCGCTGAGTCCAGCAGCACGTCCACCAGGTGGTCGTCCAGCAGGTTTACTTCGTCTACGTATAAAATGCCACGATTCGCCTTAGCCAAAAGCCCTGGCTCGAAGGCTTTCACGCCTTCTGACAGCGCCTTTTCGATGTCGATAGTGCCGCAAACGCGATCCTCTGTTGCCCCCAGCGGCAAATCGACCATGATCACTTTGCGATGAGACACGGGCAAAGTTTCACCTGCGCTGAGCCGCCGCCGCACGTCGTCGCTCATCAAGTCGGGGTCGGTGGGGGAACTGCCGAAGGGGTCATCGGCAACGACCTCAATTTCGGGCAGCAGGTCGGCCAGGGCGCGAATGGTAGTGGTTTTGCCCGTGCCGCGATCGCCCATGATCATCACCCCGCCGATTTTGGGGTCGATCACGTTCAGCAGCAGGGCCAGCTTCATTTCTTCTTGCCCCACGATCGCCGTGAAGGGAAACACTGCCCGTTGGGGCATGGCTTGTGTTGCAGAAGTCATTTCAGAAAAACTCACGGAACCCCCTAACGGGTATTAACAGCAGTATTCTCCATTCTCTCACAGGCGGGGAAGGGAGACCCCAGAAGCGCTGCACGTTTTGCTGGAGGGCTGAGCAAGGTGGAACGAACCGATTGACTATCGGGTCGGCGGATCTTCGGCGGAGGAGATCTGCTGCTTGCGGTGGCGAGATCGGCGGAGTTCGCGCAGGGTTACGACGGCAATTGTCAAAACCGTGATTGGCAGCACAAACCAGAACATGGCCTGGCTAAAGAGCGGCAGGATGTCGTGCTGGGTGGAGCGGAGAATGAGATACAGCGTGTAGGCGGCGTAGTATCCGATAAAAACTGCGCCTTCCCAGCGGGTAATCAGGTTGCCTGTGAAAAAGATGGGTAGACAGGCGATCGCCACGGCCAGCATCACCAGCCCATCGAAGCGCAGCACCGAATCAGACACGGCTAGACCCGCCGGAGAAACGGCTGCCGAAAGGCCCAGCACGGCAAGAATATTGAAAATATTGCTGCCGACCACGTTGCCCACGGCAATGTCGCGTTCGCCCTTGAAGCTGGCGACGATGGAGGTAGCCAATTCTGGCAGAGACGTTCCCGCAGCCACAATCGTCAGGCCAATGACCAGCTCGCTGACACCAATGGAGCGAGCAATAATAACCGAGCTATTCACCAGCCAGCGGGAACCCAAGACCAGCAGCACCAGCCCACCCACAATGTAAGCCAGGTTAATCAGCCAGACTAGGGCGGCTGGGCGATCGCCCGGCTCTCCTGCGCCATACTGCTCGTATTCCTGCTGCACATCCAGGTTTTGCTCCTTGCGGCTCTGATAAATCAGAAACAGCGTGTAGGCGATCGCCCCAGCAAACAGCACCACGCCATCCGAGCGTCCAATTCGCCCATCCAGCCCAAACAGCAGCATCAGAAACGATACGCCAATCATGATCGGCACATCCAGCCGAATCAACTGCTGAGCGACCACCAGCGGAGCCACCAGCGCCGACATGCCCAAGATCAGCAGCACGTTGAAAATATTGCTGCCGACCACGTTGCCCACTGCAATATCAGCCTGTCCTGCGTAGCTCGATAGGATACTGACCGCCATCTCTGGAGCGCTAGTCCCGTAGGCAACAATGGTTAGCCCAATAACAAGTGGCGAAATTCCGGCGATCGCCGCCAGTTTGGATGCGCCGCGAACCAGTATCTCCGCCCCAACCACCAGCAGGACGAGGCCTGCTATCAGCATTGCAATGACCATTCGTTTTCGTTAAGCCGGGAAAATTTTCAGAAACCTTTATTTTATCTCGGTATCTCTTTGTCCTTCGCAAGGGCAATCTGAAAGAAGACAGACTCAGGCAGGCGATACAACCCACAAAACCCAGGCTTTGACCCTGCATTGTGGGGTATCACATTGTGGGGCATCACATTGCGGGGCATTACGGGGCATTACATTGTGGGGCATCTTTTGCCTGACCGAGCTTCAACGTTCACCTTTCCCCAAGCTTACTAAACCTATCATGACGATTCCTCCTCAGCAGGTTCATCCGACTCGGCCTCAGAGAATGACACCAGCTTCACGAATCAGGGCGATCGCCCTGGCTGCGGCTATTGGTGTATTTGGGGCAGTCGGCGCAACGGTCGGGGTACGTCCGGCGATCGCCTGTGAGTATGGCGCGTGGGTGGAACCCTCTAGAGAAACCCGGCGCTACGAAAACACGCAGCTTGGGGTGGCGTTTCAGATTCCTGCCAACTATCGCGCGATGGGGCGGCAGGGCGGCCAGGCCAGCATTATGAACCCCACAAACTATGACTACATCCAGTGCATTACGCGATCAGGCTATGGAGAAGGCGGCTGGTTTGCGAGTGTGGAACTGAATGTGGATGGTGTTCCCACGGGCAGCCGGGGGCTAGAGCAAGCTATTCGAGCAAATCACACCTGGCTAGACTCGCAGATTCAACTGGTTCGTGAAGGCGACAAAGAATTTGCAGTCTATACCTACACAGACCATCACGACGAAATCGAAGTCGTCAACGTCGCTTTTTTCACCCCCGATCGGCGGCGGCTGGTAACGCTGAGTGGCCCAGAGAATGATCCGGTGTTTCAGCGGGCGATTGCCACTTTGGAATTGCGATAGCCCTGCGATCGCGTAGGCATTTCCAGCAATAGCATGGCTCAGTCCGCCTGGGGCACGTTCTCCGGGCGAGCATCGTAGCGATCGCGGGCGGCGGCGATTTCGGGGTGATGCGTTTCGGCCCAGGCGATGAGCTGCTGCACGGGGACTAAGAGCGATCGCCCCAGTTCGCTCAGTTCATATTCCACACGCGGCGGCACCGAGGGATATACCCTGCGCGTAATGTAGCCGTCGCGCTCCAAATGTCGCAGGGTTTGGGTCAGCATCCGCTGCGACACATCGCCGATCGCCCGCTTGATGTCCATAAACCGCAGCTTGCCATCCGCCAGCGCACACAGGATCAGCAAGCTCCACTTGTCGCCAATGCGATCCAGCACATCGCGCACGGGGCAAGATTCCGCTTCCTGGGGCGTGGTCGCAGTTACCCGCAGCATACTGACTTACCTCAAAGTGCTGTCTTGTTTCAGTCGGTATGTCTGTTATACGCTAAAATGAACTTGGTTACGAAATGAGACTAAGTATCGTCTGGTAATTGAATCTGGTTGGCATTTGGTTGGCCTCTGATTGGCATTTGGTTGGCAGGTTGTCTCATTCCACCTGATCCATCCAGCCTGATTTATCCAAGCTGATTCATCCAACCCGATTCATACGCCATTTCTCAAAACTACTGAATCTCAAAACCACTGATCTCAAAACTACTGATCTCAAAACCACTGAACAGACATTTCAAAGGACGCAGTTATGCCGACAGTTGCAGTTGTCTATTTTTCGGGTACGGGCCATACGAAGCTCATGGCAGAAGCAGTGGCGGCAGGGGCAAGCCAGGTTCCTGGCACCGAGGTCAAGCTGCTGCAAATTACGGGTGAGCAAATCGTCAACGGCCGCTGGCAAGATCCGGGCATTTTGGAAGAGCTGAATCGCGCCGACGGCATCATCTTTGGGTCGCCGACCTACATGGGCGGCGTGGCGGCTCAGTTCAAGGCATTCGTGGATGCGGCCAGCGCCGTGTGGGCCCAGCAGGGCTGGAAGGACAAAATCGCGGGCGGCTTTACCCACTCTGGCTCTCCCAGCGGCGACAAGCAGGGCACGCTGCTCTACCTCGCCATCAACGCTTCCCAACACAGCATGGTCTGGGTTGGCAATTCGGAAATGGGCTACAACAACGAGGGCGTGAATCGGCTGGGGTCGTTCCTGGGCGTGATGGGCTTTACGGTGCCCGACTTTTCGGGGCAGACCCCAGCGACCCTCGATGAGGGCGATCGCCTCACGTCCGAGCGCTACGGCCGCCGCATCGCCGAAGCCGTCCAGCGCTGGAAGCGTTAGCATTGGCGCATGACCGCGCCGTTTCCTAAGCCCCCTTCTTCGCGGGCAGGCTATACTCTGCCCGTGTTTGCCTGTGCGGGGGCGATCGCCGCGCTGCGCCACCTGCACGACGACCCGCCCTCGCCCCAGAGCGTCACCCTCGACCTGATCACCCCCGCCCAGACCGCCGAAATTCCCATCGAGCAGGTGGCCCGCCTCGGCCCCACCACCGCCCTTGCCATCACCCGCAGCGACCCCGGCGACAATCTCGATCTAACCCGCAACACGCCGATCTGGAGCATCGTTGAGATCCAGCAGCGGGGATCAGGAGTCGGCAAGCAAGATTCTCCCCTCCCCGCCATCACCCTAGAGGGCGGCGAAGGACTCGGCCGCCAAGTCAACGCCGAGAATCAGCCCGCCATCTATGCCTACGCCCGCACCCTGCTGCTGGGCAATCTGGAGCCGCTGCTGCGGCCAGGGGAGGTCATCGGCGTGACGATTGTGCTGCCGGAGGGGCGATCGCTCGCCACGCGCACCTCCAATGCTGCCTTTGGGGTCGTCGAGGGGCTATCGCTGCTGGGCACATCGGGCATTTCCCAGCCCCTCAGCGCACCGGGGCAACTGGAAGACTTTCGAGCGGCGCTGCGGCAAAAATCGGCGACCCATTCGGCGCTGGTGTTCTGCTTGGGGGAAAACGGGCTGGATCTAGCAAGCAAGCTGGGAATCGATCCCGGCTGCGTGGTGAAAACGGCAAACTGGCTGGGGCCGCTGCTGGTGGAGGCGGGAATGCAGGGGGTAGAATCCATCCTGCTGTTTGGCTATCACGGCAAGCTGATGAAGCTGGCAGGCGGCATTTTCCACACGCACCACCACGTTGCCGACGGGCGGCAGGAAATTTTTGCGGCACACTGTGCGATCGCCGGCCTGCCCACAGCAGACGTGCAGCAGATCTTTGCCTGCGAAACGGCGGAGGCCGCGCTGAAGTATTTGCAAACCCTCGATGCGGACACCGGAAGCGACTGGGTGGGGCGTGTGTATGGGGCGATCGCCCAAACCATCGACCAGCGCTCATCGGTGTATATTCGCACCCACTGCGATCGCCCGGTGCGGGTGGGGTCAATCCTGTTTGGGCGCGATCGCCAGATCATTGCGAAAAGCGAATTAGGGTCTGCAATTTTGTCCCAGGTTTTGTTAAGCTAGCTGAAATATTAAAGTCAACTTTTGTTTATCTCGATACATTCTCCCGTCGGATCGGTCGCGCTGTTTCGCCCGTCCAGCGGACTGGGTTCCAGGTAGGTGCTGGATAGAGGCGGCAACTGGCCCCAGGTTTTAAATGTCAAAATCCGACCTTCAGAATCTATTTATCTAAATTTTGGTTCGTCTGTGCGACGATGCTGGGAATTCCCATCGCATTTCGCAGCGTTTACGGCTCATCTGGCAAACGGCTAATTTAGCCACTGATCTAGCCTAATGATTAAGCGCGATCGCAGGGTGCATCCCAACTTTCGTAACCCTCACCCTAAATCCCTCTCCCGCTTTGGGAGAGGGACTTCCGCTCCGGCTCCCCTTCTCCTGACCTGGGAGAAGGGGTTGGGGGATGAGGGCAGATTGAAAGTTGCACATCACGTTAGACTTGTGTGCCTTTATTGCCAGCTTTGCCGCCTCAGAATCCCATACCCTTACGTTTTGAGTCCGGCAAGTTGAGTCTGGCGAATTGAGTCCGGCAAGCTGAGTCCGGCGAGAAAAGCTGTTCGTTGACGTTTCGTGCTTCGCCCTGCGACTTTACTCCTCTTTATCCCACTGCTTTAGCCGTTTGGTATCTGCTTCCTACCCCTTCGTTTTCTCCAGGATCTACCGTGACTCCCCAAGTTGATTCCCTCTCCCCCACCGCCGAACCGTCTGCCCATCTTACCCGCCAGATGATCGTCATTCTGGACTTTGGCTCCCAATACTCCGAGCTAATTGCCCGCCGCATTCGCGAAACCCAGGTTTATTCCGAGGTGCTGAGCTATCGCACCACCCCGGAGCAAATTCGGCAACTCAGCCCCAAAGGCATCATCCTGTCGGGCGGGCCCAGCTCGGTGTATGACGAGCGGGCCCCCCACTGCGATCCCGAAATTTGGAACTTGGGCATCCCCATCCTGGGGGTGTGCTACGGGATGCAACTGATGGTGCAGCAGCTTGGCGGCAGCGTGGAGCGGGCTGAGTGCGGTGAGTACGGCAAAGCAGCGCTGTTTATCGATGATCCCACCGACCTGCTGACCAACGTAGAAGACGGCACGACCATGTGGATGAGCCACGGCGACTCGGTGACGGCAATGCCGGAAGGGTTTGAACTGCTGGCCCATACCGAAAACACGCCCTGTGCGGCGATCGCCCACCACGAGCGCAAACTCTACGGCGTACAGTTCCACCCCGAAGTCGTGCATTCCCTCGGCGGCCAGGCCCTGATCCGCAATTTCGTCTATCACATTTGCGAATGTCAGCCCACTTGGACAACGGCGGCCTTCGTCGAAGAAACCATTCGAGAAATTCGCGCCAAGGTGGGCGACAAGCGGGTGCTGCTGGCGCTGTCAGGCGGGGTCGATTCCTCCACGCTGGCGTTTTTGCTGCATCGGGCGATCGGCGACCAGTTGACCTGCATGTTCATCGACCAGGGCTTCATGCGGAAATATGAGCCGGAGCGCCTGGTCAAGCTGTTTCAAGAGCAGTTCCACATTCCAGTGGAATACATCAATGCACGGGAGCGGTTTCTGGAACGCATTAAGGGCGTGACCGATCCTGAAGAAAAACGAAAGCGGATCGGTCACGAATTTATCCGCGTCTTTGAAGAAGAATCCAAGCGGCTCGGCCCCTTTGACTATCTGGCGCAGGGTACGCTCTATCCGGACGTAATCGAGTCGGCAGACACAAACGTAGACCCGCAAACGGGTGAGCGCGTCGCCGTAAAAATCAAGAGCCATCACAATGTCGGCGGCTTGCCCAAAGACCTGCGGTTCAAGCTAGTGGAGCCGCTGCGGAAGCTGTTTAAGGACGAAGTGCGGAAGGTGGGCCGCTCCATTGGGCTGCCGGAAGAAATCGTCAACCGTCACCCGTTCCCTGGCCCCGGTCTGGCAATCCGCATCCTGGGCGAAGTCACGGCTGAGAAGCTGGATATTCTGCGGGATGCTGACCTGATCGTGCGCCAAGAGGTGAACCGCAGCGGCACCTACAGTATGTTCTGGCAGGCGTTTGCGGTGCTGCTGCCGATCCGTAGTGTGGGTGTCATGGGCGACCAGCGAACCTATGCCTACCCCATTGTGCTGCGGTTTGTTTCCAGTGAAGATGGCATGACGGCCGACTGGTCACGCGCTCCCTACGACCTGCTGGAAACCATTTCCAATCGCATCGTCAACGAGGTGCGCGGCGTGAATCGGGTCGTGTATGATATTACCTCTAAGCCGCCTGGAACCATTGAGTGGGAATAGGCCAGTCCTTGTGCTCTGCGTGCGAGGGTTTGGGGAAGCAAGCGAATCCTGCCGGATGGCTAGCTGGGTACGGCCAGGGTTGGGGTGTAGCTGAAGCGCTCAGGTAAGACGTTCAGGAACGTTTAGGCAGCGCTTTAACACAGGAGGCGCTTCGATGCAGGAGGCGCTTCGATGCAGGAGGCGCTTCGATGCAGGAGGAATAGACGCGCAGGACAAGGGCGATCGCCCTCTGAGAGACTCTCCTGCGGCAATGCAACGCGGCATGGTTTGCGGACGCATGTTTGCCGACGCATATATTCGGTGACGCATATATCGGTGACGCATCTTTTTGTGACGCATCAAGACATAGCCAGCCATAGCGCCCTTGGCAATCCCTATTTTGAACAGAGGTACTAGTTTTCCACAAAAGCCTGTGGAAAACCTATGTTTATCTGTGGAAAACTCCCCTTTTGTGTGGAAAAAGGGGAGACTTTTGGTATGTTTACTTATATTTTTAAGATGGAAAAATTGTTCTGTAGGGGCGATCGCCCATCTTTTTCCCGCTTCTTTCCTCGTTTCTGCAACCAAGCTCTCCCTTAATTGCGACAGGATGGCCCACTGAATCCTGACCGACACAACTCCGACACAACCAGAGAACAGCGGTAGAGTGGAAGCAGTGCATCTGTCATCGGCTTCCAGTTTTGTCGTCCGGTTTATTCTGTATTCTCCCGGTTCATCCCGTTCCCTCTGTGCTGGCTATGGATGCTGGAGCTTCCCCACAACCGAGTCCTTCTAATTTGGGCCAGCGGGCCATGGCGGTCGTGCTGGTCACAGACGCGGTGGGCTACAACTCGCGCATGGCCGACGACCCGGAGCATACCCTCAGCCTGATCCGGCGCGACTTGCAAAAAATGCGTCAGCTTTGTCAGCAGTTTGAAGGAATCGTGCTGAAATCGCTGGAAGACGGGCTGGTGATGTACTTCGTCAGCACCGATCGAGCCGTAAACTGTGCTATCGAAATCCAGCGGTCAATGGCGCAGCTTTTGCAAGAACTGCCTGAAGACGACGTGCTAAGCCATCGCATCGGCATTCACCTGGGCGAGGTCGTCGTGCAGGCGAACGACGTGACCGGGCAGGCGGTGACTGTGGCGACGCGGCTCCAGGAAGAAGCGGCTCCACGCGGCATCTGTATGTCGCAGTCGGTCTACGACTCTGTAAAATCGAGGATTTCCCTGAGCGCGTCCTATGTGGGGTCGCTGAAGCTCAAGAACCTGCAAGAAGCGATTCAGGCCTATCAGATTACGCCCGCTATTCCGGCCAACGTTACCCCCGGCGGCAGCCCCATCGAGGAATCGGAGCTAACCCTGGGCACGCTGATCAACAGCCGCTACCGAATTCAGCGGGTGCTGGGGCAGGGTGGCTTTGGGCGGACGTATCTTGCATCTGATGAACACTGCTTTGGCGATGCCTGCGTGCTAAAGGAGTTTGTACCTGCCAGCCGCACAGAATATGTCGTGCAAAAGTCGCGGGAACTGTTTGAACGCGAGGCGCGGGTGCTGTATCAGATTAATCACCCGCAGATTCCTCGGTTTTTGGCGTGGCTGACCGACCGGGGACGGCTGTTTCTGGTGCAGGAGTATATTGACGGCAAGACCTACGGCCAGCTTTTGCAAGAGCGCCAGCGGCGAGGAGAGCCGCCCTTTTCGGAAGCGGAAATTGTGCAGTGGCTCTGTGATTTGCTGCCGGTGCTGGAGTATCTGCACGGCTTGAATATCCTGCACCGCGACATTTCTCCCGAAAATATCATGCTGCCCAAGGACCAGACCCATCCGGTGCTGATCGACTTTGGGCTGGTCAAGCAGACCGTCAGTCAGATCCTCTCGGCAGCGGGTAGCAGTCCAGGCAGCGCTCAGGCTTCGGTGGTGGGCAAGTTTGGCTATTCTCCGCCAGAGCAAATTCGCATGGGGCAATGCTATCCGTGCAGCGACCTGTATGCGCTGGGGGTGAGTGCGGTGGTGCTGCTGACGGGGCAAGATCTGAGCGTGCTGATGGAGCATACGTCGCTGGAGTGGCGCTGGCGGGAGTATGCCCCTGTGAGCGATCGCCTCGTGCGGATTCTCGATCGGCTGCTGTCGGAAAAGCCGAAGGATCGCTACCAGACGGCGCGGGAGGTGCTGACCGATCTGCGGGCGCTGTCGCTGCCAGAGGTCAACGAAGACCGCCTGATCGAGGTGCAAATCGATTTAGACCAGAGCAAGCGCCAGCGACAGGTGGATGAAATCGTGCAGTCGGCGTTTTTCCAAGACCTGATGCAAAACCTCGATCGGTTTCGGGGTGCGTTTGATTCGCTGGTGGCGGAGCCAGGAGAGTCGGCACAGCCATCGGCAGCCGCGCCCGTCGAGCGTCTTGACAGTTCGCTGCCAGAATTACCTCTAGAGTCATCTCCCGATTCGCCGCCTGCGCCACAGGTGTTGTTCGGTATCTCTGCGATTCAGCCTGGTGTTGTAGAAGAGGCGGTTTGGAAAACGTCGTTTCCTTCGCTGGATGCCGAAGCAGAGGATTTTCCTGAATATGCGGTAGAGGAGTCGATCCCCCTGTCTCCGTCTGCGCCAGACGACGCTCGGTTTGACGACGATCGGTTGACCGAGCCGCCCGCCGCAACGGAGTCGCCTTTTACCGAACCGCCGCCCGCCACACTCCAGCACACGATTGAAATGCCGCTGGCAGACACCAGCGTTCCCCCGCTCCAGCCTCGTGTGCCTGCGCTCTGGCTGGAGGCGTGCCGTCGGGAACTGGCGGAGTGTATTGGCCCGATGGCGAAACTGCTGCTGGACTCGGTGCTGGCCAAGCAAACGGGGCTATCGGCAGAGGCGCTGCTGGAGGCGATCGCCATGAGAATTCCCAACCCTGCCCAGGCAAGCCAGTTTCGCCGCCGTATGCAAAATCGGGCGATCGCCGCTCTGTTGGACGTTCCCGACCCCCCGCTGCCGCCTGTTTCGACGGACGAAGCCGTTCCCAACCCCCAGCGTCTGCCCCAGGAGCCTGCACTGGGCGCAGCGGTGGATGAGACATTTTTGACACAGTGCCGTCAGGCGCTCTCGGAAGCGATTGGCCCAATGGCAGGACTTGTCTTGCGGGATGTGGTGGCTCGACATCCAAACGTAGGCCCGGCAGAACTCGTGGAGGCGATCGCCACGAAAATCCCCAATCCCCAAGCGGCAGCAGCATTTCGGCAACGCCTGAAGCCTTTGATATAAACCCTTGATGTAACTTGATGTAAACACTAGGGGCTATCGTTTTGTAAGTAAAGCTGGATAAACATCTCGGCCGCTGCTGGGTCAATCTTTTGCAGCGCGTCGCGAATGTCCAGAATAGCGTCGCCTGCTGGGTCGGCCTGCTCGTTGATCCAGCGATGAATATTAGAGCGGGAAATGCCCATTTCTAAAGAAATTCTGTACTGCGTGATGCCATAGCTTTTGAGAACCTGCTTGAGCGCTAATCCCGCCTTACTCATGCGAATCGTGTCAGAAAAACATAACTGATAGATCCTCTTGTGGAACGCTTCTGATATGATGTAATCGATCCATATCTGGATCAATTACTGTCCACACAAAAGCGAAGAGCCAATGCGCTGCAGCGACCAACTTCTCCGCACTGGCTCTTGGCTCCAATCTGCAATGGAGTAGTCTTATTATGACCTATCAAGAACGGCTAAATTCCTGGCTAGTGGTGCACTTGCGTCCAGATTATCGCTGGGCGATCGCCGCTCGGTTTCATCGCCGCTCAGATGCCGACGGCTATGCTCAGTTGTTGCGGCAAAGGAGTGTTGCGGCAAAGGAGTTCAGGAGCCTTGTTTTGGGTCGTCTTTGACTCCACAATTGGACAAACAGACCCATCCTCCAGCCCGCCAGCGCTCCGTCGCCTCAATCCTGACTTGCTAAAACCCTAGTTCTACAGACCGGGTTCCGCAAACCCTACGGCACAATCAGCACCGGACAGGGCGACAGGTTAATCACGCGGTTGGTCACGCTGTCGGCGGCTCCCTCATCCGTCAGTCCCAGCCCCCGACAGCCCATGACGATCAGGTTTGCGCCAATTTCGTCGGCCACGTCGCAGATGGTAAAGGCGGGTTTGCCTGCCCGCTCCATCACCTGCGCGTCGAGGCCTTGCTCGGCAAACAGGGCTTTGGCATTTTTGAGCAATTCGGCGATCGCCTCTGGAGAAGTCATTTCCAAATCGGCGGCTGTGGGGACTTTTTCCTCATCTAGCGATTCCACGACCGACAAAATCACCAGACGGCTGCCGTAGGTTTTGACGACATTGGCCACCACGTCGGCGGCTTCGCGAGACTCGCGGCTTTGATCGACCGGAAACAAAACGGTTTTAAACATGACACGCCTCACAGGGACGCAGAGTTCGGTAGAGTGATGGGTGGTGTGGAGAAACGTCAGCGGGCTGACAGAGCAAGGGCGATCGCCCCTATCAATGTTGCTCAGGCGGGTCTATAAGTAAAACCTATAGACTCCCGCAGCAGTGAAAAGTTTTTGTAGAGAAAGAGTTGCGCTCAGCCCCGTTCTGTTAGCAAGCCCTGACGTTTTACAATAGGCAATAGGTAAAAAGACTTACTTGAGGGGGTATATAGCGGTGTCCAAAAAAACTCTAGCAAATTTGACTGCCGACGACCTACAGGGCAAGCGCGTCCTCGTGCGGGCTGACTTTAACGTACCGCTCGACGACCAGGGCAACATTTCTGACGATACGCGCATCCGCGCCGCCCTGCCCACCATCAACGACCTGATTGGCAAGGGCGCAAAAGTCATCCTCACCAGCCACTTCGGCCGTCCCAAGGGCGACGACTTTGCGGCCCGCGCTACGGACAAGAACCGCCTCACGCCCGTTGCCGCCCGCCTGTCGGAACTGCTGGGGCAAACCGTCGCCAAGCCGAGCGACTGCATTGGACCAGAGGTCGAAGCCGCCGTTGCCGCCATGCAGCCCGGCCAGGTGATTTTGCTAGAGAATGTCCGCTTTCACCCCGAAGAGGAAAAGAACGACCCCGAATTTGCCAAACAGCTTGCGTCGGTGGCGGATCTATATGTTAATGATGCCTTTGGCACGGCGCACCGGGCCCACGCCTCGACGGAAGGGGTGACCCACTATCTAAAGCCCTCCGTTGCGGGCTACCTGATCGAAAAAGAATTGCAATATCTGCAAAGTGCCATCGAAGAGCCGAAGCGTCCCCTAGCGGCGATCATCGGCGGCTCCAAGGTGTCGAGCAAAATCACCGTGATCGAGGCGTTGCTAGAAAAAGTAGACAAGCTGCTGATCGGTGGCGGCATGATCTTCACCTTCTACAAGGCCCGGGGGCTGAGCGTTGGTAAGTCGCTGGTGGAAGATGACTTTATCGAACTGGCGAAGTCGCTGGAAGCCAAGGCCAAAGAGAAGGGCGTGGCGCTGCTGCTGCCGACCGACGTGGTGGTGGCCGACAACTTCGCCCCCGATGCCAATGCCCAGACCGTCAGCGTAGAAGCCATTCCCGACGGCTGGATGGGGCTGGACATTGGCCCCGACTCGGTGAAGGTGTTTCAGGAGGCGCTGGCGGACTGCAAGACGGTGGTGTGGAACGGGCCGATGGGCGTGTTCGAGTTTGACAAGTTTGCAGCAGGGACGGAGGCGATCGCCCGCACCCTGGCCGACATCACCAAAACTGGCGCAACCACCATCATCGGCGGCGGCGACTCTGTGGCGGCGGTGGAAAAAGTGGGCGTGGCCGACCAGATGAGCCACATCTCCACAGGCGGCGGGGCCAGCCTGGAACTGCTGGAAGGCAAGGTGCTGCCAGGAATTGCGGCGCTTGACGAAGCTTAGGAGTGGGGGTTGGGGGTTTGGGTTGCAGGGGGATCGCTGCATCCTAAACCCCTATTTCAGAACTCTGAATACCTTAGGGCTTACACAAGGGCTTACACAGTTGGGCAATTTCTCGTGGGCGCAGCCCGCGAGAAATTGCCCAAAATCCAGCTAGCTTATCGCAAGTGCATAAGCCCTGACCGAAACGTCCCGGCGAGTTGCGTTTGATGGAGGGCGATCGCCGGGATGTTGCTTAGGATGCAAGTGACTAGAAACGTTCGGGCAGCTAAACGCCGGCCAGCAGCGCCCCGCCCAGCCCTGCGTGGACTTCTTCCGGCGTAATTTTGCCGTCTTTGTTTTCGTCCAGCGCGTCGAACACCGCATCAGTGCCCAGCCACTCTTCGCGGGTAATGAAGCCGTCACCGTCTAGATCGTAGGCTTTGAACAGATCCTCAGCGGCGTGGTTCACCAGCGCTCCGCCTTCGATTTGTGCCAGCCGCTTGGCCAGCAGGGCTTCCAGCGTTTCCAGCGCTTTGGTAAAGCCCTTGATGCCTTCGTCCAGCTTTTCCGAAGCCATGCGGTCTTCGGCGTGCATTTTGTCGAAGGTGGCTTTGTCGATGGTGATCTTTTCAATGTCCATCGCGGCGGCCTTGGCGGGGTCGAGCTTGCGGGGCAGGTCGCCTTCGGTAGATTGCAACTCCGCCAGCAGCGAGGGCGAAATCGTCAGCAGGTCGCAGCCCGCTAGTTCTGTGATCTCGCCAATGTTGCGGAAGCTCGCGCCCATCACCTCAGTTGGGTAGCCAAACTTTTTGTAGTAGTTGTAAATCTTGGTGACGGAGAGAACGCCTGGATCTTCGGCGGGTGCGTAGTCCCGTCCGGTTTCCTTTTTGTACCAGTCGAGAATTCGGCCGACGAAGGGCGAAATCAGCGTCACGCCCGACTCAGCGCAGGCGATCGCCTGATGTAGCCCAAACAGCAGCGTCAGGTTGCAGTGGATACCCTCTTTCTCCAGCACTTCAGCGGCTTTGATGCCTTCCCATGTGGAGGCGATTTTGATCAGAATGCGATCGCGCGAAATGCCCGCCGCTTCATATTGGGCAATCAGTTCGCGCCCCTTGGCGATGGTGGCTTCGGTGTCGTAGGACAGGCGGGCATCCACCTCGGTTGAGACGCGCTGCGGCACAATCGCCAAAATCCGCTTGCCAAATTCTACCGCCAGGCGGTCAAACGCCAGCGTCGCCACCTGCGAGTCCGTCGCGCCAGAGCCCGCATCTGCCTTGGCCTGCTTCAGCGTTTCATCCACAATTTCTTGATATTGCGGCATTTGCGCGGCCGCCGTAATCAGCGAGGGGTTGGTGGTTGCGTCGCGGGGCTTAAACTTTTCAATGGCCTGAATGTCGCCTGTATCCGCGACGACGACCGTCATCTCGCGCAGTTGATCGAGTAAAGTTGCCATCCGTTTCTCCTGGCAAGTTCAAAAGGGTCAGGTTGGATTTTCAAGGAATCCGTCGGTTAATCCGTCGGTCTATGAATAGCGTCTGGTGTTGCGTCTAGGCCGATCCTACTCTGAGATTTCTGATGGGGATTGTAGAGTACGGAAAGCCTTAATCTGCGTGTCGGAGAATTCATGCCTGAGCAACCGCGTGGATGGGTCGAGCGGAGGGAAAAGGTGGGACAAAGGTAGGGCAAAGATGGGGCGATCGCCCGCCCCGATTTTTCCTTTTCCCGATTCACCAAGGACTTACGCAGTTGGAGAATTTCTCGCGGGCGCAGCCCGCGAGAAATTCTCCAAAACCCAAAGAGCCTGTCGCAAGTTCGGAAGTCCTGTCACGATTGTGGAGCGAGTCGGGAAAACTGTCCCCCATCAGGAGTCGCTGTCCGATTCACCCCGCAGCCACCGCCACAGGTCTGCCAGCCGGGTTTCCAGCCAGACAATGCTCCGATCGATCCAGTCCAACACCGCCTCTAGGGGGTGCTTTTCGTAGCGGACGAGGGTGGCGGGAGTGTCGATGCAGGGCGGCTGGGCAGTGTGCGCGTGAGGGGGCACGTGAGGGGGCGCGTGGAGTGAAGCGTTTGGGGATTGGAGAGTGGGAGAGCTGGGGGGCTGGGGCGTGAGGGGGCTGGGATCTTGGCGGCTGATGGTGAGGATGACGCTGTGTGCGTCGGGCATCAGGTCGGCGGTGGGAACAAGAGGGGCGATCGCCCTTGCGTTGGCCAGCCGCTCTGCAGAGATGACCTCTGTGGAGAAGTTAGCGGGGACGTGAGTCGGTCGCTCCGCAGGTTGCCCAGTAAATTGCCCAGTAAATTGCCCAGCAAATGGTTCTGTGAATGGCTCCGTAAATGGCTCTGCGGGCTGCTCCGCCAAGAGTTGCAGCAAAATTTCGCCGGGGGAGTGGGGGCGCAGATGGGGCGGAATCGTTGGCGAGAGGGACGGTGCAATGCCTGATCGGGTGGGTGCGGAATGGGGCAGATGGGCTGTGCCTGGGAACGGTGCGTCGGGACGGGGGTCGGGTTCCGGCGGTGGAAAGTACACGGCCAACGCGGCTTCCTGGAAGAGATTGGCGGCGATCGCCACTGGCCCCGTCTGCACCCACGCCATCAGTTGATAAAACGCCTTCACAGGCGGGGCGGCGGTTTCTCGCGGCAGGGGCACGGGCAGCATCCGAGGCAGCCGGCCCCTTTGCGAGGAAGCCAGGGATCGGGGTGGCGGGGCTGCGAGGTCGGCGATCGCCCCATCGATCGCTCTACTGCCCAGTTCCCCAGCCGAGCGGCGACCCGTCAATCCTGCCCGCCGCAGCCAGCGCCGCCGGGCCCGGCCATCATTCGCCAGTTCCCAAATGATCTGCTGCTGAAGCCAGCGCTGCTGCTGGGGCGACAGGTCGATGAGGGCGTTGGTCGTGGTCACCAATACCAGCATTCGGCTATCCAGCCGTGAGGCAATGCCGCCAATGTCTGCTGGGGCCTGGTTGCCCAGTGTTTGATCAGCCTGGGGGGGCAGGCGGGTGGCTTCGGCGGCGGTGAGCGCCGATGCTTCGCGGAATGTTAGCGGGGCGGGGTCGTCCTCAGGGCAGGGCGGCGGGGCCAGGTTTGATGGAGGACGGAGGGCGATCGCCCGCGAATCTGGGGAGGTTGGTGGGGCGGCTGGTGCGGCAGTCAGCGCGTTGGCAAAACCCGCCGAGCGAATGGCCCGAAGCGTTTTGTGAATGGGCGCATCGGCAGGCGGCGGCGAGGCGGGCAGCGCGGGTTTGCCCTGGACGCTGCGCTTGACATTTTCCAAAAACAGCCCCACGCGCTGCGCTGCGGGCCCCATCTGTCGCCCCGCCAGCCGCATCGACTGAAACGCTACATAGACCGGATACAGCACTACCTGCGCCCCCAGCGCGATCGCACTTTGGGCCTGGCGCATCCAGCGCGATGTGCGATCGCCCAAACGCAGCCGCTGCCGAGACAGATAGCTCAGCAAGCGACTTTGGAAGCGACCAGACGAAGGCATTTGCGGGGTTAGGGGTTAAGGATCTGAAGCTAGATGGGAAGGATGTTGCCGCGTAGATTGGCGGGGGGCTGGAGGCCGTAGCGGTGTAGCAAGGTGGGCAGGATGTCGTAAAGCGTCGCGCCCTCTAGAACCTGACCGCCCTTGGGCTGGCGCGGGTCGTGGAAAATCATCAGCCCAAAGGGGGCATGATTGGCATCGTCGGGCCCAGTGTCATTATTTGTAGTGTAAAGCGAGCCGTCCCCGACTGTGCCTACGGAGCGCCAGGCCAGTTCGTCGAAATAGGCAATCAGGTCAGGAGCCACGCCGCGCACCTTCTGGTAGATTTGCTGCGGCTTCATGATGCGGTTGGGCATGGGCTGTCCGTCTGGCGTGGGGATGCTGGTCAGGAGGTCGGCTAAGCGCGATCGCTCTTGCTCGTATTGCGCCAGGGGAATCACGCCCTGCGGTTCTCGTCCCTGCATGTTCATAAAAATCCGCCCATAGTAGCCGCCTGCGCCCCAGGCTTTGGTCTGGCTCCAATCCACCTCGACCTGATCCAGCGGCAGCGGTTCCGAGGGGGGCTGCTTTAGCGTCAGATAGCCCCACTTGATTAGCCACTCATTGACGCAGATGCCGCCCATCAGCGGCCGCGCCCCGTGATCTGACACCACCAGCACAGCGGTTTCTTCGTCGCACCTTGCTAATAGGTCGCCGATGCGCTGATCCACATGGCAATAGTAGTTGTGAATCGCGTTGGCAAAGGGCGACCCCGGCTCGTGCTGCGGGTGGGTGGGGTCCATCGGCTTCCAGAAGGAGTGGTGAATCCGATCCACGCCCATGTCTACCAGCATCAGAAAATCGGGCTGGTCGCGCTTGATCAGCTTTTCTGCCAGGTCAAACCGCTGGTTGCAGAGGTCGTAGATGTTTTGCAAGATTCGCGCTTTTTCCTCGGAGCGAAACTCCGGCACGTCCAGCAAAAAGTCGGGCATCCATTCGGCAATTTGCGCGGCCAGGCCTTGCGGGTGCGTGTAGGGCACATCGCGGCTGGGCGTAAGGAAGCAGGATACGAGGGAGCCGTTCACTGGATAGGGTGGCGAAGTGCCCGGAACGCTGAGAACCGCCACCGTCCAGCCCGCATCGCCCAGCAAGTCCCACAGGCGCGGAACCTTGACCGCTCGACCGTCGGCGATCGCCATCTTGCCATAGCTCCGATCGGCCCGGTTGCGAAATCCATAAATCCCCAGTTCCCCCGGATCGCGTCCACTCATCATGCAGCTCCAGGCGGGGACGGTGATGGCGGGAATGCTGCTCTCCATGCGTCCATAGCTGCCCGCCGCCATCAGCCGCGACAGGTTGGGCAAGTCAGACCGCCAGCGGTCAAACACCAGCGACGGCTCCATACAGTCGAGTCCGATGATCAGGAGGCGGGGTTTGGGGGAAGACATGGGCAGCAGGGAAACGAGAGAACGGGTTGGGGGGATGGGAAGTGCGCCAGTCGTCGTCACCCCAAAATACCTCTTCACTCTATCGCCTCAGCGCGTAGATTACCCTCTCGAAAAATGGTCATCCCGCTCGGCAATAGCGCATTCCGGGCAGTTGCGAAACCACGCCCAGCATTTCTAGCTCCAGCAGGGCGGCGAGGAGGTTGCTGGTGTCGAGTTGGGTGGTTTGTACCAGGGTGTCGAGGGCGATCGCCTCTGGTGGAATTGCCTGGAAAATCGGCTCCAGGTGAGGCGGCAGATCGAGTGCGGGTGGCTTGGCTGGGGACAGATTTTGGGAAGGCGCAGAGTGTTTTAAAAGGGTGTCTAATGGAGGAATTGCGCCGAGGGATTGCAATAGCGAGGCTTCGTCGAGGATGAGCTGTGCGCCGCCTGCGATCAGCTCCAGGCACCCGCGGGACTGGGGCTGGTCGAGAGATCCGGGGAGGGCGTAGACTTCGCGGCCATAATCGTTGGCGACGCGGGCGGTGATTAGCGCTCCCGATTTGGAGCCTGCCTCGATGACCAGGGTGGCGCGGCAGAGTCCGGCGATGATGCGATTGCGGCTGGGGAAGTGGGCGCGGTCGGGGCCGGTGCCCCGGGGATGTTCGCTGAGAATCAGCCCTTTGCGGTCGATCTGCTGGGCGAGGGCGCGGTTGCTGGCGGGATAGACGCGGTTGACCCCGGTTCCCAGGACGGCGATCGTGCGGCCGCCCGCATCCAGGCAGGCTTGGTGGGCGATCGCATCGACCCCTTCCGCCAGCCCAGAGACGATGGTAAATCCTGCCTGCACAAGCGCTTCCACTAGGCGATACGTCCACTGTTTGCCATAGCTAGAGGGGTTGCGGGTTCCCACGATCGCCACCAGCCCCACTTCCCCCCGGTTTTCTGCCAGCGCCACTTGCCCGCGATAGTAGAGCAGCGGCGGCGGGTCGGGAATTTCTGCCAGCAGGCGCGGATAGTCGGCATCGGCGGGTGTCCAAACGTCGGGATTGTCGCGCTGATGTTCTGCAAATAGGGTTGCAGGGTTGAGCGAGGCGCGGATTTTGGCGATCGCCCCTGCCGTCACTCCGCCAATGCCCTCTACTGCATCCAGGGCAGCCAGATCAGCATCCCAGGCCGCCGCCAGCGACCCAAAGTGTCGATAGATCCGCATCAGCAGCGTCGGGCCCACGCCCGCGATCTGGCTCCAGGCCAGCCAGTAGGCTCGTTCGTCAGTCAAGGTGAGGGGTAAGGATTTGGGAATACAAGTAGGACTTACGCACTTGCGACTCAACTTTCTGAGTTTTGGACGATTTCTCGCGGGCGTCGCCCGCGAGAAATCGTCCAACTGCGTAAGTCATAACGAGAATACGGGAGTTTGGGTAGGCGCAGGCCACAGCGCTCATGCCTGATACCTGCATCTCTAACTTCCAGTATTCTCCGGCAGGCTCCGGCTCATGCGTAGGCTGCTAGGATTTCTTCGTCCAGGGAGAAGTCGATTTCGGCTTTGTCGCGGCCGCTGGCGAGGTAGTCGTGTTGGAACGAGTCGGCCAGGCCGGAAACTAGGTCAAACTGGGGCTGCCAGCCTAGCTCGGTCTTGGCTTTGTGGATGTCGGTGAAAAAGTGCTGCACGCGCATGGGAAAGGCTTTGCGCTTGCCAAAGTCAAATTTTTTGGGGTCGTAGTGGACGATTTTGAGGGTGGTGGGGTCTTTGCCAGCGGCGGTGGCGCAGGCGCGGGCCAGCCCGTCGAAGGTGACAGCGCGATCGCCCGATATGTTGTAGATCTGCCCGATGGCCCGATCGTTGCCTAGCACAGCGGCCATGGCAGCGGCTATATCTTGGCAATGCCCAAACTGGGTGAGCGCCATGCCGTTGCCGGGAATTGGGACGGGGCGATCGCGCACGATGCGGTCAAAGAACCAGGCTTCCAGGTCGTTGTAGTTTTGCGGGCCGTAGATATAGACCGGGCGAATGGACGTGAAGGGAACGCCGGATTCTGCCAGATAAGCCTCGGTTTCAAATTTGCCCTTGTGGCGGCTGTTGGGATCGACTGCATCGCCCTCGACGTGGGGCATCTGGTCTGACTTGAGGTACACTCCGGCAGAACTGACGTAGACGAAGTGCTGGATTCGCCCTTTGAAGATTTCGGCGAGGGGCTGGGTGTCGCTGAGTTCGCGGCCGTTGTTGTCGAACACGGCATCAAAGGATTCGCTAGAGAGGCTGGTTTTGAGCTGGAGCGGGTCAGTGCGATCGCCCACAATCTGCCGGATGCCCGCGACGGGTGCGGGTTTGTTGCCCCGGTTAAACAGCACGACTTCGTGGCCCTGCGCCACTAGCAGCCTTGTCAGGTACACGCCGATAAACCGGGTTCCGCCCATCACCAACACGCGCATGTGTCGTCCTCTCAACCTGCGATTGCAAACTGTGCTTTTCGATCCTATGACGGAATGAGGACAGTAAATCTTGATCCGAGCCAACAGCCTTGGGGGATATCCCCCAAACCCCCTTTTGCAGGGGACGAAGCGTCCCCCACACCCCCTCCTAAGGGGTCACTGGTGGGCCTAAAAGGTTTCGATGCGTGCGACTTGCTGGTTTGCTTGACGTGGCTCAGTTTGTGGGTGTGTCTTCCTTTTTGTTTCAGGGTTATTTCAGGGTTGTCTGAGGGTTGTCTGGATCGGCAGGCTGTGGCTTAGAAGTTTGTGAACTGGGCAGCGATCGCCAATTTCTTTCATTCGCTGGCGCTGTTCGTCGGTGAGGTTGCCTTTGAGGGTGAGCAGCGCGTTGATTTGAGAGCCGTCGGGCGTTTTTTCCAGTGTGACATCGACAGAGATTTTTTCGACGGGCCAGCCTTTGCGCTCAGCGTACATCTGGATGATCATGGTTTTGCACGCGCCTAGCCCTGCCAGGACGTATTCGGTTGGGGTGGGGTCGGTGTCTGCGCCACCGACTTCGATAGGTTCATCGGCGGCAAACTGGAACTGGCGAATGCCGATTTTTTGCTGATAGTGAGATCCGGTGGAAGACACCCGAATGGGCAGCATGGGGAGGCTCCTGGGGGGCGATTGTGGATTTTAGATTGGGGATTTTGGGGATTTTGGAGGACTCATTCGGGGGCTTGCAAGGCTCACAGTTGGAGAAACTGGAGCGGGTTGCTCATGGTTTCGGCGAAGCCCAAAATGGCGCGATCGCGATGTTCGTACAGTAATTCGCCCTGAGCGTCGAACAAAAACGTTGCGCCGCGCTGGGTGAGATAGGCGGCATCGGGCACGTAGGTCTTCCAGTGGCGCAGCACTTCGCCCATGTTTCGCAGGCGCAGGGTGGCTAGCTCAAACGGGCGCTGGAAGCCGCGACCGCCTGCCCAGCGAAAGAAGGAACCTTTGAGGGGCGGCAAGGGAAACGCCTGAATTTCTTCGTCGTCGGCAATGAGCTGGGGCGCAGTGCGGTCGCCCCGATAGCCGCGAAACACCTCCGCCAGCGTGCCCGGACTGCCGATCCCCGCACACATCAGCATCAGGTTGAGCCAGCTATTTTGCGCGGGTGAGAGGACGGGGAGTTTCAGCGACAGGCCGCGATATAGCCCCAGCGCTTGGTGTAGCGATGCGTTGGGGTCGATGAACAGATGGTCGGCCGGAAAGTCGGTATACTCGCAGAATTTTTGCCCTGATGGGCGATCGCCAATACCCACCGCCCGCACCGCGATGCCCGCTGCCTGAAGCTGCGCCGCCTGCCGCCGAATCCACCAGGCATATTCCAGGCTGTCAAAGTCGCCCAGTTGCGGCCAGATCAGCATGAGGATTTGTGAGGCAGCGCCGCAGTCCGCCAGAATTGGGGCGATCGCCCCGTCGCCGACTCGCTCGCGGGTTGTTTGAGCTAGTAGAGAGTAGGGATTCATCAATCGTCAGAATGGAGCGTTGAACTCTTGGCGGCGCATTCCTGTCGCGTCCATCAGAGTCAAGCCGCTGCCAATTGCTGATCCCGGTCTTCGACCAACAGACTAGCCTGAAAACTCACCAGAAACCTGAGAGCCTGCCTCAGGATGCTCGGCGGTTGGACTGCGCGAAGCTGAATGCGCCCAAGGTCAATTGTCCGTCAAAGGTGTAGAAGGTGACGCGAGAAATCTGGCGGCCTGTCAGCGTCATTTCTAAATTTGGGGCGTGGCTGGAGTCGGAGCCTGCCAGGTTGGCGGCTGGGGTCTGCGTTTGGGCAACGGGGCGGTTATGCTCATCAAAAGCTGCCATCACCGTCGGGCGAGAGCTGGTGATGTGTCCGCTGACGCGCTGCACAGGCTGGTCAAAGGTTGCCTCTAGCCATCCGCCCTTGGGACAAGCCATCAACACCAGTTGCCCAGTGTGGGAGGGAAATGCTGGATTAGAGGGCACAAGGGCGACTGCATTGGCAAAGGTCACACCCAGATGATGAAACTGGGTGCTAACCGTTTCAAAGGTGTGCAGTTCGTCGAAATCTAGCTCAACGTCGTCTAGCGCGTCCTCAGAAACGGGCGATCGCGCGGCAGTTAGCTCAGACCCAGCCGCAACGCCGAGCGGGCGTGCTTCAAACGCAACAGCGCGAGCCACAGGCTCAAAAAAACTCGGCTCAACTAACTCAGACCCCGATCCAAAGTCCAGTTCAGCTTCAGCCTCTAATGGTGCAGATTCAGCATAGAAGGAAGATGAGGGGGCAACCGGAACATCAGGATACTCTTCCATAAGATTTTTCCCTGAAGAATTTTCTCGTTTACTCGGTCGAAGATGCTGCCGAAACAAAGGCGCAATTGAAGGCAACTAAACCAAGATTGCTCAGGCAAACTCACGAACACTCAACGAACAGGGAGCCATCCACACACCCAGTTACGAAGCTCAGAACGAGGCTCAGACAGAAATTACGAACGATTTAACAATTCCCAACAGCGTCGCTAGGCTAGTAGCTATCACGCCACTACAAGGCCTACAGGTCGCCTTATCGGAATAGATTGCTCCGCCCAACTATCTTCATGAAATCAGGTTCAAAGACTGCCTCGCATGAAGCCAAAATAAACTCCAATCTTGAGCAGGACCCATAGCCCCGTTTAGGCAATCTTGGGCAAGCGAAATCCAATCCCGATATACCTAGTCCATCCTCAAAACACGTTAAGTATCCGTAAATATGTCACCAACTTCATGAAGGCTTTAAGTTTTGCAAGGCTAGCTCATGGTTTCTTTACACATAACAATCGGACACTGCTGGAATTTCGTCAATAGGGATCGCAGCTATCTTTGCAGTCATCTGGGTTAGTGCATCTTTCCGTGATTTCTCTGCTCTCAGTAGCTTCTTCAATTTTCAAACATTCTTCACTGAGATTACGTATCACAGGTATCTCTCCTCCTATTCCCCTATAACCCATAGCCATCCGTCTGCCTTCTGTCACTCCTCCTCGTCAAATTCCCCAGTCCCATGCCAAACTTTTTTTACATCGCTGCGATCGCCTCCACCCTGCTCCTGCTAGAAGGCTGCCGCTGGGATAGTGCTTCTCGTTCTCGCAGTCCTGAAAATCTTGCTCTGACCCCTGTTTTGTCTTCTGACTCTGCCATGACCGATTCCCAAACCCTAGCCCAATCTGATGCGGAGCTTTCCTTTGACCAGGCTGCCGATTTTTCTGAAGGGCTAGCGATGGTGCGCCGGGGCGATCGCCTCCTGTTTATCGACCTGACGGGCAACGTGGCGATCGCTGTCGATCCCAACATGGACGGAGCGGCCGACTTTTCCGAAGACCTGGCGCTGGTCAAGGCAAACGGGGTCTATGGCTATATGAATCGGGCGGGTGAAGTCATCGTTCCGCCGCAATATCTGGGCGCGGCCTCTTTTTCGGGCGGGCTGGCGGCGATTCGCGCTGGCACGCGCTACGGCTATATCAATCCCGCCGGAGAGGTCGCCATCGAGCCGCAGTTTGACCTGGCAGGGAGCTTTGCCGAAGGGCTGGCGGCGGTGAAACTGGGCGATCGCTACGGGTTTATTGCACCGACGGGCAAACTGGTCATCGATCCCCAGTTTGAAGATGCATGGCGACTGTCTCAGGGGCGGGCGGCAGTGCGGCAGGGCGGCCGCTGGGGCTATATTGACCCGACTGGAGCGCTCGTCATCGATCCCCAGTTTGATGGGGCGTTTCGGTTTGCAGACGGGCGGGCGCGGGTGCGGCAGGGCGGCGACTGGGGCTTTATCGACTTGCAGGGCAATCTGGCGATCGCCCCCCAGTTCAGCTTTGCGTCGGACTTTGCTGAAGGGCGGGCAGCGGTGCTGGTGGGTGCGAAATGGGGTTACGTAGATCGCCAGGGACAGATGGCGATCGCCCCCCAGTTTGACTATGCCGCCGACTTTTCCGAGGGGTTGGCCGCCGTCAAACAAGGCAACCGCTACGGCTATATCAACCCCACCGGAACCTGGGTCATCGCCCCCCAATTTGACGATGCTGCTGCCTTTTCAGAGGGCTGGGCCCGCGTCAAGCTCGGCAACCAGTGGCGCTACGTTAATCGCCAGGGACAGTTCCTCAAGGCATCGCCGCTGCTGCGATAGCGGCCGGCCCCTCGCTTCAGATGCGCTCGTTCTAGGCGCACTCGTTCCAGACGTGACAATCCATTGCAAACTCTTTTCAAGACTCAGGCCAGCCTGCAAGTCTAATAGTCACACTTAGGACTGACACAGTTGGACAATTTCCTGCGGGCGCAGCCTGTAAGAAATTGTCCAAAGTTTAGACATCTTATCGTAAGTGCGTAAGTCCTGACACTACCAGTCACACGTTTCGTATCAGCATTTGGTGAACCCCGCTATGAATCCCACTGTGATTAAGTTCTCCTCCGAAGACTGCGGCCTCTGCCACAAAATGTCGTTCTATGACCAGAAAGTGGCAGCCGAACTGGGGCTAGAGTTTGTCGATGTAAAAATGCAGGACACCGCCACCTACCGCAAGTACCGCAAGATCCTCCTGGCGCAATATCCCGATAAAGAAGGCATGGGCTGGCCGACTTATATCATTTGCCAGGAGCCGGAAAGCGACTTCAAAATTTTGGGTGAAGTCAAAGGCGCACATCCCAAAGGCGAGTTTCGCGAACGGCTCCAGGAGATTGTGGCGGCGGCGGCAACCTGAACCGGCCAAACCGCCACAGGCTGGACAATCCGCAGCAGGACGGTCGAACCCAACCGAATCATCCCCTAGATGGGAATACTTGAGGTAACTTAGGTAAGGGCTTTCACGCCCTCTATCTCGCCCTCCATGCTGAGCGTTTTCAGCAAGCGTCTCCAGCGACTTCTACCCCTGCACCTCCGGATTTAATGAACATTCTCACCGACCTCCTCCCGCAAGCCATCAACTCGCCCCGCGTCCGCAAGCAAAGCCGCAGCGTTGAGATCAAGTCCGCCCGCGAAATCGAAATCATGCGTCAGGCTTCTCGGATCGTGGCGACGGTGCTGAAGGAAGTCTCGGAGATAGTGCAGCCAGGAATGACGACGGCCGATCTAGATGCCTATGCCGAGAAGCGCATTCGGGACATGGGCGCAACGCCGAGTTTCAAAGGCTATCACGGGTTTCCAGGGTCTATTTGCGCCTGTATTAATAATGAAGTCGTGCATGGCATTCCCAGTCGCCGCAAAACGATCCGCCAAGGCGATGTGCTGAAGGTAGACACGGGCGCATATTTCGAAGGCTTTCATGGCGATTCTTGCATCACGATTGGCGTGGGCAAGGTAACACCCGCCGCCGAAAAGCTGATTCGGGTCGCCGAAGAAGCCCTCTACAAAGGCATTGAACAGGTCAAAGCTGGGGCCTTTTTGCTCGACTTGGCGGGCGCGATTGAAGATCACGTCAAGGCCAATGGCTTTAGCGTGGTGGAAGATTACACGGGGCACGGCGTAGGGCGCAATCTGCATGAAGAGCCGTCAGTGTTCAATTTCCGCACGCACCAGATGCCGAATGTGAAGCTGCGGGCGGGCATGACGCTGGCGATCGAGCCGATTGTGAATGCTGGGTCAAAGCTGACGCGGGTGCTGGGCGATCGCTGGACGGTGGTGACGTGCGATCGCGCTCTATCCGCCCAGTTCGAGCATACGGTGCTGGTGACGGAAACAGGCTACGAAATCCTGACCGACCGCAATTTGGTATAGCGCAGCAGATGACTGCATTGCAGCGCTTGAGGTGCCCAGGACGAGCCATCAGCTAAAAACCATCAAATAAACATAAAAAAAGCCCTGGCATGACCGGGGCTTTCTCATAATCGAGCGTGATCCTAAAACTAGCCGCCGAGGCTGCGCCAGTCCACATTCACATCTTCCAAAATCAGCGAGGAATTGTAGATCTGCAAAATAATCAGCAGAAATACGAGAAACAGCGCCATGAAAACTCCCATCAGCGGGGTTGTGCCCCAACCGGGAGCCACCTTACCGTATTCAGCGTTTAAGGGGCGAAGGATATCTCCCAAGCGAGTGCGTTGTGCCATGGGTTACCTGCAAGCAATCGTTAAATTTAACTTTATGTAATATTCTAGGGGAATGTGACTCATAAATTAGATCGACTCATGGACTCTGCAACAGTTCTTAGTATTTCCGTTACCGCGATCCTGATCGGCATCACCGGAGCCGCGATCTACACCTCCTTTGGCCCGCCGTCTAAGCAGTTGGACGATCCCTTTGAAGACCACGAAGATTAGGGCACTAATATACTTCACGCAGTAATTTCAGCCCTCACCCTAAATCCCTCTCCCAGAGCGGAAGAGGGACTTCAAGCCTGTATCTGGCTCCCCTTCTCCCCGCTTGGGAGAAGGGGGTGGGGGATGAGGGCAGTGAGTTTGCTGTTTCAAGTATGTCAGTGCCAAGATTAAGAGCTAATTTGTAAAGGAGCCTGAAAGCCTTGTTAATCAAGGATTTCCGAGAAACCGCTTTTCCTGGGCAAACATGACCTCAAAGCCACACATGCCAAGAGTTTCAGGCTTCTTAAGATTTGCTTCATAAATTAGCTCTAAGGCTTGGGCGCAGGCTGGAGCGTCAGGCGGAGGGTAAGAACCTGCCACGGCTGGAGGGCGATCGCCCCTCTTTCATTCTCTACGGCATTGGCATCTGCTAGCAGATTGGCATTTTCTAGCAGATTTGTGGGGACGGCGCGAACCACCTGGGCGATCGCCCGTTGTTCTGGAGAGCCACCTCCTGGAGAGCCACCTCCTAAAAAGCGAATTTCTCCTGACGCTCCCTGCGACTCGTAGCACCGCATAATCCAGTCTCCGGAGCCGTCTTCAGCAGGCTTGAGGGCGCTCACCACGGCTGAGCCAGCGTCGAGGTGGAGCAGCGAACCCACAGGCGGCAATGCAGCCTGGGAAGGCGTGGCGGTTGCCGGGTCAACGACGCGCACCCGCAAAGGCTGGTTTTGCTCGTAGCCGTGCTGCACCGTTTCTGCCGCCTGCCAGCAGCCGGCGTGGGGATACAGCGCGTAGGTGAATTCATGATGCCCCAAATCGGCAGCGGGGTTCGGCCACGCTGCGCCGCGCAGCAGCGTTAGGCGAATTTGGCTAGGGCGACTGTCGTAGCCATGCTTGCTGTCGTTGAGCAGGCTCACGCCATAGGGAACGGCCTCCGACGCATCGGAACTGGTCAGGTCGGCCCAGCGCAGGGCAGGCACTTCCCACTGAGCCGCCTCGACAGAATTCTTCGGCTGGGTGGGTCGCTGGATCACGCCCCCTGGAATTTCGCAGGTCAGGAAATCGGCCGTTAGGTTTAGCGGAAACGCCGCTTTCACCAGGACGTGTCGCTCTTGCCAATCGACCCAGGTACGGATTTGCAGCAGTGGCGACCCGGTTTGCAACTCGTAGCGCTGGCGAAATGTAGACCGACCGAGCGATCGCACGATCTCCACTGTCTGGGCGATCGCCCCATTGTTCACCCAGCGAATCGCCTCAAGCTGCGGCGGCGGCAAGGGATAGCTTTCGTAGGCTGGGTCGATATTCCACGCATCCCAATATTGCCCACCATCTTGAAACGCCTGAAGCTGATTGCCCGGCCCCGCCAGCACCTCCCGCTGCTGCGCCTTATCGAACACGCTAGCCAGATTGCCCGTAGCCGGGTCAACTGCCACCCGCAGAAACTCATTTTCCAGAACGAAGGAAGCCGTCGGCTGGAGCGGCTCCGCAGCCAAAGAGTCCCCCTCAACTGGGCACAGCCAGAAGCAGGCATAGCCCAGCGCAGAAACGGCTTCGGCCCGAAACGCAATCTCCCAATGCTCGTCGTCATCCGCCTCCAGCACCCACTGAGCAGCGATCGCCCGTCCGTCCAGCCCGCGAACCTCCCAGTTCAATTTTCGATTTTCGATTTTCGATTTTCGATGTTCTTGACCCTCCATTTTTCGTCTTTCGTTTTTCGTTCTTCGTTCTTCCCCCCCCACTCGCACCACCGCCGAGCGTGACCAGTTTAGCGGGTTAAACACCAGCACCGCCCTGGCCTGGGAATGGGGCGCGGGCGGTAGGGCAATGTAACGGGCGATCGCCCCCAGCGCTGCATCAATCGCGTCTTTGGCGCATTCTGCCGCCGCCGCCCACTCTCGATTGGCCTCTGCGTACACATCAGGAATCGCCGATCCCGGCAAAATATCGTGAAACTGGTTAAACAGCACCTTTTTCCACGCAGTTTCCAGGGCTGTTGCAGGGTAGGGCAGTCCTAGGGCCAGCGTCGTCATGGCTGACCACAGTTCCGCTTCGGAGAGCAGCGCCTCACAGCAGCGGTTCCACCGTTTTTGGTCGGCATGGGTGGTGTAGCAGCCCCGATGGAATTCGAGGTAGAGATCGGTCTGCCAGCAGGGGGGTTGGGGCGTTGGGGGGTTGACGTTGACACTGGGATCATCCCATTCCCGCAGCGCTTCTAGGTAGGATTGTGCCGTGGAAAACTGGAGGCGCGGGAAGAAGGGCGATCGCCCCCAGCGCTGGGCCAGGTGCAGCATATCGCGGGTGGGGCCGCCGCCGTGGTCGCCCACGCCAATCAGCCAGAGGGCATGGGGATAGCCCGTTTTTTGCTCGAACTGGGTGGCGTAGCGGGCCATCTTGAGTGGGTCGAAGCCTTCGCCGATGGGGGCAGAGTGCAGGCTAAAAATGCGGCTGCCGTCGGGCCCTTCCCACCAAAAGGCTTCGTGGGGAAATTCGTTGGTGTCGTTCCAGCGGAGCTTTTGCGTAACGAAGAATTCCACACCGCCCTGGCGCAAGAACTGGGGCAATTGCCAGCAAAAGCCAAAGGTGTCGGGCAGCCAGGCGATCGCGCTGATGCGCCCAAATGTTTCCTGCACATAGCGCTGGCCGTAGAGAATCTGGCGGGCGATCGACTCGGCGCTGATCAGGTTCAATTCCGGCTCCACCCACAGCCCAGCGGCCACCTCCCAGCGCCCTGCCGCCACCTGCGCCCGAATTGCCTCAAACAGTGCCGGACGGTTCGTTTCCATCCAGGCATAGAGCGCGGGCGAAGAGTGGGTAAAGATCAGGTCTGGAAACTCCGCCTGGAGACTCAACACCGACTTGAACGTGCGCTCGGCCGCGTCCCAGGTTTCCGCCACGGGCCACAGCCAGGCCAGATCCAGGTGCGCGTGTCCCAACAGGGAAATCTGCCGCTGCCCAATCCACTCGCCAAAGGGCAACAGGCGCTGCCGCAGGTCGCAGAGCGCTTGGTCAAAGGCGGCTCGGTTGGCAAGCTGGCTCCAGTCGAGCGGGGCTACGGCGGCCGCCAGGTCTCCTAGCTGCGCTGGTGCAAAGGTTTCGACGTAGTGCTGCACGACATCCAGCTCGTCTGCCACAAATCCCGGCTCTGGGCAAGGCTCCAGTCCATACTGGGGGCGCTCGTAAATACAGTGCGATCGCACTAGGGCCCCGTCGTCATGCCCCGGACTGACCAGCCGCAGCGCCACCGGAATCCGCTCTCCTGGCAGCACCTGCTCCCGCAGCACGACCCGCGCCGAGCAGTCAAACAGATCGCCCGCCTGCACCAACTGCCCATCTACAAAAATCTGCGCGTCCTCTGCCCACCAGGTCAGCGCCAGGCGCAGTGTCAGCCCTGTCAGTGGATATGCCTCTAGCGCATCGGGCACGACGATTTCCTGCGCCAGCCACAACACCTGCCGTCCTTTCGTCCAGGGAAGATGTCCCTTGGCATTCAGCGGAATCTTGCCCCAGTCCGTCCAGGTTGCAGGGTCGAGGGCATGGCTTGGGTCGCCTGCTGTGGCACACCAGTCCCCCAGGCAGTCGCGCTGGGTTTGCCGACGCAGGCGATTCGCGAAGCGATCCCTACGGGAATCGCCCACCAGCGACGGAGTGTAATCGGAAACATTCATAGTGGCTTGAATTCAAATAAAAACCAGTCGAATAGGTTTATAAACCAAATAAACCAAACTTTCGGACGATTCCCTGGTGGGTGATTTACTAATAGATAGATTGGTGAGCCGTATCAAAAACTGTCAAATTCAGAAGCATTTAGACTGGCGCAGGCATGGCAATCCTTACAAGAACGCAAAAGAAAGCAAAAGACAGTAAAACATCGCACGACAAATAGAACAATGGGCGGAACCCCTCAGTGAGTGATCCAGGTTAAACTCTGTAAAGAGTATGCAAAGCTCTATCATTTTTGCCTGATTCCCTCAATCGCCCAGTATCAGCCCCCTCGGGCCGCTCGCTATAATTGGAGCCTTGCATGACCTCCAGCCATTGCAAGGCTCTCTGCAAAATTTTCCCAGACCATTTCTCCCAGACCATTAATGCTGTATCTATGGGCTGTCTGGCGTGTGACCAGAGCAGTTCAATTGTGAAGCATCAGGGAAAAAGAGGAAGCGTTGTATCAGGGTATCAGAAGGGCTTTGAATGGAGGGGCATTGCATAGAGGGGGCATTGCATAGAGGGGGCATTGCATAGAGGGGGCATTGCATAGAGGGGGCATTGCATGGAGGGGAGCGCTGCATAGGGAGCCGCGAGCTGCCAATAAATTCTGGCAACTCTGGCAATTCTGGCAAACTATGGCTGGTGAAGGGGGAGTGATCCTAGTAACCGAGACGACTGGCGATCGCCCTCCTGAATCGCCCTCCTGAGAGGAGCTATCCCTCGGTTCAGACAGCGCCAGCGCGACCGAACAGCGATCGCGCTACTCCCCTGAATTGCTCACCACAACGGGTGACTCTTGTGGCATCGTTCGTAAACTGCACTCCTTCTCTTGTATTCCTCCCATGAAGTAGACAGCCTGCTAGCCCGTGCGCCAAGCCGCGCCTTGCCCATCGGGGCGATCGCCGCTCAATTTTGAAAATCCAGACCCGCCGACCGCAGTTTCTAGTTTCAACTGAGCATTTTAGATGGTTGTGGAAAAACTGAACGAGGGCTATCAACCGCAGCCACGAGGACGAGCCAATCGTTTTCAGCGGAACATTCCAAAAGCGCAGGAGGTTATCTACAACTACCTGCTGGAAATAGTGAAGGAGTGGTCGCCGGAGGAGGTGCTAGCAGAATTTCGGCATCTCTTCATTCACCACGTCAACACCATTAGCTCCCATACGCTCCCCTCGCTCTACGAAATTGTCTTTGCCAACCAAGAAACCGAGTTTCGTAACACGCTCAAGCGTTCCTGCTACATTCTCATCAACAACTGGGATCTCAGCCGCAGCCACGACTCGATTCGGGGGCTGGTGCAGCTTTTCTATGACCCCATTCTCGACAAGCCCACCATGTCGCCCACGCTGCGGCGGCTGCGCGGCTGGCTGAAGAATTTTGTAGAAAGTGAGGATTTCCAGGAGCTAAAGCTATTTGCCTCGCGCTACGACGATCAGCGCAAGCACTGGTCAGACCGCTACACGTCTTACCTGCTGGTGCCGCAATACATCGACCTGAACAACCCCATCGAACAGCGTAACGCCGCCCGCACCCTTTCTAAGCAGCTTAAGGAACGGTTTAAGTTTGAACTGGCGATGTACACAGCGCGATCGCAGAGCAACACCGTTCCCGCGCTGAAGCCCAAAAACCCCACCATTATGGGTGACGACGTGCTGCGCTTGGTGAAAATGATCGTGGCGAAGCGGGGCAACTTTAGCTACGCCAACCTGGCACATATTTTTCTGAACCAAACGCGGGGACTCCGCTATCAGGAGTTCAAAGAGAGCCTGAAAAAATACCTGGTGTTTTCGTCGGCCTCCCAGGAACAAGCGCGATCGCTCAACGCACAGGTTGCCGAAAAGCTGGATGCTCTCTACGTCATCCACCATGACAAGCCGCTCGACGACGCGCTGCTGCTGCGAACCGTGAACCGCATTGTCAGCCACCTAACCACCGAAAATCAGCAAGACCCATCCCCTTTGTTCGTGCAACTGCTGATGGACGGCAACCCGCTGACGCTGGTGATTGTGCTGCTGAAGCTGGTGCTGATTTGCCCCTATGCCCGCACCCATCTAGAAGCCCGCATCGCGGACCTGGTGCAGTTTTATAAAGCCTATCCAGAGGACGAGTGCCGCTGGGTCATCAACTTTTTCGAGATTTTCGATATTACGATGGCGATCTACGCTGAAAATATCGAATTTAACCTAGTAGACATGAGCAGTAAGGGCAGCGGGCGACAGAAAGAGATTAATCCGGCAACCCTTGACGCTTATCGCGTGTTTTCCCAGATCAAGCACAGCATGGATGCAACAGAAGACCTAGAGCAGATGGAACAGGTGCTTTCAGACCTGATGGCAGACGATGACTCGCTGACCCCAGAGGAAATTACGGAACTGTCCGAAGCGGCGCTGGCTGAGTTGGACGAGCCATAGGCGCGAACCTTCGGCTTCGCAACCTGTTTCAGGCCTGTGGCGCAGCCTGCTTGACGAGTTCCCGACAGCCCGCTAATCCGAGTTGGGGCTGCTGTCGATAGGCTTCATCGGCGACCCAGATGTGAAGCGTGCGATCGCCCCGAATTTCGTATAGATATTGCACCGTCGGGTCGAACTCGGTGCTGGCCTTCAGGTTTGAGAAATCGTCCTCACAAAACTCAAACCCCAGCCGCACAATCACCTGCGCGGCCAAACAGGCGGGCGTGTCACCCTGTTCGCCCACCAGCCCCCGCTCCTGCCAAAAGGTGTCTAGAAACGGATTCAAAATCGGCAGAAGGCGCTCAGGCGTGCCATTCCGGCTGGCGTAGATGACAATCGGGCTGCCCTCGATCAGAATATGACAGGGTGTAGCAGACATAGCAGCACTTGGAGATGACTTAGTTAGGGTACTCCTTTGGGGGGGGTGGATTCAACTGTAATCCGTGATGCGGTTCGCAGGATTTGCCCCGCCAACACCGCGGCCCCAAAGCCGTTGTCAATGTTCACCACGCCGATGCCTGCCGCACAGGAGTTGAGCATGGTCAGCAGGGCCGCCAGCCCGTCGAAGCTGGCACCGTAGCCGACGCTGGTGGGCACGGCAATCACGGGACAATCCGCCAGACCCGCTACGACGCTAGGCAGTGCCCCCTCCATGCCCGCCACGACGATTAGCACGTCCGCCGTTTGCACAAAATGGCGATTGTTTAGCAGGCGGTGGATGCCCGCCACGCCCACGTCCCAGAGCCGCTGTACCTGGAATCCAGCGAGTTCTGCCGTAATCGCTGCTTCCTCTGCCACTGGCAAATCTGCTGTACCTGCCGATAGCAGCGTGATTGTGCCGGGATGGACAGGTGTGAGCGTGAGGGGGGCGATCGCACAGATCCGCGCCATTGGGTAATACACTGCGTCTGGAACGAGCGATCGCACCTGGTCATACACGGCTGGCTCGATGCGCGTCGCCATCACCACCCGGCTGCGCTGGCGCATGGTCTGCATGATCTGGGCGATCTGCTCCGGCGTTTTGCCGGGGCCCCAGATGGCTTCAGGGAAGCCCGTCCGCAGCGCCCGATGGTGGTCGATTTTGGCAAACTCTTCGACGGGTTCAAAGTCAAAATATTTCAGCTTTTCGAGCGCCGTGTCAGGGCTGACTTTGCCCTGGGCAACGGCATTGAGCAACTGGCGGAGCGCTTCGGGTGTAGACACAGAAAAGACCGAGTGACAGAGGGCTGGAGCAGGGAAATAACAGAATGATAGAGGTCAGGCGCAACGGAGCTAATCTAGCACCCCCTTTAACCTAGACTAGCGGCTTGATGGCGGAAGGGGGGCGATCCTCCCGGCGCATCTTCTCGGCGCGTCTTCTCGGCGCGTCTTCTCGGCTCATCTCGGCAAATCTTCTCCGCTACACTAGAGCAAAACGCACTGGCAAGATATAGATTCCCATGTCGGTTCCGACGACTCCTGCGACTCCCTCTGCGCCCGAAGCTGCTCTCGATTTCTTCGAGCAGGCGCAGTTGGATGGCGTGACCTTTCCTCCCGGCGACCTCTACAGCGACGAGCCTCCCTTGGAAACCGATTTTCACTTGCAGCAAATGCTGCTGCTAATCAAATGCTTGGACTGGTTTTGGCGCGATCGCCAGGATTTCTACGTCTCCGGTAATCTCACGATCTACTACAGCCCAAACCAGAGTAAATCGAAGGATTTTCGTGGGCCTGATTTCTTCGTCGTCCTCAACACAGAGAAGCGTCCCCGCAAAAGCTGGGTCGTTTGGGAAGAAGACGGCAAGTACCCCAATGTCATTATCGAACTTTTGTCGCCATCTACCGCCAGCACCGACCGGGGCCTCAAAAAGCAAATCTATCAAGACACCTTCCGCACGCCAGACTACTTCTGGTTTGACCCGACCACGCAGGAGTTTCAGGGCTTTCATCTGTTGGATGGAGTCTATCAAGCGTTGTCGCCCAATGATCAGGGACACTTGTGGAGCCAGCAGTTGCAACTCTGGTTGGGCGTGGTGGCGGGGCAACTCCGATTCCTGACACCTGCGGGGCAACTCGTCCCCACGCCAGAAGAATCGGCCCTAGCAGAACAGCAGCAGCGACTGGCAGAACAGCAGCAGCGGGAAGCTGCCGAAGCCCTGCTGGCTCGATACCGCGATCGCTTTGGCGAGTTGCCGCCCGAATAAGCGTCTTTTCAGGTTTCAGGTTTGCAAGCTGAACCAGCTAAAGCTAACGATATTCCCCCTGTCATTCCCACCGTCATTCCTACTGTCCATCTCTAAGAGGATGTTTGAAAAGTCCTACTGTTTGTAGCAAAGCGTGCAAGATCCTCCTAAATCCCCCTTCAAAAGGGGGACTTTAAGGCGGTTTCCCCCCCTTTTTAAGATCTGGCTCACGCCTGAAGGCTGCTGGGTTGTAGACAAGGGGGACTTTAAGGCGGTTTCCCCCCTTTTTGGGGGGCTAGGGGGGATCTCTGAGTGCTTAACATTACAGGCGATACCTTTTCAAACACCCTCTAAACGCCTGACTGGGCAAAACGGATTAGTTCCAGGGAGTTTGGCGCGGGCCTGTATCGCAGTTCCTAGACAAGTAGCGGAACATGCTCTAGAAAAATATCCAACGTTCGTATTCTGAGAGCTTGTGCTGTATTTTTTAATCGCGGCGCTGCCGATTTTGACGGTGTTTGTGCTGCTGCTGGGGGCGCGGCTGCCTGCGGGACGGGCCATGCCGATTGCCTATCTAGTCACGGTGGCGATCGCCCTCTGGATCTGGCGCGTTCCACCAGTTTGGGTGGCAGCTTCTAGCATCCAGGGCTTGTTCATTGCGCTGGAAATTCTTTACATCGTGTTTGGGGCGGTGCTGCTGCTGAACACGTTGCAGGCATCGGGCGCGATTCAGGCGATTCGGCGGAGCCTGCTGTCGATTTCGGGCGATCGCCGGGTGCAGGTGATTATCATTGCGTGGCTCTTTGGCAGCTTTATCGAGGGGGCATCGGGCTTTGGCACGCCTGCGGTAATCTGCGTGCCGCTGCTGGTGGCCATTGGCTTTCCGGCAATGGCGGCGGTGCTGGCGGCGCTGATTATCCAGAGTACGCCCTCCACCTTTGGCGCAGTGGGTACGCCCGTGCTGATCGGCATCGACGCGGGGCTGGCGGGGGTGGACGCGGTGCAGACCCAGGTGGACGCGCTGGGCCTGAGCTACGCCCAATACCTCAAGGCCATTGGAACCGTGGCAGGGATGCTGCATGGCATCGTGGGCACGTTCATTCCGCTGATTCTCTGCGTCATGCTGACGGTCTTTTTTGGCGATCGCCCCTCGATTCGTCAGGGGTTGGCGGCGTGGAAATTTGCGCTGTTTGCGGGGCTGGCCTTCACGGTGCCCTACGCGCTGACGGCACGGGTGCTGGGGCCAGAGTTTCCCACGATTATTGGTGGGCTGCTGGGGCTGGTGTGGCAGGTTTGGGGGGGCGGGTGAAGAGGGAAGAGGGAAGAACGAAGAACGAAGGACGAAGAACGAACAGGGAAGAACGAAGAGGGAAGAGGGAAGATTTGGATTGGGAGGTTGGTTCAACATCTAAAGCCGCAAATCAAAAGTCGCAAATCCAAAATCGCAAATCTAAAGTCGAGACTTGGATGTCGGAGGAGTTGGGCGAGCAGGTCGCGGTGGATGGCAGCGCGATCGCCAATGGCGGCAATCGAGGCTTGGATATCAGAGGAGTTGGGCGAGCAGGTCGCGGTGGATGGCAGCGCGATCGCCAATGGCGGCGAGTTGGTCGGTCGATAGCCCGTCTCCGTTGGCGTAGAGGTCGATCCAGGTGCGGCTGATGGCGGTGGCATCGTCGGGCAGGTGATCCAGTTCCCAGCCAGGAAGCTGATATTCGTCCATCAGGCGGCTCACCTTGGGGTCATAGCTGATGGCAAAGCAGCGGCACTGATGGGCAGCGGCCATAATCAGCCCGTGCAGACGCATAGCGATCGCCAGTTCCACTCCCTGAAACAATCCAGCAAGCTGGAGCGGATCGGTGAGCGTTAGAACGGTGCTGTGGTCGGGCAGGTGGCTGTGCAGCGTTTGGGCGATCGCCCCATCCTGCACGGGCTGGAAGGGAACCAGCAGCACATGGGTTTGGGTCGCCTGCTGAAACATGGCCAGGGCCCGGCCGAGGGTGTGCAGCCGAGCCTCGGTCAATGCGGCGTGGGGCCGCAGGGCCACGGCCACTCGCGGCGCGGGCAACTCCCACAGCCCCGGCACCGGACGACCCTGTAATGCCCACACGGGGTCAGGAGCCAGCGTCACAGGAACCCCCCAGGCGGTGAGCAGTTCCGCAGAGGGGCGATCGCGCACACTCACTCCCTGACACCCGACAAACGCTTGCCGAGCCAGCCACCGACTGGCAGCACGGTGCAGCGGCCCCACGCCTTGGGCCCAGGCAATGGTTTTTAGCCCCATGCGCTGGGCCGTCAGCATCAGCCCGCCATAATACCAGGGATTCACGGCGCTGGTCGCGTCTTGCATGAGGCTGCCGCCGCCCCAGATAAAGGCATCCGACCGACGGAGTGCTTGCAGAACTTGTGCAGCATTCATGCGATCGCACACCTCCACCCCAAACCGAGTCGCCGTCTCCGCCGGATTGCCCGACAGCACCAGCGGCGTTACCTGGGGCGGCAGCATTTGCAGCAGCGCCGCCAACAGCGCCTCGTCGCCGCCATTTCCCTTGCCATAGTAGCCACACAAAACCGCCCGCATGGATTGTTTATACTAAACCTTGAACTTCCCCTCTTCCTTTTTTCGTTCTTCCCTCTTCCTTCTTCTTTCTTCCTTCTTCCTTCTTCCCTTCTGTTCCCCCAAAAATCATGCCACGAGTTGTCCCCGGTTCTGCCTATGCACGCCCTCTCAATTCCCACCTGGATCATTCACATTTCGAGCGTGGTGGAATGGATCGCCGCCATCTGGCTGGTCTGGGTCTATGCTGACGTGTCGCAGCAGCCCGCATGGCGATCGCTCTCCTGGGGAATGTTGCCCGTGCTGATTAGCGCCATGTGTGCCTGCACCTGGCACTTTTTCGACAACGCGCCCCAGTTGGAGTGGCTGGTGACGGTGCAGGCAGCGACGACCGTTCTGGGCAATGTTACGCTTTGCATTGCGGGCTGGTGGATCTGGCGATCTACTCGACCTGCCAAGGAATAGGGTAGAAAAATTAGGGCAAAGAGATTGGGGTAAGAAAAATTAGGGCAAAGAGATTGAGGCAAAAAATAAGGGCAAGGGGCGATCGCCCAACTCACCCTCCAGCGCTTTCATCAAACTCCCAAAATCCAAAATCTAAAATCCAAAATTCTGAGAGCCGGGGCTATCCCTCACAACTACCCCTCACTACTTTTAGACTGTCCCCGCTGCGTGAAATCCTCTGGGCGCAGGTTCGAGAGAAAGTCGCGGAAAGCCTGACGCTCTGCTTCGTCGGCATCCGTGTCCACTGGGTAAGACGCATCCGCCACCACCTCCTCCATCACCCAGATCGGGCTGCGCGTGCGGATTGCAATCACGATGGCATCGCTGGGGCGAGCATCGATTTCCTTTCGCACCTCGCCCTGGCGAATGGTCAAAATCGCGTAAAACGTATTGTCTTGAAGCGAGTGAATCACGACCCGTTCTACCATCAGGTCGCATTCATCTAGAATGTTGACCAGCAAATCGTGGGTGAGGGGACGGGGCGGAGTCTGGTTCTCGATCGCGCTCATGATGGCGCGAGCCTGATCGTGGGCGATATAGATCGGAAGCTGGCGTCGTTCGGATGCGTCTCGCAGCAGCACCAAGGGGCTGCGGGAGGCTGCCTCTAGGGCAATTCCAGCGACTTTCATCTCAATCATTCATCTAGCCTCTAGAATCCGTTCAGCAAAGGGATGGAAAGGCGGGGACTGGAGCTTTGAAACCCTTGAGCTTGATATAGCCTAGCACCAAGCCCAAGGGATCAGGCGGGTCGTTGAGACACGAAATTAGAAGCCAAAACCCAGTCAAAACCAGATCAAAACCTCTAATGTTTGAGATGCCTTCTGAGATGCCTTCGAGTGTTGCGGGAGAATGGTATGACGCATCTTGAGAATTAAGCTCTTGAGAATCAAGCACTCAGTTCTTAAGCACTCAGTTTGCGATCGCCAGCATTGAAGCAACTTCCCAGATCCTAGCCTCAGTCCAGTATGACAAGATCAGCTAATGAGTTCAATTCGTGAATTCTCAATTCGTGAATTCTTAATTCGTAAAGTCAATAGTTCAATTGGCTTTTGGGGCTATCCGGTCGGTTTGAGAGTCGGTTTGAGAGTTGGGTTCAGTCGGGTTTAAGTCGGGCTTACAGCCGGGTTCATAGCAGTCGGAACCAAAGTTGTCATCAGATCAGCGCCAGTTTGAGGGAGCCAGAGGTCGCTGAACGGCGGGTTGCAGTGTTATCTTAGTTCAAGCGTACCAGGTTTTCCAGGAAAAAGTCATCTCCTCAACGGTTGGATTGAACTCCAGTATGCCCTGAAGCACCGGCGAATCGACAGCCCCAATGCTGAAGGTTTTCCAAAAAATGTAAGGTCAAAAAATGTAAGGTTAAGACCGTGCAGATAAAGGCTGGCAGATCAGACGGCACAACGCTTGACAAGGGTGACCCGTTGGCTAGACCTGTCCCGCTCCCCCTGTCCCTTTTTTAACCCGTCCCTTTTCTAAGGAGATGTTGCTGTGTTCACTGGACTGATTCAAACGCTCGGAACCCTGTCTGCTCTCAGCGAGACGGAAGTGCAAGTCACCTGCACCGATGCTCGCCTGCTCCGTGATTTGGAACTGGGGGACAGCGTGGCGGTAGACGGCGTTTGCTTGACGGTGATGCGCTGTTTGGCGGATGGCTTTGTGGCGGCTGTTTCGCCGGAAACGCTCGACCGCACAGCGCTGGGGCGGCGGAATGTTGAAATTCCGGTCAACCTGGAAGCCTCTCTGCGGGTGGGCAGCAAGCTGGGCGGGCATTTTGTGACGGGGCACGTAGACGGGGCGGGCTACTTAGAATCCGCTGTCCCCACGGAAACCTCCTGGGAGATGCGGTTTTCGGTGCGCGATCGCCGCGTGGCCCGCTACATCGTGCCCAAGGGCAGCATCGCGGTTAACGGCATCAGCCTGACGGTGGCCGATTGTGACGCGGCGGGCAGTTGGTTCACTGTGGCAGTGATCCCGCTGACCTATACTGAAACGAACTTGCAGCACCTCAAACCGGGCGATCGCGTCAATCTGGAAGGCGACATCCTGGGCAAGTACGTAGAAAAGTTTCTCCGGCTGGGAGATGCCACCCCATTCGATGCTAAGGGAACAGAAGATGCGTTACCTGATTCGCTCACGCCTGCTTTTTTGGCAGAACATGGCTACTTATAAGTAGGTGGACATTAATAGATAAATATAAAACCCAAAGACCCTGCGCTGCTCGCTGCACGGGCGGCGCAGGGTTCAGGATCTGTTTTTTAATCTGGTCTATCTACTTAGCTGGGTGTTCGTGGATAGGGTGTTTGTGGATAGGGTGTTTGTGGATCGCCAGCTTGTTCCCGGTTTGAGATGGCAGGGATTGAGCTAATTACTCAGCACCAGGTTGTCGCGATGCACCACGGTTTCTGCGCCTGCATAACCCAGGATTTTGGGAATGTCGTCGGAGTGGCGGCCGCGAATTTGCTGGAGTTCGGCGCTGCTGTAGTTGACGATGCCACGGGCGATTTCCTGACCGCTCTGGTCGCAGAGCTGCACTGCGTCCTGGGGCTGAAACTCGCCCTCTACTTCGGCGATGCCCGCCGCCAACAGCGATCGCCCTGCCTGCCGAATGGCGTTGACTGCGCCTTTGTCTAGATAGAGCTTGCCTGCGGGAACCAGTCCGTGGGCGATCCAGCGCTTGCGGGCATTAAAGGGCTGGTCTTCTGGCTCGAACTGAGTGCCGAGGGAAGCTCCGGCGAGGATTTGGGCAATATTGTCGGGCGATCGCCCTTCGGTAATCACCGTCCGCACGCCCGCCGCTGTCGCAATCTTCGCCGCCGAGATTTTCGTCACCATGCCGCCCGTGCCCCAGTTCGTGCCGCGATCGCCCACCTCCACCTGTTCTGTCAGCGCGGCGATATCGTCCACTAGGCTGATGGGCTGCGCCTCTGGGTGATAGCGCGGGTCAGCGGAATAGAGCCGATCGACATCTGTCAGCAAAAACAGCCAGTCTGCCTCGACCAGGCTAGCCACCAGCGCCGACAGCGTATCGTTGTCGCCGAACTTGAGTTCCTCGACGGCCAGCGTGTCGTTTTCGTTCACAATCGGGATCACGCCCAGCTTCAGCAATTGCCGAAAGGTGCGGTAGGCATTGACATAGCGGCTACGCTGCACTAGGTCGCTGCGGGTCAGCAATACCTGGGCAATGGGCTGATCGAGGGAGGAAAAAAAGTCGTCATACACCCGCATCAGCCGCCCTTGCCCTACCGCCGCCACGGCCTGCTTCATGGCGATGGTGCGGGGGCGTTCTGTCATCCGCAGCCGCGCACAGCCCACGCCCACTGCTCCAGAGGAGACGAGGATCACCTGATGCCCCTGTTGCCGCAGTTGACACAGCGCCTCGACCAGCTTGGCAATGGTGGCGATCGCCAGATATCCGGTTTCAGGCTGCGTCAGACTGGAGGTGCCAATTTTCACCACAATTGTCTGCGTTGCAGGCTGGGAAACGGGTTGGGAACCGGGCTGGGAAACCGTTTGGGTCATGGTTTGAGAACTGCGGGAACAAGAAAAGCTCTATGGAGAAAGGCTGAAAGCGCGATCGCGGGAATTCCATGCCTGAACTCTCCCACAACATTATTCCGTAATCTCAATTCCGTTATGACCTACGCACTTGCGATTAAATTTTCTGGGTTTTGGAGGATTTCTCGCGGGCGCAGCCCGCGAGAAATCCTCCAACCGCGTAAGTCCTATCCGTAATTCGCAGATCTGGCTCCCCTTCTCCCGACCTGGAAGAAGGGGCTGGGGGATGAGGGCAGATTGAAAGCCACACGCCGCGTTCAATAACGGTCAATAAAATCAATAAAAGAGAGCGCCAACTCCCGTATGACTCGGAAACCGACGCTCTTGGCTTTAACAACTAGATTTATCGTCCAGGGACTTTATTACGCTGTCCCCGTCTGCTCACTTATTAGATTCACAGGCTTTCTCAGAGTTTCCACGATTTCTAATGTTTTCTTTATATTTCAGATCGTGGAGTCAGGTTTCAAGATGTAACAGTTTTGTTACCTCGATTTCGTTACCTCGATCTGGCAAACTTTTTGCAGTGGAGTCGCCAGAGTTCGCTACCATCTACGCAATGCTCTGTGTGCAATGCTCTGTGTGCAATGCGCTCTGGCAACTGCGTCCGACCGCCTGGGCGATCGCCCAATTTCGAGTCGCTGGCTGTCCCGTCTCTTGAATACCGCTGTAGATATTGCTCATGACGCGAGACTCCTTACCACCGCGTGATTCTGCCCATCGAGACGCTTTTTACATCAACGGCTTTCGCTCGACTGTTCGCCAGCCGCTTCAGGACAGGGCTGAGTCGCGGATGCTGCCCACTGGGCGCGTGGAGGAGTGGGTAGGGGGCGATCGCCTGCTGCCGAGTGCGTTCCAGGTTCCAGCAGGTCGGCTCACCCCCAGACAGCGTGCCCGTCGCGCCCGCAAAGCTTCGTTAGCAACAGCCGCTTCTCGCCCCACTTCTCGTTCTGCAACGTCGCCTACGACCAAAACTCGCCCTACGGTTCTGGTGTCGCCCGGTCTGCCGCGCCAGCGTCGTCCCCGACGAGGGCGATCGCCTTCGCCGCTCCACGGCCTTTGGCAATGGCTGAACTGTCCTGCGGCATGGCAGCGCTATCGGCAATTGGGGCGATCGCTGTCATGGTCGCTGCTGTGGGTGCTGACGTTTTGCGGGCTGGCGGGGCTGGGGATTAAGTCGCTGGAGTGGCTGACGCGCCTGCCAGAGCCGCCCAACTGCGCCAAAATCACCTTTGCGGCGGCCGATGCCGAGCGGCTCTTTTGTGCGCGGGAGGCGGCAAAGTCGGGACATCTCGCTGACCTGACGGCAGCCGTGAATCTGGTGGCCGCTTGGCCGGCCGATCACCCGCTCTATCGAGAAGGGCAGTCGCTATTGGCGGAGTGGTCGGCGCAGATTTTGGACGCGGCCGAGGCGCGACTGAAGAGCAGCGGTGTGCAGGAGGCGCTGTCGGTTGTGCGACACATTCCCCCCAATAGTCCGCTCTATGCCGAAGCGCAGGCGGCGATCGCCCAGTGGCAGGCGCAATGGCAGCAGGGCGAGGCAATTTGGAGCAAAGCACAGGAGGCGCTGCGGAACCAGGACTGGAACCTAGCGGCGGAGCAAGTCACTGTGTTGGGGCAGGTCGAAAGCGAATACTGGCGGACGCACCGCATGGAGGCGTTGACTCGGCAGATTTTGCAAGAGCAGACGGCGCACAAGCTGCTGACCCAGGCGCAGCAGGCGGCGGGCGACCAAACTCTTGCCAACCTCCAGGCGGCGATCGCCCTGGTGCAGCAGATCGATCCGCAAACCCTGGCGTGGGAAACGGCTCAGGCTGATTTGCAAGCTTGGAGTGGGGCGCTGCTGGATCTGGCGCTGCGGCAATGGCAGGCGGGCGATCGCAGCGGGGCGCTGGCGCTGGCGCAGCAAGTTCCGCCCGATTTGGTCAATCACCTCACGGGAGAGGGACAAAACCTGCTGCGGCTGGCCCATGCCCAGCGGCTGATTGCTGAACCTGCGACCCAATGGCTGCCGTCGCTGCGCCAGGTTTGGAGCGTGCGCGAGGCGATCGCCGCCCTCAGCGAGATCCCTGCCAGCAGCACCTTTTACGCGATCGCCCAGACCGAACTAAACACCCAGCACGCGGTTCTCGAAGATCTGCGCCAGTTGCAGACCGCGGGACTGGTGGCCAGCCTGGGCCAGCGCACGACGTTGGACTGGGCCAGCCGCCTCGCTCAGCAGATCGCGCCCGACCGCCCGCGCCGTCTCCAGGCGCAAACTCTAGCCGCCCACTGGCAGCAGGAAACCCAGCGGATTCAGGACATGCCGCAGTTTTTGCAGGCACAAGCCCTGGCCGAGCCAGGACACATTGCCGACCTGCAAGCGGCCATCGCTGCCGCCCGCCAAATTCCCCGCGATCGCGCCCTGTGGACCGAAGCGGAGCAGGCGATCGCCACCTGGAGCCGTCAGATCCAAACCCTGGAAGATCGCCCCATTTTGGAAGAAGCCACCCGCATTGCCCAGAGCGGCGACCTCTCTCGCGCCATCCGCACGGCAGAGAAGATTGGCCGCAATCGCACCCTCCATGCCGAAGCGCAGGCTGCCATCCAGACCTGGAACGCAAAGCTGGAAGAGGTTCGCATTGCCGAAGACCGCAAGCATCTGGACGAAGCCCGCGCCCTAGCTGCCCGCGTGCGCCTGTCGCAAGCCATCGACACCGCTGCCCAGATCGCCCGCGATCGCCCCCTCTATGCCGAAGCCCAAGCCGCGATCGCCCAGTGGCGTGCCCAGCGCGACGAAATCCTGGGCAGCCGCCGCGCCCAGGAAGCCGAAGCCACCAACAGCGAAGCGACTAGGGACGAAGCCGCCAGAACCGAGTATGCACCAGCCGAAGGGGCGATCGCTCCCGAACCCTATCCTTCTGAACCTGCCTACGTCTACGAAGCACCACCGCCCTACTAGCCAGCCAAGCCTCGGCGGTTTCCATCCGGCGGTTTCCCTTAAGATAATCGCGGAGACCTGCGATCGCACTCAATTCCCTTCATCCGGCGACTAGATAAAGCCCATGAAACTTGGACAATGGATCGGTCTGCTGGCCCTGATTGCTGCCATCTATATTCTCTGGTCGATTCAGCAACTGCTGCTGCTGATGTTTGTCGGCATTGTCTTTGCCACAGCGCTGAATCGGCTAGTGCGCTGGATGGGCAAGCATGGCGTTCCACGGGGGGCCGCGTCGATTTTCTCCATTGTGGGTCTGCTGCTAATCATGACCCTGTTTGTGGCGATCATCGTGCCGCCGTTTCTGGATCAGTTTCAACTGCTGACGGAGCTTGTGCCCCAGGGGTTGAACCAGCTTCGGCTGGGGTTGGACTGGCTGACTGAGCGGCTTCCGGGTAGCGCATCCGAACTAGTGCCCAACTTCAACGAGCTATTTAACCAGCTTCAGCCGTTTGTGTCGGGGCTGGCAAATAATTTTTTCCGGGCGTTTTCTGGGTTCTTTAATGTCGGTGTCAGCTTCCTGTTTGTGCTGATGCTGACCATTATGCTGCTGCTCAACCCCCACCCCTATCGCCAGGGATTTTTGCGGCTCGTGCCGTCGTTTTATCGCCGCCGCGCCGACGAGATTCTGACGCTGTGCGAAGAAGATCTGGTGGGCTGGATTATTGGAACGCTGATCAACATGGTGGTGATTGCCATCGTCAGCGGCATCGTGCTGCAAATTCTCGGTGTAAAGCTGGTGCTGGCCAATGCGCTAGTGGCGGGGCTGATGGAGGCGATTCCCAACCTAGGGCCGGTGCTGAGTACCATTGCGCCCGTGGCGATCGCCCTGATCGATTCCCCCGTCAAAGCCCTAGGCGTGCTAATTGCCTACGTCCTGATCCAGCAGCTTGAGCAGTTTCTCCTGGTGCCCGTGGTGATGGGTCAGCAGGTGTCGCTGCTGCCTGCGGTGACGCTCCTGGCGCAGTTTGCCTTTGCGTCCTTCTTTGGGTTTTTGGGTCTGTTTCTGGCGATTCCGCTGGTGATTATCGTCCGCATCTTGCTGCGCGAAGTGGTCATTCGCGATGTGCTGGATCAGTGGACGAATCCTGAATTTGAGCATCGGGAACAAGAAAGCCACTTGTTAGAAAACCAAGAGGGGGCGATCGCTCCTGCGGCCTGCTCATCCGGCTTTTCTACCCATACGCTTTCCCATAGCGCCACCGCCGCTGAGTCTCCAGACGCAACCCACCCGCCGAAGAACCCGCCGAAGAACCCGCCGAAGAATCCGCCGAAGAATCCGTCCGATGCGATCGCTGAAACCGGCTATATCGCTAGCAATCCAGGCTGTTCAGACCCTTCGGCGGAGTCTGGCTCCCCAGACGGAAACTCCGAGCAAAGCGATTAGCCATCTTTTCCCGGGCCTTCCCAAAACCATTTCTCCCAGACTGAGTGCCCAAATTTGGGCGCTAGTATGCTTCACGCAGCAATTTCAGCCCTCACCCTAAATCCCTCTCCCAGAGCGGGAGAGGGACTTCAAACCTATGTCTGGCTCCCCTTCTCCCCGCTTGGGAGAAGGGGTTGGGGGATGAAGGCAGTAAGTTCGCTGTCTCAAGTATGTCAGTGCCCAAATTTGCCCCAAAACGCCATAAAACGTTAAAGATGAAATAAGTTACCGGGGGAGATGGGTATAAATGCGATACCATCTCACGTAACCTGCAAACTGTGTAAAGTGCAATACGGTCAATGGAGCAAGAGTCTCTACCCACTGAGGTTATTCTCAGCCACCCGCGCCAGACCATCGGCAGTCTGAAGCTGGACTGGAACCCACAGCCGGGAACCTATCTCGATGTTGAGGGAGAAACCTACGCTGTTCTGGAGCGCCACCACTGCTATCAATACAAGCGGGGCAAATATCGGCTGCACAAGATCGCGCTATACGTGCAGGCGGCTCCCCGACCCGAAGAACGAAGCTGGTTTCAGGGGCGCTGGGTGTTGGGCAATGCCAACTGTGCCTATAGCGCCCATTCTGAACTGGTGCGCTGTGCAGTAAATCCCGACGGGCCGTGTCAGGGCTGCCGCTTTTTTGAACCCACTGCTCAGTAACCGCTCAAGCTTAACGAAAAAAAGGCTAGCAAAAATGGATCAGCAACTGGTGCAGCTTTTGGTAAATGGCGTGGCGGTGGGCAGCGTCATTGCGCTGGCGGCGGTGGGGCTGACGCTGACCTACGGCATTTTGCGGCTGGCAAACTTTGCCCACGGTGACCTGATGACGCTGGGTGCCTATCTGACGCTGACAGCCAATCTCAATGGCGTGAATATCTGGCTGTCGATCTTGATTGGGGCGGTGCTGACGATTGGGGTGGCGTTGCTGTGCGAAAAGCTGCTGTGGTCGCCCATGCGCGATCGCCGCGCCTCGTCTACCACGCTGATTATTATTTCCATCGGGCTGGCGCTGTTTTTGCGAAACGGCATTACGCTGCTGTGGGGCCCCGAAAACCAGCGCTATGACCTGCCCGTGGCGACGGCGCTGGATGTGTTTGGCGTGCGGATTGCGCCGACGCGGCTGATCGTGGTGGGGCTGGCGATTTTGGCGATCGCCGGACTGCACTACCTGCTGCAACATACCAAAATTGGCAAAGCCATGCGGGCCGTTGCTGACAACACCGACCTGGCGCGGGTATCCGGCATCAACGTCGATTGGGTGGTGATTTGGACGTGGGTGCTGGCGGCGGGGCTGACGGCGATCGCCGGGGGCATGTTTGGGCTGATTACGGCTGTGCGGCCAAACATGGGCTGGTTTTTGATTATGCCGATGTTTGCCTCGGTGATTTTGGGCGGCATTGGCAATCCCTACGGGGCGATCGCCGGGGCTTATATCATCGGCATCGCGCAGGAACTTAGCACCTACGTTTTGCCCTCGGAGTATAAGCTGGGTGTGGCGCTGATGGTGATGATTCTGGTGCTGCTGGTGCGGCCGCAGGGGCTATTTCGCGGCATGATCTGAGTCGATTGACTATCTGAGATTGACTATCTGAGTTGATTGACCTGAGTTGATTGACCTGAGTCGATTGACCAAATTGACTAAATTAATTGCTCCAGCGCCGCTTGCAGATCTTGCGTGAGTTCCGCAACGGCCCGCTTTGCTGAGGTGTGATCCCGCTGATAGTCCGAATGGCGATCGCTCACACAAATCGGCGTTCCCACCGTCACGCGGCTCTGTCGCCAGCCCAAACGCGGACGGGCAGGCATGTCGTCGCCCTTGATCCGCGCCACCAGGTCAAACATCAGCAGCGCCATTTCGGCAAAGCGCTCCGCCGTGGGCTGTTCTTGGAGATAGTCGGCCGTCACTGCCACAAAGCTTTCCACCAGGCGCATGTGCCGCAGGCGAATTTCGGCTTCCTCCGCGCCCCAATCAGCCAGTCCGCGCTGGAATGGGGACAGAGCCGCGAAATCTGCGGGCAGGTCTTCTCGATAAATCGCGTTCCAGCCTGCTTCCTCTAGCCGACGACAGCGGTCGATAATCGTGCCCTGCGCCTCCAGCCGAAAATGCGCTTCGGCAGCGCGGAGGGCGGCATCCAGCAGCGTCTCCAGCCGCCGCATCAGGTGTTGATTTGCGCTCTCGTCTAGTTCTGGCTTGGAATCGGCTTCAGGCGTTAGATACTGCGGATAGAAGCGATGATAGAATCCCTCCATTTCCGTCAGCAAGTGATCCGCCAGCCGCAGCACGCGCCGATAGCGAACGTCCTCCGTTGGTGTTTCGTCCTGCACCAGCGGCGGCAAGCCCGTGTCCTGCTCTAGCCGACTGAGCAGCCGATCGAGCTTTGGCCAGATGGGCTGCGGGTAGGTATAGCGAATGCCAATCGGCACGATGTAGACCTGTTCCGATCGCCCCTTCTTTCGCAAATCCTCCGCACACCAAAAGCCCAACTGCGCCACGCCGGGTTCTAGCGGGCTGACGACTTCGCTATGCCCGTTGGTTGCGCCTTCGGGGGCGATCGCCAAGGGAAACTGTCCGTTGAGCAATAGCTCCCGCGCCGCCCGCAGACCTGTGCGATCCAGCCGCTTGCCCCGGTGAATCGGGATACCGCCCAGCCGCGAAAACAGCCAGCCCAGCCAGTCGCCCGCCCAGATGGTCATGCCCCGGTCGTAGATGAAGTGGGAATGCACGGGCGATCGCAGCGGAATGTCATGCTCTCGCGCCGCTTTGGGGACACCGCTGGACAGCAGATACAGCATAGAAAACGGATCGTCTACTTCTGGATGGCGGAATGCCAAGATGAATCGAACTTCACCCGCCTGAAACCGCTGATAAAGCAACGCCAGTTCTTTGGCGTTCACAACCTCGACATGGGAAATTCCCGTCGGCAGCCACGGACGAACACGGAGCCGAAACAAGAGCGGTAATGCCGCTCGCATCGCCATTAGCACCGCTGGATTGAAGCGCTGGGGAATAAACAAAAGCGCCGGAAATGCACGATGTTTTGAACAAGACACGTTCTTTCTGACCTTTGGCTTATGCGAAGCGCGACGTGAGCTAGGTTAACAATACTGGATCAAAACCGTTGTCAATACAAGGCCCCACGCTTCTGTCAGAAACGGGGGCCTTGAGGGTGTCAGAGAATCAGTCGGCTCAGCGATTAGCGCAGGGCGCTGTTCACGATTTGCTGCAGTTGGGCTTTAATTTCGGCTTCTTTCTGCGCGATAGTTGTGCCCAAGTCAGCGGCTTTTTCTTCCAGTTCCACTTGCTTGAAGTGTTTTGCCTCGTTGCCTAGGGTTTCGCCTTTGGTTTTGGCGTTGGCATACCAGGTTTGCGCCGTTTCAAGCTGACGCTTCACTTCTTCGTAGCGATCGCCATAGCGCTCTTGCAGACGACTATCTAGTTCTGCAAGCTGCTGCTTCAGATGGTTATAGCGCTGCTGAAAAATATCAAACACTTCTCGCTCCTTCACTGCGTTTACAACCAGATCAATTAGCACCTTGAAGGGGGTTTTGGTGGTGGCTTCGGCCTCTGGCAGATCAACGGTTGCCAGGGCCACGGTGACTTCCTCTTCAAACTGGCGATCGGTTTGATCCAGTGTTTGCTGGAGGTCGTCGATCTGGGTTTGGGCCTGGGCGATCGCCTCTCGGTGAAATTCGCCAATGCCTTCTACCACGCCTTCCACCGAGGCCGCCATCTCTTCGGTGCGGGTCGTCGCGCGATCGCGCACCACGGCAAACACCGCTGTCAAAGCATCTTTGGCGATCGCCTTCAGTTCGCCTGTCCCTTGAGACACTTCTGCCGCTGCTTCTGAAACCGCAGCCTTCACAATCTCCCGAATCCGCTCTGCCCGCAGGCCGCCCTCAGACTTGGCCTTTTGCAAATCTTCCTGAATGCGCTCTTTTAATGAATTTGTCATGGCTTTTCCCAACCAAACGCAACGTCATCATCGGGCAGACGCAAATCCCGCAGTTCTCTACCCAACAGATCCATCCTGGCGCGTTTATGGGCTGAAAGGGCTGATTTTGCATTAGGGATAGCCCTACTGAGGAGGGGGGAAAGCCGATGGAGGTTTTGGATTTTGGGTTTTGGATTTTGGGTGCTGGATTTTGGGTGTTGGATTTTGGCAGGACTTACGCACTTGCGATAAGTCTTCTGGGTTTTGGACGATTTCTCGCGGGCGCAGCCCGCGAGAAATCGTCCAACTGCATAAGTCCTATTTAGATTTTGGGGTTTGGATGTTGGAGGCGTTTGGCTGGAGCGTTGAAGGGAAAAGGGATTGGGCGCTCGTTCTTTGAGCCGTCAAAGTATTTCTTTACAAAAAATTCTGTTTTCGATTGTGAAAGCTGTATGAAGCTTGCAGTTCCCGTTACATTTTTTCACGCCTGAGCCAAAAAGAAATCTGTGCGGTTCTCTGATGCGTACTTTGGCGTAGGGCACACAAATTCAAGCGCATCTGGTTCAAGCGCATCTGGTGAATCAACAGTCACAGCTTGCAATTTCTACTGCAACCTCAACTGCAATCTCAACCAATCTCAACAAGGTGAAAGCGCCCATGCAAAATAGCCAATCGGTCTGGCAACAGCTCAAGCAGCAGCAAATCACCTGTGAGCAGGCGCTTGGTCTGCTGGTCAATCGACAGGGAATCGTAAATTTGCGGCTGCTCGACCCGGAAGTGAGTACGCGCTTTTGGCGAGGGTTTGGCGATTGCACGCAGGCCCCGCCCGTCGTGCCACTGCTGCTCTGGCGCAATTGCTACTACCTGGGTAGCCCCATCGCGCCAATGCCGGAAGTGGTGCAGCAAATGGGCGATCGCCTCAATGCCAGCATCGAAATCATCCCCATCGCCGAAAAGAGCTATCGCCAGTGGTATCGCCTGCAAGCCCTCACTGCCAAGCGCATGAGCAAATCGGGCGCGATTCATCTGGCGGCCGGGCAATCGGACACCGAAGATCTGACCGAAGTCGCCGAACTGCATCTGTCGCATGTCAATAACCAGATCGAGCGCATCCGCACGCTGATCGCCAGCGCCCTCCGCAACCGCGCCAGCGACATCCACCTAGAACCCTCTGCCGACGGGCTAGCGGTGCGCTTTCGCATTGACGGCATTTTGCGACACGTCACCACGCTGCCGCCCGACATCAGCCGCAAGGTCATCGTCGCTCTCAAGGTAATGTGCGAAATGGACATTGCCGAGAGCCGCCGCCCCCAGGACGGGCGCATCAGCGAAAAATACATGGCTGGACAGCAGGAAGAAGGGCTGGATCTGCGCGTCAGCACGCTGCCCTGCATCAGCGGGGTAAAAACAGAACCCAGCGAAAAGGCGGTGCTGCGGCTCTTGCGCCAGCAAAACACCTTCCAGACCATCGCCGATTTGGGCTTTTCGGACACCGCACGGGAGATTTACGAAAGCTGGCTGCGGGAGCCGCAGGGGTTGGTCATCTTCACGGGCCCTACTGGATCGGGCAAAACCAGCACGCTGTATACGAGTCTGCTGGCGATCGCCACCGAATCCGTCAACATCGTTACCGTCGAAGACCCGGTGGAATACGTCCTCCCCGGCATCACGCAAACCCAGGTGCATGAGGCCGCAGGCATGACCTTCGCCGCCGGCCTGCGGGCCATCCTGCGGCAAGACCCCGACATCATCATGGTGGGCGAAATCCGCGACAGCGAAACGGCAGAAACCGCCGTCCGCTCCGCCCTCACCGGCCACTTGGTTCTCACCACGCTGCACACCAACGATGCCATCGGCGCGATTCCCCGCCTGCAGGACATCGGCCCCGACCCTGGCCTGATCAGCGACGCGCTGCTGGGCATCGTGGCTCAGCGCCTCGTCCGCAAGGTCTGTCCCCACTGCGCCGAACCCCACACGCCTACGCCTGCTGACCTAAAGCTGCTGGGCCTGCGCTCCGACGAGGCCAACCTCCAGGGCTGGCGAAAAGGGCGCGGCTGTGTCCAGTGTTTCCAGTCGGGCTATTTGGGACGCGAGGCGGTGATCGAGCTACTGAACGTAGACGACACTGTGCGGCAGATTATCTACGAAGGCAACCTGACCCAACTGCGCCGCTATCTGGCAGAGAGCCAGTTTGAGTCGTTCCGTGTGGCTGCGATTCAAAAGGTGACGCAGGGCATCACCACGGTCGAAGAGGTGCGGCGGGTGCTGCCCCACAGCGCCTTTTTCCGTCGAGTTACTCAACCCCTGCCGCCGCGTCCGGCTGGTGCGTCGCTGTTGAAAACGGGGTAAAGCGGCGTGGAAAGGGGCAGGAGTCTGGGGTCAGGAGGCCTGGGTCAGGAGTTGGTTGAGCGTTTGGTTGAAGGTGTCGCGGCCGTAGCGGGCGATCGCCCTTCGCCTTAGTTCGGCGGGCTGGTAGAGCAGCGGGTTGGGGTAAGCGCCCTGCAAGATCTGGATCAGGGTGCGGGCGATCGCCTCGTGATCTGTTGGGTCTACCAGCGCCCCCAGTTCTCCCTGGGCCAGCGCATCGGTTGCGCCGTCTTGGTTGCCGCCTAGGGCGGGTTTGCCGCAGGCGATCGCCTCCAAATACACAATCCCAAAGCCCTCGCCCTGGCTGGGCATGGCAAATACGTCGCACAGGTTGTAGTGGTCGCAAAGTTCGGCATCGGGCACAAACCCCGCCAGCGTGACGCAATCTTGCAGCCCCAGTTCTGCAATTCGCGCCTCGATGCGGGGGCGATCGCCGCCTTTGCCCACCAGCACATAATGCACCTGCGGCAGCACCCGGCGAACGAGGGGCAGCGCAGACAGGACAGCTTCGTACCCCTTGTGGCGATCGCCGCCCACCAGCCGCGCCACCGTCAGCACGACGGGCTGATCTGGCTGCAACCCGTAGCGCTGGAGTAGGTAATCGGGCTTGGGCGCGGGGCGAAATCGCTGCGCGTCGATCGTGCAGGGCAAAAGGGCAACCCTGGCGGGGTCAAGCTGCTGTTCTCTGAGCAGGCGATCGCGCGTGTAGCCGCTGATGGAAACAATCCGGTCAGCAGCGTGCAGGGCGGCTTTTTGCAGCGGATTTTGCACGTTCCACGCATCAATGCCGTAGGTAAAAATCCAGTAGGGGATGCCCGCCAGTCGCCGCAGCATCAGCGCCACGGGCGCGAAGTGCAGGTGGCCACAGAGAATCAGATCGGGGCGATCGCCCAGCGCCGCCGTCATTAGGCTTGCGGCAAACCCTGGTGTTTTCGCTGCATCGGGCAGCGCTCCAAAATAGCGAAAAGTAAGATTGGATAACTTATCCAGGTCGCCATTTCCCGCCCGATCGCGCTTGTTGAAGACGATCGTGTGGCAATAGGGCTGGCTGGCGATCGCCCGCAGCAGGTCTTGCAAATAGCGCTGGATGCCGCCCTGAAACTCGAACAGGTTGGGAACCCAGCAGTGGAGCCGCTGTTCTGCTTCAGGCTTCACTTGCGGATGACCCAGTGAAAAATGTGCCAGAACTTTGCTTCGCCCAGCGCTGTGGTTCCTGGATGCGCCTCTTCCTCGAATTGCTCGATGGTGAAGGACTGGAGCAGCGCTTCCGCCTGCGGCCGCGTGAGGTGGGTCATGTGGTCGTAGGCGGCCCAGGAGTCGCGATCGCCAAATAGCTGCCCACACATCCGCCCGCCAGGGCGCAGCGCGTGGGTTAGCGTTTGCCAGAGGGCAGGAAACTGATCCGGTGGGCAGAAGGGCAGGCAAAAGCTGGCGTTAATCAAGTCTAGATCAGCAGGTAAGATAAGCTGCTCAAACCGCTGTACGCGAGTTTCCAAGCGATGTTCGGCGATCGCCGCCTGGAGGTCTGGGTGCGACTGCAAGCGGGCGATCGCCTCCGGTTCCCCATCCATCGCCAGCACGCGCCAGCCCCGCCGCACCAGTTCCACCGTGTCGCGCCCTTCGCCGCAGCCCAAATCCACCGCATACCCTACAAAGCGTTCAACTCTAGCCTCTTTCGCCTCCGCATCAAACAAACTGAGCGATCGCAGCAGCGTTTCTCGCGGCGGACGACCCGCCATCAGGTCGTAATAGTCGCTCCAGGTGTGGGGACTGTCGGGATGGCTAACGGGCAGCGGGGCAGCGTTGGGCGGGTTGGCCATAGATTTGAAGGATTCAGAGCAAACGGCGTGAACATCCTGGTTATAGCATTGCCGCTTCCCCTGTGATTCTCTACAGCGTAAACACAAGTCTATACTCATCGGCGATGCTGTGTCCCCCCTGACCCCCTGAAGCAGGGGGAGCCGAACCCGGCGTGGCTCGAAGCAGGGAAAACTGGATCGGAAGTCCCCCTTATCAAGGGGGATTTAGGGGGATCTTTCAAAGCCTTACGCAAAAATCGAGATGTGTGTACACGGTAGCCTGTGATTTTAGGGCTGCTTCTGGGGCTGAATATACCTCAGCAGGTCGTTGTCCCGATCCAGCCAGCCTTGCAGAAACACGCGCTGGGACGGGTCGCGGGTGACGCGGCGATAGCGATAGTCCGTGCGGGCCTGGCAAAGCCGCTGGGCGAGATCTAGATGGGATGCCTGGGCAGTCGCCTGCTGGGTAACGGGGCCAAAGACGCGATCCACCCGCAAGCCCAAGATTTCTTGCAAAAACATCGTCGCGCCGCCCACGCCAAAATTAACCGCCGTGTCGAAATGGGCGATCGCCAGTGGCCGCTGCATCATGCTACATTGCGCGGGCTGCCAGTAAAGCTGCTCATAAATGTCCCGCACTTCGTCTTCCGTAATCAGCCGCACACTCTGCATCGGCAGCCCTCTGCTCTGGCGATAGGCGCGATAGGTGGCAGTGGTGATGCCAAAATTCGTCTCGCCGCCGCAATCGGCTGGATGGTTCACATAGCCCCCTTCCCACCGCAGCGTAAACCGCAGCGCCTCCTGAAAAACTTGTGCTTCCGTCAGCACAGGGCTGGGCGCAGGACGAAGGACGGGTTGGGGTGCAGGCTGGGCGATTGGCGCAGGGGTTGGATTGGGCGCGGGTTGGGCAATCGGCACGAGGCGCGAGGCAGGGATAGGGCTGGGCGCAGGCTGGGCGATCGGTGTGGGGCGCGAGGCAGGGATAGGGCTGGGCGCGGGTTGGGCGATCGGTGTGGGGCGGGCGACAGGAGTTGGACTGGGCGCAGGGGTTGGATTGGGCGCGGGTTGGGCGATCGGCACGGGGCGGGCGGCGGGAGCCGGACTGGGCGCAGGCGTTGGATTTGGGGTAGGTTGGGCGATCGGGGCCGGACTGGGCGCGGGTGCGGGCGGGGTGTGAACCGTGGGCAGGCTCAGCAGCAGGCTGGCCAACCGGGGCGATAGCTCGTCGGGGGGCAGATGGTGTTGGGCGGCGAAGGCGCGATATGCCACCTCCGTATGGGGGTTCCAGTCGCCCGTGGCGGTTCCAACCGGGTGCCCAATCCGATTCAGCGAGGCCTGCACCGACTGCACCAGCGCCCGATTGCTGCGAATCGAGCCGATGGCGTAGCTAATTGTGTCGGCGGCGATCGCCCGCAGCGTCAGTCCATCCATCGGAACCGCCCTTCTAGGTCGTATATTCTGCGTTGATCTTCACATAGTCGTAGCTGAGGTCGCAGCCCCAGGCCATGCCCATTCCAGGGCCACTGCCAATGCTGACGGATACCAGCACCGTGTCGGTTTTCAGGTATTCCCCAGCAGCGGCTTGCTTCATGTAGTTGCTGGCGGCGGGGCGATCGAAGGGCAGCGGCTGTCCGTGATCCATCAGCAAAAAGTCGCCCAGCTTGACTTGGAGTTCGCCCTGGTCGAAGGGCACCCCGGCTCGCCCAGCGGCGGCGGCGATGCGACCCCAGTTTGGGTCGCGCCCAAACACTGCCGATTTGAACAGGGACGACCCGGCAATCGTGCGGGCTACCTGGCGGGCGGCTGCGTCGTCTGGTGCGCCGCTGACTCGAATTTCCAGCAGGCAGGTTGCGCCTTCGCCATCGCGGGCGATCGCCTTGGCCATCCGCATACACACCTCCGTCAGCATTCCCTCTAGCCGCTCGGCATCGGGGCCCGGCTCGGTGATCGCGGGTGTGCGGGATTCGCCGTTGGCCAGCGCCAGCAGCGTGTCGTTGGTGCTAGTATCGCCGTCTACCGTGATCTGGTTAAAGCTTTTATCGGCGGCGCGGCTTAGCATTTGCTGCCAGAGATGGGGCGAAACGGTCGCGTCGCAGGTGACAAAGGCCAGCATCGTCGCCATGTTGGGGTGGATCATGCCAGACCCCTTGCAAATGCCGCCAATTCGCACCGGGCGACCGTCCAGCGTCGTTTCCAGCGCCACGCTCTTGGTCACTAGGTCGGTGGTAATGATGGCTTTGGCAGCGGCATCGGAGCCGTCGGGCGTGGCGGCGGCCACCAGATTGGGAATGCCCGACCGTAGCTGCTCCATGCGGATGCGCTGCCCAATGACTCCCGTCGAAGCCACCAGCACTTGCTCGACTGGAATATTCAGCGCTGTCGCCAAAAGCTGGGCACTTTCCAGGGCATCCTCCCAGCCCTGAGAACCCGTGGCTGCATTCGCCTGACCCGCATTGCACAGAATAGCCCGCGCCGTCGCCTTTGCCTCTAGCCGCTGACGGCAATAGTCTACGCAGGCTGCCTTCACCTGGCTGGTGGTAAACACTCCAGCGGCGATCGCCTCCACTTCTGAATAAATCAGCGCCAGATCCGGCGCACCTGACGGCTTTAGCCCTGCGGCAATGCCCGCTGCCCGATAGCCCTTCGGCGCAGTTACGCCACCCGGAATTTCGTGCCACTCAGCCATATTTAACCCCTGCTTGATGCGGAAACAACTCAACAGATCAACTCAACAGATCGAAAGATCAAAATCTACGGAATCACACGGATCAAAGGCTAAAGGATAAATCAGAAATGGACTGTGTAGCGGCGATCGTTCATAAACGTATATGGAGAATTCAATTGCGCTGGCGTTCTTTCCCTTTGGCAGAAGCGTCCAAAAAATTTGGCGATCGCCGCTTTGCCCCTGCCGTTGGCATAGGTGGTGGATCAAAAGCGATCGCCCACTGCGCATTCTGCACCAAGTGCCGCACCGCAACTAGATACATCTCTGCATCGTTGCGCCGCCGAAACCGAGCCACGGCAATCGTTTGACAATTGGGCAGCAGACGATAGACCACCCACGGATGAAGCTGGTCGTAATAGCTCATAGTATTTTTGTTAGGAGAAATGAGACACTGAGGCAGGACAGCCCGCTGCAACTTTGGGCTGTTCTCTGCCGTTAAACATGAACGCCATTGTGACGTGCCAATTAGGCGTGTGTCAATATGGCGTGTGAAATTTGAATGGATGAGTAAAGATAAGCGACCGCAAGACAGTGACTCCCCAATTGAAAAACTCAGGATTCAGCGCACGAATTTGTCGCAGGCTGAATTTGCTGTTCACTGCGGTATTCCGCTACGAACCTATCAGCGTTGGATATCTGGAGAGACAGAGGCAAAGCTTACTCCGCAACAGTGGAAGACGCTTATGCAAGTCTTAAATGTCCAGTCTGTGGATGAAATCCCTGACAACTTCGCGTCAAGTTAATTACTTGCCTCATCGCATCAAAGCCTTGCGGGGCGGTGCGTTACGGCTACGCCTAACAGCACCCTACAAGTCAACTTGTCTATGGCTCCCAGCTTAAAAGCGCTCTGAACATGTATGTTTGTGCAACGGGTATCCCGGCTATCCCAAAGGCGCAAGGCTGACTCTAAAATCGAGAAGCGAATCATCAACCTGCGCTTTTAACCCAGACCGACCGTGGCAGCCAAACCTCCCAATTCTGCAACTGCTTCTCCCCAAGCCCCCACGCCAGCGCAGCGGGCCGCCGAACTGCGGAACCTGCTGAACCAGGCCAGCTACGAATATTACGTGCTGGATGCGCCAACGCTGCCCGATGCGGTGTATGACCAGCTTTATCGAGAGCTTCAGGATCTGGAAGCCGCAGACCCGACGCTGATTTCGCCCGACAGTCCCACCCAGCGCGTGGGCGATCGCCCCTCCAGCCAATTCACCTCCATCCGCCACAATATTCCGCTCTACAGCCTGGAAAACGCCTTCAACCTGGCAGAAGTTGCCACTTGGGACACGCGCTGGCGACGCTATTACGCGACCGTTGCCGAGGCTCAGCCCGCGCTGCCCGACTCGGCCTATGTTTGCGAGCTAAAAATTGACGGCTCCGCCCTGGCGCTGACCTACGAAAACGGGCTGCTGGTGCGCGGGGCGACGCGGGGCGATGGCGTAACGGGGGAAGACATTACGCCCAACGTGCGGACGATTCGCTCGATTCCGCTGCGGCTGAAGGGCGAACACCTGCCGCCCGTGGTGGAGGTGCGGGGCGAGGCGTTTTTGCCGCTGGACGTGTTTCAGCAGATTAACCAAGAGCGCGAGGAGGCGGGCGAGGCCCTGTTTGCCAACCCGCGCAACGCGGCGGCGGGAACCCTGCGCCAGCTCGATTCGCGGATTGTGGCGCGGCGGCGGCTCGACTTTTTTGCCTACACGCTGCATCTTGCAGGAGACGGGGATTTTCCTAAGCCTTCGTCTCAGTGGGAAGCGCTGGATTTGCTGCAAACGCTCGGCTTTCGGGTGAATCCGAACCGCAAGCTGTGCGAATCCTTGGAGGAGGTGCGCCAGTTTGCCGACCACTGGGAGCGGGCCCGGTTTGACCTGCCCTACCTCACTGACGGGCTGGTGATCAAGCTGAACGGGCTGGCGTTGCAGGAACGGCTGGGCTTTACCCAAAAGTTTCCGCGCTGGGCGATCGCCCTCAAGTATCCCGCCGAAGAAGCGCCGACCGTCGTGCAGGGCATTTCCGTGCAGGTGGGGCGGACGGGCGCGGTCACGCCTGTTGCAGAACTGGCCCCAGTGCAGCTTGCAGGCACGACTGTTTCGCGGGCGACGCTGCATAATGCCGACTTCATCGCGGCGCTGGATGTGCGCGTGGGCGATACGGTGATTGTGCGAAAGGCGGGCGAAATCATTCCCGAAGTGGTGCGCGTGCTGCCGGAACTGAGACCCGCCGGGGCAGAACCGTTTCAACTGCCGACCCATTGCCCCGTGTGCGGGCAGCCCTTGGTGCGCCCGGAAGAGGAGGCCGTCACCCGCTGCGTGAATTCATCCTGTCCGGCGATCGTGCGCGGTTCCCTGGTGCATTGGGCCTCGCGGCAGGCGCTCGATATCAACGGACTGGGCGAGAAGTGGGTGCAGCAGTTGGGCGATCGCGGCTTGCTGAACAGCGTTGCCGACCTGTATGACCTGACGGCAGAGCAACTGATCGGCATTGACCGGATGGGCAAAAAATCCGCTGAAAATCTAGTTAGGGCGATCGCCCAATCCAAAACCCAACCCTGGTGGCGCGTCTTATTTGGGCTGGGTATCCGGCACGTCGGCGCAGTCAACGCACAAACGCTGGCCGAAGCCTTTCCAACCGTCGAAGCCCTGGCTGCGGCTGAAGAATCGGACATTGCCGCTGTCTACGGCATTGGCCCGGAAATCGCCCGGTCGGTCTATCAGTGGTTCCGCGTACCTGCCAACCAAGCGCTCGTGGAGCGGCTGCGGGCGGCAGGGTTGACCCTGGCAGGCGAGGCGCAACCTGCATCTGACAAACCCCAAACGCTGGCAGGCAAAACCTTTGTGCTGACGGGAACCCTGCCCACGCTGAAACGGGATGAAGCCGCTGAACGGATTAAAGCAGCAGGCGGCAAGGTGACGAGTTCCGTTAGCAAGAAGACTGATTTCGTGGTCGTGGGTGAAGACGCGGGGTCAAAATTGGAAAAGGCGATCGCTCTAAAAATCACCCAATTGTCAGAGGCGGATCTCCTCAAATTACTGTCAAATTCAGAGGGAGCGTCGCCCTGAGCGTTTTTCCAAAGCCGACCTACGCCAACTCCTGAATCAATGCCCGTGCCTCCTGGTTTGTTTTCGTCTGCCCTGTCCGTTCGACGCTGCCTGCGCCGATGGATTGCGGGCGTGGCTGGCCAGCAGGTTGGCAATAGCGGCGCACGCGGGCTGAGGGTTGGGCGATCGCCACAATTTTTGCCAGCACATCTGCTAGCTCAGAATCAGAAAGGCGCACGCGGGCTAAGGGTCGGGCGATCGCCACAATGCCACCCCAGACATCGCATTTGCAGCAATAAACGCTGGCGGCGGGCCCTGCTTGCATCCGCCTTTGCTCTGCCCCTAGCGCTCGTCGCCCCGCCCCTCCGCGCAGCCGAGCGAGTGCTGGTGTCGCTGGGTCCGTTTGAGCGCTCAATTTCCGTCCGCGCCCTGCGGATTTATGCCGAAGAAGGGCGCTATACTGAAAATCTGCGGGTTTATGCCCGGCACTATGCCACAGAAGAACAACTCCAACAGCTCGAACAACTCCTCAAAAACCGGCTGGAGCTAAACCTGACCCCCTGGGCCGTGTCCCAGTTTCTCTATTCCGACCAGGGCGAACTGTTGCTACAACGGCTGGGCGAAGTCGTTCGCACCGGGTCGAACCTGTCGGGCAAGCGGGCACTGCGGTCGGCCCTGGTGCTGGCGGCGGCCGATGGAGAAAACGGTCTAACGCCGCTCAACGTGCTGGAGCATTTTCCAGTAGACACGATGCGCATTGACCTGACCCGCGCGTTTTCTATTATTTCGTCCATCGAGCGGCTGGTGAACCAGACCAAGCAGGCCATTGATGCGATCGCCCTGATTTCCGAAGACAATGCCCGCCTAGAGCCAGTGGTTTCCACGTCCCAGATCAATCCGGTGCGTCCCGGCCGCTACACGGTTTCGCTTCAGACCCTCACGCAGGAACAGTTTCGCGGCTGTTTAAGTACCCCCGCTAGTCTGTATTCCCCTGCGGATCATAGCCTGGTTTATACAGGACGACGCTTTGGCAATCGCCCGCTGGAGGTCGATCTCTACCTGCCTGTCGCAGATCGCCAAAATCAGCCGCCCAATGCCATGCCGCTGGTGGTCATCTCCCACGGGCTAGGCTCCAATCGTCTCACCTTCAGCTACATTGCTCAACATCTTGCGTCCTATGGCTTTGCGGTTGCGGTGCCAGAACATCCCGGCAGCAACACCAAACGCCTGGAAGACCTGATTGACGGGATTGTTCGCAACGAAACTGAACCCGCTGAATTTGTCCAGCGCCCCCAGGACATTACCTGTCTGCTCAACACGCTAGAGCGTGACCCCCGGTTCAAGAACTTGATCGATACCGATCAAGTAGGCGTAGTTGGACAGTCGCTCGGTGGCTACACAGCCTTTGCCATTGCGGGCACCCCGATTGATCTCAGTCGGCTAAACCAGGAATGCAGGCTTGATGAAACCCTGAACCTGTCGCTGCTGCTTCAATGCCGCCTGCAAAACTGGGTGCTGGATTCCAACAACCTGCGTGACCCCAGGGTAAAAGCCATTATCGCCATCAACACCCTGGGCAGCAGCCTGTTTGGGGAAGAAGGCTATGCGGCGCTAGATGTGCCCACGCTGATCGTTTCCAGCGGAGCCGATACGGTCACCCCTGCGCTGCCGGAGCAAATTACGCCCTTTACCTGGCTGACCACGCCTCATCGCTATCTGCTGCTGCTGCAAAACGCGACCCACTTTTCCGCGATCGATGTACCCGCAGAAGACAATGTAGCGGTTAACCTGCCGCCGGAAGTCGTGGGACCCGATCCGGCGATCGCCCATTACTATCTCCGCACCGTTAGCCTCGCCTTTTTCCAAACCTATCTGAATCAGGACGATACCTACCGCCCGTTTCTCAGCGCCCGCTACATCGAGCAACTCCAGGATGACCAGCTACCCCTTAGCATTGTGGAGCGCTTCACTCCCGATCAACTCGCCCAGGCGAATGCTCGGAAACCCTGAGTAAGGCTTACCTCAGCTTAGTTTGCAGCTTTGCAAAGCCGTGATGCACTTATCCGACTGCTGATGACTTGTGGCGAACGGTTTCCTGGTGCTATTACGGAGATTGAAATGTATTAAAAGAGATCAGTGCGATCGCCAAATGGTGGGAAAACACATAAGCTCAGCTTATGCAAAAAACTCTCCAACGCCAAAAAATACTGTATTAGCGATTACTGAAGAATCTCTTAAAGAGTCCTACGTGTCTGATTGCCAGGATGAACTGTTGCAAAAGACACAAGTTACAACCTAACTTTACATTCTTCAGTTTATATTATAACATTCTTCAGGTTATATTATATGTCCTTGTAGAAAACTCGAAAAGCTGATAAAAGATGTGCATGTGAATAAGTGATTTCACTTAGGAGCCGAAAGGATATCAGCTTTACATGATCTTCACAAAAGGAGTGGTCTATAGAGCTTGACAAGCTTGGAACCTTATTCGCATTCGGTTTTGTTTCTGGAGAATTACTGCGTTGGATAAGGTTTCATGACTGTTTTATGACTTCAAGGCTCTGTCTCTGAAGGTTTTCTATTAGGAGCTATAGCAATTTCTAGCCTAGTGAGGCGTATTTTGATATAATCTATTCAGTGAATTTACTTTACCCTTAACTCAAATGCGACCCTACTCACTAGATCTTAGACAAAAAATTATTGATGTCTACATTGAAGGGAATACGTCGCAACGTCAAATCGCTCAACAATTTCGAGTTGCTTACAGTTTCGTGCGAAAGCTGATCAAACAATATCGGGAAACAGGTGAGATTGCCCCCAAACGCCGCACTGAGCAAACGCCAACCAAATTAAGTAATGAGCAACTAGAGATCCTAAAAACGATTGCTGAATCAAATCATGACGCGACATTGGCAGAGTTGTGTGACTTGCTGGAACAAAGGGTCGGTGTTTGGATTGGCGTTTCGACGATGTTTCGTATGTTAGAGAAACTGAACTTAACCCTTAAAAAAAACGCTGTATCCCGACAAAAAGGAAACTGAACGGGTGCAAATCGAACGAGTCAAATTTTGGCAACTGGTTCGAGGATTCCTGGCTCAAGACTTAATCTTTATTGACGAATCAGGAGTGAACCTGGCTTTGGCTCGACTCCGGGCACGTGCCCCGAAAGGAAAACGAGCCCATGGTAAGCGTCCCAGCAAACGAGGGAAACGGGTCTCGATTCTTGGTGCAATTAGCCTTAAAAAGGTAATTACCTATTCCAATCTCATCGGTTCAGTCGATGGACTTACCTTTGAAGCCTTCATTTCCCAGAGACTCGTTCCTAAGTTGTGGAAAGGGGCATGTGTCATCATGGATAACTGCTCGATTCATCTTGGTGAAGAAGTTAGGAGGTTGATTGAGGATGCAGGTGCTAAACTGATGTTTCTACCGCCGTACTCGCCGGACTTTTCACCCATCGAGAATTGCTTTTCAAAGATTAAGAGTATTCTGCGCTCCCTTGGGGCACGGAGCTATCTTGATCTAGACAAAGCCATTGAGGAGTCCTTCTCCCAAGTGTCATTGAATGACCTACAGAATTGGTTCTCCCATTGCTGTTACTATGCCTCGCCAGAATGAAAAACGCTATAGTTTCTTGTCTAGTTGCTTCCTTTCTTTTTTTGGTGCATTACCCATCTGAATTGACCTCGTAAATATGGTGCAAAAACTTCAGCTTGTGGGTACGGCGGAATTTGTTCCTGTGCATAGATCAGCGCATTCCGTTGTGAAACGTTCTGTCGATTTGGTGGGTGGTTTTGTGGGGCTTGTTGTATTGGCAATTGTGTTTCTACCTGTGGCGATCGCGATTAAGATGGATAGTCCGGGCCCGATATTTTTTAGGCAAGTGCGTTGCGGACTTGCGGGTCAGCCGTTTACCCTCTACAAATTTCGTTCCATGATCACGGGTGCGGACGCTCTGAAGCACCTTGTCAAGAACGAGAGTGTTGGTCACCTGGTTGCCTGACACAAGTCCCGAAAGCCCAGAAAATTCGTTGTCTTGGGATCGAAGCCCATAGCTCCTGAGTTGGAGCCGGAGGGCTTGGTCAGAGGAGCTTTTGGGCCAGCGTCCCCTACGAGAAATCAGGGGTTTCCAGAGATGTGTCAGGCAGTCAGGCCCATAGCTCCTGAGTTGGAGCCGGAGGGCTTGGTCAGAGGAGCTTTTGGGCCAGCGTCCCCTACGAGAAATCAGGGGCTTCCAGAGATGTGTCAGGCAGTCAGTCCTGTACCTTCAGATGAAAATCTAACAATTTTCTTTGAAATTGTGCCCGGTACAGCCCAGCCTATAGAAGATTATGTTTACGAATCTGTTACGGCAACATTTGATCCAAAAACAGGCATTTACACCGACACCGCATCACTTCCGAGCGGGTTCTCTGCTTCTGGAATTCCAATTCAGATTGTCAGAGATGGATTAGTTGAAGGCAGCGAGACCTTTACGATTAATATCACTGCCGTCGATTCCCCAACCTATCAGATTGGTGAAAAAAGCTCGATTTCTGTCACTATTGAGGATGGATTGACGGCAGACACGACGTATATTGAGGACGGAAACACGCCTCTTAATGGACTGATTGGGCATGTGCCGGGTGCATATGACATCGTGGTTGGCGTAGTTGGTAATGTTGATCGCCTTTTGGCAGATGGACTCGGAGAAGCGCCATTCCGATTTGAGCTAAATGATGAGCTTCTCTTTGATCCTTTTCAGAATTCTCCTTTAAGTGAATTGATAGATTTGAAGCTGGTCTCGAAAAAGATTGCAGTGGCTGAGACTAATCTGGATACAGATGCCATAGGGACAGTGCTGGGGGTACATCAGTAGGGAGCATCCCACTTTCGCGAAAACAGTGCGAAGGGTGAGAATGGGAGGGTAGCCCCAGGGATGACTCACCATGACACCTGAAGACCAAAAGCGATTGGAAGCTTGTACAGCAGAGATCGCCGAGATTTTGTATCGCAATAGCAACCGAGAGGGGCTCGATAGTCTAGAAGGCATCGAGCAGACTGTACGACGGCAAATGCTAGAGGAGGTGAGCCCTCGAGTTGCCCTTTTTTTGTCAACCAGAAAGCCTACCCCGCCCGAGGCCGGGTTCGCCGATTGAAGAGTTTGGTAGGGGTCCTTGAGATTCGTCAAAGTCAGGCAGAACGGTTAGGCGTAAAGGCTTACAGCCGTCTCAGTGGTGGCCTAGAGAAAGCCAACCTACGCTTAAGTGCCAACGAATCGTTTCAAGATGCAGAGGATGACATCGTAGCCCTGACCGGGATGCGGGTCGGGCACTCGACCCAACAACGTCTGGTGGGGCGTCAGTCGTTCGAGTCTGCCGAGGCTAAACAAGGCGTCAGTGAGGTCAGCATTGATGGCGGCAAAGTCCGTCTGCGTGACCTGCTAGAGTCCGATAGCCCGTGGCGAGACTACAAAGCGGTGCGGGTGGAGGGGATTGATTACAACGCCTTCTTCCAAGACAATGACAGCTTGATTGATTATCTCAGCGCTCAACGCTTGCTCTCCCCACTGGTCTGTCTGGGCGATGGTCACGCTGGGGTGTGGAATCTGTTTGCTCAACTCACCACCGTTGAGACCCGTTGGGAAATCCTCGATTGGTACCATCTCAAAGAAAACCTCTACAAAGTCGGTGGGTCGCTCAAGCGCTTAGCAGCGGCGGAAATGCTGTTATGGCAAGGTCAAGTGGAAGCCGCCAGGGCCCTCTTTGCCGACTGTCGGCGCAAGCAAGCCCGCAATTTTGAAGCCTATCTGAGCACCCATCGCTCTCGCATCGTGAATTATGGGTTCTACCAGGCTGAGCAACTCTGTTCTATTGGATCAGGAGCCGTAGAATCGGCTGTCAAACAGATTGGGCGACGCCTCCAAATTTCGGGTGCTCGCTGGAATACGGCCTCCGTTAATGCCATGTTGAGTCTGCGCTGTGCCTACCTCAATGGACAGCTCGCCAGTTGACTGTTTCATCGAAAGTGGGATGCTCCTAGTGGGATGCTCCTCATCAGTATGGGCACGCTATCAGCCTGGACAGCATTCAACTGGTTCCTGTGGCACCGTTGGAGTTGCTGTTGTAAACCTCTCTTCTAAACGTAGGTAGACCAAATTAAAAATCATCTCTTAAGACCTTGCGCCGCCTATGCCGCGGGCAGTATAGGATTTTTGGTTTGATGTTTTGTGTCCATCTACTGATTGGATTTGGGATTCGCTCAAAGACTCTCTGGTTGAGCAATTTCTAACGCAAAACTCTCTAGAAAAATTGAAAGCGAGATGATTGGGAAGCGAGGCTTATCCTGCCCTAGTTCTCATGGGATTCTTAGGTCACTCCCAGCAACACTCTGGGTAAAGGAGTCTAGGATGTGGGGGGCGTAAAGGATTAGAGGGCGATCGCTCTTTGGGGGCAGGGCTTCTTTCTCTAGTATTTTCCAGTGTTTTATTGTTGCGGTACTATGAGAGAAGAAGTAAAGAAGTATGAATTCTCTGCGCCCTTGATTTGGGAGTGCCTGATTAAAGCGCTAGGTCGTTCTGCTGGACTTTTACTTCTTATTGAAAGTGATCTGTATGCTTCTCTTGCACACTTCTAGAGACAGTTGGTAAACCGCTATGGTGCTATTTGGGTTTGGTAAAAAGCTGGCGCTGCCGACTCCTGAAGAGGCTTTGCCGGGGCGATCGCAGCCAATGCAGATTCAAAATCGCCACTTCGTCAACGGCAACCCGCTTCAGCCCCCATTCCCCGACGGGATGGAGCTAGCGCTGTTTGGGCTGGGCTGTTTTTGGGGCGCAGAGCGAAAGTTTTGGCAGCAGGAAGGCGTATACAGCACATCCGTGGGCTACGCAGGGGGCATCACGCCTAACCCCACTTATCAGGAAGTGTGCAGCGGTCTGACAGGGCATAACGAAGTCGTGCGCGTCGTATACGCCCCGTCGGTGATTTCCTACGAAGACCTGCTCAAGGTGTTCTGGGAAAGCCACGACCCCACCCAAGGAATGCGCCAAGGGAATGACGTAGGCACGCAGTATCGCTCTGGAATTTATGTTTATTCTGAGGCCCAGCGGCAAGCCGCCGAAGCCTCTCTCCAGCGCTATCAGGCTGCTCTCAAATCAGAAGGCTATGGCAGCATCACCACTGAAATTCTGGATGCGCCAGAGTTCTATTATGCGGAGGACTATCACCAGCAATATCTTGCCAAAAATCCGGGGGGCTATTGCGGACTGGGCGGCACCAAGGTCTGCTACCCGCCGACGACCGCCAGTGTATAGCTTGTGAGCCTTGCTGAGCTTGTATTCTGAAGCGATCGCCCACACGCTCCACCCGCTACCATCCTGCGCTAAAGCGTCTCTTGCAGATGCAACTGTGACGGGCTGGTATGGTGGGGTGTGTCCGCGTTCGGGCAGGTGGCTGTGTCTGCCCCGAACCCGCCTTTCAGAGGCGATCGCCCACGCTCTTATGCAGGAACTCGCAGCCTGTGAGGACTGCAACCGTGAAGGCAAGATGTACGGCGTTTTGCTCGTCAAAGCGCAGGCTGATGAACTGTATTTTCTCAAAGCGTTTTCTGGATTGCTCAATGGCAGCAGCACACAAGAAGGATGGGTTCCGCCAATTCCAGGGCGCGATCGCATTGCTGCATTAGAACTAGAAACACTGAATGCGCTGCAAGCAATCAAGCAGGAATTGATCCAGCTAGAAACCCTGTCGGTTCGTCAGGTTTATCATGCTGAAAAACTCAAGTTTGACTATGAACTAAAGCAGCTTTTGGATCTGCACCAGAACCGGAAGCAAGCCCGCGATCGCACTCGGCAGCAGTTACGCCAGCGTCCTGAAGACGACACAGTGGCGATCGCACTTCAGGCGCTTAATCATCAAAGCCAGCAGGATGGCATCGAGCGCCGAAACTTGAAAGCAAAGTGGAACGCTGTCCTGCATCCACTACAGCAAGAAATTGACCGGGCAAACGCACGGATTGCAGAACTGAAACAGCAGCGTAAAAGTCTATCTCGACAACTCCAGGCAGAATTTTACACTGCTCATCATCTCACCAACTTTGCAGGCGACTCTCAACCCCTGCAAGCGCTGATGCCGTCTGGTTTTTTGCCCACCGGGACGGGCGACTGCTGCGCCCCAAAACTTCTGCATTATGCAGCAACCCACGGACTAACGCCGATCGCCCTGGCGGAGTTTTGGTGGGGGCCGTCGCCTGCGCGAGAGCATCGGGTGCAAGGACAATTTTATGAAGCCTGTGCAGAGCGCTGTCAGCCGCTGATGGGGTTCTTGCTGTCGGGCTTGTCGGCTCAGGTATTGAAGACCGCTGCACCGGAACCGCTGGAGATTCTATACGAAGACCCGTGGCTGTTGGCTGTCAATAAGCCCAGTGGACTGCTGTCGGTGCCCGGTCGCTATGGACAAGATAGCGCGATCGCCCGACTCTCAACCCACTCACGGCTCTATCCCGCGCATCGGCTCGATCAAAATACCTCTGGCGTGCTGCTGCTGGCAAAAGACGCAGAAACTCACCGGGCGCTCCATCAGCAGTTTCAGCAGCGTCAGGTGCAAAAGGTTTACGAGGCGCTGCTATCTGGCCGTCTAGCGTCCGTTCCTGATGAAATTTGTCTGCCGCTGTGGGGCGACCCGGCCGAGCGTCCCCAGCAGCAGGTCGATTGGCAGCGGGGCAAGCCCAGCCAGACTCAGGTGCGCCTGCTCAGACAGGAACGCTGTGAATTCGATGGGGTATGGCGCAGTCGGGTAGAGCTAGTGCCTGTGACCGGGCGCACGCATCAGCTCCGGGTTCATGCGGCAGACGCGGCGGGTTTGGGAACGCCGATTTGGGGCGATCGCCTCTACGGTTGTCCAGCACACGCGCCCCGGCTCCATCTGCACGCTCACCAGATGACGGTCAAGCATCCGCAAACGTATGAAACGCTAACGCTCAAAGCTCCAGTACCGTTCTAGAATTATCCCCACCTTTGCGGCTCGTAGTCTGCACAATTCATCGCCTCTTCCGACAGCGCTCGCTCCGGATGTACCGTGCATTTCAAGTGATAATCGCCCGTAAAAAATCGACATTCAGAACAGGGAATCTTGTGCATTTGTTGCGCCTGGGCCAGCCCGTCTCGCCCTGCCGAAATCAGGTTCCAGGCAACCAGCCCCACCATGCCCCAAGCCATTACAAAACAAACTGGAACCAGCACCAAATGCACCAGCCACAATGCTCCCTGTATCCCTTCGCGTAAACCCGTGTAGAGCAGTTCAGACACGACGGTAGTTTGAGTAGTAAAAACCTTAACTAGCTTAGGGCATCTTGGGAATCCTGCTGACAGAATGCTACATATTGCAATAACCGTCTTGGAATAACCGTCTGCCGTCTCAGGGCATGAGGCTTTACTAGAAATAAACTATATTAGAAACTCTACCAGAAATAAACTGGAGCAGGCTGTATAGGTTCCTCAGGGTTTGGCAATAGGTTTTGGCTGGTAGAGTTTGGCGATCGCCCGCAAGGTTCTATGGCTCAATCCTCTGGAACAACAAGCTGCTTGGGCTGCTTGGGAACTCTCTTTTTCATCGTGTTTGTCGTACCTTCGATTATCTCTGGGCTATTTGCGGTCTTTCGCGGAGAAGCCTCGCTGGGGATAAAAAACTGCTCGTTTAATATTACGAATGGCTCCTTTAGCTGTAAACCAGAAATTACTGCTAAGTATCAATTCTTGAACATTACAAATCTAAAAGTAAAGCAAGATGAAATTATAGACGCGATTCAAAAATTTCATGCCCAAGTCAACCAGGCAGACTGTCTTTCTGTTTATGAACAGTCTAGTGAAACGTTTCAAAAAGCCAATTCACTGCCTCATTTCTTAATGTACTGTGACGCAATTCAGCGCAACTCTGGTAAAACAAGTGCATTCGAGATCCTCGGCTGGGAATGGCTTCCATCCGATCATCAGGCGAATGAATTTATCCGCGTTCATTTATGGGTTCACGGTCAGCGTTCTAACCGGGAGGAACTGCTGGTTTGGCAGATGCAGGGCCCAAACGTGCAGCTTGTGAGCCATGCCTATGGACTCATCCCTACTCAATTTGGGGGACGCTAATGGTCTTGCAAGAGTCTTGCCAAACCTCAAGATTGATTCTTGAATCGTCGCTTGATACAGTGAGATTTTCTAGTGAGATTTCCTGCTTTAATTCTTGCTTTGTGACTTAATCACAAGTGGCTTAATCACAAGTGGCTTAATCACAAGTGGCTTAATCACAATTTGTGACTCGGCAGAATGCTCTTGCAGGGAAGCCTGATGATTCAGCACCAAGGAAACATCCGTGGAGCTTTATAAAGTGGATCTTTATAAACAGGGGCTACGTCCGCTGCTGTTTAGCGGGCTGCGGGCTGACCCAGAATGGCTACACCGTCGGCTCATCGACACACTTAGCGGGCTTGCCGAGGCAGACGCAACCCGCAATCCGCCGCTGGCCTCCTGGGTGCGACAGCAGGGTCGGCGGGCCTTTTGCAGCGCCCATCCTGCCCTCAGCCAAACGCTCTGGGGCCTGAGTTTTCAGAATCCGGTGGGGCTGGCGGCTGGATTCGACAAGGACGGACGGGTCGCCCACCTGTGGCAGGATTTTGGCTTTGGCTTTGCGGAACTCGGCACTGTTACGCTCCATGCCCAGCCCGGAAATCCCCGACCCCGCCTGTTCCGCCTGCCTCAAGATTTGGCGGCGCTCAACCGCATGGGGTTTAACAATGAAGGAGCCGCTGCGATGGCTGCCCGCCTGAGCGTGTCTGCTATGCCCCTTCAAGACGCTGACCCCTCTGCGTTGCGGTTCCCCCTGGGGATTAATCTGGGCAAGTCCAAAGTGACCCCGCTGGAGTCTGCGGCGGAGGATTATCTCGGCAGTTTCCGGCTGCTTCAGAATTGCGGCAATTACTTTGTGGTGAATGTGTCCTCGCCCAACACGCCTGGATTGCGATCGCTCCAGGATGCCGACCAGCTTGACCGCATTTTGGGGCTATTGCAGCAAGAAAATGCAGGGCAAAAACCGCTGCTGGTGAAAATTGCGCCGGATCTCGACGAGGGGGCGATCGCCGATATTCTTGCCCTCTGCCAAACCCATCACCTGGCAGGGATCATCGCGACTAATACAACCGTTCAGCGCGATCGCCTCCACACCCAGCGCCTCCCTACAACGGGGAAATTGCTCACAGAAGAGGCCGGCGGTATCAGCGGCGCACCCCTCCGCCAGCGCTCCACCGAAATTATCCGACTGATTTATCAGAAGACCAGCGGGACTCTACCCATCATTGGGGTTGGCGGCATTTTCACCGCTGAGGATGCCTGGGAAAAAATTACCGCTGGCGCAAGCCTGGTGCAGGTCTACACGGGCTGGTTTTATGAAGGACCGTGGATGGTGCGCCGCATCCTCGACGGCCTCGCCCAAAAACTAGAGGCGCACGGTTTGAGCCACATCGCAAGAGCGATCGGGTGCAAGGCTTGAAAACCCCAACCTCCTTGCAGAGATGACTCATTTCGCTCACTTAGAAAGTCTAGGACTTACACACTTACGATAAGCTTTTTGGATTTTGGACAATTGCTCGCGGGCCCAGCTGGTGAGAAATTGTCCAACTGCGTAAGTCCTGAAAGTCGTATGCTGAATGAGGTATGAGATGCACCTTTCCCCTCACCTCATTTCTCTGATACTCCAACACCTCAATCCCCATGCGCGTCGAATTTCGAGAATGCGACTTTTTCAACCTGTGGATTTGGTTAGAATTCACGCTGCCGCCTTCTGCAATGGAGCAGCAATACATCGATGAGATCTTTAACTCCTGGTTTTTCCTGGGCAAGCTGGGCGGGTTCAATGCCGAAAACTTGCAGGTTCAAGATACTGGGCTGGATATCAGCTATCTGGACTACGACAATGACCAGGCCGATGAAAGCCTCATGTCGCTGATGCACAACATGGGCGAGGTGGAGTATGAAGGCAACTGGGCCCGCTGCTGGATCGATATGGGGACGAGCGATGCCCTGGCGCTGGACGTGTTAATCAACAGTCTGAAGCAGTTCAGCAAGGACTATGTGACGATCGAGCGGCTCATTATTGGCGGCGAAAACGCAGACTGGAAAATTCCCGCCCGCAGCAACCCCGGCTTTGTAGACGAAAACTACAACAATTAAGGCGGGTGAATTAAGGCAGGCGGTTGGTTTTAAGCCATCTACGGATTTAGCAAAGGAATTTAGCAAAAAGAGGGAGATGAAGGCAATCCATCTCCCCCCTTTTGAATTTGTTGAATTTGGTTTGAATTTGGTATTTGAACTGGGCGCTTGGACTTGGCATTTGAGCTAGGAGAAGCACTTTGCAGGCACTCTATGCTTCTCCTACGCCCTAGTCTTCGTCCTCGTCGTCATCCTCATCATCGTCGTCAGCGTACTCGTCGGCCAGCTCATCGTCCTCAAGGACACCAGAGAAGGCATCGTCACCAAAGCCGTGCGACGGACGCGGAAACTCAGTCCCTTCTCGCATTCCCAGACCTTCCGGCGGCGGGAACACGTCAAAGCCGCTGTCTAGGTCATAGCTGCGGGCGGTCAGGTCATCCAGCACCACATCACTCAGTCCCATGTCGTCCAGCGCGTCGAGGTCAACGCTAGTGGACTCTTCGTAGGCATTGAAGCCTGTGCCCGCTGGAATCAGACGACCAATGATCACGTTTTCCTTCAGACCCCGCAGCCAGTCCGACTTGCCTTCGATCGCTGCTTCGGTCAGCACACGAGTCGTTTCCTGGAAGCTGGCGGCCGAGATAAAGCTGTCGGTGTTCAGTGAGGCCTTGGTAATCCCCAGCAGCACCGGGGTATATTCCGCTGGCGCACCGCCCGTAATCGACATCGCCTCGTTCACCTGCTGAATCTGGTGCAGTTCCACCAGTTCACCCGGCAGCATGGTGGTGTCGCCCCCGTCATCGACCCGCGCCTTGGAGGTCATCTGGCGCACAATTACCTCGATGTGCTTATCCGAAATTTCGATCCCCTGCGACTGATATACCGACTGCACTTCGTTTACCAGGAAGGTTTGCACCTTTTCCAGGCTGATCAGCGAGGCTTCGTGAACGCCCAGCGTTTCCCGATGTAGATCAAAGAAGATCTCCAGAATTTCGTGGGGGTTGGCAGGGCCGTCCGTCAGCGGTTCAGCGGCACCCACTTCCTGCCCGTCGATGATCAGCATGTTCTGACCCGGCCCGATGGGATACTCGGTGATTACGCCGTCCGCTTCGACGACCTTCACCTGCACTGTGTCGTCGTCGCTGTAGACCACCTGCGCTGTGCCCGGTCGCCGTGCCAAGACGCAGGCTTCTTTGGGCTTGCGGGCTTCCAGCAGTTCCTCAATCCGGGGTAGACCCTGGATGATGTCTCCGGTCTTGGCGCGTTCAAACACCAGCAGCACCAGGTTGTCGCCCCGTTGTACCAAATCACCGTCGTCGATGTGCAGCACCGCACCCGCTGACACGCGATAGGGGCGTGCCAGTCGCAGTTGCACCTGGGAATCGCTAACCGAGAGGACTTGTCCCGATTCTTCAACGGTGACTCCATCGGCGATCGCCGCTCCAGCCACCAGCAGGTCGCCCGCTTTCACGGTAGGGGACTTGCCCTCCGTCTCGACGGTCAGCTTGTCCGACTCGCGAACGACCAGAATCCGGCGGGCTGATTCGTTGCTGCCCACGCCGCGCACCTCGCCACCTTCCTTACACAGGATCTCGGTGCGGGCCACTTCGTCTCCTGGCGAGATTTGATCCCCGTCTTTCACCAGCAGCGTGGTTAGCGTGCTGCCCTGGGTCTGGTCGGCGGGCACGTCGCGACGAATCACCAGCGATTCCAGAATCACCAACTGGAGGCGCAGCAGTTCAGGATCAGATTCATCAGGCACTAGCTCGATATCCGCGGCCAGTTGTGCATCTTGATCAATCTCCAGCACTAGCTGAGTCCGCAGCAGTTCCAACCCTTCGACCGACTTGACGCGCTCACCGTCCTTATACATCGTCCGCTGCACTGCCCGGAGTTGGATTGCGCGACCAGACTCCTCGCTGGTCGAAGATTGGCTGGGCACCGAAGGTTCGTCGGGCACAGCAAACTCTGTCACCGGACGCAGCAGCAGTGCTGGGCCTTCGGGCGAATCGACATATTCGACATAGCGCAGATCCGTCAGTTCGAGACCGGGCAGCAGTTCTTCGCCGGGGTTGGCGATCGTGCCGTTGCGACTCATGACGGCTTCCGGGTTGTCAACCATGTGCAGTTCGCCGGGCTTGATCACGATTTCCCGCAGAATGTCGTTCTTTTGGGTCACTTCGACTACGCCGCTGCTCTGGCAGAAGATGTCTTTGACCACTTCGGTGCCCGCTTCCACAAACTGCCCGTCTTCGACCAGTAGCAGCGAAATATCTTTGTTCACCTCGTGGGATTCTTCAGGAATCCAGAGAATCGTGCCGCCCTTGACGACTTCATAGCCCTGTTTGGCCTTGCCGCGCTTCTCTAGCTCGATGCCAGAGAACTTGATGATGCCGCCCGTCTGGGTGTGGTAGCGGTCGTCAATCAGTTCCGCTACGACCTGCTTGTTCACCACCTTTGTGCCGGGTGTGGCAATCAGGGAGAATCGCTGGTTGTGCTGGGTTTCGATGATGTAGTGTTCGCGGCCTTGCTGGCTTTCGGCGATGACGCGGGCCTGATCCAGCAGCACCGACGCGGTGATGATTTCGACTTCGCGCCCCGCTTTGCCTTCGCCATCCTGGGGCAGGCGCACTGTACCACCATTTTCGGTGACGAGCTTGGTCTTGGCGAGGATGCTGTTGGCTTCGACGCGATCGCCATTCTTTACAACAGGTTCTGCGCCCGGTGGCAGGTTATACACCTCGCCCGACAGCACCCACAGCAAGCCGCCCCGCTGGGCAATGCGAGTGATGTTGCCCTGGCGATCGCGCTTCTCTTCGGGCACGAGGTCGGCAAATTTCACCTCGCCAGCCAGGTCAGAAGCCACGTCCTTACTGGCTTTTTCCGTCACCTTGCGGACACGCCCCGTCGCGGGCAGTTCTGCCAGGATTTGATCGGCCACGACCGAATCGCCTTCCTGGGCAAACAGGATGGAACCCTGAGTAATCGTGTGGGACTCCTTGCGGCTGCCTTGTTCCACGATCACTTCCACCGAGGGCGACTCGATAATCAGCGCGTCTTCGCCGTGGCGGGTGCGGAAGGGGCGAGAGCGCAGCACTTCATCCTTACGCTTTAGCTTCAGATGAACTGTGCCGTTGAAGCTGGCGCGGATGGTCGGAGCCTGTTCGCCTGTGACCGTGCCGCCCGTGTGGAATGTTCGCATAGTCAGCTGCGTCCCCGGTTCGCCAATCGACTGCGCCGCAATGATGCCCACGGCTTCGCCCATGTCCACCAGGTAGGCGTGGGCTAGGCTCCAGCCATAGCAGCGCTGGCAAACGGAACGGGAGGCCTGGCAGGTCAGGGGCGATCGCACGACCACCTGCTCTACCTTAGCCCGACCAATTTCCTCCGCCATATCGTCGGAAATTGGCTCGTTGCGAGGAACAATAACTTCACCCGTTTCGGGATGAATCACATCCTCCGCAGGCACGCGACCCAGCAGCCGATCCTTCAGAGGAATCAGCACTCGCTCCCCGTCTGTCATGCTGCGGATGGGAATGCCGCGCTCCGTGTTGCAGTCTAGCTCCCGAATAATCACGTCCTGCGATACGTCCACTAGACGACGGGTGAGATACCCGGAGTCTGCCGTCCGCAGCGCCGTGTCCACCAGTCCTTTCCGCGCCCCGTAGGAGGAGATGATGTACTCCGTCACCGTCAGCCCTTCGCGGAAGTTGGTCTTAATGGGCAGGTCAATAATTTCCCCCTGCGGATTGGCCATCAGGCCGCGCATCCCCACCAACTGACGCACCTGAGAGATGTTTCCCCGTGCGCCAGAAAATGCCATCATATAGACCGAGTTGAGCGGGTTGCTCTCGCGGAAGTTGCGAACCACCGCACTGGTTAGGTCTTCGTTGGTGCTGTTCCAGGTGTCGATTACCTTCTGGAAGCGCTCTACTTCAGTAATGTCGCCGCGAGTATAGCGCTCCTCGGTTTTGCGGATTTCGTCCTCGGCTTCGTCGAGCAGTTTGCGCTTGCTGGGCGGAACCTGCAAGTCGTCTACACTAATCGACACCCCCGCCCGCGTAGCAAACTTGAAGCCCAAATCCTTTAGCTCGTCGGCTACCTGTGCTGTGCGGGCGGTCCCATAGTGGGTGAAGGCCCAGGCAATCAGTCGCCGCAACTGCTTTTTATCGATCACGCGATTGCGAAACACGACGGGCTTCTCGGATCTTTGAATCGAACTTTGCTCTGTCATAGATGATGTCCCGCCCTTCAGAACTCAAAAAGGTTAGCAATACTTGGTGGCTGTCTGGCAGCTACACCCAGGTGCAGCCCGCGAAACCGGAAACGAATGGATCAAGAAGCCCTGTTTTAGGGCGATCGCCCTTCACTGTCCACCCCCAACCTTGACGCTGCTAATCTGCCGCTCATCTCAAGTTGCGAGTAAAGTTGCGAGAGGGACTAGGGGGCGATCGCCGTCAACGGCTCTAGCTGACGAGTGCTTCCTGGATCGTCTTGTGGTAAATAATGCGGCCCGGGGTCGTGCGAATGTATTGAGACACCCGGTTGCCCTCGGCATCTTCCCGGACGCGGCGATATTTGTAGAGCTTCGTGACAATGCCATCTTCGGAGCGCTGTTCCTCAATCGGCTCGTTGTCCGGCTCTGGCGACTCCACATCGCCGTCAAACCGCACCCAAACGTAGGCGTGCAAATCAACCTGCTGCTGCTCATAGGCAACGATTACGTCCTCCAAGCTGGAGAAGTAGCGATCCTTGCCCTTGGTAGCATTGGGGTTTTCTGCGGTCAGATAGTAGCAGCCCAATACCATGTCCTGGCTTGGGGTGACGATCGGGCGCCCCGTAGCTGGGGAGAGGATATTGTTCGAGGCCAGCATCAGCAGGCGGGCTTCGGCCTGGGCTTCTAGCGAGAGGGGGACGTGAACCGCCATCTGGTCTCCGTCGAAGTCTGCGTTAAAGGCCGGACACACCAGCGGGTGAAGCTGAATTGCTCGACCGTCTACCAGAATGGGTTCAAAGGCCTGAATCCCTAGACGGTGCAACGTTGGAGCACGGTTTAGCAGCACGGGGTGACCGTCGATCACTTCTTCCAGCACGTCCCAAATCTGGGGGTCGTTGCGCTGAATCAGCTTCTTCGCCGCTTTGATATTGTTCACCAAGCCCTGACGAATCAGGCGGTGGATCACAAAGGGCTGAAATAGCTCGATCGCCATTTCCTTGGGCAGACCACACTGGTGAATCTTGAGCTTGGGGCCGACCACAATAACCGAACGACCGGAGTAGTCTACCCGCTTGCCCAGCAGGTTTTGGCGGAAGCGACCCTGTTTTCCTTCAATGATGTCCGACAGGGACTTGAGCGGGCGGTTGTTGGCTCCGACCACCGTGCGGCCGCGCCGTCCATTGTCGATCAGCGCGTCCACGGCTTCTTGCAGCATCCGCTTTTCGTTGCGGACGATGATCTCCGGAGCCAGAATTTCCTGGAGCCGAGCCAGACGGTTGTTCCGGTTGATCACCCGGCGATACAAATCATTCAGGTCGGAGGTGGCAAAGCGACCGCCGTCCAGTTGTACCATCGGGCGCAGGTCTGGCGGAATCACCGGAATCACGTCCAGCACCATCCACTCCGGCTTAGACTGGGTAGCGATGAAGTTGTCGATCACCCGTAGCCGCTTGATCAGCTTGGCGCGTTTTTGCCCCTTAGCAGTGGCAATTTCCTCCCGGAGTTGCTCAGCTTCTTTCTCCAAATCCAGGTCTTCTAGCAGTCGTTGCAGCGCTTCTGCACCAATGCCTACTTCAACCCCAGTGAGCTGAGAATCTTCGCTATAAAGCTGATCTTCGATCTCAATCCACTGGTCTTCGGTCAGGAGTTGCTTGTAGCTGAGGTTTTCGGCGTTGCCGGGGCTGAGAACCACGTAGGAGTTGAAGTAGACAATCTGCTCCACGTCTCGCAGCGGCATATCCAGCAAAATCGCCATGTAGCTGGGAATGCCCTTGAGATACCAGACGTGGGCCACGGGAGCCGCTAGCTTGATGTAGCCCATGCGGTGGCGGCGGACGCGAGATTCCGTCACCTCCACGCCGCAGCGCTCGCAGACGATGCCCCGGTGGCGCACCCGTTTGTATTTACCGCAGTGACACTCCCAATCCTTGGCCGGGCCAAAAATGCGTTCGCAGAACAAGCCGTCCATTTCCGGCTTGAGGGTGCGGTAGTTAATTGTTTCCGGCTTGGTGACCTCGCCCACGACCTGTCCGTTTGGCAGGGTGCGCTCTCCCCACTGGCGAATCCGCTCTGGCGAGGCCAGCCCAATCTTCACGTAGTCAAACCGCTGTTCAATTTTGGGCATCCGTTGTCCTTCCTTCTGTAACGATGAGGCGCGTAAAAGCTTGAAGCGTATTGAGGGTGCAGGCAGATTGGAAATCGGCTAACCTGCCGGGGGTGAAGCCGCGAGGTGAAAGCACTGGAGGGCGATCGCCCAGCCCCTGGTTCTTTTCAGATTCGGGTGGGGCGATCGCGCAACGGCCCTTCTGACGGCTACTCGTCGCTGTCGTCCATCTCGTCCCGCGAAATCGACTCGTAGGTGGGGCGCGACGGCGCACGGCGACTGCTGACATCGGCCATCAGGTCAATTTCCACATCGCGGCTGGTACCGTCTTCCTGGGTTTGCAGCTTGTGCGCCGCAATATCCAAACAGAGCGACTGCAACTCGCGCATCAGCACCTTAAAGGATTCCGGCGTACCCGGACGAGGGATCGCCTTGCCCTTCACGATGGCATTCAGCGCTTCGTTTCGGCCCTGCATGTCGTCGGATTTCACCGTCAGCAGCTCTTGCAGGATGTAGGCAGAGCCAAAGGCCTCCAACGCCCACACCTCCATCTCGCCAAACCGCTGCCCCCCCTGCTGCGCCTTGCCGCCTAGAGGCTGCTGCGTCACCAGCGAGTACGGGCCTGTCGAGCGGGCGTGGATCTTGTCGTCCACTAGGTGAACCAGCTTCAGCATATAAGCCTTGCCCACGGTCACAGGCTGGTCAAAGGGTTCGCCCGTGCGCCCGTCGTAGACCTGGATCTTGCCCGGATTATCGGGATTAAACACCCAGGGCTGGCCGGTCTTTTCTGCGGCCTCTTGCAGCTTGGCGTGGGTGGTCAGCCGCGAGGCTTCCTGTCCGTACATTTCGTCAAACGGAGTCATCTTGAACCGCACCCCCAGGTTTTCTGCGGCCCAGCCCATCAGACACTCAAATACCTGACCCACATTCATCCGAGACGGCACGCCCAGCGGGTTCAGCACAATGTCAACTGGGCGACCGTCGGGCAGGTAGGGCATATCCTCCAGCGGCAAAATCCGGGAAATAATCCCCTTGTTGCCGTGGCGACCCGCCATCTTGTCGCCGACCTGAATCTTGCGCTTCTGCGCCACATAGACGCGCACCACCATGTTTGCCCCAGGAGGCAGTTCGTCGCCCTGCTCACGGGTAAACACCCGCACGTCCACCACGCGACCCTTTTCGCCGTTCGGCACGCGCAGCGAGTTGTCTCGCACATCCCGCGCCTTTTCGCCGAAGATGGCCCGCAGCAGCTTTTCTTCCGGCGGTTGATCCGATTCGCCTTTGGGGGTCACCTTGCCCACCAGAATGTCCCCTGCTTCTACCCAGGCTCCAATCCGGATGATGCCCGTTTCGTCAAGCTGGCGCAGCGCGTCTTCTCCCACGTTGGGAATTTCGCGAGTGATTTCTTCGGGGCCCAGCTTTGTTTGGCGAGCCTCAATCTCGTATTTTTCAATGTGGATTGAGGTGTACACGTCGTCGTAGACCAGGCGTTCGCTGATCAGAATCGCATCTTCGTAGTTGTAGCCTTCCCAGGGCATGTAGGCCACCAGGATGTTCTGACCCAGCGCGATTTCACCGCCTTCGGCCGCAGAGCCATCTGCCAAAACCTGACCCGCCACGACGCGATCGCCCACATTCACAATCGGGCGCTGGTTCAAGCAGGTATCTTGGTTCGAGCGCTGATATTTTTGCAGGATGTATTCCTTCTCCTTACCGTTTTCGCCGCGCACCCGAATACGGTTCGCATCTACATAGGACACCTCACCATCAAACTGGTTGACGATCACCATGCCAGAGTCGCGGGCAGTCTGGGCTTCCAGTCCCGTTCCCACCAGCGGACGCTCGGGACGCAGCAGGGGCACTGCCTGACGCTGCATGTTTGATCCCATCAGGGCGCGGTTAGCATCGTCATGCTCCAAGAACGGAATCAGAGAGGTCGCCACCGAGATAATTTGCACCGGAGAAATCGCCACATAGTCTACCTCGGCTGGTGTGGTGGTCGTAAAGTCTCGGCGATATCGGACGGGCACTTGCTCGCCCATGATGTAGCCGTCTTCATCAACCGACACATCTCCGGGAGCCACCCGCAGGTCATCCTCCTCATCCGCCGTCATATAGACGGGCGGCTTATCCTTCAGCACCCGACCCTCTTTGACCTCGTAAAAAGGCGTTTCGATAAATCCGTAGGGATTAACGCGGGCGTGGGTTGCCAGAGAGCCAATCAAACCTGCGTTTGGTCCTTCCGGCGTTTCAATGGGGCAAATGCGTCCGTAGTGAGAGGGGTGGATATCGCGCACTGCAAAACCTGCCCGCTCTCGCGTCAGACCGCCGGGTCCCAAGGCGCTGAGGCGACGCTTGTGAGTCAACTCCGCCAGCGGATTGGTCTGATCCATGAACTGCGAAAGCTGCGAGGAGCCAAAGAACTCCTTGATCGCAGCCACCAGCGGCTTGGGGTTGACCAGCGAAGCAGGGGTTAGCGTGTCAGCATCCGATACGGTCATCCGCTCCCGAATAATCCGCTCCAGACGGTTCAGACCAACTCGCACCTGGTTTTGCAGCAGTTCGCCCACCGAGCGAACCCGGCGGTTGCCCAGGTGGTCGATGTCGTCCACCATGCCAATGTCAAATTCCAGGTTGATCAGGTAGTCGATAGCCGCCAGGATGTCCTGCGGAGTTAGCACGTGCACGGTTTCGGGCACGCTGAGCCGCAGTTTCTTGTTGAGCTTGTAACGTCCGACGCGGCCCAAGTCATACCGCTTGGGATCAAAGAAGCGGGAGTCGAGCAATTGCTGACCGCCGGACACGGTGGGCGGTTCACCGGGGCGCAGCTTGCGATATAGCTCCATCAGGGCTTCTTCTTCGCTGAACTGCCCTTCCTTGGCGATAGTTTTTTGGAAATATTCGGGATGGCGCAGCGCATCAAAGATTTCGCCATCGCTTAAACCCAGCGCCTTCAGCAGCACTTGAGCAGAGAGCTTGCGGGTTTTGTCGATGCGAACCCACACGAGGTCATTTTTGTCTGTCTCGAACTTTAGCCAGGCCCCCCGGTTGGGGATCAGGCTGGCGTTGTAGGTGCGGCGACCGTTCTTGTCCGTTTCTGCTTTGTAGTAAACACCGGGGCTGCGGACGATCTGGTTGACGATAACGCGCTCGGCCCCGTTGATGATAAACGTACCCCGATCGGTCATCAGCGGCAGGTCGCCAATAAAAACTTCCTGTTCTTTGATCTCGCCGGTTTCTTTGTTAATCAAACGAGTGGGCACATACATCTGAACGGCGTAGGTGCTGTCTCGCCGCTTAGCCTCGTCTACGTCATACTTGGGGCGTTTCAGCTTATAGTCTTTGCCCAAGAAATGAAGTTCGAGCTTGCCCGTGTAATCCGTGATCGGAGAAAAGCTGTCTAGCTCTTCAATCAGTCCTTCTTCCAGGAACCAGCGGAAGCTTGCACGCTGGATTTCGACCAAATCGGGCAGCGTAAAGTTGGCAGTGGCTTGTGTAGTCATGCGTCTCCTCGAACAGGTCAATTCTGGGGAGCATCCCAGAGAGCAAGGCAGTAGGGTCAAAAGCGCGGTCAGGGGTTTGCAAGCTCAAGGAACAGGCGAGAATAGGGGATTCCCAATACCGAGATGAGCTAAGATGACGTGAAACGGCGATTGCCACACAAGTTCCTGAGTTCTGAACTAGCAGAAAACAGGGGCTTGCGTGGGCGCAAAGGCTCTCCAAACTGTTTCGGTGAGCCAATCGAACTCAGGGGGAAGCTCGAAGTAGGGCAAGGTCAATGTCCTGACAGGAACAGCTTCAGGCTGAACAGGCTGAGCAATGCTGAACGGTATCAAGTTGAATCTCAAATCGGCTGAATGAGCTAAGCTGGGCGGGCTAGCGGAAGGGCAGGTGAGCGAAGTTGGGGGAGTTGCCGCTAGGAGCAATGCAACCCGTGGATGAGAGAGTTGCGCCAGAGGGCATATCGGCAGAAAGAAAAATAGAGAAGCATTTATATAAGAAATCTGAATCTAACCGATTGTCAGCAAAGTGGCAAGGGAGCCAAGAAACAGCGCTGAGTCTGGAGCAGCGGAGCCGCACACCACCAGCAACCCTGCGATGCCATACGCAGCCCCTATAAGATTATGACGCATGTCGCCTGATCCGTGTCCAGTTTTTCGCAAATCCCTCTTGACAAACTTTTGCTAGGGCTGCTAGCGGGATGGAATCTGCAACACGCTAAGGGTTGTCGCTAAGACTTTTAGGGTGAAGACAGGGACGGCAGCCGATCCGGAGATGCCCACGCGGGATCTGAGGCTGGAACGTCGAGGCGGAACAGGCGACGGGCGTTCTGGGTTGTCTGGTGGGCGATCGCCTCCAGGGATTCTCCCCGCAATTCCGCCACACGCTCCGCCACATAGCGGACATAGGCAGGCTGATTGCGCCGTTCGCCCCGCTTGGGAACAGGGGTCAGAAATGGACAGTCGGTTTCGACGAGGAGGCGATCGCCCGGAACTCGCCGAGCCGAAGCCTGTACCTGGCTTGCGTTCTTGAACGTGACAATGCCGCTAAAGCTGATATAGAACCCCAATTCTAGAAACCAGTCGGTTTCTTCTGGGGTGCCGCTCCAGCAGTGCATCACGCCGCGAACGGGCCCATCCACCGCCCAGATCTGGCGCAGGCTCGCCGCCATTTCAGCCGCTGCATCCCGGCAGTGGATGATGATCGGCAAGTCCAACGCTCGCGCAACCCGGATCTGAGCCTCGAACGCCTCAAACTGAAGCGCCCGATTATCCGCCTTGTAAAAATCCAGCCCCATTTCGCCAATCGCTACGACTCGATGATCCGAGCGGGCCAGAGTGCGAATTTCGTCAGCCATCGTCGCAGTCCACCGATCGGCATCCAGCGGGTGCAACCCGACCGCGAAGGAAATCTCTGGAAACTGATCGGCGATCGCCCGAATTGCGTCAAACTCGGCAGGCTCAACGCAGGAGTGAACCAACTGCACCACACCCGCCGCCCGCCAGCCCTGAGCAACCTCCAGCAAATCGGGCTGAAAGCTCTCAAAGTTGAGATGAACGTGGGTGTCGATGAGCGGAGGAAGTTGGGTCACAGCGATAGAGCCACCCGCGAGGGCCGACAAGAAAGGCTAGATGTGAGACGTGATGCTCTCGGACTTTATAGGGACTGGCCCAGCCTTGGCCAATCTAATCTAAACTGGCCGATGCTCTAAAAGCTCACCCACAAACCATTACTGATCCGCATGGCGAGGTACATTGGACAGGTTCGAGCAACCTAGATCTAAGCTTCATCCAGGCTTTATCTAAGCTTTAGCGGCCGTCTCCGTTTGAGACCTTAGCGCCTTGGCCAGCCGAGCCTTCCGACGTGCCCCGGTATTGGGGTGAATCACGCCCCGCTTCACTGCTTTGTCAATTTTGCTGTAGGCGGCCGCTAGGCGATCGCCCACTTCTTTCTCTAGCTCCGGCGTTGGATTGGCCGCATATTCGTTGACCGTGGTGAAATATCGCTTCATCAAGGTCTTCACCGCAGACTTGTAAGATTTATTGTGCAGTCGGTTGCGCTCTGCAATCTGAACCCGCTTAATCGCAGACTTAATATTTGCCACAGTGTGTCTCTATTGGGTAAAGGCTACAAAATTTCGGCAGCTATCTATTCTAGCGAATAACTCACCAATATGCTAGAACCACTCCCTATAAATCTAGCTCACGGCTACACTAATCCGCTAAAAATCCCGCTAATCTAGAGATAGGTCGTACCCATAGGCACTCAATAGCAGTCCGGTTTTCCTCCAACGAGCGGCAGAGTTGAAGGCTTCTGGGAATGGATTCGGTTTTTGAGTTCGACCTTTGAGTAGACGGGGCACTCCCGGACTGGCGTCTCTCACCTCACTGTGGCAATGCTGCGAATTATCAATCAACGGTCTGAAGCCTCAACGGAACTGCGGCGAATTTGCGATCGCACCCACGATGAGCAAATCCTCCACAAGGAGGCAACGGTTCAGCAGGTGCTCCAGGCAGTGAGGCGGCAGGGCGATCGCGCTGTTCTGCACTATGCCGAAGAGTTTGACCAGGTATCCCTAAAGCCCGAAGAACTGCGAGTCAGCGGCTCCGAGCTAGACGCAGCCTACCAGCAAGTTTCCAAAGACCTGCTCGATGCCATTCGCATTTCCTGCAAGCGGGTGGAGGCCTTTCATCGGCAGCGCGTTCCCAAAAGCTGGGTGCAGTTTGAAGATCCAGAAATCGTCCTAGGCAAGCGCTATACGCCCGTCGATCGGGCTGGGCTGTATGTCCCCGGTGGGCAGGCTGCCTACCCCAGCACGGTGATTATGAACGCGACCCCGGCAAAGGTGGCAGGCGTAGGGCGCATCGTGATAGCAACCCCGCCGCGCCCAGATAAAAGCGTGAATCCGGCAATCTTGGTGGCGGCTCAAGAGGTGGGGGTGCAGGAAATCTATCGAGTGGGCGGGGCGCAGGCGATCGCCGCACTGGCCTACGGCACAGACACTATCCCCAAAGTGGACGTGATCACCGGCCCAGGCAATATCTACGTTACCCTGGCGAAAAAACTGGTCTACGGGACGGTAGGGATCGACTCCCTGGCAGGGCCCTCGGAGGTGCTGATTATTGCCGACCACACGGCCAATCCCACCCATGTCGCCGCCGACATGCTGGCCCAGGCAGAACACGACTCGCTGGCGGCGGCAATTTTGCTGACTACAGACGCGACGCTGGCCCACAAGGTCGTGGCGGAGGTGGAGCGGATGCTGATCAACCATCCCCGTCGCCTGCTGACCGAAAAGGCGATCGCCCACTACGGTCTTGTGATTTTGGTCGATTCTTTAGCTCAGGCAGCAGACCTTTCCAACGAGTTTGCGCCGGAGCATTTGGAGCTTCAGATTGCCGATCCCTGGGTGCTGCTGGAAAAAATTCGCCACGCCGGAGCCATCTTCCTCGGCCACTCGACTCCCGAAGCCGTAGGCGACTATCTTGCCGGCCCAAACCACACCCTGCCTACCTCTGGCGCGGCTCGCTACGCCTCCGCACTCAGCGTAGAAACCTTTATCAAGCATTCCAGCCTGATTCAGTATTCCCCGGCTGCGCTTCAGGAAATGGCGACAGCGGTTGACACCCTGGCGATGGCCGAGGGACTGCCATCCCACGCCGACTCAGTGCGCCTGCGGGTGCAAAAGCCGACCAGCGCTCAAGAAGTGACCGGCGATTATCCCATTAGTCCCGAAGCGGGCTTTTAATGCCACGGGTCAGCGTATCCTCCCAAACCTTGCTGGCTCAACCCGTTCAATCTGCACCATGCTCAGGATCGACTCTGGCGGGTAAGGTATTGCCGCAGCCGCATCAGGCTCACAGTCTGCCCTAGATTCAGCGGCAGCAGCGAGATACCCTGTAAAGACGACTGCACCCAGCCCTCGCCCCAATACCACTGGTGAAATCCGTCCACGCCCTGACTGAGCAGCAGCCGCAGACTGTTGGAGTCCAGCACATCGACTTGATGCCGGATGGCAATCGGCCCTAGCCAGCCTGTGAACTGCATTCCCGGTTCTAGGCGATCGCCCAGATCATGCGAAAAGGTCTGCGGCCCAAGCCACTGACGAAATTCCGCAGGACGCAGCAAGCTATCTCGAATTGCGGCTTCGGAGGCATTTAGCTCAATCCGCAACTCACTATGTTGAAAAACTCCAAGCATGATGGCAGGGCGAATGGTCTGGGGTACTGGTCTAGGCTACTGGTCTGGGTTACTAAGCCGGGTTATGGAGTCTGGAGTACCATCCAGCACTATTCATCTGGCTCGATTGTGCTGGTCAGTCCGTGGCTTTTTAACGTTTCGCAGTAAAACTCAGCATGTTCTTGGGCGCAGGTGATCACTAGCGCAACGCCGTTGGTGTGTGCTTCCATCATGATGTTGATGGCCTGCGGAACCGTAAGGTTGGGCACAGTTTTCATCAGCGTTTGAACGACGTATTCCATCGAGTTGAAATCGTCGTTGTGCAGCAACACGCGATAGCGGGGAGCTAGCTTTCGGGAGGTTGAACGCTGTTCAATAGTCTCGACAGCCACAGTTCTAATCCTCTTTTTCTGAAAAGTACAGCAACGTAACAGGTTCAGTAACGTAACAGGTGCGGTCATATAGAGGCAGTCACGACACACTTGCCTGAATTGCGCCAGTGCAAACCTGTAGTGACAGCTTAACAAGTCTTATGAAGCGCCTGAAGACACGCCAGAGAGATGCCTTGCAAGTACACGGTTCCGCCTGTAGATGTACCTAGTAAATAAATCCTAGTAAATAAATCTAGGAGATACATACGGATGGATGAGTGTGCATCAGCTTGTTCATCCGGCCCAGTCTATTCAGCAGGATGCGTCAAGTAGGCATCTTGTCATGCATTGACTTGCTCTCTGTGGGCGATCGCCCGTCTGACGTGGCGCTTCGATCAATACCTTAGCGCGAATTCATATTTCTAAATGTTGCTCAACACTCAACCCTACAAAAAACTGACATTGAACGCATCCCAGGTCAAGAGAATATCAACACCTGGGAGTGTCGCACTGCCAGAACTCTGCGCTCCAAAGCGGTACTTTCGCAGTCCTCAGCCTTCGGTTCTCAACCTCCGCCAGATGCTCCACCGAAGCAGCACTCTCGGCGTAAAAGTCTGGAGCAGTGCCCCGCCCACTTGATAACCCAATTTAGATAGCCCAATTTATAAGATAGAAGAAGGTCAGTCGGCATCAAGTCTCATGGAGCCAGCGCTTCCCTGCCCATGTGAGATCTTTGGCGGCTGAGCAATCTGCAACTCATCGTCCAAGTAAACGGCTATTCGGGGGCGATCGCCAACTAGAGTCATTCATGGATTCAGCTTCTACGTTTCATCCCAGCGAAATCGTCTGCATCGAACATGAAGAAATCCGCCTTTATGCAGAAGTGATCCAGCTTTCTGAAACTCGTCCGGTCTGCTGGCTACGGCCGCTGCTTTTGGTCACGCTGCTCTCCGAGGAGCAATCCGCGGCCTGCGACGTGAGCGCTCTGGCCAGTTCTATCCCCCCGCTTGGGCGATCGCTAGAATCAGAGAGAATCCACAGCATGATCGATCTGCGCGAAGGGGCGGATCTGCTCTTGCCTACTGCACTCATGCGCCATGCGCTGGATGTTGAGCTAATTCCGCTGTGGTCAGCGCTGCACTCGCTCAAGCCTGCCGCTGAGGGCGATCGCCCCGTTCAAAATCCTTTGCATTCTTTGACACAAAGACTTTGGGCTGCCTATCCTACAATCTTCGAGTCTTCGGAGAAGAAATGCAGCTAACCCCTATGGACTGGGCACTAGGCGCACACGGCCAGCATCCATCTCAGACATCAGCAGTTCCAGAGCTTCATAATCCGCGTCTGAAATGTATCCCAGTCGGGTCAGTTCATAGTTGATTTCGTTCTCAATGTCAGGGGTCAACTGCTTGATATAGAGGGCTTTGGCAACCAGTTGACGAATCACATGGGTAGTCTTCATTGCATTCTTCGCCGCAATGTTTGGGGCATCTCACACTGTTTAAATTGTCGTTCGCTTCTTCGGGAACAGAAGTGATCTCCACCGAGCGAAACAAGTGATCTAAAACGGGTAATTTTTGTGACCTAAATCACCAAGGCTAGGCGGAAACGGAAGTGAAGGGTTGCAGACGGTTCAGAAAGTTGAATCCATTCAGGGGCAACATCAGCCTTTAGCCAAATCGCCAAAACTGCTTCGCTTCGGCTCGCTGAGCAAATCTCAGGCTTGTGGGATATTCCAGGGGCGATCGCAGCGCCGACTGTTCTCAGTGCGATGTGAGGGTAGATGCTAGCGCAATTTGTAGCAAGCCGCACTCGTAGGAACACTTATTTAAATCTTTATAGAAGAGCGGATTGCTTTTAAAGATTCCGCGAATACACGGAAATAGGCTGGCACGGAACCTGTTGAACGAACTATTTTTCAGGGATCACGGTTTGTGTTCCCACTCGGTATCAGTTTTGAGGTTCAACGTGTCCGTGTACCGTTGGGATTTAGTCAAGGCAGGCGGATCAAGCCCTTGCCAAGCCGATCTTTTCCATCGACTTCCATTCGATTTTCGTTCGGTAGGATTCAACTCAGTCGGTAGGATTCAACTCAGCCTGAACTCTGAACCCTAAATTCTAAGAGGATGTTTGAAAAGTCCTACTGTTTGTAGCAGGGCGTGCAAGATCCCCCTAAATCCCCCTTGAAAATAGGGACTTTAAGGCGGTTTACCCCCCTTTTTAAGGGGGGCTGGGGGGGATCTCTGAGTGCTTAACATTACAGGCGATACCTTTTCAAACACCCTCTAAACGCGGTTCAATTCTAATTCTTTTTTATCTCTTGTCGGGGTGAAATTAGCTTGTGATGCAAACCTTACTATCAGAATCTCTGCTCTCTGAATTTTCGCCAGTCGGTTCTGCTTCAACGACGGTTGTAGAGCCTGTGGGGGCGCTCAATGCCTCAAACGCAGCCCTGTTTCAACGACAGTTGGCAACGCTTCTTGCGTCAGATTGTTCGTCCGTGCTGGTCGATCTTAGCCAGGTAGAAACACTCGACAGCGCAGGGCTGATGGTGCTGATTTCGGCACAAACCGCCGCTCACCAGCACCAAAAGCGATTTGGAATCTGCGGGGTTTCGCCCTCTATCCGCATCATCTTTGAAGTGACACAGCTCGACCGGGCCTTTACCCTGTTCGAGAGCCGGGCTGACTACGAAGTGTCTCTCGCATCTTGAGCCAGACAAACATCACTATTCCTCATCGGGTTCGCCATCGGTTTTGCCCTCGCCTCCTTTCGCTCTTGCCCAAGGTGGCGCTCACCGCGTAGCCCTGTTAGACTCGCGTCGTCCTCGTATACTGGGTGGGTAGGGATTTAGTTTAGCGAGGCTGGTTTCTGTGGCGATCGCCCTTGAGCAGTTGCTCACCCCCGACATTGCCCGTCCTGCTCGATACCTGGGCAATGAGCTAGGGGCTGTTCACAAGCCCTGGTCGAATGCAGACATCCGCTGGGTGTTGACCTATCCCGAAGTATACGAGGTCGGCGCATCCAACCTGGGCCACATTATTCTCTACAGCATTCTCAACGCGCAGCCTCGACAACTGTGCGATCGCGCCTATTTGCCCAGCCCAGACCTGGCCGCCAAGCTCAAGGAATCCCATACGCCCCTATTTGCTGTCGAGTCTCGCCGTTCCCTGACCGACTTCGACATCCTTGGCTTCAGCCTCAGCTACGAACTGGGCGCAACCAACATCCTGGAAATGCTGAACCTGGCCCAGATTCCGCTCACCTGGCAAGAGCGGCAGCAGTCTGGGGTCTGGAACGTCGAGCAGGGAAGCTTTCCGCTGATTTTTGCGGGCGGACAGACTGCCACTTCCAACCCCGAACCCTACGCCGACTTTTTCGACTTCATTGCCCTGGGCGATGGCGAAGAACTGCTGCCCGAAATTGGGCTGGTGCTGCAAGAAGGCAAGGCGCAGGCACTCAGCCGGGAGGAACTGCTGCTGGATCTGGCTCAGGTTCCCGGTGTCTATGTGCCGCAGTTTTACGAAATGGCTGCGGATGGGGCCGTGCGTCCTCTGCGGCCAGACGTGCCAGAACGAGTGCTGCGCCGCGTCGCTGCCCCCATGCCCGCCTATTCCATTGGGCTAGTGCCCTACGTGGAAACGGTTCACGATCGCCTAGTGGTAGAAATTCGCCGGGGCTGCACGCGGGGCTGTCGCTTTTGCCAGCCGGGAATGCTGACTCGCCCAGCGCGAGATGTCGCCCCAGAGCAGGTGATTGAAACCATCGAGCAGGGAATGCGGGCAACGGGCTACAACGAATTTTCGCTGCTGTCGCTCAGTTGCTCCGACTACCTGGCGCTGCCCGCAGTGGGGCTGGAAATCAAAAATCGCCTGAAGGATGAAAATATTTCCCTCAGCCTGCCCAGCCAGCGGGTTGACCGGTTTGATGAAAATATTGCCAATATTATCGGCGGTACGCGCAAGGGCGGGCTGACCTTTGCGCCAGAGGCGGGGACGCAGCGGCTGCGCGACATCATCAATAAAGGCTTAACCAATGAGGAACTGCTGCGGGGCGTGAAAACTGCCTACGAGCAGGGCTGGGATCGGGTCAAGCTGTATTTCATGATTGGGCTGCCGGGGGAAACGGATGCCGACGTGCTGGGCATTGCCGAAACAATGCGCTGGCTCCAGCGGGAGTGTCGGCTGAAGGGGCGCAAGCCGCTGGGCTTTAATGTGACGATTTCCAACTTTACGCCCAAGCCCCACACGCCGTTTCAGTGGCATTCGGTGTCTACGGCAGAATTTGAGCGTAAGCAAAGGCTGTTGCAGCAGGAATTTCGCACGATTCGTGGGGTGAAGGCGAATTTTACCGATGTGCGGATTTCGGCGATGGAGGATTTTGTCGGGCGGGGCGATCGCCGCTTGGGGGCCGTTGTGCGTCGCGCTTGGGAACTGGGCGCCCGCGAAGATTCCTGGTGGGAGAGCCTGGAGCGGGCCTTTGGGGCCTGGACGGAGGCGATCGCCGAAGCCGGACTCACCTGGAAATATCGCCAGGTCGAAAGCGGCGAATGGAACCTATTCGATAGCGCCGCCGATGCTTCGGAACTCCCCGCCCCAGACTACAGCGCCCCCCTGCCCTGGGATCACATCGACACAGGCATCAGCAAAACTTGGCTCCAGGAAGACCTGCGCCGCGCCCTAGAAGCGTCCACCATTCCCGACTGCTCCTTCGACGGTTGCTCCCACTGTGGCGTGTGTGGGGCAGACTTTGGACATAACGTGGTCGTGCCGCCGCCGCCAATTCCCCAGTTCCAGCATCACTTTACGCCCGAAACCCACCGCGCCCAGCGGCTACGGGTGCGCTACGGCAAACTGGGCAGCATGGCGCTGATTGGTCATTTAGATTTGTTGCGCTTGTTTGACCGAGCCATTCGTCGATCCGCTCTGCCGATTGCCTACACAGGCGGCTTCCACCCCAGCCCCCGGATCATGGTGGCCAGTGCCCTGCCTTTGGGGTCTACCAGCACGGGCGAGGTCGTCGATTTCGATCTGACGCGAATCCTGGAACCCGCCGAGTTTCTGGAAAAACTATCGGCCCAACTGCCCCCCGACGTGCCGCTGTATGGCGTGGAGGCGATCGCCCCCGACGGTCCCACCGCCACCCAGCAGCTTGACCAAGCAGAATATACCCTGGCGATCGCCCTCTCCGCCGATGCGCCCCCAATGCTCTTGCCCCAGCAGCCTGCCCAGTGGTTGCAAGAAATCTTGACCGCCCGTGAACTCTGGTACGACCAAACCACGAAATCAGGCAAGGTGCAGCAAATCAACTTGCGCGATCGCCTTAGCGAACTGGATCTGCTGCCCCCTGAGCGCTATCCGGCATCCATCGCTGCCGTCCTGAAAGAGGCTGACCCCAACCAGGCCTTTGCCGTTCGCTACGTCGGCAGTTGCCGCAACGACGGTACGCTCCTCCGCCCAGAACACCTCCTTCACCTGCTAGAACAAGCTAGCCAGCAGCCGATGCAGATTCTCCACAGCCACCGCGATCGCCTCATGTTCTAGCGTCCCTCACCCAGCACCTGCACCACCCTCCAGACCATAACGGTGCGTTTTTTAACAGATAGCTCTATTCATCTGTCTACAATTAGATATGGGGTTTAAATACGTTTCATCGAGATTCTCGCGAGATATCCCAGATGAAGCTTTTACACCCGATGTCCAGAGAAGCGCACGTTTTGAGCCTCAGCCACAGCATTTTTCATCCCTTTCCCCATGTGATAGGAATTGTGCAGCGGCTGGTAGCACAATCTTAATGACACGCTATAATGCATTTCAAAAGACGCTGATGCGAACTGAGCGCCCATGTTGCTGCCCGTGGCTTAATAGGCAGACCGTTTGGGAGGGAGTTCGCCTCCGCAGGTTTTGAGACTGAAGATGAGTCAAATTGGGTACCTGGCTCCAGTGGAAGATGTACCCAGTTCTATCGAGCTTGACTAGTGTTGCGTCAGGCGGCTTTTGCGGACTCACCTACTGCATCATCCGCAGTTCGTGAGCCAACTCGTGAGGCAATCAGCCCATGAGTCGAGCGTTGACAGACCACTAGCAAGCGCTAGCTCCGAGTATCAGAAAGCTCCAGGTATTGAAACGGCAGGCAGCTTTTTAATTGTCTTTACATCCAGAGAAGTTAGAAGCAGTACGCTGTCGAATCGATGGGTAGTAGGGCATTCCTCGTCTACTCGCCGATACCAGGGTCTTCCGTGTTTACAGATCTACACACAAAATCACCGCAGAAGCGCATCCCGCGAGTCTGTTCGCTCTGCGTTGCCCCGTTCTGAGGAACTTGAATGTCAAAACAAATTATTATTGCCGAGCAGCATCGAATCGCCGCCGTCTTTTCAGGAGACCAAATTCAAGAGCTAATTGTTGCAACAGGTAGCCACCAGGTCAGCGACATTTACCTGGGCATTGTGGAGAATGTCTTGCCGGGGATTGATGCTGCCTTTGTGAACATTGGAGACAGCGAGCGCAACGGCTTTATCCATGTGTCTGACCTTGGCCCGCTCCGCCTCAAAAAAGCGGCCGCCCCCATCACCGAACTGCTCGTGCCCCAGCAAAAGGTGCTGGTGCAAATTATGAAAGAGCCGACCGGCAATAAAGGACCCCGGCTCACCGGAAACATCAGCTTGCCTGGACGCTATCTGGTATTGATGCCCTCTGGACGGGGCGTGAATCTGTCTCGTCGAATTCGCAATGAAAACGAGCGAAATCGCCTGCGGGCCTTGGCGATTTTGGTAAAACCAGCGGGTATGGGGCTATTGGTGCGAACCGAAGCGGAAGGCGTGCCAGAAGAAGCCATTATCGAAGATCTGGAAGCGCTGCAAAAACAGTGGGAAGCTATTCAGCTAGAAGCCGCCAATACCCGTCCGCCCTGTCTGCTGAATCGAGATGATGATTTTATTCAGCGGGTGCTGCGGGATGTCTACAGCGCTGATGTAAACCGCATTGTGGTGGACTCTCATACGGGGGCAAAGCGCGTTAAACAGCATTTGATGAACTGGAGCGGCGGTAAGGCTCCAGTCGGCGTGTTGATTGACCACCACCGCGAACGCACGCCCATTCTGGAATATTTTCGGGTGAATGCGGCGATTCGCGAGGCGCTAAAGCCGCGAGTAGACTTGCCTTCTGGCGGATACATCATCATCGAGCGCACCGAAGCGCTGACGGTGATTGACGTGAACTCTGGCTCCTTTACCCGCTCTGCGACGGCGCGAGAAACCGTACTGTGGACGAACTGCGAGGCGGCAGCAGAAATTGCCCGCCAACTCCGGCTTCGCAACATTGCCGGGGTGATTGTGGTGGACTTTATCGATATGGATTCCCACCGAGACAAACTCCAGGTTTTGGAGCAGTTTAACAAGGCGCTGCGGGCTGATAAGGCCCGGCCCCAAATTGCTCAGCTAACGGAACTGGGACTGGTGGAGCTGACCCGGAAGCGCCAGGGGAAAAATATTTACGAGTTGTTTGGAAAGGCGTGTCCAACCTGCGGCGGGTTGGGGCATGTGGTGCATTTGCCCGGAGATACCGAAGAGGGGGCTGTGCCTGCTGAAGCGCCCCGCACATTCCCCGCTGCTCATGAATCGCGGGCGGTGCAGTTGCGGGAGCCTTGGGACGCTCCGGAGTTAGACTTTGGCTCTCCGGCGCTGGCAGAGCAGCAGGAGCTAGATCTGACCAACCACCCCAGCTATCAAGACCGCAACCGAGTTGATAACCGCCGCCGCCGCCGGAGTCGCCCGCCCCGCTCTGGTGAGCCTGTGATGCGCGGGAATGGGGGGCGATCGCCCGACCTTGAGGCGGATACAGACACGCCCGTTGCGCTTGAAGAACTGCCCGTGCTGAACGGCTCCACGCCAACCCCAGGGAAAGAGAGCCGAGAGGGGCGAGAAGGGCGCTCAGAAAAGCCGGAGCGGGGTGGACGCGGGCGACGAGAGCGAGCCGCTGCAGAGCCACAGCAGGTGATCACGGTTGAGATGACCCCAGAGGAGCAAGAGATTTATGCGCTGATGGGGGTTTCGCCGCTGGTGTTGGCACCGGAACCTGTGAAAGATCCAAAGACAACGGTGGTGATGGTTGCGCTGCCGGGACAGGGGCGACAGGGGGGCAACTCGACGGCTTCTGGCACAACTTCTGGTACAACCCCTGGCACAACTTCTGCTAATGGCAGTGGGTTCTCTACCGCCCTGCTCGAAAAAGACGAATCTGCACCAATGCCAGACCCTATTCTGAAATCTGCTGCGCCCGTTGAACCTGTGGCACATGCAGAAAGCTTGCCCCCCGAAGCCGCGATCGCCCTGGACAGCCCCGACCCTGAGGACGGCGATGCGGCTGGGGATAGCAGCGCCCCTAGTCGTCGTCGCCGCCGTCGCCGCTCGTCTGTGTCAGCCGACGAGTCGGCCTCCTAGTCAGCCACCGGATGTACCTGATGTGGAAGAGGGCAGATGGCAGCCGAGCTAATCGCGGGCGTGGATGAGGTCGGGCGGGGGGCGCTGTTTGGGCCCGTGGTGGCCGCCGCCGTGATCTTGCCAGAAAGTGCCGCTGCTGAGCTGGCTGCCCTCGGCGTGACGGACAGCAAGCTCCTGTCGCCTGTGCAGCGCGATCGCCTGGTGGAACAGGTGCCTCGTCTTGCGATGGATTGCCGGATTGGCGTTGCCTCGGTGAGGGAAATCGATCGCCTCAATATTTTGCAGGCATCGCTATTGGCCATGCGTCGGGCGATCGCTCGCCTCAGCCCGCAGCCAGATCTCTGCCTGGTAGATGGCAACCAGCGCATTCCTGGCCTGCCCATTCCCCAGCAGCCGATCATCAAGGGCGACCAGACCTGTTTGGCGATCGCCGCCGCCAGCATCCTCGCCAAAGTTTGGCGCGATCGCCTGATTGTCCGTCTCTCGGCTCGATATCCCCACTACGACCTGGCCACCAATAAGGGATACGGCACGGCGGCCCATCGGCTAGCGCTCCAAACCTACGGCTGTACATCCCAGCATCGCCGCAGCTTTAAGCCCTGCCAGTTGGATGCGTTGCCAGTTCAGCAGAGGCTCGATGTCGGCTCTTGAGATCTTTTCTTGAGGTCTTCTTTTCTTGAGGTCTTCTTGAAATCTTTTTTTGAGCCGTACTGTTTGGGAACAGAGCGCCCAAACTGGGGACTGGGCGTAGTCGCTAGCTTAGTCTGCTGCTAAATCTGGTGCGAAGGAAAGTGGAGCGCGGGCCGGTTCTGCAAGTTGCGCCCTGACCCAGTTTTCATAGTCCACCAAAAGCTGATGCATAAGCCGCTGCTTGATCGTGCCCAAAACGCTCCGCAGCAGCCCGTTTCCAGTTGCCTCCAGCAAGGAGCGGGGCGTGACCCAGAGCGCAGGCGGCAGCCCGACCTCGACCTGCAAATTCGCTTGACCCAGCAGCCGAGTTCCATAGCGAGTTTGCACAGGCATCAGTTGCCCCAGCAGATCGAGATGAAACCGCTCATTGATGTAGTCCACACCCAAGATCTCGCTGCCCGCCGACCGCAGCGTAATGCCGCCTTCTGCGTCATTCCAGATGTCAATATCCACCGTGGGCTGGAGGCTGAGCGTGAGGAACGTAATCGGGCGCATTTTGAGACGAAAGCGATCGCCCCCCAGTGCTTCAACCCGGCTCGGGTCAACCAGCGCCGTAATCAACCGATGGGGCTGACGCAAATAGTGCTGAATTGGAATCGGTTGCTCAGGAACCTTGAGTTCGACCGATTGGGAGGCGGAGAAACGAGTCTGCATGTCAGATAGCGTGAGGAGAAAAAATAAATTGCAGGGCGGGAACATGAAAACTGAGTAACCTTGCCGCCTGCTTAACCATCCATTGCAAAAAGACAAAAGACTCAGTAGCAAAAAGCTAGTGCGTAATCGCTCAGCGCTTCAGTCGAGCAATACCTGACCAGTCCGTGCTGGAAACAATACCCCAGAGCTTGCATAGCCTTTCATAGCACTCTGCCTGAACCATTCGGGAATCGCCAAAATTCATGCCTAACTGGGCGCTTGCTGGGAGAGAGACTGGGCGATTGACTCGTGGGTTCATTTGCGTCAGCTAAGTTCATCCTGAAGCAATATGAAGCTGCAAACAAGCGTGTTGGCTATCCCTTAAACAAATTTTACAGCTTTTCCCAGAAATCTACCTTGACTATAGGTAGTATACGGAGGTTTTACAGGGAATGCTGAGATTTCTACTGGACACCATATGACTATCTTGATTGCTCATCTTGGGCCAGCCGGAACCTATGCCGAAGATGCGGCGATCGCCTGTCGCGCATGGCTAGAAAGCACGTCCGGGCTGTCGAGCGAACTGCGTCCCTATTCCAGCATTCCAAAAACGCTGCGGGCCACCGAGAGCGGGGAAACCCAGCTTTCGGTCGTGCCAGTCGAAAACTCCATTGAAGGAAGCGTGACCACCACGCTGGATACGCTCTGGCAGATGAATTCCTTGCAGATCCAGCGGGCGATCGTGCTGCCGATTGACCACGCGCTCATCTCCCGCGCCCCCGATCTGGCATCCCTGCAAACGGTGTATGCACATCCGCAGGCCCTCGCCCAGTGTCAGGGCTGGCTGGAACGGATGCTGCCGGAGGTGCGGTTGATCCCTGCTAGCTCTAATGCCGAAGCGCTCCACAAACTGGAGCAAGAACCCCAGTCGGGGGCGATCGCCTCTCGCCGCGCCGCCAAGCTCTACAATTTACCCGTGCTGAGCTACCCGATCAACGACTATCCCGACAACTGCACTCGCTTTTGGGTCTTGGGAGTAACGCCATCCCCCGGCGGCACCCATACCTCCCTGGCCTTCAGCGTCCCTGCCAATATCCCTGGCGCACTGGTCACGCCGCTCCAGGTCTTTGCGACCCGCAACCTAAACCTGAGCCGCATCGAGTCTCGACCCAGCAAGCGATCGCTCGGAGATTACGTCTTTTTTATTGACATCGAAGCCAGCGCAGACGATCCAACGGTTCAGCAGGCTCTCCAAGAGCTAACCCAGCACACCGAAACCCTGAAACTGCTGGGCAGCTACTCCATTGCTAAAGTGACTTGCTAAATTGGCTTGCTAAATTGGCTTGCTAGCGTGGCTGAGCCAATCCCTATCTTGCCTGGGGTGGTGTATTTGGGACAATAGGTTTGAGCTTTAGACTTTGAGCTTTCAGCGAGGCAAACAAGCGAGTTGCGATAAAGCTGGCAGACCCAAAAGCGCTAACCCGAAATTGACCTAGCCATCGAAGCGCAGGGCATCCTTCAGCGCAGTCCGGGCGGCAAGGTGGCTACGAGTAGAGGTCAAAATCTCCGCTTCTCGCTCCAGACGAGCCGCCGTGTCTTGCAGTTCTAGCAACGCCTGCTGCTCCTGAGCTACGCCGTATAGATTGCTGGCGACCCAGTAAGACAGTTCTAGCGGCAAATCTGGAATATCGTCAGGCACTTCGATTTCCTGATTGGTCAGCTTCGCAGAGAGCCGCACCACATCTCGCAAAAGCTGATCTACCTCAATGCTAAGAGAGTGGAGGTTTCGCTCGGTGGGATGGTCTTCGATCCACTCGACTAGACCAACGTGATAGGGCTTTTCGCGCACGTAGTCCAACACGCGAAAGCGCTGCTGCCCCACGGTCATAATCTTCATGCGGTCGTCGGGCATCCGGTGGAAGTTGGTGATTTCAGCGCAGCACCCCACGCTCGCGACGCGACCATCCGCAGGATCGACCATCAGCACTCCAAAGCGGCGATCGCTCTGGAGGATTGTGTTCATCATAATTCGGTAGCGGAATTCAAAAATGTGGAGGGGGAGTCGCCGCCCCGGAAACAGAACAACCTCTGAAAGGGGGAAGAGGGGGAGTTCTCGAACCGCAACCGATGAAGAAAATGCCATTGAGTTCTGTCTAATCAGTATCAGAGCCAGAAAGCGCTAGAGACGCACCTGCACTCACACATACTGCAACGACTATAGACCGCCGATGCAGCGCTGATGATGGTGCTGATGAACCGCCATTGCCGTGTACACAAAGCTTTGGGCACTTATCTTTCAGTTTATCGCATTCCTCTGGTTTTCCCAAGGTTCGACAAACTGCGCTCAGTGCTCTGCATGGTGTTCTGAGCTTTTAGTGGTTTTCGCTTTTAGTGGTCTGAAGTTTTAGCGTTCTGACTTGTCGTCCTGATTCTGAAGGCTGACCCTCGATAGGGGCGACAGGGGGCTAACTGATGCTCCTAACCAGTTGAGATAGTCTGCTGATCCGGCTGCGATCGGCAGCGCGATGATTTCGGGAACGTCGTAGCTGTGGAGTTCCCGGATTTTGGTTTCGAGGGCTGGAAACAGGGTTAGGTCAGTCTTGATCACAAGCTGCCACTCGTCTTGCTGCTCCAAGGTATTCTGCCAGGTGTAGACCGAATGGACGGGGAACAGGCTGACGCAGGCCGCCAGCCGTTCGGCGACTAGGGCGCGGGCGAGCGCCTCTGCTTCGGTGCGAGAAGCAGCCGTCGTCAGCACCAGACCATACGGCGCTGGGAGATCGCACATTGCGGGGAGGTCACTCATACGGTGCTGGGGAACTGATGCGTTGAGGCTGCTCTAGTCTGGTCTGGCTAAGTCTTGCCGGGTGTAATGTTTCACAAAAAGGAGGCAGTTCCGCTGATCGGGCGATCGCCGATAGTCTAGAACGTCTGCTGTTTTTTTCATCAACAGCAGACCCCGACCGCCTGCGGCATCCCGGTCTACCTCATCTGGAATCGCCTCCAGCATTTTTCGCAAGTTAAATGTCGGGCCACAGTCCCAAATCTGGATTTCTAGAAACTCTTTGAAAATCGTGACGCTAATTTCGATCGGGGTGTCTGGCGAACGGTTGCGATGGGCATGGCGGACGGCATTGGTAAAGCCTTCGGCCAGCGCAAGCTGACATTGTAGCCAGACTAGCTCTGGAATACCCGCGCATCGCAGACCGTCAAACCAGGCCAAGACATGATTTAGCTCGTTGAGCTGCGTATCGACCTGGATCTGCTCGCTCCGGAGCATGGTCAACTGAGTCGATCGAGGAGCCGATCGAGCGGGTGAGACTTCGCAGGAAATCCTCGTCTCTTGGGAGGTGAAGCCGGAAGAGGACGACATAAACGCTTATCTTAATAACTATCGTCAAGGTGTCATTGCTCTAGCCCTAGTCTTCCCATGCCGCAGATTCTTATCATCGACGACGACTCAATTATTCAAACGGTGCTAAAAAAAGCGCTGCAATCCCAAGGATATGAGGTTGCGATCGCAGATGATGGGGAGACTGGGCTGGCGCTAGCCGAGAAGCTGCGGCCGGCGCTGATCGTGTCGGATTGGGTGATGCCAGGACTAGACGGGCTAGAAGTCTGCCGCCGGGTCAAGGCAAACCCAGATCTGTCCACTACTTTCTTCATCTTACTCACTGCCCAGAGCGCTGTGGAAGATCGAATTCAGGGCTTGGATACGGGCGCGGATGATTTTTTGGCGAAACCGATTGAAATTAATGAGCTTCAGGCGCGGGTGCGGGCGGGGCTGCGGCTGCACTTGCTGAGTGAAGATTTGCAAACCCAAAAGCGCCTGCTCGAAAAGGAGCTATCGGAAGCCGCCTCCTACGTGCGATCGCTCCTCCCAGACCCAGCGACGGGCGACATTGAAATCGACAGCCGCTTTATTCCCTCTAGCCAGCTTGGGGGCGACTGTTTTGACTATTTTTGGCTCGACCCAGACTATCTGGCGATGTATTTGCTAGATGTGTCGGGGCACGGACTGGGTGCGGCGCTGCCGTCGATTACGGTGCTAAACCTGCTGCGATCGCAGTCGTTGCCCAATGTCAACTTTTACCAGCCCCACGTCGTGCTGCGGGCGCTGAACGAAGCGTTTCAAATGGATAGCCAGCACGACAAGTACTTCACCATCTGGTATGGCGTGTACAACAGGATCAAGCGGCAGCTCACCTACGCCTGCGCCGGACATCCACCCGCCGTGCTGATGCCGGGACGACTGCTGCCCCAGCCCGATAAACCGCCTGAAACCTGTCTGCTGGGGATGCGTCGGGTGCCAATTGGCATGATGCCCGATACGGTTTTTGAGAGCGATCGCTGCAACATTCCCCCCGGCAGCCTGCTGTATATCTTCAGCGACGGCATCTATGACTTGCCCAGTTCTGCGGGTCAGCCCACTTGGGGACTGCATCCGTTTATCAACACTCTGTCTAACTATGCACCCAACGGTGCAACTATCCCAAATCTCGATCTTTTGCTGCAAGCGGTTCGCAGTCAGGGTGGCGTGTCTACTTTTAGCGATGACCTATCTATTCTGCAAATCGCGTTTCATTAATTGCAGCCGATCACCCCGCCAACACACATAGGACTTACGCAGTTGGAAGATTTCTCGCGGGCGCAGCCCGCGAGAAATCTTCCAAACCCTAGAAAACTTATCGCAAGTGCGTAAGTCCTGACGCAAATGGAACATACTTACTCGATGCGTGAATCAAAAAAGGTGTGCCGCTCTGAAAGCGAACAGCACACCCCACGATTTACAGAATCCTCAGGCAGTTGGTTGCCAGGAGTCGCTTATTGCACCTGGCTTTGCAGCACCGAATCCGGGAACACCTGGTAGTAGCGGCTCATATATTCAATGATGTAGCTCTCGGCGCTGGCCAGTTCTGGCATGAACCGAGAAATGACCTCACGAATTGCATCTGCCAGATCGCCATAGCTGCGTGTTTTTGACTGCACGTAGGGCTCCAATCGTTTGATCAGTTCCCAGTTGCTTTCGATGTTGGCGGCTCGCAGCGTGTCTTCGGCGGGCGTGGCGGCGGGAGAGCCATACCGGGGCAAGACGCGGCTGACGTAGGTGACGCGGTGCATCACGCGCCAGGGCTTGCCGACCTTCTGCTGGATGGACTGGCGCAGGGCGATCGCATTCGGATCGTTGCTCTGTTCCAGCCAGGCCCGGTCGAGCACCTTGTTTTCAAAGTCCTTAAAGTGTTCCTGGCTCGGCTCTAGATAGAACGTCATGAACCGATAGCCATCGACCTTCCCAGGACACTTGGCGCGATCGCCCTTGGCATCATACAGCGACAGACCCAACCGTTCTGCCTGCTGCGGGTTGGCGACCTGGATGTTGCGCTCCACATCCAGATCCACCGTCACCCCGAAGGATCGCTGGGAAGCGCTGGTCCTGGTCTTGGTGAGGGTCTGGCTGCCGCCCCAGAAGGACTCTAGCTCAAAGTTGACCGCCATTCCGGCGATCGCCGTGTTGAAGTCCATATAGCCCCCAATCTGACCCGACACCGAGAATGTGCCGCCAATCACCTCTTGCTGGGTCTCCATAAACTGCTGCGTTTCGGCAAACAGCCCGCCGTCGGACGTCCAGACATAGGTGTTGAATAGGTTGCGGCGGGTCAGTTCGGGCAGCTTATCTTCCTGATTCAGGGCAATGCCGCCCTCGATCGCTGCACCAATGCTGGTTCCCACTAGGGGAAGAACGGGTGTCCCTCGCGCCATGCCCTTTTTGCCCGCAGGTTCCACGTCATAGCTGCGATAGTCGGCCTCTAGCTCCTTCTGCTCCCGCTCGATGCGCTGCTTTAGGGCATAGGCTTCGATTGGCTTGAAGTAGCTGCGGTCGGGGCTGGAGTCGGTGGTGTTGGGATAATCCACCGCATCCGCATTCAGCCCCACGCGCCCGTCCAGCGTTCCCTGTTTCACATACTTCGGATTCATGGGGAACATGATCACGTTCCAGTCTTTGGGAATGTCGGGGTTGGGTTGCATCCGCAGAGCTACCGTCACCCGCCGTGCCGGGTCGCGATGCTTCAGCCGCATCACAAACACATCCGCTGTTTCCGACTGTACCAGCGCAAAGCCGACGTTTTTCGGCACATAGCGCCTGCCCAGTTCAGGATAGCGGGGGTGGGCAGCCTCTTCCCAGTCTCCCTGAGCAGTCAGGCGGCTGAGGGTGTTCGTGGTTTTGCCAAAGCTGACGGTACTGTTTTGCAGCCAGCTTGTGTTGGTTTCCATATTGCCCTTAATGCCCAGCACCAGGTTCGTGTTGACAGTTTCCACCACCAGCCCAAATCCAGCTTCATTTTTCACCTTGAAGCCAGCACCGAGCTTCATATTGAGGGCAGTTTTGTAGCTGCGATCGCGCGTATTGGCGTAGGTATACATCATCTGGTCGGCTTCGGTGAGTTCCACCGTGCTGACCTTTTCGTAGGTATCGCGCACCGTCAGGTTTTCGCTGGGCACGGGCGGCGCACCCTCGATAAAGCCGATGAGCTGCGGGTCATACTGCGCCTGTCCCACCCACTCTAGTTCCAGATCACCGACCTTGTAGCCCGTTAGCAGTCGCCACTGGCCGTTGCGGATGTAGGCGTAGCAGCGCTTCATCACGCCTATCAGGTTGCCCGCCGAATCGGATTGCATATCGCCGTATTCCTGCACCGCAGGCGCATTCGTCAGCACGTCATGAAAGTCGGTCTTGACCTGGGCCAGGGCGCTGCGAACCTGGGCGGTTTCTGTGCTGACGGGGGCCGTAGACAGGGCAAAGTAAGCCAGTGTTGCGTCCGTCAGCGGCGAGTTGGGCGCAGTGCCCGGAATCGCTAGATGCAGCCCGCGCCCAGAGCCATCTTGCAGTGTGTTGCCCACTTCGCTGGCGTGATAGTAGGCAAGGAGCTGTTCAAAATCGCCTGCAATGGGGCGGAACAGATTGTCCTGGATTTGCTCCAGCGTGCGGGCGACTTTCCAAATGCGGACTTCATCTAGTTCGCCTGTGAAGGCGTGGCGCTGCAACGCTGGGTTAGCGGTCGGAGCGCTTGCATCCGTACCCAGCGAAAATCCAGGTGTACCCTCAAAGGGTGGCTTTTGACGGCTCCAGGCATAGGGCGTGTTGCTGGCGCTCCAGACATAGGTCATCACGACATCGCCGTTGAGATAGAGCCGCAGACGCGAGGCTTCTGGGTCGCTGCTCTGCACCCAGCGTGCGCCGTAGATCGTGGCGTGATTTGTGCCCTTAGAGTCTTGGGCGATCGCCCTCTGGTTTTCCTCCAGTTGCCACCAGCCGACCAGCCCCTTTTCGCGGCCCTTGATCGCTTTGCCCAATTCCGAGGCAGTGAGAGCACGGCTCCACAGGCGCACCTCGCCCAGTTCTCCCCGGAACGAGTGAGCGGCCATCTTTGTGGCATCTCGCGGGTCAGTCTGGCAAACAGCCCAGCCGATTTCGAGGGGCTGACTACCGCTGCCGATGGTTCCCTCAAACCGCTCTGGATTTTCCGCCTTGCTGACAGATTTCCAAATCTCATACTGCACGCCGTCCTGGCTGCGTGCATAGAAATGGAATTCATACCATTGATTGATGCTCACTTGAGCATTACCTTGAGCGGTTTCAGTACGGTGCTGGCGCGTCACGCCGACATGATAGACCTGATTCGGCTGGAGTGAAAATGAGGACTTTAGGAAGTGATTTTCGGGTGAATCCTGGTTGTCTTCAAAGGCGAAAACAAGCTTCCCTTCTTTGTTCACTGACAGAGAATAAGTACAGTCATCATCACTGCCGTCTTGTATCTTACCTTTGGTCAAAATGCCCTGGGGCTGAGCCAAATCATCCAGCCGAATGACAGCCTCGATCGTCAGGTCGCCCGCCAGTTCCAGCGTTGTATCGCTGCCACAATCCAGGCGATCGCCCGCCTTAAACCTTAGCGCGTGGGCCTGCTCAAACACTGCCGCAAGATGCTGCCACTGATTAGCGGATGCCATCGGGTCGGTGTAGACCAATTTGCCGCCCACTTCGGCAAACACGCGATAGATCGGCGCATTTTCTCGGAGCGCATCCAGGTCGTGGCTAATGCCCAGGCGATAGCGGGTAGACGGCGACCCCGACTGATGCTTCAGGATTTCCGTAAAGCCCTTGGGAAACGCGCTGTGCTTCACCCAAGCTTCTATCGTCAGGTTGGCTTCGGTTTGATAATCCGCTAGCCGCTGTGTCGTCGTCACGGGGCGAGCAGCCGCATCGAAGGAGAGCGCATAGCCATAGGCATCGGCGACCCAGCGGTTGCTGAGGGTGTCATCGCTGAGGACAGCGGTTCCTGGCTGCACTGGCTCCGGTTCATTGCCCGCATCCACCAAAAACAGCAGCGACCCATCCTGGAGCGATCGCGCAATCTGGTTGACCTGGGCATGAGCGTCGTAGTCGTAGGGCAGCAGATACACGCCCTCGTCAGCTTTGCACGCCAGCGTTACAGGGTCGATTTGCACCTGCATCATCTGCGAATTGACCCGGCGCAGAGCAGGACTGCCCAACACCCTGCCGTGGCGCTGATGGCGCGAATCGTCCTGGGCAACCAGACGACCCTCCCGCAGCACGAATCGCCAGCTTCCTGCCAGCGTTTGCCAGGCGGCTCCGGTGGGGTCGTTCAGCACGCGGCGCATTCCGGCAGCGATGTCGGCTTCGCTGCGGGCTTCGTTCCAGATGCGGAGTTCGCCGATTTGCCCTTTGAAGTGGCGATCGCCATTCCACTGCCCCATGAATAGCGGCCCGCCGCCCAGCAGCGCACTGCGGTTCGTCGCCGTGGCCACCAGTTGCCCATTCACCAGAATGGACTGGGTGCGGGCTATGCTGTCGTAGCGCCAAGCAACGTGATACCAGCGCTCTGGCTGTAGCACGATGGGGCTGCTGAGGTCGTTGGCCTCGCCAAAGAAGCCCAGATACGGCCGGCGATCGCGGATCGTTAGGTGCAGCGCCCGCAGCGCCGCGCGAGGAGCCGCGCTCCCCAACACAGGACAATCTCTGGGCGCGTCGGCTGCCAGGTTAATCCACGCTTCCACCGTAAAGCTGCGGTTGGGCAGGCCCAGCGCCTCGGCGGTGGTCAGCTCGACAAAATCGCTAGAGCCGTTGAACGAGAGCGATCGCCCCTGGAAGCCCGGAACCTCGCCCTTGGGCAGCATGGATTGCGCCGCCTGCACGACAGCTTTGGTCTTGCCGCTGCCGATCAGCAGGGTGTCGCCCGCCTTGAGGGAATGCGTTGCGGCGCTCTCCAGGTCAAACTGGGCGACGCTGCCGGATAAGGCTTCGGTGAGCTTGCCGAGATAAACCGGACGCGCCATGCCGTTTAGCACGGCGACAAACTGAGCGCGATCGCGCGGCACCCGCTGCCATTTTTCCTGGATACTCGTCGCCGCGTTTTGAATTGCCACGGTGCAGGTGTCGGCATCCTCTGCTGTGATAGTGATCTGGCTACTGTCGAGGGCGGCCCCAGCAGAGCGGGCGATCCAGCGCAATCCCGGCGTTTCGGGCTGGCTAAAGCTGGCGCGACCCGTCACCACGTCGTAATACGCGGCAAAGAACTGGTTGCTGGTGCCCCGGTAATACAGGCTGAGGCGACCCGTGACGCTTTCAAACAAGAGCGGCGTGTCCTTCGTCCAGGCAAAGCCCAGCACGGCTCCCGACACAGTGAGTCCGGTCGGATCGGCGCAGACAAACGGCATCGGCAGCGGGTTGTCTTGCCCAAACTCGTGCATCACCAGGCGCAGGTATCTGAGCGTGGGGATGCCGTCGGCAAGCTGGCTTTCCAGGAAGCTGATTTCACGTCGCAGGCGATCGCGCTCTGCCTGCAAGGCTGTGGTGGCTGCGTTGTAGAAGGTGACCAGATACCCCAGTCCTTCATCTCGCAGGTTTTCGTAATGCAGCGGTGCTACAGGTGGCACTTCATACGGCAAGCTGTTTACCGCAAGGTCGCTAAAGCGGAGCTTGACGTATTGGTTGCCCTTGAAGAAGAAAAAGTCTCCGGTTCCAGCGCGATGCACCACGCCGTCTACGCGAGTCCACTCAGTTGGGAAACCTGGAAAATGGTCGTGAATGCGGCCGGTGGTGCGATACCCGGTGTGGACTTCCCCAACGGGAGCATTCCAGCCCGTAAAGCGAAGCCAGCGATCGCCCCGAAAGAAGAAAACCTGTTCGTGCCCTCTGACTGCTGCATCGATGCCCAGCGCCCAATCGCTTTCATCAGGTTTGAGACTAAACGCCTCCTGAATTGACGAGATGTGATGTGGCGTGCTGGACGGTGTGATCAGGTTAACCCAGGGTTTACAGGCTGCACCTCTAAAGAGGTAGCAGTTGTTGAGTTCGCCAAAGGTGACGAGGGTATCCAACCCCGTCCATTCAGCCGGGAAATTCCGGGGATGGAACAGTTCGGCAATCGGTCGGATGGGCTGCTCGGTCAGGTTGCCATCGCGGTCGAAGACAAAGGCTGCGCCCTGAGTCGCCGTCTTGCCCACATACAGCAGCTTGTAGTAAGTCCGCCCGTTAATCGTTTCGCTGTAAGCATCCAGTTCTCCCGTGCAAATGGGAGCCTCCGCCAGCTCTGCCTCGATGTTTTTCAACGTGCTGAGTTTGGCGATGCGCTCACTCGTCCAGCGCTGTACGTCTTGCTGGAGCTGGCTATATTCTTCCAGGGTGTCGCTCAGCGTGCGATCGCCAATTTTGACGGCTTCGAGCTGTTTCAGGTTGAGCAGGTCGGGCACCTGTGCCAGGTTGCCATCCCGCGACACGGCAAAATCCAGCACGGCGATCAGCGGTTTGGCGGCGGTGTCGGTGGAGCGATCTTCCGTCGGCACGGCAAACATGACGCGGCCGTTGCGCTTGATCGGCTTCTTTTCCTCCGCGACATAGCCCACCCCTGCGGGTTCCTGCTGGTAATAAAACAGCGCCGTGCAGCCAGCAGTAACCGCGCGATCTTGAAAGGCAAAGCTAGAACGACGAATGCCCGGATGCTCGCCCACGGGCGCTTCCGACTTGATCCAGGGATGCTCGCTGCCTGTGATCTGCCCGTGCTGGGCAAAATCCGTCTGGTCATACAGCACCGTACCCGTGCCCTCGTCGCAGCGCCAGTAGCCCACCAGATCTAGCTCATTGCCCACCAGTCGGTGATGCCGCTCGATCTCTAGTTCGCGGGGCGATCGCGCTCGGCTCCAGATCCGCAACTCGTCGATCTGTCCTTTGAAGTGATCGCCCTGGGCCGTGCGGTTGCCGAGGAACAGCGGGTCATCGTTAATCAGAGCGCGGGACAAGTCATCGTCAACCGTGCCTGCGGCCACCCCGTCAATATACAGCGTAATCGTGGGCAACTCGGTGTGTTCCTGGTCAGCGCGGGGCGTAGCCGTCCGCACCACCGCCACATGATGAAACTGACCATCCGTTAGCGCTACTTCGGATATCAGCGCCAGCGTCCTTTGCCCGTCCGTGCGGAAGAAGCCGAGTTTGCCATTGCTCAGATAGCGCAGCGCATAGGGACATTCGCCGCGGCCCGCGCCTTTTTCCAAAATGTTGAACTGGGCAGTGGGGGCCTCATCTGGGTTGGCTTCGCTAATTTGTGCGGGGTCAGCTAGCAGCCACATCTCCAGCGTAAAGCCGTTGGCACCGGGCAAGTTCAGCCGCTCTCTGGAGCGCACCGCCACGGCATCATCTACCCCATCCAGCAGCAGGGCCGATTCGGCAAACCCCGATTGACTCAGCAGCGGAATCAGCGGTTCGCCCGAAAAGAGACAGGTTCCTGGCTGCCGCTCGAATACGCTCTGCTGATGCTCTGGCTTGGGACTGGTGTAATACTGCGTGCCGCGGGTGTTGAAAGAGCCATTGGGCGATCGCTCGATGTTAAAAGAATCAAACCGCTGGGTCACTCGGTTGTAGGCAAAGATTTGCCAGCGCTGCACATCGGGAATCGCCGTCGGCAGCAGCAGCACTGTAAACCAGCCGTTCGTTAAATTGCGAACAAAGTCAAGCGTTTGAGTTGGCTCGTAAAAGGCTTTCTTTTCCAGATCTTCGTAGCCCAATCCGTCCTTGCGGCTGGCGGGCGAATCTTTGCGGCGGCTACGCTGATAGCGCACCTCTAGCTTGGGCTGGAGTTGCCCACCCGTGAATACAAACCGATCCATCAGCAGCGTATTGTCCACTACAGGAATCGGCCGCCCCTGAGCATCTTTCAGGACTTCGCCCTGGGCGCTGGTTCGCCACACCATATCGGACGCATCCCGTGCCGCCGACTGACGAAAGACATACACATGCTGTTCGTCTGAAAGAACCTGAAACGGTCGAAATCCATTCAGACCGCCGTTCGGCAGAGATGCGCTTAATCGTGCCGTAGTAGATTGAAAGCTGTCTCGCTCTTTGGGTTCGATTAATGTTCCAGCAGGCAGCGCAACGCCATGTCGATTGACGAGCGGCATCCGCTGCGTCCCCGCTGCCGATTTGCCAACGATCGCCAGTTCATCAGGAAAGATCAGTTCCTTTGGCTCAATATCCCAAAATGCACTATCGAGGGAGGTAGAAACACCAGAGCGCTCCATATCAAGAACTGTGTAATAGATATGGCGATCGCTATCCATCGCAAAGGCAATCACCGTTCCGTTATGGCGCACCATAGTCGTATAGACATAGGTCTTTTGTGCAGATCTGGCGGCGGCACTAGAGGGTTCATACACTTTGACAAAATTCCGTTCGAGGATAGACATGGGGGCTTGTCTCCTGTTGCTTGAAGTAAGGATTTGACAGGTAAAGTGCAGATTCTCGCTCAGCTTGCAAACACGCAAAACACTGTCCAGACGCAGCATTGCAGGGCAGGCACGGCCTTTGCCAGATGACAAGTACAATATCCAGCAATATCCAGCGCCCTTGATAGAGCCAAATTGGGGGCAATCCGGCAATTGACAAGGGTTTGTTGGCGTTACAGAGATTGAATTTTGATCAACGCCTGACCGGTGCTGATGAAAGGACAATGGTTGAAACTGCACCAGCTAAGAGCCATTTTGGATATGTCATGCTTATCTCGAGTGCATTAACCGAATGAATTACGTCTTTGCAGCGAAGCGAGGGGAACACTATTTGTTCCTTCAGTCTAGAAAAAGACAATTCCGAAGTTGTGCGGAAGTTTGTTGATTCAAAACAGGATTTGATACGGCGCATTGTGATATCAATTCCTGATTTTTGCGAATAGAGTATATCGATTTTGGATTTTGGATTTGAGATTTTGGATTGCTAATCCAAGATTGAATAAGGCTTTTGGCGGTCGCACCCGTGGCGCTGCCTGCGAGAATCGCGGTTATCTTTGCAAAGCATCCAAGCAGCCAATCTTTTTTGATTGGGATGAATATCGTATGGCCAGTGCTGCAAGAATGGGAACTATTGGTAATCCGGTTGCTCACAAGGTTGACTCTATTACTGTGAGCTAAAACCGCTTAAAATCACCTGATTTTGTGATCAGAAACACGAAGCAAGGTGTCAGCGATCGCACTTCAATATTTTACAGATCGCAAAAGCCTGGTCATCAAGCGCGATCGCCCCCAATTGCATTCAAATACGCCCAAATGCCTCCAGCGTAATTTGGAAGACGACAGCGAACCAGGAAAAGGCGGTATGAAAAGAAGAGTGAGCGTGGCTTGGACTTCTCTTCTGTTCTGGAGGCAGCCGTGGAAGGATTGTGGGCGTTTCTCAGCGGTCAGCCAATTCTGACGCTGTTTCTGGTAATTGCGTTGGGCTATGCGGTGGGCGAAGTGGCGATCGCCGGATTTAGCCTGGGCGTGGGGGCGGTGCTGTTTGTCGGGCTGGCGATGGGTGCGGTTGCACAGGATGCTGCGCCGCCTGCGCTAGTCGGCACCGTTGGGCTGATTTTATTTTTCTACGGCATCGGCATTCAGTACGGCAAACCTTTCGTGGAAGGGCTGCTCAGCCCTAGCGGTCGCTGCCAAAATGCGATCGCCCTGCTGAGCGTGCTGGCGGCAGGATTGGTGACGGCGCTGCTGATGTCCTGGCTGCGGCTCGACCCGGCGCTGGGAGCGGGCCTATTCACGGGGGCGATGGTCAATACAGCGGCGCTACAGTCTGTGGCCGACAAGGTCGGAGGTGACCTGCCCGCAGTGGGCTACGGCGTGGCCTATCCGTTTGGCGTACTGGGGCCGATTTTGGGGATGTATCTGGCGCAGCGGCTCCTGCGGCCGCGAGTCGAGGTTCCCACCTCACGGGGCGTAGAGGAGGTGGAGGCGCTGGTCAGCCATCCGGCAGCGGTGGGAAAGTATCTGTCGGAGGTGACGGCGCAATTTCCCGACGAGGTGCAAGTGGTCGCCGTGCGCCAAAATGGTCATAACCGAATGCCGCGCCCGAACCTGCGCCTGCAAACGGGTGATGCGCTGCTGCTGCTTGGGGCCAAGGGCGACGCGCTCAAGCAAGCTTGCCGCACGATTGGCGATGTTGCCCCGTCGCAGATTATTCCTGACCACACCGAGCTAGACGACCTGGATGTGTATGTCTCCAAGCACAGCGTCATTGGGCATCGGCTGGGGGCGCTAAACTTGGGCGAGCATCCGGGTTGCACCATCCTTTCCGTGCAGCGGGGGGACGCAACGCTCTATCCGCATCCGGGGCTGGTGCTGGAGGCGGGCGATCGCATTTGGGCGGTGGCCGAGCGCGATCGCCATTCTGCCGTGCGTCAGTTTTTTGGCAACTCTGCCCGCAGCACGGCCGAAGTCAGCTACCTGGCGCTGGGGCTGGGCATGGTGCTGGGCGTGTTGTTTGGGCTGATTCCGTTTCCGCTGCCGGGGCTGGGGACGTTCACCTTTGGCGCAGCTGGGGGTGCGATGATTGTGTCGCTGCTGCTGGGCTGGCGCGGCCGCATCGGTCATTTAAACTGGACAATTCCACCTTCAGCCAATCTGACGCTGCGAAATTTTGGGCTGACGCTGTTTCTGGCTGTGGTGGGAATGCGATCGGCTCCGGCATTCTTCTCCACCCTCAGCAGCACGGGCCTGCAACTGGTGGGCGTGGGCGCGGCCATGACCGCCGCCATCGTGGTGGCCGCCTTTATGCTAGGCTGTGGGCTATTTCGAGTATCCTTTGACGAGGCGCTGGGCATTGTAGCTGGCGTGACGGGCAATCCGGCGATCCTGGCCTACGCTGCCAAGTCCGTCCCCACCAACAAACCCGAACTGGGCTATGCCATTGTCTTTCCCAGCAGCACCATCATCAAAATCATCGTGGTTCAGATTTTGCTGGTGTGGTTTGCGGCTCGTTAGCAGAAGTAGCGCTCCTGCCTAGCCCCTGCCGCATATCGTCCACACTGCTGAATTAGCTTCGCCACCAGCCCCGTCCAGCCCGTCTGGTGACTGGCTCCCAGCCCTGCGCCATTATCGCCGTTGAAATACTCATAGAACAAAATGTGATTCTGCCAATGGGGATCGGTCTGGAAGAGTTCTGCGCCGCCAAAAACAGGGCGCTGTCCGTCTGCGTTTTGCAGGAATAAGCGGGTAAGGCGCTCCTCCAAATCAAGCGACACATCCCACAGATTTTTAACCTGATCTGACCCGGTGGGGCAGGCCACCAGAAACTCGTCCCCCAGGTAGTGGTGAAATTTTTGCAGGGATTCAATCAGTAGGTAATTCACTGGAAACCACACCGGGCCGCGCCAGTTGGAGTTGCCGCCAAATAAGCGAGTGGTGGATTCTGCCGCTTCGTAGGCGACTCGATATTCGCTGCCATCGGCATAGAAAGTATAGGGATTGTCTTTGTGATGACGAGACAGCGAGCGGATGCCATAGGGGCTGAGAAACTCACGCTCATCCAGCATCTTATCCAGCACGCGCCGCAGCTTATCGGGACGCACCACCGCCAGCAGTCGCCGCCGCCCCATCCCTTCCGCCGTAAAGCTGGCGATATTGTGGCTCAGGTCTGGGCGATTCTCCTCAAACCATTCCAGCCGTTCCTTGAAGCCGGGTAATTTATCCAGCAACTCTGGCTCCAGCGTTTCCACGGCAAATAGGGGAACTAGCCCCACCATCGAGCGGATTTTGAGCTTGAGGCGATCGCCGTGGGGCAGATGCAGCACGTCATAAAAGAAGCCGTCTTCCTCATCCCATAGCTCCGTCTTGCCGCCGCCAATGTGGTTCATGGCATCAGCAATGTAGACAAAATGCTCAAAAAACTTGGTCGCCATGTCTTCATAGACCGAGTTTTTCTGCGCCAACTCTAGCGCGATAACGAGCATATTCAGGCAATACATCGCCATCCAGCTTGTGCCGTCGGACTGTTCTAGGAAACCGCCCGTGGGCAGCGGGGCGCTGCGGTCAAACACACCCACATTGTCCATGCCCAAGAAGCCACCTTCAAACACGTTGCTGCCTTCGGTGTCCTTGCGGTTCACCCACCAGGTAAAGTTCAGCAGCAGCTTTTGAAACACGCGCTCTAGAAACTGGCGATCGCCCTCGCCCCACATCCGCTGCTCGATTTTGTAAACGCGCCAAGTTGCCCAAGCGTGAACCGGCGGATTGACATCATTGAAGGCCCACTCGTAGGCTGGGATTTGCCCGTTGGGATGCATGTACCATTCCCGCGTCATGATATCGAGCTGGTATTTGGCAAAGTCAGGATCGATCATGGCCAGTGGAATGCAGTGGAACGCTAAATCCCACGCTGCAAACCAGGGATATTCCCACTTGTCGCACATAGAAATGATGTCGTCGGCATCTAGATGTCCCCACTGACGGTTGCGGCCATGCAGCCGTTCGGCAGGCGGAGCGGGCATGTTTGGGTCGCCCTGGAGCCAGCGACTGACATCGTAACGGTAATATTGCTTGCTCCACATCATGCCTGCAAACGCTTGGCGCTGCACATTGCGGCGATCGCCATTCATCGGAAACGGGCTGACCTTGTGATAAAACTCATCGGCTTCTTGAACCCGCGCTGCCAAAATCTGGTCAAACTCCGCGCCAAAGGGATGGCTAATAGACGGGCGATCGCTAAGGCGCAGACGAACCTGGCGCGTCTCTCCGGCGGGAATTTCCAGAACGTAGTGAGCGGCGGACTTGGTGCCCCGCTGTTCCGGATTCACTGCATCCGTTTCCCCGTGAATCACGGTGCGATGAATGGCATCTTTCACGTAAGGTGTGGAGTTACCCACGTTAAACAGCGCTTCGTAGTTCGTCTCGTTTTCAGTGAAATAAACAGGCGGCGTGATTTCGGCTCCGTTCACCGCCACTCCTTCGCAATAGAGCCAGTGTTGCCCCAGATCGGCGTGAGTAGAGGCGATCGCCGCAATACTCTCCAGCCCCTTCTGACCCAGGTGCGGCAGGTACATTCCCGGCTTTTCGACCGCATCACCCCAGTTCCAGGTGTTGCGAAACCACAGCGTCGGCAGCAGGTGCAGCGGGGCGGGGTCTGGGCCGCGATTCGTCACCGAGATCTGAATCAAAATATCCTCCGGTGCAGCCTTCGCATACTCCACCATCACGTCGAAGTAGCGATTTTCAGCAAAGATACCCGTGTCGATTAGCTCGAACTCCGGCGTGAACTTGTCGCGCCGCTGGTTTTCTGCGACGAGTTGCTCGTAGGGAAACGCTGCCTGGGGATACTTATACAGCGCTTTGAGATAAGAATGGGTCGGCGTGCTGTCCAGGTAGAAGTAGTACTCTTTTACGTCTTCTGCATGATTGCCCTGCGGCCCCGTCAGCCCAAATAGGCGCTCCTTTAGCACCGGATCTTTGCCATTCCACAGTGCTAGCCCAAAACAAAGCCGCTGCTTTTCGTCCGAGATGCCCAGTAGTCCGTCTTCGCCCCAGCGGTAGGCGCGGCTGTGAGACTTTAGTTTGGACTAATGGTGAAGAGGAAGGCAGTCAATGAGAAGCACCGACTGCCGTAAGGTCAATGAAGTACAACCAACATTGACCCCATGATTTTCAACGAACTTCAGCAATTTCGCCAAACGTTGTATGCCAGCTTGGGAAACGCCAGAGATGCCCTGTTTGATCTGATGGATGCCGTGTTAGTGAGTGCGTGCATCGTGTCGTTTGTGAGGCTATCGCAGAGTCCTGTCTTTCGTCGCCAGTGGTCGAGCCCCTATGAAGCGTTGCGCGATAGCCGCCTACCCCGCTCAAAGGTGCTGAAGCTGTTGGTGCAGCAGATACCGACTCAGCAGCAACCGTTGTTGGCAGGTGATGCGAGTCGGTGGAACCGTCCTGCTGCCAGGCGTTTGAAAGACCGCACCTTATCAGGCAGAACAGGACATGCCCCGATAGCCGGACAAAACTACAGTACCTTAGCCTGGATTGCTGAAGACAGGGGCAGTTGGGCATTACCATTGCGGCATGAGCGCATCACCAGCTTTGAAACACCCGCCAGTAAAGCGGCATTCCAACTCAAACAAGTGACTCGGCAGTTAGCGGTGCGTCCGTTGGCGATCTACGACCGAGGGTACGGCAATGCCAGTTTTGTCAACCAAACGGCAGGGATTGAGGCAGACTTGCTGCTGCGGGTTACATCCAATCGATGTGTCTATGGCGCGCCCCCAGCGTATCGAGGGCGAGGCGCACCTGCCAAGCATGGACATAAGATGAAACTCAATGACCCTGACACTTGGAGTGTCCCGGTCGAAACCGTTGAAGTCGATGATCCCAACTGGGGACGAGTGCGGGTCAGTCGTTGGAGTGCATACCATTTCCGCAAATCCCCGAAACGGGCAATGGAAGTGTTGCGCGTGGAGGTGCTGGAGACACAGAGCAGCACGCGACGCTTGGCTCCTTTGTGGTTAGTTTGGCTGGGTGAGCAGATGCCTCCGTTAGAAACCCTGTGGTTGCACTACCTCCGTCGCTTTGCCATTGAACACTGGTATCGCTTTGCCAAGCAGAGGCTATATTGGACACATCCCCAGTTCAGTTCTGTATCGGCAACCGAACAGTGGAGCAGCCTGATGCCGTTGCTCAGTTGGCAGTTGTGGTTAGCGCGAAAGGACTGTACTGACCACCCCTTGCCCTGGCAGGCACCGCAAGAAACGTTGACTCCGGGTCGGGTCGCACAAGCGTTTGCAGGCATTTTGGCAGCGATTGGCACCCCTGCTCCTGCGCCTAAACCTCGTGGTAAATCGCCAGGACGAGGCAAGGGGCACAAGCCAACTCCTCGTCCCTGCTATCCGATGGTCAAAAAACGAGCCTCGAAACGCAAGACATCCGAACAATCCCTGAACAGTCCGGTTGCAACAGCAGCTTAACTGCGAGCAGGATTGTATCCAATTCCTTAAGTTCAACTGTTATGAACGGTTGAGCAGATTCTTTATGGCATCCTGTTGAGCATTATTGTGATGCCAGTTAGTCCAAACTAAAGGTGAGACTGCTGATGCGAAAAATAGTCCCACGCGGAGCCATCCGCGCTATAGTCTTCACGAACTGTCCCCCACTGGCGATCGCTGAGATACGGCCCCCACTTTTTCCAGGGTGTCGCTTGGCTGCGCGATTCAAGCAGGCGTTGGTGTTCAGGAATCATGAGCATTAAGAGAGCAATGGCTAAACCGCAGCGCTTTGCGGCGTACTTTAATGCTAACTATGCTAGGCAGACTAAGGAACCGATAAAATCTGCTTTGCGATAGAAACCGTTCTATCTATAAAGGTAGGCAAATCCTCTGCTTTTGTAATCTGAGTCGCCTTTAGCACTGCACCCACCCAGTGATCGGTATGCCAATTGCCAGATTCCAGCGCTGGCAGGTTAGATAACTCTGGATACGGATAAGGCGAAATGTACCAGTAGGGTTCACCATAGGACGGGTCGCCTGGCGATAGCCCCACGCCGAGGTACTTTGTGTCTGCTTCGGTGGAGCCAGCATAGGTCATTAGCGTGGCCATGTCAAAATGGTGGGGCCAGATGGCGATCGCCGCCGCTGCTGGGTTTTCTGCCACAATTTTGGCCAGCAGCGGTTGCGTTTGGGCAAAATAAGCTGCCACTGCTTCGCGCCCTGCGGAATTGCCAAACTCGAACGCGGCTCCGTGCGCCAGGAGGTGATCGGGGAAATCGTCGGGCGGATATTCCAGCAGCTTGATCGAGTCGGTGGCAACCCCCAGTTTTGCCAGTTCTGCTTTGTGCCAGTCGAGCGCCTGCTGCATGGTTTGCCCTGCCAGTGGCAAAGAGGCGATCGCTGCTCCATCTTTCAAAATTACGCTAGTCAGCAAACCGGGCAATAGCACCAGTTGGATTGACGTGTCGGGGATTGGTTTGCCGATAAAACCAAACAGCGCTTCGTCCCAATCCAGTGTCACCTGGCTCCCATCGGGCTGGGGTTTGCCCAGTGCTGCACCCACTGCTGCAATAAACTGCACTGCATAGTGAAGCTGAACACGATCAGACACAAGATCTTGAGGATTCATAGAAAGTCCGGGGATGCAGGGATGAAGGGATGAAGCAGAAAAGGAGTATCGGTTATTAATTCCTGTGTTTAAGTCTTTTTGGATATTTGCCCATATTTACCAATCATGTTTTATAGATCACATCGCAAATCAACTCGCAAATCGACAAGATGTCGATCACGCATTGCTAGTTCCACATTGCAGGTTCCACATCAACACTCTTTATGGATTTTCCTTTATGGATTTCCCTCTATAGACACTTTCTAATTAAACGCGCAAAACCGAAGCGAAAAATTAGAGCATTCTGAATGCTACCTGGAAAAGTTCAAATTCAGGATTCCCTAAAAGTCTCACTCTGCAAGTTGTCTTAAAAACAAAGAAAAGCTTAAAAATTGAGAAACACCTAAAGAAATCTGAGATTTCGCTGAGTCCTTGATGAGTGAAATCTCAGCCTTTATTGAGATGAGTTTTAGTGAAAATCGAGGTTATCATCATTTTGAATTTGAGATTCCTGTCAGAATCAGCACCATGTTATCTGAGCGTTCAACCGAGAGTTTAACCATGTCCCCTACGACCGTTGCAATTTCTGAGGCATTGCCTCCATTGCAGCACCAATATTCAGCAGTTCGTCAACTGAGCGAAACGCTCTGCCGTCCTTTAGAAATTGAAGATTATGGCATCCAGAGTATGGCAGATGTCAGCCCGCCAAAGTGGCACCTGGCCCATACAACCTGGTTTTTTGAGACGTTCTTGCTCTGTCCTTTTCTAAAGAATTACAACGTTTTTCATCCGAAATATAGCTATCTATTTAATTCGTATTACGAAGCGGTTGGAAATCGCCATCCTCGGGCCCAGCGGGGACTGCTCTCTCGCCCAACCGTGGCAGAGGTTTATCAATACCGGGCCTATGTCGATGACGCGATGCGATCGCTCTTTTCCAGCGTCCCGCTCTCCGCTGAAATGACTGCGCTAATCACTCTAGGGCTTCACCATGAACAGCAGCATCAAGAATTGCTGTTGACCGATATCAAACATATTTTTGCCACCAATCCTTTGCGCCCTGCTTATCGACCTGCCGCGCCAAAAACTGCTCTAGCTGCCACTGCACCACCCCTCCGGTTCGTCGAGTTTTCTGGTGGACTCCACACCATTGGACATCAGCAATCTGGCTTTGCTTTTGATAACGAAAGCCCTGCCCATCGCGTCTATCTCCAAGACTTTGCGCTGGCATCGCGCCTGGTGACGAATGGCGAGTATCTGGAATTTATCGAAGCGGGCGGCTATGAAAAGCCCGAATACTGGCTGTCGGAGGGCTGGGCGACGGTGCAGGCCCAGCGATGGACTGCGCCGCTGTATTGGGAGCAGATAGACGGTCAGTGGTGGGAAATGACGCTGATGGGAATGCAGCCGCTCAACTTGGCGCAGCCCGTCTGTCACGTCAGCTTATTCGAGGCGGATGCGTTTGCGAATTGGTGCGATCGCCGTTTGCCCACCGAAGCGGAATGGGAAATTGCTGCTGCGGGGATGCCCGTTGTCGGGAACTTGCTGGAGGGCGATCGCCTCCATCCCCAGCCTGCCAAAGATTCACAGCCTGTGGAGCAACTCTACGGCGACGTGTGGGAATGGACGCAGAGTGCATACCAGCCCTATCCTGGGTTCCGCCCTGCTGCGGGAGCAGTTGGTGAATACAACGGCAAATTTATGTGCAACCAGACCGTCTTGCGCGGTGGATCTTGTGCCACACCGCCTGGACATATTCGCGCCAGCTATCGCAATTTCTTTCCTGCAAGTACGCGCTGGCAGTTCAGCGGCATTCGTTTGGCAGTGTAGTCTGGTGTCCTAGACGAGTTCTTTTTCAATTCTCTATTCTGATGCACCAAGATGAAATCTTCTGTGCAGAACTATATGTATTCTAGGATTTCAAGGAACGGTTTATGACAGCGACGCTCAACTCTCAACTGCATTATCGCCCGGTTAAGCTATACGACTTTCAACCGCCGTTAGAGGACTTTCGATCGGCGGTGTTGGAAGGCTTGCAGCGATTCCCAAAGTCTATCTCGCCGCAATTCCTCTATGATAAGCGCGGATCTGAACTGTTTGACGCAATCTGCACGCTGCCGGAATACTATTTGACGCGAACCGAAGTCCAGCTTTTGCAAGACCACGCAAACGAAATCGCGACGTATCTGGGAAACGGGGCGCTGGTTGAGTTTGGCAGTGGCAGCAGTCAGAAAGTCCGCCTTTTGCTGGACGCTGCGCCTCAGGTGCAAACCTACATTGGGCTGGATATTTCGCGGCAGCACCTCTACGAAGCCTGTACTGCCCTGGCGCAAGACTATCCGGGGCTGGAGGCGATCGCCCTCTGCACCGACTACACGCAGCCGCTCCCCATCGCCCAGATTCCCGAGCTGCAAAACCGACACACCATCGGCTTTTTTCCGGGTTCTTCCATTGGTAATCTAGAGCCAGCGGAAGCCGTCAAGTTTCTGCAAAATGCAGCAGTGCTGGGCGACCTGATCATCGGCGTGGATTTGAAGAAACCTGCTTCGATCCTAGAGCCGGCCTACGACGACGCGCAGGGGATTTCCGCCGCATTTGCTCTGAACTTGCTGACCCGGATTAACCGCGAACTGGGCGCAGATTTTGACCTGTCGCTGTTTACCTATCGCGCCCGCTACGACGAAACATTTGGCCGCATTGAAATGCAGATTGTCAGCTTGGCGCAGCAAACCGTTCACATTGGCGATGCCAAAATCCGCTTTGGCAATGGCGAAACCTTGCGAACTGAGTACTCCTACAAATACACGTCCGATGAGTTTCAAATGCTGGCAATGGCGGCTGGGTTTCAGCCTATTCAGGTGTGGACGGATGCCCAGCAGCTCTTTAACATCCATTATCTAAAGCGTCTGTAAGGCTGAGTGGTTGGGATGGGTGGGTGCGGATGCAGGAGGGGCGATCGCACCCTTCTCTTCTGCGCCCTGGACTTCAACCACCCCCCGAAACATATTCATGCCGCAAGTAAACTCATATCGACCGGGTTGCGTAGGAGTGAACTCGATCGCAGTTGTTTGATTCAGCGGCAAAGCTTGGGCAATGCGAAAATCGGGAAAGCGGACCTCTTCCAGACAACTGCTAGGATCTTTGCGATCGAAATTGAGCCGCACCGGCTGACCCACCTGCACCACGATCTGGCTTGGCTCATAGCCGCCATCCACCGTCACGGTCACTTCCTGGATGCCGCCCTGTGTCGTGGCTTTGCGCGACTTGGGTTTGCTGAGCAAAAACCACCAAAGCTCCAGCCCGATTAACCCCAACCCGCCTGCGGTGACCGCCACTTTAGCCCAAAGCGGTTGTTCAATTCGTTGGAATTGTCCTGCATTTTTAGAGGTCGAATGCTGTATTTCTGTGTGCGTTTCCTGGGCGATCGCCTCATTCGAGACCATTCCACACAGCATTCCGACGATTGCAACGCCGTTAATGAGTGCTGTTTTGTAAGTCATGTTCATCTCCTCCTAGATCGATGTCGCGAGTAGCGTTGCAAGTACTGTTTCAAGTAGCGTGCCAGAAATAAGACCCAATAGAAAACCAAAGCCTGCCAATGTGCCGAAAAAAGTCATGTGATTACTCATCGTTCTGTCCTTCCTGAGTAAATTTGGTCGCCGCACAGTTAAGCTACCGGATGAATGAGAATGCAAGGATAAGTCCAATCGCGAGCGATGCAATATATGTGCGCTGAACTGGACTTATCCGTATGCATCTCAGGCATCAGCTTAATCCTCTGGGCTGAAAGTTGCGTAAACGCAGCGCATTCGTCACCACAGACACCGAGCTAAACGCCATTGCCGCTCCTGCAATGATGGGATTCAGCAGCCAGCCAAACACGGGATAGAGAATCCCTGCTGCGATGGGAATTCCTGCGACGTTGTAGATAAAAGCAAAGAACAGGTTTTGTCGGATGTTTCGGAGGGTGGCGCGGCTCAGTTGAATTGCGGTGACGATGCCGTGCAAATCGCCAGAGATGAGCGTAATGTCGCTAGCGGCGATCGCCACATCGGTTCCCGTACCAATCGCAATCCCCACATCGGCCTGGGCCAGCGCAGGCGCGTCGTTGATGCCGTCGCCCACCATCGCCACAACCTTGCCTTCAGCCTGAATGGTTGCGATCACTGCCGATTTTTGATCAGGGCGCACTTCGGCAAAGACGCGATCGATTTCGACTTCATGAGCAATCACGTTTGCCGTCCGCTGGTTGTCGCCTGTGAGCATGACGACTTCCAAACCCATGCGCTTCAGCGTGCGAATCGCGTTCACCGAAGACGGCTTCACCGCATCCGCAATGCCCATCACCGCTTCCACGTTGCCATCCACTGCAATCCAAATCACTGTTCTGCCAAGATACTCCAGCCTGTCCCAGACAGATTGCAAAGCGCTGGTATCAATGCCGAGTTCATTCATCCAGCGGTGCGTTCCAATTTGCACAAATCGGCGATCGACATAACCCTGCACACCGCTACCCGCAACAGCTTCAAATTCTTGCGGGTCGGTCAGTTCCACCTCTTGTGTCCGGGCATATTGCACTACGGCTTCCGCCAGCGGATGTTCGGAATTGCGTTCGAGCGATCCTGCTAGACGTAGGAGGTCTAGCTCATGCTCGATGCCATTTGCAGGTACAAAATCCGTCACCGTGGGCTTGCCCTGGGTAATGGTGCCCGTTTTATCAAGGACAATGGTTTGCAGCTTGTGCGCCAGCTCCAGACTCTCTGCCCCTTTGATCAAAATGCCGTTTTCTGCGCCTTTGCCCGTACCCACCATGATCGAAGTCGGCGTGGCCAGCCCCAGCGCACAGGGACAGGCAATAATCAGCACGCCGACAGTCGTGATCAGCGACATCGTCACATTGCCCATGAGGTTGAACCAGAGGACGAACGTGAGAATGGCGATCGCCATCACCGCAGGCACAAACCACCCTGTCACCTGATCTGCCAATCGCTGGATCGGCGCTTTGGAACCCTGCGCCTGCTGCACCAGCTTGACGATTTGCGCCAGGAACGTATCTTTGCCCACGCGAGTAGCACGAAACTTAAAGCTGCCTGTTTTATTCAGCGTTGCGCCGATCACCTCATCGCCCGCCTGCTTTCTCACAGGCACGCTTTCTCCCGTCACCATCGCCTCGTCAATTGTCGAAGCGCCCTCTACAATTTCGCCGTCCACCGGGATCTTCTCGCCGGGACGCACCAGAATCACATCCCCCAGCCCCACGTCCGAAATAGGAATGTCAAATTCCCGTCCGTTGCGAATCACCCGCGCCGTTTTGGGCTGCAAACCGACGAGCTTGCGAATGGCTTCCGAAGTTTGCCCCTTGGCGCGGTTTTCCAGCAGTCGCCCCAGCAGCAGCAGCGCAATAATCACCGATGCCGCCTCGAAATACACATCGGGACTCAGCCCCTGCGCGAGGAACCACTGCGGCGCAAACGTGGGAAACAGCGAGTAAAGAAACGCTGTGCCCGTACCCACTGCCACCAGCGTATCCATCGTGGCGGTGTGCCGCTTCAGCGCTTTCCAGGCGTTGATGAAAAAGCTGCTGCCGGCCCAGAGCATCACGGGTGTTGTCAGCACAAGCTGAAGCAGCGGATGGTGCAGCCACATCGGAATCAAGGGAATCGGCAGCCCCGTCATCATGGGCAGTGAGCCAATAACCAGAACCGCGCTGACCCCGCCGCTCAGCCAGACTTTGCGAACCAGCTTGCGGTGCTCGTCCAGACGGTTCTGCTGCTCTTCATCGGCAAGGGGCGCAAGTGCATCATCGCTCATCGGCTGCGCTCCGTAGCCCGCTTCTTCTACGGCAGCCTGAATTTGGGCGATGTCCGTTTTGCGCTCATCGTAGGTGACCGTTGCCTGCTCTACACCGAAGTTGACGCTGCACGCCTCTACACCCGGCACTGAACCGATGGCTTGCTCGATATTGTGGGCACAGGCGGCGCAACTCATGCCGCGCAGCCGAAAGGTTTGATCTTGCATTGAGTAACCCCCTCACGCGATGGTGTATCCGGCCTCGGCGATCGCCCTGCGGAGGTCTGCTTCTGCGGCCTGGGTGTCCACGCTCACTTGCTTGGTTTTCACGTCAGTTTGCACAGTTGCCGCAGCATCGATGGTTTGGATTGCTTTGGTGATGGTGTCGCTGCACGCCGAGCAGGCCATATCAGGAACCGTGAATTCGTAGGTCATGGTGAAAACTCCCTGGTTTTGCCACAGTCTTTGGAACTGCTTCTATCTTGAAGCCTCCAGTCTGCTAGAGAGTCAAGAGCCTGGGTGATACGTTTTTTGTCACAGGCTGGAGAGTTTGCAGCGGAGCGCTTTGGGAGCGGTTTCAGGACGGTTTGGGATCGCTCGGTTCGATAACTTGTGTTCAGATACCAACAGCAGAGATTTGCAACCTCGACGGTGGTCTGAACGCCTCGTAGCTGGTTCACTTCAGCCATGCGGTGTTGGCAGCAAGCGGGCTGAGCCGGATCGGCCCACCCGTGTATACTGCCGCCTCATACGTATCAAAGTTCTGTCCCCATTCGTTGTTTCAAAGGAGAAAGCCAATGCTTTCGCAGGTTTCCCCCATAGAGGAAAAAGTAGAACAAAAAGTAGAACAAAAAACGCAGGTTCCCACAGAACTGCCCCAAGCTCCCCACGTCACAAAGCCCGCATCGGCGCTGTATCCCTTGCCAGTCCGTTCCGCTGCTGCAAGAATCCTTGACCGAGCAGCCAACCCAGAACTGATCCAGATTCGCCATGTCCAGGCTGGAGACATAGATAAGCTACATAGCTTGCTGACGAGTCCGGATGTCGTGTACTGGACGAGTAAGATGCCCTGCGTTGTTGCAGAAGAGATGCGTGAGCAGCTAAACAATCCGCCTGCGGGTCACTATACGCTGGTTGCGACATACAACCAGAGCGTTGCAGGCAGTCTGGGCTTTTCGACCTGCCTCCAGTCCCGGATGCGTCACATGGGCCACATCAGCACCGTAGCCGTGCATCCTAACTTTCGCGGCTATGGCGTGGGGACGGCATTGGTCAAAGCTGCGATCGACTTGGCAGACCAGTGGTTTAACCTGCATCGGCTAGATCTGATGGTCTACACCGACAATGACGCGGCGATCGCCCTCTACCAAAAATTCGGCTTCGTAACCGAGGGCGTGCTGAAGGACTACGCTTTTCGCGCTGGAGCATATACCGACGTGCAGGTGATGGCGCGATTTGCCAAGCGCGGGATCTAGTCGCGCCAATCTAGCACCTTACCTAGGGCATGTTTTAAAACCCTTTGATCTCCCCTTAGCCCCCCTTAAAAAGGGGGGAACCGAGCCGACCCACTTCGGAAGTCCCCCTTATTAAGGGGGATTTAGGGGGATCGATCAAGGCAATCAACGACCTAGAAAGTTTTAAGACACTACCTAGTGCCTTATCTGGCGAATCTTCAGAAAACGGGCGATCGCAGCATGATTTTCGTGCTGACAGAGTTCCCTAGTCTTTTTTACCCTACCTTCTTCGTTCTTCTCTCTTCGTTCTTCGTTTTTTCCTTTTCCCTGTTCCTTTCCAAACCCTCAACCCCAACACTTACCTATGTCTATCCTCAAAGTGAATTCCGAGTTTCGTGTTAACAACCGCCCTGCTGGCAGCCAATACGGCGCAGCGATTGCAACCGATGCTGACGGAAACTTTCGTGTTGCTTGGGAAGAAGCGTTCGATGGACGAAACCGAATCTATACCCGCCGATTTCAAAAAGACGGTCGGCCGCTGAGCGACGATACCCTGGTTCAAGATGTGGCTTCCAGCCCGGCTATTGCGATGGATCGGGACGGCAACGTGGCGATCGCCCATACCTTGCCAAACCAAAGAACCAATAGCCGCGACATTTATGTCTCGCGGCTGACTAGCACTGACCGCAACCAAAACGGCTTCTTTGCTGTGGAGCTTGAGGGCTTCCAGGGTGATGCGGCGATCGCCATTAGCGATGACGGCAGCTACATGGTGACTTGGACGAGCATTGGTCAAGATGGCGACGGCGCGGGGATCTATGCCCGTCAATTTAACGCCGATGGGTCGCCTGCGGGAGCCGAAGTGCGAGTAAACGCAACGACTCGCGGCAATCAATTTGACCCGGCGATCGCCACAGACGGCAAAGGCAACTTCGTCATCACCTGGTCAAGCGTTGGTCAAGATGGCAGCGGCTACGGCATCTATGCCCAGCGATTTAATGTCAACGGCCGACCGGTCGGCGGCGAACTTCCCGTCAACCTGACCACCGACAACGATCAATTCGGCGCAAAGGTGGCTATGGGCGCAGATGGTTCGTTTGTCATAGCCTGGGGTTGCCAAATTGAAGGGCTGGTCGCCCGACGGTTTGATGCCGCAGGGCAGCCCCTCAGCGACGAGATTCAAGTCAGCCAGACTCCGACAGGTTCCCACTATGCCCCCAGCATTGCGCTCGATTCCCAAGGCAACTTTGTGGTTGCGTGGGCCAGTACCCAGGAGCGCAATGATGCCGACATCTATATGCGTCGCTTTAGCGCCACAGGCATTCCCCTCAGTGATGAGCTGCGGGTAAACTCCCACACTCCAGGCCTCCAGGTTGCCCCAACGGTCGCCATGCAGGGGGATGGCAATTTCATCGTCACTTGGCAAAGCCTGGGGCAAGATGGCGACGGCTACGGCATCTATGCCCAGCAGTTTGAGATTGCATCGGTGGTGTCCTTTAGTCAGCCCACCTATCAGATCGGCGAAAACGGCGTGCCCGTCGGCGCACAGGTGACGGTGACGCGCTCTAGCGACTTACACCTGGCCTCTCAGGTTGCTTACGAAATTACTGGCGGCACCGCAACCAACGGCTCAGACTATATCCTACCTCAGTCAGATTTCATCTTATTCCAGCCTGGCGAATCGAGCAAAACAATTACGATTCCCATTTTGCAAGATACGCTCATCGAAGGCGATGAAACAATTGTGATGCGGCTGCTTGAGGTGCAGGGCGGAAATGCGATTTTGCAGGGCAACCGAGAAGCAACGATCACGATTTTAGACGACGATCGCCCTGGGGGTGGCATCAATCAGCCCGGTCGCCCTCAAGATCCACTGCTGCCGCAGCCGCCCAACGCTGCACCCATTGGAGCGCCTATTGGAGCGCCCGTGGGTCTGCCAGATCTGTCGCCCGCACCCGGAATGCGATCGCTCCGAGGCACCAACCGCAAAGATACGCTAACAGGCACGAATGCGGGCGAAATGCTGGTGGGTTTGCGGGGGAACGATCGGCTCAATGGGCGCGGCGGGAACGATATCTTGATTGGGGTAAATCCCAACACGCGCGCGCCAGGGCGAAACGAAATCGACCAGTTGACGGGCGGGCCCGGACGAGATCTGTTCGTGCTAGGGGATCAGCAGCGCGTTTTCTATGACGACGGCAAGCGGAATAGCGCTGGACTCAAGGATTACGCGCTGATCAAGGATTTCAACCGACAACAGGATGCCATCCAACTGCACGGCAAAGCCTCCGACTATCGCCTGGGTTCCGCACCCAAGGGACTGCCCAAAGGGAATGCCATTTTCCTAGAAACCGGACGCACGGATGAACTGATTGCGATTGTTCAGGGGAACGGCAAGCTGAATCTCAATAGCACAATGTTCCAGTTTGTCTAAGCTCAATCTGATGAACAAAAGAGGGATGGAGCCATGCAGGTTCCATCCCTCTCGCATTAACTCGCATTGAAGTAGATAAGTATCGTTAGCCCTGCCCCACGTCAATCAGGATTTTGAACGTGTCGGGGGTGGGCGACACGGCGCGATCGACCGCAGCGGCGAGGTCACTCAGCGGAAAGCGATCGCTCACTAGGGCATCCACATCGATTCGTCGGTTGAATACGATATCGGCAGCGAGGCTCTGCACCTTATAAGACGAACTGTAGCTGCCCATCAGGTCAATCTCGCGGCGATAGAGAATGTTGGGATTAATCGGAATCTCCACCTCATCGGGAAACTCGGCAAAGAATAGAATTTTGCCGCCCTTGCGGGTGCAGTCGAGTGCCTGAAAGAATGCCTTGTCGCTGGGAACCGCCAGCAGCGTCGTGTCTACGCCCATGCCCTGGGTCAGCGCGTGAATTTTTGCGGGCAGGTCTGGGTCGCGCGGATCGAAGGCGGCCTCGGCCCCAAGCTGGCGAGCTTTTTCCAGGCGAGACGGGATCAGGTCAGTGGCGATCGCCCTTGCGCCAAAATACTTCACCAGCATCACAAACATCAGCCCAATCGGCCCCGCCCCCGTCACCAGCACCGTCTGTCCGGGCTGCACCTGCGCCTTCTTCACCGCCTTCAGGCAGCAGTTGGTCGGCTCCACAAAGCTGGCCTGCTCAAAGGTCACGTCGTCGGGAATTTCGATTAGCCCGCCGTGCTGCACAATATGCCCCGGCACTTTCACATATTCCGCAAAGCCGCCGCCGCTGGGCGCAAACCCGGCCGTCGTGCTGATGCTTTTATACACCTCGCACATGGAGTAATTTTCATTCAGGCAATAGCCGCAATGCATACAGGGAATGTGGTGCAGCACGACCACCCGCTGCCCCGTCCGCCAGCCCCGCACCGCGTCGCCCACCGCCGCAATTACGCCCGCCGTTTCATGCCCAAAGATGCGCGGCGGCTCATACAGCGGATAGCGAATCTTTTTGATATCCGACTGGCACAAGCCCACCACCCGCACCTGCACCAGCACCTCGTCTGCCGCCAGTTCTGGCACGGGCACGTCTTCGTAGCTCAGTTGATTGACTCCGCGAAATACCTGCGCCTTCATGGAAAATCCCTTTCACTCAACAAGATTAGGATACGGTGTGGCGCGGTCATCCTTGGGCTGTGGACAGCATAAAGCGGGCAAAAATTGTCACAAACCACCTCCCCCAGCCCCCCAGGGAGAAAAGAATCGAGCCGCTCAGGGGACTGGGGAAAGCAGGACTAGAGGGCGATCGCCCGTCTAGGCAGCCGACAGCCCGTAGGCAGACATCCGCATGATGTCGCGAGTGGTGAAGCCGATGTTGCTCAGCGCTTCGCCGTAGCTGATCATGAAATCCTCTACCAGGGCTTCTTTTTCCATGCCCAGTTCCTTGGCATCGTTTTCCACCTGGTTCAGCATCCGCCACACCAGCGGCAGGTTTTGCTTGTTGGCTTCCTCTAGCTCTGCCTTAGATGCTTCAAAGTTCGCCTTCAGCCATTCTTCGCCAAAGTTCAGGTGCAGATACTCATCCTTCACCACGCCTTCGGTGATCTTGCGGGCAAAGTCATCTGCCACCGGAATGTAGATGTTGTACGCAGAAATCGCAAAGCACTCGATAATCAGCGACTGAATCAGCAGGCAGGTCACGATTTTGCCCTGGGCCGCGGCCTCCTGAAAGTTGCGGTGCAGGTCAGCAAAAAATTCCTTAGCAAAGGCCATGTCTGGCTCAACGGACAGGTTCCGCCCACAGGCCTGAAAGCCCTTCTTGTGGCGGCTTTCCATCTTCGACAGGCCGATCAACTGGTCTTTGTGATCAGGCATCAACTCTGCAAGGCGCTGGTAATTGTCGAAGGCTTCCTCTTCGCCCTCAATCACAATGGCGTTGATGCGGCTGTAGGCATCTTTATAGACGGCACTCTGATAGTCGAGTTCTGGGGTAAGCTCAAGCTGCGGCATAGTAGGGTCGGTCTCCTGACTGAGGGTCAAAACGGTGGAAAACAAGCTCCTGTAAGTCTGTTCGGGCAGCGCTGAGGTCGGCGGTGTCCAGAACGTTTAGACGAGAGCGAGTGGGCAATGGCGGCAAATCGAGCCGTGACGTTAAGCATTGCGGGGTCAGTCTGTCTGCTGGCGTGGTTTGGAGGAAAGTCTCAAACTTGCAGCAGCTTTGGGAAGAAACCATTGTAAAGAAATCGGTGCCCTAGTTTGCTTAACTTAAGATATGCCCAAACTCTACTCTACTGGGTTTCGGCATGGAATGGTTAAACTAGAGTCCCCTTGTAGCTGATATCCTGTTCAACGACATCATAGATTTATATCTATGCCCAAGCCTAAACCGTTGATCCATACTGTATCGCACAAGATTTCGCTGCTGGCTCCTTCTCTAGAATCACGTTATGCTCTCTAGTCGGTTTCCCGGCCTGTCGTTGAATCTGTGGCGCTGGCTCAACGGGCTACTGCTGGGCCTGGGGGCGGGGCTGGTGCTGCTGCCGCTGGGTGTGGTGCTGTGGACTTCGTTTCAGACCGGAGATAGGGCAGGGCTGACGCTCGACAACTATCGCCAAGTGTGGGCGCGGGGGCACTTTCTGGGGGCGATCGCCAACTCTACCTTCGTAGCGCTTGCCGTCACCGCCCTGCAAATCCTGCTCTCGGCACTGGCAGGCTATGCCCTAGCGAGGTTTCGCTTTTGGGGACGACAGACTGTGCTGGCGCTGGTGCTGGCGACGCTGGTGATCCCGTTCCAGCTTTTGGTGATTCCGATTTTTTGGGTATTAAAAACAGGACACCTGATCAATACCTACGGGGCGCTGATCTTGCCGACAGCAGTCAATGGATTCGGCATTTTCCTAATGCGACAGTTTTTTCAGACCATCCCCATCGAGCTAGAGGAAGCGGCCGCGCTAGACGGTGCTACCCGTCTGCAAGTGCTGGGGCGGGTTGTGCTGCCGCTGGCCCGACCCGCGCTGGTGACGCTGTTCCTGTTTACCTTTATCGGCGAGTGGAATGATTTGTTTAAGCCGCTGGTGTTCACGACGCGCCCAGAGTTGCGAACCGTGCAACTGGCGCTGGCGGAGTTTCAGGAGCAGTTTACGAATAGCTGGTCGTTGCTGATGGCGGCGGTAGTGCTGGTGACGGTGCCTGTGGTGGTGCTGTTTGCAGTCGGACAGCGCCAGTTGATTGGCGGCATTGCGACGACGGGGCTGAAGAATTAAGCACCTGAGAATTAAGCACTAGTTTTGGAACGCCACTGGCTGCAAAATGCATGGCTCCTAGCTCTGCGACAGACGCTTGACCGCTGCACCACCCAGCAGTTCGTGAGTCTCGGCGAGCAGGCGGGGAATCTGGTCGGCGTGGGGGCTGTGGCGCAGGCAGTCGCGCAGGTCGAGGGATTGAACTTCGTCGGCCTTGTTGCCCGGAAACCAGTGGCTAGCCCCGCCCAGCATGTTGTAGCGGGTTTTGGCAAATTCGGTCAGTCCAAAGGCGATCGCCAAGTTTCGCAGCCACAGGATCGAGCGAATATTGACCTGATTGGGCACGTCTTGATGGTTCGGCAGGCCCACATCCCAGGTCTTGTACCAGTCCTCGCCCAGCGCGGCGATCGCCCCCTGCTCAAGCTGATGCAAAATGGGCGGCAGCACTTCGTCAGCGCGATCGAGCAATTCCAGCGTTTTCAGATGCTCGTCAAAGTCGCTGGGGCGGGCCGCGCCAATGCTGAGCGTATGCACCTGCGGATGGCTGAGGCAAAACAGGTTGTTGAACACCATCGGACTGAGGGGGTGGCAAAGTTCCACCAATCGGGGCGGCGGGCTGTAGAGCATTCCGCCTTTGTCGGACGGGCTGATGATGAACACGCCCATGTCGTGGCGGTGGGCGGCTTCGATGGCAGGCCAGTTGACCTGGTTGATGTAGTACCAGTGCAGGTTGACGTAATCGAATTGGTCGGAGGCGATCGCCCGCACAATCACCTCTGTCGGCCCGTGGGTCGAAAAGCCCACAAACCGCACGCGCCCCCACGCCTGAAACCGTCGCGCCACATCCAGACAGCCGCCCGACCGCAGGCTATAGCCCAGCAGTTCTGGCGTGTTGATGCCGTGCAGCCCCAGCAGATCGATGTAGTCCAGATTCAGGTAAGCGAGCGATTGCTCCAGTTTTTGCTCAAAGTCTCGCGGGTCTGCCGTGGGCGATACTTTGGTTTGCACGATGATCTGGTCGCGCGGCAGTTTCGGCAAAATCTGACCCAGTTGCAGTTCTGAGCTGCCGTAGCCCCGCGCCGTTTCGATGTGGTTGATACCCACTTCGAGCGATCGCCGAATCGTGGCTTCTAAATTTTCCTGATTGTCAGACGGAATCTGATCCAGCGGCGTATCCTGCCACTTGTGCTGATAGCGCATTCCGCCACAAGAAAAAACGGGCATTGCCAGCCCAGTCCGTCCAAACCGTCGATAGAGCATAGGATTTTGAGAAGGGGTCTTATGCGAAAAGGGCAACCCCTTCAAAAGTAGCAATAATAGGAGTATCGTCAACTTAGTGCATTGATAAACCTACAGACTCGATAGTTTAGCCATATTACGGTCTGGCAGAGAGGCGACAGAAGGGGGGATAAGGGGGGGTGGTAGAGCATTTGACAGAGAGTTCGACAGAAATTTCGGCAAAAAGCTTGACAACGAGTTTGCCAAAGGGCTTAGCAGTAAGAACTTGGGATTCATGACAAGACAGTCCTCAAAATCCGATACGAGTCCGATTCGAGATAGTATTTAGATTCTCATGCGGAAACACCATCCCTTGCCTGGATGCTGGGATTAACCGACTGGGATTAACTGACATAGATGCCACGATCGATACCATTTGATAATCGATACCCTCCAATATTGGTACTGCGGATGGGTATCGAAGGCTTTTTCTTTTTATCCGTCTGAATTCATAGCCCCTAAGTTAATCACTAGTTAATCACTTATTGTTTTGGAGAAAAGCGTATGGATATTAGCGATTTAGATGATCTAGAGTCATCCGTCAAAGATTTATTATCCCTGGCAAAGATAGAGCTAGAAGAAAAACGATTACAGCAGCAGCGGGATGAACAAATTCAGCAAAAAGTTGTCGAAATTCGCCAGAGACTAGAACCGCTACTCCAGGAAACAGAGCGAATGCTCTCTAAGTTTGAGCCGGATGATTTTTCAGACAGCGTGACCCGTACCAAATTAGAAGAAAAAGTCGCCGACCTGCGCCAGAAAATTGCCGATGCGCCAGAACTGGCGGCACAAATGGTCGATCGCCAGATGATTTTGAACGAAGAGCGGCTGATTGATGAGCGCGTTGCGGAGCAGGCAGCCCGCTGGCGACAGGCCCTCAAAGATGACCTGCTGGAAATGATCGCAGAGCAGGAAGATTTCTATAATGCAACCGATGCGGCGATCGCCATTCGAGGCTACGTGCATGACCTGAAGGCGATCGGAGCGCTGGAAGAGGTCGTCGATAAGCTCATCGAGCAAATTAACGCCTACAGCGAGGAAGGGCCCGTCGCTCGCCTGCGTGGTAGCCATGAGCAGACCCTCACGTTTATCTACAACAAAGCGCTAGAAAACCGCTCCCGCGTCGAGCGTGCGCCCAACGTCCAGCCCCGTGTCCGCCATCGCACCTCCGAAAAGCGCCCCAACCCCTATGCCCAGCTTGAGGGCAAAGTGGTCATTTTCGGCGGGCATGACCGATTAGAAACCGCCGTGCGAAACCGTTTGAGGGAGTCAAAAGTCGAACTAATCTGGTGTACGGCGCAGGCGGGCCCACAGATTGCCGAACAGGCCGAAAGCCACGTGGCCAGCGCCGATTTAGTTCTCGTTATGACGGGCTACACCAGCCACAAACTCACCGATAAGGCCATGCAGGCCGCCCAGCGGGCAGGCAAGTCTCCTGAAATGATCAATACTACAGGTGTGATTCGCATTTTGGAGGCGATCGAGTACGGGCTGAAATCCCAGCTTTTTGCCCGCCGTGTCAACCACTTCTCAAAACCCGCTTAGGGTTTGACTTTCTTTCGCCCCTCAGAGCGGCTACAGTTCCCGCACCATAGCTCCCGCACTATAGCTCCCGGACAATGGGCTGTCCCTCTTTGATTTCGCCCACTAGCACCACATCCGCCAGACCCACAAACAGGCCGTTGTCCAAAACACCCGGAATATTGTTCAGCGTCTGCTCAAACTCAGCCGGGTTTGGAATGCTGCCGAAGGTCACGTCCAGAATCATATTGCCCTGATCCGTAATCACCGGGCCATCCTTCTTTACGCCCATCCGCAGTTCGGGCTTGCCGCCCAGTGCCTCTAGCGCCCGCGTCACCGGGGACACTGCCACAGGCAGCACCTCGACGGGCAGCGGAAACGTAGACCCCAGCGTCTCTACCAGCTTGGTACTGTCCACCACGACGATGAACACATCGGCCAGAGAGTCCACGATCTTCTCGCGAGTGTGGGCTGCGCCGCCGCCTTTGATCAGCACCTTATTGGGATCAACTTCATCAGCCCCGTCAATGGCGATGTCGATTTTTTCCACATCGTCCAGCGTGACCAAGGGAATGCCATACTTTTTAGCCAGCACCGATGCCTGAAACGAGGTCGGAATGCCTTTGATGTCTTTCAGGTCGCCCGATTTGAGGCGATCGCCCAAATGCTCAATTGCAAAGGCCGTCGTAGACCCAGTTCCCAGCCCCACGATGGAGCCAGACTGCACGCGCTGCGCCGCCGCAATACCCACCTGCTGCTTCATGGCTTTAACGGCATCTTCGCTCATAACGCCTCCCTCTACAACACACATCGACTTTATAGGCTACCACTTCGAGGCGCGATCCTTGAGCAATTCAGCCGACACGATTCAGATCGGATGGATCGGGAACAGCGCAGCAGATCAATCAGCCCGTCTAGCTGCTAAATCTAGACTGGGTGCTTAAAGCCGTAGGTTACCAGTTGCAGGCAGTTGCGCCCGTCGATGTAGCGGTCATAGGATACGCGATCGGTCAACCGCCGCAGCAAAAACCAGCCATAGCCCCCCGATTGCAGCGTGCCGGGTTGGGGTTCCTTTAGCCGATCGGGATTAAACGGTCGTCCATAGTCCCAAATGCGGATTTCGATCCAGTCTTCGTGCAGCGCCAGCGCAATCTCGATTGGTGTTTCTGGCGGCAACCCCCGGTGGGCATGGCGCACAGCGTTGGTGAAGCCTTCAGCCAGCGCTAAATTGAGGTGATCGCACTGATGGGCCAGCCAGGGATAGCGCCCTTCGTTTTGCAGGCAAAACTGTCGGAACCAGGCTTGGATTGGATTCAGAGCGGTTAGCTGGCTGGGCACCACCAATCGCTCTCGCTGCTGAATGACATCCACCACGATTTAAGATTCGGCGAAACGGCAAAGGATTGAGGCAGTCTGCGTCGAGCGCTCCGGTTCAAAGCCAAGACTATTTCACAACAAAGCGCCCGTACAGCAACCAGAAGAGAAAGAAACACTCCCAGTAGATGCACGAGCGCCGAGTCAGCCAGAGCAAGTCGCTCCAATAAAGCTAGAAAAACATCCCTAGAACAAGCCCAGGGTCAGAGACTTGTCGATTGGGAACGTTGCGCCGATGCCCAGCCACAGCGTCACCAACGTTCCGAACAGGAAGACCGTCGTCGCGACCGGACGGCGGAAGGGGTTCTGGAACTTGTTCACGCTTTCGATGAAAGGAACCAGCATCAAGCCTAGGGGAATAGCACTTTGCAGCGCCACACCCAGCAGCTTGTTTGGCACGATTCGGAGAATCTGGAATGCGGGGTACAGGTACCACTCCGGCAGGATTTCCAGGGGAGTCGCAAATGGATCGGCGGGCTCGCCCACGAGAGCTGGATCTAGCACGGCTAGCGCTACCACGCAGCCGATGGTTCCCAGAATCACGACCGGGAAGATGTATAGCAGGTCATTGGGCCAGGCGGGTTCACCATAGTAGTTGTGACCCATGCCTTTCTTAAGTTTCTCGCGCAATGCGGGATCGCTAAGATCCGGCTTCTTAATGGTTGCCATAATGATTCAGGTTTCTCCTAAGCAGCAAGGATCGAACAGAGGGGAAGAGCGGTCGGAGTTCCCAGCAGCTAACTGATTCCAGCAGTGTAAAGGATCGGCCGAAGCATTGAAAGGGCGATCGCCCTCTTTCAACTCGGCGACCCAATCCGTGCGACCTACAAGGGGCCAGAGATACCCTGCTTGCGGATCATCAGGAAGTGCAGCAGCATGAACACCGCAATCGACCAGGGCAGCACAAAGGTATGGAGGCTATAGAAGCGAGTCAGCGTTGCTTGACCCACGCTATCGCCACCGCGCATGAGTTCCACAATCTGGTCACCGACGACAGGAATAGCACTGGGCACGCCGGACACGATCTTGACCGCCCAATAGCCGACCTGATCCCAAGGCAGCGAATAGCCCGTCACGCCGAAGGAGACAGTAATGACTGCCAGAATTACGCCCGTTACCCAGGTCAGCTCACGGGGCTTCTTGAAGCCGCCCGTCAGATAAACCCGGAAGACGTGCAGGATCATCATCAGCACCATCATGCTGGCAGACCAGCGATGGATCGAGCGGATGAGCCAGCCAAAGTTCACCTCAGTCATCAGGTACTGAATCGAGGAGAACGCCTCAGTCACAGTGGGTTTGTAATAAAAGGTCATTGCAAACCCGGTGGCGAACTGAATGATGAAACAGGTCAGGGTGATGCCACCGAGACAGTAGAAGATATTGACGTGGGGAGGAACGTACTTAGTGCTGATATCGTCGGCGATCGCCTGGATTTCCAGCCGCTCCTGAAACCACTGGTACGCTTTCGAGTCAGTTACCTGCTTTGTAAACATGAAGCAAGAATTCCAAAAGAGAGATGTATTGCCATTTCTAAAGAATGTAACATAGCTGCTCATCAGATTTCACGCTGTAACCAAGATCCGGCACAGGTTTCGTTCAACTTTTTGGGCGGCGCTGCAATTTTACAGAGAAGTGATAAAGACTGCGGCTTCTGCTACGATGGCTGGTTAACTCGAAGGGAGCAGGCTTGGGGCGATCGCCGCCGATCCTTTCAGAATAGGTACGCCTGAGATAGCCGCCAGTCTGAGTAGAACGTTAAGATATGTTTTATGAAGCAACATCGATTAAAGCGCCTGGGGTTAGAACGCCAGGGATTAAAGCGACTACTTGGGTTTGTGCTGGTTTGGCTCTTCACGGGGTTGATGGCGTTGCAGGTGAATACTCCGCCCGCTTATGCCTTTACCGAGGAGCAAAAGCTGCTGAATGAAGTGTGGCGGATTGTCGATCGGGCCTACGTAGACAGCACCTTCAATAACCAGAACTGGTGGCTGGTGCGCCAGAAGGTGCTGAAGCAGGCTCCCACCAACCGAGAGGATACCTATGCCGCGATTCAGCAAATGCTGGCAGGGCTGGACGACCCCTATACGCGCCTGCTGAAGCCGGATCAGTATCGCAGTCTGCAAACCAGTACGTCTGGCGAACTGAGCGGTGTGGGGCTGCAAATTGCCCAAGACCCCGACACGGGTGATCTGCGCGTGATTACGCCGATTGAGGGTTCCCCCGCAGACCGGGCTGGCCTGCAACCACGCGATCGCATCTTGAAGATCGATGGCGAGGTAACTGCGAACCTAACCTTGGACGAAGCCGCCGAGCGGATGCGTGGCCCAGCGGGAAGCCGTGTGGTGCTAACGATTGGGCGCGATGAAAGCCCGAAAAGCTGGGAGGTGGAACTGGTGCGCGATCGCATCACCATCAACCCGGTCTACGCCGAACTGCGGCCCCAGCCCGACGGAACCCAGGTGGGCTACATTCGCCTCACCCAGTTCAGTGCCAATGCCGCAGAAGAGGTGGCCCATGCGATCGCCCGTCTAGAAAAACAGGATGCCAACGCCTACATTTTGGACTTGCGGAATAATCCTGGCGGCTTGCTGCAAGCGGGGATCGACATTGCGCGGCTGTGGCTGCGGGACGGCACCATTGTCTACACGGTCAACCGCGACGGCATTCAGGATAGCTTTGAGGCCCTGTCGGAGCCGCTGACGGATGACCCGCTGATCGTGCTGGTGAACCAGGGCACGGCCAGCGCCAGCGAGATTCTGGCGGGCGCACTGCAAGACAACGGACGCGCCCAATTGATTGGCGAAAAGACCTTTGGCAAAGGGCTGATTCAATCCCTGTTTGGGCTGTCGGACGGGTCGGGGCTGGCGGTGACCATCGCCCGCTACGAAACGCCCAGCCACCGAGACATTAATCGCCTTGGCATCGAACCCGATCGCTCGGTTTCGCTCAACATTACTAGCCGCGAACAGGTCGCTACGGAAGCCGATGAGCAATATCAGGCGGCAATTGAGGCGCTGACGCAACAGATGGTCGTCGCTGGAGCAGCGGGGTAAGTGGGGATGGCGTATCAGTCCGCCTGTTGGGAAGAATGAGGGTGAGTGATTCGACAGGGCATCTTGTGCTTGGGGCCTGAATGCTCAAGTCCTGAATGCTCAAGTCCTGACTGCTCAAGTCCTGACTGCTCAAGTCCTGACTGTTGCCCCGCCCCTTAACCCCCCAATCCCAATAAATGCCCGGACGTACCTATCATGACCCGCTGCATGGGGCGATCGCCCTCGATCGCGCTGATCCGACGGAGGCATTGCTGATTGATCTGATTGACACGCCCGCATTTCAGCGGCTGCGGCGGATTCGCCAGCTGGGCCCCGCCAGCCTGACGTTTCACGGAGCCGAGTCGTCGCGGTTTACCCATTCGCTGGGCGTGATGGCGATCGCCCGTCGCGCCTTTGACCGTCTGGCCACCCGTCATAGAGAACTCCAGCCCCACCGCGCAGCCGTTCTCTGTGCGGCGCTGCTGCATGACATCGGACATGGCCCCTTTAGCCACACCTGCGAAGAAATTTTTGGCAGCCACCACGAACACTGGACGCGGCGGATCTTGGACGAGTCGGAACCCGTGCGATCGCGGCTGGATGAACACGACCCCGCATTATTGCCCCAACTCTCGCAGATCTATCACAAAACGCATCCACTCCCTGTGGTGTGGCAACTGGTGACGAGCCAGCTAGACTGCGATCGCCTGGATTACCTGATGCGCGACAGCTACTTCACCGGCGCATCCTACGGGCGGCTCGATCTGGATCGAATTCTGATGGCGATGGGCTATGACCCAACCACGCAGCAGTTAGTCGTAGCGAAAAAAGGCATGGCGGCGATCGAGCATTATCTGATTGTCCGCTACTTTATGTACGCCCAGATTTATAACCATCCCAAAAATATCGCGGCGACCTGGGGCTTGCAGCAGGCGTTTCGGCGGGCGCGGGAACTGCTGGCGCTGGGCAAGCTATCGGCCGACGACACCGTGACGGCGTGGCTGCAAGGCGACTGCAACACGTTGCCCCTGGCGCAATATCTCCAGGCAGACGACGGCGTGTTTATCTACCATCTGCAACGCTGGCAGCAGCACGACGACCCGGTGCTGGCGGATCTCTGCCGCCGATTTGTGGATCGAGATTTATTCAAAGCAACTGATATTAGCCCGCTTTCCCCAGAGGCCCACCCAGAGGTTCTAGAGCAGGTGAGGCGATCGCTCTCCCATCGGGGCCTCATTGCTGACTATTACTGCGGCATTCGGGTGGCGCTGAGCCGGGGCTATACGCTCTATCAGCGGGGCATCAAGCTGCAAACCGAAAACGGACTGCAAGAGCTAAGCGAACTCTCCCCGCTGGTGAAAACGCTGACCCAGCCACTCCAGCGGAGCTGGCTGATTCATCCACGAGAGATTGATCTATCCGCTTGGTGGCAATGATTGTACCGGCTTAAATCACTTGTTGACTGTAAAAAGGCGATCGCGCATGGGCATTCCCTCGTGCCAGTTTTTTCCCTGCCACCTGAGTTTATGAACTCTTGTAACTTTAAGGGTATGATCGGCAGGATCACTGGCACGAAGGTTGCATCGGGAGGCAAGGACCCTGTTAGGAGTCAAGTTTGGCGCGAAGGTGCGCGGCTATGGGCGAGAAACGCTGGCAGTAGCGCAGCGAATTTTGCGGGAACTGGTGCGTCGGGGGCGATCGCTCCTGTTTTGGACGCTGTTTCCAGTCACCATTTTGCTGCTCAACGGCTACCTGCTCACCGAATCTGGCAATCTCTCCGAAGCAGAAGCCTTCGAGCGCTGTGTGCCTGCGTCGCTGGTGGGCGCGGCCTTGTTCTTTAGCTGTTTGGGCGGCAGCGTGTCCACGGTGGTCGCAGAGCGCGAGCAGCAGACCCTCAAGCGGCTGTTTATCTCGCCCCTCAGCGGCACATCCTATTTTCTCGGCATTTTTCTGGCGCACACCTACATTGGGCTGGGGCAAGCGCTGCTAATCTATGCCACCGCCAGCATTATGGGCGCGACGTTTGAGGGTTCGCCGCCGCTGAAGCTGCTGGTGATTTTGCTCAGCATTGCCAGCTACGTCGGCGTGGGCTTTATTCTGGGGACGCAGTTTGCCCGCCGCACGGAAGACGTGAATGCGCTGGTGGCGACCTTTGGCGTGCCGCTGCTAATTTTAGGTGGTGCGTTTGTGCCGACCCAGTTTTTTCCCGATGCGCTGCTAAATCTGGCAGAGTTCAACCCGGTGTTTCACATGATCGAGGCGCTGGATGGTGTGTCCGTGGCAGACGGAACCCTGGCTGAAGTGGGGTTGCATCTGCGCTTTCTGGCTGGCTTTGCGATCGCGGTGGTTGCCGGGGGCTGGTTGGCCTATCGCCGTATGGTGCGGGTAGAGAGGAGGCTGTAGCACAGTGCTGCATCTAGAAACGCTGACCAAAACCTACGGCGATCGCCCCGTTTTGCAAGATCTGACGCTGGACGTTCGTCCCGGCGAGGTATACGGCCTGCTGGGGCCCAACGGTGCGGGCAAAACCACTACCATCAACCTGATTTGCAACCTGCTGCAACCCGACAGCGGCCGCATTACGATCGACGGCATTCCTGTCTCGGATGCCACCAAGCGGCTGATTGGCATCGTACCTCAGGAAAACCTGCTGTATCGATCGCTCACCTGTGCCGAAAATCTAGACTTTTTTGCGCGAATTTATGCCGTCCCTCGGGAAAAGCGGGATCTCCGCATTGCCAACTGTCTAGCGGCCGTAAACCTGCTCGACCGCGCCAACTCGCCCGTGGAAACCCTCAGCGGCGGGATGCAGCGGCGGCTGAGTCTGGCGATCGCCCTAGTGCATCAGCCCAGACTCGTGATTTTGGATGAACCCACCACCGGCCTCGACATCGAAGCCCGCTATGAACTGTGGGAACTCATCCGTCGTCTGCGCGACCAGGGCATTACCACCCTGCTGACCACCCACCTGCTGGAGGAAGCCGAACGCCTCTGCCACCGCATTGGCATTCTCAAAGGCGGCCGCCTGTTGGCAGAGGGAACCCTGGCAGAACTGCGGCACTACGTACCAGCCCAGGAGGTGGTGCTGGTGCAAACGACAGAGGAAGAGAGGGCGATCGCCCGCGCCCAGCAACTCGGCTTTCCCTGCCGCCGCTACGGCAACGACCTCACCTTCTGGCTGCCCGCCTACCTAGACATGCAGGACATCATCGCCTGCTTTGAAGGCATTTCCCTCGATTCAGTCTGTCGGCAACCCGTGGGGCTATCGCACATCTATATGGAAGTCACCCAGCTCGGCACCGCGCCCGTGAGTTTAGCAGCAGGCGATTCCCCAAAGGATCGCTTCGCGAATCGCCTGCCAGTAGACTTGTCGCGCTGAGCCAGGGAAGAGGGAAGAGGGAAGAACGAAGAGAGAAGAACGAAGAAGTTTGTTTTTCGTTTTTGTTAGTGTCCTTAGTTTTTCGCCACCTCGATCTGGCAACTGCTGAAACCCTTACAGCATGGTTGTTCTTGATTGGTCATTTTGAGGGTGGCGAATAAATCGGGACACTAACCGTTCTTCGTTTTTCGTTCTTCGTTTTTCGTTTTTCGTTTTTCCCTTTTCACCTTGCCGCCTGCTTCTGACTAGTGATCAGCGCGTGGGCGATCGCAAAGTCTTCCTGCGTAATGTGTAGCGCACTCGGATCAGGGTTTCCGGCTGCTCGGTGGCGGCGAATGGCTTGTAGGGCGGCTTGGTTGCTCAGCAGCGCCAGGTCTGCGCCGTTCCAGCCGTCGGTTTGAGCAGCCCAGTGGGATAGCTCGACCTGGGCCAAGGGGCGATCGCCGTTATGTACGGTCAGGATTTCTAGGCGGCTGGCGGCATCTGGCAGGTCAATCTTGAGCTGAAGATCCAGCCGTCCAGACCGCATCAGCGCTGGGTCGAGGGCTTCGGGTCGATTCGTCGCTGCCACTAGCAGGACGTTGGTGCAGCCCTGCAAGCCGTCGAGTTCGGTCAACAGTTGACCCACGACGCGATCGCCCACGCCCGAATCGCCCTGAAAACTGCCCCGCACCGGAGCCAGCGTGTCGATCTCGTCGATAAACACCACGCAGGGAGCCGCCTGCCGCGCCTTGGCAAACAGTTCCCGGACGGCTTGCTCGGCTGCGCCGACCCATTTGCTCAGGAGTTCGGGCCCGTTCACCGCAATGAAATTGGCCCGGGCCTGGGTGGCGATCGCCTTTGCCAGCAGGGTTTTCCCCGTCCCCGGCGGACCCCACAGCAGGATGCCCCTCGGAGCCGTCGCCCCCGTGCGCCGATACAGATCGGGATAGAGTAGTGCGCCCTCGACCGATTCTTGCAGGGTTTGCTTGACGCTCTCTAGCCCGCCGATGTCGTCCCAGCGCACGTCTGGCGACTCCACCTCCACTGACCGCAGCACCGAGGGACGAATCTCCTGGGCCGCCTGCAAAAAGTCTGCCTGGGTAATGTGCAAATCGGCGGGAACCGGGGCGCTGAGGCTGGGCACTTGCCGCCGCAGAGCCAGATAGGCGGCCTTCTGGCACAGCGCCTTCAGATCTGCCCCCACCAAGCCCACCGAAAGATCGGCGATCGCCCCCAAGTCCACGTTTTGCAAGGGCATGGCGCGAGTCTGGATCTGCAAAATCTCCAGCCGTCCATCGCGGTCGGGCACGCGAAACTGCACTTCTCGGTCAAACCGGCCGGGTCGCCGCAGGGCCGGGTCGAGGTGGTCGGGTCGATTCGTCGCCGCCAGCACGATGACTCCCTGCGACTTGGCAAAGCCGTCCATCAGGCTCAACAACTGCGCCACCAGCCGCTTTTCCACCTCGCCTTCCACTTTGGCCCGGTCGGGCGCGAGGCTGTCGATTTCGTCGATAAACACAATGCAGGGCGCAGACTTTGCCGCTTTCTCAAATACGCCCCGCAGCCGCGCCTCCGCCTCACCGTAGTATTTCCCGATCACCTCCGGTCCAACTAGGGCGATATAGCTCACCCCCAGTTCCTCCGCCAGCGCCCGCGCCGTCAGGGTTTTGCCCGTGCCCGGTGGCCCCACCAGCAGCACGCCCCGCGTCGGTTCCAGTCCTAGCTTTTGCAGCAGATCAGGGCGCTTTAGCGGCAGTTCCACCTGCTCGCGCAGTTCTCGCAGCACCTCGCTCAGCCCGCCCAGGTCTTGCAGCGATGCGGTTGGCGCTTCTCCCGGTGCTTCCACGGGCGGCGTGTCGGGGGCAGCATCGGATGCGGCACTGGTTGCGGCATTGGGTGCGGCATTGGGGCGGACACGGCTGGTTCCAACTCCCGCTCCCCCGGTCGGACTGCCCGTGCGGGGAATGTTGCCCTGGCGCGGAATATTCCCCAGCGGACGGCTATGGATCTGCACGTCGGTCTTGAGTTCGCCGCTGGCGGCTTTTTCTTCGAGGGCTTTGGCCAGTTCCAGCAGTTGCTCAAATCCCTTAAACAGGTCGCTCATGGTTGCGATCGCCCCAATTTGGCGAATGGGTCACGTTTCTTCATTTAGTCATCCCAGCGGATGGGGAACCCTAACGAGAGGGGCGCAAGTGTAATACAGCGTTACCTTGATCCCCCCTTAGCCCCCCTTAACAAGGGGGGAATCGAGCCGCTCTGGAAGTCCCCCTTATTAAGGGGGATTGAGGGGGATCGGTTCCAATACGAGGCAGCCTGAGATCCCCCCTAGCCCCCCTTAACAAGGGGGGAATCGAGCCGCTCCGGAGGTTCCCCTTATTAAGGGGGATTGAGGGGATCGGTTCCGATACGAGGCAGCTTGAGATCCCCCCTTAGCCCTCCAACAAGGGGGGAATCGAGCCGCTCTGGAGGTTCCCCTTAATAAGGGGGGAAACAAGCCCCTCTGGAAGTCCCCCTTATTAAAGGGGGATTGAGGGGGATCGAGCCTTTCAAACCTAACCCCTGACCCCTCATCGCTGCTATATGTATCCATTTGATTCTGTACATCTACTGATGGTCAGCGGCAAAGGTGGTGTCGGCAAAACGACCCTCTCCTGTGCGATCGCCCGTCGCTGGGGGCATGAATTTCCCCAGGATCGGGTGCTGCTGATGTCTACTGACCCAGCCCATTCCCTGGGCGATGTGCTGCTGACAGAGGTGACAGACGAAGCGCGATCGCTCGCTGATTTGCCAAACGTGCAGACCCGCGCCCTGGATGCGGCGGCCCTGCTGACCGAGTTCAAAGCCCGCTATGGGTCGGTGCTGGAGCTATTGGTGGAACGCGGCAGCTTTGTCGAAGGCGCAGACCTCAGCCCCGTGTGGGATCTGGGCTTTCCGGGGCTGGACGAACTCATGAGCTTGTTGGAGATTCAGCGCATCCTGGAAGATGGCGAGAGTGACCGGATTGTTGTGGACATGGCCCCTAGCGGGCACACGCTGAATCTGTTTGGACTGATGGACTTTTTGGATCAGTTCCTGGCCGCCCTCAGTCTGTTTCAGGAAAAGCATCGGGTGATGCAGCAGACCTTCGCTGGGACGTACGCCGCCGACGCAGCCGATGAGTTTTTGGCAGAGATGCAAACGCGCCTGGGCCACGGTCGCGCCTTGCTGCAAGATGCCACCCGCACTGCCTGCCTTGCTGTCGCCATCCCGGAACCGATGAGCTACCAGGAAACCCGACGTTTTCTGGAGTCCCTCGACACGCTCCACATTCCCATTGGCGGTATTGTGGTCAATCGCGTCTTGTCCGACAGCCAGCCCAGCGAGGGCGATTCGCGCAGCGATTCCTATGGGAGTCGCCTTTGCGAACAGGCCGACCTCCTGGAAAAGTTCGCTGCCCTCTGCCCCGACCCTCCGCTGCTCATCCTGCCCCAGCAGCCCACCGAACCCGTCGGCCTCGAAGCCCTCGACAGGCTCCTGCCCCAACTCCTGCCCCACACCCTCGCGCCACTGCCCCCAATTCCTCTGCCCGTCGTGCCATCGACCCTTCACCCGATTCCGCCATCGCTTCCCGATTTTTTAGACCTCCACCGTCGTCTTCTGATCATCGGCGGCAAGGGTGGCGTTGGGAAGACGACCCTCTCAGGGGCAATCGCCCAAGGCATGGCCCAGCGCCATCCCCAGCAGCGAGTGCGGGTCATCTCTATCGACCCGGCCCATTCCTTGGGCGATGCCTTTGGAACCGTGCTGGGGCACGATCCCATACCCCTGTTGCCCAACCTCAGCGCCCAGGAAATCGACGCAGACACCCTGCTGCATCAGTTCCGCGAAGATTACCTGTGGGAATTGGCGGAGATGATGAGCGGCGACACGGGCGACGACGCACTGCAAATCGCCTACGGGCCGCAGGCGTGGCGGCAGATTGTGTCCCAGGCGCTCCCCGGCATTGACGAAATGCTGGCGCTAATTGCCGTGATTGACCTGCTAGAGGACGGCAGCCAAGATTTAGTGATTTTAGATACAGCCCCCACCGGGCATCTGCTGCGCTTTTTGGAAATGCCGACGGCGCTGAATGACTGGCTTGGCTGGATTTTTAAGCTCTGGCTGAAATATCAGGACGTGGTGGGGCGGGTGGATTTGATGAGCCGCCTGCGGACGCTGCGGCAGCGCGTGGTGAAGGCGCAAAAACTGCTGAAAGATCCCAGCTTTACGGAATTTATCGGCGTGGCGCAAAATCAGTCGGCAATCCTGGCAGAAGCGGCCCGCCTGACGGATTCGCTCAGGGCGCTGGGTATCCAGCAGACTTACTTGGTGCATAACCGCTACGTGCCCGGTCAGGAGATTCCCGCGGCGCAGTTTCCGGGGCAAACCATTGTGCGGCTGGCCAGTTTACCCAGGGGAATTCCGCCGCAGGAGCTAATTCAGCTTGCCGCCACGCTCCTCTTCGAGCCGCTGCCATAAGTTAATTTGGGTTTCATTAATTTGGATTAATTGGGGCACTAATATACTTCACGCAGCAATTTCAGCCCTCACCCTAAATCCCTCTCCCAGAGCGGGAGAGGGACTTCAAGCCTATGTCTGGCTCCCCTTCTCCCCGCTTGGGAGAAGGGGTTGGGGGATGAGGGCAGTAAGCTTGCTGTCTCAAGCTATGCCAGTGCCTTAACTTGGGTCATTTGGGGACTGCGGCTAGCTACCCCCGACCCCCCGCAGCGCCAAGTCTGCACAAAAATGGGCCAGCATTGCCGCCTCCAGCCCAAGCTTCCAGTAAAGCGCCCCAAAGACGAGTCCCAGCAGCCCGTTTAGCAGCAGCGATCGCCCAATCACTACCCCCGTCAGCGGCCAGACTGCAGCGGCAGCGGGCAAATGCCCCAGCCCAAACAGCAGCGACGAGAGGGCGATCGCCATCCCAAATATCCAGGTTGGCGGCGACACGGGACGCGCTGCCAGTCGCCACAGCACCCAGGTAATCAGGGTCATCAGCCCCAGCCGCAGCCACAGTTCTTCGGTGATTCCGCCGTAAATGCTCGCCAGTAGCCCTTTCCACAGATCCACTTGGGGTCGGGTGGCGGCGGAACCCGTGAGCGGGGCTGGCATCCACGGCTGAAATAGGATATCCAGCCCCAGAATCGCCAGCCCGCCCAACCCGCCGAGCAGGGCAATGCTGAGCCAGCGACGACGGGGCATGAGGGGCAGAGGGGTGCCCGTCAGCCAGGCCCGCACCAGCGGCGAATCGAGGCCCAGCGATCGCCCCAGCCGCAGCCCCAGCCAGCCCAGCGGCCACAGCACCAGTCCGGTTTGGATGGCCTGCCCAAAGGCGACGGCCGACAGCGGCACCGCCAGATCCGCAGGCGGAGGGGCGATCGCCATTAGGTAGGGAAACACAGCCAGCGCCCCCAACGCACCCAGGATGGCCCAAAATAGGGCAATTTTTATGTTTGGCTTGGTCTTCCAGGTTCTTTGCATATAAACTGCGTAAGTCCTGTAGGTTTTGGGTCAGGTTTTTGGGCCAACGGCTACAATGGCGGCTTCGAGGGCGATCGCCACATGAGTCCAGTGGGTTCCCCCCTGGCAAAAGACCGTGTACGGCTCCCGCAGCGGCCCATCGGCAGAAAATTCCGACGTACTGCCGTCGATAAACGTGCCGCCTGCCATCACTAGCTCACTCTCATAACCGGGCATTTCCGCAGGCACGGGACTGAGGTACGACCCAATGGGGGAATATTCCTGGATTGCCTTGCAAAAGGCAATGACCTTTTCGGGTGAGCCGAGGCGAATCGCCTGGATCACATCGCGGCGGGGCGCATTGGGCAGCGGATTCACCGGATAGCCCAACTGGTGAAACACATAGCTCGTCAGATGGTTGCCCTTCATTGCCTCGCCTACCATCTGTGGTGCCAGGAATAGCCCCTGAAACAGTAGCCGATTTTGGTCAAAGGTGGCGCCGCCCTCGCTGCCGATGCCGGGGGACGTGAGCCGACAGCAGGCTTTTTCTACCAAATCTGCCCGCCCGGCCACGTAGCCGCCTGCGGTGACGATCGTGCCGCCCGGATTTTTGATCAGCGACCCGGCGATCAGGTCTGCCCCAACGGTGGGCGGTTCGCAGTCTGCCACAAACTCGCCGTAGCAGTTGTCCACAAAGCAGACGGTATCAGGATTTTGCTGCTTTACCAGGTGGATAATTTTGGCAATGTCGTCAATCGACAGGCTTTGCCGCCAGGAATAGCCGCAGGAGCGCTGGATTAGCACCAGTTTGGTTTCCGGGCGAATTGCAGTGGCCAAATCTGGCCAGGCGATCGCCCCTTCTGGGGTTAATTCCAACTGTCGATAGGACACGCCAAAGTCCTTCAGCGACCCCAGCCCCTTGCCCCGCAACCCGATGACCTCCTCCAGCGTGTCGTAGGGTGCGCCCGCCACCGCCAGCAGTTCGTCCCCCGGCCGCAGCACCCCAAACAGCGCAGAGGCGATCGCGTGCGTCCCTGATACAAACTGCACCCGCACCGCCGCCGCCTCTGCCCCCATCACCTGGGCAAACACCCGATCCAGCACCTGCCGTCCCAAATCGCCATGCCCATAGCCGCTGACGCTGGCAAAGTGATGAACCCCTACGCCGTGATGTCGAAAGGCCTCCAGCACCCGCCGCAGGTTCGCTTTTACCTGGGCATCGATGCGGGCAAAGGTAGGCTGGAGGGCGTGTTCTGCTTGGACGATTAGACTGGCACTGAGCATGATTGAGAGAGCGTTGTGCGAACAGAGGAAAAATTACACGAATCTCCTATGATGCCATGCAAAATCAGGGTTCTGCATAGAAGCAGCGGTCTTCAGGCAAGATTCAAGCAAGATTTAAGCAAGGTTCAAACAGGGTTCGGACAGGGTTCAAACAGGATTCAAACAGGGTTCGGACAGGGTTCAAGCAGAGAGCCGTTCTGGAACAGCAAGGAGTCGGGAAAATGCGGGTCGTGTTGCAGCGGGTGTCGTCATCACAGGTTACGGTAGCGGGCGAAGTTGTAGGGCAGATTGGGCGCGGGCTGAATCTGCTGGTCGGCATCGCCAGTACAGACACCGAAGCGGAACTGGATTGGATGACGCGCAAGTGTTTGGAATTGCGGGTATTTTCCAATGGTGACGGCAAATTTGACCAGTCGGTGCTGGATGTTGGTGGAGACCTGCTGGTGATTAGCCAGTTCACCTTGTATGGCGACTGTCGCAAGGGGCGACGACCGTCGTTTGATCAGGCCGCAGCTCCCCTGCTGGCAGAGGCACTGTATCACCAGTTTGTCGAAAAGCTGCGCCAGAGCGGGCTGCGCGTGGAGACGGGGCGCTTTGGCGCGATGATGCAGGTGTCGATTGAGAACGATGGCCCGGTTACGTTGATTCTGGAAAAATAAAGGCTGAGCGAGCATTGGAAAACCCAGCCGCCATCTTTGATCGGGACGCAACCTGGGCACTATCTGGGCGCAGCTAGCCCCCTTCACAGCCGACGCTCTGAATTCCGCATTTCGCCCCAAAAAACACCCTGTTAGGTGAGGGCTTTCCGAAATGCCGAACAGTATTATGAAGCCAACCGTAAAGCGCTCAGTCGTGAGTCTGTCCGGCGGATGCGCCTTCATCAGGGATTGAGCGATCGCCCCTAAAGGTATCCAACCTAAAGGCATCCAAAGTGCAATTAGTGCAATCAGTGCAATTAGTGCGATTAAAGCAGTTCAAGCAGAAGCAAAATTTCTAACAACTGGCATGAGTTGGAGCAAGCGTTTGACAATGGAACCTGGCATCGTCTTACTAATTCAGCATGACCCAGAAACGTCGGCCAAAGCGTCGGATGCATTGAATGGAACAGGGTTCAAATTGTCGGTCTGTGAAGCGGGCGAAGGGACGACTCCCGAAGGGATTGCTTCGCGAATCGCCCAGGCTGCTCAAATCCAGCCCGCGCTGATTCTCTTGGATGCCGAATCTGAGGCGATCGCCCTGGAAACCTGCCGCCAGCTTCAGTCCAATCCAAACACGAGCAGCATTCCTGTTCTGCTGCTGCTGCCGCCGACCAGCAATCCCGACCAGCTTTATCCTGGCGTGTCCGATGTCCTGGTGAAGCCGCTGTTCACCCAGATGTTGCAGTCTAGAATTCGCATTCTGATGTCGCTCCAGACCTTGCAGCAGCAGGTGCAGAGACAAAACCAGCGCCTCCAGCAAGAAGCCCTCAGCCGCCAGTGCGCGGTTCAGACGTTGCGGGATGTGATGCATGCGCTCGCCCATGATCTGCGAAATCCTGTCCTGGGAATGCAGATGGTGTTTGGAAATTTGCTCAAGGGCACGGCTCGTCCCCTGAATTCAGGTGTAGACCTGGTTTCGGTTTCTCGCTCGGAGCTAGAGCGCATGGCTCAGGGAGTCGATTGCTATCTCGGCCTGATCAACGCGATGCTGAGTGCCCACGCCGAACCGGATGCATACCTGACAATTCAGCCCCAGCCCTTTCGTCTCGATGAACTGGTGCAAGAGGTGATCAAGGATTTGGAGCCACTGCTCAAAAAGTCGCAGGCCACGGTCTTTTGCAATATTGATCCGGAGTTGCCCCCCGTCAAGGGCGATCCCAAGCGACTGTGGGACGTGTTAGAAAACCTTCTGGTCAACGCCTTGAAGCACAATCCGCCAGGGATTCAGTTGACGGTGGAACTGCGTCAGGAAAACAATTCGGTTTGCTTTAGCGTGCAGGACAACGGCATCGGGATTCCCCAGGAGCAATGCCAGCGGCTGTTTGGGCTACACCAGCGTGGTCCAAATGCTCGGCAAGGCTTGGGGCTGGGTTTATACCTTTGCCAGCGAATCATCCAGGCCCACGGCAGCGAAATTTTAGTAGACAGTCGCCCCAAGGCAGGCGCAAAGTTTTGGTTCCTGCTGCCCTTAGCAAAAGAAGCGAAACTGGCGGCGATCGCCTGATTAGCCCTTGTGACGGCTCCGATACTCCGGCAATCCGGCTCACCTCTCAATTAGGCAATTTGCATTAGGCAATTTGCATCAGGCAATCTGTATTAGGCAATCTGCATTAGGCAATGCTGCCTCGCTTCCGAGCCTCCTTGTAAGAGGTTCCGATATTTTTCAGCCCAGCGCGGATCATTTCCCGCTCAAGCAGCGCAAAAAACCGAGCGCGATCGCCCCCGCGCACCACGGCCTGGTTGTGGGCTTCGGCCAGCGCCACCGGATAGCCATAGCCCTTTTGAACTTGAGCCAGCGTCAGGCTGAGGGCGCTGTTGAGCAATGCCTCGTCTTCTGCTACCCACTGCGGCAGGTCGATGCGGGCAATCTCTGCGCCCACGTTGACATAGCAAAAGTAAACATGGTGCGGGCCGTATAGCTCCAAAATGCGGGAGGAACTGCGCCACAGGGGGCTGCGCTCTCCGGGTTGCAGCAGCAGATTCCACAGCGCCGTATCGCGTAGTGGCGCAAACACTTGGCAGGGCGCATCTTCGGTCTTTCCGGGACAATGGGTGAGACAGTCGGGTTGGGGATGAGGACAAGCGTGGAGCCGCAGGAAATTCAGCGCTTCACCACTGCGGGCAGCGCTGAGGTAGCCCACCAGGGGAATGCGGGTGGCTCGCAGCCGATCCCAGGCTTTGAGGATGGGCGGCAGTAGGCGATCGCGGGCCTCCGTCGGCAGCGGCTCCAAAAACCAGTGAATCAGCGACCCGTCTACCATTGCCAGCGTGGGCCTCTCTGGAGCCTCAGCCTTCTCTCCTTCGCCCAGTTCTGCCAGCACCATCGCCTCCGACACCGTGCGTCGCAGCCCCATCCATTCTTCGGTGCGGATGCCCCACTGGCGGGATACGTACAGGTCTTCGGGTCGGTAAAACACCTCCGGCTGGCTGTCCAACAAAGGATAGCGGTTTTGCCCGTAGTGCAGCACCACGCGCCCGACGTTAATCAAATAGCAATAGGCAATTTCATGGTGGCTGGGGGCAATTTGGGAGCCGTCGGTGGCCAGAACGGTATGCAGCCGGGGGGCCGGGTCAATGGGGAGGCGCGTATTTAGCGGCTCTACCGGACGAGCCGCAGAAAACCCCAGGCGATCGCCCCATTCCTGCTGGCGGGCCACTAGGTCTGCCTGTTGTCCCTCCACCTCCCGCAGCAGCGCCTCTGCCCGCTCTAGTCTCTGTCGGGCGGCGATCGACTCCGCAGTGAGATGCTGGCTAATCCCCTGCATCTGGCGGGCAAGCTTGGTCAAGTCGAGCATATAAGGCAGCAGTGAGATTCCCAGTCAGCCCTCAGTCTGCTCCAAATCCTAGCTCAGGTTCGCAAAACAATACAAGCGTTCTGATTGAAAATCTTTGAATCCAGTCTTCAACATTACCCGGCTGCTTTTTGCAGTTCGTCCAGTCGTGCTAGCACCTCACGACTATGAACGGCAGGATTGACACCCAAAAACCGCTCCCGCAAAATGCCGTCTGGGTCAATCAGATAGGTATGCCGCAAGGACATCGTGCCCAACCATGAGCCGTAGGCTTTGCTGACTGCGCCCGTGGTATCAGCCAACAGGGGAAACTTCAGCCCTTCGGAGTCGCAAAACTCCCGGTGAGAATCCACGTCGTCTACGCTAATGCCCAAAATCTGGGTGTTGCGGGCCTGATATTGCGGCAAGTCCCGCTGAAATCGCTGTGCCTCTAGCGTGCAGCCGGAGGTAAAGTCCTTGGGGTAGAAATACACCACGACCCACTGGCCGCGATAGTCTGCCAAAGAAACCGTGCCGTCGCCAATGTTGGTGGGCAGAGAAAACTCTGGGGCGGGCTGGTCGAGTGGGGGCTGCGGGCCGCCCAGCGCCAGGGCAGTAGGGGAAGGCGGCACAACCCAGAGCCACAAGCCCAGCAGCAGGCAGGCAGCAAGCCGGACGAGCGATCGCCCCTGGGGTAAAAGTTTCCAAAGCGCTCCAAAGACAGCCATGACGCTCACCTGAGTAACGGCAAAGGGGGGAGGGGGAGTAAACCTAGGCATTGACCTAGGCATTGTTTTAAAACTTTCTAGGTCGTTGATTACCCTGATTCGATCCCCCTAAACCCCTAAATCCCCCTTAAAAAGGGGGACTTCCGGAGCGGTTTGTCCCAGTTCCCCCTTTGTTAAGGGGGGCTAGGGGGGGATCAATAAGGCTTTAAAACACGACCTAGCGACTGTGAGAGCTAATTTGTAAAGGAGCCTGAAAGCCTTGTTAATCAAGGATTTCCGAGAAACCGCTTTTCCTGGGCAAACATGACCTCAAAGCCACACATGCCAAGAGTTTCAGGCTTCTTAAGATTTGCTTCATAAATTAGCTCTGAGTTTCGTAGCTCACTTTTCTTAGCATACCGTTACATTTCCCTGTCAGCAGAAGATCGGGCAAGAAACCGCAAAACGCCCGACCCGCGAAATTTTAGATAAGCTTGCTGCTTTGCTTATCGTGCCGCCGAGGTTGCACAGGCTGTAGCGAGAATTTGCAAATCGTCTGTTCTCAATCTAAGTCAATCTAGCTGAGCCATTCCAGGCACTGTTTTAAAACTTTTTAAGTCATTGATTGCCCTGAGTCGATCCTCCTCCTTAAAAAGGGGGACTTCCGGAGTGGCCCGGCTCGGTTCCCCCTTTGTTAAGGGGGGCTAGGGGGGATCAAAGGGTTTTAAAACACGCCCTAGTCTCAAAATCACAAAGCCCCTCTGAAGTGAACCTCAGAGGAGCTTTAACTCGTTTACGAACTGTTATCGGGATACCCCCAGGGGAATTCGAATCCCCGTCGCCTCCGTGAAAGGGAGGTGTCCTAGGCCTCTAGACGATGGGGGCTTGTCCCAGACCTAAACTAGACTAGCGAATAGAAGTTGCAAATGTCAACACCTTTTTCATAGATCCGGCATTGATCTGGCATTGACGTGCCATCCGGATAAGCTGGAAGCTCACTGGCAGCCAGTGATGTAGCTGGGCAGGCCCAACTGGACGAGAGCAAATCGGCAACAGGCGGGAACCTAGGCGATGGGAGACTGGAGGGCGATCGCCACACTCTCGAACACCGCAGTTCCCAGAGGCTCATCTAGAGGCTCCTCTGGAAGCTCACAGTCGCTGAAGCGTCAAAATCTCAGAGTTCTGTCCGCACTAGCCCGTTCTGCTTGGCTAGCTTGCGTCGCTGGAGTTTCTCAGCCGAATCAACTGGCGGCGCATTTGCGGCGAAGCGTTTACTTCGGGAACCTCTTGAGCCGACACTTCTACCTCGATGGGTTCTAGGTATTCATCCGCACCACAGGCAAAGGCATCCAGCAAGGTGTCGAGCAAGTGCTCTCGGTTGCCCAAGGCTCCTTTCTCCTCGATCAGGCGAAACTTGAGGTGAACCTCGCAGTCATAAACACCCACATCGGGATTAACGGGCTGGTATCGAACAGAATTGGGTTCCATGTTTGAAAATCGCACTCCTGCGCCGAACAAAGGACCAGTAGAAACTTAGTAAACGCCAACGAAGACCCGGAGCGTAAACAGACCAAATTAAGTACGTCAAAAAGTACGTCAAACACTTTGGTAAAGTCGTCAGCCATTGATTAGAGGGAGTTGCTGACTCGATGCGGATTTCAGTAGCGACTCAATCACTTCAGTCCAACTGCCTATCTCCAGGATTCCCAAATTGTGCATTGAACTTGCGAACAAACAACTCAAGGTGAGTCAACAAAGTTGGTTGCTAGATGAGTTAAAGTTGCCAACTGAGTCGAAATCTGAGAGTCCCCTGGCATTGCCCTGCGGTCTGCTACTTGCCACTATCAAACGCTATCAAAGCCCCGGATTCCTTGAAATCAAGTGCCTAGATGGCTCTTAATTTGAACATAGCATTCTTCTTTAGGAGGCTGGAGTTAGTTTCTATGAAGTGTATGTGAGGACTTATTCTCGTCTTTATATGTCCTTCAAACGAACTTTTTTGACTTTCAATACGCAGTTGTGAAAGACACTTTTAAATCTGAAACGATACGGAATCTCCCGATTCAAGAGCGTGCTGTTTTTCTGTAGAGTTGCCCCAGGAATTTACGGAGTGAACAACTCACAAACTACACGGAGATTAGCAGACAATATCCTTCGATCGTCAGGTAAAAAAATATGCTGAGGGCGATCGCCCGCCTTTGTCATAAAGGATTTCGGCGCTTCAAGCAGTTTGAATTGACCGTAAATTATGGATCATGGCTTTCCGTACTCCCGCATCATTAAAGACATACATGCCTATATCCATGCTTGTACGGAGTATCGATCCAAACTTCGGATTTTTCGCTGTCAACGCTCTGAGCGGTAATTCATGACTGTACAAATAACGCACCAATCTTGTTCTACGCACTTACGTATAGAAGTTGGTGTCTCTGAATGAACTTGAAACGGGGCATCTGATTTTGTCCTCATTACAACCGCGCAATTCTCTACGCAAAACGTCTGATTTCGTTCGGGGTTTCTACCGTTGGATTTTTCAGCACGCCGGAATTGCCACATGATTGCCCAGAAAAGGAAGGAATTAGCGAGTTTTCAGCAGAATTGAAAGCGAAATTGGAATGTATGAATTGTTCAACTTATTGCATTAAGAAATCCACTCAGTACAGGTTCTTGCTGGGTTTGTACGGGCATTTTTTAATTGCTGGTGATATTTATCACAAATCGAAGTGGGCGATTGTCTGAACGCAGGAGAGTGGGCAGGGCGATCGCCCAACTCATGCCCGACCGCGTTAAGTCCCTGCACACGCTGGAAAATCGCTGTAGGATCAAGAATGGAGCAACGCTCGGCTTGGAACTTTGCGTCTGAAGCTTTCTACTGCCCGTTCGCCATTCCATCCTCTGTGCTGCAAGTTCTTGTCGTGCAACCTCCACTTGACGTAATCTGTTCAATCTTGCCGTGGATCTTCAGAGCTTGGTCGATTTTCAAGATGCGTTTGATGTCGTGGTCGTGGGTGCGGGCCACGCTGGCTGCGAGGCGGCGCTGGCGGCGGCCCGGCTTGGTTGTCGAACCCTGCTGCTAACGCTGAACCTGGACAAAATTGGCTGGCAACCCTGCAACCCAGCCGTGGGCGGCCCGGCCAAGTCGCAACTGACCCATGAAGTCGATGCTCTTGGCGGCGAGATTGGCAAAATGGCCGACCGCACCTATCTGCAAAAGCGCGTGCTAAACGTATCGCGGGGGCCGGCAGTGTGGGCGCTGCGAGCGCAGACCGATAAACGGGAATATGCGTCCGTTATGCGCGGCATTGTGGAAAATCAGGAAAACCTGACCCTGCGCGAGGGCATGGCGACTGACCTAATCCTGGGCAAAAACGAGGAAGTCGTCGGCGTGCAGACCTACTTTGGCGTGGCGTTTGCCTGCAAAGCGGTGGTGCTGACGACGGGCACGTTTCTGGGCGGCATCATTTGGGTGGGCAACAAGTCCATGCCGGCTGGACGGGCAGGCGAGTTTGCCGCCACAGGGCTGACCGACACGCTGAATCGCCTTGGCTTTGAAACCGGGCGGCTGAAAACCGGGACTCCGGCGCGGGTGGATCGGCGCTCGGTGGATTATTCTCGACTGGAGCCGCAGCCCGGTGATGACGATGTGCGCTGGTTCAGCTTCGACCCGGAGGTGTGGGTTGAGCGGGAGCAACTGTGCTGCTACCTGACGCGCACCACCGCAGAAACCCATCGGCTGATCCGAGAAAATCTGCACCTGTCTCCGGTGTACGGCGGCTGGGTAGATGCCAAGGGACCGCGCTATTGCCCCAGCATTGAAGACAAAATTGTGCGCTTTGCCGACAAAGAGTCGCACCAGATTTTCATTGAACCTGAAGGGCGAGATATTCCTGAACTCTATATCCAGGGTTTTTCTACCGGGCTGCCAGAGGCGCTGCAAATCCAAATGTTGCGATCGCTCCCCGGTTTGGAAAACTGCGCTATGCTGCGTCCTGCCTATGCGGTGGAATACGACTATCTGCCTGCGACCCAGTGCTATCCCACGCTGATGACCAAAAAAGTCGAGGGGCTGTTTTGTGCGGGACAGGTGAACGGCACGACCGGGTATGAGGAAGCCGCGGCCCAGGGGCTTGTGGCAGGCATTAACGCGGCTCGCTTTTGTCGCAGCGAAGCCATGCTGATCTTCCCGCGTGAGCAAAGCTACCTTGGCACGCTGATTGACGATTTGTGTACCAAAGATCTGCGGGAGCCGTATCGAATGCTGACCTCGCGCTCGGAGTATCGGCTGTTGCTGCGATCGGACAATGCCGATCAGCGCCTCACCCCTCTGGGCCGAGAAATTGGGCTGATCGACGATCGCCGCTGGGATTTGTTCACCCGCAAGCAGGCGCAAATCACTGCCGAAAAAGAGCGGCTGCACACTACCCGCATCAAGGAACACGATGATCTGGGCCAGCAAATCTATGCCGATACGCAGCAAGCCATTAAAGGCTCCATCACGCTGGCGGATCTATTGCGCCGACCCGGTTTTCACTATGGGGATTTGGAGCGCTACGGCTTGGACAATCCCGACCTCAGTCGTGCTGAAAGGGAAGGCGCGGAGATTGACATTAAATATTCTGGCTATTTGCAGCGGCAGCAAAACCAGATCGACCAGATTGTTCGGCAGGCAAACCGCTCCCTGCCGCCCGATTTGGACTATTACAGCATCGACACGCTTTCCAAAGAATCTCGCGAAAAGCTGTCGCAGGTGCGCCCGCTGACGATTGGGCAGGCGGCGCGGATTGGCGGCGTGAATCCGGCTGATGTGAACGCGCTGCTGCTGTATCTGGAACTGCGATCGCGCCGAGTGGAGGCGGTGGGATGAGGAAAGAGGGAAGAGGGAAGAGCGAAGAGGGCTTGACCCTGGCTTGCTGCCTTCTCCTCGTCGGGTCATTCCAACACTCTGTCACGCAGCGTTCACCCTGTCACGCAGCGTTCTGGTTAATGTGTCACGGAATCTATGCAGGCTGTTAAGACCATCAAGTTTCTAAAGGAGCCGACTTCGACGGCGTGGGTTGAGCAGGCGATCGCCCATCTCGACACCATCCTGCTCGATCATTCCCATTGCGAGCGCAAGGCGGCGGGTGCGGCGCTGAACCTGATGTTTCGCTATCCCTCCAGCGCCAAACTGGTGCGGAGCCTGACGGCGATCGCCCAGGAAGAGTTGGAGCATTTCGAGCAGGTGAACCAGTGGCTCGATCGGCGCGGCGTGGCCCTGGCCCCGCTGTCGGCTCCCCCCTACGGCGCGGGACTGTCCAGCCAGATTCGCCGCCAAGAGCCACACCGAATGCTGGATTCGCTGCTGGTGTCTGCGCTGATCGAGGCTCGCAGCCACGAGCGGCTGGGGCTATTGGCACAACACTGCCCCGATGCAGAACTGGCGCAGTTTTATCGCGGGCTGATGGCTTCGGAGGCGCGGCACTATGGCGCGTATTGGACGCTGGCGGCGACCTACTTTGACCCAGACACCGTGAACCGGCGGCTGGCAGAACTGGCAGAAGTCGAAAGTGCGCTGTTGGCAACGCTGCACCCAGAGCCGCGAATCCACAGCTAGGGGATTGCTGGGGAAATGGAGTGGTGGAGTAGCGGGGAGCAACTGGAGACGGCGCGGCTGTGGCTAGAACCTGTGTTGCCGGATGACCGTTTGGCGGTGTTTCAGGAATTTACTGCGGCGATCGCCACCTTTATGTATCCCAAGCCGCCCCAGGAGATCCGCGAAACCGACGAATTCCTTAGCCATGCCCTGCGGCAAAACGCCAGCGGTACAGATCTGCACCTGACCATTCGGCGGCGCGAAACGGCGGAATTTTTGGGGCTGTGCGGCATCACCCAAATCCAAACCCCCACGCCAGAGTTGGGCATCTGGCTGAAGGAGGCGGCCCACGGACAGGGCTATGGGAAAGAGGCGATCGCCCGCCTCAAAGCCTGGGCAGATGAGCATCTGGACTACGAATGCCTGCGCTATCCCGTCGATCGGCGCAACCTCGCCAGCCGCAAGCTTGCCGAACACCTGGGCGGCCGCATCGTGGGCGAGTATACGCAGATGAATCTGAGCGGGCGAATGCTGGAAGTGTTGGAATATCGGATCTATCCCTAAGTAGGACGTGGTATTGCAGGGCAGCGCTGCCCTGCAATACCACCTGTGTCCTAATACCTAATAAAAGTGACTTAGAGCTAATTTATGAAGCAAATCTTAAGAAGCCTGAAACTCTTGGCATGTGTGGCTTTGAGGTCATGTTTGCCCAGGAAAAGCGGTTTCTCGGAAATCCTTGATTAACAAGGCTTTCAGGCTCCTTTACAAATTAGCTCTTAGGACCTACACCGTTGAATGATTTCGCACGGGCGCAGCCCGCGAGAAATCATTCAAACCCCAGAAAACCTATCGCAAGTGCGTAAGTCTTGTGACTATGGCCATAAGAGGTGGGGCTATAAGAGGTGGGATATGTATGCCAAAATTGCAGTGATTCATTCAGGAATCTGATCTCTGCCCCCAGCCCCAGAAGCCCCTAAAAATGCGCGTTCTCTTCCTGCACAACAACTTTCCGGCGCAATACTTGCACCTGTCGCAACTGCTGGCCGCCGACCCTAATAATACGGTCGTCTTTGGCACCAAGCACACCGAAAACGTGCAGCTTGCCGGAGTACACAAGGTCAACTTTGCACCCTCGCGAGAACCAACGCCCAATATCCATCACTACGTCCGCAATTACGAAAGCGCCGTTTTGCACGGGCAGGCAGTGTATCGATTGGCAGAGCAGCTAAAAGCCTCAGGCTTCGTGCCGGATGTGGTCAGCGCCCATTCGGGCTGGGGCGTGGGCATGTTTATCAAAGATGCGTTTCCCGAGGCAGGCTATCTGGCCTATTGTGAATGGTTTGGGCGAGCGCATGGCAGCGATGCCGACTTTGACCCTGCCTTTCCCATGACCCCAGATGATGTGCTGCGGATTCGCGCGGGCAATGCGCCGATGCTGGTGGATCTCTATAGCTGCGATCGCGGCTTGGCTCCAACGCTCTGGCAGCGCGACCAGTTTCCGCCAGAGTTTCACTCCAAAATTTCTGTCCTCCACGATGGCGTAGATACAGACTACTTCTTCCCCGACCCAGCGCAGAAAATGCTGCTCGTTAATGAACGAGGCGAGACGGTTCTAGATCTGTCCGAAGAGGAAGAAATTATCACCTACGTCTCTCGCGGCATGGATGCTTACCGGGGGTTTCCGCAGTTTATCCAGGCCCTGGGGCTGGTGCTGGAACGTCGTCCAAAGGCCCATGTGGTGATCGTCGCCGCCGATCGCATTGCCTACGGCCCTGCCGCCCCCGAAGGCAACAGTTTTAAGGACTACATGCTAAAACAGGTGCCCCTGGATCTGTCGCGGGTGCATTTTGTCGGTAACTTACCTTATGGGCTGTATAAACTCGTGCTGCGAGCATCATCGGTGCATGTTTATCTGACTCGACCCTTTGTGCTGTCGTGGTCCTTTATGGAAGCAATGGCATCGGGCTGTTTGATCGTTGCGTCCGACACGCCACCCGTTCGCGAAATGATGCAAGACGGGGTGAATGGTCTACTGGTCGATTTCTTTGTGATAGAACAAATTGGCGATCGCATTTGTGATGCACTCGAACACGGAAAAGACATGCAGCACATCCGAGACGCTGCACGTCAAACGATCGTCGAACGCTATTCTCAAAGAATTCTGTTACCCAAACATGTGGAATTATTGCAAGAACTGGCCGCAACCTGAAACAGGCAAAGGGATGAGGGCAAGCACAGGTCTGAAGTATAACAAGAAGTACAACAACAACAACAAGCACAACAAACAGTGTCACAAAAAGTGCCATAAAAAGTGCTATAAAAGTGCCAAAAAAAAGCACCCCGGAGGGTGCCTCGGTTTCGCCACAGTTGCTAATCCAAACTTGCCAAACAGAAAAAGTCTAGCGCTACTTGACCCAAGCGCCGCGATACTTCAGACGCAGATCGATGGGCTGGTTGGGAACATTCCGAAACTGGTGCTGACGGACAGGGACACCCCGATACTTGCCAATGACCTCGCCTTCCCACCCTTCAACGGCGTTGTTGGCGGGTTCATAGGTCGCACCACGATAATGAAGTTGCATAGTGACCTCTCAAGACACTCAAAAAGAATTGCTGGTAATCGAATGACCCGATTTGACTAATTCGGTCACCGGAGGGTTGCAGGTTAAACGTCGTAGCGCACTCTCCAACACACGGCTAGCGCTGTTCCAGAGCAGCAAATTAGTGCTGCAAATCAGGTGTTGAATTAATTCTGTATTCATTGTTACCGTTTTTCGAGGTTCTGTCAATGCCGACCCACAGGATAGTCGTAAACCTTAACAATTCAAGCCATTTCTGTCTTGCGGACCCTGCGAACAACCTGATATAGCGAAATGGCGCGAATCGTTTTTGCTCCGTGGAGCAACGATCCGCGTCTCTTTAGAGCCTCTTTAAGGCACGAATATACTTCACGCAGCAATTTCAGCCCTCACCCTAAATCCCTCTCTCACAGCGGGAGAGGGACTTCAACCCCGTATCTAGCTCCCCTTCTCCCAAGTGGGGAGAAAGGGTTGGGGGATGAGGCCAGCAAGTTTGCTGTCTCAAGTCTGTCAGTGCCCTCTTTAAAGGGTAGGCTGCTAGAAGGGTAGGCTGCTAGAAAGGGAGGCTGCTTGAACCGGGTAGTGGCTCAAGCCGGCCGACGACGGTTTGCCAGGGCCCTCGCTGCGTAGTAGTAGAACGTGAACAGCACGCTAGAAAAGAGCTGTCCGCCCCAGTGCCCATGCCAAAACTTGAAGGCGGCATCGCCCCAATAGACCGAGGCGATGGTCAGCAGCATGATGCGCGGTACGTTGAAGATGAGCGCCAGCACAGCACCGATCGCCATCATGCCCAGCACCTTGGGCCAGGTCTGCTTCAGGAATAGCCCCATGATCAGCCCAGCAGCGGCCATGGTGAACGCCATGTTGAATCCATTGCAGCCCCAGTCTACATCCACCGCGCCTTGGGGGAGGGCTACCACCGTGCCATCGGCGATCGCCGGATGCCCAATGACTCGCAGCGCCGTGGCCCCTGCCTGCGCCATAATGCGTTCCAAAAACTCCGGCGGCGTGAGCGCTGTCCAGACCAGTCGCGCCATGACACCGGGTTTTGGGTAGGCTGTGAGGGCCAGCATTCCTACAGCCACCGGATAGCGCCAGAAGAAACTGACCCCCCAGGTGCTACAGGCTATGCCTGCCAGGGCCAGCAGCCAGAGGATAGACTGTGGCCAAATGGCGAATCGACAAAAGGGAAACAGCAGGACGCTGCAACCAATCAGCAGGTGTCCGAGAAACTGATCTTCTTCAGAAGCGTGCATTTGGGCAAGCTGATCGCGCCGCTTCCAAAGCTGCTGCAAGCCCAAAAACACCATCACCGATAGCAGCGGCAAGCCGGCTGATCCCTGGGCTGCCCGGGTGATTAGGCCGGGGAGCCAGGCTGGAAGATAGCACAGACCCACAGTGAGTCCTGCCAGCACCAGCCGCCCGTGCCAGGTTTTGACCGACGCTTTGAGCCAGGGCAGGATGGCATTGTGAACGCTCTGACGAATGCTAGTCCGAAGGCTCTGGAGAATACTAGGGCGCTTCTTTTTACGACTTTTGGTTTGACTCATGGAGTTTTATTCAGCAGCATTTAGCTTCTGCGCGATCGCATTCCGACTCGTCCTAGCCCGATTAGCCCCAGTCCCACAATCACCAAATTACCCACGCTGGCAATGCTGGATTTGGTAATGCCTGTGCGGGCGTTTTGCTTGAGGGAGTCTGCTTGGGCCTGGACTTGGCGGGCGGCCTGCTCAAGCTGCTCTGGGGTGACATTGGGCGGCAACTCCTGATTGCGGCTTTGCTCAATCTGGGTTTGAATTTCGGCGGCGCGAGTGCTGATGTTTTCCACGGTTGCCTGCTGCAAGACCAGCCCATCGCGGATTACCACCAGGCAGCAAATCTGAAAGAATACGCCAACAGCCAGGGCGATGTAGGCCAGCGGCTTGCGCTGCGATCGCTCTTCCCAAAAGCCGTATAGCAGCAGGGCAATGCCAAACAAAAAGACAATGCTGCGATCGCCCAGTTGTTGCAATACGCTAATCCGCCACGCCTCGCCTGCGCCAAACGGCAGAGCGATCGCGCTCATATCCAGCAAAAAGCCCGCTATGCAGGTAAACCCGACGATTCGGCAAAGTCCTTTTGCCACCTGCGGATTGACCATCGACTGACCCGGCACGCTAACCATATGCAGACCACCTAATGTGAAATTGTGAGATTTTGAAACTGTGGAATGAATAATGTAAAACTGCGGAACTGTGAAATCTTGCAGCTTGGAGCGCTACAAGGGTGAATTCACAGATGAATTACGGCCGAATTCACACATGAATTCACGGCTGAATTCACGGCATGGCGATCGAAACGGAAGCGTTTCGACCGGGCGATCGCATTCCACTCCTTCTTTCACTGACAGAAAACAGCCATCCGGGTGATGCCAGCACAACTTCTTCCGTGCTTTGCACAGGCTTTGTAAAGGCTTTATATCCAAAAGCGAGCTAAAAGCGAGAAACTGCGTAGATCCTACGACAGGTCGCACGAAAGGCTTCGCTTACTTGACGATCGCCCCAAAGTCGGCCAGCACTCGCGCATGGTTTCGCAATAGCCCCAGCAGGTTGAGCCGATTGCGGCGTACGGCCGGGTCATCCGCCATCACCAGCACACTGTCTTCGCCATCAAAAAAGCGTCTGACCACGGGCGCAGCGTTTGCCAGGGCATCCACCAGCTTTTGGTAATTGCGCTCGGCCTTGGCGGCCTGCGTTTTGGGCACCAGCTGAATCAGCGCGTCGTAAAATGCCTGCTCCGAAGACTTCTCGAACTGCTTCGGGTCGATCAGCGGCTTGGGATCAAGCGCAGCAGTGTCCAGATCGCCCTGCTTAGCCAGCCGCGCCGAGCGATTCACCGTTTCATAAATTGCGTCCAGGGTTTTGTTGTTGCGAATGGACTGGAGGAACAGGGCGCGATCGCGCACATCTAGCACATCCTGCAACGCGCGATCGCCATACTCAGCGTCATTTTCGCCCACCACGGCATTCACCAGGTCGTAGTCAATGCCTTGGTCTTCCTGAAGCAGCGTGCGAATCCGCGTCAGGAAAAAGTCGCGGAGTTGATGATGCAGCGCGGTGGCATCCTTGACCGTGCCCGCAGGATAGTCGGCAATTACGTCCTGGAGCACCTGATCCAGATTCAGCGGCAGGTTTGCGCCCCAGGCAATGTTGACAATGGCGTTGGCGGCGCGGCGCAGGGCAAAGGGGTCTGAAGAGCCGCTGGGAATCATGCCCAGGCTGAAAATCCCCACCAGCGTATCGATCCGATCGGCCAAGCCCACCACTTGCCCCGTCTGGGTTTGGGGTAGCGAGTCCGATGCGCCTTTGGGCAGGTAATGTTCGGCGATCGCCAGCGCGACGGCCTCCGGTTCCCCACTGGCGCGGGCATACTTTTCGCCCATCACGCCCTGGAGCTCTGGAAACTCGCCTACCATCTGCGTCACCAAGTCTGCCTTGCACAGCAGCGCCGCCCGCAGGACGTGGGTTTTCGCCGTACCCGTGATCCGAAGCTGGTCGCACAGTTGCTCGGCAATGCTAACGAGGCGATCGCTCTTGGCCCGCATTGACCCCAAGGCTTCCTGAAAGGTGACGGTTTCTAGCTTGGGCAAATAGCTCTCTAGCGGCTGCTTGCGATCGCTCTCAAAAAAGTAGCGCCCGTCCGACAGCCGCGCCCGAATCACGCGCCCATTGCCCTCGGCGATGATGTCTGACTTGGCCGGGTCGCCGTTGGAAATGGTGATGAAATAGGGCAGCAGATCTGGAGAATTTTCCGACTTTCGCACCGGAAAATAGCGCTGGTGGCTCTCCATCTCCATCACCAGTACCTCGGCGGGCACCTCCAGAAACTCTGGGTCAAACTGCCCGACGACGGCGGTGGGATACTCCACCAAATCCACCACTTCATCCAGCAGGCTGGGGTTAACGGCAGCAACCCCGCCGACCCGCTTGGCTGCCGCCACGGTTTGCTCTTGAATCACCTGACGACGCTCGGCCGGGTCTACTTCGATGAATGCCTTCCGCAGCGTGGTGACGTAGAGCGAGGCGCTTGGAATCTTGACGGGTTCGGGGTGCAAGATGCGGTGTCCTTTGGAGAGGCGATCGCTCGTCACCGTTTCTCCCCCATTCACCAGCGTCAGCGGCAGCACGACCTCATCCCACAGCGCCACCAGCCAGCGAATCGGCCGCGAAAACCGCTGGTCGCCATCTCCCCAGCGCATAAACCGCTTGCCCTCTAGTTTGAAAATCCAGTCGGGAATGAGTTCTGTCAGCACGTCAGTCGTGGGGCGACCGGGAATCGTCTGCTGCACGAAGATAAACTCGCCCTTGTCGGTTTTGCGAATCTCGAAATCTGCGACCGACACGCCGCGCGATCGCGCAAAGCCTTCGGCGGCCTTGGTCGGCTGCCCGTCCTTAAACGCCGCCTGCACCGACGGGCCCTTGGCCTCTTCCACACGGTCGGGCTGGCGCTCTGGCAAGCCCTCGATCACCACTGCCAGGCGACGCGGCGTGCCGTAGACGTTCACCGCTGAGGGCTTGAGAAAATGCTCACTGAGGCTGGCGGGAATTTTCGTCTGCCACTGGGCGATCGCGCTTGCCACAAACCCTGCGGGCAGTTCTTCTGTCCCCACTTCCAATAAAAACGTCGCCATAGATGCGATTCTCCAAACCCGGCGGCTCCGTGCGCCTTGCTAGTCCTAACGGTTCTCAACTTCAACAGTGTATCGCAGGGACGGGGACGGAACGTATCGATGTCTCCTTGAGCGCTACAGGCGCAGGGGCAAAAACGTCTTAACATTTTCAACATTTTGCCAGCGCGGTAGGCCATACCCACGCTTCTGAGTCGTGCTGAGAATTAAAACTGCTGGAAGCCCTGTAGACAAACGACTGGCAATCCAAAATCCAAAATCCAAAATCCAAAATCAACATACCGAGCGTCGGCGGTTGATAATAGCCGCATGGACGACTCGACTTTCCCGACGCTGTATTGCCCCTTGGCGGCGACCGACCAGCTTTGCTATATTCACATTCCCAAAACGGCGGGTTCCACCCTAACGGCGATCGCCGATGCCCAGTTCGACGTGCGCCAGATCGCGCCGGGGCCGTATCAGCTACCCGCGCTCGATCCGGCGGCTGAGGGGCGATCGCCCACCGAATTGCGGCAGTTGCTAACGCGCTATCGCTTCATCCGGGGACACTTCAGCCACAACTTGATTCGGCAATTTCTGACGCGCCCGGTCTACATCACCGTGCTACGCGACCCGGTGGATCGGGTGATTTCGCTGTATGAATTTTTTCGGCGGGCGGCCCAGCGCGGCACTGCGGAAACGCCGGAATACGAAGTGCTGATGCGGGCGGCGGCGGAACATGACCTGTTGGGCTTTGTGCTGCATCCCGACCCCATTGTGCAGCAGCGGACGAGCAATTTTCAGACGCGGCAGTTGGCGATTTGGGAGGGGGATGAGGCGGCGCTGTCGGCGGACGATTCCCAAAAGGATTACTTGGCGAATCGCCTCCAGTCGGCCTGCGCCAGTGTCGATCGCTTTGCCTGGGTGGGGCTGATGGAGCAGTTTCACGCCTCGGTGCAGCTTTTGAACTACCGATTTGGCTGGTATCCAGCGGCGGAATATCAAAACCTGCGCGTGGTAACGCATCGGTCGCGGCGGGAAGGTCTGTCGCCAGCGGTGATCGAGGCGATCGCCCAGCACAACGCCCTCGACCAAGCGCTATACGACCACGCCAAGGCCCGCTTTGCTGTCCAATATCAGCAGATGCTTGAGGCGCTACACCAGCACGAGAACTTGCAAGATGCCAGCAACCCCCCTGCGGTGCAGGTCGCGCTCCAGCAGCACTACGCCCGCCACTATGCGGCGACGCACCCGCCGGAGCAGTTTCCCGAAGTCTCCCGCAAGCGGTTCGTTTACGACTTTCGACAGCCGCTCTCTGGCGAGGGCTGGCATCGGCGCAACGGTCGCTTTAACGGCATTTCGCCGCAGGATGCCACCCGCTGGTCGGGCCCGGGGCCAGTGTCGGTGCTGGATTTGCCGCTGGTGGGGCCGCTGGCGGGCAATGCTGATGTGCGGCTGACGCTGGAAATCGAGCAGGCAATCGCCCCCGATATTCTCGACAGCCTAGAGCTGACGGTGAACCAGCACCCGGTTTCGCTGCATGTTCAATCGCGCCAGGGCGGCGGCGTGCTGACGGGCACTATTCCGGCGATTCGCGAAGCGATCCCTGCGGGAATCGCCCTCCGCAGCCCCCAGCCCTTCGCCCGCTTCACCTTTCGCCTCAGCCACACGCTGCCGCTGAATGCAAACAATCCCGCATCAGAAGATGATCGGCTCGTTGGCTTTGCCCTGCGACGGTTAACGCTAGAATCTGTTCGCCGCTGGTGGATTTGGGCATGAAGCCTCAAGATTAATTTTGGAAATTTTGGATTTTGGATTGCCTATTCAGCGTCTGTGGGTCTTCCAGCCATCTTAAATATGTAGCTATGCGTAGCTCTGCTTGAGGGACAGGGTTTTGGGTGACGCGAAAAGCCTCCTACTCCCAGTCTCCAGCGGGATCGCCCTCCTCTTCCGCCATGACCTTGAGGCGAATGCGGCGGGAAGTGCCGCTGTCCGGGTCGCCCAGTTGCAGTTCCAAAATTTCGCCGGAGAGCGGAGTTAGATACGCCAGGAGCGATCGCAAGTTTGGGGTGCTGCTGCCGCTGTCGAGGTAGACCCGCTCTGACAGGCTGACGATGCGCCGCCAGGTGGTGTAAAGTTTGGCGATCGCCTGTTCGAGTTGGGCTGCCTGGTTTACGAGGTCGGCGGTGCTGTTCAGGCAGCCGATTCGCATCGCTTCTTCTAGGGCGCTTTCCAGATCCAGCCCGTCGCGGTTGAGCGTCTGCACCTGGGTTGCGGCGTTGAGGTATTTTGCCAAAAAGCGGGCCTCGGCGGTGACCTGCTTCACGGTGTCGATGTCGGGATTTTCCGCCACTTCGTCTCGCAGGTGAACCTGGTGCGCTTCGGGCAGTTTTTCCATTTCGCGCACCAGCGGAGCCAGATAGCGTGTGGGCAGGGTGTGGTCGGCGGCTTTTTCCTTCACCTCGATGGGCAGCAGGTCGGAGGTGACGGCAGTCCACTCGTCCGCCAGTTGCCGCACCTCTCGTCGCGTGATGCGATCGCCCCGATGGGCGGCCTCGCTCACCATCTGCTGCACTTCCGGCGCGGCCTGGGCCGTTTCGATGAAGGCGCGTTTGCTAAACTGGCTCACGTCTTGCGGCTCCAGCAGGCCCTCTTGCAGCAGCAGGTCAGCACTGTCGGCCAGCTCCATCAGGTTATAGGCATGGCTTTTGCTGATTTCTCGATCTGCCAGCCAGCGCAAGAAGCCAGCGCCGCCTGCGTTGCCAACGCGCTTTTCGCGATCGCGCACAGTTTTCAAGATGCGCCCGCGCCAGATGTCGGTCTGCAAATCGAAGCGATCGCACACCTGCCACGCCGCCTCGATCTGCTGCTGAAACTCGTAGTCGGAAATCTGCTCATCCTCTGGGTCGGGAAGCTGAAAGGTCAGATCAACCTCAGGGGTGGTGGATGTGAGATCAGAAATATAGGGTGCGGCAACCATATCTAGCGTTTGGCAGGAGCAGTTTGGAGGGGCTGGATTATTATGGCAGGTTTCCCGCAACTTTTCAGAAGACTCGCCAAAAGCTTTGTCTAGCCCACGGCCGTCAGTGCGGCCAGCAGCGCTCTCAGCAGCGAGGCCATCAGCAGCAAAATACCGCCTACGATAGCGACCACGGCGATCGCAATCAGGGCCACCGTTTGGCGATCGGCAGCCTCACTCTGGGCGGGGTTGGCCAGGTGTGCCTCCAGCAGGGCCAGGTTGCGGGCGTTGCTTTTCCACACCGCATCAAAAAAATCGCCCATCCCCGGCAGCAGCCCCAAAATACTGTCTAGGGCGAGGTTTCCCACCATACGGAATAGCGTTTCCGTCGGCAGGCGAAACCGCAGACACTCCAGCACTAGATAGGCCGACAAAAATAGCCCCACCACGTCGCCGCCCCCCGGAATCAGTCCCATGATCGGGTCTAGCCCGATGCGATAAGGCGTACCCGGAATCGGGATGGCATCGTCCAGCAGGTAGGCCAGCGTGCGAATGCGCTGGAGGGCGCTGGCATCGGCAAGGGCGCGAGAGTCTCGCTGGCGTGACATAGGGAACTCGGGTTAAAAGGCGCGATCGCCCCGGAAGGGACTATCTCAAACAAGTTGGGCGGGCATGGGCACTAGGGGCGATTGCTGGGGAGGACTAGCGTGGGGACTATTATGGCAAGACCTCTGGTGACGATGATATAGCCGGGAAATGAGTCGTCTGGGGTGTAGAAGTTACTATGCAGCAGTCAATGCAGCAGTCACTATGCCAAAGTCACTGTGAAATAAGGAGTGCATCCCACTTTTGTAACCCTCATCCTAAATCTCTCTCCCAGAACGGGAGAGGGACTTTGAATCCGGCTCCCCTTCTCCCGTTTTGGGAGAAGGGGTTGGGGGATGAGGGCGAATTTGCATAACTGAGATGCGCCCTGCAAAAGTCACTATACAGAAGTCACTTTGTAAAAGTCGCCCTACTGTTCTTGAAGTCTATCTCTAATGCACTGCGGTTGAGGCCCATGATCATGCGTCCTATTCAAGCAATTTTCGGCAGTTTGGCGATCGCCACGATGCTCTCGGTGGGCTGCTCCTCTGTGCAGCCACAAGCCTCGGTTAGCCCAACGTCTGGGGTTGCCCCGTCGGCCCCGGTTCCCCAGGCTGAACCTCAGACCGATGCGGGAGATGGATCAAGGGTCACGTCTCCCAGTCCTGCACCAAAGCCGCCTACCCCTGTTGCCCAGTCCCTTGGCACCCCCCTGCCCATTGAGCAAATGGCGATCGCAGGCATTCCGCTCCAGGCTCCAGAGTCAGCCGTCCGACAGCGGTTTGGGGAACCCCTGAGCCAGGTGGATGAAGACTGGGCCTGCTGCGGCATGGTGCGAACCCTGGGCTATGCTCCGGATACCACGATCAAGCTGCTAGAAAGCCTGGACGGCAGCACGTTTGAGGTTTTTTCTTTTGGAACACGCAATCCCGACTTGGCAACGCGGGCCGGCATTCGCGTCGGCGACTCGCACCAAACCCTGCTTCAGACCTATGGCCCGCCAGCCGGCATCCGCGAAGAAGAGGGCTACACCCTGCTGTTCTACGGTGTACCCGATGAGTATGCAGCAGCGCTGTGGTTCAAGCTAGAGGGCGATTTGCAGAGCGATCCTTCCAGGAATCGCATTGTCGAAATCGGCTACGACGCTCAATTGACTTAGACGTAGTAGGCAGCGCGAAGACAGTGCGAAAGGAGCGTCAGTCGCATCCTAATCCCAAATCCCCGGCGGCGGAAAGGGGGAAAATCGAGAGAAGGCTTACGCGAAAACCCCGTCGAAATTTGATACCTTAGTACTATAGAGTTTCTCGTAATTGCCATGCAGAAACGGGTTTGACGCTGCCCACTTCTTGATCGACAGGCTCCACATCTAGAGTTTCCGTTACAAGAATTGCGCTTCAAAATCCAGGGATGGTGTTAATCTGATGCTCAGCCCTGTTTGCGGTTTGAGTTATGTCCTTTGTCGGTCTGCATATTCACAGCGACTATAGCCTGCTAGACGGCGCGAGTCAGCTTGACCAGCTCATCGACCGGGCGATCGAGCTTGGAATGCCAGCGATCGCCATTACGGATCACGGCGTGATGTACGGCGCGATCGAGATCCTCAAGGTGTGCAAAAAGCGCGACAACGCCGTCAAGCCCATCATCGGCAACGAGATGTATGTGATCAACGGCGACATCACCAAGCAGGAGCGTCGCCCCCGCTATCACCAGGTTGTTCTTGCCAAAAACACGCAGGGCTACAAGAATCTCGTCAAGCTGACCACCATTTCTCACCTCCAGGGTGTGCAGGGGAAGGGCATTTTTTCGCGCCCCTGTGTCAACAAAGAACTGCTGGAGCAGTATAAAGACGGGCTGATTGTCACCAGCGCCTGTCTCGGCGGCGAAGTGCCCCAGGCGATTATGCAGGACCGCCCGGATGTGGCGCGGCGCGTTGCCCAGTGGTACAAGGACGTGTTCGGTGACGATTACTATCTGGAAATTCAAGACCACGGGCTGCAAGAAGAGCGCATCGTTAACCCCGAAATCGTCCGCATTGCCCGCGAGCTAGACATCAAGCTGGTCTGCACCAACGATTCGCACTATATCTCCTGCTACGACGTGGAAGCCCACGACGCGCTGCTCTGCATCCAAACGGGCAAATCCATCGTGGAAGAGAAGCGGCTGCGCTACACGGGCACGGAGTATTTGAAATCCGCCGATGAGATGCGGCTTTTGTTCCGCGATCACCTGCCGCCGGATGTGGTGGAAGAGGCGATCGCCCATACGCTAGAAGTCGCCGAAAAGGTCGAAGGCTACAAAATTCTGGGTGAACCGCGCATTCCTAACTACCCTGTGCCCGACGGCTACACGCCTGCCACTTACCTCGAAGAAACCTCCCGATCTGGGCTAGCCAAGCGCCTTAAAGTCGCCACCTACCGTGAAGTTCCCCCAGACTATCAGGAGCGGCTGGAATACGAGCTGCAAATGATGCACCAGATGGGCTTCGACGGCTACTTTCTGGTGGTGTGGGACTACATCAAGTTTGCGCGAGATCATGGCATTCCCGTGGGCCCAGGGCGCGGGTCGGCGGCGGGGTCGCTGGTGGCCTACTCGCTGGGCATCACTAATATCGATCCGGTGCATCACGGCTTGCTGTTCGAGCGGTTCCTGAACCCTGAGCGCAAGTCCATGCCCGATATCGACACAGACTTCTGCATCGAACGTCGGGGCGAGGTGATTCAGTACGTCACCGAAAAGTATGGCACCGATCGCGTCGCGCAGATCATCACCTACAACCGCATGACCTCCAAAGCCGTCCTAAAGGATGTGGCGCGGGTGCTGGATATTCCCTATGGGGAATCCGACAAGATGGCGAAGATGATTCCCGTCGTGCGCGGCAAGCCCACCAAGCTCAAGGTCATGATTTCCGACGAAACGCCCACGCCGGAATTCAAGGAAAAATACGATAGCGATGCCGTTGTGCCTGGCAGCGATCCGCCCGTCACCTACCGCCGCTGGATTGACATGGCCATGCGGATCGAGGGCACCAACAAATCAACCGGCGTTCATGCGGCGGGCGTGGTGATTTCGGCAGAACCGCTGGACGAAGTGGTGCCGCTGGAACGCAGCAAGGAAGGCGGCGTGACGACGCAATACCCAATGGAAGACATCGAACTGCTGGGTCTGCTGAAGATGGACTTCCTGGGCCTAAAGAACCTGACGATGATTCAGAAAGCGGTGGATCTCATCAGCAAGACCCACGGCATTCAGGTTGATTTGGACAATTTGCCGATGGAAGATCCGGCCACCTATCAACTGCTGGCGCGGGGCGAACTGGAGGGCATCTTCCAGCTAGAATCCTCCGGGATGCGGCAGATTGTGCGCGATCTGAAGCCGTCGGGACTGGAGGATATTTCCTCGGTGCTGGCGCTGTATCGTCCCGGGCCGCTGGATGCGGGGCTAATTCCCAAGTTCATCAACCGCAAGCACGGTCGCGAACGGATCGAATATGAACACGAGCTGCTCACCACCATTCTGAATGAGACTTACGGCATCATGGTCTACCAGGAGCAGATCATGAAAATTGCCCAGGACATGGGGGGCTATTCGCTGGGGCAAGCCGACCTGCTGCGGCGGGCGATGGGCAAAAAGAAAAAAGAGGAGATGGAGAAGCATCAGAGCATCTTCACCGAAGGTGCAGAAAAGAACGGCGTGCCCAAGAAGGTGGCGGCGGATCTGTTTGACCAGATGGTGAAGTTTGCGGAGTATTGTCTGAGCTATGACACGAAGATTTTGACTGTGGAATATGGGGCGATCGCCATTGGCGAAGTTGTAGAACGCCAGCTTCCCTGCACTGTGTTCAGCGTCGATGCCAACGGGTTTGTTTACACGCAGGCGATCGCCCAGTGGCACCAGCGCGGGCTGCAAGAGGTCTTTGAATACACCCTGGAAGACGGTTCCACCCTCCGCGCTACCCCCGATCACAAGTTCATGACGGAAGATGGCGAAATGCGCCCCATTGACGAGATCTTCGAGAAAAACCTGGCGCTAAAACGAGTTGCCGTCCCTGTGCCTGCTGGTTCGAGAGTTTGAGCAATGATCTCCCCAAGCCTTTACCCTGGTGAGTCCTGAAATGGTTAGCACTGCTCCCCAATTTTCAATTCCTCGGTCTGCCCTGGCCGGAGAGCGGCGGGTCACGATTCATCAGCTTAGCTGGCAGGGCTATCAGCAGATTCAGCAGACGTTGGGAGAACGGCGATCGCCCCGCCTCGCCTACGACCAAGGCACGCTAGAGCTAACCATGCCCCTGGAAGAACACGAAAGTTTTGCAGAATGGATTGGGCTATTGATTCGGATTTTGGTGGAAGAGTTTGGGTTAAAAATGAAGTCCATCGGTTCTACAACGCTGGAGTATCCGAATCGGGAGCGCAGCGTTGAACCGGATAACGCTTACTATATTCAAAATCAGGCGAAGGTGAGCGGGCGACGCATTAATTTTGAGCAAGATCCCCCGCCTGATTTAGTCGTGGAAATCGACATTACGCACACGGATATTGATAAAAACCGCCTCTATGCCAGCATCGGGGTTCCGGAGTTTTGGCGCTTTAACGGCACCGCCCTAAGCATCTACCAACTGCAATCTCAAGCCTATGTTGAAGTAGAACATAGCCCGACGTTTCCTAAAGTACCCAAAGACAAGTTCTATGAGTTTTTGCAGCAGGCCAGCCGCGATGAAGTAGAGGCAAGTCGCGCACTGCGGGCGTGGGTTCGTCAGTTGCAGTCAGGCGATGTTTAGGGAGTAATCGAGATTGGGATAGGCATGAATCGGTAGTAAAGATTGGATTTTTAAGTTGGGTTTCACGGTAGGTTTCACCGCAGGTTTTACGGTAGGTTTCACAGACGGAAGGGGAAGGGGCGATCGCCAAAATGGTTAAAATTATCAGCCGCAAGTCATTAGGCACCCAATGGGTTTACGATATCGGTGTTGAGCGCGATCACAATTTTGTGCTGGAAAACAGTCTGATTGCCTCCAATTGTTTTAATAAATCCCACTCTACAGCCTACGGCTACGTCACGTTTCAAACGGCGTACCTAAAAGCCAATTACCCCGTGGAATATATGGCGGCGCTGCTGACGGCCAACAGCGACGACCAGGACAAAGTGCAGAAATATATTTCCTCCTGCACGATGATGGGCATCACCGTGGAGCCGCCAGACATCAACCGATCGGGCGTGGATTTTACGCCGCTGGAGCGCAGCATTTTGTTCGGGCTGTCGGCGGTGCGAAACGTGGGTGCAGGCGCGATCGAGAATATTTTGCAGGCGCGAGAGGCCGATGGCCCCTTCAAGTCTCTGGGCGATCTGTGTAGCCGCATCGACCCGCGCACGGTGAACCGGCGAGCGCTGGAGGCACTGATCCAGTGTGGAGCAATGGACTGCATCGAGACGAATCGGCGGCAGTTGATGAATGATCTGGATTTGGTGCTGGAGTGGGCGCAGTCGCGGGCGAAGGATCGGGCAATTGGGCAGGGGAACCTGTTTGATATGCTGGGCAGCATCAGCGAAGCGCCGGGGAGCTTCGAGTCTGCGCCTAAGGCTCCCGCCGTAGAGGACTTTCCGCAGCAGGAGCGGCTAAAGCTGGAAAAGGAACTGCTGGGCTTCTATGTGTCGGATCATCCCCTGAAAAATATTCGAGAAGCCGCCAGAATCCTAGCGCCGATTAACCTGAGTAGCCTGGAAGAGCAGCCGGAGGGCAGCAGCATTAGCGCGATCGCCATGCTGACGGGGGTCAAGCCCGTGGTAACCAAGAAGGGCGATCGCATGGCCATCATCCAGCTTGAAGACCTGACGGGGCACTCCGAAGCCGTCGTCTTTCCGCGCACCTATGAGCGCATCGGCAGTCTCATCGTGCAGGAGGCGCGGCTGATGATCTGGGGCAAGGTGGACAAGCGCGACGAGCGCAGCCAACTGATTGTCGAGGATGCCGAACCCGTGGAGGACGTGCAGTTGGTGATGGTAGAGCTAGACGCACAGATTGCAGGCGACATTGTGCAGCAAAACACCCTGCGCGAGGTCATTCTCAAAAACCGGGGCGACGAAGACCAGTGCAAAACGCCCGTCGTGGCGATCGTTGCTGGGGCGCATCGTCGGGAGCTGGTGCGTCTGGGCAATCAGTTCCGCGTGCAGGATTATCAGGCCGCTGTAACCGCGCTGAACCGAGCCGGATTCCGCGCCCGATCGACCGCGTTGACCAGTGCTTCTTGAGAAACGAACGCACTTGGTCAGAAGAAAACCTTTACCACTTGTCCCTGAATCTCTTGGCCCAGCCAGGGCGTATTGGCAGAGCAGGAATGAAGCGTTTGGTGGGTGACTTTCCACAGCGGGCGCGGGTCGAAGAGCGTCAGGGGGGTAGGCGTGTCAGGGGCGCTTTGCGAATCGATCCCGATGGGAATTGCCCTCAACTCCTCTCCCAGACACCGCAGCGGATTTGTACTCAGCGCCTGCCACAGCGTCAGTGCGGGCAACTGTCCTGGCTCCACCAACTGCTGCCAGAGCAAGGGCAGCGCCAGTTCCAGCCCAATCGCCCCCGGCGGCGCTTCGGCAAAGGGGACGGTTTTTTCTTCGTAAGTATAGGGGCTGTGGTCAATGGCGATCGCCTCGATGATCCCATCGCGCACTGCCTGGATCAGCGCCGCCTGATCTGCGGGTGTGCCCAGGGGGGGTTCCAGCCGCAGATGGGGGTCGTAGCCGCCCACGGACTGGGTATTCAGCAGCAGGTGATGCCAGGTGGTGCTGGCGGTAATCGGTAAACCACTGGCCTTGGCCTGGGCAATTAGCTCCACGCTGCGAGCCGTGGAGACGCGCATCAGGTGAACAGGTGTGCCGATCTGGGCGACGCATTCTAGCAGGGCCGCGAGGGGAGCAGTTTCGGCGATCGCAGGCGCACCGGGTAGCCCAAACCGAATCGCGTCTGGGCCGTCGCGCATCACGCCGTTGCCCCGCAAGGTTTCGTCGCAGCACCAGAGGGCAATCGGCCGGTGCAGCGCCTGGGCATATTCGAGCGATCGCCGCAAAAGTTCCCACTGGCGGATGGGTCGCCCGTCGGCAAAGCCCGCAATGTCCGTTTGCGCCAGTTCGCCCAGTTCTGCCATCTGCTCACCTTTGGCATCCAGCGTCAGAGCAGCCCAGGGTTGCAGGCGAGGCAGTCCGGCTGGCGTGTGCTGCCCTATCCACTCTACGTCAGCAGGCGTGGCAATCGCCGGATCGGTGTCGGGCAGCAGCAGCACCCGCCCAAAGCCGCCCGCCCGCGCCGCCCGGTGCAGCGAGGCCAGCGTTTCCCGCGATTCGTAACCCGGTTCCCCAGAATGGCTGTAGAGATCCACCAGCGCCGGCCCCAGCACCAGCCCCGAAGCATCCGTCTCTGTCACGTCAGCGCTGGGCGGCTCCACATCGTCGGCAATTCCCCGAGGGATTGCTTCGCGAATCACCCGCACGCTGTCCGACTCGATCCACACATCCACCACCCGATCCGTTTCTGCCACGGGATCGAGCAGCCTGACCTGGCGGAACAGTTCACTCGCCATAGCCCCTCTACAGCGCTCCAGCGGCCGTCTTGTCTAGCACGCCGCTGCCCAAGTGGGTGGTAATGTTGAGCGATTGCAGCATGGGGCGGTTTTCCGGGCCGCGGGGATAGTCGATCACCGTGACTGCGCCGTTGCCCTGCTTAAACACCCAGAACTTTTCCGGGCCCCAGCCCATCAGGCCACTGAGGATGGCTTTGTTGACCGCATCGTGGGCAACCACGAGGACTGTCAGGGGGCGATTCTCATAGGGATCGCTTTGCGAATCGCCCGTTGAACTGGCCACGATCTCGTTCCAGGCGGCGATCGCCCGCTCCCACACCTGCTGCAAGTTCTCTCCGGCGGGCATCTGCACCGTTTCCGGGGTCACCTTCCAGGCGGCCAGTTCATCGGCATAGACCTCTTGAATTTCCTCCTCCAGCTTGCCTTCCCACAGTCCGTGGCTGATTTCCTTGAGGCGATCGTCTGTCTCCAAGGAAACATCGGGATGAAATTGCAGAATCAGTTCCGCTGTTTCCTTGGGGCGCAGCATGGGGCTAGTGATGGCGCGATCGATGGGGATATCTTTCAAAAAGAAAGCAGCTTTTTCGCCCTGGATGCGCCCATTTTCATTCAGCGGCACGTCAATTTGACCCTGAAAGCGCTTTTCGCGGTTCCAATCTGTCTCGCCGTGGCGCACCAGCAGCATTCGCGGGCCGCGATGGTTGCCGCGCACGTCCGGCAGGGGCTTGCCCAGGTGATCCACTAGATTCACCGATTCCAACTGCACGGGTTTGCCAAAACCGCCTGCAAAGTTCAGCACGCTGATGGCGCAGTTGGCTTGATTCAGCGCGTGATAGTCCGCCGGCCCCAGCCCGACAGCCGTGCCAATTAGCGCCCGGTTGATGCCGCTATGGGCGACCAGCAAAATTGTCTCCCCCGCGTGCTGCGGCAGCGTGTCGCGCCAAAACTGCTCTGCCTGACGGTACAAATCCACCACCGGGAAAAATTCCTGCTCCCCTTCTGGGGTCGTCAGTCGCATCTTCAGCTTTTCTGGTTCCTGTTGCCAGTGGCAATAGGACTCTGGAAACCGCTCCTTCACCTCGTCAAAGAGCAGCCCTTCCCACTCCACCATGTTGATTTCCTTGAGGTCGTCCCGCAGTTGCAGGGCTGGTGGGTTCTCAAGCTGGGCAGTGAGAATTTCGGCTGTTTCCCGCGCCCGCTGGAGCGGACTGGCGTAGATCGCGGCAAAGGGCAGCCCGCGCAATGCCAGCCCCGTCAGCCGGGCCGCCTCCCGCCCTTCGTCCGTCAGCGTAGACTCGTCAAAATGCCCCTGGATGCGGCGCAGGGTGTTGTAGGTGCTGATGCCGTGGCGCACCAGGATGACGCGAGTAGCCAGGGCCGTGTCCTCCGTGTATGAAAGGGGTGTACAGGGTGCAGAGGGTTGCTTTCAAATAGAAGCATTCTACCCCGTTCGTTCTCCGAATCTGGGGGGAATCTGGGACGAATTTGGGGAGAATCTGGGGGCTATCTGGGGAAAATCTGGGGGCTATCTAGGGAGAATCTGGGGGCTATCTGGGGGCGATCGCCCTGCATCACACCCCATCCTGCCACACTTGCCGCTGTCACTCGATAATCTGATGCTCTATCGAGCGGTGGAATTCACCCGGTCATCACTGCTGCAACGGGGGAACAGTGAGATAATGCCGGGGTAACCCTGTGCTATGGCTGAACGTTCGTCACTCAAAACGTTCGTCACTCAATCTGTCACTCAAAGCAGCAGGGTTTAGTCCCGTTGCCCGTGTTCTATTCCCAACCTCAAATCCCGCAGTAAATCCTCCCGTAAATTCCCCAGTAAATTTCCCAAGGTTCATCGTCTGTTAACCCGGCGCATAGCCCCAATCCCCCTTATTTCTTCTCTGAATCTCTAACCCCTCTCCCCAAAAGGCATGACCCTCAAACGACTGATTCTCAGCGTGTTGACGCTGTTTGTGGCAATTTTGGTCGGCGGTTCGCTCTGGAGTAGTTTTCAAGAGCCGCAAATTACGAACCGTTTGCAGCTTTATCAGACCAACTTGCTGCTGCACGCCACGGCAGCGACCGAGATCACGGGAGAGGTAGACGGGGCGGCCTTGCAAAAGGCGCTGCTGGGAGAGTCTCCGCTGAAAACAGCGCTGGAGCAGTATCAAGCTGTCCGGAAGGCGGCAGAGGCCGATCTGGCGAAGCTGGAAAAGCGTCTGGCGACGGTTGATCCGGCGGCGCTAGGAGACTCTGGCCCGCCGCCCGCTGCGTCCTCGCGCCCGATTCCGTCGCGCACGGTCGATTCGCAAGCGACCCGCCTGACCACCGCGCTCCAGCAGCAGCGATCGCTCCTTGATCAGTTGAACTTGAGCATTGGCATTTTGCAGGCTGAGCAGGGCGATCTGACCGCTGCCCAGCAAACCTGGGGGAAACTGGCCGAGAGCGCCGCAGCAGGCAGCCCCGCAGCGGACACCGCCAGAACCTTGACGGGTCTCTGGAACGAGCCGCCCCGAATTGTGCCCGATGCTGAAATGCAGCTTCAGAAAGGGCTAGAAGGCTGGTTTCGCTATACAGCGCTGGATCGACTCTATAGCTTGCAGCAGCGCACTGAGGCGCTGAACGCGCTGCGGGCAGACGAGGCCGCGATCGCCCAGGGAACCCTCCTGAAGCTGGCGCTGGTGGGGACGGTGCCCGTGCTGGGGGCGATCGCCGGAGCGGGGCTACTGGTTTTTCTGGTGGCGCAACGGCTGGCGCAGGGCAAACAGTCGATCCTGGCGCTGAATGGCGAGGTTCCCTGGGACGTACCCTGGGATTGGGAAATCATCTGGCAAGTGCTGATTGTCGGCTTTTTTATGGCAGGGCAGGTGGTTGCGCCGCTGATTGTCGGCGTGCTGAGTCCAGTCCTGGCTGCTTTTGGGCCACGGGCAAAGGCGGTCTATGCCTTCACCTATTACCTGCTGATGGCGGGGTCGGGGCTGGCGGTGCTGTACTGGTCGATCCGCAAGTGGATTCCCCTGCCCAAGGACTGGTTTCAATATCGCGGAGCCGATCGCTGGCCCCTGTGGGGGTTGGGCGGCTATCTGGTGGCGCTGCCGCTGATGATTGGCGTGTCGCTGGTGAACCAGCACATCTGGCAGGGGCAGGGCGGCAGCAATCCGCTTTTGCAAATTGTCCTGGAAGAGGGCGATGCGGTGTCGCTGGGGCTATTTTTGTTTACCGCTGCGGTCGCTGCGCCCATTTTTGAGGAGACGCTGTTTCGCGGGTTTCTGCTGCCGTCGCTGACGCGCTACGTGCCTGTGTGGGGGGCGATCGCCCTCAGCAGTCTGCTGTTTGCCGTGGCCCACCTCAGCCTGTCGGAAGTGATTCCGCTGACGACACTGGGAATGGTGCTGGGCGTGGTCTACACGCGATCGCGCAACCTGCTAGCTCCCATTCTGCTGCACAGCCTGTGGAACGCCATTACCATGATTGGGCTATTCGTGCTAGGGAGCGGAGCGCGGCTATAAAGTCAGCTAATCCTTTAGACTTTGCAGCACGACATCCCTCACACACAAGACCTCGCAGCACTACAAACCTCGAAACGCTATGGCCGAATAAACGCTGACGGTGGCTGGAAATTCTCCACAGGCACATCCTTCAGCGCCCGCAGCATAAAGTTTCGCCAAATCGGAGCGACATACCTCCCCCCCGTTGCGCCCTGTCCGACGGGGCTGTAGTTGTCGTTGCCCACCCACACAGCCACCGAAAGCTGAGGCACATAGCCCACAAACCAGATATCTCGTTCCGCAGAGGTCGTGCCCGTCTTGCCTGCCGCCGGGCGGCCAATATCTGCCCCCTGCGCCGTCCCGCGAGTAATCACGCCCTGCATGATGTCGTTCAGGGAGGCGACTGCCCAGGGATCTAGCACCAGTTGCGGGCGGGGAGTGTTGTCCAGCAGCACGCGCCCGGTGCTGTCCGTCACGCGAACGATAAAGGTCGTGTCCGACTGCCAGCCGCCGCTAGCAAAGGTGGCATAGGAACCCGCCATTTCCAGTGGGGTCAAATCCACCGACCCCAAGGGCAGCGACACAACCGGCTCGATGGGACTCTTGATGCCCAGGGTGCGGCAGACTTCGATGACGCGGTTAATCCCCACTTCTTGCCCCAGCTTCACAGCGGGGATATTGCGCGATTGCTCCAGCGCTGCCCGGAAGCTCATGGCTCCATAAAAGCCGCCGCCATAGTTCTGCGGGCGATAGGTGTCGTAGCCGTCAGGATAGCTGACGGGCGTATCCATGACGGTGGATTCTGGCGTGTATTTACCCGAAGCCAGCGCCGCGTAATAGACAAACGGCTTGAAGGCAGACCCCGGCTGGCGCAGCGCCTGAATAGCACGGTTAAACTGGCTGGTCTGATAATCCACGCCGCCGACCATTGCCTTCACGAAATGGGTGCGTGGATCTACCGCCACCAGCGCCATCTGGTCTGCCCGAACGCCCTGGCGACGCAGGCTGCGGTGTCCTTCCCGAACCACCTGTTCGGCCATATTTTGCATATTCAGGTCAATGGTGGTCTGCACTCGCATTCCACCCTTAAGTACGGCATCTCGACCAAACCGCGTCTGGAGTTCTTGCTCCACGGCTTCAGTGATGTAGGGCGATCGGCTAGTGGTGAAAGAGGTAATGTCGCCTAGGATAATTGGCTGCTGCTTGGCGGCGGCAGCTTCCTGGGGCGTAATCCACTTTAGCTCTAGCATCCGGTTCAGCACGATTGCCTGACGACGCTTGGCCAATTGGTAATCCACAAAGGGGCTATATTCTTCTGGAGCCTGGATTAGCCCAGCCATCATGGCAGCCTCTGCCAGGTTAAGCTGCGAAGCGGGCTTGCGGAAATAGCTCTGGGCGGCGGTCTGTGCGCCGTAGTTGTTGTGGCCCCAGTAGACCTGGTTCAGGTACATTTCCAGGATCTGGGGCTTGGTGAAGATTTGCTCTAGACGCAGGGCCAAGACGGCTTCGGCAATTTTGCGACTGAGCGATCGCTCTGGGGTAAGAAACAGGTTCTTAATCAACTGCATCGTCACCGTCGAGCCGCCTTCCACCGTGCGCCCTTCCTCTAGGTTGCTAAGCAGCGCCCGCCCCACGCTGGTGGGGTTAATACCGTGGTGCTGATAGAAATAGCTGTCTTCAATCGCCAGCACGGCCCGCTTCAGGTGCGGCGACACCTCATCCAAGTCCACCACTTCCCGATTGAACTCGTCGTGGATGCTGTCGAGCAGCACCCCCTTCACGTCATACACATAGCTCGTCTCAGCAGGGATATAGTTCCGCAGCACTCGAACATCGGGCAGGTTGCGGAAGCTAATCGCCAGCCCTACCAGCCCCCCCGCGATGACGGAACTGGTCAGCATTGTGGTGCCCAGCAGCGTTCCAGCCGTGACCTTGCCGACCGCCTGCACAAACTTGTAGATGGGGGCAAGATTACTGGTCTGAACATAGCTCTCAACCCGAGGCGCATCGGCAGCATTGGCAGCACGCACCTTGGCAGATGCTTTCTTCTGGGGCTTCTTTTGACGGGCGGTGTTTGACGACACGGCAGGAAAGGGTTGGGGATTCAGACAGAAAGGGTTACAGGACGGAGGGAAAGGGTGAAGTGGGGGTGCGTCACCGCAGGAAATAGACTCGACCTCACTGGCAAAACCAAAGGAATTTGTGAACTTTCAAGCTGAGCAGCAAAAATAGCGATGTGCAGGTGGTAAAGCGAGACGAGTCGTGAAAAAATGAGACTTTGGCTTTTGGAACAATTTGTGCTGAGGGATTCCCCACACACTACATCGAGATGGATCTGGATTCAGAGCATGAGCTAAATGAGCTAGAGAAAAGAAGTCGAGTAACTAACTAAGATAGCGGAGGATCTGCCGATTCGTCATGGCTTTTGTCATAGGTATTGTGACTCAGGTATTGTGACTCGCTAAAGCTGAGCTATATCGAACCGCCACTCTTTCTTATAACTTGAAGTACAGCCTTCAGTAAGTATGGCTGATGATTACATAATTTTCGAGTCTTGCGCGGTTTTCTAAAGATAGGGAGCAGATTTGCTCTACAGGGGGCATCAAAGGCTGCCCGATTGCGCCTATCGCGGTTTTTATAACTGTCAAATTGTTACTGTCAACTCATTCCTCCAGTACCGCTTATCCTATGACTGACTTATCGACTGATTCCTCTTTTCAATGGCTGTATCGGGGCATCAGCGAAATTTTTCCCGATCAGCGGGAGTCTCAGAATGCTGATGAGAACCTGGCGCGGCGGCTAGCGGAGAGCGATCGCCCCTTACGCATTAAGTTTGGCATCGACCCCACGGGCACGGACATTCACCTAGGGCACAGCACAGTCTATCGCAAGCTGCGGGCCTTTCAAGACGCAGGCCACACGGCGATTCTGCTAATCGGCGACTTTACTGCCCGCATCGGCGACCCCACCGGCAAGTCGGACGTTCGCAAGCAGTTGACGGAGGCAGAAGTGGCTCAAAACGCCCAGACCTACCTCGACCAACTCCGGCCGATTCTGGACTTTGACACGCCGGGGCGACTGGAGATCCGCTACAACTCCGAGTGGCTATCGAAGCTAGACCTGGCAAAGATTCTAGAACTGCTGGGCACGATGACCGTGGGGCAAATGCTGGCGAAGGAGGGCTTTGCCGAGCGCTATGAAAAAGAGACTCCGATTTATCTGCATGAGTTTCTCTATCCGCTGATGCAGGGCTACGACTCGGTGGCGCTGGAGGCGGATGTGGAACTGGGCGGCACGGATCAAAAATTTAACCTGGCGGTGGGGCGCGATTTGCAGCGGCACTTTGGGCAGCGGCCACAGTTTGGGCTGCTGATGCCGATCTTGCCGGGGACGGACGGTGTGCAGAAAATGTCCAAATCGCTCAATAACTACGTGGCGCTGCGGGAAGACCCGCTCTCGATGTATTCCAAGCTGGAGAAAATTCCCGACAGCGCCATCCTGCAATATTTTGAGCTACTCACCAGCCTACCGCTGGACTCGCTGCCAGAAAACCCGCGCGATCGCCAAAAGCTCCTGGCCCTCGAAGTGGTCAGCCAGTATCACGGCAAAGAGGCGGCTCTCGAAGCCCAGAAAGCTGCGCTGAATCTGGTGCAGGGCGATGCAACCAAGGCCGAAGCCGTGCCGGAGTTTTCCCTCGCAGAGATTCAGTTTCCTGCCAAGCTGGCCTATATCCTGGGAGCCAGCGGCCTGTGCAAGAGCAGCAGCGACGGACGGCGACAGATTCAAGGCGGCGCAGTGCGGCTAGATGGCGATCGCCTCGACAATCCTGACACCAGCTTCGACACGCCCGACGCGCTGACGGGCAAAGTCCTACAAGTAGGCAAAAACCGCTTTGCCCGACTCGTGCCCTAGTGCTGTGTCACAGCTAGAACTTAGGTTGGTAGTAAACGCTTTAGCGCTGAAGCGCGTACTACGAGCCAAGGCATCACCCCAAAACTAAACTATGACACTGCACTAGTTAGTAGCCTGATTGAGGCGAGTGAGTCACGCAAAACGGCTGATTCCTCTCTAGCGGCTACTGTTGGGCAGCAGCGGCCGCACCACCATAAACCCAGCCCCAAAGGCCGTGATGATAATTGCCAGCACGGTGAACCAGAGCCAGAGTCCGCTGAGGTCGCGGGGGCTGCTTTCCGACGGGTCGCCAAGGGGCAGGCTACCGGGCTGCTCTGTAAACCGGAGGCTGTCTGCGAGGGCGTGGGCCTCGGAGATGGCAGGCTGAGACGGCGGGGCTTTGGGTTTGGAGGAGGTAGGCGATTTCTTGGAAGGCGGTTGAGAGACAGGCGGGGCAACGGGGCGGATCTGCTGGGCGATCGCCGCTGCGTCTTCCTGGTCGGCGCGAGTGGGCGCAACCCATGCTGGTTGAGACAAGCCCGCAATCTGCTGAAGATTTAGCACCGACGCACTTAGGCGCTCAATTTCCTGGCGAAACTGCTGATTTTGACGAGCAAGCTGCTGGTTCTGCTGATGCAGCGAGTCCAGCATGGCTTTGCTAGCCTGAAGCTCTGCCGACAGCTCGCGATAGACCGACATGGGCACCGTCGGCGCGTAGCCCGCAGCGGGCGCGGCAGGGGAATTGGGCAGGGCGGACCCAGGGTTCCGCAGCGAAGGATCTGGGTTGGATTGGGGTTTCATGCGTCGGATCTTGCGTAAAGGGATTGGGGTTATTTAGGGGTTGTCTAGAGTTTGTCTAAACGATTTTGTCTAAACGATCAGGACTGGACAGCAGTCGATCACGAGTCTTACTAAGGGTATGGGCAATTTTCAAAAAAGGCTCATTCAGTCCACTAAATTTTTTGTCGCAGGTCTGTTGCAGGTTTGTTGCTGGTTTGCTGCGGGTGCAAATGCGAGGGCGTGTTTTAGAACCCCTTGATCCCCCCTGGCCCCCTTGAAAAGGGGGGAACCGAGCCGAACCACTCCGGAAGTCCCCCTTAATAAGGGGGATTCAAGGGGGATCGACTCAAGGCAATCAACGACCTAGAAGGTTTTAAGACCCTGCCTAGCGTTCTTCCCAGCGTTTTGAGGACATCTTTGGGCGATCGCCCTTACTATACAACTAAAACATCCGCACTATCCACAGTCAATCAAAGGATCGAATAAATAATCGACTATCGAAACCATGCAGTTTTTTGTGAATAATCGACTATCGAAGCCACGCCGTTCCCTAGCCAGTGGCTTCAGTCCCTCCTCAGGTCACCCTGTCAGACCAGACCCTCCAGTTCGCTATGGTATGACTATTGCAGGCCGCTCCCGTATTCTTCCATGCGAATCATGATTTTCAGGCTTTTCTCACGACTCACAGTTCGGCGGCGCGGATGGCGCTCTGGGCGCACAGGCTTTCACCAGAGTCCTGTCTGGACGGTGGGCCCCAAGCTGCGCTGGGCAGTGCCGTCTCTGGGCGTGCTGCTGGTCATGGCGATCGCCCTCACAGGCTGCAACCCAAGCCGGTTCACCACTCAGGCGGCTCAGGTGCCGCGCATCGTGCTGGCAGAACTGAGCGACCCCAAAACGTTTAACCCCCCTATGAGCAATGAGGTCAACCCGTCGCTGGGGCTGATGTTTAGCGGGCTACTGTCGCAAAACGGGCAAACAGGTGAGCTAGAGCCGGAGCTAGCCGAGTCTTGGGAAATTTCTGACGATCAGCAGCGCATTACATTTACCCTGCGCGACGGATTGAAATGGTCTGATGGCGAACCGCTGACGGTGGATGATGTGCTGTTCAGCTTCAACGACATCTATTTCAATCCGAATATCCCCAGCAGCGAGAGCGACATTCTGCGCGTTGGGGTGGAAGGCAAGTTTCCGACGGTGACGAAAGTGGGCGATCGCCAAGTGGAATTTGCCTCACCGGAACCCTTCGCTCCGCTGCTCCGCTTTGCTGGAGGGGTGCCGATTCTGCCCAAACATGCCCTAGCGGATTACGTGTTCTCCACCGGATCTGACGGCAAGCCCCGGTTTCTCTCCGTTTGGGGCACCGACACCCCCCCTTCAGAAATCGTCTGCAATGGCCCCTATCGCCTTAGAAGCTATCAGCCCGCCGAGCGGATTACGCTGGAACGCAACCCCCACTACTGGCGCAAAGACGCGCAGGGCAACCCCCAGCCCTACATCGAGCAATACATCATGCAGATTGCAGGTTCGACCGACACGGCGCTAATCCAGTTTCGTTCTGGCGGGCTGGATGTGCTGGGGGTCACGCCGGACTATTTCGCTCTGCTGAAGCGCGAGGAAGAACGCGGCAACTTCACCATCTATAACGGCGGCCCGGCGTTGACGACGACGTTCCTGGCCTTCAACCTCAACCAGGGCAGCCGCAATGGCAGACCCCTGGTAGACCCCATCAAATCCCGCTGGTTCAACAGCGTGGAGTTTCGCCAGGCCGTCGCCTACGCGCTCGATCGCCAGCGCATGATCAACAACATTTACCAAGGTGTTGGCGTGCCCCAAGACTCGCCTATTAACAAGCAAAGCCCCTATCACTTATCGCCAGAGGAAGGCTTGCCCGTTTATGACTACAACCTCGACAAAGCAAAGGAACTGCTCCAGCAGGCGGGCTTTCGCACCAATGCCCAGGGGCGACTGACCGATGCCGACGGCAACCTGGTTCGGTTCACGCTGATTACCAATGCAGGCAACAAAATCCGCGAAAGCATGGGGGCCCAAATCAAGCAAGACTTGGACAAACTGGGCATGACGGTGGATTTTCAGCCGATTGCCTTCAACACGCTGGTCGGCAAGCTTTCCGACACGCTGGATTGGGAAGCGCATATTCTGGGCTTTTCGGGCGCGGGCGTGGAGCCAGACGGCAGCCGCAATGTGTGGTCAGTTGACGGGACGCTACACGCTTTTAATCAAGGGGCACTGCGTGGACAAGACCCCATCGAAGGGCGCGTCATCGCCGATTGGGAGCAGCGGATCAGTGACCTCTATATCGAAGGTAGCCAGCAGTTGGACGACGAAAAACGCAAAGCCATCTATGCCGAAACGCAGCGCCTTGCCCAGGAATACCTGCCGTTTATTCACTTGGTGAATGCGCTGTCGCTGTCGGCGGTGAGAAACACCGTAGACGGGGTAAAATTTTCTGCGCTGGGTGGTGCGCTCTGGAACATTTACGAGCTGCGAAAAATCAGCCCGGAGTAAGTGGAAGATTGAAAATTGAAGATCGAAGATTGAAGCTCGAAAACTGATATAGCTTATAGCTCTCAACTGCAAAAATGCCGAAATACGTCATGTGGGGCAGCTACTGCGAAAACGTCGTCGAAAAACGCGCCCCCTATCGCCAGTCCCACCTCGATCGTCTGGCTCAGCTCAAAGCCGCAGGCTCCGTCGTCACCCTTGGCCCCACCCAAGACCTGACGATGGTGTTTGGTGTGTACGACGCGCCCGACGAAGCCGCTGCCCGCACGCTGGTCGAAGAAGACCCCTACTGGAGCGCGGGTATCTGGACGGAATATCACCTGAAGGAATGGATTCAGGCGTTTTAATCGGCCGGATCGTTTGCTTGAGCCATGCACTGCTCAACCTCTGCTAGGTGATCTCAAAAATTACCGCAGGCACTTCGCCCTCTTCCCAAATTTTGTCGCTGTCGCGTCCGCCTGGCTCTACGTTTTGGATCACTATCACGTCTGAAGCCACCCGTAGGCGGGGAAACCCCTGGGCATAATACAAAAACTGATCTGCCAGTACCGTTGCCCGCTGCCCTTTGAGGTACTGTTTCAGCACTTCCAGGGTCACGATCATGGCGTAGAGGTGAATGTAGGTTTCGGCCAAGGGTTTACCGTCGGAACAGGGATAGACCAACGGGGGTGGCGATGGAGCGATTTCCGGTGGCAGAGCAGGCTGGGTTTGGAGCGGCTGAGTCACCGTTGGCGCTGACCCCAAAGTCTAGAGTAGAGAGCGATAAGACCAGAGAGGACTTACGCACTTGCGATCAGCTCTTTGGGTTTTGGACAATTTCTCGCGGGCGCAGCTCGCAAGAGATTGTTCGACTGCGTAAGTCCTGATCAGAGAGGGATGAAACTAGACTAGCAGGCGGGGGCGATCGCCCTGAAAGCAGGCTAAAACCAGCCAGAACCCCCACCGACCGGTTTCCCCAATTCACCCCAAGCTCTAGAATGCTGGGAGGACTTCACGACACAGCGGCATGGATATTAAGAGCGGATTTATCGGCACGATTGGGAATACGCCCCTGATTCGCCTGCACAGCTTTTGCGAAGAAACGGGCTGCGAAATTTTGGGCAAGGCAGAATTTCTCAACCCCGGCGGCTCTGTGAAGGATCGGGCGGCGCTATATATCATCCAGGATGCCGAACAGCAGGGGCGTTTGAAACCGGGTGGGACGGTGGTAGAAGGAACAGCAGGCAACACAGGCATTGGGCTGGCCCACATCTGCAATGCCAAAGGCTACAAGTGCCTGATCATCATTCCCGAAACCCAGTCGCAAGAAAAAATGGATCTGCTGCGGACCTTGGGCGCAGAGGTGCGTCCGGTGCCCGCTGTGCCCTACCGCGATCCCAACAACTACGTGAAGCTGTCGGGGCGGATTGCCGAGGAAACAGAGAACGCCATCTGGGCGAACCAGTTCGACAACCTAGCCAACCGGCGGGCGCATTACGAAACCACCGGGCCCGAAATCTGGATGCAGACAGACGGCAAGATCGATGCTTGGGTGGCGGCGACGGGCACAGGTGGCACCTACGCCGGAGCCGCGATGTTCTTCAAAGAAAAGAACCCAAATATCCGCTGCGTGTTGGCTGACCCGATGGGCAGCGCGTTGTACAACTATTTCAAAACGGGAGAGCTCAAGATCGAAGGCAGCTCGATTACCGAAGGGATTGGCACGAGCCGCGTAACGGCCAACCTGGAGGGTGCGCCAGTGGATGATGCGATCCGCATTGACGACCATGAAGTGCTGCGCGTGGTCTATCAGCTTTTGCACAAAGACGGGCTGTTTATGGGCGGTTCAGTCGGCATTAACGTGGGGGCGGCGGTAGCCCTAGCCAAGCAGATGGGGCCGGGGCATACGATTGTGACGGTGCTGTGTGACGGTGGGGCCCGATATCAGTCGCGCCTGTATAACCGCGAATGGCTGGCAAGTAAGGGCTTGCTGATTGCCAGCTAGGGTAGCAGGCGGGTGCGCTGGAGCCAAAGGCGCATGTCGTCGTATTCCAGTTCACAGTCGCAGCTTTCGGCTAGCACGATCACGGTTTGCGAGTCTGGAGACTTGAACCAGCCTCGAACTGTGTAGCCCGGTTCGGGGCGAGTAATCAGAACCGGCATTGCGTCCAAATTTCCCGATTGGGCGCTAGGATCTGCTTCGCCCTGCTGTCGGAGAAAGTCCGGAAGTGCGAGGTTCGCTGGATTGGGCAGGCTGCGGATGCGGAAGGAATACATGCCGCGAGGGGCGATCGCCCGTCCCCCCTGTTCTATACAACGCAGCACCTCAAAGGTTCCAGGGTCGAGGATTTCTACCGTGCCGTCGGGCAGTGTGCGGGTTCTGAAGTTCTCTGGAATGGCGATCGCCACGCCAAACTGTGGCAGTTCCAGCGTCCGCAGGCTGTCTGAGGCGGGCACTTCGGCGATGTCAGGGCAAGGCGTAGCCCCCAGTTCTGATGCCAGATTGGTTTCTGATGCCAGATTGGTTGGCCCAGAGCGTGGCAGCGCCAGGGACATCCCTGCACCCAGCAGCGCGCCTGTGAACAAAACCAAAAGCTGAATTTTCATCCCCTGAACCTGCTTCTAGACATGCAGCAGCCAGCGCCATCGCCAGCGTCTTGATCTAGAACTACAGCAGAACAGGTCGGACTTCCAGGCAGCTTGACCTACCAGCGGCGAGTTTTTTGCACAATATCCACCACGCCTGCGCCAACCGTGCCCAGCAGCAAGATCCACAGCAGCCCGCCGGGAATAAACGTGAGAACGCCCAACCCGCGCATCACCCAGACCGTGACCGTAATGCCCAAGAGAATTAGAAACGCCGCAGTCGTTGGCTTCATCGCAGTTTGCCCCAGCAGTTTGCCCCAGGGTTCGCCCCAGGTTTTCTCTATTCTTGCCCCCTGTTCGCTACAGGCGAACGACAGGATAGCGACAGGTTAGCCGCGCCTGCGAACGCCCGCCAAGATGCCCGACCCGATCGCCAGCAGCACCAGCGCGTAGACCGCTTCTCTGGGGATTTCCGTCAGCAGACCGAAGGATTGCAGCAACAGCAAGATTGCCATCATGACCAGCAAAATGCCAGCGACGTAGAGAAAGATAGTGATGGCTAAGTTGGGAGAACGACCCACGGGTGAAACTCCATTCAGGGCAGGGCGGCGTGTCGAGCAGCAGGGCACGAAGAACTGGGTACGATGGCCTATTTTGACACGGGATTGACCCTGCTGGGGGAGAAGTTGGCATCTCTTGGTTTTACGGAAGCCGCAGAGCAGGCAGGAGGGGAAAGGAGTGGGGCGATCGCCCGCACTGGATTAGACCAAGACCTGCCGATCTAGCACCTCTTCTGCCAGCCCAAAGGAAAGCGTCATGCCCGCGCCACTCAGCGCATTCACCACCGTCACACCCGGTTCGGGATGTTGAATCCAATGCACCTGCCCTGGCAGTTTGGCGTAGATCCCGTGCCAGGTTTCGGCGATCGAAAAACTGGGAGCGCGGGCAAAGCCTCGCAGATATTCCAGCACGGCCTGATTCACCTCGGCACGGTCAAACGGATCGGGCGACAGACCGTATTCGTGGGAATCGCCCAGCACCAGTTCGCCTGCACGATTTTGCGACATCATGACGTGAATGCCCCACTTGGGGAAAAAGGGCGTTTCTGTGGCGATGCGCTGTTTTAGGGCGGGCAGCGATGGACAGTCGGCAAAGGCGGCATAGTGGGTCAGCGTCAGTCCGGCGCAGAGGGATGGTCCAATTCGCCAGCCGTTGGGCTGTGGCCCGGTTCGCATCATTTGCAGCTTGACCTTGGTCAGTCCACTGGCAGCATACAGGTCAGGATAGAGCGTTTCAAAATCAGCGCCGCTACAGACGAAAATTTCCTCCGCGCTCCAGGGTTTGCCGCCTGCTAGCACCTGGGGATGGGCGATCGCCGTCACCGCTTCCCCAAACCGAAACGCCACCCCATACTTGGCTGCCAAGTAATCCGGAAGTTGGGCGATCGCCTCTCGCGGGTCAACCGTCATCTCTGTCGCGCTCCACAGCGCCCCCAACAGCCCCTCCGTCACTGCCGCCGCACTTTTTTGAGCCACTTCGTCTGCCGTGAGCAGTTGGATGGAATCGGCGGCACGGTTTGCCGCGACAAATTCCTCCAGCACCGCCAGCTCATCGGCCCGATAGGCCAGGTGTAGCGACCCGCATTCCTCAATGCCAAATCCAGCGCCCTCCGCTGCTTCCAGCCAAATCTGACGTGACTTTAGCGCCCGCGCATATAGCGCTCCCTGGGGTTGCCCAATCGGCCACACCATGCCAAAGTTGCGAATCGACGCGCCGATCGCCCGCGTATTTCGTTCAAACACCACCACCTGCCGACCGCGCTTTGCGGCTGCCAGCGCGTGGGCCAGCCCCACTATTCCCGCCCCGACAACAATGACCTCTACTTTACTCATTTTTATTCATCAATTTTGTCTTTGGGGGACGTTCACGACGACGCTTCCAAACTCACTAAGACTCCCTTTAGCTCCATCAGCGAATCTAGCAGTCCGTCATTGGGATAAGCCGCCAGTTGCGATCGCTCGTGGGTTCCGTTGGTGACCCCCAGAGACAGGCACGCATGAGCATTGATTCCAGCGGCCAAATCAGACGGCGTATCCCCAATAACCACCACCGCCTGGGGGTCTTTAACGCCTAATTTATACATCGCTTTCTGAATCATGTAGGGCGCAGGCCTGCCCTCCTGGTTGTAAATTTCTGATGGCGTAACGGAGGCTTGAATGATGGAGTTGGGGCCACCCACATAGTCCGAATTTAGCCCCACATCCCAACCCAAACGATTTAGGATGATGTCCGTTACTTTTCGATAAAAACCTGTGTTGAGGGCGATCGCAATTCCCTGGTTCTGCAAATAGGAAAACATCGCCAAACAACCCTCTGTAGGCGAAACAGAATGGGTTTGATAATGCTCCTCTAGCACCGAGCAAAATGCAGCGTAGGACACATCAATCTGTTCGGATAAATCTGGATGACCTGCACCAAGTTGGGCTTCCCAAAGGGTTTGAAAAACTCGTTTTTTTGCCCATCCCATCATGGACACAATCTGGTCAGTCGTTGCTTCCAGTCCGGTTTGTTCGGCTGCCAGAAAGAAGCACTTCTCAACTTCTTGCTCATCCTTAACCGTTGTGCCCGCCATGTCGAACACAACAAGCTGAATACTAGACACAGCAATTTTCCTGCGTAGGTTGAATGATAGCTTGGAACAAACCAGACAGCGCGAACTGACTCAAGCTTGAACTATGACGAGTCCCCCAAGCCGTAGCTACTCAGAAGTGTTGAATTGAGACATAAAACTTTACATTCAACCCTACGAAGCTCCTACGAGTGTCTCTGGCAGCAGATCGTAGCTCCAATGGACAATCGAACAACGACGACTCAATTCAAGTTGCAAATAGCGCAACTTATCTAGTAATTGATGACCATAAAACTCTGGAATTTCTATCAATTGCAGAATCAGATAGGCAATCAACACCATGTAGATTTGAATGGTGACTCCATTGACACTCTTAGAGATTAGTTTATCTAGCTTCAAGTGCATCTTTAGAAACTTCCACAGCACTTCTATCTGCCACCGATGGCGATAGACTTCACTAATCTCTTCATTCGTCATCAGTTCTACATTGGTCGCCAGCCGAAACTCCGTTTGGCTCTCTAAGTCACAAAACCAAACCACTCGATATCGCTCATGCTCAAACTCGGTCTTCATCGTGTTCTTAAGGCGGACAACAAAGCGAGTCTGATCCTGGCTTAATTGGTCAAGGAAATCCCAACTGGCAAAGCCTCTATCCATGACGCCGATGGCATCTTCAGGAATCATTCCTGTCACTCTGTCAGCAAATTTTGCGTCATGTCCTTGACCAAAATGAATCAGGCATTCACTGGGATTACCTTGCGTTAAGTTGACTCCATTAAGCAATTTGACTTGATGATAGCCTTGCATCCAGAACAACTTGCTTGTCAATGTGATGACCGTTGAATCAATGGGAAACAGCATCTGTGCTGTCGCTGGATTTTTTTGTTTTAGCTGTCTTATGAGCTCAGCGTAGATGCGACAAAAGTGTTCATCCTGTCGAGTCTTGCAGGCTTTAGAAAAGGTGGAAATATCAACCTTGATTCCTGCTTTGTTGAGACGATAAAACAGGCTTCTCATGCTCGTTAAACCCTGGTCTAAAACGAAGGTCAACCAGATTTCAAAGAATAAGCGAGAGTTCAAAACAGGATAGTTATGTGGGCACAACTGCTTGAGTATCGGTTTGACAAGCGCAGGAAATGACACTAGCATCTTAAACATTGTTTTTGTTTGCTGGGGGCTAGAATACAATATTCTGCCCCCATTTTTTGTATGTTGAGCTATCTTTCAACACTTCTGGTTCTGAATACCTGCTAAATACCCAAAAGAGATAGGTGTATAAAGTTTTTTATGTGTCCGGTCTTCACGTTCTTTAAATTTTCTCACTGCTCTGGTTTTCGGTTCTAATTCGGCTGTCCTGACGCTTTTAAGCTTGGTTCGGCAATTACATTCAACGATGGATTATTACAATGCTTGAGAAATGGATTGGGAAGCGTAGGTCACGCTTTTTGACTGGATTTATGGCAGCGTTTGGGTTGGTCATCGTGGTGGCTGCCTGCACCTCTGGCCCTGTAACCACAAACCCTGGAACGGGCACTGCGACGGGTTCAGCGACTGCAACTGGGGGTTCGGAAACGATTACGGTGTATACCGCACTGGAAGATGACCAGCTTGCGGAATATATTCCTATGTTTGAAAAGTCTCATCCCAATATCAAAGTGAATAAAGTACGCGACTCTACGGGAATCATCACCGCTAAACTGCTGGCCGAAAAAGACAATCCCCAGGCCGATGTCGTGTGGGGAACGGCGGTGTCGAGTCTGCTAGTAGCTGATCAGCAGGGAATGCTGGAACCCTATGCTCCGGCAGGCTTAGAAGCTGTACAGCCCCAGTTCCGCGATGACCGGAACCCGCCGACCTGGGTCGGGATTGATGCCTGGATGAGCGCCTTCTGTGCCAACACGGTAGAACTGGAGCAAAAGGGCGTGCCCGTGCCGACCTCTTGGGCAGATCTCACCAAGCCTGAATACAAAGGCATGATTGTGATGTCGAACCCGGCCTCTTCGGGCACGGGATTCCTGTCGATATCGGCTATTTTGCAAATGATGGGGGAAGAGCAGGGCTGGAAGTATCTCGATGCGCTGCATCAGAACGTAGTTCAATACGTCCACTCTGGCTCCAAGCCTTGCAAGATGGCGGGCGCAGGCGAGTATCCCATCGGCATTTCCTTTGACTATCGGGCTGTGAAGCAGAAAAACGACGGGGAGCCGATTGCTGCGGTATTTCCAACTGAAGGATCGGGGTGGGATATCGAGGCGAATGCGTTGGTAAAGAAGGCGAATATCAAGCCCGGAGCGAAGACGTTCCTAGATTGGGCGATTTCTCCGGAGATTATGGGCGAGTATGCCAAGAACTTTCCGGTGACTGCGGTAAAGACGGATGTACCGATTCCTGAAGGATACCCGGCTGATCCCACCAAGCAACTGATCAAGAATGACTTTAACTGGGCAGCCAAGAACCGGGATGCGATTTTAGCTGAGTGGACAAAGCGCTACGACAGCAAATCGGAGCCTAAGTAGGAACGTGAGTGTGAATGGAGATTGGAACGAAACTGGAGTAAAACTGGAGCAAAACTGGAGCAAAACTGAAACGAAGCTGAGACATGGGCTGGAGTGGGGGCGATCGCCCTTGTTGCTCGGTCAGTAACGCAGTGAAGTAACTCCAGGAATTCGCTCACTGATTCCTACGGAATGTCCAGAGATCACTCAGAGGATGAATCGGTTTCTTTGGCTTGCAGATCGGTTCATCCTCTTTTCCTATTCTGAGCATTTTTCGAGCTTCATTGTGAGCCTTATCTTAATTTTTTAGATTTTTTAGATTTTTTAGAATCATGACTTACTCGCCTGATCCGCCAGCAACGGCTCGTCCAGTTTCTTCAGCCAGTTCATCTGCGTCGGTGAGGATGCCCGTTGCCCACACCGAGGGCGATCGCGCTCTGGAAACGCCTTACCTGCAAATCGAGAATGTTCACAAGCGCTTCGGCAGCTTTGTGGCGCTGCGAGACATTTACCTGGATGTGTATCCGGGGGAGTTTGTCTGCTTGCTGGGGCCGAGCGGCTGCGGCAAGACCACGCTGCTGCGGATTATTGCGGGGCTAGAGCAACAGACCAGCGGGCGTGTGATTCAAGCAGGGCGAGACGTTTCAAGCTTGCCGCCTGCCAAGCGAGACTTTGGCATCGTGTTCCAATCCTACGCGCTGTTTCCCAACCTGACAGCGGCGCAGAACATCGCCTACGGACTGCAAAATGCCAAGATGCCCAAGGCGCAAATTGATGCTCGCGTTGCAGAACTGCTGGAAACCGTTGGCTTAGCGGGATTTGGAGCCAAGTATCCAGCCCAGCTTTCGGGCGGGCAACAGCAGCGGGTGGCGCTGGCGCGGGCGCTGGCCCTGTCTCCCGGACTGCTGCTGCTGGATGAGCCACTGTCGGCGCTGGATGCCCAAGTGCGGGTGCGATTGCGGACAGAGATCGCGCAATTGCAAAAGCGGTTGGGAATTACCACCATTATGGTGACGCACGACCAGGCGGAGGCGCTGGCCATGGCCGATCGCGCCGTGGTGATGGACAAGGGCTACATTGCTCAGGTCGGTACACCCCACAGCATTTATCAGCGCCCCACAACCCCGTTCGTAGCCAACTTCATCGGGGTGATGAACTTTTTGCGGGGCGTGGTAGCTTCTTCTGGACAAGTCCGCTGCGGCAATCTCTTGCTCGATGCACCCCGCAATGAGTTTGACATGAATACGCCAGTGCAGATTGCAATTCGTCCAGAGAATGTAAAAATCCTGCCGCAACAGGATGCCTTTGACAGCAGCCTGCCGAATGTAATTGCGGCGGAGCTAGAGGAAGTAGAGTTTCTGGGGTCTGGCTATCGAATTGGGATGCGACTGGAGGGCGATGCCAAGGATCTGATCACCAGCGAACTGCCCGCTGATGCGGCGGAACTGCTGGATTTGCAGGTGGGGGCAGCACTGGTGGCGCAATTGCCGCCCGACTGTATTCAAGTCTTTGCCCAGGAACCCGTGAGAGCCTGAACCATGACGACATCTCCTGCTTCCTCCTCTCTGCGCGATCGCCTCTTTCCCCCACAGGTGCGCCACGTCATCACCCGCGAAGACTGGATCATGCGGCTGATGCTGGCGATCGCCACGTTATTTCTGCTGGCGGGCGTGGTGCTGCCCTTGGTGCCGATGATCCAGCGGAGCTTTCAGGACACAGAGGGCAACTGGGTGGGCTGGGCCAACTACGTTCGCTACCTGACCACGCCCTCGCTGCTGGTGTCATTCACGAATACTCTCTCAGTGGCGATCGCCAGTACGCTCCTATCCGTCATTTTGGGATTCCTCTATGCCTACGCGCTGACGCGCACCGCCATGCGCGGCAAAGGGATCTTTCGCATTCTCGGTACTTTGCCGCTGTTCATTCCGCCGCTAGCCCATGCGATTGGGCTAATTTACCTGTTTGGCAATAAGGGCCTGTTTACGACTGGATTCTTTGGGCTGTTGCCGCCGTTTGATATCGGCCTCTACGGCCCCGTTGGCATTACCCTGGGCGAAGCGCTCTATTGCTTCCCGCAGGCAGTCGTGATTCTGGCGACCGCCCTCAGCCTCACCGATGCTCGCCTTTATGACTTTAGTTTGGACTAATGGTGAAGAGGAAGGCAGTCAATGAGAAGCACCGACTGCCGTAAGGTCAATGAAGTACAACCAACATTGACCCCATGATTTTCAACGAACTTCAGCAATTTCGCCAAACGTTGTATGCCAGCTTGGGAAACGCCAGAGATGCCCTGTTTGATCTGATGGATGCCGTGTTAGTGAGTGCGTGCATCGTGTCGTTTGTGAGGCTATCGCAGAGTCCTGTCTTTCGTCGCCAGTGGTCGAGCCCCTATGAAGCGTTGCGCGATAGCCGCCTACCCCGCTCAAAGGTGCTGAAGCTGTTGGTGCAGCAGATACCGACTCAGCAGCAACCGTTGTTGGCAGGTGATGCGAGTCGGTGGAACCGTCCTGCTGCCAGGCGTTTGAAAGACCGCACCTTATCAGGCAGAACAGGACATGCCCCGATAGCCGGACAAAACTACAGTACCTTAGCCTGGATTGCTGAAGACAGGGGCAGTTGGGCATTACCATTGCGGCATGAGCGCATCACCAGCTTTGAAACACCCGCCAGTAAAGCGGCATTCCAACTCAAACAAGTGACTCGGCAGTTAGCGGTGCGTCCGTTGGCGATCTACGACCGAGGGTACGGCAATGCCAGTTTTGTCAACCAAACGGCAGGGATTGAGGCAGACTTGCTGCTGCGGGTTACATCCAATCGATGTGTCTATGGCGCGCCCCCAGCGTATCGAGGGCGAGGCGCACCTGCCAAGCATGGACATAAGATGAAACTCAATGACCCTGACACTTGGAGTGTCCCGGTCGAAACCGTTGAAGTCGATGATCCCAACTGGGGACGAGTGCGGGTCAGTCGTTGGAGTGCATACCATTTCCGCAAATCCCAACGGGCAATGGAAGTGTTGCGCGTGGAGGTGCTGGAGACACAGAGCAGCACGCGACGCTTGGCTCCTTTGTGGTTAGTTTGGCTGGGTGAGCAGATGCCTCCGTTAGAAACCCTGTGGTTGCACTACCTCCGTCGCTTTGCCATTGAACACTGGTATCGCTTTGCCAAGCAGAGGCTATATTGGACACATCCCCAGTTCAGTTCTGTATCGGCAACCGAACAGTGGAGCAGCCTGATGCCGTTGCTCAGTTGGCAGTTGTGGTTAGCGCGAAAGGACTGTACTGACCACCCCTTGCCCTGGCAGGCACCGCAAGAAACGTTGACTCCGGGTCGGGTCGCACAAGCGTTTGCAGGCATTTTGGCAGCGATTGGCACCCCTGCTCCTGCGCCTAAACCTCGTGGTAAATCGCCAGGACGAGGCAAGGGGCACAAGCCAACTCCTCGTCCCTGCTATCCGATGGTCAAAAAACGAGCCTCGAAACGCAAGACATCCGAACAATCCCTGAACAGTCCGGTTGCAACAGCAGCTTAACTGCGAGCAGGATTGTATCCAATTCCTTAAGTTCAACTGTTATGAACGGTTGAGCAGATTCTTTATGGCATCCTGTTGAGCATTATTGTGATGCCAGTTAGTCCAAACTAAAGTTATGAAGCCGCCGACGTGATGAGAACGCCGCCGCTGCGGACGTTTTTGACGGTAACGCTGCCCAGCGTCAAGTATGGGCTGATGAGCGCCATTTTTGTCTGTTTTACCCTGGCCTTTACCGACTTTGGCGTACCCAAGGTGGTGGGCGGCAACTTCAATGTGCTAGCGACCGACATCTACAAGCAGGTGATTGGGCAGCAAAACTTTTCGATGGGCGCAACCATCAGCGTTTTTCTTTTGCTGCCAACAGTTTTAGCATTTATCCTCGATCGCATCGTGCAGCGCCACCAGACGGCAATGGTCAGCGCCAAGTCGGTGCCCTATCAGCCCAAGCCCAAGCCCGCCCTCGATTGGCTGATGTTTGCGATTTGTGGGGCGATCGCCTGCTTTGTGCTGTTGGTGTTTGCGGCAATCGTCCTGGCTTCGATTGTCAAGGTCTGGCCCTACAACTTTGAGCCAACGCTGCGGCACTATAACTTCAATGCAGTCGGGGGTGGGGGCTACGCAGCCTACTGGAACAGCATTCGCATGTCGCTCTATACGGCAATTTTTGGGACTGCCGCTGTCTTTGCGATCGCCTACCTTGTCGAGAAGGGCAAAGGACTCAGGGGCCTGCGCCTGGTTAACTATTTCCTGGCGACGATTCCCCTGGCGCTGCCCGGATTGGTGCTGGGGTTGGCCTACGTGTTTTTCTTCAACAATCCCACCTGGAATATTGGCGGGCTGGCAATCAGAAACCCGCTGAACTGGCTCTACGGCACGATGGCAATTCTGGTGTTGTGCAATGTGATCCACTTTTTCACCGTTTGCTTTCTAACGGCCACCACTGCCCTGAAGCAAATTGATCCAGAGTTTGAATCGGTGTCTGCGTCTATGCGGGTGCCATTTTACAAAACCTTTTGGCGCGTCACGCTGCCGCTCTGCGTTCCAGCCATTTTAGACATCGGCATTTACTTTTTTGTAAATGCGATGGTGACGATTTCTGCCATCGTTTTTCTCTATCCGCCCACGTTGCCGCTGGCGGCCGTGGCCATTGTCAACATGGATGATGCTGGAGACATTGCACCCGCTGCGGCCATGTCTACCCTCATCGTGGCCACCAGTATCGGCGTGCGCCTGCTGTACTGGTTTTTGACACGCGGCCTGCAAACCCGAACCCAGGCCTGGCGATCGCAGGCAAGATAACTCCAGGCAAGATAACTCCAGGCAAGATGACTCCAGGCAAGATGACTCCAGGCAAGATAACCCCAGGCAAGGTAACCCCAGGCGAGAGCAGGCTACAAATCTTGAGCCTCGTAAACTTGCTGGCTGAATCGCTGAAAGTCTTCCTCACAGAGCTTTAGCGCCTCCACCGCAGTCGCATATCCAGCCGCATCAAACAAGTCTCGCTCGCGGATCTTTGGCAGCCATGAGCGCAGCTTAATTAGCTCTGTTTCGTTTTCGTCGAGTTCGGCAAAGGTAAGATTCTGCTCTTGCCGCTCGTGCTCTAGCTCTTTGTGAAAGTCCTGACAGCGCCCCAGAAATTCCTCGTACTCGGCCTCCGCCTGCTGCTGAAATCGCTCAATTAGTCTTGAGTTTTGCTTCTCCTCTTCAATCGTGACGGTCAGCAGATCCGCCTCCCCGCCACCGTCGATAATTTCCATCGTCAATGTCTCTAGCTGTAGCTGCAAACTCTGGCGTTGGGGCAGCACGCACACCGATTGCTGGAGATACAATCCCCCCCACCCTTTTAACTTTCGCCAGACGTAGACCCTCTGCGTGGACGGCTGAGAGGGGACACGGTAGATCAGCAGATTCCAGGACTGACCAGACATGGGTTTATTGTAACAGGTGTTGCATTTATCCTGAAGACGTGTCAAACTCTGATGCAACAAGTGTTGCTTAATCTGCTTGTTGCCTGATGATGCCCTAGAAGCAGTTGCCTCCCTGGAAACTCTTGGAAGAGTGTTTACTACAAATCCTCCTGCTACAAGTCCTCTTGCTACAAATCCTCTGGCATGAAAAACTCTGCACTTTGGTTCGTAATTTGTTTGGGGGTAGTGAGTCTGTGCGCGGATGCGACCTACGAAGGGGCACGGAGCATCACGGGCGCGTATCTGGGCAGCCTGGGTGCAAGCGGCGCGGTGGTGGGCTGGGTGGCGGGGCTGGGCGAACTGATTGGCTACGGGTTTCGGCTGGTCATTGGCTATTTGAGCGATCGCACTCGGCAATATTGGCGCATCACCACGCTGGGCTACTGCATCAACACGGCCGTCGTACCGCTGCTGTCGCTGACCACCACCTGGCCCGCCGCCGCCGGATTGATGATCGCCGAACGCACAGGCAAGGCGGTTCGCACGCCGCCGCGAGATGTGCTGCTGTCCCACGGCGCGATGCAGATCGGGCGGGGATTTGGCTTTGGGCTGCACGAGGCGATGGATCAAATTGGGGCTGTGGGCGGGCCGCTGATGGTGGCGGCGATGCTGACTTGGCAGTATGGCTATCGCGGCGGCTTTGCGATTCTGGTGATTCCGGCGGTGCTGGGGCTGCTGGTGCTGCTGGTGACGCAGCGGATTTATCCGAATCCGAGGGACTTTGAGCCACCGACTCCGGCGGATTTGCACACGGAGGGGCTGCCGCGCCGCTTTTGGATGTATCTGGGGGCGATCGCCCTTGTCGCGGCGGGCTATGCCGACTTTCCGCTGATTGCCTTCCATCTGCAACGGACGGGTGTGGAATCTACCAGCCAGATTCCGCTGCTCTATGCGCTGGCGATGGGCGTGGATGCGATCGCCGCGCTGCTGTTTGGGCGCTGGTTTGACCGGGTGGGGCTAGGCAGCCTGATGCTGGCGATCGCCCTGTCGCTGCTGTTCGCGCCGCTGGTCTTTTTGGGCAGCTTCCAGACGGCAATCTGGGGGATGGTGCTGTGGGGTATTGGCATGGGCGCACAGGAATCCATCATGAAGGCAGCGGTTGCGGGCATCGTCCCACCCCAGCGACGCGGCTCGGCCTTCGGCATTTTCAACACGGGCTATGGGCTGGCGTGGTTTGCGGGCAGCGCCCTGATGGGTACGCTCTACGATTTTTCGCGGCCCGCCCTGGTGATTTTTTCCGTGCTGATTCAGGCCCTATCGCTGCCTGTTCTGTTCTTGGTTGTCCGGGGTGCGCGGTCGTCCTGACTTCCGCCAATGCATTCTTTCACACGCCAGCCCCCACCCTGTCGTCCACAGGTTCCACACTGCCAGCCGCCGCCTGCACCCGCTGCGCCTGAATTGCGGTGATGGCGACGGTGTTGACAATATCGGGCACAGTGCAGCCCCGGCTGAGGTCGTTGACGGGTTTTCGCAAACCCTGGAGGACGGGACCGATGGCGACGGCGTTGGCAGAGCGCTGCACGGCCTTGTACGTATTGTTGCCCGTGTTCAGGTCAGGAAAGATAAATACCGTTGCGTGGCCTGCGACCTTGCTATCGGGCAGCTTGGTTTTGGCGACGCTGGCATCCACCGCTGCGTCATATTGAATCGGCCCTTCAATTTGCAAGTCGGGGCGCTGGCTCTGGGCAATGCGGACGGCTTCGCGCACCTTGTCCACATCTTCGCCCTTGCCCGAATCGCCTGTGGAGTAAGATAGCATCGCCACCAGCGGCTCGATGCCAAACAAGGCAGCGGTTTCCGCCGAGCTAATGGCAATGTCGGCCAACTGCTGTGGGTTGGGGTTGGGGTTCACGGCGCAGTCGCCATAGACCAGTACCCGGTCTTCCAGACACATGAGAAAGACGCTGGAGACGATGGAGCAACCGGGCTGCGTGCGGATAAACTCCAGCGCGGGACGGATCGTGTGGGCGGTGGTGTGCAGCGCCCCCGACACCATGCCGTCCGCCAGTCCCTTGTAGACCATCATCGTGCCAAAGTAGCTAACATCGCGCATCAGATCGTGGGCAAATTCCAGCGTGATCCCCTTGTGCTTCCGCAGGGCGTAGTAGGTCTGGGCAAAGTCTTCCTGCCAGTCGGATTCTAGCGGGTCGATCAGCGTTGCGTCGTCGAGATGGAGTCCGAGGGCGGCGATCGCCTCCTGAATCTGTCCCCGGTTGCCCAGCAGCGTCACGTCTACCACATTGCGTTGCAGCAAGATTTCGCTGGCCCGCAGGATGCGCTCGTCCGCTCCCTCCGGCAGCACAATCCGCTGGCGCATCGTCTTGGCCTGCTGGATCAGTTCATATTCAAACATCAGCGGGGTCATGCGCGTCGAGCGGGCCACCTCAATGCGGGCTTCCAGCTTGGACAAATCTACCGACGATTCAAACAGCCCTAGGGCGGCAGCGATTTTGCGCTCGTTGAATGGGCTAAGCTGGGCACGAACTTGGCTGGTGCGGGTGGCCGTTTCGTAGGTATCGGTGGCGACGGCGAAGATGGGCAGGGGCGATCGCCGAAAACCGTCCAGCAGTGCCCGCACCGACGGAGCTAGCTCCAGCCCGCCCGTCAGCGCGATGCCCGAAATTTTGGGATAGTTTTCGGCAAACATGGTCGTCAGGCAGCCCAGCACGATATCCGCGCGATCGCCCGGCGCAATCACCAGCGCCCCTTCCTGCACGTGGGTCAAGAAATTGGGCAACTGCATCGCCGCTACCTTGTAGCCCAGCACGTCGCGGTTAAGCTGGCTTTCGTCGCCCATCACGAGTTCTCCACCTAGGGTATGCATCACCTCGGCCACCGTGGGTTTGGTAATGCGCGGCTCCTCCGGCAGCAGGAACACAGGGTCGTCGGTTTGCCATGTAGCCTGGAGGCGATCGCCCAGTTCCTCGCGCATCTCTGGCGCAATCCGGTTGATGAACGTAGCGGCGATCGCACAGCCATAGTTCAAAAACGCCTCCCGCTCTGTCCGCACTGCGCTGATCAGTTCCTCTAGCGTTTTGCCCTCGCCGCTCGATACTAGGGCGATCGGTGCCGCCAGCAAGTTTGCCACCTGCGCGTCAAAATCATCCACAAAGGCAGAGCCGATTTCCGTCGCGTCCACGCCTTCGCACACGACAAAATCGCACTGCGCCTCCAGCGTTTTGTAAGCCTCCACCACCCGTTTCAGCAGGGTGTCCGTTTGGCCAGTGGCTAATAGCGCCTGCGCTTCCTCATGGGTGAGGGCATATTGCAGGTCGTAGGGCGCGGCAATGGCGTAGCGACTCCGCACTAGGTCAATATCGTTGTCCGGCGTGTCGCCCGCGTGGATCACCGGACGAAAGAAGCCCAGCCGCCCCACCCGTTTCGACAGCAGTTCCATCAGCCCTAGCAGCACCAGCGACTTGCCGTTGCCCGGTTCGATTGCGGCAATGTAGAGATTTTTAAGCATAAGATTTTGATCGGGGGCAGATTTTGAGCGGGGGGCGATCGCCAGCAGACATGACATCAGCGCTAGCCGAATAGAACACTATTGATTTTGGGTTTTAGATTTTGGATTTTGATTTTGGATTTTGGATTCTAGAGTGGCGATTTTGGGTTGCCAAGCCAGCGCCGCTGAAAGATCTCCAGCGGCCCTGTAGGAGCCTCTTGTAGGAGCCTATTGATGGGGAATCGATATCAAAGCCAATACCCAATACGATTGCTCCACATTCTACGCAGGCGCTTCCAGAAGATTTGGTAATCCTGGACACGGCGCACGACGCACTCGGATTGTCTCGATCAGGAATGTCAGGAATTCTCAATGAAAACGCAGTATTACACCGCAACCAGCCTGGATGGCTACATCGCCGACGCAAACAATTCTTTGGAGTGGCTGTTTCAGTTTGGCGACCCAGAAGACGGCAGCTATCCCAGCTTTATTCAAGAAGTGGGGGCGATCGCTATGGGTTCTACCACCTACGAGTGGATTCTTAACCACGACAGCCCCGACAATCCCAACGCAAACCCGGCGCAGCCCGCCTGGAGCTACACGCAACCCGCCTGGGTATTTACCACGCGCACGCTGCCCGCGATTCCAGGCGCGGATATTCGCTTTGTGAAAGGCGACGTGCGCCCGGTGTATGAGGAAATGCGGGCGATCGCCCAAGACAAAAACATCTGGGTAGTGGGCGGCGGCGACCTGGCAGGGCAGTTTTATGACCACGGGCTATTGGATGAAATTATCGTGACCATTGCCTCGGTAACGCTGGGCAGCGGTGCGCCCCTGCTGCCACGCCAAATTACCACACCGCCACTCAAGCTGGTGTCTGCAACGACCTATGGCACGGCCTTTGTCGAACTGCGCTATGCGGTGCAGCGAAGCGCCGATGAGGTCTAGTAGCTCCCAACAGAGGAAAACAAGAGTCCTGACCGCCTTCTCCTCCGGGAAAAGAGTTGGGGATGTAGTCTGCTTATCGCAGGGTGAGCAATATCTGCGTTCTGCTATCTGCGTTCAGCAACGCCCCTGTTGGAATTAATTGGAAGTAATTGGAATTGATTCGGAATTGATGCGTAAAGTTGCCTGAATGTCCTGATAAGTGCATAACCGCTGAAGAGTGGCGCTGGTCAGGTCATCCCAGACTGGAGATTTATCCAATCAAAGTATTCGGTTTTTTGGGGATACGGTTTATCGATCAGCGCTGGCTTCTCGGTTTCCGTGATTTTCTCAATTTCACCAGTTCTTTTGATTTTTGAGGTAATTTCCTATGAAGTACATTATGGCCTTTGCTCTTGGTGCTATGAGCGTTTTGGGGTTCGCTACGGCTGCCTCTGCTGAAACCTTTACGGTTGAATGCACCTCTACTAGCCAACTCTGTGACCGCACGGCAACGCTGAACTTTATCTCGGATGGGCCAGGGACAGAGTATGCCGTTACGCTCAAGGCTCCGTCAACCCACTGTTCAGCCGTGAGATACCTGGTGTACTCCAATGATGGTCAGCGCCGCTTATTGGGTCGCACTACTTTCTTGAATGCAGGGGAATCAGATTATGTTTTCTTAGGCAACAACTATGCCCGTGGTTCCCAGAGTGTGCTGATTGGGGCGGAAGGCTGGATTGGAAACTGCAATACTGGCCGTCTACATTCCTGGGGAGTCGATGCCAACGCATACCCCGTACCGCGTTAAAAAAAATCGCGCGATTCAGGTATGACTGATGGGGAAGCTGAGAGAGTAAGACGCAACACATGGGCAGTCTATGAATCTTGCATCCATCAAACAACAATTTCCAGAGTCAGCCAGCGACATCGAAGCTCTTGAAACCTTGGGGCTTGCGACTCGCCAGCCTGGTTGGATCAACACCCTCGACCTAGACAAGGCAATGACCGCTTGTTGGCTACTTGGCAAGATAGGAGATGACCAAGATGCAGATGCGATCGCCGATGTGTTAGCGGGTCAACGCAGTGAATTATGGGTGCAGGCAGCGGCATCCCTGAGTTCAATCATGACTCAGAGGCACTTAGGGCCCCTGCTCTCGATTCTTGAAACGAGTTTTGATCCGGCACAGCGAGAAAGTGTTGTGTATGCTCTCTCTTTCCAATCAGACAGCAAGATTACCCCACAAGTGATTCGGGTATTGACTGACGTTGCAACTCATCGGGGTGAGGCTCCTTCTGTTCGAGCGCAAGCCCTAGAAGGACTGGGAAATCAACTTTCCCAGGAGTTACTAACTCTACATCAGGAGTTACTAACTCTGCATCAGGAAGCAGTGAACGCAATATTGACCGCACTTGATGACTCGGAAGCTGTTATTAGGTTTTGGGCCTGCTTTGCTGCGGGCTGTCTCAAAAGCAAGGAAGCATTGTCAAAGCTCCAATTCTTAGCTCAGAACGACAAGACCTTTGTGGACGGGTGGTGGACTGTGAGTCAGGAAGCTGAGGATGCCATTGCTTTAATCAATCGAGATTAATCAATGGGAAACCTCCTCTGCGTTAACCAAGCCAATTGCTCACTATCTGCTTACTATCTGCTCACATCTACTCACTATCTAATAACTTTCGTACTCATGCGTACTCATGCGTACTTATGTGTACTTATGTGTACTTATGTGTACTCATGTTGTACCCATGAGCCGCCCCACGTTACTCAACTTTTATGGACATATGGAGGACAAGTATGATCGCCAAGTTTACGACCGATGAAGCCTATTACGCCAGTTTTCCCAGTCCAGCAGAGCAGCTTACGATTGAATGGGACACCGAAACAGGGAAGCCCATCCGCCTAGAATGGGTGCATGGTTCCGCAGTTTGGTTCCTCCACCCCAAAACGCCTGGCAGCATTACAAGGGAAATGCCAGACTTCAACTACTATGACGTTAACCTGCGGATGACTACGGCTGGCTACGAAGAAACCGCATACGGACTCAAGGGAAAACTCACGGTGGACGCGCACCGTCCTTCAGGGGCCACATTCGCTGCTATCTATGAAGGCACTGGCACGGCTTGGTTTGTGGCTGATGGTACGTTGACCCACATGGGCGCTTCCTGACTCATTGGAAATCTGTTCAGCAACGCCGTTGGGTCTGTTCATCAGGCTATGCCGCGACTGAAGGCTATAACGCCGTTGAGTCTGTTCATCTGTGACATCAGGCTATGCCGCGACTGAAGGCTATGCTGCGACTGAGGGCTATGCCGCTGTTTCGACCTTTTGCAAGAGTTCTTGGGCCAGCGACTCAAAGGACGCAAGCGCATTCTCGGCAGCGGTGCGGTCTTGGGCGGTGAGTCCGTCCAGAGAGTCCACCGCAAACAGCGGGCAGCCCTCGCTCTGAGACTTGGACACGATATTGAGGCGGGGCACCCAGGTTGCTTCTGAAAACAGTTGCACCTGATTGCCCCCAGGCAGTTTATTCAGCCGTCCGTATAGCTCTTCGACCATCGATAAGTTAAAGGCCCGCGAGGCGCGATCGTGCATACTGACTGCAATGCCCACGATGGGCAGCGGCGTTTCGCGAAACTGCCCGACTTCTTCGATTTGCCCCAGCACAAATTCCAGCGCTCGGATGGGATAGGGCGAAAGCTGAGTCGGCACTAGCACGCCCCCAGAGGCCATCAGGGAAATGCGGTTCACCTTGCCAAAGGAGGGCGGTGGGTCAATCAACACAAAGTCATAATCCTGGCTTTTGAGCTTTTTGGACAAAATGCGATCGCTGTCCACAATCTGAATCAACTGATTCTCCATATTGCTGAGGCGGATATGGGAAGGCACGACATCTAAAACTACGTTGCCCCAGCGCTTTTTCACAATCACATCGTCCAGCATCAGTCGGGGTTCGGTGAGCAAATGGGTAATGTCTTTTCGTCCGACTTTTTCCACATCTTCTAGCGGGTCGATTCCTAGGCCCGTGGTCAGATTTGCCTGTGCGTCGATGTCGATCAGCAGCACCCGCTTGCCCAGTTGCGCTAGGGCCGCAGCCAGGTTAATGGTCAGGGTGGTTTTGCCAACGCCGCCTTTGTTGTTGAAAACGGTGATGATCATAGCGTTTCGGGGTGGAGTGTGGGGGGACAAATCGGGCTGTATGGGCAGCACCGAGAGGACGTGGGAGTCTTGCGACAGTTGGGCGATCGCCCGCACAAGCTGTTCGTGAATTTTGCGGTGGCTGCTGCCAAAGGCCGCCATGACGCGATCGCAGTTTCGCTTCCACAGTAGCGACCCTAACACCCGATAGCTTTGATAGAGGTAGTCGCGGCTATAGGTCCAGAGCGAGTGAACCGCCTCGCCATCGTTGTAGAGCAGGCGAAACTGCTTGCCGTTGGTCAACAGTCCCAAAATGCTGCCCGAAGCGAGCAGATAATCCCGTAGTTGCCAGCTATTGTGGGCGATCGCCTGCTTGGGCGACTTCGCTTCGATAATCAGGTAGTGGCAATGGGGGGCAGATTGCTGCGCCCTGAGTAAAAAATCAACCCGCTTTTTGCCGAATGGAACCTGCTGAAGAATATCCTGCGGCCGGTAGCCCAGCAGTTCTAGCATGGGCAGAATGACTTGGGTTTCCAGCGCTTTTTCAGAATTGCAGCCATCTACCCGATCGAGCAAGGCACACCAGCGCTGATGAAACTCGTCTGAAACTGCCATAGGGAATTTCCATCCAAGCCAAGCCATGAGCGTTGCGATCCAGACTATCTTGGCATGGGGCATCCTGCCTGATCCACAAAAAAATCCAGAAATTTGACTGAAACAAAGCTAAAAGAAAGCTGTCATCAATTTTGCCGAGTCACATTGCCCAATTCTTCTGAGTGGCGCTAATTGAGTGGCGCTAGTGAAGTTGCTGGAAGATTGAGTGGCGCTAATGAAGTTGCTGGAAGATTGAGTGGCGCTTGACTGGCAATCTAAAATCGCAAATCCAAAATCGCAAGTCCGAAATCGAGAACTAATCGAGAATCAATCTGGTTATTCGCGGGTGGTCTGCCGCAGCCATGCTTCGATGCCGTCGGCCAGGGCATCGGCCAGGCGCTCCTGCTCCTGCGGATCGACGATCCACTCGAATTCAAAGGGATTGATCATAAAGCCCAGTTCCAGCAGGACGGACGGGGCAACGGCGGGGCGCGTCAGGGCGAGGTTATTCCAAAAGACCCCGTAGGAAGGGCGATCGCGCGTTTCCACCAGATAATCATGCAGAAATTCCGCCAGGTCTTGCGCCTGGTTTTGATACCAGAACGTGCCAATGCCTGCGGTGTTGATCGCGTCGCCATCGTCGGGCAGCGCATTGTAATGAATGCTGAGGGCGAGGTGTGGCTCCTGTTCCACGATCATGGCGGCGCGTTCGTTGGGGCCGAGGTCGATGTCTTCGGTGCGGCTCATGATCACCGTTGCGCCCCTCGCTTGCAGGCGATCGCGCAGCAGTTTGGACACAATCAGCGCCACGTCTTTTTCGGGATAGCCCGTGGGGCCGCGAGCGCCGAGGTCATCCGGGCCGCCGTGGCCGGGGTCGAGAAAAATCCGCAGTCCCGTCAGCGGTTGCCGCCGCGATGACGACAGCACAGGCGGGTTTCGCAGCGACAGCACCAGGCTAGTACCCTCGTAGCGCAGCTTGTAGCCCCACTGGTGGCGCGAGTTGAGCAGCACGGTGTATTGCACCTGGGTCGGCGAAATTTGCTGCCAGTCGAAGCGCTGGATCAGGCGATCGCGCGGCACGAAGATTGTGTCGGTTTGGGCGATGGTGTGGTGCAGGGTGAGGGCAATCGTGCGATCGCCCTGATGCAGCGACACGGGCACAGGTGCTTGCAGCGGAAACACGATTTCCATCCATTCCCCAGCCGATCGAGAGCGAACGCCACGAATCAGCGTTTGGGGTGGCGCGGCATTGGGCACGGGCTGGGTTTCCGACTCGCGAATCCACGCGCCATAGCCCAGCCGCAGCCAGCCGCCCTCGCGCCCCGTCACCATATCTCGCGTGCCCTGGGGCAGGGGGGTGAGGCGGGAATAGTCGGTGCTAGGGCCGGTGCGGGCGGTTCCCGATGCAGCGACCACCTGCACCACAGGCGGGTTTAGCAGCGGCAACAGCGACACGCTGCCGGGAGCGGTCTGGCGCAGGGTTTCGCCGCGAAGCTGGAGTTGATAGTCTGGCTGACCCAGCGCGACGGTCTGTGCCGGGTTCGGCAGCACGGCCCCGGTGGAAATTGCGTTGCCGTAGGTGAGGATCGGCTGGCTCAGCGGCAAGCAGCCCTGGTAGCGCTGGGCAGCCTCCATCACAGCGGGCTGGTTCAAGTCTGTCAGCACGGCAGAGTTGGGCGGCAAATCCACGGCGCTGGGCTGGGGCGCGAGGGGAATGGTCTGCCCCGCAAGGCTGACAGAAACGGTGGCATTGGGCGGGGCGATCGCCCCAAAGCAGACGGTCTCTCCTGGTCGCCGCGCCACGTCCACCCCTGGCCACAGCGATCCCTCTGCAAAACTAGCGCCCACCGGAGCCGCTGCCCCCGCCGCCACGCGCACCACGCGAATCACCACCGCCTCCGAACCGCGCCGCAGCGTGAAGACGTTTTCGCCCAGTTCTAACGGAAAACTGGGGGCAAAGTGGCCGGCTGGACTGCGCTCAATGGGCTGCCCGTTGACCGTCACCTCGCCGCCGGGAGCTGCCGTGCCAATCAGGAAAATGCGGCTGGCGGTGGTTTCGTGGCCGTCGTCGGGATAGACCACGCCCAGGGGCTGCTCGGCACGGGCGATCGCCGCCATGCCCACTATGCCCACCGTGCCCACTAGCGACAGCCCCAGCCCGTGTTTGATCCAGTTCATAATCTACCCAGGTTCAATCTTTGCAATCCAGCTTTGCGATCCAGCTTTGCAACCCAGCTTTGCAATCCAGGCTCAATCTGCATCGGGCGGCGCTGCGGCAGCGGGCGATCGCCCCCAAAATGGCTGGATTGCTTTTACTTCTGCTTTCACGCCTACTTTCACGCCTAAAAGAAGCCGCGTGGCACATCCTGCGTTAGACGGACTTCGATAATCTGGTTCGGCAGGATCGTCGCAGGCTGGGGGGCAGTGATAAAGGTCGTCGCTGCTCCAGCCCCCGCTCCCAGGGCCAGCCCCACCAGCCCGATGCCGCCCGTCAGCAGGCCCAGCAGCAGCGCCCCGCCTGCACCAATGGCGGAATTCCGCAGTATGTCGTCTTCAGAGACGCGGCGATCGCCCGATAGCCGATCCGATCGCGCTTCGATTCGCTGATTGCGTCCACCCACGCTCACTGCCTGGGCCACAAAGCGGCTGCCCTCGCGATTCGTCTCGAACCGTCCCAAAAGCTGGCTGCCTGCCGGAAACACCACGCGCCCGCTGTAGTCGCGCACGGGTTCTGTCAACACAAGAACTTCTTGCCAAGGGCGATCGCCACTCAGCGTCAGCGGTACACGACCGGGATACCGCGCAATCATCGACGTGCCCGATGGCAGCAGCACGTTTGGGTTGAGCGGTGTCGCGGCGACCGATGCAGCAGGCAGGCGACTGGCGCTCGACGGGCGACTCGAACCGCCTTCATTCACCACACCCGGCGCAGGTTGCAGCACGGGAAGCGATGGACTGGGCGAGGCAGGCGCACGATTCACCTCAATCGGAACAATGGGTTCGGGTGTAGACGCAACTGGCGCAGGCGCAATCGGCGGCAGCGGATCGGGCAAAATTGGAGCCGCCGCAGGAGCCGCGCTGGGAACTGCATTGGGAACTGCACTGGGAACTGCCGCAGGAGCCGCAGGAGCCGCATCCAGGGGCGGAATCGTCACCGTGACCGGCCGCCCGTCTGGCGCGGAGGGCGGCAAGGTTGCGGGAATCTGCCATGCGCCAGAAGCACTGCTGCTAGGCGGCGTGGGAATCGAAACCGCGCTGGGCGCAGTCGCCCCTGGTGGCGTGGTTTGCAGGGTCGCTGGCATGGTTTGCAGCGCCGCAGCGGCTGAACTGGCGGGTGGTGCTGTCGCTGCGGCTGCGGGCGGAATCTCAACGGGCACAGGTGGGGCGCTTGGCAACAGCGTTTCAAATGGCAGCTCGTTGCGACGAATTCGCACGGTGGTATTGCTGCCCGATAGCTCAGGCGGAATCGGAGAGGACTGGGACGGCGTTGTGGCAATGACAGGCGGCGGCGCGGGCTGGGGAACGGCTGATGCAGGCGGGAAAGCTTGCGGCTGGGAGACTGGCGGCTGGGAAACTGGCGGCTGAATTGGTTCAGACGGAGCCGCTGGCTGGGGCACGACTGGCGAAACTGGCGGCGCAGCGGAAAGCCCAAACGGTTCCGCAGGCGGGATAGACGGCGCAACGGGCTGAGTTGCGGTGGTCGTCGCCCCCACCAGCACCGGACGCAGCACCCAGCGGATCTGTCCGCTGGACGCAGGGCCCACCTGCTGAAGTTGCACCTGCTCTGGCGCAAGGGTGGCATCGGGCGACAGTTCCATCACAATTCGCGTTAGCCCTGGCTGAAACTGGCTCACGCGCACCTGCCGCACTGCGCCGCCATAGACCTGCCCGGCCGGTACTGCACCCACATCGGTATTGGGCAGATCCATGACAATTCGCGTCGGCTGCGCCAGCAAAAACGTGCGTGGCGTAACGCCTGCGGGCACCGTGACTTCTAGCTGCGTGCTGGCGGGGTCAAACTGCCACTGGGTTAGGGTAGAAGCCTGGACGGGTGCGGCGGTGGTGGTAGAAACAAGGGTGGCGATCGCCCCCAGGCTAATCATGGTAGGGTTCGCCGCCATCGCCGCCAGTCCTAAACTTGCCCCCCATCGCCGCAGTCGAGTGCTGCTCAACCGTTCATTCAGACTTTGGTTCCGCCTTCCGTTCCGCTTGCCATTCCGCCGTGTTGCCTGTTGCATAATCCTAAAACCTGACTGGCCTAACCCGCCGCGCAGCCCAAAGCATAACCCGACTTCCCTGAAACAGACCCAAACGCTGCGTGTAGCGGCTTACGAAGATTTTAACCGCTTGGTCTGGTGTCAAGTCTAATGAACCTGCGCCAATTTCTCAACTTTTTTTCGGTTGCGCCTCGATAGAGATGATTTTGGAGGAGAATGCCCCGCTTCGTGCAACTTTTATAGACGACATAGTTTTATAGACGACATAGTTTTAGAGCTGATTTATAAAGTAGCTAAGCTGCCAAGCGCTTGAGCATCAATTGAATCATGGCACCGTAGATCATGGCTTCACTCATTTCGCAATACAATTCGTAGTCTTTGCTCAAGCGTCGATAGCGATTCAACCAGCCAAAAGTTCGCTCCACAATCCAGCGCTTAGGCAGAATTTCAAACGACTTGGAGGTTCGTTTGATGACTTCTACGCGGACAGGTTCTCCACAGACCTGTTGGACTGCATGGGCAAACTTCTTGCTGCTATACCCCTGGTCTACCCACACCACCTCAAGCCGGGAGAGTTTATCGCTGGCTTCATCGAGCGTGACCACGGCTCCAAGCCGTTCTGAGGCATTCGCTTCGGTGACTAATACCCCAATTAAAAGCCCTTGGGAGTCTACAACGAGGTGGCGCTTACGCCCCTTAACCTTTTTGCCACCGTCGAAACCGTAGATGCCCCCCTTTTTTCGGTGGTCTTGACCGATTGGGAATCAGCAATTGCCACACTGGAGTCTATGGTTCTGCCCATTTTCTGCCGCAGGTCTGCTCGGAGTTGGTCGTGCATCTGCTGCCAAATCCCCTTGCGATGCCATTTGCAAAAGTAGAAGTACACCGTTGTATACGGGGGAAGGTCATGCGGTAGCATTTCCCACTGGCATCCAGTACGCTGCACGTAGAAGATTGCGTTGAGGATTTCTCGAAAGTCCACTTCACGGGGACGACCAAAGCCTTTACCGGCAGGTATCAGCGGTTGCAAAACGCTCCATTCTGCATCACTCATATCACTGGGATAGGCTTTGCGCTTGGGATTGGCGATTTCCGGTAGGCGACTCATAGGCGGGCTTCAGAAGCATCTCTTTCAGACTAAAGTTCACCCTCAGGTTCGCCTGCCTCTATTTAGATTTTCTTTATAAATTAGCTCTTATAGACGACATAGACATAGACGACTTAGAGGGTGTTTGAAAAGGTATCGCCTGTAATGTTAAGCACTCAGAGATCCCCCCTCGCCCCCCTTAACAAAGGGGGGAAACCGCCTTAAAGTCCCCCTTTTTAAGGGGGATTTAGGGGGATCTTGCACGCTTTGCTACAAACAGTAGGACTTTTCAAACATCCTCTTAGAAAAGCCCAAGTTCAGGGTGCATCCCACTTTTGTAACCTCTACCCTAAATTCCTTTCCTAAAGCAGGAAAGGGACTCCCAATCTGGCTCCCTTTCTCCCGCTCTGGGAGAAGGGGCTGGGGGATGAGGGCAAACTCGCATAGGATGCGCCCCAAGTTTAGGAAACCAGACAAATCGCATTTCACCCGATCGCCCGTGGCAGCAAGCCCCGATCGCCTAGTAAGATGGTTCAGAATGATAACCATTCTCAAATCGGCTTCGCCCCAGATCCATTGGGCAAAACCGAGATGAAATCAGCGCTCCATCAGGAGGTGTCTTTTGCAAGAGGTTGTGTTGGCCGTGGAGCGGCTAACGGTGTATCGAGAATCCTATGCGGCGGTGCAGGAGGTGTCCTTTGTGCTGGAGGCGGGCACCGACACGGCGATCGTCGGCCCAAACGGTGCAGGCAAAAGCACGCTGGTTCAGGCGATTTTGGGGATTTTGCCGCGTCAGGCTGGGCATGTGCAGTGTTTGGGGCATCCGCTCAGCCCGTTGGGCAAGTTGCCCATGAGTGTGCGGCGGCAAATTGCCTACCTGCCGCAAAATCTGCTGTTTGACCGCCGCATTCCAATGACCGTGAGCGAATTGGTGGGGTTGGGCTGGGACGCGCTGGGTATGCAGTGGCCGTGGGCAGGTGGGGGCGATCGCCATCGGACCGTGCTGGATGCGCTGGAGCGAGTCGGCGCAAGCCACCTGCGCCATCAGCCCATCAGCGGACTCTCCGATGGCGAAACCAAGCGGGTGCTGCTGGCCTATTGTCTGGTGCGTCCCCGGCGGCTGCTGATCCTCGATGAGGCTCCGGCGGGGCTAGACGTACGCGGCGAGTCAGAGTTCTATCGCCTGCTCAACCAGCTCAAACAAGAGCAGGGCTGGGCGATTTTGCAAATTTCTCACGATTTGGAAATGGTGCGCCGACACTGCGATCGCGTGCTTTGCCTGAACCGCCGTCTGCTGTGTCAGGGCGTTCCCGAAGTCGCCCTGGCTCCCGAAAACCTGGCCGCTGCCTACGGCTCAGAATTCGTGCAGTATCGACACATACACTAGCATCACCCATTGATCTCACCCATTAACCCTATGTCTTTGCAAGCCGATTTAACTCGCGTGATTGAGCTATTTCAGTTCCCCTTTATGCAACGGGCGCTGATGGGCGGTGTGCTGACGGGGCTGATGGGCGGCCTGTTGGGCAGCTTTACGATCCTGAGACAGCTTTCGTTCTTTAGCGATGCCCTGGGCCATTCCACCCTGCTGGGCATTAGCCTGGGCGTGCTAGTGGGTGTTAGCCCGTCGATTGTGTTGCTGCCGTCAGCAGTTTTGTTTGCACTGGGCGTGAATTACTTGCTGCAACGCACTCGCCTGTGGACAGACGCGCTGCTGAACATAATCTATTCTTCATCGCTGGCGATCGCCGTTATTATCCTCAGTTTTGTGGATTCCTACAAAGGCGGTCTTAACAATCTCCTATTTGGGGACATTTTGGCTATTCAGTATTCTGATTTGTGGACGAGCGGCATTCTGCTTTGCGTCTGTGTTCTATTCGTCAGCCTGTCGCTGCGGACACAAATGCTGATGACGCTGAATGAATCGCTGGCGATCGCCCGTGGGGTATCTGTTGAGTTTCACCGCACGGCATTTATTGTGCTGCTATCGCTCGTTGTCGGGGTGTCGATCAAGGCGATTGGGGCGCTGTTGGTGAGCGCGTTTGTGGTGATTCCTGCCTGCGCGTCGCGACTGCTGAGCTGCACCTTTGCTCAGTATGTGCTGCTGTCGGCCGCTCTGGGAGCCGTCAGCGCCCTGGTAGGCATTGGGCTATCGGCCTGGTTTAACCTGCCGTCTGGGCCTAGCATCGTTGTGACGCAGTTGGTAATCTTTTTGGGGGCGATCGCCTTCTCCCAACTTCAGCCCACGTCCGCCCGCACCTGACCAGCCCCTTGCTGAGCCAAGTCTTTGACCCGCCGATGGTTCAATCTACTCGATACACTCGATACGTTTAGGACTTACGCAGTTGGACAACTTCTCGCGGGCGCAGCCCGCGAGAAGTTGTCTAAAATCCAGAGAACTTACCGCAAGTACGTAAGTCCTGACGTTATTCATCGTTACTCGAAAAAAGAAGTCCTATAGGAGACGCGACCCTCTCGATCAATTGAGATATATCGCCGCTTTTGAAGCTCATAGACAATGAGTTCCTTATCTACCTCGGAAATGCCCCCCTGGAACTGAAACATCGCCCCAATCGAGTTCAGTAACGTAGTCTTTTTGGTCGGCTTGGACTTGAGTAGCCGTTCCGCAACGTACTGGATTGTCTCTGGGTCGTGGGCCCGGGATTCTTTTTGATCGGGATGTGCTTCTTCCTCTTCTTTGCGAGCTAGCTGAATGAGATGCTGAGCCAGCCGAAACTTTTCCCGATACGTCAGCTCCTCACAAATATCCAGTATTTCGTTGTAGGCTTCGCTGTTCATCTCAGGCTTTGTCCGTCTCACTCTTTATTCAGTGCATTTGTGTGTCGAATATCCATTCTCCCTGGTGGCGCTACGAGTGCAACGGGTGTCAGCCCCGCAGACGCTTGACTGGCAATCCAAAATTGCAAATCGAAAATCGAGAATCGATAAACGCCAAAGGCAGAAGGTAGTCTACCATGCGGCCAGAAAGCAGCTAGAAAGCGGCAGCAAGTACCGCTTTCTAAAGATACGTCAGATACGTTAAAAATACGCTGGTTTCGCCTTAGCGGAGGGCGCTGCTGCTCTTCCCAGCAGGTTGCAGCTCTGCTGTGCGTACCGACAGCGTGCGGGTCAGATCGCCACGCTTCACGGTAATCTGGAGCGGCTTGCCCAGTTCACTGTTTTCCACAAGGGTTTGCAATTGGTCGGCACGGGTAATGGCTTGCCCATTGACCTGCGTAATCACGTCGCCGCGACGGATGCCGCCCTTGGCAGCGGGGGAATCGGGCACAATCCCCATCACCAGCGCCCCGTTCACCTCTGGCAAAATCAGGGTCGCGTTGGGGTCTTCGTTGTTGTCTCGCGCCTGTTCTGGAGTCAGCGTGGCAATTTGCACGCCCAGGTAAGGGTGCTGCACAGACTCGCCGCGAGCCAGTCGAGTGGAAATGTCCTTGGCTTTGTTGATCGGGATCGCAAAGCCGATGCCCATTGCATTGGCGCGGATGGCGGTGTTGATGCCGATCACTTCGCCCTTCTCGTTGAGCAGGGGACCGCCAGAGTTGCCGGGGTTAATCGCGGCATCGGTTTGAATAAAGTCCAGGCGCTTGTCGGGAATGCCTACGTCAGCACTGGAGCGGTTGAGCGTGCTGACGATGCCCAAGGTGACGGTGTTATCCAGTCCCAGGGGATTGCCAACGGCGATCGCCCAGTCTCCCACCTGCACCGCGTCCGAGTCGCCCAGCGTTGCCACCGGAAGGCGATCGCTCGTGTTGATCTTCACCACTGCCAGGTCGGTCACTTCGTCTACGCCGCGCACCTCGCCATCAAACTGACGGCCGTCCTTCAGGCGCACCGTCACCCGGTCGGCATCGTCCACCACATGGGCATTGGTCAAGATCGTGCCATCGGCGCTGATGATAAATCCCGACCCCTGTCCCCGCAGTCGCTCCTCATAGCGACCGCCAGGGGGAATCATGCCATCGCCAAAAAACTGGCGGAAAAAGGGATCGTTGAACACTGGGTCTAGGTTTCGAGAAACCGTGCGCTCCGTGTCAATCCGCACGACTGCCGGCCCGACCCGGTTCACCGCTGCTGCCACAAAGCTGCTCCCGCGCGCTGCCCCCACGGGCACATCAGCCGACGCGGCCGGAGTGGTCAGCGGATTTAGCAACAGCAGCCCACACAAAAACACCATCATCAGCCGCGCCACAATCCGACGCAGCGCTTGTAACTTCAGCCCATTCATGAACCTGTCCCGTTGCATGGCAATTTCTCGTCTCGCGCAATAACTCTGAGCGTGCCGGAACGCACTTGATGCAGACAGCGCTCCATCACATCCATCCCATATCTTAGCGATCGCCCTTCGCCAGCGACAGTCCAGCGGCGGTACGGTTTTCAGGACTGGGCTAAGATGAAGGCAGTTCGGGTAGCCGATGGGCTGCCCCTATCACCTGCTCTGTGGCACTGATTATCAGTAATTGTCGGTAATTGTCATAGCACCGTCCGTTTTGTACCTTTCTTGCCCCTATCATGACCGCCCCCAAGCTTTCGCAAAACAGCCCTGAGCATTCCCACCCGCAGTCTGATGCCGCACACCTGCATACCGACCCCGCCACGCCCGATCGCGCCCACATCCACAGCGAGGAATCGCTCCGGCAAATCCTTAATCGGCTGTCTCGGATCGAGGGTCATATTCGTGGCATCAAGCTGATGGTGCAAGAAAGCCGCCCTTGTCCTGATGTGCTGGTGCAAATTGCTGCTGTGCGGGGAGCGCTGGATCGCGTGGCGCGGGTCATCCTAGACCAACACCTGACTGAATGCGTCGGACGCGCTGCCCAGGATGGCAACATCGAGCAAGAATTGGAAGCCCTGAAAGCCGCGCTGGATCGGTTTTTGCCGTAGATCTGGCTCTAGTAATTGTTCTGGGTTCTGGTGTGGGTTCTGGTGTGGGTTTTGGTGACTGTTCCGGTGACTGTTCTGGTGACTGTCTTAGTTTCCGGCGATCGCCAGTTCCTCTCTCAGCATCTCTTCGTAGATATAGGGCAGCGAGGCGCTCATGGAATTGGTTTCGATGCCGTAGCCTAGACTGGTCCAAGTGGGGGAAAGGATATACAGCACCTCCTCAATTGCCCCATCGCGCAGCAGTTGGGCCAGGTCTACGCCCCAGGCCTGGGGGTCGCTGAGCCAGGCATAGACCACGGCATCCTGATATTCTGGCTCAAAGCTGTAGCTGCGCCAGCGCCACAGGCCAGACGGGTTGGGGTGATAGGTCTGGGCCTGCTCTAGCCAGGTGGAGGTGATGAACTGGTAGCGGCCCGCAGCCGTGGTGCAATCGCCCAGATTGGGCCCCGCGACGATGGGAACGCAGCGGTCGGGATGCTGGGAAAAATCCTCGAAGCGATCGCCCCCATAAATTAGCGAATAGGGCCGCGGATCGTTGGACTCGCTGGCAGAAATCGTCCGCATTAGCGCTCGAATATAGGGATCGCCACCCTTCATCCGCAGGGGAATCGGCGTGACGCTGCCGACGGGTTCTCCACTCCGCGGCAGAGACCCGTCCCAGCCCATCACTTTTTCCACGACAGGCAGCGCCATCAGCGCCAGCGCCCCCATCAGCAAAATGCGGGTCACGGCGCTGCGCTTGGACGGCAGCGGCTTGGGGGATGAGGTTTGAGAAGGAGGAATCAGAGTCACAAGTTGGCAAGAAGGTTCAGCATTGTGGAGTGCCTAGTGGAGTACCCAGTGGAGTAACCCAGTGGAGTACCCAGTGAATGAGCCAGCCTGGATTTAGGCGATCGCCCCAAACAGGTCACCATAGGAACGGGCGGGGGCATCGGGACGGGCCACCACTTCCACAATCTTATTGCGGGCCTCCGGTAAGGTTAGCGCTTCTACGCAGACTTCCGCCACCTTTTTGCGGGGAATGCGCCCGTCAAACAGCGTATCTGCGCCCTGCATTACTACTGCATCAGGCAGGTCGTCTTCTAGCAGCCCGCCGGGCCGCACGATCGTATAGATCAAACCGCTCTGCTGAAGGTATTCCTCCGCCTGCTTCTTCCAAACCAGGATCAGCCAGAACAGGTTAAGCGGATGAAATAGCTTGGACACGCAGAGCGACGACACCAGAACAACGTGCTGAATGCCCTGCGTCTTGCAGGCATCCACCAGATTCTTTGTGCCTTCCAGGTCTGTTTTGTAAGGGCCCGTTGGGTCGAAGCTGGGGGCGGCTCCGGTGGCGCAAAGCACGACGGTACAATCGGCGATCGCCGCTTTTAGGCTTTCCGGTTGCAGCACATCGCCCACCACCAACTCGGCAGCCGGAGGCAACACCTCGCGCCCCCGCTCCAAATTTCGCACCACCGCCCGCACGGGAATCTCTCGCCGCACCAGTTCTTCCACAATGCGCCGCCCCGTGCGCCCTGTTGCGCCTACCACACAAGCCTTCATCGCGATTTCTCCTGAATTTCAAGCCCTGAATTTCAAGCTTGTTCTGCCCGTTCTCGTTGCAGAACCTCCCAAATCCTACCCCAGCCCGCCCGCATTCCAGGTCGGGAAATCTCGCTCGGAACTGTGTAGCTACCCGATGTTAAATAAAAACCAGGGGTTTGTCTTTGAGCGGGGCAAAGGCATCGGCATCGAAACGGTAGAGGCTGGCGGGTCGGCCCGCGCCCCGCGACACCTTGATTCCTGTATCAGCCAAAAATCCCAGCTTCAGCAGGCGCGATCGAAAGTTGGAATAGTCTGAAAAATTTTCGCCCAGCACGGTGGTATATAGCTGGTACAGATCGCCGAGGGTAAACAGTTCGGGCAGCACCTCAAAGGCGATGGGGCTATATTCCAGCTTGTTTCGCAGGCGGCGATAGCCATATTGCAAAATTTCCTGATGGTCAAACGCCAGGTCGGGCAACTGGTTCATGGGATACCAGGCGATGCCGCTGACCCCATCGGCAATCAGTTCTGCATCTGCCAGCCGCACCAGCGCAAAGTAGCTCACCGACAGATAGCGCACGCCATAGCGGTTTGGCGCTTCTCGCGGATCGCGCTGGGGCCCGCCAAAGGTATATAGCTGTTCCAGGTACAGGTTATTGACCCGAATCTTTTCAGACAGCACGCGATAGGCCGCGTCCTCCAGCGATTCGCCCTGGCGCACCAGCGTCCCCGGCAGCGACCAATAGCCCAGGTAGGGGTCGTTGTCGCGCATGACCAGCAGCACCAGCAGCCGATTCTGTTCCGTATCGACAGAAAAAATGACGTTATCCACGCCCACTTTGAAGTCTGCTAGCTGGTGTGGAGTGGAGTCACTAGGCTTGCGGGAGTGTCGTCCTGGCATGAGGTGTAGAGGCGCTGTTGGTGAATATATGCCTCGATGGGAGGAATGAGCAGGTGTGGGTCTTTGTCGGTGCGGTAGGCGGTGGAAGAGGCGGGAATGCCTTCGTGGGGGGCGATCGCCACCGTTGCGCCCAGTTTCCGCAGCGGCTCCAGATCCGCCTCTTGCAGGGGATAGCCCGGCCGGGGCACCACCAGCAGCCGCACTGCCTGCAACAGCGCCTCCACCCGATACCACTTGGGCAACTGCGCCACCAAGTCAGACCCTACCACCAGCGTAAACGTCGCCCGCTGCCATCGCCTCCGTGCCCGGTTCACCGTCACCAGCGCTCGCGGATGGCTGAGGTCAGGATAGACGTGCAAATTCCGGCGAGGGGGGTGAATTGCCGCCACCATGAGCCGCAGCATGGCCGTGCGATGTTCCAGTGGCGTTTGGTGCAGCTTGAACGGGTTGTCCGAAGCCCACACTGCCACCTCATCAAACTGATCCGCCAGCCATACCAGAATATCCTGGTGGGCGCGGGTTGGTGGGTCGGCGCTGGTTCCAAAAAGGGCGATGTGCATATCAGGGGCAAGGGGCTATGGGTTAGGAGTAGGGGATTGATTTGAGCGTTGTCTTTTCTGCATGACCCGGCCTAAGCATCAGCGATTAATCGGCGGTTATCCCCGCAGCCGCGCCTGCGTCTCTTCGGTCAGGCTGTGTAGTGCGGGCGTGATTTCTGGCGTGTAGGGGTCGATGCAGATGACCTGACGGAGGGTGGAGGGGAGGGCGGCAACGTTGGCGCGGGTTCGCTGGGCGATCGCCTCTAGCGGTTCGGAGTGAGCGAGGCGCTGGCCCTGCTTCATCACCTGTTGCAGCAGCGGTTGGGCGCTGGGGTGAGATTCGGTGCAAAGACCGAGGCGATCGCCCCCAAAGCGTCCATCCTGCACCAAGCGAAACACCTGCTTGCGACCGGGGTAGGTGGCTTTGCCGCTAGAGCCTTTCAGAGTCGGGATGTTGTCGATTTCGACGAGCTTATACACGCCGTTGACCGGAGAACCCGTGACCAGTTTCGTACCAAAGCCATAGCCGTCGATGGACGCTCCCGCCTGTTGCAGCCGCTCGACTTCGTACTCATCTAGGTCGCCGCTGGCAAAGATGGGAACACCGGGAAGGAGCGATCGCACGGATTTCGACAGTTCCACCAGATCACCAGAATCCAGCCGCACGCCGCCCAACTCCAGCCCTTCCAGTTTCATCCGCTCGGCTAGCCGGGCCGCCGCCGCCTCAGAATCGTAGGTATCGATCAGCAGCGGCGCTTTGGGAAAATAGCGATGAAATGCGGTGAACGCATCCTGCTCGCTGCCTTCCAGCGCTTCCAGCGCCATCACCAGCGCATGAGCCATTGTGCCGCTGGGCTTGCGTCCCAGTTGCAGCGCCGCCAGCACGTTTGAGGTCGCGTCTAACCCCGCCGCCAGAGCCGCCCGCGCCGCCCAAATCGAAGCCTGGGGACTAAAGGCCCGCCGCGTGCCAAATTCCAGCAGCGTCGCTTCGGGGCCTGCCAAATCTCGCAGCCGCGCCGCCCGCGTCGCGATCAGGGTTTGATAGTTCAGCGTGTTCAGCAGGTAGGTTTCCACCAGTTGTGCCTGCCAGAGGGGTGCTTCGATCCGCAGCATTGGTTCATGGGCAAACACGACCGTCCCCTCCGGCAAGGCCCACACGTCGCCGCCAAAGCGCCCGGTTTCCAAAATGTCCCAAAACGCAGCAGGTGCATGGTCAAACAGTCCGGTAGCCCTCAGTGCGTCAAGCTGGGACGTGCTAAATTTCAACTGTTGCAGGTAATCCAGGGCTTGTTCCAGCCCCATTGCCACCAGATAGCCAAAGCTCTGGGGCAGCCGCCGCACAAATAGCTCGAAGCTGGCGGGTCGCAGTGCTAGGTCTTCGCCGACGTAGCAAGCCGCCATTGTGAGCTGGTAGAGATCGGTCAGTAATCCGTAGTCTGCGGGCGTAATGTTCAGCGCAGAGGCAGCCATAAGCCAGGTTGGCGAGTGAAAGAGGAGGAAGCTTCAGCCATCATTAGCCACCATCAGCCACCATCAGCCGTCATTGATGATTAAAGATGATTGAAGATGACAGGACTTACGCACTTGTAATAGGTTTTCTAATAGGTTTTCTGGGTTTTGGACGACTTCTCGCGGGCGCAGCCCGCGAGAAGTCGTCCAACTGCGTAAGGACTGGATGATTGAAATTATAGTAACTTCAACCATAAATGTCTATGGCTAACTCAGGTTGTCTTGGAAGAAATGCTCAGCAGAGCGATTAATAGACGGTCAGGTTGTGCCCAGTTTTACTAAAAAAAACCAAAACTGCGGACAGAACTTTCATGAAGATTGCGTTGAAACGCTTCTTAGAAATCTTAAGCATTTTCGCCTGGACTGGTCTTCTCACCTGCGGCTAGTGTTGAAACCAAGCCCCGCTGTTTGGTGAGCGTCTGCTCCAAGTCTGGGGGGACTCTCTGGGGCGATCGCCCTTACCTGCCTGCCTCCTGGGATTTACAACGCCGCACCTGCCCTATGGACATTTCCGTTCTCACGCAAACATTTCTGGCAATCTTTGTGCTAGCCGATCCGCTGGGCAATGCGCCGATCGTCGTGCTGCTTACCAAGGGCATGGATCTCGACCAAAAAAACCGCGTGGTCGATCGCGCCACGCTGGTTGCCACCCTGATTTTGCTGGGTTTTGCCTTTGTCGGTCAGCCGATTCTCACCTATTTGCACATCAGCACGGCCTCGCTGAAGGTGGCGGGCGGGCTATTGCTGCTGCTCGTGGCGCTGGATATGTTGCAGGGAGAAATTAACACTTATGAGGCGGAGCAAGAGCGCGACGTGGCGATTACGCCGCTGGCACTGCCGCTGCTGGCAGGCCCTGGTGCGCTCACCACCGTCACGCTGCTTATGGCCGATCGCCCTACGGCTCGCCTGAGCGTGGTGCTGGGGATCGTCTTATCAATGTTCGTGACCTGGATCATTGTGCGCCAGTCTACCCGCATTGAAAAATGGCTGGGCGAAACCGGAACCACCATCGCCGCAAAGCTTCTGGGCTTTATCCTGGCAGCGCTGGCAGTAGAAATTGGCAGCGCGGGAATTCGAGAACTATTTTTGTCCTGAAGGTTGTCCAGCAGGTTTGGGGTGGGCGTGATGGCGTTTTGATGCGTTGGGGAGAGTTGATGGTGGGATGATGAGATCAAGAGAGTGTTGAAGGATTGGAATGAGACAACCTTGGGCTGTATTTAAGCTCATTCCTCATTCCTCATCCCCAGACCTCACATCTGTTCCCCTGCCAGATTTCCAGCCATGCGCCGCCTCCTACCGCTGCTCCTCCTCTGCCTCTGTCTGACGGGCTGCATTCAATACGACGTGGGCATTACCTACGACAGCCAGATCCACGGAGAACTGGTGCAGCGGATTCGGCTGGATGGGCAGATTCCGGCGGCGCGGCAATCGACGGCGCGGGCATGGCTGGATGGCCTGGAGCGACAGGCGCGGAAACTGGGTGGCAAGGTGCGCCACCCGTCGAAGCAGGAGTCGCTAATTACCATTCCGTTTAATAATGGCAAAGACTTGGCCGCGAAGTTCAACCGCTTTTTTAACCCGTCTGCGGAGGAGCGGCGGCAGCTTTGGGGGCCAGATCTGGCGGAACTACCTGCGATCGCCGCTCAGATGAGTGTCCGTGAAACGAACCTGCTGCTGGTGCAGCGCAATCGGCTAAGTTTAGATTTGGACTTGCGATCGCTCGCCGTTCGGGGAGCGGATGGCCGCCTGCTGGTGTCGCCCGGTGGTCTGCTGGATGTCGATTTCAGGCTCAACACGCCTTGGGGGGTGCGGCGCGTGGACAGCACCCCAGCAGCGGAGGTGGGCGATCGCGGAGCGTTTCCGAAGGAAAATCGCCAGCTTGCCTGGAGGCTGGAACCCGGCGAGCTGAATCATTTGGAGGCGGTGTTTTGGGTTCCCAGTCCTCTGGGTTTAGGAACCGTGGCGATCGCCCTCATTGTCGGCATCGGTATGCTGATTAAAGCGTTGCTGGAGGGGGATGGGGGAGTGGAGTGATGGGGCGAGAGAAAAACCGAAAAACGAAGAGCGAAAAACGAAAACTGGAATCCCTTCGCTCTTCCCTCTTCGTTCTTCGTTCTTCGTTCTTCCCTCTCCGTTCTTCTCTCTTCTCTCTTTCCCCCTCCACCCCTCCTAGCTCCCAACCTCTGGCTCTCGCTCTGTCCGAATCCACTGGGTTTGACGGTTTGTGAAGAAGCCGAAGTAGCGGGGAATCTTGCGAAGCACGTAGAGCGGAATGCTCAGCAGCGCATGGGCGGGGATCAGCGCTGTGCCAAAGCGAACCCATGCGCCGGAGAGCGCGCCCAGCAGCAGGCAGCCCTGGGCCAGCAGCAGCGCCGCAGGCAGGGGAGAGGCACCCAGCGGCAGGGCGATCGCCGCCAGACCCAAAGTCATTGCCCACAGCATCACCAGCAGCGATAGGGGCGGCACGGCCAGATCAAGGGCGATCGCCAGCAGGTCAATACGCCCTTGCCGCAGCGCTTGCCGCAGCAGTCGGGGAACTTGAGTCATCAGTGTGTGCAGATGGCCATGCTCCCAGCGGGTGCGCTGCTGGTCGGCGGCGGTTCGGCGGGCGGGCAACAGCCCCATCACGTAGGCGGTGGCGCAAAACAGGGGCGGATGGCCGGCGATCGCCAAGTCCAGCCCAAGCTGCATATCTTCCACAATATTGCCGCTGGCCAGGGACACCTGCCGAATCACGTCCCAGGGAAAGGCCATGCCCGTGCCCGTCAGCAGCGATGGTAGCCCCAGGCGGGATAGCCCCAGCAGGCGCACCTGATTTTTTACCAGAAACGCCAGGGAGGACACAGCGCTGGCGGCACTGGGGCGGGGCGGCGTTTCCATCAAATAAACTGCCTGCACCGGGCGATGGGTTGCCGCTGATAGGCTGGCGATATCGGACAGTGCGCCAGCGTTCATCCAGCAGTCTGCATCGGCCATTACCACCACTTCTGGCGGGTTTTTGGCAAGGTGGCGCAGCCCAAAATCCAGCGCATAGCCCTTGCCACGACGATCGGGATCGCGCCGCTCAATCACCTCAGCGCCAGCCGCAAAGGCTACAGCGGCGGTATCGTCGGTGCAGTTGTCGGCTACCACCAGCAGGCGATCGCCCGCCTGGAGCTGCGGCAAAATCGTGGCGATCGCCGCGCCAATGCCCGCCGCTTCGTTGTGAGCAGGCATCAGCACCGTCGTTCGGGGATGCACTCTGCGTCCGCGCATTCTAGGCGCAGGCAGCGGCAGTAGCGCCATCGCACATTCCACAAACAGTACCAGTACGGGCACCAGCAGCAGCCCCGCAAGACCCAGTAGCAAAAAATTAAGCAACAGCATACGGCTTCGCCTTCAGCAACCAACTTGAGACGCGCAAATCAAGACACATAAACCAGCGCTCTCTTAGTGTGGGTGGAGAAGGGCAGCGGCTAACTCCGAAAACTCACGCAATTTGCCAGCCTGCTAGACGTTTATATCGAGATAATCGCCTTTATACGGGTTTATACGGGCTTTGGCGAAACGCTAAAGTCCTGGAAAAAGTTCTAAGTAGGTAGACTAAATTAAAAATCAGATTCCAAACCCTGCACCGCGCACTGTGCGGGCAGTGCAGGGTTCTTGATGTTATGTTTATTGGTGTCCACTTACTTAAACCTGCTTAAAAAGTTAGGAGATAAAGATTTCACGCTGGTTGACTGACAAAACTAATCGGCGACACAGCAGTACGTGTGTACTTTGAATTCGATTCGATAGGTGCGTTGCTCATGCTGTTTGCGAGATGCCATCGCGGGTTCAGGATCGCGGTTATGAGTGAAACAGACATGACGGATGAGTGGCCACCCGTTCTCTAGGGCGGCTTTCAGCCAATCCCATCCAATGCGGAAGTAGCTATTGCCACGAAACCAATGGGGGTCAACCCATCGCCGTTTGCCTGTTGCGACGACCTCGAGACCTTGAGCGGTGACGTAGAGCGTCGCGACGGCCAAAAGGAACCAAAGCCGGGATAGGGCGCAGAGGGAGCGAATTTCAGATTTCTGGAGATTCCAGCCGTTGGATTGGTCATCGAGAAACGCCTCCTCAATGTCGAAGCGCAAGCCGTATTCCTCGAAGGTGCGCAGGTGGGTGGGTTCATCGCTGACGATGGTCCAAAACTCGCCGTTGAGGCTGTTATGACCAAAGGCGATATGCACTGGCCCGTACCACTCGCCTTTGTGGAGCTTCACGGTGTGCCAACAGAGAGCCTCCCCGCGCTGAAGGTGAATGTCCTTCAATTGACACCATCCATGGCCCGCCCGCCAAATCCAAGTATTCCGCTTGATGCGGATGCGGTAGTGCCACCCGAGTTCAGCGGTTATGGCGCTCATGGCCTCGGTGTGAATGAAGCCCCGGTCGGCTAAGACGACCACTTTTACCCCCGCCGGCAAGCGATGGGCGGCTTGGTGGAGCATCTCCCGGTAGTCACTGAAGGCGACGGACGCACTGCGGTGCTGGAGCACCCGCCAGACCACAGGCAACGCCCGGCCTCGATGCACCACCGCTAGGCGAATCAAGCAATACTCATCCCAAAACAGCGAGGTGTCCAAGCTCAGGTACAAACAATCCTCATCCCAATGGGCTAATGCCGCTTGAATCAGGGGCTTGTACAGGCGATGGACGTTCAGGCGACTGTTGTGCAGCCAGCGGCTTAGCCGTCGTTGTTTGCTTTGTGCCTGCACCCCTCGACACGGCACATAGGGCAGCCAGCGAGTCAGGTTGATTTCTCCGCGCTGGAGCAAAGCCACCACCATCCACAGGCAGGTCGTCAGATGGCTACGATGAGCCCAGGGCACCGATTGACCCAGCCAAGCGTTCAAGGCATTGTAGAGGGGGGAGTTTTTTTCACAGCATCTACGCTTTTGAGTGGTATCTAAGCTTAGAACGCTGGCTCCCCACTTCTTCCTCCAATCCCTGAAACTACCGCACCACAAGCTGTTCAGCAGATTTCAGGTAACTTTTGTCAGTCAACCAGGGTTCAATCAGCTCCAGATGGTCAATCGCGATCTTGCGGGCGATCATCATGGTGACTCGTGCCAGCTCTATGGCAAATGGGTTGATGTCCATCCCGTAGAATTGGTTTGGCGTTACGAAGCTGATGGAAAGCTGCTTATCGTCAGCCGTTTGGTAGCGACTGAGCTTGTCCAATAGCCGCAGTTCTATTTTCTTAAGTTCCTGATACGCCACATACAGGAAGTTTCCCGCCCCACAGGCGGCATCCAGCACTTTGTAATCTCTCAGCTTGCGATGCAGGATGTTTAGCTCTTTTTTGGTGTTGGCTTCAGCAATTAGGTCTTCCCACGGTTCCGTGATGGTCGGGATGACGATTTGCCGAATGTCAGCTTCGGAGGTGAAATGTACCCCGTGGGCATGGCGTTTTACCGGGTCAATCGCAGATTCAAAGATGCTGCCAAAGATGGAAGGACGAACCAGATCCCATCGTTGTTTGGCGCAGTCTTCCAAAAGCTTGAGATCTTCTGGGCTAAGCTCAATCGAGTGGATTTTGGCGAATAGCCCACCGTTGAAATAGTCAACGCCGCGATAGCGACCCGCCGGAACGATGCCCCGTTGGTTCATCGCGTTGAACAAGCCACCCAGGATGTCGTAGGAACTGCCTTTGCGCTGAATGCAGTCCTCTAGGCACGAAACAAACATATCGCAAGGCAATAAGCCCCGGTCTTCGGCAAACATCGCCAAAACGCACTGCAACACAAACCGCTGGGCTGCCTGTTCATCAAAGTCAAGATGGTTTGTCTTTTTGGCTCTGTTGCTCAGGTCTCGATAGAGTTGCCCCATCAGTTGAGCGTTGCGCTCTGTGATCTCGACCTGATTGTTTTGAAAGACGGGCGGCTTCTCATCTGGATACATGAAGCCAAAGGCACTTGCCCGATTGGGCAATTCCTCTAGCCTGACGACATCAACCGGAGCATCAACTTGGTTGTTGAAGTCAAAGATCCAGAACTCATCAAAGTTGCTCAGGATTGAGTATTTGGGTTTTGGCGCAAGCCTCATCCAGTAGCGTTCAAGCTGGTCGTAGTGGTGCTTGAGGTTCGCGCCCCTGGATTTCATCTCGACCAATAGGCGTGGCTTCCACACGAGATCCGCATAGCCCTTGTGCCCTTTTTCGCCGCCACGATCTACCCGATATTCAAACTCGGCTCCGGCGTGTTTGGCACTTTCGTATCCAAAGGCTCTAAAGAATTCGTTCAAAAACGATTGGGATTCACTTTTCTCGTCACCCTGAGCAAAGTGTTCTTTGCAGCAGGAAACAAAGGTCGCGAGTCGGGGTTCGTTTGGCACGGGAATCGCTCTCGTGGGGTGCATCCCAGTTATGCAATGAGTAGAAGTGCTTAGTGCAGATTAAGGGCAGACGCCGTAGGCTCAGAGCAGTTGCTCTAAGGATAGTTGAAGCGATGGATGCCACCAAGGAAGCCCAAATCAAAGCCCATGCACTGGCGTTAGCGGAGTTGCTTTACGACGAGACAGACCCTGAACAAGTCAAAACATTGGCCGGGATCGAAGTCGCCGTTCGTGACCACCTACTGGAGTATGTGGGGCCTGAGATCGGAAATTTTTTATCTGCACAAGCAGCGGCACAAGCTCTGGGCGAAAGCGGCACATCCAGAGTATCGTCGGACGCTTAAGTCTGAGTCAGCGCCAGAGCCAGCGGCTTAAGGTCAAGGCCCGCACCCAGTGGAGTCCTCAGGTTGAGACGTGCTGCTTGCTGCTGAGTGCCAACGAAGCCTATGCGCGAGCTGCCGACGATATCGCTGTGCTCACCGGGGTGTGCGTGTCAGGGAGTACCCAGCAACGGCTGGTGCATCGTCAAGACCTAGAGCCACCAGCGGTGGACAGCGGGGTTAAGGAAATGAGCTTAGACGGGGGCAAAGTCCGTCTGCGGACTCCTCAGGGGCAGCCCTGCCAGTGGCGCGATTACAAGGGGGTAAACCTGCATCAGTGCAGCATTAGCGCCTTCTACAAAGACAACGACAGCTTGGTCAACTGGCTCAACCAGCAGCCCTTAGCGCATCCCCTCGTTTGTCTTGGGGATGGTCACGACGGCATCTGGAACCTGTTTTCACAGATCGGGCATCGCAGCGAGCGCCTTGAGATCTTGGACTGGTACCACCTGATGGAGAATTTGGGTAACGTGGGTGGGTCTCAACAGCGTCTTGATGCCGTCGAAGCCTGCTTGTGGCAAGGGGATGTGGATGGGGCGGTTAGGCTATTCGACGACTGGTCCCATGAGCGGGTAGACCAGTTTATCGGCTATCTGGCTAAGCATCGGCTCCGTATCGTTAACTACAGCTACTACCAAGCTGAGGGGATTTCAATTGGCTCGGGTGCCGTGGAGTCGACTATCAAGCAAATTGGTAGGCGGGTGAAAATTTCAGGCGCTCAGTGGAAGGAAGACAACGTTCCACAAGTCCTTCGCCATCGCTGCGCTTATCTCAATGGTCAATTCTCATCCTGAGTCTTGTAAGACTGGGATGCACCCCTCTCGTGAGGTTGAAGGCAATCGCCTGTACTCTGATCAGATCTGCTAAACCTTTGCTGGGCAAGGATTTCGACAGATCTAAAATGAATTTTGAAACAAAGGCGATCGCTTACTCAAGATTCCCGATTTGTTAAAGTTAAAAACGAAAATGTGCTGTAAATTCATCAAAAGATCAAACAAAAGTAATAGATAGTACACAGGTTCCATGAATTTAATACACCTGAAAATAGATAAGCTTGGTGCGTCAGGTATATAAATACCTTTGCTTATGGGACGAGTGATGCGCGATCGCCCTCTAACTGCTATTCGCATTGAATTGTGTGGCAAGGGACTGAGACTGTCAGGGCGATAAAGTCGTGACTGCAAAATAACGAGGTCGGTATAAGCCGCAAAAAGTCGTGAAAAGCCGTATAGTTTTGAAAAATCGACTAAACGTACCGAGTCCGGCGATACACTGTGTGGTGTGAACCTATGGATCTGGATGAGTTGATCAGGGTTGCGGATGCTGTTGTTCGGCAAGAACTCAAACGACCGCTAAGCGATTTGGAGCGCTATGTGCTGCAAGAGTCGTTTAAGGGCAAAAGCTACGAGCAAATGACAGACGGCTGGGCTTTTAAGACGGTGAAAGATGCAGGTTCGCGGCTGTGGAAATGTTTTTCTCAGGCGCTTGGAGATGGCGTAAAAGTTCAGAAGTCTACGTTTCAGATGGCGCTAGTGCGCTTGTCAGAGCGGCTGGGGCATCGCCCGCCCGAACCTGCTCAAGCGGCTCTCTCCCCAGACTTATCCCTTCAAAAAAAGTCAATTAACTTACCTACCAATCCATTTGGCGATCGCGGCTGTATCACCGACCCCTCTCGATTCTTTGACCGATATGAGATTCTCAGGCAGGTCTTTGAAGCGTTGCATCATGGGGTCAGTGTGTCGCTGGTCGGTGAGTCGCGGATAGGAAAGTCTTCTTTGCTGGCGATGATTTGTGCCAAGGGGCCGGCAAAGCTTCAGCTACCGCCCACCGCTTTTGTGCAGCTCAATATGCAGTCGATTCGAGATGAAGCTGAATTTTTTGAAGCGCTGTGTCAGGAACTGGGCATCGAGCCGCCCTGCCGGGGCTATGCGCTGCGTCGCAAGCTGAAAGATACACACCATATCTTGTGTCTGGATGAGGTCGAGCGGATGAGCCATTCCGACGACTTTAGCGGGCGCGAGCGGACAGAACTGTGGGGGCTGGCAGATGGGGCGATCGCCCCCTTAACACTCGTCACCGCCAGTCGCTTGCCCCTGAGCCAGTTGTTTCCCGACTCACCAGAGCAAACCTCCCCACTGGCAGGCATTTGCCAGACTATTCAAGTAGAGCCATTTTCGCCTGCGATCGCCCAATCTTTTATCATGCACCGTTTGCAAAATGGCCCAATCCAGTTCACGCCTGCCCAAATCCACCAGCTAATTGCCCAGAGCGGGGGGCATCCTGCGCGTCTACAAGAGAGTGCGTCAGACCTGTACCGTCAGTTGTTGGAAGCCTGAATTGACCACAATGCCACAGTTTTCTGTAGATTCCCAATGCTCCTGGGCTTCGAGGCGGACTCGCTGCCTTAGCCTGTTGCGAGGGCAACACTATCTCTGGCTACTGTATTGGGTTTATTTTCGCCCAACTCGGTTGAAGGAATATTTCTATCACATTAATCCTGCAATCTATAAGGCTGAACCAGGGCTTCAGACCATCTTTCGCACAACTCAGCTTTCGCCGTATCGGAATCTTTACTGCATGATTCCTATCCTGAGTCTATGTTTTGGACTGGGGCTGGGGCTACCTTTATTGTGGCTCGCGGGCTGGCACTTGCAGCATTCTGTTGGTCTATTTTGGGCCATAGGTGGGGCGATCGCCGGAGCAGCCGTAGGAAGCTTATTTTTTATCTTATTTCTAGGCGTGCTTGGAACTGTGGTCAGTATTGCCAGAGGACTGATGGCAAGCACAGTGGTTGGCGTTGCTAGCGGCATTATGAATAGTATTTTATTCTGCGTCATCCTTGGCATTTCGCAGAGCTTACCCTGGCTAAATGTAGAAACACAACCTGGGGTTATTGCGTCCTTTGCGTTGTCCTTTGGGCTGGCTATTGGAATTATGGTCGGTGTGACGATCGGTGGCGTAGCGGGGGGCATTGTGGGGCTGGTGTTAGGAAGCACTGGAAGCCTGATCGTTGGCATGGTGTTTAGCGTGCTGATCGTTGCCCTATCGGCAATTGACATTGCCGCTGAGCATACAGGTATCGTATTTGGATTTGTGTTTGGGTTGGTGGCGATCGCGACTGGCGGGGCTGCGGTTAGTCTGGTAAAGGGGATTTTTAGCAGCGTTATTATTTCAGCGGCCGTGGGGGTTGCGGTTGGGTTTTCGTCCACTCCGGCTGTCGGTCTGCTGACGGGGGCGATCGCCATCTCCTGCTCACTACGCTTGCCGTTTTATATTATCGAGTTAGTTTGGGCAGGGTGCTGCCCTCAAAAATGCAATCTTGCTGCATGGGATGAGCTGCTAGTTATTTATCTTCCTGGGTCGCGACAGCAACTTTTGCAGCAGATACAGCAAGATTTTGATCATGGTGTGATACAGCTTTGTTATATAGCCTGCAATCCTTTTCAGCGTTGGGTTGCACAGTCTGCACTAAAACATTATCTTATCCATCACCCTAGCCCACTTCATGAGCTGCATGGCTTACTGACTCACCCAGCAAGCCATGCATACGTTTTTGCGCCGCTCAGTCATCACGGCTGGCTGCATATTCCAGCAATCAACTATGTTCTTTTAGGGGAATTACACGATCGCTGGGTCAACTGCACTACTGATCCCAGCAGCCGCTTGTTTGAGCATCTGATTTATCAGATCAGCCGCTGTTTGCGAAACAATAGCCAGACCCCGCTAACCGAATGGGCTAGGATCTTATTCCAGTTGCAGCTTGCAGAAATATCCCAGCAAAAGCTTTCATTGCGGCAGATTGCTGAAATCCAGGCGATCGCAGCTCAGCTTGACTCCTATCCCGGCGGTGCAGAAATCTGTCAGATGTTTGATGTTATTCATATTTTTCTCAAGGGCGATCGCCTTGCGCCTCTTGCAGAGACAGTCTCTCATACAGATCTCCGCTTTCTCCGCAAAAAAGATGCGCTTAATCCACCCGCACTAGAGATTTTGCATCAATTGCAAACGATTGCAATCGACATCTACACATCTGAGCAAACCAGCCGGGTTAATCAACAGGCGGCCTTGCTGCGAACAACCAACACGCTCAACTTGCTAGAAGAAAAGCTCGACGCACACGTTATTACGCCTGAGCGAATCCTTTTGCGGCAAGTGATTCATCACTGGCAGCATCTTGTTTGCATAGCCAGTGGAGAAATTGGCAATGCCCAGCTTATTCAGCCAATCCCTAATCCCTATGTCATCGGCAACCCAGTGACAGGTAGCCTTTTCGTGGGTCGTGAGGACATTATGCGTCGGCTCGAAGAACTCTGGTTGCCTAGTCAACAGGTGCCGTCTGTGGTGTTGTATGGGCAGCGGCGCATGGGAAAATCGTCAATTTTGCACAACCTTGAAGCTATTTTGGGCGATCGCGCTGTCATCGTCGACTTCAATTTGCAGGTCATGGGCATCGTCAATAATACTCACGAATTGCTCTATGCGCTTGCCATAGAAATGTACGATAGGCTGCCTCCACCCTTAACTGTTACATTCCAGGAACCCCAGCTTTCTCAGTTCATGCAGAATAATCCTTATCAATCTTTTCTACGGTTTCTTAAGCATCTTGATTCTGTTCGAGCTGGCAGGCGATTTATTATCACGGTTGATGAGTTTGAGTTGTTAGAACAGCTTATTGAAGCCAATGTGGTAGAACAACGATTAATCACCTTTTGGCGAGGGCTAATTCAAACCTATCCGTGGTTTATTATGGCCTTTGCTGGACTGCATACCCTTGATGAAATGCGGCAAGACTACTGGTGTCCGCTTTTTAGTAGTGTAACTGCTATTCCAGTAGGGCCTCTCTCGTTTTCAGCAGTGCAGCAATTAATATAATAATGCAACCCAGAAGTGTTGAAAGATAGCTCAACATACAAAAAATGGGGGCAGAATATTGTATTCTAGCCCCCAGCAAACAAAAACAATGTTTAAGATGCTAGTGTCATTTCCTGCGCTTGTCAAACCGATACTCAAGCAGTTGTGCCCACATAACTATCCTGTTTTGAACTCTCGCTTATTCTTTGAAATCTGGTTGACCTTCGTTTTAGACCAGGGTTTAACGAGCATGAGAAGCCTGTTTTATCGTCTCAACAAAGCAGGAATCAAGGTTGATATTTCCACCTTTTCTAAAGCCTGCAAGACTCGACAGGATGAACACTTTTGTCGCATCTACGCTGAGCTCATAAGACAGCTAAAACAAAAAAATCCAGCGACAGCACAGATGCTGTTTCCCATTGATTCAACGGTCATCACATTGACAAGCAAGTTGTTCTGGATGCAAGGCTATCATCAAGTCAAATTGCTTAATGGAGTCAACTTAACGCAAGGTAATCCCAGTGAATGCCTGATTCATTTTGGTCAAGGACATGACGCAAAATTTGCTGACAGAGTGACAGGAATGATTCCTGAAGATGCCATCGGCGTCATGGATAGAGGCTTTGCCAGTTGGGATTTCCTTGACCAATTAAGCCAGGATCAGACTCGCTTTGTTGTCCGCCTTAAGAACACGATGAAGACCGAGTTTGAGCATGAGCGATATCGAGTGGTTTGGTTTTGTGACTTAGAGAGCCAAACGGAGTTTCGGCTGGCGACCAATGTAGAACTGATGACGAATGAAGAGATTAGTGAAGTCTATCGCCATCGGTGGCAGATAGAAGTGCTGTGGAAGTTTCTAAAGATGCACTTGAAGCTAGATAAACTAATCTCTAAGAGTGTCAATGGAGTCACCATTCAAATCTACATGGTGTTGATTGCCTATCTGATTCTGCAATTGATAGAAATTCCAGAGTTTTATGGTCATCAATTACTAGATAAGTTGCGCTATTTGCAACTTGAATTGAGTCGTCGTTGTTCGATTGTCCATTGGAGCTACGATCTGCTGCCAGAGACACTCGTAGGAGCTTCGTAGGGTTGAATGTAAAGTTTTATGTCTCAATTCAACACTTCTGAATGCAACCCTCTCCTGATTTCGAGTTGGAATATGAACTAGCAGTTATTCAGAAAATTTTTACCCTTACGAATGGACAGCCTTACCTTGTGCAACTTCTAGGACATACGTTAGTTACTTGCTTCAATCGGGTGGTATTTGAGCAAGGTGCTATACGAAATAAAAAAAATAACACTTCAGGATCTAGAAATGGTGATCAATTCCTCAAGTTTCTATCGAGATGGAGATGCTTATTTTATGGGAATTTGGCGACAGGTAGGAAGTAGCCAGCCTGATCATCAATCTAAAGTACTGCTTTGCTTGTGCGATCGCCCACTCTCTATCTCAGAGATTTCAGACAAAACCGGGCTGAGTGTTTCGAGCCTCCAGCCGATTCTTTCAGCATTACAAAAATGTGGCATCATTACAGATACGGATGGGTATTATACCTATGCTGTTGAGCTGATGCGTGGCTGGCTAAAGCGCCTATATCCACAGCTATTGACTTCTGGACACCGAGAAAGCGACTGGTAGTGCCTGGTTGGCAATCAGTAACGCTCACTCAGCCCTATGCAGCAAAGTAAGTTGCACAAAAGCGCAAGTTCTAAATCCTAAAAATGCAGATTCAAAGACCAGTTTTACCTCTTGAGTCGGCGTAAAAGCGTAGTGACTTTTCGGTTCCATCTCGGTAGGCTAGTAAGCATCGAAGCAAGGTCGCAACACGAGCCACAAAATAAAGCGTCATGGCGATCGCGCTTAATTGCTAAATCTGTTCCGGTCTGATTGTGCGCCCCCCTGATCAATCCAGAAGAGGACATTCACCCATGACTGCCATACTCGCCCTCACATCTGTTCCTAAATCGGTTCAGAATGCTATTCGTAATGTCGCCTTTCCGCTGTCCCCGGTTCCCGAATTTGAGCGTTCCGTGTTTGATTGGACCGTCATCACGTTGACAGTCGGTACGATGATCTTTGGAATCTTTGGCGTGTTGGGCGGGTCGTTTGCCCAGCGGGCCAGCGCCGCAGAAGTTCCCCCCACCACCGAAACCCAGGTGCAGCCGAACCCTGGCAGCGCGGCGGATTTGGGCGGTGTGGTGGTGCCGTTCTGCTACTTTCCTGAAGACCCGACGATCTGCTTTACCAGCGTGGGATACGGGGGCGACGAACCCGTGCAGCCGGGCCCTGCTGTGCGGCTGATCAAGCCGCCGCTGATTCATGTCCGCCCCACGCTTTCGCCAATGGAGCCGGAGCCGCCCGTTTTGCCGATTGTGATTGCGCCGCTCTCTTGAGACGGGGTCTGCGGCTCACGTTAGAGGGTTGTCTCAGAGTCACATTCTCGGCTCAGCACCAGCCGCCCGTCGGTTAATTCATACACGCCCTGCGGTTCGATAGTGGGGTCGCCGGGCTGCCAGGAACGGCTCTGGGGCAATGGCTCTGGGGTCGTTTCGGGTAGCGGCTGCACGTCTCCGGTTGGGAAGGGCGACAGCGACGCATCCCCCGGTGCGTAGGGCAAGCCGCCAGACCCCGTAATGACGAAGCGACCCGATTGGCGATCGCGCACCACGCAGCTACTGGCCAGCAGTCGCCCCTCGTCTATCGAGGCATCTGCTAGCGGCGTGAGGCTATTTTGGACGCTGCTGGTATCGGGAGTGATGATTTGCCCGGGGGCGGTTTGTCCTGAGGCGTTTAGGTCTACCTGGTCGTTGCCGTCAAAGTCATCTGCGCTACCGGGGGGATTCGTCTCGCTGAAAAAGGGCGGGAGCGTGATGTTGCCGCCACGCCCCTCGGCTGCTCGACTAATAATGTCGCTGTCGTCGAAGGCGACCACGCCCGCGCCGCCGATGGTGATGTTGCCGCCGTCGCCCCGGCTATTGGTGGTAATGTCGCTGTCGCCCTCCAGCACCATGAGGCTGCGGGTTGACCGACTGCCTGTGTTGATTTCGATATTGCCGCCGGAGGAGCGGGGGGCGCGGGTGGTGATGTCGCCGTCGGACATTTCCAGGCGATCGCCCGTGTTGATGCGAATGTTGCCTGCTGTGCCGCGCCCGCTGCTGGCGGCAGTGATGGTGGCGCGTTCGTTGAGGAACAGGCTGCCCGTGTTCAGCGTGATGTTCCCGCCTGCGTCTCGGCGGCTGGCGGCGGTGATGTTGCTGTTGGTCAGAAAGGTGCGATCGCCCACGGTCAGCGTGATGTTCCCCGCCGTGCGCCCTCCCGTATTTTCTGCGGTAATGGCGGCGTTGTCGGTTAGGTTCAGGCTGCTAGTACTCAGCGTGATGCTGCCGCCTGCGGCAAACCGTCCTGCGGCAGTGATATTGCCATTGTTCAACCGCGTGCCGCCGCGAATTGCGATGTTGATATCGCCTGCATCTCCCTGCCCTGCGGTTTGGGCAGAAATGGTGGCGCTGTCCAACACCTGCAAGCTGTTGCCGCGCAGGGTGATGTTGCCGCCGCGTCCTCTGGAGTTGAGCCGGGTGTCGGCAAATAGCCCGCTCTGCCCATCGGCTACGTTGGCGACCGCAGTGCCAAATTTTTCGCGGCGATCGCCCACCGTTGAATCGCTGCCCGAAAACAGAATGTCGCCGCCCTCCAGGGTAACGCTGCCCGCCTGCCCTCGCCGCAACGCGCTGGCAATCACCTGGCCGCCGCCCGTCGCCTCAAACTCGTTGACCGATAGGCGAATGCTGCCACCGCGACGGTTGTTTTCGCTGAGCGCATAGATCACGGCCCCATTTAGAATTCGCAGACGGTTAGCTCGAATGAAAATTTCGCCGCCGCGCCCCTGTGCGCCCTGCTGAGCATTTGTGAACAATCCGCTGGAGCGACCCGTTTGGTTGGTCAATCCTGCCAGCCGGACATTGCCTGTTGCGATCACCCGAATGTCGCCTGCATTGCCCCCTCCGCGGGTATTGGCCACCAGTTGGGCCCCACGGGTGATGGCCAGCGATCCGGTTCTGATGTTGACCCTGCCGCCTTGCCCGATTCCACCAGTTTCTACATTGCTGAAGATACCTGTGCCTGTGCCTGAGAGAAAGATGCGATCGCCCACTCGAAGAATCACAGCTCCCGCATTGCCCCGTGCGCGAGTGCTGGCGACGAATTGCACCCCATCAGCCAGTTCCAACCGATTGGCGGTAATGCTGATGTCGCCGCCGTTTCCGACTGCATTCCCTTCAACGTTGCTAAAGGCAACGCTGACCTGTCCATTGGGGCCGGTTCCAGCAAAGCGCACCTGACCCGTAGCGTTGATCGTGATGTCTCCGGAGTTGCCCTTGCCCAGCGTGCCCGAAAATAGCCGTGCCCCGTCCAGCACAAACAGGTTGCGGGCTTGAATGTAAATGCTGCCACCATTTCCGGTCGCACCGTTGTCAACGCGGCTAAAGATGGCGCTGGTCAACTGCTGGTCTGCGCTGAGTCCCTGAAACAGCACATCCCCACTTGCGCGAATCAAAACATCTCCCGCATCGCCCTGACCGTTGGTATTGGACAAAAGCTGTGCGCCGTTTAGCACCGACAGTGACCCTGTTTCAATGTCAATGGTGCCGCCGCGAAGCTGGATGCGGTCGTCTAGCGCCAGGGTTTCTGCATTGATACGGGTGAAAATGGACGTGTCCTTACCATCGAGTAAGATGCGATCGCCCACTCGAATCACCACGTCTCCCGCATTTCCTTCAGCGCTCGTGCTGGCGACCAGTTGCGCCCCATCAGCCATCTCTAGCACGTTGGCGGTCAGGCTGATGTTGCCTCCATCGCCTACTGCGTTTCCCTCTGTATTGGCGAATACTACGCTGGTTTGTCCAGTGGGACTGGTTCCGGCAAATCGCACTCGCCCGGTGGCATTGATGATGATATCGCCCGAATTGCCCTGGCCTAACGTACCCGAAAACAGCCGCGCTCCGTCCAGCACGAATAAGTTACGGCTGCGGATATCGATATTGCCGCCCTGACCCCTGCCGCCTGCGCCGATTCGGCTAAAGATCGCGCTGTGGAATTGGTTGTTGGCGCTACGCCCTCGAAAGGTGACATCGCCCGCCGCCCGAATCGTAACGCTGCCTGCGTCGCCCTGCCCTTCTGTACTGGCGACGAGTTGCGCGCCATCTAGGAATTCTACTGCTTCAGCCGTAATGCTAATATTGCCGCCCCGCCCAAAGCTGTCAGTTTCAACATTGGTAAAGGCAACGCTGTTTTGTCCGTTGGCGCTATTTCCGGCAAATCGCACTCGCCCGGTGGCATTGATGATAATGTCGCCCGAATCGCCCCTTCCGAGCGTGCCTGCAAACAGCCGCGCCCCGTCCAGCACAAACAGGTTGCGGGCTTGGATGTCGATATTGCCGCCATTACCCTGTCCATCTTCTCCCACGCGGCTAGAGGCGGCGGTTGGCAATACACCATTTGGGCTACGTCCGCGAAAGGTGACATCGCCCGCCGCCCGAATCGTGATGCTGCCTGCATCGCCCTGCCCATCTGTGCTGGCGATCAGTTGCGCTCCATCGGCGAGGTTCACGGTTTCGGCGGTAATGCTGATGTTGCCGCCCCGGCCGATGCCGCCCTCTTCAACATTGGTAAACGCCACGGTGGTCTGTCCGCCAGCCCCAGTTCCAGCGAAGCGCACCTGATTTGTGGCGTTGATCAGGATATTGCCCGAATCGCCCGTCCCCAGTGTGCCCGCAAAAAGCCGCGCCCCGTCCAGCACAAACAGATTGCGGGCTTGGATGTCGATATTGCCGCCGCGTCCTCTGGCTCCTTCATCAACGCGCACAAAGGCGGCGGATGGCAGCGAGGTATCAGTAGGGCTGCGGCCTTGAAACGTCACGTCTTCGCGGGCGCGGATCAGAATGCTGCCTGCGCTGCCCTGCCCTTCGGTGTTGGCGAGCAGTTGCGCTCCGTTGATCAGCACCAAAGACCCCGTGGTGATTTGAATATTGCCGCCCTGAAGCTGAATGCTGTCGTCTAGGGCTAGGGTTTCTTCTCCCACGCGGCTAAAGATATCGCCGCCATCGAGTAAGATGCGATCGCCCACCGTCAGAATCACGCTCCCCGCATTGCCCTGCCCCAGGGTACTGGTGCTGATCTGGGCCGTGTCTAGCAGTTCCAGTTGATTGGCCACAATTTCCACATTGCCCGCGTTGCCAATCGCGTTTTCATTCACGCGGTTTCTCACAAGGCTGTCTTCTGCGATTCGCACTGTGCCCGTTGCATTCAGCCGGAGGTCGCCCGCTTGGCTGCCCTCTGCGCCGAAGGTAGATGCGATGCCCGCCTGCAACTCGCTATCGCCCAGCAGCGAGATGTTTCGGGCGGTGACGTTGATATCGCCCTTGTCCCCCAGCAGCACGTCCACAATTGCGCCGTTAGTAAAGGTCACGTCACCCCGCGCCAGCCCGTCGGGAATCACCAGGCTCCCGTTAGGGTTTAGTTGCGCCGTGCCGCCCGCCGCCACTGCGCCAATGTCGATGCGGCCGCCAAAGGCGCTCAACCGTCCCCCTTCGACCTGCACGTCGCCCCCCAGCAGCGTCAGGCTTTGCCCATTGGGAACCCGCAGCCCCACCAAAAACGGGTTGCCTGGAGCAACAGGCGTGACGGAGCGGTTGACGATAGTTCCTGCGGCCACCTGATTGAAAAATAGCGCCGAAGGATCGATGGTCAGCAACGCCGACGGAACTTCGGGGGCAGTGGCGCTGAAGCGTCCCAAATTGCCAAACTGGAAGCCACTGGCGGTGGTGGCCAGGAAAGACCCCTGGAGGTCGAGGCTGGCGGCGGGGCCAAACAGGATGCCGTTGGGATTGAGGAAATACAGGTCGGCGCTGCCCAACACGCCCAGCCGTCCCAAAATGTTGGAGGGGTTGCCCCCGGTGACGCGGCTAAAGATGGCTTCCACCCCGGCGGGATTGGCGAAATACGCGCCGCGCCCCGCGTCGATGTTGAACTGTTCAAAGCTGTGAAACAGGTTTGCGCCGCGCCGGGCCCCGCCATCGATGCGATCGCTCAAAATGCCCTGAATCAGCACGTCCCGCGTCACTACGGAGCTTTCTGCCCCCAGCGTGCCATCTTCAAGAATTGCCTGCGCTTGGGCAGCAGACGGCATGGTCAGCAGGCCCAGGGCCGCCGCGAGGGCAAAGGCTGTGACAGTTCCCTGGGGTGGACTAAACCAAGTAGGGCGTTGGGACTGGGGGCGGGATGGGGGACGCATAGACGCTTTTCGGAGAGCAAAAGTTGCCTGTAGTCTACCATCCTGCTTTTGGGTGAAACGCATCTAAAAAGTTCATTAAATTCAGCAGTTTTAGCGGTTCTCCCCTGGGGCCATTGCAGAAAAGTGCAAGCAAGTTTTCAGGTTTCAGCAAATCCTTTGAGCAAAAACTTCAGCCCTAGGGCTGGGTCGCTCCGATATAGTTCGGGTGTGATGCAGTTCCAGTTTGGGAAGTGTCCCACCCCAGCCCAACTTGAGCGGTTCAGTTCTTAAGCCACTATTTCGCGTTTGCGATTCCGGGTTCCTTTGTGATTTCTGTGCTGTTGATCGGTTTCCTGGTTTGGCTGGCAGTGTTTCATTGGCAAACGCAGCGAGCCTTGCGGTGGTGGTTTGAGCAGCAGCACCACTGGCTTTGTCGCGAGGCGGAGCAGGTTCGCAACGGCCCTTTGCAGAATACCTTCGTTATGCGGCGACAGTTGGAAATGAACTTGGAAATGAACTCGGAAAGGAACTCGGAGGCTCTGAGCAACCCCCTGACCGAGCAGCCCGCCTGGATGGCCCAAGTGACGCAGTTAAATGGGCAATTGGTAGGGCAACTGGTGCGGTTGAGCGATGAACTCTCGCCGCCGTATCTGGAAACCAGCCTGCCGCTGGCGCTTCAGGCGTGGGCGCAGGAGGAGGGGCTGTCGGGGCTGCTGCTGTGTTTACCGTCGAGGTGGCCAGTGGAGCCGACGCTGCGGGTGTCGCTGCTGCTGTCGATGTTGACGCATCTGCTGCGGGGAGCGATGTCTGGGAGAGACGGGCCAGCGGCGATCGCCCTAGAACTGGTGGAGCGATCGCCCCTCGGCATCGGTCACATTGGCGTACTGACCATTCGGCTGGAGTATCCGGCGGTGGCGGCGGCAAGGGCAGCCGGGCGATCGCCCCAGTGGGCGCTGCTCAGTCGTGCCTTTGCGGTGCTGGCTCCAGGCCGCTGCACCCGACGGCGACAGGCGCAGTGCATAGTTTGGCAGTTTCGCTGGCGGCTCTCGCCAGACCTATCGCCCTCCGATGTTGAACCCAGGTTGAACTCAGATCGAACCCAGATTGAACCCAGATTGAACCCAGATTGAACCCAGATTGATTCACGATTGAACTCAGATTAAACCCAGGTTGATTCACGATTGGATCGATTGTCTCATCCCTGCGGATCGCGCAATGCTGTCTTGGATCAGCCCCCATCCACGTTATGACAAGAGTAAGGACGGCGCATTATGATGACCAGAGCACTCGCCTTTAACCCAGCGATCGCAGCGGGCAAGCCCCAAAAGCGGCGATCGCAAATGACCACAGCGCTGGCGCTTAAGCTAGAGAGGGAGAAACGACGGGAGGCGCACATGGCGGGATCTTCTACCCTGAAGAAAATTGTGGTGGTGGACGACCATGAACTCGTGCTGAACAGCACCGTAGAAGCCCTCCGGCAGCAGTATGTCGATGCCCAAATCACCACGGCCCAAACCGCAGCCAGCGCCCTCGCCCAGATTGCCCAAACCCAGCCCGATCTGGCTGTGGTCGATCTGGCGCTGCCCGAACAGCCGGGCCAACCTTCGCGCCCAGAAGTGGGGCTGCAACTGCTGCGGACGCTGATGCAGCAATATCCCAGCCTCAACATTGTGGTGCAAAGTGCCAATGCCAAGTCGCTGGTGCGGCTGAAGCCTGCGATCAATGCCCACGAGGGCGGTTTCATTATTGCTGACAAGAGCCTGTCGCTAAGGGAAATGCTGACCAAGGTGGAGTGGGCGATGCAGGGGCTGGTGTTTACGCCGAAGGAAATGCGAACTGGGCTGGAAATCAAACCAGAGTGGCTGGAGGTGCTGCGGCTGGCGTTTCATGAAGGCTTGCAGGATAAGGCGATCGCCGAACGGATGAGCGTTGCTGAGCGCACCGTCCGCCACTATTGGACGCAGGTGCAAGATGCGCTGGGCGTGTATCCCGACAGCGGCAAAAACCAGCGCATCCAGACCGAAATCCGCGCCCGCGAAGAAGGGCTGATTGACTAGCTATGAACAAGCGGCAAACGCCCTGGGCGGCGCTGCGGCGCGAGTGGCGCATCTGGAAGGCGGGGGCGCTGCCGGGGCTGGCGGTGATTGGGCTGGTGGCGCTGCTGCGGCTGACGGGCAGCCTGCAAGTGCTGGAACTTCTGACGTTGGATCTGCTGCTGCTGCTGCGGCCGGCCGAACCCACCGACCCGCATCTCCTGATCGTCGGCATTGATGAAGACGACATCAAGGCGGTTGGGCAATACCCCATTCCCGATGGGCAACTGGCGGCGCTGATCCAGACCTTGCAACAATCGCGGCCGACGGCGATCGCCCTTGACCTGTACCGCGATCTGCCCCAAGAGCCGGGCAGCGCCGACCTGCAAGCGCTGTTTCGTAGCCAGACCAACCTATACGGCATAGAAAAAGTGATCGGACGGGCGATCGCCCCGCCCCCCGACCTGCCCGATGAGCGAGTCGGCTTCGCAGACCTGCCCACCGACCTAGACGGCAAACTGCGCCGCAGCGCCCTCGGTAGCTACAACGCGGAAAAGACCGAGTTTCGCTTCTCTCTGGCGCAGCGTCTGGCCGAACGCTTTCTGTCGGAACGCGGTATATCGCTTGCAGGCGGCATTCGCGATCCCTACGCCATGCGATTTGGCCCGGCGGAACTGCCCCGCACCCAGCCCAACACAGGCAGCTATCACCAGATACCGCTCATGGAAGTGGAAACGCTGCTGTTTTTCCGCAGCGGTTCTCGACCGTTTGACTTGGTAACCCTGCGCGAGGTGTTGGCGGGGCAGGTGTCGGCAGACAAAGTGCGCGATCGCATCATCCTCATCGGTGTCGTTGCGCCCAGCGTCAAAGATACCTTTAACGCTATGGCCGCCGTCACGGGTGTTCCAGAAATCCCGGCGGGCACCATCGCCGGAGTTGAAGCCCACGCCCACGCCACCAGCCAGATCATTCAGGCCGCGCTCTACGGGCGGCCGCTGCTGCGCGATTGGGCAGACCCCTGGGAATATGGCTGGCTGATTCTTTGGGGCATTTTGGGTATCGGGCTGGGGCGGTTTCTGGTCAGTCCCCTGCGGATTCTGGCGGGGCTGGGGCTGGGGCTAATCATTCTGCTGGGGCTGTGCTTTGCGCTGCTGCTGGCGGGCTGGTGGGTGCCGCTGGTGCCTGCGCTGCTGGCGTTTTTCCTGAATGGGGTAGGGCTGACGGCGGCGCTGTTCTATCGCCACCAGCAGGATTTGAAGCTGCAATTGCGCGATCGCCAATATGTCATCGACCACACCTTCAACGCCATTCACAGCGGCCCGCTGCAAACCCTGTCGCGCCTGCTCAGCAAAACGCGGTCTGGCCACTTGCCCGAACGCCAGTGGGAAACAGAGCTAGAGCATCTCAACCGGGAACTGCGCGTCGTCTACGATTCGGTTCGTAAAGAAATCCTGACGGAAGACGGCAGCCTCTACCTGTCCGAAGACCAGGCTCTTGATCTCAACGGCCCCTTTGAAGAAGCGCTGTACGAGGTCTATGACCACACGCTGCGGCGAGATTTTGACTGCTTTAAGACGCTGAAATTGCGCCTGACCACATTTGATCCGCTGGAAACTGCTGGGCTGACGCTAGAACACAAGCGAGAACTCTGTCGGTTTCTGGAAGAGACGCTTTGCAACGTGGGGAAATACGCCGTTGGAGTCACCCAGTTGAACGTCGTGTGCAAGCAGGAAAATGGTCAGAATCTCATCCGCGTGATTGATAACGGCAAAGGAATAGACCCCGAACAATCCATCAAGCCGCCTGCGCTGGGAGGACGCGGCACACAGATCGCGGAAAGCATCGCGAATCAGCTTGGCGGCAAATTTCGACGAGAGCCGATCACGCCCCACGGAACGCTGTGTGAATTGATGTGGAACCCTAGCAAGATTCGATTTTGGACGTGAGGTTGAACTTTGGACGTGAGGTTGAACGGAATTCTGCTGCCTTGCTGTTTTCTGCAAGGGGGATGACGGTTTTGGGCGATCGCCCCCTCCCAAACTCGCCAGCGATCTTTCCGAACTCTTCATAGGCAAAAGGAATTTTCTCCGATAGCCTAATGCATAGGTGAATTAGCTCGTTGATATAGAGTCTTATCGAAGGGACAAGGCGAAGGAACAGGGATTAGGGCAGACACCAAAATCCAAAACCCAAAATCCAAAACTCAAAATCCAAAATCCAAAACCCAAATCCCTTCCTCCCCTTCCACCGCATTGACCTTGAACCTAGCCCTGAACGAGGAGGTTTGCCCCATGACCCGGCGTTCGCGTTTCCATCGACTATCCAGGCGGCGGGTTCTGCCCCCGGCGATCGCCACTGGATGCGTGCTGGGGCTTGCTCTGCTGGGTGTCGTCATAGCCCCGGCAACCGTCGGGCAGGCAAAACCCTCGCAGCCGCCCGCCGCGCTCAAGTCCTACAAGCCGCCGCCACCAAATTCGGACTATCAAGCACCCGCCCCCGGTGGCGGAATACGAACCTCCGATTGCAGCAATATGCCGCTGTTGGCCCTTGCGCCCCAGCTTCACCAGGGGCAGACCAGTACCCGCCGTCCCACTCTCGCCTGGTACGTCCCCGGAGACGTGGCGGGGATGCTGGTTATTCAGGTGTTTCGGGGGACCCTGCGCGATCTGGAGCGGGAAACTGAGCTGCCGCTGCTAGACGAAACGCTGACCAGCCGCGCTGGCATCATGACCTGGACGGTGCCGCAGGATCTCACGGTGGGTGAAACCTATGCGTGGCGCGTGGTGCTAATGTGCGACAGCAATCGCCCATCGCTGAACCTGCGCGATGTGGCGGAGTTTGTGGTGGTTGCGCCGACTGGGGCGCGTTCGGCAGACCCAGTGCGCGATGCCCAGCAGATGGCTGAGGACGGTATCTGGTACGATGCCCTGGCGCTGACCCTCAGTTCGCCCGCGTCGCCACAGATGCGATCGCTCCGCATCGATATGCTGGAAACCCTGGCAGATCTGGAATCCCGCAGTGATAGTCTGCAAGCTGCCACCCGCGTCCAGGCGTTGCGCCGGATTGTGGAGGTGGAGCGATAGAGCAGGCTGGGAGTTGGGGTTTGGGTTTTAGTAGGACTGACGCACTTGCGATTAAATTTCCTGGGTTTTGGACGATTTCTTGCAGGCACAGTCCGTGAGAAATCGTCCAACTGCGTAAGTCCTATTTAGGATTTTGGGGTTTGGATTTTGGGGTTTGGATTTTGGGGTTTGGATTTTAGGGCTGGAGTTGAGGGGTGGGCGATCGCCCCTGTTCCTTGGCCTTGGCAAAAGCGCTAGTACACCATCGGGCGGGTGGGGTCGCTGGCGAAGGCAATCCACAGCGGGAATTGCAGCAGCGACAGGTTCACCACATCTTCCGACTCGTCCATGATGATCAGCGGTAGCTGCTTTTGCTTGAGCAGGCGATCGGCCCGCTGGGCCAGAGGTTCCGGCGCTTCAAACAGCACCACCCCCTGATCTGCCCCAAAATCGGTGCGGGAAATGCCGAGGCAGTCTTGCAGGCCGCGCCGCCACTCGCCCAGGCGTTCTGGTGTGTCTGCCAGAATCAGCGTCCGCACTTTGGGGCCATAGAGCTTCCGCAGGATAGAGATAATCGCCGAAGCCACCAGAATGTTTTGCAGGCGCGACCCCATCGTTCGGGTTGCGCCGCGGCCGCCCTGAGTAAAGAACCAGTTGGCAACGCGCTCGGCGTGGACTGGCTCGAAGGTGCGGCGCAGTTGCCAGGCGGGGCCATAATAGTCGGGCGAGGTGCGATACTGCTCCAGCAGCTTGCGGATCTGCCGGGTTTCTTCCTGAAACGCGGGTTCGCCGAATTTAGGCTTGGGGGCGGGTTCTTCGCGCTCTTTTTCCCGCTCTCGATCGCGCTCCCGTTCTCGCGGCGGCGGTGCAGACAGCTTCAGGTCATCTGCCAGCGTGACCAGATCTTGCAGGCTGCCCACCAGGTAATCCTTGAAGCCCTGGATGCGGATGGCGATGTCTTGCGAACTGCCCGCAAAGGTACTCCGCATTTCGGTGCGAATGCGCTCTTGGCGACGCTCCAACTGTTCCACAGAAACTTGCAGCGCCTGTTTTCGCTGTTCCAACTCGCCCAGACTTTCGCGGGCCAGGCGACCCAACATTCGCTCGGTGGCAGCAAAATCGGCCTGGAGTTGGGCGATCGCCCGCTTCAGGTCTTGCTCCTGCGCTTTGAGGTCGGCAACCCGTGCGGCGATCGCCGCTGGAGAGTCGTCGTCGGCATCCTTCGCCCAATCGGCGGAGAACTCGGCGGGTGCAGTCGAGCGTGGGGCCGCCAGAGGCGCGACGGATTCTGCCATCGGTTCCGCACCGGAGGGCAAATCATCGGCCCAGTTGCTCGACCCGTTCTCATCCGCTGCTGGCAGGGTCGATTCAGCCCCAGGTTCCGAGGAGAAATCCGAATTAGCCGCCGCATCCAAACTGGCGATCGCCCCGACGCTGTTCTCGTCAGCCCTGGGTGGCGGGGTCGCTGGCGACGAGAGGCTGAGCGGCGCAACGGCCCCGTCTGGCATTTCGCTGGCGGGTGTCGTGAAATTCACTCCGGGGGACTGAGAAGACTTCTCCTCGTCCGAGTCAAAAAAATCTGCGTTGGATTCGTCTGGATTCATGAGGCAAATTACTCGGAAACGGTCGGACAACGCTGCTCCAGGCAGGCTTGTAGCGCTTTGGGGTCAAACAGGATTGGCAAAAAGTGGATGCTGTTCACCTCTTTGAAATAGAAGAGAATGGGCACGGGTGGCCAGAAAATCGCCCAGTTTTGCCAGTCCTGATAGGGAAAACGGCGGATGCGCGTTTCGCCGTGAAAAATGTCGAGGGCCGTGTCAGTGAAGTGGAGCCGCAGTGTTGCGGTTTGCACCAGCAAGAACACGCCAAACAGCCCAACCGCCGCACCAACCCAGACCTGGAGCCACACCAGCGGCAGCGCCAGCAGCAACAGTCCGATGGGCAATCGATAGCTGGGTGCAAGCTGCACGGGATCAGTAGGGGCGATCGCAAAGGGTGAGTTCACGTTGATTCTTGCAGTTGATTTTTGAGTGGATGTTTGGGTTGCTTTTTGAAATTTGAAAGCAGCGTTACAAGATTCCTCTCTATTCCTCTATTCTAAGTCGTGTTGCTGACGACCCTTTCAGAATGCGGTTTGAAGAACACCCGGATCGAGCGCCCATTACCGCAGCCAGGAGACCCCGTTCGCCCGCCAGCCTCAAAACGAAGCGCCAGTGTCAATGCCTCGGAACATGAGCCAGGACATGAAGAAGTTGCTGACAAAGATCGCCAGCAGCGCCGTTACCACAGCGGCGGTGGTCGATTGGCCGACCCCTTTTGCGCCGCCTGTGGTGGTGAGGCCCCAACTACAGCCGATGATGGCAATGAGCGCCCCAAACACCACCGACTTGATTAAAGCGCTGATCAAATCCCACTCTTGCATGAGATTTTGGGCAGAGTCGAGAAAAACCTGTGTCGAGATATTGTAAAGCGACTCCGCCAGAATTGCCCCGCCTGCCATTCCGGTGACAAAGGACAACACCGTTAGCAGCGGCAGCATGAGGCAGCAGGAGATGACGCGGGGGATCACCAGATAGTCGATGGGGTCGGTTTTCAGCATGTAGAGCGCGTCGATTTGCTCCGTCACCTGCATGGTGCCAATTTCGGCCGCAAAGGCAGACCCGATGCGCCCTGTGACCACGATCGCCGTGACCAGAGGGGCCAGTTCTCGCGAGAGGGCGATCGCCAAAACGCCCCCCACCGCCGTTCCTGCCCCAAAGGCGATGAATTCTCGCGCCACGCCGATGGTAAACACCATCCCTACGGTCAGCGCGGTCAGCAGGTTGATGGGCAGCGACTCTGGCCCAACGACGGCCATTTGCTCCGACGTATTGCGGACGTGGATCTTGCCTGTCAGCAGGTGAACCAGCACCTGCCCGCCCAGAAACACTGCCGCCACGAGCCGTCGCCACCAGCGCCCCAAACTCGAATTTCCCAACTCCGTACTCAAGGATGTTTCCGCCGACTCTCTAGGGTGTGCAATAGATTGATACTATGCGAATACTATGCGAACTTCACTCCTCTGACATGACTCGATCGCGCTAGAAACTGGATCGCGTCGCTCTAGAAAACAGGGGCTTGATTCCGGGTGTCTTTCTTAACTCGGCGTTACAGAATTCAGAAAGGGCAGGACGGGCGATCGCCCCAACTCCGGTTTCTCGGCCGCGCTTTGGGGTTGGAGTGTGTTAGAAGCCGCGAATACTCATCGGTTTCAGGTTGTCTCAGTGATTTCTCTAGGGCGATCGCTCGCAGATTGCGTTTTCTGAGAGCGATTTAAGATTTCTGTCATATTCTGCGGGTCGCCCCAGATTCCGCCTATCTTGGATGCAACAGGCTGACTGGGGCGATCGCCAAAACGGGGTCGAGCTTGCGCTGGTTCAGTCTGCATCGTGAGCGATTGCACCGAATATGGGGCACATTGATTGCACCTGTATTCTGCTGCACTTGCCTATCGCACTTTGCGTCCTAAACTCTGCCACCGTTCGTTTCCCTGGTTTTGTCACACGTTATGCGTATGTTTCCTAACCTGATGCGATCGCTCCTGATTACAGCCATTTTCAGCTTTTTGCTGCCTGTGGTGCTGGTGGGCTGCTTGCTGGTGCCGCTGCGGGTGCTGCAAGAAATTCCCAGCCTGGAAGTCATGAGTCAGGCCGGCATTGCTCCGGTGGTCGAGTTTTTGCGAGTCTTTGGCAGCGGCAATCCCCTCCACGGGCTGCTGGTGATTGCGTCTGTGTCTAGCCTGGTGGGTATTTTGTTCGATTCCTACACGCTCTATCGGCACGAAAAGATCGGCTAGGCCGAGCTTCAAATCTTGGATTGGGGGCTGCAATTATCGCTTATTCGCCTTCAAATTATTCGCCTTCAAAGCTGAGGATGCCGCGATCGCCATCCAGCCAGACGGGTACACCTACCGGCAGCGCTGCATTGCTGCCGTCGTGGCCAAAGGGCAGATCAGACACGACCGGAATGCCCAAATCACTGAGGCGATCGCTCAACACGCCCTCCACCGAAAAGCTGGGAATGTGCTGCGGTGCGTCGCACTGGCTAAAGCGACCCAACGCAATGCCGCGTACCTGCGACAGCAAACCGCTCATGCGCCACTGGGTCAGCATTCGGTCGATGCGGTAGGGGGCTTCCATCACGTCTTCCAGCGCCAGGATTACGCCATTCAGGTCGGGCTGGAGCGGCGTATGCAGCAAATGCGTCGCCACTGTCAGGTTTGCAGGCAGCAGCAGCCCCTTGGCCGTGCCGCCGCCCCAGCCGTCGCCCTTCAGGGGAGATAGCGGCTTGCCCTCGACGCAATGGATTAGCCGCTCCACCGACCAGTCTGGCTCTACGCACAGCGTCGTTAGCACGGGGCCATGCACGCCGGAGATGCCCTGCTGCGCCAGCCCCCACAGCAGGCTGGTAATGTCTGAAAAGCCAATCAGCCACTTGGGTTCCGCTGTGCCCCAGTCCCATTCCTCCAGCAGGCGACTGCCGCCATAGCCGCCCCGCGCACAGAGAATCCCGCGACAGGTCGGATCGTTCCAGGCTTCGGCAAACTGCGATCGCCGCTCCAAATCCGTGCCTGCCAGATAGCCCCAGCGCTTGTCGATGTGGGGGGGGACTTCGACCCGATAGCCGTGCGATCGCCAAATTTCCACGCCCAGATGAAAAGCCTCCATCTCTCGCAGGGCCCCACTGGGAGTAATCACACGCAGCAAATCGCCAGGTTTGAGCGGAGCAGGAGGGAGGCAGGGACGCATTGGGTTGGCAGGGAGGGATCTCGAATCAGTTTTCCCTCCCATCATCGCATCATCTTTTGCGCTTCTGCCTCCCCCCTTATCCCACGGTTTGCCTGACAAACTGCACGACTGCCAAGGCGATCGCCTTTCCAAGCCGCTGGCGATAGTCGGGGCTGGTCAGATTGGCAACGTCTGTTTCGCCAGTTAAATAGCCCAACTCCAGATGCACGGCGGGAATGGGTGGCCTCAGGAGGGCAAAGGAGGCGGTGCGAATGCCGCGATCGCCCATTTCCAGGGTTTGCACGATATTGGTGTGAATGCTCTGGGCCAGGCGGCGGCTCTCGGCTGCGTTGGGCAGGTGATAGGTTTCCAGCCCGTTGATGGTGGGGCGCGGCGGGCGGGTGGCATTGAGGTGCAGGCTGATCAGGGCGCTGGGTGCAGGTTGGGTTTGTTGCAGAATCGCAAGGCGATCGCCCAGCGACACCGTGCGGTCGTCCGTGCGGGTGAGGCGGGTCTGTACGCCATAGTCTTGGAGCAGTTTGGCTATGTCCAGGGCGATGGCCAGCGTCAGGTCTTTTTCCTGCGCTTCACCCGCGACCACGCCCGGATCAGCGCCGCCATGCCCCGGATCGAGGATCACCATTGGCAGATCCTCCGGTCGGCCGGCGGGATAGCTACCCGGCGGAGACGATTGCCCCACCGACGGGGCCGCTGGAGCCATTGCAGACTGAGCCGCCACCTGTGGCTCGACGATGTAGGGAGAGAAAATCGCGGGCGATCGCCCAGCCTGCACCAGCGCCTGGTAGACCATCGCGGTCACTTCGGCGCGGGTGGCTTCGCGCACAGGTTCTAGGCGATTGAGGTCGGGATAGTTGACCACGAGGCGCTGGCCCGTGGCGCTGGCGACGGCAGGCTGGGCAAAGGTAGGCAGCGTGTCGCGGTCAGCATAGCGGTTCAGCAGCAGCGGATTTCCAGGCGGCAGTCCCAGCCCGTTCACCAGCGACAGCAGCACCTCGATGCGCCGCACGTTTTGGTCGGGGCGGAACTGGTTTTCGCCCACGCCCGATAGCAACTTGCCGCGATAGGCCTGCTGAATGGCGCGATAGGCCCAGTGCGTCGTGGGCACATCGGTAAACTCCAGCGCGGGCCGCCGGGGCAGCGGATTGAAGGTATTGACCAAAAGCGCAGCATACTGGGCGCGGCTCATGCCGACCTCTGGCCGAAACGTGCCGTCGGAAAACCCGCTGACTGCGCCCTGGCTGACCAGGCCCTGAATAAAGTCTGCTGCCCAGTGGCGGGTGGTGTCTGAAAAGGCGACAGCGACCGTATCGGGAACCACGATGTAGGGCGAGGGAATGGCGCGAGCCTGGGCGGTAATCACGAGTGCCTGGTACAGAATGGCCGACACCTCGGCGCGGGTGATGTCGCTCATGGGGCGCAGCAGCTCCACCTGGGGATGGTTCACAATCAGGCGCTTTTGGGTGGCGGCGGCGATGGGGATGGTGGCGTAGGTGGGAATTTGGGCGCGATCGCGGTATACGCCCAGATGCCCCGGATGTCCGCCCGTCAGCCCCAGCCCGTTGACCAGGGCCAAAATCGCCTGCACCCGCGTCAGGTTGACATTGGGGCGAAACGTACCGTCGGGAAAGCCCGCCAAAAAGCCCATTTCTACAGCACGGGCGATCGCCGCTGTGGCCCAAAAGTCTGGCGCAACATCGACAAAACTGGAGGGCGAGCGCACGGCGGGCAGGTCAAAGGTGCGCGTCAAAATCGTGGCAAATTGCGCCCGTGTCAGCGGCAAATCGGGCTTGAAGGTGCGATCGGGAAAGCCGCCAATAATGCTGCGTTCTACCAGCGCCGCGATGAAGGCCTCTGCCCAATGACCCGATATATCGGTCAGTCCGGTTTCGGGAATCGGGACGGGGGGCAATGGCGGAGTCGGCACGGGCCGCGGCTGCGGCGGCGGCGAGATGGGTCGAATCTGCTCTGCTACGGTGCTGGCAATGAACTCCAAGCCTTTGGCCGACGGCAATGCGCCCAGGTTGACGCGGGTTGGATTAATCTGGTTGCCCACGGAGGCCAGAACGGCGCTGGTGCTGTTTCGCACGTCGGCTGCGCCGTTGTTTTGAAACACATTGCCGCCGGGGTCCTGGGGCTTGCCAAGGTCGGGCGCAGCGTTGCCCACGGTCACTAGGCCGTCTTCGCCGTTGCGCTCCACCACGTTATTCCGCAGCACCGGACGAGCATTGCCCGAAATCACGATGCCCACGCGGTTTTGCACCAGCCGATTGCCCACCAGCAGAGGGGCGGTGTTGTCGCTGAGGGTGATGCCCGTCGCGGTTTGCTGACAGAGGTTTCGCAGCAGTTCGCCCTTGGCGTTGCGGCTGAGGGAAATGCCGCTGACGGTGTTTTGCTGAAACATGCAGTCGGCAATTTCAGGCAGGGCGCTGCCCGTGGCCACAATGCCCTGCCCGCAGCGGGTGAAGGTGCATTGCGCTACGCGGGCCGCTGGGTTGGCCCCGGTTGCCCCTTCCAGCCAAACGCCTGTGCCCTGGGGCTGGGGATTGATTACCGTCACGCCGCGCAGTTCGGCCTTGTCCTCCAGCCGCAGCGTCACGCTCTGTCGGGCAAAGGTGGGGCTGAGGTAGTCGCCGCCGCCTTCGATGATCAGGCGATCGCCCTTCGAGACCGGATCACCCACCACGGTAATCCCCGCACCAACCACCAGCGGAAAGGTTTCGCCCGTCTTGGTGCTGTAGGTTCCTGCCGCAAGCTGGATCACTGTGCCTGCCGTTGCCCGCCGCAGCGCCCGCGTGATGGTGCGATAAGGAGCGGACTGGCTGCCGCTAGCGTCATCGCGACCCGTGGCAGGGTTGACGTAGAGCGCTTGAGAGAGCGTCTGAGAGAGCGGTTGAAAGGGAGAAGAGGATGCCATGTTCAAAAATCCCCCTTTGTGCGGGGGCCATGATGCCAGAGTGGAGTCGAAGGAACGGTCGGGTTTGGGCCTGATTTCAGCCTAAATCAGGCCAGTTGTGATTAGAATTTAGGGGTCGGGTGCGTCGGAGGGGGCTTGATGGGAGGTCTGAATCCAGCAAGCGTCTAGCGATTAACGGGCAGTAAACTGGCAATAGGCTGTCGTATAGGCTGGCGATTTGTTGACGATTTATTCAGTTTATTCAAGCTATTCAAGACAAGAGTGGACGCGGATTTGAGTGAGGGAAGCCCAAAACCATGCTGATGGCGGTGGTGGTGCTTAATTTTAGCCTGGCCCTGTTTGGGTTGTATGCGGCCGGGTGGGTGTGGCGACTGGGGCGGGGGCTGCGACAGGTGGCTGATACGCTGACTCGTGCCGAGCGCCAGACCTATCGGACGTTGCAGGGCGCACCCGTAGCGATCGCCCAGGGACAGACCCACATTGAACAACTGCGGCAGCAACTTCAGCAGGTTGGCCCCCAGGTGCAGCGGCTGCGACAGGCGATCGCCCTGGTCAGCTTAGCGCAATCCCGCTGGTTTGGCGGCTGGGGGTTTGGGACCCGGAGACGCGCGAAAGCAAAGGCAGCGCCTAAACAGGCGCGACAATCCCAGTCCTATCGGGGACGCGGCAAATCCAGGGATTGAATGGGCGTTGCCCGTTGTGCGGTTGGGTCAGATGTCATTCTGGATTGAGCGGTCAGACTTGGAGTAGAGTAGCGAACTGAACCGCTCAACAGGGCGACGGCAAGGCTTTGGTACAGCAGAGCTTCAGCGCAGGGCTTGAGCTAGGTTTTCTAGGAGAACAGGCAGGAGTAAAGAGACATGGCAGACAATCGGTCGGGTTCGGCAGGAACCTTCTTGGCAGGGGCGATCGTGGGTGTGGCAATCGGCGCGGTGACGGGGCTGCTGCTGGCTCCGCGCACTGGACGTGAGACGCGCCGCCTACTGAAAAAATCCGCCGATGCGCTGCCCGAAATTGCCGAAGACATTTCCAGCAGTGTGCAAATTCAGGCCGATCGCCTGTCGGGGTCGGCGCTGAAAAATTGGGACGGTACGCTGTCTCGACTGAAGGAGGCGATCGCCGTCGGCATCGAGGCCAGCCAGCGCGATCGTCAGGCTACGGCTCAAAAAGACCCGCGTCCCGCCCCCGACCCGCGCCCCCCGGCCCGCGATTCTAGCTTGACGTGAGCAGAGGTTAGTACAAATCTGCCGTGTCTGATCCCCTGTTTTGGCTGGCATTGTCCCTGCTGCTGGTGGCCGTCTCGCTGACGGCTGTGCTGGTGGCGCTGCTGCCTGCGGTTCGAGAACTGTCGCGGGCCGCCCGCAGTGCTGAGAAGCTGTTCGACACGCTGAACCGAGATTTACCGCCTACGCTGGACGCGATTCGCCGGACGGGGCTGGAGCTAACTGATCTGACCGATGACGTGAGCGAAGGCCTGCAGAGTGCGGGTCGCATGGTCAAGCAGGTCGATCAGAGCCTTTTGGGGGTGCAGCAGCAGGCAAAAAAAGCCCAGCGCGTGACGCGCAGCCTAGCCGTGGGGTTTCGTGCGGCCTGGCAAACCCTGTTGAAGCCTGCGCCACCGCCTGCTAGACCCACCCGCCGCGCCGTGCCGCCGGACTGGGAGGGCGATCGCCCCGATCGATACCCCGACGCATTGCCGAAGCGGTACGATGCCCAAGACGATTGGGAGGATTCGGGCGGCCCGCCTCGCGCCTATGGGGCTGAGAAGTATACCGAGGAGTATGCTGCCCACAGCCCAGAGACCCACAACCCAGAGACCGACTTTGACAGCGCCCGCGATCCCGATAGCTATGTGCCCAGGGTCTATAGCTCGGAGCAGTATGACGAGCCGAACTGTTGGGAGGATGCCCCTGCGTCTGAGCCTGCTAGACCCGATGCAGCAGCGCCATTGCTGAGTCGGCGATCGCCCACGTCCACTCGACCTCTGGAAGGCGAAGCCCGCGACGGTTTTGAACAGGATCTTTGGGAAGAAGACCTCCCACCGCTGGAAAATCGACCCTAAAGCCCCCCTCTCATCCCTCTCAGTAAACGCCACAGCGCTCGTTGACAGGCGTTTACTCCCTGCCTCGTGCTTGCTCGCGATCCCCGCAATCGTCCGCGCCACTTCTCGACCGTCGGCGCGGACGTTTCCGTGTCTACACTTGTTTACACCTGCGGAATGCAGCGCTTCACGAAAAGCTGACGACCATCAGGAAGCCTATTGGTGGGGTTGAGCGAACGTTCAGTCCTTATCCCTGCTATATTAGACTAAGGTAAAGAATCGTAAACAATTGCGGCTATCGCTTAAGCTTTGCCACAAGTTGGGATTCTAGTCATCTCTACACGCTGATAAAGCTGATAAGTTTGCCCATGCTGCGGTCATTGTTTTCTCGGTTGAGTCTTGGTTTGTGGGTCACGCTGCTGATGCTTTCGACTTGGGCGATCGCCCCGACCGCCTATGCCTACGACAACCCAGACCTGCTGCCCGATCGGCCGACCAACATCATCGATCTGGCAAACGCCCTCACCGACACCCAGCAAGACCAGCTGGATCAGCATTTGCAAGATTTTGAAGCCGAAACGGGCTGGAAACTGCGCGTCCTCACCCAGTTCGACCGCACCCCCGGTCGCGCCGTCAAAGACTTCTGGGGACTCGACGACAAGAGCGTTATGCTCGTCGCTGACCCGCGCGGCGGCAATCTGCTCAACTTCAGCGTCGGCGACGCGCTATACGATCTTCTCCCCCGCACCTTCTGGATCGAGCTACAGACCCGCTATGGAAACCAGTTCTTCGTTCGCGACAACGGTGAGGATAGCTCGATCATCCAGGCGCTCCAGTCGATTGAAACCTGCCTGCGCCAGGGCGGCTGTAACGTTGTGCCTGGTCTGCCCCGAGAACAGTGGATTTTGACGTTAATTACCTCGGTGCTGGGGGGCATCATTTGCGGTTTTGCGGCTCATCCGCGCAAGCCCGGTCAGGTGATTGCATGGCAGTGGGCGCTCATCTTCTCGCCGCTCTGGGGCATTTTGTTCATTGCGTTTGGCATTGCCCCAGTGATTACCCGCACCGCCGACTGGCTGCCCCTGCTGCGGAACGTGGCGGGCTTTGCAATGGGCGCTCTGGTAGCGTTCTTGTCGCCCATGTTCAATGGCTCCACGCCCTCTGAAACTTGAGGCTTGGTCGGTTGGGGGCACTTCTGCGGGCGGCGGAATGAGCCTTCCCGACGCGAACCGAATCTGGTCAGAACCTTCCCTCTTTGCTCTATGAAAATCTCCCTGAAATGGTGAGGCAGCTTCGTGAAGGCGGCTTTTTCCCACAAGTTCTGCGAAGTGCAGGGCAATGGCGGGATGGAAATGTGCCACTATTGAATGTCAGTTAGCACCCTGAGGAACTGGGCGCATGGAGTGGCATATTACCGATGCTCAAAGCCTGAGAATCATCGATCGGGAAATAGGCAATCACGCCTTTTCGCCTGCGGAATATGAAATTGTGCGGCGAGTTATTTACGCAACGGCCGACTTTGAGTATCGGGATCTGATTCGCTTTTCGGAGCAGGCGTTGCAAGCGGGAGCCGCAGCCCTCGCAGCCCGCAGCACGATTATTGTAGATGTGCCAATGGTGCAGGTCGGCATTGTGCCGATTATTCAGGCGACATTTGCCAATCCGGTCTATTGCAGCATGGACGCTCTGACTCGCCCGCAGCGCGAGAAAACCCGCGTGTCCTGGGGTATCGAAACGCTGGCTCGTCGCTATCCAGAGGGCATTTTTGTCGTTGGGCAGGCCCAAACCGCCCTCTCTGGATTAGTCGATCTGATTGAAAAAGAAGAAATTAAGCCTGCGCTGGTGATTGGCACGCCAGCCGGATTCATTGGCATGGAGTCGGCGGTGGAGCGGCTGAAAGATTCTCTAGTCCCCCATATCCGTATTGAAGGGCGCAAGGGCAATGCGGTGGTTGCAGCGGCAATTGTCAGCGGGCTGGTGGATCTGTCGTGGCAGGCCTACGGAAAGGAAAACGAGTGAAGCTAGAGAGCCACAGAGCCACGAGATAGGCGGCAGGGAACTTGGGGCAAACCGTGAGAGACTGGTTTACTTGGGCTGACCAGCTTTGGGATGGTTCCAACCCATGCTTCTCTGACTGGATCGAGTGCCCGATCGGTTACTATCGGGGTTGCAAGGTTTCGGATTTTGCACGGTTTCTCAATCTCTTCTAAGGCCTATGCTACAAAAGTCCTTCATCAGCCGTCTCCGCTGGAAGTCGCTGATTTATCCCTGGCAGGATGTGGATTGGACGCTGCTGCTGCTGACGGTGGCGCTGACTTTGTTGGGGGGGCTGGCGATTCGGAGTGCAGAGCTAACGCTGCAACTGACGGATTGGATTCAGCATTGGATTACAGGCGGGGTGGGGCTGGTGCTGGCGCTGGCGATCGCCCGCTGGCGCTACGACAACCTGGTGAACTGGCACTGGCTGATTTATGCCATTACCAACGTATCGCTGATCATTGTGATTCTGATTGGCACAACGGCAAACGGGGCCCAGAGCTGGGTGACGATTGGCAACTTCAACGTGCAGCCGTCAGAGTTTGCCAAGGTCGGCGTGATTATCTCCCTGGCGGCGATTTTGCACGAGCGGACGGCTTCGACGATTCCAGCCATGCTCCAGGCGATCGCCATCACGGGGCTGCCCTGGCTGCTCATCATGCTGCAACCCGACCTGGGCACGGGTCTGGTGTTTGGCGCAATTACCCTAGGGATGCTGTATTGGGCGAACGCCAACCCCGGCTGGCTGCTGCTGCTGCTGTCGCCGCTGGTGTCGGCTATTTTGTTTAGCGTCTATTTGCCGGCCTGGTTGGCCTGGACGGCGCTGATGATTTTTTTGGGATGGCGCACCCTGCCTTGGCCGCTGCCGGGGGCAATTGGCGCAGCAACCATCAACCTGGTGGCCGGCGGCATGGGCAAAATTCTCTGGGGAATGCTGAAGCAATATCAGCGCGATCGCTTGACGCTGTTCCTCGATCCTGATAAAGACCCCCTCAACGGTGGCTATCACCTGATTCAGTCGCGCATTGCCATCGGTGCTGGGGGACTGTTTGGTCGGGGGCTGAATCAGGGCACTCAGACGCAGTTGAATTTCATTCCTGAGCAGCACACCGATTTTATTTTTTCTGCGATCGGTGAAGAGTTGGGCTTTGTCGGCTGTGTGGCAGTGCTGATTTGCTTTTGGCTGGTTTGCTTCCGGCTAGTCATCATCGCGCAAAACGCCAAAGACAACTTTGGTTCGCTACTGGCGATTGGCGTGCTGGCGATGATTGTGTTTCAGGTATTGGTCAACATCGGCATGACAATCGGCCTGGCACCGATTACTGGCATTCCGCTGCCTTGGCTGAGTTATGGACGATCGGCTCTGCTCACCAATTTCGTCGCGATTGGGCTGGTGGAGTCAGTCCACAATTTCCGGCAGCGATTGCGCTTTTAGCCTGGGTAGACCGAGCCTTTTGTCAGGCTTCGAGGGCAGGCACTTCGAGGGCAGGCATAAGATTAAGCGGGCTGGATTAAGCGGGTTGATGGCAAACCGCCTCGATGCGATACCCATCGGGGTCTAGCACGAAGGCGGCGTAGTAGTTGGGATGATAGTGGGGACGGAGTCCGGGTGGGCCGTCGTCGGTGGCTCCGTGGGCGATCGCCGCTTTGTAGAATTCATCTACGGCCTGACGGCTTTCGGCTTGGAAGGCAAGATGGAAGCCAATGGCGGGCTGGGGCGGGGTTGAGAATTCTGCTTTGTGCGCGATCCAAAACATTGGGCGCTGGCCCGGGCCGTAGGCAGCCATGTGCGGCAGGGCAAAGCATCGAGTAAAGCTCAGCGGCGCGAGGATGGCATCGTAGAAGGCAAGGCTGCGCGACAGGTCAGCAACACCCAGCGAAAGATGGTCGAACATGGTTGGGGCAGGTGCAAGTATCCAGCCCTAACGTACCACAGACAACTCATCGACAACGTGGACATGGCCGCGGCACACCGCACGGAGAACCCGGTTGATGGCGTAGCGTTCCTCTTCGCTCAATGAATCTTCTAGGATTGCGGCGAGAAGACCGTAGCGATCTGCCAGCGTCAGCACGCCCGTTACACTGGCTTGGGCAAAGAGTTCAGCGATCGCACCGGGAAGTAGGCTCATAGACGGAAGCATGGTTAGTGAGAGTCTCTAAGGAAAAGTGACGTTTTCAGGAACGTAAAGCGATTCAGGATGTCTTAAATATCGGGGATTTCTCGGATTTGGGAAGTGATAGAGCGGGGGGCGATCGCGTGATTCTACCCGTAAGATGAAGTGACCCATCCGGTCGCCAAACGTGACCAAACTGGGGCGATCGCGTGATGGAGATCACAGGAGGAACGGCGAAATGGCGCGCACCCTTGTCCAAAAACTCGGCATCAAACCCAGCACTCGCTTTCGCCCCATAGAAGAGGTGGGGACGTGAGGGAGGCAGGCTGACTTGCGGCGGGAGTAGAGGTTACGAAACGTCCCCATTCCCCCGATCCGTCGCCTGCCTAAATCGAATTGGCCCCCTAGCGGTCTGTGGGTCAACGGGGATGCCCTTCTGAGTGACGACAATCGCCCCAGATTTCGCCAAGTCTGCTCCGACCTCGCGCACCAGCGGCATCAGCGATCGCCAGGTTTCGCCACCGAGCGATCGCGCCACTTCCGACGGGCAAATGCTCTTGTCGAGCCCGCGCTGTTGTACTTGTTTCAGGATGCACTCGCGAATCATGTCAGAATTCATGCCATCCCTCGTAATTACTAAACTAACCCTCTATGGAAATTGACCCTGAGCTGCTGGAACCGTCGCTGCGCTATAAGCTGCTAATCGGCAGCGTCGTGCCCCGCCCGATCGCCTTTGTTTCCAGCCTATCGCCCCAGGGCGTGGCCAATCTTGCGCCGTTTTCCTATTTCAACGCGGTGGGACACATTCCCCTGGCGCTGATGTTTAGCGTTAGCCTGAAGCCCGACGGCAGCGAGAAGGATACCCTGCGGAACGTGCGCCCGCCCAGCGAAGGCGGCACCGGAGAATACGTCATCAACTTGGCGATCGAATCCTACGCGCATCAGGTGGCGGAATGCGCCGAGCCGCTGCCCTATGGCGAGTCGGAGTTTGACTATGTGAATCTGTCGCCTGCACCCAGCAAAGTGGTGAAGCCGCCCCGCGTGGCGGAGTCGCCCGTGGCGTTTGAATGCCGCACGCTGCAAATCGTTCCGGTGGGCCAGTTTCATGTGGTGATCGGGCAGGTGGTGCATCTGTTTGTGCGAGACGACGTGCTGGGGGATCGCAACCGGATTGACTCCGATAAGCTGGGCGCGATCGGGCGGATGGCGGGCTACGAGTATTGCCGTACGGGCGATCGCTTCGAGATTCCCAACGGCTTTCCCAAACCAGCCGAAAGCTAGCAAAAGGGTGGGATGATGGGGGACGTATCGATTCGGTGTGATCAGGAGTGACCGAAATGAGTGCTGTCAGTGAGCAGGATTTGGTGCTATTGCGGCGGGCGATCGCCCTGTCCCATAGCGCCCGCGAGCATGGCAACCGTCCCTTTGGCGCAGTGCTGGCGGATGCGTCGGGTCACATCCTGGCGGAGGGCGAAAACACCCAGGTCACCGACCAAGACTGCACCGGGCACGCTGAAACCAACCTGCTGCGGCAAATGGACAAAAGCCTCAGCCTAGACATGCTGGCACAATGCACCCTCTATGCCAGCACCGAACCCTGCCCGATGTGCGCCGGAGCCGTGTTTTGGAGCGGTGTAGGGCGGCTGGTGTATGCTCTCAGCAGCGATCGCCTCTACAAAACCCAGGGCGAGTCGCCCTACCAACTACCGCTCAGCGCCGAAGCAGTGCTGAGGCATGGCAAGCGCCCGGTCGAAGTGATTGGCCCGGTGCTGGAAGAGGAAGCTCTGAAAGCGTTCTCGGACTTTTTCTTAGTTGGCAAATCGGCTCAGAGCTAAATGCTGGCTTATGGGCTTCAGGCGCTCGACGGCTTTTGCTTGATGCATTAGTCGTCAAAAAATCGTCAAAAGTCAAAGATCGCCAAAAGTCAAAGGTCACCAAAATATTCGGGAGTGAAGCTGCCGTGTAGCCCGTAGGGAACGTGATGCCCTAGCCGCAGCGTGGCGATCGCCCCCCGGCCCAAATCCCGCCCATCCAGAATCACCAGTTCCGACTTTTGCCGCTCGGCATTGTAGATCAGCACCAGCACCCAGCCGTCATCCTCTGCGGTGGCCCCAGGCCGCGGCACAAAGATGGGTTCGCTGCCATAGCCGTAGGGCGCAGCGCTCCAAAGCTGGCGATCGCCCGTCTGCAAATCCACCTTCAGCACCCCTTGCAGCGGCGCATTGCCCGTCGGTTCGTGAGCTGCCCCGACAAACAAATAGCGATAGTCGCGTCCCACCCGGTCGGGATGCACCACCGGAAACTCGACACAGCGTTCGTCGAGCTTTTGCTGAGCCACAGAACCCGATGCCAGGTCGAAGCGAAAGCGCCAGAGTTGCCCCGGAGCCAGCGCGTCAAAATCCACCTCGCGATAGTCCTGTCCCGGTTCTAGCGTCGGCAGCGAATCGTAGCTGATGGAGTCCACCACCAGGGTTTTGCCCGCTTCAAAGGCATTCACATGGTGAAACACAAATCCTGAATTGACCGAAATCACCCGCTTCTCATGGTCGCCCCGGCGGGAAATGATCACTGCCTGCGTCGGCTTTTCGGGATGAAACTGGACGCACTCGCCCGCCCCCTTCTGCCCCAGCACAAACGGCAGCGGGTTAAACGACACGGCATTCTGGAAGAAGATGCAGTAGTGGGGCGTAATCACAAAATCGTGGATAAACGCGAAACCGGGGACTGAGTGGCTATAGCGGCGCACCACGTCGCCTGCCGGGTTGAGTTCGTAGACCGTGATTCGCGTCGAGAGTCCGGGGCTAATGGAAAAATTCACCAGGCAGGGTTCGCCGCCGTCCAGTTCGCTAGCGGGGTCAACCCAGGGATGCGCCGCGAACGCTTCACCAGGCTTTAGCCCGCCCTTCAGGTCGTCGGGGCCCAGCGTTTCCAGGGTGCGCGGGTCGAGGCGATAGGGTTCGGCTGCTTCCCACAATGCCAGCAGCTTGCCGCCCCAGTAAATCACGTTGGTATTGGCAATATTTTTGCGGCGCAGATCGAAGGCGTTTGACAGCACGCCGCCCGGTTTCTGTGTGCCAAATACGCCGCGATAGAGAATCTTCTGCGCCTGCTGCTCTGCGACAAATCCCTCGGTGCGGACAAAGCGATTGCGAAAATGGGCGCGACCGTTGCGGAGGGCGATCGCACACACCATCCCGTCTCCATCAAACGGATGCCGATAGCGCTGCCCCCCCAGTTCCAGCCGTCCTGGCCCATTGCGAAACAGCGTCCCCTCTAGCTCTGGCGGAATTTCACCTGCAACATCCTCGATGGCGTAATCAAGCTCTTGCTCCAAGGAGCGATAGCCTGTCTGCCAATCTTTGCGGCTATAGGGGCGAGTGGTAGAGAGCGGTTGGGTTTGCATGTCAGATTTTGAGGGTTTGGCGATTGGAGCGGGTGTTGGGCGACTGAGTGCTGAGCAGAAGCAATGAGCGATTTTGGAGGTTGATTTGGAGGTCGAAACTTTTCGAGTTTCCAGCAGTGTTTTAAGTGTCCATTGCAAGGGTCAATTTCGAGGGTTCATTGCGAGGGTCATTTGTCAATCCGCTGTCAATCCGCCTGTCAATTCGTCTGCCAATCTGTCTGTCAATCTGTCACTCCGCTACGCCGACCCCTTCGCCAATCTCTACGACGGGCTGCGTTGCTCGCGGAGTGGGGGTGTAGATTTCCAGTGTTTCATCCTCTTTGCCAGGGAGCCAGCCCAGGAAAGGCAGCGGTAGCAGGGTGCTGAGATTGGTGATGATGACCAATAGCCACAGGTTTGAGAAGTTGTCTTCGGTTACGCCGAGCCAGTGCATCAGCCCTGCGCCCAGTTCGTAGGACACCAGCGCAGCCAGGTTGGTGATGGACATCAGCAGGGCGAAGAGCGTCGCTTCTACACCGGGCGGGCAGAGGCGGGCGGCCAAAATCAGCACGGGCATATAGGCGATCTGTCCCATGACGGTCAGGATCAGGCTGTCGCCCAGGCTAAACCAGTGGTCATCAATGCCGATCGCCCGGTTTGCGTGGGTTACCAGCAGCAGCATGGTCATGCCCAGCAGCGTAGAAATCACAATCGTCCAGCCAAAGAAGGTGCGGAAGGGGACGGTGCGAAAGAACCGCTGGAAGAGCCAGATGCCCAGCAGCGAGGCCAGGCTGGTGACCAGACGGACGCGGCCCAGAAACTCTGGGGTAAAGCCGAGGTCGTTGGTGGTGAAAAAGAAAAAGGCGGATTCGGCGGTGGGTGTGGCCTGCCAGAGGAAGAGGAAGGCCGTGGGGAGCCAGATGGACTTTTGCGAAATAGCAGCCCACAAATCCTTCACCTGCGACCGAATGGCTGACCAGTCGGCAGGCTGCATGACGGGGGATTCGTCGATTAGCCCTGCCACCAGCGACACGATCAGCGGGAAGGTGGCTGTAATGGCAAACACGGTCTGCACCGAAAACCGCTCCAGCAAGAAGCCGCTGAGGTAGGCCGTTATCAGCCCGCCCAGGGCCGACGCGCCCCAGCAAATCGATTGCAGCGAACCAGACGTTTTGCTGGATTCCAGGCGGGCCCGCTCAACGACTAGCGAGTCCACAATCACATCGCTGACGGCGATCGCCAATGAACTCAGCGCGATCGCCAGCGTTGCAGCCCAGGCACTATGGACGACTGTAGACATAGCCACCCAGGCGATCGCCCCCAGTACGCCCGACAAGATCAGGTACGGACGGCGACGATAGCCAAAAATCGGCAGCCCGTCAGACATAAAGCCAAACAGCGGCTTAATCATCCAGGGAATGGCAGCCACGCCCAGCAGCGCCGACACCTGCGCCGGACTCAGCGCCAGGTCATCCTTCAGGAAAAAGCTGACCGCCAGCCGTGCCAGACCCAAAATGCCCTGCACAAAGTAGACCAGCAGAATCGCAACCAGTTCAGGCGTTGGGCGATTGCCAAATAGCACCTTCTCAGTGATGAATTCCGTGAGGTTTGCCTTGGCCTGCCCCAAGCCAGCGGAGGACTCAACCATCCAGTGTTAAGAAATATCAACAATGCCTTCTATCATAACCCCAATCTCTAGGCAGAGGTTGTCAGCTGGAGGGTAGATAGCAGACCAAGAGGGTTTACTCGGCAGGTCTAAACAATCAAGAAGCTGAGGGCGCTGAGGTTGGTGGGGCTGCTGAACGTGATGAATGCACCGCTGCTGCCAGAGGAGCCAAAGCCGCTGCTGCTGCCGTTGGTGTTGAGAAACAGCGTGCGCGACCCGGTGCTGTAGACAATGCGGGCGCTGCTGCTGGCGGCCAGGCGATTGTTGGCTACGACGGCAAATTCGCTGTCTTGGCTAAACCCAAAGCCTCGACTGCTGCGGAGTCCGAAGGTGCGCCGCGATAAGACGATGTTGTCTGTGCCTCGGAAATCGGTAATGGTGTCGCGCCCAAAGTCGCTGGTTCTAAAGCTGCGATCGCTCCGGTAGTAGAACAAATCGCGCCCCTCGCCCCCGGTCAGCGTGTCGTTGCCGCGACCGCCTGTGAGGTCGTCGTCGCCCTGGCCGCCGCTGAGGGTGTCGTTGCCGTCGTTGCCCAGCAGTCGATCTGCGCCCGCGCCGCCGACGAGGGTGTTGTCGTTGCGGTTGCCCGTCAGCGCGTTGTTGAGCCGATTGCCCACGCAGAGCCGCGCCTCGCCCCGTAGGTTGCAGTTCTCCAGCCCCCGCACCAGGAAATAGTCCACCGAAGACTCGACCGTATCAATGCCGCGTCCTGCGCCCAAAATGCGATCGCCCGGACTGTCGATTACAAAGGTGTTGTTGCCTGCGTTGCCCACCAGGATATCGTTGCCCGTACCACCATCCAGCAGGTCGTTTCCGCCTGGCCCACCAGAGATGCGGTCGTCTCCTGCCAGCCCCCGCAGCACGTTGCTGCCGCGATTGCCCACCAGGACGTTATCCCCGTTGTTGCCTGTGCCGTTGATGTCGGCATTGCCCAACAACACGAGGTTTTGAAAACCCGCCGACAGCCCCAGAGAACCAAGGTTAAAGGTAATGAAAGAGCGGATGGTTGTGGTGGTTTGGTTGTTGCTTTGAACGATGCGATCGCCCGGTGCGTCAATGACGTAAGTGTTGTTCCCGGCTCCCCCGGTGAGCGTGTCGCTGCCTGCGCCGCCATCAAGCGTATCGTCACCGGCACCGCCATCAAGCTGGTCATTTCCCTCGCCGCCGCTCAAAAAGTCACTGCCAATTCCACCGTCTAAGCGATCGTCTCCTGCTTCGCCAAACAGCCGATCATCGCCGCCTAAACCCAACAGCGTATCGTTCCCAGCACCGCCAAAAATGATGTCATTACCAGAAGTGCCTTCTAAACGGTTGTTTTGAGAATCGCCTGTAATCGGAGTTGCCATTCAAACATCCTTGGGGTGCGTGAAAACGGGCCGTAACGCCTTAACAAAGTGCTGATTAACGCTGATTAACAAAGTGCTGACCTGAGCAGCCAGGTAGATGCTGGGCGCATCCCAGCTATGCAAGCCTGCTCTCATCCCCCAGCCCCTTCTCCCCAAAAGGGAGAAAGGGAGCCGAATTGGAAGTCCCTCTCCTAAAGCAGGAGAGGGATTTAGGGTGAGGGTTACAAAAGTGGGATACACCCTAGATGCTGATTAAAAGCCCATTGATTGATGGTCAAAAAATGAGGCAGAAATTTGCTTGAGAGCGTTTTCGCCTATTGACTATAGCGCCATTTTCCCAGGGCGGATCAACTTTCATTCAGCTTGACCTGGCGTACTTAGATGGCACTTTTTCTAGCAGTTTGAAGGGGGGCGATCGCCCTTTTCAAAACCTTTGGACTTTTGGCAACTGGGGGCTGAGAAAGTTTGGCGCTGAGACATCCTAGTGCTAAAAAAATTGATCAGATCTGCGGCTGTGACTTTGCGAAAAGTGTCTAGGGCTGGGATTTTCCTGCTGCTGGGAGCGAACAAAATTAAAATATCGAAAGCGATAGCAACCGCTTGGATCGCTTGTGCTTGTATAGCTTGTATGGATTCCTGGATAGAACGCGCTATGACACAATCTCTGCGATCGCCCTTCCCGCACAACCGTTCTGCAAGCCGCCCCTGGCAGCGTGTGGCGCTCCTGCTGGCCAGCCTGCCCATTCTGGCAATTAGCGGCTGCGAAACGCCCACTTCCACCCAGTATCAGGCCACCGCCACGACAACCTACACCTGGCTGGTGGAATACGAGGGCGCAAACCGACCAGGCGAACGGCCGCCCCGAATCGAAGAATTTGCCTCCACCTCGCTAGAAAATCGCAACGGTCAGAAACCAGAGGGCGCAGTCACCGGCCCCGACGACAAGGGACTCTGGTGGCCCGCCCTGCCCCCCAAGCCGACGATTGATGACATTGAAGCCCGCCAGCAGCGCCAAGAGCGACCTGGCACACCGCGACTCAACAAAACCGTTAACTACACCATCACGTTCCGTCGTCCCGGCGAAGACAACCGCACGCTGCCCACGCGCTACGAGGTCTATCGCCAGGTCGTCAAAGCCTACGAAGACCGCATTCCGCTAGAATTTACCCTCGACCCTGCCGAGCGCACGGTGCTTAAGGCAACGCCTTAGTTAATTAGGACTTACACAGTTGGACAATTTCTCGCTGGCTGCGCCCGCGAGAAATTGTCCAAAATCTAGAAAGCTTATCGCAAGTGCGTGAGTTTTGGTCAATTTTGGATTTTTAGATTGGCAATTTTGGATAGCTAGGCCAGGAATGTGTAGGGAGTCTAGCAGTTTCCTCTGTGGCTCTATTTCTGTGGCTCTATTTTAAGAGGGCAGGAAAGACGGATATTAGGGCACAGACATTACAAAATCTCGATGCCGTCCAGTCGGCGCAGGTCGCGATCGACCTCAAACCAGAGGGCGCGATTGCGCGGGTCGGTGCGGAGGGCCTTGTTGAGATAGGTGCGGGCTTTTTCGGGCTGCTTCAGGTCAACCAGGTGGCGGCCCCAGCGCTGATAGGCGATCGCCAGCCATTGGCGCACCTCTAGGTCGTTGGGCAACCGCTGGGCCAGCCCTTCAACCAGCGCAACGGCGCGGGGATAGCGCTGCTGCCGCAACAACTGCTGGAGGCGGCTATAGACATGCTCTTTGAGCTGATGATCCGTCGGCGAGGCATCCGGGTTGCGCTGGATCGGCGGGCGCTTGCGAATGCCAGAGCTGGACTGTGCGGTGGGACTCCGCTGGGTTTGGGCTTTTTGGGCGGAGGAGGGCGATGTGGCTTTTGGCGAGGCGGCTGATGGGGAAGCATCGGCTGCGCTTGGTGCGGGTCGCGGCGGGGCAGGGGAAGGCAGAGGGCGATCGCCCATGCTCGCTGGTCGCACCAACTCCATCAGCCGCCGATAGGCCGCATTCACCTGGATAAACTGCTCTGCCTGCTGAGCGCTGCCCGGATTCAGGTCGGGATGATATCGCCGCGCCAGCCGCCGATAGGAAGATTTGATCTCCTCGTAGGTGGCGCTGCTTCTCAGTCCCAAAATCCGATAGCACTCAGCAAGGTTCATCAACAAGGCTCATCAACCGGGCGATCGCCTCAAGCGTTCCACGTTAGCGTTCCACACTCAGGGTTTCACACTGGGCGTTTCACACTTAGCGTTCCAAGTGTAATCGTTCGCTCCTAGAAATTTCAATTTGAATAATTGAAAGAATGATTGAAATCTCAACTTTGGGCGTTCGCATCCGTAATCACTCGGTCAATCAAGCCGTATTCCACCGCCTCCTGCGCTGACATGAAATAGTCGCGATCGGTGTCTTTCTCAATCTGCTCCACCGTCTTGCCCGTGTGCAGCGCCATCATCTCATTGAGTTCCTGGCGCACCCGCAAGATTTGCCGCGCTTCGATGTCGATGTCGGTGGCCTGGCGACGACCCGTTCCGCCTAGCGGCTGGTGAATCATGATCCGCGCATGGGGCAGCGCCAGTCGCTTTCCTTTTGCGCCCGCCGTCAGCAAAAATGCGCCCATCGAGGCCGCCAGCCCCACGCAGATCGTCACCACTTCCGACTTGATGTGCTGCATGGTGTCGTAGATTGCCATGCCTGCTGTCACCGAGCCGCCCGGCGAATTGATATAAAGATAAATTGGCTTCGTGTTGTCGTCCGAATCGAGATAAAGCATATAGGCGACAATTGCATTCGCAATGCCGTCATCTACTTCTTCTGCTAGAAAAATAATCCGCTCCCGAAACAGCCGCTCGTAGATGCTGATCCACTGCTCAAAGGAACTGCCAGGGAGGCGATAGGGGACGCTAGGAATTCCAATCGGCATAGGTCTTTGAAGGGGTGAAAGGGTATGTAATGGGGATTTGGAGGAGGGGGGTGTTGGAACTGGGGAAGGATTCGGTAGAGAGCCTTATGAAACCCCTAGCGCCCAACTCCTGCTCCTGCCAGCTTCGGGCTTTCTAGTACCAAGTCAATCAGCCCATACTCTTTTGCCTGAGTCGGCGTGAGATAAAACATCCGATCCATATCTTGATGGATGCGCTCAGCGGGCTGTCCGGTGGTTTCCGAGAGTAGCTCTATAATCGTGCGCTGCTTGCTCAACACTTCTTTTGCATTAATCTCGATGTCAGTTGCCTGACCGCGAGAGCCGCTCTGGGGATGGGCCAGAGCAATCATGGTATGCGGCAGGCTGGCTCGTTTGCCCTTCGTGCCCGCCGACAGCAGCACCGTCGCCATTCCAAAACACTGGCCCATACAAATCGTCAGAATCGGCGACTTGATGTGCTGCATCGTGTCGTAGATGGCCAGGCCAGCATTGATCGACATCATGCCAATCGCCATCGACCCCATGCCCGCCATCAGCGGATCGCCCAGCGAGTTGATGTAAAAGTAAATCGGTTTGCTCTGATCCTGCGAGTCCAGATACAGCAGTGCTGAGATGATGGAATTGGCAAACCCGTCGGTAATGGGCTGGTTGAGAAAAATAATCCGCTCCTGGCTCATGCGGGTGTAGATGTTGATCCACTGCCAGTAAGGACTACCGGGAATGTTGTAGGGAACGCGGAGGACGGGATCTACAGACATGGGCAAGACTGTGAGTGGGAGGGGTGCGAGAATGGCAGACGGAGCGATGGGAGTAGGGAAGTCCTGGAATATCAGCAATTCCCATCCTCACCGCATCGCCTGATCATCTTGTTAATGCAGCTAGCGAATGCAGCTAGGTCAGTGCCGGAACTTGCTTTGGCAATTCCTTGGCGCTTTCGAGGACGCGATCGATTAGCCCGTATTCCTTGGCTTCGTAGGGATTCATATAGAAGATGCGATCGGTGTCCTTGGCGATTTTCTCGATGGGCTGACCTGTGTTGCGAGAAAGAATTTCCAGAGTGGACTGCTTGTTGATTAGCACTTCGCGGGCGCGAATCTGGATGTCGGTTGCCTGGGCCTGGCCCATGCCCGTGCGGGGCTGGTTTAGCACGATGGTGGCGTGGGGCAGGCTGGCGCGGAAGCCCTTCGTGCCTGCTGAGAGAATCATGGCAGCCGTGCCCATTGCCTGGCCAATGCAGATGGTGTGGACAGGGGGTTTAACGTAGGCAATGGTGTCGCAGATGGCGAAGGCTTCGGTTTCGTAGCCGATCGCATCGTTGGTATACCAGGAGGTGCCTGTGGAGTTGATGTAAAAGTAAATGGGCTTTTCGGGATCGTCGAACTGGAGGTAGAGGAGTTGCGCGATGATTAGCTTGGTCACATCGACCCCTAACTGGCGCTTGAGGTCGTCTGACGAAACCAGCGGCAGCCCCAGGTAAATGATGCGCTCTTTGAGCAGCAGCGAGGGCAGATCGGGCGGGGGTGTGCGATAGGCAGCATCCCCGTAGTAATAATTGGACTGAACGGCCTTAATCGATGAACTCATAGGATCAAACTCGCCTGGACGCTTGCCGAAACAGTTGGCGTGTGAACTTGCGGGAGGACTTACGCCTGAATTAGCGTATGAACTGCGCTGTTTCTACGAACGCCGCTTTTAACATAGTAGCGTGCGGGGCATCGCAGCGGTCGAGAAGACTGGCCCATCAGGGATTTGGGAAAAGCGTGAGAAGATTGGAGCAGTTTGCGGAATTGGGAACTGGGGCCTTGGAGTATTGAAGAGGCAGAAAATCGAAATATAGCGTTTTTGAAGTGAGTGAGGTTTGCGGGAGATTCCGATCCCTTCGTCTGGTTCGGGCAGTGTGGACTTCACTCCGTCAGGAAATGCCGCCTGTTTTCAACATATTACATTCTCTTTAGACTGGAGCCTGGGGCTATGAAAGTGGGTCTGCAAGCGTCGCTGAGTGATGCCAATTTGGATGTAGCGCAGGTGAGCAGTCAGCGGCAGTTGGCAATTTCGATGTCGGCGATCGCCGCTTCAGCAGGTCGCACGGCACCCCTCAACCTGTGCCTGATTTTGGATCACAGCGGCTCGATGAACGGTCGCCCAATGGAAACCGTCAAACAGGCGGCGCTGAAAATCGTGGATAGCCTGTCGCCGGGCGATCGCCTCTCGGTGGTGGTGTTTGACCACAAGGCCAAAGTGCTGGTGCCCAACCAGGTGATTGACAATCCCGCCGGACTCAAGAACGAGATCAGTCGCCTCAAAACCAGCGGCGGCACCTGCATCGACGAAGGGATGCGGTTGGGCATTGAAGAACTGGCCAAGGCAAAAAAAGACACGATTTCCCAGGCGTTTTTGCTGACGGATGGCGAAAACGAGCATGGCGACAACGATCGCTGCCTGAAGCTGGCCCATCTGGCGGCGGAATATAACCTGACGCTGAATACGCTGGGCTTTGGCGACCACTGGAACCAGGACATTTTGGAACAGATTGCCGATGCAGGCGGCGGTGCATTGACCTATATCCAAACGCCGGAAGATGCGCTGCTGGAGTTTACGCGCTTGTTTAGCCGGGTGCAGTCTGTCGGACTGACGAATGCCTATCTGCTGCTGAGAATGATGCCCGGTGTACGGCTGGCGGAACTCAAGCCCGTGGCGCAAGTCGTGCCCGAAACGGTGGAATTGCAGCCGATTCAGGAGGCGGGGCAGGTGTCGGTGCGCCTGGGCGACTTGATGGTGGACTCGCCACGGGTGGTGTTGGCAAACCTCTATGCCTCTCAGCTTCCGGTGGGGCGGCATCCGCTGGTGCAGGTGCAGGTGCGCTATGACGACCCGGCGCAGAATTTGGAGAGCGTGCTGAGTGACCCGGTGATTGTTGAAGCGAACGTTGTGACCACGTTCCAGCCAGCGCCCGACCCGCAGGTGCAGCAGCATGTGCTGGCGCTGGGCAAATATCGCCAAACCCAAATTGCCGAGCAAAAGCTGCAACAGGGCGATCGCGCTGGGGCGGCTACCATGCTGCAATCTGCTGCCAAGACTGCGCTGCAAATGGGCGACCAGACGGCTGCCACCGTGCTGCAAGAAAACGCCACCCGCCTGCAAGAGGGTGAGGAACTGTCGGAGAGCGATCGCAAAAAGACCCGCATCGTCTCCAAAACGACGTTGCAGTAGCGATAATGGGAGGCAACCTGGGGATACCCAGTGGGCTGCTTCTAGTGAATTACGAACTTTGCTGCATGATGGAAAATCTGGCGGGCGATCGCCCTACGGCTGAACCCAACCCCGCCGCTGGCGCAACAGCAGTCGTGGCACCCTCGCCAAGCGCCACGGTTCAGATTCGCAACCTCAATTATTTCTTTGGTCAGGGCGAACTCCAGAAGCAGGTGCTTTACAACATCAACCTCGACCTGCTGCCGGGGCAAATTGTCATCATGACCGGCCCATCCGGCTCCGGCAAAACCACGCTGCTGACGCTGATTGGCGCACTGCGAACTGTGCAAGACGGCAGCCTCAGGGTGCTGGGGCGCGAGCTGGTGGGCATGGGCCGGGGGCAGCTTGTGGAGGTGCGGCGCAACATCGGCTTTATCTTTCAGGCCCACAACCTGTTTGACTCGCTCACTGCGTCCCAAAACGTGGAAATGGCCGTGGAGCTAATGCCCAACTGGCGCACCAAGCGAGAGCAATCCGTTGCCATGCTAACCCAACTGGGATTGGGGGAACGGGTCGATTACAAGCCCCGCGCCCTCTCTGGCGGGCAAAAACAGCGCGTGGCGATCGCCCGTGCCCTAGTCAACCAGCCAACCCTGATCCTGGCGGACGAACCCACCGCCGCCCTCGACAAAAAAAGCGGACGAGAAGTTGTAGAACTGATGCAGCGGTTGGCCAAGGAACAGAACTGCACAATATTGATGGTGACCCACGACAACCGCATCCTCGACATTGCCGATCGCATTGTCAGCCTGGTCGATGGGCGGCTCGAAAGCGACGAAGACCTGACGCACTTCATGGAAAGTCATGATCCCCGGACGCTCGATCGACGGATGTTCATGACGCTTTAGCGACTGGGGTTCAGGAGTTTGGGATAGAAATCGTCCAACTGCGTCAGTCCTAACGCAAGATTGGGCACAAAAAAGCCCCCCAGCAGGAGGGCGCAGGTGATCTGGCTCAAATCGTGCGTTGCAACGAAACTCAGAGGCGTGGGTAGGCGTGTCAGAGAGCGATCGCTCCATTCGACCTTGGCGGCACAGTGAGGAGAGACACTGCAACCAGCGGCAAGCCCGATCAGCCTCCCAAACCCTTATCTAACCTCTGATCCCCAGGTAACCGGGAACTCGCGTGCTGTAGTCCACTTCCGTCGCAGTAATGGAGGCGGCAAGCTGCTCGAAGGACTCAGAATTCCAGTTGCGCTCGTGAATTGGCTTGGACTGTTCGCCCCGGAAGTAGGCCTGAGTTCCAATGACTGAAGCGGCGACCCAGGCGATTACAAACAGTGCAATGAGAAGCGTCATAACAGCCTCCTGTCTTGGTTTGTTTCAATATGTAAATAAATATAACAAAATGTTTCAAAACATTGCAATTTCTCCGCGAGTGCGGATAGCCGTACTCTAAGAGCTAATTTATGAAGCAAATCTTAAGAAGCCTGAAACTCTTGGCATGTGTGGCTTTGAGGTCATGTTTGCCCAGGAAAAGCGGTTTCTCGGAAATCCTTGATTAACAAGGCTTTCAGGCTCCTTTACAAATTAGCTCTAAGGGCCGTCATTGAAATCCGTCATTGGAACCCGGCCCCAGCGGGTAAACCCAAAAACTTTCGGGTGTAAACCCGATTGGTATACCGCTTTGCAGTAAAATGACCTTCGGTCTGTGGAAAACTTTGTTCTGCTCCGGCGCACTGCGAACCGGCCCGGCTTTTTCCCGTCCAAAGATTCTGGGGTTCTTGGGGCGATCGCCCATGACGGGTTCAATACCAGAGCAACTTGCCTGTTGAGGAGCGTGAACCTGCGTCTAAACTGCGCCTGGGCTTCGTCTGAACGCCTCATTCGGTTGCCTTCACACCTCAGCGCTTCATACCCTTAGTGCGGGTTTCGGTTTCGCGTTTGCTTTTGACTCGTCTTTCAAACTGTCCAACTGTCTAAGCTGTCTGTCTAAACTGTTCTCTCAACCTGTCAGCCCATCATCATGTCTAAGGTTCTTGTTTCCGACCCAATTGACCAAATCGGAATTGACATCCTCTCGCAGGTTGCTCAGGTCGATGTGAAAACCGGGCTGTCTCCTGACCAACTGGTACAGATTATTCCCGACTACGACGCGCTGATGATTCGTTCCGGTACGCGCGTTACTCAGGAAATCATCGAAGCAGGCACTCAGCTCAAAATCATTGGCCGTGCGGGCGTGGGTGTGGATAATGTCGATGTGCCTGCGGCGACCCGTCGCGGCATCCTCGTGGTCAACTCGCCCGAAGGCAACACCATCGCCGCAGCAGAACACGCCCTGGCGATGATGCTGGCCCTGTCGCGTCATATCCCCGCTGCCAATCAATCGGTGAAGGCGGGCGAGTGGGATCGCAAGAGCTTCACAGGGGTCGAGGTCTACAAGAAGACGCTGGGGATCGTTGGGCTGGGCAAGATCGGCTCCCATGTGGCGAAAGTGGCGCGGGCAATGGAGATGCGCCTGCTTGCCTACGACCCATTCCTTTCCAGCGAACGCGCCGAGCAGATGGGCTGCCACTTGGTGGATCTGGATCTGCTGCTGCGCGAGTCGGACTATATTACGCTGCACCTGCCCAAAACGCCAGAAACGCAGCACATGATCAATGCTGAGTCGCTAGCCAAGATGAAGCCCACGGCTCGTATTATCAACTGTGCGCGGGGTGGAATCATTGACGAAGAAGCCTTGGCGATCGCCCTCAAGGAAGGTAAAATCGCCGGAGCCGCCCTAGATGTATACGAATCAGAGCCGTTGGGTGAGTCACCCCTGCGGGCCCTAGGCAAAGAAGCCATCCTCACGCCCCACCTCGGCGCATCCACCGAAGAAGCCCAGGTCAACGTGGCGATCGATGTAGCCGAGCAGATCCGCGATGTGCTGCTGGGGCTGCCTGCCCGCTCGGCGGTCAATATTCCTGGTCTGCGGCCCGACCTGCTGGAAAAACTGCGCCCCTACCTGCAACTGGCAGAAATTTTGGGCAACCTGATTAGCCAGCTCACGGGTGGCCGCGTCGAGTCGCTGAATGTGCGGCTCCAGGGCGAACTTGCTAGCAACGAGAGCCAGCCCGTCGTGGTGGCGGCGCTGAAGGGTCTGCTGTCTACTGCCTTGCAAGAGCGGGTTAACTACGTCAACGCCAGCATCGAAGCCAAGGAGCGAGGCATTCGCGTGGTGGAAACCCGCGACGCGGCGGTGATTGACTACACGGGTTCTCTGCGCCTGTCGGCCAGCGGCCCCAACGGCGAACACACCGTCACAGGTGCGCTCTTGGGCGACAACGAAATCCGCATCACCAATATCGACGACTTCCCCATTAACGTGCCGCCCAGTCGCCACATGCTGTTCACCCTGCACCGCGACATGCCGGGGATCATTGGTAAACTGGGTTCCCTGCTAGGCAGCTTGAATGTCAACATTGCCAGTATGCAGGTCGGCCGCAAGATTGTGCGGGGCGACGCGGTAATGGTGCTAAGCCTGGACGATCCCCTGCCAGACGGCATTCTCAACGAAATCACCCAGGTTCCCGGCATCCGCGATGCCTATACGGTGACGCTGCCCACCTCTTAGTGCTGGTTTGCAGGGTTGATTGGTTTGTGCGCGTCGCGTAAAAGGTGACCGTTCAGCTATTGGCGATGCTTTGATCCCCTCTAACCCCCCTTAGACAAGGGGGGAACTGAACCCGGAGTGACCCGAAGCAGGGGAAACTGGATCGAAAGTCTGCTTATTGGCGATGCTTTGATCCCCCCTTAACCCCCCTTAGACAAGGGGGGAACTGAACCCGGAGTGGCCCGAAGCAGGGAAAACTGGATCGAAAGTCTGCTTATTGGCGATGCTTTGATCCCCCCTAACCCCCCTTAGACAAGGGGGGAACTGAACCCGGAGTGACCCGAAGCAGGGAAAACTGGATCGAAAATCCCCCTTATTAAGGGGGATTTTAGGGGGATCTTTCAGAGCCTGACGCAAAAAACCGAGATGTGTGCACTGGACTGGAGTCCTTCAAGTTCTTAAGTGCGTAACGTGCGTCATTCCTGCCAGCTTTAACAACACACCCCAACCTCTTATGTCCACCTGGTGGGAAATACAGGCGTTGTGCGATCCGGCGGCAGAAGACTTGGTGTCTTGGCGGCTGGAGGAGTTTGGCTGTAAAGGCACGGCGAGCGAACGCAAGGAGTTTGGCGTGCTGGTGCGCGGTTACTTGCCACAGACTCAAGCTGAGCTGCTGGATCTGTCGGCGCTGGCGCTGCGGCTCAAGCAGGATGCCCTGTGCGCGGGGGTGGCGGTGCCCGGGGTGCAGTGGCAGATGATTGACGAAGAAGACTGGTCGAGTAGCTGGAAGCAGTATTGGCATCCGCAGGAAGTAGGCGATCGCCTCTTGATTAACCCTGCTTGGCTGCCTGTCCCCGCACAGGGCGATCGCATTGTGCTGCAACTCGACCCTGGGGTTGCTTTTGGCACAGGGGCCCACGCCACAACGCAGCTTTGTCTGGAGGCGCTGGAAATGCGGATTGAGGGGCCGTCGGATATCACCATTGCCGATATTGGCTGTGGTTCTGGCATTCTCTCTATCGCGGCGCTGCTGCTGGGGGCAAAGCAAGCCTACGCGGTGGATACGGACCCGTTGACGATTGACTCCACCAATGCCAGCCGAGAGCTAAACGGCCTTGCGCCAGAGCGCCTGATCGTCAAACTGGGCAGCCTGGATCATCTAACCCAAATATTGCCTGCGCCCGTCGATGGGTTTGTGTGCAATATCCTGGCAGAGGTGATTCTTGACTTGATCCCTGGCTTTGGGGCGATCGCCAAGCCCAGCACCTGGGGCGTTCTCAGCGGCATCTTGCTGGATCAGGTGAAGCCCATTGCCGACTCGCTCGAAGCCAATGGCTGGGTTGTTGCTACGCTCTGGCGCAGGCAGGACTGGTGCTGCTTGAATATTCGGCGATCGTGAGGGCTGCGGGCGTTGGGCAATGGGGGATGGGGGGATCACAGGGTGCGAACCAGATAGGCACGGCGGGTATCAGGCTTCCTGTAGGGCGCTACGAATGGGATGGCTGGAAGCCTCGCGGATGCTCGACCGGCCAAAATCGCAAATCCAAAATCGAGAATCAATCTGAGTCGATATGTCGATATGGCTGAGCGAATTCAGAAAATTTTGTCTCAATATGGCATTGCTTCGCGCCGTCAGGCAGAGCAGATGATTCGAGCGGGGCGGGTGCGGCTGAATGGGCAGGTGGCGACGCTGGGGCAGGTGGCGGATTTGGCGGGCGATCGCCTCGAAGTAGACGGCAACCTGCTAAATGCCCAGGCGCGTCCAGACTTGCTCTACCTGCTGCTGCACAAGCCGACCGGCGTGGTTTCCACCTGCCACGATCCGCAGCAACGGCGCACCGTGCTAGACCTGTTGCCAGCGCATCTGCGCCAGAGCAGTGGGCTACATCCGGTTGGCCGCCTAGATACCAACTCCACCGGGGCGCTGCTGCTGACCAACGACGGTTCCCTGACCTTTCCCCTCACCCATCCGTCTCACCACATTCCCAAGGTGTACGAAGTGTGGGTTGCTGGCTGCCCCAGCGCAGAGACCCTACGGCAGTGGCAAGGCGGCGTGCTGTTAGACGATCGCCCAACCCTGCCTGCCGAAGTCACGCTCCTCGATGATCGAGCGAACAAAACCCTGCTGAAAATTGTCTTGTATGAAGGGCGAAATCGACAGATCCGCCGCGTCGCTGAGCAGTTGGGGCATCCCGTAATGTCGCTCCATCGAGTAGCGATCGGGCCGATTTTGCTGGGAGATTTGTCTCCCGGACGCTATCGAAACCTGACCTCCAAGGAGCTGGATTTTCTCCGAGCGCAGGCTGGTAACTTCGCCAAAACCCCTTCAGACCCGTAGGATTTTGAAGTAATATGCTCTTATCCGTGTCGCCCTCTTTTGGGGGTTTAGAGTCTGGCTTTTTGAGGATGATGCCGAGCTTGTGCGGCCGACCGAATCATCAGAATCATGTCTCACCAAGTCATGTCGTCTCAACAGGTCACGTCACAGTGAGGAGCATAAGGTGCTGGATGCTATGAGTAAGGGTCTTTCTCCACTAGAGCAAGAGCAAATCCTGAAGCTAGAAGAGTTGGGCTATGAACTGCACCAGCTTCGGGAGCAGCAGATGCTCTCGATTGACCAGGTTTCTGCCCGGACGATGATTCAGCCGCGAGTGATTCGGGCGATCGAGTCTGGAAATTTCAAAGAGCTTCCCGAAGGAGTCTATATTCGGGGCTTTTTGCGCCGCTATGCGGATGCGCTTGGGCTAGACGGACACGCCCTGGCAAATGAGTTTCCACTGGAGCCGCAAAACGCGGAAATTCAACCCTCCTGGCAAGAAACCCCGGAGGCGCAACTGCGCCCGCTGCATTTGTACTTTGCCTATTTGGGGCTGATTGCAGCGGCGATCGCCGGGCTGTCTTACGTCTGGAGCCGTTCTACCACGCCGATTACGGCGAACCAGCCCTCTCCTGTCCCCTCGCTCATCGCCTCGCCCTCGCCGACTGCCGCCAGCCCCGCCGCCCAGCCTGGACAATCGCCCACCACACAGGCGATCGCCGCCAGTCCCTCTCCCAGCCCGTCGCCTGCTGTACCTGCCAAGCCCGTGCGTGTAGAAATCACGCTGCGGGAACAATCCTGGCTGCGGGTGACGGTGGACGGACGTACCGATTTTGAAGGCATGATGCAGGCAGGTACGCAGCGCAGTTGGGCAGCCGACCGCGAAGTTCGTATTCGCGCTGGCAACGCGGGTGGCGTGCTGGTGTCCTACAACGAGCAGGAAGCAAAGCCCATCGGTCAACCTGGAGCCGTGCAGTCTGTCGTGTTTCCGCCGCCGCCAGAGCAGGACAGTACTCAAGCCTCTGCGAATGCTCAGACCAACTGAGAGTTCTGCGTTCCAAATCGCCCTTATCCCCCAGCCGCTTCTCCCGACCTGAGAGAAGGGGCGCCAGAGAGGCTTGAAGTTCCTCTCCCGCGCTGGAAGAGGGCTCAAATAAAGCCTTCGGCACACTAGAAAAGGTTGATGGGGATCGGCAAAGTTGCATATCCCGTTTTAACTAGCTCAGGACTTACGCACTTGCGATAAGCTTTTTGGATTTTGTCCAATTTCTCGCGGCGCAGCCCGCGAGAAATTGGACAGATGCGTAAGTCCTACAGCTAGTGATGGTCGTGATGGCCAGGCTCGATGTCGGGCAGGGGTTCTCGTTCCTGCTTGGAGGGAGGCTTGGGAGCGCGGCCGTAGAGTTCCACGAGTGCTAGGAGGCGATCGCCCAGTTCCTCCGTTAAAACTTCGGCCCCATAGCGCCAGCCCCAGTTGCCATCGGGCTTGCCGGGATAGTTCATGCGGGACTCGGTGCCCAGTCCTAGCAGGTCTTGCAGCGGGAAAATGGCCTGGTTAGCCACCGAGGCCATGCCCAGCCGAATTAGATCCCAGTGGATACCCGCTTCGGACGTGCAGCCCAAGTAGCGAATCAGGCGATCGCGCTCGTATTCGGGCAGTTCGCTAAACCAGCCCTGGGTAGTGTCGTTGTCATGAGTGCCTGTGTAAACGACGCAGTTACGCTCAAAATTGAACGGCAGAAACGGATTATCCGCGCCGCCGCCAAAGGCAAATTGCAGGATTTTCATGCCGGGAAACTCGAAGCGATCGCGCAGGTCTTCTACATCCGGCGTAATCACGCCCAGGTCTTCTGCCAAAATCGGCAAATGCCCCAGTTCCGTTTCCAGGGTTTCAAAGAATGCAGTGCCCGGTGCATCAATCCATTCCCCATTCATTGCAGTTTCTTCGCCCTGGGGCACGGCCCAGTAGGCGCAAAAGCCCCGAAAATGGTCGATGCGGACGATATCTACATAGTCCAGCGTGGCGCGAAACCGCTGGAGCCACCAGCCAAAGCCTGCTTTTTCTAGCGCTTCCCAGTGATAAATCGGGTTGCCCCAGAGTTGCCCTGTTTCACTGAAGTAATCGGGCGGCACGCCGGCCATCAGCGAGGGTTCACCCGTTTCTGGGTCGAGATGGAAGAATTCGGGAAATGCCCACACGTCCACGCTATCGTGTGCCACGTAGATGGGGATGTCGCCAATGATGCGGATGCCCAGATCATTGGCGTAGTTGCGCAGCGTAGACCACTGGCGGAAAAACTCGAACTGCAAATACTTGTGCTGAAAGATTTCTTCGCTGAGCTTGAGCCGCCACTCGGCCAGGGCTTCTGAGTCTCGACTGGCGATCGCCTCATCCCACTGGTGCCAGCTCATACCGCCCTGGGCTTGCTTCAGCGCAATGAACAGCGCATAGTCATTCAGCCAGAAGGCGCGGCTGGCGCAAAACGCATCGAACTCCATGCGCTGCTCCACCGTGGCGTGTTCCTTGAAGCGCTGGGCTGCCTTCAGCAACAGCGGCATCTTGGTTTCAATCACCCGGTCATACTCGACTCGCTCGGCGGGAAAATCGGGCAAACTTGCCAGGTCTTCATCCGTCAGCCAGCCCTCGTGATAGAGGCGATCGGGGCTGATCAGCAGCGGATTGCCCGCCATCGACGAAAAGCACATATAGGGCGAGTTGCCATGCCCCGTCGGCCCCAGCGGCAACACCTGCCAAAACTGCTGCCCGCTGCGCTGCAAAAATTCGACAAACCGATAGGCGCTGTCTCCCAAATCCCCAATTCCATAGCGGCTGGGAAACGACGTGGGGTGCAGCAAAATACCACTAGAACGGGGAAACGGCATGGTTGACCAAAAGCTCCCAAACCCAAGGGCTTCAAACCGCGCATTGTCAGCGCTTGTGATGCTTAGACTGTAGCACGGGCGATCGCCCAGAACTGTTCTCAATGCTCTGTCTCAGGGCTAAATTTTGGCGCTTTGCAAGACGGATTGAGGCCAGAGACTATATCAATTCTCGATTTTGGATTGCCCGTCAATCAAGTCGTTCAATCAAGTCCAGGACTTAGGCACTTGCGATAAGCTCTTTGGGTTTTGGACAATTTCTCGCAGGCGCAGCCCGCGAGAAATTGTCCAACTGATAAGTCCTACAAGTCGTTAAATCAAGCTAAAAATCCGTCACCAGGGCTAGTGTTTTACTCCAATCCGGTTTAGTATATTTGTACTAAATTTTGTGAGGCGACATGGCACGACGACCCCAATACCCGCCCGATTTTGCTCAGATGGACTTGCTGTGGAATTTGACAGCTGATTCGGAACGGGCTGACTCGAACCAATGGATCGAAACAGAAATCGACATGCCCGAAGACCCGGTACTGCTACAAAACCTGGAGCTAGAAGCGATGAAACTGGAAGAGATGGAGCTAGACCTGATGGAAGAATGGACGACCGAAACGGCCGATGCTTGGGTCGAAGAAACGCGCCAGTTGTTTGAGCATGAAGGGTCTGATGAGGCACTGTACGAGCGCGTGGTGCAGGCGATTTACGTGCTGTGCGATCGCATTCGGAGAGAAGATGCTGATCTTTAGTAGACCTCTTGCACAAATGCTTTTCTAAGAGCGTGAATCGCTGGGCAGCACCGCCGCCCAACGATTCACACAAAGGAATCGGCAAAGCTGCACATTGTGTTAATCAGGAAGTGTTAATCAGGAAACGCAAAGCCCTGCCTGGGGTCGCGGATAAACAACCCCAGCGTCAGTGTATTCATGACCACGTCCCAAACGGGCGTGAGCCGCTCGGCATCGTCTACCCAATAGTCGAAGGTGATTAGGCACTGCACCCCTGACCCCAGCCCAATGCAGGTACGCGAGTAGGCTTCGCGATTTTCCTGCGAATCGAGAAACTTGAACTCTGTCCAGACGATCCGGGCGGTTTGTCGTTTGAGGCTGACAATCTCGCCCTTTTCTAAAATGTTGCGTTCGTCTTTTTCGACTAGTTCCTTCATCACGCTGACCAGCGGAAACAGCGTCCAGTCGCCCTCTGGCAGCAGGTTATAGGACACCTCCAGGCGGCAGTTGTCGTTGGGCGGCTTGCCGTCAAAAAACTTGAAGGATTTTTCATCTGGCTCGAAGATCCAATCTTCGGGAACGTCGAATCGAACCGCACCGCGTCCAGCTACGAAAATGTTGTAGCCATCTTGCGATTTCCAGTTGTGGTTTTCGGGCAGGCTGAGGGTTTCTTTCACCCATTTCAGATCATGCTTTGGTTTCTTTGCCATGAAGACCTTTGGGAGCGTTTTTCTGAAGAGCGATATTTTCTAGGCATTTTCTAGGCACTGTCTAGGCTACTTCTTGGGCTGCGTTTGCAAGACGCGCCAGCAAACCAGCAGCGCCAGGGAGATATAGCCAAGGACGGCGAACCAATCTAGCCAGGTCGAGTCAAGCAAGGTCGAGGGGGGTAGGGGATGGAAAATGTGAGAATTTGGGAATGTGAGAATTTGGGGCGATCGCAGGATAGCGCAAAAAGCTCGAAAATATCACTAAAAAATATCACTAAGTTTTGCGATAGGTTTTGCTATTTAGGGCGATTGGGTTGAGAATGGAGGTTTAAGGATGGAGGGCGATCGTCCGATTCCAGGCTTCCTCTATGCCCATCTCAACCCTTTGCAGCCTAGCCCCCAACCCCTTTTACGCCCCGCATGGTCATATAGACTGCCAGGGCAATCAAGAAGGATTTGAACAGCCGATTCACGGTTTGATCGGACAGCTTGGGCAGAAGGCGCGTGCCGACCTGAGCGCCGACAATGCCGCCCAGCCCCAGACAAACCCCCGCAATCCACAGCACGTTGCTGTTATAGGCGTGCTGCGCTAGTCCTGAAATGGCAATTGGTACGATCGCCCCCAGGCTGGTTCGCACCGCAGACTTGATTGTTTCGCCCAGAAACAGCGTTTGCAGCGGCACCATGACTACGCCACCCCCCACCCCAAAGAGGCCAGAGAGAATTCCGGCGAGGAGGCCGATTCCAGCGATGGGCGGGAGCGCATTGGCAGGGGGCGAAACGGGTGCTGAAACTGTTTCGGGGGCTGGAATTTGCAGTTGGCGCTCTTTTTGGGCGAGCTTGCGGCGGAGATCCATGAGGTAGATCGTGACCAGCAGCAGCACGGCGAAGGCAAGCGATAGGGAGGCATCGGGAAGGCGATCGCCCAGCCACGCCCCAACCTGCGCCGTCGCCATGCCAAACACCGCCAGCAGCAGAGAAACGTGCCAGTTCAGCGCACCCGTCCGCAGGTTTTGGTAGCTCCCTGACAAAGCACTCAGCAGCACACCAACCAGACTCGTCGCTGTTGCTTGCACCAGCGGCAGCCCAAAAAACGTGAGAATCGGCACCATAATCAGCCCGCCGCCAATGCCCAGTAGCCCCGACAGGGTGCCCGTCATTGTGCCCACTAAAAACAAAACCAACCAGCCGACGGGAGTATCTAACATAGCGCTCGATGGATTGCAGCGGCGAATCAGCTCCAAGTAGCCGCAAATTGACAACTGATTCTGCGCCATTCTCCTATTTCGCGCTGCTAGACGCAAACGTTTTGGTTCAATGTTCAATCTTGGTTCTATCGCCCCCTTGGTTCCCCAAAACAAAAACGGCGACACTTTCTGCCGCCGTCTTTCTTGAGCGATGCAAGGTAGGTTCGATTTAGCGTTCAGAGAAGGGCGATCGCCAGTTCCCCGCTTTTCTCAAAATGCCTTAGGACTTATGCAGTCGGATAACTTCTCACTGGCGCAGCCCGCGAGAAATTATCCAAAATCCAGAAAGCCTATCGCAAGTACGTAAGTCCTGTGCCTACAGCCTCAAAATGCCTGAACGATGTGCTGAACTAGGCGCTGCTGAACTAGGCGCTGATGGTTGCCGCAGGCTTATAGGACATTTCCTCGCGCACCGCCACCATTGCAGCCACCAGGCGATCCATTTCCTCGCGGGTGTGCAGCGCGTTGGCCGTGATCCGCAGTCGGGGCTTGGCAATGTACCAGATGGGCGAAACCCAGATGCCGTGATTGGCCACGAGCAATCGCGCAAAGTCCTTCGGATTCAGATCCGGCGGCAGCAGGACGGGCAGCACGTTGGTTTCACCAATTGCCAGGAAATCATTCTCTGCCAGACGATTCCGCAGATAGCGCGTATTGTCGTGCAGACGTTGCACCAGTTCGGGATGCTGGCGCACCTGGCGCACGGCTTCCAGCGCGGCTGCCGTCAGCGGGGGAGCCAAAGAGCAGGTGCCAATCGAAGAGGGCGACACGTTGAGAAGCGGCTTCAGTTCTGCCACGGGGCTACTGATGGCGGCACCCACCGACGCGCCAAACTTCGAGAAGGTGGTCATGATCAGCGGCGTTACGCCCTTATCCAGCGCATCTTGCGGCAAAATTCCAAAGTGTTCGTAGATGCCGCGACCCGTCGCGCCGATCGACCCGCTAGCGTGGGCTTCGTCCATGACCAGGGTGGTGTCTTCATACTTCGACATAATATCGATCATGTCGGGCAGGGGCGCGATGTCGCCATCCATCGAGAACACCGCGTCGGAGACGACCAAAATGCGATCGCCCGGCTTGGCATAGCGCTTCAGCTTGCGGGCAAAGTCTTCCATGTCGCAGTGGCGATAGGCTCGCACGCGCACCGCAGGGCTGTGGCCAAACAGCTTGCCTGACCGAGTGCCCGCATTGGCGATCGCCGACACGATGCAGCCGTGATTCAGCACATCGGTCATGATCAGCGTCTCGCGGGTGTTCTGGAACCCTGGCACCGGAATTGCCTGATGGCAAAACGCATCCATCAGCGCTTGCATGGCCATCCACGCATTTAAAAACAGTTGCGTATGACCCAGATGCTTAAAGGCAGAGATTTCATCTTCAAGCTGGCGGTGCAGGTCGATTCGTCCGCTCAGCACCGAGGTCGAACTGTTCGACGTGCCAAATTGCAGAATCGCGTCGATGGCTGCCTGCTTGACTGCGGGGCTTTGCACCAGACCCAGCACATCGTTTGTGCAGAAGGTCAGCACCATGCGGCGGCGGCCCGTATCGGCCTCTTCAATTTCTACCAGGTTGCCCTGCTTGCGATGGCAGATATATTCATCCGGGTCTAGCCCGCTCTCATACCAGCGCTGAACGTATTCCTTGATAACTTGCACAGTAAACTCCCCTCACCTAACTTAATTGAGTAGCGTATCTCCTCTAGCCCCTCGGATGATTAGACTTGGCTTAACTCATTGCTGCTGAATACATGCTGCTAAGTTCATGCTGCTAAGTCCATTGGCGCTATATCGACACTCGTGAAACCTGGTTGAGCTTTTGGGTGAATTCTCGACCTCTGGCGCTGCTCCGGCGGCGCTTTTTGATAATTACAATAAGAGTTTTCCTTTACTCTGCCAGAAGGAGATTAATCTATGTCTTGAGATTGTTACAGTTCACCCCTCCCATTGGAAGTGTCCACCGAACGCCTTGCCGAGTCTGCCAAAACAGGCTCAGGCTGCGGTATTTCTCCTTCACTACTGGTTGCTACATCTGCTTGGGCGATCGCTCCAGAAAACGACTCAGAGAATCCCTGAGACTGTTGCAGAAACTGCTCATACTGCCGCAAAAAGACGCGCTGGAGCGCAATGATCGCTGGATTGATTTCCACGTAGCGTCGCTTGGGATCTGACGTGAAAACCCGCTGCTCGCTCTCCATCATCTCCACATCTTGCAGGAGAAATTTCATAAACACAAACCGCCGCACGAACAGCATCAGCGGCTTGCGGATGGGACGCACCAACCACTGCGGCAGGGGCAGCTTGAGGAACAGGATCGAGAAGGAGCGAGTTTCCTTAGGCCCCACGGGCAACCGATTGAGGTAGAGCGAGGACACGCCCTCCAGCGAACTGGTGTAGTGCGGATATTGGTAATGAACCGAGACGATGCGAGTGGTTTTGCCGCCGTCTTCGCTCAGCCCCAGTGCTTTGGTCATCCAGCCGTCATAGTTCACCTCATACTCTGCCAGAACGGAATTGGGCGACTCCTTTAGCTTGAGCAATTTCGGGTCGTACCAGCCCTGGAGGTTTTCGTGCAGATAGCCGTGAAACACATCCATCGTGTTCTCGTTGCAAATCGAGAAATGGGCGTGGAAATGTCCCGGAATGGGGATTTGAAAATAGGCAGGGTCGTCGTATTCCGGCATATGGGGCATGGCGACCTGTTCCGCTAGGGACGGAGCACCCGGAAACACCCAGAGAATGCCATAGCGCTCTCGCGTTGGGTAGCTGCGGGCTTGGGCGCAGGGCAGTTTTTGATTGGGCGGCAGATAGGGAATATGGGCACATTGCCCGTCTGAGTTGAATTCCCAGCCGTGATAGGGGCACACCAGGCGATCGCCCTTGACCTTGCCCTTGTGTAGCTCTACCCCTTTGTGAGGGCAGGCATCCTCCATCGCGTAGACCTGTCCATCGGGGGTGCGGTAGAGGGCGATCGCCTGCTGCCAGACCACCACTTGCGCCACCTGACCCGGCTGCAAATCTTCAGCCCAGTAAACGGGATACCAGTAGTTGGGGTTGATGCCGACCTCACGCACCGCGTTGTGGACGGTATGCCCCCTCAGTGTTGTTGCTAATTCCATCGAGCTTTCTGATACGTGAATCGAACTCGAACGCGCTTCCAAAGAGGTCGTTGTTTCTAGTGATCCAGCCATTGCTGCTGGAATTTCGGAAAGCCTCAGAACCCTGCGCCAGACTCTACGCACCGGAACTGTGAAACCCGCCACGCCGCCCAAAAAGATCTGAGCAGATCGTGGAATGTAAACATACTTACCTAAATGTAAACATACTTATTTATCCTTGGTTGGAATGTGTAAGTCAATCCATTTGTACAAGATTGACCCAAACGGGTGAACCGCCGACCAAGAAATCGACTAAGAAATCGACCAAGAAAACGCTGAGCGACGCTGAACCGGGATGCATCAGGTGAAGATAGCCCTTATGACGCGATCGCCCTAGATCAGGTTCCATCCAGCCTCCACAATAAGTCCCTTGCTGCTCTGCAAAGAAACGAATCGCGAGAGCATATTAAAGTGGCTCGAAACCCTTGTCTCGAGCCGCAGAGATGAATAAAACGAGCGGAAACCAAGTGAAAACTGTACTAGCCATGTAGCGTGTGGTGCTATGGCAGGTTGTGCAATGTGTCCCGCTCGGACCACTATCGGTCAACCGAACCCATAATCACGTCGATGCTGCCCAAAATGGCCACCACGTCTGCCACCTTCACGCCCTTCAGCAGGTGAGGCAGGATTTGCAGATTGTTGAAGTCGGCGGCGCGAATCTTGAACCGCCAGGGAAACACATTGTCATCGCCGATCACGTAGATGCCGATTTCGCCTTTGCCGCTTTCAATGCGGACGTAGTTTTCACCCCTGGGAATCTTGAACGTTGGCGCAACTTTTTTGCCGATGAACTGATAGTCAAAGCTGTTCCACTCCGACTTTGGGCCAGCATTCATCCGCTGGGCTTCCAGGTTTTCGTAGGGGCCACCCGGCAAGCCTGCCAGGGCCTGGCGAATGATCTTGACCGACTCGCGCATTTCGCGAATCCGCACCAGGTAACGCGCCAGACAGTCTCCCGCGGTTTCCCAATGAATTTCCCAGTCAAAGTCGTCGTAGGACTCGTAGTGATCGACCTTGCGGAGATCCCACTTGACCCCCGAAGCTCGCAGCATTGGGCCAGACAACCCCCAGTTAATCGCATCTTCGCGGGTGATGGTGCCAATACCCTCGACGCGGCGGCGGAAGATCGGGTTATTGGTAATCAGCTTCTCGTATTCATCGACCTTTGGCAGGAAGTAGTCGCAAAAGTCGGCGCACTTGTCCACCCAGCCGTAGGGCAGGTCAGCCGCAATGCCGCCAATTCGCCAGTAGTTGTTGTTCACCATGCGGTAGCCGGTCGCAGCTTCCCACAGGTCATAGATCATTTCCCGTTCGCGGAAAATATAGAAGAAGGGCGTTTGGGCCCCCACGTCTGCCAGGAAGGGGCCAAGCCACAGCAGGTGGTTGGCGATGCGGTTTAGCTCCAGCATGATGACGCGGATGTAGCTGGCTCGCTTGGGCACGGGCACGTCAGCCAGCTTTTCGATGGCATTGACGACAACCGCTTCGTTGAACATGCCCGCTGCGTAGTCCCATCGGCTGACGTAGGGCACGTACATCACAGGCGTGCGGCTTTCGGCAATTTTTTCCATGCCGCGATGCAGATAGCCAATCACAGGTTCACAGTCCACCACGTCTTCCCCGTCCAGAGTGACGATGAGCCGCAACACCCCGTGCATCGAGGGGTGATGGGGACCCATGTTGAGCACCATGGGTTCGGTTTTGGTTTCGATCATGGCCATAGGCGAACCGTCTCCTGAACTCGGTTAGGGGCTAATCGCGGCGATCGCCGCACTTGTACAAACACCAGACTGTTGCGTTCTCTTAAGATTATGCGGGATTTTCTAGATTTCTGCGATACGGGTTTTTGATGGAAGGTTAAGCCAGAGGTAATCGAACCAGATCTCGGGCCAGATCAGCTAGAAATTCCGCCGTTAGAGCTTAATTGTCGCACCTTGAAGCGTGTGGCATGGTTTGAGAGGAGCTTTGCCAGATCAGTTCGGATGGGTTTCAGCCTCATACTTCAGGATGTCTTTGTCACACTTAGCACTTCAGGATGTTCTCAGCACACTCAGATTGTTCTCAGCTATTTGTGGGAATGTACGGTTTGAGTAGTTCGCCTGAGCAATTCGCTTGAGCAATTCGCTTGAGTAATTTGCTTGAGCGATCGGTTTGGGTTCTCGGTTTCAGTAGATTATGGGCAATCATAAGGGGTGCTTCGTCAAGAACGCTGCGGGAACTCGGCGTTATCTGTACGGCGTTACCCATGCAACAGTTAGCGAGACAACAGTTAGCGAAAGGGCTGGCTGATATACCTATGGCTTACCTATAGGGTTTACCGATATCGCTTACCTGGGCGATCGCGCTGGATTAGGCATTGGGATAGACCGAGAACGTGGGAGAAGACTGACGGCCTGGAGATTTCTGAGCCATTCTCAAATCCTTTTTGGTCTTGGATTCGTATCTAATGGGGACAGTGTACTGCTTTACACTTGGCTGAGCAAAGCTTGTAACGCTTGGCACGTTAGGACATTGGGTTTGGAATAGCGGTTTTGCTTAATCGCCGATGTCAGATTGAGGACTCATCTTCTATGACTACTTCTGAAATTCGTCGTCAGCAGGTGTCCCGATCCAGACCTGCGCCGATGCGTCCGCAGTTGACGACGCTGATTTTGCTGAGCGTGGTGGCGATCGCCTTTGTGATTGTGGCGCTCTGGTTTGCGGGCCAGGGCACGATTAGCAAAATCTTCGCCCAGATCAACGCGATTCAGCAGAATCCCCCGCTGTGGCTAGAAGTGCCGATGGTGACGGGGCAATACCTGCTAGTGCCCACCGTGGCGCTGTTTCTGCTGGTGATGGGGGTGATGGCGCTGTCCCCCCGTCCGCGTCCCTGGTCGCGAACCGTGGTGGTGACGATTTTGCTGGTGCTGACGGTGCGCTATGTGCTGTGGCGAGTGGCCAGCACGCTAAACCTGAATACGCCGCTAAATGGGGTGTTTAGCCTGGGGCTGCTGTTTTTGGAACTATTGATGCTGAGCAGCGCGATTATCCAACTGACGCTGATGCTGAAGGTGCGCGATCGCCGTTCCGAAGCCGATGCCCTTTCCCAAGCCGTGCAAACCGGCCAGTACACGCCAACCGTCGATATTTTCATCCCCACCTACAACGAACCCGCCTTTATCCTCAAGCGCACGGTCATCGGCTGTCAGGCGATCGACTATCCGGCTAAAACGGTTTATTTGCTAGACGACACGCGCCGTCCCGAAATCCAGGCGCTAGCGGCGGATCTGGGCTGCGAATATATCACCCGCCCCGACAATCGCCACGCCAAAGCAGGCAACCTAAACAACGCCCTGCCCCGCACCACTGGGGAACTGATTGTGGTCTTCGATGCGGACTTTGTGCCCACGCGCAATTTCCTGATCCGCACGGTCGGTTTTTTCCAAGATCCGCAGGTGGCACTAGTGCAAACACCGCAGACCTTTTACAACACCGACCCGATTGCCTACAACCTGGGGCTGGAAGACGTACTCACGCCTGAAGAAGAGGTGTTTTATCGCCAGATTCAGCCAATTCGCGACGGGGCGGGTAGCGTTATCTGTTCGGGTACATCCTTCGTGGTGCGGCGCAGCGTGCTGGATGAAATCGGCGGCTTTGTCACCGATTCCCTCAGTGAAGATTATTTCACGGGCATTCGCATTTCGGCTCAGGGCTATCGTCTGGTGTATCTGGACGAAAAGCTGAGTGCTGGTCTGGCAGCAGAAAATATAGCCTCCCACGCGCTCCAACGGCTGCGCTGGGCCCAGGGCACGCTGCAAGCCTTTTTCATTCAGGCGAATCCGCTGACGATTCGGGGGCTGCGGCCGTTGCAGCGGCTGGCGCACTTGGAGGGGCTGCTGCACTGGTTTACCAGCATTTCCCGCGTTGGCTATTTGCTGATGCCGCTGGCCTATTCGTTTTTGGGCGTGATTCCGCTACGGGCGACGGCGGCGGAGCTGATGTATTTCTTTTTGCCCTACTATCTGGTGCAGCTTGCGGTGTTTTCCTGGCTGAACTATCGATCGCGCTCGGCAGTGCTGTCGGACATTTACTCGCTGGCGCTGGCTGTGCCCCTGGCAGCGACGGTTGTAAAGGTGATGCTGAATCCGTTTTCCAAGGGGTTCAAGGTCACGCCAAAGGGCACTGCGAGCGATCGCTTTACGTTTAACTGGAACCTGGCCGCGCCGATTCTGATTTTCTTTGTGCTGACGGCCATTAGCCTATGGGTGAATCTGGGCATGTGCATGATCAAGGGCGCATGGCAACAGACTGTTACGCCAGAAGAGGCGATGGTGGTGAAAGGCATCGGGCTGGGCTGGCTGTGGAGCCTGTATAACCTGATGATGCTGGGGATTGCGCTGCTGATTTTGCTGGATGCGCCGCGCCCCAGTCCCTATGAATGGTTTGACCTGCGCCGGACGGTGCGCCTGCAAGTGGGCGATCGCTCGTTTTACGGCATTACCACCATGATTTCTGAAGTGGGCGCAGAGGTCGCCCTTACACAAGCAGGCTTTCCGCCCCCGTCGCCGGATTTGCCGCCCGTGCAGATCGAGCTATTGGAAGAAAGCCTGACGCTCTGGGGATTGGTGGAACGGACGGGCACAAGCGACGAATTTCCCACCGTGCGGATTCTGTTTGAAGAAATGAGCCTGGAACAGCAGCGCCGCTTGGTGGAAGTCTTGTTCTGCCGTCCGGGGCAGTGGAAAACGCGGCAGTCGCCTGGCGAGTTTCAGTCGCTCTGGCTGCTGCTGCGTGCGTTGCTGAAGCCGAGGGTGTTGTTTGGGCGAAATGCAGACGTGAGTCCGGTGCCTGTGGCAAAAGTCTGAGGGATTAACGACCCAAGGCGGATAGCGCAAACCCTGCACACAGCAGCAGGCTACTCCAAAAATGCAGCGAGACGGCGATGAACTTGCAGTTGCTGACGCGGGCGGGTTTGTCGTGGTTGGCGAGGACGTGACGGCAGAGATGGAGCGCGGGCGGCAGGCTGGCAAAGATGAGCAGCGTCCAGATGGGAAATAGCCCTGTGATGACAAATAGCACCGTTAGCCCGTAGAGGCTGCCGCAGAGCCACGGGAGCAACTGCGCCGAACGACGAGTGCCCAGGCGCACGATGGGCGATCGCTTTCCGGCGGCGGCATCGTCTGCGACCTGGTGAAAGTGGGAGCAGAACAAAATCAGGCTGGTGCTGATGCCCAAAATGATGGATGCGGCCAGGCTTGTCCATGACCCCGACTGGCTCTGGCTATAGTAGGCGGCGGACACGCCCAGCGGCCCAAAGGCGAAGAAGCAGAGGATTTCGCCCAGCCCTTGATAGCCCAGGCGGAAGGGTGGACCCTGATAGACATAACCCAGTCCGCAGCAGAGCAAGACGAGACCCAGAACCGTAGGATCTTGCTGAATCCAGGAAATAGAAATGATGCCTGAAATTCCCAGGATTAAACAAACATTGGCGATCGCAAAAATCAGAGACTTATTTTTCGTTAGATTCACCAAAGAATGATGCTTGTTCTGATCGATTCCGGTTTCCGAATCAAACACATCGTTGCTTAGATTTTCCCAGATCAAAATTAAAATTGCGGCCGCTAAAAATGTGATCAAAATATCCCATTGAAGCGATCGCTTTTCAAAATAGGCGATCGCCGTTCCCAGCGCAATCGGCATAATCGCAACGCTATACATGGGTGGCTTCAGGGCTGCCATCCAGAGCTTTTTGGCAGGCGGCTTGGCGAGCTGCTCTGGGTGGGGGCCGACCGCAGACCCAGCGCTGAGTGTCGGTTCTAGGGAGTGAAGGTTTGTGGAGGGAGTGTGTCGGGTCGGTTTGGTCGTCATTGCCGGCGGGTAACTGCTGGAAGCCTCATTATTCTACGATTTTCCGCCTCTCCGATTGGTCGTGGCGACCTGTTGGAACTGTAAAGAGTTGTGACTGATGTTGCGGGCGATCGCCCCTTGCCCAAACGCTTGATGGGCCTTGGCTTTGTCGGAGACAATCGTCGGCTTCATTAGATCTTATGGGCCGGTGGCTAGACTTTGCCCAAGTATGTTACCTGTAGTAGACAGGCTGCGCCCGCCATTGCTGTTTTACTGCTCACCTTTATCGAACCGTTTTACCATTGACTCATGCCAGTCGCACCCCGACCGATTGAACCTGTTCAAGATTGCAAAAGTTTATATAAACTCCTTTTCCAATGCCAGAAGCATATCAAACAAGTCCTAGATTCTGAGCATCAATCTGGTTGCAATTGGGTCAGCATTTCTCAGGAGATTGAGGCGGTTGATCCACTGCTGGCTCTACATCAATTTAATCTCTCTGATCAGCCCCATTTCTACTTTGAAAAACCCTACGAAGGCGAGGCCGTAGCGGCTTTCGGGAAAACTTTGTCGCTCAGCACGGGGGGCGATCGCCGCTTTTTAAGAACTCAGCAATTTCTCAAGCACAGCTTAATTGGGATGCCTCGTTTCATGGCAACTCATGGGGTGGAAACTGCGCCAATGGGCATCACTTCCCCAGCGGATCTTCGCTGTTTTTGTAGTTACACCTTTTTTGATGAGCCTAGATCACTTCATTCACCATTTGCCTCTGCCATGATCTTGCTGCCAGAGTGGCAGATTTTGCGCCAGCCAGATCGCTGTTTGGCAACCGCAAATATAGCGCTGGATGCTGATACTAATGTGACCATGCTAACCGATGCACTCTGGCGCAAGTTTCAAAAAATTCAGCAGGCAAACTATTCCTTATTAAACTTTGCGGGCAGTGAGGCGATCGCCCCCCCATCCTGGGAATTTTTAGAAATTAATGATTTCCAAAAAACGGTTGAAAAAGCACTCCGCTCGATTCATCAAAATCGCCTGCAAAAACTGGTGCTGTCTCACGCGGTTGACGTGATTTCTCGCCGTCCATTCGACTGGCTTTTTTCCCTGCATCATCTGCGGCAGCTTTATCCCGATTGCTATATCTTTTCGGTGAACCAGGGCGGCAGCAAGACCTTTATCGGAGCCAGCCCCGAACGACTGGTCAGTGTGCGGAATCAGCGCCTCACGACTGATGCGCTGGCGGGGTCTGCGCCGCGAGGCCGCACAGCAGACGAAGATGCGAGGCTGGGATACACCCTGCTGAACACGCCCAAAGAGCGGCACGAACATCAGGTGGTGGTGGACTTTTTGCGCGATCGCCTGCTCTGTCTTGGGCTATCCCCCCAGATGCCCGCCGCCCCCGACCTGCTGCGCTTGTCGAATATTCAGCATTTGCACACGCCCATTCATGCCCACCTGCCTGCCCGACTGCACCCGCTGGAACTGGTGGACGCGCTGCACCCCACGCCCGCCGTGGCTGGGCTGCCCCGCGATATCGCCTGTGAGGAAATTCGCCGTTCTGAGGGCTTTGGGCGATCGCTCTACGCCGCACCCCTGGGCTGGGTCGATGCGGCGGGCAATGCGGAATTTATCGTCGGCATCCGTTCGGCCTTGCTAGAGGGCGATCGCGCTCGGCTGTATGCAGGTGCAGGCATCGTCGCCGGATCGGACCCTGCCCGCGAACTGGCTGAAGTTAAGCTAAAGCTGCAAGCGCTGCTCAAGGCACTGGTCTAGATGTTCTGTTCTAAAGCGCGATGTGCAACTTTCAATCTGCCCTCATCCCCCAACCCCTTCTCCCAAGTCGGGAGAAGGGGAGCAAGAAAGACGCTTTGGGAAATATATTGCCGTATTGCTCACTAGCCTTCTCCCAAGTCGGGAGAAGGGGAGCAAGAAAGGCTTGAAGTCTCTCTCCCGCTCTGGGAGAAGGATTTAGGGTGAGGGGGATCGGCAAAGTTGCACATCCCTTGGTTTAAAGTTGGATATAAGCGTTGCCCTAGTTTCTGCTGCAAGCCCCCAACTCGCCTTGAGAGAGCCTTTTATGGTGACAGTGCCAGTTGCCAAGCCAATTAGCCAAATGCACCTGGCACCGGGCAGTGTAGTCAGCATTTCTGGCCTGTCCTGGGAAGAGTTTGAATGTCTTTTGGAAGAGCTAGGCACACGGCGGGCTGCCCGAATTGCCTACAGCAATGGCACGCTGGAGATTATGGTTCCTTTGCCCGAACATGAACGACCAACCGAGCTAATCTCAGATCTGGTCAAGCAACTGCTGAGCGCGACTGGGCAGGATTACGAACCCTTTGGGTCAACGACATTCAAACGAGAAGGCATCGCTGGGGTTGAGCCAGATGCTTGTTTTTACATTCAGCACGCGCCGCAAATGCGGGGTCGGCGGCGGCTGCAACCGGGCGATCCGCCGCCCGATTTGGCAATTGAATATGTGCATTACGTGACAGATATAACTTCCGTGATGACGCTAGCGGCTTATGAGGCGATCGCCGTTCCAGAACTGTGGGTTTATGCCAATGGAAACCTGACCTTTTACATCCTGCATGATGGGCATTATGTGGAATCTGAATATAGCCCAACGTTTCCTGAGCTTCCAGTTAAGCAGATGATTCTAGAGGCTGTGGCGCAGGTGTGGACAGTCGGCACGCCTGCGGCGCTCCAGGCGTTTCAGATGGCGCTGAGAGCGTGGCTGCAAAAAAGCGACCGATCAGAAGTCTAGCTCCTCAAACAGTTCCGCGACCGCGAGGGAAAACCCCGGCACAACCGATTCGCCCTCCAGCGAGTCTTGGAGCCGCAGCAGGCGATCGGGGCTGGGGCTGTGGTAGACCAGCACGTACTGCTCATCCGGGTGAATCACCCATACTAGGCGAGTTTCGTTTTCAAAATATTCGACGATTTTTTCGTGAATTTCTTCGACCGTGTTGCTGGGCGACAAGACTTCCACTGCCAGATCTGGCGCACCCTGAAAGAAGCCCTTGGGCAGCCGCCGCAGCCCTTGCAGCCGATCTTTAGCCACGAAGGACACATCGGGCGATCGCCGATTGCCGTTTTTCATCGCAAAGGCGGTGCTAGAGTCACAAACTCGGCCCAATTTGTGCGTGCGAACATACAGCGATAGGCTACCTCCCAAAAAGCTGCCAATTTCGCCATGTTCCATTCCTGAGTTGCCCATATCAATGAGTTCTCCGTTCACCAGTTCGTAGCGGTGGCCGTCCTGCGGCAGCGCCATAAATTCTGCATCGGTCCAGACCTTGGGTTCAGAGGCGGGCTGGATCGATAGACCGGATTCCGCTTTGGGTTCGTTTTTGGGTTCGTTTTTGGGTTCGTTGGATGCGAGGGTCATCGGGGAGGCCTCCATTCACGGTTGGGATGGCGCTAGACTTCCTGGGGCGTTTCGCTCCAAAGCTGTGTGGTTTGGCGCAGGCTGATGAAGTCGCCATTGCCTAAGATTAGATGATCCAGCAGCGGGATGCCCAAGACCTGTGCGCCTTGCAGCAGTTGGCGGGTGAGGGCGATGTCTTCTGGGCTGGGTTCCAGGTTTCCCGATGGATGGTTGTGGGCGATGATGGCGCGGGTTGCGCCCCGGCGAATCACTTCGCGGAAGATTTCGCGGGGATGGGCGAGGGTTTCTGTGGCCGTGCCAATGCTGATCAGTTGGGTTCCCAGCAGGCGGTGCTTGATATCCAGCAGCACGACGGCAAAGCGCTCTTGGGGTTGCCACATGAGGTCCTGGCTGAGGACGGCGGCCGCCACGGCGGGGTCGTCTACGATGGTGCGATCGCCCGGTCGGGACTGAAACACCCGCTTGCCCAGTTCGATCGCCGCCAAAATGGTCGTTGCCTTTGCTTCGCCGACTCCGTTGATCTGCATCAACTCCTGAGGCGCAACATGCTGCAAGGCGGCCAGTCCGTTGCCGTGGCTCTCTTCCAGGGTTTTTAGAATCAGATTGCCCAGGCCCACGGCCGACAGTTTGCCCGGCCCCTGGCCGGTTCCCAGCAGGATGGCAAGTAGCTCCGGGGCGGAAAGTTGCTTCGCTCCATAGGCTAGCAGCCGCTCGCGGGGACGTTCGCTTTGCGGCAGGTCGGCGATCCGTAGGCTGTAGGTCATGCACTTTAGTTTGGACTAATGGTGAAGAGGAAGGCAGTCAATGAGAAGCACCGACTGCCGTAAGGTCAATGAAGTACAACCAACATTGACCCCATGATTTTCAACGAACTTCAGCAATTTCGCCAAACGTTGTATGCCAGCTTGGGAAACGCCAGAGATGCCCTGTTTGATCTGATGGATGCCGTGTTAGTGAGTGCGTGCATCGTGTCGTTTGTGAGGCTATCGCAGAGTCCTGTCTTTCGTCGCCAGTGGTCGAGCCCCTATGAAGCGTTGCGCGATAGCCGCCTACCCCGATCAAAGGTGCTGAAGCTGTTGGTGCAGCAGATACCGACTCAGCAGCAACCGTTGTTGGCAGGTGATGCGAGTCGGTGGAACCGTCCTGCTGCCAGGCGTTTGAAAGACCGCACCTTATCAGGCAGAACAGGACATGCCCCGATAGCCGGACAAAACTACAGTACCTTAGCCTGGATTGCTGAAGACAGGGGCAGTTGGGCATTACCATTGCGGCATGAGCGCATCACCAGCTTTGAAACACCCGCCAGTAAAGCGGCATTCCAACTCAAACAAGTGACTCGGCAGTTAGCGGTGCGTCCGTTGGCGATCTACGACCGAGGGTACGGCAATGCCAGTTTTGTCAACCAAACGGCAGGGATTGAGGCAGACTTGCTGCTGCGGGTTACATCCAATCGATGTGTCTATGGCGCGCCCCCAGCGTATCGAGGGCGAGGCGCACCTGCCAAGCATGGACATAAGATGAAACTCAATGACCCTGACACTTGGAGTGTCCCGGTCGAAACCGTTGAAGTCGATGATCCCAACTGGGGACGAGTGCGGGTCAGTCGTTGGAGTGCATACCATTTCCGCAAATCCCCTAAACGGGCAATGGAAGTGTTGCGCGTGGAGGTGCTGGAGACACAGAGCAGCACGCGACGCTTGGCTCCTTTGTGGTTAGTTTGGCTGGGTGAGCAGATGCCTCCGTTAGAAACCCTGTGGTTGCACTACCTCCGTCGCTTTGCCATTGAACACTGGTATCGCTTTGCCAAGCAGAGGCTATATTGGACACATCCCCAGTTCAGTTCTGTATCGGCAACCGAACAGTGGAGCAGCCTGATGCCGTTGCTCAGTTGGCAGTTGTGGTTAGCGCGAAAGGACTGTACTGACCACCCCTTGCCCTGGCAGGCACCGCAAGAAACGTTGACTCCGGGTCGGGTCGCACAAGCGTTTGCAGGCATTTTGGCAGCGATTGGCACCCCTGCTCCTGCGCCTAAACCTCGTGGTAAATCGCCAGGACGAGGCAAGGGGCACAAGCCAACTCCTCGTCCCTGCTATCCGATGGTCAAAAAACGAGCCTCGAAACGCAAGACATCCGAACAATCCCTGAACAGTCCGGTTGCAACAGCAGCTTAACTGCGAGCAGGATTGTATCCAATTCCTTAAGTTCAACTGTTATGAACGGTTGAGCAGATTCTTTATGGCATCCTGTTGAGCATTATTGTGATGCCAGTTAGTCCAAACTAAAGTCATGCAGGTGGGTGCGGGTAGATGCAGAGAGCGGAGGGGCGATCGCCTGCAGCAGTTGCGGGTCTTCTCCGCAGGCGACCGATTTTCCTGATTCTCCTAGTCTTCCCTTAATTTCCTCGTCCTAGTCAAAGGGACGATGGCTTTAATTCAGGGGGCGATCGCGCTGGAGATAGCGCAACACATCCCCCGCATCGGAATGCAGGACAATGCCGCCCTCAGAAATCTGCACCACGCGGCTCCATTCAAAGCGCTCGGCATAGTGCAGGAGATGCAGGCGGTCGATCTCGTGCTGGGTGTCGGCGGGAGACCCGACCAGGTAAAGGCGCAGACGGCGGCGGCTCGGCTGTGGGGGCAGCAGCGGCGGCAGCGAAGCAGGGAGCGAAACCGAGGCCGCCTCCGGGTTGGAAGCCGCCGAAAAGTATTGAATTTGAAGCATTTGGGGTTTCCTCTTGAAATGGGAATGAAGGAAACCCCGAAAAACTGCCGCCCGAAAGACATAGAGCGAATTTCAAGGCGGCTAAAATAAGCAAAGCCCTGAGACAGCGTACTCTGTCAATGGGTCAGGTGCTGGTTGGTGCGGCTAACACCTGCCAGCGCCGTAAACGACTAGCGGCAAATTTTTCGGGGACGCTGCGTCGATAGGGTATCTTTCACAGCTTGATGGACGATTGTAGTAGATGCGATCTCCGATGGCAAGGAAATTTTAGATTTTGAGCTTGGGGATTGATCGACCATTTTGCGGCGGCAAAGGCTCCAAGCTAAACCCCAAAATCCAAAATCCAAAACCCAAAACCCACAGGACTTATGCACTTGCGATAAGCTCTTTGGGCTTTGGACAATTTCTCGCAGGCGCAGCCTGCGAGAAATTGTCCAACTGCGTAAGTCCCAACCCAAAATCCAAAATCTCACAATAGCTCTAGCTCATCCGGACGGAAGGCATAGATGGCCTGTAGCCCAGCCGAATCGACGTAAATCTGCTGCGTATCGAGATCGTACAGGTAAAGCACAATTTCTGCGGGGGACGACGGGGGCGATGCATCCTCCGACCAAACAATCCCGGCAATGATCCCATAGCTGTAGGTACGTTCGCTGTTTGGCTCGGGGCTAAACGGTTGCCGCAGGCGCACGAGGTCGCCTATATCCATCGCAATCTTGAGAAATCTGCCTTAAATGATCATTAACCTTACCTTAACCTGAACATCGAACACAATCTTGACTTTTATAGCGCGATCGCCCTTATCCAGTTAAACGTTAAGATGAGAATTATTAAGAAATGTAATGCAGATATCACAGGGCTGGCGATCGCTAGCCGGAGTAAGGCGTATGGCTCCTCGTGTGGTGGTAGTTGGGGCGGGCATTGGCGGGCTGACGGCGGCGGCGCTGCTGGCGCGGCGGGGCTATGCGGTGCGGGTGTTTGAGCAGGCGATCGCGCCAGGGGGCTGTGCCTCTACGTTTCGGCGGCGCGGCTTTACCTTCGACGTGGGCGCGACCCAGGTGGCCGGGCTAGAACCGGGCGGCATTCACCACCGCATTTTCTCAGAATTGGGCATCGAGCCACCCGCTGCCACGCCCTGCGACCCTGCCTGCGCCGTCTATCTGCCAGGAGAAGCGGAGCCGATCCGCGTGTGGCGCGATCCGCAGCGCTGGCAGCAAGAGCGGCAGCGCCAGTTTCCGGGAAGCGAACCCTTCTGGCAATTGCTCAAGGACTTGTTTCAGGCAAGCTGGGCGTTTCAGAGCCGAGATCCGGTGCTGCCGCCGCGCAATGGGTGGGATGTTTGGCAACTGGTGCAGGCGGTGCGGCCGGGAACGCTGACCACGCTGCCGCATACGTTTTCTACGGTAGGGCAGGTGTTGCGCTGGTATGGGCTGGGGCAGGATCATCGGCTGCGGCGGTTTCTAGACTTGCAGCTGAAGCTCTATTCCCAGGTGGACGCGGAGGAAACGGCGCTGCTCTACGCGGCCACGGCGCTGGCGGTGCCGCAATCGCCCCAGGGCTTGTTTCACCTCCAGGGCAGTATGCAGGCCCTGAGCGATCGCCTGGTGGAAGCCCTGGAACGCGACGGCGGGACGCTGCACCTGCGCCACTCGGTAGACGGCATCCTCACGGAACAGGGTTGCGCCGTCGGCGTGCGTGTTTGCAACTCCAAAACGGGCGAAACCTGGACAGAACCCGCCGATCACGTCGTCGCCAACGTAACGGTGCAAAATCTGGTGAAACTGTTGGGCGAGGCCGCGCCCAGGGGTTATCGCCAGCGCGTAGACAAGCTGCCCGACGGCTCCGGCGCGTTTGTGGTGTATCTGGGGGTCAAGCAGGACGCGATTCCGGCTGACTGCCCGCCGCACCTGCAATTTCTCTACGACTTTGACGGGCCCATCGCCGAGAATAATTCCCTGTTTGTTTCCGTCAGCCATCCCGACGACGGCCGCGCCCCAGACGGCTGCGCCACGGTGATTGCGTCGTCTTTTACTGACCCGCGCATCTGGCAAGGCGACGACGACCGCTACGCTGCGCTGAAGCAGCACTACACCGAAATGGCGATCGCTCGCCTGGGGCAATTCTTCCACCTGACACCTGAGACGATAGTGCATACCGAAGCCGCCACGCCCCGCACCTTTGCCTACTACACCGCGCGCGATCGCGGCATCGTTGGCGGCATCGGCCAGCGCGTCTCCACCTTCGGCCCCTTCGGCTTTGCCAACCGCACGCCGATTCCTCGCCTGTGGCTGGTGGGCGACTCGACTCATCCCGGCGAGGGCACAGCGGGCGTAAGCTATAGCGCGTGGACCGTGGCGCGGCAGATCGAGGCAGCGGGGGAGGGACGGAAGAAATGAAGAACGAAAAATGAAAAATGAAGAACGAAAAACGAACCCTCTTCGCTCTTCGTTCTTCGCTCTTCGTTCTTCCCTTTTCCCTCTTCCCTACGAGGTCAGGTATGTATACCGACTGAGCGATCGCTCGTAGTTTTGCAATAGCAGTTGCGCTTCTTGCAGGGTGATGCGTCGCTCTTGCAGGGCGGCTTCGCTCTGGCGGCGGATGCTCTCGATCAGGTCTTCCGAGTCGTATTGCACATAGCCTAGCACCTCGGTCATGGTGTCGCCCTTGACGACGTGTTCGATTTGGTAGCCCTTGGGCGTGAGCTGGATATGTACTGTATTTGTGTCGCCAAACAGGTTGTGCAGGTTGCCCATGATTTCCTGATACGCGCCCCCCAGAAATAGCCCCAAGTAATACGGCTCCGTTGTCTGGGGTTCAGAATTCGTGTCTGATCCCTGCCCCCTGACTAGGGGATGCAGTTCCAGCACCGACTTGACATCACGCAGGTCGATGAATTGGTCAATTTTGCCGTCGCTGTCGCAGGTGAGGTCGGCCAGGGTGCCCCGGCAGGTGGGTTCCTCGTCGAGGCGGTGGATCGGCATGATGGGGAACAACTGGTCGATGGCCCAGCTATCGGGGGCGGATTGGAAGACGGACAGGTTGACGTAGTAGATCGATGCCATGATCTTTTCTAGGTCTTCCAGATCGTCGGGCACATAGTCCTGCTGGCGGGCGATTTCCAGAATCTTGGCGCAGCAGGCCCAGTAGAGCCGCTCGGCCCGCGATCGCTCTACCAGGCTGAGATAGCCAAACCCAAACAGGCTGATGGCTTCGTCTTTGAACTGGGTCGCGTCGTGATAGGCCTCTTGATACGTGTCGGCGCTGATGGACTGCCAGGTTTCGTAGAGGTTTCGCAGAATCAGATGGTCGTCGTCGGTGGTGGGTTCGGGTTCCTCGGCGATGACATCGCTGGTGCCCAGCACGTCGAACACGAGAACGGACTGATGGGAGGCGATCGCCCGGCCGCTTTCGCTAATCAGCGTGGGCATGGGTACGTCGCGTTCTTCGCAGGCTTCCTTCACCTCTGCTACCACGTCGTAGGCGTAGTTCTGCATGTTGTAGTTTTTGGAGGCGTAGAAGTTGGTCTTGGAGCCGTCGTAGTCTACGCCCAGTCCGCCGCCCACGTCCAGATAGCGCATATTCGCGCCCAGTTGCGCCAGTTCTACAAAAATCTGGCTGGCTTCCCGAATTGCGTCTTTGATTACATTGATGGCAGGAATTTGGGAGCCGATGTGATAGTGCAATAGCTGCAAGCAACTCAGCATGTCGGCGGCGCGGAGCTTTTCTACGGCTTGGATGATTTCAGGCACGGTGAGGCCGAACTTAGCGCGATCGCCCGCCGATCCGCCCCAGCGCCCGATGCCCTTGGCGCTCAGCTTGGCCCGCACGCCCACAATCGGCATGATTCCCAGCTTGCGGCTCTCGGCAATCACCAGGTCTACTTCTTCCACCTGCTCCAGCACGACGATTACCGTCTTGCCCAACTGCTTTGCCAGGATTGCCGTTTCGATATATTCCTGATCTTTATAGCCGTTGCAGATCAGCAGCGACCCCGGCGTGTCGAGCAGCGCCAGGGCAATCATCAGTTCTGGCTTTGACCCCGCCTCTAGCCCAAACTGGTAGGGCTTGCCGAAACGCACCAGGTCTTCGATCAGATGCCGCTGTTGGTTGCATTTCACCGGAAACACGCCGCGATAAACGCCTTGGTAGTTGTAGCGGGCGATCGCCTTGGCAAAGGCAGCATTGAGCCGCTGAATCCGGTCTTCCAAAATATCTGAAAAGCGAATCAGCAGCGGCAGTCCCAAATTTCGCTGCTTCAGCGCTCGCACTAATTCGTATAGATCTAGCGAACCGCCGCGATCGCCCTGCGGAGAGACGGTGACGTGTCCTGCCGCGTTGATCGAAAAATACGGATCGCCCCAGCCCTTGATGCGGTACAGTTCCTCGCTGTCTTCAATCGTCCAGCCCGACTTCACACGTCCCGTCTCTGGAGTCGGCAACTTGGTGATGCGTCGGTCTCGCGGCGTTTCTGCGAGCTTTCCCCCTCCGGGTTCTTCCACATCGCTGGCAAAGAGTTTGGGTTTTACTTCCATCAAGTTTTTCCTCTAGAACATGAGCTAAATCACAAGCGGTGAGCCGCAAAAGCAGTGTCCCAGGTTTTTCCAGTTTTTTCCAACAGTTTGGGGTGTCGCACGACGCACGACACCCCATCCAGGTCGGCATTTCTTAAGCTCAGCTTAAGTCTAGCGTATTTCCCTAAGAAAGCTCTGTATCCTTTGTCGCGCAAGGCTTTAGTTAAGCTTCGATTAAGCTTTGAGAGGAAGCCCCGATGACCATTGCCCCCGACTCTTTACAAAAGGCCATCTTTTTCTGAGCATAGAGAAGGCTTGCAAGGGTTCTGCCTGGAATTCCCTACCTGGAATTCCCTGCTTGGAATTTCCCAGTTGGAATGTCCTGATTGGAACCCCCCGCTCGGAATGCAGTTAGGAGTTATTTGGAGTATTTGGAGTAACTATTGTGGAACGCACCTTTATCGCAATTAAACCCGACGGCGTGCAGCGCGGGCTGGCCGGCGAAATCATCCGCCGCTTTGAGACGAAAGGCTTTACCCTGGTGGGGCTGAAGTTTTTGCAGCCCAGCCGCGAACTGGCGGAGCAGCACTACGCGGTTCACAAGGAGCGCCCCTTTTTCGCAGGTCTGGTGGACTTTATCACTTCGGGCCCGGTGGTGGCGATGGTGTGGGAAGGTGACGGCGTGATTGCCTCGGCCCGCAAGCTGATCGGCGCAACCAACCCGCTGAATGCCGAACCGGGCACGATTCGCGGCGATCTGGGTGCAAACATTGGCCGCAATATCATCCACGGTTCCGACGCACCAGAAACGGCGGAGTATGAAATCGGCCTCTGGTTTAAGCCGGAGGAATTGGTGAACTGGACTCCGACAATCATACCCTGGGTGCATGAGTAGGGCGATCGCCCGTTTTTGCCCGTTTGGTTAATGGTTGGATGGGTTGAAGCGACTGGCGAACCAGCAATCCTTGGGGGAAGCCTTCCCCCAAACCCCCTGCTTGGGGGACGAAGCGCGTCCCCCAAACCCCCTCCGACCTCGGTATCGGCGGTGTCCGGTAACATTCTGTCCGTCTGCAATTCGGTCGGCATATTGCCAGGCGGCTCTGGGCGGATGTGTACTGGAAAAGCCTACGAAAAGAACGCTGCGTGATTCTCTCAGGAAGACGCTGCGCGATCGCCCTTATCACCCCTGCAATGCGAAGCGACCTTTCACTCTCACCGACAAGCCCTTAGGAGGGGGTGCGGGGGACGCTTCGTCCCATGCAAAAGGGGGTTTGGGGGATATCCCCCAAGGCTGTTTGGCTCGCCAGTCGCCTCAATCACACACCTGCGTCCAAAGGATCGCAGATCCTAACGTCGCCAGAGCTTAATCGTGCGATCGCGGCTTCCCGAAATCAAAATCTGGCTATCGGTCGTAAAGGCGATCGCATTCACTTCGCGGGTATGCCCCGCCAGCGTGTGGCAGAGTTTGCCGTCGGGCAGGCTCCACAGCTTTACCGTGTGGTCGCTGCTGCCGCTGGCGAGGAGGGTTCCGTCGGGGCTGAGGGCGATCGCCTTGATCCAGTCGTGGTGTCCGTTGAGCATCTGCACCTTGCGCGTCTCAAAGTTCCACAGGCGGATGCTGTGGTCGCTGCTGGCGCTGACCAAGATCGACCCATCTGCACTAAAGGCGATCGCATTCACATCGCGGCTGTGTCCTTCCAGCGTTTTCAGAAGTTCCCCCGTGTACAGGTTCCACAGGCGAATCGTATTGCCGCTGCTGCCGCTGGCCAGCAGGCGACCGTCGGGGCTGATGGCGACACAGGTGACTGCACGGGGTTCTTCTAGCGTGCGGACGAGCCGCCCCGTCGCCAAGTGCCACAGCCGAATGGTGTGTTGGTCGCTGCCGCTGACTACCGTTTGCCCATCGGGACTGACCGCTACCGCCAGCGACACGATCGAATCCGACGGGTCGTTTAGCGTCCGCAGCAGTTCGCCGTTCTCCGGATTCCACACCCGCAGCGTATCATCCAGGCTGCCGCTGATGAGCCGCTGCCCGTCGGGGCTAAACGCTAGCGACACCACAGGTTCCGTATGCCCCAGCAGAATGCCGGTAGATTTGTCGGTTTTCACGTCCCACAGCCGAATCGAGCCGTCAAAGCTGGCGCTGGCAAACTGCTGATTGCGCGGGTTGAGGGCGATCGCCGCCACGGCCTGTTTATGCTCACACAGCGTCCGCATACAGCGCCAGGGCGATCGCTGGGGCGGAACCGTAGCGGCGGGGTTCATCGGCGCAGACGGACGATAGGGCAGGGCGAAAGACACCTGCGCGGGTTCCAGATCGTGCAAAACGGCGCTGGCGGCGGCGTATCGGCGGCTGATGGTCGGCTCGATCATCCGGTCGATCACCAGAGCCAGGTCATCGCTGACGGATTGCATCAGGTGGTCGCGCCACAGCCAGCGCCCTTCGACAAAACAGTACAAGTCGATGGGCGGCACCTCGGTCATCAGGTGAATGCAGGTAACTCCGAGGCTATAGAGGTCGCTGGCGAAGGTGGCTTTGCCTGCGACTTGTTCCGGTGCAGAATAGCCCGCACTGCCGATGACTGTCCCCGTTTTGCTGAGGCTGGAAGCCGTTGTCATTTTCGATGCGCCAAAGTCCACTAGGGTCAGCGTTTCCGTGTGGCGATCGCGAATAATATTGTCGGGTTTAATGTCGCGGTGGATCACCTGATGATCGTGGACAAACTGCACCACGGGCAGCAGACCCCGCAGCAGATGCCGGATCTGGTCTTCGTCAAACGCGCCCGCTTGCAGCAGTTCTCGCGTCAGGGGATGCCCGTCTACATAGGTCTGGATCAGATACGGGTAGCCGTTATGAATAAAGTGCGCCAGCAGTTTGGGAATTTGCGGGTGCTGCCCCAGTTCGTCGAGCCGCTCGGCCTCCCGCTGAAACAATTCCTCCGCTTTGGCGGTGTGGCGGGTTCCCGGCTTGGGTGGAAAGAGCTGCTTGATGACGCAGCGTGGCCGCGAGGGCAGGTATTCATCCACTGCCAAAAACGTCCGCCCAAACCCGCCCGCCCCCAGCGGTTCCAGCGCCCGATAGCGATCGCCCAGCACCAGTTCCATCCCGCAACTCTGGCAAAAGGGGCGATCGCCCACATTGCGGGGATTGGCACAGTTCGGGTTGAGGCAATAGCTCACGGAGAGTTGCAGGGAGAGGTGAATGGGGTTAGGGAGGGGGGTTTGGATTTTGGATTTTGGGGTGGGGCGGAGGGGCTGCGGGGGCCCCATGCAGAATGGGCTAGTGAGACTAGAAAGGGGACTGGACAGTAATCAGCAAATTGTGAATGTTCTACGACAATTTTCCATCGCGTGGGATTAGAATCGCCACATCTCGCTATTGAATGTCACGTCACGTCTGTCCTATCCCACCCCAACTCGCTGCCGATGCTGGAATTCACTGACTGCGTTGTGCTGCATGGCCCAGAGCTAGAGCCGCACTGGTGCGATCGCCTCACCGTCTCCGCCGACACCATCACCCGCCTGAAACTGCGCCCCCCCTGCCTTAGCCTGGATCGGGGGACGCAGGTCATCGTGCCCGCGTTTTACAATAGCCACACCCACATGGGCGACTCCTGCCTGCCCGACGGCGCAACGGGCATGACGCTGGAGCAGGGCTTCTTTCGTCCCCACGGCTATAAATATCGCGAGCTGGCGAAACAGACCCCAGCCGAACACCTGGGTCACATCACTGCCCATCTGCGCTACATGGCCCGCACGGGCACAATTGGCCACATCGACTTTCGGGAGCAGGGCGTGTATGGCAGCGAGCTATTGCGTCGTGCCTCGGCAGAAACGGGGGTTCGCTCGGTGGTGTTGGGTCAGTTTAACGAGTTGCCCTTCACCGCCGCCCAACTTCAGGAAAATCAGGCGGCGTTGCCAGAGGAGTCCTTGGCGGAACTGGCGGCCGTGCTGGCGATCGCCGACGGCTTTTCCGAAAGCACCATGAACGACCTCACCGATGCCGCCTGGGTGCAGATTCGCGACATCACCGAGGCCCAGGGCAAGCTGAGGGCGATCCACTGTCTGGAAAACGACGGCTATCGGGAGGTGAGCCTGGCCGTCACGGGGCGCGGCGACCTGGAGCGGGCGCTGGATCTGTATCAGCCGCATCTGGTGATCCACGCCACCGTCGCCAACGATGCCGAAATCGCCCTGATGAGCCAGCACCGTGTCAACATTGCCCTGAATCCCCGCGCCAATGCCAACCTGGGGCTGCCGCTGCCGCCCATCGCTAAATTGTTGGAAAGCAACGCCAATCTGCTGCTGGGCACGGACAACGGCCTGCTCAACAGCCCCAATCTGTTTGCCGAACTGGATTTCACCTATAAAGTCGCCAAGAGCCAGTATGGGGATGCCATCCGCCCTGATCCCAGAGCGATTCTAAAAATGGTGACGACCAACGTGCGATCGCTCCTCGGCGGCGACACCTACGGCTATCTAGAACAGGGGCTTCCTGCGGATTTCGTCGTGCTGGACTTTACCCAACCGCATCTCCGCGCTAGTCGCCACATTCCTGCCAGTATCGTTACTCGCGTCACGCCGGCCGACGTGTTGGCTACGGTTCGTCAGGGTAAGGTGTTGTTTGGAGAGTGAAGAGGGAAGAGGGAAGAGGGAAGAGGGAAGAGGGAAGAGGGGTTGGATTTTGGAGAAGTTTGCATGATGGGAGATGGGTATGGCGGAGTTTCCAGCGAAAGCTACGCTCTATGACCAAGATTTTTGCCTCTGGATAGACGAAACTGCGGCTCATCTGCGGGCAGGCGAGTTTGGCACTGTGGACTGGGAGCATTTGATTGAGGAGGTTGAGGCCTTGGCCAAGCGCGATCGCCGCGAGCTAGAAAGCCGCCTGCGAGTGCTGTTGAGTCATTTGCTGAAGCGGGTTTATGTTAAATCTCCAGAGGATTATCGGGGTTGGGAAAACCCGATCAAAGAACAGCGCAGCGAAATCCAACTGCTGCTCAAAGATTCGCCTAGCCTCAAGGGGTATCTCACCGAGATTTTTGAAGCGTCTTGGCGCTATGCTGCTGGACAGGTGAAGGACGACTATCCTGATGTTGCCCTGCCTGCCCATTGTCCGTTTCCCCCAGAGCTTGAACCCCTTCTGATGCAAAAGTTCTGGCTGGCTAATCCGCCTGGGCAAAACGCGGGAGACTAAAGATAAACCCTAGATAAACCAGATAAACCCTAGATAAACCCTGCATCTCTCCTTGCAAAATGCTTTCTCCCGACCTGCTGCATGTTTTTGTCTACGGTACGCTGAAACCCGGCGAATATTTCTATCCGCGCTACTGTGAGGGCAAAGTGGTGGCCAGCGTAGAGGCGATCGCCCTGGGCACGCTCTATGACTTGCCGATGGGATATCCGGCGCTCACGCCTGGGGAAGATCCCGTTTATGGCTATGTGCTGTCCTTTGCGGATTTTGGCGTGCTGGCGGCGCTGGATGAACTGGAAGGCTATGATCCCGACGGCTCGCCGCTGCTAAACGAATACGAGCGATCGCTGGCAACGGTGTATGACCTGAACCGGGAACCGCTGGGCCAGGCCTGGCTCTACTGGATGGCGACGAAACAGGCAGAACAGCTTGGCGGCTCGCGCCTAGCCCACGGCCGCTGGACGGGACGGAATCTGCCGCAAGAAGTTTCGCAATAGCTGTTTGCCTTGGTCGGTCAAAATGCTTTCGGGATGAAACTGCACGCCCTGGAGGTGCGGAAACTCTCGATGGCGCACGCCCATAATCGTGCCGTCTTCCACCCAGGCGGTGACTTCTAGCACGTCGGGGCAGGTTTCCCGATCCACCACTAGGCTGTGGTAGCGCGTCGCCGTCATGGGGCTGGGGATGCCCTCAAACACGCCCACGCCCGTATGCTCGATGGCGGATGTTTTGCCGTGCATTAGCTCTGCTGCCGAAGTCACCTGGCCACCAAACACCTGCCCAATCCCCTGATGCCCCAGGCACACGCCCAGCAGCGGCAGTTCCGGCCCCAGTTCTGCAATCACCTGCGGCGAGATGCCCGCATCCTCCGGCCGACCGGGCCCTGGCGAGATGACGATGCCGTCGGGCTGCAATTGCCGAATCTCTTCGACCGTAATCTCGTCGTTGCGATAGACCCGGATATCGGCCGCGACGGGCAGTTCTTCCCCCAGTTCCCCCAGATATTGCACTAGGTTATAGGTAAAGCTGTCGTAGTTGTCGATGACCAAGATCATGAGGAATGAAGGGTTGGAAAGTGGGGATCGTGTGCAGTTAAACCAGCCCTAGCACCGCTAGCAGCGGGGGCAGCAGCAGTGAACCAGCGACTAACAGAGCGGCGATCGCCGAAATCAGCACGGCCCCAGCGGCGCAGTCTTTGGCGGTTTTGGCGAGTTCGTGATAAGTCTGCTTGACGGTGAGATCAACGACGGACTCTAACGCGGTGTTCAGCAGTTCCATCGTCAGCACCAGCCCGCTCGTGAGACCGATAATCGCAATTTCAACCCGGCTCAGTTGGAGCCAGAGGCTCAGACCAATGGCAATTGTGCCCACCAAGAGATGAATCCGAAAGTTTCGCTGCGTAAAAAAGGCGTAGGTCAGCCCCGCCCAGGCGTATCGAAAGCTAACAAACAGGCTGGATGCCACTTTCCAGGACAACTCCCGATTGGGCTTGCTAGGAAAGGGAATCGGGGGGGACGGTGGAACAACCTGAAAGTTTTCGGTGGAGAGTGGCTGAGGCATAGGAACCGTTGCGACTTGAATAGGGATAAGACAGAAATCTAGGCATTGACTAGTAGGCGATCGCTGAGTAACGTCAGATAAAAAATCGGACTAGTGTCGAGACAAGCGCTCAAGCGGCGGCAGAGGCTAGATCGGCGACGATAGCCCTGCGGGTCGCTCATCGTCTCGCTCCGTCAATCGTTCAGAAATCATTCAACAGCGATCATTCAGACTTCGCCAATCATCAGGATGCCCAGTTCCAAATGGCAATGGACATGTTGGCAAGAGACACCTCTCCCTGGTTAATCATACTGAACCTCTAGTGCAACAGTTTGTAGCAGATTAACTTGTTGCTGCAACATTTTTTGGAGGTGGGCCTCGTCGGGATGATCCCATCCCAGCAGGTGCAGCAGTCCGTGGGTCGCCAGCCAAGCTAGTTCTTCGGTCAGCGTGTGGTGGCGCTGTTGGGCCTGGGCAGCGGCGGTATCCAGCGAGATGATGATGTCGCCCAGAGGGAAGGGTTCTTCGGCAAGCAGTCCGGCAGGCAGCGTCACGCCAGACTCCGTTGCGGAAAACGACAGCACATCTGTTGGGCGATCGATCTGGCGGTATTGAGCATTGAGCTGGTGAATCTCGGCATCGGTGGTCAGCCGCAGACTCAGCTCATACGCGCCAATGGGAGAGAGATCGGGCGCGAGTGCCGTAAGCCAGGTTTGGAACCAGGTGATCCAGGTATCTTGGGGAACGGGAGAGGCGATCGCCCCCTCCTCCTGCACGTCCACCTCAACTGAGATTTCCCGTAAGATTTCCCCTGAGGTTTCCTGAACAGACTGGGCTTCAGGGACTCCAGTCCATACTTCAGCAGCCGAACGCGCCACTCCGGAGGCTTCTGGGATATCGGCTCGACCCGGAAATTCTGGAATCATCGCCTCTTCACCGCGTTAGGTAGGCCAGCCCCACCAGCAGCCCCAACAGTCCCACAGTGGTCAAAGCAAAATGCTTGAGCGACGTGCCCCGCTTGCGAACCATGTTCCGCATGGCCAGTTTCACATAGCTGGGCGGCGGCTCCGATGGCGCAGCCTGTGCAGGATTGGGAGCATCGGCAACACCAGCAAGCGCTTCCTCCGACGAGGCGGGTTGCGAACGTTCACTCATAAACTAAAGCCCCTGGCTCAACGCATAGAATTCGCGTACCAGAATAACTCTAAACCATCCCCTAATGTGACGAACTGTGGACTTAATGTTAAATCTCTGTTAAACCTTTCAACGCTGAAGCCTTTCAGAAGCTTCCCATCATTTGCCACCTTCAGCGTTGACTCTCGCGGTTCCAGCTTTCTCGTCTTGGCGAACCGCGCACACGCTTTGGCCCTTTGTTCGCCCAGCCACTTGCTCGCCCAGCGACACAGGAACCCGGTCGGCTGCTCGATGCTGTTTTTAATCGCGCACCGGATCTTCAACATTCAAAATCGCCGAACGCTGAATAGGCTTAGGCGCTTCTTCGATCGTCAGCACGCGGCACTGATCTGGCGGGAAGCTCAACTGCACCAGTTGCCCAGCGGCAAACGCTTCTGCCTGACCTGTCGGCACATCCACATTCAAATAAAACTCGCCCACCAGCACCGACAGTCGCACCGCTGAGCCAAGGAAGGTTCGACCTGTAATCAACCCGCTCAGCAGATTGGTATTGGGCGGGGCGGTTTGCTCTGGCGGCTGGGCGGCGATGCTCTCTGGACGCACCAGCACCACCACTCGGCTGCCATCGGGCAGGTTTGTCGGCTGCGTCTGCAAAAACTCGTCGGGCAGGCTGGTGTTGGGGTGGGTGTCGATGCGGACTTTGCCGTCTACCCAAAAGCCAGGGATCTGGTTCATTGCGCCAATGAAGGAGGCGGTAAACGCAGTGCTAGGGGTAAGGTAAATCTCCTCTGGTGTGCCCAGTTGCTCAATTTTCCCTTGGGACATGACCACGACGCGATCGCTCACACACAGCGCCTCTTCTTGGTCATGGGTGACAAACAGCGTGGTGATGCCCAACTGCTGCTGAATCCGGCGAATTTCGTTGCGGAGCTGCACGCGCACCTTGGCATCCAGCGCCGACAGGGGTTCGTCGAGCAGCAACACCTGCGGCGAGATGGCCAGCGCCCGCGCCAGGGCCACCCGCTGCTGCTGTCCGCCCGAAAGCTGATGGGGAAAGCGATCGCCCATACTGCCCAGCCCCACCAGTTCCAGCATTTCCTCCACGCGCCGCTGCTGCTCTCCCCGGTTCATTTTCCGCAGGCCCAGCCCAAAGGCAACATTCTGCGCCGCCGTCATGTGGGGAAACAGGCTGTAGGACTGAAACACCATGCCCATGTCTCGCCGATTTGCCGGAATCCGCGTGATATCCTGCCCGTTTAGCAGGATTGTGCCGCTGGTTGGTTTCTCAAACCCCGCAATCATCCGCAAAATCGTCGTCTTGCCGCAGCCCGACGGCCCCAGCAGCGACACAAACTCGCCCGACTGAACCTGCAAATCGACCCCGCGAACTGCCAGAGTGGTGCCGCCGTAGGACTTGGAGAGTTGGTTGAGGGAGAGGTGCATGGGAAAAGGGAAAGATGAAGAACGAAGAACGAAGAGGGAAGAACGAAAAATGAACAGGGGGATGGGGGGCGATCGCGCTCTTTTTGGGACTCGGTTTTCAATGCTGCTTTCAATACTGCAATTATCACGGCTGCAACTATCGCGGCCCGCCTAATTGGCCGCTGCTGCCGCGGCCCAGCAGTTGCACGATGCCGATCGCGCCCCAAGTTAGGGCAAAGCTAACGACGGCAAGGGCAGAGGGTTCGTAGACTTTGCTGCTGGCGAGCAGGTTCATGTAGGGGCCGAAGGCGGGCTGGGCCAGCAGAGCGGCGATGGTGAACTCGCCCATCACGATGGCAAAGGTGATGAAGGCTCCGTTCAGCAGGGCGACGCGCAGGTTAGGGAAGATGACGCGCAGGATGACCGCAGGCCAGCTTGCGCCGAGGCTTTGGGCGGCTTCGGTGAGGGTCTGGACATTGATGGCTCGCATCCCGGTGTCTACGGCGCGATACATATAGGGAAAAGAGAGGACGACGTAGGCGACGGTGAGCAAGATCCAGCCGCCCGTGCGCGTGTTGAGCAGCGTGGTGCTGTAGGTGCGGATCAGACCAAAGACCAGCACCACGGCGGGAACGACAAAAGGCAGCAGCGTGATTAGCTCCATGACCGGGCGCATCCGGGGGAGTCGAAGCTGCACCCAGTAGGCCGTGGGAACGATCAGCAGCCAACTGAGGGCGATCGCCGCCAGCGCCGTCAGCGCTGAAAAGGTAAAGCTTTCAAAAAACTTGGGATCATTAAAGATGTTGCTGTAGGCGGCGAGGCTGAGGGTGTCTCGCTGGGCCCGCAGCGAAAAGTCAATGGTGGCGATCAGCGGGATAGCAAAATACAGCGTGCCAATCGCCATCCATAGCCACGCCCAAAAATTGCCCCGCTTGGTCGAATCCATCATCCCCTCCTCATCATCGCACCCACCTCGACGTGCGCCGCTGTAGCCAGGAATAGAGGGCGATCGACACAGCCATAATAAACACCATGCCCAGCGCCAGAGCATTGCCCAGACCCGGATTTTGCAGCGCGTCGCCCCGAATCTGCGCGTCGATTAGGATGGTGACCAGATTGATCTGTCCACCCGTCAGCGCGTAAGCCGTGGCGTGGGCCCCAAAGGCATTGCCAAATAGCAGAATCATTGTGCCCAGCAGCGACGGCATGAGAATTGGCAGCGCCACCTGCCGCCAATAGTCCCAGGAACTCGCGCCCAGGTTTTCCGCTGCCTCCCGCCATTCCCGCCGCAGCCCGTCGAAGGCTGGCACCAGGATCAGCACCGTTAGCGGAATCTGGAAATACAGATAGGTGAGCATCAATCCCCAAAACGTGTACAGATTGAAGCCCTGGGCGTAGAGATCTAGCCCAAGATTTTTCAGCCAGCCAGTCATCAGGCCCAGCCGCCCCAGCGTTGCGATGAAGGCAAAGGCCAGGGGAACCCCTGCAAAGTTGGATGCTACACCGGAGAAGGTGACCAGGGGCGATCGCACTTTTTCGGGCAAGCCACCCGCCGTCACCGCGTAGGCCATCAGCGCCCCCAGCAGACCGCCAATTAGCGCCGTCACAATGCTGAGGCGAATGCTCACGGCATAAGCGGACATAATGCTTGGCTGGCGCAAGTCCAGAATGTTTTGCAGCGTAAACTGTCCTGTATTGTCCTGAAAGCTGCGAACGGCGATCGACAGAGCTGGCAAGATCAAAAAGGCAAAGGCGAATGCGAAGAAGGGCACTAGACCGAGCCAGTCCCAGCGGCGATCGCCCTTTGCAGCCGATTGAATTGATTCCAGCGGTTGAACAAGCGTCATGGTTTATGCAACAAAAGCCGCTATCTGACGACACAGCTTGGCGAACGGTCTAACCCAGTGCTTTGATCGAAATAGCCTGACCGAGCCAACCTCATCAAACAGGCAGCCAGATAGCGGCAGAACCCTACTTCACATCCGCGCCGACCACGCTATCCCAGTTCTTGGTGATTTTGTCGTTGGCGGGAGTGATTTGCGCTGCCGTCGGGAATGCAGCCTTTTCGTAAATCGCAGCATCGGGCAGCTTCGCCTTCAGGTCTGCCGGAATCACGTCGCGCTTGTTCAGGTCGTCGAAGCGTACTGGACGAGAATAGCCCTTTAGCCAAATTAACTGCCCTTCGTCGGAATAGAGATGCTCCATCCACAGGCGAGCCGCGTAGGGGCGGGGCGCAAAGGCATTAATCGCCTGCACATAAACACCCGCCAGCAGTCCTGTTTTCGGCAGAATCACCGCAATTTCAGGGTTGCCGCCCGTCGCGTCGCGGTTGGCCAGTGCGTTATAGTCCCACCGCAGGGCGATCGGGGTTTCACCCTTGGCAATCGTTGCAGGCTTGGCGATTACAGGCAGGAAGTTGCCCGCGGCATTCATCTTTTTGAAATACTCCAGACCCGGGCCTGGATCTTCCAGAGACCCCCCGTTGCCCAGTGCGGCCGCCCATACAGCGTTGATGGCTTGACCCGACTTGCGCGGATCGCCCGCCAGCGCCACCTTCCCCCGATATTCCGGCTTCAGCAGGTCGCTCCAGTCTTCTGGCAGCGTCTTCACTACGTCGGTATTCACCTCGAAGGACATCACGCCGTAATAATCCCCAAACCAGAAGCCTTCGGGATCTTTCAGTGCCGCTGGGATCGTATCCCAGGTTGCCACTTTATAGGGCTGGAGGAGTCCTTCTTGCTTTGCCTCTTCGCCAAACTTGAAGGCCACGTCAATCACATCAGGGTTCTGGGGACCGCTGTTGCCTCGGTTGGCCTTGATGGCTTCAATTTCATCAGCAGAGCTTGCATCTGGGTTCAGGTCATTTAGCTTGATGAAGGGATACTTCTGCAAAAAGCTAGACTTCATTTCCTTGTAGTTTGCCCAGTCGTCGGGTAGGGCGATTACGGAAAGCTCACCCTCGGCCTTGGCCCGCTCAATGATGGCCTCTAGCCCACCCGCTTCGGCCGCAGTCAACGGTAGTCCACCTGCCGCAGGGCTGGCTGCTGGAGAAGCACCCGCAGGGCTGGCAGCCGGAGAAGCCGCCGGAGTAGTGGTCGATTGGGTGCAGGATGCCAGAATCGCGCTACCAAACCCGGCGGCGCTCCAGCCCAGAAACGAGCGGCGGGAAACGCGCAGGGGAGATCTGGAGTGGGGGTCTTGACTCATGGGAAAGTTCTCTCAGTGCCGAAAGGTTCAAAATCATGCTCATGCTAAGTACATCATCAGGAGTTAAAGCAGCGATTACTGTCAGGCTAAGAACTGGTTAAAGCTGGCGTGTAGAATTATCAATGTCTGACAGATACTCCGTTACAATCCGCTAATTTCCAGTCTGTGGCTAATCTATGACCCACCTCTGCCCCACCTGTGACTATCCTGCGGCCTCTGCTATAGCATGGGGAGGTTCTCGTTTCAGGTTCTATGGTGATGACCGAAAACCTTGCCCTCACGCCCCAGGCTGACCAAGAAGCCGAGCAGCTTGACCAGGAGGCGACTGCGCCCGGCCTCAGTGATGAGCAGTATCGCCGCAAGATGCAGCGCCGGAAGGAGGTTCAGGAACAGCGGCTAGCAGAGCGATCGCTCACAAAAGGCCTCATCATCGTCCACACGGGCAATGGCAAGGGCAAGACGACTGCGGCCCTGGGTATGGTGCTGCGATCGCTCGGTCACGGGCATCGGGTCGCCATTGTGCAGTTCATCAAAGGCGCATGGGAACCTGCTGAAAAGACCGTGCTGCATCCCTGGACAGCGGGCGATCCGCCGCAGTTGGTCTTTCACGCAATGGGCGAGGGCTTTACCTGGGAAACGCAAGACCGCGATCGCGACATTCAAAAAGCGCACGAAGCCTGGGAGACTGCCTTGACCTATATTCAAGATCCCGATGTCAAGCTGGTGCTGCTTGATGAAGTCAACGTTGCGCTAAAACTGGGCTATCTGGCTGTGGATAGCGTGCTGGCCGGGCTAGCGCAAAAGCCAGAGGAGTCTCATGTCATCCTCACCGGGCGCGGCGCACCGCAGGCGCTGATTGACCGGGCGGATTTGGTGACAGAGATGACGCTGGTGAAGCATCCGTTTCGGGAGCAGGGCGTGAAGGCACAGCCGGGAATTGAGTTTTAGGGCGATCGCCCACCAGTGCCCATGAATTCCTAATTTTTGTAGCAAAAGCTACCGTTTGTTGTGGGCGATGCTATTCTGAAGAAAGTATTTCTCTATTACCTTCATCAGAATTGCAAATGTTGGGACTTAACAGAAAAAATCGGGTTTCTCGCGAACAGGTTGCTCAGATGCACCACGACAACCTGCGCCAAAATATTCAGCGTCGTCTGGAAGCTGCTCGCGCCAAGGGCGATGAGGCGCTAGTGCGTCAGCTTGAAGCTGAAGCCGACTATATTGGCTAAGTCTGAGTGGGGCTAAGCCTAGGTAGGGCTAAGGCTGAGTAGGGCTAGGTCTCAGTAGCGTACAAGCTGGATCGGGGCCAGGTAAAAGGATTCACAGGATTTGCGCGGCTAGTTCCGGCTGCTGGTTTCGACAGATCCAACCGACCTCTGATCAACGTTTTCCTATTTGGCAGATTACATAAATGGCGATCGCCTCTATCCCCAGGGCGATCGCCATTTTTTGTGTCTTATCTCACTGATCGCATCGCCCCAGTGTTACAAACGCTCTCATAATTGCCCCAAAACTCTATTCAGGCTTTCTTTAAGCTTTTTTTGCGTATTCCACCAAAGCCATACTGATGAATCTTTATAAGAAGTTCAGAGCGATGTGATTTTTGTCAAGTCCTCAAGATGTTCAATCCGAACTTTTTTACATTTCTTCACTTGCTAAAAGTAACTCCAACTTGGCTGCACTTCGGCCGCCAGGAATGATCCATCAACCGGAGGATGGCGATCGCCCGACACACTGCACACACCTTGATGGACAAGCCAGCAGGAACCTTGACCAAGAATCGATTCAAAGATCTTGCCTAAGATTTCAAAGACTTACCCACGGGGGGACTGTGCATTTTGTCAAACGATTGTTATCTTTTTTAATAGAAAGGTGGAGGCATGGAGCCTGTTTTAGGGAACCCTACGAGGAACCTATCCAGCTAGCTTCCCAAGGAAGCTCGAATCCAACCATGTTCGACTTCTGACGTTGTTTACCTCAGTCAAGGAGAATTCCAATGAACGAACGAATTGAACTCTCTCTGGAACAGCAGTTCAGCCTGCGGTCTTTTGAAACCCAGGTCGAAAACATGAGCCGAGAACAGGCCCAGCACTTCCTGGTCAAGCTCTACGAGCAGATGATGCTGAAGGATGCCACCTACAAGAGCCTGCTAAAGCATCAGTGGGGCATCGAAGGCGGGGCGCAGTTCTAGTCTGCTAGAGTCGCAGTAGGCGACCTCCCTCTCTTGCTCGATTCCTGGCCTGTTGGGAAAGGAGCTGGGGATGCTGGGGCGTCCGCTCGATCTCAAGCAATCTCAAAAGCCTGATTGCCTTCTCCCGTCTCTGCTGATTAGCACTAAGTCGTTGCAAATCCTCTAAACATTCCAGACGTTTTCTTGGCCCTGGCTCCTGTCAATCTTTTCAGGTTTTGCGTTTAAGCGGCGTACCGACAGTGACCCTGTGCCAGTCCTTTGATGATTTTGCTGAGTAGCTGACCAGGAACCTACAGTCCAGTGGCGTTTCACCCTGGTTTCCCCTGCCTAACGAAAGCCCTGATGCCTGTCTAACGTTTCGATAGAGTAGTTTCAGGGGAAAAGGGTTCGAGTTTTTCGCGTTGAGATGGTAGGGTTGGGTAGAGTTTTGCCGCGCCAATCGGCAGCCGTAACTTGCTAGGCAACTCTCACCATGCAGTTAATAGCGCCCCCTTCATCGCGTATGTTCAAGCGTGCTTTGATTTGCACCGACTTTAAGGACGGTCTCTATCGCTTCGCCCGCTTTGTCCCCAGCCTCTCGGCATCCGGGCTACAGCAGATTACGTTTTTACACACGGTTCCAGTTCTGGAGGGGCAAATCCCTCGCGAATCTGACAAGCCATTTGTGGAGGCGCGAGAGCGTTTTGCAAAGCTGCTGGGTGATGTACCTGCTGGGGTTGATGTGCAAGTTGAGGTGGCTTGGGGCAAGCCCGTCGAGCATATTCTTTCAGCCCGCAAGAAATATCAAAGCGATGTCGTCTTTATTGGAACTGCGGGAGATGGACTGCTGAAGGAAAAGCTGTTTGGCAGCACGCCTGTCTCTCTCTGTCAGCAGGGAAACGTAGCACTCTTGATTCTACGTCCCCAGTTGGTTTCTGCCTTCACCGAAGAGGAGCTAGACCTGCGGGCCCGTCACCTTTTCCGCTACTTGCTCTTGCCCTATGATGGCAGCGAAGCCGGACAGGCGATGCTCCGCCAGGTGAAGCAACTGGCCGCCGATCGCCCCTCTGGCACTTTAGAGAAAGCCTTGCTGTTCACGTCTATTGAAGAGGTGGCTCGTAGCTCTGTGCTGCGGGATGCAAAGCGCGAAGAGGCAGCGAAGAACTTGGAAGCGGCAAAGCGAGAGCTAGAGGCGCTAGGCGTGAAAACGGATACGATGGTGGCGCATGGCAATGCGGTGACGCAAGCGCTGGAAACGGCAATTGATATCGACATTACGGCGATCGCCACGTCGTCCAAAAGCATTGGGCGATTGGTAGAACTGTCGGTTCCCAGCTTTACGGGCGATCTGCTGCGCCGAAGCTGGCACCCGATTCTGTTTTTCCCGCCGTCCTAGTGATTTGCCCCGATTCATTCACCCCTTCCTAACGCCTCGGCCCAGGCCTTTATTCAGCCCCCGCTCGCTCCGCTATGCCGGACTTTTATCCGCCCAAGCTGTCGCCGCCGCTGGTGTGGGCGGTTCAGCGTGCGTCGCCGCTCGTAGCTCGCTACTATCACAAAATGCGGCTAGAGGTGCAGCCAAGTTGCCTAGAGACGCTCCGCACGCTCCAGCCCCATCGTCTGCTGCTGCTGCCCAACCACCCCACCCACCATGACTGGATTGCGCTGTTTCTGCTGTCGGCGCGGTGGGGACAGCCGTTTCACTATCTGGCGGCGCACGAGCGGTTTGGCGGCGCAACGGACTGGTTTCTTCAGCGGATGGGGGCGTATTCGCTGCGGCGGGGACTGGGCGATCGCCCCAGCATTGCAAAAACGATGGAGTTACTCTCCCAGCCCCGCTGTCGGCTGGTGGTGTTTCCGGAGGGCGGCTTCTCTTTTCAAAATGACACGGTGATGCCGTTTCGGGTGGGCGCAGTGCAACTGGCGATGCAGACAATGCAGCGACAGGTGAGGCAGGGCACACCCGTTGAGGCACTGGAGGATTTGTATGCTGTGCCGATTGCGCTGAAATATCGCTATCACGGCGATATGGCTCCGGTTATTGAACAAACCCTAAACCAGTTAGAAAAAGCGCTATGGGTGTTTCCCAGCAGCACCGACTGGTATGAGCGGCTGCTGGTGATTGGCGAGCAGGTGTTGCTGGGGTTCGAGCGCGACTATGGGCTGCCGATTGTAGAAACCGTGTGGCGATCGCGCCCTGACCGCATTCAGCGGGTCAAAGACCACATTTTGAACTATTGCGAACGCACGCTGAAGATTGCGCCGAATCTCCACGAACCGCTGCGGGAGCGGGTCTATCGCATCCAGCGCAGCCTAGAGGCACAGGCAGAAACCCTGGATCTGCGAACCCAAGAGGCGATCGCCCGCGCTGCTGCCCAGTTGCTCAATTTCAACGCCATCTCCGACGGCTATGTGGCCGCCAACCCCACCCCAGAGCGATTTCTCGATACGCTCATTCGCCTAGAGCGGGCCGTGTTTGGCATCGACCAGCCGCCCCCCAAGGGCGATCGCACGGTCATTCTCCGCGTCGGCGAACCCGTAAACCTGACGCAACACCTAGACGACTATACCCAAGACCGAACTCAGACCGTCGAGCAGCTAACCGAAAAGCTCCGCAGCACCGTCCAGACCAACTTGGATCTCATGTAGGTCAAGCAACTAGATCCAGCAATCCTAATCGCTCCAAGCCCTTAGTCTTCCTAAAGAGGGACTGACCCCCAAACCCACCCTGCGATAGCATTGCGAAACGCGCCCTGATAGGACTTACCAACCTGAAGCCTCTGGGACTCCTCGCCCCCCCTAACAAGGGGGGAACCGAGCCTGATCCCCCCTCGCCCCCCTTGTTAAGGGGGGAACCGAGCCTGATCCCCCCTCGCCCCCCTTGTTAAGGGGGGAACCGAGCCTGATCCCCCCTCCCCCCCTTAACAAGGGGGGGAACCGAGCCAGTTCAGAAGGGCCCTTATTTTCAGGGAAGCGGCCCGTCAGCACAGAGACTCCGAAGGATCTAACCGCAGCCCCCCCATTCCTTGCCCAATTCCCTCTTCGTTCTTCGTTCTTCGTTCTTCCCCATGCCTCGCTACCCCCTCATCCTCCAGCACAGCCGCGAAGACTGTGGCGTAGCATGTCTGGCCTCGATCGCCAAGCACTATGGACGCACCGTATCCTTTACCCGCATCCGCGAAGCCATCGGCACGGGGCAGCTGGGCACGACGATGCTGGGGTTGCGACGGGGAGCCGAGTCGCTGGGGTTTCGGGCCCAGTCGGTGGTCGCGTCGGACGAGGTGCTGGAGGCGCTTGACCGGATGCCACTGCCTGCGATTTTGCACTGGCAGGGCAATCACTGGGTGGTGCTATATGGACAGAGGGGCGATGCGCGAAACGATCCCTACGGGAATCGCCCCCAGGATGGCTTTGTGATTGCCGATCCGGCGGTGGGGCTGCGCTTCTTGTCGGGGGCGGAACTGCTGGCAGGCTGGGCAAACGGCGTGATTCTGCTGCTGGAACCTGATCCAGAGCGCTTTTTTAGCCAGCCCAATGATCCGACAGTAACACTCGCCCAGCTTTGGCAGCGAATTCGCCCCTACCGCTGGGTGCTGCTGCAAGTGATGATCTGCGCCAGCCTAATCGGGCTACTGTCGCTGGCATCGCCTATGTTTCTGCAAATTTTGACGGACGAGGTGCTGCTGCCTGCTGAGGAAACGGGAGCCTTGCCCGAACAGCGGCGGATGCTTTTGGGCATTGTGGCGGCGGTGATGCTGCTCTACCTATTGCGGAGCGGACTGTCGCTGGCAGCGGATTTGCTGATTGCGCGGTTTGCCCAGCGGCTAGAGTTGGGCTTTGTGCTGGAGTTTGGGCAGCAGGTGCTGCGGCTGCCGCTGACCTACTACGAAACGCGGCGCAGTGGCGAGGTGGTCAGCCGTCTGCGCGACATCGAGGAGATTAACCGCCTGGTGTCGGATGCGGTGGTGAGCCTGCCCAGTACGCTGCTAGTGGCGGTGGTGTCCTTTGGACTGATGCTGTTTTATAGCTGGCGGCTGACGCTGGTGGCGGTGCTGGTGGCGATCGCCATGACCCTTTCCACCATCTGGTTTCAGCCTGTGCTGCGGCAAAAGACGCGGGCGGCGATGGTGTTGGAAACCGAAAACCAGGGCGTGCTGGTGGAAACCTTTAAGGGAGCGCTGACGCTGAAGGTGCTGGATGCGCGATCGCCCTTTTGGGAAGAACTTCAGCAGCGGTTTCGCAGGCTGGCGGCACTGCTGCTGGAGACCATGCAAATCGGCATTATCAACAGCAACTTCAGTGCGCTGATGTCAGATCTGGGCAATGCGCTGCTGCTGGGCATCGGCGGGCTGCTGGTGTTTAGCCAGGATTTATCGGTGGGGCAATTGCTGGCGTTTACCACGCTAAACCGCAACGGAGTGGCGCTGGTGGACTTGCTGGTGAACTATGTAGACGACGGGGCGCGGGTGCAAACGGCAAACGCCCGCCTGCATGAGGTGATCGCCGCCACGCCCGAAGCCGAGCGCCTAGACAAACCCTGGAAGACGCTGGCCGACGATGCGGCGATCGCCTGTGATGGAGTCAGCTTCTTCTATCCCGGTCGGGTCGAGTTGCTGAAGGACTTCTCCCTGACGATTCCCGGCGGCCAGGCGATCGCCCTGATCGGCCGCACGGGCTGTGGCAAAAGCACCCTAGCTAAGGTCATCGCCGGACTGCACTCACCCCAGTCGGGCACGGTTCGCATTGGCAACGATGCGCTACAAGACCTATCCCTCGCCTGCGTGCGACGGCAGGTTATCCTCGTGCCCCAGGATTCATTTTTCTGGAGCCGCTCGATTGTGGAAAACTTTCGCCTCGCCCAGCCCCAGGTTACACAGTCAGACATTCAAACCGCCTGCCAGATGACGGGCGCAGACGACTTTATTCAAAAGCTGCCAGACCGCTACCAGACGATTTTGGGCGAATTTGGCTCCACCCTCTCCGGCGGCCAGCGCCAGCGGCTGGCGATCGCCCGCGCCCTGCTTGCCGACCCGCCGATTTTGATCCTGGATGAATCGACCAGCGGTCTCGATCCGGTCAGCGAATCTGAACTATTGGACAAACTGCTGTGGCAGCGTCGGGGCAAGACGACAATCCTGATCAGCCATCGCCCCAACGTCATTGCGCTGGCGGATTGGGTCGTGTTTCTGGAAGAGGGACGCTTGAAGCTTGCAGGGACGATGGAGGACGTGCGATCGCAGGCAGGCGACCACCTCAACTTCCTGACCGTTTAATTGCAACGGACCTACGCACTTACAACAAGCTCTCTGGGTTTTGGACGATTTCGTCGCCAGCGCCGCAGCCAGTGCGCGTCACCCACGGGTCAAAATGCACAGCAAAAGCGCTACAGCACCTTCTCCAAAAACTGCTGCGCCCGGGCGCTCTTGGGCGTAGAGAAAAACACGTCCGGCGGCGCGTCTTCTGCAATCTTGCCGCCTTCCAAAAACAGCACCCGATCCGCCACGTCTCGCGCAAAGCCCATTTCGTGCGTCACAATCGCCATCGTGATGCCCGTCTGCGCCAGAGACTTCATCACGTCCAGCACTTCTTTCACCATTTCTGGGTCGAGCGCCGAGGTCGGCTCGTCAAACAGCATATACTCCGGCTCCATCGCTAGCGCCCGCACGATTGCCACCCGCTGTTTTTGCCCGCCAGATAGCCGGGAGGGATAAACGCTGGCCTTTTCTGCCAGCCCCACGCGCTCCAGCAATTCCATTCCTTTCTCCTCTGCCTGTGCTTTGGATACGCCTTTCACCTTGCGTGGCGCGTAGGTGAGATTTTCCAGCACCGTCATGTGGGGAAACAGATTGAAATGCTGAAATACCATGCCCACATTCTGCCGCACTTTTTGAATGTCACATTTTGGATCAGTGACTTCGACATTGTTGATGTAAATGCGGCCGCGAGTTGGCGTTTCCAGCAAATTCAAGCATCTTAAAAAAGTCGATTTTCCAGAACCGGAGGGGCCAATGACGGCCACCACTTCGCCATCTTTAATCTCAGTGGAAATGTCTTTCAACACATCCAGCTTGCCAAAGGATTTTGTCAAAAACTCAACTCTAATCACTTCTCCGCATCCTCCGTTCAAATCGTCGTGCAAACAGTGTCAGCCCCATCACCAAAACATAGTAAATAACACCCGCCAATAGCAATGGCTCAAAGTAGATAAACTTTTCTGCGGCCACTATCTGCGCTCGCCGCATCACGTCCAACGCCCCTACTGTAGACACCAGCGCCGAGTCCTTCAAAAGCGCAATACTGTCGTTTACTAGCGCAGGCAAAATATTCTTAAACGCCTGAGGCAAGATGATGTCTTTCATCATCATGGGATAGCCCACGCCCAGGGTTTGTGCTGCTTCTCGCTGCCCCTTGTCCACGGCCAAAATGCCGCCCCGAATGGTTTCCGAACTATAAGCAGCCGAATTTAGCGCAAAGGTAATCACGCCGGCCTGTAGACCCGAAATTGGATACCCCGTCAGCTGCGGCGTTGCGAAGTAGATTAAAGCCAACTGCAAAATCAGCGGCGTGCCGCGAAAGACTGAAGTATAAACATCGGCAAACCAGCGCAGCGGCTTAAACGTGGAAACCTTGAAAAAAGAAAGGACAATGGCTAATGCAAAGCCAAACAAAGCAGATAGGAGTGTAAATAGAAGTGTGACCTGAATGCCTCCCAGGATATAGGGAATATTGGGCGCAATCTTGCCAAAGTCAAGGTTGAGTTGTCCCAGCAAGGGTGGGGATAATTCTAATATGAACGTACTGCAATCCATGCCGTTTGAATTCCTCAGGTTTTCTGATCGCGCCAGATCATGACAAGAACCTCAATCGTCTCGCAGATATCTGACAAAGCCACTGGGGCAGCTTGAGTTGGGCTTAACGACCTATCCCAATGGGGGGGGTAACGCTAACACCAACTGCTGAAAAGAATGCTCTTTTCTAAAGTCTCAAAGAACTCTAAGAAACACAAGTTTCAGCTTTGCGATGCCACAGGTGGTCAAGCTCCTGTGTAGGTTATACAGTTTGATGCTCGGAGCGCCAAAACTCAAAGCAACAGCATACTATGGCTTTTGCGCTGAAATAGTACGGAGGGAGACAGTCAAAAAAAGTTTGAAATGCTTATTTTGCGGTGATCTCTAACTTTCTCGTCGAAACGGCAAAATTCTGGCAGGGCTGGCCCTGTCGGGGTGATTTGGGCGGATCGCCCTGCAAATTTCACAGCCCAAAGCATGGTCTTGCTGAAGCGTTTGGTGCGCTTCAGACCGTTCCAAAACTCATCTTTGTGTTCAGCATGACTTAAGATTTTGCAACCCGATTGAGCCATGAGATTGAGCGATTCAATCGGGATGCCGAATTTTGCAAGCCGATTCATTGGCAAGAGTTTGCCTATGGATGTCCTAGCTGCAATGGGCTATTGGCCTGCTTGACTGACAAAACAGGTTAAAGCTGGAACGAAAGCCATGCGGGAAGCAGAGCATGATTTAGGCTGAGAAGTAACCACACAAACCAGTCAAATCAATGTCACCGACTTCCCGTCTTTATGATGCGTTGAATGATTTTCTGCGTCAATGCGACATTCAGTGGCAGGATGCTCGCCATCTGCAAACACTGTGCTGGATGATCATTGGCATGATTGGAAGCCAAAACGTTCATCTCAATGGATTTGGGGTGTATGTGAGGAGTCGCGCTCAAATGGCTCAATCCCACCAACGCCGGTTTCGCCGCTGGTTGTCGAATCGGCGGATCAATGTCGCGTCCGCTCATCATGCGCTGATTGGGCAGGCTCTGTCCAACTGGCAGACCCAACGACTCTACTTAAGCCTCGATACAACGGTCGTATGGAATTGTTTCTGCATCGTCTGGGTCGCAGTGGTGTACCGAGGAAGAACGGTTCCGGTCGCTTGGAAAGTGGTGGCGCAATCAAGCAGCACCGTCAGGTTGTGGACGATTCAACGGGTACTGCGGCAAGCGCAACGGCTGATGCCCGAAGGTGTCGCGATTGTCCTTTTGGCAGACCGAGGGTTTGCCGATGGCAAGTTGATGAAATACCTCCGGGAGAATCTGGGTTGGCATTTCCGCATCCGCATCAAACGCTCCTTCCAATTTCAGCACCAAGGGCAGTGGCGCCAGGTATCGTCGGTTCAATTGCAACCAGGACAAGCTTACTTTACGCCTGCAGTGTCGGTGGGTAGAACAAAGCCCTACGACAATGTTTACCTTGCCTTTGCCCACGACAAACTCAGCAGCGAGAATTGGACAATTGTGAGTGATGAGCCGACGAACTTGCAGACGTTTGCCCAATATCGACTGAGATTTCAGGTGGAGGAGTCGTTTTTGGATTTGAAGTCCAACGGGTTTAATCTCGAAGCCTCCAGACTCAGAGACAAGGTTGCCCTTTCCCAGTTGTGTGGGGTAATCGCCTTGACGATGCTGTTCTTAGTTCTCCAAGGGGTGCAAGTGGTCGCATCCGGCAAGCGTCGCCAAGTCGATGCTCACTGGAAGCGCGGCATGAGTTATCTCAAGCTGGGCTGGAATTGGATTCGGCTGGCTATCACTCACCAGTGGAAGATTCACGTTTATCAGTTCCTCTCCTGTTCACCTGACCCTCAACCTGCCATCGCATCAAGGCGACAACACGATGACTCCCTAAAGCGTGAATTCACTGTCCTCAGCCGTATTCCAGCTTCTTAGTTTTGTCAGTCAAGCAGGGCTATTGGCTAAAAGCGTCGGATGTGCGTTATCCCCAGTAGCCTGTTGGCCCATCCGCAGGCAGATCCGCCAGCAGATCCCAAAGGTCGTTCTGGTGCTGGAGTTGCCACCATTCGGCATCTAGCAGGCTCAGTTCTTCTGCGTCGATCCAAGGATCAAACAGGGGCATAGATGCTTCTAACCCGATGGGTTCCTCGAACAGGGGTTCTGGCGGGGCGATTCCCGCACGGATCGCTTCACGAATCGCTACACAGGGCGCAGATGGCGGTTGCCATCGCAGAAGATCCTGGGTCGCTAGGGGCGCTAGGGGGGCGATCGCCCGGTCGAGGACTTCGGGTGGCGCGATTCCCGCAGGGATCGCTTCGCGATTCGCGGCGAGCGGCTGGGGCAGAGGGGCGATTTCCGCACGGATCACTTCGCGAATCGCCAGAGGATCAGCAAATTCCACTGGCGCGACGGGTGCCGCCATCACTGCTCCTGCCGAGTCTGCCCATTCTTCCAGACCCATCGCCGCAACCTCTGGCGGGGCAATCGTGGCGTAGACGGAGACCATCGCCTGCAAGAGATCCTGGGGTGCGGCCAGCCCAACCAGCATCGGCGGCGCGTCGATTTGCAGCGATTGGGCGATCGCCGCCTGGGGTGCATCTTGGGCGGCCAGCGCCGCTAACGTGTAAACCGCAACATGGGAAAGCGCCTTAGCCATGAGTCTCAGGGAGGGGGTGAGGAGAGAAACAGCAACCGGGTCGCCTGCCTACATCGTTGCCGCATTGCCTAAGCTGGTCTGCGCCAAAAGAATCCAAACGAGGGCAGCGTCCCTCACTTAATACATACGTGCCAACGGTGACGAATCAGGACAGGCAATCTGCTGACTGAGCAATTTTCTCAGGCGGTTGCGTGTCTTGATGTTTTGAGACTTCAGTAAACCTATTGCATCAATGCTTTTCTGGAAACGTGCATCGTTGGGCAGCACCGTCGCCCAACGATTCACGCAAGAGGTCTAGTGTGAAACCTCAGAGAGTGGGACGTGACGTTGAGATAGGTAATAGGGACGCTATTTCCCGTACCAAGCTTTGCGCCAGGCCTGCATTTGCTCAATTTCCTGCTTTTGGGAAGCGTAGATTTCTTCTGCCATCTGGCGGAGTTCAGGGCGATCGCTCTTTTCCAGCGCCTCCTGCGCCATCACCAATGCCCCTTCGTGATGCGGAATCATCGCCTCGATAAACCGCAGATCGAACTGGTCATCCGCCGCGCCAAGGTCGCCCGCCATCCTCATCGCGTCGCGCATTTCTGGGGTCATAGGCATCATGTGGTTCATGCTGTCGTGCCACATCACGGGCTGATCGCCTGCATTGGGATACCACGCCTTGCGCCAGGCCTGAAGCTGGCTGATTTCCTGTTCCTGGACACGGAGAATGGCTTCGGCGAGGGTGCGAATTTCAGGACGGCTGGACTTTTCCAGCGCTTCTTGCGCCATCAGCACTGCGCCTTCGTGGTGGGGGATCATGCCGTCGATAAACCGCAGGTCGAAGGAGTCGTCCTTGGGCCCCAAGCTCATGCTGCTGTGATCCATGCCGCCCATATTGTGACCCATTGTTGCGGGAGCGGTGGACTGGCTGTTCTGGTGGCCAGAGTCGTGGCTACAGGCAGCTAAGCCCAGGCTTCCAGCAAAAACGACCGCGAGGAGGGTCTTTTGGATATTTGCTTTGACGTTCGCTTTTTTGAGGTTCATCGGTCAATGTGAATCTAAAGTCTACAAGTTGAGATCAGAGACGTTATTCCACTCTAGATTCTCCAGTTTGCTGGAGAGTCAAGCCCGGTGTGGAAGGCGGGACGGAAACATGGGGTGGGCGATCGCTCAAATCCCACACCACACAGCTCTTGGTCCTCCCAGGAAGAGGACTTCGAGCGGTCAAACCTCATCTGGGTCAACGCCCATAGCCCGCAGTCGCTCCGCCAGTCTGTCTGCCCGCTGGCGTTCGGCTTCTGCCCGCTGGCGTTCGGCTTCTGCCCGCTGGCGTTCGGCTTCTGCCCGCTGGCGTTCGGCGTTTTGTCCCTCTGCTCCAGTCCAAATCACTTGCCCTTGAGCATCGCACCAGCGCAACCACAGTCCGCTTACTCCTTCAAATTCGCCCTCCCAGAGCGTCAACCCCAACCCCACCGCTTCTAACCAGATGGGCGGCTGCAAGAGGTGATATCGTCCCTCCCTCAAAGCCCAAGCTTGCAGCAGCGATCCATCCATCTCTTCTGGAGCCTGAAGCTGTTCCAGAGGATCAAACACAGCGTAGTAGGGCACCCCAATGCGGGCATAGAGGTCTTTCTTGCTCAGGGTTTTGCCCTTTTGCTGAGATTTACGGCTCAGCGCTAGCTCATCTCCTTCTCGGTTGGAGACAATTTCAATGCACACATCCGGCACTTTGCCAAACTCCCAGACAAAGTAGGAGCGGTTTTGCTTCTGGCTCCAATCTGTTGGCATTTCCAGCCCCAAGCTCAGCATCGCATCGGGAACAATCGGATCTTGCTTGAGGGCATAGAACACCCCCACATTGGCGGCGGCAATAAATGGGATTCCTGGTGACCAGGAGCTATACAGCGGTTCCACCAGGAGTCGTTGCTGTTTTTCGGATTGAAAATTGTCCACTGGTGTGTCGTCCTCGGTAACCAGATGGCTGATGTCCAGTTCCGTCACGATTGCGTCGTCGCTGAGCAGGTTGTGTGCCATAGGGATGATCCAACCCGATACTGCAATACCGTTTATTCTAGTCAAGCGAGTCTGGTCAAGCGAGTCTAGTCAAGTGAGTCGGAACTTCCTTCTGCTCACGTCCTTGAGCGACTGCTGATTCCTGGCAGTTTGCTAAACCCCGCTTTACCGGCGATCGCCCAGACTGAGATCGCACATTGAAGCCTTTCGCCGGGGCTGCCTGTAATTGGCGATCGCCAGCGTGTAGTCTTGAAACATAGCGGCTGGCCTGCTCCCAAATCCTCCTCCTTTCCCGGTCTGCCGTCTTCCATGCGCGGGAGCTTTCTACCATGATGCAGTCCGTCTTCAATCAGCCTGCCTACCTGCTTTGGCTGGTGGGAGGAATGTGTTGCCTTTTTTTGAATTTGCTGGTGTTTGAGCCAACCATCACAGCGCTGGGCATTGCGGCCATTATTACCTCAATCGCCGCCCTCAGCCTGCCCAGCGTCGGCCTTCAGATGATGCTGTGGGGCATTTTGTCGGTGGCGCTGGCGATTGTCATGCGCGGGCTAGTGCCCCAATCGTCCAAAGATCTGGCGGCTCCGAGCGAGGCACAGGTTTCTGTGACGATTCCACGCGGCGGGGTTGGGGAGGTGACCTATGAAGGCACGATTTGGTCAGCCCGCAGCCAGGTTTCGGACGTGGCGATCGCCGTTGGGCAGACGGTTCACGTCGTCGGTCGCCAGGGGAACACGCTAATCGTTCTCCCCGCAGGGTTTGTGCAAGATCGCCCAGTTTGAGGATTCGCCCAGTTTGAGGATTCATTGAGTATTAATTTGAATATTTGGGCGAACTCCCCCATCGTCCCACCGCCCCAATTCCCTGTCACCGCAAACCCTCCCCTAACCCGTGATTCGGATATAGCATAGAGTCAGTGCAATTATTCAAACCCTGATGGCCTCATCTCCTGCGGAAACTCCTGAGTTGCAAATTCGACCGCTGCTTCGCCGCGACCTGGAAGTCGTGGAGCGGTTGATGCTGGATGCACTAGAAACGGACACTGAGAGCAACCGTCTGGAGGTGACGCAGCGAGTGCAGCAGCTCCGACGCTGGTACGGGCTGCTCAAGGGGTTGAGTTTGTTCCCCAATCCGCTGCAACATCTGCTTTCAACCTACGTTGCTGAGCAAGACGATCAGGTGCGCGGGGTGATTCAGGTTTCACCGTTCAACCGCACACGCAGCACTTGGCGGATTGAGCAAATTGCGGTCGGGCAATATTCTCCCGGCGAATTCAGACAAACCTCGCTGATGGACGTGGGTTCCCAACTCCTGCGCTACTGCCTGCAAGCCATTTGGGAAGCCCGTACCTGGCTGATTGAAGTGGATGTCAACGACAACTCAGTGATTGGGCTATGTCGCAAAACAGGCTTTCAACCGCTGGCGCAGATGACCTACTGGGCGATCGCCCCTGATCTGTGGCAAGCCCTAGCCGAGCGACAGCCCGATTTGCCCAACCTGCTGCCTGTGGGCAACGCCGACGCAGGGCTGCTGTGCCAACTGGACACGGCCTCGATGCCGCCCCACGTCCGTCAAGTGTTCGATCGCCACATCACCGATTTCAAGACTGGTCTGCTGGGCAGCGTCACGGACGGGGTGGGAAGTTGGCTAACTCCGGTGCAGGTGGTTAGCGGCTACGTGTTCGAGCCGCAGCGCAAAGCAGCGATTGGCTATTTTCGGCTGCAACTTTGTAAAGACGGCAGCCACCCCCACGAAGCCAAGCTAACGGTTCACCCGGCCTACACTTGGCTCTATCCAGAGCTATTTTGCCAGATGGCGCAGGTGGTGCGGGGCTATCCGGAGCAGGCGCTCATTGTTGATTCGGCCGACTATCAGCCGGAGCGGGAAGACTTTTTGCAACAACTGGGTGCAGAGCAAACCCACCATACGCTGATGATGTCGCGCTCGGTGTGGCACAAGCTGCGGGAAGCCAAGCCGCTAGAGGGGCTGCAACTAACCGACGTGCTGCAAAATCTCCAGCCCGTGCGAAAGCCAGTGCCCAGTCGCTTCTCGCTGGAGTCGGGCAACGGCAACGGTAAGTCCGACACCAAGCCGCCGGGGCTGTCTAAAGATTCCAACTAAAGCTCCCAACTGAATCTCAACCAAGATTCGCACTGAATCTCAACCAGATCTCAACTAGCTCTCAACTCACTGATCTCAACTAAGTTTTACAGCATGACGCGGATCTCGGCGCTGGGGCTGGATGTGGGCAGGAAGCGCATCGGCGTAGCGGGCTGCGACGGCACGGGGCTGATTGCCACGGGTCTAGAGACGATCGAGCGGCGATCCTTTGCCGAAGATGTGGCGCGGCTGCGGAAGCTGGTCGAGGCGCGGCGGGCAACGGTGCTGGTGGTGGGAATGCCCTACAAGCTGGATGGCGAAGTGGGGGCGCAGGCGCGGCAGGTGCAGCGGTTTGCTGAGCGGCTGGGAGCGGCGCTGAATCTACCTGTGGAATATGTAGACGAGCGATTGACCTCCTATGCCGCTGAGGAATTAATCCATGCGGAGGGGCGATCGCCCTCCCACAACAAGGCGCTGATCGACCGCAAAGCCGCCGCCATTATCTTGCAACAGTGGCTAGACGGGCGATCGCCCACTCAGACCTAGCCTGCGACCCGATCCGAGGGGCTACAAATCCAAGACTCAGAATCCAAAATCCAAAACCCAAAACCCAAAATCCAAAGCTGCTCCTGTTTTCTATCCGCCGAAGAGTCCACCAGAATCCACCTTTTCATCAATTGCGGCGCAGCGATGCGGTAAAGTTTTCAGTAGCAATGCGCTTGTGAACTCTTGCTGGAGAAGTTTTTTTAAGGATATTGGCATGGCAAAGGTCGGGAAAAATAATGATGACTTTGAGACAAACCAGGGCGATTTGGAAGAGGAGTTGCCTACCGTCAGCCTGACAGACGAGGCCGGGCGATCGCTCGTTTGTTATGTGGAGCATTCGGTTGAAGTAGACGGACAAGCCTACCTGCTGCTGCTGCCAGTCGATTCGCCGATTGAAATCTTTGCCTGGGAAGACGACGAAGACGAAGATGCAGAGACGCTTGTTGACCTGGCCGATACTCAGATTGAAGAGATTTTTGAAACCGCTCGGGCTGTGCTAGCAGAACAAGATTTGACCCTCAAGCGCACGGCCTATACGCTGACGGCGGTGGGCGACCTGCCCGATGTTTCCGAAGAAGACGTAATCACGATTGACGTGGGCGAAGAAGGCGGCCTGGTGGATTCTGAGCAGTTTCAGCGGCTGACCTCCTTCTATCACGAAGAGCAGGAATACGACGTTTGCACGCCCCTTGATCCGCTCATGTTCTTTGCCCGCGTCAACGCTAGCGGTGAACCTGAATTGCTCTCTCCAGAAGAGTTTCAGGCAATCCGCCCGCAGCTAGAGGAGCAGTTGTTTGACTCGTTTGAGTAATTTGGGGTGCGTAATCCTTGGATGAGTTCTTTGTTCTTTGGAGAGGCGTTAGCTGATTTGGTGAACTGATTTGGTTAATCCGTTAACGTGTGCGATCGCCCCACAAAAAGCCTAGCGGTGGAACCCGCCGGCCGTCTTATCAGTCAGCTCGTTATCAGTTCGTTAATCGATCGGGAGGCGGATCGTAGGGCTGCCGCCGTTAGACTCGTAGACTCTCGCTAGACTAGGGTTTAGACTGCGTTCCGGTGCTTAATGTAGAAACCCGCAGGGCGATCGCCCCAACACTCTGGGTTCAGCAGCTCTGGGTTTGGAGAAAACAACAATGTCGGTCAAACAATTTTCTGGATGGTCTAAGGGGGTAATCCTGCTGGCGCTGGTGCTGGTGGCGCTGCTGCTGGGCGGCTGGCAGGGCTGGCGCTGGTGGCTGGGGGCGATCGCCCCGGCAACTCAGGCGACCCATAGTGGCAACCCTCCAGAAGACGCAGCCGTGCAGGTCGAAATTCCCGAAGGCAGCACCGCCCAGCAAATTGGCGAAACCCTAAAAGACAAAGGCATCATCCGTTCAACTGAGGCATGGAACCTGTGGACGCGCTGGCAAACGTTGCAAAACCGGCCGGGTAGCTTTCAAGCAGGAACCTACGCCCTCTCGCCCGCTGAGCCGTTGCCCGCGATTGCCGATCAGATCTGGCGGGGCGAAGTCGTGCAAAACAGCTTCACCATTCCCGAAGGCTGGACGATTCGCCAAATGGCGGAGTATTTCGAGGAGCAGGGCTACTTCCCCGCTGAGGAATTCATGGCCGCCACACAAGACATCCCACGCGATCGCTTTCCGTGGCTACCCGAAAATCTGCCCATGCTGGAGGGCTTTCTGTTTCCCGATACCTACCAGTTTGCGGGAGAGCTTACGCCTGAGTTGGCAATTGACCAAATGCTTCGCCGATTTGAGCAAGTCGCCCTGCCGATTTATGACGAAGGGCGATCGCCCTATAGCTTCATGGAATGGGTGACGCTGGCTAGCATTGTTGAAAAAGAAGCCGTCGTCCAGGACGAGCGTCCCACCATCGCCAGCGTGTTTGCGCGGCGGCTGCGCGAGGGTATTCCTCTGGCTGCGGACCCCACGGTAGAATATGGGCTGGGCATCCGGCAAACCGTTGAGCAGCCGCTGACCTACGCCCAGGTGCGCCAGCCCTCGCCCTACAACACCTACATCAACCCTGGCCTCACGCCAACGCCCATCGCCGCACCGGGTTTGGCCAGTCTGGAAGCCTCGCTGAATCCTGGCGATACGGAATATCTGTTTTTCATGGCGCGATACGACGGTACGCATATCTTTAGCCGGACGCTCGCCGAACACGAAGCCGCCAAGCGAGCAGTCGATGCGGAACTAACTCGGCAAAACTAACTTGGCAAAACTAATTCGGCAAAACTAACTCGGAAAAACTAAAGTTCCAACGTCACGGAAAATCATCCAACGGCACCAGATCTACCAGGTAGAATTTAGGCTGGGTTGTTAGCCAAGCAATCGCAATATCAATTCTCCTGAGCGGAGCGACGAGTGAAACTGCTAGAAGCTTTGCAACTGCTTGACTAGCCATCCCAAATCGCGAATCCAAAATTGAGAATCGGTATCGCGCCCCAATTCGCCCTTACGCAAAAACAATGTCCTGGGGAAAACTCTTACAACCTGACCTGGTGTTGGGCAGCAGCATCTTGGCGCTGACCCCAGCGTTATTGCAGCAATACAACCTGCGGGGGCTAGTGCTGGATGTGGACGAAACGCTGGTGCCGATTCGGGTGGCTCAAACCTCTGGAGAACTGCGCGAGTGGGTGGCGCAACTGCGTCCCACAACTGCGATCTGGCTGGTGAGCAACAATATCAGCAAATCGCGCATCAGCAGCATTGCCAACTCGCTTGATCTGCCCTACTTGCTGGGCGCAGGCAAACCCTCGCGGCGCAAACTGCGGCAGGCCGTGGAGGCAATGGGCATTCCAATTGAACAGGTGGCGATGGTGGGCGATCGCCTGTTTACCGATGTGCTAGCGGGCAATCGCCTGGGCATGTTCACCATCCTAGTGGAGCCAATGGCAGACCCCGCCGTAGAGATACGCCGCAGCCCCGTTCGCAACTTTGAAGTGTGGGTGTCGCAGGCCTTGGGGGCATCGCTCACGCCCCGGCAGTAGAACGGCGGTGTGGATTTTGGATTGGTGATTTTGGATTGCCGCCCCCTGGATTGACGATTTTGGATTGGCAAATCTAGCAGGCGGCAAATTTATTGCGAAATGTTGCGCTGTCGGGGTGATAGTGTTACATTACTTTACAGAGATTTCTGCAAAGCGATCGCACTGACGACTTCGGCTGTTCATTCAGGCAGTCTGCCAGTGACTTCGTTCTCCTAGCATCACATCTCTTTCCAACACAGCGAACCCGGCCAGCCTGCTTTAGGGCTGGCTATTTTTTGTTTTTTATGCACGTTTGACGGCTTATGTAGCAATTGTCGATGCTGCCAGTGCGATCGCCAGCAGCCCTGCAAACGCTCATCTGGCCAAAAATCGTAAATCCAAAGAAAACCCAAAATCGGCAATCCAAAATCGGATCACCAACCGTCAGGGCGATCGCCCCCCTGCCAGATTTCCAAATCTAGATCGTTCAGGTCGATCAGGGCGCTTTGAATGTTCTGGGCGGGGCCGCGCAGCTCTAGGTCAAACCAGCCGTCATCGCGGGCATTTGCCCCCAGCAGCGCCGCCAAAATATTCACCGTCAGCCCGTGCTTGGAAACTAGCCGGGAAATGACGGGTTCTTCATGATATTGCTTGGGAATGCGGACGCGGATGCGGGTCTGGGTGGGGCGATCGCCTCCGTCGGCAAGGCTATCCCCATCAAAATGGGCGATCGAGGTCGTGGGTACAGTCATGGCTAAATCTCCTATAGTTCGATGAGGTCTGACGAGCAGCGGATTCAAAACCACAGAGCGAGACTGTTCAGCGCTATTCGGCAGCACAGGTGCTACTCCTCAACGTCTTTAATGCGCGTCTTGCGCTCCACAATTTCCTTTAACACCAGCGTGATCACGGCCAAAAACGCCAGCAAGACGGCTGCGGAATAGGCTTCAGGCGTTTTGTACTGCTTATAGGCCTCTTCCACATAGAGCGGCAGGGTTTGGGTTTTGCCGATGATATTCCCCGACACCACCGACACCGCGCCAAACTCGCCCATCGCCCGCGCATTGGTGAGGATCAAGCCATACAGCAAGCCCCAGCGGATATTAGGCAGCGTTACCCGCCAAAAGGTCTGCCAGTTGCTTGCGCCCAGGGTTTTCGCTGCCTCTTCCTGATCGGTGCCCGCTTCCTCCAGCACCGGAATCACCTCCCGCGCCACAAACGGCATCGTTACAAACATCGTCGCCAGCACCATCCCCGGCACGGCGAAGATAATCCGCAGATCGTTGGCTTGCAGCCACGGGCCAAACCAGCCGTTTCGCCCATACAGCAGCACAATCATCAGACCCGCCACCACAGGCGAGATGGCAAAGGGAATGTCGATGATGCTGAGCAGCAGCGTGCGGCCGGGAAACTGATGACGGGCGATCGCCCAGGCCGCGCAAAGTCCAAAAATTGTGTTGATGGGGAGGGCGATCGCCGCGATCAGCAGCGTCAGCTTCACCGCATTCAAAAACGGCTGCGACACTAGGTTGGAAAAGAACGGCCCCAGTCCATTGCGAAACGCCTGCACAAACACATTCAGCGCCGGAATAAACAAAATCAGCGTCAGATACAGCACCGCAATGCCGATCAGCACCCACTTCACCCACGCCCCCTGGCTGCGAGGGGCAACCCTGCGGCCCGATGAAGCGTCCGGCGTGTTAAACAGTTCCGCATCAGTCCGCATAGCGCCTCCCCCAGGCTTGCAGCAAATTGATCACCAGTAGCATCAGCAGTGAAATCAGCAGCAGCACCGTGCCAATCACCGTTGCTCCGGCATAGTCATACTGTTCTAGCCGCTGAAACACCAGCACGGGCGCAATCAAGTCCTGAAACGGCACGTTGCCCGCCACAATGACCGTGGAACCGTATTCGCCCACCGCCCGCGAAAAGCCCAGCGCCACCCCCGTCAGAATGGCCGGCAGCAGCGGCGGCAGCAGCACGCGCCAAAAGGTCTGCCAAGACGACGCGCCTAAACACCAGGCCGCCTCTTCGACTTCTTTTTCCATTTCTTGCAGCACGGGCTGGAGCGTCCGCACCACAAACGGCAGCGAGATGAACACCATCGCCACAAACACGCCCAGACGTGTAAAGGCAATTTTGATGCCGAAGGGTTCAAAGAAGGAGCCGATCCAGCCGTTATTGCTATAGACCGTGGCCAGCGTCAGACCTGCCACTGAGGTCGGCAGGGCAAAAGGCAAGTCCACTGCCGCATCAATCATTCGCTTACCGGGAAATTCATAGCGCACAAACACCCAGGCAATAAGCGTGCCAAAGACGCCGTTGAGCAGGGCGGCGGCCAGGGACGTGCCAAAGGTGACGCTGTAGGTGGAAAGGGCGATATCAGTGGTAGCAATGCGCCAAAACTCTGCCGGGCCGACCGTGCTGGCGCTGAGCAGCATGGCAGTCACGGGCAAAAACAGCATGAATGATAGATAAACCCACGTGACGCGCCAGGGCCAGGACAAATGGGTGAGGCGATACCAAAAAGAGCGATCGCCCTTAACGGGTCTAGGATTTGTAGGAGAGGCAGTCATGATACAGCGTTGATTTAAGAAAAGCCGGAGATCCCAGGGGCAAACAGACGGTCAGTGGCAATTACACGGCGGGAGCAGCTTAAGCCAGTCGCGCAGCAAATGAATGTAATTAACTTTGCTAAAAGTGCCTGTATCACTCGAAAGAATCTCCGGCGCATACAGGCACCTGACAACGCTACACCTATTTGCCCAGCTTGGCCTGAATCTGGTCAAACACTGCTCCATCCGCGAAGAACTTGGCCTGAATATCGTCCCAGCCGCCAAAATCAGCTACGGTAAATAGATTATCGACTTTGCCAAACTGGTCAGCAAACTTCTCTGCAACTGCTGGATCAGATGGACGGAACCCGACCTTGGCAAACTCTTCCTGCGCCTCAGGCGTAAACAAGAACTGCGTAAAGGCTTCTGCCACTTCCCGCGTGCCGCGCTTATCGACAATGGCGTCTACAACGGTAACGGGATTGTCAATCGAAATGTTGGTTGTAGGCACTACGTAAGGCAGTTCTTCTCCCTTAATCTTGGCCAGCAGCACTTCGTTTTCGTAGTTAATCAGCACATCACCCTGGCCTTGGTTGAAGAAGATGTCGGTCGATTCGCGAGCATCCTTCGCCAAAATCGGCGTGTTTTGGAAGAGCTTGGTGGTCAACTCCAGCGCTTGCTCATCCGTACCGCCGTTCTGCGTTACGGAACCCCACGCGCCGAGGAAATTCCAGCGGGCACCGCCAGAAGTTTTGGGGTTGGCAGTCACAATTTGAATGCCGTCTTTGGCCAAGTCGCTCCAGTCCTGGATGTTTTTGGGGTTGCCTTCACGAGTCACTAGCACTGCGACCGATTTGTGAACAATAGAGTCATTGGGCAGCTCTTTTTCCCAGCCTTCGTTGATCAGACCAGCTTCTTCAATTTTCTGGATGTCGAGGGCGAGAGCGAGGGCAACCACGTCTGCTTCCAGACCGTCAATCACGGCGCGAGCTTGGGTTCCAGAGCCAGCATAGCTTTGGTTAATTACGAGATCTTGCCCCTTTTCCGCTTTCCATTTGGCGACGAATTGAGGAATGATGTTTTCGTAGGCAGCCTGGGTAACGGCGTAGCTGACCAGCGTGATCTCAACTTTTGCAGGGGCGGCGGCGGCGGGGGTGCTTTCCCCTGCGGCGGGGCTGCTGGCGGTGTCTGTGCTGCTGGGGGTGCAAGCGGCGATCGCCATGCTGAGGCTAAGTCCTGTTGCGGCTAGGGCCAGAAGTTTCTTGGGCGATCGCAGTTTAAAGTTTGCAACCATTAGGTTCTCCTTAGAAGTAATGACGGTCTTGTGAAGGGATGAATAGCGCCTTGGCAATTAATCCACGGTTCATCGCTCGGGATACTGACTTATCCTTATGAAAAGTCATCATACAACAGAATCCAAGTTTTAATCTACGGTTTTCCAGTCAAGATACGAGGTTTTTCGGAAGCCTGGAAATCTAACGGAGGCTGCCTAAAAAACACAAAACCAGCAGTTGAATGGCCGTCTGGCCGCTGCTGGTTTCGCGCTGGATTCGTCGATTTTTTGATTGGGAAATGAGTTTGCTAGAAAGTTTGGCTTACTTGCCAAAGCCGCGGCCGCGAGCAACCGTCGGCAGGCAGACACAGGCTTTGATCTGCTCTAGCAGCGTTTCGCGATCCAGACCTTGCCCAATCAGCACGATCTGGTTTTTGGGTGTGCCTTTCCACTCGCTGTCGTCGAGGGTAAAGCGCTTGCCGCTGAGGTGGAAGATATGGCGCTTGGGGCTTTCGTCAAACCAGAGGATGCCCTTGGCGCGGAAGACGTTGGCGGGCATTTGGTTGTCGAGGAAATGTTGGAACCGCTTGATGGCGAAAGGGCGATCGCTCTGGAAAGACACCGAGGTAAATCCATCAACCTCCAGATGATTGGAATGGTGGTGATGATGGTCATGATCATGATCGTGGACACAGTGGCCGTGATCATGGTCGCAAGCGGAATGGTCGTGATCATGCCCGTGATCGGAATGCGCGTGATCATGATGATCGTGATGATGCGTGTGGTCATGCGCGTGATCATGACTGGAGGCGTGGGAATGCTCGTCATTCTCCGGCTTGAAATATTGGGACGACTCGAACAGGCCCACGCTAAGGATCAGCGGCAGCGGCACCTGCGAATTGGTCGTCCGGAGAATCCGTGCGCCTTCCTTGACATCACGAATTTTAATCTCTAGTGCGTCCAAATCGGCTTCGTCCACTAGATCACATTTGTTGAGCAAGATGATATCGCCGTAGGCAATTTGGTTATGGGCGGCATCGCTGTTGAACAGATCCAGGCTGTAGTTGGCCGCGTCTACCACGGTCACAATCGAGTCGAGGCGGGTCAGGTCGCGCAGTTCTGTTCCCAAAAAGGTGAGGGCGACGGGCAGCGGGTCAGCCAGTCCAGTGGTTTCCACGACTAGATAGTCTACTTTTTCGGGGCGTTCCAGGATTTTATAAACGGCTTCTAGCAGGTCGTTGTTAATCGTGCAGCAGATGCAGCCGTTGCTCAGTTCCACCATGCTGTCGTCACCGTCGGTGGCAACAATCAGCTCGTTGTCGATGCCAATTTCGCCAAATTCGTTGACCAGCACGGCGGTTTTTAGCCCCTGCTGATTGGTCAGAATGTGGTTCAGGAGGGTGGTTTTGCCGCTACCCAAAAAGCCCGTGATGATAGTGACTGGAAGACCCTGCTTGGTGTCGTCCATGTGGGCGATCGCTTGCGGCGTGTCAACAGTTTGCATAGCGTGATGGGGAGAGGGGGAACGAGGATGGGTCAGAAATGGAGAAATGTCGCTCGAAAAATGTCGCTCGAAAGGAATATCGCTCTAACCCTAGAGCCTGCCGTATGCTGCTAGATTGAGCAGGGTCTCAGCGAGAGACAATTTCCCGTCTCACATATTCCAATTGTGGAAGCTGTTGCGCGGTGTTTTAGGGCGCATTGCAAACTATATTATTGCCGATTTCTCCACAATTCGACTGCGCCATGGATAGGGAGGGTGGGACTGCCGTGAATCGGGACGATCAGCCAATGCAGACGCTGTGGTCGCAGTTGAACAATGCTAAGCTGCTGCGCTATTTGCTGCTGCTGTTGCTGGGTTGGGCGATCGCCCAGGTGCTTGCCTATTTTTCCTCGGTAATTGTCATCTTCACCTTTGCGGCAATCCTGGCATTTTTGCTTAGCTATCCCATGCGGTGGCTCCAGCGCTGGCTGCCTCGTCCAGCGGCAGCGGTGGCCGTGTTTTTGCTGAGTCTCTTGCTGCTGGCGGGGTTTGTGTTTACGATTGGCTCGGCCATGCTGTCGCAGGGGCAGGCGCTTCTGGCTCAGGCTCCCGGCATTGCGGCAGTGCTGCTGAACTCGTTGGAGCAGGTGGAAGAGTTTTTGCAGCGGTTCAATCTCCAGGCAGATTTTTCAGCCCTGGAGAATTTGCTGCAATCCCAAACAATCGAGGCAGCGAAAACGTCCCTCATTGGGCTGCAAGTGCTGCTGCAACGATTGCTGGATTTGTTGCTGATTGGCATTGTCAGCTTTTTTATGCTGCTGGATGGCGATCGCCTCTGGCGCTGGATTGTGTGTCGGTTTCCGGCCTCGCTCCAGCCCCGCCTGACGGATGCCGTGCAGCAAAACCTGCTGGGCTTTTTTTGGGGACGGTTTTTGCTGTCGCTGTTTTTTGCGCTGTCGTGTCTGGTGATTTTTCTGCTAGTGAATGCGCCCTATGCGCTGCTGCTGGCGGCGATCGCCGGCTTTTTTGACCTGATCCCCGGCATCGGCGCAACCCTGGGCATTAGCCTCATCTGCCTCATCCTTTTGCCCCAAGGCATCTGGCTCAGCCTGCTGATCCTAGTCTGCTGCGTGCTGCTGCAACAGGTGGAGGAAAATGTGCTGATGCCCAAAATCATGCAGGGGTCGATCAATATGAACCCGGTGGTGATGTTTCTGGCACTGCTGGTGGGGGTGCGAGTGGCGGGGCTGTTGGGGCTATTTCTGGCGATTCCGGTGGCGGGCGTGCTGATCAGCCTGTTCGACGTGGAGGCTCTGCGGGCCAAGCACTAGAGAACTCTGAACAACTAAGCAGGCACTTCCACGCGCTCTGTACCCGCCAGTCCGAAGGCCGCGTGAACGGCTTGCAGAGCGCGGATGCCATCTTCTTCTGGCACTACGCAGCTAATCTTGATCTCCGATGTGGCGATCATCTGGATGTTGATCTGCTCCTGAGCCAGTGCCTCAAACATGCGAGCCGCGATGCCGGGGCGGCCGACCATGCCCATACCAACGATGCTAACTTTGGCGATCGCCTGATTCACCACTATCTCCCCACAGCCCAAGTCGGGGGCGGCTGCTTCTAGGGCCGCTTTGGCTGCATCTACGTCGCCCTTCGCCACAGTAAAGGCGATATCCCGCGTCACCATGCCGTTGACCAGGCGGCAGCGCTGGGACTGAATGATCATATCTACGCTGATGTTGTGATCGGCCAGCAGGCGAAACAGACGAGCGGCCATGCCGGGGCGATCGGGCACATGGCGGATGGCAAGCTGGGCCTGGTTGCGGTCGAGGGCGGCCCCGCGCACGGGCGGCGCATCGGCATAGGCGAGGGATTTTTGGGCCTGGTTGACGGGCGAAGAGGTGACCTCGAAGGCGCTGCACAGGGCGGCCAGAGCGCGATCGCAGTCTTCGGCACGAATGGCGCAGCTCACCTGCACCTCGGAGGTGGAAATCATTTCAATATTCACACCCGCCGTCGCCAGCGTTTCAAACATCTGTGCTGCCACGCCGGGGCGACCGATCATGCCTGCGCCAGAGATGCTGACCTTGGCCATGTCCCGTTCCACCATCACTTCTGCTTCGCCGGAGGTGGGCGATGGGTCGTAGCGCAGGGCCGGGGCGATCGCCGCTGCAACGGCCTCTGCCCGATTTAGCGAGTTGCGGGTGACGGTGAAGGCAATGTCGTTGCTGTTGCCCTCGTGGATGGACTGGATAATCAAGTCTACATCCAGCGCTTGGGAGGCGATTTCGCCAAACAAACGAGCAGCAATGCCGGGGCGATCGGGCACGCGCAAGAGGGCGACCTTGGCCTGATCCGTGTCAAACTCGACCGCATCAACGGGATGGGCGATTTCTAACCCATCGAGCGATCGCGGCTGGGGCAGAGGCGACATCACGCGAGTACCCGGATCATCCGTCCAGCTAGAGCGCACCACCAGCATCACGCCGTAGTTGCGAGCAATCTCCACCGAGCGGGGATGCAGCACCTTTGCGCCCAGGCTGGCCAGTTCCAGCATTTCGTCGCTGGTGATTTCGTCCATTAACTGGGCATCGGGTACAAGCCGTGGGTCAGCAGTCAAAATCCCTGGCACGTCGGTATAAATTTCACAGGCATCGGCCCGCAGCGCTGCCGCTAGGGCCACGGCCGAAGTGTCGGAGCCGCCGCGCCCCAGCGTGGTGATTTCCAAATCTACCGAATCAGTGATGCCCTGAAAACCCGCTACGACGACGACCTCGCCCTTTTGCAAATGCCGCTCTAGGCGATCGGTTTCGATTCGCAAAATGCGGGCGCGGGAGTGAATCGACTCGGTAACGATGCCGACCTGTGCGCCTGTGAGGGAGATGGCAGGTTGGCCGAGTTCCTGAAGCGCCATGCTCAGGAGGGCGATGGATACTTGTTCACCTGTGGATAGCAGCATGTCCATTTCGCGGCGGTTGGGGTTGCTGGAGATTTCCGATGCCAGCTTGACCAGTCCGTCGGTGGTTTTGCCCATTGCAGACACCACTACTGCGACCGAGTTCCCCGCTTGGACAGTCTGCATGACGCGCTGGGCGACTGCCTGAATCCGCTCAACCGTGCCGACCGATGTCCCGCCGTATTTCTGAACAATTAACGCCATAGCCCTCGCTGCACCGCCCGCTTCGTGATCTCCGGCGCGGATGAAGCTGATCGTCCAGAAATCACAAATGGCGCAAAATCATTTACCCCATCAAGGTATCAGACCAGAGGGACAACGGGTAAGGGGAAACTGGGATTGAGGGGCGGGCTTGTTATCAAACTTTGGAATTTCTCTCAGGAATAGCGCTGGTTTTGCGGGGGTTCTGAGTTCCGAGCTAACAGCCTTGGGGGATTAGGCTGGTTTTGCGGGGTTCTGAGTTCCGAGCTAACAGCCTTGGGGGATTAGGCTGGTTTTGCGGGGGTTCTGAGTTCCGAGCCAACAGCCTTGGGGGATATCTCCCAAACCCCCTTTTGCAGGGGACGAAGCGTCCCCCACACCCCCTCCTAAGGACGTTTTGGTGAGTCCGAAGGCCGCTTCGCATGGCATGGGCTTCAGTTGGCGATTGCGTTGAGCGACGGTGCGGAAAGATCCTCTTGGCGCTGCTAGTTAACGCTATGTACAACTTTGCCGATCCCCCTTCACCTTTTTTGGTATGCCGAGAGCGTTGAGCTCTCTCCCAGTCTGGTAGAGGGACTTCAAGCCTCTCCTCCTCCCCTTCTACCAGTTCGGGAGAAGGGGTTGGGGGATGGGGGCAGATTGTAAAGTTACACATCCCGTCTAGTTAGGGAACGGGAATGCTGGCAGCTTGGTCGAGGAGCCACCAGAGTTCGCCTGCGGGCTGAATCAGGCGGGCGGGGTAGGTGTCTGCATCGCCTTCGGGGGCGAAGATTTGGGTCAGGGCGGGGCGCTTGTTGGCTCCGGCGACGAGGAAGATGACGCAGCGAGCGTGGTTGATCAGCGGCGCGGTGAAGGTGATGCGGGGCTGGTCGTCTTTGTTGCCGACGGTGATCAGGCGATCGCCCACGGTCAGCGCCTTCGTGTGGGGAAATAGGGAGGCGGTGTGCCCATCGTCGCCAATGCCCAGCAGCACCACGTCCAGCGATGGAAAGTCCCCAGGTGCAAGCTGAAAGACCTGCTGCAAATGCTGCTCATACAAATCAGCCGCAACTGTCGGGTCGGCAGGGGTCGTGTCCATTGGATGGATATTGGCAGCGGGAATAGGCACATGGTCGAGCCACGCGCGGCGGGCCATGCCTTCGTTGCTGTCGGGATGATCGGGCGGGACGTAGCGCTCGTCACCCCAAAAGACCTGGATTTTGTCCCAGGGAAGGGGCTGCTGGGCGATCGCCTCGTATAGCGGCTTGGGCGTGCTGCCTCCCGACAGCGCAATCGAGAAGGTTCCCCGCTGGGCGATCGCCGCTTCGGCCCGCTCCAAAATTAGCGCCAGCGCCCGATTCACAATGCCTGCCACATCCGGCAATACTTCAACCTGTCGAGTCATGCGTTCCCTCGCTTACACCACAATGTCACCACTCCGACAAGCGTATCGGTACAAGCTGAAAAGCACGATAGAACCGCTATTTTTTTTCAGACTTGCATCCTGTTTGGTGTTTAATTGACCGATGGGCACCTGTGCAAAAGCATCTCATTTTTCCCAAGGCTTCGCTTTCCCAAGCTTTGACAAAGCTCGCTCCTCAAGCGCGATCGCGCTCGTCCAACGCCGTCTCTGTAAATAACTGCAAATAACTGCCGTTTCCAACGGGTCGCTGTCTCTGAGCAACGCAATCAACCTTGTCTCTGAAAGTCGCTGAATATCGCTATCCCTAAAGATTCCGAGAATGACCAGTCTGAGAATGGCAAACGCGAAATTGCAACGGCTGATTTACCTGTGTCTTGTATGAACCGACCTGTATGAACCGACCCGTAAAATTCACCTGTGAGACTCACCTGTAAAACCGACCAATGAAACCGACCTGTGAACCCTCACGATAGGCTGATGCGGGCAGGTTGGTTTTTGTTCACCCCTAATCTTGTGAATCCCAACAAATCGAAATTACCGTTATGACATCGATTAAACCTGCTGGCCGCATTACTGCTCCACTGGCTTCCCGCATTCTGAAAACAGTCGGAATCATCATCACGCTCTCTGCGCTGATTGACTTCTTTATTCTGCCGATTCCCTATCGACTGCTCGATCGCCAATGGCAGCTTGCCTTTACGACCCAGTTTGTCGATCGGGGCATCGTGCCGTTGGTGGGGCTGGCGCTGCTGTTTGCAGGGTACTGGATTGACCATGCCACCGGGGCGATCGAGGAGCGACGATCAGGGCGGAATCGGGATCTGCGATTTTGGGCGCTGCTGTTGGCCAGCCTGCTGGGGCTGATCTATGTGCTGCTGTTCCCGCTGCATCTCAACAATCTGCGGCTCAACAATGCAGCCGCCCAAGAGCAGATCAACCAGGAAGCCGAGCAGGCCGAAGGACGACTCGATCAAAGTCTGGCGACGGCATTACAGCAGCAGCGGGCCCAGATTGCTCAACTGCTCAATGCTAGCGACGAGCAAATCAATCAGGCGGTGCAGGCAAACCAGATCAACCAGGAGCAGGCAAATCAAATTCGGGAGTTTAAGCAAAATCCAGAGCGGCTGGAGCCGTTTTTGCAGGAGCGGGTGCAGGAACTCCGCTCGCGGGGACAGACTGAAATCCGCACTCGCAAGGAAGATGCCCAGGCGACGGCTCGCACCGAATCCATCAAGTCGGGTCTGCGAATTGGGCTGGGTAGTTTGGTGCTGGCAGTAGGCTACATCATTATTGGCTGGACAGGGCTAAAATCGCTGGATTAGCGGTTTGGCAGCAAAGCGTCTCGATGTTTTCGATTTATATCCTCACCTACAACGAAGAGATCGACATCGCGGACTGCCTGGAGTCGGCGCTGCTGTCGGACGACGTGGTGGTGGTGGATTCCTGTAGTGGCGATCGCACGCTGGAAATCGCCGCCCAGTTTGCCGAGCGCCATCCGGTTCGGATTGTCCAGCACGCCTTCGAGAGCCACGGCAAGCAGCGCACCTGGATGCTGGAGTCCATTCCGCCCAAGCACCCCTGGATTTATATCCTAGAGGCGGACGAGCGGATGACTCCGGCGCTGTTTCAAGAGTGCTGCCGTGTGATCCAGTCTGAGGAGCGGGTGGGCTACTATGTCGCCGAGCGGGTGATGTTTATGAACCGCTGGATTCGTCGCAGCACGCAGTATCCCCGCTATCAGCTCCGGCTGCTGCGCCACGGCAAGGTCTGGTTTGAGGACTACGGTCACGCCGAGCGTGAGGTCTGCAACGGGCCCACCGGCTTTTTGCAGGAAACCTATCCGCATTACACTTGTAGCAAGGGTTTTAGCCGCTGGATCGACAAGCACAATCGCTATTCCTCCGATGAAGCGGCGGAAACCCTGCGGCAGTTACAGCAGGGAACCGTGAACTGGCGATCGCTCTTTTGGGGAGCTTCGGAGGTGGAGCGTCGCCGCGCCCTAAAAGACCTATCCCACCGCCTGCCCGGTCGGCCGCTGCTGCGGTTTCTCTACATGTACTTTGGGCTAGGGGGATGGCGGGATGGCGGGCCGGGGTTTACCTGGTGCGTTCTGCAAGCCTTTTACGAATACCTGATTTTGCTCAAGGTCTGGGAGTTGCAGCAGGCGACGACCCACCCGCAGGTTGCCTCTCCACCAGTAGAGTCGGGATTCGCCAAATCTGGCCTGGATACGACCGTGCAACAGGCAGAGGCCGCTGAGTCGGGCGATCGCCCTTCGCCAACCGCATAAGCTGAAAACATTCTCAAAAGCATCTCCTGAGAAGCGGAGAATGTATCCCCGAAACTTGAAATAATTCTTTACAAACCGTACAAATAAAGTAACGTGCTAGCTGAGAACGGCAGTCCTCGCATAACAGGCTTCTCTAAAGCAGCACTGATAACCCTGCCTTAACCTGCTAGATTGTAGATTCAGATACTTTTTTACAAACGCTTTTTACGGCCGCTTCCTACAACTGCTTTTCACAGCCGCTTTTTCACTCGCTTTGTTCACCTTCGGCTTATCTATCTCGGTTTGTTTATCCTCGGCTTGTTTATTAGGGAGATACTGGGTTGTCCGTTCTTCAACGCTTCAAGCAGGATTTGAAAAACGACCTGATCGCAGGTCTGCTGGTGGTGATTCCGCTGGCTACGACGATCTGGCTGTCGTTTACGATCGCAAGCTGGGCGATCGCCTTTTTGACGCGCATCCCCAAGCAGATCAACCCGTTTAACGATTTTCCGCCGATTTTGGGTGATTTTCTCAACCTGGTAGTTGGCTTCACCGTGCCGCTGGCGCTAATCCTGCTCATTGGGCTGATGGCTCGCAACATTGCCGGACGCTGGCTGCTGGATGTGGGGGAGCGTCTGCTGCAAGCCATTCCGCTGGCAGGATCGGTCTACAAAACCCTGAAGCAACTGCTGGAAACGCTGCTGCGCGACACGAACGACCGTTTTCGGCGAGTCGTGCTGGTGGAATATCCCCGACGCGGCGTGTGGGCGATCGCCTTCGTCACCAGTGCATTCACCGCCGATATCGCCGGCCCCTTGTCGGGCAAGATGCTGAGCCTGTTTATTCCCACTACCCCCAACCCCACGACGGGCTGGTATGCCGTCGTACCCGAAACCGAAGTCATCAACCTGGCAATGTCGGTAGAAGATGCGTTTAAGGTGGTCGTCTCTGGCGGCATTGTCGGCCCCAACCTGGCCAGTGCGCTGCCCGCAGGCGGACTGCCGCCCGGAAACCCGCCTGCGGGAACCCTTGCGACGGGCGGGCTGAACCCTGCTAACGTAGGAACGAGCAGCTATGGCGATCGCCCTGCGGCGGCCAAGGACACCCGTCCCCTCGATCTGGTTTTGGATGAACCACTGATGGAGTCGCCGTTTGAAAACGCCTCCCCCGAAGCCAAGCGTCAGTCCGTGCCGCTGCCATCCGACCTAGTTTGAGCGTTTCCGCCAGCCTGCCCTCTGTTTCCACTTGAATTTTTTAAGGATTGAGAACCCGACATGCAAGCTCGACGCATTGCGCGAGAACTGGCGTTGCTGAGCGTGAGCCAGCTTCCATCCAAGCCCGAAAAACTGGAGGCTCAACAGCTTCAGTCCGTCGCCCTAGCCGCCGTGCGGACGCTGACGGGCGAAGTTCACGACATGCTGGAAACCGCCGCCGCCGAGGTGGAGCGGGGGAGCGATCGCCTATTGGCCAGTGAAACCAAAGCCCAGGATCTCGACAGCGCCCGCGTTATGGTGAAAGAAGCGCTGGAACTGGCTCAAGCAGCCATCAACCGGATTGGCACCGCCGTCGAACTGCCGGAAATACTGCAACTCGCCAATCATCAGGAAGTGCGCGACTACACTCTGGCGCTGCTGCAAACCGTCAGCATCCGCCGCGCCGAAATCGATCAGATTATTTCCGCCGCAATGGTAGACTGGCAGCTTCATCGGCTTCCCCAGATCGACCGCGATATTCTGCGGCTGGCTGTGGCGGAGTTTCAATACATGGGCATTCCTGACAAAGTGGCGATTAACGAAGCCGTTGAGCTAGCCAAACGCTATAGCGACGACGATGGGCATCGCTTTATCAACGGCGTGCTGCGGCGGGTGGTCGAGAAGCCCGAAGACAGGCCCGAAGACAGGCCCGAAGATAAGCTCGAAAAAGCCTGAAGACCCCTTAGATGACCCGCAGCCCAAGCGTTCTAATTCTAAACCAAGGCTTTATCAGACTTTCCCCGGCCGCCGTTCCGATGGGCCGCACTTCCAGCCTTGCCCTGTTCCGGGTTGGCGGAAATCTCTTCACTAGGAAAAACGCAAGCACTATAAGCTAGCTTATAGATGAAGCGGAAATCTGGATGCAGCGGCTCCAGGCGCTCTTGGGCGTTTGCTCCTGATCCAGAGCAATGTCCCTAACCCCTGACCCTCCCTATGTCGTCGTTTAATTGGTTCAACCGTCAATACGAAAACCAGCCCGCTGAGGCAGAGCCAGATCCACAGAAAGGCGCTGCCCCAGCGCCAAAGTCGAAAGCGCCTGCCGATGCTGCTGCGGGTGAAGCGGCGATCGCCCAAGACTATCTCGCCTGGGCAAAGTCTGCCTACAAAAATATTCAAAAGCGCCAGCAGGAAACCGCTGAGTCCACCACGCCCGAAACCGTTACAGAACTCGCTACGACGGACGAAGCCGCGTCAGGGGCGATCGCCGATTCATCTGCGGCTGAAAAAACCGCATCGAACCCCTCTGAAGCAGTAGCGCCCAGCGAACTATCAACGGCTGCCGCGCCAGAAACCGCGCCAGAAACTGCACCAGAAACTGCGCCAGAGACGGCTGCGGCTCCGCTCCCCTTTTGGGCCCAGGCCGAGGCCGAGCGGCAGGCCCGCCTGGAGCAACTCAAAGCAGAAGCGGCCCAAGAAGCAGCAGCGGAAGCTGAAAAACTGGCTACTGAATCAGCCAGCCCAACGGACTCCGCCCCAGAACCGGATCTTCCCCTGGATGAGAGCTTCCTTTGGTCGGCGCAGGTGCTAGCCTCCCAGGGCCGCCGGGCCGACCAAGTAGATCTGGAGGAAATTACCTGGCTCAAGCGCCTGCGCCAGGGACTCGACAAGACGCGACGCAGCCTGGTGAACCAACTGCGGGCGATCGTCGGTCAGGGGCCGCTCAACCAAGATGCGGTGATGGAGATCGAGTCGCTGCTGCTCCAGGCAGACGTGGGCGTGGAGGCGACGGATCGGATCATCGAGCGCTTGCAGGACAAACTGCGCCAGGAATCTCTGCCCCCCGAAGCGGCGATCGCCTATCTTAAAGAAATCCTGCGAGACATGCTCGACAACCCCGGCGGCAAGCCTGTTAGTCCCACCTTTGCTCCCGAAAAGGACACCCTCAACATCTGGCTGATGACGGGGGTTAATGGCGCGGGCAAAACCACGACCATCGGTAAAATTGCCCACATCGCCCAAAAATCGGGCTACAAAACCCTGATTGGCGCAGCCGACACCTTCCGAGCCGCTGCCGTGCAGCAGGTGAAAGTGTGGGGCGATCGCAGCAACGTAGAAGTCATCGCCAACCCTGGCAAAAACACCGACCCCGCCGCCGTCGTATTCGACGCAATCACAGCGGCCCAGGCGCGGGGAACCGAACTGCTGCTCATCGACACGGCAGGCCGGCTGCAAAACAAGAAAAACCTAATGGATGAACTCGCCAAAGTTCGCCGCATCATCGACAAAAAAGCACCAGATGCCCGTATCGAGTCGCTGCTGGTGTTAGACTCCACTCTGGGGCAAAATGGCTTGCGCCAAGCTGAGGTGTTCTCCGAAGCCGCCCAGCTAAGCGGAGTTGTGCTAACCAAGCTAGATGGCACAGCCAAAGGCGGCATCGCGCTGGCCGTCGTGCAGCAGTTGGGGTTGCCCATCCGCTTCATCGGCGCAGGGGAAGGAATTGAAGATTTGCGCCCCTTCTCTAGCTATGAGTTTGTGGAAGCGCTGTTGAGCGGCTAGGCTGGACTGTATGCTCTGGACGGTATGCTTTGGCCTCATGCTTTAGCCTCGGCTATGGGCTAGTCTAATCTCCCCCCAATCCTGACTCATGCCCCCTCAACCCTCAACCTCCGAGGAAGCGCACCTGCTGGCCCGCATCGCCCAGCAGGATCAATCTGCCCTATCCCTCCTGTACGACCGCTATGCGCGAGTGCTGTATTCCCTGGCATTTCGGATTTTGGGGTCGGTCGAAGAGGCAGAAGAAATTGTGCTGGACGTGTTTAGCCAGGTGTGGAAGCTGGCAGGGCGCTATGATCCCCAGCGTGGACGGGTAGACGCATGGCTATTCATGCTCACCCGCAGCCGCTCGCTCGACCGACTGCGATCGCTCCAGCGCGTCAGCAAAGCTGTCGAGTCTTCTACCGAAGCCGCAAAAACAGTCCCCCAAGCACAGATCTCAGATCCGACAGAAGACGTATTAATAAATGAACGGCGCGATCGCCTGTTGGCAGCAATGCAGCGACTGCCCGTAGAACAGCGCGAGGTGCTTGAGCTAGCTTACTACGAAGGATTGACCCATGTAGAAATCGCAACCAAGACCGGAAAATCTCTGGGAACGGTGAAAACGCGCATCCGTCTGGGTTTGAACAAACTCCGACAGGTGCTTGATGCACTCGACTTGTTAGATTGAGGACTTGTTAGAGTAAGGAGTCTTTTGGGCCCCCCGAAACTCGGAAGAACGCTGAAAAGATTGGACGCTGCATACATTAGAGCTAATTTATGAAGCAAATCTTAAGAAGCCTGAAACTCTTGGCATGTGTGGCTTTGAGGTCATGCTTGCCCAGGAAAAGCGGTTTCTCGGAAATCCTTGATTAACAAGGCTTTCAGGCTCCTTTACAAATTAGCTCTAAGGAGCCTTTTGGTCCCCCCGAAACTCGGAAGAACGCTGAAAAGATTGGACGCTGCATACATTAGATAGATGCTGCATACACTTACACTTGCATACACTATAGAGTGCGGATGCAACACAAGTAGATAGAAACACAGAATCCAAAAAGCAGAACCCAAAAATATGATGATGCAACTATCGTGCAGCTATTTCACAGCCATAGCGCAACGGCAATGCTGCTGAACGGTGCTATTAGCCCAACACGGCTTGCACTAGTCAACAGGGTCGCAGCATAGCAGCATAGCCGTCCTACGTTGTGAGGTGGTATTCCGGCCCGACATGGCTTGCACCTGCAACAAGCGGCGACAGATGCATCATAGCCAGCAGCGCAGCTATAGGCATCAGCACGAAGCATAGACGCAGAGCATAGATGCAAAGCGCAGAGATCCAAAGATATTGAGATGTATTGAGATAAACATGGGTCAGTATAGAAAAACGCTTGGTCAATCGTTTAGCACCGTCAGAACGCTTACCAAATCCACAAGCTAGGATGAAGAAATAATGACAGCAGTAACTATGGATCACGCCCCCTGCTTGTGTGACTTGGCTGCACTGTACGCCCTTGGGCTGCTAGACGATGCAGGGCTTCAGCAGATTAACGACTATCTAGAGGAATGTCCAGAATTGGCCACTGAAATGGCCGAACTGGAAGAAACCGTGGCGATGCTGCCCTATAGTTTGGAGTTGGTGTCGCCTGCTGCCGATCTGAAGGATCGACTGTTTCAGCGGATTTATCAAGACACGGTTCAGCCCGCTGGCTCAGTCCCGTCCGAATCCGCCTCTCCGCCGGTCGCAGAACCGCTCGCCTCCTTTTCATTCCGCCAGGTACGCGAGGCTGTTGCTGCCGCACGGGTATTGATGCGCCAGTTTTCTAGCGGCAACCGACTGACCGTGCGCGGTCGCGACCTTGACTGGCAGCCCTATCGGGTTCCTGGTGTTTCCGTCGCTCCGCTCTACGTAGATCTGGCAAAGCGAGAAGTAACCGCGCTGCTCAAGGCGGAGCCGGGTGCAGTCTATCCGATTCATCGTCATGCGGCTCCCGAAGAGATTTACATGCTCGATGGTGATCTGAGAATTGACGGTGAGGTGTATGGCGCAGGGGACTACATTCGCTCTCGCCAGGGAACGGTGCATGAGCCATCTGAAACGGTGGGCGGCTGCATGTTCTTGGTGCGAACTTCGCTAGACGATGAGTATTTTCAGCTTCAAGCGCACTAGGTGATTAATTAGGTGATTAATATTCAAGCACGGTTAATATTCGAGCACGAGCGCTAATCCTGCTAACCCCAACTCCTGCTGCATCCTCTGTGTCCCAGTTTCAGCGGCTTACCATTGCGCCTGACCAGATCAGTGGGTCGTATATCCGACTGACACCAGAGCAGCAGCACTACTTGTGGCGAGTGTTGCGGCTTCAGGCGGGCGATCGCCTATTGGCAATGGATGGTCTGGGGCAGTGCTGGCTGGTTGCCGTCGAGCCGCCCGACCAGATGCAAATTCTAGAGGAACAGATCCCAATTGCACCCACAGAACTGCCGCGCCCTGTTGTGCTGCTGATTGCCATGCCCAAGGGGCAGGGCATGGACGACATTGTTCGCCAGGCAACGGAACTGGGCGCAGCGCAGATTATGCCGATTTTGAGCGATCGCACGCTACTCAACCCCAGTCCCCAAAAGCTCGATCGCTGGCGGCGCATTGCCCAAGAGGCTGCGGAACAATCCGAACGGCAGTTCGTGCCCACGATCGGTGAGCCCCAGTCCTGGAGCGACGCGCTCACGGTCTGGAATGCGGAGACTTGCGATGCTTATCTGTGCGAGGCGCGGGGCGATCGCCCTCATCTGCTCCAAAAACTCTTGCCAACTCGTGGAGCCTCCCCATCGACCAAACCAGTGGCAATCGCCATTGGCCCCGAAGGCGGCTGGACCGATGCCGAAATCGACGGGGCGATCGCCGCAGGCTATCGAGTTGTCTCGCTGGGGCGGCGCGTGCTGCGAGCCATCACCGCACCTGCGGCCGCGCTGTCAATCCTTGCAGCCGCCTTGGAGCAAGACATGCCTTCCAGCTAATTTTATTGGCAAGTTGATACAAGTAGAACTTACGCATCTGCGTGATTGCTCAGGAGGTGTGCCCGCTAGAACCCCAAAAACTTGCTACAAGACCAAATTTCAAATCCAAATCCAAAAAGCTGCCGTTGAACCCTTCAACAGCAGCTCTCAAGCTAGCCAAATTTCAATCTAGCCAAGAACCTAAATCTAGCCAAAAAATCAGCCAAGACCAAAGGCAAAAGGGGAACTAGGCCAAACCGCTCCGGCAGCTCCCCTTTTTAAGGGAGATTTAGGAGGATCGACTCAGGGCAATCAACGACCTGGAAAGCTTTAAAGCACTGACTTAGCCCTGGGATCTGACCTGACGCGCCATGTCTAGAAACGGATTGAGGCTGGGGCCAGGGCGACGACGACCGCTCCGGCTGCTGCTCAACACCACAAAATTCGGCGCAAAGGTTTGATCAGCCGCAGGCGAAGCCTCAGGTGTAGGCTTGGCAGCCGGAGCCGGGGACGGAGCCGCAGCCGCAGGAGCCTTGCCATTCGACGTAACATCCGTTGCAGGAGGCGCAACCGTAGCCACAGCCGCCGCAGGGGCAGGGGCAGCCACGGGCGCTTCAGTCGTCGCAGGGGCAGCCTCAGCAACCGGAGCCGCAGGCGCAGCACTACTAGAAGGCTCAGCCTCTAGAAAATATTCTGAAGACTTGCCCAAGCCCAGCAGCTTGCCCAGCCCACCCAAAAACGAGAACAGTCCCCCAATTAGTTTCTTAATTAAACCCATTGTTGCGATCGCTCCAAGAAATGCGTCTGTGTGTTCAATGCGTCTATGTGGTCGCAAAAGCTTTTTTCGTCAAGAAAACGCAGGAGAATCCCTAAATTTTCTCGCTCGTCATCTAATCTTTTGGCTGAACGTGCTGCTCCGGTCGCTTAGCATATCAGCTTTGGGTAAAAATACTTAGAGCCTTCTCTGGAAGCCAGACTGAGCAAGATTTCAGCTACCCCTATTATCCCTGTCAATGGACATTCAGAGATGCGTTGTTGACCAAGTTGATCAAAAAATTTTAGACACCGTGGATCAGTGGTAACGCCCCAGTTCCTCTCTAGGCCTGGAGTTGATCTGCCAGACTCACTCGCTGCCACCAGCGATTCAGTGGGTAATAAAGCGCTGGTGCCCAGAGGCTACTGAGAATGGCAGAGCAGAGGGCAATTTGCTGGTGATAGTTCCAAATCTCTGAAAGCGTGCGGGAGGAAAGGCGATCGGGTACTCGTAGATCTTGAAGCATGAATTGAAACGCCGTCACGGTTTCCGCAATCACCGCCATGCCAAACACAATCAGCGCCACCGAAATAAAGTCTTCTTGGATATAGCGCTGCTTTTGAATCAATGCTGTAAGCAACCCCACCAGCGCGAGACTCAGTGTATGAGTTGGGTTGGCCGCCGTCATGCCGTCTTGCAGCAGCCCCAGCACAACTCCGGCGATCGCACCCTGCCAGGGCGATCGCTTGACACTCCAGGCCACAACCCAGATCAGCAGCCAGTTTGGCCCCACCCCCAACAGTTCCATCCCTACAAACCGGGTTGGCAAAACCAGCAAACAGGCCAAGACTGAGCCAGCCGTTACCAGTGCATTTAGCGCCTGCCTCAAATAAGGACTCAGAAGCAGCAAATCATTCATAGCACTTAGGCAGGATCATCAGGGCAAGGTCGAGTCTGGTGGCGGCGGGGGCGGCGGGGGCGGTTCAGTAGCAGCAGGTTTTGGATTGGGCGCAACCAGCACCCAGTCCAATGTGCTAATCGGGGCCGATAGCTCGACAATGGCCTCTGGGGCAGGGCTTTTGCTAAAGTCTACTGACTCAATGCGCCCCACAGGCAGCCCTGGCGGAAACAGCTGGCTAAACGACGACGTAGACACGACATCCCCCGGTTTCACATCCGGCACCTTTTCAAAAAACTCCATCACTGCCCGATTGCCCGACTGCCCCCGCATGTAGCCCATAAAGCGAGAGCGGCTAACCGTCACGCCGATACGACTGGTGGGATCACTCACCAACAGCACACGGCTTGTATTCGCCGTCACTTGTACCACTCGCCCCACCAGTCCGCCCGTTCCCGAGACAATAGAACCAACTTCTACCCCGTCTCTCCTTCCCCGTCCCAAGGTCACCTGCTGCCACCAGTGGTCAGCGCTGCGCCCAATAATCGGAGCCGCAATCCCCGGTTGTGGCTGCGTCGTATTGTAGTTCAACAATTCTTGGAGTCGGCGGTTTTGGCTTTCTAGCTCAATTAAGCGCTGCTGCAACTCTTGAACCTGGGCGTTATTCAGGATTTCGGCGCGAGTCGGGCCTTTAGCCTGAAACGGGGCGCTGATCGCTCGATATAGCTCTAGCACAAATGCACCCTGGGTTTGCCTGAGCATCCACGCAGTGCTAAGAGCCAGCACTGCTAGCCCCAGCCGCAACCCATTCTTCCCCCACCATCGACGCAGTACGTACATTAGCCGCGCTCAATCCTCATCGCCAGCGCTTCACACAAGTCCTGAAATGCTTGATACGAATCCTGAGAGGAATCCCCACGAAAACTGGAAATACTTGCTCAGAACACCAATTCAGAATACCGGTAAGCTATACAGCCTTACGCTACATATTGCGAGAGTGTCCGCTAAAGACCCGCTCAAGCTGCTTGAAGTTTTCTAGCACACGCCCAGTGCCCAGCACTACGCAACTCAGTGGGTCGGCTGCAACGTGAACCACAATTCCTGTCTCATGGCTGATCAGGGTATCTAGCCCACGCAGCAAGGCTCCGCCCCCTGCCAGCATGATCCCCCGATCGATGATGTCTGCCGCCAGTTCAGGAGGGGTGCGCTCCAGCGTGCGCTTAACAGCTTCGATGATGACCGACAGAGGTTCTGCCATCGCTTCACGGATCTCTGGCGCTTTCACCGAAACGGTGCGGGGCAGCCCCGACAGTAGGTGCAGCCCTCGAACATCCATAATGATGTCGTCATGGTTGTCCGTTGGATAGGCGGAGCCGACCGTGATTTTGATTTCCTCTGCTGTACGTTCCCCAATCACCAGGTTGTGAACCTTTTTCATATATTGGGAAATGGCCTCGCTTAGCTCGTCGCCAGCAACCCGCACCGATTCGCTCAGCACAGTGCCCTGCAAGCTTAGCACTGCGACCTCGGTGGTGCCACCGCCGATGTCGATAATCATGTTTCCAGTCGGCTCTGCCACAGGCAAGCCAGCCCCAATGGCTGCGGCCACAGGTTCATCAATCAAATAAACATCTCGGGCTCCCGCCTGGGATGCAGCTTCCATCACAGCCCGACGCTCAACGCCCGTCACGCCACTGGGAATGCCAATCACGATACGAGGGGAAACGAGCGTCCGACCTTCATGGACGCGGCGGATGAAGTGCTTGAGCATTAGCTCAGCCGTGTCAAAATCTGCAATCACCCCATCACGCAGGGGGCGCAGTGCCATCACGTTTCCGGGAGTCCGTCCCAGCATCTTCTTGGCATCTTCGCCAACGGCTAGGGGTACTTTCTCGTTTTGGTCGATGGCTACCACTGATGGTTCTTGAAGCACAATGCCCCGACCCGAAACGTAGACCAGGGTGTTTGCTGTGCCCAGGTCGATACCCATGTCGCGTGACAACGAGAAGCGGTTAAAAAGTCCCACTAGCCTAACAAGCTCCTAGTTACAAAAACACTACTGCGATCGCTCTAAACGCCCCGATAACTCAGGTAAAATCCTTGGCTGGCACCTGGTTAACGATTCTGAGGTGATGACGATGCTCAGGGGTAAACTTGCAGATGCTGCCCGATGAACCGGACTTCCCTTTTCAGAGAGCCGCCTTGCTTTTGAAAAGCAGCTTTGCTGCTGATGCTGCACAGATTCGTCATGCCTTGAACTCAACTCTACCTGCACAACGCTGCTAAGCCAATGCCTTCAAAATTTAGTGTTTCCAGATTTAGTGTTTCCAGAATTAGTGTCTCCAAACAATACCTCAGGGTTCCAACCCAGCTCCAAGAATTTAACGCATGAGTATGGAAGAGATTCAAGTACAACAGTCTAACTCCGTCGATGGGATTGTATTACGATTTTTGTCAACCGTCTAGTCGGAATATGCCTAAGAGCTAATTTATGAAGCAAATCTTAAGAAGCCTGAAACTCTTGGCATGTGTGGCTTTGAGGTCATGTTTGCCCAGGAAAAGCGGTTTCTCGGAAATCCTTGATTAACAAGGCTTTCAGGCTCCTTTACAAATTAGCTCTAAGATGCTGATCGGGTTTGGGCTGACTGAGTGAATGAGGACGATTGCCCACACTTGAAGGCCAGCCGCCAACATCTTGTTGCTAGTTCCCGGCTCGATCTGGTCATTAGATCCTGACGGATTGCACCCCGCTCACGATACCGCAAAACTGATCCCTGTGGCGCAAGATACCAGGAAGATTATGGAAGGTGGATGGATGGGGGCGATCGCGCAGTTGGCGATCGCCAACCGATGCCAATTTGACGATGTTTCCGGCGCTTGCTAAAGCGAAAAAATTTGGACAAAACAGTCTGGCAATCATCCGGCAATCAAGGGAGCAACCGCTTCAAAATCCGGCTAGATCCTGTTAAAATAGGACAGGCATACTACACAAGGCGATATGCAATTCTAATCATTCCTCTGATTTTTTTAGGAATTAATTTTGAAAGGATTGATCGACTCAGATTTTCTTCGTCTTTGGCTTTAGTTGCTGTTTCCAAAGTTTTGATTTTAGGTTTGGGGAATATCCTATGAGCTTGAACGTCGTTACCTTGGTGGGTCGGGCGGGTCGTGATCCGGATGTAAAGTATTTCGAGTCGGGTAGCGTGGTCTGCAAGTTTACGCTGGCAGTGAACCGCCGCACGCGCAACAGCGACGAGCCAGACTGGTTCAACCTGGAGATGTGGGGCAAGACGGCTGAAGTAGCTGCAAACTATGTCCGAAAAGGCAGCCTGATTGGAGTCAGCGGCTCTCTCAAGTTTGAATACTGGAAAGATCGAGCCACTGGAGCCGATCGCTCTGCGCCTGTGATTCGGGTTGACCGAATGGAATTGCTGGGATCTAAGCGTGACAATGAGGCGGCGGCAGCCTCTGGTGGCTATGCCGATGATGAGTTCTAGACAGTGCGGCCTGAGTTTTAGCAAGGGGCGATCGCCCATCGGACAAAAGCTCGCCTAAGGTTCGGCATATTCTCACGGTTGCTTCAGTTTCCTCACAAAAGGGTTCTGGGGCACTCAGTGCTGTTTCAGGTTCCCCTCAGCCAGAGCCGCCAAGATGTGAGTTATCTCGGAAAGGACTCCCAAGCCTTGCCAATAGCAGGCCGGAACCTTCTACGGATTGACTAACATCAAGGAGGTTTGCGATGAAACGAATTGTTCTCGTGGCGCTGTTTGCGCTGGTGCTGTCTACAGCCGTTGCTCCAGTGGCGCTTGCTCGAAGAGGAACTAGTACCTGTCCTCTGGACGGAACCCGCTGCGTTGGATCGGGGGGCGGCGGCGATTAGGATTGGGCGATCGCACTATGAAATCGCCCTGTAAGATTGCCCAGTCAAATCGCGCTGTGAAATCGCGCTGTGAGATTACACTGCGAAATCGCCCTGTGATGTAGACGATAAAAGACCCTGGCAGAAGATGGGAATCTTGCCAGGGTTTCTGATGAAGCTACCAGGTCTTTTCAACTTTTATGCCTGAAGAATGCTGCGGGTAGCGATTTCAGCCGTCTCTACTGCGCCATTCATATAGCCCTGGGATTCTAGAGAGCAGTGTTCCCCTGCGAACCAGAGATTGCCCACCCGCTCGATTTCGGCTCCGGCGATCGCCGTCCACTGCCCGGGCCGATAGCAGGAATAAGACCCCAGCGCGTGGGGTTCGGCCGCCCAAATTGCGCGGAGCGATCGCCCTTTTTGCACTTCAGCAATGCCTGGAAAGATCTGGTCTAGATCAGCGGCGAGCGCCTTGGCGTGGGTGGCGGGGCTATCGGCCGCCAGCAATACGCCCTGTCGTCCCGCCCGTAGGTCTGTCACCCAGGCGCTCGGCCCCGGCGAGTAGCGGGCGCTTTCCCAGGTATTTTGAAAATCCAGGTCAGTGTAGACGCTGATGGTGGAGCCGTAGCGGGTGCGCCAGATACGCTCCTGGAAGGGGACGGCCAGCTTGCTGCTGGTGCCATAGCCCAACTCGGCGATCGCCTTTTGCTTGACGGGCGGCAGGTCTATCGCGAGTTCCACCTGTCGCAGCACCGAAAACGGAATGGTCAGCAGCACCTTTTCGTAGCTGCGCTCGATGCTCTTGCCGTCTTGTCGCAGGCTGACGCGATAGCGCCCATCGGGGGCGAGGCGAATCGATTCCAGAGCGGTGTTGAGGGCGATCGCCCCCGCAACCCGTTGTGCCAGCGCTTCAGGAATCGACTGGTTGCCGCCGACCACATGCCAACGCTCGTCGCTGTCGCCGTAGGTGCTCCACTGCCCCACCTCTGTCCCAATCAGATAGAGCATGTTCAAGCAGGACATATCTTCTGCGTCTCGTCCAAATTCGGTGATGTAGGCTACCCGCACCAGTTGGTGAATCACCGGGTCAATCTCTGCCGCATCCAGATATTCTGCCAGCGACAGCCGATCGAGCTGGGCGGCGTGGTCATTATGCTGGCGATAGGTGATGCCTCGCCCCATCGCCAGCAAGTCCTGCGTGATTCGCTTGGCGAGGGGGGCAAACCGCTCCACCACTGCCTCATGGCTCACCTTTTGTCCCTGGAAATACAGCACCTCCGGCTCTAGCCCCGCATCAGCCGCCCGCAGGTCAGACAATTCCAGTCCCAATTCTGCGGCCAGAGCGCGGACGTGGGTATGGCGCGTGTCGATAAATTCGCCACCCAGTTCCACTGTCCCCGGCAGTCCATCCGGGTTTCGCACAGTCCGCAGCCGACCGCCGATGCGGGCACTGGCTTCGACTAGCTCAAACGGCATACCTGCCTGCTGGAGCCGATAGGCAGCCGTTAATCCTGCCACACCCGCTCCCACAATCAGCACGGGCGATGAGTTTTCGCCAGAGCGAGTGGGCTGCCCCGATGGATAAGAGCGATCGTCCCCCACCGAGTCTTTCATTCCCAAACTGCCCATCCCCAGCGTGCCACCCAGCACTGCGCCTGCCTGCAACACGCGCCGCCGCGACAGGTTTGCATCCAGCCACCCCGACGCTTCGGGCAGGGACATTTGTGTTTGCTCAGACCATTGCGAAATTCGATAAGCTCGGCGAAAAAGCGTAATTAATCGACTTCTAGACATACAAAACGAAAAACTAAGAAAGACTGGGAATAGATCCCCGGCTCAAAAGCCAGCCGTTATCTAACGTGACATCTCAAGGTGACATCTCAAGGTGATGACATCTAAGGTGACAGTAGCGGCTTCTCACGGGCGCTACGCTTTGCCATCCTGTATCCCCAATCGCCACGCTAGCGCTTTTTTTAGCGAACGGGTGTAAACCTGATGGGCGATCGCCCATCCACAGCGCCCCTGCACAGAAGCGCCCACCATCCCAAAAAGACCAGCCTAAAAGTCCCAGCCTAATCAGACACGACCCCACCCTGGGGCGCAGCCTGGCTATCGGGCTGGGTTTTATTGAAATACGTTTCCAGCACTTGCTTCACCATCGGCGCAGCCACCTTGCCGCCGCCTCCCTCAGGGGAATTCTCGATAAACGCTACCACGACAATTTCTGGATTATCCAGCGGAGCATAGCCGCCATACCAGGCGTGGGATTTGCGCGGTGGATCTTCGGCAGTACCCGTTTTGCCCGCGTTGGGCGGCAGGCTGGGCGTATTCATCACTGTGCCCGTGCCGCTGCTGACCACCCGACGTAGCCCATCTTGCAAAATTCTCAGTGTCGTAGGACTCAGACCAATAGGAGTGCGCCACGAGCGGGCTGCCTCCTGGTCTTTTAGCAAATGGGGACGCACCAAATCACCGCCATTCGCGGGCACTGCAAACATCACCGCCACCTGGAGCGGCGAGGCCTGCATATAGCCCTGACCGATGGACATATTGATGGTGTCGCCGATAAACCATTCCTCATCCAGGTTTTCGCGCTTCCAGACCGGATCGGGCACCAGCCCCGCCGATTCTTCAGCCGCCAGTTCAATGCCCGTTTTCCGTCCAAAGCCGTAGCGCCGCGTCCACTCAATCAGCGGTTCATGGCCCATGCCCATCGCGGTTTGGTAGAAAAACGTATCGCTGCTCCAGGCCATGGCTCCGCGAAAATCCAGCGGCCCAAAGCCTGCATTGTTCCAGTCCCAAAACTTGATACCGCCGACTTCGATGTAGGGTCGAGTCCGAAGAACGGTGCTGGGGGAATAGCGCCCCGACTCAATCGCCGCTGTCGTGGTGACAATCTTAAAGGTGCTGGCCGGCGGATAGCCCTGGAGGGCCCGGTTGACAAACGGATAGGACTTGCTTTGCAACTCCTGCCACTGGGCATCCGTAATGTGGGTAGAAAAAAGATTGGGGTCAAAGGCTGGACGGCTGACGAGCGCCAGTACGGCTCCGTTGCGCGGATCGAGGGCAACGATCGCCCCTTTGCGATCGCCCAACACCGTTTCCGCCGCCTTTTGCAAATCTAGATCCAGCGTCAGCGTCACGGTATTGCCCGCCCGTGCCGACTTTTCGCCCAGCACTCGCAGCACATGGCCCATGCCGTCCACCTCGACCTGCTGCCCGCCCCACTGCCCCCGGAGTTGCCGTTCAAACGCCGCCTCCACGCCCATCTGCCCGACCACATCCCCCAAGCGATAGCCTTCAGACTGCCGCCGTTCCAAGTCTTCGTCTGACATTTCGCCCGTATAGCCCAGCACATGGGCCGCCAGATCCCCGTGGGGATAGTAGCGCACCGCCTCTGCCTGCACCTGCACCCCCGGCATCTGCTGGCTAAACTCGGCCAGCGCTGTTACCTGGGCGGGGCTGATGCCACGAGCGATGCGGAGTAGTTCTGGAGAGCTATAGCCAGCCTGATCTAGCCGCTTCTGGATAGTCTCTTCAGGAATATTGAGGATCGTGGATAGCCGCTTGACAATGGGCCGCCAGTTGGCCTGGCGATTGGCAATCGGCCAGAGAAACACCGCATAGGAAAGGCGGCTCCCTGCCAGCGTCCGCCCTTTGCGGTCGAGGATTCGCCCCCGCTCTGGCGGTCGAGGAATCAGCCGCACCCGGTTGTCGTCTGCCAATTGCCGATTGTATTGCCCTTCGACCAGTTGCAGGTAGGCCAGGCGAGTGCCGATGCCTCCTAGCAGAGCGACGGTGACGGTGAGCATCACCACCAGCGATTGGTAGGACTTGCCCACGGTGCGGCCCGTTTGTTGCCGCACGGTTGGCGGATTTTGCGTCAGCGTCATAAATAAAAACGCGCCCTCTGACAGAACCTCTGAAACCCAGTGCGGGTTGGAGAAACGTTAAATGTTTAGTAAATCATTAAGGTAAATCAATTCACATAGTTTACCGCCATTGATCCCAGTGTTGATCCCCGGTAGTGTCGGATTCAGCTACCTGTATTTTGGACTGTATCTTGGACTGTATCTTGGTATATGGCGATCGCCCCTACATCCCAAACTCGCCATAGCTAGTGCCGAAATCACTCAGCCCAGATTGCCAAACGGTATACCAAACAACCGTTGATTACCCTGGCTTCTTTGAAGATGAAGGGAAAGTTAGCCGGATGGAATGTTTGTTATGCAACATCTGTCCTGCAATGTTTGTTATGGCGTGTCGGCGGCCGTCTGCGTAGATCCAGCTTGAAAAGCGCATAGCGATAGTCGTGACCCCGTCGCGGGCAAACTGACTTACAAGCTGAGTCGCTGTCCCGGAATTGCGAAATGTCCCGGCATTCGAGCATTTCCATCTTGCGAATTTCAAATCCAGCAATTTCAAATCCAAACAGTTTCAAATCCAGCAATTTCACGAGTCTACAGGCTTCATCCCTTAGGATATTTACAAGTCATCAAAGTACGAGTCATAAAATCACATAGGATCAGGCGTTTGTCTGCCCCCTCGTCGCCCATAGGGACTCACATACTCAGCACAAAGACTTAACTGCTAAAATCTCAGACCTAAGCCTTGACCACTGCCCCGTTCTAGCAGAATCTCTACAGGGAATTTGCCACATGGCACAGACCATCACCCCAAATCAGTCCACGGTAGAAACCGAAACCCAATATGATGTCGAACTCCGCAGAGTATTCAAGGTCTTCGATGGCTATACAGCGGTTCGCGGTATCGACTTGAACGTGCGGCAAGGGGAGTTCTTCAGCATTCTTGGCCCTTCCGGCTGCGGCAAAACCACAACGCTGCGCCTGGTGGCGGGGTTCGACGAGCCAACGGCAGGTGAGGTGTTACTCCAAGGCAGGTCAATGGTGGGCGTGCCGCCCTATCGCCGCCCGGTGAATACAGTGTTTCAGAGCTACGCGCTGTTCGGACACATGACCGTGTGGGACAATGTGGCGTTTGGGCTGCGGCTAAAAAATAAGAGCAAGGCAGAGGTTCAAAAAGCAGTTGGAGAAGCGCTGCAACTGGTCAAGATGGAGTCTTTTTCCCGACGCTATCCGGCTCAGCTCTCTGGCGGACAGCAGCAGCGGGTCGCGCTGGCGCGGGCGCTGGCAAACCAGCCAACCGTCGTGCTGCTTGACGAGCCATTGGGAGCGCTAGATCTGAAGCTGCGGAAAGAAATGCAGGTGGAGCTTTCAACGCTGCATCGAGAACTGGGTGTCACATTCATCATGGTGACCCATGATCAGGAAGAAGCCCTCAGCCTGTCCGATCGGATTGCCGTGATGAATGAGGGGCGGGTAGAGCAAATTGGCACGCCCAGCGAGATTTACGAGTTTCCAGCTACGCCCTTTGTGGCCGACTTCATTGGCGAGACGAATCTATTCCAAGGGTATATGGCTGCCGCAGACCCGATGTTGATAAAAGTGGAAACCGAGCGCGGACTCCAGATGGTGGTGAAGCCGACGGAGGCTTGCCCCGGCGCGGCAGCGGAGCCTGTTGTGGTCAGCATTCGCCCCGAAAAGGTGCGGCTGTCGCTAGAGCCTCCTGGTAGCGAAACGAACTGTTTTGAAGGACGACTCCGGCACACTATGTACCTGGGCACCCATGTCCACTATGTGGTCGATTTGCCGACGGGGGATATGGTGACGGTGATGCGCCCAAATCGCCCAGAGTCGATGCTCCAGGTTGATATGCCTGTGTACGTATCCTGGTCGGCGGCAGATGCACTTCCCCTTGCAATTCAGCCTGGAGCCTAGAGCCTGGAAGCTAGAGCTTGGAGCCTAGAGCCTGGAACCCAGGGCCAAGGACGAAGGCGTTGGGAGTCAAGATTGGATGCACTCCTTGGAATTACTGCCCTCAAAGGGGGCGGTTATTCTTCGCATGGACACCGCAGTTTTAGGAGATTTGCTATGCCTCCCTATCGATTTTCTGGTCGTTCCAATTCTGAATCCTCGCTGAGGCGGAATCCTGGCGGTGGGCGATCGCCCTATTCCTCCGCCTCCCGCGCCAGCCGTCGCCGCTTTTTGCAGTTGTCGAGTGCAGCTTTCTCTGGCGTGCTGTTGAGCAATTGCGCCCGAAACATTGGTACAACGGGCAGTTCTGCCGCCACAGACACTTCCGCCGCCTCACCGCCCAGCAGCGGAGATAATACCCTCCACGTCTACACTTGGTCAGCCTACATCGATGAAGACCTGCTGAAGGGCTTTGAGCAAGACACCGGGATTAAGGTCATTGCCGATGTCTATGACTCCAACGAAACCATGCTGGCTCGAATGCAGGCCGGTGGCGGCAGCCAGTACAGCATCGTCTATCCTTCCGACTACATGGTAGAACTCATGATCGAGGAAGAGATGCTGCTCGAAATCGACCAAGACCGCGTTCCTGGCTATGCCGATCTTCTGGAGCAGTGGCAAGATCCTCCCTACGACCCTGGCAATCGACACAGCGTGCCCTATACCTGGGGCACAACAGGGCTGGTCTACAACAAAGAATTGGTGAAGAAGCCCATTACCGACTGGTCTGACCTGTGGGAACGAAAGTCTGAGCTATCTCGAAGAATGACCTTGCTCAACGACGTGCGTGAGGTTATGGGCATGGCCCTAAAGATGCTGGGCTTTTCCAACAGCACCCAAGATCCCAAAGAAATTGAAGCTGCCTACAAAAAGCTGCAAGAACTCAAGCCCGCGATCAATGCCTTTACAACTGACGGTTGGCGAGATCAGATGGCGGTGGGCGACCTGGCCGTGGCCCATGCCTACTCGGTGGATGGCATCGATATGGTGCTGGAAAATCCCCAGCTAGAATACGTAGTGCCGTCCAGTGGCGCAACGGTTTGGACGGACACCATCGCCATTCCTAAAACGGCTCCCAACGTGGATGCCGCCTATAAATGGATTGAGTATTCGGTAGAACCGCAGACGGCAGCAAAGAATCTAGGACGGCTCAAACTGCCCACGCCCAACCAGAAAACGCTGACGCTATTGCCGAAGGAGCTGGTCGAAAACCCAGATCTCTTCCCCCCCGAAGAAATTCTGGCAAAGTGTGAGGTTCTTGCCAATGTAGGCGAAGCGGTCGATATTTATGATCGGTACTGGACGCAGTTGACTAGCGCCTAACCCTGTTTTTGAGCGATCGCTCTCAATATTTTTTCCACTATGGCAACCTCCGCTCCGCTCTCCCCGACTCCAGAAGTCGAACCCCAGCGCCCTGCCAGCAAGGGACTCAAGCAGCAGCTGATGGGTTTGATTCAGCCCTTTGTCTTGCTGGGGCCGCCAGGGCTTTGGCTGCTGTTGCTGCTGGTCGTGCCGACGCTGATGATCCTGGAGCTGAGCCTGATTCCAGGATTCCGTCCTGGCAGCCAGCCCGCACCCTACGGTCTGGGCAACTATGCCAAAATCTTTGAGCTAATTGACGGTCAGGCGATTTATCTGTGGGTGATTGGGCGATCAGTGTTTTTTGCGATCGCCAGTACGCTCCTTTGCCTCTTGCTGGGGTTTCCCGTCGCCTACTGGATTGCGGTGATGGCTCCTGCCCGCTGGCGCAACCTGCTGTTGGTCAGCTTTGTGCTGCCCCTGTGGACATCCTCTCTGCTGCGCTCCTACGCCTGGATCACCATTCTGCGGCCGACGGGCGTGCTGAACTTGCTGCTGAGTACCCTCCGCTTGCCAACGCTGGATATTCTGAACACCCAGACTGCCGTGATGATCGGGTTGGCCTATAACTTTTTGCCCTATATGGTGCTGATCCTCTACGCTTCGCTGGAGCGGCTTGATAAGCGGCTGCTAGAGGCGGCGGCTGATCTGGGGGCAACTCCCCAGCAGGGCTTTTGGAAAGTCACCGTGCCCCAGACGCTCCCTGGCATCGCTGCCGCCTGCCTGCTGGTATTTATTACCAGCCTGGGGGATTTTGTGGTGCCTGAACTGCTGGGCGGAGCATCCAGTATGACTATGGCCCGCCTCATTTACAACCAGTTCCTTGGCGCGACTCGCAACTGGGGCTTTGGCTCTGCCCTCAGCATGGTGCTGATTGGCGCGATGGGGCTGGGCATTGTGCTGCTGCTGAAGTATGGCGATCGCAAGCTAGAGAATTATTAATATTCCCCCGTTTTCCCCGGTTTCCCACTATGACCGCAACCCTCGATCTGCCCAAAACCGTTGCCGCCAAACGCCGCCTCTCCTGGCAGTTTCTCTTTACGCTGGTGATGTTTGCGTTCATGTACATCCCGGTGCTGGTGCTGGCGTTTTTTAGCTTCAACGCATCGCCCTTTAGTGCAGGCTGGAGCGGCTTTTCGTTGCAGTGGTATCAGCGCATGTTCAACGACACGCGGATTCTATCAGCACTGGCGGATAGCTTGTCGGTGGCGCTGCTGGCCGTGGGCATTGCGGCCGTGCTGGGCACGCTGATGGCGGTGGGGCTAGCCCGCTACACCTTTCCCGGCAAGCAGTTGTATCAGGGCATTTCCTACCTGCCGCTGATTATTCCTGATATTGCGATCGCCGTTGCAACACTCGTATTTCTGGCTTCGCTGGCAATTCCCCTGAGCCTGTGGACAGTCGTGGCGGCACACATTGTCTTTTGCCTCGCCTATATTGCGGTCGTCGTCTCGACGCGGCTCACGGGCATGAATCCTCACCTAGAAGAAGCGGCGCTGGATCTGGGCGCAACTCCGTTCCAAGCATTTATTAAGGTGCTGCTGCCCCAGCTTATGCCTGCAATTCTCTCCGGCTGTCTGTTGGCGTTTGTGCTAAGCATGGATGATCTGCTGATTTCCAGCTTCACCGCAGGCGGCGGCACCACGACGTTGCCAATGGAGATTTTTAGCCGCGTCCGCACAGGCGTAAAGCCCGACATTAACGCACTGAGCGTCGTGCTAATTCTGGCATCCGGCACCCTGGCCTTTGCGGCGGAGCTCATTCGCTATCGCAGCGAACAACAGCGGCTAGATGGGTAAGCCTAAGAAGACTGTTCTAAAACATATTCTAAAACATAAAGGTTCATTAAAAGAAAGTCCATAATATCCAAATATCCACAATAAAAGTCCTATGCAAAGCCCAGCCAAGAGCGAATCGAGGCTGGGCTTTGGAAATGGTTTAGCAAAGCAACGGCTTAGCCAAGTAGCGCCTTAGCACGGCTCAGCACATTGTCTACCGTGAAGCCAAACTTCTCCATGCAAACGCCGCCAGGAGCCGACGCGCCAAAGGTGTCAATACCGAGAATATCTCCTTCGCTACCTGCATACTTATGCCAGCCGAAGGTCGTCCCTGCTTCCACGACCAAGCGCTTGGTCACCGCTTTGGGCAACATCGACTCTTTGTAAGCAGCGTCCTGCGCTTCAAACAATTCGGTAGACGGCATAGAAACCACGCGAACTTTCTTACCTTCTGCGGCCAGTTGTTCTGCGGCCTTGACACAGAGATTCACTTCCGAACCCGTGCCAATCAAGATTAGATCCGGCGTGCCGTCGCACCCGATCACCGTGTAGCCGCCTTTGCCCACGCCTTCGATCGAGCTACCTGCCAGATTGGGCAGACCTTGGCGCGACAGGGCCAACAGCGTCGGGCGGTTCTTCCGAGCGTTTTCGATCGCCACTTTATAAGCACCAGAGGTTTCCGTACCGTCCGCAGGGCGAATCACCGTCAGGTCAGGGATAGCCCGCAGCGAGGCGATGGTTTCCACAGGCTGGTGGGTCGGGCCGTCTTCGCCCAGGGCCACGGAATCGTGCGTCATCACCCAGATCACGCCGCACTCCGCCAGCGCCGACAGGCGAATTGCGCCACGCATGTAGTCGGTAAACACCAGGAAGGTTGCGCCGTAGGGAATTAGCCCGGAACCATGCAGCGCAATGCCGTTGCAAATTGCGCCCATGCCGTGTTCGCGCACGCCAAAGTGGATATTGCGGTTTTCGTAAGCGCCTTTCTGGAAATTGCCGCTGATTTCTAGCTCCGTCAGGTTGGAGTGGGTCAGGTCGGCCGAGCCGCCAATGAGTTCTGGCAATACCGGAGCCAGCGCGTTAAGGCAGATTTCCGAGTGCTTGCGGCTGGCTAGCGCCTTATCTTCAGGCTTGTAGGTGGGCAGCACTTTGTCCCAACCCTCAGGCAGCTTGCCGCTCAGCAGGCGATCAAACTCCGCCGCTTCCTGAGGATACTTGGTCTTGTATTGTGCCCAGGTTTCCTGCCACTCGGCTTCGTAGCTAGCACCGCGCTCGATGGCTTTGCGAGTGTGGGCCAGGGCTTCGTCAGGAACGACAAAAGGATCGTAGGTCCAGCCCAGGTTTTCGCGAGTCAGCTTGATTTCGGCTTCGCCCAGTGCTGCGCCGTGAACGCCAGCGGTGTTGGCTTTGTTGGGAGAGCCATAGCCGATGGTGGTGGTGACTTTAATAAGCGTTGGCTTGTCGGTAACGGACTTGGCTTCGGCGATCGCCCTGGCAATTCCCTCCAAATCCGTGTTGCCGTCCTGCACATGCAGCACATGCCAGCCGTAGGCTTCAAAGCGCTTAGACACGTCTTCCGTGAAAGCAATGTCCGTGGAGCCGTCAATCGAAATGTGGTTGTCGTCGTAGAGCGCGATCAGCTTGCCCAGCCCCAGGTGACCCGCCAGCGAGCAGGCTTCGCCGGAAATCCCTTCCATGTTGCAGCCGTCGCCCAGGATGACGTAGGTGTAGTGATCTACCAGGGTCAGGTCGGGCTTGTTGAACTTGGCAGCGAGGTGCGCTTCGGCGATCGCCAGACCAACCGCATTGGCAATGCCCTGGCCGAGCGGCCCGGTCGTGACCTCAATGCCAGGAGTCTCAAAGTTTTCGGGGTGGCCAGGCGTTTTTGAACCCCACTGACGGAAGTTCTTGATTTCGTCCAGCGTGACGCTATCGTAGCCTGCCAGATACATCAGGGCGTACTGCAACATACAGCCGTGCCCAGCCGACAGCACAAAGCGATCGCGGTTAAACCACTTGGGGTTTTTGGGATTAAACCGCATGAACTGATCCCACAGCACAAACGCCATCGGCGCAGCACCCATCGGCAAGCCAGGGTGTCCAGACTTTGCCTTTTCAACAGCATCGATCGCCAAAAACCGGATGGAATTAATACAGAGTTGTTCGAGGGTTAGGGTCGCAACAGCCATTGTCTTCTTTCTACTCAACGACGGGTGACAGGCGCTCACAAACACGCCAAAACAGGCAAGCAGGGCGGATAGGCAAACAGAAGAATCCTGAATCACCAAAGGCATCTTCCCCATCATCCCACTACAGGGGATCACAGGTGAAAGATTTCTTGGGCGATCGCACTAGGCAAATATACTCAATAAAATTAGCTTAACGGTTTATGGAAAACTGGACAAGGGTTAATCACAGCTTTCTGTAAAGCCGAATACTGTATAGGCTACAGGCAACTTGATAGGCAACTGGGCAGCTTAGAGGTTAGTTTCGCTACTTTGGTTAGCTTCGCTACTTTGGGGCACTGCTTCAGAGTCTTGACTCTCAGAGTTTTGACTGACCGACTTCCCATCGGATGCAGGAAAAATCGCAAGAAATCCAGACTTTAACCCTGATATTTGCGGAAAGCCAGCGTCACGTTGTGGCCGCCAAAGCCAAAAGAGTTAGACAGCGCTGCATCGACCGTCTGGCTACGGCTCTCGTTTGCCACGTAGTCCAGGTCGCAGGCGGGGTCTGGGTTTTCTAGATTAATCGTGGGAGGTACACGGTTGTTAGCCACGGCCATCACAGTCGCCACAGCCTCAATGCCGCCCGATCCGCCCAACAGGTGGCCTGTCATGGACTTAGTGGAACTGACAGTGAGCTTGTACGCTTGATCGCCCAAGGCAGTTTTAATGGCCGCCGTCTCAGTAGAGTCATTAGCAGGCGTGCTAGTGCCGTGGGCATTGATGTAGTGAATCTCTTCAGGACGCAAGCCTGCGTCTTTCATTGCAAGCTGCATTGCACGGGCAGCCCCTGCGCCACCGGGAACAGGCGAGGTAATGTGATAGGCATCGCAGGTCATGCCATAGCCGACAATCTCGGCATAGATCCGCGCCCCCCGGCTGAGGGCATGTTCCAGTTCTTCCAGAATGAGAATGCCAGCGCCCTCGCCCATCACAAATCCATCGCGATCCTTGTCGAACGGGCGGCAGGCATGTAGCGGATCATCATTGCGGGTGGATAGGGCTTTGGCCGAAGCAAAGCCCGCTACAGACAAAGGCGTGACGGCCGCCTCTGTGCCGCCGCAAATCATTGCCTGAGCAAATCCCCGCTGCAAAATGCGAAACGCATCGCCAATGGCATTTGACCCAGCCGCACAGGCTGTCACTGTGCAGTTGTTGGGCCCCTTTGCCCCCACTTGAATCGCCGTCAGCCCGGCCGCCATGTTGGCAATCATCATCGGCACAGTGAACGGGCTACAGCGATCGGGGCCGCGCGTTAGAAACACTTCCTGCTGGTCTTCCATGACCTTAAGTCCGCCAATGCCTGTGCCGATGAGCGTGCCGACCTGTTCAGCATTCAGATCGTTAATGACAAAATTGGCATCGGCGAGGGCTTGCTTGCTGGCAGACACCGCAAATTGGGCAAAGCGATCCATGCGCTTCGCTTCTTTACGATCCATGTAAAGCTGTGGGTCAAAGTTTTTGACCTCGCCCGCAATGCGGCAGTCGTGGCGAGACGCATCGAACAGCGTAATCGGGCCAATGCCGTTACGACCGCTCATTAAACCGTCCCAGTATTCCGCCAGGGTGTTGCCAATGGGCGTAATGGCACCCAGACCCGTAACCACGACGCGCTTTAATCCAGAATCCAAAGTTGTCATGACAGCAAATTCGTGGGCTTTTGCCCAAACCACAGGATAGCCGAGACCTATAGATAGCCAGGGCAGAGAACAGCAGGAGGTTGGAGAAGGCGTGGAAGCTTGCGTCCAGTCCTACGCAGCGACCTTTTGCTTGATGTAGTCCACAGCAGCTTGAACCGTTGCGATGCCTTCGGCGGCTTCGTCAGGAATTTCGATGTCGAATTCTTCCTCTAGCGCCATCACCAGTTCAACCGTGTCTAGAGAGTCTGCGCCCAAGTCGTTGGCAAAGTTAGACTCAGGGTTGACTTCACTCTCTTCGACGCTCAGTTGCTCGGATACGATCTTTTTGACCTTTGTGAGAATCTCGTCGCTCATAGCTTTTATGTTCCTACCCAACGCGGATGCAAGTTGAGAAATTCAAAGAAATTCAATCTGTTGTGCAAGTCTAGCCGAATCCAAACTTGAAACTCGACAGAACTGGACACTGCCTGTCTCTGTCCGCAAGGCTTGCGATGTGCCGGGAACCGACGATGCGCTTGACCTAGTGAGAAATTAGGCATTCCTTCATATTATCTGAAAGCGTGACGAGCTAAAACGGAGGGTAGAAAAACTAGAAAACTAGGGATTAGGAGTGATTGCTCCGCAACGCTAGCGCTGGGGAACTGGACAAAGATATGAAAAGAGCAAAAAAAAGGGGGCGATCGCCCCTCCATTCACAAAACTTGGTTTTTCTCAGAATTTCGGTCGAAATTAAACCAGGATAAAACCCTAGACCGACGTAGACGACAGTGCAGCTTCTACCGCAGGGGTGGCGCTCCGAACCGCTTCGATCGCCCTCAACGTGGCTTCTGGCGTAGCGGGTGCGGCCAGTTCCACCACGGCGGCATTGCCAAAGGCGGCCACGGCTGCTCGAATTGCCTCGCGGACGGACATCGCCAGCATAAACGGCGGCTCACCCACCGCTTTGCTGCCGTAGATCGTGCCGTCCTGGCTGCCTCGCTCGATCAGATGCACCTGGAAATGTTCTGGGATTTCGCTGATGGTGGGAATTTTATAAGTGCTGGGGGCAAAGGTGCGGAGGCGGCCCTGCTCATCCCAGACCAGTTCTTCCATCGTCAGCCAGCCCATGCCCTGCACAAAGCCGCCCTCAATCTGCCCTTGATCCACCAGCGGATTCAGCGACTCGCCCACGTCATGCACAATATCCACCTGGCGTAATTTGAACGTGCCCGTGAAGCCGTCTACTTCCACCTCGCTCACCGCTGCGCCATAGGCAAAGTAATAGAAGGGGCGACCCGTCGCGGTCACCGGGTCCCAGTGGATCATCGGCGTGCGGTAGTATCCCGTGGCAGAGAGACTGATGCGATCGCCATAGGCCTGCTGCACTACCGCATCAAAGGACACCCGCGCTGTCGGGTAGGTGCGGCAATAGACCTCGTTATTTTCAAACACCATCTCCTCGGCCGCGTCAAAATCCAGCAGCCTGGCCGCCACCGGGGCCAGCCGCGACTTCAGGATTTCGCAGGCGTTTTTCACCGCTTGCCCGTTCAGGTCGGCTCCGCTAGAGGCGGCCGTGGCCGAGGTGTTGGGCACTTTGTCGGTGCTGGTGGGCATCATGCGGATGCGGTCGAGCGTCACCCCTAGCGCCCGCGTCGCCACCTGCTGCATCTTGGTGTGTAGGCCCTGCCCCATCTCCGTGCCGCCGTGGTTCAGTTGGATGCTGCCGTCAGTGTAGATATGCACCAGCGCTCCCGCCTGGTTATATTGCACCTTATTGAAGGAAATGCCAAACTTTACCGAGGTAATCGCCAGCCCCCGCTTTTTGTAGCGGTTTTGCTGATTAAACTCTGTAACAGCGGCGGCCCGTTCGGCAAAGTGGGCCCGCTCCTTCGCTTCATGCCAGACCCGGGCGATGCGGTTATCGACGATCACCTGGCCATAGTGGGTGGTGGTGCTGTCGCCTTCGCCGTGGTAGAAATTTCGCTCGCGCACCACATCCGGCGGCAGGTTCAAATGCCGCGCCACTCGATCTACCACGTCTTCGATCACCAGCATTCCCTGGGGCCCGCCAAAGCCGCGATAGGCAGTATTAGACACGCGATGAGTCTTCACGATCAGCCCGCGCACGAGCATATTGGGGATGTAGTAAGCGTTATCGACGTGCAGCATGGCCCGCATCAGCACCGGGGGCGACAGATCCAGGCTCCAGCCGCCCTCGGCATAGAGCGCCACATCCAGCGCCAGGATCTTGCCGTCGGGATCAAAACCGACCCTGTATTGCCCCAAAAAACCGTGGCGCTTGCCCGTCAGGATCATGTCATGGTGGCGCTCCAACTTCACGCGCACCGGGCGACCCGTCTTGTGCGCTGCGACGGCCGCTGCGGCCGCCATCGGGTTTGCCTGGGACTCCTTGCCGCCAAAGCCGCCGCCCATTCGTAGACAGGTACAGACGACGCGATTCACAGGAATCCCCAACACCCGCGCCACAATGGTTTGGGTTTCGCTGGGGTGCTGGGTGGACGAGTAAACTTGGTAGTTACCTTCAGGATCAGGAATGACCCAGCTTGTGTGGGTCTCCAGGTAGAAGTGATCCTGCCCGTTCATCTCCAGTTCGCCTTCGAGGGTGTGGGCGGCTGTGGCCATGGCCTGATCCACTTCGCCCCGGCGGATGAACTGCGGATCGTTGTGGTAGCTATGGGCGGCGACCGCCCCTTTAATCGTCAGCACCGCCTCCAGAGGTTCGTATTCCGCCGTGACCTGGGCCGCTCCCCGCCGCGCTGCGTCTTCCGTTTCGCCTACCACCCAGGCGATCGCCTGCCCCCAGTAGCTCACTTCATCGGTGGGAAACAGTGGCTCATCTTGACGAATCACGCCCGTATCGTTGGTTCCGGGCACATCCGCTGCCGTTAGCACTGTCACCACGCCCTCCACCTCCAGCGCCGGAGCCGTGTCGATGCTGAGAATCCTGGCATGGGCGTGGGGCGATAGAACCGGATAAATCGACAACATCCCACTCGGCATCCGCTGGTCATCGGTATACACCGCCTTGCCGCTAACGTGACCTTCGGCGCTCTCATGGCTCTTGCGTTGACCGACCATGCTCATACTTCTACCCCCGCCGCTGCTGCAAACTCCACAAAGAACTTTTCAAACAAATTGGCCACCAGCATCTTGCGATAGTCGGCGCTGCCCCGCAGATCCGTCAACGGGGTAAAAGCGCTGTAGAGCATAGGTTTGGCTTGTTGCACCGTGTCCATGCTCCAGGGTTTGCCTACCAGAAACTCTTCCACCGCCGTCGCCCGAATCGGGGTCGCCGCCACGCCGCCATAGCCCAGCCTCGCATGAACCACTCGCTTCTCACTGTCCAAATCCACCACGTAGGCCGCCGCCACAATGCTGATGTCGTCCGTACCGCGCTTACCGATCTTGTAAGATTGGCTGAGGCGCTGCGCTGCGCCCGGTGTAATGCCCTTAGGAATCCACACCGATTGAATCACTTCACCAGGTTGCAAGTCGGTTTGGCGATAGCCCTGGAAAAATCGCGACAGGGACATGACCCGCTCCCCCTCCAGACTCGCCAGCTTCAGCTCCGCATCCAGCGCCAGCAGCACGGGTGGCAAATCGCCAATGGGTGAGGCCGTACCAATATTTCCCCCCAGCGTGGCGCGGTTCCGCACCTGCCGTGCCGCAAACCAGTGAATCATCTCATCCATGCAGGGAAACACGCCGTGAAGCTGTGTCTCGATGTGGCTTAGGGGAATCGCCGCGCCAATTTCTACAAACTCGTCGGTTTGCACCAGCGTCTTCAGTTCCGCCACCGCTTCTAGGGAAATCAGCACCGGAAACTCGCGCCGCTGAAGCTCTAGCCCCAGGTCGGTCGCGCCTGCCACCAGCGTTGCATCGGGATGGTCGCGCAGCAGTTCCAGCACCTCCTGAAGCCTCGTCGGGCGATAGAACTGTCCGTGTTCCGTGAAGCAGTAGGGCATCAGCTCGGCATCTGCCTCGGCCAGATGCTCGCTGAAATGGTCGCAGGGCGTTTCGGCAGCCGCAGCCTGGGCCGCCCGGCGAATCGGCAGATAGCCTGTGCAGCGACAGAGATTGCCCTCCACCGCCACATCGTCCAGCTTGCCGTCGTAGTAGGCGGCGAACATGCTCATGATGAAACCCGGCGTGCAATAGCCACACTGGGAGCCACCCAGCTTCACCATTGCGTCTTGAACAGGATGCAGCTTGCCGTTGGCCACGCCTTCTACCGTGATCACTTCGCGCCCCACCACCGAACCCAGCGGAATCAGGCAGCTATTTACCGCCTGGTAATGGGGCTTGCCATCTGCGCCCACGCCGACCACGGCCACGGTGCAGGCTCCGCAATCCCCATCGCCGCAGCCTTCCTTCGTGCCCACACGCCCAATAAGCCGGAGAAAATCCAGCAGCGTGGTGGTGAGGGGAACGTCTTTGATACGAACGCGATCGCCATTGATAGTAATCGCTAGTTGGGTTTCGAGTTGCTGTGTCACAGGAGCGTCAGGAGTAGCGTCTGAGGGATGGCGTTTGATGGATATCTAGATGGATATCTCTAGATGGATATCTCTAGATGGATATCTAACGGTTTATTGAATAAGTAGATGAATCCGGATCTCGCTTAGGGACAAAAGATTAGGGTGATTCTATGACGGGAACCTGGGCGATCGCCCAAAGCTTCCAAAATTTTGCAGAATGCGCCTCTTCAAAGATCTGCTTAAAAAGAGCGGCTTAAAAAGCTACTTAACACCCTAGTCAGGGCTTTGTGCCGACTAACGTAAAATCATCTAGCCTAGAACTAACGCAAATCCAGCAGCGAGATTGTGCAACCCGATACATCCCCGGTTCTACTGCTTGTTTCACCGTCCTTTCCCCGCCACGACACTGTTCACGACATTGTTTTAGGACTTATGCAGTTGGACAATTTCTCACAGGCGCAGCCCACGAGAAATTGTCCAAAATCCAGAAAGCTTATCGCAAGTGCGTAAGTTTTGTGTTTATGGCGTTTATGGCAAAGGATTCGGCTCTCTCCCTCTAGGAGTTGGGTTTTCCTCTATCGGCAGATAGAGTATCCGCGATCTCACAACGCAGTATGCTTTCCTTTGCTGGAAACTAGACCTGGAAACTAGAAGCAGTCGAAACTGGAACTGATCATTTCAGTGGATTGATCAATCAACTGAATCAATCGACTGAATCAATCGTTAAGATTCAGCTCCTCAAAACGACTGATTTTCTACCCCCAATTCCCTGCGCTCTATCCCTCAATCCCAAACTCATGTTTAATCTGCAAACCGAGCAGCCCGTCCATGCCAGCTTGGTTGTTGAACATACTGTGCCACGCGGCAAAGGCATTGCTTTTCGCCGATGGCACGCCAAACTCACCCGCACGGCCTGGCGTTTCAAGGGCTATATCCGCACCGACCTGCTGCCGCCTGTCAAAGGCAAAAGCCAGCTCAAGTGGTATTCCATCGTTCACTTTGACTCGCCAGAGAATCTCAACGCCTGGCTGAAGTCGAAAGACCGGGAAGCCGTGATCAATGCCGAAGATCATCCCGTTGAGTCCTACCAGTTCAAGTCCTTCACCACCGGGCTAGAGGGCTGGTTTTCGCCCAAAATCGGCGGTGAGCAACTGGGATTGGGGCCGCCCGCCTGGAAGCAAAACCTAGCAGTCGTGCTGGGGCTATATCCGACGCTAATGATTCAGTCGGTGCTGCTGGGCGCATTGGGCTTTATGAAAAACCTGCCCCACCCCAGCGCCATGCTGCTCGACAATTTCATTTCCTGCTCCATCCTGACCTGGCTGGTGATGCCGTGGGTCACACGCACGCTGTCCTTTTGGTTGCAACCCGCCGCCCAGCCGCTACCCCAAAAACTCAACGCGCTGGGAACGATTGCGGTGATCGGGGTGCTGGGTGGGCTGCTGATGCTGTTTAGCGAGTTGCGGATATGACCCACAAACGCTTCATCATCGAAATGGGCATGGGCATTGACCAGCATGGACAAGACCCTACGGTTGCCGCAGCGCGGGCTGTGCGAAATGCGATCGCCCACAATGCCCTTCCCGGCATCTGGGAAGTCGCCGGCCTCAACCACCCCGATGAAATGCTCGTCGAAGTGCAAGTCGGCGTGCCCTATCCAGAGCTAGTGCGGCAGGCAGAAGTGCTGGCAGTGCTTCCCTTCGGGCAAAAACGCCTGATCGTGGAATCTGGCGGCATGGTGGTTCAGGGACGAGCCATCCCGGAACTAGACGACAAAAACGACGAAATGCTAATTGCCGTGGCCGCCGTCACCGTTTGGGTATAGCTCCTGAAGACCCAGCCGAAGCAATCCAAAGTCGGGCTGACACGCTTTATCTCATCCCCAAACCTTAAAGCGTCGTCGCCTCAAACGTATTGCACTGATTCACGTCGCCCGTCTTGATTCCCTGGGTAAACCAGCGGACGCGCTGTGCTGAGGTGCCATGGGTGACAGGAATCGGGAACAGCATAGCCCTGGGCTTGCTTCTGGAGGCGATCGTCACCAATGGCAGCAGCAGCATTGAGCGCTTCTTCCACATCGCCCTTCTCCAAGATCTGCTGAGCCTGGTGGGTGCGATTTGCCCATACGCCTGCGAAACAATCCGCCTGAAGCTCCAGCCGAACCGAAAGCTGATTGGCCTGGGTTTTGCTGACGCGACGCTGCATCGACTGCACCTGGTCGGAAATCCCCAGCAGGTTTTGTACATGGTGCCCGACCTCATGGGCAATCACATAGGCGTAGGCAAAGTCGCCCCCTGCCCCCAGCCGACGCTGCATGTCGTTATAAAAGCTCATGTCCAAGTAGACTTTTTGATCCAGCGGGCAGTAGAAGGGGCCCATTGAGGCTTGTGCCGTGCCGCAGCCCGAATTTACAACACCCGAAAACAGCACCAGCTTTGGCTCAACGTACTTTGAGCCTTTTTCGCGGAAGATCTGCGACCAGGTATCTTCGGTATAGCCCAAAACCGTCGAAACGAAGGCAGCCGCCTGGTCGTCTTGGGGAGGGGCCGGAGCGACTTGGGCGGGGCTGTCGTATACGGGAGACTGGTTCAGCACCATTGACGGGTCGCCCCCCAGCAGCGCCACCAGCAGCGCCAACAGCAAAGCCCCCAGCCCGCCGCCAACCACGCCGCGAGAGGGTCTCATTCCACGCCGATCTTCTATATTGGTGCTTCGCCGACCAAACTCCCAGCGCATAGTGGGCCTCCTGCTCTCCAGTTTGTCTTGGAAATACTAATGCCTTATGTAGTTAGGACCTACGCACTTGCGATTAATTTTTCTGAGTTTTGTACGGTTTCTCACGGGTGCAGCCCGCGAGAAATCGTACAACTGCGTAAGCCCTAGTAGTTTTACTTAGAGTAGCATCCAGGGCTAGGATTTTCCGGTTTGCCACGGTACAAGAGTTGCGAAATCTTTTCCGAGAGGTTTTGCTGCTTTATCCACGCTTTTGCTGATTTATTCGGCTTTAAGCATTTTTATGCGCTCTTAATGATCGGCAGGGCGATCGCCCCCAGCATCAACCAGCCCCGGCCCAAAGATCGGCGCGGGGTCCAGTCCGGTAATGTGGTGAAACTGCTGGGGCGTGAGGGTGCTGAGTAGTGGCTCTGTCTCGCGTTGGGCTTCCCACTGGCGGAGGCGATCGCGCACTTGGCTGATAAATGGCAGTCCTTTGGGTAGGGGCACAGCGGCCCAGCAATCCACCAGCGTTTCCACTAGCGCCAGTTCGATCAGCGGCGGCGGATAGCGGCGAAACAAAGCGTCCAGGCTAGTATAAACGTCTTGAGCCTCTTCGCTATCGAGCGCGTAGAGCTTGATGATGTGTTTCACACGCTGCTGGTTGACCTGTTCCAGAAGTTGTTCCAAAGGTTGCATGGGAGATGGATTCAATGGGCGAGGGTAGCAAATCAGCACGAAGGGGCAAGGAACCGGGGCACGGCATTTTCAGCGAGGTTCAGATTCAGAGAGATTCACAAAGATTCAGAGAGGCTTCGATGCAGCCCCCAACCTGGAAGTAGGCAGATCTGGAAAGTTCTAGCGCGTTTTGGGGCAGTTGGCACAGGTTCTTGGCAACTTCTTTTTAGATGTTCATGAAATAAAACAGTTGGCGCAGCGGGCGGACGGAAGTTGTCGTAGAATTGGGGCGTTTGACGCATTCTCCACGGTCTCTTTCACGGGTTTTGTTATGCCACATTCTGCACTGCGATCGCCCCTTGCTCGTGTGTCTGCCCTGGTGCTGACGACGGCGGGATTACTTGTCCTGGGGTTGCCCACATCATCCGCGCTGGCCAGCTATCGCTATCGTCGCGTCAGAACGTCCGACTATGACGAATGTACTGCGGATTTGATCGGTCGGGGAGCAGCGGAGGCAGTTGCAGCGACGGCCTGCGCCAGCGCGTTTCACCCGCGAGAAGTGTCGCGCTGCGTGGCGGGCATTGGCGGTGGCGAGACGTTGGTGGTCAGCGATGTGCTAAGTGCTTGCCGCAGCGTGCGTCGTCCCGAAGACCTGGCACAATGTTTCAACCAAATCGTGGGAGATGATGAGACAGCCAACCTGTCGAGCGTGTTGAGCCACTGTCGCCGCAGCCTGCTGCCTAACGAGTTTGCTAACTGCGTGGTGGGCATCAAAAACGGCAGCACCCTGACTACCGACCGGGCCCTGGCCACCTGCATCGACGCAGTAGACACGCCGGGGCGTGTGGTGCAGTGAGTCATTGGATGGAGGGTGAATAGATGGCTACTGGCCCACCGCCAGATGAGGCGGACGGGGAGGGTTTGCACAGCGATTCCCTAGCGGCAGACCGTTTAGCCCCAGACCCGACTAGCGGGGCGATCGCCCCTACACACATCACGTCTGAACCCGCCTTTCACCACATTCCCGTGCTGGGCGCGGAGGTGCTGGCGGGGTTGGCAGTCAAACCTGGCGGACGCTATCTGGACGCAACGGCCGGCGGCGGCGGCCACAGTCGGCTGATCCTTGAAGCAGCGCCGGACACGCAGCTTGTGGCCCTGGATCAAGACGAGCAGGCGATCGCCGCGATTCGGGCTAACCTGGCAGAATTTGGCGATCGCGTCTCGGTTTGTCACACCAACTTTGCGGCTTACAATCCGGGCGCGATCAGATTCGACGGCATTCTGGCGGATCTGGGCGTGAGTTCGGTACAGTTTGACCAGGGCGATCGCGGCTTTAGCTTTCGCCATGCGGCCCCGTTGGACATGCGGATGAACCGCCATCAGCCCCTCACCGCCGCCGACATCATTAACACCTGGGATGAAGTTGAGCTAGCCAACCTGTTTTACCGCTACGGCGAGGAGCGGCTGTCGCGCCGGATTGCCTGCCGTATTGTGGAACAGCGACCGTTTGAGACGACGACAGAACTGGCAGAGGCGATCGCCCGCAGCGTTCCCCCCGCCTATCGACACGGGCGCATTCATCCTGCCACTCGCGTCTTCCAGTCCCTCCGCATCGCCGTCAACGACGAACTCAACGTTTTAGAAGCATTTCTCAATAGGTCACCCGCCTGGCTAATGCCGACTGGAAGATTAGTCGTCATCAGTTTCCACAGTCTGGAAGATCGGCTAGTCAAACACACTTTTAGAGCCGTACCCGCCCTGCGCGTCATCACCAAAAAGCCAGTCCAGCCGACCGATGCAGAGCTATCCGCCAATCCCCGCGCCCGCTCAGCCAAACTGCGGGTGGCAGAGCGAATTGCAGAAACAGCGCCAGAATTGCCGCCAAAACTCAACCGCTAAAACACCCAGAAAGCAGCTTTTAGGGGGCGCAAGCTCCACAACCTTGAATTTAAGTGGCACAATAGCTAACTGGCCAGCCTAATTGCAGGCAAGGCAATTCGGTTTGGTATTTCGAGATACCGACCCAACTCGGAAAATGCCACTATACCTGAATCGTCGTAAAAACAGTTTATCTCTCAAGCTCAAAAACGGTTGTGTAGCAGGCATTACGCGAGCAGTGAAAAGATTACGAGTTTTAGACTGCAACTTTTAGACTGCAACGTTTGCACGGGTTGGTTTTAGTTCTTCTAGAGACTTTGATTATGAAGCGACTCAAGTTCTTGTTCACGGCCTTTTTGACGGCCCTGTTGACGATTACACTGGTGACTGCTTGTAACTCCAGCGCCCCCACAGCGGGCGGCGACGCTGGCAGAACATTGACCATGGCTACCTCTGCCGACTATCCCCCCTATGAGTTTATCGACACGTCGAGCGGCAGCCAGGAAATCGTTGGCTTTGATGTCGATATCGCCAAATACATCACCAGCAAGCTGGGTTATGGACTCAAGATTGACAACATTGACTTCAATGCGCTGATTCCAACTCTGCAATCTAAGCGGGCTGATTTTGTGATGGCGGGCATGACCCCGACGGAAGAGCGGAAGCAAAACGTCGATTTTTCCCAGATTTATTATGAAGCCAAGAATGCGATTGTGTCGAAATCTGGCTCAGGTCTGACGAGTGCTGCAAGTCTGAGCGGCAAGACCCTGGGCGTGCAGTTGGGTTCGATTCAAGAGCAAGCCGCCAAGGAGTTTCAGGGCGCAAACGTCAAGGCGTTGAACCGAATCAATGAGATGATTCAGGAGCTAAAGGCTGGACGGATTGATGCCATTTTGATGGAAGACACGGTTGCCAAAGGCTACATGGCCGCCAACCCCGACCTGGAAATGAATGTCCTCCCCAACGAGGGAGAAGCGGGTTCGGCGATCGCCTTCCCCAAAGGGTCTGAACTGCTTGGCCAGTTTGACCCCGTCATTTCCGAGATGAAATCCAACGGCGAGTTGGAAAAGCTGATTGTGAAGTGGTTTGGGAGCGACACGCCTGCTTCCTAATCGCCTTGGGTAATACTCCGTTAAGGCATACCCCATGCTGAATTCCTCCATCTTGGGTGTTCGCAGATGGGCTGAAATTCAAAAAGCCAGAGAGAATCAAGTCTCTCTGGCTCTTTTGATCTGGCTCTTTTGGTGTAGATAAAGTCGAATAGCGGATAGGCTTACAACGCTTACGCCTTCTCTAATAGACCTCTTGCATAAATGCTTTTCTGAGAGCGTGAATCGTTGGGCGGCACCGCTGCCCAACGATTCACGCAAGAGGTCTAATATAAGAACATAAGAAGCGGAGGAATTGGCTTGGAGGTTCTGCCCTGCACTGGAAAGAGCTTGAAGCCTTCGGCGCACCCCAAAAGGCAAAGGGCAGATTGCAAGTTGCACATTGCATTTAGTGCCCAAAAAAGGGCGCTCCAATGGAACACCCTTGTAGCTATCAACCTGTGATGAACACAGCCTTTAGAAGGTCATTTCAGCAGCCTGGACGCGCTCGACCTGCTTCTTCTTCAGCACCAGCAGGATTTGAGTCAGCGTAATGGCCGCTAGGAATGCAATCAGACCTTTAATGCGGTTCGGGCTTTGCAACACGATTTCGGTGTCCTTCTGACCAAAACCGCCGACGTTGGGGTTGTTGGTCAGTGCAGCACCACTGGCGACTTCTTCGCCTTCAGAAACGATTAGCTCTGGGCCAGCAGGAATCTTGTCCACCACGGTCGTACCGTCTTGGGTGCGAATCTTGACTTCGGCGCTGCCGTCGTCCGCTTTGGCGATCGCCGTAATCACGCCCGCCGCTGAGGCATTATAAACGGCGTTGTTGCTCTTTTCACCCGTGGGATAGACTTGTCCCCGCCCCCGGTTTGCGCCCAGGTGAACCGAGTATTTGCCAAAGGCAACGCTCTTGTTCGTGGCGGGGTCAGGCGACAGCACCGGGAAAACGATTTCCTCATACTGGTCGCCCGGTAGCGGCCCCACCAGCACGATATTTTGTTTGTCATCGGCGTAGGGCTGGAACAGGTAGCTAGAGCCGACCTCTTCCTTCATTTCTTCAGGAATACGGTCTTCCGGCGCAATGGTGAAGCCCTCCGGCAGTATTAGCACTGCCCCCACATTCAGCGGCCCCTTAGAACCGTCCGCCTGTACCTGCTGCACCGAATGGTCGTAGGGAATTTTCACCACGGCCTTAAACACAGAATCCGGCAGCACAGCCTGGGGCACCTCGATTTCGGCGGGTTTGGCGGCCAGGTGGCAGTTGGCACAGACGATGCGACCCGTGGCTTCGCGAGGATTGGTGTAGTTTTGCTGTGCCCAGAAGGGGTAGGCAGCAGCGGACTGAGGCAGCAGGGCATCGCTCGACACCAGCGCCGCTAGCGTCAGCACCGCCACCATCAGCCCCCGAACCAGAGCGGTTATACTCCGGCGACGAGAGGGAAATGAGCAAACCTTGAAGTTCATTTTTAGAGTGCGTGTTCGGTTTAGAAAAAGGTTCGGCAGAAATGGGCGATCGCCCAACGTTAAACCCAAAAATGGGGCAGGTCAGAACTAGGCAGGGCAACTCCCTAAGTCCACCAAGGCGCATCGCCCGTGCGGAAGTCGGTTTCCGTCCAGGGGGTCATGGCAATCTTGCCGTCTTCGGTGATCTCGGTATGCACCAGCGCTAGCGACAGCGGAGCCGGCCCGCGCACCACCTTACCCGTCGCGTCATATTGAGAGCCGTGGCAGGGGCAAATAAATTTATTTTCGCTGGCATTCCAGGGAACAACGCAGCCCAGGTGGGTACAAACCGCGTTGATGCCGTAGCTGGCGATCGCCCCAGCGTCTTCTACCACCAAATAGGTCGGGTCGCCCTTTAGCCCTTGCGCCAGCACGCGCTCGCCCACAGCATGGGTAGCCAAAAAGTCTTTCAACACCACATCGTTGCCCAGGGCATCTTTGGCCGTCACGCCGCCGCCTGCACCGCCACTGGAGGGGGGAATAAAGTACCGCACGACGGGATACAACATGCCCAGCACCGTGCCCGTGGCTGCCCCAAAAGTAAGAAGATTCATAAACTGCCGCCGGCCCAAATCGGGCACATCAGGCGTTCCAGAAGCTTGAGTCATGATTATGAACGGTGAGTTTAGAGAAGTAACGTTGGGTAAAACCCTGTCCGGTGCAAGGCCTCCATCCTTGGCAGCAGTCCTTGTTCGGCAATGGTTTACAGTTTTCTATGAAGTATTCTATAGCGCTGACCGCACCAGAAACCGCAGATAGCCCCTCTGAACAGCGGTATCGTAACGAAACGTAAAACTTCAGATCTCCTAAAATAAATCGAGCAGCCCAACCTGATAGCCCAACCCGACAGCCCAACCTGATAGCCCAACCTGATAGCCCAGCCTGATAGCCCAACCTGATAGCCCAACCTGAGCTGACCCCTGACTTCTTAAACCCTAATCCCTTAGCCCCTATGACTGGCGAGGAACTGCATCAGCTATTACTGACCAAATGGAGCCGCTCCTTCGACGTGCAGCTACGGAAGGTGCAGGGAAAGGTGTTGTTTCAAGTGATGTGGAAATATTTGGAGCAGGTGTCGTTTCCCATGACGGAAGACGAATACCTGGAGCATCTCAACGATGTCGCCAGTTATCTCACCGCGCTGGGCAGCGCTGAGCGAGTCCAGCAGTTCATTGAGCAGACCACAGAGAAGCCGCGCCTGGGAAAGGCAGTCAGCTATCCCATCGACCTGGGCGATCGCGCTTCGGAGTGGATGGTCTGACGGTCAAAAACTATCTTTGGAGCATGAACCCGGCCGCTATCGGCCCAGCAGCTTCACCATGCCCGTGCCGCCAAAGTAAAGCCCTAGCACTGCGCCCGCCAGTAAGCTCTGCGTCACCGGATCGGTAGAAGGCGTGAGGACTGCGCCCAGCACCGCGCCGCCCAGCACCACATACCGCCAGCCCGACAGCATTTGCCCAGAGGTGACGAGTCCCAAAAGCCCCAGGAGGACTTGAATGACTGGAATCTGGAATGCCAGCCCAGTGCTAAACAAGAGCAGCAGCACGAACTCAAAGTAGCGGTCGATGGACCAAAGCTGTTCCACAACGTCCGCGCCATAGCTAATAAAAAAGTTTAGGGCTGCGGGAATCAGCGCCACATAGGCAAACACCAGCCCGCCGACGAATAGGAAACTGGAGCCAAGAACGATGGGGCCAATGATACGTCGCTCTTTGCGAGTCAGCCCCGGCAGCACGAATTGAATAATCTGGTACAGCACAAACGGGCTGGCAACCAGCAAGCCGCTGTAGCCTGCGACTTTCAGCGACACGAAGAAGTATTCCCCTGGCGAAAGCTGAAGAAACTTCACCCCCTGCGCGGGCACTTCCAAAAGCTGCACGATGGGATTGACAAAGAAGAAGCAGATGATGACACCCACCACGGTTGCGATGAGGGCATAGAAAATCCGCATCCGCAGTTCTTCCAAATGGTCGAACAGGGACATTTCTACATCCAGATCAGCAACGTCATCCGTCTGCACATCCACAGCGGGCGATCGCCCAGGGTTAGCGGCGGTGTTCAGTCCATTCTGGGTGGCTCCGTTCTGGGTGGCGAGGTCGGTTTCCGTCGGGGCAGTCATGGGCAAGCTTTGCGGCAACGGGATAGAGCAGTCGTGTAGTCAATACTAGCCTAGCGCCTGTTTAAGCTGCGTTGCGGAATTGTCTGTCGGGAAATTTCTCCGGAAAATTTCTCTGGAAAATTTCTCTGGGAAATTTCCCAGAAGGGTAGTCTGTAGACAAGAGTCGGGTCAGCGGGATCGGGCAAGTGCTTTAAGGAATATTCACCTTTAGGTAGCAGATCCGCCACAGACGATGCCTCAGCCAGGAAAATTGACCCGCGGGGTTCTCAAAAATCAACATTTTTGAGTCTCTTTTTATACCAAAAAATATTCATCTGGTTGTAAACACGCACTCTGTGCTTGGCGGCGATCGCCCCCCTCCGGCAACACACCCCAGAATTCCACGCACATCCCGATTCACGCGAACTGGGCTGAACGCGCTCTCAAAAAAGCAAATCCGTTGATTTATGGAAAAAGGACAAACGCGCTCTGCCGTAGTCTAGCGGAATGTGCGATCGCCCGGGGGCAAAAACATAGTTTCCGTAAAAAGCCTGGACGATGTGATGACTTATACCCAGGCTTGAGCCACACTGAATCTAGGTTCACTGACTGGTCACAACAACAGAACGGCAACGGGGCTGGCAAGCGCGAGAATAAGAATCGCCTGCTGGCCCCGTTCCGCTTCGAGTTTAGCCCGCGTTTCAGAAGTCATAGGGGCGATCGCCCGCAAAACCCCGCCCCAAGTTATTCAGCGGCTTCGTCTGTGGCTGAGTCGTCCGATGCAGCAGGTTCGTCCAGGGCTTCTGGGGCTTCTGGGGCCTCTACATCTCCTACCGCTTCTTCAGCCAGCTCGACGCTGCTTTCTGCATCTGTCTCTGCATTTCTCTCCACATCTTTAGGGGCGATCGCGCTGGCTGCCGACTGCTGAAGCTTTTGGGCACGAGCCTCGGCCTCGGCCATCACCGCCGCCATGTTTTCCAGCATCTCACCGGGATAGTTTTCCAGCGGCTTGGTAGACAGCGAAATCCGCCGCTTGACTTCATCCACCTCATTCACGAGCGCCCGGACGGGCTGCCCTAGCTGAAACAGGTCGCCAAGGGACGAGATGTAGTTCTTGCTGATCTGATTGATGTGGAGCAGCCCCGTCGCGCCGTCAAAATCCACAAACACGCCAAAGGGCTTGATACCCGACACCTTACCGCTGATCAGTTGACCTTCCACGATTTGGCTAAAGCTGGCAGCTTGCGCGGCTAGCCGCTGCGACAGCACCAGTTTCTTGGTGGTGGGATTCACCTCGATAAAGGCCACCGTCATAGACTTGCCAATCAGAGACTCCAGGTTCTCTCGCTCGCTCAGGTGCGATCGCGGAATAAAGCCCCGCAGCCCCATTGCATCCACCGTCACGCCGCCTTTGTTAAACCCGTTCACCCGCACCTGGATCGTTTTGTTTTCCTCCTGCATTTCGGCGAACTGGCTCCAGATCTGGCGCAGTTCAAGTTGACGCAGCGATAGCGTCACCTGGCCATCAGCATCCTGCTCCCGCACAATGAGAAACTCGCGCTCCTCTTGCAGCGGCAGCACTTCTGACACGTTGCTGATGCGCCGCAAAGACGCTTCCTCTAGCGGCAAAAACGCAGCGGACTTGCCGCCAATATCGACATAGGCTCCGTCCGATTCATAGCTGTAGGCCTTGCCCCGCACGATTTGTCCCTTCTGAAACGCATAGTCGTGCTGTTCTAGGGCTTTGGCAAAGTCATCACTGGAAAACGACAAACGACTGACCTCCTCAAGCAGGTATCTAGAGAACCCGCCGCTCTTGGGCTGCCCTGAGCGTAGCTTGGCTCAGGTCTGGCGGATTTTTGAAGTAGGCAATTGGCTTCAATTGAGCTTTTTTAATATAAGCGATTCTTTGGTTAATCAGCATCGTTAGCCAGGGGTGAAACGGTTGGGCGACGAGTTTGGGCTGCTACCGAGGCAGAACATTTCCAGAAATAGGCGGGAAATGCACCAGTGCGCTTGTAGAGTCATTAATGGGGCAAGCTATTTGTAGGCTGATTGCAGGCTGAAATGACACGCTGAAATTGCACGCTGAAATTGCAGGCCGAACCGTGCTAGGTTAAGCCTCTTCCTGGCTCAGACGTGCCCAGCCTGCCTCGCGCAGATGCCCTGTTCATTCACTGGAGCTAAGACCCACGGTAAGGGGAGCGGTCTATTTATGATTGTTTGTCCGAATTGCAACCATCAAAATCCCGATGGCGCAGTGCAGTGTGAAGCCTGCTACACGCCGCTGCCCACCATGATGAGCTGTCCCAACTGTGGGGCTTCGGTTCAGTCCGATGCCAGCTTTTGTGGACAGTGTGGGTTTAACCTGCGGGCGGCGGCGGCAGAGGGGACAGAGGTGTCCACACCAACGGTCGCGCCTGATTTTGCAATTCCCGATTTGCCAGCAGTAGAACCCTTGGTTCCACCCGATCCATTGCCAATTACGCCGCCGATTGCAGCAACACCGGACTCGTTTGCAACTTCGGGCGTTTCACCCGTTTCTGAACTTCCGCCACCGCCGCCACCACCTGTCACGCCGCCCGTTGCGCCGCCATCGCCTGTCACGCCGCCCGTCGCAGTGCCGCCAGTAGCTAGTCCGACCGCTTCCTTGGGGCCGACCCAACTCCAGACGCAGCGAGCCAGCTTGCTGCACGTGCAGACCAATCAGGTTGTAGAGCTACCCCAAGCGCTACCTGTCGTTCACATTGGCAAGCCCAACGACCGAATTCCGCCGGATATTGACGTGTCTGGTTTTCCCAGTTCAGAAATTGTGTCGCGGGTTCACGCTGATATCCGGGTGGAGGGCGATGCCTATTACCTGGAAGATGTGGGCAGTTCCAATGGAACCTACGTGAACAACATGCCGCTGCCGATGGGCAACCGCCACCGCCTGCGGCCGGGCGATCGCATCTCGCTGGGCAAGGGCGATCGCATGACGTTCCTGTTCCAGCTTTCCTGAGCGGGCAATGACTTTGCTCATGCATTTGCTGCCCATGCATTTGCTGCCCATGAATCTGCTTAGGGTTCAGCGCTAGACCTGACGCTGGATCGAGCGCCAGTCTAGTGCAACTCCTGAAGCAATTGCTGAAGCTGCTGCTTCAGGCTGTCCTGCGTTTGCTCTTGGGCGATGATGCTGGCTTGGAGGCGATCGCGCTCGTCTTCTAGGTGGCTCATTTTGGCTGCCAGCTTCTCGCGCAGGTCATTTTCGCTGCCGCTGTTATTCAAGGGCTGCAATTTTTTGGCAATGCCTTCCTGCTCGTCAGAGAGGCGATCGCGCTTTTTGGCAAGCTTCTGGATTTCCTGCTGCGTTTGGGCAATCTGCTGATGCAGGTCTAGAATGCCGCGCAACTCCTGAAACAGGCTGGCGTTGATAAATTTGTTGTGCAGGTACGCCTGGAGAGTCTGGTAATCCAGGTTGAGGATTTGTTCGTCTCGAGAAATTTTTCGGCGCTGCTGCACGCGAAACTCGCTCTGCTGCCGGGGGGCGATCGCCAGCTTCCAGCGCTGAAACTCAGCCGTCTGCTCCATCGGCTCCACCGTCTCAAACAACTCGTAGCCGCTGAGAATGCGCTGCTCAATCACCAAAGCAATGGGATAGGTGTTGCGGTTGTCGATGCGGTAGACGGTCTGGCGGGTTTCCCACTGGTCATGAACGAGGTAGTCACCTTTCCCAAGGGCGATCGCCGCCGTTTCCAGGCGTGACTCGTCTTCCCGCAAAATCTGCACGCCCAAATCCACAGCGTAGGGCACAAAAAACTCGCCCTCAGCAGGCGTAAAGCTCAGCACTGCTTCCCCCACGTAGTTCTCTGCCTCCAGCACCGTCGCCGGGCCGCGCTCTAGGGTCAGCCCAGTCGTGTTGGTCGCGACGATGGTCACCACTGGATGGTCTGGCATTTTTTCAGCGTTGAACCAGTGCTGTTTGCGGCTGGCCAGCGTTGCGCCCAAAATCGGCACCATCGCGCTCTGTCCCCGCTTGATCGTGACCGGAATGCCCACGTCGTACTGAAACAACTCGCCCCGCGCCACGCCCGTTGCCTGAACCTGAGTTGCCTGGGCCAGGTCGCGGCGGGCAGATTTGAACCGACTGCTGCCCATGCCTGGAGCCGCTAGCTCTGCATCTAAATCAGACTCGTAGAAGTTGGAATCCCTATCGAGTAAGCTGTGCGACACAGATGCCACATCGATATGTGAATATAGGCGACCTTCTTCAAAGCTGACGGGGCCCGCCACCGTTCGCGCTTCGTCCTCGACAGTGGGGCGATCGACAAAGCGGGGCGTGTAGAGGTCGTAGATAAAGCTGATGGGCTGTCCCGCGATCAGCGTTAGGGAGACATCTTCGAGATCTTCATCGAGCTGGTTGTCCACAATGCCCCAGCCCTGGATGAATAGCTGACCGCTGTCGCTGTTGTCGGCAACACCACTGCCCTCGGCAGGTGCATCGGGCGTGTAGCCGAGGCGATAGCTGACGCGCCAAGTGGGGCTGGGAGCAACATAGCTAACTAGCAGATCTTGATTGGGGCGATCGAGAAAAATGGTGACGCTGCGCTGTTCCTCGCGGGATTGGCTCAAGTCCAGCACATAGCGCAGATCATCGCCGCTGCGAGCATCCAAAATATCCAGACCCCGCACCTGAGACAGCAGAAACGTCCGCAGGCTAGGCGTGCTGTCGGCTTCGCTGCCTGTGGTCATGATGGCGACTAGAGTTTGCTCTGGCTTTTCGGCAATCTGGTTTAGCCCCACCATGCAGCCGCTGACCACAAACTCGGAGCCAGACGCGCTGATGATCCGCTCCTGCGCCCCGTCGGTTTCGCCGCCAGCGATATGGAGCCGCACCTGACAACCCCGCAGCGATCGCACCAAATCTAGCCAGGCCTGGCGATCGCTCAACACCAGCGGCGCTTTGCTCAGCGCGTCTTGCTTCTCTTCCGGCGTTTCATAGGACACGTTCACCACCTGCCCATCGCCCTGGGGGAAGGCCGCCAAGCTTTTGAGGATATCGTTCATTTCCTCTTTTTTGAACGTCAAGGTGACGGAGGACTCTGGCCCCAAAGCCCCCAAGCGCTCAAAGAAACCGACCCCGTGCTTGTATAGCACCATGCGCTTTACCGGTAAGTTGGGCATGACAGACGTTTTCCTCCAGCATCAACAATGACCGAAATGACCGATCTATCAAGAATGCAGATCTATCAAGAATGCAGAAGAACACAGGACAGACCGGAAATCGCCTCAAATACCCCAGCAGCCTCACACAGACCCTCAAAACATTGGCACACATTGGCACTTCCTAGAGTTCCCAGCCTATTCTAGATTGAGGCAGTCTTGTCCAGATTTGCCCCCTACGCGAAAGTCAAGTTGACCAGACCTGGCCATAAAGTTTGCATTTGCTTTTAAGAAAGCGACATAGGATTGCAGCGTAGGATTTAGGATGAGTGGATGATGGATGCCAGCCGTTGTTTCACCCTACGGCCAGCAGCCTGTCGGATCAGTCACAATACTTGATCAGCCCCAAGATTCAGTTTCAAATTTCAGCCATAAAATTCAGTCGCCCTGCCATCAGGCATCTCTTCCTGAAAATTTGCCACTCTGTTCTTTCGCCGTAGGTTTTGCGTCACGAGTGTGATTACTTTATCCCTTCTGCATCCGGTCAAGCAGATTCCAGCCCAGGTTTGGAAGTTTGAAAATGAGTCGGTGATTCGCATTGGGCGAGCGACCGATAATAATGTGATTCTCTACAGCGCTGTCGTGTCTCGCCATCATGTAGAGCTGCGTCGGGTTGGCGCAAATTGGGAAATTGTTAACTTGGGCACAAACGGTACCTACCTGGACGGCAAGCGAATTACGCAAGTCCCACTGACGGATGGCGCAGTGATTCGGCTGGCCCGCTCTGGGCCGAATATTAAGATTCGCCTGGGCAGCGAAAACGGTGATGACCCACCCACGACCGGATTGGTGAGCGATCGCACGGTTGGGCAGCCTGCCTCCGATTTGCCCCAAGCCCCAACCGAAATCACCCGCGGTCGGCAGGAGGGCGATCCAGACTCTCCCGACGCAGCGACCAAAATCCATCGCCCACCGACTCCCGGCGGGGCAATTCCAGTGCCGCCCCATTTGCAGTTGCCTGATCCACCAACTTGAGTAGGAGGCGCTGCCGCTAGTGGCCTTCTAGGGCGTCCCTCTCTCTCTGTCTCTCTAGGGATTTCAGGTGTTGTGAACTGCTGACTAAACCGTGACCTGGCAAGTTTTGACCTGGCAAGTTTTGACCTGGCAAGGTTTCGAGTAGGCTATGCCCAGTGCCCCAGAGTTACGCCTGGAATCATGCCTGGAGTGGCACAGGGGGCGATCCACGGAGGCAAGCGCTAGAGTTGAGTCATGGTTCTGCAAGACTCCTCCTTCAAGCCCTGCCATGACGAATCGCTGGAACAAAGACAATCCGTTTGATGACCCGCAACGGTGGGATGGCTCCGACTCCAAGTCTGACCGGGTGGGGTTGACCTGGCTGGTCGCAGCGGCGATCGCCACCAGTCTGCTCTGGCAATTGCCCATTGGCAACTACATCCTGTATCCCTTCAGCATTTTGGCGACCTGGTTTCATGAAATGGGGCATGGACTCATGGCCATGCTGCTGGGCGGCAACTTCCAGCAGTTGCAGATGTTTCCCAACGGCTCTGGCTTTGCGGTTCACAGCGGCAGTTTGTTTTTGGGGCCCGTGGGTTGGGCGCTGGTGGCGGCGGCGGGGCCGATGGGGCCGCCGATCGCTGGGGCGCTGTTTATTCTGGCATCGCGCAGCCGCCAGATGGCCCGCTATGCGCTGCTGTTTTTGGGGGCAATGCTGATTGGGTCGGCGCTCATCTGGGTGCGATCGCTCTTTGGGCTGGTGGCCGTGCCGTTTCTGGGGGCTGCGGTGCTGGCGATCGCCCTCTCCGGCTATCCCTGGCTCCAGGTCTTCGCGATCCAATTTCTGGGTGTGCAGGCGTGCGTCAGCACCTATCACCAGATGGATTATCTGTTCACCCGCCAAGCCAATATCGGCGGGCAAGTCCTCCTGTCGGACTCTGGGCAAATCGCTCAAAACCTGCTGTTGCCCTACTGGTTTTGGGGCGGGCTAATGGCGATCGCCTCGCTGCTGTTGCTGGTCAAGAGCCTCCAGATCGCCTATCGAAATTAAGGGATAGGACTTACGCAATTGGACAATGTCTCGCGGGCGCAGCCCAGGAGATATTGTCCAAAATCCAAAGAGCTTATCGCAAGTGCGTAAGTCCTGAAGGGATTTGGATTCGGAGGTGAGGCAGCAAACAGAGTTTTGCCAATCGCTTGCCTAAGATAAAATTTTGCAGCAGCTCATGCAGGGTGCTGAAACCAATAGGCACTTTGGCCTGTGCAGGTGAAACTCGCCGTCAAACCTGATTCTCAACCCCAATCCCAACGCTTTACCCCTTGAACATGGCTCGAGGCGACCAAATCTACGTTATGCGACCGCTCGCTGGCATGGACGGTGTGTATGAACACCACGGCATCGACTGCGGCGATGGCAGCGTCATTCACTACAGCAAAGCCACCGAGCCGCCGACGATTCGCCAGACAGAGTTTTCGGCGTTTTCCTGGGGCAACCGGGTGTTCGTCAAGCAATACACCGTTTGCTATTTGCCCGATATCGTGATCGAACGGGCCGAGAGTCGGCTGGGTGAACAGCGCTATAGCTTGCTCGAAAACAATTGCGAACACTTTGCGACCTGGTGCAAAACGGGCCGCAGCGTCAGCGAACAGCTTGCAACCTTTGGACTCGATGCCGCCATGCTCAACCCCCGCAGTTCTCGCCGCATGATGGAAGACGCAGTGCTGGCGAACGACCCTGCAATGGCGCTGCAACAGTTCGACCAGGCGCGACGGAATATGGCGATCGCCTGCGACCAACTCCAGCGACAAATGCAGGTAGCCCAGAAAGACATGGACACCTGGCATCGGATCGCAGAACTGGCCCTCAAGCAAGGCAAAGAACCCGCCGCCCGCGCTGCGTTGGAGCGAAAAGTCGCCGCCAAACGCGAACTCACCGACTATCAATCCCAACTCGACCAGCTCGACATCCTCGCAGCCGACCTAGAGCGTAACGCGGCAGCCCTACACCAGCGAATTGCGCTCTCTACTTCGCCAGAGCATCAGGATTGGGGCTGAACCTGAGTTTTGCGCCGGTTTTGGACTTTGGATTTTAGATTGACAATTTTGGATGAGAGCTTTTGGCACCGCCCAAAATCCCAACTCTACAATCCAAAATTGCCGAGATCTTTCAGAGGGGTTGCCGAAAGCCTCCACACAGCTTCCACAAAGCCCCCACTAAGCCCCCACTAAGCCCTAATTGGCGCTGACCACCGTCGGGCGACTGCCGACCGAATGCTTATCGATCACCTGATCAATCAAGCCGTAGTCCATCGCTTCCTTAGCAGACATGAAAAAGTCGCGCTCAGTATCGCGCTCAATGCGCTCTAGGGGCTGCCCTGTGTGCTTTGCCAGCCAGCGGTTGAGATTTTGTTTGTGGTAGAGAATTTCTTTTGCCTGAATCTCGATGTCTGTTGCCTGACCCTGGGCACCGCCGAGGGGTTGGTGAATCATAATCCGCGAGTGGGGCAGGCTCATCCGCTTGCCCTTAGCGCCAGCGCTCAGAAGAAATGCGCCCATGCTGGCGGCTAGCCCGACACAAATCGTGCAAACATCCGGGCGCACATGGTTCATGGTGTCAAAAATGCCCATGCCAGCAGTCACAGAGCCGCCTGGAGAGTTGATATAGAGATAGATGTCCTTTTCGGGATCTTCGGCTTCTAGAAACAGCATTTGCGCCACGATCAGATTCGCAACGTCAGAATCGACAGGCTGTCCTAGAAAAATGATGCGCTCCCGCAGCAGACGCGAATAGATGTCAAAGGCGCGTTCGCCGCGACCCGATTGTTCAATAACGGTAGGAATCATGGAGCCTTTCCCAAGTAGAACCTTTCTACTTATTTTAAGCCGTGTTTTGTTAAGCCGTGTTTTGAAAGTCGTCGCTGAGGGTTTAAAGCGGGTGGCTCCGACCCAGGAAGCACACCCCTAATGCTCTCTCGTCTATCGGCGCGGAAAGTCTTCTGGGTCAGCGATGGGGTTCAGGGGGTTGGGCGATTCAGCAGGAGGCTCATCTAGCAGGTGGCGCAAGAGCGATCGCAGCTTCATGCGACTAATGTAGGGCCAGCCACCTTCGGCCTCCATATCGCGCAGCAGGGCGTAGAGCGAATGGCGATTTTTGGGCAGCGTTTCTTGAAACATCGTGTCGCGGATTTCTTGATGCAGCTTTTCTAGCAGGCGCAATAGCCGCAACAGCGCAACGCCATCGCCTTCAGACGCTTTGGCGGTTTCCTGTACCTGTTGGGCGATCGCCTCTAGATGGCGCTGAAGTGTCTTCTGAGGCTGGAGCGCTTGCTCCAAACTTGCCAGATCTGGATGAGATGGGCGATCGCCTCCATTATCCTGCTCGTTCATGCCGCTCCACGCTCCACACAACTGAGAAACAACTGCTGAGAAACAACTGCAAAAGAATTTGCGAAAGAATCACGAAAGAACTCTGCAACACCTATGAAACACTTGTTCCATGCAATTTTCTATACATTTCTACACAATTCACGTCCCTTATCATCTACGCCAAAGCCAGGATTTACTCTAAAGTCTCGCCCTGAAGTCTTACGAAGTCGGTCTGTTCCAGAAACAAGCGCACAAGGTCTTGTAAAATTCAACATTAGAGTATCAGACACAATCTGTTAGATTTGTTCGACTAATCTTGTTCGATCAAACATTCGACCCAACAGACCTACGAATTCATCCACTAGAATTCATCCACCACCAAGCCATATCAAGATTGAGATATCGAGGTTGACCATGAGGTATCGCGCTCTAATTGTCGCGCTGATTGCGCTCTGTATGGGGTTTCTCACTGCCTGTAGCAGCGGCACCCCTACCGCCGCCAGCGGCCCGCTCACCTATGAGCAAATCCGAGGCACTGGTCTAGCTAACAAATGCCCTACTCTTGACACCATCAAGCGGGGTTCCATTCCGATTGACCCCAGTGAGACTTACAAAATCGTCGATCTGTGCCTGGAACCGACCAACTACGCTGTGAAGACAGAGCCAGCAAACAAACGCCAAGAGGCAGAATTTGTGGCTGGCAGACCGTTGACACGCTATACCTCCAGCCTCGACCAGGTGCGAGGCACGCTAAAGGTCAACCCCGATCGTAGCCTCACCTTCATCGAAGAAGAAGGCTTTGATTTCCAGGCCATCACTGTGCTGCTGCCCGGTGGAGAGGAAGTCCCTTTCCTGTTCACCATCAAGGACTTGGTTGCTACAACTCAGCCTGGATTGGACAGCATCTCTGCCTCCACGGACTTCGAGGGTGAGTTTAAGGTGCCCTCCTACCGCACGTCTAACTTCCTTGATCCCAAAGGTCGCGGTCTGACGGCGGGCTACGATAATGCAGTTGCGCTGCCTGCCCAGGCCGACAGCGATGAACTTCAGCGCGAAAATAAAAAGGCGTTTAAGACGGGTCGTGGCAATATCTCCTTCCAGATTGCCAAGATCAATGCCGCAACGGGCGAGATCGCTGGAACTTTCCTGAGTGAGCAGCCTTCAGATACTGACATGGGTGGCAAGGAACCTCTGGATGTTCGTATTCAGGGGCTATTCTACGCTCGGATTGAACCCGCTGCGTAGTCCCTCAAGACTCTATGAGAGTGACTGGCTACAGATTTTGATCTTTTAGCCCTTCTAGATTTTGAAACGAAAAGACCTGCTGGCAAGGCGCTGGCGGGTCTTTTCATGTTTGGGCTCAGTTTTTGGGCTAAATTTTTGGGCTAAATTATGAGGTTTCCATAAAGCTGAACTTTACTAAAACTTTAAAAAGTGCGGTTTGGAATCACGCTTTTATAAAGTCTGGAGCCAGAGAGAATCACAGTTTTCACACCATGTAATCCTCAAAGTTAGGAGCTAAAAGGTCTACTGGAAACTACCTGTCAGCTCTGTCTAGGGCCAGTTAAACGCTGTTTCTAAAGGGCGATCGCCCTCCTTGTCTTAAAGGCGATGTCCAGTTCACTGCTCCGCCGAGGGGCGATCGCGCTTAACGCTTTCTCATGATATTGCTCCATAATATTGCAAGCTTTCATCTTAAAATGTAAACTGCTCATCAGTGAATTCCACAGACTCGCGTCTGATTCTCTCCTCCTAATTCATTCATCAATCCGTCTCAAACTTTTAGAGGATCTATCCCGATCTTCATCTAATGAGGCGATTCAGGTTTTTCGACGCTTCTTTCAGGTTCCGTAAAAATGCAGTTGTAGGCGTTGCCCTAAACCAAATACCTTGAGTTCAGAAATTTTCTGGGGCCTCGTCAAGCGGCAGATTTATTACTATCAAGCAACGTTACTGGAGCTTTAGTGATTAGAGTTCGTTGTCAGAAATTTAGGATAGCTGAAACCTCTGACTTCATACGTTAGCTCACTGCTCCAAATTCGCTGCTCCAAATGCTTGCAAGTAGTAACCAGGCTCTAAGCAGCAAATAGGCTCCAGTTAACAAGCAAGAGCGTTTCTGCGCTCACTAGCCTGGTTTCACAACCTGCAAGCGGCTGTTTAAGCCTCTGCTAACCTGCCAAATTTAAGTAAGCCATTGAGTCAAGTAAGCCAGGTAACTTGAGTTTCAACTTCTCAGTTTGATACCCTTGTGCCTTTCATAGGGATGCATCTAGGTTACGGTCTCTCGGCTAACCCCATCTACCTGAATCTCGTCATGTCTACACCCATTTCTACAGAACTTAAGACTGAAAGTTTACAACTCCTGCGAGATTATCAAACCTCTCCAACTGCCGAAATCCGCAATCAATTGGTGCAACTCAATTTTGGTTTGGTTCGCAAAGAAGCGCATCACTGGGTCAATCAATGCACCGAAAGCTATGATGACCTGCTCCAAGTGGGAAGCCTAGGACTGATCCGTGCTATCGAGCGGTTTGACATGAGCAAGGGTCATGCCTTTAGCTCCTTCGCCATTCCCTACATTCGTGGCGAAATTCAGCACTATCTGCGCGATAAGGGGTCTTCTGTTCGGATTCCTCGTCGCTGGCAGGCGCTTCAGCATCAAGCTGCAACCGTTACGCGCACCCTCCAGGCAGAGCTTCATCGTTCTCCAACCGATGCTGAACTTGCCTCTGCTTTGGGAGTCTCGCTCGACGAGTGGCAAGAAATCAAACTCGCCTACCGCAATCGGCTGCCCCTCAGCCTCGATGCGCCCATGCGAGAAGAAGAGGAAGGCGCAACGCTAGGTGAAATGCTGCCCGATTCGCAATACCGCAGTTTCCAGCTTGCTCAGGAAGACCAGATCCGGCTTCAACAAGCCCTGTATCAGCTTGAAAAGCGAACCCGCGAGGTTCTGGAAGCCGTTTTTCTCTATGACTTGACGCAAAAGGAGACAGCCGAGCGCTTGGGCATTAGCGCGGTTACTGTATCCCGCCGCGTTAAGAAAGGACTGAAACTCCTGAAAGAGTCGATGCTGGGCGCAGAGCCAGCTAGTCCATCGCGAGAGATTGGACGCTCTGCTTAGGGTTCAGCGTTGCTCGCTGAATTGCTCAGCTTGCCTTTCGAGTTCATGGCTTTGTCAGTCCCCGATGCTGCTTCTCAGAATTAAGCAGTGTCGGGGTTTTTGCATTTTTGTTAGTGTCCTTGGTTTTTCGCCACCTCAATCTGGCAACTGCTGAAACCCTTACAGCATGGTTGTTCTTGATTGGTCATTGTGAGGGTGGCGAATAAATCGGGACCCTGACGCATTTTTCGATCACATCCTCAGCCAACTTCTTGCTTTCTGTAGAGCAGAAAGCGTGTAAACCGGCCCCTTAGGCACAGGCGGTGATCAACGCAAGTCTTGTAAATTAAGGTATCTCAGTCGGAAGCGTTGTCTAAATGACTGGCTTATGCAGGCGGGAGAGGCTGATGCGGGTGCATAGCATGATACCTAGAGTCGATAGATTGCTGTGTGTGCCGCATATCCAGTTGTCTAAGCCAGCTTTCTACAGTTCGCATTTCTACAGTTCGCATTCTGTCAGCGATTAGGACTTGGGCTGAATTATTAAAAAAACATTACGAACGAGCTGCTTGCGGAGGTGACCGATGCTGACTCTGATCACACTGGTTTTGTTGTACAGGATGCATTCATATCGGGAAAATCTCGGTAAGGTTGGGTCTAATGTTTCTGGATATGCTCCCAATTCGCTGATCTAGGGACGTGACAGCATCTCTCATAAGTGTTACATTTTTTAATATTCAGATTGAGCAAAGGGTTTCTGGGTGGTGAGTATCGGAGTGTATGAGGTGCTTCGTGTTGGCTGTCTCCCAGGCGTGTCTTCCAAAAGTTATTCACCTGATGAGTCTGTGATTAGGTTTCGGGTTCGATGCTGGGTCTGAGGTGCTTTTCTGAGAGGCGATCGCTCTGGTCGGGAGGCGGCATCTGTTGCCAAAGGGTAGCAGCCAAAGCTTGGCCATTGAGTGGTAGCTGAGGGTTCGCAATCAAATAGCAACTGAATAGCAATTGAATAGAGTCGTATCCAGCCCTCAGCGCTCTGGTCTTTAAGGTTTTTATTTTTCTCGGTTGGGTAGTTGCCCGGTAGCTGCCCCGTTTTGTGTTTTTCCAACTCCTCACGTGTCTTGTCATGAAAACGAGTCAAGCCTCCACCGATCTGGTTCGCACTTACCTTCGAGAAATTGGACGGGTTCCTCTGCTGACGCACGAGCAGGAAATTCTGTATGGAAAGCAGGTTCAGCGTCTGAGCCTGTTGCAGGACGTGAAGGCGGCGCTGTCGGAGCAGCTTGGGCGATCGCCCAGCCTGAAAGAATGGGCAGACCAGGCCGGCCTGTCGGTCGATGAGCTAGAGCAGGTGGTGGCCGAGGGCGAAAACGCCAAGCGCCGCATGGTAGAGGCCAATTTGCGCCTAGTGGTGTCTGTAGCCAAAAAATATATCAAGCGCAATGTGGATTTGCTGGATCTGATCCAGGAGGGCACAATTGGGATGCAGCGAGGCGTAGAGAAGTTTGACCCAACCAAAGGCTATCGCTTTAGTACCTACGCCTATTGGTGGATTCGGCAGGCAATTACGCGGGCGATCGCCGAGAAAGGGCGCACCATTCGCCTCCCAATTCACATCACCGAAAAGCTAAACAAAATTAAGAAAGCGCAGCGGCAGCTTGCTCAGCAGCTTGGTCGAGCAGCAACCGTTTCGGAACTGGCGACGGAGCTAGATATGTCGGTGAAACAGGTGCGCGAATATTTGGAGCGGGCACGCCAGCCCCTATCGCTGGATTTGCGAGTGGGCGATAACCAGGACACGGAACTGGGTGAGCTGTTGGAAGACACGGGGCCGTCTCCGGAGGACTATGCTGCCAATTCTTCGCTGCGAAACGAGCTTGAGCAATTGATGGCAGAGCTAACGCCGCAACAGCGCGAAGTCTTGTCGCTGCGCTTTGGGCTAGAGGATGGGCGATCGCTCACGCTGGCCAAAATTGGCGATCGCCTGAACATCAGCCGCGAGCGGGTGCGCCAGATCGAGCGGGAAGCCTTGACCAAACTGCGGAAGCGCCGGGCCGACATTCGCGAATACCTGGCCAGCTAGCACAAACGAGCTTTGGGGTTCGGACTCTGAGGGGGAGTGGCGATTCTCCGCTTCCCCTTTTATTTATATTTATGCATTTTTCTTATGCTCTCTAGCCATTCTTGGCATCTCGCAATGCACCCATTGTGGCAGCGGCGATCGCCTGGTCGGTGGCCTTGGGCAGGTGATAATACTTGCCACCTGCCTGTTTCGCTAGTTCTTTAGCAAAGCCCGTAGACACAAACTTATTCTCCGTGTCAATCACTAAAAGCTGAATATTTTGCGCCCGAATCTTGGTGGCAATGTCCAGCAGTTCCGCCTTAATGTCCGGCTTCTCTTCGCTGAGGATGGGTTCCCCCAGGGATTTGGCCAGCGGCACGTTGCCTCGTCCATCGGTAATAGCCACAATCACCACCTGTCCAATGTCACCGGAAGAGCGGGCATTCACCCCCACGCGCACCGCCTGCGTGAGTCCATGCGCCAGGGGAGAGCCGCCCCCACAGGGCATCCGCTCCAGTCGTCGCCGTGCCGAGGTGATGGAGCGAGTCGGGGGTAGCAGCACTTCTGCCTGGTCACCCCGAAAGGGAATCAGCGCCACTTGGTCACGGTTCTGGTAGGCCTCTGTCAGTAGCCGCAGAACTGCGCCCTTGGCAGAGTTCATCCGGTTCAGCGCCATTGATCCAGAGGCATCGACCACAAACACAATCAGCGCCCCCGCCTTGCGGGCCAGCCGCTTGGCGCGAAGGTCCGACTCTTCCACAAACACCCGCTTGCGAGGCGGCTGAGTTGCCGCTGCTCCCTGCTCGTAGCGCGATCGCCGGGCCTTTTGATAGGGCGCTGCCGAGCGCAACGTCGCGTCTACAGCAATCCGCCGCACCTTGCCCCTGGGCAGCATCGGCTTGATGTAGCGTCCCCGATCTTCCGAAAAGATCAGACTGCGCGACCCCGACTTGCCGCGTCGATTGGCCATCTGAGCAAAGTACAGCACCGACGGGTCGAGCAGCACGCCCTCTGGGTCAAAGATAAACTCCTCCGGGAGTTCCGGCGGATCTTGGGACTGGTCTTCTTCGTTCTCGTCTTCGTCGTCTTGCTCGTCTTCGTCCTGATCCTGGTCAGACGGCTGCTGATCCTGGGGCGGCGGGGGTGGCGGGGGCGATTCATCTTCGGGCGGCGGCTGGAGATCCAGCGCCCGGGGCACAATCACCAGCTTCACAGCCACGCGCAGATCGTCGGCGCTGACCTCGGTACGCCCTTCCAGCGCTGCGTTTGCCTTGGCCACCCGCACAGCAAACAGTTCCGCCCGATGCCCCTGCACGCCGCCGCGCAGCGCTTCCTGAACCAGATACTCAATCTGGGTGCAGGAAATGGTGACATCCTGGAGCCACTCGCGGGCGAGGATGATCTGGGTTTTGAGATTGTCCAGTTCTTCGCGATAGAGCTTGAGAAAATCTTCCGGCGACTGGGCATAGTCTGTAGCCCGCTCTACGGCTGCCACACGCTGGTCTAGCCCCAGGATTTCGTCCGCCGAAAGGGCGATCGCAATTCGGTCGAGCAAATGATTTCGCAGGTCGCCCTCTTCGGGGTTATAAGTGGCAATCAGCAGCGGCTTGCAGGGATGCTGAAAGCTAATGCCTTCGCGCTCAATCTGGTTGCGTCCCTCCGTCAGCGTCGTCAGCAGCAGATTCGCAATCTGGTCATCCAGCAGATTGATTTCGTCCACATACAGCACGCCTCGGTGCGCCTCTGCCAGCAGCCCCGGCTGGAATACGGTTTCCCCCGCCTTGATGGACTGAGCCACATCCACCGAGCCGAGCAGCCGATCTTCCGTTACGCCCAGCGGAATTTGGATAAAGGGAGCCGGGATGACGTGCGTGGGCAAAGCAGAATCCGCTTCGGGATCTGCTTTGAAATCCGCTGCTGCTTTGACCTCTGCGTATTTTTTCAGCGTGTCATCATCCCAGGCTTCGGGCAGGAGCGGATCGGCATTGCAGCAGGAGCCTTCGATGACTTCGATGGGGGGCAACAGCGCATGAATAGCGCGGGCCATGACGGATTTGGCCGTGCCGCGACGACCCGCAATCACCACGCCACCTAGCCCCGGGTCAACGGCGCAGAGCAGCAGGGCCAGCTTAATCGCCTCCTGTCCGACAACGGCGGTAAGGGGAAAACTGAGGGGTTGATCGGTCAACGTGGCGGCAGGCATGGCGAAAATCCAGGCGGGTTCAGGCTTCCAGCATATTCAGCATATCAGGAAGCGGGGCAGGGGGTTGGGGCTAGAGGGCGGAAAAGCGATCGCTCGCGTCCAGCAGCGCCGTCCGAATTCCTGGTTCGTTCATCGAGTGGCCTGCATCTGGCACGAGAATTAGCTCCGCCTCGGGCCAGGCGCGGTGAAGCTCCCAGGCAGACACCGCTGGACACACTACGTCGTAGCGCCCCTGCACAATTACGCCGGGAATGTGGCGAATGCGATCGACGTTTCGCAAGAGCTGGTCGTCTGGTTCAAAAAAGCCCTTGTTCACAAAATAATGGCATTCAATCCGGGCAAAGGCATCGGCAAACTCCGCCTCTGCAAAGCGCTCCTTTAGGTTGGCATCGGGCAGGAGCTTGCTGGTACTGGCTTCCCAGACCGACCAAGCGCGGGCCGCCTCCAGCCGAATTGCCGGGTCATCGCTGGTCAGCCGTCTGTAGTAGGCGCTGATTAAATCGTGCCGCTCCTCCGCAGGAATCGGCTTCAGGTAGTCTTCCCAGGCATCGGGATAGATGTAGCTGCATCCCTCCTGGTAGAACCACAGCAATTCCTTGCGCCGCAGCATGAAAATGCCCCGCAAAATTAGCCCCTTGCAGCGGTCGGGATGGGTCTGGCTGTAGGCGAGAGAGAGCGTGCTGCCCCAACTGCCGCCAAAGACCACCCAGCGATCGATGCCCAGGTGCGTCCGAATTGTCTCAATGTCATTCACCAAGTCCCAGGTGGTGTTTTCGCGTAGTTCGGCGTGGGGCGTGCTGCGACCACAGCCCCGCTGGTCAAATAGAACCACGCGCCACTTTTCCGGGTCAAAAAACTGGCGATAGCTGGGCGTAATGCCGCCGCCGGGGCCGCCGTGCAAAAAGACGACGGGTTTGCCTTGGGGGTTGCCCGCTTCTTCGTAGTAAATGGTGTGTAGGTCGGAAACCTGGAGGGTGCCAGAGGCGTAGGGTTCGATGGGGGGGTAGAGATCCCGCATGGGAGGAGAGAGAAAAAAGAGGGAAGAAAGAAGAGGGAAAAAGGAAGAGAGAAGAACGAAGAGGGAAGAAGGAAGAACGAAGAGGTGGGGGGAGGGGTGGTGGTGCTGGTCTGTATCCTTATTCGGGAGTGTGTGGGGCGATGACGGTGGTGACTTGGGATGTGCGATCGCACACGATCCAGCCCAGGTCTGGGGTTACATCGGCAGGGTTTTCGGTGACGCGAAAGAAGACTTTGCCGTCGGTTCGAGACTCGATGGCAAAATCGGCGCGATCGGCGTAGAGGACTTTGTAGCCCCGATCTTGCAGGCAATACTTGGCCCAGGCTTTGAGGGAGTGCTTTTGCGGCTCGTAGGGAATCGGAGGCTGGCGAAACACCTCCTGCATTGCGGCGATGAGTTGCATAGGGGCGTAGCAGCAGGATCTCAGTAAAGACAACAGATCCACCATACAAGCTTTTTCCTGTCCGGATGGTGACCGCTTGCAATGACGGCTTATATGCGGTGTGAAATTATTGAAACTACTGAAATTACGCTGAAATTGCTATCGAAGCCACAACGAGATTACAACTCGTGGGGAATTTTGAGTGGCAAGGTTTCGGGTACGGTGTCGGGGACGTGAACCGCGTGGGTTGCGGGCTGTGGAGGCTGATGCAGCAGGATGAGTTGGGCCAGGGTTTTTTTCAACTCAGTGCGCGGCACGATGGTATCTACAAAGCCGTGGTTGAGCAAATATTCCGAGGTTTGAAAGTCGTCGGGGAGCTTTTCGCGGAGGGTCTGCTCGACGACACGCCGCCCTGCAAAGCCGATAGTGGCCTGGGGTTCCGCCAGGATCAGGTCGCCCAGCATAGCAAAGCTAGCCGTTACGCCGCCCGTTGTGGGATGGGTTAGCACGGGGATGTAGAGCAGACAGGCTTCTCGGTGTCGCTCTAGGGCCCCGGAGATTTTCGCCATTTGCATGAGGCTGAGCATTCCCTCCTGCATTCGTGCGCCGCCAGAAGCACAGACGATAATCACTGGGAGGCGATCGCGCGTGCCTCGTTCAATCATGCGGGTCAGCTTTTCGCCCACGACAGACCCCATGCTGCCGCCCATAAAGCGAAAGTCCATCACGCCCAGCGCCACGGGCAAATCGTTCAGCCGTCCAACGCCTGTGGCAACAGCATCCCTGAGGCGTGTTTTTTCCTGAGTGTCGCGGATGCGATCGCTGTAGGATTTGCGATCGCGAAAACCCAGCGGATCGGTGGGCGATAGGTGTTCGTCCAGCGGGGTCCAGGTGCCTGGATCGATCAGTTGCTGAATGCGCTCGTCGCTAAAGATGCGGTTGTGATGCTTGCACTCTGGACAGACCATGAGGTTTGCCCGCAGGTCTTTGGTATAGGTCAACACGCCGCAGTTGGGGCACTTGCTCCAGAGTCCGTCGGCGATTTCTCGCTCCTGCTGATTCTGGCTGATGGCACCAGCTTTGCGTCGATTTGCAAACCAGTCAAACAGAGACATGAAAAAAACAGGGGATAAAGGGTGGTGTTAAATTTTGCTGAGGCGGCGCTCTATGGCAAAGGCTCTATGGCAAAAGAGAATGGAAAGAGTGGATTGGGGAAGATTCTGTGAAAACGGGAGACTTTACGTAGAAGACTTTACTAAAGGGATAAGTGGGGAGGCGTTTCTAGTGTGCTAAGAGAGGGCGATCGCCCCTCTGCGCTACTCCGGTTTTACGTCCTCTGCGTCATCGATAGGACTCAGCAGCAGCAGCGCCGTCCACCAGTCTCGCGGGTCAACCTGCACCGCCGCAGGCGTGCCCCCGCCGAAATGCGCCTGAACGCCCTGTGCCACCACCCGCGCCGGAATCTCATGAGCCGCCAGCATTTGCTGCATGAGTTCTGCTTCCAAATAAGTATTGGTGGTTCTCAACGTTGTCCAAGCCACATCCGTAGCGTATGTGATTCAAACTACGATGTTGATTCTATCAGAGGCGGGGGGAGATCAGGGGTTGGGGGTTGGGGGCCGGAGCGGTTCTGCGTCCTGTTGCTTTGCTCTGAGATCTTGATTCTGGCTTTTAGATTAGCGATTTTAGATTGCCAGTTTTAGATTCCCAGTTTGAGGGGCTGCAAGGCTTCCAGCCATTTCCTCTGGGGCGCTGTTTGGGGAATTTAGGGAATTAGGGAATTTATTGAACAATGCCCCAAAAGAGCCCCAGGTAGCCGCGAATCAGGCTCTCTCCAAAGAAGACGGCGAGAATCGCGCCAAGTGCCAGAAACGGGCCGAAAGGGATGGGCTGGCGACGGCTGAGCAAGCCAAGGGCGATCGCCCCCCCGCCCACAAACGCCCCCAACACGCACGCCAGAAACCCCGCCAGCAGCAGCAATTTCCAGCCCAGCCACGCCCCCATCATCGCCGCCAGCTTTGCATCACCGCCGCCCATTGCGGTTTGCCCCAAAGCTACAGAGCCAACAAACGTCATCAGATCCAGCCCCCAGATGCCCAGCACTGCGCCCACTACGCCGCCCATCACCGCTGCGGCGCTGCCCATCAGGCCGCCCGGCCCAGTGGCGACTCCCTGCGACCAGCCCATCGCCGCCTGAAAGACCAACCCCGCCACCAGTCCCGATTGGGTCAGCACGTTGGGCAGGGTGAGCGTATCCAGGTCGATCAGCGCCAGCGCCATCAGCCAGCTCACCAGCGCCCAGTAGCCCACCGCAGGCAGCGGTAGCGCAAAAGACTGAGCCACGGCGACAAACAGCAAGCCTGTAATCAGTTCCACCAGTGGATATCGGGGGGAAATCGACGCTTTGCACGTTCGACACTGGCCACCCAACCACAGCCAGCCCAGCACGGGCACGTTGTCGTAGGGCCGGATGGGGGTGAGGCAAGAGGGACAGCGAGACGGCGGATGCAGCAGCGACAGCCCCGCCGGAATCCGATACACCACCACGTTGAGAAAGCTGCCGACCGATGCGCCGATGAGAAACACGATCAGTGCCCTCAGTCCTTCAAGAATTAGCTCCATAGACCAAAAATTAGACAAAAATTAGACCAAAGTGACCGAAAGCCCTTGAATCCTAGTCTCTGTAAGCGCTGCAATGTCAAGCTATGGCCAAAAGTCAGGGCGCTTTCCAGCAGTTTGCAATTCTTATCTTTCGGGGCGATTTTCCCCACAGTCTCCACAAGCTTTCCACAGCGATATCGAAGTTTTCCACAGGGGATCGGGCAGTTTTCCACAGGCTTCTACGGTGGCATTGGGGCTAGAGGAATTTTCTGGGGAATTCGCCAAAGGGCGATCGCCCCCTCAGAATCATCGGGCTTTAATGAAGTTTCGTAACAAAAAACGACCTCAAATCCGCATTGCACCGTAAAACTTTTTTAAATCTAAAGCCCTCTGCAACAGTTCTTAAGGTTGACAACCCCACCCCCTCCTGGCGCAAAATGATGCGACCTGCTCAATTAAAGCGCTCCTTGGCAGAGGGGACCGACTATCACCAGAGTTCGATTTTTCGGTCTGGCGTGTCGCTATCCGTCCTCTGGCGAGAGTTTGCGCTGCTTTTGTGTGCCTGAGCGTCGGGACAAAGCGGCAACTTGCTGCCTCCCCTCACCTCCACCATCAGGTGCGTGCCTTTTCAAAACCTGACCTCATTCTGGCTGGCCCAGTCAAACGAGAGGGTTTATCGAGTTTGGTTCCTGCGTCCGAGCTTCTGTTTCACCATCCAAAACTTCATCACTGAGGTTTCCCACATGAACGCAACTGTCAGCATCCTGGCCGAAATTCCTGAAGATTTGCACCTATCCCTCAAGGGCTACCTGGAAACCCATCCCGATTGGGATCAAGACCGGGTGTTCTGCGCCGCGCTGTCGCTGTTCTTGCTGCAACACGTCAGCAGCAACAGCCCAACCACTGCCCACTGCTATCGGCAGGCAGCACGGGTCTACCTCGACACGCTGTTCAAACATGCCGTTTAAGCCGTTTAACAGGTTTAGGACTTGCACACTGGCGATGGGTTTTCTGGATTTTGGACGATTTTTCGTAGACTGCGCCTGCGAGAAATCCTACAACTGCGTCAGTCCTAAAGTTGTTTAACGGGTTTGGGGGATGCCGTCTTAGCGATGCAGAGCGATACAGGCAGCCCCCCAAACGGCTGGATGCGATCGCGCAACATCCGACAGAATCTAGCCGTTTACTTCAAAAGCTCCCCGCCCAAACTGCAAACCTTGAGCGGGGAGTTTTTAGAATCAGCAGATGCACCCGTTCCACAGACAATTGCGCTAGGCAATTGCGCTGAACGGCTGCTTACCTCTCAGACAGCTAAAAGCGAATGTCACAGGTCAACACTGCGTCAGCGCTGCGTTAAATAGTAATCAGAGTTTTATGCGGCAAATTTCAAGAAATCTAAAGCCAGTCCGCCCTGGCCCCAAGGTGGCTTGATATGATCGGGCTTGCACGACTTTGACGCTGTGGAAAGAGACTTTAGATGAACTATTTTTGGTTTAAGGCCTTTCATATTGTGGGCATTGTGGCGTGGTTTGCAGGATTGTTTTACCTGCCGCGCCTATTTGTGTATCATGCTGAGGCGTATGAACAGCCCGAACCCGCCCAGAGCATTCTGAAAAACCAGTATCAGATCATGGAGAAGCGGCTCTACAGCATCATCATGACCCCGGCGATGTTGTTGACCGTCGCGATGGCGATCGCCCTTATCACCACAGAACCCGAAGTCCTCAGGGAACCCTGGCTGCACGCCAAACTCGCCCTTGTGGTTTTGCTCATCGGCTATCACCACTACTGCAAGCGGCTGATGAAAAAACTGGCAGCCGACGAGTGCAAAATGACCAGCCAGCAGTTCCGCTGGTTCAACGAATTTCCCACGATTCTGTTTATTTTGGTAGTAATGCTGGCGGTGTTTAAGAACAACTTGCCGACGGATATCGCTGCCTATGGCGTGGTGGGGCTGCTGATTGCCTTTGCCGCCGCAATCCAGCTTTACGCCCGCAAGCGACGGCTCGACCGCGAACGCGCCCTCAGTGCAGACCTGTCCGATGCTGGCGTGGGCAGTTCGACCTAGCGCGAGACACAGGCTTCGGGGCCTTGCTCTAAGACATTTTGCTCTAAGAGCTAATTTATGAAGCAAATCTTAAGAAGCCTGAAACTCTTGGCATGTGTGGCTTTGAGGTCATGTTTGCCCAGGAAAAGCGGTTTCTCGGAAATCCTTGATTAACAAGGCTTTCAGGCTCCTTTACAAATTAGCTCTAAGACGTTTTGCTATAAGACATCTTGCTTTAGGACATTTTGTTTTAAGACAACATGCTCTAGGACATAAAGCGGCTGAGAGGTACTGGAGCGACAGCCCCGCCTAATTTGCAGCGTGCTACTCGCTCAACAGCGCCAGACTTTCGGAGAAATCAGCGTCTAGCACCTCTTCCCACTCTGAGAGCATGACGGCAAAATCGACCTTCTCTGGCGGTGAGAGATCAGAAGTGGCAATCGCCCCGACCTAGACCTTGCTCAGCAATTGATCAATCTCAAACACATCGGCCCCATAGTCCGATAGCTCCTCCCACTCGTTCGCCCAGGCAGCCGTAATTGTCTCTAAGATGGCGATCGCATTGTTGCCGTTGCCTGCCTCCACAAAGTCTTGCGCCTGTTGCAGTAGGTTTGAAATTTCTTCCGTAAATGGGTCATCCTCATGCCCCTCCTGCAAATACACCAGCCCATTCCGCAAAATTTCTCTCATTTCTTGCCGAATGGGTTTAATGTCAACCGTCGGGCGATAGCAACGTCTGGTGTCGCGGGGCGGCGCAGGATTTAAAAGCCTGAGAACATGGCGCTCGATCTCGTCCAGCAGTTGAGGATTGTCTTCTGCAAGCGCCTGGATTAGTCCCTGCGTTTGCACCAGGTTTAACCAATCGAGCAACTGCGCCAGAGTCGGGCGAGACTCGATTGGCTGCTTTTCCCGCACCACGCTCAGCCCCACCGCCACCAGATGCTTTAGTTTGGACTAATGGTGAAGAGGAAGGCAGTCAATGAGAAGCACCGACTGCCGTAAGGTCAATGAAGTACAACCAACATTGACCCCATGATTTTCAACTTTAGTTTGGACTAATGGTGAAGAGGAAGGCAGTCAATGAGAAGCACCGACTGCCGTAAGGTCAATGAAGTACAACCAACATTGACCCCATGATTTTCAACGAACTTCAGCAATTTCGCCAAACGTTGTATGCCAGCTTGGGAAACGCCAGAGATGCCCTGTTTGATCTGATGGATGCCGTGTTAGTGAGTGCGTGCATCGTGTCGTTTGTGAGGCTATCGCAGAGTCCTGTCTTTCGTCGCCAGTGGTCGAGCCCCTATGAAGCGTTGCGCGATAGCCGCCTACCCCGCTCAAAGGTGCTGAAGCTGTTGGTGCAGCAGATACCGACTCAGCAGCAACCGTTGTTGGCAGGTGATGCGAGTCGGTGGAACCGTCCTGCTGCCAGGCGTTTGAAAGACCGCACCTTATCAGGCAGAACAGGACATGCCCCGATAGCCGGACAAAACTACAGTACCTTAGCCTGGATTGCTGAAGACAGGGGCAGTTGGGCATTACCATTGCGGCATGAGCGCATCACCAGCTTTGAAACACCCGCCAGTAAAGCGGCATTCCAACTCAAACAAGTGACTCGGCAGTTAGCGGTGCGTCCGTTGGCGATCTACGACCGAGGGTACGGCAATGCCAGTTTTGTCAACCAAACGGCAGGGATTGAGGCAGACTTGCTGCTGCGGGTTACATCCAATCGATGTGTCTATGGCGCGCCCCCAGCGTATCGAGGGCGAGGCGCACCTGCCAAGCATGGACATAAGATGAAACTCAATGACCCTGACACTTGGAGTGTCCCGGTCGAAACCGTTGAAGTCGATGATCCCAACTGGGGACGAGTGCGGGTCAGTCGTTGGAGTGCATACCATTTCCGCAAATCCCCTAAACGGGCAATGGAAGTGTTGCGCGTGGAGGTGCTGGAGACACAGAGCAGCACGCGACGCTTGGCTCCTTTGTGGTTAGTTTGGCTGGGTGAGCAGATGCCTCCGTTAGAAACCCTGTGGTTGCACTACCTCCGTCGCTTTGCCATTGAACACTGGTATCGCTTTGCCAAGCAGAGGCTATATTGGACACATCCCCAGTTCAGTTCTGTATCGGCAACCGAACAGTGGAGCAGCCTGATGCCGTTGCTCAGTTGGCAGTTGTGGTTAGCGCGAAAGGACTGTACTGACCACCCCTTGCCCTGGCAGGCACCGCAAGAAACGTTGACTCCGGGTCGGGTCGCACAAGCGTTTGCAGGCATTTTGGCAGCGATTGGCACCCCTGCTCCTGCGCCTAAACCTCGTGGTAAATCGCCAGGACGAGGCAAGGGGCACAAGCCAACTCCTCGTCCCTGCTATCCGATGGTCAAAAAACGAGCCTCGAAACGCAAGACATCCGAACAATCCCTGAACAGTCCGGTTGCAACAGCAGCTTAACTGCGAGCAGGATTGTATCCAATTCCTTAAGTTCAACTGTTATGAACGGTTGAGCAGATTCTTTATGGCATCCTGTTGAGCATTATTGTGATGCCAGTTAGTCCAAACTAAAGAAGTTTGGAGCCTTGTCCCAAACCGGGGCTGATTCAGGCACTTTTTCTGAGGCGGCCCGTCCAGGGTTTGTATAGAACTGGGCCTAACAGGTGACTGAATCGATGAAATCAGTCTGGCACTGGGTTGCTGGGTAATGGGCGATCGCCCCTCTTCCAGTCCCACTTCTTCTATTACCAATAGGACTTACGCAGTTGGAGGATTTCTTGTGGGCGCAGCCCGCAAGAAATCCTCCAAAAACCAGAAAACTTATCGCAAGTGCGTAAGTCCTGACCAATTCATTCGCAGGCACATCAGGAAAGGGAGAGCCTCACATGCGTCAACAATTTAACCTCTGGCAACGATTGGCAAGCACAGCAGGTGTCGCGGTGGTGGTCGGCATGGGAGCCATGACGATGCCCAAACCTGCCGACGCGCAGACCGTGCCCAGCGGCACCCGCTTTAGCTGCCAGCTCGAAAATGGCGAGTATCAGGTGATGTATTCGCCCGCAAGCCAGCCAGGGCAGCTTTATCCCTGGGCGCGTCCCACGACGCTGGGCGGCGGCTGGACGGCCGATCGCCGCTGTGCCGAGATTGCGCGGAGGCTGGAATCTTATCGACCGGATGGGCTGACGGAACTGAAAACCGGGACGCTGAACGGCTATAACGTCGTCTGCGCCACGACCCAGCAGGTTCCCGACTGTCGTCTGGTGTTGACGGTGCCGCCCGGACAAGACCCGATCATCGTGCGCGATCGCGTGTTTGAAAACCTGACCGTAGCCGACAGCGGCCAACGCACCGAGGGCGTGACGACCTTCCAGGGGCGCGACGGTCGGCTGATCGAGCAAATTGGCGATGCGCTGAATCTCCGCCTGCCCCGCAGCCGCCGTTCCTCCCCTGCACCCGCCAGCAGCATCAACCTGCGGCCGTTCCTCGACCCGGCAGATGGGGGCACGGGCGATCGCCTGCGTTCTGCGGTTCCCGCCCGCTCAAGCTCTGGCAGCTATCGGCTGAATCCAGATCTCTTTCGATAGGAGGAGTTTGGCAGGCAGGAGACAGGGTTGAACCAATGGGGTGGCGAAAGCTTGCATAAAAAGCCTGCATAATAGGCTGAAGCCTGTATGACTCGTTGCCAGCGGGCGAACCCGTCACCCTTTATTTCAGACCTTCCTCATGCCCGCCAAGACCCGTGGTGCGATCGCCGCCGGACACCCCAAAACCGCCGAAGCTGGAGCCGAGATGCTGCGGCTGGGGGGCAATGCATTTGATGCTGCGGCGGCGGCGATGCTGGCATCCTGCGTTACAGAGCCAACCCTCACGTCGCTGGGAGGCGGGGGGTTTTTGCTGGCGCACACGGCGGAGCGGCAAAATATTCTGTTCGATTTTTTTACCCAGACCCCGCGCCAGCGGCGACCCGTCGAGGCGGTCGAGTTTTATCCAGTGCTGGTGGACTTTGGAACGGCGGTGCAGGAGTTTCATATTGGGCTGGGGGCGATCGCCGTTCCGGGCACCGTGGCGGGTCTATTTCAGATGCACCGTCGGCTGGGGCGGCTGCCCATGTCGGCTGTGGCAGAACCCGCGCTGCACTACGCCACAGCGGGCGTAGAAATCGGCGACTTCCAGGCTTACTGCTTTCAAATCTTGCGGCCGATTTTGCTGACCTGTCCAGAGATGGGGCAACTCTGCACGCGAGAGGGGGAACTGCTGCAACCGGGCGATCGCTTCTACAATCCCGACCTGGCAGAGACGATCCGGCTGCTGGTGCAGGAGGGGCCGCAGGCGTTTTATGAAGGCGAGATTGCCCATGCGCTGGTGAAAGATTCCCAAACGCGGGGCGGCTATTTGTCGCTGGAGGATTTGCGCCAGTATCGCGTCATCGAGCGATCGCCCCTGATGACCCGCTATCGGGGCACCACGCTCGTTACCAACCCGCCCCCCAGTTCCGGCGGCTGCCTGATTGCCTTTGCGCTGGCGCTGCTGTCTCAAGTCGAGGTTGCAGGGTACGAATTTGGCTCAGAGGCGCACCTGACGCTTTTGGCAGACGCGATGCGGCTCACCAACTTGGCCCGTGCCGATGGCTACGACTCCCGGATCAACCAGCCCGATGTGGCAGAGCGCTTTCTGGCAGAGGCACACCTGCATCGCTATGCCCAGCAGCTTTTGCAGACGGCAGGGGTGAACAAATGGGGCAGCACAACCCACTTTAGCGTCATCGATGGCGAGGGCAATGCGGCTAGCATTACTGCCTCCAACGGCGAAGGGTCAGGCTATACGATTCCGGGAACGGGCATCATGCTGAACAATATGCTGGGCGAGGCAGATCTGCATCCTGGCGGGTTTCATCAGTGGCCGCTTGATGCGCGAATTTCCTCCATGATGGCTCCGACGATGGTGCTGGCGGCGGGAATGCCAGAACTGGTGCTGGGGTCTGGAGGCTCGAACCGGATTCGCACAGCGATTTTGCAGGTGATTTCCAACGTCATCGACTTTCAGATGCCGATTGAGCAGGCTGTAAACTCACCTCGCATCCACTGGGAAGCAGACGTGATGAACCTAGAGCCAGGGTTTGAGATTCCCAAAGTCCACACTCAATTTCCCTGGAACAGTGAGATCGTGCCGTGGGAACATCTGAATATGTTTTTTGGTGGGGTTCATACGGTGCTGGCGAACCCGGATGGCAGGCTGACGGGTGCGGGCGATCGCCGTCGCAGCGGCTTTGTCGCGCTGGTCGAATAGAGATCTTCGGATTCCTTTAGATTCTCAAGTTTCTTAGATTTTCAATATAGATTCTCAAACTTCAGCCCCTCAGACCTCAGCTTTTCCAAAAACGCCCCAGGCAGGACTCGAACCTGCGACCGACTGCTTAGAAGGCAGTTGCTCTATCCGGCTGAGCTACTGGAGCCAGCAAACCTTACGCGATACGTGTAGCTGTGTAGCTGACCTACAACACAACCCATAGGCTTGAGATGAACTTGATTCTATCAGTTACACCCGCTTGCTTGAAGTGTGATTGCTTAAAGCGTCAGCCGTTGCGGACAGGATTCTGAAGTGCGGATTTCCAGGATTTCCAGGATTTCCAGGTTTAAGCACACCCTATGCCAACTCATGCCAACTCATATTTTTAATCAGACGACCAAGCGGCGTTAGGGAACCCAGACAAGATGGGAAAACTAAACCAGCCCAACTTAACACACGAACGAGTCTATATGAACCGATCAGCAAGTTTAGAATAAACCCCCAAAGGGCTTGGACTCGCCCAATATCTGAGTCCTGCGCTCCGGCAAGCTGTTCAGCAGAGACCATTGCTCCCAAGCGTGCCCTAAGAGCTAATTTGTAAAGGAGCCTGAAAGCCTTGTTAATCAAGGATTTCCGAGAAACCGCTTTTCCTGGGCAAACATGACCTCAAAGCCACACATGCCAAGAGTTTCAGGCTTCTTAAGATTTGCTTCATAAATTAGCTCTAAGGCAGATTTCATATTTTGCAATCGCTCCTCCAGCGTCCGCGTTTCATCCCATCAAAATTACTATACGCTTACTATACAATCTGACGCTTGCGGGGTCTTGACCTTGCAAACGGTCTGTCCACCGTCTAAGCGCTCTGTCCAGAACCAAGTTCGTCCCAGTGCCCAGCGCTAAACGAATCCGGTATCAGGTGTACACTTAGACCAATCCAGTGTGTATCGCCCATCGAACGGCGGTTTTCCAACACCCCCGCCCTGACAGGAGTCAACCGACCAAATCATGTTTATCTTAAAGCGGCAGGATGTTGAAATTACGAGCGTTCAACACCCCAAAAAAGATCAACAGATTCCTGTTCTGCATTACCAGGGACAGTCCTTTCGGCTGATCAGCGTGTTTAACGCGGCTCAGGAGGAAGACGCAAAAGCCTTTTGGCGCGATTTGACGGATAATCGGGGCAAAGCCTGCGTGTTGCTGGAGGAGCCAGAGCGCTATAGCGTGTGGGGCAAGGTGCGGCTGGATCAGCTTGCTGCGGACAGTGGCGACCAGGTGGCAACGGATAGCACGTCTCCAGCCCTGATTCAGGCGGCGCTGCTGCTGCTCCAGGCGGTCTACATCGATATTGAAGATCTGCTGGGGGGACGGCAGGCTGGCATGTTTCAGAAAGAAATTTCCAGCGTATTTCAGCAGTGGCGGTTTCCTCAAACCGAGTCGCCGGATGCGATTAACCAGCTTCTGACGGTTGATCCGCTGGCATCGCTCCAGGTGCCCCCCTGGCAAGAGCATCATCTGAACACGCTGCTGCTGGAGTTGCTGCGCTTAGGCAAAGAGCATTTTGGGAATACTAGCTTCACGGGGCGGGTGCTGGATGCGCTTCAGGATATGTCTGAGGGCGATCGCACGCAGTTCCTAAACTGGCTCAAGCAGTCCCCCTCTGGAAAAGACTGGCAATAGCTGGCAGGTATTCGCAAGCATTCTTCGCGATCCCTCTTCGCGATTATTCCGCGATTATTCATTGAGGGCGATCGCTCAATCAGTCAGACTTGTCGCCTTGCATTGTGGTCTAGTGCAGCTTTTTACCCTGCGGCTTCTTAATAAAGTTGCCATTGAGCGTCCAAACTATGAAAAATTCTGTTTTAATTTGGCTATTCTCAACCCGCATCTTCCTGTGCCCTCCAGTTAAGGAGTGATTCTGTGGCTAAGAAAACCTCTGGCTCTTCCTCGTCCATCCCAGTGCAGACCATTGTCATCATCGCTATCCTGTGGGCGGTGTTTTCCCTGCTGTTCTTCCTGCTGTTTAGCGTGCCGCTGCCGGGGCAGGGTCGTCCAGAGTGGTATGGCATTACGACCTATTTTTTGGAAAATATTGCCTTTTTGGGAGCGTCCATCCTCTGCTTTCGCAACTGGCGCAGTCCGCTGATCGTGAGCGGGCGCACGGTTTGGCTGCTGATTGGGCTGGGAATGCTGTCTTTCTTTATTGGCAATTTGATTCTTGGACAGTGGGAAATTGGCTGGGGCAAGGAACCGGATGCGTCTCCTGCCGACCTGTTTTTCCTGCTGATGTATTTGCTGGTGGGCGCGGGTATGTTTTTGGCGGTGTCTTCGCGCAAGCTGAACCTGGCAATCTGGCAGTGGCTAGCGGTGATAGGCGTAGGGGTTTTGGGGGTTGTGATTGCCTGGTTTATCTACAACGGGGCAAGTGGGGCTGCCTCGGCGGCGGTCTGGATTGATCCTCCGGCGATCGCCCAAACTGCGCCCGACGCGGCCCCAGCGGCTCCGGCGACTGCCCCGGTGCCCGCCGAGCCTGCCCCAGCCGCCGCAGCTACAACCTCCAGAGTCCCTGGTTGGGCGGTGGCGCTAGAAGACACCCTGTCCCCGTTCTCAGGTACCTTTGCGATCGCCTATGTGGCTGGAGATATCATTCTGCTGATGGCTGCGATGGCACTGCTGCTGGCGTTTTGGGGCGGGCGATTCTCGCTGTCCTGGCGCTTCATTGCCGCCGCTGCAATCTGCTTTTACGTTGCAGATATGTGGTTCCTCTACGCTACCCGCTACGTCGAGGGCTATCAAACGGGCGGCTTGCTCGAAGTGTTCTGGATTTTTAGCGCCTGCCTGTTTGCCATTGGTGCTGCGCTGGAGTATGACCTGTCGAGCCGCTCTCGTCGGGGCAGCCGTCGCCGCGCCTGAGTGTTTTGGAACCCGCTTAGAGCTAAGTAAATCTAGAGGCAGATAAACTTAGAGGCAGATAAACTCCCCTTGTGTGCAGCTTGCATAAGGCGTAGTTGAGGCGCGTAGTTGAGTCCTAGTTGCTAGGCAGTGTCTTAAAACTTTCTAGGTCGTTGATTGCCTTGAGTCGATCCCCCTTAGATCCCCCTTATTAAGTAAATCCCCCTTATTAAGGGGGACTTCTGGAGTGGTTCGGCTCGGTTCCCCCCTTTCTAAGGGGGGCTAGGGGGGATCGAAGGGCTTTAAAATATGCCCTAGGGTGTGGCCGCTTTTGTGAGGGTTTGACCGCAGACATTGAATTTTAGTTACCCTTGTACTGTTACGTGCAAGGGTCAGACAATTCTGAGTTACGATCAATCAGGTTTTTCTTCATCAGTGCTCCCCGATGGGGCGAATGGTTAACGCGGCATGCCTCCTACGAAACTGACCGATTCTGACAAGCAAAAAATTCTGGCACTGTATCGCCAGTCAGACGAAACCACCACCTCCCTGGCTCAGCAATTCAGCGTCAGTACCTCTACAATTAGCCGCATTCTGAAGCAAAGCCTGTCGGAAGCCGAATATGACGCGCTGATTCAGAAAAAGCGAGCCGCAGGCAGCAGCAAGTCTGAAGCTGAGAACGCCACCGACGTATCCACTGCCGCTTCTACGGCGGTGGCCCTGGAATCAGAAGAAGATCCGCAGCCTCCCCAGCCAGACGTGTTTAGCGCTGTGCCCCAAGCCGTGCCCGAAGCCGTGGAGCCGGATGCGGACGAGATGGACGCAGCCGAACCAGACTCCGCACGCCGGGATGGTCGCCGCCAGCGCCGCCGTTCTGGGAGCGTTCCCCCCGAACCCAGCAAGCCATCCACAGTTGCGCCGCCCAAACTGGCTAAAAAGAAGCGGATTGATGAAGATGGGGCGATCGCCTCTGTTGAATCGGCCTTCGCTGCGGATGCTGAGCTTGTGGAGGAGGATTCGGCGGAACCTGTCGTCGCTGAGCTAGAGGCAGTTGAGCGCGACATTCTGAAGCATGAAGGCGTTTTCACGGATATTGACGAAGAAGATGACGACGACCTGGATGATGAAGACCTGACAGACGACCTCGACGACGACCTGGATGACGATCTGGACGATGAAGATGACGGCGAAGATGACGGCTCCTTGCTCGACGCAGCCGTTGAGCTGGACGACCTGACGGGCGGACTGCACAGCAATATACCGCTGCATATTGCGCCGCTCTCGGAAGCCAAACTGCCCAAGTCCTGCTATCTAGTGGTCGATCGCACGTCGGATTTAGTGACTCGGCCGCTCAAGGACTTTGCGGGGCTGGGGCTAATTCCCGACGACCAAGAAGAGGAGCGGACGCTGCCTGTGTTTGATAATCATCGGGTGGCCAAGCGCTATGTGCGGAGGATGCAGCGCGTGGTCAAGATTCCCGACGGTCAGGTGTTTTTGAAGGCGAGTCCCTATTTGCAGGCGAAGGGCATCACGCGTCTGCTGATCGATGGGCGGGTATATTCACTCTAGGCAGAGGTCTAGCTGAGGGGATGTCTGGCTAAGCAGTCTGGCTAGGCGGTCTGGCTAGGCGGATACTTGGGCGATCGCCCGGTGTTCTGCTACCAGGCGAGGCTATTCGTCCTCAAACGGATCGCCCTCGTCCAAGCTGCGGGCACTGGAAGCGCGATCGCCCGGTAGCACCAGCGCCGCGCCCAGCATCCCTGCCGACGCGCTAAACCCCAGCAGCAGCCCGATGGGAATCGGCACCGTCCTGCCTGTCAAAAAGCGGAGTTCGACAGGGGTCGCGTTTTGCACCGAAAGCAGGGCGATCGCACTCACCCACAGCGCAACAATCGAGGAAACCAGGACGTTTAGCATGGCGGCAAGCAGGCAAAAGACCGAAGGCTGAAATCCAAAACCCAAAATCCAAAATCTAAAACCCCAAAGCTGGCTCAGGGTGAAGCAGGCGTGCAGGCCTCATTCAAGCAGATGACCAGTACCGACTGGATGGTCGCATCTTCTCGAAACTGCTGCGTTTCGTTGTATTCCGCTATGGGCGAGGGATAAATGCCCGCTGTTTCGCTGTTGCCATTGCCCGTGCCAAAGGACAGGTTGGTGGCGGGATGCTGGGCAAACCGGACGTATTCCCGCGATTCGTTCTGCGTATTATACGACAGGGTGGCATCGCCATAGATCTGCTCTGCTTGAGCGATCGCCGTACCGGGGCCCACGCCGCGATCGGTGCGGTAGCTGGGGTTATCGGTCAGCACGCCCTGCACCACGTCATCATCGCCAAAGCTCTCGCCCGCCAGGTACAGCACATAAAACAGTGGCTTGCCATTCTGGGACACGGCGATCGCATCGAAATCGACGATAAAAGGCGACTGAACTTCAAACGTGGCATTGGGCAGCGCTTGCTTGAGTTCTCCCAGCGTTATGCCCAGCTTCGCCGGGCCGATACCCTCGGCTGAAATCACAAACAGCGACGGATCGGTTGGCGCTGGGGCAGAAGCCGTGGGGCTGGGCGCGGGAGCAGAAGGCGCAGGCGAGCCTGGGCCAGCCGTTGGCGACGCGCTAGGATAGGACGAAGGCGGCTGGGCATCGTTGCATCCGACCAGCCCCGCCAATCCGCCCAGCAGCAAGCTCCCCAGCAGCAGTTGTCTTGTGGATTGTTTCATCAACCGACTTATCAACCGACCCATTGCTTTCTCCTTCTGAATCCCACGCCGACTCCGTGACGACCTCAGCATAGCGTTTGTACCAGAGCGTCGGCTTCCGGTTGTGCCGGAAGACGCAATCACCGGACAAAGATTGCTACACCTGTTTTAGCAAGCTGTCCTGATTTTGCCCTGACTTTGCTTGATCTGGCGGTACGGGCTATTTAGGCAAATTGAAGGCGGCAACCGGATTAAGCCATCGCGTGATGGTGCGCTTGAGCTGAATGAAATCTCGGTTTAGCCCCTGCTGCATAAACTGTCCGAGGGCATCCAGCGGCGTAAAGGTTGCACCGGGCTGCCATTTCAAATCTTGACCCATTGGTGTTAGGTGGTTGCCGCCCAGCGTATGCAGCGTGGTCATGCCTGGAAAACGGCGAGTGAGAACGTCCGAGAGCGATCGCGTCTGGTCGATATCATCCATTGCAAAGCGAATCAGCAGATTGCGCCGCACCTGATACTGCCGCTCGATCAGCGTGTAGGTTTCTGTCGGCGATGGCGTAAATTCTACATTCAGCAGCGGCGCAAACTGGGGCGGAATCTGGGAAGAAAACTGGGTCGAAAACTGCGACATTTGATCCAGAAACGGAATCGATCGCCGCGCTGGATAATTGTTAAACGACAGAAAAACGTTGCCTGCTCGCTCTTGCGACGAGCGGCTGCCGATCAGCAGATGCAGCTTGCAGCCCATGCTGTGGCCCAAACCATAGAGCGGCACGTAGCTGCGACGAAACACACGCTCCAGCAAATATTCCTCAGCCCGGAGGAACGATCGCAACACCTGGCGGGCGATCGCCTCATGGTCAAACGTGTTGACAAAGGGCGTGGCAACAACGGCATAGCCCTGCTCTGCTAGATGCTCTAGTAGCGAGCGATAGGTGACCTGCGGAGCCGCCGCCACAAACGCCCCGCCCAAAAAATGAATCATCGCTGTCGGGCTTTCTGGCACCACCAGCCAATTTCCGCCCAGTTCTCGCCATTCCATAGGTAAAGAAGGGTGAAGCTCTCTCTCATGGTAGACGATGTGGCAGCGGGTGGGGGGATAGGAAAGGGATCAGTAACTTTATCTCTCGATCCCCTGCTTGCTCTCTATCCCCCGCTTGGCTTAAATAGCCTGCAACAAAAACACCAGCCCCACGCCTGCGATCGCCAGTCCAGGCAGGGTCAGCGCTCTAGCCCGTTCGGATGTGCGGCGCAGCAAGCGATCGCCCAGCCATCCTGCTCCCAAGGCGATCGCCGCCTGGATCAGCGTGAAACCCAGCAGATAGGCGGATAGGGGCGACGGCGTTGCACCAATGATTGACTCGCCGTAGGCATAGCCGTGGAATACACCTGCCAAAACTCCAAAGGCGATCGCCCCACCCAGAGGTAGTGTCTTTTGCAGCCCCAGCCCCAGCCCGATCAGGAACACCGACAGCGCAATGGCAATTTCAACGGCGGGCAAATCCACTGAATTCAGGTGTAGGGTCGTGCCGCCCAGCGCTGCTAGCAAGAAGCTGATAGGAAACAGCAGTCCCCAGCCTTGCTTTGCCGCCAGTAGCCCAATCGCCACCACAAACGCAAAGTGATCTAGCCCAATGACGGGATGGGCCAAGCCAGACAAAAACCCTTCCAAAAAGGTTTTGGGCGTTTCGCCTCCCAAGGCGTGGTGCGCTAGGGCTGGTTCAGCACAGAGCGCCATTCCTGCTAGCAAGAGCAGTGCGCCGCTGCGCCAGCCCGCGCCAGGTTTGCTGGCCAGGACGGTTCGCCGATCGCGCGCTCTGGGCGATTTCGGGAATTTCCGGGTTCTGGTGATGCTTGCCTTCATGTCTGTACCTCGCAGAGTCTAAATTGGCAAAATGGCGCATCGGCGGGCATCCTGACTGGTCGGGCGGGGTGTCTTGCCCAACTTCACAGTTGCGGGACAGCGGCAGACTTGCACTGCACTTTCCCCAATCGGCGCGATCGCCAATCTCCAAAGGCTGTTCCCCTTTGAGAGCCGATGAGCGACTGAAATCATAGCACCGTTTGCAGGAGCAAACACGCAGAGTCACGAATGTTCAAGGAGCCAAACGCTTTGAGACACTCCAAAATCATCAATCCAAAATCATCAATCCAAAATCTAAAATTCAGTCTGCAACCGGGACGATCGCCCCCTGCTGTGCCATTGACCGAGACAACGCTTCGAGGATGGTGATTAGCTCCGTGCCAACTTCGCCCGACGACAGGCTGGAGGGGCGATCGCCCCGCACACAGTCCACAAAATGTTCGCAGGCGCGGCGCAGTGGCTCTTCGCGGGAAACGGCGATCGCCCGTCGCTCTTGGGTCGTGGGCAAGAATTGTCTGTCTTGCTGCATCAGCGCTCCAGTTTGCAGCACCAGCGAATCGGTCGCCATTTCGTCAAAAATTAGCGAGGCGCGATCGCCCACCATGCTCAGCCGCCGCTGTCGGTCGGGATTGAGCCAGCATACCTGCAGCGTCGCCTGAAATCCGCTGGGATAAAACAATCGCGCCCAGACTAGATCAGATACTCCCGATCCTCCCGATCCTCCCGATTGCACTGCCGTTTTTGCCTGGTTTGTTTCCTGGGCGATTGCCCCAAGCTGTGGGGTTAGCGCAGGCTGCAACCAAACCGTTCCCCAGGCTTGCCCCTGCACGGGTCGCTCTTCCAGCCAGTGGTTAAAAATGGCAATGTCGTGAATTGCCAGATCCCATAGCGCATCGACATCGGAGCGCACTGGGCCGAGGTGCGTCCGGCTGCTGCTGCCATAGCGCACCTGCCCAAGTAGCCCTCGCTGAACGAGCGATCGCCCCGCTTGCACGGCTGGGTGAAACAAGTAGGTGTGATCTACCACCAACCGCCGTCCTTGCGCTGCCGCCAGTTGGCACAGTTCTCGCCCCTCGGCAGCGCAGAGCGCCAGGGGCTTTTCTACAAATCCGTGTAGCCCCCAATTCAGCGCGGTTCGCAGGAGTGCTGCATGGGTGCTGGCGGGTGTGGCGATCGCCACGGCATCTACCCCATCCAGATCGAGCGCGGCTGCCCAATCTGTAAGGGCAAGAACAGCGGGCGTGCGATGTGCTAGCCCAAGCTGGTTCACCGCAGTTTGCAGGCGGGTGGTGCTGGGATCGGCGATCGCCACCACGCGCCCCCCCGGCAGCGCCAAAAAATTTCGCAGCAGATGCATTCCCCACCGCCCCAGCCCCAAAATCACAATGCCCACTGACGGTGAATCCTGGGCTGCGTCTACGTTGCTCACATTTTTCGCTCACATTATTTTGCTTACACTTTTTGCTTACACTTTTTGCTCAAACTTTTTGCTCGCATTTATCCTGAATTTTCGGGTCTGAATTTTCGGGACTGGCTAAGGCATTGATCCATCTCGCCTGCTATTTTCCGCCAATTTATTTGCTCATTGGCTAATGATTCACCTAATTTGCCAATTTAGCCTGCTCACTCTGAAAACTCGCATCCTCCGATCCGTCTTAGTTCCGTCTTAGTATCGTCCTCTGTCAATGTTGTGGAGCGATGACCCCCGCCAACCCACTTTTTTCGGCTTTGAGCCACAATAGGGAAGTTGGGATGAGCCGACGGGCTGTATCCTGATGAAATCTATTGCTGAGTTGACAGAAGTAGGTGCCATGAGCCGCCGTCGTCAAACCCCCTGGCTGCATCGCCAGTCTCGCAAGGTTATTGGAGCGATCGCCCTACTGGGTGCGCTAAACACTGCCTATCTCACCGCGACTCGGCTGTTTGGTGGAGAGGCAGCCTGCCCCACCAGCGGCTGTCAACAGGTGCTTTCTAGCCCCTACGCCACGCTGTTTGGGCAACCGTTGGCGCTGTTTGGGCTGCTGGCCTATCTAGGCATGGCGGCGTTTGCCTTTGCGCCGCTACTGGTCAATCCTGACCAAAACAAAACCCTGCGAACCAGTTTAGACAACACGACTTGGTTGCTGCTGTTTGCAGGCTCCACCGCCATGCTGGTGTTCAGCGGCTACCTGATGTACATCATGTTTTCCGAGTTCGTGGTGCCCTTCGGCGCAGCGGGCATCTGCGTCTATTGCATTGCATCGGCGCTGTTTGCCCTGGCTATGTTCTTGCTAACGATGTTTGGGCGAGCCTGGGAAGATGTCGGACAGCTTATTTTTTCCGGGATCTTGGTCGGCGCGGTGGTGCTAGTAGGTTCTCTAGGTTGGCACAACATCATTAAAACGCCGCCCAGTGAGGCTGTGAACGGGCCATCCGTGCCGCCTGTAACTACCGTTTCGGGGCAGGCAGAGGTTGAGTTGGCTCGCCACCTGAAGCGTATTGGCGCGAAGATGTTTGGTGCTTACTGGTGCCCGCATTGCCACGATCAGAAGCAGCTCTTCGGTCAGCCTGCCGCGGCTGAGATTCCTTACATCGAATGTGCGCCAGACGGAGCGAACTCCCAGACTGCCTTGTGTCGCGCCACGCCGCAGGTGACGGGCTATCCTACCTGGGAAATCAACGGACAGTTTTACTCTGGCACCCAAACGCTGGAGCAACTGGCCAAGGCTTCTGGCTATCAGGGCCCGACCAACTTCCAGATTTCTCCGTAGGGGCGCTGTCCTAATTTCGAATTTGGATTTTGGATTTGCGATTTTGGATTGCTAGCCGAGCCTGTCGGGGTTTTCTAGCAGTTTCATTCGTAGCACCACTCAGGAGAATTGATATTCAAGGGCCGGTTTGCAAGGGCTGATTTTAAGGCTGAGCATCTGCCCCCTTTAGTCCTCCTTAGGGGCGAAAGGGGGGAGTTTTTATCGTGTTCCTCTGGACGTGTTCCTCTGGAACTGTACCTCTGAAACCCTGTACTGTTAGTCCCCCACGCCTGCCCCTTTGCCCTGCCAGCGCGACAGTATTTTTTCTAGCTCAATCCAAACAAAGAGCAGCAGGCTGAATCCAAGACAAATCAGCAGTTCCAGGGGGCTGAGGATTTGGGTGCCAAAGAAGTTTCGCAGCGGCTCGACGTAGATCAGCGCTAGTTGCAGCAGGCTGGTAAAGACGACGGAGGTGAGGACGTAGGGATTGGAGAAGGGGTTGAGTTCTAGGGTTAGGCGGGTGTTGGATCGAATAGCTAGGGCATGACCCATCTGGGCCAGGCACAGCGTAGTGAAGACCATTGTCTTCCAGCGATCGGGGTCGCCGGGGATGGTTTGGGCAAGGTGATAGCCGACGACCATTTGGGCGATCGCAATGATAGACAGCACCACGCCGATGCGGATCATGTAGGTGCCCAATCCTCGTGCAAAAATGCTCTCTTTGGGATCGTGGGGCGGGCGACTCATGACGTTGGGTTCCGCAGGTTCTACTGCCAGCGCCAGGGCGGGCAGTCCATCGGTGACCAAGTTCATCCAAAGGATTTGCAGGGGCGTGAGGGGCACGCCGCCAAAGGCAAACAGCGGCGATGCGGCAATGGTAATCACTTCGCCGATATTGGAACCCAGGATGTATTTGATAAAGCGGCGAATGTTAGTGTACACCACGCGCCCTTCTTCCACCGCAGAGACGATGGTGGCGAAGTTATCGTCCAACAGCACCATGTCGCTGGCTTCTTTGCTGACATCGGTGCCCGTGATGCCCATTGCAATGCCGATATCGGCCCGCTTCAGCGCGGGGGCATCGTTCACGCCATCGCCCGTCATGGCGACGATGTGGTGCCGCCGCTGAAGCGCCTGCACGATTTTCAGCTTATGCTCTGGGGCCACGCGGGCATAGACGCTGACCCGCTCGACGTGGGCTTCCAGTTCTTCTGGGGTGCAGTGTTCCAGATCGGGCCCGGTCAGCACTTCATCGCCGGGTTGGGCAATGCCCAGGTCTTCGGCGATCGCCCGTGCAGTGAGCTGGTGGTCGCCTGTAATCATGACAGGGCGAATTCCGGCGGAGCGACAGCGGGCCACGGCCTCGCGTGCTTCGGGGCGGGGCGCGTCTAGCATGTCCACCAGTCCCAGCCAGATCAGCCCTTGCTCGGTTTCCTCGGCGCTGTCTTCGGCGGGCAGTGCTTCTAGGGGACGGGCGGCAAACCCCAGCACCCGTAGTCCTTTGCTTGCCAGGTGATTGTTTTGCTGCAAGATTTGCTGACGGCGATCGCCGCTGAGTGGCTCCACGGTGCCTTTGACATACACAAACTGGCAGCGCTCCAGCACCAGTTCTGGAGAGCCTTTGCAAAACAGGAGTAGGGAGGAGGATGGTAGGAGCAGCGGGGCGATCGCACCCATTGCATCCGTGATCCTTCCACCCCCTTCCTGTTTGACCATGACGCTCATGCGCTTGCGCTCGGAGGTGAAGGGAAACTCACCCAGGCGCGTCCAGGCATAGCTCAACTGATGGCGATCGAGGCCAGCTTTGGTGGCAGCCACTAGCAGTGCGCCCTCGGTGGGGTCGCCTAGGATGCACCAGTCGCCGTTTTCCTTTTGCAGCGCAGCGTCGTTGCAGAGAAGGCCGGCCGTCAGCAGGGCGATCGCCTCTGGGTGGTGCCGAGTGTCAATCGGCTGCCCGTTTAGCAAAAACTCGCCCTCCGGCGTATAGGCGTGGCCGGTGACGCTGAGGGAGCAGGAGTGTTGGTGAATTCCCTGAACCACCATCTTGTTTTGGGTCAGGGTCCCCGTTTTGTCGGAGCAGATCGTGGTGACAGAGCCAAGGGTTTCTACCGCAGGCAGCTTGCGGATCAGGGCATGGCGGCGCACCATCCGCTGGGTTCCTAGCGCCAGCGTTACCGTAATCACGGCGGGCAAGCCCTCTGGCACAACGGCCACTGCCATGCTCAGCGACACCTCCACCAGTTCCCGCAGCTTGCCCCATCCGGCCACCAGCAGCCCTAAGACAACGACCACCGCCACCAGCGACAGGGACCCCGTGACCAACGCCTGACTGAGCTGATCCATCCGCTGCTGCAAGGGCGTTGGCTCTGCCTCGACAGATTGCAGCAGGGTGGCAATTTTGCCGAGTTCGGTGCCCATGCCGGTTTGGGTGACGATGGCCACGCCGCGCCCCTGCACAACGTCGGTTCCCTGATACACGCAATTGAGGCGATCGCCCAAGGGAGTATCTTCTGACAGGTCTGCGGCGACCCGCTTGCTGACGGCCTGCGCCTCGCCCGTCAGCGCTGCCTCCCGCACTTGCAGGCTGGCTTCCTCCAACAAGCGACCGTCCGCCGCCACCTGCACGCCTGCCTCCAGCAGCATGATGTCCCCTGGCACCAGTTCCCCAGCGCTCACCTCCTGCACGCGCCCATCGCGCACTACGCGCACCCGCGGCGAGGCCATATTTTTCAGGGCGGCTAGCGCTTTTTCAGCACGACTTTCTTGCACATAGCCCAGCAAGCCATTCAGAAACACGATCGCCAAAATCGCCACGGTGTCTTTGAACGGAATGTCGTTGGACTTGACCCGTCCTGCCTGCATGTCCATTAGATCCATCACGCCGGAAATGATCGCCACCGCAATCAGCATGATCAGCATGATGTTTTTGAACTGATCCAGCAAGATTGCCCAGTTGCTCCGGCCGCCTGTGTCTTCCAATTCGTTTGGGCCAAATTGGCGCTGGCGTTCGGCGACTTGCTCCGACGTGAGGCCCAACTGGCGATCGCTCTGCAACTGCTCCAAAACCTTTTCAGCAGGCAGCAGATGCCAGCGGGTGGCAGGAGAGACAGAGCCAGTGTCAGAAATAGTCATTTAGGTTTAGAGTTTGATAAAACCGAACTTTTAAGGCAGGGTAAACGCTGCGAACCTGCCTCGAATGAGGTTGCAATCTGCCAGCCAATCTGTTAGGGATTTCAGGCAAAGATTTCAGCCAAAGATTTTAGAAACTGAACACCGCTCGCAGCATTTGTGCAAGCGGTGTATCAACATCCAGGGTAGGTCTCTGGAGCGGGAATTGAGTATGGGAAAGGCGTTAAGTTTTCAAACAAAAAGGATGCCAAAAATCAAGTTTTGCTACGCAATCGAAACCTTCCAGACGGAATCCAAGCGGAACGTCATCAGGAACGCCTCAAAGTAACTTCTCAGCGGAGTTATGGTTGAGGGACAGAACGGGGCGATCGCCCTCCTGTGGAAAGATATAGTAGCGCTTCGTAGGCCCAGTGGTCGGGTGGCACATCGGAAAAGGGCAGCACAGGACGCTGAGTGTCGATCTGTCCAATGGAGTCTTGTCCAATGGCATCCGAATGAGCATCGCTGGACGGAGCGGGCACGGGGGTCAGCGGTTGCAATGCTGGAAAGCCCTGCGGGTCAGAAATTGCTGGAGACGCTGGGCTAAGCTCAATCTGGACGGGAATCGAAGCAGACGGCTGGCGATTTTGGGCCTGCTCTTGGGCCTGGGCAAGCGGGACAAAACTAGCCCATGCAGCTAGGCTAGAAGCGATTGATACACCCGCCCAGGTTGCCGCCGCAGCAAAACGGAAATGTTTTGGAAACGGGCGATCGCCAGCAAGCGGGTTCATAGCAGCTTGATCTACCAACTGATTTACCATTGGCTTCACCATACGCTGTCCTTTCTGTCTCAATTTCTTCTGTCTCAGCTTCAGACACGGAATCCTCTTAATCGTATCTTGTCCAACTTATGACTGTGGGATCTATTGCCATGTCAACGCCTCCCAAAACCCTCCTCATTACGGGCATCAGCGGTTTTTTGGGATGGCATATCTACCAGGCGACCCGCGCCAGTTGGACGGTCTACGGCACGTACCAAACCCGGCCCGTGTCCTTTGCCGATGCGAACACGCTGGCGCTGGATCTCACGGACTGTGCTGCCCTCCAGCAGGCATTCCAGGAGATTCGCCCGGATGCAGTGATCCACACAGCCGCCCTGTCTCAGCCCAACGCCTGCCAAACCCAGCCCGAATTGTCCCGCCAGATTAACGTCCTCGCCAGCCTAAACCTGGCTAGCCTCTGCGCCGATGCGGGCATTCCCTTTGCCTTCACCTCCACCGATCTGGTGTTCGACGGACACCACGCGCCCTACCGCGAGGCCGATCCGGTCTGTCCCATCAGCCTTTATGGGGAGCAAAAGGCAGAAGCCGAAGCCGGAATCCTGAGCCGCTATCCAAAGGCTGCCGTTTGCCGGATGCCGCTGATGTTTGGCGCTGCGCCCACGGCCCCTAGCTTCTTGCAGCCGTTTTTGCAGAAGCTGCGCGATGGTGAGGCGCTGCGCCTGTTTACCGACGAGTTTCGCACGCCCATCAGCGGCCGCGATGCAGCAAAGGGACTGCTGATGGCGCTCGACAAGGTTCAAGGTCTGGTTCACCTGGGCGGGCCAGAGCGGCTGTCTCGCTATGAATTTGGGCTACGGATGGCGGCGGCGTTTGGTCTTTCCCCTGACTTGATCAGCCCTTGCAAGCAGGCGGATGTGCCCATGCCCGCCCCGCGCCCGCCGGATGTGTCGATGGATAGCAGCTACGCCTTTAGCCTGGGCTATGCGCCGGGGGGCGTGCTGGAGGAGTTGCGGGCGTTGGCTTAGGGTGGTTCTACTACTCCATGACTCGAATTGCGGCGGCGCTCATGCCGGATAGGGTGAAGGTCGCCTGGCCGTCGGGCTGAACGGTGATGGGCATGGCGCAGGTGGCGGGGTTGGACGCACTGGGCTGGAGCAGGTCGCAGTAGCGGCCGGGGGGCAGGCTGGTTTGAAAGGTGTGGGTGAGGGGCTGGGATTCTCGGTTGATCACCACAAAGGCGCGATCGCCCCGCCCAAAGGCAATCTGGTTTTGCCCGTTGCTCCACCAGTCCACCAGGGGCGCATCGCCGGCCGCGTTGCGAAACTGCACCATTTGCACCAGGGGCGATCGCCGATGTTCGCAGATCCAGCCGTCGGCGCAGGTTGCAGCGTTGGGGCTGAGGGGCGATCGCGTGTTGCCTTTGGCATCGGCGGGGGGCCCTTGGTCGCCATCTGAAAAGTCGTAGCTCGACATCACCAGCGGCTTGCCGTAGGGATGGGCCAACATGAACACATTGGCCAGGTCGTAGAGCGGGCCGTCCTTGTAAGTGAGGTAGTTGCCGCCGCCCCCGTGACCCCGCTGCTTGTCGTGGTTGTCGATGAAGACCACAGCCTTTTCGCTAGGGACAAATCCCCAGCCCTCGCCCAATGTTTCTAGCTGCGCCAGGGTTTGCCCGTCGAGTCCGGCAAACTTTTCGCTCACGACTCGTCCATACTCAAACTCGAACACGTCGCCAGAGGCATAGTATTCGCCCTTTTTCACGGCTTCGGTGCCGGGGTCGATCACTTCCTGATAAATGAAGAGATCAGCCAGGGTCTTGCCCGCTTTCTGTTCTGCCAAGACCTGCTCAAGCTGGGTCAGAATGCCATCCAGGTCGCGGGCATTGATGTGTTTAGCAGCGTCGATCCGAAAGCCGTCGATGCCCAAACTGACCAAATCGGCGAGGTATTCTGCGAGCCGCCGCTGCACGTAGGGCGTGCTGGTTTTCAAATCAGCCAACCCCACCAATTCGCAGCCCGTCACCTCGTCGTGGTTCTGGTAGCTCTCGATGTTGCGGCGACAGTCGTTGAAGTCTTGTGGCTGGTAGATGCCGGGATAGTCGTATTTGGTAAAGACTGACCCGGCGCTGCCGATGCCCTGCTCGACCCCGGCCATGTGGTTGATCACCGCATCGGCGTAGACCTTGACCCCGGCCGCATGGCAGCGGCGAATCATGGATGCAAGCTGAGCGCGATCGCCACTGCGACTTTCCAGCCGATAGCTGACGGGCTGATAGCGCTGCCACCAGGGAAAGCCCCGCTCAGGTAAGACGACGTGTTCCTGGGGGGGCGAAATTTGCACGGCGGCGTAGCCGTTTGGGCCCAAAACCGTTTCGCATTCCTGGGCAATATCGTCCCAGCGCCACTCAAACAAATGCACCATCACCGCCTGGGACGGGCGTGATTTGATCATCTCTGCATCTTCGACCGCAGCGGCTCGGCCTGTGGGGCGGGCGCAACCCGTCATTAACAGTGCAGTCAGCGCGAGTAGAGAGGCACTAAGGGTAAACGGATGTCGCATTTTGAAATGAGCGTGTGCAAAACAAACGAATTTAGTAAAAAGGTCGAGATGCTTGATGGATATGCCCTCAGAGTGCCCAAAAAGCGGGCATTTTTCCCGCAATAAGAATCTCAGCAAGAATTCCAGCAAAAATTCCAGCTTCATGTTCAATCTGCCCTAGCCATCCCCATTCTGCCCTGTTGGCCAGTGGGCTGTCTGTTTCATAGATTCGGTCAGGGGGTTACTCAGAAAGCAGAAAAAGCCACACGCTGGAGGGCGGCGGCCTGGGGTTGGATAGTGCTGAATATTGACTGCTAGATATTTACAGATGTGGGGATAGGCGCTGGATCTCTGCTGGATCTCTACTTGATCTTTACTGGATCTCAGTGCTACCTCAATCTACATATATCCAAGTATTCTACACCCAAATATTTTTGAGGCTCTGGCTAAACTGAATCAGCCGCTTGGTCGTCCATTCTTCGTCGCTGGTTTTGGGCGGAACGGTGCGCGGTTCGACCGCATCCATCGACAGACCTTGGGATAAATTTTGCCCTAAATTGAGCAGTTGCTCTGCGGTGGGCAGAGATGTACGGCGCTTGCGGCGAAACCCTCGAATTGTCATCGTAAACCTTCCTCTGTGGCAGCACCCTTGACGGCACTTTTGGTGGCACTTTTATTCAGTGATGAATAAGTGAGAAGCAGCGGCGATCGCCCAAATCCCTTTCCCTAGCCTTTTAACCAAGGCGCGGAACTAACCAAGACGCGGAACAATGGGCAAAACCCACTAGGGCGATCGCTCAGGTTTGGGTCAAGGTGCCTCGAACGAAGCCTGTGCGCTGCGATTCCTTAGCACTTCATTGTAAAGTGTGCTACAAAACATAGTGCCGATATTTTCAAAAGTATTAAGGATTACCAGCAGCAGGCGTTTCTGTGGGTGTTTCTGGTGTTTCTTTGGGTGTTTCTCTCGGTGTTTCTCTAACTCTTGGGTTCAGCCATTGCTATCGCTGCTGTTGCGCGGGTCGAGGGCATCGCGCAGCCCGTCGCCCAGCAGGTTAAACGCCAGCACCGTCAGCACGATGAGACATGCCGGAGCCCAAACCAGCCAGGGTTGCAGCACCAAAATCGACGCATTGCTGGCCAGGGACAGCATATTTCCCCAGGAGGGGTCGGGCTGCTGAATGCCAAGTCCCAGATAGCTCAGCACGGCTTCTGCCAGGATGAAGCTGGGAATCGCTAGGGTGGCCGTGATAATCACATAGGTTGCGGTCTGCGGCAGGACGTGGCGCAGGATGATGTAGAGCGATCGCCCGCCCATCGCCCGCGCCGCCTGCACAAAAGAGCGTTCTTTAATTGACAAGACCTGCCCGCGAATTACCCGCGCCAGCCCCGCCCAACTGACAAACGAGGTGATCAGGGTAATCAGCAGAAACCGCTGGGCATTGGTCAATCCTGGTGGCAGCACCCCTGCCAGCGTAATCAGCAGGTAAATGCCGGGGATAGTCATCAGCACTTCGGCAAAGCGCATCAGGATGGAATCTGTCCAGCCGCCAAAGTAGCCAGAGATGCCGCCAATCAGCAGCCCCAATGGGAAGGAAATGAGAATCCCCACCAGCCCGATCGACAGGCTAATGCGGCTGCCGTGAATGAGCCGACTGAGTTGGTCGCGGGCTGCTTCGTCAGTGCCCAGCAGGTTCAGCCGACCGGGACCAACCGTGCCAAATAGGTGGCGATCGCCCGGAATTCCCGGCAAAATTTCCTTCTCCTGGAACTGCGGATCGGTCAGCGAAAACCGCGTCGGCAGCGGCAGCTTTAGGTTGAGGAATCGGTAGGGGTCGCCTTTGACAAATAGACGAATCGGCGATGGCTGGCTAAAGTCCCGCGAAAGCTGGCGATCGCCCGTCTCTAGATCTACCGCGCCCTGGGTGGTGGGATAGACGTGCGGCCCAAGAAACTGTCCTTGGGGCGATCGCCAAAACACCTGCGTCGGCGGCAGCAGCGAGCCATCCGTCTGCGACACGTAGGGATCATAGGGTGCAAAAAACTCTGCCCCAATCGCCACCAGATACAGCAACAGCAGCACCAGCGCCCCATAGCGGGCCAGCGAGTTTCTCTTGAGCTTTTGCCACCAATTCATGCGTCTTGCCCTTCGGACAACCTTTGAATCCCCATGATATAGCAAGCCTAGAGAGGTTAGGGGTTAGAAAATCGGGATGATTCTGCCCAGTCCACTGGCTCGATTGGATTTTCCAACTTGTTACAACAAGTGGCGACAACCTGCTATAGTAAGGGCGTAATGACTTGTTGTGACAAGTCTTGTGACTAGTCTTGTGACAAGTCTTATGACAAGTCAGGTTCGTGTCTAGACGCTATCTTCTAATCAAGAATTATCAAGATAGGACTTCCGCACTTGCGATTAAACTCTCTGAGTTTTGGACGATTTCTTGAAGACTGCGCCTGCGAGCAATCGTCCAACTGCGTAAGTCCTACAAGAATTTCACTGAGTTGTTCATTGAATTGTTCATCTGAGCCATTCATTAAAAGGGCAGGGATCATGGGGTTTTCACAAGAAACGCTGGAATTGGGCAAGGTCGAGGGTGCGATCGCCCCTTGCCGCGAGGTTGCGTCAAATGCCCGACAGGTCTTGTCTATCGAAGAACTCGCGGCGCTGAACCAGCGCTCGACGTGGCAAGGGCTGTGGCAATTGGGCAAGCATCTGGCCGTGATGGCAGTCAGCGGCACACTCTGGGCCACGCAGATGCAAAATCTGCAAAATTTGCAAAATTTGCAAAATTTAAATTTGTGGGTGGCGCTGCCAGCGCTAGTGGTCTACGGTTTCAGCCTGGCCTCAATGTTTGCAGCGATGCACGAATCGGTTCATCGGACGGCCTTTGCCAACAATCGGCTCAACGATATCGTCGGCTGGTTGGCTGGGCTACTGTCGTTTTACAACGGCACGTTCTATCGCCGCTATCACAAATGGCACCACCGCTACACGCAAATTCCTGGCAAAGACCCCGAACTCAGCGACCCAAAGCCGCAGACCCGGCGCGACTATTGGCTAGAAGTGAGCGCGATTCCCTGGTGGATTGGCAAGGTGAAAACGCACCTGAAAATTGCCGCCGGAAAGGTGCAGGACTATCCCTTTTTGCCAGAGAGCGCCTATACCGACGTAATTCGCTCGACACGGGTGCAGTTGGGTGTATACGCAGGGGCGATCGCCCTCTCCATTCTCCTCGGACATCCCGCCGCCGTTTTCCTTTACTGGGTGCTGCCTCTGGCGGTGGGTCAGCCGATTCTCCGCGCCATTTTGCTGGCAGAACACACCGGCTGCACGAACGACGACAACCCGTTTACTAACACGCGAACAACGCTGACCACGTTCCCCATTAAGCTCTTGATGTGGAATATGCCCTTTCATGCAGAGCATCATCTCTATCCCTCGATTCCGTTTCATGCGCTGCCGGCTGCCTATGAACGTTTGTCAGAACGCTGGAGATACGTTGAGAAGGGCTACATTCGAGTCAACCAAAACATTATCGCGGCTCTAAAAACTGCTGCTGAATAGCTAAATCAGTGACCCGATCGAGAATTCTGCCATGAATGCTGCTGCGAACGGCGATGCACAAATCTTTGTGATAAAAGATTACACGCTTCAGTGTGGCGCAACGCTGCCGGAAGCGAAGGTCGTATATCAAACCTATGGAACGCTGGCGGGCGATCGCCGTAATGTCATCCTCTATCCCACGTCCTACGGCGCACAGCACCCCGACATTGAGTGGCTGATCGGGCGCGATCGCATCCTCGATCCAGAGCGCTGGTTCATTGTCATTCCCAATATGTTCGGCAATGGGCTATCCAGTTCCCCCAGCAATGATCCCCATTGCAAACTCAGCGAGTCGGGCTTCTGGTTTACGCACTGGGACAACGTTCGGGCGCAGGAACAGTTGCTCCGCGAGGTGTTTGGCGTGGAAACCCTGGCACTGGTCTACGGCTGGTCGATGGGAGCGCAGCAGGCCTATCACTGGGGCGCGCTCTATCCTGAACGGGTGCAGCGAATTGTGGCGCTCTGCGGCACAGCCCGCACAACGGAACACAACCAGATTTTCTTGCACAGCCTGCGAACAGCGCTGACGGCTGATCCCACCTGGACGGGCGATCGCTTTGAGGGGGTTCCCGATCGCGGCTTTCGCGCCTTTGCCCGCATCTACGCCAGTTGGGCCGCGTCGCAAGCTTTCTACCGCGAAGGGTTGTATTACCCACTGGGTTACACCTCGCTGGAGGATTACTTGCTGCGCGGCTGGGAGGCGGGCTATCGCAAGCGCGACCCGCACAATTTGCTGAGCATGATTGACACTTGGCTGCGCTGCGACGTGGGCAACAATCCGGTCTATCAGGGCGATTATGAGAGGGCGCTGGGTTCGATTCGAGCAAAAACCTGGGTAATGCCTGCCACCACCGACCTGTATTTCACGCCAGAAGACTGCGAAGCCGAGGTACGGCTGATTCCAAGTGCAGAATTCCGCCCGATTCCTTCAATTTGGGGACATCGGGCGGGGAATCCGTATCAAAATCCGGCAGACGAGGCGTTTATCCGTCAGGCAGTTTCGGACGCGCTAGCAGATGCGCTGACAGATGGCTGATGCCAGCGGAAGCCGCTATCCGCGCATCATCCGCAGTTTGCCAAGCTCCCAGCGGGTCTGGGGCAGCGGCGCGGCCCATTGCAGCACTTTTTCCATCAGCCACGGCGCAAATCGCTGTCCCCAAAGGGCGAGATGGCTCTGCCAGCCGACGAGAATCTCGCTGCGGCCCCGCGATAGTCCGCGAGTGAGTGCTTGAGCGACCTGCTCTGGGGTCATGGGCAAAATCCAGCGAAACCAGCGGAGGTTTCGCACCATGTCGGTATCGGTCAGGGATGGCAGCAGAGACACAACCCGGACATTGTGCCCCGCCAGCTCACCCCGCAGCGCCTGCGTAAAGCCGAGAATGGCGAACTTAGTTGCCGAGTAAGTTGCCATCGTGGGCGCGGCCAGCTTACCCATGAGGCTAGAGACGTTGACAATCGTACCTTCATGCTGGGCCACCATGCGACGAGCCATCAGGCGCGTAATCGTGTACATACCGACCAAGTTGATGGCGATTTCTTCTTGCACCTGGGGCAGGCGGGATTGCAGGAATGGGGCCTGATGCGCCACGCCCGCACAGTTTACCAGGCAGTGAATCGGGCCGTGGTCGCGCCACGCTTTGGCCACGGCGATGCTGACTTCCGCAGGCTGGCTCAAGTCCAGCGGCAGGGCGATCGCCTCTACGCCCAGTTCTTGCAATTCGTCGGCTAATTCGGCCAATCGCTGGCGATCGCGGGCCACCAGCAGCAGCCGCTTTGCACCCTGATGGGCAAATTCCAGGGCGATCGCCCGTCCAATGCCGCGAGAGGCTCCGGTAATTAGAGCAGTCTTTCCGTAAATCGTCGTCATTACAAAGCCTCCAGTCTTGAAGACTCGCCGCCGAGCAAACGCCACCCATCGCGCCGGGTCTGCTTGCGGCGAGTGAGTGATCCAAATCGGTTTAGCCAGAAGTTTGGGCTTAGTCAGGAGCTTGAAGGAGTCCGAAACTGAGAAGTTATCTTACTCAGTTAAGCAATCGAGTGAAGCAGGGAATCCTGAATGTCCTGGAATGAAGTTCAGGTGAATGGCGCGGCCGCGCCCAGCGTTTGCAGATTTCACAAAGTTCGCAAATAGAAGTTCGCAAACACAGGTTCGCAAATACAAGTTCACAAAGAATAGTTCAAGAATTTGCCAGAGAAACCAAGAGAGATGGCTAAGCGACCTGAACCTCATCAATTGATTTTGGAATCGATCTGGATACGCGAGACAGACCATAAACCGGATGAGAATCGGATGCTACCGAATCCATCACTTGAGTCCAGCGTTGAAGGGAACTGTCCATCTCATCAATCCAGCAGAGAACGCGATGACGCGGCTGCAAAGCATTGATGAGAGCATTGCCCTGCAAAGCTGACGAACCAGCTAGAGTCATGACGTTCCAAAGCATACGCACAGAGTTTGTCAAGAAAAATACACACAGCCTGGTCGATTCTGAGAACTGGACGAAGATGGATTCATGCCAGTTCCAGCACTTTCCTGATCCTTCGGCAGGAATGATGGGACGAATCTCGAACCAACTCTAGACAGATGTGACTGATCGAGCGATGCAAATTTATTGAGAACGGAAAAGTATCAACATTTGGAATAGCGCTATCCATCAGTCGATATGCACACGTTAGCAGCGGGATCAAGCGGCTGCAACATTTATTAGGGAAAATCCGCAATCTTTACATTTTGAAATACTAGCGCTCAGGAAGGGCGATCGCCCCTCAGTGCTGCCGATGTGCCGATGGCTCGACTTCTTCTCCAGCGCACCGCTGCAACGGGTGTCCCTCAGTTTCTGAGAATAAGCCAGGTTGGGGTTCGCTTCCTGATGGGCAATCTTTATAGTTTGTAGTCGCAGAAATTTTTGATGGGCTGTTCTTCCACAAACAAAAAATTAGTCGCAAAAAAACGCACCTGGTTTCCCAGATGCGCCCCAATGAATTGCCAATGAATTGCCTAAGTGAATTTAGGTGGTTGGTTGCGGTTTAAAGATTAGGCAATCGCTCCTTCTGGCGCTTTCACCTGACTCAACAGGTCTTTCAGGGTTTCGCCCTCGATCACCTCCGTTTCCAGCAACTTCGTGGCGATGGTTTCCAACAGATCCCGATTGTGCTGGAGGATGTCAAGCGCTTTTTGGTGTGCGGTTTCGACGATATCCTTGACTTCTTTGTCAATGGCTTCGGCGGTTTGTTCGCTGACCATGCGGCGGGGGTTCATCTCGCCCCCCAGGAAGCTGTTTTGCTGCCCCTGCTGATAGGCTAGCGGCCCCAGCACTTTGCTCATGCCGTAGGTCGTCACCATGCGCTCGGCCAGGTCGGTGGCCCGCTGGAGGTCATTCGATGCGCCAGTGGTAATGCTGCCAAAGACGATTTCTTCGGCAGAGCGTCCGCCCAGCAGCGTGGCGATTTGTCCCAATAGCTCGGCTTCGCTCAGCAAGAAGCGGTCTTCCGTCGGCAGTTGCAGCGTGTAGCCCAGCGCCGCCATGCCGCGGGGCACGATGGAGATTTTTTCCACTTTGTTGCTGCCGGGCATCACTGCGCCCACCAGCGCATGGCCGACTTCGTGGTACGCCACAATCTTCTTTTCCTGGTCATTGAGGACGCGGCTCTTTTTCTCCAGACCCGCCACCACGCGCTCAATGGCTTCGGCGATGTCTTCCTGGGCAACGGCTTCGCGGCCGTTGCGGGCGGCCAGCAGTGCCGCCTCGTTGATCAGGTTGGCCAGGTCGGCTCCGGCAAATCCGGGTGTGCGCGTGGCGATCGCCTTCAAATCCACATCTGGGCCCAGCTTCACGTCCTTGGCGTGAACCTCCAGGATGGCCAGCCGCCCTTGCAAATCTGGGCGATCGACCAGCACCTGACGGTCAAACCGGCCGGGTCGCAGCAGTGCCGGGTCGAGGGTTTCGGGGCGGTTCGTCGCAGCCAGCACAATCACTGTCTGATCCCCCGCGTTAAAGCCATCCATTTCCGTCAGCAATTGGTTTAGCGTTTGTTCACGCTCGTCGTTGCCGCCGTAGAAGCCGCCCGTGGCGCGAGATTTGCCAATCGCGTCTAGCTCGTCAATGAAGATGATGCAGGGAGCCTGCTTCTTTGCCTGCTCGAATAGGTCACGCACACGGGAGGAACCCACGCCGACAAAGAGTTCAACAAACTCCGACCCGGAAATGCTGAAGAAAGGCACACTTGCTTCGCCTGCCACCGCTTTGGCCAGCAGCGTTTTTCCAGTTCCCGGTGGGCCAACCAGCAGCACACCCTTGGGAATCCGTGCGCCGATTTGAGTGAACTTGCGGGGATTTTTCAGAAATTCAACAATTTCCTGTAGCTCGGTTTTGGCTTCTTCTACACCCGCTACGTCGGCAAAAGTGACCTTGTTTTCGTCCCCTTCTACGTAGACCTTGGCGCGGCTCTTGCCGATGGACAGCACGCCCTGGCTGCCGCCGCCCGCCCCTCGCGACAAGAAAAACTGCCAGATGGCCACGAAAATCAGCGGCGGAATCACCCACCCCAAAATGTTAGACAGCCAGCCGTTGCGCGGCGGTGGGATAGCGGCAAACTCGACACCGTTTTCTTCTAGCAGCGAAGGCAGCTTTAGGTCAAAAATGGGCGTAGTTGCCAGGATCTGTCCCTCTTCTGCGGGAGGAACGGGCTTGAGCTGGTAGCGGATCTGCTCTTGGCCGATGTAGGCGCGGGCGACTTCGCCTTCGCTGACCTGATGAATAAACAGGCTGTAGGGAACCTGAGGAATTTGAGGCCCTAGCAGCCCAGGGAGGAGAATATTTGCTAGTAAAAATAAACTAGACACCAGCAGCAAAATGTTGCCGATGACGCGCGATCGCGGGGCTTTGGGCTGGTCTTTAATCGGCATTTGATAATGCTCCTTATTGACGGACAGAACGGACAACCAGAGAAAAACCTTTGAATTGAAGAGCACTCAGAACATGGAGCGGATAGTACAAAAATTCTCTAGCTTTCTTCATTTTAAAGGTTTATGAAGAAGCTGAGAGATAGAAACTGGAAAGGGGCACACCGGAATGTGCCCCCCAAAATGGCGAAATACCCGAACTTGTCAAACGGAAATCTTTAAACTCAGGCGGTAAACTCAGGCGGTTTCCAGCCAGTCGAAAATGCGGTCGAGCTGTTCTAGCGTGATTAGCCCGTATTGCCACAAAATCATCGGCAGCAGGTTCGAGTCTTGCTCTGGCTGTTTGAGGGCGATCGCAATTGACTCGGTTGGAATGGAGAGTTCTTCCCGCAGAAACTTAATCAGCCTGGCTTGAGTTGTGGATTCGTTCGTCATAGTATTCGCCATATTATTTGCCATTTAGGGTGTGTGACACGAAGAAACGTAGTCTTTTTGTTAACTTTTGCAACAATCTTTCAGGATTGATGTTGAAGATTATAGCGATAATCTCACCTTGCGTCCCCACCAAAAGGATTACTTCACTTAACTTTGTCGATATTTCATGGGGCGGATTCTTGTTTCTGGGGCTGTCCAGGCATTCTCAGATTGTGGCGGACTGTAGCGGATTGTGGCGGACTGTAGCGGATAGGCTGCCTCAAAAATGAGAATGGCCCTGACGCTGGTTCAGGAATCACTGTGAAATGCCTCTGTTGGGCGACGAGCGTGTGGCTCATCCGGCCCAACAATGCTGTAAGAGGATGTTTGAAAAGTCCTACTGTTTGTAGCAAAGCGTGCAAGATCCCCCTAAATCCCCCTAAAAAGGGGGATTTTAAGGCGGTTTCCCCCCTTTTTAAGGGGGGCTAGGGGGGATCTCTGGGTGCTTAACATTACAGGCGATACCTTTTCAAACACCCTCTAAGACACGTTGGATGATTGATGCAATGAATCTGTCAGGATACGCACTGGTTCACGATGGAGGAACTGAGCCACTCTCCAAGGCTCCTTGATTGCTGGCAAAGCGGCGCGTTCGTGTGGAGATCTGGGAATGATTTGACCGTGTAAGCCCTGTCTGTCGTAATTCCACAATCAATTAGGACTGACGCAGTTGGACGATTTTTCGCGGGCGCAGCCCGCGAAAAATCGTCCAAAACCCAGAAAACTTACGCAAGTGCGTAAGTCCTGACTGAAATCAATACTGAGCAATGGTGCTTGAGGACTGCCCAGCCTTATGAAATGGATTGATAATCTGCCTCGGTGGGTGACCTGGGGACTGGCGCTGCCGCTGGTCGTGCTAAACGGCTGGGCGCTGCTGGTGGTGATGGACTATTTTCGGCAGCTTCTGACAATTTTTGTGGGGGCGAACCTGCTGGCATTTGTGCTGAGCTATGCGGTGCGCTGGCTTCAGCGGCGGGGGCTATCGCGCGATCGCGCGATTTTGCTGGTGCTGCTGGCGACCCTGTTTCTGCTGCTGGTGCTGGCGGTCACGCTGATTCCGATTCTCCTTGACCAAATTAATGGGCTGGTCACCAAACTGCCTGCCTGGATCGAATCGGGCAACCAGCAGTTTCAGGATATGCAGCGCTGGGCCACAGCGAGACGACTTCCGGTAGACCTGATCGATTTTGTGGCGCGGCTCCAGGAGGCGCTGGTGGCCCAGCTTCAGCCGCTCAGCAGCGGTATGTTGGGGTTGGGCATTGGGCTGGCGGGCAGTGCGCTGGATTTTGTAATCACGATCGCCCTCACGTTTTATCTCTTGCTGCACGGTGAGACGCTGTGGGCCGGCATTCTCCGCTGGCTGCCGGGTTCTCAGGGAGAACCATTGAGGCGATCGCTCCGCCAGAGTTTCCACAACTATTTCAGCGGTCAGGCGATGCTGGCGCTGGTCATGGGGCTGTCGATGATTACGGTTTTCCTGCTGCTGCAAGTGCCGTTTGGGCTGCTGTTTGGTCTGGCGGTGGGCGTGATGACGCTGATTCCGCTGGGCGCACCGCTGAGCATTTGCCTGATCAGCTTTTTGGTCGGGCTGGGCAGTTTTTGGGTGGGTGTAAAGATGCTAGCGGTAGGGATTGTGGTGGATCAGGCGATTGAAAATGCGATCGCCCCCCGTCTCCTTGGCCGCTTTACGGGTCTAAATCCTGCCTGGGTCATCGTGGCGCTGCTGATTGGGGCCAGGGTGGCGGGCGTGCTGGGAATTTTAATGGCCGTGCCCACCGCAGGGTTTGTGAAGTCGCTCCTGGACCTGTCTCAGACGGAGAAACCCAAGGAGCTTTATTGACTGAACGATTCCACTAAACGCCCAATCCAGCGCGGGGATTGAACGTTTCAATTTGCCGCAGTTTGTCGTAGAGTTCGCGCTCCTGGGGACTGAGGTCTTTGGGAACCTGGATGGTGATTTCCACGATCTGATCGCCGCGCTTGCCGTCAATGGGATAGCCCTTGCCTGCCAGCCGCAGCTTTTGCCCTGCTTTCACGCCGGGAGGAATCACCATTTTCACCAGCCCATCCAGCGTTGGTACTTCGATCGCTCCCCCCAGCACTGCTTCGCTGGGCGTTAGGGGCAGCAGACAGTAGATATCTGCCCCGTCCAACTGATAGAAGGGGTGGGGCGCGATTTCGATGCGGAGAAACAGGTCGCCGCCAGACACGCCTTGCCCCTTCAGGCGAATCTTTTGCCCAGTGAGCATGGCGGCGGGCATATTTACTTCGAGTGATCGCCCATCTTCCAGGCGAATCCGCTCGCGCCCGCCCGCAAAGGCCTTTTCCAGCGGCACAGTCAGCCGGGCTTCGGCGTTGCGCGGTGTGGCGCGGGGAACCGTGTAGGTGGTTTTGGTAGTGCCGGGGCGGTAGGGATCGCGATCGCGCGGTGGGGTTCGCGGGGCGGCGGGTTCCTCATTGCGGCGGTTCAGCAGTTGGTCTACAAAGCTGTTAAAGTCGCGAAACTGGCTGAAGTCTACTTCGTCGGGGCTGCGGCTGGCGGTGCGGCTATTCCAACTGCGGGACTTGGGCGTTGCGCCACTCTGAAAGCCACCCTGCTTCCAGAAGCGGCTGAACTGGTCATACTGCGCCCGCTTGCTGGCATCCGACAGAACTTCGTAGGCCTCGCCAACGTCCTTGAACTTTTCCTCTGCTTCCTTGTCGCCAGGGTTCAAGTCGGGGTGATATTGCCGCGCCATCCGCCGATAGGCCTTTTTGATCTCCTCAGCCGTGGCGGTTTTGGGAATTCCGAGAATTTGATAGTAATTCCGAAAATTCTGCATCCGGTCTCCTACAGCCATTCGTCTTCTTCCTCATCCCAAATGCCCCGGCTGCGGGGAATCTCGCCAGTTTGCGGGCGGCGACGGGGAGTGTCGTCGCTGGGGCGACCCGTGGGACGGTTATATTCTGGCTTGTCTAGCGATTCGTCTTCGTCGGTTGGTGCTTCAGCGGGCGGGTCCTCCCAGTCTCCTGCTGGTTCGCGACGGGGGCGCTTGGGCGCGTCGTCCCACGGATCGAGACTGATGGAGTCGCGGCTGTCTGAGTCAAAACTGCCAGAGTCTGAAGTCCGCAGGTTCAGTCCTTGTCGCTCCGAGCGGCTGCGATTTTCTGGGCTGCGGTTTTCTAAGCTGCGGGTTTCTGGGCTGCGATTTTCTGGGCTGCGGGCTTCTGGGCTGCGATTCTCGGAGAAATCATTCTGCGAAGCGTCCATTTCGCGTCCAGATTCTCGTCCCATCTCGCGGGTTCCAGGTTCGCGGCCGCGGCTGGGCCTGTCGTCCCAGCGATCGCCATTGCTGCGGGGACGGCTTTCGAGGGGGTCTGGGTCGCGGCTGCGGTCGGCGGCCTCTTCCCAGCGATCGCGGGCGGGCGGGCGGCCAGAACGCGGCTCGTCCCAGGAATCACGGCTGGCAGGACGGCTAGAGCGCGACGGCTCATCCCAGGAGTCGCGGGCGGGTCGGCCAGGGCGCTGGGGTTCGTCCCAGGAATCGCGGCTGGCCGGCCGGGCAGAACGCGGCGGCTCATCCCAGCGATCGCGGGCGGCGGGTCGCTGAGGTTCGTCCCAAGAATCGCTGGCCGGGCGGCGCGGTGGCTCGTCCCAGGAGTCGCGGCTGGCAGGACGAGCGGGGCGGCTGCTGTAGGGATTGGGGCGATCGCCGCCTCGATCATTCCAGTTTTCTCGTGCCGCAGGACGGCTGCCATACGGATCACGGGGTTCGTCCCAGGAGTCGCGGGCGGCGGGGCGGCTGCTATAGGGATCGCGGGCCGCAGGGCGGCTGCTGTAGGGATCAGGGCGATCGCTCCAGGAATCGCGACGAACGGGCGGCCGGTCATCCCACGGGTCGCGGCGGGCCGCAGGGCGATCGTCCCACGGGTCGCGGCCGCCTCGATAGGAGGGAATTTCGTCAAACTCGTCGTCGTCGCCCAGCAGCGTCCGCTTCAGCGAGCTAAAGAAGCCCTCGTCTTCGTCGCCTCGATCAAACTGATAAACCTCCTGCTGGAGCTGATACAGCCCATCGCGCAGGTCGGCTTCGAGCGTGTCGATGCGGCGCTCATCGTTGTTGGCTAGGGCATCGCGCAGGTCTTTGATCAGCGCCTCGATCTTGCGGCGATAGGGGCTGGCAAACTGCATTCCAAAGTCTAGCGCCACCTCGCGCAACTGCCGCTCCGCCTGGTACGTTAGCGCCTCTGCCTTGGTGCGCTTTTCCACCCGTTCGCGCCGCTCCCGGTCTTGCTGGGCGTTGCGCTCTGCATCCTGGATCATCTTCTGAATTTCGGCTTCGCTGAGGGTGGATGCGCCCTGGATGGTAATGCCCTGTTCGCGGCCGGTGGTTTTGTCTACGGCGGTGACTTGCAAAATGCCGTTGGCATCGATGTCGAAGGATACCGAAATCTGGGGCACGCCGCGCGGTGCGGGGGGAATGCCCAGCAGTTTGAAGCGGCCGAGGGACTTGTTATCCGCGGCCATTTCGCGTTCGCCCTGGACGACGTGGACTTCCACCATCGTCTGGTTATTTTCAGAGGTAGAGAAGATGTCGGAGCGGCGGACGGGGATCGTGGTGTTGCGGGGGATTAGCTTTTTGGTCAGGCCGCCGATGGTTTCTAGACCGAGGGAAATCGGGGTCACGTCTAGCAGCAGGATATCGCGCATCCCCACTTCCTGCGTCAGAATACCCGCCTGGATCGCTGCGCCGACGGCCACGGCTTCGTCGGGGTTGACGTGTTCGCTGGGTTCCCGGTCGATGAGCGATCGCACTAGATTTTTCACCATCGGCATCCGCGTGCCGCCGCCCACCAGCACAACTTCATCAATGTCGTCTGGCGCAAGCCCCGCATCGCGCATTGCCTGCTTCAGCGGGCCGCGCATCCGGCTCAGCAGGTCGGTACACATGCCCTCGAACTGGGAGCGAGTCAGGCGCGTTTCCAGGTGCTTGGGGCCGTCTTCTGGCGTGGCGGTGATGAAGGGCAGGTTGATTTCTGTGACGCTGACCCCGGAGAGTTCAATTTTGGCTTTTTCAGCAGCTTCGGTGAGGCGCTGGAGAGACTGGCGATCGCGCCGCAGGTCGATGCCCTCCTTTTCTAAGAATTGCTCCGCCAGCCAGTCCACAATTTTTTTATCGAAATCATTGCCGCCAAGCTGGGTATCGCCGCTGGTGGCGCGGACTTCAAACACGCCATCGCCCACTTCTAGAATCGATACGTCAAACGTGCCGCCACCCAGGTCAAACACCAGAATCACCTGACTATCGCGCCGCTCTAGCCCATAGGCCAGAGAAGCCGCCGTCGGCTCATTCAGAATTCGCAGCACCTCTAGCCCTGCAATCCGGCCTGCATCTCGCGTTGCCTGCCGCTGCGAGTCGTTGAAATAGGCGGGAACCGTGATCACCGCGCCTGTCACCTGCTGCCCCAGATAGCGACTGGCCTCGTCCGCCAGCTTTCGCAGCACCATTGCCGAAATTTCCTCCGGCGCAAAGTCGCGCTCCAGTCGGGGGCATTTGATCTTAATATTGCCGTTCTCGTCTTTGCGGATAGTGTAAGGCACGCGCCGGGAGTCGGGGCTGACCTCGCTATAGCGTCGCCCGATAAATCGCTTCACGCCGTAGAAGGTGTTCTGGGGATTTAGCACCGCCTGCCGCCGCGCCATCTGCCCCACCAACTGTTCGCCTTCTTTGCTAAAGCCCACGACCGATGGGGTCGTCCGCATTCCCTCAGCGTTGGCAATTACGACGGGCTTGCCCCCTTCCATCACGGCGACGACTGAGTTTGTAGTGCCCAGGTCTATGCCTACGACTTTGCCCATGCGCTGCAACGCTCCTCGCGGATTTCACCAAATGTTGAGAACTGATAACTCATTCTATCTTGCCAACGCAAGGCCCGCTGCACAGTTGATCAGCGACTGCCCAGCGGTATCCGCGACCCGCAGGTGACGGTTTTTCCACCATTCGGATTACGGGCAGTCGGCTGTTCGCATCGCAATTCCCCCTGCAAGATAGAGGGGTTGCCAGATTTTCGCTGTTACAATGCTTAACAGAGGCGAATCTTCCCTTCATTCTGCTCTGGAACCCATGCCAACTGCTGAGACTTCCGCGACCGTCCGCCCTGATGCGGTGCTTGCTCGTCCGCTGTCGATCGAAGACCACCTCAAGTCTGCTTACGATTCGTCGGAGATGCCAGCGGTGCGCTATGACCCAATGGCGATCGCCGAATACTACAGCGCCCGTCCGCTGCAAGTGATGGGCCGAATGATTGGCATTGTGCTGCCCTTCCTTCTGCTTGCGCTGGGCTTGTGGTGGGATAAACAGTTGGGACAGATCGAGAAGAACCAGCAGCGCCGCGCCGAGCAACTGCGCGACATTTTGACCCAGCTTGGCCCTGCTTATATCAAGATTGGGCAGGCGCTTTCTACTCGCCCAGACTTGGTGCCGCCCGCGTACCTGGAAGAACTGACGCGCCTGCAAGACCAGCTACCGCCCTTCCCCAACGAAGTGGCGTTTCAATTTATTGAAGAGGAATTGGGCGATCGCCCTGAGAATATCTATGCCGAACTCAGCCCAGAGCCAATCGCCGCTGCCTCGCTAGGGCAGGTTTACAAAGGCAAGCTCAAGACGGGTGAGGTTGTGGCAGTGAAGGTGCAGCGTCCCGGACTGGCGGAGCGCATCACGCTCGACCTGTATATTCTGCGCCGGGCCGCGCAATGGGCAGCGAGTACGTTTAAGCAAATCCGCAGCGACCTCGTCGGCATCATGGACGAGTTTGGGGCCCGCATCTTTGAAGAGATGGACTATACCCAGGAGGGGCGCAACGCCGAGCGGTTTGCCCAGCTTTATGGCGCAATCCCTGACATCTATGTGCCGCGTATTTACTGGGAATATACCCATCAGCGCGTGCTGACGATGGAGTGGATTAACGGCACCAAGCTCACCAAGCCGCAAGAACTGGCCGCCCAGGGCATCGATGCAGCCTATCTGGTGGAAGTGGGTGTGCAGTGTTCGCTGCGGCAGTTGCTAGAGCATGGCTTCTTTCATGCCGACCCACACCCCGGCAACCTGCTGGCCACGCCTGACGGCAAGCTGGCCTATCTAGACTTTGGCATGATGAGCCAGGTGCAGGCTCCCCAGCGCTACGGGCTGATCGAGGCGGTGGTTCACATGGTCAACCGCGACTTTGAAGGTCTGGCGAAAGACTACGTAAAGCTGGAATTTTTGACCCCGGACACCGATCTAACCCCAATTATTCCGGCGCTGGCTGCGGTCTTTAGCAACGCACTGGGGTCGAGCGTTGCCGAACTGAACTTCAAAAGCATCACCGATCAGCTTTCCCAGGTGATGTACGACTATCCGTTCCGCGTGCCCGCCTATTACGCGCTGATCATCCGTTCGCTGGTGACGCTGGAGGGCATCGCCATCAACGTTGACCCAAATTTCAAGGTGCTGAGCAAGGCCTACCCTTATATTGCCAAGCGCCTGCTGACCGATCCGTCGCCCGAACTCCGCTCCTCGCTTAAGGATCTGCTGTTCAAAGACGGCAGCTTCCGCTGGAACCGTCTGGAAAACCTGCTGAAGAACGCCAAGGACAGCCCAGATTATGACCTGAACTATGCGGTAGATCAGGCGTTGAACTTCCTGTTTTCCGAGCGGGGCGAGTTTATTCGCGAGTATCTGGTGGAGGAGATTGTCAAAGGGATTGACGGCTACGGGCAGATGACGATGCAGCGGCTGACCGCTACCCTGCGCGATCGCATCGGTCTGGGCAATGGTTCTGCGCCGCCACCTGCTGATTCGCAAAACCTGGAAAACTTGAGCCGCATCCTCAACATTCTGCGCGATACGCCCGGATTTGACCCGATGCAACTCCTCCCCGTCGTGCCCAACCTGCTGCTGCGTCCCGAAACCCAGCGTATGGGCCAGCAGATTGCAGGCGGGCTGGCCCAGCGGGCCGCAGCCCGGTTTATCCGCGAGTTTTTGCTGCCTGAAGAGCCGCCTCAGCCGAATTCTTCTGCCAGCGGCCGCCTGAATCGCAACGGTAAGGTGCTAAGCAGCACAATGGGCAGCAACGGAAGCAGTAACCTGGCGCTGCCCGCCCGCCGCTCGGCATAGGCGATCGCCCGCTGATGCAGCGACCAACCTTGTAAGACGAACTTGTAAAGCTAACTTGTAGGACGAACTTGTAAGACGAACCGGAGCAATCCGGTTTGTTCCCTCCGGTTCGTCTTACGGGGTTACGCAAGGCTCAGAACGTTGCGGGATGCCCCGACTCGTGCAAGATGAGGCGGTTGCCATCGGGATCGTAGGCATAGGCTTCGCGGCCGTGGAAGTCAGTGATGATGGGGCTGGCGGGGCGCGGGGGAGCAGCGGCGATCGCGCTGTGGGCAGCCTCTACAGCGGCGATCGCCTGCTCTAGGTTATCCACCTCCAGGCACAGGCTCATAGCACCGCCTGGGGAGGCTGCAAACTCTCCGGCGTGTTCCTGTCTAGGCTGAAAGATGCCAAACCGAAACAGACCGATCTGGAATTCGACATAGGTGTTGGGAAACTCGAACGATGGAGCGATGTCGAGGAGCGTCCGGTAGAACTGCCGCAGCCGTGCCAGATTGGGCGAGGACAGGGTGAGCGTGGCGTAGTCGGTATAGAGCATAATTCTCCTGAAAAAGCATTAAAAAACAGCTACTAAAGGGTGGAACTTTAGCAGAGATTGGGTCGGATTGATCAACTCAGATTCAAAATTTAAAAACCGTCTGAAATTGTCTGGAAAATCTCTAAGAGGGTGTTTGAAAAGGTATCGCCTGTAGTGTTAAGCACTCAGAGATCCCCCCTAGCCCCCCTTAAAAAGGGGGGAAACCGCCTTAAAGTCCCCCTTTTTAAGGGGGATTTAGGGGGATCTTGCACGCTTTGCTACAAACAGTAGAACTTCTCAAACATCCTCTAAAACACGTCGTCCGGAAGCTGCCACAAACGCACGGTGCTAAATCCTTTGCCCGTAGCAATGGTTCTCCAGTCGGGGCTGACGACCGCATGGTCAAGGGGCGCTCCTTCGCCTGCGAAGATGTGGGTGGGTTTTCCAGTCACCAAATCCCACAGCGTCAGTTGCCCTTCGGCATCGCTGCTAAGCAGGGTTCTGCCATCGCCGCGCACCGCCAGCGTGTTAATAAACCCAGCCGATCCCGTCAGCGGTTTGCCCTGTTCGCCTGTCTCCAGGTTCCAGCGATAGATAGTTCGATCTGTGCCGCCTGCCAACACCTCAACACCATCCGGCGTAAAGGCGATCGCATTGATGACTCCGGTAAATCCGCTGAGCGTTCGTCGCTGCGTTCCAGATCTGAGATCCCAGACCATCAGAGTTATATCTGTGCCCCCGCTGACGATCGTGCGGGCATCGGGGCTAACGGCGATCGCATTGATGAACCCGTCATGTTCCTCTAGGGTGTGGATCGGCTGCCCCGTTGTCAGGTTCCAGGTTCGCACCGTGCCATCCGCGCTGCCGCTGATCAGCGTTCCATCCGAGGCGATCGTCAGCGCGTTGACCGCGTTCGTGTGCCCGACCAGCGTATGTCGGATTGTGCCGCTGGGCAGATCCCAGATCAAAATTTGATTATCTGCGCCGCCGCTCGCCAGCGTTTGTCCATTGCCGCTTAGCACCACCGCATTCACGTAGCTGCTGTGTCCCTTGAGGGTGCGGAGGGGCTGCCCGGTGGCCACGTCCCACAGGATAATCTGATGGTCTGCGCCACAGGTGATTAACCGCTGCCCGTCTGGTGTGAACACGGCATGGTTGATGAATCCGGTGTGTCCTGTGAGGGTGGCGCTGGAGACGAGCGGCTGTACCGCAACGATTCCACCACTGAACTGCTGATAAGCCCGCCAGCCGCCCCAGCCCGCCAGCCCAATCAGCAGCGCTGTGGCACTGCTCCAAAGCCAGGGATACTTCCAGCGAAACGGGGTGTGCTGGGTCTGGGTCTGCGCGGGCTGAAGCTGGGTCGTTCTGGGCGATGAGGGACTTTCGGCGGGCCGTGCAGCAAGAGCCTGGATGCGGGGCAGGTTGCTGGGTGGGGCGATCGCCGCCAGGTCTTCCAGAATCTCGCGGGTGCTACTGGGGCGATCGCTCGCTTTGGGCGCGATCAGACGGTCAATAAAATCGGCAAACGGCTCCGACACCTGCGGCGCAAACTGCCGCCAGCGGAAGCTATTGTCGTGGGGATTGTAGATGTCAGGATCGGTCGGTTGCTTACCCGTCAGCAGGTAAATAAACGTCCACCCCAGCGCGTAAAAGTCGGACTGGGGAACTGCTTGCCCCCTTTCCTGCTCTGGCGGCGTGTAGCCTGCGGAGCTAATGCGGGTCACGCCTTCGGAGCCGCCTAGCTGTGCTAGATAAGTTGCGGTCATCTCGCGCACCGCGCCAAAGTCCACCAGCACCAACTGCCCATTCGACCGCAGCATGATATTTTCGGGCTTGATATCCCGGTGAAAATAGTTACGCTCATGCACCAGATGCAGCACCTCCGTCAGTTGCCGCATCCACCTTCGCGCCTGCGCCTCGCTGATGCCGTGGTTACCCTGCTGCCGCATCCATTCCCGCAGGTTGGGCCCGTCGATTTTTTCCATAATGATGCAGTGCAGCGGCGACTCGCTGCCGCGCGGCAAAAACTGGAAGTAGCCATCTGGCTCAATCGCAGGCACACCGGGATGGCGCAACTGGCTCAGCACCACGGCCTCTCGCTGAAACAGGGCGACGGCCTTGCTGTGGCCGCTGTGGATTTCCTTCAGCACCTTGAGGATTTTGGGCACGTTGCGTTCGTAGGCTTCGTACACCTGCCCAAAGCCGCTTTTGTCGCTAATTAGCCGCATGACGCGATAGCGCTCCCGCAGCACCAGATCCGACCCGCAGCTTTGGCAAAAGCGGCTGCCGTCGTTGCCGGGGTGATTGGGTTCAGTGCACTGGGGATTGATGCAGAGGCTCATAGCGTCGGGCGGTGATGCATCCTGGGAGGGGTTGGGGCTTAAAGGGATTGTCTGGGGGTGTCTGAAGCAAAACGGTTTTTCCCCAATCAACCTCAGACGCGGTGTTTTCCGGTGTCCACGATCCAGCACTTACCAGAATACTGTACTGCTTCGCGGGTGGCTCCTGACCCTGAACCCCTAACCCTTGACCCCGTGCTATAGCATGAAGAGGAGGTTGTTTAGATTGGCGATCGCTATGTCTGCTTTGTCTCCGCGGCTTCCTTGGCACACGCAGCTTGGCTCTCAGCGAGACTGGGCATGGCGCGGCTGGCAGATTCGCTATACCTATCTAAGGGCGCAAACCCCCGCACCGGATGCTGTGCCGATTGTGTTCCTGCATGGGTTTGGGGCGGCGCTGACCCAGTGGCGGCTGAATCTGGAGCCGCTGAGCCAGCATCACACGGTCTATGCGCTGGATTTGCTGGGGTTTGGTGCGTCGGAAAAGGGGGCGGCAAACTACAAGGTAGACCTGTGGATGGCGCAGGTGCGGGACTTTTGCCGCGAGATTGTGGGGCGGCCGGTGGTGCTGGTGGGGCATTCGCTGGGGGCGCTGGTGGCGCTGGCGATCGCCGCCACTGATCCCGCTCTGGTTCAGGGATTAATCCTGCTCACCTTGCCCGCGTCTCGCCAGGAGTTGCTGCCGGGTAAGCTACAAAGCTTCGTGGGCGAAATTGAATCTTTCTTCTCGTCGCCGCTGCTGCTGAAGCCGCTGTTCAGCGTGATTCGGCGGCCAGGCGTGATTCGCTCGGTGCTGCGGGCAGTCTATGCCAATCCCGAAACCATTACCGACGAACTGGTGCAGAGCTTTACGATTCCGGCGGGCGATCGCGGCGCGGCGAAGGTTCTCTGTCGGCTGGTGCAGGCCCGCACCCAAACGGACTTTAGCCCCAGCACCCAATCCCTTCTGCAAGCCGTCGATTTGCCCATCCTGCTGCTGTGGGGAGAAAAAGACCGGGTGATTCCTCTGGTATGGGGTCGTCAGCTTCCGGCCATGAATCCCAAACTAAAGCTGATTGAACTGCCTGGAGCAGGCCACTGTCCCTACGACGAGTGCGCTGACCGGGTGAATCGAGAAATCCTAGCGTGGGTCGATCATTGCGTTAGCAAGGTAAATGCTGGAGTGGCGAATGCTGGGATGGCGAATGCTGGCGGAGTAAATGCTGGAATGGCGAACGCTGGCGCGGTGAACGCTGGCGGAACCAACCAGCCGCCAAGCCCCAAAGCCTGACCCCAGATCCCAGCCTGGTTTACATTTTTTCAAATTTTCTCAAACTTTTTTAGAGTGCGTCTGTACTGCTAGGGCGCTGGCTTTGGCGTGTTTGGCGATGCTGGGCAGGGTCGATGGGGGCGATCGCCCGATCCAAAATTTGGAAGGGAATGATATAGTACACTTGTATCAAACACCAAATGGGTACAGATGGGGACAAACGGAACCTCTGGATGGCTGATCTTCAAGTCTCAGATCCAATCCCAGAGACAATCCCAGGGTCAATCCCAGAGCCAATTCCAGCACCCTGATGCCCCACGTACCACCTCAGCAAACTCAACGGGTGAAAACAAACGCTCTATGACTACAGGTACCAGAGCAAGGCGGGCAAGTAAACCCCCTGCAATCTCCCCAAGCGGCACGCGCACCCTGGCGCTGGATGCAGGCAACTACGACCTCAAATTTTTTGATGGCAACGGTCATCCCAAGGCGATTCGCTCGGTGCGCTATCACCTACCGTCGGGGCGCGATGCCGTCAGCTATTCCGACGCTTCGCCGCTGATCGAGCTGCCCGACGGAACCCGCGTCCACTTTGGCGCACAGGCCTACAAATACCGCCGCCAGCAGCAGACGGTCGTGGAAAACAAGGTAGAACTGTCGCGCCTACATCTCTACGCCTGTCTAGAGCCGTTTAATGGCAGTACCGAGTTCACCTTGCAGGTTTATGCTTCCACCCCGGAACCCGCCAAAAATCGGGACGCGATTCGGGAGCAACTCATCGGGATGCACGAATTCAAGCGCAACGGGCTAGACTACCGCGTCATGGTGGAAAGCGTGGACGTGGAGCGCGAAGGCATGGGTGCATACCACTATGCACGGCAACTGGGCATGATTCCCGATGCGGGCTTTACCATCGTCGTCGATATTGGCGGCGGCACCTGGCTAACGCGGCTGGTGGACGCTGAGGGCGAAGTAATTGACGAAAACGTGATGGATCGTGGTGGCGCGTATGAACTGGCGGCCTCCATCAGCTTCGACAAACGGCTGACCACAGCACTGGGGACAAGCGCTGACCCCAGTATCGTGATGGACGGCTTTCGCGCTGGGCACACCTATGCCGACACGGAGCTAACTTGGGCCCCCTGGCTGGAAGAGCATCTCGACCCCTGGTTTAAGGGCATTTTCCAAACCGTGCGATCGCAATACAACCCCTATATGCCCCGCGTGACGCGCTTTCTGGTGACGGGCGGCAGCACCCACCTGATTGCTGAACGGCTGCAAGGGCGCAAGCTCTTTGCCGTCATGGGCGATCCGCAATTCGCCAATGTCCGCGGTTTGTACTCGATGTCGATGGACCAACAGCTATGCATGACAACAAAGTAAGACTGAGTGCGGATGTGCTGGAAAAGGCGCAGCAAATCGCCGCCGAGTGGGGGCTGAAGAATACCCGTGCGGCGGTGGAGGCAGTATTCCGGCGCTATGCCGATGACTATCTGCATGGTCGGGAGCCATTTCCAGGCGCGGCGATTGCCCAGACCCACCTCCCTACCTGGACTCCACCCCGACGGCTCGATCCGCTGGGGCTGGCAAACGGCGGCAGTTGCGAAGCGCTGGATGCCTTGGATGAACTGCTTGGAGCCTGACGGGGCCGCCGCTCTGGGGTCTAAAATAGGAGGCTGACCTGGGAGGATTGTCCTGCATGGCTGAGTCGGCAATTTGGCAGCTTCCACCCGACGAGTCGCCGCCCGCCGAGTTTGTGCAGGCAGCGGCCGAGTATGCACCCGCTGGCATGGCGACCTATGCTGCTCAGTTGCTCTGGCAGCGCGGCATTCGCGATCCAGCGGCGCTGGCGGGCTGGCTCAACCCCGATTGCTACTCGCCGACCAGCCCCTTTGCGTTTGGCGAAGAAGTGCAGAGGGCGATCGCCCGTCTGAAGCTGGCCTACGAACGGCAGGAGGCGATCGCCATCTGGGGAGATTTTGATGCCGATGGGATTACGGCGACGGCAGTGCTGTGGGACGGGCTGGGACAGTTTTTTTCCCAAGGCGATCGCCTCTCCTACGTCATCCCCAATCGCCTCACGGAATCCCACGGGCTGACTCAGCGTGGCATCGAGCGTCTGGCGGCGGCGGGCGTTCGCCTGATCATCACCTGCGACACGGGCAGCACTAGTCTGGCGGAGATCGACCATGCGAATCGCTTGGGGCTGGACGTGATTGTGACGGATCACCACACGCTGCTGGCCCAGCGTCCGCCTGTGGTCGCCATTGTCAATCCCCGCAGCCTGCCTGCGGATCATCCCCTCGCCACCCTGTCGGGCGTTGCCGTTGCCTATAAACTGGTGGAGGCGCTGTACGAAACCCTGCCCGACGTGCCGACGCGCCCGCTGGATACTCTGCTGGATCTGGTGGCGATCGGGCTAATTGCTGACCTGGTGGAACTGCGGGGCGACTGCCGCTATCTGGCGCAGCGGGGCATTGCTCAGCTTCAGAAAAATCAGGACGTGGCGACGGCCCCGCGCCCTGGGGTGGCGATGCTGCTGGAATTTTGCAAACGGGCGGGCGATCGCCCTACCGATATTTCCTTCGGGCTGGGGCCGCGCATCAACGCCATCAGCCGCATCCAGGGCGATGCCCGCGATGGCGTAGAGCTACTGACCAGCCGCGACGAGAGCCGCTGTCGTCAGCTTGCCGAAGCAGCAGAACTGGCAAACACTCGCCGCCGCGCCCTCCAGCAAGATCTGTTCAAACAAGTCTCGGCGCGGCTAAGCCAGATGGATTTGTCTACGACTGGCGTGATTGTGCTGGAAGATCCGCAGTGGCCAGTGGGCATTTTGGGACTGGTGGCTGGGCAAGTCGCTCAGGAATATGGCCGTCCGACCATTTTGCTCAGCAGCGCCGCACTGCTGGCGGCTTCCAAGCCCGCTGCATCGGATGCTGCCAGTTCTTTGCCCGATCACGTCAAGCTGGCGCGAGGTTCTGCCCGTTCTGTGAACTCGATTGATCTCTACGAACTGATGGGCAGTCAGCAGCACTTGCTCAGCGGGTTTGGTGGGCATCCCTTGGCGGCAGGGCTGAGTCTGCCTTTGGAAAACATTCCGCTGTTTGCGGATGGCATTAATCGGCAACTCCGGCAGCAGGTGGGGATATCGGGGGCGATTGCTCCGCTGTTGCTCCCGGTCGATTTGATCGTGACCGTGGGCCAGTTGGGAAAAGACTTGTTCCAAACGCTGAAACTGCTGGAACCCTGCGGCATGGGCAACCCCACGCCCAACCTGCTGATTCGTCAGGGTCGCTTTGAAAATGTCCGCAATGAAAATATCCGCGATTTCAAGCAGCGCAAGGTGCGCTACATCAAAACCGAGTTTGACCTTGTGGATGAAACCGGGCAATTTCACGGCGTGTGGTGGGGCCACTATCGCGACGAGATGCCGCCGGGGCCGTGCGATGCGGTGGTGCAGCTGGATTTCAATCCGTTTCGCAAGCGCTACGAGGTGCGGCTGGTGGCTGTTCGTCCGGCAGCGGACGAGTGGGCTGCGATGGTGCCTGCTGAACCGGACTGGCTGCTGGACTGGCGCGGGCAGACCGAACTTCCGGCAGGCGCGGCCGACGCAGAAAAGGTGTTGGTGATGACCGACTGCCCGACCCAGTGGGACGATTTGCGCGTGTGGGGGCGACAGGCCCGGCACGACGGCAAACGGCTGGCGATCGCCTATCAAACTCCACCCGCTGTCGATCCGCTAGAATCCTGGCAAACCCTGGTGGGACTGGCAAAGTATCTCAGCCGCACAGGGCAAGTCGCAACACGATCGCAGCTTTTACGAAAACTGGGGCTGGGCGATCGCCCGCTGAGAGCCGGAATTCAGGCATTGCAGGCGCTGGGAATGACGGTCTCAGCCCTACCCGATGGGTTGCGATTTCAGTGGCATCCAGCCGATTTGTCTACCCAGTCGCCAACAGCGGCCCAAGTGAATCAGACCATTGAGGCGTTTCTCTCGGCGGTTGAAGAAGAGCAATTTCGGCGACAGTACTTTGCGACTGTGCCTGCTGAAACGATTCGGGCGATCGCCTCTTAAGGCGACACTTTAATGCCACACCAGGGTCAAGTTTTGAACGCTAGGAACCAGAGCCGGTAAAACGTCTGACGTTTTTTTCAAAGCAGCAAAAAAGACAAGAAAAAGAGTGCAGACAGCATGACGACTCAGGATCAACGTCTATCTGCACCCTCTCAGCTAACCATGAACGTTGTGCAAGCAAGCACCCTGAAAGCCCTTCAGCAAGCTCAAAAGCCAGGTTCACAACCCAACGCATCCTAAGTACCCTAAATCCTAAAAAGGAAATATCCTAAAAAGGATTCAGCTTAAGCGACTCGACTTAAGTGATTTTATCGGAGCAACTGGAAAGGAAATTCAGTGGATTTGCGTAGGCAACACCGTCGATAGCTTTATCCTACGGCGATCGCCTAGGCTGTTTCATAAAGGAACTGTAGAGTTTGGGTGTAACCCCATAAGACTCGTGTGAAGATAAACAAGGCTCATTCGCCTGTGCCGAAATGACTCCCTGAAAATAACTCCCTGAAAATAACCTCCTGAAACGGTTTTCCAAAGACCCGCAGACAGATTCCCATGACCCAGCCCAAATTTGCCAGTCGCGCCGCCTGGGAGCAGGCAAATCTGCTAATGCAGCCTGTGTTTATTCGGGTGCTGGATAATTTGCGAAAAGCCCTGGAACAGTCGCCCTGGAAAAGCACCTACCGCAACGACCCCATCTGGCCCGATGGCGTATCCAAGGAGACACAGCAGCAGGTGCTAGCGCTTCAGCATCGGCTGGCATCCGCTACTCCAGAAGAAGCCCCAGACCTCCAGGAAGCGCTGTCTCGTCTGCCCCAGCCCCATCCGGGCTACGTGCTGTGTCTCCAGCATCAGGCCCATCAGGTCAATATCGACCTCTGGCAGTTGTGCTATCAGATCTGCTTTCGCAACTACAGTCCTGTGCTGAGCCTAGCCGACACCGTAGTAGTCGAAGTGGATACAAGCTTGCTCGACGACACAGGCGATGTAGACTGGCAAAAGCTCGATGCGAAAACGGCTCAGCTTGTAGAGCAGATGTTTGCCAGCTTGCCCGACATTTCGTAGGTGTCCTGCGCGATCTATGTCCCGACTGTCCAGCACAATTGAAGCCATTTTGTATCTGAAAGGGCAGCCGCTGACGCTGGCCAAAATTGCGGAATATGCCGGATGCGATCGCCCCAGTGCCGAGGAAGGGCTGATTGAGCTAATGACCGACTACGCCCAGCGCGACGGAGCGCTAGAAGTGGTGGAAACGCCAGAGGGCTATTGTTTGCAGCTTCGAGAAGCCTATCAACCGCTGCTGCAAAAGCTGGTACCTGTGGATTTGGGTGTGGGTGCGCTGCGGACACTGGCGGCGATCGCCCTGCGCGGCCCGCTGACGCTTTCGGATCTGGTTGAACTGCGCGGATCAGGGGCTTACCAGCACGTTCAGGAGTTGGTGGAGCTAGGGTTTGTCCGCAAGCGCCGCAAAGCCGATAGCCGCTCGTCTTGGCTACAAATCACCGACAAGTTTTATCAATATTTTCAGCTAGAGTCGCTGCCACAACCCTTCAGCAACGCCTCCAGCGCTTCATCTGGGGCTGCGACTCCCGAAGCCTGACCCTACGCCTGATGTCTTCGCCACTTCTGCCCTGAGAACGACAGAGCTTCCCGGCCTGCGGTAGAGCCGCTTTATACAACCAGGCGGCTACCTTAATGTGTAATGTTTCGGAACTTTTACCAGATGGTTTTGAGATTGGTTTTGGAATAGAAGCGTTCAGCGATGAACAGGCTTCTGTCATAAGCCGACTCATGGCGGGTAAGCAAGGTTCGGAACGGTTTGAAATCCCAGGAAAAACCCATTTGATGAGCTGAGGTGATAAACCATGAGTAACCCTGATTATAGTCGGCAGAACGAGACCCGCATTCGGGACATGCAAAACGCTGAATTGCAGAATCGTGAATTGCGCGATCGCGGACTTCACGCTTACGAAGCTCGCCGTCAAGCCGAGATTGCGCGAGACAATGCCAATACCTCTGGGGGGCTGTTTCTCGGCCTGATGCTGGCTGCGATCGCAGGCTTTACCACCTTATTTATCGCGCTGGCCCAGCGCAGCGATACCCAGCCCCAGGTCGAACCCGCTGCTCCCCCCGAAGTGAACGCGCAGCCCCCTGAGGTGAACGTTCAACCCCCCGATGTAAACATCCAGCAGGCTCCGCCCCCGGATGTCAACGTGACGATTCCTGAAACTGCCCCCCAAACAGCCCCTCCCCAGAGCGCTGACCCGTCTCTTGATCCGATGATGGGCGCACCCGAAAGCTCGACGGATTCTATGAACCCAGATTCTATGAACCCAGATTCTATGAACCCAGATTCTATGAACACTGATCCGATGGCGAATCCCAATGGCACGGTTCAGCCAGGACAACCGTAATCTCTGGGTCGGCATTATTCCTGCCCTTGGAATATGTGATTCATCTTCTAATCGATTGACCATCGGCTGTGGGCGTAGTGATTATGCCCGCGGCCGATTTTAGGGCAGAGGGGAGCAAGCAAGTGCCTATTCAGGAATAACTGCCAGGAATAACTGCCAGGAATAACTGCGTGAAGGATATACCGCAAATCTCAGGGTCTGAACCCGACCGTTATTTACTGTAGATTAGTTGAGGACGGGCTGTCTTAGGGCGTGTTTTGAAACCCTTCGATCCCCCCTCAGCCCCCCTTAAAAAAGGGGGGAGCCGAGCCGAACCACTCTGCAAGTCCCCCTTATTAAGGGGGATTTAGGGGGATCGACCTGCTTGACTGACAAAACTAAGAAGCTGGAATACGGCTGAGGACAGTGAATTCACGCTTTAGGGAGTCATCGTGTTGTCGCCTTGATGCGATGGCAGGTTGAGGGTCAGGTGAACAGGAGAGGAACTGATAAACGTGAATCTTCCACTGGTGAGTGATAGCCAGCCGAATCCAATTCCAGCCCAGCTTGAGATAACTCATGCCGCGCTTCCAGTGAGCATCGACTTGGCGACGCTTGCCGGATGCGACCACTTGCACCCCTTGGAGAACTAAGAACAGCATCGTCAAGGCGATTACCCCACACAACTGGGAAAGGGCAACCTTGTCTCTGAGTCTGGAGGCTTCGAGATTAAACCCGTTGGACTTCAAATCCAAAAACGACTCCTCCACCTGAAATCTCAGTCGATATTGGGCAAACGTCTGCAAGTTCGTCGGCTCATCACTCACAATTGTCCAATTCTCGCTGCTGAGTTTGTCGTGGGCAAAGGCAAGGTAAACATTGTCGTAGGGCTTTGTTCTACCCACCGACACTGCAGGCGTAAAGTAAGCTTGTCCTGGTTGCAATTGAACCGACGATACCTGGCGCCACTGCCCTTGGTGCTGAAATTGGAAGGAGCGTTTGATGCGGATGCGGAAATGCCAACCCAGATTCTCCCGGAGGTATTTCATCAACTTGCCATCGGCAAACCCTCGGTCTGCCAAAAGGACAATCGCGACACCTTCGGGCATCAGCCGTTGCGCTTGCCGCAGTACCCGTTGAATCGTCCACAACCTGACGGTGCTGCTTGATTGCGCCACCACTTTCCAAGCGACCGGAACCGTTCTTCCTCGGTACACCACTGCGACCCAGACGATGCAGAAACAATTCCATACGACCGTTGTATCGAGGCTTAAGTAGAGTCGTTGGGTCTGCCAGTTGGACAGAGCCTGCCCAATCAGCGCATGATGAGCGGACGCGACATTGATCCGCCGATTCGACAACCAGCGGCGAAACCGGCGTTGGTGGGATTGAGCCATTTGAGCGCGACTCCTCACATACACCCCAAATCCATTGAGATGAACGTTTTGGCTTCCAATCATGCCAATGATCATCCAGCACAGTGTTTGCAGATGGCGAGCATCCTGCCACTGAATGTCGCATTGACGCAGAAAATCATTCAACGCATCATAAAGACGGGAAGTCGGTGACATTGATTTGACTGGTTTGTGTGGTTACTTCTCAGCCTAAATCATGCTCTGCTTCCCGCATGGCTTTCGTTCCAGCTTTAACCTGTTTTGTCAGTCAAGCAGGGGGATCGACTCAAGGCAATCAACGACCTAGAAAGTTTTAAGACACCGCCTAGCGGTTTAGTTCTCTCAACTTTTTCAACTCCAATTTCTCGATTCCAATTCTCAACTCCAAGGCTCATCTATGACCAAGATTGCGTATCTAGACTGCCCGACGGGTATTGCCGGAGATATGTGCCTAGGGGCGCTGATTCACGCAGGGTTGCCGCTGGAGTATTTGGAAACGCAGCTTCGGCGATTGGGCATTTCCCATGAATATATGCTAAGAGTCGAAACCGTGCAGCGAAACGGGCAATCGGCAACAAAACTGCATGTGGATCTGAATGCCTTGCCTGATCCAGAGGCGCTGGCTCATCGAGAGCCAGGCGTTGATGTTCATTCAACCTTTCAGCGTGCCTATGCTCAACCTCACTCTAATGATTTATCTGATGATTTAACTAATCAAAGTATTAATCAAAATACGGTCGAGCGGTATTCAGGAAAGTATTCGGATTCACATTCTCATCTACATCCTCACCAGAGTCACAGTCACACGCATGAGTCTGATTTTTCCGATGATTCTGCAAGTCATTTTCATCCGCATCCACACAAGCATCCGGCTGCTTATCCCCATTCTTTAGACAATGCCACAGACGCGATTCGTGATTCTGAGCATCCGTCTCATGATCTTGCCTCACACCATCACGCAGGCACGCGGCATCTGGCAGACATCGAGCAGTTGATCTCGGCAGCAGGATTGTCGCCTCGGGCGGAAGCGTCGAGTTTGGCGGTGTTTCGGCAGTTGGCGATCGCCGAAAGCGCGGTTCACGGCATTCCCATCGAGGCGGTTCACTTCCACGAAGTCGGAGCGACAGATGCCATTGTGGATATCGTGGGAACCTGTTTGGGGTTGGACTGGCTGGGCATTGAGCAGCTTTATTGCTCGGCGATGCCAACGGGCGGGGGCACGATTTGGGCCGCCCATGGACGGCTCCCGGTTCCTTCGCCTGCGGTGCTGAAGCTGTGGGAACTGCGGCAGGTGCCAGTCTACAGCAACGGCATCGAGCGAGAACTGGTGACCCCGACCGGGGCGGCGATCGCCACGACCCTGGCAGCCAGCTTTGGCCCGCCGCCCCCGATGACGCTGACCCGCGTGGGGCTGGGCGCGGGCGGGCGCGAGCTGCCGATTCCCAATATTCTGCGGCTGTGGATTGGAGAATCCTCCAAACTGGGGGCAGGTAGCTGGGCCTATCGACAGACGACTCACACCGCTCCATCGGGGATTCCCTTACCCCAGTCTGCTAGAGCCGTAGCGTCCACTGCTGAGCCAGGAGCCAATTCCCAGGTGACGGTTCTGGAGACGCAGATTGACGATGCAAACCCGCAGGCGATCGCCTACACGCTAGAATCTCTGCTGGCAGCCGGAGCGCTGGACGTGTTTACGCAGCCTGTGACCATGAAAAAATCGCGCCTGGGCACGCTGATTACGGTGATTTGCCCAATTGACCTGGCCGAAATTTGCAAAGCCGTCCTGTTTCGCGAAACTACGACGCTGGGTATTCGTGAGTCAGTGCAGCAGCGAACCACCCTCGATCGAGAATTTCAGACGGTCGAGACGGAATTCGGAGAAGTCCCAATGAAGCTGGGGAAACATCCCGTTAGCGGAGAACTGCTCAACGTCCAGCCAGAGTATGAAGATTGTGCCAAAATTGCCCGCGATCGCCAAGTTTCTTGGAGCGACGTGCATCGAGCCGCCTTACGCGCCTGGGAGAATCGGAATCCAAAGACCCAACTTCGGGCAGAGAGCGCCCACTAGTGTCTACTAAGAGAGGAGTGGCAAACGCCCCCGGCTCCGAACCTGCTTGCAAAGGCGAAGCTCTGTGCCGTCCGTATTCCAGTGTACCTGGTCAAAAATCTGGTGGAGAATATAGAGTCCGCGCCCGCAGTCTCGCTGCTCTTGGGGCGATCGACCGACACAATCCTCTCGGCATGGGCCCGCAGGGTCAAACCCGCAGCCTTGGTCGGAAATGATCCACCAGTGTTCGTTATTGACAATGTAGAACTCAACCAGAATGGTTTTGTTTGGGTCGAGATTATTGCCGTGCTTTGCTGCGTTAACCAGCGCTTCCTGAAGTCCCAGACGCACCTCTGCTCTCCAGCGCGGCGGAATGTCAGCCAGCAGCAAGTCCAAGACTGGACCCAGATGCAAAGTAGACGCAAAGCTTACAGTACCCCACTTTCGCCCATTGGGACGAGGTGTGATTGCGATCACTCGATGATCCTCACTGGCGTACAAAGGGACAGCGGATGAACCTTGCTCGGCTCAGTTCAAAAGTAGGACTTTAAAAAAGTGAAACTTATCTTTAGAAGCTGAGGCTAAATGAATGAGTCTGAAAACCCCCTACTAGAGGAAGATTGTGAGTAAAGCGCAATAGCTTGAATGCAACCTAAATTAAAAAAATCCTAAGTCAAAAAAACTGCAACTAAAAAGCAGCAACGCAAATGGGTAGCGCACTTATGTTTTACACTGCAATTTTAGCACAGCTAGTCGGTAATCCCTGCTTTTTGGGCGGCAATTACCCACTGGGGCGGGGTTTCCCTCATCTTGGATGTAGTGTTGCAACCGGGTTTAGACGGACTTCTGTGAGCTAAGCTACAAAATCTTTGGGCAGAACAATAGTCAACAGCGCGATCGCCCCAAGTTCTTAGAGCTAATTTGTAAAGGAGCCTGAAAGCCTTGTTAATCAAGGATTTCCGAGAAACCGCTTTTCCTGGGCAAACATGACCTCAAAGCCACACATGCCAAGAGTTTCAGGTTTCTTAAGATTTGCTTCATAAATTAGCTCTTAGTCTGAAAGAGATGCTTCTGAAGCCCGCCTATGAGTCGCCTACCGGAAATCGCCAATCCCAAGCGCAAAGCCTATCCCAGTGATATGAGAGATGCAGAATGGAGCGTTTTGCAACCGCTGATACCTGCCGGTAAAGGCTTTGGTCGTCCCCGTGAAGTGGACTTTCGAGAAATCCTCAACGCAATCTTCTACGTGCAGCGTACTGGATGCCAGTGGGAAATGCTACCGCATGACCTTCCCCCGTATACAACGGTGTACTTCTACTTTTGCAAATGGCATCGCAAGGGGATTTGGCAGCAGATGCACGACCAACGCCGAGCAGACCTGCGGCAGAAAATGGGCAGAACCATAGACTCCAGTGTGGCAATTGCTGATTCCCAATCGGTCAAGACCACCGAAAAAAGGGGGGCATCTACGGTTTCGACGGTGGCAAAAAGGTTAAGGGGCGTAAGCGCCACCTCGTTGTAGACTCCCAAGGGCTTTTAATTGGGGTATTAGTCACCGAAGCGAATGCCTCAGAACGGCTTGGAGCCGTGGTCACGCTCGATGAAGCCAGCGATAAACTCTCCCGGCTTGAGGTGGTGTGGGTAGACCAGGGGTATAGCGGCAAGAAGTTTGCCCATGCAGTCCAACAGGTCTGTGGAGAACCTGTCCGCGTAGAAGTCATCAAACGAACCTCCAAGTCGTTTGAAATTCTGCCTAAGCGCTGGATTGTGGAGCGAACTTTTGGCTGGTTGAATCGCTATCGACGCTTGAGCAAAGACTACGAATTGTATTGCGAAATGAGTGAAGCCATGATCTACGGTGCCATGATTCAATTGATGCTCAAGCGCTTGGCAGCTTAGCTACTTTATAAATCAGCTCTGATGAGAAGATATCAAACTGACTTCACCTGTGAGCTTAGCAAAATAAAGCTCTACGTCTAAGTCAGGGTAGCGCTGCCGAATTTGCTCATAGGCTTGAGTCAGATATTGAGTATGAAGGTTTTGCTCAGATATCAGATCAGAGAATGGCTGTTTGTATACACTGGCGTAGGCTCCACAGTCTTGGTGGTCGATAATGACTACTTTGCTGATGTTATGCAATTGTCTAGACAACGCCAACTGATCCCAAAATGCTTCTGCCTCTGCGGGGTGGGGAAACCCAGTGAGAGCTAGGGATGCTCCGGCTAAGGTGACCCAATCATAGGCTTGATCTAAATGCTGACCGGACAAAAAGGATTGTTCCAAGTCCACAAAGCGAAAGTCGATACAGGTCAGCACCAATGCCTCGGCTTGATGTTCACTGGCCCGGGCGCTTTGGGGAAACATCAGATTTACACTAGAGACTAGTCCAGTAGTCAATACCCCCTTTAGAAAGTGTCGGCGAGTCACTCTAGCTGCTTGGTGACAACAGCAACAAGAATTATTGAACTCAGCCTGAAAAGGTTTAGCCATAGATTCGGTTGGAGCATTATGCCAGAGGTATGAGGGTAGGCTTGACCGCCTCCCCCTGAGCTTTTCAATTTAGACCGTGTAAATTTAGACCGTGATTTTCTCAGAATTTTTCTGACGGGAGGGCGACGGCAACTCACAAAATAACTGAGAGGTGAGGGATCTGACGGCAGCATCAGTACTGTCAAAACAGTTCTCCACACCAATGCGCTCAAGCAAGCCTGTGCGTTCGAGGAGTTGCTTGACCTCTGGCTGTAAGCCACTAAGCAATAGTTGACAGCCCCGTCGCTTCAGATCGTGGTATATGTCTTCAAGGGCGACTAACCCTGTAGTGTCCATATTAGGAACAAACCGCATCCGCAGAATCAGGTAGCGTACTTCAGGTTCATCACGGAGGAAGGTGACAAAGCGTTCGGCGGCACCAAAAAACATGGGGCCATCCACCCGATATACTGCGATTTGTTTGCCCAACTCTAGGGGAATGCCGGGGGGGAAGGCTTCTGTTTCAGGAATTTTGCCCATGCTCAATTCACTCATCCGCTTGATAAAGAGTGCTCCGGCAGCAATCAACCCGACTTCCACGGCTAGAACTAGGTCAAAGCAAATGGTCACTGCCCAGGTCAATACCATAACGGCGAAGTCGGCATAGGTTGCCCGCATTAGTAAGCCGATCGCCTCCCATTCCAGCATCCGCAAACTGGTAACCATCAAAATTCCAGCGAGGGCTGCTAGGGGAATTCGAGCCGCTAAGGGCGCTAGCAGTAGCACGATCAGCAGTAGCACCAGACTGTGAATGATGCCAGAGAGTCGGGTTTTGCCCCCAGAGCGAATGTTGACCGCAGTGCGGGCGATCGCGCCTGTCGCGGGGATGCCCCCAAAGAAGGGCACAACCATGTTGGCAATGCCTTGACCGATCAATTCGCGATCGCTATCGTGTTTTTCGCTGACAGTCATGCCATCCGCCACCACCGCTGATAGCAGCGATTCAATGCTCCCCAGAGCCGCTAGGGCTAAAGCTGGTTTGATCAATTCCTGAATTAGGCCAAAGTCTTGCCAGTGGGGAATACCGTGGGGCATCGGCAATGCCTGGGGAATCGAGCCAATAGTGGGGACATCGAGGTGTAATCCCGATACCAATAGCGCTGCCAACACTAACCCCACCAATGAGCCGGGAATAGGAGTTCGCAGTTTAGCCCACAGAAGCTTGGTGACAATCACCACAGTCGCGATCGCGATCGACGACCAGTGCCCCTCGGATAGATGATGCAAGGTTTGCCATAAACCAGGCAAAAAGTGTTCTGTACGAGGCAATGTTAATCCCAGGAAATTATTCAACTGCCCACAAAAGATGATGATGGCGATGCCATTGGTGAACCCAGCTGTGACGGGGTAGGGAATAAACTTGACCAAACGTCCTAATTTAGCCACGCCTAAGGCAATCTGAATCAGCCCCGCCATGACTCCAGCCAGCCAGACCTTCTCGATACCGTACTTAGCAACAATGCCCAACAAAATCACAGCCATTGCCCCAGTGGGACCAGTAATTTGTACCGGGGAGCCGCCGAAGAGGGCAGCAACGCCACCGGCCACAATCGCCGTGTAGAGTCCGGCTTTGGGATCAACGCCACTGGCGATCGCGAAGGCAAGCGCCAAAGGCAGGGCCACCACCGCTGCCGTCAAGCCTCCCATCAAATCGCCCCGCCAGTGTACTAATAGGTTTCGCCAGCGGAAACGATTACTGTCTGTCGCAGTTACAGCCTGATCGATCATTAGATACGTAAAACTCCTTACTTAAATTTGAAATGCCCTAGTTGTCTGGAGGTGCATCACTCATGGGAGCGATCTGAAGCGAAATACCGCCAAAACGAGCAGAGCTACATCTTTTATGCCCTCAAGCAGCTTTCCAGCCTCATGGCTCAGGAAACATTGCCCCAGCAATTGTCCAGAGCGACCTAGCGCCACAATTGAAATCGACCTCCATTAGTTTTGCATCCTAGCATGTATCTATCTTCAAAGTCTTGCATATGCTAATGTTGCTGCATATACTCAAGTTATAGTCTCTGTCAGCTCTTAGTTGTGCAATGGCTACCTGCCCATAGGCACTGCTCGGGGAGCGGTGCAGAGTTTCTATGTCCGAATTTTTGGCAAGCTTCTCAATGAATTATTTTGTTCGCAAGTTTGAAAATCAGCTTTCTGCATCGACGACTCAAGGGTTGGATTGGTGTGTTATTCGTCAATTACCATCGATGCAAAGTCTAATAGTCAGTCGATTTTCATCACGCATAGAAGCTGAGCGCCATTGCAGTTTTATGCAGCGAATATATCCCAATTCCTTTTTTGAGGTCATGTTTGATGCACCTCTAGAGTAATTCCTTTTTAGCTCGATGAAATACAGGAAATAAACTAGATAACACAATGCTTGACGTTAAAATTTTCGATGTCGATCATGGTTTCAGCGCAGTCATTGACCCACATAATCATCACGCAATTGTTTGAGCGACATAACCCGTTAGCTGGCGCAGTTCAGGGTACCCCTTGCCAGGGTAAATGATAAGCTATCTAGCAAAACTTGAAGCTATAGAGATAAGCGTACAATGACATTCAAGCCCAGCTACTTCAAAGCCGACCTGTTCAAAGTCTTGTCAAACCCTGTGCGAATTCAAATTTTAGATGCGCTACGACTGGGAGAACAAAGCGTCGGCTATATCGCAGAATGGCTTGAAATTGAAGCTTCGGCTGTTTCTCAGCAGTTAGCTGTGCTGCGGAGTCGCAATTTAGTCACCAGCCGCAAGCAAGGGAACTATGTGTTCTACTCTGTACGTGATCCCGCTTTGTTTAAAGTTCTCGATGCGGCACTTGAAGTGTTCAACAATCACCTAGTGGATGTCCGTGATGCCCTTGAACAGTTGGAGTAAGAAGCATCGCCATCCCCACTGAAGCCATATAACGGCAAGGGTCAGCAGTTGCAGACTGGCTTTGTCGCTCTACGAGCAAGAACGGTCGATCCGCTGCAACAGCGTTGTCAGTGGGAGCATGCACTGGCCGGTTTGGCTGACCCTTACTCTGCTACTCCCAAGCTATCCCAAACCTAACTGCCCCTACCCACCGTACTCTGAGTGCGTTTCGTCGCCGCGAACAATCCCAGATAACGGTCTCAACCCACCTGCTGCGTGACGCTTTGCTGCTTGATGAATGACGTTGCAAACAAACTGAGCGATCGCCCTCATCTGGCAGCACCGACACCTTTGGGCGATCGCCCCCCGGATACCTTTTGGGACGTTGCACACTGATATCAAATCTCCAAAGATCTGCTACATATAAGAAGACGTTAGAGCGAGCCGCCATGAGTGGAGTCCTCAAAATCGATATCGCTGAAACAGCAGAAGAACTAAAAGCCGTCTTGGAACAACAGCAACGGTCATCACAGCGCCGTAAAGTACAGGTGTTGTGGTGGTTAAAAACCGGACAAGCGAAGAGCGTTGAGCAGTTAGCCCAACTGAGCGGTTGCCATCGCACGACCGTGTCTCGTTGGCTGAGCCAGTATCGACAGAGTGGACTCGAAGCGTTGGTGAAGGTGGCATCTCGCAGTGGACGACCGCGAGCGATTAGCGGTGAAGTCCTGGCATCTTTGGAACGGGAACTGCAAGATCCAGAAGGCTTTAGCAGTTATGGAGCAGTGCAGCAGTGGCTCGCAGCGGTGCATGGTCAACCCGTCCCCTACAAGACGGTGCATAAGACGGTGCGCTATCGGCTCAAAGCGAAGCTCAAAGTGCCCCGTCCGGTGTCAAAGAAGCAGACTCCTGGGGCGTGCGAGTCCGTTCAGCAAACCTTGCAGCCCAGATAAGCCAGTCGATTCCGCCAGCCTTGAGACAACGCTACGGGGGGCGAATCCGCTATTGGTGCAGCGATGAGAGCCGCGTCGGACTGCTGACGGTTCAACATCGCAAGTTGACGGGCTTTGGGGTGCAGCCGATTGGTTCAGTTCAATGGGACTTTGTGTATCGGTGGCTGTACGGTCTAGTGGAACCGCTGAGCGGTGCATCGTGGATAGTCGAGTTTTCTCATCTCGACAGTTCCTGTTTTGAGGCGTTTTTGCACAGCTTTGCGGCTCAGTTCCCCGATGATTTACATCTGATTCAGGTGGATAATGCCGCAGCCCATACGGCTCAGACCCTGACGATACCGGACAATGTCATCTTGGTGTTTCAGCCGCCTTATTGCCCTGAGGTCAATCCCATTGAGCGGGTCTGGCGGGAACTCAAGCGGGAGCTAGCTTGGGTTCACTTTGATGATGTTTGCCAACTCCAGCACGCCATCAGCCAGTGGGTTTGTCGCCTTTCGGCGGAGTCGCTGCGATCGCTGACTCAGTGGGATTGGATTGTCGATGCTCTATGTGTAGCGGGTATTTAGAGAATTGATATTATCAATGCAGCGATTGAGTGGGATTTACGAGCGCATTGAATTGCCCCGATTGACCCCTCACATCACCCGAGTTGAACGCTACGGTGGGACTTGTCAGTGTTGCCAAAAGGCGTATGAGGCTCCGGTTCCAGTCGGATTAGAGCCAGGGTCTCCCTTTGGTACGAGTGTTGCGAGTCTAGTCACCTATCTACGCTACAGCCATGCGATCAGCTACCAACGGTTGAGCCACTTGATGGGCGACCTTTACGGTCTAAAGCTGTCGGAAGGAGCCATTGCCAATCTCTTGCAACGGGTGCAGGGGCAGCTAGAAACTCCAATTGCCAAGATCGTGGAACGTTTACGCAGTGCTCGGCTAGTTGGTAGGGATGAAACCGGGGCGCGGGTGAATGGGAAAAACCAGTGGGAATGGGTGTTTCAAAACGACCAGGTGTGTCTGCATGGGATTCGTCCCACTCGTGGCAAAACGGTCATTGATACCGTGATGGCTGGGCATCAACCGCAGATTTGGGTGTCTGACTTATTCAGTGCTCAGGCAGCCCATCCGGCCCAAGACTGGCAAGTATGTCTAGCGCATCAACTGCGTGATTGTCAGTATGCGATTGATGCAGGGGATGATTTGTTTGCGCCCCGGATGAAACGGCTGTTGCTCAAAGCCATCGCCTTGCAACGGCGACGACAGATCCTTGCCACCTCGACCGTCGAACAGTATTGCGCTCGATTGCGTGGGTCACTCCGAGAGCTTCTCAACTTGCAGCCCAAATCAGTCGAGGGACAAAGGTTGCTCAAACGCTATCAGAAGATTCGCGCTCATCTGTTACTGTTTCTGACCGATGAGGCAATCCCGCCGACTAATAATGCTTTAGTTTGGACTAACTTTAGTTTGGACTAACTGGCATCACAATAATGCTCAACAGGATGCCATAAAGAATCTGCTCAACCGTTCATAACAGTTGAACTTAAGGAATTGGATACAATCCTGCTCGCAGTTAAGCTGCTGTTGCAACCGGACTGTTCAGGGATTGTTCGGATGTCTTGCGTTTCGAGGCTCGTTTTTTGACCATCGGATAGCAGGGACGAGGAGTTGGCTTGTGCCCCTTGCCTCGTCCTGGCGATTTACCACGAGGTTTAGGCGCAGGAGCAGGGGTGCCAATCGCTGCCAAAATGCCTGCAAACGCTTGTGCGACCCGACCCGGAGTCAACGTTTCTTGCGGTGCCTGCCAGGGCAAGGGGTGGTCAGTACAGTCCTTTCGCGCTAACCACAACTGCCAACTGAGCAACGGCATCAGGCTGCTCCACTGTTCGGTTGCCGATACAGAACTGAACTGGGGATGTGTCCAATATAGCCTCTGCTTGGCAAAGCGATACCAGTGTTCAATGGCAAAGCGACGGAGGTAGTGCAACCACAGGGTTTCTAACGGAGGCATCTGCTCACCCAGCCAAACTAACCACAAAGGAGCCAAGCGTCGCGTGCTGCTCTGTGTCTCCAGCACCTCCACGCGCAACACTTCCATTGCCCGTTTGGGGATTTGCGGAAATGGTATGCACTCCAACGACTGACCCGCACTCGTCCCCAGTTGGGATCATCGACTTCAACGGTTTCGACCGGGACACTCCAAGTGTCAGGGTCATTGAGTTTCATCTTATGTCCATGCTTGGCAGGTGCGCCTCGCCCTCGATACGCTGGGGGCGCGCCATAGACACATCGATTGGATGTAACCCGCAGCAGCAAGTCTGCCTCAATCCCTGCCGTTTGGTTGACAAAACTGGCATTGCCGTACCCTCGGTCGTAGATCGCCAACGGACGCACCGCTAACTGCCGAGTCACTTGTTTGAGTTGGAATGCCGCTTTACTGGCGGGTGTTTCAAAGCTGGTGATGCGCTCATGCCGCAATGGTAATGCCCAACTGCCCCTGTCTTCAGCAATCCAGGCTAAGGTACTGTAGTTTTGTCCGGCTATCGGGGCATGTCCTGTTCTGCCTGATAAGGTGCGGTCTTTCAAACGCCTGGCAGCAGGACGGTTCCACCGACTCGCATCACCTGCCAACAACGGTTGCTGCTGAGTCGGTATCTGCTGCACCAACAGCTTCAGCACCTTTGAGCGGGGTAGGCGGCTATCGCGCAACGCTTCATAGGGGCTCGACCACTGGCGACGAAAGACAGGACTCTGCGATAGCCTCACAAACGACACGATGCACGCACTCACTAACACGGCATCCATCAGATCAAACAGGGCATCTCTGGCGTTTCCCAAGCTGGCATACAACGTTTGGCGAAATTGCTGAAGTTCGTTGAAAATCATGGGGTCAATGTTGGTTGTACTTCATTGACCTTACGGCAGTCGGTGCTTCTCATTGACTGCCTTCCTCTTCACCATTAGTCCAAACTAAAGTGAGAAATTTTCATTGAGAAATTCGAGAAATTTGCCGCTCGCCGCTTACCCAGCCTTGGATTCTGGCAGACGCTTCTGAATAAAGCCTTATAAAGCCCTGAAACCAGCCCTGGAAAAGCTAGAGGCTAGCTCTTGCACATGACACAGTCTTGGGATGCAGTCGCCCTTGGAACGGGGTGCAGTCCTTCGGTTGGCGGCACGGGCGAATCTGCCAGGACGGTGTAGATTTCCCACGGTGCGCCGTCGGGGTCGTGAACCCAAGCCTTATCTTGCAGCGCATAGCAACAGTTGGTTTGCGGTTCGGGCACAGTGGCCAGGTCGAGTTGCGCGAGGCGATCGCCCGCCATCTTCACATCCTCCGACGTTTCCACCTGCACACCCAGATGGTTGAGCCGCTCCGTCGCGTTGGGATTTTCAATCAGCACCAGCTTCAGCGGCGGCTGGGCGATCGCAAAGTTGGCATAGCCGGGCCGCCGCTTGGCAGGTTCGGTGCCAAACAGCTTGCTATAGAACACAACGGCTTCATCAATGTTGCTCACATTCAGCGCCAGTTGTACGCGAGACATCGGGTTTCTCCTGAGTAGAAGTTGGCATCAGTCACTCAATCTTGGCAGTCATCGATATTGACAGCCGTTCATATTGACAACCATCAATATCGACTCCCATCAATATACTGGCACTCTATATCGATGAGTGTCAATATGAAAATATGAATTTCCCTAAATCTGCTCCACCAACTGCCGTGCCGACCTGCTGCACTCCGCTGCTGGCAGGCGCATTACCGCCCGAAGACGCGGCCCGGCTTGCTGCCCTGTTTCGCGTGTTGGGCGAACCGGCCCGCCTGCAACTGCTCAGCCTGATCGCGTCCCAGCCGGGTCAGGAAGCTTGCGTCTGCGAATTGACCGAGCCGCTGGGTCTGTCGCAGCCGACCATCAGCCACCACCTCAAGGTGATGTACGAAGCGGGACTGTTGCAAAAAGAGCGGCGCGGCAACTGGATATATTACCGACTGGTGGGCGATCGCCTGGAACAGTTGCGCGTTGCCCTGGCCAGCCCAGCCCGCTGAACCCACTGCCCGCAGGCCCCGTGCGATGACGCTGAGCGAACCCATTACCACGCTGACCGACTATGCGATCGCCCTGGAATGCCTGATCTTTGCGGTCTGCTTGCTGAAACAGGCAGCACCCCCCAAGCCTGCAAAGGGATGGATACTGGCCTTTGTCAGCACGGCGCTGGCTGCGGCCCTGGGCGGCACGCTGCACGGATGGAGCGCCGCGTTGTCGCCGGGTTGGGCATTGGGCCTGTGGCGAGCCATGCTGCTGGCGCTGGGGGTTGCCAGTTATGGGCTGGTGGCTGGCGTGAGTGCGGATTGGGGGCCGGGGGGCAAATTGGGCAAGGTGCGCCAGTTGGCGCTGGGCAAGCTGACGGTGTATGGGCTGTGGGCATGGCAGGCGGAATCCTTTTGGGGGGCGATCGCCGACTATCTGCTGTCCATGCTGCTGGTGGCGGGTCTGGTAGTGGGGCTGATATTGGGGCTGGTGGGGTCGGGGGCGGTTCTGGTCGGCCCAGCGCAGCGGGTCGCTGCAGGATGGCTATTGGGCGGGGTGGGTCTGTCGTTTGCCGCAGCCGGGGTGCAGGTGGTGCAGCTTGCCCTGCGGCCCTGGCTCATGCCCAATGACCTCTATCATCTGGTGCAGATGGTCGCGCTCTATGCGTTCTTTCGCGCAGCGCAGCCGCCTCCTTCTCACGCTGTTGGGTAAGTTCGTAGCGTTGTAAATGACCTGCTGGGCTGCTTTGCCGATGTCTTTGTTCAGCCACTTTGCGAGGCTGCCGCCCGATTCTTCCCTAGCGGTATCCTCTAGGGTGTCCAGCAGGAATGTGGAAAGTCCAGCCACGAGCGGCGCTTCAAATCCAGTCATGAGGAGGGCAAGAGAAATTTAGCTCTGAAATTTAGCTCTATTATGGCCGGTGAATGCGGGACTCTGGGATTTTAGGTTCTGGTATCGCCGCCGTCCGGAAGTCCCCCTTGCTCAAGGGGGATGTAGGGGGATCGGTTCGGGTACAGAAGCGATCGGAGATCCCCCCTAGCCCCCCTTATCAAGGGGGGAAAGCCGGAAGTCCCCCTTGCTTAAGGGGGATTTAGGGGGATCGGCTCGGGTACAGAAGTGATCGGAGATCCCCCCTAGCCCCCCTTATCAAGGGGGGGAAAGCCGGAAGTCCCCCTTGCTCAAGGGGGATTTAGGGGGATCGGCTCGGGTACAGAAGTGATCGGAGATCCCCCCTAGCCCCCCTTATCAAGGGGGGGAAAGCCGGAAGTCCCCCTTGCTCAAGGGGGATTTAGGGGGATCGGCTCGGAATTCGGACGATCGAAGATCCCCCCTAGCCCCCCTTGGTAAGGGGGGAACCGGAACCGGAGCCGGAACTGGAGCCGTTTTGGGTAAGGTGCCTGATGTCGCTGATGCAAGTTTGGGGCGTATTTCTAATCTTTGTGCTGTGCCCTGTGCTGGGGGCGCTGCCGCTGATTGAGTGGATCGTGCGGGGGCTGACGGGGAAGCGCCTGTCGAAGCTGGGCACGGGCAACGTTAGCGTGTCGGCAGCGTTTTATCACGGCGGGCGGGCGGCGGGCATTCTGGCGGTGCTGTCGGAGGCGGCGAAGGGAATTGCGGCGGTGCTGCTGGCGCGGCAGTTTTTTCCGGCGGAGTCGCTGTGGGAGGTGGTGGCGCTGATGGCGCTGGTGATGGGGCGCTATTGGGGCGGGCGCGGCGCGGGCACGACGAACGTGGTGTGGGGCTTTTTGCTGCATGACCCGGTGGCGGCGGGGCTGGTGGCGCTGATCGGCGGCATTGGGTTTACTGTGTTGCGCGATCGCACGCTTGGCAAGCTCAGCGTCCTCGTTTTGATGCCGATCCTGGTGGCGCTGCTGCATCCCTACAGCGGCAAGCGGGTCGCCATTACCGCATTGCTCAGCCTGCTGCTGGCGTGGATTTACCAAAAAATTCCCGACGATCTGGATCTATCGGCAGAGGAAGCTCAGGAGGAATCGAAGCGCGTGTTTCAGTTTTTTCGGGGCGATCGCGCCTTACTGTCCCTGGATCAGGCTCTCTCACCGGCAAAAGTCGGCTCCAAAGCCGCCACCCTGGCCACCCTCAAGCGCCTGGGCTATGCTGTGCCCGATGGGTGGGTGCTGCCACCGGGAGACGACCCCGCGCCGTTGCTGACTGCCCTCTCACCCAGCGCCGATGCGCCCTTGGTGGTGCGTTCTTCTGCCATTGGTGAAGATTCGGACACGGCTTCGGCGGCGGGGCAATACGAGTCGTTTCTGGAGATCACCAGTCCGCCCGCGCTAGAGCAGGCGATTCTGCGCTGTCAGGAGTCCTACAACCTGCCCAGGGCGGTGCAATATCGCCAGCGCCAGGGCAGCGCCGAGGGGGGCATGGCGGTGCTGGTGCAGCGGCAGGTGGCGGGGGCGTTTTCCGGGGTGGCCTTTAGCCGCGACCCGATCCAGCGGCAGGGCGAGGCGCTGGTAATCGAGGCGCTGCCGGGGCGGGCGGATCAGGTGGTGTCGGGTCGGGTCACGCCGGAATCCTACCGTGTGTGGCTGCCGGAATCGCCAGAGGACACCCCCGACCCTGAAGCCTTCCCGATAGAAGGAACGGGCGATGTGCCGCTGGCGGTGATCCGGCGGGTGGCGCTGCTGACGCGGCAGATCGAAGCCCAGTTTCACGGCGTTCCGCAGGATGTGGAATGGAGCTATGACGGGCAGCAGGTGTGGATCTTGCAGGCGCGGCCGATTACGACGCTGGTGCCCATCTGGACGCGCAAGATTGCCGCCGAGGTGATTCCTGGCTTTATCCGGCCGCTCACCTGGTCGATTAACCGACCCCTGACCTGCGGCGTGTGGGGCGAAATTTTTACCATTGTGCTGGGGAACCGCGCTCAGGGGCTGGACTTTGAGGAAACGGCGACGCTGCACCACTCTGCTGCATACTTTAATGCGACCCTGCTGGGCGATATTTTTCGGCGGATGGGGCTACCCGCCGAGAGCCTGGAATTTCTCACCAGGGGCGCAAAGTTCAGCAAGCCGCCGCTGGGGTCTACGCTGCAAAATCTGCCTGGACTGCTGCGGCTGGTGCAGCGCGAACGACGACTGCTGAAGGAGTTTACCCAGCGCGATCGCCAGCAGTTTGCCCCGGCGCTGGCCAACCTGGCCGCCCGGCCCGCCGACTCGCTGGCCACCGCCGATCTGCTCGATCGCATCGACCAGATTTTGGAACTGCTGCGCCCCGCCACCTATTTCAATATCCTTGCGCCGCTGGGATTTGCCGCCCGACGCGCCCTGGTCCGGGTGGATGAAGCGGCGCTCGATAACAGCGTGATGCCGGAGGTGGCGGCCGTGCGATCGCTCCAAACCCTGGCCCAACAAGTGCGATCGCACCTGCCCGCACCCCCTGCTGACCCCGACGTGCTGTTGATGCAGCTTGGGGAAACCCCGGCGGGACGGGACATTCTCCACCAGTTTGACCAGTTCCTCGACCGCTATGGCTACCTCAGCGAAGTAGGGACAGATATCGCCGTTCCGACCTGGCGCGAGGCTCCCCAGGCTGTGCAGCGCCAGCTTGCCCAATTTGCCCAGCTTGACCAGTTTGCGACCGTACCCGCTGCGCCGCAGTCTAGACCGCCTGCTGGCAAGGTGCGAACCGTCCAGCAGCGGCTCGACCTCAAGGGGCGCGTGGCTGAGGTTTACAATCGCCTGCTGGCAGACCTGCGCTGGAGCATTGTGGCGCTGGAGCAGCGCTGGCTGGCTGACGGCTTGCTGAACGCGGCTGGTGATATTTTTTTCTTGGAAATTTCGGAAATTCGGGCGGTGGTGACAGAACAGGATGCCGATTGGGGTTTGGTAAAACGGCGGGTACAGGAGCGGCGATCGCGCTTCGAGGAAGATTCCCAGCAGACGATGATTCCCCTGCTGGCCTACGGACACGAGCCGCCGCGCCCGGTGGCCCAGCCAGAACAGCCCGCCCTCAGCAGACTGATCGGCATCGGGGCCAGCCCTGGCGTGGCGGTGGGGACAGTCGTGGTGGTGCGATCGCCCCAGGACGCGCCGCCCCTCGACCGCTCCTATATCCTCGTTGTGCCCTACACTGATGCAGGCTGGGCCCCGCTGCTGGCGCAGGTGGGCGGGCTGATTGCCGAAGTTGGAGGGCGGCTCTCCCACGGGGCGATCGTCGCCCGCGAATATCAGGTTCCCGCCGTGATGAACCTGGCCAGCGCCACGCAGCGGCTTCGATCGGGCCAGCGGGTGCGGCTGGACGGAGAGACGGGCGTGGTGGAGGTGATGGAACCGGAATAGTCGAACGCTGGGGACACCCGCGAAACGATGGCAATTGCCTGGGCTATGGGATGTACTACGGGATATGCAACGCTGCAAAAATTCACGCTGCAAAAATTCACGCTGTAAAAATTCACACGGTCATCTCTAGTGCTGCGATCGCCCTGGGCATTCTGAGAACAGGCGCCCAACCTCACCCCATCCCCCGATCCGCTCATGGTGTCTTTTACTGCCGCACCTCCAAACTCTGCGCCGGCCTCGCCCCACCTGCTAACGGCGGCCATTTTGCAGTTGCCAATGCCCGACGCTGCCGATCGGGTGGCATCGGGGCAGGTGGTGCGGGCCCTGCAAACGCTGATGGCGCTGATAGACGAGGTGCGATCGCCCGAAAACGGCTGGGATGCAAACACGCTGCCGACCCCAGAGGCGATCGCCCCCTATGTAGCCGACGAAGCCTGTGACCTGTTAGAAGCGCTAGAAACGTCGGAAGCGCTGGCCGCCGAGACAAGCGACCGCACGTTTCCCTCCGAGGCGGCCGACTCGCCCAAACCGGCCCCCCTGTGGCCCCCCTACTGCACGCTCGACAGCCTCACCCCCCGGCTGCTGTGGGGGCTGGCCCGCAGCGCGGTAGAGGTGATGCGGCTATTGGAAAGTGTGTCTGCGACGGTGGCTCCGGCGGGGGCAGTGCGCCAGCGGGGGCGGCTGCGGCTGGCGGCGGTGCTAGAGCTACACACTGAGGACGGCAGCCAGCGCCATGACCTGGTGATGCATCAGCCAGGGCGATCGCCCCTGTCGCTCGATGCCCAGGTCTATGAACTCGACGGCACAGCAGTTTCCGGCACGCTCACGGCTGGGCAAATCCTGACGGCGATCGCCCAGCAGGTGGAACTGGTCACGCCGGCCCTGTCGCCGCTCTTGGTGGGTCTGCCGATTCAACTGCTGCTGCCGGAATATGACTGGCAGCCCGCAACGCTGCGCCTGCACCTAGAGCTAGAGTTTGTGCCCGGTGGACTGCCCGCCTCGTCAGAGTTGCCAAATGCTGTGGCTGCTGGGGCTGCTGAGGCTTCGGAACCGCACGATGCGATGCCGTCGAACGATGAGGAAACCCTACCGACCACCCTCCAGTTCACGCCGGGGGCCTGGCTCCAGCGCTATTGCACCCACCTGAGAGACTATGCACTCGCCCACCAAGCCCTGCATCTGAGCGGCTGTCGCATGGTGTCCGAAGCCGTCTTCCCGCTGCCTGCGGAAGAGGTGGTGCCGCGGTTGGTTGCGGATGCCTGCCTGCTGCTGGATTTACAGACTTACTCGCCGCTGTTTGCGCCGATCGACCGCTGGCAAGACCGGATGCCGGGCGATCGCCTGCGATCGCGCCTCCTGTGGAGCCTCAGCCGCAGCAGCCCAGCGATGATGCAGCTCCTCGGCGGCGTGAAGGTGCGAATGCTGCAACCGGAAGCACCGTGGGATGCAGGCACGCTGCGGCTGCTGGTGACGCTGAAACTGCAAACACCGGAAATGGACTGGTACATTGACCTAGCGACAGGGCAAATGCCAGAACCAACGGTGTTTCCGCTGGCGGCGGACGTGGTGCTACAAGCGGGCGACCTAGCGTTCGAGGCCCAGCCCGAGGCGGCCCTGCCGCCGCTGTCGCTACAACAGCCCACGCCCTTGGCGCAACTGACCGAGCATGTAATGCAGCAAATCGAAACCGCTGTGCCCGAAGTGCATCTGCTGCTGGAGGGCGCTGCGGTAGATCTGTGGAGCGAAGCCGACCCCGAACCCCATCCCGCAACGCTTCAAGTCTTGGTGGATTTTGACTTTGTACCGGACTGGCACCTGACACCCGATCCACATCGCGACTAGAATGAAGTGTCGATTTGGCAATCAGTCGATTTGGCACACTGGCATCGGATGAGAGGAGTTCGTCGCTACACGGCTCTGGCGCTGCTGAGCGCGTTGGCGATATTGGGAACGACGCTTCCTGGCTGGGCTGCAACCCAGATTTATCTGCGCTATGGCCCGCTCCGCCTTAATGTTCCGGTGCAGGCAATTGAGAACTTTGGCAAAACAGGCGACGACCCCCGCCTCAGGTTCTATCTCAAGCGGCTTGCGCCCCATCAGCGATCGCAGCTTCAAAACACCCTCAACGCCACCTACGACGTGGACTTGATGATGGTGTCGCAGTTTAGCTATACCCGGTCGGGAGAGCGGCTGCTGCAAGAGGTAGGGGGGCTACTGCGGACGGCATCTGGGCGCAACGGCGCGGGCAGCCTGCGGAGTGCGGGCATTTTGGCGGCGGCCGATCCAGACGGCTTCAGCGTGCTGAGCTTTCTGCGGAATTTGCCCGTAGATATGCAGATCGACCTGCGGCAGGCCCTCGCCTTTCAGCGGCGACTGGGGGCGCTGCTGCAACGGACGGCAGTTGTGACCAATCAGGTGATTGACGCGACGCAGGCGATCGCCCAGACTGAAGCCGACGTGCTGCGAACCCTGCCGCCCATCGACCCGCGCCAGCCTGGTTCTGTCGCGTTCCAATCCCAAACGCTGCGGCTGGTAGATGCTCAGCGCGATCGCCCCCTTGTGGTAGACCTCTATCTGCCAGCGGTGGATAGGCCCGCCCCGCTGATCGTCGTGTCGAACGGGCTGGGCGCACGGCGCGATCGCTTTACGCGGCTGGCCAGCCATCTGGCATCGCACGGCTTTGCGGTGGCCATTCCCGACCATCCAGGGAGCGATCGCGATCGCCTCCAGGATTTTTACGACGGGCTGCACCGAGAAAACTTCGACCCCGCCGAGTTTGCCAATCGCCCGCTGGATATCTCCTTCTTGCTAGACGCGCTGGCTGAAATGCCGCAGCAGGGACAGTTCCAACGCATCGACCTGGAGCGGGTGGGGGCGTTTGGCTATTCCTTTGGCGGCACGACCGCCTTTTCCCTGGCGGGCGCAGAGATACAGCTTTCGTCGCTGGAGCCAGCCTGCCAGTCCGATTCGTTCATTCTCAATATTTCGCTGCTGTATCAGTGTCAGGCGCTCGAAGCCCCGCCGCCGCCCAACCTGCGCGACCCTCGCATCAAGGCGGTCTATGCCTTTTTGCCCTTTGGCAAGAGCCTGTTTGGAACGGGTCTCTCGCAAATTAACGTGCCTCTGCTGTGGGAAGCGTCCGACGAAGACTTGCTAACGCCCATGCTCAAAGAACAGGTTCCCTCGTTTCAGCAGCTTACCCCCTCCGCGCCCCAGGCAGAGCGCTATTTCGTGCTGACCAAAGGACTGCCCCACGCCCGCATCAGCTACGAAATCGCCGGCCGCACGGCTGGCGGAGATTCTGGGTCAGACCGCCCCACGACTCGCCCCTCCTGGGAAGACATCAAAGCCATCTCCGAGCGCTATCACCACGCCCTGACGCTGGCATTTTTCCAGACCCACGTTGCCGGAAATGAGGACTATCGCCCGTTTCTCACGGCAGCCTACGCCACCCAGCTTGCGGAGCCGTCTTTCCCGATCGGCTTTGTGGCCTCCCTTGATGCCGTGGAGGATTAGCCCGTGGCAGAGTTGCCTGAATAGTGATTTTGCTCTATTCCAGATTTTCTAAGTCATTGAGATCCTTCAGCCTGCCGCTAGCTTGCTTATTGCGCTTTAGATCTTTCAGGCTAATAATCTTCACCTCAACACCATCCAGTACATCAACTGTCTTCTCTGCGTAGCATTCTTCAAAAGACACCCCAGAAATGGTAGTCAGAACTTCGATTCTAAATGGAGGAACCCCCATACGAGCGATTTTGTTGGGTTGTAAAAATAGCTCTGAGGTTAGCCCCTCTACATTGAATCCAAACTCTCGAATTGCATCCACTACTTTTTGAGCGTTTCCTGGATTGATTGCAATCCAGATGTCTATGTCGGCGGTTGCACGGGCATAGCCATAATATCCAACCGCATAGCCACCGATTAGTAAATACTCAACTTGTTTTGAATTCAGCAATCTCAAAAAATCTTTGAAATCTGACGGTAGAAGGCTTGTAGCCATAGATAACCTGTCGCATCTGCTCTATTGCTTGCAGCCGCTCATGGGGTGTTTTTGAGCGCCAATATTGCGTCTCATCGGAATCGTCAAACAGAGACACAACAGAAAAAGCAGTTTTATCTACGCTAAACATAAATGCAACTAACAGAGTAATTTTGGAAAGCATTACTCTAATTTTTAATCAGTTTAGAGTGCTGCACTAGTGCTAGTTTACTATACTCAAACCCTGCTGGATTCTCTCGCTGGCGATCGCCCCTCACTCATCCTGCGGCAGTTCCAGGCACTTTTTGGTAGAGGGTGGCGATCGCACACTCCAGCCCCACACTCTCAAAGCGCACCGTGTCACCCACGCCGTAGCGCTGCCCAACCCAGCCCTCTGCCGTCAGCCGATAGCATTCCAGCGCCATTTCAGCCTGATTCACTAGCACGTACTCGCGCAGGGTTGGCACGGTCTGATAATCGGCAAACTTGTCGCCCCGGTCAAACGCAGCCGTGGAGTCTGACAGAATCTCGATAACCAGCGTGGGAAAGCGGATGAAATCTTCGGTCGTGGACAGGTCGCGCTCGTCGCAAGTGACGACGACATCAGGATAGTAGTAGCAATCGGCCGCCTCTAGCCGCACCTTCATATCCGACGACATCACCAGGCAAGGCGAATCTTGCAAATAAACATTCAGCAGCGTGGTCAGGTTACTCGCCAAAATAACGTGGGACTTTTTCGCCCCCACCATTGCATATACATGCCCCTGCCGATACTCATGCTTAATCGGGCTGACTCGCTCGCCCGCCAAATAATCTTCTGGAGAGATGTAGAACCTGCTGTAGGGCGCTTTCATCGACTCAAGCCACACGCCAAGATTCTATTCAGTATGACATCACTCTAAAGGTAATGAAGGTAAAGGGCGATCGCCCTCTATCTTCCCCTTCCTATTCCGGTGCCCACGGCCCCACCACCGCCTCGCCGCGCTGCTCTTTGGCAGCAAGCTCCAGATTCAGCAGCAGCAGCCGCTCTAGCAGGTCGTCGTCTTGGGCAAAGCCGTAAGCCTTGAGCACCAGCGCATCAAGCTTGGCATGGAGCTTGGCAAGCTGGCTGCTGGGTTCATGAAAGTATTCGTTATAAAGCTGGGTACTGCCCTGACACAGACATGACACAGATCATGGCTCAGAATTCCCTGATCTCGTCTTCCTTTCTCTGCGGCACAAACTAACTGCGGCAGACACTAAGTAATGCACCGCGTAGTAATGCACCTCGTAATGCACTTCGTAGGTCGCCATATTCGCGATCTCCTGGCGCGACGAGCTAAAACGGGAAGTAGCGCACCGACAGGTAGAATCCGTTATCTTGCAGCGAGTCGCCCTGAGACTGCGCCTCGATCAGCGGCAGCCCATAGTCTAGCCCCACCACCAGATTGGGCAACGCCTCCCAGCGCAACCCTGCGCCAATGCCCAGCAGAAAGTCGTCTTCTGGATTATCGAGGTCGATGTTCCACGCATGGCCCGCGTCCAAAAATGAAATTAGCGTCAGGCGGTTGGAGTTTCGCAGCAGCGGAAAGCGGGCTTCGAGAGACCCCCAGATGGCGTTGTCGGCCACAATTTGGTTTTGGGCATAGCCGCGCACCGTGTCGAAGCCGCCCAGCCCAATCCGCTCAATCGACAGCAGCGAGTCGGGCGTGAGTTGGGCATTGAGCCGTGCCAGAAAGAGCGATCGCCCCGAAAAGCGCCGCACCCATTGAAACTGCCCCAGCCATTTGACAAACAATCCGTCTGTGCCGCTGTCGTTGACCGTTGCGCCAAAGGCATCCAGCCCAAAGCTAAACTCTGACCGGGCGGCTAACACGCTAAGGCGATCGCGCTCTACCCAGTCCTGAAAAAACCGCAGCGCCGTCACCCTGGATTCGCCGTTTTCTGCGCCGCGCGAAAAGCTGAAGGGGCGATCGCCCAAAATGAACGTCTGGCTGCGGCGCAGATCTAGCCCCACGCCAACGGCAAATTCCTGATTCACGCTGCGCGAGAGGGGCTGGCGAAACTGGAGCGACCAGGTTTCGGCCTCGCTGCGGATGTCAAAATCCTCAAACGCATCTTCGATAATGCGGCTATCGTTGGTGTTGTAGCTGAGGGTAATCGTGCCGTCGCGGGGATTGACCGGAAGGCTAACGCCGATGTTGTAAAGGTTTAGCCCGTCGGTGCGGCCGTAGCTGGCGAAGAGGCGATCGCCCGCGCTCAGCAGATTGCTGTAGCTGGCAGAGACGCTGAACTGCGCCGAGCCAATGCTAGAAGACTGATAGTTGTCTGCGCCGATATTTGCAGAAAACGGTGACGCTTCCTGCAAATTTACCGCCAGCAGGCTGCGGCCGGGAACGCTGCCCGCCGTCAGTTCTGCATCCACCGATTCAATCTGTGGATCAATTTGCAGCAGTTGCAGGGCCCGCTCCAGATCCCGCTGGTTTAATGGTTTTTTTCCGGCTAAGCGAAGGCGCGATCGCACGTAGCTCGGATTCAGACGCTGCAAGCCCGTAATTTGAATAGTGTCTTCTAGTTCTCCTTCCACAACTCGAATTTCGACCACGCCGCTGCGAACGTCTTGGTTATTCGGCAGGAACGCGCCCGACGTGATGTAGCCCCGCTCCACGTATAGCTGCGTGATGGCGCTGCGTAACCCGATTAGTTCTTCAAACGTCACGTCTCGATTCACGCAACACTGAACGGCTTCGGCAATCTCGTCGTGCAGGATAGAGTTCCCCGTCACGATAATTTCATTCACCCGAAAGCGCACCAGCGGCACTGCCGGATCTGAAGCTGGCCCTCCCAAACTGGGGTCTAGCACGGGCGGCGACGGCTCAGCAGGCACTTCGACGGGCAGCGGCGGCGTGTCTCGCGGCTGCTCGATGGGGAAAGGGCGCGATTCAACCTCTGGCGGCAACACCCCAGGTGGAGTGGCCCCGTCGGGAATTGCCTGGGCGATCGCCCGGTGCTGCCCTGGAAACACCAGCACGAGTCCGGCGGCGGCCCACAGCACCATTCCCGTAGCGCTCCCTTCAACCATTGCCCTGCCCACGCTTCGGACGGTTGCCATTGCCTGTCTCATGCATGACTCTCTCGACTCAACGCCAGCCCTTCGTCCATTTGTTTACCTACACCTCTGAGACAGATCTACCTGAGAAGAACGCCCTATCCATACTCAATCCTGCCAGCATAGTAAAAAACCATTTGCCCTGCCCACGCTTCGGACGGTTGCCATTGCCTGTCTCATGCATGACTCTCTCGACTCAACGCCAGCCCTTCGTCCATTTGTTTACCTACACCTCTGAGACAGATCTACCTGAGAAGAACGCCCTATCCATACTCAATCCTGCCAGCATAGTAAAAAACCATTGCCTGTAAATCTACCACCCCAGGTGGCTTCCTCATGCATCCACAGTCACGCCGGCTCAAAATTGATGAATTTTATGAACTTTTGGAATCACTCGCCAAGTTGACGGGTCAATGCCTGCACCGGACAGCGGGAAGCGCTGGAGATCCACAGCATCAGAGTGTCCAGCGCGGGTGATGGAGTGATTGTTAGCAATGTGGAGGCGGAACAGGCAGACGGCTCGGCAGACTAGCGACGGCTTGAGATGAAGCAGCAGCAGACTGCAACTTAAGCGACAGGGCGATCGCCATTTCCTGAACATGAAGCGCGATCGCCCTGTAAAGACACTATGAACTGGTGAGATAGTGTCGGAAACCGGATGAGTTACATAGGTATTTTGCAGGTGTAACGGTTCCGCTCAAATACCTCATACACTCCTCTTGCATTCACCTATGAAAATGTTTCACATTGCTGCGCTGGCCCTTGCCCCGGTGGTTTCGATTTTGGTGAGCAGTTCCGCTTTTGCTTTGGAAGGAAGAGACGATAGCCTCCGGTGCAACTTCCAGTTTGTGGATCAGACAATGGATTCGCTGATGAACATTCGTCAGCAAATGGACACCAATGGTGAGCTACGGTTTCAGATTCAACTGATCAATGCCTGTACTGGGCAGCGGGAAACGCTGGAGATCCGCAGCGTCAACGTATACAGCACGGGTGATGTGGTGATCAACGGCTATGTGGAACACGCAGACGGCTCCGGAGACTGGCGACGGATCGAGGTGAAGCAGTAGCACCCTGGCTGCAAACGGGCAAAGGATACAAACGAAAGGGCGATCGCCATTTCCGCATGGAAGCGCGATCGCCCTTTTGATTAGGTTTTTGCTCAGGTTTTTGATTAGACTTCCGGCGGGCAATCCAAAATCGCCAATCCAAACTCCAAACTCCACAAGGTTCCCTACTCCGGCGGATGCAGCCGATTGGCGATCGCCGCCACGCCAATCATCGGCACCCCAATCAGCAGACAAATGCCCCACTGCTCTGGGCTTAGCGGCGCAGTGGCAAACAGGCGATTCATCACGCTCCACTGGCTGAAGAGAACTTGCAGGGCGATCGCCCCGGCAATGCCCGCCAACACGGCCGGAGCGGGCGGAATCTGCTGCACCCGACCGCGCAGCTTATCCACCAGTCCCAGCCCCAATTCGCTGATGCTCAGCAGGTAAAAAATCCGACCCGCTACTAGCGCCTGGATCGCCATCGTCCGCGCCAGCGCAATGTTATCCGTAGTCTGATGAATCCACTCAAACACGCCAAAAATCACAATCCAGTTGAACAGCGACACGAGTAAAACGCGCATCAGCAGCTTGCGGTTGAGCAGTGGCTCGCGGGGGTTGCGCGGCGGACGCTGCATCACCCGCTCCGACTTGGGTTCAAAGGACAGGGGCACGGTCATGGCGATGGAGTTGATCATATTCATCCACAGCACTTGCAGCGATAAAATCGGCAGCGCCCGATTCAGCAGCACGCTGATCAAAATCGACATCGACTCGCCCCCATTCACAGGCAGCAAGAAGGCGATCGCCTTCAGCAGGTTCCGATAGACCGTCCGCCCTTCCTCCACCGCCGCCTCGATGGAGGCAAAGTTGTCATCCGTCAGGATCATGTCGGCGGCTTCCTTCGCCACTTCTGTCCCTGCCCGCCCCATTGCCGTACCAATATCCGCCTGCCGCAGCGCCGGGGCATCGTTCACGCCGTCGCCCGTCATCGCCACCACGTTGCCCTTAGCCTGCAATGCTTCCACCAGCCGCAGCTTTTGCTCTGGCGCAACGCGGGCAAACACCGAGCCGTCTTCCACCGCATTGGCAAGCTGCCGATCGTCCATCTCCGCCAGGGCTTGCCCCGTAAAGGCCTGCACCTGTCCATCCCGCTGTAGCCCAATCTGGCGGGCGATCGCCGTTGCCGTGCCAATGTGGTCGCCCGTGATCATCTTCACCTGAATACCCGCAGACTGGCAGGCCCGCACTGCTCGCACGGCCTCCTGGCGCGGCGGATCGATCATCCCTTGCAAGCCCAGAAACGTCAGGCCAGTGTCAATATCCGGCGGGTCAAGCGTGTCTTGCGCCAGAGATGTTGTGGCAAAGGCCAGCACCCGCATTCCCGCCTCAGTCATAGACTCGACCTGGCGCTGAATAGCAGCCACATCCAGCGGCTGGAGTGTCCCACTGGCAGACAAAGCGCGATCGCAGCGAGAGAGAATTGCCTCCACCGATCCCTTCGCATACACCAGGCGATATTGCTTCGCACCGCTGTCGCGATCGCCTTCACCCGTCGAATGCAGCGTCGCCATATACTGATGTTCCGACTCAAACGGAATGAAGTCGATGCGGGGCAATTCTGCCTTGAGGGTTGCCATCTCAAAGCCCGCCTTTTGCGCCGACACAATCAGCGCCCCCTCCGTCGGATCGCCAATCACCTGCCACTGGCCATCATCCTGCTCCAGATAAGACTCATTGCACAGCAGCCCCGCCTTCAGGCACTCTGTCAGCGCCGGATTCATTGGCTGACCAGACTCCACGGGCTGAATTGCGCCCACTGGACTGTAGCCTGTCCCCGTCACAAAAAACGCCGCCCCGCCCGCGTAGATTTCCTGCACAGTCATCTGGTTTTCCGTCAGCGTGCCCGTCTTGTCCGAACAGATGACGGTGGCGCTGCCCAAGGCCTCCACCGCAGGCAGCTTGCGGATAATCGCATGGCGACGAGCCATCCGCGACACGCCGATCGCCAGCGTAATCGTTACCACCGCAGGCAGCCCTTCGGGAATCGCGCTCACCGCCAGCGCCACCGCCGCCTCAAACATATCTGGCCAGGGATTTCCATAGCCCAGCCCCACCACAAAAGTCAGCGCTGCCACCGCCAGGATAAAATAAAGCAGCGTTTTGCTGAATTTTTCAAACTTCCGGGTGAGCGGCGTAGATAAGTTAGTCTGCCGCTGCATGAGTTGGGAAATGCGCCCGGTTTCGGTGTCGTTGGCGATCGCCACCACAACGCCGCGCCCGCGTCCAGAAGTCACAAAGCTGCCCGCATAGGCCATGTTCCGCCGATCCGCCAGCGGCGCATCTTCCGCCATCAGGTCAATGCACTTCTCTACCGCCACCGACTCGCCCGTCAGCGCCGACTCGCTAATCTGCAAATTTCGCGCCGTCACCAGCCGCAAATCTGCCGGAACCTTGTCGCCCGACACCAGCTTTACCACGTCCCCCGGCACCAGTTCCGCCGACGACACCTGCACCGTCTGCCCATCGCGCACCACCGTCGCCTCGGTTTGCACGGTCGCCGCCAGCGCAGCGATCGCGCTTTCTGCCTTCGCCTCCTGCACGTAGCCGATGATGGCGTTAATCAGCGTCACACCCCAGATCACCCAGGCATTTACCCACGATCCCAAAAACGCCTTGACCGTCCCTGCAATCAGCAAAATGTAGAGCAATGGCTGATGAAATTGCAGCAAAAACCGCACCAGTGGACTCTTCCCCGGCGCTGCCTTGAGTTCGTTGGGCCCATACCGTTCTCGCCGCCGGGCCACCTCATCAGCAGATAGGCCAAGCCGGGGATCAACGTCGAGCGATCGCGCTACGAGGTCGGCGGGTTGCGCGTGCCAAGATTGAGCTTGCGACTTTTCTAGAGTGCGAGTCATAGGCAGTTCCAAATCAAAATCTTAAGTTCACTAAATCGAAATCTTGAGTTAAATCGAGGCAATTGCTCCCACCGAAATTTACGCCTAAGAGCTAATTTATGAAGCAAATCTTAAGAAGCCTGAAACTCTTGACATGTGTGGCTTTGAGGTCATGTTTGCCCAGGAAAAGCGGTTTCTCGGAAATCCTTGATTAACAAGGCTTTCAGGCTCCTTTACAAATTGGCTCTAAAGCAGGGAAAAAAAATCTATCGCCAGCCAGAAATTTCAAACCCCAAACTCGTCTGGATCTAACAATCTGGATCTAACAAAAAGACTGGGCAGCATGAAAACTAAAATCAGTGTGTCAACCCGAAACCTCGAAACTCATGTATTAAAACCATGCATCAAAACTTATGTATCAAAACCATGTATCAAAACCATGAACTAAAACCGATGTATCAATTGACCATAGCGGATACTGCGGGCAAAAACTTTCATGACAGAAACTAGGGCTAGAAATCGCTGGGCCTGGATCATTGGGCTGGCTGGCGGCGTGTTGGGATTTTTAATTCAAGTCCTCATACGCAAGGCTTTTGAGGAGCAGCTTCTATCCAAAACCCTGCCGCTCATACCAGGAGTTTTCCATCTCACTTATCTGAAAAATCCTGGTGCTGCTTTCTCATTTTTTGATTCAAACTTGACTTCCTGGACACTCTGGCTACGACTGATTTCAATGGGAATCATTGCTGTCGTAACGCTGCTATTTAGCAGATTTAGAAAAGAGATGATTCTGCCCCTGCAAGTGGGATTAGGACTACTGCTAGCTGGGGGGATCAGCAACACGGTCGAGCAAATTTTATACGGCGACATTGCGATCTACTTAGATTGGCGATCGCCCCCGCTTCCTATTTTCAACTTAGCAGATATAGCCGTCAGGCTGGGAAGTTTTGTTACAAACATTTCCATCCTGTATTGGCTACTTTCAACCCTCATCCGACGATTCCGCTAGAGCAATTTCTTAACAATCGATATTGCTGGACGTTGCAAAAACGGAAACTTCTGGTGATCCCCAGAAAATTCCCTGTTATCGTTCAAAAGTGATAGGACTTACGCAGTTGGACGATTTCTCATGGGCGCAGCCCGCGAGAAATCGTCCAAGACTCAGAAAACTTATCGCAAGTGCGTAGGTTCTGAGTGAGTCAATCTTGGGTTGACTTTGGGCTGACCTGTTGATGAATGCCTGGTTACTGATGCACGGATGTTACAGATGTTAACGATGAAGAAGACTATATTTTCCCGATGGGCAGGTGTGGGATTGGGCGTGATGCTGCTCGGTCAGGGCGTTGCGGGGGCGCTGCCGAGGGCGACGCTGGCCCAGGCAGGCGAAGCGTGGTATAACTGCCTGACCCGCGAAGTGTTTACGCCAGAAAAACGGGCCTGGTGCGATCGCCTCAATATCGCCCTCAACGCCAGCTACAGCGTCCCCAGCCTGGGCGAACAGCCGCAGGTCGGCGTGATTACCTTTGAAAATGGGCGGTTTGAAGATCCGAATCGGCGGCTGAATGCGGTGCTGTCGCGGCAGCAGGGACAGATCGCATTTGGCGACCTGGATGGCAACGGCCAGCAAGATGCCGTGATGATCATGGCAGTGAATACGGGCGGCTCCGGCATTTTCGTTTACCTCGCGCCGCTGCTGAACCTGGACGGGGCGATCGAGTCGCCGATGCTGGCGGGGCTGGGCGATCGCATCCAGGTCAACCGTGTCCGCATTCTGGACGACGGGCTAATCAGCGTCAACATGATTATTCAAGGCCCCAACGATCCCCAGTGCTGTCCGACGCAGGAAGTCACGCAGTTTTATCGCGTCATCGACGGTTCTGTGGTGCAAGTGCCGCCCTCTGGTGAAACGCTGCCCGCCCTCCCAGGCGCATCGACACTCCCCGACGGCACCACGCTTTCCTTCTTCCAAACACCGGGTTACGCCGTGCGCCTGTTCAGCCGCAATGGCGCAATGCGGATGAACCTGTTCAATCGGCAAACGGGACGGCTAGAGCTAAACGGCGTTCCCGTCACGGCCACAACTGATGCAGACGGCACGACCTACGCCTACGAGGGAGCGCTTTCTGCACGGGTCTGTCGCGGCAATTCAGGAACCCAATCGCTTACGGTAAACGGTATGGTGCAACAGTCATCGCTCGTCACGGGTACGGTTACCTATCTGCCGCGAATTGCGCTGCCGCCCAACGCGCTGATCGAAGTGTCGCTGGCGGATGTCAGCCGCGCCGACGCACCCGCCCGCATCTTGGCCACGCAGACGATCGAGTCCAACGGTCGCCAAGTCCCCTTTGCCTTCGCGCTACCCTATGACCCAGCGCAGATCGACAGCCGCTACACCTACGCGGTGCAGGCCCGAATCACGATAGACGGGCAGTTGCGGTTTATCAACACCACGCACACCAGCGTTATTACCAACGGCAGCCCGACAGAGGGCATTGAAATCGTGGTCGATCCAGTGCAGCGTTAGCGCAGCCCATAGGTATTAGCCCGGCAGTGTTGGATCTAGCATTCTGAATCGCCCTCTTCCCCCAGCCCCTTCTGCCAAAGGAGAAGAGGAGCCGGATCGGAAGTCCCTCGCCCTCTGGGAGAGGGATTAGGGTGAGGGCAGATGCAGTGACAACAGTTACCGACCACTGCCGACCACTGCCGACCACTGCAGGGCTTCCCGCTATTTCAGTTAGAGCGTTATGGTTTGGGGCGTTATAGTTTGGGGCGCTACAGCAGGACGGGTTGCAGGATTGCGGGGCATCGGTTTCTCTATCCTCAATCCTGCGTTAAGGTTCTCAATGTCGAGATAAAGTTGCAAGATGGAGCAAGACCGTCTCGATCACATTCTGATGCAGTGGCAGCGAGAATCGCCCCAGCTTAACGCCGCGCCGCTGGCCGTGGTGGGGCGTGTGCTGCGAATTGCCCGTCTGCTGGAAAAACACCGAGAAACGGTGCTGGCTGCGTATGGGCTAAACGTGTGGTCGTTTGACGTGCTGGCCACGCTGCGCCGACAGGGCCCGCCCTATCAGCTCAAGCCGACCGATTTGTACAGTCTACTGATGCTGTCGTCGGGGGCAGTCACCAACCGCATTGATCGGCTAGAGCAAGACGGCATCGTGGCGCGGCTGCGCGATCCGGGCGATCGCCGGGGTGTGATTGTCCAGCTTACCGACAAGGGCATCCGGCTTTCCGATCAGGTCATGCCCGTGCTGTTTGAAAAAGAGCAGGCATTACTGGCGCAGTTTGCCACAGAGCAAGAGTGCGAGACGCTGGTTCGACTCTTGCGACAGTTTCTTGTATGTCTGGAGCGATCGCTCGATGGATGACCCCAATCCGCTGGTGGGCACTTGGATGCTCGTTGCGATTCGGGCGATCGCCCCGGACGGCAGCATTAACCCCGAAGCCTACGGCCCCTCTCCCGTCGGTCGCCTAACCTACACCGCCGATGGCCACATGACGGTTCTATTTGCCCAGGGCGATCGCCCGCCGTTGAGCCATACTCCCGCTTCCCCCTTCCAGCTAGAGGCCGTGCCCAGGCCAGAACGCGCCCAGGCGTTTTCTAGCTTCAGCGCCTACGCCGGAACCTACACGCTGGCAGGCAACACCGTCACGCATCATGTGGCGATCGCCTCCATTCCCAACCGCACTGGCACAGACTTGGTACGAATCCTTTCGCTGGAGGGCGATCGCCTCACGCTGAAAACGCCGCCCAGCGCAAACTCCACGCACGTTGAGCTAATCTGGCAGCGACTTTCATAGGGTCCCTCGCCCCAGCGCCCCCTCGCCCCAGCGCCCCAGCGCCCCAGCGCCCCAGCGCCCCCTTGGCCCCAGCGTCCCCTTGCCCCAGCCCCCTTACCCTTTCGCCGCATCTCCGTATGGAATTACTCTGCCATGAATGTAAACAATCGGTGAAATCCCCACAGAAAGCCGTCTCCAAGTCTTGACAGATTGCCTTGGAATTTGCCTGATCTGACCCACCGCGCAGTGTAAAAGATGACATGGAAATGCGCGATCGCCAAAGGGGGGCAATCATGCAGATACAAAATAATCTCGATATGACGGCATTCAATGATGATGATGTGTTGTCATTTCGAGACGGCACTGTTCGAGTCGCTACGTTACGCCATGTTCTAGATGTCGCACTCAGTTCCAAGCTGCCCGATGCGCTGGCAGATTCGCTAACGACGCAAAAAGCCCTATTCGGGGGCGATCGCCAGTTTCGCAGCAGCAAAGCCTGGATGCGTCAGGATCGCAACTGGTTTCAAGACGGCATTGATTGTGAAGTCTTGCAGCTTGGCTCGGCAGGCTGGCAGCAGGGCAAACTGCGGCTGCGGGTGACGGTCGAATTTGTGCCCAACGAACTCACGGCCCAGCCCGTCTACACCGACTACGCCGAAACGCCCGAATTCATTGACTTGCCGCTGCTGCCCGACGAGACAAAGGCCAGCCTTGGGAACGCCTATCGTCAGGGTCATCATGGTCATCGAAATGGTCATCAAAACGACTACGGGAACGGCCACCTGAACGGCAATGGTCATCAAAACGGCAATGCCTACACGAATGGAGCGGGTCTCTAACCCGGCATACCTCTCTACCCTCTGCCCCAAGCCCCTGCCATCGGTTTCGCGGTAGGATCGATAACAAAGATCAATGGTTCTCAGCAATTCTGCTTCTCAGCAATTTCGGCAAGTCATTGATCCATGCCGTAATTCCGACCCATGGTTATGAAACCACTCACCGACTGGGGATTTAGCCGCGAGGACTGGTGGCAAGGCAAAAAGGGCGAATATTGGGTCATCTTGCAGGCGGTGCTGCTGCTGGGGCTGCTGATTTTGCCAACCGTGCCTGTGCCAGGGCTGGTGATTGAGCCGCCCTTGCGTTATGGGCTGTGGGCGATCGCCGCTCTGTGTGCGCTCACTGCCGCTATATTTTTGGGCAAAGGGCTGCTGGACTTGGGCCAAAGCCTGACCCCGCTGCCCTACCCGCGAGAGGATGGGCAACTGGTGCAAACGGGTGTGTACCGCATTGTGCGCCATCCCATCTACAGCGGCGTGATTTTTGCTGTGCTGGCGATCGCTCTCTATCGGCTCAGTGGGACGCACCTGCTGGCGGCGCTGGTCTTCTTTATCTTTTTTAACGCCAAGGCCGCAAAAGAAGAGGCCTGGCTCCAGGAAAAGTATCCCGACTACGTTGAGTATAAAACCCGCGTCAAGCGCCTGATTCCCTGGCTCTACTAGCTCCTGCGACCAAACCCCGCAGTGCCCAAGCTCCAGCGCTATACTCAGAACTAGTGCCTAAGAGTCAAGGTTTAAGCGTGAGGTTTTCAAACATGGCGCGTGGGTTTTCGGAACAGGGATTTTGGCAATCGCTCCAACGAGCAGCAGTGTATGCGGGGCGCGAGGTCGTGGAAAAGGCGCTGACGCTCTACTTTGCAGCTCAGCGACCCGAAACCCCCGTCTGGGCAAAAACCGTGATTTACTCAGCGCTGGCTTATTTTATTCTGCCCGCAGACGCAATTCCCGATTTTGTGCTGCTGACAGGTTATGTAGACGACCTGGGCACGCTGGCGGCAGCGCTGGGCGCAGTGGCAATGGCGATCACACCCGAAGTTAAAGCAGCCGCGAAGCAAAAAGTGACCGACTGGTTTGGCGACGGCACCGAGGTAAGCAGCGGTAGCGCTCCAGAAGGCGACGCAATTCGTGAGATTGTAATTGAGTAGTGTGATTTGCAAAGGTATGTAGTACTGAGTGACTGCATACCTTTTCGCTTAGATACCCCCATGTCTCTAAACTCCGCCACGCCTTCTTCCTGGAAAGACCTGCCCCGCCAATACTTTCAGCGGGAGCTGCTGCCGCTGCTGGCGGACTTGCGACTGGCAATTGTGCTTTTGCTGGCGATCGCCCTCTTCAGCATCTCCGGCACGGTGATCGAGCAGGGGCAATCGCTGGCGTTTTATCAAGAAAACTATCCCGAAAGCCCGGCCCTGTTTGGCTTTTTGACCTGGAAGGTGATTTTGGCGGCAGGGCTGGATCACGTCTATCGCACCTGGTGGTTTCTGGCGCTGCTGATTCTCTTCGGCTCCAGCCTGATCGCCTGCACCTTTACCCGCCAGTTTCCCACCCTCAAGGCGGCGCAAAAGTGGAGCTACTATAGCCAACCGCGCCAGTTTGAGAAGCTGGCCATGAGCGCCGAAGTAGATGCCGCAACGCTCGACGGGCTAGAGCCACTGCTGCGACGCAAGGGCTATCGGCTGTTTCGCGAGGGCGATCGCCTCTATGCGCGGAAGGGCCTTGTCGGACGCATCGGGCCGATCATCGTCCATGCCAGCATGATTCTGGTGCTACTGGGGTCGATTTGGGGCGCAATGACGGGCTTTTTTGCCCAGGAGATGATTCCCAGCGGCGAAACCTTCACCATTCAAAATATCTTCGATGCGGGCCCCTGGGCAGCGCCGCAAATTCCCAAGGATTGGTCTGTGCGCGTGAATCGCTTTTGGATCGACTACACGCCAGAGGGCAACATTGACCAGTTTTATTCCGACCTGTCGGTGCTGGATGCTGCTGGGCAGGAAGTGAAGCGCAAGACCATCCACGTCAATGAGCCGCTGCGCTACAGGGGCGTGACGCTGTATCAAGCGGATTGGGCGATCGCCGCCGTGCGCGTGCAGATCAACAACAGCCCGATTTTGCAAATCCCAATGGGGCAACTCGATACGGGCGGCGCGGGTCGCCTCTGGGGAACCTGGCTTCCCACCAAGCCCGACCTCAGCGAAGGCGTATCGCTGATCGCTAAAGACCTGAAGGGAACGGTACTGGTATACGACCAGGACGGGCAACTGATTTCCACCGTGCGGGCGGGCATGGCGACCGAAGTCAACGGCGTGCGGCTGACCATTGCCGAACTGGTGGGCAGCACGGGGCTACAAATCAAAGCCGATCCAGGCATTCCCATCGTCTACACGGGCTTTGGGCTACTGATGATCAGCGTCCTGATGAGCTATGTATCGCACTCGCAGGTGTGGGCATTGCAGCAGGGCAAAACGCTCTATGTCGGCGGTCGCACCAACCGTGCCCAAGTTGCCTTCGAGCGGGAGGTTTTGGACATGCTGGATGCCCTCAGCGCCGCTCCCCACCCTGCAACAGCGGAGGCTTAGCCCAAACTCCTATGCAGCACTCTGAACTGCTCCCTCCTAGCCCAGGCAGCGCGATCGCCCTCCTGCCGCCTACCGTGTTGCTCGATCGGCTGCTGCAAGACTGGCTCCTAGAAGACATTGGGCGGGGCGATCGCACAACGCAATCCCTATTTCCCAAGGGCGCTCCCCAGGGCCAGGCGCAGTGGGTCGTCAAAGAGGCGGGCGTGGTGGCGGGGCTGCCGATGGCGGCGCGAGTATTTTACTTACTCAATCCAGCCGTGCAGTTCAAGGCGCTGGCGCAGGATGGCGAGTGGTGCGATCGCGGTCGCGTCATCGCCCAAATCATCGGCCCGCTGGATGCCCTGCTGACGGGGGAGCGCGTGGCGCTGAACCTGGCCATGCGGCTGAGCGGCATTGCCACCCTGACGAGCAAATACGTCGCTCAAATTGCCGACCTGCCCGCCCAACTGGTAGACACCCGCAAAACCACGCCCGGCCTGCGAGTATTGGAAAAATACGCAGTGCAGGCAGGCGGCGCGGTGAACCATCGCCTGGGGCTGGACGATGGCGTGATGATCAAAGATAACCACATTGCGGCAGCAGGGAGCATTGCAGCGGCGATCGCCCAGACGCGGGCCCGCATTCCTTATCCGCTGACGGTGGAAGTGGAAACCGAAACCCTGGAGCAGGTTGCCGAAGCCCTCGAACATGGCGCAGACATTATCATGCTAGACAACATGCCCGTAGAACAGATGAGGGAGGCAGTGCGGATGATTCGCCGCACGAACCCGCACATCAAAATCGAAGCATCGGGCAACATTACCTTGGAGACGATCCGGGCGATCGCCGAAACGGGCGTAGACTATCTTTCCAGCAGCGCCCCCATCACCCGCTCCTCCTGGCTGGACCTGAGTATGCGAATCCAGACCCCTGACCCGACCCGCTAGCCGACCCGCTAGCCACCTCCGCCATTCCGCAAACCAAGCGGCCCGTAAAACACCCCCTCCTGGTTACGGAAAACCTCCCCTCCGCCTGCATGATTCCTGCCAGCAAAAACGATAGGATGTAGCTGTCGCAAGGTAAAACGACATGCAAAGCTCAGATAATTCAGACAAGCGAAGAATTCTTTCGGCCCTGTGTCATGGGTCGATTTTTATCAACGCCCTAGTTGTTTCTATCGGTATTCCCATCGCCATCCTGCTCGTTTCAGACGATCCAGTGGTCAAAGAGAATGCGAAAGAAGCCATCAACTTCCACATCAATATGTGGCTATGGTGGCTAGTTGTGGGGGTGCTTTCTATCGTTTTGGTCGGCTTTCTCCTGTTCCCGATCCTGGGGCTGGTCAACCTGATTCTGCCCATTCTGGCAATTTTCGCCTGCCTTAGCAATCCCGAAACGCGCTACCGCTACCCGTTCATCCTCCGCCTAGTGTAAGCTTGGCCAGTCCAAGTTTGCAGACTTCCAGGATGCGGGATGCTGGTTAGCCACGGTCACCAATTTATCTACACGAAAACGCTGAAGACGGCGAGTACCTCTGTGGAGGCTTACTTTGAGCCGTTTTGTGTAGAAGAGGGTGCGGCAAACCTGGCCCGCGTGCGTGAGGAATCGGTATCGGCGGCGGGCATTGTGGGCTATCGCGGGCCGGGCAAGCCAGAAGGCTGCCGCTGGTGGAACCACATGCCCGCCGCCCAGATTCGGGAACAGTTGGGCGAAGACCTCTGGACGCGCTATTTCAAGTTTTGCGTCATTCGCAATCCTTACGAAAAGGCGATTTCAGCCTTTTACTTTGGGCGATCGCACGCGCCCTCTGCACCCGATTCGCCCAGCAGCGATGCCGCCGCCTTTGAGCATTGGCTGATGACGCACGGCCCGCCCATCGACCGCAACAAGTATTTGATCGACGGACAGTTTTGTCTGGATGAGGTGATTCGCTACGAGTCTCTGGCGGCAGACCTGGAGCGCATCTGCGCCAAGCTGGGAGTGCCGTGGAATCCGGAGGCGCTGCCCCAACTCAAAACGGGAACTCGACCCAAAGTGGCGATCGCCCACGCTCTCTATACCAACAAATCCCGGCAACTGGTGGAAGCCGCCTACGCCTTTGAGCTAGATTACTTCGGCTACCAGTTTCCAGACGCTTGAGCGCTGGCTGAAACCCTCTTAGAGCTAATTTGTAAAGGAGCCTGAAAGCCTTGTTAATCAAGGATTTCCGAGAAACCGCTTTTCCTGGGCAAACATGACCTCAAAGCCACACATGCCAAGAGTTTCAGGCTTCTTAAGATTTGCTTCATAAATTAGCTCTTAACATCCCATCGATTGATGTACGGGCACCATTCATGTTTCCAGACGCTTGAGCGCTGGCTGAAACCCTCGCCGAAGCCTCCCCCGAAAACCCGTTAGCTAAAACACGTCCGCCGGGTCAGCAGTAATCGCCTTATTCACCGACACCAGCCCAGACAGCGCACACATCATCACCGTTAGCCCCAGCACCAGCACCGCCCGCTCCAGATCCATGCGAACGGGCAGACCTCCTGCCGTTGCTCGGATGGTTAGCTCATACAGCATCAGAGAAATGATAAATCCTGGAATGTAGCCCAGCACGGCCAGAATCACCGATTCCTGAATGACCGTGGTAAACAAAAAACGATTGCTGTAGCCCATCGCCTTGAGCGTTGCGTATTGCTTCAGATGATCCGAAATTTCCGTGTAGAGGATCTGGTACACAATCACCGTACCCACAATGCAAGACACCGCCACGCCCATGCCAAAGATAAAGCCCGTCGAGGTTGCGCCAATCCAATAGTCGCGATCGCGCTCGATGATTTGCTGCTGAGTGAACACCATCACGTCCTTGGGCAAGATTTCCCGGAGGCGATCGCTCACTTGCAGCGGATCAGCACCCTCATCGACCTGAATCAAGCCCAGATTAATTCGGTTGAGCGGAAACGGATCGAAGTAACGCCGAAAGTTTTGGTCGCTCATGATCAGCGTCCCGTCTGCTGCAAAGCCGCCGCCCAGCGTAAACTGCCCGCCAATTGTCGCCCTGCGTCCATCCGCCTCGGTGACTGTCCCCACCGTCTGCGGGCCATACTCCGGCCGCGAGAGCGTGTCGATCAGCACCGTATCAAATCGCCGCAGCGCCGCCTGGTTTTCCGGCGTTTGCATCTCCGGCATCGTAAACACCGAATCATTCGGGTTAATTCCGTAGACAAACATGGCGCGACTCTGGCGCGTTTCCACATTGCGCCATTGCAGATAGCCCACATACAGCGGCATCACGCGCCGCACCCCCGGCACCCCCGCTGCTTGATAAATTCGCTGAATAGGAAAGGGCTTGGTCGAGGTAATCTCTAACGCTTGGGGCGACACTAAAAAAATGTCGGCATTGATGCGGCTGTAGATGATTGCAGCCGTCTCCGCTAGCGAACCCAAAAAACCCAGGTTCATGAACACCAAAATGACCGCAAACGCGACTCCGGCGATCGCCACCACAAATCGCGTCTTTTCAGCAGTCAGATTCAGCAGAGCGAGGGGGGTACGCATGGGGTTTCTCTGGCCAGCACTAGCGTAGCATCGCAACGCCACAACAGGCGCTCATCTCACATCAATCCGCACATCAACCTGTAAATTTGTCAGCGCTTCCACGGGGCGGCCGTCGTCCAGTTGCACCTTCACCTCCACCACGCGGGCATCGGCATTGGCGGCCGGGTCATCGTCCAGCACGTTGTTTTTGAAGACCTGCCAGCCGATTTCTGCCACCCTGCCCGACAGCGTTTCATCAAAGGCTCCATTGCGGCTGGTGATCATGGCGGGTTGCCCAACCCGAACCAGTCCCACGTCGGTTTCATAGACCTCTGCCACAACAAACATCTGGCTGGTGTCGCCCATATCCAGCACGCTGCCGTCTTGCCCAATCGCCTCACCAGCCAGCGTGAGAATTCGTAAAATGCGCCCGGCCTGGGGAGCGCGAATAATGGTGCGCTCTAGCTGCGCTTCGGCCAGGTTCAGGTTTTGGCGGGCCGATTCGACGGCGACCTGCACCTGGCTCAGGGGCAGGTTCGCTTCCTGGGCCTGCACAGTCGCCTGGGCGCTCCGCAGCGAGGCTTGTAGGTCAGCCTCTAGGCGCACCAGGTTGGCTCTGGCATTGTTGAGCTTTTCTTCGGACTGGCGGGCGGTGCTACGCTGGCGATCGCGCTCCTGCTGAGAAATCGCTCCCTGCGCGTACAGATCTTCAAATCGGCGCAAATCCTGGTTTTTCTGCGCCAAATCTGCCTCTAGCTCCCGCACCAGCGCCTGCTGTGCCTGGAGTTCAAACTGGGCCGGGCTTTGAATCCGCTCTGCCTGGGATTGAGCCTCGCGCACCTGGGCCTGGGCAAAAGTGGTCGTCGCCCGCAGGCGCTGTTCGGCTTCGGCAAGCTGGGCCGCCGCCACATCCCGCTGGGCCCGCCGCTCGTCATAGCTTTCCAGATAGGCTAGCACCGTGCCCGTTTGCACAATATCCCCCTGGCGCACCTCCAGCCGCTGAATCCGTTCGCCCGTGGGCCCGCCCACACGCACCACTTCACCCCGTGGCTCCAGCCGTCCCAGCGCCACCACTTCGACTCGCGTAGGGGCGGGCACTTCGGTTAGCTCTGCCTCAAACGCGGCACGACGGGAAGCGACGATCTGGGCCACGCCTAACCCCAGCAGCCCCAAAGCCGCAACGCCAGCGGCGATCGCCCAGCCCCAGCCGCGCTGTCCTACCTTGCGCTTTTCACTCACCATAGATTTCCTCAGTCTGGGCGCAACTCCTGACCCATTGGGCATCCTATCGTATTTGCTTGGGCGACAGCAGATCCGGTCGGGTGAATTTGCGATCCGACGGTTGCCCAACGCCCAGCGCTACAGCCAGCGCCCCGTCACCACCCAGCGGCGGATGAGGGAACCGAGGGCGATCGCCCCCACGGACACTAACCAGAACGTGAAGGTGGAGGAGGCATCTACGCCGCTGTTCAGATTCATGCCAAACAGCGCGGCGATCGCCGTCAGCGGCAAAAACACCGCCGCCAAGATATTCAGCCGATGCCCCGCCACCAGCGCCTCCGTGGCCAGTCGATTTTGCTCCTCGGCCCGCTGGGCAATTTGGTAATCTAGCGCGTTTTTCGTGTTTTCATACAGCAGATCCAGGCTGCGATCGATTTCGTAGGCCCAGTCGCGCAGGTCGATCAGGTCGCGGTCGTCGGGAACGCCTTCGCGGGCAGCTTGCAGGGTTGCGTGCATGTTCTTGGCCGACAGGCGCAGAGGGGCGATCGCCTCCAGCAGGTGAAAGTAATCTTCAGCACTCTCGGCCTGCCGATAGGCAATTTGCAATTTTTCCTCGGCGGTGTTGTAATTTTCTAGATGTTTCAGCAGCGGTTGCAACCCAATGCCGCCGCCGCTGTGTTCCCAGATGCCGTTGGGCTGCCGCCAAAACAGCACGCCGACGCGGGTCTGCTCACCGGCCTCAGGGGCTTTGTGCAAAATCAGCAGCAGGTGTCCGTCTACCACCATTGCCCGCTGCTTGCCGACGCTGCGTTCGCCAAATCGGTTTTGAATCGCGGGAGGTAATCGCCACGTAGGAGGAATTTTCATAAGCCTTGTCCTGTCTCATATAGTTCACGTAGTTCACGCGATGTGCAACGTTCAAGCTGCCCTCATCCCCCAACCCCTTCTCCCGACTTGGGAGAAGGGGAGCAAGGGGCTTGAAGTCCCTCTCCCAGATTGGGAGAGGGATTTAGGGTGGGGGAGATCGGCAAAGTTGCACATTGCGTATAGTTCAGTTTCTTAGTCGATTTCTACCCAGCTTTTGCCCGCTTGCGGCAACCTTTTAGCCAGCAATGCACGTCATTACTCCGGAGGAGTCCCGTGTTATTAGAGTCACTGGTATCAAACGAACTGACTCAAACGAACTGACTCAAACGAACTGACATTGATCGCGACTCGCGCCAGTCCTCTGCTTGCCAATCCAGCAATGGGTCGGGCGATCGCCCGTCGCAGACTGCCTGTGCGGGGAACTGCTCCATGAATGGAAAGAGAGCCAAAAGAAAGCCGAAAAAGAACCAGTGACTTGCGTGATAACACACATTCCAGAAAACAGACTTACTATATAGGTAACTTGGTCAGGTAACTTGATAGGTAACCTGCGTGTCTGCCAGGAAAACCATTCCCGCCACCTGTATCAATCCATACGGTCAGCATTTACCAGAAGCAGGGGTTTTGCACGGTTTATTGACGGGCAGTTCTAAACGGGCAGTTCTAAACGGGCAGTTCTAAACGGGCAATTTCTCTAAACCGCGAACAGATACCGCAGCCCGTTTTGCGTTAACCGCTGCTTCTAGCACTCTCTACTTCTAGGGGTTCCCCAGTTTTCGCTCCAGGTTTCAGCCCTGTTTGTTGGCTCCGGTTTTTAGCTTTAATATACGGGTTGCAATATCCTGACTTTGAACGCTTCGCTTCCGATGATTAACTTCTTCAGGCGATTGATTTCAAAGATCTCAGCCAGAACTTCTTTTGCTGCCATCGGCCCAGCGTTTAGCCCAGGCTTATCCCCCCCCGCATGGGCAACACCATTCAACCAACCAGCCTAACCCGTGGGACATACATGGTGCTACCCATTGAATTGATCGTGATCGGCAAGCCGATTTCGCACCAAACCAAAGACAAGGCTCGTCTGCGCGACTGGAGAGAAAAAGTGCGGCAGAGGGCGATCGCCTGCTGGAATGGCAAAGCACCGCTGGGCGATTACCTCAAGGTGATCATTACGCACTACTACGACGCGCCTCTCGGCGACGAGTCTGGTGTTCCCGACAGTGATAATATAGTGAAACCAGTGCGAGACGCGCTGAACGGGGTGATTTACGTAGACGATTATCAGATCACGGATTTCATCAGCCGCCGCCGAAACTTGAACGCTTCTTTTCGCGTTAAAGGAATGTCTACGGCGCTGGCAGAAGGATTTTGCCAGGGTGAGGAGTTTTTGCATATCCGGATAGAGGCGGCTCCCGATCCGTCTGAGCTAAGCTAGAAGACTAGGTTAGGATTTATTTGCAGTGGCGTTTTCGCGCTACCGTTTTTGCGTTATTCTTTCTGCGTTATTTAGAGTTGCCGTATATGACCCGTCCACCGAATCGGAGTCCGTTAGAGCATCAGCGCCTGCTGAAGCTTGCGCGGGAATACCGCAAGCAGGGATATCAGGTGACTCTTTATCCTGCTCCAGAAGATTTGCCGTCTCCGCTGGCTCACTGTTCCCTAGATCTGGTAGCCCGGCGCGACGAAAAGGCGATCGCCGCCGAAGTCCGCACCCGCGAAAGCCTGACGCTCAACGGCCCTGACGACCTCCGCAAGCTCAGCGAGTCTGTCAAGAAAATTCCCGGCTGGGAGTTCGAGCTAGTCATTACCAATCCCCGTAAGAAGGCAGAGGGGTAGGGAGCAATCCTTCGCTACTCTATTCCTCGATTACTCCACGACTCCAACCACCTCCCCCTTCTCCGCCGAAATCCTTGCCGCCTCTGCCACCGCCAGGGCATAGAGGCTGTCCGCCACCGACACATACAGCGGCTTGCCTTCGGTGAGAAAGTCCAGCACGGCGGCCGTGTCGCGAGCAAACAGGCCCCGGCGACTGCCCAACTCAAGAGGCTGCGTCTGGTCGGGCAAGATGAGTTCGCCGCTGTCGCCATTGAGGGCGATCGCCCCCGTTTCCCCCTGGATCGTCAGCGTCCGCTCCGCCGCCCACAGCGCCTCCCCCTTGCCGTAAATCACATCGCCCAATAGCCCACTGGCAAACCGCAGTTGAGCCGTACAAACGCAGGTGGTAAACCGGGAATTGGCGGCATCGGGCTGCCAGTAGCGGGTCTGGCAACTGACCGTTTTCACCGGGCCAAACAGGTTCGTGAGCCGATGCACCCGCGACAGCGCCCCCACCAGCGGAAAGCCAAACTCCGCCATGTCATAGGTCCACTTTTCGGGAGCGGGCTGCTTGGGCGTGAGGTCGCTATAGCGCAGATAGAACGGCGTGCCAATGGTGGGCAGGGCGGTTTGGATGGCTTCGTGGATGCCGCTCAGCAGTTCGATATGTTCCACATGCAGCAGGCAGTTTTGGGATGTCGCCAGCGCAGCGAGATCCTTGGCAGTCGCCAAATCCAGCGCCAGCGGATATTCCACCACGACGTGCTTGCCTGCTTGCAGCGCGGCTCTCACAACGGTCGCATGTTGCGCGTTGCCAGTAGACACGATCACCAGGTCAATATCCGTCCGCTGCACCAGAGTGCCCCAATCGTCAGTCGCTTCTGCATCGAGGGGTTCTGCCAAAGACTGAGCGCGGGAGAGGTCACGGCTGGCGATCGCCACCAGTTGCGTCCGAGCATCTGCCTGCACCAGTTCGGCGCGGGTCTTAGCCGCGTAGCCCGTGCCCACAATCCCCACCCGAATCATCTGCTCCATAAATTGAGATTTCCTGTGAGATTTCCTGAGACTTCCTGTGCAACCTTCCTCTGCATCATGCCAGATTTTCCAGACCTCCAGATCTTTATTTAGATTTTAAGTAGGGCATCATAGGCCATAAAAAACTGAAAAACACCTTCAAAAACTCGATTGAGTCAACCGACAAAAGCGTTAGATGATTAAATAACGCGCGTCAAATAAGCTATCAAAGAGGCAAGCAGCCTGCTAAATCTAAACCATAACCTACAAGGATTTCAACTTCGTTCCTCTCTTCATCATTCCATGATAAAAACAAGCTAATATCAAGATTTTACTAGGACAAAAATCCTCAAACATAAGCACAGATTCAGTCAATTGGCCGAAAGTGCGTCTCTTGTGGCCGATCCTAAATCGAGACGTGTAAATTTTCCGCACAGGCTGTCAATAATAAGTGTATTAATGCAGAGTGTAAGGTTTCCCCAGCAGGATCTAAATGGGCTTATCCACAACGCATAGTTGGAAGAGCAAAGTAGATCTGGAAATTCGCATAGTTGCATAGAGTCAAGTAGCAAGGTTATATCATGATTTTTCCAGCCTCAAGCAGGTTCAAATTTGGGCTTTCAACAGGTTCAGTAATTGTGACTGCCCTAGCCTTTGCAGTTATAAGCAGTTCTGCAATCTATGGATTAGATCGGATGGCAGAGCGCAGTAACAACGCCCGGCTCCTGTTGACGCAGATTAAGGAACAGGTGAGTCGTCTCAATGCTTTAGAGTGGGAGGGATTTTCTAAGCAGAAAATTGATGAAGATCTTGCCGAAGAGATTGCCGAGAACCGAGAAAATACTGATGAAATCCTTGAAGGGCTTGAGCAGCTTAAACAGGGAAAATACCAAGCTGATCTAGAGCGTATCCTGGCTCTACACACCGTCTATCAACAGAAGATGGCAGCAGTTTTTAGTCTGATTGAGGCTGGACAAGTTGAGCAGGCCTCTGAGGCTGAGGCAGACGAAATTGATGAAATCTATGACGATCTCTATGCCGAGATTATGGCGCTAGAGAAGGTGTATATTGAGCAGCATCAAAGAACACGCTTCCTAGTAAACCTAGGAACTACCCTCTCTCTCGTATTCTCTGCCTCAGCCATTAGCCTAGTTTTTCATGAATTTAGTAAAAAATTGTGGCAGAAAAATCTTGCTCTGGAGTCAGCATTCACCGAACTCAAAAACACTCAGGAGCATCTAGTTCAGCAGGAGAAAATGGCTGCCTTGGGACAGCTAATTGCTGGAGTGGCTCATGAGATCAATAATCCATTGGGAGCCATCCAAGCCGCTGCAAGCAATACAAACCACGCGCTCAAAGAGGCGATCGCCGGCTTGCCCAAATTACACCATCGTCTCACGCCTGAGCAGCAAGAGAGCTTCTTTGAGCTGATTTCTAAGGCACTGACTCCTCCGCTGTCTCATCAAGAGCAGCGTTCTATCAAGCGAGAACTTACGGCTCAACTAAAGTCTCAGGGTGTTGATGATCCTAGATACTTGGCAGATTTACTGATTGATATTGGAGTTCGCAAGGATCTTGAATTTCTGTCGCCGATTCTCAAAAGTGAACATCAAGATTGGGCGATTTGTTTAGCTCACAACCTCGCCAGTTCTTTTCTCAATAACCAAACGATTCTAAGAGCAGTTGAGCGTTCCTCTAAGATCGTTTTCGCTCTCAAGAGCTATGCTCGATTCGACCAAACTGGAGAACAAAAGCAGCTCCAAATTACTGACGGCATTGAAAATGTGCTGGAAATCTATCACAACCAGATTAAGCGAAATATTCAGCTAGTTCGCAGCTATCAGCAGGTTCCTGATATTTGGGGATACCCTGACGAGTTGATTCAAGTCTGGACAAATCTGATTCATAATGCAATTCAGGCAATGGAATCCGGTGGAACATTAACCATTTCAGTCATCGAGAAGAATGGAGGACTTGAAGTAAGAATTGCCGACACTGGCAGCGGCATTCCACAGGAAGTTCAAACGCGGATGTTTGACGCATTTTTCACCACTAAGGCTGCTGGAGAGGGTAGTGGTTTAGGGCTGTACATTAGTAAAAAAATCATTGACAAACATCGTGGATCTATAGAAGTAGAAAGCCATCCTGGAAACACTGAATTTAGGGTTTGGCTACCTGCCAATAAAGTGTCCAGCAAAAACACTGATCCCATTGAGAACACTACTGAGGAATTGGCTCATGTCTGACGCGGCAATCTTGTGTGTTGATGATGAAGCAGTTGTTATCGCTGCGCTGAAATCTCAGCTACAGCGGCTATTTGGTCGTCGGTATTTGTATGAATTTGCTCAAAGTGCCGAAGAAGCTTGGGAAATTATTAGTGAATTGGAGGAAGAATCCATCAAAATTTTGATAATCGTGTCTGACTGGCTCATGCCTAACGTAAAGGGGGATGAGTTTTTGCGCCAAGTTCATCAGCAATTTCCGCAAATTGTAACGGTTATGCTGACGGGGCAGGCCGATGAAGCGGCTATTGAGCGAGCGAGACAGCAGGCCAATCTCTATACTTGCCTTCGCAAACCCTGGAAAGAGTCAGATTTGGAGCGGGTGATTACCTCAGCGCTAAGCCATTAAGCTTGGCATAATTTCTTGCCATTCGCTCTTTCCATCCTCTATTCAAGGTTTCTTACTAAAGGCGAATCTATTCTAGGCAAGCTGGTTCTGGTTGCCCACGACTTTGCGCTATCCCAACTTCTGGCGCACTAGGGCGACGACCTGCGCCATCTGCTTTTTCAGGGTTTCTACTTCCGTTCGCAGGCGGGCATTTTGGTTGCGGAGTTGCTGCACTTCGGCCTTGAGTTGCTGGAGTTCGGTGGCTCCGTTGGTCCCAACGGCGGGAGCGTCTTCCACCTCTGCTGGAGAGCGCATCGGAATCGCTGCCACCTCTTGGCGATCCTTTGCCTTAGCCGTGGCAGAGCGAATTGCGTTGAACAGATGCGACTGACCAAACGGCTTGCCGACAAATTCAAAATAGTCAAACAGTTCCGGCACGGTTTTTTCCACATCTTCGCGGCGACCCGACATCATCACGATCGGGATCGACTTGAGCCGGGGATCGGCCTGGATTGTCTGCACTACTTCCCAGCCGTTCATGCGCGGCATAAAGAAATCCAGCAGCACTAAATTGGGGCGCTCCTGGCGAATCACATGTAGCCCTTCCACCCCGTCTCGCGCCTCGATCACCTCATAGCTGCCGCGCGGAAGCATGTCTCGTACCTGCATCCGAATCGTCTTGCTGTCGTCCACAATCAGGATCTTGAGGCTCGCCATAGGGGTTATCGCGTTGCACGCCGTTGTGCAGATGAGGAGGAAGATGCAGGGCGATCGCCCCAACAGCGATCGCTCTATTCCCAAGTGTATGCATAAGTGAGGATTCCCTCACGCTTGCGTTTCATTTCGCTTTTTTTCTCTGAACTTCACCGTTGGCCGCACCCAGATTGTCTGGTGAATCCTGAGACTTGCAGGGGCGATCGCTTGGGTCACACCAGCGAGTGAGATACGCTAGACAATACCGACAAAAGACAATACTGACAAAAGACAACACCGACAAACCCTAGAACGACTGTGCCAGCCCTCACCCTAAATCCCTCTCCCACCGGGAGAGGGACTTTGCTCCCCTTTTCCTGCAGGAGAAGCAGCCGGGAGATGAGGGCAAACCCTGCCTCCACACCAAGCTCAACTTGCACCTATGAACAGCGCCTTTCTCAATCGTCTCCATAGCCCCGATCGCCCGGTGATTGTCTTCGATGGCGCGATGGGCACCAACCTTCAGGTGCAAAACCTGACGGCAGAAGACTTTGGTGGCGCAGAGTATGAGGGCTGCAACGAGTATCTGGTCGTCACCCAGCCAGAAGCCGTTGCCAAAGTGCATCGGGACTTTCTCGCCGCTGGGGCCGATGTGATCGAAACCGACACCTTCGGTGCAGCCTCCATTGTGCTGGCGGAATATAACTTGGGCGATCGCGCTTATGAACTCAACAAGCTGGCAGCGGAACTGGCAAAACGCTGCGCCGAAGAATTTTCCACCCCCGAAAAGCCCCGCTTTGTGGCCGGGTCGATGGGCCCCACCACCAAGCTGCCCACCCTCGGCCACATCGACTACGACACCATGAAGGCGGCTTTTGAGGAACAAGCAGAGGGACTGTTTGACGGCGGCGTGGATTTGTTCATTGTGGAAACCTGTCAGGACGTGCTGCAAATCAAGGCGGCGCTGAACGCAATCGAGGCGGTGTTTGCGCGGAAGGGCAAACGTCGTCCGCTGATGGTCTCTGTGACGATGGAAATTCAGGGCACGATGCTGGTTGGCTCCGACGTGGCCGCCATGCTTACCATTCTGGAACCCTACCCCATCGACATCCTGGGGCTAAACTGCGCCACCGGCCCAGACCGCATGGCCGACCACATCCGCTATCTGTCGCAGCATTCTCCCTTTGTCATTTCCTGCATCCCCAATGCGGGCATCCCCGAAAACGTTGGCGGCCATGCCCACTACAAGCTCACGCCAATGGAACTCCGCATGGCCCTGATGCACTTTGTCGAAGACTTGGGTGTGCAGGTGATCGGCGGCTGCTGCGGCACGCGCCCAGAACATATCCAACAGCTAGCCGAAATCGCCCCCACCCTCAAGCCCAAAGCTCGGGCCGTCAGGAGTCAGCACCCACCCACCACAAACCATCCCCCCAAAAATCCAAAATCCGAAACCCAAACCCCCTCCCCCCGCCCCGCCCTCTCCTACATCCCCGCCGCCGCCTCTATCTACAGTGCCCAGCCCTACGACCAGGACAACTCCTTCCTGATCATTGGCGAACGCCTGAATGCTAGCGGCTCCAAAAAGGTGCGGGAGTTGCTGAATGCGGAAGATTGGGACGGGCTAGTGGCCGTAGCGCGATCGCAGGTCAAAGAAGGGGCCCATGTCCTGGATGTGAACGTAGACTACGTGGGACGCGACGGCGAACGAGACATGCGGGAACTGGTGTCGCGCTTGGTGACAAACGTAAACCTACCGCTGATGCTGGACTCCACCGAATGGCAAAAGATGGAAGCGGGTCTAAAAGTCGCAGGCGGCAAGTGCATCCTCAACTCAACAAACTACGAAGATGGCGACGAGCGCTTCTTCAAGGTGCTGGGACTAGCCAAGACCTACGGTGCGGGGATTGTGGTGGGCACGATCGATGAAGAGGGCATGGCTCGGACGGCGGAAAAGAAATTTGCGATCGCCCAACGGGCCTACCGCGATGCACTAGAATACGGCATTCCGCCCTACGAAATCTTCTACGACCCGCTGGCACTGCCCATTTCCACAGGCATCGAGGAAGACCGGGAAAACGGCAAGGCCACTATCGAAGCGATTCGCCAGATCCGCCAAAACCTGCCAGGGGTTCACATCCTGCTGGGCGTGTCGAATATCTCCTTTGGCCTCAGCCCCGCAGCGCGGATCGTGCTGAACTCGATGTTTCTGCATGAGGCAACGGCGGCGGGCATGGACGGGGCGATCGTCAGCGCCGCCAAAATCCTGCCCCTGGCCAAGATCGATCCGCAGCATCAGGAAGTCTGCCGCCAGCTCATCTACGACCAGCGGCGGTTTGAAGGCGAGGTCTGCGTCTACGATCCGCTGACAGAACTCACCAAACTATTCGAGGGCGTTTCGGCCAAAGACACCCGCTCCGGCGGCTCCCTCGCCGATCTGCCCATCGAGGAGCGCCTGAAGCAGCACATCATCGACGGCGAACGTATCGGGCTGGAAGAAGCCCTCACCGAAGCGCTGAAGACCTACAAGCCGCTGGACATCATCAACACCTTCTTGCTGGATGGCATGAAGGTCGTCGGCGACCTGTTTGGTTCTGGACAAATGCAACTTCCCTTCGTGCTGCAATCGGCGGAGACGATGAAAGCCGCCGTCGCGCACCTGGAACCGTTTATGGACAAGGAAGAATCCGGCGGCAATGCCAAAGGCACGTTTCTAATTGCCACGGTGAAGGGCGATGTGCATGACATTGGCAAAAATCTGGTGGACATCATCCTCACCAACAACGGCTATCGCGTGATTAACCTGGGCATCAAACAGCCTGTGGATAACATCATTGATGCCTACTTTGAACACCAGGCCGACTGCATTGCCATGAGCGGGCTGCTGGTGAAGTCCACCGCCTTTATGAAAGAGAACCTGGAAGTGTTTAACGAGCGCGGCATCACTGTGCCCGTTATCCTGGGCGGCGCAGCGCTCACGCCCAAGTTTGTCTACGAAGATTGCCAAAACACCTATAAAGGGAAGGTGATTTACGGCAAAGATGCCTTCTCTGATCTGCACTTTATGGACAAGCTGATGCCCGCGAAGGCAGCAGGCCGGTGGGATGATGTGCAGGGCTTTTTGGATGAGCAGGGTCAGGATTCAGCGTTGTCTGAAGCACCGGAGGCAGAAACAGAAACAGAGGCGATCGCCCCTCCAACTGCCCTTCCTGCCAACGCTCCCACTGCTCCTGCCATCGCAGACACCCTGCGCTCCGAAGCCGTAGCCCTCGACATTCCCCGCCCCACGCCGCCCTTCTGGGGCACGCAGATCCTAAACCCAGAGGACATTTCGCTAGAGGACGTGTTCTGGTACTTGGACTTGCAGGCGCTGATTGCCGGACAATGGCAGTTCCGCAAACCCAAAGATCAGACCCGCGAAGCCTACGATGCTTTCCTGAAGGAAAAGGCCTATCCCATCCTGGCGCAGTGGAAACAGCGCGTGCTGGCAGAAAACCTGCTGCGGCCGCAGGTGGTCTATGGCTATTTCCCCTGCCTAGCCGAGGGCAACTCGCTGCATCTCTTCGACCCCGCCGCTGCCCAGAATGGCAAGAAACCAAGCGACTTGCAGCCCGCCGCCACCTTCAACTTCCCCCGGCAAAAGTCCCTCCGACGACTCTGCATTGCCGATTTCTTCCTGCCCAAGGATCAGGCAACCACCTTCGATGTCTTCTCCATGCAGGCGGTGACGGTCGGCGACATTGCTACGGAGTTTGCTCAGCAGCTATTCGCCGCCAACCAATACACCGACTATCTCTACTTCCACGGGCTGGCAGTGCAGACGGCAGAAGCGCTGGCAGAGTGGGTTCACGCCCGCATTCGGCGCGAACTGGGCTTTGGCGCAGCGGAACCCGACACCATTCGCGACGTGCTGGCACAGCGCTATCAGGGGTCGCGCTATAGCTTTGGCTATCCGGCCTGTCCAAACATTCAGGATCAGTATACGCAGCTTGACCTGCTGGGAGCCGAGCGCATCGGGCTGCACATGGATGAAAGCGAACAGCTTTATCCGGAGCAATCGACGACGGCGATCGTGGTGTATCACCCGACTGCGAAGTATTTCAGCACCTAGTGGAGATTGACGAGGTGTTGGGGTGTTGGGGTGACGGGGAGAGAGCGTTCCTCTCGAACGTTTGCACTGTAAAGAAGAGAGTTAAAAAAACAAGAAAGAAGAGAGTTTCGTTCTTCGCTTATCGTTCTTCGTTTTTTCACGGTTTCTCATGAAACGAGATGAGGTGATCGTATTGGTGCAAGCCCATCGCTCTCAGCTTCAAGCGCTGGGTGTGAAGTCGCTCGATTTGTTTGGCTCCGTGGCGCGGGATGAGGCGCGGGATGATAGCGATGTCGATTTTTTGGTAGGGTTCGATCGCCTAGGCGGATTGTTTCAACTGTTTCGGGTGCGCCACTATTTAGAGGATCTGCTGGACTGCAAGGTGGATTTGGGCACTGCAAAGGCGCTGAGAGAGCATGTTCGTGAACCCGTGATGAAAGATTTGCGGCATGTCATCTAGATCGTGGGATTTAAGAATTCAAGACATTTTGGGGGCGATCGCCCGCGGGTTTTGGCACAGAGCCATAATGCCTCTGCGGCGGGGTGCTGGACTGGCTGCCAGACTTCCCGCCGCAGGGGCATTGGTTTGCGTTCAGATTCACGCTTCAGATTTACGCTTCAGATTCATGCTTCAGCAAGCATCACCTCAGCGCTGCGACACTCGGTTTGCACCGGGTAAATCCTGCGTGTCGAGGATGGAGATAAAGAACTCGCCGCGATCGCCCGGTTCCACACCGCCCACAATCAGCCGATACCAGCCGTCGGCAGGCAGTTCAAACCGCACGCTGCCCTGGCGCTCTGCCTTGCCTTCCACCACGCGATCGCCATTGGGGTCGCGCACAATCAGGTACGGATTAAACGCCGAGTTCACAATCAGCGCAACGGTCTGTCCGGCGCGTCCCTGGAAGTTGTAGGCACGGCAAAGGGAGCCATCGTCGAAACAGGGTGCAGTGCTGGCATCCAGCATTCCCCGCTCCACCAAAATTGGCTGCGAGATTTGCAGGTCATACTGCCCAGACTGATTTTCGCCAGCCGCCATTGCCAGCACGGTGTATTGCCCGCTCTGGGTCAGCTTTTGCACCACCAGCGCATCTCGATTCGCCCCATTACTCTGATCCAGGGCGATCGCCCGTCCATCGGGCCCGACCAGCACCAGTCGCGATCCGGCCTGACGGCTCGACATTCTCAGCATCACCGCCTGCCCCGCCTCTGCCTCGAAGGTGTAAATATCCGTAGGACTGTAATCGGCGCAAAAGCGGCTGTCACCGGGCTGCAAGTTGCCCTGCACGTTGCCACGGGCCAGGGAGATGGGCTGGCTGATGGATTGGCTGGATGAGGCCACGGCGGGAATCACATACTGCCCAACGGGGAACCGTAGCCCCTGCCGATGGGCCTCTACAAACAGCCGCACCTGCCCCACCGACACGGCGAAATTCACGTTTTGGGCATCGCGAGCGCCCGACTTGGTAATGCCCACGATCCGCAACTGGCTATCAATCACCGGCCCACCGGAATTGCCCGGATTCACCGGTGCATTAAACACGACCACACCCTGAGGAATGTGAATGTTGTTGACCGTCCCTTCTACAATCGATGGGGAGCGCGGGGTACTACCAACGGGAAAACCCAATGCCCAAATGTTCTGCGCTTTTGTGATGGAACTGGCATCGGCAAGGCGCAGGGTGGGGAGGTTGCGCTGATTGGGCAGTTGCAGCAGCGCCAGATCCAGGCAGTCCGCATCGCCCATTGCCACAACCTCTGCCCGCACTTCGCGACCCTGCACAGTCACAATTACTTCCCGCGCTCCGGCAACCACATGGGCATTGGTGACGATTAATCCACTGGGGTCGATGATCACGCCGCTGCCTGTGCCGCTGCCATTGCGACCGTTGGCGCGGATGTGAACCACAGCAGCTTCGGCATCTTGAATATTACTCCGCGACTGGGCGGCGGCCGATTGGGTGAGGGAAGTGCCGGGGGTGGTCAGGGCAAATTCGCTGACGAGCGTGGTGGCGATCGCCGTTTGCAGCAGCAGCAGGCTAGAGGCAGCCAGATGAGCAAAACGAACGGGCTGGGGACGTGCAAAGGAGCGTACCATAGAGCATGACCTCCGTAGGGGTGTTAGGTAGTTCAGTGCAATGGTCGGAGCGTGATCAGAGGGCGATCGCAGGGATGTATGCCATCGTGCGAACTTGTCAACCAGCTAGTGAAATTTGACTGAAATTTGATATGTATAAAAGCTTACGGTTTCGATTCTCGATTTCCTTCCGAAACACAATCCAGAACAAAAACCAAAGCGGTATGTTAAAGTTCTTTTTGGACTGCCAACTGGGTTCCAAAAAGAAGTATTTCTCCGGTCAGTAAGCTTATGCAGTATGCTGCTTCGAGCCGTTGCTGCTTAACCGTTGCGGCTTAATTGCAGGGGTTGCTTGAAGCTGTTGTTAGTACAATAGGGCGATCGCCCCAGCCGTAGCACTCCCCTTTCCCGCACGTTTCATTGCGCTCACAGGAAAAGGGGGTTGCATAAAAGTGCAAGCAGACAGGAAAAGGGGCAGGAAAAGGGAGTATTGCTCCTGCCTTCTAGCGTTTGTTTTTTATATCTTCTGTGCCCTAAGCCCGGCCAAGCTTAGCTCGCAGCCGCGCCACCAGGCGAATCAGGTGGGTACGCGGACTGAGGTAGCGCCGCACTAGGCTGGAAACATCGAGAGAGTCGGGCGATCGCCACACGTCGATCACCGCCAGACTGCCCTCCAAAAACTGCTGCCGACAGCGACTCCGCTGAATTTTGCCGCTGGAGGTGCGGGGCAAGCCGCCGGGTTTCACCAGGGCGATCGCCCCCACGTCTACAAAATGTTCCCGAAACGCCACCCACCGCACGGTTTCCACCACGTCTGGCAAACACAACCGCTGGCGGGCGCTGCGTTCTACTTCCTGCACAATCACCAGCCGCTCTTCGCCCGCTGCGTCGCCCCCCAGTTCACCATCGATCGGCGCGGCAAAAACCGCACAACCGCCCGCACGAAACGCCGGATAGCACGATTCCACCGTCTGCTCAATGTGCTGCGGATAGTGGTTGAAACCCCACAACACCAGCACATCGTGTAGCCGTCCGGTGATGAACAGTTCCCCCGCTTGCACAAAGCCCAAGTCACCCGTCCGCAAAAAGCCGCCCTCGCCCGTGGCCAGCGTCACCCCAAACGGATTCTCTTGCTCCGGCGGATGCTGCCAATAGCCCTTGCCGATGCCGCTCCCCGCCACCCAGATTTCGCCAATTTCCCCATCGGCGCAGGGCATCCGCGTGTCTCGATTGACGATTTCTACTCGCGTGTCTAGCCAGGGGTGTCCGCAACTGATTAAGGTCTGCGTCCGCCGTGCGCCAGGGCGGGCAAGGCCGGGACGGGCCGGTTCGCAAATCTCCACGCGGTTTTGCTCCAAGCTTTGCGTGTCCACATGCAGCATTTTGGGAGGCAAATGCTTAGCGCCGCCCGTGATGAACAGCGTCGCCTCGGCCATGCCGTAGCACGGGTAAAATGCCTCCGGGCGAAATCCACAGGGGCGAAATTTTTCGGCAAACTGGTCAAGCGTGGTCTGCCGCACGGGTTCTGCGCCGCAAAAGGCAATGTCCCAGGTGGACAGGTCGAGGCGATCGCGCTGGTTTTCGGTAACGTATCGACCCAGCAGGCCATAGGCAAAGTTGGGGCCGCCGCTGGTGGTTGCGCCGTAGCGTGCGATCGCCTCCAGCCAGCGCACGGGCTTCTGCACAAAGGCAATCGGCGACATCAGCACGCACAGCGACCCGGCATAGAGCGAGTACAAAATATTGCCAATCAGCCCCATGTCGTGAAACAGCGGTAGCCAGCCCACGCCCACCGACGCTTCGGTATGCTGAAACGCGCCGTGGAGCATCTGCTGATTGGCCCAGAGGCAGCCGTGGGTCACCATTACGCCCTTGGGTGTGCCCGTGGAGCCAGACGTATATTGCAAAAAGGCCAGGCTGTCGGGCGATAGGTCGGGCCTGCTCCAGCCCGCTGCTGAGGCGCGACCCGTTTCATGGGTCAGCCAGCAGATCGGGTGTGCCGGGGGCAAGGCAGGGACGAGCTGGCGCTGGAGCTTGGGCAAGAGCGATCGCCCCGTCAGCACGCCCGCCGACCCCGACCCCACCAACCGCGCCGCTACGTCGGCCACCCCCTGCTGATTGCGGGGCGGATGGCAGGGGACGGGAACCACCTGCGCCGCCAGACAGCCCAAAAACGCCACGATAAATTCCAGCGCCGCCTCGTAGGAATAGACCAGCGTCAGGCGATCGCCCGGTGCAAACTGCTGCTGGAGCCAGGCCGCCATTGCGGTCGCCTGCTGGTATAACCCGGCGTAGGTCAGGTGTCCCGCTTCGGTTTCGCCATCCTGCAAAAAGATGAACGCCTGTCGGTCTGGATGAACGTGCGATCGCCGCTCCAACAACTCGACCAGGTTAGACGGTTCCGGTGTCAAATGAATAAAATCGCTCATCTTTGGACTAGGCAGCTTTTGGACACCCTCTGAAAGGTAGTCTGACTGGGCCAGATACTCAAGTTCTGCAGGCAGACCTGATAGAATCCAAGACTGGATGCTAGACAGAATGCAAAACGTCGTCCATCAGAGCTAATTTGTAAAGGAACCTGAAAGCCTTGTTAATCAAGGATTTCCGAGAAACCGCTTTTCCTGGGCAAACATGACCTCAAAGCCACACATGCCAAAAGTTTCAGGCTTCTTAAGATTTGCTTCATAAATTAGCTCTCAAGACAGCACAAGACAGAGTTTTACATAAGCCATTAACCTGATGATGACCTCCTTCAAACGCCGCTCATTGTTGTTGGGCACTTTGGCAGTGCTTTTGGTGAATGCCTGCGCGGGTAGCCCGACCGCCCAAAACCCTGAAACTGGTTCACCTGCCGGAACTGCCGCCCCCTTGGTAGTTGGCTCGATTCCCGACCAAGACCCCGAAAAGGTGCAGCGACAGGCCGAGAAGCTGGCCGCCTATCTAGAATCAAAGCTGGGCGTGCCCGTGAAGTATCAGCCCGTTACGGACTATGCGGCTGCGGTCACGGCCTTCAAGGTGGGTGATCTAGATCTGGTGTGGTTTGGTGGGCTGACGGGTGTGCAGGCGCGGCTGCAAGTGCCGGGGGCCCAGGCGATCGCCCAGCGCGACATCGACGAACAATTCACCAGCGTCTTCATTGCCAACACCCAGAGCGGCATTGCGCCCTTTACTGACCTCAAAGACCTTAACACGCTCAAAGGGCGCACCCTCACCTTTGGCAGCGAATCTTCTACCTCTGGTCGGCTGATGCCGCAATATTTCATTCAGCAGGCAGGCATGACGTTGTCAGATTTCAAAGGGGAAGTGGGCTTTTCGGGCAATCACGATGCCACCATCAAGCTGGTGGAAGCAGGAACCTACGAAGTCGGCGCACTGAATTCTCAAGTCTGGGAATCGCGAGTGGCGGAGGGTGCAGTAGACACCAATAAGGTGCAGGTGATTTGGACCACGCCGCCCTACTACGACTATCACTGGGTGATTAGCCCAGAGGTGGAAGAGCGCTATGGCCAGGGCTTCATCCAAAAGGTACAGGCGGCATTTACGGAGCTAGACCCGGCGAACCCAGACCAGAAAGAGGTGCTGGAGTTGTTTGGCGCGGCAAAGTTTATTCCCACAAAAAACGAGAACTACTCGCAGATTGAGTCTGTCGGTCGCCAGATTGGCAAGATTCAGTGATGGGCCCGCCCATTTTTTACCTCAGCCAGGTGACGCGCCAGTTTCAGGGGCTCACGGCTCTGGCCGAGGTGAACCTGAGCATTGCTGCTGGGGAAAGGGTCGCGCTGATTGGCCCCAGCGGCGCGGGCAAGAGTACCCTGCTGAGTCTGCTGAACGGGACGCTGCTGCCATCGGCGGGGCAGGTGACGGTGCTGGGGCAAGACCTGCGGCGGCTGTCGCCTCGGCAGCGACGGCGGGTGCAGCGGCAAATTGGGACGGTCTATCAGCAGCATCACCTCGTCACCAATCTGTCGGTGATTCACAACGTCAATGCCGGACACCTAGGGCGCTGGTCGCTGGCCAAGGCCGCTTGGTCGCTGCTGTGGCCCCAGTCGGTAGAGATCGCTGCACGGGCGCTGGCTCAGGTTGGCATTGCCGAGAAGCTGTATGTTCGCACCGATCGGCTATCGGGCGGCGAGCAGCAGCGAGTGGCGATCGCCCGTGTGCTGGTGCAAGATCCGGTGGCCATCCTGGCAGATGAGCCGATCGCCAGCCTCGACCCGGCCCGCGCCCACGACCTGATGGCGCTGCTGTGCCGCCTGACAGAGCAGAGTGGCAAAACGCTGGTGATCAGCTTGCACGATATCGAATATGCGTTTCAGTACTGCACGCGGCTGGTGGGGCTGCGGCAGGGGCAGATTCAGTTCGACGCGCCGCCTGCCCAAGTGACGGACGCGATGATCCACGAGTTATACCGCCTAGAGCAGCCTGTCCTTTAACCGTTTCTGCACCCCGATGCCCGCTGCACCCACTGCCCTCCCACCGCCTCCCCCCTGGCTGAACCGCCGCAACGGGTGGGGATTGGTAATGCTGGGGGCGATCGCCCTTTCGCTCTACGCCACGGGCATCGGACGACCAGACGCGACCCTGGTCAACCCCGGCGGCTGGGGCCAGTTTGTGGAGTTTTGGGCCAGCAGCCTGCGGCCCGACCTCAGCCGCGACTTTCTAGAGGTAATTGCCAGGGCAACTTTTGTCACCTTTGCCTATGCAGTCTGCGGCACGACCCTGAGCGTGGCGCTAGGGCTGGTGGGCGGCGTGCTGTCGTCGGAAACTTGGTGGCGGACGGTGTTGCCGAGGGCGGCGGCGGGCGGCGCGTGGGCGGCTCCCCTTTGGCTGCTGATTCGCGGGCTGCTGGCGGTTCCCAGGGCGATTCATGAACTCCTCTGGGGCCTGTTTTTTTTGAATATTCTGGGGCTAAATCCGCTGGTGGCGGTGCTGGCGATCGCCCTGCCCTTTGGGGCGATCGTGTCTAAGGTATTTGCCGAAATTTTTGACGAAACGCCCCAGGAACCGCTGGAATCCCTCCTGGGCAGCGGAGTGTCGCCGCTGGCAGCGTGGCTCTACGGACTGTTGCCCCAGGCGTTTCCAGATTTGCTGTCCTACACGACCTATCGGTTCGAGTGTTCGCTGCGGTCGGCGGCGGTGCTGGGGGTGATCGGCGCGGGTGGGCTGGGCTATGAAATTTTGCTGAGCCTGCAATCGCTCCGCTATGGGCAACTCTGGACGGGGTTCTATGCGCTGGTGCTGCTGAATGGCGGGGTCGATTGGTGGAGCAGCTGGGTGCGGCGCAGGTTGGGCTTCACCAGTCGGCTAGATCTCAACGTGGCCCAAAGATCCCAAAATTCCCACGCCCCAAAGCCCAATCTGCAAACTGCCAATCCCTGGCCGCTGCGGCTATCCTGGGGGGCGATCGCCCTGTCGATTCCGCTCTGCTTTTGGGGATTGGGCATCGACTGGACGCGGCTCTGGTCGGCCCGCACGCGACGACTCTTGGGCGACATTGCAGCGGCCGCCACGCCCCAGTGGCCCAGCCCGGCCGAATGGGCAACGCTGCTCCACCTGTCGGGCTTGACGCTGGTGATGTCCATTCTGGCGATCGCCCTGGCCGGATTGGGCGGGGTGCTGCTGTCTTTTCCTGCGGCCCAGACCTTTCTCCTGCCCGGCGGCTGGCTGCGGCCGCTAGACGACCCCACAACGACCCAAGCCCCCCTGGCCTGGCTGCTGCTGGTGGCAACCCGTTTGCTGCTATTGCTCAGCCGCGCTGTGCCTGCCCCCATCTGGGCGCTGGTGTGTCTGTTTGTGCTATTTCCAGGCATTTTGCCGGGGGCGATCGCCCTGGGTCTGCACAATTTGGGCATCCTGGGCCGCCTCATGGCCGAGGTCAACGAAAACTTGGACGAGCGCCCCGTGCGATCGCTCCACGCCCTGGGCGCATCCGGTGGGCAGGCAATTCTCTACGGCGTGTTGCCCCAAAACCTGGGGCGATTTCTGGCGTATACCCTCTACCGCTGGGAGGTCTGTATGCGCGAAACCGTAATCGTTGGACTGGTGGGCGCAGGGGGGCTGGGCCGCCTCCTGACCGAGCAACTCAGCAGCTTTGACTACGGCAGGCTGGTGCTAACGCTGGGGTGCTTTGTGGCGCTCACTTTTCTGGTGGATTTGATTAGCCAGCAGATGCGATCGGTCGTCAGCGGCAAAGGGGAGGCGTGATAGCTGCCGGAGTGAAGAGAGCCTTTTGTCATTCCAGGCTGCTCGCGCCCTATCTCTCCATCATCCCGCTTTCCATCTCTCCGTTCGAGGCGAGCAGCAGTTGCATGACGCGGCTGGCATCTTCGAGCCGCCCAGTGACACGACGGACTGGCTCTGGCCAAACCCTGACGAGGGTGGGGGTAGCAGCCACCTGGTCTTGCTCGGCCAGCTCAGGGAACTTGTATACGTCGATGATTTTCAGCGTGTAGGGCTGCTGAATCAGGTCTTCGAGCAGGCGATGCAGGTTCGTTAAAATCGCCTCCGTCACGTCGCTGTTGCTCGACACATAGAGGCGCAGCACATAGCCCTGTTTGGAGAAATCCGGCGACTGGGCTTGCCACGATAGCCGACTCCAAGACGATGGCTGAGCCTCTGGCTGGCTGACCTGCTGAATTGTCGGAGATTCGTAGCAAATCACCAAATCGTGCGATCGCCACAGTTCGGGAAAGCGGCTCTGATAGGTCAGCAGCATCAGCGACTCGTCCAGGTTGTCGGGCGGCTGCACGGTTTGCCAGAGCAAGTCCCCAGTGCCAAAGACGGCATTCAGCACGGCCTGATGCCGCGCCACCAGGGGATACACCTCAGCGGATGTGAGGACAGACTGGTTTTCGGGCGATCGCCAGCGGTCGATGGACGCGGTGTACCACGGCACAAGGAACAGCGGCGGCTCCGACAGATCGAGCCACTCCTGAAGCGCCGCGCACAGGTGCAAATGCCAATGGCTCTGCTTGTCTGGATCGATGCAGTACACCAGGTCGCCCCCCGGCGTAAACAGGGCAATTCCCTTGTATAGCTCTGGTAACGGGGCTTTCATGGAAAATCAACCGCCAGGCACAGGGGTGCAGGAATGTGCAAAAACAGGAATGTGCAAAAAAGCGAGAAGGGTAGATCTTTCGCACCCGATACAGTCCGAAAAATCCACCCCAGGAACCGTTGAGCTTTGCAACTTAGACGCGCCCGCGCAGAATCTGCGCCATTTCGTTGGGCTTGGGCGACATTTCCAGCGCCGTTTCTTCGGTGATCCGTCCCGCCTCATACAGCTTATAGAGGGACTGGTTCATCGTACACATGCCGTCAAAGTTGCATCGCGGAATCAGCGCTTCCACTTCGTCCAGATCGCCCTTGCGGATATAGTCGCGAATTGCGTCTGTGTTGATCAGAATATCGTGGAAGGCGGCCCGCTTGCCGTCGGTGGTGCGGCAGAGGCCCTGCGCGATGACGGCCACCAGCGATTCGGCGATCGCCACCCGCATGGGTCCCTGCTGATCCGGCGGATACAGCCCCAAAATCCGCTCGATGGTCTTCACAGCGCTGTTGGTATGCAGCGTTCCCATCACCAAGTGACCTGTTTGCGCAGCTTTCAGGGCGGTGTTCACGGTTTCAATGTCCCGCATTTCCCCCACCAGAATCACATCCGGGTCTTCCCGCAGCGAAGCCTTCAGCGCCGCGTCAAACTTCATCGTGTGAATGCCCACTTCCCGCTGGCGGATCAGGCACTTGCGGCTCGTGTGGACAAATTCAATCGGGTCTTCAATGGTGACGATATGCTTTGGCATTTCGCTGTTCATATAGTCCACCATTGCCGCCATCGTGGTCGATTTACCCGACCCGGTTGGCCCTGTCACCAGGATTAGCCCCTTGTGATAGTGGCAGATTTCCTTAAACACAGGCGGCAAGTTCAACTGCTCAATGGTCAAAATCTTCAGCGGAATCAGACGCATCACCATCGCCGGTCCGCGCAGCGAGTCAAGGATATTGATCCGGACGCGGGCAAAATCGTATTGCGTTGCACCGTCAAAGTCGAGCGTGTCCTTAAACCGCTGAATCTCGGCATCCGAGAGAATTTCTTGCAGCCAGCTAAAGAAGGTATCGAGATCGGTGACTGGATACTCGGTCATGTCGATCTCGCCCCGGTTGCGGAAGCGCGGCGTTTCGCCCACGCCCAAGTGAATATCGGAATAGCCCTTGTCGTAGGCTTCGCGAACGATTTGCGCCAGCGTCGGCTGACCGGGTGCAGCCTTGCTGCGGGAAGTCTGCATCGGCGGCGGCGCAGCGGGACGATGCCCCATCATGGGCGGCGGCGCGGGGGTGGGCGGTGGCTTCACCGCTGGAGCGCCCATTCCGGGCCTTGCGCCCGCCGGAGCAGGATTGACGCGAGTGCCAGGGGCTGTATTGGACTGGGTCGATGCAAAGGTTTGCGAGGGCATTTGCTGGCTGGTTTGCCCCAGATCGCCCATCGGTGGAGCGCTGGCAGGCGGACGACCCGGCGGTGGCGGCGTGCGGGGAACGGAGTTGGGCGGAATGCTTGGGCGTTGTGCGTCTGTCATAAGTCCACGTCTCGCAAACGATGGGGAAGCGTGTTCACTGGCGGCGTTTCTGAGCGGACACTGTTAAGCCAGATTTAAGCCAGATTTCGGTTCATCCAGAGTTTGGTTAAGCCAGATTTCAATCCCTAACCAGTAGAGGATCGTCTAGATGATTGCCAAATTAGCTCAATCTCCATAATCTACATTGATTATGGACAGGACTTACGCACTTGCGATAGGCTCTCTGGGTTTTGAACAATTTCTCACGGGCTGCGCTCGCGAGAAATTGTCTAACTGCGTAAGTCCTAATGGATAACAGCATACTCAAGAAATTACGAATCCCGTAGGATACCCCCTTGAGAATTCCCAAGATGGGGAAGTGAAACATCATTTTAGATAGGTGATTAGATGGGTGATTGGGTAGATGGGTGATTGAGTCGGTGATCGAAATTGGGATTTTGGGTTTTGGATTTTAGATTTTGGGTTTTGAGTTTTGGGACTATCTCGGTTCTCTAGAACGGCACGACCGATGAAACCGATGGAAGCCCTGCGTGCGCCTAGTTTACCAATCTAAAATCGCCAATCTAAAATCCAAAATCACCATCGGGCTGGAGGGCGGCGCGGGCCAGGCGTGCAGTTCCATAGGCGGCTTCGGTGTGGGGAGAGGGCAGGACGGGCACTTGCAACAGGCGCGATCGCACGTTTGTCCAAACCTCATTCTGCGCCCCACCGCCCGCAGTCAGCACTTCTCGTAATGGCGTTGCGCCCAAGTCTGCCAGCCGCCGATAGCCCAGGGCTTCGATGCGGGCGATGCCTTCTAGCAGCCCGTGCAGAAATTCCACGGGATTGTCGGGGCGCGGCTCCAGGCAGGGCGGCAGGTTGGGGTCGTTGATGGGAAAGCGATCGCCCGGTTTGGGCAGGGGGTAATAGTCCTGCGGGCTGGGGCGAGACGGGTCGATCTGGGCGCTGAGGGCAGCAAGTTCGGCATCGCTAAAAAATTGCCGCAGCACCGCGCCGCCCGTGTTCGATGCGCCGCCCACCAGCCACAGATTGCCCAGCCGATGGCTGTAGATGCCGCTGGCAGCGTCTTCTACTCGCACGGTGCTGAGCAGCTTGAGAACCAGCGTAGACCCCAGCGAGGTGACGGCTTGCCCCGGCGTGCTGGCTCCACTGGCCAGGAAGGCGGCGATGCTGTCTGTCGTGCCCGCGCAGATCTGGCAGGTGGCGGGAATGCCCAGGCGATCGCCCAGGTCAGGCAAAATGGGGGCGATCGCCGTACCGGGCGCGTTTATCTGGGGCAACTGCACGGGCAGGTTGGCCGCCAGCAGCCAGTCGGGATAGCGCAGTGCGCCCACGTCATAGCCCAGCTTGAGGGCGTTGTGATAGTCGCTGAGGCCGAGGCGACCGTGCAGCAGGAAGGCCAGCCAGTCGGCCTGGTGGAGGAGGTGCGGGGGGGGAGCGTTTTGGGCCAGAGGCAGCGTGCTAAGGAGCCAGAGGAGCTTGGCAAGGCTGGAGGTGGCGCTGAGGACGGTGTGCTGGGGCGGGGCGATCGCCGTCACCTGATCTAGCATTGCCGCACCGCGTGCATCGTTGTAGAGCAGGGGTTCGGCCAGGGGAATTCCGGCATCGTCGCACAGGAGGACGGTAGAAGAGGTGCCGTCGAGGGCGATCGCCGCCAGGGTTTGGCGAATCTCAGCCGGAATTTGGGCAATCAGCGCCAGGAGGGTGTCTCGCCAGATTTCGGCGAGGGCGCTGGACGGAACGCTTGGGAAAGGTAGGCTGGCCTGCGCCACGATTTCGCCGCTAGCACTGATGGCGATCGCCCGTGCGCCGGAGGTGCCAAAGTCAATGCCGAGAAAGGTGTGGAGAGAGGTGGCGGCTGGCATGGTGGAGGATAAATTCGGCGATCGCCTGACTGATTTGCGTGTTTCCGGCGGGGCTGGGGTGGATGCCGTCGCGATAGAGGGCTTCGGGGTTTCGCAGCGCGTTCCACCGAGGCAGCAGGTCAAGAAACGGCACATTGCCCGCTGCCAGCAAGGTGCTGAGTCGCTGGCGAGCGACCTGTTCATAGTCTCGTGGGCCAGGCTGTTTTAATTCTCGCCGCAGGGGAGACAGCGCCACCAGCAGTTGCGCTTGGGGCTGCACAAACTGACGCATCTGTTCAATCGTCAGCAGGTTATCGGCAACGGGGTCGCCGCTGGGCGGACGGGTCGCAGGGCGCTGGGTAGGGTAGGGCAGCAGCAGCGACAGGGCTTCCCATAGGGCCAGGGGCGGCCGACGACGGGGATATTGGCGATCGCGCCCCACGGGCCAGTCCGTCGGCGGCGGCGCAAACAGGTCGTCTGTATTCAGCAGCAGCACCACCACCTGCGCCCCAAAGGTGCCAAACTGCCGCAAATAGCCCCACTGGTTTTGCGGCCCCCAGGAGGGCGCGGCCGCATTCAGCACAATGCCCGGTCTGCCCAGCCGGAGCACGAGAAATTGCCGCACCTGTTCGGAAATCGTGTGCGCTTGGTCTGTCCAGATGCCGCCGTGAACAATAGAGTCGCCCAGCAGCAGCACCCGCCAGCCTGCTGGAGGCATCTCACCAGTATTCCGCAGGCTGTGCTGGTTGATCACCATACGCTTGCCCCAGCGCCGGAGCCGCTGATGGGGGCGCAGCCGATAGCCCGCTTCTGGGTCGGCAACGTAGAGCGGGGGGTTGCCCAGGCCCAGCGCCCGCAGCCCCAGTTCCAGCAAGAGCAGCCCCATCAGCAGCAGCCCGGCCGCCCCCCCCTGGGCGATCGCCCGCATCAGCCTCTCCCAATCCATCCCATTCGTGAGTCTTTGAAGAATTCTGTTCTAAATCTTAAAAACTTTACAGAGGTGAGCCACATAACCCTCAAGTGAAAAAAGTGTGGTTAAAATCAAGTCGGCTTGGCGCAGTTTGTCTGGCATTCGAGTCGATCTATCTACATATTCTTGATGCATTCTCAACTGCTTTCAGCTAGCCTAATGAGAGCTAATTTGTAAAGGAGCCTGAAAGCCTTGTTAATCAAGGATTTCCGAGAAACCGCTTTTCCTGGGCAAACATGACCTCAAAGCCACACATGCCAAGAGTTTCAGGCTTCTTAAGATTTGCTTCATAAATTAGCTCTGACTCTGCCGCAACCTATCTCGCTGTCCTGAATCTCGCCAGACTGCATCCAGCCAATGGGGATTCGGTTCGTTGCAGGATCAAGCCGGCCAGGGCGCTGCCCAAACCGCGTTTTCAGAGTCACTTCAGCGGTTGATCAATTCTGAGTTGATCAATTCTGAAACGTTTAGGAGTTACGCAATTGGACGACTTCTCGCGGGCTGCGCCTGCGAGAAGTCGTCCAAAACCCAGAAAACTTAATCGCAGTGCGTAAGTCCTAACGTTTCTAAACTTTCTAAACTCTACTTATTTAGCAAGGATTGGTACTTATGACGGACTGGAATCGAGGCATTATGAAATTCCCCGGCGCAGATAGTCCGATTGCGCTGACGCTCTCGGCGGTGCTGATTTTGGGCAGCATTGCGGCGCTGATTCTGTGGGCGCTCCAGTCTGCCTACGCGCTGCCGTAGCCCGCGGGGTTTGCGATACGCAAATATAAGCCAAAAGGTCTGCTCTTGGGCAGACCTTTTCAATTTCAAGTGTATTTAATTGTTTGCGTTGAATACGCCTAGTTCCCAATGCCAGGGACAAAAGGCGTGAATGCTGAATTTTAATTCAGTGTAGGCTGAACCCGCAGCACTCGCTCTTGAGCCTGCACGCCGATGCCTCTTTCGGAGGCAGAGGAGCTTGGGCGATGCAGCCGAGCATCTAGACGAAACAGAAGGTTCTAGACCATTGCTAGGCTGATATGCCCCAATCAAAGCAGCGTTACAAGCCGTAAGCGATCGCCGCGTCCGGTAGCGAGGCAGGAGGCACAGGCCCCGTCCGGGAAGATTGATTGAGAAACGTGCCTGTAGTCTAAGCTACCACTGGCAATTCGGCAGGCGATCGCCCTGTGACTAAACTTAATTTCTTACCCGCTGCCAAACCGGACTGGAACTCGGCAAAGCGGCTGTCGGCCGTGATCCCCGCAGACGGGCGATCGCCATGCTTGCTCGATTTCCCACCCGTACCCATGCTGGAATTAGGGCTGGCATTGGGCAGATGCACCGTGCCGAGTAAGGCGATATGATGAGGAGTGAAATTAAGAAATGTAAAGAAGCGGGGCGAGTTATGCAGGGCAAGGTGGTTGTCATTGTAGGCGCAACGGGGGGCATTGGGTCGGCACTGGCGCAAAAGCTAGCTCCCTTGGGTGCAGCGCTGGTGCTGGCGGCGCGAGATACAGCGACGCTGAACCCGCTGGCCCATTCGCTGGCTGGTGCGCCCGGTGGTGTGCTGGCCGTGCCAACAGACATCACCGATCCGCAGCAGGCCGAAGCGCTGATGCAAAAGGCGATCGCCCAATTCGGCAAGGTAGACGTATTGGTAAACGCAGCGGGCGCAGGCATTCTCAAGCAGTACAACAAGATCGAACCCGCCGACCTGGATGCCATGTTGGATTTGAACCTGAAGGGCAGCTTCTACACCTGTCAGTCCGCCGCCAACATCATGAAGGAACACAAGTCGGGGCACATCTGCAACGTGATCGGAATTTTGGGACAGCACCCGATGGCGATGGCGGCGGCCTACTGCGCTTCCAAGTTTGGTGTGGTGGGCTTCAGCAAGTGCATGGCAGACGAGCTAAAGCGCTTTGGCGTAAAGTTCACCCTGTTTTATTTCGGTGGCGTGGATACGCCCTTCTGGGATCAGGTCAGCCTCAAGGTCGATCGCACGAAGATGCTGCGCCCGGAGACGGCGGCCGACGCTATTCTGTTTGCTCTCACGGCAGAACCCCAGGCAGTGCCGTTGGAGATCAACATCCAGCCTGAGAGCCACTTGTTTTTTGGCTAACCTTATTTTTTGGCTAAATTTTTTGGCTAATATTGACTGATGCTCCGAGTGGGGATCAAATGAACCCTCCTCAAGCGGCAAATCTCGGAAAAATGCCCGTTGACGGCCCGCTTTGTTACAGTTTGCAACATATAATGAGAGCTAGTGTAAACAGGTATCTCAGAGGATAGCGCGTACATGCGGGTGGCGATCGCAGGGGGAGGATTGGCCGGGTTAGCCTGCGCCAAGTATTTAGTAGACGCAGGGCACACGCCCATCGTGCTGGAAAGCCAGGACGTGCTGGGCGGGCTTGTGGCGGCCTGGAAGGATGCCGATGGCGACTGGTATGAAACCGGGCTGCACGTCTTTTTTGGGGCATACCCCAACATGCTCCAGCTGTTTAAGGAACTGGACATCGAAGATCGGCTCCAGTGGAAAGAACACACGCTGATCTTCAACCAGCCGGAGAAACCCGGCGTGCTGTCGCGCTTCGACGTGCCCGATATTCCCGCACCGTTCAACGTCATCCTGTCGATTCTTCGCAACAACGACATGCTGACCTGGAATCAGAAAATTCGCTTTGCTATCGGGCTATTGCCAGCGGTGGTGCGCGGTCAGCAGTATGTGGAAAACATGGATAAGTACTCGCTGCTGGAGTGGCTGCGGCTGCAAGGCGTAGACGAGCGGGTCAACAGCGACATTTTTGTGGCCGCTTCCAAGGCGCTCACCTTTATCAATCCTGAAGACGTGTCGGCAACGGTTCCTCTGACGGCGCTGAACCGCTTTTTGCAAGAGCGCTACGGCTCGAAGGTGGCGTTTCTGGATGGGTCGCCGACGGAGCGCCTGTGTCAGCCCATTGTGGACTATGTGACCGAGCGCGGCGGCGAGGTGCTGCTGAAGAAGCCGCTGAAGCAGATTTTGCTAAACGAAGACGGTACAGTATGCGGGTTTGCGGTGCGCGGGCTGGACGGTGCGCCGGATGAGGTGGTGACGGCGGATGTGTACGTCTCGGCGATGCCCGTGGATGTGATGAAAGCGCTGATGCCGGAACCGTGGACGAAGCTGGAATTCTTCCAGAAGATGGAGGCGCTGGAAGGCGTGCCCGTGATCAACATTCATTTGTGGTTTGACCGCAAGCTAACGGATGTGGATCAACTGCTCTTTTCGCGATCGCCCCTGCTCAGCGTCTATGCCGACATGAGCAACACCTGCCGCGAATACGCCAACCCTGACCGCTCAATGCTAGAACTCGTCCTGGCTCCGGCAAAGGACTGGATTGACAAGTCCGAGGCGGAAATTCTGGCGGCGACGATGGCAGAACTGAAGAAGCTTTTCCCAGATGACCTGGCGGGCGACCATCCGGCCACGCTGCTGAAATACAAAATCGTGAAAACGCCGCGCTCGGTCTATACGGCCGCACCGGGAATGCAGGCGTGTCGCCCTGACCAGGCAACGCCAATCGACAACTTCTTCCTTGCCGGAAGCTACACCATGCAGCGCTACCTGGGCAGCATGGAGGGTGCAGTGCTGTCGGGTAAGCAGGCGGCCGAGGCGATCGCCCAGCGATTCCCTGCCTCTCCGGTCGATTCTGCGCCGCCTGACCTGGTGGCCACTTCAGCCCGATAAATCACTCCAGCGGTTTCATTTCTGGAATGCTAATCGTTTCAAATGAACCGCAGGTGACGGATTACTGATAGGTTTAACTGTATTCCTCCAGCCCTGCGATGTAATGCTGCAACTGCCGAAGCCTTCCTGCAAAACCGTCCTGGTATCTCTGGACGATTCCTATGAGCGCTGTCGCCAGATCACTCAGGAATATGCCAAGACGTTTTATCTTGGGACGCTGCTCATGCCGGAAGAAAAGCGTCGGGCGATTTGGGCGATTTATGTCTGGTGTCGGCGCACGGATGAACTGGTGGACGGAGCAGAGGCAGCCTACACCACGGATGAAACGCTCGATCAGTGGGAAGAAAACCTAGAAACGATTTTTGCGGGGCATCCGCTGGAGGATGTGGACGTGGCGCTGGTGGATACGCTGGAGCGCTTTCCGCTGGACATCCAGCCCTTCCGCGACATGATCGAAGGGCAGCGGATGGATCTGTATCGCAACCGCTACGAAACCTTTGAGGAGCTAAAGCTGTATTGCTATCGCGTGGCAGGTACGGTGGGGCTGATGTCGGCGGCCGTGATGGGCGTAGATGAGAGCCGCCGCACGGCTCCCTGGAGCAAAGGGGGTGCGGTTGATCCAACGCAGGAGGCGATCGCCCTCGGCATTGCCAACCAGCTCACCAACATTCTCCGCGACGTAGGCGAAGATGCGCGGCGGGGTCGAATTTACCTGCCCCTAGAAGACCTGGCCCTGTTCAACTACACCGAGGCAGACCTGTTTAACGGCGTGGTGGACGAGCGCTGGCGAGAGTTGATGAAGTTCCAGATTCAGCGGGCGCGAAAGTTCTTTGTCCAGGCCGAGAGCGGCGTTGGCCTGCTCAGTCGGGATGCGCGATTCCCAGTGTGGTCGGCGCTGATGCTCTATCGCCAGATTTTGGACGCGATCGAGCGCAATCGTTACGACGTGTTTCGCAAGCGAGCCTATGTATCGGGCCCGCGCAAACTGCTGAGCCTGCCGCTGGCGCGTCTGCGGGCCGAGGTGCTGTAGGGCTGCCTTTGGCACGGATCAAGCCTGAAAAGCCCCGGTTGAATAGCCGTTTTGCCTGACCCGTGATCCCTGAAATGAAGCCTCCTGTTCTATGCTGCTACCCGACTCTAGCCGCCTTCAGTTCACCCCAGATTTGACCATTTGCCGCCTGCTGAATGGAATGTGGCAGGTGTCGGGGGCGCACGGCCGAATCGATCCAAAGGGGGCGATCGCCAGCATGGTGGACTATCTCGATGCGGGCTACACCACCTGGGATCTGGCCGATCACTACGGCCCAGCAGAGGATTTCATCGGCGCGTTTCGGCAGCAGCTGGCGGCCACGCGGGGCGAGGCGGCGCTGTCTCAGGTTCAAGCCTTTACCAAATGGGTGCCCCGGCCGGGCCCGATGCCCCGTGCTGTCGTAGAGCGCAGCATCGACGTGTCGCGCCAGCGCATGGCCACGCCCTGCCTAGATTTGCTCCAGTTTCACTGGTGGGACTATGGCGACCCGGCCTATCTGGACGCGCTAAAACACATGACCGACTTGCAGCGCGACGGCAAACTCCGCCATCTGGCGCTTACCAACTTTGACACCGAGCATCTGCAAATCATCCTCGATAGCGGCATCCCGATCGTGTCGAACCAGGTGCAGTATTCCCTGGTCGATCGCCGCCCGGAGGTCTACATGGCGAAGCTGTGTCAGGAGCGGGGCGTACATCTGCTGACCTACGGTACGCTCTGCGGCGGCTTTCTGTCGGATCGCTACCTGGGCAAACCAGAGCCGCGTCGGGGCGAGCTGGCCACCGTGTCTCAGCAAAAATACAAACGCATGATCGATGCCTGGGGCGGCTGGGACTTGTTTCAGGACTTGCTGAAGACCCTGGCGGCGATCGCCCGCAGGCACGGGGTGAGTCTGTCCAACGTGGCAGTGCGGGCAATTCTCGATCGCCCTGCCGTAGCGGGGGTCATCGTGGGCACGCGCCTCAGCATTGCCGAACACCGCGCCGACAATGCCCGCGTGTTTGACTTCCAGTTGGATGCCAACGACTGGCAGCAAATTGAGCAGGTTTCGGGGCGATCGCGCAACTTGCTCAACCAAATTGGCGACTGCGGCGACGAGTATCGGGGCTAGGCTGGCGCAATCTGTCCCGCCACCACAGTTAGCACCTGCGACGACCGGAGCCACTGCGAATCGAAAGAATCCAGATGCGTCGTGGTGATCAGGGTTTGGAACCGATCTTGAATTGTGTCCAGCAGCTTGTGCTGGCGCTTGGGGTCTAGTTCGGCCAGCACGTCGTCCAGCAGCAGCAGCGGCGGCTCTCCCACGACGGATTCGATCAGCTTCAGTTCGGCCAGCTTCAGCGCCAGCACCAGGGTCCGCTGCTGCCCCTGGGAGCCATATTGACGCGCAGGCGTGTGGTTGATGGTGAACTCGATTTCGTCGCGGTGGGGGCCGACGAGGGTGGTGTGCTGCACCTGTTCGGCGATCGCCCGCTGCCGAATTTTCTCCAAAAACGCCTGCTGAATCAGCGTCGGGTCATCTTTTTCCATCGGCACGCTGGGCGCATAGCGGATCTCCAGGCTTTCTCGGCTGCCGCTGATGTCTCTGTGCCAGAATTCTGCAAAGGGGGCAATGCGGGCGATCGCCCGGGCCCGGCGACGGATGACCCGCGTGCCCAGGGTCGCTAGCTGGGCATCCCACACCGCAAGCTGGGCGCGATCCAGCGGGATGGCGGCCTCGGTACGGCTGGAAGATTGCTTGAGCAGGGCATTGCGCTGGCGCAGCGCCAGGGTATATTGCTGCAACAGGTGCGCGTAGACGGGTTCAAGCTGGGTCAGCAGGGTATCAATCCACTGGCGACGATGCCCCGGCCCGCCTCGCACCAGTTCCAGATCCAGGCTGGAAAATTCCACGGCGCTCATCGTGCCCAAAAATTCCACCTGGCGCTTCAGGGTTTGCCCGTTTAGCGACACGGTGCGTCGCCCGCTGCTCCGCAACACCAACCCCAAATCCACAGAGCCACTGTCTCGATCCAGCCGTGCAGCAATGCTGCCTTCTTCGGCTCCCTGCTGCACCAGATCGCGATCGCGGTTACTACGGTGCGATCGCAGCGTGGCCAGCAGTTCCACCGCCTCCAGCAGGTTTGATTTGCCCTGAGCATTGTCGCCCACCAAAATCGTCTTCGGCGCAGCGAAACTCACCGCCTGATCCCGGTAGTTGCGAAACTGGCGCAGATGCAGCGATCGGAGGAACATGAGCAGGCGGGAATCGGGGGCAGATTGCGGTAATCCCTAGCCTAGCAGTCTAGCGTCGTCTCTCGTTCCCAGGTGGAAATGTGAGCGCTGTATTCGTTCCAGGCTTGTCGCTGGAGCTTGAGATAAGCCTGGGTGAAAGATTCGCCCAGCGCCTGGGGCAGCACAGGGCTGGCTTCAAATCGGCGCAGTGCATCTAGCAAATAGAGCGGCAGTTGCGGAACGGTGCCAGGGGGTAGCGGATCGGTGTAGCTGTTGTTGTCGTAGCGGGGGCCGGGGTCGCGCTTGTGGGCGATGCCGTCGAGTCCGGCGGCGATCAGGGCAGCGGGCAGCAGGTAGGGATTTGCCGCGCCATCGGCCAGACGCAGCTCAAACCGACCGGGTTCGGGAATGCGGACCATGTGGGTGCGGTTGTTGCCGCTGTAGCTGACGGTGTTGGGCGACCAGGTGGCCCCAGAGTTGGTGACGGGCGCGTTGATGCGCTTGTAGGAGTTGACCGTGGGATTGGCGATCGCGCATAGCGCCTCAGCAGAATGCAGCACGCCGCCCAAAAACTGGTACGCCAGCGGCGATAGCCCCAGTTCGCCCTCTGGGTCTGCAAACAGATTGGTGTCTCCAGCGCTGTCCCAGACTGAAAAATGGACATGGCAGCCGTTGCCCGTCAGGTGGGCAAAGGGCTTGGGCATAAAGGTGGCCCGCAGGCCGTGCTTTTCGGCGATGGACTTGACCATGTATTTGAAAAACGCCTGCCGATCGGCCGTCACCAGCGCATCGTCATAGGTCCAGTTCATTTCAAACTGACCGTTTGCGTCTTCGTGGTCGTTTTGATAGGGCCCCCAGCCGAGGGCGATCATGCTGTCGCAGATCTCGCGGATCACGTCGTAGCGGCGCATCAGGGCTTGCTGGTCATAGCAGGGCTTGCTCTGGCGATCGCCCGCGTCGGAAATCTCCTCCCCGCTAGGCGATAGCAAAAAATACTCGCACTCCACGCCTGTTTTCACCCGTAGCCCCATCTCTGCCGCCTGCTGGATCACTCGCTTTAGCACCAGGCGCGGCGCTTGCTCTAGGGGCTGGCCATCGACATGATGCAAGTCAGCGGGCAGCCACGCCACATCCGGCCGCCAGGAAAGCTGAAATAGCCGCTCTGCATCGGGAAAGGCCAGAATATCGGGGTCGGCGGGCGACTGATCCAACCAGGCCGCAAACCCCGCAAAGCCCGCCCCATTCGCTGCGATCGCATCAATACTCTCAGCAGGCACCAGCTTAGCCCGCTGCACCCCAAACAGATCCGTAAAGGAAATCATGAAATAGCGAATATTTCGCGCACGGGCGATCGCAGACAACGAGTTGGGCGAAGAATTGGACATGGCAGCTCAGTCACCGAAACACTAGACCTGGAAGTTATACACCAACTCCGGCCCTCCAGTCGGTACATAGCTGACACCGCCGCAGGTGGTGCTTCTGAGGCAGGCGCAAATTCATCGAGCGATCGCCCTCCCACAGGATGCATTTGCGCCATCGGAACGCATCAAAGCCTGACAACAGCACCCTAGGCAGTGTCTTAAAACTTTCTAGGTCGTTGATTGCCTTGAGTCGATCCCCCTAAATCCCCCTTATTAATGGGGACTTCCGGAGTGGTTCGGCTCGGTTCCCCCCTTTTTAAGGGGGGCTAGGGGGATTTAAGGGGGGCTAGGGGGGATCGAAGGGTTTTAGAACACGCCCTAGCTTCCAAAACCTATGAAGCGCTGTTACGCTTTTGCAGCATGGTCGATTCGGCTGGAATTGCGATCAGATTATCGCCGTAGGTGCGAATCAGCCCGCGCTGGCGCAGCTTGCCCATCAGCCGGGTCACCGTGACGCGAGTAGAGCCGATGGCGCTGCCGATTTGGGCGTGGGTCAGCGACCAGGGCAAATAGTACGTATCATCGCTGGGTTCGCCAAACTCTTCTACCAGCAGCGTGATGAAGCCCAGCAGGCGGTCGATGGTGCGGCGCTGGCCCAACGTACTCAGCCACAGCAGCTTGCGCTGGTGCTGCAATCGGAAGGCATCCAACACTTCCCGACGAAAGTGGGGCCAGTTGTCCAGATCGTGCCAGTAAAGCCAAATCACCGAGGTCTGTTCGACATGGGCAAAGGCCTGGAGCGTAAAGGGCGATTGCGCCACGATTTCAAAGGGTTGACCCGCGCCGACAAAGCCCAGAAATGCCTCTTCGGAGTTGATTCGGGGCAGGCGGGAGGAACTGCCGTTGGCGCTGACCTGCGCCTCGCCCACCAGACGCACTGCGCCCCGCTGCACCAGATACAGCAGTCCAGGACGCGCCGGAATCTTTTCATCCTTGGCAAAGGTGCGGGTGCGGTAATGCTCCTGGGCCCAGTCCAAAATCCGCTGCCACGTCAGAAATGGTCTAGAAGAGTCAGCCTGAGAAGACACAGAATACATGAGGCAAGTCCTGGGAATTCAGTAAGTCGTACCGAAGTGTGCTGTTGCGTTGAACCAAGTGCAAACCCCGAAGTAGATCATGTGACGGCTCAGCCCAACCGGCAGAGTGCTGCTCAGGCAGAAACCTTAAGTTATAGGTGGTTTAGATATTTCCACTTACGTAATCTAGCGTACCGACCTCGTTCAGCCTTTCCGCATTTAGGACTACCAACTTTAGACCGTCAACAGGGGGAACCGACAGCAGTGAACCGCAAAATCTAAGAATAGAAAGTTAATGATTCTTGTGATTCTAGCGCACGCTTTCAGAATAGCTTCACACTTTATCAATCATAGTAGGGAATTTTACGGAGTCTAGGTTACTCACAATACGTAAATCTCCTTTGAAAGTGTGCGGGAAAGTGGACAGCACCGCCGTAAACTCCCGCAGTTTTTTACGAGACTTTTACAAAAGCTTTGACTGTTTAAGGATTAGCCCTCCAGAATGAGGATTGGGCCAGAATGAGGGTGGGGGGCGATCGCCCGTTTGCTTCTATTCGCGCCTGATCGCTCCTGAGCGGTTCGCAGCGCCCCAGTCTGCGATCTGGCTCTGGTACAACCTGGTTTTTGGAGCCTGTCGAGTGTGTCTGACCCAACGGTGACCGTGACCATCAAGCTATTTGCCGCCTATCAGGAAGCCTACGGTATGCCAGAGCTAGTGCTGGCGCTGCCGCAGGGGGCAACCGTCGCTGAGGTGTGCGATCGCCTGTTGCAGGAGCATCCCGAACTGGAGCAGTGGCGATCGCTCACTCGCTTTGGCGTGAACTATCAGTTTGTAGAGCCGGACTGGGTGCTGCAAGACGGCGACGAGGTCGTGCTAATTCCCCCCGTCAGCGGCGGCTGATGCAGGCGGCCGACGCACAGAGCCGCTAGATTGCGCCACCGTTCACAAGATTCCGAAACATTCCGAAACGGAGAGGGTGGGATTCGAACCCACGGTCCTTTTGGGACACTCGATTTCAAGTCGAGCGCATTCGACCACTCTGCCACCTCTCCGAGCCTTTTCAATCTTATACCGACTTATACCGAAAGGACTTACGCAGTTGGGCGATTTCTCGTGGGCGCAGCTCGTGAGAAATCGCCCAACACCTAGAAAACTTCGCAAGTGCGTAAGGCCTAACCTATTCGAGATTTTGGAGATTAGATGGGCGATTGGCAGAGTTGGCGGGAGGGGGTAATTCGCGAAGCGACCCCTACGGGAAACGTTCTTAAGCAGAAGTTCACCCGCTCAGGTGAGACGCTCGGATGAGGTGTGGGCCGGGTCTGCCGCCCTATTCTAAAAGCATGGAATTCAAAAGGAAACCAGCTATGAACCTCTCCTATCGCGGTATCAAATACCAAGCCAACGTTCCCGCCGTCGCCACAGTTTCGGGGAAAGTGATTGGTAAGTACCGTGGGGTTGAGCTACACGCTCAGGTCAAGCAAGAGCAATAGTTCATCCGCCATGCGACGTTTTTGGTAGTTTTTGGTAGAAAAAATCGGATTTCCGAAGCGACATAACACCTGGCAGGGGGCTGCTGGGTGTTTTTCTTTTGGAACTTACGCAGTTGGACGATAGAACCCTTATCGCAAGTGTGTAAGTCCTGCCTTTGTTGGGGTTTGGGCGCTGGGGTTTGAGCGTTGGGCTTTGGGCGGTCAGGGTAGGCGATCGCACGCCCGCTGCCCGCCAAACTTTTGGATAATCAAGTCGTCGTAGGTATCGGCAATGGTCACCACAGACAAAATGCAGGTTTGCAGTTCCATCAAGTCCATGTTCTCCCCGCCCAAGACGCTGTGCGAAAAAATCACGCCGCCCGTCTCTGCCAGATGAAACGCGCCAAACCGCATCCGGTGGTTTTCCATCAGCAGATATCGCATCAGCGGCTCATCCGTTCGGCTGCCCAGGGTAACGCAGCTACTCGCCTTGACAATTGCCAGTTCTCGCTCGTCCCAGGGATGCACCTCCCAATCCAGCACCTCTACCTCAACCTTGGCTGAACCGTAGGACAGGTTAAACCGGGGAGCATAGGACAAAACTTGCAGCGAGTCCTTGAATAGCGCAGAGGTCGTGAGGTAGTCCGACACCTTGCGATAGGTCAGTTCTTGAACTGCGTTGGTAAACGTCAAAGGCATAGCGTGCGATAAGGAAAAACGTAGGAGCGAGACGCGATCGATTCTGTGCCATCAATCCAATGCCATAGTAAGCTTTCGGATGACTGGATGGCTGTCTTCTAGCGGCTGTCTTCTAGCGGCTGTCTTCTGTGTCTTTTGGTGGAGTCTTCTCGCCGTTTTTCTGCGGTCGTCTTGCTATGCTTCAATCGCGCCAGTCGGATGAATTGCGCCAGTCGGATGCCCGTGGAGCCTATGCGGTAGATGATTTGCCCAGTGGAGCGATTCCCGTAGAGGTCGCTTCGCAAATCGCCCCTCATTCTCTGCAAGGCACAAGCGACCTGGAAACCTGGGCAGCGCGGAGCTATCGGCGGTTGCTGGACATCCTGGGCGATTCCCGTAGGGATTGCTTTGCGAATCACCAACCCACTCAGCCCGCCGACCACGCCCACGCTCGGATGCTGCTGCTGGCGCTGCTGTGCATCCCGCTCTATCAGCAGCGCAAACTGCTGGCAGTACATTGGCTATCCCTCAAACCCGATGAGTTTGCGCTAGATCAACTTTTGACCGCTGCCAATCATCAGCACGGGCTGGCGTTTCCGGTGGCGGCCCTGCCTTCCTTGTCGACCGAGGCGAATGCGGCCCTGCTTGCGCTGTTGCGATCGCTCTTTCTCTGCGCTCCCTACCCGGTGGCGCGGCTGGGGCAACTGTATGAGCAGTGCCTCGCCTGGGCCCCGTCATTCGGACAATGTGCGCCGAGGGCTGCCCCAAAAGCAGACGGCCGCAAAGCACGGGGAATTTACTACACGCCGGAGCCGCTGGTGAACTACTGCGTTTCGCAAACCCTGGAGCAGTTGTTGAGCGACCCTACCCAAAAGCTGCTGAGGGTTCCGCGCATCCTTGATCCGGCGGCGGGGGGAGGGGCATTTTTGCTGGCAAGCTATGATGCGCTGCTGCGGTGGGTGGCGGGTTGGCCTGCGAATTCGGCGAGTGTGGACGGGGCAACTGTCCCCCCCTGTACCCAGCGGACCCCAATCGCCCCAATAGATTGTCCAGATCGCCCAGATCGCCCAGATTACCCAGTGGATTGCCCAGTAAATCGCCCAGTAGATTGGCACACTCGTCAGCAAGTGCTGCTCGACTGTATTTATGGGGTGGATGTGGATGAAACGGCGATCGCCCTCACCCGTCTCTCGCTCCAGCTCAAGCTGTTGGAGGGCCAGCCGCCACCGGGATTTGTGCTACCCGACCTGACGCAAAATCTAGTTTGTGCCGACGCGCTGCTGGGTCTGGACTGGGCCACCGCCTTTCCATCAGCCGCACAGGCAGGCGGGTTTGACGGGGTATTGGGCAACCCGCCCTATATCGACGCTGCCCAGATGAGTCTGGAAACCCCCGACTGGCGACGTGCCTGCACCGAGCGCTATGGCTGCGCCAGGGGCAACTGGGACTTGTTTTGCGTATTTATCGAGCGATCGCTGGAGTTGTGTCGTCCAGGTGGAATGACGAGTCTGGTGGTGCCTAACAAGCTGCGCTCGGCGGGGTATGCTGCCACAGCGCGATCGCTCTTAGCAGAGAACTGTCAGCTTGTGGCGCTGCGGGACTATGCCCAGGTGGCGGTGTTTCGGGCGGCGGTCTATCCGCTGGTGTATGTGGCGCGGCGGGGAAAGCCGGAAAAGCCAGGTTTGGGTTCTCCAGGACAGGACTCGATTTTTGCAAGTGCGCCAGTGCCCTATGAGCCAGTGCCCTATGAGCCAGTGACCCAAGAGCTAGTGACCCAAAAGCCAGTGACCCAAGAGCCAGTGCCCTATGAACCAGTGCCTTATGAGGTGATGGAAACATTGACAGAGGTGGGACGGCGGCAATGGCTACACGCCAAGGGCGAAGCATGGTGGCTGGGCGATTCGCAGCAGGCAGGCAGCCTAATGGCGCGGTTGCAGCAGTTTCCGACGCTGGGGCAAATTGCCAGCGTGCGGGGAGCGGCGACGGTAGCCGAAGCCTATGACCTCCAGCGCTGGATTTGCAATCATCCCACGCCTGCCCCCAGCGACCTGCGCCTGGTCAACAGCGGCACGATCGATCCCTATCGCCTGCGGTGGGGCGATCGCCCGTTGCGCTATTTGGGCGATCGCTACCTGCACCCCATCCTGCCTGCACAACACTTGTGCCAACTTTCGCCCCAGCGCCAGCGACAGGCTACCCAACCCAAGCTAATCGTCGCGGGCATGACCCGACGGCTAGAGTGTGCGCTAGATGAGTCTGGGGGCGTGCTGGCGGGAAAATCGACCTCGATTATTCAAGCGCCCAACCCATCCTCCCCTCTAGCCAACCCTCTGGCGACCTGCCCTGATCTGCTGTGGCTGCTGCTGGCGATTCTGAACAGTTCGCTAATCCACTGGTACTTCGTGCAGCGGCATGGCGGCAACGCGCTCCAGGGCGGCTATTTGCGCGTGGGGCCGCCCCAGTTGCACCAGATTCCCATAGCGCTGGGTGAAAAGAGCGATCGCCCTGGGCTACAGCAAGTCCTAATTGACTTGGCGAAACAGCGGCATCACTGCGGAACAAGTCAAGACCTGAGGGCGATTCGCGAAGCGGTTCCTGCGGAAATCGCCCAGCTTGATGCCCAAATCGACGCAGCCGTTTACGCACTCTACGACCTGAGCGCACCTGAGATAGCAGAAATCCACGCAGAAGCTCGCCCGCAGACAAGCGGTTTAGCGGATTAAGCGGGTTAAGGATTAACCTGTCTAGCCTAGAACGGAATATCGTCATAGTCGGCCGTTTCCACGGGAGCCTTGGCGGCGGGGGCAGCTTTGGCCGTGGAGGCTGCATAGGCCGGCGGAGCAGCGGGAGTAGTCGCAGCGGGACGGGATGCGGCTGTCCCTGGTACGTCGGCAGTAGAGGACCTCAGGCTGGCATCAGCTTCGATGCGGTGAATGCGGGATACCGTTAGCTCTGCTCGCTTTTCCTTGAAGCCCTCTGGGCGGTCGATCATGTTCATACCCAGCCGACCTTCGAGAATGACGCGATCGCCCACATGAAACCCTGCCTGGATCTCTTGCGCCAGATTGCCCCAGCCCACTACCTTGATCTGTCCTGGCGGCTCGTTATCGCGCAGCGCCGCAAACTGCACCGTCATTTCAGCAATTGGCGTTTGACTATCGGAGGTATAGCGAAGCTGCGGCTCTTGAATCACCTCAGCCATCAAAATACAGTTGTTCATAAATGCTCCTGGCGGTGTGGTTGGCTCAACCCAAGCAGAGTACAGGTGTATTTCTTAAACTCATATTCTAACATCTGTCCCAGGCAGGGGATCCGGGTCGATTATACGGTGATGACCCTAAAAAAGCTGTCTGGCAAAAAATAGCGGTGAATAGGGCGCATCCCAGTTCTGCAAGTTTGCCCTCATCGGGTGCATGTCACTTTTGCAGATGCAGAACTTGAGTGATATCGCAACAGGGTAGCTGAAAGCCCTTAGATAGAGCATTACAGCCTATGCGTATAAGTACCTCCTTACAAAGATGACATGCTCCCGCCCTCATCCCCCAGTCCCTTCTCCCAAAAAGGGAGAAGGGGAGCCGGATTGGAAGTCCCTCTCCCGCTTTGGGAGAGAGATTGAGGGTGAGGGCTACAAAAGTGGGATACGCTCGGTGTAGACTTCGCTAGCCACGAAACGAATTGCCAAAAGAACTGCAAAACGAACATCAAAAAGAACCCAGACAAAACACGCTGGGTTATTCTTGGATTAATGGAAATTTTGGATAAAATCGCCGTCAGGAAGTTGCAGTCAGCGTCGGCAGCTTTAGGATGACGTTTCGTATGGCGCTAAGTTTCGCATGGCGCTAAATCCCCTCGATCCCAGCGCAGGGCTAGCTCTGGACGTGCGTTCCCAAGATTTGCGCCAGTCCAGGCACGGCTGCTTCTACGTCGCCCTTGACCGAGGTTCGCAGCTTGCCGTAGGAAGCCCGCACTACGCTGTTTTTGGCTTTTTCAATCTTGTGGTCGGTGACGCTGAGCAGGGTGTCTGCCGTGCGATCGCGGTTTTGAATTAGGTGCTGCACCGGGTCACCCGACTGGATGCCCTCGTTCCACATAGGGTCTAGCGCAGCGAGGGCTTCGGGCAATAGCCGCCGAATTGCGCCGGAAATGTAGCTTGGCTCTATGCCTTTCACAACTCCGTAAGCTGCTTTCAGCGCCAGCCCCGAAATGCCTCCTTTGCCGGCAACCTGTTCGTCGATGAGCTTGACGCAATCTGCTACGAGGTTTTGAGTGGTGGTTTGATCGCTGAGTGTGTCGCTAAGCGCCATGATGCTGTGCCTCTTTGCTGTGCCTCAATGGGTCGGTGAATGCGTCGGGTGAATGCGTTGGACAGAACTGCGTTGGACAGAAAAACTAGGTGGATGCATGGATCCGTTCGCGTTCACAGCGTTACTCTGCCCACTTCTTCTTGATCTAAGCCAGGTCATCTGGAATCTTAAGATTTCCATAGCGATCTTTGGACAGTCTTAACAAGTATGTAAATCTTTTTTTGACTGGAGCTTATTTTACAGCAGGATTTCGGTTCTTAGGCTCCAGTTCAGCTGTCTCATTTTTTCCAGGGCAGTTTGGTGCCCATTTCGGTCAGGGCTGAAATCACCAGATACACAATCACCAATCCGGCAGTGATTAGAAAAATTGGCAAGTCGTCTGGCATGAGAGAAGGGGCAAGGAGGGGGTTAAAACTCGAATCAAAGCCTCTCAGGGTTGGATGGATCTTTGGGCTTAGTTGGGCTGGTTATGAATCTCTGCTTTTGTCTGAGCATTCGATTTCCAGCTTGGATTTACTTGTTCAGTTTAGGACTTACGCACTTGCAATAAGCTAGCGGGATTTCAGACAATTTCTCGCGGGCTGCGCCCGCGAGAAATTGTCCAACTGCGTAAGTCCTACAGTTCATAGAAGTTCAGTTTATAGAAGTTTAGCGTTCCCTATGCTGGTTCATCTCCCGGCAACTGATTCACTGTCTGCAAGTAGCTCGCTGATCCACAGAGCAGAGTTTTTGCTTCAGGAGATGGCGCTGCTGCTGAAGATTATTCTGGAGTTCATTGCGATTTTGATTGTGGCGATCGCCCTCGTCAAAACAATCCGCAAGTGTGTTCGTATGTTTCGCTATCAGGGCTACATTGTGCAGCCGCCGATCCGGCTGGATTTGGGGCTTTCTCTAGCGCTGGCGCTGGAGTTTTTGCTGGCAGCCGACATTGTGGGCACGGCGGTTTCTCCCCACTGGAACGAAATCGCTAAACTGGCAGCGATCACGGGCATTCGCACCTTTCTCAACTACTTTTTGCACCGAGAAGTGCGGGAGCTTCAGGAGTCGCACAACGTGGTGCGCTCCTCCGAGGTCGAGTGAGGCGCAACAGAAAGCAGAAAAAATGCCCCCTGGGCCAGAACTTCCACCATCGGCAGAAAGCTGACTCAAGGGGCGATCGCCATTCGCCACAGAAGACAGTTATTGAGGTTCAGGACTTACGCACTTGCGATAGGCTTTCTGGGCTTTGGACGATTTCTCGCGGGCGCAGCCCGCGAGAAATCGTCCAACTGCGTAAGTCCTAGAGGCTATTGAGGCAGTTGCAGACAGTCGAGGGTTCGCAGCGTTGCCGCAGCCGCATAGTTGCGCTGGGAGGCGGCGTTAGGCGCAAAGTTGTTGCCCTGCTCATTCAGCGGAGACGCAACGCCGCAGAAGCCCGATAGCTCGGTAATAGTCGCCGAGGCCCAGTGGTTTGTGGTGTCGGCAAAGGTGCGGGTGGGCTGATTTAGCAGCAGGGTAGGCGACGAGCCACGCGCCGTCAGCGCAAACTCAGCGGCTCGCTTCAGCACCGACACCAGTTCAGCACGGGTCACGGGCTGTGCCGGACGGAAGGTGCCGTCTTCGTAGCCGCGCACAATGTTGTTATCGCGGGCAAATTGGATCTTGGCGGCGCTCCAGCGGGATGCATTGACATCTCGATAGGGGTCACCGCTGGCGGCGGCAGGAATCTGCAGATTGACGTTAGGCGCTTTGGTGAGCGCATCCAGCACCATCGACACCAACTGCTCGCGGGTTAGCGTATCCAGCGGGCGGAAAGTGTTGTCGGGGAAGCCCGAAATGAATCCAGCAGCAACCGCGTTGCGAATTTGCGTGGCGTAGATGTCTCTGGAAATGTCCGTGAAGGTGACCGGGACGGGCGTGGGGGTTGGGGTCGGCGTAGGCGTGGGGGTTGGGGTTGGCGTGGGCGTGGGCTGTGTGGCGACATCTCCGGGCGGGAAGACCCCTTCGTAGGTGAGATAGACGTGGCCCAGCGTGCGATCGCCAAAGGTGCGCTTGGTAAATCGCCAGCCCGGTTGCAGCGTAATTTTGGCAAAGTCTTCCGTTAAGCCATTCGCCCGTCCGATAAGCAGTTGCGGGCGAGAGCGGTCGTTGGGCACGCCCAGCATCACTAGGTCGCCGTTTTGCGGCAAAATCCGGATGCTGTAATCCAGCCCCATATCTTGGCCATTGACCCGGATCGAGTAGCCGTTGCGGTCGGTGGCGCGGTTGCAAATACCCGTGAAATCAAACTGGAGCAGCAGCGGTGTAACGATGGTTGGATTTGCCCCAGACTCGCTCCAGCAGGGGCGTGCATCAGACACTTGCTCCAAAATCAGCAGTCGGCGGGTGGTCACGCCAGAAGACGACACAGCGATAAATCGACCCTGGTCTACCTCTTGCTGACCAAAGGTGGTGGCAGAGGTGGGAGCGGAAATAGACAGAGCACCCAGCGCGATCGCGCTAAGGGCTACGAGACGATGACGCAAACGTTTCATAGCTGAGATGTGAAATGAAGTAGGACTGCAAAATTGAGTACCGCGGCCGGGCCGGATCGAGCAGCAACAAGACGCTGAGACTCAGATCTCCAGCACGATCGCCACCCGCTACCCACAGCGTAGGCATCAGAAGGTTTCCAAGCTTGTGGATTGACCGTTCGGGGCATCCAACCATTTGCAGTCGGTCTGCACCTGACATCTGCTAGTGTTCCCAAAGACGGCCCGCCGATCAAACGAAGTCGAGGAGCGGGGCGAGTAAAATGGGCTGATGTGGCTTGAGGCTTGGCTAGCTGGACGTTCCGGCTCATCCAAATCCTCGAAAGCAGCCTATTCCACTGGGCTAAAACTAACGACATCAGTACCAGACAACACTACAAACAGTTCGCGATTGGTGCGCCCAAACTGGCAGACAACGCTGACTACAGACTCGCCATTGGGCCTGCCGTCAGAAAGAACCGTAGAGCGAATGATTTGCCGAAATGGCCCACTCTCAGCCACAATATCATTCCAATAGGTCTGGATTGAGCGGGCGCTGATATCGTTTACATCTTGTAGGCTGGCTTCGTAGTCTGCAACGGCCGACTCGAACTGCTGGTCTCCAAGACGGGTGATAAAGCTTTCGGCGATCGCCGTTAGGGAAACTTGCGAAATTTGACGAGCTTCTGGAGCAGTCTGTGCCTGCGCTTGGGGTAGGGCAACGCCGACCAGCATTACGGCAGGAACGAGGACAAACAGAAACGCTGATTTCATAACGAATTCCATGGGGTAGATTCGAGCACCGATTCCATATTCCATGACTGTGGCTCAGTTCAATTTGTGCCCAGCGTTGAAAAGAAGTTTGGAAGCAACCAGGACACGAGAAATCGGAACTCGGTGTGGGTCATTCAATCCTATTTCCACCTTTCAAAGCACCCATGCGGTTCACAGCCCTGAAACCGCTTTTCTGTAATAAATCGTTAGACCAGAGCGTCTCCCTGGCGGTTCTCGTCCGCCGCTGGTGGGCGTTCTTTGGGGCTTGGGAAGTCAACGGCTTCGTAAAAGTCGGCGATCGCCCCTTCCCAGCCCACGCTGGTCAGCAACACGCGATCGCCCTCGCCATAGGGATGCAGCACCCACAGGCCCTCCTCGTTGCGACGAAACACGTCTACCTGGAGCCGGGTTTGAGAAATCAGGACATATTCTTGCAAGCTCTCGATTTGGCGATAGTCGGCAAATTTGTCGCCCCGGTCAAAGGCTTCCGTCGCTTCGGACAGGACTTCGACAATCAGGCAAGGATAGCGCTTGAAAGTATTCGTCGTGCGATCGCGCTCATCGCAAGTCACCATCACATCTGGATAGTAGTAGCAGTTCAGTTCCTCAATGCGGGCCTTCATGTCTAAGGCGTAGGCCCGACAGCTTTGGTTGCGGAGATGTCCTCGCAGGAATGCCCAACAATTGAGTGCAATTGTGACATGGGCATCGGTGCCGCCTGCCATCGCGTAGATATAGCCATCGCGATACTCATGCTTCGTAGGGCGGGCGGCTTCCTCCGCCAGATACTCTTCTGGAGAAACGTAGTGATCAACGGAGACTGCAACCATCGGGGCTGAGGTAGGCCAGAACAGCCATAGAGTCACTGCATAGGTTTATTGTATCGGCTTGGGGCGATCGCCCTTCCAAGACAGCGGTTTCGGCTTTTGCAATCGCTGTTTAGCAATCGCTGCTTAGCATTCGCTGTTTAGCATTCACCACCCTGCTTAGCGTTCCCATTGAATAGCTCATAGACCTGGGTACAAAACGACCGCAGCCGGGTCTGGATTTCTTCGACGGGCTGCTGCGTTCCCAGCACGCGCCACTCGCCAACAGTAGACAAGCGCCACTGCTCGCCCTGGTGCGTCAGCCCGACGGCTTCTAGACCAATGACGCGGCGGGTTTGGGCGATCGCCCCCTCGCCCGATTCTGCCGCTGCTTCATCCTCAAACAAGCGGATCTGCACCAAAATACTGCGGGCCTGAAACCGAGGACTCCAACCCGGCAAGTGAAAGCCAATGTCGATGGAGTCAGGATCTACCAGTTCGCGGGTGCCGGGGTCATTGGCCCAGGGCTTCAGGTCTGCCTGCGCGTCGGGAAAGTAAGACTTGAATAAATTAACAGCGGCGGCAATCTTGGCGGCTAGCTCTAGCCCCTTTGCCTGTTCTGCTGCATTCACGCTGCTTGCTCCTGCGATGAATCCCCGTTCGGGGTTTTGGAATTTTAGATTTTGGATTTTGGGTTTTGGACTTGGGTTTATGAACTGAGTTGGGCGTGATGGAGAATGCTTTGGCGAATGACTTGGCTAATAACTTGAGGAATGACTTGAGTGTAAATCTTACAGTTCAGCATGAATCACGGTAAAGGTACGAAAGAGCGGCGTTCTGGCAATGTCGCTCGACATAAACACTAGCCCGCAGGTGCAACTGCAATCTATAGTGCGATACGACCCTGCTGACCGCAGTCACGATCAACACTATTTCTCAGAATTCTCCAGTTTTGCTAATCCTCGCTGCATCAAAGATAGAAAAGTGCCCAGGAGACAAGAAAGTGCCCAACCGCCTGACTAATCTGCCAGGATGCTGGGCACTTGTGCCATGCTTTGGTGTGGAGCGGGGTCGCTGCTCAGCGCAGAGGCGATGCAATGACCCCACTTAGAGAGAGTAGAAATAGAGAACAGAACACCTTTAGCCCACTATTGCAGGTCGAGTCCGGGAGGAATCAGCACCTGATCGATTACGTGGATCACGCCGTTGCTAGCTACGATGTCGGCCTGGATGACGCGAGCGCCGGAGACAGTGACGGTTTCGCCATCCTGGGCGATCGCCACTGAGTTGCCCTCGACCGTTGCCACTTCACCGGGCTGAATCGCGTCTGAGGTGACGCTACCGGAAACCACATGGTACGCCAGGATTTGCTGCAACACACGCTGGTTTTCGGGCTGTAGCAACGCCTGCAACGTCTCTTCGGGCAGTGCCGCAAAGGCTTCGTTAGTCGGGGCAAACACGGTGAACGGGCCAGCTTCGTTTAGCGCACCGTCCAAACCTGCTGCTTTGAGGGCGGCTTCCAGCGTACTAAAGGATTCCCCTTGGGACACAATCTGGGTCAACGTGCCCGCTGCCATCGCAGTTGCCCCGTCGGTTCTTGGAGCAACATCCGCCGTCGGCATATCAGCAGGCGCTCCTACACCCGTGACCGTTGCATCAATGACCGTTTCGCCCATCGTCGTCTCGCCAGCTACGGTTTCAGACACAGCATCGGTCGTTGCGGCAGAGGGCATGACTTCATCCATCGAGGCCATGCCGGGGTAAGTGTAGGCTACAGTCGCCGTTACAACGCCCAGACCCAGCAGCTTGATCCACTGATTGCGAGTGCTCGTTTGCTTGATGTTCATGGTTACCTCTTTGCGACTAAACGCCTTGCTGAATGGTTAATCAACAACCCCGCATATTGCGAAATGTTGCGAATACTTGCAGACTCGTAGCAGTCTAAAATCAGCAGGCTGGAGAAACCGTCAACCAGAGGTAGGAGATTCGCCTATGGCAAAGATCTATCTCAGGACAGAGGAAAAACTCAGATAAACGGCGTTTTGCGGGAAACACTGCCCTAAAGCCTTGAAAAAGTTTCAAGAACGCGATGTGCAACTTTCAATCAATCTGCCCTCATCCCCCAACCCCTTCTCCCAAGTCGGCAGAAGCGGAGCAAGGGAGGCTTGAAGTCCCTCTCCCAGAGCGGGAGAGGGATTGAGGGTGAGGGGGATCGGCAACGTTGCACATTGCGTTTCAAGACTAAGCAAGACTAAAGATCTCAAAGAGGATTATGAGTTTTCTTTAGACAGCGAGATGAGACGCTCTTTTCCACCGAGATGCTCTAAAAAGTAGTGGCAGCCGCGAGACGAGTCGAATAAGTGCAGCCCAAATTCTTGCGAGATGGCTTCGCACACGCGCACGCCGCGCACGCTGTTGCCTCGGCCATCCAGCGGCGGCGAAAAGACGGCAATGCCAAGCTGGTCGGGCACGACGGCAATAATGCCGCCACAAACGCCGCTCTTGGCGGGCAGCCCCACGCGATAGGCCCACTCGCCCGCAAAGTTGTACATACCGCAGGTATACATAACGCTGAGCATGTCGCGCACATAGCCCGCCTCGACCGCGCGATCGCCCGTCATTGGGTTCACGCCCTGGTTGGCCAGCGTCGCCGCCATCACTGCCAGATCCCGACAGGACACCATCACCGAACACTGCTGAAAGTACAGATCCAGCGCTTCTTCGATATCCCAGTCCACCATTTTGAAATGGCGCATCAGGTAGGCCATCGCCCGGTTGCGATCGCCCGTGGCCCGCTCCGACACGTAGGTTGCCACATCTACCACAATGTCGTGCCCGACGTAGCGGCGAAACATATTTAGCAGGCGATTGAGCCGTTCCGTCGGGCCGTCGCCAGCAATGAGGCTGGTGGTGGCGATCGCCCCCGCATTGACCATTGGGTTATAGGGCCGCTTCGACGCTTCATCCAAAATAATCGCGTTAAAGGCATCGCCCGTAGGTTCTACGCCCACCCGCGCCAGCACATAGTCGCGCCCGTGGTCTTCCAGCGCCAACCCCTGCACAAACACCTTGGAAATGGACTGGATCGTAAACAGATGCGCCGTATCACCCACCTCAAACACCTGTCCATCCGCCGTTACCAGGCAAATGCCAAACAAATTGGGATCTACCTTGGCCAGTTCGGGAATGTAGTCCGCCACTTTGCCCCCGCGCAGCTCGCGGCAAGATTGGTAAAGACCTTCCAAAAAAGACTGCACTGCATCAGGTGTTCGACATAGGCTGGCATCGTCGGGCATGGCAACGTTTGGGGAATGGGGTGGAGAAGACAGGCGAGAAAAGCGGGGCTTGCCGCATCTGGAAAAACCCAGAAAATTCTAATAAATTCTGGGGTTTGTGCCAGAGCAGTCCATGATTAGAGGTGTCGTTATTTCCCCAAAGCCGTGTTTGAGGTTTCCCAGCACCCATCCCAATATCTCACCTATGCGCTGACCGATTCGGCCACCGATGCCCGCCTAGAGGTCGTGCCTGAGCGCGGCGGCATCATCACTCGCTGGAGCGTGCAGGGGCGCGACATTCTCTATCTCGACGAAGCCCGCTTTGCAGACCCCAGCCTCAGCGTGCGCGGCGGCATTCCCATCTTGTTTCCCATTTGCGGCAACCTGCCCAACAATGCCTACACCTACAACGGCCAGACCTATCTGCTGAAGCAGCACGGCTTTGCCCGCGACCTGCCCTGGCTAGTCACCCATACCGAAGCGCTGGATCGAGCCAGCATCACGCTCAACCTGAGCAGCAGCGACCAGACCCGTGCGCTCTATCCGTTTGAGTTTTCGCTGGACTTTACCTACATCCTGGAGGGCAATCGCCTGGTGTTGCAGCAGCAGGTCACCAATTCAGGAAATACCATCATGCCCTTTTCGCTGGGGCTACATCCCTATTTCTCGGTGTCGGACAAGGCGCGGCTAGATTTCGACATTCCCTCAACGCAATACGTAGACCAGCGCACGCAGGAAACCCACGCCTATATGGATGGGTTCGATTTCAGCCAGGACGAAATCGACGTGCTGTTTCGCAAGCTGTCGTTTCAGTCCGCAACGGTGGAAGATTTTCGAGAAAACCTGAAGCTGCGGCTGGATTTTGACGATCCCTACACGATGCTGGTGTTTTGGACGCTAAAGGGCAAGGACTTTTACTGTCTGGAACCCTGGACGGGGCCGCGCAACGCGCTGAACACGGGCGATCATTTGATCGAACTGGCTCCGGGCGGCACGGTGCGGACGAGTTTCCGCATCACGGCCCAGTTGTCGTAAAGCAAAGCCTAGCCTGGGGTGGCGTGGCTTTTCCAGCGGCTTTTCCAGTGGCTTTTCTAAAAGACGGTCGCGAATTTGCAGGACACGCGAATTTGCGGGACACGCGAACTTTCGGGACACGCAACCTCACAGGATATGGGAAGGGGCGATCGCCCTCGCTGCTACCCTCTAGTAAAGTCATCCAGACTTTCTTAGAAAAGCTTAGAAAAGATAGTCACACCTCACAGACAGGTGATATATTGATTAATCGGTGCGCTTGGCACTGACGGGTCGCTAGCTCAGCGGTAGAGCACTCGGCTTTTAACCGATTGGTCCTGGGTTCGAATCCCAGGCGACCCATTTTTTCTCAGAATTTTTGCTTTACGACTGCTGTTTTCAGGCTTGTGCAGCAGGCGATCGCAGGAATTCGCTGACCTGAATCACGCAGTCTGGGAAAGACAGCGGGGCGATCGCCTCCTGTTCCGACAAAATTTGTTCTGCACCATAGCCCGCCCCACCAGGGTCTCGAAATACGTATAGGCGACGCTCCTGCACGTCCAGAATCCAACATTCCTGAATGCCCGATCGCCCGTAAACCGGAACCTTCAGGTCGCGATCGCGGCGTAGCGTACTGTCTGCCACTTCAATCAGCAAGAAGATTTCCGCTGGCGTGGGGTGGTGATCTTCATAGTCCAGCGGGTCGGGGTGAACCATAGCGACATCTGGCTCTGGCTGCGAAAAATCGCTCAACTGCACCGGGTCTTGGAACCGCAGCAGCGCTCGACCCGCCAGCCGTTGTGACAATACGCGATCAATTCGAGTCACCGCTGCGCTATGGGCCGTTCCCTTGGCTGCCATTGTATAAAGCTGTCCCTCAATCAGTTCTACGCGCTCGTCGGCAGCCAGGATGCCCGCTTCCACCATGCGGCGATAGTCCTGCACGCTGAGCGATCGCAATTCAGGGGCGATCGTCATCGGTTCAACGCTCCTTGTAAATTCGTAAAATAAATTCGTAAATTCGGTGCCGTAAGCTCAGTGTAAATTTGGGTAAATTTTGGTCGATCCACAGCCAGATTAATCTGCCGTCGATATCTCTGTGCAAAAGACGGGATGAGCATTTATACTTAGAATAAATTAAGACAGGCTGCAACCAGACGATCCGCAGCCGACTTACTGGACGATCTCGCGTCCGGTGATAAAAGTGTCTTAAGATTATCGTAAGCTTTTCTTGTTCAACGCCGAAATTAGCTGAACACACCGACTAGGAGGAATTTCTATGGCGCTCGTGCCTATGCGACTGCTGCTGGATCACGCGGCCGAAAACGGCTACGGTATCCCTGCGTTCAACGTCAACAACATGGAGCAGATCCAGGCCATCATGCAGGCTGCTCACGAGACCGATAGCCCGGTGATTCTGCAAGCTTCTCGTGGCGCTCGGAAATATGCAGGTGAAAACTTCCTGCGCCACCTGATTCTGGCGGCGGTGGAAACCTATCCCCACATTCCCATCGTGATGCACCAGGATCATGGCAACGAGCCTGCGACCTGCTATTCCGCCATCAAGAACGGCTTTACCAGCGTGATGATGGACGGTTCGCTGGAAGCAGATGCCAAAACGCCCGCCAGCTACGACTACAATGTGGCCGTCACTAGCGAAGTGGTGAAAGTGGCTCATGCCATCGGCGCTTCGGTGGAAGGCGAACTGGGCTGCCTCGGCTCTTTGGAAACAGGCAAGGGCGAAGCAGAAGACGGGCATGGCTTTGAGGGCGAGTTGGATCACTCCATGCTGCTGACTGACCCTGACGAAGCCGTAGACTTTGTGGAGCGGACTCAGGTAGACGCGCTGGCCGTTGCCATCGGCACCAGCCACGGAGCCTACAAGTTCACCCGCAAGCCGACGGGCGAAATCCTCGCCATCAGCCGCATTGAAGAGATCCACAGCCGCCTGCCCAACACCCACCTGGTGATGCACGGTTCTTCCTCGGTGCCCGAAGACCTGATTGCGCTGATTAACCAGTATGGTGGCGCGATCCCCGAAACCTACGGCGTGCCCGTGGAAGAAATCCAGAAGGGCATCAAGAGCGGCGTGCGGAAGGTGAATATCGACACCGACAACCGTCTGGCAATTACGGCTGCGGTGCGCGAGGCGCTGGCTGCCAATCCCAAAGAGTTTGACCCCCGCCACTTCCTGAAGCCGTCGATCAAGTACATGCAGAAGGTCTGCGCCGACCGCTATCAGCAGTTCTGGGCAGCGGGCAACGCCAGCAAGATCAAGCAGGTTTCGCTGGAAGAGTATGCCGCCAAGTATGCCAAGGGCGAACTGACTCAGGTGGCTAAGAAAGCCGTCTCTGTCTAGTTTTGTTTGAATTTCAACTTGAACTTCAAGGCGATCGCCCCTTCAGGGAGTTGACCCATTTGGGCGATCGCTCTCCAATCAGCCACTCCTTCGCATTGCAGGGGCGGCTTTTTGATATCTGCAAAGACATTTCGAGAAAACATTCCGACCTGCCCCACTGACCTGCTTTGGGGGAATTTCGCTATAAGAAGGGAATGATTCGCAATCCTGCCCCCCAAAATCGCACGCTGCGGCTGACGGATGCCGAGCGATCGCACTTTCGCACCCGTCTGCTGCGGCTAGATCGTCCCATGACAGTGGATGAATTGCTAAACCGCACAATTTGCCAGGATATGTTTGAAGCGGCGGCGTGGCTACCCGGTGAATTTGTAGATCTGCTGGTGCTAGACCCACCCTACAATCTGAGCAAGCAGTTTAACGGGCAAACCGTCCGGCGGCGATCGCTCTCAGACTATGCCGCCTGGGTGCAGTCATGGCTGGTGCTGCTGCTGCCCACGCTCAAGCCGACGGCCTCGGTCTATCTCTGCGGCGACTGGCAATCGTCTCCAGCGCTATATGAGGTGGCCGCGCAGCACCTAATCGTCCGCAACCGCATTACCTGGGAGCGGGAAAAGGGTCGCGCCGCCCGCGCCAACTGGAAAAACTGCTCGGAAGACATCTGGTTTTGCACCGTGTCGCCCGACTATTACTTCAACGCCGAAGCCGTGCGGATCAAGCGGCGAGTCCTCGCACCCTACACCCAAAACGGCAGCCCCAAAGACTGGCAGCGCCAGCCCAACGGCAACTTTCGCCTTACTGCCGCCTCCAACCTGTGGACCGATTTGACCATTCCTTTTTGGTCGATGCCCGAAAACACCGACCACCCAACCCAAAAGCCCGAAAAGCTGCTGGCAAAAATTATTCTCGCCAGTTCCCCGCCCGGAGCCGTGGTGTTGGACCCGTTTCTGGGTTCCGGCACGACTTCTGTCGTTGCCAAAAAGCTAGATCGGCAGTTTGTCGGGATTGAACTCGACGAGACTTACGCTTGTCTAGCGGAAAAACGGCTGGCGCTGGCCGAGGGCGATCGCCGCATCCAGGGCTACACCGACGGCATATTTTGGGAACGGAATAGTAGGGGTTAGGGGTTATTGCTCCGCAACGCTAACGCGAGGGGGTTTGGGATTAGGCAAAATCAGATTATCCGTGCCAAAACCGCCAATTCAAAATCCAAAATCGCCAATCTAAAATCAAGATCGCGGGTTAGGAAGCGGACAGAAACTACTCGAATGTGGTGCGGATAATGCGTTCGCCGGGGAGCCGATCGACGGCGGAAAGTCCTAAGTCGCGCACGACGAAAGACCGTTGCAGCCAGCGATCGCGCCCGTCGTAGCGGGGCACAAAGGACGAGCGGCCGTGAACCGTGCGGCGATTGTCGATGCAGAGCAGGTCGCCCGTGTCGAGCTTGATGCCGCGATAGACCTGGGCGATCGCCTCTCGCAGCGCTGTCAACGCCTCTTCTGCCTCCGGCGTGGTAGCGGTCATCAGGTCTTCATCATAGTTCAAAAACGGATCGTTGCGGCGGCCGTAGAGGACGGGCAAAATGCGGTCACTCTGCTGCGTGCGATCGCGATTGCCAAAGGAATAGTCGATCCCGGTGCGATAGAGCGGCTGGAACAGGAGGTCTTGATGCGCCTCCGACAGCAGTGGCAGAGCATGGGCGACGCTGGCGTAGGTGGTTTCGGCCATGTGGTCGTGGTCGGGCCGCAAACAAAACAGCAGCAAAAACTCTGGCGGGTAGGGATGAAACACGGTTTCTCGGTGAAACTGGAGCCGGGTTTGTGACCCTGTAGACACCTGCACATGCTCAGTTCCCTTGACGGGAGCCAGGTTTTGAAACAGGTCGCCGTTTTTCTCTTGAATATAAGACACCAGATGCCCAAGACGGCTGCCGATCATTGCCAGACAGCGCTCGCTAACGAAGGTGGTTTTTTGGGGCGATCGCTCGGCGTTGGGCGGTGTGGGAATGCGGTACAGCCCTGGATCAATCGGCAGCCCGCGAATCAGCAGGATGCCGTCGCTGTTCGAGCGCACCTGAAACTCTAGGAGCGATCGCCGCACAAAGCGGGGCATCTCGTCTGCCCGCATTTCACAATCAAACAAAAACTCTTCGGTGTCCTGGTAGGGATTGGGCCCCGGTGCCAGAAACAGGTTCATCGTCGCTTCGTCAAACTCGCCGCAGTCTACTATTTCTGGTGTTTCTGGTGTTTCTGGTGTTTCTGGAATTGACGGCAAAGTCGCCGGGGGTTGCAAAGGGGGTTGTAGGGATGCTTGGTGTGTGGATGCCTGCGTCAACATCTCGATTCCTCCTCAGACCTGGAACGACTATAGCCGCCAGATTGGGACGATGGCGGTTCAGTCACAACAGTTCTGCACTAATGCACTGCTAGTGCGCTTTCTCCAGCTTAGCCTTCGCGATGCTTAAGTTCCCAGACTGTAAAAAAGCGCGAAAAAAGCGCAAAAAAGGCGTACCCGATGCCCAGGTACGCCCCTTGCCAAGACTTCTCGAAGTCGATAATGATGCTGATGATTACGCTTCGGTCTGCTTGGCTTGCTTGCGCTTTACCGAATAGCCTGCACCCAGCGCTGCCAGGCTACCCAGAATCGTCATCGGCTCCGGAACCGCAGTGCCCGTAGGCGGAACCACTGTGGGCGGCTTCTCAGGATCAAATGCCGTCGGAGCAACCCCATACTGCTTGGCGCTGCCACTACCGCCGTTGGGGCCAGAACCGACTGCTTGAAGACGAACCGCAAAGGTCTGGTTGAGGAACTCCTGAACCGTCAGACCAGCCTGGGCAATCTTGAAGGTAGTAGAAGTCAGCAGCCCGCCTGCGGCCCCCACGGTGCCAAACTGAACCGCCATTTCAAACCGCTGACCAATATTGCCACCGACGATGTTGTTGGTGTTGAAGGCAACTTTTGTTACGTCTTGCCCGGTGACATTGCTCGCCTTCAGCGTGTTGTGGTTGAACGTGCCGCCAAAGTTGAAGTAAACCGCCAGCAGGTCGCCAATATTGTTGGAATCGTTGACCTTGAGCGTTACTTCAACGCCATCTTCCACATCTTTTGCAAAAATATCGACGTTAACCGGAGTGCCGCTGCGAGTGCCATCAGAGGCCGAGAAGCTAAGGCTAGCGGCGTTGGCAGGGTTGACCGCTGCCATCAGAACCACGATGCCCGTAGAGGCAAGTGCCGTAGACCAAGTAGTGAGTGCGTTTTTCACGAATCCAAACCTCTTGATGTAGTGATCAAAGGGCGCGGCTGAGAGAAAACTCAGAACGCGCTGTGTTAATGCCCCCTTATTCCATGCGCCTTATTCCATGCGCCTTATTTCATGCGCTCCATTCACTGCGCTGTGTCTGATTCAACACAGGATGCTGTACACAATGCGGAGAGAATATTTCGCGCAAAACATTGTATTCCTGACTACATTTAAGATACCCACTCTATTGAGTTAAGTACTCTTTTATACACCATTCTTGATACGATCTTTAAACTTTGCCTTCTGGGGATGAATTCCTGTAAAACGACCTGGAGAATTGAGGAGTCTGAGTAAAACAACTCCATCACAGAGCCATCTGCCACGGCAGGAGCAGACTCGCGTTGTATAAAAGATGATCAGATATACCGTAATAGTACGAGTTTCACAAATCTTTCTGTGGCGCTGATGAATCGTCGCCGGGTCAGGACACACTGGAGACAACGGGCTGATACAGGGTGTCTCGCTGCTGGGCAGGGCGATCGCACTGGAGAATCGCCGCCCGCAACTCTTCGACCGTCTTGCACGTACCGCCCTGGGCACCCGCCATGCTGGTGATGTGTTCTTCCATCAGCGTGCCGCCGAGGTCGTTGCAGCCCCATTGGAGGGCTTCTGTTGCGCCCGCTAGCCCCAGCTTTACCCAGCTTGGCTGATGGTTGGCGATCCAATTGCCCAAAAAGAGCCGGGCTACTGCCGTCAGCTTTAGCGCGTCGGCCAGCACGGGCTGATCGCGCCCCACCCGACGGCGCAGGGGCTTGGGCGCGTCTTGTCCCACAAACGGCAGCAGGATGAATTCGGTGATGCCCGTCGCGCCTTGAGAAAGAGAGGCCTGCTGGAGCGATCGCACTTGACCGAGATGCCGCATCTGCTGCTCTGGCGTTTCGATGTGCCCAGAGAGCATCGTGCTGGTGCTGGGCATTCCCAGGCGGTGGGCAGTGGCGACGATTTCTAGCCACTCAGCAGCACTAATTTTTTCAGGACACAGGATTTTTCGCACCTCGTCGTCCAGCACCTCGGCCGCCGTTCCAGGCATGGAGCCAACGCCCGCGTCTTGCAGAGCCACAATTACCTCGGCATAGCTCAACCCATCCTGACGGGCGATAAACTGCACCTCTTGGGGCGAAAAGGCGTGCAGGTGGAGTTGGGGGAATTCGCGTTTAATCAGGCGCACCAAGTGGACATAGTAGGAGAGCGATCGCCCCCCGATCCGTGCCTCTGGATTTAGCCCGCCCTGCATACAGATTTCTGTCGCGCCCTGCTGCACGGCTTCGGCAGCCTTTTCTAGAATTGCGCCTTCGTTTAGCCAATAGGCTCCGGCCGCGTCGGCATCGCGGCGAAAGGCGCAAAAGCTGCAATGCTGTTCGCAAATATTGGTGTAGTTGATGTTGCGGTTGATGACATAGGTGACGGCCTCACCCACCTGTCGTCGTCGCAGTTCATCAGCGGCCTGGCGGAGCGCGGCGATCGCCCCTGGGTCGGTTTGCCGCAACAGCGTCACGCCCTCCGCCTCGGTCAGGTCTGCCCCCGACAGCGCCCGCTCTAGGATGTGGCTCACGGTTCCTGGATGCGTCGCTACCATAGGTGCCTTAGCTTGCCTAGTCGATATAGCTGATTACTTCCTCTAGAGGATAGCGAACCTTGGGACGGGCGGCCGACTTGTCATCCTCGGCGCGATAGCCCGCAGGACACATCACCACCGACGCATACTCACCGCCCGCCAGCCCCAGCAGTTCGTCTACTTTAGCAGGTGCAAAGCCTTCCATCGGGCAGGTGTCTACGCCCAGCAGCGCCGCCGCCGTCATGAACTGACCCAGGGCAATGTAGGTCTGGCGCTTGGCCCATTCGTGCAAATCCAGCGGGTAGGGCGGCTTGTCCAAAAAGCCCTTGACCACATTGGCAAAGCCCTGCAAATTTTCAACACTGGTCTGCTGCACGTCCGCCATGCGAGCGATGTAGTGATCGACATCGGCCGCGTCGGTCTTGACTTTGGCAGCAAACACGACCAAATGCGACGCATCCACCACCTGCGTTTGTCCCCAAGACAGGTCTACAATTTGGCGGCGCAGTTCTGGATTTCGCACCACCAGAAATTTCCACGGCTGAAGCCCAAAGGACGAGGGCGCAAGCACCAGGCTCTGTTCCAAAACCTGCCAAGTGGGTTCGGGAATCGTCTTAGACGGGTCAAATTTTTTGGTGGCATAGCGCCATTGAAGCTGCTGAAGCACTGTGTCGGCAGCAACCGGATTCGGAGCAATCGGATCGGCAGAAAGTGTCATAAGAAATGGCCTGGTGTGAAGTGGCTTGTAGCAGAAACGCATCCAATAGGGTCAGGACTGGCGCAGTTAAGTTCCCTGAAACTCTCTTAAAGAAGGGAGACTTGCCGGAGAAGGCATTCCCACTAGAAGGCTAAGTTAATATTTGCTTAATAGTTCAACCGTGTAAAGGTTTAGTGCGAAAACATTCTGCAAAATATTTGCTGAGCTTGCAAACTGTTACGCGCCAAACTCATCAGGCAACCCGGCCGAGCGCCCGCAGGGCTGCCCAGGCGCGAGCAGAGCAGTCCTCCTGGCGCAGATTGGCGATCGCCCGCCACTGAATGCCCTCTGGGCCCACCTCAGTCGGGTCGCCTTGCAGCATTGCAGGACGTACAGGCAGCGTGCATTGGTGAATCAGGTGAATGGTGTGCGAGATGGGCGCGTCGGCGTTGGGGAAAAACTGCTCGAACACGGTCAACAGGCGATCGCACTGGAAGTCTTGAATCCCTGTCTCTTCCCAAACCTCGCGGCGTAGCCCCGTCAAGATGGGTTCCATCGGCTCTAGCCCGCCCCCTGGCAAGTCCCAGCAGTCGGGTTCTGGCGGCGATACCTGGTGCAGCATCAGCACCTCATCTCCGTCCACAAACAGCGCGACGACGGCGACGCGCAGCGGGGGCCCTGGGATGCTGGATATCGGCTGGGTGTCCGACATTATTCAATCCTCAGGTTAAAGAGCAGGCGCATATAGAGGTTGGCGGGATCGTCCAGTAGCTCGAAGATTTCCAGGTCAGATTGCAGCGCATCGAGGCGATCGCCCAGCAGGGTACGGCTCCGAGAATCTTCCGGCAGACGGCTCTGCAAATCAGACAAAAACTGTTCGCCGAAGCTGAGGCGCTTGGGATATTCCTCCACCGACCAAGTTTCCAACTTCGCCTCGGCGGCGGCTTCTTTGAGCGCGGCTTGCAGCCCGCCCAGTTCGTCCACCAGCCCCACCTCTTTGGCCGCTACGCCCGACCAGACGCGCCCCTGCCCCACCTGGTTAACCTGCTCCCGCGAGAGGGGCCGTGCCGATGCTACGGTGTCTAGAAATGTACCGTAGGCTTGCTCGGCCATCCGTTGCAGCAGCGCCATTTCTGCTTCGGTGCGGGGGCGGGAGGTGGTTTCGATGTCGGCATAGCGCCCCGTTTTGATGATGTCCCAGGTAACGCCGTTGCGGTTTGCAAGGGTCTGGAAATTGGGCACGAGTCCAAACACGCCGATGGAGCCTGTGACGGTGTTGGGCGAGGCAAAGACCTTGCTTCCCTGGGCAGCAATGTAGTAGCCGCCGGAAGCCGCAACATTGCCCATCGAGGCGATCACGGGCTTTTCCTTTCGCATCAGCGTCACTTCGCGGGCGATCAGATCAGAGGCGACTGCGCTGCCGCCGGGACTGTTGATCCGCAACACCACGGCTTTGATCTCCTTATCTAGCCGCAGATCTCGCAGCAGCTTCACGAAGCGATCGCTCCCGATCTGCCCCGTGCTGCCCGTGCCGCCCACGATGTCGCCGTTGAGATAGACCAGCGCAATTCGATCGCCCCGCTTTTTCTCCGCCGCCACCGCCTGGGCGTAAGTGCCCAAACCAACACTGCGAAAGGTCTTGTCGTCTTCCTTGCGGTCGGTCAATTTTTTTAGGTCAGCGAGTACCTCATCGGGATAGGCGACCCGATCGATCAGTCCTGTGGTCTTCGCCTCGGTAGCCATGAGCAGACCGCCACTGTCGGCGATCGCCTGGATCTGGGTGGGCGACAGGTCGCGGTGCTGGCTGGCGGTTGTAATCACTTCAGTCCACAGATCTCGCAGCAGCGCTTCGGTTTGCTGACGCGCTTCGGGGCTATTGTTCTGGCGGGTAAAGGGTTCCACCGCCGACTTGTAGCGCCCCACCTGAAGCACCTGCACACCCACACCGAATCGCTCCAGCGCCCCTGCAAAAAAGGTCATCTCCGAGCGCAGGCCGTTCATCTCCAGCACGCCCGCTGGGTTCATGGCCAAATCGGTTGCCGCCGAAGCCAGGTAATAGTCCCGCTCGCTCCAGTTCACGTCGTAGGCGTAGATGGGTTTGCCGCTGTCGCGGAAGGTGTCGAGCGCCTGCCGCACTTCCCGAAGCGTGGCATAGCCTGTGGTGGCAGGCAGATTCCCCTCCAGCAATAGCCCCACGATTTTTTTGTCTGCTGCGGCCGCTTCGATCGCGTCTATGGCGGTTCGCAGCGAGACGGGCTGGCGGGTCGTGCGCCCAGAGAGCGCCTCTTGAAAGACCTGGCCAGGGTTCACCGAAACGGGCGCGTCGGCAATGCCCCGATCCAGATTCAGCGTCAGCACGGATTTATCTTCGACCCTGGGCCCGCTGTCGCGTCCAGAAAGGGCGATCGCCACCAGCAGCATCACCATCCCGCCTGCGCTCAGCACGCCAAATAGCGCCAGCCCAGTCAGCGTTGCCAATACATTCTTCAGAAAATCGCGCATGGGAGTGAGGAATTGTGTGGATTTTGGATTTTAGATTGGCGATTTTAGATTGCCACATTATTGCCAATTTCAAGAGTCTGTGGGGCTTCCAGCGATTTTATCAGTCCGCTAAATTCAGTCTGCTAGATTCAGGGCGCTAGATTCAGGGCGCTAGATTCAGGGCGCTAGATTCAGGGCGCTAGATTGCCCCTGATCCGACGACGCGAGACAGCAGGGTGAACACGCCGAAGCCAATGAGCAGCACCCCACTCGCAGGCGTAATCCAGCCTGACCAGCGGCGCAGTTCCAGAATTTTTTTGAGAGAGGCAGTAAACGTGCCCGCCAGGATCAGCGGTGCAACGTAGCCCAGCGTGTAGGACAGCAGCAGCAGACTGCCCAGTAGCGGATCGCGGGTTGTCGAAACCCAGGCCAGCAGCGTCGCCAGCACCGGCGTGCTGCACGGCGAGGCCACCAGCCCAAAGGTCAGCCCCAGCAGGTAGGAGCGCACGCTTTCGGGCCAGTCTTTGGAAATCCACTCCATGCCCGTGAAAGAGGGCAACCGCAGCGGCAGGGCTTCCAGCAGGTTCAGGCCCATGAGAATGGCGATCAGGCTGACAATAATCGGCAGCCCGATGCCGACCTGGCCGTAGATGCGGCCGGCGATCGCCGCCAAAATTCCCAGCGCCGCCAGCGTCGTCGCCAGCCCCAGCGCAAACCAGGTCGATTGGGCCGCAGCCTGCCAGCGGCTCTTGGCTTCGTAGCCGCCGATATAGCCGATGGTAATGGGCAGCATGGACAACATACAGGGCGTAAGGCTGGTCAACAGGCCGGCGACAAAAATAATGCCCACGCTGGCGGGCGAGAGGTGGGTCAGTTGTCCCGACACCAGCACATCTGCTGCGTGCTGGAGTTGATAGAGCGAGGTTTTCAGAGTCTCAAGCATGGCAGCAGGCAGGGTTGCGACGCATGATAGGCAGGACAGAGCCATTTATTTCTTCCCCTCAATTGTAGAGTGTGCCCGGAAACGCCACAGATTCTCAGAGTATTGGTATGGTAAAGCTGGATTTGGCGGGTCTAAGTGCCGACCCTTACGCCAACTCCTGCACCGACTCCTGTACCGACTCCTGCACCGATCTGCGGGGCGTAAATCTGGACTTCTAGAACCTGACGCTCCCGGAAGATTACGGAATTTTCACAGGCGCTTAATCAAAACATCGATCCAGTTCCGAAAAATCCGATCCATCCTGGTAAGCAAGTGTAAAGGATTGCAACTACCATGCCCGGACTCGATTCTTTAACCTGGCACGATGTTGAAAACGGGATGCGGCAACTCGCTATCCCAATGGCCCTGATGCTCGCTGCGACCCTGGCGATTGGGCTACGGCTGATGCCCCCGTCTGCCCGCCGCGTTGCCCGAAATGTCATCCTGTTTCTGGTCTGCTTTGGGCTGGTGGTGGTTTCCCCAACTGGGGTGGCTGCGCTAGAGCGGGGTATGGCGGTTTTTGCCGCTCCAGACACAGGGGAATCGGTGGATGCCATTGTGGTGCTGGGGCGCGGGCGGCGGCTCAACCCGTCGCGGGTGGCCACGGTGGCTGAACTGTGGAATGCGGGGCGATCGCCCCAGATTTTTGCTAGCGGCGCGAGTGATGCGCCCCTGATTGTAGAGTCGCTGCGGGCGGCAGGCATTCCGGCTGAGGCGCTGGGCGGCGAAGAATGCTCTCGCACAACGGAGGAGAACGCCTGGTTTTCTCGCGCTACCCTGTTTCCCCAAGGCGTGCGGCGGATTTTGTTGGTCACCGATTATCCGCATCTCTGGCGATCGCAGATGACTTATGAAAGCGTCGGTTTTTCCGTTATCACCCACCCCAGCCCCCTGCGCGACACGCTCTCTCGCAAGCGCCGCCTCTCGCTCATGACCCGTGAATCGCTAGCCCTCATTGCCTACCGCCTGAAGGGCAGGCTGGGCGATCGCACTACTTTTGACACGCCTGCTTATGTAGAAAAGCGGCTAAGCAAGCAGCAGTGTTTGGTTGGTAGAGCAGCGGGGCAGGCTTAATCGGCGCGATTAGGGATTATTCATCACCCTTCTACTGCTCGTTACTCTTCTACTGGTAACCCCAGCCGCCGCTTCAGCCTAAACCAGCGATCGCGCAATTGCCAGAATTTGCTGGTTTCCATTGCGGCGATGCGGCCACGGGCGCGGCCGAGTTCTGCCTCAAGGTGCTGGATTGCTTCGGGCTGGCTGGCTTGCCGTTTGCGATCGCGCAATTCTTGTAGGCTGAGGAGGGTTTGTCCGGGTGCAAACTCCTGCTTCCAAAACATCAGACGGAGGCGGCGCATCGCATCGCGCCAGGCGGGTTTGCCGCTGTAGCTGGCGTTGTCTTGGGTGTCGCTGCGCCAATAGACCTCGGCCGTGGCCTCGTAGCTAAAGCAAAACTCGGCCCGCTGGCAGAGCATCAGCACCAGGCAAAAGTCTTCGCCCAGATCCAGCAGCGGGTCGCGGTCGAGAATGTCTTGAAGCAACTGACGGCGAACGACGTAGGAATTGGGCGGCATGAAGTTTCTTAGCTCCAGCAAATCTTGCAGCCGAAAGGGTTGAAAGTAGGGCAGGGTAATGGTGTCCATTTGGTGCAATGTTTCAGGGCTGCCGGATTCTAGAACCTTGAGCGTGCCGGAGTAGGCAACCCCAATATTGGACTGCTGTTCGAGGATCTTTACCAGAGTTTGCAGATGGTTGGGATGGATCGCGTCGTCGTCGTCCAGGATGGCAAAGTAGGGCGCATCGACGGCACGGAGGCCCGTCCAGAGGGTGGTGCTGCGGCAGGGAGCAGGGCTGGCAAGGCGGCGAAACTGGAGGCGATCGCCATAGTGCCCCAAAAACGCCTCATCCAGCCCCAGCACAGGCTGATATTCCACCAAAATCACGCCGATATTTGGATAGGTCTGGGCAGCGAGGCTGTCGAGGGCGCGACGAATATAGGACAGAGGACGGCCCCCCACCCGCACAATGACCTGCACCTGGGCAGGCGGTTGGGCACTCATGGGCGCAGGCACAAAGCCTTTGAAGCCTTTGTCTGTCAGCAGGGCCTCGTGGTGTGGCAGCAAATCGAGCAAATGCTTTTCTAGCGTGTAGTGCTGGATAAAAATTTCGTGAGCGGCGGCGGCCAAGGCTTCGGCCTGCTGGGGGTGCTGGGCGATCCAAGCCATGTGCTGCGAAATTTGCTCGACCTGTTCTGCGGGGTCGGCATCGGCATCGATATACAGCACCGTGTCGCCAAAGGCTTCGCGGATAAAAGCGTGGTCGCTGCAAATGGCGACGGCTCCGGCAGCGGCGATCTCAAAGATCCGCATGGAGGGCATTTCGGCCTGGCGGTGTTCTTCCCGGTGCAAACATAGCCCCACCCCCGCGCTGTGAATCGCCTCAAACACGCTGTTGCCGTCGTAGGGCAGTGCGCCGCGATGGGTCTGGTTCAGATAGGTCCAGCCGTCGGGGTTGCCGTATACGTCCATGTAGGGCTGCTGGTCTAGCCCTTCAAAGAGTTGCTTGAAGCGGGGCCCGTCCCAGTTTGACCCCAGATAGACCAGGCGCGGCTGGCTCAGGTCGGGCGGGCGATAGGCCGTTTTGGGGGCACTGGTGTAGAAGGGCGATTTGAAATAGCGCTTGGGGGTGTGGCAGAGCAGGTGATGCAGCCAGCGATCGACGACGCGGGAGCCTATCAGGTAGCCGTCGTAGGACAGGGTGTTGGTAATCAGTCGATCGGTGCCTTCAAAAAATTCGGGCGGACTCCACATGCAGAGATAGGTAGGCACGGGCGCAACCTTGGGGGTCCAGTGGTGCAGCACGATGACGCAATCGGGCTGGGCGGCACGAATTTCCGCTCCGGTTTGCACTTCGACTGCCTGCCAGCCAATGTTTTCTGCAGCCAGCACCAGCCGCCGAGACATTTCGACTTCGGCAATGTAGGGCTTGTCGAAAAAGGGATTTTGGATGGCAAGTTTCATGAGGGCGATCGCAGACAGCAGGCAAAAACCGAGCGCAGGGGACGCAACGCGCTAGAGTTTATCTTAGGGCATCCCGCTAACCCCCTGCTTGACTGACAAAACTAAGAAGCTGGAATACGGCTGAGGACAGTGAATTCACGCTTTAGGGAGTCATCGTGTTGTCGCCTTGATGCGATGGCAGGTTGAGGGTCAGGTGAACAGGAGAGGAACTGATAAACGTGAATCTTCCACTGGTGAGTGATAGCCAGCCGAATCCAATTCCAGCCCAGCTTGAGATAACTCATGCCGCGCTTCCAGTGAGCATCGACTTGGCGACGCTTGCCGGATGCGACCACTTGCACCCCTTGGAGAACTAAGAACAGCATCGTCAAGGCGATTACCCCACACAACTGGGAAAGGGCAACCTTGTCTCTGAGTCTGGAGGCTTCGAGATTAAACCCGTTGGACTTCAAATCCAAAAACGACTCCTCCACCTGAAATCTCAGTCGATATTGGGCAAACGTCTGCAAGTTCGTCGGCTCATCACTCACAATTGTCCAATTCTCGCTGCTGAGTTTGTCGTGGGCAAAGGCAAGGTAAACATTGTCGTAGGGCTTTGTTCTACCCACCGACACTGCAGGCGTAAAGTAAGCTTGTCCTGGTTGCAATTGAACCGACGATACCTGGCGCCACTGCCCTTGGTGCTGAAATTGGAAGGAGCGTTTGATGCGGATGCGGAAATGCCAACCCAGATTCTCCCGGAGGTATTTCATCAACTTGCCATCGGCAAACCCTCGGTCTGCCAAATGGACAATCGCGACACCTTCGGGCATCAGCCGTTGCGCTTGCCGCAGTACCCGTTGAATCGTCCACAACCTGACGGTGCTGCTTGATTGCGCCACCACTTTCCAAGCGACCGGAACCGTTCTTCCTCGGTACACCACTGCGACCCAGACGATGCAGAAACAATTCCATACGACCGTTGTATCGAGGCTTAAGTAGAGTCGTTGGGTCTGCCAGTTGGACAGAGCCTGCCCAATCAGCGCATGATGAGCGGACGCGACATTGATCCGCCGATTCGACAACCAGCGGCGAAACCGGCGTTGGTGGGATTGAGCCATTTGAGCGCGACTCCTCACATACACCCCAAATCCATTGAGATGAACGTTTTGGCTTCCAATCATGCCAATGATCATCCAGCACAGTGTTTGCAGATGGCGAGCATCCTGCCACTGAATGTCGCATTGACGCAGAAAATCATTCAACGCATCATAAAGACGGGAAGTCGGTGACATTGATTTGACTGGTTTGTGTGGTTACTTCTCAGCCTAAATCATGCTCTGCTTCCCGCATGGCTTTCGTTCCAGCTTTAACCTGTTTTGTCAGTCAAGCAGGGCGATCGCCACATCATCTTCCGCATCCAGCACAAAGTCTCGCAACTCCTGCCTTAAGGACTCGGCTTTTGCTTCTGCTTCAGATTTAGAAGATTTAGATTGCTGAAGGAATTCGCTCATTAGTAGGTCGGTTGACATAGCTCAAGAAGAAGGGTGAAAACTATCGATATACCTAAAAAAAATATCTGTTCCAAAATATCTACTGCTGAAAAAGAGCAGCTTGTATTAGCCTGTCTCAGTGGCGCTGCCAATGAAATAGGTAAAGGCACTTAATATAATTGACGGGCAATAAAATCAAAATCTCAACACTCAAAATCGACGGCTATAAAAGTGGTGTCTAAAAACCAATTTCAGAAAATGACGTAGGGCAACCATCCTGACTGCCTGACACATCTCTGGAAACCCCTGATTTCTCGTAGGGGACGCTGGCCCAAAAGCTCCTCTGACCAAGCCCTCCGGCTCCAACTCAGGAGCTATGGGCTTCGATCCCAAGACAACGAATTTTCTGGGCTTTCGGGACTTGTGTCAGGCAACCAGATATTTCTCTATTAACAACAAGGCGGCGGGCTATCAAGAAGTGAAGGAATTGTCCTGGAATGGGTTCATCCAAAAATATCTGAGTCAGGCAGAAAAACGAGCTTGCTTCGGCCCAATTCGCTCGCTCGAAGCGATGCCTTCTATTCCCGAAGGAATAGAAGATTTTTCGGTAATTCTGCATCTACGAGATCCGCGAGACGTGCTGGTTTCTTCGTTCTTTTCCAATGCCTTTAGTCACCCGGTTAATCCGGTGATTTTCAATCCAGATGAAGCAGCCCGACGGGAATGGATTGAGCGGGGTATTGATGCGTTTGTAATCGAGCGATCGCCCGTTGTGATCGATCGCTATAACTGCCTGATTGCCAACCTGCTGGGACGAGAAAGTGTCCTCTTTTTGAAGTATGAGGATATGGTACTCAACTATCAGGAATGGCTAGCAAAGTTCCTATCAGTTTTTATTGCACCAGAGCCAAATATCCCAACTGAAACACAGCCCAAAGGACTGCTGGCGCTGCTAGAAAAGCTGCCGCTGGTTCAACGAGAAGGGCGATCGCCCAGCCCCACTTTCTCTGCACTCTATCAGGAGCTTTTTGAAGCCCACAAAGCTGATTTCCAGGTAGAAGATGAAGACGTTTATCGCCACAAGCGACAGGTGCTTCCCGGAGATCACACGCGCAAGCTGCAACCGGAAACGATTGCGGTTCTAAACGAGAAATTCGCAGAGGTTCTCAACGCCTTGAGATACGAACCAGTTGCGAATTCACAAATCCGTTAGGAGCGCCGTATCAGCTACGAACTTAGGACTGACGCAGTGGGACAATTTCTCGCGGGCTGCGCCTGAGAGAAATTGTCCAAAACCCAGAAAACCGATCGCAGTGCATCAGCCCTGGAACTATTCCAACTCTACCGACACAGGCGGGGCTGCAGAATCGGCGGGCTGGGCCGGGCTGCTGGAGTCGCGCATGAGTTGGGCGATCGCCCCGATGAGTTGACTCAGCTTGCCTTCGTCCAGCAGCGTGTTAATCAGCGACAGCCCGCTGGTAGACAGCAAGAGTTGGCTCACGTCGGGGCTTTTGCCGTTGCCGTTGCTGCCTGCGCCAGGGAAGGCGTAGATGCGGGCATCGCCCAAAACACCCGGCTGCGGAGCCAGCGCTTTGACAATTTCTGGCAGCTTTTCGGAGAGTTCTGGCCAGAGCGTGACCAGCGTTTGCGCCGTCAGGTTGGGCGTGCTGATCAGGTTGCGGGCGGTGAGTTCTGCTTGCAAGCCTTCGGCTTCGGCCAGCAGCTTGTCGCGCTGGGCGGCGGCCAGGGTGCGGATGGATTCGGCCTCTAGCTCTGCCGCCTGACGAGCGATTTCTGCCTGACGACGACGGCGGAACACGTCGATTTCCACCACGTTTTGTTCTGAAATGCGCTTTTCTTGGGCGGCGCGTTCAGCCGCGATGACGGCCAACTGGCGCTGCCGTTCGGCGACTTCCAGTTCGGTTGCAGTGGTTACGCCTGCTTCGGCACGGGCCCGCTCTGCGTCGGCCTCTAGGCTTTCCTTGCGCTTGGTGGCAATGGCGATCGCCGCATCCTCCTGGGCAATCCGCGCCAGCCGCTCGGACTCTGCCACCTGCACCTGCGCCTCCAGCCGCTGCGATTCCACCGTTTTTTGGCGGGTGATTTCTGCCAGGGCTGCCTCCTGCTGCTGCAACGCCTGAGCCACTTTCAGCTTTTTCTGCTGTTCCTCCAGAGCAATGTCCGCCTGGATTTGGCTCTGCTGCACGCCCAACTGCTTGCGGATTTGCTCCTCTTCCACCGTTTTTTCCTGGAGGATCTTGGCCCGCTGGGTGGCAGCCAGTTCTTTCACCTTGGCTTCTTCAATTTCTCGCTCCCGCTGTGCCTTCAGGCTTTCTACCTGCAACTGCTGCTCCAGCCGAGCAGTTTCTTTTTCTTGCAAAATTTGGAGCGATCGCTTCTCAGCATCCAGTTCTTTTTGCTCGATGGCGACCTGCGTAGCCAGTTCCACTTCCCGCTTTTGCTGAATGGATTTTTGAATCGTCTCCGTCCGCAGCCGCACGCCCTGCGCGTCAAAGAAGTTGTTGGTGTCGTAAGTGTCGCTTTCCTGAATTTCTGATACGGCAATGTTGTTCAGCGTTAGCCCAACTTTCGCCAGGTCGGGCTGCATCAGGTTTAACACTTCCTGGGCAAAGCCCAGCTTGTCGGAGTCGATTTCTGCCAGACTCTTTGTTTTTGCAGCGGCCCGAATCGCGTCATCTGCCCGCTTTTCCAGCGCGTTTTTGATGTCCTCTGGCGTAATCTTGTTGCCCTGAGATAGCCGCGCAGCAGCCGTTAGCACGTCCTCCTCAGAGGCCGTGATGCAGACATAGAAAGTAGCCCGCATGTCGGCACGCAGGTAATCTTTCGTGCGAACGGCAAGTTTACCAGCCCGCTCCACATCGATGGAGATTTCGCGCAAGGGTACGCGAGTCAGTTCATGAAAGCCGGGAAGAACGACACAGCCCCCATTCAAAATCACGGTTTTGCGCTTAAAAAAGACCCCGCCCGTTCGCACAAATGCCTCGTTGTTGGGCGTGATTTTGTAAACACGGGTGTACGCAAAAACTGCCACCAGGAGCAACAGAACCAGACTGCCGATTAACGCTGGGAATACGAGCAGTCCGCTTACGGGAAACTGGGCCAGCCTAGTGGGAACAAGCGCAGTGTCGAGCGGGGCGATCGCCACAATTTCGGAATACTCAGCATCACGCGCCTGAAACTCGTCCAGTTCATAAACCGGAACCGTGGGCAAAGACTGAATGAACGTTAGCCAGAACAGCATTGGAATATCCCTAAGATGAATTAAAGTAGCTCAACGAGAATCTTTGAGAGTATGAGAACCGTTCAGCCAGCGATCCTGGTCAGGACTGTCCTTTGCAATGACCAGATAGCCCGCCCCCGATCGCTCGATCACCAGCACTGCGTCTCCCCGCCGGGGCAACACGCTGGCCCAGTCTGGCAGCATAGCGTTCACCGTTACCCGATTGCGGGCTGCATCCAGCACGTCTACCTGGCCGATGCGCCCTTCTGCCACGCTGGGAATGTGTCCCGTGCTGACAATCCCCAGACAACCCACGAGGCGATCGCCACTGGCATCTTCTCCAAACGAGGCAAAAATTCGCCCCAGCGGCCGCGCAATCTGTCCACCTAGCACCAGCGCCAGCCCAAACGACCCCAGCAGTACAGAGCCACTTGCCAAACTCCCCAGCAGCGTTTCCAGGGTTCCCCCCAGAAACACATTGCCCATCCAGCCCAGCAGCCCCCATAGGCTGAAGTCTGTCGCCAGCAACAGCATTAGCGGCGCACGACCCAACCCAAACCACCGCAGCACGTCTAGCGGACTGAATTCGCTGCCAGAATCTACATCAGTATCCAGGTCGAGCGGCGCAGCAACCTCGAAGTCTACGTCCAACTCTGCGTCCAGATCCACATCCAGATCGGCATCCAAGTCCAGATCAGCGTCTAAATCTGCATCATCGCCGCCGCCAGAAAAAATGACTACCAGAAACAGCGCCACTCCAATTCCAAGCAGCACCCAATAAGGTAAGTTAGCAGCGGCAAAGACAGGCATGATGACGGCAGACTGAAGAAGGGGCTGAAACCTGCTGCGATCGCCCCGTCGTGCTGGCTTAGCAGCAGGGGGCAAATGTGCCAGCGAAAAAATCGTCTACTCAGAATCCACTACAGCAAAGTCAGGCAGCATTCCCGAAACCGGAGTTCTATGCGCCCATCCTAGCGGCCCTAGAATAGAAGTACGGCAAACGTGACTGTTTCTTAACGTCTAAAGGCTATGAAACTAAAGCGCATTGGGCATGTGGCGATCCGCGTCGAGGATTTGGATCGAGCGGCGCAGTTCTATCAGAACTTGGGCATGGATCTGGTTTGGAAAGACCCAGACTGGGCATATCTGAAAGCGGGGGACGACGGGCTGGCGCTGCTGAGTGCCGCCTACGAGCAGGCGGAGCCCCACTTTGGCTTTGTGTTTGGCGATCGCGCTGAGGTGGATGCTGCCTATGAGCAACTTAAAGCCGAAGGGGTTCACGTCACGCCCGTCCACGAACACCGCGACGGCACGGCTTCGTTCTATGGCCGCGACCCCGACGGCAACTGGTTTGAGTACCTTTACGAGCCAGTCGCTGTGCCTGCCTAGTGGTTTGTCAACTTTCGTTTTGTCAACTTTAGTTTTAGGGTCAGCCCCCCAGTTTGTAGTGAGCGCTTTGGCGCTAAAGCACTCGCTACAAGCCGCAGTTTCTGCGGATTCTGAAATGTTTACGCTGCATTGGTCTGGCGACATAGGCGAGCAGGTGCGCGCAATAGCTTACGGAGTAAGCGCAGAGGTTGGCTGACTGCGCGTCCATCCCTGTCGATTTTCCCCAGAGCCTGTCGCCATGACAAAAACAAAAAGTAAAGATTTGACGGTTTTGATCATTTCGCTGCTGGTTACCGTTGGCTCGATCGGTCTGCTGTCTGCCTGGATTTTTCCTCGCCTTCAGCCAGGACGAATGTCGCCTACGGTTGTGGGCACGCCCTCCCCAACCGTAGGTGAGACGCCGCCAGACCTAAGCAGCCTGCCAGACCGAATCAGCCTTGGCAATCGGCAGTTAATCACGTCAGTCACTACGCCTGCCAAGCGGGAGGGCATTGCCGCGTTTGACGCGCAAGACTACGACAAGGCTGTGGAGTGGTTTGAGCTGTCGCTGAAGGCACTGCCCAACGACCCGGAGACGCTGATTTATCTGAACAATGCGCGGCTGTCGCGGCAGCAGACCCCTTACAAAATTGCCACCAGCGTTCCCATTGGCAAAAATCTCAACGTGGCGCAGGAGATTTTGCGGGGCGTGGCCCAGTCACAGGATGAGGTCAACCGCAACGGCGGCATCAACGGTGCGGGGCTAGAAGTCACCATCATCAACGACGACAACGACCCAGCGATCACACGAGAAATGGCGAAGCTGCTGGTGGAAAACGAGAGCCTGCTGGCAATAGTGGGACATAACACCTCGGATGCGTCGATGGCCGCAGCGCCGATCTATCAGCAGCATGGGCTGGTGATGATTTCCCCCACGACCTTTGATGCCGATGTCGCGAAGGTGGGCGACTATATTTTTCGCGCAGTCCCCACGGCGCAGTCGATGGTATTGCCGCTGGTGGAATACATTATGGCGCGATCGCCCCGTCCTGCCAGAATCCTTGTCTGCTACGATTCCCAAGCGCCCGACAACAACCGGTTTAGAAATGCGTTTATCGATGCGCTGACCGGGCGGGGCGGCGAGATTGTGAAACTACTGAATGAGCAGGGTGAGGATCTGTGTGATTTTGGCTCCCAGAGCTTTGATGCAGCGAGGGCGATCGCCCAGGCCGAGGAGCAGTCTGCCACAGGACTGTACCTCGGCCCCAGCATTAACTATCTCGATCCGGCAATTGAGGTCGCCCGTGCCAACGCCGGAAAGCTGCCGCTCTACAGCAGCCCGTCGCTCTATACCCAAAAGATTCTGCAAGACGGTCAGGCTGCCGTAGAAGGCCTGATCTTGCCCACGCCCTGGAGTCCCGATGCCTATCCCCGTTTTGCCCGCAGCGCCCAGCAGCTTTGGGGCGCAACGGTAAACTGGCGCACGGCGACGGCCTATGACGCAACCCAGGCTGCTATTGCGGGACTGCGCCGAGAGGCGACCCGTAGCGGTTTACAAAAAGCATTGCAAGCGCCAGATTTCGCGACCACGGGTGCAGAAGACGAAATGGTGCGGTTTCTCGACACGGGCGATCGCCGCCTCACGCCCGTCCTGGTGCAAGTTCAACGAATCGAGTCAGGCAGCTACCGATTCAGAGCCATTGATTAATTCAGAGCCATTGATTAGCGGCCAGCAAAGGTTGGACGATCCATTTCATTGAGCGCCAAAGTTACTATTGGATTACGCCCAGGCAGGCAAGAAGCAGCCTCACCCAGTTTTCCATTACGCTAAAGCCAGGACTTACGCACCTGAAATCGTTTCCTGGATTTTGAATGATTTCTCGTGGGCTGCGCCCGCAAGAAGTCGTCCAACTGCGTAAGCCCTATTTATAACTCCTGGAAATCAAGCGCAACGATCCGCAAAAGTGGGAACGCATCGTAGATTGGCTCAGCGTTTTGTTTGCAGGCGGCACTGAAGCCGTCAAAGCGTTCTATCCGCTGGCAGGTATCCCAATTGAAGTGGCTCGAAAGCTGTACGAGATTTACACCAAAAATCGTAAACCACTGCCAGAGGGATAGATTGCGCTGTCATTGATGCAGCGAAGTTGGTTTGGTTGGTTGCATAGAGGGCGATCGCCCCTTTTCGGTCACTCTGTCTGCATCCTGCCGATGGCGCTGGGTTTCCGCATTGAACACAATCACAAACTGCGCCTGGGGCAATAGCCGCCGCACGGCTTGCAAATAGCCCTCGGCATCAGCACGTTTGCAGAAGGCGGCCACCGTGATCCGCTGCATTTTGGGCAGCAGGCGCACGACAAGCCACCGATTCAAAGAGTCTCGGTAAGGCATAATGGTTCTGTTCCGTTGAGTGTGGATGATTCCGCAGCAAGGGAAGCTAAGCCAGTGCAGAAAGGTTGGTCGCCGGGATGCACTGGCTTATTGCGCTGCTGAAACTGTTCTCATCCTACATATTCGGGTTGGTTAAGTCAAATTGGTAAATTTGGTTTGAGAGATTTGGATGGAAAGCTTTGGAAAAAGGCTGAAACAATATCGTGAGGCAGCGTCTTTAACTCAGCGTGAACTAGCAGCCAGATTAGATGTGACAATCACTACTGTGCAAAACTGGGAAGCAGATCGCTACCTTCCCAGGCTGACCCCTCAGCAAACGCAGCTACTTTGCCAAACTTTGGGCATCAGTCTAGATGATCTGGCAGGCGAAAGTTAGGCGTATATATTGTCCAGGATGTTGTCCAATCGACTGTGATCAACTGGGAGAGCGATCGCTACAAACCGAAGCTTTACGCGACCCAGATGAAAGCAGGCTGCGACCTGACTGCCTGACACAAGTGGTTGAAAGAGTTGAGACCTCGTCAACAGAGGGAAAAGGTGAGCTGACATGAGACGCTGAAATTTGCGTCATCTCAGGGTCTGTATCATGCCAGCCACCACCTGCCTCTATGATCAAGTGCTGTCGTTATTGCGTCAATCCAGTAATGCCCGCGACCTGCGCCACCTCAAAGCGCTGGCGTGGATGGTGACGGCCCTGGTGTGCAGCGGTCGGTTGAGCCTGCCGCAGTGGGAAGCCTATGTGCCCAGTCGGGCCCGTCAGGCGCAAAGCACCGAACGCCGGTGGCAGCGCTTCCTAGGCAATCGCCGGGTGCGGGTCAAAAGTCTGTACGTGCCGCTGGTGCTAGCCGCCATCCATCGCTGGCAAGGTCGGCGGCTTTACCTGGCGCTCGATACGACGGTGTTGTGGAATCGCTACTGCAGGATTCACCTGACGGTTACCTGTTGCGGACGAGCGGTGCCGCTGCTGTGGCGGGTTTTGGAGCATCCCAGTGCCACCGTCAGCACGAAGCGATACCTCCCCATGCTGCGGTTAGCCCATCGGCTGTTGCAGTCGTACCCCGATGTGATGGTGTTAGCCGACCGCGGGTTTGCTAACCATGACCTGCTGGAGTGGCTAAGCCAAAGTCGCTGGCACTATTGTTTACGCTTGCCCAGTGACGTAGTGGTGCAGGGTCCGCGCCGTCATCCTGTTAACTTTAGTTTGGACTAATGGTGAAGAGGAAGGCAGTCAATGAGAAGCACCGACTGCCGTAAGGTCAATGAAGTACAACCAACATTGACCCCATGATTTTCAACGAACTTCAGCAATTTCGCCAAACGTTGTATGCCAGCTTGGGAAACGCCAGAGATGCCCTGTTTGATCTGATGGATGCCGTGTTAGTGAGTGCGTGCATCGTGTCGTTTGTGAGGCTATCGCAGAGTCCTGTCTTTCGTCGCCAGTGGTCGAGCCCCTATGAAGCGTTGCGCGATAGCCGCCTACCCCGATCAAAGGTGCTGAAGCTGTTGGTGCAGCAGATACCGACTCAGCAGCAACCGTTGTTGGCAGGTGATGCGAGTCGGTGGAACCGTCCTGCTGCCAGGCGTTTGAAAGACCGCACCTTATCAGGCAGAACAGGACATGCCCCGATAGCCGGACAAAACTACAGTACCTTAGCCTGGATTGCTGAAGACAGGGGCAGTTGGGCATTACCATTGCGGCATGAGCGCATCACCAGCTTTGAAACACCCGCCAGTAAAGCGGCATTCCAACTCAAACAAGTGACTCGGCAGTTAGCGGTGCGTCCGTTGGCGATCTACGACCGAGGGTACGGCAATGCCAGTTTTGTCAACCAAACGGCAGGGATTGAGGCAGACTTGCTGCTGCGGGTTACATCCAATCGATGTGTCTATGGCGCGCCCCCAGCGTATCGAGGGCGAGGCGCACCTGCCAAGCATGGACATAAGATGAAACTCAATGACCCTGACACTTGGAGTGTCCCGGTCGAAACCGTTGAAGTCGATGATCCCAACTGGGGACGAGTGCGGGTCAGTCGTTGGAGTGCATACCATTTCCGCAAATCCCCCAAACGGGCAATGGAAGTGTTGCGCGTGGAGGTGCTGGAGACACAGAGCAGCACGCGACGCTTGGCTCCTTTGTGGTTAGTTTGGCTGGGTGAGCAGATGCCTCCGTTAGAAACCCTGTGGTTGCACTACCTCCGTCGCTTTGCCATTGAACACTGGTATCGCTTTGCCAAGCAGAGGCTATATTGGACACATCCCCAGTTCAGTTCTGTATCGGCAACCGAACAGTGGAGCAGCCTGATGCCGTTGCTCAGTTGGCAGTTGTGGTTAGCGCGAAAGGACTGTACTGACCACCCCTTGCCCTGGCAGGCACCGCAAGAAACGTTGACTCCGGGTCGGGTCGCACAAGCGTTTGCAGGCATTTTGGCAGCGATCGCCCGCCTGCCGCGCCGCCTGACTGGTGAGGAACTGGTTCACCGTGTTGCGCCAGGTGGAGTCGGTGGCAGGCAGCAGCATTCCGTAGGGGTCGCAAGACAGCGGCTCTGGCGGCAGCAGCGTGTAGCCTGCCCTAGCCAAGGAACTGCTGGTTTGCAGTGCTTCGCCCAGCAGCAGCACGCCGTCGCCCGCAAACAGATCAATCGCGCCACTCCGCAGCGCCTGGAACCCTGCTGTACGAGCCGTATCGCCGCGCAACGTCACAATTTGCGCCGCTGGATAGCGCTGCCGAATCACCTGCTCGGTCACCGTGTCGCGCAGAACCCCGATCCTGGCTCCGGTCAGCGTACCCAGCGCGTTGAACTGTTCGGCGGTGTCGGCCGCGGCCAAAAGCTGTACCCCCGTCAGGAAAAAGGGTGCAGAAAACAGCACTCCCTCAATATCGGATCGCAGCGTGTTGGGCCCACACTCGATTTGTACAGTGCCTGCTTGCACCAGGCTAAAGCGGTTCGACACCTCGGCGGCGATGAGGTCGAGGCGGATCGGGCGGCCCAGTTGCGCCTGGAGTTGCTGGGTGAGGCCGTTGAGTAAATCGACGCAATAGCCCGACAGGTTCCCTGCGGCGTTGACCGTGCCGAAGGGCGGCGAGCCAGGTTGTACGGCGGCCCGCAGCACGCCCGATTCGGCGATCGCCCCCAGCACCGACCCGGGGCGATCGCCCGGTAAGCGGGTCGTCACCTCTGGCACAAAGGGAATCGGCGGCGGCCCGCCAAAGGCTTGTTCCAGTTGCTCCTGGGAGAGCGATCGCACCAGTCGCAAGTCCAGCGGCTCCTCGCTGATCGACTCGGCATAGGCGGCGCTCAGAAACATCTCATAGGCGGGCTGATTGTTCAAATGCCGCTGCAAGAAGGCCAGGCTCATCTCGCGCACATACTCCTGCCCCAGGCGCGGCGACGGCCCAGAGAGCAGCAGGCTCACGGTGTCTAGCGTCGCCCCAGAGGAGGGCGTGTTGTCGGCAAAGGTGTGGCTACTGGGAACCATGATGGCCAGATACTTTGCAGGCGTATTGAGCCAGAGAAAGGGATGAATCTGCTGCTGCACCGCTGAGGCGATGAAATCATTGCTGCCGCTCATCATCATCACGGGCACCTGGATTTGCCCCAGCCCTTCGGGCCCAAAGACGGGATGGGTCAGCGGACTGACGGCGATCGCCGCCTGGACTCGCGGGTCGCGCAGCATGTAGGTATAGGGCGGCAGGCGGCTGGCCGCACATTGCAGCACGAGCGACACATCCAGTCGCGCCTGCGGACGGGCACATTCCTGCTGAAACAGGTCGCCCGTGTTCAAGCTTGCACCCGCCAACGCCAGCGCCGTGTAGCCGCCAAAGGAATGCCCCAGCACGGCGACTCGCTGCAAGTCCATACGTCCAGCCAGCCCTGGGTCGGTGTCTGCCATCTCGCCCAGGGTATCCAGCACATAGCTGACATCCAGCGGGCGATCGACAAATTCCACGGGTGTCACGGGGCTGGTCAGCACACCTGCCAGGGCGCTGGTGCGGCGGCTCTCGTCGCTGCCGATATGCTGCGGCAGAATAGCGACAAAGCCGTGGGACGCGAAGTGGTCGCCCAGGTAGGCAAAGGCTTCGGGCGTAGACCCCAGCCCGTGGGAAATGACGACGACGGGCGCGGGCTGGGGCAACCCGTCGGGCAGCCGCAGCAGTACGCGAAACGGACGAGGGATGCGATCGCCCAAGAGGGTGCGGCGATCGCGGCTAAACTCCAGCGTGCGCGAAATGACGCGGTAGGGGCCCAACTCCCCCGGATCGGGCAATCCGGTGATTGCGGGCAGGGGCGACGCAGCCGCCTCTTTTTCTGCTGCTTCGTTAATTGCCCGCACCACGGCATCTCGATAGTCGATCTGGGTGGAAAACTGCTGCCGCAGTTCAAGCAACTGCTGGGCACTCAGGCGGATACTGTAGGACGGATATTGCCGCAGCCAGCCGATGATAGACAGTCCCTCCGGCTCACTCGCCGCCAAAATCGCCGCTGCCCGAATCGCGGAAAAACCGTTTTGTCGCGTGTCGGTTCGCACGACTGCCCCCAGTCGCCGCAGGGTTTCCTCGCCCAAAGAGGAATAGAGCAACTGGGAAATCACCACCGGATTGACCTCAAACCGCCGCTGGAGAAACTGGCGCAGTTCCGCCATACCCGTTTCGCCCAAAAACCGCGAATAGAGCTTCAGCCCGCCCCGCACCTCGCCCGTGGTAGCGTAGGTTTCCAGGTCGTCCACCGCCAGGGAAATTTCAAAATTACCCAGGTTGACGATGACGCGCTCGGCGCTGTGGGCGGGGCGGGCAAACCAGGTCGATAGGCCCAGCGTCAGCCCGCAGGCCAGGGGCAATAGCTTGGTCTGGAGAAGGTTTCGGGGTCGCCATCTCCGCTGCCCCATGCTGAACTGTGCCGCCTGCCCCAGACTGGTGTGGTGTGCCATAGCCCTGCTGCTAAACCCTTGAGAAGCTGAGATGCCGCTGAAATGCTGCTGGTGAGATTCCGCACGATTCATCCGCACGCTGCCGAGAGCGTTTTCGTAGAATTTTTTGCGAAATTCTGTGCAATCCAGAGCGTATCACACCCGGTTTCCTGCCTTTCCCTGCAAAGAAGAATGCAAAGAAAAATCGCCCGCCGCAAACCCCAGAGATTTACAAAACCTAACCAAGCGTTCGGAATAGATACAGAGAAAGGGGAACCACAAACGTTATGCTATGTCCTGAACGCTGCAAAAAGCCTCAGAACAGGGTGTTTTAGACGAGTTGTGGCTTGACCAGACGGCTCCTTTCTGGATTCTGGTTTACCCCACGCTAGACAAGGTTCACAACCTGTCTACCTCGCACCCCGGCGGCGATCGCCTGTAAGACCCAGCCACCTTCAACCGTGTTGCAAAGGAGAGTAGGATGATCCGTTTTAATTGGCGTAAGGCACTGGCTGCTTTATTGCTATCTGTTCTGCTGTTGTCTGGCGCTACGGCCTGTAGCAAAGTAGACAACTCGCCCTATGCCCAAGCGCAAAAAGAGTCTACCCAGCGCGGAGCCAGAGCCGTTGCCAAAGATGCCGAACAAGGCAGCAGCTTTAACAAGTTCTTCCCAAGTTCTGGTCAGGGCTATACCGTTGTCTTTTCTCAAGAGAAAAAAGGGTTTTCAGAAGCCAAGCTGAAGAAAGACGCAAAGGATATGGCGCTGCTGTCGATTTCTGACACCATTAGCCTGCCGACTGCCGCCAAAAAGTATGACAGCGCCACCGAAAAGTTGGCGGGCTATCCCGTCCTGGAAATTGGCAACACCCAGACTGGCATCCTCGTGGCAGATCGCTATCAGGTCAAGGCCCTCAGCCGCGATCCAGAATTCACCAAAGAAAATCGCCGCGCCTGGATTCAAAAATTTGACCTGATTGGCCTATCCAAGCTGAAGTAATGGAGCGCTGACCATGAGTAAACCGATTTATGAAATCGTGGATGATCTGCCCACTACCGGGTTGACCGTCCGCGCCCTCAAATCTCTAGACTTTGTGGTGCCGGGTCACTGGGAAAACCTGGTCGGCTTTGATAACACGATCAAAGCAGTGACAATGGAAACCGATCCCGCTATGATTCAGGCGATTGGCGAACGGGCTGTCCAGCTTTATAACGACAAGTCGCAGGGCTATCAAAAGGCGCTGTGGCTTTACAACACGGTGGACAGTGCCTCCAGTGCGCTGGGGGCGGCGGCGCTGGCGAATCGCGTTGGGCAGGATATTTCCTTTTTGGGACTGCTCAAGCACCTCGCGCCCAAGCCAGAACAGGCACAGAGCGTTGACCTGGCCGTGAAGCTGGTGACGGAGGTGGTCGCCTTTTGCCAGATCAACGGCATTCCGGGCGACAGCCTAGGCGACTTTTTGGCGGCGCTGGGTGACTATGGTGGCGAGGCGCTGCTGCGGATGGCGGCGCTGGTGTCGTTTGATGGGTTAGTGCCCTTGGGGCCCAACTTTATCCAGAAGGTGGGAACCTATCTCAACGGACTCTCACCGAAGGATTTGGAGCAAAACCAGACCTTTAAGGGTGTGAATGAACTGATTCCGGGTGGAAGCTCAGAAGAGAAACTAAATTTTATTGGCCAGAGCTTTGAGTCGGTGAAGGGCTGGATGGGTAATTTGGTGACTCAAAACGGCCTGACCCAGGAAGGGATTGTGGATCGGCTGGTGCAGGTGGCGGATGTGTCGAAGGATAAGCTCGACTATCTGGGCGCGTTTTTGGATATTGCGGTGAAATACTATTCCCACACGGGCACGCAAACGCTGGCTCGTCGCCTGATTGAGCGGGCCGTGGCGGAGGTTTAGTGGCGGAGATTTAACCAGAAAGGTTTGGGGCGGCGGGCGATCGCCCTCTATCTCTGAATGCCCTCTATCTCCCACATACAGAAACCCATCGGCGCTGTTTCGAGTTTGCTCGCAGCAGCGCTTTTTTATGCTCAGTGCCTTTAATCTTTTCAGCAGTCTTTTCAGCGTCTCTTTTCCCTTTCAAAGATTGCGGGGGCTTGCCAAGCCAACAGCCTTGGGGGATAATCCCCCAAACCCTTTTGCAGGGGACGAAGCGTCCCCCACACCCCCTCCTAAGGGTGTTCTGGTCGTGCTGAGGGATCGCTTCGTATTGCAGGGGCGGCAGGGGGCGATCGCGCATTTCGCCCCATCTCCACCGGCCCATCGCTTCTATCCTTTGTCAACCCCTCTCTTTGGTTCCATCCATCCCTTCCCTCCTGCTAGCCTAAAGACTTGTCGATTTTCCATTTGTGGTGTGAGTAAAGGGCTAAGAGATTGGTTTGCAGGCCGCCCTTGGGCGATGCTGCTCTTGTGGATGGCGCTGGCGGCGTTGGTGCGGTTTGCGTATTTGAGCAGCAAGCCGCCTTGGACGGATGAGTTTTCGACGCTGGTGTTTAGCCTGGGGCACAGTTTTCGCACGGTGCCGCTGGATCAGGTGATTTCGTCAGAGGATCTGCTGTCGCCGCTGCGCCCGGAGCCAGAGGGCACGCCGCAGGACGTGGTGCGCTATCTCATGAGCGAGAGTACGCACCCGCCGGTGTATTTTTTGCTGTCGCATTTCTGGCTGAAGCTGTTTCCGGCGCTGCCGCAGGGGATTGTCAGTGTGTGGGCGGGGCGATCGCTCTCGGTGGTGTTTGCCATCCTCACGGTTCCTGCCATCTACGGGCTGGGTTGGCTGGCAGGGCGATCGCGCTTAGCGGCAAATCTATCTGCCATTCTGTATGCGGTGTCGCCCTATGCAGTATTTCTGGCGCAGGATGCCCGCCACTACACGCTGGCACTGCTGCTGATTACGCTGTCTTTCTGCTGTCTGGTGGTTGCTGTCCGCAAGATGCAGGCAAGACAGCCGATTCCGCTCTGGCTGTGTGCTGGGTGGGTGGCGGTGAATGCGCTGGGTGTAGCGGTTCACTACTTTGTCATGCTGAGTTTGCTGAGCGAGGCGATCGCCCTCCTCTTTTTCTGGCGCTTCCAGGCTCCTGCCCACCGCCACGCTCACCCCAGCTCATCCTTTCTCAATCCCCAACTCCTTGCGGTTGCCTTCCTTTCTCTTGCGGCCTGCCTCGTCTGGCTGCCCGAACTGGCTAGCTCGCAAACCAGCCCCCTCACCGAGTGGATCTTTTACGACCGCAGCGACCTGTTAATGTGGCTAAACCCTATTTTTCAGTTCCTTGCGGCCTGGGTCGTGATGGTAATCTTGCTGCCGCTGGAGGCAGACTTTTTGCCGCTGGCGGCCGTAGCGGCCGTGGTTATGATTGCTTTTCTCCTATGGGTTGTGCCGCTGCTGGTTCGCAGTTTCAAAATGCTGCTCGCCGATCCCCAAACGCGCTGGGCGGTGGTGCTACTGGGTGGGCTGGTGCTGGGCGGCATCGCCGTGATGACGCTGATTACCTACGGACTGGGGCGCGACGTGACGCGGGGCGCACGTTATAACTTCATCTACTTTCCGGCAGCGCTGGCGCTGCTGGGCGCGGCATTGGCGACGCTGTGGAACCGGGGCGGCCTGGCCGATGAGGCAACAACACCGCCTCCCTGGACTTCGCGCCGCTGGTATGCCCCCCGCCACCAGTTTCCTAAAACAGGGAAAACAGCGGTTTTGGGCATCCTATTTCTGGGTTTTCTCAGCGCCCTCTCGGTGGCAGTGAACCTGGGCTATGAAAAGTATTACCGACCCGAGCAACTGGCGGCCCAGATGCGGCAATATACCGAAGCCCCCATCCTCGTCGCCACCGACCACCAAACCCATGTGCAAACGGGCGAAATGATGGGCCTTGCCCGCGAGTTCTTGCTTGCGCCCGATGCCAGCCCCTACACGCTGCCCCGGTTTATCCTGGCGCACGGCGAAAAGAACTCGTTAACCCCCGCTGCCACGCTGAACCAGGCGCTAAGCCAAGTGCCGCGCCCGTTCGACCTGTGGCTCGTCAACTGGCACGCTTCTGAAAACGTGAACCAGCCGGACTGCGCCGCGCAGGAGATTCGCAAAATCTGGATCAATGGCTATAGCTACGACCTGTATCGCTGTCGCTGAGCGCGATGGCGGAATGGCATGATGGCGTTTTGGTGGGGTGTATCCATCCCCCTCCCCTGCTCCCCAATTCAACCCCGCCACGCGGCCCGCGCTATGGCAAAATCAGACAGGAAGCCGATTCCTGTTGTTGCTCTTGCAGAACCATGATTCAACTGCCCAAGCGTTCCTTCACCCGCTGGCTAAAGGCCGGAGCCGTTTCTCTGCTCATGACGCTGCTGCTGGTGGGATGGGGAGCCGCCCATAGCAACTTAGCGGCGATCGCCCTCCCCCAGGGCAACGCCATCACCGACGGCCGCGCCATTTTGCGCTACGCCCTGCCGATTAGCAACAAGCCCGTGCGCCAGTTGCAAACGCTGCTCGAAGACTTGTCTACGCCCCTCCGCATCAGCCGCACCAGCCTCAACGCCATCAACCCCAAGCTGTCGCAGATGGAGCGAATTCTAAACACGAAGCAAAAGGAACTGCTGGCTAGCGTGCCAGCCGATCGCCAAGCGGCGGCTGGGCTGCTGATTACCCAGCTAGAAATGGGCATCAACGCCATGCGGAGTGCCGTTGAAGAAAACAACAAAGCTGCCCTGTGGGAAAAGCGCTCTGAACTGCTCGACATGGTGGGGCAGCTCGAAGAACTCATGGTCGCCCAGTTCCCCTACGAAGTGCCGGAAGAATACAGCAACCTGCCCCAGCTCAAGGGACGCGCCACCATCAGCATCAAAACCGACAAGGGCGATATGGTGGCCGTGGTGGATGGCTACAATGCTCCGGTTACAGCAGGCAACTTTGTCGATCTCGTTCAGCGTGGTTTCTATGACGGGCTAAAGTTCACCCGCGCTGAAGACTTCTATGTGCTGCAAATTGGCGATCCGCCAGGTCCCGAAGACGGCTTCATCGACCCCAAAACCAAGCAAGAGCGCAAGATTCCCCTGGAAGTGATGGTGCAGGGCGACAAAGCCCCCACCTACGGCATTACGCTGGAGGACGCGGGGCGCTATCTGGATCAGCCTGTGCTGCCCTTTTCTGCCTTTGGTGCCCTCGGCATGGCCCACCCCGACAGCGACCCCAACGGCGGCTCCTCTCAGTTCTTTTTCTTCCTATTTGAACCCGAACTCACCCCTGCTGGGCTAAACCTGCTAGACGGCCGCTACTCCATCTTCGGCTACGTCGTCGAAGGCAAAGAAGTGCTGGAAAAACTGAAGGCAGGTGACGCGATCCAGTCGATGAAAGTGATTTCGGGCTTAGAGAATTTGGTAGAACCATAATCCCCCAGCCCGCCGGGCCAAAACCTCCCCTTGCGCCGCCTCGCCCACCTCCCCATTCCGCTCCGCATCGGCAGTCTGCTGTTGGTGCTGTTGGGCCTATGGCTGCCCTACGTTGCGCTGGTCTACGCCCTTGTAGACGACGCAAATACCGTCAGCATTTTGGTAATGCCCGTGCTGTTTGGGTTGTTTTTTGGGCTGCTGTGGGCGTGGGGGCGCTGGGTCTATGGGCGGCGGGGCGGGTTCGCGCACTATGGTCTAGTGGGGACGCGGGCAATGGGTCGAGAACTGCTGCAAGGGCTGGGCATGGGTTTTTGCAGCCTCCTGTTTTTATTTGTCCTCATGAACGGGTTGGGCTGGGCAACCTGGCGATCGCCCGCCGTTCCCATTCCGCGCCTTTTGCTGGAGGGGCTGGGGGTGGGTCTAGGCTATGGGCTGGCGGAGGAAACCGTCTTTCGCGGCTGGCTGCTGGATGAACTGGAGCGCGACTATGCCCCCCGTACAGCGCTTTGGGTCAACGCACTGACCTTTGCCGTGTTGCACTTTATCCGCCCGCTAAATGAGGTGGTGGCTACCGCGCCCCAGTTTTTTGGGCTGGTGTTGCTGGGGCTGCTGCTGGTGTGGGCGAAGCGGCAGACCGGGCGACTGGGCCTGTCGATTGGGCTACACGGCGGCATGGTCTGGGGCTATTATCTGGTGAATGTCGGCGCGTTGATTCGCTACACCGGGCAAGCACCCGAATGGATGACGGGCATTAACCAAAATCCTCTGGCCGGCGTACTGGGGTTTCTCTGTCTGGGCGGGCTGGCGCTCAGCGTGCGATCGCGCGTTTTCCATCAATCTTCTAATCAATCTTCTAAATAATCCTCCCCGCTACCGCATCTCCTCATCGCCCCACCCACCCGATACAATAGATGAAACCCCAGGGACACCCTTACCCCCGCCCAGACATGCCAGAAAGCTATAGCGATCGCCCCATCTCCAGCCGATCCAGCCGACCAAGCCAGTCTAGCCGCATCGAGTCTTCCTATAGCTTGCCGCCTGCGGTGCAACGAGTGGCGCTAGCGTTTCGGCGCACGGGCTGGATTAGCTTTTGGGCGCAGCTTGTGCCGGGGGTAATCTCGGCTGGGTCGCTAATTTTTGCAAGTTTCGGACTGGCTGCTGCAACCACAACCCCCGGCGTGCCCTCGCCCACCTCGACCGAAACGGGTACGGGTGCATTTTTCTCGATGCTGGGGCTGATTGCTCTGGCCGCCAGCGTCTTCTGGGCCTTTCGCTATGCCCGACTGGGTCGCCGCCTCCAGACTGCCGATACGCGGGTGCGCCCCAAGCGCGGCGAGGCATTTCAGCTTTTGCGCGTGGGGCTGATGATCAATCTGGCAGGAATGCTGCTCACGTTTCTGGGCGCACAGGCCATCATCGGGTCGCTGGTGATCAAGGCATCGGCCCAGGGGTTTGCTATTTTTTCGGGCAGCGCCGCCCGTTTTGTGAATCCGCTGGATATGCTGCTGGTGCTGGCGACGACCAACATCAACATGGCGCACTTTATCGGCATCGTCGCCTCGCTCTGGCTGCTGCGCGTGATGAGCCGCAGCTAGAAGCGTTTGGTGTCGAGCCTTGGTGTTAAGCCGATGACTTGGCAGGGTTTGGGCGATCGCCCAAATTCCAGACTCCCGTCATCGCCCAAGCTGAGCTAAGCAAACCCCACTGCACAAACATCACCAGCTAAAATCGAGCGGCATGGGCAGCGGCCAGGGCTTGCCCTTGTAGAACAGCAGTTGATACACATGTAGACTGCCGTAGCGAAACGAGGCCTCAAAGGATTGCAGGTAGAGATACCACATCCGCAGAAATTTCTCGTCGTAGGTGTCGCCCAGGGCGGCGATAGTGTCTCGGTTGCAGACGAGGTTTTCGGCCCAGCGCTTCATCGTTTCGGCATAGTGGGGCTTGAGGTTTTCACAATGGGCAACCGCAAGCTTGGCAGCCCATAGCTCCTGGGTCAGCTCATGCAGTTGGGGCGCATAGCCGCCAGGAAAGATATACTTGTCCACCCAGGCTCCGTTGCGCTCGTTGCTCTGGGTAACGATGGTGTGCAGCAGCCCAGCACCCCCCGGCTTCAGCAGCGCGTTAGCCTGCTGCATAAAGGTGGCAAAGCTGCCCTTGCCGACATGCTCAAACATACCAATGCTGACGAACTTGTCGAATTGTCCGTGAAACTCCCGATAGTCGGCAATTTTAATCGTGAGGCGATCGCCCAATCCGCGCTGCTCGATTCGCTCCTGCGCCAGTTTCGCCTGCTCCACGCTGAGGGTAATGCCCGTTCCCGACACGCCGTAGCGCTCCGCCGCGTAGATCAACATGCCACCCCAGCCGCAACCGATATCCACCAGAGCTTCGCCAGATTTTAACCCCAGCTTTTTGCAAATCAGCTCATATTTTTGCAACTGCATGGTTTCCAACGAGTCGCTCTCGTGGCGGCGATAGCCACAGGAATAGGTGAGCGTCGGATCGAGAAACTGCTGATAAAAGTCGTTGCCCAGGTCGTAGTGATGCTGCACGTTTTTGCGGCTGTTTTGAATCAACACGGGCACGGTTTTCAAGCGCTGGGTTAGCACCTTGAACAGCAGCGGCAGCGTCACCTTGCGGCTGGCTTTGGAATAGACATTGTTGCGATAAAACAGCCCAATGAGTTCTACCAGGTTGTGGTTCGCTTCATCCCACCAGCCATCCATGTAGGCTTCGCAAAAGCCCAGCGTGCCAAAAGATAGGACGCGATCGTAAGTGCCGGGATGGTGGATGATCAGCCGCAGCGGCTCTGACGCGCCCACCCGTCCAAAGCGAAACTCCTGCCCCGCTGGGTTGACCACCGTAAAGTCGGCAGCATCGATCAAGCTAAAAAGCTGGTAGAGATAGCGCTCTCCGCTGGGCAGCTTGCTCCAGTCGGCGATCGCCCCTGTCGCGTCTGAACGAGTCGCTGCATCTGGCTGCGAGGTCTGCCGTTCGACCGAAGAAACGGGTTTTGTCATACAAATACCTGCAAGAAACAGTTTTGTGAGAATTTGTGAGAGTTTGTGAGAGTTTGTGAGAATTTGCGAAAAAATTACCGACTAGGACGTTCGCAGGGGAGGCATAAAACGCCGATACCCCTAGCCCCCTTCTTCCAGGGGAGAATGCTAGAAGCTCCCTTATTAAGGGGGTTTGGGGGATCTCGCTGCGTCAGTTCTGTTCTATTGATTCGCTTTAAAGGCGGGCATGGTTTTCACCTGCGTCGCCAGCCCCACCGCTTGCAGGGCGCGAATCACCAGCCAGGCCACGTCAATCTCCCACCAGCGCTGCCCAAACTGAGCCGAGGCCTGGAACGCATGGTGGTTATTGTGCCAGCCTTCGCCAAAGGTGAGCAGCGCCACCCACCAGCAGTTTGTCGCGCGATCGCCCGTCTGATACGTCCGATAGCCCACCATGTGGCAGGCGCTGTTGACAAAGAAGGTGCTGTGGAAGCCCACAAACAGTCGCACAAAAATCCCCCACACCAGGAACGGCATCCCGCCCAGCACGTAGAGCAGCACCGCCAACGCCACCTGCATCCAGATGTAGTTGCGATGGCAAAAGCGATAAACCGGGTCTTTGGCAATATCCTTAGTGTAGCGGGCAAGCTGAGACTGGCTCGGCACTTGATGCATCAGCCAGCCGATGTGGCACCACCAAAAGCCCAGGCTAGAGTCATGGGGGTCGCCGGCCTCGTCCGAGTGCAGGTGGTGCATCCGGTGATAGCCGACCCAGCCCTTGACTGCGCCCTGACCCGCCAGCGTACCGCAGATAATCAAAAAGTACTCTAGCCATTGCGGCACCTTCAGGCTGCGATGGGTGGCGAGCCGATGGAAGCCGAGAGAAATGCCCAGCCCAATGGTGACAAAGTGCAAGAAGACCGCCAGCGCTACGGCCGACCAGCTAAAAAAGGCCGGCACAAAAGCTAGCAAAGCAGCCAGATGCAAAAACAGAGTGAAGCTAATCACGTCCCAGCGGAGACGCGGCACATTGAAATGGGCATCGGTCATGCAGAATAAACTCCTGGCTTGCGCCGGTAGGAAAAATGTAGAGAAATCAGGTGTGGAGAATCGGGTACTAATCGATCCAATGGAACGCGGTCAGATAGGGCTGAAACTCGTCCCAGCGCTGCTCGACCTGGCGATGGCAGTCTGCCGGGGAAATCGCCAAGTGCTGAAGCAGGTTGATATCGACCGTGCCGTTGTTCTCGATCAGCAGCACGATGGATTGGGTCGGGTCATGCTGGGCGATCGCCTCCATCAGCAGGGCGATCGCCGCTTCGTCCAGAAAGTCTGGCTGGGTTGACCGACCTTCCGTTGCCAGCGATCGCAGAAACTCTGGCACCGCTGCCTGAGCAATAAACTGCGCCGAAAAGGGAACCGTTGTGATACTCCAATCCACCGTGTGGGGCTGGGCGATCGCCACCCGACAGGCCAGCAGCCCGCGCCCCTGGCTGATATAGCCATGCCAGGCCCGATAGCCCAGCGCCAGCATATTTTGGTGAATAAACAAGTTTTGCCAGTAGCCCAAAAGGCCCTGCCAAACACAATCCTTTGCATTCATGCCGCCTCTCATCAAACACTCAAAAAGGTCAAACAATTGATTACATCTGATCACGCCAATGCAGTTTTCAGAGGGTGCATCCCAGTTATGCAAATTCGCCCTCATCCCCCAACCCCTTCTCCCAAAACGGGAGAAGGGGGGCTGGATTCAAAGTCCCTCTCCCGCTCTGGGAGAGGGATTTAGGGTGAGGGTTACAAAAGTGGGATGCACTCGTTTTCAGATGCAATCTCCGCGCGAGTTTGCAAGGTTATTTTGAGGACTTTTCACACCTGGCTCGGCTAATAACACTCGGCTAATAACATTCGATTAATAAGTAGATAGACCAGATTAAAAAACAGATCCTGAACCCTGCGCCGCCCGCTGCGCGGGCGGCGCAGGGTCTTTGGGTTTTACGTTTATTAGTGTTCACCTACTTGACAGAGGACTAATCAACTGCAAAGAATCCTCAAGATCGGAGATTTCATAACAGCGATAAAACCTCAAATTAGCCAATCAGAAACCTATCCGATAGGTGTGCAAATTCGCAAAATTTCGCTGCAAAGCCTCACTGCTGCGGTCGCACCAGACAGAGCATTGCTTGAAGCCTTCTTTTCCCACAGCTCATCAACTAGACGAGATTTTAGAAAAGAAGTTTCGAGCGTCTTTCTGAGGCAATTTTGAATCGCTAGATCATCAAGAAAAAGCTCAGCCAATTGGGTCAGCAGTCGAGGGATCTAGCCACCCTATTTGGTGAAGATTTGCTGAAGACGCAAATCCCAACGATGCGAAAACATTGACATGCAAATCATGCCCATGCCGAAGCTTTAATCGGTGAAATGCTGAGATGACCGCCGAACTAAAGGAGTCTGGCAGTTTTCTTTGATCCCCATGGTCAAACATCTGGAGAAAATTCCAGCGAATCTGCCGCGTTTGGTTCAAACATTTCAAAGGATCGAGCAGCCTGAAAGGAGTAGTACGAAGTGGGCGATCGCCCCGGATCGCGTCCCAAAAAAATTAAACTTGAAACCATCTATGCCTCGCAGATGAATCATCAGGTGGTGCTATCGGCGGGCATCCTGACTCAGAGGCGACGCGCTCAGGCTAAAGAACTGACAAATCTGCCCTGCCCAAGAATCTGGCAAACAGAGGGTCAAGCGTCCCGTGCGGTTGCGCTCATCACAGTTGCGGGACAGCGTCGGATTTGCACCGAACTTTCCCCCTTGCGTCTGGTGGCTGATCCCCACCAGAACCGAAGCAGAGCGGCGGACAGCACATGATTCCTTGAAACAGAGCGATGGCATCCATCTGACAGGCAATCCATCCAGAATGCATCGGGGAAACACGGCTTTACGCCAACTCCATCCCTGAGCATAGCATGGCTCAGCCCCAACGGAACGCTAGGGATAGTGCTTCGAGGGCATTCTAAAGGTGTTCTAAAGGCGTTCTAAAGGTGTTCAAAGACGTTCCAAAAGGAGGCGTTTTACAGTAAGCATCTTGAGGCGTTTTACAGTAAGCATCTTACAGTAGGCGTTCCTTAAAAACGTCCTAAGCGTCAATCAGTTCGGCTAGCTCCAGCCAGCGCTCTGTGGCGGTGTCGATTTCGGTCGTCAGGCTGGCCAGCTTTTCTGTCAACCGCTGCATTTCCGTAAAGTCAGCAGGCGGCTGGTCATAAAGCTGCTGTTCTAGCGCATCCCGTTCCGCTTCTAGGGCGGGAATTTTCGCCTCCAGAGTTTCATATTCGCGCTTTTCTTTGAAAGACAGCTTGCGCGGCCTGGTGGCGCTGCTAGAGGAATTGACCGTGCTTGCAGACTCAGAAGTTGTAGGCTTCGCGGCTACTTTGGGAGCAGATTTGGGGGCTTCGGTGGCGGCTTCCTGCTTTTGCCGCTCCAGATGTTCCAGATAGGTGGTGTAGTTGCCGGGATATTGGCGAATCGTGCCGCCCGGTTCTAGCGCGAAAATTACGTCCACCACGCGATCGAGAAAGTAGCGATCGTGCGAAACGGCGATCGCACATCCGTTGAAATCCTCCAGGTACTCCTCCAGCACTGCCAGCGTTTGCACGTCCAGGTCGTTGGTCGGCTCGTCCAAAATCAGCACATTGGGCGCACCCATCAGCACCTTCAGCAAAAATAGCCTGCGCTTTTCGCCACCGGAGAGCTTGTTAATGGGTGCATACTGCTGGTTGGGTGAAAACAAGAAGCGCTCCAGCATTTGCGACGCAGTGATGACGCTGCCATCCGCTGTTTTCACCAGTTCTGCCACGCCTTTCAGGTAATCTATCACCCGCTGATTTTCGTTGATTTCCAGGTCTTCGGAGTGCTGATCGAAATAGCCGATATGGATTGTGGAGCCAATGTCCACCGTGCCACTATCCGGCGACACGCGCCCGGTGATGATATTCATCAGGGTAGATTTGCCCGCGCCGTTGCCGCCAATGATGCCGATGCGATCTTCCGGGTTGAAACTGTGGGTAAAGTCTTTGATCAGCACCCGGTCGCCGTAGGCCTTGGAAATATTCGTGAGTTCGATGACCTTTTTGCCAATCCGACGGCCGGCGGTGGTGATATCGACCTTACCCTGGGCCTGTTTGAATTCCTGCGCCTGCATGTCCTGAATCCGCTGGATGCGGGCTTTTTGCTTGGTGCTGCGGGCTTTGGGGCCGCGCTTCAGCCACTCCAGCTCGCGCCGCAAGACTCCGGCATGTTTGCGCTGGCTGCTGGCGGCCGATTCTTCGGCTTCGGCCTTTTGGGTCAGGTAGTAGCTGTAGTTGCCCGCGTAGGCGTAGAGGTCGCCCCGATCGATTTCCAAGATGCGATTGGTGACGCGATCGAGAAAGTAGCGATCGTGCGTAATCAGCAAAATCGCGCCGCGAAAGCGCTGGAGATAATCCTGGAGCCATTCCACCGAGAGCGCGTCGAGATGGTTGGTGGGTTCGTCGATCAGCAGCGCGTCGGGGTCGGAGAGCAGGGCAGTGGCGATCGCAATTCTGCGGCGATATCCACCCGACAGGTCGCCCACCCGCGCCTCAAAGTCCTGAATGCCCAGCTTACTGAGGATCACCTTGGCCTGGGTTTCTAGCTCCCAGGCGTTGGCCATTTCGATTTTCTGCGACACGCTGGATAGTTTCGCCATTAGCACGTCGGGGTCGCCGTGTCCGTGCGCCAGCTTGTCCGACAAATCTTCATACTCGCGCACCAGCGCCATCTGTTCGCCACAGTCTGCAAACACCTGCTCCAGCACCGTGCGATTCTCATCTACGGCGGGCTGCTGCGGTAGGTATACCACCTTTGCGCCGGAGTTGCGCCAGATCTCGCCGCCGTCTGCTGGTTCCAGCCCCGCCAGCATTTTCAGCAGAGTAGACTTGCCCGACCCGTTGGTGCCGATCAGCCCCACCTTATCGCCTTCCTCCAGGCTAAAGCTGGCATCCCGGAGAATTTCCTTGATGCCGAAGTCTTTGCGGAGCGATCGCACATTGAAGATAGCCATCTTGGGAATCCGAGAGTGGGGTCAGCAGGGATTTTGTTTTAACGCACCGGGAAAGTTGCGCTAGGGTTAGAGGCAGTCTGGTTTATGATAGCTGTTTGCTTGCTCCGTCTGGATTCGTGAGCCTGGATTTGTGAGTCTGCGTCTGTGAATCGTTATTTGTGAATTGTTATTTGTGAATCGTTTTACGAGTCGCCGCGATATGAGCCGCCGCGTGAGAAGTATTGGGAAAAGTCGCCGTCCGGTGCAGTCTGCGCCGATGCCCTCGGCTGTGCAGCCAATCATCGAGCCGCCCCAAAAATCGCCGGAGTCGGGCGATCGCCCTTCTGGGTCATCTGCGCTGCCCTGGGAAAGTACGCCAGTCGATACCTGGGCGATGGAGGCGCGGATGTTGCGCTGGCTGACGTTTTTGTGGCTGGGCCTAGGGCTGGCGGTGCTGTTTTCTGCCTCTTATGCGATCGCCGATACCGAGCATGGCAACGGGCTTTATTATATTCAGCGCCAGGTTTTGTATGGGTGCATTGGGCTGCTGGGCTTTAGCCTGTTGGTCAGTACGCCGCTGCGGTTTGTGCTGGGCATGGCGGATCTGCTGATGCTGATCTGCCTGGGGCTGATTCTTCTAACCCTGGTTCCCGGATTTGGCACAACGGTCAACGGCGCGAGTCGCTGGCTGGCGATCGGGCCATTGCCGATTTTGCAGCCGTCGGAATTGATCAAGCCATTTCTGGTGCTGCAAGGGGCGCGGATTTTTGGGCGGTGGGATCGGCTATCGTGGCGGGTGCGGTTTACCTGGCTGGGCATTTTTGTGGTGCTGCTGGCCAGCATCTTGCTCCAGCCCAACCTGAGTACGACGGCGCTGTGCGGAATGCTGCTATGGCTGATGGCGCTGGCGGCTGGGCTGCCCTGGCGATACCTGGGTGGTACGGCGATCGCCGGGCTGAGTGCCGCCGTTCTCAGCGTCAGCCTGCGCGACTATCAGCGCGATCGCATCGTGTCGTTTCTCAATCCCTGGGCAGACCCCGCCCAAAACGGCTACCAGTTGATTCAGAGCTTGCTGGCCGTTGGCTCTGGCGGCCTCACGGGCACGGGCTTTGGGCTGTCGCAGCAAAAGCTGTTTTACCTGCCGATTCACTATACCGACTTTATTTTTGCGGTCTATGCCGAAGAATTTGGTTTTTTGGGCGGGCTATTGCTGCTGCTGCTGCTGGGTTCCTTCGCGGCGCTGGGGCTGCGGGTGGCGCTAAAGGCCAAAAGCCCAATTCATCAACTAGTGGCGATCGGCGTGGTGGTGCTGCTGGTGGGGCAATCGCTGCTGAATATTGGCGTGGCCACAGGAGCGCTGCCCACCACCGGGCTACCGTTTCCCTTCTTTAGCTACGGCGGCAGTTCCGTCATCGCCAGCCTAGTGTCGGCAGCGCTGCTGGTGCGGGTGGCACGGGAAAGCAGCAGCGCTGCGGTGGTGTCGCTGGGCCAGGGGCGCAGGTTTGGGGGCGATCGCTCTGTGTCATCACTACAACCCATCCCAAAGCGCAAACGAAAACCGCTCTGACGCTTTATCAACAGAAATTGCCTGTCTCTCTAAATATCTGTGTGAGATACCTGTGTGAGATACCTATGGTGTGAGGCTATCCTACGATTACCTGTTGCCCATAGGCATTATAACCTCCTGCGTGAATGGGAGGTTTATTATCTTGGAAGAAGGTAGACACACAGGACTCGTGCAAATTCACTGCCTTGTAATCGTGCCATTCACTCGGTTGTCCTTGGGGTGTTCGCAATCGCACTTTACCGCCGTCTACACTCATCTCCTCAACCGTTCCTTCCACTTGCGGCAACTCAAAGGTTTGACAATGCACGAGCCGTTGTTGAGTACTAAGTAGATAGACCAGATTAAAAAACAGATCCTGAACCCTGCGCCGCCCGGTGCGCGGGCAGCGCAGGGTCTTTGGGTTTTATATTTTTAATGTCTACCTACTTGGTTGTTCCTAATACAAAATCTCTATGGTTAAACACTGAAACACCTTACTTGAATGCGTGTAGCGCTTGCATCAGGGATAGACCTCTAAAATCATGATTGATCTTCTCAGTACGTTTATTTGTCGATCAATTTATCTCTTTATCTCTTGCGAAAAGGCTCCGTCTGTACCCTATCCCCCCTGAGGGCATTGAAATCTGGGACACAATCAGATTAACTATGAGTGTTAAAAAGCACGGTTGAAAGACTCGCAAAACCTGATTTAAATCTGTTTATATTTCAAGGCCGTATAGCCTAATTGCATCACCCGATTTAGATAGACAGAGTTTCAGCAATCCGTCGAGGATCTGAAGTGAATCTGAAGACTTATTTCTCCAGGTCTTATCTAAGATGCTGTATGGAGGTCGCCATGTTCGACAAAAAACTCAAGATTAATTCAAGATTTGTCAGGTATTGTTAGGCATGGTTAGGCATGGTTTTAATGGCGCGTTAAATCATCGTTAAATCATCATAAAAAGACACGCGAAGAAGCATGTGGAGTATGTGGAAGAGTTACTTAAAACAATCATTCAAATCATCCGTCAAAAGTTCTGGATTTGCGCTGCTGGCAGTTGGTTTACTTTCCGCCTGTTCTGGTAACGACGTGCCTCAGAGTAATGCTCCCCAGGGGCAAACGCAGCCCCAGGCGCAAGGTCAGGGGACTTTGCAGATTCGGGCCAACGGCGAAGATTTTGTGCGTCAGGGGTTTGTGTCCAAGGATGGATGGGAGGTGTCTTTCGACCATATGTATGTCAATCTAGCGGATATTACCGCTTATCAGACTGATCCCCCTTTTAATCCTGAAGGTGCAGACCCCATCCGGGCGCAACAGCAGGTGACGCTGCCGGGAGAAAAGACGGTTGACCTGGCGGCAGGCGATGAAAATGCAGACCCGATTCTGGTGGGAGAGGTGGCGGCTCCGGCGGGTCGCTATAATGCGCTGTCGTGGCGAATGGCGAATGCCAAGGACGGCCCCGCCAAGGGCTATGCGCTGGTGATTGTGGGAACGGGCGTGAAAGATGGGCAGACGGTGAACTTTACGCTCAACCTGGATCGCGAAATGACGTTTACCTGTGGGGATTTTGTGGGCGATGCGCGTAAGGGCATCTTGGAGGCAAACGGCAGCGCCGACCTAGAGGCAACGTTCCACTTTGACCATTTGTTTGGGGATGGCGATGCTCCAGCAGACGACGAACTCAACACGGGCGCGCTGGGCTTTGGGCCGATCGCCGCGCTGGCTCAGAATGGGCGGGTGAGTGCCGACTTGAAAACCCTGGACACAAGCTTGTCTAAGGAAAACCGCGACTTGCTAAACAGCATCCTGCCCTCACTGGGGCATGTGGGCGAGGGTCACTGTCGCCGGTCTTAGCTCTTAGTTTGCACTGAGTCCGCTTGGTTTTCGCTTGTGCATCCTGAGGTTTGGAGCGATTTGGGAACGGTTCAGGAACATCCTGATTAGATCTGACCGGGTGAACTCTGGTTCCTTAAGCCTGATTTGGGTATTGCTCGTTGAGTGTTTTGTTGAGCGTCCTATTGAGTGAGCTAAAGTTGGACATTTTACGGCGAGGTTTGAGTATGGATTACCAGGGAGCGCAGGGGGTGGGGCGCTTTTTGAAACGCTGTTTAAGCTGTTTAAGACGGTTTAGGACGCGGCTTGTTCTGCGGTTTGGGGCGCTGCGATTTGGGCTGCTGGCGATCGCCACAGGGATAACCATCGCCAACCTGTCTGCACCGGCCCACGCCCACGGGGTTGATATTACCTATCAGGAGACGCGGGCGATCGCCCTGGAAGCTCGCTACGACGGTGGACAGCCCATGTCTGGGGCCCAGGTTGCGGTCTTCTCGCCCGCCGATCCGCAAACCCCCTGGCTGCGGGGCACGGCCGATGAATCCGGTCGCTTTCTCTTTGCGCCTGACCCGGCCCAACCCGGCAACTGGGAGGTGCAGGTGCGGCAGGCAGGGCATGGCGAAATTTTGGTGATTCCGGTAGGGGGCGGTGCGGCGGCGGGCGCTGGTGAACCTGCGTCCGCTGCCACCAGTTCCCCTGCCACTAGTTCCCCTGCCACTAGTTCCCCTGCCACCAGTTCCTCTGCAATCAGTCCCCCAGGATCGCGCTCCGGCGGCGGGCTAAATCCAATTCAGAGGTTCGTCATGGCGGCTTCGGTGATTTGGGGCTGCGTAGGAACGGCGCTGTTTTTCTCTCGACGACCCAAGGCTCACAATGCACATACCTGATGGCATCCTCCCCGCGCCCGTCTGCATTGGTGGCTATGCATTGGCGGCCCCGCTGCTGGGTTATGCGCTGCGGAAAATTAACCGAATGCCAGACGTGACGGAGCAAATCCCCAAGGCATCACTGCTGACGGCGGCCTTTTTCATCGCGTCGTCCATCCACATTCCGATCCCGCCAGCAAGTGTGCATCTGGTGCTGAACGGGCTGCTGGGCGCGGTGTTGGGCTATTTTGCAGTGCCTGCGATCGCCATTGGGCTATTTTTGCAAGCGGTCATGTTTGGGCACGGCGGCCTGACGACGCTGGGCGTTAACACCGTGCTAATGGGCTTTCCAGCGCTGGTGGCAGCGTGGGTGTTTCGGCTGCGCCATCGGTTTGGGCGGCTGGGGGCGAGGCGAGCAGATCTCCTGTTTGCGTTTTTGGCAGGGGCGATTGGGCTAGGGCTGGCAGCGCTGATTTTCTTTGGGCTGATTTTGGCGACGATTCCCGGTGGGCTGGATGCTCAGGCAGAGCGGGTCGCCGTCTACGGACTCGTCGCATCGCATATTCCGCTGGCGCTGATTGAGGGCGTGTTTACGGCAATGCTGGTGGGCTTTTTGCGGCGGGTCAAGCCAGAATTGTTACAAGACCCGACTCGATCTGACCCGTCGGCGTTGCAGCCAGCCGGTCAGCCCTCAAAAAAATCGACGGGCGGGAGGGCTGCATGAGGCTGGTGATGGATGAGTTTGCCCATCTCGACTCGCCGATCCACCGCTGGGAGCCGCGCTGCAAGCTGCTGGGGCTGGTGACGCTGATGTTTGCCTTTGCGTTTGTGGAGCGGGGCTGGCTGGTGCCCGTGGTTCTGGCGATCGCCCTCTCGCTCTACGGGCTGTCTCGGCTGCCCCTCTCGTTTCTGCGATCGCGCCTGCGCTATCCGGGCTATTTTCTGCTGGGCGTGGTGGCGCTGCTGCCGTTCTGTTCGGGGCAGACCGTCCTGTGGCAACTGGGGCCTGTGGTGCTGCGTCAGGAGGGGCTGTCTGCCATGCTGCTGATTGCGGGGCGATTTTTGGCCATCGTCACGACGGGCTTTATTTTGCTCGGCACAACGCCGTTTCTGACGCTGGTGGCTGCGCTGCGATCGCTCGGGCTGCCGCCGGTGCTGGCCGATATGACCCTGCTAACCTATCGCTACTTATTTGACCTAGCCGAAACCCTGGCTACCATGAAACTGGCCATGCGGCTGCGCGGCTTTGGGCAAGTTCCATCGGGCGATCGCCATCGGGGTTTCTCCATCCCCTTTTTGCCACGGCGAACCGATCTGGGTAATTTATCCGCTCTGGCGGGAACCTTACTCATCCGCAGCTATGAACAGTCTGAGCGCGTCTACAAAGCCATGCGGCTGCGCGGCTACGGCTATACGCCCCGATCCGGCGCTGCACCTGTTGCCCAACCCAAAACGCCGTTTTCCACCCTTGATCTGGCTAGCATGATGGGGCTGGCGGGCGCGGTTGCTCTGGCGATCGCCCTTCTGGGGCTGGGATTTGTCCCTGTCTCCTTTGGCGTTCCGCAACTCACCCATCTCCTATCGTTTCGCTAGTTCGCTGCTTCATATCTCACGCGCTAATCCTGACTCAATGACCCAAACCGACCTCCGCCCAACCTGCTCTGACCCTGTTTGCGCCCCGATTCCCGATGCGCTGACCGTGGCAAATCTCACCTTTGCTTATCCCGGACAGCCCTGCACGCTGCAAGACGTATCGCTGCAAATTGCAGACGGCGAACGGGTCGGCATCATCGGCCACAACGGCTGTGGCAAGACGACGCTGTTCACCCTGATGTGTGGGGTGCTGCGCCCCGATGCAGGCGAGATTTTCCTGTTTGGAGAACCCGTGCGGGCCGGACATTTTCATCCAGGCGTGGGGCTGCTGTTTCAATCGCCTAACGATCAGCTTTTCTCGGCATCGGTGTGGGATGATGTCGCCTTTGGCCCGCAGAACATGGGCCTGTCGCCCGGAGAGGTGGCCCAGCGAGTGCAAGAGGCGCTGATGCTGACGGGCACGGCCGACCTCGCAGCGCGACCGCCGCACCACCTGTCGGGCGGGCAAAAGCAGATGGTGGCGATCGCCGGAATTTTGGCCATGCGTCCCCGCGTGGTGCTGTATGACGAACCCTCTGCCAGCCTGGATCTCCGCACCCGTCGCCGCCTGATCCAGTTTTTGCAGCGTGCGCCCCAGACGTTACTGATCGCGTCCCACGATCTGGAACTGGTGCTGGAAGTGTGCGATCGCGTGATTTTGCTAGACGAAGGGCGCATCATTGCCGATGGCGACCCACGCCAGATCATGGGCAATCAGGAACTCATGGAAGCGCATGGTCTCGAAAAACCCCACTCCTTGATGCCCCACCTCCTGCCGCACCACGACTAGTCTTGCAGCTCTCATTTCCCAGATTACTTGCAGCGAAGTCGCACATAAACGCACATCAAATCGCTGAAAATTGTTGAAAGCCCTGCAACCTCCCGAGCCGGCAAGCCAAAGACAGGCATCCAGGGACAGGCAATCCAAAACCAGGCAACCCAAAATCGCCAATCTAAAATCCCCAATCTAAGTGGATAGACCAGATTAAAAAACAGATCCTGAACCCTGCGCCGCCCGCCGCGCGGGCGGCGCAGGGTCTTTGGGTTTTATACTTATTAATGTCCACATACTTACAAACTCCCATTGAATTGAACCAATCGGCTGCACCCCAAAGCCCGTCAACTTGCGATGTTGAACTGTCAGCAGTCCAACGCGACTCTCATCGCTGCACCAATCGCGGATTCGCCCCCCGTTAGGTCGATTCTCGATTTTGGATTTGCGGTTTTGGATTTGCGGTTTTGGATTTGCGATTTCAGATCATAGGTCAACCGTCTTCACAACTGCCAGCACTTTCATCCACAGCAGTACTTCAGAGACTGGATCTGAGGAGGCTGTAAACCCCAATCCAAAATCCAAAATCCCCCAAATCCGCACCCCTACAGCCGCCCCGTCACCGACAGCCCACCCACCATCACCGACGGTGTGTAGCAAGAACCATTCCATTCGGCATCGCCGCCCAATTCAATCAGGTTTCGCAGCGCCGTATAAACATTCCCCGCAACCATCGTGTCTTTGACGCGGCCCACCACCTCACCGCGCCGCACTCGATAGCCCAGATCGACATTGATCGAAAATTCGCCCGAAATGCCCGCGCCGCCGCCCAGCATTTGATCCACGATAATGCCGTCTTGCATGAGCGCCAGCAGGCTTTCCAGCGGCTTAAAGCCCGGTTCGACAATCAGGTTAAACAGGCCCGGCGTGGGATAACTGCCCAAACCCGGCCGAAAGCCGTTGCCCGTGGTGCCGCTGCTGAGGGCGCGGCCGATGGTGCGGTCGGTATAGAACAACTGCAACGCGCCCTCTTTGACAAAGGTGATGGGCTGGGTCGGGCTGCCTTCATCGTCGAAGGGGCAGCTAAAGGGGCCGATGTCGGGATGCTGCGACAGGGTGAGGCGGGAATCCATCACGGGTTCCCCTAGGCGATCGCTCCAGGGCGAGGCCCGCTCGATCACCTGCTTGCCGTTCATGGCAGATTGCACCGTGCCCCACAGCATATCCGCCGCTTTGGAAGTAAACAGCACAGGCACTTTGCCCACGGGCGGCGCGGTGTTGCGTTGCGCCCAGTCGAGCCGCTGCACAATCTGCTGCGCCAGCGAAACCGGGTCGAGAATGCCGCGCTCGGTCTGGCCGTCGGCCACGCTGAGAAAATCTTCGCCGCGAATCCATTCCGCTGCCATGTAGCAACTGAGGGTGGTGTCGGTATAGCCGCAGTCCAGCCCGTTGGAGTTGATCAGCCGCGTGGTTTCCACGTCGCACTCCCAGTCCGCCGTGCAGAGCGCTTCGGGATATTGTTCGCGCACCAGGGCGATCGCCTCTCGTCCCCATTCCACCAACTGTTCGACGGGCACGCCCACCCCCAAATCGGGGTAGTGCTTGGGATGGGCGGGAGCCAGCTCAATCGTCTCTGGCTCGCTGAGCTGACTGAGGGCGATCGCCCGTTCCACTAGCGCCCCTGGCTCCACCGGCCCATAGGCCACCGCCAGCCCCGGCCGCCCATCTCGCCATAGCCGCAGCGCAATTCCCTCTGCCTGCGAGGTTTCCAATTGTTTCAGCCGATTCGCCTCAAAAAACACCGGCCGCGACAGCGATTGCGACTCATAAACCTCCGCCGCCTCGGCCCCAGACCGCAGCGCCAATTCCAGCAGTTGCTCTGCCAGGGATAGGGATGATGGCGGACGAGGGACCATAGGCGGGGGTGGAGAAAGTGCTGATGGAGCGATTAAAGCGATCAGGGAGGAGAGTCCGGGAGATGGGGAGAGGAGATTGTCAGCCCTCCCTCAGCCCAGCACCAGCTCCGCCAGCAGCCAGAATCCTTTGAATTCCTCTGCCTGCGGATCGGTTTGCACGGCGATGAAATGAATGCCGCCAGCTTTGGCTTTGGCCATTTCAAACTGGGCGGCTTCTTGCTGGAGGGCGGCCGTCGTCAGGGTTGCCAAAATCCAGGAGTCGCTGCCACCCGTTTCCAAGAGCAGTTGTGGCGGCTTGGATTCAGAGAGATATTTCACGTAGGCGAGTTCCAGCCCTGACATCCAGGCAGCAAGGGGCAGGGCGCGGCTGGAAAACAGCAGCAGACCCGGAACGGGTGTGTCAGGGGCGAGTCCCGCCAGCGCCAGCGGAAACGATTCCCCAAAGTCGATCGCCCATTCGCTCAGGTCGTCAAAGGCTGTCGCCTCCAGCGTGACAAAGGCCCACTTTTCCCCAATCAGGGCATCCGGGAGGGGCTGGGGCGTGGGGTTGGGCAGCAGCACCGAGGGATTGCCGCCGGCCTGGTAGTTGGGCATTTCTGGATAGACACTGGCCAGGCGCTCGTCAAGCCAACGGCTGAGGGCGAGGGTGCGGCGGCTGGCGTAGGCGGGAATGCCGACCTCCTCGCAGGCTTTGGTGATCATGTTCGACATTTGCCGCCGAAAGAAGCGGATTTTGTCGGGCGGGGCGGGGGCCCGGGCGATCGCCGCTTCGACCGATTCCCGCAGCTTGACCGAGTTGACCTCAGTGTTGTTCAAAAAGGTGGAATAGCGAAATAGCCCGTCCACTGGCTGCTTCACGTCCAGCGGGCTTTCGCAGATCAAAACTTCCCAAAGCTTTTTGCCCTTCTCGTCCAAAACCGGTCGAGAATAGAAATCTAGCTCCCAGATGGTTGGCATTCCCGGTCTTCTAACGTGCGTCTCTGCCCTTGATCATACGGGACGGTGGATCATTAAAGGTTTTGGATTTGGGATTGAGAATTTCTGGGGTTTGGATTGGGAATCTCTGGGGTTTGGATTGAGAACCGTCGTGAAACAACGTCGTGAAACGATGAGGAAGAAAATGCTGGGGATTAGGCGAATGCTAGGGTGGATGCTGGCGTTGGAGCTGGGGTTGGGTTTTGGGGCGCTAGCGCCAGCTTTGCAGAGCAGCAGCCTCGCTGCGCCCGTGTTTTGTCGGGTGGTAGACGGGCATTCGGTATGCGTGCTAAGCCTCCAGCGTAGCGCCAAAAACTTTTGGGAATATCGGGCGGCGGTGAGCGTAGACGGTGTGGTGCGCCCGGTGGAGGTGTATGACTGTCGCGATCGCCTCCGGCACAAGGCAGACGGCACGACGGTTTCTTTTTCCAGAGACCTCGCAGGGGCGATCGTTTGTCGCCTTTACAAACGCTGATACGAACGCTAAGAGGGTGTTTGAAAAGGTATCGCCTGTAATGTTAAGCACTCAGAGATCCCCCCTAGCCCCCCTTAAACCCCCCTAGCCCCCCTTAAAAAGGGGGGAAACCGCCTTAAAGTCCCCCTTTTTAAGGGGGATTTAGGGGGATCTTGTACGCTTTGCTACAAACAGTAGGACTTTTCAAACATCCTCTAAGACGAACGCTGATACAAACCGCTAATAGCAAACGCTAATATCAATTCTCTAAATACCCGCTACACATAGAGCATCGACAATCCAATCCCACTGAGTCAGCGATCGCAGCGACTCCGCCGAAAGGCGACAAACCCACTGGCTGATGGCGTGCTGGAGTTGGCAAACATCATCAAAGTGAACCCAAGCTAGCTCCCGCTTGAGTTCCCGCCAGACCCGCTCAATGGGATTGACCTCAGGGCAATAAGGCGGCTGAAACACCAAGATGACATTGTCCGGTATCGTCAGGGTCTGAGCCGTATGGGCTGCGGCATTATCCACCTGAATCAGATGTAAATCATCGGGGAACTGAGCCGCAAAGCTGTGCAAAAACGCCTCAAAACAGGAACTGTCGAGATGAGAAAACTCGACTATCCACGATGCACCGCTCAGCGGTTCCACTAGACCGTACAGCCACCGATACACAAAGTCCCATTGAACTGAACCAATCGGCTGCACCCCAAAGCCCGTCAACTTGCGATGTTGAACCGTCAGCAGTCCGACGCGGCTCTCATCGCTGCACCAATAGCGGATTCGCCCCCCGTAGCGTTGTCTCAAGGCTGGCGGAATCGACTGGCTTATCTGGGCTGCAAGGTTTGCTGAACGGACTCGCACGCCCCAGGAGTCTGCTTCTTTGACACCGGACGGGGCACTTTGAGCTTCGCTTTGAGCCGATAGCGCACCGTCTTATGCACCGTCTTGTAGGGGACGGGTTGACCATGCACCGCTGCGAGCCACTGCTGCACTGCTCCATAACTGCTAAAGCCTTCTGGATCTTGCAGTTCCCGCTCCAAAGATGCCAGGACTTCACCGCTAATCGCTCGCGGTCGTCCACTGCGAGATGCCACCTTCACCAACGCTTCGAGTCCACTCTGTCGATACTGGCTCAGCCAACGAGACACGGTCGTGCGATGGCAACCGCTCAGTTGGGCTAACTGCTCAACGCTCTTCGCTTGTCCGGTTTTTAACCACCACAACACCTGTACTTTACGGCGCTGTGATGACCGTTGCTGTTGTTCCAAGACGGCTTTTAGTTCTTCTGCTGTTTCAGCGATATCGATTTTGAGGACTCCACTCGTGGCGGCTCGCTCTAACGTCTTCTTACATGTAGCAGATCTTTGGAGATTTGATATAAGAGGGTGTTTCAAAAGATATCGCCTGTAATATTAAGCACTCAGAGATCCCCCCTTAGCCCCCCTTAAAAGGGGGAAACCGCCTTAAAGTCCCCCTTTTTAAGGGGGATTTAGGGGGAGCTTGCACGCTTTGCTACAAACAGTAGGACTTTTCACTTTAGTTTGGACTAATGGTGAAGAGGAAGGCAGTCAATGAGAAGCACCGACTGCCGTAAGGTCAATGAAGTACAACCAACATTGACCCCATGATTTTCAACGAACTTCAGCAATTTCGCCAAACGTTGTATGCCAGCTTGGGAAACGCCAGAGATGCCCTGTTTGATCTGATGGATGCCGTGTTAGTGAGTGCGTGCATCGTGTCGTTTGTGAGGCTATCGCAGAGTCCTGTCTTTCGTCGCCAGTGGTCGAGCCCCTATGAAGCGTTGCGCGATAGCCGCCTACCCCGATCAAAGGTGCTGAAGCTGTTGGTGCAGCAGATACCGACTCAGCAGCAACCGTTGTTGGCAGGTGATGCGAGTCGGTGGAACCGTCCTGCTGCCAGGCGTTTGAAAGACCGCACCTTATCAGGCAGAACAGGACATGCCCCGATAGCCGGACAAAACTACAGTACCTTAGCCTGGATTGCTGAAGACAGGGGCAGTTGGGCATTACCATTGCGGCATGAGCGCATCACCAGCTTTGAAACACCCGCCAGTAAAGCGGCATTCCAACTCAAACAAGTGACTCGGCAGTTAGCGGTGCGTCCGTTGGCGATCTACGACCGAGGGTACGGCAATGCCAGTTTTGTCAACCAAACGGCAGGGATTGAGGCAGACTTGCTGCTGCGGGTTACATCCAATCGATGTGTCTATGGCGCGCCCCCAGCGTATCGAGGGCGAGGCGCACCTGCCAAGCATGGACATAAGATGAAACTCAATGACCCTGACACTTGGAGTGTCCCGGTCGAAACCGTTGAAGTCGATGATCCCAACTGGGGACGAGTGCGGGTCAGTCGTTGGAGTGCATACCATTTCCGCAAATCCCCCAAACGGGCAATGGAAGTGTTGCGCGTGGAGGTGCTGGAGACACAGAGCAGCACGCGACGCTTGGCTCCTTTGTGGTTAGTTTGGCTGGGTGAGCAGATGCCTCCGTTAGAAACCCTGTGGTTGCACTACCTCCGTCGCTTTGCCATTGAACACTGGTATCGCTTTGCCAAGCAGAGGCTATATTGGACACATCCCCAGTTCAGTTCTGTATCGGCAACCGAACAGTGGAGCAGCCTGATGCCGTTGCTCAGTTGGCAGTTGTGGTTAGCGCGAAAGGACTGTACTGACCACCCCTTGCCCTGGCAGGCACCGCAAGAAACGTTGACTCCGGGTCGGGTCGCACAAGCGTTTGCAGGCATTTTGGCAGCGATTGGCACCCCTGCTCCTGCGCCTAAACCTCGTGGTAAATCGCCAGGACGAGGCAAGGGGCACAAGCCAACTCCTCGTCCCTGCTATCCGATGGTCAAAAAACGAGCCTCGAAACGCAAGACATCCGAACAATCCCTGAACAGTCCGGTTGCAACAGCAGCTTAACTGCGAGCAGGATTGTATCCAATTCCTTAAGTTCAACTGTTATGAACGGTTGAGCAGATTCTTTATGGCATCCTGTTGAGCATTATTGTGATGCCAGTTAGTCCAAACTAAAGTTTTCAAACATCCTCTAAAAAGTGCTGTTTAGTAGGTGACGTTCGGCTATTTGAGGCGATCGCCTATGGGCAAGCCGTTCCAGGGACAAGGTCGAACGGGTTAGCTGGGTTATCGACTAACGTCGTGAGAACGCGAGTCGTTAAATCTTTGCGATCGCCCCGTGCGTCAAAGCTAATCGTTTTGCCAGGAAAGATACTGCTGGGGGATTGTGCGGTTGCTAGCCCCTGGCGAATTTCATCAGACGTAATGCCGGGGCGAAGCTTGGGCAGCAGCACCTCGATCGCCTCATAGGAGACTGCCGTGACCCGATTCACGCCGCCCAGCCAGTAGCGATTGGCAGACTGCACAAAATCTGGGGCGCAAGCGGCAAACCAGTCCGTTGCCACAATCAGCCGATTGCTGAGGGCGCGACGCTCCTCCGAACTGCTGCCGCGATCGCTCCAGTCGGCAGTGTAAACTGGGGCAGAGGCCAGAATCAGCCGCTTGCCGCCGTCCGCCTTGATCACCGCCAGTGCCCGATTAAAGGACTCGCTGTTGCCCGTGCGACCGTCCGGCAGCACCACCAGTGCGTCTACGTCCTCGACCTGACGCAGCGCATGGGTTGCATCAAACTGCGGATCGGAAAGGTCAAACGTGCGAACAATCGTGCCCCGCAGTTCGCTCTCAAACTGATAGCGCAGGTCGTCACTGTAGAACTCTTTAGAATTGGCAAATAGCGCGACTCTGGGCTGGTTCTTTTGCTGATGCAGATAGTCTGCTAGGGTTCTCGCTTCGATCTGTGTGGAAGACGTGGTGCGGAAAAACACGTCAGCACCATTGCACCGCGCCCGCAGATTCATCACCGTGCTGAGTGGAGAAATAACCACCTGCTTGGCTGCGGCATACACAGGCAAAGAATCGCAAGTGCCCCGACTGGTGTAGTTGCCGATGACCGCTAGGAGCGTCTGTCCGTCGAGCGCGAGAAGGTTAGGTTGAACTAGCGCTTCGGCAATCGCCCTGCTTTGCGCGGGCACGTTCAAATCATTGGCAATGATGACTTCCAAATAAGTGGGCGCATTGATCCGATTGACGGCTTTATCCTGTGCTTGGGCAATGCCAAACAGCATTTGCTCACCAATGTTAATCAGCGTTCCTTCTGGCGTGCTGAGAGGAATCACCGCTGCAATCGTATAGGTGGGTTGCCCTGCCTGTCGCCGCAGCCGCACTTCGGCATTGTTGCGGAAAATCAGCACTTCGGGATCTCTCAAGGCTGCGGTTGCGTTTTTATAGTCTGGGCTATTGGAATCGTTGGAAAACTGCTGTCGTTGGGCTTGGGCCAGCTGCCGTAGCTCATCAAATTTTGCTTTAGCGGTATTGTAGTCGCCCGTGGCAAACGCATTGATGCCCGCTTGCTTGAGCGCTGCGTAGGGTGCTTCCAGCTTGAGGCTACCCAGCAGGTTTCCATTGTCGCCAGCAGTAATCAACCGTTCAATCGGGAGCAGCGTAGGGCTGGGATTGCCTGATCCCGCAGGGCCGACTAGCCCCTGACTAAGGCCGCTCCCCGGTGCATCACACTGCACAAACAGACAGCGGACTGGCCGAAGCGATACAAGGGCGATCGCCCCCAGCAATACCGCCGCCGTCCCCGCGCCCACCAGCCACTTGCGCCGATTCATAGCTGGACTCGGCAGGGGGGGCAGTGTGCCTTGCGGCGGGCTTATCTGGGGCGGGCGAGGTTCGGGCGGATGGGGCGGGGCGATCGCAGGCTCCTGCTGCAACTGATCTAACAACAGTTGCCAGGTCAGCGGCTCCGTATTTTGCTTGACGCACACCGTCGGCAGCCAAGTCACTTCGGAATAGCGCAGGTTGAAATGCTCCAATCCCTGTCGCGCCGAGCGCATGGCCATCAGCAGGGAGCGCTTTTTGGTAGCGAATTCATGGAAAAAGCGCTGCAAAAACTCCACCGCCACCGGATCGGGCACGGGTTCCTTCATCACAATGCAGCGGGGTACGTCAATCTGGGCAAGCTGCTGCGCCAGCCCCAATCCGTCGCATGAGTTAAAGATTGCCAGTTGCAAGCCCTTGCGAACTAGCTTACTCAGCGCAAACTTAAAGTTGCGAATGCTAATTTCATCGGTTTGGTTCAGCAGCAGCCAGCCCACGTTGCCGTCGTCATCGCTGCGGCTATGGCCGACATACACCAAAATATGAAAGCCTTGCGGATCTTCGAGCGCAGCCTGGAGGGTTGCTGGAGACGGCTGGAGCAGCGAGATAACTTCCACTGTGTCAGGATGATCGTATTCAAGCTGCTGGATCGCGGCCAGGTCTTGGTCGGTGCTGATGTCGTCGCTTTCTCCCACAATAACCAGAATTCTGATTTTGGCAGCCTGGGGATAGCTGGGGCGTGACCCCAGGGCCGTGGCGGGGTTCAGCACCCGAATGGCAGCATCGCTGTAGTAGTAGTGCTGCCTCAACAGCTTCCAGTCTTGCCAGGGCAGTCGTTTGAGCGTGTCATCCTTGCCAAGGTCAATGATCAGCAGTGGGCGATCGCCATTTCCGTTGCTATTCCCATTTCCATTCACTCCCCCATTCCCGTTCCCATTGCCATAGCCATTTCGCCGCAACAGCGGAATCAGCGCCTCTCGTAGTTCACGCCAATGCTTGTTGCTGTCGTTCAGCCATTCGTTAAACTCTTCTTGCAGCCTTTCCGAAAGCCGAATCACGTCCTGCGCCGTGTGGTGAGTAATTTTGACACCGCTGATGCGAAAGTGCGATCGCACGCCCTCCTGCACCGCATAGGCCGCTTTCCAGTCAGCCAAGGCTGCGACCAAGCTATTGGGCATCGCTGGCAGCGCGGCCTCCAGTTCACCCAGATCGCGGCTATCTAGCCGAACTCGGTATCCAGCAGCGGGATTGTCCTCATCACGGGGGCGGAGTGTCAGCTTAATCGTTTCCATAGGGGGCTTAGTTCATGACCTAATTGAAGATATCGCACGATCGAATAAACCTATGCAACTCTAGTTTTCTAGAATTTTCCAGAATTTTCTAGATGCAGAATTCCTCTATTTTGCTATCTTCGCCAAGCGCAATGCGAACGCTAAATCGGTCGCCCGGCTGACAGTCGCATAATTCGACCTCGGTCCAGCCGCTGCCGCTTTTGGGGCGAGAATCCAGAATTGCTGCGCCTGTCTCGTCCAGTACGGTGATTTGCAGATTGCGCGGCAGTTGGTCAGACGAAGCATCAGGATACAGCCGTAGCCGCACGTTGAGCATGTTGTCTTCAGTGGTAATGGAAATCACCTGAACCACCAGCACCACCTGCTTTTCGAGCGACTGAAACTCGATTGCCTTGGCGCGACTGACGGAATTAATCTGGGCATCTATATCTGGAGGGACTGAAAAGCTGCCGCCCGTGGTGTTGCGAGATCCCGACCGCATGGTTCGATGGCTAGCGACGAAGGCTTCGGGCGATCGCCACTCAGGATGCCGAAACTGCCCCATCAGCCACTCGCGCAGGTTTACGATCGCCAGCTCAGGATGCAGCACATCCAGCAGCGAATCGAGCGGCAGCAGTTCACTCAGCGCTACGGTCATCGGCTCAACGGGGGCATTGTCTTCTGCAAACGGCACACCCCGCACAAACCCGAGCAGATCAACCGCATCCAACTGTTCATGAAACTGGACGGCAACGTAGCCCAGTCGGTCTTGTGCAGTTTCCAGGGGGAGGGTCATTGTGGTTTCTCCGGGCAAGATCGGGCGACATTCCAGTCTGCCCATTCCCGGCAACACCAGATCCGCCACATCCAACACTGCCCTCAGTCCTGGCTGCCAGCAGTCGCCCTCAGCAAGGCTGGTATTCAGTTCCAGCCAGTTCAGATAGGTCTGCACTGCGTAGACCGCCAGCGTGTTCAGATAGACCCGTTTGCCTTTCCCCGGCGTGGCCTGCTCGGCTGCAAACTGGGCGGCAGATTCAAACGCATCTTGACTGAGGAGAATAGGTAGGCCGATGAGTTCTACAGTGTTCATTGTTGCGTTCCAGAAGATTAGGGTGCAGTTGAGCAGATAACATTTAGAGAAGATTCGCGTTGCAATTCGCTGAAACATTCCGATCCAGTGCGGAGGGGAAATCAGAGGCGATGCTTTTTGAGTCTGGGCAGGCAGTCACTCTGCCAGTGTTTGGCTACGGTAGATTCTTTGATCTTGAGGTCGCGGGCGATCGCCCCCATCGACTCTGGCGGCTGAGACAGCAGCAGCCGTTTGGCCACATCCAGACAGTTGCAGAATTCTTGCGCGGGCGGGTGGCAGTCGCCTAGACACTGCGCCTCGTCCGACTGGAGAAACTCGATCACCTGAGGATCGAACCGCAGCGCGACGATTTGCAGCAGGGGTAAGCACTTTTCGCGCCAGTGAGTGTAGAGCGTTTGCTCCGGAATGCCAAAATCCTGGGCGATCGCTCGTCGAGTTTCGGGCGGTTCGCTCAGGTGTAGCCGCTGAATCAGCGCTTGACAGTGGCATTCCAAGAATTTATTGGGATGGCAGCCCTGCAATATCGCATCGGGGTCTGCTGCCAGATAGCGATGAATTTCTAGCCCAATTCGCTGCTTTTGCGCCTGCTGGAGTGCCTGAATCCACGACTCTAGCAGCGTCATGTCCTGGCGCGGATCGGACGTGAGGTCGCCCAGAGGGGTCTGATTGCCGTCTTCCCCAATCGACTGATCCAGCAGCACCACGTTGCCAAATTCTCGCTTGATCTCGCGTTCTCCGCGTTCTGGTCGATGCAAATCCTTGATTTTTGTATCGGGGTTTCGCAAGTCCCGAATGCGTCCCTCTAAATAGCCGTTCACCCAGTTCATCAAATCCGTAGAAACTGAGGCGCTGCGGGGGCTAAACTCGTCGATTGCCCGACACACCCGCTCCATCGTCAGGCTGAGGGCGTGGCCATAGTCGGGATGGCGAGAGCGGCGCAGCTTGGGCGATCGCTGAATGCACAACAGCAGCCGAGACAGGGCTTTGCGACGCAGCAGGGGCGCAGCATCGGGACTGCGAATCTCGTCTAAAAGAGCTTGAATTTGAGCGTCATCACACATGGTTTGGCAACAGGCGTAGGGAAAACACAGAAGACAGATTGAAACCGTTCATGGCACAAACAACACCAAACCGTTTGCTGAAACTCTGTCAGCCCGACCCGGAGGTGTTATGAAAAATTACAGGACTCAGCGGCGATTTTGCTTTGCGGCTGAGAGCCGATCGGAAACTGTATCTGGAGGATAGGGCGCATCTCAGTTATGCAAGTTTGCCCTCATCCCCCAGCCCCTTCTCCCTTTTTGGGAGAAGGGGAGCCGGATTGGAAGTCCCTCTCCCGCTTTGGGAGAAGGATTTAGGATGAGGGTTACAAAAGTGGGTACACCCTGGAGCATAGAGGGTTGGGCGTTCAGGTTGTGGCAAAAAGTTCAGCAAAAAATTCAATTTTCTCAGCCATTGCCAGAATCTATCGCCAGCCCCACCGCACCTATGCAGGCTGCGACCCGCCAGCCAAGCTGTGCAAGCTATGTAGCCTTTTAGCAGCTTGTTGAGATAATTTTTCTCTAAGCCTTAAGAAATTTCAACACGACCGCAATTTAGGCATGAGCAAGAGGGCGATCGCCTGGGTACTCTAGACTATAGTTCGGACTATATATAGTTCTGAACTATGGTCCCTGGGAAACCGTGGTCTTTTGAGTTTGCGATCGCCCCTTATCCCTGACCACACCCTCCCTGAGAGGATCGATCTACTCATGCCCAACTGGAGTACCCTCAGCAGAGTGAGATTATCGGGCGATCGCGGCTTAAAGTTCCGCCTCAAAACCCCGTCCTATCCGCTTCAAGCTGTCTCCCTTTTGTCACGCCTATGATGAGGGTTGATGGTTATTCTCTGGTGATGAGGAGCATTAGATAATTGGGGACTCTCTTCTCTAAAAATCCAGGCTAGAAAGCTGTGTCTAAAACCCGTCCGCATGTGCCTCGAAGGACATCCCACCGAGAGCATGTCCTTCACCAGATCACCAATCGCATTCGCCAGTCTTTGGAACTGCCGGAGATTCTCTCCACCGCAGCCCGTGAAATTCGGCGGTTCCTCGGCGTAGATCGCGTTAAGATTTATCGCTTTGCGCCGGATGGCAGCGGCGAGGTGATTGCCGAAGCGATTCACAACAACCAGCTTCCATCACTGCTGCATCTCCACTTTCCGGCCAGTGATATCCCCCAATCCTCACGGGATTTGTTTGTGCGGGCCCGCCAGCGGGTCATTACCGACGTATCGGCCCAGCACCAAATGGCCCATCGGCTGGATCATCCCGACACGGGCGAAAGCCTGATTAACCATGACATTCGCCACACACCCGCCGATCCCTGCCATGTGCAATACCTGAACACAATGGGGGTGCAGGCCTCTCTGGTCGTGCCAGTGCTGCACCAGCGCCAACTGTGGGGGCTATTGGTCGCCCACCACAGCAAGCCACGCCACTTTTCTGAACGAGAGCTTCAGGTAGTGCAGCTTTCGGTCGATCAGCTTTCGATCGCGATCGCCCAGGCAAACCTGCTGGCCCAAACCCGCGCTCAGGTGCTTTACGAAGCGACCCTCAACCAGGTCAGTCAACTCCTCCACAGCCCCCTCAGCCAGCCCGAAATTCGGCAGCAGGTCTTGGAAGCGATGGTGGCAGCGCTAAAGGCGGTAGGCGGACGGCTCTATATTGCAGCAGAACCAAGCGGCGAAGTGGCTCAACTCTACGTTACGGGCGAACAGCCCAACAGCCCAAATCTGGAGCAAGACCCGGTGTGGCAAGAACTGCTGGGGCGGCGCACAGACGGACTTTCCGCGCTCACCAGCACCCACACCCCCAGCCCAGAGGCGATCGCCCAGTTTGCCAGCAGTTTAGACACATCTCTAGAGTCCGAAAAGTCGGAAACTCTCCGCTTTCACACCTTCGACAGCCTGCAAGCCGATCCGCGCTGGCAGCCCATCGTTGCCCTGCTAGAGCCGACCTCTATCCGGGCGATCGCCCTGATTCCGCTCCAATTCCAGCACCAGTTTGTCGGCTACCTGGGTATCTTTCGCAGTGGCTATGACCAGGAAATCTTGTGGGCGGGCCAGCACCAGGAAGATGCCCGTAATATCATGCCCCGTGCCTCCTTTGCGGCCTGGCGCGAGATCAAGCTCAACCAGGCCCCAGAGTGGACACCCCAAGACATTCGGCTGGCCAACTCGGTGGCGATTCACCTCTACCTGGCTGTGACCCAGCGGCGGGTCGAGGCGATGATGCGCTACCAGGCATCCCACGATGCCCTCACTAGTCTGCCCAATCGGCTGCTGTTTAACGATCAGCTTTCGCTGGCCCTGGCCAGCGCCCAGCAAGATGATGAAATGCTGGGGGTTGCGTTTCTCGATCTGGATCGATTCAAGCTGATTAACGATTCGCTGGGCCACGCGGTGGGCGACGAACTGCTGCAAGAGGTGGCCCGGCGGCTGCGGGCCTGCCTGCGGCCCTGCGATGCGATCGCTCGGTGGGGTGGCGACGAGTTTACCCTAGTGCTGCCGCACCTCCACTCTGCCGAAGACATCAGCCACATCGCCCAGCGCATTCTAGACCGACTCACCAGTTCCTTTTACCTGGGCGAACAAGAGATATACATCACTGCCAGCCTAGGCATTGCTCTCTTTCCCTACGATGGGGCAGATGTGGAAACCCTGCTGAAAAATGCCGATCTGGCCATGTACCAGGCCAAGCAACAGGGCAAAAACAATTACCAGATCTATCACGAAGGCATGGCCGTGCAAACGCTGAACCACCTAGCGCTGGAGAGTGACCTGCGAAAGGCACTGTCTCGCAAGGAACTCCTGGTGCACTATCAGCCGCAGATTGACCTGATGACGGGGGCGATCGTCGGCGTAGAGGCGCTGCTGCGCTGGCAGCACCCGCTGCTGGGCTTTGTCTCGCCGGCCCAGTTCATTCCCCTGGCCGAAGAGTCGGGCATCATCTGCACGATTGGGGAATGGGTGCTGCGAACCGCTTGCCAGCAGCAGCGGGACTGGCAGGCTGCCGGATTGCCGCCGATGCGGATGGCGGTAAACCTGTCGGCACAGCAGTTTCAGCAGAGCAGTCTTGCCACCTCTATCCTGCAAACGCTGGAAGAGACGGGCATCGAGCCGCAGTATCTGGAGCTAGAGATTACTGAAAGCGCTGCCATGCGGGATGTGCAGTTTACCACCAGCACGCTGAGCCGACTGGTAGACCTGGGTGTGCAAATCGCGATGGACGATTTTGGCACGGGGTATTCATCCCTCAGCGTGATCAAGCACTTTCCCCTGCACACGCTGAAGATCGACCAGTCCTTTGTCCGCGATGCCCCCCATAATTCCAGCGACGTGGCGATCGCCAACACCGTCGTCGCTCTCGGACGCGGGCTGGGCCTCAAGGTTCTTGCCGAAGGGGTAGAAACCGCTGAACAAGTTGAGTTTCTTCGCTCCATCCAGTGCGACTTTGCCCAGGGCTATTACTTTAGCCGTCCCTTGCCACCAGAGGCGATCGCGCCGCTGCTGATAAGCAAGCAAGTAACAGGATAACCAGATGACTGGGATAGATAACGACTGACCAATGCGGATGAAAGGACTTGAACCTTCACACCTTGCGGTACTAGAACCTAAATCTAGCGCGTCTACCAATTCCGCCACATCCGCGTGTTGCCTAGCCTGTTGCCCAAGGCGATAACCTGAACAGTTCCGGTCGGGCTTGAACTTGGTTTAACTATCATAGCAAATGCAGGCGGGGCTGGCGCATCAGGAGTGACGCGGGCAGGTTAGTCAGAATTACTTGAGAAATATTTTTGATATTGTTGACATTTACTTTCAATAAGAGTACATTCTTTTTAGTGTTCTCCTCTCAAAGGATCGGCAGGTGGGGTTGGTCAACAGACCAGTCCCCCTTTTTTTGCCTTTTTATTCAGGGCTTACGCAGTTGGAGGATTTCTCGCGGGCGCAGCCCGCGAGAAATCCTCCAACTCCCAGAAAGTTTAATCGCAGGTGCGTAAGTCCGATTTATTTTTGCTTTTTTATCGACTAGCGACGTGTCTAGAAGCGGCAGCCAGTCCGATACACTGATAGATTGAGGACTGAAGAGGACTGAAATAGAGTGCGTAAAGTGCGATCGCCCCTACAGCGTCCTCTTCTAGGAACTACTGTGTCCACACATCTCGGTCGTTTGCGTCAGGCTCTGAAAGATCCCCCTCAATCCCCCTTAATAAAGGGGACTTCCGATCCAGTTCTTCCTGCTTCGGCTCCCCCCTTGCTCAAGAGGGGTTAGGGGGAGCGGCTCCCCCCTTGAGCAAGGGGGGTTAGGGGGGATCGGCTCCCCTATGAGCAAGGGGGGTTAGGGGGGATCGGTTCCCCCCTTGAGCAAGGGGGGTTAAGGGGGGATCAAAGCATCGCCGCTCAGCCCAGAAGACTGGTGTGACCACAGGAGTTTGTAAGACGGGATACGTCCTATCCCTAAGAAACGAGAGTTTCTAAACTAGCCGCACACCTAACTCGCCGCAAAAACTAGCTGCAAAAATACTCTATGCAGACCGATGCCTCCATTACCCAGCCCATGCCCCTTTCCCCCGTTCCCCCAGACGGCACAGCGTTCGATGCGATCGTGATTGGGTCAGGCATTGGCGGCCTGGTGACGGCCACCCAGCTTGCGGCAAAGGGGGCATCTGTGCTGGTGCTAGAGCGCTACCTGATTCCGGGGGGCAGCGCGGGCTACTTTGAGCGGGAGGGCTATCGGTTCGATGTGGGCGCGTCGATGATTTTTGGGTTTGGCAACCAGGGCACGACAAACCTGCTGACGCGGGCGCTGGCTGCCGTGGGCATGGAAATCGAGACGATTCCTGATCCGGTGCAGATTCACTACCATTTACCCGGCGGTCTGGATCTCAAAGTGCATCGCGAATATGAGAAATTTTTGCAAGAACTGATTGCCAAGTTTCCCCATGAGGCGAAGGGCATCCGCCAGTTTTATGACGAGTGCTGGGCGGTGTTTAACTGCCTCAACGCGATGGAACTGCTGTCTCTGGAGGAGCCACGCTACCTAACCCGTGTGTTTTTTCAGCATCCCTTTGCCTGTCTAGGGCTGGTGAAATATTTGCCGCAAAACGTGGGCGACATTGCCCGTCGCTATATCTCTGACCCAGACCTACTGCGCTTCATCGACATGGAATGCTACTGCTGGTCGGTGGTGCCCGCAGACCTGACCCCCATGATCAATGCGGGCATGGTGTTTAGCGATCGCCACTATGGCGGCATCAACTATCCCAGGGGCGGCGTGGGGCAGATTGCCCAGAAACTAGCAGAAGGGTTGGAAAAGGCAGGCGGCAAAATCCTTTACAAGTCCCGCGTCACGGAGATCCTGATGGAAAACGGTCGCGCGGTTGGCGTGCGGCTGGCCTCAGGCAAAACCTACCGCGCCCGCCGCGTCATTTCCAACGCCACTCGCTGGGATACGTTTGAAAAACTGCTGCCCGCTGCCGTGCTACCCAAGTCGGAGCAAAAATGGCAGCAGCGCTATCGCAAGTCGCCCAGCTTCTTCAGCCTGCATCTGGGGGTGAGGGCCGACGTGCTGCCGCCTGATACTGAGTGTCACCACATTCTGCTAGAAGACTGGAGCCGCATCGAAGCCGCCAGGGGCACGATTTTTGTCTCGATTCCCACGCTGCTCGATCCCAGCCTCGCGCCCGACGGCTACCACATCATCCACACCTTCACGCCCGATTGGGTAGACCACTGGCAACGCCTCTCGCCCAGCGAGTACGAAGCCCAGAAGGAAGACGTAGCCGCAGCATTGTGCGATCGCCTCGAAGCCATTTTTCCAGGTCTTGCCGCTGGGCTGGATTTTCAGGAAGCGGGCACGCCCCGCACCCATCGCCGCTTTCTCGGTCGCGTAGACGGTTCCTACGGCCCCATTCCCCGACGCAAGCTGCTGGGCCTGCTGGGAATGCCCTTCAACCGCACCGCTATCCCTGGACTCTACTGTGTCGGCGACAGCACCTTTCCGGGACAGGGGTTAAACGCAGTCGCTTTTTCGGGCTTTGCCTGCGCCCATCGCGTTGCGGCGGATTTGGGGCTGCGCGGCTAGGCAGAATTGCGGCTGGATGTTTCTCTGGATGTTCAGCTTAATGTTGGAAACTGTCCCTTATCCCTGCTTGTTTCCTTTCGCGTCGGCGTACCGCTGCTTGAACAGGGCCTGTCGCTTTTTGTGATCGACAATCGGCGCAGGATAGTTGCAAGAACGGCGATCGCCCGCATCAATGATCCCTGTCACCAGTTGTGCAGTTTCCAGCCCGCGCAATTCTGGCAGCCATTCGCGGATGTATTCCGCCTCTGGGTCAAACTTTTGCGCTTGACTGGCGGGGTTAAAAATCCGCAGCGGTTTTGGGTCCATGCCGCTGGAGGCGCTCCACTGCCAGCCGCCGTTGTTCGCCGCCAGGTCGCCATCGACCAGCCGCTGCATGAAATACTTTTCGCCCCAGCGCCAGTCGATGATCAAATCTTTCGTCAAAAAGCTGGCGACGATCATACGGCAGCGGTTGTGCATCCAGCCCGTTTCATTCAACTGGCGCATGGCTGCATCCACAATCGGATAGCCCGTGCGCCCCTCACACCACGCCTGGAAGTGTTTCTCGTTGTTTTCCCAGGGAAAGGCTTTGAACGGTTCGCGGTAGGGGCCGTCGGCCAGTTCGGGGAAGTGATATAGGACGTGTTGATAAAACTCGCGCCAGGCCAGCTCCTGCCGCCAGACGCGGATGCCCTCCTGGGCTTCGTCGCTGCGGGTCTGTTCCTGGGCGGTTTGCGTGGCAGCCCAGACGGTGCGGATGCCGATCGCCCCAAACTTGAGCGCGGCGCTCAGCCTGGAGGTACCGTCTTCATAGGGCAAATTGCGCTGTGCTTGATAGTCGGTCATGGCGCGATCGCAGAATTCCGTGAGCCGCTCTTGGGCAGCCGCTTCGCCCGGTTCCAGAATGAAGCCTCCATCCCACACCAGACCGAGATCTTTGAGCTTGGGCAGGGCGATCGCCCCCGCTTTGGTTGCCGCATCTTTTTCAGAATCCGTCAGCCCTTCGGCATTTTGCAAATCCGCTACGGGTTCAGCCTTGGGCTTGCTGCTCCAGTTTTTCCAAAAGGGCGTATAGACCGTGTAGGGCGTGCCGGAGCCGCTGAGGATTGATTTGGGGTCGTGCAACAGTTGGTCCCAAAACGCCTGATATTCTACGCCCGCTTCCTTGAGGGCAGCGGCAACCTGGCGATCGCGCTCTTGCCCGTAGGGTTCCACGTCGCAGTTCCAGTACACAGCCTGAGCGCCCAGGGCGTTGGCCAGTCGAGGCAGCGCCTTCACGGGGTCATCGTGCAAGATCAGCAGTTGGCTGCCTGCTTTGGCGTATCGCGTTTGCAAGTCTTGCAAGCAGCCCAGCAGATAAGCCACGCGCACCGGGGCCACATCGTCCCGCTGCAAAATACCCGGATCGAGACAAAACACGCCAATGACTTTTGCCGAGCGCGATCGCCCTTCTGCCAGCCCCACATTATCCGCAATTCGCAAATCGCGGCGATGCCAAAACAAAATCAACTCGCTCATACCCTGCCTGCTGGATTCTATTCATCACCTTACTGCATCCCGCCTAGAGAAGCGGGCCGCAAGTGAAAACGAGGGCTAAGACGAGCAGAACCGACTACGCTTTGTCGGGCGCTTTCAAGAAGTAGCTGCCTAGAAATAGCAGGAAATAGCAGCCTTAAAAGAGCCTTCTGGCAAGAACGTGGGTAATCTTGAAGATTTTCAGCGGAGTAAACTCTGCACGGTTCTGATTAGGATATGGTTTGAGGAAGGCGATCGCCTTCTTTAGAGAAAAATCAGAGAAAATTGTTTAAGCAGCATATCACGGCAGCGTCGATTAGCAGTCTCCATCAGCGGCATCCCCCCCCATCGCACTTCCTTACAAGCGCACCCCTTCATATTCAGACGAGCAGAGCTAAATGGCACGGATTGTTTCTATTCACTCTTTTCGAGGCGGCACGGGCAAATCGAACACCGCAGCCAACCTTTCGGCCCTGCTGTCCAAGCACGGACAGCGCGTCGGCGTGATTGACACCGATATCCAGTCGCCGGGGATTCACGTCCTATTTGGGCTGGAACCCAACAGCATGAAAAACACCCTCAACGACTACCTCTGGGGCGATTGTACGATTGCCGAAAGCGCCTACGATGTCACCGTGCCAGACTTCAAAACTGGGGAAGGCGCAGTCTATTTAGTGCCGTCCAAAAGCTCTGCCGAGGATATCGCTCGCGTGTTGCGTGAAGGATACGATGTGCGCCTGCTGCGGAGCGGGCTACAAGATCTGGTCAAAGCCTACAATCTCGACTACGTCCTGATCGACACGCACCCCGGACTGAACGAAGAGACGCTGCTGGCGCTGGCCATGTCAAACCTATTGCTGCTGGTGCTGCGGCCCGACCAGCAAGATTTTCAGGGAACGGCGGTGGTGCTAGATTTGGCGCGAAAGCTGCGCGTTCCCAAGATTCTCATGCTGATCAATCGCGTGCTGGCCAGCGTGGATGTGGAAGACCTGAAAAGGCAGGTCGAGTCGATCTATAGCAACGAAATCGGCGCAGTCTTGCCCAACTGTGAGGAGATGATGCAGCTTGGCAGCAGCGATCTGTTTGCGGTTCGCTATCCTGACCATCCCCTGTCGCAAGAAATGGATCGCCTGGTTCGCCAGATTGTGGCTATTGGGTAGGCTGCTGGATGGATAGCCATCTTGCGCTTCGAGATGAGTTGCTGCCCCAGAAGTTGCTGGAAGTAGGAGATCATCGTTGGCAAAGAAGTCTGCTCCGCTAGCGAGGCCATGCATACCGTAACGGCGATCGCCGATATCCCCAGCACGCTGCACTGGTTATCAGCAGCATCCCTCAACACCCTGCGCCAGCAAAATCCCCAACTTGCGCTGCGGCGGCTGGACTGGGTGGTGCGCCTGCTCAGCGACCAGGTGATCCACGCAAAAGCTGAAATTCAAGAACTGTTACAGTGAGGTCAACAATTTCCCAAAAACCTACAAAATATCTGGAGATTTGTCTGGAGATTTAGAGAAACAAGCGGTATGGTTTAGGGACATGCTCCACGACTCGCTTCGGACTTGAAATTCGGACTTGAAATTCGGACTTGAAATCATGCAGGAGCCTTGTTCTGCCCCGTCTTCAGACCCTGCCGTTGAGCAGTCTCTACGCCTGGAAATCGCCCAACTCCGTGCTGAACTGGAAACCCTCCGCCAAGAAAAATCTGACCTGGAAATCTTGCTAGAGATGACCACCGAACACTCCGACACGGTGGAGGCAGAGCTTCAGCGCGAGGCAGAGGAAACGCTGCGGGAAAGCGAACATCGACTGGCGCAGTTTCTCGAAGCAGTGCCCGTGGGCGTGTTTGTGGTAGATGGCGGCGGTCGCTCCTACTATGCCAACCGCATGGCACAGCAGATTTTGGGGTATATCCCCATAACGCAGGTGGCGACTGATCAATTGTCGGAAACCTACCAGGTTTATCAGGCGGGCGCAGAGCGGCTATATCTTACCGCAGATCTGCCGATTGTGCGGGCACTGACGGGCGAGAGCAGCACGGTAGACGATATGGTGCTGCGCCAGGGCGATCGCACGGTTCCCTTGGAGGTCTGGGCCAGCCCGATCTACAACGAAAAAGGGCAGGTGGTCTATGCGATCGCCGCTTTTCAAGACATCACCGAGCGCAAGCGGGCCGAAGATGCCTTGCGAATCGCCGAAGCCAACTACCGCAGCATCTTTGAAAACGCCACCGAGGGGATTTACCAAACCACGCCCGATGGTCAGTATCTCAGCGCCAATCCGGCGATCGCCCGCATGTATGGCTACGACAGTCCTGCCGAGCTCATGGCCAGCGTCGGCGACATCACCCAGCAGGTCTACGTAGACCCCCAAGAGCGCGATCGCTTTCGATCCCTGCTCACCCAGCACGGCGAAGTCAAAAATTTTGAATACCAGGTGTATCGCCGCGACGGCACCGTGATGTGGCTCCTAGAGTCGGCGCGGAGCGTGCGCGATGGCGCGGGCAGAGTCCTCTACTACGAAGGCATGTGCATTGACATCACCCAGCGAAAACAGCAGGAACAGTCCCTCCAGCAGCGAGTGCAGCAGCTTCAGATCGAAATCGACGAGGCCAAACGCCAGCGCCAGGTCGCCGAAATCACCCAAACTGACTATTTTCGCCAGATTCAGCAAGAAGCCGAACAATTCAAACGGCGATTGGCTGAATAGGGCTGGATGTAGGGCTGGAATAAGCCTGTATGGAAGCCTGGAATAAGCCTGGAATAAGCCTGGAATCGGTTCAGATGGACACCCGCCCGTCATCCTCTCCAACCCCTATCCGCTTCGCTCAAAATCCGCTTCGCTCAAAATCCGCAGAAATCCGCCTCGATTAGAAATCCGCTTTGATAAAAAAAGTTCACGCGAAAAGCTAAATTGTCCTCACGCGAAAAAATGAGAGAATAGTGGCCCAAATAGCACCCCGGTTTCAGATGAAATGCTACATAACCCATACACGCTACGGTGATCACAACCCGCCGTAGCCGCAAATCGGGGATGCAGCAGGTGCGAATCGCGCATCAATCAGGTGTGAATCCGGTCTTTGTCATCCAGTCGAGGTTTCTGTGGCCAAAATTGTTTCGATTCATTCCTACCGGGGTGGCACAGGCAAGTCCAACCTTACCGCAAACCTGGCCACGGCGATCGCCCTCCAGGGTAACCGAGTCGCCGTCATCGACACCGACATTCCCTCACCTGGCATCCACGTCATCTTCGGGCTAGACGACCAAAAAATCGACAAAACCCTCAACGACTACCTCTGGGGCCGCTGCACCATTGCCGATGCTGCCTATAATGTCACGCCCCCCTCCTCTAACCCCAGCGGCGGCCAGGTGTTTCTCGTCCCCTCCAGCGTCAACGCTGACGAAATCGCCCGCATTCTCAACCAGGGCTATGACTTTCGCCTGCTCAACGACGGACTGCGCCAGCTCGTCCGCCAGCTTGAAATCGACTATCTGCTAATCGACACCCACCCCGGCCTCAACAAAGAAACCCTCTTATCAATCGCCGTTTCCAACCTGGTGCTGCTGATCCTGCGGCCCGACCAGCAAGACTTTCAAGGCACCGCCGTCACGGTAGACGTGGCCCGCCAGCTCGATGCCCGCCAAATGCTGCTCATCGTCAACAAAGTCCTCAGCAGCATGGATCAAAACGCCCTCAGAGAACAGGTCACCCAGACCTACAAAGTGCCCGTTGCAGGCGTGTTCACCCTGTCCGAAGAAATGATTTACCTGGCCAGCAACGGCATCTTTTTCCTGCGGTATCCCGATCACCCGTTCAGTCAGGAACTCCGCCGCGTCGTTGCCCAGGTGATCGGTTAGTCATCGGTTAATCATTGGTTTAATGCTGCAAATCTTTGGCGATTTTCAAGACGACTATCCCCCCAGTCAGGAATTCCTGTCGCTGGCTTTTTCCCCCAGTTCTGCGCCCATCCGCCAGCGCTGGCGCGTGAACGGACTCTCGGCCGATTTCGTGGCCGACTACATGACGACCTTCTTTCCCGGCGAAGATGATTTATCATCTCCCTCTCAGCAAGATAAGGTTCGCGATGCCGTAAGCTTTATTGCAAATGAACTGCTGGAAAACGCGATGAAGTTTAGTGACGAAACCTCCGCTTTTCCGATTCAGATTCAGCTCCATTTGCACAGCGACGCGCTGGTTTTTTACGTCACAAACAGCATCAAATCCGACGACATCACCCGCTTCCAAACGCTGATTCAGGAAATTGTTTCCAGCGATCCCGACGAGCTTTACATCCAGCGGCTGGAAGCCAACGCCCTGGATGATGCCAATTCTGGGTCGGGGCTGGGGCTATTGATTATGCTGACCAGCTATGCCGCCCGCCTGGGATGGAAGTTTGAAACCCTGCCCGCAGAACCGCCCCTCACCGCCGTCACCACGATGGTTAAAATGCCCGTCTAGGCTGCAAGATGGATAAGCTACGACAGACGATAGATGCATTAGAATCAGCAAAGATTAAGTTGAGCGCTATGGAACTCCGGGACGACGACTATCAAATCTGGTATGACGCAGAGACGCAGACATTGACCTGCCAAGGGGCGCTGCGTCTGGGCGGGCCCGACGAATACGCGCCGATTGCTCAACTGCTGGATGAAGTGGTCAAGCAGGAACCCCAAAATTTGGAACTCGATTTGCGAAAGCTGGCGTTTCTCAATAGCTCTGGGATTAATACCCTGTCCAAATTTGTGATCAAGGTGCGACAAAATAGCCAGATCCAACTAGTGATTCAGGGATCAAATGAGATTCCCTGGCAAACCAAGTCGCTGCCCAATTTGCAGCGATTGCTACCCACGCTCAAGCTCCAGTTTGATTAGGGCGCTTCTATCTGTTCTCTCTGATCGACCGGGACTTATCCTGGGAATTCTGGCAAATTCTGGCTCTCGATTTTCGACTCACGCTTTCGGTCAATCACTATGGGCACGTCCGTATCGCTTTCTGAGCAGGCCCCCGACCCGCTGCTTTCGGAGGTGATTGCCCTACAACAGCAAGTCGAGCAGCTACGTCAGCAGCTCTTGCAAACTCAGCAGGAAAAGGCTGACCTAGAAGTTTTGCTGAACATGGTGACGGGCCATTCTGACCAGATTTTGTCGGAAGTGGAGCAGGAAAAGACGGATCTGGAGATCTTGTTGGAAACCGCAACGGAGCATTCGATGCTAGTGGAAACCGACTTGCAGCAGCAGGTCGAGGAAGAGCGACGGCAGCGAGAGGAGCAGTTTCAATCCATTACGGCGGCAACGCCTGTGGGGCTGCTGATCGCCGAGGTGGAAACGGGGCGAATTTTGTATGCCAATGAGCGGCTGGGGGATTTGCTGGGGCTGTCGCCAGCGGCCCTGCTGGCCCAGTCTACGGTCGATTTTTACGCTCAGCCGGAGGAGCGGGTTTCGGTGCTGGAGGCGATCGCCCAAAACCAGACCTACCGCGGAGAACTGCTGTTTCGGCGGGCCGATGGCAGCGTGTTTTGGGGGCTGCTGTCGATGCGGCCGTTTGGGTTTAACGGGCAGCACACCCTGTTGACGGCAATTCAAGATATCAGCGATCGCAAGCAGGCCGAAGATGCCCTGCGAATTGCCGAAGCCAAATATCGCGGCATCTTTGAAAACGCAGTGGAGGGCATTTTTCGGATGGCGCTGGATGGCGACTATCTAGAAGTCAACCGGGCAATGGCGGGCCTGTTTGGCTATACCTCCCCCGGCGAAATGCTAGAGTCCGTTCGCGGCGCAACGGCCCAGCTCTATGTTGACCCTGCCCAGCAGCAAGACCTGCGGCAGCGCCTCGAATCTCAGGACGAAATCAAAGATTTTGAATACGCAGCCCGCCGCCAGGATGGCAGCCGCTTTTGGGCATCGGCCTGGGCGCGGGCCATTCGCAGCGAATCGGGCGACCTGCTCTACTACGAAGGAAGCTGCATCGACATTACCCAGCGCAAGCAGCAGGAAGAAGCCCTGAAGCGGGAAATTCGCAAATTACGAATCGAAGTGGATCAAACCAAGCGCCAAAAAGAAGTCGCGCAAATCGAGCAAACCGACTATTTTCAATGGCTGGTGTCCCAGGCCGATGATCTGCGCCTGTTCAAAGACGCGCCACGGCGAGACGAGGGATAATCCGGCGCTGGCAGCTTCCGGCGTTGGGGCTGCCTAGCCGCAGCGATACTCGGCGCTATGCTATGGCTATGGTTTCTTCTTTCCAGCCTGCTTTGAATGCCGAAGACCAGCGCGTGCTGCTGTCGGGCGTAACCTGGCAACAGTACGATAGCCTGCTGGCAACCCTGGGCGACTATCCCGGCTTGCGGCTGATCTACCTGGAAGGAACCTTAGAGATCTTCATGCCCTCCGCCGAACATGAGCTAGTCAAGAAAGTGCTGGCGCGGCTGATCGAGCGCTATGCCGAAGCGGTGGATATTCCCCTGCACGGCTACGGTTCCACCACCTTTCGTCAGGAAGCTGCTGCCCGTGGGCTAGAGCCAGACGAGTGCTGCTGCATCAACACGCTCAAGCCGTTGCCCGACTTTGCCATCGAAGTGAACCTGAGCAGTGGCGGCATCAACTGGCTGCCGCTAACGGAAGGGTTGACCCCGGAAGAAGGGGCAGCACTGCTCCGGCAAAAGGGCGTGTTGGGCGGGGATGAAGAACTGCAATCGGTTTCGCGGCGCGTGGGGGGCTATCCGCTGTCGCTGGTGCTGATTGCGGGGTGGCTGCTGGCGGAGGAGGCTGCTGACCCCCAGGTGCGCTATTTGCCCGGTGATTTGTGGGCGCTGGAGGGGCCCTATCAGGGGGAACGGCAGCTCAGCGTGGAGCAGGTGTTTGGCTGGAGCGCGGGGCGGCTAGAGGAGCGCCTGCGGCAGATGCTTTGGCCACTCAGCATTTTGCGGCAGCCCTTTGATGCCACCACGGCCGCCGTCGTGGCTGGGGTAGACCCTCCCCAAGCCGAGGCAGACCTGGGCCAGCTTGAGCGCCGATCGCTGCTGCAACGGCTGCCTGCTGCTGGCCGCGAAGGACCGCGACTCTTTCGCTGGCAGCCCCAGGTGCGAGAACTGGCCCAGCGCCGGGCCGGCGACCAGTCCACTGCTCATGGGCGAGCCGTGAGCCACTTTGTCGAGCGGGTGCAACCTTTGCAGCAGATGAGGGGCCAAGAGAATCTGCGGCAGGCAGAAACCGATCTGCTGCAAGACTATTTGGAGGTGTTTCATCATCTCTGCGAACTGGGGCAGTATGGCATGGCGCTGGACTGGCTGACGAGAGAAACGCAGCCAGGGGAGCGGTATAGCCGATGTGATTTTTGGATGCAGCTTTCGGGCTATAACGACCTGCGAGAGGCCTTGTATCGCCGTCTGGTGGAGGAGTGGCGGCCCCAGGAAGAAGAGCGCGGGAGCTATGGCTATGTTCAGGAAAAGCTGGCCGATGTGCTGCAATTTCTCAAACAATGTGATGCGGCGATCGCCTTGTATGACGAAGCGATCGCCACCTATCAGCAGGTGGGCGATCGCTTGGGCTATGCCAATGCGCTACAAGCCAAAGCCGATGTGCTGCAATTTCTCAAACAATGTGATGCGGCGATCGCCTTGTATGACGAAGCGATCGCCACCTATCAGCAGGTGGGCGATCGATTGGGCTATGCCAATGCGCTAAAAGCCAAAGCCGATGTGCTGCAATTTCTCAAACAATGTGATGCGGCGATCGCCTTGTATGACGAAGCGATCGCCACCTATCAGCAAGTGGGCGATCGCTTGGGCTATGCCAATGCGCTACAAGCCAAAGCCGATGTGCTGCAATTTCTCAAACAATGTGATGCGGCGATCGCCTTGTATGACGAAGCGATCGCCACCTATCAGCAGGTGGGCGATCGCTTGGGCTATGCCAATGCGCTACAAGCCAAAGCCGATGTGCTGCAATTTCTCGACCAACGGGAAGCGGCGATCGCCTTGTATGACGAAGCGATCGCCACCTATCAGCAGGTGGGCGATCGATTGGGCTATGCCAATGCGCTAAAAGCCAAAGCCGATGTGCTGCAATTTCTCAAACAATGTGATGCGGCGATCGCCTTGTATGACGAAGCGATCGCCACCTATCAGCAAGTGGGCGATCGCTTGGGCTATGCCAATGCGCTAAAAGCCAAAGCCGATGTGCTGCAATTTCTCAAACAATGTGATGCGGCGATCGCCTTGTATGACGAAGCCATTGCCACCTATCAGCAAGTGGGCGATCGCTTGGGCTATGCCAATGCGCTAAAAGCCAAAGCCGATGTGCTGCAATTTCTCGACCAACGGGAAGCGGCGATCGCCTTGTATGACGAAGCGATCGCCACCTATCAGCAGGTGGGCGCTCGATTGGGCTATGCCAATGCGCTAAAAGCCAAAGCCGATGTGCTGCAATTTCTCAAACAATGTGATGCGGCGATCGCCTTGTATGACGAAGCCATCGCCACCTATGAGCAAGTGGGCGATCGCTTGGGCTATGCCAATGCGCTAAAAGCCAAAGCCGATGTGCTGCAATTTCTCGACCAACGGGAAGCGGCGATCGCCTTGTATGACGAAGCGATCGCCACCTATCAGCAGGTGGGCGATCGATTGGGCTATGCCAATGCGCTAAAAGCCAAAGCCGATGTGCTGCAATTTCTCAAACAATGTGATGCGGCGATCGCCTTGTATGACGAAGCGATCGCCACCTATCAGCAGGTGGGCGATCGATTGGGCTATGCCAATGCGCTAAAAGCCAAAGCCGATGTGCTGCAATTTCTCAAACAATGTGATGCGGCGATCGCCTTGTATGACGAAGCGATCGCCACCTATCAGCAAGTGGGCGATCGCTTGGGCTATGCCAATGCGCTAAGAGCCAAAGCCGATGTGCTGCAATTTCTCGACCAACGGGAAGCGGCGATCGCCTTGTATGACGAAGCGATCGCCACCTATCAGCAGGTGGGCGATCGATTGGGCTATGCCAATGCGCTACAAGCCAAAGCCGATGTGCTGCAATTTCTCGACCAACGGGAAGCGGCGATCGCCCTCTATGACGAAGCCATTGCCACCTATCAGCAAGTGGGCGATCGCTTGGGCTATGCCAATGCGCTAAGAGCCAAAGCCGATGTGCTGCAATTTCTCAAACAATGTGATGCGGCGATCGCCCTCTATGACGAAGCCATTGCCACCTATCAGCAGGTGGGCGCTCGATTGGGCTATGCCAATGCGCTAAGAGCCAAAGCCGATGTGCTGCAATTTCTCAAACAATGTGATGCGGCGATCGCCTTGTATGACGAAGCGATCGCCACCTATGAGCAAGTGGGCGCTCGATTGGGCTATGCCAATGCGCTAAAAGCCAAAGCCGATGTGCTGCAATTTCTCAAACAATGTGATGCGGCGATCGCCTTGTATGACGAAGCGATCGCCACCTATGAGCAAGTGGGCGCTCGATTGGGCTATGCCAATGCGCTAAAAGCCAAAGCCGATGTGCTGCAATTTCTCAAACAATGTGATGCGGCGATCGCCCTCTATGACGAAGCCATTGCCACCTATCAGCAGGTGGGCGCTCGATTGGGCTATGCCAATGCGCTGTGCAGTCGCGCTGGTCTGCTGGAGGATACATCGGCTGCGCTGGAGGCATTTTTGCAGGCACAGCAAATTTATATTGATATTAATCATCCCTACAGCCAGGCCCGCAACTTGATTTTGTACATTTCGTCGGCCCAGGCGGCGCTAGGCCAAGTAGATGCGGCCCTGGAGTCGCTCCAGCAGGCCGCAGAGATTGGCCAGGCGATTGGCGTAGACATCCTTGTGCAATTTGCACAACAGCGAATGGCGGAGTTGCGGGGTTGAGATTTTGGATTTTGGATTTTGGAATTGGCGCGAGATGCCCCAGCAAACCTGGACGGCCGATGCTCTCACTGATTCCGAAACTGCCACGCGGCCTCTAGCACCTGCACCCAGCGCTTTTGCACCTGCTTGGGCGTGCAGCGGAGGGACTGGGCGATGGCCGGGTCGGATTCCCGCTGCATTTTTAGCCGCAAGAGCTGGCGCTGGTCGGCGGTGAGCTGGGCCTGAAACGCCTCCCACTGGTGCTGGGGCATTCCCAGGTTTTGATCCAGATCGGCACCGAGCCACTGGTGGACGAGTTGCCAGCGGTGAGAGCGCGAGAACTTTTCGACGTGATACTTAAACCGCTGCTGCAAATAGTCTCGCTGGCGGGGCGACAGGCCCAGGATTTCGTCGATTTCGGGGGCGGTGAGATCCTGCATTTTTAGGATGAGGTAGTCGATGCAGTCCTGCTGCTTTTGGGATTCTAGGTATTGCACCAGTTCTGCCACGACGCGATCGCGCAGGACGGAATCTGATGGGTCGAGCGCTTCGGACACCATCTGTTCTCGCACCTGCTGCACCACGGGCGATCGGCTGTGGATGTCGGCTTCGTCGCCCCGCGCCGATTCTACTGCCAGATCCAGGTCCACAGAGGTTTCGGCGGGCTGGCGACGGGCAAACCCCTGGGCCCGCAGCACGATTAGCTGCTGGTTTCGGCGGCCGGGCAGGTTGATGCGGCGCTTGGCATATTGCTCCATAAAGGCCATGTATTCCGCCAGTTCTAGCCGGGTCTGGGGGCTATAGTCTTCGGGCAAAAAGTTCTCTTTGCGGAAGGCCTTTAGCACTTCGATGTAGAAGATTTGCATGAAGTCTTCGATCATCTCGTAGCGGGCCTGGAAGCCAAGCTGGGCGCGGCTGCGCGTGATGTGGCGATAGACGATGGCGCTGAGGTGGCTATGCAGTTCCACACGACCGCGCCGCGACCCCAGCCGATAGTAGGTGAGGCACTTTTGCAGGCGGTGTTGGGCCAGCGTCCACTGCCAGGTTTCGACCTGTCCTGAAGACTGGATGCGATCGCTCTTGGAGCAGATCCGCTCGACCTCGGCCACGATCCGCCGGATCACCGCGTCGGCGCTGGTGGGCCGCTTGTCCAGTGCGGATTCCAATTCGTGCAACAGCCGCTCCACAAGCTGGAGGTTCTGAATTTCGGGCGGCTGGGCGGGTGGGAGGGCTGCGTCGTCTGCGTCTGTCGAGGCGAGGGAATGGGCGGGGGAATGGGCGGGGGAATGGGCGGGGGCGATCGCCAACGATTCTGTATCCACCTCCGCCATCAGATCGACGGAATCCAGCATCGGAGCGGAATCCAGCCCAGCCGCAAACAAAGAATCCACAGAATCCGTCGCTTCCGAACGATCTGGCGAAAATGCCGCAGACGGTGACGCAGTGTGCGTATCGTGGGGACTGGGTTGATTGAAGTCGGCAGAGGCGACCGGAGCATGAAAACCAGAAGCCGTAGACGCAGGCGTAGCACAAGTGGGGAAGTTGGCGGGTTCGAGATTCATGACGGTGTTGGTGATGCACGGGTTGGTAGAGCAACTGCTGGAGGGCGCGGAGAACACTGCAAGCCAGTTTTGGCCGCTTTATTCCACCCAACTCAGCAGTCATAATCAGGTCTACACGCTCCCCCGGAGGGAGTACGGCTTCGTCCGGATGGGGCTATGTCACTTTTTATGCTGGTCTCTTGGGGCAAGACCCAGAGCGGGGTTCACCCGTGTTCACCAAACCGCTGAATTTTGCAGGAACTCCAGACGAATCGGGCAGACGACGGGCGGGTAGCTGTCCCTGAGGGAATCGAAGAAAAGGGGGTGCCAGTTGACCGGGTGGCTAAATTTTGGTTTAGTCCTGATCGGGCAAATGAATCGGGCGAATGAATCGGGCGTGTGATCGGGGTCGGGGTCTTTGCAAAAAGCGGGCTTTCCGAAAGCGCCTGCGCTGCAAAGGGGGCGGCGCGACTCTCAGACCTATGGCAAGGGGCCCAAGCGAGCGTGGCTCAGGCGGGGGGCTATTCCGATTCTGGTTCTCCCACCAGCCCGGCAACCGCCTCTACTCCTAGACCCTTTCGCAAGAGAATAGGTTCCTCCCCTGTTAGATCCAGCATGGTAGACACCTGATATCCCACGCGAGAATCGTCGTCGATGATGAGATCCACCAGCTTATCAAAGCGGTCGAACAGTTCAGGTTTAGAAATGTGACCGGGGGACGTGCGCGATTGCGAATCAAACGCTGTGGTTGCAGAGGTAGAAATAATCGGGTTGCCCAGCGTCGTCAGCACTGCCTGACAGACCGTGTGATCGGGGACGCGGATGCCCGTTGTCTTGCGCTTGGGGTCCATCACCAGCCGAGGCACAAGCTTGGTGGCGGGCAGCAAAAAGGTGTAGGGGCCGGGAATCAGCCGCTTGATCAGCCGATAGGCCGCATCGCTGACGTAGGCGTAGCTGGCGATGTTCGACAGGGACGAGCAAAGAAAGGTTAAGGGTTTGTCGCTCGAAAGCTGCTTGATTTTGCGGACGCGCTCGATGGCCGATTTGGAGTTGAGGTCGCAGCCGATTGCGTAGACTGTATCGGTGGGATAGAGCAGCACAGCCCCGTCCTGAAGCGCATCACAGACCTGATCGACCTTGCGCTTTTGGGGAGTTTCAGGATGGATGCTGTAGACGATTGCCATGCAGGTGTTTTGTAAAGGGTTGCAGCGTGCGGATTGAGCCTGGATTGAGCCTAACCCACCTACCTCCGTGGAACTACGGACGCGGCTGCTTCATCCGCCAGCCAGGGCATCAAACTATCGTACTCTTGCGGACGGTGAATCGTGGGATGGGGGTTTTTAATTCAGTACGAGATGAATTTCTCCTGATTTTTGGGTAACTGGGCGATCGCCCGCCAAAGTTTGGAGTATCCTGGTAAATCCTGCACTCTTTTTGAGCAACACGGCACAACCGGGGGCGTTTGGCTTGGGTGGCTCGATTGAGGTTTGCCTCAAAAAGGTTGTAGAGGATGTTTGAAAAGTCCTACTGTTTGTAGCAAAGCGTGCAAGATCCCCCTAAATCCCCCTTAAAAAGGGGGACTTTAAGGCGGTTTCCCCCCTTTTTAAGGGGGGGCGGGGGGATCTCTGAGTGCTTAACATTACAGGCGATACCTTTTCAAACACCCTCTTACAGACAAAGGTTTTACGCAAATCAGGTTTTATGCACCAAAGTTTTACGCAAAACCCCCTGGGGAACCTACCGACTCCAAATTTCATCTGAGTCACTCAACCTGCAAGCATCGAGCCGCAAGCTTCGAGCTGCAAGCATCGAGCCGACTAGATCCAAGGGCTGATTTCATCGCGTCGGATTCAAGAGGTTTGATGGGTGTATCCCACTTTTGTAACCCTCACCCTAAATCCCTCTCCTAAAGCGGGAGAGGGACTTCCAAATCCGGCCCCCCTTCTCCCCAAAAGGGAGAGGGGGATGGGGGATGAGGGCAAACTTGTAGAACTGGGATGCGCCCGGTTTGATGAAGAAAAGCTAAAGCCTTTGCAGCGGATCGTAATCCCGTCGGCGAGTGCTGATAACAGTAGTAAGCTGGCAGGCTGATGGCTGTGGCAGGGCTGGGCAGGTGAAAAGACGAAGGGAAGATTGCCGGGATCTGCATTGATTCAGTCCTCTACCCGACCTACCATTCTCGTTAAATCAACGAATTCTTCAAATCCGCAAGCCACAAATCTGCAAACCGCAAATCTGCAAATCTACAAACCACAAAAAACCACAAATCTGTAAACAAACCCAAACAACCCCAAGGAGGTGAACCCACGATGACCCCGCTGACCTATGCAAGGCTAATCAAGTTCTTGCGCGAAGAGCTATCGGTGCCAGATGCGTCGATTGCGATCGCCCAGAAACACCTGGAGCATGACCCGGGCCCGCTGCCGATGATCCTGTGGCAATACGGCCTGGTGACGCTGGAACAGCTTGACCGCATTTATGACTGGCTCGAAACCGCCTGACTGCTGCCTGCGGCGCTTGGAGCGGCCACTGGAAGCGGTCACTTGAAGTGACCACTAGAAGCGACCACTGGAAGCGACCACTGGAAGCGACCAAACTTAGGGCTGCTGCAAGATTTGCCGACATTCCTCCAGGGTCGTTGGGCGGTTGATCGTACTGCCAATCCACGATCCAAAAAACAGCATTAGCAGGATGACTAGCACGATTGGGCTGGGATCGCCCCATCCATCAGGATTGCCGGGTGGCTCAATTTTGCTCATGGCGATCGCCTCAAAGAACTTTTCACACTGAAATTTTCACACTGAACCGTTAACGCGGCATGAGGTGTACCGGAGTCCGTGAATCCCCCATCCCCTCGTTCCCCCACTAGAATATCTTCTCCAACGCTCCGTCACCCCTGCACTCGCGGATCAAGCCAGCCGTATAGCAAATCTGCAACCAGGTTTAGCAGCACCACCAGGACGGAGAAAATAAAGGCGATCGCCATCACCACGGGCGTATCGCTGCGGGAAATCGACTCCACTAGCAGCGCCCCCATGCCCGGAACCCGAAAGACCTGTTCTACCACCAGCGATCCGGTAAACAGGCTAGGCAAATCCAGCGCCACCAGCGTCACTACAGGGATCAGCGCATTTCGCAGGGCGTGGGCTAAAACAATGCGCCGTTTGGATAGACCTTTGGCGTGGGCCGTGCGGATGTAGTGCTGCGGCAGTTCGTCGAGCAGGGCGGCCCGCACAAACCGCATCAGCACCGCCGTTTGAAACAATACCAGGGTCGCGACTGGCATCAGCGATTGCTTCAGTTGCAGCAGGAAGCTGTTCCAATCCCGCACGACCAGCGTGCTGTCGTAGATAAAGGGCAGCCACCGCCGCTGCACGCTGAACACGATAATCATCAGCAGGCTGGTGACAAAGGTGGGCAGCGAAAAGCCCATTAGCACCGCCGAAGTTAAGACCTGATCGGCGACGGAACCGCGCCGCAGGGCAGAGAAGACCCCCAGCGGCAGGGCGATCGCCACGGAAATGAGATACGACAATCCCGCGATCCACAGGGTCGTCGGCAGCCGCTGCAAAATTAGCCCGCTGACGGGGCTACGGCTGGTGAAGGAATAGCCCAGGTCGCCGCGCAGCAGTGCCCCTAGCCATTTCACGTAGCGGACGGGCAGGGGTTGGTCGAGACCGAGCGATCGCCGGATGTTTTCCCGTACCTCTGCGGTGATGGCCGGATTGCTGGCAAATTCCGACATCGGATCGCCCGGAGCCACCGCCAAAATGGTGAAAATGACCAGGCTAATCGCCAGCAGCGTCAGCCCTAGCCCCAGCAGCCGCATCGCCACATAGCGAATCATCGCCTACTCTCCCAGCAGCGAAAGCTGAGCCGGGTTAGCCGCCTCTAGCGCTGCCGCCTGCGCCAGTTCTCCCACCGCCCGCTCTACGTCGCCCCGACGATAAAGCAGCGTGCTGCTGCGGCCCCGCGCCACCAATTTTCCCTCAATGCCCAAAGACATCAGCAGTTTGGCGGCTTTCTTTTGCCGCTGCCCCAGCAGTTGCGCCGCATATTTCAAGGGCATCACCTGACGCGCAAACCGGGCCAGCAGCACCGTATCCTCTTCATTGCAGAGTTCTGTCAGCAATCGTTCGGCTAGCAGCCAGCAGGCCAGGGTATCCGCCGCTGCCCGGTGCGACGTATCGATGGGAAATTGAAAATGCTGCACTAGTTTGGGCAGACTGCGCGAGGGCAGATCGGGCAGCATCAGCCGCGATAGCTCTACGGTGCAAAGCTGCATTCGCTCAGGGCGCATAAACTCCACGCCCAGCCGTCGATATTCCGCCTGCAAAAAGCCGTAGTCAAATTCCAGATTGTGGGCCGTCAGCACACCCGTTTGCAGCAGTGGCAAAAAGTCGGTCAGCGCTTCGGCTGCTGTGGGAGCCGTTGCCACCATTTCTGGCGTAATGCCTGTAATCCGCACAATCTTAGCAGGAATCAGCGCTTCCGGATTCAGCAGCGTAGACTGCTGCCGCTGCACTCCTTCCTTCAGGCTGGCGTGCAGCACCGATAGTTCTGTCATGCGATGCTTAAACGCCAGTCCGCCTGTTGTCTCCACATCCACCACCGTCAGCGGCTGTTGGCTTAGTTGGCGATAGTGCTGTAGCAGTTGGGGAGAGAGCATGGGTGGGGTGGGAGAGGGAGAGCAGAAACGACGCTTCCAAAAGCCTTCTGACTATCCTAATCCTTTCTCCAGCGGCTGCCGTCTAGAATCCCACACTCTACGACTTTCCCACTCATCAGACCGTCCTTCCTATTAGCCCTCCTGTGCGGCTTGTCGCAGCATGGCCAAGTCGCCGCCGCAGATAGCAGGCAGGTGGCGGGTAATTTTCTGGATGTCCCAGTCCCACCAGCGGATTTGCAGGAGTTCCTGGATCACTGCGTCGTCAAAGCGCTTGCGAATCAGGGCTGCGGGGTTGCCGCCAACGATGGCGTAGGGTTCCACGTTGCGCGTGACGACCGCACCCGTGGCGATAATGGCTCCGTCGCCCACCTGCACTCCCGGCATCAGCATCGCGCCGTAGCCGATCCACACGTCGTTGCCGATGATGGTGTCGCCTTTGTTGGGCCAGGAATCGGGCATGGCGTGTTCCCAGCCGTTGCCAAACACGGGAAAGGGATAGTTGGTGAACCAGTCGGTGCGGTGGTTGCCGCCGTTCATAATGAATTTGACATCCGAGGCGATGGAGCAAAACTTGCCGATGATGAGGCGATCGCCCTCAAAGTCGAAGTGATACAGCACATTGCGCTCAAAGTTCTCCGGTGTCTCAAAGTCGTCGTAGTAGGTGTAGTCGCCGACGATAATGTTGGGATTTTTGACGATATTTTTCAGAAACGCCAGCCGGGTCTGGCCGGGGATCGGGTAGCGGGTGTCGGGGGAAGGGCCGGAGGTCATTTTATCGCCTCAAACAATTGCGTCAAATTATCGCCTCAAATTATCGCCTCAAAAATCGCTGGCTTAACCGACTCACAAACGCATCCACCTCCGGCAGCCGTAGCCGCGTGGCAAACCACCCAAATACCAGCAGCCCTACGCCGCCTGCAAGACACAGATTCACTAGCAGCACGCCAAAGCCCTGGTTGCCGAGCCATTCCTCGCAGCCCTGAAGCACCGCCCACGCTACCCCGCCTGCCAGCCCGCTGCCCAGGGCCAGCAGCGCCGTCAGTCCGCCCCACTGACGCAGCGGCAGCCCTTGCAGGCGACGGTGCAAAATAGCCAGCATAATCAGCATCGAAATCAGGTTCACGCCGACAGTCGCCAGCACCAGCCCCACCGCGCCGTAGGGACGCACCAGCAAAAAGTCCAGCAGCGCATTTAGGAAGATATTGGCAATGCTAATGCGGAACGGCGTGAGGCTGTCTTCCAGGGCATAAAACACGCGCACCAGCACGTCGCGCCCCAGATACACAAACATGCCGACGGAATAGGCCATCAGCACGGTAGCGGTGAGCAGCGAGTCTTCGGGGCGGAAGGCATAGCGCTCGTAGACCACCCGCGAAATGGGGACAGCCAACACGATCATCAGGGCGCTGATGGGCAGCATGGTCAGAGCCGTGGTGATCAGTCCTTGACGGATGCGGAGCTTGAGGTCGGGCCAGTCTTGCGGTGCGGTGAGGCGAGAAAACACAGGCAGCAGCGGCACCAGGATGACGTTTGACAAAATGCCCAGCGGGGTCAGCGCCAGCAGCCCTGCATAGCCCATTGCCGAAACAGCCGCCGCCGCGTTGGGAATAAAGGACGCGAAAAACAAATCCGTCCATACGTTAATCTGCATCATGCCTGAAGAAAACGTCGCCGGGCCCATGACGTGGATCACCTCGCGCACGGCGGGATCGTTGAAGTTGAACCGGGGTCGCAGCGTGCCCAAGCCGGATTTCCACTGGGCGGGTAGCTGCACCAGCCATTGCAGCAGCGCCCCCGCTAGGGTAGACCAGGCCAGCACCGCGCCGCCCAGCATGGCGTATTGCGGATCGGTGATGCGATCGCCCAGATACCACGCCAGTCCCCCCAACCCCAGCAGCACCGTGACGCTGCTAAACAGCGGGCTGATGGACGGCAGCCAGTATTGATTGGCCGCATTCAACGCGCCAAAGCCGATGCCCACCAGCCCCGCCAGCACCGCCATCGGAGCCATAATCTTGAACTGCTGAATGGCAATGTCTCGCGTCTGCTGGAGCGTGGCATAGGTTTCCGGCGACATCCCCTCCCGCGCCGCATCGGCCGCCGAGAGAAACAGACCCGGAGCCACCAGGCTCATCATTGGCTCTGCAAACGCAATCAAGCCCACCGTCACCAGCAGCAAAATGCTGACCACCAGCGTCGTGATTCCTTCCACAATCGGCGCGACTTCTTCTTGCTTGCGCTTCGACAAGACGCTGACAATCGCACTGTGAAAGGGCCCGTTGATCCCGCCCAGCAAAATCAGCAAAAAGCCCGGAATTACATAGGCAAAGTTGAACGCGCCAAACACGGGGCCCGTGCCAAAAGCGGCGGCGATCGCCTGCTGGCGAAACAAGCCAAACACCTTGCTCAGCAGCGTAGCAATGGCAACAATTCCAGCGATTCCGGCAAGTGAGCGGGCTTTGGACACAGGTTTAGAGGGATTGGGGGTATTGGTTTACTTAAGAAAGCGAGGCAGAAAAAGGCTTGAACAGAAGAAGGTCAAGCCGCTCTTGCGCCTCTTCTCCCAAGTCAGGAGAAGCGATTGGGGAATGAGGGCAGATTGAAAGTTGCACATCGCGTAGAGAAGACAATCAAGACCTGGCTCCCGTCCCTCGCGCCGCGCTCTCTCCTTGTATCTTAAGAGGCAAGCGGTAACCCAATTCGCCTCATCCCCCAGTCTGCGGGTTCAAACGATTCCCACCCTCCCACACCCCCAACCCCCTATAATTCGGATTGCCCTTCCTATCCAATTCCTCTTCTATGTCCGATTCTCAGGCTGTGAGCGCGGCGGTTGCGCGGCTATATGACACCTATCCGTTTCCCCCAGAGCCGCTGCTGGATGAACCGCCACCGGGTTATAACTGGCGCTGGAACTGGCTAGCAGCCTACAGCTTTTGCACCGGACGCAGACCCGCACGGCAGGATATTCGGATTTTGGATGCAGGCTGTGGAACGGGCGTGGGGACGGAATATCTGGTGCATCTGAATCCGCAAGCGCAGGTGACGGGGATTGACCTGAGCGCGGGGGCGCTGTCGGTGGCGCAGGAGCGGTGTCGGCGATCTGGGGCCGATCGCGCTACCTTTCACCACCTGAGTTTGTACGATGCGGATCAGCTACCGGGTGAGTTTGACCTGATTAACTGCGTCGGCGTGCTGCACCACCTGCCTGACCCGATTCGCGGGATTCAGGCGTTGGCGAAAAAGCTGGCTCCGGGTGGCATAATGCATATCTTTGTCTATGGGGAATTGGGACGCTGGGAAATTAAGCTGATGCAGCAGGCGATCGCCCTCCTTCAGCAAGATCGCCGGGGCGACTATACCGACGGCGTGCAGCTAGGGCGGGCCATCTTTGCCAGCCTGCCCAAAAACAACCGCCTAGTGCGGCGCGAACAGGAGCGCTGGTCGCTGGAAAACCAAAAAGACGAGTGCTTTGCCGATATGTACGTGCATCCGCAGGAAATCGACTACAACATCGACACCTTGTTTGAACTCATTGATGCATCGGGGCTGGAATTCTTGGGCTTCTCAAACCCTCGCGTGTGGGATCTGGAGCGACTGCTGGGCAAGTCGCCGGAGTTGATGCAGCGGGCCGAAGGTCTGGGCGATCGCCAGCGTTACCGCCTGATCGAACTGCTCGATCCCGACACCATCACCCACTACGAGTTCTTTTTGGGTCGGCCGCCGCTAGAGCGTTACAACTGGTCATCGGATGCCAGCCTGCTCAGCGCCATTCCCACCCTCAGCCCCTGCATCGACGGCTGGGATAGTCGCTGCGTGTTTAACTACGACTACCAGATCATCAACCTCAGCGAGGCCGAGTGGGGCTTTCTCAAGGCTTGTGAGAAGAATGACGGAAGGGCGATCGCCCAAATCCTGCAAGACCAGCCGTTGCCCCTAGACAGCGTTCGCAACCTCCAGCGCCAACAACTGCTGCTGCTAACCCCAGCAACTTAGACCCCAGGCTGCACCCCAGAATCTCAGTTGCAAAAGCCTTCTAAATTCTTTTCAAAGAATCCTGTTTAGAAAGTCCGTAGGAATTGAATGATTTTGAATCACCGTCATTAAGTATTGTTACCCTGCGATGATATGATTAGAGACGGTTCATCACTGCGTTGGCAATGATGCACTGATGACTCCAAAAGACCTATCTGGACTCGGTTCTCAATCGTGACCACGCCAGATCTCCCACCCGAAACCAATACGAACGCTCCGGCTGATCCTGCTGCTCCAGAGAGCAGCGACTCCTCTGCCGCCCTGTCAGCCCAGCCCGATGCATCCATGCAGGAATACTACAAGCTTCAGAACCATCTGCTGCTAACAACGCTTGTCATGGCTGCGGTCATTTTTAGTTCTGTGTGGGCAGTCTACTCTCTGAATATTGCTCTCAATTACCTGATTGGAGCGTGCACAGGTGTGGTTTACTTGAGAATGTTGGCTAGAAACGTTGAGCAGCTAGGCCGAGAAAAGGGACGAATTGGAAACACTCGTCTCGTTCTCTTGGTGGGTTTGATTCTGATTGCTTCTCGCTGGAATCAGCTTCAAATTATGCCTATTTTTTTAGGCTTCCTGACCTATAAAGCTGCGGTCATTCTCTATATGTTGCGGACATCTATCCTCCCCTCACAGGGATAGGTTTAGATATCCTAGCATCCCTCCAGTTAATTCGGGCAAGCCATTTTCATGGAAACGTTGCTTTCTCTTAACGTCTTCAATGCCTTTCCGCTTGCTGAGCTAGAAGTCGGCAAACACTTCTATTGGCAGTTAGGAAATCTAAAGCTGCATGGGCAGGTGTTCCTCACCTCGTGGTTTGTAATCGGCCTTTTGGTGCTGGTCACGTTCCTGGCAAGCCGTAATATTCAGCGCGTTCCCTCTGGGCTACAAAACCTAATGGAATACGGGCTAGAGTTCATTCGCGATCTGGCGAAAAACCAGATTGGTGAAAAGGAATATCGCCCCTGGGTTCCGTTTGTGGGCACGCTGTTTCTGTTCATCTTCGTGAGCAACTGGTCGGGTGCGCTGGTTCCCTGGAAGCTCTTTAAGCTGCCAGAGGGTGAACTGGGTGCGCCGACTGCCGATATCAACACCACGGTTGCGCTGGCGCTGCTGACCTCGCTGGCCTATTTCTACGCAGGGTTTAGCCGCAAGGGATTAGGCTATTTCGGCAACTACGTGCAGCCTGTGCCGTTTATGCTGCCGTTCAAGATTATTGAAGATTTCACCAAGCCGCTCTCCCTCAGCTTCCGACTTTTCGGAAACATCTTGGCGGATGAGCTGGTGGTGGGTGTGTTGGTTCTCCTGGTGCCGCTGTTTGTGCCGCTGCCCGTGATGGCGCTTGGCCTCTTTACGAGTGCAATTCAGGCGCTCATCTTTGCGACGCTGGCGGCAGCCTACATCGGCGAGGCAATGGAGGATCACCACGGTGAAGGGCATGAGGAGCACTAGCATCCTCAGTTGGGGTGTGTGAATTCCCCGTTCATGCGACTCGATTGCAGCAGTCGTCAGTGCAATCGACGGTCGTTGTGTGAGGTGTGCGATCGCCTTTACATGGGCTGATTTTGCAAGCCGGATCACGCATTTGCTGACGTGTTTCTCGTTCTGTAATATTTAGGGAAGGAAAACATCATGGATCCGATTATTTCTGCTGCTTCGGTTGTGGCTGCTGCGCTGGCTGTAGGTCTGGCGGCGATTGGCCCTGGCATTGGTCAAGGGAATGCCGCTGGTCAGGCAGTTGAAGGGATTGCTCGTCAGCCCGAAGCAGAGGGCAAGATTCGCGGTACGCTGCTGCTGAGCTTGGCGTTCATGGAAGCGCTGACGATCTACGGTCTGGTGGTGGCGCTGGTGCTGCTGTTTGCTAACCCCTTTGCCTAAGAGATGGGCTGTGTGGCTGGGGTGCAGAGCATTTCAGCCACAGGCTTGCTTAGACTTGAGTGTTTTGGACTTGAGTGTATTGTTGTCGGGCGATCGCGCTCGAGTCAGGTATCCAACTTTGGGCAACGCTCCTCGACAGTGCTTTCGACGTTAGCGCAAATGGTTTGGTTAGTAGAACCCCAAAAAGTTAGTCGGGGCGAATGAATATGGTTTATTGGACATTCTTACTGGCTGAAGAGGGCGGCGGTGGTCTGTTTGACCTGGATGCCACACTGCCGCTGATGGCGCTTCAGTTTATGCTGCTGGTTGCAGTGCTCAACGTCACTTTTTACAAGCCGTTGGGAAAGGCACTGGATGACCGCGAGGGCTACATCCGCGCCAATCAGTCAGAGGCGAAGGAGCGTCTAGCAAAAGCAGAGGCGCTGGCTAAGCAGTATGAGACTGAGGCAGCCGAGGTTCGCCGTCAGTCGATCGCAATTGTCTCAGCGGCTGAGGCAGATGCTCAGAAGATCGCAGCTCAAAAGATTGCCGAAGCCCAGCAGATTGCTCAGGCTCAGCGAGAGCAAGCGCAAAAGGACTTAGACGCTCAAAAGGCTGCGGCATTGCAGTCTTTAGAGCAGCAGGTGGATGAATTGAGCCGTCAGATTTTGGAAAAGGTGACGGGTGGTGTTGCGCTTGGCTAGCGCTGACGGGGCAAGCCGCTAGGTCGCAGCGTTTTCTGGTGTTGTGCTAGTTGACGTTGCTCTTCGGTTGGCTTTCCAGAGACCTGTTTTGAACTCGTGAATCAATCAAAGACGCAGATTCGGGCATTCACAGATGGAGATACTAGGGAGTTTGTTGGCGATCGCCGCAACAGCGGGAGAAGCGGCTGAAGCGGCCGAAGAAGGCGGCTTCGGGCTGAATTTTGACCTGCTAGACACAAACCTGATTAACCTCGCCATCATCATTGGTGTCTTGGTATATTTTGGTCGCGGCTTTTTAGGGAAAACGCTGAGCGATCGGCGGGCGAAAATCGAAGCTTCGATCAAGGAAGCGGAGCAGCGCAAGCAGGAAGCCGCCGCTCTCCTGGCAGAGCAGCAGCAAAAGCTGGCACAGGCTCAAGAAGAAGCGGCTCGTATTCGCTCAGAAGCAGAAGCTCAGGCAGCCGCAGCGAGTGCCGCAATTCTAGAGCAGGCGACGCAGGATGTGGCTCGAATGCAGGCGGCGGCGGATCAGGATGTCGCCGCAGAAGAGCAGCGCGTTGTGAACGAACTGCGTCAGCGAGTGGCAGCGCTTGCGCTCCAGCAGGTCGAGGCAAGGTTGAAAGGCGGACTGAGCGAAAATGCCCAGCAGCAATTAATCGATCGCGGCATTGCGGCATTGGGAGGTTAGCGAAATGAGAGATTCAATTACAGCATCCGAAGTATCGGAGCCTTACGCACAGGCTTTGATGTCGCTTGCCAAATCCAGTGATTTGATTGACCGCTTTGGTGAAGATGTCGCATTCTTGCGATCGCTCCTGGCCGAATCAGAAGAACTTCAGCAAGTCTTGGCGAACCCGCTGATTAAGCCTGAGGCCAAGAAAGGCATTTTGCGCCAGCTTGCATCAGAGCAGGTTCATCCCTATACGCTCAACTTTCTGTTTCTGCTGGTGGATCGGGGTCGAATTCTGTTTCTAGACAACATTTGCAAGCAGTATCAGGCGCTCCTGCGCGAACTGAAGCAGGCCGTTCTGGCGGAGGTCAGTGCGCCTGTTGAATTGACCGAAGCCCAGCAAGAAGCGGTTCGCAACAAGGTCAAAGAGCTGACGGGTGCCCAGCAAGTTGATTTGGAAACTCGCATCAATCCTGATCTGATTGGTGGAGTCGTGATCAAGGTGGGTTCTCAAGTGTATGACACAAGCCTGCGGGGCCAACTGCGACGCATCGGACTGAAGCTAATGGGTTCTAGCTAGGAAGCACCCCCGGACAACTGGCTGCCTTTACTGGTTCCCCTTGATCCATAAAGAATCTATTACTTTCATCCCGACGGGTATTACAACCTGATCCCCCACCGTTCAACTGGAGAAAAACGCAATGGTAGCAATTAGACCAGACGAAATTAGCAGCATTATTCGCCAGCAAATCGAGCAATATGACCAGCAAGTTAAGGTTTCCAACGTGGGAACCGTGCTGCAGGTCGGCGACGGAATTGCCCGTGTCTATGGATTAGAGAACGTTATGGCCAGCGAACTGCTGGAATTTGAAGACGGCACGATTGGTCTGGCGCTGAACCTGGAAGAAGACAGTGTGGGTGCTGTGCTGATGGGCGAAGGTCTGAATATTCAGGAGGGCAGCACTGTACGCTCGACGGGTCGAGTCGCCTCGATTCCTGTTGGGGAAGCCTATCTGGGTCGTGTGGTCGATGCGCTGGCACGTCCGATTGACGGTAAGGGGGAGATTGCCGCGACTGATTCTCGCCTGCTGGAATCTCCTGCACCCGGTATTGTGCAACGGAAATCGGTGTACGAGCCGATGCAGACCGGGATTACGGCGATCGATGCTATGATTCCAATTGGTCGTGGTCAGCGTGAGCTAATCATTGGTGACCGTCAGACGGGCAAGACCGCTGTTGCGCTGGACACCATCCTGAACCAGAAAGGCGGGGATGTGATCTGCGTTTACGTTGCGGTGGGACAGAAAGCCTCGACGGTGGCTCAGGTAGTGGATGCACTCCAGTCTCGTGGCGCATTGGAATACACCATCGTTGTCGCAGCAAACGCCAGTGATCCTGCGCCGCTGCAATACCTGGCTCCCTACACGGGCGCAACCCTGGCAGAGTATTTCATGTACAAAGGCAAGCATACGCTGGTGGTGTATGACGACCTTTCCAAGCAAGCTCAGGCATACCGCCAGATGTCGCTGCTGTTGCGTCGTCCGCCCGGACGGGAAGCCTACCCTGGCGATGTGTTTTATCTCCACTCACGCCTGCTAGAGCGGGCTGCAAAGCTCAGCCCTGAACTGGGTGAGGGCAGCATGACGGCGCTGCCAATCGTGGAAACCCAGGCGGGCGACGTGTCGGCCTATATTCCAACGAACGTCATTTCGATTACGGACGGACAAATCTTCCTGTCTTCTGATCTGTTCAACTCAGGTCTGCGTCCGGCGGTGAACGCAGGTATTTCGGTGTCTCGCGTGGGATCTGCGGCACAGACCAAGGCGATGAAGAAAGTCGCAGGTAAGGTGAAGCTGGAACTGGCTCAGTTTGCTGAACTGGAAGCCTTTACTCAGTTTGCGTCTGACCTAGACAAGGCGACCCAGGATCAGCTAGCGCGGGGTCAGCGCCTGCGGGAGCTGCTGAAGCAGCCACAGTATTCGCCGCTGTCGGTGGCGGAGCAGGTGGCTGTGATTTACTCCGGGATTAACGGCTATTTGGATGATATTCCGGTGGAAAAGGTAACTGCGTTCACCAAGGGACTGCGCGACTATTTAAAGACCAGCAAGGCCAAGTACATCGAAATCGTCCAGGGGCAAAAGGTGCTGACAGATGAGGCAGAAGGACTGCTGAAAGAGGCGATCGCCGAATACAAGCAAACCTTCCTGGCAGGACTGAAGTAGGGATAGGGTGTCAGGGGCCAGGTCTTAGGAATCAGCATGGGTTTGTATTTCTAATGCCTGCCTCTTCCCTCTAACCGCTTCGACCCCTAACCCTTAATTCCTAACTCCTAACTATGGCAAACCTGAAGGCAATTCGCGATCGCATCCAGTCGGTCAAGAATACCAAGAAAATTACAGAGGCAATGCGCCTAGTGGCTTCTGCAAAAGTCCGCCGCGCCCAGGAGCAGGTGATTGCGACTCGCCCTTTTGCCGATCGTCTGGCGCAGGTGCTATACGGCTTGCAAGCGCGGATGCAGTTTGAAGATGTCGATCTGCCGCTGCTGAAGTCGCGGGAGGTGCAGACCGTTGGGCTGCTGGTGATTTCGGGCGATCGCGGTTTGTGTGGCGGCTACAACAGCAACATCATCAAACGGGCAGAAGCGCGATCCCGCGAGCTACAGGCCGAGGGTCTAAACTATCGCTTTGTATTGGTTGGACGGAAAGCGCTGCAATACTTCCAGCGCCGCAACCAGCCCATCGATGCCAGCTTTTCCGGGCTAGAGCAAATCCCAACGGCTGCGGAAGCGGCAAAGATTTCTGATGAGGTGCTGTCGCTGTTCCTGTCGGAAACCGTGGATCGGGTCGAGCTAATCTATACCAAGTTTGTGTCGTTGGTCAGTTCTCGCCCGGTGATTCAAACGCTACTGCCGCTTGACCCGCAGGGACTGGAAACACCAGATGACGAAATCTTCCGGCTGACGACTCGAGGCGGCGAGTTTGCGGTGGAGCGGGAAAAAGTCGCTACGCCAGATGTACGGTCTTTCCCCCAAGACATGATCTTTGAGCAAGATCCAGTGCAGATTTTGAACGCGCTGCTGCCGCTCTATCTCAATAACCAGCTTTTGCGAGCGCTGCAAGAGTCCGCCGCCAGCGAACTGGCCGCCCGGATGACTGCTATGAACAACGCCAGTGACAACGCCAGCGAACTGATGAAGACACTGACACTGACTTATAACAAGGCGCGTCAGGCCGCGATCACCCAGGAAATTCTTGAGGTGGTGGCAGGTGCAAACGCCTTGCAGTAGCTGTGAGCAGTAGTTGCAAGTAGTAAGCCAAAAAATAACAGCAGTTTTCCGTGAGCGCACACCTTTACACGCTCACGGAAAGCTTTTTTATTTAGCGCTTGCCCAGGTTTTTATTTAGCGCTTGCCCAGTTTACAAAATTGGGTGGGCAACACGATCGCCGAGAGGTACGAGCGTTGGGAGATGAAGGGCGATCGCCCAGAGGCACGGGTGCTGCAAGATGAAGGGCGATCGCTCTGCGTAAGTCCCAACGGTTGATATTTCTGCTAGTATTTCCGCTCTTGGGGCTGGAACTGAGTGATAGTCACCGGGCGATAGCGTAGCTCAATGCCCGCAGGCGAGTAGTAAGCCATTGTGTGCTGAAGGAAGTTCACATCGTCGCGATCGGGGCAGTCTTCGCGGCAGTGCGACCCCCGGCTTTCTTTGCGGTTCAGTGCGCCCGTGAGGATGATTTCGCCCACAGTGAGCAGGCTTTGTAGCTCCAGAGCTTCGATTAGCTCGGTGTTCCACAGTTTGCCTTTGTCGTCTAGGAAGATATTGCCCGCCTGCTGGCGAATCGTTTGCAGCTTTTGCAGCCCTGCTTGCATTACCTCTTCAGTGCGAAACACGCCGCAGTGATCGGTCATGCAGTCCTGAAAGGCTTGCCGCACCGTGTTGATTCGGTGTTCGCCGCGCTGGTCGAGCAGGGTTTGGATACGCTGACGGGCTTCGCTGAGGTAGGGTGTCTCGTTCAGGTCGGGTAGCTTGCGGTTTTGCACATAGCGGGCGATCGCCGCCCCCGTCCGCCGCCCATACACCACGCACTCTAGCAGCGAGTTGCTGCCCAGGCGGTTTGCGCCATGCACCGACACGCAGGCCGTTTCCCCGGCGGCAAAAAAGCCTTCCACTAGCGTCTCGTCGCCGCTCCGCACCTGTCCGTCAGTGTTGGTGGGAATGCCGCCCATCGAATAATGCACCGTCGGGCGCACAGGGATCGGCTCATGCACCGCGTCTACGCCCAGCAGCCGATGAGCTTCCTCCCAGGCAAAGGGAATGCGGCTCATAATCTTTTCGCGACCGAGGTGGCGCACGTCGAGATGGACGAAGGGGCCGCCCGCGCTGCCGTCTCGGTGAATGCCGCGTCCGGCTCGAATCTCTTTCACGATCGCCCGTGAGGTAATGTCTCGCGGAGCCAGTTCCATGCGGCTGGGGGCGTAGGTCTTCATGAAGCGATCGCCTTCCGAGTTCACCAGGTAGGCCCCTTCGCCGCGCACCGCCTCCGAAATCAGCACCCCCACGCCATACACGCCTGTTGGGTGAAACTGCACAAACTCCATGTCTTCCAGGGGTAATCCGGCGGCTGCCGTCATGGCCAGCCCGTCGCCTGTCGAGGCAAAGTCATTGGACGTGGTGTTATACACGCGCCCATAGCCCCCCGTAGCAAACATCACCGCCTTTGCCCGCACCACTTCCAGATGCCCATCGCGAATGCGGAACATCACCAGTCCTTTCGCCTGCTCCTCTTCCAAAATCAGGCGCATGACGTACCACTCGTCGTAGATGTGAACGCCGTAACGCCGCAGGTTGTTCACCAGTTCGTGCAGGATGGCGTGCCCGGTTTTGTCGGCGGCGTAGCAGGTGCGGTTGTGGGAATGGCCGCCAAAGGCTCGCTGGGCGATGCGTCCGTCAGGCAGGCGCGAAAATAGCACGCCCATGTGTTCCAAGTCGATCACCACGTCGGGCGCTTCGCGGGTGAGGATTTCCACTGCGTCCTGGTCGGCGAGATAGTCAGATCCCTTCACGGTGTCGAAGGCGTGGGCTTCCCAAGAATCTTCGCTATCGACATTTTTGAGCGAGGCCGCCATGCCGCCCTGGGCAGCGACCGAGTGGGAGCGAATCGGGTGCGTTTTGGCAATCACCGCCACGCTGAGGGATGGATTCATGCGGGCAATTTCGACAGCGGCGCGGCATCCGGCCAGTCCGCCGCCCACAATCACAACGTCGTGATCAATCATGCTAGTGTGCTGGGTCGGTGTTCTCCTGTTCTCTATGGTGGCGTAAAACAAAAGCTCCCCGCCGATTGGCAGGGAACTTCTTTAGAAAGTAGCGATAGAAAGTAGCGACTTTCTGAGGCGGAGAAGGGGGGCTAGCTGAGGCTCTGGGCGGGGCGCTGGCCCGAAACGGTCACTTTTTTGCTGGTGGTTTCTGTAGCAGGATCGACCGACGAAAACTCGATGTGGTTGAGCAGCGTCGTGACGAAGGCAAACAGCAGGAACGGCAGCGATAGCACCAGGATCAGCCCTACCGTCACCAGGGCAAACAGCGGGCGACTCGTGCCCATCAGCGCCAGCGCACTGGCCAGGCTGAGGAAAATGACCACCAGCCAGACCACCACCTGACCGTAAATATCTCCAAAGGACAGCGTGCAAGTGACGCGATATTTTTCCATATTCATGACCGTTAACCCATTTAGCCTTGAGTGGTTGGCAAACCTGCATTGCGGCGGCTTTGGCGATCGCCCAGTGAGGCGCATCTCGCTTACCCCAAAAGGCAACGCAAGTTGAAGCGCATAAAACTAATGGACTAAGCGTAAAGCGTGAGTTGAGCGATCGCCCGAAGTCCTCAATCTCTCTTAAGGTTTCTGCAACATCTGTTTAATCACAACATCTGTTTAATCAAATTAATCATTAATCAAATTAATCAAATGAAGTTAATCAAATGAAGTATCGCAGCCAACACACCACTGCTCGACCATGCCTGCATCGGCTGCCAGCAAGCTCACTCACCGAATCAGGCTTTCCATCGCCGTTTGCAGGTCTTGGGTCAACTGTGTGACGGCTTCGCGGCGGTTGGCGCGATATTGCTCAGCGCGATCGCTCACCGAGAGGGGCGTGCCAACCGTCATCACCACGCGGCGCGGCCCCAGACGCAGGGGCGGTTTGGGTGCTTCGCCCTTGAGGCGGTTCACCATGTTTCGCAGCAGCAGCAGCGTTTCGGCAAAGCGCTCGGCGGTGGGCTTTTCCATGACATAGCGGCCGGTGACGCTGACGAAATTTTCCACTAGGCGCATGTGCCAGATCCGCAGGTCAGCCTCTTCGGCGATGCGGTCTGCCAGACCGCGCTCGGCGGGCGACAGCGCCTCCAGATTCAGGTCTTCGCGAAAGATGCGCTCCCACCCGGCTTGCTCCAAACGGCGACAGCGATCGGTGAGGCTGCCTTTGGGGGCGATCGCAAAAAATTCTTCTGCCACCCTCAGCGCCGTGTCCAGCAGCGACTTCAGGCGGGCGGCCAGGCGGGCGTTGGGGTCGGCATCGGCCGGCAAGTCGGGCAACACGAGCGATCGCCCGTAATATTTGCTGTAATAATTCTCCATCTGCGTTAACAACGTTTCGCCCAGGTTTAATAGCCGCTGATAAAGCTGGGTCTGCTGCTCTAGCGTGGGTTCTGTGCCGTCTTGCAGGCCCAGATAGGCCGTCGGCGAAACGCTGGCCCGAATACCCGTGTCATATTCCAAATCCAGAAGGAGCTGTTCGAGCGATCGCCAGGGCGGCGTGATGTAGTGATACTGGATGCCCACGGGCAGCAGCGCCACGGTTTCTGTCCGCTTGGCTTTTTGCAAATCCTCCACACACCAAAAGCCAAATTGAGCAATTCCCGGCTCCAGCGGGCTAACGATTTCGTTGTGTCCATTCGTGCCGCCCTCTGGCGAGGCGGCCATCGGAAATTGACCATTCGCAAACAGATCGCGCACCGCCTTCAGGCTCACCAGATCTGCCTTGCCCCGCTTCACAGGCACACAGCCCATCTTGGGCAATAGCCAGCCGACAAACTTTCCTGCCCACAGCGGAATCCCCCGGTCATAGATAAAGTGGGCGTGAACTGGCTTTTGCAGCGACACGCCCAACTCTCGCGCCGTCTGGGGCACCGACCGCGACAGCAACCACAGCAGCGAAAACGGGTCATCCGGCGTGGGATGCCGAAACGCCAGCAAAAATCGCGTCTTCCCCGCCTGAAACTGCTGAAACAACTCAACCAATTGCTTGGTGTTTTCCACCTCCACATCGGCGATCGCCACTCGCAGCTTCATCCAGGACGGCAGCACCGCACACATCCCCCGATAAACCAGCGGGTCAAAATCGGGCGGAATAAACTCCAGCGGGGGTTGGACTTGGGTGATAGGGGAGGGCATTTGGGGAAGAGGGAAGAGGGAAGAACGAAGAAGGAAGAACGAAGAGAGAAGAGAGAAGAGGGAAGAGAGAAAACTTCTGCTTTTCGTTTTTCGTTCTTCGTTCTTCGTTTTTTCTTTTTTCCCTTTATACCCCACGCAGGCGCATCGCTTCGACGGGTCGCCCCAACTGGAGATGCTGATGGGCGATCGCCCCCACTTCTTCTGGCAGCACGCGCCAGTACCACACCTCGTCTGGCAACACCAGCACCATCGGCCCGTTGCCGCACTGCCCCAAACAGCCGCTCGCCACAACTTCTACCCCCTCCACCCCCTCTAAACTTGCCGCTCGAAATGCCGCCAGCACTTGCTGCGCTTTTGCCTTGCGACAGGCGTTGCTCTGGCAGACGAGGACTTGGTAGGACATGGGAATCGGGGATAGAGAAATTAAGGGGTGGAATTGCTAGATTGCGTCCGAGACTCCCTCCATTATCCCAACCTGCCTATCCCAACCCGTCAACTCTCCACCCCCCTTAGCACGCCTTTTTCCCCTCTTCGTTCTTCCCTCTTCCCTCTTCCCTCTTCGTTCTTCGCTCTTCGTTTTTTCTCTACGACCTCTCAGCGGGCTGCATCGCCTCCAAATCCACCACTTCGGGCGCTGCGCCGCGACTGCGCTGGGTCATCAGCGACACGATCACAAAGGCGGCTAGCCCCAGCAGCGGGCTGATCAGCGTCGGGAATCCGTCAAAGTCGGCGGTGAAGATAGGGTTGGGAATGTAGAGCAACGTGTTGTCTGCGCCAAACATGGTAGGCATCAGCACAAAAAACAGCAGCCGCGCTACCGTGCCCACCAAAATGCAGGCCATTGCGCCGTAGCGAGTCGCTTTGGGCCAATATAGCCCGCCCGCCAGCGGCACCAGCAGCCCCGCAAAGCCCAGGTCAAACGCCAGCAGCAGCAAGATACCTGTTTGGGGCACCAGCAGGGCAAAGATTACGCCCAGGATGGTGATGACCAGTGCCATCGTGCGGGTGAGCGCTAGCAGGCGATCGCCCCCGGCGTTATGGTCGGTGTGGCGAACGCCGAGAATGTTGTGGGCAATCACCGACGAGGTTCCCAAAATTGCGCCATCGGCGGTGGAGAGAGACGCAGACAGAATCGCAGCGATCACCAGCAGGCTGAGCAGCGGCGGCGCCACGTTTTTGAGGAGCGACAGCAGGATGGGGCCGTCAGATTGGATGCCCAGCCCAGACAGGATGCCCGGTGTGCCCAACGCCATCATGGCAAAGGGAACGCCGATAATCACGGTTCCCAGAGAGCCGATGAGACAGGCCCGCTGAGCGGTTTCGGGGCTTTCGGCGGCAAAGACCCGCGCCATAAAGTCGATCGCCACAATGTCGCCCAGCCCCAGTGCCAGCAGGGTGGCCCAGTTCACTGCGGCTCCCTGGCCGGGGTCTACCAACTGTCCCAGGGCCAGCGGCCCCATGCCTTCGGGTACATTCAGCCCAAAGCTGCTGCTCATGAAGCCCAGCAGCGCCAGGGTTCCCAAGAAGGCGATCGCCACCTGAATTGCGTCCGTGTAGGCTACGGCAAACAGCCCGCCGCTAGCCGTGTAGGCAAAGACGATGGTGGCAATCAGCAGCACGCCTGCTGTGTAGCTCGTACCCAAAAAGCCCTGAAACAGGAAGCCGCCCGCCACCAGGTTACCTGCCAGCAAAAAGGCAAAGCTCAGCACCATGATCACCGAGGCGACGACCTCAACGCGCCGACCATACTTGACTCGATAGAAATCGGGCAGCGTGATCAGCTTCATGCGGTTCATCGGCTTGGCAAAAAACAGCGCCGTGAGCAACAGGCAGAGCGCCAGCCCCAGCGGTAGGGACGCGCCCGCCCAAAAGCCAAACTGAGACGAGAGATCCATATTGCCCATCGTGGCGTTTGAGTCCACAGACTGGGCCATGAGGGTCGCCGCCGCTAGGGGCAAGACGAGGCCTCGCCCTGCGACAAGGTAATTCACGCTGTCGCCTTTGATCTGCTTGGAAGCCCAAACGCCAACGCCCAAGGTTCCCAGGAGGAATACAATAATCCCCCAGAAAAAGATATGTTCTGCCATAATGAGTTGTTCCTGGTCGATAAGAGTGAACGGTTGACAGTGGATTAAGCTGTCATCGATTTGGTTTCGGTCGGTCTGGGAGCCAGTTGGGGTGGGGTCGTGTCTCTGGCCGGAGGTGACCCCTGCCCCAACTGCTGACTGTGCGTTGTTGCACGCCTGATGCAAAGCCCTGATTGCAAACCCTGCTAGGGGGCGATCGCCATTGAGGAGGAGTCCGCAGGATGGGGCGAATGGTTTTGTGAAGGGTCTTGCGAAGGGTTTTGCGAAGGGTCTGATGAATGGTTTTGTGATGGATTGGGTGAATGAAGCTGCGATCGCACCCAATCAAACCACGCCTCCAGTCCTGCCCCAGTTTTGGCGGAAACGGGTAAGATAGCCACTCGCGGATTGACCTGGCGCACGTTTGCCACCAGCTTTTCCAGATCCACTTCTAGATGCGGAGCCAAATCCATCTTGGTAATCAGCAGACAATCGGCTTCGCGGAACATGATGGGATATTTCAGCGGCTTGTCTTCGCCCTCGGTTATGCTGAGCAGCGCGACCTTAGCGTGTTCTCCCACTTCAAATTCTGCTGGACACACTAGGTTGCCCACATTTTCCACCAGCACTAGGTCGAGCGTTGCCGGGTTGCACTGGTGTTCTAGCAGGTGAATGCCGCCTGCCACCATGCGCGAATCCAGGTGGCACGATCGCCCAGTATTGATCGCAACCACCGGAACCCTGTGCTGGCGCAGGCGGTCAGCATCGAGTTCTGTGATCATGTCGCCTTCAATCACAGCAATGTTGATTTGGGGCGCAAGTTGCTCCAGGGTGCGCTCCAGCAGGGCCGTCTTGCCCGCGCCGGGACTGCTCATCAGGTTCAGACAGGTGATGCCCCATTCGTCAAAATGGGCGCGGTTGTGGTCGGCTCCGGCTTGGTTGGCGTGGAGCAGGTTCATTTCGATCGCAGCGTCGTGGGTCAGGTGCATGGTGGTTCAACGGTGGGTATCGAGAGTATGTCGAGTCAGTCAGTCGAGCGTTTTAGCCGAGTCATCCGCCGAGTGAGTAAAAGGCAAAATGCCGAGTTACTTACCGGAGGGTGGCCAGGTCAGTGCTGTGGGCGGCGGCGTATTCAATCCGGTCAATTTTGAGTTCTCGCCCAGAGCGGATGTCATCCATAGGCGCGTGGCAGGTGGGGCAGGCATATTGCAGCCCAATCTCCGGCGCATACTCCTGCTGGCAGGTGTGGCAAAAGGCAATCAGGGGCGTTTCCTGAATCGCTAGCTCTGCACCGTGCAGGAAGGTGTTTTGGGTCTGCACGTCAAAGGCGAACCGCAGGCTAGCGGGTTCGACGCAGGTAAATCGCCCAACAATCAGATGGATGCACTGAATGGTGGGGCGATCGGGCTGCGATTCCCACCAGTCTTTGACCGTCAGGATGAGCGCTTTGGTCATGTCGGTTTCATGCATATCAGATTAACGGAGGAGTAAAGCGAGAACGCTGGGTGGAACTAGAAACGGATAGCAATTGGGGATGAGGGCGATCGCCCCAACACGCATCACGACAATATAAGTAGACGTTAGAAATAGACGTTAAGCGCATCATTAAGCGCATCATTTCATGCACAGATTCTCCATCGCTACGACCACGCCTGATCCACCGCCATATTTGCTTCGGCGTGAATGTAAGCGGGCTTTTCCCGGCGCGGCAGTTGCCCCGAAATAACCAGATGCGCCATCGTGTCGCAAATTACGCGAGTCGCCATCAGCGCCGTCATATCGCTGACATCGTAGGGGGGCGAAACTTCCACCACCTCCAGTCCGCAAATGGGCGCACGCTGGACGATCTTGCCCAGCAGGGCCAGCGCTTCTCGCGGCAGCAGCCCGCCCGGTTCTGGCCAGCCTGTGCCAGGGACAAAGCCCGCGTCGATGCAGTCGATGTCGAAGCTGATCCAGACGCAATCAGTGCCATCGAGGGCCCGCTCTAGAGCAAATTCTGCGGCAGCGTCGATTCCCATTTCCGTAATGTCAGTCACCGTGAGGATGTTTGTCGCGCGATCGCGGCATACTTTCACCCCCTGGCGCGGCACCTGCCAGCCGCCGATGCCCAGTTGCACCAGGTTTTTGGCGGGGGCGTTTGCCATATTGGTCGCGTGAAACCAGGGGCAGGTGTGCATCCGCTCATCCAGGTCGGTTTCCTGCGTGTCCACATGGCGATCAAAGTGGATAATGCCGACTTTCTTATCTCCCAAATGCCGACACACGCCGCGCACCGTGGGAAAGCCAATGGAGTGGTCGCCACCCAGCAGGATCGGGAAGGCTCCCGACGCAAACACATGGGCAACCCCTTTGGAAATTTGGTCAAACGACTTTTCGTTGTTGGCGGGGATGGTAAACACATCGCCCACATCGCACAGCGTAATTTGCTCCCGCAGGTCTACGCCCAGTTCAAAGTTATATGGCGTGTAGAGGGCAGAGATGCGGCGGATACCCTGGGGGCCAAACCGCGTGCCAGGACGGTAGGTGGTGCCAGAGTCGTGGGGAATGCCGACGATCGCCACGTCATACTCTCCCACCTTCCGCACGTCTTCTAAGTAGGGCGCTTTCAAAAAGGTATTGATGCCTGCATAGTGGGGCAGTTCGCCGCGAGAGAAGGTGGGAATAGAGCGATCGCGGATGCTGTCCGCCGCCTCCAGCCCATACTCCAACCCCTTAGACACCTCCTGCTGCCAGCCCGTCAGCGGTAGCCTCGCCTCGCGCTCCAGCGCCCGCTGCGCCTCGAAGCTGAAAGAATTGGGAGCCTGAAAATTGGGTTCGTTCGTCATAACGCCTGTTCAACTCGTTCAATCTGGATGCAACAACAAAATGCAACAATCAAATGCAAAAATCAGATGCAACAACAAAGCCCAGGAAACAGGCCGCACAAGGCAACCGTCTCCCGGGCTTTTATCCCGCCGTGGAACTGGCAGAGACCTCAGTGGTGAAATGCTCTGAAACCAGCCTGCCCCTCTTGGACCAGTCGCTTACGCAGAACGTCTAAATCAACACTCTGAAAGCCGGAACCCTAGAAGCTAAATTCTTTTGTTGAATTAGACGGAGATTAGCAAGCGCAATGGATAAGATTTGTAGTTTCAGATACGATCCAGCTCGGACTTGTCATCGTTTGCTGATATTTAAAGGGTTTAAGGTGCTGATACTTAAAGGGTTTAAGGACAGGGTTTAAGGGGATGGGGGAAGTCGCAAAGCGCTACAGGCGGCCCTGAATGAACGTGTGAGCTTGCAGTCTGCTGATCTTGAAACGCAGAGGGCGATCGAGATAGGATGCGTCGCAAATGCTAAGATGCTCAGTTTGGTAACACCCAGTACACTATGAAACGTATCCCAAAGGCTCTGTTTGCTCTATTACTCTCCACAACGCTCCTCGTTGCAGCACCGGCCGAAGCCTGTACGCGGGCCGTCTATCAGGGCCCCGCAGGGCGTGTCCTCACTGGGCGCACTATGGACTGGAAGCTCGAAATTCTCAGCAATTTGTGGATTTTTCCACGGGGAATGGAGCGCAACGGCGCGGCGGCCGGCCCCAACTCAATGCGGTGGACTTCTAAGTACGGCAGCCTGATCGTCAGTGGCTACAACATTGCTACCGTAGACGGCATGAACGAGCCAGGACTAGTGGTGAATGCCCAGTGGCTCGCTACGTCGAAATACCCAGAAAACGACGGCAGAACGCCGCGCCTTTCGCTATCCATCTGGGCGCAATATTTTCTAGATAACTTTGCAACCGTGTCGGAAGCAATCGAGCATATCCGCGCCAACCCGTTTCATGTGGGGGCGGGCGAAGTGCCCGGCCAGCCGGGGCGACTGGCAACGATTCACCTTTCACTCTCGGATGCCACGGGCGACAGCGCTATTTTGGAATGGGTAGATGGGGAACTGCAAATTCACCACAGCCGCGACTATCAGGTCATGACCAACGAGCCAGTGTTTGAGCAGCAGCTTGCTATCACATCCTATTGGCAACAGATAGACGGACTCAGCTTTTTGCCCGGAACCAGCCGCGCCACCGACCGCTTTGCCCGTGCCAGCTTTTATATCAACGCCATTCCCCAAACCGACGATCCGCGCATTGCCGCCGCGTCCGTATTCAGCGTCATGCGAAATGTGTCGGTTCCCTATGGTATCAGCATATCTGACCAGCCCAACCTATCGACCACGCGCTGGCGTGTTGTGGCGGATCACAAGGACAAGCTGTATTACTTCGAGTCGGCAATTTCGCCCAATGTGTTTTGGGTAGATTCGAAAAAGGTGGACTTTTCGCCCGCTTCTGGGGTCAGAACGCTGGATCTGGGCGACAGACAGCAGGTGATCTTCTCTGGCGAAGTCTCCAGTCAGTTTGTGTCCGCAGCACCGTTTGTGTTTCAACCGTCCGACTGATGGATAGATAAGTTAGTTGGAGGCTACAAATGGATGACGTGTGGTATGGCGTTTCTACACCGCACGTCGAAGCCTTTCTCTGTCGAACTTCTTACCTGCTTCTTATCTGCTTCTTATCTATCGAGTGCTGACCGTTTCGGTGGTAGCTACTGGGTAGACCTCCAGGTTTTCGACGGGTGGCCCGTGTAGCACCTCGCCCTGGCAGCTAAAGCGGCCGCCGTGGCAGGGGCAGTCCCAGCTTTTCTCAGCAGCGTTCCAGTTCACGATGCAGCCCAGGTGAGTGCAGACGGGCGATACGGCGTGGACTTGTCCGGTTTCATCTCGATAGGCGGCAAGCTGTTTGCCTTCGATGGTGATGAGCTTGCCCTCGCCCATGGCCACTTCGTCAAAGGAGTGGTGCTGGAGCGCTTTGAGGCGATCGCCCACCCAGTGTATCCCCGTCTCCAGGTTGTTCTTGAGCGAGTCGGCGGTGACAAACGGCGTGGCCCGCAGCGAGTCGTAGAGATCTGCCCAGGGATTTTCGATGCCCAAAATCGTGTTGGCTAGCACTAGCCCAGCCGCCGTGCCGTTGGTCATCCCCCACAGGCTAAAGCCTGTTGCCACGTAGAGGTGATGGGTCATGGGCGTGAGCTTGCCAACGTAGGGCACTTTGTCAAAGGAGACGAAATCCTGACTCGACCAGCGATAGGCGATGTCTCGCACCCCAAAGCGCGATCGCGCGTATTCCTCCAGCCGCTCGAAGCGTTCCTCGGTGGCCTCATCGCTGCCCGTTTTGTGCCCCTCGCCGCCAATCAGCAGCAGTTGCCGATCCTGGTAGGGTGTGGTGCGGATAGAACGATAGCCCTCGCCCGTGCCGATGAACATGCCCTGGGGAGCGCGATCGCCCTCAATTGGCGCAGCGATGATATACGACCGCTTGGCATAGGACTTGGCGAAGAACAGTCCCTGATCCAAAAACGGCAGGTTCGTCGTCACCAGCACGTCCTTGGCGTGAACCGTGCCCTGTGCGGTCACAATCTGGCAGGGTTCGCCCTCGTTGATTTCCAGAACGCGAGAATGCTCAAAGATGTAGTTGCTGGGATCAGCGGCGATCGCCCTTGCCAGGTGCGCCAGATAGCGGCGCGGATGGAACTGAGCCTGGTTGCTAAAGGCAACGGCCCCGGCAATGGGGAAAGGCAGCGGCGTTTCGGTGACGAAACTGGCGGGTAGCCCTAGCGTTTGCGCCGCCTGAGCCTCATCGCGGATGGACTGAAGCTGATCGGCGGACTCGGCAAAGGTGTATGCGGTCTGGCGGCTGAAGTCACAGTCAATCTGCTCTCGCTCTACGAGTTGCGCCACAAATTCCACGGCTGTCTGATTGGCTTCGGCATAGAGCCGCGCCTTCTCTTCGCCCAAATCTTTGAGCAACTGCGCGTAGATCAGTTGGTGTAGCGAGGTCACTTTGGCAGTCGTATGCCCGCTCACCCCAGCGGCGATCGCCCCCGCCTCGATCACGGCAACGGTTTTGCCCGACTTGGCAAGCTGGTAGGCGGCGGTGAGTCCAGCCATGCCCGCGCCAACAATAGCGACATCGATCGTAACGTCGTTAAAGGTTTCGCTGATCAGGTTGGGATAGGTAGAAACATCCTGGGTGGAGTCTATCCAGAAAGATTGGGTGGAACTCGGATTTTGTGCCATTGGGAGTCGTGTCATAGGGAAGTGCTTGATGGGGCGTTCTCAACGGTTAGCCAGGAAGGTCAGTCAAGATAAGATCAAGGAAATCAATCCAAACACGGTTTCAGAAAATTTGGAAAACCGCAGCTTTGCCCAAAGCCTATCGCCTAATGCCTGCGAGCGAGATCTCTCAGCAGATTGAGTCAGTGCGCTCCGAAAGGCAGACCTTTTCTGCAATGGGGGTCTATCTTCGGAAAACCCCACTTAAGTATGGTAAGAACCGCCATGATTGCATTTCTAGAGCGTGAGTCCTTCGGGAAACCCGCCTGATTGAGTGAGGTTTTCGGCTCTCTGAGTTAGGGCGATCGCCCTGAAAATCAAGAATGTGAGAAGTGCGATGTGAATTGAGCGATCGCCTTTTTCATGCTTGTTGCATTCAGGACTTACTGCCGATGAAACCGGATTCTCGTTCCCTTTCGACCTACAGCACCTTTCTCGATCAGGTGAAATCATCCCAGGTGCAGCGGGTTGTGATTAAGCGCGATCGCATTGATTACTCGCTGAAACCAGAATTGGGTGGAGAGCAGTTCTACACCCTTCCCAACGGCCCGACCGACACGCTGCCGGGTCTGCTGCGTCGCCACGGCGTACCCTTTACCAAGCTCGATGACAACGGCGACACCTCTGGGCTAGTGGCAGGTATCTTACTTTCCACCGGGATGCTGGTGGGGATGTTTGCTTGGCTGGCAAGGCTGAATCAGGCGGGGGGTGGCTCCAACAACAGCACCCCTGGCAGCAGTTTTGGGAGTGGCTTGGGCAATAACTTTGGCGGCGGCTTTGGCGGGCTGGGCGTAGGCATGGGCATGGGCAGAAGCAACGCCCGCGTCTATAACCAGGCGGGTAAAGGGAAGGTCACCTTTGCTGATGTGGCCGGCGTAGACGAGTCTAAACAAGAACTGCAAGAAATTGTGGACTTTTTGGCGAATGGCGAGAAGTATCGCCGCATTGGGGCGAAGATTCCCAAGGGTGTGCTTCTAGTGGGCCCGCCGGGGACGGGCAAGACGCTGCTGGCCAAGGCGATCGCCGGAGAAGCAGGCGTGCCCTTCATCAGCATGTCTGGCTCGGAGTTTGTGGAAGTGTTTGTTGGCGTGGGCGCGTCTCGCGTGCGGGATCTGTTCAACCGCGCCAAGCGTCAGGCTCCCTGTATCGTGTTCATCGATGAGCTAGATGCCATCGGCAAAACCCGCAGCGCCAACCCCGTCGGCGGCAACGACGAGCGCGACCAGACGCTAAACCAACTGCTGACGGAAATGGACGGCTTCGACGGCAACGACGGCGTGATCGTGATCGCCGCCACCAACCGCCCAGAAATCCTTGACCCGGCGCTGCGCCGCCCTGGCCGCTTCGATCGGCAAGTGCTGGTGGATCGCCCAGACAAGAGCGGCCGTCTGCAAATCCTCAAGGTTCATGCCCGCCCAGTGAAGCTGGGAGAGGATGTGGATCTGGAGGCGATCGCCGCTCAAACGGCAGGCTTTTCCGGGGCTGACCTGGCCAACTTGGTCAACGAAGCGGCGCTGATGGCCGCCCGCAACAATCGCCAGGCCGTGCTGATGGCGGATGTCAACGAAGCCATCGAGCGGGTGATTGCGGGGTTGGAGAAGCGCTCTCGCGTGCTGACCCCGCTGGAGCGGCAGACCGTTGCCTATCATGAAGTGGGCCATGCGCTGGTGGGGGCGCTGATGCCTGGAAATACTAAGGTGTCGAAGATCTCCATCGTGCCCCGCGGACTGGGGGCGCTGGGCTATACGGTGCAAACGCCGGAGAGCGATCGCTTCTTGCTGCTTGAAGATGAACTGCGCGGCCAGTTGGCAACGCTGCTGGGCGGGTGCTCTGCGGAAGAAATCGTCTTTGGCAAGGTGTCTACCGGAGCCAGCGACGACATCCAGCGGGCCACCGACCTAGCGGAACGCGCCATCACGCAATACGGCATGAGCGAAACCCTCGGCCCCATCGCCTTCGACAAAAACCAGGCGCAGTTCCTCGATGGGGGCAGCACTCGCCGCGCCATCAGCCCAGAGGTGGCCGCCGAAATCGATCGCCAGGTCAAGCAAGCGCTGGACAAGGCCCACGACATGGCGCTGGACATCCTCCGCCTCAACCGCGACCTGCTGGAGTCTGCCACCCAAACCCTGCTCAAAGAGGAGGTGCTGGAAGGCAGCACGCTGGCGGCAATTCTCGCCCAGGTGAAGGCCCCCGAAGGTCTTCAACCCTGGCTGACCCAGAGCTAAGCCTCGTTCAGGTTCCGATTCAACAGGAAAGGCGCAAAGGTATCCAGTAGATATCTCTGCGCCTTTTGTCTTAACTAGTCCTGCGGCTCTATTCAGCCTATGGCAAGGCTTGAGGAAGGGTGGCCCGCGCAGCAGTTAAGAAAAAGCGGAGCAGGCAAGGCCTATCCCGCTTGAGGAGCTAATGAACTTGGTTTGATAGTGCCGCCAGTCTGGTGTTGACCAGGAAAGGAGGCGATCGCCACACCCGCCAGCATTGACGCAGGAGCCGGAAATCCAACTAAACGGCTTTGCTAGAATCCGGAGCGTCCTGAGCAACCCAGACCGCCGCCAGAGTTGGGCGGGCGATGCGCTCACTAACTTTTGGAGACGCTGCCCTTAGACTGCCGCCTCCAACTGAGAACCAGCTTATTGAACTTGAACGCTGAGGAAAGGCAAGAAAAACGCGATGTGCAACTTTCGATTTGCCCTCATCCCCCAACCCTTTCTCCCAATTTGGGAGAAAGGGAGCAAGAGAGGCTTGAAGTCCCTAGTGAAGCGCCAAAGGGATCTGATTTGACGGGCTGTCTTTTGACAATGCGGCTAGACTTCGAGACGATAAGCCTCCAGAAGGTTGATATCTGGAGACACAACGATGAAACGGATTTTGCAGGCGCTTTCGATTGTGCTGTCGCTGGTGATTGGGCTGGGGGCGATCGCCCTGCCTGCCCGTGCTGATGCGGATTTGGCGACGGGTGCAAAGGTATTTAGCGCCAACTGTGCCGCTTGCCACGCGGGGGGTATTAACCTGGTGAATGCCGAAAAAACCTTGAAGAAAGAAGCGCTGGAAAAATTTGGCATGAATTCCGTCGCCGCCATCACGACTCAGGTAACCAACGGCAAAGCCGGGATGCCTGCGTTTAAGGGACGGCTGACCGATGAGCAAATTGCCGCCGTCGCTGCCTATGTCCTCGATCAAGCCGAGAAGGGCTGGTAGGTGGCCCATGCAGGAGCCAGACCCTCGGCGGGTTTCGCAGCGTATGGTTTTGGGGCTGGTGGCGCTGGGGCTGATGTTGACCCTTTGGTGGAGTAGAGGTTCCAGCGCGATCGCCGCCGAGGTTGCGTCCCAGCAGCCCGATCGAGCAGCCCTGACCGCTGGGGTGGCGGCGTTTCGGCAGGGCGATTATCCAGCGGCGATCGCGGCCTTCAGCGAGGCCCTCCGCGCCAACCCAAATTTGGCAGCGGCCTATGGCGATCGCTGTCTGGCGCGAATTTATCAGCGCGAGTATGCCGAGGCGATCGACGACTGCACCCAAGCGCTGCGGCTCGATCCGCGCAATACCGAAGCGTATCTCAATCGTGGGCTGGCGCACTATCGTCAGGGCAGCCTAGACGAGGCGATCGCCGACTTTACGCAATTGCTGAGCCTCACGCCCCACGACCCCCGCGCCCGATACAATCGCGGACTGGCAAAGGCGGCGCAGGCAGCGTATCGGGAGGCTATTGTGGATTATGGTGAGGCGCTGCGACAGGCTCCGCCCCAAGACCGCAAGATGCTGGCCCAAATTTACACCGATCGGGGGCTGGCGGAATTGCTGGTGTCCGATTTGCGAGGGGCGATCGCCGACCTGACGCAGGCCATCCAACTGGATAGTGGCAATGCCCGCGCCTACCTCAACCGCGCCTGCGCCTATCACCGTGATGGAAACTTGGTGGCGGCTCTGAGCGATTTTGACCAGGCCATTGCCATTGATCCAACCTATGCAGAGGCGTATTTTGGGCGGGCAATGGTGCGACAGCAGCGCGGTGAGTCTGGCAGCGCGATCGCCGATCTGCGAGAGTCGGTGCGCTATTTTGGCGAACACCCGGAGCTTGCGCCAGATACCTATCGGCAGGCGGTGCAGTTGCTCAAACAATGGCGATCGCACACCTCGATTGGCTAGCGTCAGTTGTTCATTTTACGTATGCATTTCACGCCTTCACGATGCAGATGAGTAAGAAAAGATTAGATAATATGGGAAAGGGGTTCAAGCTGGGTTGGGCGATTCGCGAAGCGATCCTTGCAGGAATCGCCATTGGTTGTGGGGCGATCGCAGTTCCCACAGGTCTGATTCACGCTTCTACCTCCATGCCCCTGCGCTATGCCCACGAAGGACACTCGCATAGCCAACCGCACGACGCAGGCTCAACCCATGCCCACCCGCCCCATTCCCCGCATCAGGGCGCACATGACCACGAACACGGGATGCTGGAAATTCCTGCCGGACAGCCCATTCCCACGGTCGAACTGGTGATTCATCCAGATGCTCGTCGGGGCTGGAATTTGGAAATTCAGGTGACAAACTTTGCCTTTGCGCCAGAGCGGGTCAATCAAACCAGCAGTTTCCAGGAAGGGCACGGTCATTTGTACATTGACGGGGTGAAGATAACCCGCCTGTATGGAAACTGGTATTACCTGGAAAGCCTCGCCCCTGGAACCCACGAAATTACCGTCAGCTTGAACGCAAACGGGCACGAAGCGCTGATGCACAACGGACAGCCAATTCAAGCGACTAGACGAATTACTGTGCAGCCCTAGCGAAACGCTTTAGATTAAGGTAAGGACACCTCGAAAAATTCAGATCTTCTTGAGAATGGCTACAAGAAAACAAGGGTTTCATGCTCCTAAAATTCTCAATAAGTCAATTAATTCTCAATAAGTCAATTAATCGAGGTGACCGTAAATCCAGAAGAAGGTAACGATTCAATGAAACAATTAGGTGTATTGCCCTGAAACAATACGATATCCATGAAATCGGTTATAAGCAGCTTGTCTAGAAGCAACTTTGTGCTTGAAAATCCTAGGCACAAACTCTGCTGCGTGTATGATTTGACTGCTCCGTTTCCATCGCTTGTAGTTTTCCGCTATAGGTTCTGCAAGTGCCTGACACCATTGCTTAATAATGTTGTCTACTGAAAACTCCTGAACTCGCCGGAAACCATTTAAGACCATCTTCTGGTACGTTTCAGGTTGAGCTTTCAATCTTTGAATTGCCTCTAGTACGGCTTTGGGTGTTTTTACTTCAATGTAATCTAGTTCCGATTGCCTGAGGTCACGAAAAGCAGGTTCAGGACCAAGTAGAGCAGGAACTCCTGCGCTCCAAGCATTCACTAACTTACTTGCTGGTTTCCCCAAAGCATCTTTTTCGGTTAGATCACGGACTGCTAAAACCAAATCATTAGTGCTGTAATCATGCCACATGACAGGGCCACTCTCAGGACTGCCGTTAATAATGAGTTTTACCCCAAGATTCTCTAGTTCTTGCTGAAATTCTGAAGAGCAGAAGGGCGCGTACAGATTAATCTCGTAGCCATTAAATACAATATTTTCGATGGTGTTGCCTCGCTCCTTCAGCCTTGGTATCAAGCCCGGCTGCGGCCAGAGGGGAATGAATATGTCGGTTGCTGATTCCACGTTGGCTCTGTTTTGCACTATTGCCATATTACAAAGTGCAGGCTTAGAGCCATCACCACGACAACCAACCATAAATGAATTAAAAGTCAGATCTCGAATACCCAGATCAGGAGAACTAACAACACAAATTTCTCCAGGGACAAAGCGATCAGAAATAAATACGTTGAGATTTCTGCGCTTTAAATGCAAATAGGTGAGAACGATCCAAGAGTCTTCATTAGTCCGAATACGAGTACATAAGGCGTTGGGGTCAGGGATTGAGGATTCGGGAGAGCAAAACAGATCAGCCCACTTCTGAGTGTACTTAACTACAAAATTCACTGGATATGGGAGAGAAGAAAAAGTCATATGCAGCCCTTTAACTTGTGGATGCTGTCAATCTAGCAGTCCCAAGCCATTTGTCTTTAGTTTGGACTAACTGGCATCACAATAATGCTCAACAGGATGCCATAAAGAATCTGCTCAACCGTTCATAACAGTTGAACTTAAGGAATTGGATACAATCCTGCTCGCAGTTAAGCTGCTGTTGCAACCGGACTGTTCAGGGATTGTTCGGATGTCTTGCGTTTCGAGGCTCGTTTTTTGACCATCGGATAGCAGGGACGAGGAGTTGGCTTGTGCCCCTTGCCTCGTCCTGGCGATTTACCACGAGGTTTAGGCGCAGGAGCAGGGGTGCCAATCGCTGCCAAAATGCCTGCAAACGCTTGTGCGACCCGACCCGGAGTCAACGTTTCTTGCGGTGCCTGCCAGGGCAAGGGGTGGTCAGTACAGTCCTTTCGCGCTAACCACAACTGCCAACTGAGCAACGGCATCAGGCTGCTCCACTGTTCGGTTGCCGATACAGAACTGAACTGGGGATGTGTCCAATATAGCCTCTGCTTGGCAAAGCGATACCAGTGTTCAATGGCAAAGCGACGGAGGTAGTGCAACCACAGGGTTTCTAACGGAGGCATCTGCTCACCCAGCCAAACTAACCACAAAGGAGCCAAGCGTCGCGTGCTGCTCTGTGTCTCCAGCACCTCCACGCGCAACACTTCCATTGCCCGTTTGGGGGATTTGCGGAAATGGTATGCACTCCAACGACTGACCCGCACTCGTCCCCAGTTGGGATCATCGACTTCAACGGTTTCGACCGGGACACTCCAAGTGTCAGGGTCATTGAGTTTCATCTTATGTCCATGCTTGGCAGGTGCGCCTCGCCCTCGATACGCTGGGGGCGCGCCATAGACACATCGATTGGATGTAACCCGCAGCAGCAAGTCTGCCTCAATCCCTGCCGTTTGGTTGACAAAACTGGCATTGCCGTACCCTCGGTCGTAGATCGCCAACGGACGCACCGCTAACTGCCGAGTCACTTGTTTGAGTTGGAATGCCGCTTTACTGGCGGGTGTTTCAAAGCTGGTGATGCGCTCATGCCGCAATGGTAATGCCCAACTGCCCCTGTCTTCAGCAATCCAGGCTAAGGTACTGTAGTTTTGTCCGGCTATCGGGGCATGTCCTGTTCTGCCTGATAAGGTGCGGTCTTTCAAACGCCTGGCAGCAGGACGGTTCCACCGACTCGCATCACCTGCCAACAACGGTTGCTGCTGAGTCGGTATCTGCTGCACCAACAGCTTCAGCACCTTTGAGCGGGGTAGGCGGCTATCGCGCAACGCTTCATAGGGGCTCGACCACTGGCGACGAAAGACAGGACTCTGCGATAGCCTCACAAACGACACGATGCACGCACTCACTAACACGGCATCCATCAGATCAAACAGGGCATCTCTGGCGTTTCCCAAGCTGGCATACAACGTTTGGCGAAATTGCTGAAGTTCGTTGAAAATCATGGGGTCAATGTTGGTTGTACTTCATTGACCTTACGGCAGTCGGTGCTTCTCATTGACTGCCTTCCTCTTCACCATTAGTCCAAACTAAAGATTTGTAGAAGTTCGTGAAAGTTCAAGGAGGCATTAGAAGACGATGCCTAAGGTTCAGCGCGATCGCAATGTTACTCAGCAACGCTGAAAAATCTCCAGTTCGCAGATCAAAGCGCTGAGTGAAGGGTTCAGACTACGATGCAAATCCTACTCCTCGTCCGAAGCCTGGCCGTCGCGCCGCCCCAGTTCGTACACTGCCGCGCCAATGACAGACAAAATACCCATGCTGACCGACCAACTGCGCCCCAGGCTTACGTCACTTAGATAGTTCAGTCCCGCACCAGCAATCACAAAGGGAATCACGCTGAGCAGCGAGGCATAGAAGCTGTTTTGGGCTTCGCGGGCGGCGCGGGTGCGCTCAAACTCGGCTTGTGAGGTGTAGAGCGATCGCTCGGCGAAGTTCAGCCAGCGGCTAATCTGATCCATCACCCAGTCGCTTAGGGGCGAAAAGCCGAGGTATAGCGCCAGCGCCCACAGCCCAACGCCTGCAACGGTGGTCGAGTCAATCGCCAGTCGGAACGGCAGCAGTTCGCTCAGCATGGGGAGTTCTAGAGGCAAGGGGCAATACATTAACAAGTATTAATGATTGTAAACTCCTTTGCAATTCTCTGCGAACGCTCTGATGGACGCGCTATCGAAGAATTTCATTGAAGAATTTCTTCCAGCTTTTGCTGTTCCCAGAGCGTCTGATATAGACCCGGTTGCGATAGGAGTTCGGCATGGTGTCCCGCTTGCACAATGCGCCCGCCATCCATGACCAAGATGCGATCGCTTAGGGCGGCAGCCGAGAGCTGGTGCGTGATGAACAGCACCGTCTTCCGCTGAGTTCCTTCTCGCAGGTTGGTGAGGATTTCCGTCGCGGTCTGGTTGTCCACGCTGGAGAGCGCATCGTCCAAAATCAGTACGGGCGCATCGATCAGCAGAGCGCGGGCTAGGGCTGTGCGCTGTCGCTGTCCGCCAGAGAGCGTGATGCCGCGTTCGCCAACGATGGTTTTATACTGCTGCGGAAAGTTGAGAATTTCTGGATGAATCTGCGACTGCTTGGCGGAGGCCTCTACCTCGTCCTGCTCGGCTTTGGGGTCGCCATAGCGAATATTGTTTTTAATCGTCGTGCTGAACAGGAAGCTCTCCTGGGGCACGTAGGCGATCGCCCCCCGCAGGTCTCGCAGTCGAATTTGCGTAATGTCGTAGCCGTCGAGATACACCTGTCCTGGCGCAATGTCCAGCAGGCGGGGCAGGGCGTTTGCCAGGGTGGATTTGCCAGAGCCGATGGGGCCGACGATTGCCACCGTTTCACCCGGCTGAATCTTGAAGCTCACCCCATCCAGCGCGGGCCGAACTGCACCCGGATAGGTATAGCTGAGATGGTCGGCACAAAGCCAGCCCTGCACCTCCGACCGGGGCAGATGAATCGCGTCGGGCGCATCGTCGATTTTGGGCTGCTCCGCCAGAATGTATTCCACCCGGTCGATGCTGACCTCGCCGCGCTGGTAGGCCGTGATTGTGAAGCCCAGCAGCGCCGTGGGAAACACCAGCCGCTCGACATACAGCAGCATCGCCAAAAAATCGCCAATGCTGATGCGCCCACTGGCAATTTCGCCCGCCCCCAGCGCCAGCAGCACCAAGAGGCTAATACTCGCCAAGCCGCCCAGCAGGGGAAACAGCGTCGTGCGGGTGCGGGCCAGGGCCAGGTTTGCCTTCAGCAAGTTTTGGTTGCGCTCGGCAAAAGCCTGGCGCTCGTTTTCTTCTTGGGCATAGATTTTGATCAGGGCAATGCCGCTGATGTCTTCTTGGATTAGATCGCTGAGGTCAGAGGTGCGCTGCTGCACCTGAAGCTGCTGGTTTCGCAGGCGATCGCTAAACAGATGCACCAGGAAAAACATCAGCGGGTAAATGGCGATCGCCACCACCGTCAGCCGCACGTCAATGCTCAGCATCACAGGCAGCGTCAGCGTGTAGGCAAAGATGGTATTCGCTAAGCTCAGCACGGCAAACCCCAGCAGCCGCCGAATATTGTCCACGTCGCTAGTGGCCCGGCTGATCAAATCGCCGACTGTATTTTCAGCAAAATAGGCCGGCTCCATCATCAGCAGGTGGCTAAAAATCCGCTGCTTTAGGTCAAATTCCACCAGCCGCCCCACGCCAAATAGCCAGATGCGCGACAAAATCCGCATTCCCCACATCACTGATGCCAGGGCAAAAATCCACCCTGCGTAGAACGTCACCCGGCCAAAGCTGAAGGTTTGCTGAAGCTCGTCAATGCCCGACCGCAGCAGCAGCGGAATATAGACCCCGATGCCATTCACCAGGAGCAGCGCCAGAATGCCGCCTGCGGCCAGTCGCCAGTGGGGGCGGAGGTATTGGCGCAGTCGTTGGAAACGGGAGATGACCATGTTGGGGGAAGAGGGTGGGCGATTTTGGATTTTGGAGATTTTGGATTTTGGATTGCTAATCAAGCGTCTACAAGCTTCCGGCAGCTTCCTTCGTCGCTACCTGGGAGAATCGTTGATACTGAGGATGAAGCGCGTAGCTCCTTCCCTCAATTGCGTTTCTGTTTGTTGAGGGGGGTGCAAGGGAATCGACTCGAGGCAATCAACGACCCAGAAAGCTTTAAAGCACTGTCTAAAACACTGTCTAGAAACTCTCTGCCCCTCGCAAGCGTCCCTATGGTCATTGCCCAATTGTAATTGCCCGGTGGGGGCATCAGCGCGATCGCCCTGTGGGATTGAAATCCTTGGAATGGGGACGACAGGCATCAGTCGGGGATCTACGCTAGGCTAGCGAAATAGGTCTGGAATGCATTGGCACGCATGGGTAACGGAGCGTATGAAGCGCGGATCGATTGGAATTTGGATCGGGCTGGCGATCGCTGCTGCGGGCATTGGCATGGCGGCGACGAATCCGGGTGAGGCGGCCTACGATGAATATGCCACCGCTCGTCTATCCGAGTATTTGAATCAGGAAGTATGTCCCGATGCGCCCGATGTGTTGGGCATCGACCTGGAAGACCTTTGTGCGGATCTGGTAGAAGACAACCAGGGCGATTTGCGGGAAATCATTTCCGACAATACGCAGCGCTCTAACTATGGCGTGCTGAGCCTCTATCAAACGAACCTGTCTGCCCATCGGCTGCTGCCTGCGGAGATTCGCTCCTTTTTGCCGCCGCAACTGCTGCCGGCCTATCGCTTCAAGACGGTGGGGGTTTTGGGGAATTTCGTGACCTACGAAGCCAAGAAGCAATAAGAGGAATTCCCGTAGGGATCGCTTCACGAATCACGCTCAGCCCTGCCAACAGCACCAGCAGCCAGTCGCCCCAGCGGACGTAGGGCGTTTTGCTCCGGCGGCGATAGATCGAGGCAGCGTGGGTTTCCAGCGTTTGATCCCCCGACAGCCAGACCGTTTCTCCGTGCGGGTTGACGATGCCAGACAGGCCCGTGTTGGTGACGCGCACAGCCCAGCGATCGCTCTCAATCGCCCGCATCACGTCCTGGGCCTGGTGTTGCAGCATCATGCGGCGGGGGTAGGGGTCGTTGTTGGAGGCAGTCAGGATAAACTCGCCGCCCGCCGCCGCCTGCTGCCGAAATAAGTAGCTGAAGGCAGATTCATAGCAAATGGCGGCGATCGCCCGTCCCACTGGTGTATCAAACCGCTGCTCCAAGTGCCCTGGATGCATCGAACCCTGGATGAGCGACAGCCGCCCCACTACGCGCCCCAGCACCTCCTCAAAGGGAATGTATTCGCCCAGGGGCACTAGCTTCACTTTGTCGTAGTGTCCGGCAATCTCGCCATTGGGAGCGAGGGCAAACAGGCTTTGAGTCATGCGGCGTTCTTGCCAGCCGACCGTGCCGACAATCGCCGGAACGCCCCGCGCCAGCACTGCCTGGTAGAGGGGATGTCGCGCCTGCTGCGCCGTGCCCACCCACACCCAGGGAAACGCCCCCTCCGGCATCACCACCAGATCTACGCCTGCATCCGCCAGCGCGTTGTAGCCCTGGGTATAGCGTTCTAGCGCCAGCCGTTCGCCCGTTTCAAACAGCTTGATCCGCGTTGGCACATTGCCCTGCACCAGCCCCACCGTCAGCGCTTGGTTGTCCTGATCTGCCAGCGGTTGCCGCAGCAGCACCCAGCCGCCCAGATGCGTCGTCGCCAGCAGCGCCAGCGCCAGCGCTAGATACCGACTCGCGCTTGATGGGGAACCTGGAAGCGGCGGGTGATTCCCGTTGGGGGCGCTTTGCGAATTGCGCTCCGGTTCTGCCGACACACGCTGCGGACGAGTGCGCCACGCCAAAAAGCTTTCTGCCAGCAGCCCGTTCACCGCCACGATCGCCGCCGTCACCGCTGTCGGGCCAGACAGTTGCCCCAGATGCAAAATTGGCAGGTTGTGGGGGCTTTGGGTCAGCGCTAGGGAGGTCCAGTAGAGCGGGCTATGGCTCCAGAGGGTTTCGGTGGCGCACCAGAGGGCAGTTCCAGTCAGAATCAGGAAAAGTGGGCGGGTAGGCGGGTGGGCGGATGGGAGCGTGGGGCGAAACAAGCGAGCGGCAAGGGAAAAACCCAAACTCCAGACTAGGGGGATGGCTGCGCCCCAGAGGGTAATGAACACCCAGGCGAAGAGGGCGATCGCCACGCTGCCCAGCCAGGGAATCCCCATCCAGGTCAGCGGGTGCAGATCCACGATCCAGGAGAGGGCTAGACCGTGGTAGCCCATGCCCCAGAGGATCGGGAGCAACGCGCAATTCGCGAAGAAATCTTGACGGGAATCGCCCCACCGAAACGTCCTCGTTATCAAGGGGGATTGCGGGGAATCGGATGAAGAAGCGCGATCGCCCCACCCAGAATTTCTCCTCACTATGACCCACAGCGGAGCCAGCGCCACCCACGCCAGCCACCAGGCGTTCGCAGGCGCAACCGTGCAGCCCATCGTCAGTCCGCCAAGCAGAGCGACCAGCCCCCAGATGCGACGGGGACGAGGCTGGGTTAGAGGCTGGGTTAGAGCCTGGGTGAGTGGTTTGCGGATGTTGCCAAACAGCTTCAAAAGGGTCGGCATGGGCAAAAACAGGCGAAATTCAGCCAAGATACTGCCCCGCGAGGGGGATTTTTGGAATGCTTTACTGAACCAACTGACGCTGACGAGGGCAATGAGCCTGCTGACCTGTCTCGATTTTAGATTTGCGATGCTAGATTTGCGATGTTGGCGTGCTCGGTCAGCGTTTACCGCGCTTGTGGCACGTTCATTCGTAGCGCCCTGCCGGAGGATTAACTGGGGCACCAACTTTTCAAAGTTCCTTAAATCCGCCGCCTTAGCCCGCAAACAGCCTCTATAGTTTGCTCATAAGGATTAACAGGCGACATGACAACCACAACACCCCCTCTTCATACCCTGGCAGTAGACATCGGCGGCAGCGGCATCAAGGTGATGGTGCTGGACGAAGCAGGCAACCCTGTGACAGAGCGCGATCGCATTCCCACCCCCGACCCCGCCAAGCCAGGGCCGATGATTCAGGGAATTTTGGGACTGGCCAGCGGCAAAGCCTTTGACCGGGTTTCGGTCGGGTTTCCGGGCGTGGTGCGAAATGGCATCACAGAAACCGCCGCGAACCTGCATCCCGACTGGATTGGGGTAGATCTGGCGACGGTGCTGATCGAAAAGCTGCAAGCGCCTGTGCGCGTGATCAACGATGCCGATATGCAGGGGCTAGGGGCGATCGCCGGAACGGGCGTAGAAATGGTGATCACCCTGGGCACGGGCGTTGGCTCGGCGATGTTCCTGAACGGGCGACTCGTGCCCAACCTGGAACTGGGACACCACGAGTTTCGCAAAGGGCAGACCTACGAACAGCAGTTGGGCCGCGCTGCCTTCGACGAGGGCGGCAAGAAAAAGTGGAACGAACGGCTAGAAAAGGCGATCGCCCAATGGCAGCGCGTGTTTAACTACGACTATCTCTACCTCGGCGGCGGCAACGCCAAGGAAATCAACTTCACCCTGCCCCCCCGCGCCAAGGCCGTGCCCAATATTGCAGGACTACTGGGCGGCATCGCCCTCTGGCGCGATTAGGACGCATTGCCCAATCGACCTTATGAACTAACCTTAATGCGCTCTGGGGTGTCTGCCTTAGTGTCGGGATCGAAGGTTGAGGTTTGGGAATCATCCACCACAGGCAAGGTAATTTCGACGGTCGTGCCTTTGTCCAGTCCCTCACTGTAGAGGTCGATCGTGCCGCCCATGCGCTCCACCAAGTTGCGCGAGATTGCCAGCCCCAGCCCCGTGCCCTCAAACTTGCGGGTAGTAGAGCCGTCCGCCATCACAAACGGGCGAAATAGCTTGTCCTGCTGCTCTGGGTCTACGCCGATGCCCGTGTCTTTGACCGAAACCACAATCCAGTCTTGGGGGCGGGTGTTGGGGTTTGTCAAATCCCCACCGTCTCCATTGAGGGAAACCCCGTCGCTGACCAGCTTGCTAAACTCAGACTTTTGGTGGCGGCGAATGTCGATCGTAATGCTGCCTTCGTCGGTAAATTTCACGGCGTTGGATACGACGTTCAGCAGCACTTGCTTCAGCCGCGCCGGATCGGCCCGCACCAAAATTTGCTCATCGAGATCAGGAGCCGTCAGCCGGAGCTGCTTTCGCTGAATTTCAACCGCCTGTAGCTCCAGCACTTCCTTCAAGATTTGCCGCAGATCCACCACTTCTAGAAAGAGCCGCAGCTTACCCTGCTCGATGCCGCGAATGTCTAGCAGGTCGTTGATGATTTTGAGCAGGTGAATTGCTGCCTTATCGGCCTGCTCCAGCAAATCCAGTTCCTCTTCGCGGGTGTCGCAGTAGCCGTCTTGCACCAGCCGAATGCAGCCGATGATGGCGTTGAGCGGCGTTCGCAGTTCGTGGGAGGTCGTCGCCAAAAACTCGCTCTTGAGCTGGTTGGCGGCTTCGGCCTCTTGCCAGGCCGACTCTAGCTCGTTGGCGCGATCTTCCAAGCGGCTGACCATGCTGTTTAGCACTTCTGCGAGTTGGTTTAGCTCGCGCACCTGAAAGTTTTTGGGCATTCGAGCTTTAACATCGCGCCGATCCAGATGGCGGGCGTATTTGCCGAGCTTTTCGATGGGCAGAGAGATATCGCGGGCAATGTAGAGCATCGCCAGCATGTGTGCCGTGAGCAGCCCACCCGTCAGCAGCGCCAGGATTTGGCTGATGGACTTTAGACCCTCTAGCGCGTAGTCAAGCCGGGTAACGGCCAGCACCGTCCAGATGCGTTTTTCAGCGGGGCTGATGCTGACTTCGATGGGCGTAAAGCCTGCCAGCCATTCGGTGCTGTCGCCTGAAAAGTTGAACAGGTGACGCACTGCCCCATCGCCCCTAGCGGTATTTTCCAGGATGTTTTCAAAGCGATCGCGATCGCCCTCTTCGGCAATATTGCGTCCTACCTTTTCGGGAAATGGGTGCGACAGGAATGTCCCGTCCTGGTCGATCACCGTCGTATAGCCCAGCAACGACCAGGGCTGCGCCACCTCAATCTGTCGCAGCACCGTTTGCACCGTCAGCCCATAGCGGGGTCTGCCATCGTTGGTGTAAACAGGAGTGCTGATCACCAGATCAAGCTGGCTATTCATTGGTTCTTGCCGCACCCGCCGTCGCGGCTGGGTATCTAGGACAGACCTCTGGAAAGGATTAATAGCGCTGGAGTCGGGCTGGTAGCGCCAGGGATGGTCGTCGAGCGACTTGATTGGCTCACTGCCGCAGGTGCTTGCAACGATTTGATCGGTGTACAAATCCGTCAACTGCAAGCACTGGGCCCCCGGCAGTTGGGGCAGCAATTTTTCCAGAAAAAGCTGGCTTCGAGCCATGTCCCCGGCTTGCAAGCTTTCGGTCTGGCTGGCGATCGCCAGACTGGTTTGAAGCGAGTCGATGCTGCTCTGAATCAGGTTGCCCTTACGAATCGCGCTCTCGGTCAGGTTTTGCCGTGCTGTTTCGAGGAGGCTGGTGCGGGCCTTACGAAACGTCACTGCCACCCCCAACAGCAAGATGGGAATGCTAAGCAGCAAAATTCGCATCAGCAGCAAGCGGCGGAAGGAGGGCTGACCACCAGGCATAGCGATTCCCGACCTAAAGGGCATACTCCACTTTAAAACACTAAGATTTGATTGCTTCTGACCGAGCCACAGATTTGTTCAGACCAGGCAAACTTCTTGAAGTCTTCATAAAGTTGGAAAGCTTTCGCGGAAATACTCAGAGGCGCAATTAGCCGTAATCTGCTGTCTAACTTACCGTCTTCATCTCCTGTGCCAGTCTGCTTCTGTGCCAGTCTGCTGATATGCCAGCCTGCTCATGTGCCAGTTTGCCAAACGCTGAAAAATGGATAGAAACTCCGCAATTAGACGATAATTAGACGATTTTTCTCGATTGCAGCCCGTGAAAAATCGTCCAAAATCCAGAAAATCGCTCACAAGTGCGTAGAACCTAGCTGATTTTATAGACTAATTTTCTGATTTCTTAGGTTTTTAGAGCGCTCCTTTATGATTTTAGGCAAGCTGCCAGAACCGACACCACGCCCGTCTCTCTCGTTTCGCCCGATGCCCTCCATCACGGTTGTACTGGCGATGAGCCTGGATGGCAAGATCGCAGACGTGGGGCGATCGCCTGCTCGGTTTGGCTCTGCCCGCGATAAAGCCCATCTGGAAGCCCGCTTGGCTGAGGCAGACGGCTTTTTGTTTGGTGCAACGACGCTGCGGGCCTACGGTACAACGCTGCCCATCACCCATCCCGATCTGCTCCAGCAGCGGCAGGCAACAGGGCGATCGCCCCAGCCTGTCCACATCGTCTGTTCCCGCACTGCCGAGTTCAAGGCGGATCTCAAGTTCTTCAAGCAGCCCGTTCCCCGCTGGCTGCTGACCACTGCCGCCGGGGCCGACCGCTGGCGGGCGGGGTCTGAATTTGCCCAGGTGTTTGCTCTGCCGGAAACTCCGACGGGGCTGGATTGGGCGATTGCCCTGCCGCTGCTGTTCCAGTTGGGCATTCACCGTCTGGTGTTAGGCGGTGGGGGCGAACTAGTGGCGGCGCTGATTGCCGCCGATGCCGTAGAGGATCTCTGGATTACCGTCTGTCCTCTGCTGCTGGGCGGATACACGGCCCCGACCCCCGTCGGCGGCCCTGGCTGGCTAGAAGCTGCCGCACCCCGTTTGGAACTGCTCTCCGTAGAGGCGATCGCCCAAGAAGTTTTTCTGCACTATCGCCTGCATCGAGCGAAAGATTGATCTACGTTGTAAAGAGATGTTTCGTATCGGCATGGCGGGCGCTGGCATGATCAAGCGCCAGGGATGAACCCCGTCCCCGTCCCCCACCCTGAACGCCCCAAATCCAAAATCCCAAATCCAAAATCCCAAAATGCCCGAACAGACTCGCCCCCGCCTTACTGTGAACTGGATTCAGGCGATCGCCGAAGTGCCCCAATCTGCCTGGGACGACCTGGCACTGCCGCTTAAAACGCCGTTTTTGGAATGGGACTGGCTGCACAATCTGGAAAGCTCCGGCAGCGCCACGGCCAAGGCGGGCTGGCTGCCCAATCACCTCACCCTCTGGCGCGAACGCACGCTGATTGCCGCCGCGCCGATGTATCTCAAGGGCCACAGCTACGGCGAGTTTGTATTTGACCAACAGTGGGCAGAACTGGCGCAGCGGCTGCGAATTGCCTACTATCCCAAGCTGCTGGGCATGTCGCCCTTTACCCCAGCGGAGGGCTACCGCTTTCTGATCGCCCCCGGAGAAGACGAAGCGGAACTGACGGCGCTGATGGTGGGGGCGATCGACCAGTTTTGCATCAGCAACAATATTTCGGGATGCCACTTTCTCTATGCCGACCCGACCTGGCGACCGATGATCGAGCCGCACGGATTTCGGCCCTGGCTGCACCACAGCTATATCTGGCAAAACCACGGCTTCCAGACCTTCGACGACTATCTCGGCAGCTTCAACGCCAATCAGCGCCGCAACATCAAGCGCGAGCGCAAAGCTGTCGCCGCAGCAGGGCTGACGATGCGGGTTCACGCCGGAGATGAAATCCCCAAGGCTTTATACAGCCTGATGTATCGCTTCTATAGCGACACCTGCGACAAGTTTGGCTGGTGGGGCAGCAAATATCTGACGCGGCAATTTTTTGAGCAGCTTCATCCCACCTATCGCCACCGCACGGTGATAGTTGCGGCCTATGCCGAGCAAGATCCGCAGCACCCCATTGGCATGTCGCTTTGCTTTACCAAGGGAGATCAGCTATACGGGCGCTATTGGGGGTCGCTGCAAGAGATTGAGAATCTGCACTTCGACACCTGCTACTACACGCCGATCGAATGGGCGATCGCCCACAATATCCAGACCTTCGACCCCGGCGCAGGCGGCCGCCACAAAAAGCGTCGCGGCTTCCCCGCCACGCCCAATCATTCTCTGCACCGTTTCTATGAACCGCGCCTGTCGCAAATCCTGAATCACTACATCCAGGAGGTCAACGAGCTAGAGCAGCAGGAGATTGAGGCGATCAACGCCGATTTACCGTTCCGGCAGGGCTGAGGAGAAGGGCGTTGGAGTATGATTCACTCCGTCCCCTCGGTTACCCCGCTTGCCCCAATGCGCCTTTTTGCTCTGCTCCTCACCAGTCTCCTATTGCTCACGGGCTGCCAGCCTGCGGCGGCGACCGATGGCATCACGCATCTGACGCTCTGGCATGGGGTCAATCCACCGTCCAATCGGGCGGTGTTGCAGCGGCTGGTGGATCGGTTTAACGAAGCGCATCCGCAGATCCAGGTAGAGGCGCTATATGTAGGACAGGGCGACCAGCAAATTCCCAAGATTTTGGCAGCGGTGGTGGGCGATGCAGCTCCGGATATGCTGTGGTATGCGCCGATGATTACGGGGCAACTGGTGGAACTGGGGGCACTGCGATCGCTCGATGACTGGCTTTCCACCTGCTCCGTCGCCGCCGAGATTGACCCAGCGCTGCGCGAGTCGATGCAGTGGGAAGGGCGAACTTGGTCGATTCCCTTTGGCACCAACAATGTCGGTGTGTTTTATCGACCCAGCTTGTTTGCGGCGGCGGGCATTCGCGAGCTACCCCAGACCTGGGATGCGTTTCGCCAGGTGGCCAAGGCGCTGACGATTCCCGAAAAAAATCAGCATGGCCTCTTGCTGCCGCTGGGCAAGGGCGAATGGACGGTGTTTATGTGGCTGCCGTTTCTCTGGGGCGGCGGTGGAGAAATCGTGGCAGAACAGGGCGCGGTGCGGGTGGCTTCGCCGGGGGCGATCGCCGCGTTGCAGTTGTGGCAAGACCTGGTAAACGATGGCTCCGCGATTCTTTCGCAGCCAGAGCGGGGCTATGAGCTAGACACATTTCTGGCCGGCAGGGTGGCCATGCAGCTAACCGGGCCGTGGACCCTGGGGCAGCTTCGGCAGGCGGGTGCAGAGTTTGGCGTGATGCCGATTCCGGCTGGCCTGCGGCCCGCCACCAGCACGGGCGGCGAAAATCTGTTTTTCTTCCACTCCACCCCGGCGCGAGAGCAGGCCGCCCAGGTGTTTGGTGAATATGTGCTGAGTGAGGCGTTTCAGACCGAGTGGGCGATCGCCACTGGATATCTACCCGTCAACCTGCGATCGCGCCAGAGCCAGGACTATCAGACCTTCCTCACCCAACAGCCCGCTGTGCAGGTGTTTCTAGACCAGACGCAATACGAGCGATCGCGCCCCATAGTTCCGGGCTATAACCGCATTTCCGATGCGCTAGGCCGGGCCGTAGAATCCGTCTTGCTGAACCAGAATACGCCTACAGCGGCCATCGACGCAGCGCAGCGACGACTGGATCGGGTGTTTGGGCAGGCGGAGTGAGGGGGGCATCAGGTCAGCCCAGCGCCTCATGGCTCCAGCGCTGTTTGGCATTTATTGCGCCAGTGCCCTCCGGCAAAAGTCCAGGGCGATCGCCCGGTCACTTGTCACCTGGGGATAGGCCAGCGCAGGTCGCGCCAGGGTGACGAGTTTAATGCCGAGGTCGGCGGCAACTTGGCGCTTGATGTCTTCGCCGCCGGGACTGCCAGACGCTTTGGCCACCACAAGGGAAATTTGCCACTGTTGCCAGAGCGCTTTTTCTAGGGGTGCAGCAATGGGCGGACGCAGCGCAATTAGCCGATCGGGGGTAAACCCAGCGGCGATCGCCCCTCCTAGCGCCTCGTGCGATGGCAAAATGCGGGCAAACAGGATGGCCCGATCCTGCCACGGCTGAAACAGCGGCAAATAGCGATAGCCAATGGTCAACAAGACCCGCTCGTTGATCAGCAAATCGGTTGCCAACAGCGCCTCGACACTGGGAAAGACCCATTCCCCCGGCGCAACGCCTTCCACGGGCGATCGCTCGAAGCGCAGGTAGGGCAGGTGTAGCTCAACAGCAGTGGCGATCGCCAGTTCAGACACCGCCGCCGCAAACGGGTGAGACGCATCCAGAATGGCGCGAACTGAGTACGTCTGCAAAAACTCGCTCACCGCTTCTGGGGTCAGCTTACCAACCCATACGCGACAGCACTCGGTGTCTGGATATAGCCGCCGCGCCCCCGCCGTCGTCACCGTCACCACGCAGTCTATCCCCTGTGCTACCAGATCTCGCGCCAGCACCGCGCTTTCCTGCGTACCGCCGATGAGCCAGAGCATGATCCTAACTCTCTTTGTGAGCTGCTAACTTGCACTACAAGCTTGCGCTAAAAACCTGCACGACAAACTTGCGCTAAAAAGAGCAAAAAAGAGCCAGATCGGAACCTGACTCTTTCGCAGTTATTGAGCGACGGGTGTTTGCAGCTTAGCGCAGTTGCAAGTGTTTGGTATTATCGCCCATGTGGATGGTGTCAACGAAGCGGGCGGTTTTGGATTGGGTAGAGATGACTAGGCTCTGAGTGCGGGCCCCCCCTTTGAAGAAACGAACCCCTTCCATCAGCGTGCCGGAGGTGATACCACAGGCGGCGAACAGAACTGTTTCACCCGATGCCAGCTCCTCGCATTCATACACCCGATCCGGATCGGTGATGTTCATTTCCTTGAGGCGGGCAATGTTCTCTTCTTTGGTTTTGTTAGCCCACTCTTTGGTCATCACGACGGCGGGGTCGGCCACAAGCTGCCCTTGGAAGTGGCCACCCAGCGCCCGCATCGCCGCCGCAGAAATCACGCCTTCGGGCGCAGCGCCAATGCCCATCAGCGCGTGGATATTCGTCCCTGCAAAGGCGCAGGAAATCGCAGCAGACACGTCGCCATCGGTAATCAGGCGGACGCGGGCCCCAGCTTCGCGGATTTCCTTGATCAGCGCATCATGGCGATCGCGCTTCATCACCACCACCACCAGTTCGTCGATAGCCCGATCCAGGCATTCCGACAGGATCTTCAGGTTTTCCGTGGCAGACTTGCGGATATCGACCTTACCTTTGGCTGCGGGGGGCGCGGCCAGCTTGTTCATATAAAAGTCGGGCGCGTTGAACAGGCCACCCTTTTCGGAAATCGCCAGCACTGCCATCGAACCGGGCTGACCGTAGGCGCAGAGGTTGGTGCCCTCGCAGGGGTCCACAGCGATGTCGATTTCCAGCAGTTCGTCAGGGTTGCAGAAGGCTGCCGCATCTTCTCGGGTGCAGATGCCCACTTCTTCGCCGATGTAGAGCATGGGCGCTTCGTCGCGCTCCCCCTCACCGATCACAATCCGTCCGCGCATGTGGATTTTGTTCATCCGTTCGCGCATGGCTTCTACAGCGACCCGGTCGGCTTCGTTCTTATCCCCTTTGCCCATCAACCGAGCAGAGGCGATTGCCGCTTGCTCTACCACTTCGATAATTTCCAAACCGAGTGTACTTTCCACCGGATACCCTCCAAACTGCTTGATTTTTCGTCGTTTGAGCGACGTGTACCTCTTGTCAAAAGTGTATCAGACAAGGGGATCGGGATCAGGACTTACGCACTCGCGATAGGCTCTATTGAGTTTTAGAGGATTTCTCGCGCAGCCCCTAAGAAATCGTCCAGATGCGTCAGTCCTAGGGCGTGTTTTAAAACCCTTTGATCCCCCTAGCCCACCTTAAGAAGAGGGGAAACGGGCAAAACTGCTCTGGAAGTCCCCCTTTTCAAGGGGGATTTAGGGGGATCGACTCAAGGCAATCAATGACCTAGAAAGTTTTAAGACACTGCCTAAGGATTTAGGGATCAAGATGCAGGGATCGGATGACCCCGCAAATCTCCCAACCAATGCGCCTAAACTAGAAGGGCAGAACAATGCAGGTGGAACCCATTTCTATGAGTAGCGCGATCGCCTGGACTCCCGAAGCCGAAGCCCGTTTGAAAGAAATTCCCTTTTTTGTGCGTCCGGCCGCCCGCAAAAAGATCGAGAAATTTGCTGAAGAGGCCGGCATAACGCAGATTACTGAAGAGGTCTATGAACAGGCCAAAGCAAAGTTTGGCTCGAAGTAGCGTCTTGGGCACTGGACTGTTAGTGGAGGATAAGCCTCGCAAAGCCCTTGCGGACAAACTTTTGCAGTCTGTAGTCAAAATCGGCTGAGGTCTTTGCATAGTCAGCACTTCAAGTGCTACATCTTCCTTTTATGAACCAGTGCCGCGTCTTGAAGGTGCAATATCGTCTGAACTCGGTCTGAACTCGGTCTGAACTGGCGGAGGTCTGCAAGTTTCAGTTTTGGTAACTCCACGACTCCAAAGCAAGCAGGAACTTAAAGTAGCAGTATTGAGTTTCTGTGAGGGCTTCGGGATGAAAACTTGGCCATTGACGGTTGGGGTTGTGGGACTGTGTTTGGCGATCGCCAGCGCCGCGATCGCCGCTCCACCCAACCGCTTATCCATTGCTCAAAATGGGCCTGCTCCGACCCAGCCAGTCAGCCAGGGCGGAACTCCTCTGGTCACGGTTCGCCGCGAGGGTGGCTTTTGCTATCCGCCAGGCTGCTTTTCAGAAGTGACAATATATCCGGACGGCAGCTACCGCTATGCCAACAGCGTCGGCGATCGCGCCACCGGACGCATCCGCCGAGGAACCCTGCAACAACTGCGATCGCGCATTGCCCGCGCCGATTTTGACCAGATCCGCAGCGAGACAAATGTCCGCAATCCAATCCCAAATCTCTGCCTGCTGGCTGCCGATGGGCCAGAAGCCGTCTATCGGTTTTACCCGAACGGGAAGACCGAAGAGATTCGCGGCTGCGAAACCGACATCGACCGCAGCAGCCGTCTATTTCAGCAGCTTGAACGGCTCTATGAGCGTGTCTCTGAGCAGGCCGCTCAGGCAGCCCAGAATCAGAGACGGGGCGATCGCGCTCTTTAAGGTCTTGAAGGAAGGATCACCAAGGAAGGATCATGCCAGGCCCTAGTAAGGCTGATCCATCGCCTCGTCCTTTGTACTAGTGCGGCGTTCTGGCGTTTCTCGATTAAACCGCATATGGACCGCGCGGGTCTGAACGCCGTCCGCCGCCACCGCCAAAATCGGGAAGTCCAACGTGCCATCCTGGAAGGACATCTGGAAGCGGAATGTGCCATCGGGATTCAGTGTCACAGGCCGTCCAGCAATGGTCACCGAGGCATCTGGCTCCGTTGCGCCGTAAATAATCAGTTCTGCATCTGCCACTAGCCAGAATTTCCGCGCCCGAATCGGCGGCATAGAACCAAAGAAGCCAACACCCGACATGCCAATGCCAGAGAAGTTCGGTATCCCTACACCCGACTGGCTGTAGATCCCAGCCCCCGACATCGTATACAGACCTGCGCCCGACTCGGTGTACATCCCTACGCCCGACATCCGCGCATAGCTCATCGGCCCCGGATAGCCCATGCCCACGCCGGACATGCCCACGCCGGACATACTGTACATGCCCACACCGGACATGCCCACGCCGGACATGCCCACACCGGACATACTGTACATACCCACGCCAGACATGCCCACACCGGACATACTGTACATACCCACGCCAGACATGCCCACACCGGATATGCCCACACCGGACATACTGTACATACCCACGCCGGACATGCCCACACCGGACATACTGTACATACCCACGCCGGACATGCCCATGCCCGACTCGGTATATCGACCCACACCCGACTCGGTGTACAGGCCCACACCCGACATCGTGTAAAGCGCTCCGCCAGACTCGGTATAAAGTCTTGCGCCCGACATGGTGTACATGCCCACGCCCGACATCCCCACGCCGGACTCGGTGTATCGACCTACGCCGGACATGCCCACGCCAGACATGCCCACGCCGGACATGCCCACGCCGGACATGCCTACGCCAGACATGCCCACGCCGGACATGCCCACGCCCGATTCGGTATATCGACCCACACCCGACTCAGTGTATAGGCCCACGCCAGACTCGGTTTTCCCCGACCATTGGCCCATTTCAGCCGAGAAAACAAACGAGCTAATGGCTGCACCAGAGGCCTGCATGGAACTCAGCGCTGCCCCAGATTCTGAGTGAACGTAGCTGCTAATGGCTGCCCCAGAGGCCTGCATGGAACTCAGCGCTGCGCCCGATTCCATCTGATGGGAACCCTGCACCGAGGCCGGAACCTGCTGCATAGAACCATAGAGCGAACCCGCCAGACGCATTGCCTCGGCAGACTCGGCCATGTCAAAAATCTCGTCGTAGATGGGGTTGCCCGTGTCTGCCACTCGTCGCCCTGGCGGAATCAATCGCAGGAAGGTCTTGCCGCGCCGGTCTTCATCCCAACCCAGCGTAATAAACTGATCCTCAAACCAGTCGGACGGGTAGATTGGCGGAATGCGAACCGCATTAGATCTTGCCAGAACCAGCCACATACCATCTGGTGTGAGATAGCCAATTTCAACCAAATAATCGCGATCGCTCACCGGAATGGGCAAATACCAGTCGCGGGCTAGCTCGTCACAGTCGTACTGCTGCACGCTATGGGGACGCTGGCTATGGGCATCAATATCGGTCACGTCGTATAGCCGCAGCGCCAGCCGCTGTCCGCCCTGACCGCGCAGTAGTGCCTTGTGTTGGTCGGGCACATCCCAATAAGTGTAGGCCCACTGCGGATCGCGAGGCATCAGCACAATTCGGCTCTCGCCGTAGCCATCAGGCAAGTCGGGTAGATTCGTGTCTACATCGGCCAGTCGCTCAGCCGACAGATCCGTTTGCCCTACATCAAACTTTGCCGCTTCAACAGCAGACTGGTCATCTTCCTTGGCCAGCGCTGCCATCGCAGCCGCGCCTGCTGCCAGCGTTGCCCCCGTGCCCAAAGCCGCAGCAATCGGCGGCACAGTGGGGGTTTCTGGCTCTGGCGTTGCTACAACAGGTTCATCAACATCAGGCTCATCAACAGCAGATTCATCCATACCGGGTTCCACTGGGGTAGGTGCTGGAGCGGGCACTGTCGGAGAAACGGATACCGCTGGAGGCGGCACAACTGGAGCGACCACAGGCGGCACGACAGGCGGCACACCGGGCGGCACGACTGGAGCAGGAGCCGCTTCAGCCGCAGACAGGATCGTGGGCACGCGCACCGAGTTGGATCGGGCCAGCTTCAGCCAGCGTCCGTCGCTGGTGGTGTAGCCAATTTCTGCGAGATAGTCGCGATCGCCCGCCATGATAGGCACATGCCGATCCTGGTCGGTTTCAGCCACATCGTATTCTTGGACGCTGTGGGCGGGCTGCCGATCAAGGTCAATATCCGTCACGTCGTAGATCCGCAGCTTCAAATCGCGTCCGCCCTGGCGCTTCAGATCTGCTTTATGAGCCTCTGGCGCTTCCCAATAGGCGTAGGCATCTTCGGCATTGCGCGGGGTTAACACAATCCGGCTGGCGGGAACTTGGCGGGGCGGTGCGACAGTGGCCACTGGGCGCAGCGGCGGCGCAACCGGAGCCACGGCCTCTCGCCGCCGAAATAGCCCCAGCAAGAAGGGCAACGCTCCGAGCAGCAACAGCGCCAGCCAGGGCAGCCAGCCTTCGGGTTGATTACTCGATGGCGGTGGAGTGACGACTGTGGGCGCGGCATCCAGCACGGGACTGGGGGTGGCGGGTACTGGCGCGACCGGAGCCGCTGGCGCAACTGCGGTGGCTTCTTGTTCACGCGCCTCTTCTACCACTTCTTGACCGGGTTCCGAGGTCGCAAATCCTAAAAATGCCTGCACAGGCGGAGTTGGTGTGCCGCGATAGACATAGCCCCTTGGCTGCGAAAAGGGATAGCGAGGATCGGTAGGCAAGGTCTGGTGCATGGGCACGATCTTCACGTCACCCCGGTTCAACACCTGATTGGCGATAGCATAGCTAATCCCATCTGCCCCAAGCGCCTGCACCGCTGCTGCCGTGTCGTCTGTCGCAATCTGCTCGGCGTTGGGCCCAGTTTGAAAGGGCGCTGCCTGAAACACTGAATAGTTGCTGAGTGACTGGCGTGTATCGCTAAAAGCAGGGCGATCGACAAAGCGAATCGGCCCAGGTGGCCCACCAACCTGCGACCAGTCCGTAATTTCACCCCGGAAAATCTGAGCAAACTGCTCAAACGTCAGATCGCCTGCAAAGGGGTTGTCTGCGCCTACAATGATGGCAATTTTTTCTCGGCTGAGGGGAACCTCTACCAATCCCTGATCCCGCTCTGCCTGGGTCAGGTCGCGCCCCACTGCCACCAGATCCAGGTCTCCAGCCAGTAAGGCTTGTAGCGCCGCATCTGTGCCGCCTGCGGCAAGGTTGACCCGGGTGCCAGGGTAGCGTTCCTCAAAGCGGGCCTTCAGACTTTCATTAATCAGCGTCATACTGGCAGAGCCGTCTATAGTAACGGAAGTGTCTGCCGGAACGCTGGCAGGCAGCGGGAATTCTGGCGGCGTAGATTGTGCCAGAGTTGGAACTACCCACCGCAGTCCAAGTAAACCAGGAGCGCCGCCGAGGGCAACTAGCAGGGCTAGTAGGGTGAAAGATGTTTCTGGGTTTCGCAGCATTGTTGAGGGCAGCCTAGACGTGAGCAGGGATTTTTTAGGTTAATTTTTGCAAAAGACGTGTCAATTATATAGCCCTCTTTCTTATCAGAAGTTAATAAAGAAGACAATTTGAAGTAAAAATACTCATCAGGGGGGCGATCGCCCAGTTCCTTCCTATGAAAGCGTTTCAGCTTTTAAGTCAGGAGAAAGCAAGGAATTCTCGCGCTGCCTCTGTTTCGCGGGGTACTAGACGAGCCGACAAGTTTCCCCTAGTTTGTCGTATTTCTTTTGAGATGCATAGTCCACGCTGATTTTTGATAAGAATTGCCTATACAAGCACCATCGCTGGATAAGCGGCAAGGCTGAGCCTGGAAAGCGCTGGGAGCCAGACTAAGAACGGTCGAGAAAAACGTTGCAGTAACAGCAAAAGCGCCACGCTGAACATCTAACCGCGTGGCGCTTGCATAATGGCTTGCTGCAACAGGACTTGCTGCAACTCGTGTTGAAAACTGGCAGGTGACTGAAAACTGGCAGTTGCGAATGGCTGTTAGCCAGAATCAGTTACAGGCAAATCGGTCACAGGTGAACTAATCACGGGCTAAACCTTAGCTCGCCTAGCTTTATCCAACCTGTTTATATCCAACCTGCTTTGTCTAGCCTGCTTCCAGGATGCTACCAGAGGCCTCGAACCGGGCCGGCCGGACGCGGCGCAGGCTGAGGATCTCCTGGAACACCCTGGCTGAAGGGCGGAAACTGAGGACCCGCAGGAAGTGGGCGGAGGGGTTGAGAGGGAGGCAGCAGCAGCAGTGAGGTATCGAAGGGATTATTCAGATCGGCAGTGCGGATGATGGGGCCGTCCAGATTTTGCTGGTTTGAAGCGTCTACGTAGAGTCGATGCACCTGCCGCGCATCGGTGATGATGTTGTTTTCGGGGAAGGGGCCAAGGAACCAGGTGAAGGAGTTCACAATGCCTCGGTTGCCAAAGAAAGTGCCGCTGGCACCATAGTAAGCGTCCTCAAACGCTTGCTGGAGTGTCTGAATGTCGTCTGCGCTGCGGGTTGAAGTGACAGTCTGGGCGATCGCCCCTGACCCCAGCGCCCCACCCGACGTTGCCAGGGTGAGCAGTCCAGCCAATATCTTAAACTTGAAGCCCATGGCAAATTCCCTCAAATTTTGTCCAACATCTTAGCTCATTTCAGAGTACAAAGGTCAATTTTTTTCCAAAGCTCGATGAATGACGACCTAGACTGAGGAGGGATCGGGAGAATCTTTTCTACCTGGTAGTTACAGCGTTTCTCATCAGACTTTCTAGTAAGACTCTTTGCCCCGCCATCTTGGCGATCGCCCCTTAACATTTCACCCCAAAATTGGAATTTTTAGCCGTGATTCTTGCCAATCATCTAATTCTGTTTTCGCGCTATCCCCAGCCAGGAACCACGAAAACGCGCCTCATTCCGCATTTGGGAGAAACCGGATCCGCCCAGCTTCAGCGACAGATGACCGCGCAGGTGCTGCGGCAAATCCGTCCCCTCCTGTCTCCGACGGCGGAGAATTCGACCCGCCCTATTTCGGCAGAAATCTGGTTTGCGGGGGGCGAATTGTCCCAAATGGCAGACTGGCTGGGAACCTCCTGGGCGCTGCATCCGCAGCCGTCAGGAGACTTGGGCGATCGCCTGTTGAGTGCGGTGGAACGGGCGATCGCCGCTGGAGCCGAGCGGGTCGTGGTGATTGGTGCAGACTGCCCCAGCGTGGATTCCGTAATTTTGCAGCAGGCCTTTACCGCGTTGCAGAGCCATGACCTGGTGCTGGGGCCGGCCACCGATGGCGGCTATTATCTCATCGGCCTGCGGCAGCCCCTTGCAGATCTGTTCAGCGGCATTGATTGGGGCACAGAGCGTGTGTTTGCCCAGACTAGGGCGATCGCCCAAGCTCTCCATCTCTCGGTAGCAACGCTTGACCCACTGACGGACATTGACACTGCTGCCGACTTGCCCGTGTGGGAGGCGCTGCGGAAGCAGGTGATTTCCGTGATCATTCCAACGCTGAATGAAGCCGCAGAATTGCCGAGCCTGCTGGAAACCCTATCGCCCTCTGGCACATTGGAAGTGATTGTGGCAGACGGAGGCAGCCAGGACGACACGCGGGCGATCGCTCAGCAGTATGGCGCAACGGTCGTCCACTCCGCTCCCGGTCGCGCCCGCCAGATGAATGCCGGAGCCGCCGCCGCGATGGGGAAAACTCTGCTTTTCCTCCACGCCGACACTCGCCTGCCCCAGAAGTTTCCCCATCTGGTGCAGCAAACCCTGGCCCAACCGGGCGTGGTGCTGGGGGCGTTTGACCTGTTGATTGACGGAACCTTGCCGGGATTGCGCTGGGTGGAGCGGGGGGTGCGCTGGCGATCGCGCTGGTTCAGCCTGCCCTACGGCGATCAGGCGCTATTTCTGCGAACAGACACTTTCTGGCAACTGGGCGGCTTTCCAGAGGTGCCGATTCTGGAAGATCTGAAGCTGGTACGAAAGGCTCAGACCTTGGGCAAAGTGGCGATCGCCCCAGCAGTGGTATCGACTTCGGCGCGGCGGTGGGAAGCGCTGGGGGTGTGGCAGACGACGCTGATCAATCAGAGCGTGCTAATCGCCGCTGGGTTGGGCGTGCCTCTAGAGAGAATTACTCAGTTCTATCGGCGATCGCGGTCAAAAAATTTGCCGCCAGACCCCTTCAAAATTCGTAAAAAAAATAGGGATTGAAGGCTCAATCCCTAACGTATCCCATTATCTACAGGCTAGCTAGACCAATCTCAAATCAGCATACTCAGCGACTAGCTCATCTGACGAGAGGGTCTGACCCTCCACCTGGGGGGTCCAGAGAATTTCTAGCGCCAAGAGGCGATCGCTCGACACCGATCCCATCTGCGACAGCGCCCGACGCAGGTCTTCCGTCGAATTCACCACGGGCAAATCCAGCTTGCCCAGCGTTGCCGCCAGCAGCGTCACCACGATATATTCACCCTGCGACTGGATTTCTGTCGGCTGTTCTGCCGCTACCAGCTCACCCGTACCCGTCGTGGCCAGGGCGGCCGAAGTCGTTCCCGCCTGCCGCAACTGGCGGTTGACATTCGACAGCGTTTCTTCGCTAAATTTGCTGCGCTCTGCCAGCGCCAGTCGGTTAAACTGTGCCTCAGCCGCCTCCAGGCGATACTGTGCCGACTGCGTGCCGCCATAGACCCAATATTCGGGATGCCGCAGCAGTGCCAACGTCGTTTCTTGCAGCGCCTCCGTCAGCCCCTCTTTGGAACCCGTATCCGCCGTTTTCGCCAGCCGATCCAGGTCTGCCTGCAAGCCGCGAGCGCCAGACAGCAGCCCCACTTGAACTTTGGCCACCGAAACCGTGGGCGACGCTGCGCCATAGCCCAGGTCGTCATAGCCATTCGCATCAGACTGCGCGGCTCGGACGCTCCGTACGATAAATGATGCAAGTGAGAGAAAAATCAGAATGGTGAACAGGCTGCCCGCACCGCCGCCAAAGAAAATCGGCCCCCACACCAGCGGAAACCCAATGCCGCCGCCAGGATAACCACCGGGATAATAGCCGCCACCGCCATAGGATGGAGCCGGACGGCTGGTATAGGTGCGGCTGGGCACGCTAAACCCGCCGCCGCCGATGCGGCCGCCGCCCCGACTCAGGGCCAGAGCGCTACCTGCATTGCCAAACACCAATGTTGCAATTAGAGAGAAAACCACCAGCGGCCGAAGCAGGGGCCGCCATACTTGAGAAAAGAACTTTCCCATTGCCTCAAGCCCTCATATAAACGTTTCGGGCAATGCCCGTGGGGCAGGCTGTGCAGTTTGCCGAGCTAAGCAGTTTGCCGAGCTAAGCAGTTTGCCGAGCTAAAATTTGCAGAGCTTTAGCAACAAAGCTTTAGAAAACGTTACACAGCCATTCAATACTTCTAATGTAACGCGCTCCGTTTTGCGCTGAGGGCGGCTAGCAGTGGGTTTCAGGAGGGATGACCGTACTTGAAAACCCCAGGTTAGATTGCCCTAATTAGATTGCCCTAAATTGAGCAATAGTCTTTGCAACAAGTCTTTGCATTAGCCGCCGCCGACAATGGTGACAATTTCCAGGCGATCGCCCGCCTGCATGAGGGTCTTTTCCCAAAACTGGCGGTGCAAAATCTCGCCGTTATATTCCACCGCCACTAGGCGCGGATTCATACCCAGTTGCTCCAAAAACTGCGGCAGCGAGGTATCCGGCTCGCAGGTGCGGGGTTCGCCATTGACCTGAAGCGTAATCGACATAGCAGAGATCACCCAGAAGACGGCTTAGATTTATGCTACGGCAAGGGCTTAAGAGCGATCGCCCGTTTGATACCGCTACTTAGAACTACCGCTACCCTAGAGCTACCGCTACTCTAAGGTACATCTATGATATGTCTGAGAGGTATACCTGAGAGGTATATCTGAGGGACAGCCACGCTAACTGCCGCTACTCCATCGTATCCAGGTCTACCAAGTCTGCTAAGTCTGCCAAGTCTGCCAAGTCTGCCAGATCCGCATCTTCCTCTTCAGACTGTCTAGCGATTAGCACCGGGTGCTGATGGAGGGGCACAGTAAAGGTAACCGTAGACCCCAGACCTTCGCCCAGGCTGTAGAAATTCACCTCGCCCTTCATCGCTTCTACAAGCTTCTGGGAAATGGCCAGGCCCAGCCCCGTGCCACCATATTGCCGAGTCCGGGAACCGTCTACCTGGCTAAAGGACTGAAACAGGCGGTCTTGCTTCTCTAGCGAAACGCCAATGCCCGTATCGACCACGCTGATCTTGGCATAGCCCTTGTCCTGATCGGACTGGCGGGGCAGGATGTCGGTGGTAACGGTGATGCCGCCTTCGTGGGTGAACTTGATGGCGTTGCCCAACAGGTTCAGCAGCACTTGGCGGAGGCGCTGATAGTTGCCGTTCAGGATGATTGGATCTCGCGTTTCAGGTTTGCAAATTTTGAAGCTCAGATGCTTGTGTTCGGCCTGGGGACGGATAAAGCGTTCCACATCGTCCATCAGGTCATCGAGCTTGACCGGGTTAATCTCGATTTCGAGCTTGCCTGCTTCGATTTTGGCAATGTCCAGGATGTCATTGATGATGTCGTTTAGGTTTACCGCTGAGCGGTAGGCTTCTTCGATGAACTCGCCCTGTTCTTCGGGATCGTCCGCCATGCCGTCTACGATGAGCTTGAGGAAGCCAATCATGCCGTTGAGCGGGGTGCGTAGCTCGTGGGACGTGTTGGCCAAAAACTCGCTCTTGAGGCGGGAGGCTTCTTCGGCCTGGCGACGGCTCTCCTCGAGGTCGTGATACTGCTGCATCAGTCGCTCGGCCTGGCGACGGCTCGTTGCGTACAAACTGGCATGGGCCAGCCCCGTTCCAATCTGCTCTGCAAATTCCTGAACTAGCTCGATTTCGGACTGTCTCCACACCTGAGCTTCATCGTCTTGGTACAGCACAAGGAGTCCGTTGGGCTGGCCATCGTGGCAGGTGGCGATCGCCAAAATTGCCATCTCCCTACCGCTTTCTTCATCAATCTGCGTGGTGCTAACGGGCTGGAGCGTGGAAACGGCCTGCTGCAAGTAGGGAAAGTGCGGTAAATCCAGCGTTTGCCCGACGCACTCCGCCGCCCCATCTTGTCGATAGTCTGCCATGATCTGCGCTTTTCCCTCTTCAGCGGGGTAAGCACACACCCAACAGCGACTCAGGTTGAGCGTTTCACCCAGTCCTGTGGCGGTTTGCTGCCAGATGGCATCGAGGTCAAGCGTATGGCGGATGTTCCAGGCAACGCGAGTCAGTGCCTTTTGATAAAAGATGGAGCCGCTGCCCCGGAGCGTGCTGAAGCGAGGGGGCGATTCTAGCAGCAGGTGGGCCTGGTCATCGGTGCAGGCATAGAGCAGATGCCCCGTGACGATGACTGCTGAAGGCAGCGCGTTGACTTGCAGAATGGGGCTGAGCGCGAGGTCAAAAACGAGATACTGCCCGCCACAGCGAAACAAGTAGGAAAACCCATCGGGGCTGCCCAAATCAAGCACCATGCGAATCCGCTGTAAGTAGGGCGCAAGGGCGGCTGGCGCAAACTCGACTTCCTCAATCGGCCGACCGACCAAGTCCGTAGAACCCAGTCCATAGCGATCTGCGTCTTTCCAGGAGAAGGAAAGGTAGGTTCCCGCAGCGTCTTGTATGAAGATGAGATCACCAATGGAGGGCGGTTTCTGGAGTGGGCCGCCGGGTCGCCTAGCAATCGCTACATCTGCCGGGCCAACGACAGAACTAGAAGAATCTTCAGACAAGGTCATCAGCGTGCATCGGAGACAGTGAGTTAAAACGCGCAAAATGTTCTTGGAATCAGGTTCAGCAAGTATCTTCGCCTAACGTAGCCTGTCGCAGAGGCTATCTGCAACGGCTTTTAAAGCAAATCCGTGATTCCTACAGCAATCAGCTAGTCGTTCCATTCTCCACGGGGGGGAACAGGCGGATTGCGCTGGAGCGATCGCGTCAGGTCGTCGTCCCGCGAGGCTCCCCCCCGCAGCCATTGACGCACGGCGACTTCGATCACTTTGCTCGGATCGCTGGTGAGATGCCCAATCTGATTCAATAGCTCAGCGTCGATCTGGATTGACAAATCGACCTTATTTCCAGCCGTTGCTCTGGGCCTGGCGGCGGGTGGCGGGTCTGTGGGGGCGATCGCCTCCTGAGTTGAACCCTGAACACCGGCCTGAGCGTTCATGCCATCAGTCTTCACACCATCAGTCTTCGCAGCATTAGATTCCACAACAGGGTCGCTCATAGAATTGTCTTACTCTCTCACCGTTCCGCATTTGTTCCGTCGCTGATATTGCCTGGCTAGCCTATACAGACACGCTTCCAGGATGAGAATCTAACGACTTACAGTAAATTCTGCCCTAAATCGTTTTGTACAGGGAATCTAATGTTGTGAGTTGTGAACTTAATGGCTTGAATTGTAAATCTTGATTTGTAGAGCTTGGTGTTGAGCTTGGTTTAGATCTCGGTTTAGATTTTGAGTCTTAGCGGTGGCAGGCCGCAGAGGAAGCAGCGTTTCGTCTGGATTCCAGCAGGAGCCTTTCGCGGGCGAGAGCGTTTGTATCCAGAAAAGCCTTCTGTGTCCAAACCCCCTTGGCGGCACTGGAACAACCATCCACTCGGCTTAAGACCTGTCTACTGCACCTCTACTGCATCTCTATTGCACCCTACTCCAGAAAGCTGTACCCACTTTTGTGCGTGATGCTGGCTCTTAAAGATTCTGGTTCTTAAACGAAGGGGCGATCGCCCTTCTTCCCAAGCACCCCTGAATTGAATTGCCCACAAGGCCTAATATCCCTATAGGCCGCCTTGCAGCGTAAAACAATACGCTACAACTTGATCTATCTTGATTTGATCTATCTCGATCTATTTAGAAATCATAGGTCATCTGGTTCCTCTCAACTGCGGCGAAACCCAAGACGACTCAAGGGACTGCCGATGCGTCCGGCAGAGAGAAGCATTACAATATCTTAAGCGGTATGCCTTAAGGACGATTCACTGCCTGGTTTCTCTTGCGGTTCTTCTAAGCATTGCCGCCCCTTTTACCCCTTGATGCTTTGCGTCTATGACCGACGTTCCCGTCTCAAACATCCGCAACTTTTCCATCATTGCCCACATCGACCACGGCAAGTCCACGCTGGCCGACCGCTTGCTGCAAACGACGGGCACTGTCAGCAATCGAGAAATGAAGGAGCAATTTCTCGACAATATGGAGCTGGAGCGAGAGCGCGGCATCACGATCAAGCTCCAGGCAGCCCGCATGAACTATCGCGGCGAAGACGGGCAGGATTACGTGCTGAACCTGATCGACACGCCGGGGCACGTAGACTTTTCCTACGAGGTGTCGCGCTCTCTGGCCGCCTGCGAAGGTGCGCTGCTAGTGGTAGATGCTTCCCAAGGCGTGGAGGCGCAAACTCTGGCAAACGTGTACCTGGCGCTGGAGCATAATCTGGAAATCATTCCGGTGCTAAATAAAATCGACCTGCCGGGGGCAGAGCCAGATCGGGTCAAGGGAGAAATCGAAGAAATTATCGGGCTGGATTGCAGCAGCGCCATTCTTGCCTCGGCGAAAGAGGGCATTGGCATCAGCGAGATTTTGGAATCCATCGTGCATCTGGTGCCGCCGCCCCGCGACACGGTGCAGGAGCCGCTGCGGGCGCTGATTTTCGACAGCTACTACGATTCTTATCGCGGCGTGATTGTCTACTTCCGGGTGATGGATGGGACGCTGAAGAAGGGCGATCGCATCCGGCTGATGGCTTCCCGCAAAGAGTATCAAATCGACGAACTGGGGGTGCTGTCGCCCAACCAAATCCAGGTAGACGAACTGCACGCAGGCGAAGTGGGCTATCTGTCGGCTGCCATCAAAGCAGTGGCCGATGCGCGAGTGGGCGACACCATTACCCTGGCGACGGCTCCAGCCAAGGAACCGCTCCCTGGCTATACCGAAGCCAAGCCGATGGTGTTTTGCGGACTGTTCCCTACCGATGCCGATGAGTTTGAAGACCTGCGAGAGGCGCTCGAAAAACTGCGGCTGAACGACGCGGCACTGCAATACGAACCCGAAACCTCCAGCGCGATGGGCTTTGGGTTCCGCTGCGGCTTTTTGGGGCTACTGCACATGGAAATTGTGCAGGAACGACTGGAGCGCGAATACGACCTGGATCTGATTACCACGGCTCCATCGGTGATTTACAAGGTTCGTCTGCTAGATGGCAGCGAGGTCTATATCGACAACCCCAGCCACCTGCCCGATCCTCAAAAGCGCGAGGCGATTGAGGAACCCTATGTGCAGGTGGACATGATTACGCCGGAGGAGTTTGTCGGCCCGCTGATGGAGCTGAGCCAGTCTCGCCGGGGCGTGTTCAAAGATATGAAGTATTTGACCCAGGGGCGCACGACGCTGACCTATGAACTGCCGCTGGCGGAGGTGGTGACGGACTTTTTTGACCAGATGAAGTCGCGATCGCGCGGCTATGCCAGCATGGAATACCACCTCATCGGCTATCGCGAGAATCCCCTGGTGAAGCTGGATATCCTGATCAACGGCGACCCGGTTGACCCGCTGGCGACCATTGTTCACCGCGACAAAGCCTATTATGTGGGCAAGGCGCTGGTCGAAAAGCTAAAGGAACTCATTCCGCGCCACCAGTTCAAAATCCCGCTGCAAGCCGCTATCGGTAGCCGCGTGGTGGCCAGCGAACACATTCCGGCCTTGCGAAAAGACGTGTTGGCCAAGTGCTATGGCGGCGACATCAGCCGCAAGAAAAAGCTGCTGCAAAAGCAGGCCAAGGGTAAGAAACGTCTGAAGGCGATCGGGACGGTGGACGTGCCGCAGGAAGCCTTTATGGCAGTGCTGAAGCTGCAATAACCTTGGAAGCGCCCACGCCTGTTACACAAGACCTCGTGCTGATCGGGGGCGGACACAGCCACGCGATCGCCCTCCGAATGTGGGGCATGAACCCGATTCCTGGCGCGCGGCTGACGCTGATTACCGACGTGATGCACACGCCCTATTCGGGAATGCTGCCCGGATACGTGGCAGGGCTGTACGAATTTGACGAGTGCCACATTGACCTGCGGCCACTGGCGAGGTTTGCTGGGGTGCGGCTGATCGGCGATCGCGCGGTTGGTCTGGATCTGGCGCAAAATCGGGTGCTGTGTGCCCACCATCCGGCGATCGCCTTCGACTGGCTCTCGATCGATATTGGCAGCACACCCGCAGTCTCCACGGTTCCCGGCGCGGCGGAGTACGCCATTCCCGTGAAGCCGATTTCGCAGTTTTTGACCCAATGGGAGGCGATCGTTCAGCAGGTGTCTGAACAGCCCCAGCGTCCTCTGCGACTGGGCATTGTGGGCGGTGGCGCGGGCGGCGTAGAGCTAGCGCTGAATATACGGGCGCGGCTGCGGCAGGTGTTGCAACAGGCAGGCCATCTCGACACGCCGCTGGAAATTCATCTGGTGCATCGCGGTCGCGAAATCTTGCCAGAGCGCAGCCCCGGAATGCGACGCAAGATGCAGCATATCCTTGCCCAGCGGGGCATTCAGCTTCATCTGGGGGAAACGGTGGCAGCCGTGGAACCCGACGGATTGCGCTGCGAGTCTGGGCGCTGGATCGAGTGCGATCGCCCCTTTTGGGTGACGCAAGCCTCGGCCGCATCCTGGCTCAAGGAATCCGGCTTAGCAACCGACGATCGCGGCTTTATCCAGGTGAATGACTGCCTGCAATCTATCTCGCATCCCTACGTTTTTGCAGCGGGCGACGTGGCCACGATGGTTCGCCATCCGCGCCCTAAGGCAGGCGTGTTTGCTGTGCGCCAGGGCAAGCCCTTGGTGGAGAATCTGCGCCGCGCTCTGCTGGGCCAGCCGCCGAAGCCCTTCGTGCCGCAAAAGGAGTTTTTGATCCTGGTTGGATTGGGCGATTGCACGGCTGTTGCCTCTCGCGGCCCTCTGCACGTTGGCCCCACCCCCTGGTTCTGGCAGTGGAAAGACCGCATCGATCGCCGCTTTATGGAAAAGTTCTCGAACTTGCCAGAGATGAGGAGCCAGCGGGTCGAACGCAGGACGTTCGCCCCATCCCGCCGCGCTTCCAACTCTCTCCCCTGCGCGGGCTGTGGCTCCAAAATCGGTAGCCAGCCGCTCGATCGCGCCTTGCAACGAGTGCAGGCAGAGTATCCCGCACTTCAGCGTGACGATATCCTGATCGGGCTAGACACGCCGGATGACGCGGCGGCGGTAGAGGTTCCAGCAGGGTGGGTGCTGCTGCAAACGGTGGATTACTTTCGGGCGCTGGTGGATGATCCGTTTGTGTTTGGGCAGATTGCGGCAAACCACGCGCTGAGCGACCTATTTGCAATGGGGGCAAGTCCGCAGAGTGCGCTGGCGATCGCCACGCTGCCCTACGCCACGCCTGCCAAACAAGAGGAGATGCTAGTTCACCTGCTGGCGGGGGCGACCAAAGTTCTACACGCTGCCGGGGCAGTGCTGATGGGCGGGCATACGGTGGAGGGAGCGGAACTGGCGCTGGGCTTTGCCTGCAATGGTCTGGCGGAATCGTCCCAACTGCTGCCCAAGGGTGGACTGCGACCGGGTGATGTGCTGATTCTGACAAAGCCACTGGGCACGGGCACGCTGTTTGCCGCAGAGATGCAGCGACGAGCCAAGGGCCGCTGGATCGAAGGGGCGATCACCACGATGCTGCAATCAAACCAGACGGCGGCGAAAATCTTTCAGGGGCATGGCGCTCATGCCTGCACAGATGTTACAGGCTTTGGGCTGTTGGGGCATTTAGTGGAAATGCTGCGAGCATCGGAGCCTGTGGGCGTGCAGCTAGATTTGTCGGCACTGCCGCTGTTGCCCGGTGCAGCAGAAACGTTGCAGCAGGGGTTCCGCAGTTCTCTGCATCCGCAAAACCTGGCTGCGGCCTGCTGGGTGCGGGATTGGGAGCAAAGGTCTCCGTCGCGCTCTTCCGAAATTCCAGCCGATATCCTGTTTGACCCGCAAACCGCTGGCGGGCTGTTGGGCTGTGTGCCAGCAGAAACGGCTCCGGACTGTTTGTCCGCACTTCACCAGGCTGGGTATCTCGAATCGAGGGCGGTCGCCCAGGTTATTCCTTCAGAGGGCGATGTTGCTCCGCAAGGCTGGAGCCAACGCTCTGTTCGGCTAGTCTAGGCAAACCAGTTTAGACAAACGAGCTAATCCATAGGCCAAATTTCCCAAAGCAGTCCCAAAGCAGGAATCATGTCTGGCGTAATCTGGCCTATGTCTGGCGTAATCAGGCGTATATCTGGCGGCAGCGCTAGGAGTGCGACTCGGTGAAATTGGCGGATTCTGGCTCCATTGCCTGGGGCCCGGGTTCGCTAGGCGGCGACACGGGGACGGATTCCATCGCGGCGGGGCGTTCCCGACGAACCGGAGCAGCTTCGGGCGGAGCCTCCCGCACGGGCGCTGCCTGGGGACGCTCAAATCGCGGTGGCGGCTCTACCACACGCGGCGGCGGCTCTACCACACGCGGCGGCGCAACGTTCACAGGCGGCGCAGGCGGCGCAGGCGGCATAACCTGAGGCGCTTCGGGTTCCGCCAGTCCAGAAATATCCTTGGGCGTGGATTCAGGCTGGGGCGTAGCGCTAGATTCAGGCGCGATGGGCGCTGGCACAGATGGGCGGGGGAGGGTGCCCGATGGCGCAGGCTGACCCGGAGTGCTGCGGGTGGGGGCCTGCGGCAAGCGATATTTCGGCTCTTTTGTCTCGTCAGACGAAGCGTCTGCTCCAGGGGCGATCGCGCCCGATCGGCTGCTTCCGAAGGGGGGTTCCAAGGCTGGGCTAGGACTAGGGGTGGGTCGCTCAGGCAGCATGGGCGAGGAGTTGAACCGATTTAGCTCTGCCTGCCAATCGCGAATCGCAGCCCGCGCCTGGGGGTAGAGCGCCCGGTTGGGACGCACCAGCGCCGCAGCGGCGATCGCCTCTCGCAGCCGGCCCCGCCGTGCCAGCGTCCGAGACAGGTTTAGGTAGGGCTGGTCTTCGATCACCTGGATCTGGCGCGTCCAGTCGCGCACCAAGGACTGCGCTTCGCCCCGCAGCGCCCGACCTTCGGAAATTTGCCCGGCCTGGGCGATCGCCGATTGCAGCGAGGCCACTGTCCCCTCGGTAGCCAGCCGTCGCGCCCGTGCTAGCAGCGGCCGGTCTTCGAGCCGCTCGATTTCGCGATGCCAGTGAGCGATCATGGTCTGGGCTTGCAGGCGGCGGGGATTTCCGGGCTGGACCTTGCTGGCCTGGGCGATCGCCGTCTTCAGCGTCTCCACGGTTCCCACGCCCGCCGTCATCTGGGCCAGTTGCAACTGCCGCAGCCCATCTAGCTGAATCTGCCAGCTTGCTAGACTGCTTTGCGCCTGGGCATAGTAGGCGCTGGTGGGCTTGATCTGCTTTGCGGCAGCGATCGCCTCCATCAGGCTGATCACGTGCTGCGGCGTGGCGACCCAGTTTGTCCAGGTGGAAACGGCTAGCTTCCGCGCTTCGCTAAGCTGGATTAAATCCTTCGCCATTTCAGCCCGACCGGGATTGACCTCGACCTGCTTGGTGAGGGCGATCGCCTGGTCAAACTTTTGCTCCTGCCAAAGCTGGAATGCTGCGCCCAGCAGCCGATCGCTCCACTGGTTCAGCACGGGCTGGGCATCGCTCCAGGCATAGCTGCCCTTGTCGATTCGTCCTGCCTGGGCGATCGCCTTTGCCAAATCGGGCAGCTTACCCGCCTGGGCGATCTTCTGAGCCTCGGCAAACTGCTGGCGTGCCTTACGTTCCACAAGCAGTTGCTCCGACAGCGCCCGGGCCCGCTGGTTGCCCCAGTAGGGATGGCTCATCTCGCCTAGGTCGCGGATCACCTCCGAGGCATTGCCCCAGGCCTGTTCCTTCATCGCAGTTTGAGCAGCCGCCACCAGCGCCTCGCCCTGCCGCCAGATGCCCTGCCAAGTGGCGATCGCCGCCTCTGCATCGGCCCGCACCGAGCTAGATTTGGGAATGCGCTGGGCAATTTCCACCGCGCCTTGCAGGTCGCTGGCGTTCATCTTCTGGCGGGCGATGATTAGCAGCCCCTTCGACCACTCTTCAACCGACCGCTGGGCTTCCTTATAAAGCGGATGCTCCGGAGTCCAGGTTTCAATCAGCGCCAGGCCAGACAGCAGTTCGGTCAGTTCGCCCGACCGAGCCGCCTGCTGAGCGCAAAATAGCCGCTCCATATCGGGAGCCAGCGGAGATCCCGTTTTGCAATCGGGCGCGGGCGGCAGCATCAGCATCCACAGCAGCGCCGATGCCGCCACGCCGCCCAAGGCCGCGCAACTAGTCAACCCCACAATCAGCCATCGCCAGGATTTTGACCGGGGGCGGGTTAGCGCTTCTGGCGCGAGGCCGCTGGCTGCGCCCGACTGTCCCGCTCCGCCCAAATACATGCCAAACCCATCCGCGCCCCCTTCGGGCGATCGCAACTCAAAACGTCTTACTGGCATAGCGAACCCTCACCCCAGTCAAAATCACCTAAAGCATACCGCCCCGTGAGTCAACAGCCCCGCGAAGCATCCGTATTACTTCTGATTCTCTAGAATATATTCTCTAATAACGGATGGACGTGGCCCCCGAAACAAAAAACCACGGTTTTGGGGCGATCGCCTTCTAAAATTTACAGAATTCGGTAGGCTAATTCAGGATTGGCAGCATTGCGCTTCGTAACAATGCGCTTCGTAGCAACACGCTTCGTAACAATACGCTTTGTCACAATCACCCGGCGTAACAACAGGCCCAGTGCGAATCTCCAGCCAGTGCGAACCTCCAGGGCGACCTATCGCTAAAAGGCTGTCGCCAAAACAACGGCCCCCTGCGTGAGCCGTTGGCAATCCGTCTCGCTTAGGAAGCCTGTGGACTGTGGAGTATATTGGCTAGGCGTTGCTGCCCCCCAGCAGATGCCGATTAATTTCCAAAATGGGGCAAAACAGGCTGGCCTGTACAGGGGTCAGATGTTGCTGCACCACATGCTGCATGGCTTCATAGGTTGCGTTGCAGCTTTGCTGTGCTCCAAAGGCCCGCATGATGGTTTGAAACCACAGCAAAAAGCGCTCTTGCAGTGTTTCGGGATCGTTCAGCAGCATCGCCACCGCAGAATAGCGCAGCACCCGCACGGTATCCCGCTTCCACTTTGTCGTCAGGTCATTGTCGCCGTTCTGAAACAGAGTTGGGTCTTTGCTCATCATGTATTGCTGAACCTGGCTCACTAGCAGCGCCTCGGCGTTCTGGATGCGCCGATAGGTTTCGACTCGCAGCCCGTAGGATTTTGCGTAATCTCGCAAGAATTGCAGGTCTGCATCGGTCGCATACTGGCCTTCGGTCTCCAGGCTGAGGCGTTTCATCTGGCTAAGCATAGAGGGTTCTTCGCAGGATGGATGGATGGGATAAGGGATAAACGCGAAAGAATTGATGAGTCAGCAGTCGCAATTGACTATTGAAGGGATGCTAGGCGCAGTTCTACTAGACGCAGTTCTAGAGGACTGACTGTATTTAATCTGCCCAGGGTGCATAAAAAAGTAACGTTTTGTAAACCCAATGATGGGCAGGTGTTTGAGGAATTGCAGCGCGATCGCCCCATAATCTCCCCAGCAATTCTCTATAAAAGACCTGCAAATCCCGACAACAAGGCACTGTCGGGCGGCTCTCCCGCTCCCAAACCCGACTCGTTCCTGCACAAGACTCGGACGGTAAGCTGTGACCCAGATCACCAGGCTATTCCCTAAGATAGATGCGATCGTGCTACAGGACACCCAAGAAATCGGCACAGCGACCGAGTTCATGAGGGCGATCGCCCTCCACACTATAAGTAGCGTTTAACTGTCCTTGCCTTGCAGCGACCGGATTCCTGGCCTGTGAGGCAATTTTTGTGGCCATTCTTCAAACGTCTCACGGTCTACACCCCCAAATCTGTGATTCAGAAAACATCCTTAAACCAAACAGCAAGGCTAGGCTTTTGGTCACAAACTAGGGATGAATTGAGGGGCCGCTCTGTCAACCTGTCAACGAGTGCGCCGTATCGAGTCTTCGGGCAGTGCTGAAGTCTGGCTCTGCTGGATCTGACCGTCCTAAGATCCGCCCGATTCTGCCATCTAGCGCCACGCAATCGAGGTTAGGCCTGTGAAGATCGTTTGGGAACAAAGCATTTATTTTGGCAACGTTCCAGTATTCTGCTCGATTTGCGGCCGTGAGTCTCGCCCCATCCGCAGCGGCTCAAACCAACTCCTGCTGGCGGTGATCTACAACGACCAGGGCGTAATTTGTGGAGAAGCCTGTAGCGATTGCGTCAGCGCCGGGCCGCAGGTAATTCGCGCCCGCCTCCAGGATCGGGTCGAGATTTTGCGAGAAAAACTGGCTGATGTGGAGGCGATCGCCCAGCTTGCCCAGGACACCATTGAGCTACCTACGCTAGAGCAAGAATTTCGGGTACATCGCCGCGATGGATAGCGGCCGCAATCTTTCTATCGCTTGGTGGTAAACACCGTCGTAAACATCATCAGCATTCCGCCGATCAAAATTGCCACGGCTAGCCCGCCCATCACCCAGTTCAGAGAATCCATTGACTCCATTGGCTTCCTCGTGCAACGTCGATGCGTTTCATCATACGGTTCTTCATCATACGGTTTCATCAAGCCTTACATGACCAGAGAAATAGATCTGGAGCAAGGCAGGTATCTCTTAGAGGATTAAGAATTTCCTTCGCTTGATTGTCTGTGAATATACCTCTTGATAGAACAAACTCGTGTGCCCGTATCGGTAGCCTATGAGCAGTTTATTGACTGTAAAACATAGGAGTTTTGCATGAAAGGCTTATCTTTAATCCGGTTTTCTGGCAGCGGCATTGTCTCTTTGCTATTGATATCGGCAGGAATGCTGACCTCCCAGGCGGCCCGGGCTGATATCGATCGAGATGCAACTCCCCAAGAGCGGGCGAGAGTCGTCGAAGTGCTTCAGTCTCAGGGATGCCCGGTGGTTGGCGATGTGGATTATATCCAGGGCGTTGGCTTTGAAGCCGAAGACGTGCGCTGCAACGACGGCAAAGAATACGACGTTTTTTTAGACGAGAATTTCAACGTCATTTCTAAGCGAGAAGATCGAGACTAAGCTTCCCGCAGAGTGTGAAATTCGTATTTGACATATTTGCGTTTGACATATTTGCGTTCAGCAACATCTGGCAGCGTCTTGGGAGTTTGGGGCTTCGTAGTTCTGCTCTGATAAGGCGCTGCTTCATGGCGATCGCCCTCCAAACGCGATAAGGCCAAAGCTAGGTCGAGTGCTGCCTCACTGCGCTAGTCGAGTTCGACGTTAAAGTAACGTTACAATCGTATTTGAGATTGGGATTCGACGCGCTCACCGCTCTACTCAAACGCTCTACTCAAACGATTTACATCAAACTCGGACACGCGACATAAAGCATGGGTTCTCTCTTGGCGATCGCCCTCATCCTGCTGCTGGCAATGTTGCTCATCGGCACGATCCTTTACCTGCTCACCGCCCGCCGCTATCAGTCCGGCGAGTCTGTCGCCCGTTCTTACGACGAATGGACACAGGACGGCATCCTGGAATTTTATTGGGGCGAACATATTCATCTGGGGCACTACGGCTCCCCGCCCCGCCGCAAAGATTTTCTCAAAGCCAAAGCCGACTTTGTGCATGAAATGGTGCGCTGGGGCGGACTCGATCGCTTGCCGCGCGGTTCTACCCTGCTAGACGTGGGCTGTGGCATCGGCGGCAGCAGCCTCATCCTGGCGCAAGACTACGGCTTCAACGTTACGGGCATCACCATCAGCCCCCAGCAGGTAAAGCGGGCGCAGGATCTTACGCCGCCCGGAGTCAGCGCCAAGTTTCTGGTAGACGACGCGATGGCGCTGTCTTTTCCCGATGCCAGCTTCGACGTGGTGTGGTCGGTGGAAGCCGGGCCGCACATGCCCGACAAAGCAATCTTTGCCAAGGAACTGATGCGCGTGCTGAAACCCGGCGGCGTGCTGGTGGTGGCCGACTGGAACCAGCGGGATGATCGCCAAATTCCTCTGAATCTCTGGGAACGCACCGTCATGCGGCAATTGCTGGATCAATGGTCGCATCCGGAGTTCGCCAGCATCGAAGGGTTTTCGGAACTGCTAGAAGCCACAGGACTTACCGAGGGCCCCGTCACCACTGCGGACTGGTCAAAGGAAACGCTGCCCTCCTGGCCCGACTCGATTTGGCAGGGCATCGCGCGACCAGCGGGCCTGGTGAAATTTGGCGTTCCCGGTTTGATTAAGTCGCTGCGAGAAGTGCCGACCATTCTACTCATGTGGCTGGCCTTTAGCGTGGGGCTGTGCCGCTTCGGAATGTTTCGCGCCGTCCGTAAAGAAAGGCTTTAGTCCAATACTTAATCACGTTGCATAGCCAATCACCCGATAGACCTCCACAAGCTGCTGCTTGCCGCTGAGCGCCAGTGGCCCCCAGGATTCCACCTGAAACTTTCCTTTAACGTGCATCAAGGTTTCCTCGGCAATTAGCACGCGGCAGAGATCCACCTGGCGATCCTTGAGGCAGCTTTCCAGCCGCGATGCCGTGTTCACGCTGTCGCCAATCACGCCGTATTCCATCCGCTCCTTGCCGCCGAGGCTGCCCACCACCACAGGCCCGGTGAAAATGCCCACCCGCATTTGAATCGGCGGAAGGCTGCGCTGTTGCCAGATCTGGTTCAGTTGCTCCAGCCGTTTGCCCATCGACAACGCGCAGGCGATCGCCTGATAGGCATCTTCATCCACCTCGCGCTCCTCCAGGCGGGGCATGGGTACACCAAAAATCGCCAGCAGCCCGTCGCCCGTGAACTTGTTGATAATGCCGTGGTGCTGCTGAATTTCGTGGGTCATGGCTTCCAGGTATTCGTTGAGCCATTCCAGCAGTGCTTCCGGCGGCATTTGTTCAGAAATAGTGCTGAAGCCCTTGATATCGGTAAACAGCATCGTGGCGACGAGCCGCTGACCTGGCAATTTTCCTGAGGCCAGCAGGCGATCGCGGGCATTCCACAGCGCGTCGGCAATTTCGGGCGAGGTGTTTTGCCCCAAGAGCGTCATCACCATCTGCTGCTGGCGGTGCGACTGTTGCGCTCGGTAGGCGACGACCGTCCCCAGTGACATCATCGAGGCGATCGCCGGAGCCACCGTTGGAACCCAGCCCTGCTGCAAAAACAGCCCAAAGCCCGCGCCCCCAATCAATCCCAGCAGTCCTACGCTGCTTAGCCCCAGCGCAATCGGATGGCGCACCGCCCAGGCCACTGCCCCGCTGACCGTTGCCCAGCCCCAAATCCACAGCCACTCCTGCCACTCTTGCCAAAACCAGAAGGGCGATCGCGCTCCCGTGGCAGCATCGAGAAACTGGCTCACCATCTGGGCATGAACCACCACACCGGGCATCTGGTGCGACACCTGCTCGCCCGCGCTAAAGGGCGTGTAGAACAGATCCTTGCCGCTGGGAGCCGTCATCCCAATCAGCACAATTTTGTCCTGCACCCACTCTGGCGAAATGTCCTGCGACAAGACCTGACTCAAGCTGATGCGGCGAGCCGGATTTTGGCGGGCGCGATAGTTCAGCAGGGTTTGGTAGCCGCTGCTGTCGAGGCGCTGATAGGCCCCGGAGTGGGCTTGTAGCGGCACAAAGGCGGATGCGCCAAGCTGCAAATCTTCGGGATTGGCGGCGCTGGGGCGCGGGCGGATGTCGTCTGGCTTGAGATACGCCAGCGCCAGCCGCAGCGACAGGGACGTATGGGTTTCGGTGTCGGTGTGGGCATATAGCAGGCTGCGGCGAATTACGCCGTCCCGGTCAATCACAAAATCGTTGAAGCCCACTCGCTCTGGAGGGAATCCTGGCGGTGGCGGAATGCGATTCCGGGACGGATCGCTTCGCGAATCGCCCGCTGATTCGCCCAGCTTGGCGATGGCAATTAGATTATCGGCTTGAAGCTGGGCCTGGAGTTGAGCATGACCCGGCTCTTGGGGCACGTCGCGGTGCAGGTCTAGCCCGATGACGCGGGGCTGGTATTGCTGAAGCTGGGCGATCGCCCTGGCCAGGGTTTCATCCGACGGTGTAGCCCGCTGGAGTGTTTGAATATCCGCTTCGGTGATTTCCACCACCAGCAGGCGTGGGTCGGGCGAATCGGGCGAATCGCCAAGCAATCCGTCCCGGAAGCGCAGCCGCACCATCCGGTCATAAATCCGCAGTTCCAGCGGCTCCAGCCCGCCCACTTGCCGCAGCCCCAGCACCAGCCCAGTGATAGCAAGCCCAGTCACGGTTGCTGCTTTTAGCCCCGCCAGCAGGTTTGGCTGAAGCGTTTGCCAGGTTTTTGCAAAGCTGGAGAAGGGTGGAGTGTTCACGGGTGGTTTAGGGCAAGACGGCTGAATCAACGTCAGGCTGAGTGAGCCTGGAGAATACCTAGGCTGCCGTGAAGCTGCTTTAACTGACCCTCAGGTTGTGTAAAGTCTTGCTACCCAGCTAATCGACTGGCTGCCTAGCTTCCTAATTGTTGCAATTGTTGCACCCGTATCTGCTGCTGCCTGTTCAAGCGTCGTGATGGCGATTCATGATGACGATTAGTAACGGCTATTTTAGTCATCTTCAATCATGGAGCTTGAGTGGTTGGGCAAAGCCTCCCTGCTCAAAGGGCTGGTCAGTGGCCAAGGCTTCTGGAATGCCCAATCGCTGCCTGATGACACAGTATGACAAAAGACGTGCAAGCTACTTGCAGGCTACTTGCAGTCCCTTTGCAGTTTACTCGTGACCATTCATGACCACGCCTGATCAGGTCTATCTATTACAGAGTTCCCAGGCGATCGCATCTGTAATCGCGTCAAGGCGGATCATCTCAATCATAAATGGGGAAATAAATGGGGCTGAAAATGGGATGAATGGGGTTGAAAATGGGGCTGTCTAGTCGGACAGCGGTGTTAGGACTCGTCTGGGGCGATCGCCGCTCTGACCAAAATCACGGTGCAATCGCTGCTGCGGGCGATCGCCTCAGGGATGTTGCCTGTGAGTGCCTGTTGCAGCAGACTTTCGCGGCTTGCCCCCAGCACAATCACATCGCAGGGTTCCTGCCAGGCCAGCCGCAAAATCGCCCCCGGTACGGAATGTCCCCGAATCGGGCGGGTGGTAATGGAACAGTTGACCCGCTGGCGCAGTTCGTCCATTGCCACCGCCATCACGGACAGATCCGCCAGCGGCTCGTCTACAGGCAACACCTGACAGAGCTTAATGCTGGGGTCGGGGCTGAGGCGGGTCAGCGCAGGTAGCAGCGTCAGGGCATATTGCGCGTTGGGCCCGCCCGACAGCGGCAGCAGCCAATGATTGAATCGAGTCTCTTCGCCCAGCTTGACCAGCACCACGTCGCAGGGGGCCTGGCGAATCAGGGTGTCTACCGTTGTGCCAAATACGCGCCCTGGCGTGCTGGTGCTGCCTTTCCAGCCCATTAGCACCAGGTTAATATGCCGCGCCTTGATGGCCTCTAGCATGGCCTGGGCTGCGTCGTGGGCTACCCGAATCTGCGTATGCACAGGAACCTGCCAGTCTTGCCCCAAATGCTCAATCTGCCGCAGCAAGCGCCGCCCCTGGGTGGTGCGGACGGCGGTTTCTGAGGGTGGATGGGCCCGCGACACCAGGATGACGTGCAGCACCTCTAGCTCATAGCCCCGCTCCTGGGCGATCGCCCCCGCCAGTTTCACCAAAATCGGAGCCGTCTGGGGATTGCTGACGGGCAGCAGCAGCCGACCCCGACCCGTGGCGGGCGATCGCGTCCGATAAACTTCATAGGAAGGTGCGGGACGGGGTCCCAGTTGCAGCGACTCGCCCGTGAGCTGATCCGACTCGGCGCGAATAATGTCGGCGCGGGTGATAATGCCCACCAGCTTTGATCCATCCGTGACGGGTAAGCGGCTGACCTTAAACCGATTCAGCAAAAACAGCACATGGGTCAGCGAGTCGGACGGGCGGACGGTTACGGGCTGGGCCGTCATCATGTCCGACAGGGTGGCGGCCGCAGGATTGGCGGGCTGCCGCTCTGGAGCCGACAAATCGCTCTGGGTGACGATGCCCACCAGCCGTCCGTTGTCTACAACCGGAAACCCGCGATGGTGCGATCGCGCAAAGGCCTGCTTCGCCTCATCCAGCGACAAACTGCTCGACAGCGTTTCCACCCGCCGCTGCATCACCGCTGCCGCCGTTAGCTTTTGCCAGGGCGCGGGCTGGGTTCCTGGCGACTGAATCTGGATGCCGTTCCACTCCAGCAGTCGAGTATAAAACGAGCTGCCCACCAGCCGCTGCGCCACCAGATAGGCAATGCCTGAGCCAATCATCAGCGGCAGCACCAGGTTGAAATTGGCTGTAATCTCAAACACGATGACGATCGCCGTTACCGGGCCCCGCGTCACCGCGCTGAAAAATGCGCCCATCCCTGCCAGCGCATAGGTACTGGCCGGACTGACATGCGGCGCAAGCCCCAGCAGCGACTCCAGCCCGCTGCCCGTAATGCCCACCAGCGCTCCCAGCGCCGACCCCAAAATCAGCGACGGCGCAAAAATTCCCCCCGGCGCACCCGACCCGTAGGCCACCAGCGTCAGCAAAAACTTTGCGCCAAAGGCCAGCAGCAGCAAGTACCAGGCAGCATTGCCGCCGCTGAGCAGATCTTGCAGACCCGTGTTGTCCCGAAAGCTGTCGGGCAGTTGCGACACCACCAGCCCAGACAGCAGCCCCGCCAGCCCAATCCGCCCCGGCAGCCCCAGCGGAAGCCGACGGTTGAGGGCCAGGCTGACGAAAATGCCCCGGCTAAACAGCGACCCCAGCAGCCCCGCCAGTAGCCCCAAAATCAGGAAGAGCGGCACATCGTAGAGCGAAAACGTGGCCTCGTAGGCGGTCATGCCCAGATCCAGGCTGAGGCTGCGGCCGCCCAGCACCCGCGACACGACTGCGCCTATGAAGGAAGCCAGAATCGCTGTGCCCAGCGTGATGCCAGAGAAATCTTGCAAAAACTCTTCCACCACGAACAAAACGCCCGCGATGGGGGCATTGAAGCCGGCCGCCAGTCCTGCCGCTGCGCCTGAAGCGATGAGCTGGCGACGATATTCTGGCGAGGTGGGAATCCACTGGCTGAGTTGGGCGGCCAAAGCCGCGCCAATTTGCACCGTCGGCCCCTGACGACCCAGGTTCAGGCCTGCGCCCAGAGTGAGAATAACGCTGACCAGTTTTACCAGGGCAACCCGCATATTGAGGGCGATCGCCACATTGGCCAGCGCCGCCTTCACCTGGGGAATGCCGCTGCCCGCCGCCTCCGGAGCTAGCCGCTCCACCAGGAACCCTGCCAGCCCGCCGCCCAGCAGCCCCAACAGCGGCAGCACCAGCCAGTCTGTAAACTGGTGCGACCATTGCACCCGCCACCCGCCCAGCCAGCCCACGCTCTGTTTGAGCATGACTGCTGCCAGCCCCGAAACCAGACCAATGACGCAGGCTTCCGCGATCGCAAACTGTTTGGAGCCATTGATCCAGCGCATTTGAAGGATTGGGAATGAGGAGAGCGCAGAATAGCGGTGATAGCCGCCGGGCTACCCGTCCAACTGCTTCACCAAAAGCTGATTCGTCAGCTTCGGGTCGGCGCGGCCACCCGTTTGCTTCATAACCTGACCCACAAAAAAGCCCAGCATGTTCTTCTTGCCGCTGCGATATTTTTCTAGTTCGGCGGGATGAGCTTCTAGCACTTTGGCGATCGCCGCTTCGATTGCAGCCGGGTCGGAAATCTGAATCAGCCCCTTCTTTTCGACCAGTTCCTTGGCGGAGCCGCCCTGGGTCAGCAGCTCTGGCAGAATATCTTTGGCAATTTTGGTGCTGATGGTGTTGGACTCGATCAGCCTGATCATTTCCGCCAGAGTCTCGGGAGTCAGGGGCAGGTCAGCCAGGGTTTTCTTTTCGGTGTTGAGATAGCCGCTGATATCGCCCATTAGCCAGTTGGCGGCCTGTTTGGCGGGTGCGCCTGCGGCCAGGGTCGCCTCAAAGTATTCCGCCATCGCGCGATCGTCCGTCAGCACGCGGGCATCGTAGGACGACAGCCCTAGGTCTTCTTCGTAGCGATGGCGCTTGGCAGCGGGCAGTTCCGGCAGTTCGCGTTTCCACGCAGCAAGCTGTTCGGCAGAGACTTCGATGGGGCCGAGGTCGGGTTCGGGGAAATAGCGATAGTCGCTGGAGCCTTCCTTGACCCGCATACTGATGGTGCGCTGGCTGCCTTCTTCCCAGAGGCGCGTTTCTTGAACGAGGCGATCGCCCGCCTCCAGCACCTCAATCTGCCGCTCAATTTCGTAGTTAATTGCCCGCTCGATGGCATTGAAGGAATTCATGTTTTTGATTTCCACCTTCGTGCCAAATTTTTCTGATCCCACAGGACGGATGGAAATGTTCACATCGCAGCGCAGAGAACCCTCCTGCATGTTGCCATCCGACACCCCCAGATAGCGCATGATCCGGCGCAGTTCGCGGGCATATTCCGCTGCCTCTGCCCCAGAGCGCAGATCGGGTTCCGACACGATTTCAATCAGCGGCACGCCCGCCCGGTTATAGTCCACCAGCGAAAAGGTAGACCCAGAGAGGCGATCGCTCCCGCCATGCACCAGCTTGCCTGCATCTTCTTCCATGTGCAGCCGCGTAATGCCAATGCGCTTGCGAACGGGTTGCCCGTCTTCTTCTAGCTCGATTTCCAGCCAGCCATGCTCGGCGATTGGCAGGTCGTACTGCGAGATCTGATAGTTTTTCGGTAAATCGGGATAGAAATACTGCTTTCGGTCAAACTTGCTATAGGGTGCAATTTGACAGTTCAGCGCCAGCCCCGCCTTCACTGCGTATTCCAGCACCTTTTGATTTAACACAGGCAGCGTCCCCGGCAGCCCCATACACACCGGGTCAATATTCGTGTTGGGGTCAGCACCAAAAGCCGTCGAACTGCTGGAAAAAATCTTGGTTTTGGTGCTGAGCTGACAGTGTGTTTCCAGCCCGATGACGGCTTCGTATTGGGTCTTGGTGGCGGTGGTGGTCATAGAAAACTCTGGAAAGTCCAGTTCCAATCCTCTGATGCTTTATTGTATCGCTGTGCCTCGCTCTCTCAGGCCATTTCAGAAATCGGCACTCTGCGTGGACAGGGAATCAGATAAGACATTTAGGATAGCTATACTTCCAGGGCTTACGCACTTGCAATAAGCTCTTTGGGTTTTGGAGGATTTCTCGCGGGCTGTGCCCGCGAGAAATCCTCCAACTGCGTGAGTCCTAACTTCATCAGGCTCGAGGTTTGAGCCAAGGGTCTGGTTGTATCCCTTGCAAAAGCGAGAAAAGGCGGTGCAGAATGCGGAATAGGAGGTGGGGGAGGCTATAAGGATGGTATATATTGTTGTCCAAGCTGATTTTGTCCAAAGCTAATTTTATCCAAGCTGATTAGGCAAGGGGCTGGTCGTCTAAGCTGATTGTCCAAGCTTCAGCATTGTCCAAGCTTCAGGTTCAAGCTTCAGCAGCAAGTCAAATGGTCTTGGCAAATGGTTTTGGGTTTGTGGCGTGTGTTTGGAGAGGGGCGTGAGTACTGAATCGTCATCATTGGAATCGCTGGTGCGGGAAATTGGAGAAGCCGTCCTGGCAACGACGGAAACGGTTGATCAGCTAACGGGACACATGGATGCGTTGTCCAAGCAGGTGCAGCAGCAGGGCTACCAAATTTTCGCCCTGAGCGACACCGTACAGACTTTGGCAGAAAATCAGGATGCTACGCTAGAGCGCCTCGCTCAGTTGACGGACACGCTGCAACGGCTGGTGGCGGCAATTGAAGCCGATCCCGAATCTGCTTAAGAGGCTTTGCAGAATTGCGCTGGAATGCCAAAGGTGTGTCAGGGATATGTCATAGGGATGTCAGAAACCCAGCAGAAATCCTGGAGGGCGATCGCCCAGGGTGAGTCCAGAGTACCTAGTTGGGTGATGACACTAACCCGATAAATATGAAATGGTTGCGGAAAGGTTGAATCGTCACACACCCGGTCGGCTGAGCCGATCGACCTACCCGGCAATCAGCAAGGGAGCGCAAGATATATGGTCAAAGCTAGTAGCATGGAAGCCAGCACCGAAGCTTGCACGAGAGCCAGCACTGAGGACTACATCGCTATGACGAGGGCTGAGTCGAGGTCGGAGGAACTAAAACGCGAGTGGCAGGCGCGGCTCCAGCAAGACCATCCCGGCCAGCCCGCAACGCTCCAGGAGGCAATCTTGCGCTGGCTGTTGGGCGACGAGCCGCAGCGCTTCGATGAGATGACCCCAGTGCAAGTTATGGTGGCACAGCAGGCGATGGATTATCGCTATCGCATTTTGCAGCAGCGCTATTTAGGAGTCCGTCCAGACCAGGCTTACAAAAACCTGCTACAGCGCCTCAGCAGCCTGTTCCTGATTCGCAGCAAAGTCCGAACCTGGGTGGCGCTATCGCGCGATCGCCATCGCAGCGTCATGGATGTGTTGCAAGAAGTGATTCAGGAACTCATCCAAAACGACTCCTATATTCGCCAGCAGGTGCAGTGGATCGCCTGCTGCACCAATCAGCCCCGCCTGCGGGACGGGCTAATGCTGGCCAGCATTGAGGAATACTGCCTGCGCCCCATCCGCAATCAGCCGCTGCTGGTCTATCGGTTTGTCAACTATCTGCGGCGCACCCAGCGTGGCGGCATGACCCAGGTTCCGACGGGCGAACTGATTCGGCTAGTATCGGAAGAAATTTCTCCCGACGATAGCGACAGCGCCATGAGCCTGCTCGATTCTCAGGCGCTGAGTCAGTACGAGCAGCAGCGCGATTGGGAGGAACAGCAGGCCCTGCGCGACGAGGTAAAGCAAACGTTTCTGGACTATCTCGCTCAGGAAGTAGACCCGCTGGCGGCGCAATGGCTCCGGCTGCATCTCCAAGGCAAGTCGCAGGAGGCGATCGCCACGGCGCTGGGGGTTCCGGTCAAGCAGGTTTATCGACTGCGGGAAAAAATTAGCTATCACGCCCTGCGTGTGTTTGCCATTAAGGCCGAGTCCGAATTGGTCATGACCTGGCTGGGCACCTCAGTAGACAATAACCTGGGGCTTGCGCCTGATCAGTGGGATGAGTTCTATAACGCCCTTAGTCCAGAACAGCAGCAGTTAGTGCAGGATTTCAAAACCTGGAAAACCGCCGAGGCGATCGCCCAGCATCGCAATGTCAAGGTGAACCAAATTACTGGAGAATGGGTCAAGGTCTACCTGTCTGCCCATAGCCTGCGAAACTCGTCCCAGTCTGACGACTCCGACAACTCAGAATCGGCCTGAGCCATCCGCCGCAAACGCAGGCAGGGCAGGCTGGCGGCTTGCGGATGGCGATTTGCAGCAAGACTGGGTATGCTTGAGTGAACAAACCGCCAAGGGTGCTGGAAGCGGCTTGCTTTCATCATGGTCAATCATGGTCAACCCCAAAGATTGAGAACGGTGCGATTTTATGACCTCCCCGCTCAACAAAAAAGTCGGGGCAACATCTGCCGACGCTCAGTATCGGTCGGTTTTGTCTCATTTTTCAGACAGCCTCGCGCAGTCGCTAGACCTCCAGCAGATGTTTGTCCTGATTGACGGCATCTTGCCCTTTGAAGCGTGTTTGTATTATCAAGTGCTGCCGCTAAAGCTGGAAGACAACTGCCTGCTGCTGGGCATGGTCAACCCCGAAGACAGCCCGGCCGCAGACTATGTGCGCCGCATTATCGCCTACCACAACTACTATCCCAAGCCCCAGCCGATTTCGTCTGATGCGCTCCAGGCATCCCTTTCTGCCTATTTGCACTATACGGGCAGCCGCGCCGCCCAGCCCAGTCCACCCGCTGGCGCAGAAGAGACAGATCGTTCGGGCGATCGCGCCAACGCCAGGGATGAGGCGGAAGTCGATCGTCGTTCACGAGTTGCCCCCCGCATCCGCACCGAGCAAAAGCTAGACCGCAATACCCAGCCAACGCTGGTGGTCGATAGCCCAGAAGATCTGAGCCAGGAGCTGGCGCCGCCCCGGTTTCGGCCGATTTATGCGCCCTCGGATACGCCACCCGCCGCACCAGAGCCAGCGCCGGAACCTGTTCAGCCGGAACCCGTTCAGCCTGCTCTGGTAGCAGAGCCAGAAGGGCGATCGCCCGAAAATCCCTTCGAGCCATTTCCAGATCTGGACTCGCTTTCCGATGTAGCCAGTGCATCACGGGTTGAAGCAAGACCAGAGCCAATTCACGGTGAACCCAAGGTGGCGCTGAGCCGCGATTCTGCGGAAGAGAATCCGGTTTCGTCCCCGCCCACGGCAAAGCGGAGTGCCGAAGCCCCACCCTCGGAGGCAGTGTTTTTGGATGAAGACGAGCTAGCAGAATCCATCTCTGCGATTCAAAGGCAGGAAGAGCCGTTGCCCACCCCAGCGATCGCCCCGGATATTCCCCTGGACACTCTGCAAGATTACCTCGCGACCTTCATCAACGTCGAGCAGCCGCCCCAAGTGCCGACGCAGTTAATGACACCGATTCCGCCGCTCGTCGTGCAGCTAAATCATCTCAGCCGCCCAGCAGAAACCCTGGCCACCCTGCCACCCCCAGAATTGCTGCAAGAACTGCTGGGACGAGTCCTGATCGGCGGCATTGGGCGGCTCTATTTCGAGCATCAGCCCCGCTATGGACGCATTCTCTGGAGCCAAAACGGGGTGCTGCAATCTGTCATCGATCGCCTGGATTTGCGCCATTTTCGAGGCATCATCGCCGAACTGAAGCAGCTTGCTGGGCTGCCGCTGGTGCCAGTCGAACAGCCCCGCCAGGTTGAAATCGAGCGATTGCACGAGCGGACAAGACTCCTGCTGCGCTTCCGCTTTATCCCTACCGAACAGGGCGAAGAGGCGACGCTACAAATTTTACGCGGAGCCGCGCTGAAGTTTTATCAGCAGCAGCAAATCGCTACGTTAGAGCGAGATGCCCTGCGAATTGCCCGACAGCTCCAGACCAAGCTAAACGAAATCCGCGATCGCGCTCGCCTAGAGTCGGGCATGGTCGCTGCGAAGCTGGAGGTGTTGCCCGCCCTCAGCCAAATTATCAAAACCATTGAGGAACAGGTAGACAGCCTGAAACCGGAACCTGTTGATTCTCTGGAAGATGCGCCCCCTTGAGTGGACGCAGGCATCAGCGAATGAAGCTAGGGCGTGCTTTAAAACCCTTTGATCCCCCCTTAGCCCCCCCTTAAAAAAGGGGGGAACCGAGCCGAACCGCTCCGGAAGTCCCCCTTATTAAGGGGGATTTAGGGAGATCGACTCAAGGCAACTCAAGGCAATTAACGACCTAGAAAGTTTTAAGACACTGCCTAGGGCGTAGATGCACCAGAGCAAGAGGGCAAACGTTTGTGTTCTTTTTTCTTCTGTGTCTTCTTCTGTGACCTCTTATTCAAAGAGTCGCAATTACATCGCAATTATCCAGAAAGCAAATACATGAAAGCAAAATGGGGCGAGTTGCTTTAACTCACCCCACTCTCTGACGGGCCAGGAGGGATTCGAACCCCCGACACCGTGGTCCGTAGCCACGTGCTCTAGTCCACTGAGCTACAGGCCCCTGCCAGAAACTCTATACTATCACACGACATCAACATAGTTAGGCGCATGAACCAAAATTCTGCTGAAAAATCTCTGCCCAACCTGACCCATCTGGAGGCAACCGGGCAGGCACACATGGTGGATGTGTCAGCTAAGGCAGCCACCGTGCGGACGGCGATCGCCCTGGGGCAAATCCAGATGCAGCCCGAAACCCTGGCGGCCATTGAAGCGGGCAATGCACCCAAGGGCGACGTGCTGGGCACAGCCAGATTGGCGGGCATCATGGCAGCCAAGCAAACCGCTCACCTGATTCCCCTCTGTCACCCGCTCCCCCTGCAAAAAGTAGACGTTCAAATTACGCCAAATCCAGACCTGCCCGGTTACGACATCCGCGCTGAGGTGCGCCTCAAAGCCGAAACAGGAGTGGAAATGGAAGCGTTAACCGCCGTTTCGGTCGCAGCACTGACGCTCTACGACATGGCCAAAGCCCTGGAAAAATCGATGAAAATTACGAACATTCGCCTGCTCAGCAAAACGGGCGGCAAGTCGGGCGATTATCTGGCCGCGCAATAGCGAATCCTGTGAAAAGTCAGCATGTTCTTGTGCTTGCTTCTTGTTCTTTCAGGGTGTGTACGCTGTGCTGAAAAGACAAGAATTTCGCCCCCCTCGCCTTGCTCACTTGCTTCAACAGACGGTTACGCTGTACGGTCGCGCTGTGCGGTTATTGGGCGGACACGCTGTGGAGTTACGCTGTGCGGTCACGGTGTACAGCCACACTGTGCGGTCACGTTGTGGAGTCATGGTGTATAACCGCACTGTAGGGTCACGCTATGAGGCCACGCTGTACGATGTCACTCACACCGTACAATGAAAGCTGAATGGTCATCCCGACAGTTTATCTCGACAGTTCATCCCGACAGTTCATCCCGGATAACAGTATGCCTCCCCGCTGGCCCCGCGAACCCGACCGCAACGACCCCGCCTTTCGCAAGCTAGACGACCGCATGACCTTTGCCACCCACGTTGCAGCGTTCATTGCGGTCAACTCTGGCGTGTGGTTCTTTCGACTTGTGCAAGCGCAGACCTGGCCCTGGACCGTGTGGTTTAGTGGGCTATGGCTGGCGGCCTTGGTGGCGCATGGGGTCTATATCTTTGCGATCGCCGACTATTCTGGCCCGGTTACCAAGCCCAACGCAAAATCCCCTTGAGGTGCGTCCTGAAACGGCAATTCTCGATAGATTGCAGCCCTGACCTGACTGTTCATTCCACCCATTAATACGGCTCATTAACACGGCGTAACTATGGCATATTCCAATTCTTCCGAAGCCATCGAGGCCCTGGCCGCAGAACTGGGCAAAGAGGTGTATATCGACGTAGCCAAGTGGCATCTGTATCTCCGCGATGCTCACCTCAACACCCCCCTGGCAGAGCAGATCTATCCCTTGCTTGAAAAAGGCGTGCCGACCGAGGACGAGGTGCTGGGGATTCTGCGCGGCATTCCCGTCAAGCTAGGTGGCGGCAAGCACGAAGTCTCTCTGCTGGATCTGCTGCCCGTGCAGTCCCAAATCCAATTGATGGACATTGTGGAAGCGTTTCAGCAAAAGCTCTGAATTATCTGAATAAACAGGCTGTAGGCTCTGCACCTTGCCCGTCCAGCACCTTACCTATCTTATCTAAGTAGGTGGACATTAATAAATATAAAACTCAAAGATCCTGCGCCGCCCGCGCAGCGGGCGGCGCAGGGTTCAAGATCTGTTTCTTAGAGCTAATTTATGAAGCAAATCTTAAGAAGCCTGAAACTCTTGGCATGTGTGGCTTTGAGGTCATGTTTGCCCAGGAAAAGCGGTTTCTCGGAAATCCTTGATTAACAAGGCTTTCAGGCTCCTTTACAAATTAGCTCTTAATCTGGTCTATCTACTTATATACCTATCTACTGGTCTACCTATCTAACAAGTCTTGCCCCGGTTCTATATCTGCCCGGCTCGTAGAAAAATATCCCAGCAGACGGTTTTGGGCAGGGTCGGGTCGCCCCAGGCAGCCGAAAGGCGATCGCCCCACTCTTTCAATCCCGCCCAGCCCTCTGCGTCGGCATAGCGCTGTACCGCAGACCAGGTAGAAACGCAGCCCAAAATGATTTCCGGAGTCCACTGCACGGTCTGGCGAAAGGTGGGCGCAGGCAGTTCCTCAAACGGAAATGGAACAGTCTGATAGTGGTCATGCACCAGTTGCACTTCGGGCAGCTGCATGGGCAGGATGAGCGCATAGAGTTCGTCGATTAGTGCGGACACGGCGGGTGTGGCCTCGGCGACCCGGAATAAATCGCTGCACCAGGCCGCAATCACGCCGCCCGGACGGCCCACGCGATTCACCTCAGCATAGAACCCGTCTAGCGGCAGCCAGTGCAGCGCCAGCCCGACCGTAATCAGGTCTACGCAGTGGTCGGGCAGACCGCTGGCCTCTGCGGGCGCAACCGAATACTGAATTCGCTCGTGGGGAAAGGCGTTGGCGATTTGGCTGGCGCTGGCATCCGTCGCGTAGATGGTTGCAAAATGAGGCACTAGCCCGACCGCAACTTGCCCGTTGCCCGTGGCGCAATCCCAGGCTGCGTCGTGTTTTGTTGCCGTTTTGACTAGGTAGGCGTATAGCTCGTCGGGATAGCCCGGACGATACTTGGCGTAGCGGCTTGCCTGACGCGAGAAATAGTCTTTGAAAATAAGAGCCACGGAATAGGAGCCACGGAATAAGGACCACGGGTAAATGGCAAAGGATCAGGAATTAGACCGACGGCGTTTAGGCAGATCTAGAAGATCTGGTGGACGGACGATCGCCCTAAGCCACGAACCAGCCCAATCTTAACTCCAAACCCCGCCTAGCGACGACGCAGCAGCGGGTTGCAGCGCTGACGGCTCACACCATCTCGCAACCCTTCGACTACGCTCTCAGCACGACAGGCCTCCCAGGCGATTTGGTTAGCGTGGCGTTGGGGAAGCTGGTCTTCTTTTTCCAGCGCCCGCTGAAAGAACTCCAAGCTTTCACGATACTTCTCCTGGCGCACTAGAATCTGTGCCTTGAGATAGTAAAGATCGGGATTGTCAGGCGTTTCTGCGAGGGCCTGGTCAACCGCCGCCATCGCGGGTTCAAACTGTTCCAGATCCCGATAGCCGATGGCGATTCCCCGCTGCGCCAGGTATTCGGGCCCGGCGAAATTTTGCAGCTTTTCCAAAGCCTGTTCTGGGCTGCTAAAGGGCAGGTTTGTGGCCAGGAACAGTTCGATGTATCCCTTCACCAAATTTAGCTCTGGATCGTCGGGGGCGATGCGTTCGGCCTCGCCCAAGGCGCTGAAGGCTCGCTGAAGTTCACGGAGGACGGTGGGCGTGGCGGCAACGGTGCTTTGGGTGGAGACGGCATACCCGCCTTCCAGGAAGTGTCCCACCGCTCGGTAAATGTTGCCCCGCAGCGGATCGCTTTGCATCAGCCGTTCTGCCGATCGCCGAGTCTGGGTTGCGCGATCGCGCAGGGTATCCCAATCCCGGTTCAGGTAGGCCAGCGACGCGGCCAGGGCGTGGGCCAGCGGCTCATTGCGCGAGGCGTTCTCTAACAAGGCTGCCGCTTGAGCGTAGTTGCCTTCGGCAAACATGGCGATGAAGGCGGCTTCGGTGGTGCGGTCGATGTTGCGGGGGTTGGCGCTGCGAAACGGATCGGCTAGGGCGGGCAGTGCCAAACTGTGAAGCGCGATCGCCAGCCCTCCGGCCACCGAACCGAGCGATCGCCAGAGTTGCTGGGCGGGCGATCGCCCCGTTTGGCGACCGGGCTGGGAATTGCGGACACCGCCACTCCGGCGCGAGACGAGAACCGCTGCAATCGACATAGCTCACCTATCTCCAGAAATTGTGAAAACCACTAAGTGCAAGAGCTACTTGCGAAGATTACTAAAGTGTTAAAACCACTACAGTTGAACCCTGCTCTAGTGTACGAACTGTTTTGGGTAGATGCCAGAGCGTTCCCTACTGTCCTACTCGCATGTCCTGAAAATAGAGGCTTGGATCTTGCGCGACCCAGCCCAGGTCAGAATTTGAGCGGACTTCAAACCGCAGCAGGGGTTCCTGATCAGGGGCGCTGCGACCAACCGTGCCGAGGCGATCGCCCGCCTGCACCCGCTGCCCCACCTGCACCTGAATCGTCCCCAACTGGGCGTATCGCGTTTGCAACCCTTCGGGATGATTGACGACGACTAGGTTGCCGTAGTTTCCTTGATTGGCCGCAAAGGCGACTGTGCCCTCGCCCGCTGACACCACCGGGTTTCCTTCACTGGCTGCCAGGTCTACGCCGCTGTTAAACACGACCTGCCCCGATCGCGGATCGATTTGCCAGCCATAGCCCTTGATCACCAGCGCCACCGTTGGGCTACCCAGGGGGTGGGTTCTCAGAATCGCCGCCGCCCGATCGGGGCTGGTAATTCTGGGGCGAGCGTTGGGGTCGGCCGCAGCCCCCACTGCTGTATCTCCGGCTGCCGGGTTTGCCGAAGATAGCGTTGCACCGGGGATGAACGCAACCCGACCCGGCGGGCGACAGCCGTTTGCCTCAAACAGCACATCTGCCCGCACGCGATATTGCTGCGCCAAGTCTCGCCAGGTGCGTCCGGACGGAACCTCTACCCGCAGCCCGTTGATCGGCGGAATCAGCAGACTGGTTCCCACGGGCGGATTGCCCTGCCGCAGCACAGAGTTCATGCCGATCAGGGTTTCTGCCGTCAGGTTGTGGCGCTGGGCTAGGCTGGCGATCGTGTCTCCGGCGCGGGTCTGGTAGCGGGTCATCCGGGACAGCACGGGCGCAGGGCAGAGCGAGTCGGTGGGTGCATCGGCGGCCTGGGCAATCGATAGGGCACGGGCTGGGGACGGATCGGGCAGGCTGGCTTGGGCGATCGCCCCTTGGCTCATACCTACGACCCCCAATCCCAGCAAAACCATCCCACCCAAATCAGCGCCCCGGCGCTTGCGATATGCCTGAAATTTCTCGCTCATGGATAACTCTTCTCTAACCAACGCTTCACCAAGATTTGCTCAAAAACTAGCTCAAATGTCTCCATCCTAGCCAGCCACAAATCGCTCTTGTGAGAGATTTTCTGGATTCTTCCCTGCAAAAAAATCCAAGAAAGATTACGCTGGAAGCGATCGCCCTAATGATAATGAGCAAGACCGAAGCGCCCGTCTGACGGTTACTTTAAAATCGCTCTGGATCGCTAAACCTTTACGCAGTCTCCCCACAGCATTCCGCCTAAATCTCTGCCCGCCCGATCCCTTCGTCACTGCTTCTCAACTCCGTCTCATGGTCAAATCTTTGAAATCTTGGGGCACGTATGCCGCCGTGCTGGTGATGGGTGTGGGTCTGGGCATGGCCGGACACGCGACCTGGCAGTCGTTCAGCCCCGTCCGCACCCCTCAGCCTTTGACCAATCGCAGCCCTGCCAACATGCCACCGTCCCTGGCACCCGTGGCGAACGAATCGCCGCCTGCGCCGCCGAGTGTTCCCAGTGCCCAACCCTATAACTTCATTGCGGCTGCCGCAGAGCGCGTTGGCCCGGCCGTGGTGCGGATTGATGCATCCCGCACCGTGAGCCGGGTTCCGCCAGGAGCCAGCCCCTTCTTTCGTCGATTTTTTGGCGAGGAGGGCCCGAGCGCCCCGGAGCGGCTGCGGCGGGGCACGGGGTCTGGCTTTGTGATTTCACCCAATGGGCAGATCATCACCAATGCCCATGTTGTGGAAGGAGCCGACACGGTGCGTGTGACGCTGAGGGACGGGCGCGAGTTTGAGGGCCGGGTGGTGGGTGCAGATGAGGTGACGGATGTGGCGGCGATCGCCATCGATGCGACCGATTTGCCAACTGTGACGCTGGGCGGCTCGACCAACTTGGTTCCGGGACAATGGGCGATCGCCATCGGCAATCCTTTGGGACTGGACAACACGGTGACGGCGGGCATCATCAGCGCTACAGGACGCTCCAGTTCCGAAGTCGGTAGCCCCGATCGGCGAGTTCGTTTCATCCAAACCGACGCAGCGATTAATCCCGGCAATTCCGGCGGCCCGCTGCTCAACGACCAAGGCGAGGTCATTGGCATGAACACGGCCATTCGCGCCAACGCGCAGGGGCTGGGTTTCGCCATCCCAATCGAAACCGCCAAGCGAATTGCCGACCAGCTTTTTGCCACGGGACAGGTCGCGCATCCGTTTTTGGGCATTCAAATGACCAACCTTACCCCGGCGCTCAAGGAAGAATTGCAGAAAAACGTCGAAGACCCGCCCTTCGATCCGTCAAAACTCGCGGTCGATCGGGGCGTTCTCATTCTCCAGGTATTGGAAAATACCCCCGCTGCCACGGCCGGACTTCAGCCCGGAGACGTGATTCTGAAGGTGGGTGGCGTTCCTGTTAACACTGCATCCGACGTGCAGGAGCAGGTGGATGGCAGCAAAATCGGCGATCTGTTGGCGCTAGAAATTAACCGGGAGGGTGAGGTTTTGGAAATTGGCGTGCGGCCCACAACCCTGCCGCGATCGCAGAATTAACCGCAGAATCGGCAGAATCAACCCCCAGCATCAACCTCCAGAATCAACCTACTGAGCAACATCACATGCTAGCTGCCAGACGACTCATCGCCGCTATCGCGAAACGAGCCAAACGCATCAGCCACGCTGACTTCTAGCTCCATGCGCTGCTCCATGCGCCGCAGGAAATAGCCTGTCATCATGGCAGAGGCGAGCAGCCCCGCCAGATTGTCGCGATCGGTTGTGATTTGCATCGTGAAAGCTTCTGAGGGCAGCATCCCCACCAGACCCTGCACATTTTGCGAAATGATATCTTTGATTTCTGGGCTGACAGACCGAGCCACTCGCGCCAGCACCTCTGGCGACTGGTGCTGGAGATACTTCAACAGTTCGTTGGCTTGCATCTCTTCGGCGCTACTGCCAAACAGTTCGGTGCTGTCGGGGTCAAAGTTCATAGGAACCCAGGAAGTCACGATAAGATTGAATCCTATTGTTACATTTATATTTGCGCCTGTGACAACGCTCCTTAAGGGAAATTACGGAACTTGATTAAACCATGACTCAGTATGACGCGCAGCCAAGTCGGGAATGGTGGGCCCAGCGCTGGGTTGATGTGCTGGAGTCGTTTGGCTGGGTGCGTCGTCTGGCCCGTGCCCGCAACTATGCCCGCGAAGGCAATGTGCTGTCGATTGAATTTCGCGGCGCGAAGGTTCATGCGCGGGTTCAGGGCACTGCGCCAGAGCCATACAAGGTCACGCTGTCCCTCGATCCGTTTGATGATGAGCAGTGGCAGTATGTGATTGAATCTCTGTCTCAGCAGGCGATTTTTTCTGCCAAACTGCTGGCGGGCGAGATGCCGCAGAATATTGAAGAAGTTTTTACGGCTAACGGACTGAGCCTGTTCCCGTTTACCAAGTTTGATATCCACAGCCGCTGTTCTTGCCCAGACCCGGCGAATCCCTGCAAGCACATTGGGGCGGTGTATTATGTCCTGGGCGATCGCTTTAGTGAAGATCCCTTCGTCCTGTTTCAGTTGCGGGGGCGCACCAAGGAGCAGATTATCAGCGAGTTGCGTCGGCTCCGCAGCGCCAGTCCCGATGCGCCGCCGCCAGAAGAAACACTCAATCCGCTAACCGCTCCGCCAGTTTCCGCGTCTTCGGCGATCGCCCTGCAAACCTTCTGGAAGTATGACCAGCAGCTAGAGCCGTCGCTGGTGGTCATTGCGCCGCCGCCCAGTTCAGAAACCGTCCTCGATTTGCTGGGGCAGATGCCGCTGCGTTCCGAGGGCAGTACGTCGGGGTCGGTTTCTGCCCATGCGGTGAATGAGTATCTCCGCAGCCTCTACAGTCAGGTAGCGCAGCAGGCCGTGCTGTCCGCGATGACGGCTGGAACCCGGCCAGAAGAAAGCTGAGTCAGCAAGCTGAGTGAATGCTGAGTATACGCTAAGTAAACGCTAGGCAACGGGTTCGCGGGTCTGGTTCAGGAACGCCTCGATGGTTGCCATGTAAGTTGCTGCATCTTCCAGCATGGGGAAGTGTCCTGTCTCGGCGATGACGCAGTGGGTAATGCGATCGCTCAAGCTGGCGGCCTGCTGCCCCATCGAGGCAGGGATAATCTGGTCGTATTCGCCGGAAATTAGCAGTGTGGGAACCGTGAGGCGGGCAAATTCCTGCGGCATCACGTCTACGGCCTTTTTGCTGACGGCGGTGTAGATCGTGCCCAGGGCCGCCTCGTAGTCGGCATCGAGATAGTCAGCCAGAAACGCGCGGCGATCGCCCGCCGGAATCGAACGACGCAGAAACCGCGCCATAAACAGTTGGTCTACCAGTGGGATATGCCGCAGCCAGCCGGGGCGAAAATCCACCACGTACTTGCCAAAGCGGTAGAAGGCTTCAAACGCCTGCTGGTTATATTCAAAAATGCCGCTGCACGTCAGGATGGCGCGATTGACCCGCTCAGCGTATTGGTTCAAGAAAAAAACGGCGATCGACGCTCCGGTGGAATGGGCATTCAGCGTCACCCGCTCCAGTCCGAACTCGTCGAGCAGCAGCGCTAGGTCGTCTGCATAGGTTTCTAGCTCATAGCCGATGGCGGCTACGGTTTCTGGAATGGGGCGGGGCAAGTGCGATCGCCCAAATCCCCGCAGATCGTACAGCAAACAGTCGTATTGCGACATCAGCCGCCGAGCCGTCGATTCCCAATAGCGAGCCGACCCCGCCCAACCGTGCAAAAACACTAGCACGGGCCGGCTTCCAAACGGTTCTGAGCCGGATTCACAAATCCATTCGTAATAGTGATCAACGCCGCGAATCGAGCAGTAAGGCATCGAGTAAACCCTGACCTCGCAAACCCTCAGGCAGACTCCGGCTTCGGCAGAGAAGATGGGTGCATCAGCAACTCTGCAGTCGAGCGCATTTCCACCATCTCGCGAGTGATGGCACAGCGCGTCACGTCCTTGCGCGACGGCAACTCGTACATCACGTCCAGCATCAGTTCTTCCACAATGCTGCGGAGCGCGCGGGCCCCGGTCTTGCGGCGGTAGGCTTCCTTGGCGATCGCCCGAATCGCGTCCGGCTTAAACTCAAGCTGCACGTTGTCCATCTTCATCAGCTTTTGGTACTGCTTGACCAGTGCGCTGCGGGGTTCCGTCAAGATAGCAGCCAGCGCATCCTCATCCAGCGGATTCACCACCGCCATCACCGGAACGCGCCCGATAAACTCTGGAATCAGCCCAAACTTAACCAGGTCATCCGGCTCCAGATGCTTCAGCACATCCGCCGTGCGCTTGTCTTTGGACTGCTGCGCGTCTCCCGGCTGCACAAAGCCCATCGACTTCTTCCCGATCCGCTGCTCCACTGCCTTTTCCAGACCCACGAACGCGCCGCCGCAGATAAAGAGAATATTACTCGTGTCGATTTGAATGCAATCCTGATAGGGATGCTTCCGCCCGCCCTGGGGAGGAACATTGGCAACCGTCCCTTCCAGCATCTTCAGCAGGGCTTGCTGCACGCCCTCACCCGACACATCCCGCGTAATCGAGGGATTTTCGCTCTTGCGAGCAATTTTGTCTATCTCGTCGATGTAGATAATTCCGCGCTGTGCCTCTTCAACATCCAGATCGGCCACCTGCAACAGCCGCAGCAAGATATTCTCCACATCTTCGCCGACATATCCTGCTTCGGTCAGCGTTGTCGCATCAGCCACCGCAAAAGGCACATCTAGCATTTCCGCCAGGGTTTGGGCCAGCAGCGTCTTACCGCAGCCCGTCGGGCCAATCAGCAGGATGTTGGACTTTTGCAGCTCAACGGCATCGTCTGCCTTCCCGCCATTCGCAGACTTGCTCTGCACAAAACTGAGGCGCTTGTAGTGGTTATAAACCGCAACCGAAAGAATCTTCTTAGCCTCATCCTGACCGATCACATGCTCATCCAGGTGCTTCTTAATCTCGCGGGGTTTGGGAATCTGGCTGAGGGAAAGACGCGGCGCACGAGCAGCCCGCTTTTCAGGCTGCTGCTCTCGACGCGGCGAAGGCTGGGGCACCGTGGAACTAGAGTCAAATAGCTCCTCATCCAATATTTCGTTGCACAAGTCAACACACTCATCGCAAATGTAGACCCCTGGGCCGGCGATGAGCTTGCGAACCTGCTCTTGCGACTTACCACAAAACGAACATTTCAGATGAGAGTCGTATTTTGACATGGTCGCCTCTTAATTCACTGCGGAGAGGGTCTCTCTGGCATCGGATATTCCCGGCCGAGAAACAACCTGATCAATTAACCCGTAGGCCTTCGCTTCTTCAGCAGACATAAAGAAGTCGCGCTCTGTGTCCGCTTCTATGCGTTCAAGAGGCTGCCCCGTATGCTGTGCCAATAGCTCGTTCAGCGTCCGCTTATGATACAAAATTTCTCTCGCCTGGATCTCAATATCCACAGCTTGCCCCTGGGCACCTCCCAGCGGCTGGTGAATCATAATCCGGGAACTGGGCAGGGATAGACGCTTGCCCTTGGTGCCTCCCGACAGCAAAAACGCGCCCATGCTAGCGGCCAAACCGTAGCAAATCGTAACAACATCGGGGCGAATTTGCTTCATCGTGTCGTAGATGGCCATTCCTGCTGTGACTGAGCCACCCGGCGAGTTGATGTAAATTTGCACATCTTTTTCGGGATCTTCGGCATCCAGAAAAAGAAGCTGGGCAACTAGCAGATCTGCAACGTTGTCATCAATAGGAGTGCCCAAAAAAATGATTCGCTCTCGAAGCAGCCGGGAATAGAGGTCAAAAGCTCGTTCACCCCGACCAGACTGCTCAACCACCATTGGAATGGTGTTCACCACGTCAAGGGGATGTGGGGACAGAGACGAAACAGCCCCAACGAGATTGCTGCTAGCGTCGGATCTAGAAAAATGAGGCAGAACCATACAAAACCATTCAGCGACTTAAAAGAACTTTTGAATTCCAGAAGGGTAGAAAAGAATGAGCGTCTGAGGAGGCTTCTGCAAAGGGGATTGAGCTAGGACGGGCGGCTATGCGTTACAGGGTAGAGGTGAGAGGCTTTTGAGTTCTGATTCAGCGTAGCCACCGAAGACAGTTATTGGCTGAAGACATTTATTGGCTGCTGTTAGCTGCTATTGGCTGCATAAAGCTGCTCGATAGACTCGATAGAGTTGTCTCCGAATCAAACCGTGCATAGTCTTGTACAACAATTACAGCAATTACAGCAACTTCTCCGTGGTCTTTGCTAACCGATCCGTTTAGGTCTTAGTGATTCAGAGGAGTGCCGCTAGGGAGCACCTACCTTGAAACGCGATTCAGAGAGTCAAATCAAGAGTCAAATTCATCCAAGCTTTTGAGGAATTGAACCTACCAGATCTCAACTACATCTCAGCTAGATTCAGCGATATAGCCCTCACTAAACTCGACAAAAACACGCTAAACCCGGTATTGCCTAGATTAGAAGTACCATACCCGTCATTATGCCCTAAGTCGCAGGAGACGGGTAGGCAATCTCCAGAGGATCTATAGATTTGGAAGCGCCACGGATGGGAACTGTTACTTTCTGTAAAAGTGCTGAATCCTCAAAAACGAATGAAGCTGAAACTCAATGGCGGCTAGAGTGAGAAACCGACACACTGCTTAGTATTGCTCAATCAGGCTTCATCTTTTTTGGACTTAGGAGTGCTGCGCTTGCGGGCAGCAGGCTTGGCGGCTGCTTCCTCTGGCGCTTCTACCTCGGCGATCGCCTCTGATTCAGCACTTTCTGGGGATTCTGCTGCCGACTTGGCTGATTTTGAGCGGGTCGTCGATTTGGATGTCTTTTCGGCGGGTGTGGCGGGAGCATCAACTTCTGCCACGACTTCTACTGCTGCTTCTGGGCTAGCGGGTTCTTCTGCCAGGGCGGGTTCGGGTTCAGCGCCAACCTCGACAGCATCCTCCGTGCTAGATGGCGTGCTGGATAGAGTGGCTGTGTCGGCCGCGTCGTCCTGGGTGGGTTCCATTTCCACTGGCTCTTCCTTCACCAGCGTTCCTTCAGGAACCAGTTCCACAGTGCTATTGGCTTCCAGAAACTCAAAGATTTTGTCGCGGATTAGATCTTCCTCGATCACCTCCCGCAGGCGATCGCGATCGACAGACCGCCCCTCCAGATCCTCTAAGACCTCTTCAACTTTTGCTTCAACTTCAGCAGCGTCCACTGTAATGGACTCCTGCTTGGCTACCTCACCCAGAGCCATCGTGCGCCGGAGGCGGGCGATCGCCTCAGGGCGGGATCGCTCTCGCATCATGTTTACCATCTCCGGCGTAAACATTTGCTTAATGTCCATACCCTGCTCAGCGAAACGCATTGCCGTCTGGGTAATCATGTGATCCACCTCGCGGCGAATCAGGGTTTCGGGCAACTCAACTTCCAAATTGGCAACTAGCGCTTCGAGCAATGCTTCCTGTTTGTTTGCCTTGGTTTTGTCATTGGCCTCGTCTTGGAAGCGTTTTTCCAGCGACTCGCGCAATTCTGCCAGGGTTTCAAACTCGCTGATGTCCTGAGCGAAATCGTCATCCAGTTCCGGCAGTTCCTTTTCTTTGAGATCCTTCAGCGTCACCGTGAACACGGCGGGCTGTCCGGCTAGCTCTGCCTGCGAGTAATCTTCGGGGAATGTTGCCTCAATCTCCTTCGTCTCTCCGACCGACATGCCGATGATGCCTTCCACAAACCCAGGAATGAAGCGTCCTTCAGACAGTTCTACCTCGAAGTCCGTCGCGCTGCCGCCCGGAATTTCCTTCGGTTCGTCGCCCGTGATCTGTCCCGAAAAGTCGATGACGGCGATGTCGTGCTCTTTTGCCGGGCGACCCTCGACGGGCACGCGCGTTGCCGATCGCTCTCGATAGCTTTCGAGGACTTCATCAACCCTTTCCGGTTTATAGAGGATTTCCTCCGCTTGAGCGGTTAGCCCTTTGTAGTTAACCAGCTTGGCAGTTGGCGCAACGTCGATCGACAGCGAAACCGTCAGCGGCTGGCCCGGTTCGTATTGCTCCACCAGTTCATCGAGAGACGACCGCAGTTCTGCATTGCCCAAGGCATCGATCTTTTCTTGCTCAAGTACCTGACGGAGCGAATCCTCGATCAAATCCTCGATGGCGGTCGCCTTGATGCTGCGGGTGCCATAGCGCTGCAAAACAACCTGGCGTGGCACCTTTCCCTTGCGGAACCCAGGAATATTGGCATTGCGGATAAGCTGTTGCAGGGTCTTTTCGTAGGCCTGCGAAGTAGACTCGGAGGGAATTTCAATCTCTAGCCCTAGCCGACTGGCCGGGAGTTTTTCCTGGGTAACTTTCATTCGATAATTTCTCGCAGCGTTGTTCAGAACAGCCCGTTCGGCATCGTCGCAATTAGCTATCGTAGCGGATTCTGTCTCAATCTGCATCTTGCTGTTGACACCGTTGCCACCTTTGGAGTTAGCGCGAGCCTCCCAGATCCTGCTGAGTGCTTTGCCCTGAGCAAACCGGAAAAACAGATGAGTTAGAATACTGGCTCTAGAGTTGCCTCAAAATTCTATAAGCGTCTATCGCTTGAGCATTGGCTTAAGGCATACTCAACAGTACATCTTCTACTTGCTTGCTGCTTGTACTCGCTACTTGCACTGTCTGAACTGTTTTACATGACCGAAGACTGGAGGAAATGAGTTTGTCGCAATCCTATCGAGTTGCCATTTTGGGGGCGACAGGAGCCGTCGGAACGGAACTGCTGAGCCTGCTAGAAGAGTGCCGCTTTCCGCTGGCTGATTTGAAGCTGCTGGCATCTCCCCGCTCGGCTGGGCAGACGCTCATGTTCCAGGGAGAATCTCTGACTGTAGAAGCGGTGGGCGATCGCGCGTTCGACAATATCGACATCGTGCTGGCCTCGGCAGGCGGCTCCACCTCCAAAGCTTGGGCAGATCGGATTGTGGCTGCTGGCGCAGTGATGATCGACAACTCCAGCGCCTTTCGGATGCACCCAACAGTCCCCCTGGTGGTGCCAGAAGTCAACCCTGGCGCAGCGGCCGAGCATTCTGGCATCATTGCAAATCCCAACTGCACGACCATTTTGATGAACGTGGCGGTTTACCCACTGCATCGCGTGCAGCCCGTCCAGCGCATCATAGCAGCGACTTACCAGTCTGCCAGTGGAGCCGGGGCACGAGCGATGGAAGAGGTGCGGCTCCAGAGCCAGGCCATTTTGGACGGCAAAGCGCCTGTGCCAGAAGTTTTGCCCTATCCGCTGGCGTTTAACCTGTTTCCTCACAACTCGCCCATGACTGAAACAGGGTATTGCGAGGAAGAAATGAAAATGGTGAACGAAACCCGCAAGATTTTTTCAGAGCCAAGTTTGCGGATTTCTGCGACCTGCGTTCGCGTCCCGGTCTTGCGGGCCCATTCCGAAGCCATCAACCTGGAGTTTGCCGCGCCCTTCAGCCCTGACCAAGCGAGAGAGATCTTGTCCCAGGCTCCTGGGGTCAAGCTTGTGGAAGACTGGCAGGCAAATTATTTTCCGATGCCGATGGATGCGACCGGACGGGATGAGGTGCTGGTCGGGCGGATTCGTCAGGATATTTCCCATCCTAATGGGCTAGAACTCTGGATCTGTGGCGACCAGATCCGCAAAGGAGCGGCGCTCAATGCGGTTCAAATTGCTGAGTTGCTGATTGAGAAAGACTGGCTGCGTCCGGCTGAGCGGGCGATCGCCACGCCACAGAGCTAGCGTTTCCGAATCCTGGAGCTAGAGACCTGATTATGATCATGTTTGGACGAGTCATTACGGCAATGGTGACCCCCTTTACCTCGGATGATGAGGTAGACTATGCCGCTGCCGAAGCTCTGACTGATTACCTCGTTACCCACGGCAGCGATGGGTTAGTGGTATGCGGTACCACGGGCGAATCGCCGACATTAAGCTGGGATGAAGAGTATCAACTGTTTCAAGTTGTGCAGAAAGCGGCGGCTGGACGCGCTAAGATATTAGCGGGAACTGGATCGAACTCTACTAAAGAGGCGATCGCCGCGACTCAGAAAGCTGAAAAGCTCGGCTTAGATGGATCGCTTCAGGTCGTCCCGTATTATAACAAGCCGCCCCAGGAAGGGTTATACCAACACTTTCGGGCGATCGCCGAGGCCTGTCCTGACCTGGCGATTATGCTGTACAACATTCCGGGACGGACGGGGCAGAATCTCACCGCTGAAACCATTGTTCGGCTTTCCGAACTGCCTAACGTGGTCGCAGTTAAGGAAGCAAGTGGTAACCTTGACCAAGTAAGCCAGATTCGACGTTCTACACCGATGTCCTTCGGTATTTACGCTGGCGATGACTCTCTGACATTGCCTACGCTGTCGATAGGGGGGCAAGGCGTGGTGAGTGTCGCCAGCCATTTGGTGGGTCTGAGTCTTCAAGAGATGATTCAATCCTATGAGCAGGGTCAGGTTCAGCGTGCGGTTCAGATTCATCTCGAACTCTTTCCTCTGTTTAAGGCGCTGTTTGTGACTACGAACCCAATTCCGATCAAAGCCGCACTCAGGCTCCAGGGTTGGAAAGTTGGTGATGCTCGGTTACCATTGGCAGATGATCTTGCAGCAACGGAATCTTTGTTAAGCCGGGTGATGGCAGATTTGCATCTAGTTCCGGGAGAATAGCTAGCGCAAGAAGCTGGCAGCCGCCGATTGACATTAAGAAGGTTGGTATCAAAGAATCCGTATCGCCTTGGCTAAGTACAGAGTTGACATAAGGCAATGGTGCGGCAAAAGGGTTAAGGGCACATTTAGATTTGGATAGATTTGGACAAAGTCTCTTAGATGCAGAACTGAGGCAGAACTTGCAGCAAGATTTTGAAATTGATAACCCGATGACTCTTGCCAATGCACTCAGTCAACCCTGACTTTCGAGCGATCGCCCAAAGCATCTTTCTCAGATTTCTTGAAAACTGAATATCAATTGGTACAAGCTTTTAGTAAAAGCTTTTAGTAGAAGCTCTATAGTCTCGCAAGTTGAGGATTGCTTCCTTCCTTTAGCACTGGGCCGTATCTGCTAAATATTAATTTCGCCAGGAAAGAGATCTTTCTGTTTATTAGCTTATAGACTTCTTCAGTGACTTATCTAACGCCTTCCACCATCTCACATCAGGCTTGCTTCCTTAGGTTGTTTAAGTTAAAGATCGAGTTAAAAAACTACATTAGAACTGTCATTAAAGTGACTTTGATGACAGTCCTAGCTTCAACAGGAAACACCCCCAACTTTGAACTCCTCTAGTCTTTTCGTCACTTTTGAAAGAGGTAAGAATGCCTGTTTTTCATTCTGTTTATCTATTGTTTATTTATATGGAGGCGATCGCCTAGAGGCATCTTCTCTTCAATTTTTAAGGAATCTCAGGTTTTTGGTAAATCTGAGGGAGGCTTCAAAGCTGCGTTCGACTGCCGCTACCTTTTTGTCAATCCTTCTAATTCTTTTTTGTCAATTCTCTAAAGTTTCAAATCCAAACCTAGATCAAGGACCTACATGAGTCAAAACGACCAAAACTCCGCCCTCAAAATTATCCCTTTGGGAGGGCTGCATGAAATTGGTAAAAACACCTGCGTGTTTGAATATGCTGATGAAATCGTGTTGCTAGATGCAGGTCTGGCCTTTCCCACCGATGGAATGCACGGCGTAAATATCGTGCTGCCTGACACCACTTACCTGCGCGAAAATCGCCAGAAAATCAAGGGCATGATTGTCACGCATGGACACGAAGATCACATCGGCGGCATTCCCTTTCATCTCAAGCAGTTTGACATTCCGGTAATGTACGGGCCACGTCTGGCAATGGCGCTGCTAGAAGACAAACTGGAAGAAGCAGGGGTTGCCGATCGCACGGAACTACGCACCGTTCGCCCCCGTGAAATGGTGCGGATTGGTAAATATTTCCTGGTAGAGTATATCCGCAATACCCACTCCATTGCGGATAGTTTCAGCGTGGCAATTCACACCCCCTTGGGCGTTGTGATTCACACCGGAGACTTCAAATTTGACCATACGCCTGTGGATGGCGAATACTTCGATATTCAGCGTCTTGCAGAGCATGGCGAGAAGGGTGTCCTGTGCCTAATTAGCGACTCGACCAACTCAGAAGTACCCGGACACACTCCATCTGAGCGCTCCGTTTTCCCCAATCTCGATCGCCACTTTAGTCAGGCAAAGGGACGGCTGATTGTCACCACCTTTGCCTCGTCGGTGCATCGGGTCAACATGATTTTGGAACTGGCGAAAAAGCATGGGCGCGTCGTGTCGGTGTTGGGACGCTCGATGCTCAACGTCATTGCCCACGCCCGAAAACTGGGCTACATCAAGTGCGAGGACGATTTGTTCGTGCCGCTCAATATGGCCAACAAAATGCCCGACGAGAACGTGCTGATTTTGAGTACGGGGTCTCAAGGTGAGCCTATGGCTGCAATGACCCGGATTGCAAATCGGGAACACAAGCAGATCCAGATCCGCAAAGGGGATACGGTGATCTTTTCGGCAAATCCGATTCCTGGCAACACCATCGCTGTCGTCAACACGATCGACAAGCTGATGATGCAGGGGGCCAACGTGATTTATGGCCGTGACAAGGGCATCCACGTTTCGGGACACGGCGCACAGGAAGACCAGAAGCTCATGCTGGCGCTGACGCGACCGAAATTCTTCCTGCCCGTTCATGGCGAACATCGAATGCTCGTCAAGCACGCGGAAACCGCTCAGAGCATGGGCATTCCCGCCGAGAATATGGTGATTATTGACAATGGGGACGTGGTGGAACTGACCCAGGACAGCATTCGAGTAGCGGGTAAAGTGCCGTCGGGAATCGAACTGGTGGATTCTTCACGCTCTGGCGTGGTACATCAGCGCGTGCTGAAAGAGCGGCAACAGCTTGCCGAAGATGGCGTGGTGACGATCGCTGCGACGATTGGCTGGAATGGTGAGTTGGTGTCTGTCCCTGCAATCCATCTGCGGGGGGTCGTGACCTCCGTGGAGAAATCTCGGCTGGAGCGCTCTGTGGTGCAAACCTTAGAAACCGTGCTGAGCGATCGCTGGAAAGAGGTGACTCACAATTTTGGCGACGGAGAAATTGACGTGGATTGGACGAAGCTACAGGCGACCCTGGAAGCCGAACTGCGCCGACAGTTGCGCCGCGAGTTTCAACGGAGTCCGCTACTGGTGTTTTTAATGCAAACGCCAATTAAGCCCGTTTCAGTGTCCAACGGCACCCGTCGGCTAGAGGCAGAAAAGGTGGCTTCTTAGACGACAAGCGACTAGACGGCGGATAAGTTCATAGATAAAGCAAGACAAAGAGGGACACAGCCTATCAACTGCGTCCCTCTTTTGCTTGACAGAGATTAACCCTAGCAGGTTGGACAGATGCACTCAACTCAAAAAACTTGAGCGCTCTATCCAGCGGGCTTAACCACGATCCAGCGACCCGTCTGTGGATCGCGATAGGTTGTGAACGGGTTGGTTTTCAGGCTTTTTGGGCGATCGCCCGACTGCTCGATCAGCGTGGCGGGCTGTGCAAACGGCGGGTTCTGGTTCTCCATAACGACGCACCCCAGAAGGCTTATTTAGGCGGGACTCTTAACCTAGATGAACGCCATTATAGGCAGCCCATTTTGCAGGTGGAAGCAGGGGAAAACCCCATATTTTCAAAATTCCAGACAATGGCTTCAAAGTGAAAACCGAGACTATCCCTTCGCCGCCTTTGCCTCCAAACTTTCCAGACGGCTCTTGAGCGTTTGATTGTCCTTTTTGAGCTGATCCAGCTCTTGTTGAAGTTTCTTTACAGCCTGATCCTGACCCGCATTTTTCATCACCCGCTGCACTGCTTCTTCGGCAATACGGCGGACGCGACCATCGGGGGTGCGGTCTGCAAGCGATTGCAGCACTGTGGCGGCGCGGGTGGTTTGCATCTGTCCCAGGGCCATCACCACGGACACCTGGGTCAAAAAGAACGACTCATCCGACAACTCCCGCAGCCGATCGAGAATGCGCTCGACCTGGGGTTTTTCTTGCCCAAGGGACACTGGCCCCAGCGCCCGAATTGCGGCCAATCGAAGGGCTTGGGGGGTGCCCATCGCCGTATAGTCCAAAATTAGCTCCAGCGCTGCTGCCGATTCTTTCAGCTTGCTCAAGCCGCCGATTGCCCCACTGCGAACCGTTTCGTTCCACCCGGCGCGGGTGTCCAGCACCTCTCGAAACAGCTTGATTACCTTTTCTTCTTTGGACTTGCCGTTGAGCGGGCTGGCAGCCACCGTGCCGAGCGATCGCAGCGCTGCGGCCTCTACGTAGTAGCTGGGGTCGCCCTTTTCGGCTACGGTTTTAATTGCCTTATAGCTCTCCTGGGTTTTTATCTGGGCTAGCGCTTCAACGACCGACCGTCGCACTCGCGCATCGGCATCCTTTAGCCCTTCTAGCAGTGCCTCTAGCGATTGATCCAGCTTGATTGAAGCCAGTTCTGCGGCCACCTCTGCCCGCACGCCCCAAAACGGATCGTGCGCTAAAGCGTGACCCAGGGCTTTTACGGCTTCCAGATTGCCTTTTTTGGCAAGGGCGATCGCCGCATAGATCCGAGAAACCGGGTCAGGATCATGCTTCAACTGCGCCTTTAGCTCTGCCACGCCATAGTCCAGCGTCACCTCTTTCAAAACGTGGTTGCCGACATCAAAGCTGACGAACTGCGGCTTTTCATCGAGCGGAAAATAGAAGGACTGTTCTCGCTCATGAATCCGCACAGTGAAGGTTTTGAGCGTCGCCAAGGGCTTGGCCGCCTTGTCCTTACCTTTGCCCTCTTCCTCTTTGGCATAGCCAAAGCCAATGGGAATTTTCAGGTCAAACAAGTCACTTCTAAGATCGGTATCGCCATCGGTTGCCTGGGTTTGCACCAGCGTCACCTTCGCCAGCTTGCTGTCGCCATCCCAGCTATAGGACACCTTGTAGTCGGGATGTCCGCCACGATAGACATACTGATCAAACAAAAACTGCAAATTCCGCCCGGTCGCCTTTTCGATCGCCCGCAGCAGGTCAACCGTTTCCACTGTCTTGTGGGCATTGTCGTTGACAAAGGTGTGAACTGCGTCGAAGAATTCTTCATCGCCCAACTCCCGGCGGATCATGTGATACACGCAGGAGCCTTTTTCGTACAGGTGGCGATCGTATAGCTCGATCGCCTCCCGATAAACGTGGGTCACAATCGGGCGGCGATAGCGGCTACTGTCTTCAGAAATATAGCTGCGGGCCTCATTCAGCCGATAGTAGGCGGCATCGTCGGCGGTGTATTCATGCTCCGTCCACAGCACTTCGGAATAGGAGGCCATGCCCTCTTTGATCCAGGCGTGGCTCCAGTGCTTAATCACCACCAAATCTCCAAACCACTGGTGGGCCAGTTCGTGCGCCACAAGCGCCTCGGTGCTGCGGTTGTCTAGGGCGGCGCGTTCGTCGATCAGGCAGCGATCGGTCAGCAGCGTGGTGGATGTATTTTCCATCCCGCCAAAGATGAAGTCATCGACACAGACTTGGGCGTATTTGGGAAAGGGGTAGGCATAGCCGAAGGTCTGGCTAAAGAACTCGATCATTTGGGGCGTTTTGCCCATGCTGCGGCGGGCATCGTCCTCCCGTCCTTTTTCTACGTAATAGGTGACGGGTTTGCCGTGCCACTCGTCGCGCAATTCGGCAAAGTCACCCACCGCCAGCGTCATCAGGTAGGTGGGATGCACCTCTTTTTGGAACCAGTGGTAGATCTTGCTGTTTCCATCTTCGATGGTCTCCAGCAGTTCGCCGTTGGAAATTGCCAACAGGTGTTTTGGTACACGCACGCGAATTTCGCTAGTGGCGAGTTGCCCTGGATAGTCGAAACAGGGAAACCAGAAGCGCGAGTCTTCGTCTTCGCCCTGAGTCCACACCTGCACGGGCTTTTGGGGGTAGTGCTGGTCGGGTGCGATGAAGTAGAGTCCGCGCTGGGGGTGGTCGTTGCTGTAGGTGATTTCTAGCGTGATGGGTTTGCCAGAGCGGGTGGGGTCTTTGAGAGAAACCTGGAGTTGTTCGCCGTCGTAGTCAAAGTGCAGCTTGTGCTTGCCTGCTTTGACGGAATGAATGTCTAGCTTGACCGCATCCAGCGTCAGCCGCTCAATGCCGTTTCGCACCGGGTTGAGCCGAATGGCGCAGGTGCCGCTGTAGCGCTGGTGGGCGAGGTCGAGATCCAGATCTAGGGCAATATGCTCGACCTGACCGGGGCGATCGGGGTTGTAGTGGGGGCGGGCACCGGGCAACTCGAAAGATCGGTAGCCATTATTATCTAGAGCGGTGGCGTAGACAGATTGGTAGACAGACTGATGGATCGTGCGGCGAGAGGACTGAGACATGCAATCAACCTGGAAAATGCAACGACGAGGGTGTGAGGGAATCGGGACTGGATAAGGACGGGGCAAATTTGAGGCAAATTTGAGGCAAATTCAATTCGAGACAGACTATCAGGATGGCATCTGACGTGGCAATGGGAGGAAGCAGTGGGAGGAGGTAAATGGGAGGAGCAGAAGCGCTTGCAATCGGGCGCATCCTAGTTCTGCAAGTTTGCCTTCATCCCCCAGCCCCTGCTCCCAAAGCGGGAGCAGGGGAGCCGGATTGGATGTCCCTCTGCCGCTTTGGGATAGGACTTTAGGGTGAGGGCTACAAAAGTGGGATGCACCCCTTGCGATCGCCCCACCTGGCATCCCCCTGCTGACGCTCTGCTGGCGCTCTGTATCCCTTGTGCTGACGCTCTGCCAGACCGTTGCCAACAAGACGAGCGATCGCAGCTTGGAGGGCAAGTCTAGAAGCTCAAATCTGAAAAATAGATCAGGGAAACCCATTGGCAAGGCAGATTGGGGGGCAAATTCCGCAAGGCAGCCCTACGCTACGCACAGATAAAGTCCGTATGGGTTGATACGGAGGCCGGCGAACGCCATTGGCACAGATTGGCGGCAGGCCGTGTCCGTAGTTTCCACGCCCTTGCCTGACCCGAAATGTCTTCAGGCTCGTCCAGTCTATTGCTTAGATTAGCGCGGGAAACCAGTGATGAGATCGTCTCGCAGGCAAGCAGTATAGCTGTTGATTCGTCAAGGGGGCGATCGCCCTTCATTACTCCTTCACATTTTTCTGCGAATGCTGACAAATTTTTTACCAAAATTCTGGCGATTTCCAGGGGATCGCAGGGCACTTTAAAGTCTGAAACGGTGCATCCCCCTCAATCAGCCTGCATTCTGCCCCATCTGCTGATCTAAGTGCAATGTTGCTGCGTCAAGCAAACCGTCTGAAGTCAAAATCGTTGTCTAGTCTCCAGCAGAGCAGCCATCGGCTGTGGCGAGAGCGGCGTATCTGGCTGACGGCGATCGCCGTGACATGCGGCGTATTGGGGCTGCGCTGGCTGGGTGGGCTGCAATTTTTGGAACTGGCAGCGCTGGATCGCGCCTTTCGCCTGCGTCCAGCAGATCCTATGGATGAGCGCATCGTCATCGTCGGTATTAATGACATTGACATTCAAAACCTGCGCGACTGGCCCATTTCCGATCGGGTGATGGCGGATTTGCTCCAAAAAATTAAATCCTACCAGCCCCGCGCCATTGGGCTGGACATCTACCGCGAATTTTCGGTGGGCGAGGGCGGCGACGAACTTAAGGCGGTATTTCGCACCACGCCAAATCTCATTGGCATTGAGAAAATCCCCGACTCGACGAGTCCGGGTGTAGAGCCGCCCAAACTGCTGAAGCAAGCGGGTCAAGTCGGCTTTAACAATGTCGTGACCGATAGCGACAACCGGGTGCGGCGGGTAATTTTGTATTGGGGTGTAAACGGCGAACTGCGCCGCAGTTTTGCTCTGAAGCTGGCGCTTTTGTACCTGCAAGACTGGGGCATCAGCACCCAACCCGCGCCTGACAATCCTGCCGAGGTGAAGTTGGGGCAGTCGGTGTTGCGGCGACTGGGTCGCAACGATGGCGGCTATGTGCGGGCAGACGATGGCGGTTATCAAATTCTGGCGAACACGCGCAGTTCTGGCTACCGCACAGTGTCGCTGACTGAAGTGCTAAACGGCGAGGTCGATCCGGCGCTGATGCGCGATCGCATCGTTTTGATTGGCTCCACTGCCGAAAGCCTGAATGATTTCTTTTTCAACTCCTACAGCCGGGAAATGAACGGCACCGTGCAGCGCATTCCTGGAGTAGCGCTCCACGCCAACTTCATCAGCCAACTGCTGGATGCGGCGCTGTATGGGCGATCGCCCTTGCAGGTCTGGATCTCTCCGGTGGAATGGATCTGGATTTTGGGCTGGTCGCTGGTGGGTGCGGTTGTAAGCTGGCGATTTCGCCACCCGGCAAAGCTGGCCATTTCCTTACTGGGAAGCAGCAGCCTTCTGTTAGGGAGTTGCTACCTGGCATTTCTTCAGGGGTGGTGGATTCCGCTAGTGCCGCCGCTGCTGGCGCTGGTTGGGTCTAGCGGCGTGATTACGAGCTACATTGCCTACCTCAAAGAGGAACTCAAAAAATCCAAAGAGTTTCTCAGCTCGGTCATTCATATGATTCCCGATCCGGTGTTTGTCAAAGATCGGCAGGGACGGTGGATTGTGCTAAACGAAGCCTTCTGCCGCTTTGTGGGCTATCCGCTCGAAACACTGCTCGACAAAACCGACCACGACATTTTCCCGCCCCATCAGGCCAATTTCCTGCGGCAGCATGATGAGAGCGTGTTTGAAACAGGGTTGGACAGCGAGAGCGAGGAAGAATTTACCAGCGCCGATGGAGCGCATTATCTGACGGCAACCAAGCGATCGCTCCACAAAGACGCTGCGGGCAACACCTTCCTGGTGGGCGTGATTCGCGACATCACCCAGCGCAAGCAGATGGAAGAAGAACTGCGCCGCACCGCTGCGGAATTGGTGCGCTCCAACGCTGAGCTAAAACAGGCGCAATACCACCTGCAACACCTGGCCTACCACGACAGCCTGACGGGATTGCCTAATCGCCAGCTATTGTGCGATCGCCTCTTGCAATCGCTCCTCTGGGCGCAAGAACACGACCAGCTTGTTGCGGTGCTGTTCCTGGATCTGGACGGCTTTAAGCACATCAACGACACCTACGGCCACGCAATGGGCAATCTGCTGCTCAAAGCCGTAGCCCAGCGCCTCTCCCGCTGCCTGCGGAATAGCGACACCGTAGCCCGCTTTGGCGGCGACGAATTTGTGGTGCTGCTGCCGGCCATTCCCCATGTGCAAGACGTGACCCGCGTTGCCGAAAAGATTCTCGATACGCTATCCCAAAGCTTTGCGCTAGAAGGTGAGTCGATTCCTGTCACCACGAGCATCGGCATCAGCCTCTATCCCACCCACGGCGACGACCCCGAAACCCTGCTCAAGCAAGCAGACCTGGCCATGTATCAGGCTAAGCAGGCTGGCAAGCGGCAGTATGCGCTGCCTGTAGAGGTGGAGAAGAGAGCGTCCTAAGGTTGTGAGAAATCAAATACCGCCGACAAACCGCCCCGGACTCAGCAGCCTGTCTGGATCAAACTGCTGCTTAATGCCGCGCATCAGCCCAAGGGCGTTGCCGGGATAGCCCCACCCGTCAATCTGCTGTTTCAGGTCAACGGGGGCGGCCAGGAGGGAGAGGAAGCCACCCTGGGCTTCGCAGAGACGGCGCAGATCGAGCAGGTGGCTCGTGCTGGGCGGGTCAGCGAACCGGAGCAGCCCCAAACCGCTGCCTGCGTGAATCGTGCCGTAGGACAGCGAGGGGAACTGGTCGGCAATTTTTTCCAGGGTTGCGGCGGCCTGATTGGGCAAGACTCCGATTTTGCAGGTGAGGGAAGGAGTAGTCTCCCACAGGGCTTGCAATGTTTGCCACAAGGATGCTTCAGCAGCGTCGGTGTAGGTGGACTCGACGAGAGCGGCGGACTGGGCAAACTGGCGGAACTGGGCTGCCTGGGCATCTAGCGAAACGGCAAGACCCTGAAACTGCACCACTAGCCCCAGCCCTGCATGACCGAGGTGCTGCATGGCGGCTGGGGCAACCAGTTCCACTGCAACTGGGGCAAGCGCTGAGGAGAGGAGTGCCTGGGTGACGCGGGCGATCGCCTCTCGTTCTCCTGCCAGCACCAGCGTTTTCGAGGCTTCGGGCAAGGGATAGACGCGAAAGGTGACTTCTGTAAGGATGCCCAGCGTGCCCCAGGACCCGGTGAATAGCTTCATCAGGTCATAGCCTGCCACGTTTTTCACCACGCGCCCGCCGGCCCTGGCGATTTCGCCATCCGCCCGCACCAAGGTCACGCCGATTAGCAAATCTCGCACGCCGCCGTAGCGATGGCGCAGGGAGCCGCTATCGGCAGTGGCAATGATGCCGCCGAGGGTGGCTGCGTCGCCGTAGGACGGGTTGAGCGGCAAAAACTGGTTTTGTCGAGCCAGGTGTGCTTGCAAGTCGGCTAGCCGCATTCCGGCCTGCGCGGTGACCGTGAGATCCCCGGCTGCATGGTCGATGAGCTGGTTCATCCGGGCCGTGCTGATGCCGACCTGTATGCTGTCTGATACGCCGCCCCAGTGCAGCTTGGTGCCTGTGCCAAAGGGGAGCGATCGCCCTTTTTGCGCGTGCAATTCTTTCACCACAGCGGCAAGTTGGGCGGGCGAATCTGGCTCCACAATGCATTCGGGTATGCCACCAGGGGCGATCGCCTGAGACAGTTGCGCCTTCAGTGCTGGCGCGACCCTTTCCCAAACCGAGAGTTGCTCAGCGCCGACCAGAGATTGGAGACTGGAGACAAATTTGCTCATAAAATCCAGGTAACAGATCCAGGAAATGCTTCATGATCAGGCCATGCAAACGACCCGCTGACCATCCTCCCATGAGGGGTCGTTTTTGCAGCGTTGGTTTTTTAGGGCAAGTCTAACCCCGCTCCTTTTCTCATGAATTGCGTCTAAAGGTTTGCCATCCAGAACTGAGAGCGTAATTCTGACTATGACTCGTGCCATGACTCGTGATGTTGTCAGCCCAGTGACTCAGCCGCTCTTGCTCAAAGATGAGATTCAGCAAGCTTTTATTATTGCGTATCGGGAAGAGACTGAGCCGCTAGAGCAAGCGCTGGCAAATGAAGGCTGGCAGGTCAAGCTATTTCGCAATGAGCGATCGCCCGACTCTTCCTATGCCGCCATCTATTGCTGCATGATGAACCACCGTCGGGCATGGGTGCAGGCGGCGGCAGAACCCCGGCCGACCCTGATTGTCGAAGCGGATTTTGTGCCCGTGGTTGGGATGTCGTCTCTGCCGCTGCCGATGGATCTGTCTCAGCCTTCAACCGGACTCTGCTGGCTCTACACCTGCGCGGCACAGATCTATAGCCTCAGTCCTGATGGCTTTGCGGAAGGATTTTCGACCTCGCTGGTGGCCTACGTCGTCACGCCTGCTGCCGCCCGCTGCCTTTGTGGACTGGCTGACTGGGTGCATGAGCATCACGGCACGGGCTATTTCAATTTCGACTCCGAGGTGGATAAATACCTGCGATCGCACGGCTTCAAAAACTACATCAGCTTTCGCAACTACGGCGAACACGGCGGCATCCCCAACCCGGAGCATCGCCAGCATGGTATTAGCGGCATCCATCGCGCCGATGTGCTGGCTGGGCCCGTGGCCTTTCGCCCCCTCTACGCCGGAACCGGACACCAGTGGCGATCGCGCTATCTCTGGATTCGCCTCAACGCCCGCCTCAAAGGGATCGGGCGGCTTCTGCTGGGGCGTTTCCTCCGACCCAAGATCCTCCGCAAAGCCAGCGCCCCAAGACGAATGCTGCAATGGGCGATCGCCCGTCAACTCATCCGGCGGCTTTGAGGGAAGCGGGTTGCAGTATCGAGTCTTTAAGTCTTTAAGAGGAGCGCAGGAGAGAGTAGAATTTGCACGAAGAGGAGCGCAGGAAAGAGTGGAATTTGCACGAGCGTTCTAAAAACCCGCTTCTAATCCTCTGTTCTAATCCTCTGTTCTAATCCTCTGTCGCTTTTCCGTCATCACTCTTCCGTCGATTCCGGCGGCCGATATCCCCGCTCATAGGCATAGCGGATTAGCTGCGAGCGGTTTTCTAGCTCTAGCTTGCTGAGAATATTGCTGAGATGGGTCTGCACCGTGCGCGGGCTGACGAAGAGACGCTCGCCAATTTGCTTGTTGGTATAGCCCTGGATCACTTCAGCAAACACCTTTTCCTCCGCTGGCGTAAGGGGAAGCGGGGTCTGCGTAGCAGGGCGATCGCCCCCCGCAGTGCCAACACCGACCGACTGCTGCATCAGCCGCACAATTTCGGAGTGAACCCGGCGCGATCGCTCCAGCTGGGCCTCAATCTTGGCGACTAGCTCCTTCGGCTCGAAGGGTTTTGCCAGATAGTCGTCTGCGCCCATCTGGTGGCCCTGCACCCGGTCGTCCACTTCCTTGCGGCTAGAGAGAAAGATAAAAGGCACGAGTTGCCCCGTGCGGCTGGCCCGCAGGCGGCGACAAAACTCCAGCCCGTCCATCTCTGGCATCAGCACATCCGAAACCACCAGATCGGGCGGATGCTGCTCAAACAAGGTCAACCCTTCCAGCCCAGACTGGGCTTCTTGCACCAAGTAGCCCTGATTTTGCAAGTATCGGGTGAGTGCTGTCCGCAAGGTGGTGTCGTCATCTACGATCAAAATGCGTTTCATATCAGTTACTCATCTCCAACCCTGCCAACAGCATCACAGGTTCCTTTTGCATATATCGAGATCTTCCATCGAGCCATCATAGCGGCTGAGACTTGAATTGAGACAGGGTGCGATCGCACCCCCTTAGCTCCCGAACTAACCTGCTAATTCTTCTTAAGCAATCCCGTTCAACGGAATAAACTTTTAAGGAGGAGTTTTTGGGACGGTCAAGCTTCCTAAGTTTTCCAAATCATTTTTCAAATCAGGGGACATTCAGCAAAATTATCAGATAAATCTGACAAAACAGTGACATCACCCAAAGACACCTTCATCTTAAGGATTTTTTCGCCTTTTTTGCGGTTGCCCCACCGTTGATTGTCTTAGATGAACAGTTCCTCCGATTCATCTTTGAGAAATTGAGCAATTGCAAGTTTGAGATATCATGCCCCTGGCTAAAAAAAACTGGCACGTTGCCTCAAGGAAGCACTCTTGTCGAGAAACTTTGGAGAAACTGATCCGAAAGCTGCTCACTCTTGAGCATTCTGGCTCTTCTCTCCGCCACTAAACTAGCCAAGAATCGTTGATTTATCACTTAGGAGTCGGCAACGCTCTATGTATGAAAAGATTATTCCCCCGACCGAGGGTTCACGCATCACGTTTGAAAACGGTGAGCCACAGGTTCCTGACAACCCTATCATTCCCTTTATTCGAGGCGACGGCACAGGCGTAGACATTTGGCCCGCGGCTCAGAAGGTGTTTGATGCGGCCGTGGCAAAAGCCTACGGCGGGCAGCGCCAGATTGTCTGGTTCAAGGTGTATGCAGGCGATGAAGCTTGCGAACTCTACGGCACCTATCAATACCTGCCAGAAGATACGCTGGCGGCAATTCGAGAATATGGCGTGGCGATCAAGGGGCCGTTGACTACGCCCGTCGGCGGCGGCATTCGTTCGCTAAACGTCGCCCTGCGGCAAATTTTTGACCTGTACGCCTGCATTCGCCCGTGTAAATACTATGCAGGCACGCCCTCACCCCACAAAACGCCTGAAAAGCTGGATGTAATTATCTATCGGGAAAACACCGAAGATATCTACCTGGGCATTGAATGGAAGCAGGGCAGCGAAGTGGGCGATCGCCTCATCAAGATCCTCAATGAAGACCTGATTCCCGCCACCCCCGAACACGGCAAAAAACGCATCCCCCTGGATTCGGGCATTGGCATCAAGCCCATCAGCAAAACGGGTTCCCAGCGCCTCGTGCGCCGCGCCATCCGCCACGCCCTGCGCCTGCCCAAAAATAAGCAGATGGTGACGCTGGTTCACAAGGGCAACATCATGAAATACACCGAAGGCGCATTCCGCGATTGGGGCTACGAACTGGCCACCAGCGAGTTTCGCGCTGAGTGCATCACAGAACGGGAATCCTGGATTTTGGGCAACAAGGAGAAAAATCCCGACCTCAGCATCGAAGACAATGCCCGCATGATCGATCCGGGCTATGACGCGCTGACGGCGGAGAAAAAGGCGCAAATCTGCGACGAGGTACAATCCGTCCTCGATGCTATTTGGGACACCCACGGCAGCGGCCAGTGGAAAGACAAGATCATGGTCAACGACCGCATCGCCGACAGCATCTTTCAGCAAATCCAGACGCGCCCCGATGAATATTCCATCCTGGCGACGATGAACCTGAACGGCGACTATCTCTCTGACGCGGCAGCGGCTGTCGTCGGCGGGCTGGGTATGGGCCCCGGCGCGAACATTGGCGACTCTGCTGCCATCTTCGAGGCGACCCACGGCACCGCGCCCAAGCACGCAGGACTAGACCGCATTAACCCCGGCTCCGTCATCCTCTCTGGGGTGATGATGCTGGAATATATGGGCTGGCAGGAAGCGGCGGACCTGATTAAGAAAGGCATCGGCGGCGCGATCTCGGCCGGCGAAGTCACCTACGACCTGGCCCGACTGATGGAGCCACCCGTAGAGCCGCTGAAATGTTCTGAGTTTGCCGATGCCATCATCCGCCATTTCTAACAGCGTCCATGAGCGTGTTTTCATGAATGCGTTTTCATGAATGCTTTGTTCGGGACGGCTGACTGATGCAACGAAACTAATGCAACGAAACTAATGCAACACTAATGCAACGAAACTGATGCAACGAAACTGATGCAACGAAACTGATACAACGAAATGGTGTGTAGCTGCCCGTTTGCTACACACCATTTCCGCTCAGTTTGATGGATATATTAAACAGCGCCGATGGTTTGGAAGACCTGCAAATCGCTGCCAGAACGGGCGCTTACGGATTCGAGAACGTGTTGAACTCGCCGTTGCGAGGCCGGGACGGAGCCGAAAACGGAGCCGCTTCAACTGTAGGGGGCTGAGCAGGCTGCGTGGGAGCCGTGTAGAAGTTGCGCCCGTCAAACTGGGGTTGCGGCAGCACTGAGGAGTTGCCGCCTGGGAAGCCTGCTGCGCCCGCCCCTGAAATCCCTGAGCCTGAAATGGAGGAATCAGGCACGGGCAAACCGGAGGGAAGGGGCGCAGGCGCACCGATCGGCTGACCCAGTGTGCTCGTCGGCAGGGGCTGAACCCCTAATGGCGGCAGGTAGCCCGTGCTGCCCGGTGGTGGCGAGGTGCGGGGCAGATAGGGGCCCGGTAGCGTGGGCGTAGAAAAGGCTGGGGTGAGGGAGGGTTGGCTCAGAGGTTGGGCGGGTTCTCCAGGAATAGGTTGCAGGACGGAACCGCTGGGAACGGTGCCAGGAATTCTGGGGGAAGTGCCAGATGAACCTGCTGGAGACGGCTCGACCGTAGAAGGTGGGCTGCTGGAGCCTGCCTGACGCTGGAGCGCTGATTCCAGTGGGCTAACGGGGAGAACTGGTTGAGATGGCGTAGAGCCGGGAATAGGGCTGCTCACTGTACCCACAGTACTCACTGTGCCAGCAGGGGCGATCGCCGGACTAGGCAATATAGAACTGGTTGTAATAGGACTGGTCGTTGGCGAAACGGTGATTGTGTTCAGGATTGGGTCTGGCTTGGCTGAACCCCTGGACGAGCGGCTGGCTGTGGGGGCAGGGTTCAGCAACAGGAGGTTTGTGAGGGCGATCGCCGACGATGCAGGCAGACTAGAGGAGGAACCTGCTTGGCTCGGCGACTTGAGCGCATCGGGCAGGCTGCTAGGAGAAACGAGCGGTTCCTCTAGCGCCAGAGGTGTTCCCGTTGGAAATCGACGCGCTCCCAGCACGGGCAGGTTGTCAATGTCGATTTGAGCGCGATCGCCCAGGGATCGACCTTGCCCCGTTGGGTTTGACTCAAAGAGACCCGGCGGCAGGGCACGATCTCCAGACGAGTCGGCACCGAATTCTAGGGGGCGATCGCCTAACCAATTGGACAGCAAAGCAGGACGCTGCCAATAGGCCCAGGCCAACGCCAACGCCAGCACAGGCACCACTGCCGACAGCCAGACTCTAGGGCGCAGGAGCAAGCGCACTCGGCTACGAGAATAGCGATGGGTTCGAGAAAACCGAATGGGCGAAGGCATAACCCAAAAGACAATAAAAACGGCAAAGGGAAATGGCTTAATTTAACGGAGCTTGAACGGGGACTGATGCGCCTACAAGTTGAAAGCTTAAGAATTCTGAAGATAAAAGTACGCCAGTAGTGCGCCAGTAGATTGTCTGATCGGTTTGACATTGCACCAGCTTGAAACGTTACGCCAGCTAAAGAACCGAGCAAGGCAAACCATAAAAAGACCCCTCGATTCTATCAGCGACCCCCAAAACCGCCATAAACTTAACCAGAGCTTTGTAGTTCCTTTATATAAGGCTTCCTGAAAATCATTTCCTTAAAAAATTTACGGGTTTTGCAAAGAGTCGGTGAATTGTGGTTCGCGCCTAATCATTCCAGAATGCCTGTGGGAAGAAGGCAGCACTTTCTGGAAGCGCTATTCTTAAAAGGCGTGAACATATATCCTTAGTATCTGTAGGAAGTATTTGTAGGATCTGTGGATACTGCGGCAGTCTCTAAAGTCAGACGAAAGTCAAATGTTTGAAGCCGTCTGATTGCTGCCAAGCAAAGGCGCAACGTGGCTATCTACAGGCTGTCTACAGGCTATCTAAGGCATCCAGCGCTGACCGACAGGAGAAACGGCTGTGAACATCTTTGGGATTGGTCTGCCAGAAATGGCGGTGATTATGATTCTGGCGCTGCTGATCTTTGGCCCGAAAAAACTGCCAGAGATTGGGCGCAGCTTGGGCAAGGCGATCAAGGGCTTCCAGGATGCGTCTCGCGAGTTTCAGGAAGAGTTTAAGAAGGAAGCAGAGCAAATCGAGAAAACCATCAGCCAACCGATGGAAGCCAAGCTAGAGCCGCCCGCGCAAAAGGTTCTCTCGGCAACTGAGAAGGCTGAGCCGACGGATGCTGAAGTGATCGCGCCCGTCGAAGAAGATGCCGCCAGCCCTTCCCAACCCAGCTAGACGATGGGCGAGTCTCGTGATGTGGCGATCGCCCCTACGCCTCAGCTCATTGTGGGTCTGGGCAATCCGGGCGCTAAGTATGACCGCACCCGGCACAATGTCGGATTTATGCTGGTAGACGAGCTAGCCCGCTCCTGGCAGATCAACCTGGCAGACCACAAAAAATTTCAGGGCATTTTTGGGGAAGGCACTGGCCCGCACCGTGACAAAATTCGACTGCTCAAGCCCCAGACCTACATGAACCTATCGGGTCAGTCGATTCGTGCGGTGGTGGACTGGTACAAGCTCTCGCCGGAGTCCGTGCTGGTGGTTTACGACGATATGGATTTGCCGCTGGGTCGGCTGCGGTTGCGGCTATCGGGTTCCGCAGGCGGACACAACGGCATGAAGTCCATCATTTCGCACCTAGGTACGCAAAATTTTCCGCGCCTCCGCATCGGTATCGGCAAGCCCAAAACCGCCGCCCCGGAAGACAAAGACACGGTTTCTCATGTGTTAGGGCAGTTTTCCAAGGCGGAAACAGAAATTTTGACCGAAGTGCTGCGGTTGTGCGAAGCGGCGATCGCCCTCAGCCTTCAGCAAAGCACCGAAAAAGCCATGAGCCTTTATAACAACCGGATAGCGGGCATCTAGCGGCGAGGGCAGCAGAGATCAGAGGATAGGACTACATGCCAGACGCTCATGCCAGACGCTCACGCGAAACACTCACGCAAGACGCGCTACGTCCCAAAACCTGACCTCTGCATTCCGCTATGAGTAGGCGCGATGGGCCAGCCATTCTTCAACGTCAGCTTGAGACTCTAGGGAACTTGCTTCGCCAGAAATCGGGTCATAGACATGCCACAGCATCTTTTGGGTGGTGCGATCGCAGTCTTGCCAGATGCGGGGTTGGAGCGATGCGAGGGATTCAGCGCTGGGCGCAGTCCATTTAATGTTCATGAAACAGCAGTCCTTCGGAAATCAAAAACGGATCACGAAACCAAGATGCAGCGTGGGTGAAGGGGCAGCATTGCGTCTGGACTGGCGCAGGTTGCCCGCGCGGTGGGCAAAGAACCCAACCAAAGCAAAAACTAACCCGTTGGCAAATAACCCTTAGGGAAGAGGCGATCGCCCCACAGGTGCTAGCCAACTAGTTTCACTGAGGAAAATAATACTGTGTTCTTAGATACAAAACAATGCGTTTGGGGAAAATCCCCCAGGGAGGTTCACCCAGTCGGATAGACGAGCGTGGGAACAACGAATGTCGTGATGACAAATAGGGATTGCGAACAGGGATTGCAAATGGCTTTACCAGATTTTGCCGAATCATGCTGAATCCTGCCGGATTATGCCGGACTATGCGGATGCGCGGTGGTTTGATTGGCCGATTCAGCTTGCATCTGTAAACAATGCTCATGAAACAATGCTCATGAAACAATGCTCGTTATCCGCGCCGTTCAACGACTCGCACGGGGGGTCTAATATAGAGAAAGATAAACTTATGTCGATGCTGCCTCGTCATTCTCTGCCATGCCTTCTCAAACCACCTCGTCTATTTTTGTCGAAAAGAAAAAGCTGTCGAAGCCGCCGCTGGAGCTACACTACCTGGGCGATCGCGTGCTGAGGCAGCCTGCCAAGCGCATTACCAAAGTGGACGACGAGGTGCGCCAACTGGCGCGGCAAATGCTGCAAACCATGTATAGCGAAGACGGCATTGGGCTGGCGGCTCCCCAGGTCGGGGTTCACAAGCAGCTCATCGTGATTGACATTCATCTGGATGAACCCAAGACCCCGCCGCTGGTGCTGATCAACCCCAGCATCACGCGCCAGAGCAGCAAAACCTGCGTGATTCAGGAGGGCTGTCTGAGCATTCCGGGCGTATTTCTGGACGTGACTCGCCCAGAAGAGGTTGAGGTGTCCTACAAAGACGAGATGGGCCGCCCGCAAAAGCTGGTGGCAAATGATCTGCTGGCGCGGGTCATTTTGCATGAAATGGATCACCTGAACGGCGTGATGTTTGTAGACCGTGTGGACAACGCCCTGGCGCTGAACCAAGAGCTAAGCAAGAATGGCTTTTCGGTGCAGGCTGTGAAGCCCGTTGCCTGAGTCCCGTCTCGATTGACTGCTGCTACCGTCCGCCCATCCCTCCGCCCTATGATGACTCCCAAAAGCGGCCTGTTTCTTGCAGGCTCCTGTATTGCGGCGATCGCCGCCATTGGTTCCATCTTCGAGCTGACCTCCAAAACCCCCCAACTGGGGACAGCGCCCACGGGCATTATTCTGGCGCTTAGCATTCCTCTAACGGTGCTGCTGTTTTTGGCGGCCGTCCGCGATGCCCGAGCAAACCAGTGACGGACTTTGTGCCCCAGGTCGCCTATCTGCGGCTATGTGCCCCGACGGACGCAGCTCAGGCAGATGTGGCATACCCCCTGCCGCTGACGCGAGAGGTGCGGCTGGGGCGCGATCCAGACTGCCAAATTGTGGTGGATTCGGCGGCCTACAGCGGGGTTTCCCGGTTTCATGCCTGTATCGAAGCCACGCCTGACCGAGTAGGCTGGCAACTCCGCGACCTGGAAAGCACGAACGGGACTTACCTGAATGGGCGACTCCTGCATCAGGCAGAGCGGTTGCGGGCGGGCGATCGCCTCTCCTTAGGCCAGCGCGGGCCGCAGTTTGTGTTTGAGCTGCGCCCGGTTCAGTCGGCAGATGATGCTTCGATCCCCGATGCCCGCCTGATTCCCACCGTGTCGAGCGACTTGCAGGCAGAGGCCGATGTGCCAGACCCGCCGGAAGATGCAGGGTTTGCTGATGAAGGCATCACCGTCAGTCAGTTGTTTCCCATTCTGTCCACGGGAACCGATCTGCTCCAGCGGGCTTACTTGGTGCCAGGAATCATCACCGTCAGCTTTGTGGTGCTGCTGTTTATTGCAGTAGGCAATCCGCCCGTGTTTAATGTCACACTGGCGACCTATCTGGCGATCGCCGCCTATTACGTGGTCTACCAGCTTTGCGGCAAGCCCAAACCCTTATGGTGGCTGTTGGGGGCGGCGCTGATGATGGTGGTGCTGCTGCTCAGCCCGGTGCTGAACCTGTTTATCTATGTGTTCCAAGACCTGTTGCCCGGAGACATTCCCGCCCGGTTTTCTGGCAATTTGCTGGTTTTGCTGGGGCAGATGTTCATCGGGGCAGGGCTGATGGAGGAACTGCTGAAGGCGATTCCGGTGCTGGTGGCCTGCGCGGTGGGTCTGGCGCTGCGATCGCCCTGGCGAGAGCGGTTGGGGGTCTGGGAACCGCTGGATGGTATCTTGCTGGGCACTGCTTCGGCCGTTGGCTTCACGCTGCTGGAAACGCTCGGACAATACGTGCCCAGCGTGATTCAGAACGTGAACATGCAGGGAGGCATCGGGCTGGGAGAAGTGTCGGGGCTGCAAATTTTGATTGCCCGCGTGCTGGGGTCAATCGCCGGACACATCGCCTATAGCGGTTATTTGGGCTATTTCATCGGCCTCAGCATGTTGAAGCCGGCCCACCGCTGGCGGACTCTGGGAACGGGCTATCTGACGGCCTCTGTGCTGCACGCGCTATGGAACGTCTGCGGCATTTTGAACCTATCGGCGCTGGCCATCGTCGGCAGCGTGTCCTATGCGTTTCTGATGGCAGCCATTCTTAAAGCCCGCAAACTCTCGCCCACGCGCCGTGAGAACTTTGCTACGCAACTGAGGCGGCGGGGGTAGGAGGGGTTGGCGTATTGGGGCGCTGGAGCGGGCTACCCTGTCGCTCTGCTACTCCGTCCTACCCGCCGCACTGGATGAATCGCGCCTTAGATGGCTCAAGCCTTGAATGGGTCAAACCTTGGATTGGTCGATAATATGGCGGGCGATCGCCAGACTGAGGCGGGCTTGCTCAATGCTGGAGAGGTCTTCCCAGGCTTCGGAGCGCACCGAGCGCAGCGCTCCCTCTAGCAGGTCGTTTTCGCCCTTGTCGCGCATGGCATAGGCAAAAGGACGCGCCAGCACGTACAGATCATCATCGCCCCACTCGGGCAGCACGTCGCGGACGCTGGCAACCAGTTGATCGGCCAGAGAGTTGGAAGAGGCGATCGCCATCTGCGCCTGCTGCACCAGCCGTTCCAGCAGTCCTTGCGGCATCCGGTCGGCAAACCGCTGAAACAGTCCGCTGAAAGAGGCGGTCGTCAGCACAGGTTGAGCCGCATTTTGAGCCGCATCCACCGTGGCCCACAGTTGGTCAAATTGCATGGAAAGGGACTGGGCATAGGAATCGAGCATGTCAGTCGGCCAACCCGCTGCCACTTCCTGCTCAAGCTGTTCAAAATAGCTAGATGCGGCAGGGTCTGCCGGATTCCAGGGGTAGGATGCATCCGCATCATCTAATACGACCTGGAGGAGTTCTAGCTCAGCCTGAGATCGAAAGGCAGAAAAGCAGGGACGGGTTGAATCGCTTGCCATGGTTCTTGCTCCTGAATGCGCCGGACAAGTGTTGTCTATGGTGACTTGTATTAAGTGGGTATCGAATGGGTTCGATAGGACTAGCTACAGACTCGGATGGGTCAGTTCCGTAATTGGCTGATAAGGAATTTGAAAATTTTGGCAGCGGGCTAAAGTGGAAATTTTGAAAGAGTATTATCCAGACAAATATAAACACAATAAACCCAGAAAGCCGTACCTGCTCTGGCCAAAGCGCAGCCAGGAGCCAAGCGTCACAGAGGCGGGGTGAGGTCATTGGGCACAAACTCTAGCTGAAATGTGCCAAATCGGAGGCGACTGTGGGGCTTGAGGGCGACCTCTTCCTGATGCACTTTTCGCCACTGGCCCTGTGGTTCCAGCAGAAACGTGCCAAAGCGAGAAAAGTCGCGCAGGACGTAAATCGGCTCTGCGCTAGCCGCCCCGACCGACCCGCGATAGAAAATCTCAGCGTGGCGACGAGAAACGCCGGGAGATTTAATCACCAGGTCATTGCCTTCCAAAAAGCCAACCCGCACCATGCCGCCGTAGATTGGCCAGGTTTGGTGGGGTGGCTCGACAGCGCGGAGGCAGGCAGAGGGAAACGGCACCTCGCCCCAGCTAGAGGGATTTTCGGGAATTTCCGTAACCCCTTCTGTCAGCGGTTTGACCAATTCGCCGTCAAATTCGGGATGCATGTAAAGGACGGGCAGGGTCCAGGCGATCTGGTTGAAGCGATAGAGCGTGAGCAAATGCTGGCGGGCGATCGCCACGGCCTCGTCGATGGGCGATCGCTCGGCCAGGGCCCGGGCAAATCGCTGGATAAAGCTGTGGGCTTCGTGTTCGGCAATGCGATCGCGCATCCCCAGCACCGCAGGTACGCCGTGATGAATCAGCACTTCGGCCAGGCTGCTGCGGGGAATGGGGCGATCGCCCTGCATTTCGGGCTGTGCGCCCCAGCAGGCGTTGAACACGGCCAGCTTGATGCGGCAGCGGGTTAGCACTTGCGCCAGCTCCGTCCCGTTCATCGTTGCATCGGGACGCAAGAAGAGCATTCCGCCATCTGGGCCAGGCATCCCGTGGCCAGAGTAAAACAGCACGTTGTACTGCTTGGTTTCTAGGTGAGACGTGAGTTCGGCGGCAGTCGGCTGCACCAGCGTTGTCACTTCGCAGGGCACAGGCGGCACAAAGCGATGAAACGCTTCTCCCTGAGTGACATCCTGAAGCAGCGCCGTCAGCGCGTCGGCCTCTTGCTGTAACTGGAGGCGAAAGTCGCTGGTGGAAAGGCTGCGGTCGGGTTCAGCGTCCTGTCCCTGCACTAGCAAGATCCGCAGCGAGTTTTCCTCGCGCAAGGCCGGCAGCGGATCGACTTCGTTGGTGGTGCGGCTAAACAAAAGCTGCTGGCTGAGGGCGATCGCCTGTCGTCCGGGCTGGGGCTGCATGATTTCCCAGGGCAGCGCCATTAGCTCAGGGTCACGAATCTCCAGCCGCAGCCGCAGCGATCGCCCCTGTCCCTGAGCAATGCCCTGGCTCTGGGCCAGGCTATTTTGGATGGAACCGTCAAACAACCACTGCCAGAGACTCACGCCCAAATGCTGCATCAGGCGACCCGCGTAGCCTGGTGTCGGGTCGTCGGGCTGGGGCGGCGGCAACACCACCGCCGGAATCCGGGGAACGGCGGGCAAATCTCGCAGACAAAACATGGACTGCCAGGCTTGCCAGATCTCGGTTAGCTCCGCTGGCCAGGCTCGGTCGTGATGCACGTAACCTGCCTGCGATGGAGCTTGTAGCACCCAAATCGCATAGTGGTCTGCGTCAGCAGCAGTAAGGCGGCGAATCGCAAGCCGCAGGCAGGGGTGATCAGACGAAAGCATGAAACCGAAAGTTTAAATGGCTAATTCAACAAAATCCATGACTGAAACCGAAATGCACCCAACGTTGTGTTGCAGAAGGCAAAGCTCTAAACGGGCGGTCAACGGGTTGAAGTTTGAATCCAAGCCCAACCTTCAAACAAACACACTGAATCAAACAAGAATCAAACAAACACACTGAATATAGTATTCCCAAACCTTTTCCAGGCTTCTGCGCCCTAAATCGTGCGATCGCCCATCCAGGCAATGCCATCCTACAAAGTCGATCGCGTAAGGCCGATCGTGACACTGCTGACGCTTATCCAGTGTATCGAGTAATTCACCGGGTTTTTCCTCTTTGTCCCCAGAAGACCAGATCTTTGGAGGTTAACCGACAGGAGGCGAGGCGGGTGGATCGCTGGGGGGCGTGGTAGGTTCAGCAGGCGGCACAACAGGCGGCGGACTAGGGGGTGGAGCAGGCAAATCGGGGGTTGGAGACGAAGAGACGCAAACGCCGCGCTGGGCATCGGTCGGCGTGGGGTTGGGCATCATCAGCGGACGGAGATCGCTCAGCGCCACCCAGCCTTCTTCTCCGGGAGGGGCGATCGCGCTTCGTTCAGGCAGTGGAGTATTGAACGTATCCGCTGCGGGTGGGGCTGGCAACTCGCGAATGGGCGATCCAATGGGCGATGCCGGGAGCGTCGGGTTGGCGCTCGAAGCGGAGCCATTGTCGGGCGCGATGGGCGGGGCGGCGGGGCTGGAAGTCGGCGAAGCCGCTGGTGTAGGGGCTACGGCTTGCTCCGTCGAACAGACCTTGAGTTTGATCCAGGCAGGAGCATCGGGAGGCCGGCGCTCTAGCACCATCAACACGCTACCAGGGGCGATCGCCAGACCTGCCGTTGCAGGGGATGCAGGGGAGGGGGATGCCGTGGGGCTGCCCTCGACTGTGGGGGGGGAAGGCAGCAGCACTAGCCCGGATATGTCACCGGGTGCGCCCTCGGCTGCTCGTCCGATCAGCAGAAACGCGCCGGGCTGAAGGGCGATCGCCGGGTCTTCTTCGGCAGGGGGGGATAGGGTGGGCGCAGGGGGAAACCCCGTCAAACTGGTCAGGCGATCGCGCATGAGCCAGTAGCCCAGCGCCCCCGCCCCCAGCAGCGCCAGGAGGGTCAGCAACAGCGGCAGGGGTCTTGGCTTGGCAGCAACGGGCGACACGACCTGCGTTTTGGGCAAAGCGGGCTCGCTGGGCTGCGGTGAGAGATTGGGGAGTGGTTTGGAGGCTTGCGCTGCTTGGGCGGAGGGAGAGCCGACGGGAGAAACGACAGCAGTGGAGGCGATCGCCGTCGGGGCTGGGGCGACTTCTACGCCAGGAAGTTGCGTCGGTGCAAGCTTGGTGGGCGACAGGCTGGGAAGCTGGACATGAACAATGCCAACGGTTACATTGTCATGACCATTTTGGGAATTCGCCAGATCTACGAGTCGCTGGGTGACGATTTCCAAATTGGCACGTCCGCCTAGCACCGGGAGCAGTTCCAAATCCCAATACTGTTCCACCCGATCATTGTCGCTCAGTCCGTCAGAACACAGCAAAAACAGACTGTCGTCATCCAGCACAAACCGCTGCACGTTGGCATGGAGCAAAGACGAACTGCCCATGCCTAGCGCCTGCACCAGAGAGCCAGAACTGGCGTGTTGCAGCGCCTCTCGATAGAAGCTATAGCCCATGCGAACTTCGCGCGAGGCCACGTCGTCATCCTGCGTAATCTGGTGACAGTTCCACGGGGTAATCCAGTAGGCGCGACTGTCCCCCACATGGGCCAGGTATAGCTCGTGCTCGCGCACCAGCGCCATGACCAGCGTAGTGCCCATGCGCTGTCGATCCTGGCGATGCTCTTCGTCGTTGCGCTGGCTAATCAGGTCATTGGCAGCGCAGGCGGCGGCTTCTAGCTCCTGCATCAAAGCCAAGGGACTGAGGCGGCTGAGGTCGCTGGACTGGAGGTGTTGCTGCACAGCGGCGATCGCCAGATTGGAGGCGACATCTCCCCCCTGATGCCCGCCAATGCCGTCGCACACAATCAGCAGCGGGGTGACCGTCGGGGTCAAAGCAAGCGTCTGGGCCGTGCCGCTAGGGGGATAGCACGCATCTTCATTGCGCTGGCGGCTGGGGCCTTGGTCGGTGCGGGTGGCAAGCGACACCTGGCGGGACGACGCTTGCGCCACCGTCCACAGCGCTTCGTCTAGCCGTTCAATCACCTGTTCTGAAGCATGAAGTTGCCCCCGGATCATGTCCTGGCAGAGCGCATCGAGATGGGGCGACACTTTTGCATGGGCAGAGGGCAACCACTGCTGCCACAGGCTGCCCAGGTCTGCCAGCGTCGGTTCAATGCCCGATGCGTCCAGTTGAAGCTCCATCAGGCGCACCAGTGGCCCCTCCACGCGCAGCAGATCCGGCATCAGCAAAGAGGAGACGACTTGTTCGGTGGCGAAGGGTTGCCACAGGTGCGCGATTTGCCAGAGCCAGTTGAGCTGGCGCAGCGCAGAGGATCGGGGCCAGAGGTCTGTGAGCGAGGGGAAAAGCTGGGGGTCGCTGGCAGGAGGGTCTGCATCGGACGGCGTGTTGGGCAGGTAAAGGGGCGATCGCTCTAGCAAGGCCAGCTTTTCGGGGCCACCTGCCGATTCCAGCCGCACCCAGTCATACACCTGGGGCACATGCAGCGCGTAGGGCGACAGCCGCAGGTAGGGCAGCAGGTCATCGGGAATCTGCTCCGTGGAAATTCCTGGCAGCAGCCCCGGCTTGGTATCTAGCAGCACTCGCCCGCCCTTGACCAGGTAGCGATTGGCCACTAGCTCATCTGTTCGACAGGACTCTGCCCCCGGGCCAATGGCCCAGAGGTATCGCTTAGTCAGCGGCGTTCTACACTTCTGGCAAAACTTGCTGCGCTCTGAATTGGGAGCCTGACAGGAATAGTTAGAGCAGTAGAGCATTCGCGGAGTGTGCGACCAGCAGCCAGTGAAAAACAGGATTCGGCTTTACTAGGATAACGTAGACCCCAGCCGAACACATCATTTCGCCGCATAACGCCCGTCCTGATGCCTTACCACGAATGCCGCTGCAATTTCAGGGCGATTACTACTAACCAATTGCCAGCAGAACTCAAGCTGAACCCGCCAAATTGAGTGGGAACTATCAGAAATTCCCAGACAGTGCCTAGACCTTGCCTAGACGTTGATATCGGCAGAAACTCTGGGCAGCCCAAGGCTATAGTTCCGCACGCGGCTTTGCAGGTTATAGGAGACTTTGCCGTCGTAGAGGAGCGATCGCACGAAATGCTCCAGGTCTGAACCAATCCGCCGCACGTTGTAATCCGTTAGATCTGCCCCGTTATACTGCGCGGTCAGTTCTTCAAATTTCTTATAAACCGCTTGCAGGGCTTCGTCGTTCCAGTTCAGCTCATTGTCTGGGTCAACGTCCAGCGTCAGCTTGTCAGCGCTGGGAACTAGCTCGTTGCCCTGAACCTCTGCTGAGAAAATCCGAATGTGCCGCGTGGTGGACTTGATTAACATAGTGCGATCGCCGCCCCAAAAAGTTCGCTACTCAAAGGTCTCTCAGATATTGTACAGGTCGCAGTCCAGGTCACATCCAGCGCAACGGGGGCTTCTGGAAGAATCTCTGTTTTGAATTTTGGATAGACCCGATAGCCAGTCTTCAATTCCCCAGATCTCGGACATTGGCTCTCGGATATTAAATCTCGGACATTCGCCAAAAAGCGGCCCTGCTATTGCAGAACCGCTTTCTAGGGGGCCGTGCAATGCGACACAGCCTGAAACTCTAAGCTAACTCATAGGCTAGCTCTAAGCTAAAGCAAAGCGCAAAATCATCAGTCCAGAAGTTCAGAGGCTCAAGACTCTAGCGAACCGTGCCTTCTAGATGAGCCGTGTCAATCGGCTTCATTAGATAAAGCTGGAGCATCTTCACGCCAATCGACAGAATGTGAGGCAGGCGCTTCAGGGTCTTTAGCGGCTTCGGCTCGTTCGATGCGGGCGCATTGACAATCTTCAGGTAGCTGGCGGCGGCTTCATCCATCAGCCGGAAGAAGTCAGGATGATCCACATTCAGCACCAGCGGAAACACGCGCCCCGCCGTGGCGTTCGTCTCGCGAATCACGTCGATGTCGTAGTCCCGCGCATTGATGCCCAGCGCCTTGTAAAAGTCAGACCGCTGCAAGTCGTTGAGATACATCGTCGCAAACACCGACAGCAGGAAGAACCGACACCACAGCCGCGCCTTCCAGTCATTCAAAATGCTGGGCTGCGCCTTCATGATTGCGTCGAAGAAGTCGCCGTGGCGATTCTCGTCTTGGCACCAGTTTTCAAAGAAGCTGAAGATCGGGTAGATGCGATTTTCGGGGTGGGCTTGCAAATGGCGGAAGATCTTGATGTACCGCCAGTAGCCAATTTTCTCTGATAGGTAGGTGGCGTAGAAAATGAACTTGGGCTTGAAGAAGGTGTAGCTGCGGCTCTTGGTCAAAAAGCCCAGGTCAAGCGACATATTAAAGTCTGACAGGGCCTTGTTCAAAAAGCCTGCGTGTCGTGCCTCATCCCGCGACATTAGCGTAAAGCACTCTGCCAGCACCGGGTTCTTGTCCTTCAGGCGACGACCCAACTCCTTGTAAAGCAGGAAGCCAGAGAACTCTGCTGTGCAGGAGCGCTCCAGAAACTCGATAAACAGTTGGCGGCTCTCGCCGTCGATGTGATCCCAGGACTGATTAAATTCTTCACTCCGTACGAAGTGATGACGGTTGTAGTCTGTGCGGAACTCTTCCAGGATTGCCCTCAGTTCATCCTCGTTCACGGAGATGTCCATCTTGGCCATCTCGTCGAAGTCGGTGGTATAGAAACGGGGGGTGAGAATGGTCTCTTTTGCCGGGACTTTCACGCCCGGACGCATTTCTTCAAAGCCAGGTTTCTTGAGGGAATCTACCATTGCCAGGTCTTATCAGATTGGATAACTCGGAGCTTTAATAATGACGATACGCAAACCGCGCAACGCATTGGGCCGCGTGTCTTTCAGTCTATCAGGACGACGTAACGGAAATGCGGGGGGCGTGTTAAGAGTTGCAACAGAAGATGTTGGAGTGTGGGGAGCGATTATCCCAATGCCCCAACTCCCAAGACCTGATTTAGTTTTCCGCTGCGGAAGCCTTCCAGATCCAGCGTCACGTAGACAAAACCGTAGCGCTGGAACTCTGCAACCAGAGTGGGCAGGTCGAGCGTTGCGACGCAGGTCTTGATGTCTTCAGCGGGCAGTTCGATGCGGGCGGTGTCACCTTCGGAGCGAACTCGCAGGGTTTTCAGCCCCAGGCTTCGCAGGTATCGTTCGGCGCGGCCGACTCGCTGGAGCTTGGTGATGGTGATTTCTTCGCCGTAGGGAAAGCGGGAACTGAGGCAGGGCTGGGCGGGCTTGTCCCACCAGGGCAGTCCCAGCATTCGGGAGAGTTCTCGGACTTCTAGCTTGGTGATGCCGACTTCGGCTAGGGGCGATCGCGCTCCCCGTTCTTTTGCCGCCTGAATGCCCGGTCGATAGTCCTGCAAGTCGTCGGCATTTACGCCATCGACGACATAGGGATAGCCGCGTTCTAGGGCGAGGGGCTTGAGCGTGTCGTGCAGTTCGCTCTTGCAAAAGTAGCAGCGGTTGACCGGGTTGGCGGTGTAGTTGGGGTTGTCCATTTCGTGGGTTTGCACAACTTCATGGGCGATGCCGATTTCCGCTGCCTGCACCCGTGCGTCTTCCAGGTCTTCGGGCAAGAGCGAGGGCGACTCGGCGGTGACGGCCAACGCGCGATCGCCCAACACGTCCCACGCCACCTTGGCCACCAGCGTACTGTCGATGCCGCCTGAGTAGGCAATCAGCGCCCGATCCATTTCTGCAAAGAGCGATCGCAACTGTTCCAGCTTTTCTGCCAGCATGAATCTCGCGTTATCCTCCCAACGCTGTCGTCTGTTTCCAGACTAGCGAATTTGAGGGGGAGTGATGGGGGATGGGGGGATGGGGAGATAGAGGGAGGCAGAAAGTGTAGTTTGGACAACATTTAAATCGGAGAGAATAGCGGGGAGAAAGGCAGATGTCACCTGGATTCCAAAGAAATGCCTAAAGCTACCCTCGATTCCTAAAAGCAGTCTCTAAAGTAGTACCTATGCGTACCCCCTAGCGTGATGAACACTCGCACATGCTCTTAACGATGATGTGTTTTTCAGGTGGGCTTTTGAATCTTTGGGAGGGATGAACATGGCAGATGCAGCTTTACCCGCAGCGTTGAGTGACTTGGAGGGACTGCAATCCACTGTCCGTCATCCCCTGGCGGTGCAGCGGATTCGGCGGCTGGTATGGAAATTGGCGATCGCCACGCTAATCCTCATGGCGATCGGCAGCGCTACCCGCGTCATGAATGCGGGGCTAGCCTGTCCCGACTGGCCCCTCTGCTACGGCACGCTAGTCCCCACCCAGCAGATGAATTTGCAGGTGTTTTTGGAATGGTTTCATCGGCTGGATGCCTCGCTGATTGGACTGTTGACGATGCTGCTGGTGGGCATGAGCCTGTGGTATCGCCGCTCGATTCCCCGCTGGCTGCCCTGGGCATCAGCCTTTGCTCTGTTGCTCGTGGTGTTTCAGGGCGTGCTGGGCGGGCTGACAGTTATTGAACTGTTGCGATTCGACATTGTGACCGCGCACTTGGGCACAGCGCTGGCGTTTTTCGTGACGCTGTTGGTGATGGGCGTAGCGCTCTTGCCGCACCAGGGGACGGGAACCGTTGGCAAGTTGCCCTGGTTCAGCCTTGCCGCTGCGCTGCTGGTTTATGTTCAAAGCCTTTCGGGGGCGCTGGTGGGGTCGCGCTGGGCGCTGCACCAATGTCTGGGCGGGTCGCAGCTTTGTGTCGTGATGAATACACACCTGCTGGGGGTGGTTCCGGCTAGTCTGTCGGTGTTGATTCTTGTGGGGCTGGCCTGGCGCACTCCGGCGCTGCATCCCAGCCTGCGGCGGCTGGCAAACTTGGCGCTGGGCTTTTTGGGGCTGCAAGTGCTGCTGGGTGTGGCTACCTATCGCCTGCACTTACAGGTCGAGCCGCTGACGGTGGCACACCAGATGATTGGCGCGTGTCTGCTGGGAACGCTGGTTTGCTTTACAGCCCTGGGATGGCGCGATCGCCCCGTCTCCGAGGTCAAGAGCGTTGCTGCTCAGGATTCGACCGATTCCCCTGAACCACCGCCGTCTGGCGCAGTGCCCGTTTAAGGAGGACAGACGTTCGACTTTAGATTTTGGATTTCCGATTTTGGTCTGGCTTGCCTCAAAGCGTCTAACGTCGCTGGGGCTTTGCGACAAAGCAACTCATTTTTCCGCAGATTTCGTCCGCAGATTTCGCAAATTCCGCAAATTTAATTTCTGCACATATACTCCCCGCGATATTCGCTCTGGTCAGGTTAGACCCGCTGCTTTTTTTAGGATGCTGCTAATGCAAGATACCGTTTGCACCGATTCCATCCGCCATCATCAAAATGTTTGGCAAGTCGTTCAGAGCTACTGGCAGCTCACCAAGCCCCGCATCATCATTCTGCTGCTGATTACCACCGCAGGCAGTATGTGGATCGCGGCCCACGGTGAGGTAGACCCCGTGCTGGCGCTGGTGACGCTGCTCAGCGGGGCCCTGGCCGCCGCCTCCGCCAATACGATTAACTGTCTTTACGACCGCGATATTGACTACGATATGGAGCGCACCCGCCATCGACCACTGCCGTCGGGCCGCATCCAGCCGCGAGATGCCCTGATTTTTGCGATCGCCCTCGCGCTTCTCTCCTTCACCCTGCTGACGGTGTTTGCCAACCTGCTGAGCGCCTGTCTGGCTATGTCCGGCATTGTTACCTACGTGCTGGTCTATACCCACTGGCTCAAGCGCCACAGCACGCAAAATATCGTTATCGGTGGTGCGGCGGGCGCAATTCCCCCGCTGGTGGGCTGGGCGGCGGTGACGGGCGAGCTAAGCTGGGCCGCCTGGGTGTTCTTCGCCATCATCTTCTTCTGGACACCGCCCCACTTCTGGGCGCTGGCGATGATGATTCAGAAGGACTACGAGAAAGTAGGCGTGCCGATGCTGCCCGTGGTGGAAGGTCAGGTTGCCACCGCCAAGCAAATCTGGATCTACACGCTGATTATGATTCCGGTGACGCTGCTGCTGGTGTTTCCCCTCGGCGTGATGGGGGCCGTGTATCTGGTGGCGGCGCTGGGACTGGCTGCGGTTTTCCTGAAGAAAGCCTGGGCCCTGCTCAAAAACCCGATGGACTATGACTCTGCGCGATCGCTCTTTAAGTACTCCATCTTTTATATGATGCTGCTCTGCGCGGGCATGGCGGTAGACAGCCTGCCGATTACACACCAGATTACTGGGCAAATTTCGGGGGCGATCGCCCAGCACGCTGCGTTTCTGAGCGAGATCGTGCCGCTATAGCGACGAATCACTCAGCCCGGTTCATTCCCTTAAACCGGGTTCCTAAAAAACCGCTGCCCACCGCTGCAAAATCGGGTTTACCACCTCCGGTGCTTCGTCCTGGGGACAATGCCCTAGCCCATCCAGGGGAATAAAATCCTGGACGCAGGGATAGTTGGCAAATTCTCGACCGAGGGCGATCGGCTCCCAGGGGTCTTCCGTGCCCCACAGTACCAGCACCGGACAGGTCACCTGGGGCAGCAGATCTTCCGCTAGGGGCCCCTGGGAATAGCGGATAAAAGCCAGAAACACATCCACGGCCCCCGGTTCAAACGCGGGCTTGAGTAGCAGATCCACCAGTTCATCGGTCACGGCATCCTTGCGGCCGTAGGCTTGCAGCAGCACCTTGCGAACCGTCTTAGGCTGGGCAATTTGCGAAAAGAAGAACTGCCCAATCGCCCGATTGCCCAGCACTTGTTGGAGCCACACCGAGCCAAATCGCCGATACCAAGGCAAGGTCGCCCGCTTGCGGTCATGCAGCATCCGCAGCGAACAGTCCAGCATGGCCACGCCGCGCACCCATTCTGGCTCCAGCACAGCCGCCTGCAACGCCGCCACACAGCCAATCGAATTGCCCACCAGCAGCGCTGGTTCGCCGATTACCTCGTGGCAAAAATCGAGCAACTGCTGTCCCCAGGTTTCAAACGTGTATTGAATGGCCTCCCCCGGCGCGGGCTTGGCAGAATAGCCAAAGCCAATCAGGTCAATGGCAAACACCCGGTTCGTGTCAGCCAGAACCGGGAGATTTTTGCGCCAGTGGTCGCTGGACGCGCCAAAGCCATGCACCAGCAGCATCGGGACACCCGTTTCGCCCGCTTGCTGATAGCGGATCGGGAAGCTGCGCCATTGCCAGGTGTGGGTAGAGACGGGGTGGGTTTGGGTGAGGGGCATGGTGGGGAAGGGGGAAGAGGGAAGAACGAAGAGGGAAGAACGAAGAGGGAAGAGCGAAGAGGGAAGAGCGAAGAAATGCTCCGGGGTGGGCTTGCGGTTGTGTTGTGGCGGTAGGGTTGGGTGTTGGCTTTGTTTGAGGCGACGGACTGTGAATTTTTGTAAATGCTGTCCTGATCATATATCAGTCGAAGAGGGGCCGGGAAGATTGGGAAACCCGAAAGCTCTTGTTAGACGTTTGCTCAACTCAGTTTACGTCAACCCTTTGGCGCAATTTGCTGACCCGGACTGCTGCTTTTCCTAGGCGATCGCCCTCTGTACCAAGTTCAAATTAAGCTCCAGTTTCGCAGCGCGGGGATGCCGCGAAAGATGAGTGCTGGGTCACGATGAATGCGGGCAGCGAGGGCTGGGTTTTGTTGAGAGAGCGCCTGGTGGAGCAGGGCGGAGTCGCCGCCTGTGAGGGCGATCGCCCCTTCTGGTTCCTGCAACAGCCAATCGCAGGCAAAGTCTTGGAGGCTAGCCAGCAGCGTGTAGAGAATGCCGGAGCGGATGGCGGTGGGCGTGTCGGTGGCCCAGCGCGGTGGCAGCAGGTTTAGATCTGGCTGGAGCGCGACGAGCGGCAGAGCAGCCGTGTCCTGGGCGAGGGCTTGCTGCTGGAGCCGCAGACCCGGCAGAATCGCGCCGCCCAGTAGGGTGTTTGCTCGGTCGGCAGCGGTGAAGGTGAGGGCTGTTCCAGCATCGATTACTAGCACGGGTGCGCCCAGGGAACAGATTGCTCCCCAGAGGGTTAGGGCGCGATCGATGCCGAGGGTGGGATACATCTTGGCTAGGGGCACGTCTGCCAAGGTAAGGATCTGCTGGGCGGGATACTGCTGCCAGAGGTCTGTCTGCGCGGGCACAACGGAGGCGATCGCCAATGGAACAGGCGCTTGCAATGAAACCTCGCTTGCAATTGACAACCCGGCAGACGCAGGATCGGCAGCAAATTGGGCGATCGCCGCCGCTGTCCAATAGTCTGAATCCCAGTTGTGTAGCAGTCTGCTATCTGAGAAAGCGGCCCAATGAAGCCGCGAGTTGCCAATTGCAAGAGCCAACCAGAGAGACATGAGGGGTTGGAGGTTAGGGGTTAGGGCTGAGCAGCAGCTTGGTCAAAGCGTGTTTTGATGCTAGTAGGACTTACGCAGTTGGACAATTTCTCGCGGGCTGCGCCCGCGAGGAATTGTCCAAAATCCAGAGAGCTTATCGCAAGTGCGTAAGTCCTGGCTGGATTTTAGATTGTAGATTTTGGAGCGATCGCCGCAACAAAAAAGGTGCGACCGAAGCCGCACCTCTGCGAAGGAGATATCAAGGATGAAACGTGAAAGACCGTAGCAGACCAACCACCCAAGTTGCTTTCGCAAACTCTGGCTCGGTTGACCTACATCAGACCCAGTTGGGACAGGATGCCCTGACCCGTCAACAGTTCCGTAGCCAGACCAATCACAAAGCCCAGCATTGCCAGACGACCGTTCCAGGTTTCCGCAAACTGAGTAAAGCCAAACTTGGATTCTTGGGTTTGCATAGCTCAAAGACCTCTTTAGGTTGTCTTTAGGTTGTACTTGTACATTAACATAACTTAAGAAAAAGCAGCAATAAAACTACATATTTGAGTATTTATGGTGGGGGGGGTGGTCTATCTATGGGGGAGGAAGGAAGAGGGAAGAACGAAGAGGGGAGAGTTGGGTAGGGTGGGTGATGGGGTTTTCTGAAGGCTGCTTGTGTGCGGTGGGGTTTGGTTACTTTTTTGGGGATGTCTTGAAGGCAGGGTCGGTATAAAGAGTTTCCGGGCGTGGCAACTCAGGAAATAATGATTGAGCAGGGCTATGGAATTCTCTTTATGCGTCCCGGTTCGTCTGATCTTGACGATAGCAATCTGCCATTGTGCGATCGCCTTTCCCAGCGCATTGTCGCTGATCCGCAGCGGCGTATCTCGTTTGCTGAGTTTATGGCGATCGCCCTCTACGACCCGGACTATGGCTATTACGCCACACCCAGCCCACGGATCGGCGCAGCGGGAGATTTCTATACCTCGCCCCATCTCGACGCAGCGTTTGGGGAACTGCTGGCAGAACAGTTTGCCGAACTGTGGCATCTGCTAGGCGCTCCGCATCCCTTTACGCTGGTGGAAATGGGCGCAGGACAAGGGATTTTGGCGGTGGATGTGCTGCGCTATCTCTATCGAGAGCATTACGCCTGCTTTGAAGCCGTGGATTATGTGATTGTGGAAATTTCGGCGGCGATGCGGGCAGAGCAGCAGCATCAGCTCAAGCCTTTGGCAGACTCTGGCCAGGTGCGCTGGTGCAGATGGGAAGAGATGCCGCCCGATTCTGTGACGGGCTGCTTTTTCTCAAACGAACTGGTGGATGCGTTTCCGGTGCATCAGGTGGCGATCGCCCAAGGGCAACTCCAGGAAATCTACGTTACCCTTGCGCCAGAGGAAGCCGCAGACGCGACCCCGCGCTTTATCGAGACGCTGGGCGACCTCTCTACGCTAAGACTAGCGGAGTATTTTGAGCTAGTGGGAGTGGATCTGTTGTCGGAGCGCTATCCCGACGGCTATCGCACCGAGGTCAACCTGGCGGCGCTGGACTGGATGCAAACGGTGGCAGATCGGCTGCATCGCGGCTATGTCCTCACCATCGACTACGGCTATCCGGCGCAGCGCTACTACAGCCCCACCCGCACCACAGGCACGCTCCAGTGCTATTACCAACACGCACACCATTCCAATCCCTACCTGCACATTGGGCGACAAGACCTGACGGCGCACGTCGATTTCACAGCGCTGGAGCGACAGGGCGATCGCTGCGGGTTGGATACGCTGGGATTTGTCCCGCAGGGCTTGTTTCTGATGGCTCTGGGGCTGGGTGATCGCCTGGCAGCCCTCTCCCATCCTGAACCGGGAACCGAGGCGAACCTGGCAGAAATACTGCAACAGCGCGATCGCCTGCAATCGCTAATTGACCCGCTGCGGCTGGGCAACTTTGGCGTGCTAGTGCAAGGCAAGGGGATTAACGCGGCTGCACTACCCAAAGGCTTGCAAACACCGACCCAGTTGGGAGTGGTTTAGAAGCCGTCTAAAATCAGGAATAACTGAAGTCTTTGAACTCTCTACAAACGCTCTCCAGAACTGTCGGCATCGCGGGAATATCGGCAGGATCTGCCGCTTCACTTCATCATCCTATAAGTTTCTTGCTGGGCTATCTATCGAAATATTTCTGGGTTTTTTACAAAGAGTAATGCTGCTTGCTCTGTGGAATTCAGGTTGGGGTTTCCCAACTCTGTCAGCTAGGCTAATTGAAGATAAACCATGACAGAAGACATTCCTTTCAGAAATCAGCTTTCTTCCGAAAACATCGCCTCTAGAAAGCCGGCCGATCCATTGCTTGCTGCTTGTCCGCCACCTGCTGGCGATTCCTTTTTGCTGCCACCGATTACTGCCGTGGCCCAAACCCTGGTGGTCGAGGCCGTGCGCCTCATGCACGAGGCTGAATCGGTCTACATTGCCGTCTTGCAGCAAGGGCAACTGCTGGGTCTGTTCACGGCTCAGGATTTGGTTCGGGCGATCGCCCAAGGCATCGACCTGAGTGCGACGCAGATTGGCGACCTAGTGCAGCGATCGCCCGTGGTCATCACAGAGGCCGAATGGAACGCGCTGGTTTCTACATCACCGCCGCCTCGTGCTGACCATGTAGCCGTAACGGACTCGGACGGACAACTCCTGGGCGTGGTAACCCTGAATTTGCCTACGGGAACTGCCCAGGAGCCACAGAGCTACTATCGCCAACTCGTAGACCATTCGCCCAACCCCATTTTTTGGGTCAACCGGGCGGGGCTGATTCTCAACTGGAATCCTGCCTGTGAGCGGATGTTTCAGTATGGGCAGACGATGCTGGGGCGATCGCTGCAAGACCTGATGCCCAGCCCAGCGCTGTGGAACGCTGTGCAGACGATGGTGGAGCAAGTCTTTGAAGGCCAGTCGTTTGCCAATGTAGAGCTAACCTTCCAGTGTCAGGATGGCACCGAATGCCTGATGCTGACGCGACTCTATCCGCTGGTTGACAATCAAGGGCAGATTGAAGCCTGTGTTTTTGCCAATACTGACATCACCGAATACAAACGACTGGCGATCGCCCTCCGGCGGCGCGAAAAGGATTTGTCCGATGCTCAGCGGCTCGCCTGCTTGGGCAGTTGGGAATACGACGTGCAGACGCAAACGGTGAGATGGTCAGAGCAAACCTATCGCATTTTTGGGCTTGACCCGGCGCAATCGCCGACCTATCGCACCCTGCGAAGACTCATTCATCCAGCAGATGTGCGGTCGTTTGAGCAATTTGTGAAGCGGGCGATCGCCACGGGCGCTGCCTACGATCACAAAATGCGGATCGTCCTGCCGGATGGCTCGATTCGCCACCTCCACAACCGGGGGCAGGCCATTGTGGAGCAGGGACGGACGGTGCGCCTGTTTGGCACCACGCAGGACATTACTGAGCGCAAGCAGGCAGAACAGCGCCTCCAGCAGCAAACCCAGCGCGAACGGCTGATTGCCCAAATTGCCCAGCGCATTCGCCAATCGCTGGATTCATCCGAGGTGCTGTCTACAACGGTGGAGGAGGTGCGTCAGTTTTTGCAGGCCGATCGTGTGATGATTTACCAGTTTCATCCCGACTGGAGCGGGCGCGTGGTGGTGGAATCGGTCGGTCGAGCAGACTGGACCCTGTGCGATCGCGTCATCGACGATCCCTGCTTTCGAGAAAACTGGCTAGAGCGCTATCAGCAAGGGCGCGTGCGGGCGATCGATAACGTCTACACCGATGACATCGCGCCCTGCCATCGCGACTTTCTGCTGCAATTCCAGGTCACTGCCAACTTAGCTGTGCCGATTCTGGTGCAAAAACAGCTTTGGGGGCTGCTGCTGGTGCATCAGTGCTGCGATCCGCGCCAGTGGCAAGTTTGGGAGTGTGAGTTGCTGCTGCAACTGGCTAATCAAGTCGGCATTGCGATTCAACAATCTGAACTCTACCATCAGGTGCAGCAACTCAACCAAAGCCTATTGGCCCAGGTGCAGCAGCAGACTGCTCAGTTGAAAAAAGCACTCGACTTTGAGAAATTGCTCAAGCGCATTACTGACAAGGTACGCGATAGCCTTGATGAAGACGTAATTTTGCAAAAGGTGGTGCAAGAGCTGGGCACAGGGCTAGGAGTCAGCATTTGCGATACGGGACTTTACGACCTAGAGCAAAATGTCTCCATCATTCAGCACGAGTATGTTGCACCGAATATCCCGTCTAGACATGCCAGCATCGTGTCAATCAGAGATTATGCAGACCTGTATGAGCAACTCTTTCAGAGGCAGATCGTTCACTTTTGCTGGCATATCCTGCCCCACGCATCCGCAGGCGATTTTCCAGAAAACCAAAACGCAAAGCTGATTCTGCGAGACATAGACCAGCCTTTTACAGTGTTGGCATGTCTGCTTCGAGACAATCAGAATTTATTGGGAGATTTATGGCTTTATCGGGCAGGGAATGAGCCGTTTGAGGACAGAGAAATTCGCCTGGTGGAACAGGTTGCAAATCAATGTGCGATCGCCATTCGACAAGCCAGACTCTATCAAGCGGCCCGAAATCAGGTTGAGAAGTTGGAACAGTTGAATGAACTGAAGGATAACTTCCTGAGCAGCGTTTCGCATGAGCTACGAACCCCGATGGCGAACGTGAAGATGTCGTCTCAGATGCTAGAACTGAGCCTGCGTCAGCTTGGTCTTTTCGACAACCCGGATCTCCACCACATTCACCGCTATTTCCAAATTTTGAAAGATGAATGTCAGCGAGAGCTAAAGCTAATTAACGACCTCCTGGATTTATCTCGACTCGATGCTGGCATGGAGCCACTATTGCTCACAAGCATTCATTTATGTGACTGGGTGGCACATATTGCGGAACCGTTTCTGGAACGGACTCGCACTCGAAACCAGCATTTGAGTTTGAATGTCTCAGCAAACCTTCCGCCGATGCGGACAGATGCCTCCTATCTCAGTCGAATTCTGGGTGAGCTGCTGAATAATGCCTGCAAGTACACCCCCGATCAAGGAACGATTCAGGTCATGATTGGCGAATATACCGCTGAATACTTGAGGATTGTCATCACGAATACGGGTGTAGAGATTCCCACCTCAGAGCAGGATCGCGTATTTGAACGTTTTTATCGCGTTCCCAGCAACGATCCCTGGAAGCACGAAGGAACAGGATTGGGATTGGCTCTGGTCAAGAAGCTGGTCGAGCGGTTGGGTGGGGCGATCGCCCTGGAAAGCCACGATAACTTTGTGCGCTTTACGCTGACGCTACCCGTTGCGCTGCACGACTCGCAAACCCTGTTCGCCGACTAACCCCGTGACCGTTCCGCCCTGCTCTAGCACTGCCTTGAGCAATTGCAGCGCCCCTCTAGAAATGCGTTCGCCTGGAATTAGCAGCGGAATGCCCGGCGGATAGGGACACACGGTTTCCGCAGAGAGGCGATCGCCCGCTTGCTCTAGCGCCACGACCTCGCTGTTGGCCAGAAACGCAGCACGAGGCGACTGCGATTGTTCAACCTCGATTGCGTTCCAGGGAAAGCCCGCTCCGACCCGTTTGAACTCTCCGGCAGCCAGCCCGTCGGCAGGCTGAACCGTCTGGGCCAAGGCTCGAAAGCCTGCAACCAGTTGCTCGATATCCGCTAGCGTGTTGCCCAGGCTGAGGATGAAGCTGAGATGCGTCAGACCCGGCAGTTCTGCGGTTACGCCCAATTGTGTATGCAGGATTTCGTCTGCGGCAAAGCCCGACAGCCCTAGCCCGCTTACGTCTACGGTTAACCGAGTGGGGTCGAGGGCGATGAATCCGGGCGTGCAGGCATGGGCAGCCGTGAGCAGGCGCAGACCGGGAAGTTGGGCAAGCTGGGTGCGGGCGATCGCCGCCAGGTCGAGGGTGTGCTGCATCAGGTCTGGGCCCTGCTGGGCCAGTTGCCAGCGGGCGGCATCCAGCGAGGCCAGCAGCAAATAGCTGGGGCTGGTGGACTGCACCAATCGCAGGGCGCGGCTGAGGCGGCTAGGATCGACGCGATCGCCCCGGCAGTGGAGCATCGAGGCCTGGGTCATTGCGCCCAGCACTTTGTGGGTGGATTGCACGACAATATCCGCCCCTGCTGCCAGCGACGGCGTGGGGAAGTCGGGATGAAAGGCAAAATGTGCACCGTGGGCTTCGTCTACGATCAGCGGAATGCCGCGCTGATGGGCGAGTTGGGCGATCGCCCCGATATCTCCACAGGCTCCGTAGTAGGTCGGGTAGATCAGCATCACCGCCGTTGCGTCGGGATGTTGCGCCAGGGCAGTGGCGATCGCGCCGGGAGAAACGCCGTGGGCAATGCCCCAGTCGGGGTCATAGTCCGGTTGCACAAAGACAGGCATCGCGCCAGAGAGAACCAGGGCCGCGATCGCCGCTTGGTGGCAGTTCCTTGGCAAAATCAGAGTGTCGCCGGGGCCGCAGGTGGCCAGCACCGCCGCCTCGATGCCGCAGGTCGAGCCGTTCGCCAAAAACCAGGTCTGGGCTGCGCCAAACAGGTCGGCGGCCAACTCCTGCGCCTGCAAAATCGCGCCCTCTGGAGCAAACAGGTTGTCCAACTCCGGCAGTTCAGGTAGATCCGCTAGGAAGGGGCGATCGCCCAGCAGTTCCCGCATTGGCGCTGGAATGCCCTGGCCGCGCTTGTGCCCTGGCGTATAAAACGGCGCGTGGGCCCGTTGGGCACAGTCTCGCAGGGCTTCCAAGAGCGGCAAATGCTGCTGATGCATAGCCTGCCCGATATCCCGATCCAAGCCTTGCTCCAAGCTCCGATCCATGCGCTATTGCACCGTCGTCTGCGGCTCCAAAATTACCGCTTCGTAGCGTACCACGCCGGGTTTTTCGCTGCCGATACAGCGGGCAGCCTGACGCGACAAATCGAGCGATCGCTGACCGACATAGGGCCCCCGATCGTTGATACGGACGATGACTGATTCTCCGCTGCGGACGTTGGTAACGCGTAGGTAGGTGTTGAATGGCAATTTGGGGTGGGCCGCTGTCAGTGCATATTGGTTAAACCGCTCGCCATTGGCCGTCAGGCGGTTGTGAAATCCGGGCCCATACCAGGAGGTGATGCCGCCCAAGTTGCGGCTTGTTTGAGTCAGGCTGTAGAGGTCTGCCTGTGCCTCCATCAGCGACAGAGGCGCTTCGCCCAGGGCCACCCGCAGGTTATTCAGCCAGTCGATGGCGACCAGATCGGCCGTGCGGTTTAGGCGATTGGCCAGCGCTCGATCAACGCGGAACAGCAGGCGATCGCCCCCGCTAGCGGCTAATCTCTCGTTTGGCTCGTTTGATCTATCCCCGGATTTTGCATTGGATTTTACATCACCCAGCGCCACACCCGGTTCCCCCTCTACCAGCACCAGGCGCAACTGGTCTACAGAAAACCCAGGACTGCCCAAAACAGCGGTCAGCCGTTGGGCAATGGGGGCAGCCTCTTCGCTGCTGGGTAGCTCCATCACCACTTTGCCGTTCACCCAGATTTGGTAAACCGTTGCAGCGTCGGGGCGGGCGGGTGCGGGTGGAGTTTGCTGAGTTGCCCCGCGCTTTACGCCTTCGGAACTGGCAGGCGGACTGTCCAGACATTGCTTAAAGACCTGCTGCGCTCCGGTGGCCGGGGCCGCTGCTGGGCGCACGGTGACTCTGGGCATTGCAGGCGGACGGCGAGCGATCGCCGCTGCGAGTGTAGTCTCGGTCTTAGGCTGAGTCGAGTCTGCCGCTGGGGTCAGATTGCGAGAGCGGCGAAGGGGTGGAGCGGGCGATCGCTTCGTTTCAGCCGGAGACATCAACTGCACATTGCGCCAAGAGAGGAGAGATTCGGGGCGCGATCGCTCCCATTGCTGCCTCCGGCAACGATCGGTTGCCAAAAGACCCATCGGACAGCCGGATGCTGCTTTAGGTGTTGTCCCGCTTGAGGGCTTTTGGTTTAATGCGCCCTGACTTGATGCACCCTGACTTGATTTCTGATTAGATGATTTCTGATTAGATAAGGTTTGATTAGATAGATTGGATCGAGAATTGCCCGATTGGGTCGAAACCTCAGCAGATGCCGAAACGGTAGATACAGCGCCAAGCTCAGCCACCAAAGGCTGTATCAGTATTCCCCAAAAAGGCGAAAAAAAACCGACCGTGGATGTTGCCACCCCGGCAAGTCCTAAAACGCTCATAGTTAACCAGTAATGAACACACAACAAAACTGGGGTTGAGCCGTCGCCAGCAGCACCGCAACCCACAGGAGTTGCCCCTGGCCGCTGCTTGCTGACCGCGTGTTCAACGCCCAATTTCAAAACCGTTAGGCCTAGAGCAGCACCCGCGCCCTGCCTAACCCCGTCATTCTAGAGCGGCAGATTGGGGCAAACCATCCACCGCTGAGAGGAAATCAGCCTCCTCCCCAAAGCCTCACCCGATCGAACGAGCGATCGCCCGCAATCGATACGGGATAAGCTTTTCTGTAAGGTTCCCTAGAATAAGGGATTTTCCTAGAGAATTTTCAAAAAGTTATCAGTTATACACAAATTTTGTTCATATTACTAAACAAATCCAGAAAGCGGGTTACCTATGACTCATCCCTCCCCCTCTCCCGAACTGTCCCAGTGGCAGTGCTTGCTGAAAAACCTCGGCGCTTGGGAAGGCTCGTTTACACGGCTCTCGCCTGCGGGCGCTGAAGTCAGCAGCGTGCCAACCGTGGTGACGCTGGAGGGGCTAAACCAAAACGAGACCATCCGCCAGACGCTAGAGTTTGGCCAATCCACCACGGGCGACCCGCCGACGACGAAGGTGCTGGAATATAGCAGCCTGAACCGCAGCACGCTGTTTTTTGAAACAGGCGCATTTTCCCAAGGGTCGCTGCAATTTAGCCCCTTTGGGGACTTTGGCGCAGAGTTTGGGCTAATCGCGGGCAATCGCCGGATGCGTCTGGTGGAGCTATTTCATGGCGAAAACGGCGAAAGTCGCCTCAGCAGCCTGACGCTGATCCGCGAAACGCTGCGGGGCAGTGCTGCTGCCGAACGCCCGCCCCTCACCGCCGAGCAACTGGTGGGCACTTGGCAGGGCCGCGCCGTGACGCTGTATCCCGACTGGCGATCGCCCGAAACCTATTCCACCACGCTCTCAGTCAGCCTGGACGGAACCCAACTCCAGCAGCACCTCACCGCTCCTGGCCTTTCCCTCAGCACTACGGGCAGCGTCACCCCCACCGCCATTCACTTTACCCAGGGCAGCACCCCGCTCCAACTCCTCCTGCTGCCCGATGGAGCCTCGGCCAATACGCCCCTCCTCGTCCCCAAGGGCAAGCCCTTCTTTCTGGAAGCGGGCTGGCTGATCTCCCCCACCCAGCGCCAGCGCATGATTCGTCGCTATGACGCGCAAGGCGGCTGGGAAAGCCTGACGCTAGTGGAGGAAGAAAAGGCGTGATGGAAGCAGCACACCGCATTAAACCGCATTGAGCCGCATTAAACCGTGCAGCTTTGCAGCGTTAACGGCAGGACTTATGCAGTTGGACAACTGCTTCGGAGGCTGCATCCGCGAGAAATCGTCCAAAATCCAGAAAATTGATTGCAAGTGCGTCAGTCCTGAACGTGGGAAGATCAAGTTAAGGCGTGTCTTAAACTCTTTGATCCCCCCTATCCCCTTAAGAAGCGGGGAAACGGGCAAAACCGCTCCGGAAGTCCCCCTTCTTAAGCCGTCAGGATCGTAGAGAGAGCCTCAACGATGGGGGAAACGGGCAAAACTGCTCCGGAAGTCCCCCTTCTTAAGCCGTCAGGATCGTAGAGAGAGCCTCAACGATGGGGGAAACGGGCAAAACTGCTCCGGAAGTCCCCCTTCTTTCTAGCGAAGCGGCGCGTAAGCGCGGGGATTTAGGGGGCTCGACTCAGGGCAATCAACGACCTAAAAGTTTTAACACTGCCTAAAGCAGGATGCACGTTGCTCGCCCGTTTCTGCTTCTGTCCCCTCAATCCCCTATATTTTCTAGTGCTTTGGCAAGCTGATTTCTATCGTCGCCCCCTGCAAACTGAAGCGGGTGAAGCCCTGTGGGAACTGGTAGTGTGTGACCCGACGGGGGCCTTTAGCGCCTGTGTCGATTGTCTGCAGTCGCAGGCAACGGTCGATTGGCTGGCGGCTCAGTTCAGGCGGCTACAGGCAGAAGGAGCGCCAGAGCGGATTCAGGTGTTTCGGCCGCAGAGTTTGGGACTGATCGAAGCGGCTGCTAGGGAGGCTGGTTTCACCGTGGAGCCAACACGCCACGCGCCCATGCTGAAGCATTTTCTGCTGCGCCGCGCTGCCTACTACCCTAACTTGCCGGGTTATACGGGCGAAGCCTACGACCCGCTGGCGATCGATGCGCCGCCCCCTGTGCCTGTGCCGGAAGCAATTTGGGGCGATCGCTGGCGATTTGCAGCCCTGGCTGCGGGTGATCTGGAGCTGCTCTATGGCGATCGCCCTATTCCCATCTGCTCTACGCCCGATCGCCTCTTGCCGATCAATCTGGGACTCGCCTCCACCCAGCCCGTTCCGGGGGTCATCATCGACGGCGGACGGCAATCCATGCGATTGGCGCGGTGGCTCCAAGAGGTGCGTCCTGCGCTGTTGAACTATGTGCCGGGTGCCCCAGACGGGCTGATTCTGGAAGCAGGATTGAGCGATCGCTGGATTCTCTCGACCTTTCACGATGCCGACGTGGCCGCGGCGGCCCGTCTCTTTCAGCAGCGGCAGCGCGAGGCCCACGGACTGCACTTTTTGCTGGTGCAGCCAGACGACACGGGCATCACCTACAGCGGTTTTTGGCTGCTGGGCTAAGGGGGCAGCCCTGGCAGACCTATCCGGCGAGGCTTTTTAGCAGCCACCCCAGCACGATTCCTACCCCGCCAAAGCGCACCGCCATCCAGAAGGGTTCCTTGAGGCTGTTCCAGGAAAAAAGCTGGCTCTCCAGGGCGACTTCCAGTTCTGCAAGCTGATCCTTCAAGCGCCTTAGCTCCAGCTTTAGGGAGGGATCTTGGGTGTGGGCATAGTCCCGCTGCACCTGCTCGACGCGCTGTTGCAGGGCTTCCTGACGCTGCTGGTCGGTCTTGACCTGGGCATAGCGTGTTTGCAGGGTTTGGAGCGATCGCCCCAGTTCGTCTAGCGCTTGTTCAAAGTCGGGTTCGGAAGGGGGCATTGGGGCGGTGGGGTGAGGGAATGATGAGGTGAGAGGATCGTGGGCTAAGGGGACAGAGTGATATCGATTCTGGATTTAGATTGGCGATATTTTAGATTGGCGATTATTGGATTGCCAGCCTTAGCCCCTGTGAGGCTTCCAAGAACACTATCGATGATCCGATGATGATCTGCTGATCCCAGCATCTCCCTAACCTCGCTCCCCTAACCCCCTCACCGTTTTAACCTTCAGTTCCAGCGTCGCGTCTTCGTCGCACACGAGCAGGGCATTGGGGTGCAGTTGCAGGGCGGAAATCGTCCACAGGTGATTGATACAGCCTTCGACAGCGTGGTGGACGGCCTGGGCTTTGGCAGCGCCTTGGGCCAGGATCATGACTTCCTGGGCAGCGAGAATTGTACCAACGCCAACGGTGAGGGCGTGGGTGGGCACTTGGCTGGGGTCGTCAAAAAAGCGGGCGTTGACCTGGCGCGTGCGATCGCCCAAGGCTTGCAGGTGCGTGCGAGAGGCGAGGGACGTGCCCGGTTCGTTGAACGCGATGTGGCCGTCTTCGCCGACCCCCCCGATAAATAGATTCACGCCGCCGAAGGACTTCATTTTATCTTCGTAGGCGGCACATTCTGCGGCCAAATCGGGCGCATTGCCATTGGGAATATGGACATTTTGGGCAGGAATGTCGATGTGCTTCAGGAAGTTTTGATGCATGTAGGTGTGATAGCTTTGCGGGTGATTTTGGGGCAGCCCAACATACTCGTCCATATTGAAGGTGACGACATGTTGGAAGCTGATTTTTCCCTGCTGATATAACTCGATCAGACGGGCGTATAGCTTGAGCGGGGTGCTGCCTGCGGGCAATCCAAGGACAAACGGGCGATCGCTCGTTGGGGCAAAATCGGTGATGCGCCGCAGAACGTATTGGGCAGCCCACTCAGCCACCTCAACGGCAGTCGGGCACAGGATTAGACGCATGGGAAGCAGCGGGGTGTGAAGAGAATGAAGCCGTGAAAATACGTAGAAAAGTAAACCTAAGAAACGATTGGTAAAGATTGGAGGACTTTTGAATCCCAACTCAAATCAGGTTTGGTATCGTATTTGGCATAACAGATCGTTTTCAATATCGCCGGCCGCCCGAAACGGAGTTTACAAAATTCAGTTTCTCTTTATCTAGGCCGGCCTGCTTATATGTGATTTCAATTTGGGTCGGCGGTTTTATTTTAAGTCGGCCATTTGGGTTTACAGGCAATCAGCTCATAGATAACAGGCAATGCTCAGGCGATCGCTCGTCTGGGCATTTTTTTGCATTCGGCAAACCCCTTCCCTCGTTACAGCCAGTTCCCCACCAAGATAAACGGGGCCCAGTAGGCCGGCCGGGCAAACTTGCCGCCGGACTCGATTAGCTGGATTTGCGCCTGCTGTAGAGCTTTGGCTTTGCTCAAGCTTGGGTTTTTCAAATCTGCATAGAAGCCTTTAATCAAGTCAGAGGTGGCGGCATCGTTGACAAACCAGAGCGAGGCCAGCACGCTGCGAACGCCCGCCTGGGCCGCGACACCGGCCAGCCCCAAGGCTGCGCGGTCGTCGCCGACGGCGGTGGTGCAGGCTGTGAGCGAGAGCAACTGCACTGGGCGGTTTGGATCGACCCCCCGCAAGAGCCGATCAAGCTGGTTGAGGGTCAGCTTGTTTTCGGGCGGGTCAGCCGTGACCAGGAACGTGTCTTCTGCCTCAGTGCCAAAGATGCCGTGGGTGGCGATGTGCAAAATCGGAAAATTGTTCGAGAACAGCGTTTGTGCCAGGTTATCGAGCCGGAATGCGCTGCCCGTTAGCGTCCGGCTGCGGGGCAGTTCGGCCAGAATTGCGTCCAGTTCTTCGCTGACATAAAACAGTGGGGAAAAACCACCCGCCTCGCTGTCGGGCGGGCTGGCATCGGTGAGGCCGGCGGCGAGGGCGCGGAGATTTCCCCGGTCGAGGGGGACGGGGCTGGTGAGTTGCAGGCTGGGCGTATAGGCGATCGCATACTTCTGGATCAAAAACTGCGTACCATCGTGCAGCGCTGACATGGGCACACTCCGCAAAATGTCGTCCTGCACAAAGGACAGCGTTTCTACCTGCTGCTGCTGGAACAGCGCTTCAAACGGGCGGATGATCTGGTCATATAGCCGTTGGGCAGGCTGCGGATCGTAGGCGCGAAAGTCCACTTCCAGCCCGCGACGGTAGGCGTTGATTTCATCGCGCAGGGTTTGGCGGTCGGTGTTGATCCACTCGTACTGGCGATCGCCATTGGGCAGCGTCAGCAAAACGGCAGTCTGATCGTCCAAAACCACAGTGCTAATGACTGCCGTGCGATCGCCCTCCGTCAGCAGCTTTTGCGCCACCGTCAGATCCACATTGCGCGAGGTCAACACGCAGTCGTCTCCGAAGTAGTTTTGCAATTCGGCTAGTTTCAGGGAATCGAGCGTCCCCAGGGCGCGGCTGAGGGTGTCGGGACGGTCGGTGCTGGCGGGCGGCAGTAGCTCCGACGGCTTGCCCTGCTTCAGTCGCAGCGCCACTAGCTCGCGATATACCGGGTCGATGGAGTCTCGAAAATCGAACTGGATATCGCGGTTGGCGACTAGGATATCGTCGCGGATGATTTCTAGCGTGGCGATCGCCCGCTCGTAGGCCGCGATGGATTCCGTTGTTTGCCCTTGCGCCTGCAAAATGCGTCCCGTTTGCCATTCCCAGAGGTAGCGGCTGTCGTATTCATATTCTGCGGCAAGGCGGGCATCCTGCGTGATATCCAGTGCTTTTTGGTATTCTTTTTGACATTCGTGCCAGTGTCCCAGTTCTCCTAGCGCAAAGGAGAGCGAACGGCGATCGCCCAGCCTCTCGGCTGCACTCGCGACTGAGTTCAGCATCTCTTTCGCGTCATCATTCGCCCCAGGATTCGTTCTGGAATTCGCACCAGTATTCACCCTAGAATTCAGCCCAAAATTCGCTCCAGAGTCCACCCCAGGATTTGCAGCGGGGGGCAAACACTGGCTGCGGGCAATCGGCTGCTGGGGCGAAGCGGGCATCAGCAGGCGCACCCAGTCGAGGGCGGCCAGCAGCGTATCCTGACTGGTCGGAAGCTGATTCAGCAGGGCTTTGACGGACTGACGCGCATTTTGGGCTGCTGCGACATTGCCCGTGCGGTCGTAGGCGGGAATCGCATCCAGCAGCGCCCGCAGCCGCTCGGTGGGCTGGGTTGCCAGGTCGAGGCTTTGCTGAAAGTCCTGGAGGGCGGACTGGTCGAGCGATCGCCCCTCGTCTCGCAGGCGGTTGGCTCGCTGCACGTCGCCCAGCGGCTCTGCCGAATTGGCCTGCCGATAGCGCACCACCGCCTGTCGGGTTTTCAGCGCTCCTAGGTTGCTGTAGGTCGCCGCCAACAGCGTCCGGTCGTTCAGCGTTCTGGCTAAGCTAAGGGCCCGGTCTAGCGCCGCCTTGGACGAGTCATCATTGCCCATCAGCCGATGGGCCTGCCCCAGGCTGCCCCAGGCAGCAGACTCGCCTCGGTGGTCTGCGGTGTGCTGGGCGATCGCCACGGCGCTTTCCTCCCCGCAGCCGCCCTTGGCACTCCGAGGTTCCTCGCCACACAGCAGCGCTACGGCTTTGCGATATTGCCCTATGCGGTTGTAAATCTGCGCCTGCTCTGTGAGCGATCGCCCCCAGCGGGCGGTATAGTCCACCGCGCGATCGGGCTGCTGGGCCGCAAGCTGGCGATAGGTGTTCCCTGCCGTTTGCCACAGGCTCAGCGCGTCGGTCTGCTGCCCGATGGCCTGCCGGGCCCGGGCCAGGTTTTCAGTGAGGATGGCTTCGTGGGCAGGGTTGGGCTGCTGGCGGTAGGTGTCGCGCACGGCTTCCCAGAGGGCGATCGCCCCCAAATAATCCCCCTGGCGATAGCGGTCAATGCCCTGTTGCACCTGGGCTGCTGGGTTCACGGCTTGTCCCCAGCCCGGCCGCAGCGGCAGCACCATGCATAGCCCCACGGTCAACAGCCCCAGCCCCAGGCACAGGAGCCGATGCCAGCCCCGCCGCCATTGCTGCATCTCCGGCAGGAGCCTGCCCCTCTGCATCCCGCGCGTCGCCCTTCTCCGTTGGCTCATGCTGACCGCCTCGCCGGTTTTCAGAAAAATTTCTAAAGCAATCTAAAGCAATCTTATTGATGTCCAAATACGGGATATGCAACTTTGCTGATCCCCCTCCCCTTTTTCTGGTACGCCGAAGGCTTTAAGCTCAAGCCCAGAGCAGGAGAGAGACTTCAAGCCTCTCTTGCTCCCCTTCTCCCGACCTGGGAGAAGGGGCTGGGGGATGAGGGCAGATTGAAAGCTGCACATTGCTTTCTAAACAGGCATCTGGAGCAAAATGCTGACTTTTTTCCCAGACCATACCAGACTTTTTAGGGGAGATTCAAATCCGCCGATGCGTCTGCGGAGTTCACCACTTGGCGCGACCGTTTCTCAATCATTTCATTCGTAATCCCCAACTGCTGCCAGAAGTGGACGAGCGGAAGTTGGGGCGACCCAACAAACTGCGGATCGACGGTTTTTAGCGCGATCCACTCGCCGCTCTGGGTCTGGGCGATATCGACCCCCAGCAGCGGCACGTCTAGCCGTTCGGCAACGGCAAAAGCCACGGCAAACATCGCTTCTTCTTCTTCGACCGAGAGCCAGCGGCCGGGGTCGTCACCTGGCCAGGCATAGCCATAGGTGAGGACCGCTCGATCGTACAACACCACGCGAAACTCGCGCCCCAGGGGAAATCCGGCGGGCGTGGTGTGGTGATGGCGCAGGTTAACCCACTGGCGGGCCAGGACTGGCTGGCACGGCTCCTGGCTGAGTTCCTGGCTAGGTTCCTGGTTTAATTCCTGGTTGAATAAGTCTGCTGCGATGCGTCGTGCTTGCGCTGGCGTTTTGGCGATGCTGCTCCGCAAGGCTAACGCCAACGCCCGCTGCCAGTCTTGCAACACCGCCACCGATCCGCTGCGCTGAAAGACCAGTGGTAAGCCGAGTTGGGCGATCGCCCCCTCAACTGCGTCTGGCTGCTCTAGCACGATGCTGGCCGGGGTCAGATCCTTTAGGAGCGGATAGGCGCGGTGAAATTCTTGAGCAAGCTGGTGCTGGGCGGAGGTGTTGGGCAGGTGCAGGTTCTTGGCGTGGGCAGCGGCGAACAGTTCACCATAGCGGAAGGCAGTGGTCGGCGGCGCAAGCCAGAAGGCGGCGGTCGGCTGGGGCTGGGCTGGAATGGCGGCCAGCGCTTCGGCTGCACCAGATCCGTCCGTTGCGATCGCCCACACCGGAAAGCCCAAAATCTCGGCGATCGCCCCCGACGCTTCGAGCGATCGCCGCAACTCCGCAGGCACCCCAAGCCCTGGACCCTCAAACAGCACAATCATTCAAACTCTGTAACCACTCACACGCTCTGGACTTAAAATCACTGATTGCACAAAAATCATGCACAAAAATCAAGAGTTAAGCCATAGATCCCTGAGCTTTCTGAATCCTATTCCTGATATTTTAGAAGCCTTGATAAAGCAGGTAGGCTTAAATGCTAAATCCTTCAAGAAATCGCCCTGCTTTGTCCCAAAAATCTTGGGCAAACCCTTAGAAAAGTCTAAACTGAGCAAAGAGAATTCCAAAGGATTTCACTGCCCCATCCTTGAATCAGGGACGACCGTTATACCCCTATGAGCCGATTTTCTTCCCGTGAAGCCCTTACGACCCTCCAGCCCCCAATTGCTGAAAAACGCCCCCAAGTGCTGACAGCACACGGCGATGAGCGGGTCGATGACTATTACTGGATGCGCGATCGGGATGATCCGGCCGTGATGGCATACCTGGAGGCGGAGAACGCCTACACCGAAGCCGTCATGCAGCCCACCACCGACTTGCAGACCAAGCTGTATGACGAGATTCTGGGGCGAATTCAGGAAACGGACTTATCAGTGCCCTATCGCAAGGGCGATTACTACTACTACAGCCGCACCGAGGAAGGGAAAGCCTACTCTATTTTTTGTCGCAAAAAGGGCAGCCTGGATGCGCCGGAAGAGGTGCTGCTGGATGAGAACTTGCTGGCGGCGGGGCACGAATATTTCGACCTGGGCGTGTTGCAGGTTAGCCCCGACCATCGGCTGCTGGCCTATTCCATCGACACGAACGGCGCGGAATTGTTCACGTTATATTTTCTGGATTTGGCAACCCGCGAACTATATGCCGAGTCAATTCCCGATACCTACTATTCGTTTGTCTGGGGCAACGACAGCCGCACCGTGTTCTACACTCAGGTAGACGCAGCACATCGCCCGCACAAGCTATTTCGCCATACTCTGGGCACACCCATAGACCAGGATGTGCTGGTGTTTCATGAACCCGATGATGCCTACCATTTGGGCATTGGCAAGACGGCGAGTGAAGCCTATTTGCTGCTCAGTTTGAATAGCAAAGTGACTTCTGAAGTTCACTTTTTGGATGCTAATGATCCAACGGGTGAGTTCAAGCTAATTCAAGCGCGATCGCCCGGTGTGGAATACTACGTGGAACACCACGGCGAATACTTCTACATCACCACCAATCAGGACGCGATCAACTTCCAACTCCTGCGGGCCCCCGTCAGCCGTCCCAGTCGAGAGAACTGGGAAACCGTGATTCCCCACCGCGAAACGGTCATGATCACCGGGGTCAGCGCCTTTGCGCGACATCTGGTGATTTACGAGCGGCAGGGCGGGCTAGAGACGGTGCGCGTGCGCCACATGCCCAGCGGCGACGAGCATTACATCACCTTTCCAGAGCCGACCTACGAAATTGGCGAGGGCGCAAACCCAGAATACGATACCAATACGCTGCGGTTTAACTATACCTCGCTGGTCACGCCCTGGTCGGTGTTTGACTATGACCTGGATACGCGCGATCGCGAGTTGAAAAAAGAAACTCCCGTGCTGGGTGGCTATGACAAGACCCAGTACGTCAGCCAGCGGCTAGAGGCGATCGCCCCCGACGGCACGCCGATTCCGCTGTCGCTGGTCTATCGCAAAGACCTCCAGCCGACGGAGCCACACCCGCTGCTGCTGACGGGCTACGGTTCCTACGGCTATAGCTACCCCGACTCGTTTTCTTCTACCCGGCTTTCCCTGCTCGACCGGGGCGTAGTGATGGCGATCGCCCACATCCGGGGCGGGGCCGAACTGGGGCGCAAGTGGTACGAAGACGGCAAGTTCTTGAATAAGAAAAACACCTTTACCGACTTCATTGCCTGCGCCGAGCATTTGATCGACCGGGGCTGGACTTCGCCGCAGCACCTAGCGATTACGGGCGGCAGCGCGGGGGGGCTGCTGGTGGGCGCGGTGGTAAACCTGCGGCCGGATCTGTTTCGAGTGGCGATCGCCGATGTGCCCTTTGTGGACGTGGTGACGACGATCCTCGACCCGTCGCTGCCCCTGTCGGTGATGGAATGGGAAGAATGGGGCAACCCCAACGACCCCGCCTTTTATCACTACATGAAGTCCTACTCGCCCTACGACAACGTGACCGCCCAGGACTATCCCGCTATGCTGGTCACCGCCGGCCTCAACGACCCCCGTGTCTCCTACTGGGAACCTGCCAAATGGACAGCCAAGCTCCGCGCCCTCAAGACCGACTCAAACGTGCTGCTGTTAAAAACCAACATGGGCGCAGGCCACAGCGGCGCATCCGGCCGCTACGAGCGCATCAAAGAAGCTGCGTTTGAGTATGCCTTTTTGCTCTGGCAATGGGGGCTGGCGTAGGGGAGCGTTAGCGCAATCACAGTGTTCCGATCCGTTTGGGATTTTGGATTGTGGATTGGGGATAGACGGAATGTGCAACTTTTGGCTATTCCTTCACGCCTGCCAGCACGCCAAATCGCACCAGCCCGCGCCGATAGCCCGACTGCATCAGCCCCATCGACAGCGCCGCCTGCATCGTGCCCCAGCCGGCCCGCAATAGCCCCACGACAGCAGCGGGGGAGATAGCAGAGCGCACCACCTCGTCCCAGAAAGGCGCGACGGCGGGCGACCAGTCGGCGGTGCGGAGGTTTTGGTAGCCTAGATTGTGGGCGATCGCCTCATATTCCGCCAGCGAAATGACATAGGGCAGCCGATAGACGCGATAAATCTTCTCTAGGTGGGCCTGCTCTTCCTGGGTCAGCGGCGATTCGTTAATCGGCCGGTGGCACCAGGTCGCCATTAGAAACGTGCCGCCGGGTTTCAGCACGCGATGGCACTCTTTCAAAAACTGGAGCTTGTCGGGCATGTGTTCGCCGCTTTCCATCGACCACACCAGGTCAAACTTGCCGTCGGCAAAGGGCATCTTCAGCGCATCGGCCACCTGAAACTGAGTGCGATCGCCTAGGCCGGCCGCCGCTGCCCGTTCAGTCGCCCGTCGCGCCTGCACAGGACTGAGGGTAATGCCCGTTGCCGCTGCCCCAAATTTTTCTGCCAGATACAGCGAACTGCCCCCAATGCCGCAGCCCACATCGAGAATCGCCGTTGCCTTAGACACGCCGCCCCAGTGCAACAGTTCTTCGATCAGGTCGATTTGGGCCTGCCGCCGCTCTTTGCGCTCGGTGCCTGCGGGCCCATAATACCCGTGGTGCATATGCTCGCCCCACACCTGTTCCCATAGCCCCGACGAGGCATCATAAAAAGTCTGAATTTGCTGCTGTAGAGTTTTTGGCATGGCTTCACGAGATCACGAGCGGTATTACTGTATAAAAGGATTGCAATTCTGCCAATGGATAGCCAGTCCATCCGCTCATTACTTCACCCCAGACCGTATCCCCAACCGCTGCACCACGTATGATGACTGTTCCACGCACGATTTGTCTGGGGTTTTTGGCGCTAATTCTGGTTGGCACTGGACTGTTGACGCTACCCATTTCTTTGCAGAGCGGACAATGGGGCGACGTGCTGACGGCGCTGTTCACTTCCACCTCCGCAGTCTGCGTGACGGGGTTGGTTGTGGTAGATACAGGCACGTATTTTTCTGGATTTGGGCAGTTTTGTGTGTTGCTGCTTATCCAGCTCGGCGGGCTGGGCTATATGACGGCCACCACCATTTTGCTGCTGTTGCTGGGTCGCAGGTTTGGGCTGCGCGACAAGGTGGCGCTTCAGCAGACGCTCGATATTGAAGAACTGTCTGGCGCGGTGCAGTTGGTCAAGTCGATTGTGGCGCTGACGCTGCTGATCGAGCTGATGGGGGCGATCGCCATGTTCAGCGTTTTTTCTCAAACCTACAGCACGGGGCGCAGTCTGTGGCTGGCTCTGTTTCACAGCGTCAGCGCCTTCAACAATGCCGGGTTTGGCCTATTTCCAGACAGTTTGATCAGCTACGCCACGTCAGTCCCAATTAACCTGATCATTACAGCGCTGATTATTTTGGGCGGCATTGGCTATCAGGTGATGATGGAGGTGTTTTTTTGGGGGCGCGATCGCCTCAAAGGCAAGCCCAATCGCACCTGCTTTTCGCTCAACTTCAAAGTCGCCACTAGCACCACCTTGGCATTGCTGCTACTGGGATTTGTTGGGTTTCTAGGAGCAGAGTTTCGCAATCCCAACACGCTTGGCCAGCTAGATGCTCCTGCTAAGTTTCTAGTGTCCTGGTTTATGTCCGTCACACCGCGCACCGCCGGATTCAACACCATCGACTATGGACGCATGACCACTACCGGGCTATTCATCACGATCGCGCTCATGTTTGTCGGCGCAAGCCCCGGCAGCACGGGCGGCGGCATCAAGACCACGACTATGCGGATCTTGTTTGAATGCACGCGGGCCGTGCTGCGCGGCAAAGAAGAAGTCCTTTGCTATCGCCGCCAGATTCCAAACACTCTGCTGATCAAAGCGATCGGCGTCGTGTTTGGCTCCGTGATGACGGTAATCCTCGCTACCGTGCTGATCACCCTGGCCGATCCCAGTATTGAATTTACGCTCGTCTTGTTTGAGGCGGTGTCTGCGTTTGCCACGGTGGGTCTGTCTACAGGCATCACTGCTAGCGTGTCTGCCCTGTCCAAAGTCGTGCTGATTATCACCATGTATGTCGGGCGGGTGGGCGTGCTGATGCTGATGCTGGCATTGCTGGGCGATCCCAAACCCAGCTCGATCAACTATCCCCAAGAAAACCTGCTAGTTGGTTAGTCGTCCCGGTTTGCCCTGCGCCCAGCAATGCCGCTTGCGTTTGAAAACCCGTATTTTTTAGAAATCTAATTTGGAGGCATTGTGAATCTTTCGTCGCTCAGTTTTTTTCGCAATTTGCGCGGCGGCACTCGCCAGTATGCCGTTATCGGGCTGGGGCGGTTTGGGCGGGCGGTGTGCATGACCCTCCACAATCTGGGCTATGAGGTGCTGGGCATCGACTCCGAAGAACGCCTGGTCGAGCAGGCCCTATCGGATGAAATCGTCGCTCATGCACTAACCCTCGACTCGACCGATCCCTCAGCCCTCAAAGAAGCAGGGGTTTACGACTTTGACACGGTGATCATTGCCATCGGCAACTACATCCAGGAAAGCATCATTACCACGCTCAACATCAAAGAGGGCGGCGTGCGCTATGTCGTTGCCAAGGCCTCGACGGAGGTGCATGGGAAGCTGCTGCGCCGAGTCGGAGCCGACCATGTGGTGTTTCCAGAGCATGAAATGGGCTGCACCCTAGCGCGATCGCTCACTCGGCCCGGCGTGCTAGATCGGTTTGAGATCGACCCCGACAACAGCATCGTGGAACTGGTCGTGCCCGAAGAGTTTGACGGCAAGAGCATTGTGGAACTCGATCTGCGATCGCGCTACGGTGTCAGCGTGCTGGCGCTGTCGCAAAATGGCAAATTTGAGGTGAACCCCATTCCCTCAATGCGCCTCCGCAAGGGTGAACTCATGGTCGTGATCGGCGCAAACCGGGGCATTGAGCATCTGCCCGTGTAATTGCGACTGGAAACTTCACCCTCTTTATCCACTTCATCCTAAGGGAAGCCGCAAATGCGAATCATTGGCCTGATCAGCGGAACCTCCGTCGATGGCATCGATGCCGCGCTGGTGGAAACGGAGGGCGCGGGTTGGAACCTTCGCATCACGCTGCTGAATGGCATCACGCTTCCCTACCCGCCAGACCTGCGATCGCACATCTTAGAAGTCTGCGCCGGAGCGCCGCTGTCGATGGCTGAGTTGGCAAGTCTGGATGATGCGATCGCCCACTGCTTTGCCCAGGCCGCCCGCCAGGTGCAAGCCGGCCATCCCCCCGCCGACCTGATCGGCTCCCACGGACAGACCGTATTTCACCGTCCGCCGGGGGCCAGGCTCGCCGACGCAATCGAGTCGTCCCAGTCTTCCCAGCCTTCGCTAATACCCGCTGCCTCCGGCCTTGGCTATAGCCTCCAGTTGGGGCGCGGCTCCCTCATTGCCCACCTCACAGGCATCCACACAATCAGCAACTTCCGGGCAGCAGATATCGCCCTGGGCGGTCAGGGTGCGCCGCTGGTTCCCCCCGTCGATGCAGCGCTGCTGTCTCATCCAACGTTGACCCGCTGTGTGCAGAATATCGGCGGCATCGGCAATGTGGCGTTTTTGCCCCTGCGCCATCAGGTGTTGCGCCATGCGCCTGTGCTGCCAGAGATATGCGGTTCAGCGTCCAAGCCCGTCCAGCCTGCGGAGACAGTTTCGGCGCTGCTGGGCTGGGACACGGGGCCGGGGAATGCGCTGCTGGGCTGGGACACGGGGCCGGGGAATGCGCTGCTGGACTGGGCAGTGCATCAGCTTTCGGGCGGCACACAGCCCTACGACCAGAACGGAGCCTGGGCCGCATCGGGGCAGCCCTGTCTAGAACTCGTCCATCAATGGCTGCAAGACCCCTACTTTCACCTGCCGCCGCCCAAATCAACCGGGCGGGAACTGTTTGGAGCGGAGTATGGGCGGCGCTGTTTGGCGGATGCGGCTGAGCGTGGGCTGAGCGATGCAGACACGCTGGCAACGCTAACGGAACTGACGGCTGCCTCTATCGTTCACAGCTACCGCGCCTTTTTGCCACACATGCCCGACCAGGTGCTGCTTTGCGGCGGCGGCAGTCGCAATGGCTACCTGCGATCGCGCCTTGCTGCTCTGCTCGATCCCATCCCCGTCTTGACCACTGATGAAGTGGGACTCCATGCTGACTTTAAGGAGGCGATCGCCTTTGCCGTTTTAGCCCATTGGCGCTGGCAAAATTTTCCAGGTAATTTCCCGGACGTGACAGGTGCTGCCGCTCCCGCCCTTCTCGGCGAAATTCACCTGGCACGCCGATAATCGCGTGTTACGATCGATCGCCATGCAGATGCTCTGTGCGAGTTCATACGGCTGCCAGAGAAGCATGTGCAACACTGCAAGGCGCGATCGCGCGACAGAGGAATGGGTGCCGTGTCCCACACGTTTTTGATGGAAGCAGGTCGCTGGCTGTTGCAGGGAAGCTGGCTCGATCGGGATGCCATGCTGCTGCCAGTCAAGGGCAAGATCCTTGTCGTATGGGGACGCGACAACTGGTACGACATGGTGACGCAGTTGGAGTTTCCCACCGTCGAACGCGACAAGATTACCTTCAAGTATCGCGGGCGGTTTAACGACAGCGATCGCCAGTACACCTTTGTTCTGCAACACAGCGAGCTGGGCCGCGTCGAGGGCGAGGGCTGGATCGCGCCGGAGTCCATTGTGCAGCGCTACTGGGTGTTGGGCGATCGCCAGCGTCGCACGGGCTTTGAAACGCTGCGTCGCCTGGGCGAAAACACTTACTGCCTTTCCAGCAGCATTATGTCTGGCCACTACCTCTCTAGCCTGATGGAGGCAACGGTGGAGCGCCAGGTGGAATAGGCGAGGGAATCAGCAAGGGAATCGGCGAGAACGTTGCTGGAATGCGCCGCTTGTCTGTTAGGGTAAAAATACGCGCCTCGGCGCACGTTCAATTTTTCACATTTTTCACAGCAGCTTTCCCAGCAGCAAGTACACCAGCAAGCAGCGCGCCAGCGGGTATGGATACCAAAGCATTTAAGCGATCGCTCAACAACTCCGAAAACTATCACCGCAAGGGCTTCGGCCACGACGCAGAAGTCTCCGGGCAGATGCAGTCGGAATATCAAAGTGACCTGATCCAGCAGATCCGCGACAACGGCTATACCCTCACGCGGGGCGACGTGACGATTCGGCTGGCCCAGGCCTTCGGTTTTTGCTGGGGCGTAGAGCGGGCGGTGGCCATGGCCTACGAAACGCGGCAGCACTTCCCCACAGAACGCATCTGGATTACCAACGAAATCATCCACAACCCGTCTGTAAACCAGCGTTTGCGAGACATGCAGGTGCAGTTTATCCCGGTGGCTGATGGACAGAAAGACTTTTCCGGCATTGAGTCGGGCGACGTGGTAATTTTGCCCGCCTTTGGCGCAAGCGTCCAGGAAATGCAGTTGCTCAACGACAAAGGCTGCACGATCGTAGATACGACCTGTCCCTGGGTGTCGAAGGTGTGGAACTCGGTGGAAAAGCACAAGAAAAATGACTACACCTCCATCATCCACGGCAAATACAACCACGAAGAGACGATCGCCACCAGTTCCTTTGCTGGGACGTACCTGATTGTGCTGAATCTGGAGCAGGCGCAGTACGTAGCGGATTATATTTTGCGAGGGGGCGATCGCCAGGAATTTCTCGCCAAGTTCAAAAACGCCTATTCCGACGGCTTTGACCCTGACCGCGACCTAGAGTGCGTCGGCATCGCCAACCAGACCACCATGCTCAAGGGCGAAACGGAGCAAATCGGCAAGCTGTTTGAACGCACCATGATGCAGAAATACGGCCCCGACCAACTGAATCAGCACTTCCTCGCCTTCAATACCATCTGCGACGCGACGCAGGAACGGCAGGATGCCATGTATGACCTAGTAGACGCGCCCCTAGACCTGATGGTGGTCGTCGGCGGCTACAATTCCTCCAACACGACGCACCTGCAAGAAATCGCCATCGATCGCAGCATTCCGTCCTACCACATCGACAGTGGCGATCGCATCGGGCCCGGCAACCGCGTCGAACACAAGCCGCTGCACCATGACCTGACCGTCACCGAAAACTGGCTGCCCGACGGGCCCATCACCGTCGGCATCACCTCCGGAGCCTCCACCCCCGATCGCATCGTGGCGGAAGTGATCGAGAAAATTTTTGAGCTAAAAGGGGCCCTGGCGCTGGCTTGATGGCTGGCTTGGTGACTTAGCTTAAATGTCACTCAAATGTCTCAGTTGTTTACAAATTTGTGAGTATTGGCTCATCGCCTTGTTAGATCGGGTAACCTGGCCTCAAAGGGTAGGTGCTGCTAGCGGCGATTCTTCTGCGGAAACCCGTTGCAAACGCCCCTCTTGTATTTGGGATTTCCTGGTTTTTAGAAATGTCTGCCATCAACCTATTCTCAGCCGTGCTATCGGGTGCTTCGCTGCTTGCCCCCGCATCTGACCTGGGCACACTGCCTTTGGGCATGGTTCATTCCGCTGCAATGCACTCGGCGATCGCCCCGTCTGACCTCGCCACCTTTGGGGCAATGGGCGACTTTTCGCGTACATACTGTCTCGCGATCTGCGCGATGCTGGTTCCGGCAAACCTGCTGGCAACGCTGCAAACCTTAATCTTTGTCGGCTGCAATCGCCCCCGTTCAACCATCCGCTGGATTACTAGCGCTGCCAGCCTTTACGCCGTCCTCATGCTTCTGCACATCCTTACCTGGTTTGTGGTGGGCGTGGTGATGCTGCCGACCTTTGTGCTGACGGGGCTGGGCGGCCTCTGCCTGGGGCTAAATGTGTGGGCGATCGCCCGTCCCCAGAGTCTCTCTAAATTTCTGCGTCGCCTGGTGGGTTGGGGATATGCGCTGCTGCCCAAGCGCTTCCCGACGGTTCCCAGCCTTCCAGTCCTTCCAGAACAGGGCTAGCGTCCAGCACCCTCCGCACTGGCCGCCATTCGCGCGCATTTAGGCTTACGCATTCAGGCTTAGGCAATCAGGCCTGAGCAGTCTTGCTGCGGTCTATTCCTGCATCCCTTCGTACAGCAGGCGGGCAAACAGCCGTGCGCCATCGTCGGCCTTCAGCTGTGCATAGCTGGGCGGCGCAGAATGCCCCACGGCCCGCAAATCTGATAGAAGCTCTGGGTGAAACTGGCAGGTGAACGAGCGGCGCACCTGCTTGCTTTCAAAATCTCGATAGATGATGCACGTTGCAGAACACTCGGTAACAACTTCCTCGCCGATCGTCGTGGAACACAGGATCTCCACCGCATCCGGCAGCTTCAGCAGCCACGCCAGACGGCTCCCCGCAATCACCGAGCGGTAGGGAATCATGGCATCGTGCAGCAGTCGGTAGGCCCAGTTCGCAAACAGGATGGCTTCTTCGTTCACCTCGTCCGAGTGAAACATGGCGATGTTGATTTCGCGCTCATACTCAATGGCGGTATCAATCACGCCTTCGTACTGGTCAGCGGTGATTTCATGGGCAGTGATTAGCTCTTCGGGAATGCCCTGCGCGTCGCCATCGGGGGATTGGTAGTGATGAAGCTGGCGATCGCCCACTTCCTTGTGTTCGTTCGGCCCCACCGCAAACTCTGGATGATCCCAGCCCTCGGCAATCACATGGCCATTGCGCTTGGTAATCTTAAGCGAACTGCCGATCGCTTCGATGCGCTGGCACACCCGCCGCAAAGCCTTTAGCATTTTTCCATCCGGATCGCGGGGCAGCGAGTCCAGACTTAGCACCTCCCGGACGGCTTGTTTAATCAGGTTAATATGCGCCTGCGCCGCCAATTGATGCCCCAGACAGATGAACAGCGCCAGCGCACTGGTGGGCGATCGCGAGATCAGCAGCCGCTCAACCAGCCGATGCAGGTCTTCCAGGGAACACTGGGCCCCATCAAACGTAGAGGCATCCCGAACCGACGGATCGCCGCCTTCTACCACGACGGCCAGCCCAGCGGTGATCAGCGGCACCACCACATCCAGGTCGAGCAGCCCCGACGACCACATGGGGAACAAGATGGAATCGCAATCGGCAATCTTCTGGGCGATGTAGGCCACGTTGAGAGAAGCTCGCACCCCTTCTCCGAGGGGGTTTCGCCCGACGTGTTCCCAGGGTTCAATAATGGCGATCGCACTGCGAAACAGCGCCGGATGTTGCAGCAAAAAATCTAGCTCTGCCTGGGAAGCAATCACCTTTTCCAGGGGTTTCTGCGCTCCCCATCGAAATTCGGTGTTTTCGGTCAAGAGGGAGTCATCGGGTAGGGGGTCAGGCGAATGGCGATCGGCCAAAAACTGCCCAATCAGCACATGCACTGATTCAAAATCCGAATCTCCTTCGCTCAGATAGCCCGGACGCAGCCGCCACTGGCTCGTTTGGGCTGCTGGATGTAGCGCCTGGGGTGTATTGGCTAAGCTCATATCCGCTCCTGGTGTAACGTGCCCTTTGGTATATTTACTCTGACCGAATAATATACCGCTGATTGTCCCGGCTCAGTTGTAATTGACCAGCGCATTGATAACCGCATCAGCATTGACAACCGCATTAGCAGCCGCAACAACTGCTGGATCATACCCCACATCCTGATCTCTCCGCTGTCAAGCGCCTGCATCAATCCCTGCATCAATCATCGAGATTTATCGAGATTTGGCATAAGAATCGTAAGCAGCGGATATGAGGTGCTGCTCACTGCGGACTGGCCCCCATCCATCGTGAATCTATTTGGAGGGGCGTTGGAGGTTAGCGGTTGAGTGTGTATCAATGGATTTGGGAGTAATAAGTGCTGACAGCATCGCTTGCCCCGTTCCTCAGTACAGCCACTAATACAGCACCAGTACAGCCACCAGTACAGCCACCTCTAGCCCTCCCTCTCTCGCCTCGGACTTCTGTCGTCACTCTATCCTTGCTATGATTCACCTTCCCTCCAAACGCTTGTCTCTCTTCTCTGCTGTGGTACAGTCGGCTTGCAAACCCCTCGCCAAAGCCTTTCTAGCGGCGATCGCCCTTGGCATCACCCTCGGCAGTGTCCCCATCACAGCGCTGGCGCAGGACTACGTTCCCCCCAACCGCGGCCTGCCCGGACGGCGCGAAGGCGGCGGCACTCGCGGCTGTTGGACAAGCGCAGTTCCCGGTGAACAGAACCGCCTCACAGCTATCGTTCCGGCACAAAACCTGGGCTATACCCTCAGCGAATATCCCACCTTTTTCGTCTACGTTCCGGCTGCCTATGCTGAAAAAGCCGCCGCAGCCGAGCTAATCCTGACCGACGACCAAGACACCGAAATCTATCGCACCAGCTTCAGCACGGGCAATCAGTCTGGTATTCTCCGCATCAGTCTGCCTGCCGAAGCGAACATGGCTCCCCTGGAAATCGGGCGCGATTATCACTGGAGCTTTGCCCTGGTTTGCGACCCCAACGACCCGTCGGGCAACCTGGTGGTGGATAGCTGGATTCAGCGTGTGCAGCCTTCAGCGGAATTGGCCGCAGCGATCGCCACGACCAGCCCTGCCGATTTGCCCGCGCTCTATGCCCGCTCTGGCATCTGGTACGAGGCGATCGCCAGCCTCACAGACCCCTATCGCCAGCCCACCGATGGGGCGATCGTGAGCCAATGGCAAAATTTGCTGAACTCCGTTGGGTTGAGCAACATTGCGGCTGAACTGCCCATCGCTCCGCCAAACCTATCGCAGCGATCGCCCCAATAGCAGGCACAGCCTAAGGTTCGACTCCGGAGATAGCGACGGACGATTCAAATCGAGTCGCCGCCTTTGAAAGGCCTAAAGACTTAAGACATAGCTTAGAACAAACAAAACTGCCCCAAACTGGGTCGTAGAATAGCAAGCAACACATTCATAGTCGGGCGCACGGTGAAATTATGACGGCTTGCGAATACAGACCTGGTTTGGACGGGGTGCCCGCCACCCAATCCAGCATTAGCTTTGTCGATGGTCAGAATGGCATTCTGGAGTATCGGGGCATTCACATTGAGGAACTGGCGAAACACAGCACGTTTCTAGAAACCTCCTATCTGCTGATTTGGGGCGTGTTGCCCACCCGTGAAGAATTGGCAGACTTTAAGCACGAGGTGCAAACGCATCGACGGCTGAAGTACCGCATCCGCGACATGATGAAGTGCTTCCCAGAGAGCGGTCATCCGATGGATGCGCTCCAAGCCTGTGCCGCAGCGCTGGGGCTGTTCTATTCTAGGCGGGCGCTCGAAGACCCGGCCTACATCCGGGCGGCGGTGGTGCGGCTGCTGGCCAAAATTCCCACAATGGTTGCGGCGTTTCAACTGATGCGAAAGGGAAACGACCCTATTCAGCCCCGCGACGATCTGGACTATGCTGCTAACTTTCTCTACATGCTGACGGAGCAGGAACCAGACCCGCTGGCGGCGCAGATTTTTGATGTCTGCCTAACCCTCCATGCAGAACACACCATCAACGCATCGACCTTTTCGGCAATGGTGACGGCTTCAACGCTGACCGATCCCTATGCGGTGGTCGCGTCGGCCGTGGGGACGCTTGCCGGGCCGCTACACGGTGGCGCGAACGAAGAAGTAATTTTAATGCTGGAGGAAATCGGCTCCGTGGAAAACGTGCAGCCGTACCTAGAGACCTGCCTAGAGCGCAAGTCCAAGATTATGGGCTTTGGGCATCGGGTATATAAGGTGAAAGACCCCCGCGCCATCATTCTGCAAAACTTGGCAGAGCAACTGTTTGAGAAGTTTGGGCGCGATCACTATTACGATATTGCGATCGCCATGGAAAAGGCGGTCGAAGAAAAGCTGGGTCACAAGGGAATTTATCCAAACGTGGACTTCTACTCTGGGCTGGTATACCGCAAGCTGGGGATTCCGACAGACTTGTTTACGCCCGTGTTTGCAATCGCCCGTGTGGCGGGCTGGCTAGCCCACTGGAAGGAGCAACTCGAAGCCAACCGCATCTTCCGTCCTACCCAGATCTATACAGGCGACCACAACAAGCCCTACATCCCCATCGACGAACGCAATGGTTTCGTCAGCGACTCCCTGCTTCCAGAGCTAGTGGCTAAGTAAATTCCGGGGAACGTTTACGAAGTTCCTTGAGTTTTTGATGAACTTGAGAACAAGAGAGGGTTAAACCCCCTTGCGGAATTTATGGAGGCTTGAGATTATTTAATCAAGTGACGATTTTCAGGAACTCCAAACCTCTGGGCTTTACGTCTAGGGGTTTTTTATTGCTAATTTCCGATTTTCTGATGTGGCGTAGTGGGAATGACGCGACACCTCACGATATCCTATTTCGATAGATACTTTATTTCGATATCCTACTACAGACTACAGCACCACCCTATCTATTTCTGATAGCTTTCTGATAGCTTCACAATCTCTACACTAAGAGCTTAAAGTTGAGGATATTTGGAGCTAAGCGCACTTGGCTGGCAGATATTTCGCCTACCAGCCTTTGGAATACGCCAGTATTGATTCGGTGAAAGAATTCCGTGAATGAGTCCTCTACGGGTATATCCCACTTTTGTAACCCTCACCCTAAATCCCTCTCCCAAAGCGGGAGAGGGGCTTCCAATCTGGCTCCCCTTCTCCGTTTTTGGGAGAAGGGGTTGGGGGATGAGGGCAAACTTGCATAACAGGGATGCGCCCGTCCTCTACCTTAGGTGCAGAAGTGTTGAATCTTGATGGTAAAACTTTACAAAAAGCACTCTCAAGAGGCGGATTATTGAGAATGGAAGCAATAAGTAGGTCATTACAGGCAGAATTATAGATCTTTTGTACTGGATTCAGCTATGAACTTGCCCTGCTAACATTGCGTTCAACACTTCTGCCTTAGGTGATGTAGGGTATGCGTAGGTTATGTAGGGTATGCGTGGCTAAGAGCTAATTTGTAAAGGAGCCTGAAAGCCTTGTTAATCAAGGATTTCCGAGAAACCGCTTTTCCTGGGCAAACATGACCTCAAAGCCACACATGCCAAGAGTTTCAGGTTTCTTAAGATTTGCTTCATAAATTAGCTCTAAAACTTCGATAAAGCTAGCTCGATTCGTCCTCAGGGGGCGATCGCCCGAAATTCCTGTTGCTTTATCCCTGGAGCGTAGATTATGTCGGGGGTGCGTTGGGATCAAATTCCCATATGATGACAACTGTTGAGATGTTGCCCTTCCCTGGGACGACGTTTACGATGTCTACAACCTCTCCCTCAGACGTTCTTAGCTCATAGACTCGCCCGCCGCCATATTCCCCGATCTCTTCAAACGTAAACCCACGCGCTCCGTAAGTGTCTTGCAATCGGCTAAATACTTCCTCTGACCGCAGATCATTAAACCACTGCATCGTTTTGATACCAGGCATCAACTCTTCTGGGTCTTCGGAAACATAGAAACTGGCTGGGTTTCGGAAGACTCCTGGAAAGGGCTGGAGTCCAACACTTCCCTGAATGCCCTGAAGACTTGCCTGTAGCTCCGCCTGGAGCGCAGAGGGATCGAAACTGGCGGCAGCGGCGGCTGGGTCTGGATCGGGGGTGACGGCCGCTACTGGTTCGTTGAGTGCTGGGCTAGCCTCAGGCGTGGGTGACGCTTCGGGCGTGGGTGACGCTTCAGGAGTTGGGGTCGGCGAAGGGGTCGTCACTGGGCTAGGCTGAGGTTCGGGACGAACCGCCGGAACCGGATTGGGACGAGACGCAACAGGGGTGGGACGGGCCTGAGGAGTCGGTGATGGTGCAGGCCTGGGCGAAGGCGATGGAGTCGGGCGAGGCGGTGCTGCCAGAGTAGACAGTTGAATACTTTCTTCTTGAACTTCTTCGGCAGTCTCTTCGGGTTCTGGCTCTGGCTCAGAGGCGAGCGGTAGCCCCAGCACGAGTGCATGGAGCGCGACAGAGGCCAACAACATCGGCCGCCAGAACATCTGCCACGGCGAGGAAGACTTGTGAACTTGGAGTGTGGCGGCTGGCAGACGCGGAGTTGACCGTCCCATGATGAAAGAATGATTGGCTTGAAGAGACTGGGATGAATGTTGAAGGGCTTGTGAAAAAGCTTGTGTAGAAAAGGGCGCGAAGAGAGAAATTTGAGGGGGCGATCGCCCGCTTAATTGCGACGGTTGTCCATCTGTCTATCACCGTTTGTCTACCACCGATAGAGAGTCTCCCTGGAACAGACTCAAAGAAACTGCTCCAAGGAGACCAGAGACTAACCAATCAGCAAAGCGTTGAAAGCAAACCGTCAGGCGCTTCTATCGCTGAGCTTCGAGGCGCAGAAGTTCCTGGATGCTAATCCCAACAGTTTCCCGATTAGCAAAGCGGGTGCCGAATTCGTTGCGCTCCAGCAGTTGGCGAGCCAGCGTGTAGCCTTCGCTGGGCAGACGAACGTAGCCAACCTCATCCACAAGCTGAGGGCTGCTCAGGTAGAAGGACACAAACTGGCGAACTTCAGGGCGCTGTGCGGCGCGATCGCTCACGTAGATGAAGACAGGGCGAGACAGCGGTGTGTAGGTATTATTTTCTACAGCCTCGCGGCTCGGCGCGACAGGACGGCCATTGCCGTTGTCGATAGCCACCGACTTGAGGCGGTTCCGGTTTTCCTCATAGTAGGCAAAACCGAAATAGCCCAATGCACCCTGGTCTTGAACCACACCCTGCACTAGCACGTTGTCATCTTCGCTGGCGGTGTAGTCGCTGCGGCTGTCTCCTGCCTTGCCGTTGATAGCCTCGGTGAAGTAGTCGAAGGTTCCAGAGTCAGTTCCAGGGCCATACAGGTTCATGCGGACATTGGGGAAGCCGCTGCGAACCTGGCTCCAGTTGTTGATGGTGCTGCCCGGTTCCCAGATTTTCTTTAGTTCGGCAGTGGTTAGGCTGGTCGTCCAGGTGTTGCGGGGGTTGACCACAACCGTCAGCGCGTCATAAGCAACCGGCAGTTCGATGTAGTTGATGCCTGCCGCACGGCACTTCTCAATCTCAGATTGACGGATCGGGCGAGAAGCGTTGGAAATGTCCGTTTCACCCGCGCAGAACTTGCTAAAGCCGCCGCCTGTGCCAGAGATCCCAACGGTAACGTTGACATCCCGATTGATTTTCATAAACTCTTCGGCCATGGCTTCGGTGATCGGGAACACCGTGCTAGAACCGTCAATTTTGATCAGGCGATTTGTTTGTGAAAACACAGCAACGGGTACGCTCACCGCTGCCACTGTTGCAGCGATCGCTCCCAAAACCTTCACAAAGCGGTTTAACCGAACTCCGCTTGCCACCATAATGCTTGCTCTCCCAAAGGATGTAAGAAATGTCTTCTTCAACACAGGTAGCGTAGCGGCCGAGCGTTAAGAATTGATAATCCTATAGTGGGGTCTACGTTAAGAAATGGCGATCGTCGAGTTAAGGCGACAGAGCGATTGCAGTTCTGGCGATTTTGGGTTTTATGATTGGCGATTTTAGATTCCAGCAGGCGCTAGTCATCTGGAAATTGCCAGCAGGCGCTAATCATCTGGAAATTGTCAGCAGGCGCTAGTCATCTGGAAATTGCCAGCAGGCAATATATTCCACGCGAATACTGCCGCAGGTGCAAGGGGCTTCTGTGGAAGCAACCCATTCGCGATCGCACTGGCGGCAGTGGCAAAAAATATTGTTGTAGTTCGCCGCATCCAGCACGCGCTGCCATTCGGCGAGTTCTTCGGGCGTAAGGTGAGACATAAGGGGTTAGGAGTGTTGGGGTGTTGGGGAGAGACGGAAAAGGAAGAACGAAGAACGAAGAATGAAACCTCTTCCTTTTTCTGTTTTCTCTTTTCTTTTTTTCTCCCACCCTATCACTCCACCACTCCAAACACCGTTAGCGTTGTTGCTAATTGACTGGCACTACGGCCGCCTGCAAGTTTGCGCTGCTGAGTCGTTGCAGCATTTGATCAGCCGTGGCGCGATCGCGGAATAGACCCGCCTGCATCACAACCTGCCCATTAATCACTGTGCGGAATGCATCGGGCACAATAGAGCGCACACGAGTTTGCACGTCGGGAGAACTGCCATTCACTACCACCCGGAAGCTAAAGCCCAGCGAAGAGGCCAACGGCGACGCGGGTTGGGGTGCTCCGGTAAACACGGGAGGACGGGCAGAACCGACCTGACCGGGCGGGGTTTGTCCCAGTGGCATAGGCGGCAGCGACGGCACAGGTAGCACTGCCACCGATTCGGGTGCGCTGACCGATGGCGGCGGCGGTGGCAGAGGAATGCCGTTCACAATGGTCGGCGACCCGGTGCTGGGCACAGGTGCGGGTGTGGGTCGAGTCACCACAACGCCGGCGGCCGGCGGCGGCACAGGAATCTCAACTGGGGCAGAGCCGACGGGTCGAGACGGCTGAGGTGCGGGCGTAACTACGATTGGCGTAGGGGAGGGTGCGGGCGTTGTGGGACGCGGCGCAACGGGTGCAGGGTTCGTGGCGATCGGGCGCGAGGCACTGGTTAGCGCTGCTAGCGACAGGTCATTGGTCAGATACAGGTGCCCTAAAGGCTGCCCATTGAACGTGCGGCGGCTAAGATACCAGCCGGGGTTGAGCTGAATTCGGTTGAAGCCGCTGGCAGCGCTGCGAGATCGACCAATTTCCAACGTGCCGCTGCCGCTGCTGGGCTGGGCATAGAGGATGATTTGGTTGCCCTGAGTAACAGTGCGGAGGGTGTATTGCAGACCCAGATCCTGTCCGCCAACGCGCACCGAGTAGCCGTTGCGGTCGGTGGCGCGGGCGCAAATGCCCGTAAAGTCAAACCGGGTCATCAGGGCATCAACGGTGCCATTGCTCGATTCTTGCCAGCAGGCGCGGGCATTGCTGACCTGTTCCAAAATGGTGATGCGACTGCCACCTGCGCTGCCCAGCACCACAAAGCGGCTTTGGTCAACCTGGGTGTTGTTGAAGGTGGTGGCGATCGCCTGTTCGTTTAACCCACCCATGCCCAAGCTCAGGGCAGTCAGGGCGGTGAGGGACAACCAGTGTGGACGTTCCATACTCTCTCTCGATGTGGATGTTCAAGGTGTGGCGTTTTCCCTGATTCATAAGAGTGTGCCTAAAAGCGTAATCCTGAGTTCGGTAGATGGGCCGAAAATTCGACAAAGTTATCAAACTTTTCCACTGGGGACTTCCGCAGATCCGCAGAAATTTGCTCGAATTTTTAACGAGCAGCGAGATTGTTTGGTCTGTGTGCTAGCGCGATCGCACGCAAAAGCCAGGGGTCAATCTCCGCAGCTTGCCTTGCAAAGAAAGGGCGATCGCCACTGAGTTGACCACACTGCGCCCGGTTCAGGCGGTTTGCAATCCCTGGGTGAAAGCTTGTGAATCTAGTGACGCGGCTCCTGCTGTAGAAGTTTCGCCACAGGGAGAGAAAGTTTTTGCTCCCGTTCTAGCCCCCGTTCTAGCCCCTGTTTTAACCCCAGACTATAGCCCCGGTTTTAATCCCAGACTATAGCCCCAGATTGATCAGCAATTCCTGCATTTCGCCCCAGCTTAGCCCTTGCTGAAGATAGACCGGATTTGCCGGGTCATAGGGACCCTGGAGGCGATCGATGCTGAGAATCTCTGCATCTGGCAGCAGCACGGGAACGTCAGGATCGTAGGCTGTGGGGCGCGTTAGTGAACTGGAGAAGCCGCGAAAAATGGCGACCTGATCGTCTCCGTCGGCTGTGCGGGCAGTAACCAGCAGAACTTCGCTGGGGTGCTTGAGGGTGTATCGTTCTAGGCGGGTTCCGGGAGACATGCTGGGGTGAAGGCTCAGGGTTGCTTTTGGTTCAATACTGTATCACTCTGCTACCCTATTGCGCTTCTCTAGCTGCCAATGATCGGATCGAGAGCGGCAATCAGGCGATCGCACTCTTCCAGGGTGTTGTAATGCACCATGCTGACGCGCACTACGCCGTTTTGCTGCGCCAGTCCTAGGTCTTCGATCAGCCGTCGAGCATAGAAATCTCCATAGCGGATGCCGATATGATGCCGATCGATCTGCGGCGGAATCGTGGCGCTGTTGAGTTGACCGACCGTGAAGGCGATGGTGGGCACGCGGCGATCGCGGTCTGCGGTAGGGTCGCCCCAGAGTTTCACGCGGGGCTGGCGGTGGAGATAGCTGAGGAGGCGATCGCTCAACAGTTCTTCATGCTCGGCAATGCGGTCGAAGGCATCGCTGAGGCGAGCAGACAGGTCAGATGAGGGGCGATCGCTGCCATGCTGCACAGCCAGATCGCTCAGATAATCCACAACACCCGCCGCGCCATAGCTCAGTTCAAAATTCACATTTCCAGGCTGAAACTTGTAGGGAATCGTTTCCTGGCCGATGAAGTAGTGATTGATTCCCGGCATGGTCAGCAGGTGTTCCCGCTTGCCATACAGCAGCGCGTAGTGCGGCCCATAGACTTTGTAGAAGCTGAACACGTAAAAATCCACGTCCAGCGCCTGCACATCCACCCGGCGATGGGGCGCATAGGCCACGCCATCCACGCAGATCATTGCGCCGCGCTCATGCACCAAGTCAGCGATTTGGCGAATCGGGTTAATAGTGCCCAGGATATTGGAAACATGAGTCAGCGCCACCAGCCGAGTGCGTGGGGTCATTAGCTGTGCCAGTGTGTCCAGATCAAGCTGGAGCGTTTCTGGATTCAGGTTCCAAAACTTGACGATGATGCCCTGCTTCCGCAAGTCCAGCCAGCAGCCAATGTTAGATTCATGGTCGCAATTTGTGACGATGATCTCATCACCGGGGCGAAAGGTCTGCCCCAGGCACAACGACAAGATCCGCAGCAGCAGGGTGGTGGAACCGCCCATCACCACTTCGCCCGGCTCGGCGGCGTTGATTAGCATCGCGGCGGCTTGGGCTGCTTCGGCAACCCGTGCAGTCGATTGCTGCGACACGTTGTAGGATGCGCCAAGCTGCACATTGGTCGTCAAAAGGTAATCGCTGATGCGATCCGCAACCCGCTTCAGGGTTTGGGAACCGCCCGCATTGTCAAAAAACACCCACTCTCCTGCCAAAGCTGGAAACTGGGCGCGGACGTAATCAAGCTGGAGCGGACGAGCAGTCGTGAGCATGGCGAATCCTGGGATAGTTGGGCGATAGTTGGGTAGGACTTACGCAGTTGGACAATTTCTCGCGGGCGCAGCCTGCGAGAAATTGTCCAAAGTCCAGAAAGCTTATCGCAAGGGCGTAAGTCTGGTTAGGTTCAGAACAAGACCGTAAGAACCTAGTCCAGAATACCCGGCGATCGCCCCTTCATTCCCAATGCAGCCTCCCAATACCGCTTCCCAATGCAAGCTGCCAATGCAAGCTGCCAATGCAACCTGTTTGCTCTACTGTCCTAATCCACCCAGACCACGCGCACAAAATGGGTTGGCTGTCCCCAGCGATCGCCCTGGTTTTCCACCGATAGAATCGCCAGGTTAAACGGAATTGCTGTCGTCAGGTAGCGCTGGGCAATTTGCCCTGCATCCGGCGCAATACTCGCCGCTGCCGTTGCTGCCAGCCCCAGTCCCAAAATCTGCCCCAGCGGATCTTTGGGTAGCACCAGTTGAGCGCCCATCAGCAGCCCCGCCGTCAGCAAGATGCCGACCGATAGATTCGTGCCGCAGCGGGGATGCACTGCCAAATTCCACTCGCCCCCCAACATTCGATGTAGCGCCGTCTGGGCTGCTCGCCGCAGTTGCTCAGTGTCCACCGCGCCGTAAATGTAGAAGCCCGTTTCAGTAGACATGCCACCGAGGCGATCGCCCATGCCGCCGTCTACCAACCCACCCGCCATTTCACTCAGCACCCACACCGTTGCATGTTCCAGTGCATGAACCTGGCGCACCGTCAGGAGTTCCTTTAACCCCGGCACAAACGAAAGCTGCCGTAAAAAATCAGCATCCTGCGTCGGCACAGGCGCAAAGCCGAAGGGCGCATGATTTGCGGTGGATGCAGTTGCAGTCATGACAATCTCCTTTAGAGAAAAAGCAGGCGTGTGCATTGAACTGAACTCTCTGCACACGCCAAATTGCAAGTAACGATGCAAAAGCTACGCAAAAAATAAGTAACTAAAGCTAGCAAGTCAAACGCTGCACACAGAACCCTGAAATCCGCAGTGCCCTGAAAGCAACTCAGGCCTGGGCTACGCACCCGGCACAGGCGGCGGCCCACCCTGCCCCACAGCAATCGGCACCTCTATGCCATACTGCTCTAACACCACCACAGGTTCCTCAGAGCCACGATTCATCTCGATTCGCTTCACCAACACCTCACCATTCGACAACCGCTGCCCCACTCGGACATAGCGGCTAGTCGGTTCGTTTGGAGCCTGCACAATTGCGTGGGCTGTGTTGCCTATCTGAATGACCCCCATCACCTTAACCGCGCGGGCCATAGTTGGCTGGGGCGGCGGCGGCGGGGCCGGGCGCTGAGCCGGGCCGTTTAGCGTTTGCCCCGTCAGGTTGGGAATTGGGGCCAGTTGTCCGGTTCCCGAAGGCGTACCTGTCCCCGCTGCCCCGATTCCTGTAGCCGCCCCCCCCGTACCCGCTTGACCGCCAGGCAGAGACGGAACACGCCCCGTTGCCAGCGGCGGCACTCGAACGCCCTGTCCCGCAGGTGTAACAAAGGGGCGAGTCGTTGCCCCATTTCGATTTGGGGACTCAACCACCACTGGTGTAACCGTAACCTGGGCAAAGGGATCGGGGCGATTGCGCTGCACTTCTTGAACACGCGCCTGGGGATTGGTAGAAGCGATGAGTTCGGGGGGCAGCGTGCCCGCAGGCAGCCCAGGAGAGGGAGCAGTTGCCGTGGTTGGGGCGGTGGCAGGAGCCGCCGGAACCGCAGCCGGATCAGCAGGCATCGCGTTTGGATCGGCTGCTGCATTAGGGTCTGCGGGTGCATTTGGATCCCCGACGGCTCCGGGTTCCGCAGGCGCGTTGGGGTCTGTGGGCGCTGTCGCCGCAGGCTCTTCCGGCGCACTCCTACAGCTTCCCAGCCACAGTGCAAGCGTTCCTAAAACCATAACCAGAGCAGTTCGGCGCATATCAGCCCCCAAAAAAACCTACAATCCTCTACGACCCGTCCACAATGCCAATTTCAAGATGCTAATTCACCAACCCACAAACCTGACTTGACAGGCTTGATTAATCCGCCTTAACACAACTCATCCGCTGATATCTATTTCCGCTGATATCTATTAAAGATACTGCAGAAACTTCGGATTTGGCTGAACTTCATCGGTTTAGCGACCCGCAGGGTTCTACTTTCAAGGACTAGCGCTGTGCGGCTTGCGTGGGCAGCGAGAAGGGGAAGGTCGCAACGGGCTGCTGATCGCTGACGGAGCCTTCGATCGTGCGGGTTGTGCCTTGGACGAGCAGCGTTAGGTTAAAGGGGATGCTGCCACCGCCCCCACCAGGGCAGCGAGTGAACAGATTCACTTCAATAGAAAACTGCCCCTGGGGTGCTCTGCCCGACGGCCAGAAAATATTTTCAATGGGGCTGGTGTTTTGCTCTCCACAGCCTGCGTTTGCGTCTACGTCGAGCTGGCCGCCAGAAGGCACACTGCGGTTGTAGTACGCAACTATGTTGCCCGATGGGTCGCGGACTGCCAAATCCAGATCGTCAGTCGTCGTCCACCGCAGCGTGACCTGAATATCGCCGGTGCCGAGGGTTGGTGTAGAACTGGCTTGGGCTGGGGGCGTAAAAGGCTGAGCAGAGGGGCAAATATCGGATAGGTCGATGAGCCGACCCGTTTGGGTGATCATGAAACAACCCTGGCGCTCCTGAGCCAGTCCAGCGGGCATAGCCACTCCTAGAACAGAGGCCGCAGCGGCGATCGCCAAGAGCCATTGGGCAGAGACAGGGATCGGAGTCGGGAAGGGGGTGGGTAAGGTGAATGGCTTCATGGGCTTTGGGCAAGTTGCAAGGGTGTTGGTGCTAGGGTTCCCATTTTGATTTAGAAGAGTTGCACTAGATTAAGATGCAGGCTGCTAGAGCGGATCAGGTGGAGAATTGAGGGCTGTGGAAAATTTGCACAGACTGAAAGCTGGAATAATACCCAACTTTTAGCGCAGAAGTTGCAGATTTTTTCAAAAAAACTGGATCTCTTGCTCAAAGATGAGCTAATGTTTGGTAGTTAAATCTTATTAGATGAATCTTGCCCCAGAAATTCGTTGCCATTTTTTAAAACTGTTTCAGCCCTGACGGATCAAGTTTTTGCTCAATTATCCCCAGTTTTTTTGAGTTGCAGCCTCAAGGCGCAAAAAGCTTTTTCACTGGCGACTTGCTTGGGTGTTGTACTTGCGGCTAGTAGTCATTTCTAAAAGGTATCCAAAGCGCTAAGTCTCAAGAAGCAGGAATGATTTTGGGTTGCTGTTTGACCATGTATGGATTTTTGCATCCCTACTAGCTTGCGGGGCTGCCCATAGTTCTTGAGGGATTCTTGAGACTGTAATCCTGAAGCTGTAAATTCCAAGTTTGCAAATTCCGAACCCCCGACCTGGTTTGAAAATTACTGCCCAACTATTGCCCAGCGCTTTGTAGTGTGAGGAAATTGGTATGAACCGTTGCGACGCCTTCTTATCCCGCAGTTTTCGTCAGCTTTATGCAGCGCTCGATACACTATCAATTGCCCGGTTCGGAGCCGTGCTGGGGGGGGTGGCCCTGTCGGGTGGGCTGTCGCTGATGGCAATTTCCGTAGGGATCGCTTCGCGAATCGCCCCAGCACAGGCACAGGCGGCTTACGGCAGCTACGTGGGGATTGGCGGCTCCTTTGGATTAACCGAAGGCGACGATGCGTTTGGCGAAGATTCGGCTTCGGGGGCGGTGATTGCGGCCCGCTACAAGCTGCTACGAGTGCCTCTCTCCATTCGGGCGCAGTTGCTATTGAGCGATCGCAGCGCCTTTGTGCCAACGGTTTCCTACGATATTCCGCTGAATTGGCAGACAGATTTGTACTTGGGCGCGGGCGCGTCTATTATGTTGGGCGGTGGTGACAATACTTCGCCCATCGGCAATCAAAGTAGCTTTGTTCTGCAACCAGGTATTGACCACGCATTGCCCAACAGCAATTTGGTTCTCTTTGGCAACGCAATTTTCGCCTTTGATGGCTACGACGAAGGCAACAACGCCGCGATTTCAGTGCAGGGCGGGGTTGGTTTGCGCTTCTAGACCTTGGGCTTCTAGGATTCATGCTTCTGGACTTTGGGCAGCTCGCGACCAAAGTTCTGAAATCTATGCGCCCGTGAAAAGAGTCGTGCCGAGTGCCGTGCCGTATGTAGGCGTTTCGATCTCTCGGTCTAATGTGCCGTTCTGAAGGGCACGCGGGATTTCAGTTGCAAAATCCGCATCGCTTCACCTAGAATTCATACTCTATCCTGGTAGGTAGATATTCCAAACTAAAACGGCAAGGGGGTCGCTGGCGATCGCCCTCTACTTGACGCTGCGCCAGTTTCTCAGCGTGCCCTCTCTCAAAAGTTGGATCAAAACCTGGGCATAGTGTTACGTATGCGTCTCTCCAGAAAGAAATCCGACCCTAGAGTGGGATAGCTGGAGGCGGTTGCGATCGTTTGGGCGGAGGGTTTCAGCAGTTGCCCCTGTACGGGTTAGTGCAGCGCAGACCGTCTGAGGTGAGATAGAAGGAATGGACGCTGGCTGGGATTGCTGGAGCCAAGGGCAGATTCGCGTTGCTTGGGCGGGCGGATTGAATCGCTCACCAGTTCACCACCCCAGAGCCTAAAGCAGTTTGGGGCTTGGGTCGGTTTAGGGTTACTTCAGGGTTATTACAAAACAGGTCTTTTCGTTGAAAGTTGCTATGGGTGGAATGGGCGTGAACCAGAACGAATGGATGGGGCAGGGAACCACGGGCTATGCGGGACAGCGGTGGCTGGTGGAAGAGCGCGACGCTTGTGGGGTCGGGTTTATCGCCGATTCTCAAGGTAGAGCAAGCCATGACCTAGTGCAGAAGGCGCTGGTGGCGCTGTCTTGCATGGAGCATCGGGGGGGCTGTAGCGCAGACCGCGATTCTGGCGACGGTGCAGGGCTGATGACGGCAATTCCCTGGGCGCTGATTGGCGAGTGGTGTCAGTCAGAAGGGGTTGCTCTGCCTGCTGCGGAGAATTTTGGGCTGGGCATGGTGTTTTTGCCGCAGTCTGAGGCCGCAGCGGCGATCGCCCGCGACCTGGCCACCAAAGTTTGGACGGAGTGCGGATTGAAGATCCTCGGCTGGCGCAAAGTACCCGTCCAGCCAAGCGTGCTGGGTGTCCAGGCGAGAGAAAATCAGCCACAAATCGAGCAAGTGCTGGTGCAATCGGCCGACTCTGGCGACGACTTGGAGCGCGACCTCTACTGGGCCCGCAAGCGGATTCTGTCCGTGCTGGCGGATTATCAGGGCGAGTATGCCGAAGCGCTTAAGGACTTCTACGTCTGCTCTTTCTCGAATCGCACGGTTGTTTACAAAGGCATGGTGCGATCGGCCGTGCTAGGTGAGTTTTATCTGGATCTACAAAACCCGCTCTACATCAGCGCGTTTGCTACCTACCATCGCCGCTTTAGCACCAATACCATGCCGAAATGGCCGCTGGCTCAGCCGATGCGCCTGCTGGCCCACAACGGCGAAATCAATACGCTGCTGGGCAATATCAACTGGATGATGGCGCGGGAGGCGGATCTCAGTCATCCGATTTGGGGCGATCGCCTCGAAGACCTGAAGCCCACCGTCCGCCCAGAAAACAGCGACTCCGCCAACTTAGATAACGTGATGGAGTTGCTGGTGCGCTCTGGGCGCGATCCGTTGGCGGCGCTGATGATGATGGTTCCAGAGGCCTACAACAACCAGCCGGATCTGGCCGATCACCCGGAAATTGTGGACTTTTACGAATACTACAGCGGCATTCAGGAGCCGTGGGACGGCCCCGCCCTGCTGGTGTTTGGCGATGGCAAGAAAGTCGGCGCGTCGCTGGATCGAAACGGCTTGCGACCCGCCCGCTATGCGATTACCCGCGATGGCTATATCGTCGTGGCATCAGAAGCGGGGGTAGTGGAATTGCCAGAGGCGGAAATTGTAGAAAAAGGACGGCTGGGCCCCGGACAGGCGATCGCCGTTGACCTGCAATCCCACGAAATTCTGAAAAACTGGGACATTAAGCAGCGCGTTGCCCAGGCTCAGCCCTACGGCGAGTGGCTCAAGCAAAACCGCCGCGAACTGGAGCCGCAGCCTTTCACCACCGAATCCTACCTGGACAGCGTTGCCCTGCTGCGCCACCAGACTGCTTTCGGCTACACCTCCGAAGATGTGGAAATGGTGATTCAGGACATGGCGCAAAAGGGCAGCGAGCCGACCTTCTGCATGGGCGACGACATTCCCCTGGCAGTGCTGTCTGAAAAGCCGCACCTGCTCTATGACTATTTCAAACAGCGCTTTGCCCAGGTGACAAACCCGCCCATCGACCCGCTGCGCGAAAAGCTGGTGATGTCCCTGGCGATGGAACTGGGCGCACGCGGCAACTTGCTGGATGAAAAGCCAGAATACGCCCATCTGCTCAGCCTCAAGTCGCCTGTGCTGAACAACGCGGAGCTAGACTTTATCCGCAACTCGGAGTTTGAAACCGCCAGTCTGTCTACCCTGTTCAGCATTTCTGCTGGGCCCGACGGGCTGCAACAGGCGGTGAATGACCTCTGCCAGCAGGCAACGGCAGCCGTGCGGTCGGGCAAGGCGGTGCTGATTTTGAGCGATCGCCTCTCGTCTAACGGTTCCCTCACCACTCTCAGCGCCAACACCAGCTATATCCCGCCGCTGCTGGCCGTGGGCGCAGTGCATCATCATCTGATCCGCCAGGGCTTGCGGATGAGAGCCTCGCTGATTGTGGACACGGCCCAGTGCTGGAGTACCCACCACTTTGCCTGTTTGATTGGCTATGGAGCCAGCGCCGTATGTCCCTACCTGGCATTTGAAACGGTGCGCCACTGGCACGCCGATCCCAAGACCCAAAGCCTAATGGAGCGCGGCAAGATTGATGCGATTTCGGTGGAAAAAGCGCAGCAAAACTATCGCAAATCGGTCGAGTCGGGCCTGCTGAAGATCCTCTCCAAGATGGGGATTTCCCTGCTCTCCAGCTACCACGGGGCACAGATTTTTGAGGCGATCGGCATCGGCGGCGACCTGCTGCACCTGGGCTTCTATGGCACGGCCTCGCGGCTGGGCGGGCTGAGCGTGGCGGATTTGGCGAACGAGGTGCTGTCCTTCCACAGTCGCGCCTTTCCAGAGCTATCGGTCAAGAAGCTGGAAAACATGGGCTTTGTGCAATATCGTCCCGGTGGTGAATATCACATGAATAGCCCCGAAATGGCGAAGCACCTGCACAAGGCGGTGGACGCGAAGAGCTACGACCACTACGAACTGTACCAGAAGTATCTAGAAGAGCGGCCGCTGACGGCGCTGCGCGATCTGCTGGACTTTAAGAGCGATCGCCCCTCGATTCCGCTCGACGAAGTGGAACCCGTTTCTGAAATTGTCAAGCGCTTCTGCACGGGCGGTATGTCCCTGGGGGCGCTGTCGCGGGAGGCGCACGAAACGCTGGCGATCGCTATGAACCGCATCGGCGGCAAGTCCAATTCTGGCGAGGGCGGCGAAGATCCCGTGCGCTACAAGGTGCTGGACGATGTAGACGGCGACGGGCTATCGCCCACGCTGCCCCACCTGCGGGGACTGAAGAATGGCGATCGCGCTGCCTCTGCGATCAAGCAAATCGCCTCTGGCCGATTTGGGGTTACGCCGGAGTATCTGATGAGCGCCCGTCAGCTTGAAATCAAGATGGCGCAAGGGGCCAAGCCCGGTGAAGGTGGCCAACTTCCGGGCCCCAAGGTCAGCCCCTACATTGCCATGCTGCGCCGCTCGAAGCCCGGCGTGACGCTGATTTCGCCGCCGCCCCACCACGACATCTATTCCATCGAAGACCTAGAGCAACTGATTTTCGACCTGCACCAGATCAATCCCCAGGCGCAGGTGTCGGTGAAGCTGGTGTCGGAAGTGGGCATTGGCACAGTGGCGGCGGGCGTGGCCAAGGCGAACGCCGACATCATCCAAATCTCCGGCCACGACGGCGGCACGGGCGCATCGCCGCTGAGTTCCATCAAACACGCGGGTAGCCCGTGGGAATTGGGGCTGACTGAGGTACATCGTGTGCTGATGGAAAACAAACTGCGCGATCGCGTGCTGCTGCGTGTCGATGGCGGCATCAAGACGGGCTGGGACGTGGTAATGGCGGCGCTGATGGGCGGCGAAGAGTTTGGCTTTGGCTCCATTGCCATGATTGCCGAAGGCTGCATCATGGCGCGGATTTGTCATACCAACAACTGTCCCGTTGGCGTGGCTAGCCAGAAAGAGGAACTGCGGAAGCGCTTCCCCGGCACGCCAGAACACGTTGTCAACTTCTTCTATTTCATCGCCGAAGAAGCGCGATCGCTCTTGGCCCGACTGGGCTACCGCTCCCTCAACGAGATCATCGGCCGCGCTGATTTGCTGAAGGTGCGCGACGGTGTGACGCTGACCAAGACCAAGACGCTAGATCTGTCCTGCCTGATCAACCTGCCCGATACTCGCGAAGACCGCAGTTGGCTGGTTCACGAGACGGTTCACAGCAACGGCCCCGTGCTGGACGACGAAATTCTGTCCGATCCCGCAGTCCAGGCGGCGATTCAAAATCAAACCACTCTTACTAAGTCTGTCGGCGTGGTCAACACGGATCGCAGCGTGGGGGCGCGAGTGGCGGGGGCGATCGCCCGGCAGTATGGTGACACGGGCTTTGCCGGACACCTGACGCTGGAGTTTCAGGGCAGCGTGGGCCAGAGCTTCGGCGCGTTCAACCTCCCCGGCATGACGCTGAAGCTGGAAGGCGAAGCCAACGACTACGTGGGCAAGGGGATGCACGGCGGCGAGATTATCATCCAGCCTGCGGCGGCGGCCAGTTTTGACCCAGCCAGCAATGTAATCGTCGGCAATACCTGCCTCTACGGGGCAACGGGCGGCACCCTCTTTGCCAGCGGGCAAGCGGGCGAACGCTTCGCCGTGCGGAATTCCCTCGGTCGTGCCGTCATCGAAGGCGCAGGCGACCACTGCTGCGAATACATGACGGGCGGTGTGATCGTCGTGCTGGGCAGGGTCGGGCGCAACGTCGGCGCGGGCATGACGGGCGGACTGGCCTACTTCCTGGACGAAGACGGCAGCTTCCCCAGCAAGGTGAACCCGGAGATTATTAAAATCCAGCGCGTCACCAGCCCCGTCGGCGAACAGCAGTTGAAAGACCTGATTGCAGCCCACGCCGATCGCACGGGCAGCGCCAAGGCCAAGCACATCCTGGCCAACTGGGCGACCTATCTGCCCCAGTTTTGGCAGGCGGTTCCCCCGTCGGAAGCCAATAGCCCGGAAGCGGTTTCGGCGGAAGATAAGGTGCTGACGACCACGCCGTAGCGCGGGGCTGCGGTTCAAGCGGCCCGTCTATCGGAGCGAGTGATGGAGTGACGGGGTGACGGAGTGGCGTACATTACTCCAATACTCCATCACCCCATCACTTTTTCAATACTCCATCACCCCATCACTTTGCAGAACCCGTCACGTTTGATCCACACCTAAAAGATCCACACCTAAAAATAGTCGGGCGATCGCCCTCGTTCTCGTTCCTGTTCTACATCCCGCAGGTGCAGATCGAGGGCGACGACCGAAAGCTGGATTTCCCGCAGCGACAGCGCCAGTGAGATCAGCATCATCACCAGGCTGACGGCAAACATCCACCGGCCCGCCGTTTCAAACCCCAGAAACAGCAGCAGAATGCAAATCACGCTGAACAGCAAACTCGCTGCCCCCCACGCCTGCATATTGCGAATCAGCTTGATGCGGTAGCGCAGACTGGCGATTTCCTGCCGCAGCATAGGGTCAGGCTTGCTCTGGTGGCTGGCGTGCAGGTTGCGGATGATGCTGGCCAGCGCCACAAAGCGGTTTGTGTAGGCCAGCAGCAGCAGCGAAATCGTGGGAAATAGGATTGCAGGAGTGGTGATGTCGATATTCATCGGCGCAAAACGAGGAAACCGAGAGTGCGGTAAAACGAGTGGATCAGCGATGATGACGGGAGGGACTCTCGTAGAGTCTCAGGTGTAGAGTCTCAGGTGTAGTGTCTCAGGTGTAGCGGGCTTTTCACAGTATTCCGGTTGCTATTCGTTCTGGTTGCTATGCCGCACAACAGAGTCTCTTACCAAAATCGGCAATCTAAAATCCAAAAGGGATATCCCCCTGACTTTTTTTAACTTTCTCTTCTTATGGACAATCCTCCTCCCGAAACCATCCGGCTCGATCAGTTTCTGAAATGGGTACAGGCAGTGCCCACGGGCGGCGAAGCCAAGGTGCTGATTCAGATTGGCGAAGTTAGCGTGAACGGGGCAGTGGAAACCCGGCGCGGACGGAAACTGGTAGAGGGCGATCGCGTTTCGATAGCAGGCGAAGAGTTTGTGGTGAATTTGCAGTGAGAGAGAATGAGGGCCTGACCTGTTCCTTCAGACCCTATCCTCAAACTGCTCACTAATAACTCTCGCCACGTTAGCGTAGAGATAAGATGTTGCTCTTGAAATTAGTGCGCTTGAAATCGGTTCGCTTGAAATCGGTTCAACATCGGTTTAACATCATTCACGCCCTTTCGCTGGTGTTTGGGAGCAAGAATTAATCATGCTGGAAGCCTATCGTAACCATGTCGCAGAGCGAGCAGCGCTGGGGATTCCGCCGCTGCCGCTGTCTGCTGAGCAAACGTCCGAATTGTGCGAACTGCTGAAGCATCCACCAGCGGGTGAAGAAGAATTTTTGGTGAGTTTGCTGCGCGATCGCATTCCGCCGGGGGTCGATCAGGCGGCCTACGTAAAGGCAGGATTTCTAACGGCGATCGCCAAGGGAGAAGCCTCCAGCCCGCTGATCTCGCCCCAATACGCCACGGAACTGCTGGGCACGATGATGGGGGGCTACAACGTGCGATCGCTCATCGACCTGCTGCACTCGCCCAATGCAGAGGTTGTTGCCACCGCCACTGCCGCCCTCAGCAAGACGCTGCTGATCTACGATGCGTTTCATGACATTCAGGAACTAGCGGAAAGCGGAAACGAATCAGCCCAGCAAATCATGACCGCCTGGGCCAATGCAGACTGGTTCACCAGCCGCCCGCCGCTGCCCGAAGCTATCACGGTGACGGTGTTCAAAGTGCCTGGTGAAACCAACACCGACGACCTCTCGCCCGCGCCCCACGCCACCACCCGCCCCGACATTCCGCTCCACGCGACGGTAATGCTAGAAAGCCGCCAGCCCGGTTCCCTAGAAACCATTGCGGAACTAAAGAAAAAAGGACATCCCGTGGCCTACGTCGGGGACGTGGTGGGCACGGGGTCTTCTCGCAAATCCGCCACCAACTCCGTCCTCTGGCACATGGGCGAAGACATCCCCTTTGTGCCCAATAAGCGCACGGGCGGCTATTGCCTGGGGGGTAAGATCGCGCCTATTTTCTTCAACACGATGGAAGACTCTGGCGCGTTGCCCATCGAGTGCGACGTGACGAAGATGGAAACGGGCGACGTGATCACCATCTATCCCTATAAGGGCGAAATCACCAATGAGGCGGGCGAGGTGATCTCCACCTTTACGCTCAAGCCCGATACCATTCTGGACGAGGTGCGGGCAGGCGGACGGATTCCCCTGCTCATTGGGCGATCGCTCACCGACAAAACCCGCATGGCCCTGGGGTTGCCCCCCAGCGATTTGTTCATCCGTCCGAAAATGCCCGCCGACACAGGCAAAGGCTTTACCCTGGCGCAAAAGATGGTGGGCAAGGCCTGCGGTCTTCTGGGCGTGCGCCCCGGTACGTCTTGCGAACCAATCATGACCACCGTTGGCTCTCAGGACACCACCGGCCCCATGACCCGCGACGAACTAAAGGAACTCGCCTGCCTGGGCTTCAGCGCCGACCTGGTGATGCAGAGCTTCTGCCACACCGCCGCCTATCCCAAACCCGTCGATATCAAAACCCACCACAGCCTGCCCGACTTCATCACCTCTCGCGGCGGCGTGTCCCTGCGTCCTGGCGACGGCATCATCCACTCCTGGCTAAACCGAATGCTGCTGCCAGATACCGTGGGTACGGGCGGCGACTCCCACACCCGCTTCCCATTGGGCATTTCCTTCCCGGCTGGCTCTGGGCTGGTGGCCTTCGCGGCTGCGCTAGGCGTAATGCCGCTGGACATGCCAGAGTCGGTGCTGGTGCGGTTTAAGGGCACGCTGCAACCGGGCGTAACGCTGCGCGACGTGGTAAACGCGATTCCCTACGTTGCCATTCAGCAGGGCAAGCTGACGGTTGCAAAAGAAAACAAGAAGAATGTCTATTCCGGTCGCATCATCGAAATGGAGGGTCTGCCGGATCTGCAACTGGAGCAAGCCTTTGAACTGACGGACGCAACCGCCGAACGCTCCGCCGCAGGCTGCACCATCAAGCTGAGCGAGGCCACGGTGGCAGAATATCTGCGGTCCAATGTGGCGCTGCTGAAGAACATGGTGGCACGGGGCTATGGCGATGCCCGCACGATCCTCCGCCGCGTCCGCAAGATGGAGGCATGGCTGGCCAATCCCTCGCTGATGAGTGCTGACCCCGATGCAGAATACGCCGACATTATCGAGGTAGATCTGGATCAAATCAAGGAGCCAATCGTAGCCGCGCCCAACGACCCCGACAATATCAAGCTAATGTCGGAATGCGCGGGCGACCCGATTCACGAGGTCTTCATTGGCTCCTGCATGACCAATATCGGCCACTATCGCGCCGCGGCAAAGGTGCTGGAGGGCGCGGGCCCGGTGAAGGTGCGCCTGTGGATTGCCCCGCCCACCCGCATGGACGAACAGCAGCTTCGCGAAGAGGGCTATTACGGCATCTTTGCCGCAGCGGGGGCCCGCACGGAGATGCCCGGCTGCTCGCTCTGCATGGGCAACCAGGCCCGCGTCGATGACGGCGTGACGGTGTTCTCCACTTCCACCCGCAACTTCAACAACCGCATGGGCAAAGGCGCACAGGTCTACCTGGGTTCGGCAGAATTGGCGGCGGTCTGCGCCCTGCTGGGTCGTATTCCGACCGTAGAAGAATACATGGAGATCGTGACGAAAAAGATCGACCCGTTTGCCAGCGACCTCTATCGCTATCTCAACTTCGACCAGATTGTGGGATTTGAGGACGAGGGACGGGTGATTCCCAAAGAGGAAGAAGCAAAGCTTGTTGCGTCGATCTGACGCTGATTGCGACTGCGTTTCGCTTGAGCAACTTTCTCTAAGCTAGAGTTGGGGCAGGCAAGGCTGCCCTAACTTTTGGCTTTTTGGTGATGATGCAGGCTGCGACCGACCCCAACGCCCCATGCAAGCCGCCGACACATCCGACAGTTTTCAAAAAGCAGTCCTAGAGCGTCTGGACACCCTCAAGGTCGAGCTAGACAGCCTGAAGATAGATGTAGACGGACTCAAGCAAGAACTGAGCCAGACGAACGTGCGCGTGGATGCCTACCAAAAGGCATCGAATCAGGTGGTGAATCTGGCGTTTGGGCTGATTGCAACGGCAACGCTGACGATTATGGTCAGCACGGTTTTGCGATAGGCAGCCAGCGAGAGAACTCTAGGGTAGAGGCGAGGAATTGACTGGTTTCTTGGCAGCAAAACTAAAAATTCCTGCCAGCAGCACCCAGTTCAGCACGTTGACCCGCGAATCGTATAGCGGCACGTCGAACAGCGCGAAGCCGACGCTGCTGAAGAAGCCCAAGAGATAGCCAAACAGAATGCCACGCTCTGGAGCCTTCAGGCTTTTTGCCAGCAGTTGCCGCACACCCCGCGCACAGATCCGCCCCACCAGCAGCGTCAGCAGCAGCATTGCCGGAATGCCTGCCTCCACGGCCAGGGTCAGCCACAGATTGTGGGCATGGGAGATGTCCTGAAAATCCGTCAGGGCCATCAGGTCGGGCGTGAGGTACTGCGGATATACCAGCTTGTAGTTGCCCAGGCCCCAGCCGAGCCAAGGGTGGTCACCTACCATCTGCACCGCTGCGCCCCACAGTTTCGTTCGGGGGTCATCTGCCCAGGTCGCCAAGTCGAGCGATCGCCCGCCAATGCCAATCACCGCTGCGCCGCCGACCATCACCACCAGCCCGCCCAGCGCCGCCGCCACGGTCTTCCAGCTAGACCGCGCCACCACCAGCGCAAAACACAGCAGTTGCAGCACCGCCAGCAGCAGGGCATTGCGCGACCCGGTGCAGAAAATGCCCAGCAGGTTGAGCAAGGTCGCACCGGAAATCAAACGCAGGGAAACGGACTGGAGGGCCTCTGCCCCAGCGTTTTGTGCGTCGGGTTGGCGGTCTGACCAAACGGACTCTGCGGAGTCTGGCAGACTGTGTGGCACAACGGCCCGATCCAGCGCCAGCCGATAGAGGATCAGCCCCAACCCCAGCGCCATCACCAGCACCAAAAAGCTGCCCATTGCGTTGGGGTGGTCAAACATTACCATTGCCCGGCCTTTGTGGGGGGCGGCCCGAATCCAGCGAAACAGCGGAAAATGCCGCCACCAAACGGGCATTCGGGGAATTTTGATAATGTATTCCACCAGGCTGATCAGGTTGATGGGAATGGCAACCAGAACCAACCCCAGGGCAATCTGGGCAAGCCGTTCAACGCAGTTTAACAAGTAGGGCAGAATGGCGAAAAATAGGAAATAGGGCAAAAAATTCGCCAGTTGCAGCAGCGCTTCGCCTCGATCGTAGGCAAACAGCCCGCTCAGCAGCAGCAGCCCGCTCAGCAGCAGCAGCCCACCACCCGTGACCCTGTCCAGCCCTGCCCGCCGAAACCGCCCCCACAGCCGCGCCGTCACTGCCACCATGCCCAGTAGCCCCAGATAGGAAACGTAGGGCATGACCATCAGGCTGACCCAAAACAAATTCCACACGGAACCCCACGCCGTCCGCAGCGAGAGCGCTTGCCCCCAAAACCGCACAGGTTCGCGTCTGGCTTTTTGCCCCGCCACGTTAGTAGGCTCCTTCGCCCGACAGCACCACCCACACCGTCCGCATCAGGATATACAAATCCAGCCACACCGACCAGTTTCGGACGTAGTAGGCATCCAGATTCACCCGCTCTTTATAGGACAAATTATTGCGCCCCGACACTTGCCACAGCCCCGTCAGCCCCGGCGTGACCTTTGTATACAGAGCAAACTTGTCGCCGTAGCGCGGAATCTCTTCATCCACAATCGGGCGCGGTCCTACCAGGCTCATCTCGCCGCGCAGGATGTTCCAAAGCTGGGGCAATTCATCCAGGCTGGTCTGTCGCAGAAACCGACCGACACGGGTAACTCGTGGATCGCGGCGGAGCTTGTGGTCGCGCTCCCAGGAACGGCGCAGCTTGGGGTGCGCTTCTAGATAATCGTGTAAGACTTGGTCGGCGTTTTGCACCATCGAGCGGAATTTCCAGGCTTTAAACGATTCGCCATTTTGCCCGATGCGGGTCTGCCCGTAGAAAATGGGGCCCGGCGAATCGAGCCGAATTAGCACCGCAATCAGGATGATAAACGGCAGCACCAGCAGCCCGCCGAACAGGGTAATGATGCGATCTAGCGCAAACTTGACCAGGCGCGGCCCCGGCAAGAGCAACTGCTGCCGCACCTCTAGTCCCAGGATGCCGCCCATGTCTCGCGCCTCGACCCAGAGGCTAGAAAAGTCGAATAAATCGGGGATGACCAGCAGGTGAGCGAAGGTCTGGGTGTGCTGTTCGATCACGTCCAGCAGGCGGACGCGGGGCACACCGGGCATGGCCACGATGGCGTAGGGAATGCGGCGCGATCGCGCAATCATGGGAGCTAGATCAATGCCGCCCATCACCGGAACCCCGTGCAGCGAGCCGTGCTTGGCGGGGTCGTCATCCAGCACCACCACCGGACGCAGCCCAATGCGGGGGCGCTTTTGCAGCGTGCGAACCACCATTTCGCCCGTCTTGCCTGCCCCCAGCACCACGACGGGATAGCCCCACCAGCGCTTGCGGGCAAACCAGTGTCGTGTGAGCGATCGCCCAATCAGCACCAGCACGATAGACAATAGCCACGCCATCACAAAAATACCGCGTGAGTAGACCTCACCGCTCTGCCGCAAAAAAATCGTCACACCCAGCAGAAAATACACTAGACTCGTGCCAATGGTGACGCAGCGAAACTCATCGACCGGACTCTGGGCCACGCCGGGGTATAGCCCAATCGCGGCATACACCAACACAAATAGCCCCATGAGCGGCAGCAGTTGCCAGTAGAGGAGCGGCTGAAACTTGCCATCCAGAAACCAGCGCAGATAGACGCTGATCGTTCCTGCCAGACTCAGCATCAGCAGATCGGAGCTAATCATCCCCACCAGCGTTGGAACGGTGCGGGTGGAGATGCTCAAAGCAGATAGCGCCGGACGTAGGGTTCGGTTAAGTTGCATTGCGTTCCGTTACTCCTCACGCTATTACTTTAGGGGATCTTTACCTCATCCCTGCTGAAATTTTGCCCACTGCTGATCTACAAATTGCGCTAGCTCGGCGCGAAAGCGTTCTGGGCTAAACCGTTCGGCGTTTTGGCGAGAGTCGTCGGGGTGAAACCGGAAATCGCCCGCTTCGAGCGATCGCACGGCCTTGACGATCGCCGCCACCGTCTGTTCCCGCAGCAGAATCCCCGTTTTGCCCGGAATCACCGTCTCCGCAGCCCCGCCCCGCCCATAGCCGATCACGGGCGCACCCGCCGCCTGCGCTTCCACCATCGCGATGCCAAAGTCTTCCTCGGCCGGATAAACAAACGCCTTGCAGCGCTGCATGTGGTCGCGTACCACGTCATCGGGCTGTCGGCCCAATAGACGCACAGTTGGCCCCGCCAGGGCCGCCACCCGCCGAAATTCTGACCCGTCGCCAATCACCACCAGCGGCAAGCCCAGTTGTGTAAACGCTTCTACCACCAGATCGACTCGCTTGTAGGGCACAAACCGCGACAGCGTAAAGTAAAAGTCCTCGCGGGTTTCCGCTGGCGAGAACCGATCCACCGCCACAGGCGGATAAATCACCTCCGCAGTCCGCCGATACGTTTTCCAAATTCGACGAGCCACAAACCGGGAATTTGCAATGAAATGATCCACTCGATTCGCGCAGGCAACGTCCCACAGGCGCAGGTAGTGGAGAATTCCCTGGGCGATCGCGGCCTTGGGGCCCCGCAGCCGAGCTTCCTGAAAATACTGCTGCTGCATTTCCCAGGCATAGCGGATGGGCGTATGCACGTAGCTAATATGAAGCTGGTCGGCGCGGGTCATCACGCCCTTGGCTACTGCATGATGGCTCGACAAAATCACATCGTAGGGCGACAGGTCAAACTGCTCGATCGCCAGCGGCATCAGCGGCAGATAGGCCCGAAAGCGCGGATTAGCAAACGGCAAATGCTGCAAAAACGAAGTCGTCACCGGGCGATGCTGAATAAAAAAGCGCAGATCCTCCGGCAAAAAATCCACCAGGCTGAACAAATCGGCTTCGGGATAAAGCTGCAACATCTGCTCGCACACCCGCTCCGACCCGGCATAGGTAACCAGCCACTCATGGACAACCGCAATCTTCATGGCACAGTCTTTCGCACGGAATAGCTCATGGGATCTGGGTGTGGCGCAGCTTGAATCGGTAGGCAAGGGGCTGGCGCGACAGGTTTCACGACGCGAGGTTTCCCCCGCTCCACCAACCCATTACACCTAGAGACGTAGCGCCTTAGAGTAGAGTATTATCGGGCATCGAGTTTGAATAATTGCAAACTACGCTCCTGGCAACCCAGCAGGCTGCACCGACAGCAACCGGACGACAAGCCAGCGGCTAGGAAGATTGTAGACAGGTTATTGGCAGATTACTGTAGACAGATTGTAGACAGACTGTAAACAGAGAGTGTGGCGTTTGAACGAGGAGCGTTTTGGCACAAGCCTATGACAGCACTGAAACCGATTCAAAAACGGGGTGTGAAGTTCGCCTTCAACCAGCACCAGCTTGAAAACTACCGCGATCTGCTACTCGTTCTGTTTCAAAAGGAATTTAAAGTCCGCTACAAGGGCAAGTTTCTGGGCTATCTCTGGTCGATCGCCAGTCCGCTGGCCTTTGCAATGGTTTACTACATTGCCTTCAGCGGCATTATGCGGGTGGCTGTGGAGGGCTATCCGCTGATTCTGGTGTCAGGGCTGTTTCCCTGGCAGTGGTTCCAGAACTCCGTCGGCTCCGCACCCAATCTGTTTGTTGGCAATGCCAGCCTGATCAAAAAGCTCAACTTTCCGCGCAATATCCTCTCGCTGTCCACCATTCTGAATCACATGGTGCATTTCTTGCTGTCGCTGCCTGTGATTCTCATTTTCATGGTGATTTACGGCAAATCGCCGACGCTGGCGTGGCTCTACGGGCTGCCCGTCATGATGGTGGTTCAGCTTTTTACCGTCTATGGGCTGGCGCTGGTGCTGGCGACGCTGAACCTGTTTTTGCGGGATATTGAGCGGCTCACGCAGATTGTGATGACGTTCGTATTTTATTTTACGCCGATTATTTTCACGGCGGATATGATTCCTGAGCGATTCCGCCCGCTGATTCCGCTGAATCCGGCCGCGCCGCTGATGATTAACTGGCGAAACCTGTTTCTTTACGGCTATATCGACGGACACTACCTGCTGATCAGCGCGGGCTATGCGATGTTGTTCTTTATCATCGGCACGCTGGTCTATCGCAAGCTGTCGTGGAAGTTTGCAGAAGTGCTGTAGGCAATCCAAAATCGCCAATCTGAAATTCAAACCCTAATCAAAACCCTAGATAGTGGGGAGATAGTGGGGTTTAATTGTCGCTTAGTTTGGCGCTTGGTTAGCTCAGTCGAACGGGGCGATTTGCGAAGCAATCCCTGCGGAAATCGCCTTTCCAGCCAGCCAGCCCGTTGTCCAGGCGCTCTGGAAATTAAAGCCGCCCGTTACACCGTCGATATCCAGGATTTCGCCCGCAAAGTAGAGGCCCGGACAAACGCGGCTTGCCATCGTTTTGAAATCGACTTCCTTGAGCGACACGCCGCCGCAGGTGACAAATTCCTCTTTGAATACGCCCTTGCCTGCAATGGCATACTGCCCCTGGGTGAGTTCCTGCCGGAGGTGATGAAGCTGCGGTTTAGACAAATCGGCCCAGCGCTGGTCGGGTGCAACCTGAGCGCGATCGCCCAAATAGTTCCACAGGCGGCGCGGCAGGGGAAAATCGGGTGGCACCGTGGAGCGGACGGCCCGCTTGCCCCAGTCGGTCTTGGTCTGCTGCAAGCTCTGCCGGATTTGCTCTGGGGACTGATTAGGCAGCCAGTGGATCTGGGCGATCGCCCGATAGCCGCAGTTGTGCAGCGCCCTGGCTCCCCAGGCGGATAGCTTTAGCACCGCAGGCCCGCTCAGTCCCCAGTGGGTGATCAGCAGCGGCCCGGTTTGGGTCAGAGGCTTCTGGTCGGGGCATTTCACTGTCACCTGCGCCGACTCGACCGACACACCCGCCAGTTCGTGCAGCGCTGGCTCCGGCACGTTAAAGGTAAACAGCGAGGGGACGGGCGGTTCTAGGGTATGCCCCAAAGATTGGGCGATGCGATATCCCTGGGGGCTGCTGCCTGTAGCCAAGAGGAGGCGATCGCCCCGCAGCGTTCCGCCCGCCCGCAACTGTGCTGCAAAGCCCTGCCCGTCGCGCACCACCGCCGTCACCGCCGCGCCCGGTTTTACCTGCACGCCCGCCGCCTCGGCCGCCTGCACCAGACAGTTCACAATCGTCGCCGAGTCGTCGGTGGTGGGAAACATGCGCCCGTCGGCTTCCGTTTTCAGCATCACGCCGCGCTGCTGAAACCACGCCACCGTGTCTCGCGGCTGAAACCGGGTAAAGGCTCCCCGCAGCGCCTTGCCCCCTCGCGGATAGTGCTGCACCAGCGCCGCCGGGTCAAAGCAGGCGTGGGTGACGTTGCATCGGCCGCCGCCAGAAATGCGGACTTTGCCCAGGGGTTCCCGCGCCGCTTCCAGCAGCGTCACATGGGCCGACGGACAAGACTCCGCAGCGGCGATCGCCCCAAAGAAGCCCGCCGCGCCGCCGCCAATAATCAGAATCGCAGGAGAAGCAGAGATAATGAACGTGCAAAAGATGGAACGAAGTTTAGTGTATCGCTGCGGCGCGAAGATGTGGGCACGACTCAAAAGCCTTGAGAAGCTAGCAGGGTCTGTCTGCGGATTATCACCGGAGTGATGCCCGGAGTTCTTGGATTAGCGCGTTGTGATTTTTCGACTGTTTGCCACGCTCCACCCAGTCACTGAGTTGCTCGACCGAGAGCATTGGAAACGTGAGGCTGCGATCGCCCGCTACATACACACCGTCGGCGGCTGTGTAGTAGACACTGACTCCATCTTAAGTGACTTATGATCGAAGACAATTCGGGCCCTGCAACCTGTAGAGGCGATCGCCATGACATTTACCCAAAAGCTGACCTTTGCCGACTATCTGGCGCTGGAGGACTCTAGGCAGGAAGAAAAGCTGGAGTTGATTAACGGAGAACTAATCGCCTTGCCACCAGAAGCCTGGTTAAACAACGACATTGCCATGTTTGTGTTTTTGCAACTGGTGGCAATTGGGGTTCCATTTCAGCGTGTGAAGGTGAATAGCTGCGAACTGCAAACGCCTGTTTTAGAGGTGGGCGACGCGGCAAATCGCTATCCCGATTTGGTGGTGGTGGAGCCAGTGCATCGCGCCCATCCTAGTCAGCGCATGACAATCACGCTGGAGATGCCGCCGCCGCTGTGGGTGATGGAGGTGGTCAGCCCAGGCAAAACGAACCGCGATCGCGATTACATTCGCAAGCGGGCACAATACGCAGCGGTGGGCATTCCCGAATACGTGATTGTTGACCCAGAAGAGCAGGCGGTTCTGGTGCTGCGGCTAGAGCAGGGGGAGTATATCGAAGCGGGACGCTACACAGGCGAGCGCCCCCTCCAGTCGCCCACGTTCCCTGCGCTGAACCTGACCGCCGCCCAGGTCCTCAGCGCGGGGCAAGACGGCTGACTGCGTGTAAAGCAGGTAAAGCAAATAACCAGGAGGGCAATCGCCATGACGTTTACCCAAAAGCTGACCTTTGCCGACTATCTGGCGCTGGAGGACACAGGCATTGAAGGACGCGCCGAACTGATCGAGGGAGAACTGATCGCCTTGCCACCGGAATCCAGAATCAACACCGAAATTGCAACCTTTGTGTTCTCATCGCTACTGGCGATCGCCATTCCGCATTATCTGCTGAAGCTCTATTCCTGCGAGGTGCAAACGCCCGTGTTGGAACCCAGAGATGCGGCCAATCGGTATCCCGATCTAGTGCTGATTCGAGAGGAACACCGAGCCTTGTGCGATCGCCGCATGACCATTACGCTGGAGATGCCGCCGCCGCTGTGGGTGATGGAGGTGGTCAGCCCAGGCAAAACGAACCGTGATCGCGATTACATTCGCAAGCGGGCACAATACGCAGCGGTGGGCATTCCCGAATACGTGATTGTTGACCCAGAAGAGCAGGCGGTGCTGGTGCTGCGGCTAGAGCAGGGGGAATATATCGAAGCGGGACGCTACACGGGCGAGTGCCCCCTCCAGTCGCCTACCTTCCCAGCGCTGAACCTGACCGCTGCCCAGGTCCTCAGCGCGGGACAGTAGCTCTGCTGCCCTCTACTGGCCTTTAGCCCAGCGTTACAACCTTTAGCCCAGCGTTACAAAAAGTCGAAGTAATCCAGTCCTTCCAGAATACCCGCAGCGCAGTGACCGTCTGCCAGATAGCGGTGCGGGGCAAGGTTTTCCTGATGCCACTGGCGCAGTTCGGGCATGGCATTGCCGACGATAATGCCGCGCTCTTCGCCCATCATGAACATTGACAGGTCGTTGCCCGAATCGCCACAGACCACGGTGCGCTCTGGCTCAAAGCCCCACTGCTGCCGCAAAAACACCATCGCTAGCCCTTTGTTGGCGCTTTGGGGCAAGATGTCGAGGTGGCGGCCGCCGCTGTAGACTAGGTTGATCTGCAAGCCTTGGGACTGGAGGGCGGCTTCTAGCTCAGGCAGCAAATCAGGGGCGATCGCCGCATCCAGAAAATAGCTTGCCTTAAACTCGTTTTGCTCCTCTGCGGGCTGAAGCTCCAAATCTGCAAAATGGGCAACGGTGGACAGAACGCGATCGCGCGACCAGCCATCGCTCAGCTTTTCCCACCAGAGGGAATCGGGGCTGCCGTCGGGATAGGTGATAGCCGTGCCGACACCTGTGACAACGGCATCAGGGGGCAGCAGAGGCTTTTCCGACAGGAGTTGCTGATACAGCGAGGGCGATCGCCCCGTCGAGTAGACAATCTTGGTGTCGTGGGTGCGGCGATGCCAATCGAGCGCCTCGTTGAGCTGCGCCATTGCTTCATCATCGCCTACCAGCGTATGATCCAGGTCGGTAATGAATAAAAACTGCGTCACGGCTCCTCTATCCTCCGGGGTTGACCGCTCCTACCATAGCTCGAAGCGGGAATACTATTAAGATAAGCGGCGCACATCGCTCTCCTCCTCATCCTTTCAGCAGAAAAAACCGTGTAAAGGCCAAGTCAAATCCCAGAAGCTCTGCCCTAGCCACTCCTAGATGCTGGGCTAGTAAATGCTGGGCTAGCAAAAACCAGTTTGCTTGATCAGTCCGCAGCGAGACCCTAATGCAGCAAAGAGACGTTTCTCACGAGTCCAATCGCACCCCTTCTGTTTCAGAATTTACGTTCGCCAAGCCAGAGCTAATCCCAGAACAGTCTGCTGACGGGTTGGATCAAGCACCACAGGTCATTGGGCAGGGTTCAGAGATCAGGCACAGATTGCAGCCTATTCAGGATTTTTGGCGATCGCTCCAGACGGGTAGCTTGGTAAACGCCGTACTGCGCTATTTCGATCGCCATTGGTATCCCCAGCTTTCGATTGCCGACCGGGTTGAAAAGGTAAACGCGGTATCTTCGCCTGCCCCTGCTGATTTGCAGGCGGATTGGCCAACGGGGGCTGATCCGGTATCCCACCAGATGGCCCAGGCGGCCAATTCGGATCAGCCCAAAGCTTCCAGCGGGTTCCGCGCTAAAGTGGTGCAGACCTTTGGGCGGTCGCCCCGCTTGCAGGCCAATGCTCCTGTGCCCCTGTGCTGGGCCGCGACGACGCTGCGGCAGCCCTACGCGAATCTGGGTGATGCGCTCAGCCCGGTGATTGTCAGTGCGCTATCGGGCTTGCCGATTGTGCATCAGCGGTTCGACTCGGCTTCCGAGCGCCTGGCCAGCGTGGGCACGATTGGGCACGGGCTAAAGAACGGCTCAGTTCACCTCTGGGGCACGGGCATCGACGGCAAGCGGCATCCCTACCACCGCCACTTGACGTATTATGAGCGGCCGGAGAATACAGAATTCACAATTCACGCGCTGCGCGGCCCCTTTAGCGCCAGAGTGTTTGAAAAGCAGGGCATTCCTGTGACCGATGCCTATGGCGACCCGGTGATGCTGCTGCCCAAGATCATGTCTCCTGCCACAGAAAAGACCCACGAACTGGGCATCGTGGTGCATATTTCCGAATTGCGCGAGCTGAAAGATGGGGCCGCCGTGCGAAACGAACTGGGGCGCTACTACATCCCCGAAGATCTGCGCGATTCGGTGAAAATCATCACCACGCTCACCGATGCCAACCTGACTGCGCTGGAAGACCGAGTGCGCGAGATGACCGCCTGCAAGCGAATCCTCAGCACCAGCCTGCATGGATTGGTGATTGCTGAAACCTACGGCATTCCCTGCGCCTACTTTCGCCCGTTTGGGCGGGGCCCGCTCCAGGTGGATTTGATGGACGAGCAGGTGTTTCTCGACCATCGCGTGCGCGACTATTATGCAGGCATGGGGCTAAAGACGCTGCACATCTTTTGTCGCGAACGGAAGCGCCCGACCAACTGGGAGCGGGCGATCGCCGCCATTGACCGCATCTGGCAGCCCATCGAGTGGTCGCCCCAGCGCTTGCTGGAGACCTTTCCCCTGCCCCTGGCGGTTAATCCAATGGAGGTCGAAACGTTTGGCGATCGCGCTTTGCTAGAGCGCATCCGATTGTAAAAACGCGAATAAAAAAACGCGAATTAAAAACACTATAAAAATGCGAAAAAAGCGGGCACTGCCCGCTTTCTTGTTTTCTTAGAGATGCTCTCTTTAGAACTGCTTTCTTAGAGGGTGTTTGAAAAGGCATCGCCTGTAGTGTTAAGCACTCAGAAATCCCCCCCACCCCCCTTAGAAAGGGGGGAAACCGCCTTAAAGTCCCCCTTTTTAAGGAGGATTTAGGGGGATCTTGCACGCTTTGCTACAAACAGTAGGACTTTTCAAACATCCTCTTAAAGCTTCGTGCCGCAATTTGGACAGAAGTTATTGTCCGGCGGGTTCTCTGTGCCGCAGCGATTGCAGACCACTAGCGCCTGCTCTGGTTCTGCCTTAGGGCGCTCCGGCAGCCCAATCATCTGCGAGTTGCTCTTGCCGGGGGCCACCATCGGGTAGCAGTTTTCGTTGCGATTCACATGCACGTCCATCAGCACCGGGCCGGGATGGGCCAGCATTTCGGCGATCGCCCCTGCCAAATCCTCGCGGTTGTGAACCACCATTCCTTTCACGCCGTAAGCCTCGGCCAGCTTCACAAAGTCCGGCATACTCGGCTCCATTTCCGAAGAAGAGTAGCGCTCCTCATAGAAGGTTTCCTGCCACTGGCGCACCATGCCCTGCCAGCCGTTGTTGATGATCACCGTCTTGGCAGCAATGCCATACTGCGCCAGCGTACCCAACTCCTGGATATTCATCTGGATGCTGGCATCACCGCTGATGCAAATCACCTGCTCCTCCGGCAGGGCCATTTTCACGCCCATTGCCGCAGGCATCCCAAAGCCCATCGTGCCCAGCCCCGCGCTAGAGATCCACTTGCGCGGCCCCGTCTTGAGGAACTGCGCCGCCCACATTTGGTGTTGGCCGACATCAGTCGTGTAGTAGGCATCAGGCGCTTGCCGACCCACTTCCACAATTACCTCCTGAGGCGACAGCATGTCGGCATACTGAGGCACGGTCAGCGGATAGTCGTGCTTCCAGCGGTCAATGCGGGCTAGCCACTCCTGCGTTTGGCTCGGATCTGGGGCTGCGCCGCTTTCCAAATCGCGCCGCAATAGGTCAGTTAGCACATGGCGAACGTCTCCGACGATGGGCACTTCTGGCGCGCGGTTTTTGCCCACCTCTGCGGGGTCTACGTCAATGTGGATGACCTTGGCGCGAGAGGCAAACTCATCCAGCTTGCCCGTCACCCGGTCGTCAAATCGCGCCCCCACCGCAATCAGCAGGTCGCACTCGCTGACGGCGTAGTTCGCATAGGCCGTGCCGTGCATCCCCAGCATCCCCACCGACAGCGGATGATGCTCGTCAAACGCGCCCTTGCCCATCAGCGTCGTCGTCACGGGCAACCGGAACCGCTCTGCCAGCGCATGAACCTCCGCATGGGCATCTGCCGTAATCGCGCCGCCGCCGACATAGAGCAGGGGTTGCTTCGCCTCGCGAATTAGCTTCAGCGCCTTGAGGACTTGGTTGGGATTGCCGCGCACGGTGGGGCGATAGCCCGGCAGTTTCACACTTCCTGGCTCAACGGGCACATAGTCAAATGCTTCTAGCCCCACATCCTTGGGCACGTCAATCAGCACGGGGCCGGGACGACCAGAGCGGGCAATGTAGAAAGCTTCTGCCACGATCCGCGCCATGTCTTTGGGATCGCGAACGACGTAGGAATGTTTCACGATCGGCAGCGTGATGCCAAAGATGTCTGTTTCCTGGAACGCATCAGTGCCGATCGCGCTGCGAGAGACTTGCCCTGTCACCACCACCAGCGGAATCGAGTCCATCTGGGCGGTGGCGATGCCCGTCACCAAGTTGGTCGCGCCAGGGCCGGAGGTGCCAAAGCACACGCCCACCTTTCCGGTTGCGCGGGCGTAGGCATCGGCGGCATGGGATGCGCCCTGCTCATGGCGTACCAGAATATGGCGGAGTGCGCCTGTCTGCTCAAAGCGGTACAGTTCATCATAAATCGGCAGAATCGCGCCGCCGGGATAGCCAAAAATATGCTGAACCCCGTGCCGTACTAGGCTGTCCATCAGAGCGTAGGCACCAGTGGCCCGAATGGGCGCAGCAAGCGGGGGTGCAGAAACACGAGCGGCGGAAGCGACCTTGGACGAATCGGGCAGGAGTTCTCGCATAGCTAGGCTTTCTATCTGTATCGATTGATGCATAAGACCGGATATCCCAGTCTAGTTCTGATGTTGCAATCCTGTCGAGTGACCTGGACAGGTGATTTTTGAGGATTCTCTGGGGATCAATATAGACTGCGTTCTAGAGAAGTGAGCATATTCCAAAGAGCGTTGTAAAAGAATGTTGTAAAAACGCTGCCAAAAGCCCTTTGCAGGGCGATCGCCCTTCCTTCATCTATCTGTTCTGTATTCGCTGAAACCGCGCTTTTTCAGGATGATTAACGGTTTCAAGAGAACTGCTGGAAGGATTGTTTTGAAACCGCTTAGGCTGCCATTCACCGTTTATTTTTGATTATTTTTGAGCGTGTCAAATTCCATTGAATTTGGCTACGGCCTGTCAAGGATCGGTGACTATTGTAACGATTGGAAATGTAACGATTGGAAACCTTTCCACCGCTGGGGATTGGAGTTAGGGCAGAGGCGGCTCAGCAGGCGGCTCAACAGAGGAGCGAATACGCTGAAGCAGCCTGTTGAACGGCTCCCAATCGTCCAATTCGGCGATCGCACCCCACACGGCTTCAATTTCTGAACGGATAATCACCACGGTCGGGTTGTGCCGCGCCAGTCGCGCCTTTACGTCATCCAAAGCAGCTTCAGGAATTTGGTTCAGCGCCCGGTGATAGGCCAGTCGCCACGCCTTGAAGGTGCTTTCCAGCGCGTCGGCATTGCTGGACACCGAGTCAGTAAAAATCAGCGCTGCATCTGCTCGCCAACTGGGTGAAAACTGCTCCCGCAGCGCCCGAAAGAAGTCGTGATAGCCAATCTTGGTCGACTGCAAAAACTGGATCGTCCGCCCGATTAGCTCATGGCCAACCTCGGTGGGCAACTCGCCGAACCCCAGCCTGTGCAGCATCAACTGGCTATAGGCAGCGATATAGTGTGCTTCAAATGTCGCCAAGCCCGCTTCCAAGTCCGCTGCATCCATCACCTGTTTCAGCGGTTCCTGCAACAGTTCCAGATTCAGCTTGCAGATCCCTGGCTGGTTGGCATAGGCGTAGCGCCCCATCTGGTCAAAATAGGCGGCGGTAAAGCGGGGATCGAACCGCTCAATGAAGGCGTAGGGGCCATAGTCAAAGCTTTCGCCCGTGATGGCCATGTTGTCGGTATTCAGCACCGCATGACAAAAGCCCGCTGCCATCCACTGGGCCGCCAGTTCCGCTACGCGCTGCACCAATTCCGCATAGAAGCGGGCATCCCGGTCTGGCTCCTGGTTCAGGTGTGCGTAGTAGGTCTCGATGACGTGATCCAGCAGTTTGCGAATCAGATCAGGGCGTTCGAGGTAATGCAGCCGCTCGAAGGTGCCAAACCGAATGTGCGATCGCTGCATTCGCACCATCACCGATGAGCGGGTGGGGGATGGCTCATCGCCCCGCCACAGAGCCTCCCCGGTCTCAATCAAGCTGAGGCAGCGCGACGTTCGCACGCCCATGACGTGCAGCATCTCCGCCGCTAGCACCTCGCGCACGCCGCCCTTCAGCGTTAGCCGCCCATCACCGCCGCGAGAATAGGGCGTAGTTCCTGATCCCTTGGTTCCCAAGTCGTATAGGTTGCCGTCTATGCCGCGCACCTGTCCGTATAAAAAGCCGCGCCCGTCACCCAGATCAGGATTGTAATAGCCGAACTGGTAGCCGTGATAGCGCATCGCCAGCAGCGGAAAGCGTCCCGCAAATTTGCCGAACGCTTGAATAAAATGCTCATCTGCGACCTGATTCGGATGAAGCTCTAGAGTGTCAAGCAAGTCATCATTGCGAAACCGTAGAAGATGCTGGGGAAATTGGGCCGCATCCACGGGATCGGCATAGTCTTCGCCGAGGGATTCAAATGCAGGCTCAAAGTCGAGGGTTAACAGCGGGTTTTCTGGCGGATTGTCGGACGTGTTTTCGGCACTGCCTACAGGATTAGTCATCACAAAGCAGACTTTGTTTGCAAAAGTTAATAGAAAGACGACGAAATTTGAAGGTTCTTTACCTCATTATCCCCAGTGCAAAGTCCGGCAAACAATGGTCTGATAAAGTTTTTGGCTGATTTTTTGGCTTGTTTCTGTGCCGCCACTCGATGAACGATTGGCCACCGCTTTTGTGGGAGTGTGTTAGGGTTAGGTGGGATTATTTTCGGCTGTGTACTCGCGTGACGAATGGCTCTCCGAATCTAACTCTCTGCAACTTTTTTTGATTCTGGAAGGAGTCCAAATGTCCATTTACATCGGTAATCTGTCCTACGAGGCAACGCAGGAAGAAATTACCCAAGTTTTTGCTGAATATGGTACGGTAAAGCGCGTTCAGCTTCCCACCGATCGGGAAACCGGTCGCCCTCGTGGCTTCGGCTTCGTGGAAATGAGTACGGATGCGGAAGAAGAAGCGGCAATTGAAGCGCTGGATGGCGCAGAGTGGATGGGTCGCGATCTGAAGGTGAATAAGGCCAAGCCTCGCGAAGATCGTTCCTCTGGCGGTAGCTGGGGTGGCAATCGGGGCGGCGGCGGTGGCAACTTCTCTCGTCGCTACTAGAGCTTTCCTACTAGAGCTTGCAAAGGTCTGGTTTGTAGTCTTGCATCTTGCCAGGTTTTAGCTTGGTAAAGCAGATTTTTCTAAGCCAGTTTTTGCGATAGAGCGCAGCGCAGATTTCCTAATTGCTAGTATTTGCCTGTTTGCTTGGGGCTGCATGTTGAAGCAAATGTGCGGTTCCAAGCAAGTTTTTGTCTTTGTGGTTTTTTGCCTTTGTGGTTTTTTGCCTTTGTGGGTTACGAGTTTGCTGCTGCAATGAGTGGCGCTTGATTCAGAATCAATTCTTGATCAGAGCAATCTCAGAGCAACCTATGTGGGGCGATCGCCCCATTGCTCTTGAACGTTGTGTCTACCTTAAGTAACCAGAGTCAAGATCAGGATCAAAACCGGGAGAGAAGGATTTTGCAAACAGGCTGATTGAGATTTTTTCTAAATCTTCAGTCTGAACATTTAAGAGGAGATGGAATGGCCCAAGTTGTACTTGGAGAAAACGAAGGAATTGAATCGGCCCTCCGCCGCTTCAAGCGCAAAGTTTCTCAGGCAGGGATCTTCCCAGATATGCGGAAAAACCGCCATTTTGAAACACCGATAGAAAAGCGGAAGCGCAAGGCGTTGGCAAAGCGGAAACTGCGGCGGAAGCGCTTCTAGAAGTGCTGTTGTGAGAGAACGGGTTGCTCTTTTTCAAAGCCCCTTTGCTTGAGATTGATATCAGGCTGAATATAAACCAACCGATGCTGTGGGTCGTTGCGGGTTCATGTCCGCACGCTCACAGCATTTGTGTTTGGAATGGGCATTTGGAGTATATTCAATGCAATATATATTCAACGCAATATTCAGTGCTAGGACTGACGCAGTTGGACGATTTCTCGCGGGCGCAGCCCGCGAGAAATCGTCCAAAACCCAGAAAACTTAATTGCAAGTGTGTAAGTCCTGAAATGCATTAGAAATTGCATTTGGTGTGGAGATTTGGAGTAGAGATTTGGAGCTTGTGCGATCGTGGGGGTAACATGGTTAGCTGACGGCAAAAGGAAAGGCAGACATGCTTCTCTAAAGCAGCATGTTTGGACGCAGGGCGGGTCGGCTTATGATCATTGCGATCGCCAATCAGAAAGGCGGCGTTGCAAAAACCACGTCTACGATCGCGCTGGCGGGTCTGCTGGCGGAAGAAGGGCCATGCCTTGCGGTAGATCTTGACCCACAAGGCAACTTGTCTACGGGACTGGGCGTAGATGCGTCGTCGCTTCCCTACACGACCTATGACGTGATTACTGCGAAGGTTGGTATTACAGAGGCGATCGCCCCGACTCGGTTTGGACTCAGCCTGCTGGCCACCGACATTTCTCTGGTCAAAGCAGAAAAAGATTTGCTTTCCCAGCCCGATCGATTTTATGCCTTAAAATCGGCGCTGGAGCCTGCCAAATCTCAGTTCGAGCAAATTTTAATCGACTGTCCGCCCAGCCTGGGTCTGCTGACGCTGAATGCCCTGTCTGCTGCGGACTGGCTGCTGATTCCCGTGCAGTGTCAGTTTTTTGCCATTAAAGGGCTAGAGGGATTGCTGGAGACGATTGACTCAGTAAAGAGTCGCCTGAATCCGAATTTGCGGGTGCTGGGCGTACTGCCGACGATGGCAGAAACAAACACAGTGATTACGCAGGACGTGCTAAAGCTGTTGCGATCGCAGCTTGAGGGTGTGCGTGTATTTGACCCCGTGCCCAAGTCGGTGCGCTTTCCAGAGTCCAACATGGCAGGGGAACCGATTCACGTCTTTACCCGCGAGTGGCGCGTGGTGCAGCCCTATCGTGAAGTGGTGCGCGAACTGCTGATGCTGGAGGAGGCGTAGCGCGTGGGCGTGTTTAGGCAGGCCTATGAATATGGAATGGCAAACGGGGACGCGCTGCTGAATGCGTTGCAGCAGCATTTGTGGCTGGTGGCGGTGCCGCTGGCGGTGGGGCTGCTGCTGGGGTTGCCGCTGGGGTTGTGGAGTGCGCGATCGCCCGCTGTCTCGGCTGTCCTGATCAATGGCTTCAACGCGCTGCGGGTGATTCCCAGTCTGGCGATTTTGTTTTTGGCGATTCCCTACTTTGGGCTGAGCTTTCAATCGGCGGCGATCGCCCTGACGCTGCTGGTGATGCCGCCAATTCTGATCAGCACGGATGTCGCCTTTCGCACCATTGACCCAATGATCCGCGAAGCTGCCCACGGCATGGGCATGAGTCCGGTACAGGTGTTGCGGCAGGTGGAGTTTCCCCTGGCGCTGCCCGTCATCATTGCGGGCATCAAAACAGCCCTGGTGGAGGTCATTGCCAGCGCAACGCTGGCGGCGTTTATCGGCGCGGGCGGGCTGGGAACGTTTATTGTGCGCGGCTTTGCGCTATACGACAACGCTATCTTGCTGGTGGGCGCAGTTCCCGTGGCGCTGCTGGCGTTGGTGGCGGAGCTGAGTATGAGCGCCCTGCAAAGGTCGGTGCAGCCCCCCACAAGCTGAATTTCTACAGACACTAGATCAGGCTTCTTCAGGGTTGAGCTGCATCATTTCCCAGGTGGTGTAAGTGCCGATGGGACTCCAGATCAGATACGGCATCAGCAGCCAAGCCGCCGGACGCGACAGCGGCAGCAGCATGATAAAGAGGGCGATCGCCACCACCAGCCCCGCCGCACCCAGCCATAGCCCCACGCGAATTCGCCGTGCCCCCAGCATGAGAGGCGTGTAGAGCAGCGTAACCACTTCCAGCAGCAGGTAAGTCGCCATCAGCCCCCAGGTTCTAGACGTGCCCGGTTCTCGTTCCCAAATGATGTAGGCAGACCAAGCGGCGCAGGTAAAGACCGTCGTCCAAATCACCGGGATAAATTTCTCAAACGTGAGCCAGTCGGGCCGCCGCAGCCGCCGAAACCAGCCGCGCCCCCGCGAAGTGGTCACGCTGCCCAGCGCAAACGCCAGACCCAGCATCACCCCGCCAATCACCATCCAAGATCGAATCATGGGAACTTAGAGCGGAATTTAGAACCTAGGTGAAAATCGAGGCGATCGCCCCTCTCGCTGCCCATTCTAATAGGTTCTGCAACTTCCTCAAATCTGCCAAGTGTCATAGGGTAGGCGCTGAAGATACCTAAGTCATAGGTTCATCATAGGATCTGGCAAGGAAAAACTATGCGTTATCCCAATGGGTAGACTATTGGATAGACTACGGAAAATGAGAGCTAGAGCTTGTATCAATCGATAGGCTCAGCAACCGGCTGAAAAATTGGCTGAAACTAACTTTCGCATTCCCTTCAGAGATGCCCTGACTAAAGATACCCAATCCTTCTTCATTTCCGTTATTCGATTAGAAGCGTGGGCACACTAGGATCAGCTTACTCTTGATATATAGGCTTGCAGAATATATGGGCTTGCAGATTGTCAGGGCTGTTTCTGCTAGCTCAGGCCGAACTGAGTTACTCGTGCTGACTTAAGCAACACATCTGAAACTTTGAGCACTAAGCAAAGCATTCAGGGGTGCATTCGCCTTACAAAAGGCATCGCTAGTTCGTAGAAGCAACGCCTCAAAAGCAATATTTTCTCTATCTCTGCAATTGTCCGGATTCAGTCTGTTGTTGACCAATCTTGTCTGACCTGGATTAAACCTGGAGGTTAGAGCTAATTTGTAAAGGAGCCTGAAAGCCTTGTTAATCAAGGATTTCCGAGAAACCGCTTTTCCTGGGCAAACATGACCTCAAAGCCACACATGCCAAGAGTTTCAGGCTTCTTAAGATTTGCTTCATAAATTAGCTCTTAGTGTGAGTCTCTTCGAGAAGATTCGAGGTGAGTTTGTAGACATCATCGAGTGGTTAGACTCTACCAATGACACGATGGTCTATCGCTTTCAGCGATACAACAACGAAATCAAAATGGGGGCAAAGCTAACCGTACGCCCTGGTCAAAAGACGGTATTTGTCAACGAAGGTCGCATTGCTGACTGCTTCGGGCCTGGGATGTATACGCTGTCAACCCAAAATTTGCCCATTCTTACAACACTAATGGGTTGGCCCTATGCCTTCAACTCTCCATTCAAGGCAGAAGTATACTTCTTCAATACTCGAATTTTCACGAACCTCAAGTGGGGAACCTGACTGCCTGACACATCTCTGGAAACCCCTGATTTCTCGTAGGGGACGCTGGCCCAAAAGCTCCTCTGACCAAGCCCTCCGGCTCCAACTCAGGAGCTATGGGCTTCGATCCCAAGACAACGAATTTTCTGGGCTTTCGGGACTTGTGTCAGGCAACCAGGTGGGGAACTTCTAATCCCATCATCCTCCGGGATGCCGAACTGGGCCCTGTTCGCCTACGGGCCTATGGCACCTATAATGTGCGGATTGTTCAGCCTGAAGTTCTGCTTCAAGAGTTGGTCAGCACGGATGGACTTTTCCAGGTGGATGAGGTCAGCGATCACATCCGCAACATGATTATGACCGCTTTTAATCAGCTTCTTCAACAAGGGCTAACTGCTCAGACTTACGTATGGCGGTCAGGGATGAATGGCTGGCAGTTTGCAAATGCAGTTCCAGAACTGGCTGTCTTGCTGCCACCATCGCCTCCTCCTGCCCCGTAACCTGCGGGTTTTGCATGGTTTGTTCTGCATGGTTTGTTCCGCATGGTTCGCTCTGCATCGTTTGCTGTTGAAATGCTGTTAAGCAACGTCCAACGCAAGGGTTGCTCTACCTCTGAATCAAACTCTTAGCAAAAACTCCTATGACTATGCAGCGCCACTCCTCCAGTGAGTCACAGCTTTCCTGTCCGGGCTGCGGTGCGTCGCTAGAGTTTAATCCTAAAAGAGGACAGATGGAGTGTCCTTACTGTGGTCGGCGAGAGGCGATCGCCCGAAACAAGACCTCCCTGCTGGCAGAGCAATCCTTTGAGGCTCACCTGAATGAAAAGCATACTCAACTGGCCGCTCTGTCCGGGCAGGCAGTCGAAGTGCAGTGTCCAGGGTGCCGCGCTCGGTTTACGTTTGAACCGCCGACGGTGGCCGGGAAATGTGCGTTTTGCAACACCAATATCGTGGCGCAGCCCCGTACTGCTAGCCCGGTGGTCACTCCTGGAGGGGTGGTACCGTTCACGATTGGCCAAAGGCAGGCCCGAGAGAAAGTGAGCGAGTGGCTGCGCCAGCGCTGGTTTGCGCCAAAGGGGCTGAAGCGCTTGTCTCAACACGCGGGGTTGCAGGGCATTTATTTGCCATTCTGGACCTACGATTGCAAAACCTGTAGTCAATATCGCGGGAAGCGGGGCGATCGCCACACAAGGACTGAAACTTATACCATGACTGATAATGATGGGAGAACCATTACAGACACTCGCGAAGTCGTAGAAACCCATTGGACTCGTGTATCAGGAAGCGTGGATTATGCCTTTGATGATGTTCTTGTGGCAGCGGCTGAATCAGTTGACCAAAATCACTTGCGAGCTGTTGAGGGATGGGATTTGTCTGAATTAGCGCCCTATAACGCTTCTTACTTGTCAGGGTTCAAGGTACAGCGATATCAGATTAATCTCAAAGAGGGTTTTGAGCGGGCAAAGAAAAAGATGGAGACTGAAATTCGTAGGGCTGTAGAGTGCAAAATTGGCGGCGATGAACAGTGTATCGATTCCCTCTCCACCTCCTATTCCCTCTCCACCTCCTATAGCGACATTACCTTTAAGCACATCCTTCTGCCAGTATGGACGGGGGCCTACGAGTTCAAAGGACGGCGCTACACAATCGTGGTGAACGGGCAGTCTGGAAAAGTCTGTGGCGATCGCCCCTTCAGTTGGCTCCAGATTGCGTTGGCGATTCTCGTTGCAATCGTCATACTCGGAATTTTAGTCAGTGTTCTGTAGCCAGGAGCAAGTGTCGGAACAGATAGAAACTGACTAGAAATAACTGACTAGAAATTGCCCAACTCCAAAGTAGCTGACATGCCATCTTGTGGGCATCACTGCCGCAAAGCAAGTCCCCGAGCAAGATCTAGTGATGTATCAATAGCGTGCAGAGGGGAAGACCCGATGCCAGGAGCCACAGCCAGGGGAGGCGATCGCGCTCTGGGAAACTTGCCAGGTTACCCTCGGCATCGGGCAACAGCGCCTCAATCCGCTCCGCCAGACGGCAGGGTGATGTGGCTTCGCCAAAAGCCGCGCAGGGAAAGTCAACCTCTGTCAGCGGCGACCTCACCACCTGCACCAGCGACTCTGCTAGCAGCAGCGGGTCAACATGCTGAGCCGCCCAGCGATCGGCGCGGAGTTCTCGCAGTCGCAGCAGTTCTTGCCAGAGGGCTTCAGTGTGGGGAAGCCAGGCCGTAAGACCGCGCAGCCAGCCCAGCCAGAAAAACCAGAAGGTGTCGCGATAGTGGGTGTGGGCCTGTTCATGGGCCAGCACAGCAGTAACTTGCTCGGCAGAGAGCGTTTCTAGCAACCCCCGACTAACGACCAGTTCGGGTTGCCAAAAACCAACCTGCGCCGCAAACAGAGCAGGCGTGTCGAGCAAACGAGCAGCAAGCCCGTGGGTTTCCACAAACGGCAGAGTTTGCAACGTGCGGCGCAATCGCCCCACCTGCCTGCCCAGCCGCAGCAGCATTCCGCCTGCAAGGGTCAAACTGCCGACAGCTAGAACCCAGCCCAGAGAGCCGACGGACAGCCCTAGCATATGCCCCTCGCGGCCCATGCAAAAAACGGCGACGACCGTACACAGCAGCAGCAGCGGCGCAAATAGAAACGGCCCCAGCGCCGCAGTCCACCGGTGGGCAGGCGCGACAGAACGGTGCTTAGCAATCAGGCGCGAGAGGATAGCCAGGGCGATCGCCCCCAAAATCAGCATCAGGTGCATGACTCCCCCTCCCGCTTTTGCCGTGCGGCCTTCAGCCGTTGAGTGATGGCATCCAACTGTTCCAGGCTGGCAACATCTAGGTCATCTGCAAAAGCCGCCACCACGTCGGGACTGCTGACGGACAAGAAGCGATGCAGATGCTCGTGTGCCTGGAGCATCTGCGCCTCTTCTCGCGACACTAGCGGCCGCCAGTGAAACGCCCGCCCGTGGCGATCGCACGCCAGCCAGCCCTTGCCCGTTAGCCGATTCAGCACCGTGGTCACAGACGCATACGCCAACTCCCGATTTGGGTCTGCCAAGATGCGATCGTGTATCTCCTTAACCGTTGCCGATTCTAGCTGCCACAGGATTTCTAAGATCTCGCGCTCCAACGGCCCCAGAGAAAGCTGACGGGGGCGAGGTTCGGGTAATGCCATACGCACCTAAATTTAGAAGTCTAAATCTGCTGATGTCAAATGATGTTAAATGCTGTCGAACAGTGTTGAATCAGAGTCGAGCGAATGCCGAAATGATCTTGAGAACACCTTTACCGTCCTCAGTTTAGCCTAAAAACTATCTCCGTTTTGTCAACGGGATGTCAGGACTTCGGCGCAGTATCGCTGCTGCAAATTTGCAACAAATTAAGCCAAAGATGAGCTTGAAAACAGATATTTTTGGGAGGAGCATTCGGAAGACAAGTGGTGGCTTGCGCTATTGATCTGAGGATAGTTGACAGAGTTTATTGCATAAACTTATAGCTTGTATAGGAATAGATAAACTCACTAAGAAAACTAAAAGAAGATTAAGTAATCTATTGATCGGTTAGGAGTGTTTGTAAACTCTTGTAAAGGAGTGAACTGAACTATTGCAGGCAGTTTCAGCGCTGTGGCGATCGCCGTTGCAGCGCTGGGTTCTGCTGGATAAATGCCTATTATGGAACGAATGTCAGTTGAAACGCTTTTAGCGGAATATGCTGCGGGAAGACGCGATTTTAGCTATCTCGATTTAAGCCAATCTGACCTATTTGAATGCAATTTACAAGATATCAATCTCCAGGGCAGCAACCTCAGACAAGCTTATTTGGCCTATGCCAATCTCAGTCGCGCAAACTTGCAGGGAACTCAACTGCAAGCTGCGGAATTGGGTAATGCGCGGCTACAATCTGCCAACTTAAAACAGTCGTCGCTCGATCGGGCAAACCTATCGCGCAGCATTCTCTGCTACGCAGATTTGGCGGAGGCATCGCTCCAGGAAACCAATTTCCAAAGTGCTGACTTGCGCTACTCTAACCTGGCTGCGGCAAACTTGCAGGCGGCAAACCTAGTGGGGGCAGACCTCCAGCAAGCCAAGCTAGAGGGGGCGAATATTGGCCAATGTAATTTGTTTCGTGCCCAGTCGGCAGATCTGGATGGGGCGATCGCCGATAGAGGCACGATTTTTCCAGATGGGCATCGGGGGAGTGATGGATCGATGGGTTGATTGGAAGATCTCCAACCTGCATCACTCCCAGCCTTTCTAAGTAGGTAGACATTAATAAACATAAAATCCAAAGACCCTGCGCCGCCCGCGCAGCGGGCGGCGCAGGGTTCAGGATCTGTTTTTTAATCTGGTCTATCTATTTAGAACAAATCTAAAACAAATCTAAATCGGTCACTGCACCCTTGCTGCTCGACGAAACCAGCGTGGCATATTTGGCCAAAACGCCTTTGGTATAGCGCGGCTTGGGTGGCTGCCACTGGGCGCGGCGCTGAGCCAGTTCCTCATCGGAGACGTTGAGTTGCAGCAGGCGAGCGTCTGCATCGATGGTAATGCTGTCACCTTCCTGCACTAGGGCGATCGTACCGCCGACATAGGCTTCGGGGGCGACGTGGCCGACCACCATGCCGTAGGTGCCGCCAGAGAAGCGTCCGTCGGTGATCAGCCCTACAGAATCGCCCAGCCCTGCGCCAATAATGGCAGACGTGGGAGCCAGCATTTCCCGCATTCCAGGGCCGCCTTTCGGCCCTTCATAGCGAATTACTAGGACATCGCCTGGATTAATTTTGTTGGCCAAGATCGCGTCCAGACACTCCTCTTCAGAGTTATACACGCGGGCAGGGCCGGTGATTTTGGGCTGCTTGACCCCGGTGATTTTGGCGACTGCCCCTTCGGTAGCCAAATTGCCCTTGAGGATGGCCAGGTGTCCGGCAGCGTACATGGGGTTGCTCCAAGGGCGAATCACGTCCTGATCGGGGCGCGGCTCGTCGGGAATATCCCTCAGACGCTCGGCAATGGTTTCGCCCGTAACGGTAATGCAGTCGCCGTGCAGCAGTCCGTGATTCAGCAGCATTTTCATGACCTGGGGAATGCCGCCGGCCTGGTGCAGATCGGTGGCCACGTAGCGGCCAGAGGGCTTCAGATCACACAGCACGGGCACGCGCTGGCGAATGCGCTCGAAGTCGTCGAGCGTCCACTCGACCCCGGCAGAATGGGCGATCGCCAAAAAGTGCAGCACCGCATTGGTGGAACCGCCCACGGCCATCACCACCGAAATCGCATTTTCGATGGACTTGCGGGTGATGATGTCTCGCGGGCGCAGGTTTTTACGAATCGCCTCCACTAACACTTTGCCGGCCAGTTCTGTGTTCTCTGCCTTTTCGGGGTCAACTGCCGACATGGTGGAGGAATACATCAGGCTCATGCCCATCGCCTCAAAGGCCGACGACATGGTATTGGCTGTATACATGCCACCGCAGGAACCTGCACCAGGACAGGCGTTGCGCTCCACCGACATCAGCCGCACCTCGTCGATACGTCCGGCGCTATACTGCCCCACAGCTTCAAAGGCGCTGACAACCGTTAAATCTTCTCCTTCCAAATGTCCCGGCTTGATCGTGCCGCCGTAGACAAACACAGCAGGAATATTCATGCGGGCCATGGCGATCATAGCACCGGGCATGTTCTTGTCGCAGCCGCCGATCGCCAGCACGCCGTCCATGCTCTGAGCGTTGCAGGCGGTTTCGATCGAGTCGGCAATTACATCCCGCGATACCAGGGAGTATTTCATGCCCTCAGTGCCCATCGAGATGCCGTCGCTGACGGTAATCGTGCCGAACAGTTGCGGCATTCCCCCCGCTGCCCGAATGCCTGCCTCTGCTTTGGCTGCCAGCGGCGCAATGCCCATGTTGCAGGGGGTAATCGTGCTGTGGGCGCTGGCAACCCCCACAATCGGCTTGTTGAAATCGTCGTCGGAAAACCCGACCGCCCGCAGCATTGCCCGATTGGGGCTGCGCTGCACACCTTGCGTAATCACCTGACTTCTGAGGGTTTCAGACATTCAACTGGTTCCTTAAGACTTCAAAACAGTTCGGTAACGTCAACTCCGTTGATGCGGGGTTTACATTTCTGTAGAAGCCTCATAGCGCAAGGCTTCCACAAAAATATTCAACCTTTTAATGAACCGGAGTTGATATAAAACCATTCGGTATGAGGCGACACCGGAACTTTTATTTTCCCAAACCAAGGGACAGTTTTGGCGGAAGATCCGCATCTCCCTGACAACAGAATGCAGAAGAATGCAGATTCTCGGCTGCTGGCGGGCACTCTAAGAGAATCAGTTCCCTGAATAGCCTGCTCAGCAGTTCATGCTAATCCGCTGGCTCCAGTCACCGATGGGCGATCGCCCAACCCACCCGCCTGCCTACTGCTATGATGTTAACCTTCATGAACGTTGATGAACTCCTGAGCCACTATGAAGCGGGGGCACGAGATTTTCGCGAAGCCAAACTCAGTCAGTTCAACCTGAGCGATCGCGATTTGCAAGGCATCAACCTGCGGCGGGCAAACCTCAGCGGCGCAAATCTACGGGGTGCAAACCTGCGGATGGCAAATCTGCGAGAGGCAAATCTTGCTGGGGCCGATCTTCGAGGCGCAGATTTGACAATTGCCAACTTAATTGGCGCAGAGTTATATCAGGCGGATTTGAGCAAAGCGACATTGACCGATGCCGGCCTGCGGAGCGCAAAACTCACAGAGGCAACCTTGGTTCAAGCCGTGCTGATAGGTGCAAACCTAGCAGAGGCGCTGCTAGATCGAGCCAATCTGACCGAGGCCAACCTGAACGATGCCAGCCTCAACCGGGCGAAACTGATTGCGGCCAACCTGACTCGCGCTACGCTGGAAAATGCGAATCTAACCAATGCTATTTTGAACGAGTCGCTCATGGAGCTGGCAAACCTGACGGGGGCTATTTTGCACGGAGCCAGCCTAGAAGAAGCCGACCTGCACGGAGCCGAGCTAAGCCGCACCCGCCTCAGCAGTGCCAACCTGATCAACGCCAGCCTCAGCCAGGCGAATGTGCGCGGCGCAAACCTGAGCTGGAGTTCGCTGCGGGGCGCAAATTTGTGCAAAGCGAACCTGTATCGCGCAAAGCTAAACTGGGCGAATCTGAGCGAAACGAATCTGAGCGAGGCGATGCTGATCAGCGCAACTGTTTTGCAAACCAATTTCCAAAACGCCAATCTGCGCGGGGCGATTATGCCCGATGGTTCATCACATGGTTAAAACCTTATTCTGACTGCTTCGCGATGCCAGCGTGAGAGGGGTTTGCGGTTAGAAGCGAACTAGAAACAGACAAGGAGCAATCCTGGGCGATCGCTCCTCGTTTCAAGGCTTTAATGTAAGTTTCAAAGCTTCAATGAGACAGATGCAGATTAGGTAATCACAAACTCCGGCGTGCGCTGCTCGGTCAGGCTGCTAATGGTTTGCCGCAGTTCGGCGATCGCCTGGAGTTGATAGTCGCTGGTCTCCTGAAACTGGTTCAGAATCTGCCCAATTAACTCCAACTTCTCGCGGACACCGCCCGTGCCACCCTGAGCCAGGGCCAGCGCCTCCTGGTAGGCATTCACTTTGCCCCACTGCTCGCCCACAGCGGCTTTCTGTGCCAACACCTGCTGCTCTAGTTCCATTGCCCGATTCCAGCGATCTTCCTGCGCTTGGGATTGCTGATCGACTGACTGCTGAGCCTGTTCGACGGCGGCTTGCAGTTCTTGCACCTGGGCTTCTGCCTGCTGAAGCTGGGCTGCTAGCTCCTGGCGCAGGGTCTCAAGCTGTGTCAACACGGGCGCAATATCGACAGTCTCTTCTGATGCGTCCGCGGTCGCTCGTCCCTGGCGCTTGTCCAGCACAGTCTGATGCTGTTTTAATACGGCCTGGCGCTCTTGCAGGTTGCGGCGCTGTCCGACCAGCGTCTCCTCCAGCATCCGGTAGCGATCTTGCTCGTCGGTGAGTTCAGCTTCCAGACGCAGGCGATCGTACTCGCTGGCTTGCTGGATCTGCTGCTGCAAGTTCTGTATTTCCTCTTTCTGTGCCGTTAGCTCCTCTTCCTGGCTATTGACAAAGCGAGACATTTTTTCCAAGTCATTGGTCAGGTCGCGGACGATGTTTTCCAGTTCCTCAATAGGCATGGATTCCAGACCGCTGACATCGACCTTTGCGCCCACGGTAAAGCGATCCGACACATCGGCGAGCTGGCAAAACTGCTGGTGCAGGCTGTCCTGCTGTTGCAGTTGGGTGGTGAGGATTTGCACCTGCTCTTGTTTGAGTTCGAGCGATCGCCGCAAAGCTGCCAGTTCATCCCGCGCCTGATCCAAACCCGCTTTCGACTGTTGCCACTCTTGCCAGAGGGCTTGCACCTGCTGCACCTGCTGATCGAGCGCGTCCTGCGCCTGTTGAGCGGCGTTGCGCTGTTCGTCCAGCATTTGATAGTGCTGATCGAGCGTGGTTTGCTGCTGATTTAGCAGGTCAAAGGAGGTCGTCACCTGCTCTCGGACTGCTTCGGTCGGGGCGATCGCCCCTGCCAGTCGGTTCAGCAATTCTTGCAGTTCCTGGGCTTTTGCATCATCCAGCACGGCCGCTTGGGTGAATTGTGCCTTTTGCTCATCTAGCCGGCCCATCTCGCCCCGAAGCTGGGCCCAAGCTCCTTCTAGCTCCTGGTTTTTACGGTCAAATTCTGCCTTCAGAGCCTCGACTTCCTGCCGCTTGCTTTCAATCTCTTGGCGTTGCTGCTCCAGTCGCTCAAAGTCTTCCTCCATTTCCTGAAGCTGCTCCTGTCGGGCTTCCATCTCCATTTCCCGACGGTTTAGCTCTTGGCTTTGGTAGGTCAGCGATTCTTTCCACTGCTGAATTTCTTCTTCCTGGGTTTTGTAGCGCTCCTGCGCCCGCGAAAAGTTTTGCAAAATCGCAACCAATTGGCGACCCGCTTCGGCGTGGCGCTGCACCTGCTTAGTGCCGCTTAGTTCCACCATCACCAACACGCCGGCCCCATAGGTCACGTCGTCGGGCGCAGGGATGACCTCTTCACCCGGCACCGCGCTCCAGCTATTTTCAGAGCGCTGGCAGGCAAGCAGCCGCAGCTCAGCCTTACTGCTGCCAATAACTCTGCTTTTTCTCTGTACTTCCGCTAAATACAGCACGCCAGTCGTCCCCTTACTTGTATCGTCTACGGTTTGGTTTACATCAGGCAGTTGCCAGCAGTGGCAGGATCGAAACCCGTCAAGATGATGATTGGGTTTATGTTGGGCGATTCACTCAAATGAGCGCTACAGCGTATACGTAGTTACACAACAATATGTAGTTACACAATATGAGCCTAAATAATATGAACCTAAGGCGGACTGAAGCGACTAGGCTTGGGTGCAGTAGCGGGCGATCGCCCCGTCCAAAAAACAAAGACCAGGAAAAATCTCACCCTGTGGGGCGGCATATCGACCCTGAAACGCCAGAGAGCTTGCCGAACAAGCCGCCCATCTGGCTCAACTCATCTGACTCAGCACCCACGCGCCCACAAGCCACTGCTCCAGGTGGGTTTAATCAAGATAAGACGGCTGTTTCCATCCCTATTTCCATCAAATGTAGCATCATCATCTCCTCTGAGACTTGATTCTAGTTTGCAATCCAGAAAATGCAAGCAAAAAATGCAAGCAAAACTAAGTGGATCAGTCCAATCCGTGTCTCTACCGCGTTCAGAGCTAATTTATGAAGCAAATCTTAAGAAGCCTGAAACTCTTGGCATGTGTGGCTTTGAGGTCATGTTTGCCCAGGAAAAGCGGTTTCTCGGAAATCCTTGATTAACAAGGCTTTCAGGCTCCTTTACAAATTAGCTCTCAGACTCTATACGGGGAAATGAGAACCGGGACTCTATAGGGACTCTAGAGAAGAACTCTAGCCGACTCTAACCTAGGACTGAACCCCAGAGCGCTGAAAATTCAGCGAGAGGAACCCGGAAAAACCTGCCCCTCCTTAGAACAAACCCACCAAAACAGACCCAACAAGCCAAACTCTGGCAAATTTGACAAACCTAGCGGATTTATCCTGTCCCAACTGACTATATCGGAGTCATGGACTGGGCCTCCTTCGGTGCGGCTGGTCTGAGCTAGCTGGATCGCTGGGATATCTGGCGATCGCCCCAACGCCTATCCGGGCTTGTGCCTATAAGACTTGCTCTAAAATCTAGCTTCCCTGCCTCCCCCTATTGCTCCCTGCCCTCGGCGCAAAGCCTGAATTCCTGATAGTCTAGAGTGCCCAAGTCAAGGCTGGATTAACGCCTCCGGATAAAATCTCAGCCAATCAGCGAAGCTCAGAATTCGGCAGCCTCACCCGCTAGCAGCGCCAAGACAGTGGAACAATACAGACATTCGCCAGATATTCTGGGGTTTGTCTACTTTGACAGGCAATTGGGGAATCATACTGGATGACAAAGGCAGAAAAACATTGGGCATCATGTCAGAATTGACTTTCAACGGTTGACCCAGGCTCACCTCAGCGCCTGCCCAAAGCCGCGAACCGCCCGCAGCAGACCAGCCCAAGCCCAGCACTGACCTTGAGGGGGTGATTTGGCGATATGCAGGGGAACTTGAATGAAATTGATATCCGCAGCATTCTCCAGCTCGTGGAACTGGGTCAGCGCACGGGCGAACTGTTTGTAGAGTCCTACGGGCTGGGTGGAATGCTGCCAGGAGGCGACACCAATACTGCGCCAATCGTCCTGCGAAACCGTCTCGCCAAGACCACACCCTCGCAGTCCTGGTTTGTCTTTTTTCTAAACGGTCAAATCATCTACGCAGGCGATGCCCGGAGCGATTTGTCTCGCTTGCGCGATTACCTCCGTCGCTATCAGTTGGAAGCATCGCTGAATGGGGTAGACACTGGAGGGGCGATCGCCACTACCAACACCCCCGAATATGGACACCTCTGGGCTCTGCTGGAGCAGCGCATCCTCACCCCCGCCCAGGCCCGCAGCATCATCCACAGCATGGTGCGCGAAACCCTGTTTGACCTGCTCAGCCTGCACCAAGGCAGCTTCATCTTTGAAATCGGTTCTCCCCTCGCCCCCCAACTCACCACGCTGGAAATTGGCCCACTACTTGCCCGCATCATGACTCAGGTACAGTCCTGGAAAAAGTTTCATCCTCATATCCAATCCCCCGATCAAGGGCTGGTTGTGGTCGATGGCGATCGCCTCCGCGACTCCGTAAAAGAAACCACCATCGCCGCCCTCAGCGACTGGATGGACGGACAAACCTCCATCCGGCAAATCTCTCGCTACCTCAACCGTGACCTCATCACCGTCGCCAAAGCCCTCTACCCCTACATCAAGCAAGGCATCGTCCAGCTTGCCACCCCGACCCCCAACACCCTGCCCACAAAGCCCAAGCCCACCATTCAAACCCCCGTCCCCCGCATCGTCTGCATCGATGACGGCACCTCCATCCGCAAAGCCATTGAGTCTATCCTCCGCAGCCACGGCTACGAAGCCACCTCCATCGGCAACCCCCTCAAGGCCCTCAGCCTGGTCTTTCAGCTCAAGCCCGACCTCATCCTGTGCGATATTTCCATGCCCGAACTGGATGGCTATGAAATCTGCGCCATGCTCCGCACCTCCACTGCCTTCCGGCAAACCCCAATCATCATGCTCACCGGACGCGACGGCTTTATCGATCGCGTCAAAGCACGCATCGTCGGCGCAACCGACTATCTCACAAAACCCTTCGGCGAACAAGAACTACTCACACTGGTCGAAACCTACATTGGCCCAGGGCTAGAAAACCCGCCCAACGTTGAAAGACTCCTGGCAGAAGACTTAGAAAATGCGTTAGAACTTGATATCAAACCACCCCCTACCGATGCTTCTTCATTTCCACCCCATCCCGCTTAACCCGGCACAGGAGCCTGCAAAACACCCGTGAAGCAGAGGGTTGCCAATATTTGCCAATGTAGTTTGATGTTTTGTCAAAATTCTGCCAACACAGAGGTCAGGTGTTTTGCAAATGCCAACCTTCGCTATCTTTAAAGGGCACCGCAATAAAAGGGCATTATTTTTATTAGTAAGTTTCCTAGTAGGCTTCTAGAATCCACTCAGTGTTTACCCCAGCGGTTTTCGCGAAATCAACACTATGGTTGCAAAGTAAGGCGTTATGAGTAGAGTTTTGGTTGTAGAAGACAGCGTGACCCAGCGGGAAATGATTACTGACCTGCTAAAAGGCAGCGGACTCGATGTTACCGTAGCTAGCGATGGTGTAGAAGCGCTAGAACAAATAGAAGGCCATAGCCCTGACCTAGTGGTTCTCGACATCGTAATGCCCCGCATGAACGGATACGAGGTCTGCCGACAAATTAAAGCCAATCCCAAAACTCAAAACATCCCCGTTGTGATGTGTTCCTCTAAGGGGGAAGAATTCGATCGCTATTGGGGCATGAAGCAGGGTGCAGATGCATACATTGCAAAGCCGTTCCAACCAACCGAGCTAGTGGGCACGGTCAAGCAATTGCTGCGGGGATAGCTCAGATGAACCAGGTAAAGATAGGTTAATCGTCCATGATAGGCAATCCAGATTTTTTCACAGGCAGAGGGCAGGATCAGGTCGCAGAGTTTCAGGAGCTAGACAGTCCTGAAGGAGAACTACACCTGCGATTTTTTATGACTTCGGGTGACGAGTTTGCCCTGCCTGCGGTAGGAATCAAAGAAGTGATTGCTTCTCCGCCCGATCGCATCACGCCCATTCCGAATGTCTCTCCCCTGCTGTTGGGTACTCTAAACGTGCGAGGGCGCGTTGTTTGGGTTGCCGATCTAGGTCAGTTTCTGGGAGACTCCGTGCCACTGAGTACCGATCGCTCAGAAATCTACGTCATCGCGGTTGAAGACCAAGACACCATGTTGGGGTTGGCCGTTGACCTGATTAACGGCATGGACTGGCTTCCCCTTGACGACATTCAGGTGCCAACCAACCTGCCCGACGGCATGGCTCCCTTTATTCGAGGCGAATGGGCCGTTGGAGACGCTCAAGATCGCCATTTAAGACTGCTAGATCAAGTCGCAATTCTGAGGTCGGCCCGATGGGCTGCTTGACTCAGCTTCAATCAGTTCGATAACTCACTCGACAACCCATTAGACCGAGGCACATTCGGAGACGCGCACAGGCTTAAGGAGAAGGCACATGGGATCAAGCACTGGATACGCACAGGAATATCAGCAGGCTGAAAGAGCCTATATGCAAGGAAAATACGACGATGCAGCAGCGGTGATCGATCGCCTTGTAGAAGACTATCCCGATGACCCCAATGTGCGGCTATTGCGCGGACATATTTACTGCTATGGCCTCCAGCAATACGACATTGCGCGTGAACAGTACGAGTTTGTGCTGTCGCTGACCAACGACCCAGAGTATGTCGATTATGCCAACAGTGGGTTAGAAACAATCCAGCAGTATAGCGATGCTGGTGCGACGGTTGCCCCAGATGCCGGATTTGACGACATTGACGGTGATTTTGTTAGCACAACTGACTCCCAAACTTACTTTGAAGAGGGTGGCGATCTAGGCGACTTGGATAATGCTTTTAGCTTCGATGGGCTGGACTTCAATGGTGCAGAAGACCCATTTGCCGGCCCTGAAGCGATTCCGTCGCCCTTTGACAACCCATTCGCAGGCGACAACGCAGGCGATGGCTTTGGGTTGAATGACCCCTTTGCGGCATCAGATGATCCCTTGGCTGGGCTGGCGAGTTCAGCAGATACAGGGTTAGGGCAGCCATCGCCCTATGTCTTTGACGATCCCGAACAGTCGATGGAGAACTTTGCAGCGGCTGGATTCGACGATCCGGCGGCGGATGCAGACTTATCTTTTGATTCGGGGTTAGAGGACGAGGTGTTTGAATCTTTTCCATCGCCTTCTGCCAGCGGCGGTTTTGCTATGCCTGCTGAATCGACTGGGGAAGAGACTCTATTCATGATGTCGGATGAATTTGAAGCCTTGTCGTCTGAAGAAGATGGTGAAGCAACGTTTGGGCATGGTCAGCCGCAAGAGGATGACCCGTATGCTGCCCCAGATTATGGAACGCCAGATTACGGGGCATCAGCTTATAGCGCATTGAACCATAACCCATTGGACTATGGCATGTCGGATTATGGTACGGCAGGTTATGCTTCTCCGTCTCATGAGACAAATGGCTACTCGATGCCGAGCTATGGCAACGGCAGCAGTAGTTTTTCGGCAGATTTGGATGACCATACCTTTGTGGACAGTGGCAATAGCTATGCGCTGGACGACCTGGATAGCCTGGACGATTTCTCAACCAGCGAAGACCCCCACAGCGGCAGATCGGTTGGAGGGGCGGATTTTCTAGATGAGTTTGAAGAGTTCGATGATTTGGGTAGCCTGCCCGATTTCGATATGTCTGACCATTCGGCTGGCTTTACGAGTCCTTCGGTCGGCGGCGAAAGCTTTTTGGTTTCCGGGCGTGCGGGCATGGTGTCCAGTGAGAGTGGGTTTGACTTGACTGACGGGGGAGCCGATCAGTCGGTGATTCGAGAAGACGAAATCTTCAGCTTTTCTGGTGTATCGGATGCGCTGCCGACCTTTACTCAGGGCGATGGGCGGAGTGTGGAGGCTGAGGTGGCTGAGCAGCAGGGCTGGCTAGCTCCCTTGGCAAACGCGCCGCTCGACAGCAAGAAGTGGCTGATTGGCTTGGCGACGGGTATCACATCGGCGATCGCCGTGGCGACGATCGGCTTCCTGGCATCCAACTTTCTAGTGCCCGAAGAAGACCGCCCGACCATTATTCCAGCAAGCCAAAAGATGGGGCTGGTGATGGCGGTGGCGGCGGGTCTGGTTGGTGGCGGTACGGCAACGGCTCTGAGCGCTGCGTCGAATCGTCAAATCAAGCGCTCGGTGAGCGATTTGCAGGCGCAGTTCAGCGCTGTGTCGCAAGGCAATCTGAACGCTCGTGCAACGGTTTACTCCGAAGATGAACTGGGCCAACTCTCGTCTGGGTTTAACCAGATGGCGCGGGTGATTTTGACGACCACTAGCGAAGCCCAGCGCAAAGCGGAGGAGCAGGAGCAAGCGAAGGAAGACCTGCAACGTCAGGTGATTCGCCTGCTGGATGATGTGGAAGGCGCGGCACGGGGCGACCTGACGGTGCAGGCAGAGGTGACCGCAGACGTGCTGGGTGCAGTTGCTGACTCGTTTAACCTGACCATTCAAAACCTGCGAGAAATCGTGCAGCAGGTGAAGCAGGCGGCGCGGCAGGTGACTAAGGGATCTACCGAGAATGAGATTTTTGCGCGATCGCTCTCTTCTGATGCCTTGCGGCAGGCGGAAGAGCTAGCCGTCACGCTGAACTCTGTGCAAATGATGACCGATTCGATTCAGCGGGTAGCAGAGAGCGCCCGCGAAGCCGAAGAGGTGGCTCGTTCTGCCTCTACCACTGCGCTCAAGGGCGGAGAAGCGGTGGAGCGCACCGTATCCGGCATTCTAGAAATCCGCGAAACAGTGGCAGAAACGACTCGCAAGGTGAAACGCCTGGCAGAATCGTCCCAGGAAATCTCCAAGATTGTGGCTCTGATTTCCTCCATCGCTTCTCGCACCAACCTGCTGGCACTGAACGCCAGTATCGAGGCGGCGCGGGCAGGCGAAGCAGGACGCGGATTCGCAATCGTGGCAGACGAGGTGCGCCAGCTTGCCGACCGGGCCGCCAAAGCATCGAAGGAAATTGAGCAAATCGTGCTGCAAATTCAAAGCGAGACTGGCTCGGTGATGACCGCGATGGAAGAAGGTACGCAGCAGGTGATCGAGGGCACCCGGCTGGCAGAACAGGCAAAGCGATCGCTCGAAGACATCATTCAGGTGTCGAACCGCATCGACGTGCTGGTGCGCTCCATTACCACCGACACCATCGAGCAAACCGAAACCTCCCGCGCCGTGGCTCAGGTGATGCAGTCAGTGGAATTGACCGCCCAAGAAACCTCTCAAGAAGCACAGCGCGTGTCGGGTTCGCTGCAAAACTTGGTGGGCGTTGCCCGCGACCTGCTGAACTCGGTGGAACGGTTCCGCGTTGAAAAGTAGTGTCTTCTGCGTCTTCTTGACTGGCTTGCTCGGCACTTGATGGAGCTTTGGATAGATTCGGGTACATTAGGTTAGATTTTGAGGGGATACGCCCTCTTGCATTTTGAACCGCTCACCCCATCTTCATTTCGCGCATTTCCCCCATTTAAAAGGAACACCGCTATGCTGTCGGAACAACAACAGCGCATCCTGGGCTACTTCATTGAAGAAGCAAAAGACCATCTGAACACCATCGAGCAGGGGTTGCTGAATCTGCAAGCCACCATCGAAGACTCGGAGATGGTCAGCGAGGTGTTTCGTGCAGCGCACTCGGTCAAGGGCGGCGCGGCAATGTTGGGGCTGGACAGCATTCAAAACACATCCCACCGCCTGGAAGACTACTTCAAGGTGCTGAAAGAGTGCCCGGTGCAGGTTGACCAAACTCTAGAAACTCTGCTGCTAGGCGTATTTGACGCGCTGCGAGAACTGTTGGATCACCTCCAGGGTCCCTTTGGGTTGACCGATGACAAATCTGCCGAGGTGATGGCTGGGGTGGAGCCAATCTTTGGGCAAATCAACGAACATTTGTCTCGTTTGGTGGCTCAGTCGGGTGGCACGCCGCCGGAGGATGTGGAGCTATCGGTTCCTGCTGCCAAGGCAATGCCTGCCCCTGCGCCACAGCCTGCGATCGCCGAGGAAAGCGCCCTGCTCCTGATGTTCCAGAGCGACGTGCCCGCTCGCCTGCGAGAAATGCTGCAACTCTTCAAGCAGGCAGACAGTGATGCTACTCGTCAACAGCTTCAGTCCCTCTGTCGCACGCTGAGCGGCTACGGCGATCCGTTTGACTTGCCTGCCTGGGCGGAGCTGCTCTCTCTGGCAGAAGGGGCGATCGCCCATCCCGACAACGAGTTTCGCACCCTTGCGCCCGTCATCATCAAAGACATCAAGCAGGCGCAGGAACAGGTGCTAGCGAGTCGCGCTGCCGACATCACGCCCAGCGAAGCCCTACTCCAACTCCAGCCCAGCGGCGACGACCTGCTGCTGGAACCTGCTGCCGACTGGCTATCGGTGCCGCCAACCACCGATGGTGGCGTGGATGCAGCCGAATTTGGCTTGCCCGATGCCGAAGTGCTAGATATACCCAACGCGCCTCTAGATCTCGATCCGCTGGACTTTGATGCGGCGTTTGGTGCGGCGGCGGATGAGCAGGCAGGATCGGGCGATCGCACGAACGATTTTGAACGGTCATTTGACACAGCCGATTTTGACTTGCCGGATACATCCGCTTCGGATGCACCAGACCTCTTCGCTTCACCGGATGACAGTGCCTTAGGCCTGGATGCGTTGGATGGGCCCAGCGGCTTAGAAGAACTAGATTTTGCCGCAGCCGATGATCCCACAGGGGACGAGCAAAACGGGCCAGAAGTCGGCATCGCAGAACTCAACAGCCTGGCTGACCTATTTGAAAACGAAGCCCCTGACCTAGGAATCATCTGGCAGGAAGAAATCTTGTCAGAAGTCGAGGTGGAGCTACCCGAACCGCTAGAGCCTGACCCCTCTAGCGACTTCTCGGACCTGCTGTTTGGGCAAGACACTGCTGGCGAACTGAGCGACTTAGAACTAGAGCTAGAGGGCGGGCTAGAATCCTACGGCGCTGGGGACGATTCCGGCAGCTTTAAAAGCGCGGCCGACGATTCAGACGACGATCTTTCTGCAATTCTGAATGCTGCGGCGAACAGCGTGGCTCAGATGGATGACTCCTCAGAATCTCTGTTTGGAGCGCAGCCAGAACCGCAATTTACCGATCCTGATGCCTCTGCAGTGACTGGAGAGGCATCTCTGGATGACCTGCTGGATGGCGACCTATTTGCTGAAGAGTCTCCAGTCCCAGACTTTTTTGGACTAGACGATTCGGATAATGGCTTGCTGGAAGAACTCACTAGCGGGCCAGAAGACAGCTTCTTGGACTTGTCTGAAGTATTAGAACCTGACCAGCATCTAGACGCATTAGACGACTTCTTTGCAGATTTGGGCAGCGATTTAGAGCCAGAAGCGCTAGCCGAAGTCAGCGAAGACGCTGAGGCTGGGAGGGATTCGGCAATCCTGTTTGAGCCGCCTACCGCGGATGTGGCTGAGGATGCATCCGATGCATCGGATGTATTAGATGCATCGGATGTATTGTCTGATGCATTGACGGAGAATCCGTCTGCTGCCGAAGATCCTTTGGCGATGGACGGTTCTGATCTGAGCGACCCTGAAATGGGACTCGACCTGAAGGATAATTTCCAGGAAGACGCTGCTTCTCAGCCAACGTCCTGGCTAGATGCGCTGGATTCTGAAGATGGGCTGGCGGCGCTGACTCCGGCTCCAGCGATGTGGGATGTGGAGGCCGATCAGGACATGACGGCTGATTTGTGGGGCGCTGAGCCATCAGCCCAAGCGATTTGGGACAGCCTGGATAATCTACCGGAAGAGGAAGCACCCTCTCCAGCAATCAACCCAACGGCTGACTCAGACGTGCTGGAGGTCGAAGATCTGGGGGGCTTTGACCTAAGTGATGCAGACGTAGAACTCCTAGAAGAGCCTACTGCTAGCGCTGATCTCGATGCGACTGAAGATGTTTCTTCACCAGAAGATGAGTTGGCCCTGATCGATCTGGGACTGGACGAAGCTCTGGGCACGGAGGCGCTGGATGGAGACGAACTGTTTTCAGGGGTAGATGCCGAAGCCGCTGGCAGTCTGGATGCCTTGCTGGAAGAGTCGCAACTAGAGGAGCCTCAGTTAGAAGTAGAAGATCTGCAAGAGTTACAGACAAGCGCAGAACTTGCAGCAGAACTTGCGATTGAAGAGTCGATCGACGACGGAGCCAGCGCTTCTGCTGAGGAGCTTCCAGTAGAAGAACTTTCAGTAGAGGGGCTTTCAGTAGAGGAATTTTCAGTAGAAGAACCCCTGATCTCCAGCAAGCCTTTGGAGGCGATCGCCCCCAATCCCGAAACTGCGGCAGCCGTAGCCGACTTTGGCGACCTGGATTTGCTGTTGGGCAATGCCGACGAAACCGTCACGCCAGATTTTGGGCTTGACCTCAGCAAAGCCAGCCTGTTTGAAAACGCATCAGACCCCAACAGCGATTTTGCCGACTTGGAAGACCTGCTGGCAGATTCTAGCATGGTTAACGAGGACAGCGTTGGGGATGAAGTAGATGCCTTTGCCGATCTGGATGCGCTACTAGAAGAAGAAATGGCAACAACTGCCTCTGAAACGCCTATTTCAGGGTTTGGCGTGGAAGAGGCGGACGACTTTGCGGATTTGGAAGCGCTGCTCGACGGAGATGTAACTTCTGTTCCGCCTACTGCTCCTCCAATTCCCAGCGAGGACGAGGCAGATGAGTTTGAGGACTTGGAACGGCTGCTAGAAAACGCCGATCAAACCCTGTCCGACATTCCCACGATGCGGGCAGTTCGGAATGCTGCTGCGGCTCGCCGGCCCGCAACGCGCCGCAACGCCCCCACCCTGACTGACCAAACCATGCGCGTGTCAGTCAAAAACCTGGACAACCTCAACAACCTGGTGGGTGAACTGGTCGTCAACCGCAACAGTCTGGAACAAGCTGAGGAACGGCTGCGGCAGTTCCTCGACAACCTGCTCTATCAAGTGCAGCAGTTGAGCGATGTGGGTCAGCGGATGCGCGACCTGTATGAGCGATCGCTCTTGGAAAGCTCTCTGCTCTCTGGACGCAAGACCTCTGCCTTTACAACTCCTGGCAGCGCACCCAGCAGCAGCCAGAGCAACCACGCAACGGGCGTGAGCTTCGACGCGCTGGAGATGGATCGGTTCACGGGCTTCCACACCCTCTCACAGGAGATGATCGAGCTAATCGTGCGGGTGCGAGAATCGGCCTCGGACATTGACTTTGTGGTGGACGAGACAGATCAGATCACCCGCAACTTCCGCCAGATCACCACGCAGCTTCAGGAGGGGCTGACCCGCACCCGAATGGTGCCCTTTGCCCAAACCGCCGATCGCCTGCCCCGTGCGGTTCGCGACATCTCTCTGCGCTGTGGCAAGCAGGCAGAACTGGTGTTGGAGGGACGCGAAACCCTGATCGACAAGATGATCTTGGAGCAGCTTTATGACCCGATGACGCACCTGGTCAACAACGCCATTACCCACGGCATCGAGTCGCCCCAGGAACGGGCCGCGATGGGCAAAGCACCGACCGGGCGAATTACGGTTCGCACTTTCCACCAGGGCAACCAGACGGTGATTTCGGTCAGCGACGATGGAGCTGGAATTGACCCGGAACTGGTGAAACAGAAGGCGATCGCCCGTGGGCTAATCACGCCTGCCGAAGCTAAGAATATGTCTCGGCTGGATGTGTATGATCTGCTATTCCACCACGGCTTCAGCACCCGCGACAAAGCCGACGATTTGGCGGGGCGCGGCGTGGGCATGGATGTGGTTCGCACCAGCCTCAACGAAATTCGGGGCGTGATCAACATCGACTCCTCTGTCGGGCGCGGCACGACCTTCACCATCCGTCTGCCGCTGACACTGAGTATCTCCAAGGCACTGTGCTGCATCAGCAACCGCGCCCGCATCGCCTTCCCAATGGACGGGGTGCAGGATATGCTGGATGTCCCGCGCGATCGCATCCAGATCAATAGCGAAGGTCAATCCTGTATCCCGTGGCGCGAACAACTGCTACCCTTCCAGCCGCTGTCGAACCTGCTGAAATACAATCGCAGCCTGGGTCGCGGCAGCGTCTATGGCGGCAACCAGGAAGACGATATTGTGTCGGTGGTGGTGCTGCGGAGCAACGCGGGCAGCTATCTGGCACTGCAAGTCGATCAGGTCTTGGGCGAACAGGAAATTGTCATCAAACAGCTCGAAGGGCCTGTGCCCAAACCGTTGGGCATTGCTGGGGCGACGGTGCTGGGCGACGGACGCATCATGCCCATTGCCGACGTGCTGGAACTCATCGACCTGTCGATGGGCCGCATCCGTCGCGAGGCCGGTAGCTCCCTGTGGGAAGTCAGCGAAGAGCCACCCGCTAATGCCGCCGATGCAAAGCAGGAACCCACGGTGCTCATCGTGGACGACTCCATTACCGTCCGCGAACTGCTGTCGATGACGTTTGCCAAGATTGGCTATCGGGTGGAGCAGGCTCGCGACGGGCAGGAAGCCTGGGAGAAGCTCCGGTCTGGCTTGCCCTGCGACTTGGTGTTCTGCGACATTGAGATGCCCCGCATGGACGGTCTGGAACTGCTGTCTCGAATGCAGAAAGACACGCACCTGACCCACATTCCTATTGCCATGCTGACATCTCGCGGAGCCGACCGCCACCGTCAAATGGCTATCCAGCTTGGAGCCAAGGGTTACTTTACCAAGCCCTATTTGGAGGAAATGCTGCTTGATGCGGCGCAGCGGATGCTTAAAGGCGAAGTGCTGGTGACAGCCAGCGGAGATAGTAACTAAAGACAGTAACTAAACAGCAACTAAGTAGCCAAGCTAGGCGCTTAAACGCTTAGTCAGTTTCTTGCGGCAGATTCAGACTTTGCTGATCTGATATCAAATCTCCAAAGATCTGCTACATGTAAGAAGACGTTAGAGCGAGCCGCCATGAGTGGAGTCCTCAAAATCGATATCGCTGAAACAGCAGAAGAACTAAAAGCCGTCTTGGAACAACAGCAACGGTCATCACAGCGCCGTAAAGTACAGGTGTTGTGGTGGTTAAAAACCGGACAAGCGAAGAGCGTTGAGCAGTTAGCCCAACTGAGCGGTTGCCATCGCACGACCGTGTCTCGTTGGCTGAGCCAGTATCGACAGAGTGGACTCGAAGCGTTGGTGAAGGTGGCATCTCGCAGTGGACGACCGCGAGCGATTAGCGGTGAAGTCCTGGCATCTTTGGAGCGGGAACTGCAAGATCCAGAAGGCTTTAGCAGTTATGGAGCAGTGCAGCAGTGGCTCGCAGCGGTGCATGGTCAACCCGTCCCCTACAAGACGGTGCATAAGACGGTGCGCTATCGGCTCAAAGCGAAGCTCAAAGTGCCCCGTCCGGTGTCAAAGAAGCAGACTCCTGGGGCGTGCGAGTCCGTTCAGCAAACCTTGCAGCCCAGATAAGCCAGTCGATTCCGCCAGCCTTGAGACAACGCTACGGGGGGCGAATCCGCTATTGGTGCAGCGATGAGAGCCGCGTCGGACTGCTGACGGTTCAACATCGCAAGTTGACGGGCTTTGGGGTGCAGCCGATTGGTTCAGTTCAATGGGACTTTGTGTATCGGTGGCTGTACGGTCTAGTCTTTAGTTTGGACTAATGGTGAAGAGGAAGGCAGTCAATGAGAAGCACCGACTGCCGTAAGGTCAATGAAGTACAACCAACATTGACCCCATGATTTTCAACGAACTTCAGCAATTTCGCCAAACGTTGTATGCCAGCTTGGGAAACGCCAGAGATGCCCTGTTTGATCTGATGGATGCCGTGTTAGTGAGTGCGTGCATCGTGTCGTTTGTGAGGCTATCGCAGAGTCCTGTCTTTCGTCGCCAGTGGTCGAGCCCCTATGAAGCGTTGCGCGATAGCCGCCTACCCCGCTCAAAGGTGCTGAAGCTGTTGGTGCAGCAGATACCGACTCAGCAGCAACCGTTGTTGGCAGGTGATGCGAGTCGGTGGAACCGTCCTGCTGCCAGGCGTTTGAAAGACCGCACCTTATCAGGCAGAACAGGACATGCCCCGATAGCCGGACAAAACTACAGTACCTTAGCCTGGATTGCTGAAGACAGGGGCAGTTGGGCATTACCATTGCGGCATGAGCGCATCACCAGCTTTGAAACACCCGCCAGTAAAGCGGCATTCCAACTCAAACAAGTGACTCGGCAGTTAGCGGTGCGTCCGTTGGCGATCTACGACCGAGGGTACGGCAATGCCAGTTTTGTCAACCAAACGGCAGGGATTGAGGCAGACTTGCTGCTGCGGGTTACATCCAATCGATGTGTCTATGGCGCGCCCCCAGCGTATCGAGGGCGAGGCGCACCTGCCAAGCATGGACATAAGATGAAACTCAATGACCCTGACACTTGGAGTGTCCCGGTCGAAACCGTTGAAGTCGATGATCCCAACTGGGGACGAGTGCGGGTCAGTCGTTGGAGTGCATACCATTTCCGCAAATCCCCAAACGGGCAATGGAAGTGTTGCGCGTGGAGGTGCTGGAGACACAGAGCAGCACGCGACGCTTGGCTCCTTTGTGGTTAGTTTGGCTGGGTGAGCAGATGCCTCCGTTAGAAACCCTGTGGTTGCACTACCTCCGTCGCTTTGCCATTGAACACTGGTATCGCTTTGCCAAGCAGAGGCTATATTGGACACATCCCCAGTTCAGTTCTGTATCGGCAACCGAACAGTGGAGCAGCCTGATGCCGTTGCTCAGTTGGCAGTTGTGGTTAGCGCGAAAGGACTGTACTGACCACCCCTTGCCCTGGCAGGCACCGCAAGAAACGTTGACTCCGGGTCGGGTCGCACAAGCGTTTGCAGGCATTTTGGCAGCGATTGGCACCCCTGCTCCTGCGCCTAAACCTCGTGGTAAATCGCCAGGACGAGGCAAGGGGCACAAGCCAACTCCTCGTCCCTGCTATCCGATGGTCAAAAAACGAGCCTCGAAACGCAAGACATCCGAACAATCCCTGAACAGTCCGGTTGCAACAGCAGCTTAACTGCGAGCAGGATTGTATCCAATTCCTTAAGTTCAACTGTTATGAACGGTTGAGCAGATTCTTTATGGCATCCTGTTGAGCATTATTGTGATGCCAGTTAGTCCAAACTAAAGGTCTAGTGGAACCGCTGAGCGGTGCATCGTGGATAGTCGAGTTTTCTCATCTCGACAGTTCCTGTTTTGAGGCGTTTTTGCACAGCTTTGCGGCTCAGTTCCCCGATGATTTACATCTGATTCAGGTGGATAATGCCGCAGCCCATACGGCTCAGACCCTGACGATACCGGACAATGTCATCTTGGTGTTTCAGCCGCCTTATTGCCCTGAGGTCAATCCCATTGAGCGGGTCTGGCGGGAACTCAAGCGGGAGCTAGCTTGGGTTCACTTTGATGATGTTTGCCAACTCCAGCACGCCATCAGCCAGTGGGTTTGTCGCCTTTCGGCGGAGTCGCTGCGATCGCTGACTCAGTGGGATTGGATTGTCGATGCTCTATGTGTAGTGGGTATTTAGAGAATTGATATTACGCACTTGCGATAAGCTTTTTGGGCTTTGAACGATTTCTCGCGGGCTGCGCCCGCGAGAAATCGTTCAACTGCGTAAGTCCTAATGTTGATAGATGTGTTGCCTAACCCGGTCTTTCCTCAGCGACCGCTGCGAACCAGCACTTCATAGCCACAGTCCAATTCCAGATCGGCAATTTTCTGCATCTGCTGGGGCGACATGACCGGGCCGCTGTGCCCATCTACCGATTCCCAAAAACAAAATAGATCTGTCCGTGCGCCCATCTTCTGTAGCTCTCTTAGCGCCTCAGACCGGGGTGCCAACTGCTGCAAAATCCAGTCGATGTGATGGCGCGAATCGTTGGAATCGACCGCATCTTTGGACGACAGAAACCAGCCGTTGAGCGAAGCAATGTGGGCCGGCTTGCCGGGGTGACGCAGTTTGCCCTGCCACTGGCACAGCGTCGGCTGAATGCCCAAACGTTCCGTGACTTCGGTAGGGTCTAGATCGCCGGGATAAATCCGTAGAATTGCGTAGGTTCGCTTACAGGGGGTAGGGGGAGCAGCATACATGGAGGAGGCTCAAAAAGGTCAAGGATGGGCTGAAGATCAACTGCATCGTAGATGTCCCTGAAGAGCGCCGGAGAACCGTTGCGGAAAAATGCAGGGGCTATATCTTTAATATTCTGCTAGATCTCTCCGTATTATTGCGGGGAAACGGGCGATCGCCATCAAATCGCAACAAAATAATTAAGAATCTGTAAAGAAGCGATCGCCCTTCCCGCCTGCGCTCATCGATTTGCCCCGATTCCTGCTCATAGCGGAGTTCCCAGCGCGATCGCGCTAGGGGTTCAGAAAAATGGAAAAACGAAGAACGAAGAACGAAAAACGAATGCAGAAGGTCTACAATCCAGAGCGCACTGGGGGTTATGCCAGAGGTATAGAGACGTGGCTCCAGACCGCGAAATCTCTGCCCTTTCACTACCCTTTCAAAAAGTCCACCAGTGCCTCGACCTTGGCCCAAGCGGCTCCGCTGCTGAGAATGTCCTTTGCTTGCACGATACCCAGTCGCAGCGTGTGATCGAGGTCGTCGGTTGCGTCAGCGATCGCATTGCCTACCTTCAGCGCCAAGGCTGCGTTTAGCGCCACCACATCCTGCTGTGCCGCAGTGCCTTTGCCCTGAAGCACGTTCCGCAAAATTTCTAGATTCTCCGCCACTTCGCCGCCGCGCAGGGCACTGGTGGGCGCAGATGTAAGGCCCAGCGCTTCGGGATTAACGGCGTGCGATCGCACGGTTCCACCCGACAGCACCGCCATGTCCGTCCAGTCTGCCAGCCCTGCCTCGTCTAGCTTTTCGCGCCCGTGCAGCACGATCGCCTCTTCCCGTCCAAGCTGCTGCAACGCCTGTGCCGCCGTTTCCACCAACTGCGGGCTGAACACACCCATCACCTGCCCCGTCGGCTGGAGCGGGTTTACCAGCGGCCCCAGCAGGTTGAACACGGTTCGTACCTTCAGCGTCTTGCGGATGGGCGCGACGGCCTTCATCGCCGGATGCCAGCCGGGGGCAAAGAGGAACGTAATGCCGACTTCCCGCAAGGCCGCCCGAATTCGCTCTGGCGGTGCGCCCAGGTTCACGCCCAGCCCTTCCAACACATCCGCCGACCCGACACGACTGGAGGCCGCCCGGTTGCCATGCTTAGCCACGGCCACCCCTGCCGCCGCCGCCACAAAGGCCACGCAGGTTGAGATATTAAACGTAGATGCACCATCGCCCCCGGTGCCGCAGGTGTCGATCAATGGCGCGGGCAAGCCTCCATCCACCGTCTTGCCGAGGGACTGCGCCTGAAGCACCCGCGCCATGCCGGCCAGTTCGCCTGCCGACACGCCCTTCGCCTGGATTGCCGCCAGAATCGCTCCGGACAGCGCGGGCGCAATCGACTCCGATAGCCAGCCCTCCATCAGGTCTGCGGCCTGGTCTGCATCGAGCGATCGCCCGTCGAGCAGTTGTTGCAGCAGGGGCGACCAGTCGCGGTCTGTGGCCAAGGGACTAGAGGAAGCATCGGTCGTGCTGGTTGAGGAGGGGGATGCAGCGTTGCTCATAAGTATCGTTCGGCGGTTGTCCTTGTGCAAACTAGATTACTTTACACCGTCATCCCAGGGGCGATCGCGGCTAATTTGTGGTGCAGCTTCGCAATACCGCAGCTTCGCGATGTAGACCCAATATAAGGAAGCTCAACCTTGAGAGAACAGTTTCCACATAGTGGCTTGTCTTACACTTATGGCACTTATGGCAAGTTCAAAATAACCAGTTCAAAATAACTAGTTCAGGACTTACGCACTTGCAATGAGTTTTCTGGGGTTTGGATGATTTCTCGCGGGCACCGCCCGCGAGAAATCATCCAACTGCGTAAGTCCTACAGTTCACAAAAGTAAAAATTCCTGGCGCTGTGATTCTGGCAAGACTTTGCTGGGTCTTATACGCTTCAAGATACGCTTCAAGATACATTGATATGCTTTGGGAGAAGCCTTTATGAGTGTATTTGTATTAGTTCACGGGGCCGGATCTGGCGCGTGGGTGTGGTACAAGGTAAAGCCGTTGCTGGAGCAGCACAGCCACACGGTGATTGCACCCGATCTGCCGGGACATGGCAAAGATAAAACGCCCCTTGCTGACGTGACGCTAGCCGCCTACGTGGAGCGAGTTTGCCAGATCCTGAACGAACAGCCAGAACCCGTGGTGCTGGGAGGGCACAGCATGGGCGGCGGGATTATTACTCAGGCAGCAGAATATTGTCCCGACCGGATTCGCACGCTGGTATATCTGGCGGGCTACTTGCCAGAGAATGGGCAGACTATGCTGGGTATTAGCCAGGAAGATACTGAAACGCTGCTTCTGGCAAATGCCGTCTTTTCAGAAGATCAGCTTGCGGTGTCGTTTCGTCCAGAGGCGCTGAAACAGGTCGGCTATGGCGATTGCTCCGACGAAGATATGGCGCTGGTTCAGGCGCTGCTAATTCCTCAGGCAGCGGCTCCCATGACCATACCGATATCCACCACGCCTGAACGGTTTGGGCAGGTGCCCCGTGTTTATATTGAATGTCTGCAAGACTATACGATCGGCCCGTCCACCCAGAAGCGGCTCTATACAGCGCTTCCCTGTAAAAAGGTGATCTCGATGGACACTAGCCACAATCCTTACCTGTCTGCCCCCCAGACGCTTGCTGAACACTTGCTTGCCCTGGCATAAGTTCGCGCTAACATACATTTGCAATAGCATACGTTTGCGCTGGAAGACACTGCCTCACCGCCATTGTGCATTGGTTGGGCGATCGCTCTGGAGATCGCTCTACTGTGCCTGCTTGTTTATCCCCTCAACCCTTCAACGAGTTGAGCAATTTCAGAAACAAATTAAGAGCTAATTTGTAAAGGAGCCTGAAAGCCTTGTTAATCAAGGATTTCCGAGAAACCGCTTTTCCTGGGCAAACATGACCTCAAAGCCACACATGCCAAGAGTTTCAGGCTTCTTAAGATTTGCTTCATAAATTAGCTCTAATGCCAATCCCGCGGCACTGGCTGACCATCTCTAGATGAAAAATCACCTAGACCCTGAAGAATAAAAGCGACAAGTTTCAACTTAGGCGAGGTTTAGAACCCGTACTGCCCTTATCCCTCCCGCGCAAGACTGGGCATGAGGGCATTTCAAAACCATCGTCAATAGCGGCCCGAATGCAGGATAATGAATAGGTTTTAGTTGGGGCATTCCGCACGATCTTTCCCGGTCTGCCCGACAATGCTGCAACCCTGATTCATCTATTCCTCTAAATCCTGACTTCCATGCGTACTCATTACTGCGGTCACCTGCGAGCAACTCACGTTGGAGACACTGTTACCCTTTGTGGCTGGGTGGATCGCAGACGAGATCATGGCGGCGTGATTTTTGTCGATTTGCGCGATCGCACGGGCATTGCCCAGATTGTCAGCGATCCAGAACGCACGCCCGAATCCTACAAATTAGCCGACAGCCTGCGAAACGAGTATGTGGTGAAGATCACGGGCCGCGTCACCCAGCGCCCGCCAGAATCGCTCAACCCCAAGCTGGCCACAGGCGAAGTCGAAATCTATGCCGACCAAATTGAAGTCCTCAGCGCGGTGCGAAAGCAGTTGCCCTTCCAGGTGTCTACTGCTGAGCAAGAACCCGTGCGCGAAGACCTGCGGTTGAAATATCGCTATCTGGATCTGCGGCGCGAGCGGATGAGCCGCAACCTGCAACTGCGCCATGAACTCATCAAAACCTTCCGCCGCTTTTTGGAAGACGAAGCCCACTTTATGGAAGTGGAAACACCCGTGCTGACCCGCTCTACCCCGGAGGGAGCGAGGGACTACCTCGTGCCTAGCCGCGTCAATCCGGGCGAGTTTTTTGCGCTGCCCCAGTCGCCGCAGTTGTTTAAGCAAATCCTGATGGTGGCAGGGTGCGATCGCTACTATCAAATCGCCCGCTGCTTTCGCGACGAAGACCTCCGCGCTGACCGCCAGCCCGAATTCACCCAACTGGACATGGAAATGAGCTTCATGACCCAGGACGAAATTCTGTCGCTGAACGAAGAAATGGTCTGCCAGGTGTTCAAAACCCTGAAGGGCATTGACCTGCCGCGCCCCTTCCCGCGCCTCACCTACGCCGAAGCAATGGGCCGCTACGGCAGCGACAAGCCCGACACCCGCTTTGGGCTAGAGCTAGTGGACGTGTCGGACGTGGTGCAGGATATGGGCTTCAAAGTCTTTGCCGATGCGGTGAGCAAGGGCGGCATTGTGAAAATCTTGCCGATTCCCGGTGGCAATGATGCGATTTCCAACGTCCGCATCAAGCCTGGTGGGGATTTGTTTAACGAAGCGACGACAATGGGCGCGAAGGGCTTAGCCTTTATCCGCGTTGGTGAAGATGGCGAAATTACAACGATCGGCGCGATCAAAGACAACCTCACCGACGAGAAAAAAACGGAAATTCTCCAGCGGACAAACGCGAAACCTGGACACCTGCTGCTGTTTGGCGCAGGCGACACCGATACCGTAAACAAAACGCTCGATCGCCTGCGGCAAGTAGTGGGCAAAGAACTGGGGCTGATTGACCCGGACAGGATTAATCTGCTGTGGGTCGTGGATTTTCCGATGTTTGAGTGGAACGCCGAGGAAAAGCGCCTCGAACCGCTGCACCATCCCTTCACTGCGCCCCACCCTGAGGATCTGGACGATCTGAAAACCGCCCGCGCTCAGGCCTATGACCTGGTTTACAACGGCTTTGAGGTGGCCGGCGGCAGCCTGCGGATTTATCAGCCCGATGTGCAGCAGCAGGTGTTTGAGCTGATCGGCATTGGGCCCGACGAAGCCCGCGAAAAGTTTGGCTTTTTGCTAGAAGCCTTTGAATACGGCACGCCGCCGCACGGGGGCATCGCCTACGGGATTGACCGCTGGGCCATGCTGCTGTCGGGCGAAGAGTCGATCCGCGATGCGATGGCCTTCCCCAAAACCCAGCAGGCCCGCTGCCTGATGACCAATGCGCCTTCGCCCGTGGACGACAAGCAGCTCAAGGAACTGTCGATTGCGAGTACCCACAAGCCCAAAAGTTAGAACTTTGGGCGCATCTGGCTGGATTGTTGCACCTAAGCTGCATCTAAGTTGCATCTAAGTTGCACCTAAAACGCTGCACCAAAAGTTGCACCTAAAACGCACTTAAAACACTTCCCTTAAAACACTTCCACCTAAAACGCCAGACTCAGAGCCGATCCCTGGTCTGTCTTTGTTACCTCGATGTGGGTTTGGAAGGCTTCCTTGAACCGGGGCATGTGGGTGACGGTGAGGATGCAGGCAAAATCGGGGGCGATCGCCTGAATCGCGGCAATCAGGCGATCGCAGCCTGCGTCGTCCTGCGTGCCAAAGCCTTCATCCACAATCAGCATTTGCATCGCCGTGCCCGACCGCTGCGACAACAGCCGCGCCAGCGCCAGCCGGATCGAGAAATTCACCCGGAAGGCTTCGCCGCCGGAATAGGTTTCGTAGGGGCGCGTGCCGTTGGCATCGGCAATCAGGATATCCAGCGTGTCGATCAGGCCTTGGGGACTGCTGGATTTCCCCTTCCGGCGGGCCCGCTGCGTCACAAACCGAATATGCAGTTGATGATTGCTCAGCCGTCCTAGAATCTGGTTTGCCTCTGCCTCTAGCTGCGGCAGCACATTTTCGATCATCAGCGCCTGAATGCCGTTTTTTCCAAAGGCTTGGGCTAGCTCGTGATAGACCTGGCGCTGGCGCTGGAGGTTGCGCTGCTGAATCAGCAAATCTGCCTGCTGCTGCTCTAGGGCTGCAAGTTGCTGAATCTGCTGTTCCAGCCGTCCCAAATTGGCCAGCCCCGCATCAAGCTGGGTGCGCCGCTGCTGGATCTGCTGTTCTAGGGTGGCGATCGCCCTTGCGGGGTCGGGCGTGGCCTCGATTTGCTGCACCAGCGCCCGGATGTCTGCGGAGAGCGTGTCTAACAAGTGCGATCGCTCTGTCAGCCGCGCCGCCAGATCCTTCACCTGCTGCTGCACCTGGGGATATTGCTGCTGCGCCTGCTGAAGCTCCTGATGGCGCAACTGCCACACCTGCGCCAGCCGCAGCGCGTTTCGCAACGTGGTGTGGCGCTTCAGGTTATAGGCGATCGCCTCGATTTGCTGCTCCAAGTCGCGAATCTGCCGCTGCAACACCGACTGGTTCAGCAATTCCGCCCGCTGCTGTTCTACGGTTGCCAGTTGCGCCTCCAACTCTGGCTGATGAGCGAGTAGCTGCTGGAGTCGCTTTTGCGCCTGCTTTAGCTCCGCGTGTTTGATCTCTGCCCAGCGCCAGCGATCGACCTCGCCCCGCGCCAGGGCATGGTCGCGATCATCATATTGAAGCTGCGCCAGGGTTTCATCCAGCAGGCGCAGCTCTTCGTGCAGGTCAGGAGCATAGTCGCCCGTTTGCAGCGATCGCCCCAGATCCGCCTCCTCCTGCGCCAACTGTTGCAGCCGCGCCTCAACAGCCGCCCTGTCCTGCACCTGCTGCTGAAGCTGGCCTTGCAGTTGCAAAACATCGCTATAGTCCGCCAGTTCCTTTTCTAGATCACGATATTCCTGACGCAACACCTGAATTTCGCGCTCCGAAACGGCAAGCTGTTCTCGAATCACCCAAAGCTGGTCATAAAGCTCCTGCTTTTCGGCGTGATGCCGCTCCATCACCACCGCCCAGTGATGCTCATCCAGCGGGCGATCGCACAGGGGACATGGCGGAAAACAGCCCTGGGAACTTGGCTGCTCCTGGCTATGAACCACTAACGCTGCATCCGGCAGCGCCTTGAGCGTCGTTCGCTTTGGCTTTCCGCGACGTTTTCGGATTCCCGCCGAATCAGAACGCTCCGACTCCAGGGGGACAGAAGAGAGTTCTGAAGATCGTTCAGAGGCTCGTTCAGAGGCTCGTTCAGAGGCTCGTTCCGCAGAAGTCCGCTGCGGCTCTAGAGAAGAGCCAGGCTGGGCGATCGCACCAGGCATCTGCTGCTGAAGCAACGCCATTTTATTGTCCAGCCCCGCCACCTGCGCCTCTAGTTCGCGCTGACGTTCCTGGAGCCGTTCCATAAAGGTACGCCGCTCCATGCCTTTCTCGCGCAATTCCTGCTGATAGCGACGGCGATTTTCCAAATACGCGCTCCGTTCCATGATCGCGGTTAGCGCCTGACAAGCCTGAGCCTGCTGACCCTGCTGCTGAAGAAGCTGTTGCCGTGTCGTTTGATATTCTTCTAAACGGGCCTGGAGCCGTGCCTGGGCGCGATCCAATGTGGCACGAATCTGCTGCTGGCGCTGCATCAGGGGGGCAGCCTGGGACTGAAGCTGGTCTAGCTGCGCCAGCCGCTTTCGCGCCATTCGTAAGTTTTCTAGAGCAGTGTCGAGGTCAGGCGCTTTTGCCAGAGTGTGCTGCAACTCCTGGATCTGCTGCTGGAGGGTGTCGCGCTGAGCCTGGAGGCGCAAGTGCTGATCTTGCAATGCGGCAAGCTGGGTATTCAGTTGCTGCTGGAGTTGGTCGCGCTGGGCGATCGCCGCTTGGTGAGCATGAAACTTGGCGGACTGGATCTCTTCCTCGGTTTGCAGGCTGTGAAACTCGGTATAGCCTGCGGTAATTTCGTCTGCCTTGGAGAGGGTCGCTTCGAGCGATCGCAACTGCTGCTGCGCCGCTGCCAAGTCTTGTTGGAGCCGCTGGCCGTCTTGCCGCAACCGCTGCTCTTGCTGCTGATGCAGGTGCAACTGCTGAGTCCAAGTGCGGCGCTGCTGTTGCACAGCTTGCAGTTGGTGTAGTGCATCGGTGTCGCTGGCTTGATCTCGCTGCCAAGTGTCGATAGTCGCCCTCAGCGCTTCGCACTCTGCCGATAGAGACGCGCCCGCCTCTAGCTGCTGTGCCAGGGTTTCTAGCGATCGCTCCAGCACGTCTAGCTCTGCTTTGGCCAGGCGCGATCGCTCTCGGGCCGTTTCCGCCGCCTCGTCATACTGATCCAGCTTCAGCAAGTCGGCAAGAATCTGCTTGCGCTCGCCTGGCCGTTTGAGCATGAACTCGTCTGCTCGCCCCTGTCGCAAATAGGCCGAGTTGACAAAGGTTTCATAATCCAGCCGCAGGTGTTGCAAAATCAACTGCTGCGTTGCCCGCATTCCCCGCTCCGTCAGCGGCCGGAACCCCGTCGGCGTTTCGATCTGAAGCTCCAGGCTGCTGGTCTGCCCGCGCACCCGCGTCCGCAGCACGCGATAGGTCTGCTGGCGACAGCTAAAGGTAAACTCCACCTGGGCTTCGGTTTCGCCCTGGTGAATTACGTCGTCTTCATGAGTTGCGCGGCTTTCGCCCCAGATTGCCCAGGCGATCGCCTCCAGCAGCGACGACTTGCCCGCTCCATTTTGCCCACACACGCACGCTACATGCAGCCCTCGAAAGTCGAGCGCCGCCTGCCGATAGCTGAGGAAATTCTTGAGTTTTAATTGCAGCGGAATCATGAACCCACGCCCAGCCCTGATCCCAGTGTAGCAGTACGGGCGATCGCAAGTACAGATGCTCAAAAATCACAGGTTCGGCAAGCCCCAGCTTAGCCCGACCAAAATCCGAAATCGCCAGTCCCAAATCGGATGTTGGCGGCCCCAGTCCTGCAATCCTGGCAGAAGCAGCATTGAGGAAACTCTGACTTGGGATAGTCGCGGCGATCGCCCTTTTCCCTCGAAATTCTGCCCCTATGGACAGTCTTGACAGTTTTAAGTTAAAGTTGTAGTGAGTTTGCATAAGAGGTGGGAGCCTGCTGAAAGCCTCACTGCCCAGACGTTCCTTGCTCAGCAAGTCAGCCCAGGTTAATGAGAATCGCAGGGCGGCTGCCCTCATAGGGTACGTTCCCCAGTAGATTTACCAGTAGATTTACCAGTAAATTTATCAGCCAGTTCTCCGCTCAGGTTCCTGATCAGCCTCCCAGTATGAGATGTATCAACAGCGACTCGAACCTCTGGACTAGAATTAAATAAAGCCGGATCAAAAAAGCCAGATCAAATCATCTCAAATTATCCATTCATCATCCGTTAACGCCATCTAACGCCATCTTGATAACCCGCTGGTTAAAGCTGCCACGTCGAGACTATGAATCCTGAAACTGCTGATCGCAAGCCCATTCGCTCGCTAGAAGACGCTCTCAATCGCTGTCAGCTTTTGGGAATGCGCCTCAGCAAGCAGCGCCGCTTCATTTTGGAGTTGCTCTGGCAGCAGCAGGAACACCTCTCGGCCCGCGAGATTTATGATCGCCTCAACCAGCAGGGCAAAGACATTGGCCACACTTCTGTTTATCAAAACCTGGAGGCGCTGTCTGAGCAGGGTATTATCGAATGCGTCGAGCGCTCCGACGGACGGCTCTACGGCAACATCAGCGATCCCCATAGCCACGTCAACTGCCTGGATACCAACCAAATCTTGGATGTCCATATCGAGCTACCCGCTGAGCTGATCGAACAAATTGAGCAGCAAACGGGCGTGAAGATCACAGGCTATTCCATCGACTTTTTTGGCTACAAGCAGCCCCAAGAGTCTTGAGTGTCGGGGTGTTGGGGTGGTGAGGCGAGAAGCGGAGAAAGAAAAAACGAAAAATGAAGACAGAAGAACGAAAAACGAAGAGAGAAAAACGGTATCTCTTCGTTCTTCGTTCTTCTGTCTTCATTGTTCTCTCTTCTCTCTTTCCTCCCTCCACCGCTCCGTTACTGCCAAGCCTGGGCGATCGCCCCTTTTTCTTCCTCACTCAGCATCCAGCCCAGCGCTCCGGCATTTTGGGCGGCTTGGCTGGCGTTCTTTGCACCCGGAATCGGCACCACATTGCCCTGAGCAATTAGCCAGTTGAGCGCCACCTGCGCCGGAGTGCGGTCATATTTCTGCCCAATCTCTTTGAGCAAGCCCACCTTTGGCGCGAGTTTTTCCAGACCCTCCCGGCTAAAACGCGGGTCGAGCCTGCGGGCCCCCTGGGGTGGCGTGTCGGTTTCGGGTGTGTATTTACCCGTCAGCAACCCCTGCGCCAGCGGACTGTAGGCCAGAATCGTCACGCCGAGTCGCCGAGCCGCATCCATCACACCGTTGCGCTCGATCTGCCGCGCTAGCAGGGAATATTGCACCTGGTTCACCGCTAGGGGCACGCCGCGCTGCGCCAGCAGGTCATACGCCCGCTGCATCTGCTCAGCGGAGTAGTTGCTCACGCCGACAGACTTGATGCGACCCTGCTGCACCTCATCAGCCAGGGCATTCATCAGCGTTGGCTGTCCCATCAAAAAGTCGAAGGGCCAGTGAACCTGATACAAGTCCACCGTGGGCACTTGGAGCCGCTTGAGGCTGGCAGTTAGAGCATCGGCTACTGCACTTCCCCAAATCCGCCAGGGCAGGGGAAAGTATTTTGTCGCTAAAACCACGGGCTGCTGGAGTTCCTTTGCAAAGCGCCCAATCAGCCGCTCGGATTCGCCAAACCCGTAAATTTCCGCCGTATCGAAGAAGTTCACACCAGCCTCGATCGCAGCTTTAAAGGCATCGCGCAATGCGGCTTCGTCGTAGTCGCCGCCATATCCCCAATAGAGCTTGTCTCCCCAGGCCCAGGTGCCAATACCAAGGGCAGGAACCGTGGGGCCGCTGGGGCCGAGGGTGAGGGTTTGCATTGCATCAGTCATGGGTTCAGGTCGTTTTAGGCTGGTTGCAGGCGTGGACTGGAGGCAAGATTCGGGGGCAAGATTCGGGGGCAAGATTCGGGGGAATTCTGCCAGCCCGTTATCTTGAGTGTATCGTTACATTTCGCAACTTCGGGGCAGTGGGATTTGAATAGAGTCGAGCATTTGTAAATGGACTTAACGTTTGAACTATTGAGCGGGGTTAAGCTGTGTAAAATTGGTGGAACTTAGGCGATGTGAATGGATGGGGCAATGAAGATCCTGGTTCTGGCATGGGAGTTTCCGCCGCGCATCGTGGGAGGAATCGCTCGCCATGTCTCGGAACTGTTTCCCGAAATTGTGAAGCTGGGGCATGAGGTTCACCTGCTGACGGTGGAGTTTGGGCAAGCGCCCCACTATGAGGTAGTGGAAGGGGTGCGGGTTCATCGCGTCCCGGTGACGGGTGGACACGACTTTTTTCATTGGGTGGTGAACATGAACGAGAGCATGGGCCGCCACGGCGGGAAACTGCTCTCAGAAGATGGCCCCTTCGACCTGATCCACGCCCACGACTGGCTGGTGGGCGATGCGGCGATCGCCCTCAAACACGCCTTCCGCATTCCCCTGATCGCCACCATCCACGCCACCGAAGCCGGTCGCCACAACGGGCTGCACAACCCCACTCACCACTACATCGCAGGCAAGGAAAAGCTGCTGGCCCACGAGGCCTGGCGGCTGATTGTCTGTACGCAATATATGCAGCGGGAAGTGGAGCGTGTGCTGCATTGCCCCTGGGACAAAACCGATGTCGTGTTCAACGGCATTCGCCCAGAGAAAAAGCCCGCCCGTGATGAGTTTGACTGGCAAACCTTTCGCCGCCGCTATGCCACCGATGACGAACGCATCGTCTACTACGTCGGGCGCATGACCCACGAAAAGGGGGTTCACAATCTGCTCAGTGCTGCACCCAAGGTGATTTGGGAGATGGGCGGCAATGCCAAGATTATCCTCATCGGCACGGGCTATACCGACCATCTGAAGCGGCAGGCGTGGGATTTGGGCATCTGGCACAAGTGCTATTTCACTGGGTTTATGTCCGATGCCGACCTAAACCAGTTTCAGGCGATCGCCGACTGTGCCGTATTTCCCAGCCTCTACGAACCCTTCGGCATTGTGGTGCTGGAAAGCTTCGCCGCCCGCGTGCCCGTCGTGGTGTCCGACACGGGCGGTTTGCCGGAAGTGGTGCAGCACCGCAAAACGGGCATCGTCACCCAGACCAACAACCCTGATTCCCTTGCCTGGGGCATTTTGGAAGTGTTGCGCCATCCCGAAGAATCCAAAGTGCTGGTGGAAAATGCCTACATCGACCTAGTGCAGCGCTTTCGCTGGGAAGACCTGGCCGCCCAAACCGAAGCCATCTATCGCCGCGTCGTCCGCGAACGCAAGACGGTGCATTGGTAGGCGTTAGCACCTGCTGGCTGTCGGGAAACTTAGGGTTCAGGGGGTTAGGGTATGGGGCATATCTATTCTCGATTTCGGAGTTGGGATTTTAGAGTTGCGATTTTGGGTCTGCAATTTTGACTTGCGATTGCGATTTTGGAGGGCTGGTCAAGCGTCGGCAGGGCTTCCAGCAATTGCATTCGCAGCCCCACTTTCGCAGCGCCACTTCGGAGAATTGATAGGAGTCCTGCATCCCTGATCCCTGACACCGTTCAGGGCCATTTCGATGACACGATCCAAAAGACGTAAGCGCTGGCTGCTGCTGCTTCCGGCGGGGCTGCTGCTGGTGGCGGGGCTGAGCCTGTGGCGGCGAGGAGTGGCGCAGGCCCCGCTGCTGGAGCCGTTGCCGCAAGATCCGCTGATTCAGGCCTATTTCAACCAGTCGCAGGCGGCGCGTTATCAAGACCCCTATCGGGGCGTGGAGCGGCTGGGGGACGATCTGGAGCAGGTGATCGTGGACGGCATTCTGTCGGCGCGGCGATCGCTCGATGTGGCAGTGCAGGAATTGCGGCTGCCGCGCATTGCCGAAGCTCTGGTGCAGCAGCATCGGGCGGGGGTGCGGGTACGGGTGATTGTGGAAAACAACTATCGGCGGCCGCTGAGCCAGGTGTCGGGGGCAGAGACGGGGCGGATGTCGGAGCGCGATCGCACTCGGTATCAAGAGGCGCTGCGGCTGATGGACGAAAACGGCGACGGTCGCGTTTCGCCCCAGGAGGCAGCGCGGCGCGATGCCCTAGTGATGCTGGAAACGGCCGGCGTACCGCTGATCGACGACACGGCGGATGGCTCCAAGGGCAGCGGGCTGATGCACCACAAGTTTGTCGTGGTGGATGGTCAGGTAGTAATCGTCGGGTCGGCAAACTTCACGACCTCGGACATTCACGGCGACTTTGGCGCACCAGACAGCCGGGGCAATCCCAACCATTTGCTGCGGATTCAGAACATCGCGCTGGCGCAGATTTTCACCGACGAATTTAACCTGATGTGGGGCGATGGGCCCGGCGGCCGCCCCGATAGTCGCTTTGGGCTACAGAAACCCGCGCGATCGCCCCGTTCAGCGTTGCTTGCGCCGACCTCGCGGGTGACAGTCCAGTTTTCGCCCACCTCGCCCACCCAGCCCTGGCAGATCAGCGTTAACGGGTTAATTGGGCGGGCCCTGTCAGCTTCGCGGCGACAGGTGGATCTGGCGCTGTTTGTGTTTTCTGACCAAAACCTGGGCAGCACGCTGGAAGCACAGCATCAAAAGGGCGTTCAGGTGCGGGCGCTGATCGACCCCGGCTTTGCCTTCCGCTATTACAGCGAGGCGCTAGACATGATGGGCGTGGTGCTGCCTGATTCCCAGTGTCGGATTGAGAAGGGGAATAAAACTTGGGAGAGGGCGATCGCCACCGTGGGCATTCCCACCCTGCCGGAGGGCGACCTGCTGCACCACAAGTTCGCCGTGATCGACCAGCAGCGCGTCATCACTGGCTCCCAAAACTGGAGCGCCGCCGCCAACCACAACAACGACGAAAACCTGCTGGTGATCGACAACGCCACCGTCGCAGCCCACTTTCAGCGCGAGTTTGAGCGGCTGTACGCTATGGCGGAACTCGGTATTCCTGGATGGCTTCGGCAAAAAGCACAACAGGAGCAGACCCGCTGTGGGCTTGCTCCTGCGAGTGCCAGACATCGCTCTGAAGAAGATTTAGATGCGGAATAGAAGCGGAATCAAAGCAATCTCTCAGAGACAGGCGTTAGACCCGATCAGGCCTTGTCGTCCTCTTCATCCAAGTCGTCTTCATCCAAGTCCTCTTCATCCAGGTCGTCGTCTAAGTCTTCTTCGTCTAGTTCTGCTGCAAGGTCAGCTTCATCTTCTGCCACCGAATCATCTTCTAGCTCGTCTTCTAGCTCATCTTCGGCTAGAGCAGCGGGTTCGTCGTCGGCTAGCTCGTCTACTGCGTCCTCATCTGCGGGGGCATCGGTTTCTGGGTCTGCTGCGGGGGCGATCGCCGCTTCCGTCTCCACAGCCTCTTCGACCTCTAGCGCTTCGTCATCGTCTTCTTCGTCATACTCTTCCTCTAGCGCTTCCTCTTCTGCCCGTTTGGCTGCGGCGGCTTCCTCTGCTAAACGGCGCTGTTCTGCCAGTTCAGCAATCTTCTGGTTTTCGGCTTCATAGTCATACTTCGCCGTGTCCTTGATGTCGATCTTCCAGCCCGTCAGCCGCGCCGCCAGCCGCACGTTCTGCCCTTCTTTGCCGATTGCCAGACTGAGCTGATCTTCCGGCACTAGCACATGGGCCTGACGGCTTTCGGGATCGACCAAGCGCACCTCATCCACCCGCGCCGGACTCAGCGCATTGGCAATGTACGTTGCAGGGTCGGGCGACCAGCGAATCACATCAATCTTTTCGCCGCGCAGCTCGTTCACCACCGCCTGAATCCGAGAGCCGCGTGCGCCAATACAGGCTCCCACTGGGTCTACGTCGCGCTCCAGGGTATCCACAGCAATTTTGGTGCGCGGGCCGACGGAACGCGAGGGCGGATTGGCTTCCCGCGCCACCGCCACGATTCGCACGATCTCGTCCTCAATCTCCGGCACTTCGTTGGCAAACAGGTCTACCACCAGCCCTGCGTCGGCCCGCGATACCAACAGTTGCGGCCCGCGATGGGACCCTTCCGACACGCGCTTCAGCAGCACCTTAAACACAGCATTGGCGCGATAGTTGTCGTTGGGAAGCTGGTCGCGCTTCAGCAGTTCCGCCTCCACCTCCGGCTGTCCAAACCCGCTGCTCACTGCCATAATCACCGACTGTCGCTCAAACCGCAGCACCCGCGCCTGGGGCAGCACGGTTCCTTCCAGGTCTTGGAATTCTTCCTGCACCAGCTTGCGCTGCTGATCGCGCAGTTTTTGTGCCAGGACTTGCTTGGTCTGGATCGCCGCCATCCGCCCAAACTCGTTCTGATCCGGCGTTACGTCCAGCACCACCGTATCGCCCAGTTGCGCTTCTGGAGCCACTTCCTGCACTTCTTCCAGGGCAATCTGGTGGTCGGGGTTGTCCACGGTTTCCACGATCGCCTTGGTGGCCAGCACTCGAAACCCTTCGTCTTCGATGTCTAGCTCCACCTCAAAGTTGTTGAAATATTCTTCGTCAAAAATCGACGTATCGGGTCGGTGCGTCCGGCGATAGCGCTCATAGCCCTTCAGCAGCGCCTCCCGCAGCGCCGCCTGCACTGCGTGTTTCGGCAGGTTGCGCTCGCGGCTGATGCCGTCAATCATTTCTTGTAAACCGGGCAGGGTAACCATGGACATGATTCAGTTCTCCGTGGGTATTAAGTTTTGGAAGTTTGAGTATTTTGGGAAGTTTGAGTATTTGAGGAGGAGACCGGCGGCTGAGTGTTCTTGTGTGTCAAGTACCAAAAGAATCCATCGCACAAATGGTAGATGCATACAGAACAGACGTTATCCTCGCTTCTCATCTAGCTGCACCTTGCTGACCAGATCGCGAGGAATGGCGATCGCCCGTCCCTTCTGGCTCAGGTGAATTGCGTCGTCGTCTCGCTTGATCAGTTGACCGTTCCAGGTAGTACGTCCCTCGTAGGGGGCACTGGTAGACACAATCACCGCAAAACCTTTGAAAGAGATAAACTCCCGGTCGGTGGTGAGCGATCGCGAGATGCCCGGACTCGACACCTCCAGCACGTAGGCATCGGGAATCAGATTTGCCTCATCCAGCGCCACCTCCAGCGCATGGCTCATGCGTTCGCAGTCCTCCAGCCCCGTGTCTTGCTCCAGGTTGCGGATATCGATCCGCAGCACGGGCGGGTTTTGGTTGGTGTGAAACACGGCTCCGACCACTTCCAGCCCTAGCGGTTCTGCGACTGGCGAGGCCAAGGCGAGAATGTCGGGGATGAGTGGGTGTGCCATAGGAAGGAGTAGGGGAATTGGGATTTTGGATTTTGGATTTTAGGTTTTGGGTTTTGGACTTTGAACCTTGGTTCTTGGTGTTTGAATTCCCGGGGAACTCAAAACGAACATAAAAAAAGCGGGTGCGGAACCCACTTCTGACAACGTTGCGTCCTGAAGATGATGCAGGACGTAACGCCTTCATCATGCTGCTAGTGTAGCGCAATTCAGAAATTGGCGGCAGACTTCGTTACCTAGCGCAAAGTCCTTGCCCCACGCGGGATTACTACGCCGCACAAGCTTGCTCACCCAGTCGATTGATGCAGAGCGCTTTTTCGGCGGCCGTTAGCTCCTGCAATTTCACGTCGCGCCGCAGTAGTAGCCCATTATGACCCACCAAAAATCGGGGCAGGCTTTCCGGTTTTAAGACCTGAAAGGCCTCCATGTCGTAGGTGGTGTAGGTTGTCTTTTCGGCGTTGTTAAAGTTGATGTCTACAACGGTCAGGGTTTTGCGGGGTGGCAGGTTGTGGTCGATGTATACGCGGCCACCCGACCCCAACAAGCCGGAGTAGAGCAGTTGCAGCTTGCCCCGGTGGGCGGGATAGTAGGCGTGGTGGTGGCCGCTGATGTAGGTGTGGACGTTGTATTTCTCTAGGAGCGATCGCAGTTGGTCGGCGTTATCCAGCACTTCACCGGGTTTGTCGCGGCCCTGGGCAATGCCATACAGCGGCAGATGTCCCAATACGATTCTTAACTGGGCAGACTGAGCCGCTTCGCTGGAGAGTGCCTGCTCGGCCCATTGCAGAGTTTCGGGCAGAATTTTGCTGCCAGAGCCGTCCCACACCAGGAAAAACACGTCGCCCTTCTCGCTACGAGTGGTAAAGCTGTAGGAGAAGGGATAGTCAGCGCGATCGCCAAATTTTAAGCCCGGACTGTGGGCCGGGTTTTTCCAATACTTTGCTGCCGCATCGCGCTCCCGCTGAAACCGAAACCCGCCCGCACCCTGCGCGTTTGACGCATCATGGTTGCCCAGGGTGAAGCCGAAGGGAACGCCAAACCGCCGCAGCGGAGCCGCCACATGTTGATCAAACGCCTGCCACATGGCAGGAAAGGCTTCGTCGGGCAGGGTCGCTTTTTGCCCGGCGATCATGTCGCCGCCGCACAGCACCAAATCGGGCTGCCAGAAGGGAACGAGGGCGATCGCCCGATCCACTTCCTTGGAGTAATGCGTCGAGCCGTAGGCCTCGTTCAAATCGCTGATCACCACCAGCCGCACATCGCCCCTCGGCGGGTTGGGCAAATCCGGCAGCCCATCCAGCACCGCCTGAGTTTCTACAGGCAGATCCGGCGAGTCGGATGGCACGGTCGAGCGGACAGGTGGCGAAACCCGCAGCGCACTAGGAACTTGCGTCGTTGGGGACTGCGTGGCCTGGAGCGACCTAGGCTGACAGGCATACAGCCCCAGCGCCACCCCCAATCCCAACAGAGCCAATAGCCCCCAGCGGAAGGGCAGGGTTCTCCAGCTTGCGCCGCGCCAAAATCTCATGTTCATCTCGTAGTTGGAGATTATTGCAATGGGATAAAGCCGCTCTGCTGCACGATTTGCTGCCCCGAAGACGACAGCGCCATGTCGATAAACTGCTTCACTGCGGGGCTGGTTTGCCGCCGAGCGACCAGAAAGACAATCCGACTGATGGGATAGGTGCCGTTTTTCACAGCGGCAATGTCTGTCGGCTGCACGCCGTCAATCGGCACAATTCGCACCGTTTGCTGATTCACCACCTGCTGCACAGTGCTATAGCCAATGCCGTTATTGCCCAGCGCCCGCAGCATTGGCGTGGTTTCGTCGCGAGGCAGCGTGGTGAAATTGGGTCCCTCTGGCGCAAAGTCGCCGCCCAGCAGCACCACGTCCTTAAAGAAGCTCTGGGTGCCGCTGTCGTTGGCGCGATTGATTACTTTAATCGGCGCATTGGGGCCGCCCACTTCCGACCAGTTGGTAATCTGCCCCTGATAAATCCGCTTTAGCTGGTCCAGCGTTAGCCCGCCGGTGTAGGGGTTGTCTCTGCCCACCACCACCGCCAGCGCATCACGAGCAATCGGCACGCCAACCAGCCCAGACTGGGCTTCCGCCGCGTTCAACGGGCGAGAGCTGGCCGCCAGGACAACGGTGCCATTAGCGAGATTCTGAATTCCCGCATTCGTTCCGTTGGGGCGGCCGTCGGGTACGCCGTAGGTCGTCGGCAAGCCCGGATTGGTCTGGGCATAGGCAAGCTGGAGCCGTTTCATCAGCGACACCATTGTCACGCTGCCGTCAATCGTCAGCACTGCCGGATCTGGGACGGAAGTCTCGAGATTTGTTGCACCGCCCGCAGCGGGCGGCGGAGAAGCGGGGTTCAGTGAGGCGGGATCGGGTGCATCAGGGCTAGTGGCTATGGGCGAGTTGCCGCCACCATTGCCGTTCAAAAACTGCCTGCCAAAGAACCAGAGTCCGCCGCCGATCAGCCCAACGGTAACCATCAGGGCGACGAGAAGTGCAGCAATATCGTTTTTCCCTTGAGACATAGATTGCGGGGATCAGGGATGAGGGGGACGTTGCGATTAAGGCTGGGAGAGGAATGCCGAGCTTTCTAGATGCTTAGAGTCCAGGTTATGGAATCTAGAAATGGCGATTCGCGAAGCGATCCCTAAGGGAATCGCCTCTAGTCTACTCAACGAATTCCACAACTGAACATGTCAATAGACTACAGCGACACATTACAGCGATATATTAGGGTGTATCCCACTTTTGTAACCCTCACCCTAAATCCCTCTCCCAAAGCGGGAGGGGGACTTCCAATCCGGCTCCTCTTCTCCCAAAAAGGGAGAAGGGGCTGGGGAATGAGGGCAACTTACAGAACTGGGATACGCCCGACACATTACGCGACATGGTATAGCAGCAGATCACAGCGACAGACTACAGCTACCTACAATCCCCTGCACCCCAATTCTGGAATGCTCCGCGTCCCTAGTCACCCCTGCCCTCCTCTACCGTCCATGCGTCGGACAAGGCGGTGCAGAAATCGACCGATCTAGCCAGCCCGCCGCCTGCTGCAACCTCGCCAGCGCTTCTTCCGGCTGATCCTTCAGTAGATATACCAGCGCGGTAGAAGCCTGCTCTAGGGCGCGGGCCTTGCGGTTTGCCTTGAGGCGATGCCAGTCATTGGGGGCGATCGCCATTCGCTGCAAAAGCGCCTGCGCCAGTTCCAAATCGCTAAACTGAGCCAAGTCGCGGGTTGCAGGAGAGAGCATCGGTTCATTAATCAGCGGCTCACCTGAGTGCAGCGGCTCCGGAGGGGTCTTTGTAGCGGTCTCAGTCTTCCCAGAATCAGACATCGCAAGTTTCCTAAACGCTTTATCTCCAGCCTAACCGCTTTGCGACCGCAAGACAGCGCAACTGGAACTGGTCAGCGTTGCCAAAACGCCAAAACCCAGTTCACGCTTCTGCACCAACCGTCGCATCGAGGCGAAAGCGGGCGATTTTGAACACTTCCTGGAGGGCAGTTTGCAGTTCGGCTGCGCGGGAGTTTTGCAGCCGTTCCTCAAAGGCCGCGAGAATGCTGGCTTTGGTGTGCGATCGCACGGCAATGATAAACGGAAAGCCAAACTGCTCAGCGTAGGCTCGATTGAGCCGGTGAAAGCGGCTGTATTCCTCCGGCGAAAGGCGATCCAGCCCTGCGCTTGCCTGCTCTTGCACCGAGGCTTCGGCCATAGCGGTGCGGCTGCCCAGGTCAGGATGCGCCCGCAGCAGCGCCAGTTGCGCCTCGGTGCTGTCTGCCTGCACGACTGCGACCATTGCCTGATGCAGGTCGTCCACGGTGTCGAAGGGGCGCTGATGCCACGCTTTGGCGGCGATCGCCGGAGTGTTTTCAAAAATTGCCCCCAGCGCGGCTACAAACGCCTCCTGGGACATAGCGTTGAGTTCAGATAAAGACAGCATTTGGAGCGGTAGAGTGCGGAGCAGTGTGATGGTAGCACTGTTTGGGAGCGGTGGAGGGAGGAAGAGGGAAGAGGGAAGAGGGAAGAACGAAGAACGAAGAGAGAAGAGGTTCCGGTTTTCGTTCTTCGTTTTTCTTTCTCCGTTTCTCGCCTCCTCACTCCGTCACCCCATCACCTTCGCGTAGCTCAACCATGCAAACTGGGGCACAAATCCGACTGAGTGGTAAAGGTCGTAGGCAGCGTTGGGGTTTTGGGTATCTACGCCCAGCAGTGCTGTGTCCATGCCTTCGGCTTTGAGCCGATGCAGACCAGCAAGCAAGAGCGATCGCCCCAGGCCCCGCCGTCGAAAGCCGCGACGAGTTCCCAGCGAGCTGATCCAGCCTTCGCGACGGCCAAAGTGGGCGTTGGTGGGGATGCTGATGCAGCATCTGCAAAAGCCGGCCAGCGTGCCATCGGGCGACACGGCGATCAGATCCAGATCGGGTCGATAGTCCGCCTCGCCCAACCGATGTTCATGCTGCTCCACCGTCAGCGGGTGAAAGCCCCAGTGATCGATAAAGGTCTGGTTGTACAGATCCACCCAGTCTTGGGCAGGCACGCGGCGGGTATTGTCGATGATCTGAAACCCGGCGGGCAGTTGCGCGAGGGGAATAGGGTCGAGGAGCGATCGCGCTTCGGTGAGAAAGCGACGCTCGTATTCAAAGCCGCTGCGTTCAACTAGAGCGAGGCGATCGCCCTCCGTATCGCGGCTGTGGACATAGAGCTTGGTGGGCAGGTTGCGGGCCTGGCCGATTTGCAGCAAGCGGCTTTCGCCCCAGCGCAGCATTTCGGGTTCCAGTCGGCTGTGCCAGTCGGGATGCACCCGCAGTGACAAATGCCGCTCCAGAAAGCCGTCAATGGGTTCCTTCGCGCCCCAAAGCGAAGCCACACCCACCAACTGACCCGTTGTGTCTTCCCACAGGCGGCGATCGCCCACTGGGTCAAAGCTGGGATGGGTAGCATCGTGGGCCAGCTCCTCGGCGGTAAAGAAATACTCGCAATAGGTGGCGGCTTCGCAAAGATTAAGGAAATCCGCTAAGCGCTGATAGTCGGCCTGGCCGCTGACCGAGCGCTCCGTCAAAGTCATCATGTCAAAAACTCCGGGTGATGGTAAACAAAACGCCATCCATCCAGCAGGCTTTTTTCACAGGACTGACGCACTTGCGATCAGTTTTCTGGATTTTGGACGATTTCTCGCGGACTGCGCCCACAAGAAATCGTCCAACTGCGCCCGTTCTAGTTCAGCCAAAAGGTGGGCATTAGGAATGCCTGAGAGCCTGATCAACGCACGCATCTGGTACGTTAGGCATCACGCTAAAATGCAGGCTCTAGAACAGTCTTCGCTGCTGATAGTGAATGGCTCTGGGCCGGTTAACTAGCTCTCTGGTTTGAATGTGTTGCTGATGCTCTAGCGAATCGGGGGCTGCGTCAGGTCGAGCAGGGGCAGCGGGCGATCGCTCTGGTAGAGCCTTGTCTGGAGGCGGCGCAGCGACATCGGGCATCGCCGCCGAAATGGGTAAAGGTTGAGAGTCAAGAAACATCGGTTGCACCTCCGGTTTTTAGAAATTCTGTGGAAATGGCGTGAAATCGCGAGAAAACCGCGCAGTGCAACTCAAGGGTTCACCGCGCTCTCTTAGCCTGTAAAATTCATGGGTGCTTCAATACTACTTAAACTACAGTATGCTACAAGATTGGGCAGGTCTATCCCCCGATCGGGTAGTATGAGATTTTGGATTGGCGATTTTGGATTAGCGGACATCCGCCAAGCTGGCATCCATCCGCCGCGACTCAATCCGCGCCCTTGCAGACCAAAATCGGGTTCCGAGAGCGTCGCATCTACGACCCAGCCCAGAACCCGATTGAGACGGTATATTCAAGATGCTTGATTCGGACTTGTAGATTTAGGAAATCTATCGGTCTTGCTGAAAACCTATCGGTCTTGCTGACCCAAAAATTGATTCCAACGAATTGATTCCAACGAACGGCTCGACGAATCAAGCAGAACCCCGTCGCTTCAGGGAGGCAATCATCTGCTGCTTGACAGCACCCGCCCACTCGTCAAAGTTAAACTCTTCAGCCGGAGGGGTTGCAGGCACTTTTGGAGACAGCGGTTGCTTTGTGTCTTTGAGGTTTTGGCGGGCCATAAGGATCTCTCCAGCGGTAGCGATGTTAAATGAAATTACCAAAGCGGAAAGTTCTATACCTGTATCCGCAGGACGATCTGTAGCTATAGATACAGAACTTTTCTTCGATCATAACCCTATGCTGCCCAGCGGGTCACTGCCTCTAGCTTCTCAAATCTTCAAATACCCCAAATTCCCCCGACCGGGTGACTCCACGCCCCGCAGTGGCTAAACCTTGGCCGAACTTTGGCTGAACTTTCTTCGGCAGCTTGGCGGAGGGCGATCGCCCTGATTCCCCGCCAGCCAGCCTAGGCCAGGATTTCAGGCATCTATTAACCTGCTGCCCTTCAGCTTTCTCTAGAACCAACCTAAAACCGATTGAGAAAATGCCGCATCCGCACCTTGCTAGAGACATAGGGCGGAAACTGGTAATGCTCTGCTAGCAGCCAGGCCACCATCAGCAGGTGGGCGGTAAACGTAATGCTGACCCAGACCACCGGAAACCATGCCCAGGGGCTACCGGGCAGCGGTGGAAAGGTATAAGACGACAGCCAGACAATTCCTGTGGGCAACACCACCAGCACCACCGCCACCAGCCAGACAAAGGCAGTGAGGTTGGGGTCCGTTTGATAAGCAGATTGCCAGTTCCAGCCCGTCCAGCGCCAGGTCATGGGCTGTACGCTGTCTGCTACCTGCACCGACTGATCCGCCAGATTCGCCGTAAAAATATGCCGACAAAAGTTGCAGGCGAAGGCATCCATCAGCGCTAGCCCAGTGATTTCGCCATGCCGACAGACAGGACAGGTGTAGCGATCGCCAAAATCGAGCGATCGGGTGCGTGGGCCAGCCTTCTGGGAACTCATGGGCGATCGCTTGGAATGCCCGCTATCCGGCGAATTTAGACCTGGCATCATGGGCGACACTCCGGGCGACAGGTGCAGGGTTGAAGGCTGGAACGTGATGCTGGAACGTGATGCTTGAATGCTGAATGCTTGAACGCTAAACGTCGAAACCCAAACGCCTGTGATGACTGGCGCTCGTGATGACTGGATGCTTGCTAGATACTTTCTGGATACTTTAACGATAGCTCAACAGCGCCGTGCGATCGCCCACCGTGCGGACAATCTCTTGTCCATTGTGTTCCAAAATCACGCGGGGTTCTTGGCCATTCATTTCTACCCGCTTAATTAGCACTGTGCCACCCGCGAGGCGATCGCCCACCGACGCATAGCGGCTCCCCTCTCCCGGCACTTCGACGATAATGCTGTATCGACCGCCCATTTCCATCGCGCCCCTGATCTGGATGCTCTGGGGAATGCTGACGGGGGGCGCGGCGGGCACGGGCAGAACGGCAGGCGGGGCAGCAGCAACGGCGATCGCAGGCGGTACGGCAGGCACAGGCACCAGCGCAGGCAGTTCAGGGATAACCTGGGGCTGGGGTAGCTCCGCCGCGATCGGGCGATCCTCCGGCGGCACGGGCGGAATGGCGGGCTGCCGAATCACCACGGGCGTTTCGCCTAGCGACGCAAACGGGTCGCTACGCCCCGCGCTGACCTGGGGTAGGCGGCTGGGCACAGTGGTCGAGGAAATCAGCCCGGTGGCCAGCTGTCCTGGCGGTAGGGGCTTAGTGGCAGCGGCGCTGGGGGCAACGGGCACAGTGGGCGAGGCAAACATTTCAGATGGGGTTGCCGTGGGTGTTGTGTCTGCGGAACCCTCGGCGATGGGCGATTCGGCAACGAGGCCTGCTGCAGGGTCTGGGTTGGCTGCCTCAGGCGCAGAGCCTCTGCCGCAGCTTGCCATCAGCAGTCCTACACTGCCTGCGATCGCCCAGGCAACGCGCCCTGGTCGAAATCCATGCTGAACTATGCCTTGAACTGTGCTGTGCGGAGAACCCCTGTCTGAAGAAACGTTGCTCGCCGAATTGCTCATTGCCGAATCACTCCTCACCATTGCCCTGCCTGCTTGCAGATTCACAACTCCAAAGCATAGCGCCGATTTCTCTGGGGCGATCGCCTAAATTATTAAAGAATTCCAGCGCTGAAGAATTCCAGGAAACCCTTTTGCTGCAAGAGTGCCGTTGCACCGACCTTACCTTTTCGGAATGCGGCGCAAGTCGGAATGCGATGCAAGATCGCTACGAACTCGCGCCGTCCCTGCTTGTGTGGTATTAAATCGCTGTGGACACGTTTTGTGAGGCAGGGATGGCAGGTCAAATTCCAACCGATCGAAATCCAGGACATCCCGCAGACGAGGGAGCGCTGGAGGCCTGGGTGAGCTATGAACCCGTCGAGGCGGCCTATTTTCAGAAGCGACAGCTCCGCCGCAGCGTGGGCTGGGGGCTGCTGTGGGCGCTGGGGGTGGGCGCGGTCATTTCGGGCAATTTTTCGGGATGGAATTTTGGGCTGGCGGCTGGCGGCTTTGGCGGCATGGCGATCGCCACCCTGCTCACGGCAGTTCTCTACATCTGCCTGGTCTACACGATTTCGGAGTTATCTGCGGCGCTGCCCCACGCGGGCGGTTTCTATTCCTTTGTGCGCCACGCCTTTGGGCCGCTGGGCGGCTTCCTTTCCGGCATCACCGATTTGATCGAGTACCTGATTACGCCAGCGCTGATTGCATTTTTCATCGGCGCGTATTTAAACAGCCTGTTTCCCGCCGCGCCGCCGCCCATCTGGTGGCTGCTGTTTTACGCCATCTTTGTCGGCATTAATATCCTGGGTGTTGAACCCAGCCTGAAGGTGGGGCTGGTGTTCACGGTGATCGCCCTGGCGGTGCTGGTAGATTTCTACCTGGGAGCAGTGCTGAGCGGCAAGTTTCAGCCGGGGCTGCTGCTGAATATTGCCCCTACTGAGGGAAATCCCGCCTGGTTGCCCAACGGGGTCGGCGGCATTTTTGGCGCAATTCCCTACGCCATCTGGTTCTTTTTGGCAATCGAGCAGTTGCCCCTGTCGGCGGAGGAAGCGACCGACTCTCGCCGCGACATTCCCCGCGCCCTGCTATTGGGCATTGCGACGCTGCTGGTCTTTTCGCTGCTGACGCTGGTGCTGAATTCTGGCGTGCCCGCGACCCTGGTGACGGCGGATACCAACGAAACCTTTGTCGGCGCAGCGGCGATCGCCCGCACCACCGCCCCCCTGGCTGACGGACTGCGAGCCGTGTTTGGCGAAGGCACGGTGGCCACGCGCACGCTCACATTTCTAGCGCTGACGGGGCTAATTGCCAGTTTCCACGCCGTCATCTACGCCTACAGCCGCTCTCTGTTTGCCCTGTCGCGGGCGGGCTATCTGCCGCGCTGGATTTCCGTCACTAGCCAATATCGGACTCCGGCGATCGCCCTGCTGGTGGGGGCGGCAGTGGGGCTACTCTGCATCGGGCTGATTGAACTGGCGGGTCAGGCCATCGGCCCGGCACTATTGAATATGGTCGTCTTTGGCGCGGTGCTGTCTTACATTCTGGTGTTCGCCAGCTACCTCAAGCTCAAGCGCGATCGCCCAGAGCTCTATCGTCCCTACCTCAGCCCCCTGGGGTCGGCAGGCGCTTGGGTAGGGCTGATTCTCTCTATCGTGGCGCTGGTGGCCAGCCTGGCCGATCCAAACTATCGCCCCGGGATTCGGGGGGTGCTAGTGGTAATCGCCATCCTGCTGGCTTATTTTTTCCTCTATTCGCGCCGCAGGCTGGTGTCTCGTGCCCCAGAGGAGGAAACAGCGCTGCTGCTGCGGGTGCTGCATGAATTGCGATGAGGGCGGTTTTAGATTTTGGATTGGCGATTTTGGATGACTGGGCAAACTGGACAAGCCAGATTGAGACGATTCAGATTGAGACGATCCAGATTGAATCGTTCAGCCAGCCTAATCCGCATGGCGCAGGAGCAGGTAAGTTTTCATTTGCCCTTTGCCCTTCACGTAAATCGTGCCGCGTTCTTTGAATTCGTAGCGATCGCACAGCCGGACATACACCGCCTCTGTTACCTGGATCATGCCCGGAAGCCCCTGCGACTCCATGCGGCTGGCGGTGTTTACCGTGTCGCCCCAGAGATCGTAGATAAATTTCTTCACACCGATTACGCCCGCCACGACGGGGCCCGTGTTAATGCCAATCCGCATGTTAAACGGCGTGTTGTTTGGCGTTTTGAACTGGGCGATCGCCCGCTGCATGTCCAGCGCCATATTGGCGATCGCCTCCAGATGGTCGGCCCGCTCTACGGGCAACCCGCCAACCACCATATAAGAATCACCAATGGTTTTGATTTTCTCCAGCCCATGCTGCTCTGCCAGCAGGTCAAATTTGGAAAACACCTGATTCAGCAGCCACACCATCTCCTCCGGCGGCACGCCCGCCGACAGTTCCGTAAACCCGACAATATCGGCAAACAGCACCGTCACTTCGGGAAAATGCTCGGCGATCGTGCGCTGGTCTTGTTTTAACTGCCGCGCGACCGACTCCGGCAAAATATTCAGCAGCAATCGCTCCGACTTTTCTTGCTCTGCCTCCAGCGCCCGCCGCGCCCGAAACTCCGCCCGCTGCAACTGCTCATAGAGAAACACCGACAGGTTACAAATCCCGCAAAACCAGAGCAAATAGAGCCACAGCGTTGCGTCCCACATTGACCCGGCGGTCTCACCCAGCCCCAACAGCGAGTTCACAATCAGGTAGTAGCCCAGCAAGCCGACTTGAGTTATCAAATGCAGCGGCCAGCGTACGGGCAACAGCGTCGCCTGCACCAAAAACACTAGCGTCCAGGCAAACACACCGGGAAACGCCACGCCTCGCAGCGTTGCCCAAATCTGCTCGATCAGCGTAATCGACCAGGAACAGCCCAAAAAAATCAGCGCCGGATAGCGCCGCCCAATCTTGCCCCGATGGAGAATCAGGCACAGCACCAGCCCTAATAAGGATGCACCCGCCATCGCAAACCAGCTTGGCGGAACCGTGCTGCGATTGACCAAAACCAAAAGCACCCGCAGCAGAATAAACGTGAGATAAGCCAGAATCCCAATTCGCAGCGACAAACTCAGCCGTCGCCGCATAAAGCCCTGCTGCCATTCCAGATAGGCAGGATCTTCATTGCCAAGGTCTGAGGGAAAGAGGGCTTCCCGAAATACGCTGGGCAGTTGGTGGAGGCGTTGAGTCAGCGACGAAAGGTTCACAGAACGCGGCTGGGGGAGGGGAGGTTCGGGGGACGGAGACTCAACAAAAACTTAATGAGTATTGGCAGATGAGTATTGGCAGATGAGTATTGGCAGTAGGTGGGCGGCCAAATCATAGACGCTTAAATCACAGACGCTTAAATCTACAGACGCTTAACTGTAAATGCTGATCCCAATTCGGTTTGGATGAGGAATTCGCTTGAGTTATTCGCTCAGTGGCATCAGCCGCAGGGCTTGCTGAAATTCAGCTAGTTCGTCACGATGCCCAGTCACCACCAGCAGCGGCCCACGAATTTCGAGATCGACCTCCGGGCCCGGTTCAGTAATTCTCAGGGATACTTGCTCAGAGCGGGTGGACTTTTTCCAGTAGAATACCCCAGCGAGTGGAGCCAGCAGCACCAATCCTAAAAACAGGTTGCCGACCGTGGGAAACAGAAACGAGAGGACGAGGGACAGGCACAGCAGCCCTACAGCCGCAAGCGCCGAGAGGAAAATGGCGAGAAATGTGCTGGCGCGAACCAGCCCCTCATAGGTCACCTGATTTTGAGCAGCATCTACGGCGGCGATGCGATAGGCCCGCTGGGTGAAGTATTGCTGGATCGCTTCGAGTAGGTCTTCCTCTGGGCGATCGCCCACCAGCCTCGCCACCTCAATCCGATCTTTGGTAGAAGCTCGAATAAAGAAAAATAAACCTATTGCGAGTAATACGGTCAGCAGCGCGGTAGACGACAAGACCGGAAGTTCCATACACCTTAGCCAGGTTCTCTCTAGGGACATTGCTGTGGGGATTAGATCCACCCCCTTTAATGTACGAAAGATTGTGCCTCGATGGGTGATCTGGCCACAGCTCGCAGTCGGGTTGACGTGGCAGGAGTCAAAACAAATGCAAAATGCAGAGTAGCCGTCTGTGCAGCCACTCTGCAAGCATTCTCGCAACCAGGCGGAATGTGTAAGAGCTAATTTGTAAAGGAGCCTGAAAGCCTTGTTAATCAAGGATTTCCGAGAAACCGCTTTTCCTAGGCAAACATGACCTCAAAGCCACACATGCCAAGAGTTTCAGGCTTCTTAAGATTTGCTTCATAAATTAGCTCTAAGAGATCTCAAGTAAAAATCGCAGGGGTAATGATGATTGCCTAACTAAGACATAAGCTGAATAAGAGCAATCAATTCATCATCAATCAATTCATCATCAGTCAACCCGCCAGACCCCTACACAGCGACGGGATGCTCTGCTGAACTAGTCGGATACGCCCACAGGAACGGTAGCGTTGTTCTGGGTGTAGCTTTCCCACAGGCGGGACAGTTCCTCAGCGCGATCGCGCCATTCTGGGGTAATTTGATACATCCGGCGAGGGCGACCCCGACCTTCTACCTTTTTCCAGTAGCCGATCACAGCGGCTCCATCTTCCAGAAACTTGAGGGCGCTGTAGAGGACTGTATCCGACAGCCGATAGGCCGGATATTCCGTCTCTAGCAGGCTAATGAGTTCCGTGCCGTAGGAGTCCTGCTTGAGCAGCACAGACAGCACGTAGCACACCGCCAATTCCTTATTTAGGTAGAACGGTGGCGGATTCTTGAAAAACTTGTAGATTTCGTCGAGTGTGGTTGTCATAAGGCTCAGCCCAATCACGCAAAACTAGGGTTGTGGATGACTCTCCTGAGAGAGCCTAAAGATACGTCGGAAGAGTGAAGTCTCGCTAAAAGAGACCAGTGGGAGTACGCTCGCCTTTGCCAATGCGCTCTAGGAACTAAAAGCACGTCGCCTGCCAAAACTACAGGCATAGACAAAGACCACAGGAGGGAAGACAGATGAGGGCGATCGCAGTTTGCCCATTGTTGTAGCCAACGTTTAAGTAGACAGCGTTTAATCCTCAGACAGTTCCAAAAAAACCGCTTTAGTGTCACAAGTTTATCGGCAATATCCGCAGGGCGGCTGTGCTTAAAGTGACTCAGTACAATCTCATCTGCGACCCCAATCATCGAGTAGAACAAAAATACAGACCTCGCTTGTACACCCCTCGCTAATAAAGTGTGAAGCCGTTTTATTACAGGCAGATTACGAGGTGTGCATACCGATGATTCTAGCCAGCCAGACAAAAATTGGCCCTCATTCTCCGGAGGTATTTGCTCTCAAGAGCAAGTATCTGGATATTGAATCTTAATATCATAAGATGACATCCTACAATTGGGTGATTTCAGAAATCTTAAGTATCAAATTTGCTACACCAGGCCGGCCCTAAGGGCCACAACTGCGGCCTGCACGCGATCATCCACCGCCAGCTTGTTCATAATGCCGCGTACATGGGTTTTCACTGTGTTAGGGCTAAGGTATAGCGCAGTGGCGATTTCAGGATTGCTCCGCCCTTCGACCATCAGCTTTAGAACTTCTAGCTCCCGCTGAGAAAGCTGGCCAACGGCGATCGCATCTGCGGCACTGGTGGGCGATTTGAGATGATCCATCACCAGTCGGGCCACCAGCGGGTCGAGATAGCTGGCACCTTCCCGTGCTGCCTCAATGGCCGCCAGCAGTCGCTCGACGGTCGTTCCTTTGACGCAGTAGGCATCGGCTCCGGCTGACAGCGCCGCGATTACCTCGTTTTCGGTGGTGTGCGACGTGAGCATGACGATCCGCACGTCGGGCAGGGATTCCTTAATCTTCTGCGTCGCGGCGATGCCGTCCAGACGGGGCAGCCCGATGTCCATCACCACAATGTCAGGCTTAAGTTTTAGCGCCTCCTCTACCGCAAAGTAGCCATCATCCGCTCGCCCCACGACCTGGATGCCTGGCTGGTTGCTCAAAGACTGTTCCAGCCCCAGTTGCATCATGGGATCATCTTCTACGATCAAAACCCGCACCAGTGTCTGACCTGATGCCTGACTTGAGGCTTCACTCACGCCAACTTCCTCCCTCAATCGCCAAAGTTCTTTGCCAAATTTCTTTGCTAGATTCCAAGACTAAGCCTAAACCCAGGCTGGTGACAGGCGGGCGTTCTCGTAAAAAGATTCTCGTAAAGAGATTCCCGCACAAACATTCCCGTACCAGTAGTTTAACGGCCTTAGCGCGAATTGAGGAACTTTAATAGTGCAGCGCGATCGCCCTCTGGCATAGTTCTAAATGCCTCACGAGCGGATGCTGCCTCGCCCCCGTGCCACAGGATGGCTTCTGCTAGCGTGCGGGCGCGACCATCGTGCAAATAGCCAGAATAGGGCAAAACTGTTTGCACCAGCCCAAGCCCCCACAAGGGCGGCGTGCGCCACTCCTGCCCCGTGGCCCGAAAATCGGGACGATGGTCGGCCAGCCCTTCGCCCAGATCATGCAGCAACAGATCGGTGTAGGGATGGATGGTCTGGTTTGCCAGCGCCGGAACTTGGTGCGTCCCGGTGCGCAGCGTTGGCACATGGCAACCCGCACAATTCGCTGCATTAAATAGGCGCTCTCCTCGCAGCACTTGGGGATCTTGTCGCTGCGTGGGTGCGGGCACTGCCAGCGTTTGCACGTAGACTGTATTGGCCTTCAGCGTGTGGGCATCAATTTCGTAGGAGCCGTCGGGTTCCGGAAACAGGGGATTGGTCACGCCCATATCGTTGATATAGGCAGAGGCCCCTTGCTGAAGCAGGGTTGGATTATTGGCTTTCCAGCCAAAGCGTCCTAGCACCTCAGCGTGTTGTTCCACATCCCAAACAGCATTCGGACGACCCGAAATGCCGTCCCCATCTCTGTCGTCGGGATCGGCTAGCGCCAGAATTTCTGCTTCGGGAACGGCTTCTAGCAAGCCCAATCCAAATACGGGCGACGGGATGCGGGGCGACACAAGGATGTGCGACGGCAGGGGATCGCCGCTGGGCAGCGTGATCTCAAACTGGGGCGATCGCAACGAGTAGGGCGTTCCGTCGGCATAGGTTCCGGGTTGCTCCTGCCAGCGCAGCTTGACCCGCGCTTCGGGCACGTAACCATACACTGCCTGATCCTGAATCTGCGTGCCAATGCCCGGAACAGGCGGCGCGTTGCCCAGGCTGACGGAAGCCTCCAGATGAGCGTTGGCACGTAGCACCGGCGCAGCCTCGGTCGGGGCAGGCAGCACAGGGTCCGGCGAATTGGGCAATCCCTGACGAGGCAGGCTGACCCGCAGCAAAAGCTGTCCGGGAATAGGCATTCCCCGCCCATCTCGAATGTGGCACCCGGTGCAGGACGTGTTGTTGAACAATGGCCCCAGTCCACCATTGACCGGGGCGGGCGGCGTGACAAAGGCGGCCTCAAAATGGCGATCGCCCACTTGATGTAACGCCAGCCATTCGGGGCTGAGGTTGGGCGCAGGTTGCGAATAGCCCTGAGAGGTGCGGTTTTGAACCGTGGTGTCGCCCCCCGCCAGCAGCAGCGGCGACTGGGCCCAGCCAGCGCCATGCAGCAGCAGCGAGGCCAGTATGCCTGCAATGACAGAAAGGAGGGCGATCGCCCCAAATCGCCCCCTAGCACGACGCAACCCAGCAATACAAGCCATCAAACGAGCCATCACTCAAATCACTCCTGCACCAGCGGCATGATCCACTGCTCAAACACGCCTCGCAGCGTCAGCAGCGAATCTCGCGCCGCCGCGATCTGGGGCTTTGCGGCCGGGTCACAAAGAGTCGTCTCGATGGGGCCTGGAATGGCCTTGACTGCAGATTCCGCAGCCAGCAGATATTGCCGCACCTGAGTATCCAGGCTGGGATCAATGCTGGCGACATAGCGGCTGAGGCTGTGGCGGCCGGGGCGGCTGGCGCTGCCTGCAAAATAAGTCAACTCCACGCTGCGGAGGTTTTGATAAAAATCCTGAAGCGAACTGTGGCTAAAGCGGCTTTCCAGCAAGAAAGGATTCTGAGCATCCAGGGCTTCGCCAATTTTGACCGCGCCCAGCTCGTCCAGAATGTCGATGATGCCCTGCACCAGTTCGGTCGCCGCTGCTTGGGGCGTGGGATATGCAGTGCTGCGATCGCCCGCCTCCACAAACTCTTTGCGATAGGCCGGATAGCCCTCCACGCCCTCAGCCCAGCTTGCCAGCAAGTTCTCGGCTGTGGCTGCAAAATCTGCCCCGATCAACTGCAAATATTCCAACTCGCGGGGCGTGAAATCTGTCAGCCGCTTGTCGTTATTCCGCCCAAACAGCAAAAACTCGATGGTATGAAAGCCTTTTTGAGACGTTTGCAGCGTTTCCAAATACTCAGGCGTGAGGGCATCCTGGCTTTGCAAAATGGCCAGTACGTCCACTTCATTTACCGGCCAGTCATCCAGTCCAGCGTCATAACCCAGCGATGCCGCCGGGCCAAAGGCAAACGCTTCGCTGCTTTCCCAGGGCAAACGAGCCGCCAGCCAGGCCTGTCGGGTAGCCTGCAAGTTTGCCTGGGTGGGGCGGGCAGCAAACTGGGCGATCGCCCGATGTAGCCGTTGTGCTGCACGGTTCAACTCGCCATAGGTGGGCAGCAGCACAGTATCCACGAAACTGGTAAGTACCTGGCGATCGCCAAAGGGCAAGGCTGGCACCGTTGCCGCGCCATACACCCGCACAGGGCTGCTTACAGGCTGTGCCGCTCCCGATTCGCCCCCCTCGCCGCCGCCCTCCACAGCAATTGCAGCGCAAAAGCCGACCGACTGGGGCGCGATTCCCTCACCGCCTTCGCCCCCTTCACCGCCCGCCTGAGCCACACTCAAGGGAGCCGGGGCAACAGGATGAGGCTGCGTAGCGATCGGGCGATCGCCCGTGCTAGCTGACTCTGGGGTGGGGTCGGCAATCGCCTGAGTGCTAGCCTGTGTGATGACAAATGCACCAACGCCGACCCAAAGCTTCATCCGTCCGTTCATGTATCGATTCGTAAGGGCTTTCAACTGAGTAACTCCTATGTCATCTTCAGAAAAGGAGCAAAGATATCCTGAAATCGTTCTTCTGGGTCTATGCTCCAATGCTCAAACTGCAATCGCGCTCGCTTGCCCAACCTTGACCCCACCTTGACCTATCTGCTGCACCGCCATGATCCTTTGCATTGATGCCATATTGACCGATGAAGAGCTAGAAACCATCGCCACTGCATTAAAGGCAGCTTCATTTGTAGATGGCAAAATGACTGCTGGCTGGTATGCCAAACAGGTCAAACACAATACTCAACTCGAAGCTGGAGAAATCGCAGAAACCGTGCGATCGCTCGTTCTGGGGGCACTACGGCGCAACGCCCTGTTTCAAATGTCCGCCTATCCGAAAGTCATTCGTCCGCCGCTAATCAGCCGCTACGAGGTCGGCATGGGCTACGGCACACACGTAGACAATGCCCTGATGGGTAGGAGCGCCCTTTTCTCTGGTGATTCTCAACAAACAGACCTGATGCGAACGGATCTGTCGCTCACGCTATTTCTCAACTCGCCAGACGACTATGAGGGTGGAGAACTGGTCATCGAAGACACGCTGGGACATCACCCCTTTAAGCTGGCAGCGGGAGCAATGGTGCTGTATCCCGCCACAACACTGCATCGGGTAGAACCCGTGACACGGGGCACGCGGCTGGTTGCGGTAACCTGGGTGCAAAGCCTGGTCAGGAATGCGGGCGATCGCGAGCTGCTGTTTGAGCTAGATACCGCCCGCCACTCCCTATTTCGGCAGCACGGCAAAACGCCAGAATTTGACCAGATTACGAAATGCCACGCCAACCTGCTGCGCCGCTGGGCTGAGCCATAGCAGACAGCTAGCACAACCTGCAAACTGCCTGCTTAGAGTTCAAAAACCCCTATTTCCAGCCGCCCCGATCCATGATCCGCAGCGCTTCGGCGTTGTTGCGTCCATAGATAGCTGCGTTCAAGTTATCCTCCCTGAAACTGCCAAAACCCGCGACTACTGAATCCAGCGCCACGCCCGACAGCACGGGATATTCATTGTTGCCCTTAGCAAACACTTCCTGAGCCTGGGGGCTGGCTAGGTGTTCGATGAACCGGATTGCGCCTTCCCGATTCTTGGCAGTTCTCAGCACACCCGCGCCGCTGATGTTGATGTGAACACCGCGATCGCGCTGATTAGGGAAGAAAATGCCCACCTTGTTCACCACGTCCTGATCCGCAGGCTCGCTGGATTTAACCAGACGGGCAAGATAGTAAGTGTTGGCGATCGCAATATCGCCCTGCCCTGCTGCCACTGCTCGTATCTGAGCCGTGTCGTTACCCTCAGGCTGTCGGGCAAAGTTGGCCACTAGTCCCCGCACCCAGGCTTCCGTTTCCCGCGGCCCATGCGCGTGCAGGATCGACCCTGTGAGCGATTGGTTATACACATGGGTCGAAGTCCGCGTCAAAATCTTGCCGCGCCACTTGGAGTTGGTCAAATCTTCGTAAGTAGAGAGATCAGCCGGATTTACACGCTCTTTGCTGTAGAACAAAACCCGTGCCCGCTTGGTCAACCCAAACCAATGGCCATCTGGCTCCCGCAAGTAGCCCGGAATCGCTGAATCTAGCACACTCGACCGAATCGGCTGCAATAAACCCTCTTCTTGAGCCCGCCAGAGACGGCCAGCGTCTACCGTGATCAGCACATCCGCGGGACTATTTGCCCCTTCACTCTTAATCCGCTCAATAAGCTGATCTGCTTCGGCTTCTACCAAGTTGACCCGAAAGCCTGTAGCTTCGGCAAAGCTCTGGTAGAGCGCGTCGTCAGTGTCATAGTGGCGAGACGAGTAAAGATTGACAACCCCTCGGCTTTGTTGAGCATTAGCACGGCGGCCAAATTGCCCAACAGTGGCGGCGGCTAGGGCGCTACCTGTGGCGATAAACACTCGCCGAGTCATTTTTCCCATAGAGACTTCTACTCCTGAAAGATGAACAGAGTTTGATGATGGCTGTATCAAGCTGTGGGACAGGGCTTTTTTATCTGCGGTCTGAAATCAGGCAAGCCAATGGACAGTCTCTCTGCCTGGTTTTTCCTGCCTATTCTTTCAACTGACTCGTTCTCTTAGGTCTGTCTTGGATGAAGTGCCCTTCGGGAACGCTGGACCCTGCCCAAAAACAGATTGTATTGTACACTTAATGCAATAGATTCTCAATTGATCTCTAAAAATAAACGCAGTAGATGCACTTCATTCTGGAGAATTTTTTTCGGTAAGTTGAGGGTATATGCTCCAGCATGCCCTTGCTATGAAGAATCAAGCTATATCCTTGCAAAAAACTTTCTAATATTTGTCGATTGGATACTATAGCAAGCTATAAAGATTATCATTAACTTGATTATCATTAACTTGCAGACCGTTTTACAGCAGTCTGCAGGTTTACCTGCGATCGCCTCTCAGTCTGCACCTGTATCTGTGTCTGTATCTGCAACGAATATCTGCAAACAAATATCTGCAACGGATTTGTCGTATCTACCTGCTGCCTGTGTCTGTCACCCTTCCTATGCCTAAAACCCGCACCCAGCGCGATATGCCAGCACTGATGCGGGTTCTGTTTCGCCCGTGGCTGCTGATGTCGCTAGTGCTGCACGCGGGGCTGCTGGTGCTGCCGCTGCTGCCGGGTGGCTCCGGAGCCGATCCATCCCAATCTCTAGAAACCGACAACTCAGCCCCTGACCCGCCAGAGCTTTCAGTTTCCCTATCGCCTACGCCAGTGATGAATCCTTCGGTCACGCCGCCAGTAGCCCCGCCGTCTCCCTCGCCGAGCGCAACGCCCGCCCCCGTGCCCAGACCCGAACGGGTTGCCGTGCCGCGTCCGCCTGCCACAGCGAGATTCCCGCAGGAATCGCTGCGCGAATCGCCCGCCCCCGCCCCGGTTCCTGCGCCGTTGTCCCAGCCGACCACAGCCCCAACTGCTAGCCCTGCCGCACCCGCCGCCTCACCAGAACCCACTGCCGCCTTGCCCCCAACCCCTAGCCCGACTCCGTTGCCCACGCCCAACCCCGAAGCGTTACCGCAGCTTCAGGAGCCGCCCAGCCCAGTTCCCTACGCAAACTTTCCCCATCCAGCAGGGGCAAGCAACAACTGCAATGGGTTTCTGAGCTGCTGGCGGCTGTCGGATGCAGATGGGCGACCTGTGCAGGCGATCGCCCGCGATCTACAAGCCATGCTCCAAGAGCAGGGCTATCAAACTCAGCGACTAGAACCAGCCGACGACACGGGTTCTAGCCTGTATCGAGTAACCCCTCCCGACGAGCCGCCCTACTATGTCAACGTCATTTCGACGTTTAACCAGGGCACGGTCTATCTGCTGACGGATGAACCCATGACCGCTGCTGAAATTGCCGACGTGCGAGAGGGTCGCGCCCCTGCCCCCGAATCGCCCGATGCGCCGCTGCCCCCATCCAACTGAAATCCTCCCTTCGGGTGATTCCACCTTTGTCGCAAGACAGGCAGTATAAGGGCACCTTCCTCTCTTGCATGAGCCTTGCTACTCATGCTCCACATCCCCAGATACTTTTCAGTCCTTGCCTGAGGAGTGTCTGGGCTTTCCAATCTTTCCACATCACCTCAACTCAACCCTGCATCTAACCCTGCGTCTAACTCTGCATCTATGCACATCGACCCTGAGCAGGTTCCTGCAAAAACTGGAACCGTCTATCCAGAACCATTTAAGGCGCGGTTGGCAGGCCGCAGCAAGCGTCGCCTGGGAGATGCGGCGGGGCTAAAGAACTTTGGGGTGAACTGGGTAGCACTGGAGCCAGGAGCAATGTCGGCGTTGCGCCACTGGCATCAGCGCCAGGATGAGTTTATCTACGTGCTGACAGGCGAAGTGGTGCTGATTACCAATGCAGGCGAACAAGTGCTGAAGGCAGGAATGGCGGCGGGTTTTCCCGCAGGTGAGGCAAACGGACATCATCTGGTGAACCGCTCGGCGGCCCTGGCAACGTATCTCGAAGTGGGCGATCGCACGCCAGATGACCAGGTTACCTATCCCGACGATGATTTGGTCGCCGCTGCGGGGGACGCGGGCTGGATCTTTTTCCACAAAGACGGACAGCCCTACTCGTCTTCTATGTCCAGTGTTTAAGCGTCAAGTGTTTGAGCGAGTTCAACAGGGCGATCGCAAACCTTGTTAAACGAAATCTTTCATTTGGTTGCCAAGTACTGATTTTGGTAATCTCTGGGGAATGCTAATAGTTATAGCCATAGTCACTTTTATAAGGACAAGGTGTTGTTTTGGGCTGCACGACCATCCCACAACCATGTCCCAAGGTAGCTAGCGCCATACCCTAATTTTTCGGACGGTTCCCTGTGAAAACTGATTTACCAGACGCTTTCTTGCAGACGCTGCAAGATCCCGATACGCAGTGCAACCTGCTGCAATCGGTGGTGCTTCATGCCAACGACTCGATCGTGATTACCAACGCGGAACCGCTGGATGCGCCCGGCCCGCAAATTATATTCGTTAACGATGCCTTTTGCCGCATGACGGGCTATCGGCCTGAGGAGGTGATTGGCAAAACACCGCGTATTCTACAGGGGCCCAAGACCGATCGGGCTGCCCTTGATCGCTTAAAGGACTCGCTGCGGCGATGGCAGCCCTCTTTGGTGGAACTGCTGAACTATCGCAAAGACGGCAGCGAATTTTGGGTTGAAATGAGTCTGGTGCCTGTGGCCAATGCCAATGGCTGGTATACCCACTGGATTGCGATTCAGCGGGAGACGAGCGATCGCAAACGCCTGGAAACCGAACTGCTGAGAACGCTGCAAAAAGAGCGAGAACTCAGCGAACTGCGATCGCACTTTGTCACCATGACCTCCCACGAATTTCGCACGCCGCTGACGGCGATTCTGACGGCGGCGGAAATGCTGGAACACTACGGTCGCCACTGGACGGAGGACGATCGGCTAGAGCAACTGCGGCTGATTCAGGTAACCGTGCATCGGATGACGCAAATGCTAGACGACATCCTGCTGCTAGATCGGGCGGATACCACCGACCTGCAACCTGCACCCACCTGGTTTGATCCGGTAGCTTTTTGTGAGGCGCTGGTGAACGAATGTCAAACCACCAGCGGCCGCAACCATCGCTGGGAACTGATCAATCACCTGACCCAGCACAAGGTTTATCTCGATCAGGCGCTCTTGCAACAGGTGTTGCTCAATGTGCTGTCGAACGCGGTCAAATATTCTCCTGCCCATAGCCAGATTACGCTAGAGATGCGCGATCGCCCCGGAGGTATACAGTTTTCCGTCCGGGACGAGGGCATTGGGCTAGACCCACAAGACCCACCCCGACTGTGTGACCTGTTCTATCGGGGCAGCAACGTCGGCACGACCCCCGGCACTGGGCTGGGGCTGGCGATCGCCAAGCGATGTCTGGACTTGTGCGGCGGCGAAATCAGCTTTGAAAATCTGCCTGAGGGAGGACTTCGAGTGGCGATCGCGCTGCCCTTTCACAAAACACTGCAATCCAGCAGATAGAGCGTTAAAAAGCCTGGAATTTGGGCATCCTGAGAGAGTCTGAGTCCACACTTGGTTAACAATTTTAACCTTTATTTAACATTTGGTTTTCTACCGCTGAATGCTTAAACATTCAGCATGAATTGAAGTCTTAGAGGATGTTTGAAAAGTCCTACTGTTTGTAGCAAAGCGTGCAAGATCCCCCTAAATCCCCCTTAAAAAGGGGGACTTTAAGGCGGTTTCTCCCCTTTTTAAGGGGGGCTAGGGGGAATCTCTGAGTGCTTAACATTACAGGCGATACCTTTTCAAACACCCTCTTAAAGGGCAAATCTGAATCTGCCTGTAACCCATGAATCCGTTCTCAGCAGGGCTGAATCTCCAAACTGGGGCGATCGCCGATCGGGGTAAATCGGGCAATCACCGGGGCAATCATTCGGGGCAATCACCGGGGCAATCACCGGGCGATCGCTCTAGTTCGAGTCTGTTGGTCTGAACATTTGCTCTAAAACACTTGCACGGTTCAAGCATTTTGCATGGGCCGAGGCTGTGACACCGCTTTCGGCACAGGCAGCAGCCGATTGGACACAAACCCATCCAGTGTGCATCTCCAGTAATCCACTCGCAGGAATCCACTCGCAGTCACCCACTCGCAGCAACCTACAACATACCCCACTCATTCACTTAGGCCCTTCGGTTCAGTTATGGCAAAGATTTTGGTCATCGAGGATGACTTAACCATTCGCACTGCGCTCCTAAAGATGCTGAGCGCAGAAAATTACGAGGCGATCGCCGCTCCAGAAGGGCAAACCGGGCTAAGTCTCGCCCAAGGACACCGGCCAGACCTAATCCTGTGTGACATCATGATGCCCGGCTGCGACGGCTATGAAGTGCTGACCCAGCTCCAGCAAAATCCAGCAACGGCTGGCATTCCGTTTATCTTTCTTACGGCCAAGGCAGACCGTCAGGATATCCGCCAGGGCATGGCGATGGGCGCAGACGACTATCTCACCAAGCCCTTTACCCGGCAAGAACTGATGGAGGCGATCGCCACTCGGCTGAGCAAACACGCCAGCATCATTCAGCCCTACATCCAGGAAATGAAGCAGGCTGTTGATCGGCTCAACCAAATTGCCTACCGCGACCCCACCACCCAACTGGCCAACCGCATCCTGTTTCACCATCATCTTCAGGAGCATCTGGAATCGGCGGATGGGCTGGTGGCGCTGCTGCTGCTCAAACTCAACGCCAGTATGCCCGACGGTACACCGCTGGACGGAGCGATGACAGAATCCCTGGCCGCAGCGACAGCAGACCGCCTGCGTGAGGCGATTTCCCCAGAAGAGGCGATCGCCCGACTCAACAGCAACACCTTTGGCGTGTTTCAGGCTGTTGCTCACCGCCGCGATGCTGCCACGCTAGCCCAAACCCTGCTCAGCAGCCTGAACGAACCCTGCCTAATCGACAACGACACCTTGCAACCCCAGCTTTGCGCTGGCATCGCCCTCGCCCCCGACAACGGAGCCACCGCCAGCGAAGTGATGGAACATGCCCGCCAAGCCCTGCAAACCGCCCATCGGCAGCCCGGCCGCTATCAGTTCTATAGCCTGGAAGTCGATGCCTGGAACAGCCAGCGAATCTGGGTACTCCAGCATATTGAACAGGCGATCGAGCAAGACGAACTGCGCCTGCTGTACCAGCCCCAGGTCAACTTGATTAGCGGGCGCATCATCGGGGCAGAGGCGCTGATACGCTGGCAGCATCCCGACGTGGGCATGGTGCATCCTGCCCAATTTTTGGCGGTCGCAGAAGAAACAGACTGGATCGTGAAAATTGGCGAGTGGGTGCTGAAGACAGCCTGCGCGTCCGCTGTGCGGTGGAAAGAGGCCGGGCATCCTGGCATGAAGCTGTCGATCAACCTGTCGGCGCGTCAGTTTCGCAAGCTCGACCTGCCAAAGGCGATCGCCCAGGCGACGGCACAAACCGGGTTCGACCCGCATCTCTTGGTGCTGGACATCACCGAGGCAACGCTGCACGAAAATCGGGGCGTTGATGGAAAAACCATGCAGCAGCTTCAGCAGCTAGGGGTGCAACTGGCCCTGGATGACTTTGGCACAGGCTATTCCTCGCTTTACCATCTACGACAACTGCCCCTCGACTGCGTGAAAATCGACCGCACCTTTGTAGCCGATTTGGGAGAAGACGAGGATGCGCTGTCGATTGCAAAAGCGATTGTGGCGATCGCCCAGTCTCTCCAAACGCGGGCGATCGCCGAAGGAGTAGAAACCGACGCTCAGCTTAGCCTGTTGCGGCAAATCGGCTGCTACGCAGCCCAGGGAAATCGCTTCAGACCACCGCTCTCCGCCAGCGATCTCCAGCAGTTGCTCCAAACCAACCCGCGCCTCTAGACAAACGTGCAAGCAGTCTAGCGGAAATGGGTTAGCGCCAGGTAGCGCATCAAAACCCAACGGAGCAGTGCGTTACGGCTCTGCCTAACAGTTCAGGGTAGTCCTAAAAAACGTGAGTTTCGGTTAAGGAAAACGCCCCAAACCTGACTGGAAAGGAGCCTTAGCTCGTTGCCTATGTTTTCAATCTTCTCAATAAGGCTCATAGCTGAGAATTTTCTCAATTATGCCGCTTATTGACAGAGCCTCGATCGGTTGCAATATACAGAACTATTAGAAAACAAGGGTTTCGGCAATTTCTTATCCGAAACTCACGTTAAAAGCGTCCTAAAAACGTAGGAATGGGCGGCGAACCACGCTACCCGCCCCTATTCCCAAATTATCCTTCGAGCATTGCCAGCTTTGCCAACATCCAACAAGCTAGCGGGGCGTTGTGGCCAGGGGCAGACTTTCCGAAAGATCCTCCCCTTCACTTAGCCCCCGATCCTGAGCGGAGTCGGCCAATATGGCTCCTCCGCTTTCAGGAGCCTTAGGAGCCTCGCTAGCATGGGCAGCCCCATGATGAAAGCGAATGCCCAGAAACAGATCGTAGACAAAGTTTAGAAAATCCTTCACCTTGAGCAGCCCAAGGGACTGGTGACAGCCCTTCGCATCCAGCAGCGGCCGGGTCGCATAATACGCCGCTTGGTAATTATACCAGGGGATAGATGGCCAGAGGTGATGAATCAGGTGATAGTTCTGACCCATGATCAGCACGTTCAGCAGCGCCCCAGGATAAACCCGCGCATTTTTCCAGCGGTTGCGCTCCTGGAACGGACGGTGGGGTAGATAGTCAAAGAACAGCCCCAGAGCAAGCCCCACGACCAGCGCCGGAGAAAACCAGAAGTTCATCAAGTAGCTCAGAAACCCATACTGCACCGCGTAATAGATCAGCAGCGCAACCGTGAGGCGGGCTAGAAACCATTCCAGAAGCTCGTACTTGCGCCAGAGCTTCCGCTTGAAGAAGAAAATCTCGTGATAGAAGAATCGTGCAGCAATCAGCCACAGTGGTCCACCCGTAGACACGAAATGGTCGGGGTCATTCTCTGGGTCATTCACGTTTGCGTGATGCTGCATGTGCACTCGCGTAAAAACCGGGAACGAGAACCCCAGCATGAGCGCACTGCCATGACCCAGCACCGCATTCATCACGCGATTTCGATGCGCGACGTTGTGCGATGCATCGTGAATCACGGTTCCCACTAGGTGCAGCGCTACAACATTAAGCACAAAGCACACCCACCCCAACCAATGCCAGCGCCAATACCCACAAACCGAAAGCGTTGCCAAAGCCACTGCAAGCAAAAAGATGAGCAGGGTTGGGTTGAATTTGCCGGGTGGGCCGAGAAGCTCTCTCGGGACGGTCGCGATTGTCAGGGGCTTAACGGCCTCCGACATGATACATTCACTCCTCGATAAGTATCCTTCGGTAGTATAAGCCACCTAGCCGCAAGAATGAAGTTTTGTGAAATTAGCTCATCTGATTCATAGGTTAACCGCCTATCGCACTCCTTAATACGTATTGATTTAGTACATATTAATACATAGAAATACATAGACCCTGACCCTGCGAGTCGGCTCCTGCTAGTCCTCGCGTTTTCCAAGCGATCAAGAAAAAGAAGCCCAAATCGCCTGAAAGGGCTGCCCGAAAAAGTGCCTGAAAGGGCTGCCGCTGGCATGACAGCCGATACAGGGGTTACGCTGGGTGTAACTTGGCAGTTGGCTGAAGGTTGGAGGAAGTTTCGGAGGCGATCGCCCCCTGTTTCTCTTCTATCGCTCCCCCATCCGCCGAACAGGTCAGTTTCTCCAAGCTACAACGTGTAGCCGTGTAGCAAGGTCGGGACTTACGCACTTGTGATGTACTTTCTGGGTTTTGGACGATTTCTCGCGGGCTGCGCCCGCGAGAAATCGTCCAACTGCGTAAGTCCTAAAGGTGTAATAGGCTGTTTACAGTTGCCTCAAAGCCTTAATCCATAAAGGCTGGAGTGGTCAAGCAGTGAACAGGGGGCAACTGCAACGCAGGGCTGGTGCGCTACTAAACTGGCAGAACTGGCAAAGATAGCTATACTGAGTCTACTGCAAGCAGACTCTCCATATGGGAAAGCGCGGTTGGCTTAGTACTCGCCGATTACTTAGTATTCGCCGATTATTAGTATTCGCCGATTAAAGGTTGGTTTACACCCTTGGATGTTTCAAGAACAACGCGAGCAAATTTTGAACGGCAGATCCGTGGGCTACAGCGCGACGTACTTCGCATGGGCGCACTGGTAGAGCATTCCTGTCTGCTAGCCCGAAAGGCGATGTTTGAGCGCGATCTGGACGCCGCTCGGCAGATCGCCATTCAAGACAAGCAAATCGACCAGTTTTATCGACAGATCGAGCAGGATTGTGTCAAGCTGATGGCGCTCCAGTCGCCTGTCACGCAAGACCTGCGGTTGCTGAGTGCGCTGATGCAGTTGGTGCGAGATTTAGAGCGCATCGGCGACTATGCCAAAGATTTGGGTGAGGTGGCCGTCAAGCTATTTCCCTATCCAACCCATCCCTGTATGGGGCAAATCCAGATTATGTCCGACCGGGCGCGAGCCATGCTGGCCATGAGTCTGGCGGCGTTGTCGAACCTGGATGCTGAATCTGGGCTGGATGTAAAGCATCGAGATGATGCAGTGGATTCTGACTATGAAGAGGTGTACGACCTGCTGGCGCACCAAACCAATGTGCAGGGCGTGATTGAACCCTACGTACTAATGGTGCTGGCGATCCGCTATCTGGAGCGAATGGCGGATCATGCGACCAATATTGGCAAGCGGGTCGCCTATGTGGTGACGGGAAAACGCTGAATGCCCAAACCGCAGGATTGCTGGATCGAGCAGCGCCCAAGACTAGCGCCCAAGATTAGCGCCCAGAACCAGTACCCAAGACCAGCACCCAAAACCAGCGCCCAAAACCAGCACCCGAAATTTGTTTGACACATGCGACTTGATAGGAAAGTATAAATACAATAGGTGGAATGTGGAAAACAACGGAGTTTCCACGTTTGCATCTGTTCTCTACCTGAGCGAGCGTATGTTTGAAGCGCCAACGCTTTCCTCGCCCTGCGTTGGGTGATGTTGGCGCTGAGCATCTTGGGTGAACGCCTGGGATTGTTAGGCTTGGGCTATTCTGGCGGCTATCAAGTGAACGTTTTATGTCAGGGGCGATCGCGCTTTTAGGGTTGCGCTCTTAAGGTTGCGCTCTTAGTCTGACGGCCCGTTTTGCACCCAGTCTGCAAAATGTCTGGAATAGCTGGAATAAAATGTCTGGAATCTCTAGAGCAGCGTGGGCAGCCTGAGTGGACTGGCAACCGGACTGGATTGGCAAGCCGTTGCATAGGTCGCAGCCGCAGCCGCAGCGATCGCCCGTCAGCAGTTGCGTATCCATCGTATGGGTTCGAATCAGAGTTGCTTCAGGGCTTGTATAGGCTGTAGCCATCGCCAGCGCTATACTGCGGATGCCGTCTCCGGGTCATGAGCAGGTTCCTAAACTGCAAACCCGTTTCACGATGCGGTTGACGCAAGATGCAGAACGAAATGACCGCTAATCAGGCTTGAGGACTATCATTAACAGCGTTCGGTCGTGTTTGCCGCCGCAACCGGGCGTTTTGCTTGGAACGCCGAAGCGGGCTTCGACCGGGCAACGTTGCACCCTACCCCTCCCAGGACTAGACGCAAGGATTAAGACGCTACATGGACTTTTCGATCGCCTCACTGCTCTCCAACTTCCCAGACGACAAGCTGGTCGCTCCCAAGGCCCTGGAGAAAAAGCTGAACTGTGAAGATGATGCCAGCCTCCGCCGCTTGCAAATTGCGCTGGATGCCCTAGAGAAAATCGGCATTTTGGTTAAGGAGCGGGGCAAATATCGCCGCGTCTTTGAGGATGACGTGGTGGAAGGGAAGTTGCGCTGCTCTAGCAAGGGCTTTTGCTTTGCAATTCAGGATATTGAAGGGTCGGAGGATATCTACATCCGCGAGAGCCAATTGAATACTGCCTGGAATGGCGATCGCGTCTTGGTGCGCGTGACCAAAGAGGGCAGCCGCCGCCGCAGTCCAGAGGGCGAAGTCCGGCTGATTTTAGAACGCTCCAATTCCTCCGTGCTGGCGCGGGTGAAAAAAACCGAGGACGGGCAGTATCGCGCCCTGCCGCTGGACGATCGCCTCTTGTTTGAGCTAGAGCTAACGCCCGATGGCGAACCATTAGAGGAATCCGTCGATCAACTGGTGCATGTAGAAATTGCCCGCTATCCCCTGGGTCAGCATCCGCCCATTGGTCGAGTGGCTCAGATTTTGGGCAGCGATGCCCAGGCGGCCTCGGATATCGACATTGTGTGCTGCAAGCATGACCTGCCGCGCGGGTTTTCGGAAGCGGTGCTGGAGGCAGCCAAAGCACTCCCGACCAAGCTCCGCAAAACGGACTTGAAAAAGCGGCTGGATCTGCGGGAACAGTTGACTGTCACAATCGACGGGCCCGATCATCCCCATAGCCCAGCCATCGACGATGCCCTGAGTGTGGAAAAAGTGGGCGACGATGAGTGGCGCTTGGGGATTCACATTGCCGACGTGTCGTACTACGTTGCAGCGCGATCGCCCGTCGATCTGGAAGCTCAGAAGCGCGGCACTTCGGTCTTTTTGGGAGAACTCGTCGTGCCTATGCTGCCGGAACATCTGCACCGCTGCTGTTCGCTGCTGCCCGGTGAAGACCGTCTGGCGATTTCGGTGCTAGTGACCTTGAACGCAGCAGGCGAAGTGCAGGATTTCGAGATTCAGCCCAGCGTGGTGCGGGTAGATCAGCATCTCGACTATCAGCAGGCCCAGGCGGTGCTGCTGCGAGACGACCCAGAAGCCGCTGCCGAAGCCCGCTACCCGCTGCCCTCTGCCAAGGAGCTAAAACACCTGGAACCCGTGTTTGAACTGGTGGACAACCTGTTTGCCATCAGCCAGGCTGTGGCGGCGCAGCGGTTGGCGCGGGGCGCGTTTGACCTGAACCTGCCGGAGAGCATCTTTCCCGACGAACACAACCCCGAACTAGGCAAGTTCCTCTCGACCAATTTCCAATACGACGACGAAGGCGAACTGGGCGCAATGGTGGTGTCGTCGCTGCTACCCGCCCGCACGATCGTAACGGAACTGATGCTGCTGGCGAATCAACTGGTGGCGCTGCATTTACAATGCCTCCAGGTTCCCGCCATCTACCGGGTTCACCGCACGCCCGACCCCTCCGACGTGCAGGAATTGGTAAAGCTGGTCAACAACATGGACATCGAATACCAGCTTGAAGACGAAGAGGTCGTCCATCCCCGCGATTATCAGCGACTCACACAGCAATTTGCAGAGTCCCATGCCGAGCGGGTGCTGACCTATCTGCTGCTGGAGACGCTGAAGCCTGCGGTCTATAGCACCACGCCGGGGACTCACTTTGGGCTTGCACTGGACAATGGCTATACCCATTTCACCTCGCCGCTGCGCCGCTATCCTGACCTGCTGGTGCATCGGGCGCTGCACGCGGTGTTTGAGCATGGGCGCGATCGCAAATCTACCCGCTCCAAGGACAAGGTGAACCTGTTTAGCAGCGAATGTCACGGCGCAATCGACTGGAAGGTGCTGCCGCCAGAGGTTCACGACGAGCTAGAGGAATATTTCAACAGCATCGTCAACCACCTCACCGAGCGCGAAAAGCTGGCGCAGGAGGCAGAATCTGACCTAGAGGGGCTGAAAAAAGCCGAGTATATGCAGGAGCGCACCGGTGAGACCTTCCACGGGCTGATTACGGGGGTGCAGTCCTATGGTTTCTTTGTGGAAATCGAGGAACTGCTAGTGGAAGGGCTGGTTCACGTCAGTTCCCTGAAAGACGACTGGTACGAATATCGCTCGCGTCAGCAAAAGCTGGTAGGCCGCAAGAATCGCAAGCAGTATCGACTGGGCGATCGCGTCGAGGTGCAGGTCAAGAGTGTGGATTACTACCGTCAGCAGATTGATCTAGTCGCGGTCGGCGGTGGTAGCGAAGCCACCGACGACGACGAGGACTTGCTAGAAACCGAGGCCGACCTGCTGGAAACAGAAGATCTATCTGAGGAGGAAGAGTAGGTCGATGCACCGCTTTCAGCGGATAGCGATTGTTGGCACGAGCGGAACAGGCAAAACCACGCTGGCGCAGCAAGTAGGACGACAACTCGGCATCGCCCATATCGAGCTAGATGCGCTGCACTGGGAGCCTAATTAAACCGCTGCACCGTTGGAGGTGTTTCGGGCGCGGGTTGCTGAGGCACTGGCGGGCGATCGCTGGGTGGCTGATGGCAACTACAGTAGCGTCCGCGATCTGGTTTGGGGGCGGGCCGATACTATCGTGTGGCTGGACTATCCGTTTGGGCTGGTGCTGTGGCGATCGCTCCGGCGGGCAATTTGGCGCAGCGCTTCGGGCGTAGAACTCTGGAGCGGTAACCGCGAAACTTGGCGGCAAACCTTTTTCAGCCGCGACTCCATTTTGCTGTGGGTGCTGCGAACCTATCATCGGCGACGACGCGAGTATCCGCTGCTGCTTTCTCAGCCAGAATACGCCCACCTTAGCGTGGTGAGAGTGCGATCGCCCCAAGAGACCAGAAGTTGGTTAATCGGGTTAACAGGTGACGGAGTGATCGGTGGTGGATTGCAATGACTCCAGCATAACCACCTGACCACTGGCTCCCTATCGCTCCTCCAGCGCCAGTTTCACCAGCCGATTAACTAGTTCCGGGAACGGCACGCCGCTGGCGGCCCAGAGCATGGGATACATGCTAGTGGCGGTGAAACCGGGCATGGTGTTGATTTCGTTGATGAAGACCTCGCCCGTAGACTCGCAATAGAAAAAGTCCACCCGGGCTAGGCCAGCTGCGTCTACGGCTTCAAAGGCGCGAATCGACATATCCTGTATCTGGCGGGCGATCGCCTCTGGCAAGTTTGCCGGGATGTGCAGATCTGCCAGACCTTCGGTGTATTTCGTCTCGTAGTCGTAAAAGTCGCTGCTGTAGGTAATCTCGCCCACAACTGATGCCTGGGGATGGTCATTGCCCAGCACAGCGCACTCCAGTTCGCGGGGTGAGGGCGCGGCCGCTTCCACAATCAGGCGGCGATCGTAGCTGGCGGCACTGTCTAGGGCGGCCTCAAGCTGGGCGCGGGTGCGGGCCTTGGCAATGCCGACGGAGGACCCCAGGTTAGCAGGCTTGACAAAGCAGGGATAGCCTAGTTCGGCTTCGATTTCATCACACAGCTTGGGAAAAATGCAGGGGTTGGAATAGACCTGCGATCGCCGCACGACCTTATAGCCCACCTGCGGCAGCCCCGCCTGGGCAAACGCCATTTTCATGGCGATCTTGTCCATCCCCAGCGCCGACCCCAGCACCCCCGACCCCACAAACGGAGCCTGCATCAGCGTCAGCATTCCCTGCACCGTGCCGTCTTCGCCGTTAGGCCCGTGCAGCACGGGAAACCACACGTCCACGCCGCTCACCTGCGCCGTCGATTGCCAGCGTTCTACCGCCGCCACCGTTGGCGCTTGCAGGGCGCTGGTTTCGCCCGACGGGTCTGCCGGAGCGTCCGAACTGCCCAATTTCAGCGGCACCCCCGCTGATAGAACGTGAATGGCAGACTCTCCCGCCAGCCAGCGGCCGTCTTTCTGGATATACACGGGCGCAAGCTCGTAGCGGTCTGCGTTGGCGGGGTCGCTCAGTCCACGGGCGATCGCCTGCGCCGAGCGAATCGACACCTCATGCTCACCCGAACACCCACCAAACAGCAGCCCCACCCGCAACTTTGCCATTGCCCTGCCCTCGTTTGAAACTTGCAGAATCCATTAATCGGAGATAGCGTATCATCTTCGCGGCGGTTTTAGGGTGATGACGCGCCGAGCGGACGAGCGGATGGGTTACAGTAGACCTCCTGCATGAATCAGGAAGCGTGTGCCAGTTCGTAGTTGAGCAACCCTGCAATCAAGTTCAAGCGCAAGCCAAAGCGTCGTCTCCGGCTGCGATAGCGCCCTGAGAAGATGCGAAAGATCTTGAAGCGACGAATCACATGCTCTACTTTCACCCGCAGTCTCGCTAATGCCCGATTGTGTTGCTTCTCGTCCTCGGCTAACGGTTGGTTGCGCGGCTTTTGGGTGGGCGTACAAGCTCCAGCATGACGCTTGGCAAACCCTTGATACCCGCGGTCAGCTAAACATAACTGCGACGATACCCAGGGCAGGCGACTTCGTTTGAGCAGCTTGAAGTCATGCGTCTTGCCTTTGTCGATTGCAGTCGCAATCACCTGCCCGTTCTCAAAATCCACCAACAGTTGCGCCTTCAGGGTATGGCTCTTCTGCTTGCCACTGTAGTCACGTTTCTGTTTTTTTTGACGTTCAATTTCAACTTCACCTGCGTCTACGATAAACACTTTCCATTCCCATCCAGGCTGGTACCACTGCCGTTGGCTGGGCAAGCGAAACTTGCCGCACTTGATTACTTTAGTTTGGACTAACTGGCATCACAATAATGCTCAACAGGATGCCATAAAGAATCTGCTCAACCGTTCATAACAGTTGAACTTAAGGAATTGGATACAATCCTGCTCGCAGTTAAGCTGCTGTTGCAACCGGACTGTTCAGGGATTGTTCGGATGTCTTGCGTTTCGAGGCTCGTTTTTTGACCATCGGATAGCAGGGACGAGGAGTTGGCTTGTGCCCCTTGCCTCGTCCTGGCGATTTACCACGAGGTTTAGGCGCAGGAGCAGGGGTGCCAATCGCTGCCAAAATGCCTGCAAACGCTTGTGCGACCCGACCCGGAGTCAACGTTTCTTGCGGTGCCTGCCAGGGCAAGGGGTGGTCAGTACAGTCCTTTCGCGCTAACCACAACTGCCAACTGAGCAACGGCATCAGGCTGCTCCACTGTTCGGTTGCCGATACAGAACTGAACTGGGGATGTGTCCAATATAGCCTCTGCTTGGCAAAGCGATACCAGTGTTCAATGGCAAAGCGACGGAGGTAGTGCAACCACAGGGTTTCTAACGGAGGCATCTGCTCACCCAGCCAAACTAACCACAAAGGAGCCAAGCGTCGCGTGCTGCTCTGTGTCTCCAGCACCTCCACGCGCAACACTTCCATTGCCCGTTTGGGGATTTGCGGAAATGGTATGCACTCCAACGACTGACCCGCACTCGTCCCCAGTTGGGATCATCGACTTCAACGGTTTCGACCGGGACACTCCAAGTGTCAGGGTCATTGAGTTTCATCTTATGTCCATGCTTGGCAGGTGCGCCTCGCCCTCGATACGCTGGGGGCGCGCCATAGACACATCGATTGGATGTAACCCGCAGCAGCAAGTCTGCCTCAATCCCTGCCGTTTGGTTGACAAAACTGGCATTGCCGTACCCTCGGTCGTAGATCGCCAACGGACGCACCGCTAACTGCCGAGTCACTTGTTTGAGTTGGAATGCCGCTTTACTGGCGGGTGTTTCAAAGCTGGTGATGCGCTCATGCCGCAATGGTAATGCCCAACTGCCCCTGTCTTCAGCAATCCAGGCTAAGGTACTGTAGTTTTGTCCGGCTATCGGGGCATGTCCTGTTCTGCCTGATAAGGTGCGGTCTTTCAAACGCCTGGCAGCAGGACGGTTCCACCGACTCGCATCACCTGCCAACAACGGTTGCTGCTGAGTCGGTATCTGCTGCACCAACAGCTTCAGCACCTTTGATCGGGGTAGGCGGCTATCGCGCAACGCTTCATAGGGGCTCGACCACTGGCGACGAAAGACAGGACTCTGCGATAGCCTCACAAACGACACGATGCACGCACTCACTAACACGGCATCCATCAGATCAAACAGGGCATCTCTGGCGTTTCCCAAGCTGGCATACAACGTTTGGCGAAATTGCTGAAGTTCGTTGAAAATCATGGGGTCAATGTTGGTTGTACTTCATTGACCTTACGGCAGTCGGTGCTTCTCATTGACTGCCTTCCTCTTCACCATTAGTCCAAACTAAAGTGATTAAGTAGTTGAGTGGACTACAGCCTTCAAACCCGCTTCCATCCAAATACTTCAGGCAAATCGCACCGGCAACTGCCCATGCTTTGAGTAATTGCCAGTCGGCTTGCTTGGCTTGCTGGAACTGAGGCGATTTTGGCTCAGGAGGGCAGTACCTCAGGCGTTTCCAAACATAGTCCTTTTTTTCAAGATACGTCCGAGTTGCTTGCTACTGAGGACTACACCTCGCTCGGCAGCCAAGCGTTCACACAACTGCACACTGGTGTAGCTACGCCGGTCTTGCAGTCAAGTTTCAACCGCTTCGATATCCGTGTTTTGCCACTTGGTTTTGCCCCCACGCCCTGCTGCTTCCCACAGCCCACCGAGGCCACCCTTGCTCCACCGTTGAAGGGTTTGGCGCACCGTATGCTCACACTGATGGAGGTGTTGAGCAATCTGTAGCGTTGTCCAACCACTGGCATTGAGTCGCAAGGTGATAACTCTAAGCTTAATCCGACGGGCAATCCCATCAGCCAAGCTCAACTCGTACAAGGTGCGGTCTTCTTCGGCACTCAGTTCAATGTGATGAGCCGCAGGCCTAGATGCACTCAAAATCAACTGACCGATCTTATAACTTTTCCTGTGCTAGCTACTTAGCTCAAACAAAATAGCTGAGACAAAATAGCTCAGAGGCGATCGCCCCTGAGCAGTGAAATCTCCTAAATCTCATCAGAATGCTGCGACTCAATACCGCAAAGCACTACACCCGCAGCAATTCTGCATGTTCAATGCGAGTGCCCAGCACCTTGAGAAACTCCGCCAGCCAGCGCGGATGGGCAGGCCAGGCAGGAGCCGTTACCAGATTGCCGTCTACGACGGCCTCCGTCACGGGAACGTCAACATACTGACCGCCCGCAGCAGTCACTTCTGGGCCGCAGGCAGGATAAGCCGAGCAGCGTTTGCCACGCACGGCTCCAGCAGCAGCCAAAAGCTGTGCCCCGTGGCAGATGGCGGCAATGGGTTTGTTGGCATTGGCAAAATGCTGGACGATGTTGATGACATCCGCATTCAGCCGGATGTATTCTGGAGCGCGGCCGCCGGGAATCACCAGCGCGTCGTAGCTGGCGGGATTTATCTCGGCAAAGGTGGCATTGAGGGTGAAGCGGTGTCCTGGTTTTTCGGAATAGGTTTGGTCGCCTTCAAAATCGTGAACCGCCGTGCGGACAAACTCCCCCGATTTTTTGTTGGGGCAGACGGCATGAACCGTGTGCCCAATCATTTGCAACGCCTGAAAGGGCACCATGACTTCGTAATCTTCTACAAAGTCTCCCACCAGCATCAGAATCTGCGCGGCCATGGTCTGTCCTCCTGAAAGCTGTTCGATATTGTTCGATATGGACATATTTTTGACCTTACGCCGTTGATCTGGTTCTGTGTCGCTAGGGCAACAAAGCGTAATTCACAAAATGTATCGCTGTATTGCTACATGCATGGCCACATGTATCGCCTATCGCCATGTATCGTCTATCGCCACATAGCGCCACGTAGCGCCATGTATCGCCTATCGCCATATATCGCTATGTAGCGCCATGTAGCGCCGCTCAAGTCCGCGCCTTGCTTGCCAAATAGCTTACTTGCCAGCCAGACAATCTGTTTGCTAGCCAGACAGCGCATTCAAGAAGCCAGGTTTGGGCACCAACACCGTTAGACCGTTTGGAATTGTTTCGACTTCAATCGGCGTGGTGCCAATGATTTCGCCATCGAGAACCACTTTTTGCGGCGGATTAGTGGTCACTTTCAGGCGAGACACGCGCCCATGCACCACATTGGGGCGCTGCGGAGTGCCGCCGACCAGTGCCGTTCCAAAGATTTGCAGCATGGTGGCAATGCCCTGGATCTTGTTCTGCGCCGAGGCGATCGTCACGTCTAGCAGCCCGTCATCGAATACCACTTGCCCTGCGCCCTGCGCCAAGACGGAGGTGGGCGGCGCTGCATTGGCGATGGTAATGGCGTGCGCCTGAAAAGAATAGACCTGTCCATCAGCTTCCAGTTCAGCATCGAAGAGGGATTGCTGATCCATCGCTTCCCAGCCCGCCATCAAATAGGCCAGCACGCCCCACTGGTCTTTGAGTTCACGACTGGAGCGCTCGATGGTTAGCGCTTCGTAGCCCACGCCTGCTAGCAAAATCATTGGCAGCCCGTTGCAGCGGGCGACATCGACCGTGCGGGTGTATCCGCCTGCGATCGCCTGACAGGCACTCCGAATGGGAAACACTCCGGGCAAACCCAGCGCTGTGGCGAAGGCATTAGCTGTGCCTTTGGGAATCACGCCCAGGGGAATCCCTGTGCCAATCAGCGCCTTGGCCACCGCTGACACGGTGCCATCGCCGCCCGCTGCAATGATGACATCGGGATGGCTGGCGATCGCCGCTTCGATATAGTCCGCCGGGTCTTCCTGTTCCGATGTGGTGTACACATGCAGCGTCATGTGTGGCTCTAGCAACTGGCGAATCAGCATCAGGTCTTGGTCTGGAGAGCCGCGTCCTGCTGCGGGATTAAAGACCAAATGAGCAACGGGAATCTTGGTGAGGTGGAGGGCGATCGCCTCGGCCGTTGCCAGATTCGTCGCCAGCGGCACATTGTGAACGTTGCAAATCCGCAGGAGCGCCTGAATATCCGGCTCATGGGGCTGGGCATAGAGCGGATCGACTAGAAAAATCACCGCCAGCACCTTGCCCTCACATACCTCCGCCGAGATCTGCGCGTCGCCGCCTAGCGGCCCCGACAGCATTCGCTCCACCATCAGACTCGTTGCGTCCTGAATGCGCTGCCCCGTCGTACCCGTGGCAACCAGCCGATGCCGACTCAGCATAGCCTGATGCCGCTGAGCAAACTGAACGATGTCGTCTTTTTTGGAGTCGTGGGCAATGAGGGCGATCGTGTTGGGCATTGATGAAGTGGATGAATTGCTGGAGCGATGGCGCGAGGGAGTGTTGGAGTCGCTTCCTCAATTTACCGTGAATTTACCGTGTTACTCCAATTTACCGTGCTACTCCGCTCCCCCATCACACTGTCACTTTGTCACTCTATGAGGACTTACGCAGTTGGACGATTTCTCGCGGGCACAGATCGCAAGAAATTGTCCAAAACCCAGAAGATTTAATCGCAAGTGCGTAAGTCCTATCTATGTCCTCCATCACGTCCAATTCTCACTACGGCACTTGCACCGGAATCAAGGCATTCTCCGGCAGGTTTGCCACAAACCGGCCCTCGTCTGCTAGAAACACCACCACGCGCAGGGCCCAGTCGGGTTCTACGTCGCGCAAGTCGGCCCAGGGCACAGCGACCTCCAGGCAGGTGTCGAGGGCAACCTGGGCCTGGGTGGGGCAGTTGTGCCACTGGAAGTGGTCACTGGCTTCTTGCAGCCAGCGATCGCCCGTCCGCAGGTTGATCCCCAAATGATGGTGGAACAGATAGTTCATCGGCGCTTCGTCGGGCAGATCAGCCAGTGGTGCAGGGCTATTGTGCATCGTGCGATTGGGATAGAACCACAGCAGGTGTAGCTCTGGCGGAATGTCCACGCCGATCTGCGTACCGCTGGCAAAGTCTACCCGCAGGTAAAAATTCAGATGATCTACGCCATACCAGAGGCGTTGCACCTTGCTGCTGCGGTGCATGGTGCCGCGTGCGCCGCCGACCTCGATGCGCCCCGCCTTGTCCCAGTCCTGTTCGTCGGCGCGGCCGTCAATCATGGGGCTGATGAAGCTGTCGGGGCCGTGGCTGCGGGCGCGGGCGTGGTCTTCGACAGGGCGGCGCACGTCTGGCGGTACGGGTTCGTTGAGGGCGACATACAGCGCTGTCAGGTGTTCGCGAAACAACTGGTCAAACATGGCATCCTGATTGGAGGAGTGCCCCTCGCCAAACCACCAGAACCAGTCAGATCCTTCGGCGGCGTAGAGCGCTTCCCAGGCTTCAGGGTTGGTTTCTTCGGTGGCTTCGGGATGGGCGGCCAGCACAGCGCGAGCCTGAGTCAGCAAATCCCAGGCGCGATTTTTGGCAGGGTCGCCAATCCAGGTCGTGAAGTTGCCGTCTACCCAGGAGCCGCTGTGTAGTGTATCGGCGGGCAGGGTTTCTGTCGTGGGGAATTGGTCAAGAAATTCAGCGACGGTAACGAGTTCGATTTCGCTGTGGTCGCTCAGCTTTTGATACAGCGCTTCCAAAAAGGGCTTGCCGTCGAGCGGGTAGTATTCCCAGCAGTTTTCGCCATCCAGGGCAATGGTGACAAGCCAGGGCTGTTCGAGGGTCGTTGTGCCGTCGGACTGGTGGGATTTCAGCGTGTGGGCGATCGCCTCTAGATGGCTCACTAGGTCGTTTGCGGCCGCGTCTGGCTCCATCACGCCATAGGTAAAGCCGATCAGGTCAGACAGACGGTGATCACGGAACACAATCGAAAGATCCCCATTGGGCGTTTCCAGGCGATAGGGGCGGTAGAGTTTTTCCGGTTCCAGCACGTTGCCATGCCCGTCGCGATGGAAAAAGTGCTTCAGCGTCCAGCCCAACACGGCTTCATCCGACACCAGCCATTCAAACTCCTGCGCCGCCACCTCCGGCAGAATTGCGGGACTGACCGACTGCTCCGACGGCCACAGCCCGCGAGGTTTGCAGCCAAACCGTTCCCAATACATCTGCTTGGCCCGCGCCAGGTGGCGGGGAATGTCTTCAGGCCACTGAAAGCGAAAGTTGGGCAAGGTCATATCGGGCACGGCCACCCGACCCGCATTGGTATCCGCCAGCAAAGGCAGGATGGGATGCGTGTAGGGCGTGGTGATCACCTCAAGCTGCCCCGTTTCCTGCATCTTGCGGTGGTGGGGAATAATGTGGCTGAGGATTTCCTTTTGCTTGGAATAGATTCGCTGGCGATCGCTCAGGGTAAACCCGCGCCCTTGCTCTAGCCACTGTGAAATGTCTGGATCGCCCCAAAACAGCGGATCAATCCACGCCAGGTTATGCCACGCCAGCAGGTCGCTATAGTCCTGCAAGCTCCAGTGTTCCAAGCACCACTCGCGCCCGTTGTCCTGCCGCTGATAATACAGTTCGGCGTAGCGCGGATGCGGGTCAATCAGCGTGCGGTGGTTGCCATCGAAGAAATGCTCGATAATAAACTGCTTCTGCTCTTGATCGAGGGTGTCTTCGGGGGATAGCGCCAGCGTCAGGTACGGGTCAAACGCCGTTCCCGCTACATAGTCTTCGATCTGCATCATCAGCGAAGGCACCAGGTTCACCGTTTGATGGAGCTTGGGAAATTGCTCCAAAATCAGGATCAAATCCAGGTAATCCTTTGTGCCGTGCAATCGCACCCAGGGCAAACGATATTGTCCGGCAGTGCGGCTTTTGTAGAGCGGCTGATGCTGATGCCAGATAAAGGCGACGTAGAGAGGGTAGGGCATATCAACGTTCAGTAACGTTTAGTAACGTTCGGTAATGTGCGGTGGCGAATCGGCGCGAAAGCAAAAGGCAGGGAACCCGAATCGTCCCTGCCTCAGAGTCTACCAACACCTGGATCGGTGCGGTGTAGCAAATTTTCAGAATTTTTTTATGGTTTTAATTCAAGGTGTTACAACACCTGTTCGACTTCAACAATTTCGGGAATGCTTTCGCGCAGCTTGCGCTCGATGCCCATCTTCAGCGTCATTGCAGAGCTGGGGCAAGAGCCGCAAGCCCCCTGGAGCCGCAGCTTGACGATGGGCCCGTCCAGTTCTACCAGTTCTACATTACCGCCATCGGACATGAGGTAAGGGCGCAGTTCGTCCAGCACCTTTTCTACGTTGTCGGTTGTCAGTTCCATAGTTGTCACTCGTTTTTACCTGAAGAGGCGATCGCCCAGAAGTATTTATCTTTATTGTAGGTGACTGGAGGAAGTCGCTTCTGGTCGCTTCTGTATCTTTCTGGCGCAACTGCTGCTCTCCAGACACCCACTCAGGTTTTCAACCAAGGGGGTTCAACCCCTCATCTCCGTAGATCTTCAGAGGCTTCTATCCTTCCGGGTTTTCTAAAACTATTAATAAAGGGAGTCATTTGAACTCCCAGGTGCGATAGTAAACACGGAGCCTGCCATCGATGATTTCAAGCGTGTACAAGATGGAAAACCGCTTCGATATCCAATTTGAAGATGGCGCTGTGGCGGCTGTTCTGCGGGCTGAGGCAGATCGCGAGTTGCCTCTGGTGCTTGACCAGTTGGGCTTAGTCAAAAAGCGGCCTGTGCTGGTGGTGGTAGGTGGCGCAGGCAAGCTTAGCCGCGAAGATCAGGCACAAGTGCGATCGCTCTTTGTAAAAGTTTTAGCGCCCCTAGCGGAAACCCTCGGTGCAGCCGTGATTGATGGCGGCACAGACACAGGCATTATGCGGATGATGGGGCAGGCGCGTCGCCGCACCCACGGCAGCTTTCCGCTCATTGGCATTGCGCCAGAGCAGATGGCGATTTTGCCGGGGGGACGTGCGTCCCACCCTGATGCCGCCAATCTAGAGCCAAACCATACGCATTTTGTGCTGGTGCCTGGTCGCTATTGGGGCGACGAGTCTGCCTGGATCGCTCGACTGGCCAGCGCCCTGTCCGATGGTTTTCCTTCGCTGACGGTGCTGATCAACGGCGGCGAAGTCACCTGGAGTGATGCGTCGCACAACGTGGGGCAGGGCCGTCCGTTGCTCGTTGTGGCAGGTAGTGGCCGCACCGCCGACGCGCTGGCCGATGCGCTGGCTGGAAAAATCACTGATGAACGCGCCCGCAAACTGGTGGCATCGGGGCTGATGCAAGCCGTCGATCTGCGTAGCTCAGAAAAGTTGTCCTGTGTGATTCACGAGATTTTATCGAGTAAAATCCTCTCATGAGGACTTTAGCTCCACAACCCAGGGTGCATTATGGCTAGCAAAGACCCCTACCGCGAGCAGCTTAAGCAAGACTTTGGGAGCTTGTTTAACACCTTGGAGCTAGACGAAGCCCAGCAGCACTACCTGCGATCGCGCTGGCTGGATCAGGTGCTGTGGATGGAGAACAAGGCCGGCAGGGCACGCGATCGCTACTATCGGCTGCGGCTGACCACGATTATTGGCGGCGTGCTGGTGCCAGTGCTGGTGAGCCTGAATAACGTTGATAACCGCAGGGCGGATGCCATTATCCGCTGGTCTACGGTAGGCATCAGCACAGTGGTTGCGGCCTGTGCAGCAGTCGAGGAATTTTTCAAGTACGGCGAGCGCTGGCGACACTACCGCCGCAGCGTAGAGTCGCTGAAAACACAGGGCTGGCAGTTTTCTCAACTGACCGGGCTATACACACAATACCCGACCCATGAAGAGGCGTTCGACTTCTTCGCCAGCCAAGTCGAGGATATTATCCAAAAAGACGTAGAAACTTACTCAACGACCGTTGCCACTGCCAAGAGACACGAAGACTCTGCCCAACAGAGAGGGTTCTAAGAGCGAGTTTGAAAAGGTATCACCTGTAATGCTATAGCACTCAGAGATCCCCCCTAGCCCCCCTTAAAAAGGGGGGAAACCGCCTTAAAGTCCTCCTTTTTAAGGGGGATTCAGGGGGATCTTGCACGCTTTGCTACAAACAGTAGGACTTTTCAAACATCCTCTAAGAGCGATTCTCGGTTTTAGATTTGCGATTTTTGGGATTTTCGATTGGGATTTTCGACTGGATGGAGCAGCCATACAGCTCGCAATGTAGCCATGTGGAGAGGGGCTATTCCCGCTTCAGCCAGATGCCCCGCAGCCCCGCCCGCGTCGCGCCTTCATAGTCTTCTCTGAAACTGTCGCCGACGTGCCATGCGGCATCCGGCGGGCAGTCGTGCTTTTTCAGCGCCAGTTGAAAGATTTGGGCATCTGGCTTGGATACGCCTGCTTCGGTGGAAATCGTGACTGAGGAGAAGTAGCTGGCCAAATCCAGCGCTTCCAGCACGCTGTGAATCCGGGAGTCAAAGTTGGACAGCACACCCAGTTCCACACCGCGATCGCGCCACTGATCTAGCGTGGCCAGCGTGTCGGCATAGACAAACCACGGGTCTGCGGCAGCGAAGTGGTCGTAAAGCGCACTGAAGAAAGCAGAAAAATCCGCAAACTGGTTCAGCACGCCAACTTCTTGAAACGTCTCAGCGGCGATCGCCCACCACCAGGCATATTCGCGGTCGGGAATCTCCGTCGGGTCGGTTCCTGGAAACGCCATCGGGGTTGCTGCCTTAAAGCTTTTGAAAAACGCCCGATCCACCGCCGCTGCATCCACCGTCACCCCAAACCGCTTGGCCAGATCGGCATACACCGCACCCACACTGCCGCGAACACCAAACAGCGTACCAACTGCATCAAAGAAAATGACCTTGGGGAGGGGCATTGGGGGAGGGGAGGGGGGGATGAAAGGAGGAAGAACGAAGAGGGAAGAACGAAGAAGGAAGAACGAAAAAGGAAGAGGGAAGAACGAAGAGGGAAGAAGGAAGTGTGAAAGTTGGGGGTTGGGGTTGGCGGATTAATGCGCTGGGGAGAGACGAGCGAAGCAGCCCCAAGGGGCGCTAAAGCAGGAGCTGGAAAGAACACAGAACAGAATCTCTTCTTTTTTCGCTCTTCTCTCTTCGTTCTTCCTTCTTCCTTCTTCCCCTTCAGCTTGCCAGCAGATCCCGAATCGGTTTCGTGATCCAGTTCAGCCCTACTTTGATTTGATGGTCGAAGGTGGGCATTCGATAGAGGTAGGCAAGGCGACGAAAGAGATGCGCGGCGGGGCCGTCGAGGGAAACGCCGAGGCCCGTGAGGGTGGCTTCTGTGGTGCCAAGAGAGAGCATCTCGCCTAAGTGCTGATAGCGGAAGGGCAACAGGGGGCGATCGCTCAGAGAGGCCCACACATTCCACCCCGCATAGTCTGCTGCCTGAAACGCGGCCTGAGCCGTTGCAGGCACTTTTTGCCCGTCGGCATCCTTCATCTCGGCCAGGTCGCCCAGCGCAAAGATTTCAGGATAGTCTACCACTTGCAGGGTCGGGGTGACGAGGAGTTGCCCGCGCTCGGTCTGGGGCAGAGGCAGGCTTTTCACAAAGTCTGGCACTTTGTTGCCCACCGTCCACATCACAATGTCTACCGGAAGGGTGTCCACCTTGCCGCGATAGTCTAGCGAGATGCTGTCTGCGGTCACCTCGGTCACCTGGGTTTCCAGATCGATCCAGACTCCGCGCTTTTCCAATGCTTTTGTCGCAGCGTCGCGGTTAAAGCTGGGAGAGTTTCTCAAGATCTGGTCGCCCAACTCCACGAGGCGCACCCGGCCGCGATCGCCCAGCCGGTCTGCCAGCTTGCAGGCCAGTTCCACGCCGCTGTAGCCCGCGCCCACAATGGCCACACGAACCCGGTCAGCGGGAGAGGCTTCGAGGATTCTTAGCCGCTCTTGCAGCCGATAGGCATCGTCAATCGAGCGGAAGGGAATGGCGTGTTCTGCTACGCCAGGAGCCATCGTCAGGGGCGTTTCGCCGCCCAGCGCCAGCACGAGGCGGTCATAGTCCAGCGTTGCGCCATCCTGAAGCTGAACCTGACGCGCGGTGACATCGATGTGGGCAACGGCTCCCTGGCGAAACTGGATGCCTGTGTTGGCCAGCAGTTCAGAAAACGGAGGGGCCACTTCCCAGGTTTGCAGTTCCCCAGTCACCAGTTCGTAGAGCAGCGGCAAAAACAGGAAGCGATCGCGCTGATCTACCAGCACAATCTCTGGCTTTGCGTCCGTCCAGGGCAACTGGCTGAGGCGCAGGGCAGTGTATAGCCCTCCAAACCCGCCGCCCAGAATGCAGATTCGATCGGAACGTTGGGTCATACGTAAACGTTAAAATCGGGCATCACCCTTAGGATATCGCAGGTTAGGATTTTAGCCTGAATGCCCAACCGCTTATTCCCTGAGCGCGGTTACCGGGTCGAGGCGGCTGGCGCGCAGGGCAGGAAACAGACTAGCTCCGATGCCAACGAGCAGGGCAGAACTCATGGCTACCGTAGCAGTGCGGGGGTTGAATTGGTAGGGCAGATCAAACTGTTGGGCGACGAGTAGCGTGAGTCCGTGAACCGAGGCGATCGCCACCAGCCCCCCCATCGAACTCAGCAGCACTGCTTCCAGCACAAACTGCACCAGAATCTCCTGCTGGGTTGCGCCAATGGCACGGCGGATGCCAATTTCCGATGTGCGCTCGGTTACGGCAGCAATCATGATATTGGCAATGCCAACCCCGCCCACCAGCAGCGAAATTGCGCCGACAGCCGCTAGGGCTCGGGAAGTCAGCTTCAGCAGGTCTTGCTGCTGCAAGATCTCTTCAACGTTATTCCAGGTGTAAAATCGATGCCCCCCGTAGCGCTGTTGCATCAGCGTCTTCATCTGATCTTCCAGCGGTTTGATCTGGTCAAGCTGCTTGGGACGAACGCGCACGGCATCCATGCCGCGATCGCCCGTGAGCGCACTATAGAACGATAGCGATACCAATAACAGACCGTCTCGATTCGTGCTTTCGGGATTGACTTTGCGATGGATTACGCCGACTATAGTGAACGGCTGACGATTCACATAAACCTGCTCTCCGACCGCCGGGGTGTCTTGAAACAGGGATGCCGCTAGCATCTGATCGATCACGGCAACCGGACGGTAAGCCGCCAGATCAGCGGACGTAAAAAATCGCCCTGCCTGCAACCGATTGCCAGAACTGCGGAGATAGTCGGTGTCTACTGCAACGAAGCTGGGCCGGGCGCGGCGATCGCGGAATAGCGCCTCTCTCGGCCCGTCCCACTTTAGCCCGCTGACCACGGCCGCCTGAGGCAAGCGCTGCTGCAAGTAGGCAATATCGCTCTGCTGAAGCGACACCCAATCATTGCCACCCATCCACTCTGGAATCGCCGTCACCTGGGGAGCTTCCTGGTCGGTCAGGCGGCGGGCAATCACGGCGCGGCTAATGTCGCCGACGTTTAGCGTGGCACTAACGGCAGCAACACCCATCAGCGTGCCCAGGGTCGTCAGGAGCGATCGCACGGGGTTGCCGCGCAGCGATCGCCAGGTCAGCATCAGCAAATCTCCTGGCGCAAGGCTCACGGTTCATCCTCCGTCGATTCCGGTTCCGCGTTGCCGCCAGATGTATCTAACGAGTTTGCAGGCACAACGGGCATTCCCGGAGTCAGCAGCACGTCCGGCGGCGGCACAATGACGCGATCGCCCGGCCGCAGTCCCCTCGTCACTTCTACCTCCGTCAGTCCCTCCAGCCCCAGTTCCACGGGCTGCTGTTGGGCCCGCCCGTTGCCGTCCATCAGCCAGACGAACGAATTTGCGCCATTGCGCTGCAACGCCTCGATCTCCAGCGTCACGGCATTCTGGCGCTGTTGTAGCACCAGTTCCACATTGACCGAACTGCCAGGAATTAGGGTTCCTGTTGGGCGATCGAGGCGAATCGTCGTCGGCACGGTGGTCTGGGCAGATTGGGAATCACCAGACTCAGAGGCGATCGCCTGCGGATACAACTCCACCACGCGCCCTAGATACACCGTTGGGTCGGGCCCAATCACCGTCACCCGCGCCGTTTGTCCGGGTCGCACCTGCGTCGCATTCAACGTGGAAAGCTGCAACTTCACCAATTCCTGGCGCGGATCGCCCAGCGTCAGCAACTCCGTCCGGCGCTCTACGCCGTCCCCGTCTTTCACGCTCAGCCCCAACACCACGCCGTCCCTCGGTGCCGCAATGATGGTGTCCTGAAGTTCCTGCTGGGTGCGCCGCTGCTGCAACTGCAAACTCTGGAGTTCTAATCGAGCCGTCTTTACGGCCGTTTCTGCATCCCGCAGCGCTGCCAGCGATCGCCGCACCTCTGTAGCCTGCTGCTGCACCCGTTCCCGCGAAATTGCGCCTGCGTTGGCCAGCCCTTGCAGCGTCGTCAATTGCTCCTGGTCGGCGCTCAGTTGTGCCCTGGCTTCGTCAATTTGCATCTGGCTGCGGGCCAGGGTTTCCGCCTGCTTTGCAGCTTGCAATTCCTGCTCTAGCAGGGCCGTTTGGCGATCGGGATTCCGCAACACGATCAGCGTTTGCCCCTGCTCGATGCGATCGCCCGGAGCCACTAGCACTTGCTCTACTGCCCCTTCCAGCGGCGACAGCAGGGTTTGCTGCCCGCCCAGCTCCAGCGTGCCGCTTTCGTTAATGACGGTTTCTACGGTATCCCGCTCTATCGTCAACAGGCGCACCGCTACTGGCTCGGCCCCCCGACTGGTCACCCAGGCATACACTGCCCACCCGCCCAAACTCAGCAGCGCCAATGCGCCCGAAGTTAAAATCAGACGCGATCCAGTTTTGAAGCGATAAACCGACTTTTCAGGAGGGGTAGACCGGGCGGGAGATGCAACCGGAGGAGGCTGGAGCATAGCTGTAAATCTAAAGGGCGATCGCTCTAATGATATCTCTATCCGATATCACACGAGAGTATTTACTAACTACACAAAAAGCAGCCAGGATTCCGGAGCTAGGGCCAATGGACGGAAGGGGGTAGAACCAGAAAGCCGCGTCCTCCGGCAATCCTGCTACGATCCCACGCCCTCAAGATCCTATCACCTCAAGATCCCATCACCTCAAACCCACTCACCTCCAAAACCGGGCCAATCATGGCAATCGACATCACATCGTCGCGTACCTTGCCCGTCACGCGCACCTGCTGACCCGCCTTCAGCAAGCCCTCTGGCGCGTTTTTCATGATCTCATAGGTGCCCTGCTCGGTCTTCAGCGCCCACGCGCCCATGCCGAGGGTAGATTTTTCAACAGTTCCTTCCAGGGTCAACATGATGGCTTTAATGATGGCTTAGATAACTAGGTCTCTTAACGGGGAGGGTGCAGGTCTAGACGGGGCATTCGGCGGCGCGAATCAGGCGGATTTGGGCCAGGGTGAAGACGACAGGGATGACGCGGGCATAGTTGGTGGCGATCGCCCGCCAGCCCAAATCTGCAAAGAACCAGGCCCACAGCGCTGGCCCCAGCACCGCCAGCACCGAGCGCACAGCCCCATATCGAGCAGCGCTGGCGGCCATGCCGCGATAGGCAGCCCGCACCGCAACCTGATTGGCGATCGCCCCGCCGGCCTGTTTTGCTGCTTGATAGGTCGCCGCGTGTAGCGTAAACTGACGCGCCATCATTTGCAGCAGCCACGGCCGCACCACCGCACTCAGCGCCAGCGCACTACCGCCCTTCATCAGCAGGCTGGATGGGTTGGTTTGCAGCGACGGCGGAAGTTGGCGAGTTAGCTCAGAATGGGACAGCGACTCCTGCAATTCGCTGTTTAATACCCGCTGCTCAGCCGGGGGCAACTGCTGCCACGCCCGCTGGAGCAACGTCAGAAAAATCTCCGCTTCTAGCTCAGCAGTAGACAGGCTGAGGGAATAGGGGATTCGCAGATAGCGGCAGATCTGGATCAAGACCTGGCGATAGGTGACGTGGCGCGTCTTGCCCTGCAACACCGTCATCCCGTCCGCCGCCAAAAACCGAAAGCGCTGCTCCAAATCGCTCAGCCAGCGATCGCGCTCCTGGCTACACACCGCCACGGGGTCGGGCGTATACACATAGTCCAGCGGGTTCAGCTTGCGGCAGAACAGGATCTCAGTCAGCACTTCCAATTCCTCTTCGGTCGCCAGTTCCAACGCTGCCCTTAGCTCGTCCACGCTGCCTCCTCCCCCACGGTTCAACAAAGAGTCCGACAATACAAAGTCTGACAAAGAGTTCTACAAAAAAGAGCCTGACAAAGAATCCTAACTAAAGAATCCTAACTGCGGTTGCACTGACCTGATTCTATCTGGCAGGCTCCGGTTTTGGCGTAGTTCTATGAAGAATTGCCAAACCCCTGGATATTAACCGTGCTGCATGGGACGATTCCTCCCTCACCTCCTCGCGCCCTAAGTATGCGTCTGCCCTGAGCTAGGGAAGGGGGCGATCGCGCTGGGACACATCCCAGTTCTGCAAGTTTGCCCTCATCCCCCAGCCCTTTCTTCCCAAAAGGGAGAAGGGGAGCCGGATTGGAAGTCCCTCTCTCGCTTTGGGAGGGGATTGAGGGTGAGGGTTACAAAAGTGGGATGCACCTTCGCGCTGAGATTGCTAGTAGTGACTCCGCTCATAAAGCCAGTCGATTCCGTTCAGCCAGTCAGTCATGCAAGTAAGCGGAGATATCTGCCTCAGAAGCTATCTTGATGCACCGATCTTAAGCCGGTTTCTGATTGCTACCCCCAGGCTGCCCACGGTCCTCCTGAAGATGACCAAACGGGTTAGATTCAATTTGCCTACAAGCCCTGTCAAAAAAGTTGGTTCCAAACTCGTTATTTGATATAAACTCATCGTCTATGTAGATGGGTTAATGAATGGCTCATCTATATGGACAACTGCTGACAAGCAATGGTTTGGCTAAACATTTAGCCGCGATCAGAAGGTGAAATCGCTCTAGCGCCAGAGTGAAATGAGCTTTCTCGAACGCTGCTTAGAAAAATGTATGGCTTTATCTATCTCGTTGTAACATGGGGGCAAGCTACAGCGTTTCTGAGGCATGTCTAAAGCAAGTGAAGGATGTGAATATCATGATCCTTGCACAGGGCATAGAGGGTATGCTTCAGCTAGCAGGCAAACGCTGTGAAGTCAAAAGCTAGAGCAATGTCCTGAATAGAAGTACCAGATGAATGGGGTCTTCGGCTAGGCAAGGCGCAATGTTTCTAAGTCGCTCGTTTTAGAGTTTAAGTGAATGAGTAGAAAAAAGAAGATCGAGCCACTGACAGGAGAATCTCTGTTGGCTAAGGTGAAGCAACTGGAAAATCTTACCAAGGAAGAGAAGGCTAGGGAGTGCGGATACTATACCGTCACTAAAAATGGTGTAGAGCGGGTCAATATGATGAAATTCCTGAATGCGTTGATTGATGCTGAGGGAATTGAGCTAGACAGCAAATCTGCGACAAATGGTCGCGGCGGACGCAGCGCTAGCTATCGCATTACGGTGCAGTCTAACGGAAACTTGCTGATTGGCTCTGCCTACACTAAGCAGATGAATTTGCAGCCCGGAGACGAGTTTGAGATTTCTCTTGGGCGAAAGCATATTCGCCTAAAGCAAATCGATGAAGACGGCGTAGTTGAAGAGTAGCCACAGGTTAATCAATCAGGGTTTCCTGACACCGAACTTCCTGACCGTGAATCCTCTACCCAAGATTTCGGGTCGTCAGGCAGTTAGGTCAGGTGCTCTCTATGCACACTTCGATCGCATACTTCGATTGATAAAGGGTTGATAAAGGATTGATGTGATCAGGCGCATTCCAGTTCTGCAAGTTTGCCCTCATCACCCCAGCCCCTTCTCCCTAAAATGGAGCAGGGGAGCCGGATTGAAAGTCCCTCTCCCGCTTTGGGAGAGGGATTTAGGGTGAGGGTTACAAAAGTGGGATGCACCCGATGTGATCAAGGGTTGATCAACAAGGTTTCGGCAATATACCTTGCTCAATACCCTTTGTTCAGTCGTCCCTGGGATCGTTTCTATTAGTGCGGCAGATGAGATTTCTCTCGCTCATTTGCCGCATTTTCATTGCCATCATTGCGAGGCGATCGCCGCCCTATCTAACTTTAGTTTGGACTAATGGTGAAGAGGAAGGCAGTCAATGAGAAGCACCGACTGCCGTAAGGTCAATGAAGTACAACCAACATTGACCCCATGATTTTCAACGAACTTCAGCAATTTCGCCAAACGTTGTATGCCAGCTTGGGAAACGCCAGAGATGCCCTGTTTGATCTGATGGATGCCGTGTTAGTGAGTGCGTGCATCGTGTCGTTTGTGAGGCTATCGCAGAGTCCTGTCTTTCGTCGCCAGTGGTCGAGCCCCTATGAAGCGTTGCGCGATAGCCGCCTACCCCGATCAAAGGTGCTGAAGCTGTTGGTGCAGCAGATACCGACTCAGCAGCAACCGTTGTTGGCAGGTGATGCGAGTCGGTGGAACCGTCCTGCTGCCAGGCGTTTGAAAGACCGCACCTTATCAGGCAGAACAGGACATGCCCCGATAGCCGGACAAAACTACAGTACCTTAGCCTGGATTGCTGAAGACAGGGGCAGTTGGGCATTACCATTGCGGCATGAGCGCATCACCAGCTTTGAAACACCCGCCAGTAAAGCGGCATTCCAACTCAAACAAGTGACTCGGCAGTTAGCGGTGCGTCCGTTGGCGATCTACGACCGAGGGTACGGCAATGCCAGTTTTGTCAACCAAACGGCAGGGATTGAGGCAGACTTGCTGCTGCGGGTTACATCCAATCGATGTGTCTATGGCGCGCCCCCAGCGTATCGAGGGCGAGGCGCACCTGCCAAGCATGGACATAAGATGAAACTCAATGACCCTGACACTTGGAGTGTCCCGGTCGAAACCGTTGAAGTCGATGATCCCAACTGGGGACGAGTGCGGGTCAGTCGTTGGAGTGCATACCATTTCCGCAAATCCCCAAAACGGGCAATGGAAGTGTTGCGCGTGGAGGTGCTGGAGACACAGAGCAGCACGCGACGCTTGGCTCCTTTGTGGTTAGTTTGGCTGGGTGAGCAGATGCCTCCGTTAGAAACCCTGTGGTTGCACTACCTCCGTCGCTTTGCCATTGAACACTGGTATCGCTTTGCCAAGCAGAGGCTATATTGGACACATCCCCAGTTCAGTTCTGTATCGGCAACCGAACAGTGGAGCAGCCTGATGCCGTTGCTCAGTTGGCAGTTGTGGTTAGCGCGAAAGGACTGTACTGACCACCCCTTGCCCTGGCAGGCACCGCAAGAAACGTTGACTCCGGGTCGGGTCGCACAAGCGTTTGCAGGCATTTTGGCAGCGATTGGCACCCCTGCTCCTGCGCCTAAACCTCGTGGTAAATCGCCAGGACGAGGCAAGGGGCACAAGCCAACTCCTCGTCCCTGCTATCCGATGGTCAAAAAACGAGCCTCGAAACGCAAGACATCCGAACAATCCCTGAACAGTCCGGTTGCAACAGCAGCTTAACTGCGAGCAGGATTGTATCCAATTCCTTAAGTTCAACTGTTATGAACGGTTGAGCAGATTCTTTATGGCATCCTGTTGAGCATTATTGTGATGCCAGTTAGTCCAAACTAAAGATCTAATGCGCCCTATCTAATGCCCGATCTGATGCCCGCTGATGCCCCAATCTTGATGCACGAATCGTCTTCAGGCTGCACTCAGCAAAACGGATCTGCCCAGCAGTCGATACAGGCGGACTTGCTGCTTAGTTGCTTGGGTAATCGCAAATAACTCAATGCCCCAATGGGCGGCGTATTCTTTTGCGAATCGTCTTGCTTGCTTGGCAGATTCGGCTTGAATGAGCAGTTCATCGGCTAGCTCGGTTGTGCCCAAGTAGGCAAACTCTGCCAGATACACTGCGGCTGGCTGTTTGACGCTGGGTTTAACACTGGGTTTGACACTGGATAAAAGCGTTTGATGTTGGGGCATGGCGTGTATTGCAGAACTGTGGGGGTTATCTTCAAAGATGCACTTTGACGCACTTTCAAAGGTGAATCTCTAAGGATGCAATGTACGCTAGACCAGATCAGTTGGGTCTAACATCCTGGAACCAGAGAGTTTGAACAGAGTTTGAGCGGATTCAGGCTCTAGATTTCCTGAACCTGTGTCATGAGAAGCCAGTAGGATTGCCCAGTAGGATTGCGAATTTTACAGTTTGGCTGTAACGAATCTCTAGGTCTAGTGTGCCCGGTTTCCCGGAGATGGCAACAGGGGCGATCGCCCTCCTCCACCCGAAATTTACAGAAGGCGATCGCCCTGCAGGCCGTTACTTTACACAGACGGGCTTCACAAATCCGATAAACCGCTGGAAAAACTGCTGTGAACCCCACAACGCTCTCAGATTAGGGCTGGGGCGATGGCCAGGGAATACTCGGATCTTGGGCTAGGTGACGAGCGACCGCTGCGGCACCATCTTGATTCAGGTGGCTGGGGTCGGCGAAGTATTGATTGCGCGTGGGCCAGAGTAGGCTCAGGTCGCGGAAGAGAAACCGCTGCTGGGTGGCGATTTGCTGCATATGCTGGCGAAACTGCTGCTCGCGGCGACGACGCAGCGGGTCGAGGTAGTCCTGAGTCAGCGGCAGGCTGACGAATACAAGGGGAATCTGGCGATCGCGCACATAGCTGGCCAGCGCCACCGTCGCCTGGGTCTGGGAGCCAGTAAGCTGAAACGGCGTGTAGTTGCTGTCGTATTGGCCCGCAACGCGGGGAAACTGGCGGTAATACATGGCGGGGTTGAACTGGGTGGCGATCGCCTCGAAGCCATCCGCCCGCAGTCCCGAATTTGCAGGCACATCGGGCAACACCACCACCGAGGCTACTTGGCTCGGCGCGGGCAACGTTGGATCGAGAAAAGATAGACAGACGGGCGACTCCGCTAGCAGCGCATCCCCCGGAAACGCCCGCTGTGGATCGGTCAAATCAGGAACCCCCTGCAACGGTGTCAGCGTGGACTGAAGATCCAGGAAAAAGTTCGCCGCGTCGGGATTCGACCAATCTACAGAGGAGGATGGAACAGGCTCTAGGTGAGGCGTTTGACCTTTTTCTTCTTTTCGATCGCCTCCAGAAATTTGCTCCGTGACTTGCCCTGTGACTTGCCCCGTGACTTGCCCCGTGGTTGCAGCGGGCGATCGCGCGGTCGTGGGGACGGGGGTCGATGCTTGCGCCGTTGCGCCGAGGACCGCTGGGTTGCCCACAGGCTTTGCCAGTACCGGAATCGGCGGAATCTCCAGGCAAATTTCGGGCGGCTGCTCGGCGATCGCCTGCGACGCGGGCACAGGCTCCGGCGGAATCGTCCGCACACGCGCCGCCAACTGGCGATAGCCTGCTGAAGATGCGATGCCGTTAAACGTCACGTCTGCCTTGGCGCTATTAAACGCCCGCAGCCCGTCCGCCCAGATAATCAGCCGCGGCAGGCGGTCGGGCGGCAGCACTTGGCGCACCACCAGATCCATGACGCGAGCCGTCGCGCCGTTGATGCTGAAATTGTAAATCCGCAGGTTGGGGCGGCCCCGTTCTGCGAGTGCCTGTCGCAGCACCGCCGGGTCGATGCCCTGCAACGCCCGCGAACTGCCGATGATCAGCACGTCAGGCGTGCCCTCGGTCATCACATAGTGCGAATAGAGCCGAATCTGGTGGTCAAGCCGCTGGCTGTTGAAGGAAGGGAAATTCGGTAAATACTGGGGCGATTCGGGCGGCGGATCTGTCGAAGCGGGGGGCAAGCTTACCGTAGACAGCAGCGGCATCAGTGGCGGCAGGGGGGCGATCGCCTCCATCTCAAACGCCTCCACAGGCAAAATCGGCATCGACCACAGCGGCACCACCAGCGCCGACCCCGCTGCCCAGCCCAAGTGCCCTTTAACCGAGTGCAGCTTTATAAGCCGAATCAAGCCGTTTTTTAAGCCGCGATAGATGAAATTGCCAGCAACCATAGCGCTGTCATGTTCAGACGCGATTCTTCGCACCGCATTACTCATTTACTATAGATCCCCTGGTGGAAACGAAAGCGAACTTGACACTTTGGCAGATTCTTGGCGAGAATAGTTAACTGTTATTCATGCGCTCGGATCAGGTTCCAAACAGCACAAAGGACATGGCTTAACGCCTTTCCCTGGTGCGGCCTGTACGGCGATCGCTTTACGAAAATGACCTACGCAATTGTCGAAACGAGTGGAACCCAACTGCGGGTAGAGCCGGGCCGGTTCTACGACGTGAACCGCCTGGATGTGGGCGAAAACGAAAAAGTCACCCTGGATCGGGTGCTGTTTGTTGAAAACGACGGCGAAATTTCGGTGGGGCAGCCTTTGGTGGCTGGGGCAACCGTCGAAGCGACTGTCCTGCGCCATCTGCGGGCCCGCAAAATCATCGTCTACAAGATGCGCCCCAAAAAGAAAACCCGCAAGAAGCAAGGCCATCGCCAAGATCTGACCCGCCTGATGATCGACGCGATCAACCTGGGCGGCACGACTCTGGCCGCTGCAAAGAAAACAGAAGTTGTTCAGGCGACTGAGCTGGTGGAACCTGCCCCGGAACCTGCGGCAGACGACGCAGAAGCCTAGAGGGTAAGCTGGAGCGCAGTTTCTAGTTTTGAGACGTGAGTTTGTGGATTGAGTTTGTTGATTTAGAGAAGGGCAGGAATCATGGCACACAAGAAAGGAACTGGCAGCACTCGCAACGGCCGCGACTCTAATGCACAGCGCCTTGGCGTGAAGCGCTACGGTGGACAAACCGTGACCGCAGGCAGCATCCTGGTGCGTCAGCGTGGCACCAAGGTTCACCCCGGCTTCAACGTTGGCATCGGCAGCGATGACACCCTGTTTGCGCTGATTGACGGCGTGGTGACGTTTGAGCGAAAGGGCAAGAGCCGCAAGAAGGTGAGCGTGTATCCGGCGGCGGAAACCGCGTCTGCCTAGTGTGATCAGTCGTTGAGCATCAAGTTAAGCATTGAGATAGGATTCTGGCGGGGCGATCGCCCTTTGCTCGGTTCCCTCTATTAACCTAGAAGCCTCTGAGGTCAAGCGTCGTCCTGTCGCTCACTCCCTCAGAGGCTTTTGAATTGAGGCTTTTGAATTGAAGCCTAGTCCCGAAGGTGGGGCGCTAATTTATTGCGCTAATCGGGGGTGCTAATCTAGGGCGCTAATCCATCACCATGCCGCCATCCACATTCAGCACTTGCCCGGTGATGTAGGCGGCGGCGGGGTCAGCCGCGAGAAATCGAGTTGCACCTGCGACCTCTTCGGCCTGGCCATAGCGCCCCAGCGGAATGAACTTCAAAATATCCTCGCTGTTTAGCCCGTGGGTCATGTCAGTGGCGATGAACCCAGGGGCGATCGCATTCACGGTAATCCCACGCGGGGCCAGTTCCTTGGCGACACTCTTGGTAAAGCCAATCACGCCTGCTTTGGCGGCGCTGTAGTTCGCCTGGCCGGGATTGCCCATCAGCCCCACGACCGAGCTAATGTTGATGATCCGCCCAGACTTTTGCTTCAGCATGATCTTGCTGGCGGCGCGGGTACAGAGAAACACGCCCGTCAGGTTCAGGTCGATGACGGCCTGCCAGTCCTCTGGCTTCATCCGCAGCAGCAGCGTGTCGCGGGTAATGCCTGCATTGTTTACCAGCACATCGACCCGCCCCCATTTCTCCATGACGGCGTTGAACAGCGCATCCACCTGATCCGCCTTCGACACATCGGCTTGCAGGGCAATCGCCTCGCTGCCTGCGCCCGCAATCTCCGCCACCACCGCATCGGCCGCCCCGCTGGAACTGGCGTAGTTGACGGCGACCTTTGCGCCCTCTGCGGCCAGGGCCAGGGCGATCGCCCGTCCAATTCCCCGCGATGCGCCCGTCACGATGGCGACCTGTCCTGCTAACCGTTGTATTGTCATAGCCGTTTCTCGAAAATCCAGAGTTCATCTTATCCCACAGGCGTTACGCCGTTAAGACCTGCTTTCTGGGGGGTTGTCTGGATGTCTCGCAGGCTGCACCCGCAAGACGTAACTCGTTCTAAGGCGAGTCCCGAAATCCAGAAGCGCGGGGCGGGGGCAATCCTGGCGAGAAAACCCGCCATGCATCGCCAGAAAACCGCCCCCCGTAGCCCAAAATCCTCACTAGGATGGAGGAAATAGCAGCCCCCAAGCCCTATTTAACGGAGGATGCGACGATGGCCGTCAAGAAAGCCTTTGGCAGTTTTCAAGAGATGATCGATCAGTCGGAGAAGCCCGTGCTGGTGGACTTTTATGCGACGTGGTGTGGCCCCTGCCAGATGATGGGCAAAATTCTCGAAGATGTGAACGCCCGGATGAAATCCAAGCTGCGGGTCGTGAAAATCAACACCGAAGCCTATCCAGATTTGGCCTCAAAGTACCAGGTCTACGCGCTGCCGACGCTGGTGCTGTTTAAGCAGGGGCAGCCTGTGGATCGGATTGAGGGTGTGTTGACTGCGCCACAGCTCATGCAGCGCCTTGCCGCAAAGATCTAGCCCTCGCAGCGGAGGTGGTGCAGCCGATAGCCGTCTTCCGTGCCGTCGTCTAGCACGGTGCAGTTTTGTTGTGCCAGTTCCCGAAGCAGCGCCGGACGCTGGGGAATTTCGATATTCAGCAGCCAGAGGTCGAACGGGCGGGGCTGGGGTGCGACAGCGCTGAGAATACTGGGGGCGATCGCCGCTCTGGGGGACTCCTGATGCGCCAGCAGAAAACGCGGTTCGGGGCCATCGGCAAACTGCGATCGCCATGACCACGCCACGCCCATCAGCCGACCCGTTTGCCCATGCGTGCGGTGGGCGATCGCCACCAGAGCGGGAAAGCGGGTATTCTCCCGAATCCGCTGAGCCAGCAGGTCGGGCCGGTGCGTTTTTTGGAAGCCCAGGTTCGCCAGCACCGTAAGGCTGCCCAGCAGCCCCAGCAGGGCTACCAGAAGAATTACCCGCCGCTGCCCCTGTTGCCACAGGGCCGCGAATCCTCCTGCAACCAGCACCATGACCGCCGGGTAAACCACAAACTGATAGCGAAATGCCACGGTCAGGTCGCGCTGAAAGCCATAGGTGATCAGCAAAAACAGGGCGATCGCACTTAGCACCACGCCCCCCAGCGGCAGGACGGAATCAGGCGTTTTCTGAACCTGGAGCCGCAGGCCAGCCGTGAGTTTGGCAGCCGTCCACAGCGCCAGCCCCACCAGCGCCAGCACCGAGGCATAGGCGACAGTCGGCGGCGTTGCTTGGACAGGCAGCAAATAAAGCATACTGACCAGCCCGCTGAGCAATTGCCCCAGGGGAGTGAGCCACGCCAGCCCCGTGCGATCGCGCCGCACGATCCAGCGGGTTAGCTCCGATTCTTGCGTGCCCTGAAGCGTTGGCAGCCACACCAACCCACTGAGCAGCGTGCCCCCCCCCACCGCCAGCACTCGCCGCCAGCCCGCATTCAGGCGAAATTTGCCCTGCCGGAGTTGAAAGAGCGCCAATCCGACTAGGGTCAACGCTTCGGCAGCAAGGGCGATCGCCACAAAATAATGCGTCGCCAGCCCCAGCCCGTTCACCAAAATCCACGCGCCGCAGAGCCAGAGCGCTGGCACTCTCTCGGTTTGCAAAGCGCGAACGGTCGCCAGCAGGCAAGCCAGGGAGGCCATCACCCACAGCACAGGCAGCGTGTAGTGCCGCGCCTCCTGCGCCAGATACACGCCAAAGGGCGACACCGCCATGAGCAGGGCAGTCAGGTGGGCAGCGGGGCGAGTGCGAAAGGCCAGCCAGCCCAGCCCAAAGGCAGCGGGAATCGTCAGCGTGCCGAAGAAGGCAGAGAGCGATCGCACGCCCCACAGCGAGACATACCCTCCATCGGGAGAAAACAGCCGCAGCCAGAGGTGCGTCAGCGCAAAATACAGCGGCGGATGGTTGCTCTCGCTCAGCAGGGTTTGCACTACATCGCCCTCGCCTGCATTGGGATTGGGCACGAGCGGCTGCATCAGGTCTGATAGAGAAATCACGCGGTCTAGCGGCACGGTGCGGAAGCTGTTGCCCAGGCTAAACACCATCGTGGAAAATTCGTCCGTCCAGGGGGCTTTGTCCGACAGGCGGGCAAACCGCAGCGCCAGCCCCAGCAGCGTCCACCCCAACAGCCAGAGGAGCGATCGCCCCTGGGTGGCAAGTCGATTTCTGAACATGGCATCAGGGCGATCGGTCACTGGGGTTTGGCAAGCAATAGCGCAAGGACATCTGCCAACCGATCATAGTCTGCGGGCGTGTTGTAAAGCTGCGCCGACAGGCGAATCAGCCGATTAGACACGCCCTGCCAGGGGATCACGGGAATTTCAATGGCGTGGTCTTCTACTAGCGCCCGGTAGAGTGAGTCGGCATCGCCCTCCGGCAGGGGCAGCGTCGCCATCGAGCCGATCATCTCGTCGGGACAGGGCAACCCCAACCCCAACCGCTGGCTCAGCCGTTCTCGCGCCCACAGCGCCAGCGCCCGGTTTTGCGCCATGATGTCTGCCCAGCCGCCGGGCAGCAGCGTCGCCAGGTACAGAATCGCCGTGCCCACGCAGAGAAACGGCGTGGGGTCGCCTGTGCCTGTCCAGTCAAATTCCAGATGAAAGAAGGGGCGATCGCGCCGGGGAGAATTGGCTCCGTGGCTAATCACCAGCGGCCGAATGCAATCGCGCCGATCAGCCCGCACATAGAGAAATGCCGCTCCTTTGGGCGCACAGAGCCACTTGTGGCAGTTGCCTGTGTAATAGGCCGCACCCAGGTCGTTCAGCGCCAGCGGAATCATGCCAGGTGCATGGGCCCCGTCTACCAGCGTGTCGATGCCCTGATCCGCAAGCGCCCGAATCAGCGGCGAAATCGGCAACACCAGCGCCGTCTGGCTAGACACATGGTCGATCAGCAACAGCCGGGTTCGGTTAGAGACCTTGCTCAACACGCGCTCGACCACCTGTGCGGGGCTGCTCAGCGGAAAGGGAATGTCTGCTACCACGACCGTTGCGCCGCTCCGCTGGGCGACAAACTCTAGCGCATTGCGAGAGGCGTTGTACTCGTGGTTCGTGGTCAGCAGTTCGTCGCCAGGGCGAAACGAGAGCGATCGCAGCACGGTGTTCACGCCCGTCGTGGCATTGGGCACAAAGGCTAAATCGGCGGGACTCGCCCCCACAAACGCCGCCAGCACCGCCCGCGACTCGTCTAGCAAGGGTTCGAGCGATCGCCCAAAGAACTGCACGGGCTGCGCCTCTAGCTGCTGCCGAAGCGCCTGCTGCCGCTGCTGCACGGCCAGCGGACACGCGCCAAAGGAGCCGTGGTTCAGGAATGTAAAAGCAGGGTCTAACCCCCAGACCTTTCGCCAGCCCTGACTCGACGCATCAACCACCGCAGAAGAGAGCATGGCACAGGATTCAAAAAACTCCCCAGGCTGGATTCGAACCAGCGACCAATCGGTTAACAGCCGACCGCTCTACCACTGAGCTACTGAGGAACGCGAATCTCATATTAGCAGATCAAAACGGCCGATTGGCAAGGGCGAACCGCAGTTTTTTTGAGATTTTTTTGGAGGAGTGTTTTTGGAGCCATTGGGAAGAAGGGAAAATGAAGAACGAAAAACGAAGAAAGAAGAACGAAAAGAGAAGCGGGAGAGATGGAGGCTTGGGGTGCTGAAAGGCAATTTAGGGCTGTTCAGGCTCCAACTCCCCAAACCGGAGCCGAGAGAGTTTTTCACGCGCCTGTGGGTCGAGGGAGTTGGCCAGGAAGCGGCCGGGCGATCGCCCCTTGGTAAACTGTCGCTGCCGCACCCGCCGCTCTGCCGCCTCCACGTCCGAAAGGAGCCGTTGGGCGGACATCAGTTCTGCGCCGTAGCCAATGACCGTCTGCTGCTGCGCCCGGTCAGAGGTGGCCACAATCAGCCGCTGCTCATATTTCCGCAGATCGTTGCGAAAGCGAGAGCAGGCTAGTTCGATAAAGGTATCTGCCGTTTGCTGAAAGTCGGTATAGCAGATGCAGAGATTTTCGGTGATAATTTCGCGGCTGCCCGGCGTGTCCTGATATTGCGCGTCGAACACGACCTGCGTGTTAAAGCCCTGAAAGGCGCTGTAGCCCACCAGCGATTCCACCAGCCCGCGCCGCGCTTCTTCTAGCCCGTGGCGATCGCGCAGTTGCCGCAGCACGTCCCAGGCTCCAATCACGTTGTAGCCATCGACGAGCAAAATTGCCTGATATACGGGGCGGCGACGGGGCATGGCAGAGTGCGGAGTGCGACAGTGGCGAACCAGTGACGAACGAATGGCGAACCAATGGCGAACGAGTGGCAAACCAGTGGCAAACCAGTGGCAAACCAGAACGCAGCGTTAAATCATTCCAAAGCCGTGATAGCCAGGTATTACCTCTTCTTATATGATGCCCGGTTTTGTTGCAATTCGTAAACCGCTGCCGTTGTTTCCTAGAATCTCGAAACTCTCGACTTGCCCCTTTCCCCAAACCCTGTTTTTCGATTCCTGTCCCCGTGCCTGTCGATTTCCCAAGCGAGGCACTAAACTGGATGAAAGGATTGGGCAAACCACCAGTCCTCGCTTCTTCAGTCCTTGTGCTTTTCCAGATATTTCCCTATGGCACGTAGACCCAAGGCACCCCAGCGTCCCCCCTCTTCCCGCTACATGGATGACGAACCCAAGCGATCGCCCCTCGGCTCAGCCATTAACTACGGCACAGCCATGCTGATGGCTGCCGTGTTGATTCTGGGCATCGGGCTTGGCATTGCCTTTAGCTCGACAGCAAACTTTGGCACTGAGAACGTCGCCTCGCGGGAAGTGATCGACCGCAGCGCCCCCAATGCCGATATCTGCGTGCAATACGGAGCCAGCGCCATCACGATGGATATGCGGGCGTTTTTGACGCTAAACCCGTTTAGCGTGTACGTGTCGCGTCCGGTGATGCAGCCCGGCTGCGTGCTGCGGAGTAGCAACTGGTCGATTTTGGAAAAGGCGAACGTGGTAAACGCGCAGGAAGTAAATGAGTGCCGTCGCCGTTTGAATACCTTCGGCTTTACGGGCGACATCCAGAAGGGTGGCGAGAATGTGCGCGTCACCTGCATTTACCAAAACGACTCTGCCCAAAACCTGTTCCTGGATCAGTCTGGACTTACCGGCACGCCACGAGAAACCGGTCGGTTCTAGGTTCGTCGGAGTCTAAGCTCGAAAGTCTCCAATTCAGAGCATTGTTTGCGGGGCTGGCCAAGGGGTCAGCCCTGCTTTACAGCAAAATTTGCAGGAAAACCCGTTCTAGGTGGTGGCGATCGCCGGCCGGTGCTGAATCCACGGCTGGTCTTGCTCTAGCTGTGCTGCCAGGGAAATGAGCGTCACTTCGTCGGCGGGTCGCCCCACAAGTTGAACACCGATAGGCAATCCGGTTTCGGTGAATCCCGTCGGGAGGGCAATGCCCGGTTGCCCAGTCGCGTTCAAGATGGGGCTGGGCGCAACCCAGTGGACGATGTTTTGAAACATTTTGTGGGCAGGCAGGCTGGCCCATTCCCCCACGCGAATCGTGGGGTGGAGAAACACGGGAAACAGGGCGGCATCGTAGGGCAACAGCGTTGCGACAATCTGGCGAGCGGCGATCTGCATCTGGTTCACTGCGGTCAGGTATTGTCCGGCACTGCGTTTGCGCGATCGCCAGTAGAGCCAGCGATTCAGCTTGCCCATCACAAACCACGGCACGCCGACGTCTACGCCCGTTTGCCAAACAGCGATCAGCGGCTCCACCAATTGATTCAGGTCAATCTGCACAGGTTCGACCGTGTGGCCCAGCGCCTCCAGTTGCTTTGCCGTGTCCAGCACGGCCTGGGTGCAGGCGGCATCGGCAGCCCCGATGGGCGAAAAGTCCGTAGTATAGCCAATCCGCAGGCGACCGGGCGATCGCCCTACTGCTGCCAGGAAACTGGGTTCGGGATCGGGCAGCCAGTAGGGATCGCCCACGGTATAGCCCGCCATTACGTCCAGCAGGGCTGCGGCATCTGCCACCGTGCGGGCGATGGGGCCATCGGTAGACAGCCCGTTCATGCGATCGCCCACCGGAGCTAGCGACACCCGCCCTCGTGCGGGCTTTAGCCCCACCAGCCCGCAGCAAAACGCGGGCCCGCGAATCGAGCCGCCGCCATCTGTGCCCTGGGCGATCGCCGCCAAACCCGCCGCCACCGAGGCCGCCGCGCCGCCGCTAGAGCCACCCGGTGTATAGTCCGGATTCCAGGGATTGCGGGCGGGTGGAAAGCCGCGTGGCTCCGTAAAGGGCGTGGAGCCAATCTCTGAGGTGGCTGTTTTGCCCAGAAGCACGAAGCCCGCCTGCCGCAGCCGCGTCACCACGCCCGCATCTTCGGCAGCGACTCGATTCTTTGCCACGCTCAAACCATAGCTACAGCACTCACCCGCCACCGGGGTCAGATCTTTAATAGAGATAGGAACCCCCAAAAACGGCGGCAGTTCACTGGGGTCTGCCTGGAGGAGCCGCTCGGTCTGGTCTTTTGCCGTGGCGATCGCCGCCTCGGCCATCACGGTGAAATAGCTGCCCAGCAAGGGATTGAGCCGCTCGATCCGCTCCAGGTATAGCTCTACCAATTCCAGAGGCGACACCTCGCGGCTCCGAATCAGACGGGCCTGTTCTAGCGCTGGGGTAAAGGCAAGGTCAACGGCATTCATGGGTGGCGACGTTCAGTAAGGAGCGACTTCTGATGACTCTAGCAAGGCCGCTCCCAAATTCCTGCAACAGCAGGACAGATTTTCTCATAGCCCACAATTTGCGTCTGCTGTCCTACTTGCCCTATCTGATACTTGCCCTATCTGAATTGAGCCATTGCGCTTGTTCAGATTACTCGCTCCTGATTGCCCGCTCCTGATTGCCCCGTTCTGATTTCCCACTCCTGATTGCCCACTCACGATTCCTGTGAATACTAGACCATGCCACCCGATCGGCAACCCCTGGCAGGACAACCCGCAGGTCATCCGTGTGCCAACTGAAGTATCGAAATATGGCAGAAATTCAGTCCTATTACGAGCGTCTTGATCTCAAAGTTGGCGCATCCGAAGCCGACGTAAAGGCCGCCTATCGGGCCCTGGCAAAGCGCTGGCATCCCGATCAGTTTCGTGATCCTCAACAAAAGAAACAGGCCGAAGAGGAACTCAAAAAAATCAATGAAGCCTATCAAAAAATCAAGGCGTTTCTAATCGAAAATCCCTCTCCTCAAACCGAGGCAGGAGGACAGTCTCAAGAGCGCGAAAACTCAGACCCAACCGCAAATCATTCGTCATCTAAATCCTCGTCGGCACAGACCAAAATCTACACTTCAGGGGCATCGGCCGCAGAAGCGCTTTACCAGATGGGGGCTGAATTGACCAAGGCCGGAAAATATGAAGAGGCGATCGCCCATTTCAGCAGCGCTATCAAGCTCAATCCCAACTATGCAGAAGCCTATCGACATCGGGGCTTTGTCTATTCTTTGATGGGGTTAGAGCTAGGGGCAGAATCAGACCTGAGAAAAGCAAAAGCACTAGGACTTACGTCCCAAAACCGTACCTCCCGATCGGATCGAACGGCTCAATCTGAACCCGAAATTGTTTCCGAAGTTCTGACTCCAGAAAACTCCAAAAGTCAAATTTGGCAGTGGGTTCATCCCCTGGAGCCACATCATGATGAAGTCACAGGTCTGTTATTTTCCCCAAATGGAAAGAGCCTGATCAGCGCTAGCAAAGACGGATCAATTCAGCTTTGGAATCCGCTAAAAGGCACCTTATTGGTTACATTAGAAACCCGATCAGCGGCAATCGCCTCGCTGGCTCTTAGCGCAAATGGCGAAATTCTAGCCAGCGCTAATGCCATGCCTGAAGTCAAACTCTGGCATTTGCGGACGGGCGCTTTGCTCAAAACGCTCAGACCCAATGCAGAGGCGATCGCCGACATCACCTTTCATCCGCATCAGCCGATTCTAATCGTCGCCAGCAAAGACGGCAGCATTACCTTTTGGGATTTGCGATCGGGCAAGTTGGTGAAAGGCTTGAACTGGCAAAAAACATCCGTTTCTGCCCTCGAAATTAACCCCGACGGACGCACCCTGGCGATCGCCAGCGGCAACGGTTCTCTGGTGCTTTGGAACCTGAGCTTGAACCGCCCGATGCGGACGCTGGATTGGCCCTGCGGTGGCATTTCAGCGATGACCTTCACGGCAGATGATTCGCGGTTAATTTTGGGCTGTCAGGATCGCACCCTGCGAATCTGGGACAGGGTGGGCGATCGCCTTGTGGCAACGCTTGCTGGTCACGCGGCCGCCGTCACGGGCATCTCGTCGGGTCATAGCCGAAACGCGGTGGCTAGTGGTGGCGATCGCACGGTTCGCCTGTGGAATGTAGAAACCAGACAGCTTCTCGCCGTGCTGGACGGGCACGAAGCCGCCGTCACCGCTGTTGGTTTTCTGGAACCGCAGCGCATCCTGGCCAGCGGCAGTGCCGACGGCTCGATCCTGATCTGGCGCAGAACAGACGAGCCGTGATCCCATTGCTGCCAGCAAATTCCTCCGGTCAGGTGAGGATATCCGGAGGAGCCGTCAGGAATGTCTTCAGGTTAAAGTGAAGCTATGGGGAGAAATGCTTACCTTCCTAATTATTTATTCAAAAAGTTCAGTGATTACTGAACATTCCAAACTGAGGGCGATTCGTGTTAAGTATCGTTAAGATCTAACGTGAGGTGGAAGCCGTTGAACCGAGAGCAGCCGTTCGAGCATACGCATTTTGTCGAAGAAGTGGGGCTGATGTTTGAACTGATTGGGCTGCCCCGCATGGCCGGGCGCATCTTTGGCTGGCTGCTGATTTCTCAACCGCCGCACCAGTCCAGTGGCGAACTGGCGGAGGTGCTGCAAGCCAGCAAAGGGTCCATTAGCTCGATGACGCGCCTGCTGATCCAGCTTGGGCTGATTGAGCGACTGCCGCTGCCGGGCGATCGCCGCGATTTTTTTCAGATCAAGCCCCACGCCTGGTCACAGCTTCATGAACAGCAGCTTGCCCGCATCGCCGCCTTCCGCAAGCTCTCCGAACGCGGCCTCGACCTGCTCAAAACCCAGCCGCCCGAATCCCAGCAGCGCCTCCGCGAAATGCACGACTACCATGCCTTTTGGGAGCAAGAGCTGCCCCGTGTGCATCAGCGCTGGATTGAGCATCGCCGAAAGATGGCGGTGGAGTAGTAGCAGATGACCAAAATGAGAGGACTGCTAGCCCCCTTTTAATTTTGTTTCTCATCCCCTCTGCGAATCTCTCAATCCTCCCAATTCCAACACCCCCAATCCCTAACCCAATCCCTAAAATGACCATGCGACTCCCTATGATCGGCAAAGTTCAGCCCAGCAATCCCTGGCTGTGGGGATTGGTAGCGGCGGGTTTGATTGGCACGGGTACGACGGCGGCGCTGGTGGCGCGACAGAGTGCGACGATTCCTGATGTGGCGGCGCTGACGGTGCCCGTGGAATCGCAAGCCCTGACGGTGCGAATTACCGCCAACGGCAGGGTGCAGCCTGTGCAAACGGTGAATATCAGCCCCAAGGCGACGGGTATTTTGCGAGAACTGCTGGTGGAACAGGGCGATCGCGTCCGGGAAGGGCAGATCATCGCCCGCATGGAGAGTGAAGACGTGGCGGCGCGAATGATGCAGGCGCGGGCCCAGGTTGCCGAAGCGCAGGCCCGACTGGCAGAAGTGCGATCGGGCAATCGTCCCGAAGAAATTGCCCAGCGCCAGGCCGAAGTGGAGCGGGCCCGGGCCCAGGTGCGCGATGCCGAAACCCGCGTGCAGTTGGCGAATCAGCGGCTAGAGCGGAACCGATCGCTGGCCAGCCAGGGCGCAATTTCCCGCGATGCGCTGGATGAAGTGGTGCGTGAAGCCAACAGTGCCCGCGCCAACCTGGAGCAAACCCAGGCCAGCCTGCGGGCCGCGGAGCAGAGCCTGAATCTGTCTCGCAACGGCAGCCGCGCCGAAGACATTGCCCAGGCAGAAGCCCAGTTGGCCAGCGCCTTAGGCAATCTCCGCAGCGTAGAAGTGCAGCAAGAGGACACAGTGCTGCGGGCCCCCTTTGACGGCATTGTGACTCAGAAATATGCGACGGAGGGGGCGTTCGTCACGCCGACGACTTCGGCTTCGGACGCAACTTCTGCTACTTCGACCGCGATTGTGGCGATCGCCAGCGGGCTAGAAATCCTGGCAGATGTGCCAGAGGTAGACATCGGGCAAATTCGCCCCGGCCAAACGGTAGAAATTCGTGCCGATGCCCTGCCTAATCAGGTGTTCACGGGTGAAGTGCGGCTGGTGGCTCCGGAGGCGGTGGTGCGGCAAAACGTCACCTCCTTTCAGGTGCGGATTCGCCTGCTGACGGGGCAAGACAGGTTGCTGTCGGGCATGAATGTGGATCTGGACTTTTTGGGCGATCGCCTCGATAGCGCGGTCGTGGTTCCGACGGTGGCGATCGTCACGAAGGATGGGCAGAACGGGGTGCTGGTTCCCGGTGAGCGAAATCGACCCGAATTTCGCCCTGTTACGCTGGGCACTGCCGTCGGCAACCAGACCCAGATTCTAGACGGCATCGAACCGGGCGATCGCGTCTTTATCGATTTGCCCCCGCAGTATGCCCGCGAGTGGATGCAGCCGCAATAGGGAGGATCTATGGACTTACTCGAAAGCACCGCAATGGCGGTGAAAACCCTCAAAGCCAATAAGCTCCGCAGTGCGTTGACCATGCTGGGCATCATCATTGGGAATGCCTCGGTGATTACGATGGTGGGCGTGGGCCAGGGGGCGCAGCGCTATGCGTCCGAACAGTTTGAGTCGCTGGGGCCGAACGTGCTGTTTGTGATTCCCGGCAGTGACTCGTCTCGTCAGCGCACGCTAGAAACACCGCGCACCCTGACGCTAGAAGATGCAGAGGCGATCGCCTCCCAGGTTCCCACGGTCATCGGCGTTGCGCCCCAACTGCAAACCCAGCAGACCGTCACCCAAGGCAACCGCCGCACCAGCGCCCTAATCGTGGGCACGACTCCTGAATTCAGCACAGTGCGGAGCTTCCCAGTGGCACGGGGTCGCTTCCTCACGGATATGGACGTGCAGCGGGGAAACCGCTCGGTGGCGCTGGGGGCTGACCTGGCCCGCAGCCTGTTTGGCGACGCTGACCCGCTGGGGCAAACGATTCGGATTAAAAATCTCACCTTTCAGGTCGTGGGCGTGATGGAGGCGAAGGGCGCATTCTTAGGTAATAACCAGGATGACGTGGCCTATATCCCCATCACCACCATGTCGTCGCAGATTACAGGCAACTCGTCGCCCTACGGCACAGAAGTCACCTTTATTTCCATCATGTCGCGGGATGAGCAGTCCATTGGTGCGGCCCAGTTTCAGGTGACGAATCTGCTTCGATTGCGCCACAGAATCGTATCTGAAGATGACTTTACGGTTCGCAGCCAAAAAGACGCGCTGGAGATTGTGGGCAATGTTACCGGGGCGCTGACCATCATGCTGGCGGCGATCGCCGGAATTTCGCTCCTCGTCGGCGGCATCGGCATCATGAACATCATGCTCGTCTCTGTCCGCGAGCGCACCCAGGAAATCGGCCTCAGGAAGGCAATCGGCGCATCCCAGCAAGACATTCTGGTGCAGTTTATGATCGAGGCAACCATCCTGGCCGTGCTGGGCGGCGTGGCAGGAACCCTGATCGGCATCGGCGGTGTGTCCCTAGCCGGTGCGCTGACCCCGCTCAAGGCGGGCGTTTCTCCCACCGCCATTCTTCTAGCGGTGGGTGTATCGGGTGGCATAGGCCTCTTCTTCGGCGTGGTTCCCGCCCGCCAGGCCGCCAAGCTTGACCCCATTGTTGCCCTCCGCAGTGCCTAACTGTGCCTAACTGTGCCTAACTTATGCCTACTTAACTGTGCCTAACTGCGCCTAACTCGTGTTGGCGTGGTAGGGTTCCGGCTCCACTGCGCCAACACCTCACCTTCCTAAAATCCCCTTTTCCTATGCAGCCCATCATCCGCCTCGAGCACATCTCCAAAGTCTACGGTTCTGGCAATACGGAAGTCCGCGCCCTGTCGGATGTGAACCTGACGGTCGAAGCAGGGGAATATTGCTCCATCATGGGGCCCTCGGGTTCTGGCAAGTCCACGGCGATGAACGTGATCGGCTGTCTCGATCGCCCTACGTCTGGCAGCTATTACCTGGACGGAACCGATGTGGCGGGTTTGGATGATACGGAACTGGCCCACGTCCGAAATCGCAAGATTGGCTTTGTGTTTCAACAATTCCACCTGCTGCCGCAACTCACTGCCATCGAGAATGTGATGCTGCCAATGGTTTATGCAGGCGTGCCTGTACGCGAGCGCCAGGAGCGGGCCGCCGAAGCGCTAACCCGTGTGGGTCTGGAAAACCGCATGAACAACCGCCCCAATCAGCTTTCGGGAGGACAGCAACAACGGGTGGCGATCGCCCGCGCTATTGTAAACCGTCCTGTCTTGCTGCTAGCCGACGAGCCGACGGGTGCCCTCGACTCACACACCACTCAAGAAGTGATGAATATCTTTCAGGAGCTAAATGCAAGTGGCATCACAGTGGTCATGGTGACGCATGAACCAGAGGTGGCTCGACTCACTCGCCGCGTGGTCTGGTTCCGCGACGGGCAGGTCATCCATGCCAACATGGCTCCGTCAGACATCGCTCAAGTGTCCGTTGCGCCTGTCTAAGCGGTTCTCACCCGGGGCGAAACCTGAAATTGCACCTGACAAGAACCCAGTACAAAAAAACAAAAAGACCTTGCGAGAATTCTCAGCAAGGTCTTGATGCTTTCTAGCTTGATTGGAGGTTCAATCGGGCAGGATCAGCTGCGAACTAGCTGGCGGCCGACTCCCTCATCCCAGATCTAGCGACCAATGCCCACATAGCGGAAACCAGCTTTCTCAATCGCTTCTTGATCAAGATAGTTCCGTCCGTCGATCAGGATGGGGCTGTTCATCAGGGTTGCCATCTTGGTATAGTCGAGCGTCTTAAACTGGCTCCAGTCCGTCACTAGCACCAGCGCATCGCAGCCATCCGCCAGACGCTCCGGATCGGTTTCCACAATCACGTTCGACAAGCCGTGGCGCATTCCGGTCTGAGATACCAACGGATCATACGCTTTGACCTTTGTGCCCAAACGAGTCAGATGCTCGATGATAGTCAGCGCAGGCGCATCGCGCATGTCGTCGGTGTCAGGCTTAAAGGTCAAGCCCAGCAGGCCCACCGTCTTGCCCTTCAGAATCTTCAGCACTTGCTGGAGTTTCTCAACCGCAATCAAGCGCTGGCGGTCGTTAACGCTCACAGCAGCCTTTAGAAGCTGAGCTTCATAACCGTAATCATCCGCCGTGTGAACCAACGCCGCAACGTCTTTGGGGAAGCAAGAGCCGCCCCAGCCGATGCCTGCTTGCAGGAACTTGCCGCCGATGCGCGAGTCCAGACCAATGCCTTTGGCGACCTGGGTTACGTCCGCACCCACGCGATCGCAGATATTTGCCACTTCGTTGATGAAGCTAATCTTGGTTGCCAGGAATGCATTGGCAGCGTACTTCACCATCTCTGCCGAACTGAGGTCAGTCACGACCACGGGCACCGTCGGGCCAGATTTGTCTTCCGCAAACTGACGAGCCACAATCGGCGCATATAGTTCCTTCATCATCGAGATGGCGCGGGAGCTATTGCTACCTAGCACAATCCGATCTGGGTTGAAGGTGTCATACACCGCGCAACCTTCTCGTAGAAATTCGGGGTTGCTGACTACATCGAAGGCCACATCCGGCTCTGCCACCGCCACGCCACCGCCAGCCGTAGCCACCTGACGCTCTAAAACGCCATCCATAACAATCATACGAACCCAGTCGCCGGAGCCAATCGGCACTGTTGACTTGTTCACAATCACCTTGTAGCCGCTGTTCAGGTGTGCCCCAATCCCACGCGCCACGGCTTCGACATAGCGGGTATCGCTCTCTCCGGTCGGTAGCGGAGGCGTACCCACTGCAATAAACAAAATCTCGCCATGTTCCACACCCTTGGCCAGATCAGTGGTGAACTCAATCCTGCCTTCCTGAATGCAGGCGGTCATTAGCTCAGAGAGTCCAGGCTCGAAAATGGGCGACTGCCCGGACTTCATCAGCTTGACCTTTTCTTCGTTGTTGTCCACACAAATTACGTCATGCCCAATGTGAGACAAGCAAACACCTGTCACCAAGCCGACGTAGCCTGTACCGATAACACACACGCGCATGGGCAGTACCTCATTTATTCAACTGCTGACGATGGACAAGGGAAACGCATCTCGAACAACAAATCTCGAGCAATAAAAATTCCTACAAGATGCAGTCAAAAGCGCTCCAGATCTAAAACGCCCAGGTAGGACAAGCTGTGTAGCCCATCAAAGCTACCGTGAGGCAGGATCAAAGGACTTGGCGGGGCACCCCTCTACAAGACTGGCTCGTGAACCCAGTAAGAGGCTTCAGAGATTCTGGGGAACCCTGGGCAACCAGCCCCGCTAGTGTGAGGAAACCGAGGGAACTTTAGCGACGCGATCGCCCAGACGAGTCCGAAAATCCTCAATCGTAAGCCGTAGCCCGTCTGCCAGAGGCACCGTCGGCTGCCAGCCTAGATGCGTCTTGGCACGGGTAATGTCGGGCTGACGACGACGAGGATCGTCCTGGGGCAACGGCTCAAACTTGAGGGCTACGTCAGGGTTGATCATGGATTGCACCGTTTGAGCCAGTTGCAAAATGGTGTACTCCTCAGGATTCCCCAAATTAACCGGGCCCATAAAATCACCATTCATCAGGCGAATCAGTCCGTCTACCAAGTCTGAGACATAGCAGAAGCTCCGGGTTTGCGACCCGTCGCCGTAGACCGTTAGCGGCTTGCCTTTCAGGGCTTGCACCACAAGGTTGCTAACCACCCGACCGTCGTTTTCCAGCATCCGGGGGCCATAGGTATTGAAAATCCGAGCAACCCGAATTTCCACATCGTTCTGGCGATGATAGTCAAACGCCAGCGTTTCTGCGACCCGCTTTCCTTCGTCGTAGCAACTGCGAATCCCAATGGGGTTCACATTGCCGCGATATTCCTCCACCTGGGGATGAATTTCTGGGTCTCCGTAAACCTCAGAAGTGGATGCCAATAGGAATCGAGCTTTGATCCGCTTGGCCAGCCCCAGCATATTTAGAGTTCCCATGACGTTGGTCTTAATCGTCTTTACGGGGTTGTATTGATAGTGAACCGGGGATGCGGGGCAGGCCAGGTGATAGATCTGATCGACTTCTAGCCGGATGGGTTCAGTGATGTCGTGGCGAATCAGCTCGAAAAACGGACTATCGATCCAGCGAAGAATATTTCGCTTGTCACCTGTATAAAAGTTGTCTAAACAAATCACCTCATGCCCCTCTGCCATGAGGCGATCAATCAGGTGAGAACCAATGAACCCTGCACCACCCGTCACTAAAATTCGCATAGTTACCACCGTATAAGTGTGTACAACTCCAAACGCACTACAGGCTGTCTAAAACTAAAGTATCTGGCACATGACCCAATGTGAGGCAAGCTTCCCGGCGCGGGTCACAGTATTTTCACGGAAATGTGAAGCTAGCTAAACAAATATCGCATAACAGAAATAAAATGATCTGCTTTTGTAGATACAACCTCTTCTCTAGCGCAACGCTCTATATCTAAGGGGTAACCCCAAATCCTAAGTTCGATGTGCGCTAAGAGTTCTGAAGCTGAGTCTGCGGCAAATTTGAGGATTTTAGAGGATTTGGAGGATTGATCTGTAGGAATAGGCTGGGCGATCGCCACTAATTCGCCCCTAGTTTTGCCCCTAGTAAAGCCCAGAGGTTTCACAACTCCCTTTACAGACCAAACAAAAAGCGGACAGGAAACTCTGCCCGCTTTCATCAATCAAAGAATCTGGTGCCCTCACCTATTTCGACTGTTTACCCTCGCGGCTAGCGGTCTGAATATAGAGAATCAGCAGGAAAACCGTTGGAACCAGAACGAACAGCAAGCTCGCAACAAACCCAAGATCATTGACAACCATAGTGCTAGACCCTCCACGCAAATCCAGAGATATAAACTCCTAAGACTACAGAATATCACTCCACCGCCTAAGCACATCAAGCCAACAGGGCTACGAAGACGCTGGAATTGTGAAGGTCTGACCCTTTGGTTACTCAGGTCTGCAAACTCTTAGATCTGCAAACCCTATGGATTCAGACGACTTCCAGTTTCCCTGTTGAGGGATTCGTCTCCTCAGCACTGGAACCGGATACCTGCTCTTCTGCCAACACTTCCAAATCTGGCTCAGATGCTTCAGAAGATGAACCGGGTTCAGAGGATTGGGTCGCCCCCACTGCGCCACCTTCCAAATCTGCCTGAGACGGTGAACTGGGCTGATACTCCACCGTCTCACCGGGCTTGGGCTTGGTCACGACGCTGACCGGCCCATTTACCATCGTCTGGCAGGCGAGTCGATAGCCTGCGGGTTTCTTTCTCAGCTTCTGGTCTTCAACTGGAGTCCGCGGGGAAAGGTTTTCCCCGCCTTCGACAATCTCCACGACGCAGGTGCCGCACTGACCGTAGCCTCCACAGTTCATCATTTTGCCCATGAAGGTGTAGAGGTCGATACTGTTCTCAAGCGCCTTCAGCCTCAGATTCGCTCCGTCGGCAGCAATAATCTCTTTGCTTTCTTTAACAAACTTAATATTGGCCATGTCCGATACCGTCCCTGCGTCTTACGCAATGCGCCTGTAACCAATGCTTGCGTCCCATCCAGGCCCTGGTTACACTTTTTAATACACTTTCATTTTTACAACCGGATTGTCAAACTGTCGAAGTGTCTGGCGATCGCACGTTGTCTTTCGTTGGTTCATAGGACTTTGGGCGGTTTGCCACGGATAATGGTGCTTGATTCTGGTAGGCTTACTAGTATCTTGCAGCTTAATAAAAAGGCTCAAAAAGGCGTTGAAACGTAATAGGAGGAGCGTAGTCGATGGGACTACCCTGGTATCGCGTACACACAGTGGTTCTGAATGATCCAGGACGCCTGATTGCTGTACACCTGATGCACACCGCGCTGGTTGCAGGCTGGGCCGGTTCAATGGCGTTGTACGAATTGGCGATTTACGACCCCAGCGACCCGGTTTTGAACCCCATGTGGAGACAGGGCATGTTTGTTATGCCGTTTATGGCTCGCCTGGGCGTTACTCAGTCCTGGGCAGGTTGGAGCATTACGGGTGAAACTGCGGTCAACCCTGGCTTCTGGTCATTTGAGGGTGTTGCTGCTGCCCACATCGTTCTGTCGGGACTGCTGTTCCTGGCAGCCTGCTGGCACTGGGTCTATTGGGATCTGGAGCTATTTAGAGATCCTCGGACGGGTGAGCCTGCATTGGACTTGCCCAAAATGTTCGGTATCCATCTGTTTCTTTCTGGTCTGCTTTGCTTCGGCTTTGGAGCATTCCACCTCACAGGGCTGTTTGGCCCAGGCATGTGGGTGTCCGACCCTTATGGATTGACAGGAAGCGTCCAGCCTGTTGCTCCGTCTTGGGGCCCTGAAGGTTTCAATCCGTTTAATCCAGGCGGCATCGTGGCACACCATATCGCCGCTGGCATCGTAGGCATTATTGCAGGCCTGTTCCACCTCACGGTTCGTCCGCCCGAGCGTTTGTATAAGGCGCTTCGGATGGGGAACATTGAAACGGTGCTGTCGAGCAGTATTGCAGCAGTATTCTTCGCGGCGTTTGTGGTGGCTGGCACCATGTGGTATGGCAGCGCTGCCACGCCGATTGAACTGTTTGGCCCGACTCGCTATCAGTGGGATAGCGGCTACTTCCAGCAAGAGATCAATCGTCGCGTTCAAGCGGATGTGGACGATGGTCTGACGTTGGCCGAAGCTTGGGAGAATATCCCTGAGAAGCTCGCTTTCTATGACTATGTGGGCAACAACCCGGCTAAGGGCGGTCTGTTCCGCACCGGGCCGATGAACAAGGGCGACGGTATTGCTCAGGGCTGGCTGGGGCATCCTGTGTTTAAGGATGCCGCTGGGCGTGAACTGTTTGTGCGCCGGATTCCCAACTTTTTCGAGAACTTCCCGGTTATCCTGACGGATAAAGACGGCGTGGTTCGTGCAGACATTCCGTTCCGTCGGGCTGAGTCGAAATACAGCTTTGAGCAGGCTGGCGTGACGGCGACGATCTACGGCGGTGCGCTGGATGGTCAGGTGTTTGACGACCCGGCAGAAGTGAAGAAGCTTGCGCGTAAGGCTCAGTTGGGCGAACCCTTTGAGTTTGATCGGGAGCCTCTCAAGTCTGATGGGGTGTTCCGAACCAGTCCTCGCGGTTGGTTTACCTACGGACATGCGGTGTTTGCGCTGCTGTTCTTCTTTGGTCATATCTGGCACGGCTCTCGGACGCTGTTCCGCGACGTGTTTGCGGGGATTGACCCTGACCTCTCAGAAGAGCAGGTGGAGTGGGGCTTGTTCCAGAAGGTGGGTGACAAGTCTACTCGCCGTAAGGAAGCCGTCTAGGCATCTGAATTGTGAATTGGAGGAGGGCTTGCTGACGAGTTTTGCTCTGTGAGCATTCCCTCCTTCAGGTTTGCAGGTTTGTATCTGCTGGATTCGTATCTGCTGTGCTGAGTTTTAGTCTGGTGCTACGTTTCCTTGAATAGCTTTAGGAGACTGTGTTATGGAGAGCCTGATTTACGTTTTTCTGCTGGTTTGCACGCTGGGACTGCTCTTTTTTGCGATCGCCTTCCGTGAGCCGCCTCGGATCACCCGCGACAAGGATTAGTTTTACGGATTAGGTTTTCGCTTTAATTTTGCGCTTGCAACTTTGCGCTTGCAACGATGCAAAATCGGCCGTCGAATGGGGTTCCTGCTGGGGACGACTTCGACGGCTAATTTTATAGGCTAATTTTATGGGCAGCTTTTCTCTTATAGGCAGCCCATTCTTTATAGGCAGCCCATTCTCTTTAGCTGTGGAGTAGGAGTGGAGCGCTTGGCACGCCCAGTCCTAATTCACCAGCGATTGGGGCTTGACCGGGGATTGCCCTGAAGATTGCTCTGAGTGGGCGATCGCCGCCTGCACAAACCCTCGAAATAGCGGGTGAGGCGCGTTTGGACGCGACTGAAATTCGGGGTGAAACTGGCTAGCGATGAAAAACGGATGGCTGGGTAGCTCGATAATTTCCACCAGGCGACCATCGGGGGAAGTGCCGCTAATCATATAGCCCGTTTCCAAAAACAGCGTGCGATAGGCATTGTTGAACTCATAGCGGTGGCGATGGCGCTCGTAGACCACCTCTTCGCCATAGAGCCGCTCGGCCAGCGTGTTGGGTTGCAGCCGACAGGGATATAGCCCCAAGCGCATCGTGCCGCCCAGATCCACCACATCCTGCTGTTCAGGCAACAGGTTAATGACGGGGTTGCGGGTCTGCGGGTCAAACTCGGAGCTATTGGCATGTTCCATGCCGGCCACATGCCGCGCCCACTCGATCACCGAACACTGCATCCCCAAACACAGCCCCAGAAACGGAATCTGGCGATCGCGCACGTATTGGATGGCGGTAATCTTGCCGTCGATGCCACGGCTGCCAAAACCACCGGGTACGACAACCCCGTGGATGCCTTGGAGTTGCTCGGCTACCGTTAGTGGCTCGATGTCTTCAGAGTTGATCCAGCGAATCCGCAGGTCGCCGCCCGTAGCCAACGACGCATGGCGCAGCGCCTCCACCACCGACAAATAAGCGTCGTTCAGCCGCACATACTTGCCTACGATGGCGATTTCCAGCGGACAGCCGGGGCGATGCAGCCGCTCTACCAGTTCTTCCCACTGGCGGAGGTCAGGATCTCGCTGCTCCAGTTGCAGCAGGTCGAGTGCTTGGTGTGCCAGGCCTTCTTTTTCCAGCGTCAGGGGCACTTCGTAAATGCTGCTGGCATCCTGTGACGTAATCACGCATTCCACAGGCACATCGCAAAATTCCGACAGCTTTTCTTTAATTCCCTTTGGCAGGGGACGATCGCACCGACAGACGAGAATATCCGGCTGAATCCCAATCGAGCGAAGTTCTTTGACCGAGTGCTGCGTCGGCTTGGTTTTCATTTCGCCAGCCGAAGCAATCCACGGCACCAGCGTCACATGCATATACAGCACATTGCGCCGCCCCACAGCTTTGCGAAACTGGCGAATCGCCTCCAGAAACGGCAGCGACTCGATATCGCCCACTGTGCCGCCAATTTCTGTGATCACCACGTCAGGGTGGGTATTGGTGGCAACACGCAAGATGCGTTCCTTAATTTCGTTGGTGATGTGGGGAATCACCTGCACCGTGCCGCCCTGATAGTCACCCCGCCGCTCTTTGTTCAGCACGGCTTGATAAATCGACCCCGTGGTGACGCTGTTCAACCGCGACATGGAGGTGTCGGTAAAGCGCTCATAGTGTCCCAAGTCTAGGTCGGTTTCTGCACCGTCTTCCGTTACAAAAACTTCCCCATGCTGAAACGGACTCATTGTGCCGGGATCGACATTGATGTAGGGGTCAAGTTTCAGGATCGAGACGGAGTAATCGCGCGACTTGAGCAGTCGCCCCAGGCTAGATGCCACAATGCCTTTGCCGATGCTGGAAACAACACCGCCCGTTACAAATACAAACTTTGTCATAGGTGGGGAGAGAGCGTGGGGGAAAGAGCGAGAAAACTGAAAAGCTGAGGGCGATCGCCAGACTGCCAATTTGACCGAATCCATTCTGACACAAGCTGCCCCCTTCAATTCGCTCTGAGCCGTTCCCCAGACGCTATAAACCAATCCCCGAAAACAAACGGCGCATCTCGATGAGGTGCGCCGCGCCAGAAGCGTTATAAAGAACTGTTCCAAAGAGCATCGCAGAGCAGCAATGCGCCAATCCTTCAGGAACGCCATTTCAGGTTGTGTCATGAGATTTTGGCCAACCTATGGGGCGATCGCCCTGTGCAGCTTTGCCTGCGTTTTGGACTGCCTCTGTTTGGGCTGCCTCCGTCGGCTCCTTGGAAGAATTTTGGAAGAATTCCAGAATTCCCCGGTGGGTTTTCTGCTATTCGGCAACCATGACCTCGACCGTGTAGCGGCCGCGGCTGCTGGCATCAAAACCGTTGGCAATCACGATGTAGGTGCCGTCGGTGGCCAACGTCAGTTCCAACTGCGAGTTCTGAGGGTTGCCGCCTGCGCTGTGGTTTTCGCCCAGCACCTCACCTTCTGGGCTGATGACCGCCAGATAGGGCTGAAATTCAGTGCTGAATAGTTTGATCGTCACCGTTTGTCCAGCTTTACCTTCAAAGGTGAACTGGTCGTACAGGCTGTTATCCGAAGGCAGCACCATGTCGCCGTTTTCCAGCACGCCTTCTTCACTTAGCAGCATTTCCTGAGCGCGGGCGATCGCCCCTGTCGCGCAGATTCCCACCGCTACTGCACCGGCCAGCACCCTGGCAAACCATTTCTGACCTGTCATAGCCCGTTCCTCAACTAAATCCAAATAGAACAAGTCGCGCTAGAGAATCCTGCGATGGTGCTTTAATGTCTCACCTGATACAGGGACTGCCAAACACAACACAACGATTCTTACACGCTCTGCTATTTGGCTTCAGGGAGAAAATGCGGAATTCACAAAAGCAAAATCATTCTCTTCTTGAAGATTACCCAGATTTGATCCCGGCCGTAACATCCATTAGGCGCACTGGATGGCGATCGCCCCTCGCCTGCGGCAAGTCTTGCAAGCCTTGTGGATGGGTCAATTTGGGGATTGGCCTCAGGAGGCGATCGCCCGCCTCAATTCGTTCACAAATCTCGCCTAACCGCTTGGAAATCCTGGGCAAAATTAACATAATGTTAATTAATGCAACGATATTTTTCAGAGGCACTCATGGCAGGACTATTCGGTTTGTTTGGCAAAAAGAATAATGCAGAGGCACCACCCTCCGCTAGCAATGGCGCAAAGCCAGGAGCCTATTTCCTGGACGCAGACGATGCCAAAACGATGGGCAACATCGAGTACATGCGCTCGAAAAAAGTCATCAAGCACAAGTTTCCCAAGACCGCAGGCAACGGTGGCGAGTTTGAAGTGGAGTACGAAGTGTCTTCTGACAATATGAAGTCGGGCAACAGTCTGCAAGTTCCAACCGAACCGACTTCCACGTCTTCTGAAGCGACACCCAAGCTAACGAACGAGCGCCGCACGGCCGACTCCAGTATGGATCTCTTCCGTAACATGGCTCGCGACATTCGCAAGCGCTAGAGCTGATCAAGAAGTCTAAGCGTGGGGGGTGGGTTCACCTGCCCCCTGACTGATTGCCAGTAGCCGAAACTACCGCTTATAAAACGTTTCGAGGCTGTGGCGATCGCCCACGAAGCGCCAGTGCCACGGTTCGTAGCTCACGCCCTGAGCGTTGTCCTGAGGGAAAGACAGCTCAAACCCAAAGCGGGCAGCATTGGCCGTCAGCCAGCGGTAGGCGGCTGTCTGATCGAAATCGGTTTCCAAGTCTGTATCTGGGCGATCGCCGTCCCCAATATCCACTGCATAGCCCGTGTGGTGTTCGCTGTAGCCGGGAGGAGCGCTGACCTGGGCCCGTTCCTGAGCCGAGAGCGATCGCTTCGCCTTCAGCGTGAAAAACAGGTAAGTCTGTTCTTCCACCGAGCGAAAGCCCGACAGCGGCACCAGCCTCACCCGCTCAGCGCGAGCCGCCCTCACCATTGCCAAAAAGCGCTCGGCAGCCGCATCACGCAGCAGGATGCTGCCATTGGGAAGCACTGGGCTGAGGGTGTCTGGAGGAGCTTCGGCGTAGGCGATATGGCCCAGCAGGCTATCGGCCGGGGTCAGCGACAGTTGAGACATCGCTGCGGACAAGCCGGCCTCGATCGGCTGATAGCCCTGTGCGGCAGAAACATTGCTAAAGAACAGGCTGCGGCTGACCAGCGCAAGCTGCACCGCCGCCACAAAGCCAATCAGCCCCCATAGCCAAACCCGCCCCCGAAAGAGCGATCGCAGCCTATCCGCCGCCGCTCGAAACCCAAACCCACCGGGGTTCAAATCGGCCTCTAAACGCGCCCCATCTCGCTGAGCAACCGGGATATCGTCGGTCAGCCCATATTGACTTTCCTGGCCAGAGACATCGGGCTGGGGCGCTGACGACTTGGGCAAACTGGCATCTTTCACGCAAACTCTCCCGCAGACTGGTTTAGTCCTGCGGGGTTATTATTGCATGGCCTTGGAAGAGCGTCATCCCCTTCGACACACGGCAAAGTAACTCAACGGTCTGCTGAACCCTTGCTCCGCAACGATAGCCTTAAAACCGTTCAAATTACTCCAACGATAATCAACCTATGGAATTTCCGAGTCTTCGCTTGCTGAGTCTCTATGTCCCGCTGATAGGGTGGAGCAGTTTGGGATTTTGGCTAGGACGGATTTGTCCGCTGTGGGTGGGCGATCGCCTCGGAAAGCTGCTGTTTTGGGTAGGGGTGCCGATTAGCGTGCTGGGGTTTCTGCGCCAGTCCGAACTCTCGGCAGCGGTGTGGCTTGCGCCCGTGGCAGCGTGGCTGGCGATCGCGCTGGGGGGGCTGCTGGGCTGGCTATGGCTGATGGCTACGCTAAAGCAAGGACAAAGACCAGAACAAAAACAACGACCTGTTTCTTCCCCCATGACTCAGAGCCGTCCTCAGCAAGGCAGCTTTTTGCTGGCGACCATGATGGGCAACACGGGCTATTTGGGGTTCCCCGTCAGTCTAGCGCTTATAGGCCCAAAGTACTTTGCCTGGGCTCTGTTTTACGACATGATTGGCACGACGCTCGGAGCCTACGGGCTGGGCGTAGTCATGGCCGCCCACTTTGGCGGCATGCAAAAGAGTCCACGGGATTTGCTGCGGGCGCTAGTGTGCAACCCGGTGCTGTGGAGCTTTGCGCTGGGGTTGGGCATCCACGACATACCGCTACCGCTCTGGCTAGACTCGTTCCTCAAAACAGTCGCTTGGACAAGCATTACCGTTGCCCTTGTGCTGATTGGAATGCGGCTCAGCCAGTTGCGTTCTTGGCGCAGTGTCCGCCTCGCCTCCGTCAGCCTGAGCGTGAAAATGCTCATTGTGCCGCTGCTAATCGGCGTGCTGCTCTCGTTCACCAGCCTTGGCTCAGCAGAAAAGCTAGCGATCGTCCTCCAGGTCAGTATGCCACCGGCCTTTGCAACCCTCGTACTGTGTGAAGCCTACGAGCTAGACCGAGAGCTAACAGTGACGGCGCTGGCCATGGGATCGATCGGGCTACTCGTCACGCTGCCCCTCTGGCTGCTGCTGTTTCCCACAAGTTAGACGCAAGTTAAATGCAAGTTAGAAATGCAAGTTATACGCAGCAGAAGCAGCCCAAATGCGGCTTCAATGTGGTCTTTTTCCTTAGACCAACGCTCCTAGCCGACCCAGCTTACGTCGCTATCTGACGAGTTCACCGGAGGCAGGGGCTTGGAAATGGGAACCTCGCGCCGGGTAGGAGTCTTTTGGGCGTTGGCCGGCGCTGCTGGCGGCACTGGCTCGACTCGTTGAGCAGGTGCAGGAATTGGGGTCAACGGCGGCTGCTGTTGGCGCTGCTTCTCTTCCCAATCTTGAAATGCTTTCTTCTCAGGCAGGATCACCTTTTTCATGATCCACTCAATCGTCTGTTCTTTGACCCAGCCGCGAGCCACCAGCACCTCGCCCAGACGCATCCCAGTTGCCTGCTGATCGTTCAGCGCCACCGTGACCTGATCCGGCGTGATCAGACCTGCATCTAGCAGGTAGCTGCCCAGGCGCTTGGGGCGCATCGGCATGGGAATAGATGTTACTCGATAGCGATCGCTCCTATCACGCATAGTCATACAACTCATAGCAGATCAGTACAGCGGTATCAAAAGCAAATCTCGGAAAATCCCGATGCTCTGCAACTTTGGAGCAGAAAACCTTTGTAAATTCACCTGTAAATCCACTATAAACCCGCATTTAAGCTCACATCTCAGCAAGTAATAACGGGCGTGTATCTTCAGAGAATTTACTGGCTCCCGATGAACAGACTGGTCTAGCGACGCTTTCCCTCCGGGATAATACGGAGATTAGCTCAAGGCGAAAGAGTTCTTTACAGTATAACAACGGAACACTGACTCTTTCTTTATCGAGCCTTTACAGGTTGTTTCAGAATATCTCACAGAGTATTTTTCGGCAATGGGGCGGAGTTAATTCTCCATAACCTAGAAAAATGAAACCCCTCAGCGCTAGGGGCTGAAACCCTTCAACAGCAAGACATTTCGCCGTTTAGCCCGGTTGAGCGGGCAGTTTTGATTATCCCTTGACCCCACTACTGGTATCCGTTGGCACGATGTAGCGCTGAAGCAGACCGAATACCAGCAAGATAGGCGCAATCGAAATCACAGACCCCGCTGCAATCAGTCTCCAGTCGAGGGAAAATGCACCCGCTAGTTTGGCAACGCCCAGGGGCAGCGTGTAATAGTCGGGCTGGTCGAGCAGGATGAGCGGCCAGAGAAAGTCGCTCCAAGCTCCGATGAAAACGAAAATCGCCAGCGTGATCAGGGCAGGGCGGACAGCGGGCAGCATCACATTCCACCAGATCCCCAGTTCCGAGCAGCCGTCGATGCGGGCGGCTTCTTCTAGCTCTTTGGGTACGCCTTGAAACGCCTGACGCAGGAGAAAAATCCCAAAGGCAGAGGCGATCGCCGGTAAGATCAGCCCTAAGTACGTATTACGCAGCCCCAGCTTCACCGCCAGGACATACAGCGGAATCATCACAATCTGAAACGGAATCAGAATTGTGGACACAATCAGCAGCAACAGCGCCTCGCGCCCGCGAAACTGGAGTCGCGCCAGGGGATAGGCCGCCAGCGAGCAAAACAGCAGATTTAGCACCACCGTTAGCACTGCGACCAGGGTGCTGTTGAACAGGTAGCGCCCGAAAGGATTGGTCTGCCATACTGTCACAAAATTTTGCAGCGTTGGAGACTGGGGCAAAAACCGGGGCGGAAACTCGAAGATATTTTCTGTGGGGGCTTTGAACGCCGTGCTGACTAGCCAGATCAGCGGCAGCAGCATGACGAGGGCGATCGCCCCCAGCAGGGCATACAAAGCGAGGGTCTTGAGCGATCGCGTCGAGGGCATTCGTCGAGGATGGGATAGAGGTTGGAGATCAGGCAAAACCCTTTCGGCGGGTTCACCCGCACCAAGGGGGAATTCTTTGAGTTTACCTGGTGAGTTTGCCTGGTGAGTTTGCCTGGTGAGTTTGCCTGGTGAGTTTACCTGGGGGCTGCACATTTCCTTGCCTAGCTGCTAACCCCTAGCCCTCCTTCACCCACACGCGCATTTCCTGAAGTGTCAGCGGGCCAAACTGGGTCGCTAGGGCCACATCGGCGGCATCACGACCATAGGCGATCGCAATTCGGTTTCCCCGTGGCTGTGGCTGCGTCGCGTCGAAGGTATACCAGCGGCCCTCGGCGGTTGACCCGTCGGGGCTGCTGAGGAATGCCTCAAACCAAGCGTGCAGATCCATCGGCTCCAGTTCGTACAAGTACCCCACCACCATCCGCGCCGGAATCGAGAGGCTGCGGCAGAGGGCGATCCCCAGATGGGCAAAGTCGCGGCAGACACCGATTTTGCTCTGGGCAGTGTCTACCGCAGATGTAGAGGAGTTGCTGGTGCCGTATTGATATTTCACCTGGGTATGAATCCAGTGGCGGATCGCCTCCACCTGGGCATAGCCCGGTTCCATGTCGCCCACGATGGCGATCGCCTCCTCATACAGCATGTCCGACTGGCAGTAGCGGCTGGGCAGCAAAAACTGCACCACGCTATCGGGCAGCAGTTCCACAGGCACATAGGCGGCATCGGGCGCAACGTCGATCTCGTCCGCTGTTTCTACACAAGCGGCGGTGTAAACCAGAAATCGTCCCTCTGGCGTAACCAAACGCTGGCAGAGATTGCCGTAGCTGTCGGTATATTCCACCACAGGCACCGACGGCTCCAGCCGATATTCCTCGCGCACCACCCACTGCCCTTCGCCGCTGCGGGGGCGCAACATCAGCAGCAGCGGACTTGGCGCTTCTGCCGAGAATAAAAGCTGACAGCCTGCTTCCAGCCGCATTTGAGAATCCTCAACCGATGGCTGGCGCTACAAGGACTGCATTTCTAAATTCAGCACATAATGCCCAAGCTGCAAGTTTTCTGTCCACAGTTCATACTCCACGCGCAGGTGACGGGGCTGGGGATCGGAAATCAGCTTCAGGTGGCGCGTATAGTTCCGCAGGCGCATCTGGTCGCTCATACCCAGGTCGCCCGACTGCGATCGCAGCCAGTAGCGGCTGATGCCGTAGACTCCTTGCTCCCAAAAGTGGCGATAGCTGATGCTGCCGTTGCCCTGCATGGTCATAATCACGCGGTAGGGGGAAATTTCGAGCCAGAGCAGGTGGGGCTGCTGGGCCTGGTCAGCCGAAGTTTCCCCTTCGGAATAGTCCATAAACAGCGGCTCCGTCAGCACGACGTGATAGCGGCCTGGCTCTTTTTCATATAGCGCGGCAGAGGCTTCCACCACCGACCAGAGCGGCGAATTCAGTGACATCCAGGACAGACAGACTGGCTGGCGATGTTCGGTGAGCATGGCTAAAAAGGGCTGGGACTAAAAAGGGCTGGGAAGATGATCTTTTTATCCAGTCAAACAGGTTCAATCTTGCCAGATCTGCGAAACAGGATGAAATAGAATCTGTCGGCAGAGAATGCAGTTCGACCAGTGATCCGGCCTTTGCACTGCTCTGGTAGCGTAGTAAACGCAGCGATGGCGCAGCACGCTCGACGAGGCAATTGCCCACCTACGGAACTATAGCAATGCAGACGGCTTCTATCACCCTCAAAACCACCGAACATCATCATGTGCTGACAATTTCGCCGCCTGTGGATTTGGCGCTGACAGGGGCGATCGCCATTCCCGGCGACAAGTCTATCTCCCACCGGGCGCTGATGCTGGGGGCACTGGCGGAGGGCACGACGGAAATTCGCGGGCTGCTGTTGGGGGAAGATCCCCTGAGTACCGCCGCCTGCTTTCGGGCAATGGGGGCAAACATTTCCGACCTGAATACGGAACGAGTGACCGTAGAGGGCATTGGACTGGGGCAACTCCAGGAACCTGCCGACGTGCTGAATGCGGGCAATTCTGGCACCACGATGCGGCTGATGCTGGGGATTTTGGCCTCCCACGCGGGGCGATTTTTCACGGTGACGGGTGACGGATCGCTGCGATCGCGCCCCATGTCTCGCGTGATTCGGCCGCTCCAGGACATGGGCGCACAGATCTGGAGTCGTGCTGGGGGCCTCGCGCCACTGGCGGTGCAGGGGCAGGCGCTTCGGCCGATTCACTACACCTCGCTCATTGCTTCGGCCCAGGTGAAATCCTGCATTTTGCTGGCGGGGCTGGCCACAGAGGGCAAAACGACCGTCAGCGAACCCGCCCTATCTCGCGACCACAGCGAACGGATGCTGCGGGCCTTTGGGGCAGAGGTTCTGGTTGATCCCGACACCTGTAGCGCAACGGTAGTCGGCCCGGCGCGGCTGATCGGGCAGCCCGTGGTGGTTCCCGGCGACATCAGTTCGGCGGCGTTTTGGCTGGTGGCCGGGGCGATCGCCCCCGGTTCTGATTTGCTCATCCAAAATGTCGGCGTGAACCCAACGCGCACGGGCATTCTCGACGCGCTGGCGCAGATGGAGGCAGACGTGACCCTGGAGAATGCTCGCGAGGTGGCAGGCGAACCCGTTGCCGATCTGCGCGTGCGCGGCCACAATCGGCTAAAGGCGGGGCACATCGGCGGCGACCTGATTCCCCGGCTGATTGACGAAATCCCCATTCTCGCGGTGGCAGCCGCCTTTGCCGAAGGGACGACCGTCATCTCCGATGCCGCCGAACTGCGGGTGAAAGAGAGCGATCGCCTCGCCGTCATGGCCACCCAGCTCAGCCGCCTGGGCGCAACCGTCACCGAGCGTCCTGATGGTTTGGAAATCACGGGCGGCAAACCCCTGCACGGAGCCGAGGTGGATAGCCACACCGACCACCGCATTGCCATGAGTCTGGCGATCGCCGCCCTCCGCGCCACAGGCCCCACCACGATCCACCGCGCCGAAGCCGCTGCGGTTTCCTATCCGGGGTTTGTGGACACGCTGAGGCAGGTGGTGAGGTGAGGGGGCGAGAGACGGAAAAAAGAAGAACGAAGAACGAAAAACGAAGAATGAAAAACAGAACCTCTTCTCTCTTCGTTCTTCTCTCTTCGTTCTTCCTCCTCAGCCGCTCCCCTGTACCACATACTTCAGCGTGGTCAGCGTTTCTAGCGTGATTAGCCCGCGCCGATGTCCTTTTTGGTTGGACATGCCGAGGGCGATGGGGCTGCCCTGCTTGGGGTTGCGATAGAACCGGGGCGAGGCGTTGATATAGGTCGTGGCGCTGTTGATATGCAGGGCAAACTGGTGGCTTTCCTGGTAGGATTCGGTCACCAGGCAGTCGGCGTGGCCGCTGCTGTAGCGATTCATCAGGGCGATCGCCTCTTCCAGTCCGCTGACCGAACGGAAGGCAATCGTGTTGTCCAGGTAGGGGCGCGGCCACTCGTCGTCTTCCGTCAGTACCAGATCCGGAAACTCCGCCACCAGCCCCGCATCGCCCCGCAGGTGAAAGCCTTTTTCGCGCAGGCTGCGCCACAGGGCTTGTAGCGTGTTGGGGTCGTGGTGAGTGCTGATCAGCACCTTCTCGATGGCGTTGACTGGATCAGGTTCGCTCTGGTGGCTGTCTAGAATCATGCTCCGGGCCAGATCCAGGCTGCCGGAGGGCGACCAGTAGAGATAGCAGTTGCCAATTGCCGTTTTTAGCACAGGCACAGTGGCCTGGCGGATCACTTGGTTCACCAGGCTCACGCGACCATAGGGAATGACTAGATTAACGTAGGCATCTTGGGTCACCAGTTCGCGGATTGAGTCGCCCTGGTCAGTCGGAATCCAGCCGAGGGCATCGGTGGGCAGGCCGGCTTCCTGGAGGGCGAGTTTCAGCGTGCTGGCGATCGCCTGGTTGGAGTTGCTGGCCTCGCTGCTGCCCCGCAGGACGATGCTGTTGCCCGTGCGAATACACAGCCCAGCGGCGATCGCCCCCAGTTCGGGAAACGCCTCATACACCAGCGCAATCACCCCCAGCGGCATCAGTTGGCAATAGGACTGAGAATGACTGAGGGAATAGGGAATCGTCAGCATTTGCTGCGTGGGGTCTGCCAGTTCCGAAAGGCGTTGCAAAATCTTGACCACCGCCTCGATCCGCTCCGGCGTGAGCTTCAGCCATTCCAGCACCAGATCGGGCACGGCCATTTCTCGGCTGGCTTCGAGATCTAGCGTGTTGGCCTCAAGAATATCGTCCTGCTGATCCTTCAGCACTTCCGCCATAATCTGGAGCGCCCGACTGCGATCGCCCCCTTTCATCGCAGCCAAATGTCCCGCCGCTGCATAAGCCCGATGAAGCGTGGTCAGCAAATCGGCTGGGGAATCTAAAGAATCCTGACTGTTAGAAAACACGGTAAAGAACTGTGAAAAACGCTGCCATTCACTGCATTAGACAATGAATTGCACAAGTATCGCCTCGATGACTCGATAATCTGTGTATTGCGCTAAATCTATTGCACTAATCTATTGCGCTAAATCCATTGCACTAATACAGCTTTAACCTGTAAGGCTCACGGCTGTAAAGCTCAAGACTGTAAAGCTTTTAGGGAATCGCTCAGTAGCACTTTGCAGTAGCACAGCGCGATCGCCCTATCCTAATCACATTTCAGTGACAGTTTGGTCAGTGACAGTTTGGTCAGTGACAGTTTGGTCAGTGACAGTTTGGTCAGTGACAGCTTGGTGACGTTGCAGCCCATGAGGGATTAGCAGGACTGGGTTTTCGGCGGACTATCGCCGACAGGCTAGCCACAGCATAAACGCCAGCATGACCGACAGCACCAGCGCCGCCACCACCCGAAACGCCACCTGAGAGGCAGCGGGTGCGCTCAGCGTGGTCAGCAGCAGCAGAAACACCAGCGCAAACATGAACAGCAGCGTCAGCGGCACATAGCCCTTTCCCAGGGATGGGTTCACCACAATCCACTGATGCCCGTTCCAGCGCCACGCCCGCTTGTAGGGATAGTTGGTCGAAAGCTGCTCAATCGTATGCCCGCTGTCTTGCACGACGAAAATTTGCTGACATCGGTCGCAGCCAAAGGCATCCGTCAGGGCGATGGGTGTCAGCTTGCCCCGACGACGACAGGGACAGGGGTAGTCGCCGTTTAGGTCGATTTTGTGGGGTTTCTGAGTTTGCACAAGCAGAGCAGCGGTGAGTGTGATGCAAGCGGTGCAGGGTCTAGCGCCTTGGGAGCCACGACCGTGAACCCAAAAGCCGCTGGGGGCGATCGCCCTTCCCGCGCAGCCGCAGACGAACCAGCGCTAAACCATGATTCATTGACTATCGTCAACCGGACTATCGTCAACCGACCCATCCTCCAACCCTCGTCAGAGAGGTTGGTTTGGGTGTGACTTGATGCGTGATCCTGGACAGGCTTCTAGGCAGCGACCCAGACTTTTCCCAGAGCTTCTGCCGGGAACTGGGGTTGCGAATACCCAGATTCAGCCCGATTCTAACATTCCTGTTTGCGGGAGTCAGTGACAGAGAACCGTGGACTGAGAAACGTGGAGTGAGCAACGTGGACAGGAGAAACACGAGCGCGATCGCCCGCTTCCCAGCCCATCCAACCCGTCGTGTCATCAGTACTGGTAAGACTCTCTAGACTCATCCTACAGGGGCAAGCTGAGAGATCAGTGGAAAATTCGCTTAAGCTTGGATAAAGCCTGCAAGCCCAGCGAAAACCGAGCAGAAAGGTGTCTTGATTCACGAAGATGCTAAAAGCGAACGCATCAGACACGCTGGTTCAGCAGCGCCTACTCAGCACAACCTTGCAGCAGATTGAACTCATTCCCAAACCACCACTGACTCTTAGCACTAGGTCGGAAACAAAGCGGGTAACGCGATTCGAACGCGCGACATTCACCTTGGCAAGGTGACGCTCTACCACTGAGCTATACCCGCAAAACACGCTCCAAAAAAGCGTAACTATTATTGTGTGTGAGAGGTCACCGTTTGTCAACCTGGGCCAAAGATTTTTGCAAATTTTTTGGGGGCGATATTCTAGTCTGCCGCGGCGAGCAAGGCAGGGGGCTAGTTCAGAGTGCTGATGATAATTCCCAGGAAGGCGAAGATGCCAATCACCATCAGGGCGATCGCCACGACCAGCGCGTTGGAGCGTCGCGGTGTGTAGAGGTAGTCGTCTCGCTGAATGCGCCGCAACTCCTGGCGATGTTCAATCGTCGCCGATAGCATGGCATACAGCCCGACCGCGATGAATGCCAGCCCAGTGATTCTCGCTAGGTACATTGTCCCCAGATAGTCAAGCCTGCGGGTTCGCTGAATCGCCGTCACAATCTGGTCAATGCCAAAGCCAAAGCCAATCAGCGAGAGCGAGGTACGAATCCATGCTAGCAGCGTGCGTTCGGCGGCGGCTCGGTTGCGCTCTTTCGCGAGTTCGTTGTTCAGGTTGCGGGGCGCGTCAGGCATGGGCGTGCGAATAGGATCTAGTAGCGGCGACGGCTGCGCTGGGTCAGGCTAACGTAGTAGAGTAGTTGCATGATAGAAGTGGCAGCAGCAGCGATGTAGGTCCAGCCTGCGGCACCGAGCATCTGTCTGGCTCCCTGACGCTCCTCTGGCGTATCCAGCAGCCCCGCATCCTCTAGCAGCTTTAGCCCCCGACGGCTAGCATCGATTTCAATCGGCACCGTCAGCAGGGAAAAGACCACCATCAGCCCAAACATGAGAACCCCAATCCACATTAGCCCCACCATGCCAAACATGAAGCCCAGCAAGAAGGCCATGTAGGAAATGGTCGGCGTGAATTGCAGCGCAGGCAGCAAGAAACTGCGGGCAGCGATCATCGGCGAACCCGTCTGGTATTGCTGTACATGCCCCAACTCATGGGCGGCGATCGCCATTGATGCAACCGACGGCTGGGCGCACACGGGTTCCGATAGCCGCACCACGTTGGTTCGCGGGTCGTAGTGGTCGGTCAGGGAGCCGCGCGTTGGCTCCAGCGGAATCGACTTCAGCGACGTGCGATTAAAAATGGTCTGAGCAACCTGCATTCCGGTGTAGCGTTCGCTGTTGGGCACTTGGCTCCACTTGGCAAAGGCGCTTTTGAGACGAGCCTGAACCAGCATGGAAATTAGTATCGTGGGTAGCATCACCCAAAGTAAGTAGATCGGATCATAAAAAAACATAGTTTCAGGGCAAGCTTAAGTAGATAAGACTTGAATCGTTTTAATCCAAATTTTTGACTTAATCCAACTTTTGAACAGTTTTGAACAGTTGGTTCCTCGACGTTCTACTTGCAGATAAGTACATGCTTGCAGATAAGCTCTCATACCTTAAGTAAACAGCCTAGCACCAGCCTCCTACATCCAAAAGCGGACAAACTCTTGCTTGGCAAACTCCACGCTGCGATAGCGCCGCAGTTGGTAGAGAAATCCGGCGATCGCCAGCCCGCTCCACAGCAGCAGCCAAAACCACGAATCCCGGAAAATGGGCAGCAGCGTGTTGCCTGCGTTCTTCAAATCCTCAATCGAGACGCGCCCATTCAGCAGCAGCAGCGACAGCACCAGCGCATTTGCTCCGCCCTGAGCAGACAGCAGCATGACAATATACTTCTGCCAGTTTCGCACGTAGGTCAAGACCCCCAGCACCAGCCCCGATCCGAGGGCCACCAGCGCGGGCAACGTCCCCTGCTGAAAGCCAAGAATAGCCATGATGCTTGATCCAAACAGCGCACCCGTAGCTCCGCCCATCAGCGCCACGCCCACTTCATAGAACTGCCAGCAAAAAATTGCCAGCAAAATTCCCAGCACCAGCCCGACCGTTAGCCCCGTCGTGGTAGCCAAAAAGCCGCCGCCTAGCAGCAGAAACACGGCCTTTGCGCCCAGCCACAGCCCCGCAAAAAACGACCAGACGGGCAGCATCACCATAAAAAAGCGGTAGCCCCCAAAGCAGAGCAGCACGCCGAAAACTGCTGAAAACAGCGCCAGCAAGATAGGTCTTAGCATAGATATCTAAAAAAGCGTATCTTAAAAACCTATCCAAACCTATCTAGAAAAGAGCGCAGGGCGCTGTTATCCAGCAAACCGAACTGCCCGTAGAAGGGGCTTAATCCCTGCTTGACTGACAAAACAGGTTAAAGCTGGAACGAAAGCCATGCGGGAAGCAGAGCATGATTTAGGCTGAGAAGTAACCACACAAACCAGTCAAATCAATGTCACCGACTTCCCGTCTTTATGATGCGTTGAATGATTTTCTGCGTCAATGCGACATTCAGTGGCAGGATGCTCGCCATCTGCAAACACTGTGCTGGATGATCATTGGCATGATTGGAAGCCAAAACGTTCATCTCAATGGATTTGGGGTGTATGTGAGGAGTCGCGCTCAAATGGCTCAATCCCACCAACGCCGGTTTCGCCGCTGGTTGTCGAATCGGCGGATCAATGTCGCGTCCGCTCATCATGCGCTGATTGGGCAGGCTCTGTCCAACTGGCAGACCCAACGACTCTACTTAAGCCTCGATACAACGGTCGTATGGAATTGTTTCTGCATCGTCTGGGTCGCAGTGGTGTACCGAGGAAGAACGGTTCCGGTCGCTTGGAAAGTGGTGGCGCAATCAAGCAGCACCGTCAGGTTGTGGACGATTCAACGGGTACTGCGGCAAGCGCAACGGCTGATGCCCGAGGGTGTCGCGATTGTCCTTTTGGCAGACCGAGGGTTTGCCGATGGCAAGTTGATGAAATACCTCCGGGAGAATCTGGGTTGGCATTTCCGCATCCGCATCAAACGCTCCTTCCAATTTCAGCACCAAGGGCAGTGGCGCCAGGTATCGTCGGTTCAATTGCAACCAGGACAAGCTTACTTTACGCCTGCAGTGTCGGTGGGTAGAACAAAGCCCTACGACAATGTTTACCTTGCCTTTGCCCACGACAAACTCAGCAGCGAGAATTGGACAATTGTGAGTGATGAGCCGACGAACTTGCAGACGTTTGCCCAATATCGACTGAGATTTCAGGTGGAGGAGTCGTTTTTGGATTTGAAGTCCAACGGGTTTAATCTCGAAGCCTCCAGACTCAGAGACAAGGTTGCCCTTTCCCAGTTGTGTGGGGTAATCGCCTTGACGATGCTGTTCTTAGTTCTCCAAGGGGTGCAAGTGGTCGCATCCGGCAAGCGTCGCCAAGTCGATGCTCACTGGAAGCGCGGCATGAGTTATCTCAAGCTGGGCTGGAATTGGATTCGGCTGGCTATCACTCACCAGTGGAAGATTCACGTTTATCAGTTCCTCTCCTGTTCACCTGACCCTCAACCTGCCATCGCATCAAGGCGACAACACGATGACTCCCTAAAGCGTGAATTCACTGTCCTCAGCCGTATTCCAGCTTCTTAGTTTTGTCAGTCAAGCAGGGCTTAATCCACAAGAATCAATAATTATTGCAGGATTGTTGCAGAAATGCAGATTTGATCCTGTTCTGCCCTCCGCTTATCCTGCGCCCAGCAGGGCTGACGGTGGCTGCAAAACCTGCGCCAAGTTGAGCAAAAAAATGGGCGGGCTGTCGTCTGTGGGCAGAATCAGTCCGCTGACGCAGCGAATTCCGCCTTCTTGCTGGTAAAGCACAGACAATGGCTTGAAGGCGGATTCTGTGAAGCGCTTGAGAGCGGGTGGCCCATCAATTTGTAGCCCAATGACATCCCCTTGCAGGCTGTAGACCAGAATTAGGTATTGGGTCGTAACAGTGTGGCTGAAGGTTTGCCCAAGCGTGGAATATTTTGTGACCTCTTGTGGGTCAATCTGCGTTCCGGGTTCTAAGCATTGAGTGGATGTTGGTGTGTTCGCAAAGATGCGCTGCTGGAGGTTTAAGACGGGAATATTTTGGTCATGATCGAGGGCGATCGCCGTCCCCGTTCCTTCTTGCTGGGCATAGAGACGGTCGATTTCGATGACCCGATGCACGATTGCTAATGGCAGGGCGAACAGTTCCTGCCGCAGTGGAAAAACCAGCAGTTGACGAGTGATCTCGACGGGTTTAGAGCGCAGCGCTCGCAGAGAGTTCAGAAGGGTCATGAATGTGTTGTGCCAAGGTGGTCAGGAGAGTTTGCTCGTTGTAGGGTTTTGAGAAATAGGCGATCGCCCCCAGGCTCAGCGCCAGTTGTCGATGTTTGGCGCTCGTGCGTGAGGTGAGCATGGTGACGGGCAAATGCTCAAACTGCGGGTCCGATTTCACTTTCGCCAAAAAGCCGTAGCCATCTAAACGCGGCATTTCGATATCGCACACAACCGCGTTCACCTGAAGCCCGGCCCGCAGCTTTTCGACCGCTTCCTGCCCGTCTTTTGCTTGCTCAACCTGATAGCCCGCTTTCTCCAGAGTGAGTGCCAAAAATCGGCGGACATTAATCGAATCGTCTACCACCAGAACGGCGGGCTGCTGCTCCACTGGGACAGAGCGACCTAGCAATCGGCGATCGGCATCCATGAGGCTGAACTGGCGATCGCCCAGTTGGGAAGACCTGGGCACCACTGGGCCGGCTGCCTCAGTGCTGGCAATCCAGTGCAGCAATTCTGGGACATTGACAAGCGGCACAACGCGCCCATCACCCAGAATGGTGCAGTTGCTAAAGCCAGCAGGAAGCGGAATGGTGCTATGGATACGGCGCACCGCAGTTTCCTGTTCGCCCCAACAAGACTCGATTTGGATGCCAAAGATTTGACTGTTGTGTTCCACCAGCAGCACGACTGGTTCGCTAATGCTAGGGGGTGTTTCTAGGCGATAGGGATGACGCGGCCCAGGAAATCGGAGCCAGCGTGATAGAACCACCAGCGGAATCAAGTTGCCTTGCACGTTCAGCATTTCGCTGTCGCCCACCCGAACAATATGCTCTGGCTCAAGCTTCAGCATTTCGCCAATCACGTCGCTCGGAAAGCCAATCAGCATGTCGTTGCTTTCGGCAATTAGCACGCGCACAACAGACATCGTGAACGGCACTGAGAGCGTAAACGTTGTGCCTTGCCCTGCTTTGGTTTCTACTTTAATATCGCCGCGAATTTGCTTGAGATGATCACGCACCACATCCATGCCTACGCCGCGACCCGATAGCGACGTGACCTGTTCCTTGGTACTGAAACCGGGTTCAAAAATGAGGGAGACGAGTTCCTCTTCGCTGGCCACCCCCAACAAGCTAGGGTCTAGCCCCATGGCGATCGCCTTGGCGCGGATTTTTTCAATCGGGATACCTCGTCCATCGTCTTGGATGGTGATAAATGTGCGATTGCCCCGATGAAAGGCTTGAATTTTAATCACGCCTTCTTCTGGTTTGCCCTGAGCCAGCCGGGTTTGCGGATCTTCGATGCCATGATCGAAAGCATTTCGCAGCAAATGCATCAGTGGATCATTGAGCGCTTCCAGGATGTTGCGATCAATCAGTGTGCCAGCGCCATTGACCTGAAGACGCACCTTCTTGCCATATTGCAAGCACAGTTCCCGCAGAGCGCGAGGGAAGCGGTCAACCAAGTCAGACAGCGGCCGCATCCGGATTTGAGTCAGTCGAGACTGGAGTTGGTTTGCTGTTTTGTCTAGGGTGCGAGATGCCTGCTCGACTTCCTCAAGGGTCAGATCGATGTCTGTGGTAACTTCTTGAACCTGGACGATGGTTTCTAGAATGTCCTGCGAGAGCGAGTGAACATCTTCATACCGATCTAGCTCCAGCGCATCAAACCCATTGCCCAACCCAGCGCCAAACCCACTCCCTGGACGATGCTCAGACCCAGGAGGAATAGCTGAGGATGGGATCTGCTGGAACAGATTGGTGGCTGGGGCTGGAGCTGGCTCGGTGCTGACGTCTGAGGGGCTGTTGTAGAGCTGGGCTATTTGGGGGCGATCGCCCGACTGGGCAGCACGCGCCTCACTGCTTGGGAGCAGGTTGAGGGCGGAGGAGAGGGGCGATCGCCCAACATCAGTCGCCAATCGATCGTAGGTCGTTCGCAGTTCGGAGCTAGCCTGTTCTAGCGTTTGCACCCGGTTGTTTAGCAGCCGCGTCAAATTCCGAAGACGTTTGAGGTAGAGGTTGAGCGCGTTGCGGTCAATCGTCAGCTCACCAAACAAGTCACTCAGTTGGTTCAACTGCTGCACCGACACCCGCACCGTATTCTCTTGGGTCGTCTCAGTGGCGGGTGCGTTGCTGCTCCAGCGGCTTTGCTGAGCCGGGGCTACGATGGGGCGATCAGCAGGACGATCAACGGGGCGATCGCCCGACTGGGAGCGACCCGCAACATCAGCACCGACCTGATCCTCTACCTGATCCTCTAACAAAGGAGGCTGTGCCGACGGCTCAGATAAGGAAGCCGAAAGCGTGAAATCGGCAATCTCTTCCCCATCCAACCCTTCAGAGATACCAGAGATTTCGGTCGTTGCCAGCTCTGTTGCAGGCGCTCCATAGTCCACCCCTGCGTATTCCAGATCGACATAGTCTGCAACCGCATGATCTGCCGCCGCAACTTCCTCTTGCACCCCAGAATGGTCTGCTGCCTGGGCAGCAATTGTTTCGAGAGGAAGTGTGATTTCATCATCAGAGGACGTTGCAAATGCCGACGCTCCGGCCATTTCAGCGCTCCAGGAAGGTGCAAAAGACCCGGCCCCGGAGGTTTCAAGCTGTATCGCCGTAGGAATGGCTGCCAGGTTGCCAGTCAAAACGAGCGCCTGCGCCCGCCGCCAAGCCTGCAACGCCGTCTGCGCCAAGGTAGAAATGGCAGTTGCATTGGTCGCTTCTGTTTGAGCCGTTTGGACACCAATGGACTGACACAGTTGGGAAAAGCTCTCGATCTGGAGCATCTCCCCCAAGCCCTCTAGCTCCTGGGCCAAAATTTCGACTTCTTCTTTTAGGCGGGGAGACTGTTCATGAATTGCCGATTCTAGCCGCTGCAAACAGCCCTCGACTTCGGTTTCAAACAGCAGGGGAATAATATCCTGTCCGTCTTCAGGAGATAGGAGCGAGTAGGCATCTTCATCCTGGGGCGTGCCTAGCCGCTCGTGAAGTTGCTGATAGGCGGGTTCAATCTGTTCCAACAGCCAAGCCGGGGCAATGGTTGGACGGGGGCGATCGCCCTCTGTAGACAGACTTTGGCGATCGCAGGCAATCACCCTCCCCAACCCATCCACACACTCCAACAAAAGCTGCTCCAGACTGCCATCTACTTCCAACGATTGGCGCTGCACCTTCAACACCTTCAGCCCATCTTCTAGGCGATGCGCCAAATCACTTAAGCTTTGAAAGCCCATTAGACCCGCTCCCCCCTTAATAGAGTGAGCAGCCCGCAGTGCCTCGTTGATCTTGTCTGCATCAATCGCTTGGGCCAGCCCGAGCAGTCGAGATTCTAACGTCCTCAAATATTCTTGAGCTTCCTCCAAGAATTGCAGTTGGATTTCAAGTTCCTTGTCGTAGACCATAATGACTCTCTATGAAAGGCGACAAGCGGTATCGCAAACCCAGGAAAACAAACCAAAACTCTGCAAACTAAACCTGTTCCCCTGTCTTAAAGGCACCGACCGAGGCTTGCAGTTCGCGGGCAACTTCGACTGTTTCTGCCAGCGCCCCAGAGATCTTGCGCGACGAATCAGAGGTCAACTCCGACACCTGAGCCACTTCCTGCATCAGCATCGACACAGCCGCAGACGTTTCCACCTGAGACACGGTTGCCTGCGAAATCGACTGCACCAGTTCGTCAATTTGACGCGACAGATCCAGAATTTGCATCAAGTTTCGCTTCGCATCTTCCACATAGTGGGTGCCCTCGACCACCTTGCTGGTGCTTTGCTCCATCGCTTCGACCACCTCGACCGTTTCCTGCTGGATGTTTTCTACAATGCGCTCAATTTCCTTTGTCGCATCCGCAGACCGAGCCGCCAGCTCGCCCACCTCTTCTGCCACCACTGCAAACCCCTGGCCTTCTTCGCCCGCGCGAGCCGCCTCAATCCCAGCGTTAATCGCCAGCAAGTTCGTTTGCATGGCAATTTGGTTAATCAGCGACACGGCCTTGGAAATTTGCTGCGACGATTCACCCAAACGCTTCACTTTCTTGGACGTTTCTCCGATGATTTCCCGCAGATTGAGAATGTTTTGCACCGTCAAGTCCATCGCACTGCCGCTGACCTCGGCGGTGGCGGAGGCTGTATGGGCCACCGTAGCCGCCTGCTGCGCCTGTTGCGAGACTTGCTGAACGGAGTGCGTCATAACTTCCACCGAGTTCATAATGCGCGTGGTTTCCTCGGCCTGCTTGAGGGCTGCATTTGCCAGCGCGGCAATGGCGCTCTCGTTTTGTCCGAGAGACTCATTCACTCGGTTGGCGGAACGCTTCACCTGGGTCACAATCTGGCGCAAGCTCTCAATAATGGAGTTGAAAAAGTCTGCAACCGTGCCAATTTCTCCAGCCGTCACGTCCGCCCGAACCGTGAGGTCGCCCGAAGCAGCTCCTTCCACGTCGTCTAGCAAAGACATCAGCTGACGTTGGAGCGTTTCTTGCTGCCGACGGCGTTCTTCAGAGAGCATGTTGGCTTGGTTAAACAGGCGAGCTTGCTCGATCGCATAGCCAAGCTGAATCGCGACTTGGCGGAAGAAGTTGATTTCAAGCTGATTCCAGACGCGGGGCGCATTACACTGGTGGGCAATCAGCAAGCCCATCAGATCTTCGCCAATCAGGATAGGCGCAACGAGGTTGGCCCGAACCTGGTAGGGTTTGAGCTGTTCGAGATGGCATTCGGTGAGTCCGGCTTGGGTAATGTCGGCAACCGCTTGTACACGCCCTTGGCGATATTGCTCTACATATTTCTCGGCAAAGCAGGGGTCATAAATCTTGTTAGACAGGGCGGCCGGATAACCCGATTCGACCGATTCGGCAATGAAGGTGCCTTGCCAGTTTTCGTCGAAGGCATAGACCGCAACCCGCTGGCAGTTGAGCGATCGCCGGGTCTCAGTCACCGCCACTCGCAGAATCCGCGGCTCCTCAAAGCTTTCCCGCATCCGTGCCACAATCTCGGCGAGTTGGCGTTCCTTCTCGGCGGCTGCTTGCTGTTTTTGCAAGAGCCTTGCCTGACTCAGGGCATAACCAATCTGCACGGAAATTTGTTGCAGCAGCTCAACTTCGGCCACTTCCCACTGCCGTGGGCTAGAGCATTGATGGGCACAGAGCAGCCCCACCAACTCATCACCCGCCAAAATGGGGGCTGCCATGTTGGCTTGCACCTCTAGGCGTTTCAGAATTTCGCAGTGGCAGTGGGTCAATTCGGCGGTTTCGCGATTGGTCATAAAGCTGACTCGACCCGTGTAGTAGCGCTCAATGGCTTCGGGGCTGAGGGGGTCCTCAATGATTTGCCCCATAGCTCGCTTCCATCCACGCCCGACGGCCTCAGCAGTGATTTCGCCACTTTTTAGGTCGGGAGCAAAGCGATAGATCAGCACCCGATCGACCTTGAGCACTTCCCGCACGCCCTCTACGGAGGTTGTCAGAATTGTCCTTTCGTCGAGGGATTGGCGAATTCGGCTAGTGACTTCTGCTAGCGTCATGGCGCGTTCGGTAGACTGCTTTTCGCGCTCACTTTGCATCCGCAAGACTGCTTCGGTTTGCACAACGCTGTCTGCCAGTTTGTTAAAGACTTGAGCCACTTCTCCGAGTTCGTCAGTGCCGTAGATCTCGGCGCGAGCCTGGCGATCGCCCTGAATAAAGCGCTGGGCGGTGGATTGCAGTTGCCGCGCTGGACGCAGGATAGACATCCCTAGTAGCTTGGCTAACACTAAATCGGCGGCGATCGCCACCAGCGCAATCAAAAATTGCAGTTTCAAGCTCTCGAAAATCAGTTGATTCAGTGCGGTTTCAGAACTCCCCCGCACCAGCACGGCCGTTGGCTCACCGTTGAAGTTGGGAATTGCCTTGGCAGCCAGCGTATGGGTCATTGAGCCAACTGGCCCGCGCCGGGTTACCACCTGACCGCGAGCGGCGATCGCATCGCGCAGCAGTTGCGGATCTTCTAGGGCGACATCTGGAATTGCTTGATTAATATCGGGGTTATCTCCCGCTGCCAGCGCGGTTGCCAGCGCTAAGCTGCCATCGGGCTGCACCTGATAAACTGCACCATACCCGTTTTCAAATGCAGACAACGGCTTTTCCGCGATTGGCAGCTTGCCATTGACAATATCCCCTGATACCAGCACCCCAATCACCTCTTCCGTGCCGGGTGCAAAAACCGGGGTCACTGTGTAGCGAATTAGCGCATCTTTCCCGCTAACGCCCTCAGGCAGTGGTGGCGCTTCGTTTTTTAACTCGTCCCAGGAAACCATTGCTGTCGCTCTGATCTGCCTTGGGTTTTTCAGCACCGTACCCACCAATCCATTGGGATCGAATCGTTGCCCAGTCCGTGTTGCATTGGCGCTGGCGATAATCCGCAAATCCTTACCCACGAGCGTTGCATATTCAATCTCACGAGCTTTAACCTCGTTTTGCAAAATCGTTTTCACCTCGGCCTCGGCCTGTGGCGAAAGGCGGCCACCTGCGGCATGAGTGGCTGCTGCAGAAATAATCGCTCGGTTGTCGGCCTGCCCTCGAAACCCAAAGGCCATTTGGTTGACTTTGATGTCATAGGCAAGTTCAATCACCGCCAGTTCAGATTCGGCTTGGTTCCGCAACTGATTGCGGCCGGATGTCACAATCAGCAACGCGCCAATTCCAACTAGACCAATAACCGAGATCGCTTCGGACGTTGCCAATCCCAAAATTTGCTTGTTGCGAACGCTCAGGTTATAAAACCACTGAACCCAGGGATAGGAACTCGGACGAGTCACCTTAATCGGTTCTTTTTGATTTTTGCCATAGTTGATACCCCGATAAATCATTTGATCATCAAAGTCGGGGGGCAAGGACACCCCTTCCTCATAGCCGTTTTGAGAAAATGAATGGGTTGGTGAAAGCGCAGTAGAGTCCGTCTTTTTGGGAGCTGGGCGAAATTCGGTGGTCATAGTTCAAAACCTAGCGCAAGAGAGGTTAAAGAATGGAATTGGGCGGCAAGGATAGATGATAAAGAGAGAACCTTAAGAAGATCGCAAGAGGGATGAGCGAGCGATCGCCTCTGCATTCAACACCAGCAGCAGCTCAGAATCTAGGGAAACACATCCGTCTAGGTAGGGCGTAATACCACTAGAAATATTGGCTGGTGCAGGTTGAATCAGATCAGAATGGATATTCAGAATGCCACTGACTTCCTGAACTCGAAACATGAGGGGCGTTGCCTCCGTTTGCACCAAAATCAAGTTGAATTGCTGCGAGTGATAGAAACTAGCTGACAATTCCAACATTTGTGCCAAATCGATAACCCAAATCACCTGACTCCGACGATTCATTAGGCCAGATAGGCAGGGATGCATATTCGGCATGGGAGTGATGCGCTGAGTTGGCACTGTGATGGCTTCCTGTACGCAAGACAACGGCAACACCGCAGGCGTTTGATGAGTTATGTTAAATCGAATGTGAGTGTGCGATCGCCCCACATAAGATACTGGAGCCAGGGAAGACGGCGGATTGGGAACTAGAGCCGCACTCATAGCCCAACTCCAACAACGCTCATCACTGCTCGTAGCAACTGTTCGCGGGTGTAGGGCTTAGTTAAATACGCATCCGCCCCTTGTTTCATGCCCCAAAGCCGATCAATTTCTTGATTCTTGGACGTGCAAATAACGATTGGCACCTTGGATGTCTCTGGCTGTTTTTTTAGGCTACGACACAATTCAAAGCCGCTCATTCCTGGCATGACAACATCAGTGACAATCACATCTGGACGGTGCTGAATGGCTTTTTCCATCGCTTCTTTAGCCGTGACCGCATTAATCACTGTGCAGCCGCTTTCGCGAAGATAATGGCTCATCAATTCCATTTCAGAAGGGGTATCTTCAACAACCAGGATTGTTTTCGTCAAGGTGAGAGTCATAGATTAGTTGCCTCTATAGATAAAAATTACACATGATGTCTGAGCAGCCATTGCAAGAGATGCCATGCTGCTCTTGATTAATTTGCGACCTTGCCCTAGCTCAAGTGCTTGAAGACAACTTTTAGCAAATCGGACTGATTGAATGGCTTGGTGAGATAGCCCGATGCGCCGACCAGTTTTGCCTTGGCACGATCAATCAAACCCGTGTTGCTAGTTACCATCACCACAGGAACATTCTTGAAACTCGGATGGCGGCGCAAAAGAGAACATAACTCATAGCCGTCTAAGTTGGGCATTGTTACATCTAGCAAAATCAGATCAGGTTTGGTACGCACAATTTGCATGAGCGCTTTTACCGGATCGCTAATCACCACCACCGAAAAAATAGTGTCGTCTAGAAATGCCTCAATCGACCGCAAAATTGTTGGACTGTCGTCAATACAGACGACGGTGTAGTGGTCTTTGGAAAGCTTTGGTGGATTGACCTCTATGGTTGAGCTATGCTCTGTAGGTGCTGTTTTTTCAAGCGTATCTTTGTGAGGTATGGCTGGCTGCGATCGCCCTCTTTCAATGGGAATTGTTTTGGAAGCTGGTGAGTGGGCGATCGCCATTTGCGGCTTTTGATGTGCAACATGCTGCTGGCAATATTCCACCAAATTTCGCAGATCGATCTTGCAGAAAGTCCGCCACTCCAAAAACCGCTCTCTTTCAAGCAGTTCATAGCTGCCCGCATGAACTAGCAAAAATCCCTCAATCACTTCCTTCGCCAAGCTGTCAATCAAATTAAAAATATGTTCATCCATCAGGTGATTTTGATCGACCAGCCAGCAGATGGCCTGATAATCTGGCACGAACTCTGATTGATAGATAGGACGGTTTTCAAACAAGAGCCGCAGTTGCACGCGCACTGCGCTGACCAAGCTAGGTAGGCGGCGGCTTACTTGACTGAGGTGACGATCCAGCCGTCCAAACGGATCAATCGAGCTAGACGCATATACTAAGTCACCCTCTTCAAGATAGATGAACCAGGTTGTGGAACCATCAGTGACGCGCAAGCAGCCAGTCGTTTTACGACTTTTAAGCTGGGCCAAAAGATTGAGTGGATATAACTTTTGAGGAAATCGATAGCCTGCAATTGAGGTGGTATTCATGAGTCGCTACTTGACCTTACTTCAACTGTTGACAGCCTTCATGAGGGGTTCCGCAAATGATTCAAGCGCTGAATCTGACTGGTTCAGTATCTTGGATGATGCAGCATAACCCGCAGAGGTAATAAGGGCGATCGCCCAATCTCTCTACTGGATTAGTGCTATGCGTTTGTCTCAGTGCCCAAATCTCTGGGCTGCTGGAGAAAAAACGCAGTTTTAGCCTTACGTGCTTGAACCTGTAAATTGAAATGCAAATTGAACTAAGTGCGCGGGTTCAAGGGAGGCTTGAATGGCTGATCAATGTCTGATCAAAGTCTGATCAACCTAGAGGGAGATGCAAGGGATCGAAACTGGTAGAAGAGTGGTAGATGATTCAGGCAGGCTCTCTTAAGGGCTGAATCATTTCAGCAATTCGGCTGATGCATATCACTAGACTAACAAACCAATGAGCAAATTTTGCAAATCTTGAATAAAGATGAAATGGCAAATAAAAAGACATAGTGGGGATGAGCCAAAAGATTAATTGAGCGATCGCAGCAGGCGGCGGATCTTATCTTTTTGCTGGCGATCGAGTTCGGGTGGAAAGCTGAGTTCCAAAATGGCGCGATCGCTCAGCCCAGCTAGCACCTCAACCCGCATAACTTGTACAACCAGGCTTTGCGGTTCTGGATCATCCGGCTGGCGCAACACCAGCAGACTCAGCAGCGGTTGGCTGATCTGCAATGCTTCAATGCTCTCTAGATCCATCGCTTCTATCTCCAGCCGCAGATCGCGCATCCCCATCTCGGTTAGCGTCGCCGGATACGATATGTCGCCCCAGCCTTCCCAAAACAGATAGGACGCAGCCTGTACCTGCTTTCGCACAGCAACGCTGGATTCGGGTCGAAACTCGCGAAAGACGCGCCCAATGCTGGCAGCGATGAACTTAAAGGAATCTACCGGATTGTCTCGCTGCTCACGCTTTTGGGAGTACCACTCTTTTACGTCCGAGTAAAGCACGAGAACCAAATCATCGGTTTGAGTGCGGCTGAGGTGGATGAACTGCACCGCAACCTGAACCTGCAAGCTGCTTGTCGCCTTGGCGCGAATGATTTTGGCATCCAGCAGCACTCGTGCGCCATAGTCTCCAATCAGTTCTACGCGGATTTCGTCTGGGACGTTCGGCCATTCATCCAGCAGCAGCAGCGCACCCGATTCGCTGACATTCTGCGTGGTTGCGGCCCACTGCTGATCGCCGCTGTGGATGATGGCAGCAATTCGTCGGGGCAAGCGATGAGCATCTCGCAACTGAGGTTGTTCAAAGGCCACCAGGCAGGCCGCCAGCAGCAAAAACAGGTTAAACACATTCCAAATTGCATTGATCAGCACAGCCTGCATGTCCTGCGGGCTGATGACTAACCAGAAGGGAATGGCCAATAGCGAAGCAGCGGCGATCGCACTCAAATACACCAGATATCGCACACTCTCAAAATCAAAGTTGCGCTCAGTCACCATCAGCCCTTTGTCCGTCACGTTGAACGATCCCAGCTTTGGATTGATCAACGCCAGCAGCGTCACAATGCCCGCCTGAAACGACATGGCAAATTCATACACTTCGTTCCAGAAAGAGAATCTAACGTGCTTATAGGGAATGTGGTTGGTTTGCATAGACAAAAGAATGTGCGGCAGTGCGTAAGCCATCGTCTCTAGACCCAGCCCACGCACCGACGAAATGCCCAGCAGCAGGTAAATCATCGGTGCAACCACATACATCAGTCGCGGAAAGCCAAAGAAGAAGTGTGACGTGGCGCTGAAATAGCACAATCGCTGCGCCAGCGTGAGCTTCAGCTTGCGGTTAAACAGGGGATTTTCGAGCCGCAGGATTTGCGCCATGCCCCTCGCCCAGCGCACCTGCTGACCCACATAGGACGAAAATTTTTCGGGAGCCAATCCCGCCACCATAATCTTGTCGTAGTAGACAGACTGGTAGCCGAGCGAATGTAGCCGCAGCGCCGTGTGACAATCCTCGGTTACAGTTTCGGTGGCGATACCGCCAATCTCCAGAATATACTCGCGCCGCACAACCGCAGCGGAACCGCAAAAGAACGCCGCATTCCAGTGGTCATTCCCCTTTTGCAGCACTTTGTAAAATAGCTCGTTGCCCACGGGAATTTGGCCACGAGTCAGCAGGTTGCGCTCGAAGGGGTCGGGATTGTAGAACCAGTGCGGCGTTTGCACGAGTGCGACTTTGGGCTTGAGGAAAAAGCCCACTGTTTCTTTGAGAAAGCAGCGGGCGGGGATATGGTCGCAGTCCAAAATCAGCACCAAATCGCCGTGGGTTTTCTCTAGCGCCGTGTTGATGTTGCCCGCTTTGGCGTGGTCGTTGTTGTCGCGCACCAGCATGATTGCGCCCACCTCGTCGCACATGGCCTGCAATTCGGCGCGGCGTTCGGGATACTTGCGGCCGTCGTCTAGAACGTACACGCACTTTTTGTCGGCGGGATAGTCGATGGCGAGGGCGGCGATCGCCGTTTTTCGCACAATTTCTACGTCTTCGTTATAGGTCGGAATGTATACATCGACACTGGGCCACTGCGTCTGGGGCACGGTGGATAAGTCAATCGGCTGGCGCTGACGGATGCGGAGCGTCTGAAAATAGGCCAGAAACAGCGTCAGAATGGCGTACATCTCTGCGGCATAGAGCAGCACGCTAAAGGCTGCATTCAGCCAGCCATTCAGCGAGAGGGTATAGAACGTGCGGTAGTAGAAATAGCGGAGAGTGGTCAGTCCGCTGAGGGCAACCAAGACCAGATGCAGCCGTTCGCTGAGCGCAGAGTCTTCTTGCTGCTCCTCCAGGCGCACCAGCCAGTTGCCCAAAAACACCAGCGACAGTCCAAAAACGCCCTGCTGCCAAATGCCAGGACGGGCCGTAATCATAGGTGTGGCCAGCCACAGCAGGGCGCTGAGAAGTACCAAAAATACGTAGCGATGGCGGCGAAAAGCCGTTTCAAAAAAATGCGGAATGCCATTCACCAGACGAAGTAAGATCCGTTTGGCAAGCGGAACTCTCGCCTGTTCCGATGCTGGCGTTGCAGCAGGGGCGATCGCACGAACCATAGACATCTCCTACTGCTTTTCTACTGCTTTTCTTGAGACGGATACCGATTCAGCCAGGCCTGACCCACGCCATACATCAGCAGCGCGATCAGAATCGTGCCAGGAACCAGCAGCAGCCAGTAGCCCCCCACCCGCTGCATCAGGCGATCGCGCCAGTTTGCTTCACTCAGGGTGGTGCGCTGTCGGGTCTGTTGCAGGAATTCCAGCGTGTAGGCATCTGGGCTATTGGCTTGCACTGCTGCATCATTGGCGCTGATCAACACTGTGTCTTCTCGCAGTTGATAAAATAGTGCATCCTGTTCAAATAAGGCTTGTAGCTGCTGAATTCCGGTGCTGGATTGCCCTGTCAGCGCCAGAAAAACGCGATCGCTATTCCAGGGCGACACTACCTGTTTGGCAACGCCTTCCACATCCGGCAGGGTGCGAATCGCTGCGCCATCTCGCCTGCGTTGAAACAGGGTTTCCAGGTTAAAGCCGCTGGATTGAAGCGCATCGGGCAGCGGGAAGCGCGATCGCTCGCCGAGGGCAATAAGATGATGAGTTTTTCGCACCTCGGCGGGCAGTTGATCCGCCCGATACACATTCAGCTTGATCGATTCAGCCTTACTCAGTCGCCCCAGCCGCTCGCTTACCTCCAACAGCAGCAGTAACTCTGCGGGGTTGGGGTTTTGGGGGAGGGCGATCGCCGTCTGTGACAAATCCTGGGGTGCCGCAAAAGGATAGCCGACTTGCAGCAGTTTCAGGTCGGGCAAGCGGGCCATGTTTTCTCGCTTCAGATCAAAGCTGGTGTCTGCATGAACCGTGCCCCAAAGCTGCTGATCGATGGCTCGGTTGCAGGAGCGACGTTCGCGGGGGTCTAGCCGAAAGCGGATTTGAAGTTTGGAATTGGGTTTGATCTTATCCTCAGGCAAATCCACCCTAAAGGTGCCGTTTCGCACACCATCCACCGCATCCAGCTTGCGCCCTGCCAGCGGCAAGCCATCCAACTGCACTTCCAACAGTGAGGTCAGGGGGTTAAGTTGCGGCCCGTAGCTATAGCGCAGATTCAACACATTGCCGACCAAAAACCGATCATCGGGCAGGGCGCGAAAGTCGATTTCGATGGGCGGTGCGTCGGAACCGCGAGTGGTGATGTCCTGGAATGGCTCGTTTGCCTGGGTCAGCAAGTCCTTGAGTTGGAAGGAATTTTCAACGGGTAGATAGCCCGGCCAGTCGCGGGGGTCTGGCGTGGGCACGTCGGCAAGGTCTTTCACCAAAATCACGCTGCCGGTGCCAATCTGGCGATCGCGGCTTTGCAGCAAAAATTGCACTGCTTTGCTGGCGGCGGCGGGCGTGTTGCCGGTGGCCACCAGCACCAGGCTCTTTGCATCTGGCGAAGGGGTCAACATCAGCACGCCCACATCATCGGCAATCGGCTTCTGGGTTTCATCTAGCCAGCGATCGCCCTGAAGTTTTAGCGGCAACTTCAGCGACTTCAGGATTGGCTGGGTCTGAGTTGTGCCAATCACCACTAGGCGCTCGCCGGGGCTGAGTTCGTTGACCTGTTTTACCAGTCGCGTGTCGATTGGGCGAAACTGTGCCAGTCGTCCCAGGCTGCTCTGAAAGCGGCTGGCAGCCGTCAACCAGGCTTCATCCACGGCGCTGGGCAGCAGATACGCCAACTCATTGGGGCTGAGGCTGAGTTCATCAAACAGCGGAAACGGATAGCGGCTAAAATCCAGCGTCACTGGCCTGGGCGCAAGGTCAAATACGATTTTGGAATCCGGTAAGATCTCTGTCCACAGGGAGGGATCGTAGGGATCTTGGGTGCAGGTGGGGGAGTTGTTTTGCAGCGCCGCAATCACCACTTCGTTATAGTCTTGCAGCAGGCTGATGGGCACGTCGTAGATGGCATTGCCGATTTCGCCCTGGGGCTTGTTGAGCGGCACACTGCCCACGCTAGCGCCGTTGACCAATACCGTCAGGTTTGACCGGGTGGCATAGAGCGCAGGCGAATGGCGAAACCGCAGCGACACTTTGACCGACTTGGTTTCCCAACTGCGCGGGCGGGTAAACCGCAGCCGCGACTCATCGTAGATGCCCCGCAATTGCAGCCGCGTTCCCACCACAGGGCTACGGTTAAATTCCAGGACATATTGCCCCGGCGATAGGGGCTTCAGTTGCACGGTCGCTGGTAGCGTCGCTTGGTTGGGGGTGCCTGTGGCGGGTCGGGTGTTGGGCTTGGTTTCCGGCGGGATGGCGTTTTGGCGAAAGTCGGGAAGCTCGCTCTGGGCGATCGCCCCACTGTTTGCCAGCAGCACCCCAAATAGCAACAACGAAAGGAAACTAGCAGCCCGCTTTTGTGAACGCAGTTTGGAACAAGAAAACAGCCTGAAGAAGAAGACAAGTGGACGAGCAGTATGACGCTTCATGGAAAGCCTGGAGGATGTTGGAGTGCAAGGGAGTGTTGGAAGGAAGAGGGACGGATTTTGGATTTTGAATTTTGGATTTTGAATTTTGGAAATAGGCGGTAATCCAAGACCCAAAATCCCCAGTCCAGAATCAATACCGCTCCCAGAAGGGTTGATAACCCCGGCGGCGCAGCAGGTTATGTTCGACTTGCTGGAGGCGATCGCCCACGGTCGGATTAATCACACCCTGAGCGTCCTGGGCTGCCCGCACCTGGCGCAGTTGTCGAATGCCACGCTGGATCTGATCCTGGGCGAGGTACAGTTCTGCCATGACGCGCTGGGTTTCCAGGTCGTCTGGGCGTAGGGTCAGGACTTGCTGATAAAGCCGCTGGGCGGCGGCGTATTGCCGTTGCTGGAACCGAACGCCTGCCAGGGCAGAGAGCGCGCCGACCTCGTTGGGCTGTGCTGCTAGGATGCGCTCATAGGCCTCACTCGCCAAGGCCAAATCGCCCAGCGTTTGCGCCAGTTCGCCCTGGATAAAATAGCCAGCAATCGGGTCATCTTGTCGAGCCAGGATTTCGGACAAGCGCGATCGCGCTGCTTCTGGGTCGCGCTGGGCAATGACTTGCAGTAGTCGCCGCTCAATGGATAAGTCATTGGGAGACATTTCCAGCAGGCTAAGATACAGCGGTTCTCGCTGCTCGGTGGGGGGCAATGCGCCAACCAGGGCATAGAGTTCGGGATAGGCAGGCTGGGGCGAGTGGTTCGCCAGCCATTGCGCTAGGGCTTGCTCGGCGGCGGCATCAGAGATTTCGCCCAATTCATACTGGTGACTCAGTTGGGCAATCTGGGCGCGGGGCTGGTCTGGTTCGCGGCGGCGGATGTCGTCATAAAAGCGGCTGACGGATGCTAGGTTCCCCTGCTGGCGGCGGATGTTGCTCAGGCCCAGCAGGGCATCCAGTTTTACGGTGCTTGGCACAGGTTGAGCCAGGATGCTTTCGTAGCGGCGGGCGCTGGCTTCCAGGTTTCCAGTCTGCCGCTCTAGATCTGCCAGCAGCAGGTCTGCACCAACGTCGCTCTGTCCCAGTTGGGTGTTTTGATAGGCTAGCAGCGATCGCCGTGCGTCGTCCCAGTTGCGCTGCTGGAGGTGGATTTGGGCGATGCGGAAGTGCAAAAACGGCACATCTACCCCAGATTGCAGCAGGTCCTCGTAGATTGGCAGCAGGGGAGCGGGCGGCGGGTCAAGCTGGGTGAGGGCGATCGCCACAGATTGCCGCTCGAACATCGCGTCGGGCAGGGGTTGCAGCGCGTTCTGTAATTGCGTTTGCAGTGCTGCCATGCCGATTTGCCCAAGCTGCTGCTCTAGCACCAGCCGCCGAACTTGCAAGCTGCGATCGCCCGGATATTGCTCGCTCAACTGCTGATAAATCCGCAACGCTTCGGCCCGTCCCGCGACCGATTCGCTCAGCACGTCCGCTGCCTCAAGCCGCACGCCTAGGGACGGCTCGGCGATAGTGCGGAGGGCCTGTCGGTACAACTCTGCTGCCTGCTGGAGCAGTTGGGGGTCGCGTTCGCGGCGGCCAAGGGTGCTGAGGGCGCGGGCCAGGGGCAGCGTGGCATTAGTCTGCTGGCGCAGTGGCTCCAGGGTTTGCAGCGCTTTGGGAAGTTGCTGATCAAGCTGGTAGGCGATCGCCAGCGTGCTGCGGGCATCCGGGATGAGCCAGTCAGGAACTCGCGGCCGCCGGAGCGTGGTTTCTAAAAGCTGAATCGCCTGCGCCGGGTCGCCCATTTCCGCCAGCGTGCGGGCATAGGCCGTCAGCGCTCCGTCAGGAATCGCCTGTCCCGTAGCGCGATAGCGAGCAAATAGGGTTTGCGACTGGGCATAGTCGCCGCTGTAGGCGTAGACCTGTGCCGCACCCAGCAGCGCCGTCGGCCGGGGATTGCTGGCCAGCAAGCGGTCATAATCCGCAAAGGCTTCGGCATAGCGGCCCTGATAGCCTAGGAGCAGGGCACGTTGGGTGCGGGCATCGGTGTCGTTGGGGGAGAGTTCCAGCAATCTGCTCAGCGCGTCGATGCCGCCCGCCTGCCATTCGGGTCGATAGCCACCCAGCAGGCCAATGGCGCTGAGGGCAGTTCGGTTCGTTGCATCTTGCGCCAATACTTGCTGATAAGCATTCCAGGCATCGGCATCGCGGCCCGCCCGCTGATAGGCGATCGCCAGTCCTAGTCTGGCATCCAGCGAGTTGGGCAACTGCCGCAGCGCTTGCTGAAATGCGGCGATCGCATCGTTCACCCAGCCGCGCTCCAGCAGCGCATAGCCATTTCGCACCGCCGCTGGACGGGATGTTTGCGTAGTTCCGGGCAGGGCGATCGCGCTGCAAAGACTGACGGCCAGCCCCACAATGCCCAGCCATCTTCCAATTCTCTTCATCTGAAATATGCCTCCTGGAAAGGTGTCAGGCTCTCTCAGTCAGGATTTTTGAACGATGTGAGTGGTATATGCGAAGGTTTATGCGAATTGTTCGTCGGATAGGGCTGCACCCAAAAAATGCATTCGATTCCTATCGAATCAGCATCTTAAAATCAAGCCTGATACGCTAAACCATGCATCATCTCATGCACCTGCCTGACACGCTTAGCTGCAAGGCAAAGTAATTCGAAAATCATGCCAGTTCGATAAGAATTCGCACACGATCTGGAATGCAATCGCACTCCAAATCCACCCCATCATTCAAGTTCCCGACTCGTTCCTGATCTAGCCATGTGGCATCAGCCAATCTGCCGCAGATTCATCCTTCATCAGCGAAAAACTAATCAGCGAAAACCCCTTAATGAAAACCCTGAGAATGTGCCTGAATCGAACCCTGAGTCTTGATTAAAACCTTGAAGCTCAGCAATATAGCTGAGTGATCTACTTACATCTACTTACATCTACTTATTTCGTAACCCACTCCTCTCCTACTTTGTACTGCGGGAATTTCTAAGATCCGCATAAAGATTGCGTAAATTCCCGGCAGAGGAGAGATCTAAAGGATCGCGAGCGTCTTTGGGAATGTCCAAGATGATGCACCAACAGAGCATAAAAAACCAACAGAGCATGAAAACCAACAGAGCATAAAAAAGCGAGGCGCTGACTGCTCAGACCTCGCTCGTTACAATGTTTTACAAATCTTGGGTACAGGCTTGCTTAGAAGCGGCGATCGCCCCGGCTATATTCGCCGCCGCCATTGCCGCCCCAGCTATTGGCCGGGCGCTTTTCTTCGCGGGGACGGGCTTTGTTCACCTTCAGATCGCGCCCCATCCAGGTCGCGCCATCCAGCGCCTCGATCGCCGCTTGCTCCTCACTTTCCGACGACATTTCCACAAAGCCGAACCCACGAATCCGACCTGTTTCCCGGTCTACCGGAAGCTGAACCCGCGTAACCGTACCATAATCCGAGAAGACGGTTTGCACCTCTTCCTGCGTAACCTTGTAGGAAAGGTTACCAACGTAAATCGACATGGAGTAACTCCGACAGTTAAAGCAATTGCAAAGGCTGGAGATTCAGAGCAGCGCCCGCCAACAAATTGATCCGGTTCGCTCGATCAGATTTGCTCTATCGAATATTTAAATTCGATGCGCTTAATCAGATGAACTCAGATGAAATTAAACCGATAAACTTGTAAACAAACTCGTCAACCGAAACTAAAGCCTCAACCGTCAGTCTAACACGGGCGCGGGGCGGAAGCGGCGATGAAAGCCCGCTGTCACGAATCCCTGCTCCTTTTCCCCGAACCCCTCATGTTTCAGGCTACTCGCCGTCGCCTTGCTCTGTGGTATACCGCTGTTACAGCCGTGCTGCTGATTGTGTTTGCCAGCGGTGTGTATCTCTATGTGCGGACGACCCTGATCGAGCGGATCGACGACACGCTGAGCCATGTGGTGGAGGTGGTAGGGCGATCGCTCGTGATTGAACCCGCCAACCCGGCCCGAGGGCTGCCGCCACGGGTCAACATTGAGGCCAGCTTTCGCGACGACTCCGACTCGGTAGAAGACGACCACATCGACCTGGAATGGTTCGACCCAGCGGGAACACTGCTCTGGTCTACGTTTTCCTCTACGCTAGAGATTCCGCTGCATCCCAACAGCAACGGCGAAACGGTTCATGTAACGGAAGATTTGCTGCTGCGACAGGTGACGCAGCGCATCGAGGCGGGCGGTCAACTGCTGGGCTATCTGCGCGTCAGCCACCCCTGGTTTGAAGTCACGAAGCCCACGCGACAGCTCATCCGCGATCTGGCGCTGGGAACGGCGCTGCTGGTGGGCACAGTGGCAGGCATCGGCTGGCTGCTGTCGGAGTTGGCGATGGCTCCAGTGCGCGAGTCTTACCAACGGCTGAAGCAGTTCACTGCCGATGCCTCACACGAATTGCGAAACCCCATCGCCGTGATCCAGACCAACGTGCAGGTGGCGCTGGCCGATGCGGAACCCGACCCCGCGATGCAGCAGCAGCAGCTTAAAGTGATCGAGCGGCTGACGCGGCGACTGGGGCGGCTGGTGGATGATCTGTTGTTTCTGGCGCGGCAAGACAGCGGTACAAAACTGGCCCGACGAGAGGCGATCGCCCTGCCTGTGCTGCTAGAAGAGGTGCTAGAGGAACAGGAGAGCATCGCTGCCGATAAGCCCGTATCGCTGAATTTAGAAATCAGTCCAGAGCTTCAGCAATTGCCTGATGCTGTGCAGATACAGGGCGATCGCGATCAGCTCATTCGCCTGTTTACGAACCTAATCGGCAACGCGATTCAGTACACGCCTGCGAACGGCAAAGTGACCGTTTCGGTGAGTCGAAATAAGCACAATCCAACGCATGTCCAGGTTCAAGTTCGTGACACCGGGACAGGCATTCCTGCGGAATCACTGCCGTACCTGTTTGATCGCTTCTATCGCGTGGACCCCGCCCGCACCTCTGATAGCCGCAGCAAGGCCAGCGGTGGCTCCGGCCTCGGACTGGCGATCGCCAAGGTGATTACCGAAAACCACCACGGACAAATCCAGGTAGATAGCGAACTAGGCAAGGGGACAGTATTTACGGTGACGCTGCCTGCGGGGTGAGCCAGGGTTGGCGTGTTGCGAATGAGAAGACTGGATCGCCCTTCATCTCCCAACACCCGTACCTCTGGGCGATCGCCCCCCGGATACCTTTTGAGACATCGCACACTGACCCAAGTCTGTCGCTACTCAACCTCTACGGCCGACCTGAAAGCTGTTGGGAGTGTTCGGCTTGACCCAGATCTTGAAGAACCGAGCCTTCGCAATTGGGGGGTGAATCGCCTACATACCGATAAGCTGACAGAACCAAGGCACTGAGGGCTAACGGTTGAGTTCAGCGGTGTCTAGTTACTTTGGCATCTCCGCCAACCATTTTTATCCCGCCGCTGCAACAATTTGTTAGCACGCACTGCAACCCTAGACCAGACCTAACTTTGCGCGATCGCCTAACCCATGAAACTCATTTAAGAACCAGCAGTTCACTTAACTTATTCTTCAAATCTGGGGATACCATCAGTGGCTGATAAACTTCGCCTTCATAAGGCTGCCAAACGTAGCCAGTGCTGAAAGGTCGAAATAAGGTCGAGGCTCCGAGCGATCGCCAAACTGTTTCACCCAAGACTAAACCTGGAAAACTGGGAATGGTCGCCTCTGAGGTCAACTCATGATAGGTTCTGAACTCATCGACTTCTACACCAACCAGGGCATACCGAAAAGGCGGAGCAGATTGTAACCGTTGATAGAGTAAGATGCCCAACTCCGTCATCTGGTAAGCAATGTCGGATCTATCAATCCCCATGTCACTGATGCCACTGGGACAAACCTGACACCACCAATTTTCTTCAATATCCTGAAAAACTGCTGTATGGCATTGGGACTGCTGACCGTTGGCAAGAACCCAGGAAAGACCGTCAAAATGCTGGGCAAATTGCTCAGCGGCAACCTGCTCTGCTCCACATTCAGCCGATAAACTAAATGCCCACACCATTTTAACTAACCCTCTCCCAGTCATTTTGGGTATTGGCTAAGGCAGTTTCGTACTTTTCTAAAAGCATCGTAACCCTTGGCCTAATGCTAACGTGTGTTGCGCTGTCTTGGACAGCCTCAAGAACACCACCGATTTTGCTGTCTTCAATTTGCAACAGGGGATCTCTCCCCATTCCTCCAAAAGCTGTAGGTCTGCGAAAGGCAGGTAAGCTCTCGATCGAGAGTGATGTGGACATCCCTTTTGTGCTTCTAACGGCTATAACCACCACCTCTCCTGTGGCTGTGGCTTTGCGCTCTGCTTCGGGTCGCAAGTATCCTTGGTCATCCAGCCAATCTTTTGGTATTTCTTCAATATCAATGTCAATGCCAAGTCTGACTCCCAAGAGTCGGGCACTACGCCCCACTTTAGGTTTACCGTTTGCTTCTGCCATGCCTCGATCCAGCAGACAGGCTTTGCAAGTCTTGATAAGGCATGGCATTTCCTGGGTGCATCCCAGTCTTACAAGACTCAGGATGAGAATTGACCATTGAGATAAGCGCAGCGATGGCGAAGGACTTGTGGAACGTTGTCTTCCTTCCACTGAGCGCCTGAAATTTTCACCCGCCTACCAATTTGCTTGATAGTCGACTCCACGGCACCCGAGCCAATTGAAATCCCCTCAGCTTGGTAGTAGCTGTAGTTAACGATACGGAGCCGATGCTTAGCCAGATAGCCGATAAACTGGTCTACCCGCTCATGGGACCAGTCGTCGAATAGCCTAACCGCCCCATCCACATCCCCTTGCCACAAGCAGGCTTCGACGGCATCAAGACGCTGTTGAGACCCACCCACGTTACCCAAATTCTCCATCAGGTGGTACCAGTCCAAGATCTCAAGGCGCTCGCTGCGATGCCCGATCTGTGAAAACAGGTTCCAGATGCCGTCGTGACCATCCCCAAGACAAACGAGGGGATGCGCTAAGGGCTGCTGGTTGAGCCAGTTGACCAAGCTGTCGTTGTCTTTGTAGAAGGCGCTAATGCTGCACTGATGCAGGTTTACCCCCTTGTAATCGCGCCACTGGCAGGGCTGCCCCTGAGGAGTCCGCAGACGGACTTTGCCCCCGTCTAAGCTCATTTCCTTAACCCCGCTGTCCACCGCTGGTGGCTCTAGGTCTTGACGATGCACCAGCCGTTGCTGGGTACTCCCTGACACGCACACCCCGGTGAGCACAGCGATATCGTCGGCAGCTCGCGCATAGGCTTCGTTGGCACTCAGCAGCAAGCAGCACGTCTCAACCTGAGGACTCCACTGGGTGCGGGCCTTGACCTTAAGCCGCTGGCTCTGGCGCTGACTCAGACTTAAGCGTCCGACGATACTCTGGATGTGCCGCTTTCGCCCAGAGCTTGTGCCGCTGCTTGTGCAGATAAAAAATTTCCGATCTCAGGCCCCACATACTCCAGTAGGTGGTCACGAACGGCGACTTCGATCCCGGCCAATGTTTTGACTTGTTCAGGGTCTGTCTCGTCGTAAAGCAACTCCGCTAACGCCAGTGCATGGGCTTTGATTTGGGCTTCCTTGGTGGCATCCATCGCTTCAACTATCCTTAGAGCAACTGCTCTGAGCCTACGGCGTCTGCCCTTAATCTGCACTAAGCACTTCTACTCATTGCATAACTGGGATGCACCCCATTTCCTCCTTGGATTTAGTTTTGCCATGCGCCTACCCATCTTTGCAAGCTTTTATCCCTAACTGACACATTCCCTCCCATTCATGCAGGAGGTCTACTATAGCACTACGTATTTGGGTTAGGACGTTATCATAGAGCCATCAGGAGAGTTTAGGAACACCTATGCCCGCCCCCTTACAGCTACGACTTGCGTTGCAAAGCGATTGAAGCCGTGAAACAAGGTCACCGCAAAGTTGATGTCTGTCGAATGTTCAACATCAGTCGCAATACCTTAGACCTGTGGTTGAAACGGGAAAAAGAAACGGGAGATTGCCGAGCGATGACTGGGTTTCAGCGAGGAAATCGGCATAAGATTACCGACTGGTCGCGCTTTCGTGAGTTTGTCAAGCAGCATGGGGATCAGACCCAAGCGAGACTGGCAACCCTGTGGGGGGATAATGTGACACAGCAGGACATCAGTCGAGCCTTGCGAAAGATTGGGTTTAGTCGAAAAAAAAGACCTATGGCTATCGGGAACGAGACGACCTGAAGCGACAAGAGTTTCAAGAGCGCTTGAGGAGTAAGCTGCCGCATCAGGTTGTCTATGTCGATGAAGCAGGCATTGATCATCGAGACGTGTATCCCTACGGCTACTGCGAGGTTGGAGACCGCTTCTATGGGCTTAAATCAGGAAAACGCACCGAACGAGTCAGTTGGATTGCGGCCTTACGAGAGAACAGCCTCTTTGCGCCAATGACCTTTGCTGGCTCGTGCAACCGGGATTTAGTGGAGAGGGGGTTGGAGGAGTGCTTAGTCCCCCAACTGCGAGCGGGAGATGTGATTGTGATTGACAATGCCAGTTTCCATCATTCTCAAACCATTGAAGAGATCGTGGCTCAAGCAGGGTGTGAGATTTGGTATTTACCCCCTTATTCCCCAGACTTGAACGAGATTGAGCATTGGTGGTTTGTGCTGAAGAATTGGATGCGGCAACGCTGGGATGAGTTTGATATAGCGTTTTTCATTCTGGCGAGGCATAGTAACAGCAATGGGAGAACCAATTCTGTAGGTCATTCAATGACACTTGGGAGAAGGACTCCTCAATGGCTTTGTCTAGATCAAGATAGCTCCGTGCCCCAAGGGAGCGCAGAATACTCTTAATCTTTGAAAAGCAATTCTCGATGGGTGAAAAGTCCGGCGAGTACGGCGGTAGAAACATCAGTTTAGCACCTGCATCCTCAATCAACCTCCTAACTTCTTCACCAAGATGAATCGAGCAGTTATCCATGATGACACATGCCCCTTTCCACAACTTAGGAACGAGTCTCTGGGAAATGAAGGCTTCAAAGGTAAGTCCATCGACTGAACCGATGAGATTGGAATAGGTAATTACCTTTTTAAGGCTAATTGCACCAAGAATCGAGACCCGTTTCCCTCGTTTGCTGGGACGCTTACCATGGGCTCGTTTTCCTTTCGGGGCACGTGCCCGGAGTCGAGTCAAAGCCAGGTTCACTCCTGATTCGTCAATAAAGATTAAGTCTTGAGCCAGGAATCCTCGAACCAGTTGCCAAAATTTGACTCGTTCGATTTGCACCCGTTCAGTTTCCTTTTTGTCGGGATACAGCGTTTTTTTTAAGGGTTAAGTTCAGTTTCTCTAACATACGAAACATCGTCGAAACGCCAATCCGAACACCGACCCTTTGTTCCAGCAAGTCACACAACTCTGCCAATGTCGCGTCATGATTTGATTCAGCAATCGTTTTTAGGATCTCTAGTTGCTCATTACTTAATTTGGTTGGCGTTTGCTCAGTGCGGCGTTTGGGGGCAATCTCACCTGTTTCCCGATATTGTTTGATCAGCTTTCGCACGAAACTGTAAGCAACTCGAAATTGTTGAGCGATTTGACGTTGCGACGTATTCCCTTCAATGTAGACATCAATAATTTTTTGTCTAAGATCTAGTGAGTAGGGTCGCATTTGAGTTAAGGGTAAAGTAAATTCACTGAATAGATTATATCAAAATACGCCTCACTAGGCTAGAAATTGCTATAACTTTCGCGATTGTGTTGATGCTGCTTTTAGAGAATGCCCTAACGTGACTGCGTAGGGCTATATCTGCCCAGTCATCTTGGGCCTGTGCATTGGCTCGTTTGCCAATGGTCAATCCATTAAACCGATTCGATAATTGGGGCGATTCTGTCTGGCGAGATAGAGACCTGGTTGACTGACAAAACTAATCGGCGACACAGCAGTACGTGTGTACTTTGAATTCGATTCGATAGGTGCGTTGCTCATGCTGTTTGCGAGATGCCATCGCGGGTTCAGGATCGCGGTTATGAGTGAAACAGACATGACGGATGAGTGGCCACCCGTTCTCTAGGGCGGCTTTCAGCCAATCCCATCCAATGCGGAAGTAGCTATTGCCACGAAACCAATGGGGGTCAACCCATCGCCGTTTGCCTGTTGCGACGACCTCGAGACCTTGAGCGGTGACGTAGAGCGTCGCGACGGCCAAAAGGAACCAAAGCCGGGATAGGGCGCAGAGGGAGCGAATTTCAGATTTCTGGAGATTCCAGCCGTTGGATTGGTCATCGAGAAACGCCTCCTCAATGTCGAAGCGCAAGCCGTATTCCTCGAAGGTGCGCAGGTGGGTGGGTTCATCGCTGACGATGGTCCAAAACTCGCCGTTGAGGCTGTTATGACCAAAGGCGATATGCACTGGCCCGTACCACTCGCCTTTGTGGAGCTTCACGGTGTGCCAACAGAGAGCCTCCCCGCGCTGAAGGTGAATGTCCTTCAATTGACACCATCCATGCCCCGCCGGCAAGCGATGGGCGGCTTGGTGGAGCATCTCCCGGTAGTCACTGAAGGCGACGGACGCACTGCGGTGCTGGAGCACCCGCCAGACCACAGGCAACGCCCGGCCTCGATGCACCACCGCTAGGCGAATCAAGCAATACTCATCCCAAAACAGCGAGGTGTCCAAGCTCAGGTACAAACAATCCTCATCCCAATGGGCTAATGCCGCTTGAATCAGGGGCTTGTACAGGCGATGGACGTTCAGGCGACTGTTGTGCAGCCAGCGGCTTAGCCGTCGTTGTTTGCTTTGTGCCTGCACCCCTCGACACGGCACATAGGGCAGCCAGCGAGTCAGGTTGATTTCTCCGCGCTGGAGCAAAGCCACCACCATCCACAGGCAGGTCGTCAGATGGCTACGATGAGCCCAGGGCACCGATTGACCCAGCCAAGCGTTCAAGGCATTGTAGAGGGGGGAGTTTTTTTCACAGCATCTACGCTTTTGAGTGGTATCTAAGCTTAGAACGCTGGCTCCCCACTTCTTCCTCCAATCCCTGAAACTACCGCGCCACAAGCTGTTCAGCAGATCTCAGGTAACTTTTGTCAGTCAACCAGCCTTGGGCGTGTTGAAGAATGGTTTCCATGACCGTCTTCTGATTTTTTGCTACGCCCTTTCTTTCAGATTTTGCTTCGTTTAGCAACCCTTACTGAGAATGGTGCAAGATCTCAGAAAACGCTCTAGCGGGCGATCGCCCCAGACTCTAGCCCGACTAGCCCAAAACGACCTGGACGGCATCTCCAACCGCTAATCCCAACTGCTGTTGAGCATTGCCTTGGTTGTAGGCAATCTCGACATAGCCGTGGCTGCCAATCAGCGCCAGCAGGCTACCGCGGGCCGAGTCGGCATAGGTTTTGCAGCCAGGAATCGGGCCATATTGCTCCGCAAGACTAGCGGCAACGCCCACGCGCAGATTCCAGATATATCCCAACACCGCGGAGCCGGGAATCGTGGTAATGGCGTTCCCAAAATGGTCGATTGCCTGGACATGTCCTGTCAGAACTTGGCCCTCTCGGTTCCAGGGCGGCAGGTCGAATTGAATCAGCGAATCGGGGGCGATCGCCCGTCCCAGTTCTGCCAAGGCCACACCGCTTGCTAGGTGAGCGCCCACGGGGGCAAACACATCGCGGCCGTGAAAGGTGGCGCTGGGGCTGGGCACACGCCAATAGGCGGGATGGGAGAGTTCCACCGCCGCCAGCACGGGACGATGCTCTAGCACGCCGCCAAACAGGCCATTGTCTGGCCCGACGAGATAGCCGTCTGACAACTGAAGCGCGATCGCCCGCCGCTGTCCACCCACCCCCGGATCGACTACTGCCACATGCACCGTGTCCGCCGGAAAATACGGGTAGGCCGTCATCAGATGAAAGCGAGCGGCGGCGATGTCCTGCGGCGGGATTTGATGCGTCAGGTCAATGACCGTCAGCGTGGGGTTAATTTGGGCGATCGCCCCTTTCATCACCCCAACGTAGGTATCCGTCAGCCCAAAGTCGGTGAGTAACGTGAGAACTCCCATCAGAATGAGGAATTACATAACGTTTTGCAGGAAGACAGAAATGCGTTTAAGAAAATACATTTAAGAATTTTTTAGTGTCTTTCGCGAGAACGATTGTAGGAATTTCAAGTGGGGGATTTCAAGTGGGAGTTTTTAAGTGGGGGCTTTCAAAGGAAAAGGGGCTTTCAAACTAAAGGGCACCTCGATTAATTGCCTTATTGATAATTGCCTTATTGAGAATTTTAGGAGCCTGAAAATCTCGTTTTCTCGTAGCCATTCTCAAGAGAATCTGAATTTTTCGAGGTGCCCTAAAGCTTGAATTCGCTTAGATGACTTAAAGCTTAAGAGGTTAACAAAAACGTGGCAACTCTTGTGAAAACTTTTAGATGATAACTCTCAAAATGTTGCCTTTTCAAAGGCTGATGAAAGGTTGATATGAAGGCGCTTGATCAAAGGGGGATGAATTTCAGAGCTAATTTATGAAGCAAATCTTAAGAAGCCTGAAACTCTTGGCATGTGTGGCTTTGAGGTCATGTTTGCCCAGGAAAAGCGGTTTCTCGGAAATCCTTGATTAACAAGGCTTTCATGCTCCTTTACAAATTAGCTCTCAGATGCGAATTATAACTTGGGCAAAAATTGGTTGCAGATGGGTTGCAGCCTGGGTACAAGTTGGTGGGAGCTGACTTCTCGACTTGGGCAAAAATTGGTTGCAGATGGGTTGCAGCCCAATCCCGAATTTAGGCTTCTTGGAGTTGGGCATTTTCGCCAAAACACAGTTCGTAGCCGTCCGGATCGGTAATGCGAATCTCGTTCATGCCATAAAACGTGACCACCGTTTTGCCGACCACCATGCCGCTGTCGATCAGGTGGGCGCGGACTCGCTCCACGCTCTCTGGGTAGAAATAAAGCACCACATCCCGAAACTCGCCCTCTGCGCGGTCATCATTCGCATCGCGAGTCGTCACCATTAGCTCCACATCCTCATCTGCCTTAAAGCGGGCCCAAAAGGGCTTGCCGCCATTTTCCAGCAGCCCCATCAACTGAAATCCGAGCGTTTGCGTATAGAAATGGATGCTGCGACCGACATCGGCGACCGCCAGCATGGGCACCATGGACTGAAATTTCATACTTGTGTACACAAGCTCAACCTTTTCATCGTACAGAAGCACTAATTTAACTGTGGATAAAACTTCGTAAAGTAGTGTAAACGAATGCGAAGGTCTTTGTTACGACGAAATTTGTTCGTTGTGTTAATGCCTTAGTCGCTCCAACAGCGTGGGCTAAACGCAATTTTTCAGCGGGCCGCCTGCTGTGATTTATTACTTCAATACATCCCCCAATTTCCGCAACAGATTGGGGGAGTGATGGGAGCGTTTTACGTCAAGCTGCTATGCAGAAATATATGCAGAAACAGTAGTTTATTCTCTCTGCTGCACGATCAATTCTCCTGTGTGGCGCGACGAATGAAATTGCCAGAAGCCTTGAAACCAGTTGACTGGCAATCCAAAATCCAAAATCGCGAATCTCTCCAAGCCGAGCGATCGCCCCTTTCCCTGCCTCCATCATCCCCAGATAGAATGAAGCTTTAGGGCGTTTGCCCCGTCCTCCTCGCTGCCTGCCTATGTTGCCCAGAGATGAATTGCTGAAGGGAATCGAAAACCGCGAAGTAGCGGTGCGCGTACTAGATCAGGCGGAGCAGGCGATCAAGACCTGGGAGGTGGTGTGTACGGATTTTCTGTCTCCCCCAGAACTGGCCGAGGCGCGGCAAATACTGGGGCGCTTGGCGGAGGTGCATCTGCTGGCGTGGGGCGGCTATCCGCAGGCCGAGCGACAGCGCGTGGCGATCGCCCGTCCCGAAATTCCCCTCGACGAAAGCCAGGTGGCACTGGCGGCGCTGGATATTAACGGCAACTTCTTGTTTGACCCGGCGACCCACCGCGATTTCTTGGGGGCGCTGCTGGGCACGGGCATCGTGCGCGAAAAGGTGGGCGATATTCTGGTGCTGGGCGAACGCGGGGCGCAGGCGGTGGTCGTCCCCGACTTGGTGGAGTTTTTGGAAATGGGGCTGACGCAGGTGCGCTCGGTGCCTGTGAAAACGCGCCGACTGGACTTTGCTGAGCTAAAAGTCCGCGAACCCAAGAAAAAAGAAATCACTACCGTAGAAGCGTCGCTGCGGCTGGATGCGATCGCCTCAGCAGGCTTTGGCATGTCGCGCAGCAAAATGGTGGATCTGATCAACGCGGGCGACGTGCGGGTGAACTGGAAAGAAATTACCCAGCCCAGCCACCCACTCAAGTCGGGCGATCTGGTGGCGATTCGCGGCAAAGGGCGGCTGGAGGTGGGAGAAATCGCCGTCACGAAGAAGGATCGCTATCGTGTACAGATGACCCGGTTTATGTAGCGTTCATGTAGCGATTTGGCGGGCATGGTGCGGCGTGTGGGGGGGCGCGCCGGGTTAATTAGCGCTTTCAGGATGGGTCTGAGGCGGGTCTGGAGCAATTCCGGGCGGGCGATCACCCTGCAAGATTATCCCCCCTGCCTCATTTCCCGCTACATTAAGAAAATGCCCCCAAGTCACGGATTCCTGAACTGTTCTTGAAGAGGATATTTGTTGAGATACTTGCAGAGATATTTGCAGAGATATTTGCAGAGATATTTGCGGATATAGGGTTCCTGTGAATTTGTCCAAGGCTGTTTTGGTGCAGTTTCCAGCCCTGTATTCCCGACTTTAGACAGAGCTAAGGCTCTCACGATAGGTTCTGTCGGATCTATACACCTGTTTTACGTTAGTAGTTATTAGTAGTTATTTGGTATTCCTTGGTCAGGTACCGATCGGCAACACCGTTTAGTAAACGAGGCGATTGAGCGTTGGACGAGACTTTTCAGATTCACATTAACCGGATTGCCCGGATGACGCTGCCCGAAGCTCGCAAGACCCAGGTGCAGCACATTCAATCCTCTCCCAAGTTTTCGCTAAAGGACGGACAGGTGCAGCCGTCGCCGTTCCCTGGCTACAGCATCATCACGCCGCCCTGGGTCGATGAGACAGAAAACGGCGTGTTTTATGAACAATTGCAGGCGCTTCAGCAGCAGGTGTTGCAGCAGCTTGAGCCGGGGCTGCTGGTGCCTGTGCCGTCCGCCAGCTTTCACATGACGCTGGCGGATCTGATCTGGGATAGTGCCTTTCACCATGCGGTTGAGGAAGATGCCGAGTTTGAGCCAAAATTGCGCGATCGCCTCCGCGTCCTGTTTGAACAGTTCCAGACCTCCATCGACGGCAGCCATCCTGTTTATTGGCAGGTGTTGGGGCTGATCGTCATGCCTCGTGCCGTGGGCGTGTGTCTGCTGCCCAAAGATGAAGCATCCTACCAGCGAGTAGTGGCGCTGCGCCGCTTAATTTATCAAGACCACGATCTGATCGCGCTGGGCATCGAGCAGCAGTATCATCTGACGGCTCACGTCACGCTGGGCTATTTTGGCAGTTTGCCCGATGCGCTCGACCGTGAAGCCCTGAGCGATCGCCTCAGCAAGATTAATCATGAATGGCTCGACGCGACCGATCCACAGCCGCTCTGGGTTCACCGCGCCGAACTGCGGAAGTTTGACGATATGACGCGCTACTATCGAGAGCCAGACTGGGCAGCCGTGAGTTTGTAATGAGTTTTTGATTTGTCATCAGTTTTTTGAAAGGATGAAGGATTGTTGAAAGGATGAAGGATGAGCCTTGAGCCTTCTCCGTCCCCGCTAAATCATCCCATTGTGGAGCAGAGTTTTGCGGTCATCGACCGGGAAATAGGGCCCCACCGCTTCGACCCGGCGGAATATGCGATCGCCCGTCGGGTGATCCATAGCACGGCGGATTTTGAGTTCAAAGATTTGCTGCGGTTTAGTGAGGGGGCAATTTCGGGGGCGATCGCCGCTTTGCAGCGCCAGATCCCGATTGTGGTAGACGTGAGCATGGTGCGTCAGGGCATTGCCACAATGGTCGCCAAGACGTTTTGCAATCCAATCGTGACGGCTGTAGAGGCGGCCGGTGCCGCCTTGCCCGGAAAGACCCTCACAGAAACGGGGATGCTGCGCTGTTGGGAGCAATATCCAGATGCGATATACGCCATCGGCAATGCTCCAACGGCGCTGCTCGCCCTCTGCCAAGCTGCACCAATGGCGACCGTGCAGCCCGCCCTAGTCATTGGCGCACCCGTCGGCTTTATCTCGGTGCTAGAAGCCAAGGCAACCCTCGCCCAAACCCCGCTCTCCCAGATCCGGGTAGAGGGGCGCAAGGGGGGGTCTTCCGTGGCCGCTGCCATTGTCAATGCGCTGCTGGTGCTGGCGTGGGAGGAGCATGGCAGCTAGACCTGGCAGCGATCGCCCTCATTGCACGCCAGCCGTTCTTGCCGCTGGCGCACCAGTTCCGCCAAATCTGGGCGACCCGTCAGCCGCAAGCGCCATGCAGCCCAGATGCCGTACAGCCCGTCGGCGAGCGCCCCAACCACAGGCACTCTGGTAATGGCATAAATCCAGCCCATGCCCAGCACTTCATAGACCCGGCGAAACACTTCCACGTTTTTAATCACGCTGCCGTCTGCCAGGACTGCGTGAATCCGCCCCATGGCCGTTTCAAAGTCCACGCCGCCATGCTGAGCTGGGTCGTAGTCCGCTGCGGCAATATCCACAAATTCCACCAGACCACGCCCTGCATCTTTTGCCCGCAAAAAGTTGACTTCTTTCACGCAGAGCGGGCACTCGCCATCGTAAAGCAGCTTGACCTGCCAGGTGGGGATAGCGGAGGCTCCTGGCGCGGGCACGGATGAAGACTCGGAAATTGTTGGAGATGAAGCCATACAAATTAAAAATTAATAAAAATTAAAACGCAGCGTAAACCAGAGCAAAATGCTTCAGAGAGATGCTCTTATTTTAAGAAAAATGAAGCGGCTGGGGAAATGGCTAAATCGAGGCACCAATATACTTTACGCAGCAATTTCATCCCTCGCCCTAAATTCCTCCCCCAGAGCGGGAGAGGGACTTCAAACCTTTGTCTGGCTCCCCTTCTCCCAAGCAGGGAGAAGGGGTTGGGGAATGAGGGCGGTAAGTTTGCTGTCTCAAGTATGTCAGTGCCTAAACCGACGCGGGCTGCGACAGTGGAGACTCGACCTTTGTTTGGGCGACCTTTTCTCTCTCCAGTTTTTCCTTTTCTAGCTTTTCTTTCTCCAACTTCTCAAACATCAGCTTCGAGCGCTTCACCTGTTCTGGCACGGGCACCGGATAGTTGCCCGTAAAGCAGGCTGAGCAAAAGCTTTCGGGATCGGTCTGCGTGGCCTGGAGCATTCCCTCCCAACTCAGATAGGCGAGGGAATCAACGCCAATCTGGTGGGCGATCTCTTCAACGGTTTTGGTGGCAGCGATCAGCTGATCCTGCGAATCGGTGTCGATGCCGTAGAAGCAGGGGTGCGTCACCGGGGGCGAGGAAATCCGCATGTGGACTTCTGTTGCGCCCGCATCCCGGAGGGCTTTCACGATCTTGCGGCTGGTGTTGCCCCGCACCAGCGAATCGTCCACGATTAGAATCCGCTTGCCCACCAGCACATCGCGCAGCGGGTTTAGCTTCATGCGGATGCCAGCCTCGCGCATACTCTGGGTCGGCTGAATAAAGGTGCGCCCGACATAGCGGTTTTTGATCAGCCCCTCGGCGTAGGGCACTTTGGATTCGCGGGAGTAGCCGATCGCAGCGGGAACCCCCGAATCGGGCACGCCCATCACCAGATCCACATCGGCAGGATTTTCCAGCGCCAGTTGTTTGCCTAGCCGCAGCCGATAGCTATAGAGGCTTTCCTCATGCATGAGGCTGTCAGGGCGGGCGAAGTAAATCATCTCGAAGATGCACAGCTTGCGGGTTTCGGGTTCGGCCCAGCGGACGGAGTGCAAGCCTTGCTCGTTGATCCAGACCAGTTCACCTGGCTCTACGTCGCGCAGATAATCGGCATTGATAATGTCTAGTCCGCAGGTTTCTGAGGCAACGACGTAGCGAGAGGTGCGATCGCGCTCGTCGTCCGGCAGCGTGCCAATGACCAGGGGACGGATGCCGTTGGGGTCACGGGTGACGAGTAGCCCAGCGGGTGTGCCGATGACCAGGCTAAAGGCTCCCTGACAGCGCTTGAAGGCGGCGATCGCCCCGTCGATCCAGTCCATGCCGCTGTTCACTGCTTCGGCCACGGCAAAGGCGATCGATTCAGAATCGGTCGTGGTTTGAAGCTGGGCGTTTTGTTGCAGCAGTTCCTCTCGCAGGATTCCGGCGTTGACCAGGTTGCCGTTGTGGGCCAGCGCCAGCGGGCCGAGCCGAGTTTGCACCACTGCGGGCTGGGCGTTGACCACGCGGCTCGATCCCGTCGTGGAATAGCGCGTGTGCCCCACTGCCAGGCCGCCTTTGAGCGTTGCGAGGATCTGTTCGCTGAAGACCTGCGTCACCAGCCCCATCTCTTTACATAGATGCACTTGCAGATCTAGCGGCGCGACGTTGCGGTAGCGGCTCACCTCTGAAACAGACGTGCCCTCGTAGGTGGCGATGCCGGCCGACTCTTGCCCGCGATGCTGGAGCGCAAACAGCCCAAAATAGGTTAGCTTGGCGACATCTTCGCCGGGTGCGTATACGCCAAACACACCGCAGGCTTCTTCGGGCTTGTCGGGGCGATCGCCCTCCTCTTGCTCATGCGGCTCAAACCTAGCAGACGGCAGGCAATCGTCATCATCGGGCATCATAGCGTGTCTCCAAAGGATTTGGGGTTTGGAATGGGGGATTAGGCGGAGTCCAAAGGGAAAGGCTTAACTGGTTCGCAACTTGTTTGTAACAATCCCTTAATCCTCTCATAGGCTTGCAGCGAGGCAAGGGGGAATCTTACGGACATTCGGCATGGTTTGCGGGTGGATGTCCTTTTCGGGTGGATGTCCCTTGCAGGCGGATGTCTACAGACAACATCAGTCAGCGGTGAGGCGACGCTCAATGGCATTCAACCAGCGATCGCCCATCTCGGCCATGCTAGCGTTTATCAGGCAGCGACCGTCGGCGGTAGAAATTTGCAGGGGTGCGGTTGCATCTGCGACCTGTCCCAACTTTTGCCAGCGATCGCCCAAATGCTCCCTCAAATAGGCTTCCCAGGCTGTGGTTTGCTCCGGCGCGACTGAAACTAAAATCCGCGCGCCTGCTTCCCCAAACAAAAGCAAGTCTAGCCGTTGGGACGTTGACAGCCCGCCGGACTCGCCCATCCCCAGACCCACCGTTGCACCCAAGCTGCCGCCGATGCAGCATTCTGCCAGTGCCACCGCCAGTCCGCCCTCGGCGCAGTCGTGGGCAGACTCCACCCAGCCGCGCCGGATTCCCTCCCGACAGGCTGCCTGCACCCGCCGCTCTAGGTCAAAATTCACCTCCGGCGGCCGCCCTGCCACGGTTTGGTGAACCACTGCCAGGTATTCCGAAGCGCCCAAGGTGGGCACAGCATCTGCTCCTAATAAGTAGATAACCGCACCGGGCGTTTTCCAGCCCAGCCCACATACCCGGCGCAAATCTTCGACCAAGCCCACCATGCCAACGACGGGGGTGGGGTAAATGGGCTGCGGCTTGCCCTCTGCGTCCAGCGTCTCGTTATACAGCGACACGTTACCGCCCGTGACGGGTGTTTGCAGTTCTCGACAAGCTTCCGCCAACCCCCGACAGGACTCGGCCAGTTGCCAGTAGCCAATGGGCTTTTCGGGACTGCCAAAGTTAAGATTATCCGTCACCGCCAGCGGCTCTGCCCCGACACAACTCAAGTTCCGCGCTGCCTCTGCCACAGCCATCTTTGCGCCCTCGTAGGGATGCAGGTAGACATAGCGGGCGTTGCAATCGACGGTGGCGGCAACAGCTTTGATAAAGGCAGAGGTGAGTGGGGGACTCCCTGCGGCTGTCTCCTTGCTGTCAGGTTCCTGCGGCCGCAGGCGCACCACGGCGGCATCGGCTCCACCGGGCAACAGAACCGTGTTGTTTTGCACCTGATGGTCGTATTGGCGATAGACCCAGCGCTTGGAAGCGATAGTGGGGCTATCGAGCAGGCGCAGTAGCAGGTCGTTCCAGGTGGAGAGTGTGCCGTTTATCGTGATGCCGTCGGGGGCGCTGGGGGGAAGCTGGTCTTCCGTCCAGGCCCAGGCGGTGCGGGCGTAGTCAGGCGGTTCGGGCAACAGTTCGCGATGATAAATCGGTGTGTTGTCGGAAAGGGCGGTGGCGGGCACTTCAGCGGCGATCGCCCCCTGATAGAAAATCCGCACCACGGGTTCTTCAATGACGCGCCCGGCCACCACCGCGTGCAGCCCCCAACGATGGAAGATATCGATTAGCTCTTGTTCGCGGCCAGCATGGGCCACAAACAGCATCCGCTCCTGCGATTCCGACAGCAGAAACTCGTAGGGAACCATGCCCGTCTCGCGGACGGGGATTTTGTCCAGGTCCAGCTCGATACCCACACCGCCTTTCGCCGCCATTTCCGAGGTAGAACAGGTAATTCCCGCTGCGCCCATATCCTGGGCGGCGGCAACGGCTCCGGTTTTGAAGGCTTCTAGACAGGCTTCGATCAGGGATTTTTCCAGAAACGGATCACCCACTTGAACCGCCGGGCGATCGTCCATCGACTCGTCGCTCAGTTCGGCGCTGGCAAAGCTGGCTCCGCCCATGCCGTCTCGTCCGGTCGTCGAGCCGACATACAGCACCGGATTGCCAATCCCAAACGCGCCAGACTTCACAATTTCGGGCGTTTCCATCAGCCCAATTGCCATCGCGTTCACCAGCGGATTCTCTGCATAGGCGGGGTCAAAGTAGACTTCACCCCCCACTGTCGGCACGCCCACACAGTTGCCATAGTGGGCAATGCCCGCCACCACCCCGTTCACCAGTCGTCGGGTACGCGGATCTTCCAAATTGCCAAAGCGGAGTGAGTTCAGCACCGCAATGGGGCGAGCGCCCATTGTGAAAATGTCTCGCAGGATGCCGCCTACACCCGTCGCTGCGCCCTGAAACGGCTCCACGGCCGAGGGGTGATTGTGCGACTCGATTTTGAAGGCCAGTTGCAACCCGTCGCCCATGTCCACCACACCTGCATTTTCGCCTGGGCCGACCAGGATGCGCTCTCCCGCAGTGGGGAACTGCTTCAGCAGAGGGCGCGAGTTTTTGTAGCAGCAGTGTTCCGACCACATGACACCAAACATGCCCAGTTCTGCTTTGTTGGGATGGCGACCCAGGCGGCGGACGATCTCTTCGTATTCTTCAGGCTTCAGCCCTTCGGCGGCGATTTCTTCGGGCGAAAAAGGGGGAGAGGCAGCGGCAGTCATGGAGAGGTTTGGGCGAATCGCGCAGTCGGCGCTTTGGACAAGCTTCATTGTATAGCTGCGGGTCAAGTTGCTGGGGCGATCGCCCCTCACCTGCCGCACTAGATATTTCGGCCGACGGCAGGGCAACCGTACTGAATGCGTGGCTATACGCAGCTTTTGAGGGCGATCGCAATATTTCGTTACATTTCACCCGATGGCCCGTTGATGCTCTTACTCTGTCACCCGCTTCTAAGTTGTCGAACATTAACGGTACTGAGACATACACGTAACTGAGCGTTACACAGTAGGGAACGCTCATTGCTATGGGTCTGTCTTATGCATCTCCGGCTTTTCAGAGGTTTAGAGCAAGAGATTCATGTACGAATTCTTAGAAAAATCAAAAGATCATCGCGAAGTGCTTTACAAGTCGAAACAGTATCGCTAAATTAGTTAACACAGGGAGGCAAAAGCACTGACCTGTACCGAATACATACCTTTCAAGCACTTATCTATCATGACAACGACCCTACAACGCACCGAACGTGCAAGCGTATGGGAACAGTTTTGCAACTGGGTAACCAGCACCGAGAACCGCCTGTACGTAGGCTGGTTCGGCGTACTGATGATCCCCACCCTGCTGACTGCCACCGCTTGCTTCATCATCGCCTTCATCGCTGCTCCCCCCGTGGACATCGACGGCATCCGTGAACCCGTCGCAGGCTCCCTGCTGTACGGCAACAACATCATCACCGGCGCAGTGGTTCCCTCCAGCAACGCCATCGGTCTGCACTTCTACCCCATCTGGGAAGCCGCCTCTCTAGACGAGTGGCTGTACAACGGTGGTCCCTACCAGCTCATCGTCTTGCACTTCCTGATCGGCGTATTCTGCTACATGGGACGTGAATGGGAACTGTCCTACCGACTCGGTATGCGCCCCTGGATCTGCGTGGCCTACAGCGCCCCCGTAGCCGCTGCGACCGCAGTGTTCCTGATCTACCCGATCGGACAAGGCTCCTTCTCCGATGGTATGCCCCTGGGGATCTCTGGTACCTTCAACTTCATGTTCGTGTTCCAAGCAGAGCACAACATCCTGATGCACCCCTTCCACATGCTGGGCGTTGCTGGGGTGTTTGGCGGCAGCTTGTTCAGTGCGATGCACGGTTCTTTGGTGACCTCCAGTCTGGTGCGTGAGACCACCGAAGTTGAATCGCAGAACTACGGCTACAAGTTCGGACAAGAAGAAGAAACCTACAACATCGTTGCTGCCCACGGCTACTTTGGTCGGTTGATCTTCCAATACGCCAGCTTCAACAACAGCCGCTCGCTGCACTTCTTCCTGGGTGCATGGCCTGTGATCGGCATCTGGTTCACGGCGCTGGGCATCAGCACGATGGCATTCAACCTGAACGGGTTCAACTTCAACCAGTCCATCATCGACTCTCAGGGTCGCGTGGTGAACACCTGGGCAGACATCCTGAACCGCGCCAACCTGGGTATGGAAGTGATGCACGAGCGCAACGCTCACAACTTCCCCCTCGACTTGGCTGCTGGCGAAGCTGCTCCTGTGGCTCTGGTTGCGCCCCAAATCAATGGCTAATTCTGGCTGTGCCTTGGCGTCTGCTTAGCGTTTGCTGAGTCTGTCTGATTAGCTAGTCTCTGAGCGCCTCCTGCGGGGGGCGCTTTTTCGCGTGGGGAGGGTTTGAATATCGGCTTTTATCGGCTTTCCTGAGTGATGCTACCCATGAAATGACTAGAAGCCTCCCAAACGCTGAGACATCCAAAGTCGCAAATCCAAAACCCAAAATCTAAAATCCAAAATGAATCAGCCTTTTCCGTCCAGGCTTGCAGCGTGGTTATTGCAAACCTTTGTTGACCTGTGGATCGGGGCGATCGCCCTCTGGCTACTATTGAGCTGCTGCTGCTGAAAATGAGCAACGCTTAAACGCTACCCAGACCCACCCAGACTCATGGCCATTACGATTCGGGCAATGCAGGAAGCGGATTTGGCGATCGCCGATCATCTCTTCCGTCTGGCGTTTGGCACCTTTATCGGCCTGCCCGACCCGCAAGACTTTGCCAGAACGATGAACTACATGAATCGGTGGTATCTCGACCCATCCGCCGCGTTTGTCGCAGAAGATAATGGTCAGATCGTTGGCTCAAATATTGCGGTGAACTGGGGCAGCTTTGGCGGGTTTGGCCCACTCACTGTCCATCCCGACTACTGGAATCAGAAGGTAGGGCAGCAACTCGTCAGCGCTGCAATGGACTATTTTGCTCAGCATCAAATATCTCAGCTTGGCATCTTTACGTTTTCCAACAGCCCTAAACACCTCGCACTCTACGAGCGGTTCAGGTTTCACCCCCGCTGTTTGACGGCGGTCATGAGCAAGCCCGTTCAGCCTCAGAATTCCCAGCCCCCTCTTCAGCCCGGCCTGAGATATTCAGAGTTGGCGGCGGCCACGCAAGCAGACAGTTTGGCTCGCTGTGCTGAGCTGACCAATACAGTGTTCGAGGGACTCGACTTGAGCAACGAAATTCGCACCGTTGCCGCTCGCCACTGGGGCGAGACCGTACTGCTGGAAAGCCAGGGTTCCCCTGTCGAAAATCAACATCTGGAGGGGTTTGCGATTTGCCATTGTGGAGAAGGTACTGAAGCAGGCAAAGACGCTTGTTACGTGAAATTTGGTGCGGTGCGGTCGGGCGATTCCCGTGGGGATCGCTTCGCGAATCGCGCGTCCGAATCCCTCGCCTCTCTGTTGCAAGCCTGCGAAGGTCTGGCGGCTCAGCGCGGACTCTCAACCCTGATCTGCGGGGTCAATACGGAGCGGCAGGGTGCGTACCAGCTTTTGCGGAGCCTGGGGTTTCGCATCGACATCCTGGGCGTGGCGATGCTCTGCCCAAACCAGCCTGCGTTTAACCATCCCGGTGCGTTCGTGTTGGATGATTGGCGCTGAGGACTAGAGTCAACGATGAAACCCCTGCTGAAATCTTCCTTACCTTGAATGCGGCAGGACTTACGCAGCAAGAAATTGTCCAAAACCCCAAAAGCTTATTGCAAGTGCGTAAGTCCTGTGCGGTTCAAATGCAGTGAAATTCGGGATCGAGTCAAATCCCGACAAAAAAAGTCGGGTATGTTTGACGCTGTTTGTTGCCCATGCTACGATTCCTTGCATTGGGTGAAGGAAACCTGCAACCCTTTCCCAGGCTTCATTTCACGCAAAACGAACGAGATATCACAGGACGAGACCCCTCCATGACGCTGGCAACCCACCCCACCCAAACCCGTTCCACCGCTGCTGCTTTTTCTGGCTTGAAGTGTAAAGAGTGCGGTGCAGAGTATGAAGCAAAGGCAATTCACGTTTGCGAATTGTGCTTTGGGCCACTGGAAGTGACCTACGACTACGCCCACCTGAGCAAAGTCGTGACCCGTCAAACCATCGAAGCCGGCCCCAAGTCTATCTGGCGCTATCGCTCTTTCTTGCCCGTTGCAACGGATAACCTGATTGACGTGGGCACAGGCTTTACGCCGCTGCTGAAGGCAAACCGTCTGGCGCGTCGCCTGGGTATCAAAAATCTCTACATCAAGAACGACGCAGTGAACATGCCCACCCTCAGCTTCAAAGACCGGGTGGTGTCCGTGGCGCTGACTCGCGCACGGGAACTGGGCTTTACGACGGTTTCCTGCGCTAGCACTGGGAACTTGGCAAACTCGACAGCGGCGATCGCCGCCCACGCAGGGCTAGACTGCTGTGTGTTTATTCCCTCTGACCTGGAAGCAGGCAAAGTCCTGGGTACGCTGATCTACGGGCCCACCGTCATGGCCGTTCATGGCAACTATGACCAAGTGAACCGCCTCTGCTCGGAAGTCGCCAACACCCACGGCTGGGGCTTTGTGAATATCAACCTGCGCCCCTACTATTCCGAAGGTTCCAAAACCCTGGGCTACGAAGTCATCGAGCAGCTTGGCTGGCAACTGCCGGACCACATCGTTGCGCCGCTGGCCTCTGGCTCTCTGTTCACGAAAATATACAAAGGCTTCCAAGAATTTACCAAAGTTGGCTTGGTGGAGGAGAAAGCGGTGCGTTTCAGCGGCGCTCAGGCAGACGGCTGCTCGCCTATTGCCCAGGCCTACCGCGAAGACCGCGACTTCATCACACCCGTCAAACCCAATACCATTGCCAAATCCATCGCGATTGGCAATCCGGCAGATGGGGTATATGCACTGGACATTGCCCGCAAGACCAATGGCAATATTGAATCAGTCAGCGATCCGGAAGTGGTCGAAGGCATCAAACTACTGGCCGAAACCGAAGGCATCTTCACCGAAACCGCAGGCGGCACTACGATCGCCGTTCTGAAAAAACTGGCTGAAGCAGGCAAAATCAACCCCGACGAAACCACCGTCGCCTACATCACGGGCAACGGGCTGAAGACCCAGGAAGCTGTCCAGGGCTACATTGGCGAACCCCTCACTATCGAACCCAAGCTGGAAAGCTTTGAACGGGCGCTGGAGCGGGCGCAGACGCTGGGCCGCCTGGAATGGCAGCAGGTCACGGTTTAAGAGACCCAAATTCCTAGGGGCAGGGGCTAGACTGCTTGCTTCTCAGCTTCGATAACCCTCTGTTACCCCGTCAATCCGTTTACTCCTTCCACCCCAATTTTCTCAGCTATGTCTGTCAAAGTTCTCATTCCCACGCCGCTGCAACAGTTCACTGCCAATCAGGCGACTGTAGAAGTCGAAGGCGCGACGATCGCCGAATTGCTGGATAAGCTCGATGCGTCTTTTCCTGGGATTAAGGCCCGTCTGTGCGACGACCAGGGCAAACTCCGCCGCTTTGTGAACTTCTATGTGAATAGCGAAGACATCCGGTTTTTGGACGGCGCAAACACGGTGCTGAATGCAGGCGATGAAGTGAGCATTGTGCCTGCTGTGGCGGGCGGCTAGCTGGTCTAGCCAGTCTGTGCGGGGGCGATGGCGCTCTGCGTAGGTGCTAAGAATTCGACACAGCACTCAAGAGACGGGGCCGATTTGCTGCAAGTGGGGCACTTGTCCTTGGGCAAAGGCACGGGCGATCGCATCACAGCGTTCGTTCCCGGCGTTGCCCGCGTGGCCGCGCACGTAAGTCCACTGGATCTGACGAGAATTCAGCGCGTCGAGCCGCTGCCAGAGTTCCTGGTTTAATACTGCGCCACCGCTAGAGGTTGTCCAGCCTTTGCGCTTCCAGCCATTCATCCATTGCGTGATGCCGTTGATCAGGTATTGGCTATCGGTGTAGAGCGGGATGGGCTGCGTTTGTCCGGTGGCTTTCAGGTATTCCAGCGCTGCGATCGCCGCCTGCATTTCCATGCGGTTGTTGGTGGTTTGGCGATCGCCCCCGCCCATTTCATGAACGCTGCCGTCTTCAAACACGACGAGCGTTCCCCAGCCACCCGGGCCAGGGTTTCCCGAACAGGCCCCATCGGTGTAAATCGCTTGAATTTTCATGGTTTGTCCTGACGACTGGTGCTGTAGCGACTCGTGTTGTGACTATTCAGGGTTTAGCTGACCAGGACATAACTGGATCAGGACATAACTGTTCAGAACCGTTTAGAGCAAAACTGATGATCGGATCGGGGCTAATCGCCCCCGCCCATAATCTGCGGCACTTTAAAGAACTCGCCGTCGCGATCGGGGGCGCTATCGAGAATCGCCTCGCGGTTGGGATAGGGCTGGAGCGCATCAGGACGCACGACATTGCTCACGTCGATGGCGCGAGTCGTCGGCGGCACGTCGCGGGTATCCAGCTCATTCAGTTGCTCAAAATATTCCAAAATACTGCCAAGCTGCGTGGTGAACTGCTCCTCCTCGGCGGGTGTCAGCGCCAAACGAGCGAGGTGGGCAACTTTGTGAACCTGTTCGCGATCGAGCATTTTTAGGAAAAAGGAAAAACAAAGAGACGAGGGGGGAAATCTTAGAAAAATACGTCGATCTTCATGCGGCCGGTGGTTTTCAGCCAGTTTTGGGCTTCGATGTAGTTGTTGGGCGCAAGGCGGATGGCTCGCTCCCAGTATTCCGCCGCCTGGTCATAGTTCTTGTCGGCTTCGCTGGTGTTGTTCGCCAGTTCGGCCTGTTCGCCCAGGTAGTGGTAGATCACCGCAATATTGTTGAGCGCCTGCGGCATTCGAGGGTTAAGTTCCAGCGCTTGGTGGTAGCTTTCCAGGGCGCGATCGTGTTCGCCGTTGCTGGCGTAGATTAGCCCCATGTTATATAGCACAAAGCTGCGATCGTAGGGGTCTTGCTCCAGCTTCAGCGCTTCCTCGTAGTTTGCCAGAGCTTCGGCATATTCCCCATCCGCCTGAGCCGACATGCCATCTCGATAGTAGGCAAAGGCTTCTTTGGCGGCCTTGTTCGTCGGCAGTACCTTGAGAATCAGGTCTGCCATGACGGTAAAGGTCTTATCAATGAAGTTGTCGTTGCGTTGAGATCTGGGCATAGCTGCGTTTGGGAAAAGCCTGGAAAATCCTATTTGCTACTTTATCGCTGATTTGCAACCTTTGGCCGGAGCGTTGGCAGGGGTTCCGAAAATCTACGGATTTGTCGATGATGGGCATCACGACCGGAGGGGGAAGTGAGTCACGCCGCAGGGCAAAGTGCAACCTCTCAGCCTTGGCTCCGAAACATTGTCACTTTGCTTCAAAAATTTCTAGAGTGAAGATAGTTTCTGGCTTAAGGGAAACGCTATGGCACTGGATGCCGAATTGATGAAAGCCGTCGAGCGGCTTAATTATCGAGTCACCGCAGGCGACCTGGCTTCGCTGGCAGGGCTGGACGTGAAGCGGGCCGAGCAAGGTCTGCTGGCGCTGGCATCTGAGGCGGGCGGGCACATGCAGGTGTCGGACGCGGGCGATATTGCCTATGTCTTTCCGCGCAATTTTCGCCAAGTGTTGCAAAATAAATACTTCCGGCTGCGGCTACAGGCCTGGTGGAGCAAGGTCTGGCGGGTGATGTTCTACTTGATTCGCATCAGCTTTGGGATTGCGCTGGTGGCCTCGATTGTCCTGATTGCGATCGCCATTATTGCCGCCATGCTGGCCCTCAGCGCCGCCCAGGGCGACAACGACCGCGACTTTGACGGCGGCGGCATGGTGATGCTGCCCCGCATGTGGATTGGCCCCGACTGGTACTGGATTTTTCTGCCGGACACCGATCGTCGCCATCGCCGCGAACAGGCAGAAAACGCCAGCGATCCCAAAAATCAAATGAGTTTCCTGGAATCGGTGTTTTCGTTCCTGTTTGGCGATGGCAATCCGAATGCAAATCTGGAGGAGCGGCGCTGGCGGGCGATCGCCAATGTCATCCGCAACCAGCGGGGCGTAGTGGTTGCCGAGCAAGTCACCCCTTACCTCGACCAGATCAACACCGCAACCACCGACCTAGAAGACTACATGCTGCCTGTGCTGACCCGCTTCAACGGCCGCCCAGAGGTCAGCCCCACGGGCGAACTGGTCTACCACTTCCCCGAACTGCAAGTCACCGCCCAGCAGCAAAATCGCCTCTCGGTGGCGGCATACCTGAAGGAATTGCCCTGGCGCTTTAGCCAAGCGACATCTGGGCAACTGATGATGGCGGCTGGGCTGGGCGTGGTGAATATTGTCGGCGCGCTGATGCTGGGTTCCCTGCTGCGGGGCGGCGCGGCATCGCTGGGCGGCATCGTCGGCTTGGTCGGCGGTATTTATGGGCTGCTGCTGGCCTACGCGGCGGGTTTTCTAATTGTGCCGCTGGTGCGCTATCTGTGGATTCAGGGACGCAACAAGGCGATCGCCGCCCGCAACGAAATGCGCCAGCGTCGCGCCGAAGCGCTGAATCGCCTCGGGCCGAAAATTCAGGAAAAACTCGCCTTTGCCCAGCAGTTTGCGCTGGAATCTGTCGTGGATGAAGCCAACCTGGCCTACAGCACTCAGGAAGACCTGACCCCGCAGGAACTCGCCCAGGTAGACAAAATCGATGCGGAATGGCGCAGGCGGCTGGAGGGGCATTAGGGGTGATGGGGAGGGGCGGAAAAAGGAAGAGAGAAGAACGAAGAACGAAAAGCGAAAAAAGGAAAACCAGAACCTCTTCGTTCTTCTCTCTTCGTTCTTCTCTCTTCGTTCTTCCCTCCATCACTCAAACCGCTGCCTTGGCTGCCACAGGCTCCAGAGGACGACCCCTGCCAGCAGAACTGCGCCGCCGATCGCCCCAATTTGTACCAGCGGAAAGGCGGACTGTCGCACGGCGATCGCCCCATACGCCCAGATAAACACCAGCAGAAACGCGATGTCTCGCCGCTGGAAAAAGACGACAAGGGCGATCGCCGTTCCAATGACCAGCAGCAGCAGCGCCCACAGGTCTGGGGCAAGGCCGCCGCTCCAGTTGTTGGCAAACAGGGCCGAGGCAATGTTCACAATCGTCGCGACAGAAATCCACGCCAGGTAGATGCTGAAGGGAAGGTGGGCATTCCAGCGGCGATCGCGCCCCACCCGATCGCGCCCAATGCCCAGCCGCAGATAGGCAAAAATGAGCGACCCCAGGATGATCAGCATAGCCAAGACCGAGGCCCAAAACTGCCGAAATGTAAACAGATAAATCCACGCGATTTGGGCAACACAGGCGACGATCAACAGCGCGTCTGCCTGCACAATGGCAGTATCGCCAGTCTGGGCCGGGCGAATTTGGTAAATGCCGTAGGCAATCAGCCCGACGTAAATCACGCCCCAGATGATGAAGGCGTAGTTTGCAGGCAAGACCCGCACGTCCCTCAGCAGCGTGTTGGCTAGTTCGCCCACGTTCACGCCGCCGGGGGGGTTGGTGTTGGACAGGGTGTTTACCGCCAGGGTAGCCAAGATGGCAATCGGGGTGGCGATCGCCAGCACCGTTCCCCCCGTTGATTTCTGCGTTGATGATTTCATAGTGCCTACGCTGGATAAATCCGCAGCCGTCGGTTTGGCTCTTCGCCAAAACTGGAGGACTTCAGGTGATAGTGTTCCACCAGTTCATGCTGCATCTTGCGAACCTTGGCGGAGCGAGGCAGCAGTTCCACAGGTTGCCCTTTGGGAATCACAATCTGCTCCACAGCCAGCCGCGCTTCTTCCAGCGCCTCGATCTCGTCTTCGTCGCCGCTGCGCGAAAACAGGTTGAGGTTGATCGGCTCCTCCAAAAACGCATCTTCCATCTTTAGCATCCGCTGGAGGGCGCGGATAATCTGCGGCATACTATTTGACTTGACTGTAAAGATCGAAAGCTGGCGACTCTTGGCAATTTGCCGCAGTTTGGAGTGGTTCTTGATGTGCGATCGCAGCGCCAGCACCGCATCCGCCCCGTCTAGATCCTTCGTCAGCACGATGGGCAGGTTCATCGTGTGAATCACCTGTTCTACCAGATGCCGACTGACGGCGTAGGGGTAGATGTGCAGCGGCAAATCTTCGCCGTTGGGCCCTGCCGTGGGCACCTCACCGAAGGGGTCCGCTTCCTCGCTCATGAGCGATCGCTCTAGCGAGTCGTTCAGCATCTGGTCAAAGGACTGGCGCTCCGGCGACATCAGGCCGCTGAACGAATCCGTATCACGGGGAAACCGCGCTACCCGGTCATAGCGGGGCGACGGCAGCGGCATCATCTGTCCCGACGAGCGCCAGCCCGCCACCCGCGCCGCGCCCGTATCGCGCAAGGCCGTGCTGCTGTCGCCAAAGGGGAGCGATCGGACGGGTTTTGGGTCCAGCCCTTTGCCGCTCTGCTCATGGGTAATGGTGACTTCGCCTGCGTCGTTGACCTGGCGCACCTGGGGATTGGGCACGCGCCCGCGCAGCAGCGCATCCACCGTGTCTGCCACCGACTCATGCACCACCCACTTTTGCCGCTCCAGCATTTCCACCGCAATGTCGAAGGTCGGCGGCGCTTTGCGCTCCAGCACGCTCTTTTGGCTGCCCCGACGGCGGGCCTCTTCGTCGCCCAGCGTCACAGACTGAATGCCGCCCACCAGGTCGGAAAGGGTGGGGTTTTTCATCAGGTTCTCAATCTGGTTGCCGTGGGCCGTACCGATCAGTTGCACACCGCGTTCGGCAATCGTGCGGGCGGCCTGCGCTTCTAGCTCCGTACCGATTTCGTCAATGATGATCACTTCTGGCATGTGGTTTTCCACTGCCTCGATCATCACCTGATGCTGGTTTTCGGGATGGGCCACCTGCATCCGCCGGGCCCGACCGATGGCGGGATGGGGAATGTCGCCGTCGCCGGCCACTTCGTTGGAGGTGTCGATGATGACGACGCGCTTTTCTAGCTCATCTGCCAGCACGCGGGCGATTTCGCGCAGGGCCGTGGTCTTGCCCACGCCTGGACGCCCCAGCATCAGGATCGATCGCCCCGATTCTACTAGGTCACGAATCATGCCAATCGTGCCGTAGACCGCCCGCCCGACGCGACAGGTGAGGCCGATAATTTCGCCAGCGCGGTTGCGGATGGCGCTGATGCGGTGCAGGGTTTTTTCAATGCCCGCCCGGTTGTCGCCGCTAAAGATGCCCACGCGGTCGATACAGTGCTGCAAGTCTGCTTTAGTGATGGCATCTTCGGAGAGATACTCAGACGTGCCAGGAAAGCGGGCTTCGGGGCGGCGACCCAGATCTAGCACCACTTCCACCAGCACGTTGCGCTGGGGATGCTGTTCTAGGCGATCGCGAATTGGGTCAGGCAAAATCGCCAGCAGTTGATCCAGGTCGTCGGTGATTTGCAGCGGCTGGGCGGGCTTGGCATCCGCGCTGGCCGCAGCGGGGGTAACGGAGGGGCGATATTCGGCAGAATCGTTCCCGTTGAATGTCATAGGTGGTTGCTAATAAATAACGAACAACGTTGGGGGAAAAAGCGCAGGTCGCGAATTGGACACTGCTTCAAAACGAGAGCCAATAAAACGAGAGGCAATAAATTGAACAGGAAATTGAACAGGATTAAATCGAAACTGCTTGACGCTCATGGCCGGGTACCAAAGGATGTAAGAGGTTGGAAATCTAGGGGTAGCGCTGAACGTTAAAAAAACTTGTCAGGGCTGGAGGGGGATCGCGACACTTGTGGAAGCAGAATGCCAGTATTCATCCAGGCTTTAGCAAGACTGGCTCGACGGCAGGCGGGTGATGGAGGGAAAACTGCGAAGGAGGGGCTGATTCAGTTGCTAAATGCAGGTCGGCGGCGGGGGCAGGGGCGATCGCCAAGTCAGGCTGGGGCTTGAGTTGCGACACTAGGGCGATCGCCCGTGCTACGGCCTGCGTGAGTAAGTCTGGGTCACGTTCTAGATGTGCAACGTGTGCAACGTGTGCAACGTGTGCAACATGTGCAACATGTGCGACATGGGCAGGAGGGGGAGCAATTGATTCTGGCGGCGAACCTGAAAGCGGGTCATACCCCGCAGAATCCGGAGCAAAGTGAGGGAGAGCATCGGCGTGGGGAGGCGGGGAAGAAGCGCCAAGCAACTGGGGGGCGATCGCATCTAGCTGGTCGAGGATGGGCGACAGCAGCACCCTGGCATAGCTGCCGTAGGCCACGCCTGCAATGAAGGTGGAAGCAGCGGGTTGGGGCAGATCCTCAGCGCGAGGTGCGGAGTGATCCCGCCGGGCATCGCCCAGGGTAGATTCCTCAGACAACAAGCCCAGCGCCCGCAATTTCGGAACGGTGTGGTGATTCGTCCCGCCGGCCAACTGCACATAGCCCGGTAGCCCCGCCGCCAGCACCTTTTGTCCCAGCTTGACGGTGGCGCGAGTGGCTCCGGCGCCGATGTCGCCGCTCATGGGTCGCCCATCTGTCTGCCAGATCAGCGGACAGGGCAGCGGGCTATCCTCTGGTGAAATGTGCTGGTAGAGCGATCGCAGATAGTCGATCAGCCCGTCGCCGTCGGGACAGCTAATCGCCACTAGCTTGAGCCTGTGAACCACGGGGGCGATCGCCCGCCACAGTTGCCGAAATTCTGCCAGCCGCCCGACCTGCGTATGGATTTCCAGCGCGTCCACCTGCGCCAGCAGGTCCGGAATCATTTCTGGCGTAATGGTGGTGGACTGGGTGGCAATTTGCTGAATTGGGCACAGCGGCAGACAGCGCCCACAGCCATAGCAGCGGCTCTCGATCACGCCAGAGTAGCCGCCAGAATATCCCTCAGTGGGGCGATCGAAGGTAATCGCCTGGGCAGGGCAAATGGTTTCGCAGGGGCGGGGACAGTCTGCCGGACAGCGGGCCGGGTCGAAGACCGCTTTGCGGAAGTGGGGATCTTCGCCGTCGTTGAGGCTGACCATGAGCCAGGGGAGGCGATCGCACCCCAGCCCTGCCGCAGCGGCTAGCCCTTCCTTTGCCGCATGAATGACCGCCGGGTCTGCCGCCACATCCACACAGTCGGCACCCGCCAGCGCATAGGCCAGAGTTAAATTCCGAATTGCAGGGAGGTGCTGAAAGCTGGCTCCACAAATTAACTTGAACCAGCGACCCTCCCTTAAGGACTGCAAGGGAGTGTACAAATTGGTTGCCCTGACTCAGACCGCAGGGAAGCAAAGAACGAGGATAGCACCCTCTGGCGATGAACCCAGAGCTTGCTGTTAAACCATGCACCCGGATGGGGATCACCCACCTTGGCCCTCAGTGTACACCAAAAATGCCGTTTGCAAAGAGCGTCAAAACCTTTTGCAGCAAACTTTCTGGGTGGATTGACCCCAGCGATCCCCAAATCTAGAGGCGATCGCCCTAAAGCATCCCCAAAATGGCCACATATCGCGGCTCGATAGCAGCCTGGTCAGGTTCGAGAAACGATTGCTTTCGAGAAACAGTTGCTAAAGAATCTGGCTAAGCAGCCGCCAGAATGTCCTTCAGCGGTTTCCAGGTAAACTGGCGATCGCCCCCCATCTCCAGCACCACCTTGATGCGAGAGTCGGTCTGGGGCAGGGTCACCAAAAATTCTAGCTCGGAGCGCGACAGGATGTGCCCCTCCAGCATCCAGATCACCAGCCCCTTTGCGCCCTTGGGCAGCACCTCAGCCTCGTAGGTAGCCACGGGTGGCACGAAGTAGCGATAGCCGACGGCCCCTTCACGTCCCAGGTTCTTTTTGCCCAGGTGGGGCGGGCGTACCCCGTGGACATCTAGTAGGTAGGACGACAAATCGCCCAGCCCCCGCGCCGTAATGTTGAGAACCTTGTAGCCTGCGCCTCGCAGCCGTCGCTGATACCGCCCCTCCAGGCCGCCCTCCAGCGGCACGTATACGCCCAGCGTCCCGGCTGCTTCTAAAGCACGAATGAAGGGCTTGCCAGAGGTAATTAGCGTGAGCGGATTGCCGAGGATAGACATGGAAGGAATCGGGGGTAAGGACTGTGGATCAAAGGACTGTGGATCAAAGGAGGATCAAAGAATCAAACGCAGAGCGGGCCAAACGCAACGCTGACCCTAACGAAACTTGACTAAACAAAACTTTAGCATGGGCCCGATCTGCGGTGCGTGGGGCAGCGATTAGATTTTGCTAGAGTCATGGCAGGCGATCGCTTATCGATGCAAGTATCGGTTCAAGTCAAGTAGCGGTTCAAGTGTCGATTCAAATCCCCCCGCAATATTTCATGCCCGTCAAGATTCCAGATCTTCGATCAGCTTGGGAACGCCTGCCGTCAGCACCTCATGGCCAGTCGGCGTGACCAGCACATCGTCCTCAATGCGGATGCCGATGCCGCGCCAGCGTTCGGGCACGTCGGGCTGTCCTTCGGCGGGGGTGATGCCGGGGCCGATGTAGATGCCCGGTTCAACCGTCGTGACGTGGCCCGGCTCCAGGTTGTGGGCCGTGTCGCCGTGGGCATAGACCCCCACGTCATGCACATCTAGCCCTAGCCAGTGCCCGGTTTTGTGCATGTAGAAGGGCTTGTATTTCTCTTCTTTGATAATTTCTTCGATATCGCCCTGGAGCAGCCCCAAGTCCATCAGCCCCTCCACAATGACGCGCACGGCGGTATCGTGCATCTGGCTGTAGGGATTGCCGGGGGCTACTTGGGCGATCGCCGCGAGTTGGGCCCGCAGCACAATGTCGTAGAGGATACGCTGCTCCTCGGTGAACCTGCCGCTAATGGGGAAGGTGCGCGTAATGTCCGAGTTGTAATATTCGTAGGCGCAGCCCGCGTCGATTAGCAGCAGGTCGTGTTCCTGCATCTGGCGCGTGTTTTCGGTGTAGTGCAGGATGCAGGCGTTGGCTCCGGAGGCGACGATGGAGGGATAGGCCGGGCCCAGTGCGCCGCTGATCCGAAAGGTATGCTCGATTTCGGCCTGCACCTGGTATTCATAAACACCGGGTTTGGCGTAGGCCATTGCCCGGTTGTGGGCGGCGACGGCAATCTCGGCGGCTTTCCGCATCCGCTCTAGCTCTGCGGGCGACTTGGTCTGGCGGAGGGAGTGCAGCGTCGGGGCCGGATCTTCGATGGCGATGGGGCCCGTGCCGCGCCGGGGATAGCCGCGCATCAGCCGCTGCCACAGTCCAAGGATTTTGTCGTTAAAGCGGCGATCGCGCCCCAGTCGGTAGTAAATCCGGTCGGCTTTTTCGACGTATTGCGTCAGCTTTTCGTCCAGTTCCTCAATCGGATACACCGCGTCGGCCCCAAAGCGCTCCTGGGCAGCCTCCACGCCCACGCGATAGCCCGACCAGGTTTCTTTTTCTGGGTCTTTGGGTCGCACAAACAGCACAAAGCGATGCTCTTCATGGTGCGGAGCCAGCACGGCCACGGCTTCTGGCTCGTCGAACCCGGTCAGGTAGAAAAAGTCGCTGTCTTGCCGAAAGTTGTATTCGACATCATTGTGCATCACGGCCTGGGGCGCACTGCGGAAAATCGCCGTGCCCTTGCCAATTTTGTCCATCAACTGCTGGCGACGCTGGGCAAATTCTGTCTGCATGGGAAGGGGGGAACGGAGGGATAACTGGCTGAGCCGCCCGACGCGGCGACCGGGACAACTCAGCCGCTGATAAATCCATGCTAACGAGCGATCGCCCTAAAATCTGTAGCTCAGCAGTTCAATTCGGGCCCCTTCCGACGGCAGTTCCGAGCGACGCAGCGTGATCGTGTCACCGGGTCGCCGCACGGGTACGCCGTCCATCAGCGACAGAAATTCATCTACTGGCGAAATATCGCAGGCATTGGCATCAGCAGCCGCCGTCCGAAAGTGCGTCGGCACAATGATGCGCGGGTTCAGCGCCAGCACGGCCTGTCGGGCTTCCGTCGCGTTGTAGGCCTTGGGGCCGCCGCCCACAGGCACAAACAGTACGTCCGGGCGACCAATCAGGATTTGCTGCTCCACCTCAATCGGAGCCGCCGCGCCGCCCATGTGCGCCAGGATCAGCCCGCTCTGGTTCCAGCGCCAGGTGACGTTAAACCCAAAGCGCCGCCCGCCCTGGCGATCGTGGGGCGATCGCACGCCTTGGATCTGCACACCGCGATACTCATAGATGCCCGGTTCTGCCAGCAGGCGCGGACTGCCGGGGAGTCCCTCCAGGGAACCCTCGTCAAACAGACGGCTGCTAATCATCACCAGGTCCGCAGGAACACGGGGGGGGCGATATCCCTTGGTGCAGCCAATCGGGCGAAACGGGTTAACCAAAATTCGCAGACCGCCGCTTGTAAACAAAAAGCAGGTATGTCCCAACGCCTGAATCGTCACCGCGTTGCTGGTCTGGGCTTGGGCTTGCTGGCTCTGGGATAGGCCGACGGTGGCGGCCGCCGCTGCCAATCCGCTGCCTGCATATTGAATCAACGTGCGCCGCTTCATGGTCTCCTCAGGGAAATGGGTAAGGCGTAGGGTGAGGGCGAGGGGATTAGGCTGTAGGTGAGGCCCGGCTCTTGGGTCTGGCTGGTGCAGCCTAATATTCCTGGGCGATCGCCCCAGCCCATCCTCGCCGCAAAATTTGCATCTTTAAGCTTACAGTGATTGAGGCGATCGCCCAAAAGTTCCAATCGACAAGCAATTTGCCCCAGATCCCCGGCCCTTTACCTCAGCCTTCCATCAGCAGCGGTCGGAAGCCGTGCTTCAGCGACACCTGCCCAATCAAATCCATCTTTTCCAGCGTGATCTGGTTTCGCCCCCAGGAAAAATTGGTGTAGAGCTTCTCAAACTCCAGCAGCATGGACTCGGCAAAGCAGGCAAACAACTGGCGGGCCGGCACGTCCATGTTGACGATGTTCATGATTTTCCAGTCGATATCCAGCGAATGCTCCACGATGCCGCCGTTCAGCACATGCACGCCAGGATGCTGAATCTTCGTACCTAGGTTTTTGGGATAACCGCCGTCGATCAGCAGGCAGGGCTGCTTCAGCGTGGTCGGGTCGATCTCCACGCCCTTGGGCATACTAGCCACCCACACGATAATGTCGGCTTCGGGCAGCGCCTCTTCTAGCGCCATGATTTTGCCGCGCCCCAGTTCTGCTTGCAGATTTTGCAGCCGCTCCTGATCTCGCGCAATCAGCAGCAGTTCTTTCACATCTGCACGTCCATTCAGCCAGCGGCACACCGCACTGCCAATGTCGCCCGTCGCGCCGCAAACCGCCACCGTCGCCTCCGATAAGTGAATCCCCACTTGCTTAGAAGCCTGCTCGACCTGGCGGCAGATGATGTAAGCGGTGTGGGTGTTGCCAGTGGTGAAGCGGGCAAAATCTAGCGTCACATCACGCACCTGCTGAATTTGCGACAGGTTAAAATTCTCAAAAATAATCGAGGAAAAGCCGCCCAGTGCCGTAATGTTAATGCCGTGCTTTTGGGCGTGAGCCATGGCATTAATCACTTTTCGAGTGGCGGCTTTGATGCGGCGCGTTGCCAGCATTTCCGGCAAAAAGCAGGATTCCACATACTTGCCCTCGATCACCTGCCCGGTGGCGCTGGTGACCTTGATGTGATCGACGATTTGCGGCGGCGCGCTGCACCAAAAATCAAGCCCCTGATCGGCGTATTCGGGATAGCCCAGATCGCGGGCGACGGCTTGAGCGTGTTCCAGACTTGTCAGATGACCAATTAGACCAAACATTCAATATGCTCTAGGTTGCGAAAGGTAGGGCCCGGTGGGGCGAGAGAGGGGAAGATTGCGCCTGCGGCAAAGGGTGATTCCCGTAGGGAGTGCTTCGAGAATCGCCCTTTTTACAGACACGCCAAACAGACAGGACTGACGCACTTGCAATCAGTTTCCTAGATTTTTCTAGATTCTGGACGATGTCTCTTGGGCTGTGCCTGCGAGAAGTCGTCCAACTGCGTAAGTCCTAACAGAAATCAGGGGACTTAACGTTCAGTGTCAAGCTAGGATGCACCGTCGCGCCAAAAAACAAACTGAAGGTTAAGAAATCTCAAAGAGAATACTACACAAAAATGATTCCCACTGGCAGGGGCCAAAGGATAGAGTCGGCCATCAACTCAGATCAATCGGTTCAGATTGGTCAACCCAGATCAATCAACCCAGATCAAGCTGTCTGTAGATTAGGATAGGGACACATTTTAGTCTCTCGTCAATGCGTATCCAGTACACCACCAATGCTCGCGCAGAGCGTGAAGCGTTAGAAAAACTTGCCCCTCCCCCAGCCGTCGTCTGGGTAAACGAATTTAAGTCCGAAGCCGTCAAGCCTTTTTTGGAGCAATTTAACCGAGCAGTAGAATCCCTCCAGCCAGTGGTTCCGGTGTTGATCGATTCCTATGGCGGCGAAATCGACACCCTGATGGCGATGGTCGATATTTGTCGCTCGTCGCCCAAGCCGATCGCCACGGTTGTCATGGGCAAGGCCATGAGCGCGGGAGCGATTCTCCTTTCTTGCGGCTGGCACGGCTACCGCTATGCCGCTCCCAATAGTCGAATCATGATCCACGACTGCCTCACCGTCACCTTTGGCAAAGCTGGCGAGATCATTGCCGATGCCGACGAAGTGAAACGGCTGAATGCCCTGCTGTATCAAATCCTGGATGAAAACTGCCAGAAGCCGCCGGGCTACTTTGTCGAGCAGGTGCATCAGCGGGGCCATGCCGACTGGTATCTCACCCCAGAGCAAGCCCTGGCGCATAACCTGGTGAATCACGTAAAAATTCCGACGCTCCAGGTGAATTTGTCCACGACCTATGAGTTTTTGGGGTAGAGAGTTTGAGATGATGAGCGCGTTGCGCTCGTCATCTCAAGTTTTAAGCGCCCACCCGACTGAGCAGTGGTGCAGCGTTCAGGAGCGTTTGCGTGTAGGGGTGCTGCGGGTTGGCAAATAGCTCAGCGGTGGGGCCGAGTTCGACGATTTTGCCTGCGTTCATGACGGCAATGCGATCGCACAAAAATCGTGCCAGCCAGAGGTCGTGTGTGATGAACAGGTACGTCAGGTCAAATTCCTGCTTCAGGTGCAGCATCAGCTCTAGCACTTGCGACTGGACGCTGGCATCGAGCATACTTACGGGTTCGTCGCAGATCAGTAGCCGGGGGCGGGTAATTAGGGCACGGGCGATCGCCACTCGCTGCTGCTGCCCACCTGACAAATCGCCCGGATAGCGCTGGGCATAGTCTTCTGGCGGCGTTAGCCCCACCCGCTCCAGCATTTGCAACACCTGCTGCCTTGCGCCTACTGTGTCTGCCAGATCGTGAATCAGCAGCGGGTCGGCGATGCTCTCGCCCACCGTCATCAGCGGATTCAGGCAGGCGTGGGGGTCTTGAAACACCATCTGCATCTGCCGTCGCTGTTTTCGCAGATCTTCCCGCGAGAGGTGCGTCAGGTCTTGACCCAAAAACTCAATCCGACCGCCCGTCGGCTCCACCAGCCGCAGGATCGTTCGCGACAAGGTGCTTTTGCCGCAGCCCGACTCGCCCACCAGTCCCAAAATTTCTCCCGGATACAGATCGAGCGAGATGCCGTCTACGGCGCGGATGACGGTGTCTTGCTTGCCTGCTAGGAGTTTGGCAACGAGGTTAGATTCCAGGGTGTAGTGTTTTTGGAGGTTTTCGAGCTTGAGGAGGGGCGCTTCTGTGGGTTCGGGGGTAAGCGGTTTGGAGGATTGGGGGGTTGCCTGGATGTGGAGGGCAGACTGGAGGAGGGACTGGGTGTAGGGGTGCTGGGGCTGGGTGAGGACGGTGGCGGTGGGGCCTGTTTCCACCACCTTGCCGTCGTACATGACGGCGATGCGATCGCAGTATTCGCCCACCAGCGCCAAGTCGTGGGAAATCAGCAGCAGCGCCATATCGCGTTCCTGGCAGAGGCGGGTGAGTTCCTGCAAAATTTGGGCAGACACGGTAACATCCAGGCTGGTCGTGGGTTCGTCGGCGACGATCAGCTTGGGGTTGAGCAAGAGCGCCAGGGCGATCGCCACGCGCTGCCGCATCCCGCCGCTAAATTCGTGGGGATATTGGCTCCAGCGGCTGGGGGGAATGTTGACGGCTTCTAGCGTGGCGATCGCCCGTTCTCTGGCCGCCGCCCGCGAGAGGTCTGGGACGTGCGATCGCAGCGTTTCCACACAGTGGTCGCCGATGGTCATCAGCGGATCGAGCCGGGTCATCGGGTCTTGAAACACAATGGACACGACCTCGCCGCGAAATTTCCGCAGTTCCGCCGGGTTTAGCTCGAAGACATTGCGTCCCTGAAACAAGACGCGCCCCTCGATGCGCGTATCCGTCGGCAGCAGGCGAACAGCGGCCCGCCCCAGCGTCGATTTGCCGCAGCCCGACTCGCCCACCAGCCCAAGGCGATCGCCCGCCTTCAGCACCAGCGACACATCATCCACCGCCCAGTCCAGCGCGTCTGCCTCCGTCGCAACCTGCTGCCCCCGCTGAAACGGATAGGCCACGCGCAGACGCTCAATTTCAAACAAAGACTCACCCACCGAGGATAGCTGTACCAGGGTGTCACTCATTTCGCCAAACTCGCCTCACCAGAAGACACGCCGACCCGCATCAGGGTCATTATACGCGCAACAGAATAGGGCTATGGGTCGAATCTTTCTTGCCTGTAGCTGTGGATCGCAAGTACGTAATTCCTGTGGAGCGATTGCCACCCATGAAAGCGGCGGCCGTTGTGGAATTGTACTACCGGATGATTGAACATTCGCACCGGGCGATCGTCAGGATAAATAAGATTGCAAGCGTAAGTCATCAGGACAATTGACGGGGGCGATCGCATCCAGTACAATCGTCCATCAAGCTGCCCGTTGGTTCCCTTCGACGCAGCCCACTTTCCCCCGAAATTTTGGTCGTTTAGTCACCTACGGTGTCGGTAGATGCGGCAAACATCTACCAACACCTGACCCCTCGACAGTCCTAGCCTGTCTCAGGGCTGCGTCCATTGTAGGCCGCCCTGTCCCAGCGCTTCACGTCCGTGGGCGGCCAACATTTCGGGGTTTCCTACCCCACTCGTTTCCAGGAGGAAACCCCAAATGCTGACAATTCAATACACCTGGTCGTCCCCACGCTCGGAGGCGACCCAGTTTTCGCTGCCCCCGCTCACCTGCGAACTGCCCCACCGTCGCCGCCTGCGCCACTGCATCATCGGCCTCCCTGAAGATGCCCAGATGGCGATTGACCGGCTCCACCTGCTCCGCTATGCCGAACGCTTCGAGTGGACGCACGCCCTGGATTTCCCGCCCCACGGCATCGTCCTCGACGGTCGCCCTGGCGAAGTGCTGCGCTATCTGCACCGCGACATCCGCAGCAATCCTGGTGCAAACGAGTAAGAACAGATAAGGAGGATTTTGGGTTTTGGATTTTAGCAGGGCATCCCTTCAATCCAAAATCCAAAATCCCCACTCCAAAATCCCCCATTCCTAACCAAAGACCTCGCAGCCTCGCTTGTCTAAAGCCTTTGTGAACCCATCTGCCTAACTCCCCAAAACAGAGATATTATGCAGACAACTGTCAGTCTATTTCCCCGATTTGGGATCTTAGACAGACAATCGTCAGCCTATTTCCCCGATTCGGGATCTTAGACAGACGGCTGTCAGCCTAATTCCCCTCCTAGATGTAGATAGGCAGACGGGATCAGTCTAATTAGTAGTTAGCCTGTCAATGTGGGAATCCTTTGGGTGCAAGAGTGTTGTTTTTGGCTCATTACTAAAGGAAATAGAGAGTATGGATCAACTTGTTGATAAGATTGCTGCACTTGGTGTACCTGGTTTAGTGCTCATAGTTGCTATGGCAGTTACAGGTTGGGCAGGTGCTGCTGCATTAACTGCGGCTTTAGCCTTTCTTGGCGGTTCATTTGGGATGCTTGGAGGAATCGCAGTACTTGGAATACTTGGACTAATCTCAAAGGGTTTGTCAGACTATGGATTTGAAGCTATTTTTAAGGCAACTGTAGAGGAGCTAAGGAGAAAAGGTAATCCAAAGTCGATATAGAACGGGAGGTTGAATCATATCCAATTTCACGAGAGCTAAAGCTGAAGATCAAGGATTACCTTCGGACCAGAAGTGTTGAATTGAGACATAAAACTTTACATTCAACCCTACGAAGCTCCTACGAGTGTCTCTGGCAGCAGATCGTAGCTCCAATGGACAATCGAACAACGACGACTCAATTCAAGTTGCAAATAGCGCAACTTATCTAGTAATTGATGACCATAAAACTCTGGAATTTCTATCAATTGCAGAATCAGATAGGCAATCAACACCATGTAGATTTGAATGGTGACTCCATTGACACTCTTAGAGATTAGTTTATCTAGCTTCAAGTGCATCTTTAGAAACTTCCACAGCACTTCTATCTGCCACCGATGGCGATAGACTTCACTAATCTCTTCATTCGTCATCAGTTCTACATTGGTCGCCAGCCGAAACTCCGTTTGGCTCTCTAAGTCACAAAACCAAACCACTCGATATCGCTCATGCTCAAACTCGGTCTTCATCGTGTTCTTAAGGCGGACAACAAAGCGAGTCTGATCCTGGCTTAATTGGTCAAGGAAATCCCAACTGGCAAAGCCTCTATCCATGACGCCGATGGCATCTTCAGGAATCATTCCTGTCACTCTGTCAGCAAATTTTGCGTCATGTCCTTGACCAAAATGAATCAGGCATTCACTGGGATTACCTTGCGTTAAGTTGACTCCATTAAGCAATTTGACTTGATGATAGCCTTGCATCCAGAACAACTTGCTTGTCAATGTGATGACCGTTGAATCAATGGGAAACAGCATCTGTGCTGTCGCTGGATTTTTTTGTTTTAGCTGTCTTATGAGCTCAGCGTAGATGCGACAAAAGTGTTCATCCTGTCGAGTCTTGCAGGCTTTAGAAAAGGTGGAAATATCAACCTTGATTCCTGCTTTGTTGAGACGATAAAACAGGCTTCTCATGCTCGTTAAACCCTGGTCTAAAACGAAGGTCAACCAGATTTCAAAGAATAAGCGAGAGTTCAAAACAGGATAGTTATGTGGGCACAACTGCTTGAGTATCGGTTTGACAAGCGCAGGAAATGACACTAGCATCTTAAACATTGTTTTTGTTTGCTGGGGGCTAGAATACAATATTCTGCCCCCATTTTTTGTATGTTGAGCTATCTTTCAACACTTCTGCCTTCGGACAATGGCATAGTTATAGATTTAGGGCTGCTGGATAGTATTATCAAACTTAGTGGGTTGGGCTTTGCAGTGATACCCAACCCATAGGATTGGAGGCTAATAAAGGCAGTGGTATAATCAATGTATGCAGTTTGAGTGGAACAACGACAAAGCGGCGAGTAATCTATCGAAGCATAAAGTTTCGTTTGAGAAAGCAAAAACTGTTTTTGATGATCCTCTTTATTCATAATCAACTTCTCAACCAGTCTCCATAATTAATGGAAATCCTAGGGTGGACAATTACACGATGAGTAAACCTTACAAATTAATTACTGCGACAAAAACCACAAAATCTTACAGTTTTGACTGCTACCTACTAAACTTGAGGTATAGGGCTTTAAGTTTGGAGACCCCATATGACTTTGTCTGAAGTTCTTCCATCTGTTCGCCAACTTTCTACTACTGAAAAGCTAAAGCTAATTCGGATTCTGGCAGAAGACCTAGAAACAGCCAAGGAGATCTCACCAGGAGCATCCCACTTTCGATGAAACAGTCAACTGGCGAGCTGTCCATTGAGGTAGGCACAGCGCAGACTCAACATGGCATTAACGGAGGCCGTATTCCAGCGAGCACCCGAAATTTGGAGGCGTCGCCCAATCTGTTTGACAGCCGATTCTACGGCTCCTGATCCAATAGAACAGAGTTGCTCAGCCTGGTAGAACCCATAATTCACGATGCGAGAGCGATGGGTGCTCAGATAGGCTTCAAAATTGCGGGCTTGCTCGCGCCGACAGTCGGCAAAGAGGGCCCTGGCGGCTTCCACTTGACCTTGCCATAACAGCATTTCCGCCGCTGCTAAGCGCTTGAGCGACCCACCGACTTTGTAGAGGTTTTCTTTGAGATGGTACCAATCGAGGATTTCCCAACGGGTCTCAACGGTAGTGAGTTGAGCAAACAGATTCCACACCCCAGCGTGACCATCGCCCAGACAGACCAGTGGGGAGAGCAAGCGTTGAGCGCTGAGATAATCAATCAAGCTGTCATTGTCTTGGAAGAAGGCGTTGTAATAAATCCCCTCCACCCGCACCGCTTTGTAGTCTCGCCACGGGCTATCGGACTCTAGCAGGTCACGCAGACGGACTTTGCCGCCATCAATGCTGACCTCACTGACGCCTTGTTTAGCCTCGGCAGACTCGAACGACTGACGCCCCACCAGACGTTGTTGGGTCGAGTGCCCGACCCGCATCCCGGTCAGGGCTACGATGTCATCCTCTGCATCTTGAAACGATTCGTTGGCACTTAAGCGTAGGTTGGCTTTCTCTAGGCCACCACTGAGACGGCTGTAAGCCTTTACGCCTAACCGTTCTGCCTGACTTTGACGAATCGGACCCCTACCAAACTCTTCAATCGGCGAACCCGGCCTCGGGCGGGGTAGGCTTTCTGGTTGACAAAAAAAGGGCAACTCGAGGGCTCACCTCCTCTAGCATTTGCCGTCGTACAGTCTGCTCGATGCCTTCTAGACTATCGAGCCCCTCTCGGTTGCTATTGCGATACAAAATCTCGGCGATCTCTGCTGTACAAGTTTCCAATCGCTTTTGGTCTTCAGGTGTCCTGGTGAGTCATCCCTGGGGCTACCCTCCCATTCTCACCCTTCGCACTGTTTTCGCGAAAGTGGGATGCTCCCGATCTCACCTCTAGAACCCCTGGTTGACTGACAAAACTAATCGGCGACATAGCAGTACGTGTGTACTTTGAATTCGATTCGATAGGTGCGTTGCTCATGCTGTTTGCGAGATGCCATCGCGGGTTCAGGATCGCGGTTATGAGTGAAACAGACATGACGGATGAGTGGCCACCCGTTCTCTAGGGCGGCTTTCAGCCAATCCCATCCAATGCGGAAGTAGCTATTGCCACGAAACCAATGGGGGTCAACCCATCGCCGTTTGCCTGTTGCGACGACCTCGAGACCTTGAGCGGTGACGTAGAGCGTCGCGACGGCCAAAAGGAACCAAAGCCGGGATAGGGCGCAGAGAGAGCGAATTTCAGACTTCTGGAGATTCCATCCGTTGGATTGGTCATCGAGAAACGCCTCTTCTATATCAAAGCGGAGACCGTATTCCTCGAAGGTGTGCAGGTTGGTGGGTTCATCGCTGACGATAGCCCAAAACTCACCATTGACGTTGTTGTAGCCAAAGGTGATATGCACCGGACCATACCACTCCCCTGTGTGGAGCTTAACGGTGTGCCAACAGCGGGCTTCCCCACGCTGAAGGTGAATGTCCTTCAATTGACACCATCCATGACCCGCCCGCCAAATCCAGCTATCCCGCTTGATGCGGATGCGGTAGTGCCACCCGAGTTCAGCCGTGATAGCGGTCATGGCATCGGTGTGAATGAAGCCCCGGTCGGCCAACACGACCACCTTCACCCCCTGAGGCAATCGATGGGCGGCTTGGTGGAGCATTTCCCGATACGCATCGAAGGTTACAGACGCACTGCGGTGCTTCAGGACTCGCCACACCACGGGCAACGCCCGGCCTCGATGCACCACTGCCAGACGGATCAAGCAATACTCATCCCAGAACAGCGAGGTGTCCAAGCTTAGGTACAGACACTCCTCATCCCAATGGGCTAATGCCGCTTGAATCAGGGGCTTGTACAGGCGATGGACGTTCAGGCGACTGTTGTGCAGCCAGCGGCTTAGCCGTCGTTGTTTGCTTTGTGCCTGCACCCCTCGACACGGCACATAGGGCAGCCAGCGAGTCAGGTTGATTTCTCCGCGCTGGAGCAAAGCCACCACCATCCACAGGCAGGTCGTCAGATGGCTACGATGAGCCCAGGGCACCGATTGACCCAGCCAAGCGTTCAAGGCATTGTAGAGGGGGGAGTTTTTTTCACAGCATCTACGCTTTTGAGTGGTATCTAAGCTTAGAACGTTGGTGCGGACGGAACAGAGGTTATCTGTGAGAGTTAGAGGTTATCTGCCGCCGCACAACTTCATCGTTAGACCGCTTTGCCCCTTGGTGGTGGAACAGTTAAAGTCCTATCAACAAGCTATGAGTACCAAATGGCTAAAATCTTTTATGTATAATTTGTCTTGACAAGACGGGCACCTCGAAAAATTCAGATCCTCTTGAGAATGGCTACGAGAAAACAAGGGTTTTAGGCTCCTAAAATTCTCAATAAGGCAATTGATCGAGGTGCCCCTATCTTATAACTTTTCCTGTCTAGCTACTTATTGCCGCACAATATGGATTTGAAATTGTTCTCAAATCATTGCCCAGCTTGACTTATTGGGAAAGGTGCAAGATCTGAGTTTTCCTTGCTTTTTCCCTATCGCCAGCGCAGATAAGGCACGCCGCGATAGGTCAGCCGCATGGCGGTGTCCGGTGCTGTTGTCGGCGTTGCTGTTTCTTCTTGAAGCGATGCGCCAGTTTGCAAGTCCGGATGGCTTGCGGCTTCGCCCAAAGGAGCCGAAGAAACGCGGGCACTCCAGCGAGCGATATTGCGCCGCGAGGCCAGCGCCAACGCCCCCAGCACCAGCCCCACCAGCGTCACCGCTGACCATTGCAGCACATCATCCATCCCAAAACGCTCCCCAGCCCTGCATACAAAAATTCCCCCGCCCAACAGACAGAGGAATTTTGATTGAAAATTGCTTAAAAGTTTTTGGGCATTGCTTTAAAACTTCCTAGGTCGGTGATTGCCCTGAGTCGATCCCCCTAAATCCCCCTTGAAAAGGGGGACTTCCGGAGCGGCTTGGCCCAGTTCCCCCCTTGTTAAGGGGGGCTAGGGGGGATCAAAGGATTCTAAAACATGCCCTAGCTTAAAAGTTCCCCACAACGCCGTCTTACCTCAGTTTTTGACCTGGATAAATCCAGGTGGGACTCTCGGCCTCGATTTAAAGTTTCTGAGTACACGCTTGTTGCCAAGACAGGCTCAGTCTACTGCCATCGAGACATCACGACTCCCGTTTAGTCGAAGCATAGATCATAAAACGTTATTGGCAGTCACCAACGCCGCAGTAGAACTAAGCCCCATTGTAGCGATATTCGACACGCCGCTGGCAAGACGGAAAACCGAAACTCTACCTGTGGGCTGAGTTCTTTGGGCTGAGTTTTGGGGCTGAGTTTTGGGGCTGAGTTTTGCAAATTACGGGCTTTCCTTGAGCGGCAACGCCTCTAGCCCCATACCGCTAGGGCAGTGCCTTCTAAATTCTTAACCCCGTCCTTAACCCTGCTCTTAACCCCGATTTACCTGGCTGCCGTGGCTACGCGGGTCGTCGGGTGTAGCTTTGGCAGCGGCAGTGTTCACTTTAGAAACCTGACCGCTGGCGGGCGCGTAGGGCAGGGGGGTATTGTTCGACAGCGCCTCTAGGTTCGCAGCCATCACGGCGCGGGGCTGTTCGCCGATGATGCTGGCGATCGCCTCTCCCTGCCGATCTAAATACACAAAATGGGGAATGCCATCGACTCGATAGGCCAGCATCTCTGGCAGCCAGCGGTCGTTGTCTACATTCAGCATGACAAAATTGACGCGATCGCCATACTCTTCTTTCAGTTCGCCCAGGTCTTGCGCCATCGCCTGACAGCTTGTACACCAGTTGGCATAAAACTCCATCAGCGTGGGTTTGTCATTGGCCAGCGCTTCCTCCAGGGGCACCGCAGATTCGGCCAACAGCGCCAAGTTGCCCGATCCGTTGGAAGATTGCAAGCCGAAGAAGATCGAGGTGCTGAGGGCGATCGCCACCATTGCAATCAGGAAATTCCGAATGCGGGCAGCATTTCCTGGCTCAGACGGCGGCAGGGGGGAGGCGGGTTTGGGAGATTGGGCGGTCATAGTGGGTTGGGGGAGATAGCGATTTTGGATTTTGGGTTTTGGATTTTGGATCGCGGGTTTTGGATTGCGGGTCTAGCCTGCCCGGTTCAGGCGGTGTCAATCGCGTTTCTTCTATCCTACCCTCAGGGCTGCGATCGCCCAGATCACCAGTCGCGGGCTTTGGTGGCAACCAGCACGCCCATCATCCCTCCGGCGATCGCGTGGTGTTCGGCGTAGGGGAACCCGGCTTGTTTCGCCAGGCGCACTTGCTCCGGCCCCTGGGGAAACCGCTCCAGGCTGGGAAAGATGTAGGCATACTCATCCTTCATGCCCAGTCGGGCGGCAGTAGGCACGACGAGCGTATCCAGATACCACTGCTGGAAGGCTTGCAGTTGAGGAGAGTCGGGGCGGTGAAAGTCGAGAATGGCGACCGACGCACCCGGTTTGAGGACGCGATGCAGTTCCGCCAGCGCCCTGGGAATATCCACCACGTTCCGCAGGCCGTAGCCCATCGTCGCCGCGTCAAACTCGTTGTCACCAAAGGGCAAATTCAGTGCGTCGCCTTCGACCCAGGTAACGTTGAGGGGAATGGTCGATTGGGCGGTGCGTTCCTGGGCGATCGCCAACTGGTTTGCCGAAAAATCTAGCCCCACGACTTCGCCAGTCGTGCCCGCCCGCCACGCCAGCAGCCGCGCCAGATCGCCACTGCCACAGCACACATCCAAACAGCGATCGCCCGGTTTTGCGCCGCTCCAGCCGACGGTCATACGCTTCCAGACCCGATGAAACATCAGGCTCAGCCCATCGTTCAGCAGGTCATAAACGGGCGCGATGCGGTTAAAGATGGCTTGAATTTCGGAAGATTGAGAGTTGGAAGATTGAGACACAGCGAAGGGAGGTTACGAGAGACGGTGAACCGGGTATCCGTCGTTTGGGATTGAGGGACTGGATTGACTGGCTAGGTTGACTTGCTAGGTTGGCTGATTGGGTTGGCTTGCTGAATTGGCGGACTGGGTTAGCTTGTTGAGTTGGCGGATTGGGTTAGTGTGCAGGCCTATTCTTCGGGCACTTCGCCGCCGACGACGATATTGCGAATGCGGAGACTAGGGCCGCCGCAGCCCACGGGTAGCCCGCTCTGACCGCCCTTGCCGCAGCCGCCCGACTCGTCCCACAGAAAATCATCGGCGATCGCCTCAATATCTGCCAGCGTAGTGAATACGTTGCCCGATAGCGTCACATCGCGCACGGGTTCCGCCAGTTCCCCATTGCGGATCATCCAGGCTTCGCCTGCGGTAAAGGTAAACATTTCGCCGTTGGTCATGCCGCCAATCCAATTGCGAGCGTAGACCCCTTCCTGAATATCGGCACAGAGGTCGGCGACAGGCGTGGTGCCAGGGGCAATCCAGGTGTTGGTCATGCGGACAATGGGCGGATAGTGATAGTCCAGACAGCGGGCGTTTCCGGTAGCCGCTTCACCCAGCTTGCCCGCCGTTTCGCGGGAGTGCAGCCGCCCGACCAGCACACCGTCCTGAATCAATTGCGTCGTGGTCGCAGGCACGCCCTCATCGTCGTAGGCATAGCTGCCGCGATGTCCCTCTGGGGCCGCGCCGTCAAAAATTTGTAGCTCTGGCGAGCCAAACCGTCGCCCCAGCGTCATCACTTCCATTAGATCGGGGTTTTCGTAGGTCATGTCGGCTTCCGACAGATGCCCAAACGCCTCATGCACAAACAGCCCCGTCAGGATGGGATCAATGACGACGGTATAGGTATTGCCCTTGACGGGGGGCAGCGAAAGGGCGTGAACGGCCCGCTGGGCTGCGCCACGCACCTGTTCATCCAGGTTTTCCAGGTCTTCATAGCCCTTGCGGGAACCTGTGGTTTCGCGACCTGTTTGCACGGTTTCGCCGTTCCGGGCAGTGGCAGCAAAGCGCATTTCCATATCCGCCCAAGACTGCTCGATCAGCGTTCCGTCGGAGGTGGCCAGCAGCATGTGCTGAATGCTGTCGCCATAGCGGACGGAGGTGGTGGTAATGCGATCGTCTACGCTGCGAAGAATGTCGGCGTAGTGGCTACAGAGTTCCTTTTTGCGGGCGAGGGGAACATGGCGCGGGTCTGTGCCTGCTAGCACGAGGGAACGGATATCGCGGACAGGATCGACCGGGGCCAGCAGGGTTTCATCGTCGCCGACAAGCCGGGCCGCGGCGATCGCCTCTTCAATTCGCTCCACCAGCGTTTCCAGCCGATTGAAGCTGGCAAAGCCCCAGCCGCCCCGATAGCAAGCCCGCACTTGCCCGCCCACGGCAATGCCTTCGCTGAGGGTTTCCACCTTGCCCCCCCGCAGCAAAATGTCGGTGGCTTCCGATTCTTCTAGCCGAATCGAAAGATAGTCCACACGGGGACTGTAGCGGGCGATCAGGTCGCTCAACAGGTTTTGGGCATCGGGGAGACGGAGAGACATAGGAATGGAAGGTGAGGGGCTGGGGGTTGGAGGAGTGCCAGCACGCCTTACCTTGCAGCATAACTCGGACTGAGTTCGGTGTACCGATTTTGGATTAGGACTTACGCAGTTGGATGATTTCTCGCGGGCGCAGCCCGCGAGAAATCATCCAAAACCTAGAACACTTATTGCCAGTGCGTAAGTCCTGTGGATTTTGATTGCGCTTGGATTGCTCTTGGATTGCGCTTGGATTGCTCTTGGATTGCGCTTGGATTGCCAGTCCAATGCCTGAATTCTGCTACAAAAGCTAAACCCCGATTGACACGAGCAGGCAATCGGGGTTACGGGGAGATCGGGAGATTGTTGGTATAGCGTGGGTAGACCGTGTTGCAGGGTGCAGCAAGGCGTAGTCGTAATGCACCCCCCTATCAGGCTTGGATGCAATACGCTGACGCGAAACACATCCTCCGAAAATCGTAGCGCGGCTCTACCACAAACCAGGAATGGGCGCAGGGGCAGGGGCGGGGGCGGGCGCAGGAGCGGGCGCAGGCCGTGGGACGGGCTGTGCCTGGGGTTGCTGCACCAGCGTCGGTCGGTTAAAGCGGGGCACGTTGGCGGGGCGGGTGGTCACTTCGACTTCGCTCACTTCGATCACTTCGGCAACCCCAATGAGGCGAGCCACGCAGCGTGTGGAGTCAGTTCCGCCTTCGACATCTATAGACGCAGATTCCAAATCGTCCCCGGTCGATAGGGTATAGGTGCCATCGCTGTAGGTGTCGTTGCTAGTTTGAGGTAGCTCGATAATGTCGCCATAGATGCCGTCTGTAACGGGATCGACGAAGGCAATCCGAGCGCGATCGCTGTAGTATTCTGCTCGGAAGCTCTGCCCTCTGGCACAGTCGTAGCGGACAGTGGTGACGGTTTCCGCCTGAGCGGGCACAGCGGCGATCGCCGCCAGGGTCAATATTGAAAAACCAGTACCGATCAGATGTTTTTTCATGAGGCTCACACCTATAGTTTCAAGGAATTCCAAGGAACGTCTACAAGTCACGTTTGGGTAACGTCTTGGTTACGTTTCATGGGTTATATTTCGTGGGTCATGTTTCAATGGGGCGGTCGATGCTTAGCCAACTCTAATGAACTAGCCTATCCCCCTGAGGCAATCCGGCAAGCTCGAACGGGCTGCATTGCTGCTGCATTGTAGCTGCATTGATTCAATGAAATGCCACCTTTTCAATTGAATGCCCTCTATGCAGCTAGCCGCTTGTCTGATGAAGCTTGCGGAACAATACCGGATGATTATAGAAGAGATGTCTTGTTTCGCAACCCTGTGCTGAAATTCTGTCGTAATTCTTAAGTAGACGGCGGTTGACTGGGGTTATGGGGTGCGATCGCCCGTTTCCATTTCCCCATCTACGATCTCTGCGCGATTCCTGAAAGCCTGGAATTCTGGAATCTCTGGAATCTGTAGACGCAACGAGTGGCTTTGCAGGCTTTTCGGGCGATTGCCCCGCTAGTTCGGTAGGATAGAGAACGGAAGCGATGGAGCGCAAAACCCTAAGCGCGATGCCATTCAGAGCAATGCTGTGAGCAATGCCGTTCGGAGCAATGCCGTTCGGAGCAATACCGTTCGGAGCAATACCGTTCGGAGCAATACCGTTCGGAGCAATAGTCTGAACCGCTGTTTCCACCACTTGGAGAGCAGATTGGCGAATTCAACGCTGCCTCTGCTTCCATCTGTGGGTCGTCTGGGTCGTCCTTTCGCTCACTGGCATCTGTCTTGCTGGAGCTTGTTGGATCTGTGTTTGGAGAGGTTTGCTGAATGAATCTGGTTTCACTCCAGGGCTGGCTGGATAATGCCGCCTTTGCGGTGTTGTTTGTGACGATGCTGGTGTATTGGGCAGGCGCGGCGTTTCCCACCGTGCCCTACCTGCAAACGGCGGGAACGACGGGGATGGCGATCGCCAATCTCTGCATCGCGGGGCTATTGGGCGCTCGCTGGATCGAGGGCGGCTATTTTCCCCTCAGCAATCTTTACGAATCACTGTTTTTCGTTGCCTGGGGCATTACTGCGATGCACCTGCTGGCGGAAAACATGAGCCGCAGCCGCCTAGTGGGAGCCGTCACTGCACCCGTGGCGATGGGCATCGCGGCCTTTGCGGCGCTGTCTCTGCCCGATGCCATGCAGCATTCCGAGCCGCTGGTGCCTGCGCTCAAGTCCAACTGGCTGATGATGCATGTCAGTGTCATGCTGCTGAGCTACGCTGCGCTGATGGTGGGGGCGTTGATGGCGATCGCCTTTTTGATTGTGACGCGGGGGCAGGAGGTCGAGTTACGCGGCAGTTCTGTGGGCACAGGGGGCTTCCGGGATGCCCGGTATCGCATCAAGCGGGCAGGCCAAGCGGTGGACACCCTAGAGCCACTTACTGCCAGCACTGGCAACACCGCTGTCTTGGAAACTGCGCCTGCCGTTGCCGCCGCGCCCTTGTCGCCCCAGCGCCTCAGCCTAGCCGACACCCTCGACAATATCAGCTATCGCATCATTGGGCTGGGCTTCCCGCTGCTCACCATCGGCATCATCGCCGGAGCCGTCTGGGCCAACGAAGCCTGGGGTTCTTACTGGAGTTGGGACCCCAAAGAAACCTGGGCGCTAATTACCTGGCTGGTCTTTGCGGCCTATCTCCACGCCCGCATCACACGCGGCTGGCAGGGTCGTCGTCCGGCGATTCTGGCGGCATCGGGCTTTTTGGTGGTGTGGGTGTGCTACCTTGGCGTGAACCTGCTGGGCAAGGGACTGCACAGCTACGGCTGGTTTCTGTAGCAAGACTCCTGCCAGACGAGTCCATCTGCCAAACCCTGCCCGCAAAGCCCTGCCACCAAAACCCTGTAAGCAAAACCCCTTAAGCAAAACCCTGTAAGCGAAGTTCTATAGAAACTCCAAAACCTATGAATCAACTGCCAACGCCGCTGAGTGACGACGAAGTAATCTACATCAGCGTGGGACGAGTGCTGATGAGCAATCCCACGTTTAAGGTGGGCGAATTTTTGGACGCGCTGGCGCAGGCGGTCAGCGAGCAGCAGGGCGAATGGTCGGACGAGTGCGAAGACTGGTTTGGAGATGGCGCTCGCTGCGAAGTGCTGCGGTTTGGCAATCAGGGCTGGCAGCGCGGCCGCATCCGGATTCGCCTAGAGTTTTTCCCCGAAAACCAAAAGCTGCTCCAGGCAGAACGACCCCGGCAAGAGCGCAGCGGCGGGCCGCGAGAACGGGCCGGTCGCCCCCCCCGCGACGAAATCTACAGCCGCCGGGATGAGGTGTACGAGGTGTATCGAGAGGACGATTATTAGAGAACTCAGGGGAATTCAGGGAAATTCCCGGCTCTGCTTCCTGCTACACCCATGACTCTTTCCCCCTGGACACCGCTTCATGCTCAGTTGCACCGGGGCATCCGGCAGCGGCAGTTGTTTTGCAGGGGCGATCGCCTCTTGATGGCGGTGTCGGGCGGCCAAGACTCGCTGTGTCTGGCGCAACTGCTGATGGACTTGCAGCCCAAGTGGGGGTGGGAACTGGCGATCGCCCACTGCAACCACCGCTGGCGACCGGATGCCGGGGCAAATGCCGACTACGTGCGATTGCTGGCGGAATCCTGGGGCGTTCCGGTGTTCATTGAAACGGCAGCAGATATTCCGGCGAGCGAGGCGGCGGCGCGGGCGTGGCGCTATGACGTGCTAGGGGCGATCGCCCGTGCCCACGGCTATTCCCGCGTTGCAACCGGCCACACAATGAGCGATCGCGCCGAAACGCTGCTGTATAACCTGGTGCGCGGCAGCGGAGCCGACGGACTGCAATCCCTCACCTGGCGGCGCGAACTGTGCCCCGGCGTGGCGCTGGTGCGGCCGCTGCTGGACGTGCGCCGGGTAGAAACCGCCGAGTTTTGCCAGTCGCGGGGCTTGCGCGTGTGGGAAGACAGCACCAATCAGGATTTGCGCCATCCCCGCAACCGCATCCGCCAGGACATCTTGCCCGCCCTGAAAGCGCACTTGAATCCCCAGGCAGAGGCGGCTCTGGCCCACACCGCCGAACTGCTCCGCGCCGACGTGGACTACCTGGAATCAGCCGCTGCCGATCTGCTGCACCGGGCACTGCCACCCGCCGCCCCGCCAGACGAACATCCCCAACTCCATCGACCCACGCTGCAAATTGCGCCCCTCGCTCTCCAGCGCCGCGCCCTGCGCCAGTTTCTCGCCCGCCATCTGCCGGAAGCCCCCGGCTTTGAGCCAGTGGAAAAACTGCTGGCCCTGCTCGACGCACCCAACCGCAGCCAAACCGATCCGTTTGCTGGTGGGGCGATCGCCCGTGTCGCTGGAGACTGGATCGAACTCGTTGATCCTGCCAACCGCGCAAAGCAATAAACCGCAAAGAAATAAACAATTTCTCGCGGTTTAGATTGCGTATAATGCCGTAGAATCTGGCTGGGCTGGGCGCTGGTCTGCTAGGTGGAGCCTGGTTATGCCCGCATCCCCCTGACCCGCGCTGCTGCCCGATGATCCGATGCTTTTGATGATGCTGACGCTGCGATCGCCCACACCATGCAATTGACTCCCCAGGAAAAAGACAAACTCCTCATCTTTACTGCCGCCCTGCTGGCCGAGCGCCGCAAAGCCAAAGGCCTGAAGCTCAACTATCCCGAATCTGTTGCCTACATTTCCGCCGCCATCCTGGAAGGCGCACGGGAAGGGCGCACCGTCGCCGATCTGATGACCTACGGCACCACCCTCCTCAGCCGCAGCGACGTGATGGACGGCATCGCCGAAATGCTTCACGAAGTACAAGTCGAAGCGACCTTCCCCGACGGGACGAAGCTAGTGACCGTGCATGATCCGATTCGATAATGCTCGATGAGGGTGGATGAAGTGGTGGCATCGCTTCATCGCTCTCATCCATCGCGCCCTGCTATCCCAACCCCACAACTCCTGCCCATGATTCCTGGCGAACTCTTCATCGAACCTGGCGACATCGAACTCAACGCGGGCCGTCCGACGGTGACGCTGATGGTGGCAAATACGGGCGATCGCCCCATCCAGGTCGGCTCCCATTTCCACTTTTTTGAGGTGAACGCAGCGCTCTCGTTTGACCGCAACCAGGCGCGGGGAATGCGGCTAGACATTCCCGCAGGAACGGCAGTGCGCTTTGAACCGGGCGACGAAAAAGAAGTGACGCTAGTGGCGCTGGTGGGCAGCCGTCAGGTCTATGGGCTGAATGCACAAATAAACGGGCCGCTGGATTAGAACGGCCCGTTTGTGCCCGGTCGAAATTGGGTCGAAACTGGGTCGAATATTGGGGCGAAATTGGGGCGAAACTGGGCTGAATTCGCCCATTTCTGGATTAGCCCTTCAGCGCCCGTCTGAAGTTCTGCCGATAGGATGCATTGAACAGCATCACCGGCCAGAATAGCGTCAGCATCAGACGATTTTGGTTGAAATTCGTGCGGTTAAACCCGGTCCAAAATTTCCACGCGCCCCCGATGTAAATCACCAGCGCAAGAAACGTAAAAAGGCTCATCTTGACCTCTCAATAATGCTCAATAACTTAGGACAATAACTTAGGACGTTGAACGAACGAACGTAAACCCGGATTGCGCTTGACCTGAATTGCATCAACGCGATCCCTGCTAAGGATTACAACACCACAAGAAACCTTTTCTCCAGTCTAATTCGCGGCTTTGGGGTTGAAGCGGTTCGGTTTTACGGATATCCCAGAGATCAGGCAGGACGGGCGATCGCCCCACCCCAGTTTCCCCAACTTTCTGCGTGAACCCCAGCACCGTTCCCTAGCCCGGTGCAGCGCATCCCGGCGGCAACGGCTGAACATCCTGAAACCTCGATGGTTCCGGCAGGTTCGCCAGCAGAATCACTTCGCCCGTTGCGGTCTGCCGCCAGCCCCGCGCTTCTTGCAGCGGCCTGGACGCTACCGACAAGGCAGCATCCGATGGCTCTCGCAAGGTCAGCGGCGAGGTTCGGGAATCTGGGTCATCGGGCGGGGGCAAGACCGTCAGATTGGCGGTGTGTAAGCTGGCAGCATCCTGATTATTAGCAGCGTCCCGATTGGCAGCATCCAGATTGGCAGCATCCAGAGCCGCTGCCTGTGCCGGAGGGCGGGCATGAATCGGTGCGTTCATGCTGCTGGCCGGCGCGGACTCTGCCCAGGGAACCCGAACCGATGGGAGATTGAACGCATGATTGGGGCCGGGGGGCAGACCGCCGCGACCTGTGGCTACGAAGGCGCTGCGATCGGCGGCGATCGCCGAACTGGCCGCACACCGCTGGGCAATCAGCCGCGACGCATCCACGGGTGCAGCAGGCAACTCGGTTACACCCTGCGTCGGATCGGTGCTAGGCGGCGTGGTAATGGTAATCGTGCCGCTGTTGCCCCGCTCGGAGGTTGCCGTAATGTCGCTCTGGGGCGTGAGTTGCGGCTGCGGCAGAATGCCCGTAATGCCCCTGGTAAAAATATTGACCGCGCCACCATCGCCCGTAAAGGCATTGGCCGTGATGTCATTGTTCTCCGTCAGCACCGACAGAATGAAATCTGCTTGCAGCGTGATGTTGCCGCCATCGCCCCCCTGCCCTGCAATGCCCGCCGAAGTGCTGATCTGGCTGTTGCGCCGCAGCAAGAGATAGTCTTGCGCCGTCAGGCTCAGGTTGCCGCCCACACCAGAGTTGGTATTGGCGACGATGTTGCCCTGGTTTTCTAGCGTTGCGGAGCGAGTCGCTAGGGTCAGATTTCCCGCTCCCAGGGCATTTGGGTTGGCATCAAAGCTGCCCGTGGCGATGTAGGCTCCGTCTCGCACTACGAGTTCCCCCGTGGCGATGGACAGGTCGCCCCCCCGTCCCGTCGCCCCCGGCGCAAAGATGTAAGGAGTTCCCGGTGTGCCGCCCGACTGACTAAAGATTCCTGCGGGCACGGCTCTCGTATCTGGCGTTGCCGGAGAGAGTCCCTGCACCTCGACCCGCTCACTCGCCCAAATGCTCAGGTTGCCTGCATCCGCAACGCCAAAGGTCGAGGTCTGAATCGTCGCGCCGTCTTGCACCCGCAGCCGTCGCGTTTGAATCTCGATCTGGCTGGGAATTGCGTCGGTGGATTGAAACGACTGGGAGCCAAAAATCGCTGCCGACAGCGTGCTGGGAACCGGAAAATTTAGATCACCCGCAAGATCGCCCGCAATCGGATTGCCCTGCCCATCGAGCGCTACGCCTGCAATGTTGATCTCATCGGCCAGGATTTGCAAACTTCCCGGACGGCCGTTGCCAATCGTGTCGAGGCTGATCTGCCCGCCGTCCAGCAGGTTTAGCTGCCTGGTCGTCAGCACGATGCGCCCGCCGTTGCCAGTCGCGCCGTCCTGCACTCGCACGAATACACCGCTGCTTTCCGGGCCGTCGCTGCCCACCACTGCCCCTAGGATTTGGATTTGACTCGTCGCCAGAAGGTCAATGCGTCCAGCCGGGCCGCTGCTTCGGGTATTGGCAAAGATCTGGGAGCCGTTGAGCAGGGTGAGGCGATCGCCCCGAATCGTGATGCGCCCGCCTGCCAAACTGCCCAGCGTGTCGGCGCTGATGTAGGATGCCTCATCCAGTCGAATCTCGCTGGCCCGCAGGCGGACTGTGCCGCCGCGATCGCCATTGGCGCTGATATCGGCAAAGCCCGCCAGGTGAATCTGCCCAAACGCCCGCACATTGGAATAATCCACCGACCAGCCCTGTGCTGTGGGAACCAGCCCGACCGTGCCCGCCTGGGCCACGCTGCCCAACTCGATGCGCCCGCCCGGTGCGGTGATTTCGCCGCCTGGAAAATCCAGATTGCCGCCGATCAGGGCGATCGCCCGATCCGGCAACACGCTTAGCCCAGCGTATCTAGATGCCCCGAAATAGCCCGTTCTCCGCAGCGGACGCGAAAAATTTGCCGCAAGACTAAACGAAGCATTCACAATTGGCGCAGGCGCAGGGCCAAATTGTAGCCCAGTGGGAATGCTGACGGTCAGCAGCGGCGACGCTTGCGGATTGCGGGCGCTGAACTGAGTGCCATCGGCAAAGCGAATTCGTTCGGCGGTGCTGAAAATGACGGAGCCACCCACGTCTAGGCGAGCGTTTTCTCCAAATAAAATGCCGCTGGGGTTGATCAGAAAAAAATCGGCAGGGCTGATCTGCCCGTCGCTCTGCAACAGGCGGAGGATGCTGTTAATCTCCGAGGGAGTACCGCCCGTGACGCGGGTGATCAGCCGCTCTACAGTGTCCACATTGCGAAACGTCACCGTGCGATCGCCCGGCGAAAACCGCTCGAAGCTGTGGAACAGGTTACCGCCCTGCTGCGTGCCGCCCGTAATCTCAAACTCGTTGCCCTGGCGCTGCACCTGGGTCGGTGTGGGCAGCGTGGTGTCGCCGCGCACCTGGGCAGTGGTGGGCAGGGCAGCGCTGAGCCATAGCCCAAGGCACAGCCCAAGGCGAAGCGGCTGAACCGCAGAGGATTTCAGGAAAGAGAAGAAACGTGACATGATCCCCAGCACTGAATCCAGCCCTGTCAGGGCGGACGTTCCACACCATAGTATGGCAAGAGGGAAGCGGGGATCAGGGTGGGAGTCGGAATTCGCTTGCCTCAGAAGCAGCACCGTGAGAAGGGCAGGACTTTACCCCTAGCTCCACTTCCGCTTGCGGCTAAAGGGGATGCCGTGGCTGCTGTGAAAATCGTCCTGCACTTTGTGGGTGAGGCGGCGAGAAACCTGGCGCACAATCTGGTTCAGCAGGCGATCGCCCGTTGTTTGCACCAGCGCCTTGGGAAGCGCCTGGATAAAGCGAGGGAACTGAATCGAAACCGCCAGGTCAAGCTCCCACTCTACGCGGGTTAGCACGGGTTCCGCAAGATTGTCCGTCGCTGCATCTGCGGGCTGAACCATGTGCAGCGCGGCCTGAAAATCCACCTCGTAGCCCGGTGCAACGTAGTCCGGAATGTCGATCGTCTCAATCCGATAGAAGCCGCGTTGATCCTGAGGCAGCAGGTTCAGGCCAATTTTGGGTTCCACCTCATAGCCAAATGCGCCAAAGCGACCGATTGTTAGGGCATAGCCATTGTCTCCCAGAGGAGCCGCGTCCATCGGCTGGGCACAGCGGCGAAACCAGGTGCGGTGATCATCCAGGTAAGCGACAACCGTCGGCGCGTCAGCCAGCATTTCCATGCAGCTTGCGTAATGCCCGCGAAAATGAGTCGGTTCCATCGTATCGAGCGTTTCTTCGGTCGCCGACAGGCTGGCGCTGTCCACGAAGGCAGATGTCATCCCTAAAAGAGGGTTAGAAGCGTCGATGGACTGGTTGGTGGACCTTGCCTGCATAACGTGTGCGGATTGGTGAAAAAGTTGGCGAGGATCTGCCTGGGCACCCTGAGGGCGGCAAGCCGACGAGTCTACGGCAACTGTGCCAACGATTTTGCGGTTGGCGCGATCGCCAGGGCTGTTACCAAACTTAACCTAAACTGACCTAAAGTGCCAAAGCGAAAGCTGGAAATTAACGCTGGCTCTATAGTTCTGATCTCTTTAGATCTTTAGATCTTTATTTAGATTTCTATATGCTTAGAAGCTGACCAGATATCTACGATGATGGACATTTGTTTGCTGTCTAGGCTCAGCATAGCGGAAGGTTTTCGATGGCTACCATGATTGATTTACGGAAAGGTGTGCCGCTTTTGGGGACAAAGACAGGGGCGATCGCCCGAAATGCGGCAAACTCCAGCGGATCTACGCAAAGCCCACATAACGTTGGTTTAACATGAGTTCGATCGCTTAGAAGGCTGCCGGAAGGTTTGGCAAAAGTCATCAAGGTCATAGAAAACAGGACTTACGCAGTTGGACAATTTCTCGCGGGCGTAGCCCGCGAGAAATTGTCCGAAACCCAGAAAGCTTATTGCAAGTGCGTAAGTCCTGGAAGATTTGAGTGATTCATAGAAGATTTGGGTGATATGGAGGCGCGATACGACGGAGGTGATAGCTGATCTGTTTTAACTTCTTTAACTTCAGATTTAACTTTTTTAACTTCAGATCCAGTCTCAGAGGGTGTTTGAAAAGGTATCGCCTGTAATGTTAAGCACTCAGAGATCCCCCCTAGCCCCCCTTAAAAAGAGATCCCCCCTAGCCTCCCTTAACAAGGGGGGAAACCGCCTTAAAGTCCCCCTTTTTAAGGGGGACCTAGGGGGATCTTGCACGCTTTGCTACAAACAGTAGGACTTTTCAAACATCCTCTCAGCTTTTCCTTATAGACTTTTTCACCTTGTCGAACTCAGTTTATTTATTCCCCGCCGCCAATCCCACAGCCCTACCATGTCCTACTTCCGCCAGCAGCAAAACGTATTCTCCGACGACTATCTCACCGAGTTGCGGGGGCAGATTCGCGCCTGCCGCTATTTTGCAGTGAATAATTTGAACCGGGATTTTGTCGGCACGAAGGGGTTCTCGGTCGTGTTTCGCGGCGAAGGGCGATCGCACGTCGAAGCACAGTTTCCCTATTTCAAACCCTATCTGGACATCGCGCTCCAGCCCGACTGCAACGCCTTTTATCTGAATCCGCTGCTGCTCAAGGGCGGCTCGCGGGTCGATCCGCATATTGACCGATCGCTGCGATCCTATTGCAAGACCATCGAGCCGCCCGTCTGCGTCAGCGTGCTATATGTGCAAGTGCCGGAGCCGCTGCAGGGCGGGGAGTTGGTGCTGCGAAACCACCGCCAGCAGGTGGGGCAGATTCGCCCACGGGTGAATAGGCTGGTGTGGTTTCAGGGCAACCTGACGCATTCTATCAACGGTCTGAAAACCGAGGGCGATCGCCTCAGTTTGGTCTGCGAGCAGTACGCGCTGGAGGCGGACGAACTGCACAATATTCCCAAATTCACCATCGAGTCGCGGGCAAAGCTGGTGAAGCAGGCCTAATCCCGTATCTAGAATCAGGAGCCTTGCTAAGGGGTAGCATTGGCCGGACGCGGCGTGTCTAGAAAGCGGATATCGAGGCGATCGCCCACCTGCAAGCCCAGTTCCGCCGCTCGTCCTCCGGCTAGTTCAATCACCTGGTTTACCCGCTGACTCGTCGGGCCGTAGGTCGGACAGGGCTGGCTTTCACAGGGCGGCGCACTGGCGACAATTTCCTTCACCTCGCCATCCAGCAAAAACACCATATCCAGCGGAATCAGCGTGTTCTGCATCCAAAACTGAACGGGCCGCGCAAACTCAAACGGAAACAGCATTCCCCGATCGGGCGGCAGTTCGGTGCGAAACATCAGCCCCATCGCCTGCTCTTGGGGCGTGCGGGCCACCTCTAGCTGAATCTGCTCATCGCCAATTTCCACTTCTGCCGAAATCGGCAAAACCTGCCCCCGAAAGGGTTGGGTCGCCGTTTCCTGTGGGCCACCGCCGGAGGGCACCTCTGGCATCGACACCTCCGATGGGCTAGGGCTACAGCCCAGCAGCAGGGCGCTCAATCCGACTGCACTTGTCATACAGATCACGCGAAATCCCCGCTTCAGCCAGCGATTCATATCACTCATTTCCAACCTTTCCAACCTTTCACGCTTCTCGTAAAACATAACCAACGCCGCGCACCGTCTGGATCAACCGTTTTTCGCCTTCGTCTTCGATCTTGAGCCGCAGATAGCGCACATACACCTCAATTACGTTCGACTCCCCCATAAAGTCGTAGCCCCAGACGTTTTCTAGAATTTGCTCCCGTGTTAACACTTCTCGCGGATGCTCCATGAGGTATTTCAGCAGTTCAAACTCTTTCATGGTGAGGTCAATCACCCGATCTCGCCGCAGGGCGCAGCGGGTAGACAGATCCAAGACCAGATCGGCAAACCGCAGCTGCTCGCTGCCGGAGGTGTCTGGCTTCAGGTAAAGCTGAACCAGGCGCAGAAAATCTTCACTGCGATAGGGCTTGAGAAAATAGTCGTCGGCTCCGGCCTCTAGACAGGCTACCCGATCATCCACCAGATCCCGCGCCATCAGCAGCACCACAGGAACTCGCGCTCCACTGGCCCGTAGCTGCTGGCAGAGCGATAGACCCGACTCGCCGCCCAGCATCCGGTCAATCACAATCAGCGATGGCTGAAATTCGGTGGCCTGGCGAATCCCCGTGGTGTAGTCGTGGGCGATGGCGGTTTCGTAGCCCGATTCGCGCAGGTCATTGCTCAAGCTGTGGGCCAGGATCTCATCTGGCTCGACGAGCAAGACGCGGGGAGTAGGAGTTTGAGCCATAGGTAGCGCTATTTAGGTTGAGAGATTTTGGTAGAAGACTAGATTGAAGCGTAAGTGTTAGTGCCTATGAAAACAGCGGCGATTCTCATCCGTTTTAGCATGTGGGGCGATCGCCCGGTGCGTTTGGGGGATTTGGGTCATCCTGGGGCGATCGCCCCAAACTTTTAGCATTTATCTAGCATTTTGCCGTCCGCAAACCCACCGTGACTGATTAGATTAGAGGAGAAAGTTTACATAGCCCGTTACACATCCTGTTACGCATCAGGTTCGTGCATCCTACTGGGCATCTATTGGGCATTCATCGAGAGCAGGGACGGAAGATGAAAATCATGACGAAGCGAGGTGTTTACCCTGCTGCCATTGGCGTTGTGCTGTTGGGGTTGACGGTTTGGTTCCTGAGTCAGTTCCAAATTTCCATTCAGTATGAAGGCGTGCCGTCTCCGGTCGTCCCGTCTCCGGCTGAAGACGAACCTAGCTCGTCCGCCGTGCCCAGCCCTGCCCCCGCTGCCTCCCCTAGTGCTGCCTCCCCTAGTGCTGCCCCCACAGCCACACCCATTGCTGCGCCCGCTGCCCCCGCTCCTCAGAATGCGATCGCCCAGGCAGGGGCCCTGCGAGTCGGCAACCAGACCGACCATCCCGTGCGGGTCGCGCTGCTCTCTCGCCAGACGAAGACCCGCAGCGCAGATGGCTCCGAGCGTTATCTTGACCCTATCCATTGGGACTTTGCGCCGCAAGAAGGCAGCACCAAAGGTCTGCTGCTGGCGCTGCCCGAAGGCGAAGCGGATTTGCGGGTGCAGCCGGGTGACGTGATCACCGCCTTTGCCCAGGATGGATCGCGCCGCTACTGGGGCCCCTATGTGGTAGGTGAAACAGTGGCTCCAGTGTGGAATGCCACCAGCCAGGAGTGGGAGCTAGTGCTGTCCAAGTAGGCTGGATTAGATTTAGATAAGGAATTACGAAGTGCAAACTACTTCTTGGGGAACACCCAAAATGCCACACTCGGATCAGCCAGATGACGTGAGGAACGAGGCATGGTCGAGGAAGTCAAAGAGGCACTAGTTCAGGATAAAACGATCCAGGATAAAACCGCTTTAGCCGTGTCTCTGGCGACGAGCCTGTGGATTTTGGGCGTGGGGCTGCCGCTGGCGGGCTTTGGGCTGCTGGGCTTTGGCGTTTGGAAATTGGGTAATTTTCTCTGGGATGAGCCGATTTTGCAGGCCGTTCATGGGGCTAGTACGCCTGCGCTCGATCGGATTGCCCAGGGGATGACGCGGTTGGGGTCGCCCTGGATCTTGCCGCCGCTGGCGGGGCTGATGGCCATCGCCCTAGTTCCGCTGCAACGCTGGCGATCGCTCCTCTACGTGGTGCTGTCCCTGGCTGGCAGCACCCTGATCAACATTAGCCTCAAGGACTTGTGGAAGCGCGCTCGCCCCTTTTTGTGGGAGTCTGGCGCACCCCGTCCGCATGATTTCTCGTTTCCCAGCGGCCACGCCATGACGAGCGTTGCCATCGGGGTCGTGCTGCTGATCTTGCTGGGGGCATCGCGCTGGCGGCCGTGGGCTGCGTTGTTTGGGGTGCTATTCGTCTTAGCAATCGGCTGGACGCGGCTCTATCTGGGCGTGCATTATCCCAGCGATATTCTGGGGGGCTGGCTGATGGCGATCGCCTGGACGGTTGGCCTATCCCTGCTGATCCAGCCGCAGCGCGAAAAGTAGTTTAATTCCTCAGCCAATTTCTCAGCCAATTTCTCGGCTTTTGAGTCAACACCGCAGATTTTTACACGATTGGACAACTTACAGCATTTCCTTACCGATGGAAGCACGCGCTACGCCAGAGGCATAGCAGTTTCCCGGTCGCTCGCGCGCCTCCCTGGCTTTGGAAACACTGCAACGCAATTTTTATTGGACAGAAATCAGAAACAATCCGGAAAGCGTCTATTTTCTTGCCTTGGGGGTGTAAAGCAGTCCCGTAGATTCGCAGAAAGTTCGCAGGATTTTACGTGTTCATGCGTAGACTTTCATTTTTTGTGCATCTTATAATGCAAGCAAATCGAGATTTACTACGTGTAAGTACTGCTGTAGCCCGCCGCTTGTTGTTGCTATGTCGTAACTGTGGATTAGGGGCTAAAGCTCTGGAATCGCTATCAGCGCTGCCAAAAGTTTGGCCAGCAGGCCTTCTAGCATCTAAATCTGCCGTATTTCGGATAACACTGCCGGATTAAGGGTAACCATGTCAGGGATTTCCTCAGGGGCTTCTGGGCTAGATAAGGCGATCGCGGGTTATACTGAGAAGACTCAGATTAGTCTGCGTTTGTTTGGTAAGGGTGCCTGCTTTCAGACCAGCGAGTCTGGGAGCGCTAAGCAGATCTACTGCTGGTTGCGGGTTAAACGTGTCGGTCTACGACGGCTTGCAGCTTGTGGTCAAGGAAGGCCGCTAAGAACTTTTCTCACTCGCGCTGGTATTTCGTTTACTAGCCTTGCTCATTCTGCTCTCTGTGGTTTGCATGGAGGGCATCAGGCTCCTAGCCGGAGGGCGCTGAACGGGTTAGCCACTTCTCAGCGTCAACCGTTTAGCCTCGGCATTCCGATCGGTCATGGTCGCCTTGTGGGTTGCGGCAAAGTCTGCATCCTTGAACATTCGCAAACCCAAGTTGTCTCTTCAGGGGCTTCCTCAAAGCGCCAGCCCTGGTCTATTTCAAATCCATTCTTGAATTAGCTTGCTTTTTGTACAGCGCTGCTTCCTGACTTAGCTGGCTGGATCTGAACTAAATTAAGAGCTTGCCACCGCAGCGCAAGCGCAGAACCGCCCCTAGACAACCCAAAATCACCGCAGTTAATCATCGCCGTTTAAATTACTGAAAACGTCATGAACATTTACCAAAACGCAATGGAGTCGCTGGTCGAGCAGGAGGTCGATCGTCAGCTCAAAGCTTTGCCGCCCAAGGTTGCCTCTTATATCAATCGGCTGGAGCTGATCGCCTATGCGCTGAACCAACTGCCCGCCCTCTACGCTACATCTGAGCAAGGATTGCAGCATCAGATTCGTCGGGGCATGGCAACCCACGGCGCACAGGTTGCTCAGGCGGTGCAACGGGCGATCGCCACGATTCGTCGTGATCCGCTGCGCTCCTATCGGCCGCTCCGGGCCAAGCAGTCCCCCATGCTGCAAGACGTACTCTGCCAACTGCGGCGCGTTCTGAAAAACGAGCGGCTCAGTTGGGAAACGCTGCCGATTGCTGTGGAGGAAGCGTTGACTGCACCGCAGGGCCGGTTTGCGCCCGGTGCGTATCGCGCTGCCTCCAGGGAAACTGTGACGGCTAGTGTTTCGGCCCATGCTCCAGCCCCTATTCCAGACAGCGCTCCGTCTTCGGTTGGAGCCAGCAGCTACGCTGCTCATCGTCTGCACGTTAGACCAGAGCGATCGCTCTCTCCATTTCCCGATCCCGCTGGAGTCTCTGTGCCACCCGCTGCGCCTTCGGCCCCGCCACCGCAAATGCCGCCCCGGCAGTCTGGCCGACCGGCCGTTCGTCCTGCTAGCCCGCCTGCTCCCCAGCCGACCAATCGCTTCCAAGGCGGCCGTCCGGCAGTCCAGCAGCGCCCGACACAGCCGCCTGCCCGTCAGTCAGAGCAGCGGTCTGAGAATATCGAACCGCCTTCGGGATGGGATAGCTGCTTTTTCCGCTAGGGGGCAGATGGTTTGGGAGCATTGCCCACAGCGGCGATCGCCACCCCCAGCAAAATCACCGCTGCCCCCAGCAGCACGGAGCGCCCTGGGTTTTCCTGAAAGACTAGAAATCCCAAAATGCTAGAACCAACGGGTTCTGCCAGAATCGTTAGTGTCACCAGCGTCGGCGACACCCAGCGGACTGCCCAGTTGAGGCTGGTATGCCCGATTGCCTGAGGAAACAGCGCCATCAGCAGCGTGTAGCCATACACCGCAGGCGGGTAGCCCATGTATCCCTGACCTGCCAGCAGCGGCAGCGGCAGCAGCACCAGCGCCGCCACGCTGTAGGCCAGGGCTGCGTGATGCCCAATGCCCAACCCTTTGCGCTGCGCCTCGCGCCCCAGCAAGAAATAGAAGCTCACGGCCCAAGACCCCACCAGCGCCAGCCCATTGCCCAGCAGCGGATCGCTACCCGCCGCGCTACCTGTGCTGCTTCCTAGCCCGATCAAGAGACTGCCTACGAGGGCGATCGCAATGCCCAGACTGGTTAGTCCAGAAGGCTTTTCCTTGAACCAGATCCACGACAGCAGCGCTACCCACACCGGATTCGTGGTTACGAGCGTCGTCGAGGCCGCAATCGACGTGTAGGACAGCGACGTAATCCAGGCGGCAAAATGCAGCGCCAGAAACACGCCTGCTCCGGCGGAATACAAGAGCGATCGCCATACGGTTTTGCCCTCCTTACCAGGGTTGCCCGTGCTGCTAGGGTTGCTAGTAGATTTCTCAGCGCTATCTCGTCGCAGCGCCTCCACTGGAAACCCACGCCACGCCGGTAGCAAAATCAGCGCCGCCATCAACAGCCGCGTCGCCGCCAAAAACAGGCTAAACCCCGCACCCTCTGCACCTGCCGCTTGCAGCGCCAGCCGAATAAACAGCGCTGCCGTGGACACCGAAAGAATTCCAATCGTGAGAATCAACCAGACAAGCCAGCCAGTCGGTCGAGAAGAAGCGTTTTGCAATTCAGGAGGGGGGGTAAGGGGCGACCTTGAAAGCGATTGTTAACGGGCTATCGCGAGCAATCGCTTTTCAATAAAGCCCTTAAATTCTATAGGACTTACTCAGTTGGACAATTTCTCGCGGGCGCGGCCCGCGAGAAATTGTCCAAAATCCAGAAAGCTTATTGCAAGTGCGTAAGTCCTGTTCTAATTTCACAGAGATGTGTTTGGGATGTCACTTTGTCGTCATAGCCTGCTCTTAAACTTTTAACTATGCATGCTCCTCACCTACCATCCCGGCCTCCCTGCCGGGATTTTTCATAGATTTCCTATAACGAATAGCGAAGAATGAAGAGCGAAGGGCGAAAAGCGAAGAACGAAGGAGGCTTTTCGCCCTTGGATTAGTGCTTGAAGATTGGAATGATCCAGGACAGGGCGATCGCCACTAGAATCAGCGCTTCCAGGAGCCTGACGCTGTGGACCCAGGCTAGCCAGCCGCGCAGCGTACTGAACTGACGCTGCTGCCAGGTCTGGGCAATGTGCCCTGGCCAGTGTCGGGGGTGATCTTTTGCTCGAAATCGCCAGTCCAGCATCGACAGCAGCAGCAGTTGCCCGCCGACCTTAGCCGACATCAGCAAATGCAGCCCCAAAGCAAGCACCAGCACCACCCAAGACACCAGATGCGTCAAATACCAGGCGTGGTGTGTTTCGCCGCGTGGTAGCCAGCCAGAGTCCATCATTTTGCCGGAAAACAGCGCAAACGTCATCGCCAGCAGCATAACGGTATTCGTGCAGCGATGCAGCGCGTACCACCACCCGGGTCGCGCTGGAGACATGCGAGTCAGCGTGGTCAGCGAATCGAGCTGGGCCAGGCGGCGATCGCCCTGACGAAAGGCATACAGCACCAGCAGCGGAAACGCCAGCAGTGCATATAGCCCAAAGGTGCCGTGAATGCCTTCAATGTCGGGCCAGTGCGGCAGGGGCAGGTCGATCCACCGGGCATCGTAGGTGTCGAACGTCCAGGCGGCGGTGAGGATGGCGGCGATCGCCGAAGCTCCGGTCACGCCGTGCAAAATGCGGAGCAGCAGGGGTTGATAAGGACGGGCAGGCATGGATAATTCAACATCCAAGAATCACAACGACGAATCACAACAGGCAAAATTTGGAACTGCGTTCCAAGGGCGATCGTAGCAAGCTGCTCAGGAGCATCAACAGACCCAAGCCATAGAAGATTTCAATGAACACCCTACAGAAACGTTCCTGAACGTAACATGCGACTTTCAATCTGTCCTCATCCCCCAACCGCTTCTCCCAACCTGGGAGAAGGAGAGCAAGAGAGGCTTGAAGTCCCTCTCCCGCTCCGTGGGAGGGCTGAAAGCCTTCGGCATACCAGAAAAGGGGGAAGGGGTCGGCAAAGTTGTACATTACGTCTTCTGAAATACTTCTTTCTGTCTTGTCAGTCCGTCGTGTGAGTCTGTCGTGTGAGTCTGTCGTTTGATTGATAGATATGCCGTGGGTCTGCTGTGCCCTGTCCCCTAACCTGTCAAGATAGAAAGAGTTGCTCTTAAAAGAATTGCCCGCAAAGAGCGACTGACTCCGTTCTGAAATTGCAGGAGGTACCCATGCGCTGGAACACTCGAATCGCAGCAGGACTGGGAATGGCGATCGCCCTCTTGATCGGCACCATTTTGGGCTGGAGTATGCCTGCCTATGCCCAGGCTGCAAAATATGCGCCGCCACCGTCCTATAGCAATGCGGAACTGCGGAAACACGATTTTTCAGGACAGGAACTCCGTTCCGCCGAGTTTTCCAACGCCAATCTCGATCAGGCAAATTTTACGGGTGCAAATGTGCGCGGTGGCGTGTTCAGCGCGTCGGTTCTTACGGATGCAATTTTGCATGGCGCAGACTTGAGCAATGCTATGCTCGATCAGGTGAAATTTAAAGGTGCCGATCTGAGCGATGCAGTGTTGACAGAAACGATCCTTTTGCGTTCCACCTTTCAGGATGTCAATATCACGGGCGCTGATTTTACCGATGCCATTTTGGATGGCGCTCAGGTGAAAGAACTGTGCAAAATTGCCGACGGGGTGAACCCTACAACGGGCGTGGAAACGCGATACTCGCTGGGGTGTCGAGATTAGGGCGATCGCACGTGAGCATAATACAGGAGGGCGAGCGCCCGTTAATCACCTAATCAACTGGCTTACCGAACCTGGAGGCGGAAGCTATAGTTAATGCGATTGCCGTCGGTCACGATTTTGGTGTAGTACGTGCCAGCCTTTAGCTTAATCGAAAAGCGATCAGATTCCAGCGGGGCCCGCAGCGTATCGGATACCTTGAGGGCCCGTTTTTTGTTGTCTAAAATAGCGCCCCGAATGTAGCGTCGGCTGATGAGTTCCTGAATGGTGACATTCAGAGACACTGTGCGCTGGCGAGTAATTTTGAACTTAAAGAAATCCGGGCTTTTTTTACCCACATTTCCCGCAGCCGATCGGCTACTGCCCGCGTTTAGCGTACCAAAGTTGCGTTCGCTGGAGGCTCGTACCGTCCGGGTGGAACGGAGGCTGTCGAACGTGGTCGCTGCTCGCAACCCGGAGGGCTGTACACCCCCAGCAGCGCGGAGTTCGGTTCCCAAAGCGGCTTGGTTCAAAGATCTGGCATCAGAAAACATATATTAAATGACAGAGAGGATAAGGCAGTTATAGACCAACCGCTGCCGAATTCTCGGTTTGCTGGGCTGCTCTGGTTGCAAAACGTATCATGGCTTAACAGGTGGCGATCGCCCCAGCCTATCGCTCGTTCCCAGTGTTACTTCGATGGCTCCAGACGATGCAACAATCGCGTGATTGCGTCCTAAGTACAGGACAAAAGTTGTAGGGATTGCAGGAAGTTGGGCGCATTGGACGGGGACGGATTGAGCACCAAATGGCGCAAGTAATCGAGACCAAGGCAAAACAGACTTTTGGCCCGACGACCGTGCTTTTAATCTCGATAGGTTGCCATTGATGTAACCATAACCCGGTTCACATGGTCCAACATAACGCCAAGGTCAACAAAGCAAACAACTTACTCAAACGCTCAGGCTCAGTGAAGTGAGTGGATTCTAGACAGAATCCACGAGTTTTGAAAATGCCAAACAAGGTTTCGATGCCCCAACGTAAAGCATAATCTTGAACTAATCCCTGCGCCTTCACAGGGGCAATCACCACCAGCAACTCGCCATCGTCAAGGCGCAACGCTTCCACCGCAACCGGGTAGCCCCAGATCCGGCAAGTCCCCGTCAGTCGCTCGGCTTGACCGACTTGCAGATGGGCAAAGACGACTCGCGCTGCCAACACTTTGCCATCGTGTTCAATCTGGTCACTGCTGCGAATCCGTAGGCGAAAGGCGGCTGATGGTTCGAGCAGGAGATAGCGCACCCAAGCTTGCCCAATGAACTCTCGGTCGGCACACAAGTAGTTCACCTTAGCTGTGAGAAACCGTTTGTGGAATTCCTCCATCAACCGCATTCGCTCGTCGCTGTTGGAATTCCCTTTCTTGTCCAGCAGCCACCACACAACCAGGAAAGCCACCCCCTCATGCACAATCCCTAAAGTCAGAATGTTGTACCACTGAGTGCCAAATTTCCAGGTGGTGCGATCTAGGCTCAACACCCACTCCCCCTAATTTGCATCCAACTGATGACGAGAGTGGCGAGTTGGGTGCAATCCAGGTCAATCTCCCGAAAAAAGCGCTGCAATCGCTTGTAGCTCGATTGGGGCAATGCTCTGCCACCAAACCCTAAACATAGCTCACTTAGGTTCACTGTTTTGACTTTCAGCAGCGCCAGCAGAAACAACGCTAGAAATGAAATTCTCGCTCCATGCCAGCTTAAATGCGCTTGGGGGACTCGCCTTAATTCGCTATATTGGCTCGTAGGGTTTCTCAAGAGTGGGGTAATTCTGATGAAACCCTACTCGCCTCTTCTTTTCAAGCTTTTTGTCCCGTACTGAGCAACAGCCCAGCTTTCGGTTACGCCCCACCGATAATTCAGCGGCATAACGACTCAAATCAGCGGCGGCAGACAACCTTAAACTCAGCACCGATAGCTCTTAGTCGTCCGCACCAACGAAGTTATGGGGAGACAGAACCGCAACAGAGAGGAGACGACCATGCATTGAGCGACAGTCAGATGTCTACTAACATATCGCTTCGCTCCTCTCATACAGCTCACTAAGAGCCAGAGAAATGGTAATAGGAAAAGGAACTGGGCTAGGGATTGAGGACGACCATCCAACGTCAGACATCTCGATGTCTACTAACATATTGCATCGCCTCAACCTTGACCAGCTTCCTTCAACGAATTCTCAGGGAGTGGTGACAGACACCTTCCATAATCTCTTCGCTCAGAAGCAGGCAGCCCAGTTCCAGACAACAAACTATCCCCAACTTAGCTGATGGAAAGAACCTTTGTCGCCTACATCGGCATTGACTGGTCAGATCGCAAACACGACATCTGTCTGTACGACCCCGAGAGCGCACAGCGAGAATACAGCGTGATTGGCGCTCAACCGCAAGAGATTGCCAACTGGGTTGCGACCTTGCAACAGCGATACGGCAACAGCCCAATTGCCATCTGCCTGGAGCAAAAGCGAGGACCCCTGATTTACGCGCTGTGCCAGTACGACAACCTAGTGCTGTTTCCCATCAATCCGCGCACGGTTTCTAACTATCGACGAGCCTTTCAGCCCTCACGAGCAAAATCAGACCCCGTAGATGCCCAGATTTTGATTGAGCTGCTGCTCAAGCACCCAGACAAGATCCCCCCGTGGCAAGCCGCATCTTGTGAACTGCGAGCGTTGCGGCAGTGGAGTGAATCCCGCCGCATGCTGGTGGGAGAGAAGGTACGACTGACCAATCGCATCACCGCTGCTTTGAAGAACTTTTATCCTCAAGTGCTGGAGTGGTTTGAGGATAAAGACACCCAAGTGTTTTGTGACTTTATCACTCAATACCCTGACCTCCACTCTGCCCAAGCGGTTTCGGCTGAGGAATTGACTCTGTTCTTCCAGTCTCATCGAGTCATCCGCCGGAGCGCCATTGAGCGGCGCATTCACCAAATCCAAACCGCTGGCATCCCCCTGACAGAAGACCCAGGGATTGTTGAACCGATGCAATGGCTGGTGCAAACGCTGGTGATTCAGCTCAAGGCGCTGTTGCATCGACTCGATGAGTTAAATCAAACGATTGAGCAATTGTTTCAGTCTTTGCCAGATGCGGCGTTTTTCGATGCTTTACCCGGAGCAGGACCCCATCTTGCGCCCCGGCTACTGATTGCGTTTGGCGATGACCGCAGTCGCTTCGGCAGCGCCCAGGCGTTTATGAGCTATATCGGCATTGCACCGGTCAAAGAGGAGAGTGGCAAGAAACGCTGGACGCATTGGCGCTGGAGTTGTCCAAAGTTCTTGCGGCAGTCCTTTGTAGAGTGGGCTGACCAGTCGCGGCGGCACTCATCGTGGGCCAATGCGTTCTATCAGCAGCAGCGGCGATCGGGCAAAAGTCATCCCAAAGCGATTCGCGCTCTGGCGTATAAGTGGGGACGGATTCTCTGGCGCTGCTGGCAAGACCGAGTGCCCTATGACGAAGACCGCTATCTGGCGGCGCTCCAGCGCAAGAGGTCACCACTGGCGGTAATGCTAGTTCAAAGCGCTGCTGAAGTGACGACGAGTGCAGGAGGTGAGTGCAGTAATTCTAGGGTTCAAGTTACGCTAAAAGACACATGACAGTTCAACAAATGGAACGTATTTAGGAATGAAACATTTAATGCAATGTAGCCAACCTCGGGCTGGCTTATGGTTTGCTGCGTTTAGAGTCTGTGCATCAATTTACTCAGTACCTTTTCACGGTTGACTGTTGACTCCGTCTCCCTCAGGGCCTATGTTAGCCGACCGCGGGTTTGCTAACCATGACCTGCTGGAGTGGCTAAGCCAAAGTCGCTGGCACTATTGTTTACGCTTGCCCAGTGACGTAGTGGTGCAGGGTCCGCGCCGTCATCCTGTTAAGGTAGGCTATCTGTGGCCTCCCAAAGGTGAAGCTCGACTCTATGAAGGGGTGGGAATCTGGAGCGAGGGGCGCTGGCGCTGCAATTTGGTGCTGGCTCATGTCAAAGGCGTCGAGGAACCCTGGGCGGTCATCACTGATGAGTCTCCCTCCCTCAATACCCTGTGGCAATATGCTCTCCGCTTTCGAGTCGAGGAGCTTTTCCTCGATTCTAAATCTGGTGTCTTTGAGTTAGAAGCTTCCGGCATCCGCTCCGCTCCGGCTCTCGAACGCCTCTATCTGGTCGCGGCGATCGCTATCCTTGATGGCACGACCCAGGGCATGGCGGTGCAACTCGATGGGCTACGCTGCCAGGTTGACCCGCACTGGAGGCGAGGGATTAGCTATCTCAACATAGGTTTGCGCTGGCTCAAGGGTGCCGTCAATAAAGGGCGAACACTGCTTCAGCCGATTGCCCTATTTACCGTTGACCCTGAACCCCTGCTTGACTGACAAAACTAAGAAGCTGGAATACGGCTGAGGACAGTGAATTCACGCTTTAGGGAGTCATCGTGTTGTCGCCTTGATGCGATGGCAGGTTGAGGGTCAGGTGAACAGGAGAGGAACTGATAAACGTGAATCTTCCACTGGTGAGTGATAGCCAGCCGAATCCAATTCCAGCCCAGCTTGAGATAACTCATGCCGCGCTTCCAGTGAGCATCGACTTGGCGACGCTTGCCGGATGCGACCACTTGCACCCCTTGGAGAACTAAGAACAGCATCGTCAAGGCGATTACCCCACACAACTGGGAAAGGGCAACCTTGTCTCTGAGTCTGGAGGCTTCGAGATTAAACCCGTTGGACTTCAAATCCAAACACGACTCCTCCACCTGAAATCTCAGTCGATATTGGGCAAACGTCTGCAAGTTCGTCGGCTCATCACTCACAATTGTCCAATTCTCGCTGCTGAGTTTGTCGTGGGCAAAGGCAAGGTAAACATTGTCGTAGGGCTTTGTTCTACCCACCGACACTGCAGGCGTAAAGTAAGCTTGTCCTGGTTGCAATTGAACCGACGATACCTGGCGCCACTGCCCTTGGTGCTGAAATTGGAAGGAGCGTTTGATGCGGATGCGGAAATGCCAACCCAGATTCTCCCGGAGGTATTTCATCAACTTGCCATCGGCAAACCCTCGGTCTGCCAAATGGACAATCGCGACACCCTCGGGCATCAGCCGTTGCGCTTGCCGCAGTACCCGTTGAATCGTCCACAACCTGACGGTGCTGCTTGATTGCGCCACCACTTTCCAAGCGACCGGAACCGTTCTTCCTCGGTACACCACTGCGACCCAGACGATGCAGAAACAATTCCATACGACCGTTGTATCGAGGCTTAAGTAGAGTCGTTGGGTCTGCCAGTTGGACAGAGCCTGCCCAATCAGCGCATGATGAGCGGACGCGACATTGATCCGCCGATTCGACAACCAGCGGCGAAACCGGCGTTGGTGGGATTGAGCCATTTGAGCGCGACTCCTCACATACACCCCAAATCCATTGAGATGAACGTTTTGGCTTCCAATCATGCCAATGATCATCCAGCACAGTGTTTGCAGATGGCGAGCATCCTGCCACTGAATGTCGCATTGACGCAGAAAATCATTCAACGCATCATAAAGACGGGAAGTCGGTGACATTGATTTGACTGGTTTGTGTGGTTACTTCTCAGCCTAAATCATGCTCTGCTTCCCGCATGGCTTTCGTTCCAGCTTTAACCTGTTTTGTCAGTCAAGCAGCCCTGAACCCTGTTTTGCCTCTAAAAAAGCTGAAGCCCACTATTATGACCGCATTTGGTTTTCTAGAATTCAATCCTTGTGCTGCCAGCCGACACCCGGGCAGTCCGCATAAAAAGATGTGTCAGGCAGCTGGTTGACTGACAAAACTAATCGGCGACATAGCAGTACGTGTGTACTTTGAATTCGATTCGATAGGTGCGTTGCTCATGCTGTTTGCGAGATGCCATCGCGGGTTCAGGATCGCGGTTATGAGTGAAACAGACATGACGGATGAGTGGCCACCCGTTCTCTAGGGCGGCTTTCAGCCAATCCCATCCAATGCGGAAGTAGCTATTGCCACGAAACCAATGGGGGTCAACCCATCGCCGTTTGCCTGTTGCGACGACCTCGAGACCTTGAGCGGTGACGTAGAGCGTCGCGACGGCCAAAAGGAACCAAAGCCGGGATAGGGCGCAGAGGGAGCGAATTTCAGATTTCTGGAGATTCCAGCCGTTGGATTGGTCATCGAGAAACGCCTCCTCAATGTCGAAGCGCAAGCCGTATTCCTCGAAGGTGCGCAGGTGGGTGGGTTCATCGCTGACGATGGTCCAAAACTCGCCGTTGAGGCTGTTATGACCAAAGGCGATATGCACCGGCCCGTACCACTCGCCTTTGTGGAGCTTCACGGTGTGCCAACAGAGAGCCTCCCCGCGCTGAAGGTGAATGTCCTTCAATTGACACCATCCATGGCCCGCCCGCCAAATCCAAGTATTCCGCTTGATGCGGATGCGGTAGTGCCACCCGAGTTCAGCGGTTATGGCGCTCATGGCCTCGGTGTGAATGAAGCCCCGGTCGGCTAAGACGACCACTTTTACCCCCGCCGGCAAGCGATGGGCGGCTTGGTGGAGCATCTCCCGGTAGTCACTGAAGGCGACGGACGCACTGCGGTGCTGGAGCACCCGCCAGACCACAGGCAACGCCCGGCCTCGATGCACCACCGCTAGGCGAATCAAGCAATACTCATCCCAAAACAGCGAGGTGTCCAAGCTCAGGTACAAACAATCCTCATCCCAATGGGCTAATGCCGCTTGAATCAGGGGCTTGTACAGGCGATGGACGTTCAGGCGACTGTTGTGCAGCCAGCGGCTTAGCCGTCGTTGTTTGCTTTGTGCCTGCACCCCTCGACACGGCACATAGGGCAGCCAGCGAGTCAGGTTGATTTCTCCGCGCTGGAGCAAAGCCACCACCATCCACAGGCAGGTCGTCAGATGGCTACGATGAGCCCAGGGCACCGATTGACCCAGCCAAGCGTTCAAGGCATTGTAGAGGGGGGAGTTTTTTTCACAGCATCTACGCTTTTGAGTGGTATCTAAGCTTAGAACGTTGGCTCCCCACTTCTTCCTCCAATCCCTGAAACTACCGCGCCACAAGCTGTTCAGCAGATTTCAGGTAACTTTTGTCAGTCAACCAGGTCAGGCAGTCAGGGTGTAATGTTGAACTGTTTCCGAATGTCATCTAAATGATCCTTCCTGAAATAGTATAGCGTTTTTCATTCTGGCGAGGCATAGTAACAGCAATGGGAGAACCAATTCTGTAGGTCATTCAATGACACTTGGGAGAAGGACTCCTCAATGGCTTTGTCTAGATCAAGATAGCTCCGTGCCCCAAGGGAGCGCAGAATACTCTTAATCTTTGAAAAGCAATTCTCGATGGGTGAAAAGTCCGGCGAGTACGGCGGTAGAAACATCAGTTTAGCACCTGCATCCTCAATCAACCTCCTAACTTCTTCACCAAGATGAATCGAGCAGTTATCCATGATGACACATGCCCCTTTCCACAACTTAGGAACGAGTCTCTGGGAAATGAAGGCTTCAAAGGTAAGTCCATCGACTGAACCGATGAGATTGGAATAGGTAATTACCTTTTTAAGGCTAATTGCACCAAGAATCGAGACCCGTTTCCCTCGTTTGCTGGGACGCTTGCCATGGGCTCGTTTTCCTTTCGGGGCACGTGCCCGGAGTCGAGCCAAAGCCAGGTTCACTCCTGATTCGTCAATAAAGATTAAGTCTTGAGCCAGGAATCCTCGAACCAGTTGCCAAAATTTGACTCGTTCGATTTGCACCCGTTCAGTTTCCTTTTTGTCGGGATACAGCGTTTTTTTTAAGGGTTAAGTTCAGTTTCTCTAACATACGAAACATCGTCGAAACGCCAATCCGAAGGGTGCATCCCAGTCTTACAAGACTCAGGATGAGAATTGACCATTGAGATAAGCGCAGCGATGGCGAAGGACTTGTGGAACGTTGTCTTCCTTCCACTGAGCGCCTGAAATTTTCACCCGCCTACCAATTTGCTTGATAGTCGACTCCACGGCACCCGAGCCAATTGAAATCCCCTCAGCTTGGTAGTAGCTGTAGTTAACGATACGGAGCCGATGCTTAGCCAGATAGCCGATAAACTGGTCTACCCGCTCATGGGACCAGTCGTCGAATAGCCTAACCGCCCCATCCACATCCCCTTGCCACAAGCAGGCTTCGACGGCATCAAGACGCTGTTGAGACCCACCCACGTTACCCAAATTCTCCATCAGGTGGTACCAGTCCAAGATCTCAAGGCGCTCGCTGCGATGCCCGATCTGTGAAAACAGGTTCCAGATGCCGTCGTGACCATCCCCAAGACAAACGAGGGGATGCGCTAAGGGCTGCTGGTTGAGCCAGTTGACCAAGCTGTCGTTGTCTTTGTAGAAGGCGCTAATGCTGCACTGATGCAGGTTTACCCCCTTGTAATCGCGCCACTGGCAGGGCTGCCCCTGAGGAGTCCGCAGACGGACTTTGCCCCCGTCTAAGCTCATTTCCTTAACCCCGCTGTCCACCGCTGGTGGCTCTAGGTCTTGACGATGCACCAGCCGTTGCTGGGTACTCCCTGACACGCACACCCCGGTGAGCACAGCGATATCGTCGGCAGCTCGCGCATAGGCTTCGTTGGCACTCAGCAGCAAGCAGCACGTCTCAACCTGAGGACTCCACTGGGTGCGGGCCTTGACCTTAAGCCGCTGGCTCTGGCGCTGACTCAGACTTAAGCGTCCGACGATACTCTGGATGTGCCGCTTTCGCCCAGAGCTTGTGCCGCTGCTTGTGCAGATAAAAAATTTCCGATCTCAGGCCCCACATACTCCAGTAGGTGGTCACGAACGGCGACTTCGATCCCGGCCAATGTTTTGACTTGTTCAGGGTCTGTCTCGTCGTAAAGCAACTCCGCTAACGCCAGTGCATGGGCTTTGATTTGGGCTTCCTTGGTGGCATCCATCGCTTCAACTATCCTTAGAGCAACTGCTCTGAGCCTACGGCGTCTGCCCTTAATCTGCACTAAGCACTTCTACTCATTGCATAACTGGGATGCACCCAATCCGAACACCGACCCTTTGTTCCAGCAAGTCACACAACTCTGCCAATGTCGCGTCATGATTTGATTCAGCAATCGTTTTTAGGATCTCTAGTTGCTCATTACTTAATTTGGTTGGCGTTTGCTCAGTGCGGCGTTTGGGGGCAATCTCACCTGTTTCCCGATATTGTTTGATCAGCTTTCGCACGAAACTGTAAGCAACTCGAAATTGTTGAGCGATTTGACGTTGCGACGTATTCCCTTCAATGTAGACATCAATAATTTTTTGTCTAAGATCTAGTGAGTAGGGTCGCATTTGAGTTAAGGGTAAAGTAAATTCACTGAATAGATTATATCAAAATACGCCTCACTAGGCTAGAAATTGCTATAATAAATTTGATTCCCAATAGGAATGGTGTGATCGGGGATTAACTTTCCGGTCTGCACCCAGTTCTTCACCACGTTATCGCCAACGCCTAATTCAGACTCTAGCTCACGAGTTTGATATAGCCCTACGCAGTCACGTTAGGGCATTCTCTAAAAGCAGCATCAACACAATCGCGAAAGTTATCAAACTCATCCCAGCGTTGCCGCATCCAATTCTTCAGCACAAACCACCAATGCTCAATCTCGTTCAAGTCTGGGGAATAAGGGGGTAAATACCAAATCTCACACCCTGCTTGAGCCACGATCTCTTCAATGGTTTGAGAATGATGGAAACTGGCATTGTCAATCACAATCACATCTCCCGCTCGCAGTTGGGGGACTAAGCACTCCTCCAACCCCCTCTCCACTAAATCCCGGTTGCACGAGCCAGCAAAGGTCATTGGCGCAAAGAGGCTGTTCTCTCGTAAGGCCGCAATCCAACTGACTCGTTCGGTGCGTTTTCCTGATTTAAGCCCATAGAAGCGGTCTCCAACCTCGCAGTAGCCGTAGGGATACACGTCTCGATGATCAATGCCTGCTTCATCGACATAGACAACCTGATGCGGCAGCTTACTCCTCAAGCGCTCTTGAAACTCTTGTCGCTTCAGGTCGTCTCGTTCCCGATAGCCATAGGTCTTTTTTTTCGACTAAACCCAATCTTTCGCAAGGCTCGACTGATGTCCTGCTGTGTCACATTATCCCCCCACAGGGTTGCCAGTCTCGCTTGGGTCTGATCCCCATGCTGCTTGACAAACTCACGAAAGCGCGACCAGTCGGTAATCTTATGCCGATTTCCTCGCTGAAACCCAGTCATCGCTCGGCAATCTCCCGTTTCTTTTTCCCGTTTCAACCACAGGTCTAAGGTATTGCGACTGATGTTGAACATTCGACAGACATCAACTTTGCGGTGACCTTGTTTCACGGCTTCAATCGCTTTGCAACGCAAGTCGTAGCTGTAAGGGGGCGGGCATAGGTGTTCCTAAACTCTCCTGATGGCTCTATGATAACGTCCTAACCCAAATACGTAGTGCTATACATCTCCTTCACTTCGTCTTGCCAACGGAAGATATCGATCGCCTCATACTTATCAACCCAGAGATGTAGCCCTAAAACCGCCGACGGCTTTTCTCCTCTCGCGTAAGTGGCCTCCTCTTCTGCCAAAAGGTCAGAGGGAGCGGCAACCAGCCCTCCAGGTCGATAGTGAGGATTTTTGAACAGGCGATGAGTACTGAGGGATTGAGTGTATCGGCTGGCGTTATCAATAAAGTCAAAAACAAGTAAGTATTCTTTACCCGGAGCCGTGCGAGTACCCCGTCCTAACTGCTGGACGTACACCACTTTGCTGAGGGTCGGACGCGCCATTAATAGGACTTCTGTTTCGGGTGAGTCCCAGCCTTCGTTAAGAATGTCACAGGCACAAAGGACGTGAGTTTTGCCCGCTTGATAGTCTGCTAAAACCTGGTCTTTTTGCTTATCGGACATCCGCCCAGAAACATGAGCGGCTGCCACATTATTCTGCCGAAACAACTCTGCCATTCGTTCAGCATGATTCACATCAATGCAAAAGCAAACGGCTCGTTTACCAGAAGCGTGATTCACGTAGGTTTCTACAATCAGGCGATCGCGATCAGGTACCTGTAACGCTTTACCAAGATCACTGCTGCGATAATCAACCCCATTAAATCGAACCTTTGTTAGAGCTGATTTATAAAGTAGCTAAGCTGCCAAGCGCTTGAGCATCAATTGAATCATGGCACCGTAGATCATGGCTTCACTCATTTCGCAATACAATTCGTAGTCTTTGCTCAAGCGTCGATAGCGATTCAACCAGCCAAAAGTTCGCTCCACAATCCAGCGCTTAGGCAGAATTTCAAACGACTTGGAGGTTCGTTTGATGACTTCTACGCGGACAGGTTCCCCACCAGAAGTGTTGAAAGATAGCTCAACATACAAAAAATGGGGGCAGAATATTGTATTCTAGCCCCCAGCAAACAAAAACAATGTTTAAGATGCTAGTGTCATTTCCTGCGCTTGTCAAACCGATACTCAAGCAGTTGTGCCCACATAACTATCCTGTTTTGAACTCTCGCTTATTCTTTGAAATCTGGTTGACCTTCGTTTTAGACCAGGGTTTAACGAGCATGAGAAGCCTGTTTTATCGTCTCAACAAAGCAGGAATCAAGGTTGATATTTCCACCTTTTCTAAAGCCTGCAAGACTCGACAGGATGAACACTTTTGTCGCATCTACGCTGAGCTCATAAGACAGCTAAAACAAAAAAATCCAGCGACAGCACAGATGCTGTTTCCCATTGATTCAACGGTCATCACATTGACAAGCAAGTTGTTCTGGATGCAAGGCTATCATCAAGTCAAATTGCTTAATGGAGTCAACTTAACGCAAGGTAATCCCAGTGAATGCCTGATTCATTTTGGTCAAGGACATGACGCAAAATTTGCTGACAGAGTGACAGGAATGATTCCTGAAGATGCCATCGGCGTCATGGATAGAGGCTTTGCCAGTTGGGATTTCCTTGACCAATTAAGCCAGGATCAGACTCGCTTTGTTGTCCGCCTTAAGAACACGATGAAGACCGAGTTTGAGCATGAGCGATATCGAGTGGTTTGGTTTTGTGACTTAGAGAGCCAAACGGAGTTTCGGCTGGCGACCAATGTAGAACTGATGACGAATGAAGAGATTAGTGAAGTCTATCGCCATCGGTGGCAGATAGAAGTGCTGTGGAAGTTTCTAAAGATGCACTTGAAGCTAGATAAACTAATCTCTAAGAGTGTCAATGGAGTCACCATTCAAATCTACATGGTGTTGATTGCCTATCTGATTCTGCAATTGATAGAAATTCCAGAGTTTTATGGTCATCAATTACTAGATAAGTTGCGCTATTTGCAACTTGAATTGAGTCGTCGTTGTTCGATTGTCCATTGGAGCTACGATCTGCTGCCAGAGACACTCGTAGGAGCTTCGTAGGGTTGAATGTAAAGTTTTATGTCTCAATTCAACACTTCTGGTTCCCCACAGACCTGTTGGACTGCATGGGCAAACTTCTTGCTGCTATACCCCTGGTCTACCCACACCACCTCAAGCCGGGAGAGTTTATCGCTGGCTTCATCGAGCGTGACCACGGCTCCAAGCCGTTCTGAGGCATTCGCTTCGGTGACTAATACCCCAATTAAAAGCCCTTGGGAGTCTACAACGAGGTGGCGCTTACGCCCCTTAACCTTTTTGCCACCGTCGAAACCGTAGATGCCCCCCTTTTTTCGGTGGTCTTGACCGATTGGGAATCAGCAATTGCCACACTGGAGTCTATGGTTCTGCCCATTTTCTGCCGCAGGTCTGCTCGGAGTTGGTCGTGCATCTGCTGCCAAATCCCCTTGCGATGCCATTTGCAAAAGTAGAAGTACACCGTTGTATACGGGGGAAGGTCATGCGGTAGCATTTCCCACTGGCATCCAGTACGCTGCACGTAGAAGATTGCGTTGAGGATTTCTCGAAAGTCCACTTCACGGGGACGACCAAAGCCTTTACCGGCAGGTATCAGCGGTTGCAAAACGCTCCATTCTGCATCACTCATATCACTGGGATAGGCTTTGCGCTTGGGATTGGCGATTTCCGGTAGGCGACTCATAGGCGGGCTTCAGAAGCATCTCTTTCAAACTAAGAGCTAATTTGTAAAGGAGCCTGAAAGCCTTGTTAATCAAGGATTTCCGAGAAACCGCTTTTCCTGGGCAAACATGACCTCAAAGCCACACATGCCAAGAGTTTCAGGCTTCTTAAGATTTGCTTCATAAATTAGCTCTAAAGTTCACCCTCAGGTTCGCTTGCCTCTATTTAGATTTTCTTTATAAATTAGCTCTCAAAGGTCGGTTTCAGTCTTTTTTCCAACCTCCACTCCATAAACTTCCCCCATCTGCTTCTGAATTCACGCCAGGTTGGAAAATTGCTTTTGGGTCAATCGAGTCCTTGCCCAAAAAACCAGACTGGCAAGATGGCAACATTGCATTCTTTGCGCCTCCACTTTCTGCTTCATCCTTGCCGGCCGTAGTTCCGGCCTTCAGTCCTTCAAGGCGTTGGGTTCTGATGGGCAACCCCTGGCTGTGTCAACCCGCATTGCTAGGGGAGTACCTTGGACTGACCAAGCAGTGGGAGAGTGACCTACACCTGATTGCCCATCTGTGGGAGCACCTTGGCATGGAAGACACCCTTGCTCCGTGGCAGCAGCTTGTGGGAACCTTTGCTATTGCGGTCTACGATCGCGATCGCCAAACGTTGACCCTCGGCCGTGACCCTGCTGGTGGGCAGACTCTTTATTACACAACCGATGGAGCCACCCGCTGGATTGCCCCCCGAATGCGATCGCTCCTGCCCCACCACCACCGAGAGATGGATGAGATTGCCCTGCGGGACTATCTCTGCTGCGCCTTTGTGCCTGGCGAGCGCACCCTCTGGAAAGGGGTACGAAAGCTGCTCCCTGGCACAACCCTGCAACTGCCTAGCGACCAAATTCAACCCTATTGGACGTTGCAGGAGCAGATTGTGGGAGCAACAGAGCCGATTGAATGGCACAGTCAGCGATTGCGACATCTATTAGAAGAGACGGTGAAAGATGCCCTGCCTAACCATGAACCCGTTGGCTGCTTTCTATCAGGGGGGATTGACTCAAGCTGTGTGACAGCACTCGCCCGTCAACTTCACAATGCACCTGTGCATACCTTTTCTATTCACTTTGGTAAGCCATATCCGAATGAGTTAGAGTTCTCTTCACTGGTCGCCCAACATTGTCAAACTCATCATCATATCCTTGAAATTTCTCTGTCTGACCTGTGGGCATTTTTGCCTGAAGCGATGGTTCATTTGGATAATCCCATTGGCGATCCGCTGACGGTTCCAAATCTCTTGCTGGGACGTGTGGCAAAGCAGTTCGTGAACGTAGCTTTAAATGGTGAAGGCGGTGATCCGTGCTTTGGCGGCCCAAAAAATCAGCCGATGCTGATCCAAAGTGTATATGGCAGTTTTAACCAACAAGATGCGGTTCATGCCTACCTCGTCAGCTTCCAAAAGTGCGCTACTGATTTGCCGCAACTGCTTAAGCCAGAAATATGGCAAGCGATACGGTCAGAACCCTACTACCTTGAGGGCTGGCTCAATTCAGACCTGCATTATCTGAACCGACTGATGGCAATTAATATCCGCTTCAAGGGGACAGACCACATTTTGACGAAGGTCAGCAACTTAACGCGAGCAGTCGGTTTAGAAGGGCGATCGCCCCTGTTTGATCCGCGCATGGTTGATCTAAGTATGCAAATTCCGCCAGAACACAAGCTCTCCGGCGTTCAGGAAAAAGCCGTCCTCAAGCAAGCGGTGGCGGATTTATTACCGGATGTCATTGTGAACCGCCCCAAAAGCGGGATGATGGTGCCGGTGCAGATTGGGTTTCAAAAACACTGGCAGCCAGAGGCAAGAGCATTGCTGCTAAATCGGCAAGCGGCGATCGCTCCTTACCTCAATCAGTCCTTGATTCGAGATTGGCTTGCCTACCGCGGCGACACTTGGCGGCGCTATGGTGTCAAACTCTGGCTGCTGGCAAGTCTGGAGAGTTGGCTCCAGGTTCATCAATGCTAGCAGAACATCAAGCCCTGCCAAGCAACATCGTCACTCTTGGTATTGACTCTAGTATTGACTCTCCAGATTGCCGATCTTTATTGTCCCTGCTCCGGCAACATACACTTGTCGCTGTCGCAGCCAGCGGGCCCAGCTTCCACCAGTTCCCCGGAATCGTAGCGGGCTAGGGCTGCGTAAAAGTCGGCCGTGCGCTGTCGCTCTTGGACTTCGCGCTGGAGCTTCAGGTATGTAGCCCGATCGATCTTCTCGAAGGGCAGCCGGGGGAAGGGCGCGTTGAACCGGGCTAGCAGGGCAGCGCTGATGTAGCCCTGATCCTGGGCGATCGCCCCATGAATGGCCTGGGCCAGCGGCTCGATCTCGTCTTCGTTTAGCTCGATGGTGGCGCTGGTGTTGTGGGCGGTGTAATGCTGCTGCACCTGCATGTAGAAATCGAACTGGGCCAGGGCGCTGAATTTCTCAATTTCGATTTCGTCGGCTCCTGGCAGGTTGGCCCAGGGAACCTCGACGGGAATTTCCACCAGCCATTCGGTGCAGCGCGGGTCAAACGGGTCGTTCAGCAGGTTGCCGTCGTCGTCTTTGTCGGATTGCGACGGCACGATGCTGTAGCCGTAGTCGAGGCAGGCCAGCGCCACGGGATCATTCTTGCGGAAGGTGATGCGGCGGATGAAGCGCTGGGCCTTGGGCGGGTGCCAGCCGGGAGATGCGCCTGTCAGCAGGGATTTTGTGCCCGCAGGCTGGACGGTAGTGCAGCGGTTGGGGCGGCGAAGCTGATGGCGATCGCAGTAGTCCCACACCACGCGATGCACAATCTCTTTCCAGTAGCTCAGGTATTGCCGCTCCTTCTCCTTAAACTCTAGCCCTTTCACCGTGTCGGGGCGGCCCTGGGCCCACCAACGCAGCCACTCTACGCCAAAGGCCTGCACAAAGAAATCAAACAACCCAGTGAAGGATACGCCCACGATTGGGTCTTCTTCTCGCGACTGCTGGTAGCGCGGCTCGGTAAAGCGGTGGTTGAGCAGCGCTGCAACGGAGAGCGCTCCGGCAGTGAAGGCATCTTCTTGCTGTTTGAAATCAAACGGATCGAGCTGATTCAGGTGAACTTCCGCCAAGTTGCAGTGGAAGTTTTCGCCAATGATTTCTCCACAGTTGTGGGCAACCAACCCGTTAGCATCGAAGCAGGCCGGGCCGGGCACGGTGCAGTCATACACTGCTTCTGTCCCGTCTGCTTCCAGCGCAGCGACCGTCACCGCAAACCGCTCACGGTTAAGCTGACGCTTGTAGCCCTTGAGCGCCTCCTCCAGCTTTTGGGCTTTTCGGGGTTCCTGAAACCCGACCAACTGCTGGAACTGGTGTAAGTTGTCTTTGGCGATGACCAATTCGTGCTGGGCTTTGCAGGCGTAGGGCGCAGGTTGGCGATCGCGATCGGGCAGCAGACGATAGCCAGCAGAACGGCGATTTTCGTACAGAGTCGCAATGATGCCGAGTCGAGCCAGCATCCGCTGCACTGCTTTCAGGGTGTTCAGATTGCTCTGCGCCAGCCGCACACTGACTCCTTCCATCTGATCGCCTTGGACGCTGCCATCGGCATCAAATAGCCCCCGCAGAAAGCCTCGATGAAATTCGCAGCTTGTGGCTTCCAAAGCAGCAGTCATCTGCTTTTGTCCTGGCTTCATGCCAAACTGGGCCGCGAGTTTCGCCAGTCCGGTGGAGTTAATCACCCGGTGCTTAAGCTGGGCGTGATAGTGAGCTTCGGGCGTTATCGGTTCATAGCCAACGGCGATCTTCAGAAGCTGGATTGCGTGCTGGCTCATCTCTGCTTGCGGTTCTTGCCAGTAGCGCAGCACGGCGGTGTCATTCCACTGGGTTGTGGACAGGCTGCCGTCGCCCAGCAGGTTGCCCAAAAGCCAGCCCTCTTCCCAGGCTCCTGCACCATCCCACGGGTTAAGGTCGCGGTGGTTGTGCAACAAAATGCGATCGCCCGGTTGCAGGTCTTCTGCCGCAACCCATTCGGTGTATTGCGCCTTCTGGGTCTGGGCAGTGACCTTGAGCAATCGATGGTTGCCCGTCAGCCGCAGCGCAAAGCCCTCCTGGGTGGAAAGTTTGAATACAGGCTTCGTGCCAGAGTAGAAAAATCCCTCTGGTGTAGTGCTGAATAGCTCACCGTTGACATAGGTGCTGTGCTGCTTGCCGATCAGGTCTTTGACCTGGCGCGGCCCGTCGCCTGTGTGAACCCAGGTTTCGGCAGTCACACAGGGATTCAGCCCATAGCGGCCCTCGCCCTGGGCGCGACGTTCCGCTTCTCCCGCCCACTGGATCGCACCTTCACCAGAGTAGTATTGCTTGCGGACGGCTTCGGTGCATTCCTTCAGCGTCGGCTTGCGGTGAAAGACGCGGGTGTGGTTCGCCATGCGGAGCGCGTCGCGTTCGGGGTCGATGCGCCAGTTTCCCTCAGTATCCTGCATCCAGAGGTTGTCCTTGGCCGTTTTGGCCAACTCATCTTCGCTGTCGAACTGGCGCATCCCAGCAGAGCGGCGGATGTTTCCGGCGACAACGCAGGCGGCGGCCTCGTCGATTAGCAGGCAGCACTCAATGGAATTGAGCTGGCGGCCGAGAGCTTTGTTCAAAATCGCCGCGCACCGTTCATAAAGCTGGGGCAGCCGGATGGGATTTGCCACGCCGCCAAAGCCCTTCAGCCGTTCGCCCGCCGGACGCACGTCGCTGAGGTCGATGGTGACAGTGACTTCGCCGTTAAACCGCTCGTCGGTGGAGAGTTCCAGCACGGTTTGATAGGACTTGACCCAGCCCTGGCGACTGTCGCCCACGCGAATCGAGACGCGATCGCCCTCCCAGGTCACCGTCGTCTCATCCTGCCGCTGCTCCGCCGGGGTGCTGCCGATTTCGCCCTGCATGATGATGTGGAGGCGGTTGCGAATGGCGGGCAGTTGGTTGATGTACTTTGGTTCCAGCACCGCGCCCGTGCCGCAGCCCATCATGGCCAGATCCATCATCAGCCCAAAGGCCCGCCAGTCTACAACGTTGGTGCTGGTGCAGTTGTAAGCGCCGGAAAAGTTTTCGGGGCGATCGGCCCAGGCCGTGCCGCCTACCCACAGCCAGCGGCCGGAGGGCAAGCTCTTGACCTGGTGCTGCATCCGGCGGAGCAGATCGGCTTCGCTGTCGGTCAGCTTGCCCAGCTTGATGATGCCGCTGAGGGTGCGATCGCACACATCGTCCCAGGTTTCGCGCCGCCCTTCTGCCTTTTCTCCCCGGCGGCTGTAGGTGCGGTAGAACACGGGGTTGGCAGCGGGCGCAGACGCAGGGAAGGGGCTGGTTTGGCTGGGCCGTTCGATGTTTTGAACCATAGTGCGATCGCTCGTATGTGTCGTGGACTGGGGTTGTGGAATCGTTGCGTAAAGCGGTGTAAAAAATTCTTGCAAAGGCACTGGAAAACCCAGCGGGCACCCCCTTAATTTCACTGTCTGAATATCACACCCTCAATATGTAGTGCCATTATAGCGGGTTGCTTCTAGGCATTACACTATATACGCTCAGGTTTGAAAATTCAAGATTTTTCTGACGGTGGCTTTCCAGGGGCGATCGCCCTTGGGCACAATCTGCAACCCAGTACCCACAGGGGGAATCTTTGGCATCTCAGTTATTAATTCTCCGAAAAGAGTCATTGCTGCGTAGTATTCACACTACAGCGCAATACGCGCCTCATCTGAGCCAAACGCCGGGTGAGCGACCAAACCTGAGGAGATCAAGATGCGAAAGTTCATTTCTACGGCGATCGCCCTGACGCTGGCAGGCAGTGTGGCCACTCCGGCGATCGCCGCCAACTGGGAATATCAGGGCGTTGCCGTGACTGGAGAAGACGTTTACCTGGATTTAGATTCTATCCAGTCCCACGGACGAAGCGGCTACTTCTTCCGATATCAAATCGGTCGAGATCAACTCTCTGCATACACCCCTTGCGATGGGCGTTGGCAGGTGTTTAATCGGAATGGCGATGCTGAACCCCTGATACGGCCACAGTCGCAAGCCACGCGCAACATGCTGAATCGAGTCTGCAATTCTGTCGCCACGAACTGGGAATATCTCGGTGAAGCGGTGGGCGGACAGGCAGTGTATCTCGACTTGAGTTCCATTCGACTGGTTCAGCAAGGGAGCTATGTCTTCGACTATCGGCTGGGGCAGGAGCTACGCCGAGCCATGACGGCCTGCGATGGAAGCTGGCGGGTTGCAGATGCAAGGGGCAGCTTTGGCGCGGCCCAGCGGCCCCAGTCGCAAGCGACAAGAACCATGCTAAGTCGGGTCTGCAATGCGGGTCGATAAGCCTGTTCTAGGGAAACTTGGCATAGCAGCCCGTGGGTCAGCACAAGGTTCTGAATAACCCTGAATAGCCCTGAATACTTGGATTTCAGTTGGGAAGGCGCGACCGACCCAACTGATTTTTTTGCAGTCGCTCTGGCAATATTTCCTAGCTATGGCCGCAACGGGCGATTTGAGAAGCGTTCGCGCAAGTGGTGCGGCACACGTTCCCTACAGGAATTGCCCTCCTGACCAATAGCGCACCAAAATGCGGATCACTTCGCCCTCCACCGGCGATGGCAGCGGCGGCGACCATTCGCCCGCTTCAGCAAAGCGCCGGACATGAAGCTGATGCACAATATTGCACAATATTATTTACACCGGGCAGCACGCCACAAATCAGAATGCGAACGGGCTGCTGACCGTTTGGCACAGCAGAAACAGGCACCCGAAGCAAATCGGGTACAGACTTTGGAGTTATCATGATGTCACCTGAAATAAGGTAGGGCGATCGCAGGTTATCTGGGTGCTTTGGTCATGGCATGGCACGTCGGTAGATCCCCCCTAGCCCCCCTTGAACAAGGGGGGAATCAAACCGACCCGGAAGTCGGCCTTAAGCAAAGGGAAAGCCGCACTGCTCCGGAAGTCCCCCTTGCTCAAGGGGGATTTAGGGGGATCTAACGTCATGGCTTCTAACCAAACGGTTTCAAGATAACCGTACAGGACTCAACTGAGTCCATCTGTCTAAGCATCATTAAAGGACTCATCTGAGTCTTTGTCAACTGTACATGGGGCTAATTCGGCTGAGAATTCGAGAATTTGCAGAGCAGCGGGGCTGGACGCTCCGAGAAGTTGCCGAACGCGCCGGACTGAACTACAGCACTGTCAAAAACTACGTGCAGCGCGACGCAATGACCATGACTGATTACACGGCAATTCGCAGACTGGCGATCGCCTTCGACGTGTCGATCGAAGATTTAGTTGAAATACTAGAAGAGTAGGAGCAGCGCATTCATCCTCAATCCCTCATCCTCCATCCCTCTCCCAATGGTTGCCACCTCCCATCGTGCCGATCGCGTTTTGCTACACAACATTAGCTGGGAGCAGTTTGAGCGGCTGCTGGAAGACCTAGGCGATCGCCGTTCTGCCCGTATCGCCTACGACAACGGCACGCTGGAGATCATGACCCCGCTACCGGAACACGAATATTTCAAAGAGGTGATTGGCAACGCGGTGAAAGACATGGCCGACGAGCTAGCGCTGAACTACGAAAGCTATGGCTCTACCACATGGCGCGATCGCCTCCAGAGGGCCGGGCTGGAACCTGACAACTGCTTTTACTTTCAAAACGAACCCGCCGTGCGCGGCAGAACCAATCTAGACTTGCGCCAAGACCCACCACCCGACCTGGCGCTAGAGATTGACATTACCAACAAATCCCTTGATCGCTTCCCCATCTACGCCCGGCTGCGCGTGCCCGAACTCTGGTGCTACGACGACGGCAACTTGAAGATCTACCACCTTCAATCGGGGGACTATGCGGAAGCAGAGCGGAGTCTGGCGCTACCCCAACTGCCCATCCGTGAACTGCCGCAGATCATCGAAGTGCATCGGTCAGAAGGACGACGCGCCCTGCGCCAAGCCATCCGCCAGTGGGCACGCCGTCATGCAACTCGCTAATCCCCTTGTAAGATACCGTCCGCGTGGCATGACGGGTATAGCCGTAAGCGCCGCCTAGTAGAACTTTGATACGTTGCGCTGGCACTCATCTCGTTTGCAAATAGCGCTGTCTAGAAGCCATTCCGGGAAGACCAGTGCTAGAACGGGTATCAGAACAGCTTGAGGGTAGCAGAACAGCATGGCGAATCCGGTTTCGCAGCGGCGGGGTAACTGGTTGAACGGCAAAGCGCTTTGGGCGCAGATGCAGCGGCGGCTTGGCGATTTAGATTCCTCGGAGCCGCCGGAAGATTCGCTGCCGCTGCGGGTGCTGGTGCAGGCGATGGTGATTGTCGGCATTATTGCGGTAGATGTGTCAGCGGCAGATACGACCGATGCATTGGGCGTAAGTCTTTGGGCCGTGCCGATGAGCGCGGTGGGCGGAGCGTGGAGCTGGTCGCGTCGCCGCAGCCGCAATATCCCGGTGAAATTTTGTATTGCGATCGCCATGCTGATTGCCCTGGCGGTCTTTTTTGTGCGGCTGGTGGCAGAGCGCAACGACACGCGCATGGCCCTGGCGGAACTGCTGATCCAGCTTCAGGTCTTTCACAGCTTTGACCTGCCGCGCCGCAAAGACCTGGGCTATTCCATTGTGATCGGGCTGATCTTGATGGGCGTGGCGGCCACTCTCAGCCAGACCTTCTGGTTTGCGCCGCTGCTGATTGCCTTTGTGGCTTTGGGCATTCCGGCGCTAGTGCTAGACTATCGCTCTCAGCTTGGGGTTGCTCCCAAGACGATGCGGCGCATTCGCCAGAGTTTGCCGCTGCGGCCGCTGGTAGGCGTGCTGGGCATTACGCTGGCGCTGGGGCTGGTGATTTTTGCCTTTTTGCCCCGCCTTCCGGGTTATCAACTGCGGGCGTTTCCGGTCAGTGCGCCCATCCAGTTTGAAGGCCAGTTTGACGGCGGCACGATTATCAACCCTGGCTATGTGCGCGACGGTCGCGCCAGCACGGGCAGCGGCATGGGCGCAAACGGCAATGTGCAGGGCGGGCCGGGCGAAGTGGATGCAGATTTTTACTATGGCTTTAATCGCCAGATGAACCAAAATCTGCGCGGCTCGCTGACCCCAAAGGTGGTGATGCGCGTGCGATCGCAGTCCGAGGGCTTTTGGCGCGTGATGGCGTTCGACCGCTATACGGGGCAGGGCTGGGAAGTGTCGCGGGATGGGGAAAACGATGTGCAGGTGCTAGAGCGATCGCCCTGGACCTATCGCCAAATTCTGCCCTGGTCGGTGACGCTGAACCAGACGCGGGAAGTGATTCAGACCTTTACTGTAGTTGCAGATTTGCCCAACCTAGTGCCCGCCCTCTACGAAGCCAAGGAGCTTTACTTTCCCACGCGGCAAATTGCCATTGATCCCGAGGGTGCGCTGCGATCGCCCATTCCGCTGTCGCAGGGGTTGACCTATACCGTGGTGTCGGAAGTGCCCTTTCGCGATCGCACCCAGTTGCGGAATGCCACGACCGTCACCCCGTCCAACATCACTGACTATTATCTAGACGTGCCAGCGGCGATCGCCCCCCGCATCCGTCAGACCGCAGAAGAGGCGCTGGCCAAGTCGCCCACGCCGATCACCGCGCCCTACGAAAAAGCCCTCTACCTGGCGCAATATCTCAAGCAAAACTATCGCATTTTGCCCGATCTGCCGTTTTTAGAAGAAAACGAGGATTTGGTCGAGGCATTTCTCTACAAGTACCAGGGCGGCTATCCCGACCACTTTTCTACGGTGCTAACCATCATGCTGCGCTCCCTTGGCATTCCGGCGCGACTGGTGGTGGGCTTTGGCGCAGGCGAGTTCAATCCTTTCACGGGCTATTACGTGGTGCGAAACACCGATGCCTTTGCCATGACGGAGGTATATTTCCACAAATATGGCTGGTTTGCCTTTAACCCGATTCCCGGCGCAGACGTGATCCCCACCTCGGTCGAAGAGTCGCAGGTGTTCGCCGCGCTGAAGAAATTCTGGGAATGGATCGCGGGCTGGCTGCCCTCTCCGGTGTCGGGCTTCTTGAACGGTCTGCTAGAGGCGATCGCCCAGGGCTTTGGTTGGGCCATGTCTACCCTAACTCGCTGGTTCACGCAGGGCTGGGTGGGGCTGCTGACGGGGCTGATGGGCCTCACGGTGGCGGCATTTTTGGGCTGGCTGGGCTGGAGCGGCTGGGCTGCCTGGCGCGATCGCCGCTGGTTGAAGTCCCTGGCTCCGGCGGAGGCGCTCTATCAAGAAATGCTGCGCTGGCTCGCCGAACAGCACATTCGCAAGGCCCCCAGCGATACTCCCCTAGAGTTTGCCCGCACCGCCCAGCAGCAGCAGCCCGCCCACGGGGAACTCATCCACCAGATTGCTCAGTCCTATGTAACGTGGCGCTATGGCGGCCAGGTGGGTGATCTATCTCGCTTGCGCCAGCGGTTGCACCAGGTGAAACAAAAGGGGCGATCGCTCCCCGCCCGCTTCCGAGGCCCATCGCGCAGGAAAGTTCCGTCCTAGACTCTGTCCTAGACATTGCTAGGGTCACTTCCTTGAAGCATTCCCCTCGAAACTGGCACGTCTCAGGTCATTTAACCCACCCGTTCCGATAAACTGAAAAGCCGCTATCCAAAACGGAAACGGAGATTAAAGATTTGAAACATGCAATTCCCGGTGGAGAATGGGGAATTATAATGTGCAATGCGATATTCAATCTGTGATATTCTCCTCAGATAGCCTCTTGCATAGCCCCCTGTCCGCGATCGCCCTTGCACCTCGGTTCTTCTTGCCAAGTGCCTCTGAGTCATTACGCTTCCTGCATTCACGGCTGCTGGCACAGCATTCTCTATCCCGTCTTTTCAGTTCCATCCTACGTTAGAGAGGTCGTTTCCCTTGTCCCGTCGCTATCTATTCACATCAGAATCTGTTACCGAAGGCCACCCCGATAAAATCTGTGACCAGATCTCGGACTCGATCCTCGATGCCTTGTTGACCCAAGATCCCAGCAGCCGAGTCGCCGCAGAAGTCGTCGTCAATACGGGTCTGGTGCTGATCACCGGAGAAATTTCCTCCAAAGGCACCGTGAACTACGTTGATCTCGTCCGCCAAAAGATCGCAGAAATTGGCTACACCGATTCGGTCAATGGTTTTTCGTCCAATAGCTGCGCGGTGTTGGTGGCGCTCGATGCCCAATCGCCCGACATCGCCCAGGGCGTAGACAAGGCCCATGAGCAGCGATCGCAGCGCAGTGAAGAAGAACTCGACGCAATCGGCGCGGGCGACCAGGGATTGATGTTTGGCTTTGCCTGCAACGAAACGCCGGAACTCATGCCATTGCCAATCAGCCTGGCCCACCGCATCTCGCGCCGCCTTGCTGCTGTGCGAAAGTCGGGTCAGCTTCCCTACCTGCGCCCCGACGGCAAAACCCAGGTCACAGTCATTTACGAAGACGGTCGCCCTGTTGGCATTGACACGATTCTCGTCTCTACGCAGCATACGGAAACCATCGACGACATTACCGACCCAGCAGCGGTTCAGGCCAAGATTCGGGAAGACCTCTGGCAAATCGTCGTGCAGCCCATCTTTTCGGACATCGCTATCAAGCCAGACAGCGGTACGCGCTTTTTGGTGAACCCCACGGGTAAATTTGTGATTGGCGGGCCCCAGGGCGATTCGGGGCTGACGGGTCGCAAAATCATCGTGGACACCTACGGCGGCTATTCTCGCCACGGCGGCGGCGCGTTTTCTGGCAAGGACCCCACCAAGGTCGATCGCAGCGCTGCCTACGCCGCCCGCCACGCCGCCAAAAATATCGTCGCAGCCGGACTCGCAGACAAGTGCGAAGTGCAGTTGAGTTATGCGATTGGCGTGGCGCGTCCCGTTAGCATCATGGTAGACACCTTTGGCACGGGCAAGATCGACGATGAGCGTCTGCTGGAACTGGTGAAACAGCACTTTGAACTGCGTCCGGCGGGCATCATCCAGACCTATAACCTGAGCCGACTGCCTGCCGAACGGGGCGGACGGTTCTACCAGAATGTCGCGGCCTACGGTCACTTCGGCCGCACGGATCTAGATTTGCCGTGGGAACAGCTTGACAAAGTAGACGCGCTAAAGCACTCAGCCGGGGCACTGCTGTCTGGCATGTTGAGCTAAGTCTTGCGGCAAGCAGTTCCTTCAGGGCTGACGCTTTTCGTCCTGTGCTCGATAGGGTAAAGTGGCATCCTGCCTAGTCAGGTTGTTCTTACGCTATCGGGTTTTCTACTGATGCCGAAATCGCTGTCAAAGTCGTCGCCAACGTCCTCTCAAAACCCCTCTCAAAACCATCGCGCTGCGTTTCTGTCCCTGCTCGTGCTGACGATGATCTGGGGCTATAACTGGGTCGTGATGAAAATTGGCATTGCCTATGCGTCGGCGCTCGACTTTGCGGCAATGCGCCTGGTGTTGGGGGCGCTGAGTCTATTTCTGGCATTAATTGCCCTGCGAAAGCCGCTAAGGCCCAAGGCCGTACCGGGGACAATTTTGCTGGGACTTATGCAAAACACTGCAACCGTAGGGCTAATTACCTGGGCGTTGGTGAATGGGGGCGCGGGCAAAACGGCCGTGCTGAACTATACCATGCCGTTTTGGCTGCTGCTGTTTTCGTGGATTTTCCTGAAAGAAACCCTGAGGCGATCGCAGTGGTTGAGTGTCGGCATGGCCGTGACGGGGCTGCTGCTGGTGCTGATGCCGCTGGATTTGTCGAGCGGGTTGGGCAGCAAGATCATTGCGGTGGGCGCGGGTATTTGCTGGGCCATTAGCGCTGTGCTGGCGCGGGTGTTGCAACGGGATCAACAGCTAGACCTGCTCTCGATGTCGGCATGGCAAATGCTGTTTGGCAGCATTCCACTGGCGATCGCCGCCTGGATGCTTCCCACTCAGCCGATTGTCTGGTCGCCCACGTTCATCGCAGCGCTGCTCTATAACGCCGTACCCGCAGCGGCGATCGCCTGGCTCCTGTGGTTCTATGCGCTAAACAACTTACCCGTGGGCACGGCGGGATTATCTACGCTGGCGGCTCCGGTGATTGGCGTGTTGGCGGCGTGGCTGCAACTGGGCGAGCGCCCCAGCGGTGTAGAAGGACTGGGCATGGTGCTAATTTTGGTCGCGCTGACGATAAACGCAGTGCAAACCATTCAGACTGAGCGACAAGCTAAGAATCAGGCAAAACTGAGCGCCTAATGGACTGATGTCGATTCACTGATGTCGATTCACTGATGTCGATTCACTGATATCGAGTCTCAGATGCCCATCGCGTTCCGTCTTGTATCCGCTTCTACGGAACCCCCTGCCCAAATCCGCTAAGGTCAAAGCAACTTAGGGATAATGTTATTTGAATTACATTTACTGAGTCACATTTACTCCCAAAGACCGCGACGAATATCGCGAATCGTTAACGCAAATCGTTAAACCAATCTGGGGCAGAGTGCAAGGGGCAAAAAGCAATGCGCCTAGAGCAGTTGAAAGCATTTTTGGCAGTGGCAGAAACGGGTAGTTTTCAGCAGGCGGCGCTGCGCTGTGGCGTGACGCAATCCACCGTGAGCCGCCAGATTCAATCTCTGGAATCTGATTTGGGAATGTCGTTGTTTCACCGCAGCACCCAGGCCAAGCTGACGGTAGCGGGCGATCGCCTGTTGCCTCGGGTTCGCAAAATCTGCCAGGAATGGGCGAACGCCACCCAAGAACTCGGAGAACTGCGGGCGGGCAAACAGCCAGAACTCTGCGTAGCAGCGATTCACTCCCTCTGCGCCTATTCGCTGCCGCCTGTCTTGCAACAGTTTTGTCAGGATTATCCAGAGGTGCAACTGCGGGTAACGGCCTTGGGGAGCGATCGCGCATTGAAAGTGCTGCGTGATGGACTGGTGGATCTGGCGATTGTGATGAACAACCGCTTTGTGGCCAGCAGTCCAGAAATCGTGGTGGAAGTTCTCTATGACGAACCGATTAAGCTGCTGATGGCGGCCGATCATCCCCTGGCAGGCTGCGACGCAGTGCCCTGGGCCGACCTGGCCCGCTATCCGCAAGTCGTGTTCAAGGACGGCTACGGGATGCAGCGGCTTGTGCAGGAGCAGTTTACCCGCCGGGGAACGCCGCTGCGGGCTGCGCTGGAGCTAAATACGCCCGATGCCTTTCGCGGTGTGGTGCGCCAGGGCGACATGCTGGCCCTCTTGCCCGAATCGGCGCTGATCGAGGCTTACGACGATCCGGCGCTGGCCATTCGCCCGATTGCGCCCGATGCGAACGCTGCCCTGACCGACCCCCCCCTGACGCGCCAGGTGGTGATGGTGACGACGAGCGATCGCCTGCAAATTCCACCAATCCGCCATTTCTACAACCTGATCCTGTCCCAACTCCCCCAGCGCATCCGCCAGCACCCCCTGGCCGCGACGACCCCCTTAATCCCATCTCCCTCCTCTTTGGCATGAGCCACGCCTTTAGAACGCTGCTGCGAAAGGTCGGCAGCGGCCCCCACACCAGCCAAGACCTGACCCGCGAAGAATCTGCCGCCGCCACGCGCATGATGCTGCTGCAAGAGGCAACGCCCGCTCAGATTGGTGCGTTCATGATTGCTCACCGCATCAAGCGCCCCACGGGGACAGAACTGGCAGGAATGCTGGATGCCTATGATGAGTTGGGCCCAAAGCTGCAATCGATTGGCGATCGCCCTGTGTTCATCCTCAATGCCCCCTACGACGGGCGCGATCGCACGCTGCCACTGAGCCTGGTCACGGCGCTGATTCTACTCGCCGCAGACCTGCCCGTCATTCAGCACGGCGGCGACATTATGCCCACCAAAGAAGGCGTGCCCTTGGTGACGCTGTGGGCTGGGCTGGGCGTAGACTGGTCGCGCCTGTCCCTTAGCCAGGTTCAGGACGTTTTGGAACGCACAGGCATGGGCTTCGTCTACATGCCCGCCCACTTTCCACTGGCGCAGGCGCTAGTGGAATATCGCGATCAGATTGGCAAGCGCCCGCCCTTTGCCACGCTGGAACTCATCTGGTCGCCCTATGCGGGGCAGAGCCATGTTGTCGTGGGCTTTGTACATCCCCCCACCGAAGGCATGGCGCAGGCAGCCTTTGTGCTGCGAAACACGCCGCTCTACACCACGGTTAAGGGGCTGGAAGGAAGCTGCGACCTGCCGCGAGAGCGCACTGCCATCCTCGGCTTTAGCACCCCGTTGCCAGACTCGCTGGAGCGGCTGCACCTGCACCCCTACGATTACGGCATGGGCGGCAAAAATGTCCCCTTGACCAGCCCCGCCGCCGCAGTCGAAGCCATGCTCCAGGTGTTGCAGGGCAAACCGTCTGAACTGCGCGAGTCGGTGCTGTGGAACGCGGGCTTTTATCTATGGCGCGGTGGCAAAGCAGAAACGTTGACAGAGGCGATCGCCCTTGCAGGACAACTGCTCGACCAGGGTTCTGCATGGCAAGCCCTCACTCGTCTGCGACAGGCCACCAGCGCCCCCTGCCCCGTTTAGGGTCGGGGTTTTCACGGCTTCCTCAGATTCTTGCCCCCAGATTCTCACCCTCAGGATTCTTGGCCCAAATGAGGGGTTAGACTCTCGTGCGGGTTGCAGCGCAATCGGCCTATGCTCAGAATGCGGTTTTCTGGTGTTTTGAGTGCGATCGCCCAGGCTCTTGCGTCAGTGTTTTCACGCAAGCTTCTCGGTCGAAAACCCTGCTGCTGGGTTTACTAAACCCTCTCACTAAAACACCAGATCGCCAACAGCAACACGAGGAGTGACCCGTAGGATTGAAGATGCCAAAACTACAACCCATTCAGCTTGAAGACGGCAGCATTTTGTATGTCGAAGCCACAGACGATATCCAGGCAATTGATTCACCCACGAACGGTGGCGGAACCGGAAATGGATACCCCAATGAACCCTCTGAGGAAGTATCTCGTACCTCAAAAGGATGGAATCGAGGCAACCCAAATACTCAAATAGCGCAGAGCTTCCAAGCCATCGAAAGCACAATTAAGACCTATACGCAGCATACCCTCAACGCTTTTCGAGGGGCTGCAATGGCAGATGTGAAAAAGGTGACGCTGGAATTTGGGGTGAACGTCAGCGGCGTGGGGGGTGTGCCCTATATCGCCACAGGAACAGCCGGTTGCAACATCAAGATCGTGGTCGAGTGTGCTTTTCCCGAACGCACGACCCCGGAACCCCAAACTCAGGCATCCCAGTTGCCTAGAGAAATACCCCCCTCAGCGAGGATGTCGCCTGCTCGCGAAGCCAATGGAGTTGGTAACGGAGCTAGCCCTAGCCATGCAGGTAGACCAACACCGCCGCCGCGCCCAATTTCCTAGCCATCTACCTAGCGATCTAAGTAGATAGACCAGATTAAAAAACAGATTCTGAACCCTGCGCCGCCCGCGCAGCGAGCGGCGCAGGGTCTTTGGGTTTTATATCTATTAATGTCCACCTACTTACTACGAGATGAGCATGAGGCTGGTGCGAAATTGATTCGTGCTGAAAAAGGAACTCCCGCACCACCAGTCTCCATTCAACCTGACGGATCAAACCTGACAGATCAACCCCAACGGATCAAACCTGACGGATCAAACCTGACAAGAATGTAGCGCCCGTGCGATTAGCCTGGCCAAGAAAAACCCCCTGGACTCCAGGGGGTCGTTCACTCTTCGACACAAACCAATGTTTTGTGATTAGACCATGTGACGACTTCAGAAAGACACACCCTAATGCTTTGAAAGACTCAGGACTGACGCACTCGCGATCAGTTTTCTGGGTTTCGGACGATTTCTCGTGGGCGCAGCCCACGAGAAATCGTCCAACTGCGTCAGCCCTAAGACTGTTCCTGAAATCTTGTGAAACCTATAGAATTGTGCAAAGCGCCTATGCAATGTCCGTCTTGGATACGCTGGACGGCCGTTACGAGCATCGCTTGTGCCAGTGCAGGGCGACTTGCAGGCCGTGCCGCTTGCGCTGCATCATTCAGGCCGCTTACTGCTCGTAGGTTACGCCACGATACTTCAGGTTATGGACACCACGCTTCTGTGAGGTTGCGGCGTGGATAGCAGTCTGGACTTTGATGCCGCGATACATCCTTTCACCAGGCATAGAAGCTATCGAGCCTTGGAGCTTTTCAGGGCTGTATTCGTAGCTGGCAAAGCGATAGGTAAGTTGCATAATGACCTCTGTGAGCCGAAGCGTTGATGGTAGACGATTAACGTAAAACGAGCTAGGCTGCGTGCTTGAACCGTAAGTATCAGGTATCAATCAGGCGTCAATCAGGTGTCAATCAGGTCGGCAAACAGACTATTTAAGTAAGCTAACCAGATAAGCTGATAAGTACGCTAAAATACGCTACGTGTGCGAATGCTGTCGATTGCTGTCGATATCCGGGAGCGGGAAGGAGTTTTAAGAAAAAAGCAAACCTGAAACATGGGGGCATTGCGCTGAGGGGGGCTTACTCAATGCGCGTTCAACGGGACGGGTTTAGGTTTGCTGGAAATTTTGCGGATCAGTTCTGGGGCTAGTTTTGGAGATGAAGCGGTGGGGTTGCGCTAACCGCCTAGCTGCCGTAAGCGACACCGCGATATTTCAAGGGGAATCCAGGCGAGCGTGTGGCGGAGGGGGCTGCTGGGTGAACCTTTGCGCCGCGATGGGTCAGATCCATCGATGCCAGGTTGGCCTGGCGGGATGCCTCAAGCTGGGCAGCGGTGTAGGCATAGTTGACAGAGCGGTAAGTGAGTTGCATGGTTGTGTCTCCTTGAGAGTGAGCCAGGAAAGATGCGGTGGGGGCTATCTGGCGTGTTGCTTTATGTCCTAGTTTTATGCTGTTTCCCTGGGCGGGTCGATACAGAAAAGTTAGGGAGTTTTGGCAGAGATGATCCTTAACTTTTGGGCGATCGCCCCACACACGCCTTAACTTTCCTCAATGGCACTTCCTTCGCACGGGGCCAAAGAGGGGTGGAAATCGGTGGCAATAGGCAGAAATTAAATTTAGCTAAATCTTGACATTTCCTTCAAACGGTAGCTTAAAATACAGATTGAAAGGCTATAGCTATGTTGCAGAGCAAACAGTTAGACCGCAAATTTGGTTAATAGACTCGAACGGAATCTCTCGAACGGAATCTTGACAAGAGGGCGATCGTCCCTCTGGGTCTGGCTTCCCCCAGCACCCTCAAGTGGTTCAGCGGCGTACTAATACACACTCTCATACAGACTCTCAGTTAATCCAGCCAGTAATTCAGCCAGTACAGATTTCCTAAGGGTCACTGGCAGCCCAAAGCTTGACAAACATTCGACAAAATTCTTTAGGAGGAACAGATGAGATTAACGTATCGGGGTCACGACTATGAGCAGGAGCCTGTCCCTCCTATGCAGATGCGAGACTCTGGCTCCGTCGGACTCTACCGTGGACGGGAGCTTCACTTTAGCTATCCCCGTCATGTGCCTGTGCCCCAGCCCGTCAATCGGTTGCAGTATCGTGGCGTAGCCTATCAAACAACCGAGACGGGCGAAGTAAATTCGATGGGGCGGGTGGTGCGTCCGGCTGCCCATCCTCAGGCACACCACGCGATCGCCCATGCTCACGCCCGCCTGATCGATCAGCAAGAATTGGCAAAGGTGCATCACCAATACCTGATGGAGCGGTTGCAGCGTCGTCTGGAAGTGGCACGGGCTAAGGGGGACGACACGCTAGTTCGCCAGCTTGAGCAAGAGCAGCATCAGTTGGTGTAGCGCTCGGCGTTGCGATATGGCGTGAGTTCTTCGTTGCACCATGCCGCGCTACCACACGTCGTCGTCTGGATCAGGCTGAGGCTCTGCTTGATAGGAACCCGACGGCTCTGCGGCTTTGCGCGTGGGCTGGAGAAACTTTTCGTAGGGTGAGACTGGGGGCGACGCGGGGGGCAATAGCTCCAACTGGGGCGATCGCCCCTGACCCGTTTGGGCACGGCGGCGGCGCGATACGCCTTCTTCCGTCGTTTCCTCTGCCACTACTTCGTAAAGAATTGCCTGCTTGTCGCCGTCGCCCCGGCGCAGCACCCGCCCCAGCCGCTGGATATACTCCCGGCTCGACCCCGTGCCCGACAGGATAATGGCCACGCGGGCATCGGGCACATCTACGCCTTCATTCAGCACATGGGACACGGCTAGCGCCTGATACGTGCCCTCGCGGAACTTTTGCAAGATGCCGTGGCGTTCTTTCACGGGGGTCTGGTGCGTCAGCGCCGGAATCAGAAATTCCCTGGAAATTCGGTAAACCGTGGCGTTGTCGTTGGTAAAGACAATCGTGCGGTCGGGGTAGTGCTGTGCTAGCAGATCGGTGAGAACCCGCAGTTTACCCTCTGTGCCGAGCGCGATCGCCCTTGCCTCCCGGTGTGCCAGCATGGCCCGCCGCCCCGCCTGCGACTGGGCACTCAGCCGCACAAACTGCTGCCAGCCCGACAGGCTGCCCAAAAACACCCTATGCCGCTCCAGAAATGCATTGCGGGTTGCAATCAGCGCCGTGTAGCGATCGCGCTCCTGCTGCGACAGCTTTACCTTCACCTGCACGATTTCATGGTGCGCCAGCGCGTGACCCGACAGTTCCTCCGCCGTGCGGCGATAGACCACTGGCCCCAACAGCGTGTCCAAATCAGCGTGGCGGCCGTCGCTGCGGTCGGGCGTAGCGGTCAGGCCCAGGCGATAAGGGGCGATCGCATATTCTGCAATGACCCGGTTAAAGTCGCTGGGCAAATGGTGGCACTCATCGCAAATCAGCAGCCCATAGCGATTGCCCAGAGACTCTGCATGAATCGCCGCGCTGTCATAGGTGGCAACTAGGACAGACGTGCGATCGCGCGATCCTCCCCCCAGCAAGCCTACCTCTGCATCGGGAAACGCCGCCAGCAAATGAGCATACCACTGGTGCATCAAGTCCAGCGTCGGCACTGTGATCAGCGTGCTGCGCGGAGTTGCCTGCATCGCCATCTGCGCCAGATAGGTCTTGCCCGCTGCGGTCGGCAGCACCACCACCCCCCGTCGCCCGGCCGCCTGCCACGCGGCCAGTGCCTCCTGCTGGTGTGGATAGGGCTGCCGCTCAAAGGCCGCATTCAGGGCGATCGGCTCAAACGCTTTTGCCTCATCGTCAAACGTCGTGCCCTCCGCCCGCAGCCGCTCCACCAAAGGACGATACTGCATAGCAGGAATCCGAAATCGCTCCACCCGGTCATCCCAGGTCGCAAAATCCACCCAGGCTTTGCCCCTGGGCGGCGGATGCAAAATCAAAGTGCCCCGGTCAAACTTGAGGGTTGGCGTGCGGGCCATGCAGTACGTTCGTTTTCCCCTGAGTGATCTGCCCGTATTGTACGCCAGGGATACCATTCCGTTTTAGACTGGAGAATGCTCGGATTTGATGTGCTGTTTTCAAGAAGACCCCTGTGCGAAAAAAGGTTATTGCTGGCAACTGGAAAATGTACAAAACTCAGGCAGAAGCGCAAGAGTTTCTGCAAGGGTTTTTGAAGCATCTGACGGAAACGCCCGACGATCGGGAGGTCGTGCTTTGCGTCCCTTATACCGATCTCTGGCTCTTGTCCAAAAACCTGCACGGGAGTCGGATTCGCCTTGGAGCGCAAAACATTCATTGGGCTGCCGAAGGAGCCTACACGGGGGAAATCTCTGGGCCGATGTTAGCAGAAGCAGGTGTGCGTTACGTCGTCGTTGGCCACAGCGAGCGACGGCAGTATTTTGGCGAAACAGACGACACGGTGAACCTGCGCCTGAAAGCCGCTCAAGAGTTTGGCATTACGCCGATTCTGTGTGTGGGGGAAACCAAGCAGCAGCGGTCTACGGGGCAAACCGAGCCGTTTATTTTTAACCAGCTTGAGAATGATCTGGTGGATGTGGATCAGTCCAACCTGGTGATTGCCTACGAGCCGATTTGGGCGATTGGCACGGGCGACACCTGCGAACCCGACGAAGCGAACCGCGTGATTGGGCTAATCCGTGAGCAAATCGATAACCCCGACGTGCCGATTCAATATGGCGGCTCGGTCAAGCCAGATAATATTGATGTCATCATGGCTCAGCCAGAAATTGACGGCGTTCTGGTGGGTGGGGCTAGCCTGACACCTGACAGCTTTGGGCGCATCGTGAATTTTGGGCTGTGAGTTTTGGGCTGTGGGTTTTGGGCTGTGAATTTTGCTCTGAGAATTTTGCTCTGAGAATTTGGCAATCCAAAATCGAAAATCCTAAATCGCCAGTCTCAAATCGCGAATCGCGATTAACCGATATCAAAGAGCAAGTTCTCAAACAGAAAGCCCCGCATTGCGGGGCTTTACCAATGGGATCTCGTGTAGTCAATCGTTCATCAACAGGGAACAGTGAACGGTCATTTAGGCTTCTTGCTTTTTGCGGCGACGAGCGTACATCAACCCAGCGGCGATCGCCGTTCCGGCCATTGTCGTCGGTTCGGGCACAGCGGTAGACCCCGCCATCACGATGCCGTCGTTGCCGCACTCTGCAAACAGGCTCGCGATGAAGTCGCCTACGGGCAGCAGGCTCCGATCCACGCTGAAACCGAAGGTGTAGTTACCCGTTGCATTGAACTGACCAAAGTTTAGCCCCAGCCCCGTTAGGTCAGCCGCCGCCAGCATGTTGATGCCACCCAAGTAGTTGCCAGACTTCATGTTGGTCTGGGCCGCAGTGTTGTAGCCAAAGTAGGAATTGTTCGCTGCCAAGTCGCCTAGAGACGCAAATCCACCCACCTTCGCTACTTCGGTTGCGTGCTGCTGGTGGCTGCTAAAGCCAGAGTTAACGCTGGTCAGGCTAGTCGTGGTCACGCCGCCGTACAGGCCCAAGGGGCTGATTTGCGTGGTTCTCGTTGTTCTGACCCGGCCTCTGCTGTCTACGGTTTGGGTTTCGGTTACCACCCTCACATTCGTGTCGTTAGTGCTGTCAAACCGAATCGCGAACAGGTTGCTCTGGGCAGCATTGAAGCTTGCGGTGTTGGTGAAGTTCAGCACCAGATCGCCGTAGCTGATCTTGTTGTTCCGTGCGCCGTTGAGGTCGTAGCCATTGAGAGACAGGTTCGAGTTGATGGCAAAGACCACGCGATCTTCTAGAACCCGAAACGCCATGCCAAAGAACTCGAAATCGCTGTTTTGCCCAACGACCAAGCGCCTGTTTTGGGCATCCCACTCGGTGCCATCGTTGAATGAGTCAATCGTGTAATTCCAGCCGCCAACCTGGAAGGCTTGGGCCTGCGACCCAGTGAAGGCTAGAACGCCGAGCGTTGCCGCAGTGCAGAGAAATGTTTTAAACGCTTTCAGTTTCATAGGTTAAAGAATGCTCTTGTGCGCTAGTGAGTTCGTTGCAGCTTGCTTCGCTGCGTGCTTAGGCGAACCAATTCTGCAAAATTGATCCTTCGCACCCCTTGTATTAGTAGGATGCACTTCGACCCATAAAGAAAGGACACTATGTAAAGCGATTTTTAACGAAGAAGGGATTTTGTTTTAGCGGTCTTTTTGAGGCTTCTATCAGCAGATTCATTAGCTTAAATACGGAGCGATCGCCCTTAATTAAATACAAACGTTTATTCCACAGAATTTACGTAGAGCAGTAAGAGGAAACTACTGAGTGGGAAGCCTTTTGTCACTTTCGGCCTTGATTCTGGGAGGGCTGGCTCTCGTAGCTATGCGGATCTGATGGGCGATCGCCTCTGTAAAGTCCGCTTTGTACCTATCCTCCAACCCGGTAAGGAAAGACGATCCTCTACCGTCTTGAAAACCGAACTCACTCAAATTTTGAATTCGATAGATTAGGAGTGTCAGTAAGTCCCGCAAGAAACCAGAATGAGGGACTGAAGAAACACCCGTACTCTGACAATACTCTGAGGGAGATGAGCAATATGGCATTAGTTCATTGGGTTCCTTTCCGTGAATTAGAAACCCTGCAAAGAGACATGAACGAACTGCTGGATGTGTTTAATCTGGAGGGCGATCGCAAAGCGGGACTCCGCATCGCGCCCGCAATCGAGCTACAAGAAACGCCCGACGCACTGGTGCTAAAGGCCGAAATTCCGGGTGTAGATTCCAAAGATCTGGACATTCAGGTGACTGCTGATGCGGTTGCGATTAAAGGCGAACGCAAGTCGGAAACCCACACTGAAGAAAACGGCATTAAGCGCTCTGAGTTCCGCTATGGCTCGTTTAGCCGCGTCGTGCCGCTGCCCAGCCGCATCCAGAACGACAAGGTATCTGCGGAATACAAAGACGGTATTTTGCACCTGACCCTGCCCAAGGTGGAAGCCGAAAAGAACAAGGTCGTGAAAGTGACGCTGGGATAACGAGACTACGTTCAGTTGTATTAGTTCTGCCGATTAATCCTTGCAAGATAGCTTGAGTTGATTCGTCCTGCTCCGCCACTCTCCCTTTTGAGGATGGCGGAGTTTTTTGTACGTTCTGGCAATTTTTCCCAGTGCCTCCACCAACGACATGGCTGGAAACGCCGCAACTGCTTGACGGCAAGCCAAAATCGCCAATCTAAAATCCAAAATCGACACGCCCTGCCTTCTGCGTACAATCGAAGGGAGTGTTGCATGGAAACGCCTCATGAAACCGAACATTTCGAGCTGGGCTGGGGCCCTCTTGGCGATCGCCCTCCCATCCGGATTCGCCCTGTCCACCCCACTCGCCGCAACAGCAGTGCAACTGGCAGACGGCACAGTATATTTCGAGCAGCCGCCCAGCCTGACCGACTATGGCACAACCCGCACGACGACCTTTGCGCCAAACCCGACCTACTATTTCACCGTGACGCTGCCGCCAAATGCAGGCGAACCCCTGCAACGAGTCACGATTGAGCAGCGCGACAGCGGCACCTTTGCCCGCCGGGTTGATTATCGACTGGAGGCGACTAGTGCGTTTGTGGGCACGCGAAACCGGAGGGGCGATCGCCTATCCCTTGGTTCCGTGGCCTATGACCGCGATACCCAGACCCTTGCGGTCGTCTTCGATCCGCCCCTGCCGCCAGGAACCACTGCTACCCTGGCCCTGCGCCCCAGGCGAAATCCCCAGCTAGACGGCACCTATCTGTTCCGCGTGGTCGCCTTTCCGCCAGAACCAGACGGCGGCAGCGCCCACGGACAGTTTCTCGGCTTTGGTCGGTTCCACTTCGATCGCCCAGAGTTTTTCCGCTGGGGCGATCGCTGGTGGTAGCCTGAGCGCTTCTCTGGTCGCAAAGCCCCTACTCAATCGCGCCGCCGCAGGAGCTGCCTGCCCCGGCTGTGCAGCCAAAGCAATGTCTCGCCGTCACAATTTCTCGCTGCGCCAGCAAGTCGGGATGAAAGTCGTGAACCGTGGCGGGGCGATCGCCCGCTAGCTGTACGGGCAACTCCAGCATTTGGTTAAAGTCGCAATCAAACAGGCGGCCATCCCAGGAAATCGACAGCGTATTGCGACACATCAGCCCGGAAATCGTCGCTGGGTTAAACGCATTCACCAGCACTTCCAGATAGCGCTTCAGATTGCCCGACTGCTCTAGCCACTCCAGATAGCGAGAAATGGGCATATTGTTCAACGCGATCAGGCGATCGAAGGTTACGCCGTGATTCTTTAGCAAGCCAGCCTTCCATTCCTGCTCCATCTTGACCTGGCTGCCCGCCAAAAACGCTCCAACCGGATTAGACATCAGCGTCAGCCGCCGCTTGGCATCCCCCTGGCCATAGCCCGCTGCATTCAGCCGCCGCAGCGCCTCGATGGATTTCTCGAAGGTGCCGTCGCCGCGCTGGCTGTCGGTGTTGAACTGGCGATAGTGGGGCAGCGAACAGACCACTTCTACGCCCCGTTCCGCCAGCCATTCGGGCAAATCTTGCAGGCTGGGAATCAGCAGCACGGTGAGGTTGCAGCGGTCGATGACATGCTTGCCCCGCTGCACGCATTCCTCTACTAAGTAACGAAAGTGCGGGTTTAATTCCGGTGCGCCGCCCGTGATGTCTACCGTGTGGGCGGTGGTTTGGTCGAGGGCGCGGAGGCAGGCCTCGATCGTATCGCGGGACATCACCTCGTGGCGGTCGGGGCCCGCATCGACGTGGCAATGGCGACAGGTCATGTTGCACAGCTTGCCGACGTTAATTTGAAAAATTTCCAAAGTCGCCGGCCGGAGCGAGGGCCAGCCGTGCTGCTGCAATCGGGCGGCAAAGTCAGCGCGATTCGCGAAGCGATCCCTACGGGAATCGCCCTCTAGGGGTACAGACTCTAGCGTCTGTAGCTGCTGCTGAGGGTTAGCCAAGGGCGATCGCCGCCTTAGCAAAGAGGTCGTGGGCTTTGGGCCAGCGCTGTTATTCTCCAGATCCAGCGCTTGCGAAATCCGAGCGGCGATCGCCCCCGATGCGCCCGCAGGGGTCAATTCAGCATCATCAAACATGGTCAAACTTCCCTTTTCAAACTTGCCCTACATGGCCAACTGCTTAACGTGGTCGAGCATCTGCATTCCATGTACGAGCGATGCGCCGCCCCGGATTGCCGTCGCCACGTGCAGTGCCTCCGTCATCTGTTCCAGATCTGCGCCCTGCTGGAGGCTTTCTTTGCTGTAGGCATCAATGCAGTAGGGGCATTGCACAGCATGGGCCACCGCCAGCGCGATCAGCGCCTTTTCCCGTGCCGACAGCGCCCCATCTGCAAATACTGCGCCGTAATAGTCAAAAAACTTTTTCGCTAGCTCAGGGCTACCCTCTGCCACCTGACCAAAATTGGGCAAATGTTCGGCTTGATAGTAATCACTCATGGGGAAATGTTCAATTAAAAAGCTTGAATGGTTAACCAAAACGGCTAGACAAATAAGCCGCCACCCCGCCCGCACGCTGCGGACAAGCTGACAGCACTAGATGAACTGTGAGCATTCTATCGAGTCCTGGCAGGTCTTGCACGAATCTAGCTAGCCCACCTGAGATCTGACTGAAATCTGGCTAAGAGATATCTGAATCCTTGGAGAGCATCCGCTTCGACGTGGCTCTCCCAAAGTAGCCCCAGGGGGAATGCGATCGCCCGCTTCCCGTTTCCAGAATGGACTTAAGAATGGACTGAACGCGGGATGCATCTTTGCTAGCGCCATGCCTGAATTCGCGATCGTCACACGTCCTGTCGAGTTCAACAGACTTTTATGGCACATCCTTCTCCGCAAGAGCCGACCCCAGACCGCGCCAATATGACCGCGACGGGTGGAAAAAACGTCACCCAAGTCGGCGGCAACATGACCACCACCACGACGACCAACTACAATTTCGTCTTTTTTCTGATTGGGCTGCTGGCTCTGGGCGGACTCGCCTGGGGGCTGAATGTGGTCTTTGGCAACAACGAAGGCGGCAACCCGTCCCAGCAGCAGGTTCAGCCCGCCTCCCCGTCTGCTTCCCCGTCCGCCGAACCGTCTTCTCTGCCGTCTCCCTAGTCGTCCCCTTAGAAACCCGCCAGACGCGACTGTTTCCCGCAACCATTGCCCCAACGGGAGGAAACGCTCATGCAAACCAAACCCCCAGCGCCCGATCCCGCCGCTGCCCAGGTTGCCCATGCAGGCAAAAATCTGATCCAGGTGGGCGGGGACTACATTCGCTACATTCACTTCAGCTTCAAAACGGGAAACTGGGGCGTGGCGATCGCCAACCTCGCTATTCTGGGCCTCATTTTTTACGGACTGGCAGAAGGCGTGACCCGCGCCACCGCCGCCGCCACGGCCCTGGTGTCGCCGCCGCCCGACCCAGACCAGTTTTGCAACAGCGCTACCCAGCAAATCGACACGCTCAACCAGGAACTCGACCAACTGCGGCAAGATATCCGCGCCCTTCCTGCCGTGCCCGGCCCGCCGGGGCCCCAAGGGCCACAGGGCATTCCCGGTGAATCTGGGCCCATCGGCCCTGTCGGCCCGCCTGGCCCTAGAGGCGAACGAGGAGTCCCTGGCGAACCCGGCCCCCAAGGAGAGCGCGGCCCCCAGGGACTCCCCGGTGAACCCGGCCCCCAGGGCCCGCGTGGCGAACCCGGTTCCCCAGGAGAGCGCGGGCCGCAAGAGTTGCCTGGTGAACGGGATTCGTCGCCCATCGTGCGCTAAAGCGGCCTAGTGACGCACTTGTTTCAAGTGAGCCAAAGCCAGTTTTGCTCCTGCCCGTTCGGAAACATTGCAAGGACGACCGCCGGGTTTGGCGGGCAGAATCAGGCTTTCTAATACGTTTAGGACTTACGCAGTTGGACAATTTCTCGCGGGCGCAGCCCGCGAGAAATTGTCCAAAACCCAGATAGCTTATTGCAAGTGCGTAAGTCCTGTACGTGATGTGCAGCGTTCAATCTGCCCTCATTCCCCAAACCCTTCTCCCCGACGTAAGAGAAGGAGAGCAAGCAAGAGAGGCTTCCTTGTTTATTCAGGCTTATCTAACTTGGTTTGCTGACTCGATTTTCTAACTCAGATTGCCTGACTGCACTTGGTGGCTTTGAGGCTGCCAATATTTGGCTTTTCTGTTTGTTTCAAACCATTGGCAAAAACTCAGCTTATCTTCAGAAATCTGAAAACCTTCCAGGCTATAACGTCGTACAACGGGTTGTACCGCTTGTAGAATCAGACCCGTTCGAGTACCCATGAGGCGATCGCCCATTCGGAAATCCAGATATTGGCTGCTGGCGATGCTGGGGCTGAGTTTGTCTGCTGCATTGGCGATCGCCACTCAGCACGTTAACCTCCCCGTTTTGCTAGCCAATTTCTTGCTATGGGTCAAAAATCTAGGGACTACGGGCATTCTCGCCTTTATCCTGATTTACAATCTGGCGACGCTGCTGTTCATTCCGGCATCGCTGCTGACCCTGGGGGGTGGGGCGCTGTATGGCATTGTGTGGGGCACGGTATATGTGCTGCTTGCCTCAACGCTGGGCGCGGTGTTTGCCTTCATGATTGGGCGCTATGTCGCTAGGGGCTGGATCTGCCAGTGGATTCAGGCGCATCCTCAGTTCCAAGCAATCGATGCGGCGATCGCCCAGCAGGGGCTAAAGATTGTGTTTTTAACGCGCCTCTCGCCTCTGTTTCCGTTTAACTTGCTGAATTATCTGTTCGGAATCACTTGTGTCTCTCTTAAGGATTACGTGATCGGTTCCCTGGGGATGATCCCAGGCACCTTCCTGTATGTTTATTTTGGATCGTTGGTTGGCGACGTTGCGGCGCTGCATATGCCCCTTGATATGCCCCTTGATATGCCTGAAGAGGTCAGTCTTTCCATGCGGGTAGCGTATGGGAGCGTCAGGCTTTTGGGCCTGTTTGCCACGATTGCGGTCACGGTTCAGATTACGCGCATTGCTCGGCGATCGCTCCGTCAAAGCCTTGCACAAAGCCTCTCACAAAGCCTCCCACAAAGCCCGTCCTCCTCTCCCTTTCCTGCACCTAGAGATTCTAGCCATGACTCAATTCATTAGCCAGGAACCCGCGCTTCAGCCGCTGGATGAATATAATCAGTCGCTCCTGTCCTACGTCCATCCGCCCGACTGGATGAACCCAATGCCCGCCGCCATGTATGACCTGGTGGTGATTGGCGCGGGAACGGCAGGGCTAGTGGTGGCCGCAGGGGCCGCAGGGCTGGGGCTGGGGCTGAAGGTGGCGCTGATCGAGCGCAGCCTGATGGGGGGAGATTGTTTGAATGTGGGCTGTGTTCCGTCGAAGTGCATCATTCGTTCCTCGCGGGCAGCGGCTGACATCCGGGATGCGATGTCGTTTGGTGTTCATCCGCCTGAGCAAGTTGAGGTGGACTTTGCGGCGGTGATGCGGCGGATGCGAAAGATTCGTGCGGGGATTAGCCATCATGACTCGGCGGATCGCTTTCGTAAACTCGGTATCGACGTGTTTTTGGGAAGCGCAGAATTTGTGAATGAGGGGGCGATCGCCGTCAATGGCGTGCAGCTCCGGTTCAAAAAAGCCGTCATTGCGACGGGGGCGCGGGCTGTTCGTCCCAAAGTGCCTGGATTGGCCGAAGCGGGCCACCTGACAAATGAAACCGTTTTTTCGCTCACCGAACGCCCCAATCGGCTAGCGGTGATCGGCGGCGGCCCCATTGGCTGTGAGCTGGCGCAGGCGTTTCACCGACTGGGCAGCCAAGTGACAATTTTGCACAAAAACTCGCATCTGCTGGATCGCGAAGATGCCGATGCTGCCGAAATCGTGCAGCAGCAGTTTCTTCGAGAAAAGATGCAGCTAATTCTGGATTGCAAGCTGGAGCAGGTGGAGCAAACCAGCGCGGGTAAGGTGATCCAATACAGCCAAAACGGAACAGTGCATAAGGTTGTGGTGGACGAAATTCTGGTGGGGGCGGGTCGTGCGCCCAATGTGGAAGGGCTGAACTTGGAGGCGGTGGGCGTGAAGTATGACCCACGCAGGGGCATTCAGGTCAACGACTATTTGCAAACCACAAACCCGCGCATCTACGCCGCTGGCGACATTTGTATGGACTGGAAGTTTACCCACGCCGCCGATGCCGCCGCCCGCATTGTGATTAAAAACACGCTGTTTGCCCCGTTTGGACTGGGGCGCGGCAAGCTCAGCAGTTTGGTGATGCCGTGGGTGACCTACACTGATCCCGAAATTGCTCACGTTGGATTGTACGAGCGGGAGGCGCAGGCCAAAGGATTTGACACCAACACCCTGAAAATTCCCTTTTCCTCGGTCGATCGGGCCCTGGCAGATGGCGAAACCGATGGATTTGTGAAAATTATGCACAAGCGCGGCTCCGATCAAATCCTGGGGGCGACGATTGTGGCGCGTCATGCTGGGGAAATGATTAGCGAAGTGACGCTGGCGATCGCCACCAAACAGGGACTCAGCGCCCTCTCTGGCGTGATTCATCCTTATCCCACGCAGGCCGAAGGCATCAAAAAAGCCGCCGATGCCTATCGCCGCACGCTGCTCACGCCCCGCACGCAGGCATTCTTGAAGCTGTTGACGAAGTTTAGCTAGGAAAATACGTCGATTTTGGATTTTAGATTGGCGATTTTAGAGGATATTTGAAAAGTCCTACTGTTTGTAGCAAAGCGTGCAAGATCCCCCTAAATCCCCCTTAAAAAGGGGGACTTTAAGGCGGTTTCCCCCCTTGTTAAGGGGGACTAGGGGGGATCTCTGAGTGCTTAACATTACAGGCGATACCTTTTCAAACACCCTCTTAGATTGGTAGACTGCTCACCCAAAATCCAAAATCGAAAATCCACTCCCCGATGCTCCTCTCCTCCACTCGCCTGCTAAGGCAAAAGGACACCCTATGATGGTTTTACGATCAGTCCGACGAAATCGAGCGTTGCAACGGATGGTTTGGTTTGTCATGAGCGCGATCGCCCCTTTTCTGCTCAGTTTGCCAGTGCTTGCCCAAGACGCGGCGAATTCTGGCGGTTTTCATCCCCAGGAGTTGCTAAGAAATGCTTTGCAGTGGATCGACGGGCTGGGCGTGGTGGGCGGACTGGTGTTTGTTGCCATTTATATTGTCGCGACGGTGGCTTTTTTACCCGGTTCTATTCTGACGCTGGGTGCGGGTGTGGTGTTTGGTGTGGTGCTGGGGTCGGTGTATGTGTTGATTGGCGCAACCCTGGGGGCGATCGCCGCTTTTCTGGTGGGTCGCTATCTGGCACGGGGCTGGATTAGCCAGAAAATTGCAGGAAACCAGAAATTTGCCGCAATTGATGGTGCCGTTGCCCATGAAGGCTTCAAGATCGTGCTTTTGACCCGGCTTTCGCCTGTGTTTCCCTTCAATCTGCTGAACTATGCCTTTGGCGTGACGGGGGTTTCGCTGCGGGACTACGCGCTGGGGTCGATTGGAATGATCCCTGGCACTATTATGTATGTCTACCTCGGCTCGCTGGCGGGTGACTTGGCGCGAATCGGCAGCGAAGGTCAGCCCACAAATGCGGCGGTGCAGTGGGCAATTCGGATAATTGGCTTTATCGCAACGGCAGCGGTGACGGTATATGTGACCCGCGTCGCCCGCCAAGCCCTAGCCGAAAAGGTGAGCGAACCCGTGGGCGATCAGGAAGTGCGGCTGTAGGCCGAAGCCGTAGCCTATTACGCAGCAGCCTATTCCGCAGTCGGGGATTGACCCGTCGTGCGATCGCCCTTTCGATCTCCCAGAGTCTTTACAGATAGGGCCTACGCAGTTGGACAATTTCTCGCGGGCGCAGCCCGCGAGAAATTGTCCAAAACCCAAAGAGATTATCGCAAGTGCGTAAGTCCTGACAGAATCGGGAATGAACAGCCGACACCGACCATCCAAAATCGGCAATCCAAAATCCAAAATCCCTATCCCCTTCTCTGCTGAGAATGATGCAAGATTGTAGAGAATCATTCCCTTTACGTATCTCTGGCATTCATGTTTGCATCCTTCAAAGCTCTTCCGGGTTGGCTGCGGCTGTGGATTTTGTTTCCTCTGGGGTTTCTCAATCTCTGGCTATTGCTGTTGCTGCTGGACTATCTCAGCCCGTTTGTGGGTGTGTTGGGTTCGGCAGCAATTTTTGCATTTCTGCTGGATATTCCGGTTCAGGAGTTGCAGAAGCGGGGGGTGCTGCGTGGCTGGGCGATCGCCCTTGTTCTCAGTGTTTCGCTGCTGGTGCTGACGCTGGTGGCGGTGACGCTTGGCCCGCTGCTGCTGCAACAGTTGAGCGCTCTAGTAGCCAGCCTGCCGCAACTGATCGACTCTGGCAAGCTGCAACTGCGGGCGTTGCAGGAATGGGCGATCGCCCAAAACTTGCCGATCCAGCTTTCTGACCTGCTGAATCAGACAATCAACCAATTGGGCAGCGTGTTTCAAATTGCGGGCAGCAAGCTGCTGGGCATTTTGACTGAAACCATCACCAGCCTGATCAATGTGCTGTTCTTTATCGTGCTGACGATTTTCATCCTTGTAGGTGGTGAGGCGGCCTGGGACGGCATCTTTAGCTGGCTGCCCGCACCTTGGAACGAAACGCTGCAAGACTCCATCCAGACCACCTTTCGCCGCTACTTTGGCACGCAGGCGATTTTGGCGGGCATTCTTAGCGTGGCGCAGACCGTGGGGCTGCTGGTGTGGGGGGTGCCCTACGCGGTTCTGTTTGGCGTGACGATGGGGGTTGCAACGCTGATTCCCTACGGCGGTGCGGTGGCCACGGTGGTGATTAGTATCATTGTGGCGCTGCAAGACTTTGGGCAGGGCGTGCGGGTGCTGATTACGGCGATTGCCATTGGCCAGATTAACGACACTCTCCTGTCGCCCCGACTGATGGGCGAAACCATTGGGCTAAACCCCATCTGGCTGATTGCAGCACTGTTTCTCGGCGGCAAGGTTGGCGGCGTGCTGGGGCTGCTGGTGGCCGTGCCCATTGCCAGCGTAATCAAAAGCACTGCCGATCAAATCCGTCAGCCAAAGCCTATGATTCCGTCCAGGCTGTGAAGACACTTTCTGGCATATACGCGTTTTCGTAATTGCTCAACTAGGTTGACCTGAGCAGGGCCATAGCAGAAGATGATAAGCTTTTGCCATGAAGGAACTGCCCTCCCTCGATGGACTGAGCCATAGCGAAAAGGATGCCCTGATAGGCGGGCTGTGGCAGGAGTTGCAAACGTTGCGAGCGGAGGTGGAAAGGCTGAAGCAAAAACGGGTCAAGAAAACGTCAAAGAATTCGAGTCTGCCTCCATCTCAAGGCTTTAAGCCCAATCAGAGCCGTGTTCAATCAACTTCCGTCAAGGGTGAGGAAACGAGGCATCACCGCAACGGTGGGCGGACATTGAGCCAACAACCAGATCAAGTGGTGATAGCCCAAGCTAAAAGCTGTCCCCACTGTGGGGTCGAAGTTGACTTATCAATGCAGCGATTGAGTGGGATTTACGAGCGCATTGAATTGCCCCGATTGACCCCTCACATCACCCGAGTTGAACGCTACGGTGGGACTTGTCAGTGTTGCCAAAAGGCGTATGAGGCTCCGGTTCCAGTCGGATTAGAGCCAGGGTCTCCCTTTGGTACGAGTGTTGCGAGTCTAGTCACCTATCTACGCTACAGCCATGCGATCAGCTACCAACGGTTGAGCCACTTGATGGGCGACCTTTACGGTCTAAAGCTGTCGGAAGGAGCCATTGCCAATCTCTTGCAACGGGTGCAGGGGCAGCTAGAAACTCCAATTGCCAAGATCGTGGAACGTTTACGCAGTGCTCGGCTAGTTGGTAGGGATGAAACCGGGGCGCGGGTGAATGGGAAAAACCAGTGGGAATGGGTGTTTCAAAACGACCAGGTGTGTCTGCATGGGATTCGTCCCACTCGTGGCAAAACGGTCATTGATACCGTGATGGCTGGGCATCAACCGCAGATTTGGGTGTCTGACTTATTCAGTGCTCAGGCAGCCCATCCGGCCCAAGACTGGCAAGTATGTCTAGCGCATCAACTGCGTGATTGTCAGTATGCGATTGATGCAGGGGATGATTTGTTTGCGCCCCGGATGAAACGGCTGTTGCTCAAAGCCATCGCCTTGCAACGGCGACGACAGATCCTTGCCACCTCGACCGTCGAACAGTATTGCGCTCGATTGCGTGGGTCACTCCGAGAGCTTCTCAACTTGCAGCCCAAATCAGTCGAGGGACAAAGGTTGCTCAAACGCTATCAGAAGATTCGCGCTCATCTGTTACTGTTTCTGACCGATGAGGCAATCCCGCCGACTAATAATGCGAGTGAACAGGCGTTGCGCTGGAGTGTAATCTTTCGCAAGGTGACCAACGGATTCCGCTCAGACTGGGGAGCAGAGTTATTCGCTCAGGTGCGTTCGCTGGTCAATACTGCAAAGCGTCAGGGCATTTCTGCCTTTGATGCCATTTCTCGTGCCCTTACCTCACATCAGTTCGATTGGCTATTGGGTTGAGTAATTACAAGAAACGATTAAGATGGACTATTCAAGGGCGATCGCCCATTTGCAAGCGGCTGATCCCATCCTGGCAGCGACAATCGAGCGCAGCGGCCCCTGCACCCTCTGGCACGATCGGCAGACAGGCGATTTGCTGGAATCTCTAGCGGAATCCATCATTTACCAGCAGCTTTCCGGCAAAGCCGCAGGCACCATTCACCGCCGCTTTTTGGCACTCTATCCCCACACGCCGCACCCCACGGCTGCCGAAATTCTGGCTACGCCGGACGAGGTGTTGCGGGGTGCGGGGCTATCTCGCGCCAAGACGCTGTACGTCAAAGACCTGGCGCAAAAAGTGCTGGACGGGCTGCCCAGCCTAGAGGATCTGGAGCAACTGGAGGCTGATGCAATTATCCGCACGCTGACCCAAGTCAAGGGCATTGGCAAATGGACTGCGGAAATGCTGTTGATCTTTCGGCTGCACCGCTGGGACGTGCTGCCTGTAGACGACTTGGGCATTCGCAACGGAATGCGCTTGCTCTACAGCCTGCCCGACCTGCCCAACAAGAACACCATGCTGCAAATCGCCGAACCGTGGCGACCCTACCGCACGATCGCCGCTTGGTATCTGTGGCGCAGCGTGGATATCAAAGCGATGGGAAAAGAGGGGTAACGGGGTGTGGAGATGAAGAAGCACAGAGCGGGAGAGGGACTTCAACCCTCTCTTGCTCTCCTTCTCCCAAGTCGGGAGAAGGGGGCAGGGGATGAGGGCAGATTGAAAGTTGCACATCGCGTCTCGTAACGTTCTTCCATCACGCTCCTACACGCCCAGCGTCTCCTTCACCACGGCCTCCGCCGCCTTGAATCCCACCATCACGGCCTTGCCGTCTTTCACAAACAGCGGTCGCTTTAGCAGCATGGCATCTGCGGCAAAGGCTTTGGCCCAGTCTGCGTCGTCCCAGGTGTCTTTTTTCTCGCCCAGCGCCCGGTAGGACTGCCCTGAAGTGTTTCGCATCGGCTTTGACCCCAGCGCCGCGATCCAGTCCTCAATTTGCGCTTGGGTGGGTGGGGTTTCTTTGGTGTTGATGAACTCGTACTCGACTGCGTTGCGATCGAGCCAGGCGATCGCCTTTTTGCAAGTTCCGCAGTTAGGAATTCCGTAGACCTGGAGTGCCATTGCTGATTGACTTTCTGAGTGCCTTTGGTATCGATTTTAGATTTTGGATTTTATAGCACTACGTATTTGGGTTAGGACGTTATCATAGAGCCATCAGGAGAGTTTAGGAACACCTATGCCCGCCCCCTTACAGCTACGACTTGCGTTGCAAAGCGATTGAAGCCGTGAAACAAGGTCACCGCAAAGTTGATGTCTGTCGAATGTTCAACATCAGTCGCAATACCTTAGACCTGTGGTTGAAACGGGAAAAAGAAACGGGAGATTGCCGAGCGATGACTGGGTTTCAGCGAGGAAATCGGCATAAGATTACCGACTGGTCGCGCTTTCGTGAGTTTGTCAAGCAGCATGGGGATCAGACCCAAGCGAGACTGGCAACCCTGTGGGGGGATAATGTGACACAGCAGGACATCAGTCGAGCCTTGCGAAAGATTGGGTTTAGTCGAAAAAAAAGACCTATGGCTATCGGGAACGAGACGACCTGAAGCGACAAGAGTTTCAAGAGCGCTTGAGGAGTAAGCTGCCGCATCAGGTTGTCTATGTCGATGAAGCAGGCATTGATCATCGAGACGTGTATCCCTACGGCTACTGCGAGGTTGGAGACCGCTTCTATGGGCTTAAATCAGGAAAACGCACCGAACGAGTCAGTTGGATTGCGGCCTTACGAGAGAACAGCCTCTTTGCGCCAATGACCTTTGCTGGCTCGTGCAACCGGGATTTAGTGGAGAGGGGGTTGGAGGAGTGCTTAGTCCCCCAACTGCGAGCGGGAGATGTGATTGTGATTGACAATGCCAGTTTCCATCATTCTCAAACCATTGAAGAGATCGTGGCTCAAGCAGGGTGTGAGATTTGGTATTTACCCCCTTATTCCCCAGACTTGAACGAGATTGAGCATTGGTGGTTTGTGCTGAAGAATTGGATGCGGCAACGCTGGGATGAGTTTGATAACTTTCGCGATTGTGTTGATGCTGCTTTTAGAGAATGCCCTAACGTGACTGCGTAGGGCTATATCAAACTCGTGAGCTAGAGTCTGAATTAGGCGTTGGCGATAACGTGGTGAAGAACTGGGTGCAGACCGGAAAGTTAATCCCCGATCACACCATTCCTATTGGGAATCAAATTTATTACTATTTCAGGAAGGATCATTTAGATGACATTCGGAAACAGTTCAACATTACACCTGTAACCCTGACTGCCTGACACATCTTTTTATGCGGACTGCCCGGGTGTCGGCTGGCAGCACAAGGATTGAATTCTAGAAAACCAAATGCGGTCATAATAGTGGGCTTCAGCTTTTTTAGAGGCAAAACAGGGTTCAGGGTCAACGGTAAATAGGGCAATCAGCTGAAGCAGTGTTCGCCCTTTATTGACGGCACCCTTGAGCCAGCGCAAACCTATGTTGAGATAGCTAATCCCTCGCCTCCAGTGCGGGTCAACCTGGCAGCGTAGCCCATCGAGTTGCACCGCCATGCCCTGGGTCGTGCCATCAAGGATAGCGATCGCCGCGACCAGATAGAGGCGTTCGAGAGCCGGAGCGGAGCGGATGCCGGAAGCTTCTAACTCAAAGACACCAGATTTAGAATCGAGGAAAAGCTCCTCGACTCGAAAGCGGAGAGCATATTGCCACAGGGTATTGAGGGAGGGAGACTCATCAGTGATGACCGCCCAGGGTTCCTCGACGCCTTTGACATGAGCCAGCACCAAATTGCAGCGCCAGCGCCCCTCGCTCCAGATTCCCACCCCTTCATAGAGTCGAGCTTCACCTTTGGGAGGCCACAGATAGCCTACCTTAACAGGATGACGGCGCGGACCCTGCACCACTACGTCACTGGGCAAGCGTAAACAATAGTGCCAGCGACTTTGGCTTAGCCACTCCAGCAGGTCATGGTTAGCAAACCCGCGGTCGGCTAACACCATCACATCGGGGTACGACTGCAACAGCCGATGGGCTAACCGCAGCATGGGGAGGTATCGCTTCGTGCTGACGGTGGCACTGGGATGCTCCAAAACCCGCCACAGCAGCGGCACCGCTCGTCCGCAACAGGTAACCGTCAGGTGAATCCTGCAGTAGCGATTCCCTTTAGTTTGGACTAATGGTGAAGAGGAAGGCAGTCAATGAGAAGCACCGACTGCCGTAAGGTCAATGAAGTACAACCAACATTGACCCCATGATTTTCAACTTTAGTTTGGACTAATGGTGAAGAGGAAGGCAGTCAATGAGAAGCACCGACTGCCGTAAGGTCAATGAAGTACAACCAACATTGACCCCATGATTTTCAACGAACTTCAGCAATTTCGCCAAACGTTGTATGCCAGCTTGGGAAACGCCAGAGATGCCCTGTTTGATCTGATGGATGCCGTGTTAGTGAGTGCGTGCATCGTGTCGTTTGTGAGGCTATCGCAGAGTCCTGTCTTTCGTCGCCAGTGGTCGAGCACCTATGAAGCGTTGCGCGATAGCCGCCTACCCCGATCAAAGGTGCTGAAGCTGTTGGTGCAGCAGATACCGACTCAGCAGCAACCGTTGTTGGCAGGTGATGCGAGTCGGTGGAACCGTCCTGCTGCCAGGCGTTTGAAAGACCGCACCTTATCAGGCAGAACAGGACATGCCCCGATAGCCGGACAAAACTACAGTACCTTAGCCTGGATTGCTGAAGACAGGGGCAGTTGGGCATTACCATTGCGGCATGAGCGCATCACCAGCTTTGAAACACCCGCCAGTAAAGCGGCATTCCAACTCAAACAAGTGACTCGGCAGTTAGCGGTGCGTCCGTTGGCGATCTACGACCGAGGGTACGGCAATGCCAGTTTTGTCAACCAAACGGCAGGGATTGAGGCAGACTTGCTGCTGCGGGTTACATCCAATCGATGTGTCTATGGCGCGCCCCCAGCGTATCGAGGGCGAGGCGCACCTGCCAAGCATGGACATAAGATGAAACTCAATGACCCTGACACTTGGAGTGTCCCGGTCGAAACCGTTGAAGTCGATGATCCCAACTGGGGACGAGTGCGGGTCAGTCGTTGGAGTGCATACCATTTCCGCAAATCCCCGAAACGGGCAATGGAAGTGTTGCGCGTGGAGGTGCTGGAGACACAGAGCAGCACGCGACGCTTGGCTCCTTTGTGGTTAGTTTGGCTGGGTGAGCAGATGCCTCCGTTAGAAACCCTGTGGTTGCACTACCTCCGTCGCTTTGCCATTGAACACTGGTATCGCTTTGCCAAGCAGAGGCTATATTGGACACATCCCCAGTTCAGTTCTGTATCGGCAACCGAACAGTGGAGCAGCCTGATGCCGTTGCTCAGTTGGCAGTTGTGGTTAGCGCGAAAGGACTGTACTGACCACCCCTTGCCCTGGCAGGCACCGCAAGAAACGTTGACTCCGGGTCGGGTCGCACAAGCGTTTGCAGGCATTTTGGCAGCGATTGGCACCCCTGCTCCTGCGCCTAAACCTCGTGGTAAATCGCCAGGACGAGGCAAGGGGCACAAGCCAACTCCTCGTCCCTGCTATCCGATGGTCAAAAAACGAGCCTCGAAACGCAAGACATCCGAACAATCCCTGAACAGTCCGGTTGCAACAGCAGCTTAACTGCGAGCAGGATTGTATCCAATTCCTTAAGTTCAACTGTTATGAACGGTTGAGCAGATTCTTTATGGCATCCTGTTGAGCATTATTGTGATGCCAGTTAGTCCAAACTAAAGTTACAGATCATCCGTGTTCTAAACCGCAGCATTGCCAAAGGTCAGCTTGTGGAGGAAGAAGGGAGAACTGATCTTGTATTTGTTGACAATAACCACGATTCGGCTTTCTATGCGGCCGAGAGCGGGAGCATCCCACTTTCGCGAAAACAGTGCGAAGGGTGAGAATGGGAGGGTAGCCCCAGGGATGACTCACCAGGACACCTGAAGACCAAAAGCGATTGGAAGCTTGTACAGCAGAGATCGCCGAGATTTTGTATCGCAATAGCAACCGAGAGGGGCTCGATAGTCTAGAAGGCATCGAGCAGACTGTACGACGGCAAATGCTAGAGGAGGTGAGCCCTCGAGTTGCCCTTTTTTTGTCAACCAGAAAGCCTACCCCGCCCGAGGCCGGGTTCGCCGATTGAAGAGTTTAGTAGGGGTCCTTGAGATTCGTCAAAGTCAGGCAGAACGGTTAGGCGTAAAGGCTTACAGCCGTCTCAGTGGTGGCCTAGAGAAAGCCAACCTACGCTTAAGTGCCAACGAATCGTTTCAAGATGCAGAGGATGACATCGTAGCCCTGACCGGGATGCGGGTCGGGCACTCGACCCAACAACGTCTGGTGGGGCGTCAGTCGTTCGAGTCTGCCGAGGCTAAACAAGGCGTCAGTGAGGTCAGCATTGATGGCGGCAAAGTCCGTCTGCGTGACCTGCTAGAGTCCGATAGCCCGTGGCGAGACTACAAAGCGGTGCGGGTGGAGGGGATTTATTACAACGCCTTCTTCCAAGACAATGACAGCTTGATTGATTATCTCAGCGCTCAACGCTTGCTCTCCCCACTGGTCTGTCTGGGCGATGGTCACGCTGGGGTGTGGAATCTGTTTGCTCAACTCACTACCGTTGAGACCCGTTGGGAAATCCTCGATTGGTACCATCTCAAAGAAAACCTCTACAAAGTCGGTGGGTCGCTCAAGCGCTTAGCAGCGGCGGAAATGCTGTTATGGCAAGGTCAAGTGGAAGCCGCCAGGGCCCTCTTTGCCGACTGTCGGCGCAAGCAAGCCCGCAATTTTGAAGCCTATCTGAGCACCCATCGCTCTCGCATCGTGAATTATGGGTTCTACCAGGCTGAGCAACTCTGTTCTATTGGATCAGGAGCCGTAGAATCGGCTGTCAAACAGATTGGGCGACGCCTCCAAATTTCGGGTGCTCGCTGGAATACGGCCTCCGTTAATGCCATGTTGAGTCTGCGCTGTGCCTACCTCAATGGACAGCTCGCCAGTTGACTGTTTCATCGAAAGTGGGATGCTCCTGCCGAGAGCTTCGGTTGATTGATTAACCAGTACAACAGCTCACTCAATCTGTCAATCTGTAGCACTTTAGAGCTAATTTATGAAGCAAATCTTAAGAAGCCTGAAACTCTTGGCATGTGTGGCTTTGAGGTCATGTTTGCCCAGGAAAAGCGGTTTCTCGGAAATCCTTGATTAACAAGGCTTTCAGGCTCCTTTACAAATTAGCTCTTAGAGCCAGTCCTAGGCAGTGTCTTAAAACTTTCTAGGTCGTTGATTGCCTTGAGTCGATCCCCCTAAATCCCCCTTATTAAGGGGGACCTCCGGAGTGGTTCGGCTCAGTTCCCCCCTTTTTAAGGGGGGCTAGGGGGGATCGAAGGGTTTTAAAACATGCCCTAGAACGAAATAATCAAAAAGCTGTCCTGAAACTTAGCGCCCGTCACCTGGCGGCCGCTGAGTTCGGGCGGCAGAGCGATATTGCGGCGCTGGTCGCCTGCTTCGACGGTGACTTCGGGGCCAGACTGAATGAGCTTCACCTGAGTTTTGTCGAAACCGGGAAGGAAAAGAGCCACCTTGCGCTCGGCAATATTGACGGCGATCGCCCTGGGAGCCTGACTTGCTTGGGTAAAGTCGGGCAGGGCCTCGATCAAAGGCTGCCAGTCTTGCCCTGGATAGTTTGGCAACGCAGTCACCGGGAGCGGCGCAAACTCTGGGGCGATCGCACTCCCGTCAGACGACTGATTGAGAATCACGCCGCCCACAGTCAACCCCACCTGCTGGGCGCTGCCCCAGAGATACTTGGCAGTGGCGATCGCCGCCGCATCCTGCGTCGTCACCAAATAGGCAGCAACACGGCTGGGATCATTGACCGCCGCTTTGCCCCGCTCCATGAGATTATTGCTCTGCTGCATCGCGGGCTGGTCAAACAAATCGCCCGACCAGTTCACATTTAGCACCGCAGCGGCGACGGGCTGCACAAAGGGCGACACAGCTTTCCACAGGTCAGAATCCGCCACCACCTTGCGGAAACGGCGAAAATACCAGGTGGCGATTTCCGGCATCCCCAGCATTCGCAGCGTAGACAAATCCCCCGCACCGTCGTACACGATAACCTCATACTTGCCACTGCCGTCAAATTCCCGCAGGGCATTCAGCGCCAGCGCTCCGTCCATTCCCGGCAGGATGCCCAACTCCTGACCGTAGACCGCTTTGAGAATCGGCGTGCGGAGGTACTGCGCTTCCTGACGCTTGAGTTCCTCCCAACTGGACTCCATCAGCGCGGTAGATTGCAGGTGGACGGCGCTCAGATTTGCGCCAATCTCCTGGGGCGTTGCGCCGACGGATGCACCCAGCAGCAGACCAAAGGCGGGGCCGGGGTCTTGTCCCACCAGCAGCGTCCGCTGACCCTGCAACGCGAATTGCTTTGCAGCGGCGATCGCCACAGTCGTCCGTCCGGTTCCGCCTTTGCCCAAAAACGTCAGGATGAAACTCATGCGTCTCCCTAAGAAACGACCTCTAGCTCGTCTTCAAAAAACCAGGTGGAAAACTTGTCATCAAACTGCACAACGACCCCCACGCCGCTGCCATCCGTCATTTTGAAATCTTGAACCTCGCCCACTTGCCCCAGGTGCTTTACGACGGCTTGACCCGTGCGATCGCGCAACCGACGAACCCGAACCTTTTGACCAATTTGCATCTCGACACTCAACGATCGGCAAACAATTAGCCAGTGTATCAGTCTATTGCGCTGTATTGCGCCCCATTTAAGCGATATTGTGGTGACTTGGTGGCGCTTTTTCTCAGACCAGCGCAGGGCTGAAGTTTGGGCAGAGAAATTTCGTCGAATGTTTGCTGAATTTTTGTGGACTCTTCAATATCTTCAATAGGCGATCGCAATGCTGGCAAAACGAATCTTGCCTTGCCTGGATGTGAAGGCGGGGCGCGTGGTGAAAGGCGTGAACTTTGTCAACCTGCGGGATGCGGGCGACCCCGTGGAACTGGCGCAAGTCTACAACGATGCCGGAGCAGATGAGCTAGTGTTTCTAGACATCACCGCCACCCACGAAGACCGCAACATCATCTATGACGTGGTGTATCGCACGGCGGAGCAGGTGTTTATTCCGCTGACGGTGGGCGGCGGCATTAGCTCCCTAGACACGATCAAGCAACTGCTGCGGGCAGGGGCCGATAAGGTGAGCATCAATTCCTCAGCTGTGCGCGACCCAGATTTTATCAACCGGGCGAGCGATCGCTTTGGCAATCAGTGCATCGTCGTCGCCATCGATGCGCGACGGCGAACCGATCCCAACAATCCCGGCTGGGATGTCTATGTGCGCGGCGGGAGAGAGAATACGGGGCTGGATGCGCTCACCTGGGCCAAGGACGTGGAACAGCGCGGCGCGGGGGAACTGCTGGTGACCAGTATGGATGCAGACGGCACGCAGGCGGGCTATGACCTGGAACTGACGCGGGCGATCGCCGAACAGGTGCAGATTCCAGTCATTGCCTCCGGCGGGGCAGGCACCTGCGCCCACATCCATGAAGCGCTGACCGAGGGCAAGGCAGAGGCGGCGCTGCTGGCTTCCCTGCTACACTACGGCCAGCTTACGGTTGCCGAGATTAAGGAGTATTTGAAGGGACAGCAGGTGACGGTTAGGGGGTGATGGGAAGAACGAAAAACGAAAAACGAAAAACGAACCTCTTCCCTCTTCGTTCTTCCCTCTTCGTTCTTCCCTCTTCCCTCTTCCCTCTTCGTTCTTCCCTCTTCCCAAAATCTCTAGGTTACCTTAAGAGACACTTTTCTGAGGAACTGTTACAATGTGAAATATTACAAAACGTTACATTCCTATAAGAATGATTTTTATCCTGTTCATCGTCGTAGCGCTGGTGGCATGGGCACTGCACCTCATGCAGGAGGCGCTTGACCGTAAAGAGTTTTCGCTGATGCTGGCGGGCTTTTTGGTTTCGATGGCGGCAGCGGCGCTGGTCGCGGTGTATTTCCTGGTGGGTCATTTCGTCGGCTACATGGATCAGATGTCCCAACGAGCCGAGTGGACAGAACAGTATTACGAAACCGCCGAGTTTGTGTTTCCCAGCGAACTGATTGTGGAAGAACCAATTGTGAACTATGCAGGAATGACCGACGCAGCCCGACGCTTCCAGGGCGCGATTTCTGCGGTTCACCCCTGAGCTTGTCTGAGCTTTGCAGCGCAGGTTTTACTTTAAGCTAAGGGCGGCGATCGCCAAGCAGCCCCAGCCCACCATCAGCGCAGTGCCCCCAATTGGCGCAACGGCTCCCAGCACTTTCACACCGCTAAGGCTGAGGGCGTAGAGGCTGCCAGAAAAGATCAGCGTCCCTGCAACAAATGCCCATCCCGCCGCGTTCAGCCAGCCTAGCCCCGCCTCAGCCCGCAGCAGCAATAGCCCCACCAGGAGCAGCGCTAGCGCGTGATACATCTGATAGCGCGTGCCCGTTTCAAAAATTTCCAACATACGATCGCTCAGTTTGGGCCGCAGCGCGTGGGACCCGAAGGCTCCAGCAGCCACAGACAGCCCGCCGAGAATAGAGGCGATCGCCAGAAAGATTTGGCTCATAGACATCTGGTTCATAAGTTCTAGCTGAAAACTCAATACAATTCCTCGATACACGCCTCGGATCGATTCTTCCAAGCGACGCTATCTAAATGGCACTAAGAACGAACTGCTAAAAGCCCCGCACCAACTAGCAATCCAAAATCCACACCAATTGAATCCACACCAATTGCACCGTAGCAGGTTCTCAGCGTTTGGCTCAAGCGCGGCTCTATCTGCAATACAATTTGATGGTTTATATGTCCTGCGATAAAGCCTTCCATGTCTCTCCGTTTGTATAACACCCTGACGCGACGAGTCGAGCCGTTTGAGCCGCTGGAACCCGGCGTGGTCAGGATGTATGCCTGCGGCGTGACGGTATACGACTATTCGCATGTGGGCCATGCGCGGAACTATATCGCCTGGGACACGCTGCGGCGCTATCTGCTGTGGCGCGGCTACGCGGTGAAATACGTGCAAAATTTCACCGATATTGACGACAAAATCATTCGGCGATCGCACCAGGAAAACGTGCCCTGGAACGTCATCACCGAAACCTATATCCAAGCATACCTGGACGACATGGATCGGCTGAACATCCGCCGCGCCGACGTATATCCCAAGGCCACCGAAGTTGTGCCGCAGATCGTCGAGTTCATCCAGTCGCTAATCGATCGCGGCTATGCCTACGAATCCGGCGGCGACGTATACTACGCTGTCGAAAAATTTCCCAGCTACGGCAAACTGTCGGGGCGCAGGCTCGACCAGATGGAAGCCGGGGCCAGCGGCCGCGTCGATGAGGAAGCGGCGAAAAAGCACCATCCTCTAGATTTTGCCCTGTGGAAGGCGGCAAAGCCCGGTGAGCCGGAGTGGGATTCGCCCTGGGGCAAGGGACGACCCGGCTGGCATATCGAATGCTCGGTGATGGTGCGCGAGGAACTGGGCGACAGCATCGACATCCACACGGGCGGGCAAGACCTAATCTTTCCGCACCATGAAAACGAGATCGCCCAGTCGGAGGCGGCGCTGGCCAAGCCCCTGTCGCGCTTCTGGCTGCACAACGGCTTTGTGAATATCAGTGGCGAAAAAATGTCCAAATCGCTGGGCAACTTCACCACGATTCGCCAGATGCTAGAGAGCGGCTTTGACCCGATGGTGCTGCGGCTGTTTGTGCTGCAAGCGCAGTATCGCAAGCCGATTGACTTTACCGAAGAGGCGATCGCCTCTGCCCAAAACGCCTGGGACACGCTGACGGAGGGTCTGCGGTTTGGCTATCGACACGGCGCAGCGCTGGGCTTTGCGGCTGAGATTGGGGCGGACTCTGGCGACCCAGCAACGATGAAAATTTCTGCTGAAAGTGAGGCAGTGCAACGGTTTCAGGCGGCGATGGACGACGACCTGAATACGCCCGTGGCGCTGGCGGTGCTGTTTGAACTGGCCAAAGAGTTGCAAAAAGAGGGCAACCGCCTCACCCACGACGGCAAAACCCTGGCAGAACCCGCCGCACTGAAAGCCCAGTGGCAAACGCTGGTGGCGCTGGCAGAGGTGCTGGGGCTGACCGTTTCGCCAGACGCAGCACCGGAACCCGATGGACTCAGCGATGCAGAAATCGAAGCGCGGGTGCAGCAGCGGGCGGCGGCAAAACAGGCGAAAAACTGGGCTGAGGGCGATCGCATTCGAGACGAGCTAAAAGCCCAGGGCATCACGCTCATCGACAAACCCGGCGGCGTAACAGAGTGGATTCGGGGAAGCTGAAGTGTTTCGAGGCGGGTACTTTATCTGTGTCCTGAACTCCGCGATACAGATAAAAGCAGATGAATGCGGTACGAGTACGATAGGAGAGATGCCGAATGCCTAGCTCGATCGCTCGACCGGCCGCTTCAGCCCAGTCTCCAAATTTCCCCCTTCTCACCCCTGACCCTTCACCAATGCCAGAGCTTCGTTTTCAGATTGAGTGGCCAGACGGCTCCCAGGAGCTTTGCTATTCGCCGTCCCTGGTCATTAAGGACTACTTTACCCCAGATCAGGTTTATCCTTTGGCAGACTTTTTGGAGCGATCGCGCACCGCGCTGCACATTGCCAGCGATCGCGTCCAGGCCAAATATGGAATGCCCTGTAGCCTCGCCCTGGGGCAGCTTTCCAAACTTGAGCAAAAGGCGACGCAGTATGCCGAACTTCCAGAACCGCAGGTCAAGGTGCTGAAATTCGTAGAGTAACAGAGCCGCAGAGTAACAGAACCGTGGAGTAACAGAACTAACCTTGTACCCGCGATTTTGCATTAGACCAGGTGTTGTTGAATCGCGGCTAATACGGCTTGAGTGCGATCGCGCACTTCTAGCTTTTGCAAGATCGAGTGAACATGGACGCGCACGGTTCCTGGTGTGATGTAAAGCGTACCCGCAATTTCCTGATTATTCTTTCCCTTAGACATTAGCGAGAGAATCTCCAGTTCGCGCTGAGTCAACCCAGCCGTCGAGGGCAGAGGCGGGGCAGAGGCGGGACTCGATTGCACAGCAGCAGAAGGCGCAGCGCGAAGATCGAGGGCAGTGCGAATTTCTGATCGAAACCTGCGAGAACCTGTGTCGCGAGTTTGACGGAACGTTTTTGCGAATCGATAAACAAAACGTTCCGCAGGCGATCGCCCAGATTGCCGCCGAATACCACATCACCCAAATCGTCATCGGCGAAAGCCAGCAGCCCACCTGGAAACGCCTGCTCAAAGGCTCCTTTACCCAAAAGCTGATGAAGCACATCCATCATCAGCACATTGATCTGCATATTATTGCAACCGAAAAGTAAGCAACCGAAAAGTAAGCAATCTAAAAAGTAAGCAATCTGAAAAGTAAGCAACCAGGCAATCACACCAGATTCTCGCCGGAGCGCTCACTTCGCGGGGGGATGCTGAGCCAGCACTTTCTTGAGATATTGCCCGGTATAGGATTCAGGGACTTCAGCAACTTGCTCCGGTGTGCCCACGGCGATGATCTGCCCGCCGCGATCGCCCCCTTCGGGGCCCAGGTCAATCACCCAGTCGCAGCAGCGAATCACATCCAGGTTGTGTTCGATGACCAGCACCGTATTGCCCATGTCCGTCAGGCGTTGCAGCACGTCCAGCAGCTTATGCACGTCGTAGAACGAAAGTCCGGTCGTCGGTTCGTCGATCAGGTACAGCGTCTTGCCCGTGGCGCGGCGCGAGAGTTCCGTCGCCAGCTTCAGCCGCTGCGCCTCACCGCCAGAGAGCGTCGGCGCGGTCTGCCCCAGCCGCACATAGCCCAGCCCCACGTCCACCATCGTTTGCAGCTTCGCCGACGCTTTGGGAATATTCTCGAAGTATTCCAGCGCCTCCTCTGCCGTCATGTTCAGCACGTCGGAAATCGACTTGCCCTTGTATTTCACTTGCAGGGTCTCCCGGTTATAGCGGGCCCCCTTACACACCTCACACTGCACGTACACATCCGGCAGGAAGTTCATTTCAATCACGTTTACGCCCTGCCCGCCGCAGGCCTCGCAGCGCCCGCCCTTGACGTTGAAGGAAAACTGTCCCGCCTTATAGCCCCGCGCCTTGGCCTCAATCGTTTCGGCAAACAGGTCGCGGATTACGTCAAATACACCCGTGTAGGTGGCAGGGTTGGAGCGGGGCGTGCGGCCAATGGGCGATTGGTCAATGACAATCGCCTTGTCGAGGGCGGCAAGTCCCTGCATTTCCGCCATTTCCTTGGGCTGGGGGACTTTACGCCCAAAGTGATGTTGCAGCGCGGGATAGAGCAGTTCGTTAATCAGCGTTGATTTGCCAGAGCCAGAGACACCCGTAACGCAGACGAATTTTCCAAGCGGAATATCGACATCCAGATTTTTCAGGTTATTGCGGCGGGCATTGCGGATTTTGAGGCTGCGGCTATTGCCCTTGCGGCGTTCCGCAGGCGTTTGAATGACGCGCCGCCCAGACAGGTACGCACCCGTCAGCGAGTCCTCTGCCTCCAGCAGGTTTTGCAGCGAGCCGTGGGCCACGATGTTGCCGCCATGAACGCCTGCGCCGGGCCCAATGTCCACTAGGTAATCGGCGGCGCGGATGGTGTCTTCGTCATGCTCCACCACGATTAGCGTATTGCCCAGGTCTCGCAGGCGGTTGAGCGTGTGCAAGAGGCGATCGTTATCGCGCTGGTGTAGCCCAATGCTGGGTTCGTCCAGGACGTACAGCACGCCTGTCAGGCCAGAGCCGATTTGTGTGGCCAGGCGGATGCGCTGGGCCTCGCCGCCGGAAAGGGTCATTGCCGTGCGATCCAGCGTCAGATAGTCCAGCCCTACATCCAGCAAAAATTGCAGCCGCGCCCGGATCTCCTTCAGCGCCAAGTCACCGATCTGCGCCTGCCGGGGCGTTAGCTGCATCTGGTTAACCCGGTTGAGGCATTCGCGAATCGAGACGCTGGCCAGATCTTTCAGGCGATATTGCCCCAGGCGGACGGCTAGGGCTTCTGGCTTGAGGCGATCGCCCCCACACACTTCGCAGGGCTGGTCGATCAGGTATTGCTCCAGCTTTTGCTTGAACTGCTCCGATGTGGACTCTCGATACTGGCGATCGAGCATGGGTAGCACGCCCTCATACTTGCGGTAATAGCCCTTGGTGTCTCGATAGCGCGAGTCCGACTCGATGTAGATCTTCTCGTCGCTGCCGTGCAGGATGACGTGCTGCTGGTCGGGGGTCAGCTTTTCCCAGGGGGTCTGGATTTCAAAGCCAAACGCCTGTCCGACGCTGTAGAGCAGCGAGAAGTAGTAGGTGTTGTCGCGCTCTGACCAGGGGGCGATCGCCGCATACACAGGCAGGCTTGGGTCAGGAACGACCAGTTCCGCCGAGAAAGTCCGCAGCGACCCCAGCCCGTGGCAATGGGGACAGGCTCCGTAGGGCGAGTTGAAGGAAAACAGGCGGGGCGACAGTTCCTCCATGACCGCGCCGTGTTCCGGGCAAGCAAAGTTTTCGGAAAACAGCAGTTCTAGCTGGTTTTTGGGCGCGTTTTGTTCCAAATCCACGCCATAGCGCCCCGCTGGTTCCGCCGCCATCCCCGGCAGCACGGGCAGTTGCAGGTCAGGCTTGGTCGGAAACTGCACGACGTCATCCACGTCCGGCAGCGTCGCGTCGATGATGGCGATGCCCTCTGACCGTTTCAGGCAGGTCGAAAGCGAGTCCACCAAGCGTTCCTGAATGTTGTTCTTTTTAATCAGGCGATCGACGACGATTTCAATGTTGTGGAACTGGTTTTTGTCGAGTTCGATGTTGTCGCTCAGTTCGCGCACTTCGCCATCGACGCGCACTCGCACAAAGCCCTCCGCCGCCAGCCCCGACAGCAGTTTCTTGTGCGTCCCCTTTTTGCCGCGCACCACGGGCGCGAGAATCTGAAACTTGGTGCGGTCAGGCAGGGTCATCACTTGATCCACCATCTGGTCGATGGTTTGCGGCGCGATGGAGCGATCGCACTGGGGGCAATGCGGCTCTCCCGCCCGCCCATAGAGCAGCCGCAGATAGTCGTAAATTTCCGTGACGGTTCCCACCGTGGAGCGCGGGTTGTGGGAGGTGGATTTCTGGTCAATGGAGATGGCGGGGCTGAGGCCCTCGATCGCGTCTACATCGGGCTTGTCTACCTGGCCGAGAAACTGACGGGCGTAGGCGCTGAGGGACTCTACGTAGCGGCGCTGCCCCTCGGCAAAGATCGTGTCAAAGGCGAGCGACGACTTGCCCGACCCCGACACGCCCGTAAACACAATCAGGCGATCGCGCGGCAAGTCCAAATCCACGTTCTTCAGATTATGCTGACGAGCGCCGCGAATCCGGATTGTGTTTTGGGGATTAGCAGCCGAGCCGGGTTGGGCGATTTCCGAAGCGATCCCTTCTCGAATTGCCGTCAGTTTGCCCGATTCAGACAGGTCTTGAGGATTCGGAGCGTGCCCATTCGCAGACTCGCCCAAAGAATCGACTTTTTTCCGGCGCTTGGCAGTGTCGGCACGTTGAGGCATAGGGGCTGGGGCTGGCAGGCGAAACCACAGGCGAAACCATTCTTAATATTCTACCGCTCCTGGACGGGCGCACGGCTGATTCACCGGAGCGATTCAGAGAATCTGCTGAGAACGATTTGCAACGCTTGTCCATCCTAGCGCGATCGCCCGTATTAGTACATAAGCTCGCCAACGCAACCATCCCCAAGGCATCCGCTGGATTAAGGGCCACCGTAAGATTGAACAGGTAGGGAGCAAATAGCGCGATACAAAACGGTTTGCCCCCATTCCAAGCGCTTCTTGGTTGGCAATAAGTTTGCAGAAACCCTAGAATTGCGGATGTAAAACATCATGAAGCGCAGACTATGGCGGTTAGTCTCACCCAAGGGGTGAATGCTCAGTCCTCAGGGGCACAGGATGCTGCATCGCTGCGGCAGGTGTTTCAAACGATTACAGCCGAAAGCTGTCCCCGGTTTTACAACTTTCATATGCACACGGTTTGCTCGGATGGCAAACTCCAGCCGGAGCAGCTCATGGAGCAGGCGATCGCCATTGGACTCTCCGGCCTAGCGATTACGGATCACCATTCCACGGGCGGCTATGTTCGAGCGCAGCGGTGGCTGAGCAGTCTCCAGTCAGCGTGGGTAGACGAGGCGGAGAATCCTGCGTCTAGGCCTCTGCCCCGGTTGTGGGCGGGCATGGAGGTTACGGCGGAACTGCTGGCGGACGAGGTGCATATCCTCTGCTATGCCTTTGACCCGGCGCATCCAAACTTGCACGTCTATCAGCAGGGGCAGTCGGTAGACGGCGACGCTCGACAGGCCGGGCGGGTCATTGCTGCGGTTCACCGGGCAGGCGGGCTGGCGGTGCTGGCCCACCCGGCACGATATAAGCGATCGCCCCACGAGTTGATCCCCGCTGCCGCCGACCTGGGGATTGACGGCATCGAAACCTACTATGCCTACAACAACCCCTCGCCGTGGCAGCCCAGCCCCCGCCAGACCGAAGAAGTGAGGCAACTGGGCGATCGCCTGGGTCTGCTGCATACCTGCGGCACCGACACCCACGGGCTAGACCTGTTGCAGCGGCTGTAGGGCGGGTTGGGCCGATTCTGTTCGAGCGGTTCGAGAAAATGGCAAAAAAAGACCTCTGGGCGGGGCGATCGCCATGCTTGGGAATGCATTCTCGTTTTGCTCAGTACATTGCGAGTACGCACATTGCTGGTACGTAAATTGCAAGTACATTGCAAGTACATTGCAAGTGCATTGCGAGTGCATTGCAGGTGCATGGCCGACTACGCCAACCCGCCAGAGATCCGTGAGCCTACTGCCATCCAGGAATAAATCTGGAACTAGCGTCACGCGCACTAGGTTACAAATAGAAACACTCCTTCTCAGGAAACACGGGCATCCACGCTAGGGCATAGCGCCGACCTGGGATGTCATCAGTCCTACCATGCCTGCACAGGCGATCGCCAAAAGCAACATAAATCCAAGGGATTGGCCCAGGTGCTTAGAAGTCTGCATGGGTGTTTTCTCCATTACATCATTAGAGAATGAAGATAACAGTCTCTTGAGGAGTGAAACGAAAGATGTCGCTAAATTAAAGAAAAGCAACATTTCGCAATCTTTAACTCAGTAAATTCCTCCAAGCTCCCCATCTCTCATTTCGTCAAGCCATGCTCCAGGGCATAGCGCACCAGTTCCGTGCGGCTATTGGTGCCCGTTTTGCTAAACAATCGGCTGACGTATTTCTCCACATTGCGGACGCTGGTATCGAGGCGACGAGCAATTTCTTTGTTCATCAGCCCTTCGGCAACCAGTTCCAGGACGCTCTGCTCGCGGGGCGTAAAGTCGAGGTGAATCGGGGCGGGAGTTTGGGCGATGGTTCCTTTTTGCGACAGCATGGCCCGCAGTTGGGCGATTTGCTCTTTGATGTCGGCCAGGTCGGTCTTTTCGTCGTCGCCACCCGCACGGGCGATCGCCGATCGACGCTCCAGCAGGCTGGATACGATGGCCACCAGTTCTTCTGGGTCAAACGGCTTGGGCAAATAGGCATCGCAGCCCGCGTTGTAGCCCTGAATTCGGTCGGAGGTCATGCCCCGTGCTGTCAAAAACACCACGGGCAGCGTCTCGAAGCGGGGATCTTCCCGCAGTTGCTTGAGAAACTGATAGCCATCGACCTGGGGCATCATGATGTCGGAAATGACCAGATCGGGTAACAGCTGCTGAACCTTTTCCCAGCCTTCGCGGGCGTTGCTGGCGACTTCTACAACAAAGCCGCTGTCTTCCAGATACGCCTGCACAGCCTGGCGCAATCCAGGTTCATCATCGACCAGCAGCAGCCGTCCGCTCATGGACGTTCCTCCCCTGTCTCAAGGTATATGCCTCGGTGGACTGAGGCACGATTGTCGTCATCCAAAACTTTAACAGGACTTACGCATTTCGCGCAGTTTCAGGAAATGGCAGGTCTTTTTGGCAGCCCCCATCGCCAACTGGCGGCTGGGCGGTTTGCACCCATTCCGCAAGCTGGCGACGGTTCAGCTTGCCCTGGGCGCTGCGGGGAATCCCGTCAGCGGCAATCCAGCGCTTGGGCTGTTTGAAGCGGCTGAGCTTGTCTTGCAGCGCAGCTTCCAGCCGTGTTGGAGAAACCTGGGAATTGGCGGGAACGTAGAGCGCCGTCACCACTTCCCCCCAGTGGCGATCGCCCACCCCCACCACCGCCACATCCTGCACCAGCCCCGTCGCCCGAATCGCCGCCTCTACCTCGGCGGGAAACACGTTTTCGCCGCCCGTGATAATCTTGTCGCTGCTGCGGCCAGCAATGTGCAGCCGTCCTGCCCCATCCAGCCAGCCCAGATCATCGGTCGCAAACTGGCCGCCAAAATCTGGCGCTCCCCAATAGCCCCGCGCCAGCGAAGCCGCCCGAATTTGAATTCGCCCCACTTCTCCCGCAGGCAGCGGCGTTCCGGCTGCGTCCACAATGTCCACCAGCGCATGGGGCAGCACCCGCCCGCAGCCCGGTTCCCCCGCTAGAAATTCCGCTGGCCGCTGGGTGGCAATTTGCGAGGCAGTTTCGGTCATGCCGTAGGTGGGGGCGAGGCGGAGGCCCTGCTGTCGTGCCTGGATGAGCAGGTCGTCCCAGGCCGGCGCACCGCCCAGCAGGATCGTGTGAACCCGTCGCAGCCAGTCTACGCCCGCTGGCGAGTCGAGCAGCCGCTGGAGCTGGGTGGGGACGAGGGAGAGGAAAAAACGGTCGGGGGCGATCGCCGGAAAGTCTCCCGCTTCCAGCGCCTTGAAGGAATGCAGCGCCAGTTGCCCACCCGACACCGCGCTCCGCAACGCCTGCATCAGCCCGCTGACGTGATACAGCGGTAGCACACAGCAGCAGTTCACCGGCCCGCTGGCGAGTTCTGGCTGAAAAAACTGGCGAAAGCCCCGGACAGCGGCAAGAAGCGTGTCTCCCGTATGGTGAGTAAAGCGAAGCTGTCCAGAGGAGCCGCCTGTAGGAATGAGGAGATCCGGAGGCTCTGCCGCCCTCCCTTTTTGTTCTTCGTTCTTCGTTCTTCCCTCACCCGCAGAAGTAGGGAGAGCCGGAGCCTGTACCGGATCAAGAAGGAGCACGGGATAGGGAGCGGTGGGGGTGAGAATGACCAAAGGGGACAGGTGGTGGTGGAGTTGATACCATTCCTGCACGCCCCAGGCGGGATTGCCGAGGGCGATCGCCCATCCCTCTAGGCACTCCGACAAAATTGCCGCACAAAGGCTGGCCAGAAAGTTCAGCGGGTCGGGTTCGGCAATCAGCAGCGTCGCCGGGGGGCGCGTTTCCCAGGGAGCTAGGGGGTGGGCGATGTGGCTCCGCAGCGCTGGGGTGATTCCCATAGAGATCGCTTCGCGAATCGCCGTCTGGCGGGTCTGAACCTGCTGGGCAAAGGCGGCAGGATCGATGCCAACCAGCCAGGGTCGATGCAGGCAGGCGGCTAGGCAATTGCGGAGGCAGTCAGAGTTTGCCATAGGGCGGCGGCGGAATCTTGCTCAAACGCAGGGTCGCAAAACCAGTGGGCCACGCCATACCCCAGAGCGCGATCGGGTCGGTTCCCCGAATTCTCTGGTTGCACCAGATGCGCCTGGATGTAGCGGCGGGCCACGGCAGTTTCCAGCGCAGACGACCAGACGATATCGACTGGGTGCTGCTGGCAAAAGGCGCGAAGCTGGCTGGGAAACCCGGCGATCGCTGCTTTAATCACCACCACCCCGCGCCACCCCCGCTGCCAGCAGGTGCGGAGCTGGGCCAGCGTGGCAACAGACTCATCCAGCGCCAGGGACGTGGGAAAGCGCTCGGCCAGCTTCAGCATCGCGTCAAACTGGGACGGTGCGAGGGGCTGCTCCAAAAATTCTACCTGGGGATGGACCGCGCATTGTTCCAACCAGCGGCAGGCCGTGTCCCAATCCAGCCCGCCGTTGGCATCCAGCCGCAGCCTTGCCCTGGGCGGAAGCTGCCCGACCAGTTCGGCAAATGCGGCCTGTTCGGCTGCCAACTCGCCCACACCGATTTTCTGCTTGAAGGTGCGGTGTCCCCGATCCCAAAGCGGCTTCCAGGCAGAAATTGCCCCCTCCCCCGCAGGCAGCAGGGCGCTGAGGTGGGGCGGCTCCCAGTCGGGCAGGTCAGACTTTCTGGGGTCATGCTGCATCAGCGAGTCCCAGGCAGATTCCAGCCCAAACTGGCCCGCTGGCAGCGTGGGGGCGATCGCCCGGATATCCGCCAGATCCAGGAATTCGGGAAGCGACTGGCAGAGGGCGATCGCCGCCTCCAGCGTTTCGCTGCCAAACCAGGGCAGGGGCGCAATCTCGCCGTACCCCGTCCGCCCCGCTGCGTCCGTCAGCTTCACCAAAATTCCCCGCCGCTCGCTCCAGACTCCGTGGGCAGTCATGAGCGGTCGTCGAAATGCCCGTCGATACTCCCGAAATTCTGCCCGCACGCCCATGATTGCACCCCGCCCGATCGTCCTGAGATATCGCCCTAGAGATATAGAAATTGTGAAGCGGCGGACGGCAAATTAAGGCAAATAAAAAGTTTTTGATTCGGTATAGAACGAGTGAACTATGATGTTAGCATCTAGTATAAATAAACTATTGCAGCCATGCCTACGGCCAAGCCACCCACCGCCAAACGGTCTACAGTCAGGCAATCCACCCGCCAGTCTATCCCCAAGCCGCTGACCGTCAAGCAGCAGCGATGCCTGGATTGGGTGACGGGATTCATCCAGCAGCAGGGCATTTCGCCAACCTATGAGGAAATTCGGGTCGGGCTGAGCTATCGCTCTAAAGACCCCGTGCGATCGCTCCTCAATGCTCTGTGCCACAAAGGCTACATTACCCGCAAGCCCCACAAAGCCCGCGCCATTCAGGTGGTTCAGTCGAGCCAGGTGAACGGGGCAAAAACCGGGCGACATCGCTCCGCACAGCCAGCGCCAACGCTCCAGCTTGTTCCCGCCGAGGCAATGGGCACGGGTTCGACCGTCGAGGCTGTGCCAGAGACATCCGCCACTTCTCCCTGGGCAGCGCTAGAGCAGGCTTCGCCCAAATCCAGGAGTCGGCGCAAGCTACCCCAGGGCATTCCCCTCCTAGGCGGCATCGCAGCCCACAGCCCCAAGACCACCTTTGTAGACGAGCCAGAAATTTATCTGCCGCTGGAACTGTTTCCTAACCTGGCGCGGCGATCGCCCTACGACTTGTCCCAGTTGTTTGCCCTGCGCGTTCAGGGCGACAGCATGATCGAATCCCACATTTTGGACGGCGACGTAATCTTGCTGCGGCGCAACCCAGACCCGGCTTCGCTGAAAAATGGGGCGATCGTTGCGGCCCGCGTAGGCGATGCAGCGACGCTGAAACACTACCTCCGATCGGAAACAACGGTAACACTCCAGCCCGCCAACGCCGCCTACCAGCCAACCGTGTTTGACGTGGAAGAAGTGGACGTACAGGGCGTGTATACCGGAATTTTGGTGCGCGGCGTGGTTTGAGGTCGGTTGATTTTGGATTTGCGGTTTTGGATAGCTCATCCAGCATTCATCGGGCTTTCAGCCATTTCATTCGCAGCGTTACTTCGGAGAGATATAGGGCTGGTAGCGCTGGAGTGCGGTTCAAGTTGGCAAGCTTGAAGCATGGAATAGCTGAGGTATGGCTGAGGTGTAGCTAAAAATCGCTGCGATGCGGCTCGAAACCCGTCCTAGAATCAGGATGATGTAATTGCGCGATTCCTGTAGGGATCGCCTCGCGAATTGCCCCTATGCTGACTCGATTCTTGCACGCGGCGCTGTTGGTGTCGGATTTGGACAAAGCAGAACAGTTCTATGGCACCGTGCTGGGATTGACCAAAATCGATCGACCCTTGAAATATCCCGGAGCCTGGTATCAGCTAGGCGAGGTGCAGATTCACCTGATGGCCGATCCGCGCACTCAGGTCTCGCTGACGGAGGCGGAAAAGTGGGGCTGGAATCCCCATTTGGCGATCGCCACTCCTGACCTGGATGCCATGAAAACGCGGCTGGTTGAACATGGCTATCCCGTGCAGATGAGCGCATCGGGTCGTCCCGCCCTGTTTACCCGCGACCCGGACGGCAACGTGCTGGAGATTGGGCAGGTCTAGGAGAGGCTAGGAGCGGAGTGACGGCGTAATGGGAGCGGACGGGGCGGGCTGGCAGGGGCGCTTGGAACTGGATTTTGTGGCGCGGGCGGGCGGAACGCAGCTTGGCCGCAGCTTTGTGCAGGCTCCGATGAAGGTGCAGCGGCCGTTCTTCCCAGAGGGCGATCGCGTCTGTCATGTGGTCACGCTGCACACGGCGGGTGGTGTGGTGGGGGGCGATCGCCTATCCGCGAAAATTCACCTGGCCCCCAAAGCCCATGCCCTTTGCACCACGGCCACCGCAGGCAAGATTTACCGCAGCAACGGCCAGGTCGCCGAGCAAGCAACCCACATCCACATTGCAGCAGGCGGCTATTTAGAATGGCTGCCCCAGGAAACCATCGTGTTCGACGGGGCTGACTATCGGCAGCGGCTGCGGGTAGATCTAGACGAAGACGCACTGTGGCTAGGCTGGGAGATGACTCGGCTGGGACGCACGGCGCGGGGCGAAGGGTTTGCTAGCGGCCAATGGCGATCGCACACCGAAGTCTGGAAAGACGGCAGACTGCTCTGGGTCGATCCGCAGCAGATCCTCGGCGGAGCTGCCCCGCTGAGCAGTCCCCACGGACTGAACCATTGCCCCGTCGTCGCCAGTTTCGCCATCCTCGGCCAGCCCGTTGCTCAACTTTCTGCCGATCTGCTCCCCCAAACCCGCCAATTCATCCCTACCGCAGCTTCCTCTAGCCCCCTCCCATTCCTCCAATACGCCGCTACCCGCCTCCAATCCGGCCTCCTCTACCGCTATCGCGGCCACTCCACCCTAGAGGCCCGCCGCTGGTTTATTCAGATCTGGCATCTGCTGCGGCCGGCGCTGGTCGATCGGCCCGGATATCTTCCCCGCGTCTGGTAATCGGGCATCTGGATAATCGAGCATCTGGATAATCGGGCAAACCAGGTGGGAATACTGCTGTTCATGAGGGTGTATCAAACAGCGAAAATTTATGAATGCAGCGGGCGGCGCAATGCTGTGCCTGGCCTACGGGCTGGGCCTGCTTTTGACCGGGGTTTCGGTGCAGGTATGGGGCATCTCAGCGGGGGCGATCGCCCTCCCTGGGTTGGGATTGCTGGCAGGGGCGATCGCGCCTCGCCTCTGGCGGACGGGGCCTTCCGCCACGGTCTGGATAATAGCAGGATGGGTCGGACTGTTGGCAGCGCTTTACTTTCAGGTGCGCCTGCCCAGACCTGCGGAAACTGACATTAGCGCTCTGCTGAGCAACCCCGACGCAGCAGCCGAGCAGACTAACTTAGCCGTAACGGTGCATGGCTTCATCGACACGCCGCCAAAGCAAACCCGCAGCGGCAAGCTCCAGCTAGAGCTAGTGCCGTTTCAGGTGCAGCAGATGGACGAGGCCAACCAACCCATTCGCGCTGCGGCGGTGTCTGGGCGGCTGTATGTAACGCTGCCGCTGAAGCTGAAGACCGGCCTGCATCCGGGGCAAATGCTCACGGTGTCGGGGTCGCTGTATCGCCCCAAGCCCGCCAGCAACCCCGGCGGCTTCGATTTCCGGCAATACTTGGCACAGCGCGGTATGTTTGCAGGACTGGCGGGTAAAACCGTTGATTTTCCGGCAACAGAGGGGCGGTTTCGGGAACAGTGGATGTGGAGGCGATCGCTCTCTTCCCGGCTTCAGCAAGCGCTGTGGCAGGTGCGGCAGCGCATCGTGCGATCGCAGGCAGCGGGTCTAACCGTGAAAGCTGCCCCCAAAAAACCTAAAGAACCTAAAGAACCTGACGAGCGACCGGCGGCCCTGGTCAGCGCTATGCTGTTGGGCAAGGGGGCCGTAGACGTACCCTTTGACCTGCGCGACAGCTTTGCCAATGCGGGATTGGCCCACGCGCTGGCGGCATCGGGCTTTCAGGTATCGCTGCTGATCGGTATTTTGCTCAGCCTGACGCGATCGCTCCCGTCCCAGATCAGCTTTGCGCTCTCGGCGGCGGCGCTGCTGGGCTATATCGGCCTAACGGGGCTGGAGCCGTCGGTGGCGCGGGCGGGCGTGATGGGTCTGGCGGTGCTGGTGGCGATCACGCTGGGGCGCAAGGTCAACCCGCTCCACTCGCTGCTGCTGGCGGCGACGCTGCTGCTGCTGGTGAATCCGATCTGGATTTGGTTCTTCAGCGCCTCGGCTCACCGACAAGGCGCGGATGATCTTAGGGCGCGTTTTAAAGCCCTTCGATCCCCCCTAGCCCCCCTTAAAAAGGGGGGAACCGAGCCGAACCACTCCAGAAGTCCCCCTTAATAAGGGGGATTTAGGGGGATCGCCCCCCTCAGCACCTCTAAAAAGGGAGAGCCTGGTCGAACCACTCTGGAAGTCCCCCTTTTTAAGGGGGATTCAGGGGGATCGACTCAAGGCAATCAACGACCTAGAAAGTTTTAAGACACTGCCTAGCGAATATATTCCTTCAGCACGCTGTTGCGGTTGGGGTGACGCAGCTTGCGGAGGGCCTTTGCCTCGATCTGACGAATCCGCTCACGGGTTACGTTGAAGATCTGCCCGATCTCTTCCAGCGTCTTCATGCGACCGTCATCCAAGCCGTAGCGCAGACGCAGCACGTCACGCTCACGCGGGCTGAGGGTACTTAGCACACCTTCCAAATCTTCCCGCAGCAGGCTCTTGGAAACCTGATCTTCAGGCGTTTCGCCGTCCGATTCGATAAAGTCACCCAAGCGAGAATCTTCCTCTTTACCAATCGGCGTTTCCAGCGAAATCGGCAGTTGAGCAGACTTAGCAATGAACCGCAGCTTCTCGATGGTCATTTCCATACGAGTAGCGATTTCTTCTTCAGTTGGCTTGCGGCCCATTTCCTGAGACAGCAGCTTGGTTGTCTTCTTGATGCGAGAAATCGTTTCGTAGAGGTGAACCGGAAGGCGGATGGTGCGAGACTGGTCGGCGATCGCCCGCGTAATGGCCTGACGAATCCACCAGGTGGCGTAGGTCGAGAACTTATAGCCCTTTTCGTGGTCAAACTTTTCAGCCGCCCGAATCAGACCCAAACTGCCTTCCTGAATCAAGTCCTGGAAAGACAGGCCCCGGTTCATATACTTCTTGGCGATGGACACCACCAGTCGCAGGTTGGACTGCACCATCTTGTCCTTAGCACGCCGTCCAACGTGAAGACGATGACGGAATGCAGGCAACTCCATCTCAACAGCACTTGCCCACTCGGCGTGCTTGGGTTCGCGGGCCAAGTCCTGCACTAGCCGCTCCCGAACGCGCTCTAGCTCCAGCAAATCTGCAATCTTCCGAGCTAGCTCAATCTCCTCATCAGCCCGCAGCAGGCGAATGCGGCCAATTTCTTGAAGATAGAGACGAATGGAGTCTTCGGTGTAGTGCTTCTTCTTGACTTGAGTTCGGCGGCGAGAGCGGCCCTTTGCTGGCTTCTCGTCGTCTTCCTCAGCTTCATCTTCCGGCTGGATATCAAAGACATCCTCACGCCCGTCGTCACCCTCATCGACGAATTCAAAATCAGTCTCGGTTGGGTCAACAGTTTCGAGTACGTCATTCGCCTGGGTCATGCCGCGCTCCTCATGCTCCTTATGTCAAAGGTCAAAAAAACTGGTCAAGCCAGAAGGTAATGAATGAAATGAAATAGTGACGGTTTCTAGACAAACTAGCAATCCATCTAGACCTAAGCAATGGAGGAAACCGAGGGAGAAGGCCAATGAATTCCAGATTCTGCTGCCCTACGGCACGCGCCTTTCCCAAACCTGCCCATTCCCAATTTGCCTTAGTTGAGGCTTAGCAACAAACTCAGGAATCTTAAGCTGCAAGACTTGAGTTGCAAGACTTTAACTGCAAGACTCCCTGATTGTAGCCTTTCTCACAAAACTTGTACGCCTCAACCCCACTTTGGTCATAGAAACCTGATAAGCCCCACCCAAGGGTGTTGCTAAAGTCTGATTCAGAAACTTGGATATTCCGAATCAGATCAATACTCTAGCCATAGATGGCGGAATGTGCCAGATATGTTTTGAATTTTCCTCAGGGGTGACTCCAGCGTAACGAGCTTTACCGTTTGAACCGGCCGGGGAAAAAGCGTAACCTGCTCCGCCAATGTGCGGAATTGGGATCTGGCACTCCGGATGACGGAAAGCACGGCTGAAAACAGATTAGGGGAATTCTGTTTCCTTTTTGGAAATACTTTCTGCTCCGCCAAGGGCTGGATCTGCTGACGTGGCTCAGGGAAAGGCGATCGCCCCTCCACCCGTCTGCATCAGCCGAATTGGAGTGCCTGCGAGAATCCGGGTTTGTCCCACAGGCACCTGTGCCAGGGCGTTGGTCTGGGCCAGATTGATGAGATTTCCAGAACTAAAGCTGCCAGGTGATTGGGAAAACTCATGACCTTCTTCTGTCACACGCAGCGTCCCCCAGAGATAGGTTTCGCGCTTACCATCTGCGTTCAAGTCGTGAGGCGATCGCCCCCAGATCCACGCCGGCCCCCAACCTGCCGACAGCCCCGCCCGTTTCCGCAGTGCAGGCAGCACAAACCGCCAAAAGGTGACCAGCGCAGACACCGGATTCCCCGGCAAGCCAAAGTAGGCCGTCGGAGGATGGGATTGGGAAGCTTTAAACGTTGCAAAAGTGAGGGGCTTGCCGGGTTTGATGGCGATCGCCCGGATGTGGATCTTGGCTCCGAGAGCTTCTAGCAGGCGATCCACATAGTCATAGTCGCCCACCGACACGCCGCCGGAAGACAGCACCACATCGGCCGTGGACACCGCCTGGGCGATCGCCGTTTGCAAAGCGTCTGGCTGGTCGGGCACGATCCCCAGCATCAGCGGTTCGGCTCCGGCTTCGGCCACCAGCGCCGCCAGCGCATACTGGTTGGAATCGACAATTTGCCCCGGACGGAGTGGCTGGTCGGGCGACACCAGTTCGTCACCCGTAGACAAAATGGCCACCCGTAGCCGTCGATAGACCGGAATCGTTACACACTGGGCCGCCGCCAGCACGGCGATTTCTGCTGCCCCCAGCCGAACTCCCGCAGGCAAGAGGCGATCGCCCGCCCGATAAAACTCGCCCCGACGGCGAACAAACTGCTGCTGTGTGGGTGCAGAGAGAATGTAGACGCGATCGCCCTCTCGCTGCGTTTCTTCCTGCATCACCACTGCATCTGCTCCCGGCGGCATCATGGCCCCGGTCAAAATTCGCGCCGCTTGCCCCGGCTGGATAGTCTGCTGTGGCTGATATCCTGCTGGGATCTCCTCCACCACCGTCAGAGCAGTTGGCGCATCAGGGCAACTGGTGGCCACATCTGCCTGCCGCACGGCATAGCCATCCATTGCCGAATTGTCCCAATGGGGAAAATCAAGCTGGCTGCTGACGGGTTGCGCCAGAATGCGCCCTGCTGCGGCCGATAGCAGCACCCACTCTAGGTCATCTTGAGGATTTAGAGGGTGCGTCAGGCTGAGAATTCGTGTTTCGGCTTCGAGGACAGGCAGCATGAAGATTGAGGGAGGTGCAGGTTTAGGGTTCCAGGTTTGGTAAACCCGGTGATGCTTAAGCTACACCATTTACCAGCACGCCGAGGACAGGTCAGGTTCGGCAAATTCTGGGTTCGGCTCTCAAAAATTCTTGTCCGGTTCTCGCTAAAGAGTTGTCGATCTTGCCCTTGATATGAAAAAATAAGGGTTTGTGTTTAATTACTGACTCAGCAGGACTGGACTCGCTATGGCTAAGGGCGTTCGTGTCATTATTACGCTGGAGTGTACTGAGTGCCGCACCAATCCGGACAAGCGATCGCCCGGAGTGTCACGCTACACCACCACTAAGAACCGTCGGAACACCACCAATCGGATCGAGCTGAATAAGTTTTGTCCGCATTGCAACAAGCACACGGTTCACAAAGAGATTAAGTAGTCTCCCTCTCTTCTATTTACTATCTACAACTCCGAATCCCAATTCCTATGACCTACTACCGCCGTCGCGTGTCTCCCATCAAGCCCGGAGATCCCATCGACTATAAAGATGTAGAACTGCTGCGTAAGTTCATCACCGAGCGCGGCAAGATTTTGCCCCGTCGCATCACCGGGCTAACGGCAAAGCAACAGCGCGACCTCACTCAGTCCATCAAGCGGGCCCGGCTGCTGGCGCTGCTGCCGTTTGTGAACCAGGAAGGCTAGGCGTTTCGGCTTTGGGCGATCGCCCTCAAGCTATGTCATTGAGGCTATGTCATTGAGGCCTGACTGGGGCTGCCCAGGATACTTTCCCGTAGACACTGGATCGCACCTTAACATCGTCATCCCCTGATTCCACGGCGCTATGGACAAGGGAACATTAGTTGAATTTCGGCCGAGCAGCGAGGGCGGAGCGGGGGCTACTCGTCCGCGTCGCTTGGCTGTGGTCGATCGCCCGGAGGGAAAAAAGCTGTGGGTGGTGATCGATGAACGAGGCCAGGCTCATACGCTGCATCCCCGCGACATCACTTACACCGTTGCGAATCAAACCTATAAGCCGTCTGAAATTAGCGCCTTTCTGAAAGAGGTGCAGCCCTACCTTGATCCCGACAGCCTGGAAGTGGCGTGGGAATTGCTGATAGAGGATGGGGAAACGGTTGACCCAGCGGGAATGGCGCGGCTGCTGTTTTCCGATGACAGCCCCCCCTTGCAGTATGCTGCCCACTGTCTGCTGTCGGACGATCGCCTCTATTTCAAGCAGAAGGGCGATCGCTACGAGCCGCGTCCCGCAGCGCAGGTAAAGGAACTCAAGCATCAGCTTTCGGTCACGCTCCAGCGGCAGCAGGAGTGGGAAGGTTTTTTGGCAAGATTGCGCCAGGTTTTGGCGGGCGAATCGCTGGAATGGGCAGCGGGCGATCGCCCCTGGCTAGAAGCCTTGGAGCGGTTTGCTACGCTAGGAGAAGAAGCCAGCCACCGTACCCCGGCGCTGGAGGTTTTATCGGCGCTGGGTCGTCCTGAAACACCGGAAGAAGCCTTTCAGCTTTTGGTGGATCTGCGGCTCTGGCATCCTCACGAGAATTTGTTTCTGCGGCGCAGCCAGATTCCGATCCAGTTCCCTAGCCGAGTCCTTGAAGTGGCCCAACGCTGTCTTATTGACCCGCCCGCCGACTCTAGCCGCGATCGCCTAGACCTGACTCACCTCAAGGTCTATACCATTGACGACGAAAGCACGCGGGAAATCGACGATGGTCTGAGCGTCGAGTTTTTGCCCGACGGGCAGCACCGCATCTGGGTTCACATTGCCGACCCTAGCCGCTGGCTCACACCTGGCGACGCGCTCGATTTGGAAGCGCGGCGGCGCTGCATTACGCTGTATTTGCCGACGGGTATGACCCCCATGTTTCCGCCAGAACTGGCCACCGGGCCGATGAGCTTGGTGCAGGGGCAGTTGTGTCATGCCTTTAGCTTTGGGGTGTTGGTGGATGCGGATGGCGCAATCCAGTCCTACGAGATGCACCCGACGCTCATCAAGCCCACCTATCGCCTGACCTACGACGACGTAGATGAGATGCTGCAACTGGGCATCCAGGCAGAGCCGGAGCTAGAAATTTTGTTTCAAACGGCAAGTCAGCGGCAGCGCTGGCGGATGCAGCAGGGCGCGATCAGCATTCAAATGCCAGAATCGTCCATCAAAGTGACCGAAGACGACGAAATTCGGATTGACGTGTTTGAAGAATCCGCTTCTCGAATTCTGGTGTCAGAAATGATGATCCTGGCGGGCGAGGTGGCTGGGCGCTATGGCGAGGCGCATGGCCTGCCGCTGCCGTTTCGGGGGCAGGAACAGCCCGAACTCCCGCCTGAAGAGGAATTAATGCTGTTGCCACCAGGGCCAGTGCGGGGCTGTGCGGTTCGTCGCTGCATGAAGCGCAGTGAAATGGGCGTGACTCCGATCCGCCACGCGGGTCTGGGGCTGGATGTCTATGTGCAGGTGACGTCGCCAATTCGCCGCTACGCCGACTTGCTGGCTCACTTTCAGATCAAGGCGCATTTGCAGGGCGATCCGCTGCCCTTTTCGCCAGAGGAAATGACGGAACTGCTGCAAGGCATCGGCTCCACGACTTACGAAATGGTGCAGGTCGAGCGCCAGACAAATCGTTACTGGAGCCTGGAATACCTGCGGCGCAATGCAAACGAAGTCTGGCCGGCGCTGGTGCTGCGCTGGCTGCGGGAGCATGAAAACTTTGGGCTGGTGCTGCTAGAAGATTTGGGACTGGAGATGGCGATGCGCTTTAGCCGAACCGTGGAAGTGGGCGATCGCCTCGATGTGAAAGTGTCCTATGTCGATCCGCGCCGCGACCTGATCCAGTTCGTGGAAATCGATCAGGCCGTTCCCCAGGCTGCCTCTTGATTTCCTAGGCGAAAGAATGGCTCAAATTCGCAGCAGGGTTTGGTTATCAATTGGGCAATAGTTTCCGCTGGCATCCAATGCGCTAAAGCGGTGGAGAAACTGACAAACCGCAGGCGGCAGGTGGTGAAAGTCGAACCAGGCATCGCCTTGAGCAATGTCTGCCCAGAAATGGCGCAGGTGGGGGGCGATTGCCCTGGCTTCGGCATCGGCTAGCGCTAAGGGCGGCAGCGTCAGCAGGCGATGCATAAAAGAAAAAGAGCGATCGCCCATCCAGTTTCGCGAATAGGTCTGCAAGTCGTCCCAGCCAGATACAGCTTCGACGCGAGTCGTGTCTACCTCAATTTGCCAAAATCCCTGGTCGTTCTGAGTTGCCACCAGCACCCGATAGGGATGGGGATAGCTGACCAGCGAACCGGTGGTGATTTCGCAAAACTCTCGGTGCTGCGCCACGTCTTGCACATGCAGATGCCCCGTGAAAATCAGCCGCACTCCCGCAGGCTCTAAGATCCCCAACAAATCAGCCGCATTTTGCAGCATATAGCGCTGGCCCATCCCGTGGCGAGCCTGGCCCGGCAAATGCTCCAGCACGTTGTGATGCACCATTACCAGCACCAGATCATCGCCCACTGTGTCCAGCGTTTCTGCCAGCCAGCGCAACTGTGCCTCATCCAGCCAGCCCGTTGGTAGCTGTACACCGTTTTCATCAAAGGCGATCGAGTTCAGCCCAATCAGCCGTACTCCCGGCAAAATCTCGCGGGCGTAATAGGGGCGATCGCCCGTGTACCCAAACGGCTGATAAAGCTGAGGAAAATCAGACAGCCCAATCGCCCGTTTCTCCGCATCCCGCGCAATGATGTCGTGGTTTCCCGGCACGACGTAAACCGGATAGGGCAATTGCCCCAGCCGCTGCACAAGCCACTGGTGGTTTTCCCATTCCCCATGCTGGGTTAGATCACCCGGCAGCAGCAAAAAATCCAGATCGGCTGTTGCCAGCGCTGCCAAAACTTGCTCCAGCGCCGGAACGCTGACTTCCACCAGATGAAACCGATGGGGATTGTCCCAAATGGTGTGGGGCAGCGCGATATGGGGATCGCTGATGACAGCAAAGCGAAAGCGAGAGGCCATGGAGGAATCGGGAAAAAAGCGCAATCTTCCTTCCATCCTAATCGGGCAGGACTTCTGTCGTTGAATGATTTTCGATTGAAAATTTCCTGCCGAGGGATTTTTGCGCCCTATGCCTGCGAAAATTGATTCAACGGTTCAAATTTCAACGGTTCAGATTCAACTCCTAGACAGGCTGCTCTACGCGACAGTCGTTCTACGAAAGTAGTCCTGCACGATGGCTTCGATCCGCTCAGCGGCCCGCCCGTCCCCAAAAGGATTGACCGCATTGGCCATGGCACTGTAGGCATCGGCACTGCCTAGCAGGCTGGCGGCCGCCGCCAGGATATCATCCGGCCGCGTGCCAATTAGCCGCGCTGTTCCGGCAGTCACGGCTTCGGGGCGCTCGGTGGTTTCCCGCAGCACCAGCACCGGCTTGCCCAAACTGGGGGCCTCCTCCTGAATACCGCCGGAATCCGTCAGCAGCAAATAGCAGCGCTGGATCGCCCCCACCAGTTCTGCATAGTCTAGGGGTTCTGTCAGATAGACACGGGGATGCTCGCCCAGCAGCGCCGTCAGTGGTTCTCGCACGGTTGGGTTGCGGTGCAGCGGCAGCAGCAGCGCCGTGTCGGGAAATTTGTCCAGCACTGCCAGAAATCCCTGTGCAATGTCCTGGAGTGGCGCACCCCAGTTTTCTCGGCGATGCACCGTTGCCAGCAAGACGCGATAGTGATCCCAATTCAGATTGGGAACTGGACAGTCGGGATGGCGGGCGGCTACGGTCAGCAGCGCGTCGATCACAGTGTTGCCTGTTTTGTGAATCTCGCCCGTTACGCCCGACTGCTGGAGATGCTGCACGGCGAGTTCTGTGGGCGCAAAGTTAAGCTGGGCAATTTGGGAAATGAGGCGGCGGTTTGCTTCCTCCGGGAAGGGGTTAAATAAGTTGTCTGTGCGGAGTCCTGCTTCGACATGGCCCACTGGAATTTTTTGATAAAACGCTGCCAGAGCCGCCGCGAAGGCCGTTGTTGTGTCGCCCTGCACCAGCACCATTTGGGGATTGAGTTCGGCAAACAGCGCCTCTAGCCCGCGCAGGCTGAGACAGGTGATGTCGGTCAGGCTTTGCTGGGGCTGCATGATGGCAAGATCGCGATTGGCCGTCAGGTGAAACAACTGCATCACCTGATCCACCATTTCTCGGTGCTGCCCGGTCAGCACGACCTGGGTGTCAAAGGCGGGGTTGGCCCGAAACCGCTGAATCACCGGGGCCAGCTTGATGGCTTCGGGGCGAGTGCCAAGGATAATACAGATGCGGTGGGGCATTGGCGGGGTTGGGATTTGAAGACAGAGAACTTGAAGACAGAGAACTTGAAGGCAGAGAAATGGAGATGAAGCAGGAAGGACTAGGCGAAGACGACGGTGCGGTTGCCGTAGACAAGAACGCGGTTTTGCAGGTGATAGCGGACGGCGCGGGCGAGGACGATGCGTTCCAGGTCTTTGCCTTTGCGGATGAGGTCTGTGACTTGGTCGCGGTGGCTGACGCGCACCACGTCTTGCTCAATGATGGGGCCTTCGTCTAGGTCTTGGGTGACGTAGTGGGCTGTTGCGCCGATGATTTTTACGCCGCGTTCGTAGGCTCGCTGGTAGGGGTTGGCTCCGGCAAAGGCCGGCAGGAAGGAGTGATGAATGTTGATCACGCGGGGAAACTGGGCGATGAAATCGGCGCTTAAGACCTGCATGTATTTTGCCAGGACGACGAGATCGATGCGGTGGTGGCGCAGTAGCTCAAGCTGCTTGGCTTCTTGCTGGAGTTTGGTGTCGGGGGTGATGGGGATGAGGTGATAGTCGATGCCAAACTGCTGGGCGATCGCCCCCAGGTTCGGATGATTGCTGATGATTAGCGGGATCTCTGCGGCAAACTCGCCGGCCCGCTGTCGCCAGATTAGGTCAAACAGGCAGTGATCTTGTTTGCTGACCCAGATGGCAATGCGGGGCGTTTCATCGGAAAAATGCAGTTCCCACTGGGCATTGAGCGGTTGGGCGATCGCCTTCCAGGCCACGCCAATCACTTCTCGCGGCAGGTTGAAGCCATCCAGTTGCCACTCGATCCGCATGAGAAACAGCCCCGCGGAAGCATCCGTGTGCTGATCGGCATGGATGATGTTGCCGCCATTGGCATAGATAAAGTTGGCAACCTTGGCAACGAGACCAGGCTGGTCGGGGCAAGAAACCAGAAGGATAGCAGTGGGGTTGGTCATGAATCCCGCACTACTCTTCGACCGCCAGACGGGAGCTTGAAGAAAACCTCGCATCTGTTTCCAGTTCGTCTTCTAGCTCGTCGTCTTCTAGTTCGTCGTCTTCGTTGTCTTCTAGCTCGTCGTCTTCCAAGTCTTCGGGGAACACTACCGCGCCTGCACCGCCTTCACCCTCTTCGTCGATCATATTGGGGCTGATCAGCGTAATATCGAACTCGTCAGGCGGCACAGTTGCCACATTCTCGCGCTTCAGCATGTAGTAGATAGCTTGAACCTGGGGTCCAAACACCACCTTGTCCTGATTTTCGAGGTCGTGAGCAGCAAGCTTTTTGCCATTGATGAGTAGTCCATTGGCGCTAGGCTTACTCCTACCATTACCGTCTACGATGCGATAGTAGTAGCCACCTTGGTCATCCGTCATGCGAACCAGCGTGGCGTGATGTCTCGAAACAAAGGGAGAAACTAGCCGAATGTCGCAGGCTGGGTCTCGACCAACGGAATAACGATCGCCCTCTAGTGCGTACTCTCGCCGTCCCTTATTGTCTTCGATGATGATCAGGTGATTGGGGTGCGATGCTGACATGCAACGATGACTCGCTCAACAATGGAAAACAAAATGGAAAACAAAACGAACCTGCAAAGGCGTAACAAACCTGTTAATTATCTACAACTTTCTTAAAGCTAGTGTGCTAGACAAGACGCTGCGAAACCCTTGCTCTCTTGAGGACATCGCGCACCTAACTGTGTAAGAGAGTGCCGTAATAACAGAGCGGTAGAAGCAACCTACAGACAAGCTGGCCAAACGCTGTAGCCACAAGTCTGGCGATCGCACGTTTCCGTTAGACAACCCGTATCAACAGACTAATATAGCAACACCTGCGGCGATCGCCATACTCATTACGCCACAGGAGAGTCTGCGGTTTTCTGAGCGATGCTGCGGGATGCTGCTAAATCAGGGATAGTGAACCCGTATGTTTCTATTGGTTACGATTTTTTTTAACCGTTTCGGTCTTCATTGAGCGAAGTGGCGATCGCAGGCAGCGGCAGCCCCGGCGGATACACGCCTTCCTCTTTAATGCGAGTGATCAGCGCATCGGGCACAGGCACATTCAACTGCTTGGCTACTGCTCGCACAATGTCGCCCCGATCTAGCACGCCTGCCACTGCTCCGGCCGGAGAGAGGACTGTAATCCGCTTCAAAGTCTCGGTTTCCAGTTTGCTGATAGCATCTGACAGGGGCGATGCTTCTGCAACGCTAGGGATTTCTGTAAGCGGATGAGCTATCTCTTGAAGCGTCTGATTCCACTGGCTGCGCTCGATCTGCTGCACATCTTCGACCAAGACCTGACCCCGATAGCGCCCCTCCGACGCAGCATAGAAAGCCGGTGGATAGGCTTCCTCCTGCTGCACATAATCGCTGATAAAGCGTTCCAGGCTGAGGTCGGCATCGACCACGCGAAACTCGTGGGTCATCGCGTCCGCCGCCGTCAGCTTGCCCACAGCCTCCTGCACATCCGAAACGCGGCTGTAGGCGCGGGCATTGCTCAAAATAAACCAGGCGATTAGCCCCAGCCAGATGGCGTTAATGCTGCCTGCGGGAGACTGGATGTAGGCCATTACCGCCAGCGCAATGCCAAACCAGCCCAGCGCCTGTCCCGATCGGGCGGCCCAGCGCATTCCCTGGATGCGGCTGCCCGTCAGCTTCCATACCGCCGCCTTCAGCACTTGCCCACCATCCAGCGGCAGACCCGGAATCAGGTTAAACAGCGCCAGCACCAGGTTGATGGCAGAAAGCCGTGTGGCAATGAGGTGCAGGGGGGTATCCGTGGGAAGTACTTGGGCTGCCCCAGCCAGCAGCAGAAATAGCGCGAAGCTGACGGCTGGCCCGGCGATCGCCACCTGAAACATCTGCCCTGGTGTTTTGGATTCCCGGTCGATGGACGCAATGCCGCCAAAGAGAAACAGCGTGATGGAGTTGACCCCGATGCCCTGCGATCGCGCCGTCAGGCTATGGCCCAACTCATGCAGCAGCACCGACCCAAACAGCGCCAGCGCCAGCCCAAGTCCCGTAATCCAGGCAACACCCGCTGGATAGCCTGGGCTTTGCTGCAACATCAGGCTGTTGGAATAGGTAAACAGCCCCAAGATCAGGAACCATGAGGAGTCAACCAGCAGTGGAATGCCAAAAATCGAGCCAACTCGCCAACCTGCCCTCATCTGCCCTCCTGGCTGCATTGGGGCGGCAAAACCCACCGCCTGATAAGACATTGCCTGGGAGACCGTTAACGCTGATAGCAGGGGATGGGAGTGAAGACTCCGCAGCACTTGTGCGAGAGGAGTAGATGAGATTCAGGCTGAAAGCAAGTTTGAGACAAGTCAGCAAAGCTTTCAGGCGTTGATCCAACTCGTTGATCCAGCTCTCTGGTTCAACTCTCTGCAACTGCGATAAACCGCTAAGACTTGCGCCAGTTCCGTCAGGCTTGCTCTCATTCTACTAGGCTGACCTGGCAAACAGATGAGCCTGGAGGATGGCTTCTGATATCAAGTCCTAGAATATCAAGTCCTAAAAATACGGGCCGAGGACGGGCAGAACCCTGGCGGCGAATGTTCCCTGAACGGGGCCGCCTTGTTTCCTGCCCGTAGAACTTTTGGGCACTAGAGCGGCCCAGCGCTAGAGCAGCCCAGCATTCGACAGGCCTAGCACAAACCCAGCCCCCAGCAGGTGGCCAAAGCTCATGGTGGCCAGCAGTTCTGGCAAGCCAAAGCCCGTAAACATGGCGGGTAGCTCGACGGGCAGCGCCGGACCAACGCCGCGCTTTTGGATGGCGTAATAGCCGATGGCGATCGCAAACAGATTCGCCGCCGTCATGACAATTGCGGTGTTAATCGACCAGGGGGCCGTTGTCGCCGTAGCGATGAGTGCAGTGTGAAACGCAACGTGAAACAATGTAAAATCTCCCCTTTTTTGAACTCGCCGATCTCAAGCACTACGCTCAAGACGCAACGCTCAAGACGCAGTGCAGAATCATTCCTGATTTTAGAGAGGCAGGTTTAACGAAACACAATTTGTTGAAAGAGTTAACAGTTCTGGGCAATACCGATACAAAACTATGCAGAGACACTATGCAGAGTCCCGCCGAGTCCGTTTTTGCTGAGTTTTCCCTAGCGCGATCCGCGCCGCTGCGGGTCAAAATCTGCGGCATTACGCAGCCTGCCCAGGGACGGGCGATCGCCCAACTCGGCGTTTCGGCCCTGGGCTTTATCTGCGTGGCTGCGTCACCCCGCTATGTGGCTCCAGCCCAAATTCGGGCAATCGTCGAGGCGCTGCCGCCAGAAGCCCTGGTGGATCGGGTCGGCGTGTTTGTGGATGCGCCCCTAGAAGAGATCCAGCAGGTGGTGGCGATCGCCCAACTCACGGCTGTTCAACTGCATGGCAACGAATCGCCAGACGGCTGCCAGCGGGTGCGCGAGGCCTTGCCCCACATCGAACTCATCAAAGCGCTGCGGGTGCGCGATGCTGCGACGCTCGACCTGGCCCACCGCTACGCGCCCCACATTGACACACTCTTGCTCGATGCCTACCATCCCCACCTCTACGGCGGCACAGGCGCAACCCTCGACTGGGCAATGCTGCGGGACTTTGACCCTGGCTGTCCTTGGTTGCTGGCTGGCGGCCTCACGCCCGACAACGTGCAGCACGCTCTAAGAGCAGCCCATCCCTACGGAATCGACCTCTCCAGCGGCGTGGAGCGTTCCCCCGGCGACAAGGATTTGGGGCTGGTCGAGCGGTTAATGGGGGCGATCGCCCAGTTGGGTCGTCAGGAATCAGGGTCTACTGCTCAGGATGATTTCATCGGAGCGCGATCGCCAGAAAACCGAGAGTGAACTGCAACAAACTCTATAGAATTTGGAACTTTATCGCGTTCAGAACTGTGATACGAGTAAAGCATCCTATGTAGTGGGTTCATCGGTTAGGTGCGTCTACAACGGGCTGTTGTTCCTATGTGCCAACTTGTGAACCTGCTGGGCTTCGCTTTTTTTGCTGCTGCCCCTGCCCTTAACCCCGATCCCGGAGATGGACGAACTGCAAGAACTGGTCATCGAAGCCTGTCGCCACCCGCCTGGCAGCCCCCAGCGTCAGCGGGCCTTGACCAAGGTGATCCGGCTGGCATCGCGCAAGCTGTGGCGGGAGAATGTCGCCTATTACGAAGATGCGCTCCAGCAGACCTGGGTATATTTCTGCCAAAACGTCTGCGAAGCCACGACCGGCCGCAAATACGACCCCACTCAGAGCAGCGTGGTGACCTGGTTGAGCGCCTATCTGAAGCGGCGGCTGCAAGATTTTTACATTCAAGGTCGAGAGCAGGAAACTCGGCGGGCCGCTGTCCGGGGTATGGCCTCACGCTCTGGCGAGACAGGGGAACTGATTGATCCGGTGGATAACCTGGCGGCTAATCCCGACGTGCCGCCTATTTTGCAAGACGTGCGGGACTGGGTAGAAGCGGACGGCAGTGGCGATTTGGTGAAAACCCACATCAAGGGGCGACCGGAGGTGAACTGTCAGGCGCTGTTGCTGCGACGGCTGCCGCCAGAAGCAAGCTGGGAAGAGATCTCAGCCGAGTTTGGGCTGCCCATTTCCACACTGAGTAGTTTTTACCAGCGGCAGTGTTTGCCCCGGCTGCGTAAATTTGGCGAGTCCGAGGGATATCTGTAGAGGAGGACTTGCCCGAGGACTGACCCTATGACATACAACACCGCCGAGATTGACGATTTCGCATTAACGCTGCCCCTGCCGCAGGCGGCCCGACAGCTTGCCCAACAGTTTGCCAGCCAGCAGCCAACTCCGGCCAAAGCCGAACAGGTGCGTCACAATACGCTGGCGGTGTGGGTGGTCAATGATTATTTACAAATGATGGGTATCGACACCGACTTGGAGCGGGGAGATAGCTGGAATGCGATCGCCCGTCTTGCGGCCGACGTTGCCGATTTGGAAGTCATTGGTGCGGGCCGACTGGAATGCCGCCCTGTTCAAAATGTATCCGCGCCCTGCCCAGTGCCGCCCGAAGTGTGGGGCGATCGCATCGGGTATGTCGCGGTTCACATTGACGCATCTCAGCGCGAGGCCTCCATTCTGGGCTTTACCCCCACCCTGGAACCAGGGGACGACGGCCCACCAGCGCTGCATCCTGCTCATCTCCAGCCCCCTGAAGATTTGATGGATCATCTTGATCGGCTGCTGCATCCCCTGGTTGCTACGACGCTGGCACGGGCAGGAGTCAGTCTCAACCAGTTGGGACGATGGCTGCAAGGGGCGATCGACGCAGGCTGGAGCGCAGTGGATGCCGTCCTGAGTCCAGAGCAGCTCAGCCCCGCCTATGCCTTTCGGCAGCTTAGCAATGCCGCTGTGCGTCGCGCCAAGCTGGTGGAGGTGGGCGTTTCGCTGCCGCTGGTCATGGAACTTAGCCTCAGCACCACACAGCCTGGACAAACCGATATTTGCGTCCAGCTTTATCCCAGTCCTGGCACTTCCAGCCTGCCGCCAAACGTATATCTCCGCATTCTGGACGAGTCGGGCACTGTTTTTTTAGAGGCTCAGTCCACCACGCTCGAAGACTATCTGCAACTGCAATTTAGCGGAGTCTCTGGCGAAACCTTTGGGGTGCAAGTTGCCTTGGGTGACACGACCGCAACAGAAGCATTTTTGATTTAGAGCCGTGGACAAATTAGTAACGCTGCGATTTGGTGAAGGCAGCTTTGAGCAGGGGTTTCCGGCGACGCTCCAGGTCGGCGAAGAGACAGACGCGGCCTCAGGGCTGGCGATGCAACTGACAACCGAGGTGGTGGGGAAACTGCCGCCCGCGCCGGAGGTGGTGGCGTTATATCAACAATGGCAAATGGCCTATCGACAGTTGGGCATTGCCACACGGCTGAATGCGCCCGACCATCAAATCAAAAATGTGTCGCGGTCGGCGAGTCGAGCGGCGTGTCAGCAGGCGGCCCGGCTATTGCGCGATCGCCTGAATGAGTGGCTACGGGCAGAATCCTTTCGGCGGGTGCGCGAAACTTGGTTTGCAGCGCTGTCGCCGACTGACACCGTGCGGCTGATTGTGCAGACGGAAGATCGGCTGCTGCAACGGCTGCCGTGGCATCTGCTAGAGCTATTTGAGCAGCATTCCCACCTGGAAATTGCCCTCAGCGCCCCCACCTATCAGCGGGTGATGCAACCGCCCAAGCCCAAGGGCAAGGTACGAATTTTGGCGATTTTGGGCAACAGCGCGGGCATCGACGTGCAGGGCGATCGCACGCTGCTGATGCACCTGTCACCCCAGGCCGACGTGACCTTTCTGGTAGAACCCGACCGCAAAGAACTGAGCGATCGCCTCTGGGATCAGCCGTGGGACATTCTGTTTTTTGCGGGGCACAGTTCCACCGAACTGGCCACAGACCCAGCAGGCGGCGACACCGGGCGCATCGCCATCAACCCCAGCGATTCCCTGACGATTGAAGAGTTGCATTATGCCCTGCGAAACGCCGCCACCCAGGGACTCAAGCTGGCGATTTTCAACTCCTGCGATGGGCTGGGGCTGGCCCGCGCCCTAGCCGACCTGCACATTCCCCAAATGGTGGTGATGCGGGAACCTGTGCCCGACCGGGTGGCGCAGGAATTTCTCACCAGTTTCCTGCGAACGTTTGTGCGGGGCGAGTCGCTCTATCTCTCGGTGCGGCGGGCGCGAGAGCAACTCCAGGTCTTGGAAAACGAGTTTCTCTGCGCCACCTGGCTGCCCGTCATTTGCCAAAACCCGGCAGAGCGCCCGCCCACCTGGCAGTCCCTCCTAGGGCGATTGTCCAAACCCGCAGAGTCGCCCAGTCCCCCTCCTGCCGCCGCTACTCGCCTGCACCGCCGCCGCCTGCATCGCCGCGAAGTCTGGCAGCGCCGCCTGCGCCGGGGGCTGCGCCGCGTACCAATGGCGATCGCCCTTAGCGCGTTGGCAGCAGGAGTGGTCATCGGGGGGCGATCGCTCGGCTGGCTGCAACCTGTCGAACTCGCCACCTACGACCAGATGCTGCGCCTGCGCCCCGCCGAGCAAGAACAAGACCCGCGCCTGCTGATTGTCACGATTGACGAACAAGAGCGGCAAGACCTTGGGCAGCAGTCTGGCCCCTACTGGTATTCGGTATCGAACGCGAACCTGAACCGCCTGATTGAAATCTTGGACAAGAGCGGTGCCCGGTTAATCGGCATCGACCTATATCGTGACCTGCCGATCAAACCCGAAGCTGCGTCGCTGGCTCAGCAGTTTCGCGAAAATCCAAAGGTCATCGGCGTTTGCAAAGTGCCCGTGCGGGGCGAGGGCGGCATTGCTCCCCCAGCAGACATTGCGGCAACTCGGCTGGGGTTTTCAGATTTTGTTGAGGACAAAAAAGAGCGGAAGGTTCACCAGATCAATGCAGAAGCGCGGGCGATTCGCGAAGCGATCCCTGGGGGAATCGCCCCCCGTCCAGTTGCGAGTGCTGCCGTATCCCCATCGAGCCAGCCGCAGTCCCAGCCTGGAATGGTGCGCCGCCACCTGCTGGCCATGCGCGAAGAACTGTCGGACGAAACAGGCTGCCTACCCGACTTTGCATTCAGCACGCTGCTTGCCAGTCGGTATCTAGAAGCCGAGCAGATTCCCGTAGAAATTACGCCGGAGGTGCTGAAGCTGGGCGATCGCACCTATCCGCTCTTGCGACGGCGATCGGGCGGCTATAAAGCCCCCAATTTTGACTATCGCGGGGCGCAGGTCTTGCTCAACTACCGCACCGTGCGCCCGCTGTACGACAGTCCATTTAGGCAGGTGAAAATCAGCGATGTGCTGAGTGAGCGCGTGCAGCCGGATCTGTTTCAGGATCGCGTGGTTATCGTTGGATACATTCCGCATGATCCGCAGCAATCGACCGATATCTGGAGAACGCCCATCGCTTCCACAATGGACGGAGTACTGGTGCAGGCTCAGATGACCAGCCAGTTGCTTAGTGCCGCTTTCAACGAGCGGCCGCTGCTGTGGACGTTGCCCCACGGGCTAGAAATGCTGTGGATTGGAGGGTGGGCGGCGCTGGGCGGGCTGCTGGTGCTGCTGTTCAAAGCGCCCTGGCGGTTATTAGGGGCGATCGCCCTGGGGCTGCTGCTGTTGGGGGCGATCGCTCAGGGAATTCTAATTCTCTGGGGCGGCTGGATACCGCTGGTTCCGGCCGTTTTGACCTTTGGCCTCAGCGCCATCCTGGTCACGATCTACCGCTACCGTCTAGTGCAACTGACGCTCCTGTTTTTCGTCAATCTCATCCTGATCATGACTCGCGGTCAGCGGTTCAAATAAAGGGCTGCAAAGTCCAGTCTTCCCAAGACTCCAAACCCAGTGTCAGGAAACTCCAGCCCGCTCTTTTCGTCTTGCTGCGTAAAAGAGCAGAGATTTCCTGAAGTGAATATTGTGGGAAGAATCAGGAGCCTCTAGCGAGGTTGCACATCCCCCAAACCCCTGTATTTGCGTGCCTCCCCACTAGCCCCCTTGAGTTGAGGTCACCGACATGAATGCATCTAAGTTTTGGTTAAAGTCTGCGGCGATTGCTGCTGCGGTTCTGGTTTTGTCCGCTGCTCCGGCCGTGGCGCAGCGCTATGAATCGGCTGGCGACGCACCTGGTGCAGACCGGGCAATCGGGGGCGGTGGTCATCGCTATCGGGCCCCGCTGCCGCCCGAAGCAGGCGCACCCGCTGGGCGACCCTTTGGCGGAGCCAGCCGAGGTGGCGGCGACCTGCCCCTATGCCAGTCCCTAGCGGCCCTGGTTCCGTCCACTCGTGAGGTTGGGCGCAACGGCAGAGAGTACACCAGCGTCTGGGCCCTCACTGCCGCCGCCCATCCCACCTTCTGGTTCTACGTTCCCTACGCCCTGACCAGCGATGAGCCAGCGGAATTTGTGCTGTTTGACGATCAGCGCCGCATTATTTACCGAAAACAAGACATTGTTCTGAGCAATCAACCCGGCATTATCGGAATTTCCCTCCCCGAAACTGCGCCAGCCCTGGAAATCGGGCGCATGTATCGGTGGAACTTCCAGACTCGCTGCGGCGGCGAGGTTGTATTCGTAGAAGGCTGGATTCAGCGGACTGCGCTGGATGCCGAACTCACCAGCGAAATCGACCGCGCCTCGCCGCTCGACCGGGCAGCCCTGTACGCAGAGAACGGCATCTGGTACGACGCGCTGACCCTTTTGGGCAACTTGCGCCGCGAAGATCCCGACAATCTCGACGTGCTAAACGCCTGGATGGAACTGCTGGAGGTGCTGGAACTGGGCGAATCCGAAGAGGAAATCGTCCTCACGCCGATTGCTCCAGCGGAATAGGCGTCAGGGGTCGGTGCAGCGCTGCTCTCCGTCCCCTCCACCGTGCTTGAGTCAACCCAGGGGTAACGCTAGAATGTTCACATTCCTTTACACATGGGTCTCATGCAAACTGCGATCGCCCCTGCGGTGGGAGCCTACTGGAACTGGCGCGGCTATTCCATTTACTACGTCCGCGCAGGAGAACGACGGGGCGATTCCCACAGGGATGGCCTGGCGAATCGCCCGCCCTTGCTGCTGGTGCATGGCTTTGGCGCGTCTACAGACCACTGGCGCAAGAATGTGGCTGGGCTAAGCGCCGACTTTGAAGTGTGGGCGATCGATCTGCTGGGCTTTGGGCGATCGCAAAAGCCGGATATCGTCTACAGCGGCGACCTCTGGCGCGACCAGTTGCACGACTTTATTATCGAGGTAATTCGGCGACCTGTAGTGCTGGCGGGCAACTCGCTGGGCGGCTATGCGTCGCTGTGTGTGGCGGCGCAGCGGTCACAATCCGCCGCCGGGCTGGTGCTGTTGAACTGCGCTGGAGCCTTTACCGAAACAGCGCAAACGACCCAGCCCAACCTGGTACAGCAGTGGTTGGGAGACATCGTGCGATCGCTCTTGTTGCAGCCGCTCCCCAGTTTTCTGCTGTTTCAATACGTCCGGCAAAAATCCGTCATTCGCAAAACCCTGGAAAAGGTCTATCTCGACCGCAGCGCCGTCACCGACCAGTTGGTTGAGGACATCTATCGCCCCTCTTGCGATCCGGGCGCACCCGCCGTATTCGCCGCTGTGTTCAAGTCTCCTCGTGGCGAAAAAAATGACGTGCTGCTAAGCCAAATGCAGTGTCCATTGCTGATGCTATGGGGTGAGGGCGATCCGTGGATGAATGCCCGCAGCCGGGGGGCCCGCTTCCGCCAACATTATCCCAACCTGACAGAGCATTACCTGAATGCGGGGCATTGTCCCCATGACGAAGTGCCGGAACAGGTAAACGCGCTGATCAAAGATTGGGTCTTGGGAATCGGAGAGGATGCGATGATGGGATGAAGGGTGAAGTTGTCTTGACAGGTCGCTCCATCGTCTAGGCACTGCATCCTGGTTTGTGATTCGGTTTCCGTGGTTAACTTCTGATGTCTTCTTCTCGCCCTTCCCTTGAGTCTGAATTGCAACGGCTTCGTCAGCTTCGATTAGCGATTTTGCGGATTCACAAAGCCCTACTGGAATCGGAGCGCGGCATTTATGAGGAATTTCACGGCCCGATTCGCTCAAATACGGAGTTTTTTAAGCTGGTAATCGAGGACGACGGCTGGTTTAGCTGGCTGCGCCCCATTTCGCAATTTGTGGTGCAAATTGATGATGTGGTGCTATCTAAAAAGCCCGTCTCGATGGAGCAAGTGGATGAACTGTTTAACCGGGCACGGGTGCTAATGCAGCCTTCAGAATTTGGCACAGAGCTAGAAAAGGGCTATTTTCGGGCGATTCAGCGAGATCCGGAGATCGCGCTGATGCACGCCGAGGTCTCTCGTTTGATGGCCGCGCCCGACGCTTAGCCCCATCGTTCCGAATCACAAATCCAAAGTTTTGTAAATCACTCCGGAATCTTGCGTATTTTGAGTGAGGTCGCCAGATAAAGAAAGCGTCGGCTATTGGCTTGCCAAAGCAATGCGACTATACTACAACTGTAATATTGGTAATTTTGTCGCCGCTTTTTTCTCTTCTCATAGCACACGCTTCTGCATACCAGCCCCAGTTTCTACCCCTCTGGTTCCTGAGTCCTCTCACTTTATCGTCTTCCTGCTTCGCAGCGCTTTCCAGCTTTCTCGCAGCCCTTTTGCCCGCCTTTGCTACTCCAGTATTTGCAACCCCTAGTATTTGCGACTCCAGTATTTGCGACTCCAGTATTTGCAACCCCCATGTTAAGCCTCGCTCTGTCCATCCTTTACAGCACGCGGATTGACCCGTTCCAAGACGGACGGGCGCAATTTGTCGGGCTGTTTCTGCTTGAAGGATGGCAGCATTTTGGCGCGGCGCTGCTGGTGGGCTGCGATTTGGGGCGGCGCAAGGGCGATGGAACGGGCTTTGGGGTTCAAGGGATTGATCTCTCCTCTTGTTTCGATCGTTCGGATTGCTTGCTCGTTCGCCCTGGCGCGAAACCCAATCCCGATTTCGATGCAGCCGTTTGCGCCATCGGAATGCGATCGCCCTTGCCCACTGCGCTTCACACCGGATTTCAGTTCGGATCTTTTAATGCTGCCCTGGCTATCTTGGGCCGAATTGCAACACAACTCAATCTGAGCGGGAGGTGCAGGGTCATCCTGTCATCCACCTAAAGGCAAAGCGACTTGGTTTCCCTAGTCCCCCGCTCCTGACTGCCAGAAGCGGGGTTTCTTTTTTGCCACTTTTTTGCCACTTTTTTGCCACTTTTTTGCCACTTTTTTGCCACTTGCCGCGAACTCGAACCTTCCGCACGCTAACCGCATCTCTTTGAAGGAACAGCGTTTGTCATGCTAAAGCTTACCTATACCGATGCCGAGGTTTATATAGAGGTTCTGTCTACGCCCATCGAAACGGCGATCGCCCAACGGGTGACGCTGGCCCTGCGCTGCGGCGAAACGCTGCACGTCACGCCAAACTCCGCTAGTTTTCTGCTGGCGGCTCACTTGCCCCAGTTGGCGCAACTCCAACAGCTGCTGAAGCAACACTCTGGGGTGATCGCCCTGGCTATGGCCGATGCAGACTGGGTTGAAATTACACTCTACGGAAGCTGGCTGTCGTCCAGTCCCTATGCTCACGAAGGCGTTTTTCTGATTGCATTGCCTGCTGCAATCGAGCGCCTAATTTATCAACTCTGGCAGGCAAGCGTCTGTGTCCAGGGTGTGAGGGGCTGAGAGGACGGGAACGAGAAGGGTTAGGATGCCTCCGGGCAGAGTCGGGTTTCACGCAAACCTGGCCCTGCCCAAAACGTCCTGCCCAGTTTGCAATGCAGATCAATTTCCTAATTTTGCCTCAATCGCTACCCTTCAGGCGGCAACACGTCCGTCTGCCCTAACCGTTAAACCCGTCCAGACAGTCATCCTGTCTCAATCGCTACTCTTCAGGCGGCAACTCAGGCCGGTCTTGAAGCGTGTCAATCAGGGCTGATTTTGAAGCCTTGAGCTGTTTCCAAAGAGCCTTGATCTGGTCATAGGCTTCGTCGGGTGAAATTTTGCCGCCCGTCTCCAGGCTGCAAATGATCCCAATACGCTGGGCAAATTCTTGAAGATTGGCATTGAACGCTAGTTTTTGAGGGGAGAAGTCTCCCCGATAGCGCCCGATCGGGTAAAAAAATTGATCTCTTTCGTTCTCAGATGACTCTGACAAGATGACCAGTACCTCTCAATGGTGGGGATGCACCTAGAGCCAAACTACCGAAACCAGCATAACAACTGCATGACTCCTACTGCATAATTACTGTATCGCTTGATGAATGTTTCTTAGAACACCCTCTAGGAGGATTTTGGGAAAACGTGAGAGTAGATGTCCTAGCAGATGTAGGCAAGGATAAACTGTCAAGTAAATCTTGAACTGGAGCTTTAGTAGGGCGATCGCCCCTGGATTCTGAATCTCAGCACTTGACTGCTCGACACAAAGCACCGTGAAGCCTGTTGTTCTTCCATAGACCAGGGACTAAATATCAAAGTCAACGCTATTGGCCTGAAAAATGACCTGCTGAATTCCGTAGGAAGGCTGAGTCAACAGGGTTTCTCGAATGGCTTCAAACAAGCAATACTGATTGGCGCTGCTGAGGCTTTGAAAGGCTCGCCCGCCACGAGGATTGTTGACTGCGAAGTTGATTTCGGCTTCTTTTGCCGCTTCGTTTACGTTGACTTCGTAGCCCGTGATACCAACATCTTGCCCTTCATAGGACTCGACAATTTGGGTGACAGCACCCGCTACGGGTTCATCGGCTGTCACCAGCACCGATTGCGGCACGAGTTCTTGGGTGTTGGGATCGGGCAAGTAGATGATTGCAGGCATATAGTCCTGCGTGATGGAGGTGTTGATCTCTTCAATATCGTCAGCATCAGTAGCGCTTGGGGCTAGCTCTGGATTGGCGATCGCCCGATTAGCAGCGCCTATCACCAGCGTCAGCACGCTGGCGGCAACCAGAGAGAACCGTACAGGTGACCACAAATCCCGGAAGCTTGTTTTGTTTTGTGGACTCCATCGACAAATAGCATTCATCGCCTTTCCCCCTTCTGAAATATATGGAGTTTCTAAGAACAGATATAAGAACAGATAGGTTTACGAGAATCCCAAAGAAACCTTGTAAAAACAAGTAATTCTTAAACAATTGACCAGAAGTGTTGAATCTTGATGGTAAAACTTTACAAAAAGCACTCTCAAGAGGCGGATTATTGAGAATGGAAGCAATAAGTAGGTCATTACAGGCAGAATTATAGATCTTTTGTACTGGATTCAGCTATGAACTTGCCCTGCTAACATTGCGTTCAACACTTCTGACAATTGACCAATATTTAATGCTCTTAATACTCTAAAGTTTAACGCCAAAAGTTGTCAGAATTTTTAAGCTTTAGTTTTTTTTATTGAGTCTGTATTGAACGAAACACAAAGCCTGTGATCTGACTCACAAAGGATTAGGAGTAACCAATGCGCCTCGGCATTCTCTCAGTTTTTAAAGAGAATTCAGTCATAATTTGTGAAATATTCTGACAATCCCTTGCACACCGTATCGTAATACTTTAGACACCTTAAACTTCTGAAAAAAAGTGGAACTTTTGCGGGAGGAGCCATCTTTCGATCAATATCCGCGAGTCGGAGTGGTGATTCCAATCCTGAACGGAGCAGCAGATTTACCTGAGCTATTGTCCTGTCTGTCTCAGCAAACCTACCCACGAGAACGCATTCAATATGTCTTGATCGACAACAGGAGTGGCGATCGCACGCCCGATTTACTCCAAACTGCCGCCATGCAGTTCCAATCGCTCGGCCTGACGCTGCGCCCGCTCACTGTTTCAGACATTCAAAGTGCCTACGCCGCCCGCAATGCGGGTATTGTGGCAGCGCTGTCGGGCGACACCCCCTGCGAGATCATTGCCTTCACCGATGTTGATTGTCGTCCGAACCCAGACTGGCTGCGGAATTTGGTGCAGCCCTTTGCGGAGCCGCAGGTCGGGCTGGTGGCGGGAGAAGTGCTGCCTCTGAAACCTGCCACTTGGCTGGAGCGGTACGCTGCCCGCCGAGAGTTTCTGTCGCAGCGACACACGCTGGCTCACAGATTTCTGCCCTACGGACAGACGGCCAACCTGGCCGTGCGGCGATCGCCCCTCGAAGCCGTTGGGCTGTTTCGCCCCTATCTAACCAGCGGCGGCGATGCAGACTTGTGCTGGCGAATTTTGCAGACAGGGCAGTGGGAACTTCGCCTGGCAGAAGGGGCGATCGCCCGCCATCGGCATCGCGCTACGCTGCCTGCGCTCTGGAAACAGTGGCAGCGCTACGGCCGTTCCGATGCCCACCTGCATGAGCTACATGGCTCAGCCCTGATGCGATCGCTGACCTGGCAAGACGCGGCAACTCGTCTGGCTCGGTGGCTCCTCAAAGAACTTCCAATCGTCGCGCCCCATGCCATAAGAAGACAGGAGCCGTGGGATCGATTGCTCGATACCCTGCTAGATTTGTTTTGCGCGGCGGCCCGGAGTTGGGGACAGCGACGCAGTCCGTTCCCGGAAGCGGCACGGGCGATCGCCTGGTTGCCGGATGGCACGCGGGTCAATTCACCGCACCAGTAGCAGATGTATTCTTCTGAAGGAAGAGACAAGGGAGCAAGCGATCGCCCTAAAATCTAAATCATCTACTCAAGATGAGATGTCTTTGAGATGAGATGTCTTTGAGATGAGATGTCTTTGATGTCTTTGAGATGAGATGTCTTTGATGATGAGATGTCTTTGAGATGAAGTTTCGACGTTTTCTTTATCCATCAAAACTAATATGGCAAATGTTCAAGTGACCGTTTCCGTCGCAGACGATCACCTCGATCGCCTCCTGGAAGTTGCCGAAGACCTGCAAGAACACGGCATGAAGATTGATCAGGTGATGGATCAGGTGGGAATCGTCACGGGTTCCTGCCCCTCTGGCGACCTGCCTGCGCTTCGTCGGGTGCCCGGGGTTGAGCATGTAGAATCTGCCCAGACGTTTCATCTGTCGCCGCCCCACTCTAAAATTCAGTAAAATTCAGTCGCAAGTTCAGTCGCGTCTCGTTGCTCAGCCTTGGTGCCGAAGCATCGTCCTCCGCCGCCACAGAGGGGGCGATCGCACAGTGCTGAATAAAAAACCTGAACGAACGTTGAGCAACTGGACAACAAGCTGATCCAGTTTGGATCACGCTGCTGAACTGAAAATAGGGAACCGGGAGGCTAAAGAGCCTACTGGCGAACCTCCTAGCGCAGAACCCCCAATGACGCTTCCTGAGACATCTGCAGACTTGATGTAGACGTGCTGTGGACGTGCTGTGGACTTGATTGGGAAGTAGACAGTAGACCGCGCCTGCTGGTTTCCAACGCTGGTCTGCTCATCCACGGTTTCCCAGCGCATCCGGGCAATTTGGTTGTATTAGAAAAATATTTGGATGATCCTGTTTTTTCTGTCTGCCCGCGTTTTTGATAAAGAGACTGTGAGGAATTGATTGCAACCGTGGAGACGTTGAATGGGGTTTGTCCTGCGTGTTTTTGCGGCGATCGCTCCATTTTTTTCGACTATTCTTGATGTTTCATCCTCATTTTTAACCTGGTAGTTGATAAAGAAATTGCTAGCACGAGCCTAGTGCAAGTCTCATTTCTGTCAATGTTTGTTGAAATTAAAGTTAGGGAACTCTAGGTGTATTGAAGACTTTTGCATCCTTAAAAGAGACGGCTAACCAGAGGATATGTTAAGGAAGAGGGTCGCGATGCCTAGCCCAGATCAGGATTTGTTCTCCCAGAATGGAGAGCCAGCGCACAGTGTCGAAAAGAGTATTGAAGAGCAGCGCCTTAAGACCCTGAACGACCTTGGGTTAATGGATGCTGAGAGTGTGCCGATTTTTGAAGAAGCGACTCAAACGGCCGCCCATCTTTTGGATGCTCGAATTTGTGTGCTTGGGCTGATGGATCAGCAGCGCCAGTGGTTCAAATCTGCGGTTGGGCTATCGCGGATTGGGCTGATGAACGAACTGGCGACAACCCGCCAACTTCCTCGCGCCGATGCGCTATGTCGTCATGTCGTTGAGAGCCGCCAGGTTCTTGTGCTGAACGATGCTTCGGCCCATCCCGATTTTGCGGACAGCCTGCTCGTGCGGCATTACGGCATTCGCGCCTACCTCAGCGCTCCCCTGATCGCGTCCAATGGTCAGTGCGTCGGCACGCTAGCTGTCTTGAGCTTGCAGCCGCGTGATTTTTCGACTCGCGAGGTGGAGCTGCTGGAGCTAGTCGCCCGGTGGAGTATGAGCGAATACGAGCGCAACCACCTGCTGCGGCGATCGCCCCAGCCCATGATGAAAGCCCCCAGAGGGGCGATCGCCGCGTCGCCCACCACCTCGATCAAGGCAGATCTGATCGCCCAAATGGCTCAGGAACTCCGCACCCCCCTCACGTCAATCCTGGGCATGGCCAGCGTCCTCAACCGTGAAATCTATGGCCCGCTGACAGAAAAGCAGAAAGAGTATCTGGCAATTGTCCACAACAGCGGTCAAACTTTGCTCTCGCTAATCAATGAAATTCTAGAACTGGGCGCACTCAACGACACAAACTGCGTCCTAAACCTGGCACCAATCGACATAGAAATGCTGTGTCAACAGGCGTTTAGCACCCTCCAACAGGTCGCGCAACGGCGAGAACAGCGAATTCGGCTGACGGTCGAACCGGGCAACCGCATTTGGATGCTCGACAAAGAAAAAATGCGTCAGATACTCTATCACCTGGTGTTCAGCGTGATTCAATCTGCCAGCACTGAGAGCATTATTCGGGTTCACATTTCTCGTAAGCAGTCTGCTCTGACCATCACTGTGTGGACTTCGCATCCCTGGCTTGGTGAAGGACTCCCGGCCGCCGACCTCTATACAGGGCAAATGCTGGCCCCAGCCGAGTTGTCTCAAGCCCATGCGTCGTCCTACGGCTGGTCCGCAGGCGACTCCCAAAAGTCTGCGCTCTCTCAAAGCGACACTGCTGATGGCTTGCCCCCGCAGAACATGCTCCGCCAGAGCCTAGGGCTGATGCTCAGCCGCCAGCTTGCAGAACTACACGGGGGCACGATCAACATCCAGGGCTCGGCTGAAACGGGCTATCGATATGTGGTTAGCGTTCCGCAGTCTGCTGAGCTAGGCGAACTGGAGTAGCCAGCGGGCCGGACATCTCTACAAGCTGGGCAGTGGCCAGAATCAGGGGCGATCGCCCCAACTCTCTAGCCCCTTTCTGGAGCAGAGACGCAGATCCATGCACCTGTAGGTCTCTGTTTCAGGGTTGATAATTCTGGCCATTTGGTTATGATTTTATGTAACAGCTTACGATTCCACTTCTGTTGTTCCGGCTCTGTGACCGAGTAGACAGGCGCAGTCTGAGTTTTGGGCTTCTGAACTGAGGCTGTCAGATTTGCACTCTTAGAGTTCACTGCCCTTGTCAACTTCCGCTTGGATGAGTCATAGTAAATATACGTTGTAACTGACGTAACAAACAGTCTGGAATTCTCTCGAGCAAGACTACGATCTAGGTCTGCATCAAGGAGCAGTCTGAGTCAATGGATTATATCGATAAGGTTTTGGAAAAGCTTAAAGAGTGGGCACGCAAGCTAGTGGAAGCGCTGCTGGGTCCAGACGTTCAGCCAGAGCCAGAACCTATTCCCATTCCAGTCGATGACCGCAGCCGTCGCCGCTAAGTTGCTTTCGAGCAGTGTGTTTCGACCCTGAAGATCTGTTGACGTTGGCAATGGTCTTTGGGTCGAGTACAAGCAATGTGAGTAGATAGGTTTGTACTAGACATCTGTTTAGCCTGATGCTTCTAGCAGTCGTGCTGTTTAGGTTCGATTGCCCTAGAAAGCCCTGTGCGTAATTGCGTTTGATTTGTAGTTCTAGCAATTTTTTGTGTCCAATCTGAGCATCCTGGTCTTGCATGGCCCAAATCTGAACCTGCTGGGACACAGAGAGCCGGGGATTTACGGACGGGAGACTCTCGATAGCATTAATCAGTCATTGCAGGATGCAGCAGTTCAGCTTGGTGTTCGGCTAGAGTCGTTTCAGTCTAACCATGAAGGCGCTTTGATCGATGCGATTCATGGGGCGATAGGTGTTCAGGATGGATTGCTGATTAATCCCGGAGCGTATACCCACACCAGCATTGCCATTCGAGACGCGATCGCCGCTGTAGCGCTGCCCACGGTCGAGGTTCATCTAAGCAACGTCTATCGGCGAGAGTCCTTTCGGCATCATTCCTACATTGCACCCGTTGCAGTTGGACAGATCAGCGGGTTTGGCGCGTTTAGCTATGTTCTTGGACTTCGCGCCCTGGTTCACCATCTAACCCACGTTCTTCTGGAGTAGCCTATTTTGAGTAGCGTATCTGTAGTAGTATTCACCCTGATATTTGCGACTTCAGGATAGGTTCCGAGAGTTTTCTATAATTTTGAGCCAGTTTCGCAGTTTTATTCGCGCTATTTGCAGTAATTCACCGTTTGCAGCAATCTGGCTTTCGGCTGCATTTGGGTAAGCCAGATTTGGCTTATGGCTCCGATTCCAGCGGCGCAAGCAGTTCATCTCTCCAGACTTCGATCTGAAGGCGCAGTCGAGCGGCTCCACCGGGCGTGGCCGTATTGGGCAGCAATAGCCGCTCACTTGCTCGCTGATAGTCTGCCAGGGCAGCGTTCCAGTCGCCCCAGAGGTGATGTGTGCGGCCCCGTTCGGCGTAGATGTGGGCTTCCAGACGACCCAGCCGCAGCGCAAAGTCAAAGCATTCTAGAGCGCGATCGTGCATTTCTAGCTCACGCAGCGTAATGCCCTGATTGAGCCAGGCGCGGACGTTAGTTGGGTTCAGATCAAGGGCTGCGTCGTAGTCCAGGATGGCTTCTAGAAACTTGCCCTGAGCGGCGTAGTAGTTGGCACGATTGTTATACACGCTGTCGAGGGTGGAATCTAGCGCGAGCGCTTGATTGTAGTCGGCGATCGCCCGCTCCATGTCCCCGCTTTGAAAGTAAACCAGGCCGCGATTGTTATAGTCACGGGCGCTGCTGGGGTTTTGCTCCAGAATAATGGTGAACAGGGCGATCGCCTCTTGATGATCGCCGCGCTGGGCAGCCTGGAGGGCTTCTTGGCGGAGCGCTGTTTCCAACTCGGTGTGGCTGAGGGGAGCCGCAGCACGAGGGGCGATCGCCGTGTCTACTCGTCGCGCTCTGGGCTGCCAGCGCTTCTGCACTCTAAGGGTTGGCCGGGCAGTCGTGCTAAGACTCTTGCGCGACCGATCTGCATTGTTCGCTTTTTCTTGCCGACCTGTAGAAGAGCGCATGTTCATGACATCCTCGTGGTGTATTTCAGTCAGTGCCAGGGTGTGATGTACCGTTAGAACTGCGTTATCCGCCTTTTCACCTGCTAATGTCTCTCAAAGCTCAAAGTAGTGTCAGGTTGAAAGTACGGAAAATTCTCTTTCACCTGAAATAGCAGCGCACCCCTGATAGCTGACGATACGGAATCCATAAAAGTTCCGCTGCATCAGACATTCAGCAGTTGTCCGTCTACGAGGAAACTACACAGAACCTCCGTATAATTCCTGAAACTTTCTGCAAGGATTCGTGAACTTTTGGTGACATAGGCGTTACATCCTAATTGATTCTCGACAGGATTTACGCAGTTGGACGATTTATCGCGGGCGCAGCCCGCGATAAATCGTCCAAAACCCAAAGAGCTTATCGCAAGTGCGTAAGTCCTGCTCGATTTTGGATTTTGGATTTTGGATTGCTAGTCAGGCGTTGGTGGGGCTGCCAGAAATGTCATTCGTAGCGTCACCTAGAGAAGTGATGTCAGACGCTATCAGACCAGAAAACCGTCGGTTCAGCAGATCTGCAACCTGTCGATTTTTCCACTCCTTTTCTTACTGATAAAACAAACCCATAAAAAGACTTCCTGAAGATTCTTGCGTTGCAAATCTCCAGGAAGCTGACTGTCAAACCCGTGGAACTAGACGCTAAAACCTAACGAGGCGGATTCAGGAAACGGCTGGCAAATTTCAGTGTTTCGCCGAGGTCGGTCGATTTTTCGTCGCCACCGAGGAAAGCAGCCAGCAGGGGGTTGCCGCCACGGGTGCCAGGTTTGGGTGCGCCCAGGTTCAGCATCCCCATCGCAGCCGTAATCAGCCCTGGCAGCATTCCCTGGACAATGGTGGGGCTAATGCCAGTTGTAGAGGAAATAGTCTGGATGGCCTGTTGCTGTAGTCCGGCAGGAATCAGGGATTGTAGCGCTGCACCGCTAGCGGAACTACCCGCGAGTTGACCGATCATGCTTTCCAAGCCTCCCATCCCTGCGGTGGTTTGCTGCTGCTTCAGCGCAGTACGAGCTAGGTTGCCCACCACAGAGAAGGCACTCTGGGTCGTCGCAGGATTGAGACCCTGGTTCCCTGCAAGTTGAGAGACAGTATTGACAATGGAACCCAGCGAACTAACGCTGGCTTGCTGGTTGGGGTTGTTGATCGCGCTTAAAACGTCAAAGATAAGACTCATCTTTTTGCCTCGGTGTAAAACAAATTCAGCGGGTTGCTGAATGGGGTGCTGAATAGCAGAATGCATCAAACTATTCTGCTGATGCATGTAAACTCTGTTCATATCGAGCGCTTGGCTGCGCCGATTGATTCAGGTAAATTTTGCCACGAGGGATCGGGATTTTGGGTGTTGTGCAACACTTCGATTACCATAAAACAGGCTCTACAGCTTTTATTCAGACTGTAGAGCCTAATTCGATTGCAAGAGCCGACCTGTTCGAGGAGGAGTTTGCCTGCCGAAAGACGCGCGGCGACATCGAGCAACAATGTACGTCCTCAGAGAACTTTTACGCAAAGGGAGTATCGTTTGGCATACAGGATAGCCAGGTCGCTACAGCCCAACGAGTTTGGCGCTGAGCGTCCAGAGGCGATCGCCCAGGGCATCGTTTGTGGCCTTTTCCGACAGCTCTTGAACAAAGGACTCGCGCCCCTGCTTTTGACGGTTGCCCCAGCTCCAGTGAACTCCGGACTGCTTGAACGCCGGATCAGCTACGACCTGCGCCACGCGCTCGCCCGCCAGTTCTTGCGAGACATAGCCGCCTGTGATGTTCTTTTGGAACCAGGGGAAGACTTTTTGGAAAATTGGGTAGCTATTGCGGAACAGCGGCGTGTCGGCGACGCAGCCAGGGTAGAGCGAACTGAAGGTAATGCCCGTGGTGTCGTGATAGCGGCGATGCAACTCGCGCACGGTGATCATGTTGCAGAGCTTGCTGTCTTTGTAGGCTTTGCCGGCCTTGAACTTTTTGCCGTCAATCATGGAAACCGGCGCTTTGAAGCCGGCCTCTAGCCCTTCCAGGTTGCCTAGGTCGGCGGGCGCGGGAATGGGGATCTTGCCACCCAGTTCCTTGGAGTTGGCAGTGACGGTTCCCAAAATGACCAAGCGCTTGTCCGCGGCGGGGGAATCCTTGAGGTCGCCTAATAGCAGATTGCACAGCAGGAAGTGCCCAAAATGGTTGGTAGCAACGCTGAGTTCATACCCCTCTGGGCTACGGAGCGGCTCCTTGAGCAGGGGCATATAAACAGCGGCGTTGCAGACTAGCGCATCGAGCGATCGCCCGGTGGCGTGAAAGTCATCCACAAACTTGCGAACGCTGTCGAGCGATCCCAGATCGATGTGCAGTAGCGTGTAGTGATCTTTGGGAATGCCGACGGACTGTGCAGCGGCTTCGGCTTTGGCTAGATCTCGACAGGCCATGACCACATGCCATCCACGCTGGGCCAGGGCTTTGGTAGCGTATAGCCCCACTCCCGAAGAGGCTCCGGTTATGATTACGGTCGGTTGCTGAGAGTTTTGCATTTTATTAACAACTTACGGTGCGCTGTGATGTGTCTCCATGATTCATGATGATTGCACACCGTTGAGCCACGAAATGTTGAGTTATTACGCGAAATGTTGAGTTATTCAAAGCCTAAACAGAAGGCGAGAACTGGGGGCGATCGCCCCGCGCTCCCTGCCCTATTCTCCAAACCGATACCCCTTCCCATACACCGTATGAATCAGCGTGCTTTCGCCCTTGCCTTCGATCTTGCGGCGGAGCAGGCGAATTTGCGCCGCTAGTACATTGCTGCTGATTTTCTCGGCATCGCCCCACACCTGCTCATGGATTTGGGCATGGGTCAGCAGTTGATTGGGATGCCGCATGAGGTAGTCCAGCAGTTGGCTTTCTTTTTCCGATAGCTCGATGGTGCGTCCCCGACGATAGGCTACCTGATTGTCCAAATCTAGCTCCAGATCCCCAACGGCGAGGCGAGCGGCAGATCGGACTGGCACGCTGGGTTCCAGGCTAGGGGGCCGCCGCAGCAGCGCCCGCACCCGCGCCAGCAACTCTCGTAGCTCAAACGGCTTGACTAGATAGTCGTCTGCGCCTGCATCCAGCCCAGCAACGCGGTCATCGATCGTGTCTTTGGCCGTGAGAAATAAGACGGGCGTGGTGTCGCCCTTGGCGCGGAGCGACTGACAGATTTCTAGCCCGCTCTGGTGGGGCAGCATCCAGTCCAAAATCAGCAGGTCGTAGCTGCCCTGCGTTGCCAGGGTTCCCCCCTCTGCCCCATCGTGCGCCACATCGACCGCGTAGCCTTCGCGCTTGAGGACGTGGGTCAGCGGCTCGGTGAGTTCGATTTCGTCGTCTACTAAGAGAATTTGCATGGAAGTATTTTATGCCAGGGACTAGGGGCTAGCGGAAGCGATCGCGCTCTAGGTCAAAAATCGCCTTCTCCCAGCACCAGGCAGTTGGACGGTCAGGATAGCGCTGCTGGACAGATTCCACCAGGCGATGGGCAGCGGCGCGATCGCCATTCAGCAGTCGCACCAGTCGCTTTTCTAGAACAGGCTTGACACCCCCGGCGGGTTTTCCATGCAACGAGCGGGGCCGCCTCCCCGTCGCCAGCCAGCGCACCAGTTGGGCGATCGCCCATCCCGCCAGCCCAAACAACGCCAGGTAAATAATTGGTTCCAGCATTTCTCAAGTTGCGATATTAAAGCTATGACAGAGACAGCGCCAGATTTGCTGCCGATCGGTCGTGGCACGCCCTCACACCATGCTTACAGAACGTTACATCCAGGTTAACAATTCTGCTGAACTGGCTTCCCTGGCGACTCAGGGCGGTTTTCCGCTATTGGAGGCGCGGATGTTTGAGCTACATCAGCTGGATGCCCACTGGGTTTTGCTGCGGGGCGAGGCGATTGCGGGCTATTGCTCGCTGTGGTGGCGATCGGTGCCAGAGTATCCGGGCGAACGGCTGGGCTTAATTGGGCATTACGCCGTAGCGGATGGGCTTGCCGCAGCAAGCTTGCTAGGACACGCCGCAGGGGAACTGGCGGCCCAGGGCTGCACCTTGGCGATCGCCCCCATCGACGGCAACACCTGGCGGCGCTATCGGCTGCTGAGCGATCGCGGCACGGAGCCGCCGTTTTTCCTAGAGCCAGACAATCCTGATGAATGGTGCGGGCAGTTTGAGGCGGCGGGCTTTGGGGCGATCGCACACTATTCCTCAGCGCTGGCGACGGACTTAACCCAGGTCGATCCGCGACTGACAGCCGTACAGCAGCGGTTGGACGCGGCAGGCGTGAAGATTCGTCCGCTGGCACTCGACCAGTTTGACGCAGAGCTAGAGCGAATTCATGCCCTATCGCTGGTGGCGTTTCAGCGCAACTTTCTCTACAGCCCGATTTCCCAAGCAGAATTTCTGACGCAGTATCGCCAAGTGCGTCCCTACGTGCAGCCAGAACTGGTGCTGCTGGCAGAGCAGGAGTCGCAACTGGTGGGTTTTTTGTTTGCCGTGCCCGATTTGCTCCAGGCGCAGCGCGGCAAAACGGTGGATACGGTGATTATCAAAACCGTAGCAGTGCTACCCGGTCGCCGTTATGCAGGATTGGGCAACGTGCTGGTGGCGCGAGTGCAGGCGATCGCCCATGATCTCGGCTATCGTCGTGCCATTCACGCCCTCATGCATGACGACAACAATTCTCGCAACCTGAGCAGCCGTTATGCCCATTCCATCCGGCGTTACACGCTCTATGCCCGCAAGCTCTAAAGTTGGCTTACGAATTCATTTACGTTCAATTCAAATATCACCTTCTCCCTCGAACAGCGTCTTAAGCGGCATCGCGTCCACATTCTGTTCTTCTTTTAGGTAGCGGGACAATACATCTGTCTGCCCATGAGTCACGTAAACAGTTTTTGCCTTAGTTTGACGCACTGTATTCACAAGTCCATTCCAATCAGCATGATCTGAAAGGACGAATCCACGTTCATAGCCGCGTCTGCGTCGTGCGCCGCGCACCGCCATCCAGCCAGACGCAAAGGCAGTCTGCGGATGCTGAAACCGCTTCATCCAGCTTGAGCGATGGCCCGACGGCGGCGACAGCACCAAGTCACCCTGAAACTTGTAGCTGCGGGGCATCTCGGAGGTGGGAATCGTTTGCACCATTGGAATTCCGAGGCTGCGATAAATCTCCGTCAGTGCGTGAATGGCACCGTGTACATAGACAGGGCGATCGCAGAAATTTCGCAGTTCACTCAGAATTCGCTGTGCTTTGCCAAAGGCATAGCAAAACAGAAGCGAGGGACGTTCCAAGTCGCTTTGCCACCAGTCGTAAACTTGCCTGCACACCTCTGCTCCGCTTTGCCAGTTGTAAATTGGCAACCCAAAGGTTGCTTCGGTAATAAAGCGATCGCACTCCACCACCTCAAACGGCGCACAGGTCGGGTCTGCATCACGCTTATAGTCGCCCGAAACGACCCACACTTCACCCTGATGCTCCACGCGGATCTGCGCTGAACCCAGCACATGCCCCGCCGCATGAAATGACACCCAAGTTTCCCCCAGTTTTAGCGGCTCACCGTAGGCCACGCCCTGAAGCTGAATGCTCTCGCCCAGCCGCTTTTTCAACACGCCTGCGGACACATCGGTTGCAATGTATCGGGCTGACCCCGATCGCGCATGATCGGAATGGGCGTGGGTAATCAGTGCTGTGTCTACTGGTCGCCACGGGTCGATAAAAAAGTCGCCCGCTTCGCAATAGAGTCCTTCAGGGCGAACGGTAATCAGCGTCATAAGCAGGGAGGCTCGGCAGGGATGAAAACAGAAACGAAAAAGAGGCGCACAACTGCACGCCTCTACACCGTAGCGAACGGGAAAAGTTTGTTGAACCCAGACTTGAGCCGAGATATGAAACCCTAGATGTGAATGCCGCACTCGGTTTTGCCCGTACCGCGCCAGCGACCAGCCCGCTCGTCTTCGCCTTCGCCGACGGGGGTGGTGATTGGCTCGTCGCCAATGCTGGGATACCCCTGATCGTGCAGCGGGTTGTAAATCATGCTGTGTTCCGCGACGTAGGCCCAGCTATCTTTGCGTGTCCACGACGCTAGGGGGTTGATCTTGAGGCGGCCCTGCTTATCCAGCTCAAACACGGGCATATCGGCGCGGGTGCTGGCCTGGTCGCGGCGGCGGCCGGTGATCCAGGCGACGGTGTTGAGTTCGCTCAGTCCGCGCTGGAGTGGCTCGATTTTGGTCAGGTCGTGAAACCTGAGGATGTCGCTATCCCACAGCGCCTTGCCGTACTTTGCGGCAAAGGCTTCGCGGGTGTCTACGTCCTGAATTTTGTAGACCTGGAGGTTGAGGGCGTACAAATCTTTGGCTTTGGCAACCAGTTCCAGCGTTTGAGGAAAGTGGTGAAGCGTGTCCAAAAACAGCACAGGAACGGGCTGAGCAGGCTTGATTTGCTTGTAGAGAATATCTGTTAGCACCAGGTCATCTACGTTAAAAGCGCTGGTTTGCACGAGGCCGGTGGGGATGTTTTCCACGCTCCAGGCGAGGATGTCTTTGGGATGAGCGGTGTCAAACTGCTGATTGAGCGCGTCTAGGTCGAACGGCTGCGTCTGCGCCGGAGCGTCTACGGATTGAGTCATAATGCGTGTTTAAGGGTTGAGGTTGCCAGTTGGGAAAATCTCAATGAGTATATTTTACGATAAAAGGCGCATAAGCCGATGGGGAAATGGGGATTGAGAAGAATCAGGGGTTTATGATGAAGCTCATTCTCTACAGCAAGCCCGGATGCCACTTGTGCGAGGGGCTTCAAGAAAAGCTGACGCAGGTGCAAAGCGTTTCTATCGATCTGGAAATTCGCGACATCACCACTCGCGACGACTGGTTTCAGGCCTATCAATATGAGATTCCGGTACTAATTTGGCAGCGCGATCGCCCCGATTCCCCGCCCGCCCTGATTCCGCTGCCCCGCCTCTCGCCCCGGGCCGGCGTGGCGCAACTGGAGGCGCTGCTGCAAAAGGCGCTGGCCGCAGCGTGACGGTCGCCTTATGCCGCAGTGAGAATCAGCAATAGCCCAACTGCCACCATCACACCACCGGCGATCGCATTCAGCCGAGTGCTGAGCCCCCCGCCCAGGAGGAACCGGGTTTGGTCTGCCAGCAGCGCGTAGATGACCTTTACACCCCCGACAGCGGCGATCGCCACCAGCATAATCACGCCTGCATCGACATAGGACACCTGAGACATATCCAGAAACGCAGGGAAAAAGCCGAGGTAAAACAGTGTTGCCTTTTGATCGGCCAGGGTAATCAGCAGCCCGGTTAGAAAACTGGAGACTCTTGATGAGTGAGAGATGGACTGCGCTTCCACAGGTTGCTCTCTGGCGCGAAATAGCCGAAGGCCCAGCCAGATTAGATAGGCTCCGCCCAGGTATTTGATCAGAAACACCAGGCTGCCCAAGGCGCTGGATAGAAATGAGAGTCCCCAAAGGGCGATCGCAATAAACAGGAGATCACCCACCACGATGCCCGCCGCCGTCAACACGCCATGCAGAAACCCAAGGCTGGCCGCCCGCGTGGAGACTGTGAGGACGCTGATGCTGGGAATGGCTGCCAGAACCACCATTGCTGAAAATAGGGCAACGATGTTGCTCAGGGTCAGATTGCTTTGTGTCCATGTTTGTGCCAATGTCGGAAACATCTCGGAAGCATCCAAGTGTTAATTAAGCGGCAATCAAGCATCAATTCTCGATTTTGGATTTCCGGTTTTGGATTGCCCGTCAAGCCTTCGCAGGGCTTCCAGCATGTTTATTCATTGTGCCAATTGGGAGAATTCGGGAAATGGAACGGGTGTATCCCACTTTTGTAGCCCTCACCCTAAATTCCTCTCCCACTTTGGGAGAGGGACTTCCAATCTGGCTCCCCTTCTCCCTTTTTGGGAGAAGGGGCTGGGGGATGAGGGCAAACTTGCAGCACTGGGATGCGCCCAATGAAGCAGGAAGGGCGATCGCCCCGCCTCCCCCCTCCCATCTCAAGCTGCATCGCCGGCCTTGATGACCCAGACGTTCTTGGTACACTGGAGTCAGTAATTGTGCCCACCCAGCCCCTCTAGCGCTCGCTCTACTGTGCAGATGCTCATGGCTCTGGCTTCCCTTTTCGTGCTTCGTGCTTCGTTCTTCTAGCGCTCGCTCTACTGTGCAGATGCTCATGGCTCTCCCTCTAATGACCGCTTCACTAGCAGACCCTCTGTTCACCAAGCTTCTATTTACCCAGCTTTTCTCTCTCTTCCTGGCGATCCCAATCGATGGGCTGTTGTCTACTCAGGGCGTGATGGTGATGCTGCTGGTTGCCTACGCCGGAGCCATGTGGATGTTTCTTTCCAGCGCCCCCAAGGTTTACACCATTATGGTGTCGGATCTAGAGCTAGCGCGGCGTTTCTATGAAGAGGTGCTGGATTTGCCCGCCGCCGATGTGCCGCTGCATTACTACTACAACTACGAGCAGACCATTGGCGGGGCTGGGTTAGACCCGCTCTATCTATCGGGCACCACAGGCTATTCCACCAGCCCTTCGCTCAGCAATCCCGACGGACTGTGGTATCAACTCCGCAAAAAGACCCAACTTCATGTGATTACGGGCGCAAGCCTGGGCGAAAAGAACCGCCAGCGCCATGTCTGCTTTGATCACGACTGTCTGGAGCAAATGCTGTTGCGAATTCAGAGTCGGGGCGCGCAGTACAAAATTCGCAGCGACAAGCCGCTGAACTTTTTGGTGAAAGACTGGGACGGTCGAATTTTTGAGATGTCCGAAGTGGCAAACTAGCAAGTCCGCCAACTGGGTATACACGCTATGACTCCTCCCGATCGCGCTGGAAACACATTAAACGCTGCGCGGCGTATTCGCCTATCAGAAACGCCCAAGTCCTTTCGCGATTTCGTAGGCGGCAAGGATCTGGATTTCTACCGATTTCGAGTGCTGCGAGCCAGCCAGTTTTCGCTGAATCTGTCGGAGCTAACGGCAAATGCAGATGTTGCTCTGCTGGATGACCAGGGCAAAACCCTGCTCCAGTCGGCTCGAAAGGGGAAGCGCCCAGAAGTGATCCGTGACACCCTGACGGCAGGCACCTACTTTATTCGCGTAGTGCCCAATCAGGCAAACCAGCGGACAAACTACAAGCTTACGCTGTCGGCTGCGCCGCTAAAGACCAGCGACTTCAAAATTGAAATCGACTATCGCTTTGACACGAGGGGTTGGTTTACCCCGCTGCGGCGAGCCGTGCTAGAGGCAGCGGCAGAGGTCTGGTCTACGATTATCCGGAGTGAGTTTCCTGATGTGCCCACGGGGAAACGCACGCCGAACGTCCGAAATCCGGCCACGGGGGGAACCGTGCGAACCTTTGTGACCGATCGCCCGATTGATGATTTGACCATCTTTGTCGGGGCGCGGCAACTGGGCGGCACAACCCTGGCGCTGTCGGGGCCGTCGGGCTACTTTGTGGGTGAGAGTCGGTACGAGGGCAGTGTGTTCCAGCCGTGGATTGGCTCGATGGCGTTTAACCTCACCACAGACTGGTATTTTGACCGCACGCTCGACAGCACCAGCGATGTTCCTAAAAATCAGCAGGATTTTTTCTCGACCGCGCTGCATGAAATTGCCCATGTCCTGGGGTTTGGCACCAGTCGCGCCTTCAGTCGGCTCATGACCAGCAGCGGCTTTGGTGGGTCGAATACGAGAGCGCAGAACGGCGGCAATGCCCTGCCGTTGGACAGTTCTGAGCACATTCGCAATGACTACACCTTTGGCGGCGTGGGAGAACCCTTGATGACCCCGTTTGCCCAGCGAGGCCAGCGTAAGCGGGCAACGGTTTTGGATATCGCGGTGCTGAATGATTTGGGCCATACGGTGTCCTATGGCAATGCCAGCGTGAACCCCCTCAGCACGCAGGCAGCCCAGTTTGCGAGACAGGCAACGCGGCGCAGAGGCGCACCCGTGAATAGGGCACTGGGTCAACGGTTGCTATCGTATGGGCGCTGTGGCTGTAGCGGCTGTTTGGTGGATGCGGGTGCGGCCAGGGGACTGGCATAGCGGCATGTTGTCTGCTGGAGCAAGTCTGGTAGATTGGTCTTTTCTTAGTCCTTTTAGGGCTGGGAGATGGCGATCGCCCTTCGAGCTTGTTCGGCTACACGTATGGATCATCGACCAGATCAGTCTGGAACTGGCCTCTTAAAATTCACCTCTTGTATGGCTGATAACACGCTGCCTGTCATGGCAGAGATTGCGGCCTATGCAGAACGAAAACTCGAACTGCCGACCGAGTTTATTGACCAAATTCCCTGGCAACAGCGGGAGGAGCGCTTTGACCGAGGCGAAATTCAGGTCTGCTGGATTTGCGGTCTGCCCTATGTGCAAAAGGTCGATCAGCCAAATCCGCAGATTGAACTGCTGGCCGCGCCTGTGATGCGGGGCGATCGCTACCAAAATCGTCCGATTTATTTTTCAGACGTAGTGGTGCGGCGCGATCGCCCATTTCAGCAGTTTACGGATCTGCGCGGCGCACGCTGGGCCTACAACGAACCGCGATCGCACTCTGGCTATATCCTGACGCGCTACCACCTAGCCATGCTAGAAGAGCGCAGCGGCTTTTTTGGCAGCGTGGTCGAGTCGGGCGCACACCAGAATTCGCTCCAGCAGATCTTGAGCGGTGACGTGGATGCGTCGGCGATCGACAGCACGGTGCTAGAACACGCGCTGCGCGAAGATTCATCTTTGCAGCGTCAGATTCGCGTGATTGACACGCTTGGCCCCAGCCCCAGTCCGCCTTGGCTGGTGTCTACTACGGTTCCTGCTGCGCTCCGTACCCGCCTCCGCAGTCTGCTGGTGCAAATGGCCGACGAGCCAGAAGGAGAAGAGGTTTTAGCACGGGGCGGCCTGGCTCGATTTGTGCTGGTGGGCGATCGCGACTATGACCCCATTCGCCACATGCAGCAGATCGCCGCCGCCGTCTCGCTGTCTGGTTCAGAGGCGTGACTGCTGCTAAGTCCCGGTGCGATGCCGCAGGTCGCCCATATACGTGCGATCGCCCAACACCTCCAGCATCGGCCCGTGGTCGCCAAACTTCACAATGCTGACCGACCCAGCGTAAGCATTGAGGCGATCGCGATAGCGCCCCAGGTCAATGCCCAGCAGTGTGCAGAGCAAAATCCGAATCGTCGCCTTGTGCGACACCAGCAGCACGGTGCCCGTTGGGTGTTTTTCCTCGATCTCGGCCACCACCAGTGAAGCGCGGCTGGCAATTTCCACTGCCGTTTCGCCGCCTGTTGGTGGGTTCCAGGCGGGTTCAGTCATCCAGCGGATGTAATCTTCGAGATAGTGTTCCTTAACGAATTCTGGCGACTGGTCTTCCCATTTGCCATAGCGAATTTCCTTTAGCCCGTCGCGTAGCTGCATCTCTAGCCCCACCGCCTGACACAGCGGCGTAGCCGTCGCAATCGTGCGCTTCATTGGGCTGACGTAAACCGCATCCCAGGGCACACTAGAATAGGCCGCCGCAAAGGCCGCTGCCATTTGATGTCCTTCGGTCGTTAGCTCGGCATCGATCTCGCCGCAGTATCGGCCGGTCTGGCTATAGGGCGTTTCCCCATGCCGCAGGAAGTAAAGCGTGAGTCCCATTACTGCTGCGTCTGCCGCTGCTGCGAAATTCGATATTCTGCCAAATTCCACTCCGCCCGCTGTTCTTCTTCTGTTTCGTGGTGGATCTGATAAATTTCGCTGTCCAGCCCAAGCGCACTCGACATTGTTTTGGAATGCACCACGCGGTCTGCAATCGAGAGCGCGTCATTCAGCACACCAAACAGCGCCATTTCCTGGTCAATTTTTTCCAGGTCTTGCAAAATTGCCTGTTCCTTCTCTCCAGTTGCCGCTTCTAGCTGGCTCAGGCACTGGCTGCGCTTCACCTTACAGCGAGAGTAGGAGTTTTTGAAATACTCATGCAGCTTGGTAACAACGGAAGCAACCGATTGATTTTCGTCCAGAAAGCTGAGTTTGTCGGTATTCATTAGGGCTTATCTTAAGGCGAAACGATTTTTCTAGATCCTAAGGCTTATCCTCAAATCGGCAAGGGAGTTACGGGGTTTCTTTAGATCCAGCCGTGCGATCGCCCTTCAAAGCAGCCGCAGACTAAACAGCCGCAGACTAAGCAGCCGCAAACTAAACAGCCGCAAACTAAACAGCCGCAAACCAAGCAGCCGCAAACCAAGCAGCCGCAAACTAGGACAACACCCCTCAACCCGGCGGCCAGGCCAAAGCGCGACCGCCCAGCAGATGGAGATGCAGGTGATCGACCGTTTGCCCGCCATCGGTTTTGGTGTTGATCACGACACGATAGCCGTTCTCTAGTCCCACCTGCTCTGCGACCCGCTTCACTGTCATCAGCAAATGCCCCAGAATGCGATGATCTTCGGGAATTGCGTCGGCCAGGCAGGGAATTGGCTTTTTGGGCACAACGAGAATGTGGACAGGAGCCTGGGGGTTGATGTCTTTGAAGGCGATCGCCAAGTCATCCTCGTACACAATGTCCGCAGGAATTTCGCGGCGAATAATTTTGAGAAACAGAGTATCTGCTGGCTCGGTCATGGGATCACGCTTGAGATATTGAAAGATAGGTGAAATATAGGTCTGAATAGAATTCTCTAGCGACTGCGCTCAGCGTTTCACATTCAGCGGACTGGTGAAATTCTACGAGTTTCCTAGCAACTTGGCGCAACAGATTTGCCCAACAAGCCCAAACGCTCCGCGCCAACGCGACCAGCCCGGTAACCCAGAGAGCCAAAAAAAGATGGCGATCGAGCAAAACCTCACCTCGCCATCTCTGAAAAAATTGAGAAAAAATTTAGAACAAGCTCCGACTAGATGCCTGCGACAGAGCCTTATAACAGATCTAGCGGAACATGCTGCTCACTGAGCTGTCTTCGTGGATGCGCCAAATTGTTTCGCCAATGATGTTTGCCACCGACAGCACCGTGAGTTGTTCAAAGCGGTGATCTTCGGGCACAGGGATGCTGTTCGTAACGATCACCTCTTCAAACAACCCACTGGAGAGGCGCTCAGTGGCAGGCGGCGAGAAGACGGCGTGGGTCGCGCAGGCGTAGACCTGGCGTGCGCCCTGTTCCCGCAAAATCTTCGCCCCTTCGCAAATCGTGCCAGCGGTGTCGATCATATCGTCCACCAGCACAGCCGTTTTGCCGGCCACGTCGCCAATCACGTTCATCACTTCGGCCACGTTGTGGGCCTGGCGGCGCTTGTCGATGATGGCCAGCGGTGCGTCATCTAGCTTTTTGGCGAAGGCGCGGGCGCGGGCCACACCGCCTACGTCGGGCGACACTACCACAATGTCCGACAGTTGCTTGTTGGCGATGTACTCAATCAACACAGGCGAACCGTAGACATGATCAAACGGAATGTCGAAATAGCCTTGAATCTGGGCCGAGTGCAAATCCATCGCCAACACCCTATCCGCGCCTGCCTGAGTAATCAGGTTGGCCACGAGCTTGGCTGTAATCGATTCGCGGCCGGCAGTTTTCCGATCTGCGCGAGCGTAGCCGTAGTAGGGAATCACCGCCGTAATCTGGCGGGCGGACGCCCGATGGCAGGCGTCAATCATAATCAACAGTTCCATCAGGTGGTCGTTCACTGGGCAGCAGGTGGGCTGCATTAGGTAAACGTCGCACCCGCGAATGGACTCTTGAATTTGGACGTATAGCTCACCATCTGCGAACCGCTTACGAACCATCGGCCCCAAGTCCATGCCAAGATAGCGGGCCACCTCTTGGGAGAGGGGGACATTGGCAGAACCCGAAAACAGCCTGAGGCGGCTGTTGTCGGCAATTTGAGGCAGAGGAGGCTGAAGAGACAAAGCTGCCGAGCGGATCACAACAGTTCCTCGGGAAATAGTCACCGCAATCTTATCATTCCAATTTGACAACAGCCGCTCAGATTTCCAGGGAAATTAATAAATACTGGAAAATGTAAAACTGCCAAATATAGCCTTAAAGAAAGAAACGGTCAGAGTGAAAAAGTAGAGAAAACACTGAAACTCGGAGACGTCCGGATGTCTCCGAAACGACAGGTTTCCGAAACGACCCGTACACTCTAAGCTAATCGAAACAAAACCCAGTGAGGCTTTAACCGGGCAAAAACTATGAAAAGCAAATACGCGAAGCAAAAAGTGAGAAAACTGAGGCAATGCACCTAAAGATGGCGATCGCCCTCAGTCTCTCATGATAGCAATTGAATCCGGGCAGTGTGTAAACTCTCGTCAGCGTAAACGCTTGTCAACTACTTCAAGCTACGGAGAGATTACAGGTCGCCGCCGCGAAAAGCCAGCAGAAAAATCACCACTGGCCCGGCAATCATGATCATACCTACCAGAGTCAACTGAACAATGGCTTCCCAGTTAACATTGCCAACCAGATTGCTAATCAAATCCATTGCGCCCTCACGTGCCGCGAAATTTAGGTTAGGTTTAGTTAAGTCAAATGTCTTCGCCCATTTTACCTGTGTGGGGAACCCGATTCTCAGAAAGTTAACAAAAATCCGGTAGTTGTCTGGGATAGTTGGGCAGTGGGGAGTTCTAGCGCGTCATGAAGAGATGGAGCCGGTTCGGCTAAACGCTTTTCCCTTCAGGATTTCCAGAAATTGCCCCGCCCGAATTGGTTTGGCAGAGCCGTGTGGCGATCGCCCCGCGAAGCTGCATCAGAATAATTAAAAAACGTTACAAAACTTTCCCCTGAGTTTTTGGTCTGGGTTTTCCGTCGATGGGGCTGTCTGCGCTGATAGAGCCACGCGGCGCATATCTAGGTATTTCTGGGCACTTTGGAAGGGGCGATCGCACTTGGGAGTTGAAAGGCTATGGCAACCTGGCGTTGCGTGAAACAGTGTGGGGCTTGCTGCCACCTTGACCCAGCAGAGCGTCCTGATCTGGAAGAATATCTGTCGCCGCCAGAACTGGCGGAATACCTGAGCTTGATTGGCCCCGACGGCTGGTGCATTCACTTCGAGCCAGACTCGCGGGAATGCACCATTTACGAGAAGCGCCCCCGCTTTTGCCGAGTAGAGCCAGCCGTGTTCCAGGATTTGTTTGGCATTGAGCCAGAGGAGCTAAATGATTTTGCAATCGACTGTTGCCGCCAGCAGATTGAGGGCGTGTATGGCGATCGCAGTCTAGAGATGCTGCGCTTTGACCGAGAAGTGGGCATATAAGAACTATGAGGCTAGGCATTAAACGGTTTGGGATTCGGCGGCTGGGGGCAACCCTGGCAAACCGACTGGAGACGCGCTGGGTCGCGCCGTCCTATGGTGGCTGGGTCGCCCTTGGGCTGGCTCTATTTTTCTTTGGCGCAGCGACGAATACGATGGCGGGCTGGCTCTATGCTACCAGCGGGCTGATGGGGGCGCTGCTGGTGCTGGGGGCGCTGCTGCCGGGGCGATCGCTGCGGGCGCTGGCGGTTCGCCGAATGCCGATTGAACCCGTCAATGTAGGCGATGCTTTGAACTTAGAACTGGCCGTTGAAAACACTGGACGACAGGCAAAAACGCTGTTGCAGGTGTGCGATCGCCCGCCGCCAGAACTGGGCCCAGCAGAAACGACCGTCATCGAGTCGCTAGCGCCCGGCCAGACCTATCGCTGGGTCTACAGCCGCACCGCAGACCGACGGGGCGTGTATCGCTGGGATGGGGTGGATTTACGGACTGCCACACCGCTGGGCTTGTTTTGGGGACGGCGATCGCACTTAGTCAATGCCTCGGCCGTGGTCTACCCGACCGTGCTGCCCCTCAGCCAGTGCCCCCTGATCGACGAAATGGGGCAAGACCTCAGCCACACCACCGAAAGCCAGCGCCGCGCCCAGATGGCGACCGAAGGCGTGACGCGGACATTGCGTCCCTACCGCTGGGGCGACCCGACTCGGCTGATTCACTGGCGCACCAGCGCCCGCTACGGCGAATTGCGGCTACGAGAACTGGAGCGCTTCACAGGTGGACAGGAAGTTGTAATTGTGCTGGACAGCGCCGCCCTCTGGCAGCCCGATGCTTTTGAACAGGCCGTGATCGCGGCCGCCTCGCTCTATGCCTATGCGCTGCGCCAGAGCATGACCGTCAGCCTGTGGACTGCCGGAACGGGGAGTCTGCGGGGCGATCGCCTCGTGCTAGAAGCCCTTGCCGCCGTGCAGCCCGGTGAACCCTCCCCCAATCACCCGCCTACGCAATCTCCCTGCCTCTGGCTCACCCCGTCCTTCCAGCACTGCAACAGCCTGCCGCCCCAAAGCCGCTGGCTCCTCTGGCAAGATGCAGTCTCCAGCGGAAGTCGCCCAGGCGAATCAACCACCGGCCGAATCATCCAGCCAGACAAACCGCTACTTGTCCAGCTTCAGCAATAGACCGTCAGCACCTCGTGTAACCCAAAATCGCCAATCCAAAATCCCCAATCCAAAATCCAAAATCAGCCTCACTTCTCCTGCGCGGTCCACGCTGGATGTGCCATCAGCGAGGCCATCGTGCGTACGCCCCGGAGCTGATTAGACAGGGGCAGATGACCACGGGGAGCCGTCAAACTCCAGGTAAAGCCGCCCGGATAGCGTGTCCAGTTATTCCCTGACTTCCAGCCGATCAGCGGCCAGAGCCGATCCCAGTTTTTGCCCACGCTAAGCCACAGATCGCGCTGCACCGAAAAGCCAAACTTGCCTTCGGAATAGACGAGCCAGAGCGTGTTGATGGTCTGCAAATCCTCGATGGGAAAGTCATCGACTTCGGTGAAATAAATCCAGCGGCGCTGCACGGCAGCCGGCCCCGCCAGTTCGCACAGTTTCTCTAACGTCAGGCGATCGGCCGCCTGAAAGTCTTGCTGAACTAGCAGCGTTTGCAGCGGGGAATAGTCTATGCCGCGCTGCGATCGCCCAGGCACTAGCCCCTGAGGAAACTGGGTCTGCAAAAACTCCTGCGCTTTGGGAGATTCAGCAGCGGCCAAAATCTGCACGGCCTTGCCTTCCAGCGGCCCCGGTTTGCTGCCCTGGCGGTCTTGCAGCACCCGCATTAGCACCGTCAGCCCGGAGTCGCCTTGGGCGGCAATGTCTTGGAGCAACTGCAACTGGGTCTTCTCGTTTTCAGACTGGAGGCGGGCGAGGAAATCGGGAATGAAGTCAGACGCGCCAGGCTCGGACGAAGCGGTGATATCCAGCGGAGATTGTGACAGATTGGCTTGCACGTTATCCATGATTTGCAGCAGCACCGAGCAAAAGCGCGAGTTTTACGCGATTTCTCATTTTAACCTTTACAGGACTTACGCACTTGCCATCAGCTTTCTGGATTTTGGGCAATTTCTCGCGGCCTGTGCCCATAAGAAATTGCCCAACTGCGTAAGTCCTACTTTAATCTCCACCTCTACTCTTTGCTGGCTGCGCCTGCCAGAATGCGCTGAATGATCGCCGTGGTGGAACTGGGCACTTCTACTTGAATCAGCTCGATTCGCCCGCCGTAGGCCTGGACTGTGGGCGCTTCCGGCAGCGTTGCGACCGTGTAATCGCCGCCTTTAACATAGATATCAGGCTGGAGGGCCGATATCAGGGCGATCGCCGTGGGTTCCTCAAACACCACCACGCCATCCACGGGTTTCAGCGCTGCCAACACCTCGGCCCGCTGGGCTGTGGGCACGATGGGACGCGGCGGCTGTCCGGGTTTGGCAGGCTTGATGCGCTGCACCGAGGCATCGCTATTTAGCCCCACGACGAGCGACCGCCCCTGAGTTGCCGCCGCCTGCAAGTAGCGCACATGTCCCGCATGAATCAGGTCAAAGCAGCCATTGGTAAACACCAGCGGTCGCCATTGGTCAGGATTTTGGGCGATCGCCTGCTGCAATTCAGCCAGGGTGTAGACGGGCATGGTCAGAGGTTTGGGAGTCAGGAGTTTAGGGAAAAGCGGCTCTCCAAATTATCGCCCCCTATGGCTCATTGCTTTACCTCCTCATTCCCTTGATTCACACAGGACTTACGCACTTGCGATAAGCTCTTTGGGTTTTGGACGATTTCTCGCGGCCTGCGCCCATGAGAAATCGTCCAACTGCCTAAGTCCCATCACACTCTGCCAATCGGCCTTGCTCCAGCACAGGCAGACTGTGACGATAGTCTTGCAGTAGGTCACACCCCAGGTTCAGCAAATGTTCTAGGTCATTCATCTGGGTCAGCGTCCACAGCAAAATCGTGTGGTCGTTGCTGGCGGTGGCGAGGGTCTGCCCATCGGGACTATAGACGGCAGTATTGACCCCGTCGCGGTGGCCGCGCAGCGTGCTGATAAGTTTGCCCTCCAGCGTCCAGAGTTTGATCGTGCCGTCGTAGCTGGCGGTCGTTAGGGTTTGCCCATCGGGGCTAAAGCCGACATGCAGCACGCCATCGCTGTGCCCTTCCAGCGTGACCAGCAGCGTGCCGTCGGGTGTCCAGAGCTTGACCGTGTTGTCGTAGCTGGCGGTGGCGATCGCCCGTCCATCGGGGCTAAAGCTGGCGTGATACACCTTGCCGCTGTGGCCGCGCAGCGTGCGGAGTTTGCGACCCTCTGCCGTCCACAGAATGACCACCTTATCGGTGCCGGCTGTAGCAAGCATCTGCCCGTCGCGGCTATAGTCCACGCTGAGAACGCTGCCGCGATGCCCCTGGAGCGTGTTCACGAGGCGGCCGTCGCGCTGCCAGAGGCGCACCAGGCCATCGTCGCTGGCGGAGGCAAGCTGGTCGCGGCTGGGTGAAAAGGCAACTTCGTTCACGGCGGCGGTGTGGCCAGTCAGGGTTTGCAACAGGTCGCCGTTTCGGTTCCATAGGCGCACCGTGCGATCGGCGCTGGCCGAAGCCAGGGTTTGATTATCGGCGCTGAAGGCCACGCCGCGCACGGCGGCGGTATGGACGGCCAGAGTCTTTTGCAACTGGCCGTTTCGGTTCCACAGACGCACCGTGCGATCGCCACTGGCGGAGGCAATCAGGTCGCCGTCGGGGGAAAAGTCCACATCATACACCCGCTCGGTGTGGTCATACAGTTGGTTCAGCAGCGTGTGATTTACCCGCCACAGCCGCAGCGTGCGATCGCCACTGCCAGAAATCAGCGTCTTGCCATCGCGGCTGAAGCGGAGGCTGTGAACCTGGGAGGTGTGGCCGCCCAGCGTAGACAGCAGCGTACCGTCCAGTCGCCAGAGCTTGATCGTCTTGTCGGCGCTCGCAGTGGCCAGCAAATCGTCTGTTGGGCTAAATACCAGGCTATAGATTGGCGAAGAATGCCCCTGGAAGGTGTGGACGGGCGTGCCGTCCAGCCGCCACAGCCGCACCTGCCCATCCAGCCGGCTGGCAGCCAGGATTTGCCCGTTGGGACTGAAGGCTAGACTGGTCACTGCCAAATCGCCGCTGGGAATGGTCTTCCAGCGGGTTCCATCCGTCTGCCAGAGGCGGATCATTCCATCGGCGCTGCCCGTTGCCAGGATTTTTCCATCGGGGCTATGAGCGATGATGCGGACGGGTGTGTTCTGGCTGGGCAGCGTGCCCAAGCGCCGACCCGCTTCATCCCACAAGCTCACCGTGCCGTCTTCGCTGGCGGCGGCGATCGCCCCTCCATTGGGCGCGGCGCTCAGCGCATTGACCGCCTGACTGTGGGCAAACTGGCGAATCCCCGTGCCGTTGGGCTTGCGAAACCAGAGGCTACCGTCGTCATGGGCGCTGACAATTCGTTCGTGAGGCAGCACGACAACGCTGAGCGCCTGGGAGGTGTCGCCTGCCAGCGTTTGCACAGGCGTTCCATCCATCTGCCATAGGCGAACCGTGCCGTCGGCGCTGGCAGAGGCGAGCCGCTGTTCATCGGGGCTGAGGGCGGCCTGCCACACGGCTCCGGCGTGTCCCCGCAGTTGGTTGCGCTCATGCACCCAGTAGATCGCCTGCTGCAACGAAGACAACACGCGCGATCGCACGTCTGGATTCTGCGCCTGTTCTCTCCGCTTTAGGGTGTTCAGCGTAAACCCTGCTTCTACGGCCTTCACCAGCGCCTCAAAGGTTTGCCCCGAGCCATACAGCGCCCCCGAAGCCTCCGTCAGCGCCGTCAGTCGCTCCCGTTCCGCAAGGCTGCGGTTGCTTTCCGCCGAGCGATACAGGCTGAAGGACACGATCCCAAGGGCGATCGCCATTGCTCCTGCCGCTGCGATCGTCTGGGTCAGCAATCGCTGCTGCCGGAGGATCTGCTTTTGCTCCGCCAGTTCCTCCTGCTGATGATCCATCTCTTCGTTGTAGGAAGCCCAGATGTATTCCTTCTGCACTTGCAGCGCCTGGGGTTCCTTGTGTTCGCCCTCAGCCAGCCAGCGCCGAGCCTCCTGAATTTCGCTGCCCCGCAGCAGTAGGCTGCGATCCTTGCCGCGTGCGTTCCATTCCGTTGCCCGCACCAGCAGCCGCGTGTGGGTTCGCACATAAGACAAATCGGCATCCAGCGCCGACACCAGGCTGCGAAACCCAACTTCAAAATTGTCCGTATCTCGCAAAAAAATCCAGTTGATTTTGCCCAGTTCGGGATGCACCAGCGCCGGGTCAACGTCTTTGCAAACCACAGGCAGCAGACGCTTCTGATGTTGCAGGGCATGTTCTAGCTCGCGGCCACACACCTCCGAAGCCGCCGACTCTGGGCTGAGGACAAAGATCATGGTGTCGGCGACCTCAATGCCCAGCTTAATTTCTTCCCACCAGTCCGCTCCCGACGGAATGCTGTCCCAATCAACCCAGACCTCGCGCCCTCGCTTTTGGAGCGCCTGCACCAGCGTTTGCACAAAGGGCCTGTTGCGACGGGAATAGGACACAAAGACATTTGCCGTTTCGCTGGACATGTCCAGGATTTTCCAGATGTCCCTGGGCATCCGGCGGTTGGATTTGTGTGCCAGTTTCACCTCATAGGCGATCGCCCCATCCTGCTCCACCTGGCGGACAATGCGCTTTTCCAATAGCGGCAGCAAAAACGCCTGCATCTCAGCTTCGGTCTGCTGAAAGTGAGCAGCCGTTTCGCTCAGAGACACAACATTATGGCGCAGCAGCCACCGCACCACCGACTGCTGTTCGTCAGGCAGCAGCAGCACATCCGCCATGCGAATGCCTGTGATGTTGTCAGGAAGAGAAGGCGCAGAGAATGCAGCAGCAGACCCGGATGCCGAATCGCTCATGGTAGATGCAACTTAAAGAAGCGGTGGGGGAAACCGTTTGGGAAAACCGTAGGGACGCGATGGGCAACCCCAGAATGGTTCTATCCTACCGGGCAGTTTGGGAGATCGAGCGAGTTGTTGGCATTTTTTATATTTGCATGGAAAAACAAGCTACTCCATCAGTACGGGTTGAGACGGCACGAGTTGAGACGGCACGAGTTGAGACGGCACGAGTTGAGACGGGACGGGTTGAGACGGCACGAGTTGAGACGGCACGAGTTGAGACGGCACGAGTTGAGACGGGACGGGTTGAGATCGAGCTAGAACATCGAGCTAGAACAGGGATGTTCCGCTGCTGCCATCGGGGCGCGATATCCTGAGAAATGGAGTTTGCGGGGAATGCTCGATGCAGATTTATCTGGACTACAGCGCCACCACGCCCACCCGCCCAGAGGCGATCGCCCGCTGGCACGCCGTTTTGACTCAGCAGTGGGGCAATCCCTCCAGTCTGCATCAGTGGGGGCAGCGGGCCACCGAAGCCCTGGAACTGGCCCGCGCCCAGGTCGCTGCCCTGATCAACGCACCGCCTGACAGCATTGTGTTTACCTCCGGCGGCACCGAGTCTGATAACCTGGCTCTCTGTGGCATAGCACGTCAATATTCCGCGCCCCAGCATTTGATCGTGTCCAGCGTCGAGCATTCGGCCGTCACGGAACCAGCCCGCCAGTTGGAGCGCCAGGGCTGGCAGGTGACGTGGCTTCCGGTCAACCGCCAAGGGCGGGTCGATCCGGCCGACTTGCAGACAGCCCTGCGACCCAACACAGTTCTGGTTTCGATCATTTACGGACAGAGTGAAATCGGGACGCTCCAGCCGATCGAAGTGCTAGGACAGATCGCCCGCGATCATGGCGCACGGTTTCATACCGACGCGGTGCAGGTGGCGGGGCGGCTGCCGCTAGATGTGCAGCGGTTGCCTGTAGATCTGCTCTCGCTGTCCAGCCACAAGCTCTATGGGCCCCAGGGTGTGGGGGCTTTGTATGTACGGCCCGGCGTGGCGCTGGCTCCGCTTTTGGGCGGCGGCGGCCAAGAGCAGGGACTACGGTCGGGAACCCAGGCTGTGGGCGCGATCGCCGGATTTGGCATGGCCGCAGAACTGGCTGCCCGCGAGCTACCCAGCGAAACGCCCCGGCTGGTCTCCCTGCGCGATCGCCTGGTTGACCAGTTGGCCGATGTGCCAGACCTCATCCCCACGGGCGATCGCCTGCATCGACTGCCCCACCACGTCAGCTTTTGCCTGCGCCATGCCGACGGACAAGCCCTGACGGGTCGAACCCTGGTGCGCCAAATGAACCTGGCGGGTATTGGCATTAGCGCTGGCTCTGCTTGCAACAGCGGCAAGCTCCAGCCCAGCCCTGTGCTGCGGGCGATGGGACTGGGCGATCGCCAGGCCACAGGCGGCATTCGGCTCACCTTGGGACGCTATACGACCGAAGCCGATATCGACTGGACGGCGATCGCCCTCCGCCAAATCCTGGAACGCTTGACCCTCGGACAAAGCTTGCAGCAGCCCGTGGTGTAAGTCTCCTGATTGCCCAATTCTGCTCTAACGTCAAGTACCCTCCCTTAGCCTCTGCTGAATAAACTTCCATAGAACTTACACAGTTGGGCGATTTCTCACGAGCTACGCCCGCGAGAAATCGCCCAAAATCCAGAAAACTTATTGCAAGTGCGTAAGTCCTGTAGGGATTTGGGTCGAAGATCTGGTTTTGTAATTCAGGATACAGATTTACTTTCTCTTCATTGGTGGAATCTGTATTAATTGATTCACGCCCTGCGCCAAGTTTTCATAGGCAAGAGCCTATGGCTTTGAGTCTGCTGGCATCTTTTGCCACAGATGCAATTGCTTGGAGCGGTGGCGATCATATAATCTGCCAAGCTGACCTGGCTCTTGAAATCTGGGCTGGTCTATTACCCTCCTCTTCGATCTGGGGATGCGGTGTCAGTTTTGAGCCGCGTCATTAGTTTATCTACGTTCAAGGAACGTCCACCAATGTCTAGATTAGTTCTCAGAAAGCGAAACAGACGGCAGCCGCTGATCGATCGGCGCGGTCTGTCTGCGATCGCCAAAATGCTTTTAGAGCGCCCCCGGGCGACCATCAATTCTCTCTCTCCAACCTGGCAAGCCTGCATTCCCTTGGTGGCGCTGATCCTGCTGGTTAGCAGCACGGCTGCGGTCGCCCAGGATGCACCCACGGTCGAGTCTCTGGCTGCAACCACAGACGAACTGCGGGTCGGGCTGGACACCCTCTGGGTGGTGCTGGCAGGGGTGCTCGTGTTCTTTATGAACGCAGGCTTCGGGATGTTAGAAACGGGCTTTTGCCGCCAAAAGAACGCTGTTAATATCCTTTCCAAGAACCTAATCGTGTTCGCTTTGTCTACGATTGCCTACTGGTTCATCGGCTGGGGCCTGATGTTCAGCGATGGCAACCCCTTCTTTGGTACGGCTGCGCCCTTCTTCCTCTCTGGCGTAGACAATAGCCCTGCAACGGGTGATGCCTACGAAGGCGTGTACAGCGCCATTAGCTGGGCGGGCGTGCCGCTGGCTGCCAAGTTTTTCTTCCAGCTGGTGTTCGCTGGAACTGCCGCAACGATCGTATCTGGGGCGGTTGCTGAGCGCATCAAGTTCATTGACTTCATGCTCTTCAGTCTGCTGCTGGTGGGTCTTGCTTACCCCATCACGGGCCACATGGTCTGGGGTGGCGGTTTGCTGGGCAATGCTGGCTTCTGGGATTTTGCCGGTTCGACGGTGGTGCACGCCGTGGGTGGCTGGGCTGCGCTGATGGGTGCTGCTATCCTCGGTCCCCGCTTGGGCAAGTACAACGAAGATGGTACTCCCAATGCCCTGCCGGGTCACAACATGAGCATTGCCACGCTGGGCTGCTTGATCCTGTGGCTGGGCTGGTTTGGCTTCAACCCCGGTTCGACGATGGGGGTTGGCGACGGTTCGGCGATCGCCCACATCGCGCTGACCACGAACATCGCGGCTGCCTTTGGTGGCGTGGCGGCGACCTTCACGGCTTGGTCTCTACTGGGCAAGCCTGATCTGTCTATGACGATCAACGGCATTCTGGCCGGTCTGGTGGCAATCACCGCCCCTTGCGCCTGGGTTACTGCGGGCGCTGCGGCCATCATCGGACTGATCGGCGGCATCCTGGTGGTGCTGGCTGTCGGCTTCTTCGACCGCATCCGAATTGATGACCCGGTGGGCGCAACCTCGGTTCACCTAGTGAACGGTCTGTGGGGTACGCTGGCAGTGGGTCTGTTCGCCAAAGGGCCCGACGGTACGCTGTATGGTGATGGCGAAGGTCCACTGGCGGGTCTATTCTATGGTGGTGGCTTGACCCAGTTTGGCATTCAGCTTGGCGGTACGCTGCTCTGCGGTTTGATCATCACCGTCCTGTCTACCATCTTCTGGTATGCGCTCAAGGCTCTGATGGGTATTCGAGTGACTGCTGAAGAAGAACTGGTGGGTCTGGACATTGGCGAGCACGGCATGGAAGCCTACGCTGGCTTTGTGAAAGATGCGACGGGCGCTCCTTCGGGTGTCTACACCACCAGCAGCACCTCCACGGGCATTGCGGGTAATCCGAACTAATCGCTGACTTTCTGTCTTGGGTTCCCTCAGAACTAGAAGAGATTCAGTATCATAAGCGGTGAGTCTTGATGCTTGATCAGGCTTGCCGCTTTTTACATCCGGCTTTCAACCCTGAGCAAAAAGGACTGAGAGATAAGACCGATGCGCGATCGCTCTCTTCAGTTTGCAATCTACCTCGCGCCCTATTGGGCCCGGCTGCAAGCTCGGCTGCGGCAACTGCGGGCAAAGTGGCGATCGCAGCCGCCAATTGTGCGGGCTTCCCTGATAGCCAATGCCGTGATGCTGACCCTGCTTACGGGAACCCTGCTGCGGCATCACCACACTCGCCTCGCGCCCAGCGCCCTGTCTCAGGCGTTGCCCCAGACCCCACAAGCTGCGCCCCCACCCGCCACCCAGACCGGAACACGCCACCTGCTGAACTATCAGCAGTGGGTTGACCTATTGCAGCAAGAGGCGATCGCCGCCGCCGAAAATCCACCAGAGCGGCTGGCCGTGCTGCTGGGCGATTCCATCAGTCTATGGTTTCCGCCCGACCTGCTGCCGCCAGAGCGCAACTGGATTAATCAGGGCATTTCGGGGGACACTACCGATCGGCTGCGGGCACGCCTCCATCTCCTCGATCCCGTGCAGCCCCAAACCATCGTGGTGATGATCGGCATCAACGATTTAATCTGGGGCGCAGACGATGCAGCCATCCTGTCCCACTATCGAGATATTGTGCGCTATCTGCGCCACACCCACCCTGGAACGCAGGTGTTGGTGCAGTCCATCCTGCCCCATGCCGCAGAGCAGGCGACTTGGGAAGGGCGCGATCGCCTCCTAGCCTTACCCAACAGCCGCATTCGGGCGCTCAATCAACAACTCGCGGCGATCGCCCAGTCCGAGGGAGCCTACTATCTCGATCTATATCCGCTCTTTGCCAACGCCCAGGGCAACCTTAAGATGTTCCTCAGCACGGACGGTTTGCATCTCAATTCGCAGGGTTACCTGGTGTGGCGGGCAGCGCTGCAACTGTACCTGCGGCAAACACTGCCCACCGGGTAGCGCAATCGATTACGCCGCAAGCGTCTGCTTCAAAAATGCCAGGACTTACGCATTTACGACAAGCTTTCTGGATTTTGGGTGGTTTCTTGTAGACAAAGCCCGCGAGAAACCGCCCTAGTGCGTAATTCCTAAATCTTCAAAAATAAAGCATTGAAGATGGTGCGACTCGGCGCGTCTGTTGAACCGGGCGGTTATCCCGCAAGATGGGCTGGAAGTAAGACATGAGCATCAGAATAATAAGCGTGATCCAAATCCAGGGAAAGTCGTTGTTGGGCGAGGGATCTTTGGGGGTTGAAAGGTCACGCTTGAAGTCACAAGAGAGACACTGGTAGAGATTGGGGCCAGCCAGGACTACCGTCTTTTTGCCGCAGCTTGGGCACTCAACAATTTCAGCCATGAGGAGTCTCCTTAGGGTGGGGGCAGGAGCAGTCAAGATTTAAGGAACCAAATTTAAGGAACCAAGTAGGGAGCCAGGGCTTTTAGCTACAGAAACCTACTGGTCGTCCAAACTTAGCTATGCAACTTGAGTCATACACCCTGAGTGATGCAGCCTGAGTGATGCAGCTTGAGTGATGCAAATAAATATCAGCCTGGGATATCAAAATTACGTAAATCCCTTCTAAATCCTTACTAAATAGGTGGACATTAATAAATAAACATAAAACCCAAAGACCCTGCGCCGCCCGCGCAGCGGGCGGCGCAGGGTTCAGGGTCTGTTTTTTAATCTGGTCTATCTACTTATGAAGTTTCTTGGCATCGATTTTGGCTGGACTTCTCAGCCCAGTGGTCTTTGTTGCTTGGTTTTTCAGGACAACGCTCTGTGGCTGAAGGATCTCACCCGTCTTGCCGATATTCCCGACTTGTTGGCCTGGATCGATGCCTGCGTGTCGCCAGAAGAGCCTGCGGGGGTGGCAGTTGATGCGCCCACGCTAATTCCCAATGCCACCGGAATGCGCCTCCCCGATCGCCTGGCCCACAAGCACTTTGGACGCTATCACGCGGGCTGCTATCCGGCCAATCTGGGACTCCCGTTTGCCCAGCGCACAGTGCAGCTTGGCCTCAGCCTGGAGGCTCGCGGCTTTGCCCACGCCCCGACAATTCAGCCCCAGGCTCCCATCCGCTTTCAAATCGAATCTTTCCCGCACCCGGCGATGGTGCATTTGTTTGGGCTGTCGCGCATTTTGAAATACAAAAAGGGCACAGTTGCCGAACGTCGTGCCGAACTCGCTAAACTGCGGCATTATGTCCTGACCGTGCTGCCTGTCCTGACCCCAGCGCTGCATTTTATGCCCGATCAAACCCTGCCCAATATTCCCATGCGCGGTGTGGACTTGAAGGCCGTAGAAGACATGCTCGACAGCATTGTGTGTGCCTACATTGCCGCCCACTGGTGGTATTGGGGCGAGGCAAGAAACTGGGTGTTGGGCGATCGCACTCAGGGCTACATTGTCGTTCCTGCCCCCGCTGCTGACCCGTCAAGCCATGCAGTAGCGGCCATGCCAGTGGGATAAGCTCAAGCCCCACATCCAATACCTGACGCAGGTTTAGCCAGTGGTTCTCTTCAGCAATCTCGTTGATCTCGTTGAGGCCCCAAGCGCATTTGTCTGCCCTGTGCCGGGGGTCAGGTTTCAGAGCTTGCAGGTTATGACGAAATCTCAAGAATCATTGCGGTAGGTGCAGGGACATGGGTGGAGGGCGATCGCCACAACATCGACCAGGCAAGAGATTGGGCGATCGCTCTCTGGCTAAACCCCACATTTCCGTCCGTTACAGCCCGCACCCCGGGTTCCCCATCCTCTGCGACAATCGAATATCGTAAACGGAGCCAGTGCCCGCTCTACATCTGGGCTTGCTGCGCCTCCTTGTCCCCAACTCCAAACCCCTATGAAACTTGCCTACTGGATGTACGCTGGCCCAGCCCACATTGGCACATTGCGGGTAGCCAGTTCCTTCAAGAACGTCCACGCCATTATGCACGCGCCGTTGGGGGACGACTATTTCAACGTGATGCGATCGATGCTGGAACGGGAGCGAGACTTCACGCCTGTCACGGCGAGTATTGTGGATCGCAACGTTTTGGCACGCGGTTCGCAGGAAAAAGTAGTAGACAATATCACGCGCAAAGACAAAGAAGAACGCCCCGATCTAATCGTGCTGACACCCACCTGCACGTCCAGCATTTTGCAAGAAGATTTGCAGAACTTTGTCGAGCGGGCGCAGCTAGAGGCGAAAAGCGATGTGCTGCTGGCAGATGTGAATCATTACCGGGTGAATGAACTGCAAGCGGGCGATCGCACGCTGCATCAAATCGTGCAGTTTTACATTGAAAAGGCCCGCAAAAAAGATGATTTGCGGACGGATAAAACGACGGAGCCATCCGTCAATATCATCGGTATTTCCACGCTGGGATTTCACAATCAGCACGACTGTCGCGAACTGAAAAAACTGATGGGTGACCTGGGCATTCAGGTCAACGCGGTCATTCCTGAAGGCGCATCGGTGCATGAGCTAAAGAACCTGCCCCGCGCTTGGTTTAACCTGGTTCCCTATCGCGAACTGGGGCGCATGACTGCGGAGTATTTGCAAGCTGAATTTGAAATGCCCTTTGTAGACATTACGCCAATGGGTGTGGTGGAAACAGCTCGCTGTATTCGAGCAATTCAAATCATTTTGAACCAGCAGGGCGCAAACGTAGACTATGAATCGTTCATTCAAGACCAGACGCTGTTCGTCTCGCAAGCGGCCTGGTTTTCGCGCTCGATTGACTGTCAAAACCTAACGGGTAAAAAGGCGGTCGTGTTTGGCGACAACACTCACGCAGCGGCGATTACCAAGATCCTGGCGCGGGAAATGGGCATTCGTGTGGTGCTGGCGGGAACCTATTGCAAATACGATGCTGAATGGTTTCGTGAACAGGTGCGCGGCTACTGCGATGAGATTTTGATCAGCGATGACAATGGTGCAATTGGAGATGCGATCGCCCGGTTGGAACCCGCTGCCATCTTTGGTACGCAAATGGAGCGCCACGTCGGCAAACGGCTGGATATCCCCTGTGGGGTAATCGCCGCGCCGATTCATATCCAGAATTTCCCCATCGGCTATAAACCATTTATGGGGTACGAAGGGACGAATCAGATCGCGGATTTGATCTACAACTCCTTCACGCTGGGCATGGAAGATCACCTGCTGGAAATCTTTGGCGGGCACGATACCAAAGAGGTCATTACGAAGGGCGTTTCGGCGGATTCTGATCTGGCGTGGAGCAAGGATGGTCTAGCAGAACTGAACCGCATTCCCGGCTTTGTGCGCGGCAAGGTGAAGCGCAACACCGAAAAATTTGCCCGCGATCGCGGGATTGAAACTATCACCGCCGAAGTCCTCTACGCGGCCAAAGAAGCCGTCGGCGCATAGAGCGAGACCGCTGAAATGCGGGTTTGCTAAGATTTGCAGGGACAGTGATGTGCCTGATGTTTCGATAGTTTTCTTCTCAGTGAATTCCAGCAGTTTAGCGAACCGTTTAACGCATGGGCGATCGCCCTACCCGTTCCAGACAGCCGTTCAGCCTGTTGCTTTGGCGTTTTGGGCTGGGCGAGTGCTGGCTGTGGGGGTGCTGCTCAGTGTCGGCATGGCTACGGCTGCCCTTGCCGGAACCCGCCAGCCGCAGGCCACCGCCGCCGCACGTCAGGCATTCCGCCAAGAACAGCAGGACAAAATTCGTCCAGAACACTATGACCTAGCGCAATATCCCCTGACGGAGGAGACGGTCGTCCACTGGCGCGGGCTGCTGTGGGCGACAGCAATCTTGGAACCGGCCGATGAATCGATCGATGCGGCCATCGCGCGGCTGCTAGAGTTTGCCTATTCGCCCGATGAGCTGGGGTTTTCGTCGGCGCAGCGGTCGGTGGTGGAAATGGCGCTTCAGGTGGGGACGCAGCGCTTGCTCGGCGAAACCTCGTCTCCGCAAATTGCAGCACAGTTTCAGCAAGTCCTAGAGCGCAGCGAGAACCCCCGCTGGGTAGCGATCGCCCTCTCGGCTCTGGCGCAGGCTACAGACCATCCGGCAGATCGTCGGCAGTGGGGCGATCGCGTCCGGCAGCGCTTCTCCACCTGGCAGCAGGAGCCGCTTTTGGAAACGACCCTGCGCGACGTGGCAGCACTGGATGCGCCGCCGGCCCTGCCGCCGCTGCAAGATTTGCTGGACTGGCAAATTGCGCCCAACCAGATGCACGCCTATGTCTTGTGTCCGCGCGATCGCACGGCCCTGTGTCAACTGACGGTCAAAGACTGGACAGGAGCGTTTGTGGAACGGGCAGACGGGACGCGATGGTCAGTGCCACTGCTGCGGCGATCGCTCCACGGGCTACGCTGGAACCTGACGCGGGGCGACACACCCCAGGGCATTTATCGGATTGAAGGCGTGCGATCGCCCAGTGCTGACACCTTCCGCGCCTACGGGCAGTTTCCCCGCGTGAATCTGTACGTGCCCCATGAGGCCGGCGTGCGGGAATTCTTGCCAGGACAGCCGGGAACCGTGGGGGCGATCGCCCAATATCGCGCCCTGCTGCCCCCGTCCTGGCGCAATTATTTCCCGATTTACCAAAGCTATTGGGCCGGGCGCATGGGTCGGGGACTCTTTCGCATCCACGGCTCCGGCGAAGACCCCGCCTTTTTTGCCAACAGCGCCCGCTTCCCCCATAGCTATGGCTGGAGTCCTGCGATTGGCTGCCTCTCTGCCCTGGAGCAATACGACGAATCCGGCAATCTGCAACAGGCCGATATGCCTGCTATTTTGCAAGCCCTGACCCAGGCGAGTGGCGCAGCGTCTCCCTCAGACTTGGTGGGCTATTTGGTGCTGGTAGAGAGAGAGTGAGTAGAGGGAGAGTGAGGGCGCGATGTTCTCCGAATCTAGCCCCCCGTCAGGCATGAACCTCTCCATCCGGCATGATTGCCCCACTGAGGTACGCCCCCGTCATCTTCACCATGATCCGATCCTTCACGCCCATGCGGGCCCCGCGCAGGTTTGCGCCGCGCAGGTCTGCCCCGCTGAGGTCTGCGCCAATCAGGTTGGCATCTTGCAGGTTGGCGTGACTGAGATCGGCTTCTAGCAAATTGGCGCGAAACAGGTTAGCCCGCTCCAAGTTGGCATGGTTCAGGTTAACGCGGTGCAAAAAGGCATCGCTAAGGTTGGCATCGCTGAGGTTGGCGTTGCTCAGGTTGCGTCCGCTCAGGTCTTTTTCGCGCAGATCGCGCCCGCTCAGGTCACTGCCGCTGAGGTCGGGGTCTTGGCGACGGGGGGGACGGGGCGGCGGTTCCGGCGGAGGCGGGCTGGTGTGGCTGCTGTGGGAATTGCCTGGATGCGTGTGGCTGGTGTGGCTATTGCCGGAGGCGTGGGCGCTGTTGCCATTCCCGCTGGGCGGCCGCGTGGAGTGGTGTCCTGATGGGCCAGCCGTTCCTCTGGCTGTGGAGTGAGAATAGGTGGATTCGGAATAACTGGAGCCAGACGACCCAGCACCGGGATAGCTTGAGTACGCGCTACCGGGATAGCCTGCGCCGCGATAGGAAGAACTGGGGTCGGATGCACCTTTATAAGTGGAGCCTTGGGCGTATCCGGGGCGGGCGGGCGGGCGATAGCGGGCGCGGGAATAGGAGGGGCGGGATGGCTCTGGACGAGCGCTGCTGGTGGATTGAGCCGATGGGCTGGCGGCAGCGCTTGATCCAGCGTCGGATTTCAAAAAGGTGCGGAGGCGATCGCGCGCCTGGTTAATTTCCTTAATCTTTTCCTGCGCCTTCTGATGCAGTCGCTCGTTATCAGTCGGAATTCGATCGGGATGCCATACAAACACCAAGTCTTTGTAAGCCTGGTTCACCTCTTCGAGGGACGCACCAGGCTCCAAATCCAGGACTCGGTAGTAGTGTTCGAGGTCTTTCATCTAGAACACCATATCATTTCCCCAGGGGCGCGGGGATGGCGGAAATCCTCTCTGCATCATAGATTGATCGCCGGTTGATCGCCGACTGATTGCCGATGGCGGCGGCCGAATGGGGGTTGGTCTGCGCTGCGCCCAAAATCGCCGCCTCGATTGCCATGAGTTGGGTTGAGCCGTTTGTTGGGATCAGTTGATCGGGGCGATCGCCCGTCGTCCCCATCCCGCGCCTCTACAGCAACTCTAAGCAAGACCCCGCAAAAACTCATCCGAGCTACGGGAAATCTAAATAATTGACGTGTCCAAAGCTTCATCTGTCTTGCAAACCGGGCCGCTAAACTGTGGGGTGATGAATGCAAAGGGTAAAAACAATGATGGATGCCACTGCACTCTGGCAACGCTATCAAGACTGGCTTTACTTTCATGAAGGGCTGGGTCTGTATCTCGATATTAGCCGGATGCGCTTTGCCGATGACTTTGTGGAGCGCATGAAACCCAAGTTTGAGAAAGCGTTTAAGGACGTGGCGGCGCTGGAAGCAGGGGCGATCGCCAACCCCGACGAAAACCGCATGGTCGGCCACTACTGGCTGCGAAACCCCGACCTCTCGCCCAGTCCGGAGATCAAAGCCGAAATCGTGGATACCCTGGCCAGCATCAAAGAGTTTGTTGCCAAAATTCATGCAGGCGAAATTCGCCCGCCCCAAGCCACGAAATTTACCGACCTGCTATCGGTCGGCATCGGTGGATCTGCCCTCGGTCCGCAGTTTGTCGCCGAAGCGCTCGGCCCAGAACCCGCGCCGCTCAAAATTCACTTCATTGACAACACCGACCCCGCAGGCATGGATCGCGTGCTAAATCGGCTCAAAGACCGGCTGAACAGCACGCTGGTTCTGGTTACCAGCAAATCCGGCGGCACGCCCGAAACCCGCAATGGCATGTTGGAAGTCAAGCAGTTTTACGAAAAGCACGGGCTAAACTTTGGGCAACATGCCGTCGCTGTCACCATGCCCGGTAGCAAGATGGATGGCATTGCCAAGTCCGAGGGCTGGCTGGCCACTTTTCCCATGCAAGACTGGGTGGGCGGTCGCACCTCCGAACTCTCCAGCGTGGGCTTGCTGCCTGCGGCGCTGCAAGGTATTGATATCCAGGCCATGCTGGACGGCGCAAAGGAAATGGACGAAGCCACCCGCGTCCCCGATCTTCGCAACAATCCTGCCGCCCTCCTAGCGCTGTGCTGGTATTACGCGGGCAACGGCAAGGGCGAAAAAGACATGGTGATGCTGCCCTACAAAGACAGCCTGCTGCTGTTTTCACGCTATTTGCAGCAGCTGGTGATGGAGTCGCTGGGCAAAGAAACCGATCTCGACGGCAATAAGGTCTATCAGGGCATTGCGGTCTACGGCAACAAGGGATCTACTGACCAACACGCCTATGTGCAGCAGCTTCGGGAGGGTGTGCCCAATTTCTTTGTCACGTTTATTGAGGTGCTGGGCGATCGCCAGGGCGACTCGATCGAGGTGGAACCCGGAGCCACCAGCGGCGATTTTCTATCGGGGCTGCTACAAGGCACTCGTCAGGCGCTCTACGAAAACCAGCGCGACTCGATCACGGTGACGGTTCCCCAAGTCACGCCGCGCATCGTCGGCGCACTGATCGCGCTATACGAGCGGGCCGTTAGCCTCTATGCCTCGCTGGTGAATATCAACGCCTACCACCAGCCCGGTGTAGAAGCAGGCAAAAAGGCAGCGGCCTCGGTGCTGGAGTTGCAGCGGCAAATCGTCGCTACCCTCAAGGCCACCGGGCAACCCCTCTCGCTGGCAGAACTGGCGGACAAGATCGGCGCATCTGACCAGGTAGAAACGGTTTATCTCATCGTCCGCCATCTCAGCGCCAATAGTCGCGGCATTACGCTGGCCGGAGATCTGGGCAAGCCCAGCAGCCTGACGGTTTCTGGCCGCTAGTCGGGTTTGTGGCTTGAGTCTCCGGCGCGATCGGTGCGACAGATCAACCCGTTTGGCAGGGGTGGGGAGTTTGGCGCTCTGCCCCTGCCTATGCAGGATCACGCCTGGTAAAAAAGAAGAGGTTTTCTATCACGAAACGTGCCAGTTTTGCCATTTCAGTAACAATCTTTTTATAGTGGACGTATAGGCTAAAACTGTACGCTCACAGATGAGGTGCTGATATGGGTCTGAAAGGTCGCGTTGAAATTCGCCCGTTGACCTCGATCAAGGGCGGCATGGCTGAGTTTTATACCCCCCAGTCCAGCAATGAAACGATGCTGGTCAGTATTCCGGCGGGCATGATTGATGATTTATTCGTCCACCACTTCCAGACCGACCAGCTTCTGGTGGTGCGCGGCAGTTTTGTGCTGGTGGTGCTACAAAACCGCGAGTATCAATATATTCCCTTGAGCGATCGCCACCCCACGGTGGTCACGATTCCCCCCGGCATTCCACACGCCGCGATCCATCTGGGTTCCGAGCCGTGCTTTTTGGTGAACGCAGTGCTGAGACATGGCGATGCCCACCCCAAAGACTATCGTCCGATGAAACCGCCGATGCCGTTTGATTTTGTGAAGGCTCGCGCCGCGCTAGCGGAGTTGGAGTATCCCATTGGGATCGCAAGCTAAGGATTCAGGCTGCTGCACGGGGGCAGGAGCTCGGCTGAGCGAGGAATGCACGCGGCTTCCTGCCCCCCTTTTCGCTATGCCGTTGCGGCCGTTTCCTGCTTTTGCGCCGATCCCTGGGTGCCCAGTTGAATCAGCTCCACCTTATAGCCGTCGGGATCTTCCACAAAGGCGATTACCGTCGAGCCGTGCTTCATGGGGCCAGGCTCTCGCGTCACCTTGCCGCCGAGTTCTCGAATACGATCGCACGTCTTGTAAATATCTTCCACGCCCAGCGCAATGTGGCCATAGCCATTGCCCAGGTCATACTTGTCCGTGCCCCAGTTGTAGGTCAACTCCAGCACGGTGTGATCTGCCTCGTCGCCGTAGCCCACAAACGCCAGCGTAAACTCGCCACCGGGATAATCTTTCTGGCGCAGCAGCTTCATTCCCAGCACATTGCAATAAAACGCCAGCGACTTTTCCAGGTTGCCCACGCGCAGCATCGTATGCAGCATTCTCATAGCGTTCGCCTCTTGTGTCTCCGTTGCTGTGTTCCCTCCTAATTCTAGGGCAGGGTTTTGGCGTGACGCGGCTTTGGGAGAACGGGGTCTAGCGCTAATTCTCTGATTCGTCCACTCGCCCCACTCGCACCACCTTGCCCCGCCTTCTATACTCAGGCTACAGTCAGCTAATATTTGACCCATTTCGGTAATGTCTTCTATGACTGACGCGCTCCGCAGAACGCCGCTGTATGATTTGGCGATCGCCCAAAAAGCCCGCATGACTTCGTTTTCGGGCTGGGAGATGCCCGTGCAGTTTGGCGGCATCACACAGGAGCATCAGGCCGTGCGGCAGAGCGTCGGCGTGTTCGACATTTCCCACATGGGCAAGTTTGTGCTGCGTGGCGAGGCAATCTTGACCCAGCTTCAGCGGCTAGTGCCCACAGATCTGGGCGGGCTGCAACCGGGCATGGCGCAATACACCGTGCTGCTGAATCCGCAGGGCGGCATTGTGGACGACTTCATTATTTATGCCCAGGGGACAGACCGGGCAGACCTGATTGTGAACGCGGCGACGACTGAGAAAGACAAGACGTGGCTATTGGCACATCTTTCAGGGGTGGAATTGGAGGATTGGTCGGGCGATCGCGCTTTACTGGCCGTCCAGGGGCCCGATGCCGTCGTCACGCTGCAAAAGTTTGTCGAAGAAGATTTATCGAACGTGCCGAAATTCGGGCATCTCGAAGGCCATGTTTTAGGAAAACCAGGGTTTATGGCGCGGACAGGCTATACGGGCGAAGACGGCTTTGAGGTGATGGTGGAGCCAGAAACAGGACGCGAATTGTGGCGATCGCTCCTCGATGCAGGCGCAGTGCCCTGCGGACTGGGGGCCCGCGATACGCTGCGGCTAGAGGCGGCGATGGCGCTCTACGGCCAGGACATCGACGACACCACCACGCCCCTCGAAGCCGGCCTCGGCTGGCTAGTGCATCTCGACAAAGTGCCAGAGTTCATCGGGCGGGATGTCCTTGTGCAGCAAAAGCAGGACGGCGTTTCTCGCAGGCTCATCGGCTTACAGCTTACAGGTCGCAACATCGCCCGCCACGATTACCCCGTGCTGCACAGCGGCGAACCCATCGGCAAAGTCACCAGCGGCACGCTCTCGCCCACGCTGGGCTACCCCATCGCCCTGGCCTCTGTCCTCGCCGACCTTGCCAAAATCGGGCAAATCCTGGAAGTCGAAATTCGCGGCAAGAGCTACCCGGCCACCGTCGTCAAGCGCCCCTTCTATAAACGCTGAAAAGACTCTGAAAACGCTGACTTGCAAAAACGCTGATTTGTGAGCGCTGATCAAGCCCCAGCCCTGTCGGAAATCAGACCGACCAACGCCGAAAATTACGGTAATCTTTTCCTGTATGCTTCATTGCGCCCAAACCTATGAGCCTGGAATATCCCGAAGATCTGAAATACACAGATTCTCACGAGTACATCCGCCTGGATGGAGATACCGCCACGATAGGCATCACGGCTTTTGCGGTTGATCAGCTTGGCGACATCGTGTTTTTAGAACTGCCCGAAGTTGGCGACGCGCTGGAAAGGGGCGAAACCTTTGGCACTGTGGAATCGGTCAAGGCTGTCGAAGACCTAAAAGCGCCCCTCTCTGGCAAGGTGATCGAGCGCAATGACCCCCTGCTTGACGCGCCAGAGCAGCTTGCCGACGACCCCTACGGCACGGCCTGGCTGCTCAAAGTGGAGGTCAGCGATGGAGCCGAGCTAGACGATGCGCTGTCGATGGAAGAGTATGTAGCGCTGGTGGAGGGAGAGGAGGGGTAACCCATCAATCCGGGAATCCCTTTAGAATGAACAAATATGCGTTGTAAACGCGCATTGTAAAGATGCGTCGTAAGCACGCACTGTAAAGTAGTAACTCAGGCTAGCTTATGTCGGTTTTGGCGGCGATCGCAGTTCTTGCACTCCTAATCTTTGTTCACGAGCTGGGGCACTTCCTGGCGGCGCGGCTCCAGGGGATTCATGTCAATCGGTTTTCCCTGGGCTTTGGACCGATTTTGTGGAAGTATCAGGGCCCCGAAACGGAGTATGCGATTCGCGCCATTCCGCTAGGCGGTTTCGTGGGTTTTCCCGACGACGACCCCGACAGCGACATTCCGCCCAACGACCCCAACCTGATGCGGAATCGCGGCGTACTCGATCGGGCGATCGTGATCAGCGCCGGGGTAATTGCGAATCTGCTGTTTGCCTATCTGGTATTCGTTACGCAAGTGGCAGTTGTTGGCGTGCCACAGGCGTTTAACTATGAACCGGGCGTGCTGATCCCGCAGGTAGTGTCCACCGATTCGCCGGCTGCGCTGGCAGGTGTGCAGGATGGCGACATTGTGCTGGCGGTCAATGGGCAAAGCCTGGGCGAAGGCGAAGCCGCTCAGAAAGCGCTGATGGAGGCGATTACTACAAGTCCAAATCGCCCCATTAATCTGACCGTTCAGCGCAATTCGGGTCAGGTCAATCTCAGCGTTACGCCAAAGCCAGATGCCGAAGGCGTAGGCAAGATTGGCGTAGTGCTGAACCCGAATGGCAAGGTTGAGTTTCGCCGTCCAAATGGACTCTTCGAGGTGTTCAGCCTTGCTGCCAGAGAGTTTCAGGATATGTTCTCGCGGACGGTTCAGGGCTTTGTCTCGCTGATTACGAACTTCTCGTCGGTGTCAGGGCAGGTGGCTGGCCCGGTCAAGATTGTGGAGCAGGGCGCAAACCTAGCGGCAAATGACTGGATTAACCTGTTCCCGTTCACGGCCATCATCAGCATCAATCTGGCAATTATTAATATTCTGCCGCTGCCTGCGCTGGATGGCGGACAGTTGGCGTTTCTGCTGATCGAGGCGTTGCGCGGGAAACCACTGCCCACTCGCTTCCAGGAGAGCGTCATGCAGACGGGATTGATGCTGCTGCTGGGGCTGGGCGTGTTTCTGATTGTGCGAGACACTACCCAACTGTCCTTTTTCAGAAATTTGCTTCAGTAATTTGCTTCAGTGACCTGCGTCGGGAACGTGCTTTAGATAAGCTCTAGACAAGGAAGAGATTGCGTGCCAAGACGGGCGGGACAGAAGCAGCGAGCTTTGGAAACTCGGGCGCTGGAGATCTTGGAGCGGCTGAGGCGGCTCTACCCGGATGCGACCTGTTCGCTAGATTATGAAACGCCCGTCCAATTGCTCGTGGCTACAATCCTGTCGGCCCAGTGTACGGATGAGCGGGTGAATAAGGTAACACCGGAGCTATTTCGCCGCTTCCCGGATGCAGCATCAATGGCGAGTGCAGACCTGGCAGAGCTTGAAGAGCTGGTGCGCTCTACAGGGTTTTATCGCAATAAGGCAAAAAATATCCAGGGAGCCTGTCGCAAAATCGTCACTGATTTTGGGGGACAGGTGCCGCAGACGATGGAGGAACTGCTGACGCTGCCGGGTGTGGCCCGCAAGACTGGAAACGTGGTGCTGGCTCATGCCTTTGGGATTAATGCGGGCGTGACGGTGGATACTCACGTCAAGCGGCTGAGCCAGCGACTTGGGCTGACGACGCACACGGAACCCGTGCAAATTGAGCGCGACCTGATGAAGCTGTTGCCTCAGCCCGACTGGGAAAACTGGTCGATTCGCCTGATTTATCACGGGCGGGCTGTGTGCAATGCGCGGAACCCGGCGTGCGATCGCTGCCAGTTGGTCGATCTCTGCCCCTCCGCCGACCCGACAAAAGCTGCACTGGCGACAACGCCTGCACCTATATAGGAACCTGCGCTCCTTGAGCCTTGATTTCGTAGCTTCATAGCCCCTGCTCAAGGCTAAACAAAAAGCTGGGAGTTGATTGGTGAATCGCTCCCAGCTTTAGTTACAGGACTTACGCACTTGCGATAAGCTCTTTGGGTTTTGGTAGCAACATCTAGCCGATGCGTTCCACAGCCGTATTGCTGACACCGGGACAGTTCTGATCGCGAGATATCGCTTCAGCGACAGTCTGTTGCTTCAAATCGTTGCTTCAAACATGCGTACCAAAAGGGGCTTTCCAAACTGCGCTTACTTATGCTTACTTATATAGACGCTAGCAAAGCAGTGCTACATCCTTTGGCATTAGCGCGATGCCGTTTGGCTGCGACCGATAACCTCCAGACTGACAGGTGCGATGCCGCTGCCGATCATGCCGATGGCGCGGGCAGCTCCCGCCGATAGGTCAATCACTCGACCCCGTGAGAATGGGCCCCGATCGTTGATGCGAACCACCACCGATTGTCCGGTGTTGAGGTTGGTCACGCGCACCTGGGTTCCAAAGGGCAAATAGCGGTGGGCAGCGGTCATGGCGTTTTGGTTAAACACTTCGCCGCTGGCGCTGCGGTTGCCGTGGAATCCGGGGCCATACCAGGATGCAATGCCTGATGCAACTCGCGTACTGCCTGTTCGGTTCGCAGGAGACACTGACACTCGAACCGCAGGACGGGGACGATCTTGGATATCTTGCAGCGGGGGGGCGCTGCCCAACAAGCGACGAAGACGATTGGTGGCTTGCAGCGCGTCTTCGGCTGGGTTGCGCGTAGTGTCCGGCAAGATGATGTCGGCGTTCATCTCGATTAGCTCTTCACTGCCAACCTGGATGACGTAGCGCTCGCGCTGGGCATCCCAGCGGACAGTAATCGTTTCGGCGCTGGTGCCATCTCGGTGGATCTGGCGCAATCGAGCGGCGATCGCCCCAGCTCGCTGCATCGGGTCGGCCGAGGCGTCCGCCGTTGCACTTGAGCCGGAATCGGGCTGCCCAGGCACCACCGCAGACGCATCTGCTTCGGGTGGGGTTGGGCGCTTGACCGTTTCCGATTCGCCAGTCGCCCTACCTTCAGCCGCGTTGTCTAAAGCGCCTGCTGTAGAAACCGATGATGGATCGGGCTGGGTGACGGCACCCAAAAACGTGAAGACAGGAATGCTCTGAATACGGAGCGTGGCTGATGAGCGGTTGTTCACCTCATGCGGAATGATGGTGACCGTCAAGTCTTCAGCGGTATCTGTTTCTTCCTGGTCTTGATACTCGCCCACCTTGCGGACTTCGCCGAGGGCGGCAGCAATCCGACGAGTGGACGGGGTTTCCGAAATAGCTCCGGGCTGGACTGTATCTGTTTCCGAGGCGCTACCCACGGTTGCAGACAGTGGCTCAGGGGAACCTAGCTCGGCTGAGGCATCCAGGGAGGGAACCTTTTCCTGGGAAACCTCGTCACCCTCGCTAGCGAGATCTGTCTGTGCGTCTGCAAAGGCAGCCGAGACAGGTGCTAGAGCAGTGAACAGGAAGGCGGCAGTCGTGAGGCCGCTCCAAAGTTTCTGAGACATACACTCCATAGTGAAGGACATGGTGAGCCGAGACCTTGAACCAGCTTTGGGATGGCGATCGCCGCAAAAATACTCTGACGGCCGTCCATCACGCCAAGCACACTAAGCACAGACGCATTGACCAGTAGTGAGTCAGCGCCGTATCGGGTTCAATCGAAGCAGACCATCCGCAAAGCACCTCAAAAAATCTGCACCAGGCAGAAAATCTTTGAGTCGCCTAACGGCTGACCGCTCAACTCGTACTCATTTCGTGTTCAACTTATGGCTGTGGAACTGACTTAGCCTAGCATAGGAAATTTTGCCTGGGGATCAGGGTTCCCCAACATGCGTGGAAAACTTTACACAAGCTTCATACGGATTTATCGGGTAAATCCTTCGTCCCAAGCGTATTTTAGGTTTTTCTTCCGCAAACTTACTTCACGGAAACTTTATATAATTTTTGTTTTTCTTAGACTTTTCTCCCGTCAATTTCAGCCTTCCAGTTTCGGCCTTTCAACCTCAGCTTTGTTCCGTTGAACCGAGCAATCCAAACTTGCAGTGTCTCTCAGGCAATCTATGGGGTAATGCAAAGTGCAGTGAAGAGGAAGAGAGGATTTTTGCGTTCAGTCTGTTGTCCTCTAGCTGTACCTGATGCCACTTTATTCGATATCAAAAGACTAAAGCTATCATAGTATGGTATCACATTCCTGGGTGTTATGCCAAAACGTACCAAGTTCCTCTCCCGCAACCCCGAAAAACCTTCTCCGCGCGATCGCTTCTGGGCCGTCCTGGCAAATACGCCCCGCCTGGTTCAGTTGGTTTGGCAAGCGGCACCCCGGCTGCTGCTGCTGCAACTGGGGATCACGCTGAGCAACGCCCTCATCCCCGTCGCCCAGCTATACATTAGCAAGCTCATCGTCGATCAGGTGGTCTTGGAGCTATCGCAGCCCGGAGTCGATTGGACGGTTTTAGGTCGCTTGGTTGGGCTGGGGCTGGGCATTACGCTGGCGCAAGTTGGTCTTAATCAGGCTGAAACCTACACCACCCAGGTTTTGAATGACCGCTTCACGCTGTATGCCAACCAAATCTTGCTAAAACAGGCAATTCGGCTCGATCTGGCCCACTACGAACTGCCAGAGTTTTACGACACGCTCAACCGCGCCCAGCAAAGCGGCAGCGCCTACCCCGTGCGCGTGTTTGAAACGCTGATTGATCTGGCGGGTCAGTCCATCACCTTTGCGGGTTTGCTATCGCTGCTGGTGGCATTTAATCCGCTGCTGCTGTTGCTGCTGCTGCTGACCTCTATGCCTGCGCTCTGGGTCGGCATTCGCTTTTCGGGAGTGCGCTTTTGGCTGAAGCGTCGCCAGACCGAGAGCGGCCGTTTGGCGGAATATTTGCAGCAGGTATTGACCACGCAGGAATTTGTCAAAGAGGTGCGCCTGTTTAACTTGGGCGATTACCTGCTGCGCCAGTGGCAAAGTATTCGTCTCCAGTTCAATCGGGAAATGGCCGAAGTGCTGGCGCGAAATGCGTGGCTCCGCTTTGGCGTGGGGCTGATTGCCAATTCGGGCTTTTACGCCGCCTACGCCTGGGTTATTGTGCGGACGGTTCAGGGTGCGATTTCTCTGGGCGATCTGACCATGTACTCGGGTGCGTTTCAGCAGGCGCAGGGCCTGATCCAGGGCATTTTGTTCCAGATTGCATTGATTTATGAATTCAATCTATACGTGTCCCAATATTTTGAATTTCTGAACTTGCAGCCCCAGGTTGTGAGTCCATCCGACCCGATTGCGTTTCCCAATCCAATGCGTCGGGGGCTGGAATTAAGGGACGTGAGCTTTCGCTATCCCGGCGCGAGTGAACCCACGCTGCACCGCATTAATCTGACCGTGAAGCCAGGGGAGAGCATTGCGCTGGTGGGCATGAACGGCGCTGGCAAGACAACGCTGCTAAAGCTGCTGACTCGCTTTTATGATGTGGAATCGGGGGAAATCACGATTGACGGCATTCCGCTGACTGCCTTCGACCTGGAAGATCTGCGGCGGAATGTGGGTGTGGTGTTTCAGGACTTTTCGCGCTATCACCTGAGCGTGCAAGACAATATCGGCTTTGGCGACCTGCGCCACCGCGATGACCTGGACCAGATCGAGCGAGCTGCCCAAAACGCAGGCGCGACGGGCGTGATTGCTGCCCTCGAACGGGGCTATGAAACGATTTTAGGTAAAACCTTTTCCGATAGCGCAGAGCTTTCGGGCGGGCAATGGCAAAAACTGGGACTGGCCAGAGCATTCATGACTCCTGCCCAAGTCCTGATCCTGGATGAGCCGACGGCGGCGCTAGATGCGATCGCCGAATATGATCTTTTCCAGCGCTTCCGCCAGCTGACGCAGGACAAAATGACCTTCCTGGTCAGCCACCGCTTTTCCACCGTCCGCATGGCCGACCGCATTGTGGTGCTAGAGCATGGGCAAATTGCGGAACTGGGCAGCCATGCAGAACTGATGGAGATGGGCGGGAAGTATGCCCAGATGTTTCGGCTGCAAGCCTCGAGCTACGCAGGAGTCGCGGAGTGAGGGTTTGCGATAAGAGGTTGACTGGCTTTCAGGGGGTCTAGCCCTCCTTGTTTTGCAGCGGCTCTACTACACGGGCGATCGCCTCTTTGACGAAGCCCTTCATAAACTCGTCGCGGCGGTTAAGCTGGAACTGTTCCTGCACGACTTCGCTGATGCCGCCGTCGCCCCAGGTCTGGTTGCGGCGAAAGTATTCGATAAAGCTTTTGCCTGCGATGCGAGTCAGGTAGGCGGCAGTCGCTCCCTGGATGGCGCGGCCAATGACAAAGGTTCCGGCATTGGTTTGCAGCGCCAGCGAAAAAATTTCCACTGTGCCCCGCACCACGCCCAAGCTGATGAGCGTTTTGGCGAGCGATCGCGCCAGTTCTTTGCCCTGGTCAAGATTCATCTCACAGCCATAGACCCGACCTAGTTCCACTACCATTTGCGCGTTGACAGCGGCGGCGGCCAGCAAGTCCACCATTGGCAACGGCGTGACCGACACCACTCCTGCACTAATCCACTGGAAGCGTTCCACCACTTTTTCTGCCTGGCGCAGCCGCTGCTGGTCGAGAATCTGGCGGGCTTCGTCGCCCAACTGCTGAGATTGCAGCAGGATATTGTCGGCAATCAGGTCTTCGCCCTCTTCGCGCAGCACGGCCGACAGACGGCGCAGCAGCGGCAAGATATCAGGCTGGGGCTGCACTCGTTCGCCGTTGGGCAGGGTAAACGGCTGCGGGCTGGCGGCTACCGCTACGATATCGGCAGGCGACAGCACCGACCGGAGGCGATCGCGCAACTGCTGCAAAATCGCCTGCAAATCTGCGTCGCTGTACAAATCTGCTTTGTTCAATACTAGGATCGACCGCTTGCCAATGCTGGAGAGCGATCGCAGCGGGTCATATTCCGAGCGGCGCAGGTCGCCGTCGATGACAAACAGCAGCAGGTCGGCGCTGGCTGCCAGTTGTCGCGCCTGCTGTTCACGCGCCGTGCCCGCGATGCCTGCTTCCAAAATGCCTGGGGTGTCGGTGATCCAAATTTCTCGATCGACCCCCCGCAGCAAAAATCGAGCCGTCTTTTCCTGGGTCGTAGTGCCCATGGCTGCCCCGATATCCCCCACGCCCAGCCCCAAAATTGCGTTGATCAGCGACGTTTTGCCCGCAGATCCTGTCCCAAAGACCACCACCCGAAATTCGCCTCGCGCCATATTTTGCGCGATTTCGCGAGAGCGGTCGATCAGCGCTTGACGAGTTACCTCATCCTGAATCTGCTCGACTTGTTGCTGCACGGCTTGCAGGTTTACTTCGGCAGCTTCGGTGCGGTCGAGGGGCACTTTGACGTGCGATCGCACCGTTTTTGCCGGACGCAAGAATAGGTAAGCATAATAGCCCAACGCCACCAGCAGCCCCACCAGCAGCGCTACCACGCTCCCCACCACCAGATTTGCCAACGTCGCCGACACTGCCGCAAGCTGGGTGTAAAGCTGCGTCAGCGACGTGACCAGCCACAGCGCAAACCCCAGCCCTATCAAGAGGGCAAGAATGATGAGCAACAAGCGCGATCGCGTCATGGCAGCCAGTGCAAGAGAGACAGCAGCGGAGAATTGAGCGAAGTGGCGAAAATTGCGCCCGGTAGACCATTCAGGGTGTCTTGATTCTAGCCTCCGGGGAGGTGCAGCGAGGAAACGGCAAATGGCAAACGAGCAACGCCAAGGCGTGGGTTAAGCCCGGCAAAAAAATTGCTGCATGGCATTGCCATGCAGCAAGCTATACCTATGAAACACTCATGAAACCAAGCCCGAATTCAAGTTGCCGACAGAGCCTTCACCGGACGGAGAATAGCCTCTTGGCAAAAGTGTCTGAAGCCATTGCAGCAAACCAGTGCCCAAGTCTTTCAAAAGCCAAAGACTCAAAGCTCTAGGCTAACGGAAACAGACTACACCTATGAAAAAACTCCAGAAGACCTGAAGTTGAAAACCGATCTATAGGTATAGAGAGAATTAAGAATTAGAAGAACCTACATTCCACCGTTGCGGGGTCGTCCGCCACCGCCACCGCCGCCTTCGCGAGGCTTGGCCTTGTTGACTCGAATCTCACGACCGAGCCACTCAGCACCGTCTAGATCGGCGATCGCCTTGTCTTCCTGCTCCTCGTCTTCCATTTCTACAAAAGCAAAACCTCTTTTTCTGCCAGTTTCGCGGTCGGTCGGCAAGCTCACGCGACTCACCTTCCCATACTCGGCAAACACTTCACGCAAATCTTCTTCGGTAGCCTGAAAAGACAGGTTTCCAACGTAAATAGTCACAATCCTCTCCAAACCTAATAACGCGGGGGGGCTCGTTCGATGGATAAACCCGCAACAGCAAAGCTGACACGCCTTAGTCTTCCATTAATCGAACGCTACTTCGCTGTCATCATAGCTGATCTATTAGTAAATGGCAGTAGCATGTCAGCAAAACGTATATATCTTTTGCCAAAAATTCCTAATGGGTGCTATGAGTACAACACCACTTTGTTTTTATCAGACTCTAGGAGTTGAGTCGGGCTTGCCCTGCATTGGCTACAGTCCTCTATCAGTAGGGCTGATGAAGATGTTACAGAAAGTTTTTCTGTGCCAAATTGGGCGATCGCATTTTGTATTCTAGGCAACATTAAAAACCGTCAAACTTTGGAGGCTGCTTGACAAATCAGGGCTGATTCTTTGTCGAGCGATGTAATCTTAGAACCCAGCTTCAACCCCGTTTCCTAGTTTTTCCGCTCGGCTAACCTAGCTAGGCGTTCGGGTGAGCGATCGCCTTTTCTGCCACTGTCTTGTTACTGTCTTACTTGTTATTGTCTTATCTCCCTCCTAAATCTGCATCAGATCAGGATAGCTAGCCACAAGTTCATCGCGGCTGAGACTAGAAGACTCGTCCTGCGGGGCCCATAGCAACTCATAGATCAGCAGGTAACTGGGCGGCAGGCTACCCAGGCGGCGTAGTGCAGCCGCTAGGGCTTCGGTCGAGCGGATTTCGCCAAACAGGGGGCGATCGTCTGCTGTGCCCACCAGCAGCGTCACCACGATATAGGCAGCGGGATCGCTATCAAGCGGCTGAGACGTGGCCTGCTGGCGCACCCGCCCGCCAATGTTCACCAGCGTTTCGGCGCTCAGCTTGCTGCGCTCAGCCAGCGACAGTTGCTCAAACAGGCGCGACCCCGCTTCTCGGCTCTGGACGGTTTGAGAGGTGGCGCGAACGTGCGTCCAATATTCGGGCGATCGCAGCAGCGCCAGCACCGTTTCTCGCAGCAGTTCTGACAAGCTCTCCTGATTGCCCCAGTTGGCCTGTTGCGCCAGCGCATTTAGGTCTCGCTGCAAGTCCCGTGCCCCCGCCAGCAGCCCGATTTGAATTTGGGACACCGTTACGATGTCGTTGTATAGCTCACGGGTTGACCCGGCTGGGGCGGCTGTGCTGTTGCCGCTCGACCCTGCCCGCACGTAGTTCAGCACCACAGGCAGCAGCGCAAACCCGACGATCGCCAGAATAAACACAAAGCCCAGGTCAAACCCGCCGCCGCCCACAGGCACGACCACCGTTGGCGATGGGCGGTAGCCATAGTCGGGAATCGGCACGAACACGGGCCCCGGAATAGGCGTGGGATAGTAGCCGCCACCAGAGGGCGATCGCGGCATGGGGCGAGGGGCAGAAGGGGCAGGTGACGACCCAAATCCGCCACCCCGGGCCCGTCCACCTGCCACGGCTCCTTCCATGAGTGCCTCTGCAGTCAGCGCCGACCCGCTCGATTTCACCTGACTCAGCGCAGGCGGGTGGAGTATCTGACTGTGGGCATAGCGCGGATGGGGACGGCTAACGCTGTAGAGAAAGGCGACACTAACGACCAAAAGCAGGGCAGTGGTCAATAACAGGGCACGCAGAGGACGATTCTGCTGCATGGCAAATCTCCGGGAAATCGAGCAATTTCAAGGCTCTGGGGCATTAGAACTGGAGCATGGCTAGGATAGCACGCCCTCTATTCTGGCTGGTGTGCCCCCGGACTGAACTACAGCATTTGTAATAGATCCCTTGGGAATTAGCGAACTAGATGGGCGATCGCCCCTAACAGCCGCTCAATTTCCGACTCTAGCGTGAAATAGTGAACGCAGGCGCGAATGCAATCCGGATACAGCAGCGTTCTCAGCAGGAATCCATTTTGCTCCAAAGTCTGAACTGCCTGAGCATGGCCACAGTCTGCAAGCTGGAACGAAACCAGACCTGCTTCTGGGGGGGCGGTCCGCAGGCAGGAAACCTGCGGCAGTTTCGCCAGCCCTTCCCACAGGAGCCGACTGAGATGACAGATGCGACGATAGCGATCAGCAGTGCTGCCCCAGCGTTGATGAGTGGCGATCGCCTCACTCATCGCTCCGTACAGGGGAACATCCGAAGTCGCCACTTCAAACCGCCGCCCGTCCGGCAGCCAGCCGATGGGGTTGCCCTGTGCATCTTTCGTCACGCCGCGCCAGCCGATGAAGGTGGGGCGCAGGTCGGCCAGCGCGTTGGGTGAAACGTATAGCCCTCCTATCCCTGCTGGGCCGCACAGCCACTTGTGCCCCGTAAAGGCGTAAAAATCAGCGGCGATCGTCCCCAAATCCAGCGGCAACACACCGACGGACTGCGCCGCATCCACCAGCACGCGCACCTGCCCGCGCCGCCCTGCATAGCCATGACACAGGGCCACAATCTCTGCCAGTGGCAACACCTGACCCGTGTTCCACAAAATGTGGCTGATCACAACCAGCCGGGTTTCGGGGCGGAGGTGTTGGGCGATCGCCTGCACCGGATCGCCATGATTGAGCGTGGACAACAGCGGGCAGACCGACACTGCCAGGTCAAACCGTCGGGCCAGTTCCCGCACAATACCCACCACGCCGGGATGCTCACAGTCCGACAGCAAGATGTGGTCGCCTGCCTGCCAGTCCAGCCCCCACAGGGCAATGTTGCAGCCGACGGTCACATTTTCAGTCAGCGTGAGCGTGGTGGGGGAAATCTGGAGTTCAGCGGCGATCGCCCCCCGCACCTGCTGCATCTGCTGATGGGCCCAGGCATTGACCGTGTTGGAAAACGGCCCGTGGGTTTGCATATATTCATGCCCAGACGAAATTTCGGCGATCGCCCCCTGAGGCATCGGGCCCTGTCCGCCATAGTTGAAATAGCACTGGGTAGACAATGCCGGAAACTGCTGCCGATGTTGTGCTAGGGATGAGTCCAGATTCAGCATTTCAGTTGTGTTGAGAGCCTTTTGTAAAGACTAGGACTGGAAAAAACGAAGGCGTGAGAGTCACCCTCCCACGCCGCGCATCTTCAAAACTATAATGACCTCACTAGTCATGCAACTATGCCTGCGATCGCCGTGTTCTAGCCATCGCGATCGGCTATCCAAAAATCTGCTTTCAGGGCAGCCGATAATCTCTACAAGTTCTTACCGATGCTTGAGAGGGTTTTACACTCCAGGATGTGCTTTTAGGCTGACTGAAGGGACGCTTTTTCCTAGTGCAAAACCTGGGAAACAGAGTGCTAGAGCCTGTCCCAACCCTGGTTTCGATAGCGTTCTTCTGGCTGATATTGCCGACAAAGGCATCGCTCTAGATGCTGCACTCGATAAAAGCGTGAGAATCGATGAATGTCTAAGATAATAGGGCTATTCCGATCGAATACGCGCTGATTCAGGTAATGCCAGAGAACGGAGGAGAAGAAAGATCTGGAAGTCATAGGTCAGCAAACAGCTAAAAGAACTAGGGGTTTAGCAGACGAATGGAGCAACCTTAGGGAATAACGTCACCGAGGAAGATTTCACCAGACCTCATTCGGCAACCTATTGCCAACACTGGAACCGCGACGGTCTAGCGGTTCTAGGGCAGCAAACAATTGCCTATCTGGTGCCTATCTGGTGCCTATCTGGTGATTGAGCGTTGCATACTTTAAGCGTTCCCACATCACTGGAGGAATCTCCCACGTCACAGAAGTTCACAAGTGGATACTTGTTTTCGTGCGATCGCAGCAAAAATCCGCCTGGCTATTCCAGCCGCACGGTCTGCTAGAACTGGGTTCCAGCCCTCCTAAAAGCCGATTGCGTTGAATAGCCTTGGCGCACACATCCTCCACCACGTAAATCTTAAAGAAGCCTTAAGACTCAATAAAACTGTCGCCAGACGGAGAATGCCCATCCCTTCAGTTACCTTTTCATCAGCTTAGGAGAGATTTCGGGACGGGACAGGGACAGATCTTTCACCGTCCGCTGACTACCACTTGCCATCGCTTTCGCTATACACTGGGGCTTCTGCCAACGATTTTGTGAATTTTCGTATATGTTCATTTTGTTGATTGGCTTGGATCGGCATTGATTGGCTTTGATTCGCTAGATCGTTCCTGCGTTGATCTGAACTTGTTTCTAAGGCGGGATGTGCAACTTTGCTGTCCTCCTCACCCTTTTCTGGTATGCCGAAGGCTTTAAGCCTGCTCCCAGAGCGGGAGAGGGGCTTCGAGCCTCTTTTGCTCCCCTTCTCCTGACTTGGGAGAAGGGGGTGGGGGATGAGGGTAGATTAGAAAGTCGCACATTGTGTTTCTAAAGCAACCGACTTGTTTCTAAAGCAACCTATGACCCAGCTTCCAGATTCTCTAGACGAGGCGATCGCCCAAGCGGTGCAATCGACCGAAGCCGCGATCGCCGATGGGCTGACTCGCCTTCAGGTAGAGCTATTGTTTCCCGAATTGCCTATGATGCCTGTGGCGCAAGCGTTTGTGGCCGGTTTTGCAGAACGAGGCAGCGGGCTACGGGTGTTTTTCCCCGATGCAGGGGCGGCTGCCCTGGCCCGGCGCGACTGGGGCGAGGTGCCCTACGCGGTTCGTGGCATTGAGGATGTAAAAACCGAGATTCAGCCGGAGGAAACGCTGATTCTCTTTATTCAGCCGTCTTCGGTGGAGGTGGGGAAGGTCGAGGCGCTGTGTCAGCAGGCGGGCGATCGCCCGGTGGTGTTCTTCAACCCCCGGCTAGAGGATGTAGCAACCATCGGCATTGGCTATGCCGGACGGCAACTCCGGGAGCGATTCCTGAACCAGTTCCAGCCCTGCTACTCGATTCGTCCGCTAGAGAACGCCGCCGTGTTTCGCGCGTATCCCGCACTGTGGCAGGTTTGGCTAGAGCAGGACGAGACGTATCAGCTTGTGGCTGAAGAGGCGCAGCGCCCTGCTGGAGAAGCGCTAGATACGATTCTGCTGCGAGCGATGGGGCAGGAACCCAGTTCGCCCGTCCCCAATCGGGGGTTGTTTGCGGAGTTGCAGCGGTTTTTGCGGGCCCTGAGTCAGTAGCGCCTCTGGAAATCACTGGGCAAGCTTCATGGGAACTTGTCAAAAAATTCACGGGCGATCGCGGCGAAAGATTAGCCTCTCTGGGCATAATGAAAGAAATACCCCCATTTTCCACCCATTTGGGATGCGCTGGGTATCGCTCTGATAGCAGCCTCACTCATCAGAGCGGGTCAAAAATTCCTTGCCCATCTCTGGTTCAGTTCTGGTTTAGTTTAAGTCTGTGAATCGCTGTGGTACGAAGGCTGGGCGGAGTGCTGATCTGCTGAGCGTGTTTCTGGCTCCGGAGGAAGATCGGTTTAGGCTGTATCTGTCTTTATGGAGCGTTTTTAGAAGTCCTTGCTTTGCCTCGCTGATCGCTTGGATTCAGATGAATGCTGAGTCAAAACGAAGAGTTCTTAGCGTTCAGCGCGTTCAGCATTGCCATCAGGGTGTGTCAGGGCGTATCAGGCAAATTCGAGCTTTGGTTTGAGCTTTGGGTGGTCTAGCCAATAGATTAGGAAGGTTTGCGGTGGGCAATCGGCGCATTTTTATTGGAGACGTACACGGGCACTATGATGGCTTGATGCGCCTGCTAGAGGTGATCGCCCCAGACGCAAGGGATCAGGTCTACTTTCTTGGAGATCTGATCGATCGAGGGCCCAAAAGCGCGCAGGTGGTTTCCTTTGTGCGGCGGCAGGGCTACGTTTCGCTGCTGGGAAACCACGAGCAAATGCTGCTAGAGGTCATGCCCCACGGCAAGCTCTCCTATCAGGCGCTACAGGCGTGGCTATTTAGCGGTGGCCAGACCACGATGCAGAGCTATGGCAAATCTGACGACCTGCTGATGGAACATGTGACCTGGATGCGATCGCTCCCCACCCACCTCGACTTGGGCGACATCTGGCTGTCTCATGCGGGAATGCACCCCGCCCTGTCCGTCGCCGACCATACTGCCCAAGAATATTGCTGGGTGCGCGACGAGTTTCATAGCATGACCCGTCCCTATTTCCCCAACAAGCTCATTATTACTGGGCACACGATTACCTTTACGTTGCCCAACGTGCCGCCAGGGGCGATCGCCCAAGGGCAGGGCTGGCTTGATATCGACACTGGAGCCTACCATCCCCGCAGCGGCTGGCTCACCGGGCTGGACCATACCCACCAGCGGGTGTACCAGGTCAACGTGCAAACTCAGGAATCGCGAGTGCTGCCCCTAGCAGAAGCCTCTGTGCAAATTGACCCAGCCCGCGTGATGGCGCGCCGCCGCCAGCCGATGACCCTGGAGGCGCTAACTAAGCCTGTATAGTGCCGTTGTGTAGTCCGTTTGTAACCCGTTTGTAACCCGGAGCCAGCAGCGTTTTGCAAGCCCCGCCTGTCTGGAATTTCCGTAGGACTTACGCAGTTGGGCAATTTCTCGCGGGCGCAGCCCGCGAGAAATTGCCCAACACCCAGAGAGCTTATCGCAAGTGCGTAAGTCCTGTTCCGATTTGGGACAATCTCGGTGTCCGAGGGCGTGCCAATGTTGCGATAATGCTGGCATGTCTATTCTGAGCCACTCCGGTGCCAAAGCCAGTGCCTATCCCATCCGGCAAGATTGGGTATGGATAACTGCGCTGCTCATTGTGGCGCTGCTGCTGATGACGGTCAACCTGGGTAGCGTGCCGCTGCGCGATTGGGACGAAGGCACCGTCGCACAAGTGGCGCGGGAGATTTGGCGATCGCCCCCAGAAGCGCGGGCCTGGCTGTTTCCGACTCTGGGCGGTGAACCCTACCTGAATAAGCCGCCGCTGATGCACTGCCTGATGGCGATCGCCTATGGCATCGGCGGGGTTAATGAGTGGACTTCTCGGCTGCCGGGGGCGATCCTGACCGCGCTTTCGGTTCCGCTGCTATACGCCATTGGGCGCGAACTGTTTCCTGGTCGCTTGCCCTCGCTGCTGTCGGCGCTGGTGTATCTTGCCTGGCTGCCCGTTGTTCGCAACGGTCGGCTGGCAATGCTGGACGGGGCGGTGCTGTGCTGGCTGCTGCTGCTGGTGTGGTGCGGACTGCGATCGCGTCGAGACACGCGCTTTGCCCTGGGGATCGGCCTCAGCTTGGGGCTGATTTGCCTGACCAAAGGACTGATGCTAGGGCTGCTGCTGGGGAGTATTCTGCTCGTTTTCTTGATTTGGGACACGCCGCGTCTGTTGCAGCAGCCCTATCTGTGGGCGGGTATTGCCCTGGGCAGCGCTCCGGTCGCCTTCTGGTATGCAGCCCAGTGGGGGCACTATGGCAGGGAGTTTCTGGGGCGAAACCTGGTGCAGCAGTCCGCCAGCCGCATCTGGAAACCCGTCGAGCAAAATGACGGCCCGCCCTGGTATTACCTCCTAGAAATTGTGAAGTATGGCGTGCCGTGGGTGGTGTTTTTGCCAGCGGGGATTCGCCTAGCGCAGAATAATCTGATTTTTGGCTGGGCAAAGCTGGCGCTGGTGTGGAGCGGTCTCTATTTTGCCGCCATTTCCCTCATGTCTACTAAGCTGCCGTGGTACGTGCTGCCGCTGTATCCGGCGCTGGCGCTGCTGGTGGGGGGCAAACTGGCTGACCTGTGGCGGGAGGGACGGCAGGTGGGCGTGCGGCAAATGCCAGGAGAGGGCTATTCGCCTCTCTGGTGGCAAGTTTTGGGCGGGCTGGGGCTGTTGGGCTGGATTGGGGCGGTGTATCTGGGATGGATTCAGCAGCCGCGCGAGGTGGATGTGGGGATTGTGATGGCTACGCTAGCGGCGGCGCTCACGGTGGCGGCGGTGCTGGTAAGGCGGCAAAATCCGCAGTTTATCGGCGTGCTGATCTGGGGGATGTACCTGTCGCTGCTGCTGCTCATGCTGACTCCCCACTGGCTATGGGAGTTGGCGGAGGCGTTTCCGGTTCAGCCTGTGGCGGCGCTGGTGCGATCGCACACCCCGGCTGGAGAAACGGTTTATAGCTCCTATGGCGATCGCCGCCCGTCTTTGGAGTTTTATAGCGATCGCCGGGTTTTGCCGGCCAATGCCGAGCGGCTGCAAAAGCTATGGACGAACGAACCGCAGGTTTATCTACTGCTAGACGAGGCGGCGCTGAAGTCTTTGGAATTGCCCCAGAAACGGGTTTTGGGGCAGGCAGAGGGATTTACGCTGGTGCAGCGGGTGCGCCCGCCTGTGCAAACGCCGCCCCTATGATATTCGGCGATATTCAGCGATATTCGGCATCGCATTAGGGAATCGCCCAAAGAAAATCTCCAGAAAAATTCCCCGAAGAAATTCCCCAAAGAAATTCCCCAAAGTCGCTATGCTGAGGGAATATGGCTGAAAACGGGTTTATTCGTTCGTTCAACAGGTTTAGGACTCACGAAGTGGAACGATTTTTCGAGGTGTCGCCCGTGAAAAATCGTTCAAAATCCAAAAAACTTATCGCAAGTGCGTAAGTCCTGAGGTTAATTTTTAACAGGATTCTATTAGAAACTGAAGGGTATGAAAAAAGCGTTATATCTACTGGCGGCAATTAGCGATCGCGACTTTGAGTGGCTCTTGCAGGCAGGGAAGCGGCAAGGCGTGCCCAAGGGATCGGTGCTGATTTCTGAAGGACAGCCGATCGACGCGCTGTATGTGGTGCTGAGTGGGCGATTTGTGGTGTCGGTGGCTTCGCCAGATGGCGATCGCCCCATTGCTGTGCTGTCCTCTGGTGAGGTGTTGGGGGAAATTTCCTTCATCGACTCGCGCCCGCCCACAGCGACGGTGAGAGCGGTTGAAAATTCAGTAGTTTGGTCAATTCCCCGGATGCAGTTGACGGCTAAACTGTCGCAAGATGTCGCCTTTTCGTCTAACTTCTATCGGGCGCTGGCGGCCTTTTTGAGCGATCGCCTGCGAACGACGGTCAGCCGCTTGGGCTATGGGGGCGACTCGCCCAACGTGCCCGATGATGAATCGCCCGACCACCACAATCCCCAGGTGTTCGATAACCTGGATCTGGCAAAAGCCCGCCTAGAGTGGCTAGTGACGCATTAGCCCAGTGATGCATTAGCCCAGTGACGCATTAGCCCAAATGTGACCTTCCCGGCGTTGCCCTATGGATTTCCCGCCAGCGCGACAGCGGTTCTACCAAGAGATTCACCAGCCCGATGAAGCCATCGACTTGGCACGGGCCGCACTGTATATCGCACAAGAAGAATATCCCCCGCTCGACCCGGAAGAATATCTCAACGCGCTGGACGTGATGGCCGCAGAGGTTGAAGAGCGCTTGCCACCCGAACGCTATCCGCTGCGGGTCATCCAAGCGCTGAACCGCTATCTATACGAAGACCTGGGCTATGTGGGCAATGCCGCGCAATATTATGACCCGCGCAACAGCTACCTGAATGACGTAATTGAGCGGCGGCGGGGCATTCCGATTACGCTGTCGCTGGTGTATCTGGAAGTTGCAAAACGAGTTGGCTTCCCGATGGCGGGTGTGGGGATGCCCGGTCACTTTCTAATTCGCCCGACCGTGGCAGATATGGATATACTGATCGACCCATTTCATCAGGGTGCAGTGATGTTTGCTGAGGACTGTCAGGAGCGGCTGAGCCAGGTGTATGGGCGGTCTGTGGAACTGCGCCCAGAGTTTTTGCAGCCAGTCAGCAATCGTCAGTTTTTGGCGCGGATGCTGACCAATCTAAAGATGATTTATTTGAACCAGGAAGATCTGCCGCGATCGCTCTCTATGGTCGAACGTATCCTGATGCTGTTTCCCGATGCGCCCCAAGAACAGCGCGATCGCGGCATTTTGTACTATCACCTGGGTCGCTGGCCGGAGGCATCGCTGGATCTAGAAGCCTATCTTGACCAGGTTCCCACTGCCAGAGATGCCAAGTTGATTCGTAATCTACTGGCGCAAATGAGCGGTTCTTAGGCCTGCCCTGCTGACTGAACCTGAAGCTGATTCAGCAGACGCTCGAACCGCAGTTGGGCGATCGCCACGCCGTCTTCCTGGGAAACATGACCGTTGGCGGTGGGTTTTGCGCCCTCGTCGCCTAGCTGCTTCACCGTGCCCCGCAGTCGCTGCGACAGCAAAATCGCCAGCGCTCGATAAAAACGGCAGCCAAAGCCTTCATCCTGCTGGAGCTTTTCGGCGAGTTGGGCGCGAGGAATCGCCAGCACCGTAGAATCTTCCAGCGTTTGCACCGTCGCCGAAGGTGGGCGCGAGTCGATAAACGACATTTCTCCCACCAGCTCGCCACTCGATAGGCGAGCGATCTGTCGGCCGTCCAGCGCCGAAATCGACACCACCAGCGTCCCATCCAACAAGATATAGAGCGTGTCTACCGGATGCCCCTCGTAAATCAGGACGCTGCCCGCGGGCACCTGTTGCTTGCGACCGACCTGCACGAGCCAGTCAATATCGCGATCGCTCAACTCACCCAGAATACACAGAACCTTTTGCATGGGCTGCTTCCTTGATAATCTTCAATCCCAAATCGCGGTCATTTACAACAGATGATCAGAGCCATCGCTCTGCCACCAGTAGAAGCACCCAAACCGAACTCGGCATCGAACCTTGAATAGCTGTGTGCGACTGGTCAAAACAGCCTTAATCTGCTGGTTTGACCTCAGGACTTGGCTGGCTCCAGGGTTGTTGCCCTAACCAAACTCTGTAGTCGAGAGAGGCTTGTGAGTATCAATTTCTCACGTGTTTCTACATCTTATACTGAGGTGGCAGGGTGAAATCCGCAGAAGACCTTAAGGTTCTTCGTAAGGGCTTGACGAATCGAGCCATGCTGGTGCGAGAAATTACATGAATCTTGCTGTGCTGAACCCAGGTGTGGGCTGAGAAACATTCAGCTAGAAAATTCAGCTACTATGCAGTCAGATATGCTGTCAGATATGCAGCCAGACGCTTTCCTTCCCCTCTAGGCTGTCTAAATGGTTCGCTGGGCAGCGGGGCATTTCGGCGCGGGTCGAGCCTTCTGTCCCTTGACTGCATCAATCCTAATGAATCCTGAAACCCTGACAATTCTATGATTTCTGATCTGCAACATCTGCTCTCTACTCTAGACCTGGATGCAGACTGGATTGGACTCCGGGCAGTCAGGGAAACCGCTGCCAGTTGCTATGTCCGCGATGGGCTGCCAGAGGGCAATGCCAAGTCGCTGAATCAGGGCGTGATGGTGGAGGTCATGGCGCAGGGGCAGATTGGCTATGGAGCGGTCAATTCCTTTCAGCCGGAACAGATCCGCGCGGCCGCTAAAACCGCCTATCAGCAGGCGATCGCCGCCAGCCGCTGGGGCATTTATCCCGCTACGCCCGCCATTCGTCCCAAAGTGGTGGGGCAATATGCCTCGCCGTTTCAAAAGCCGCTGAATGCCCTCTCGCCAGGAGAGATCAACGAGCTGCTTGTGCGCCTCTGCAAGACGCTGAAGGTTTCGGAGCAAATTGTGCAGACGCTCGCCGTTGCCCGTCACGAAACCGTGGATTCCTGGTTTGTCAGCAGCAACGGCTCTGAGGTGTATCAGCAGTTGTCACTGATTGAAACGCACTATGGGGCGATCGCCCAGGACGGCCCCATCGTGCAGCAGCGCAGCAACAACGGCCACCTGGCGCACTGCTATCAGGGCGGCTGGGAGCTATTTCTAGATGACCAGCTTTGGAGCCGCGCCCAGCACATTGGCCAGCAGACGGTCGAACTGCTGACGGCCGAGGAATGCCCCACCACCCGCACCACGCTCGTCCTCGCTCCCGACCAGATGATGTTGCAAATTCACGAAAGCGTTGGCCATCCGCTAGAGCTAGACCGCATTCTGGGGGATGAGCGCAACTACGCGGGCGGCAGCTTCGTGAAGCCGTCAGACTTTGGCAGCCTCTCCTATGGCTCCCGGCTGATGAATGTTACCTTTAACCCTGCCGTGCCGAATGAATTTGCCAGCTACCGATTTGACGACACGGGCGCACCCGCCAGTCGGGAATACCTGATTCGTGAAGGCGTGTTGCAGCGGGGGCTAGGCAGCCTGGAAAGTCAGGCGCGGCTGGGGGTTCCGGGGGTGTCTTGTGCCCGTGCCTCGTCCTGGAACCGCCCACCCATCGACCGCATGGCCAATTTGAACCTAGAGCCAGGAGAAGATTCGCCCGCCGCGATTATCGCCGACATCGAAGAGGGCGTGTATATGGAGGCAAACCGCTCCTGGTCTATCGACGATCAGCGCTACAAGTTTCAGTTTGGCTGCGAATATGCCAAGCGCATCGAAAACGGCAAGCTGACCAAAACGCTGCGAAATCCCAACTATCGCGGCACGACGCTCGACTTCTGGCATCGGCTGAGCCGCATTGGTAATTCAGAAACCTGGGAAATCTACGGCACGCCCTATTGCGGCAAAGGAGAACCCAACCAAGCGATTCGCGTGGGTCACGGCTCTCCGGTATGTGCCTTTGAAGAGGTGGAAGTGTTTGGCGGTGGCTGATTTGACGTTGGACAGTTTCGTGAATGAGCAATTTTGCAGGGCTTTTGAACAGTTGGCCTTTAGATGGCTTTTGAATGGCTGTTAAACGGTCAAACTTGGACGGTACTACGCTAGAGGTTAACGTGACGCATCTCAACCTTGAAACCACACCTGAAACCACACCTGAAACTGGAGCGGCGATCGCCCTAGATGCGTTAGAAGCTGAGTTTTCTGACCTAGCAGCGGCGATCGCCGAGCGGCTATTGCCAGAGGAACAGTTCACGCTGGGGCTAAATGCTGAACAGAGCCAATTTGTGCGGTTTAACCACGCCCGCGTGCGGCAGATGGGCGGCATTGTGGATTGCCAAGTGGGGCTGACGCTGATGGCAAACCAGCGCACTGCGTCCTGGCGGTTTCCGCTGACGGGCAATTGGGACACAGACTGGGCGATCGCCGCCGATGCGCTGGCCGACCTGCGGGCCGACCTGCCTCATTTGCCGATCGATCCCTATCAAGTGTTGCCGTCGGGCGATGCCACCAGCCGCGACGTGCATCACGGTTGCCTGCTCGATCCAAATGCCGTGGTGGATGCTGTGCTGCCGGAGGTCGATGGGCTGGACTTTACGGGCATCTACGCGGGTGGGCGAATGCTGCAAGCCTACGCCGACTCGGTGGGGCAGCGGCACTGGTTCGCCACGGACTCCTTCTCGCTGGATTATTCGCTGTTTACCGCCGACGGGCAGGCTGTGAAGGGCACCCTAGCAGGCAGCGAGTGGGATGCGGCTGCCTACGCCGCCAAACTGGCCGATTCCAAACAGCAGCTTGAGCGCCTCGCCCTCACCCCCAAACCCATTCCCAAAGGCGGCTATCGGGTTTATCTGGCTCCGGCGGCGCTGGCTGATATTGTGGCGATGTTCTCCTGGGGCGGGGTCAGTGAGGCATCGCTCCAGCAGGGCGAAAGTGCCCTGGGCGCGTTGCAGCGGGGCGATCGCACGCTGTCTTCTCAATTCACCCTGCGCGAAAACTTTGCCTCTGGTCTGGTGCCCCGGTTCAACCACCTGGGCGAAATTGCCCCAATGGAGTTGACGATTATCGACCAGGGCAAGCTTGTGAACACGCTGGTCAACTCGCGCACCGCTAAGGAATATGGCAAAACCGCCAATGGGGCAAACAGCGCCGAATCGCTGCGATCGCCCGAAGTGTGTCCCGGCAGTCTGCCTGCTGCCGACGTGCTGACGGCGCTGGAGACGGGGCTGTACCTGTCTAATCTGCATTACCTGAACTGGAGCGATCGCCCAACCGGCCGCATCACGGGCATGACCCGCTACGCCTGCTTTTGGGTGGAGCAAGGCGAGATTGTGGCCCCGATTGAAAACCTCCGCTTTGACGAAAGCCTCTATCGCTGCCTCGGCGACAACCTGATTGCCCTGACGCAGCAAATTGAATTTATCGCCACTGTGGACACCTATGAGCGCCGTCGCCTCGGCGGAATGTGGGTTCCCGGTGCGCTGGTGGAGGACTTTACCTTCACGCTCTAGCGGGCGGTCGATCCAGCATCAAACGCTGAAGGGGTCGGCAAGTCTTTCCGGGCGGGGCCGCCGCCAGCGACCGTTTGGACGAAGCTTAGACCTTTCTGACTCGTATCTTTCACAACATGGCAAACTCAGCGCTCTGGCTTAGACTAGGCGCTAGTTTTTGCACCGTTTCACAGCAGTAGGACTTACGCAGTTGGGCGATTTCTCGCAGGCTGCGCCCGCGAGAAATCGCCCAAGACCCAGAAAGTTTATTGCCAGTGCATAGGTCCTGAGCAGATTAAAACACTCCAAAAGCTTTGAGAGAAATTCGGCTTCTTCTGGTTCAATGCTATGGGAAGCGCAACGTGTAACCTTCACGTCCATTTACGAATTGCGAATTCACGAAATTATTTGAGGATTAATCATCATGGCGGCGATCGCATCCATTAAAGCCCGCGAAATTCTCGACTCTCGCGGCAACCCGACGGTAGAAGTAGACGTGACGCTGGACGATGGCGGCTTTGGGCGGGCGGCAGTGCCTTCTGGCGCTTCGACGGGAACCCGTGAGGCCCTGGAACTGCGCGACGGGGACAAGGGCCGCTATGGGGGCAAGGGCGTGCTGAAGGCGGTGGCAAACGTGAACGGGGCGATCGCCGACAAGCTCAAGGGAGCCGATGCGTCGGATCAGAAGGCGATCGACCAGACCATGCTGGATATGGACGGCACCGAGTACAAGAGCAATCTGGGCGCGAATGCCATCCTGGGCGTGTCGATGGCGGTGGCGCGGGCCGCGGCCGATTCGGCAAACCTGCCCCTCTATCGCTATCTGGGCGGTGAAGCCGCTGTGCTGCTTCCTGTGCCCTGCTTCAATGTGCTAAACGGCGGGGCCCACGCCGACAACAGCGTAGACTTTCAGGAGTTTATGATTGCGCCTGTGGGTGCCCCCAATTTCCGCACGGCGCTGGAAATGGGGGCAGAAACCTATCACGCCCTCAAGTCGATCCTCAAGGGCAAGGGCTATAGCACGGGCGTTGGGGACGAAGGCGGCTTTGCGCCCAACCTGAAGGCAAATGTCGAGGCGGTGGATTTGATTCTAGAAGCCATTACGAAGGTGGGCCTAAAGCCCGGTGACGACATTGCGCTGGCGCTCGATCCCGCCGTTAGCGAGATGTGGCAGGAGGACGGCACCTACATCAACTTCAAGTCCGACAAGGCCATCCGCACCACAGAAGACCTGATTGCGATGTGGGAAAGCTGGGTAGCGCAGTATCCCATCGTGTCTCTAGAGGACGGTCTGGGTGAGCAAGATTGGGAAGGCTGGAAGGAACTCACCAAGCGTCTGGGCGACAAGATTCGGCTAGTCGGCGATGATGCCTTTGTGACCAATCCCACCATCATCAAGCAGGCGATCGCCGACGGCGTAGGCAACTCGTCATTGATCAAGGTCAACCAGATCGGCAGCGTCACAGAAACGCTAGATGCCATTGAGCTGTCTCGAAGTGCTGACTACACAGTCATGATCAGCCACCGCTCTGGCGAAACTCCGGACGACTTCATTGCTGACCTGGCCGTTGCAACCAATGCGGGTCAGATGAAAACGGGCGCACCCTGCCGGGGCGAGCGCCTGTCGAAATATAACCAGCTTCTGCGGATTGAGGAAGATCTGGGCGATCGCGCTCAGTATCCTGGGCTTGCGGCCTTCAAGAAGTAGGCAAAAGGGGCATTTTTCGGGTGTGACACGCCTGAAAAATGCCTGGAAAATGCCTGGAAGATGCCTGGAAAATTCCTAGACAATGCCCCATCGCCGCCGCCAGCTTGTGGTTGATTCCAGCGGAGCCTGCTGTTGCTCTTGCTGATGTCGCGTCAGGATGGCGGCGGCGCTGTCGCTGAGGCTGGGGTCGCGGTAGGGCACGGCGGCGCGGGTGTGCAGATGCTCTTGCTCCATTGGCGAGAGGGGCAGCAAGCCATCGGACGACCAGGCGGCCACCGTGCCCTGGGACCATTCGTGGGGTCGGCGTGCGGCTCCGGCGGGCAGAGGAATATTGCCAAGGTGTAGTCCCGCTGCCTGCATTGCCGCCCGCACCGAGGCCGAACGCGAATAGGTGGCTAGAACTCCCGTCGGACTGAGGCATGTCGCCACCTGCGCGAAAAACTCCACCGTCCACAACTGGGGGCAGCGGCGCGGCGAAAACGGGTCAAAGAAGATTGCGTCCGCCTGGAAGTGTTGTGCCACCACCTGCCGAATGGTCTGTCGTGCGTCGCCGATCAGCAGGCGGGCGCTGAGTTGGAAATCTTGGAATTCGGACTTTTGGGCGATCGCCCTCAGCACGTTTTGCACCGGGGGCGACCAGGCGGCGAGTAGATCCGGGGCGATCGCTGCCTGGGGAACAGTCGGGTCTAGCTCTAGGGCGATCGCCTCCACTCGACAGGTCGGATTTTCTGCCCACACCGTTTCCAGCGCAGCGGCCGTGTTGTACCCCAGCCCGTAGCACACGTCGAGCAGGCGGATCGGCGGCGAATCGGATTCCGTAAACTGCCGGGCCAACGCCGCCAGCCGCGTCACCTGGGCAAACTTTTCAAACGCCTCGGCTCGTGCCCCCAGCCGACTGTGAAACGCTTCGCCAAACGCTTCCGAAAAAAAAGTAAAAGAACCGTCTTCGGTGCGCTGGGGCACCCAAGCTAGTTCGTTTGGCAGTCTGTCATTCGGCTGCAACGCTCGTCAACCTAGCAAAACGACCGCTAGACCCGCGCTTCCATCGACTGGAGCTTGAGAAACTCGGTATTCACACCCGACTCGCGCACCAGCGCAATCTTGCCCGTGCGGGCCACTTCGCGGATGCCAAAACGACCAAGCTGCTGCACGATCGCCACCATTTTGCCGGGATCGCCCACCACTTCTAGCGTCAGCGAGTCTTCGCCCACGTCCACCACCCGCGCTCGGAAAATCTGCGACAGTTCAATAATTTCTGACCGGGTGACGCTAGTGGCGTTGACCTTGAGCAGCATTAGCTCTCGCTCGACGCAGGGCGTTTCGGTAATATCCTGCACTTTGAGGACATTGACCAGCTTGTATAGCTGCTTGGTCAACTGCTCGATAATCGAGTCGTCTCCGGGGACGACCATCGTGATCCGCGAAATGCCAGACTGTTCCGCCGGGCCAACCGCCAAACTTTCGATGTTGAACCCCCGTCGGGCAAACAGGCCCGCAATCCGGGTCAACACGCCCGCTTCATCTTCGACCAACACAGAGATAGTATGCTTCATGGGATGCGATGGGACTGCGAACCGCCGCCGGGGTTAGCGTTCGGGACTTGGATTAAACCGGGACTTGGATTAAACGTAGTATTTATCAATGGATTTGTGCTTATCAATTTTAGCCCGACCCATGCGCCCTATTCCTGTCTGAAAGTTAAGGGATTGCGAGAATTTTTGCACCAGTCTATCCAGAGCGAATTCAGAGCGTATGATGAAAAGATGTTAAGAAACACGGGAACGCAGTCTCATCCGCGTTCTAGATCACCCGTCTTAAATCACTTGTCTTAAATCACTCGCTTAAGTAACCCGTCTTAAGTAACCCGTCTTAAATAGGTTGACAGACCCCTCTACCAAGCCTTTTTCGCAACTACTCATCTCAAATGGCGACGGCGTATGCATGGGGACGCACTCAAAGACCTCTACGGGTTGGGGCAGATCCAGCCGGCTGACCGAACAGAGGTCGGAGACAAAGCCTATTATTTAGGACTGCTGGAGCAGCGGGGATTTCCTGTCGTGCCGGGGTTTGTGGTAGGGGCGCGAGTGCTGCGGCAGTTTCTGTCAAGTTTGGACTGGCAGGAGCCGCTATTTGCGGATTTGCCGGATTCGTCGCTGCATGTGGATGTCGATCGGCCGCAGCAGCTTCAGGCGATCGCCCAAAAGATCCGTCAGTCCATCCTCTCTGGGCCGCTCTGGGACGACTGGCTGGCGGAGGTCGAGGCGCGAGCGCAGCAGTGGCAGTCGCCGATGGTCGTTTTGCGACCGTCGCTCGGTCTGGCGGCAGGACTCGACCCGACCTTTAGCGGGCGGATGCGGGGGCTATTGGGGTCGCAAATTTGTGAGGCAAGTCGAGGGGCGATCGCCCTGGCGTTGCGGCTGGTGTGGGCAGATTTGTTTCGGGCCAAAAGCCTATTCGTCTGGCAGCGATCGCGCCTCCAGCTTCATCAGCTTCATCTGGGCGTGCTGGTGCAGCCGATTCAGGATGCGATCGCTGCGGGAACGGCTTGCGTGAGTCCAACAAGCTGCGAAACTCAGTCGATTTGGGGGCTGGGGGCCGCTCTAGCGTGGGGAGAACTGGCTCCCGACCGCTTTTTGTTCACTCATCCCCCTGCCATCCACATGCCTCCAGCCAGCCAGGAACCTGCCGCAGCGGAGCCTGCCCCTCGAAACCTGCTTCCGGTGGTTCGGCAGGTGCATCCCAAGCCCTATTGCTATCGGCTGTGTCAGGAGTCGTCTGCTTCTGCCCACAATGGCCTGCGGAGTTCTGTTTCGGGTTTGCGGATCGAACTGCTAGAACCGTCCCAACAGCAGCAGCCCAGCCTGAGCGAAGCGCAACTTCAGACATTGCTCGCACTGTCGCGCCAGGTTCAGCAAACCCTTGGCAGCAGCGTCGATCTAGAGTGGATGCTGGGGCCGCTTGAGTCCAGTGAACCGCCTCAGTTTCAACTGACTCAGCTCAATGTGCTGTTTCCTCGTTCGGTGGCGGCGGCTCCGGGGTCATCCGCTATCGCAACGGTTCCGGTGAATAACGCTCCAGCGAATAATGCTCCGGCGAATAACGCTCCGGCGAATAATGCTCCGGCGACTGAACCATTGCCATTGCGTGGGCTGGCAGCAGCAACGGGTCAGGTTTCGGCTCAGGTCTGGGTGGTGGAGGATCTGAGCCAGGTGCCGCCAGACTTTCCAGCAGGGCAACTGCTGGTGATGTCGCATGTGCCACCGAGGTGGCTGGGGCTGGTGCAGCGGGCGGGTGGCATTGTGACAGAGCAGGGTGGCATGACCAGTCACGGCGCAATTTTGGCGCGGGAAATGGGGATTCCGGCAGTGGTGGGCGTAGCGGGGGCGACGCAGATCTTGCGGACAGGCGAATGGGTAACGGTAGATGGCGATCGCGGCTTGGTGCATCGCCTGCGAACTTCGCCAGAGGGGGGGCGGGGGGCACTCCATCCAGAAATATCCCCAGAAGTATCCCCAGAAGTATCCCCAGGAATATCTCCAGAAATATCCCTAGACAGGGTTCCAGAAATTGCCCCAGACATGGCTCCAGTGTCTAGGGTTGGACTGGATTCTCCAGCGACCGACCCCCCGCCGCCCCGCACCCGCACGCAACTGCTGCTGGCGTTGGGGCAGGCTGCCGATCTCGATGCGATCGCAAACTTGCCCAGCGAGGGGGTTGGGCTGCTGCGGGCAGAGCATCTGCTGATGCCGCTGTTGCATCAATTGGCGAGCCAGACCAACCGCGGGAGAACGATTCCGCCGATTCCTCAAGCTGAGATAGAGATAGCTGAGATATCCGCGATATCCGCAAACTGGACTGGCCCGTTTCCGGCAGAATTCGGCAAGGAAGCGGCCAAGGAAGTGGCAGAGGCGATCGCCCAAAAAATCCTTCCCGTTGCCGCCGCCTTTGCGCCCCGCCCGGTGTTTTATCGGTCGCTCGACGTGCGATCGCAGGACTTGCTGGGTGCTTTCTCCAGTTCCCAGCCCGGTTCTCCGGAGCCAAACCCAACCCTGGGAATGCACGGTGCCTTTAGCTACAAAAACAGCCCCGCCTGGTTTGACGCGGAGCTTTTGGCGCTGCGACAGGTGCAGCAAGCTGGCTATGTCAATCTTCGACTCATTTTGCCCTTTGTGCGCGGGGTCGAAGAGGTGCGCTTTTGCCGTCAGCGGGCGCTGGCGACCGGGCTAGGGGATACCCCCGACTTTCAGCTTTGGATCATGGCAGAGGTGCCATCGGTGCTGTTCTTGCTGCCGGAGCTAGTGCAAGCAGGGGTGCAGGGCATCGCCATTGGCAGCAATGACCTAGCGCAACTGCTGCTGGCGGCCGATCGCGACCTGCCGCACTTCTCCGAGGCGTTTCCGCCGCGCCACCCTGCTGTGCAGCGTGCTATCCGGCACTTGGTTCAGACGGCTCGCCACCTCGGCATTCCCTGCACCCTCTGCGGCGAATTGCCCGGTCAGCACCTTGATTTGGTAGAAGAATGGGTGCGCTGCGGAATCACCGCGCTCTGCGTTGCGCCCGGTGCAGCCCGCAGCGTGCAATGGGCGATCGCCCGCGCCGAAACCGTCATCGCAGAGCGCGAACTGCTGGGATGAGCGCGAACTGGAGTAATTAACTGGGGCGATCAGAAGTTGCAATCAGACGAGATGCAGGCAGACGGTGCAATTCGGTGCAATTCGGTGCGATTAGTAAAGTGCAGCTAGAAAGCGACGGAGTGACGGAGGCGCAAAATCGCTTCAGCAACTTGCTCTAGCCCTCCAACACTCCAATCACTCCAATCACCCAACGCTACTCTTGCGTTCGACTACACTTCCTGATTTAGCTTTTCCTCATGCTTCATCACGGCCCAGAGTCCGTGAATTGCACCCGGCACAAAGCCTAGAAGCGTCAACAGGATATTGATCAGTAGCGTGGAGCTGAAGCCATAGGTCAGATACACGCCGACGGGGGGCAGCAGAACCGATAGGAGAATGCGTACTAATTTCATAAGCCACCTACTCAATCAAGGGAAACGGGAACGTTGCTAGAGCAGTTGTATGAACCTGTGGCCCATGATTTTAGAGCCAAGTTCAAGACTTCAGAAATCTAAAGAACTTTGAACAACAGGTGCAGTGAACTGTACTTTTCTATAGTAGCGAACTATTATCTTTGGAAACGATTCCAAAAGTAGATTTAGTGGGTAAAATCCGAACCTGAATGTTACGGAGATCACATTCATTGATTTCGTGCTTATTCGTTTCTATTTCTTTTCTATTTCTTTAGAAATGGACAAGAAATAGAAGGTCAGTATTCTCTTATGTCAAAGGTATGTCGAAGGTCGGAAATTACCCTTTTTGGCAGTTCGGCTGCGAATGATGAATGTGCTGAGTTTTACATTGTGGAGTTTTAAGTGGGGTTTTAATATCTGTCGAGATTCATCGAGCGATCGCCCAAAAAACTCTAAACTGCTTGACTGGAAAGCTTTTTGAGCTTTGCTCGACAGGCGGAGCGCAGAGAGTTAAGGGCGATAAGCATAAATTTTGACCGCGTGTAATTTAAAACAGGTCGTATTTTCTAAATCAGTTGAGTAGAGATGTCCATAAAGACAGGTGCTTTAGTGTGAAATTAATCGGTACTATACTGAATCTATGGGATGAAGTGACGTGAATGGAGTGAATCAAACGTTCACTAGTCAATGGTTATCTACGCCAGTTATCTGTTTAGTGATTCATCCTGTTGAACTATTGCGATCGCAGGATGTATGAGATAACAAAAAGCATTAGTGAAACGACGGTTCACAGATTCGATGAAGGCTTCAAGTTGTTTTGATTCAACCTGGATGGAACTGCTATGTTGGGATACTTGTTGACGACTCTGATTACAGCCCTGAGCCTGCTGGTGGTAGACATCGTAGTGCCAGGGGTGACTTTGGCGAACTTTCCCGCTGCCCTACTCGCTGGGGTGTCGATTGGTGTGGTGAATACGCTGGTAAAGCCTGTGCTGTCGCTGCTGTCGCTGCCGATTAACTTCCTGACGCTGGGCCTATTTGGCTTTGTGGTCAATGGGTTCTGCTTCTGGCTGGCATCGCTGTTTGTGCCTGGATTTGCGGTCAGTGGGCTGCTGGCCTTCCTGCTGGGGCCCGTGGTACTCACCTTCGCCAGCACCTTCCTAAACCGCTACTTTGCTGAGAAGGAAGCTGCTAAGACGCTGAATGCTGGCTCTACGCCTGCGGTGAAGCTGGAAACGAAAGAAGTTGAGAAGGCAAGCTAGACTGCTGTTCTGGCAAGGGGTGAAGCGATGAGTGGGGGCGATCGCCCTCCCTGCCTCCCCAATTCGAGGATTCGCGATAAAGCTGAAAAGCGGGATGGTTTGAGGCGCTGTGCCTGGCTGTCCCGCTTTTCGTTCCCAACTGTATTAAGTCTCCAACTCGAATCGCTAAACCAGCGTCACCTGCTTCAGATGCTCCGCCAAACGGATGGCCATTGCTGCCAGCGTCAGCGTTGGGTTGGCGGCGGGCGATGAGGGAAACACCGACAGATCGCAAACATAGAGATTGTCGTACCCCAGAAACTTGAGGTTGGTATCCACCACGCCATCGTTGAGCGCTATACCATCCTGTGTTTCGCCACTCATTCGCAGCGTGCCAACTTCATGGGCAACGCCGCCCAGTCCGGCGGGCTTGAGGCTGAGGTCGTTGCCCACTAGCGGCTGTCCTCCCAGCGCGGCAATCAGCTGATCTTTGAGCCGATTCATCTCGGCAAACAGCGCCCCCTCCACCGGGCAGGGCTGCATCTGCACCACAGGTCTGACGTAGGACGGGCCCAACTGCTGCACAGTATTTTGCTCCATCAGCGGCGCATCCAGCAAAAACACGATTTCGCAGAGCATGACGTTGCCCCGCTCGCGCCGATGTCGCTCCAGCAGTTCCAGATCTACATAGCGCCCCTGGTTAAAGTCGGCCCCAAACTCCAGAACAATGTTGAACGGATTGGGCCCTTCGCGATACTGACACAGCACCTTGCTGGAAGACGTGGGGTCGTAAAGTTCTGCGGTGGCAGGCAGGACAAAATGCGTGAAGAAAATGGGATGGTCGGTGATGCCAACGCCGATTTTGCCGTTTGGGTCGCTGAGCCTGCTGAGTTGGGCGATTTTGGCGCTTTCGATCGTCCCTGCGGCAAGCACCACCTGCTTTGCCTGATAGCGGCGCTCTTGCTGAGCAATCAGGTCGTAGGCAACCACCTGCGTCACCGATGTGCCCGCCGTTTCCACCCGCACCACGGGATGGTTGAGGTTGATCGAAAGGTTTTGGTTGCCTTGGGGGCCATTGGTCAGCATCGACTCCATCAGCAAATCCGCCGTGGAAAACATGCCCGTGGGAATGGTGCTTAGGTCTTGCGTGTTGGAATATTGCACCGCCATTGGCGCATCGAAGTGGTTGAATTGGTCGAGGGTCTGCTGCAAAAAGCGCTTGACCCGGCGGCGATAGGGCGTGGGGGGCAAGGGCACGCGGTTCATCAGGTCTTCGGCCTTTTGATAGCCGCCGTCTTCTAGGAACCAGCGGACGCTACGGGGCCAGGACTCCATTTCCCAGGTGGTCATGCGCGGAATCAGCCCGCCCCAAAAGAGCGATCGCCCACCCAGGCTAAAGGCTTGCCCACCGTCGAACTGAGAGCCATAGCCGTTGGCGTAATTGGTGACTTTGAATTCGTCGTAGAGGCTCCAGACGTGCTTGTCAAACTGACCAATGCGGTGCTGGCGCGGCAGGTTGGCGGTGTGGGTGGGAAATAGGTAGCTGCCCGCCTCCAGCACCAGCACGTCCATTCCCCGGTTTGAAAGCTGATCCGCTAGGATGCCGCCGCCAATGCCAGAGCCAATCACAATCACGTCAAACAGGTGCGCCTCGTCCAGGTTGGGCGGAAAGAACATCTGCTGGACGTGCCCATTTTCCACCACCATTTCCTGAATCGGCGGAAACTGGATATCCGGCTCTTGATAGAAAAAGTTGCTGCCTGCTTGGGGCTGAATAAACCGATCGGCTCCGGTCATCCAGTAGGTGCGCTCCAGCACAAACTTGAACGTGAGACCGTTGGGATACCGGGCTTCGGGCAGTTCAAACCGCCATTCGCCGCCGTCGTAGATGCCAGGGAGGTCTTTGTCCCAGCCGTCGATGTTATTTCGCAACGTGACCAGGCGATCGGGGCGATAGTTGACGGTTCTAAAGCGGATGGTAAACATGGGGGCTTGTTTCCTCCAGAGAGATTGCGTAAAAAGAGAGCGCTAGCCAGCGATGAACCCTTTCATGCAGATCTCCAGCGCGATCGCCCCACAATCCCGAAAGATAAGATAACTCTATGTCAAAAAGCAAAGACATTGGACCTGCTTGACTGACAAAACAGGTTAAAGCTGGAACGAAAGCCAGGAGGGAAGCAGAGCTTGATTTAGCTGAGAAGTAACTACAAAATAGTCAAATCAATGTCACCTACTTCCCGTCTTTATGATGCGTTGAATGTATGATGCGTTGAGTGATTTTCTGCGTCTATGTGACATTCAGTGGCAGGATGCTCGCCATCTGCAAACACTTTGCTGGATGATCATTGGCATGATTGGAAGCCAAAACGTTCATCTCAATGGATTTGGGGTGTATGTGAGTAGTCGCGCTCAAATGGCTCAATCCCACCAACGCCGGTTTCGCCGAAGGTCAAGCACGGGAAAATTGTCAACATTCATGCTCCCGATAAGTATGTTTTTGGTCAAAATGTTCATGAAGCCGTCAGCCTGCTGCTGAATAGTCTCGTCGTCTCCAAACCCGGAAAGCTAGAATTTTTGGTCTGTCGAAATCTGGGCTGGCCGGTTGAAACCCTGGAGGTTGCTTTATACAAGATCCTGCAATCTGGAAAGAACATTCCAATTAGCCTGCATCCTGTCCCAATCCAAAATCGCCAATCTAAATTCTAAAATCGCCATCACCCTTCCCACAGCCGGAGCTGCGTAATGGCGATATTGCCTGCAAAGCACACGTCCACATCTGCACCTGTATCGCGCTGGCGCTGGTTGTAGTTACCTGCGTAAATGAACGTGTCGCCCTCTATGCGATAATCCGTCGGCAAGGGCTGTGTACAGAGCGGGCAAAATACTAGCGTGGGGTCGGGTGCGCCCGGTTCCAGGTGGGGCAGGTTCACATTCCAAAACGTTCCCGGCAGCGTGCGAGCATTTAGCAAGCGATCCAGCACCAGCCGCACCAGTCGCGTAGACATCTCCCAGTCGATCTCCAGCCCGCGCCGCTTGTATTGCGAAAAGGCAATGCCCGGAACGCGATGCAGCGCCGCCTCGCGTACGGCTGCCACCGTCCCCGATACATAGATATCTGCGCCCAAGTTGCCACCTGCATTCACCCCTGATAGCACCAGCGATCCCTCTGGGCAGAGATGCCGCAGGGCAAGACGGGTGCAATCTGCGGGCGTACCGCCGACGGCAAAGGCGTGGGGCGATCGCCTCTCCACCGAAATTGGGCGATCGCTCGTCACCTGATGGCTACAGCCTGAATAGGGCTGCTGCGGTGCGACAATCACGCACTTCTGATCCAGCGCCCGCTGCAATGCCAACAGCCCCGGTGCGTCAATCCCGTCGTCATTGGTCAACACCACCGTCATGCTTGTCTACCCAGCCTCCAAGCCCTATCGGCCGCCAAGCCGCAGCACTTCGTCGGCCACGCCCGACTCCTGAATGCAAATGGCATAAAGCTGGAGTTCATTCAGCGGCAAGCGCGATTTCGCCTGTTCGACCGACATCCCCGGAGCCGTGCAAAACTCCCGCACCACCTGGCTATATTGCTCTGGGGTGCCCAGCAGCGTGTCAAGCGTTGTGGGGTCTTGCAGGCTGGGCAATAGCCGCGTCAGGACGGCATCGGTGAGGATGTCGGTAGATGCGGTCGCCGTGGCAGGCAGCAGTTCGCTCTGGGTAATTGCAGTTTGCACGGCCTGACGCAGCACGATTCCACCCTGGGGGCTGTTCACAAACATCCGCAGCATCTCCGGAGACACGCCCGAATTGGACTGCAAAACTGCCCGAAACCCAACCAGGCTGCTGGCCGTCAGCACGTCCGACACGGTGGCGACATAGGCAGCATAGGGAACGCTGGTTGTTGACCCATCGCCACAGCGCACCGCGCCGCTGCTGGTCGGCCCGGCGGCCACATCGACCTTGCCCTGCTCCAGACAGGCTCCAATGGTGGACTGGATTTCCGGCGAAAACATTTGCTCCAGGCGTTGCAGGGCGTTGCTGCGCTGGGGCGAGGGCGGATCGGCTGCAAATCCGGGTCGGAGAGCCAGACTGGGCAGCGCGAGGGCGCTCAAAACCGTCAGTGCGGGGAAAATCTTGGGAAGAGTCCAGGGCATGGTTCAGGAAGGTTGAGAAATATCTAGGAATATTGGGGTCTGTGCGGGAACTGTTCCATATCCAACTTCCCAAACGTAGCACATGGGCTAGAGCTAGGCGGCCGGGCGATCGCCCAACGCCCCGCCCCGGACATCGCCACACAGCACCCGCCGCATTTGCTGCATATTGCGCGGCAGGTCGAGACGCACGGCCTCCTGAATCAGCGGGGCCGGAATGGGGAGCGAGGGCGCGGCCTCAACGCTATAGGAAAGCAGCGCGCCAAAGCCCAGCGGCTCGATCACCAACTCCGCCAGAAAGTGCTTAAAACTGCCCCGTTCCTTCTGAAAGCGAATCTGACGGCGATCGCCCTGCATCCGCTCGATCACGTTCAAATACACCTCCACCTGCACCGACAGCATCAGAAACGTCTTGCTGGCCGCCTGAAACAGCGTTTTCATGCGCGACTCGGCACATTCGTGCAAGACCTGGCTCTGGGAGATGTCTGGAAAGTACTCTACCCAGCGGGGATATTGGGTCAACTGGCTCCAGGCGCAGTCGGGCGACAGGGGCAGGTGCATCTGTGCCGTCACGCCCGTGCCCCACAGGTCAATGGGATGCGGCGTAATCAAAATCTCGCCTCGCAGCAGGCGATCGCGCTCGGTCTTGGGGAGATGTTGGAAGTTGGTAGCCGCTAGCCCAGCCATCGAGTCCGAAAAGGGAAGAGTATTCAAAAGTCTGAGCCTCCTATTGAGTCTCCTTGAGTCTCCTGGAGCCTGCTATGCTATGCCTCCTAGCCAAACTCGAAACCCATCATGGCTCGAAATCTGTTGTAGAAAGCGTTTGTAGAAAGCGTTTTTCCAGCAGGCAGCACACATCATTCACACATCATCAATAGTGTGCAATGGGGATCATCAGGATTCCAGGGGGTAAACCCTGAAGATTGCAAGAAGATTTGGGCAGGTTTTCGCCCGTTGCGGTTGCAGGGACTAGGGGGCGGAGCGTGGGAGGGGCGATCGCGCTTCTCATTCCAGTCTCATTCCGGCTTGTCTCATTCCGGCTTGAAGTATCGCACCAAAATCCGAATCACCTCACCCTCCACAGGCGACGGCAGCGGCGGACTCCACTCGCCCGCTTGGGCAAAGCGCAGGACATGTAGCTCATGCACAATCCGGTTTACGCCCGCCGGAGCGCCGCAGATCAGCAGGCGAATGGGGATCCGATCCGCAGGCGCGTTGGGGATAGGCGCACGAATGAGATCGGGAACGGTGTTTTTGTTTTTCATCATCATGGTTTCTCACTAAGATTGTTTCTGCGTGTCAATTGAAATGACTAGTGAAATGACAAACTGAAGGAAAAGGCAGTCCTTTTCCCCAGAGCGACGCTGGAACTCTTGAATTAAGCAATGTGACTAATCATATTGTTTAGAAAGAGGCCGGTCAAGATGTCTAAACAACTTGTTTAGCTTTCGTCCATGCCCAAAAAGCCAGACCCCCCATCCCCTACAGAGATTTCACCCCTAAAACAACTCCGGGAAGAGTTGGGAATGAGTCAAGAAGATTTTGCTCGCGCTTTGGGCATCTCTGGACAAACCGTTAGCCGCTGGGAACTCAGGAAAAATGTCCCCACCTTTACGGTGCAGCAGATGAAGGCACTAGAGCGGTTGCTCCAGACCATTGGTAAGACGATTCTGGATTTGCCAGATCAGCTTTAGAGTCGCTGGGACGGCACACCTCATCCGCTTGGCGATCGCCCTTCAGGTTGTAGATCCGTAGGGGCGATCGCGTTTCAGGTTTGTCTGAGTGTAGAGCAAGTCTTTTAGAAAGTAAACCGCTAACGCTATTAAAATAGATTCTAAAGCCAAGAAAGCAGTGCCGGACGAAACCGAGTGATAGCATCACCGCAGACAGCGTGTGTTTGGGCAAAGCGGTAAAGGGCGTGATTCATTGGCGGTTAGCAGTCATCATGGCTGAACGGAATATCAGCAACAATGAATTGGCTGAGATGCTGGGGATGCATCCAACATCTATTTCTCGCATGAAAACTCGACGCCAGTTCACCCGCATTGACGAACCAACCCTGAACGCTCTCTGCGAAGCGCTCCAGTGTCAGCCTGGTGATCTCATGGTTTACGAACCCGACGATTCCAGACCAAACAAGACATAGCAATGTTCGATTTGTCTCTCCTTCTCCTACGAAAGGAGAGTCTGGGGGATGAGGGCAATTTGCAAAAATGACATGCTCCTTACTCTCGATAGAGGGCACCTCGAAAAATTCAGATCCTCTTGAGAATGGCTAGGAGAAAACAAGGGTTTCAGGCTCCTAAAATTCTCAATAAGGCAATTAATTGAGGTGCTCTCAGGAACGTTTCGTTGAACTACTTGAAAGATAGTGTCTAGGTCAATTCGGTGGGTGTATCCCACTTTTGTAACCCTCACCCTAAATCCCTCTCCCAAAGCGGGAGAGGGACTTCCAATCCGGCTCCCCTTCTCCCTTTTTTGGGAGAAGGGGCTGGGGGATGAGGGCAAACGTGCATAACTGGGATGCGCCCAATTCGGTCATATTGGTGAACAATGATATCTCGGATTCCAGCGATATCACTCCAGGGAAGTATTCTGGCGCTAACCTGGTAAAAAAAATCGTTCTCAACTCCGATTTCTGTGTTAACAAGAGTAAGTCTGACTTAATGCCTCCCGCCCTGCCAGGTCAAATCGATGAGCGAGCCAAACTCTTCTCAAAACGAACAAGCCCAAAACTCGGTAAATCCGCCCTCCCCTTCGAGCTGGTTTGCGGGCTGGGCAGAGTTTTCGACGGATCCGCCCGTAGAAGCCGCACCGGAATCCGTGCCCGCAGACCCGGACGTTCCGAATCGTGTTCATCATGTTCCGAGTAATGTTCCGACTGTTTCTAACCCTGAGGCGGCATCATCCCCAGTCGGGTCTTGGGAAGAGTGGCAGCCTGTGAATTTTCCAAACGCTATCAGCGCAGACGCGATCGAGCGGCAGTCTGTGTACTGCGAGGCGGCATACGGCGAGGCAGCGAGTCCGCAGGTGGGTCAGCCGCAGTCGGGGCGATCGCAGCCGGGGCGATCGCATTTTATCCAGCCCCAGCGCAATACCGAATCGCGCAATCCTAGTTCGCCCAATACTTCGCCCAATGCAGCGCCTCAATCGGGTCAATCAGTGCCGCCGACCACGCGCCGCATTGTTCCAGAGCGCCCCAGTTGGGATGTAGTGGCTCCAGCCGCCAGCGAACCGGAGGCCGCTTCTCCCAGCGTTGCCGATTTGATTAGCCTGATTCAAGAACTGAACCAGTGCAACAACGCGCTGCTGGATCGCGTGTCGATGCTGGAGGATGCCCTGGAGCAGCAGCAGGCTCGTGCGGCAACGGCGATCGCCGCTGATCAGGTGCAGACCACCATTCAGCCCTTGGAGCAGCAAATTGTTCAGCTTACGGAGCAACTGGAAGCGACCCAGCAGCTTAGCCATCGACAGCAGGTGTTGGCAGAAACCGTAACCCAGGAGCTAGCGCTGAGCCGAGAGCGAATTATGCAGCTTGAGCAAGAGAATCAGCTAGCCCAGCAGCGCTACGAAGAGCAGGCGCAGCGGCTGGCTCATAGCGAGGCTCTGGTACGAGATTTGCAAACGCGGCTCCAGCGGCAACAGCGCTATACGCTCCAGTTCAAGGCGGCGTTGGAGCGTTGTTTGGAGGTTCCGGCAGCCCTGCTGGATACACCCGGCGAGGCGATCGCCCAGCCCACGCCACAGTCCACGCCCCAGCCCTGGCAGTCCCCTCCTGCCGCCGAACTGCTCTCGGCTCCGTCGCTGTTGCCCAAAGCGGCGACGATCCGCCCGTGGTCAGCAGAATCCGCTGAGTCAACGGTTCCCCCCAAGCTGGTCAATGTATTAGCCAACCAGCCTGAAAATGCGGAGGAAACGGCGGCGTGGCTGGGTGATGTGGTTTCCGCAGATGCCCTTTTGCCCAATGCCCTTTTGTCTAACGAAGCGGAACAGGGCCGTGTGTCCCTGCCAGGTTCTAGCCTTGCTCAAGGAGGGATTGCTCAAGAGGGGACTGATCCAGACCTGATTAATGCCGAGGGGACGGAATCTGTCGCTCCTCTGGACGAAGGTAGCGATGCTGCAACGGTGACGACGAACGTCATTGCGTTTCAATTTGGAGCAGGAGCAAGCCACTCAAGGCCAGCGGCGGCCGGTGCGTCGCCAGCGCTAGACCCCACGAACGCGGCTGCTTTGGAACTGAACCCACAAGCCAGTGCGGAACTGCGGGCGGCTGACCTTTCGGCGGCTGACCTTTCGGCGGCTGAACTTTCGGTTGCGGACAATGTGCGCTCTCTGTTCCGAGAGTTCACCGACCTGGTAAACGAAGTCGGCAGCGCTCCCAGCACTGACCCAAATGCAGAAACGAGCCTCTGGCAAGACCTGGCAAAGCTGGTGGAAGTCTCTGCCGAAGACCTGGTGCAAGCAGGGCTGATCGACCAGTTGGCGGCGCTTTCGACCGAGGCGATCGCCCCCGATGGCGAAATTCACCCCACGCAGCCAGCAGGCGACCCCTCCCCAAACACGCCACCCCCCGCGCTGCATGGCGCTGAGGAATCCCAACTCCAGCCCCCGTCGGACAATTCGGTATCTCGATCTGCTGCTTCGGCACCGATTCCCCCCATGCCGCCCCGACCGGTGCCCGTGCAGCCCAAATTGCTGACCATGCCCTTTGAAGCCCATCGCTGGGCTGCTACGGCAGCAGAGTCTGCGGCTCCGGCTCGCCCGGATCGCAGCAATCCTGAAGCGACAGGTTCCGAAGCCGCAGCGAACCTCGCGCCCGTGGTTTACCCCACGCGCCCATCCAAGAAACTGTCGTCCCTGGCCGCCATTGACCTGCCTAACTTCCCCAAGTAAATCGATTAGGACTTACGCAGTTGGATGATTTCTCGCGGGCGCAGCCCGCGAGAAATCATCCAAAACCCAGAAAACTTAATCGAAAGTGCGTCAGTCCTATCGATTTTGGGATTTTGGATTTTGGATTGGCGATGTTGGATGGCTCGTCAAGCGTCTACGGGGTTTCTAGAGATAAAACCCTTAGGACACTGCCTGCTTGAGGGCTTCGCGTTTGGCATCCGGCAGCGGCGTTCTGATAACGATGGGGCTGAACGCAAACAGTTCTTCGACGACACGCTCTGCGGCTTCGGCGTGAACCAGTACCAGCAGCGCAGACGAATTGGGTTGGAGTGCCTCTTCAACCTGGATGAGGAAATCGGGGTTAAAGATTTCCTGGGCGATCGTCAGCGAGCGATGAAACACCACTGCGCTCAGGATGCCGCCCCACAGGTCGTTGCTCAGTTCGCCCACAGGCTCCAGCAGGTCGTGGTAGGCTTTGACCCGGATTTTTCCCTGTGCATTTTTGGTTACGACCACCGCATCTTCAAAATCTGCCAGATGGGACTGCTCGCGCCCCAGCAGATCCAGCAGCGCATGGTCGGCTGCCAGCTTTTGGTCAAACACCACGACAATTAATTCGCTCATAAGTTAGTAGTTCACTTGTAGCTTGGTAGCTTGGTAGCTTGTTCTCTGGCCGTTAAGGAGGCTCAGCCCGTGCTTTTGGGGGACCCGTGCAATAGGGTGAGTGATTCGCCTAAAATGGCGTAGCCCAGCGTTCTGAATCCTAACGGGTTTGTCTGACCCTTTTGGTAAAGACGGGTTTAAGAAAGTCTTGTGCAGTATTCCATCCATCCGCCCAGCGACTATATTTTGCAGCACCAGTCGCGGCTGCTGCCTGCCTGGCCGCAGGCGATTGCGTCGGTGCTAGTAATGCTGCAACCCAGCCAGTTTGCGCTGCTAGCGCGGATGCTCGACACAGAGCAAGAAAAGGAAAAGCTGCGATCGCACTTCCTGAACCAAGGGAGGGCGATCGCCCTGGCACTCCAGCAGCAGGGGTACCTGGCAGACCTGTTCGACCCGCGTACGGGCTGGCCGATTCTCTCTGCCAGGGGCACACTGCCGCTGGACGATGTGGCCGTAGTGCGAGCGGCCCTGGGCTACTCGACGGATCGCTGCGGCAACTGTCGCGTGATTTTGCATCCCTGCCTGGGGACAGCAGTTTATCCCTCTACGTTGGTGTCGTCGGCTCCGGTAGAGGTGCTAGGGGCGATCGCCCAGCAGGTCTTGGGAATTACGGCTCCACAGCGCTAGCACGAGGGGAGACTCGCAGCTAGGGAGAGCCAGAGAGATTGTTTTGCGCCGCCAATTCCTCAGGATTTGGAGATTTTAACTTTCGCGAATACCACCACTCGCGCTGCTCCGGCGACAGCTTAAGCCAGTACAAGGTCACCACAAACGGTTCATTGGCGTGTTCCTGACCCAGGATTTCCACCACGTAGGAGGGCGAAGAGCGGGCCCCCACGTCGGGCACTAGCCGCCGACCAATGCGCCGCCAGCTTGGCTCTTTGCCGCGCCACTCTAGCCGACAACAGGGGTAGGGCAACTCTTCCCGGTCAAACAGGCGACAGCAGGGCCCCAGAATGCGATAGGTATAGCAACAGCCCGGACTCGAAAAGACTTGTCCGGGCTGGAGTGGATGCTGATTCAAGACTTGTGCGACGAAATCTTAATGTCGTGTAACCTGACGGCAACGAGCCGCCAGCTATTAAGCCAAACAGTTCAGTGAAGCAGTCAAGCTAGAAAGAGTTGTCCGGGAAATATTCCCAAATGCTCTACCAGCTAGACTTCACCACGCCAGGGAGCAAACCCTGGTGCGCCATTTCTCGAATGACGTGACGCGACAAGCCAAAGTCACGGTAGTAGCCCCGGGGCCGGCCGGTCATCCAGCAGCGGTTGCGCTGGCGGGTGGGGGCGCTGTTGCGAGGAAGCTGCTGGATCTTCCGGTGAATTTCGAGCTTTTCTTGCTGCGATTCAGCCTTTGAAAATTCTTCCAAAAGGGCTTCCCGCTTAGCAGCATACTTTGCCGCTAGCTTTTCACGCCTTTTCTCACGCTCGATCATGCTCTTCTTAGCCATGAATACTCACATTCACCTTTTGATTTAGACAGCGTTCTCCATTGTAACAGCTTAAATCCCAGTCCTGCCAGAAAAATTTGAAGCAGCAAGCGATTCTGATGCCCTACTCTTCGGTAGAGGCGATCGCCGCAGGTGGCTTACTTTCGGCAGAGGCGACACTCTCAGCCGAAACCACAACAGGCGACGGAGCAACCACCGAGGGCCCACTAGACTCAGCAACAGGCGGGCTAGGCGGCGCTACAGGTTCGGGCGGCTTTTCGGACAATCCCAACTGCTTGCGGGCTGCGGCGACCACTGAATCCAGCGTTGATTTGCCCGAATCCAGCAGTTTTTTGCCTGTCTCAGGGGTCAAAAGCTGCTCTGGCGAGGGTTTTTCGGCGGTTAGGTCGTTCACCCAGGCGCGAGTTTTGCGACCAGCCGCGATGGAATTCTCCAAAAACCAATCAGTGCCGACTAGCGCTAGGCACAACACTAGCCAAAGAAAATTCCCAGTTTCCCTTAAAATTTTCCAGGAAACCTCTAGGGCTTCTCGATAGGTTTTTGCGGTGCTGGGTTCCGTAATCAACGTCCAGAGTTTGTTAGCCTGATTAGAAAGTTGTTTGCTCATGATTGCTCTAGGGGCGCATTAAGGGCGCATTGTCAAACCAGAAGGGGTCAGACAGAAGGGTGCGTTCAGGTCAAAATCGGGTCGAACTTAGGGTCTCCCCTAACTTAGGGTTTATAGGGTTTCACTATCGCTCCTCAAGTCCACGTATACACTAGCAGCCTTGTTTGAGGTTGCCTAGTAGCGAAACCCCTAATTTCCTGGCCAGACTTTCAGATTGGAAACTCTCAGGTAAATCTAGATTTAGCACTGTGTCTTCAGACCTTTCGGCACGTTTTGCAACGCTGACCAATTACCAGATCAAGCTGCTGGCGGCGGGGCTGATGGTGATCGATCACGTCGGTTACGTCTTTTTGCGCGAGACGGACTGGGCCATGCTCTGCTATGGCTTGGGACGGCTCAGTTTTCCGCTGTTTGCATGGCTGCTGGTGCAGGGCGAGTCCCACACGCAAAATTTTCGCCAGTATGCGCTGCGGCTGCTGGGGATGGCAATCCTGTCGCAGCCGATTTATCAACTCACCTTTGGGATTGCGCTATTTGAGGATTTCAATATTTTATTTACGCTGCTGCTGGGCTTGCTGTGTTTGCGGGCGGCGCGGCAGTGGCCCCGTTGGGCAGTGCTGATCTGGCTGGTGGGGGCGATCGCCGCTGAGTTGGCGACCTTTAACTACGATGCCTATGGCATTGCTTTGATTGCGCTGCTCGGCAACTACAAGCCAACGCCGCTGTGGTGGACGGTGTGGTGCATTTTCACCGCCCTGACGGTGGTGGTCATGCCGGGAAATCTTCAGTTTCTCGCGGGGTTTGCTGCCCTGATCTTCGCCTGTGCGAACCACGAGCGCGGCCCCAAGGCGCGATGGTTTTACTGGTTTTATCCCGCCCATATTGGACTGATTGGGCTAGCTGCGTTTGGGCTGAACCGTCCAGCAGGCTAGCCCCCAGCCCATCGCCTCCACCCCAGACCCAGCTCATTGGAGAGCTGACATTTCGGCGATCGCATTTCGGTAGCCCTCGGCGCGGCTCTGCTGGCGATATAGCTCGGCAGACTGGCGCAGGTCGGCCAGTGCCCCAGCGCGATCGCCCAGCCGCCGTTTGGCAATCCCCCGGTGATAGAAACTGTCGGCATCTTGCGGGTTGAGCCGGGTTGCCTGGTTGAGGTCGTTGAGGGCACTGCGGGCATCGCCTAGCCGCAGCCGCACTGCGCCGCGTTTGCCATAGACCTGGGCGTTATTGGGTTCGAGGGCGATCGCCTGAGTCAAGTCTTGGGCGGCCCCAGCAAAATCGCTCTGGGCCAGACGGGCCTCGGCGCGGGCCATCATCAGGCTGGCACTGTTGGGCTGACGCTCGATGGCGCGGGTATAGTCGGCGATCGCCCGCTGCGGTTCGCCCATCTGCATCAGCACGTCGGCGCGGGCTTTGTAGGCGGGGGCATAGTCTGGCGACAGCGACACGGCCTGGTTGAGGTCGCTCATGGCTCCGTCCAGGTCGCCACCTGCAGCCCGCAGCACGCCCCGGTTCATATAGGCAGCCGTATAGCCCGGATCAAGCCGAATTGCCTGGTTAAAGTCGGACAGGGCAGCGCGGCGATCGCCCAGGGTTCCCGCCGCATAGCCCCGGTTGAAATAGGCCACGGCGGAGGTATTGTCTTTGGCGACGGCCTCGTTAAAGTCCCGCAGGGCCGCTTCTAGGTCGCCCTGGGCAAAGCGGGAACTGCCCCGGTTGAGGTAGGCATCGGCATAGTTCGAGCGCTGGCGGATCGCCTGGTCATAGTCGGCGATCGCGGCATCGTGGTTGCCCTGTCGCGCCCGCACCACGCCGCGATTCAGGTAGGCTTCGGGATAATTTGCCTGGAGCGCGATGGCCTGATTCAAGGCGGCGATCGCCCCGTCGAGGTCGCCCGTTGCCGCCCGGGCCCGCCCCTGGAAGAGAGATACCTCAGCCCGGTTTGGCGTAAGCTGGGCTGCCTGGTTAAAGTCGCTGAGGGCGGCGCTGGCATTGCCGACGCTGTAATATGCCACGCCGCGATTGAAATAGACATCGGCGTAGGTGGGGTTGAGTTGTAGGGCAGTGGTGTAGTCGGCGATCGCCGGTTCAAACTGACCCAACCCAGCGTAGGCCGCGCCCCGCATGGCATAGATGGCGGCGCTGCTGGGGCTAAAGCTGAGGGCCTGGGTAAAGTCGGCGATGCTGCCGCTGTAGTCGCGATTGTTGAGCTTGGCAACGCCGCTGTCGTAGGCCCGCTGCGCCGCCTGGGGCACGGGTTGGGCGATCGCCCCCGCCAGTCCCAGTCCGCCCAGCCACAGCGCCGCCAGCCCTGCAACCAGAGAACCGCGCACCCCTGACCGCTGGGTGGAAGGGCAGCTTCGATGGGGCGATCGCGTCAAAGCTGGTTGGAAGAATCGAGGCTGAGACGGGAGAGGTTGGGACGGTAGATGAGCAGGATAAAGTCGTTGCGCTCGATGCATCGCGGTTTTCCCCATGATATTTCCCCATGATTCAGTAGTGGCGAGTTCAGTTCAGGAGCGAGTCCAGTGAGCAAATTACCGCTTCCGGTCTGGCAATTGTCAAGCAGAAGCAGAAATGGTCAGGCAGGAATGGTCAGGCAGAAATTGTGAGGCAGAAATGGTTAAGCAGGAATGGTCAAATTCAGTCAGGCTGCACCCATACCCCAAGTTTTCTGCCCAAAGTTTCTGCCCAAAGTTTCTGCCCAAAGCTTCTGCCCAAAGCCTTCTGCCCAAAGTTTTCTCCAGAGTGCCCAGCTTTGCCCAAAATCTTAAAGGGTCGTCTAACCCAGAACTCAAGCCCCTTGCGTTACGTCTTGCTGCCAGGAGGGGGCAAAAGGGAGCGGTCGAAAGCCATCTTTGAAGGATGCCAGACTGAGAAAATCTCTGGAAAATCAAGCCCTTCAGCGCTTTTCATCGACTCTCTTGAAACCGGATTGGGAAAGGTTGCTAAAAATTCTCTAAAATTGAGACGGCCTGGAGCGGATACCGGATTTTAAGCCAGAACCCCTCCCGATTCGCGTACCCACCAGTCATGGATGGAGGACAAAAAATACTGTGAACATTGGTGAGCTTTTTTCTAAGGGCGGCTTTGTGATGTGGCCGCTGCTGCTGCTCTCGATCCTGTCGCTAACGGTGGTGATCGAGCGCGTCCTCTTTTGGTGGAAAATTTTGACCCGTGAACGAGAAACTGCCGGACGGGTGCTAGAAGCAGCCCAGCGCGACTGGCGATCGGCGGGAGATTTGGCCCGCAGCGCCATCGATCAGCCGATTGGGCGCTTTTTGAATGCGGGTCTGGAGCTAAAAGACCAGGAGCCGGACGTGGTGCAGTTGGCGATGGAAGCCAGCGCCCAGGAAGAACTCGCCGCCATGCACAAGGGCGACAAGATTTTGGAAGCCGTGATTGCGATCGCCCCGCTGCTGGGTCTGCTGGGAACGGTGCTGGGGCTGATCAACTCCCTCGGCTCGATTCGGCTGGGCGATCTGGGCACGACGGCGACAGAAAACGTGACGCTGGGCATTTCTGAAGCGCTGATTACCACCGCCACGGGGCTGATTATCGCGATTCTGTCGCTGGCTTTCTATCGCGTGTTTCAAGGGCTGATTGCTCAACAGGCCAAGATTTTCCAAAAGGCGGGCAACGAGCTAGAACTGCTCTATCGCAAAACCTGGAGTAGTCAGGATGCCGGACGCATCGCCAAACGGGTCAACTCCAGCGCGATCGCCCCAGACCCTTCGGGCACCAGCGCCGAAGCCGCAGAGCCGTCCTGAGGGTTTTAGCCCGCCCGTTTCAGCACAGGGGCTGTCTCACCCCATCTCCCTAACGTTTCTCCAAACCGCTGGCTATGAAAATCCTCAACCCCGGATCGCAGCAAGACGACGTGCGGATCGAGCTAATTCCGCTGATCGACGTGATCTTTTGTATCCTCACTTTCTTTATCTTGGCGGCGGTGTCGCTGACGCGCCAGTTTGCGATTAACACCGATTTGCCCAGGGCTTCTACGGGTGTCGCCCAGATGCGACAAACCAAAATTGTGACGATCGACCCAGTGGGCACGCTGTACTGGGATGAAGACCCGGTGGACGAGGCGCGCTTGGTGCAGTTGGTGCAGCAGTTTCAGCAAGAGTCGCCCGATGGAACGATCGTGCTGAATGCGCCGCCCTACGCCAGCTACGACAGCGTGGTGCGGGTGCTGGACTTGCTGCGGGCCGTGGGGGGCGATCGCGTGGCGCTGGCCGTCACGCCCAGTACCCAAGAGCCAACCGACCAGTTTGCACCGGGTCAACCTGGCTTTTCAACGCCCGGTGGAGCGTCAGGGTTGAATAATCCTGGTCTGGGAAATCCAGGAACGCCGCTCGATCCCTTTGGCTTGCCGACCGTGCCGGGTGATCCGCTGGGAACGCCTGCTGCACCGCTGCCCCGCAGCAATGGCGGCGGTCCTGCCCAACCGGGTGGCGCTGGCGCAGGTCAGACCACTCCTCGCACTCCGACGCTACCGCCTGCGGGTCAGCCCTAGATTTAGCCCTAAATACTTTGAAATGTTTAGAGTTTAGATCAGGGCTTGGGCAGGGCTTGGGCTGGGCTTTGACTGGGCTTTGACGAAGGCGATCGCTCCCTGCCACTGCACTGTCTGGTGGCTCAAGCATTGGCGTAATAGCGTCTGAATTTGGTTCAGATCTGCATCCGAGAGGAATTCGCGGATCTGTTCCGCATAGGTGGGCTTGGCACTGGCAGATGCAAACCAGCGGTCAATCAGCGCGGGTGAAATCAGCAGTTCCGTTTGCGTGTGTTCCAGCGCAATCTCTGCGGTGAACCCTGCTTGATCAAATAGCGTTTCCAGGTCTTGTACATTCCAGGTCATGCTCCAGACCGCGGCGCTTTCGTAAAGCTGTTCCTCCGCCTTGCGCCAGCGATTCAGTAGCCTGGATGGAATGCGGTCTGAGGGAATGAGCTGGTGCAGGCGCTGCGTATGACGAGGTATTGTCTCTGCCAGGAGCAGATACCCTTCAGGTTGCAGCAGCAATTTCCAGGCTTGGAGCCAGGTGTCGGGAGGGGCGATCGCATTCAAAAACACGTTCCGACCCATGAGCCGCTCGAAACGCAGGCTTGGACACTCGGCGTGTAGCACAGCGGGTAAATCGGCGATCGCGCTGTGCAGCACAACGGGACGCAGCAGTTCCGGCAGCGCGGCCGACTGTTCTTGCAGCGCGGCTGCATCCTGCTGCTGGGGCGCACAGGCGTAGACTCCGCCTTCGGGAACGAGCCGCACTGCCTCCCACGTCAACAAGCCACTGCCCGCATTCAGGTCGAGAATCAGGTGATGCCGCTGGGGCGGAGCCAGCGCAAAGAGGCGATCGCGCACCTGGGCCAGCCGTTCCCCAGACTGGCTCAGCGTCCGTTGCAGCCACCGCTCTACGCCCGCATCGGCCGGGCCAAAGGTCAGCACCTCCGGCAGCGCCACGCCCACACCCTCCACCAGCGCCGCCAATTGCGCCTCGCGCCGCCGCGCCACGTCCTGCTGAATGCGCCCCTCGTAGCCCTGCTCCGACGGTTGATAGAAGACTTGCCCCTGCAAGCTGCCTGGAAGATACTGCTGCGCCACCCAATGCTCCCGATAGGAATGGGGATAGAGATAGCCCTTGCCATGCCCAAAGCCGTCCTTGTCTCGGTTGGCATCGCGCAGGTGGGTCGGCACTTCGGCTTCGCGTTCGCGTTCCACCGCCGCCAGCGCATCAAAAAACGCCATGACGCTGTTGGATTTGGGGCAGGTCGCCAGATACAACGCCGCCTGGGCCAGCGGATAGCGACCCTCCGGCATCCCCACCCGGTCAAAGGCTTCGGCGCAGGCATGGACAACGACCACGGCATTGGGGTCGGCCATGCCCACATCTTCGCCCGCCAGGATCAGCATCCGCCGAAAGATAAAGCGCGGATCTTCGCCTGCGTAGACCATGCGGGCCAGCCAATAGAGGGCCGCGTCCGGGTCGGAACCGCGCAGGCTTTTGATAAAGGCACTGATGGTGTCGAAGTGGGCATCGCCTTCCTTATCGTATAAAACCGCCCGTTTCTGAATCGATTCTTCAGCAACCTCCAGCGTGACGTGAATCGTTCCCTCTGAATTCGCAGGCGTGGTTTCAACGGCGAGTTCCAGCGCGTTCAGCAATGTGCGAGCATCGCCATTGGCAACGTTGATCAGATGCGTGCGAGCGTCTGGATCAATCTGAACCTGTCGCGTTCCATAGCCGCGATCGCCCTCCTGTAATGCCTGATCCAGCACTCGTTCCAAGTCCTGTTCCGTTAGCGGCTTGAGTTGAAACACCCGCGAACGGCTGACTAGCGCCTTATTCACCTCAAAGTAGGGATTCTCGGTCGTTGCGCCGATCAGGATCACCGTGCCGTTTTCCACCCAAGGTAGCAGCGCATCTTGCTGAGATTTGTTAAATCGATGCACCTCGTCCACAAACAGAATCGTGCGCTGACCGTACATGCCACGGGTTTCCTGGGCAAGGGCGATCGCCTCTCGAATCTCCTTCACCCCCGCTAGCACTGCGTTAATCGACAGAAAGCGGGCGCGGGTCGTGTTAGCAATCACCATCGCCAGCGTCGTTTTACCCGTTCCCGGCGGCCCGTAGAAAATCAGCGACGAAAGCTGGTCTGCCTGAATAGCACGGCGCAGCAGTCGCCCCTCGCCCAAGATATGCTCCTGCCCAATGTATTCTGCTAGGGTGCGCGGCCGCATTCGAGCTGCTAGGGGCGCTTCGGCGGCGGTGATCTGCTGTCGATGCTGCTCAAACAAGTCCATCGTCTACTGCGCCGAGGGCGATTAGTGCGGCTTTTTGGAGTGTTGGTCGCTTAGATCTGAGCTTTGTGATTGCGATCGTAAGTCAGGCTAGAATTTGCCATGCGACTGCGATCGCCTGACTCTAGACATGAGAATGCGCTCCACTTGCTCCGTCCTCTGTTCCAATTGATCATACTTCGCGGAATTGCCGTCTAGCAGACTGCATCAGCTTCACCCGATATGGATCAGCATCCTTCCGCCACACGACCCGATGACCCTTCAACGCCGCACAGTGTTCTTCCAGGCATTTCTGCCATCCCCAGCGATCTCGGATCTTACTCAAATCATCCAATAGCCCCCAATCTGCCTCCTGCTGACTCAGTTTGGCAAACTTTTCATAGAGCGGATAGTCGGGCTGCACCAGCAACTCCTTTTGATGCAACACAGGTGGGTTATCTTCTGGATCGTAATCCCGATAGCTGACGTGTAGATCTTGCAAGTCAATCTGCATACTGGTGCGGAGACAGGGGTGCGGGTCGCGATCGAAGTCTGGATAGAACAGGTAAGAAATTTTGGGCTTGCGAGTATGAAACTTGACCAATGTTGCTTCTTCGGGGCGACCAATCGTGCGAGAGGCACAGCCCTCGTAAAGCCGAAGCAGGGGATCGAGCGCATCCAAGGCAGAGACATGAACCCAGAGGGAGTTCGATAGCTTTTTGCCAATCGCGCTGGACTGACACCGCTCCGCCATCACTTCCCAATTCCCCAAGCGCAGCAGCATCAAATCTGCTGCGGTACAGGCTTGCTGGTAGCTGCCAAATAATGCCTTAATATCGTGCTGAACGATGGGGGCGAGATGGCGCAGTTTTGGGCGCGTGCCAAAATGACTGAGGGCAAGATAAACCAGCAAATCCTGGCGGCGCTTCTCGCTGATGGCATCCCATTCCTGACGCTCTGTTGCCTGAAGAACCAACTGGAAGGCGCGTCGTAGCGTTCCAAATTCCGATTGCAGCGCCGCAAACTCCTGAAGTTCCTCCTCAATGGGCAACCGTCCCCGGTCGGTGAAAAATGCCATCAGGGGAGCCAGCATTTCCTTATACTGCTCAAATCGCTTGACGCTGGCTTTGACTCTGGGAGTCGTGGCACGCGATCGCCATCGGGAAACCCGGAACGTCTGCGCCTGAGCCTCGTCCCGAAACACCAGGTAGATGCCCAGCGCAACCGGGATTGCGTCCACGCCCAGCACTTGGTCGATATAACTTTTCAGTTCCTCCTGACTGTAATTCTTCTGGAACGTATTGCGGCGGGTAATCACCCCATCCCCGTAGGCCATCATGCCGCGTGTCGAGTCTTCGATCAGCACTTGCGCGGCGACAATCAGCACCTTCCTGGTCAGTTCCCAGGCTTTGAGCAATGCCTCTCGCCGTTCTGCCGGGTCTTCGATGACGTTGATGACATAACCCAGGTTGACGATATCAGCCGATGTACAGGCAGAATCAGGACGATAGTAGGGGTCCCAGCCAGAACTGGTGTAGCCGCGATCGCCCACGCGCTCTACGTCGCTCCCATGCCCACAGCCATAGTCAAAGAAGGTCGCGCCAGGGGTAAATAATCCCGCCTCTAGCGCAATCCTCACGGGCTTGGAAAGCTCGTTGCGGACGAGGGCAGCTTTGTGGCGCTCGATTTTGGGCTGAGCAACTCCAGGGATTTGAGCAACCGGACAAGCTAGGACATGGCCATGAATCTCGATCCGGCAGTCCAGCAGACGCTTTGCCCAGCCCTCACGGGTGCCAATTTCCCGCGATTGATTGAGTAGCCCGAGTGCCTCTTCCTGACGAGTCAGTTCTACAAAACGCTCATACAGCGGATAGTCAGCGGTGACAAAAGTCTCCTTGCGATGCAGCACTGGCGGGTTATCAGTGCGGCTATAGTTACGAATCGTGACTTGCGCTGTAGCTAGATCAACCTGAATGCTCCAGGATAAGGCGGGATGGGCATCGGTCTCAAACTCAGGGTAAGCCAGATAAGATACCTTGGGTTGGTCAGTATTGAACTTGACGAGCGTTGCCCCGTCTAGCTGAGTTTGGGGTTGCACCTGCTGACGCGCCAGGGTTTCATAATTTTGGAGCGATCGCTCTAGGGCTGGGAGCGCCGAGAGATGAACGTAGAGCGAAGTCGGAAGCCGCTTGCCAATTGGGCTGCGATTTACGCAATTCACAATTTCGGCAAAATCTGAAGCAATCGCCTGATCTGCTGGCTTTGAAACGTTTGGCTTTGGGGCGTTTGACTTTGGGGGGTATAGTGCTGACTCTAAGCGGTTCATGAAGCTCACCCAGTCGCTAAACCCAGCATAGGGCATTCCTTAGAGCTAATTTGTAAAGGAGCCTGAAAGCCTTGTTAATCAAGGATTTCCGAGAAACCGCTTTTCCTGGGCAAACATGACCTCAAAGCCACACATGCCAAGAGTTTCAGGCTTCTTAAGATTTGCTTCATAAATTAGCTCTTAACTTGAGGCGCAGTGCTTGCAGCGAATAACTGGCGAATGAGTTGGAAGGCACTTGAAATGCACGATGAATTTGAGTATACTTATACTTAAAACGTTCAGACTCCTCTAGCGCTTCAGAATTCATATTTAGTCTTCCGGACTCTATATCTAGCGCAAAGCTTCCAGTTCTTGCTATGGTTAGGGGGACAGAGGATGCAAAAGCGTGGTTGATGAACCCCCTGAGTCTATTTGAAGAAGAACGCCTGACCCTGTCGAAAAGCATTGCGCTATCGGTAGAGTCGCTGTGTCATTACGGTTCGCTGTACAAGCACTGGGCAGTATCTTTTTCGGGCGGCAAAGATTCTTCTGCAACCGTCACCCTGATCGCCCACCTGATAGAGACAGGGCAAATCCCTCGCCCCAAAACCCTCACCATCCTCTACGCCGACACGCGCCAAGAGCTACCGCCATTACACTTGGCGGCACTGGAAATTCTGAAGGAACTGGAGCGGCGCGGGTTCGCGACTCGCGTGGTCTTGCCGGCTCTAGACTATCGCTACTTTGTCTATATGCTGGGTCGGGGAGTGCCACCGCCGTCGAACACGTTCCGCTGGTGTACGCCCAAGCTCAAGGTGATGAGCATGGAGCGGGAGCTAGAGGTGCTGCGACAGGAACGGGGCGAAAAGTTCCTAATGATGACGGGAGTGCGGATTGGCGAGAGCGCCGCCCGTGACCAACGCATCGCCCTTAGCTGCACCAAAGATGGTGGTGAGTGCGGACAGGGCTGGTTTCAGCAGAGTACGTCAGAGGCGATCGCCGATATGCTGGCTCCCATTGTTCACTGGCGCGTCTGCCACGTTTGGGACTGGCTGGTGAAGGCAGATGTCGAGCTAGGCTTTCCCACGTTTGAAATTGCCAAGGTGTATGGGCAAGATGTGAGTGATGGCGAGGAGCCGATCAATGCCCGTACGGGCTGTATTGGCTGTCCACTGGTGCAAAAGGATGCCGCCCTCGACCGCGTGGTGGCCCAGCCGGAATGGGCCTATCTCGCCCCCCTGCAACGGCTCCGCCCCCTGTATTGGGAAATCAAAAAGCCGCAATATCGCCATCGTAAGCATGGGGAGGTCAACAAAGACGGGTCGCTGGCGGCCAAGCAAAATCGGCTGGGGCCACTGACGCTAGAGGCGCGACGCTGGATGCTGGCGCAGGTGCTTGGCATTCAGGCTGAGGTGAACCAGACCGCAGAACGACTGGGGCGACCGACCCTTAGCCTCATTAACGATGAGGAACTGACACGGATTGAAGAACTGATCGCAGCGGGCACATACCCCGACAAGTGGGACGGCACAGAACCCCACGGTGATGCGTGGCTGCCGGAAATCCTGCCCGACGGCAGTGTTCAGCCCCTCCTTTTTGATCGGCTTTAGAATATGGGCTAGTGAAAGCCGCTATTGCAGTATGTCCTGGATGATATTGCTCAGATGACTTACAGGAGAAGACAATGCAAGAACACAAGTTTAAAGCGGGAACCTCGAAAAATTGGTTAAGTAGTGTCTTGAGTTGAGACAGGCATGAGGTCATAGTCAGAGAGGGAGTGAGGGTGACGACTGATAAGCCAAGCCGGATTTTGGGAGGGGGAAGAACGCCAAGCCAAACTGAGGCAGAAAAAAGATCTAAAGATCTATTGGTGCGGCTCAACTGGTGCGGCTCAACCAAATTGTTCCTTGGGAGAACTTTCGACCCACATTGGAGCAAATCCATAACAAAGCTCGAAAGAGCAATGCGGGACGCAAAGCAATCGATGTCGTGGTGATGTTCAAACGCCTGGTTGTGTAACAGTTGTGCAACATCAGCGATGAGGAACTGGAAGATCAAGTCAGTGACCGTCTGTCGTTCATGCAGTTCACGGGGTTTAGTTTGTCCGATGAAGTGCCTGATGCAACAACCGTCTGGTTATTTCGCAAACAACTGATTGAGCAGGGGTTGATTGAGGCGTTATTCGAGCAATTCGATGGTTACTTAATCAAGCAGGGCTATGCTGCCAAAGGAGGGCAGATTGTAGATGCGACCTTAATTCCTGTGCCCCAGCAACACAACAGCGACTCAGAGAACCAGCAACTCAAGCAGGGCGAAATTCCTCAAGATTGGCAGGACAAGCCGCATCGATTGGCGCAAAAAGACACGGACGCTCGATGGACGAAGAAACGAGGTGTGTACCATTTTGGGTACAAAAACCACGTCAGTATCGATGCTGAGTATGGTTTGATCCGGCAGTATCAAGTCACCGATGCAGCAGTGCATGATTCGCAAGTGTTGGGACATTTATTGGACGACGACAATGAGGCAGATAGCTTATGGGCAGACAGCGCGCCTAACGCAGCGAGGCGATTGAGCAGGTGCTACCCAATTGTAAAAGCTTTATGATTCCGGCTTTTTTCAGCCTTTTATTTACTTGTATTACATGAATTTTTGTTAAGACAGGCAATCACTGAAGCTTCATAATTTCAGTTTTCTCCGTAAAGATTCGCATTCACTTGCACCACACGGATGCGTTTAGCAAATAGTGAAGCTAATAATTTTTGAACAAGGAGCTTTGTTCTCACTCCTCAAAGTATCTCCACGATGCCTCTTTATTAGATAAGCATCTTCAGAATTACATTTGGTCACTTCGATTAATTGCCTTATTGAGAATTTTAGGAGCCTGAAACCTTTGTTTTCTCGTAGCCATTCAAGAGGATCTGAATTTTTCGAGGTGCTCATTTTTATATTGTCAGATCTAAGTTATCGGATCTGCGTCGTCGGACGGCGGCATGTCTGTTGCGAGGAACGTCCGAGGTCAAGAAGACAGGGAATCTACGCTTAACCACTCATTCAAGGAACTCTTTGACCATGCTGACATCGGTAGATCAGGGTTTCGCTTTGGGAACGAATGAAGCACCCGAAAAATGCCCGAATTCAGGCAACAATACAAAACCTTCTTTAAGATCAAGAATTGAGATTATCCATGACATTAAGATGCTTGTCCCTGCTGGTTCTCCTGAGCCAGAGGATGAACAAGTCTTGAGCCAGCTAGCAAACTTGACCCAGGAACTCACGAAGGTCTATCAAGCGGCTGGACAACTGAGGGAAGATCCCTTTGCAGATGCCTGGAACCGTCGGGTTCACTGCTACCGAGATTTGGTCGCAGAGCAGGTCAAGGGTCGGCGTATTCTGGTGACGGGTGGAAATGGTTGCGTCGGCAGTCAACTGATTCAGGAATTGAAGACCTTTGAGCCTGAGAAGATTATTTGCCTGGACTTATGGCTAGATGAATCGTCTTCTCTGAACGAAGATCATGATTCGGTTGAGCAATTCACATTCTATAACATCGACATCAGAGATCAGAATGAACTAGAGAAGGTTTTCCTCCAAGAAAAGCCCGACCTCGTATTTCATCTGGCAGCCATACGCCTTCCTGGAATGGCAGAGCAGCGCGTTAGAGATGCTGTTTTGACGAATATTATGGGAACTCATAATGTGATTCGATTCTGCGAAAAATATGGGGTCAAAAAGTGTATATTCTCCTCAACAGGGAAGGCATCGCGCTATGTTACTGGAGAAGTCTATGCAGCCACCAAAAAGGTGTGTGAGTGGCTCTTTGATCAGGCGGCTCGGTCAGGCTTAACCGTGTATGGCATGGTGAGATTTACCCACATGCTGGACAATAGCGCCGCCTGTGAACAGTTTGATCAAAAGGTCAGGCACGGGAAAATTGTCAACATTCATGCTCCTGATAAGTATGTTTGTGGTCAAAATGTTCATGAAGCCGTCAGCCTGCTGCTGAATAGTCTCGTCGTCTCCAAACCCGGAGAGCTAGAATTTTTGGTCTGTCGAAATCTGGGCTGGCCGGTTGAAACCCTAGAGGTTGCTTTATACAAGATCCTGCAATCTGGAAAGAACATCCCAATTTATTTTCAGGGTTCGCCCGTCGGCTATGAAGAGGGCTTCTTTCGGGGCAATGTAGACTGGGATGATCCGTCGGCGTTTAACTTATTAGTCAACGCGATCGAAAAAGTTTCAAGTCGAGTTGATGCGTCCGGCGACTTTATCGTTACGCCTGTTTTGCCCTGCTGTTTTGAGCGTCTAGAAGCTGAGTTGGTGGCTGTGCGGAAGGTTCTCAATGATCCTACAAGTGCCGATAGCCAAATCAAGCAAGCCCTTGCTGAATGCATTATGAAGGTTGCTTGCTCCATCTATTCTCAAGCACCGATTGAGTTGCTCTCGAAGGTGCTGAACTGGGGCACTGATCCTGAGTACCTTCAGTTGGACGGGGCAACGCTAGATAGCCATCAGCCCACGATTCGCTTGTTTATTGAAAGCCTATCTGCCAAGTATCGAAACAGCGCCAGTCATAGTGTTGGTCACAGCGGCAGTCTCAGCACTCGTTGAAGCGATCGCCAAGATTAAGCCTATAGTGAGCGCGCTTTAGTATGTCTGCGCCTTGATCAGGCTGAGTTTGACGTGTGCTGTGGGTGGGGCGAACGAGGCGTTTTGCAGTTGGCTCCGAGTGTTGGCAATTTCAACCGCGCTTTCAATCTGCGTTGAGATTGCCAACAGCCAAGGGGCGATCGCCTTTTTATAATTACCTTTCCCCGTATCAGTGGAAAGTGGAGAATTGGATGAGAGTGCATCCCACTTTTGCAACCCTCACCCTAAGTCCCTCTCCCAGAGCGGGAGATGGATTTCCAATCCGGCTCCCCTTCTCCCGTTTTGAGAGAAGGGGCTGGGGGATGAGGGCGAATTTGCATAATTGGGATGCACCCTTAGATGAAACGGTGAGGTGATGGTAAAGCGCTAACCGGACGGAGCTTTGAGCAAGATGTTAATTTAGCATCTGAGATTAAAGTTCAGTGTCTCAGCGTCAGTGATCGCATCAGTGATTGCGTTCCAACCCTGGCGCTGTCTCCTACCGTTTGCAACTCCCCCGCAAAGCACTATGGCAACCACTCTCTTTCACCTGGCGTTTCCCGTGAGTGATCTGGCCGAAGCCAAAGCCTATTATGCCGATGGGCTGGGCTGCGAGATCGGCCGCGAAAACGCCAGCTCGGTGATTATGAACCTCTACGGACATCAGATTGTAGCGCACCTGGCCCATGAACCGCTGATGCCCCAGCGCGGCGTGTATCCCCGGCATTTTGGCGTAATTTTTATCGACGAGGCCGATTGGGAAGCCCTTTTAGAGCGATCGCAGCGATTGGGACTTCGCTTTTATCAGCCGCCCAAGGAGCGCTTTGTTGGCACGCCGCTAGAACACCGCACATTTTTCCTGGAAGATCCGTTCTATAACCTGATGGAGTTTAAGTTTTATCGCCATGCCAGCGCGATTTTTGGGCAGGCAGCGTTTGCCCAGATTGGAGATACCGCAGGCTGAAGGCAGGCAAGCAGAAGGCAGGCAAACAGTAGTTTAGGCAAACAGTAGTTTAGGCAAACAGTAGTTTAGGCAAACAGTAGTTTAGGCAAACAGAAATTCGGGCAAGCAGGAATTGAGGAAAATCGGTTTACCGCTTGCCTCGTCGAGAGGTGGCATTCAAGAGAATCGCGCCCCTCTCCCGCCTACACCAGTTCCAGCACCTCAAGACTCGCGAATCCCTAACGCGAATCCCTAAATTGCTTCAAGGTGTGTCAGGTTTCCTGATCCCAGCGACCCACAGCGGAAGAAGGAAAATATTACACACTGTTTTGGGACGATTCGCCTTGTGACGGCTGATCGCGGCTGATCACGACAGTTTAGCTGAAGGGCGATCGCCCCAAATTGGCAAGGTTTTCTGGCAGGATTTTCTGGCAGGATCTCCTGGCAAGATTTCACAGCATTGAGGGGCAAAGCGTGAGTAAACAATATCACTGGCTGGATCTGGCGGAGTATGCATCGCTGGTGGGCTTGGGCGTGGGTTCCGTCGCCTCTTTCACTACGTCGCAACTGGTCTACACCTCCGCACCCATTTCGCTGCTGGTATTGCTTAACCTGGCTAACCGCAGCCGATTCGAGCAATCCATGCAAAATCAGGTCGGCGTTGCCATCGACGAAATTGAAAAGCGCCTCTCGATGCATGTGGAGTTGCTGAATCAGCAGATTGGATCGCTGCCCACGCCAGAGATGATGGGCAGTTTGAAAAAGTCCATGCTGGTGAAAAGCCGGGAAGCGTCGGAGTCCTTTGCGGCTGACCTAAAAACCTTGCAGCGAGATCTGCAAATTCGGCTGGATGCGCTGGAAGCGGGCGATCTGGGCAGCGTGCGCGGCGAGGTGCGGCGGCTGCGCGACCAATATAGCCAGCTTTGCGACGACATGGTGCATATCACCGAGCGGCTGCACGACCTGTCGAGTTCCCGCCAGGTGGAGGAGTTGGAGACGGCGATCGCCCAGATTCGCTCTGACACGGCCCATCTGCAAACCAGCCTGCAAGTCTTCAGCGACCAAACGCGCCCTGCCCTCAACACGCTGCAAGAGCAAATCACTCGGCTGAATCGCCAGCTTCAAGCCCTGCCACCGCCCTTCGATGCCAGCACCCTGCGCCAGGATGTGTCGGAACTGATTCGCGTGGTGTCTGATCTGGTTCCCCGGCGCGACTGGACGGCGCTGGTGACCGAGATGCAGTCACTCCATGAACAGCAGGACTCGCAGGCGCGGGCAGAGGAACTGCTGCGGCGCAAGGTGCAAGACCTGACCCAACAACTGCGCGACCAGCCTAGCCGCGAAACGCTGCACTCGCTCCAGCAGCAGGTCAATTCCTTGAGCCAGCAGGTAGAAAACCTGCCGCCGCCCTTTGACCCCACCTCTTTGCGGCGGGAAATTGCCCGGTTGCTGCGAGTGGTGGGCGATCTGGTTCCCCAGCGAGATTTCAGCGGCCTCGTAGGACAGGTCAGCGCCTTGCAGCAGCAGCAGGAATTTCAAATGCAGATCGAGCAGGCGCTGCAAGCGGAACTTCAGATCATCAGCCAGCAGTTGCAAGATTTGATGGCTGAAACTCGTGGGGAGACGGGCGATCGCCCCCCTGCTTTAGCTCCCAGCGCCGACTCGACCGACTCGATCGAAACCGCCGAAGCGCTATTTGAGGCTCAAGTTGAAGCGATGCTGCGGCAAGAGCTACAGCGCATCAGCCAGCAGTTGCGATCGCTCCCCACGGGCGGCACCTTCCAGATGCAGGTCGAGGCAACAGTGCTGGGCGTGCTGCAAGAGCTAAACCAGCACCTCCGCACCTATCCAACGGGGCCGCGCTACGAGTTTGTTCTAGATTTTCGCGGTGGCCCGCCCGCCGAAGTCGAGGCCGCCACAGCCCTTCATCCGGCACTGTATGACGAGTTCACGGCGGCGGCGCTGCTCGATGTGCCTAGCAGTCGTCTGGTGCTGGAGCAAGCGCTAGATACCACGGGCGATCGCCTGCTGGTGACGTTGCCTTGGTCGAGCCAGTGCCCCATCGATCGCCCGATGGTGCGCCGCCTGCATGAGTTTTTGTCCCAGGGTCGGCAGTTGGCAATTGGCTGGTGCTATAGCGCTGACCAGGATTTGCCCCGCTTCCTCAGCGCAATGGTGCAGCGGTGGCACGCCCCGTCTGAGCAAGCCCGTAGCCTGCAAGAAACGCTGCAAAACCTGCTGGAACTCAAGCGGCAGTTTCCCAACCAGTTTCAGTTCAAGATTTTGGGAACGCGGGAGAACTTCCTCGTGTCGGACGACCGCTACGCCGTGCTGGGGCTGGACGAGTCGCTGGTGGACGATCTGGGCATTCCCCGGCTGGAACTCAAACTGCGGACGAGCGACCCCGCCACCGTGCAGCAGTTGACGCAGCGGTTTGAAAACCCAGTGCTGCACCCGACCGATGTGCAATCTCACTGGAACCGGGCCATGACGCGCTATGAATTGGGCGACCCGCAGGGGGCCCTCAGCGACGTAGAGCAAATCTTACGCATCCGCCCAGATCAGGCACTGGCATGGAATCTGCGTGGGCTGTGTCATGACGACTTGGGAGAGCGGCAGCAGGCGATCGCCGACTTTAGCACCGCCCTCCAGCTAGACCGCAACCAAATGGATGCCCACTGCAACCGGGGCTATCTGCGCTCGGAGCAGGGCGACCTGATCGGGGCGATCGCCGACTTTACAAATGCTCTGACGATCCAGCCCAACTGCGCCATGATCTACTTTTTCCGGGGGCTGGCCGCGCAAAAATTGGGCGAAATCAAGTCCGCGTTTCGCGACTATGCCGCCGCCATCCAGCTTGCGCCCGATGTGCCCACGCCCTACTACTACCGGGGGCTGGCTCGTTCCGGCAACCCCGCTGGGGCGATCGCCGATTTGCAGCAAGCCCTAGAACTCTTCGCCCAGCAGGGCAACGAAACCAACGCCCGCAAGGTCTTTAGCCACCTCCAGCGGCTCACCAAAACTCGCAACGGCAACTTGCCCATCTTTGACCCTGATGCAGTGCCCGATGCTGCGCCGATTCCCGTGGCGATCGCCTTTGAGGAGAACTAAAGACGGGCTATTATGATTGATTTTGGATTTGCGATTTTGGATTTGCGATCAGGACTTACGCACTTGCAATAAGCTCTTTGGGTTTTGGACAATTTCTCGCGGGCGCAGCCCGCGAGAAATTGTCCAACTGCGTAAATCCTGTTGCGATTTTGGATCTGCGATTTTGGATTGCTACAAGCGTCTACGAGGCTTCTGGCACTCTCGTTCGCAAGATGGGTTGATTGTGCTGCACGGCGCACCCCAAGAGCCAACCTCCAAAATACCGTCAAAACAAACCCTAGTCCTCACATTCCCATAATCTCGTAGCCCGCGTCCACGTACAGCACTTGACCCGTGATGCCCGTAGACAGGTCGCTACACAAAAACGCCGCCGCGTTGCCCACTTCGGTCTGAGTCACGGTGCGGCGCAGGGGGGCGACCTCTTCAACATGGTGAATCATGTCCAAAATGCCGCCGACAGCGGAGGAAGCCAGCGTCCGAATCGGCCCGGCGGAGATGGCATTGACTCGAATGTTTTGCGGGCCCAGTTCCGCCGCCAGATACCTCACGTTCATCTCTAGCGCTGCCTTGGCAATGCCCATGACGTTATAGTTTGGCACGACGCGCACACCGCCCAGATAGGTCAGCGTCACCACCGAGCCGCCCTCGGTCATCAGCGGCTTGGCGGCGCGGCAAAGCTGCACCAGCGAGTAGGCGCTCACGTCCAGCGCTAGGTTAAAGCCCTCACGGGAAACATCGCTGAAGTTGCCGCTGAGGTCATCGCGATTGGCAAAGGCGAGACAGTGGATCAGCACGTCCAGCCGCCCCCACTTTTCGCGCACGGTGGCAAACGCCGCCTCGACTTGCTCATCATTTTGCACATCGCAGGGCACAAACAGGCTGGGTTGGAGCGGCTCAACCAATTCCGCCACTTTCTTCTCTAGCTTGCCTTTGTCGTCGGGCAGGTAGGTGATGCCCAGGTTTGCCCCGGCTTTGTGGAGCTGTTGGGCGATGCCCCAGGCAATTGAGCGATTGTTGGCAATGCCTGTGACGAGCGCATTTTTTCCGGTGAGGTCAAGCATGGGTAACGGCATCCAAATTTCGAGGGCAATTCACAAAATACTCAAAAACGGGGCAGGACGGATAGGGGAGAGTGGGATAGGGAGGAAGGGAAGAGATGGGGGTGAAAGATGAGGGCGAGACGGGAAAATTTTTTCCTAAATTGTATCTCTTAGATACAATTGCGATATGCTGTCTGGAACGCAGGATTGAGGGCGATCGCCCAGTTTCCAGAACAGAGTCTGGGTTCTCTCATCCGGGTCTACCGATAGAGCAAACGCAGAAATTGGTATCAAAACGATCATTCTTCTTATGGAAGCGTGTTTTTAGATACAAAAAGCGGCCCCAAACTTAGTTTAAGTGTTCTAAGACTGCATTTATCCCGGTTTTTCGCCTCTTGGGCAAAATCTGGGTCTTGCTTTCATCTTTTGTTTCAGTTCGGACTTACGCAGTTGGACGATGTCTCGCGGGCACAGCCCGCGAGACATCGTCCAAAACACAGGAAACTTATCGCAAGTGCGTAGATCCTGTCAGTCATGTCTCGGTCATATTTCGGTCATATTCGCTCCCTGAGGGCGCTGGGAATCGGACGGTATGGTTGCCTCACATGAAAAGCCTTTAGCAGATGTGTTTCGCCAATTGAGCGGCGGTGCGTTTCCGCCGATGGTAGAAACCTTTGACCGGGGAAAGACCATTTTCTTTCCGGGCGATCCGGCTGAGCGGGTTTATTTCTTGCTCAAGGGCGCGGTGAAGCTGTCGCGAGTCTATGAGGCGGGCGAAGAAATCACCGTGGCGCTGCTAAGAGAGAATAGCGTGTTTGGCGTGCTGTCGCTGATTACGGGGCAAAAGGCAGACCGATTCTATCATTCCGTGGCGTTTACCCCGGTGGAGTTGCTGTCGGTGCCGATTGAGCAAGTCGAAAAGGCGCTGAAGGAAAATCCCGACCTGTCAATGCTGATGCTGAAGGGGCTGTCGTCGCGGATTCTGCAAACCGAAATGATGATTGAAACATTGGCCCACCGAGATATGGGGTCGCGTTTGGTCAGCTTTTTGCTGATTTTGTGCCGCGATTTTGGTGTCCCCACGTCTGAAGGCATCACCATCGACCTGAAACTGTCTCATCAGGCGATCGCCGAAGCAATTGGCTCGACCCGCGTGACGGTGACGCGACTGCTGGGCGATCTGCGCCAGGATCGGATGATCTCCATTCATAAGAAAAAGATCACGGTCTACAACCCCGTAGCGCTGAGCCAGCAGTTTACATAAAAAGCACGAATCAGGGGGCTGAGCTAAGGGAAACTGCTTCGCTCTGGGGTGCTTGGGAAACAGGTAGCAGGGGCGATAGCTAACCTAGTGGGGCGACTATCTATCTGGGCTGAGCCTGTCGGAGCATTTTTACGGTGTTGCGGTATCCGGGCAACTGCGAGCTACGCCGTTCAACGGCACAATTGCAGTATGGTGTAGCTGAGTGTGAGTTTTATCGGCGATGACCACCGGGCTGGTCTTGATTGCGGCAATTTTGGTGCTGGGGGCTGTGGTGGCCACGGTGGGCGATCGCCTTGGGATGAAGGTGGGCAAGGCTCGTCTCAGTTTGTTTGGCCTGCGTCCCCGCCAAACTGCCACGCTGATCACCGTGATGACGGGGATTCTCATCTCGGCAATGACCTTTGGCATTTTGTTTGCCGTAGATGACCAGTTGCGGACGGGGGTGTTTGAGCTAGAAGACGTGCAGCAGGAGCGAGACGCAGCGCTAGCAGAACTAAACCAAGCGCAGCAGCAAACCGCCGAAGTGCAGCGACAGCGCGATCGCGCTGAACGAGAACAACAAGCCGCCCAGCGCCGTCTGCGCCGCACCAACGAGTCCTTGCAAGCGGCGATCGCCCAGGAAACCCGCACCCGTGAGGAATTGCAAAGCACCCAGTCGCAGCTCAGCAGCGTCGCTGCCAACTATCAGCAGGCGCAGACTTTGCTAACAGACGTGTCTCAGCAGGCCACCCAGCTTCGCGCCGAGATTCAGCAGCTCCAGGCTGATCGCCAGCGCCAGCTTGCCCAGCGCGACCGAGATGTAGCCGAGCGCGATCGCCAGATTGCCGAACGCACCGCCCAAATCCGCGAAAAAGAATTGCAGTTGGATGACCTAGAAGCCCAGCGTAGCGCTCTGCTGGCAGAAGTGCAAACCCTGGAGCGCGAATTTCAAGGGCTGCGCCAGGGCAGTGTGGCAGTGTTGAGAAACCAGCCGATGGCCTCCGGTGTGGTGCGCGTGATTACCCCAGAGGCTGCTCCCAGCGCTGTCAATCGCCTCCTACTAGAGGCCAACCGCTTCGCCAGCCAGCGCATTCAACCGGGCACGGTGAATGTAGACAAGCAGGTGATTCAAATTACCAATGCCCAAGTAGAGCAATTGATCAATCAAATCCAGGACGGCAAAGATTATGTCGTGCGGATTTTGTCGGCAGGCAATTACATCATTGGCGAACCCTGCGTCTTGGCGGGCGAGGCTTGCATCCAGGTTTATGTCAACGCTGCGCCCAATCAGGTGGTGTTTCGAGAGGGCGATCTGGTGGTCACGATTGCGCTCGATCCCACCCGGATGCGAGATGAAGAATTGGTGGAGCGTGTCAATCTCCTGATTGCTAACGCTCAGTTTCGCTCGCGACAGGCTGGGGTGCTGGGCGATGTGCTGCAAATTGCGGACGGACAGACCGAGGCTGTGGTTAGGTTATTGCAAGATATTCGAGCCTACGGTCGCCCGGTAGAACTCCATGCGATCGCCTCTGAAACCATCTTCACCGCTGGGCCTGTCCGGCTCGACCTGGCCGCCGTACAAAATGGGCGGGTTCTGTTCAGTACGGACAGCAGAGTCAACACCACACCGCCCCCGCAGCGATCGCCCTTCGCGCCAACGAACTAAACCGCCCTGCTGCCGTTTGCCTTTCACCCCTGCCGTTTGCCCATGTCCTATTCCACTTCTGCACCTGAAGCCCTGGGGCAGCCCGTCATTCTGGGGTTCGATCCGGGTCGGCAAAAGTGTGGGCTAGCCGTGATGGGGGTCGATCGCAACCTGTTTATGCATCAAGTCGTCGCAGCAGAGCGGGCGATCGCCACAATTCAGGCGCTCCGCCAGCAATACCCGATTTCGCTGCTGGTCATGGGCGATCAAACCAGTGCCCGCCAGTGGAAACAATCGCTGAGCGAAGCCCTTATCGACCCAATCCGCGTGGTCATGGTTGATGAACGCTACTCGACGCTGGAAGCCCGCAATCGCTACTGGCAAATGTATCCACCCAAGGGACTCCAGCGCCTGTTGCCCCAGGGAATGCGAACGCCGCCACGCCCCATCGACGATATTGTGGCAATCTTGCTGATTGAGCGCTACCTCGATCGCCTGTCTGAGCCAGTTTAGACGCGGCCGGGCCAGGCAGCCTACGTACTGACCATGAAGATTTGCTGAGGCTATCGGCATAACATCCCTTGGCAAGCATATTATGCAGAACAAGATCCAGATAAACACCTCTATGAGGGTCATCATCACTACTTAATTCAGCATAACTGCCGAATTCGGGTAGATAGCCCGGCAGATTTCTGTATAAGACTCCGATCTGGTTAGTTATGCGGATAATATTCTGTATAACTGCTCCGAGAGGAGGTGATATGCCAGAAGTGTTGAATCTTGATAGTAAAACTTTACAAAAAGCACTCTCAAGAGGCGGATTATTGAGGATGGAAGCAATAAGTAGGTCATTACAGGCAGAATCATAGACCTTTTGTACTGGATTCAGCTATGAACTTGCCCTGCTAACATTGCGTTCAACACTTCTGGTGATATGCAACTTTGTTTTTGGCTAACTACTCTGCTACGGGGTGTTAGGCGGAATTTAGGAAGGAAAGTCAGTATAAGCAGTAGTTATCTCGCTTTAGTCCTGGGTTGGGGCAGTGCTTTAAGCCACTCATCCAAAGTGAAGACTCTCTACGATCGCCCCTGTCCCTTCCGCTAGAACGTTCGCCTTAGCGTGTCTGCCAGGACAATCGCCCCTATCACCTTACTCATCACACCCATTCCACCCTACAAAGAGCTTGATTTGGCGGCATTTTAGGCAGCGACTATAATTGAGCGCAGTCGTTTGCGCCTTCATGCCTTTCTATGACCCAGCAACCCACCTACGGCCCCCACAACCCCCACCCCCTCTCCCAAATGCGCACGGAACTGGTGTGGGAGGGCAAGTATGACGAGTATGGCCATCGGCGGGAGGTGGATATTGCCGGGTGTGCGATGCCGATGCAGAAGATTGAGAGTATTGATGAACCGCGACGGGCAGCGGCGGCGACGGGGCAGTTGGAGCTATTTGAACAGCAGAATCCCCGTGTGGATGACTTTAGGAATCGGCTGATTTGGGGCGATAACAAGCTGGTGATGGCTTCGCTGATGCGGTCGTTTAAGGGCAAGGTGGATCTGATTTATATTGATCCACCGTTTGATGTGGGCGCAGATTTTTCGATGCAGGTGCAGATTGGAGATGAGAAAGATTCTGTTCAAAAGGAACAGTCAACCTTAGAAATGGTTGCCTATCGAGACATTTGGGGTAAGGGATCAGATTCCTACCTGCAAATGATTTACGAACGTCTAGCTTTAATCAAAGAGTTACTGTCTGATAATGGCAGTGTTTTGGTGCATTTAGATGATTCAGTAGCTAGCCACGTCAAGATAATTCTTGATGAACTTTTTGATTCAGAAAATTTTCGTTCTCAGATTATCTGGCAGCGCGTCACAAGCCACAGTGATAGAAAAGGATTCGCGTTTAACTATGATGTAATTTTTCACTATACAAAGTCCCAAAACTTTGTCTGGAATCCTCAGTATCAAGCCTACGATGAAAACTATCTAAAATCTCACTACCGAAGTGTAGATCAGGATGGTAGGCGTTATGAGTTAGCAGATATAAGTGCTGCTGGTGCTGGAGAACCGCGCTTTTTTTTCGGAAAGTTGATTGCTCCACCTCCAGGAACCCACTGGCGTTGGTCACAGGAAAGAATTGACAAATTAATTGCAGAAAATAGAATTGAACTTACAAAAAATGGTACTCCTCGTTACAAGCGATATTTAGATGAAATGCCTGGGAAAGCTGTGCAAGCAATCTGGACAGATATTCCACCTGTCAATTCTCAGGCTCATCAGGATACAGGTTATGACACTCAAAAACCAGAAGGCCTCTTAGAAAGAATCATCCAAGCCTCTTCCAACGAAGGCGATCTGGTTGCCGATTTCTTTTGTGTCCGGCAAGGTACGCGGGTGTGGCGGGTGAATAGCCCCCCTAGCCCCCCGCGCACGGGGGGGAATGACTTCAACTCCCTCCCCGCACGCGGGGAGGGCCGGGGAGGGGCTAATTCCCCTGCTGCGTGGCAGGAGGGCTGGGGTACGCAAATGGAGCAGTTTAGCCCCCCTGGCCCCCCGCACACGGGGGGGGATGACTTCAACTCCCTCCCCGCACGCGGGGAGGGCTGGGGAGAGGCCAACACCGCTCTCGTTCCCATCGAGACCATCCAACCCGGAGACCTCGTACTCGCCCATGACGGCAAAGCCCATCGTGTGCTTCGCACCATTCATCACCCCTATCAGGGTCAAATGATTGGCTTGCAGCATTCCCGTTCAGACAAAACCCTCTGGCTCACCGCCGATCACAAAGTTCTCGCTAAAACAGCCCCCCGTACCCTGGGCGGCAACTGTGACTGGTCAGGCATTCCCAGACATATGCGCGGGCGCAGTCGTGAATTGCGGCAAAACATGACCCCGCCAGAGCGCAAACTGTGGAGTGCCTTACGGAACAAGCAGCTAGGGATTTCCTTTCGCCGTCAACACCCGATCGGTTCCTACATTGCCGATTTTTACTCCCGTGAAGCACACCTTGTTGTCGAAGTGGATGGTGCAATTGCCCACAGCAGTCCAGAGGCGATCGCCCATGATGCCAACCGCGATGCTTACTTGCGATCGCTGGGATTACGGACAATGCGTATCCCTGCTAAGGAAGTCATGACCAACCTGGAGGGAGTCGCAGCCTGGATTCAAACGATTAGTGCCGAACAATTTAGCCCCCAAGGGGCTGAGTGGATTGCGGCAAGCGATCTCAAAGCGGGTGATATCGTCTTTTGGGGTTCTACGCTAGAGGGCGTGCATTTGACCAGCGTAGAAACCGTCTCCAGCGAAGAAGAAGTTTATGATCTAGAAGTGGAAGCAGTCCATTCTTATCTCACAGAGGTTTGCGCCATCCATAACTGTGGCAGTGGCACCACCGGCGCGGTGGCGGAGCGGTTGGGGCGCAGGTGGTTGCTGTGTGATTTGGGGCGGTTTGCCATCCATACCTCGCGCAAGCGGCTGATTGAGCTTCAGCGCAAGCTGCACAGTGAGGGCAAACCCTATCGCGCCTTTGATGTCTATAACCTGGGGCGCTACGAGCGGCAGTGGTGGCAAAAAGACCGCTTGCAGGGGGCGGATGAAGAACATCGGCGGGTGATTTTGGAGTTCTTCAAAGCCGAGGTGCTGACCAATCCGCCGTCACCGCTGCTGCATGGGCGCAAAGCGGGGGCCTTTTGCCATGTGGATGGCATCGACTCGATATTTACCCGCGAAGAAGCGAAACAGGTGGCGCAGGCCGTGGCCGCAGCGGGCGGGCGGGAGTGTTACTGCCTTGCCTGGGAGTTTGAGATGGATTTGCATCTGCTGGTGAATGCCTTGACGCAGGAGTTGGGCGTAAAGCTGAAGCTGGTGCAGATTCCCCGCGAGATTATGGAGAAGAATCGCAAGTCGCCGCCGCCGTTTTTGGAAGTGGCTGTCCTCGCCGCCGAACCCGTCTACCGTAAAGCAACGACTGAAGTCGTTACTACAAACAAAAAGGCTCGTAATGAGGACTTTAGTCCTCAAACCCACACGGTAGACATCAAACTCACCCAGTTCCTCCCCTCCTTGGCGGAAGTGCCCACCAAAGAACTGGAAGCCATCAAAGAACGGGCGATCAAAAGCGGCTTTGACTTTATTGATTTTTGGGCGATCGATTTCAACTGGCATCCCGGCAAACCCTTCACCCACGACTGGCAAGACTATCGCACCCGCAAAGATCGTTCCCTCAAAACCATCAGCGATGCGGGCTACACCTACCCCGCGCCCGGTAAATACACTGCCTGCGTCAAAGTCGTCGATACCTTCGGCTGCGATACCTCGATTACTGTGGAAGTGGAAGTTTAGGAGGTCAGACCATGCACCAAGTTGATATTACTGATGCTCAGACTCAAATCACTCAACTTCTGGAATCTGCTCTGCAAGGCGAAGAAGTGGTTATCACTCGTAATAACCAGCCGATTCTGAAGTTGATTCAGATTCTACCCGTTACCAAACGACGACAACGCGGTAGTGCAAAAGGTCAAATTTGGATAGCTCCAGACTTTGATGCACCCCTCGAAGATTTTAAGGAGTACATGGAATGAAAATACTCCTGGATACGCATACCTTTCTTTGGTTCATTAACGATAGTCCCGAACTGAGTAGCTCCGCCGCTGATCTGCTGGAATCTGATGTTGATTTGCTCCTCAGTACAGCTAGCCTCTGGGAAATCGCTATCAAAGTCAGCCTGAATAAATTGACGTTACCCGATGATTATGAGCGGTTTATCCCTCAGCAGATCACCCTTAACAACATTGAGATTCTGACTATTACCTTTGAACACTTGACGGTTGTATCAAGGCTACCTTTCCATCATCGTGATCCCTTCGATCGCTTACTGATTGCTCAATCCATGTCTGAAAAGCTTCAAATTGTTAGTGCTGATACAAAGCTTGATAGTTATGAGGTCGATCGGAAATGGTAATCCTCGAATTGGTTCACGAATAAACTCAAAGAAAGGAGAAACCCTATGGCAGAGCGAGTAAAGGTTTGGTTTGACCCAGAGGCTGACTTTCTAGAAGTCACCTTTTCTGAAGCTCCCGGTTATCTGCGGGAAACCGAAAACGATGCCGTTATGGAGCGTGTCGATTTAGAGGGCAACCTGCTTGGCTTCTCCATTCTGGCGGTTAGTCAGCTTGCCAAATCAAAACCATTGATGGCTGAGTTGCTTTCAGGAAAAGGAAATGCAGCTTGAGGATTATGTTGAGATGCCTTTTGTTGTAATGCTCAGCCTCACCCCCTATGAAGGAGACAACACTGATGATGACACCCCTTGAACTCAATCGCCTTGGCTATCGAGCATTACTAGATGCCTTCGGTTTTGATGGCATGATCCGTTTCTTGCGGCAGTTTGAACCAGGGCAAGGAGACTACACGGCTGAACGTCAGCAACGCCTACAAAACATTTCGTTAGACGATATTTTTGCTGAGATCGAACATCACAAACCATCTTGAACTGGCTGCTGCCTTACCCATGACCTCCTCCTCCTCTACCCTCAATCCCACCGTTCTCGAACCCCTATTTGCCCCCTGGCAAGAACCCAACGCCCATCGCGTTCGGGCAGAAAAATCTGGCGACCCCGCCGTGGTAAAACAGGGACGCAGAGCATCCCCGATTGAGGTGGTCAATAACCTGCGGGCAGCGGTGCGGGAGTGGCGAGAAGCTTTCTACATCGGAGCCAGCGACACCACGATTCAATTGCTCAACCACTGGTTTAACCGCGCCCACCGCAAAACTACCCCAGACGGTGAAGAATTTGAGTTTCGTTACTACTTCTGTCAGCGAGAAGCGGCAGAAACCCTGATTTACCTCAAGGAAGTGCGGCGGATCGAATGCCTATCCCAAATCATTGCCGAATTTGGTGGCGCGAATGCCGAATTACAGGCATTGGGCATCACTGAAGACGAAGATGCCTGGAGCCGCTACGCCTTCAAACTGGCAACGGGGGCAGGCAAAACTAAGGTCATGAGCCTGTGTATTGTCTGGAGTTACTTTCACGCCCTGCGAGAATCCGACTCGGAGATGGCACGGCATTTTGTTGTCATTGCCCCGAACCTGACGGTCTACGAACGGCTCAAAGAAGACTTTGGCAATGGGCGCATCTTCGACGAAGACCCCCTGATTCCCCCTGAATGGCGCGGCGATTGGAACCTCTCTGTGGTGCTACAGGACGAAGCCAGTGGTGCCGCTACGGGTGGGACGCTCTATCTCACCAATATTCATCGTCTCTACGACACGGCCAAACGCAAAAAGAAAGCCGAGGAAGATACCTATGCCTGGATGGGGCCAGCCGTCTCAAAAACCAAAGCGCTGGATACAGGAGCAGCATTGCGGGATCGGATCACGGCCCATCGTCGGGTCATGGTGCTGAACGACGAAGCCCACCATGTCTGGGATCCCGGCTCGGCCTGGAACGAAGCCATCCGCACCCTGCACGAAACCATCCTGGCTCGCAGCAGTTGCAACCTGGTAGCCCAACTGGATTTTTCCGCCACCCCCAAAGACAACAAAGGGCTACTGTTCAAGCACATCGTCTGCGATACACCCTTGGGTGAAGCGGTGGATGCCGGAATTGTCAAAACTCCCATTATCGGACAAGCCAACCGCAAGTTAGTCGAACAAGCCGACGACAACGCCGCCTACCGCTGGGAACAGCATTTGCTCCTGGGTTACGAACGCTGGAAAGCCAGCCAAGCAGAATGGCAAGCCAGCGGCAAAAAGCCTTTACTGTTCATCATGTGCGATGACACCGAAGCGGCGGATCAAATTACCCAACGCTTCAACACCGACCCGTTATTTGAGCAACTCAACGGCAAAACCATCAACCTGCACACCAACCTGAAGGGCAAGCTCAAAAAAGTGGGACGAGGCAAGGATGCCCGCTATGAATTTGTCGAAGACGAAAAAGCCATCAGCGACGATGACCTGAAGGCACTGCGAAAACTCAGCCGCGAACTGGATAGCAACGCCAGTCCCTATTTCTGCATTGTTTCCGTGCTAATGCTACGGGAAGGTTGGGATGTGCGAAACGTGACCACGATCGTGCCTTTGCGTCCCTACAGCTCTAAAGCCAATATTTTGCCCGAACAAACCCTGGGTCGAGGCTTGCGTCGCATGACTCCCCCCGGACAAGCCAATGAACTGGTGACAGTAGTGGAACATCCCGCCTTTGCCAGCCTCTATCAGCAAGAACTTGCTCAAGAAGGCTTGCCGCTGGAAATTGTGGAACTCGATCGCGTTCCTGCCACAACGATTTCCATCTTCCCCGATGAAGCCCACAAAGATGTCAATGCGCTGAATATCCAGATTCCTTCCCTTTCCGCTGGCTTTCGCATTGTGCCCAAACTGGAAGGCTTGACGATTCAGGATGTGAAAAAAGCGTTTAAGCCCTACCGTCCTTTACCGTTGGGCAAACAGGGCAACAACGAAATTCAGTACGAAGGACGACACCTGTTTACGGGCGAAGTGGTTGAGAAACTGCAACTTAATCTACCGCTGTTGGCATCGGGAGTTGGTGCCGTCTCCTACTACGTCAAGCAACTGGAAACCATTTGCAAATTACGGGGATTGCATCCCATTCTGGCTCCTCTGATTCAGACCTTTCTCGAAGAAATCCTGTTTGAGCAGAAAACCACCCTATTCGATCCAGCTCTGGTGGCTCGGTTAGCTGACTCCGATGTAGGTGAACACTTGCGGGCGGTGTTTGTGCCCTTGATCCGTAGCCGCACCACCACTACCGAAGAACGGTTAATGGTTGAACCACCCAAATCCCTCAATGCCTGGAAACCCTATCAGGTAACCCTGAGTGAACGCCGTCCCGCCCTGGAAGCGGCAAAAACCCTGTTCAACCTGGTTACCTGTAATCGTGAGTTAGAAGTAGCAGTGGCGAAGTTTTGCGATCGTGCCCCTGATGTGGCTGCCTTTGCCAAAAACGCTGGATCACAATGTCTGCGAGTTGACTATCTGGCAAATGGCGATCGCCTTGCCTTCTATACCCCCGATTTCTTCATTCGTACTCTCGATGGTCACTACTACCTGGTCGAAACCAAAGGGCGAGAAGATCGGGATGTACCCTTGAAAGCCAAAGCAGCGATCGCTTGGTGTGAGGCTGCTTCGAGTGAAACAACTCAATGGCACTACCTCTACATTCCCCAAGGCGTGTTTGAGCGCATGGCAGGCGATACCATTGCTGAATTGGCTCGTGCCTGTGCCCCTGCCCTGCAAAACCTGCTCCAATCTGAGGAATTCCAGGACTTGCCTCTGTTTGTAAATTTGGGGCAGGTGGATGAAGAAGCTTCTGAGGTCGATAGCCTGATTGATCCAGCGATTCTCAATGCTCTGCCTTCTCGCTATCGCCGTGCCGCCGATCAATCTGTCATGCTCTACCGCTTCTTCGAGAACAAAGAGGGGATGAATTATGCCCCTGTTTTCACCGCTCTGTTGGGTTCGATCGATGAAGTGGCGAAAGGCTTTCTGGTACGGCGACTGCAACCAGAAATGCCCGTCACCGTAGAAGACCAAAAAGCCTGGTTTGCTCCCTATCTGGGCGGTGTAGACCGTAAATCTGAAGACTATTACCGCAAACTGGCACAAAATCTGAAACGAACGCTGGTGTTTAATAACGGGCTGTCACTGATTGGCTTACTGCGATCGTGTTTAGACTATGCTCTCAACGACACAACAAAAATTGGTGGTGTGTTTGAAGCCTTACAAACTCAGTTGCGATTTCAGGGTGGGCGTAAGTTTTTGGAAACTGTCACCCGCATCAACGACTTTCGGAACACCTACATTGCCCACCAGGAACAAGAATTAACCGATAAGAACTTAGCTGAGCAAGAACTCAAAATCTGGATTGAGGCATTGCATATGATTGGAAAGTAAGCAAGATGTAGTTGCCAAGCGAGATAACATAGGCCCTGAGGGAGACGGAGTCAATAGATAGCCGTGAAGAAACATTGAGTCAATGGATACACAAAATCTAAACGCAGCAGATTATAAGTCAGCCTCATGCTGACTGCATCACATTCATCGCCACATTCCCAAAAGCGTTCCGTTCGTTGAATTGTTACGTGTGTTTTAGCGTAACTTGAACCCTAGAATTACCGCACTCACCTCCTGCACTCGTCATCCCCTCAAGCGGACTTTGGACTAGCATCGCCGCTAGCGGCGACCTCTTCCGCTGGAGCGCCGCCAGATAGCGGTCTTCGTCATAGGGCACTCGGTCTTGCCAGCAGCGCCAGAGAATCCGTCCCCACTTATACGCCAGAGCGCGAATCGCTTTGGGATGACTTTTGCCGGATCGCCGCTGCTGCTGATAGAACGCATTGGCCCACGATGAGTGCCGCCGCGACTGGTCAGCCCACTCTACAAAGGACTGCCGCAAGAACTTTGGACAACTCCAGCGCCAATGCGTCCAACGTTTCTTGCCACTCTCCTCTTTGACGGGTGCAATGCCGATATAGCTCATAAACGCCTGGGCGCTGCCGAAGCGACTGCGGTCATCGCCAAACGCAATCAGTAGCCGGGGCGCAAGATGGGGTCCTGCTCCGGGTAAAGCATCGAAAAACGCCGCATCTGGCAAAGACTGAAACAATTGCTCAATCGTTTGATTTAACTCATCGAGTCGATGCAACAGCGCCTTGAGCTGAATCACCAGCGTTTGCACCAGCCATTGCATCGGTTCAACAATCCCTGGGTCTTCTGTCAGGGGTATGCCAGCGGTTTGGATTTGGTGAATGCGCCGCTCAATGGCGCTCCGGCGGATGACTCGATGAGACTGGAAGAACAGAGTCAATTCCTCAGCCGAAACCGCTTGGGCAGAGTGGAGGTCAGGGTATTGAGTGATAAAGTCACAAAACACTTGAGTATCTTTATCCTCAAACCACTCCAGCACTTGAGGATAAAAGTTCTTCAAAGCAGCGGTCATACGATTGGTCAGTCGTACCTTCTCTCCCACCAGCATGCGGCGGGATTCACTCCACTGCCGCAACGCTCGCAGTTCACAAGATGCGGCTTGCCACGGGGGGATCTTGTCTGGGTGCTTGAGCAGCAGCTCAATCAAAATCTGGGCATCTACGGGGTCTGATTTTGCTCGTGAGGGCTGAAAGGCTCGTCGATAGTTAGAAACCGTGCGCGGATTGATGGGAAACAGCACTAGGTTGTCGTACTGGCACAGCGCGTAAATCAGGGGTCCTCGCTTTTGCTCCAGGCAGATGGCAATTGGGCTGTTGCCGTATCGCTGTTGCAAGGTCGCAACCCAGTTGGCAATCTCTTGCGGTTGAGCGCCAATCACGCTGTATTCTCGCTGTGCGCTCTCGGGGTCATACAGACAGATGTCGTGTTTGCGATCTGACCAGTCAATGCCGATGTAGGCGACAAAGGTTCTTTCCATCAGCTAAGTTGGGGATAGTTTGTTGTCTGGAACTGGGCTGCCTGCTTCTGAGCGAAGAGATTATGGAAGGTGTCTGTCACCACTCCCTGAGAATTCGTTGAAGGAAGCTGGTCAAGGTTGAGGCGATGCAATATGTTAGTAGACATCGAGATGTCTGACGTTGGATGGTCGTCCTCAATCCCTAGCCCAGTTCCTTTTCCTATTACCATTTCTCTGGCTCTTAGTGAGCTGTATGAGAGGAGCGAAGCGATATGTTAGTAGACATCTGACTGTTGCTCAATGCATGGTCGTCTCCTCTCTGTTGCGGTTCTGTCTCCCCATAAATCGTTGGGCGGACACTAGGAATAGCAGGAACTGACGGATGCTGAAATCACACCAAACCGCACTATTTCCCGAGATGGACCTGCCTCACTTTAGTGAGGGTGCGTCGGGAACCTTCGCCGACAACGCGAGACTGCCCGTGCATCGGTGGTTCCGGTACAGCGCCGGGTTCAGCGGAGCGTGGGCCGCGGACGTGATTAGGCGGGAGGGCAAAGAACGAGACGTTCGGGTATTCGATCCGTTCGCAGGCAGCGGTACCACGCTCATCGCCGCCGAGCAATGCGGCGCGGAATGTTGGGGAATCGACCCCCATCCATTTGTGGCTCGCGTCGCTCAAGGCAAGCTGGCCTATCGAACATCTCCCGACGTGTTCGTAGATCGCGCGAAGCGCGTGCTTGCAAGCGCACGACGGCGGACGCCCGCGCTTGACTCGTATGCGCCGCTCATCCGCAAATGTTACACGGACGACGCCCTCGCTCAGCTAGATTGCCTCCGGCGTGCAGTCGAGGCCCAAGCGGACGACTCGGAGGCTTCTCTGCTCGTGTGGCTTGCGCTCGCCGCGATCCTCCGCCCAACTTCGCACGTCGGGACTGCGAACTGGCAGTACCTCCTTCCGAGCCGTCGAAAGGCGCGCGTTCAAGAGCCCTTCGCAGCCTTTGACGACATGACGAGCACGATGCTCCAGGACATGCGCGCGACCAACGGCCTCGATACGCCGCGGGCAAAGTTCACTGTGGACGATGCTCGCTCGTGCGAGAGCGTCCCAGCGGACACATTCAACCTCGTCGTCACATCGCCGCCGTACCCGAACAACTACGACTACGCCGATGCGACCCGCCTGGAACTGACCTTCTTCGGCGAGATCAAGGGCTGGGGCGACTTGCAGGACAACATACGCCAGCACCTTCTCCGATCCTGCACGCAGCACGTTCCCGATCACGCGGTGGACCTTCCGGCCATACTCTCACGTGCCGACTTGGACCCGATCCGTGACGAGCTCACTTCCGTGTGCAAGGAACTTGGAGAGGTTCGACTTACTCGCGGAGGCAAGAAGACCTACCACAACCTGGTCGCATGTTACTTCCTCGACCTGGCTGAAGTTTGGCACGCCCTGCGGCGCGTGTGCAGCTCCCCGTCCAGGGTGTGCTTCGTAATCGGTGACTCGGCTCCCTACGGTGTCTACGTCCCCGTGATCGAATGGCTTGGAAAACTGGCCCTTTCCGCGGGCTTCAAGAGCTTCCACTTCGAAAAGACCCGCGACCGCAATACCAAGTGGAAGAACCGAAAACATCGCGTCCCGCTCTGCGAAGGCCGCCTGTGGGTTGAGGGGTAGCTCGCATGGCACAATCACCTGCACATAGGCTTGGGCAGATCATCGGTGAGGAGTTGGAGCGGGCGATTCACAAACCGCTGCAAGAAATCGCCGAAGAGTTTGGACTCTATCTCGACTACAAACACCCACGCCCGGCACGTGGCGGCAAGAGAAAGGTCGCTTGGACGGACTCGCGTGGGAACGTGCACGACCTCGACTATGTGCTGGAGGAGGGCGGAAGCGAGGAATCCCTTGGGCGCCCGCGCGCCTTCATCGAGTCGGCGTGGCGCCGATACACAAAGCACTCTCGGAATAAGGCGCAGGAGATCCAAGGTGCTATCGCGCCTTTGTCCGAGACCTATCACGATTGCCACCCGTTCCTCGGCGCCGTGTTGGCGGGCGTCTTTACCGACGGCTCGCTCGCGCAGTTCCGCTCGCACAAGTTCAATCTCGTCTACTGCCAGTACGACACCATCGTCCAGGCGTTCGCGAGCGAGGGCGTGGATGTGGCCACCGACGAGAGAACGAGCGAAGGCGATTTGCAGCGGAAGGTAGATGCTCTCGACCGACTCACTGAAGCCCAGCGCGAACGGATCGCCGAAGAAATCCGAAGGCTTCACGCAGACCAATTCGATCAATTCTTCTACGAGCTGAGGACTTGTCTGAACCGCATGATCGAGCACGTTTTCGTCCTAACCCTTTCGGGTCTGTCGCGACAGCTCGCTTCAATTGAGGATGCAGTTCGTTTCGTTGAGGAGCACGACGAAGCGGCTCCGGCAAGCGAGTTCGTTCGCTACGAGTTAAACATCAGGTACACGAACGGGGACGAGATTAGAGGCAGCTTCCGAGAGAAAGCTAAGGCAATCGATTTTCTTCGGTCATTCGCACGGAGCGTCTGATGGAATCACCGCACAGCCGCCCAACAACCGGTTGCAGCGTTGCAGCGTTGCAGGGGCCAGGCTTCAAATTTCTGCCCGAATGGTAAATGAATAGTCGCCGCCCAGTTCTAGCTGATAGTCACTGCGCTCCAAAAAGCGCTCCAGAGGGTCTTTGATCAGCGCCCGCCCCAGCGACGGCTGCACAATCAGTTGCCCCTGCCGAAAGCACCACTGGAACTGCCACTCGTAGGCATTCGCCCGCACTTCGCCTTCAATTTTGCCCTGCTGCCAGGATTGATGGGTAATCCGAACGTAGGCGGTGGTTTCAGGAAGGCGCTTGCTCATCGAAGAAGGAAGGGGTCAAATGCTTTCCACTATAGGCACGGGGTCGGCGCAAGTTCAAGGGCGATCGCCATCAACCTCAAAAAACATTTAGGACTTACGCAGTTGGACAATTTCTCGCGGGCGCAGCCCGCGAGAAATTGTCCAAAATCCAGAAAGCTTATTGCAAGTGCGTAAGTCCTGACATTCTCAGAAAACACTGACAACCCCAATCCACACAAAAATCGCCCCACAGACCTTACGCACTTGCGATATGCGTCTAGGTTTTGGACGATTTCTAGCAGGCTGCACTCAGAAGAAATCGCCCAACTGTATCAGTCCCATACCCCAAAAGAATGCTGCACAAACCCATCACATAGGGTTTATGCAGCAGTTTTAGTGAATTCGCGTCGTCAACATCTAACGCAAGAGACAAAAGACTTAACGAACGATGAAAAGGGCGGGCATGAACGGGCGATCGCCCCTTACACCACAAAATCGCAGGAGCTAAGCTGGCTCACGGCGATTCCTTCCAAAACCGCCAGCGTATTGAAGAACTTACCTGCTTGCTTGCCATTCCTATCAATTTGAACCAGCGTATTTCCCTCACGTTCGATCAACCGCACAAACGTGTTGAGCCGCTGATAGTTGCTGCGTCCTGCAACCTGGAAAGGAGCGCGGGCAAAGATGCGCCGCAGGTCAATCACGTCAACCCCTGGCTGATAGTTTTGGATCAAATCCGTTCCGTGATTAACCCGGCGATAAACAAACATATCGCGGTCTAGACCGCCGATGAGCGTGTCATTTCCTGCACCGCCAACAATCGTGTTCTTGCCGCCGCCGCCATTGATCACGTCGTCGCCTCGTCCGCCCACCAGAAAATCTCGCCGTGGGCCACCCGTCAGGCTGTCATTACCCTGTTGACCGCGGAGGATGTTCTGCCGCTGACGCACCTGCAATACATCATTCCCCCCACCACCAAACATCTCAAAACCGCCACCGGGTCTGTAGTCTGCCCGGTTAAACTTGCGGGCCCTTGCAGGGGAACCTGCGGCTGCGGCTCGCCAACTGCGAGGACGGCCAGGCTGTGTAGACACCAGTTCTACCGTCAGCGTGTTGGGCCCACCTGTCAACGTCAGCGGCTGCAAGCGACGCTGCCCTCTGAGGGTGAGGAAAGGGACAGGCGTGCCGTTTCGGCATCTCAGCGGAATCGCCGCAAGACCCGTTTGACCATCCCCCACAATCATATCACCAGGAAGCGTCCCTGGACCGCCGGGGCCGGTACCACCGCCGCCACCGCCAGGGCCGCCGGGGTCAGTACCACCGCCGCCACCGCCAGGGCCGCCGGGGTCAGTACCACCGCCGCCACCGCCAGGGCCGCCGGGGTCAGTACCACCGCCGCCACCGCCAGGGCCACCAGGATCGATGATGGGGCCGCCGCCACCGCCGCCACCGCCAATCAAACTACTATCCAGACCTTGTTTGAAATCTAGGAAGTTTTCTGCGGGGGTATTGTCTACGAAGGTGTAATCAACCTGCTGGCCGGAGACCAACGAGTTGTAGAAGTTTGCGAGAAATGTGGGGTCTTGAGTGAAAAACCAGCCTGTGTCTAGCTCTTCATTGGCAAAACCAAAATTGGGGCGGTTAGAGCTAACTGGATTTCCCAGACCGTCTGTGGTGATGGTTTCAACATCGCTCCAGTTGCCGATGTCGAAACCGTTGAGGAGGAGTCGGTTTTGGTTAAAGTCAAAGTCTGAGGGCGCGTTATCCCCGTCGAACAGGGTAACGCGCACTGCAACCCGACTTAGCCCGCCGCCGAGCGTATTGATAAAGGTGGGGGTTAGCCCAGTCTGGGTGCCGATGAGTTGCTGGCTAGTGGTAACTGTACCTTCGTACAGATCAGACGCAGCAAGCTGTGCAACAAGGCGCTGACCATTGGCACCAACAAGGTCGAGAACGATACCACCGATGATGGTGACACCGCTGGGCAGAGCACCGCCTGCGGGAGAAACATTAGGATCGATTGCCATGAAATTTTAAACCCTGGTAACAAAAAACAAACGTCAATAGAGCATGACTCAAATGCTGAGGTCAATCGCTGAGATCAATCACTGAAGTCAATCTCAGAGGGAACGATGTCTGTTTCGTTTGACCCTGGGGTTACGACACCAGACATTGGGGAGACAGCAAACTTGGCATGAGCGCAGTTTTCGCGAACTCGCTCTAGTTTTCTCATGCTGCTTTTCGATCGTGAATCGCCAGTAGATTGCCTGATTTTTTGAAAACGCGAAACTGAAAATGCGAGAGAGGAGCGCCTAATCCTCTGTTTTTTCGCGGCCTGCGTCTATCACAGGCTCTTGAAACAACTCAAACAGTTTATATTGCCAGTACCCGGTCATAATAGAGCTATATCCGTATATTCTAGGAGACTTTGTTCTTTTTTCTTTACATTTCAGTTTGATTTCGGTATGAGTTGCTAGTTTTTACAGAGGTATCCCAACTAGAACATCTCTACTCCAGGAAGTTTAGAGAAGGGCTGCAATGCCCGATTTGCGAGCGCTCTCTGTGGATGCAGGTAGAAATTCTTCGAGCGACTCTGAATGCTTGACAGGCTTGATAGGTTAGGAAAGTCTGAAGGGATTAGCCTACTCAGCCATTTGTCAACCGTAATTTGCCTGATGTGTGGATCTGGAACTGGGGGGCGATCGCCCTTAGAATACTCTTCCGAAAGTCTCCAACGTTTTTCCTTTTGCGGCTGTAAGCCTGGGGCGATCGCCTCTATCGCCACGTCGTTGCTTCCTGCCCCCGGTTTCTGGTTCATTGGAGTCAGGACTAACGCACTTGCGACAAGCTCCTTGGATTTTGGACAATTTCTTGCGGGCGCAGTCTGCAAGAAATTGTCCAACTGCGTCAGTCCCAGGATTATTCGGGATATTCGGAATATTGATTTGGCTAGATTTGCTTTGGATTCTCGGTCTGGCTATCGGCGACTGCTGCCCTATCTCAAACCCCACTGGGGAACTGTGGTGCGGGCGTTTTGCTGCACGCTAATTTTTACGGCGGCGTGGCCGCTGCTGGCATGGCTGGCGGGGCGGCTGCTGAGCTTTTTGGTGGCGGGGGACGTGCGATCGCTGGCGCAAATGGCGGGCATCGTAGCGGGCGTGTTTTTGGTGCAAAAGATTGCTCAGTACGGGCAGGATGCGCTGATGGCCAAGGCTGCTTTGGCGATCGCCCTCGACCTCCGCACCCGCACCTACGCCCACCTGCAAACCCTCAGCCTTGGATATTTTGAGCGGGCCCAGACGGGCGACCTGTCCTATCGCCTCACGGAAGACATCGACCGCATCGGCGAAGTGGTCAACAAAGTGTTTCACGACTTTACGCCCTGCGTCCTGCAACTGGTTTTCGTGTTCGGCTACATGGTGTATCTCAACTGGCAGTTGACCCTGGCCAGCCTAGTGATGGTGCCGCTGATGGGGCTGCTGATTAGCTGGTTTGGCGATCGCATGTTGAAGATTTCGCGCCGCAGCCAGTCCCTCGTCTCCGACCTATCTTCCCTGCTCACGGAAGTGTTTAGCGGCATCCGCCTGGTGCGGGCCTTTGCCGCCGAAGATTATGAAATTCGCCGCTTTGCCCGCGAAGCCGAGCGCAACCGTCGGGCAAAATACGCCGCCGCCTGGCTCAAGGCAGTGCAATATCCCGTGGTGGGCTTTATGTACGCCGTCAGCGTGCTGCTGCTGCTGCTGCTGGGGGGCTGGCAAATTTCGCGGGGCAACCTGACGGGCGCACAGTTTGGCAGCTACGTCTTTGCAGTGGCGATGCTGGTAGACCCGATCGCCCACCTCACTGACAACTACAACGAGTTCAAACAGGGGCAAGCCTCGGTCGATCGCATTTTTGAACTGCTGGACGTGGAACCTGCTGTCTACGAAGCCCCAAACGCCCTCGTGCTGCCGCCCGTCACAGGCAAAGTGGAATACCGCAACGTCAGCTTTGCCTATCCCCAGCCAGGGGTTGGGAACCAGGATTCTGCTCCCGCTCCATCACCCGTCCTCCACCAACTCAGCCTGCTGGCCTTCCCTGGCGAGGCGATCGCCCTGGTCGGCCCCTCCGGCGCAGGCAAAACGACGCTGGTGAACCTGCTGCCGCGCTTTTATGACCCGCAGCAGGGGCAAATCTTAATCGACGGCGTGGATATCCGCACCGTAACGCTGTACAGCCTGCGGCGGCAGATCGGCATCGTTCCCCAGGAAACGGTGCTGTTTTCCGGCACGATCGCCCAAAACATCGCCTTTGGCCAGACCGATTACGAGCGGCAAGCAGTGGTCGAAGCTGCAAAAATCGCCAACGCCCACGCCTTTATCTCCCAATGTCCCGATGGCTATGACTCGTGGGTGGGTGAGCGCGGTGTAAACCTGTCGGGCGGACAGCGCCAGCGAATTGCGATCGCCCGAGCCGTGCTGCTCAACCCGCGCATTCTGATCCTGGACGAAGCCACCTCTGCCCTCGATTCCGAATCCGAAGCACTGGTACAGGAAGCGCTGGAGCGGCTGATGCAGGGGCGCACTGTGTTCATCATTGCCCATCGGCTGGCCACCGTCCGCCGCGCCGATCGCATCCTTGTGTTAGAACAGGGGCGCTTGGTGGAATCCGGCACGCATACAGAACTCTTGGCGCAAGACGGACGCTATGCCCAGTTCTATGCCCAGCAGTTTGCATAGCGTGCGTCGCAGTTTGCATAATCAGCTTCACAGTTGGACTTACGCAGTTGGACGATTTCTCGTGGGCTGCGCCCACGAGAAACCGTCCAAAACCCAGAAAACTTATCGCAAGTGCGTAAGTCCTGAACGGTTTGGCTTAAGGGGTCGTATACTTTAGCAGCTTGCCCATCCTCTGAACAAACCGTGCAAAAAACCTGCGAGCAACCATCCTGCTGGATAAATCTTCTGACTGAATACTCAAAAGTAGAGAATCGTCCAAGATTTGGGAATGCTATGCCTAGCAACGCGCTGTGTCCGTAAATATTCGTCCAGAGATTCACCGAAGGTTCATGGGTCAAAGCTAAAAGTTTTCGTAACTGTCCTTTGATTTCTAACTCTGGAAACCCATAATTTAGTTTGGGGCTGTGTGACTTGGGATTATAAAACTGGAATTGCATGACTGGAATTGTATTACTGGGCTGGGGCTAAGGATGCGTAGCTAGACACCAAGTGCCTGATAGTTAACCATGACGCATCAGGATTTTCCGCTGTTGATGGATGGATTTGCATGGGACACGTATTGCAGATTGGGAATCGGTCGGTCACATCGGAAGAATTGCCGTCGCTGCTGGCAGGCTATCAAATGCTGCCGCAGTTGGTGCAGGAAGTGTTGATTGATGAGGCGATCGCCCCCATCACCTGCGCTGAAGAAGAACTCATCGGGGCCCGCGAACAGTTCTACGCCCAGCACCAGATCGTAGACGAAGCCACCCGTCAGCAATGGCTAAACCGACACGGCATGACCCTGGCTCAGCTCGATGCCCTGGCCACGCGATCGCTCCGCATCGAGAAGTTCAAAGAAGCCACTTGGGGAGCCAAGCTCGAATCCTATTTCCTGGAGCGCAAAAGCAAGCTAGATAAAGTCATCTACTCGCTCATCCGTACCCAGGACATGGGCATCGCTCAAGAAATCTACTTTCGGGTTATGGAAGGCGAACAGAGCTTCGCCGAACTCGCTCGCACCTATTCTCAAGGGCCCGAAGCCCAAACCGACGGGCTGATTGGCCCGGTGGAGCTAAGTGTGCCCCATCCCCAACTGGCTCATATGCTCTCTATTAGCCAGCCGGGGCAACTCTGGCCGCCCCACCGCATTGGCGAGTGGATTGTGATCATTCGTCTGGAAAAATTCATCCCTGCCCAGATGGATGAGCAAATGCGCCGCCGCCTGCTCAACGAGTCGTTTAACCAGTGGCTCCAGCAGCAGTTGGATGACGTGTCGCTGAGTCCTCTGGCGGATGCGCTACCGGCGGATGCGCTTGCTACCGAATCCCTGCCCACCGTCGAACCCAGCGAGCCTCCTGCGGCAGACACATCCTCCCAGCCACCAGCCTCCTCGTCAACTGCCCCACCCGCAGAGCCACCTGCCAAGCCCGGAGCGCCCAAGCCGCCCTCTGGTGCAGCAGGCGGACAAGGCAACGGCGGACATCCCCCCGCTGCCCAACCCCAGCTCGTGCCGACCTCGATTTTGCTGAGTGTGCCCGATCCAAAAGCCGTAAAACCAACCACGTTATCGTCTTCCCCGCCTGCCGCCCCCACCGTTGCCCCCATTGTTGAATCATGACGTTTACCCAAAACCTTCCCAAAGAGACGGTTCAAGAATTTCTGGCAACGGTCTTTCCGTTTACCCAGCTTTCTAGCGCGGTCCTGGCTCGTCTGCTCGAACAGGTTCAACCCTTCCGCTACAAGATGGGGCAGGCAATTTTGGTGCGCGAAAAAATGCCCGCCCAGGTGACGATTTTGTATGAGGGGCAGGCGCGATCGCTCGGCTATGACCCCCGCACCGACAAGCCCACCACGCTGGGGCTGTTGCAACCGGGCGCGGTGCTGGGGGCGGTCAGCCTGATGCGCGGCGTGGCCTGCGAAACGGCGATCGCCTCCGAGGAATCTATCTGCCTGACGCTGCCCGCCCGCGTCTTCCTAGATCTGCTGGAAAAAGAGCCAGCCGTCGCCAGCGCCCTGTCTGCTCAGGCTGCGCCGATTGAGGTGTTTGATCTGCTGGGGGAAGAACTGTCGCGCCAGGCCGACGGCACGCTGGATCTGAAGGAGTTGACCCACGCAGGGCTATCTCAGGCAGAGGTGCGCTGCATTCCGCCGGGAACCTTTGCCACGCACTCGCTCCAGCGCGATCGCCTGTGGCTGGTCAGCAGCGGCGAAATCACGGGCTACCCTGTTGGCAGTCGGCTCAATCTGGGGCTACTCGACGAAATCGAGGTGGCGGGCGAGAAACCCGCGCGGCTGGTCAGCTTTCCGCTATCTCTGTTCCGCCGTTCTGCCCCAGAAGACCCGCAAGACACCAATCAGGCAGACGCAACCCTTGGAGCGCTCGATATTCCCTACGCGCCCGAACGCCCAGAGGAACTGGAACCCGTCATCATCGACAGCAAGGGCAAGGCAAAGGAATACCCCATCGTGCGCGGGCGGGGGCAGCTAGAAGCGACGATGGCCTGCTTCCAGATGCTTTGCCAGCACTTGAATCTGCCCTTCCGCCGCGATGTGGTGCGCCGCATTTTGGTGAACCAGATGGAGCGCACGGGAGGGCTGCCGCTGGATCTGTGTGGGGCGATCGCCGAATTCATGGGCCTCAGCGCCCAGTTGGTTACCGTGCCGGCCCAATCCGTCGGTCGCCTGGAAGCCCCCGCAATGGTGCGCTGGCAAGATCGCCCCGTGCTGCTCTACAGCGTCAGCGAACGGGAAATGGTGATCGCCGATCCAGAACTGGGGCTACTGCGCCGCAAGCCGTCGGAGTTTGCCGCCACTTGGGGCGAACAGGGCGACGTGCTGCTGCTGCGAGCCACCAAGCAAACGCCGCAAAAGCGCTTTAACCTCAGTTGGTTTTTGCCCTCGGTGGCGAAGTATCGCGGCGTGCTGCTGCTGGTGTTTCTCGCCTCCTTCTTTGTGCAGCTTTTTGCCCTGGCAAACCCGCTGATGATCCAGGTGATCATCGACAAGGTGATCGTGCAAAACAGCCCCGACACGCTGCAAGTGCTGGGCATTTTGCTGCTGCTGCTGGCATTCTTTGAGGCGCTGCTGGGGGCGTTGCGAACCTACCTGTTCGTAGACACCACCAACCGCATCGACATGACGCTGGGGTCGCAAATTATCGATCACCTGCTGCGGCTGCCGCTGCGGTATTTCGAGAAACGTCCTGTGGGCGAACTCTCCACCCGCATTGGGGAACTGGAAAATATCCGCTCTTTTATGACGGGCACGGCGCTGACGGTGGTGCTGGATGCCTTCTTCTCCGTTGTCTACATCGTTGTCATGCTGTTCTATAGCCCGCTGCTGACGCTGGTGGCGCTGGCGACGATTCCTTTCTTCATTGCGCTGGCGGTGATCTTTTCGCCGATTATCCGCAACCAATTGCGGGTCAAGGCGGAACGCAACGCCGAAACCCAGTCCTATCTGGTGGAAGTGCTGGGCGGCATCCAGACCGTGAAAGCGCAGAATATGGAACTGCGATCGCGCTGGCAGTGGCAACAGCGCTACGCCCGCTACGTCAGCGCCGGATTCACCACGGTGCAAACTTCCACCTTTGCAGGCTCCCTCAGCAACTTCCTAAATCAGCTTTCGGGCTTGCTGGTTCTCTGGGTGGGCGCGTATCTGGTGCTAAAGCAGGAGCTTAGCCTGGGGCAACTGATCGCCTTCCGCATCATCGCAGGTTATGTGACGAGTCCTCTCTTGCGCTTAGCCCAGCTCTGGCAAAACTTCCAGGAAGTGGGCCTGTCGATTGAGCGCCTCAGCGATATCGTGGACTCCGCCCCTGAAGCCGACGAGCTAGATAGGCTCAATATTCCCATGCCGCCGATTCAGGGCGAAGTCGCCTACGAAAACGTGTCTTTCCGATTTGGCACGACCGGCCCGCTCCAACTCAGCAATATCAACCTGGAATTTGCCCCCGGCTCCTTCGTCGGCGTTGTCGGCCAGAGCGGTTCCGGCAAGAGTACCCTGATGAAACTGCTGCCTCGCCTCTATGACCTGGAATCGGGGCGCATCCTGATTGACGGCTACGACATTACCAAGGTAGAACTCTATTCTCTGCGACAGCAAATTGGCATTGTGCCCCAGGACACGCTGCTGTTTGACGGCACGGTGCAGGAAAACATCGCGCTGAATGCCCCGGATGCCTCCGCTGAGGAAATTATCGAAGCGGCCAAAGTAGCGGCGGCCCATGAGTTCATTATGGGTTTGCCGAATGGCTATAACACCCGTGTTGGTGAACGGGGTGCGTCGCTTTCGGGCGGTCAGCGCCAGCGGATTGCGATCGCCCGCACGGTCATGCAGAATCCGCGCCTGCTAATCATGGATGAAGCCACCAGCGCCCTCGACTACGACTCCGAGCGTCGCGTCTGTATGAACCTGGCGGAGCATTTTCGCGGCCGCACCGTCTTCTTCATCACCCACCGCCTCAGCACCATCCGCCACGCCGATCTAATTCTTATGATGGATCAAGGCTCTGTTGTGGAGCAGGGCACCCACGAAGACCTGATGGCTATGCGCGGCCGCTACTATTGCCTCTATCAGCAGCAGGAAGCGCAGCTTTAGAGATAGCCAGTTCCCAGCTTTCTGCTAGCGCTCTTGCACCCCACCCCTTCTCCCCTTTCCCCCACCCCATGACTCAGACCTCCCCCAGACACAACGGAAACGGAGCCGCCAACGGTTCTGCCAAGACTCCGATTCAGCCGGAGGAGACGGAACTGGTGCTGGTATCCCCGGACGAAGAAACAGGAACCCAGTTGCCATCGCAAAAGCAGGTACGGGCCCAGGCGTTTGACCAGCCCGTGATCTTGCAGCAGACCTCGCTGTGGTCAAAGCTGGTGGTCGGCGGCATCATCGGCGTGACTTCGGCAGTGCTGCTGTGGGCCGCCGTGGCGCGGATTGAGGAAGCAGTGCCTGCGACGGGCAAGCTAGAACCGGGCGATCGCGTTCAGGAGATACAGGCTCCTGTGGGCGGCGTGGTTCAGGAAATTTTGGTAGAAGAAGGCGAGCGAGTCCGGCAAGGACAGGTTCTCATCCGCTTTGACCCGACGGCCGCCGCAGCCCAGCGCCGTTCGTTGGAGCAGGTGCGCGATTCCTACTTAGCCGAAAACCAGTTCTACCGTAGCGCCCTCAGTGGCATCTCTCTAGAGCCATCCAACCAGCCCCAGAGCATTCCCCCCGAAATGCGGGCGCTGCTGACCAACCGCGCTACCCTTGCCTCGGAGACAGCGCTCTTTCGGGCGCAGGTCTATGGCGGAAATGGCAGCTTTTCTGACGAAGAGCGGATTCGCCTGTCGGCAAGCCAGCTTGAGGCACAGTCTCGCGCCGCCGCCGCCCAGCTTGAAGTGGCCCAGCTCCAGCAGCAGTTAATCCAAACCCAGGAGCAGCTTTCCACCGCCCGCCAAACGCTGGCCATCGACGAAGGCATTTTGCGCGATATCGAGCCGCTTGCGGAACAAGGGGCACTCTCACGGATTCAAATGCTGCGACAGCGCCAGCAGATGATGGATCGTAGGGCAGAGGTGAATCGGCTCACGCTAGAACAGCAGCGGTTGAGTTTAGCAGTGGATCAGGCTCGTCAGCGCCTTTCCAACACCGTCGCCACGACTAGCACCGACCTGCTTGCCCGAGTTGCCGACAACGAAAAGCGGATTGCAGATATTGACAGCCAGATTAACCGGGCGATCGTAGACAACGAGCGCCGCATCGCCGAAATCAACAGCCAGCTTAGCCAGACCGAACTCACGCTGAAATATCAGGAGCTTCGCGCCCCCATTGATGGGGTGGTGTTTGACCTGAAGGCGCGGGGCATTGGCTTTGTGGCTAATACGAGCGAGCCGATCCTGAAAGTCGTGCCCACAGATAACCTGCTGGCTGAGGTCTATATCACCAACAAAGACATTGGCTTTGTTAGCGAGGGGCTGCCTGTAGACGTGCGAATCGACTCTTTCCCCTTCAGCGAATTTGGCGACATCAAGGGAGAAGTGGTGAATATCGGCGAAGATGCGCTGCCTCCAGACCAGATTTACCCCTTCTATCGGTTTCCTGCCAAGATTCGGCTGGATAGCCAGACCTTGAAGGTGAATGGCAGAGAAATTCCGCTCCAGTCGGGGATGGCGGTAACGGCTAACATCATTACGCGCGATCGCACGGTGTTGAGCATCTTCACTGACCTGTTCTCGCGCCGCATCGAGAGCATCAAAACCGTCCGCTAGGATTGCCAGGGCAGGCGGAACCGAAATTTGGGCGATCTGGGCGATCGCAGTTTCGACTCATTCCAGTCATTCAAGTCGCGGTAGTGCTGCCACAGCGCCCAGTAGGGACACCCCGGCTGGAGTCGGAAGCCAGCCCAGTGCAAATATTGCAGCGGCTGATTCATGTTCGGGTCGAACAGCCGCCAATCCCGCTGGCGAAACTTGCTGCCGGCCCAGTTTCCCGGTGCGCCGCCGGATCGATGCACCAGGTTAAACCGATTGGAAATTTGCTTTAGCACTAGATAATTAATAATCGGCTGATCGGACGTTTTCTGGCTAAAGTCGAAATAATCAGGATGAGCCGCACATTCTGCAAAGACAGCTTCCAAGTCTGAGGCAGAAATCAGCCCGGTTTTGCTGCCCCAGAAGCCACAATTAAAGATTTCCGCCAGGACGCTTTCGCTAAACCCTGGAGCCTCTAGAATCGCCGGAGTAAACACATTTTGAATGCCGCCGCGATGCTGATAGTCGCAGCAGATAAAGTCGTAAGTCTGCAAATGCTCTAAAACCGCAATAATGCGTTCAAACACCACAATATCGGTGTCGATATAGAGAAATCGACCGGGTTTTCCAAACCATGCCGCCTGCTTGCGAAACTGCTGCGGCCGTGTAAAAAAATCGCTGCCAAAGGTTTCCTCAATCGTGGCATCCAGCCATTCCAAAATGGTCAAATCGGGAAACAGCGTCACTCCAAAGCGATCGCCCAAAACCGCCGCTGCCTCTTTATATTTGTCGTTGTAGGGAATCAGCACGACGGGCGTTTCAGGATCATAGAGCCGAATGCTGTTGAGCAGGGCGATCGCCTGATCCAGCACGCGATCATTGCCCAAAATATAAACTTGATCCTGATGATCCTGATCTTGCTCCTTTGGTTTATTCATCCGCCCACCGAATTCAGACTCCTCATCTTCTCTATCCAAACGCTAGCCGCAACTTTTTCAAGATTCGTTTCACGACCCCAGGCTTTGCCAAAACCCTCTTACCACGGGACTCCGGCTGCTTTTCTGGTTCATACAAATAGCGATAGTGCAAGAAGGTTTCTCGGTAGGGAAAATCCACATTTCTGCCGCTACAAAGTTGATTGAACAGATCGGCAGGTAGCCCAATGTAATGCAAGTAAGTCAGCGGATGTCCGCGATCGTAAACCCGGCCCGCTTGCTCAACAAAATGGCTGGAGGTGACGGAATTTCCTGTTGCCTGTTCAGGGGGCAAATGCAGTGCCAGGTTATGAATTGAAAACGATGCGCTTTCACGCTGAGCAAGCCGCATGGCCATGTAGTTCAAAACTGACTGATTGGGCGCATTGGGATAGAGGATTTCTGCTTCTCCTGCGGCAAGGTGCTGCAATAGCCAGTCGCGCTGTTCTGCCGAAAATGCACCCCGTCTACCCGCAAAGCACCCTGCACAAAAGATAGCGCGATGAATCTCAGCGGGGCTAAACACTTCTGGCAATTTTGAAGCAGTCACATCAAAAATGTGTGACGGATCTTTGTGCTGAAAGTCGTAGGTGACAAGCGAATGGGAATCGAGCGCTGCAAAGAAGATTTGGGGTGAATTGAGCAGCAGCGTATCGGCATCTAGATAAAGAAATCGGTCGAACGGCGCACGCCCATCAAACGCCGCATAGCGTCGGTTGGAGGTGAGTCGATAGACATCAGCAATGCCCTTCTTGCGCCAGGTGGCGATCGCCGTTGGATGCCTCTGCCACACCTGTCGCGAAAACGCCTCCCACGGGGCAAACAGCGCCGGATCATCCAGCAGCATCACCTGCGGACGAGGGGCGATCGCCGCCTGCACATTCGTCAGACGGTTGTCGTAGGCAATCACCGCCACGGGCATCTCGCGCCCTGCATGAACCTCAATGCTGTTCAGCAGCGCCACCAGTTGGTTGCACACGACATCATTCGCCAGCGTATAAATGCCGTCCATTCAGCCCCTTGATATCAGTTTTCCCCGAGCGGAGCGACGAATGCAATGACTGGAAGCCCCACAGACGATTGACTGGTACTTGACTGGTACTTGACTGGCACTTGACTGACGCTCCAAAACCGCAAATCCAAAATCGAGCATCGATATGATTCTCTCTAAGCCCGAATCCCTAACGCTTCTGCCCTCACTGCCAGCCAGTTTAACAAGTTCAACTCATGCAGAATAACCTGACGCGCTTCGGCGATCGCCTCCTTTGCAGCGTACCAAGCTTCCGGCGTGGCAGTGATGTTGCGGATGTAGGCAATGCCACGCTCATCCAGGCTGGGCAGCCGCAAAAAACTGCCAGAGGGCAGCAGCCGATCTGCCGCGCTACCGCCGTAATAAATCGGCAAACTCCAAGCTAGCAGGGCATCCCACAGCTTCTCGCTCACGTACCACTCGTTGTCGGCAAAGTTTTCAATCGCCAGGTTGTAGGTGTAAGGGGCGATCGCGTGCCATTTATCCGCCACCGGGCCAAACGTGCGGATCTGCCCCCGGTTCACCTGTGCCCAGTCTGGCAAGCCCCGCCCGTACAGGTCAAAGGGCACGTCACTGGCTTGCAGCCGCCGCAGGAAATCTAGCCGATGGCGATGATTGGCTGTGCGGTCGATGCCCGACGTGATCCAGCTACAGGGGCGGAGCTTTGCGGGCGGCGGCGCGGCTTGCAAATAGTCAAACGGCTGCGACACATACCAGATAGCAGGCATAGGTTCCGACACGGGTGCAAAGTCGTCGGGCCCAGACACCACGCCGCACCACTGCTGCGCCCGTCGATAGGTGTCGATTCGCGCCTGTTGCTTTTCGGGAAAGGGCGGCTCCCGGTAGGAAAACAGAATTTGTTCGGGGGAGAGCGATCGCACTTTCTGCTGAAATTCTCTGACCTGCCCCGCATTGCTGGACTGCGCCTTCCGCCACGGCCAGCGAAACCTTCCTGCTGGTGCAGCGTCGTCAGCCGCGTCGCGGGGAAAGTCGTGGAAGTTATACAGCAGCAGCCCGTCGGGATTGGGGCAATTCGCCAACACCTGAATTCCCTTCCACAGCCCAAAGGGGTGCGGACTCTGCCGCCACAGCCAGTCCCACGGCGGCGGACGGAGGTCAGCATAGCTGCTGATCATGCCAATGGTGACACTGCCCATAGAAATCAGCCCCTTTGGGGTGTCCAGAGAATGACTGTGCTACAACACAGTGCGTCAAATCGTACAGCAGGGTCGGGCGTGCCGTCCGCTTCAGAGCGACTTATACGCTGCTCCATGCAGAAGCTCCGTAGCAGAGGCTCCGTAGCAGAGGCTCCATACTGCGTAGCAGAGGTTCACATAGCATAGGTTCCACAGCACAGGTTGCATACATAGGAGTTGCTTATATCCCGTATAAGGGTTAAGTATGTTTTCAATTCAAGACCACGCCATCTTCAGGAAGATAGAGTGGGATCAGGGAACTCCATAGGGATTCCCCACCGTCAGACAAAACAACTGTCAGACAAAACAACTGTCAGGTATAACAACCGTCAGGCACAGCAGAAGCGGAACGCTCCCTGAGAACATCCTTCTAGGAGACTCCCTTCTAAAGCGTTCCTCGACGTTTGTGAGGATTTTTCCGTTTTTGATATCGAGTGTTTGATTTGGATCATGTTGCAGCAAACTGAAAATTTTGTCTCTCGCGATCTCCAGTCCACGCTAGACCAGATCGCCTCCGGTGCCAAAGACCGCAAAGATGAAATCGTAGATCTGCTCAGTAGCGAACAGCCCAAAAAGAGCCGTCAGATTGATGCCGTCTTTGATCGCTGCATCTGGTGGGAAGGCTGCTACTATTGCCAGGACGAGCAGGGGCAATGGCAGCGCGTCAAGTGTTTTATGTAAAAGATGTAAAAGACGCTCACACACTGCAAACCACTCAGCCAGCCGTTCAGCCATCTGTCCAGCCAGAGATTCAGCCAGCAGGGGCAACCTTTGACCCGTCGGGGCGCTATCGCTACGCGCTGTGGCGTATGTGGGATTTTGCTGCTCCTCGCGTGGTGTTTGTCATGCTCAATCCCAGCACGGCCGATGCCGAGCGCAACGACCCAACGATTCGCCGCTGCATTGGGCTGGCAAAAGCTTGGGGCCATGGCGGGCTGGAGGTGGTGAATCTGTTTGCCTATCGGACAACGCGGCCCCAAGACCTGAAGCAGGTGGATGATCCGATTGGGGAGGCGGGCGATCGCCCCCTCATCACCGCTGCCGAACGAGCAGCTCAGATTATTCTCGCTTGGGGCAACGGGGGATCGCTCTATCAGCGCGATCGCGCTGTGCTGGCACTGTTGTCGGGCTATCCGCTTCATTGCCTGGGCCTCACCCAGCAGCAACAGCCCCGCCACCCGCTCTACGTACCCGGCGGAACCCTCCCCATCTGCTATTCGCCACCCAGCGAATGTACCAAAGACTGACGTAGCAGCCCGTGAGAAATCGTCCAACTGCGTAAGTCCTATCCAAAATCGACATGGGCAAACCAGCAACCCAGCAATGCTGTTACGAACTGCGTGGCTGTTACGAACTGCGTGGATTCTGCTGAATTCCTGTGGACGTGCTTGTAGAACAGGGAAAGGTAGAGTAAATCCGCCCTCTTCCTAAAGCGCATCCCCTATGCCCCTGCTCTACTATCTCCCCGACGAGCGCTGCGTCGAAACCGAGGAAACCGACACGATCCTCGCCTCCTCGCTCTATGCAGGTATTCCGCATATCCATGTGTGCGGCGGCAGTGCCCGCTGCTCCACTTGTCGAGTGTGGGTACTGGAAGGTCTGGAATACTGTTCCCCGCGCAACGATGCCGAAGATGGTCTGGCCAAGCGCCTTTGCTTTGACCCGAAGATGCGCCTGGCCTGCCAAACCCAAGTCCTGGGCGAGGGCAAGGTCACGGTGCGGCGACTGGTAGTGGATGCCGAAGACATGTCGCTGGTCGAGCAGCAGCTAAGCGGGCAGCGCAGCGCTATTGGCGAGGAGCAAATGCTGGCGGTTCTCTTTGCGGACTTGCGGGGCTTTACTGCTTTTGCGGAAGTATTGCCCGCCTACGACGTGATTTACGTGCTGAACCGCTATTTCAGCCGCATGGGGCAAATCATCGAACGCTACGGTGGCATCATCAATAACTACATGGGCGATGGATTCATGGCGCTATTTGGCTGGAACTGTCCTGATCGCCCGGTGGAGCGAGCCGTCCGCGCCGCGTTAGACATGCAAACTGCAATGGAAGCATTTAACGCCTACCTGGAAACGCTCTATCAGCGCCAGCTCAAAATTGGCATTGGCATTCACTACGGCTCGGTGGTGGTGGGTGCGGTGGGCGCGTCTCCCAAGAGCCAGCAAATTACCGCCATTGGCGACACGGTGAATCTGGCCAGCCGGATTGAAGCCGCCAACAAAGCGGTGGGGACTAGTCTCCTCGTTTCCGAGGCAGTCTATCAACAGGTGCAGCCGCTGGTCAGCTTGGGTCGCCAGTGCGACATGTCGCTCCCTGGCAAGAGCGGCGAATATCGACTGTATGAAGTGATCGACATTGCGCCCGATGCCACCGGGGCGATCGCCCTCCTGGCGCAATCCTGCCAACCCCAAAAGCCCTCCCGCTTCCGACGGGTATGGGTCTGGCTGCGTCAGCTAGGGAGACGGATGATCGGCGTGGGAGAATAGGATGAAGAGACTGTAATGAGCCAGAATGAGCCAGCCACTCCTCTGATAGCGATCGCCTTCCTCTGGGTACTTTGGGTGTAAGAGCGTGAACCCTGGAGAATGGCGATTTGGCGATCGCATACGACCTACAACAACCCGTGCAAAACAAATCCCCGGTAGAGCGAAACAAGTTGCGGCTGATGGTGGTAGACGACGAAGCCGACAACCTGGATCTGCTATACCGCACGTTTCGGCGCGACTTTCAGGTGTTTCGAGCAGACAGCGCCCTGGATGCGCTCAACCTGCTGGATCAGGTGGGTGAAATGGGCATCATTATTTCCGACCAGCGGATGCCCAAGATGAACGGCACCGAGTTTCTCAGCCATGTCGCCCGCCAGTTTCCCGATACGATTCGGATTCTGCTTACGGGCTATACCGATGTCGAGGATTTGGTAAACGCGATCAACGCGGGCAAGGTGTTCAAATATATCACCAAACCCTGGAACCCAGAAGACCTGATGACCGTGGTGCAGCAGGCCGCCGATACCTATCGCGTGGTCAAACAACGCACCAACGAGCTGCATCGCGCCCTGCGGCGGGAGTCCATTTTCAATAAAGTTTCCACGGCAACCCGCGAATCGCTGGACTACCAGAGCATGATGCAGCGGATCGTAGAGGTGCTGGGGCAAACCTTTGGGGCAACCTGCGTGCTGCATCCGGTAGAGCAGGACACAGAGGGCGTAATAGGCGACGACGGCAACACCTATCGCCTGCTGCCCAACCTATTCAGCTTTGGCCATGCCTCTGGCGAGGTCGCAAAAGCCCCGGTTCTGCCAAATGATGCGCTGCTGGCCGCTTTGCAGAGCCGTCGGGTGCAGCTTTCGGAATCAGACGAGCAAGAGACCCGGCTGGCGCTGCCGCTGATCTATCAGCAGGAATTGTTGGCGATCGCCAGCCTCCACCGCCAGGGACAGGCGATCGCCTGGTCAGAAGAAGATCTTGACCTAATTCAGGAAGTGGCAGAACGAGTCGCCCTGGCTATTTCCCAGGCCAAGCTGTATCAGCGCATCCAGCGACAAACCGAGCAAATGCAGGCAGAACTGGCCGTCGCTCGTCAAATCCAGACCAACCTGCTGCGCCAGAGCTTGCCCGAACTGGACACCGCCAAAATTCAGGCTTGTTGCCACCCAGCGCGGGAGGTCGGCGGCGACTTTTTCGAGGTTTACGAGCATCCCCAGGGCGACCTCTGGCTGGGCGTAGGAGATGTGTCGGGCAAGGGCGTTCCGGCAGCTCTGTTTATGGCTAGCGCTATTTCGGTGCTGCGGCGCGAAATTTATCAGGAAAGCCCGCCCGATCCGGCTCAGGTCATGCAAAACCTAAACCGCAGCCTGATGGATGATCTGGTGAGCAACAACTGCTTTATCACGATGGCGCTGGCCCGCTACAGCCCCGCCACGCAAGAATTGGTGTATGCCAATGCAGGGCACATCTACCCGATGGTTTGGTCGGTTAACAAGCCATCGGCTGAACCGCTATATCTAAAAGAAAGGGGGGTGCCGTTGGGCATCTTGCCCGTGTGGAAGGCGATCGCCGGCCGGCTGACGCTAAACCCAGGCGACCTGCTGCTCCTCACCAGCGACGGCATCACCGAAGCCACCCTCGCTCACCCACACGCTGCTGGCAACAGCCTGATGCTCGGCCAGCCAGGTCTTTGGGAACTGCTAAAACAACAGCCCCAACCACTTGATTTATCCAAACTGCTTTCCTGCATACAGTCACAAAGCCATGCCCAGGAAGATGACCAAACCATACTCTCGCTGGAGGTTCTGTAGTCCATGAAAACCGAGTTGCATATTCCCAGCGACCTGAAGTTTTTGCAAGTAGTCGAAAACTGGCTGCTCAATTCGCTGGAGCTAGAACTGGGCGATTTGGTGGACTGGAGCCATCAGTCGAATCGGCTGCGGCTGGTGCTAGTGGAGGCCTACTCCAACGTCGTGCGCCACGCCCACCGCAACCAGCCCAATCTGCCCGTACTGATTCGCCTAGAGCTAATCGATCGAGATATCCACCTGGAAATCTGGGATCATGGCCAGGGCTACGACCTTTCCACCTATCTGCCGCCTGCCCCAGATGATATGCAGGATGGCGGCTATGGCTGGCTGATTTTGAATCGCCTGATGGACAAGGTAGAATACCGCCTCCAGGTAAGCGGGCGCAATTGCCTAAAGTTGCAAGCGACCCTACCAGAAAAAGCGGGGGTGGAAGGGTAGGTGGTTGGGGATTAGGGGGCGATCGCCCCGCCTGGCAACAAAACTAAAGACGAAGCGCTGGACACCGTTTCTCAGGGATTCATCCAAGCGCTTGCCCAGAGAGGGCAGTCCAAACGCTTCGTCCGCATCGCCCAAATTATGCCGGTTCACTGTACTAGTCACTGTGCTTGGACTTCCGCGCTTGCGATAAGTCCTGTGTGCCCAACGGCACTAATTGGCCGCAGCGTTGGCAGCACTAGCCTTGTTAGGCTGCGGCTTCTTGCCATTGACATCCCGCGTCAGCCCGCTCAGGAACATCGGCACAAACCGTTCCACAAATGCCTGCGGATCGCGGTTCCAGACTCGCTGGATCGCGTCGAGGCGGGTGCGCTGGAGGTCGGGTGACAGCAGACTTTGGGGCAGGCGCTCCATCAGATATTGCGGGCGCTGCCACGCGGGCAGGGTGTTGGCAATATCCAGCAAATGACCCACCCGACGCAGCTCAGCCCCGGCGGTAATGTCCATGCCCGACTCAAACGCAGCCTGCTCAATCGCGGCGTGCTTGCGCTTGGCCTGTTCGACCTTGGCGCGATGCTCCGGGCTTTTGTCGGCCATTTGGGCTAGCCAGCGGTTGCCCCAGCGGACGTGGGCGGCTTCTTCAGGCAGAATGCGCTCCAGGGTTTCCCGAATCTTGACGTTTTCCTCGGTCTGCGGTGCTTGCTTGAGGGCGTGGATATGACCCGAAAAGTATTCACAGCCGCGCTTTTCGGTCACGTTAATGGCCGCCAACGATGAAATCACAAAGTCATCCAGGCTCTCAGGGCTAGGCGACTCCTGATCGAGCAACCGCTCAAATTCTTCGATGTAGGACATACCGGGGGGCGTGCCTACGCTGCTGCCCAGGTCTACCAGCAAATCCGTCAGCCACATGGCGTGGCGAGCTTCGTCCGACACATGCCGCGATAGGTCTTTGACCAGTTCGGCGGGCTTCCCATCCAGTTGTTCGATCAAGGTAGTCAGGTCTTTGCAACTCCGCTGTTCGCTGTAGCGATAGCGATTGAGCGTGATCAGGTGAATGTCGCGATCTCGAACCACTTGTTTCATCACGTCACGGGCGCTGAGGCTGCCCAGGGAGCTTTGCAGCTTGCGGGGGTAAACGACTGTCATAGCGAAGAGTGAAAGATTGTTGACTTTTGTAAAAACTGCCTAGATCCTAACCCAGGTTCCCAAAATGCGGAAAACCCCTATGATTCTGGGAGAACGAGTTCAGTCATGGTTTAATCACAGTTTGCTCGCCACGGTTTGCTCGCTACGGTTTGCTCGCCTTGAGTGTGACCTAATGCCGTGGCTGAATGCCGCTTGATTGGGTCGAGCGATCGCCCTCTTATCTCTTGTTATCTCTCTTGTTATCCTTTGTCAAAAGCCGTCCAGGACGCTTGCATGAGTACTAAAAATTTAATCTTTTCAGTTTTGCTCATTTTCGTGCCAATCTCGCTGCTCTCGCATTACGTGTTTCATTGGGGAGAACTGGTGCAATTCGCGCTGGCGTGTCTGGCCATTTTGCCGCTGGCGGCCTGGATGGGCACGGCGACCGAAGAACTGGCAGTGGTGGTAGGGCCATCGCTAGGCGGCTTGCTGAATGCGACGTTTGGCAATGCAGCAGAATTAATTATTGCGATCGCCGCCTTGCGGTCTGGTCTGGTAGAAGTCGTCAAAGCCAGCCTCACAGGTTCGATTATTGGCAACCTGCTGCTAGTCATGGGGCTATCCATGCTGCTGGGCGGACTGCGGTACAAGGAGCAGAGCTTTCAACCCGTGCTGGCGCGGGTGAATGCGTCAGCCATGAACCTAGCGGTGATCGCGCTGCTGCTGCCAACGGCGGTGAACTATACCTCGTCGGGTATTTCAGAGCCGCTGATGCAGAAGCTATCCGTCGCGGTGGCAATCGTGTTGATGGTGGTCTACGTGCTGACGCTGCTGTTTTCCATGAAAACGCACAGCTATCTGTATGACGTAGGCGTGGCAGATCTCAAAGGTGAAGCGGGAACCACCCACGACGAAGAACACAGCGACCACAAGCCCAACCCGGTGCTGTGGACGGCAGTGCTGCTGGGCGCAACGACCTTTATCGCGCTGGAATCAGAAATTTTGGTGGGGTCGCTGGAGGTGGCAACCAGCAAGCTGGGACTCACGGAATTATTTACAGGCGTGATTTTGCTGCCGATTATTGGCAACGCCGCTGAGAACGTGGCAGCGGTCGTCGTGGCCATCAAAAACAAGATGGATTTGTCCGTTTCCGTGTCGCTGGGGGCCAGTATGCAGGTTGCCCTATTTGTCGCGCCGATCCTGGTGCTGGCGGGGCTGATTTTGCATCAGCCGATGGATTTAAACTTCAACCCGTTTGAGGTCGTCGCGGTGGCCGTGGCTGTGCTGATCGCCAACTCGATTAGCTCCGATGGCAAGTCCAACTGGCTGGAAGGCGTGCTGCTGCTGGCGACCTACGCCATTCTCGGCATCGCCTTTTTCTATCATCCGGTGATCGAAGCAGCCGTGAGCTAAGGGGCCTAGTTCCGAACCCCGAACCCTGCTTTCAGCCGCCCGATGCGGCGCTGGAGCCGGCGCTTGGGGCTGGTGGCCCATTCCAGCGAGAGCAGTAGGGCGTTGATGGCAAAGGCCAGCAGGGAAACGGCGATCGCCCCTGCCCAAATCTTGTCGTAGCGGCTCTGGGCAACGCCGTCGAACAGCAGCGTCCCCAGTCCGCCTGCACCAAACTTTGCGCCAATGGTCGCAATGGCGATCGCCACAATGGCCGCCAGCCGCAGCCCCGCCAGAAAAATGGGCAAAATCAGCGGTACTTGCACCCGCCACCAGCGCTGCCAAGGACTCATGCCCATACCCCGCGCCGCCTCCAGCACCGACGGCTTAATCCCCTCCAGCCCTACGACCAGGTTTCGCACCAATATCACCTGCGTATACAGCACCATCGCCACAATGACCGACCGCGCATTTAGCCCAAACACAGGCACCAGAAAGATAATCAGCGCCAGACTCGGAATCGTATACAAGATGCCCAGTCCGCCCAGCACAGGCACCGACAGCCAGCGATAGTGCGTCACCAAGAGCGCCACGGGTAGGGCAACCAGAACGGCGATCGCCAGCGCTGCCAGCGTCATCTGCAAATGTTCCAGTGTCAGGTTCCAGATCAGGCTTGGGTTCCGCAGCAGGTAGAGCATCAGGAGTTGGAAGGAAGAGTTGGGAGTGAGGGAGACGAGCCGATGATATCGAGCCGATGATATAACAAAAGGCACTGGGAAAAGGGCGTATTGGAGTGTTGGAATTTTGGGGAATATCGGGGAAGATTGGTAGCCGCTTCCCTCCCTCTACCGCCCCAACCCCCGCACCGTGCTGACCATCACAACCGACAGGCGCCGGCTCACGATAATATTCTTTAATCCTGTTAGAGCGTTTCCAAAGCAAGCAAGGTTTGTGGGGAGTCCGCAACCCCCTTATTCTTTTAGCCCAGCGCTGACCTCACCCCGCAAGGAAATGCCGTATCTAAAAAACCGCCCCTTTCGCAGAGGTTCAATCGGGATGCCCTATGAGTAACAGCACATTTCAGCAACTCCGTGAACAGTTTAAGGCTCTGGGTACGCAGCTTAGCAAGGAGATTCTCGAAGAAGCCAAGCGCTCCGTCATCGATTGGCTAAACCAGAACGCTGCGGAGCTATCCCATAAAAACCCCAGCACTGAGTACAACGGGGTTTTCATGCAATATTTCCACTGGTATTTGCCACCCGATGGCACCCTCTGGAAAACGCTGCAACAAGACGCAGGGGCGATCGCCAAAGCAGGTTTTACGGCTCTCTGGCTGCCGCCAGCCTACAAAGCAAACGGCGGCGGCTACGATGTCGGCTACGGCGTATACGATCTGTTTGACCTGGGTGAGTTTGACCAGAAAGGCAGCATCCGCACCAAATACGGCACAAAAGACGAATACCTGGCCGCCGTCAAAGCAGCCAAAGAGGCCGGACTGCAAATCTACGCCGATGTTGTGTTTAACCACAAAATGGGCGGCGATGCAGAAGAAGAAGTAGAAGCGGTGCCTGTAGATTCCGACAACCGCCTGGCGGCCGTCGGCGGCGTTGAAAAAATTAAAGTGTGGACACAGTTCGATTTTCCCGGTCGAGGCGACAAATACTCCAGCATGAAGTGGCGCTGGTGGCACTTCGACTCGGTGGATCACAATATGTATCAGCCAGGGCGCTATCAGATCTATCGCTTTAAGGACAAAAGTTTCCAGGACAAAGTAGAGCTAGCTCACGGCAACTACGACTATCTCATGGGCTGCGACCTGGACATGACCCACCCAGAAGTGCGCGGCGAACTCAAGTATTGGGGCGAGTGGACGCTGGACACCGTAGGCGTAGACGGCTTCCGCCTAGACGCAATCAAGCACATCCACGGCGACTTTTTCAACGACTGGCTGGATCATCTAGAGGCCTACGCCAAGCGCAGCCTCTTTGCCGTGGGTGAATATTGGACCAAAGACCTGGGCACACTGCACTGGTATCTGGCCAACACCGAAGGTCGGCTCTCGCTGTTTGATGTGCCGCTGCACTACAACTTTTACGAAGCGAGCAAGGCAGGTGGCTATTATGACATGCGGAAAATCTTGGACAACACCTTAATGCAGCAGGTGCCGCTGCTGGCTGCCACTTTTGTAGACAATCACGATACACAGCCGCTCCAAGCGCTAGAATCTCCTGTTGAAAACTGGTTCAAGCCGTTGGCCTACGCGCTGATCTTGCTGCGGGCGGAGGGCTATCCCTGCGTGTTTTATGCCGACTACTACGGTGCCCATTACAAAGACAAAGGGCGCGACGGCAACGAGTATGAAATCTGGATGGATTGCCACAAAGACATTCTGGATAAGCTGCTGTTTGCCCGCAAGCACTTTGCCTACGGCGAGCAGTATACCTATTTTGACCATGAAGACGTAATCGGCTGGACTCGTCTAGGAAACGAAGCGCATCCCCGCGCCCTGGCCGTAATCATGAGCGATGGCCCAGGTGGCAGCAAATGGATGGAAGTGGGTAAATCTAATGCCGTGTTTTACGACATTACCGAACATGTGAAAGAGCCAGTGCAGACGAATGCGGATGGCTGGGGCGAGTTTCGCTGCAACGGTGGGTCAGTGTCGGTATGGGTGCAGGCGGATTCGCTGGTGGATAAGGTATCGACTCTGCTGGCGAACTTGGGACTGCTCTCGTCAGGGAGCTAAGGGGCGATCGCTGCGGATGTAGCCTTTGCGAATGCAACCTTGATGAAGGCAGCCCCGATTCGGATTGCTTAGGGCCGCAGCGATCGCCACCGAGCAAATATAAAAGCAAATATTAAATAGAAAATATCAAAGCACGTAAAAGGGGACTAGACATTTGTGACTAGCCCCCTCTTTCTGGATTCAACTTAACTTGAACACTGAACCAAATTGAACGGTTCCAATTGAACTTGAACTCGATTTGAACTTAGATCTCGATCAGATTGATCGGATCAAAACTGAATGAACTCTCCTAGCTGAACAGCATCAGCCACTAGTTGAAAACTATACGAAGTAGTTGTCAGTGAAGCTCAGTTCGATTTACTAAGGGTTGACCAGAAGCCATCACAAAGCTCCTGCTTATTAGCCTTTCACCCAACCTCTATAGAAGGTGTTGAAGCTATGGAGTGACATTGACTTGCTGCTGACCTTCGGACTGTAGATAGCGGTCTAGCAACTTGAAATGTACGACTCGCTCTGACTGTAGGATGTAAAGACTAATCGCATCGAGTGTGATGCCGGAGATTAAGCCGGAGGCACAACGCTCATCTCCAAAAAGTTTTGTTTCTCTGGGTTCTTAACCAGATTTGTGCCTGCATTTAAACTAACACTAACCTATTTAGATTTGGAAACCCTTTTACCAAAGTTGAAATCGGTTTACATCGCTCAATATCTTGGTGACAAAGCGAAAGGTAAGGCAGAACGAACCGGGCAACCCCAGGCAGCGGGCGATCGCCTACCAGTCCTTGCCCTATGCCTCCAAGCCCTAGGGCGTGTTTTAAAACCCTTTGATCCCCCTAGCCCCCCTTAACAAGGGGGGAACCGAGCCGAGCCACTCCGGAAGTCCCCCTTTTGAAGGAGGGAGATTGACTCAGGGCAATCAATGACCTAGAGAGCTTTAAAGCAGTGCCTAGGTCTACAGGCCCTATGCCTCCAAGCTCTCCTGCAAAACGCCTCTGAATCGGCCATGCAGTAGTCTTGGAATTGCGTTTCGGGAATGGAGAGTAGGGAACTCGAATCCCTGGCCTCTGCGGTGCGATCGCAGCGCTCTACCAACTGAGCTAACTCCCCGACAGGCATCATTCGTATTGATGATTTGCTATTTTAGCAGGGAAGCAGGGAGGTGAAGATCTTCTCAAAAAATCTGCCGCTTGAGCGCGGAGGGCGATCGCCCCGGTTTCAGTCCCCCTGCTACTAGCGGGACGCATCCAGCAGATTGGGAATCCCTTCGCAGCCACCGGGAATCGTAGCGCGGGTTTTTTCGCTGCCCCAGGCGCAGCAATACCATCGCAATTCCTCAGACATGCGGGTGGCATTGGTGAAATCGGCATCTTCGATTACTGCGCCCGTGTAGGCTCCTGTCGTGTAGTCGGGCGGGTGTGTGCGGCTGCGGGGGGTAGCAGTTTTGGCAGAACCGTAGAAGAATCGAGTGCTTTGCAAGTCTGCTCCTGCCAAACTCGCTTCGCAGAGAATGGTTCGGGAAAAGTTTGCCTTTACCAAGTCACAATCGCTGAGGTTGGCGCGGATTAGGTTTGCGTCGCTGAGATCAGTCCAGCGCAGGTCGGTGCCCGCCAAGTTCGCCCCCGCCAGCATCACCCCCAAATCAATCACGCGCACGCCGAAGGTGCGGTCTTCTTCGTAGCCGCCAGCCCCGTCCAGGATGGCGCGGCCCAGCAGGCGATCGCGCTTTAACGGGGTCAACAGGCGCGATCGCGATAGAAACCGAATCACCTTGGCTTTGCCGCCCGCATCAACGCTGCTGAGAATCGCGGCGGTGCGTCCAGCGGCGATCGCCCGCTCTTGGGGCCAATCTTCCAGCAACCCCTCAGAGTCCAGCACCAGTTCAGAGATGCCCTGAAAGTAGGAGTCGATAGTCTGTTGCTGGGTGATTAGGTTTTGCTGAATCGTCAGGTCTTTGGAAATCACATACTGCCGCCAGGCCACATAGACCGCAATCACGGCAATTAAGATCTGCCCGATCGCTCCAAAAACCTCGCCCAGCGCACCCACGGCATCCCAATCTAGCTGCGCCGCCCAGGCACTCATCCAGGTTCCCAGGGGGCTAAACCGCACTAGCCCGACCAGCCCAACACTCAGCCCCACCAGGGCGATCGCCAACACCTGCTGTCGAGCCGACAGCATTTCTCGAAAGACCGCATAGAGATCTTCCCAAACCACCTGAACTGACAGCAGCAGCGCCACTAGCGACCCAACAATACCTAGCCAGCCCAGGTTAAAGACTAGTCCCACTAGCGTTACGGCGATTGCCACAGCCAGCGCGATCAGCACAGGCTTTTGCTGTCCGGCGGGCAGCGCTTCTAGCTCCTCAGCCCGCATGGGGGCATATTGATTGCCCCGGTCAACCGTGATTAGCCCGCGCTCTCTGGGACTGGCCAGCCGTGTAACCGTGCGGGGGAGCTTGGCCACCTCGTCTTCGTCGTTGCTGGCAGCAGAAGCAAGAGAAACCGTCAAATCAGGCGCAGCATCGGACGATAGAGGACGCTCTGGCAGGCGCGGCGATGAGTTGGAGTCGGGCATCGGGGACATCGGAGGCATCAGGGCGATCGCAGCTAAAACTTACCGCAGATTCTAGACGCAAACACCAAGACATGGCGTATCGCTCGCGCTAAAACCGCTCTGAAGCCAGCGCCAAGAGTCTGCCAGAACTGGATGGGCGATCGCTACAGCCCCGGCGGTGCAACAGATTCCGGCGCTTCCCGCTGCACTCGCCCCTGCTGCACGGCACTATGGAGCAGTTGTAGCGCTTTCAGGTCTACTTCGCTCTGCAACTGGCTATTCAGCAATTGGCGAATCAAGCCTTCGGATTCGACGCTCAAGCAGCCAGTCTGGAGCGCGGAGCGGACGAGCCGATCAATCATAGAACCACGATTAGCCATGACGAGTTCTTGGTAGCTGAGTAGGGGGACTTGGGCGGATACCCTGAGCGCAACCTGAGGTGCAATTTGACATGAAACTTGAAATGAGTTCAAGTTCAAATGTACTAGGGCGTAACTAGTGCGCTTCACCAAAATCTTCTAGAAACGGGAAAATCTATTCTTAAGTATCTTAATGTTAAGGACTTCAGTATTTCTTGGCTTGACGGCGATCGCTCCTAGCCCGTGATGCTAAACGCAGACTATGGGTGATATTGATCACAGACAAAATTCGTTAAGTTTCCGCTTCTTTCGATACACTGTGGGTACTCTTGTTCGATGAAACAAGCGATCTGCTAAACCGGGCTTCGGTCGGCGCGGCGGGCGGTTATTTGGTTGAACCCTCAAAGATGTTTTGAAATGGCTATGGACTTGGATACCTTATCTCAACCGTCTGTATTGCAACTGGCGCGAGCCGGAGATTTTCGGGCGATCGCCTACTGGTTGAACACCTACCTTGTGCCACAAAATATCTACGCCCGGGTTGCGCTGGATCGGCCCGGCTGGCTGCTGGTGATGGTGGAGTTTTTCCGCGAGCCAGAGCGCGATCGCCTCAATCGCTTCATTTGCAGCCGCCTCGTTCGGCTCAACTCCAACTTGATCGAAGGCGTGCGCGTGCTGGGGCGCGTCATGGGGTCTGCCGATATCCGCTGGGATCAGTCCTTTCGGCTGGCCGCTGCGCCCGCGCCAAATCCTGCCCCCCCTCTGGCAAGTGCGCCGCGCCGCAGGACTCAGCGACAACCGATGGGGCGATCGCCATACCGCACATCTTCTTCGCGCCGCCGAACCCTTGCCCCCGTGCAGCCTACCCCTGTGCAGCCTACCCCCGTGCAGCTTGCCCCTGAGCAGGTTGCCGAACGTCTGGTGGCACGGCCCGCTCGCCCGCGTCGTCCGGCAACCGTTCCCCCAAACGCGCTGGTGGTTCATCCCAGTCGCGCAGTCCGCCCGCACCGCCGCAAGGCTGCTCAGCGTCGACCGCTCCGTCCCGTCGAAGCAACGCTGCCACGGGTGGCGCTGCCCGTTGTTCATCTTCCAACCGTGCAAATTCCAGCCGTTCACATTCCAACGGTTCACATTCCGCCCATTTCGGTAGAAATGCCCCGCATAGACTGGCCGACGGTGACGCTGATCCTGCCCGACTGGCAGGCGTGGGGTCTGGCCACCGTGCAAACCTTCGATGCGGCAATGGATGCCACGGTGCAGGCGTTTAATACCACAGTCGATCGGCTGGTGGACATGGCAGAACGGGTCAGCCCGTCTCAGGTCGGCCGCATGGCAACCACAGCCGCCGCCATCTTTTTAGTGGGCTGTGGTGTAGAACTGATGCGCCGACTCGATCCGGTGTCCCTGCTGACGGGCACGCCCACGATTGCCACGTCCACCGGTCGGATTCCCGTGCTGCGGCCCGCGTCTGACCTCTCTACCGTGCCCGACCCCACCACAGTAACGCTGGCCTTTAGCAGCGAGTCGCCTTTCCGCGTGCCCTCGCTGTATGGCCCCGTGCCAGACGCGGCTCCTACGCCCTATCCCTATCCCGATGTGCTGCTGACGCGGCTCGATCCGCCTATGTTAGAAGACGTTGCGGCGGAACCGTTGCCCTTGCCCAATGCGGGGCTGACGATGGTGAACGTGGCAGCGGTGAATGCGGCGGCGGGAAATCGCGTTGCGGGAACCGGGTCGGCAGATACGCCTGCTGCTCAGATCAGGCAGGCGATTCAAACCCTGGAGCAGCAGGGGCTACGTCCGGTCGGTGCGGGGCGAAACCGCCGCGAAGCCCGCCAGCCCGAAATTGTGGAGGTGCGGGGCAAGCGTATTGCCTACCTGGGCTACAGCGATTCAGACTTGCAGGCGGCGAGCTTCTGGCGGGCGGGCACCAATCCGGCGCTGGAGGAGCAAATTGCCGAAGATATTGACGCGATTCGCAGCCAGGTCGATTGGGTGGTCGTGAACTATCACTGGGGCGAGGCGTTGGCCAGCTTTCCGAGCGATCGCCAGGTGCGGCTCTGTCGGTTTGCAATTGACCACGGTGCCGATCTCGTTGTGGGCTATCATCCCACCGTGCTGCAAGGGGCAGAAATTTACAAAGGACGGGCGATCGCCTACTCCCTGGGGGATTTTATTTTTCAGACAGAAAATCCCGACCAATCTACGAGTACTGAGCCAGCCGACTATAACACCGCCATGCTGAAGGTGTCGCTGCGGGAAGAACAGATGCGACTGGAGTTTTTGCCTGTGCAGGTGAAGCAAAACAAAGCGGCGATCGCCCCCGCAGACAAAGGCCAGGAGATCTTGCGCTATCTGGAGCAAGCCTCGGCTCTATTTGACCAGCCGCTCAAGACACCAATTATTCTGGATCGTCAGGCTCCCCTCCCGGCATCTCCTGACGCTTCGCCCTCCGACGCGCCCGCCAAGTCCTTTACCGACACGCCCGCCGATCCGGGTAACACGCCTAGCGATAGCTTTATCGACTATTCCACCGAGGAACCCCTCTCGCCCACCATCTTGCCCAGCGGAGCCGAGGCATCTCCAACCCGCAAAGCTCCTGAACCTGCCAAGGCGATTTCCGGCCCCATCGTTCAGCCAGACGTGACTCCGCCCATGACTCCGGCCCCCCCTGCTGAAGGGGCGATCGCCCCAGTCGAAGCGCCTGTTCCTGCGGCGGATGCCAACCTGAGCGAACCCGCCCCAGACGCAGCACCAGCCGCGATTGGGGATGATCCAGATGACGCGCCTGCGGACTCAGCGGACTTGGTGGAGGAACCCTGGGTTGAATACTAAAAATAATAAAGGGGAATCTCCGTAGAGGATGATCAAGGGAGGGCATCATCAAGGGCAGTAGCGGGCGATCGCCCGTTGGGCAGCCTGCCAGTCGCCCCGTATCCCACGAGTACGCTACGCTATCGCTAGCAGCCTTCAGCGATTATGCGTTCCGTTTCTCCCAGTCTCCACTCCCCAACCTCCTCACCCGCTTGGGCCGCAGCGGTTCTGCACACGGCCCAGGAATTCTTGCCCACGCCTCTGCCCGTTCTGGAGGGGCGGGTTCCTGGCGGACTGCGAGGCACGCTCTATCGCAACGGGCCAGGGCGGTTGGAGCGCGGCGGGCAGCGCATGGGGCACTGGTTCGACGGCGATGGTGCGATTCTGGCAGTGCGGTTTGCCAAGGGCGCGGCTACGGCCACCTATCGCTATGTGCAAACGGCGGGCTATCGGGCAGAGGAAGCGGCGGGACGGCTGCTGTTTGGGAATTATGGCATGACCCCGCCAGGGCCGCTGTGGACTCGATTTGGCAAGCTGCCCAAAAACGTGGCGAATACCTCCGTCTTGGCGCTGGGCGATCGCCTCTTGGCGCTGTGGGAAGCCGGACTGCCCCACGCGCTCGACCTGGAAACCCTGGAAACCCTCGGCGCGGAGAACCTCCACGGACTGGACGGGCTGCCCTTTTCGGCCCATCCCAAGCGCGACGGCCGCACGGGAGAAATTTTTAACTTTGGCGTGTCCTTTGGGCGCAGCGCCGTGCTAAATCTCTATCGCTGTGCAGCAGATGGCACGGTGAGGCAGCGGGCGGCGATTCCGCTAGAGGGCATTCCGCTGGTGCATGACTTTGTGCTGGCGGGACGATACCTCGTGTTTTTGGTGAATCCGGTGCGGATTCGGGCGCTGCCGCTGTTGCTGAATCTACAAAGCGCCAGCGATGCCTTTGCCTGGAAGCCGGAGATGGGGACACAGATTTGGATTTTTGACCGGGAACGCTTGAGCCTGATCAGCCGGGGCGAGGCGGAACCCTGGTTTCAGTGGCACTTGGGCAACGGCGCAGAAACGGCAGCGGGAGACATCCTGCTGAATCTGGTGCGCTATCCCGATTTTTCAACGAATCAGTTCCTCAAGGAAGTCGCCACAGGCTGCACCACCACCCGCACCACGGGCACCCTATGGGAACTGCGCATCGATCCACAGTCCGCCAAAGTATTGGGCATGAGCGCCGTGGTGGAGCGGGGCTGCGAGTTTCCCACCGTTGCGCCGAGAGACGTGGGGCAGCCCTGGCAGCACACCTACCTCACGGTTCACCTGCCGAAAGCGGAGGAGCAAGGAGAGCTATTTGGGGCGATCGCCCGCTATGACCACACCACCGACACGCTCACTGTCGCCGCCGCCGGGCCCCGTCGCTACGTCGTGGAGCCAATTTTTGCGCCCGATCCAGAGCATCCCACTCAGGGCTGGCTGCTGACGGTGGTCTACGATGGCGATTGCCACCAGAGCGAGGTCTGGATCTACGCGGGCGATTGCCTAGAAGCGGGCCCTGTCTGTCGGCTGGGGCTGCCCAGCGTCGTCCCCATCGGCTTCCACGGCACTTGGCGATCGGTATAGTTGCAGCCTGATCCTCCAGCCAACGCGATACGATTGGAGGGAACTCGATCGCTGATCCTGCGTGTCTGGTTTCAAGACCTGTAACCGAGTCTCCTTCGCGTTACGCCTGCCTTAGTCTAGACTTATGCCGCCGACCACCAAGCCCCGCGCCTCTGTGCAGGACGCGCTGCCCCTAGCCAACCAGCCCGACCCCGCCCAGCTAGACAGCATCAAGGCTCAGCTTGACCTAGTGCTGCTGGCGCTGGAGGCACTGGCGGGTATTGGCTCCGACGCGATGCTCCAGGCAGCAGACACGCTCGGCTTGACGGAAGCCATTGCCGATCGGGTGGCGCTGTGGCGGCTGCGACAATCCAGCCCGCTGCGGAAGGGGCAAGGGCGCAAGCGTATGGACGTGGACGAAGCGCGATCGCTCGTGCTGATCATCTGCCACCTGGCCCAGCAGCACCAGGAACTCATCCGTCGGGCTGTCACGCTGCTGGAGCAACTCACCGAGCAGGGCCGCGAACCGCACCAAACCGCGCTCCTGGGCGACTACCTCGACACCTTCCACAACACTTATCAGGAGCGGATGGACGACGATGCAGCAACCCCCGACCAGCTCACCTACCTCGCCCTCAAACTGCTGATCGACCTGCTGTTTTATGGCACCCCGCATGGGGCCCGGCGGCTGTGGATGGCGCTGATTGACCGAGCCAAGTGAACCTCAGAGCCGTCCCTGATTTTCCTGCGAACCCTTGATCCCTCACTTCCAACGCCTAACATGCCACCTGCTGTTCTCCGACGATACACCCCCCCGACCTGCACGCTAGAAGTGCGGGCCACTGGGTCGGCGCTGTCGCGCTGGACTGATCAGACGGTCATAAAAAACGTGCGGTTCAATCTGCGGTTTGACGATCCGCGTCGCCCGACGGAGCAGCAAGTAGAGGTTCAGGGCGATCGCCGTCAGCTAGAAGCGCTACACGCAACCGTCAGCGAATACGTGGCGCGTCTGCTGGGTTCCGATGCAGGGTTGGCAGATGAGGCGCTGCTGCGGCTGGCCCCAGAGCGATCGCCCCTCGTCGCAGCGGTCGCCCAAGGCCTGCCGGAGGACAAGACCCCAGCCCAGGGCCTTGAAATCGTCAATCGCGACGGGGTAGACCTGCGGGTTGGTGCAGAAGACATCCAGCTAAAGCCGCTAGGTCTGCTGGCCCATGAACTGCATCTAGGGACGCTGGCGGCGGGCGCAGCGGTAGACACGGTTCGCCTCAGCACGACGCAGTTGGTGGATCTGGCAGAGGCGCTAGATGCCTATACGGCCGAAGCGATGGCGGTGGATTTGCCCTATGCTGCGGGAACGAGGCGATCGCCCGAATGGCTGCGGGTGGCTGCGGTAGCTGTGCTGGCCGTCGGGGTAACGGGCAGCATTGCCAAGTTTGTGATGGACGTGAACGCACCGCCCAGCGCGACGGTTGCCACAGAAAACGCAGAGCCATCGGAACTGAGCGCAAACCAGCCTGCGCCAGAAGCCTACAGCACCACAACGCTCCCTGAAGCAACCGCGCAGGTTCCCAGCCCGGCCGCGCTGCCCAGCCCGCCGCCGATTCCCACCATTCCGCCAGGAGACACCCTGCCGCTGCCCACTCCGCCTGCCGGAGCCGCTCCCGGACAAGCCACCCTCCCGCAGCCCGTGCCCGCGCCCCAGGCAGCCCCAGTCCGCCCGCCAGCAATCCCAGCCGCGCCGCCCCAGGCAATTCCCCAGCCACCTGCCCAGCGTCCGGCGGCGGCTCCTGCTCCAGTGCTGCTTCCCGAAGATCCCGCTGCAATGGCGCGAACCGGGGACTCGCCTGCCCCAACCGTGATGGGGCTACCGGGAGAACATGCAGAAACCGCTGGCGGCTCCTTTGCTGCCGACTCGATCCAACCCGACGCAGCGGTGCGTTCTGCCCCGTCCCGTCTGACCACAGGCAGCATTCCCCAGGTTGGCGAAGCGCAGCAATACTTTCAGTCTCGCTGGCAGCCGCCAGAAAATCTGAACCGAGCGCTGGAATATCGCGTGATTGTCGCTGCAAACGGCGTGGTGCAGCAAGTTGTTCCTCTGGGCGAAGCAGCGGGCATTTACGTCGATCGCTCTGGAATGCCGCTGATGGGCGAAACGTTGGTGTCACCCCTGCCCACAGGCCGCCGCGCCACGCTGCGGGTGGTGCTGTATCCCGATGGGCGAGTGCAGACCTTGCTGGAAGGTATAGAGTAGGGGGCGACAGCAGGGGCAGCAAGCAACAAGAACGCGAGGGAGAAGACACACAATTCCACTCGTCGTATTTGTCCCGCTCTAAATTAGGTATCTCAATAGGTGAGCATGGTTAATAAGCCCTGCTGCCCCAGGAGCAGTTCGCGGAGCAGGCTAAAAATGCCAACCCAGATGATGGGGGAAATATCAACCCCTCCAAAGGGTTTGACGATTTTTCGGGTGGGCGCAAGGAAGGGTTCCGTTGGCAGCGCCACTAGCTTAAACGGCATTTGAGTCAGGTCGATCTGGGGATACCAGGTAAGGACGATGCGAAAAATGCAGAGGAGAATCATCAGCCCCAACCCCAGGCTCAATGCCAAAGAAGCGATCGCCACCGAAGTCATAGCTCAACCCACCCGTATTTGCTAAACGGCTAACCAGGATTTCTGAGAGACAGGCTCCCAAACCTCAAATTCCTGAGAAAAGTTCAGACAAAACTGTTACATTTAGCAACCCTCTCGCCTCTCATTTTACGTTGAGCCTGTGCCCGTTGGCCGACTGTCTTACTGTCATTTTGAGGGCGTTCGCCCTCCCGTCAGCAGCCTCACCAAAAATCCTTTCCCGCGAAACGCTTCTCAAGCGGTTAACCGACCGATAGAATTGTTTATAACAAAGTCGCCAAACTTTAAGGTTAAACACCTATGACTCCCTCTTTGATGAACTTCTTCTACAGCCTGCTGGCTGGTCTCCTGATTGTGGTTGTTCCTGCAACCGTGGGTCTCATCTTTATCAGTCAAAAAGATAAAATTCAGCGCTCCTAGGGCAATTCGGGCAACTCTATGATTTGGGAAACTCTGAGGCTATCCCTGAGACTGCCGATGGGTTCCCTGTGACAAGTTCTGCTTGTACGCTCCTAACTCAGAACAGTGCAGAATCAAAAGGCTTCTGGGCGAGCAAGTCTCGCCCAAATCTGTTTAATGGGGCTAGCATAAAAGTTAAACGTTTTAGACAAGCGTTTTAGACAAGCTGGTTAAGGCAAGCTAGGTGAGCGCCTTGAACATGGTTGCTCATGGGCGCAGTGATAGGTGCAGTGGTACTTTTCTTGACAAATCGTTAGGATGAGAGTCGCTAGGGTTAGGGCAGATTAAGGGAGAAACTATAAATGTTGGTGGATTTCGGACACGCTGCGACGGGGATGGCCAGCGCCGCCTGGATGCAGCCCCAGCCCGTTCTGGCACAGGTGGTGTTTGGCGGCAATCCGGCTGCCTTTCTGGGAATTGCTCTGGCAGTCGGTGGTGCTGGACTCTACTTCTTGCGAAACTTTCGCCCGCAGGTTGCCCGCGATCAGGATATTGCGCTGTCCGCTGTGTCGCTCTTGTGTGGAACGATCCTGATGTTCCAGGGCTGGCGACTCGACCCAATTCTGACCTTCGGCTTTTACTTGATGGCCGGTGCAGCCACGGCTTTTGCACTGGAAACGCTGCGCCTGCGGGGGGCGACGACCGAGCAAGCCAAGCGCTTTGGCGGAGGCGGGCAAATTGTGGATGATGAACGTCCGGTTAGCCGCGTCTATCGCGCTGAGCTAGACGAATTGGGCGCAGTGGATGAGCGTCCGTCCAGCCGACGCATCCGAGCCAGCCGCGACTATCGCACTGAGCCAACGGAAGATTACGGCAGCAGCAGCCGTCGCCCCGCCATTCGCGGCAGTGCCGATCGCTCCAGTGCTTCTGGCCGTCGCCGCCGCAGTCCCGGAGAGACTCGCCCACCCGTCCGCTCAGAGCGCGATGCCTGGGATGACGACTATAGCGCTTCGTCCTATGGGCGCGATCGCTCTTGGGAAGAGCCGTCTACCGATTACAGCAGCGATTACAGCGGCAATTATTCTTCTGACTACGCTTCCGGCTATTCTGCCAGCGACTACGGCAGTGACTATGCTTCGAGCCGCAGCAGTTCTCGGTCGAGCAGTCGAGACTCTGGCTCCCGCCCCCGCCGTCCTCGCTCGGTAGAGGATGTCAATGCTCGCTGGGACGATGATGAGCCTGCACGCCCCTCGGCTGATTATGTCGATTATCAGCCGGTGGATTATTCCGATGACGAGGCAGATAACACTTCTAACTTTGATTAGGGCTTGGATTAAGGCTTGGATTAAGGCTTGGACTGGGGCCTGCCGCTGGAGTTGGCACTGGGGCTGGCGCAAGTTCTGGAAGTCGCTGCGTCTTAGCTGGGCGGGGTTCATACTCCTGGAGCGGTCACTGGGCTGGAAATTTTGTCAGATCACATCCCGATTGCGGCTTTTTTATCAGGCGATCGCCCGCCGTGCTGCCGCTCGCTCCGTGCTTTCGGTTCTGGCGCTGCTTCTGCTGGGTCTGAACACAGCTTGCAGTCGGGCGATCGCTGTCCAGCCAGAGCGCTCTGAACCTCCCGTGCCACTCAATAGCCGCTATACCGACGAACAGCCCGCCCTCAGCGGCAATGGGCAGTATGTGGCCTTTGTCTCGAACCGCAAGGGCGATCGCGGCATCTTGCTCTACGACCTGAAGCGGCAGCAGTTTGTCGATTTGCCCCGGCTCAATCGCTGGGATGCCGTCGCCGAACATCCTAGCCTCAGCAACACCGCCCGCTACATTGTCTACGTTGCCAGTGGCAGCGGCCGCCCAGAGGTGGAGCTATACGATCGCGTCACCAAACAGGCTCAGGTACTAACCTCTGGCTATCGGGGCTGGGTGCGAAACCCCAGCATTAGCCCCGACGGGCGCTACGTCGCTTTTGAGCTAGGCCGCGACGGCAAATGGACGATTCAGGTGCTAGATCGGGGCCCCGGCATCGAGCCAGACTTGCCGGACGACTGACCGTGCTATGCGGACTCCTTGCCCCTGGCTGAATTCGCTCCGATGTGCGCTAGAACTGGAACAATGGAACTAGACGCAGCAGGGCAAGGCCCATTGCAGCGGCCAATGTTCGATAAGCCTGGGTTGATGTTGTGAGATACCTCCGATGGGTGCTGGCGATCGCCCTCCTGTTGCTGCTGGGCGGCTGCACCTACCCCCACCTGCTGAACCTACCGTCCGATGCCAGCGGGCAGACCCTCAACAGTCCCTTTGCCCAGCAGGAACCGCAGCTATCGGGAGATTATCTCGTCTTCGTTTCCGACCGCAACGGCAGCCAGGATGTCTATCTCTACGACCTGCCGCATCGTCGCTTGGTGGATCTGCCCGGCCTCAACGCCATCGACATGGCCGCAGAACATCCCAGCGTTTCGGCAGATGGACGGTTTATCGTGTTTGCGGCCAGTCGCCAGGGGCGACAAGATATTTATCTCTACGATCGCCAGATTCAATATCGCCGCAATCTGACAGACGGACTCAATGCCAGCGTCCGCAACCCCAGCATCAGCGCCGATGGGCAGCGCATTGCCTACGAATCCAACGCCAGCGGACACTGGGACATCGTGCTGTGCGATCGCGCTGGCAAGCCCCTCGATTTATCTGCGACTCCTCTGGATACAGCCTCACCGGATGAAAAATCGCCGGGTGAAAAATTGCCGGGTGGAAAATCGCTAAGTGGAAAATCGCCGGGTGAGAAGCTTACTAAAGCAAACCCGGAGCGTGAGGTATCGCCCGCTTTTCCGCTGCCCCTTGAGCCGCCACCCACAAATGCCCCGGCGGTTGACTCGTCCATGCCAAATTTCGCTCCATCAGCCGCAGAGCCGCAAGCGTCTGATGCCGCGCCGCAAGCGTCTGATGAGGCTGCGCCCAGTCCGGCGATCGCCCCGCCACCCCCGCTCTCTCCAAACTCTCAATCTCCACGCTCTCAAATCGACGCGCCTGTAACGTTTCCTGAAGCCGTTGAGTTAACCGGACAACAGTCTGAAGCCGCTGAAGAATGGGACAATAAAGCACCCCACAAGGGCGATCGCCCCCAGTCCGCAGGGACAACTCTGCTTCCCTCATCCCAGACATCTTCTATGCTTTTGCCGTTTCCAGATGACGAGTTCGCGGGTTGTTGTCAAAATGGGAACCATAGCCAGTAGAACCCTGGCAAGGGCGATCGCCAAATTCTGAGTCGCCAAATTCTAAGTCGCCAGATCTTGAGTCGCCAGACCCCTGTTCAGATCTGCACCATCACGCAGCGTCATCGACGCACCGCGCTGATAGCCTGGATGGTTCCTGCCATCGGTCTTCACGCCGAATGGACTTCACCACCGCTTGAAGCGGCTTAAAACACTGTCTGCTTTGTCTGCTTTTGCACTGCATTTCCTCTCCTCACCATGAGCTATTTCTTGTTGCGCCAAGTCACCTCTGGTCTGCTCGCCTTCGGCACCTTGGGTAGCGTCTTGCTGGCTGATGTAATCGTTCCTGCTCCTGCTAGATTGGGAACTCGCGGGGTTGCCCAGGCGCAAGACATCGAAGAAGTCAACGTCCGGGTCTATCGACAGGCTAGCCCTGCGGTCGTCTCCATCCAGACGCAAACTGGCACAGGCAGCGGCAGCATCATTAGCCCAGACGGATTGATTCTCACAAATGCCCATGTGGTGAGCAATGCTCGGCAGGTGCGCGTGATTTTGGCAGACGGGCGGCGGCTCGATGGCGAAGTTATTGCGTTTGCAGAGGGCGGGCTGGATTTGGCGGCGGTGCGCGTGCGGGCGCAAAATTTGCCGACGGTTCCCCTGGCCACTCCTGGCTCTGTAGAAGTCGGGCAGCGGGCCTTTGCGATTGGCACCCCCTTCGGGCAGTTTCAGGGCACCTTTACAACGGGCATCGTCAGCCGTTTGGATACCAATCGGGGACTAATTCAGACGGATGCCGCGATTAATCCTGGCAACTCTGGTGGGCCCTTGCTCAACAGCCAGGGGCAAATGATTGGAGTCAACTCGGCAATTTTTTCGCCACGAGGCACATCGGGCAATACGGGCATTGGATTCGCAATCTCGATGGATCGGGTGCAGCCGTTTTTGGTGGCCGTGCGGGAAGGCCGGGCCCCCCGCACCGCGCAGCAGGCTCCCCAACTGGGCGGCGGCCCAACTGCCCGACGGATTACGCTGAATGGCGCTCCGGTTCAGGGGGTATTGTCATCGAGCAGCGGTGTGTTGTCTTCCGACAGCAGCTTCTTCAACGCCTACACGTTTCAAGGACAGGCGGGGCAGGAAGTGACGATTGAAATGACGAGCCGCGAGGTGAATCCGTATTTGATTTTGCTGCGCCCTGATGGCAGCGACCTGGCTCAAGATAATGACAGCGGGGGCGATCGCAACGCCCGGTTAACCGCTGTCCTGCCGGAAACGGGGCTATACACCATCCTGGCGAACACCTTTGAAGCCGGGGAAACGGGTCGCTATCGCCTCAGTGCGATTACCAGCGCTGGCTCAGGCACAGCCACCACGCCCCCCAGTCCCAATACCCGTGTCCTGCTCCGGGTTGAGGGTTCCCTGGGCCCCAATTCGCTGGTTTGGGCAGAAGACAATAGCCTGTATCAGGAGTATGCGCTGGATGGACAGGCCGGACAAACCGTGACTATCACGATGGAGAGCATTGAGTTTGACACGTACCTGATCCTGCTAGATGCCAACGGCCGAGTCGTCGGGCAAAACGATGACGAATCTCCCAGCAGCACAAACTCTCGCCTGACGGTAACGCTGCCGCGCACAGGCACCTATCGCATCATTGCCAATGCTTACGATCGCAACGGGCAGGGACGCTACGTGCTGACGGTTCGCTAAGGATTTGCCCCAGGGATCAGCGCAGCCCAATCCACGTAAAAAAGTCTTGCCGAGTAAATAGCTCCAGCAGCAGCAGCGCCACAAAGCCAATCATGGCAAAGCGGCCGTTGATCTGCTCGGCATAGCGCGTCCAGCCAAACGCTGGCTCTGGCTGCGGCACTGGGTCGAGTGCGGGTGGATTGGGCTTGGGGGTTTCAGTTGTCATAGCGAATTCAAAGCACAAGAAAGCAAAAGAAATAAGTAGGTGGACATTAATAAATGGACATTAATAAATATAAAACCCAAAGACCCTGCGCTGCCCGCGCAGCGGGCGGCGCAGGGTTCAGGATCTGTTTTTTAATCTGGTCTATCTACTTAGTTCAAAAAACGGCAGGACTTACGCACTTGCGATAAGTTTTCTGGGTTTTGGACGATTTCTCCAGGTCGCAGCCCACGAGAAGCCGCCCAACTGCGTGAGTCCTAAACGGTTCAAGAATAGTTCAAGAATAGAACGAGTGGCAGGCTTGGATTCAGGCTTGGATTCAGACAGGCCTAACTCTGAGGCGAGCGACTGGGTGTAGAGGCGGATTCGATAGCCTGAACTGCTTCGATGAGCGATCGCACTTCGCCCGCACCCTCCGACGGCTCGAACCGCAGCGGCAATTTGCCCCGCACCAGCATCCGCAGCCCCAGCGGGCCAAGGCTGGCCAGCCCTTGCAGATCGCGGAACGAGTTGCCGACTACCTCCAGTCCAAAGCGTCGTTCATCAATCCAGCCGCCCTGTTTCACCAAATCCACAAGCACCTTGCGATGGCGCACCGATCGGCTGGCGCTCGCATCCTTTCGATCGAGAATTTCCTGCTTAATCTTGCTGATCTGATCCAGCGGCGCAACCTCCATCGGGCAGACGGAATTGCAGTAATAGCAGCGGGTGCAGGCCCACACGCCAGATTCGGGCTGGTTGTAGTCCTCTAGCCGGGCTTCGGTTTGGGCATCGCGAGAGTCGGCCACCATGCGATAGGCCTTGGCTAGGGCGTGGGGCCCTACAAAGTCTGGGTTGACCTCGCGGGCATTACACTCGGAATAGCACGCGCCACAGAGAATGCAATTTCCTGTTTGATTGAGGCGATCGCGCTCCTCTGGCGTTTGCAAAAACTCGCGTTCAGGAACCTGCCGTCCCGCCGTGCTGACATAGGGATCGACCGCCTCCAGCCCGTCCCAAAAGCCCCGCATATCCACAACGAGATCCTTAATCACAGGCATATTGCCCATCGGCGCAATGTGAAACGTAGGGATGTCCTCTGGCGCTGCCGTTGCCTGGTTTTCATGACCCTTTTGCTCAGCAGGGCGATTGGCGAAGCGATCCCTGTGGGAATCGCCCATAGCCGCAATTGCTTGCAGCCGAGCTATCTCGCCGCCGACACTCTCCTTGCAGGCCAGGGCCGAGCGTCCGTTGATTCGCATCGAGCAACTGCCACAGATCGTATTTCGACAGTTTTTGCGGAAGGCAAGCCCTCCATCCTGTTCCCACTTAATGCGGTTCAGGCAGTCAAGAATCGTATTGCCGGGGTCTACCTCTAGCTCGTAGGTGGCACTGTAGGGAGCCGAGTTTTCGTTTTGTCGCAGAATTTTGAATTGAACGCGCATGGGCTGTGAGTTGCGAGTAAGCGGGGAAATAGCGTCAGTCAAATCCTAGAAATTACCAGAAATTACCAAACGACATGGAGTAGCGAAGGAGTTGCGAACGAAAGGTGCCAACGGCAGCAGTTCGATACTTTCAGGCATGTAATTGCAGGGATGCAGAAGGAACCAACGGGAGCGTTTTGCCTACGGGCTATCCTGCTCAGAAATTTAGAGAACGTGTCTTAGTTCTCCTGCCACTATCCTAGTCTGGAACGAGAGATCGTGACTGAGCTAAAGCCGGACTTAAGGTCTGCCTCAGGTTTACTCCAATCCCTGCTCAATACCCACCTGCTCTATGAATGCATCTCAATCAACCGCCGAGGGCAAAGGGGGACAGCACTACACCAACGGGTCAAGAATGCAGGCAGAAAATACAGACGATCGCCTAATTTCCCCTGCTTTCAGCACTCAGGGATACCAATTATTAAACCGATCCGCTGCTAGGTTGATGAAACTTAGGGACAGGTTCAAATGCCACGTTGGGGAATCACTCTGCTGCTGAGGAGGGTAGGTAATACTTGTAGAAAAATTGCGACCTAATCCGGGCGATCGCCCAGATACTCGCCCAACCTAGTTCATATTTACTTGGTGTTTTCTTAGTCTTCATCATTTGTCAATCCTGCAAATAGGCTATCTCGTCAATGCCAGCAGTCTTTGATCAGCATAAGGACTTTCCAATATTTCTTGATTTCCAGGGATTCGACGGCATTCACAGGTGAATTCCGCATTGTTTGGGTTGATTGGGCAATGATTGAGCAATGCTAGATCACGAGATTTAGTTCACAAGGCAAGCTGCACTTTACCTCAATCCAAAATTCTAGTAAATTGAAAAACTGAGAGTTCTGCCTATATCAATCTGGTTCTAAGCTCGTAAAGCAGTCCCGGAATTTTTTATAAAACCTTGACCTTTTATTAATGCTTTAAATTGGGTAAAGCTTAAGGCTATAATTTGGGATATGTAGCTCAAGCCAAGCTCCCATTTTGTTTTGATGTTTTTCATGTTTGGTTTGGTCTGAAGCGTTGGGAGGCTAGATCGAGTGTCGTAATCCTAAATTAATGGCTCTGAGCAGATAGTTCTCAGGTAATTCTCAGGAGCTCGTTGCCCAGAGTAGTTTGATGAGATCAGCCCTTAGGATGCAGGTCAAGATAGGTTCAGTCTTCTCCAGCGATCAAGGAAATTGCTCGATCTCTATCAGGCTGAATCTTCTGGGTTCTGGATGGTACACAGGATAGCTTGTATCCTCAATGCTTTGGTGGTCAAGCTTGTGAAAATGTCGTCAAGCAAAGTGCGTCTGGCTCTAGCTACAACGCCATTGAGAGCTTTCAAGCCTGATACGGAGTCCCTTTCAATCTGTGCTTGAAAACCTCTCTACCGCCAGATCTTTCCTAGAGCGTTTTGGTTGGTTGGGGTGCGTTGGCCTGGGTTCAAAATTTCAGATCTGCGCCACTCTAAACCCACTCTAAACAAAGCGTCTCCACAAAATTTCTCAAGGGCGATCGCCCACGGCAGGTTTAAGTCCATCTCATGTGCGAGCCGTTTTTGAACATAGTCGTCTTGGAATAGAGGATGCTCTAAACGCAATGACAGAAATCGCGACATCTCCATTGACTGGAAAGGCGCTGCTTCAGAAGCTAAAAGAAATTTCGCATCTCAAGGCGCGAGAAAAAGCTATTCAGTGCGGCTATCAGACCGTCGGCAAAAATCAGCAAACTCGTGTCAACATGGCGGCTTTTTATGAGGCTCTGCTGGCAGCTCGAGGAATTTCCCTAGAAACCGGATCAGATCGAGACGGGCGCGGGCGGGAGCCGACCTATCGCGTCAGTGTCCACAAAAATGGACAGATTGTCATCGGTTCCACTTACACCGACAAAATGGGTCTGAAGCCCGGTGATGAGTTTGAAATTAAGCTGGGTTACAAGCACATTCATCTCATTCAAATCGACCGCGACAAGGACGGCGAAGACTCGGATGAAGAATAGTGCTGCTTATGTTTTTTGATCTCAAATTTGATGTCGAACTGTTGGCGCTGCTGAACTTTGGTGAGGCGGCGCTCTTTTTTGCAGTGTGGATAGGATTGGGGCTGCCGATTTTGCTGCCGATGGCGATCGCCCTCCAGTGGTGGCCCGGTAAACCGATTGCACCCGCCCAAAAAATTCCGCTGCTGCTGGGGCTATACCTGCTGGCTCCGGCAGCGCTGTGGGCCGTTGGGCAGGTAAGTCCTCGACTTTCGACCCGCAGCGGCTTCGGCATCTATGGTCTGGCCTGGAGCGAACCATTGTGGCAAGGGCTAGGACTGGGGTTATTGGTGGCGATCGCAGGAGTTGGACTATGGCTGGGGGTGCAGGTGGTGACGGGCTGGGGCTGCTGGCAAACCAAGCCGCTGAGCCGCAGCGCCAGCCGATCTCTAATTGCCGTGGCGCTGCTGGGGCTGGCCGTGGGGCTGGTGGAGGAACTGGTCTTTCGAGGATTTTTGCCGCTGGTGCTGGGCTTTGATCTGGAACCGCTGGCGGCTGTGGCGATCGCCAACCTGCTGTTTGCCCTGCTGCATCTCGTTTGGGACGGACGGGCAACCGTGCCGCAACTGCCTGGGCTGCTGGTCATGGGGCTCGTCCTCAGCGGAGCCTGCTGGGTCGCTGGAGGCAACCTGGGACTGGCGTGGGGGCTACATGCAGGCTGGATCATGGCGATCGCCAGCCTGGAGATTCTAGGCGCTCTAGAACCGACCGGACGAGTTCCTGCCTGGATCACGGGGCTGGATGGCAAACCGCTGGCCGGGGCGCTGGGACTGCTGCTGGTGCTAGGAACGGCGATCGCCCTTGCGGTCATCTTCCAGAACCCAGTTACGGATGGTTAACTGCAATACATTTGTCAAAACAGGCTGACTTTAATATTCGCTTCATATCAGGATGCTGACCCCTGTATCGTCGGCTGTGTGTCATCGTCATCAGCCCGCGCAGGTGTTTAACAAGAGCAGCCCTGAATCTTGCTGAGTCTTTTCCTGCCTCCTCACAAGCCTCCGGTTCCTCTGGCTAATCTTCACCAATTGCTGTTGCTAGTTATATTTCTTTCATTGCGAGCTATTTTCATTTTCAATAGCCTGCCGTTGACTCGTAACTCCACCTCCTAACCCATGTCACCCGAAGCACAAGAATTCCTCGGAACATTTGCCTCAGAGACGTTTTACTACTGGGCATCTGTGTTTATGCTGCTGATCCACGCCGGATTCCTCGCCTACGAGGGCGGCGCATCGCGCACCAAAAACGTCCTGGCCACGATGGTCAAAAACCTGCTGACGCTTGCCAGCGTTGGGCTTGCCTTTTTCTTCTTTGGCTGGTGGGTGTATAACGCCTTCCCATTGTTCCCCGTGACGGGCGGCATTCTCGGCCCCTGGACAAACCCTGAGCAAAGCGAAACGATCCAGTCCGCAATGGAACTGGTCGAAGCGTCCTACCCCTGGTCACCAGCCCTAGCTCCCAACACTGGAGACCATCTGACAGGGGTCTTCTTCTTTGCTTTTGCGCTATTCGCCATGACCACAGCCTCCATCTTGTCAGGAGCGCTGATCGAGCGGGTCAAGGTGGGCGCGTACCTGGTGCTGTCCGTCGTGTTGGGCGCGTTTACCTGGGTGGTCGGGGCGGCCTGGGGCTGGAACCCCTTCGGCTGGTTTGTGACCAACCTCGGCTATCACGATTTCGGCTGCTCGGCGATCGTCCACGGTATTTCGGGCTTCTTTGCTCTGGGCGTGCTGATTAACCTGGGGCCGCGGGTCGGCAAGTATGACGAAGCGGGCAACCCACGCCCCATCTTGCCCCACAACCTGCCGCTGACGATGGTCGGGCTGATGCTGATTTTTGTGGGGTTCTATGCATTTTTGGCGGCTTGCGTCATCTTTTTGCCCGGATACACAGGCGAGACGACCATCTACGGCACGCCGATGACGCTGGCCTCGATCGGCGTGAACACTACCTTGGCGCTGGCCGCAGGACTGGTGGGAGCCTACATTTCCTCTAAGAGTGAGCCTTTCTTCACGATCTCCGGCGGACTGGCAGGCATCATTACCGTGGGTGCAGGGCTGGATCTGTACCACCCGGCGCTGGTGATTGTGCTGGCTTTCGCGGGCGCATTTCTGATGCCCAAGGTAATTGTGGCAATCGAGAAGGCAGGCATCGACGATGCCGTGGGCGCAGTCGGGGTTCACGGCGTTTGCGGGCTGCTGGGAGCGGTGCTGACGGGCATCTTTGCGGCGGGCTATCCCCAAGGAGCCGACATTCCGCCCATTAATTTTGTTGGACAACTGATCGGAGCGCTGGTGTCTGTGGTGCTGCTGGGCTTTATCCCAGGCTACGGCGTAAGCTGGCTGCTGAAGCGGTTTAACCTGTTGCGGGTGTCGCGGGAAGAAGAGGTGATGGGTCTAGACATTGCCGATCTGGGCATTGAAGGCTATCCCGAATATCCCACCATGACGCTGATTTCCAACATTACTAAGGGGGTTGGGGGCAATGGCATATCCCAGGCTCCGACCTCTTCTGAGTTGGCGATGGATTAGGTTTAGACAGGAGATACACCCCATGAGCAGCCCGTTTTCTACATTTGAAGAGTTTTCCGCCGCAAAGGGCCCAATCTACACCTTTGCCAATAGTCCCGGCGTGATCACGTTTCTCATTTTGCTGAGCGCATTGATTTCGCTCTATTTTCTCTACGCCTCCTTTGGCATGAAGAATGAGTTTGCCAAGCCGACGGACGAGACGGGGGCGATCGCCCTGCTGATTGCCACGGGTGTCTCGGCCCTGCTGAGCCTCGTGCCGGGATATAGCCCCAGCCAGCGCCTTGAGGCGAATGACTTGCGCCCGACGGCTGCCAGGGCTCACGTCAGTCCAAGAGCCACGCTGCCCGGCGTGCTGATGGGACTGGTCAGCATGACAGGTCTGGCGACCGGTCGGAACAGGCAGCGCCCCAGACGGCGGCCGGCTCGGTCGATGCGTCGCCGCCAGGGTTAATCGATAGGCGGTCTCTGGGTTGAAATCCTGCCAGGTTGTGACGAACTTGGCAGGATTTTGGCTGGCGAGGCGGACTAAGATAGAAGGGCGCTTGGGCGAGTTTGAACGATTGACGGGTTTGAACGATTTAAACGAATCCTTGAACGAATAACGATTTGAACGAATAGCGGTGGTGAGGGCGAGACGCGAATCGCTGGGAACAGTGGGCACAGAGGGACAGTGGGCGATCGCCCGCAGTTTCATGATGCTGTGCTTTGCGGCGGCGGGGCTGCTGGTGTTGACCTATCAGCCGTCGCGCAGCCGCTCTCCCCGCGCTGCCCATCGCTCATCTGCCCCGCAGCCGTCTGCAACGGTTTCTCCCTTGCCGCCCGTCTCTCCTTCGGGCGACCTGCCGAGTCGTCCCGGTGGGTGGCAGCCAGGGGCGATCGCGCCGATTGTGCCCGTTGCTCCCCAGGCAGCAATGCCACCTGCTTCCCAGACAGGCTCAACCCCTTCACCCCAGCCTGCTCCCGCAGCAGTTCCTTCGCCAACGCCGCCGTCTCCCTCGTCTCGCCCTGCACCCTCTCCTTTGTCTGCGGCATCCCAATCGCCAGCTTTGGTGCGGGTGGGTTCTGCGTCTCGTTCCGGATCTCTAGCCCAGGAGCAGGCGGTTTCAGCGTCATCCAGGAATTCGAACCGATCTGCTCCTGAACGAGCGATTTCCGCAGAGATTGCTTCGCGAATCGCCGCCCTCGCCACGGGCATCCTGCCGCCCACTCCTTCGCAGGCTGCTCCTCGTGTCCAGTCCCGTCCAGCGGCGGATTCTCCCCCTCTGCAAGCCTCTGGATTTGTCCCGGTGCAGTCTGCTCACAAGGTGCTGACGACGCTCCCGCTGCACACGCCCCGGCTCGTGGTGGATCTGAGCGATCGCCAGGTGTACTTTTACCACGGCGATCAGATCAAGGCCAGCTACCCCGTTGCTATTGGACAAGACGGCTGGGAAACGCCGCAGGGCACATTTCGCGTCATCGATCGCCAGACCTATCCCCTGTGGGAGCATCCCATCACCAAGGAGCTCATTGGCAACGACCTGCGCAACCCACTGGGGACGCGGTGGATTAGCTTCTGGACAGACGGAGTTCACTCGATCGGTTTTCACGGCACCAACCGCGATGACTCGGTGGGGCAGGCAGTGTCTCACGGCTGTCTGCGGATGCGAAATGCCGATATCGAAGCGCTCTACGATTCAGTCGCCTTGGGAACACCAGTTCTGGTTCGGGAATAACGCCCTAACGTCTTATTTGTCGCTTTTTCCTCGGAGAGAAAATCAATCATCCGGCTAAAGGACTGTAACCGACGTGTTCAACAGTGTAGTCACAAGTTGTAGAGACTCTGTGATTGACCTCTAAGGATGAAACTCGAAGATATTGCGGCGATTGAGCAACAGTTATACTACACCTTTGAAACAAAGGAATTCCTGATTCGAGCGCTAACTCGCAAAGCCTTTGCTCAAGAGCAAATCCAGCAGGGTGTAGCCTGCCAAGATCAGGAGCTTGATCGAATCCTCGGTGACGCAATTCTCAAGGCGATCTTGGTTGAGATGCTGATTCAGCAGGGCTGCAAGAGCCGCGAAGCCGTCACAACTGAAAAGAGCAGGCTGGAAAGCCGGGAGAATTTAGGAAAGGTTCTCGAAGCGATGAAGATTCAGCAATTTATTCGTCTCGGAAAAGGCGAAAAAAAGCAGGGGATTGGGAATCAGTCTTCGGTCTTAGGCGAAACCTTCGAGGCACTAGTTGCGGCAATTTATCTAGACAGCAACAGTTACGAAAAAACAAAAGAACTAGTCATAGATCTTTTTTCAAGAACCGCAGCAGCAGCGAGTTTGTAATCACGCTGATGGAACTGAGCGCCATCAGCCCGCCCGCCGCCGACGGACTGAGAATCAGACCCAGCGTGGGCAGCAGCACGCCCGCCGCCACGGGAATACCCAACAGGTTATAGGCAAAGGCCCAGAACAGGTTTTGGCGAATCTTGTTGAAGGTGGCGCGGCTAAGGCGCAAGGCGGCGCTGATGTCCGTCAGGCGATCGCCCATCAGCACAATCTCCGAGGCCTCGATTGCGGCATCCGTGCCAGAGTGCAGGGAAATGCTGACATCTGCCTGGGCCAGCGCGGGCGCGTCGTTGATGCCGTCACCCACCATGCCCACCCGCCGTCCCTGGGCCTGAAGCTGGGCGATCACCGCTACTTTTTCTTGGGGCAACAGGCCCGCCTGCACGTCTTCGGGCGCAAAGCCCAACATCTGGGCGATCGCTCTAGCGGCTGCAGGCTGGTCACCCGTCAAGAGGCGCAGCCTCAGCCCAGCGTCTCGAAGTTGCTGCACTGCACGAAGGGCATCGGGCCGCAGCGGATCTTGCATCGCCATGAAGCCCACGCACTGTTGCTCTACGCCAACGTAGACAACGGTTTTGCCCGTCGTGGCGTTTGCGCTAGTGTTGCGGAGCAGTATCGCCTGCGCCTGCTCGCAAACCGCCTCTTCTAGCGAAACGTCATTCTGCCGCAGCCAGTTTGCTGTGCCCAGGTAGACTCGTGCGCCCTCCACCCGTGCAGATACGCCCAGTCCGGGCTGCGTCTGGAATTCGGCAGCGGGCAACAGGGACAACGCCTGCTGATGCGCGGCTTGGCGAATCGCCGCAGCAAGCGGGTGAGTGGTTCCGGCTTCAACCGTTGCCGCCAGTTGCAGCAGCCGCGCTGCCGTCCAGCCCGCCGCCAACGGTACGCAGTCCGTCACCACCGGGCGGCCCTGGGTCAGCGTGCCCGTCTTGTCGAAAACGAGGGTGTCCAAAGCCTGCGCCTTTTCCAGCACATCGCCACCGCGAATCAGCAGGCCCCGCTCTGCCCCCAGGCTAGAGCCAACCAGAATGGCGGTCGGCGTGGCCAGGCCCAATGCACAGGGACAGGCAATTACCAAAACGGCGATCGCCAGCTTCAGGCTCAGCAACAGCGGCGACGGCATGGCGGCGTGCATCATGGCCGAGTCGCCAGTCATCCCCGTGTGGGCGAGGTGGGCGGTGTGGGCCGTGCCCAGCCCAATTTCATGAATACCCAGCGCGGCAATGGGGTCGTGCCAGAGGGGTAGCCCCACAAAATACCAGAACAGAAACGTCAGCAGCGCCAGCGTCAGCACGCCATAGGTAAAGTAGCCTGCCACACTATCCGCCAGCCGCTGAATCGGCGCTTTGCGGGTTTGGGCCGCTTCTACCAAGGCGATGATTTGCGCCAGGGTCGTGTCTTTTCCGGTGCGCGTGGTGCGGAGGGCGATCGCCCCGGTCTGGTTCACCGTGCCCGCTGCCACCCGATCGCCCGTCTGCTTCAGCACGGGACTCGATTCGCCCGTCAGCATCGACTCATCGACCGTCGTCTGGCCGACCGTCACCTCACCATCCACCGGAATTTTTTCCCCCGGCAGCACCAGCAGCCAGTCTCCCACCCGCACCTGCTCCGTTGCCAGCGTCACCGACTCCTCGCCCGTCAGCGTGGCCGTCGCAGCAGGAATCCGGCGAGACGTGCTAGGCTGCATCGCCGCCAGGGATTGCAGGGATGCGGTCGCCTTGCTGCGGGCCTGCTGTTCTAGCGTGCGCCCTAGCAAGATAAAGCCCACTAGCATCACGGGTTCATCAAAAAAGCACTCCCAGCCCAGCGCCGGAACCAGCAGCGCCACCAGGCTAACGCTGTAGGCCGTCAGCGTGCCCAGGCTGACCAGCGTATTCATGTTGGGTGCGCCGCGCCGCAGCCCACGCCAGCCGTCGATCACCATGCTGCGGCCGGGAAACAGCAGCGCCAGCGTTGCCAGCCCTGCATGAAACCAAATGTTGCTCAACCCTTGCAGCGTCAGTCCAAAGGCGCTGAGGTGGCCCAAAAACGAGAGAGCCAGCAGCGTACAGGCGATCGCCAGTTGCCCCATCCGTTCTCGCGTCTTGTGCTGCTGGCGTTCGGCGGGCGTTTCTGTCGCCCCATTCGCCGCCGAATCACCGCGCAGTTGGGAAGGGAACCCAGCCTCCGTAAGGGCGATCGCCAGCGCTGCTCCCTCCACGCCCGGTTCTGCCTCCACCAGCGCCATCTCCGTCACCAAGTTCACCGTCGCCGCCACCACACCCGGCTGCTGCAACAGTTCCGTCTCCACGGCCTTCACACAGCCCGCACACTTCATGCCGCCTACATCCAGCGTCAGGGTTTGGCACTCAGAAGATGGCACAGCGAGGGCTTGCGGTTTGGGAATCAGTTGCATCGGCAAATTTTACAGGCGCTAAGGATACTCACTCTACAAACTTACAAAGGGCGGCTTGGAAGGACTGAGGATAAGGGAAAATTTGCAAAATCAGGACACACCCAGTCGCCTTATCCACCAGAGGCCTCAAAAGCTCACAATTCTTCCCTTTTCTCTTTTCGTTCTTCCCTCTTCGTTCTTCCCTTTTCCCTCTTCCCTCTTCAAACCTCGCTGCTCAGCACCTACCGCAGGAGCCGTCCGCTCCAATAGCGATAGGCCAGATACGCGCAAGCCCCCGCCTGAACCGGCAGGACAACCAGCAGGCTCTTGGCAACAAAAGCGCTGTCTAGCGTGGAAAGAGAGCCAAAATAGACGGCCGCTAGGGGAACTAGAGCCACCATCAGCGCCAGTTTAGAAGACTTCACGGCAGAGTTTCAGTACAGAGGTAACGGAAGAACAGCAGCGGCAAAAGAGCAGCGGCGTGAAACCGCTTTCTCTATCCTAAAACCTGCGATCGCCAACTGGATGTCAGAAATCGCCAGCGGAATCCCAGAAGCCGAATCCTGAAAGCCGAATTCTGAAAGCCGAATCCTAGAAACTATCGGTGATGCCTGCTCCTTCGTCAGCGATACCCGAGTTGGAAAGCCCCATGACCTCCTGATAGGCGATCGCCACCGCACAGGCCGACAGGGGAATCGTCACCAAAGCACCCACCCCAAATAGCAGAAATCCAACAAAGTTCAGCAAAGCCAGCACAATCAGGAAAATGAACCAGGAAAACCAGTTTCTGGAAATCACTTTGCGACTCGACTCCATCGCATCCCAAAAATCAAACTTACGATCGACAATGAACGGGGTCGTAAACATCCAGGCGACCGCCAAGTAGATGCCTGGAAGCACGAACAAGGCAAAGCCAATTAATGTCAAAATACCCGTTACCAGGCTAGCCAGAAATAGTGGCAGAAAATGGTTAAACCCCCGGAAGAAATCGCTAAAGGTGGTGGCTCTCTGCTTCATCAGCTTGAAAGCCACGATGTAGAAACCCGCACCCAGTGGCCCAGACAACACGCTGCTGGCAATGCTGCCCAAAGGCTTGATACGCTCCGGCAAGACTTGCGGAATTATCGAAACCAATAACATAATCAGCGTAAACCCGAAAAAGCCGCCTGCGTTTTTCTTAAACAGTTCCCAGCCTTCGCCCAGGTACTTGCCAATGTCAACCGAATAGCCCGTTTGAACAACATCTGGAACGCTGCGCGCGCCGTTTGTAAACATGAACTTTCTCCTACTGGTTTCAGGTGAATCTATCAGGTGAATCTGGATAGGCGATCGCCCCTCAATAAAAAATTGCTGCTAAAAAATTACCGAAAACGATGACGCAAAACCATTGCTATAAACTGCGCCCATCATAGCCTAAGGTCAGATACCAACCAGCCTTTGTTTCTCAATGTTGCAGGCTTTTCTGTAGCTTGTGTTGCGGCTTAAGCGAAAATATTTCCTGCCCCACCCTCAGAGCCGCGTCCATCGCGCTCCCAAGGTTCTGGCAACGGTTGAAAACAGACGCTCAATCCGCCTTTGGCAGACTATGATTTAATAGATCGTTACCTGTGCCCATAAAAGCGACAAAGCTTTTGATTTCAAGCATTTAGCAAGGCCTCCATGCCCGATCGACTTGGCCCCCGCGAATCTCGCGATGCCGCGCTGATTCGCAGTGCCCCGTTTTTTGAAGGATTACCCGAAGAAGCCGTGGAAAACGCCACGGTTCACGTTGTCACGCGCAGCCATCCACCCGGACAGGTTCTGCTCCTCGAAAACGACTGGGGCAGTTCGGTCTATTTCATTCTGGAAGGCTGGGTCAAGATTCGCACCTACAACCTCGACGGCAAAGAGGTGACGCTGAATATTTTGGGCAAGGGTGAGCTGTTTGGCGAAATGGCTCCACTGGATGAAGTCCCCCGCTCGACGGACGTGCTGACGCTTGTGCCCACGGTGATCGGCAACATGCCCGCCCAAGACTTTGTGAAGCTGCTGAAGACGGAGCCAGAAGCGGGCATTCGGCTGGCGCAACTGATGGCCCGGCGGCTGCGGCAGGTAAACCGACGACTGCGGCTGCGCGAGTCAGATAGCCAGTCGCGGGTCGCGGATATCATCCTGTTTTTGGCAGATGGTCAGGGCAAAAAGGCCGAGGGCGGCATCGAAATTCCCAACTTGCCGCACCGAGAGCTAAGCAGCCTCAGCGGACTGGCAAGAGAAACCGTGACGCGCGTGCTGAGCAAGCTAGAGCGTAAGGGACTGATTGCCCGCGATCGCGACACGCTGCGAATTCCCGACATCGATGCGCTAGAGCGAATGCTCATGACCTAGCTCGTCGCATGAACCCTCTGTTGCGGCGTTTCTGTTGCGGCGTTTCTGTTGCAGCGTTTGTTACAAACCGTGGCTCCAAGCCTTGCTGATCGTTACAAGACTTGATCGAACAATCGCCTTGCGCGTAGGCTATCCATTACGATGAAATCCTGCGGATCCTTCAGATTGCCGCCCCATCTTCATTAACCATGCACAATTTTCTGCCGATCGCGTATTTCCGAAACCAGTTCGTTCCGTTTGCCGAGGCCAACGTTTCGATTGCGACCCACGCACTCCACTACGGAACGGGCGCTTTTGGGGGAATGCGCGGGCTTCCCGATCCGCAGAATCCTGGGCAGATCCTGCTGTTTCGGCTGGATCGCCACAGCCAGCGCCTTAGCCAGAGCGCCCGCTTCATGCACTACGACCTGCCCCCCGACAAAATCCAGCAGGTGATCATCGACTTTGTAAAAAAGAATAGCCCCACGACCTCTTTCTATATCCGTCCTTTTGTCTACACGTCCGATCTGGGGATTTCGCCCCGGCTCCACAGCGTTGAAAAGGATTTCTTTGTCTACGGGCTGGAACTGGGCGACTACCTTTCGCCCGAAGGCGTGAGCTGCCGTATTAGCTCCTGGCACCGCCAAGAAGACCGCAGCCTGCCCCTGCGTGGCAAGATTAGCGGAGCCTATATCACCTCATCGCTAGCCAAGACAGAGGCCGTGGAGTCGGGCTTCGACGAGGCGATTTTGCTCAATTCTCAGGGCAAAGTCAGCGAAGCATCGGGCATGAATATTTTCATCGTGCGGAATGGCAAGCTGATCACGCCGGGGTTTGACCAAGACATTCTGGAAGGCATTACCCGCGACAGCGTCATCACCGTTGCCCGGTCGCTGGGGATTGAGGTGATCGAGCGTCCGGTGGACAAGTCGGAACTGTTCATCGCTGATGAAGTGTTTCTCAGCGGCACGGCGGCCCGCGTCACGCCCGTTCGTCGCGTCGAAAACTACGAGTATTCTCCTCAGCGCCCCGTGACCGACCAACTGCGGGACAAGCTGACCGCCATCACCGAAAACCGCGATCCGGAGTTCCGCGACTGGGTGTTTGCAATTCCGCTGAATGCGTGATGGGTGGGTCGGAGGGTACGGAGAGTGCGCTCATCCCACGGCCCCCTGATCCTGCTGTGTTGGGCTGGCGATCGCCTCCTGGCACTGAGTACACAGCCCATAAAACTCCAGCATGTGGTAGTAAATCTTGAACCGGTAGGACTGATTGAGCTGCTCCTCTAGCTCATGCACCGGGCACTCGTCGATGGGGAGAGAGCTACCGCAGCGCAGGCAGGTCAGGTGGTGGCGATCTTCTTGCGTGGAACTGTAGAGCGCTTCACCTGTGCTGATTTGGCGGCTTTGCACCACGCCCTCTAGCTTCAGCGCTTCCAGCGACCGATAGACCGTCGCCAGCCCGATATTATGCCCCTCCTTTCGCAGTTCCAGAAAAATTTCCTGCGCTGAAACGGCCCGATTCAAGGTCTTGAGCAGGGTGAGAATTCGCTCTTGGTTGCGGGTGCGGCGCGTTCTCATGGTGGTTTCAGGGGGGATTGGGCAGTGCGGCAGCGTAAATGCGTAAATGATCGAGTTGAAGGATCGAGTTGAAGGATCGAGTTGCGATTCCGTCGGATCGTGCGTCCCGTTCTGTCTCATCATAATCGCGATCGCCCGTCCACTTGTGGAGAAACCTGCGGGGCGATCGCGCTCTAGGCGGCACCAGCGCTACAAAGCGCGATAAGCGCTATAAAATGAGGTGCGGGTTTGGCACGCTTCTGGGCTGAATCCCCGCCACTCTGCCGCATTGCATCCGCCCCCTCCCATGAGTCAGACCTACCAGGCTAAGGTATACGTCACCCTGCGTCCCTCCGTTCTCGATCCGGCTGGAACCGCTGTGCAGTCGGGACTCCAGCACCTTGGGTATGACAATGTGGGTCCGGTTCGCATTGGCAAGTATGTAGAGCTGACCCTCACCGCCGCCGACGAAAGCGATGCCCGCACCCAGCTTGACCGGATGTGCGACCAGCTTTTGGCCAATCCGGTGATTGAGAATTATCGGTTTGAGCTAACCCCTAACCCCTAAACCCCCATGAAAACTGGTGTCATCGTCTTCCCTGGCTCCAATTGCGATCGCGACGCGGCAATGGTGACCCGCGATTTGCTGGGGCTGCCGACGCGGATGGTGTGGCATGAGGAGAGTGACCTATCGGGGCTGGATCTGGTGATTGTGCCCGGTGGGTTCAGCTATGGCGACTATTTGCGCTGTGGGGCGATCGCTCGATTTTCGCCCGCCATGCAGGCCGTGGTGCAGCACGCCGAGCGGGGCGGTTTGGTGCTGGGCATTTGCAATGGCTTTCAGGTGTTGACAGAGGCAGGGCTGCTGCCGGGGGCGCTGGTGCGAAATCGGGATTTGCACTTTATTTGCGATCGCGTTTCGCTGCGCGTCGAGCGGGTCGATTTGCCCTGGACCCAGCGCTATGCCCCCCAGCAGGTGATTACGCTGCCGATTGCTCACGGCGAAGGCTGCTACTATGCCGATGCAGACACGCTGGCGGCTCTGGAAGACCATCAGCAAATTCTGTTCCGCTATTGCGCGGCAGACGGTTCCCTAACGGAAGCCAGCAACCCCAACGGATCTCTGGGCCACATTGCAGGCATCTGCAACCGCCGGGGCAATGTGCTGGGCATGATGCCCCACCCAGAACGAGCCGCCGACCCCGCCCTGGGCAACACCGACGGGCTGAAGCTCTTTGAAGGGGTGCTGGCGGCGCTGAGTGTAGGGGTGTAGGAGAGATCGCGGGACGCGGTTAAAACTGGCGGCGAGAAAAGATGACCGTGGCGATCGCCAGCAGCAGCGCCGTATACAGCACCCCGTAGGCTGCGTTGGCCCACAGTTCTGATGCAGGAGGCAGAGCCGCCAAGCCATACACTGCCTGGTTTTTCAAATTGAGCCGAGCCAGGTCAGGTAGCAGCAGGTAGAGTCCCTGCGTTATCCGCTCCATCACCGGATTCTGGCTGAGATTGCCCAGGCTGACCAGATCACGGCTAAAGTGACCCATGAGGTAAATGCCCACCGTAAGGGCGATCGCCAGCAGGGAACTGGTGAACACGCCAAACAAAATCGCCACCGCCACCATCAGCGAGAGTTCCAAAAACTGGAACAGCGCCGCAATCAAGATGCTCGCCAGCGGAAAGGGCGCTCGATAAAAGCTCACCACTGCCACGAAAATCAGCGTCATGGCGGTCACCAGCACAGCCAGCACGGCTGATAGACCCAAATGCTTGCCCAGAATGAATTCTGCCTTGCTAACGGGTTTGGCAATCAGCACATAAACCGTGCGCTTCTCGATTTCTTTGTTCACCAGGCCCGTGCCGACGAAAATGGCAATCACCAGCCCTGTCAGACCGATAGCCGCCAGCCCCACGTCTAGCAAAATCTTTAGCTCCGTGCCCGCCGCCACTTCGGGCAGCAGCGCGGCGATCGACACCAGCGCGATCGCAAACACGCCCAGCAAATACAGAATGCGATCGCGAATCACCTCACGAAACACATTCACGGCAATCACCCACACGCGACCGAGATTCACCGTCTCCTTACTCCCTTACGTCCCAAGCCCACTCGCCTGTCGTCTGCAAGCGTATCACCCATCAACCCCACCGGCAGTTCGCGCCGCATTCCGATTTTACGGCGGTTGCGCCAGCGAAATGCGCCGAAAGGGATTGCATTCCACCCGCGTCAGCGGCGCACCCGCTACCACTTCGCCTGCACCTAGCGGCGGCGTAACCTGAGAAATCAGGCAAGCCTTTTCATAGACATAGGGAAAATTGGTGCTGGTCGGGCCCGTCCAGAGCATCCGCAGCCGCAGGGTATATTCCGGCTCGCCCGGAGGCACCACCGCGCTAAATCGCCAGAGCGCATCCTCCGGCAATCCCCTGGTTGCGGATGGGTTTGCCCATGCAAAGACCTGCCTTTGCAGTTCTGGAATTTGCTGATCCAGCGCAATTAGCCAGCGCTCGGTGTCGCTCCAGGGAATTCCTTCCAGCGATCCCCTGATATAGCCCTCCACCAGATTCATCAGTAGTTCCGCACGGGGTACGCTGCGGCTGGGGTCGTGCTGCTCCTCGTCCAACCGCACCACAAAGGCACTCCGCCGAAAATCGTCCGACAACAGGGTCGGATAGTCGCGCAGCCAATCCTGCACCACAAAATGAAACTGAATCCAGCAGCTCATGGTGCCCGCCAGCACTGCCCGCAAGATCAGGTCTTGCCGCACCTTGGGGTCGGGGATGCTGAAGGTAAACCGGGGAAAAAAGTGGGGCACTGCCGCTGAAATTGCCGAAAAGATTGGCCAACTGACCCACGCCACGCGCCCCAAATCGCCCACCCATCCCGCAAACAGCACCACACAAGCCAGCGCCCCCGTGATCCACGGGCCAGTTTGGATTTCCAGTCCCAGGATATTCAGCTTGTTGCCCGACAGCGCCCAGCCAACCCCGACCGTCAGAAACAGCCAGCCAAACCGCGACAGCAAATCCTTGAGAATCAGCGTTTCAACCAGAATAGACAGCGCCCAGGAAAACAGGCTCAGTAGCACCAGCGTTTGCCAGGAAAACGTCCGGGGCGGTCGCAACTGATTCCAGAGTTCGTCGAGCAGTTCTTTCACAGAGAAACGGCCGTTGCCAATGGGTAAAATCGGTAGCTCTGGCACGGTGAGAGACAAACGGTGAGAAACAAAGGGTGAGAAACAATGTGCCAAGCCCTTCTATGCTACTGAGTTTCCATCCACAGCAGACACTTTTGCAGTTGTTTGGCCATCGTCGAGCGATCGCCCTGAGAGCTAATTTATGAAGCAAATCTTAAGAAGCCTGAAACTCTTGGCATGTGTGGCTTTGAGGTCATGTTTGCCCAGGAAAAGCGGTTTCTCGGAAATCCTTGATTAACAAGGCTTTCAGGCTCCTTTACAAATTAGCTCTGATAGCGGCGAGCAGGGGCTAGATCAAAAACTAAGTAGGTGGACATCAATAAATATAAAACCCAAAATATAAAACCCAAAGACCCTGCGCCGCCCGCGCAGCGGGCGGCGCAGGGTTCAGGATCTGTTTTTTAATCTGGTCTATCTACTTAGAGCGAATTAGAGGGTGTTAAGAGTTGGGGCGATCGCCCTTTGCCAGCTTGTTCTCGTAGAAGCGAACTGCGGCGTATCCCAATCCGTAGAGGAGTGAGGCATTGCTCCCAATGCTGACGGCTGGCCCGGCAAAGGGAATGGCTTCCACCAGGCTGACTCCCGCCTTCACCACGCCAGAACTGCTGCTCGACACGCCCCACAGTGTCATCACCTCGCCCCGCCGCGCCGGATCTTCTAGCTCAAAGCCATAGACAGCGGCGATTCGGTAAATCATACCTGCCTGGAGGGCGCTGATCGCCGCAATCTCTATGCCTAAAAGACCCAACGCAATTGGGGGTGCGATGTTGGTCGCCAAACCAATGCCCGCTGCTTTCATGGCCGTATCGGAGATGATGCGTCGCGCCAACTGTCGGGGCGTTTCGGCAGGATACTGCTGCTGGAGGGCGGCAACATCCGTCCGCACTTCCGTCAGGCTAACCTGCCCCAAGGATGCCAGCAGCCACTTTAGCCCCGGCACTTGGGTCGCGCCCTTAATCAGCGGATTTTCCGCAATCGGCGTGGCAATGCGGCCAACCGTTTCCGTACCCCGTTCAACCCAGTTGTGGGCATCAGGCACAACCGTTCTCACGGCCGCTTCCGCCGTGCTGACTGCGGTATCAGCAACGGTAGCAGCGACGGTACTGGCTGAAGAGACTGCGCTGGCGATCGCCTCGCTCACATTGTGAACCACATCTTGAACACAAAACCGGGAGTTCCCTGGCTCGGTCATACTTTTCCCTGGAGATTTTTCTCTTGAGAGCTATACTCTCAAGCTTAGGGGCGATCGCTCAATGCAGCATCCATCCTAAGACGCGAGCGCCACCTCGACTTTTTGCTGAAGTTCGCCCTGCTGGTATAGCTCGATCATCACGTCCGAGCCGCCAATAAATTCCCCATTGATATATACCTGGGGAATCGTCGGCCAGCTCGAATATTCCTTGATGCCCTGCCGAATCTCATAGTCTTCCAGCACATCTACCGTTTCGTAGGGCACACCGAGGGAATTCAAAATTTGCACAACGTTGTTAGAAAAGCCGCACTGGGGCATCAGCTTATTGCCCTTCATGAAAACCAGAATCTTGTTTTGGGCAATCAGGTCGTCAATTTTTGCTTTGAGTTCTGGAGTCATGGTCTTGTGTAGAAAAAGTTTTGAAGAGTTGGGAAGGATACAGAGTTCAAATGCGTGGCTTTCTCAAGTTCCGCATCCTGCTAACCACCCTGCTAGCTAACCATCCTGCTAACAGTGTAGCGGGGAGGCTCAACTCTGCGAACCTCCCCGCGCTCATTTCGGCTGGGTTATGAAGCCTGCCCTGCGGCCCAGGATTCGGGCGTATAGGTCTTCAGCGAGAGAGCGTGAATGGCTTCCGATGCCATCGCCGGGCCAACCGCACGATACACCAACTGGTGCTGCTGAATCAGGCTCTTACCCTCAAATGCTGAAGACACCACAATCGCTTGATAGTGGTCGCCACCGCCCGTCAAGTCTTGAATCTGCACCTGCGCGTCGGGCATCGCTTCCTTAATCATTGCCTCTACTTGGCTGGGACTAATCATCTCCGCGCTCCTTACTGTGCTGTCTAAAGCATTGTGCTGCCTTAAAGCATTGTGCGTCCTAAAGCCAAGCGACCCCATAGGCAGTCTCAAACGCTGCCTCAAGAGCCGCTCCAAGAAACTGCTGATCCTGCCTTCCAACCACCTTCCTACTGACGAGGCGCAGTGGAGGTCGAAGCCGGATCTTGGCTGCGCGGGAAGGGCGAATCAACAAAGCCCAGTTCATAAAGCTGGCGATAGGCCCGCTGCCCCAAATCGCGAGTGGGATTTTGGCTACGAACGATTTGCACCAGCAGCGGCACGGCCAGGTCAGGCTTGTTTTGGGCGCGGTGAACCAGGGCAAGCTGATAGGTGGCTTCATCCCGCAGTTGAGCTGTTTCCAGAGCGCTGCGGCGCTGGCTGTCAGCGATGCGGTTATCAATCGCTGTAAAGCTGCTATGTAGCTCTTGGTAGAAGTTAGACAGTTGGTTAAAGACCTGACGGGCTTCTTGCAGTCGCCGCACGGCCAGATCATAGTTTTGCACGGCTACCGCAGCGCGGGCTTCTTCCATCATCCGTTGGCCCGCCCGCACGCTCAACAGGCTGCCATCCTGAGCCAGCGGGCGCAGGTCATCGGGGTTTCTAGGCGTAACATTGGGAGCCGGAAGGCTGGGGTTTGCAGGGGTAACCGGCTCAAGCTGCTGCAAGCCCGCATCGGGGTCAGCAGGGCTGGGCGTTTGGGCGACACCGACGCTTGGAACGAGCGCAGTCGCAACTGCGGCGGGCATCGCCAAAAGCCAGGTCAAAGAGCGTGGACAAAGGGCGTTGAAAGATACCATGGGCCTCTGCGTAGACTTGAGAAGTTTGAAGAGAATAGACGTGAGCCTGACCAAATGCACCTGCGAATGCACAGAGTAAATACTACCACTCGGATGCTTTGTCTATTTATTTTTGCTTAAACTTCGTGACCAAAAAGCACCGAAGTCACCCAGTTGTGCTATGTACTGGAGGTTCGCTGTTATCTTGCGCTGCCTTAATTAAATCTGCCGTAAATCTGCCGTTTAAGTTCCGTTTAAGTTTGCCGTTGTTGTTGAAGTTAGGTAAACCCCTATGACTGGATTTGTGCCACCCGATCGCCCGTCTTCCGGTTTATCGCCGAGGGGTGGGGCCGATTTTCAGGCAGAAGGCAATCCGGTAGACGCGATGCCGCCTGCCTCTGGCGTGTTGGCAGAGCAGGAGGGCATGATTTTGCAGCGGGGCGGCGAGGAACTGCGCCTGCAAAAGCTGGGCGATCGCTTTACGTTTCGCCCGACCGCAGACGCACCCGCCGAGATCACCCTGGAGGACTGGGTTCAGCAACTAGACGTAGAATCCCTGCGTCCGGTTCCCGGGGTGGACTTGATCGAGGTGAAAACGGCAGCGGGGCAGGCAGATGCCGGGATCGACCGGGCCAGGGCGCATCGGTACGTTGCCTTTGCCAGCCATGTCTATCAACTGGCGCAAAATCCCCAAACGCGGGTCTATCTGACCGATGAGCTAACGGTGCAGTTTGCTAATAGCGTGACGACGGAAGCTATGGGGGCGATCGCCCTCGAATTGGGCCTCAAGCCCGCCCAGCCCGTCGTCGGCATTCCCCAGACCTACGTGTTTGAGGTAACCCCGCAAGCCAGGGCAAACCCGATCAAGCTGGCCAACCAACTCATGCGCCGCCCGGATGTGCTGCTGGCGGAACCCAACATCGTCATCCGCGCCCAGCAGCTTTATCGCCCCCAGGAGCCAGAATATCCCCGCCAGTGGTATCTGCAAACCCAGGGCAGCTCCCAGATTGCGCCGACGGCCCACATTTCCGTCGAACCTGCCTGGGACGTGACGCGGGGCAGTCGGGCCGTCGTCGTGGCTGTCACCGACGACGGGTTTGATCTGAACCATCCCGACTTTCAGGGGCCAGGAAAAATCGTGCAGCCGCGAGACTTTAAGCTGCAAACCAATCTGCCGCTGCCAGAAGCATCCCACGAAAACCACGGCACGGCCTGCGCGGGCGTGGCGATCGCCGAAGAAAACCAGTTTGGCATCGTTGGCGTTGCCCCTGGATGCAGCCTGATGCCCCTCCGCACCACAGGGTTTCTAGACGACCAGGCGATCGAGTCGCTGTTTGACTGGGCCCTGCAAAAAGGGGCCGCAGTGGTTTCCTGTAGCTGGGGGGCCAGCGCGGCCTACTTTCCCCTGTCGCTGCGGCAGCGGGCGGCGATCAACCGGGCGGCGACCCAAGGGCGCGGCGGCAAGGGCTGCGTCGTCGTCTTTGCAGCAGGCAACGCCAACCGCCCCATCAGCGGCACCGTCAACGAGCAGGGCTGGGTGAACAACGTCCTGCGGGGCAACACCCAGTGGCTCAACGGATTTGCAGTGCATCCCGACGTAATCGCCGTGGCAGCTAGCACCAGCCTCGACAAAAAAGCCGCCTATAGCAACTGGGGCGACGCGATTTCCGTGACAGCCCCCAGCAACAACGCACCCCCAGGGATGTGGCTGCCCCAAACGGGCTATACCTACACGGGCCCACAAATTCGGGCGGCCCTGCCGGGGGTAGGCGTGTTCACCACCGATCGCCTGGGGGCAGCGGGCTACGATCCGGGCAGCTTTACCAACACCTTTGGCGGCACGTCGAGCGCCTGCCCGGTGGTGGCGGGGGTGGCGGCGCTGGTGCTGTCGGTCAATCCAGACCTGACGGCGCGAGAGGTGAAGCAGATTTTGCAGGAAACCGCCGACAAAATCGTGGACCCCGATCCCGACCCTCAACTGGGATTGCGCTTTGGCACCTATGATGCCAGCGGCCATTCCAAGTGGTTTGGCTATGGCAAGGTAAATGCGGCGCGGGCAGTGGAGGCGGCGCGGCGTAGGCTGTCAGCGGCGATCGCCCCCAGCGAATGGCAGTCACTTTCCAACACCACGCCCGTCGCCATCCCCGACGACACCCCCCGCGGCGCAACCAGCATTTTGCAAGTGCAGGGCGATTCCCGTGGGGAGCGCGCGGATCGCCCCCTGCGCGACCTGCGGATCACGGTAGACGTGGAACACAGCTATCTGGGCGACCTAGAAATTATGCTGCTGCCGCCCCAGGGCGACCCCATTCTGCTGCAAAGCCGCACCCTCGGCCGCCGCACCCGCCTGCAAACCACCTACACACTGCAAACCACGCCACTCCTGCGGACAGTGCTAAACCGCTCGGCCCGGGGCGTGTGGCAACTGCGGCTGGTGGACTGTGCGCCGCAGCACGTTGGGCGGCTGCTGAGCTGGCAGTTAAATTTGGGCTTTTAGGCACATTTAGGTACATTTAGGCACATTTAGGCACATTTAGGCACATTGCTAAACAGCCGTCGCTTTCGGCGATTTCCAGAGACGGTGCAAATTGCGGGGGGCGATCGCTATAAGATAAGGAATGTTGCAGGACATCGCGCTCTGTGAAGCCGCTGCCCGCCCAGGTTTCGTTTTTACTAGAACTCAGATTTTCATCCTCACAAAACAACAATGGATATCGTCGAATTTTTTGAACAGAGCAGCGGCAAATGGTTCTCTCAGCGCACTAGCCATCACCTGGCGTTCAAGCAAACCGAGAGCGGCAAGTCCGACATCGTCATCGACTTGCTGAGCAAGGATGACCCGGCTGTCATTGCGCTGTGCCAGCAATACGAAATCGACCCGGCCTTGGCGCTGTGTGGGGCCCGCGTCACCTGGGACGGCACGATGGAATGGGACAAAGAAAAGCATGAAGGCTCCACCGTGATTGTGCCTGTCGCTGATGCCGAGCAGCCCAACGAAGGCAAAATGCTGCGCGAACAGGGATACGCCGAAAAGGCCCCCGTGGCCGGCCGCTACGTCATGGGCGACGACAACTCCCTAACGCTCATCACCGAATACGAAACCATGTATTCCGAAGAGCGCCTCTGGTTTGCGAGCCCCAACCTGCGCCTGCGAACTAGCATCCTCAAGCGCTTCGGCGGCTTTAGCATGGCCACCTTCTGCTCCGAAATTCGCATGGGCGGCGCAAAATAGCCTGCCTGAATTCCCGTCTTTAATCTCTAAACCTGACCCCTAACCCCGAATGACCAACGCACTCGACGACAAAACCATCGTCCGGGACTATTTCAACGCGACCGGATTTGACCGCTGGCGACGCATCTACGGCGACGGTGAGGTCAACAAAGTCCAGCTTGATATCCGCAAAGGCCACCAGCAAACCGTAGATACCGTACTGGGCTGGATCAGAGAAGACGACAACGCCAGCGCCCTGACGATCTGCGATGCTGGCTGCGGCGTGGGCAGCCTCAGCATTCCTCTGGCGCAGATGGGCGCAACGGTCTTCTCTAGCGACATTTCTGAAAAGATGGTGGGCGAAGCAAAGCAGCGAGCCGAGGCGCTGGGGCTGTCGGGCAATCCCACCTTTGCCGTGCAAGATCTGGAGTCGCTCAGCGGCAAGTATCATACGGTGGTTTGCCTGGACGTGCTGATCCACTATCCTCAGGAAGACGCAGCGCGCATGATTGCCCACCTGGGTTCCCTAGCAGAGTCGCGGCTGATGCTCAGCTTTGCGCCCAAGACGCTGGCCTACAGTCTGCTCAAGAAAATTGGCGACTTTTTCCCCGGCCCCAGTAAGGCCACCCGCGCCTACCTGCACCGCGAGGCGGATGTGGTTGCCGTGCTGGAAAGCCAGGGTTGGATCGTGAAGCGCAACGCCATGACCAAAACGCAGTTCTATTTTTCGCGGCTGCTGGAGGCCGTTCGCTAAGCGCTGGCCAGCGCTTTTGCCTTGCCACGGGGTTTCCTAAGCGGCTGATTCAGGGCATTCTACGGGTGCATTGCTCATCTATATCGTTTGCGATATTCACCCGGCCTATGAAACTTCTTCGTCAAATAGCCTCTGGTGTGCTGCTCAGCCTGAGTCTGCTGTTTCTGATGGTGGCGGCGCTTGCGCCATTTGATGAAAGCGAACCCCCTGAAGAACGACGAGACATGGTGCTGGGTGGGCTGATGCTGGGGGTGCCGATGATGCTTGGGGGTGGCTGGCTGCTGTGGGGGTTGCACCGAGATTGGCGAGAGGAGGAGAGCGATCGCCTCCGCAGTCTTTTCTTTGAAACGGCGCGGGCCTATAACGGCTGCTTCAGTGTGATGCAGTTTGCCATGGCCGCCAACATATCGGGCAACATGGCCAAGCAATACCTGGACGAGCGGGCAAAGGAGTTTGAGGCCAACTTTGAAGTAGATGAGCAAGGCGGGGTGTTTTATCGCTTTCCGCTGCGTCAGTTCGAGCCGCCCCAAGACCTGTCTTGACTACCTGTCTTGACTATAGGTTCAGCCGACAGAGCGTAAGAATTTTTAACAAAAACTCTCATCAAATCAGACTACTGTAACAATTTAGGTGCTCTTTGCAACGGTTTAGTGCCGATTCGAGAGGAAACACGCCATTACCCGATGCAGTCCTTCAGCGCTGGCGTGTTGGGTTTATGTTGGGCGCAAGTCGGGCGTAAGGATCGGGAAACCAGAGCAAAAGTCTGGGTTTCCTGCCCCGGAGCGTCGAGTTGTGTCGATTAAGCTGGTTAAGAAAGCTGTCAAAATGCGCTGGAAAAGGCACCTAAACCGCTAGTGGATTTTCGCTAGTAGACGCATTTAGTTGGGATATTTAGCAGGACATTTAGCATGAGCAGCAATTTAGCATCCAAACTCCGCGAGGGAACCAAAAAGTCTCACTCTATGGCGGAGAATACGGGCTTTGTCGCCTGTTTTCTGAAGGGCACGGTAGAACCCACCTCCTATCGCAAGCTGGTGGCGAATCTCTATTTTGTCTATTCTGCGATGGAAGAAGAAATGCAGCGCCACCGTGAGCATCCGCTGCTCTCTCATCTCTATTTTCCAGAGCTAAACCGCAAAGCCAGCCTAGAAAAGGACCTGACCTATTACTTCGGTTCCAATTGGAGGGATCAGGTTGCGCCCTCGACCGCCGCGCAAGACTATGTGGCTCGCATTCGGGAGGTGTCGAACGAGTCTCCCGAACTGCTGATCTCCCATCTCTACACCCGCTATCTGGGCGACCTCTCTGGGGGGCAAATTCTCAAGAAAATTGCTCAGAACGCGATGAATCTGTCGGAGGGTCAGGGCACTAACTTCTACGAGTTTGAGCAGATTCCCGACGAGAAGGCGTTTAAGGTGATGTACCGCGATCGCCTCGACAGCCTGCCCGTGGATGAAGCCACCGCCGACCGCATCGTGGACGAAGCCAACGCTGCCTTTGGCATGAATATGTCCATGTTCAAAGAGCTAGAAGGCAACCTGATCAAGGCGATCGGCATTCAGCTCTTTAATCTGCTCACTCGCCGCACCCGTCGCGGCAGCACCGAACTGGCAACGGCAGAGTAGGGATCAGAGGATCAGAGATTCAAATTTAGGGATTGCAACTTGGGGACTCATTTGGGGTTCTCATGCGGCATTCCGACAAATCGGGTGAGTCTTTTGGGTTGGAGCGTTCGCGTTGAAGCCGAGCGTTTTGGACAAAAGGATTGACCCGATTGTTTTTTACAACATGGTTTTTGCACAGCCAGGACTTGTACAGCCAGGACTTGTACAGCTAGGACTTGTGCAGCCAGGAGTTACGCTGTTTTTTGCCGATGTAGGGCGATCGCCCGACCTCACCCTAATTCCTGTAACCGACCCTGAACCGCATCCCTAAACCCTGGGCCCCGATTCGGCGTAAAATTCAAAACACTGGCTAGTCAATCCCTGGCCGTTGATTCCTTGCGCCGGGCCTTACGAGATGCGTTTTGAAAAGATTCTGATTGCCAACCGTGGTGAGATTGCCCTCCGCATTTTGCGGACTTGCGAAGAGATGGGCATTGCCACTGTGGCAGTGCATTCTACTATTGACCGCAATGCGCTGCATGTGCAGCTTGCGGATGAGGCGGTGTGTATTGGCGAGCCGCCCAGCAGCAAGAGCTATTTGAACATTCCCAATATCATCGCGGCAGCGCTCACCCGCAACGTCAGCGCGATTCATCCCGGCTACGGTTTTTTGGCAGAAAATGCCCGCTTCGCGGAGATCTGCGCCGATCACCAAATTGCCTTTATCGGGCCCTCTCCGTCTGCGATGCGGGCGATGGGCGACAAGTCTACGGCCAAGGAAACGATGCAGCGAATCGGCGTGCCCACTGTGCCGGGGAGCGATGGGCTGTTGACCGATGAGAAAGAAGCACTGGCGATCGCCCGCAAAATTGGCTATCCCGTCATCATCAAAGCCACAGCGGGCGGCGGCGGCCGAGGAATGCGGCTGGTTCGCAGCGAAGCGGATTTGGTCAAGTCTTTTCTGGCGGCCCAGGGCGAGGCCGAAGCAGCCTTTGGCAATCCCGGTGTGTATCTAGAGAAATTTATCGAGCGGCCCCGCCACATCGAGTTTCAGATTCTCGCCGACGGCTATGGCAACGTGATTCACTTGGGCGAACGCGACTGCTCGATTCAGCGCCGCCACCAAAAGCTGCTCGAAGAAGCGCCCAGCCCCGCCCTCACGCCGGAACTGCGGGAAAAAATGGGGTCAGCGGCGGTGCGCGTGGCCCAGGCGATCAACTACCTCGGCGCGGGCACGATCGAGTTTCTGCTGGATGCCTCCGGTCAGTTCTATTTCATGGAAATGAACACGCGCATCCAGGTCGAGCATCCCGTTACGGAGATGATTACTGGCATGGACTTGATCGCGGAGCAGATTCGCGTGGCCCAGGGCGATCGCCTCCGACTCACTCAAGAGCAGGTGCAGTTGCGCGGCCACGCCATCGAATGCCGGATCAATGCCGAAGACCCAGATCAGAACTTTCGCCCTGCCCCCGGACGCATCAGCGGCTATCTGCCCCCCGGCGGCAACGGCGTTCGCATTGATTCCCACGTCTACACGGACTATGAAATTCCGCCCTACTACGACTCGCTGATCGGCAAGCTGATCGTTTGGGGGAGCGATCGCCCCACGGCTATTCGCCGCATGAAGCGGGCCCTGCGCGAGTTCGCCATCACGGGGCTGCCCACCACCATCGGCTTCCACCAGCGGATTCTGGAAACGCAGGATTTTGCAGACGGGCGTGTTTACACCAATTTTGTGGAGCAGATCATGCAACGGTAGGCGCGGGTTGATCAAAAGCCTGGGGGATGGAAGCCTCATCCCCAACCTCATACCAAACCTCATCCCCAATTTCACACCCAACCTCATACACCACCTCCTCCCCTCAACCGCTCAATCAACGCCTGCCGCATGACCTCGACCGGAACCTCCTGCCCCAGCCACAAACGCAGGGCAGCGGCTCCCTGCTGCACCAGCATTTCCAGACCGCTGATGGGCATTGCGCCGAGGGCAGTGGCCTGCTGCAAAAAGCGGGTGGGGTTGGGGGTATAGATCAGGTCGTAGGCGATCGCCCCTGGTTTCATCGTCAGCCCTGGCTCTGCACCCAGCGGCGAAGCCTGAGTATGGGGTTGCATCCCGATGGGCGTGGTGTTGACCAGCAGAGTTGCCCCAGGGAGGAGATTCGGCAAATCCTCCCACGGATGCACCGAGAGCGTGGCAATCGGCGAGTTTCGCCAGCTTTGCTGAAAGGCTTTGAGCTTGTTTAGGTCGCGCCCGACGACGTGGATTTGCGCCAGTCCCAGTTGGGAACAGCCAGCGACGACGGCCCGCGCCGCGCCGCCGTTTCCCAAAATCACTGCCGTACTCTGGCTCCAGTCGGGCGATCGCTCTGGGGGCAGGGTCAACAGCGGCGACAGAAATCCCTCCACATCAGTATTGGTGCCGGCCCAGCCCGTTTCTGTTCGCCAGATTGTGTTGACCGCGCCCACCGATTGGGCAATCTCTGAAATATGATTCAGAAACGGTATCACAGCCTGCTTGTGGGGAATCGTGACGTTGAAGCCGCGCAGACCGATGGCGGCAAACCCGGCGATCGCCTGGGGCAGGTCTTCCGGCGCAACGGGCAGCGGCAGGTATACATAATCCACACCGAGATGGGCGATCGCGGCGTTGTGCATCACAGGCGAGAGCGAGTGGGAAACGGGATGCCCAATCACGCCCAAAAGTTTCGTAGTGCCAGTAATCCCGGTCATCATAGGTGCTTCAGCGGTGCAAATGGGATGCAAATGGGATGCATTAATGATGCATTAGTGCAAATTGAGGGAGCAGGTTGAGGGAGTGGGTTGAGGGAGCGGGTCGGGGTCAGGAATCGAACCTTTGTATCAGGGATGTGTGTCAGAATCATTACATCTATTGAGCACTGAGCAACGAATTGTCCATGCTGGGGACTGTGCTTGGCGGGCGTTATCGCATTATTACTATTTTGGGGGCAGGTGGCTTTGGACAAACCTACCTGGCCGAAGATGAGCAGCAGCCGCGTCGATGCGTGGTCAAGCAGTTCAAGCCCGTCAGCCAAGATTTGCACCTGCTGGTGGTGGCGCGTCGTCTGTTCGACACCGAGGTAGAAACGCTGCGTCGCCTGGGACAGCACGACCAGATTCCCGAACTCTACGACTCGTTTCAGGAGGGCGAAGAGTTTTATCTGGTTCAGGAATTTATCGAAGGGCACGCGCTGAGCGAAGAGTTTGCGGGCGGACGGCAGTTTTCGGAACCTGAGGCGATCGCCCTCTTGCACGACGTTCTCAACGTGCTGAGCTTCGTCCACCAAAATCAGGTCATCCACCGCGACATCAAACCCGCCAACCTGATCCGCCGAAAATCCGACGGCAAGCTGGTGCTGATTGACTTTGGCGCAGTGAAAGAAATTCAGACGCGGCTGACGGGCATTTCTGGACAGACGGAAGTGACCGTGGGCATTGGCACCCAGGGCTATACACCCAGCGAACAACTGATGGGGCGGCCCCGCTATTGCAGCGACCTCTACGCGCTGGGCATGACGGTGGTGCAGGCGGTGACGGGCTGCCCGCCGTCGCAACTGCCAGAAGACCCAGAAACCCTGGATGTCCTCTGGCAGCATCAGGCGGAGCTTAGCCCCGGTCTGATGCTGATTCTCGACTATCTGGTGCGCTATGACTTTAGCCAGCGCTATCAGTCGGTGGCAGAGGTGCAGCACGCCCTAGCGCAACTGGCAGACCTGCCCACCGATCTCCCAGACACGCCCACGTCGCTGCTGCCGCCTGCGGTGGCCCATCGCGCACAGCCCTTGCCGCCACTCTCCTGGCGCGATCGCCTGCGGATGGGCTGGCGGGGACTGGCGATCGCCACGGCCACCGCCGCCGCCCTGTCCCTGGGGCTAAAACACCTCGGCTGGACGGAACCCCTGGAGCGTCTCGCCTACGATCAGATGACCCGGCTGCAACCCGCCCTGCCGCCAGACGATCGCCTGCTGATTGTGGGCATTTCTGAGGCAGATTTGCAAGCGCTGGGTCGGGCGACCCCCTCAGATGCCGATGTGGCCAAGGTGCTGCGAATCCTGCAACAGGCAGAGCCACGGGTCATCGGGCTGGGGCTGTGGCGCGATTTGCCTCAGGAACCGGGCCGGGCGGCGCTGCTGGAAGAACTGCGATCGCCCAAGGTCATCACCTTCATGCAGTTGGGCAGCGTCACCACGCCCCAAATTCCGCCGCCGCCTGGGGTTCCGCCTGTGCAGGTGGGCTTTAGCGATTTGCTGGTGGATGCCGATCGGGTCGTGCGGCGGGGGCTGATTTTTGGCGGTGAGTTTCATTCCTTTGCCGTGCGGCTGGCGCAAAAGTATCTGGCGAGTGAAAACGTAGGACTCCGCACCAGTTCCACCAATCCTGGCATCACTGAACTAGGCGACATTCCGCTGCCCCCGCTCGAATCGACTGCGGGCGGCTATCAGCGGCTCGATGCAGGCGGCTATCAGCTTTTGCTGCGCTATCGATCGCCCGACGCGCCTGCGCCCGTGGTGGCGTTTGCCGATGTGCTGAACGGGCGCGTGGCGGCGGATCAGGTGCGCGATCGCATTGTGCTAATTGGCACCACTGCCCCCAGCGGCAAAGACCTGTACTACACGCCCTTCAGCGCCGGCCAGCAGACCGAACACCAGATGCCCGGCGTGGTCATTCATGCCCAAATCACCAGCCAGTTGTTGAGCCTGGTGCAAGACGGGCGGCGGCTGATGGGCTATTGGCCCGATTGGGCAGAGGGGCTGTGGATCGTCGGCTGGGTCGCAGTGGGCAGCGGGCTGGGCTGGTTTTTGCGACATCCGGCCAGGCTGGGCGCGGGCAGCGTGGCGGCAATCGGCATTCTCATCGGCAGCAGCATTTGGCTATTTGGGCAGCAGGTGTGGATTCCGGTGGCCACGCCGGCGATCGCCCTCACGCTGGCCACGGTAGGAACTGCGGCCCACCGCATTTATCGGGAGTCGAAGCTGGACACCGACCTCACCCAAATAGTATGGGACAAAACGCTGATCACCGATCTCGGCCGTCGGGGGCATTCGCCATGACCCCTGCTCCTTCTTCCAAGGACAAGGACATCGCCAACCCGCTGCCTGGAATCCGGCTCAACCGTCAGCAGCGCAAAGCATTGCGCGAACTGGAGAAGTTTACCCGCAGCAGCGAAAAACTCTATCTGCTGACGGGCTACGCGGGCACAGGCAAAACCACGCTGCTGCAAGCCCTGATCTGCCGCCTGCGCGACAAGGGCGATTGCCGCCGCATCGTCCTCACTGCTTTTAGCAACAAAGCGACCAAGGTGCTAGAGCGCATGGCCGACGAGTGGCGGCTAGAGATCGACTGCATGACCTGCTGCAAACTGCTGGGGCTGCGGCCGGAAATTGATTCGGTTTCAGGCACGCAGGTCTTTAAGCCCGACCGCGACAGCGAAAACCACTTCGACCGCTATCATCTCGTCGTGGTAGATGAAGCCTCGATGATCAACGCGGAAATGTGGGGACTGCTCACCAACGCCGTCAATAGCCTCCTCAGCCAGACGCAGATTCTATTCGTCGGCGACATTGCCCAACTGCCGCCCATCGGCGAGCCAGAATCGCTGGTGTTCAGCCAGATTCACCACCGTTCCGACCTGACCGAAGTGGTGCGCTATGGGGGGGCGATCGCCCTCCTGGCCGAATCCATCCGCAACAACCTCACCCGCCCCGACCTGCCCAACTTTGAGACGGATGCCAATGGCGATCGCACCGAAGGCGTAATCGTCACCCGCCGCATGGACTGGGAACGCCTGCTGACCCGCGCCTTCCAGAGCGAGTCCTATCAAGCAGACCCCGATTACGTCCGCGCCCTCGCCTACACCAACCAGCGCGTCCGGGAGCTAAACCACAAGATCCGCCGCGCCATCCACGGCGACAAAACGCCGCGCTTTGTGGAGGGCGATCGCCTCGTTGCCAACACGCCCTACATCGTCGGCGATGCCGTGATTCTGCAAACCTCCAGCGAGTGCGAAGTCCTGTCCGTCGAAACCACCACCGAGGGCGACTGGCATATCTGGCGGCTCCACGTCCTCACCGACGACGGCAAAAACCGCAGCCTCAGCGTCCTCCATGAACTCAGCCAGGGACAATACGCCCACCTGCTGGATGCCTACGCCAAAGACAAGCGCTGGAGCGAGTTCTGGCAGCTCAAAAGCGCCTTTGCCGATGTCCACTACGCCTACTGCCTGACCATTCACAAGTCCCAGGGGTCAACCTTCCAAAACGTGTTTGTAGATGTGCCCAACGCCCTAATCAACCGCAACATCCGAGAGTGCAACCAGCTCCTCTACGTCGCCGTCACCCGCGCCGCTCAGCGCCTCTTCCTATTTCAATAACTGCGATCGCTCCGCCGACTGTACAGCCGCCTAGAATAGTAGTACACATAGCAGTACATATGGCAGTACATATGGCAGTACACACAGCTTAGTCCCGACGCTCTGGGTCTCGACGCTCAACGTCTGACCTCTCCCCCCGGATCATATGGAATAGCTGGAAATGGAATAGCTGGAAAGCTGACCGTGTATCAGATTAATGCATCAGATTGGCAATCCAAAATCGTCAATCTAAAATCCAAAATCAACCCGCCCCATCTCTATCCCCCCCTTGTCCTGCGTGCCCTCATTGCCTCCTCTCACGCCCCTACTTAAAGACCCCGAACGCCTAGAAGCGCGGCTCAAGGAAATTCCCCAGGAGCCAGGGGTCTACTTTATGCGCGATGCTGCCGACAACATTGTTTACATCGGCAAATCCAAGAGCTTGCGGAGCCGCGTGCGGTCCTACTTTCGGGAAGACCCGTACCGGGAATATCGGATCGCCTGCATGACCAAGCAGGTAGCAGAAATCGAGTTCATCGTTACGGATACCGAAGCTGAAGCGCTGGCGCTGGAAGCCAATCTGATTAAGCAGCACCAGCCCCATTTCAACGTGCTGCTGAAGGACGACAAGAAATATCCGTTTCTCTGCATCACCTGGAGCGAGGAGTATCCGCGCATCTTCATCACCCGCAAGCGCAAGCTCAACAGCAAGGATCGCTACTACGGCCCCTACGTCGATGTAGGGCTGCTGCGACGGACGCTGAACTTGGTCAAGCGCGTGTTTCCCCTGCGCCAGCGGCCGCAGCCGCTCTTCAAAGATCGCCCTTGCCTGAACTACGACATTGGGCGCTGTCCGGGTGTATGTCAGCGGCTGATTAGCCCGGAGGACTATCGCAAGACGCTGCAAAAGGTGGCGATGATCTTCCAAGGACGCACCCAGGAGCTAGAGGCCATCCTGACGACGGCAATGGAAAAGGCGGCCGAAGATCTGAACTTTGAGTATGCGGCACGGCTGCGGGATCAGATTCGCGGGATTCAGTCGCTGGGGGCAGACCAGAAGGTGCAATCGCCAGACGATACCGTGTCACGAGATGCGATCGCCCTGGCAGCCGACGAACACCACGCCTGTATCCAGCTTTTTCAAATTCGAGCGGGGCGGCTGGTGGGGCGGCTGGGCTTTGTGGCGGATGCTCAGTCGGGCACGCCGGGAGCCATCTTGCAGCGAGTGCTGGAGGAGCATTATCAAACCGTAGAGGCGATCGAGATTCCGTCGGAAATCCTGGTGCAGCACGAGTTGCCCGATGGCGACATTCTGGCGGAGTTTCTCACCCAGCGGCGCGGCCGCAAGGTACACATCTTTTTGCCACAGCGCCAGACCAAAGCCGACCTGATCGACATGGTAGAGCGCAACGCAGGTTATGAACTGGCTCGCACCCAGCGCTTTGCCGATCGCAACAACCAGGCCATGCTCGACCTGGCAGAAATCCTCGACCTGCCCGACCTGCCCCACCGCATCGAGGGCTACGACATTTCCCATATTCAGGGGTCGGATGCCGTCGCGTCCCAGGTCGTATTTATCGACGGAATGCCCGCCAAGCAGCACTATCGCCGCTACAAAATCAAAAATCCCACCGTGAAGTCGGGGCATTCTGATGACTTTGCCAGCATGGCGGAGGTGATTCAGCGTCGCTTTCGTCGCTATGCCCAAGACCCAAACCTCCAGCGAGTGGGCAATCCTGATTTTCCTGACCTAGTGATGATCGATGGCGGCAAGGGGCAGCTTTCGGCGGTGGTAGCCGTGCTGCGGGAGATGAATCTGCTAGAAGACGTGAAGGTGGTTAGCCTGGCCAAGCAGCGCGAAGAGATTTTTCTGCCGGGGGAGTCTCTGCCGCTGACAACGGAGGCCGAGCAGCCGGGGGTGCAGCTTTTGAGGCGACTGCGCGACGAGGCGCACCGCTTTGCCGTCAGCTTTCACCGACAGCAGCGGAGCGATCGCATGAGGCGCTCTCGCCTAGAAGATATTCCGGGTCTGGGGCATCACCGTCAAAAGCAGCTCCTTGCCCACTTCCGCTCGATCGACTATCTGCGCGAAGCCACTCCCCAGCAAATCACCGAAGTCCCCGGCATCGGCCCCAAAATGGCGCAGCAGATTTACGACTACTTTCATCCGCAGCAGGATCGGGAAGATGAACTGCAAGCGGAATCAGCATCATCCTAATGGCTAATTAATGGCTAATCATCCACGGGCGACCCCCAGTGTGATTTTTGACCCTTGGGGGCGATCGCTCTTCTGTGCGCTGAATCAGTTTGGGTTCCTTCGCTTCCTGCTTGAGGCGGAGCGAGCCTGATAGGATGGCCGGCGGCGAGAAAATGCGCTGGGCTGGCTGCTGACAGGTGGGACATTCAGCAGGGAGGTTGCGCTCATCGAGCGATCGCCACTGATCAAAAACGCCACACTCCGGACAGCGAAATTCGTACAACGGCATAGTTGTTCTGCGTCCTGCAATTTTGGTTCATACTTTTAGTTCTTACCCTTAGCTCCTTCTCTGCGATACCTAAAAAAGGTAGCGGGGCAAAAAGGTAGCGGGGCGAGGCAGTAGGACAAAAGGGCGATCGCTAAACAGGTAAGATATTTTGATCAAAAATTTCTGTCGGAATCGCCAGCGTCGCGCAGGCATTTGGAATGTCTACAATGCCACTCACCCGCCCTTCCACCGGGGCACAACTGAGCAATAGATAAGCCTGTTCGCCCGTATAGCCAAATTTCTTCAAATACTCAATCGCATTCAAACAGGCCCGCCGATACGCAATGTGGACATCCATGTAATATTGCTTGCCCGTGAATTCATCGACCGAAATTCCCTCAAAAACCAGGTATTCCGAATATCTAGGTTCAACAGGGCCCGGCTTAAAGATAGGATTCACCATGCCATACTTCTCCATGCCGCCCTTGATGATGTCCACATGCAGATCGATATAGCCCGACATTTCGATCGCACCGCAGAACGAAATTTCTCCATCCCCTTGGGAGAAGTGAATATCCCCCATCGAAAGCTTTGCGCCTTCGACGTAAACCGGAAAGTAAATGCGCGTGCCCTTCGAGAGGTTCTTAATGTCGCAGTTGCCTCCATGTTCTCGCGGTGGCACGGTTCGCGCCGCTTCGGCCGCAACTCGCCCATACTCAGAAGCCGGAAGCGTACCCAGAATAGCGTTCGTCGGGTTCGGCAAGGCCGCCAAGACGGGTGCATCGCCCGAAAGCCCCGCTCCGTAGGTTCGCAAATCGGGCGCAGTCTGCACGAGTTCTGCTTCGCGCTGGTTCCAGGTTGCGAGCAATTCATGGGATGGAGCGCAGCCGATCAGTCCAGGGTGAATAATGCCTGCAAACCGCACTCCTGGAATGTGCCTTGAAGTGGTGTAAATACCTTGAAAATCCCAAATTGCCTTCGCAGAATCTGGGAAATGATCGGTTAAAAAGCCGCCCCCATTTTTCTTATCAAAAATCCCCGTAAAGCCCCATTCATCCCCCTGCAATGCCCCAATATCGAGCAGATCCACCACCAGAATATCTCCCGGCTGGGCCCCATTGACCCAGATTGGCCCGCTGAGGACATGCACCACGGTCAAATCCACATCGCGGATATCGTCAGGACTGTCGTTGTTCTTGATTTGCCCATCAGTCCAGTCCTTACATTCAATCCGAAAGATGTCCCCCGGATTGACAGATACGACGGCAGGAATTTCTGGATGCCAGCGATTGTGCCCAGGCAATTCCTGCTCGTTCATTGGTTTGGTCAAATCTACCTTAAATAGTGTTTTTGGCATAGGAAGTCTCCCCAATTGTTTGGGATTGATGAATCATTTCTTGCTTGAGTTATTTCGTTTTTATAGAATTGCAAATCGGCAGCGTTGCATAACCCAGGAGCGCAGGTAAAAGCCTGTATAGCCCTTCCGGTATTGACTCTTTGATTGACTCTTTGATTGACTCTTTGATTGACTCTTTATATGCCTCAACATATATGCCTCAACATTTGAAATCAGGTTAAAAGCTGTTTAGCAAGTTCGTATCGTATGCTCAGGCACTCATATAAACTGTCAAATCGACTACTGAAAGACGTGGCTTCCCTGCTGCAAAAAGGCAAATTCAGGGCGATCGCCCTACCCCAAAAGTTTCATCATTTGCAATCTTTTTTATAACTTCATTTAACGCAACACAAAAACAAAAATTAAAACCATCTCCCCAGGAATCCTGAAGCGCTTTAATCCTCCCGCTTCAATCATCTGGAAAGATGGTTTCTGTCGTGTAATTCCTTTCTCGCAAGCCCCTTCTAGGAAAGGCTTAAGAAAACTATCGAGAGCCGAATTCAAACCCCAGCTTGCCTAACTGGCCTAATCAGAACAACTTACAGGCAAGCAATCTATCGCAGCATTTCGTCCGGCTTCAGCGGTGCAGTTGTTTTACGCCAGGAGGTCGATTCTTGAGTCGCGTTAGCCTGACTGGTTCGCGATGCGGCTGTGCGCTTGCTGCGACGAACTCCACCTGCGAGTCGAGAGGTTTGGGGCGGGGTGGTTTGTCCTGTGGGCAAGGCGATCGCCATCATCCGACTCGCTTGCAGATACAGTTCCCCATCGGGCGTAAAGCGTGCCAGAGCAGCCTGGAGCGACGTATCTAGCTTTTCTACTTCTGCCTTAAAGTTTTCAGGTTGATTGACCGGATCAAAGGTTGCCAAAAACGTCACATTGGTATCCGGATTGAAAATCACATTCGCATCTTGCTGGCTCAATTGCCAGGCTTCCTGAAACTTTCCATCTGGCGCAATCTGCCACAGGTTTAGCTCCGCCTGCCAGTTTCCTTGTCCGACTTCAGCAATCTGACGATCCAGAATGGCGTAGGGAATATCGGTTTCGCTATTGGTTTCAGGGTTTGCGCCTTCGACCAAATATCGAACCGCAGAAACCGTGATTTTGGTCTTGCTGGGCAGGGAGGTCGTGCCCGAAACCGTATACGTACCACCGCCTTCGTCCTGGATTTCGCGAATAGATAAGTTAAGTGGGGTGCCGGAGTTGGTCAGACCACGCAAGTTCGTAGGGGCAGACGAGCAGCTCAGAGAACCAACTGCCATAACCGAAATCAGCCCTAAGAGAACCAGTCTTTTGAAGATCAAATTAGTCGTTTGACGAGTTGTGTTGGACAGGGTTCGGGACATAGTGCTGAAGGCTATTTTTCGAGCTTGGTTTTGCGCTTGAATGAGGGCGATTTGGCTAGCTTGGCGTAGGAACGACAACATGAGAACCGATAAGGGGGGTGAGTAATGTTTAGGAATGGACAATTTTCAGAATCTGAACCGGATCTACCGATGGGGACAATGTACAGTGGACGGGATGGGTTAATCGATGAACCAGATTTTGATTGACGATCGGTACAAGTCGAGTCTAAACATGAGTTGGGCGATCGCACGAAATCCACAAAGTTTGAACGTAAATCCGCCTCAAACTTCATCTAACCTACATAAGGTTGCCCCCAACCCTTAAAACCTTCATCATGATGCGGAAGTGATTCATGGCTTGGATATTAACCAGTTTGCTCAAGAGTATCTCGCTCAATAGCCGATCCACCTCCAGTTCTGCGCTGGTCTGGCTAGGATTGGGACTCGTGCTTGCCAACACTGCCACAGGATCTGCCTCTGCTAATGTGCCGGCTCAGCCCCCTTCCGATTCCAATTTCCTGTCACAGAGCGCGACTCCAGAGATTCCGACAAACTCAGCCAGCGGGGGGGGTGCCCATGAACCAGTAGCGGTGAGCAAAAATTTATCTGAGGCTCTGCGTCCGGCGATCGCCCAACATAATCCACCTGCCGCGCCAATTGCTTCCGACCCGACTACTTCCGACCCGACTGCTTCCAACATAAGTAGTGCAGACCCTAATAGTGCAAACCCCGAAATGACCCGTGCGATCGCAGCGGCCGAGTCCGCAGCGGCAAATGCAGCAGGGGTCTCAATCAACCCAAACAGTTTTATCAGGATCGGGGTGGCTGTTGAACCTGCCCCCCCGGCATCAGCCTCAACCATCCCTACGGCTGCACCTTCAACCCTATCTTCAGAACTTCCAGGGTCGATCGCGGGTTCCTCTACTCCCTTCACGTTTTACCCCGTCACCCCGGGCGCTCCAGTCGGCGGTACGGCTGCTATCCCTCCAATGCCCGTCCAGATGACTGGGCAAATGCCTGGACTGCTTCCCGGAACCCCAAGCTCTCCCCTCCCAACCGCCTACGGCACACCACAGTCTGGAATGGCTGGTGCATTGCCACAGGGCCCAAGCCCCAGTTCCTCGGCTCCCTTCGTATTCTATATGCCAGCTCAGCCAGGTTATCCAGTCCAGCCTGTGCCCAGCGCTGGTAACGGTTTTAGTAATGGACTGAGCAACAATGGACAGGGCAACATTGCAGGCGGCCCAGCCACTTATCCAGCCACCGTCATCGGCTATCTGCCCAACGGCACGCCTGTCCCCGTCGTCGTGCAGATGCCCGTAGCAGGCTATGGCTACCCCAGCGGATCGGCCATCGGCTATGCCAATCCCTACGCACCCGTCTCGGCTCCCGGACAAGCCTTTCCCGGACAAGCCTTGAATCCGAATGCAAGCTTTGTCTTTCAACCACCCATGCCCCAGGGCGTGGCTCTATCGATACCCGGTGGAATGCCAGGATATGGCTACGGCAGTCAGCCACTGGCCAGCCCGATGGGCCTCACACCTGGTGGGGTTCCCAGCATTCCTGGCTACGGTATGGCTCCGGGCTATGCCACACCCTACAGCGCTCCAGGTAGCGTTGCTACAGGGCGGCCAAACTATGGCTCAAACTATGGCTACATGGGACAGCCCAGCATAGGACAGCCCAGCTATGGCCATGGCGAATATGGCCATGGCTATGCAACCCAAAGTGGCATGAGCGCCAGCGCTCCGATCCTACCGATGGGCATGTCTGGGAGTGCGATGCAGTCCCAAACTCCGGGGTGGCCGATGCCGACCTGGCAAGGGCCCGCCGCAGTCCCCACAGTTCCACCGCTGGAGTTTGCGCCGCTGAGCGTCCCTGCTGCGCCTTCTAGAACCGGCAACCCCTCTACGCCGCTGCCGCCGCCGCCTTACCAAAGCCAGACCGTTCCTACTGGGGGTGCAGCGTCAATGGGCCCTGTGCTAGCACAGACTCTACCACCGACCTTTGTGCCAAACACCCAGCCTATCCAGCCTGCGCCGCTGCCGACGCAAAATCCAGGCTTTGGCTTGCAGCAACCGGGATTTCAGCAGCCAGGGATTCAAACGATTCCCGTTGCGCCACCGGGTACGGCAAACCAGCTTGCGCCCGTTCCCAGTGCGCCCGTGTTGGGTCAGCCCTTTCCCGCAACCACGGGGCAGGAGACTCTGCCAGGACGACGCGAAGCCCTGACTCAACCCGTCCTGCAATTTCAAGCAGGGGCAATTTACCAAGCCGACGAATTTTCGGCACGAGGACGGCTGAGCGGCATCTATCCGTTCTCTCCCAATTTCCTAGTGGGAGGCTCACTGGATTTGGCAACAGGTGAGGCGTTTACGGACGATGACGGTCTGAACCTAAATGAGCTTTACATCGCGGCATCTCTGCCTGATATCCCCAGTCTGCGTCTGGTGGCGGGGCAGATGGATTTGACATCTTATTTTGACCGCAATAGCTTTGCCAAAGACTCGCTGACGCACTTTTTCAATCCTGTGTTTCAGACCAACCCGGCACTGGCAGCAGCGGCGATTGGTTCTCGTCCTGGTATTTTGCTGAACTGGAGCATTACTGACAACTTAGAAGCAAAGGTTGCGACCTTCTCTTCGGGTCGGAGTATTGATGACTTTGCGCTGAATGCGTTTGCGGGCGAAATCGGGTTCCGAGTCGGCAACCTGATCCTGCGAGGGACGTATACGTCGTCGATCGACGGCGGCAAAAATGACGGCTTCCGCGAGTCGGGTAGCGCCCCACGGGGAGACGGGACGTTTGGGATTGATTCGGATGATCGGGAAAGCGCTTATGGCGTGAATGCTGAACTGTTCATTCCTGAACTCAATTTGGGTTTGTTTGGGCGCTACGGTCAGTATTACAACCGGGATCTGGATGAGTCGGGCGATACCTATGGCTTTGGATTCAACTTGTTTGACCTGTTCCGGGATGGCGATCGCCTCGGTTTGGGCTACGGTCAGGCACTTTCCAACGCGGGTCTACGTCAAAGTGCCGGGGCCCGCCGTCCCGATGTGCTAGAGGTCTTCTATGACCTGCCTGTGGCTCGCAATATCCGCATGGGCTTTACGTTCCAGCAGCTCAATGAATTTTCGGAATCCATTGCTGGGGTTCGCCTGAGGGCTGATTTCGATGTCCTGCCGCGCGGCAGTTTCTAAGTCGCTGTCGCGTCGCCCCCCGTTCAGTCCCCCCTGTTTGGTTCCTCCCCTGTTTGGTCACGCGGCTGGAGTTGAGTATTCAACGGGCGTGGTTCATCTGCGCCCACCAGATGACTAGAGGATGACTAAAGTTAGGTCACCTCGATTAATTGCCTTACTGAGAATTTTAGGAGCCTGAAACCCTAGTTTTTTCGTAGCCATTCTCAAGAGGATCTGAATTTTTCGAGGTGCCCGTTAGCAACCCAGAATCATTCCAGCTTGGAACGGTTTTGGGCAGCGCGTAATTTTGATGAGATGCCGCCCGTTGAGGCAATCCATAGGGGCGATCGCCTAGGGCGGAAACCCCATTATGACAACCCCATTTTGAGGCAGATTGGCAGACTGATGAAACAGTTGCAAACACAAATCGGTTGTTTGGCTGGGCTGGCGCTGTTGAGCAGTTCTCTGCTGGGAACGCTGACACTAACCGCGCCACCTGCCCTAGCCCAAGCGGTTCCGTCGGAAGTGCGTCGGGGCTATACGCTGCTCAACCAAGGGCTGGTGGATCAGGCGATTCGCGTTTTTCAACAAGTACTCCGCTCTAATTCGCAATCGCTGGAGGCGCAGTTGGGTTTGGCGATCGCCCTTCGTCGGGCTGGGCGCGATGCCGATGCGTTCAATGCCTATCGCCGCGTGCTGGAGTTAGACCCCAACAATCGGCTGGCGCTGTTGACGGTGGGCGTGCTGGGCGGATTTCGTCCCGAATGGCAGGCGCAAGGGATCGAAGCGCTAAACCGATTGCTCACGATTAACCCCAACGACAACGAAGCGCGGGCCCAGCGGGCGCTGTTGCTGGGCTATCAGGGGCGCTTTGCCGAGTCGCTGGCAGACTATGCCATTGTGCTGCAAAACAACCCAACCCCCGAAGCGGTGCTGGGTGCGGCAGAAATCCACGCCTACGCCGGAGAATATCAGCGCAGTCTGGACTTGTTTAACCGCTATCGGGCGACGGGCCGACCCATTCGGGATGGACAGGCGATTGCCTATGCCCTGGCTCTGCGAGAAACGGGGAGTGCGGGCCAGGCGGTAGAAGTGCTGGAGGCAGAACTGCGGCGATCGCGCACCCTCGACAGCATCACGATTCAAATCCGCTCGGCGCTGGCATCGGCCTATGCCGCCAATGGCCAGGTCAACCAGGCGGCTTCGGTGATCACGCCGCTGCGAGGTCGCCAGGATTCTCGCCTGGCCCTGGCGCGGGCGCTGAACGATATTGCCCGCTACAGCAGCAGTCCCGCCTATGCTCAGGAGGCGATCGCCCTGTATCGAGAGGTGCTTCAGTCGCCCCAGCTCACGGTGGGCATGGCGCGAGAGGTGGCAGACGTGCTGAGCGGCTATCCGTCGGAGCAGGGCCTTGCGCTGGAAGTCTATCGCCAACTGTCCCAGCAGCAGCCGACCGACGTGGGCTTGCAGGTGCAGGTGGCCGTTCTAGAACGCCAGGTCGGGCTGATTACAAACCAAACATTCCAGCAGCGGCTCCAGACCTATTTTCAGCCGCTCCCTCCCGATCCGGCACAACTCAGGGCGATTGCCCAGGCCCTCATCCGACTTGATTCCCCCAGCATTGAGCTACTGCCCTACTACCAGGCCTTGGTAAATTCTGGGGTGAACGAGCCATTTCTGAACTTCCGCATCGCCCAAATCCACATTCGACGAGGAGATTTAGCCTCTGCCCGCAGTGCGCTGGTGGCCTATTCCGCCACCTCAGCAGGTCAGCAAGACCCCTTCGCAATTCAACTGCTGCTGGCAGAAATCGACCGCCGCGAGGGCAATCCCGAAGCCGCCGCCCAGCGCTACCAGTCCATCCTGGTCAGCAATCCGGGCGATCGCGGCGTGGTGATTGGAGCGCTGCAAGGGCTGGCAGGCATCCGCCAATCCCAGGGGCGCACGGCCGAAGCGCTGACGATCTACGACCAGATTGTCGCCCTCGACCCAACGGACTACGCCAAGGTACTGGGGCGCACCAGCCTCGCCTATCAGGCAGGGTTCCTAGGCGTTGGGGAAGCCGAAGCCGTGCTGAATGCGTGGCTGGCCAGCCGCCCGCTGACCGACACCCCGCCAGAACTGTACAGCCTGGCCGGGGCCTTGCCCGCCAACCCCCAGCGAGAGCCGTTGTACAATGCACTGCTCCAGGCAGATCCGGAGAATATTCCGGTGCGGATTCGCCAACTCCAGGTTGTGTCGGTTCGCAATCCCCAGCTTGCCCAGGCGCAGATCCGCCAGATTATCGCCCGCGACCCAGACAACCTCGGCGCTTATTTTGTACAGGCGCAGTTGGCTCAGGAGCAGGGCAATTTGGGACTATCGGCCCAAGCCTATGAGGAAATTTTGCGGCGATCGCCCGGCAATATCGATGCCCTATCAGCTCTGGGCGGCGTGCGATTCCAGCAGCGTCGCTATAACTCAGCATCGATGATCTACAGCGAGGTGCTAGCTATTCAGCCGAACAACCCAGCGGCACAGAGTGCGCTCTTGGGATTAACCGCTGCCCAGGGCAACAAGCTCGAAGCGCTGGCGCAAATTGCAGCCATGCAGTCTCAAGCGGCGCAGATGGGCGGCATGAATCAGGTTCTTGTCCGCCAGGCCCAGCAAATCGAAGAAAGCTTTTTGCAACAGCGCGGATTTCAGCCCTATTGGGAGCGTTTCTGAGGCTGGGAGCCTGTCTAAAAAGTCACCCAATTCTCGACTTTCATAGCCTCAACACCGACCGTCTAGCAGACTATTTTCAATGCTGAACGGTCGGTGTTATTTTTGCGGATTCAGTCTTCCTACTGAAGCATTTTTACTAATTTATACCCGTCTCGAATCACTCTATTTGGACTGTTGGGGTCGGGGCTAAGGCCCCCCGTGGTCAAAGGCTTTAAGGGTAGCAGGCACAAGATCTTTCAGGCATTTCTATAGTATTTCCATAGTATTTCCACAGCATTTCCAGGTGTTTTATTGCGGTGACTAGATTAGGGAAATGGCGATCGCCCAGTAGATTTACAGCCTGAATATAAATCTTTAGTCAAATGTGAATCTTCCGTAAGGCGCAGCGTTTTTCGTTGGATGTGCGGATGATTTTGGATTGTCATGGATGAAGGAATCGTTCTAGTTTTTCTTGCCTTCTTTATCTCGCTGAGAGTTTTTTGAGATTCCTGCTGAGACTTCCTGAAAAGAGCGCACTTTGAACGCTGGTCTATGCAACTTTTTCAACTCGCCGCCTCCAGCCTGAGACCGTTGGCGATCGCCCTGGCGCTAGTGTTTGGCTCAACCCTGGCGGGCTGCAACGACTCCGGGCTATCCCAGGGGACACCCCCCGATACAACCGTCGTGTCCCAAACAGGCGCCCCCCCTGAGCCAATCCCAGGGGCGATCGTCTCCAAGCAACTCCTCCTCGCCGAAAGCTGGAGTGCCTACCGAGAAAGATTTATCCAGCAAGACGGCCGCGTCATCGACTGGGAAGCCGACGAACGAACTACCTCCGAAGGGCAGGCCTACGCCATGCTCCGCGCCGTCTTTATGGACGACCCAGAAACCTTCGCTCAAACCCTGAACTGGGCCGAGGAAAATCTCCAGCGGATGGATGCAAACGGCAAGCGCCGAGACAACCTCTGGGCCTGGAAGTGGGGAAAAGACGCAGACGGCAATTGGACGATTCTGGACGAGAATTTCGCCAGCGATGCCGATATCGACGCAGTAACCGCCCTCATCCTCGCCGCCCGCCGCTGGAACCGTCCGGATTATCTCCAGCTAGCGCGTATAAAGCTGAGAGATCTTTGGACTCTCTCAACAGTGGCTGTCCCTCCCCACTCCGCTCGTGCCTCCGATTCCCAGTCAGCCAGCGAGCAGCGCTATCTGCTGCCGGGGCCCAAGGAAGCGTTTCAGCCCCAGCCAGACCTGCTTCACCTCAATCCCTCCTATCTCGCACCCTACGCCTTCCGCCTGTTTGCCCAGATAGATGGCGATCGCAACTGGCTGAGCCTAGTAGACAGCAGCTACAAGATCCTGCGCGAATCCTCCCAGCTTTCATCCGCCAAACTGCCCAGCGATTGGGTCGCCCTCAACACCACCACAAACAGCTATATTCCGTTGCGTACCCCCAGCCCGATCCGCAGCATCTATGGATTCGATGCGTATCGAGTTTGGTGGCGGGTTGGAATTGATGCCCAGTGGTTTAACGAGCCTGCCGCCTGGGAATACTTGCAGCAGCACTTGCCGTCGCTGGAATCCAAATGGAAAGCCCAGCAAAAGATTCCAGCACAGATTGACCTGCAAGGTCAGCCGCTCGTGCCCTACGAATCTACATCCCAATACGGCATGTTGTTTGCGGCATTTCAATTAACAAACCCTCAAATTGCTGAGCAAATTTATCAGCAAAAGCTTCTTCCTGCTTATCAAAACGGCTTTTGGGATAACGACTCTGCGTACTACGCACAAAATCTGGCTTGGTTTGGGCTACTTGCATCTACTGATGTGGCTGTGAATTGGCTTCAGCCTTAGACCGACCCGTAAACCCCCTTTACTAGTAGAGAGACAGGTCTATGTTTCGTTCGCTGCGTCAATGGTTTCTTACGTTTAATCGAGACCACTCGCCCAACGCCTCTCCCGCTGGTCGGACACGCCGGAAGCGTGTCAAACGAAACCAAATCCTGGCAATTCTGCTCGTTCTATTGGGTCTAGGAGCGGGCCTGAGCCTGCTGCCCAGCGCATCCGCGCAAACCAGCGTGCAGCAGCGAGAAAACACGCTGATCCGGGAGTTGTCCTTGCCAAATCGGCCAGCGACTCCGCCAAACTTTCAGCCTGCGCCCCGCCCCGCCCCTGCCGTGCGCCGGGCCGCGCCTGCCCAGCCGCCCAGCCAGCCGTCTCGTCCGGCCGCTCGTCCTGCGGCCCCGGCCAGCCCAACCCGGCCAGCCGCCACCCCCCAGCCAGCGAACCCGCCCGCTGCCACCGCGTCGCCCGCCGCGCCCAAGCCAGAACCCACCTACCAGCATGTGATTGAGTTCAACCGCAGCCCGGTGGTGGGCAATCGCCTCCGCATGGAAGGCGTATACCCAACGGCTCGACTTGGGTTTAACCGTCCCCGTCAGTGGGATGTCAAAACTGCCAAGCTCGTACTGCGGTTCCAGCACTCGCCGTCGCTGCTGTCTGATCGCTCAAGCCTGACGGTTCGGGTAAACGATACCAGCGTGGGCAGCGTGCCGCTGAATCGTCCCAATTCTCAGATTGGTCAGGTGGTCTTCGAGGTGCCGTCCAATCTAATTCAGGACTACAACGAGATTTCAATTCTGGCAGAGCAGCAGACGAATGAAGACTGCACCGTTGCCACCGACCCGACCTTGTGGACCGAGATTCTACCCGATTCCAAGGTCATTCTGGACTATGCGTTAGAGTCTGTTCCGCTGGATTTCAGCCGCTATCCGTTCCCGTTCATTGACACCCTCAGTCTCGATACCAATCAGATTACGTATCTACGGCCTCGCGCTTACAGCGACACCTGGCTTAATGCAGCAGCCATCTTTCAGGCTGAGGCGGGGCGGCTCGTGGACTTTCGCCCACTCAACACTCGGCTAGTGGGCAGTTTGGATAACCTCCAGTGGAACGATCGCGTGGTCATTCTGGGGACTCCAGCAGAGCAGCCTGTTCTGTCAGACTTATCGCTGCCGCTGCCGATTCGCAACGGTCAGTTGTTGGACGGCAACAACACGCCGCTGCCCGGCGATACAGGCGTTTTAATGTTGACCACACTGGAAGACAACGGTTTACCCGTTCTCGTAGCAACGGGAAATTCAGCAGCAGGTGTGCAGAAGGCGGTGCAGTTCCTAGTGCAGACCAAAGAGGCGCAGATTGGTACGGGTCAGGTGTTGACGGTGACCAATCTGGTGAATGAGCCGTCGCCTGCGCCCCGCGAGTGGCCGGGCTATCTGCCCACGCGCAATAGCTTTACCCTGCGTGATTTAACCACGCTCGGCGGACAGAACTTTGAAGACATTACAGTGCATGGCACGAATGCACCACCCATTGAAATTCCGTTCCGGGCGCTGCCCGATGACCGCTTTTCGCGGGGCAGCCGCATGAGGGTGGATTATAGCTACAGCGCTCAGGTTGATCCACGCACTTCGACGGTGGAGGTACGGCTGGATGATGTGACGATTGGCTCTAAGCGGCTGAATTCTGCAAGGGGCGGTCGCGATTCGCTGGATGTGGATTTGCCCGCAGCGCTGATTCAGCCAGATTCGCAGTTGAATGTGGTGTTTAACCTAAATCCGCGCTCTGCTGAGGTCTGTGGTTTATCCAGAGATCAATCCCTCTGGGGAACGCTGCATGGCGACACGGACTTTAATCTGAAGCGAGACATTTTCACTCGGATGCCGGATTTGAGGCTATTGCAATTTGGCTATCCGTTTACCGCACCGCAGGATTTGTCGGAGACGGCGTTTGTGGTGCCGAGTGCCCCACGGGATGCAGATGTGCGAACCATGCTGGCGGTGAGTGAGCGGCTGGGTCGGCTGAGCCGCGCCAATTCGGTGAACCTGCAAGTTTACACGGGTGGCAATCTGCCTGCTGAGGCGCGGGGTATGAACTTGGTGGGAATTGGGACGCGCGATCGCTTCCCATTGCCCGAAGTGATGGAGTCTGGTGGTTTTGAACTCCGCAATCTGTTTTCGCGGGGCTGGCGCGGTAGCCGGGTGCAGGCTTTGCCCGATGGTCAGGGTGTGGTGAAGCTGATGGTGTCGCCGAATAATGGCGATCGCGCGGTGCTGGCCATCACCGGACAGAGCGAACAGGGCCTCACCGACGCGGCAGAGGTGTTCAAGCGCGACCCGCTGTTTTCTCAACTCAACGGCGACACGGTGCTGATTAGCCGAAACAAGCCCAATCCATCGCCCAATGACCCCTACGCCTACAAGCTCGATATCCTGCGGGAGGAACCGCTCCAGCAGGTGCAAAGAACCGGCTTCCTGAGCCGAATCTCCATCTTTATTCAAGACAACTGGTTCCTGCTGCCGACGGGCATTCTGTTAATCTCACTGCTGCTGTATGGCATTTCTCAGCTCTACGTTAATCGGCTCGCCAAGTCAGGAGAGGTAAAATGACGAGTTCCATGTCTCAAGCCCCCGTCGAACCCGTCTCTCGTCAGCAGCCGTGGATTGCGCGGTGGCTGCTGCGAGTGCCGAACTGGTTTGACCGCTTTTTTCCTAGGGCACGCAGCACGCAGCTCTTTTGGCTGGTCATTGGTCTGATGGTGCTGTCTGCGCCGCTAATCGTTACGCCGCTAAAAATCTGGCAGCAGGGCGTTGTGGCAGTATTCTTGATCTTGCTGGGCTGGGCTGTGGTGAAGCTAGAGCAGTGGCAAACCCAGCGCCAAGCAAGCGAGTATCTGCATTTGTTCCTGGCCTGGCTGAGTATCGTCACGACGATGCGGTACCTCTATTACCGCACGAGCTATACGCTGAACCTGGATGGCTGGCTCAATGCAACCTTCAGTATTGTGTTGTTCATGGCGGAGCTATATGCGATCGCCACGCTGTTTCTGTCCTATTTTCAGACGCTAAAACTGCGCGATCGCCAGCCCGTTGATCTGTCCGGCATTCCCCAAAGTCAATGGTTCAACGTTGACGTATACATTCCCACCTACAACGAGGATGTCGAGATCGTCCGCAAGACGGCCCTCGCGGCTCTGGCGCTGGACTACCCCGAAGAGAAAAAGCGAGTCTATGTGCTAGACGACGGACGGAAATTTCCCGATCGTCGGGAAAAGCTGCGCCGCATGTGCGAAGAGATTGGCTGCACCATGCTGACGCGGGACAACAACGACCACGCCAAAGCAGGCAATATCAATACTGCCATGCGCCGCACGCGAGGCGACCTAGTGCTAATCCTCGACTGCGACCACATTCCATCGCGGCAGTTTCTTCAGGAAACGGTCGGCTTTTTCTACAACGCCAAGGTCGCACTCGTCCAAACCCCGCACTGGTTTTACAACCCCGATCCCTTCGAGCGCAACCTGCTGACTCAGGGGCGAGTCCCCGTCGGCAACGAGCTGTTCTACAAGGTGGTGCAAAAGGGCAACGACTTTTGGAACGCCACCTTCTTCTGCGGTTCTGCGGCAGTGATTCGACGGGACTACGTACTGCGGATCGGCGGCATCGCGGTGGAAACCGTGACCGAAGACTGCCACACCTCGCTGCGGCTACACTCCCTGGGCTATGAGTCGGTCTACTACGACAAAATCATGGTGGCGGGGTTGGCACCAGAGAAATTCTCCTCCTACGTAGGGCAGCAGGTGCGCTGGGCACGAGGCATGGCACAAATCCTGCGGCTAGAGAATCCACTGTTTAACCGCAAACTCAAGCTCACGCTGCCGCAGCGGTTGTGCTACACCTCCGCCACCACCCACTTTTTCTTTGGGTTTCCGCGCATCATGTATGCACTATCGCCAGTGCTGTACCTGCTGTTTGGTATTAACCTGATTCGCGGTCTGGGTGTGGAAACGCTGGTGTATGCATTACCTCACATTGCCCTGGCGCTAAATGCCAACTACATCACCGCCAAAGAAGTCCGCTTTTCGTTCTGGAACGAAGTGTTTGAGTACGCGATGGCGTTTCAGGATGGCATTGTGACCTTTATGGCGCTGATTAACCCCAAGCTAGGCAGCTTCAACGTGACCGACAAGGGCGTAAAGGTCACAAAACGCAGCTTCGATTACGAATCTGCCAAAGCCTCCCTGATTGTTGTGTCGCTACTGGTGCTGTCGCTGCTGGCCGTCCCTTTCTGGCTGGTGCTTCAGCCCGAAGCAAAAGAAGCCGTCATCATCAACGCTGCTTGGTGTGTGTTTAACCTAGTGCTGCTGGTGGCGGCGCTGCTGGTAGCCTATGAACAGCCGCAACTGCGGCGGGCACACCGTCTGGAACGCAAGCTGGGTGCAGTCATCTACGGCAACAACAACGAAACCCTGTCTGGCAAGACGCTGGATGTCAGCGAGAACGGGGCGCGGATTGTGCTGGATAGCTGGCCGAACCTGCCCGATGCGGTTGAAATCGAACTCACTGGCGACTTTGGCAAGCGAGCGTTTTTGGATGCGCGGGTGATTCGAGTTGACCCGATTAGCGAAGACCAAGTCGTTGTGGCAGTGGACTTTGTGAACCTGTCGCAGTCTCAAAATGATGCGCTGGTGCTGGTGCTGTATTCCGACGTGGAGGAATGGTACGCGCAGAAGCGTACCGAAATCGACCGTCCATTCCAATCGCTGGCGTTTTTGGCGACGGGCTTGCTGCGGGCCTTCCGCGATCCCAAACCCGCCGTACCGACTGAAATTCGCAAGCAAATCCACGCTGCTGCTCAGATTTATTGGGAGGGACAGTTTTATCCTGGCATTGCCAAGGAGATTAGTTCGCGCAGCCTGCGGATTGAAATGGACGGCAACCTGCTGCCCAACATCGAGATGTTGCAGCAAGCTCAGCCGCCTGTGGGTTTGCTGCTGAGCCAGCATACGACAGATGACAATCCGAAGCGTCTGGTGGGGCAGATCGAAGACGTGCGGGTTTCCAATGCCCAGTCATCTGACGGTGTGGTGTTTTTGGTGAATCGCTCGGCAGGCGGCGTGACGGCGGATGTCGAGGTCTCTTTTCCTGCACACCTGGATGCACGGCAAGGTTCCAAGATTCGCCAACTGCTGCGCGATTTGGAGTAGGCGTTCTCGCATCAGCCCTGTCTAGAGTTTAGGTTCTAAGAGACTGGCAGAGTTTACGAGTAGGATTTACGCCCTTGCGATAAGCTCTTTGGGTTTTAGACCATTTCTTGCGGGCGCAGCCCGCGAGAAATGGTCTAACTGCGTAAGTCCTAACGAGTTTGAAAACGTTTGAAGACGTTTGAAGACAAAGATGCGCTCCGAACTGCTTCGGGGCGCATCTTTTTGAGGGTATAAATCTACCTAAACCGTTAGAATCCAGGCATTTCGGGTTTCGGCACTGACAAAGGAAGCGGGGACAGGCTGAATATCTACGCCGAGAGATTGAATTGCTGCCCGAATCAGGGTCGCGTGGCTGGCCTCGGTCGAGCCGATGCTGGCTCCAGCGGTGATCAGCGCGGGCGTTTTGAGCATAGCGATTTCCTGGCTATAGGCGATCGCCGCGTCGGTTTCCAGCGCCAGCGCCAGCTTTGCAATATTCACGTCCGAATCCAGGTTTCCTTCGCCCCGCTGGAGATAGGAGGACAAATCGTAGCTGGTCTCTGCCTGAACGGGCGTGCCGCCCAGACTGCGGATGACATTCGCCAGGGCATCGCGGTGCTGCATGTGATCTGCCTGGTTCGCGAGGGCGATCGCCTTTACGGCATTACCCACGTTAGAACCCGTCAGCTTGCCCGCAGCGGCACCGTAGGCCCAGATAGCAGCGTGTTCATAAAACAGGGCCTTGTTGAGGATCTCAATATCATTGCGGCGATCGCTCTCCGTCGAGGCATCGGCCGTTCCTGCAATGAGCGGCACGCTCAGCACACTCGCCGCACCCACGATAGCCCCACCTGTCAGCATTTGGCGACGAGACAAGCCCTGCGCCCGTCGAGCGCGACCCAGCCATTCAGATTTGCGTCGGTTCATTGTTCGAGTTCTCCTACAAAAGTTCTGCAAAAAGGCACCACAAAGCAGCGACCCGTGCCAGTTCAGTCCCAGCCAACTCTGTGCCAAACACCGCACCAGAGTTGCGAGTCCTGAAACTTGCTCAAATCGCCGGATGACTCCAATTCAACCCAAGCACTCCAATGCTTTGGAGCGCAAATTAATGGATGAACTGCGCCCGTCTAGAGGAATATACGGACGTGCCCATTCGCCGGATTTTCATAGGGGAAAAGTTTTTTAGAGAAATCGGTCGCCTCTAGCATCCAACTGGGCCTGCTGCCAGGTCTGCAACTGGGACTGAAACTGGGACGCACAGAGCGCAACCAGAGCCGACTAGCTCAATTCCCACCAGCCCAGACTGGGACCAATAAACCGAACCACGACCCAATACACCACCAACAGGGCGATCCCAATCCACGCGCCCCGCGTTGTGATTTGCGAAAACAGCTTTGCCTGGCTGGGCTTGATGGGAATACCCGGCAGAATGTTGTCTTCCTGCCCGTATTTTTCGCCCAGAGATTCCTTGCGTCGCTTCGAGTCTCCCATTGCGCTTTCCCTCATCAAAATCAAGTCTCAAGACCAAATCAGGACTGACGCACTTTCAATAAGCTTTCTGAGCTTTGGACAATTTCTCGCGGACTGCGCCCGCGAGAAATTGTCCAAATGCGTCAGTCCTACAAATATCAAGATCAAAGACTACAGTCACGGGGCCTAAAAAGCTGATTAACCGTTCCCAACCTGCACGTTAAAACTACACGTTAAAGCGGAACAGCATGACATCCCCTTCCTGCACCAAGTATTCCTTGCCTTCGCTGCGAACCAATCCCTTTTCCTTCGCCGCCGCCATAGAACCTGTGGCTACCAAATCATCATAGGCCACCGTTTCTGCGCGAATGAAGCCGCGCTCGAAGTCAGTGTGAATCACACCTGCTGCCTGGGGAGCCAGCATCCCAGCACGAATCGTCCAGGCGCGAGTTTCCTTGGGGCCCGTGGTGAAGTAGGTGCGGAGTCCCAGCAGATCGTAGGTTGCGCGAATCAGGGATTTCAGCCCGCCTTCTTGCACCCCCAGCGATTCCAGAAAATCGGCCCGCTCCTCCTCCGAAAGTTCGATGAGTTCCGATTCGACCTGGGCTGATACTACGACGACTTGGGCATTTTCTGCGGCGGCGATCGCCCGCACCTGTTCCACCCACTCATTGCCCGTCGCCAGGTCATCTTCCGACACGTTTGCCGCATAGATTACGGGCTTGCGCGTCAGCAGCCCTAGCGGTTTTATAATGGCCTCCTCCTCATCCGTCAGTTCCACCAGTCGCGCCGACTTGCCCTCGTTCAGCACCACCAGCAGTTTGTCTAACACGGCCAACTCTGCCTGAGCATCTTTGCTAGTTTTTGCCTGCTTGCGAGTGCGATCGGCCCGCTTTTCGAGTTGCGACAAATCCGCCAGCGCCAGTTCCAGGTTGATTACCTCAATGTCGCGCACCGGATCGACCGATCCGGCAACATGAATAATATCGTCGTTTTCAAAACAGCGCACGACATGGACGATCGCATCCACCTCGCGGATATTTGCCAGAAACTGATTGCCCAGCCCCTCGCCCTTGCTAGCCCCTTTGACTAGCCCAGCAATATCCACAAACTCTACCCGCGCCGGAATGATTTCGGCAGAGTTGGAAATCTTTGCCAGCACTGCCAGCCGTTCGTCGGGCACGGCGACGACCCCCGTATTAGGTTCAATCGTACAAAAGGGAAAGTTGGCCGCCTGCGCTTTGGCATTGGCCACCACCGCGTTAAAGAGGGTCGATTTGCCCACGTTGGGCAGTCCGACAATTCCAGCTTGAAGCATAGAGCGATTGGGTAAAGGAGGAGAGATAAGCAGGCAGATCTGGGCGCTGGGGCGTGGCGATCGCCAACGGCCGCGCGTTGCGGGAAGCTGACCATCTATCAGCCTATCAACATTCCGCAATATATCAGCGTAGCAGACCAGCCGCGCCGCCGACCGACCTAGCCGCTAGCCTTCCTCTGCGCCTAGCTCTCTCAGGCGCGATCGCAGTCTTTCGACCTCAGCTTCTAGCGCCTGCGCTCGTAGTTCAGATTCCGCCGCCCGCGCTTCAGCGTCCTGGCGGGCCTGGGCCTCGGTTCTCAGGGCTTGCGCCAGTTCGCCGGGAATCAGCAACTTTTCACCCGTATCTTCGCGATAAAAGGCGATCAGGTGTCCATCTACTTCCAGCCGCAGTTTGAGCGGGTCGCTGCGGCCGTCGGTGATGGGTTCGTAGGTATCGTTGTGCAGCCGATAGCCCTGGAGTTGCCCGTCGATCCATTCCCCACGCGGGTCAAACAGCCAATATTCACGCACACCCAGTTGCTCATATAGTGTTCGTTTGAAGACCTGATCCTGAGCCTGCGTGCTTTTCGAGGTCATCTCAAAAATGACAGCTGGCACCTGCCCTTCTTCCCAAATTTTGTAATAGTCGCGCCCGCCCGGAGCTACGTCAAAAATCACCATCACATCTGGGGCAACTCGCAGCCTGGGGTAGCCCTGGGCGTAGTAGAGAAATTGGTTAGACAGCACGGTTGCCTGCTGACCTTCTAGATATTGGCGCAGCACTTCCAAGGTGACGAGCATGGCGTAGAGATGAACATAGGTTTCTGCCACGGGTTCACCATCAGAAGAGGGGTAGAAAATTTCGGTAGGCGAGGCCGTGGGGAGGAGGGAGGTCATGGGTGGCGGAGGGCTGGAAGATTCGAAGGGTTGGGTGCATTTTAGCGCGATCGCCCCTTGCCAATTTTCCGCAATCCGGGACAGGAGTTTGGATCGTTCATCAAAGCTGCCCAACAAAAAACGCCAGCTCATGCCAATGCGGTCTGAGATGGCGTAATAGAGTTCAAGCTGCGTTCAAACTTGGAGGGACGATAAACTTGAGTGGGGCGATCAAGCAGGTCACCTAGCATTGCAATGCGGGTGGCGCACTAGGCCAGAGTTTCGGGGCAATAGCCCAGCCCTTGCACAAACTGCTGACGAAACGCTTCGATTTCTTCGCCATCAGGGCTGCCGTGAGACACCACTGCCACTTGGTAGCGGCGCATCACATCCACGGGCGACTGGCCAGTTTCCAGCCCCCACAGCGCCATCCGTACTCGGATATCCGGTTCGTAGGCAATGCCCAACTCATTCAAAAAAGCGCGAAAGTCACCGTCTCGATCGGCATCCAGGCAGCGCTCCAGTTTAACCTTCACTACCCAACCGTCGATCTGATGAATGACCGTCATGAAGCGAACGGGGAGCCAGGGCGTGTTGTGAAGATATTCAACCACCCGAAGCGTTAAACTGGCATTCGCGAGGTAATAGATGTATTCCATGCGTCCAACCCCAGCAAATGCAATTTCAACTATAGTTTTATTTTCGTAATAAACTCTGACGTTTCATAGGGGAAAGACCCCCTACCTTGGAGGGTGTTTCTCCCCAATCTGCCTGGATTTAGTGGATTTAGTTGAGCATGTCTTTGAATCCGTTGCCGCATGATCACCCTGAGCCATCCCCCTTCCCTCAGGACTCTCCGCCAAGCTCAGAAGAGCCAACTTCCCTCGACCTGCGGCTGGCATCCTATGACTATTATTTGCCTGCTGAGCGCATTGCTCAAAATCCGGTCGTACCGCGCGATCGCGCTCGGCTGCTGGTGGTGGATTCGCCAAGCTCCCATCAGCACTGCATCTTTCGGGATTTGCCTGCGCTGCTGCGGACGGGCGATTTGCTGGTGTTAAACAATACCCGCGTGCTGCCTGCGCGACTGTTTGGGCGCAAGGTAGGCGGCGCAAAGGTAGAGGTGCTGCTGCTGGAAGAGCAGTCGGAAAATCGCTGGCTGGCGCTGGTGCGACCTGGGCGACGGCTGAAGGTGGGCGCAATGATTGAATTTTTTCAGCCGGATCAGCCGGAAGGCGGGAAACCCCTGCTGACGGCGACTGTGCTGGCGGTGGATGCAGCCACTTCTGGCAGGATTCTGGAATTTCAGGTTGCAGAAAACAAGCCCTTTTTGTCGGTGCTGCACCTGTTGGGTCAGGTGCCCCTGCCGCCCTATATCGAGAATTCCCACGCCGATCCAGAGCAGTATCAAACGGTGTATGGCGATCGCCCCGGGTCGGCTGCTGCCCCCACTGCCGGACTGCACTTTACCCCAGAGTTGCTCGATCGCTTGGAAGAGCAGGGCATCCGACGCACCTTTATTACGCTGCATGTAGGCGTAGGCACCTTTCGCCCGGTCGAGGCGGAAACCATCACCGATCACAAAATGCACGGCGAATGGCTAGAAGTGTCGTCGGAAACCGTCGAGGCAATCGCCACAACCCAAGCCAGCGGCGGCCGAGTAATTGCCGTCGGCACCACCGTAACCCGCGCCCTCGAAGGCGCATCCCACAGCGGGCAACTCCAGCCCTACTGCGGCAAAACAGAGCTATTTATTTATCCCGGCTATCGGTGGCGCGTGGTGGATGGGCTGATCACCAACTTCCATTTGCCCAGGTCCAGCCTAATGATGCTGGTCAGCGCCCTCACGGGACGAGAACGGCTGCTGGCGCTGTATCAAGAGGCGATCGCCCAGGGATATCGCTTCTATTCCTTCGGCGATGCCATGCTGATTTTGCCGGAGGCAAAGGTTGAGGCGACAGCAGGGGAGAAGGAGCAGGTTGCTGCTGATTTGTAATCCCTACTGATTGGTGATCCCTACTTCAGATCAATTCCCAGATAGGTTTTGCTGAGAAACTGGGCCAGACGCTTCACCTGAGACTGCACTTTGCCGGGGCTGTTGGTAAACGAGGTTCCCAAAATCCGGGCAAACTCTTCGTCCGACAGGGTGCCATCTTGGTGTTGCTGAAAGGCGCTGACCACAGCGATTAGCTCATCGGCAGAGAACTGGAAGCCGTTTTGAGCCGCGAAGGCCGCCACATCTGGAGCGCGATCGCCCGTCAGAGCCGCAGTTTCGGCGGGGTCTAGCTCCGCTTCGCTGCTGATGTTGCCATCGCCCACACCGAGCAGGGCTTCTAGCTGTTGCCGCAGGGTATCGTCGGCGGCAGTGCGATGCATAAATTCCAGCACAGTTGCAGTAGTCATGGTCGGATGAACTCAACTCGCCACTTCGGCTCAAATCATAACAAGCGCTAATTGCTGACCCGGCTTGGCTTAATGAAAACTGAAGCTTGCGGTAAGCTGGGATGGGAAATTTAGCGCCAGGGACAGCGCAAGGGGCATTTGTGGAAAACTCGGCAGCCCAAGCGGGAGAGATTCGCCTGCTAGTAGTGGATCTGGACGGGACGGTGGTGGGTGTATCGAACCAAATTTCGGCACGAGTAAAGCAGGCCGTGCAGGCGGTGCAGGCGCAGGGCATTCCCGTGGCGATCGCCACCGGGCGGATGTATCAATCAGCCCGCCGGTTTCATGCCGATCTTGGCTCTACCCTGCCGCTGATGAGCTATCAGGGCGCACTGATCAAAGACCCCGCCGATGACACGCTGCATCGCCACTGGCACCTACCCAGGGTCTACGCGCAGCAACTTCTGGAGTTTTACGAACAGCCTTCAATCCGGGGCGAAGTATCGGTGCATTTCTACATCAATGACCAGCTCTACGTCCGCGAGATCACTGCTGAAACCGAAGCCTATGCAGAACGCTCCAGCATTGAGCCGATTGCCGTTGGCGACCTGCGAACCCTGCTCGATGCCGACCTGACCAAAATCCTCGCCCAAAGCAGCAACGTGGCACTGATTGACGATCTGCTAGAAAAACTGCGGCAACGCTACGCCCCAACCGAGCTATACCTGACCAAATCCGTGGATATTTTCCTGGAAGCAACCCATCCAGAGGTGAATAAGGGCAACGCGGTTCGCTACCTAGCAGAGAACATTTTGGGACTCCGCGCCGACCAAGTGATGGCAATCGGCGATAACTTCAATGACTTTGAGATGCTGCAATATGCAGGTATTGGCGTGGCCATGGGCAACGCGCCGGAGGGCGTGCAGGCGATCGCCAATTGGGTTGCCCCTTCCGTAGAAGAAGACGGAGCGGCGATCGCCATCGAAAAGTTCATCCTGGGATAGGGCGCGATCTCCGCAGCATGGGGTAATACAGGCCGCCTATCCTTACCCCAAGCACCAGCGCAACGCAGCGCGACCCACAAGTCACAAATTACAAGCAAAAATCACCAAGCTGAGATTGCCTCTGAGAAGAGAGATAACAAGAGGCATCGCTCGGTGATATCCAAACTATTCAAAATTCCAAAAGCCTTAGCAGGTAATATCGAGCTTCTCATCTAGAGAAGCTGAAGCTTAGAAATCAGGAAGGGCACCGGCGACTGACCGTGTTTCGTCTCGATGCCCTTGCTGGTTCGCTCCTCACACTGAAGAAAATATATCAGACCCTTCCCGGTCTTGTCAGCGCCTCAGTGCCAATGATTAACAATTCCTATGATTGTCACAGTCTACACTTTCCTTTCTACAAAAAAATCCCTACAGGGAGGGTGGAGCCGCTACCTGCAACGGCCTTTCCAGCAGCCAGCGCAACGTCTGCTGTGCGGCTCGCACCAGCCCCAGCCGCGCCTGCGCCAGTTCTAGTTGGTGAACCGCTACGTCGCCAAAGATGCGGCAGCTTGCATCAAAGTCATACACGCAGCGGCTGAGGGACTGAGCCAGGGCGATCGCCGAACCATGCTGGATTGAACCCAGCGCATCTACGCTGTCCAGCAAGTGCCCGATTAGCCGCTGCTCGGCGGGCGCTTGGGTGCGGAGCGTTCCTTCCGCCGTGAGCCAGGGCATGGACATGGGCCACGCCAGTTCACCCTCGATTGCTCCTGACACCTCAAAGCGAACCAGTCCGACCCGCTCTGCCAGGGCCAAGAGGTTGCAGCATCGGGCATGGGCCGCCTGCATTTCAAAACATTGGTCTTGAGGCAATTTGTCTTGAAGAAATTGGGCTTGAGGCCTTTCGTCTTGAAGTCTTTCGTCTTGAAACCGTCCTGGAGACCGTTGGACATGGGTCAGCGGGGCTGAGTTCCAGATAGCGAGGTCTGCCTCAGGCTCAGGGAAAGGCTTGGGCGGCTGGCACTCGGCAGGTCTAGTAAATTGCTGCAACCATGCTGCCAGCAGGCGATCGCCCAGGTGAACCTGCACCAGATGCTTTTGGACAACCCGGAGCGGGCTATCGGCCCAGTCTGCCATGTCCGCAGTCGATGCTGGCCAGCTTTGAGCCAGCCGGATGGCAAGGTCTTCGGCCGGAATGCCCAGGTTCGCCGCCAGTCGGGGGGCGATCGCCGAACTGTAGACCACCCCCATCGGCGCGTCTACCCGGCGCAGGGCGATTTGGCTCTGCAAGTCCGGCACATTGGGAAGCGCGGGGTGGACAATTGCTGCTTGCCAACAGGTCGCTAGCGCAGTTTCTAGGCGCGATCGCACACTCCACATGCCCGCCAGCCCAGTCTGCCCCTGGTTCAATTCATGCTGCATGGCACATTCTATCTGGCACATTCTATTCAGCTAACCCATGTAGCTAAATATGTGGCTAATCTGGGTCTTGTTTGCCGCGTCGGGGAAACCGGCGATCGCCCGCGTTGGCCTGGGCTTGATACCACTGCCGCCACTCTGCCGTGCTGCGAATCGCCAGCCACAGCAACAGCAGCGCAATCAGCCCCCCTTGGCGCGGCGCATCAAAGGCAAATAGCACCAGCAGCACACAGAGAAAATCTTGCAGAAAAATGGCCCAGAGCGGCAGCCCCCGCAGCCGATAAAACCAGCCCACCTGCACCAACTGAAACACCAGCGCCAGCAGCCCGCTAACCAGCGCCGCCACGGGCACTAGCTCTTGGCTCGTTTGCATGAGGCGGGCGACTGTTATTCCGGCGATCGCCCCCACCACCGGGCTACACGCCAGTTCCACAATTTGCAACAGTCGTTGGGCAAGTCGGTCTTTAGAAAACAGCAGTTCCACAAGCGACCAGCTCACCAAAACTCCCAACACCAGCGGCGGTGGCACCTGCGACAGCAGCGGCACCGATGACCAGAGCGACTCGCGCTGCAACAGCCCAATCAACAGCAGCGGCAACGCAATCCGCATCCCTGTGGCGGCTGAAATCGAAAGGATAGCCAAAACTTCAAGCATGACGAGCCATCACAGGCATTGAATCGCGTTGAGTCGCGTTGAGTCGGGTGGGCATACGTTGAATTGTTACGTAGTTCTCTCGTTCGCACAATTGCCATGCTAGCGCTGTGCGGATGCGTAAGCCCTGGGAAGGGCGATCGCCCACAGATTTGTGAACTTTGTGAACGCTGGCCTGAGAACCAAGCTATGAAGTCGGATTTCAACAAAACCAACTTTATACAGCCAGTCTGTACGCAGATTACATAGTGGTTTTGTTTTGAAGTTTGAGTCTAATCGCAAGAAAGTGTGATTGTCGTATAAAAAGAAACCTTGTCCGCCTCAAAATACAGACAATGGAGTTGCGCTAGATGCATGTGTTTGAAGAGTCTTTAAAGACCGTTTAAAGACTCTCTAAAGAATCATCCTGGAGAAAAAACTGGTTTATCAATTCCTCCTATCAGTTTAGGTTTGTTGTCCTTCAAAAAATTAATCAAGACATTACAATCAACACCTGTAAATAACCCGGATCTCGCTCTGAAAGGCAAACCCAATCTGGCTGTCCATGAATTCACGAACTGCTATGTGTGACTCCAAAACTATGTCTAAAGCGGTATAAGTCAGAAACTTACTGAATCGAGAGCTTCACTATCCCTTACAAAAAAGGAGAGAATTTCAGATTCTAGACAAAGTTTCCATAAAGTTCTCAGTGAAGGCTAGAAGCCCGTCCGTAATTTGACTATGATTTCGAGCAACACAGTATAAAGCTCCGTGATTTCACATAGTTTTAGACTGGGATTGGTTTTGGCTTGCGAGTTTTTCTCACAAAGTTTTTGCATCGCGCTTAAGGCGTGCGCTTGAGCAGTTTCCGAATCTTTCGGATGGGTGTTGGGGCAGATCGCCAAGTCTTTAGGCAAGCGTTCTTGGAACGGGCGATCGCCAGGGAATCAGTCTGCACTAAGTTCACAGCACTCGTTCATGCATTGCCAGTTCCCGACGGTGGGCAGTAGCTTTCGTTATCTGCTCTCGGTTTCCCAAGGCTGGGCACGTCTTCGCCTGATTTCAGTTCATTAGTTGTGCATTGTTTTGTCGGAGGATAGTGTGAAAACTCCCGTAGTTGCGATTGGATTAGATGCTGCTGACCCAGTGGTTCTCGAGGAGTGGATGTCTCAGGGGCATCTCAAGAATCTCAGTCGTGTCCGTGAGCAGGGGGTCTACGGTCGCCTAGAAAACATGGTGAACTATTGCGGTGTGCCGACACCCGCTGCTTCGACTGAGCGGCTGTGGGCGATGACCTGGACAGGCTGTATGCCTGACAAGACAGGCTTTTGGGGCACGTCCAAGTTTTATCCCGAAAGCTACGGCATTGACCGAGACATTCTCAAGGTCGGCTGCGATTTTGAGCAGAATCCTCCCTTTTATGCCCTTGGCGAAGACTATCGCGTATTCGTGCTAGACCCGCCGACTTCGGGACTGTCGAGCCAGGTCAACGGGCTTCAGGTTCTCGCATGGGGCGGACATTATCCCTTCACTCCCAGTGTGTCTGTTCCCGCAGAGGTGCTGCCGGAAATGAATCGGGAATATGGGGAAAATCCGGTTCTCTACAAAGACGATGGCATCTGGTGGGACAAGGCTTACGAAAAGTGGGTTCCCGGCGCAATTCAAGAGAGCGTAGAGAAGCGTGCCCAGGTTTGCCGCGACTATCTCAAGAAAGAGGATTGGGATTTCTTCTTTGTTGGGTTTGGAGAAGCGCATACCGCTGGGCATGACCTCTGGTATACCCATCCCGATCATCCCGTATACGAATTCCACGGCAAGCCTGCGGGCCTGCTGATGCTGGAGGCGTTTGAGCATATCGACCGGGCAGTCGGCGAGATTTTGGATGCTGCACCAGAAAATGCTTACATTACGCTCTTTTCGCCCCACGGCATGGGCGCAAACTACACGGACTTGCTAAGCATGGCCGTGCTGCCGGAGATGATGTATCGCTTTAACTTTGGCAAGGCGGCGATCGCCCCAGGAAACCCCAGCGAAGAGCCAGGCCCGGTCATCAGCCATCCGTTCCGCAAGTCTTGGATGGGTGAAATGTGGGCGCGGAACCATGAGCAAAATCCGCTTAAGCGGGCGCTGCGTCCTTATCTGCCCAGCAAGCTTCTGCGCGATCGCCTGAATGGGTTGGAATCGCCCTACGTGCTAATGGAGCAAAACGCGCCGCTGTTCTGGATGCCGGCCATGTGGTATCGCCCGCTGTGGTCGCAGATGCGGGCCTTCGCGCTGCCCTACTTTGCCGATGGCCACGTTCGCATCAACGTCCAGGGGCGCGAGGGCAGTGGCATTGTGCCGCCGTCTGAATATGATGCCGTCTGTGAAGAGGTGATCGAAAAGCTGTGGAAGCTCAAAGATGCCAGAACCGGCAAGTCCATCGTGCGGCAAATTTCTCGCACTCGCCGCACGCCGTTTGACGAGGGCAATCTCTCGGATGCAGATATTGTGGTGGTCTGGGAAGAAGTGATTACCGATGTGGTAGACAGCCCCGACTTTGGGCGAATTGGCCCCATTCCCCACTTCCGGGCAGGTGGGCATCGGTCTAGAGGATTCTTCATGGCTCAGGGGCCGGGTATTGCTCCTAATTCCAGCATTGAGCGCGGTCAGGCACTCGATATTGCGCCGACGATTTTGGGTCTGCTGGGTGCGCCCATTCCCGATCGCCTGGATGGAACGCCGCTGCTGGAAGTGTCCTCCGTCCGATCAGCGGCTATTCGGTAACAGGCTTCCATCATCCAGACTTCCACATTCATGAATCGAGGCGCGGGCTGTGGAGGCGATATCGTCGCACTTGCAGCCCGTTCTGCCTCATAAGCAATCGATTTTGCAGATCTACCCCAGTGCTTCCTATGAATCCCGAAGTCTCTGTTATCATCCCTGCTTACAACACTGAGGCGTATATCGCACGGGCGATCGCCTCAGCCCTCGACCAAACCTTGCACAACATCGAGGTTCTCGTAGTAGACGATGCCTCGACCGATAGCACAGCAGAGGTCGCCAGACGCTTTCAAGATGAGCGGGTTCGGGTCTTTGTGAATGACCGAAATATGGGGGCAGCGGGCGCTCGCAATCGCGCTTTGCGAGAAGCCCGAGGCAACTGGATCGCCGTGCTAGACTCTGATGATTGGTACGCCCCGGAGCGCCTAGAACGTCTTCTCCAGGTTGCCCAAGCAGAGCAGGCAGATATGGTAGCCGACGATCTTTACTATGTGCAGGATGGCAGTGACACCCCTTTAAGCACGCTAATTCAAGGAAGCGGACACACAATTACAGACATCCGCCGAGTTGATCCAGTTTTCTTTGTGGAAACCGATGTCTACGGACAGCAGGGGCTACATCTAGGCTTGAGCAAGCCACTCATGCGCCGTCAGTTCTTGATTAAACACGGCATTGAGTATGACCTCTCGCTGCGCCTTGGGCAAGACTTCTGGCTGTATATGAACTGCCTGATCAATGGCGCACGCTATTTTCTCGTGCCAGAGCCATATTACTATTACCGCTTCCGCCCCAACTCCTTGGTCAAGCAGAGCAAAATTGCTCGACTAGACGGCTACTGCCGCGCAGCACAAAGCTTCTTGCAAAAGGAGCAGGTCAGGAGTAATCCTCGTCTTGTGCGATCGCTCTCTCACAATCTTGCTGTCTTCAAGCGCAACCGAGCCTACTATCGGGTCGTTGAACCACTGAAGCAACAGCAGTATTTCAAAGCCTTGCTTGCCGCAGTGCAAAATCCCTATTTCTTTGTGCATTTTGCAGGGCAGATTAGCAACATTCTGCAAAGACGCTGGCGCTACTATTTCCAAAAAAATACGCTGGCCTACGAAACTCGCTTATCCAATCAATAGTTCTCAATAATTCTCAATAGTTTCAATCACTCAGCCAATCGCGATCCTGGCCAAAGCCTTCTATCTAAGGAATCTCAGTAGGGAGATTGGAAGGGCGATCGCAGCAAAGATTCAATTTCGATATATCCAAAAGAGGATCGCTCTTGATGATGGGAAAGCGACTGCTTGGGAATTCATTCTCCATTTTCGTCACGCGCCTAACTCAAAGTATTACAACGTTCGCGCTCAGCGCTTTCATTGCCCGTTTATTAGGTGCATACGAGCTGGGTCAATACCTCCTTGCTTTTGGATATTATTTTATCTTCATGAGCCTCGCCTCGCAGGGGGTCAAAGTTTTATTCACGCGAGAGCTTTCCCGCCATCCAGAACAAACGTCTACCTACCTAGTTAGCGGCACGCTCCTGCAACTTTTATTCAGCACCATTGCCTACGCGGTTTTGGTGCTTATTGTGTATTTCCTGCCCTATCAAGACAACACAACGCTGGTGTGTTACGTCATGGGGCTAACCATTTTCCCATTCTCTTTGTCAAACATATCAGAGGCTATCTTCCAGTCCAAAGAGAAGATGTATCTGATTACTGCTACTACGGTTCCGGTTTACATTTTGCGGCTGCCCGTGATGATTTGGGCAATGCAGGCAGGGTACGGGGTTGTTGGGCTGAGCTTGGTGATGTTTTTCTCGGAAATACTCATCTTATTTTTTCAGTGGGGGTTGTTGCTGAGATCGGTCATGCCCTGCTGGAAGATTGATCGAGCATTTATCCGACAATCGGTGCAGTCGGTGCGGACGTTTGTTGCAATTGAAGGCGTTTCAGTGATCAACGCTCGGATGCAAATCCTGATTCTTTCGGTGCTAGGCGGAGAGGTTATCGTTGGTCTTTACGGGGCCATTATGCAATTAATGCAGCCCTTCGATATTTTATCGACTAGCCTCACGGTCGGCGTTTTTCCGAGCATATCAAAGGCGGTGGATCTTGGGCAACACAAGCAGCGACAGCTTGCTGAAATGAGCATGGAGATGCTGCTGATGGTGTCTTTGCCCTTGGTCACGGCGCTGATCTTTTTTGGCAAAGAGTTGCTAAACCTGGTTTATCACAGACCTGATTTTGGAAATGCTGCAGTTCCCCTAGCTATTGTTTCGCTGGGGCTGATTGCATCTTCATATATTCGCCCTCTGAGCTATCTTCTGGTTGCCAATCGCCTCGAACATATCAATATGCGCGAGGTGATGGTAACCACCACGCTAACAGGTATCACGGGCATTATTTTGATTTCCCAGTTTCAACTAATGGGGGCGGCAGTTTGCGTTTTGCTCATGCGATTCATCAGTCTTGGACAGTATGTCTATGGCGTTTCGTTTAACTTATTCTCAGTTCGATTTTGGAAGTCCCTCAAGCGTCCCCTTTTGATTACAGCGCTGATGACGCTAGTATTTTGGGTTCTCGAAAGCCATGTTCAAGAAATTTTGAAGATTACCACTATTTCAACTGTGGTTTATCTTTTGCTTGTGGGTGCGATGGTGACGTTTCAGGCGGGTGGAGTCAGAGTAGTTTACACAAAGCTGTTGCAGAAATAGGCAGGGTCACTGATGAAGGTTGTTCTATTACACTTTTGTTTTACGGAATATACCGTTGGGCTGGCCAATGGATTGGCGAATTATGTTGATTTAACGTTGATTCATCCAGAAAAGATTTCTGCGGACTGTCGAAAAGCGCTCGATCCGCGCGTCAAGGTGCGGACGTTTGCCAAGCCTCGGATTCGCAATCCGCGCAATGTGTTTGCAATGGCGGAGATGATGCGGCTGATTCGGGAGGCTCAACCCGATGTGCTGCATGTGCAGGAGACAAACGACTTTTGGTATGACCTGACGCTGTTCTTCAACTCGATGCCGCCGCTGGTGACCACGATTCACGATGTGTTTCGACATCCGGGCGATCGCGACAATGTGTGGGGGTCTGAACATACCCGCCGCATCGCGTTCTACAAGTCGCAGGCGCTGATCGTCCATGCCAATCCGCTCAAAGAAGCCTTGGTGAACCAGTTTCGAGTGCCGGGCGATCGCATCTCGGTATTGCCCCACGGCGAGATTGGCAGCTTTTTCCAAAAATGGGCGGATGGCGTGCATCTGCCGCGCGAACCCTACACCCTGCTGTTTTTTGGTCGCATCTGGCCTTATAAGGGCTTGAAGTATCTGGTGGAAGCCATGCCGCTGGTGGCAGAGCGTTTCCCCGATGTGCGGCTGATTGTTGCGGGGCGGGGGGAAAACCTGAGCCAGTATTTTTCTGGGGAACCGGACCCCCGCCAGTTTGAAATTTTGAACGAGTTTATTCCCCTCAAGGCGGTGGCAGGGCTATTTCAGCGCAGCACTGTGGCGGTTTTGCCCTATGTCGAGTCTTCCCAAAGTGGCGTGGCGGCTGTGGCGTTTGCGATGGGAACCCCTGTGATCGCCTCTAATATTGGCGGGCTGGCAGAAATGGTCAACCAGGGGCAAGACGGGCTGCTGGTTCCCCCCGGAGACAGCCGCGCCCTAGCAGACGCAATTATTCGCCTGTTGGGCGATCGCGCATTACAAGAGCGCTTTGCCACCGCCGGTCTGGCCCGCTGCCAGGCTGACCTGAACTGGTCCAATATTGCGGCAAGCACCGTGGAAATCTATCAACGGGCGATCGCCGCAAAACGATAGACCAATAGACTACACTCAACAGCCCCGAAACTAGTGTTCTCAGTGCTTTTCTAGAGACTGACCTCACACACGCTATCGGGTCGTTTTTCTCCCAATTGCGAAAGCTCTGGATTCTGCAAACCCTTGTAAAATCTCTCTACCGAAACCATCATGGCTCGTCATCGAACTCCATCGGTTCCACGCTGGCGGTTTGTCAGCAAGTCCCTTCCCAAATGGCTCATTGCGCTGGGGCTGGCGCTGCTGTTTCTCTTCTTCAGCGCAACGGTTGCCTACTCTGCCTACAAAGCACACCGCCGTCGCCCACCTGATCAGGTGCATCTCGCTTGGATTAAAGATCCAGCGACGACCATGACCATCGTTTGGCGCACCTACCGGGGCTACACCCCCTCCTACGTGCAATATCGTCCAAAGGGCACTGAGGCATGGCAAGAGTGGGTAGGAGTCCACCGTCCTTCTGGCACAGGGGGCACGTTGCACGAAGTTACCCTTGAAGACCTTTCCCCCAACACCGAATACGAATACCGAGTGAAAGGTGACTACTGGTCAGTCTGGAGCGACCCCTACACGTTCCGAACCGCTCCAGCGGGGGGCGCAAGTGAGTTTGACGTAGTATACGTTGCCGACACGGGGCTGGTGGGGCGCAAAGACGGACTCTCGACCGGAACCCAGCAGATTATCGACGAAATTGCCAAGCTGAATCCTTTGCTTGTGCTGGGTGGCGGTGATTACGCCTACTACGATGGCGACAAACGCTATCGGCCGCTCGATCGGGCGATCGATGCCTGGTTTAACCAAATGATGCCTGTGGCCAGCAAAGCAGCGCTGATGCCAACCTATGGCAATCACGAAGCCATGTTGCAGGAAAGCGTCGATCTTTGGTCGCAGCGCTTTCCCACGCCCGCTGGGTTTGACCACAACCTCAACTACTCTTTTGATGTGGGCAACGTCCACTTTATCTCTCTGTTCACGATTTTTGAGGAGCAGGGCGTTTCCAACGGAACCCTGAAGTGGCTGGAGGAAGACATTCAGGCCGCGCAAGCCGCGGGCAAACGGTGGATTATTCCGTTTACCCATGTGTCGGCCTTTGCCGAGGGCAAGAGCCACCCATCCAACCTGGCGCTGCGGGCGCAGCTTGGGCCACTGCTGGAAAAGTACGGCGTGAAGCTGATTGTCTCTTCCCATGACCAGGCCTATGAGCGAACCTACCCGCTGGTCAATGTGCCCCAGTCCATCACCGCAACCTCTACTTCCAAATCTTGCTACACCCTGGAAGATGGCGTGACTTGGCTAAAGGTCAGTCCTGGAGGCAAAGAGAGCAACAAGAGCGGTTCGTTTTCAATCTTTCAAAGCGACACTGCGCCCCCCTGGACTGCCTACCGCAACAACACGATGCATGTGTTTACGCAGCTTCACTTTACGCCGGATCAGCGATTGCAGGTCAAGACTTACGGCTTGAAAGGCGATGGAAAGCCGCCCGTGGTGCTGGATGCGTTTGAGTACACGACGGGGCGCTGTGGCGCGTGATGGTTTAGCGGTCTATTTAGCTATCTAAGTAGATAGACCAGATTAAAAAACAGATCCTGAACCCTGCGCCGCCCGCGCAGCGGGCGGCGCAGGGTCTTTGGGTTTTATGTTTATTAATGTCCACCTACTTAACTCTGTTTTAGCTGTCTACACTGTTGGCGCTGGATTCGCGAGGTCTATTGCTGTCGCTTGCGGCGCAGGCCAACCCCCAACACGCCTGCGCCGACCAGCCCCAGCAGGCTGGAGGGTTCAGGAGTAGGGGCGATCGCCACGTCCAGATCCTTAAAGGACACGCGAGTCTGCCCCAGTCCATCGACTCCAGAGAAGCCCTCCGCTCCCAGCCCCTTGGTTAGGGCAACGCCGTAGGTCGGGTCGGATTCTAGGCTGGTGCCCGTGGCCATGGTGCTGCCAAACAGGGCGATCGCCGTGTTGGTAAAGGCTCGCTGGTTGGTCCAGTTGCCCAGATCGTCGTCAAAATAGCTAAAGGCGTTTTCCGTGTTGGGAATTTCGCCCGGAACCTCGCTGCCCTTGAGCGAGGTTTTGCCGCCAAAGGTTGCCGTTTTCATCAGCGGGTCGTAGGTGTCGCCTTCAGTTAGGTAGGTGGCTTTTACGCCAGAAATCGTCCAGTTGCCGCTCTTCTCATCCGGCTCCGCGCCAGTCAGGTTAGCAATGAACACGCCATTCTGACCCAGTGCAATTGACATCCTCCATGTCGGTGTCTGTCACCACCAGCGCTGTGTTTTCGTCCACCCCAAAGGCAGTGTCAATCAGCGTTTATGCGTTGGCGTGGGTGTCGCGGATAGCGGTGATGACATCGTGGGGCTGCCCAGCCAGCGGTAACGCTAGCACAAAAGTCGTCTGCCCCGAGGCGCTCTTGACCGACAACTGTCCGCCGATGAGAACAGCCAGTTTTCGAGCCAGCGCCAGGCCCAGCCCCGTGCCGCCATATTTCCAGGGGTCGTTGTTGGGAATGCGATAGAACTTTTCAAAGATGCGATCGCGCTCCTCGGCAGGAATTTCTACCCCCGTATTCGTCACGCAAATCCGCAGTTGCCTGGGAACCGATATCGCTTCAGCCCCGCCCCCAGTCTGTTCAGCTTTAATATCCTCAATATCCTGTTCGATGCGGACTTGAATCTCGCCGCCCGCAGGCGTGTACTTGCAGGCATTGTGCAGCAGTTCCGAAAGAATGCGCTCTAGGTAGCTGAGGTCGGTGGTCAATGGCTTCAGGTCGTTTGGAACCTGAATTTCCAGGTGTTGCTGCTGGTTGTGGACATATTGCAGAAATGGCTCCGCAATGTGAGGCAGAATATCCCGCAGGTTTACCGTCGTCCACAGAAGCGGCTCCGTTTCTGAGTCTACGCGGGCCAGTTCAAGCAGATCGTTAATTAAACTAGTCTCCCGGAGGCTTTCTTCTTTCAGAATTTGCACAAAGGGGGCGGCGTGTTGGAGCAGTTGCACGGCTAGCGGCTCGGTCACGCTGTTGGTCATGTCGCGCAAGGTGATTTCGAGCATCTGCGTCGCCATCGAGATATTCGACAAGGGCGTTCGCAGCTCATGAGACACCGTATTGAGAAAGTCGTCCTTAAGCTGGTTGAGGCGTTCTAGCTCGGCGACCTGAGCTTGGGCAGCCTGAAACAGACGGGCCTGACGAATGGCGATCGCACACTGAATGGCGACCTGTTCTGCCAGACGGATGTCTTGCTCCGTAAACACACGCTCCGCCGGACACACCAGCGTCAAAATGCCCAGGTTGCCCTGCTCATCGGCAATGGGGCAGCGAAACAGGCCGACCCAGTCCGCCAGCGGGTGCTGGCCGCAGATATGGGTATAGGATTGGGCATCGATGCAAGCCTGTAGGTCGTGATGGTCTTCGCAGCGAAACTCTAGACCTCGAACCGGGGGCAAATGAATCGGAAACTCGTAGGCGATCTGATAGGTTTTATCATCATCACTAAAGAAGCCGACTTCACAGCTAGACAGATGAAGTTGCTCGGCAAGTTCTTGCACCGCCGTTTGCAAAATCTGATGCTCGTCGAGGCTGTCGCGCAGGCGATCGCTAATGCGGCGCAGCATGGCTTCATAGTTGAGCGATCGCTCCAGTTCTGCCGTGCGCTGCTGCACCTTGTCTTCCAGGTTCAGGTTTAGCTGCCGCACCTGGTTATAAAGTTCTGCCTGCTGGAGGGCGATCGCCAACTGATCAGCAATATGCTGGAGCAGATCTGCCTCGCTGGTCTGCCACTGGCGATGCGTCTCGCAGCTATGCACAATCAGCAGCCCCCAGAGCATGGGCATCTCTGGAACATTGCCTGCATCGCCAACACCCTCAGCCGCATTTCCACCATTGGTTGTCTGATCTGGGGACTGGAGAGAGCGGCGCTGCAAAATCGCCGCCACCATTTTGGACTTGACGCGAAACTGCTGCATATAGTCCGCCAGACACCCAGCCCAGGCATCCTGATACACATCGGGAACCAACCGCGTCTTGTGCTGCTGATAAAAGGCACGACAACTGCCCCCAAAGCACCGATCTTCCAGCTTCATCTCTAGGGTCGGCGGATAGGCCGGATTTACCGATTCCTGGATCACTACGCCCGCTTCAGCGCTGATCAGCCGAAAGATCAGCGCTCGATCAACCCGTAGCACCCGCCGCACCTCCTCTACGGCCGTAGACAAGATCGTTTCCACACTCAGCGATTGGCGGATGCGCTGAGTAATGTCCCGCAGGACGCGTTCGCGCTGGGCTTGCTGGCGCAGCAGTTCCTCTATCTGCTGGCAGTTTTCAGGAAAATTCGCCCCGGCGTGACCGACTTCGCGCAGTGTGACCAAGCTTAGGTCGGGCAGCGCATGACTTGCGATTCCGTAGGCCACCTGTCGAGCGGTGCCGTCTTCGGCAAACAGATCCAGCTTGCCCTGGAGCGGTTCCGTCGAAGCCTGTCGGGACGCTTGACTCCGCTGCAAATCGAGGCATAGAGAGGCAGGCAGCACGTTTGCAGCAGGTTGCCCGACCAACATCTCGCGCGATCGCCCCAACAGCCCGCAAGCCGATGCATTGCAGCCCACGACACAGCCCGTGGCATCAATCGCCACAACCCCGTCTAGAGACTCATCAAACAGGGCCCAAAAGGGCTGAACATCAAATGGCATAAGCGCGTTAACAACCATCTTGCAGCCAGAACCCCTCAGGAGCAGGCTTGCTTTAATGAATTCGAAAAGATCCCAAAAAGCCCGAAAACGTTACCCTCGCCGAGAAGGTCAATACTTTTAGTAACTTTTTAAAGATTAGTAACTTTTTGGAAGAATAAAGTAAAAAATGCTGTAGCCCTGAAAATTCTGGACATGTCTGGCATGAAGTCCTCTTCGTAAAGCTTGTAGAGTCTATATAGATTAAGACTGATGGAGTCTATGGCTGATAGAGCCTAAAGCTTATAAAGTTGGATAGAGTTTGTGTTTCCAATCCTATCTCAGGAGAGGAAGTGTCTATGGGGTGCGTCTGTGTGTCTCAATCCTATTAAGCGCCTGATCTAAATAGATCTAAACAGGCTAAGTAGTGTCGCTCTGGATCGCCCTAGCGATCGCCCCTGCTAATGTGGCAGCACAATGCACGCGCCCTCTTCCCAAACCACCCCACAGGCATCGCCCTCAGCCGGGGCGACTTGTCCTCCAAGCTGCGTCGCCATCAGGGGCCCCAGCGGCGTGTCTAGCCTGCATTCCCAGACCTGGCCGATGTAGGTGACCTGGCGAATCGTCGCGGCGATCGCCCCCGGTGCATCCGTCGCCACCAGTCGCACCCGCTCTGGCCGCAGCATGATAGTCGCCGCATCGCCCACGGTCAGCCCGGTTCCGGTGACCAGCGCTCGAAGCGGAAAGCCATTGAGGGCGATCGCCGCTTGGTCGCCCTCGATCGCCTGCACCATGCCTTGCAGAAAATTTGCCTTGCCAATGAACTGCGCCACAAAATGCGAGGCGGGTCGATTGTAAATGTCCTTTGGGCTGCCCAACTGCTGCACCTGGCCGCTGTGCATCACGGCGATGCGATCGCTCAGGGCCAGCGCCTCTTCCTGGTCATGCGTCACGTAGATAAACGTCAGCCCCGTCTCGCGCTGAAGCTCCCGCAGTTCTTGCCGCACCTCCTCTCGGATCTTGGCATCCAGCGCCGACAGCGGCTCATCTAGCAGCAGCACCTTGGGCCGGCTAATCAGCGCCCGCGCCAGCGCCACCCGCTGCTGTTGCCCGCCCGAAAGCTGCGACGGACGGCGATCGCCCAGCCCCTCAATCCGAAACATCCGCATCGCCTCTGCCACTCGCGGTTCTGCCTCCGCCCGCGCCACGCTTGCAATTTGCAGCGGATAGGCAATATTCTCCGCCACCGTCATGTGGGGAAACAGCGCATAGCTCTGAAACACCGTATGCACGGCCCGTCGGTAGGGCGGCAGGGTGGTCACGTCCTCGCCACCGAGGCAAACCTGCCCATACTCCGGAATCTCGAACCCGCCAATCAGCCGCAGCGTTGTCGTTTTGCCCGACCCGCTCGACCCCAGCAGCGAAAAAAACTCCCCCGGCTGCACCGCCAGCGTCACGTCTTTCACCGCGTAGACTTCCTTTTGTCCACTGCCGTAGATTTTGCTGACGCGATCGAGAGACACAATGGGTTGGGAAGGCATGGAGAGGGGTTAGGCATGGAGGAGTTGAAGAGTTGGAAAGGGAACGGGCTGCTGGGGATCAGGGTTGCTGGGGATCAGGGTTGCTGGGGAGATAGACGGCTGCTTCACGCCATCACCCGTCCCGCTGCGCTTGTTGACTCAGCAGCACCAGGACGGTACTCACCGTGAGGATCAGTGTGGCGATCGCCGCAATTTCTGGCGTGATGTTGGTGCGGAGGCGACCCCAAATCTCCATCGGCAGGGTGTTGTCGCGGCCGGTGAGGAAAATGGTGACGACGACTTCATCAAAGGATAGCGTGAAGGCGAGCAAGGCTCCGGCAACCACAGCGCTGCGAAGGTAGGGAAATAGCACGTCTCGAAACACCTGAACGGGCGTGGCTCCCAGGTCGTAGGCGGCTTCTTCCAGGCTGCGGGGAAACTGGCCCAGGCGCGTTAGCATCGGCCCCAACGCTACAGGCAGCCCAAAGATGGCATGTCCCAAAATCACGGTCCACAGCGACAGCGGCAGGCCGAGATCCGAGAAATAGGCCAGCATTGCCACACCCGTCACGATTCCCGGCAGCAAGATGGGCAGATTCAGCGCGATGCGAAAGGCGTTTTTGCCCCAAAACTGGTAGCGATAGATGGCAAAGGCCGCCAGCAGCGCAAAGATAGATGCCAGCACCGTCGCCACCGCCGCCACCCGAATCGAGTTGCCCAGCGCCACGCGCATCGCTGCATCTTCCAGGGCCATGCGATACCAGCGCAGGGTAAAGCCCTGAAACGGCAGCGATAGGATGCGCGAGTTGTTGAAGCTCATCAGCACCAGCACGCCGATGGGCAAGTACAAAAAGCCAAACACTAGCATTGCCCACAGCCCCAAGGCCCAAGGGCGGCGCTGCGTTTGGCGGGGGGCGATCGCCCCGGTATCTATCGCCCCGGTATCCATTGCTCCAGTATCCATCAACGGGTCGTCAAGTGCTATAACGTGAGTGCCATCACCATTCGCGCCATACCAAACTTATATTGATTTTGGATTTTGGATTGGCAATTTTAGATTGGCGATTTTGGATTACGGGTCGAGTCTCTGTGAGGCGTGCAGCGTTTTCACCTGTAGCGCGGTTTGCGGGAATGAGATTAGCCCTGTGCTAACCTTAGCGCCCTATTCATAAGGCTGTATGACTACAGCTACGTCATTATTATTATTGTTGGCGCTTGGCACTGTGTTACTAGCGCCGGACTATTAGCGACGGATTACTAGCGCCAGACTAAGTGTCGGAGTGCTAGCCCCAGATAGCTCAGTTGTCCGTAAGCGTAGACCAAATTATCGAACCGCAGGGCGGGGTCATTGCCGTATCGCAGCGAGTGGTATAGTCCCCGCAGGAGGCGATCGCCCCCCCGCCGCACCTGCCCCAGTCCGGCTTTTCCGGTCAGGCGTTCCCGCTGATATTCGCTCACGCCCTGCCACCAGCTTCGTTCCAGAAACCACCCCTGGTGGCGGCGTTCGGGCGCGACCCGGTGAGTAACTTCGGCATCGGGCAAGTATTGAACCGTTCTGCCCTGACGCAGCGCCAGTTCTGTCAGGTGCAGTTCTTCGTTGGATAGGAGCGTGTTGCCCACGCGCCCAAGCTGCTCCGAAAAGCCGCCGACTGATTCCCAAAAGTCGCGCCGGAGGGCATAGTTCACGCCGCGTGGCGTTTGCCCCGGCTGCTGAATCTTGACTGGCGCATTGCCCAGGTCGTATGCGCCGAGGCTGCTGGCCAGGTTTGCCGAAAGCCAGCGGGGGGGCAGCCGCCCTTCCCAATCCAGCAAGACGCGCCCGCCTGCGATCGCCAGGTTCTCGTCTGCCTGAAACGCTTCGGACAGCACTCGCAGCCATTGTGGAGAGGCGATCGCATCGTCATCCAAATAGGCCAGCAGGGGCGCGGCGGCGTGGGTGGCTCCAGTGTTGCGGGCGACGGATAGCCCCAGCGTCGGCTCTGGCACATAGCGCAGCCGAGAATCCTGCAAAAACGGCTCCACTATAGTCCGCGTGTCATCGGTGGAGGCGTTGTCTACCACCAAAACCTCGTAGGGTTCTCTGAACTCCTGACGCAGCAGACTGGCGATCGCCCCAGCCAAATAACCAGCCCGATTATGCGTACAGATAATGGCAGAAATACGCGGCGACATTTGGCAAACCTCAAAAGCACGTTCCAAGGCTCCAAGACAGGTTTCGTTCAATTCTGCGAGGACTGACGCAGTTGGATGATTTCTCGCGGGCGCAGCCCGCGAGAAATCATCCAAAACCTAGAAAACTGATCGCAAGTGCGTAGGCCCTGTCTGCGTTTAACCCTGCATCTAGCCATGCGCCCGACTATGGCTGGGGGCAACCTTTGCGAACGACTCCGATCAATGTAGATACCGTAACGCATCGTTTCATCTGGAGGTTGTTCTGCCGGATCAGCGTCACCCGCCCCAATTGCCCAAGGACTCGACCCTGATGATTAAACTGAACGCGATACAACCCACCCGTTTGATACAGCGTCATTTCTGTGGGATGAAGCTGAATACTGGGGTCGAGGTCGCGCCACAAAATCTGTTCAATGGGGGTGTTGATCGGATGGGCAGCAACTTGCACAAAGCCGTAGGAGTCTGTCCGCAGGCTGACCTGCCAGGTGGAACGGGTCTGCTCTGCCCGAAACTGGGCCAGCCGCATGGTTTGAAAGATTTCATCCTGGGCTGCGTTGAGACTGCGGGCGCTAAAGAAAGTAATCCAGCTAGGGGCGGCGATCGCCATCAGAACCGCAACGATCGCCACGACCGCAATTTTCTCGATCAGCGTAAACCCCATCGCCACGTCGCGCTCGAACCGGAGGGGCAAAGACTCTGCCCCAAAACGAGTTAAAGCTTTCATAGAGATTTATCAGAGTGTGAGAGATGCACCAGCCAACCTGTGCTTAAAATAAAATTCCCTACGGTGGCGATCGCCTATCGACACATTCCCTCTGATGCGCCCTCCCAGGAGAAAACCATCAGGGCCGACCCGTTGGGGCATAATAATCAGCGGTGGTTTTGAGGAAACATGCTCAACATGCCTGACGTAATCGACGCGCTGCCAGACAATCTGCAACCTGCAATGGCAGACGTGCTGGGGCTGCCGATTCACCTGCTGCCGGACTATGGCGACTGGCTGCTGGCGCAACTCGCACAGGGCAATCGCGGCGTGCATGTGGTCACGCTAAATGCCGAAATGGCCATGCAGGCAGAGCAAAACGACGCGCTGGCAGCAGTAATCCGGCAAGCAGAATTGGTGATTCCCGATGGTGCAGGCGTGGTGCTGTATCTGCGCTTGCGGGGATATCGCGTCAACCGCTGTCCGGGCATTGAGCTATCGGAGTGCGTGATTCGAGCGTCTGCCGACCCAGCCTTGCCCGGCGCGCCCTACTCGCTATTTTTCTTTGGCGGTGCGCCTGGGGTCGCAGATGAAGCGGCGCGGGTGTGGCAAGAAAACGTGCCAGGACTGGCGATCGCCGGGGTGCAGCACGGCTACCTCCCGCCCGAAGAGCAAGCCCCGCTGCTGGAACGGCTCCGAGAACTCCAGCCGCGCCTAATTTTGGTGGGGTTGGGGGTTCCTCGACAAGAATTTTGGATTGCCCAACACCGCCATGTTTGCCCCAATGCAATTTGGATCGGCGTGGGCGGCAGCTTCGATATCTGGTCGGGCACCAAAACCCGCGCCCCGGGCTGGCTCCGCAACAACAACCTAGAGTGGGTCTATCGACTCTATCAAGAACCGTGGCGCTGGCGACGAATGCTGGCGCTGCCGCAGTTTGCATGGCGGGCAGTGGTGTATAGAGGGTGACGGGGAAAGGGGGAAATCGGCAGAGCGCTGCGGGTTTGTTGCAGGTTCACTGCCGGATCACTGCTACCTCTGAACAGTTGCCTCTTAGCGCCTTTTAGTGATGGCGGCAATAACCCGCGACTCCAAGAGTTTGCGATTTCCGCATCTTTGTATACAGTATGCATATGAGAACCGATTTATGCTGGATAACTTGGGGGGTGTGCTGATTCGCCGATCTTCCAGGACGCAACGCCACCGACAGGATCAAACCTGGGATGGAAATTCGCCTCAGTGACCCGTGTTGACGCTGAAATCACAGAAAATCAATGTTTGGGGGATGGAATGGTAGTTCTTTCTAAACAGCTTGCAGTCAATGGCGATCGCCTCATGCAGTCCATTGATCGACTGGCCAAAATCGGACGGCAGCCCAACGGCGACATCTGCCGCCTGGCCTTCTCGCCAGAAGATTTGCAGGCCCGCTATCTGGTGCAGCAGTGGATGATCGAGGCTGGTATGACCGTGCGGACGGACGCTGCCGGAAACCTGATCGGCCGCTACGAGGGCACCGACCCCAACGCACCCGCCCTGGCCACGGGTTCCCACATCGACACCGTGCCCTCTGGCGGCCCGTTTGATGGTGCGCTGGGCGTGCTGGGCGGCATTGAAGTCGTGCGGACGCTGAAGGAGAACGGCCTGCGGCTGCGGCATCCCATTGAGGTCATTGTATTTACCGATGAGGAGAGCAGCATGATCGGCGGGCAGGCGATCGCCGGGACGGTGTTGCTAGATCAGCCAGAGCGCTATTTGCCCAAGATCGACCAGCCGATTGAGTCGTGCCTAGAGAAAATTGGCGGCGACTGGAGCCAACTGCCCAGCGCCCGCCGCACCCGCGCCGACATTGCCGCCTTTGTGGAACTGCATGTGGAGCAGGGCTGCGTGCTGGAGCGCAAGGGCCAGGCGATTGGCGTGGTGCAGGGCGTAGTGGGGATGCAGCGGCATCTGATCACGATTCATGGCCAGCCCAACCATGCAGGCACCACCCCCATGGACATGCGCCAAGACGCGCTGATTGCCGCCGCAAAGGTCATTCTGTCGGTGCAGGCGATCGCTCTAGAGCAGCCCAGCCAGCCCGTCGCCACTGTCGGCTATCTCACCGTCGCCCCCAACGCGATGAACATTGTGCCGGGAACCGTAGAACTGTCGGTCGATATGCGCGACCTGTCGCAGGTGGTGCTAGAACAAATGCTGGAGAAGCTGAAGCAGACCCTGTGCGAGATTGCGATCGCCACCCACACCCGCATCGACATCGCGCCCGTCCTTACGGTGGAGCCGACGCTGGCCTCTCTCAATGTCCAGGCAGCGATTGAAGCCGTCTCGCAAGACCTTAACCTGAGCTACCTCTACATGCCCAGCCGCGCCGGCCACGACGCAATGGAGATGGGCCGCTTTACCGACATGGGCATGATCTTCGTGCCCAGCCAAGAGGGACTCAGCCACTCCGGCATGGAATACACCTCGCCAGAGCAATGCACCCAGGGCGCGGACGTGCTGCTGCATACGCTGATCAAGCTCGACCCGATCTATGCCTAAAAGGCCTCAAAAAGGCCTATAGAGAGCCTTAGTAGAACCCGTTCAGCGGCCGTGGAAAGTCTTTCGCGGCCATTTTTGCAGGCCCAATTGGGATAAAGAGTCGCAAACCACCGGAAAATTCAATGAAATTCCAGGAATCGACATTTTTCTAAAATTTTCCATGACTTGCGCCTAAAAGCTCTAGGGTTTGCGGAGGGTTATGAATGTAGCGTCAGATACAACGTGTAGATCTTTAAAGCCTTTTGATAGATGACATTCCTTCGGCATTAAGGCATCTGGCATCTGAATTGCAAATCTGAACCACAGGGCCGCCAAGTGCAAAGCCGCCAAGTGCGACTTTAATCCCGTAGAACCTTTCAGATAAATCCTTTCAGAATCGCTTGCTGAATCCGGGGGATCACCTGACTCACGTCGCCGCCGTCCAGGCTGCAAGGCTTTTTCAAGGCTTTTTGGGGATGTTTTAATGACTCACTCATCTGTCTCAGCGTCAGCTTCGCCGACCGTCGATGGGGGCGGAGTTGCACCAATTCCCTATGACATTCCATCCACGACCGTAGGCGTATCTCTCCGCTCGGTCACCAAAAAATACGGCCCCGTGACGGCAGTTGAAAATATTACCCTCGACATCCCGCCCGGTTCCTACTGCTGTTTGCTGGGGCCGAGCGGCTGCGGCAAAACCACCACGATGCGAATGATTGCAGGGCATGAGGACATTACTCAGGGCGACGTATACATTGGCGACCTGCGGGTGAATGACCTGCCGCCTGCCCAGCGCAGCACCGCCATGATGTTCCAAAACTACGCCCTGTTCCCCCACAAGACGGTCTGGCAAAACGTCGAGTTTGGGCTGCGGATGCGCGATATTCCCAAGCCCGAACGCGACCAGCGCGTCGGCGAAATCCTGGAAATCGTCGGGCTGAGCCAGTTTGCCAGCCGCAAACCCGCCCAGTTGAGCGGTGGACAGCAGCAGCGGGTGGCCCTAGCGCGATCGCTCGTCACTCGTCCCCAGGTGCTAATGCTAGACGAACCCCTCAGCGCCCTCGATGAAAACCTGCGGGTAAAAACGCGGGGCGAACTGCGCCGTCTGCAAAAGCAGTTTGGCATGACCTTCATCCAGGTAACGCACAATCAGGACGAAGCCTATTCCCTATCAGACATGATCGTGGTCATGGATCACGGGCGGATTGATCAGGTAGGCACGCCCCAGGAAATCTTCGTCAAGCCAATTTCCCAGTTCGTTGCAAAATTCACAGGCGACAACAACATCTTCAAAGGAACCGTCTGCCGCGCCGACCAAGATGCCGAGGGCTATCGGGTGCAGATGGAGGTGCCAAAGCTGGGAACGCTCCTCTGCCGGGGCGACTATGCCCAGGTTGGCGCAGAGGCCGCTTGCTCGGTGCGGGCAGACCGGGTGAAGGTGGAGCCGCTGTCGGCTGCGGACACGTCGCCCCGCGCTCTGGTGAATCAGGTGACGGCACGAATTGTAGCCATTGAATTCACAGGCTATGTCACTCGCGTCACCCTGGCGCTAGAGAAAACCGGACAGGAGGTGCTGTACAAAGTCCGCAGCACCGATTGGGTGAGCCAAGCGCTCCAGGAAGGGCAAGTCGTGGCGCTAAGCTGGCTGGCTGATGACTGTGTGTTCTTGTCGCATTAACGTCGCGTTAGCAGCGAGTCAAACAGCACCGCAACGTTTACCTACTATTTTCTACACATCTAGGCACTATGGCTAAAATCTCTCGTCGTCAGGTCATCCGCACTGGACTCGCCGCCGGAGCCGCGCTGGCTGCGACCCGCTGCGCCCGCAGCGAAGCCCCCGTCGGCACCCCCAACAACCCGGCTACGGGCCCAGAGGTGAACATTAACCAGACCAAGGACGTGACTCTGCGGCTAATTGGTACTGGCGTATCGCAAATCAATGAAATTCGCGATAAAGCCCAGCAAGATCTCGGCTTTAAGCTGGACATGCGCGCCCTCAGCACCGAAGAAAACAACCAGATTGCCATTACCCAACCCAGGCAGTACGACATCTTTGACGGGGAATATTTCAGCCTGCCGCTGGTGGTGCCGTCGGGCAACCTCCAGCCCATCGATGTCAACAAAGTGAAAGACTACGACAAGATTGTGCCCTTCTTTACTCAGGGCAAGTTTGAGGGAATGCCCGTAGAGCAGTCCCAAGGCACTGCGCCCTACAAGGTGCAATACGTCACCGGGCCCGACTCCAAGGAGTTTTCACCAACCCCCACCGACTACGCCACGCTAATTCCGTTCCAGTACAACGCAGACACGCTGGGCTACCGTCCTGACCTCGTGGGCCGCAAGATCGAAACCTGGGGCGAACTGTTTAATCCTGAATTCAAAGGCAAGACCTCGATTCTGGACATTCCCCAAATCGGCATTATGGACGCGGCGATGGTGGCCGAGTCGCTGGGGCTGATGAAATTTGCCGACAAGGGCAACATGACCCGCGAAGAAATCGACCAGATTACCAACATTCTTAAGGAACAGAAGCGGGCGGGTCAGTTCCGGGCTTTCTGGAAGACCTTTGATGAATCGGTGAACCTGATGAATGCGGGCGAGGTGGTGCTGCAATCTATGTGGTCGCCTGCGGTGACGGCGGTGAAGGCCAAGGGAACGCAGTGTATCTATGCGCCGCTGAAGGAGGGCTATCGCGGCTGGGGCGGCGGCATCGGCCTGTCCAAGAATCTGTCGGGCATTCAGCTTGATGCAGCCTACGAATACATCAACTGGATGCTGGAGGGCTGGGTCGGTTCCTTCCTGGGTCGCCAGGGCTACTACAGCGCTGCACCAGAAAACGCCAAGAAGTACATGTCTCAGGCAGAGTGGGACTTCTGGTATGAAGGCAAGCCCGCCGCCGAAGACATGGTAGACCCCTTCGGCAAGACGCTAGAGAAGAAGGGCGCAGTGCGGGATGGCGGCTCCTTCAAGGATCGCTTCGGCAACATTGTGTGCTGGAACTCCACAATGAAGGAGAACGTGTACCTGGTGCAAAAGTGGAATGAGTTTATTGCGTCGTAGCGATCGCCCCCTTATCTCGTCCCGTTCCCATTCATGCTCTAACCATTGCGGCTTTTTGAGCGCCAATCCCCTCAAAAAGCCGCGCCTATTCAGGTAACTTGCAATGCTGAAATCCTGGAAAAGCATTCAGCCCTACGCACTGGTGACCCCCCAAACGTTCGTGCTGCTGCTATTTTTGGTGCTGCCAATCCTCATGATCTTTATTGTCAGCTTTTGGCAGTTCGACGGCATTCAGATGATTCCCGGCTTTACGCTGGATAACTACAAAAGTATCTTCACGTCCGATGTGACGCTGAGAACCTACCTGAACACGTTCAAGTATGTGTTCCTGGTGTGGTTCTTTTGCCTGGCGATCGCCTTTCCCGTGGCATACTTTCTAGCGTTCTTCATCGAAGACCAAAAGTGGCAAATCATCCTCTTCTTAGTGTGTACAGTGCCATTCTGGACTTCAAACATTATCCGGATGATTTCCTGGGTGCCCGTGCTGGGGCGGGAGGGTCTGGTAAACAGCACGCTGATGCGCCTGGGGCTAATCAATCAACCGCTGGAGTGGCTGCTGTTTTCAGATTTTGCCATCGTGCTGGGCATGGTGCATTTGTACAACTTTTTTATGATTGCGCCTATTTTCAATAGCCTCATGCGGATCGATCGCAGCTTGATCACTGCCGCACGAGACATGGGCGCATCCGGGTTTCAAATTCTCAAAGAAATCATTCTGCCGCTAGCGGCTCCGGGTATTGCCATCGGCTCTATTTTTGTGGTGACGCTGGTGATGGGCGAGTTCGTCACTGTGCGGATGATGGGCGGCGGGCAGGCGGCCTCCGTCGGCAAGATGATTCAGACCCAAATCGGCAGCTTGCAGTATCCGCTGGCGGCGGCAAACGCGGTGATTTTGCTGCTGGTGACGCTGCTGCTGGTCATGGCAATTTTGCGCGTGGTCGATATCCGCAAGGAGTTGTGATGCAACAGAAACGCTCCCTGACTTACTACCTGCTGGCAGGCTTCTTTGGGCTATTTGTCCTGTTTCTCTACGGCCCCATGCTGGCGATCTTTATCCTGTCGCTGCAAGGCGAAGAGGGCACGCTGACGTTTCCGATGAAAGGCTTTAGCTTCTACTGGCTGGGGCAGGTCTTCCAGGAACAGCGCGTGGGCAACTTTACGGATGCCTTCTGGCGATCGCTCCTGTTGGGGCTGCTGGTGACCCTGCTGTCGGTGATTGTCACGGTCATGTCTGCCCTGGCTTTCCGGCAGCGGTTCAAAGGGGCTGGGACCCTGTTCTATCTGACGATTGCCAGCCTGATCGTGCCCAGCGTGCTGATCTCTCTAGGCATCGGCATTGTGTTTCAGGTGCTGGATCTGGAAACGAACTGGTTCTCGTCGGGTCTGGGCGCACACCTGACCTGGACGGTTCCCTTTGCCTTTCTGATCATGCTGGGCATTTTCAACCGATTTAACCCGTCCTACGAAGAGGCCTCCCGCGACCTAGGCGCAAACGACACCAAAACCTTCTGGGAGATTGTGTTTCCGCTGATTCTGCCCGCGCTGATCGGCATTGGGCTATTGGGCTTTACGCTGTCCTATGACGAATTTACGCGCACGTCGCTGGTGTCGGGGCAAAAGAACACGCTGCCGCTGGAAATCTTCGGCATGACCACCAACGTTACCTCGCCTGCGCTCTATGCCTTGGGCACGCTGACGACGTTGTTTTCCTTTGCCATGATTCTGCTAGCGATCGCCGCCTACAACTACACCTCGCGCCGCCAGTCGCAGTGAGGCGCTAACCAATTACCCGCTTCAGGAACGAGATGAGTTCATTCCAGGCAGCATCAGTGGCGGCGGGGTCGTAGCGGGGGCCATCGTCGCGCATGAATGTGTGGTCGGCCTCGTAGATCAAGATCTGATGCCTTACGCCAGTCTTTTCCAGGGTTTGGGCGAGGGTGTGGCGATCGGGTTCTTTCACATGCGGGTCGAGCGTGCCAAAGACGAGCAGCAGTTCACCGTGGATTTCGCCCGTGCGCTGGAGCGTGTCAGCCACGCCTTTGCCCAGTTTGCCGATGGGGATGCCCGTGGGATAGCAACTGACGGTGGCTTTCACCTCTGGCTGGAAGGCGGCGCGGTAGGCCAGGTGTCCGCCGATGCAAAAGCCCATGCTGCCCAGTTTGTTGGGCAACACGCTGCTTTCAGACTTGAGAAAATCGAGGACGGCACGGGTGTCGGCATCGTAGTGGGCGATCGCCGTTCGTCGAGCATCATCATTCCCCTGCATCCGTCCCAGGTCGCTAGGTTCGATCACCGTGCCCACAGGTTCCAGCCGATGAAAAATTTCTGGCGCGGCCACCACATAGCCATAGCCTGCCAGCCGATCCGCCAGCCGCGTAATCGGGCCACCCAGTTGATAAATATCTGAAAAGAAGACGATGCCGGGATATCGACCCTCTGGCTTGGGCGCGGCCACGTACACCCGCATCAGGCTATCGTCCACCCGCAGTTCCACATTCCGCTTGATAATTTGCATCTGCCCATCCTGCCATGCTGTTTGCCCCTAGCGTAGCCATCCCGCCAAGGGGATTCAAGCTTGCTGAGACACCTCACCGGGCCGTAATCTTGGACGATAGAGCCAGAACGCCAACCCTGAGTTTCAGCCCTGAGAGTCTATGGAACAGCCCAGCCCGACCGAGACCCGTGCTGCCAAACGAGGGCGATCGCCCTGGAAAGCGCCCTGGAGAGTCGCCAGTATCGCAGGCACGGTTTTGGCCGCAGTTCTAGCCGCATCGTCCACGCTGATTCCGGCGTTCAGCGGCTGGCTCTCGCACACGCTGCTGGTGCTGGCGGCCACCCTCAGCATTACCAAAGATCTGCTGCTGGTGGGCGGCATCGCGGTCTTGGTTGCCAGTTTGCTGGCCCCGCTGGAGGCCCTGGGCTGGTGGGCAGGCTGGTATGGTGAGGATCTGCAAACCCTGGAAGCACCGGGAACACTGGCAGAACCGCTGCCCGAACCCAGCACCATCACTCGCTACGTCATTTATCTGGATGGCATTGCCCAGGGAAAGTATACCTACCTGCCCGACGTAGAGGAATTCCTGGCCACGCTGGCAGCCGACATGCCCGATGACATCGTGCTGATCCAGGGCATCATGTCCTACTCCGTGATGAATCGATCGCTCACCGAACGGCGGATGCTGGCATTTTTCTGGCGCATCGTCGATCGGCTGCAAATGTCGCCCTCCAGCGGCATCTTTGGGCTGTTGCTCTCGTTTTTGATTAACATCCGCAACGTGCTGGTAGTCGCCGTGACTGCCGATCAGCGCTACGGCCCGATTTACGGCCAGGGCACAGCGCAGGTCATCTTCAACAGCCTGACCCACTACGGCTATCAGCCTAATAGCGGGGTTCCGGTGACGCTGCTGGGCTATAGCGGCGGGGCGCAGGTGGCGCTGCGGGCGGCGCTGACGCTAAAGCAACTGCTGAAAGCGCCTATCGACGTGATCTCGCTAGCGGGCGTGGTCAGCGGCAATCACAACCTGTTGGAACTGGAGCATCTCTATCATCTGGTGGGCGATCGCGACTGGGTTGAAAAAGAAGGTGCAGTCCTGTTTCCCCAGCGCTGGCGGCTGTTTCCGCTGTCGCACTGGAACCGCGCCCGCCAGCGCTGCAAGATCACCATTTCTTCCCTCGGCTCGATGGGGCACAACGGAGCCGACGGCCCCTACAGCGTCACTAAGCGCTTGCCCGACGGCCGCACGCACCTAGAGGCAACTGTCCGCGCTGTGTCCGATATTTTGCAGGGCAAGTCGGCGCTGGTGAGCAAAATGCAAGTCGCCAAACCTAGCAACTACGAGCGCTATTGGCAAGCCGAGTTTAACCGACCCGACTATTATCCGCTGGATCAAACCGTAGACTCAGACCTGTATCGGGCGATCGCCCCCTGGATGGGCCGGCTGATCTTGCCCAAACCGAACGAGCGGCGGCAGGTGCGCGGCGTGTGGTTTGAGGTGCATCACGCGCCGCCAGAATATGCCCATCTGGTGGGTCAGGTGGCTGTGCTGCGCTGGCAGCAAACGCCGGGGATTCAGTTCTTTTTGCAGCAGACCACCCGCGATGTCTTTTTTAGCGAAGAGACGGAATACAGCATTTGCCAGGGCTTGGTGCATCCGCTGCGAATTGACCGCTGGCAGCGGGTCGATCCGCTAGAGTCGCTGGCAGGCAGCCGCCCCTACGACGATGTGCTGGTGATGCTGGACGAGCCGCAGGTGAAAGATGTCCAGATCGGCGGCGAAGGGCGATCGCTCCTCGCCATCACGCGAGAACCTGTGCAGATCACGGGTCGCTATTATGCCTTGGCCAGGCTTCTGGAACCCGTCGATGCCGAGGGATTGCCCCTGCCCGCTTCCGACGAGTCTGCGCCAGAATTTTTCCGCATTCAGCATTTCAACCGCGCCACGCGCCAGTTTGACGGGCCCACAGAAATTGCGCGGTTTCCCCCGGTTATTCCCGATGCAAACAACCTGCCGCCTGCCGGGAATCGGGGACTGGAGCTGTCTCCTGCGGGGCGCGATGGCTGGTATCTCTATGGCGCAAAGGACGCAGCGGGTCGGTTTGTGGTGCAGGCGATCGCCCCCCGTGCGCTCCTGCGCTTGCAGCCGGATCAAACCATTGGCGATCGCCGCGAGGCGGGGCAGTTCCTCCGGCGCGGTATCTGGGAAGACATTGCCACGCTGAAGGGCAACGTCCGCTCGACGCTGCTCCTAAATGCCCTAAACGAGAACTTGGCTGATTCTCCGAATGCTCCCCCGGATGCCCCTGCGCCCGCCAATGCCCCACCCTTTGCCGAAGGCTCCCGGGCGCTGGTGATTCACCTCTACGGCGGCATCGGCGGCGCAATGGCAGAACCCCAGGCGCAGGGCCCGCTATACTTTGGGCATTTTGCCTACGGCGTGGCGACCGTGGTGCGCGAACCACTGGCCGACGAGCTAATCTTCGACATTCACTACCACCAGGTCTATACCCACAACACCGACGGGGTGATTGCGGGAACGCTATCCTGGCAGCGATTTTTGGGCGATCGCCAGTTTGGCTGGCTGGGTGTGCGACCAGTGTGCGACCTACTGATTCAATACGATCCGTTCACCAGCCCCTTCGACTTTGGCGGCGTAAAAGCCTCGGCGCTAGACGGACTCGTGACCCAGCTTGAAATCATGACCGCCCGCTACCGCATTGGCGACGGCACAGGCGGAACCTACGTCGGCCCAGCCCACAACTGTTCGCAAGACTCCAATCAGGCCTTCTACGCAGCGGTGAAAAATCTGGGCGACGCGCTCAACCGGATGCCGGAACTCAAAGCCTGGCTGGATGAACAGCCCGACCAAGCAGCCCGGTTTGACCAACTGGTGCAGTTGGGGCGCTTTATTAAACGCGAGATGCTGCCGCTGGGCACGGCCCGCGCCGACTGGAAAACGAACGACAGCACTCTCGGCGTTAGCCCCGAAAGCGAAATTCTCTATAATCTCACCGTCGGGCTGATTAGCTGGCGGACGCTGCTGCCCCGCCTCGCCTGCGAAACCATTGCCCGCCAGTTTCTCAACCAGGGCGCACAGATTTGGGTGCTGCAAACTTGCCAGGTGGGGGGCGATCGCCCAGAGATTGCGCCCGTCGCGCCAACGCCGTTGGGCTGGTGAACGAAAAACGAAGAGGGAAGAACGAAGAGGGAAGAACGAAGAGAATGCTTTTATTCTGGTGCGTCACTCGCGGGAGTATCACCTGTCGGGTTGTAGAGGACGGCGTTTTCTTGCTCGTTGGGGTCGTTGCGGGAAACTAGGGCGCGGGCGGGTTCGGTCTGGCTGAGGTTGTGAGGCTGGTGGGGAACGCCAGGGGGAATAAATAGGAAATCGCCTGTTTCGTTGATGACCGACTGCCGAAGTCCCAGCCCATAGCGGGTTTCGACGCGCCCCTCTAGGATGTAGATGGCGGTTTCGTAGTCGCGGTGGAAATGCGGCTCGGCAGAGGCTCCCGGCGGAATAATCACCAGGTTCATGGAGATGCCCTGCGTCCCTGCGGTGTTGCCAGAAATGCCGACGAAATAGGGCAACCGCTGGCGCGTCAGGGTTTCTGCATCGGGACGCACGGTAATGATTTCGCCGTCGTTGGGCTGGGGAGCGGTGGTGTCTGCCCCGCTCATGCCCTCATCGCTCACCTGCTCTGCCTGGGCTGCTTGGCGTGAATCTTGTTGCAATGCCATCGAACCGTGTCCTCCGAGCCAGCATCTAAATTTCTCTATCTTCATCCTAATCGGCAGATTTGCACCTGACCCTGCGAACGACGCTTGCGCCGCCATCTCAGCCGATAATGGAACCAGCAGTTGGAAACCTTGCAAGTCAACGTTGCAGACAAGGCACGGAGTGCGATCGTCATGAATTATGTTGTAGCAATTCTTCCTGACCGCATTCAGGCAGAGGCGGCCTATTCGGCGCTGGAGGCGGCAAACCTACCCATGAGCCAGGTCAGCATTTTGGGGCGCGGCTACAAAAGTGCCGACGAATATGGCTTCCTCGACCCTAAAAAGCCTGCCCGCAAGCAGGCGTTGCTCATGGCGACGTGGCTGGTGCCGTTTGGCTTTATTGCAGGGGTGGCGTTTAACCTGGCGACCGCGTATCAACTGGTGCCCTCGGCGGGCGTGCTGGGCAATCAGATCATCGGTGGCGTTTTGGGGGCGATCGCCGGAGCAATGGGCAGCTTCTTTGTTGGCGGCGGCACGGGGCTGGTCTTTGGCGGGGGCGATGCCCTCCCCTATCGGAATCGCCTCAAGGCGGGGAAGTATCTGGTCGTGGTGAAGGGACAGCCCAACCTGACGAATCAGGCCACGAAGATTTTGAAACAATTTGACCCAGAAAATATCCAGGGCTACGTCGAGCCAGATTAAGCCTTGCCAGGTTGAGCCTTGCCAGATTAAGCCTTGCCAGATTAAGCCTTAACAGGCTGGTTGTGTCGCCAAGGGCGGTCTGGAACGGGCAGGTTCCGTAATTTTTCTTAACGTGCCTGAATCGTTTGCAAGTCCATTATGAAACCCAGAGATTGCACCCTTGGTCAGTCCAGATCCGTGCCGCTATCCGGATAGATCTTCACACAATCGTTAAATGGGGTTGGTGCAGTTGTGGAATTCCGGGGCACACTAAACCAGATGGGTATAAGCCTAGTGGACTCCAGTGACCCGTTCCGTTTTGCCGTGAAGATTTGAGGGCAACATGAGCATTGAGAAAATCGTCGAGCAAGCGCTTCAAGATGGCTACCTCACCCCCGCGATGGAAGCTGAGGTTGGGCGCATTTGCGATACGGCTTCCGAATTGTCTATCGAAGAGTATATGGCCCTCGATCGGCTCATGGGGGCGCTATTGACCGGCGAGGTGGTCGCGGTGCCCCGCAAGCAGTTCATCAACGTGATGGAAGAAATGGTGCTGACAGAGGCGATCGCCCGCGTTGCCGAAATCGAAGCCACCAGCGATTGCACGCTAGATTTGGGCGACATTGCTGCCTATGCGCTGAACCGACTGCCGCCCATGTATGCCACGACTGAGGAAGGCGCAGACTATCAGCGCAGCCGTGCCCGCGAAGACCTGCAACCGCTGATTGCAGAACAGGTTGCAGAGGCGATCGCCCGCAGCGTCAACCGCCCCGACTTCTATCCCGAACGCCAGGCCTTGGGCAAGAGCGCCAGCGACGAGGTGTTGGGTCAGGTCAGTACGCTGCTCAAAGCCTACGCCCACAAGTTTGAAGCACACGCCTAGAGACACACGCCTAGAAAAGGGTGAAAATTGGCGATCGGGGAATCGGCTTGCTCTCAATTCTCGATTTTGGCTTTGTGATTTGGCTTTGTGATTTGGGTCTGCGCTTTGGGTTGGCCTATGCAGTGAACTCAGGGCTTCCTGTGAAAGTTGCAAGCCAGCCCTGAGCGGTCACCCGGTGCTGCTGTGGGCGCTGTAGCGCAACACCCCCTTAACCCTCAACTGCCAAGCCCCAACCCCTCGCGCCCTGATGCGTCAAAAAAGCCGCCGTGCCGTGGGGAACACACACCACGTCTGGGCTGAGCCGGATGCCCGGTTGCAGGTCGATTTTTGCACCCGTGCTGAGCAGGTGTCCGAGGGTGGGGCGATCGCCCGTCTGCATTTGCAGCAAATGCTCGTCACTGAGGTATAGAAGTGCTGCGATTTCGCTGCTGGGCTGGGGCTTTGCCCGCAGAGATGCGTCAAAGGCAAGCAAATAGTAGGTCTGCGGACTGCTGGCCAGGCTGCCGTAGCTGGAGTGGGCCCGCTTTTCTAAAATCAGCCGGGGGCGCAGGCCCGATTCCAGCAGGCGCACCGTGATCACGTCCCCTTCAGCACTCAGAAAATAGGTCTGCTCGGCGCTGTGAATCGCAGAAACCACCGCGCCGATTTCTTCAGCGCTTTCTCGCAGGGCGCAGTCTGTCCAAGACTCGTCGGGCGATCGCCGCTTGCCGCCTACCCCAAAAAACCGCAGGCGATCGCCGCCGTGAGTCAGTTCTCTCCGGGGAATCGAAAAGACGTGATACCCTTCCCACCGCAGAAACAGTGCCGCGCCCGTAGGGGTCGTTCGAGAGATGAAATCAGACAGTGAAATGAGCATTGACCGACTCAGAACTATCAAAACAGAACGATCAAAAAGGGAGACAAAATGGAGACGTTTTTAGGAAGTTGCGTTCAGGAAGCGATAGCCACCAGCGCCTCCCCTATTTAAGCCTGCAAAAAGTTAAGACAGGGTAAAGCGACACAAAACGATCCCTCTTTGGGGATCACCACCGATTTATTCGTCAGGATTACGAAGCAAAATTACGATAAGACTTACGCAGTTGGACGATTTCTCGCGGGTGCAGCCCGCGAGAAATCGTCCAAAACCCAAAAAGTTTAATTGCAAGTGCGTAAGTCCTATTACGAATCGGAGTGGGGCGGAGGATTAACCGACGGATTGACTGAGGGATGAACCGAGGAGTTGACCGTGGCAGCTTCTACTGCTCCCTCTCGGAGGGCGACAACGACTGGGCTAGACCCTGCAAATTTTGCTGCCAGCTCATGGCGCTGATTCACCAGATACACGCTTACCAGCGTCAGCACTACACCAATCCATTCTTGTCGGGTCAACTGTTCCCCTAGCGTCAGATTGCTAAAGAGAAGAGCAAAAACAGGGGTCAGGAAAATCAACGCGCTGACGCTGGTGACATTGCCCGTCGCCGCCAGGTAGAAAAACATGCCGTAAGTAATCGCCGTGCCGAAAATCGTCGTGTAGCCCAGTCCGGCCCAGTCGCCCAGATTCAGCCCCGACACCTGACCTGCCTCAGTCAGCGCTGACAAGAGCAGCAGGGGAACCGCGCCGATAATCATGTGCCAGCCTGTGCCCACAATGGGATCGGCGTGTTTGCGGACGTAGGTGACGATGATTGTGCCAAAGGACATGGCCAGCGCCGCTAGGATCATCAGCAGTTCGCCACTTTGCATCAGCGTCGCCCAGCTAAAGGCTCCGCTTGGCAGGCTGAGGTTGCCCTGGAGGGTGGACTGGATCGCCGCCTCTGGTAGACCGCACAGCGCTACGCCCAGCACCCCGATCGCCAGCCCAATCCAGCCCCAAAGCCCAATCACGTCGTTCAGAAGGAACCGCGACAGCACTGCCACAATCATCGGCTGCGCGTCGATTAGCACGGCTCCCAGGCCTGCGCCCGTATGCACCAGCCCTTCGCTCAGGAAGCCCTGAAACAGTGCGCCATCCACTAGACCGAACAGCGCAATCCAACTCCACGCTTTCCAGCCCTGAGGCTGCGGCAGTTTGGCGATCGCCCCCACCAGCAGCACCAGCAGCCCCGCAGGCAGGAGCCGAAATCCTGCTAGAAACAGCGGCGTGGTGTGGGGCAGAACAAATTTCATCACCACCATCGCCGTCCCCAAAAAGAAGAAGGGTGCAACCAGGACAATGGGCGATTTGGCGAGGGCGGGCGTAGATGGGTTGAAAGACATTAGGACACGAGGGGGTGACAGGGTGGCAGAGGGACGGAATCGTAAACGCGAACGCTAAAGAGGGTTGGCGGACTGGCGGAGGGATGCGGAGAGCGATCGCCCTGTGCCGCCGCGCCGCACCAGGATTAGCTCAGCGGCGATGCTGACGGCAATCTCTTCTGGAGTGAGGGCACCGATGTCTAGCCCAATGGGGGCGTAGATGGTTTGCAATTTGCCAGGATCAATGCCGCGCTGGGCGATCGCCTGATAGACCTGGCGCACACGCTTTTCGCTGCCAATCATACCCAGGTAGAAACAGGGCAAATTGCGGCTTAGCAAACAGTCCAGCGCCTCTAGGTCATATTGGTAGCCGCGAGTCAACAGGGCGGCATAAAGCTGGGGATAAGGCTCTAGCTGGCGCAGAGCGCTGGCAATCGGCTCGGCAAAGATGCGCGTCGCCTGGGGGTAGCGGTCGGCGTTGGCCCACTCCGGGCGATCGTCCTGCACCATGACCTGAAAGCCAATGAGAGCAGCGACTTTGGCCAACTGTTCGCCAACGTGACCTGCACCGACGATGAGCAGAGCAGGTGGCGGCTGTAGCGTTTCGACAAAGGCAGATTCGCTGAGGGCGATCGCCTGTCTATTCCCCAACTCATCGGCCAGGTAGGGCGACTGATCAGGAGCAAGGTCAGTAGCAGGGTCAATCGCAAAGGGCGTGACCAGGGTGGCGGGCTGTCCCGACTGGAGGCGATCGCAGATGGACTGGGCCAGGGCGATCGCTCCCTCCCCCTGCCAGCGCTCCACCCAAACCTGCATCCAGCCGCCGCACACGCCCTGAATTTCGCGGTTTGGCGCACCCGACAGGTCAATCTGCACCCGCTGCTTTTCGCCCGATTTCAGGACGGCTTGCGCGGCGCGAATCACCTTTGCCTCACCCGCCCCGCCGCCAATCGTGCCCCAGAGTTGTCCATCTCCCCAAACCAGCATCCGCGCCCCCACCTCCCGTGGCACCGATCCCCGCACCTGGATGACCGTTGCCAGGACAACCGGATGATGCTGTAAAAGGATCGCGAGTTGAGAAAAGCATTGGATAGACATCGGAGCAGTGCTGGAAGGGGTGGAGTCATGGAGTCATGGAGTCACCGGGGGCTAGGGAGTGCTAGAAAGCCATCGTCCCACTCCCCCTTCGCCCATTCCTCCATCACCCGATTACTCCGCTGAGCCAAAGCGCAGCGTCATGAAGATAAACCGTGCTACGAAAACCGCCGCCAAAATCCAGGTGGCCAGGCTCACTTCATGGGCTTTGCCCTGGAAGGTCTTGGCCAGGGGATAGGCAATGAAGCCCAGGGAAAGGCCCGTGGCAATGGAGAAGGACAGCGGGATGAAGAAGATCGTGAGGAAGGCGGGAACGGCTTCGGCAGGGTCGGCCCAGCGAATGTCTGCCGCGCCTGCCATCATCAGCACACCCGTAATCACCAGGGCCGGAGTCGTGGCGTAGGCAGGAATCGCCTCAAACAGCGGCACCAGGAAAATCGCCAGGGCAAACAGAAGACCCGTCACCAGGGCCGTAAAGCCCGTACGGCCACCTTCGGCCACACCTGCCGCCGATTCCACGTAGCTGGTGACGGTCGAAGTGCCGACGATCGCCCCGGCCGTTGTGCCCACGGCATCCGCCAATAGCGCCTGATTTGTGCGGGGCAGTTCGCCAGTCTCTGTCAAGAAGCCAGCCCGCTTGCCCACGCCCGACAGCGTGCCTACGGTGTCAAACATATCCACAAATAGAAACACCAGCAGCACCGCCAGGAAATCAATCCAGTTGTTGCCCGTGACCATGCCCAGCCCGCTAAATGCCTTACCGAACAGATCGACGGGAAACTGGGGTGCGCCAACGATGCCCTTGGGCCAGGGAGACACGCCCAAAATCCAGCCCAGCACCGCCGTTGCCAAAATGCCCCAGAGCAGTGCCCCGCGTACCCGCCGCACCAGGAAGGCCGTCGTCAGGGCAATGCCAAACAGAGCCAGCAGTGCATTGGGATTGCCCAGGGTACCCAGCGTGGTTTTGGTGACGGGACTGGCAGCGATCAGCCCTGCGCCGCCCGTGGCCGGGTCGCCGGCTAGCCCAATGTAGGCGATAAAAAAGCCGATGCCCACAGAGGTCGCTGTTTTCAGCGTCATCGGGATAGCATCGACAATCTGCTTGCGGATGTTGGTAAAGGTCAGAATGATAAAGATGATGCCTTCCACTAGCACTGCCGCCAGGGCCAGCCGCCAGTCAAAACCCAGCGTCAGCACGACGGAGTAGGCAAAGAAGGCGTTCAGACCCATGCCAGGAGCCAGGGCAAAGGGATAGTTGGCCACCAGCGCCATGACTAGCGTGGCGATCGCCGCTGAGATTGCCGTTGCAAACACCTGTTCGCCAAACAGATCTCGCGGTTCTTGCAGGAAAATCGCGTCCGACAGGATCAGCGGGTTGACGACCAGGATGTAGGCCATGGTCATAAAAATGGTGAACCCCGCCAGCGTCTCAGTCCGAAAATTCGTGCCGTATTGGTCGAACCGAAAAAAGTTTGCCAGTTTTGCCCATATGCCGCTGTATTGCGGTGTGGGCAGTCTGGGTTCCGACTGGAGAACCTCAGGCTCCATAGTTGATACTCCCTATCGTTAACGATGTGCTAATTGGTTGCAATTTCGCCGGTTGAGAAATTGGTTGGATAGCGCAAGGGTGAAGGAGAAACGGAGAGGCGATCGCCCCATAGAACCTCACAGAAGAGCCTCCTAGAAAGTGAAGGAATCGAGAGAAAGCGCACGTGCCTCAGCCCCTTCACTTCAGCTCATTGCGTTCAGCCCAGAACCAAGCTCAGACAAAACGTGCCCTATGCTACAAATAGGGCTGCTTCAAAATCACGAATGCTGGCAAAAAGCCTTGCGCTAATCCGGGTCATGAAGCCCTCATGCTAAAGTTGTCGCCCAGGGTTCATTGTGATTTATAATACATTTTTACTTTTTTTTAGTCTGCCAAGAGTTTTGGTTTGCCTTGGGATTATTGCGCTTTATCGATTCCTGTCCCTTGAGCGATCCCATCTTGACTTGAGCTGCTGAAAAGGGCGTAGCTGGAGAGTCGCTGATTGAGGGCGCGGTGTGGTTTCTCTGCGATTTTTCTCGCAGGCGGTGCTAGCAAACCGGGGGAACAGGGCATACTGAATCAGTAGTGAATCATTAGTCGTGATCCATTACTCGTTATCCATCTATAGCCGCTGGGGAAGGTGCAAATCTTGGCTAGATCCTAGCGATCGCCCAGCCTGCTATCCCCACGCTGCTGGTTTGCAACGCTTCACCTGCTAACTATTGAGACTCCAAGGACGATTTGAGCATGTCCATCGAGACCCTTCAACCTGCAAATCCTCGCGACGTGAACGTGTACGCACCCTACTATCAGGGCCGCAAGCGCAACGCCCTGCCCCTCGCCATCAGCCTTTATCAAAAGGGCAGCCTCGAAGGGTCTCGCAAGATCGAGGGAGGAGAGAGCATTCCGTTTGTGGCCAGCTGGAGCGTGTCGTCGCTGCCTGCTGACCTAACGCGCTGCCGGATGCAGTTCGATGGCAACGCCGAGCTAAGCTATGAAGTCACGCTGGCAAACTTTGAGTTTGTCGATTTTTTAATCGATGTCATTTTTTACTTCAAATCCAACCGGATAGCAGACTTTTCGCAGGGTTTCTACCGCAAGCTGCTGCGTTTGGATGAATAAGCAGGGTTTCTGAACTCGCCTCCCCCCCTTGTGAAAGCAGAGACCTCCTCTACAATGAGGAGAAGTCCGCAGCGGCGGATGGGTCTTGCAGAATACCTGTGTCTTTCAAAATAAGGTGGGTGGGTGAGTCTGTGCAGTATTTACTCGTTGGGTCTCCCGAAGCGTATAGTGGCAAATCTGCGATTATTCTGGGGCTGGCGCACCTGTTTCAAGAGAAAGGGGTAGATATTGCCTACGGCAAGCCAATGGGGACTTGCCTGAGCGAGTCTGAGGCAGACACGTTAGATGAAGACGTGCGGTTTATTGCCGCGACGCTGAACCTGCCAGAAAGCCGATTGCGCCCCACGCTGCTCTCGCTCGATCCCAATACCATCGCCCGCCGCATTAAGGGTGAAGACTCTACCCACTATCAGCAGGCGCTGGCCGCCTACGGACGAATGCAGGGTGGCAGTTTGGCGCTGCTGGAGGGGCCAGGAACGCTGGACGAAGGCTCTTTGTTTGACCTGACGCTGCCGCAGATGGCGGAGGTGCTGGGTGCGCCTGTGCTGCTGGTGTCTCGCTATCACTCTGACCTGGTGGTGGATTCGCTGCTGGCCTCGAAGCGGGTGCTGGGCGATCGCCTCCAGGGGGTGCTGCTAAACGACGTGCCGCTGGATCAGGTAGACGCAGTAGATGCCAACGTCCGCTCATTTCTGGAAAGCAAGGGAATTCCAGTGCTGGCGGTGTTGCCCCGGAGCGACTTGCTGCGGAGCGTCAGCGTGGCGGAACTGGTGCATCAGCTGAATGCGGAAGTGCTATGTCGCCCGGATCGGCTGGATCTAATGGTGGAAAGCTTGAAGATCGGCGCGATGAACGTCAACGCTGCGCTGAAATATTTCCGCAAGTCGCGCAATATGGCGGTGGTCACTGGGGGCGATCGCCCGGATATTCAGCTTGCAGCGCTAGAAACCTCGACCCACTGCCTGATCCTGACGGGGCAAATTCCGCCCACGCCTGCCGTCCTCAGCCGTGCCGAAGACCTAGAGGTGCCCATTCTCTCGGTGGATCTGGACACGCTGACCACGGTGGAAATTATCGATCGCACCTTTGGCCAGGTGCGCCTGCACGAATCCATCAAGGTGCAGCATATTCGCCAGTTGATGCAGAGCCACTTTGATCTGGAGCGGCTGATGCGATCGCTCGGTCTGGAGCCAGTAGCCACGGCCTAGGGTTTCCCGTCACATTCGGTTTGCCCTGGTTCGATGCAGCCAGTCCTGCTCCGAAAGCTTTACACAGCTTTACAATAGAAGCAGGATTGAGGGAATCGCTATGGCAGAAAAAATCGTCAAGTCTGACGCTGAGTGGAAAGCGCAGCTTACGCCGGAGCAGTATCACGTCACTCGCAAAAAGGGCACCGAACGCGCCTTTACCGGGGCCTATCACAACAACAAGGCTCCCGGCATTTACAAGTGCGTCTGCTGTGGCACGCCGCTGTTTAGCTCCGAAACCAAGTTTGACTCTGGCACGGGCTGGCCGAGCTATTGGGCCCCACTGGCGGCCGAAAACGTAGGCTACGAAGAAGACAACAGCTTCTTTATGCGCCGGGTCGAGGTCCACTGCGAAACCTGTGGCGCACATCTCGGCCATGTCTTCAACGACGGCCCCGCGCCCACGGGAATGCGCTATTGCATCAACTCCGCTTCGCTGACCTTTGAAGAAAAGCCGGAGTAGGTTCGCGGCGTGGGAATGGGGAACCGCGGAATTGAGGGGGATTGCATCACTCCATGCCCGCCCCCGCTTTGACCAAGATCCCCGGCTCCCGCAAATCCCGCAATGCAGCGCTGCCCGTGCAAAGTAGGACGGTGTTGAGTTCTGCAATCAGGGCTTTGATCAGTTCATCTAAGGCTGCGTCGGAGTCGGCGGCGGCTTGCAGGAAGGGGAGGGCAAGTCCGCCCAGGTCTGCCCCCAGAGCGATCGCTTTGGCTACGTCCAGCCCGTTTCGCAGGCCGCCAGAGGCGATCAGGGGAACCTGGGGGGCGATCGCCCGGATTGAGGTAATGCAGTCGGCGGTGGGGATGCCCCAGTTTGCAAAGGTATTGCCCAGCCGCCGCTGGAGCGGGTCTTGGGCGCGTTCGCTCTCCACCCGGGCCCAAGAGGTTCCTCCTGCCCCCGCCACGTCGATTGCCCCAACGCCACAGTCCACAAGCCGTTGCGCCATTCGCGCAGAGATGCCGTTGCCCACTTCTTTGGCAATCACGGGCACGGGCAGGGCGTTGCACAGCGCCGCGATTTTGTCGAACAGGCCCCGAAAGTTGCGATCGCCCCGCGTTTGCACACACTCTTGCAGCGGGTTCAGGTGTAGCACCAGCGCGTCTGCCCGGAGCCAGTCCACCACGCGCAGACACTCCTCCACACCATAGGTATAGTTCAACTGCACCGCGCCCAAGTTGGCAAATAGCAGAATATCCGGCGCGACGGAGCGCACGGCAAAGGTAGACACCACCTCTGGATTTTCGATGGCCACGCGCTGCGACCCCACGCCCATCGCCAGCCCGTGCCGCTGTGCCGCCGCCGCCAGCCGCAGGTTGATCACTCGCGCCAGATCCGTGCCGCCCGTCATGGAGGAAATCAGCAGCGGAGCCGCCAGCGCTTTGCCCAAAAAGGTTGTATGCAAGTTCAAATCAGCCGGAGCCAGTTCCGGCAAACAGCAGTGGGTAAACCGATAGCGCTCTAGCCCAGTGGTGACGTGCGACTGCACGTTTTCTTCCAGGCAGACGCGGATGTGTTCGGCTTTGCGGGCTTGAGTGGCGATCGCCTGCTCGGAAAGGGCACTGAGGGCTTGGGCAGGGGCAGGAGAAAGGGAATCAATCGGTCGCGTCATGCTGAATGGAATGCGGCTTTTGCATTAGCTAGTGTGCCATGCGATCGCCCTTCCACTGGCATCTTCATGAAAAACGAAATATGATCGCTCGCTGGGTAAGAAACTGCTCTGGGGGCATCGATTGAGACGGACTGTTTTGTCTACGGCGTTTGTCTACGGCTTGCAGACGGTTTCTCACACAAGGAGCTATGCCCTATGCCCCAGTTTTTGCTAAAGCGGGCGATCGCTCTGTGGCTGATCGTATCAGCCGCCCTCCTAGCGCTCACGCTCAGCTAATCTTCCTATGTATTGAGACACCGACCCAGTTTCATTGCGAGGATTGATGCAGCACAATGCTCAAATTGCGGTTCGTTCGCCAAACAAGACCCGACCCAGCCGGATGATGGTAGCTCCGGCTTCGACCGCTAGGGGATAGTCTTCTGACATTCCCATCGACAGTTCTTCCATTCGGATCGTTTTGAGGGTTTGATGGCGAATTTTTTCGGCCAGTTCGCGAGTTTGCAAAAACACCGATTTTGTCACGTCTGGATTGAGTCCGTAGGGCGGAATTGTCATCAGCCCCACGATGTCCAAATGCTGACAGTCGTCGAGCAGGGGCAAGTCAGCTAGCAGTTCTGGAACTGCCCAGCCAAATTTATTAGGGTCAGGGAGAATTTTAACCTGGAGGCAGATACGCGGGCGGGTGGGGCGATCGCCCGCTAGCTGATTGAGGCGCTGGGCCAGCTTGAGGCTGTCTACGGAGTGAATCCAGTGAAAATGGTCGAGGACTTTGGCGGCTTTGTTGCTTTGCAAATGCCCGATGAGGTGCCAGGTTACATCGCTCAGGTCTTGCAGTTCGGCTTGTTTGGCGATCGCCTCTTGCAGCCGACTTTCGCCAAAGTCGCGGATGCCTGCGGCATAGGCCGCCCGCATTGCATCGGGAGACACTTGCTTGGTAACTGCCATCAGCCGCACCCGATCGGGCAGCGTTTGACGAATTTGATGAATCGTTTGGGCGATCGCCTCAGGCGCAGCAGCACTCATGCCCATCTCTTCTAACGTGGACTCAAGGAATCATCAAATCTGCAAATTTGCAGGGGTTCCGCACAGGGTTAACGGAGCGAATTACTGAAAGGTCTGTTTATAAACCAGTTGCAATGCCGCATACTCCGCTTCACTGCCGCTGCGTCGCAGCCCCCGCAGACGATTCTCCAGCAAAATGCGGGCATCTGAGCGACCTATCGGCTCAAACTGTAAGCCCTCTGACGAGGCTGTCACCAAAAAGAACAGCCGCTGCGCGTAGAGCGTCGCGAACAGATCTTGGTTTGCGGTAACTTCGCAAACTTGATAGAGCAGCCCAAAGGTTGGGTGATTCAGGTAGGATTCGCGACTCATTCGAGTTGCATTGGCTCCTGATGGCGGGGCGGATAGCGATTGAGCGAATTTCATAAATTGTTAAATGATGACAGCAGAGTAGCAGAGTGCGGAACGACAGAGAAGCGCAACTTTCAGGAGGTTTTGGATGGCTGCTAAGAGCCTTGGCTGAGAGTCTTGGCTAAGACTTTTAGCTTAAGGGATTCGGTAAAAATCCTGCCTCAAACGCTCAACCGAAAAGCCTCATCAACAGTCTTGTCTTACAGGTGATGCAGACAGCAGGTGATGCAGACAGCCCAACTGCACGGTTTCGCTGCTGACGACAAGACCCAAGTGAAGACTTTTGGCTCAGTAAACCCGCCCAGGTAATGTTAACCAGGTAGCGTTGACCCGATGCCCCTTATTTCGCCCTATGGCCCAGAAACATTGCCGTGGCGATCGCATACTCTCCATCATGGCTCAGGCTGAGTTGCCAGTTGCCGCCACCCACACAAGCCGCCCATTGGGCTGCCGTGCCGTGTAGACAAACCGTTGGCGCACCGTTTCCTTGCCGCTGAATTTCGACATCGGTATAGCGAATTCCTCGCCAGCCCGTGCCCATTGCTTTGACGACTGCCTCTTTTGCTGCCCATCGTCCCGCCAGTCTGGCAATGCCAACCTGATTTTCGATGGCTTGGGCGCAGGCTTGCCAATAGTCTTGCTGCTCGATAGCAGTGTAGACCTTCTTCAAAAAGCGATCGCCAAAACGGTCAATTAACGCCCTGATTCGAGGAATATGGACAATGTCCGTCCCTAGAGAGATGTTTGGAGAGATGTTCAATCGTGCCTCAAAATGCATTCACAGTAATACTGTATGCTAGTTTGTATAGTACTGCTACAAAAACAAGTTTTCTTTAAGTTTTTATCGGCAGGTTAAGACATTTCTCACGGGGTTAGCAAACGGGATCGCAAGAGCTTGGCGACCTGTCTTAACGTTTCGGCGCTCTGCCCCTGTTAGCTGCCCCCGCGGATGCGGGCAAAGATAAATAGCACCAACGCAGCGATCGCCAGCCAGTCGAGCCAAAACACGCGAAACTGATGCCACTTCACCTGATGGCGGTTGGGACTGGTAAAGCCTCGCACCTGCATGGCGCTGGCAATCTGCGTAGCGCGAACCAGCAGGTTGTCCACTAGGCGTTCTGCGACGGTGAGGGCGACTTGGGAACTGCCCCGAAACCCCAGCTTTCGCCAGTTGATGGCGCGGGTTCGCACGGAGCGGATTAGGTTTTGAATTTCCTCTAGCACCAGCGGAATAAAGCGCAGCGAGAGCGTCAGCGTCAGCACGATTTCGGTGACGGGAATGCCAAACCGCCCTAGCGGTCTTAGCAAACTCTCCAGCCCAGCGGTAATTTCTTCTGGCGCGGTGGTCAGCAAAAATAGATTCGTACTGACCAGCAGCGTGAAGACCAGCGTGCCGACTCGGATGCCCAAATTGAGCGATCGCCGCGTGACGCGCAGCGGCCCTGCCTGAAGCAGCACATACTGATAGCCATTGCCCAGGTTCAGCGTTATAGGGGCATCCTCCCCGACGGACGGAGTTGCAGATGAGGGCGACGGAGGCACCGTGATGCTTAGCTCGTCCGCAGGGGTGCGCGGCTGATGAGTAACCGTCAACCCGTCAGGCACGACCAGCGTCACCAAAAACAGCAGCAGGCTAAATCCCGCCGCCAGCCCGACCTGTCGCTTCCAGACGCGCAGCGGCAGCAGCGTACTCACCATCAGCGCCAGCAGCCAGCCCACCAGCGACAGCCGCCAGTAGGGGGTTGCGGCGATCGGGGTTAGCACAAACGCCATCAGCCAGGCCGCCTTGACACGGGGATCAAGCCGATGCAGCCAGGTGACGGGTTGCTCCAGATATAGCCCGATGGGGAGCGATCGCAGCAGATCCATAGCCGTTCCGCTTACACCTTCGTCGCTCTGTTTGCAGAGCCGCGCTCCACTTCTCGCAGCTTTTTGCCTCGCCAAAAGAAGCGAACTGGCGTACCCACAAAGCCGAGCGACTGGCGAAACTGGCGCTCGATATAGCGGCGATAGTTGTCGTTAAACAGGTTGGGATCGTTGACAAACAGGGCGATCGCCGGAGGTTGCGTACTCACCTGCGTACCGTAGTAAATCTTGCCCTGGCGACCCTGGCGCGTGGTCGGCGGCGAGTGCCAGTTGCCCGCTTCCTCCAGCACTTCGTTAATCACCGAGGTCGAAACGCGGCGGCGATGCTGCTCGGCAGCCCGGTTCACCAGTTCCAAAATCTTCTCCACCCGCTGCCCGGTCATCGCGCTAACAAAAATCGTCTCTGCCCAGTTGGTAAAGTGCAGCCGATCTTCCAGGTGCCGCTGGTATTCGTAAATCGTGTGGGAATCTTTTTCGATCGCGTCCCATTTGTTGATCACTACAACGCAGGCTCGCCCATCATCGGCAATGCGTCCAGCCAGTTTCTGATCCTGCTCGGTCACGCCGTCGATTGCGTCGATCACCAGCAGCACCACATCTGCCCGCCGAATTGCCTTAAAGGCCCGGTTGATCCCAAAGAATTCTGGGCCATATTCCACCTGCTTTTTCTTGCGGATGCCTGCGGTGTCGATGAGTCGATAGCGCTGTCCGTTGCGCTCGACCTGCATGTCGATCGCGTCGCGAGTGGTGCCTGAAATGGGGCTGACGATCGCCCGCTTTTCTCCCACAAATGCATTCAGCAGACTGGATTTGCCGACATTTGGCCGCCCCACAATCGCCACCCGAATCTCATCGGTTTCTTCAATCTGCTCCGTCGGCGGCAAAAAAGTAATGAGTTTATCCAGCAGATCCCCCGTGCCGCTGCCATGAATCGCCGACACAGGATGAGGCTCGCCCAGCCCCAGGCTCCAAAATTCCGCTGCCTGAATCAGCCCTTGCTCCACCGACTCGCATTTGTTGACCGCCAGCAGCACAGGAACGGACTGTTGCCGTAGCCAGGTGGCGATCGCTTCGTCGGCCGCCGTCACGCCTGCCTGCCCGTCTACCACCATCACCGCCACGCTCGCTTCGGCCAGCGCCGCCATGGCCTGCTCTCGAATCAGCGGCAAAAATTCTGTATCATCATCAAACACCAGCCCGCCGGTATCCACCACCAGAAAATCGCGGTCATTCCAAAAGGCTGGCTTGTACGTGCGATCGCGCGTTACTCCTGGCTCATCATGCACAATCGCATCCCGCACCTCCGCCAGTCGGTTGACAAAGGTAGACTTGCCCACATTTGGGCGGCCAATAATGGCGACAATCGGGAGTGACATGGGAAGGAGCAGGGTTGGCAGTTAGGGACTGGTTCAGCCTTGATCCCGCAACCCAAATTGACACAGCTTTTCTATTGTGACGCACAACCGGGGGATCAGGGGTCAGGACTTACGGACTTGAAACCGATCGACCCGAAACCAGACTCAAGGGGGAACTCTGGGGGTTCCTGATTTTTGCTTTTACCCAATTCGCTTTGCTGCTGCCTGCGCGTCCCGCTTCAGCCCTTTGGCAATCCGAAATAATTCCTTACCCGTGTGCAAATACTGCTCGTTGTAGCTAGTGACAAATCGCTCTAGCTCGTCGATGCCGTCGCCCACCTGGCTCAGGCAATAGAACAAATCAGCGGCGACCTTTGCCGTGCTGGGCGGATTCGACATGGACTTAAACGTAGTCTGCGCCTTGTGTAGCAAGTCGCGGGATTCGTCCAGATACGCCTGAAATGCCTCTAGCAATTCGTCATCAAACGGATCATAGGCAAGATCATCCAGTTGCTCTTTAAGCGGATTCAAAATTTTAGATAATAGCCGATTGATGGGCTGATAAACCCGGTGGAGCCATTGCTTAATCTGCTCGTCATCGTCTTGCCCGGTCTGGCGCTGTTGATAGCGGCGCTGGGCCTCGGCGGTGCGCTGTTGGCGACTGCTTGTCGATTCTTCATAAACGTCAAAACCCGCCGCTTTCAGCCGTTCTGCATCGTGCAACTGCTGATCGTAGGTGCGGCGACGCTGGGGATCACCCAGCACTTCGTAGGCGGCATTGATGGTTGCAATCTGATCGTGTCCGTCTAGTTCGGGATTGTGATCCGGATGAAACTGTTTTACCAGACGGCGATAGGACTGCTTGATCTCAGCCTGGGTCGCCGTCTGGTGAACGTCCAGAGTTTTATAGTGGTCTTGCTGCTGCATACGCCTATTGTAAGGCGTGTATAAGGCGTGTCCTTGAGCGACTTAGGTAGAGACTCAGGCGCTCAGTGAACCAGACGCAACCAGTTCTGGATCTTGGAAGAGGGGGGTGCTGAGATAGCGCTCACCAAAGCTGGGCTGAATCACCACAATGAGCTTGTTGGCGTTTTCGGGACGCTGACCCACTTTGATTGCGGCCGCCAGCGCTGCGCCGCTGGAAATCCCAGAGAGCAATCCTTCCTCGCGGGCCAGCCGACGACCATAGGCGATCGCCTCTTCATCCGTTACGGTCACCACTTCATCGATGATTCCTGTATTCAACACCTGCGGCACAAAGCCCGCGCCAATGCCCTGGATCTTGTGGGGGCCGGGGCGACCGCCCGACAGCACCGGACTGTTGGCGGGTTCAACGGCGATCGCCCGAAATCCTGGCTTCTTCTCTTTCAGCACCTCGGCCACACCCGTCAGCGTACCGCCCGTCCCGACACCAGAGACTAGAATATCCACCGCACCATCGGTGTCCTGCCAGATTTCTAGCGCCGTCGTGTCTCGATGAATTTGGGGATTCGCCGGATTGCTAAACTGTTGCAGCATATAGGCATCCGGCAACATGGCGACGATCTGCTGCGCCCGCTGGATGCAGCCACTCATACCCTCGATTCCGGGCGTCAGCTCCAGTTCCGCCCCAAACGCACGCAGCATCGCCCGCCGCTCCGAACTCATGGTGTCCGGCATCGTCAGGATCAGCCGATAGCCCTTTGCCGCCGCCGCCATTGCCAGCGCAATCCCCGTATTCCCGGAGGTCGGCTCCACCAAAACGGTCTTGCCCGGCTCAATCTTGCCTGCCTGTTCCGCCGCCTCGATCATGCTGATGCCGATGCGGTCTTTGACTGAAGCAGACGGATTCATGCCCTCCAGCTTCACCACAATCTGCGCGACGCACCCTTCTGCCTGAGGAATCCGGTTCAACCGCACTAGCGGCGTACCACCAATCAACTGAGTAACGTTCTGAGCAATTCGCATGGTTAGATTCAGTCCAAGTTTTAGATGGATTAAATGAGATGGATTAGATGTAGTACATAATGTCTAAACGGCGGCGAGCCTCGCGCTTGTCAGCCAGATCCTGCAAGGTCTGTTTTTGCAACACTGCATCGGCAGCCTGCCCCGCCTCCTGCCACACCTCCCAAATCACCATTCCCTCGACGGTTTTTGTATCACGTCTTGCATCGGTGGTCTGTGCGTCCTGTCCCTCAATGCAGTTCACCACTTCCAGTAAGCTAATCTTCCAGGGTTCTCGTGCTAGCACATAACCGCCCTTCGCTCCCCGCTGGCTCCGCACCAGCCCCCCACGCCTCAGCGTGGCCAGCAGTTGCTCTAGATAGCGGTCTGGAATGTTTTGCTCTGCGGCAATTTGGCGAATTTGCAGCGGCTCTCCACTGCTGTAGTGATTCGTCAATTCCAGCAGTGCCAGCAGGGCATACTCAGTTTTACAGGAAAGTTCCACGAGCTAATCAAGAATCAGTATTCCCTTCAGTATACCCCGGTTCTCCACCGGGGTTTTGGCTTTTCCAGATTCAATTACGCAAAATAAAAGGCTCCACTAAGGTGGAACCTTTCAGATAGTTATACAAGCGATGTATCAGAGATTACTCTCTGATGAAGCTCAGACTCTAGAATCGGAAGGAAGTCCGCAGCACTGGAATGACGGCATCATCACCAGTGTCAGCGATGTTGCTGACAAAAATCACACCAGGAGTCAGAGAGATGTTGTCAGATACCGGGAAGCGATAGAACACCTCAGCATGGAACGAGGTGCCAGTATTGAAGGGAGAGAAGTTACCCAAGGTAGAATTGCCGAAAGAACCCTGGTAAGGAGGCACGCCAGCAATGATACCCAGCAAGCTACCCTCTACACCCAAATCGCCAACGCCCAAGGTCAGAGCATAGGACCAAGCTTCACCATCCCCTCGGAAAGCTAGAGGGCCAGCAAAGGTGCGAGTATCGACGTACATACCCCAGCCGCCGATGGTGAAGGTATCCGACAGACCAAACTCAAAGCTAATGCCATAGCCGTTATAAACAGAGGGCGAGAAATCACCCAGGCTATTCGGCTCAGAGATGTAGCTGTTGACGTAGGTCAGCGCCACCGTCAGGTCGCCAGGCGAGAAGGTCAACTGACCGAAAGCGGTGTAATCGCCATTGAATAAACCAGCACCATTCGAGGGGTTGTTTCCTTCGCCTGTCAGGTACCCCAGACCCAGTTGGAAGGCATCGCTCAAGTCAAAGGTCAAGCCAAAACCGATGTTCTGAGCGGCACCACCCAGGTCATAAATCGGGTTGTAGCCAAAGTAGGACAGCGAACCCTGCTCACCATCATCAAAAGAACTGACCGAGGTCACGATGTCAGAAATGCCTTGGTTACGGGCACCCAGATAGACAGTCGCAGGGCCAAGTGGGAAGTAGTACTCCAAGCGATTGACGGACACAGCAAAGTTACCGCCACTGTCAAAAGAGAAGTCAGTCTGCTCGGTAAAGTCTTGGCTAACCGGAGAAATCTGAGCAGAAGGAACTGCGTTAAAGTCAACAAAGTTTCCACCTTGAAGACGAGTTCTCAGACGATCTCTGCCCGTAAAGCTAGTGTCAAAGTTCAAACGAACGCGGCTTTGGAATACCGTGTTGTTTGCGTCTTCAATCGAGCTGCTGCCAAAGATGTCCGAGAAGGCAAAAACTGCTCGACCGTTCAAGCGGGTGGTGGTGGAGAACTGGTTGGCTTGCAGTTCTTCGACCGCTGCTTCCAGGGCATCCACGCGACCGCGCAGCACTGCTAGCTCAGCCGCAAACTCACGCTGAAGCGCTTCAATCCGGGCCAGCGCTTCCGGGTCGAGGCTTTCCAGACGACCCACCACTGCATCCAAACAGGAGGCCAGACCCGCAGCGAACTCAAAACGGGTCATTGCCCGACCACCGCGATAGGTGCCATCGGGGTACCCTTCCAAGCAGTCCAGACCACCTTGCGCTTCGGAGTTGGCTAGGTAGGCTAGCGCTTCATAGGCCCAATCTCCAGGGCTGACATCAGAAAACTCGGTCACCGAGGTCACCTGGGCCAGAGAGCCACTGCTGCGACCTTCGTTGCTGTACTGCATCACTTGATCGAGGGTTGCCACGGAAGGCTCAGACTGAACCTGAGCGCTGGCAGGGGCGATCGAAGAGACCAGTGCAGCTCCCAAAACTGCTGGAGTAACCAGCAAAGAGTTCCAAAGAACCTTTGACAGCATTGCTTGTGTCCTCACACCTAAAATAAAGAACTCGCAATCAATAATCGTTATAACATCGACTGCTCAAGACTTCTACCCGAACAACACGGAGAAATCTGCGTAGCCAGTGAGAAATCTTTTACAACGACAATTGCTAACCTTACAGATTGCACTCACTCAAACACCATTCAGTGTAGCAGGTCATCTCCGGTTTGGCTTGGGTAGATGGGTTAAGGAACGATGAAGGTGAACGACTAGAACGAGGGCTGTGGTTCTGAAGGGCTTATGCGAGGAAGATGTTGGGGTTTGGATTTCGGAGTTAGAGGTTGGCGATTTGTGTGGCGAGGTCAAAGTCTTTTTGAGTCAGTCCGCCCGCGTCGTGGGTGGTGAGGGTGACGATGACACGGTTATAGGAAATGGCAATGTCAGGGTGGTGGCCAGCGGCTTCGGCGGGTTCGACCAATTTATTCACGAAGGCGATCGCTTCTACGAAATCTTTGAACCGATAGGTGCGTTGGAGGCGATCGCCCTCCAATGTCCAGTCGGGCACTTGCGCCAGTTGCGTCTGAATCTCAGCGTCGGTTAGTTTTTGGGACATGGTGAACTTCCTCCAGAGGTGCGCTTGTCGGGTTGACTCAACATGTTTAACTAAGTGTCTTAAAAAACTATCCGCCCCTGCTGGGCAGTGCCTTCGGTCGAAACCAAAACACCAGTAGCAAGGGCGGTCTAGCGGGTCTTCAAATCGACCTAGACTGCCGGGAGGAACTCTGAACAAACTCAGACTCTCCCAGAAAACTTGATTCTGATTGAAGCTGGGTCAAGCTACAAGAGAACAGCCCCGGCGCACAGCCAGTACATCTCAACCTGACGACCCATACGTTTACTGCTGTCCTGCATGGGCAACACCTCCTGTTCTTTCAATAGTATTGACTGCATTAGCGCCGCATTTGAAAAGCCAGGCTTTTCCCTGTGGCTTACCTCAGAATATAGCACAGCCAACGGCTGAGCATCTGAGATAGCAGGGACTTCAGAAGATTTTCCTAAAGAAGTACAGGACTTACGCATTTGCGATAAATTCCCTGGATTTTGGACAATTTCTCGCGGGCGCAGCCCGCGAGAAATTGCCCAACTGCGTAAGTCCTAAAGTAGTTGAGCATCAGGTTCAAAAAAACGCCCCCACAAAACTGTGAAGGCGTGAAGAATAGTCATGGAATTGTCAAAAAATCAGCTAAAGATTGAAATCTTCGCTGAAATCCCCTACAGCGCATTACCGCGAGGCAGTACCTCTTCAGGGAACACAAAGTTTTCGTGAGGCTGGTCTTGCGGAGCCATCCAGGCGCGGATGCCCTCGTTCAGCAGAATGTTCTTGGTGTAGAACGTCTCAAACTCCGGGTCTTCCGCCGCGCGAATCTCCTGCGACACAAAGTCATACGCCCGCAGGTTCAGCGCCAAGCCCGCAATCCCAATGCTCGCCATCCACAGACCCGTGACCGGCACAAACAGCATGAAGAAGTGCAGCCAGCGCTTGTTGGAAAACGCAATCCCGAAAATCTGAGACCAGAAGCGGTTGGCGGTCACCATCGAGTAGGTCTCTTCTGCCTGTGTCGGGTTGAAGGCGCGGAAGGTGTTCGCCTTGTCGCCGTCTTCGTACAGGGTGTTCTCCACGGTCGCTCCGTGGATGGCGCACAACAGCGCACCCCCCAGGATGCCGGCCACGCCCATCATGTGGAACGGGTTCAGGGTGAAGTTGTGGAAGCCTTGCACGAATAGGATGAATCGGAAGATGGCGGCAACGCCAAAGCTGGGGGCAAAGAACCAGCCCGATTGTCCTAGCGGGTACAGCAGAAATACGCTGACAAACACGGCGATGGGACCGGAGAATGCCAGGGCGTTGTACGGACGGATGCCCACTAGACGGGCAATCTCAAACTGTCGCAGCATGAAGCCGATCAGTCCGAATGCGCCGTGGAGAGCGACAAAGGTCCACAAGCCGCCTAGTTGACACCAGCGGGTGAAGTTCCACTGGGCTTCGGGGCCCCACAAAAACAGCAGGCTGTGTCCCAGGCTGTTGGGCGGGGTGGATACGGCGGCGGTCAAAAAGTTGCAGCCCTCTAGGTAGGAACTGGCGATGCCGTGGGTGTACCAGGAGGTGACGAAGGTGGTGCCGGTCAGCCAGCCTCCCAGCGCCAGGTAGGCGCAGGGGAATAGCAGAATGCCTGACCATCCTACGAAGACAAATCGGTCGCGCTTTAGCCAGTCGTCGAGAACGTCAAACCATCCTCGCTGGGCTTGCGCTCTTCCCATTGCTATGGTCATAGCGCGGATCTCCAATGAATTAAGTACGAGTACTGAAAGGCTCTGCCTATACCTGTGAGCGATCGTGCAACAAAGCTGCACAAATCGACAACGGAGTATGAGCAGAGTTTACGTTTCTTTACTTTCCCCCTCATTATACAGATAGTTTTTGGGAAAGCTATCGGTGAGATCGGATTAGCTTAAGGATTGGTGAGGAGGAGTTGGATTTTGGATTTTGGGGATTTAGGCGTGAGACGGCTTTGTGTCCTTTCCCCTGAAATCAGGTCTGTCTGAGATACTGAAGAGGTAGCGTTTGTTTCTGTGCGTAAAGGTCTGGATTTAGATGTTTATTGTTGACATTGTGCTGAAAAATACGCCGTCGATGCTGTCGATTCAGCGGAAGACCGCAGAAGATGCGGAGGCGGTGTATCAAGAGATTTTGAACGCGGTTCGGTCGGGCAATCCAGTGGCGCTGGAGCTGACCTGTGAGAAGCAGCCGGACAAGAAGTTGGGCGTGCTGGTGAGCGAGATTTCGGCGGTGCAGGTGTCGGAGAAAGCTGGAGCCAGCGGCACGGCTCGTCCGCCGGGATTTTTTGCACTGACGGAGCCGTCCTGACAGTAGGCAGGCGGATTTTCTGAATGCTCTCGGGGGCTGCTCCTGTGATTGAAGGTGGATTAGATGAGTGAGTGGGCGATCGCCATTGAGTCTGTGAGCTTTGCTTGGTCGGCGCAATCGCCAGTGTTGCAGAACTGTTCGCTGCATGTCCCCAAGGGGCAATTTTGGATGCTGTTGGGGACGAACGGCAGCGGCAAGTCTACGCTGCTAAAGCTGATGACAGGGTTGCTGGCTCCCCAGTCGGGGCAGGTCAACCTCGTGCAGCCCGTCGGGTTTGTATTTCAGAATCCCGATCATCAACTCGTGATGCCGACCGTGGGGGCAGATGTGGCCTTTGGGCTGGTGGCAGAAAACTTGTCTACGGCTGAAACTCGACAGCGGGTGCAAGAGGCGCTCGCGGCGGTGAACCTGCTGCATTTGCAGCGACGGCCCATTTACGCGCTGAGCGGCGGACAAAAGCAGCGGGTGGCCATTGCAGGGGCGATCGCCCGCCATTGTGAGGTGCTGCTGCTGGACGAACCCACTGCCCTGCTCGACCCCGACAGCCAGCTTGATCTGGTCGATCAAGTCCGGCAACTGGTGAAAACACGCGGCATGACGGCGCTCTGGGTGACGCATCGCCTAGACGAACTGAACTACGCCGACGGAGCCTTTTTTATGGAGGCGGGTCGGATTGTGGAGTCGGGCGATCCGCAGCGGTTAAAGCAGCGCATGATGGCCGGCGCAGTGAGGGGTTAGGAACCCAGAAATTGCAGGAGCTTGGGTTGCTCAGACTTCCTTCATGGTGTTGAAAAAGTCGAAATGGGCGATCGCCTCCACAATGCCCAGCGCGTGGGCCTGCTTGGCGTAGTAAATGCGCTCCCCATCCATCAGGTGCGACAGTTCCTCATGGTGACGATTAGCCACCACGACTGCCAGCGGATTGCCACGCATCATGTCTTCATCGGCTCCAGAACCGCCCGCCACCAGGATATGCTCTAGCGGAATGCCCCAGCGATCGGCAACGTAGCGCAACGCCTGCCCCTTGGAGGCGCGGATGGGCAAGATGTCGAGATACTGCCCAAAGGAGAAGATCACATTCACTGCCAAATCTTCTTGATAGAGCAGGCTCTTGATTTCTTGAATCGCGGGCGCGACCTCCGCATCATAGAAGTAGCTGATTTTAAACTGGCTCTGATGGATGCTGGGCTGCAACTCCAGACCTGGCAGATCGGCTAAAACACGCCGCACCTCCCCAGGTGTCCAGCGGTGGTCGATATGCCGCTTCCACCAGGTATCTTCTGTAAAATCTGGACGATAGTGAATCACCGTGCCGCTGCTGCTGATTAGCACATCGGGTTCGGGAATGTGATACTGGCGCATCACCTTCAGGGCAGACTCTAGTGTCCGCCCGGTGGCCACAGCGAACGCCGTGGATTTGCGATTCTCGCGCAGCACTTCGATAAAGTAGGGAATATCAATCGGGTTGCCCAGCAGGTTTTGATCAAGGCTGGTGACGATCGCCCGATCGTTGTAGACCATAGCACGGCGTGACAGCGGCACTCGCTCCACTACCTGGGTCTTGTCGAGCAGCGGTCGAATCACCTCCAGGTAGCTGGATGCGTGGGCTTCCCAGGAATAGTGTTCGCGCACGCCCCGCAGCCCGTTTTCAACAGCAAGCTGCCGTTTTTCTGGGTGTTCTAGCAGCGTCAGCAACGCGGCAACGATTGTATCACTGTCTAGCGGATCGATCAGGATGCCGTTGTTGCAGTTGCCGATGATGTCGCGCGGGCCGCCGTCTTCCGTTGCCACAATCGGCAAACCGCTGGCCGCTGCCTCGATGAGCGTCAGCCCAAAGGGTTCTGTCAGGGCTGGATTGACAAACACACCGCCAGATAGGGCCGCCAGTCGGTAAATATAGGGCACTTCGTCGGCTTTGTGGCGCTTGGGATAGGCAACGCGACCGTAGAGGTCATAATAATCAAACGCCAGGAATAGCTCTGTCAGCACTTCCTGAGCGCCTGCGTCCATATCTTTAACATTGTTCCGGCTGCCCGCCACGATCAGCAGGTTGGCCAATTCCTGGAGGCGGGGGGAATTGCCATAGGCCTCCACTAGTGCCCCAATGTTTTTTCGGGCATCGGGACGAGACAGCGCCAGGATCAGCGGCTTTTGGGGTTCGCGCAAAAAGCGGCAAATATCCTGGGCGATCGCCGTTTCCCACTCATCCCCCTGGGGCGGGTAGAACAGTGTCAGGTCTGTGCCAGGGGGAATCACGCGCATCCGCTCCGGCTGGTAGCAGTCGTACAGTTCGTACTGTTCTTCCACCTCCTGGCGCGTGCTGGTGATAATTAACTCAGCGCTTGCCAGGGTTAGCTCTTCTGCCTCGATCCGGCGCAGCATGTTGTAGCGCTGGTCAATATCCTGCGACGACAGCCCGTTGGCCAAGAGCCGCGTCCGCTTGACCCGCCCCAGCGAGTGCCCAGTATGCACCAGCGGCACATTTAGGAAGTTTGCTAGGCGACTGCCCACATAGCCCGCATCGGCATAGTGGCTATGGATCAGGTCTGGCACGCGATCGCTCGTGCGAAAAAACGCCAGCATATTGTCCACAAAGCTGTCCAGGTGATCCCACAGTTGCTCCTTGGGGATGTATTCCTCTGGCGGGCCCGCCACAATTCGCACAATCCGGGCCTTGCCGCCCAGCGGCTCAATGTCCTCGCCATAGTCTTGATCCACATCAGGCGAAGCAATCAGCCGGGTAAACAAATCGACCGCTGCCACGCCGGGTTGCTGGGCCAGGGCGCGGGCCAACTCCACCACGTACTTCACCTGGCCGCCTGTGTCAGAATCGCGCCCTAGCTCCATATTCTGACCCCGAATCAAGCCATGCACACTGATCAGCGCAATATACAGACCGTTGTGACTGTGGTTGGGCATATTTTTTTGGGAAGAGGGGGTTAGGGTCTTGGCGGAATGGGGATTGGCTTAATGGGACTGACGTAATAGGGATTAGCGTAATGAGCGGTCTAGCTGATGTGTAACTTACTGCAATCTGAGGATGCTGCGACACTCTCTTTCGGCTAGTATTTCGTCACCTTATCACTCCTAAACCGGTTTGGCGGCAATCGCCCTTACCCTCATCTCCCCCCAATCCGCCAAGGACTTGAGCAACCACGTTAAGATCATCGCAACTCATCGCAACTTGCCATACACTTGCACGATGTCATGCTGGAAACGCCACGACCCAGTTTGATTAAATATCCCGAAACCGACGGCCAGCCTATGACCGAGAGTGATGCAACTCGTGCCTACCTGATTTATTGCATCAGCGCGTTGCGGCTGTTTTTTCAGAGCCGCCCCCAGGTATACGTTTCTGGAAATCTGTTTATCTACTACGAAGAGGGAAAGCCACAAAAGAGTATCTCGCCGGATGTGTTCGTCATTTTTGGCGTAAACAAGCGAGAACGACGCAGCTATAAAACCTGGCAGGAAGGCGGCAAACTGCCGTCTTTTGTGCTAGAGATCACCTCCCTTTCCACTCAGAAACAAGACGAGGAAATCAAGCCTAAACTCTACGCCAGCCTGGAAATTCCAGAATATTTTCAATATGACCCCACCGGCGACTATCTGCCCTCGCAGCTAAAGGGACAGCGCTTGGTCAATGGGCAATATGAGCCGATCGCCCCTGAAACCCTGGCAGATGGAAGCCTGTCGCTGCATAGCCAGAAGCTGGGGTTAGACCTGCGCCTGTTGCCCCCTCAGGCCCCACTCGCGATTGCCCATCTGCTGCCTATTGCCCGTGAACTGCGCCTGTTTGATCCCCAGTCGGGCGCACAACTGCTGACCTATGAGGAAGCGGAGCAGGCTCGACTAAACGCAGAACAAAAGATTGCCGATTTGCAAACCCAGTCCGCAGAGGCACAGGCTCAGCAGAAAGCGGCCGAGCAGCAGCTTGCAGAGTTGCGAGACAAGCTGCGATCGCACGGCATCGACCCAGATACGCTCTAGGCGTTTCCTGCGTCTCACTTGAGGCTTGAAGAGTTCTGCGTGAATTTCCTGCCCGAAAGCATTGTGGCCAAGCTGCCTCTGGCAGAATCGTACTTTGTAAAAAACGCCTGACATTTTCCAACCCGCGCCAGCATTCACAGTAGGCTGAAGTGAGCTACATTCAGCTAAAACGTCCTGAACGGTCAAGCATTTGGGGTAGGCATGAAACTGGCAGCACGGGTAGAGAACGTATCACCGTCGATGACGCTGATTATTGACGCAAAGGCCAAAGCCATGAAGGCGGACGGCATTGACGTATGCAGCTTTAGCGCTGGAGAGCCAGATTTCAACACGCCCAAGCACATTGTGGAAGCTGCTAAAGCCGCGCTAGAGGAGGGCAAGACGCGCTATGGCCCGGCCGCGGGGGAACCCCGACTGCGAGAGGCGATCGCCCAAAAGCTCCAGCGCGACAACGGGCTGTGCTATAGCGCAGAGAACGTTCTGGTCACCAACGGCGGCAAGCAGTCGATCTTTAACCTGATGCTGGCGATGATTGAACCGGGGGATGAGGTGATTATCCCTGCGCCCTTTTGGGTCAGTTATCCCGAAATGGTGAAGCTGGCCGAGGGCACACCCGTCATCCTGCCCACGACGGTCGAAACCCAGTTCAAAGTCTCGCCAGAGCAGATCCGGCAGGCGATTACGCCCAAGACCAGGCTACTGGTTTTGAACACGCCTTCCAACCCAACGGGCATGGTCTACACGCCAGACGAAGTGAGGGCGATCGCCCAAGTGGCCGTCGAGGCCGACCTTTGGATACTGTCGGACGAAATCTACGAAAAAATTCTTTACGACGGCGCTCAGCATCTCAGCATTGGCGCAGCTAGCCCAGAAGCCTACGAACGCTCCGTCGTGTGCAGCGGATTTGCCAAGACCTACGCCATGACGGGCTGGCGCGTTGGCTTCTTGGCAGGGCCAGTGCCCCTGGTAAAAGCGGCAACCAAAATCCAGGGCCACAGCACCTCCAATGTCTGTACCTTTGCCCAATATGGGGCGATCGCCGCCTACGAAAGTCCCCAAGACTGCGTGCAGGAAATGCTAGCCGCCTTTGCCGAGCGCCGCCGCTATATGCTGGATGCCCTAAACGCCATGCCAGGGCTAGAGTGTCCCAAACCCGATGGCGCATTCTATATGTTCCCCAGCATTGCCAAAACGGGACGGTCTTCCCTCGATTTTTGCAGCGAACTGCTAGATCAGCATCAGGTTGCCACAGTCCCAGGCGCGGCTTTTGGCGCAGACGACTGCATCCGGCTGTCCTATGCCACCGATCTAGACACCATCAAGCGCGGCATGGAGCGGCTAGAAAAATTCCTACACGGAATTCTATAGGCGACCCAATCGACTCAAGCGATCCCCACAACGCGCTGAGTGCCCAAATGTAACTCACTATTAAGACTCTGGCTGCTGAAGCAGACGAGTTCGCTGTGGTAAGATTTCCATTGACATTGAAGGCGAAGGACTTATTAGGCATGTCAGCAGCCGCACAAGTTACAGATTCCACTTTTAAGCAAGAAGTTCTTGATAGCGATGTCCCCGTTCTGGTAGATTTCTGGGCCCCTTGGTGTGGCCCCTGCCGGATGGTTGCTCCTGTAGTCGATGAGATTGCCGAGCAATACGCGGGACAGGTAAAGGTCGTAAAAGTGAATACCGACGAGAACCCCAGCGTTGCCACTCAGTATGGCATCCGCAGCATCCCCACGCTGATGATTTTCAAGGGCGGTCAGCGTGTAGACATGGTGGTCGGCGCGGTTCCCAAGACGACCCTCGCCAGCACGCTTGAAAAGCATCTGTAGCTTTCAAAAGCCGGCCAGTCACAAAATACTTTGACTGCTAGCGTATGGCGGTATTTTTTAGTTAGTAATTTTCCTGGAATTCAGTTTTCTGAGGTTCAGTCGTCCCTACCTTATCCACAGGTGGGGATTTTGCGCTTGCTAGAGGGCGGGTCTTTTTGTTAGCACTGTAGCATTCGACCAGCTTCCTCCAAGGCTGGATGACAAGCTCTACAGAGGCAAACAAAACAAGCAGTATGTCAGGAACTTTAGTTTGGACTAACTGGCATCACAATAATGCTCAACAGGATGCCATAAAGAATCTGCTCAACCGTTCATAACAGTTGAACTTAAGGAATTGGATACAATCCTGCTCGCAGTTAAGCTGCTGTTGCAACCGGACTGTTCAGGGATTGTTCGGATGTCTTGCGTTTCGAGGCTCGTTTTTTGACCATCGGATAGCAGGGACGAGGAGTTGGCTTGTGCCCCTTGCCTCGTCCTGGCGATTTACCACGAGGTTTAGGCGCAGGAGCAGGGGTGCCAATCGCTGCCAAAATGCCTGCAAACGCTTGTGCGACCCGACCCGGAGTCAACGTTTCTTGCGGTGCCTGCCAGGGCAAGGGGTGGTCAGTACAGTCCTTTCGCGCTAACCACAACTGCCAACTGAGCAACGGCATCAGGCTGCTCCACTGTTCGGTTGCCGATACAGAACTGAACTGGGGATGTGTCCAATATAGCCTCTGCTTGGCAAAGCGATACCAGTGTTCAATGGCAAAGCGACGGAGGTAGTGCAACCACAGGGTTTCTAACGGAGGCATCTGCTCACCCAGCCAAACTAACCACAAAGGAGCCAAGCGTCGCGTGCTGCTCTGTGTCTCCAGCACCTCCACGCGCAACACTTCCATTGCCCGTTTGGGGTATTTGCGGAAATGGTATGCACTCCAACGACTGACCCGCACTCGTCCCCAGTTGGGATCATCGACTTCAACGGTTTCGACCGGGACACTCCAAGTGTCAGGGTCATTGAGTTTCATCTTATGTCCATGCTTGGCAGGTGCGCCTCGCCCTCGATACGCTGGGGGCGCGCCATAGACACATCGATTGGATGTAACCCGCAGCAGCAAGTCTGCCTCAATCCCTGCCGTTTGGTTGACAAAACTGGCATTGCCGTACCCTCGGTCGTAGATCGCCAACGGACGCACCGCTAACTGCCGAGTCACTTGTTTGAGTTGGAATGCCGCTTTACTGGCGGGTGTTTCAAAGCTGGTGATGCGCTCATGCCGCAATGGTAATGCCCAACTGCCCCTGTCTTCAGCAATCCAGGCTAAGGTACTGTAGTTTTGTCCGGCTATCGGGGCATGTCCTGTTCTGCCTGATAAGGTGCGGTCTTTCAAACGCCTGGCAGCAGGACGGTTCCACCGACTCGCATCACCTGCCAACAACGGTTGCTGCTGAGTCGGTATCTGCTGCACCAACAGCTTCAGCACCTTTGATCGGGGTAGGCGGCTATCGCGCAACGCTTCATAGGGGCTCGACCACTGGCGACGAAAGACAGGACTCTGCGATAGCCTCACAAACGACACGATGCACGCACTCACTAACACGGCATCCATCAGATCAAACAGGGCATCTCTGGCGTTTCCCAAGCTGGCATACAACGTTTGGCGAAATTGCTGAAGTTCGTTGAAAATCATGGGGTCAATGTTGGTTGTACTTCATTGACCTTACGGCAGTCGGTGCTTCTCATTGACTGCCTTCCTCTTCACCATTAGTCCAAACTAAAGTTGATTAACAAGGCTTTCAGGCTCCTTTACAAATTAGCTCTAAGCGGCCAGAGGCTAGGGCAAAATCCAAAACCCAAGATCTCTTAGTCCATACAAGTCCCCTAGTCCATACAATAGCGATTGCGCCCCTGGGCTTTAGCCCGATACAACGCCCGGTCGGACTGGTCGAGCAGCTTTAGCGGCGAACTGAGGGACGACGGAATGACGCTGACGATGCCAAAGCTGAGGGTGGACGGGGTGCGAGTGACGGGGGAGGGCGGTAGGCTCGTGAGGTTTCGGAGTTCCTTCTGAATCCGCTGCACCACGCGCACCGCGCCCAAACGGTTTGTGTTGGGCAGCACGATGGCAAATTCTTCGCCGCCATAGCGAGCCACAAAATCTGCCGGACGGTGCAAGGCCCGCCCAATCGCAGTGGCAATCTCCATCAGACACTCATCCCCTGCTAAATGTCCGTGGGTGTCGTTGTATTGCTTGAAATAATCCACATCACACAGCACCAGCGACAGCGGCGTGCCCTCACGGGCGGCCCGGTTCCACTCCTGCTGGAGATAGTCGTCGAGATAGCGGCGATTGGCAACGCGAGTAAGCTGATCGTGGGTTGCCAAGTAGGCTAGCTCCTGGTTGGCATACTGCAACTGGCGATATAGCTCCGACTGCTGGATCGCAATGCCCACCTGGGAAGCAAGCTGCTGGATCAGGTCGATTTCGGCACGTTCCCAGGTGCGCGGCTGATGGCACTGCTGCACCGAAAGCAGCCCCCAGAGGCGATCGCCCTGCAATAGCCCCACCGTCAGCGCTGCCTGCACCTGAAATTGCCGCCAGTAGGCGATCGCCTCCGCAGAGAGGTTTGCTCGCTCCAGACAATCAATCGCTTTGGCATGACCCCGAACATAAAACTTGAGCCAATCTTCCCCTGGCTCCGGAGTGATGTTAGCGCCTAGCATTGGGGAACGTCCTGGCTCAACGGACTCGACCGCGATGCCGCAGCGCCAGTCTTCACCAAACTGCCCAATTAGCACCCGGTCAACTTGAAAGAACTGCCGGACTTCATGAACCGTTGTGCTGAGAATCGCATCTAAATCCAGCGATTGGCGGATGCGCTGGGTCATAGAGGCCAGGAGTCGCTGCTGCTGCACCTGCGATCGCAGCAATTGCTCAAGCTGTTTTTGCTCGGTAATGTCTTGGGCCGTGCCAAATAGCTTGGTCACGGTGCCATCTGAGGACTGTCGGGCCCGTCCGCGGGCTTCGATATGACGAATTGAGCCGTCGGGCCGGATAATGCGGGCCTGAAACCGAAAGGGCTGCCCAGTAGCGATCGCCTTTGACAAAATCCGCCGTAGCCGGGGCCGATCTTCTGGGTGATATTGCTGCTCATTTTCTGCCAAGGTCGGAGCGGGCTGCGTGGGATCAAGCCCAAAAACGTGAAACACTTCGGTAGACCAAGTGACGGTCTGAGTCGCTACATCTAGTTCCCAGCTACCCATGTGCGTGAGCGCCTGGGCTTCTCTGAGCAAGGCCTCGCTGCTGGCGAGGGCATCGGTCAGCGCTTGTCGCCGCCGAATTTCCTGGTGCAATGCGTCGTTCTTTTGGGTGACGGTCGATTGCAGCGCCCGAATCACCTCGCACAGTTCCAGCGGATCGAGCATGTGAACAACGCTGGTTTGCGTCAAAATCCCCACCAGTTCTCCCCGGCTACCCACCACCACCAGCCGCCGAATCCGGTTCTCCTGCATTTGCTGATAGGCGCTCCACAGGGATTGCTGCGGGCTGGTTTGCAGCAGGGGTGTACTCATCACTTCCCCCGCGTAGGTCTGGGCAAGGTTCAGTCCGTCTGCCTGGAATCGCACAATGTCTTGCTCTGTCACAATGCCCAGGGGAGCGACATCGCCCTGGGAACCGTCGGTCAGATCGGATTTGGCAGCCTGGTTTTCGGGTGCGTCGGGCAATTGGGGCAAGGTCGGCACAATCACCACACAACTCACCCGATGCTGCGTCATTTGGTGGGCCAGATCTGTGACGGAGGTGCTGGGCAGAGCCGAGACCACGCGGCTAACCATGACATCCGACACCTGGCGAAATTTCAGCAGGTCGCTGGGCTGGAGCAGATTGCGAATCGAATTCGGGGTCATGACTCCTAGCACTTCGCCCTGGCTGCCAAGAATGGGCAAGTGGCGAATTTGGTGTTGCCGAAAGATTTGCAGCACTGCTAGCAAGTCATCCAGGTCTGTTTCAGCCAGCGTGATTACGGGAGACACCATCACAGTGGCGATCGCCTCGGCGGGCTGGAGCGAACCCCTGGCGATCGCCCGCACCACATCTCGTTCGGTAAAGATTCCTACTAGTTGCCCTGCCCGAAGCACCAGCGCAAAGCTGCTGCGGGTTTCGCTCATGGTGCGGATGACTTGGGCGATCGCCGTGTCAGATTCTACGCTGAGAAACTGGTGGAGAACCCCCTCTGCAAAAAGCTGCTGTCGAGAAATTTGAACCTGAGCCACCTTGCCCTTGAATCTTTTTCAGATGGAACGTTCAGACGAAACGCCAACAGAAACACCAAAACACCCAAAAAAGCCGCTAAGCGCGATTTTATCCGTTTTCGTAAATATGAAGAACCGGGCAAGACGAAATTTACTCATCTCACCCTAAAAGTTCTCTAAAGTTTTTGGTGACGGGCTTGGATTGCCCCGGCTGCCTTCTCGAAGAAGCTTGAAGAAGCCCGTAGAGCTATTGGAGCCACTCAAAGAATCTGGCGCTGACCGACCGCTAGTAGGCGACTAGGCGACAGTCAGCGCAGGCAGCCTACTCATTGACCGACGTTTTGGAGCGCTTGATGGGCTTCGGCTTGGGCCCGCTGCTATAGTCGCTGCGAGGACGACTCTCTTCCACGGGCAAGTCGTCGGAGTAGGCATGGTCGCCACGCATCCAAGCGGGGCGCGTCTGGTCGTAGGCCATCTGCAAGGCCGCAGCGGCGATCGCCCGCATGTCGTACTCCTCAATCAATTGCGTCACAATCGGCAGGAAGGAGGCGAGGCGATCGCCCACCAGCGCTTCCCGCAGTTGCCCCTGGAGCTTCTCCAGATAGCGGGCTTCGATCTGGGCGCGGGTCGGGATTGTGCCCGCTTGCAACTGCTGGCGGATGTGCCGCTCAATGTCCCGCAGCTTGCGCTTGTCTAGCGGCTGAATCAGCGTAATCGCCGTGCCCTCTTTGCCCGCACGACCCGTGCGACCAATCCGGTGGACGTAGCTTTCCACGCTGTCGGGCAGGTCGTAGTTGATCACATGGCTCAAATCGTCCACATGCAGACCGCGAGCGGCAATGTCTGTCGCCACTACCCAGCGCACCTGACGCTGCCGGAAGCGCAGTAGCAGCCGTTCCCGCTGAGACTGGCTGAGGTCGCCATGATACTCATCGACGCTGTGCCCGGCGGCTTGCAGTTGGCGGGTCAGGTCTGCGGCGGCTTTGCGCGTGCGGACGAAGATCAGTGCCGATTCGGGATCTTCCAGTTCCAAAATGGGCTGGAGGGCGCGGGCTTTCGTCCAACCCCGCGGCACCATGTACACCACCTGATTAATCCGCGTCGGGGCGGCCTTGGGCTGCTCGATGCTGACGGTGACGGGCGATCGCAAAAACTTGGCCGCCAGTTCGCGAATCGACGGATCCATCGTGGCAGAGAAAAACGCGGTCTGCCGCTCTGGAGGCGACTGGCTCAGGATTTTTTCCACGTCTTGAATAAAGCCCATGTTCAGCATCTCATCGGCTTCATCCAGCACCAGCCAGCCCAGCTTGTTCAACTTCAGGTCGCCTCGCTTCAGCAAGTCCAGCACGCGACCGGGCGTGCCCACGATAATTTGCACGCCCCGCTGGAGGCGGTTGATTTGCAGATCGATGGACTGTCCGCCGTAGGTCGGCAAAATTTTCAGGCGGCGATCGTCCGTCAGTGTCCGAATCGACTGATAGACCTGGATCGCTAGCTCGCGGGTCGGCGTTAGGATGAGCGCCTGCACCGCGTTGTTGTTGACATCAATTTGTTCCAAAATGGGCAGCGAAAAGGCCGCCGTTTTGCCCGTTCCTGTCTGGGCCAGACCCACCACGTCGCGCCCCGACAGCAGATGGGGAATTGCCTGCGCCTGAATCGGTGTTGGTGCGGTAAATCCAGCTTTTTCTAGATGGCGCGCCCGCGCCTCAGACAAACCCAGACTAGTGAATGAAAGCGTCATTAGTTCTCCTTAAAGAGTTCAGTTTGCTGAGACACGGCTGAGCGCGCCTCTGAGTTGGGTGCGGGCATCGGCAATCTGCCCGTAGAGGTCATACACGTCGGCTCCGGTGATTTCTACCGTGGCCATTGATCCCAGCCGAGCATCGCCTTGGACATAGACCAGCCCGTCCACTTCGGGAGAGAAGCGGGCCGATCGCCCTACCAATTCGTTTGTTTCGGGATTTTCCTGTTCGATGAGAACGTCTACCACACGCCCTACCTGAGCCTGGTTGCGCCGCAGGGAAATCGGCTGCTGCACCTGCATGAGGCGATCGCGCCGGTCATCCATCACGGCTTGCGGCAGTTGGTTAGGCAGGTTAAAGGCGGGGGTTCCCTCTTCAGCAGAAAAGGTAAACACCCCCACATGGTCAAACTCGTGCCGCTGCACAAACGCCAGCAGATGCTGAAAATGCTCCTCTGTTTCGCCAGGGAAGCCGACGATAAACGTGGTTCGCAGCACCGCATCGGGGATTGCGGTTTTAATCCGCTCGATGATGCCGTCGTTGACCTGACCCTGCCAGGGACGATTCATCGCCCGCAGCACCTCCGGATGGGAATGCTGCAACGGCAAATCCAGATAGGGCAGCACGTTGGGCGTTTCCTGAATCGCCGCGATCACCTTGGAGGTCAGCCCTGTCGGGTAGGCGTAGTGCATCCGAATCCAGGGCACTTCCACCTCACCCAGCGCCCGCAGCAGTTCCGCCAGCCGGGGTTCGCCGTACAGATCCACGCCATAGTTGGTGGTGATCTGGGAAATCAGGATAATTTCCTGAACGCCCTCAGCCGCGAGCTGTTTCGCTTCGGCGACGATGGACTCGATCGAGCGCGATCGCTGGTTGCCGCGCAGGTGAGGAATAATGCAAAACGCACAGCGATAGTCGCAGCCCTCGGCGATGCGGAGATAGGCTACGCCTTCAGTGGTTGTGCGATAGCGGGGCGTGGTTTCATCTGCGATGTAAACTGGCTCCGCAGACACTTCCTGAACCCGCTCACCCGCCTCCGCTCGCTGAATCACCTCCACAATCTTGTGGTAGTCCCCAGTGCCCACCACTGCTACCGCTTCGGGGATCTCGTCCAGCAGTTCTTTCTGGAAGTGCTGTGCCATGCAGCCTGTAATTACAATCTTCTTGTTAGCCTCAGCTAGCTCGACCAGAGTTCGCACCGACTCTTCGCGAGCCGCCTGGATAAAGCTACAGGTGTTGACGATGACGTAATCGGCTAACTCTTCGTTGGAATCAACCTGATAGCCAGACTGCACTAGCAGCCCCAGCATATGCTCCGTGTCGATTCGATTCTTCTCACAGCCTAGGTGAGAAACTGCAATAACTGGCTTAATGCTCATTCAAAACTTGGGTAATGTGCGGGTTGAACGGAAGTTAAGCGGTAAACAGAACGAATATGCAGCGATCGCCCGTTACAGTGAAATCCTCACCGCCTTCATCCCCAGCCCTTTCAAGCTACGCAGCCTCGTAACATAATTGAGGTGTGGGGAATACCGTTAAACGCAATCGCACTAATCTAAACTGAACTGATCCCTATTATAGCCTAAAACATTACATAACTATACATTTCAGGCACGCTTCATCAAAATACCTATCAAAAGATAGAGTCAGACGACATCTTGTGGTAATGCCAGACACATTAGCCAGATCTACTGAACCAGACCCACGAGTCTCTGTCGGAAGGCTATCGGAACTCTGGGGCTGAATCTATGCTGAACCTGACTTGCTGAACCTGACTTGCTAAACCTGACTTCGATCTCGTACTTGGCGGAGGATGGTCATCTGCAACCGCGTACCGAGCAGCTTCCAGTGTAGACAATTCTCAGCGGCCTTGGGGTTGCCGTCATCGTGCCCTTGTTGCTGTAAAGTTGAACGTATGCGGGTGGACTGTGTGCAGTTCGCTCGTTGCTCAGCAGGTTCGCCAACTCGTAGATTAGTCAGGGATTTAAGCGACTTTTCTATCGCCAACCCATAGCGAACGTTTTAGAACTGGCTTCGTCAATTATCTAGCCGCGTGGACTTAACGCAGATTTTCAAAACAAAGCATCCGGTGATTGGGGTTGTGCATCTGTTGCCACTGCCCACATCGCCACGTTGGGGAAACAGCCTCAAAGCCGTCATTGCGCGGGCCGAGCAGGAAGCAACCGCGCTGGCATCCGGCGGCGTGGATGGGCTAATCGTTGAAAACTTTTTTGATGCGCCCTTTACAAAGGACTCTGTTGATCCCGCAGTGGTCAGCGCCATGAGCCTAGTGGTGCAACGGCTGATGAACCTGGTGACGCTGCCGATCGGCGTGAACGTGCTGCGGAACGACGCTCGAAGCGCAATGGCGATCGCCACCTGCACCCGCGCCCACTTTATCCGGGTCAACGTGCTGACGGGCGTGATGGCGACCGATCAGGGATTAATCGAAGGTCGCGCCCACGAGCTATTGCGCTATCGCCGCGAACTGGGCAGCGAGGTCAAGATTTTTGCCGACGTGCTGGTGAAACACGCCCGCCCGCTAGGGTCGCCCAACCTAACGACTGCTGTGCAGGAAACGATCGAGCGGGGATTGGCGGATGCGGTGATTCTGTCTGGTTGGGCCACAGGCAGCCCGCCCAGCCTGGAAGACTTGGAACTGGCCAGCGCCGCAGCAGGCGACACGCCCGTATTCATCGGCAGCGGAGCCAGTTGGGAAAATATTCCTCGCCTGATCCAGGCAGCAGATGGTGTGATCGTGTCCAGTTCGCTGAAGCGCCACGGACAGATCGAGCAGCCTATCGACCCGATCCGCGTCAGTCAGTTTGTGGAAGCGATGCAGCGTAGCCTCTCGGAGAAAGCAGAAAAAGCAGCCAATCTGCCGACTCAATCCGCAGCGCCGGAACGACTGGCAGCCCGCGAAGGGTAGGAAGCGTGGGTAATGCGGCGGCTGTGCAGAGCAGAAATTTTCTGGAGCATAGTGGGCGATCACTATGATACGCTAGAGAAGTTGTCTAAATTCGCACATCCGGGCTTTCGGGTGTTCTGAAGACCCAGGTATCAAGGCTTTCAAAGAATTCGCAGCAGGTTTAGTGTTGCGCTGCGCTTCTCCCTGATCACCTGTTCAGGATGCTCCCGGATGAAGGAATAACCCGAAAGGAGATTAAATTCATGCCAGTTGTTTCATTGGCTCAGTTGCTTGAGTCAGGGGTTCACTTTGGGCACCAAACTCGCCGCTGGAACCCCAAGATGTCGCCCTACATCTACACCTCGCGCAACGGGGTACACATCATTGACCTGGTGCAGACTGCCCAGTACATGGATGAAGCTTACAGCTACGTCCGTACCGAAGCCGAAAAGGGCAGCAAGTTTTTGTTCATTGGAACCAAGCGTCAGGCTGCGGGCATTGTGGCTCAAGAAGCGCTGCGCTGCGGCTCCTACTTCGTAAACCAGCGCTGGCTGGGCGGCATGTTGACGAACTGGGCCACGATTAAAACCCGCGTCGATCGCCTGAAGGAACTGGAGCGTCGCCAAGAGACGGGGCAGCTTGACCTGCTTCCCAAGAAGGAAGCCGCGATGCTGCGCCGCGAACTAGAGAAACTCCAGAAATATCTGGGCGGCATCAAAGCAATGCGGAAGATTCCCGATGTTGTGGTGATTGTTGACCAGCGCCGGGAATATAACGCCGTGCAGGAGTGCCAAAAGCTCGGTATTCCCATCGTTTCGCTGCTGGATACCAACTGTGATCCCGACCTGGTAGACGTGCCGATTCCTGCCAACGACGATGCGATTCGCTCAATCAAACTCATCGTCGGTCGTCTAGCGGATGCCATCTACGAGGGTCGCCACGGCCAGTTGGATGCAGAAGAAGAGTACGACTACGAGGGCGCTGAAGAAGAGTACGACTACGAAGATGCCGAATTCGCAGACGATGAAGAAGGCGAAGAAAACTAGGCATTAGGGGTGAAGGGAGCAGGAGTCAGCAGGTCGGGTTCGGGCTTGAGCAAGCACCTGACACCTGGCCCCTGATCCCTGTAACCTAAGACCTGGATAGCAACAGTTCAACCACTTGCACACGGGGACTCAACGAACATGGCGGAGATTTCGGCAAAGCTCGTCAAGGAACTGCGCGACAAGACTGGCGCAGGGATGCTGGATTGCAAAAAAGCCCTTGCAGAATCCGATGGCGACATTGAAAAAGCGGTGGAATGGCTGCGGAAGCGAGGCATCACCAAAGCGGAAAAAGCGCTGAGCAAGACGACGGCAGAGGGCCTAGTTGGAAGTTATATTCATACGGGCGGCCGGGTTGGTGTGCTGGTTGAGGTCAACTGCCAGACTGACTTTGTGGCGCGGAACGAATCGTTCCAGCAGTTGGTGCGCGATGTGGCGATGCAGATTGCGGCTAGCCCCAACGTAGAATACGTGAAGGTGGCTGATATTCCTGAGGATGTGATTGCGAAGGAAAAGGAAATTGAGGCGGGCAAGGATGACCTGTCCAACAAGCCGGAAGCCGTCCGCGCCAAGATTGTGGAAGGCCGCATTGAGAAGCGCCTGAAGGAACTGTCGCTGCTGGATCAGTCCTACATCAAAGACCAGAGCATTACCGTTGAGGAGCATATCAAGAATGTGATTGCCAACCTGGGCGAAAACATTCAGGTACGCCGCTTTGTGCGGTTTGTGATGGGTGAAGGCATTGAGAAGGAGGAGACCGACTTCGCCGCAGAAGTGGCTGCCCAAACTGGCGCTAAGGAAGAACCCAAGGCTGAAGCTCAAAAGGAAGAACCCAAGGCTGAAGCTCAAAAGGAAGAACCCAAGGCCGAACCCAAGGCTGAGCCTAAGGCTGCGCCCAAGGCTGAGGTGAAAGAAGAGAAGAAGAAAAAGAAGAAGTAGGATCAGAGCAGGGCTGGATTTTGAGAGCTTGAGTTCAGTTTCTCGGATTCCAGCGCTTTGTCTGTTCGTCTAATCGATTCGGGCGAGAGGCTTTGTCAAGAGGCTTTGTCGAACGCTGAAAGAGGCTAGGGTGTGAAAGCAGCAGGCTGAAAGGTCTGAGTTGCTTTTATGCTCTAGTCTTTTGGCATTGCATGAGGGACGGCTATGGCAAAAACGGTTGAGCAAATTGAGCAAGATTTGGCGGCGCTGGTGGGGGCGATCGCCAAATTGCAGCAAGAATTTGAGCAGGTCTATCGCGGCTATCTGACGGAGCTAGGAACGACGACCCGCCAGCAGTTGATCATGGCCAGCTACCACCTCTGCACGCAGGGCTATCCCGACGCATTTCTGAGCCTTTCGATGAGCCAGCGCGAGGCATTGCAGCGATCGCTCCGTCAGGTCGCCCAGGCGGCCCAAGATCGCCTGTTGCGGGCGCTGGACGAAGATGAGTGCTGGGACTCTGATGCAGAGCCAGCACCCGGTGCGCCGGAGGAGTCTAGGGGGCTGATCCTGTCGCAAGCTGAGGCGGAAGAACTGAGAGCCGCGTTAAACGAGAAGTTTGGACTGACAGAAGTGGAGTTCGACGATGACTCCTATGAGGATTCGTATTTTGACGAGCCACCGGAGAACCTGGGCGAGGATTCGGAATCTAACAGGGAAGGCGTGGCGGCGGGCGATTTGGGAAGCGATCCCTACGGGAGTCGCCCCCAGGATGCCCCTAATTCTTCAACTCAGGAGCTTGCCATCACAGATGCGCTGAATGCTTCTCCGGAAGACCTGCTCGAAGCGGCCGCAGCGTCTCTCTCGCGGGCAGCCTCCGAGGCAGCCGCCCAAGCCAAGGCTAAAGGCGCTTCCAGTTCCAATCGAGCGCCGTCGCCGATAGATAGTCTGGTGCGGTGGCAAGCGAAAATTGAGCGACGGATTGCCGCAGTGCTGCGCGACCAGTCCCAGGCGGCGAATCGCCTGCTGCACCAGGTCAACATTTTGCCCAACCAGATCCCGGCACCGATTATGGAAGTGGCGGCCAAGGCGGGTGCATCTGACTCGACGCTCGGCCTGCCCAACCTGTTGAACTTGATGATCGAAGCGCAGGGCGACAAGCCAGATCAGGTATCGATTACTCGAATCGTGGCAATTCGCCTGCGGCTGTCGGAGCTAGAGTTTGGGTCGCCGCTGTTGGCCAACTGGCGCTCAAAGCTGCGCGGGTTAAACGCCCGCCTCAAGCAGCTTGGCCAAGAATATGAGAAAAAGTCTCGCGAACGGGCGATCGCCCAGGCAGAGCAGGCGTGGCGTTCGACATGGCATGAAGATTGAGGCTGGCCAAACCCAATAATTCACTTTAGAATTCCAGCATGGACTGGCTGCGACTGCAAAAGGCACTGGCAATCGAGGCGGAGCGGGGTTTCAATGACCTGGAGGGCAACCAGCACCGCTTTAGCGAGTTTTTGGCGCTAACGCTGCGAGAGCCGCCGACCGAGTTGCCGATTGTGGAACAGGAACGGCTGCGGGCGATCGCCCGTGAGTTTTCTCGCTATTCTGACCTCACCTTTGCCCAGCGGCAGCATCTCGTCGCTGATACGCGCCGAGTGCTGTACCAGACGAAACGCTCAGCAGAAGATCGGGCGCAAGCGGAGGAATCTGAAGGGGCGTTAGCGAAGGTTTCTGAAGGAATCGCCCAAGATTCAGACAACACCGCCGCGACGGCTGCAACCCCGACCCGCACCGCCCCAAAAACGAAAGTTCCCAAAGCCATTCCTCTGGTTGAAAAAAGCAGTCGGTTGACGCTTGACCAGTCCGTGACCTATCTCCCTGGGGTGGGCGCAAAAAACGCCGAACGTCTGGCCAAACTTGGGCTACACACGGTTCGCGACCTGCTTTACTACTACCCCCGCGACCACATCGACTACGCCCGCCAGGTGAATATCCGCGACCTAGAGCCAGGGGAAACCGTGACGCTGATTGGCACAGTAAAAAACTGCACCGTCTTCAACAGTCCGCGCAACCCCAAGCTGGCCATTTTTGAGATGACCGTGCGCGACCACACCGGGCAAATTAAGCTCAGCCGATTTTACGCCGGGGCGCGGTTTCGCAGTCGCGGCTGGCAAGAGCAGCAAAAGCGGCTGTATCCGCCAGGGGCAGTGGTGGCTGCGTCGGGACTGGTGAAACAGGGCAAAGCAGGCAAAACGCTGGATGACCCGCAGATCGAGGTGATCGACCATATTGGCGGGTCGATCGAGTCGATGAAGGTGGGGCGCGTGGTGCCGGTGTATCCGCTGACGGAGGGCGTGCAGGCAGACGTGGTGCGAAAAGCAGTGCTGGGGGCGCTGCCTGCTGTGAGCCAGTTGCAGGAGGCGTTGCCCAACGGCCTGCGCGAAAAGTATGGACTGGTGGGCATTCAGGAGGCGATCGCCCACATTCACTTTCCACCAGAGGGCGAATCCCTCGCCGCCGCCCGTCGCCGCCTGGTGTTTGACGAATTTTTCTACCTGCAACTGGGCCTGCTCAAGCGCCGCCAGACCCAGCGCCAGGAACAGACCAGCGCCGTCCTCGCGCCGACGGGCAAGCTCATCGACGAGTTCTACAACATCCTGCCATTCCAACTGACAAACGCCCAGCAGCGCGTCGTCAACGACATTCTCAACGACCTGCAACAGACCGCACCAATGAATCGCCTGGTGCAGGGCGACGTGGGTTCTGGGAAAACGGTGGTGGCCGTGGTGGCAATTTTGGCGGCGATCCAGGCGGGCTTTCAGGCGGCGCTGATGGCTCCCACCGAAGTTCTAGCCGAGCAACACTATCGCAAACTGGTGGGCTGGTTCAACCCGCTGCACCTTTCTGTAGAACTGCTGACCGGATCGACCAAAGCTGCCAAGCGTCGCCAAATTCACGACGACCTGGCCACGGGCGCACTGCCGCTGCTGGTGGGCACTCATGCGCTGATCGAAGATCCGGTGCAGTTCTCGCGCCTGGGGCTGGTGGTGATCGACGAGCAGCATCGCTTTGGAGTGCAGCAGCGGGCGCGGCTCCAGCAAAAAGGCGACCATCCCCATGTGCTGACCATGACCGCCACGCCGATTCCCCGGACGCTGGCGCTGACGCTGCACGGCGATCTGGACGTGAGCCAGATTGACGAACTGCCGCCGGGTCGCAAGGCGATTCAGACCAATGTGCTGACGGCCAAAGAGCGATCGCACGCCTACGACCTCATGCGCCGCGAAATCGCCCAGGGTCGGCAGGTCTATATCGTGCTGCCGCTGGTGGAGGAGTCGGAAAAGCTGGATCTCAAATCAGCGATTGAGGAGTATCAGCGGCTCCGAGATGTGATCTTTCCCGAATTTCAAATCGGCCTGCTGCACGGGCGCATGACCTCCGCCGAAAAAGACGAGGCCATTTCTCAATTTCGTGAGGGGCAAACCCAAATTCTGGTTTCAACGACGGTGGTGGAGGTCGGCGTGGATGTGCCCAACGCCACGGTCATGCTGATCGAACACGCGGAACGGTTTGGCCTGTCGCAGCTTCATCAGCTCCGGGGGCGGGTCGGACGGGGCGCGGCTCAGTCCTTTTGCCTGCTAATGAGCAGCACCAAGTCGGAAACTGCCCGCCAGCGGCTGAAAGTGCTGGAGCAGTCCCAAGACGGCTTTTTCATTTCAGAAATGGACATGCGCTTTCGCGGGCCGGGCGAAGTGCTGGGGACACGCCAATCGGGATTGCCCGACTTTGCCCTGGCCAGCTTGGTGGAAGATCAGGACGTGCTGAACCTAGCCCGCGAGGCTGCTGAAACCGCCATGACCAAAGACCCCACGCTCGATCGCTGGCCGCTGATGAAGTCTGAACTGACCTATCGCTATCGCAAGCTCATGGGCGGCACGATTCTAACGTAATCCGAGTTTGGAGAATCGGAGGTGGGTCAGCAGGCGGGAGAAAGCCCCCCGTTTCGACTCCCAACCCCGGCCCCGCATTGCTGTAAAGTGACAATATGTACGACAATGACGACCTTTCTGTGCTGGCGGCGGAGCTAGATCTTGACCTGGAAAGTCCGCTAGACAAGCTCGACGAGTCCGACAGCGAGACAGAAGCCCCCAAGCCTGATCCCGATGAAATGTTGGCGCTGCTGGAGTCGCCCCAACCTCAGCAGCGAATGCTGGCTGCACGTGCGTTTTGCGAATTGGAAGATGCGCGGGCCGTGCCGCATCTGATTCGGCTTCTGAGTGAAGCTTGTCCGCTGGTGCGGGTGAGTGCGGCCTATGCGCTGGGACGAAACCCCAGCAGCGAGGCCGTGGAGCCACTGATCGCGCAGTTTCAAAAAGACTGGAACGGCTACGTGCGAAAGGGTATCGTGTGGGCGCTGGGGAATAGCCGCGATCGCCGCGTGTTGGAGCCTCTGTTAGTGGCGCTAAAAACCGACATTCCGGCAGTCCGCCTGTGGGCCGCTAGCGCCCTGGCGCAAATGTCCTCTGTGGGATACGACGAAATCATCGCCGCCATTCCGCCGCTGATCGAAGCGCTGCGCCGCGACCCGATCGCCGCCGTGCGGAGCAACTGTGCCTGGTCGGTGGGTCAGCTTTGCCGCGAGTTGCCGTCGAATGTGGTCTATGCCACAGCGATTGATGCGCTGATCGAGGCGTTTGCCGAAGACGAAGAAATGGGTGTTCGCGAAGATGCCAAACTGTCGATGCTGAAGCTGGGCGATCCGCGTGGGCTTCAGGTGATTGAAGAACTGGAGCAGGAAGGGTTTTAGGCAGGGTGTATCCCACTTTTGTAGCCCTCACCCTAAATCCCTCTCCCAAAGCGGGAGAGGGACTTCCAATCCGGCTCCCCTTCTCTCTTTTTGGGAGAAGGGGCTGGGGGATGAAGGCAAACTTGCAGAACTGGGATGCGCCCTTTAGGCAGGACTGATGCACTTGTAGAGTAACGGATTGGCAATTCAAAATCGGCAATCCAAAATCCAAAATCCTGCTCATTATCCAAAACCCTACTCCCCATAAAACTCATCGATGCGCTCCACATAATCCAACTGCGCCAAGTTTAGGAGCGTCTCGCGCCAGTTTGGGCTGTGGGTTTCACCCATGCAGAGGATTTGTGCTGCGCTGCACCGGATGCGCCCCGGACTGTGGGGATAGAACTCAATCGCCGGGTTGAGAGCTTGGACTTCTGCCTGATGCTTGGCGCTGCGGGGAATGCAAAACTCGTAGCGGAGCGATCGCCCTCCATCCGCTGGCCCCACCAATCCCTCCGGCGAAACCTGAGACAGGTCAAAGCTGATTTTGCTCAGGCTGGCTAGCGCAGGTGAACAGGACAAAAGGGCGATCGCTCCTACTCCGAAAATCCCCACAACCCGCATTAGGCGGAGTTTTTTACCCATCGCCGCAAATCCAAACTCGCACATCCAAAATCAAGCACCCACGCAAGAATCAAGCACCCACTCAAGCAGCCCAACTTCGAGGCACAGGGTGCGTAAAAATTGGGCTGCGGCTAGAACCCTACAGCAGTTCGATGTTCGACAGGGTAAACTCCGTCGTGGTCTGCGTATCGCCCTGGGTCGAGTGAATCACCTGGCGCGTCAGCAGATAATAGCCGCCGAAGTTTTCGTAGGTGCTGTCTACGCGGTTCTCGCGCACAACTTCACCCGTTTCGGCGTTGCGGAAGGTCACGTCGTAGCCCGTCGAGATGTAGCCCGCGCCCGTGTCGAGGCTGCTGTGGTGGTTAATCACAAAGGCGTTACCCCCCATGACGCGGCTCACCTGGCAGATCTCGTTGTTCCGCAGCTTGTAGTTTGACCCCATCGCGTCGCCGCTGACGAGGATTTCAACCGCACCCGTCTCATCGGTGTTGCCCAGCGAGAAGCGGTTTTTGCCGTGGGCCTGCTCAAAGCTGCTGCGCTTGCGGTGGGTCACGATTTCCCAGAGCATTCCCTGGAGCGACTCGCGCACTGCCTCATCCGACAGTTCGACGACCTCATAGCTCAGGTCAGCGTTTACCCGCACCTTGCCTGTATAGGTTTCGCCGCCCTGAGTCAGGGTCACGTCAGCCGTGAAGCCTGGAAAATGCTCATCCCAGGTATAGCGATTCTCGTAGGCCGCCCGAAAAAGCGATTGAGCGTCTAGCGTGGTTTGCGTCATGAGGAAAGCTCCTAAGCCGTTTCATTTAGGATCTTAGCGGCTGCGGCCACGCCTGCGCCGGGGGTTACGCCGTCGTACCCCAACTCAATCAGCGTGGCTTCTAGCGCACCCACGGCCGTCAAAATGTCGCGATCGCACACAAAGCCCAAGTGCCCCACGCGGAAAATCTTGCCCTTCAGGTCGTCCTGTCCGCCAGCCAGCGCAATGTCGAATTTCTTCTTCATTACCGAGCGAATTTTCTCGGACTCTACGCCCACCGGAGCCACGGCAGTAATCGCAGGGCTGGACGTGCCATCGGCGGCAAACAACGGCAGCCCCAAGGCTTTCATGGCAGCGCGGGTGGCGTTCATCTGGCGATGGTGTCGCGCAAAGATATTTTCCAACCCCTCTGCCTGCATCATTTTCAGCGCCACTTGCAGCGCAAAGAACATATTCACAGGTGGCGTGAAGGGCGTGGTGTTTTTTGCCGCGTCTTTGCGATATTTGCCCAGATCAAGGTAAAAGCGGGGAATCTTGGCCGTGGCGTAGGCTTCCCAGGCTTTGGGGCCAACCGCAACAAAGCCCAATCCTGGCGGCAGCATGAAGCCCTTTTGGGAACCCGACGCAACCACATCCAGCCCCCATTCGTCGATGGGCACGTTGGTTGCGCCCAGGCTGGTGACAGCATCTACGATAATCAGCGCCCCGTGGGCCTTGACGTGCCGATTGATGGTTTCCAGGTCGTTCAGCACGCCCGTCGAGGTTTCGCTGTGGGTGACGATGACAGCCTTGATGTCTTTGGCAGTGTCGGCTTCTAGGCGGGTGCGAAAGTCTTCGGGGTCTAGTGCTTTGCCCCATTCGGCGGTGACGCGCTCCACGTTTAGCCCAAAGCCCTCCGCAAGCTGGGCCCAGCGATCGCCAAATTTGCCGTTTGTGCCCACCAACACGCGATCGCCCGGACTCAAAAAGTTAATGATCCCCGCTTCCATTGCGCCCGTGCCGCTGGCCGTCAGGATCAGCACGTCGTTCTCGGTCTGGTGCAGCCACTTTAGCCCCGCAGTCACCTCCGCCATGATCGTGCCAAACTCGCCGCTGCGGTGGCCAATCGGGTGCTTTGCCAGCGCCAACAGCACCGACTCCGGCACAGGTGTCGGGCCGGGAATCATCAACATCAGCTTATTGTCCATTGCTCTGTCCTGCCTCTGAACTCAGGGGAATTTAGATTTTGCGTCGATCTAATATTTTGGGGCATTTTTGGAGTATCTATCAGAATGCCACATTCTGGAGAGCGCAGGCGTTGGGATGGAAAGACCCAAGGTTGGGCCTTCTGCACGTTAGATTCGTTAGATTTTGGATTGGGAATCGAGGAATTTGGGACTGAGAATTTTGGATTTTGGATTGACAGACTAAGAGCTAATTTATGAAGCAAATCTTAAGAAGCCTGAAACTCTTGGCATGTGTGGCTTTGAGGTCATGCTTGCCCAGGAAAAGCGGTTTCTCGGAAATCCTTGATTAACAAGGCTTTCAGGCTCCTTTACAAATTAGCTCTAAGCCGCCAAAATCCAAAACCCAAAACCCAAAATCGCCCTTATCTGTTCTTACTCGTTTGCGCTAGGGTTGCTGCGGATTTCACGATGGAGGTAGCGCAGCACTTCACCGGGGCGACCGTCGAGGACGATGCCGTGGGGCGGGAAGTCTAGGGCGTGCGTCCACTCGAAGCGTTCGGCATAGCGGAGCAGGTGCAGACGGTCAATCGCCATCTGCGCGTCTTCAGGCAGGCCAATGATGCAGTGGCGCAGGCGGCGACGGTGGGGCAATTCGCAGGTGAGCGGGGGCAGCGAAAACTGGGTCGCCTCCGAGATTGGGGACGACCAGGTGTATTGAATTGTCAGCATTTGGGGTTTCCTCCAGGAAACGAGGGGGTAGGAAACCCCGAAATGTTGGCCGCCCACGGACGTGAAGCGCTGGGACAGGGCGGCCTACAATGGACGCAGCCCTGAGACAGGCGGTGACTGTCGAGGGGTCAGGCGTTGGTGGGTGCTGCTAACACCTGCCAATGCCGTAGATGACTAAACGACCAAAATTTCGGGGGGAAAGTGGGCTGCGTCGAAGGGAACCAACGAGCAGCTTGATGGACGATTGTACTGGATGCGTTTCACTGACGCAAGAGAATTTTAGATAGGACTTACGCAGTTAGACAATTTCTCGCGGGCTGCGCCCGCGAGAAATTGTCCAAAACCCAAAGAGATGATCGCGAGTGCGTCAGTCCTGTTGGATTTTGGATTGGGGCGGGACGGGGCTGGCAGCGGGGGCATGGAGGGCGATCGCCCTTCGTCAACGCCAGAGTTTCCCCAACCAGAGTTACCTAAATAAGCTTCCCCAACCAGAGTTATCCCAGCTAGAGTTTCCCAAACGAGCTTCCCATGCAAGCTTCCCTAACAAGACGCTCTCCCGGTGCTGCAATAGGCTGTCGAGAGAGCGTCTTGTGGAGGCGCAAATTCGGCGGGATGCCAGCGCTATGCCGCTACTTCCTGAGCGTCTTCCTCCATCTCTATCGGGACGACCTCAGCCGCCACACTGGCGATGAGTTGCAGATAGAGTTGCCCCAGGCGCGATGCAACGCTGTCCCAGCTAAAGCCGAGTTCTACGCGCTGGCGACCCGCATGGCCCAGCTTGTCTCGCCAAGCAGGGTTTTTGAGGATGCGGGCGATCGCCCTGGCAAAGGCCTCAGCATCTTTGGGCGGCACCAGCAGCCCTGTGACTTCGGGGACAACGGTATATTGCAGCCCACCCACATTGCTGGCCACTACAGGCGTATGGCTGGCCATTGCCTCAATGGGCACCAGGCCAAAGGGTTCATAGTGGCTGGGCACCACGCACACATCCGCCGCCGCGTAATAGAGATGCAAGTTGGTGTCACCCAGGCGGCCGGGGAATTGGGTTATGGCGGTCAACCCCAGCGCTTGCACAATGCCTTCAATGCGATCGCGCTCCAGTCCATCACTTTTGCCGGGGCGACTGCCGCCGCCAATCACCAGCTTCAGATTGGGCAGATGCCGCAAATCAGACTCTCCTACAGCCCGAACCAGCGTTTCGATGCCCTTGCGCGGGTCAAATCGCCCCACATACAGCACGATCTTATCTTCGGGAGCAAAGCCGAGCTGCTGGCGGGCTTCGGCGCGGGTGACTTGGCCAAAGCGGCTAATGTCCGTGCCGCAGGGAATCATGTCGATGCGCCCCTGGGTGGAGACGAGCGATCGCATGTGTTCTCGCTCTTGGGGACTGGTCGCCACCACCGAATCCACCGTTTCCAGGCAGTCTTTTTCGACCATCAGGCGTTTCGCGCCAATCGGCGGCAAATCGCCCAGTGTGCGATACTTCACTGCGCCCAGCGAGTGGTAGGTATGCACCTGCACCAGCGACGGCATCTGACGCTTTAGCCGCATCCCCACCCACGACGAGAGCCAGTAGTGGGTGTGAACGAGCGAATACTCAACCCCTTCCTGCGTTTGAAAGGCGAGAAACTGCTCAACAAACTCCGGCAAATAGTCGAACAGCACATCGCGGCTCATAAACTCTGCCGGGCCAGCCACCAGCCGAATCGTCCGGCAATGGGGCTGGTGTTCCACGATCATCGGCTGCTCTGGGTCGCTGCGGCGCGTAAACATATCTACCTGCCAACCCTGCGCGGCCAGTGTTTCACCAACCTGGCGCACGTAGACATTTTGCCCGCCTGCCTCTTCCTGTCCAATCTCAGCCGCCGGATCTCCGTCCACCGAAATCAGAGCAACACGATGCTTCTGCTTCAGAAACATGCTTTTCACCTCATGGTTAACGCCTGCCAGCTCGCGAACCAGAGGTGCTCTCTTAGAAGTAAAAGATTCCCTCAGCGATCGCGGGCCAGCACATCTCAGCAATCGATACGTACTAGCGATGAACACCGACGAGAATCAGGACACACCAACCAAGCCAGCCGCTCCGTCACTTAGGGCGTGCTTTAAAACCTTTTGATCCCCCCTTTAGCCCCCCTTGAGCAAGATCAGGGGGATTCAAGGGGGATCGACTCAGGGCAATCAACGACCTAGAAGGTTTTAAGACACTGCCCACACAAACCGTTATCGGCTCGGAAGTCGTGAGGGTAGAAATCCCCTTTAGGTCAGCTCTCAATCCAGACTCAGCCACTTAGCTGATACAAGATTCAAAAGCTACCGCAGACTTGCTGAACTTTTGTTTGTCTAGGCTCCAGTGCTTTCTAAATCACTAATGATCTTGGAAGCACTAAATTAGGCTGGCTTATCATTTAACTGAGAAGATATCTCATTTCAAATTGTTTCGTCAACGTTGTACGCTGCCAAATCTTCACGCTAGGGTCTAGTCGTGGTAAGGCTTTTGACTGCTCAGAAAAGCAGCTTGTAAATTGTAAGCTTGGCTACAAAACGCTACAAAACTGTGATCTGAACTGTAGTCTGAACAAAAGACTCTGAAGACTTTCCCTGCTTTTCTGCCTGGAAATGTGGGAGATGAGATGATAAGACTTAAGATACTAATAGGGCTTAATTCCTATCGGGATACCGGAAATATTCGCCGAGGGCATCTCATCTAGCGTTAAGCTCTCAACTGTGCGTCGAAATTCCTTGGCGATCGCGCCGATCCTTATTTACCCGCCATTCTCCAGCCAGTCTATGTCTCCTACTTCCACACCCGCCGCTCCCAAAGTTTCCAAGGTCGAAGGCATCAAAGAGCGCAGCCACGGGCTGAGGGAACCCGTCGCCACCGAGCTGCGGCAAGACACCACCCACTTCACCGAAGATGCGGTGCAGATCCTCAAGTTTCACGGCTCCTATCAGCAAGACAACCGCGACAACCGGGTCAAAGGCCAGGAGAAAGACTATCAGTTTATGCTGCGGACGCGCAGCCCCGGCGGCATGATTCCTGCCCAGCTTTATCTGGCGCTGGACACGCTCTCGGAGCAATATGGCAACCACACGCTGCGGGCGACAACGCGGCAAGGCTTCCAGATTCACGGCATCCTCAAAAAGAACCTGAAAACGGTGATGGCCACTATCGTCCGCAATCTGGGGTCTACGCTTGGGGCTTGCGGCGATCTGAATCGCAACGTTATGGCCCCACCCGCCCCGTTCAAGGATCGCCCCGAATATGCGCTGGCGTGGGAGTATGCAAACAACATCGCTGACCTGCTCACGCCGCAGACGGGAGCCTATTATGAAATTTGGCTGGATGGCGAAAAGGTAATTTCTGCTGAGGAGCATCCCGACGTGGTGGCGGCCCGCCAGCGCAACGGCAACCGCACCATCTTTCACGACCACGAAGAGCCGATCTACGGTACGCAGTACATGCCCCGCAAGTTCAAGGCCTGCGTGACCGTTCCTGGCGACAACTCAGTTGATCTGTTTTCCCAAGATCTGGGGCTGGTGGTGATTACTGACGACCAGGGTAATCTGGAGGGCTTCAACATTTACGCGGGCGGCGGGCTAGGGCGGACGCACAACAAGGAGGAAACCTTTGCGCGGGTGGCTGACCCGATTGGCTATGTCGATAAAGCCGATATTTACGATGCGGTGAAGGCGATCGTGGCGACGCAGCGGGACTATGGCGATCGCGCTGAGCGCCGCCATGCCCGTATGAAGTATCTGATTCACGACTGGGGCGTGGATAAGTTTCGCAGCATGGTGGAGAGCTATCTGGGCAAGCCGCTGCAACCGCTGAGGCCCCTGCCGCCGTTTGAGTATAAGGATTTTCTGGGCTGGCATGAGCAGGGCGATGGCAAACTGTTTTTGGGTATTTCGGTGGAAAATGGCCGCGTCAAGGATGAGGGCGCGTTTCAGCTTAAAACTGCTCTGCGCGAGATTGAGCAAACCTTCGCGCTGCCCATGCGCCTGACCCCGCATCAGAACATTCTGCTGCACGACATCGCACCGGGCGATCGCCCAAAAATTCAAGCCATCCTGACCCGCTGCGGCATCCAGGCAGAAACCGACATCGATACGCTGGTGCGCTATTCCATGGCCTGTCCGGCGTTGCCCACCTGCGGGCTGGCGATCGCCGAATCTGAACGCGCCCTGCCCACCGTGCTGGAGCGGATTCGCGCCCTGCTGGATCGCGTGGGCCTGCCCGATGAGCATTTCGTCGTGCGGATGACGGGCTGCCCCAATGGCTGCGCTCGCCCCTACCTGGCGGAAATTGGCTTCGTTGGCCAAGCGCCCGATGCCTATCAGCTTTGGCTGGGAGCCGATCCGCACCAGACTCGTCTTGGACTGGTCTACATGGACAAGATGCCGATTCAAGATCTGGAAAAAACGCTAGAGCCGCTGTTCGTCTTTTTCAAACAAAAGCGCAACGCCAACGAGAGCTTTGGGGATTTTGCCCACCGCGTTGGTCTGGAGGCTTTGCGCCAGTTTGCAGCCAAATACAAGCCTGGCCAGGTCGCCAAACCCGCCCGCCCCGGCAAGGCCCGCTACCGCATCGGCATCCGCGATGAGGTGTATGAAAAGCTGAAGGCGATCGCCACTGACAAGGGCCTCTCCATGACCGACATCACTACCCAGGCGCTAGAGGAATACCTGAAGCAGTTTGGCCGCTAGCCGCAGGTCAAGCGCTCTGGCCAAGCGCTCTGGCCAAGCACTCTGGGCAAGCACTCTGGGCAAGTTAGACCGAATCTTTGGGACAGTTGCCATGACCCAAGCTCTACAGCCTTCCATCGAGCAGCGATTCGTCCAGACGGGCGTAAGCTAGAGGCTGCGGCTCTGCTTTGCGTCGGCTTACGATGTATTTCTTGATGATGTATTTCTTGATGAGGTCAGCACCGTTGATTGCGATTTCAGCGAGTCCGTCTACCCGCTATCCTGCTTGGTGACTGAGGACAGTTCACTGACGGTTTGCTGACGGTTTGCTGACGATTTACTGACGGTTTACTGACGGTTTACTGTTACTGACGGCTTACCAAGGACAAAAGGCGGCGCAGGATTCATAAATTTTATGTGAGGAGATAAAGTCCATGCAACGGCTCTACCATTTGCCTGTGATGTCGCTGAGCGTGCTGACAAAGATCGCAGGAACGATCAGCGTGGTGTTGATGTCTGCGCTGTCTGTCCAGGCAACTCCAGAACTCTTAAAAACTCATCAGGATACGCTTCATCTCCAGCAGGACGGAGCCGATGTTGCAGGACTTGCACTGCTGGCCCAGGCAAGGCAACTGCCCGAATCGCTGGAGCAGCTTGAAGCAGAGGCGACGCGCAGCCAGGGGCGGGGTCTGTCTGGTGTTCAGCCGTCTGCGCCGGAGCCAGAAACCGTCGTCGCGCCCACGCCAGACGCTTCGACCCGCGCTGAGGATTTGTGGGTCGAAGAGACGCTGGAGGTCGAGCCGACGTTTTCCCCCCAAAATGCACCGGATGGGGGTGAAGCGCCCGTCCTTGTGCCCGCTCAGCAGCAATCCTCTCTGACCGCGCTAGATTCGGAGGCGATCGCCCAAATTCCCGCCCTATACGACTTTGAGCAGGGCAATGTGCTCCGCTTTCAGCTTGCAAGTGATCTGCCCGATCCCACGGCGCTGCAAAGTCCCCTGCGACGGCGCGTGGTGCGGACGACGATCCAAAGCACGGGGCTGTCAGCGGTGGCCAGCCTGCGACAACCCCTCAGCGCAGACAGCTACATTCACCTGGCGGTGGTGGGCGGCACTACGGCGCTGGGAGCCGACCTGGGCGCGGTGTTTGGCAACTTTGGCGCGAATGTGTTTAGCCAGCGATCGCACTTGGGCGCGTTCAAAGGGGGCGATCGCGACGTAGACCTGCCCACAGGCGATACGCCCTGGATTCACCGACTGGGCGGCGGCGTGGAATATACCTTTTCCATTGGCAATGAAATCGAGTCGGCGCTAGGCGTGACCTATCAGCGAGTGTCGGTGCGCGACGATTTCTTTTCAGACAATATTTTCCCCAGAGACGAAGACGGCAATCGCTTCACCGTAGAAAATAATGGGATTGACGATCTAGTCAGCGTGGACTTTGTGGCAGCGGTCGATCGCCGCAACGATGGAGCCTATTCTACTGAAGGCTCTCTGCTGCGGTTTGGGGCAAGCCAGGGCTTTCTAATCGACACGGACGATGCCTTTACCCGGTTCACTGGCTCCTATACCCACTACCTGCCATTGAACCTGTTCGGCTTTGATCGGGGGCCTCGGACGCTGGTGTTAAACGTGCAGGCGGGCACAACCCTGGGCGATGTGCCGCCCTATATTGGCTTTAACCTGGGCGGCAACAACTCGGTGCGGGGCTTTTCGGGCGGCGGCATCAGCACCAGCAGCAGCTTTATCCAAGCCACTGCGGAATATCGCTTTCCGGTTGCCCGGTTGAACCTGTTTAACCGCGATATCGACCTGCGCGGCATCCTGTTCATCGACTACGCCAATGACCTGGGCACGGCCGATGACGTGATCGGCGAACCCGCCATCGCCCGCGACAAACCCGGCGAGGGTTTTGGCTTTGGGGCAGGGTTGCAAGCCCGCACGCCGCTGGGCTTTGGTCGGCTAGAGTTTGGCTTTACCGACACGGGCGAGAGCAGGCTGATTGCCACCTTTGGCGATCGCTTCTAGCCCATGACGGGAGAAGAGAGGAAAAAGAAAGAACGAAGAAGTTTCGTTCTTCCTTCTTCCTTCTTCCCTCTTCCCTCAATGCTGCCACACCCGCACCGTATTGTCTGAACTGCCGCTGGCGAGATAGCGACCATTGCCGCTGAGGGCGATCGCATTCACGCTATCGCCATGCCCCACCAGGGTATCGATCAGCCGCCCGCTGGCCACGTCCCACAGCTTGATCGTGGCATCGCTGCTGCCGCTAAAGAGAATCTTGCCGTCGGGACTGAACGCCAGGGCATTCACCTCGCGGGTGTGGTCGGTGAGGTTGTGCAGCAGTTCGCTGGTTTGCAGATTCCAGATCTTGACGCTCTTGTCGCGGCTGCCGCTGGCCAGCGTCAGGCTGTCGGGATGGAAGGCGAGGGCATTCACCGCGCTGACGTGGCCTGAGAGCAGGCGAAGCTGTTCGCCCGTTTGCAGGCTCCAGATCCGCACCTTGTTGTCTAGCCCGCCGCTGGCAAAGGTGCGCCCATCGCGACCGATGGCGATCGCCTTGATCATGCTCAACACCCCCGGCAGCACCTTGACCACCGCGCCATTGGCCAGGCTCCACAGGCGAATCGTCCGGTCTTCGCCGCCGCTGATTAGCAGCTGCCCATCGGGGCTAATGGCCAGGGCATTCACATCGCGGCTGTGGCCGGATAAGTTTCGCAGGGGCGCACCCGTGGGCAAATACCAGGCTTTAATCAAACAGTCATCGCCCGCGCTCAGCAAGGTGCGCCCGTCGGGGCTGACGGCTACGGCGTTGACATCGCGGCTATGGCCCGCCAGGTTAAACAGCAGGTTGCCCTGGGTTAGGTTCCACACCTTTACCGTGTCGTCTAGGCTGCCGCTGACCACGACCGACCCCGCTTCGTCCACTGCCACGCTCGTGACCCAGGAGCCATGCCCTACCAGAGTATGAATACAGCGCCAGCCAGAGATTTGCGGCACCGTTGGGCGCACCAGCGGCGGGCGCGAGGTGGGCGGCGCAGAGGTGGGTGGGTTGGACGGGCGGGCAGGCGAGGCGACCGGAGATGCGGCTCGCTGAGGGGCGGCGGCCTGGGGTGAAGCTGCTGCACGGGGTGATGGAGCGGCAGAGGGCTCGGCAGAGGGCTGAGGAGCGGGCGATCGCCCCGGTCGGCTCGTCGGCAGGAAATAGTCAGCATTCAAATCGCGCATCACCTCATCGGCCGACTGGTAGCGCTCCGACACCAGATCCTTCAGCATTTGGTTGAGCATGTGCGCCAGTTGATCGCTGACCAGCGTGCCCTTTTCTGCTAGATATTCTCGCCAGGTCCAGCGGCCCTCCAGCGGGTCATAGAGATTATCTGGCCGCACCTGCGTCATCAGATGAATACAGGTCGCCCCTAGGCTGTAGAGGTCGCTGGCGGGGTAGGCGCGACCGCTGCGAAACTGCTCGATCGGCGCATAGCCCTCTGTGCCGATTCGGGTTCCCGTGGCGACGGGCGCATCGCCAAGCTGCTTGGCTACGCCGAAGTCGATTAGCACCAGACGGCGATCGCCCTGTCGCCGCAGGATATTGGTCGGCGTAATGTCACGGTGGATCACCTGGCGCTGATGCACAAACCGCAGCACCGGCAGAATATCCGCCAGCACCTCTCGAATCTGGCGCTCTCCAAACGCCCCGGTCTGCCTCATTTCCTGGAGTAGGCTTTGTCCCTCGACAAACTGCTGCACCAGATAGAGGTAGCTGTCCTGCTCAAAATAGGCCAGCAGCGTGGGAATTTGTGGATGCTCGCCCAGTTCATCCAGCCGCACCGCCTCCTGGTTGAACAGCCGCACCGCCTTTTCCAGCGACTTTGTGCCCTGCACCTGCGGCGAAAACTGCTTCACCACGCAGCGCGTCCCCAATCGATCCTCATCCAGTGCCAGATAGGTGCGCCCAAATCCACCCTGTCCGATGGGGTGCTGGGGTCGATATCGTCCCCGCAGGAGTGGCGTTAGCGTGGCTCCACAACTCTGACACACCTTTGCATCGTCAGGGTTCTGGGGGCTTTTACACTTGGGATTTAGGCAACAAGTCATGGTGGTAGCGCACTGAGGCTCGTATGGTTCATTGTCCCCCGGATCGGAACGGAGCGAACAAGACAACGACTCCGCTGCCTCCAGAGATTTCCTCGATTCCCTGACCCGGCTGGTATTGCTGGCTGGAAACCCCACCGTCAAAAAGCTCGTCAAACAGCTTTAGATGCTTTAGACATTAAAGCTTTTAGACATAAAGCCTTTAGACATAGCCTTTAGACATAGAGCTTAGGCATGGGCAGCAATACCCGCGCCTTCCTGCTCAAGATAGATAGTTTGGTTCCGTTTGGTTTAGTGCGGCGGCAAAAAGCAGTCTGGCGATCGCGCTCCGTTCACGCTTCAAAGCAACACCCTTCGCTAATGCTAACCCCAAGCCCGCCGAACGGAAAAATTTGGTTAGGATTTCGGGACGTGGGCTGAGGAATCTTGCCCCGGATCGGGCGATCGCCGCTGCACAATGCCCTGTCGAAAGCCCAACACCACCAGCACATTCGCCAGGGTCAAAAATGCCTCTGCGCTGCCGTGTAGCCAGTCCACATTAGCCAGCGACTCACCCACCACCCGCTCCGCATAAATCCCCGCCGGAATCGTCACCGCCACAAACACCAGCGTCATATAAAACCCCACCAGCGCCAGTCGGGGCGTATTGCCTGCCTTCGTCAAAAACCACAAAAAGCCGAGGTAGGGAAAGAGAGAGAGGGCAAAGAGGGTTTCTTTGGAAAACATTGCAGAGAGCAGGGTGGGAGTTTTGCAAACTAGACTGGAGATCGGGAAGAGGAGGCGACGGCGGTTGCGGATGTTGAGGAGTTGCAGTTGCGGCTCTGGTGGCATCTGAGGAAAGTCCGGGCTCCCGAAAGACCAGACCTGCTTGGTAACGCCAAGTGCGCGTGAGCGTGAGGATAGTGCCACAGAAACATACCGCCCAGGCGATTTGAGATTGGCGATTGGCGATTTTGGAGGCAGTCCTAAGTCCTAAATCCAAAATCTAAAATCAAGATCCCAACCCTGGGTAAGGGTGCAAAGGTGCGGTAAGAGCGCACCAGCAGCGTCGAGAGGCGCTGGCTCGGTAAACCCCGGTCGGGAGCAAGGTCGAAGGAGCAACGGTTGGTCTTTTACCGGCTCCGAGGTGCAGTATATGCTGCATCTGCCAATCCGCTAGAGGTGTCTGGCGACAGACATCCCAGATAGATAACTGCCCTCGGCTGGCTTGCCAGTGCGAGAACAGAACCCGGCTTATGTCCGCCTCTTCCCTCCCATTTTCTCTAACAGGGCTTACACACTTGCGGTCAGTTTTCTGGACTTCGAAGGGTTTCTCGTGAGATGCGCCGCAAAAAAATCCTTCAACTGCGTAAGTCCTATCTGATTCACCTGCGTAACTTCTATCTAAATTGTGGGGGCGATCGCCCGTTTGACTGCCAGACTCGCAGGAAGACTCGCAGGAAGACCCGCAGTTTGCCAGGTCTTGCAGACCACTAGAAGAGCGATCGCCCCCTAAATCGTCGCTTCAGCCGCGACAGACACTCGCGACACACTCACCGTCGCAATCGCTGCACGGTCATTGGCTCAGACTTAAATCAGCAGCACGGTGCCGTTTTCGTCAACCGACAGGTTAATGGTGCCCGAATCGTCCGAAAGCTGTTCGCTGACAATCACCTGAATCACGTTACCTTCCACCAGCACGTCTACGCTCAGCCCGATGTTTGTGCCCAGCGGATAGACCAGCAGATTAATCGGCAGCGGCAGAAAGCTGGTTGTCGTGGTGCCAAAGGCGGTCTGGCTGTTGGGGGCGATTTGTCGCTCGGCGGAGGCGGGCTGCGTCAGGGCGGCGGCAATGGTAGCCCGACCGCCGTTGATGATTTCAATCCGAATGGGACGCGCCGGGTTGACGCGGCCGACCCGCTCTTCGCTGATTTGGGCAATTCGCGAAGCGCTGCCTACGGGAATCGCCTTTGGTGCGAGGGACGTTGCCGTCTGGGCCTGGGCCGGGGCATCCAGCGGCAGCCCAATCGCTCCAACGAGGGCGATCGCGCTTCCCAGCATTAATTTCAAGGTTTGGTTCAAGGTCGTGTTTAAGGTCATGTTCAAGCTTGGGTTTGCGTTCCGGCTCTGGGTCGAGGTCATGCTCAATTTCATAGAGTTTTGAAGTCCTGATTAAAAATTTAATTCTGCTAGTTTCTGCTAGCTTCTGCTGGGTTTTGCTGAAGTTTGTGAACTCAGCGTTTCAGCTTTAGTTTGGACTAACTGGCATCACAATAATGCTCAACAGGATGCCATAAAGAATCTGCTCAACCGTTCATAACAGTTGAACTTAAGGAATTGGATACAATCCTGCTCGCAGTTAAGCTGCTGTTGCAACCGGACTGTTCAGGGATTGTTCGGATGTCTTGCGTTTCGAGGCTCGTTTTTTGACCATCGGATAGCAGGGACGAGGAGTTGGCTTGTGCCCCTTGCCTCGTCCTGGCGATTTACCACGAGGTTTAGGCGCAGGAGCAGGGGTGCCAATCGCTGCCAAAATGCCTGCAAACGCTTGTGCGACCCGACCCGGAGTCAACGTTTCTTGCGGTGCCTGCCAGGGCAAGGGGTGGTCAGTACAGTCCTTTCGCGCTAACCACAACTGCCAACTGAGCAACGGCATCAGGCTGCTCCACTGTTCGGTTGCCGATACAGAACTGAACTGGGGATGTGTCCAATATAGCCTCTGCTTGGCAAAGCGATACCAGTGTTCAATGGCAAAGCGACGGAGGTAGTGCAACCACAGGGTTTCTAACGGAGGCATCTGCTCACCCAGCCAAACTAACCACAAAGGAGCCAAGCGTCGCGTGCTGCTCTGTGTCTCCAGCACCTCCACGCGCAACACTTCCATTGCCCGTTTGGGGGATTTGCGGAAATGGTATGCACTCCAACGACTGACCCGCACTCGTCCCCAGTTGGGATCATCGACTTCAACGGTTTCGACCGGGACACTCCAAGTGTCAGGGTCATTGAGTTTCATCTTATGTCCATGCTTGGCAGGTGCGCCTCGCCCTCGATACGCTGGGGGCGCGCCATAGACACATCGATTGGATGTAACCCGCAGCAGCAAGTCTGCCTCAATCCCTGCCGTTTGGTTGACAAAACTGGCATTGCCGTACCCTCGGTCGTAGATCGCCAACGGACGCACCGCTAACTGCCGAGTCACTTGTTTGAGTTGGAATGCCGCTTTACTGGCGGGTGTTTCAAAGCTGGTGATGCGCTCATGCCGCAATGGTAATGCCCAACTGCCCCTGTCTTCAGCAATCCAGGCTAAGGTACTGTAGTTTTGTCCGGCTATCGGGGCATGTCCTGTTCTGCCTGATAAGGTGCGGTCTTTCAAACGCCTGGCAGCAGGACGGTTCCACCGACTCGCATCACCTGCCAACAACGGTTGCTGCTGAGTCGGTATCTGCTGCACCAACAGCTTCAGCACCTTTGATCGGGGTAGGCGGCTATCGCGCAACGCTTCATAGGGGCTCGACCACTGGCGACGAAAGACAGGACTCTGCGATAGCCTCACAAACGACACGATGCACGCACTCACTAACACGGCATCCATCAGATCAAACAGGGCATCTCTGGCGTTTCCCAAGCTGGCATACAACGTTTGGCGAAATTGCTGAAGTTCGTTGAAAATCATGGGGTCAATGTTGGTTGTACTTCATTGACCTTACGGCAGTCGGTGCTTCTCATTGACTGCCTTCCTCTTCACCATTAGTCCAAACTAAAGTTTCAGGCTGAAGCAGGCGATTCAACGGCGGCCCTCCATTCTGAGCAACGTAGCATCTGCCCAGATTTTTTGAGGATTTTCGGCGCTACATCGGATTTTTGGTAAACCATGCAATAATGCTAATTGATTGAAGGGGAGTAGCTACCCGGCGCGTTCCGGGAACCTGAATCAACACACTGGGGATGACCCTGGTTCAGGTGATGCACCTGGCATTTGCGGAAAGCGCCTGCCAAGCATTCAGTGAGACCTTCACTAAGTCCACACGTTGAGTGGGCTTGGTGGAGTGCGCTGCCTCTCATCGAGTCCACTCAGGTTTTGCTGCTGATCCTGAGGAGAGACAAGAACATGAGCGGAGCGGGTTTTTTACATCAGCTATATCAGCCCAGTTTGTTTGAAGCGTTTGTGGCAGGGCTGCTGCTGATTACGGTTTCAGAACTGGGCGACAAGACGTTTTTCATTGGCGTGATCTTGGCAACGCGACATCGGCGATCGCTCGTTTTCATTGGCGTAGTGAGTGCGCTGGCGGCGATGACGCTGATTTCGGTGATGATGGGGCGCGTGGTGTCGCTGTTTTCCCCTACTGTTGTGCATTACGCTGAAATTGCACTGTTCCTGGCGTTTGGCAGCCAGCTTTTGCTCAAGGGCTGGCGCATGGCCGACGAACCCTGCGCCGAGGCCTGCGAAGAGGCGATGGAAACCATCACGCAGTCGGAACAGGTGCTCATCAAGCGGCCGACCAATCTGGCAGTGGTTTTGCAGGCCTTTGGGCTGACATTTTTGGCAGAATGGGGCGATCGCACGCAAATTGCCACCATCGGTCTGGCGGCAGCCAAAAATCCCATCGGAGTATCGGTAGGCGCAATTTTGGGGCACGCCATCTGCGCGGCGATCGCCGTCATTGGGGGCAGGCTGATCGCAGGTCGCCTGTCGGAAAAAACGCTGACTCTGCTCGGTGGTGCGCTGTTTCTGGTCTTCGCGGCGACCGCCACGGCAAACGGCGTGTAGCCCCTGCCCCGCTCTGAATCCCCGATTTCTGCATGAAGCTCACCACTCGCGGACACTACAGCGTCAAAGCCTTGCTGGATCTGGCCCTGCAACCTGGCGGCGGGCCGGCCTCGGTGCGGGCGATCGCCACTCGGCAACAGCTTCCCGCGCCCTATTTGGAAAAGCTGCTAATCGAGCTGCGTCAGGCGGGATTGGTGAAATCTGTGCGCGGTGTACAGGGCGGCTATCAACTGGCGCGGCCGCCCGCCCAAATTTCGCTGGGGCAAATTCTGGAAGCCGTCGGCGAACAGGTCGATCCGCTGCCGCGCCATAGCCCCGACGCAGACCAGGCCGAAGACTGGGTGACGCTGACGCTGTGGCATCGCCTGCACGACAAACTGCGCGATGCCCTGCACAGCATCTCCCTCGAAGACCTGTATTTCGATGCCAAGAGCCGCCAAGCGACACAGGGGGAAACGCCCCACTTTATCGTCTAAAAACTGCTGAAAAACCGCCAAAAACCGTTGGAAAACCTTACGATTCCTCTTCGTCCTTGGGGCCGACGGCCATTTGCACGACGAAGGGGACACCGCCCTCTCTGTGGTAGCGATCGCCCCATTCCCGTAGCACCTGATCCAGATCGGTTAGCGCGTCTTCAATGCGGTCTTCAGGAATGTCCAACTCTTCCAACACTCGCAATACGCGGGGCTGATACTCGGCCCAGTCGCGCATCAGGCGGAAGTAGCGGGCAGTGTCTTCCACCATGATGTAGGTGCGCTCTTCGCGGTCGGCCGGCGAATAGAAGGCGCGAGTGAGCGCGTAGAACGGCATTCCCCACGGCGAATCTACCCGCGTCACCGTACCGGAGTAGAGCAGGCGGCGCTTGATATGCTCAGACAGCGCTTCGCTCATAGGCAGGCGGCGGTCTTCGGGCAGGTCTTCCTGCGATCGCTCGTGCAGAAACTCGATGATGTCCATGAACTGGAACGAGTTGATCAACTGCGCGTCGGGCAGGTTGGGCGGCAGTTTCTCTTCGATCTGGCGCTTTTCTTCCATCGTCAGGCTGCTGCCCGCAATGCGCGATCGCCCTGGCTGCCAGGGAAACTGCTCCATCCACACGTAGGGCAACTGGATCAAGTAGCGCGGCTCCTGAGAACCCAGCATCTTCAGCAGCTTGCCTTCGGTGAGGGCCTGACGCACCTCTTCGACAATAACCTTCACCCGCTTGGGTTCGATGTGGTGCAAATGCCCCGTCATCCGCAGGTTTTGATCCTGCTCTAAGTAGGTCATATAAATCGCGCACTTGGCGGCGGTGGCCGCTGCGTCTAGAAATGCACCGTGGCGATGTCCGCCCGTCCGCATTGCGCTAAATGCCAGGTAGAGCATGATCTGATCCATCGCACTCGGACTCAGGCGCTTGATCAGATCCAAATCAGTAGTCATCTTGTTAGGAAGAGCCGTTGCAATAAGTGGGTATCAGAATGATTGCAGACTGTACGATTGGCAACGTACAATCCTTCCGAAAATACCCCTAGCTTAAACCATATCGCCAAATTCTGAACAGAGCTTTAGCGGGTCTAAGGCTGGAGGCTGCAAGGTTTGCAAGTCGTGCAGGCAATCTTGCAAACGGGTGGCGATCGCCGCTCCACAGGTTCCCCTGCGAACAGCCGATTCGTCAATCAGACAGGTGAAATCAGACAGATGGAATCAGACAGGTGGCAGATCTCCTTTCAAACGGTCTGGTCAAACGGTCGGGCGATCGCCCAATCCCGGCTGAGCCTGGGTCAAAATTTTGGGGCAAATCGGCGAACTTTCGCTTCGTAAACTTGGAAACCGTAGTTTCAGGGCTTATAGACGGTTGCTAATCGGAATGTTTTGTACAGGAGAATGATTTCTGCTGATTTGACAAACTACTGATTTGACAAACTGCGTTTGGGCGAACAAACCTGGTTTTGTTATACCAGGCGTTTCCTGAGCGATTCACCGGGCATTTGCCGGATATTTGCCGGATATTTGCCGAGTTTTGGCGGAATTTTCGCCACGAGCCGTCCGGAAATTGGCTGGGGCGCTGGTTAGAGGCTGGTGCGCTAGAGGTTGGCAGGGAGTGATGCGATATCGCTATATTCAGATATTTAGTTTTCGGGCAATTCAGTGTTCAGGATTTCGTTTTCGGGCGATTCGGTTGCTTAAACGGTTGCATGAGCAGGTGAGGCTTCTCAAGGTTCTAGCGGCAAGCAAGGCAGGGCTGATCAGGAGCAAGTCGTCGTGCAACGTCCGCTGCCTCGGTGGAACTGATCGCCAGCAGGGGGCGTAGTGCTCGTTGCCACTTGGCCATAAACCGACCGAGAGAAGGAAGTCGAGGTTAGATTTGCATCAGCCAGAGTGCTAACGAGCGCTGGCAGCGCAACAAACAGGGTTAATAAGTTGGCAGTCAGCATGAGAGCATCCGTGTAAAGGTTTCTACTCTCTGTTACGGAGACTCCTCAAACTGATCAGGAAAACTCGTTAAAAGAGTTACGTTTTCTGCTAGAAACCAGCCGCCTGAGCAATTCACTTTCCCCGAAAGACTTGCCCACTGTGGTGTCTGGAGTTGCCGAAGCTGCGCGTCTATATCTGCATCTAGTGTCACTAATGTTAACGACACGGCAGCGGAGGGAGTGCCGCGTGGGGCTTGGGCCGGCCGCAGGCAGGCGATCGCCCCTTCCGTGAGCATCAGTGTGTAGGACTGCGGCGCGACAGGATGAATTAGCCCCCGCACGGCGGACGAGTCGGGCAAACTGGACTGGGGCGATCGCGGTTCTGCACCCACCACGGGCGATCGCCCTGGCACATTGCCATCGGCCGGATACTGGTCGGGATGATCCAGGTAATGGCGCTGCCAGTGCAGCCAGTCGGGATGATCTGGCGGCAGGTTAAACAGCGGCACCACGGCAGCCGGCGCCGTAGGATCGGTCAGCAGCGCCTCTTGCAACTCGCGCACGGGCAGGTTGTGGGGGGAGCAGCCTCGCTCGATGCACAGCGCGGCCGCCATGCCCGCTGCCTGTCCCAGCCCCAGAACGACGGGCTGTAGCCGGGTTGCGCCATTGGCAATGTGCGATACGGAGATATTCTTCTCGCACACCAAAAACCCTTCAACCGTTTCTGGCACCAGGCAATCGTAGGGCAGGGAAAACAGCGTCCCTGTCCAGCGACCGCCCCAGCGCAGCGACTTCGGATGCAGCGGAAACTCGTAGCCGGGATAGTGGTGATCGTTGGGATAGTTGCCGAGGGCGATCGCCGCTGGTTCGCCCTGCGCATTCACGGGCAGCGCGGCCACCTGTCCCCCTGGCAGCGGCAGAATCTCTGGCTCCGTGACGAGCGATCGCCCCCGGAGCCGCCGACTCTCGCGGTAGTAGGGATGCAGCGCAAAGGCACTGCTGCCCATGCTGCGCGGAGCTGCCGGAAAAGTCTTGCTTGCCAGCCCATAGCGTCGCCCCAGTTCGGTCTGGATAAAGCGGGCAAAGCCTTGGGCGTGGTTGCGGGCTGCCTGAGTAAACTCGCGCCGCGTCTCCGCAGACTGCACCAAGCGGTTCAAGTTGTGCCCATAGTCATTGCCGTGATGGGGCCAGTTGATCATGAAGCGATCGCCCGGCAGTCGCCCATAGTTGAGAAATTTCTCCGGCCCATAGCCATCCCACGCGCCCTCAAAACAGGTCGGGTCATAGTCTGGTGGGGGCGGAATTTCGGGAGCCTCCGCTTCGCCAAAATCTTGCAGCACTACGACCCAGGTGGGTGCTTGCACAGGATATTGCTCCGTCATCGGGGTCGGCTGAACCGGAGCGCTCGGCTCGTTCCACGCTGGCTGAAACTCCCAGCCCCAGCGGTGAGGCACGTCGCCCAGCGCCAGCAAGTCGCCGAGTTCCGTGCCGTCGAGGGTAATCTGCGCGTGGATAGTGAACGCCTGAAAGCGCACGCCCGCAATGCGATCGCCCTCGCGAAGCACTGCCAGCGGCGTTTGCCCTGTGATCCAGCGCAGATTGGGGAGCGCCTGCACCCACTCGGCAAAAATGGCCGCCCCAACGCCTGGATCATAGGTAAAGAAGCTGACCCAGGCGTGATCCAGTCCACCGGGCTGACGCGCCGAGAGCGATCTCAAAAATGCGCCCCAGAGTCCAGTCTGGAGCGATCGCAGTTCATTGCCATCGGGAGCGCTAACGCCCGCACTCGTGAGCATTCCCCCCAGCCAAGAGAACTCACTCACCAGCACCACTGACGCACCGCGCCGCGCCGCCTGGATCGCTGCTGCTGTGCCGCCTGTGCCACCGCCAACGACTAAAACATCTGTGGTCAGACTATCCAGACTGCTATTCCTCGTCTTCTAGCTCGTCATAGTCTTCATCGTCCGCATCCGGCGGCGCAACCGAGTTCGCAGACACGACCGCACCCATCTCCAGCTTTTGCCGCACGAGCTGATCCACCTCTTTGGCAAAGTCGGGATTTTCCTCCATGTATTTGATGGCGTTGTCGCGGCCCTGGCTAATATTCTCGCCGTTGTAGCTGTACCACGCCCCTTTGCGAGTCACCACGCCAGTCTCCTCCGCCAGATCCATCAAACAGCCGTAGGTGGAAATGCCCTGCCCAAAAATCACGTCAAACTCCGCTACGCGAAACGGCGGCGCGACCTTGTTTTTGGCGACCTTGACCTTGGCGCGGATGCCGTATTCTTCGGTTCCTTTTTTCAGCGTTTGAATCCGGCGAATGTCCAGTCGCACTGAGGCGTAGAACTTCAGCGCGTTGCCGCCCGTGGTGGTTTCGGGGTTGCCGTAGGAGATGCCGATTTTTTGCCGGAGCTGGTTCAAGAAAATGACGCTACAGCCTGTTTTGCCAATGTTCCCCGTAATTTTGCGAAGCGCCTGACTCATCAGCCGCGCCTGCAAGCCGACATGAGTATCGCCCATTTCGCCCTCGATTTCCGCGCGGGGCACCAGCGCCGCCACCGAGTCCACCACGACCAAATCGATGGCGGTGGAGCGCACTAGTTGATCCACAATTTCGAGCGCCGCCTCACCTGTGTCGGGCTGGGATACCAGCAGATTGTCGATATCTACGCCCAGGTTTGCTGAATAGGTCGGATCAAGCGCGTGTTCGGCATCTACAAAGGCAGCCGTGCCGCCAGATTTCTGCACTTCGGCGATCGCATGGAGCGCCAGCGTGGTTTTCCCAGAACTCTCTGGCCCGTAAATTTCAATCACCCGTCCCTTGGGCAGCCCGCCGCCCAGCGCCAGATCGAGCGTCAACGCGCCCGTGGGAATGGTTTCCACCTTCATGCGGCTGGCATCCCCCAGTCGCATAATCGTGCCTTTGCCAAAGTTGCGGTCGATTTGGGACATCACCATGTCCAGCGCTTTCCGCTTTTCGGCGCTTTCTTTGGATTCTTTGGGTTCCGATACTTTGCTATTGTCAGTCGCCTTAGCCATTAGGGCCTCTTCTAGATGCAGGAGGGGTACAGATGCGGTAGGAGTGAGCAAGAGGAGTGAATTGTTTATGAAAGCAAACAGCCTAGAAGGCCAAGTAGTCTGTAAAGGGGGCACCTTGTTCCAAAGCCAGAGATGAATGAATCAATCTCAGCGATGAATCTAATGAACTTTTAGTTTAAATCTCTCGTTGGATTCGGAAACGCCACTTTTGAGTCTAAATCTGATCCTGTCTCAATTTGATTTCTTGATTGATTGTGATTCGATTTTTCGATTTATTGTGGTTCAATTTGCGATCGCCCTCTGAGGACGCTTTAGAAGCGTAATGCGCTGGGCGCATCCTAGTTCTGCAAGTTTGCCCTCATTCCCCCGCCCCTTCTCCCAAAGCGGGAGAAGGATTCAGGGTGAGGGCTACAAAAGTGGGATGCATCCAATGCGCTAATCTTGAAGATTCAGATACGTCTGTACTATTCTAGTACAAGAACTTTGTCCCTGCTAGTCGGCCAAGTCGCTGATCGTCGCTGATCGTGAAGTTTATTGCTGAGTCAGCGTTTAGACCCAAGTGTGCCCAGTTTTGAACCTTAGCCCCCAAGCCTCATTGTGTCTTCTTCTCTGCGCTATCCCAATACAGCCCTGTCGGTAGGGGGGCTGACCCACTACATCCAGTCCTTACTGGAAGACGATGAGCAGCTTCAGCAGGTGTGGGTGACGGGCGAAGTATCGAGCGTGAATCCTCACCGCAGCGGCTTATTTTTGACGCTGCAAGACCCGGATGAGCAGGCGGCCATCAACGCGGTGGTGTGGAATAGTCAGCTTGATCGGCTGGCGGTGATGCCCGTTCGGGGAGAACAGGTGATTGTGCTGGGGCAAATCAAGGTGTATCCAGCGCGGGGCAGCTATCAACTGACGATCTGGCAGGTGCTGCCTGCGGGTGAAGGGCTGCGATCGCTCCGTCATCGGCAACTGCGGAATCGGCTGGAGGCGGAGGGACTGTTTGACCCAGACCGCAAGCGCCCGCTTCCGCCCCATCCCCGCGTGGTGGCTGTGGTTACTTCGCCGCAAGCCGCTGCTTGGGGCGATATCCAGCGCACCCTATCTCATCGCTATTCGGGGCTGCGGGTGTTGCTGTCGCCTGCGATGGTGCAGGGAGAACTGGCTCCCTCGTCGATTGCTCAGGCGATTCGTCGGGTTGAGCAGGACGGGCGGGCAGACGTGCTGATCCTGTCGCGGGGCGGCGGCGCAGCGGAAGATTTGGACTGTTTCAATGACGAGCGCGTGGTGCGGGCTGTGGCGGAATGTTCTATTCCGGTAATCACGGGCATTGGGCATCAGCGGGATGAGTCGCTGGCTGACTTGGCGGCCGACCTGTGCGCCCACACGCCAACGGCGGCAGCTGAGGCGGTGGTTCCCATTTTGGATGATCTGGTGGAAGAGCATCAGCAGCGGTGTTTGGCGCTCTACCGCGTTGCCGCCGAGCGGGTTGAGCAGGAGCAGCGGCATGTTGCACGACTGCGCGATCGCCTTTCCCGACTGCGGCTCGATCGCCAGGTGCATCAGCGCATCCAGGTCGTTGCGTCCCTGCGCCAGCGGCTCATCCGCAGCACCCAGCAGCGGCTCCAGCAGGCCCAGCAGCATACGCTTTACCTGCGCCAAACCCTGCAAACCCTCGACCCGGACCTTGTTCTCCGGCGGGGCTATGCGGTGGTGCGCCAGGAAGATGGGGCGATCGCCCGCTCTGCTGGAACTCTCCGCCCCGGCGACAGGTTGACCATTACCTTGGCTCAGGGCGAACTGGTTGCCGAAGTGAAAAGCATCCCATAAACCACAATATGTACCTATGCAAAGAATAATAAATGCCTGCCTCTTGCCCCAAAATTTGGAGCGACAATAGGAGTATCAATATTAATACTCAACTAGCAAGGGCTAGGAGAGGTCGATACATGAATACTCAGGAAGCGGAGGAATCCTCATTATCTCCATCAGAAGGATTATCTCCATCAGAAGGGTTTACTCGAGTTGCGCTCTTGACCAGCTACCCCCTCTACTGGCGCACGAATGACAGGGATGCAACCGACCACGCACGAGCAGTTCACAAACTGATTCAAGTGTTCTTAGACATACCAGCGGCAAGCTTGGGCGTATCTGGGGAGGGCAAATCTTGGAATTGGCTGGATCCTCAGGCGGCTCAGCAGTGGAACGATGAAATTCAAAGAGAGTTTGAAGATCACGCTGTTCAACTTCAAACTGCGTCGTCCGAGTCTCGGTTTCTAGACGCTTTTAACAAACGCCAGTGCATGTTTTTTGCGCCGCTTTATCCCCAAAACTTTTTGGCAGCCCTAAAAAAACACTTAGATGAAACACTTCGCGGGGAACAACTTTGTCTCGACATTGAGCAAATCCTAAGTTCTATCGATTGGTCTTCTTGCTCTATCTTCTGGTCACTTTCATTAGTTGAATTCGCTGACAGCCAAAGTTGCATAATCTACAACCCGATATTGGCTTTGTGGAGCAGCTACCCGACAGGTGGCTATTGGGCCCCGCCACCGTCCAATGATCTGCAATCTCAACCCGCTGCCGTTCCCAATTTGTCTGTGGATGAGGCAAGCTTCTTGCTGCAAGACGTGATGTGGGACAAGTTGGAAAGAGTCTTTGCCAAGATCAGATCTTTCTGCGGCTTGGGCATAGCACAGCCAGAATTTGCAAAAGACCGAAAAGCAATATCCCCTGTTTTTTACTTTGCTCAATATGTGAATCCACCCTCCTGCCCAGAAGAGTTAGCAGCTAAGAAATCGGATAGCTTGTATCCCCTAGTCAAAACCTGTCTTGGGTCGGACGATCCCTTTGCAAAAGAAGTAAGCGGGGGTGTATTAGAAGGAGACTTCTTGACACTGCGGCATGCCCAAATTGGCAGAGGTGTCTATCATCCCCGATACTTGATTTTTCCACTTCGTAAAGGGAAAATGTTCACTGAACAAGAATTAGAAAGAGATTTATATTTTATTGCTAATCAACTCAGCTACCTGGAGTTTTCAATCGCGCATGAATCACGCCTGATTTCTACTGATTATGAGCCTTTGTCATCTCGACAGCCTAAGTGGGGTGGAACTCTGGATGCAGAAGTGTTGAAAGATAGCTCAACATACAAAAAATGGGGGCAGAATATTGTATTCTAGCCCCCAGCAAACAAAAACAATGTTTAAGATGCTAGTGTCATTTCCTGCGCTTGTCAAACCGATACTCAAGCAGTTGTGCCCACATAACTATCCTGTTTTGAACTCTCGCTTATTCTTTGAAATCTGGTTGACCTTCGTTTTAGACCAGGGTTTAACGAGCATGAGAAGCCTGTTTTATCGTCTCAACAAAGCAGGAATCAAGGTTGATATTTCCACCTTTTCTAAAGCCTGCAAGACTCGACAGGATGAACACTTTTGTCGCATCTACGCTGAGCTCATAAGACAGCTAAAACAAAAAAATCCAGCGACAGCACAGATGCTGTTTCCCATTGATTCAACGGTCATCACATTGACAAGCAAGTTGTTCTGGATGCAAGGCTATCATCAAGTCAAATTGCTTAATGGAGTCAACTTAACGCAAGGTAATCCCAGTGAATGCCTGATTCATTTTGGTCAAGGACATGACGCAAAATTTGCTGACAGAGTGACAGGAATGATTCCTGAAGATGCCATCGGCGTCATGGATAGAGGCTTTGCCAGTTGGGATTTCCTTGACCAATTAAGCCAGGATCAGACTCGCTTTGTTGTCCGCCTTAAGAACACGATGAAGACCGAGTTTGAGCATGAGCGATATCGAGTGGTTTGGTTTTGTGACTTAGAGAGCCAAACGGAGTTTCGGCTGGCGACCAATGTAGAACTGATGACGAATGAAGAGATTAGTGAAGTCTATCGCCATCGGTGGCAGATAGAAGTGCTGTGGAAGTTTCTAAAGATGCACTTGAAGCTAGATAAACTAATCTCTAAGAGTGTCAATGGAGTCACCATTCAAATCTACATGGTGTTGATTGCCTATCTGATTCTGCAATTGATAGAAATTCCAGAGTTTTATGGTCATCAATTACTAGATAAGTTGCGCTATTTGCAACTTGAATTGAGTCGTCGTTGTTCGATTGTCCATTGGAGCTACGATCTGCTGCCAGAGACACTCGTAGGAGCTTCGTAGGGTTGAATGTAAAGTTTTATGTCTCAATTCAACACTTCTGCTCTGGATGGGTTGAGTGAGTTGGTTAACAATGCCATCAGTTTTTTGCCAACTATCAGCGGCGGGCTTTTGAAAAAAGTTTACCTGGAGATGGAAAAACTCTCACTTACATTGCGACAAGTTCAATCTTCACTAGAGAAAGTAAGTAGTGATGTCGCTCAATTAAAGCGGCAATTCGGCGGCTATCAAGATGGAATAGAAGACTTTTGGGATCGACAGTTGACTTATTCCTCTTGCCCTAATACTCAGCTAAGTGATTTGCGAGAAGCACTGCTAGATGCCTACCCTTATCACTACTGGAAACAGCCTCTGCGAACTTTGAAGGAATGGGATGAACAATTATTAGGGAGTGTTGGACGCTCCGTAGAAACCGTGAATTCGATGCTACAACAAGCCGACCGAATGACGCAGGAAAGCTTGGAGGTATGGACTCGTCGCCTTGGCATTATTGCAGCACTTGCAGCTCCCGTTTTAGCACTTCCCAATTTCATTGATCTAAAGCTCGATTCAGCGAGCCTTCCACAGACCTTATTTGGCAAGGTCTTTCACGAAGTGCAAGATTTGCAGACAGTAGTAGGCTACCTACTAAGTCTTGCTTTGGCAGCCCTCTTTGTTTCATCGGCAGCATTTCTCGTTTCCTTGCTTTGGGGCTTGGTTTCCAAGAAGAAATCAGAACAGTTTGTGACTGGTATTCGCTCCTTTAGAGATTTGGTAGAACGGTCAAATTTTCCTCTCGACGACCATAGAAAACTAGATCAACTGGATACAGAAGCCTGTCAAATTCTCTCTTCGCTGTGGACTGAGGCACACGGGTTGCAGGCCTTCGGTAATCAGCGTAGCTTTGCGGACTGGCTCCTAAACGCCGAAAATGCTCTTAAAAAGCGGTTGAGAATTGTGAAGCTTAGAAGCAGGCGGTCAGGACGCCCTTTGCATTGGCTTGCGGTTAAGGGTCTGAGTATTTGGCTCTGGTGTCTGATGAAGGTGGAGCATTGCCTTGAGCAATCCGAGTCGCGGGAGATTTATGACTGGCTCCGTCAAAGCCGACGCTTTCGATATCTCGTTTATCTTTTTGACCTCATGCCAACCTGCATTCCCCTACCCCGCGCCCTTTGCATCTATCGTTACAAAGCCCATGACTTGATTTCCAGAACAACAATTTCTGATTGGGATTTTGAGAGATCCCTCAGAATCGCGGGTTGCCCTTTAGATATGATTCCTTCTTTGGAAAAATGGCTTCAAGGGCTATATGATACAGGCGAGCTTGGAGCATTAATCAGCATTGATCGCTTTGTGGCTTGCCTGGAGGAGCGAGGGGTGCGAGCTTATCCTGATCCAAAGGCCGTTGAGAAGTGGCAAGGTTCCCTGAGTTGACGCAAAAACGTCCGATCCCCAGAACTATTGCCTAAAACGGTTTGTCCAATTCCTTGACTGCTAAAGCCTAGCTTCTAAACTGGTATGCCCCCTAAGAAAACTCCCGATTGGCACTACGAAACGGCGATCGCCCAGGTTGAAGACATCATCGAACAGATTGAGACGGGCGATCTGGATCTGGCGGCGGTGTTCAGTCAGTTTGCGATCGCCGTTGAGCAATTGAACCAGTGTGATGCGTTTTTGGCACAGCAGCAGGCGCAGATGTCGCTGCTGATCGAAACGCTGACGGACGATCGAGCCGGAGACGAAGAAGATGAGGATTTTAAGAAACATCCAAAATCGACTACCGTCTAACGTAGGACACCAGCGACACGCCCAAAATCACCAGCGCCACACCCGCGATACGAGTTGGGTTGGCGGCATAGCGAGTGAGGCCGAGTGCCCCATAGTGATCCAGAAACAGCGCAGCAATCAGTTGACCTGCGATAGTCAGCGAAAGCGCCAGCGCTGCCCCAATTCGGGGTGTGGTGAAAATCGTAGACCAGACGTAGAGCGTGCCCAAGCAGCCGCCCACCCACATCCACCAAGACGTTTGCGCCAGCGAGGTCGCCGCAGGGAGGGGGTAGCGGGCCACCAGACAAATCGCCAGCGAAGCCAGCGTCCCCGCCAGGTAGGAAATGAACGTCACCTGCATTGGCTCCCCTACATATCGACGCAGCAGCGTGTTAATTGCGACTTGAACAGGCAAAATTGCGCCCCCAGCAAGGGCGGCCAATAGAAAAATCGTGCGTCCATTCATATTTGCAGCTCCCTGGTAATTTATCTCGATACCAAGATACTTGACATCAAGAATATAGTAATTATCTTAATATCAAGATTGTTGACATCGTCATAAAATAATGCAGGCAACTGGAGTCTGTGCTGGGCAGGGCAGCCGTGCCGCCTCTCTGGCAACAGCGGCACCGCAACAGATCGACATAATTCTGGTGCAATTCTGGTGCAGTGCGGGCGATATGCTAGGTTTCAGCCAATCCTGAAAAAGGAAAAAGCCATGAGCATTGACCCTTCACAAGTCCCGCCTCCTATTACTCCTATTAATGGAGCGTTGGGCCGTTTGCCGGAGCATTCCTCGGATCACCCCGACGTTCAGGTAGACACGTCCGTTTTGAATCCTGCTCTGTTTCCAAGCCTGCGATCGCCCGTCAACACCACCCTCTATTCCGGCAGCACCCCACCCGCGCCGCCCCCAGTCAATACCTCAATCCTGGGCAGTGATGTCATTTCCTCTGTGGCAACCCCCCGCGTTTCGGTGCTGCCTGGTCACACGCTCTCCAGCGTTCCCACGCCCACGCAATCGCTGCTGAAAGACGGTGTGCTGCCCTCCATCCCGCCGCCCAAAATGCCGAATCTGGTAGGGTCACAAACCCTGAAGAAAAAATAGGAGTTGGGTGTCCAAGCCCACTCCAAAATCCAAGCTCTACAGGACTTACGCAATTGCGATAAGCTCTCTGGATTTTGAGCGATTTTTCGCAGGCTTAGCCCGCGAAAAATCGCTCAACTGCGTAAGTCTTAACTCCAAAACCCAAAATTTCCAACCAGACTGGTGTCGAGCAATCCTCCTAGATCGCCTACTCCCACGTAGACACTGCCCGGAGCGGATCGGGAATCGGGGTGTTTGGCGGAAACTCTAGCAGGGTTTCGCGCAGACCCAAATAGCCCGACTCGGCAAAGGACAGCAAGAGGCGTTGCAGAGCGACCCACACCTCCGGGTCAAATTCCCAATCGCGGGCATAGGGGGCATGGGCGGCGATCGCCTTTAGCGCCCAAAAGTAAGTATTTCGCACCTGCGACCCCGTTTTCTTGTAAGGTGGCACATCGTCGCAGTGGAGGAAGAGGAGGTTGTTTTCTAGTCGGGCACGCATGATGGAAAATAGTTCATTTGAACTATGCTAGCGCCCTAGCTAGAAATTTTGCAAGCCTCAGCGACAGCCGAGACTGTCTCGCGTAGCCACGCCCGTCACCGGGTTTATGCCCTCAGCGCGATCGCACAGCTTGGAAATTTCGTAGCGGTCGAGGATGGCGTTGGTAAAGTCTGCTCCCGTCACGGTCACGTCTTCAAAACTGGTGCGGGTCATGGTGGCATCTTCCAAAATGGCGTTGGTTAGGTCTGCGCCCACCAGAAAGACCCGATCCACCAGCGCGGCGGTCAGGTTGGCATCCCGCAGGTTAGCCCGCAGCATCACTGCTTTGGTAAGAATAGCGTTGCTCAGGTCAGAGCCTTCCAGGTTGATGTCGCGCATCTCTGCAGAGACAAACGCCTTGCCAGATAGATCTGTGTGCGAAAAGTCCTGCCCTTTCAGGTCGGCGTTGTTGTAGTTCACCGTATCCACAGCGGCGATCGCCGGAACTGCGCTCAGCATCACCCATAAGCAGGCCAACCCCACAGCTAGGAGCAACCCCAGCCCGCGTGCCACAACCGATTTCACAGGATGCTTGACCATCTCACCGAACCCAAACGCATCGCAGCAGCGTCGTTGTTTCACATTGTTTCACGGTTTCACAGTTTCACGGTTTCACGGTTTTACACCGTCCGTCATCGTCGCTTGCCAATGTGTTGGTCAACAGATCTGCCAACGTTATTTTCTCATGGTTCCTCTTCTCATGGTTCCTTCGGAACCGCATCCGCCCTTGCTGGAGGGTTGACTGGTGCGGGTTGGCTGAGCAACAGGGCAAAACGGGGTAAGCACTTAGTTCACAACATGCTCCTGACTGCTAGCGGCTCGCTCCACCCAGTCGGTGCCGATCCGGATCGTCAGGTCAGATTCTAGATCGCCAATAGAGGCCGACACCACCTCGCCCACGCCGAGCGATCGCTGCACGATTGCTGCCCCCTCTAGGTCGCCTCGCTGAGCAATCACCTGGGTTTCGCCTTCCCAGACCGACCAATCTGGAATGACGTAAACGTTGTAGAACCCCTGCTCGCGCAGATAGCGCACCAACCGGAGCGTTGCTCGCCCGTCGCCGCTGGCATTTTGCACGGCAATGCGGAGGGAACTGGGGTCGGCGCTGCGGGCTAGCTGTACATCCATCCCTGGCACCTGGAAATAGTCCCGCATGATGCGATCGCGCTCACGACGGTTTAAGATCCAGTAGCTAGCGATCGACTCGTCGGGCCGGCTAAACCGACCGGGCAGCATCACCATCCGCAGGTCACTCCGCTCCATCGTCAGCGCAAAGTTGCCCAGCGCCAGCATTTCCTCTAGTGTCAGGTTGGTATCGACATACTCCTGCATCAGCGCGATAATTTGCGGCAGTTTGGTTACGGTTGCCGGGCTGGCCAATCGATCCTTGAGCGCTCTCAAAAGCTGCTGCTGGCGCTGCACCCGCCCAATATCCCCCTGCCCATCGTTGCGGTAGCGGGCAAATTGCTCTGCTTGGTCGCCGTTTAGCCATTGATGGCCTTCTTCTAGGTCAATTTTTAGCTTTTGGGTTACATCTTCGTATTCCATTCGGAAGGGAACGTAGACCTCAATGCCGCCCAGCAAATCGACCAGTGCCCGAAATGAATCGGTGCTGACGCGCACGTAGCGATCGATCGGCACACCGTCCAGGTTGTAGCTGACGGTCTGGGCGGCAAGGGCTGCGCCCCCTTCCTGGTTTGCGTGATTAATTTTGGCAACACCATAGCCTGGAATTTCCACCCGTGTATCGCGAGGGATGGACAGGATGCTGGCGGTAGTGGTGGCTGGATCGACGCGCACCAGCAGCATGACATCGCTGCGTCCGCCCAGCACGATGTCTTCGGCATCTTCGGGAGCATCTACAAAGTGATCGACCCCCATGACCAGAATGTTGACCGGGCGCGTCACTCGATAGCCAAAACTGTTGGCCAGTACCGTGCCTACGCGCTGCCGCAGGTCGCTCTGCGAGTCGCGATCACCCCTTTCTGGCATCAAAATCGTCAGCGCTGCCCCCAGCGTTGCGGAAACCGTCGCCGTAGAAACAAAGGCCAGAACCCACAGAAACTTGTTCAAAGCGCTGCGTCCCTTTGGCGGGGCGGTTGGAGCGATCGCCCGCTTTGAGAAACTAGGGGAAACCCCAGCCGCAGAGGCTCGCGGAGAAGACGAGTTTACGGGGACTTGACCAGGCTGTTCGGGTTTAGAAAGCTCAATTTCAGACTCAGGATTGGACTGTCTCACTCGGACTCACACCTCGTAACTGCGTTGTCGGACTCACACCTCGTAACTGCGTTGGCTGCAACTCGTATCCAAACTCTTTGCTGCTTCCGAAATGCCCCCTGTGAAATTCTTAGCAGCAGTTCTAGCCCTCCACCAGTTTATCCAAATGTGTCGTTTTGTATATGATCCCCTTGGATCACTCGACAAGACGACCCGCTCTCCCGCTGGACATAACTCTACCAAACCCCAAGCGATCGCATCGTAGGCTGCGTGACGGTTTTGCAAAGCGACCTTAACCTAAAGCCGCTGCAACCTTAACCTAAAGCTGCTCTCAGCAGTCTCCTGACTTTCTAGATTCATGACTTCCGCACTTGCGATCATCTCTTTGAACTTTGGACAGAATTTTGAACGATTTCTCGCGAGCGCAGCCCGCGAGAAATTGTCCAGCTACGTAAGTCCTGTAGATAAAAATCCGGTAAAGTCGGCCGTTTTGGGAACCCTAGGCAGGAGAAAAGTTTTGTACGATAGGGCGGGATTGGGTAAACGCAGCGGCATAAACGTGGAGGGGCAAGCAGCATGATTCCAGTGATTCTGGCAGGCGGCAAGGGCGAACGGTTTTGGCCCCTCAGCCGCAAGGCGCGTCCCAAGCAGTTTCTCAGTCTCGACGGCAGCGGCAGAAGTTTGCTCCAGGCGACGGGCGATCGCCTCCTCGACCTTGCGGGCGGATGGGACGGGCTGTGGGTGATCACAGCAGCGCACCTAGCCGATGGCGTGCGAGAGCAGATGCCCGATCTGCCAGACGCGAACCTCTTGGTGGAAAGCGAGGGACGAGATACAGCTCCAGCGGTGGCCTGGGCGACGCTAGAAATTGCCCGCCGCTATGGAGAGGAAGCAATCGTCGGCTTTTTCCCGGCAGATCACTGGATTGGCGACCTGCCCACCTTTCACAAGACGCTGCGGGCTGCGGCAGATCTGGCGCGAGAACAGGGGGCGATCGCCACGCTGGGCATTGCGCCGAGCTTCCCCTCCACGGGCTATGGCTACATCGAGCAGGGCGACCCCGCAGGCACGTATCTCGACTGCGCCGCTTACCGGGTCAGCCGCTTTACCGAAAAGCCCGACCGCGCCACGGCGGAGGCATTCCTCGCCAGCGGCCGCTTTAGTTGGAACAGCGGTATGTTCATCTTTCAGGCGGGGGTCATGCTGGCGGAACTGGAAACCCACGCGCCTTACGTGATGCAGCCACTGATGAAAGACGGCCCAGCGGCCTATCCCAAGCTGCCCAAGCAGAGCATTGACTATGCCGTGATGGAAAAGACCGACCGCGCCTACGTGCTGCCTGTCGCCTTTAGCTGGGATGACCTGGGCGACTGGAACGCGATTGAGCGGCTGCTAAAGGGCGACAATCCCAACGTAGAACTGGCGCGTCATGTCGGGCTGGACACCCAGGGCGCACTGTTTTATGCCACCGACGACGAAGATCTGATTGTCACCATCGGACTAGAAGATACGGTGATCGTGCGCGACCACAAAGTGACGCTGGTGGTGAAAAAAGACCGCACCCAGGAAATCAAGCAAGTCCTCAAGGCGCTGCAAGACGATCCGCAGTACCACCATTTGCTGTAGACCCGTAGATCCGACCGCGTGGGGGCTTTACCGCTTGACCACAGGGGCGATTTGCGAAGCGGTTCCTACGGGAATCGCCGCTGTCAGGGCTTCTTCTAGCTCGGCGCGGCCAAGCCGCTGTTCCAAAATCCGCATCACCTCGCGCCCAAAGTCGTTGGGGTTTTGCCGCCACGCTTGCAGGCACACCTCACCAAAGAAGGAGCCGAGCGGTTCCGGGTTCCACAGCAGCTTTTTCGCCACCCAGGGCAGGTGGATCGCCAGCGGGTCATAGCCCTTTTTCAAAATGCCGTGGTCAAAGGCGTATTGCTCTAGGTGTGTGTGGGGCTGGAGGCCGATGAAGAAAATGGCGGGTTCTACCTTGTCTGCGCCAAAGATGTCTTCTAGAGCGCGATGGTAGGCGATGGTTTGGCGAATCGTGTCAAAGGTTTCGTCGATCACGTTAAAGGAATAGTTGACCGATACCAAGCTGTTAAACCCGGCTGCCTTCAAATCGCGGCAGTTTTGCAGCACCGTCCGCAGGTTATAGCCCATCCGCATTTTGCGGACGAGTTCCTGAGAGCCGCTGGTGATGCCGATTTCAAAGTAGTTCATGCCCGTCTGCACCATTAGCTCGCAGAGGCGTGGGGTCAGGTTGTCGGCGCGAATGTAGGCGGCCCAGTGGATATCGGTCATGCCCGCATCGACGATTTTTTGCAGCAGTTCCTCCGCGTCGTCGATGAATTTGCGAGCAGGAATAAACTGCGCGTCGGTAAACCAGAAGTTGCGAACGCCGCGCCGATAGAGCTGCTGCATTTCTGCCACCACTTCATCCGCCGGGTTAATCCGCACCTGCTTGCCTTCGACGACGGTGTAGATGCAATAGCAACAGTTGTGGGGGCAGCCGCGCTTGGTCTGCACGCCCACGTAAAAATCCTGGTCTTGCAGGTAGTAGCTAAATTCGGGCCAAATCTCGGCGATGTAGTCGTAGTCGCACGCGCCTTTTTCCAGGGGAGCAGGCTGTTCGTGAATCAGGCGATCGCGCGGTTTCGTTTCGCCTACCACGTAGCACCGCTCATCCGAAAAATCCTGCCCCCGCAGCAGCTTTTCTAGCAGCGCCTCACCCTCCCCCACGGAGATAATGCTGCCTTTGGGAAGCATATTGCCCAACTGTTCATAAAACACGCTGACGGCCCCGCCGCCCACCACCAGTCGAACCTCTGGGCAGTAGCGCCGTGCCCGCTTTAGCCCGCGCTTGATCAGACCTTCGTTGCGCCAGAGTTCTGTGAGATAGGACGTGGCCATGCGGAGTCCACCGAGCGCTCCCCGCAGCTTGACCAGCGGGTTGCGAGCATAGTAGAACTCGAAAGCATTTTGCAACGGGTTGCCGCCGCGCCCGCCAACCGGGGCGTAGATTTGAATGTCGCGCCAGGAAAACACCAGCAGCGTTGGGCGAAACTCGTCGATGCAGCGGTCGAGCGCGGGGCCAAAATCCAGCGGTGGCACGGTTCCTAGGTCAAAAATGCGCTGCTGCACGTCGGGAAAGACTTTGTGGACGTGGTCAGACAGGTAGACGACACCGATGGGGAAGATGGGATTGCACGGAAGGCGCACATAAAGTACCCGCTCAGACGAGAGGCGATCGCGGCGGGTGAGCGGTGTCGGGGGAGACATCAACTGCGCTGTCATGCTGATTGATTCCGGTAAATCTGGGGTCGGAAAGCGTCGATTTGTCGGTCTGTCGATCCGTCGATCTGTCGGTCTGGCGATCGCTCTATAAGAAACCACATTTTGGCGAGTACAGGTTGACGCGACCTATATCGATCTGTCGGTCTGGCGATCGCTCTATAAGAAACAGCCCTATAGAAACCGCTCTATACAAACCGATAGAAGGAGAAACCGATAAGAGGCGGGTATCGAATCTGAGACAACTGTTTATATGTCTTTACAATACCATCGACTTTCTTGGCGTGCATCGAAGTTTCGTATCCAGAGAGATTGAAAGCCCCAAAAACACGATAGCCTTCCTGAAGAGCGGTTCTGTTGGCCTGGTTTTATCGAAGGTTTGCGTGGGTTGACGCGACCTCACTCTATACCTGGATGTTCGACGAATATCCGATGGTAGAGCGCTAGCCTGCCAGAATGCTGAAACAGAGCCAGAGGCAGCGTTGGCAGCCGTTGACTTCATGCGGGGATCACACTCCCGTGAATTTTTGCGTACAGATCGTTGGTAGTTGAGTTTACAGCCTTTGGGATCGTGGGATGTTAGGGTTAAAACACCCACGCAATTACACGAGGCTCCTCACGGCTATGGCGCAAATTATCGATCCCGTCCCCACCGATAAGTTGGTTCACATTCTCTGCTGCTACGTGAACGCGACAAGCAAAATCCAGATTGCTCGCATCACCAACGTTCCTGGCTGGTATTTTGAGCGCGTGGTGTTTCCGGGGCAACGGCTCATTTTTGAGGCTGTGCCCGACGCAATGCTAGAAATCCACTGCGGCATGATGGCCAGTGCCATTCTGTCTGACACGATCCCGTGCGATCGCCTCCTGATTGAAGACGAGCTAGACGCGACGTTTGAATCTTCGGAAGCTGGGTTTAACAGCGTTCAAGTTCGCCAAGCCTTCGCAGCGGCCACGTCTGCAGAATAGCTCGGCTGCGTTCGAGCGCTCGGTTGCGGGTTTGATCTCCGAGATTGAGAAGCAAGTTAGGAGGGAGCGCAGACGCTCCCTTTTTTTGCGTCGGGTTTTGTATTCCTGAATGACTGAACCGTTACACCGAACTGTTACAGCGTCAGCGATTGCGCGTCGGTTTCGATCAGCTTGGCCAGGTCTTGGAGGAACGCTGCGGCGTGGGCACCGTAGATAATCCGGTGATCGGCAGTCAGGTTGACCTGCATTTGCGTCCGCACGCCGAATAGTCCGTCTGCGGTCGCCACCACCTGCGGGCGGGATGTGCCGATCGCCAGAATCGCGCCCTGGCCGGGCGGCAAGATAGCATCAAAGCGATCAACGCCGAACATTCCCAGGTTGGAGAGCGTAAACGTTCCTGTGCTGTATTCTGCAGGCTGGAGCTGCTTCGAGCGGGCGCGATCGACCAAGTCCTTCCAGGTGCGCGACAGGGTGTAGATATCCATTTGGTCAGCGGCTTGCAGAACGGGCGTAATCAGTCCGCCATCGTCCATCGCCACCGCCACCGCCACATTGATGCCGCTGTTGTACTGAATGCCTTGGTCGGTGTAGGCCGCGTAGAGTAGCGGATGCTTCTTCAGGGTCACGGCAATTGCCTTAGCCAGCAGTGCTGTCATCGTTACGCCCTTGGATTTGATCTGCTTGTAGAGTTTGTCCAGGTTGTCGGTGGTGATGGTATAGCCGACGTGGAAGGTGGGCACCTCTAGGCTGGCGACCATGTTCCGCACAACGGCATTTTGCAGCGTGGTCAGGGGCACGACCTGGCCGGGTGTGACGGGGGCCGCCGGAGCCGGGGTGGGTTTAGGAGTTGCCGCAGCCGGAGCCGGAGCAGACGCAGCCACCGGAGCAGCAACCGCAGCCGGAGCCGGAGTCACAGCCGGAGTTGCAGGCTCAGACACTCTGCCAACAGCGGCTTCCACATCTTCGGCGACGATGCGTCCGTGGGGACCACTGCCTTTGAGCGTGGCTAGGTCAACCTTGAGTTCTTTGGCCAGCTTGCGAGCGCGGGGCGACACGACGAGCCGCCCAGAACTGCCGTTGCTGCTGGCGATCGCCTCTTCCACGGTCGCAGCGACGGGTTCCGGTTCGGTAGTAGCAGGCGCAGGAGTCGGGGCAGCCGGAGCGGGAGCCGAGGCGCTGGCAGCCTTCTGCTTTGCGGTCTCGATCTCTGCCTCAGTTTCGGCAATCAGGGCGATCGCCTCGCCCACCGGAGCCGTGCTGCCTGCGTCCACAATAATCGTTGCCAAATAGCCTTCATAGAACGACTCCACGTCCATGTCTGCCTTATCGGACTCCACCACCACCACGGTTTCGCCCTTTTCGATTTTGTCGCCCGGTGCTTTTACCCAGGAAACGATTTTTCCCTCGGTCATCGTAGAACTGAGCGCAGGCATGAAAACTTCGTGGATCATGGAGCGGCTTCCCAAATCGTGAGTAAAGGTGAAATGCAGGCTGGGTCGTTCAGTAAACCGTTATGGATTGACTGCTATGAACAGTGACTATCAGTGACTATCGACCCTCAGATCTTTGCAGCCAAGCCCAACCCCAAAACAATGGAGACTCAGCAGATCGAATTGTAACGCGATACGAAGCAGATTTTTGGCGAGGGGGTTAGGGTTTGGAGATGAGGAGGCAGGAATCGATTTTTGGGTTTTGGGTTTTGGATTTTGGGTTTTGGATTTTGGGGAGCATCGGGTCGCTGCCCTCATGCTCCAACTCTCCACCCCGCCTGTCTAAAGCTCTCCCCGAATTTCCTCCACGATGCCGTCCCGCAGCAGCACCTCGATCTGCATTTTGCGGATTAGGTTATCGCCCATTTCGACGCGACAGAAACCTTCCACCAGCCCTTCGCTGACTTCTTGATCCATGTCCAAAAGCTGCACCTGCTGGAGTTGCAGCAACACCTGATTACGCCGCTCCAGGATTTCGCTTTTGCGCTGGTTGACCTGGAGTTGGAAGTTGTTCATTTGCTGGGCGATCGCTGGGTCGTCAGGGCGAATAATTTGCTTTCGCATTTCCGCCATCATGCGCTGCTCTTGGGTTTCAAGCTGCTGCTTTTGTTCATCAAGCTGGTCGATCTGGAGTTGGAGCTGCTGCTGTTTCTCTTCTTTCCAGCGGGGGGTGACCACAGCCTTGACGTTCACAGCGCGTTTGAGGAGCAAATAGGATTGGGAGGGGTCCATGAGGAAGTTGAAATCGTCCATTGAATAAAGGTTTGAAGTGTTTGTGCCACGATCTGGTGCAACACTCTGGCGATCGCCCTCACGCCGCCCCCGAACCATACAACATGCGGGAACGGCCTCAGGCAAACATCGATTCGATCATACTGCTATAGCGTTCCATCACAACGTTGCGGCGCACTTTTAGCGTCTGGGTCAGCAGCCCATTGTCCACCGTAAACGGCTCGCTGAGGATGCGGAACGGCCCAACCCGCTCATCGGGGCGGAAGCCCGGTCGATTTTGCACTGCCTGGGTCAATTCCTGACGAATCAAGTCCTGCACGGGCTTCGACTCTAGGTTGATCGTGCCGTCAGCGTTTCGCACCGCATCGCCCTGCGTCGCCGCCCAAGACTCCAGCGTTTCTAGGTTAGGCACCACCAGCGCCCCAATCATCCGCTGATCCTGTCCCACCAGCATCACCTGGTCGATATACACGCTGCGAATGATGGCGTTTTCAATGGGCTGCGGCTCAATGTTTTCGCCATTCGTGAGAACGATCGTGTCCTTGGCGCGGCCGGTAATAATCAGGTCGCCCCACTGCGTCATCCAGCCCAGGTCGCCCGTGTCAAACCAGCCGTCCGGGTCGATTGCCTTGCGGGTGGCTTCGGGGTTCTTGTAATAGCCCTGCATCACCTGGGGACCGCGAATCAGGATCAAGCCTTGCTGTCCCTGGGGCAAATCCTGGCGAGTTTCCGGGTTGACGATGCGCGTCTCGGTGTAGGGTAGCGCCTGCCCATCGGCTCCGCGCATATTATGCCGGACGCGGCGGACATGGGTAATGGGCGAGGTTTCCGTCAGTCCGTAGCCGCCCAAGATTTGAATGCCTGCCATCTCAAAGAAGTCTTCCAGATGCTCGGCAATAGAGCCGCCGCCGCTGACGACGAACTTGATCTGGCCGCCGATGCCGTCGCGCACCTTTTGGAACACCAGCCGATCCGCCAGCAGGTAGACCGGAGAGGTGATTGCCACTTCGCCCATGGCCTTCAGCTTGTCCAGGGGCGAGGGATTCAGGTTGTCCAGGTTTAGCCCTTGCAGGGTGCGGTTTGCCTTGACGTAGCGATCGCTCTGCTTGAGCAAGAAATTCACCAGCTTTTGCTTTTTCTCTGGCTGGTCGCGGAACTGTTTCTGAATCCCTTCGTAAATCGACTCCCACAGGCGCGGCACGCCCACCATAAACTGCGGGCGAAACTCCTTCAGGTCTTTCTTAACGAAGCGAATATTGGTGTAAACCTGCGTGCAGCCGTGGGCGAAGATAAAGTATTCAAACGTGCGCTCGTAGCAGTGCCAGATCGGGAGAATGCTGAGGACGCGATCGCCCGGTTGCGGTTCGACCACCGTCGCCGCGCCTTCGACCTGCGACAGCAAGTTGCCGTGGCTCAGCATCACGCCCTTGGGCACACCAGAAGTTCCTGAGGTATACATCAGCGTGGCCAGTGTGTCACGGGTGCGCTGGGTGGGCGGCTGCACGGCGCGGTTTTTGCCCATCTCCAGCACTTGCGAAAAGTTAAGAATCTTTAACCCCGGCGCGTCCAGCGTTTCGTCCGTTAGCAGGATCACCGTTTGCAGCGGCAGGTCATCCAGATTGGGCGAGACTTTCTTGAGCGTGGCCGCATCTTCGGTAATCAGCGCCACGGCTTCGCTGTTGTCGAGAATAAACCGCAGCTCGCCCCGGTCTGCCTGGGAGCCACGCACTGCGTCGATGGCCCCGGCGGTCATGATGCCCTGGTCGGCAATCAGCCAGCGGGGGCGATTATCGGAAAACAAGGCGACGCGATCGCCCTCTTGGATGCCCAGCGCCTGCAACCCTGCGGCAAATTGCAATATCTGCTGATATAGCTCGGCGTAGGTCAGCTTGATCTCCGGCGTGCTGTGGGGATCATGCACAGCAGTTAGATTAGCAATCTCCGGTCGCTGGGCGCAGCGGGCAAACAGTTCAGGAACCGCTTGCATCTGGCTAAAGGGCGATTTGCTCAGTGGGGCAGCAGTAGACACGGCAGCAGTCATAGGGGTTCCCTCAGCGCTAGACGGCTCAACAAACGCCCAAAAAACGCCCAATGGGTGTCTCTGGCGTTTTGTTTCTGGCTCTAGTTTATGCAGCATCGTGCCGCGCGACACCCCTCTCCCTGCCACTCGCGCCAAAATCGCTAACTGTCCGCCTCCCTGCCCCCAACCCCTGCCTTGCTTTCAGGTGAATCTTGTGCCGAACTTTAAGATTGGTAAGCTCACGCGCTAGAATTGGCGGTTGGGACTCTTTTACGAGAGTTTCTTTTACAAGAGTTACGAGTTACAGTTCAGGATTTCAGCGTTCCCCAGTTTTCGGCATTATGCTCAGTACTAGTTTTCATTGAAGGTGGAATTCCATCAAAGCCCCGCATCATCAAAGCCCCGCACGGTTTAAGTTATCTGCCCAACTTAGCCCAATTTAACTGCCCGATTCTTAGAGCTAATTTATGAGGCAAATCTTAAGAAGCCTGAAACTCTTGGCACGTGTGGCTTTGAGGTCATGCTTGCCCAGGAAAAGCGGTTTCTCGGAAATCCTTGATTAACAAGGCTTTCAGGCTCCTTTACAAATTAGCTCTTAGCTGCTCGTTCTTCAGCGATCTGTACAACTCCTTGTCAGGTATTAACAGGTATTCATCAGGACAAACCCATGCCCAAAGCAACTTGGAACGGAGCCGTGCTAGCCGAGAGCGATCGCTGCGTGGTGGTCGAAGGCAACCAATACTTCCCGCCCGATGCCATCCAGTCTGAATATTTCCAGCCCAGCGACACCCACACAACCTGCCCTTGGAAAGGCGTTGCCAGCTACTACAACATCGTGGTTGATGGCCGGGTCAACAAAGATGCCGCCTGGTATTACCCGGCGCCGAAGGATGCTGCTAAAGAAATTACAGGGCATATTGCCTTTTGGCGCGGCGTGAAGGTCGAAGTTTAAGTCGAAGCTTAAAATGCGGGCAACCTAAAGTCGAATCCTCCAGTCATAAAGTTCTGGTTGTATCGGTTTGCCCCGATCAATCTGTCCGTCCGAATTTGGGAACCAAAGCGCTGACAGATTGGCTTTTGGGGCAGCCGCAGATGAGTTCACCGCACGAGAAGTAATGCAAGTACCGTAATGCAAGTACAAACCCCGCCCGACCAATCCATTCCCCCTATCTTGGGAACCCTGCCTGACATTGAGGTTCCCGGTGAAACCGTTCCCCGGCGGGCGCGGGTGCAGCTCGACTTGCTGCTGCTGGCGATCGAAGCGCTGGACCTGGGCGGCTCCGAAGCGCTGCTGATCACCGCCAGCGACCTGAATCTGCAAAGCATCGTGAAAAATCGCGTCGGGCTGTGGCGGCTCCGCAGCGCCAACCCGCTGCGACGCTATGGCAGCCAGCGCAAAACGTTGACCCAGGCAGAGGGCAAGGCAATGGTTCTGGTGATTTGCAACCTGGCACGGCGGCTGACGGGCGTGATTCGGCAGCTTCTGCTGGCGCACCAGCAATTGAGCGATCGCAACCTTTCGGTGGAGCATCACTTCCGCTTATCGGAATACCTGGAGCGCTTTCGGGCCCACTTTCGCTCTCGCATGAACCCGCGCCGCGCCGCTGTGCTGCTCTACGACACCGACGAAAAGCTGAATGACCTGGCGCTGGGGCTGCTGCGTCAGCTTCTCTTCTGCACGGGCACGGCTGGCCCCCAGCGACTTTGGACGAGCTTGTTTGATGGAGAAGTGGCATGACGATTCAGCGGCAATATACCCTGCCCAACTGCAAGCTGGTGGTTGAAGGACTGAGCGACGGGGCGACTGCCACAGCACCGCGTCCCGTCGTGTCGATGGTGACCAATGCCGAGTGCCACTTTGCCGGCCAGCCAAAACCAATTAGCGGCGGCCGGGCGTTTTTGGAAGATCTGGCGATTACAGCCAGCAACTATGCCCAGGGGATTCTCAGCGGCGTGCCCCATCCCCACACCCAACCCGGCCAAGGGGAATTGGTGTCTTTGGAGCGAGTTGAGCCGGATCTGCATCGGCTGACGGTCAAGCCAGATTCGTTTGTGGGCGAGGCAAACGGCGGCGGGTCTGCGGCTCCCGTGCAGATTGATTTGCGGACGGTGCAGCTTTTTGACCTAGTGGAGGCGATTGACCAGTTTTTGGCCGATAGTCAGACCTTGCCAGAGTTTGCTCCCCAGCTTGCGCCCGTGTCGCGCCGCTATGCAGTGACCCATGAACCCATGACCAAGCAGGTTGTGCCCGCTGCGATTGGGCTGGTGGGTCTAGCGGCGGCGGCGGCGGCGCTGTTCTTCTTGCCCATTCCGGAGCGTCGTCCTGAGGCTGCGGCTGAGGACGCGACCACGCCCGCACCTTTGGTCAGCCCTGCGTCTCCCGCAGCTAGCCCGCCGACGGATTCGCCCACGCCGCTGGCTTCGCCCAGCCCGGTCGCCAGTCCCAGCCCGGTTCAAAGTCCAGACACCACGGTTTCGGAAAGCCCTACTGCTGAAGATCCCAGCCCTGCCGCTAGCCCTGAAAATGCTCCTCCGGAGACGGGTGGCTCAGTAGGCGAAGCCCTGGTTAATGCAAATGAGATTACCGAGCCAGAGCAACTGGATCGGCTGAAGACCCAACTGCGCGATCGCCTCGATGCTGCCTGGTCGCAGCGGCCAACCTTTACCGAAGATTTGGTTTATCAAGTCTCGGTGGCAGAGAACGGCGACATCTTGGGCTTCCGCTATATGAACAATGCCGCTGTGCAAAACGCCAACCAAACGCCGCTGCCTGACCTGCAATATCAGCAGGCCGATCGCTCCGCAGAACCCAACGCCCTCTTTCGCGTGGTGTTTACGCCGGGCGGCGTGGTGCAGGTGAGTCCTTGGCACGGACGGCCGCCCGAATAGGGTCGTGGCGCTTGATTGGCGCTTGATTGGCGATTAACTGGCGGTTGATAGAGATAACCGCTGGAGCAGTAGAGCCGACTCCTGATCCGCGTTACAGCTTCGGCTTCATGTAGGCGATTGCGCTGCGCCAGATGACCGTTTGCTGGTCGTAATGATCGACCACGCAAATGCAGTGCTGATCCTGCCAGCGCATTTTGCCTGTGATCAGGTCATTGGTAATCAGTTTGAGTTCTACTTCGCGCTCTTCGCGGATTAGGGTTTGGATCTGACGGACGCTGGGCAGACCAGTTTCTAGTTCGATGCTCATGGGTTAAAGTCTCAGGGTTTTGGATTTTGGATTTTGGGGTGATTCAGGAAGCGAACAATCCAGACGCGGCGGGTTCTTTCAGTTTAGGCCTCTAGTTTAGGAGATGTCCGGCGGCGATGGGGGCGATCGCCCGCTCCGATAGTCTGTAACAGCTCGCAGCAGCCTGCGACGGTTCGCAAGGGACTGCGATATCTGCGATATTCAGAATGCCCAATCGGAGCCTATGATGATTCAAGCAAGCGGCTCAAAGCATCTTCCCAAGTCCTTGGGTTACTGGCACTGAGTTATTGGCACTGAGTCCCCGTTAGACCTCCCTGACACATCACAACTATGGCGATCGCATTTACGAAATATCACGGGCTGGGCAACGACTTTATCCTGGTAGACAATCGGCAGCAGGCAGAGCCGTGCATTACCCCAGAGCAAGCGGTGGACTGGTGCGATCGCCACTTTGGGATTGGTGCAGACGGCGTGATCTTCGCGCTGCCAGGGCAAGACGGCACCGACTACACTATGCGGATTTTCAACTCTGACGGGTCAGAGCCGGAGATGTGTGGCAATGGCATCCGCTGCCTGGCCCGCTTTATTGCCGACCTAGAAGCTGCCGAAACCGGATCGCCGCGCCCAGTCTACAAAATTCACACGCTAGCGGGACTGATCACGCCGCGCCTAGAGGCAGACGGACAGATCACGGTCGATATGGGGCTGCCCCGGCTGCTGGCGGGCGAAATTCCCACGACGCTGGCCGCTCCAGAGGAAAAAGTCGTGAACCTGCCGCTGGAGGTGGCTGGGCAAACCTGGCAGGTCACCTGCGTCAGCATGGGCAATCCCCACTGCATCACGTTTGTAGAGGATGTGGCGACGATTCCGCTGGCGGCGATTGGGCCCCAGTTCGAGCATCATCCCGCTTTCCCCAAGCGGATTAATGCTGAGTTCATTCAGGTGGTGCGCCCGGACTATCTGAAGATGCGCGTGTGGGAGCGGGGCGCAGGTATTACGCTGGCCTGCGGCACGGGGGCCTGTGCGTCGCTGGTGGCGGCGGTGCTAAACGGCAAGAGCGATCGCCGTGCGACGGTGGAGCTTCCTGGCGGGCCGCTGCTGATCGAGTGGTCAGAGGCCGATCAGCACCTCTATATGACCGGGCCTGCGCAGAAAGTGTTTAGCGGCACGGCGCTATAGCGTCTTGGATTAACCTCTCAAAACCTTGAAAATAGGGGCACTGACCCGGCTCACCCAATTTTGCGGCGATCCCTTATCCTTGAGGTTCAACCGCGTAGTGATGGTTTGGCATGAAGCTACTGTGTCTGAGCAATGGTCATGGAGAAGATGCGATCGCCCTCCGCATTCTCCGGGCCCTGCGGCATCGGGCAGACCTAGAAGGCCGTGTGGCAGATATCGTGGCGCTGCCGCTGGTGGGCGAAGGTCATGCCTATTCCCAGAGCGGCATCCCGGTGATTGGCCCAGTCAAACAGCTTCCCTCCGGTGGCTTTGTCTATATGGACGGTCGGCAGTTTGCCAAGGATCTGCGCGGCGGGCTGCTGCAACTCACCCTCAGCCAGCTTCGCGTGGTGCGCGAGTGGGCCAAGCAGGGCGACCTGATTTTGTCCGTGGGCGACTTGGTGCCGCTGCTGTTTGCCTGGTGGAGCGGTGTGCCCTACGCCTTTGTGGGCACGGCCAAATCGGAATATTACTTGCGCGATGAAGCCGGACTCTTGCCCCGCGCCTCCTGGTTTGAGCAGCTAGAAAGCTGGTCAGGATCGGTCTATTTGCCCTGGGAGCGCTGGCTAATGGGGCGGCGGCGCTGTCGGGCGGTGTTTCCTCGCGACAGCCTCACCAGCGAGGTGCTAAGCCGCTGGAAGCTGCCCGTGTATGACCTGGGCAACCCGATGATGGATGATCTGGAACCGATGGGGATTGACTTTGCGATTCCCGACGAGGCGCTGGTGGCCACGCTGCTGCCGGGGTCGCGGGTGCCCGAAGCCTATCGAAATTGGGAAACGCTGCTGGATGCGGCGCAATCGCTGGTGACGGGACTCGATCGCCCCGTGACCTTTCTGGCGGCGATCGCCCCCTATCTTGATTTAGCCTTGCTGCACCAAGCATTGCAGGCTCGCGGCTGGCAGTTGACCAATCCTGCTCCCGTGCCGCCCCTGGCCTATCGCCAAGACCAGGCGACGCTGCTGCTGACCACGGCCTTTAACGGCTGCGTCAACCGGGGCGACGTGGCGATGGCGATGGCGGGCACGGCTACGGAACAGGTGGTGGGATTGGGCAAGCCCGCGCTGATCTTTCCGGGCGAAGGGCCACAGTTTACCTACGCCTTTGCCGAAGCCCAAACGCGCCTGCTGGGGCCGTCGGTGATCCTGGTCGAACAGCCCGACCAGGCAGCCAAAGTCGTGCGATCGCTGCTGAAAGACCCCGATCGCCTGCAAATCATTGCCGAAAACGGTCGCCGCCGCATGGGACTACCTGGTGCGAGCGATCGCATTGCCGCCTGTCTGCTGAGTCAGGGGTGATGTTAGATGTTGGATTTTAGATTTTGGGCAGAAAGTCTATCAATCCTCACCAATCCAAAGTCAAAAATTTCTAGATTTCTAGCTCAATCACCACCGGGCAATGGTCAGACGCTTTGGGATAGCTGCTGCCTACGCCGTTGAACCGCTGGATTGCGGTGCGTTCGGCTCGTTTGGGCAAACCGCGCCGCTCGATGTAGGGAAGCGCTTGGGGATTGGCTTCGGCGAGCGATCGCGACAGCAGGATGTAGTCCAACTGGTGATATTCCTCGCCCCGCGAAAAGAAATGCGTCCAGCGCTGATCAGGACGCAGCCGTTCGATCACGTTCTCCAGCCAGGGCTGGCCGAGCAGCGGCTCTAGCCCCAGCGACGGCAGATAGTCGTTGAAATCGCCCAAAATTACCCAGGTTGCCGCACCCGGATCGGCTCCAAACCGCTCATGCAAAATCTGCACAACGCGCTGGGTCTGGATCTTGCGGATATGCATGGTTTCCTCGCGCCCCTCATGCATAGATTTGAAATGATTAACAAACACCGTCAGCGGCTTGCCGTCGGGCAGTTCGAGGTCTACCTCTAGGCAGTCGCGGGAAAAGATCAGGTGGCCGCTGGGAGCGCGATCGAACTGGTGCGTGCGGATGTGGCGAAAGGGAAAGCGGCTGAGCAATCCCACGTCGATCAATCGGCGATCGTTGCCGTCGATGACCAGCTTGTAGGGATAGTCGGGCATCAGCGAACGAAACTGGCGCACAAACTGCTTCAGCGTGTCCATACTCTCGACTTCTTGCAGTCCGAGAATATCTGCCCGCAGCGCCCCGATGGCTTCCGCCGTGATCCGATCTTTCCCTTCCGAAAACGGAATGCACTGCGTCACGCTGGCAGTCCACTTTTCGGGAAGCTCATCGTAGGGAAGGTCTTCCTTAAACTGAAACCGGGCAAACAGGTTTTCAGCATTGAACGTACCGATGCGGACGCGCATAAGCCAGGCCAGAGCGACAACCCTGAGACCATTGCAGCGTCGGGGTGACGCAGCAACGTGTCCCTATCATATCGACATAATATCGACTGAGAGGAGCCGCCACAGATCGCGTCCAATACCTGTAGATAAAATCTCGATGATCGGTTCCCAAGATCAGTTCCCAAGATCAGTTCCAAGCGACCTGATCTCGGTTTCCTCGGTTGTCCCGCTTGTCCCGCCTCAATCGCCCAGGAGTGCCTGAAACTCCGGACTATGGCGCACATTGTCAAAGCTGGTATCCGTCTGCGCCATCACGCGGTAGAGATTGGGGCTGAGAACCACGGCCCGATGCAGATTTCTCAGGGTGCGCTCCAGATCGCCCTGGAGGCTGCGGGCGCAGGCTTTGCCATACCAGGCTTCGGGATTGTCGTCTTTGCATTGCAGCGATTGGTCGAAACTGGCGATCGCCTCTTCAAACCGCTCCAGCTTGACCAGAATAATACCGCGATAGCTCCAGGCATAATGGCAGGTGGGCTTAATGGTCACCGCCGTCTCTAGGCTGGTCAGTGCTTCCTTGTAGCGGCGCAGCGCCCCCAGGGCCAGACCCCGGTTATACCAGGCGCGGTAGTTGTTGGGGCGCAGTTCCACCACTTTGTCAAAACTGGCGATCGCCTCTCGATAGCGATACAGCCGATTTTGGGCGTAGCCCCGGTTATACCAGGCCTTGGCATCGGCGGGGTCAAACTTCACCGCTTTGTCAAAACTGGCGATTGCCTCTTCGTAGCGCTCCAGCCGGGCCAGCGCAATGCCCTTGCCGTGCCAGGCCAGCGCGTTTTTGGGCTTGAGCTTCAGGGCCCGCTCAAAACTAGCGATCGCCTCTTCGTCATACTCCAGCGCGTGCAGCGCAAAGCCCCGCTTCATCCACGCCTCCGGATGGTCGGGCTGCTGTTGCAATAAACGGTCAAATCGAGCTACTGCACCCTCATACCGGCCAACCCCGTAGAGTGCCATGCCCTGGTCGAGCCAGGTGCTTAAATCTTGTGTATGCTCTTGAGCCTGATCTGGAATCTCTGGGTCTTGCACTCGGTCTTGAGTGTAATCAATCTGATCTTTTGTCTGACTCTCTTTTGTCTGACTCATAGCACTACTTAGTCATCGCGCCACCTGGCAGAGAAGCGAATGAAAAAGCAAAAACCCTGCTTTCTCTAAGTTAATCGAGAATGCAGAACTAGCCACTTATCAACATCCCGTGAGATAGGCGTTTAGTTTCCCGGAGTGTTTCATTCATAATGATGAAGTCCCAATCTCGCCATGCACCCTCCTGAAAGCTAGTATGCCCAGGTTGAATAGGGGTTTCATAGCGGGAAATTACGTGAAACGACGGGTGATATGGCGGATTTTCGGATAGAGCGCGACTCGATGGGAGAAAAGCAGATTCCCAACGCGGTGTATTACGGGATTCAAACCCTGCGGGCGGTCGAAAATTTCCCCATCAGCGGGCTAAAGCCATTGCCAACCTATGTCGATGCTTGCCTGCTGATTAAAAAAGCAACGGCGATCGCCAATGGAGAACTGGGCTGCATTTCTGAAGACCTCAGTCGGGCGATTGTGCAGGCAGCAGACGAGATTCTGGCGGGCAGCCTGCGAGATCAGTTTGTGGTGGATGTGTATCAGGCGGGCGCGGGCACGTCGCACCACATGAACGTGAACGAAGTGTTGGCCAATCGGGCGCTGGAAATTTTGGGCGATGAAAAGGGCAATTACAGCCGCGTCAGCCCGAATGATCACGTCAACTATGGGCAATCGACCAATGATGTGATTCCGACCGCCATTCGCATCGGCGGGCTGCTGGCGCTGGAGCGGACGCTGTATCCTGCCCTGAAGGGGGCGATCGCCGCGCTCCAGGCAAAGGCCGGGGAATATCAAGATGTGGTGAAATCCGGTCGGACGCACCTGCAAGATGCCGTCCCGGTTCGCATGGGCGACACCTTTGGCGCATGGGCGCAGATCTTGGCAGATCATCTAGCGCGGCTCCAGTTTGCCGAAAAAGACCTGACAGTGCTGGGGCTGGGCGGCAGCGCGGCGGGCACAGGTATGAACACGCATCCCAAATACCGCTTCCGGGCAGCAGAGATTCTCTCCACGCTGATCGATAAGCCGCTCACCTCTGCCCCGCATCTGATGGCGGCTATGCAGAGTATGGCTCCTTTTGTGGCAGTCTCCAGCGCAATTCGCAACCTGGCCCAAGACTTGGTGAAGATTTCCCACGACCTGCGGCTGATGGATTCTGGCCCCAAGACGGGGTTCAATGAAATCCAACTTCCGCCGGTGCAGCCCGGTTCCTCCATCATGCCGGGGAAATACAACCCCGTGATGGCGGAGATGATTTCCCAGGTCTGTTTTCAGGTGATGGGCTACGACGCGGCGATCGCCCTGGCCGCCCAGGCAGGACAGCTTGAACTGAACGTGATGATGCCGATGATTGCCTACAGCCTGATCCAGAGCCTTGAAATCTTGGGAAATGCGATCGCCGCGCTGACGGAAAAGGGGCTGAAGGGCATCGTGGTGAATGGCGATCGCTGTCGGCAATACGCTGAAGGCAGCCTCGCCCTGGTAACGGCGCTCAACCCGCACATCGGCTATCTCAACGCGGCAGCGGTGGCCAAAGAATCGCTAGAAACCGGAAAATCCCTGCGGCAAATCGTGCTGGAGAAGGGATTGATGAGCGAAGCAGATCTGGCGAACGTCCTCAATCTGGAGCAAATGAGCGCCATGACCCCGGCCCAGACCGAAGGGTAGCAGTGGGAATTAGCCGTGGGAAGTAGTAGAAAGTAGCAGCGGGAAGCAGCAGGAAGTAGCAGCAGTGGGAAGCTGCTGCGGGAAGTGGCTGTGGGAAGTAGCTGTGGGAAGTAGCTGTGGGAAGTAGCTGTGGGAAATGGACGAATTTTTAGTCTTGCCAGGAAAACCGGGCGGGCGATCGCTCACCTAAAGTCTTGAGAAGATTCCTTAAAATCGCGTACCCATTTCCCAGAAACCATCGCAATATTGAAGCATTCGCGCCTTTCGAGACGCAGATTCACCGAACGCCCGCGCACACCCGCATCCCCACTACTGGAAGGTCATGGAATATCAAGAATCCCTCTACACCCAGCTCACGTTTCACTACGTCAACGGCACCAGCGAATCCTTCAACCTGTATGCCCCGATTGAAAGCGATGGCACGCACCAAACCACCCAACTCGAAGTGCGCCATCTGCTGAAAAAAGACTGGTGGATCGTCAACCTGCCAGAGCAAACCGTGTTCATCAACGTAGACAACGTGCTGAAAATGGAGATGAAACCTGCTCTGTCCCAGCTTCAGGGCGAAGATGTCTTCTCCAACGCAGAGCGCGTGACGGCTCTCAATCGTTCTCGATAGCGTTCTCGATAGCGGGTTGAATGCGGTGATGGAGTTGCCAATATTCGACGCTCTGCCACCTTCGTCCTCCCGTCATTTCTGTTCCCATGTCGCTTGGTTCTTCCCCTTCATGACCCTTGAACTCTACCTGATTCGTCACGGACTGGCGGGCGAGCATGGCAGCTATGCCAACGACGACGAACGCCCGCTGACCGAAGAAGGTCAGCGAAAAACCCGGCAGGTGGCCGATCGGCTGCACAAGCTGGACATTCGGTTTGACCATGTGCTGACCAGTCCGCTGGTGCGGGCGCGGCAGACGGCGGAGATTCTCTGTGCCGCAGGGCTGAGCCAGTCGCTCGAAGCGTCGCGCCATCTCGCGTTTGATGGGTCGCTGCTCGACTGGCTGCCCTGGTTTGATCAGTGGCGGCAGACGGGAGCCAAGACGCTGGCGCTGGTGGGGCACGAACCCTGTCTGAGTGAATGGACGGAACGCCTAGTGTGGGGCGATGTGAAGCACCATGTCGTTTTCAAGAAGGCGGGTGTGGTGGGGCTGCTGGTGCCCCAGAGCGGAACGCCCGTGGGCAATAGTCAGATTTTCTGGCTAACGCCGCCGCGATTTTTGATTTAGTGGACTCTATCGCAGCGGGATCTGACTAGGACTGTCGGCGGGCGATCGCCCCTTGCAGCAGCCACAGCAGCCCCAAGCTCAGCGCCCCGCTCAGCAGCCCGAAGCTCACCTGCGGCTTTCCCAAAAACACGCACACCCCGCCCGCGCCCGCCAGCACAATGCCTAGCCCACGCCCCAGATTCAGCATTGTGGCGATGGTTTCTGTGGCGTGCGTATATCTGGCAATCACGTCACCATCGGCGGTCAGCGGCGCAGAGGCTTCTACCAAGTGCTGGAGCGACTGATACTTCGCCAGATCTAGCTGATAATACGTGCCCAATTCGGCATCGCGCAGGCTAGGAACCGAATGTAGCCCAAAATGCTTGGCATGGGCGATCGCCGCTCGAATTTGCCGCTGCGTTGCCACGGGTCCCAGCGCCTCAAAGAGAGAAGCTCGGTAGACCCCCGTTTTGCCCATGTCCAGGATTCGCTGGCTCAGTTCCGCCACCGAAAGCCGCCGGGCGATTTCAGGGCTAGCGCCATGACGAGTTGCGCTTGTCTTTTGCCTTGTCTCTTGCATAGATCTGCCGAAATTGCCAGAATCGAGTTTCTCAGGCAATCCCCAGCATAATACAAGCGAACCAAAGCCGCTGGAATCAGACGCAAACTTTTTGATACTTCGTCCAAGTTCACCCTTCAGCCAGGCTGATTGAAGTCTGTTGTTCCAGGGTCTACTCTTCTGGGCGAGGCACCAGCAGCGTGGCGACGGAAGGCAGCAGGGCCGCAGCGCGATCGCTCGTTTCTCTGGCGATCGCCCCCCAAGCGGCGCTGACCAAGCGACCCGGCTGGAAGTCATGTTTTACCAGTTCCCAGAGGCGCTGTACGTCGTCGGTGTGGAGGCGATCGTCTTCTGTGAGGGCAAGGATGATTTCGCGGCGGAGAAACGCGCCCTCGTCCGACATGAGGTATTGCAGACCCAGTTGGGCGGTGGGCAGCAGGTCAAAGTTGTTGTCACTGCGGGCGATCGCAATCAGGTTTTCCAGCCGCTTCCAGTTCAGCTTGCCGTCTTTGAACAGAACTTCGAGCAGGCGGCGGCGCAGGGCAGGCGTTTCTCCCTTCAGCAAACGCTGTGCCACGTAGGGATAGGCCACTTCCACAATCTTGAAATCGGGATTGAGGCTGAGAGCCAGCCCTTCTTGGGTAATCAGCGATCGGATAATCAGCGCAAACTTGGCAGGTAGCCGGAACGGATACTCGTACATCAGCGCCGAAAACTCGTCGGTGACGGTTCTAAAGTTAAAGTTGCCCACGCTCGCGCCGACGGCGTTTTGAAACACCGCTTGCAGCGCCGGAATAATCGGGCGGATGTCAGTATCAGGCGTGAGGAACCCCAGCTTTACAAAGTCCCGCGCCATCTCTGCATAGTCTTCGTTGATCAGATGCACCACGGAATCCACCAGCGTTTCCTTAGTGGACTGATCCAGCTGATCCATCATGCCAAAGTCGATATAAGCCATCCGCCCATCGGCCATGGCAAACAGGTTGCCGGGGTGGGGGTCGGCATGGAAAAAGCCAAACTCCAGCAATTGGCGCAGACCCGACGTAACCCCGATTTTGATTACAGCGTCGGGGTCAAGGCTCATGGCGCATAGCCCCGCCTCGTCGTTGAGCTTGCAGCCGTCGATCCACTCCAGCGTCAGCACATGCGGGCTGCTATAACGCCAGTAAATTGAGGGCACTTTGACCGTAGGATCGTCCTGAAAATTGGCGGCAAAGGCTTCGGCGTTGCGCCCTTCGTTGAGGTAGTCGATTTCCTCAAACAGCTTTGTCCCAAATTCATCCACAATCAGCGTCAGATCGTGCCCCAGATTCAGCGGCAGAAACGGCTCCATCCAGCTGGCGGCCCAGCGCATCAGGTACAGATCCAGCGTGATTACGGGCATCAGGCGGGGGCGCTGCACTTTTACTGCAACGGTTTCGCCTGTATAAAGTTTGGCCTTGTAAACCTGACCGAGGCTGGCGGCGGCGACAGGTTCTGACGAGATCTCTTGATACAGCTCGGAAACCGGGCGCTCTAGCTCAGACTCAATGATGCTAAAGGCGATGTCGTTGGAAAACGGCGGCAGCTTGTCTTGCAGCTTGACCAGTTCATCCAGGAAGTCTTTGCGGATCAGGTCAGGGCGAGTCGAGAGGGCCTGTCCAACTTTGATAAAGGTGGGGCCGAGGCGGGTCAAAATGTGGCGAAGCTGGGCGGCACGGCGGGGTTGATGATCCCCAGCCTGTCCACGCCACTGGTCTATTTGCAGACCCAGAAGAAACCCGGCAAACATCCAGACGATGGAAACAGCACGCCAAAGGGACTGCCAGGGGCGAGTGCGGTAATGTTGGGCGATCGCCTCTGGGTCGTAGCGCCGCATCTGACCCAGAGAAGGCTGACGAGAAAGCTGACTCACGCTTGCGTATCCTCTCAAACCAAAGGAGTGCGACTCAAAACCTGCCATTGCCTGCCAGCAACAGGGTTTGGGTGTGAGGTCGCAGGGGGAAGTGGAAAACCCCAACTTCCCAACGGTAGCACTCAGGCAGGTCTGGGCGGGTTTGAGATGGTTCGGGATTAGGATTCCCGATAGAGCATCTAAGGCTGCTCTATTTACCATCGTATAAGAAACTACATCGAATGAAATGGCGATCGCCCATCTCAGTAAACTTTCTGAATATTTTATTCCAATACATTAAATAGATGTTATCGATTTGTAATTCTGAAACCTGCTATTCTCAGCACTTCACGCTGCGTTAAGTGAATGTTAAGCCTTGCGGCTCAAGTGTAAAGAATTTCAAACAGAGTACATACTTCTTAATGAATTTGCGAGGCGTGGGATCAACCCTGGGAGGGGGCGATCGCCCTTCTTGGTACAGTTCAGGCTAAGGGCGATCGCCCTCTATGCATCCTGGCAAAGCTCTTAACCAAACCCTAACCCGCCTAGGGCAAGCCAGCACCGGGCTAAATCTCTAGATTTTTCAAAGGCATTTGATCCAAAGCCTTAACGAAGGCATTACAGACTCTTAATCCAAACTCTGTAGATTTTTAAGCTATGTCAGTTATTTCCTCAGTTTCTCCTCATCCAACGCGCCCTAGTCTGGTTCGCTTGTGTCCCAAGCTCATACTGAATTTCTGATTGATTTCTGACTAGCTGGACTTGACTCGATGGCTCTAGTTTGACGGTTCTAACTTGTCTTAGAAGGGGCGCGATGGAGCAGGCGAGGCTGAGCATACAAACAACTCTGACGATCCAACGCACTTTTTGAGAGAACACTACTGAAATATGAGTCTCAAACGCAGACACTTTCTGATGTTTATGGGTGCAAGTGCTGGCTCTCTGGCGCTGCAACCCTTGGTGCAAAATGGGCAAAAGCTGTCTCCCGCGCTGGAAGGTACGCCCGCCTCAGCGCAGACTGCAACGCTCCCCTTTACCCCGGTCAAGGGGCCTATGCCTGTCGAAACGGACGGCGTTTCGCTGACGAACCAGATCTCCCAATACAGCACCTTCGCTGTGAAAGATGACGTGGTGCTGCCTCCTGGCTATACCTATGACGTGGTAGCTGCCTGGGGCGATCGCGTAGGCGATTCTCGCTTTGGTTACAACAACGACTACATTTCGCTGATCGAGACGGCACCGGGCGAAGGCTTTTTGGTAGTCAACCACGAGTACATTAGCTCTGTGCCCTGGAACGAAACCTTCCAGCAGGTTATTGGCAAGCCTCTGCCCGTTGCAGAAATTCAAGCGGCTCTGGCATCCGCCGGGGATGCTGGCATTAACGCCTTCGCGCTGCCAGATGGCGAACCCCTAAAGGCAACTATTGCTCAGTACTGCGAAGAGGCCATGATTGACCTGGGCATGTCGGTTCTTTCGGTACGGCGAGATGCTAGTGGCAAGTGGGTTCGCACCAACTCTCGCAATGATCGCCGCATCACGGGCGTGTCTGGTCTAAAAGATGGTCGCTACCTGAAGACGACTGGCCCCGCTGTAGCCATTTTCCGGAAGCGCAGCGGACAGGGCTATGTGGATACTCTGGGCGACAAGGTGATCGGCACGTTTAACAACTGCTCCGGTGGAACCACTCCCTGGGGTACGGTATTTAGCGGCGAAGAAAACATTCAGGACTTCGTGCCTGAGGCCGTCTTCGCGGATGGCACTTCTTTTGACCCTGGCAAGAAGGCTTTCATTGTCAATAGCGAGGGCGTAGACGGCACAGGCAATGTGTTTGGACTAGCCGGCAACAAATATGGTTGGGCAGTTGAAGTAGACCCGTCTAACCCCAACGACTATGGCACCAAGCACACTTGGTTGGGTCGCTATCGCCATGAGGGCTTTGGCATCCGGGCTGTTGCAGGACAAAAGCTGGCGGTTTACTCGGGCTGCGATCGCCGGGGTGGACATCTCTACAAGTTTGTAAGTGACGGCACCGTGCGTGATCCCAAGAGCAAGTCCAACTCGCGCCTGATGGAAAACGGGATGCTCTATGCCGCTAAGTTTAACCCCGATGGCACTGGCCGCTGGATTGCGCTGAAGGCAGATACGCCCGTTGATCCCGAACTGCCCAGCGTCCATGTGGGTGGCATGATTAACCTGCCGAATCGTCCTGATGGTGGATTTAGCAAGGTGACCGATGATGGGGCGATCGCCGCTTACAAGTCCCGGTTTAAAACGCTGGGCGACTTATACGTTGGAAATGCCGAGGAAAAGCAGGGTGCAATCCTGATTGACGCACACTATGCTGCCAATGCTGCTGGAGCCACCTGCACCGCTCGTCCCGAAGATACAGATTTGGCCGCCGACGGCACGTTGTTTATCGCCTTCACCTCTGGTTCACCCAGCGGTAGCGATGGCAGCCCCAACAAGTTTGTCTTCAAGGCACCCGCTGGGGAATCTCAGTGGGAGTACGGCTGGATCGTTAAGCTAATGGAAGACGGCAACAACACTGCTTCGATGACGTTCAAGTGGGATGTGATGGCCCTGGGTGGAGAACCCGCTGACGGTGGATTTGGCTTCGCCAACCCCGACAACCTGGAGTTCGATGCGAAGGGCAATCTGTGGATGGTCACGGACATGTCCACCGACAAACACAACAAAGAGGTTGCCAGCCGCATCAAGTCCGATGGTTCCAAAGTGAGCCAGTCTGACCTGCGGGGTCTATACGGCAACAACTCGGTTTGGTACTTCCCCATGTCGGGAGCAAACGTTGGGGAAGCCTATATGTTTGCTTACGGCCCAGTGGAGTGTGAAATGACCGGGCCCTTCGTAACCTCGGATATGAAGAGCTTCTTCCTGTCGGTTCAGCACCCTGGAGAAATTGGAGGGGTTCGTAAGCAAATGAAGTCTGAGACTCGCAGGTTTGCAATGCGAACCACCGATGGTAAGGAGTTTGAGCAAACTCGCGAAGTGCCCATCGGTTCCAATTGGCCGGGAAAACAGCCCAACGATCCGCCCAAGCCCAGTGTGATTGCAATCCGTCGCATCAGTGACGCACCGCTCGTATAGGTTAGGTTCTGAGTTGGCTTGAGTGATCAGAACGCCCCCTCACCTTGACTTTGTTGAGACTCTGTTGAGGTGGGGGGTGTTTTTATGCTCAGCGCTTACTTACTCATTTGCCAGAAGAAGAACTGCTGGGTGGGCTGAATGGCCGCGCCTTTGACTGTATTTTGCACGAAGATGTAGTCCTTGTTCTGCCACAGGGGAATGTAGGGCACATCTTCGACCAGCAGGGTTTGCAGGTCTTTGAACATCTTGGCGCGGGCAGCAGGGTCTTGCTCAGCCCGTTGCTTGGTCACAAGTTCGTTGGCCTTGGGGCTGTAATAGAAAGATCCATTGCCCTGGCTAGCCCCTCGCTGGCAGAGGGTTTCGGGAGAACCCTGGTCGCAACTTAGGAACGGATGTACAAAGTTGTCGGGATCAAAGAAGTCGGGATACCAGTTCAGCAGCACTGTTTGGTATAGCCCGTTGTCCACGCCCTGGGATAAGGTAGCGCGTTCGGCGCTGTTGACGGTGACGGTGACGAGGCCTGGCAGACCGCGCTCGATGGACTGCTTCATGGTGTTGGCAACGTTGGCGCGGATGGTAGAGGCAGAGGGATACCAGACCTCGAAGTTCAGCGGATTTGCCTCGGAATAGCCAGCGGCGGTGAGGAACTCGCGGGCTTTGTCGAAGTTGCCGTCGCCGTAGGCCTCTTTGAATACGGGGACAGAATCTTCAAAGGCAGGGGGAATGATGGTGTAAAGCGGGGCGGACTGACCTTGAAAGACGCGCTCGTTGATCAGGTTCCGATCAATCATGGCAGCGATCGCCTTCCGCACGTTCAGATTATTGGTCGGCTCCACCTTCTGATTCAGCGTCATGTAGTTAACGACGGTCGTGCCCGCTTCGATCACTTCCCAGCCGCCGCTGCTGGTTTCCCGCTTGAGGCTGGTAATTTGTTCAGGATCAAGCGTTTGATAGGCGACATCCAGCCCTTTGGTGCGGAAGGTGTTGTAGAGGTTAGCAGGGCTGGCGTAGATCTGGATGTCGATGCCGTCGTTGGCGGGCTTTTCGCCCCAGTAATCGGGGTTTACGTCCAGCTTGATGGAGTCGGGCGTGAGCGAGGCCACTTTGTAGGGGCCGCTGCCGATGAAGCTATCGGGCTTGAATTTGCCTTCTCCAATTTCATAGCTGCTGGGGGAGACGGGCGTGACACCCCAGAATGTGAGCAGGGCGGGAAAGGCGGCAAAAGGCGACTTGAGCTTGATGGTGAGTTCGTAGTCGCCGCTGGCAGTGACAGACTCGACTTGATCGGACAACAGGAAAGACGGGCCGCCGCCATTTTGCATGAAGCGATCGATGGAAAATTTCATCACTTCGGCGTTGAAGTCGGTGCCGTCGTGCAGCTTTACGCCTTGGCGCAGGGGGATTACGTAGGTTAGCCCGTCTTCGCTGACGGTGGGCATTTCGGTAGCAAGCTGGGGCACGATGTCGGTGGTGCCTGGTTCGTAGGTGTAGAGGCGATCGCCCAGGTTATACAGCAAAATGCCGCCGAAAATCGTGTAGGCATCGGCGGGATCGAGGGTTTCGATCTTTTGCGTTGTGCCCATTGCGATGCGGCCACCGGACGTAGAACCCGTCGTCCCTGTTGCGTCGGGAGCGGGTGCGTTGCCCGTCTGCGAGCCACCGCAGCCGACAATGAGCGCCACGCACAGACAAAATAGTGCGGCAAATTGGGCGATTCGCATCCTGCCCCGCTCTGGCATTGTCCATTGCCCGCGACCCCGTTTTACCAATCCCTTCATCATGCGTCCCATTGCGTCCTAAATCTCTCTACTCTTTCAGCAAGCCCGCTTAGCGAGCCGCCAATCGCATTAAAGCCGATCGCATTAAAACTGTAATACACCACCTGCCTTCTTGGCGCAGCAGTCAGAGTTTGAGGATGAATTTGAGGGTGAATTTGGAGGGTGGATTTGAGGGCAGGGCGATCGCCCCTTCGATCCACGCTCTGCCAACGATCTGGTTTTGCCCGTCTTTGCCTCGTTTCATCAAGCAAAAATAAACCCTGTCTCAGTAATATTGCGGATTTCTGGCACTTATGCTTTGCTGAGGATACTCCGTAGATTCACAGAGTTTTAGACCAAAATTTAGACGGGGTTTAACAGGAGTCTGAAGGTATGACTGAGGCGGATTTGGCTTTGGCGAAGGCTTTCCTGCTGTTTTCGGTGGCAGGGTATACGATCACGGCGGTCAATGCTCATCCCCAGCCCTGCTCCGTTTCGCAGGTGGTGGCGGGTTGGGCAGATGCGATGGTGATAGGCATGACGGGCGATCGCACAACCGAGGCTCTGTCATCGGCTACATCATCGATGCCGACCAACCCGCATGGCGATGTTTCCTTATCGTTTCCGCTATACCTGAGTCAGCGCCCTACGCTGTTCTCAGATCGTGTAAGTTTGGCCAGTCCTCCCAAAACGAGTCCGGCAGTCTGGCAGAATGCTGCCCAGTTCACCCAGGGTTTTTCTGGTCTTCGCTCCGACCAGCCGCTGACCTTGCCGCCTGTGCTAACGGAGGCCGGGTTTCAGTTTCAGCTTTAGTACCCCTGGGTTCAGGGCGAACGTTCCGCCGATCTCCCGTGAACGTAAAGGTTTAGACCCCAGGCTAAATCGAGTAATACAAGGGAAATGCCTTGGCATCCTTGGGTTTGACGTAGACGCGCTGGTTGGGCTGAAGCTGTAGCTCATCGAAGCGATCGCGCGTTAGGTGGGCCGTCAGCACTTGCCCGTCGTCCAGCGTCAGTTCTGCCTGAATCTCCCAGCCCAGATGAATGATCCGGCTAACGCGGGCGGGAACCGTCGTGCCATTGGGCTGCACCTCCACCATCACGTCCTGCGGTCGCAGAAACACTTCTGGATGGGGTGAATCGAAGCCGTTGCCCTGAAAAATGTGGGAGGTGCTGGGCAGCACGTTCACCGGGCCGATAAAGCTCATTACAAAGGCGCTGGCGGGATGGTCGTAGATTTCCGCAGGCGTGCCCATCTGCTCTACCCGTCCCTGATTCATGACCACGATTTCATCAGAGACTTCCATCGCCTCTTCCTGGTCGTGCGTGACGAAGACCGTAGTGACGTGAACCTCGTCGTGGAGCCGCCGCAGCCAAGCCCGCAGGTCTTTCCGCACCTTGGCATCCAGTGCCCCAAAAGGCTCATCAAGTAATAGCACCTTGGGTTCCACCGCTAGGGCCCGGGCCAGGGCGACGCGCTGCCGCTGTCCGCCTGAAAGCTGAGATGGGTAGCGATCGCCCAGCCCGTTTAACTGCACCAGATCCAGCAGTTCCTCAACCCGCTTTTTCACCTTGTCTTTGGGGACTTTTTGGAGTTCTAGCCCAAAGGCAATATTCTTCCGCACCGTCATGTGCTTGAACAGAGCGTAGTGCTGAAACACAAAGCCAATGTTGCGGTCCTGCACGCTGGCATAGGTAGCATCTTTGCCCGTTAGCAAGATGCGCCCCGTATCGGGCATTTCCAATCCTGAAATCAGCCGCAGCAGCGTGGACTTCCCAGACCCCGACGGCCCCAGCAGCGCCACCAGCGATCCCGTCTTGATCTCCAAGCTGACCTGATCGACCGCGCAAAAGCTGCCAAAGCGCTTTGATACGTTTTCAACAACAATCCCCATTGTTCAGAAATCCCCAAGAACTGGTGAAGCGGAGTGCAGCCGGGTGGTAGGTTAAGGACGCTGGGCGATCGCCCCATAACTCGTCAGAATATCACCCTAAACGGTGCTTCGGTGAACGTAACTCAATGCTCAACTCAACACTCCTCAACTCAACACCCAATAACGAATGAAAGACGGATGAAAGTCCGGTTTTCAGATGTACTTTCTGTAGATTACAGCACTCCCCGAAAGACTGCAACGATTTTAGGGTGCGATCCCAGCGCAACGGTTCGGTAGACTATATGAACTTTATGAACTTTTCTCGATGGAAAACCGTCTAGGGAAAGCCTGAAAAAATTTTGGGGAGAATCGAATGAACGGATTAAAAATGAACGGATTAAAAATGAACGGACTGAAAAGGATTTTGCGACAGATTCCTTTGGGGGGAATTGCATCTGCCGCGCTGTTGGTAGGGTTGGCAAGTTGCTCAGGTGGGGCTGATCCAACGAATACAGCCCGTGCGCCCGAAGTGGCCGCTGCGGAGGGGCAACCTGCCGCTTCATCGGACTCTAGCCTGACGACCGCTGCCGCATCAGGGCAGGATCTGACAGTTTTGTTTAGTCGGGTGTGGCGGATGACGCAAGCCCCGTCAGAACCTGCACTAGGCAGCATCTATGTATTTCTGGCAAACGGCACCTTTTTGCAGACCTCCTGTGTCGAAACCTATGCCCTGTCGGGCTGGACGATTGATAAAGACGCGCCGAATGTGCTGCGGGTGAGCGAGAATGGACAGGTCGCCCTAACTGCCGAAATCTTGGAACTGACGGACACGACCTTGAGGCTGCGGCAAACCCTGGTTCGCAGTGGAGACACGCAGGAGGTGACGCTGAGTGCGCTGGAGGACGAGTTTATCTGTCCCGATTTGCCCCGATAGCGTCCAAGGGCGATCGCCCCACGATTTAGTCTGGGGCTATGTTTTCTGGGGCTATGTTTTCTGGGGCGACGTTTTCTGGAGCGACGTTTTCTGGGGCGACGTTTTCGGCATTTTCTCAAACCAACCCATGACAAGAGGATTGCTGTGGCTGCCGCTGCTGGCGGTGTTTTGCTGGCTGGCGTGGGCTGGCTGGAATGAGTATCAAAAACTGGAAGCCTACCGCCAGTGGGCGGCTCAGTTTGAGCGAGCAAAGTATGACATTCTGGCGGCCCTGGGGCAGCGGGGCGATGAACTGGTGTGGGGCAAGCCGACGCGCCGGGGCCCCGTGGCGCTGCAAACGGTGAAGCTGAGCGACGTGAGGGCGATCGCCCTACAAGTTGATGACAAGACCCTGCCGCTGGATGCGCCCCCCGAAACGGGACGAAACCTGGCGATCGCCCTGGAATTGCCCAACGGCACAGTCGCCATTCCCTTTACTGATGCATCCCTGGCCGTGGAATGGGGACGGTTCCTCCAGCGCCATCAGCAAACCCTGCTGGAGCAATAATCCAGCGCACTCGCCTACCCCGGCTAGCGCTGACCCATTCTCTTAAGCAAATGCGCTGAGACGAATGTGCTGCTCAAAATAGTCTCCATAAAGCCTTAATCTCGTCTTGAGATCCTGTGGCAATTTTGCAAAAACAGGATATACCAGGGAAAGCGGCGGGGTGTATCCCACTTTTGTAAGCCTCACCCTAAATCCCTCTCCCAAAGCGGGAGAGGGACTGCTAATCCGGCTCCCCTTCTCCCGCTTTGGGAGAAGGGGTTGGGGGATGAGGGCAAACTTGCATAACTAGGATGCGCCCAAGCAGCGGGGCTTTGCCTGGAATCGGTCTTCATTGGCAAGCCTCAAATTCAGTGAATTAAGTTTAAGTGAATTAAGTGGCAGGGGTTCACGACCAAGATTCATGGCGGATATTGTTTCAGTCTCACGGACAGAGCTAGCCAATCGGCGCAGGCGGCTGCGGCAACAGCGGCGCTGGCGGGCGTTGCAGGGAATCTGGCGGCTGTCGATGGTGGTGGGCATGGCGGGCGGTGCGGTGTGGCTGCTGAGGCATCCTGCCTGGATTATCGCGTCACCCCAGCAGGTAGAGGTGGAAGGGAATCGGCTGCTGTCGGATGATACGGTGAAGTCGATGCTGGAGATTGACTATCCCAAAGCGCTATGGCAGCTTGGCTCCGAGGCGATCGCCCGCCAGCTAGAGTCCCAGGGCATTATTGCTCAGGCATCGGTGACGCGCCACCTGTTTCCGCCCAGCCTGACGCTTGCTGTGCAGGAGCGTGACCCCGTGGCGATCGCCATCTTGGCTCCCCCTATCGCCGGAAACGAGACTGCGATCCCCCATGATTCCACCGCGAACGCACCCAGCCCCTCGCCCACTACTGGGCTGCTGGATGCCACAGGTTTCCTCGTGCCGATGGATGAATACACTGCGCTAGAGGCAGGGCTAACGCTGCCTACGTTGCGGGTCATCGGCTTTCGCGCTGAACAGCAGTTGGAATGGGCCAGCTTCTACCGGGATCTGAGCCAGCACCAGCAGCAGACCCCAGGGTCGATCGCCATTCAGGAAATCAACTGGAGCAACCCATCCAACCTCATCCTCACCACCGAACTGGGATCGGTTCACCTGGGCGGCTACAGTTCTCGCTTTCCGGCCCAACTCCGCGCCCTCGACCAGCTTCGACAACTGCCCACCAAGCTCGATCTCAGCCAGGTCGTCTATATTGATCTGCAAAATCCCGACAATCCCCTCATCCAAACGCGAGACATGCGCCTCCCTAGTCCGTCATCATCCAATCCCGACGATGAGGCTGGCTGGGATCAAGAGACTGGGGCTGGGTCAAACGCTGAGACAGGGAGCTTGACCGATCCGACCAGTCCTGACGCAATTTCCGATCCGGCGATCGCCCCACCCGCCGCCTGGTAGAGTCAGCGCCCCTGCCCCAGTCGGTTCAAATCGGCTCAACGCTCTCACCCAGAACTTTCGTTTGTTTTCCAATCAAGTTGCACTATATTTAGTTAGAATTAGACCTCACATTCCCTCCTGAGAAATCGTCTAGAAATCTCTTGGATCACGCTAACGGATCACGCTAATAGAACGCCGATAGCGATTGGCTCTGATTTCCACTGGTTTTGAGCGTTCGGCTGGTTTGGGTTTCCATCATGAATAATCGGGGTGTTCTGCGATCGCTCTCGAATGACCAGAGCCACTGCTCATAGCCCCACTCCCAGTCCCGGTCAATTGGATCGTGTCCAAGTTGATAGTTCCAGTCGACCGTTTCAGTGAACCGTTCCAATGAACCGTTCAAGTTGACCGTTCAAACTAAATGTCCAAATCCGCCGAGCCTGAGGCTGCATCAGGCATTTCCGCTGCTCCGTAGCCTCTTTGCGTTAGCGAACGTTAGAGAATTGCCATCAAAGGTGGAATTTGGAGATGTGGATGCGGACTGCGCGTGTAGTATTGATGTAAATATAATGCCTGGGCTTTCCTGCCTGGTTAACGAATTAAGCCACTTTTTTGACCAATGAATAATGCGAACCCTTTTGCCAATGCAGGCGCGAACTCTGGGCTTCATCTAAGCCAGAGCCACGACACGAAACCGTCCCTCTCAGACGACTCTGGATATAGCGACATCGTGCCGAGCAGCCTGGCCCGGATTAAGGTCATTGGCGTAGGGGGAGGCGGCTGCAACGCGATTAACCGCATGATTGCCAGCCAAGTCTCTGGAGTCGAGTTTTGGTCGGTCAATACCGATGCTCAGGCGTTGACCAATGCCGCCACGCCGAACCGCCTCCAGGTTGGCAAGAAGCTGACCCGTGGGCTGGGGGCAGGCGGGCACCCGCCAGTGGGTGAAAAGGCTGCCGAAGAATCGCGGGATGAAATCGCCACCGCGCTGGAAGGCGCTGACCTCGTATTTATCACCGCAGGCATGGGCGGCGGCACGGGCACGGGCGCGGCTCCCATCGTGGCGGAAGTCGCGAAGGAAGTCGGCGCTCTGACGGTCGGCGTAGTGACTCGCCCCTTTACCTTTGAGGGCAAGCGCCGCACCTCCCAGGCAGAAGAGGGCATCGGGGCGTTGCAAAGCCGGGTAGACACGCTCATCGTCATCCCCAATGACAAGCTTTTAACCGTTATCTCAGCCGAAACGCCTGTACAAGATGCCTTTCGTGTAGCAGACGACATCCTGCGCCAGGGCGTTCAGGGCATTTCCGACATCATTACCATTCCCGGTTTAGTGAATGTGGACTTTGCAGACGTGCGGGCGGTGATGGCCGATGCGGGGTCTGCCCTAATGGGCATCGGCATCGGCACGGGCAAGTCGCGGGCGCGGGAGGCGGCTACGGCTGCCATTTCGTCACCGCTGCTGGAGTCCTCCATCGATGGCGCACGCGGCGTAGTGTTCAATATTCGCGGCGGCTCTGACCTGACGCTGCATGAGGTGAATGCGGCGGCCGAAATCATCTACGAAGCGGTTGATCCCAATGCCAACATCATCTTTGGCGCGGTGATTGACGATCGCCTCCAGGGAGAAGTTCAGATTACGGTCATCGCGACGGGCTTTGCGCCAGGGGAAGTGGCGGCATTGCAGTCTAGCCGGGTGGCTCCGCTCAAGCGCACGGTCACTGCTCCACCCATCGGCACGATGCCCACTGCGCCTTCCGCTGATCCGCGCCTGCGGCCGGGGCTGGATATTCCCGAATTCCTACAACGTCGCCGTCCGCCGACCCGCTAGATTTTTGGGGTTCATTTTTGGGTTCACTCATTTTTGGGTTCACTCAATGGACTGTTCTTGGAGCGATCGCCAGCCTGCCTGCCAGAGCGATCGCTCCTTGAGCTGTTTTGCATTAATCCAAAACCGCACGCTGAGATCACACGATGCCACCATTTCAGCGAATACCCACTCGCCTTCATTCTTGCGGTTGACCACCTGAAAATGTCGCCAACCCCAAGTGGTTTGCAGCGAAGTCCACTTAGACCCTACTAAATGGGGAAACTTTTGCTTTTTGGGCATGGCCACCTCCCATGTCGATTCTCGATTTTGGATTTGCGATTTTGGATTTGCTGCGATTTTGGATTGCCCGTCGAGCGTCTACAGGCTTCCAGCAATTCTATTCGCCGCTTTACCCGCTGCTTTATTCGCCGCTTCGCCTCGGAGCATGGATCTCACACCCAAGCAGTCGTCCAAAGCAATTCTGTGGCGCAATTTCTGTGAAAAAACGTTGATATGATAATCCAGATTGCAGACTTGCATCCCTTTTGCTCCGGCCGATGAAATCAAGCAAGCCGATCAGGAATACTCCGTTTCGGAGCTTTTTGAACCATCGATCACGCTCTTTCTGCTGTTCTTTTAGCTGCTCTTTTAACTGTAAACCGCCTGTACCCTGCTGCTAGCATTGCACCTGACCGATGAGCCAAATCTAAAATCTACACCAAGACGCTGCGATCGCCCCTTCTTCCGTAAACCCCCTCTTCCGTAAATACCTGAAAGTCAAGACTAGAAGCCAGACCAAGCCTCAGATCGCCAGGATTGCCAATCTAAAACCGCCAATCCAAAATCCATAGGACTTACGCAGTTGGACGATTTCTCGCGGGCTGCGCCCGCGAGAAATCGTCCAGAACCCAAAGCGCCTATCGCAAGTGCGTAAGTCCTGATCCAAAATCGATACAACTCTAACCCCCAACCCCCCATGTCCCTGACCCTCCGCGTTTACGTCCCCTCCCATCCGCTCATCAAGCACTGGCTCTCGGTTGCCCGCGACGAATCTACGCCTACGGTTCTGTTTCGCAGCGCCATGACCGAGTTGGGGCGCTGGCTAACCTACGAAGCCACCCGCGACTGGCTGCCCACCACTGAAAGCGAAGTGCAAACGCCTCTGGCTCCCTGCCCTGCTACTTTTATTGACCCAGAAGTGCCGATTGTGGTGGTGCCAATTTTGCGGGCGGGTCTGGCGCTGCTGGATGGAGCGCAGGCGTTGCTGCCGCTGGCCTCGATTTATCATGTGGGGCTGGTGCGAAATGAAGAGACCCTGGAAGCCAGTTGCTACCTGAACAAGCTACCAGAACAGATGCCGCCGGGGACGCGGGTGCTGGTGACAGACCCGATGCTGGCCACGGGTGGCTCTAGTCATTCGCTGCTGAAGCTGCTGGTGGAGCGGGGAGTTGACCCAGCGCTGATTCGGATTGTGGCGGTGGTGGCGGCTCCCCAAGCCCTGCAACTGCTGGGGGCAGACTTCCCGGCGCTGTCAATCTTCACGGCGGCCATTGACGAAGGGCTGAACGATCGGGGCTACATTGTGCCGGGGCTGGGCGATGCGGGCGATCGCACGTTTGGCACTTGAGGACGGGCACTGAAAAAACAGTGCTGAAAAAGGGGCGCGTGAGATGGGGACTTGAGAAACCCACAGAGCGATCACACGCCCACGAATCGACTTAACGGTAGACTAAAGGGTATCTGAAATAACCGCTCGTGGCGATCGCGGAGAGAAAGGGTATGAGTCAGCAAGATAACTTCTTTGGCGGGTTTTGGGTCGGCGCAATTGTGGGCGGCGTAGTAGGCGGCGTGCTGGGCGTGCTGGTTGCGCCCCGCCTCTCGCGGCAAGACTCGCTAGAGAGCAAAAAGGGAGACCGTCACTTGCCCCTGTCTGAGCAAAACAGCGAGGATTCTCGTCGGGGGCTAGAGGACAAAATTGCCCAACTCAACGACGCGATCGATGATGTGCGCCAGCAGTTGGGCGGGGTGAACGGCGGCAACCGAGTCGAAGGGATGGAACGGGTGCGGGGCGATCGCCCTTACTAGCCCCCTTGGAAAGCTTGTGAAAAGCCCATCTCTGAAAGGCCCATCTCTGAAAAGCCCCCTCAAAGCCTCATTCAAACTAGCCTCATCCTGTAGAAATCCTGGAAGTCGTTAAGCGCCCGCTGGCTTCCAGGTCGTGTAGGTTAAACTGAGTGTTAAATGAGTTTAGTTCGCCATTATTCATCCAAACGCCCATGAGTGGTTCTACTATGCTGGTTGCCCAGTCCCTCTCCACCTTCATCTCGATCTACACGACAATCCTGATCATCCGCATCCTGCTTACCTGGTTTCCCAGCGTCAACTGGTATAGCCAGCCCTTCGCCGCCCTCAGCCAAATCACCGACCCCTACCTCGACATCTTTCGTCGCGTGATTCCGCCACTGGGGGGCTTTGATTTTTCGCCGATCTTGGCAATTTTTCTCCTGCAATTTTTGGGACGCTTTCTGGAAAGCGCCGCCTATGCCGCCTTCTAAGCCTTCTAAACGGTGACCCAAGCGGCTATCGGCGGACAGTCCCTGCAAATCCTGCTGCCTTGAACTGCTCCAGCTTTAGCGGCGTGGGCTGGTTTTCGGACACGCTGATGCGGAGTTCAAAATCGCTAACACCGGGCGGAACTTCGTCGATTGATCCCAGTCGAGTCCGGTTTTGCATCACCGGATTATCGTTGGCATCGTAAATACGACCGAAAATGTCGGCGTTGTAGATGTCCTTGTTGGTTGGATTTTCGGCTTTGCCCGTAATGATGTAGCAACTCGCGGGCATACTCGTGCCGCCAGGGGTGACAGCGCCTTCGCCCAGTTCTTCTGGGCAGACTTGATAGGACAGGTCAAATAACCGAATCTGCACGAGCGCTAGGGCTGTGGGCGCGTAGAACCAAGGGGCGATCGCCATACAGACGGCCAGGAAAATTACGAAAACGCGCTGGAGGCGGAAGTTAAACCAGTTCATCATTGCAGGGAGTAGCGTAGACAGTAGCAGAATCCAGGTCGAAATCTGGGGAGTAGGCATGGAAAAATTGCTACCCTCAGCGTACCTGAATCTGGGGGCACAGGGGGTTAGCCAGCCTATTTTTCTAGATGACTTCGCAGATGACTCTACAGATGTAGTGGCATAATGCAAAGTTAACTTGCAGAGTTAACGGTTGCGAAGCAGAGTGAACCGCGCATGACCCCTGCCGAGATTGAAGCTGCTTTGAGGGTCGCTTTCGATGCCTGTGATGCCGAAGGCTATCCTCTGAGTTTGGAACAGCAGAGCCTGTTGTTGCAGCTTGTGGCGCAACAGTTAGACAACGGAGATGCATGGTCTACGTCCTACTCTGCTGTCTCTGATAGAGACAAGCCAAGGGACAAGCCAGAGGATAGCCTGAACAATCCGCTGGAGGCGCTCACGATAGATCAGCGGCGGGCGTTTTTGGACTATGTGCAGGAGGCTCAAGCGAGCGGGCGATCGTGGAAGGCGCAGTTGCTCAATGACTGGCTGCGAGGAAATGATTCTGGCCCGGTGCAGTTTGTCCGCGATCAGTTTGGGCTGAATTGGTTAGAACAGGTGCGTCCTATGCATCTGGCGGCCTATGCAGAGGCAGCGCTGCGGCTGAAGGCGGGCGATCGCATCGAGGTGGCGAATAGCCTCTGGGAATGGGTGCAAGACGACGGCCCATGCAGCCGCGAGTGGTTTCCCTGTACCGTTATCTCCGTTAATGAACCAGCCCCGCGAGAATCCGCCAATAGCGAATCTGCCAGCAGTGAACCAGAAACCACAGGCACGTCAGAGGCTTCCGAAACCCGACAGGCAAGCTGCTGCGTCCGATTTGACAACGGCATGGAATACGAAATTCAGGGTATTTATGAGTGGAATCGCTATAACTGGCGCTGGGCTGCAGAAGAATCCCGGTTCTGAGTAGTTTTGACGAAAATCCCGCCCATTCTCCTGCTTTAAGGCGTTCCCGTTATAGAAATCTAAAAGATTTGTGAAGCCTAAGTGGGTATTATTCTCAATAAGCAGGTTTTCTTGCAAATACTCGATTTATTGTGTATCCTTCTCAATAAAGCAACCTTATTGAAAAGGTGCCTATGACTGCCTACACTGCGACCTCACTAAAGGCTGAACTTAACGAGCGGGGCTGGCGTTTGACCCCTCAGCGCGAGACGATCCTGACGATCTTTCAGAACTTGCCCAAGGGCAATCATCTCAGCGCTGAGGACTTGTATAACCTGTTGAACGAGGAGGGGCATCATATTAGCCTCTCGACGATTTATCGCACGCTCAAGCTGATGGCCCGCATGGGCATTCTGCGGGAGCTAGAGCTGGCCGAGGGTCATAAGCACTACGAAATCAACCAGCCCGCGCCTTATCATCACCATCACCTGATCTGCGTCCGCTGCAACAAGACGATTGAGTTCAAGAACGACTCAATCCTGAAAACGGGCAGCCGCACGGCTCAGAAAGAAGGCTATCACCTGCTCGACTGTCAGCTTATTATTCACGCCGTTTGCCCAACCTGTCAGCGATCGCTCCTTCCGATTTAGCTTCTTCTTCGATTTGGTTCAGGGCGGACTGATCTGCCGGTTTTGACGGCTTCTGCTATAGCTCTCCTGATTTAGCTCTCATAAAAGCCAAAAAGCCCAGAGTTGAAAGACTCCGGGCTTTCCTGTTAACGGCTATCGGCGTGACAGATCAGGCTAGAGATTGGACGAAATCTCAGGAGCCTTGAGCAACGCCTGCTTTGAAAGCGTCGCGGTTTCTTTCTCCGCAGCGGCGATCGCAAAGGATTCCTGAAGCTGGGCTGTCACCTGCTCAGTCGTAGAATCATACATCTGCGTAATCAGCTTGGGATAGAACCCGATGCCAATAATCGGGATCAGCAGCGACGCAATGATAAACACTTCGCGAGGTTCGGCATCCACCAGCACCTCATGCTCTACGAGTTCCTGGTTTTCTGGGCCATAGAAAATCTCCCGAAGCATGGACAGCAGATAGATCGGTGTCAGGATCACGCCCACCGCCATTAGCGTAATCACGATAATTTTGAACGTCTGGTCATAGGCATCGCTGGTGGCAAAGCCCACAAATACCATCAGTTCTGCGACGAATCCGCTCATTCCCGGCAGGGCCAGCGAGGCCATCGAGCAGGCTGTAAACATGGCGAAGATCTTGGGCATTTTTTTGCCTACGCCGCCCATCTCGTCCAGGATGAGGGTGTGTGTCCGGTCATAGGTTGCGCCTACTAGGAAGAACAGGCTGGCTCCAATCAGCCCGTGGGACACCATTTGCAGCATGGCTCCGCTCAGGCCCAGGTTGGTGAAGGAGGCTAAGCCAATTAGCACGAAGCCCATGTGGGAAATCGAGGAGTAGGCAATTTTTCGCTTCAGGTTTCGCTGGGCAAAGGAGGTCAGCGCGGCGTAGATAATATTAACCACGCCCAAAATTACCAGAATCGGCGCAAAACGGACATGGGCATCCGGCAGCATCTGCACATTCATCCGCAGCAGCGCGTAGCCGCCCATTTTTAGCAGAATGCCCGCCAGCAGCATGTGAACCGGAGCCGTCGCCTCGCCGTGGGCATCGGGCAGCCAGGTATGGAGCGGAAAAATCGGCAGCTTGACGGCGTAGGCGATCAGGAAGCCTGCGTAGACCAAAAGCTGGAACTTCAGCGGGAAGTCCTTATCCATGAGCGATCGCATGTCAAAGGTGACCGTATCGCCATAGAATGCCATCGCCAGCGCCGCCACCAGGATGAACAGCGACCCACCCGCCGTATACAGAATGAACTTAGTGGCTGCGTAGAGCCGCTTCTTGCCGCCCCAAATAGACAGCAGCAAGTACACCGGGATTAGCTCCAGTTCCCACACCAGGAAGAACAGCAGCATATCCTGCACGGCAAACACCGCAATCTGTCCGCCGTACATCGCCAGCATCAGAAAGTAAAACAGGCGCGGCTTCAGCGTTACGGGCCAGGATGCCAGAATCGCCAGCGTGGTGATAAAGCTGGTCAGCAGAATTAGCGGCATCGAGAGTCCGTCTGCCCCCACTGACCAGCGCAGGTCTAGCGAAGACACCCAGGAATAGCTCTCGACCAGTTGCAACTCAGAACGGCTGAAGTCGTATTGGGTATAGAAGGCGTAGACCGTCAGCGCAAAGTCGATCAGTCCGATGATGAGGGCGTACCAGCGGACGGTTTTTCCGTCTTTATCGGGAAGAACCGGGATCGCTAGTGATGCGAGGACAGGCAATAGGATGATGGTTGTTAGCCAGGGAAATTCAGCAGTATTCATGTAGAAATTTAGATTTCAAACGTTCGGAGCAGGTTTCTGAGTAAGTTTCCTGGAAAAATCTGAAAGAATCTGAAAGGATTAGCTTTTAACTTGCAATCTCGCTTGCAACCCAACTGCGATTAATGATCGAAGATTGGACGATTCACTCAAGTAACTTGGGCGGCTCACTCAGGCGGCAGATTTCCCAAAAAGGGATAAGGCAGAAGCGGAGAGCGATCGCCCTCCGCCCTGTGTCAACTTCAGGTAATCCCGGAAACCAGCACTAGCCCCAGCACCGCGCCAAAGACGATCAGCGCGTAGAACTGCACCCTGCCGCTTTCCAGATATTTCAGCGCTTCGCCCGTGACCAGCGTGACAAAGCCCGTCAGGTTTACCAGCCCATCCACAATCCGCACGTCTACTTCTAGCACCTGCCGGGCCAGACGACGGCTGCCCTGCACGAACACAGCGTTGTAGATGTCGTCGATGTACCACTTATTGAGTGAAAGCTGATAGAGCGGCTGGATCTTGTCGGCGATCGCCGATGGGTCGATTTTCTTGAGCAGGTACATGGCTGTCGCTAGGGCAATGCCGCCGAGGGCGATCGCCACTGAGCTACCGCCCATCGTCAGAAATTCGCCCCAGTCCACTGTCTCGGCTTCGTGGATCACCTCACCAGGGGCATGGATGAATTCCTCGAAGTAATTCTTGAACGGCGTGCCTACCAGCCCGATCAGCATCGACGGAATGGCCAGCACCATCAGCGGCAGCGTCATCGTAATTGGCGACTCGTGCGGCTCGCTGGCGTGGTGTCCGTGGTCGTCGTGAGCCTCGTGATCTTCGGCATGAGTCTCCGCCGTTAGCTCCAGCGGGTTCATTGCACCGGGGCCAAAAGCCAGACCCAGCTTTTGAAGCTGCTCGTTTTTTAGCTTGCGCTTGATCTCCGTGCTAGTACCGCGAAACTCGCCCTCAAAGGTGCTGAAGTACATGCGGAACATGTAGAACGCTGTGATCCCCGCCGTCAGAAATCCAACGGCCCACAGCGCCGGGTTTGCCCGGAAGGTGGCTCCTAGAATTTCGTCCTTTGACCAGAAGCCAGCCAACGGGGGAATTCCGGCGATCGCCAGCGTGCCAATCAAGAAGGTCGTGGCGGTAATCGGCATATACTTCCGCAGACCGCCCATCAGTCGCATATCCTGCGCCAGCACGGGGTCGTGTCCTACCACCCCCTCCATGCCGTGGATCACAGAACCAGAGCCGAGGAACAGCATTGCTTTGAAGTAGGCATGGGTCATCAGGTGAAAGAGTCCGGCTGTGTAGGCTCCCACGCCCATGCCCATGACCATATAGCCAAGCTGGGACATCGTGGAATAAGCCAGACCCTTCTTGATATCGTTTTGCGTGATGGCGATGCTGGCTCCTAAAAATGCCGTGACTGCGCCCGTATAGGCAATCACGTTCATGGCGGTGGGGATATGCTCAAACACGGGGAACATGCGAGCAATCAGGAAGACACCCGCCGCCACCATCGTTGCTGCGTGGATCAGTGCCGAAATGGGGGTGGGGCCTTCCATCGCGTCCGGCAGCCAAACGTGCAGCGGAAACTGGGCCGACTTTGCCACTGGGCCAAGGAACACCAGCACCGCAAACAGCGCTGCGATCGCCCCGCTAAGCGCACCCGACTGGACGAGATCCTGGAGGCGATCGCCAATCACCTCAAACTCAAAGCTGCCTGTCGCCCAGTATAAGCCCAGTATCCCCAGCAGCAGCCCAAAGTCGCCCACCCGGTTCGTCACAAACGCCTTCTGGCAGGCATCGGCAGCCGCTTTACGGTCATACCAGAAGCCGATCAGCAGGTAGGAACACATCCCCACCAGCTCCCAGAAGATGTAAATCTGCACCAAGTTTGGGCTAATCACCAGCCCCAGCATCGACGAGCTAAACAGGCTGAGGTAGGCATAGAACCGGACATAGCCTGGATCATGAGCCATATAGCCATCGGTGTAGAGCATCACCAAAAAGGCCACCGTCGTCACAATCACCAGCATCAGCGCCGTCAGGTGATCAACGATATAGCCCATCGATAGGTGAAAATCGCCCGCCGATGCCCACTCAATCGAGCGTTCGTAGGTCGGGTGTCCTTGAATCTGGCTCCACAGCAGGGCAAAGGAGAGAACCATTGCAGTGCCCGTCAGCGAGACAATGAACACCGAACTGGGCTTGCGAAACTGCTTGGCGAAACCGCTGGAAGAAATTAGACCTAGCCCCAAAATCATCGCCCCTGCCAGGGGCAACACTGGGATAAGCCAGGCATATGCGTAGAGGGATTCCATGATGAAGCCTACTTCAAGCTTTTTTTCAAATCGGGCAAAACCGCTTACATTTTGACACAGACTGGCGGAGTGGAGGTGTTTCTGAAGGTTTTGTCAAGAATGGGGCTGCGATGGTGTCAGACTCGATTCCTCACCCAATTCCGAATGAGCTACCTGACTTCGCATCATCCACTGCATTCAGTCACAGTTGCATTCAGTTAATCTCTCGGATAGTCTGTCCAGATCACCTGTCAGAACCTAATCGTCATAGATCACATACTGCCCCATTCTTCCCTGTATTGTTCGACACGCTATTAAAATTTCTCCCGTTTTTATTCGACAGCCGTACGACTTGATGAAGACTGGCTGAAACCTTGCTATAGACGACTCAGAATTGCGAGCGATACAGCGCATTAGGGCAAATTTACAGGTTGGCATGGAATTTTAGGGGCGATCGCCCGTCTGCACGCGCTCAGGCTTCGTTAAATTTCCTCAAAGGATGCTGGAAGATCGGGGGGAACTAGGGTTAAAGTAGCGGAAACCCAGTATATTTGGTGCGGAATATTTGGTGCGGATATATTTTTTCCATTGCGTCTGGTAAATGCATTCGGCTAGGTGGGTCTGAGTCTTCTAAATATGCTCAGTATTCGGTGCTTCTACCCGTTTTGTGCAGGAGTATTAATGAAAACTGTACTGTTCTGAGGCAGGTTTCTCTGAGGTAGGGTGGTTGCAGGACTGGCGCGATCTTAGGGTTGTTGTGTTCTTTGCAACCGACGGCTCTAAGGGCGATCGCCCATGTTGATTTGGAAATTTCTTCAGGTGAGGGCGCATCTGACATAATCTACTGCGTACAAGGTTGTGTGCGTGGCGGGTTGTGTCTAAAAGTTGTATTCAAAACCGCATGGGCTGTGTTTTGTGCATATCGTTGGCACTGACTCAGGGATAGCTTGGCTCGGTGCCTGATTTACTGAAGCTATCTAGTGATTTTTGTTACTCCCAAAATCTCCCAAACGAGCTACCTTTAGATAGATGAAGAAATGGCTTAAATCGTCTACAGCCACTATCCTCGACAGGACTCTGGACTGGGAGCAACTGGATGTATGCAGTGGTATGAGGCAATGCGGTTCGGGGCTGGCTGCCGTCGCCTGCAACCGCAGTCTCGATGAACCCGTCTATAGGGTTTGCCCAAGAAGTTATGGAGGGAGCAGCGTTTTCTGTTTCACCATTCCTGTTTCGCCCTTGTTTTACCCAGGTATTCAACAGGGCACCTCGAAAGATTCAGATCCTCTTGAGAATGGCTACGAGAAAACAAGGGTTTCAGGCTCCTAAAGTTCTCAATAAGGCAATTAATCGAGGTGCCCAACCGTTTGTTCCGGAGGTTTAAGCATCTGTGGTTTAAGCATCTGTCCTGTCTAAGCCAGTCCCAAGCTAAGCCAGACTCCAAACTAAACCAGGCTTCAAAACTGAATTAGCACACGCATCCTGCCGTGCTGGCGAATCCAGCGTGTGGCCGCGTATTGAATCCCTACGCTTTCCTGTCCCCCTCTATCCCGGTTACTGCCCATGCGCCGCTTTTTCAACCGCTCTCGTTTGCTCAATGCCGCTCTTTTTGGTGGAACTGTTGCCGCAGCCGCTACGGTTTCGCTGCTGACCCCCGTGTTCAGTTCGGCTGTGAACGCTACGCTTCAGGACAGCCCCAAGGCCCTGCTTGATGAGGCGTGGCAAATCGTGAATCGGGAGTATGTAGACAGCACGTTTAACCAGGTGGACTGGCTGGCAGTGCGCCACGAACTGCTCAGCGCCTCCTACAGTTCGCGGGAAGAGGCTTACAATGCATTGCGCCGCGCCCTCCAGCGACTACGAGATCCCTATACCCGTTTCATGGACCCGCGCCAGTTTGAAGTGCTAACGAGTCAGACCTCTGGAGAACTGTCAGGTGTGGGCATTCGGCTTCAGGCAGACGAGCAAACGGGCGCGATTACTGTGGTAGAGCCAATCCCCAACTCTCCGGCGGCGCGAGCGGGCATACAGGTGGGCGATCGCATTTTGTCGATTGATGGCGTTTCGACCGAGGGGATGACGCTGGAAGAAGCCTCGAATCGCATTCGGGGTGAGGTCGGCACGCGCATCGTTTTGCGGCTGCAACGACAGTCGGAAGAGGCGACCGACCTGACGCTAACGCGGGCCCGCATTGAGCTTCCCAATGTCCACTACACCTTGAAACAAGAGCAGGGCACTCGCGTAGGGTATATCCGCCTGACTGAATTCAGCGCCCACTCGGCAGAACAAATGCATCGGGCGATTGAGGACTTGCTGAGCCAGCAGGTGCAGGGCTTTGTGCTGGATCTGCGGGGCAATCCAGGAGGGTTGCTGCAGGCCAGTATCGACATCTCGCGTCAGTGGTTGGGCAATGGACTGATTGTCCGCACGGTGGATCGGTACGGGGCGAACGAGCGGATTCGGGCCAATCGCACGGCGCTGACGGACTTGCCGCTGGTCGTGTTGGTGGACGGCAGTTCTGCCAGTTCCAGCGAAATCCTGACGGGGGCGCTGATGGACAATCGGCGGGCCACGATCGTCGGCACCAAGACCTTTGGCAAAGCGCTGGTGCAGTCGGTGCATTCGCTGTCGGATGGGTCTGGTCTGGCGGTGACGATCGCCCATTACTACACCCCCAACGGCACGGACATCAGCCAGCGCGGGATCACGCCCAATGTGCAGGTCAACCTGACCGATAGCCAGCGCCAGCAGCTTGCCGCAAACCCCACCTCGGTTGGCAGCCAGAGCGATCCCCAGTATGTGCGGGCGATCGCCGTTCTCCGGTCTACGATTGCAGCCCAGCCTGCCCGTCCGATTCCCGCTCAGCGGGCCAGTGCCCCCCGCGCCCCCCGCATGAGCAACTAAACGCAGCACCTCGCAAATGCAAAAGGCACGGCGCATCGCGCCGTGCCTCTTATGCGCTTTTATAGGCTGGCTTCAGACCCGCATCAAGCGAACGTCTCTGCGGTCGCAAACGTGGTCACAAAGTCGGTGCGGTTGAGCGCACTGGCTCGCACGCCTAGCAACTCCGCCAGCAGGTCATTACCAGCCCGGATCTGAACACCGCGAGTGGTATCGGTAAAGCGCAGATTGCCGAAGCGCAAATTGCCCGACAGACCGATCTTGTCTACGCCGTCTTTGTAGTCCACGATTGTGTCGAACCCAGCGCCGCGCGTCAGCACAAAGGTATCTGCGCCCGCTCCGCCAATGCAGGTATCGCGGCCTAGCCCGCCAACCAGCACATCTTTGCCAGGGCCACCGTTGAGGCGATCGCCCCCACGTCCACCCTCCAACAAATCGTCGCCCTGCCGCCCGTTTAGCACGTCGGCTCCACCCAGCCCTTGCAGCAGGTCGTTGGCAAATCTGCCGACAAGACGGTTGCGGCCGTTGGTGCCCACAAGCTGAACCCCAAACACGTTGTCGCCTCGAACGCCGAGGTTCTGAATGCGGCGATCGCGCTCTGCGGGCGTGTCTGCCTTGGTAAACGTGCCGCTCTGAGCCAGAAACTCTGCAAACGCATCTTGCTCACTACCTGCATCTGTAAACGTCGCCACCCCATCCGGCAGGCTCACTGGTCCGTCGATCACGCCATTCCGGTTCAGGTCAATACTCGTCTCGCCTAATAAATCCACCCGATTCGCCAGGGTTGGGTTTTCTCGCACAAACCGGAAGAACGGATAGCCATCCCCGCTGGAATCTAGCGAACTCGTTCCCAGCAAAAAGCTGAGCGTCACCAATCGGAAGGTGCGGTTCGGATCGCCCACAAGCTGACCGTTCCGAACAATGATTTGCGTAAAGTTGCCATTGGCATCCGTCAGCGCCGCCGACTGGATGCGCTCTCCGGCCGTGGTCACGGTGCCATCGCTCGCGAGTCGCTGGGCCGTCTTGCTGGCATCGAAGCTAAAGGAGATGCCGCCAATTTGAGGAAACGCGCCAGGGGTTCGTCCCGGCCCAACGCCCGAAACACCATGCTCTAGCACTTCCTTCAACTGTGCCGCTGTGACGGTAATCAGGCTCAAGCCATTGTTAAAGCGCAGCGAATTTTCGATGTCCAGTTGCGACAAATCCCCTTCTTGTTTATTTGCCTCCGGGTTAGCTGGTGGAGGGAGAGTCACGATATCGCTGGGGTCGGTTGCGCCCGGAGTGGGGGACACTGCGCCGATGTTGTCGCGGATGCCGCCGCCATTCTTCAGCGAGATCACCACAGAGGAATCCACCTGCCTTGCTACGAACAAGTTGGCATCCGCCGTCAGGTTGCCCAGGTTCGTCTCCTCCGTCCGCACCGAATTGCGCGTGCCGTTGAGAAATACTGTAGTCTTCCCAAAAATATTGCTGTCTTTGGTGTTGATGATGGTTCGTAGCTTGCCAAGCAAATCCACCACTTCTGGATCGGGTTCACCGGGGTTGACGGCCGTCAGCGCAGCCACGCTGGCTGTATCTGTGGCATAGGCCCCATTGACATTGGGATCGAGCTTTGACAGGTCAATTTTGCCGTCGTTGTCAAATTCCACCACCAGCCGCCCGACATACTTCCAGTTGCTGTCGGTGTTGACCACCAGCACAGGCCCAGTTGGAGAGTCCTCCACCAAGGGGTAAATGCCGCCTGCCGTATCGCCAGGGCGCAGTCGGTCGGTGCTGTCTGCCAGCAGGGTGTGGGAACCCCCCGCAATAATCACGTCTACATCGCGCAGCCGTCTGGCCAGTTCCCGCTCGATGAACAACTGCTGCATGTGCGCCACAATCACAATCTTGTTAATGCCAGCAGCAGTCAACCCATCGACCGATTTTTGAATTTCTACGGCGAGGGCATCTAGCTCAGCCGCACTGGGGTTTGCGCCAAAGGGCTGCGGCAGAATTTCAACATTTGGGCCGGGTGAGGAGATGACCCCTAATGTCGGAGTCGTTGCGCCGACAACCCCAATCCGTTCGCCGTTGACTGTCAACACGGTGCTTTTTGCAATGCTGTTGGGGGCTGCGGGCTGTCCATCCGCAACGACCAAATCTTCTAGCACAAAGTCTTGGCTGGGAGTGCCATCGTCTCCCGGATTGGGATCGGTGAAGTTCAGGTTGCTGCTGAGGTAGGGAAAAACCGTGCCCCGATATTCGCGATCGCGCCGAATTAGAGATACAACGGTCGATTCACCCAGGTCAAATTCGTGGTTGCCCAAGGCAGAAGCCTGAAATCCCATCTGGTTGAGGATTTCAATATCGACGCGCCCGACTCCCTCGCGGAACGTATAGTCATCGCCGGGAGCAGGGGATGAGGTGGTTTTTCGGAGAGCGCGATCGCTCCCAGAAGAGAAGAAGGGGCCAGGAATGTAGTTATCACCCGAAGACAAGATTATGGTGTTGGTGTAGTCATCCTTCAGCGCGTTAATCACTGTAGAGAAATTAACCGCATCGGTGAAAGCCGGGAGACCGCTTTCCATGTCGGAAGCGTGCAGAATTTGCAGTTGAAAAGCCATAGGTTTTGTTGAAGCGATTTGGAGGCGCTCGATGATAAATGAATGCCTCACAAACGATCCCACGGCGAGATTAAGCGAGTTTAATCTCGTTATTAACGTCTCGTAATTGGATGATTAACCTTCCTTAAGGTGACCCTAGACACGACATCTGGGCTTTTTCCTAACAGCCTGTGGGCGACTGTTCGCACGCGCCAATGCTGACCCAACTGGTGGAGCCGTCTGCCGAGTGTTCCTTTTTCCAGATGGGGGCGTTGTGTTTCAGCGTGTCGATGGCGTACTGGCAGGCGGCGAAGGCTTCGGCACGATGGGGACAGCCCACGGCAACCAGCACGCTGATTTCGCCAACGACCAGCTTGCCTGTGCGGTGATGGATGATGACATGACTCACATCGGGCCAGGTGGCGCGAATTTCGGCGGCGATTTGCTGAAACACCTTCAGCGCCATCGGCTCATAGGCCTGGTATTCCAGCGCGATGACGGGCTTGCCGTCGGTTTCCTGACGCACCATGCCGCTCATGACCACCACTGCGCCATTGGCCGGGTCATCGGCCAGGTCATAAATCTCTGGCAGCGACAGGGGCGCAAACGTGATTGCGAAGTGGTCGCTGGGGTGGGGAGCGGCGGGGCGGCTGGCAAAGGCACTGGCAGAAGGGGCGATCGCACTCATATTGGCGCACTCATTCAGAAAAGTCACTCAGAAAAGTCGTTTTAGGACAGCCGCCTCAAGAAATTGCAAGCATTACTCGCTATTATGCCGTGGGGCGTTCGCGTTGGGATACATCGCAAACTGGGCGGCGTTTTTGCCCCTGTGCTTAACCTGATACATAAGCTGGTCAGCATAGTGAATCAGCATGGTCTGGGAAGAGGGCGGCTGGGTACAAACTACAACGCCAATACTAACGGTGATAGGGCTTTGCTCTGCCTGCATGGTGATTGCAAGCTGTGTCTGAATTCGGGAAATGGCAGTCTTGGCAGCGCTGAGATCGGTTTCAGGAAGCAGCAGGGCAAATTCGTCCCCGCCGAGTCTGGCAAGCAGGTCGGTCTTGCGGATGCTGTCTCGAACCACCTGAGACACGAGCTTTAGAATGCGATCGCCCTCCAGATGCCCCCCCTGATCGTTGACCTGCTTGAAGTTATCCAGATCGAGATAGGCAATGGCGAACGGGCGAGCATAGCGGCGCGATCGCTCGATTTTCTGCGCCAGCTTCTCGGTAAACACGCGAACATTGATTGCATGGGTTAGCTCGTCCATGCTAGACAGCCAGCGGAGCCGATCCTGTGTTTTGCGAAGTTTCGTGATCAGCGTGCTGGTGACAAGAAAAAACCCGAGTTCCGTGACGCTCCGCCAGAGGGAACTAATTGTTTCAGTGTAGACAAATCCACTGGAATACTCGGCTACAAGGAAGATTACCAGAAAACTAAGTAACGTGGTATAGAGAGCAACGGGTTGCGGCGAACACCAAGCTGCCCAGGCGATGGGAATTAGGTAGAACAGGGACAGCACGATATCTGAACCCAGGAGATGATCTAGCCGACCAATCGTCAGCACGGTCAGCGTGTAAACTGCAACCTGAACCCAGATTGGTTGATGCGCGATCTGCTCAATCCAATTGCCCTGCTCAATTCTCATGGGTTGAGATGTTTTCTGGAGTCATTGTCAAGTCTTTAAGGCAAGTCTCTAAAGCTAGTCCACCGAGTTCAGTTCGGTCAGCAAAGGCGGTCAAGAATGCAAGCAGCTTTCGATTCAACGCATTTAGAACTGTAGGTGGCCACTTCTGTCATCTGGTGTTCGTCGGGTCGTTGCCCTATTGGATCGAGTATTATCTCATTCGGTCAGAGCCTATGCAGAGTAAGTTTGCAATTCCAATTGTGGTGCTGAGCGTGTTGGGAGCGATCGCCTTTGCGGCCCAGTGGACGATCGAGCGGCAGCGGGTCTATTCGCTCACCATTGCCACGGGCAACGCAGACGGAGAATACTACGCCTTTGCTACGGCGCTGTCGAGCGTGGTCGCTGCCCACGAACCCAAGATTCAGATTCGCGTGCTGGAAACCGACGGCTCCCTGCAAAATGCGAAACTGCTGGCTGAGAGCGAAGCGGATTTAGGCATTATCCAAGGCGACACGTCGCTAGACCCGTCTGTGCAGGCGATCGCCTACCTGTTTCCCGAAATCTGCCACCTAATTGCCGCGCCCAGCGCCAACATTCGCCAGTTCACCGACCTGCGCGGCAAGCGGGTCGCTGTTCCGCCCCAGGGCAGCGGCTCCTACCCCATCTTCAAGCACTTCCAGACCCACTACAACCTTATGGACAGCGACTTTCGCCCGCTGCCCATGACTACCGCCGAATCTTACGAAAAGCTGCAAGCGGGCGAGATCGACGCGCTGTTTCGTGTGATTGCATTGGGTAGCCCTTCGGTGCGGGGTCTGCTCCAGCGCACCCAGGCGCAGCTCGTGCCGATCGACCAGGCGGAATCCATGCGGCTGACGCTGCCCGTGCTGGAAGCCAGCGAAATTCCCAAAGGCACCTACGACGGGGCGCTGCCGATTCCTGACGAAGATATTCCCGCTGTGGGGCTGCGAGCGATTTTGGTAACGCGGCGGGATCTGGAACCAGCGATCGCCAAAGTGATTACCCAAACCCTGTTTGAATTTCGCAACGAACTGGTCAGCCAGTATCCCCGTGCTGCGCTCATGCGCCTGCCCGATGCCCGCGAAAATCTGGGTCTGTCGCTGCATCCTGGCGCTCGCGATTATTACAACCAGGACGAACCCGCCTTTTTGGTGGAATATGCCGAGGTCATGGGCTTTCTGCTGTCCTTTGCGGTGCTAGCTGCGTCTAGTCTGTGGCAATTTCGCCGCTGGCTGGATGAACGCCAGAAAAATCGTGCTGATATGTACAACCTCAAGGTGCTGGCGCTGCTCGAAAAAGTAGAACAGGCAAGCACCCCGGAGGAACTGGAATCTCTGCGCCAGGCTCTATTTGAAATGTTTCACAAAGTCGTGACCGACCTTGACACCGACCGCATCTCCCAGGCTTCGTTTCAGTCTTTTACCTTTCCCTGGGATGTGGTCCTCAGCACGATTCGCCATCGAGAATTGTTGATGAGTCGTGCGATGGATTACAAAGATCAGAAACCAGAAATGCGACGATGATAGATTTGGGTGGGAGCGAAGAGCGAAGAACGAAAAAAGAAGAACGAAGAACGAAAAAAGAAGAACGAAGAACGAAAAAAGAAGAACGAAAAAAGAAGAACGAAGAGCGATAAAAGAGACTCTGATGAATACTTTTCGTGTTGGTATTGCTGGCCCTGTGGGTTCTGGAAAGACGGCTTTGGTTGATCGCTTGTGTAAGGCGATGCGGGAGACGTATAGCCTAGCGGTGGTGACGAATGATATCTATACGAAGGAAGACGCGCAGTTTTTGGTGCGGAGTGAGGCGCTGACGGGCGATCGCATCGTGGGCGTGGAAACGGGCGGCTGTCCCCACACGGCGATTCGCGAAGATGCCTCGATTAACTTGGTGGCGATCGAACAGCTAGAGCGGCAGTTTCAGCCTGATTTAATCTTTGTGGAAAGCGGCGGCGACAACCTCGCGTCTACCTTCAGCCCGGAACTGGTGGATTTGACGATCTACGTGATCGATGTGGCCGCTGGGGACAAGATTCCCCGAAAGGGCGGCCCGGGCATTACGAAATCTGACCTGCTGGTGATTAACAAAATCGACCTAGCTCCGCTGGTGGGGGCAGACTTGGGCGTGATGGAGCGCGATGCCCGCAAGATGCGCGGCAACAAGCCGTTTGTCTTTACAAATCTGAAGATCAATCAGGAGCTAGAAACTATTGTGCAGTTTATTGAGCTGCACATGGGCAAACCGTCTTTGCAACCGTCGGCTTGAACGGAATGAGGATGAGGGCGATCGCTCCCCAAGAACGGAATTTGAACCAGAATTCCGCAATAATAGCAACAAGCAGAAGGCACTGTATCTCGAACGCAAGCAAGAACGTGGTGACAAGTCTCAAAGCAGATCTCAAAAACTCGCAAAAAGATGCGCTCCGGTAAACCAGCGAAATTCCTATCAGCGATCTGCGGAATCCTTCTGGCGATGACAGGGATGACCTGTTCCACCCAGCCGCCAGAGCAACTGCCAGCGACGATCGTTCAGCAAGAGGCAACGCTTCAACCCGTCTTTCTAAATCCTGAGAAAATCATCGACGGACAGACGGTTTATGTTCCGGTCTATTCGCACATCTATCATCATAACAACCCGCGCAATGCGGTCAACCTGTCGGCCACGCTGAGCATTCGCAATACCGATGCAGAACACGCCATTATCATTACTGCCGTGCGCTACTTCGACTCTGAGGGTGAGATGATTCGTCAGGATATTACGGAGCCATCGAAACTGGGGCCGCTGGCTTCGGTCAGCTTTTTTGTGGCAGCAAACGATGTGAGCGGCGGCGCGGGCGCAAACTTTTTGGTGGACTGGGTAGCAGAAACGGCTGTTTCAGAACCCGTGATTGAAGCGGTCATGATCAGCACTTCGTCTTCTCAGGGCATTTCTTTTGTCAGCCCTGGGCGAGTGGTGAAACAGCGGGACGTTGCGCCGTAGTGCTAATTCGGCTGCCGCAATGCTGCATCAAACGAAGCCGTTTCTTCTTAAGATTATCTTTGGGATTGATGAGACTTACGCACTTGCAATAAGCTTTCTGGGGTCTGGACAATTTCTCGCGGGCGTAGCCCGCGAGAAATTGTCCAACTGCGTAAGTCCTAATTAAGAATGCCCTAGAATCGATAGCGTTCCTCAATCAAGCGCATGGGCAACCCAAACCGTATCCTTGATCTTGTTTGGGCGATCGCCGCCATGCCTACGAACTCATCCGCAACAGCGTAGACGTGATCCAGCGGGAAACCTTTAGCTCCGCACTAGATCTGGGTGTAGAAGCGCTCAAACTGATGGGCGTGCGCTCCTATCGGGCGCATCGGACCGCGAAAATTTTCAAACAGCACGATGAAGAGGCGCTGCGTGATGTAGCTGCGATGGAAGACGATGACACCGCTCTGATTGCGCGATCGCGCCAGTTGGCCCAAGACCTGGAGCGCATTTTGCAGGCAGACGCAGAAGATCGACGAGCCGAGGGCGATCGCGCCTGGGACATTTCCAACCTTAGAAAAGAAGCGGTCGAAAAAGACGCATAAAGCTGGCTAGAACTAGACTAAAGCGGTCTAAAGAGGTCTAGAGAGGCAAAGCTCGCCGCGCCAACTCAGCCAAACGCCAACTCAGCCAAACGACAGGGATGACTCCGCCAAAGTGCAGAAATAAGGTCTGAAAGCAGATTTATAAAAACTTAAGAACTTTAGTTTTGTAGCCTAAAGCACAAATGACAAGGGTCTACAGACCTAACATCACACCCTAGTATGATTAATCGTTCATTTCGCCCCCTCGCGATGAGGAGACGTGTTGCATGACAAGGCTATTTGGTCGTCGGAAATTTATGGTCTACGGCTCCGCCGCACTCGGAGCTAGCATGTTGCTCAAGGCCTGTGCTCCCTCTACTACCACTACGGCAAGTTCCCCTGCTGCGGATGCATCTTCGCCAACGACTCCTGCTTCAGGGGATGGCATCAAGGTGGGTGTCCTCCACTCGCTCAGCGGCACGATGGCCATCTCTGAGAAGTCGGTGGTCGATTCTACGCTGCTTGCCATCGATGAAATTAACGCATCAGGCGGCGTGCTGGGTAAGCAGATTATCCCTATCGTTGAAGACGGCGCGTCGGATTGGCCCACCTTTGCCGAAAAAGCCCGCAAGCTGATTGATCAAGATCAGGTCGTCGTTATCTTTGGCTGCTGGACTTCTGCCAGCCGCAAAGCGGTGCTGCCCGTGTTTGAAGAAAAGAACCACATGCTGTTCTACCCGGTGCAGTATGAAGGGCAGGAATGCTCCAAGAACATTTTCTATACGGGTGCTGCGCCTAACCAGCAAATCGAGCCGTCGGTGGACTGGCTGCTGGAAAACAAGGGCAAGGAATTCTATCTGGTCGGCTCGGACTACGTGTTCCCCCGTACCGCCAACACGATTATCAAAGCCCAAGTGGCTGCCAAGGGCGGCACGGTGGTTGGCGAAGACTACCTACCCCTGGGCAACACTGAAGTTGCGCCGATTATCGCCAAGATTCGTTCGGCTCTGCCCAACGGCGGTGTCATCTACAACACGCTGAACGGCGACAGCAACGTGGCCTTCTTCAAGCAACTGCAAGGCGCAGGCCTCACACCGGACAAGTATCCCACCATGTCGGTGAGTATCGCAGAAGAAGAAGTGCAGGCCATCGGCAAGGAATACTTGCTTGGCCATGCTGCTGCCTGGAACTACTTTATGACGGTCGATTCGCCCGAAAACAAGAAGTTTGTGGATGCCTTCAAAGCCAAGTATGGCGACAATCGTGTGACCAACGACCCGATGGAAGCGGGCTACATCTCTGTCAACATCTGGAAGCAGGCAGTTGAAAAAGCTGGCGCAGAGGGCACACCGACTGACCTAGAAGCAGTGCGCTCTGCTGCCTACGGTCAAGAATTTGCCGCGCCCCACGGCCCGGTGAAGATGTTCCCCAATCACCACATTTCCAAGACGGTTCGGATTGGTGAAGTGCGGGATGACGGCCTGTTTGAAATTGTCTATTCCACGCCCGCCCCGGTCGATCCGGTGCCTTGGAACCAATACGTTGCAGAAACCAAGGGCTTTGCCTGCGATTGGACGAGAACCGATGTCAGCGATCCGGGCAAGTTCCAGATCTAGAGATAGGTCACTGGTTTCTTAGATTTCTCGCGGGCGTGGCCCGCGAGAGTTTCTTTACCTAGCTCGGCTATAGCTGAGCTATAGGTAACGGGTTGCCTATTGCTGACTCATTGGGAGAGGGCCTGTGGTTGCGAGTATTTTGGACGGTATTTTTAACGGAGTCAGCATTGGCTCGATCCTGCTGCTGGCGGCGCTGGGGCTGGCAATCGTGTTTGGCTTGATGGGCGTGATCAACATGGCCCACGGCGAGCTGATGATGCTTGGCGCTTATACGACCTTCGTGGTGCAGAATGCGTTCAGGGCAATCGGTGGGCCGCTGTTTGAGGCTTATATCTTTTTTGCGCTGATAGCGGCGTTTATTGTCGCGGCGCTGGTGGGGCTGCTGCTGGAGCGGGGCGTGATTCGCTATCTCTACGGGCGACCGCTAGAAACGCTCCTGGCAACTTGGGGCGTGAGCCTGATTTTGCAGCAGTTCGTCCGCAGTGTGAACTGGGTACTGGTGTTTGGTCTAATTCTGTTTTGTGTTTTGTATTTTGGCGGACAGTGGATTGCCAAGCGTCGTCCTGATTTTGAGCGGATTCAGGGCTGGGCAACGGCTCTGCTGCTGGCGCTGTCGGGGGCGATCGCCCTTGTCGCGAGCAACCTCCTTGCCAGAACCTACGGGCTAGCCGTGACACAACCCTGGTTTGGCGCACAAAACAAAGACGTGACCGCACCCGCTTGGCTGCGCGGTGGTATTCCCCTGGGCAACTACCAGCTTCCCTACACACGCCTATTCATCATGGTGCTGACGGTGCTGTGTGTGCTGGGGGTCTACTGGTTTCTGAACCGCACGGCTTGGGGGCTGCGGATTCGCGCTGTCACCCAAAACCGCAACATGAGCGCCTGTCTGGGCATTCCCACCCGCACTGTGGACGCGCTCACGTTTGCCTTGGGGTCGGGGCTGGCGGGTATCGCTGGGTGCGCCCTCAGCCTGCTGGGTTCTGTTGGCCCCAACACGGGGCAAAACTACATCGTGAATACGTTCATGGTGGTGGTTGTGGGCGGCGTAGGCAAGCTGATTGGCACGATTGTCGGCGCGATGGCAATTGGCATTACGGACTACATTATTGGCACGGGGATGCTGGCAAACTTGACCAATATCCCGTTTATCAAGGACTTTTTCACCTTTTTCGCCACCACCAGCATGGCAAAGGTAATGGTGTTTGCGCTAATCGTCCTGTTTCTCCAGTTTCGTCCGGCAGGGATGTTCCCGCAGAAAGGACGCACGGTGGATGCCTAGCCATGCAATCTGGTCTGGCTCTGCACCAATTCTCGTTGCCGTTACCTGAGCAATGTTTGTCTGCCTCTGCACCGATTCTTGTTGCCGTTACCTGAGCAATCCTCATGGCCGTTGACACTTTTGTTCCCAATCGCACCGTAAACCTGGCAAAGCGGCGATCGCTCTTGATAGAAATTGCCATCGTCGCGGCGATCGCCCTGTTCCTCATCTTCGCGCTGCCGTGGATGATTTCTGCCTTTCGCCTTAACCTGATGGGTCGATTCTTGGCGCTGGCGATTGTTGCCCTCGGTATTGACCTAATCTGGGGCTTCACCGGGCTGCTCAGCTTGGGTCACGGCATTTTCTTCACGCTGGGCGGCTATGCCCTGGCCATGCACCTAAAGCTGCCCCAGCCGCCAGGAAGCGGGCTTCCAGATTTCATGTCGCTTTACGGAGTCAGCGAGTTGCCCTGGTTCTGGCGACCGTTTTACTCTGCGCCTTTTTCCATGATGGCGATCGCCGTCATTCCCGCCATCATTGCCGGACTGCTGGGCTACGTCATCTTCCGAAACCGGATTCGCGGCGTGTATTTTTCCATCCTGACGCAAGCCGCCACGATTATCTTTTTCAACTTCTTCAACGGTCAGCAAAAGCTGTTCAACGGAACCAACGGCTTGACCGATTTTCGGTCGGTTTTTGGATTGCCTGTGAAGGACAACCGGACGCAGTACATTCTCTACATCATCACCATCCTGTTCGTTGTGGCGGCCTACGCCCTGTGTCGATGGCTGACCAGCGGCCGGTTTGGTCGCCTTCTGGTGGCCATCCGTGACGATGAAAGTCGCGTTCGATTTACGGGCTATAACCCAACGGGGTTCAAGATCCTGGTGTTTGCTGTGTCTGGTGCGCTGGCCGGAATCGCGGGTGCTCTGTTCACGCTGCAATCGGGCATTGTGTCGCCAAACACGATGAACATTGCCTTCTCGATTGAAATGGTGATTTGGGTCGCAGTCGGCGGCCGCGCAACGCTGGTGGGCGCAATTTTGGGCGCAGTGGTTGTGAACCTAGCCAAAAGCCTGCTGAGCGAAAAGTTTCCCGATTTTTGGCTATTTTTCCAGGGCGGTTTGTTTTTGCTGGTGGTGCTGCTGTTGCCCAGCGGCATTATCGGCTGGCTCCGCACCAGCGGCGTGAACCTTTACAAGCAGCTCACCGGGCAAACTCGCCTATCTACCTACCCAAGCCTAGAGGAAGACCCAGAGGTTGAATATGAACGAAAAAATCTTGGAGATTGACGACCTTACCGTTAGCTTCGACGGCTTTAAGGCACTCAATCATCTTAACTTCAGCCTCGACAAGGGCGAACTGCGCGTCATCATCGGCCCTAACGGTGCAGGCAAGACGACCTTTCTCGACATCATTACGGGAAAAACCAAGCCCACCGAAGGACAGGTGCGCTTCAAAGGTCGGAATCTGCGTCCCTACGCTGAGCATGAAATCGCGCAAATGGGCGTGGGGCGGAAGTTTCAAACGCCACGAGTGTACCTGAACCTGTCCACCCGCGAAAACCTAGAGCTAGCCGCCAACCGCCAAAAGTCCGTCATTCACACCCTGTTTCGCAAGACGCTAAACGTTGAGCGGCGAACGGTCGCGGAACTGCTGGAAACCATTGGCCTGTCACACAAAGCGGATATGAAAGCGAATCTGCTGTCGCACGGCGAAAAGCAGTGGCTAGAAATTGGCATGTTGGTGGCTCAATCCCCCGATTTGCTGCTAGTAGACGAACCCGTGGCCGGGCTGACGGACGAAGAAACGGAACGCACGGGTGAACTGCTGCTGTCCTTGGCCGAGAGCCATTCGATCATCGTAATCGAACATGACATGGAATTCGTTCGCCAAATTGCCAGAGGCACAGTCACCGTGCTGCACCAGGGTTCCGTCCTCTGTGAAGGCACCATCGACGAAGTGCAGTCTGACCCCCGCGTGATCGAAGTTTATCTGGGTCAAGAAATCCATGCCGATGGCCCCATCAGCCTGCAAGACACCGAAGAACTGCTAGAAGTCGTCGAAGGCGTGTAGGGCAGGAATCAGGCCTCCGAAGTCAGAAATGCGGCTCGGAATCTGCCCTGTTCCACCACACCAATCCGCCATCGCGCCAATACTCCCTTATCCCTTTCCCTCTGCCATCATGAGCCAAACCAACTCTGCTGTCGCCTACGAAGCGCCTGCCGTTTCCGATGACGCTATGCTCCGCGTATCGGGGCTGAATGTGTATTATGGCGAGAGCCACATCTTGCGGAATGTGGATCTCACCGTGCCACGGGGACAGATGGTGTGCTTGATTGGGCGCAACGGCGTGGGCAAGACGACCCTGCTGAAGACCATCATGGGCCTGCTAAAGCCGCGCAGTGGGAATATCACATTCGATGGGCGATCGCTCTTAGAACGGACTCCTGACCAGCGGGCGCGACTGGGCATTGGCTACGTTCCGCAGGGGCGCGAGGTGATTCCCCGGTTGACGGTGCAGGAAAACCTGCTGCTGGGGCGCGAAGCAAGGGCAGAAAAAGCTGGGCGCAGTACCAACCAGGTTCCCGACTATATCTACGATCTGTTTCCTGTGCTAAAGACCATGCTGGATCGGATGGGCGGCGACCTGTCAGGCGGGCAGCAGCAACAGTTGGCGATCGCCCGCGCCCTCATGGGTAAGCCCAAACTCCTGGTGCTGGACGAACCCACCGAAGGCATTCAGCCCTCTATCATCCTGGATATCGAAAACGCCGTGCGCCAGATCGTTGCCTCCACAGGGATTTCGGTTCTTTTAGTGGAGCAGCATTTGCATTTTGTGCGTCAGGCCGACCGCTACTACGCCATGCAAAAGGGCGGCATCGTCGCCTCTGGCCCGACTAGCGAACTGAGCAACGACGTGATCCAGCAATTCCTGGCCGTGTAATGGCGTGTCGTGTCACGGCGCGATGTCTAACGTTCAATCTGCCGCCATCCCCCAACCCCTGCTCCCAGGTCGGGAGGCGGGGAGCAAGAGGGGCTGGAAGTCCCTACGCAAACCCAAACGCTCAGCGGCTAATCGACTCGCTCTAGCTGCCAGAGAATCTGGTTCCCTTCGCGGCGCACGCGAGAGACGACCCAGTTGCGCCAGACCCAGTGATCGCCCCGCCCGGTAACAGCGCTGGCGTTGACATCCATCAGGTCGGCCAGTTCGGCGCTGGTAATCAGATATCCACTGCTGGCGATCGCATCGGCCATTTGCAGCGTTTCGACAGTATTGCGAAGCTGAGCAACCCGCACCTCGCGGGGCAAATTGTCGCTGGTATCTACGCTGGAGGAAATCGACGAAAGATTAGAGTCCACGGTGAGTTCAGCGGAATGCGTTAGGACAGCCAACATGCACAGCAAAGCAACAGTTCAATTCACAGCACAACAGTTCAATTCACAGCAATTCACAGATTCATTAAAGCACTCTCCTAGAAAAACAGATTGCAAACTGTAATGCAATGTTGAGTTTCGCTGCGAATCTAGAATACAAACCTTCAGAAAAGCGTCCCATCTAGAGAAAGCATCCCATCCAGAGCCACACATCGAGCGATTTCGAGCCAAAAAGCAGATGCCAGATTCCTTTACACTCCGTAGCAAATTTCTGCTTGCGCCGATCAGGGGTATCCACTACAATCGCCCATCAAGCTGTGATTTTTCCAACTTCCGCAGCTTGCTTCACTCCCCGAAAATTTGGCCGGTTCGTCGTTTACGGCATTGGTAGATGTTGACGCACCTACCAACGCCTGACCCCAGGACAGTAGGGGCTGTCTCAGGGCTTTGCCTATTGTATGGCCGCCTTGAAACCTGCTTTGCGTCGTTTGGGCGGCCATCTTTTCGGGGTTTCCCTACCTCGTTTCCTGGAGGAAACCCCAAATGCTGACAATTCAATACACCTGGTCGTCCCCATTCTCGGAGGCGACCCAGTTTTCGCTGCCCCCGCTCACCTGCGAACTGCCCCACCGTCGCCGTCTGCGCCACTGCATCATCGGCCTGCCCGAAGATGCCCAGATGGCGATTGACCGTCTGCACCTGCTCCGCTACGCCGAACGCTTCGAGTGGACTCGTGCCCTCGACCTTCCACCCCACGGCATCGTCCTCGACGGTCGCCCCGGCGAAGTGCTGCGCTACCTCCACCGTGAAGTACGGAGCAATTCTGGCGCAAACGAGTAAGAACAGGTAAGGAGGATTTTGGGTTTTGGATTTTAGCAGGGTATCTCCTCAATCCAAAATCCAAAATCCCCAATCTAAAATTCCCCCATTCGATGGCGCGATGGATCTAATAAGCCTAATAAGCGTCCATCGGCAGGCAGGAGCAGACTAAGTTGCGATCGCCATAGGCGTTGTCAATCCGTCCTACTGCGGGCCAGAACTTGTTCTCCCGTGTCCAGGCGGTGGGGTAGGCAGCCCGCTCCCGCGAGTAGGGGCGGTTCCATTCGTCGCTGAGCAAGATGGCAGCGGGGTGGGGCGCGTTTTTCAGCAGGTTATTGTCTTGGGGAACCTTGCCGTCTTCAATCTCGCGGATTTCTTCGCGGATAGCGATCATCGCATCGCAGAAGCGATCCAGTTCCGCCAGCGACTCGCTCTCGGTCGGCTCTACCATGATCGTCCCCCCCACGGGCCAGGACATGGTGGGCGGGTGAAACCCGTAGTCGATCAGCCGCTTGGCAACGTCTTCCACCTCCACGCCAGCCGTCTTCTTGAACTGGCGCAGGTCAAGGATGCACTCGTGGGCCACCAGCCCGTTTTCGCCCTTATACAGCACGGAGTAATGTCCCTCCAGCCGCTTGGCGATGTAGTTGGCGCTGAGGATGGCGACCTGGGTGGCGCGAGTCAAGCCAGCCGTGCCCATCAGGCGGATATAGACCCAGGAAATGGGCAGGATGCTGCTGCTGCCCCAGGGTGCGGCGGAAACCGAACCGACGCTGCTGGAGCCACCCATCGGCACGACGGGATGGCTGGGCAAGAAAGGAACCAGATGCGCCGCTACGCCAATCGGGCCCATGCCGGGGCCGCCGCCGCCGTGGGGAATGCAGAAGGTCTTGTGCAGGTTCAAATGGCATACGTCTGCGCCAAAGTCGGCTGGACGGCACAATCCCACCTGGGCGTTCATGTTGGCTCCGTCCATGTAGACCTGGCCGCCGTAGGCATGAACAATGTCGCAGATTTCCCGAATCGCCGCCTCAAAGACCCCGTGGGTAGAGGGATACGTCACCATCAGCGCTGCCAGATCGGCCTGGTGCTTCTCTGCCTTGGTTCGCAAATCCGCCACGTCGATGTTGCCTTCGCTGTCGCAGGCGACGGGCACCACCTTCATGCCAGACATGACGGCGCTGGCGGGGTTGGTGCCGTGGGCCGATTCGGGAATCAGGCAGACCGTGCGATGTGCATCTCCCCGGCTGAGGTGATATTGGCGAATGACTAGCAGCCCTGCATATTCGCCTTGGGACCCAGCGTTGGGCTGGAGTGAGATGCCCGCAAAACCCGTAATTTCCTTGAGCATGTCCTCAAGCTGCTGGAACAGGACTTGATAGCCCTGGGCCTGATCCAGCGGCACAAAGGGATGAAGCTGGCCAAACTCCGCCCAGGTGACGGGCAGCATTTCGGAGGTGGCGTTCAGCTTCATGGTGCAGGAGCCGAGGGGAATCATCGCCGTGGCTAGGGACAAGTCCTTGAGCTGGAGGCGATACATATAACGGAGGAGTTCGGTTTCGGAGTGGTAGCGGTGGAAAACGGGATGGGTGAGGTAGGGGCTGGTGCGGGAGAGGGGGCTGGGGATCTGAGGGTTTTGCTCCGCAGCGCTGACGTGAGGGGGATTCGGCAGGGAAGGTGTTGGGGAACTGGGGGCGAAGACTTGGAGGAGATCCTGGAGGTCGGCGGGGGTGGTGGTTTCGTCGAGGCTGATGCCGAGGGTGGTGGGGTCGATGCGGCGGAGGTTAATCCGGTGGGCGATCGCCCTTTCCAGAATCACTCCAGCATCCGGCACCGTCACCCGCAGCGTGTCGAAAAAGGGTTCGCTGCCCAGTTCATAGCCCTGTGCTTTCAGACCTTCTGCTAACGCAGCGGTGAACTGGTGAATGCGCGTGGCGATACGCTTCAGTCCGTCGGGGCCGTGGTAGACGGCGTACATGCTGGCAATGATGGCCAGCAGCACTTGGGCAGTGCAGATGTTGCTGGTGGCTTTGTCGCGGCGGATATGCTGCTCGCGGGTTTGCAGGGCGAGACGCAGGGCGGGCTGGCCCGTCGCGTCTTTGGATACGCCGACGAGACGACCCGGAATCTGCCGCTTGAAGGCTTCCTTGGTGGCGAAGTAGGCCGCGTGGGGGCCGCCATAGCCGAGGGGCACGCCAAAGCGCTGGGTGCTGCCGACGGCGATATCTGCGCCAAATTCTCCCGGCGGTTTCAGCAGCGTCAGGCTGAGCAGGTCGGCGGCCACGGTGGCGATCGCCCCTTCTGCGTGGGCCCGCTCAATAAACGCTGTGTAGTCGTAAATCGCTCCGTCCGTCGCCGGATATTGCAGCAGCACGCCAAAGACGGGTGTGGAGAAATCGAACGTGCGGTGGTCGCCCACCAAAACGTCGATGCCCAGCGGCCGGGCGCGGGTCTGCACCACTTCAATCGTCTGGGGATGGCAGGCTTGCGACACCCAAAATGTCTTGCTCTTGCCCTTGTGCTGCCCATAGCTGAGGGTCATCGCCTCGGCAGCGGCCGTGCCCTCATCCAGCAGCGAGGCATTGGCAATTTCCAGCCCCGTCAGGTCGATCACCATTGTCTGAAAGTTCAGCAGCGCCTCCAGGCGACCCTGGGCAATTTCGGGCTGGTAGGGCGTGTATTGCGTATACCAGCCGGGGTTTTCCAGAATATTGCGCTGAATGACTGGCGGCGTGATGGTGTTGGCATAGCCCATGCCGATGAAGGAGCGGAAAAGCTGATTTTGAGCGGCGATCGCCCTCAGTTCCTTTAGCAACTCGTACTCGCTCTGCCCTGCGCCCAGGTTCAGCGGCTGCTGGAGCCGGATAGCTGTGGGTACGGCCCGATCGATTAGTTCTTCCAAAGACCCCAAGCCCAGCGTCGCCAGCATGGATTGCACCTCTGTGTCCGACGGCCCAATATGCCGCTGCACAAAGTCATCCGCAGCCGTAAACCCATCGACCTCTGCGTTCCCCGCACGATTCGCGAAGCGATCCCTGCGGAAATCGCCCGATTGCCCGCCATCTGCCTCTGCTCTGTTCTCAATCCCTGTGGACAGAGTTCCGGCGACCTCGCCGTTGGAAATTGAGCCAGCGTTATCCATCGACACTTGAGAATTGGTCAAAGTTTCAGGCGACATAGACAGCAGCAGAGGGTGAGTTTGAGGATAAAAATCGAAGAGAGCTTGGGAAAACAGACTAGATAAACAGACCGACAGACCTTACCGATTCGTTCAGGAGGATTCAGAAGCGCCGCCTCATGGATAGACAGTCGATAGATAGTCGCCCGAAGACAGTTGCCTAGAGACAGCCGCCTAGAGACAGTCGCCTAAAGACAGTCACCTGAAGACAGCCGCCCAAACAGACGAGGCACTGGGGTTATGACGCTGCTACTTATGACGCTGCTACTCCTGAGTTCCCATTTCTCTAAGACGTATTCTAGTAATCTTAAGGGATGTTAAGAAAATCGCCCATCGCTCCGTCGGGTCGCGGCCTGGTTCATCCGGCCTCTGGCTCTGGGTCATCCGATCGGATGATGTATTTTTCCTGGACTTGCCGATTAAATCGGTTTGGGTGAACATAGGAAGAATTCATAGGAAGAACTCACAACCTCAAGTCAGGAAAGCCGAACTCTGGCTGGCTCTTTCTAGTCGGCTGATATCACATAGGCTGATATCGTACTGGCTGATGTCGCATTGGTCGATGTCGCACCAAAGCAGCAGACATAAGGGCCCGTCAGCACTAGGTTATGAGGCACTTGGAGCAAACTGTGAACATGGCAAGTGAACATGGCAAATAGACGGGCAAGCGGGCAATTCCCCCAGGCATGGCTTCGCGAATCGCACTGGATGGGTGTTGGTGCAAAAGCAGGGTTGAGCGTGGGTCTGGTTGCAGGGTTGATGGGTGGGGCGATCGCCGTCCATGCAGTTCCCCAGTCCGACGCGCCCGCAGCAACCCGCACAGCAGCGGCCGCCTCCGACGACATGACCCGTCTGCTGCTGAGCGAACCCCCGGATTTATCGCTAGCGCAACCGGGCGCGATTTTGCCCGATCCGGAAATGATTACCGCAAACACCATTTCCCAAGAAGGACTGACGCTGCCTAGCCTGTGGTGGGTGCGTGACCAGTTTGGAGAACAGCTTTTGGAAACTTGGTTGGTCTATCCTGCCCGCGAAGACTCGCCCCAGCGAGTGGAGCTAGTCGTTAACCCGCAAGTGTGGAGCATCTATAACTATATGGAGCGCTACACGTTTGTAAACCAATTTGGCGCGTCTGCCAGCACCTATGGCTACAGCACCCGCGTCTTTGACCGCCAGGGTAACCTGCTGGCGGCTTATCTGTGCGATTTTTCGGGTGTGGCATTGGGCCAGGCAGAGGGACGGCGAGACTGCGACATCATGCTGCGCTCCGACGGGATTGCTGGGCTGACGGGTCGGCCCACGCCTGCCGCGGCAACGCCGACCACGCCTGCCGAAATTGGGCAGCGCTAGCGGGCGACAGCGGCAAGAGAAATTCGCTTTTCTGCAAAATGGACTCGGCAGGCAGCCGTAGCTCACGGTTTCGCAAGTCCGCAGGCAAGTCCGACGCATCTAGCGCAAAAATGGGCGATGCAGCGGCCGTTTGCAGCGACAGGCGGGTTGCGGTTTCTGGCTGCCAGCAAAAGTCGATCCACTGGGCCAGTGCAGATTCGGCGATCGCCCCCGGATCGGACTCTGTGGAGGGCGATCGCGCCGGACGCACCCACAAATCGCTAAACAGCATCGTGCCCGACGCGGGAATCACCGCCCCAATGCGCGGGTCGCCCTGCATCACGGGCAGAATGTCGGTCGTCCAGCCCACGGCGGCCCAGGTGTCGTCGATCAGCAGCGGCTGCAAATAATCGGTAGAACTGTAGAACTTGGTCTGGTCATCGAGGGCAGCCAGTTCATTCTGCAAATTCGGAACAGCCGCTAGGTTTGCTTCGTTGACCGATCGACCCAGTTTCTTTAGCACCAGCCCCAACACCGTGCGGGGGCTATCGGGCAGCGACAGCATTCCGGCTAGCTCTGGCCGCCATAGGTCTGCCCAGTCTCGCGGTTGCCAGCCCAGGGGGTCTAGCTTGTCCCTGCGAAAGGCGATCGCCACGCTGCCCCAGCGGTAGGGCGCACCCCACACCAGACCCGCAGCGCTCAGCGCACCCTGGCGATCGCGGGTTACCAAATCCTGCCAGGGCTTGGGCACGCGCTCCCAGCCAGGAATGGACGACACCTCTAGCGGCTGAATCAGCTTTTGCTGAATGGCCTCCGTCAGCCACGCATCACCCAGCGTCACCAGGTCGGCCGTCTGCGGCGACTCCGCCGTTTGCCAGGTTTCCAACTGCTCAACAATGCTGGCAAGCTGGGGGCGCGGCACAAAGCTCAGCGGTAGGGGCTGGCTGAGGGCGCTGCGGAATGCCTTCAAGACCTGCGGCGGCACCGAGTCTTCGAGAAACAACACCCGCAGCCCGTTGTCGCGGCGGCGGCATCCGCCCACTAGGGCCGCAAGCGCTACACTGCTGGAGCCAATGAGGAGCGATCGCCGCTTCATGCTAATCAGGGGTAAGAGGATAGAGAGAGGGTTGGACTCAGGGTACCAGTTGTTTCAGGATGTTAGCAGAATGTTAGGTCTCGTCGCTTCTCCACAAGTCAGAGAGCGATCGCCCCTTTTATCGTGTTGAGCAAGGATTGCAGCCCACCGCTGCCAATGTAGCGTTCCGAGTAGCGTTCCGACAGCGCTAATTCTTATAAATCTGGTTATGAATCTGGCAGAATCTTGCAGGCAATTCTTAGACATCAGGTGGACTGCAAAACACAAGTCAGATCAATCCTCCCGATTGCGCCAATAGATAAAATAGAAAGGAGTAGGGAATAAGAAAAGGACAGTCTTGAATTTCGGAGGAATGCCTGCGTCCTCTAAACCAACTGGCGTACCTTTTACTTATACGTTTCATAAGATTTCCATCCTTCTATTCTCTTGCGTTAGATGGATGATTCGTAGACGATTGCGGCCTTTCATTTCGGGAACAAAATGTAAGTTTATTCGTCTTTTGGTAAGACTTTTAAGCTGTCAGTTTTAGTTGTTTATATCTTTGAATAGATGCACCTAACTGATGGTCGCAAGGCTTGGAAGCTAATTTTCGTTTGGCGATCGCGCTCAGACTTGTGACAGTTTAATTAGCGAAACATAGATGGGGCGATCGCTCATTTTCTGGTTTTATAACTAAGATAGTTCAGACGCTAAAGGATTCTTTCTAAGTCTAAGGAACTTTTAAGACACAGACGAATTCTTTAAACCAGAACCTGCAATTCACCTGCTCTTGATGCCATCAGACTGAGATTGAAAGAGGTACAAAAGCGCCTTTTTGAGAAATCTTTCATCTCACGTTCTATGGTCGAGCATGAAGCGACTCTGATTCGATTACCTGGTCTGAATTCACCATAAGTGCAGTTTGCATTTATGCCGGATTGTTGCGCTCTCTTGTACGTTTTTGGGATGGAAAAACCTATGAAACTCTCTCTGAAATCGATTGCTACCGTTTCTGCTCTGTCGGCTGTTGCTGCGGTTCCCATGCTGCTCTCTGCCAGCCCTGCTTCGGCCCAAATGGCTGGCAACTACATCGGCGCGGGTATTGCTGCGGGCGTGACCGAAGATGCCGCTGGCGACACCTCCTTCGGGGCAAACGTTCAAGGACGCTTTGACGTGCCTGTAGCGCCTATCTCGGTGCGTGGTGCAGCGCTGATCAGTGATTCTGTGGCGCTCATGCCCCTGGTGACGTATGACATCGGCATTGCTCCTGGCGCTAACCTCTACGTCGGCGGCGGCTACTCTTTCGTGACGGATGAGGGCCGGTCTACCCCGCTGGGCGATCGCAGCGCTCCGGTGGCCACGGTGGGCGTGGAAGCCGCGATTCGTCGCAACATCGTCCTCTACGGTGACGCGAAGGTAGGCTTTGATGCATATCGAAACAGCAATGACGCTGCTGTCAGCCTGCAAGTTGGTGCAGCTTATCGGTTCTAGGGCGTGTTTTTAAAGCCCTTTGATCCCCCTAGCCCCCCTTAAAAAAGGGGGGAACCGAGCCAACCACTCCGGAAGTCCCCCTTATTAAGGGGGATTTAGGGGGATCGACTCAAGGCAATCAACGACCTAGAAAGTCTTAAGACACTGCCTAGACTGCTGCATCGGGCACCGCTTGATTTGTAGCGTTGCAGCGACTAAGGCTAGAAACCATGACGCAGTGTGATGTTTAGGTTGAGATCTTAAGGTTGAGATCTAGTTGAGATCTAGCGGGATAGCTAGCAGTATTAGCGAACCGTGTCTGGTCGGGATCTCGCCTGAAGCTGAACTAAATCCTCCGGATATCCCCCCGAATTCCTATCGCACTGGGAAACGGGGGGATTTTCTTAATCATTGACACCCTCTCCGGCTTAAGTAAAGATCAAAAGGGTGTTCGTAAATCTTTGTGAAGGCTTCCCTCATGTCGCTTGAGCTGTTATCGCTAGAGGCCCTGGAAAATCTTGCACATGAGTATGGCTATTGGGTCGTGTTTTTGGGCATCATGCTCGAAAATACAGGTGTGCCGCTGCCAGGGGAGACAATTACGCTGGTGGGCGGGTTTTTGGCAGGCAGCGATGAGCTAAATTACTGGCTGGTCTTGGCCAGCGCAACGGCCGGGGCTGTGCTAGGCGACAATTTTGGCTACTGGATTGGATATTTTGGGGGCTGGCCGCTGCTGGTGCGGGCGGGTCGCGTGTTTCGCATTGAGGAATCCAGGCTGCTAGCAGTCCGCACGCAGTTTAGCGAGAATGCCGCTAGAGCCGTGATCTTTGGGCGATTTCTGGCGCTGCTGCGAATTTTTGCCGGGCCCCTAGCAGGCATTGCACAAATGCCCTATCCCCAGTTTTTGCTGTGCAACCTGATCGGGGCGCTGTCCTGGGCTTCGGTGATGGTGACGCTGGCTTTCTTTGTGGGGAAGCTGATTCCCCTGGAGCAATTGGTAACCATAGTGGGGCAGTTTGCGGTGGTGGCGCTGCTGCTGTTCTGTGCGGCGATCGCCCTCCCCATCTGGCTAGAACACCGCGCCAACCAGGAGCTTGAAGGCTAAGCCCAATCCATTCAGCCAGGTTTGGATTAGACAAGCCTGGATTAGACAAGTTTGGATCAGACAAGCCTGGATTAGACAAGCCTGGGTTAAAACAGTCTGGATTAGACATGCCTGAAGCTAGCTTGCAGAGCCGACGCTTTGCCGCGCCCAGGCCGACTGGACTAGCGACATCAGCACATCGGCCGTCAGCGGTTTAACCAGAAACCCATCAAAGCCCGGATTTTCTTCTTGATGTAGCCAACTGGGTGCGTGGTGATCGGTCAGCGTGACGATGGTGGTGTGGCGGGCGTTGGCGTTGTTGCGGAGTTGTTTCACCAACACTTCAGACCAGCGGCGATCGCCCCCCACCAAAATCACCAGAGACGGCGGCGATTGGCTGACCCGTAGCATCATCTGCACGGCTGAGTTCGTCACCACAACGGGACAGTGCAACCGAGCAAGCTGAGATTCCAGTCTGCGGAGTTCGTCGGACGGCTTATCCAACACCAAGACATAGCTCTGGTTGAGTTGCAGTTGCATGATTTTCCTCGGATACCCAAGCTTGGGATATCGGGTGTTGTCAAGTAACTATACTCCAGACTACAGTTCACGCAAAATCAGGCTCAAGCTCTTACCAGCAGGACGATGTAGTGATTAGTTTCTATCAGCGGCCTTCAATTTTTTTTAGGCTTTGACAATAGAAACTTGGCGATAGTTTTCAAGCCTTAACACAGCATTATCAAAAGACTTACAAGTTAACACCGATTTGACTACAGCGTTTTTGAAGCTAGTGAGGCATGAGATGGGGCAAAAGTCCTCGCCTGTCTGAGTTAGCACAGGCCTCACATCGCAAGAAAATGCTGTAACGGAGCTTTGAAGGGGATTAGATGAACGTCTTAGAGAGAATTTTAGGCGCTTTTTGTCTTGTTTCAAAGAGAGTTTCCTTAAAGGAAAATAGCAAAAGAAAAATGGTAATGATTCCTTCGCAATATTCTCCAAGAGTTGAATGATTTCTCACCCGTTTTATGGCGTTAGCCCCTTAGACGATTTCTCGCGAGACGATTTCTCGCGGACGCAGCCCAGGAGAAATCGTCTAGAACCCAGAGAGGTTATTGCAAGTGCGTATTGCAAGTGCGTATTACAAGTGCGTAAGTTCCGGCCCGTTTTAATGACAAGCGTGCTTGGGTTCAGAGGGCGGCACGTCCAGCGCTGGGTTGCAATCAAAAAAGCCGACGGGCTTTAGCATAAAGCCAGAGTAGGCCGTGGGCATGACGGGCCAATCTTCAGGGCGGGGAATGTGGTGGTGTCCAAAGTTATACCAAACCACCACGTCGGTATTTTCGATCGAGCGATTGGCCTGCGTCCATTGGGGCAAGCCCTGGCCGCCGGGGTGCTGGTTGGGATAGTCGCCAGCGGGATAGCGCTCGGCCGGGTCGTAGGGCGTGACCCACAGGTGCTTGCTCATAAAGCCAGCCCGCTTCATGATAGGCGAGTCAGGATGGGCAAAGGGCAGCACGTTTTCTCCGGGCGCAAGCTTAAAGCCGACGGGTTGCCCCAGGCGGTTTGTGACGTTGGGGTTCACCACTTTCCAGTAGCGGGCAGTGAAGGGGTCGATCAGGCGTTGGGCCTGCTGCTCGGTTGCCAGCAGCGTTGAGACAGCATAGAACGCATTGCCCATTGGATTTTCGGGGCCCATCGGCTCGGCTTCGGTGTTGACTTCGTAAACAGAGTTGGCTGTGCCATCCAGGTCAAAGTCCAGCCGCATACAGAAAAAGTGCTGATGGTTGGTAGCGTTTAGCTCTGGGGCAACCAGCGTGCCATATTTCGGGGTATTCGCCAGCGCCGCGCAAAGCAGAATGCCCGTTAGCTTGACCTCAAACTGAATGCTGCCGTCCTGATAGAAGTACCAGAAAAAGGCGTATTCGTAGTTGTCTACCGTGGCGATGAAGGAAATGGCCAGACGGCGCGATCGCCGCACTTCCACGCTCTCCCTCCGCCAGTCGGTATGCTTCCAGAGCATTCCAAAGTCTTCTTCGTGCAAGCAGATGGCGTTTTCAATCACCGACACCTCGCCCCGGCTATTGGTCAGCACGCCGTCAAAATAGTAAATCTCGCCCACACAGTCGCAGCCCAGCTTGAGGGAATTGGCCAGCAGTCCCACGCCATGTTCGCCCACGTCAAAGGCGTTTTTGCGATAGTGCTGCGGGCGCGGGTCGCCATAGGGCACAACCATTTCTGCCATCGAAGCGCGATGGAGAATCGGCCGCAGCCGCCCCTGATCTTCGTAGCTGACGCAATACAGCACCAGCCCCTCGCGGGGGGTAAAGCCAATGCGAAAGTCCCATTTTTGCCAGCGGATGTGGTGCCCGTTGACCTGAAAGCTGGGCCCTTCGGGCTGAGTAATGTGCAGCGGCTTAATATCTTTGCGAAACTCTGGCATGAAGCGGGCTTCGTATTCCCCCGGCTCTGGCGGCACAGACACCACGCCCAGATCCTCGATGCGGATTAGCGCCATCTTGTTCAAATCCACCACGGGAATTAGCCCATCGATGGGGCGGGCGTAGGCATTGCTGTCGGGTGTGGCGCGGAGATAGCAGATGCAGCGTGAAAAGCGGATGCCCTTTTCGTGTTCAAAGCCAAAGTTGCCCGGTGCCCACGGATCGACCATCACCAGATCCAAGTCAGTGATGCCCCGCTTTGCCAGCGCTGCGTGAAAGTCGGGATGGGCCTTGACCACCGCTTCGCACTCCACCAGTTCGTCGGCCATGATGTTAGGCTGCACTCCCGGCACCTGCCTCCAGGAGGTGACATGCCCCTGGGTGAGGGAAACGATGGCCTCGTAGGTTTGCCCCGTGGCATTGTCCAGCAAGATAACGGCGACTTCTCGCTCAAAGCGATCGCCCGGTTGATAGGCCTGCACCAACGCCTTGGGCGGTTCATGTAGCGTCACCGAGGGAAACCGAAAACCGTCGCCCACGTTTTTTTGCTGCCGAAGCAGGGAAACCGCCTGGTTAATTTCAGCAGCGGTCAGCGGTTCTAAGGGATGCAATGCCCCTGCCTGAGGGTTAGGAGAAGTCAGCGTTTCGCGGGTTGTCGTCATACAAAGTTTGAAAGGGATTGAGAGTTCTAGATAGGGCTTTTCGCCTGAGCAAGCCATTGCTCGATAGCTCTATGGAAAGAAAGCGGCGGAAAGGACGCGCCTGGATGGCTATGCTCAATCTCTGAAGATAGCGAATCTGATTGAACCTTGTGGTGTGCGTTGTTGCGGAGCAGGGGGAGGTTTTGGGTTGGGGTCAATTCTTGAGCCACACGCCCCATACCCTCCAAAATTGCCAATCCAAACTCTAAAATCCAAAATCTAAAATCCCTCCAATGCGGCGGACAAAAATGCAAAAGAGCCAGACTGATGCAGGTCAACTGGCTCTTTTCGGAAGGTGAGGAATTGCTGAGTCTGGCTATCGGCTTCGCTTTTCGCGGTCTTGGCGACGGCGATCGCGCCATTCCACAGCCGTCAAATAAATCACCCCGCCCGTCACGCCGACCAGCAGCAGCGCCGCTAGCACCGCCAACACATTTAGCGGGGACAAACTCAGGGCAGACAGATCAAGCGTATCAAGGGTCATTGCAAAAATTGCAAAAATTGTGAATCTGGACGGAAGTCCTGGTCAATCCGGTTAGACCAGTTAGAAACCGTTGCGCCCCCAAACCACCAGCGAGATTGAAAACGTGAATAGAACCAGCAAAGAAACCCATCCCAACGTCAAAATATCCATAGCAAAATCTCAAACACAGCGGGTGCAAATGATTTCAAGCTCCTATTTTACGGCAAAAGGCCAGCATTCCTGAAGCCCCCTGCCAGCCAGGATGCAATCGGAAATTGGGGCGGTAACGGTCTGAACAGCGATTCCCCGTTCTCGATCGTGCTGCGTGATCTAGAAAAATTGGGTATTTCTGCGGAAAAAAGCCGTCAGATCGGCCGCATCCTGTGGTTTGATTACAGTAACTCGCAGATTTACAGGGCTTGCGCCTGGGCGGGGTGAGGAGCAGCATGAGCCGACTAAGGCGCTATCGGTCGCGGGTGATGACGCGCCAACGCAAGCATTTGGTCTTATACGTCACGGCGGCGGCGGCGTTTCATGCGGGTGCGGTGACCGCAGGCTGGGTCGCGTGGCAACTGCCGGAGCCGCCACAGGTCGAGCCGCCCAGCCCTGCCCAGCCGATCGAGTTTGTTTACCTGGATGCTCCTGAAACGGGAGCGGTAGAAGCTGCGCTGCGCCGCGCCCAAGTGTCTCAGAAAGCGACTGGCGAAAAGGTGGACGTTTTACCTACCAATGCGGGCAAGGCTGTGGAGTTTCAGAAGGATGCGGTGACGCTGGCAGGCAGCAAGGGGACTGCGCTGGATGAAGGAACTGCGGCGATCGCCCCCGCGGAAGATCAGTCCGAAAAAGCCCTGCTGCAACCCGCTGCCCATGCCAGCCGCCCAGCGATCGCTCCTGCCGCGCCTGCCCCGGCTCCCAGCCCGATTCGTGAAGCGATCCCTGCGGAAATTGCCCCATCCGCTGCTCCGGCTCCCCGCCCGCCCACCCCTCCCCCGCCCGTTGCCTCTCCCAGCCCTGCGGCTACGCCAGTGGCGGCGACTCCGGCGGCTCCGCCCCCCAACGGTTTGCCCGCGCTGAGTCCGGCTCCCTTTGTGCCGCCAGAACCGATTCCCGCGCCCCTGGCCCGGCCGCCATTGCCGCCACCCCAGCCGCTCTGGGAAGCCGCACTGCCGCCCCCGCCAGACTTTTCGCCTGTCTCGCCTCAGCCGCCCCAGCCCTTGCCGGAAGTGGTCGTTGCTGGCAACCCTGCGGCTGCACCGCCTCCACCAGGTCAGGGACTAGACGGCATCGCCAACCCAGACCGCACGACGGCCAATCCGCTTGCCAATCCGCCCGGACTCTCCGCCCAGCGCGACCCTGCGTGGGGCGAGTACGTTAACCAACTCAACCGGGACGTGCAGGAAGTTTGGCAGCAAGTGCCCATCGATCGCCCCTACCGCGTGATTGTTCGGCTCACCCTAGATCGCGCAGGCAACCTGCTCGACTTGCAGCTTGCGGAACCCTCTGGCTTTGCCGATGCCGATGCTGCTGCGATCGCCGCTGTGCAGCAGTCCGCCCCGTTTGAGCCGTTTCCTGCCACCGCCACGCGCGATCGCATCCGCGTCAACCTCACGTTTAACTACAATTTGGTGGAACCAGGAGCGGCGGCCCGCGATCCAGGCGCTAAAGAATGAGTCTATTTGCCGCCTGAAGCCCGAAAGCCGCCGCCTAAAAACCTAAAAACCTGACACTCGCTAAGATTCAAAGCATGAATCCTAAATCGCTGCGGGTGACGACCGCGATTAAATCCGAGCATCTGGAAGGGGCGATCGCCGATCTGGCGGGGCGCTATTTGCGGGCGACCAAAAGTGGGGCGCGAGTGGTGACGCAGCCGACGGAGTTTCCCGTTTCGTCCTACTGTGTGCCACTGTTGGACGATTGGCACAGCGGCAAGGTGGGCTATACGCCAGGCAGCATCACGCTGGTCTTTAGCGGCGGAAGGCTAGACGAGGCAGCCGACCTGCTGATTTACAAGCCGGAGGGGGGCGATCGCCTGCTCTATGGCAACCCGTCTGCCAGCCGCCGCGAGTCGCAATTGCCGCTGCCGCTGGGAAGTGTGACTGACAACCCCGCACAAGCCAGTGCAGGAAAGGGCGATCGCCCCCGATCGGGAGCAGCCTCCGATGACCTGGGACGGCAAGTGCAGGCCCTCAGCGATATTTTGGTGGAATTGACCGAACATCAGCGGGCGGTAGAAAGTCGCTTGCGGGAGAGGGCAGGCAGCGTCGTAGACAGTGCTTCAAACAGTGCTTCAAACAGTGTTTCAAACAGCGCTTCAAACGGTTCCGCCGACGGACTTTCTGCCTCGCAAATTCAAAAACTGCTGGAGGCCCAGGCAGCCAGCTTTGCCCAGATGCTTGCTAGCCAGATAGCCGCCACCACGCGCCACATTGGGCAACGGCTCGACCAGATTCAGACGCAGCTTGAGCAAATCCAGGCCCAGCTTGACCTGCCCGAAGAGTTGGCCGACCCGCAGACCGAGGCAGACTGGCAGCAGCGCATCCAGGTGACTTGGGGCACAGTGGGTGACTATGAGCAATACAGCGCTAGCCACCGTGAAGCCAACGCCGAAACGCCCCTGTTCCACACGCCGGATTGGGTAGCGTTGTGCGAGTTGGACTGGGCTCGGCGGCTGCATCCCGTGTTGGCACAACTGCACCAGATGATCCACGGTGAGGAGGGCATTGGCTATGCTGGGGCGGACGTGTTGCAGCAGTTTGGCTGTCATGTTGATGCACGCACGGGCGATCGCTATTACATCTACAAGCTGGGCGGGTTCAGCGCCTACGATGCGCTCTGGCAAACGGCGACACACCCCCAGCAATCCTGGCTGCCCGCATTGCAGCGCCTCCGCAAAAAAGCCGCCCGCTTCCCCGATGTGTTTCACTTGTTTGGCTGGGAACCAGAGGCGATCGCCGCCCTCGATACCGTGGTCGAGCGGCTGTTGCGAGAAAAACAGTCGGCGGGGCAACACTCGGCCGGTTCGAGCTATGGCAGTCCCAACTATGCCAAGCGCCCCGGCAACACGATTCCTGACTATTTAGCGCTGCTGAATCTGGGCCCGTTTACGCCACTCACCCCCGAATCGCTCAAACGCGCCTACAAACAGGCGATGAAAACGGCACACCCCGACACGGGGGGCAGCAAGGAACTGGCCCAGCGGGTGAATGAAGCCTACGAAGCGGTGCTGCGGCATTACTTTCCTAGTGCTTGAACCCGGTGTTAGAGGTATTTACCTGTTGCATTCGGAGTGCCCGTTGGGAGAATTGGCCTGGCTCCGTTGGGCGAAATTGCTGACACGCTCTAGATCCTTGATAATTGGGAATAGTCTCCAGCCCTGAGCCGCAATTGATCCAAGCTGAAACCCTCAATCTGTTGGAATGGCCGCGCCTATGCCAGCATCTCGCCACCTTTGCGGCGACGAAGTTGGGCGCGAGAGTCGCGCAAGATCTGCGAATTCCCGATACCCTGGTCGAGAGTGAGGCGCTGCTGGCGCAAACCCGCGAGGTCTATCAGCTTGAAACCACGCTGCCAGTTTCGCTCAGCTTTGAGGGCATTCAGGACATTGGCGACGCGCTGGAGCGGGCTGCACTGCAAGGCATCTTGAGCGGAGACGACTTGCTGGCGATCGCCACTACGCTTTCTGGCGCACGCACCCTCCGCCGCACGATTGACCAATATCCCGACCTGACCACGCTCAATGCCCTGGTTGCAGACCTCCGCACCTATCCCGAACTGGAGCAGGACATCCACCGCTGCATCGACGAGCGCGGCCGGGTTATGGACCGCGCCAGTGCCAAATTGGGCGGCATCCGCGAGCAGCTTAAGCAGCAGCGCGATCGCATTTATCAAATCTTGCAAGGCATTTTGCAGCGCCACGGCAACGCCGTGCAGGAAGCGCTGATTACTCAGCGGGGCGATCGCTTTGTGCTGCCCGTCAAATCCTCCCACAAGGACATCATCCCCGGCATCGTCCACGACACCTCCACCAGCGGCGCAACGCTTTATCTAGAGCCAAATGCCATCGTCAGCCACGGCAACCAGCTTCGGCAGCTTCTTAAACAAGAGCAGGTGGAAGAAGAAGCCGTCCGCCGCGGCCTCAGCGAACAGGTTGCAGACGTTCACGAAGATTTAGAAAGACTGCTGGCGATCGCCACCACCCTTGACCTGGCCACCGCCCGCGCCCGCTATTCCCTCTGGCTCGGCGCAAATCCCCCGCGTTTTGTGGAATTCGGGAGCCAGGAATCTGGGGCCTCCGCCAACGGCTCTGCGTCTGCGGTTGCCCCAATTACCCTCCGCCAACTCCGCCACCCGCTCCTCATCTGGCAGCATCAGCACGAGCAGGGGCCGGCCGTCGTGCCGATCGATCTGGTCATTCAGCCCCAGATCCGCGTCGTCGCCATCACCGGCCCCAACACGGGCGGCAAAACCGTGACGCTGAAAACGCTCGGACTGGCGGCGCTGATGGCAAAAGTGGGGCTATTCGTTCCTGCCCGCGAACCCGTGGAATTGCCCTGGTTTCACCAAGTCTTGGCCGACATCGGCGACGAACAATCGCTTCAGCAGAGCCTTTCGACCTTTTCCGGACACATTCGCCGGATTGGGCGGATTCTGGCGGCGTTGCAGCAGGATGAGGCGGAGAGCGATGGTGGGATAACGCCGTTGAGTGAGGACGAGCCGTTCCCCCATGCCCCAACGCCCTCCCTCGTCCTCCTCGACGAAGTGGGCGCAGGGACTGACCCCTCAGAAGGCAGCGCGCTGGCGATCGCCCTCCTCCGCTACTTAGCCGATCACGCCGCCTTAACCGTTGCCACGACCCACTACGGCGAACTGAAGGCGCTGAAGTATCAAGACGAGCGCTTCGAGAATGCCTCGGTGGAATTTGACGATGTGACGCTATCTCCCACCTATCGGCTGCTGTGGGGCATTCCTGGTCGTTCAAATGCACTGGCGATCGCCCAGCGGCTCGGCCTCAACCCGGCAATCGTGGAGGCGGCCCGGGCGCAGATCGGCGCAGGCTCCGAGAGCGACGTAAACCGCGTGATTGCCGGACTGGAGCAGCAGCGCCGCCAGCAGGAGGAAAAGACCCAATCCGCAGAGCAACTGATTCGGGAAACCGAGCGGCTGCACCAGGAGATCTTGCGGCGGGCGGAGACGCTGCGGCAGCGCGAACGAGAACTGCAACAGCAGCAGGAAGAGGCAGTGCAGGCGGCGATCGCCCAGGCTAAAGCTGAAATTGCTAGGGTAATTCGCCAACTCCAGCGCGGCCCCGAAACGGCCCAGACCGCCCAGCAGGCCACCGAAGCCCTGAACGAGCTGGCCGAGCGTCACTTGCCCTCGCGTCAGGCCCCGCCCAAGCCGAAGCCTGGGTTTCGCCCCAAGGTGGGCGATCGCGTCCGCATTCCCCGGTTGGGCCAGGTTGCCGAAGTGCTGACCCATCCCGACGACAGCGGCGAATTCACCGTCCGCTTTGGGCTGATGAAGATGACCGTTTCTCTGGCGGATGTGGAATCGCTGCAAGGGGAAAAAGCAGAACTGCCCGCCAGGGAGCAGGGGGCGGCCGCCAAGGCCCAGAGCGCAGAAAAGAAGCGACCGCCAGAGAAATCTGCGGAAGAAAAGCCGACCGAAGCCCCCGCGATTCGCACGTCAAAGAACACCCTCGACCTGCGGGGCAGCCGGGTGGCAGATGCAGAAATTGAGCTAGAACGGGCGATCGCCAGCGCCCAGCCGGGCCCCCTGTGGATTATCCACGGCCACGGCACGGGCAAGCTGCGGCAGGGGGTTCATGCATTTCTGAAAGAGCATCCCCAGGTGTCGCGCTTTGAGGCGGCAGAGCAGGCAGACGGCGGCTCTGGCGTGACGGTCGCCTATATAGAATGAAGACGAGCCTGGAACTCACTGAACGCCAAGGAGTTGCCGATGTCTCTGACGGTGAAAGACCTAGAAGCCTTACAAGCCAAACTGGGCAGTGACTATCGGATGGAGCTTGTAGACGGGAAGATTACGGTCATGAGTCCGTCGGGCTATGAGTCGGATGAAGTTGCTTTTCGGTTTGGTCGTCGTCTGGCAGATTGGGTAGAGCCAAATCGCCTAGGTCGGGTGACGGGTTCTAGCGCTGGGTTTACGCTGCCCGATTCCAACACCCGCGCCCCGGATGTGTCGTTTGTCAGGGCTGAGCGACTGCGCCGTGCCCCGCGCAACTTTGCCCCGGTTGCCCCTGACCTAATGGTAGAGGTCAAGTCACCCAGCGATACGGTGGAAGAGTTGGAACGTAAGATTGCAAATTTTTTGGCCCAGGGAACGCAGGTTGGAATTTTGATTAACCCTGAAGACTCGACGGTGAGGGTGTTTCAGTCTGGCAAGGAGCCGATAATCCTGCGGAATGGAGATGTGCTGACGCTGCCAGATTTGCTGCCGGGATGGTCGGTGGCGATCGCCGAACTCTGGTCGCCCGTGTTTGACGAGGAACCGTAGCGGTGCCGATTTTGCTAATATGACCCAATGCGATCGCCCTTTGCCTTGCTACAACACCTTTTCCAGCCCATAGACCAGTGACTTCAACTCCAGCACCTTGCGGATACAGAGCAGCACACCGGGCATATAGGACGCGCGATCGCTCGTGTCGTGGCGCAGGGTATAAAGCTGGCCGGGTGCGCCAAAGATGACTTCTTGATGGGCAATTAAACCGGGGAGCCGGACGCTGTGGATGCGGATGCCGTCTTCGGTTTGACTGCCGCGTGCGCCGGGCAGTTTCTCGGTTTCATCAACAGTTGGCGGATTGAAGGCTTTGCCAAATTCTGCTAAAAGCTGCGCCGTTTGAATCGCTGTGCCGCTGGGCGCGTCGGCTTTTTGGTTGTGATGCAGCTCGATAATTTCCACATGGTCGAAATAGCGCGATGCCTGCACGGCCGCCTGCTGCATCAGCACCACCCCAATCGAGAAATTGGGAATCACCAGACAGCCGATGCTGGCTTTGTCGGCAAAGTCTGCCAGATCGTTAAGTTGCTCCACGCTCAGCCCCGTCGTGCCAATTACCGGACGCACCCCGTAGGCGATCGCCGCCCGCGCATTTTCGTACACCACATCAGGATGGGTAAAATCCACCATCACAGCGGGCTGCTTTTCCTGCGATGCCAGTGCCAGCGTCCCCTGCATGTCGTTGAGAATTGGCACCTCCAGCGGGCCGCAGCCTGCCACCTCGCCCACGTCCTGCCCAATCCGGTCTGGGTTGCGGGCCAGCGCCCCCACCAGGGTCATGTCTTTGCTAGCGGCGATCGCCTTGATGGTTTCGCGCCCCATCTTGCCCGTCGCGCCATTTACCACGACCGGAATCGGAGCCTGTGTCATCGGAGCCTGCGTCATAGCCAAACGGTTCTCTGCTCAACATTTGGCATTGTATAGCGGTTAGGGATTTCTCGCTGCGGTGCGCGTTGACTCTGGGGCAACGAATGACTGTCTTAGCGGAATCTGAATTAAGAAAGTTGTGCCCTGCCCTGTGTCGGACTGGCAAATCAGTTGCCCACGATGTTTTTCTGTGACGATTTGATGGCTAATGGCCAACCCCAGTCCGGTTCCTTTGCCGAGTGGCTTGGTGGTATAAAACGCTTCATAAATTTGGGCTTGCACCGCTTTGGGAATGCCGGGGCCATTGTCCGCAATGCAGATTTCAACCTGCTTCGCAGCATTGTCCGGTTCAATCAGGCGTGTGCAGATCTTGATGACAGGTGCTTTGTCTTGAAGCGTTCGCTCTAGCGTGCTTGATTGATTGGCTTGATGCGTCTCATGGGCTTCTTCTAGTGCGTCGATTGCGTTGCTCAAGATGTTCATAAACACTTGATTGAGCTGTCCTGCATAGCATTCCACTTTGGGCAGATCGCCATACTCGCGCACCACCTGAATGCAGGGGCGATCGCCCTTTGGTTTAAGGCGATGCTGCAAGATCATCAGCGTACTGTCGATGCCGTCGTGAAGATTCACGGGTTTCATTTCCGCTTCGTCTACGCGCGAAAAGTTCCGCAGCGACAGCACAATCTGGCGAATCCGGTCTGCGCCAATCTGCATCGAGGAAAGGGTCTTGGGCAGGTCGCCCTCGATAAACTCCAGATCGCTCTCGGCTAAGACCTCTGCCACAGCGGGCGCAGGTTGGGGAACCGTTTCTCGATACAGCGCCAGCAAATTGAGCAATTCCTGCGTATAGCTGCTGACGTGATTGATGTTGCCGTAGATAAAATTAACGGGATTGTTGATTTCGTGAGCAATGCCCGACACAAGCTGTCCGAGGTTAGAAAGCTTTTCCGCCTGGATGAGGCGCGACTGGGTACTCTGAAGCTCTCGCAGCGCCCGTTCTAGCTCTCGATTCGCCGCTTCTAGCTTGGCTGGACTGGGCAGCGCCAACGCCTGAGGAATCAGCGGCACTAGCTCTATCGCCGTATAAATCGAAATGATAGCCGTGAACGCTTTCACCACACCCGACAGCCAGTAGTTTGGATGCCAAATCGTCCAGATATCCATCAGATGTCCTATGCCGCAAGCGATGATGAACGCTCCAAACAACACAAACATCCAGTTAAACGGAACATCTCTGCGCTTGGCGATGAAGTAAAGGAGCAAGGCGGGAATCGAGAAATAAGCTAGGGCGATCGCCGCATTCGACGCAACATGTAACCACACCAGCCAGGGTTGCCACAGATAACAGTGCCCGTGGGGAATATAGCCCTGCGAACCGAAAAGCGTATGCATCAGGTTGGTCATACGTTTGGATGATTGGGTCAGGTGAGAGGCGAAGTTTGAAGCAATCTTCAAGAGCGCTACTTGAGAATGCCCACCCCTCCATCTGAGCTAACATCCTGTCGTTATCAGGGCAAAACATGAATTTACCCTGTCTGAGAGGGATTTCTGCTTTGGGATTGCACTGCTTTGGGATTGCACGGAGGGGGCGATCGCCATCTCAAAAGCAAGGCTACAAAACACGACTGGTTGCAGAATTGCGCTCGTGACCTACAGGAACCTCATTGAAAGAGGGTCGGAGTTGTGACTCACCCCCGACCCTCTAGTTCAAGCTTGTGATCTCCTAGGCCCTGTTTTAAAGCTTTTTAGGTCATTGATTGCTCTGAGTCGATCCCCCTCCTTAAAAAGGGGGACTTCCGGAGTGGCTCGGTTCGGTTCCCCCCTTGTTAAGGGGGGCTAGGGGGGATCAAAGGGTTTTAAAACTGGGTCTGGAAGACTCTCTGTACGATGTCTGGGAGCCTCCGACCCTCCAGTTCAAGCGTGTGATCTCCTAGCTCATCTCTCTTAGCGCATCTGTAGATCACCTGCTGTGCGTATCCTCTACTCGCTGGTCGACTTTTAATCGGCGACCCGGAGCAAGCCCATTTGCAGGCGATCCAGCACGATGCGGATATGACGGAGATCTTCCATGCCCAGATACAGATCCGACATCATCACCTGATGCAGCATTTGCTCGTCTTCACGGGTGATTTTGCCCGTCGCCACAATCCGGTTGGCAACATCCCCAATCCCATGTTCTGTGGAGAACCCTGCTTGCGTCTTCATGGAAACTCAACAAAAGTAACTACATTTAGGGTCATAAATTTACAAAGGTTTCGCCATCCCCCGATGGCATCACCCAATGGTTCCAGCGTTCAACCGCTGGACTGAATTCGGCCTGCAAGTCGCAAAACCCGAATCTGGATGTCCATCGGCGGTGTATCGTGCCATTTCGCTCCTAAATCGCTGCGGAAAATGCGGAATCAAACACCTGGTTCAGCGCTCTATGAGGGGCGATCGCCCAAGTTTCGCATCCGGTTTCGAGGGCTGTCAAAGGCGTGCCAAATCAAGCGTTTTGGCAAAAAGCTGCTTTTAGCTTTCCCAGAAACTTAAAGGAAATATAAAAATCTCATAAAAATTTCATGACATTTCTGCGGACTGGAAAAAGCACTGAAAAAGCTCAGTATCCTTACACAGGAGGTTTCTGCGCTCAGTCCATCCTGTTTCTGACTTGCCTTACTCTGGCTTGCCGTACTGTGATGAGTTCGATGAATTCCTATGTCCAATGTCATCGGATTGCTGCCTGCTGGCGGACAGGCGACCCGGCTTTCGCCCCTGCCGATGAGTAAAGAGCTTTACCCTTTGGGCTTTCGCACAAGTGCCGATGGGCGCACTGTTCCCAAAGTCGTCAGCCACTATCTGCTGGAGAAAATGCAGCGGGCGGGGATTGCCAAAGCCTTTTTTATCTTGCGGCCGGGCAAGTGGGATATTCCCGCCTACTATGGCGACGGCGCACTGGTGCAGATGCGTCTGGGCTATCTGACGGTGCATGTGCCCTACGGCGTGCCCTACACGCTGGATCAGGCTTACCCGTTTTTGCAGGGGGCAACCGTGGCGATTGGGTTTCCCGACATCCTGTTTCAGCCGGAAAACGCCTACGCCGCACTGCTAGAGCGGCTGGCGCGAGGGGGCGCGGATGTGGTGCTGGGGCTATTTCCGACCAAAAACTTTCGCAAAGCGGGCATGGTGCAGTTTGATGAAATCGGGCGTGTGCAGCAAATTGTTGAAAAACCCCAGCAGACAGACTTGACCTATATGTGGGCGATCGCCGTTTGGTCGCCCCGCTTTACCGAGTTTTTGCACGAGTTCGCCAGCGGCCCCATTCCCGAAACAGAAGTTCCCATCGGCGATGTAATCCAGGCTGGAATCAATGCGGGGTTGCGAGTGGAAGCAGAAGCCTTTCCCGACGGCTCCTATCTGGATGTCGGCACGCCAGACGACTTGGCGCGGGCGATTCGGCAACTTACGCCGCCGGAGGGATAGTGCTGAAGATGGAAGACGGAAGATGGAAGATTGAAGATGGAAAACTGAAAACTGAAGGCTAGAGAGCATTGGGGTCAATGCCGAGCGATCGCAGGCGCTCTGCCAGTTTTTCGGCGCGTTCGTGTTCGGATTCAGCGCGTTCGCGTTCCAATCGGCTTGCTGCTGCACTTGCTGGAGTTGCTCTTGCGTGAGGGCGATCGCCCCCACACGCTGTCCCCCCGTGACGCTGCTCCCACAATCCTTGTATCCTGTGAAATGCCACAGCAAGTAAAAAATACGGCGGGGAAAAACGGTGCTGGATATCAAGCAAATTCGGGAGAATCCGGAGCAGGTGCAGGCAAAGCTGGATCTGCGGGGCGGCGGGTATGACCTGAAACCAATTTTGGCGCTAGACCAGCAGCAGCGTGAGCTAGAAGTGGGGCGATCGCAGCTTCAGGCCCGCAGCAACGAAATCGGCAAGCTAGTCGGGCAAAAGATGAAATCGGGAGCCAAGCCTGATGATGCTGAAGTGCTGGCGCTCAAGGAAGAGGGCAACCAGATCAAGGCGCAACTGAGCGATTTGGAGCCGAAAGAGAAGGAGATCAAAGAACAACTGCAAGCGCTCTTGCTCACGTTTCCTAACCTGCCCAGCGAGGAAACCCCGATTGGCAAAAGCGAAGATGAAAACGTCGAAATTCGCCGCTGGGGAGACGAGTATATTCCCACCAATCCCGACATTCTGCCGCACTATGAAATTGGCGAGAAGCTAGGGATTTTGAACTTTGAGCGATCGGTGAAAATTGCCCAGAGTCGCTTTGTGACGTTGCTGGGAGCGGGCGCAGCGCTGGAGCGGGCGCTAATCCAGTTCATGCTCGATCGCCACACCCAGGCGGGCTTTGTGGAGGTGCTGCCGCCGATTTTGATTAACACGGCCTCGCTGACGGCTTCGGGGCAACTGCCGAAGTTTGCGGATGAAAGCTTTAAGTGCGATCGCGACGATCTCTGGCTCACGCCCACGGCCGAAGTGCCCATCACCAGCCTCTATCGCGACGAAATCCTAGAAGCCGACGCACTGCCGATTTATCACTGTGCCTACACGCCCTGCTTCCGACGCGAGGCAGGCAGCTACGGGCGAGATACACGGGGGCTAATCCGCCTGCACCAGTTCAACAAGGTGGAAATGTTCAAGTTTGTGCATCCAGATACCTCGATGGATGAACTGGAGAGCCTCACCCAGGCGGCCGAGGGGGTGCTGCAAGCGCTGAAGCTGCCCTATCGCGTGATTGCCCTCTGCACGGGCGATCTGGGCTTTGCCTCGGTAAAAACCTACGATCTGGAAGTGTGGCTGCCCAGCCAGGGCAAATATCGGGAAATCTCAAGCTGCTCAAACTGCACCGATTTTCAGGCTCGTCGTGCCAGCCTCCGCTTCAAAGAAGCCGGTAAGAAAGGAACCCAGTTTCTCCACACGTTGAACGGCTCTGGGCTTGCCGTGGGGCGCACCATGGCTGCCATTCTGGAAAACTATCAGCAGCCGGATGGAACCGTTGCCATTCCCGAAGCGCTGCGACCTTATCTAGGACGCGACGTGCTGTAGCGCAAATCGCTGCCCTATATCAGCCCTATATCAGTCCTACATCAGCCCTGATCTCTGGCTCTGGGCAATCGGGGCTGGGAACTCAGTGCTGGAAACTCAGGACTGGAGATTTTTCAGGCTGGAGTTTCAGATTTGCAGTCAACTTGTGGCTAAGCTCTGGCTAAATTCTTCAGATTTGCAGTCAACTTGTGGCTAAATTCTTCAGATTTGCAGTCAACTTGTGGCTAAACTCTGGCTAAATTCTCCTGATGGGCGGGCGATCGCCTGCAAGTAGGAAAAAGGTACTGTGCAGGATGATTGAGCCATGAGTGAGTTGCTGTTGCTGGCGGCAGGGCTACTGAGTCGAGCAAATGCGGGATCGCTGCCCACTGCAAACCTGCTGCCCGTGCTGCCACCGCCTGCCGATGCGGCAGGAGTGCCCGACGCAAAAGCCGCTGTTGTTCCCGTGCAGGCTGCGACAGATCAGGTGGTGCAGCCAGAATTTAGCCAGCCTTCGCAGCGGGCCTCGGCGGAAAACCTGCGGACTGCTGAAACGGGGGGAGCCTGGACGGGCAGACGGCGATCGCTCCGAATCTCGCGCCTGCCCCGGCTCCAGCGGACAGCCCAGGCGCAGCCTGTTACTGCACAGCCTGTTACCGCACAGCCTTCCACCCCAGCGCCCAGGTTCAACACGCTGCAAACCACTGCTCAGAACGCTGCTTCCCAGAGCGATGGGTCTCAAGCCCGCCCACCCCAAGCCAGCGCCGTTCGGAGCATGACAGCAGGGCGATCGCCCGTACAGGTTGCCGTTGCGTCATCCTCTGCGCCTGCGCCAACGCTGACAGCCCCAACACTGACAGCCCCAGTCCTGACAGACGTTGTGCCGACTAGCCGCGTCCGTCCCCAAAGCGGGGCCCAGCAGTATCAGCAGCGGTGGGCGGCGCTGCGGCAGGGGCGAACCTACACGCGCATTGCGGCCGACAGTTTTGCAGAGCAGTGGATCAACGCGACCGAACAGCCAACCTATGAACAGTGGGTCACTCTGCTGGGCTACGAAGCGCGGGCGATGGCCGCAGGCCAGGGCAACAACCGACTGTCGGTGCTGGTGGGCGATTCCATTAGCCAGTGGTTTCCCGTAGAGCAACTCAGCCGCGATCGCTTCTGGCTGAATCAGGGAATTTCGGGCGACACCACGGCGGGCGTGCTGCGGCGGCTGTCGCTGTTTCAAGACACGCGCCCAGCAGATATTCATGTGATGGTCGGTATCAACGACCTGCGGCGCGGCGTGTCCAATGCCGAGGTGTTGAATAACCTTAGCCAAATTATGCAAAACCTCCGCCAGACGCACCCCCAGGCCCGCATTTGGATTTATTCCATCTTGCCGACGCGGCTGCCTGCCCTGCCGCCAGAGCGAATCTTTGCGCTAAACCAAAACCTGGAGGCGATCGCCCGCCAGCAACAAGTCGCCTATGTTGATCTCCAGCGCTTCTTTGCCGAGGAGCCTTCGGGCATTTTGCGCCGCGACCTGACCACCGACGGCATTCACCTCAGCCGCACGGGCTACGCGCTCTGGCAGTGGGCGATTGGCTATTTGATTTGATTGATTTGAGGCATGAGCGTCCGCTGCTGTACAACTGCTGCAAAACGTCGAGGTTAGCCGTCAGCGCTCCGATTCTGTCAGCTTTTAAGCTAAGTGAGCGATCGCCCAAGATGCCTGTGCCGTGGGGAATAAGAACGCTCGCTGGAAAATAAGGGCGATCGCCCCTCAGGAAGCAAGTTAGTGATCTGGTGATCAGTGATCTAGTGATTTAAGACTTTATCTTAGCTCGTCCAGTAGACAAGATCTGATTGTAATACGCTTCTAGCATTGGGTTATCGCCTCGCAGCCCGTTGATGATTTTTTCTGTCCAGTCTAGATATTCCAGTCGTCGTTCCAGCGTCCAATGGGTTGGCGGTGTTTCGGTGACAGAGCGGACGTTGGAGATTTTGTCGGCAATCTTGACCTGCTTGGCCCGCTCGGAAAGGTACGGCGCGCGTTCAATCTGGCGCTGTTTGCGTTCCGGCTTGGGCAGTTGTCGGTCATCGGTGACTTCTTCCACGACCTGCCGCACTTCTACGCCAAAGGCTGCGTCCAGTTCTGCTGGCGTGGTTTCAGTATCTTCCAGCGTGTCGTGCAGGATTGCCGCTTGCAGGGTAATTACGTCGCTCACGCCGCCAACCCGTGCCAAAATTTCTGCCACTTCGATCGGGTGGTTGATGTAGGGCGAAGTGTCCACGTCTTTACGGCGCTGATCGCGGTGCTTATTTGCCGCAAAGTGGATTGCTGAGAGCAGCGCGGCCGCTGGGTTTTGTTCTTTCATCTACAAGTCTCCCTGGTTGTAATCAGTCACGGTCAATTAGTCACGGTCAGTCAGTCACGGTCAATCAGTCACGGTCAATCAGTCACGGTCAATCAGTCACGGTCAATTAGTCACGGTCAATCAGTCAGAGTAAAACACGCTTCCTTCCACAGAATGCCCAGCTTTTTGGGTCAGGCTGCATGGGCATCAGGGCGATCGCCCAACGGCTCAACTCAGCGAAACCAGGCATCCTGCATGACTCGTTACTTGGCAGCGCCGTGTTCAGTCGGTATTATTTCCTCACTAGAACACTTCACTGGAACACTTCGCCAGGATTGCTCGGGTTTGGGCGAGATTCAAACTACGGTTCTTCGGTCGGGTTTGTGGACAATTCGGCAAGATTCCCGGTATTCTGGAGAATTGGGAGGGAAAATGTCAACCAGGTTTCTGCAAACTGCGCGGCGATTTAGTAAACTCTCACTTTAACGAATAGGACTTACGCAGTTGGACGATTTCTCGCGGCCTGCGCCCGCGAGAAATCGTCCAAAACCCAGAAACCCTATCGCAAGTGCGTAAATCCTGCGAAAGTCAAAAAGCTAAAGTGAGGGCGCTTTGAGTGCCTTGCAGCCGAACCGATCCCCCTGAAGTTCCCTTAATAAGGGGGGACTGCCGGACAGTAGAGACTTCATTTCCGTTCAAGAGTGCTATGAACCTTGCCGATCGCCCACTTCATCTTGCCCCTGAGTCCGTTGAACCCTCATTTCTATACTTTGCCTACGGCTCTTGCATGTGTCCGGTGGACTTGAAGCGATCGCTTGGTGAGCCGACGCACGCCTACGTCATGGGTCATGCCACGCTGCGGGGCTATCGACTGGGCTTTTTCTGCTATTCCAAGTTTCGCGACTGCGGCGTGCTGGATGTTGTACCCGATGAGCAGTCGTCGGTCGAAGGCGTGCTGTATCGGCTGCCGCTGCGGTTGAGCGATCGCCTCGATGCCCGCGAGGTCAGCTATCGCCACGAAATCATCACCGTGCAGGCTAACGGGCGCACCTACGACAACGTTCGCACCTACACCGCGCTGCACAAGCTGCCCGAAGAAAAAGCCCCCAACGACTGGTACTTTAATGTAGTGCTGCGCGGAGCCGTGACCTGTCGCCTGCCCGAAGCGTACTGCTGGCACCTCTGCCACCACATGCACCAGCTTCAGGAATTTGGACGGGGCGATCGCCTCAAAACGGCCTAATCTCGCTGCTAAAAAGTCTGGTCAGAACTGTTTTCAAAAGCCCCGTCTAAAACGCTCCAAAAGTCAAGAAAACTGAGCACCAAATTCCACCTTTATGGGCAAATAAAAATGGCTCAACCTTGAGGAAATAGTATGGAAACCCTAGAGTTTATCAAAAGCTTTTAGGGTTTCTTCGTGGTTTGCATTTTGTCCCCATGTTTCTGTAGGCTTAAGAGTAGACGTGATGGGTGTCGTGTTTGTAATTCAGCACCTCACCTAAGCCAACACATCACTTCAGATACACTGATAGGCAAAATAAGCTGACTCAAACTATCAGTCGAGAGTCATCTTAGAGTTTGCCTGTCCTCTTTGAAGGCTTCAGATTCTGTATCCTTCGGAGATTTTTAATCAAGTATGAAGGTGGACTGAATATGCCATTCACAATTGATTCCGCTCGTGGGATCTTCTCAAATACCCTGGCCGCTGATGTCGTTCCGGCAACCATTGCCCGATTCAATCAGCTCAGCACCGAAGACCAGCTTGCCTGGATCTGGTTTGCCTATTTGGAAATGGGAAAAACCGTCACCGTTGCGGCTCCTGGTGCTGCCCGGATGCAGTTTGCAGAACCAACTCTGAATGAGATTCGCCAGATGAGTTTTGCAGAGCAAACTCAGGTGATGTTCGATCTGGCAAATCATGCAGATACGCCAATCTGCCGCACCTATGCATCCTGGTCGCCCAACATCAAGCTGGGTTTCTGGTATCAGTTGGGTGAGTGGATGGAGCAGGGCGTGGTTGCCCCGATTCCGCCTAATTATGAGTTGTCGGCTAACGCATCAGCAGTGCTGCAAACGCTACGAGAACTCGATTCGGGACAGCAAATTACCATTCTGCGAAATGCAGTGGTGGATATGGGCTTTGATCCCAATAAATTGGGAGAGTACGAGCGGGTTGCTGAACCCCTAGAGGTTCCCAAAGAAGCATCTCAACGCACCAAAGTCAGCATTGAGGGCGTTGACAATCCGACCGTTCTTGCCTACATGGACAACCTGAATGCGAATGATTTTGGGTCGCTGATTGCGCTGTTTGTTCCCGATGGTGCGTTGCAGCCGCCATTCCAGCGTCCGATTGTAGGCCGAGATGCAATTCTGCGGTTCTTTCGAGAAGAATGCCAAAACCTGGTTCTGATGCCAGAGCGGGGCATTTCTGAACCTGCCGAAGACGGCTATACTCAGGTCAAAGTGACGGGCAAAGTGCAAACGCCTTGGTTTGGTGCGAGCGTCGGTATGAATATTGCATGGCGCTTTTTGCTGAATCCTGAAAACAAGATTTTCTTCGTGGCGATCGATCTTTTGGCTTCTCCAAAAGAGTTGCTCAATCTCGCTCGATGAGTCTATCTAGGTGAAATGGGTTCATGAAACAGGGTTAGTTTGCACTGAGTGGACAGAGCGCATCCCAGTTCTGCAAATTTGCCCTCATCCCCCAGCCCCTTCTCCCAAAGAGGGAGAAGGGGAGCCGGATCGGAAGTCTTTCTCCCAAGGCGGGAGAGGAATTTAGGGTGAGGGTTGCAAAAGTGGGATGCATCTAGTGGATAGGCATCATTAAACGGCTCTGAGCCTGGGATTTTTAGTGCGCTCTCTTCGACAGAGGGCGCTTTTCGGTATGGGCGATTTTTAGAGTGGTTATCGCACTGTGACTGGGATATTTCTTGCGGCTGTGATTTTCGCAGGCTGGGTCGTCAGTTTGCTTTTGTTTCTATCAGTAGACTCTGCCAGTTTTTCGGTTCCCGGCGTTATTTTCGCAGTTCTCCTTCGCACGTTTTTGCACACGGGTCTGTTTGTAATTGGCCACGATGCCATGCATCAGAATCTGCTGCCCAATCACCGATGCATCAATCACTGGATAGGGGCGATCGCCGTTGGGTTATACGCCGCTATTTCCTACTCAAGCTGCTGTGCAAATCATCATCAGCATCATCGCTATCCCGAACAAACACGCGATCCTGACTTTCATGACGGTACGCACACCCATCCCTTCTGCTGGTATGTGAAATTTATTCGGGAATATATCGCGGTTTCGTCGATTTTGGGATTGCTGGGCGGCTGGGGACTGCTGCTTTGGGGGATGAGCCAAGTGGTTCCGATGGCTTGGAGCTGGGTCGTTCTGTTCGTGCTGCTGCCGTTTGTGCTGAGTTCGGTGCAACTGTTCGTATTTGGCACCTATCTTCCCCATCGTGGCAAGCTGGGGCCTCAAGTGCCGGAGTTGCTGCGGCCGGGCGATCGCACTCTCAATCCTTCACAAACCCAGTGGGGGCAGTGGCTCTGGTCGTTTTTCACCTGCTATCACTTTGGGCAGTATCACCCACGACATCATCGGTTTCCCAGGGTTCCGTGGTATCGGTTGCCAAGCTTCAGAGAAAAATGCTGATCTCAACCTAATGGAACCTAATGGATGAAATTTTGGCAAACTGCCTCCCCGAATTCTGAGAATTTATGAGATTATACGTACCATAGGTTTACATTATGATACGTGTCGCATTAAGAATTGCTGCATAGGTTCTTGCTGCTGCGGGGGGTTTGGCTTTTAAGATGCAAGCTACTGATATCCAATGGTCTAAGGCTGAGAAAGAGATAGCGCGGGCAGCCTTCGAGCGAGCCTATGAGCGTGAAATTCAGGCGTTGGTGAAGGAAGTGCGAGAGCGGGCCCACAGGGTCGGCGAAGTGGATGACCTGTGGACGCTTCATGACTTCCTCAGTGCGCGACGACACGCCCTGGAAGGGAAGTATGACTATCGGTATTCAGTGTTGATTTTTGTGTTTGCCCAGTTGGTTCAAGAGGGTTGGCTAGAACTGCACGAGCTAGAAGGGCTTGCGACAGACAAGTTGACCAAAGTTTCAGCGCTAACGCGAATGGGCTGTCATTTCTAAGCTGTCATTTCTAAACGGGTTGCAAAAAACCAAGAGGCGGGTAAGCGGTCACTTCTCAGATTTCATACTGCTGCCACTCGTTTCTCATTTATGTCTCATTTATGGGACGGATGTGGAACTGTTATGGGGCTGGAATGAGGCGATAGCGCTAGACGGGATGGGTGAGTTGGCGTTTCTCGTCTGCTGTTTCGTCGAGCCATCATTTGGTTACTCTATGCTTTGCACAAAGTCGTAGAGCCGATGCGCCATTAGGAGTTTGCTGCATGGCGCGATCGCCCTTTTTCTGCCCGTCTTATCCAGAAACACGGCCTGATTGTGGTCGCTGCCAAAGCCGCTATCTGGCAGATCGATGGGGTTAGCGACGATCGCATCTAACCGCTTGCGCTCCAGTTTTTCGACCGCTGGGGTTACGATGTCACCCGTTTGCGCGGCGAACCCAATCAATCGCTGGCTGGGCTGTTTGCGCTGGCCCAGGTCGGCGGCGATGTCGGGCGCGGGAACCAGGGGCAGGGCAGCGGGCAAGTCGGCTTTGGGCAGTTTGTGGGGATAGGTGGTGGCGGGCTGCACATCGGCAACGGCGGCAGACAGCAGAATCCAGTCGGCGGTGGGCAGTTCTTGCAGCATGACCTGGTGCATTTCGGCGGCGCTGGTGACGGCAATGCGGCGATCGCCCGCATCTAGCTTCAGCAAATCCGCGCTCATTGGCCCATGCACCAGCGTCACCGTTGCGCCCCGATGCTGAGCCGCTTGGGCCAGCGCCAGCCCCATTTTTCCCGTCGAGGGATTGCCGATAAACCGCACCGGATCAAGAAATTCCCGCGTGCCGCCCGTGTTGATTAGCACCTGCTTTCCTGCCAGGTCGCGCTGTCCCTGGGTATGCCGCAGCGATTCCAACTGAGCGACCAGATCGGGGGGTTCCGCCATGCGCCCCGCACCTAAGCGATCGCACGCCAGTCTTCCTGCCCCTGGCCCCGCCGTGTGAAATCGTGAGTCTTCCTGCACCAAGCGCCAGTTGCGCTGCACAGACGGCTGCTCCCACATGTCGGTATTCATTGCCGGAGCTAGCAGCACGGGACAGGTCGAGGCCAGCACCGTGTTGGTGAGCAAATTGTCCGCCAGTCCGTAGGCTAGCTTGCCCAGCGTGTTGGCCGTCAGTGGCGCAATCAGCATCACATCGGCCCATTCGCCTAGTTCGATATGCAAGGGTCGTCCGTGGCTGGGCTGCCAAAAGTCGGCATCGGTGTAGGCGGCATGGCGGGCCAAGGTTGCAAAAGTAAGCGGTGTCACAAACTGCTGTGCGCCGTCCGTCAGCACCACGCGCACCGCCGCGCCAGATTTTGCCAGCGTGGACACCACCTCGCACACTTTGTAGGCTGCAATGCCGCCGCCTATGCCAATGAGAATTTTGGGAGCGTCCATCTATCGATTTTGGATTTTGGATTTGCGATTTTGGATTTTGGATTTGCGGTTTTGGGCAACTCGTCAGGCGGTTGGAGAGCTTCCAGCGCGTTGATTCATCGTGGCACTCAGGAGATGGTGGCACTCAGGAGGCTTGAGATAGCCGCTGATAGGCTTGGGCGACGGCGGTGCGATCGCCCACGTTGCCGGGAAACAGCACCACGGGCAGATTGGGAAACTGGGGATGGTCGGGCGGGGTGCGAACTACGGACACACCGGGGAGAATCTGGCCTAGGAGGCGGGCGCTAGTGAGGGCAAGGCCGTCGCTCAGCGTGTCGTTGGAGGTGATGCCGCCCTTGCTGATCAAGAAGCCCACGTCGGCGGGCAGCCCCCGTACAATGTCCATCAGCAGCCGCGACACCGCCATGCCAAAGTCTAGCCGGGTCTGCGCGTCGGCGAAGGTCAACTCTTGGCGACTGGTGAACACAACGGGGGTCTGTCCTGCTGTGTGGGCTGCGTGAACTTGGTGCAGCAGGTTGGCCAGCAGCACGTCGCGGGACATTGGGGAATCGGGCAATAACTTGGCGACATCCACCTCGACGGGCACAACTCCCGGCGCTTGCAGCAACACCTCAAGCTGCTCTGTCGTTTTTTTCACATGGGAGCCAACGATGATTGCGCCGGGTTTGCCGTCGCGCACGTAGGTTGCCATGTCTGCCGGGGCAACGGGCTGGGGCGGCAGGTTGGCCAGGGCCGTCAGCAAACTGGCCGCGCTGCGAAACAGGAAGCGTTTGCCCTGGGAGGCAGCCGCCAGCACATCTGCCGCAAAGCGGTTCAAGTCGTCCTGGGTTTCGGCATCCACCACGCCGCAGGTGTTTCCGCTCAGCGCCAGCAGCCGCGCCGCCACGCCCGCCCGCACGTCCGCCAGCAAGAACCGCTCGACCTGTTCGGCGGCAATCCGCCCCTGGGTCTTTTCTTCGACGTAATCGGGCAGGTAGCTGTGGTGATAGGCAAACACCGAATCGCGGGCAAATTCCGTTTCGTGAACGGGAGTGGGCACGCCGTTGATGACCAGATAGTGAACGCTGTCGCGGGTGAAGCGGCCGCCCTCGAAAAAAGCAGGCGTAAGGAAGTGGGCATCGAAGGGGCCCAACACTTCGGCGATCGCATCGGTTTCCACGGGATAATGCCCGCGCAGCGTCGAGTCCGAACGGCTGACGATGAGAAAATCCTGAAGGCCCTCTAGGGCGATCGCCTGTTTTAGATTGCGACACACCTCCCGCGTCACCGCATCCGCTTGGGTCGGTGTCAGGGCGCGGGTGTTGGTTAGCACAAAGAAAATGGGCGACTCGTCCGCCAGCCCCAGCCTCAGCGTGTCTACGTCCCATCGCGTCAGCAGCAGGCAGGAGTGAACCGTTTGCGACCCGGTGGGGTCGTCGTCGAGGACGATGATCTTGGGCTGCATGGGGGATTGGAAATTTGGGGTCAGGGGATGATTTTCTCAGATTTTGGTGCGCGATCGCCCTGCTGCGGGTACACTCAATCAGGCCGAATTCATACGCATTTCTCCAGAGCGATCGCCCCTTTTTACAGCACTTTCGTAAAATTTGGGCTAACCTCTGAGAGCAGGGCAGTGCATCGTAGCCGCCATCTTACCAAGCCTGGGGTCGCAAACCGATGGGGGAATTGGAACATCAGCCTGATCAGGGCAGCAAAATGTCAAACACCGAGACCAACCCTGGAAACGGAACGCCTCATTCCAAAGGGGTGGAACAGATTTTGCAGGACGTGACGCAGGATTTGCGATCGCTCCAGCAGGATGTGGTGTCTAGCCTGAGTCAGGATATTTCGCGTCTCCAGGCAGAGCGATCGCGCCTGCAAAACGAAATTGAAAAGCTGCAAAGCCAGCAGCAAACCCTGCAAAGCCAGCACCAGATTTTCTTGACCCAGCAGCAGATCGCTCAGCAAAAACTCTGGGCCAAGCAGCTTGCCCAAACAATGGCGGGCTATCTCTATAACCTGCTGGCTCAACGGCTTAGCCAGCTTCCGGGCGAGGCGGCCGCCCCCAACTTGCCGCCTGCTGCCCAATCTGCTAACTCGCAGCAGGCCTTGTCCCTGCTCGACGCGACGCTGAGCCAAACGCTAGCCTCACTGCAAAGCGACTTAAATGTCTATCACAGCGGGCTGTTGCAGCAAATCGACCGGATGCAAACCCTGGAGCAGCAAGGCGAGGCGCTGCTTGAGGCCCTAGTCAGCCGCCTGAATCAGCAGCTTCAAGCCGTGGGAACCGTTTCGCCGAGCCAGCCTGCTGCCTATTCCACGCTCACGTCGGAACCCGTTGCGCCGCCTGCCCGCCCAGGCTTGCCAGAACCGAGCCTGTTCAGTCCACCCGCTCCATCCCCCAGCGGCTCGACGGCTACGGGTGGCGAGTCTGCTCCGAATGGTTATGCTAGGCGAGGGTTCGAGCCGCCAGCGCCGCTGAATGTATCGCCTGATCCTGTATCGCTTGATAACGGTTCTCCCCCGACTGCGCCGACTCCCCGGCCCACGCCAACGGTTACCGTTTCGTCAAGTTCCTTTAGCGTCTCGACGCTGGCAGGGATTGTGCTGGCAGGGCTGCTGATTTTGGCGGGTGTGGCCATGCTGGGCAAGCTGATTGCGGCGCTGCTGGGCGGCGGCACGGGACTGTCGGTGGGAACCATGCCGCTGCTGCTGTTGACGCTGGCGGCGGGGCTGTCCTACTGGGTCTGGCAACAGGGCAGAGCGCCCCGACGACTTTCTGGACGAGCTGCTGGGCGATTTTCAAAGGGATCGCTACGCGAATCGCCCGCGTCTGGTTCTCCCGCAGGCGGACTGCCCAATCTGGCACAGCCGCAGGTGGGGCTGGTGCTAATTTTGCTCTCAACGCTTGCCCTGTCTCTACACAACGTGGTGGTGGGCATCATCGGCGGACAGACTAGTATTTTTGGGCTATTTAGCCTGCCGCGCTCGATCACGCTGGACAGCTTCAACGACTCGCTGCTGGTGTTGTGGCTGCGGATGGTGGTGGTGGTGCCTGTGATGGTGGCGATCGCCCGCTGGCTCTATCCCAACGCCTGGCGCGATATTCGCAGCTTTGCCCTGAGCCGCGATCGCGCTCTGCAAGGCTATGTTGTGGGTAGCGGAGCCTGTCTGTTTCTCTCGCAGGTGTTTATCTACATTGCGATCGCCGCGACGGGGCCAGGGGTCGCCGTGACGATTTTGTTCATGTATCCGCTGATCCTAGTGCCGCTGGCGTGGCTGCTATTCCGCGATCGCCCCACGCCGCTGCGGTGGGTGGTGTTGTTTGGGATTTTGTCGGGGGTCGTGCTGACGGCGCTGCCTCGGTTGATGCAGGCTACCAACGTGTCCACCAATGGCATTTTCTTTGCCATTTTGTCGGGCATCTTTTTCGCGCTGTACCTGATTACGATGCAGATCAGCTTTGGCAAAAAGCTCCATCCAGTGCCCGTCAGTGTCGTGCAGTTCTTCACGATCTTTGTGCTGGCGAATATCATGCTGCTGATGATGGGCGTTGAGGAGCCGCCGGATCATCTGATGGGGCTGCTGCTGGGCGGGCTGGTGCTGGGCACGCTCACGCTGCTGGGGTATCTGCTCAATAACCTGGGTGTGCGCCTGCTGGGGGCCGCCCGCGCCTCGATTATTTCTGCCAGCGGCCCGGTGGTGACGGCGCTGCTGGCCTATCTGATTACGCCGAGCGAACGCACCCAGCTTCAGCCTGTGCAGTGGATTGGCATTGTGGTCGTGACGCTGGGCGTGCTGGGCCTCAGCTTCGAGCGGATGCGGATGCAGAATAAAACCACCTCCGCTGCGAAGTAGCGCTCAGCGGCAGGAAGCCAGATGCCAGAAGCCCAAATAGCCAAAGAATTAAGGACTGAGAGCTAATTTGTAAAGGAGCCTGAAAGCCTTGTTAATCAAGGATTTCCGAGAAACCGCTTTTCCTGGGCAAGCATGACCTCAAAGCCACACATGCCAAGAGTTTCAGGCTTCTTAAGATTTGCTTCATAAATTAGCTCTGAGGCCGAGTAATTCGGATTCAACCACGGAGAACGGAGAGAGAGGGATTCGAACCCTCGTTAGAGTTACCCCTAAACAGCATTTCCAGTGCTGCGCCTTCAACCACTCGGCCATCTCTCCATACGCTTGCTGATTCGGCTTACTTGCTGCCAAGTCTCAACATAATTTTCAGCCCAACGGCCGCCAGTGATGAATGGAGAATTCATCCACAGAATCTCTATATTACCAGACCTTGGCACCAGTTAATCCCGAAACATGATTCTAACCCGACGAACTGCCTGATTCCTGCGACCCAATCCCTACCCGAATCTTTGGCAAGGAGGGGGCGATCGCCGTATGATCTCCAAGGCAGTCGCGTCCTACTTCCATCACCCAATATGCCTCGTTCCCATACGGTTCACATCTGCGATCGCCAGACTGGCACCCAGCACACCGTCGAAGTGCCTGAAGATCGCTACATCCTGCACACCGCCGAACAGCAAGGCGTACGTCTGCCCTTTGCCTGCCGCAACGGAGCCTGCACCACCTGCGCCGTCCGCGTGCGATCGGGCGATATCTACCAGCCCGAAGCAATGGGCCTGTCGCCCGAACTCCGCGCCCAGGGCTACGCGCTCCTCTGCGTCAGCTATCCCCTCACCGATCTGGAAGTGGAAACCCAGGATGAAGATGAGGTCTATGAACTCCAGTTCGGTCGCTACTTTGGCAAAGGTCGCGTCCGCCGCGCCCTGCCGCTAGAGGAGGACTAGGGTCTGGCTTGCAACGCCTGCTGTGCTAGCCTGACACCCTCGAAAAACTCGAAACATTCGTGCTTTCGGCTCTTTCGGCTCTTTCGGTTCGGCTCTTTCGGTTCGGCGCTTTCGGCTAGTTTTGAAGCCAGCGCTGACCCCCTGCCCTTTCAATTCCTAATCTCCAACATGCCTGACCTCCAACTGTTTCTCGACATCGCCACCGAAGCCGCCCTCGCAGCCGGAGCCGTCCTCCAAAGCTACTGGGGCAAGCTGGATTCGGTGCAGGAAAAGGGGCGACCCGGCGACCTGTTGACCGAGGCAGACAAGGCTTCGGAGGCGGTGGTGCTGGAGATTTTGACGCGGCATTTTCCGAATCACGGCATTCTGGCGGAAGAGTCGGGAAACGTCGGCCTGAGCGAAAGCGAGTTTCTCTGGGCGATCGACCCGCTGGACGGCACGACCAACTATGCCCATCAATACCCCATGTATTCAGTCTCCATTGGGCTACTGATCCAGGGACAGCCGCAGGTCGGCGTGGTCTATTGCCCTTTCTTTAACGAACTGTTTCGGGCGGCGAAAGGACTGGGGGCAACGCGCGATCGCCAGCCCATTCGCGTTTCCCACACAGCGGAACTGTCAAAAAGCCTCCTGGTCACAGGCTTTGCCTACGATCGCCGCGAAACCATCGACACCAACTACGCCGAGTTTTGCCAACTGACCCATCTCACCCAGGGCGTGCGTCGGGGCGGTTCTGCCTCGGTCGATCTGGCCTATGTCGCCTGCGGACGACTGGATGGCTACTGGGAGCGGGGGCTGAGTCCGTGGGATTTGGCAGCGGGCATCGTGCTAGTGGAAGAAGCGGGCGGACGGGTGACCGCCTACGACGGTGGCCCTTTCGACTTTGCCAGCGGGCGAATCCTGGCGACCAACGGACGGGTTCACACGGCCCTCAGTCAGGCCTTGCAAACCGTTCGCCCCCTACCAGAATTTGACCCGGCCACCTGGCAGGCTTAGCCGTTTTCTTGCAAACAATTTCCTTGCAAACATCTGGTAAACCATGACCCACCTGGAGAGCAATGCAGCTACACTAGAGGGAACTTTGGCTAGGGAATGAGTTGAGAAGCGCTGATGTCGTTTAACCTCGAATCGGGCTTGTTTGGCTTGGGTTGCTCAGATTACCACGCGGTGCTGGGTGTACCTGTGGATGCTGACCCAAAAGACATTCGCAAAAAGTACCTGCGGCTGGCGCAGCGCCTCCACCCAGATAGCTCAGGTCGCGAGTCAGAGGAGGATCGCAAACGAGCGGCAGAGTTTTTGTCCAAGCTGGTGAATCCAGCCTACGAAGAGCTTTCAAAAGAAAAGAAGTTCAACGAGCATTTGGTGGTGCTGAAGCTGAAGGGGCAGCAGGCGCTGAACCAGCAGGAAACGATCTTGCTGCAAAGTGACGCGGCCCGCAGCCTGGCCAGCGCCTACGGTGAATTAGACAGTGCCTATCGTCAGGCAATCAAGCGGCTGGCCGACGAGCAATACGCCCATCTGGATAAAACTGAAGAGATCACTGGGCAGATTAGTGAGCTAAATCTGGTGTATTTAATGCGGAAGGCAGGCAAGGGCGAGTTCCCCACGCCCGCCACCAGTCCAGCAAAATCTGCGGCAGCCAGCACCCCCGCAGCCAGCCCCACCCCCGCAGCCAGCTCTACCCCCGCTACGGGCGCTCGTCCGACCCCGACACCTCCCGCCGCCAAAGCGCCGCCCAGTCGGGAATCGGTCTTGGCCTCCTATTTGCGACGGGCGGAGGAGTTTGAAACCAAGCAAGATTATCCCAGCGCGGTCAAAGAGTTGCGGGATGCGCTCCAGATTGCCCCGAAGAACGGCAGCATTCACAGCCGACTGGGGGCAGTGTATCTGCGGGCAAACCAGCCCACGATGGCCAAGATTCATTTCCGCAAGGCGCTGGAGCTAAATCCAAAAGATGCCGCAGCGGAGGAGGGGTTGCGCCGAGTGGACCCTGCGTTTGCCGCTGCGAACGCCCAAGCTGCAAAAGCCGATGCCAAAGCCGCCAAGCCCACGCCGGGCAAGCCTGCGCCCAAGGGCAAGCCTGCTCCCAAGGGCAAGCCTGAGTCGGGCGGCGGGTTGTTTGGTCTGTTTGGTGGTAAGAAGAAATAGGCGGCAACCGGGAGTTGACCCAGATGTTCCGCCGATCACCCACTCATTACAAATTCATCGATGGTGTACCAACCCCCCACAGGAGCCAGGGATCTGTTTCCGCTGGACGTGGCTCAGAAGCGCTGGATTGAGGATCGGGTGCAGCAGGTGTTTCACCGCTGGGGCTATCATCGCATCATTACCTCGACCCTGGAACGAATCGACACGCTGATGGCAGGCGGCGCGGTGCAGCGTTCGACTGTGATTTTGGTGCAGGATCGCGACGAGGAAGAACTGGGACTGCGCCCAGAGTTAACGGCCTCCATTGCCCGTGCTGCGGCCACGCGCCTAGCCGGAATGACCTATCCGCAGCGGCTCTACTACAATGCCAATGTCTTTCGGCGATCGCCCCGCAGCGGCATGGGCAGCCAGCACGAGTTCTATCAGGCAGGTGTGGAACTGCTGGGGGCAGGCGGTAGCGCAGCGGATGCTGAGGTGCTGCTGCTGCTGAGTGACTGCGTTGCCAATTTGGGACTGACAGACTGGCACCTGATCCTGGGCGAGGCGGGGCTGACGCGATCGCTCCTTTCGGTGTTTCCAGACTCCGTGCGAGAATCGGTGCGACGGGCGATCGCCTATCTCGACCGACTCCAACTGGAGTCTCTACCCCTCAGCCCAGACCTGCGGGAGCGGGCGCTGCTGCTGCTAGATCTGCGGGGCCGGCCTGCGGACGTGATTCAGCGGGTGTCTGCGCTGGATCTGGACAACCAGCAGCGCGATACCGTGAACGCGCTCAAGTCCTTGCTGGAACTGCTGCACGACAGCTTTAGCCGCGAACACCGCTCGCCCCCCAATCTGGTGCTAGACCTCAGCCTGGTGCAGACCTTTGACTATTACACGGGCATCGTGTTTGAAGTCGTCAGCAGCGGCGACAGCGGCCAGCGGGTGCTGGGGCAGGGCGGCCGCTATGACCAACTGTTGTCGCTTTATCATCCCCAGCAGCAGACCTGCCCGGGTATTGGCTTCACCTTCAACATCGAAGACCTGCATCAAGTCCTATTGCCCACTGGGCAACTGCCCGCCCAAACGCCGCCCAGCGATTGGCTCGTTGTGCCCAAAACTCCAGAGGCGATCGCCGCTGCCTTTGCCTATGCCCAGATGATCCGCGACTCGTCCCATCTGGTGCGCGTGGAGGTAGACCTGATGCCCCGCGACAGCCTGGAGGCAACCCGCCACTATGCCCGCGATCGCCGCATTGGGCAAATCGCCTGGATCGCCGCCGACGGCACGCCAGAGGTTGAGCCGCTATTGGGGCGATCGCCCTAAAAACAACCTGATAGGCCTTACGCAGTTGGACACTTTCTCGCGGGCGCAACCCGTGAGAAAGTGTCCAAAACCCACAAAGCTGATCGCAAGTGCGTAAGTCCTGCCTGAGAAATAACCTGTACAATGGTGCTGTAAAGTCTTGCCAGATCTGGCTTTCATGACCTGGGATGAATTCCCTGAATCAGCCAAAGCGAGATCATAAAGGCGAGATTGTAATTCTATTGGGCCACTCAGTTAGACCTAAATGCTAGCCTCAAGCCCACCTGCCTGCGATCTGTCTGAGAGGAGAACACTGTGCCGCATACGATTGTGACCCACGTCTGCGAAGGCGTTGCTGACTGTGTAGATGCCTGCCCTGTTGCCTGCATCAACCCTGGCCCCGGCAAAAACAACAAGGGAACTGAATGGTACTGGATTGACTTTAGTACCTGCATCGACTGCGGCATTTGTCTGCAAGTGTGCCCCGTGGAAGGGGCAATCGTGCCTGAAGAAAGGCCCGATCTCCAGGAAACTCCTTGATTCTCCCCTGGTTCCCTTGATGTTTGCGTTGCAGCGTCTTAAACGCTAACCCCCAAGAAAACAAAAAAACAAGCCCCATGTCCACGGCTCCCTTGCTCACCGTCGAATCGGTCTATGCAGGCTACATCCAGGATCTCGATATTCTCCAGGGCGTAAATTTTCGTGTATACCCTGGCGAAATCGTGGTGGTCGTGGGCCCCAACGGCGCAGGCAAATCGACCCTAGCAAAGGCCATCTTTGGGCTGCTAACGCCCCATAGCGGTCGGATTCACTTTCGCAACGAAGACATCACTGGGCTGAAATCGGATCAGATTGTGCAACGTGGCATGTGCTACGTGCCGCAAATCGCCAATGTGTTTCCGTCGCTGACGATTGAGGAAAACCTGGAGATGGGCGCGTTCACGCGCTCCGGCTCGGTGCAAAACCTGAAGCAGAAAATTTTTGACGCATTCCCCAGGCTGGCTGAGCGGCGGCGACAACGGGCAGGAACGCTATCGGGTGGAGAACGGCAAATGCTGGCGATGGGGCGGGCGCTGATGCTCGATCCGGAGCTGCTGATCTTGGATGAGCCGTCGGCGGCGCTCTCGCCTATTCTGGTGAATGACGTGTTTGAGCGCATTCGGCAGATTAACCAAATGGGCATGGCGATTATGCTGGTGGAGCAAAATGCCCGCAAAGCCCTGGCAATGGCCCATCGGGGTTACGTGCTGGATACTGGGCGCGATCGCATCGAAGGACCGGGTCCCGAACTGCTCAATAATCCTCGTGTCAGCGAACTCTATCTCGGCGTGCGCCCCGCGTCCTGAACCGATCTGCAACCGTTATCTGTCTGAAAACTTCTCGCGGAGGAAATCTCATGGCCCCGAAACCCGGCATCCTGCTCACTACGGCCAGCCAAATCGGTGACCTCCAGATTGTCGATCATCTCGGCATTGTCAGCGGGGAGGCCATTTTGGGCGCGAATATCTTCAAGGACTTCTTTGCGGGCATCCGCGACATTGTGGGTGGGCGATCGGCCGCCTACGAGCGATCGCTCCGCGAAGCCAAAGACACCGCTATGCGCGAAATGGTGGAACAGGCTGAGCGCTTGGGTGCAAACGCCGTGATCGCCATTGATATCGACTACGAAACCATCGCCATCAGCAACGGTGGCAGTATGCTGATGGTCGCCGTCAGCGGCACAGCCGTCCGCTACGTCTAGTTAACGCCCAGCAGCCTGCGGCCTCAGTCAATTTGGCAACGCGCCCCCCCATGATGAAACGTCGCGTTGTCAAGGACGACCCACTGCCCAGAGCGCAGTTGGGGAATCTAGCAGGTTGCGAGCCAAACTGCAAACACGGTTCGATTGCACGCCCCTTCAATCGTGTTCTTGAGCTGGTTGCCTGACACAAGTCCCGAAAGCCCAGAAAATTCGTTGTCTTGGGATCGAAGCCCATAGCTCCTGAGTTGGAGCCGGAGGGCTTGGTCAGAGGAGCTTTTGGGCCAGCGTCCCCTACGAGAAATCAGGGGTTTCCAGAGATGTGTCAGGCAGTCAGGTTCTTGAGTCCATTCAGATCGATCGGCTGCATCACTTTTTACCGAAAGTCATCGCTGCAAGGTTTAGCCATTGTATTGCCAGGGGAAGACGCATCAGCATTTCTCTAGGCTATGTCTTAACCTGCCCGAATGCAGCTATGACACCAGCGCAATCTGCTGCTATTCTCGCAAACCTAGGACTTACGCAGTTGGACGATTTCTCGCGAGCGCAGCCCGCGAGAAATCGTTCAAAACCCAGAAAACTTGTTGCAAGTACACAAGTCCTGAAACCGTTCAAGATTGCTATTGCAAGAGAAATAAAGAGAGCTTAAAGAAGTATTAGTTGTATTTAAAGAGATTGAGTTTAAAGAGGTCGAATCTAGGCAGGTTCAATGGTTGGCTGACTCTGTAATTTAACGTAAAGCCTAAGCTGTTTTTTCTCTGCCTTTACTAGAGCTTTATTAGAAGTTCAGAAAACCAGGGAGGCACTGTTAAGACGCGATAAAGATAGATATTTTTACTAGCGTAATTGCCACAAGCCAATGAATTATGAGGATATTCAGAGGTGGGGTGAGAGTTTCCGGACGGCTTGGATGAGGCTTGGTTAAAGTCAGTCTCCTGAGCATCTACAGGTGAGCTTTAGGCAAGCTCTAGCAGACTCGAAAGGGTGAGTGTCGCGCCCCTGATGTCTGGTTTCTGAGGAATAGATGCTCTCTGACAGCAGGTGACTTTGCGCTCAGCGGACATTTAGGAGTGGGACGGTTTCTAGTCAGAACTTCGGTCTTTGTAGAAGGTACTTTTTTATGTCTCTAGCTTCCCAAGACTATTACGAGGAAATAGATTTTCAGAAGTATTGGAACGTGTTGAAACGGCGCTGGCTGCCAGCGACCACTGTGTTCCTGACGCTTACTGCGCTGTCTACGGCGATCGCCCTACGTCAAAAACCTTCCTACGAGGCCGAGACCTTGCTTCAAGTCCGGTCGAGCGCCGCCTCAAGGCTGACAGGCGTGGGCGAAGGGCTGGGCGAACTGGAAAGGTTGACCCTACAGAGCAACCCGGTCGATAGTCAGGCGCAAATTATCCAATCTGCTCCCATCGTTTCTGAGGTTATTCAGTCGCTCGACCTCCGCGACGAAAACGGGGACCCCATGCTGGTCAAAGACGTGGTTAGCAAATTGACTGCCCGCTCAATCCCAGCGACCGATCTGTTGCGAGTCACCTATGCTTCTGACGACCCTGAACAGGCCGCAGCCGTGATTAACCGCTTGGTCGAGGTTTATACCAAGAACAACGTTCTGGTGAACCGTGCTGAGGCAGCCGCCGCTCGAGAATTTATCGCCAAAGAGCTACCCAAAACCGAAGCTGCTGTGAGGGCTGCCGACTCTGACCTGCGTCGCTTTAAGGAAGAGAATGGGGTAGTGTTGCTGGAAAGCGAGGCACAAGAAGCTGTCAATATCATCTCCAAGCTTGAAGATCAGGTGACCCAGGCGCGGGCTGAACTCTCGGACACTTCTGCGCGTCTTGCCCAGTTGCAGGGGCGCGTCGGCGCAGATCCCCGCCGAGCAACCGTAATTGCTGCTCTAAGCCAGTCTGCCGGTGTCCAGGAAGCACTGACTCAGTTGCAGGCGGCTCAGCAAGAATTGGCTGTTGAGCGGACTCGCTACACCGAAGACCACCCGGCGATCGCCAATCTCCAGCGCCGGGTGCAATCCCTGGAAGAGCTATTAAGGAATCGAGCCGTCAGTGTTGCTCGATCCGACTGGAATAACATTCGGAATGATCTCCAGGCAGGGGCACTTCAGCAGGATTTGATTGGTGAACTAGTCAGACTGGAAGTGCAGCGCCAGGGGATTGTGCTTCGCCTAGAAACTCTGGCACAAGCCAGCAATGCTTATCGGCAACGAGCAGGGGCACTGCCTCGCCTAGAGCAGCAGCAGCGTGAGCTAGAGCGTCGCCTCAATGCTGCCCAAACGACCTACGAAGCCCTATTGGTCAGGCTCCAAGAAATTCAGGTTGCAGAGAACCAGAATGTCGGCAATGTCCGCGTTGTGTCATCTGCTACCATACCCGACGAGCCACTTCCCTCCAAGAAGAAGCTTTTCCTGGTTGCCGGCGCGCTCTCAGGAATGCTCTTAGGAGTTGCGACGGCCTTCAGCATCGACCTATTTGATCGCTCAATCAAGACCGTGAAGGAGGCCAGAGAAGCCCTTGGCTATACCCTCCTGGGCGTGATTCCTGTCTTTCCCCGATCTGGCAAGTCCAGTTCAGCCCTGGGTGCTTTGGATCATCCTGCACCCCGCGTTGTGGTTCAGGATATGCCGCAGTCTCCAATTGCTGCGTCCTACCAAATGCTGCAAGCCAATCTCAAGTTTTTGAGTTCTGACAAAGCAGTGCGATCGTTCGTCATTACTAGCTCAGTCGCTCAAGAAGGGAAATCCGAAATCGCGGCCAATCTGGCAGCAACGCTGGCTCAGCTAGGTCGCAAGGTACTTTTGGTCGATGCTGACCTGCGCCGACCTGCACAGCACCATACCTGGAATCTAGTCAATGCTGCGGGCTTGAGTAATCTCCTGGTTGATCAGGTTTCCAGCGATTCGGTGATTCAGGAAGTCATGCCGAATCTATATGTCCTGCCCAGCGGCGTTGTACCTCCTAACCCAGTTGCGCTATTAGACTCCAAACGTATGGCCGCCCTGGTTGACGACTTCCTCAAAGAGTATGACTTTGTTCTCTTTGACACGCCTCCCCTTGCAGGCATCGCCGATGCAGCAGTTCTTGGGAAGATGACTGATGGCATGGTTTTAGTCGTTCGCCCAGGAGTTGTCGATTCATCGCGTGCCCTTGCAGCCAGGGAATTTCTGAAGCAGTCTGGTCAGCAAGTTTTGGGCATGGTACTCAACTGCGTTGATGTTCGCAATGAGCCTGATAGCTACTTCTACTATGCAGGCAGCCAGTACCACTTCAGCACTTCTTCTACGGCTCTATCTGGAGCTACCCAGATCGGCGCTGGAGTTGGATCTTCCTCTGCAAAGTCGCAATAAAGTTGAAAAAGCGTCTATCTTATCTGATTCATTGAGATAGACGCTCTTCGGGATGTTGCTAGCCAGTTATCTGGTTGCCTTTATTTATCGCCCGTGTTTATAGAATTTACATCAGGAGTGGTTGAAGCAATGCAATACCATATCGTACTTAGTGGGACGCGCTGGGCACAGACCAATGAAGAGATAAAGCTCGGCAAGCGTCCGCGAAACTACATTGCGCTGCTTCAGGAAGAACTGGGTGCCTGTATAGACATGCCTAATGTAGAAGCAAGCAGTGCAGATAAAGTGCGATCGAAGCTATTCGCAGGGCGGCCAGAAAACTGGGCTTTGGCCAGACAGCTTGTTAAACAGCTCACTTCTGATGATGTTGTCTTCTGCAGTGCCGAAGATTCATCCATACCCTTCTCTGCTTACTGTGTTGGCAAGAAGGATCGCCCTAAGGTTGTTTCGCTGTTTCAGAACTTTGATCGCCCACGGAACCGGCTCACAGCTAGATGGCTGAGGATTGCTAAATCTACAGATCTGTTTGTAGTCGGTTCTAAGTTCCAGCAGGATCTGGTTTGCAGGGATCTCAATCTCCCGAAATCTAGAGTGCTGTATCTGCCACAGTTCGTGGATACAAACTTCTTCACGCCGGGACTCCCTTCTCCAGATAAGAAACGTCCTATTATCGCCAGTGCAGGTCTAGAAAATCGAGATTATCGCCTGGTTGCGGCAGCAACTCAGGATATGGATTTAGATGTCAAGGTGTGTGATGCGTCTCGGTTTGCAAAGCGCTTGAAGAAGTCTTTCCCAGATGTGGTTCCTGCCAACATGGAATTTCGCTATTACGAGATGGGAGAGTTGGTTCAGCTTTATCGAGATGCAGATATTTTTGTAATGAGCGTGTTTGAGAGCGATTATCATGCTGGCTCTACCTCATTGATTGAGGCAATGGCCTGCAAGCGCCCCATCATTGCAACTGCCACAAAAGGACTGTCTTCTTATCTCGATCCAGATGCAATCCTCACAGTCCGTCCGGGCGACGCTGAAGGTTTGCGGAACGCAATATCCTATTTATTCAACAACCCCGACGAAGCAAAGAAACGAGCGGAGCGAGCCTATCAGATTGTGATGGAGCGCCATTCTTTGGAAGTCTATGCAAACACAATTGCTGCCCGCATGAGGGAACTTGGAGGGGGCGATCGCCCTGATGAAAGCATCATCATCGAGCCTGCAAGGCAGCCTGCAAACTTGGTGTAGACAGTGTTGTTCGCCTAAAGGACTCTCAACGCAGAATCAGGCTCAAGGTTTCTACTGGATGTAAGCGGCATAGACATGAAACATCGACGTAAGCTACTCAGCAACTCAGCCTCAATGCTCGTTAATCGAGTTGTGCAAAGTGTTGCGACTTTTGTGCTATCTGCATCCATTTCGCGATTTCTGGGTGCTGATGAACTAGGAAGATATCTGCTTGCCTTCAGCTTTTACTACATTTTTGTCGGGATTGCATCTCACGGACTAAAAAACCTGATGATCCGGATGATTGCTCAAGGAGCAGAGTCCACCAGAAATGAGTCATTTTATTTGCTGAACTGCACGATTCTTCAGCTAATCATTAGCATCTTGGGCTATATTTGCCTGCTTGCAATTGTCACCATCCTTCCATACGAGCCTGGAACGAAACTGACCTGTTACATCATTGGTGCCGCTGTTATCCCCTTCTCTCTTTCCAACATGACTGAGGCCTTCTTTCAGTCACAAGAAAGAATGCATCTAATTGCTACTGCAAACGTACCTGTTTACGTTTCTCGCATCTTGGCAATGATTGCGGCAATGCAGCAGGGCTATGGAGTGAACACGATTGCTTTGCTGTTTGTAGTTTCAGAAACGCTGATTTTTCTGATTCAGTGGGTTCTGTTGACACGAGAGATGCAGATGGACTGGAGGCTTGACCCAAGTTTCATGGTTGCAAAGTTCAAGTCTGCTGCCAGCTTCTTCGCAATTGATAGTCTGGGAATTGTTAACGCCAAGCTCGAATTCTTGATTCTATCTGTGGCAGGGAGTGAGCTTCTCGTCGGGCTGTATGGTGGTATTATCCAGCTCATGCAGCCTTTTTTAATTATGACAGATAGCCTGATGCAGGCGGCCTATCCAGGCATGGTCAAGTCTGTTCAGGAGGGGACAGATAAGCAGCGCAAGATTGCTCAAAGTATGGTTGGAATTCTCCTGTCAATTGCGCTGCCAACCTGTGTCGGCTTCTTCTTTTTTGGAGGAGATTTGCTACAGTTCGTCTACGGTGACGAGCGATTTCGAGATGCAGCTATCATCCTGACTGTGTATTCCTTTTCAAGAGTCTTGGCATCGTTTAACCGACCGTTTGGATTTGTCTTGATGGCAAACGGATTGGAAAGAATCAATATGCGCGAGGGTTCTGTAACAATGGCTGTCAAAGCCTTGTTTGGATTTTTCCTGGTGCCAAGATACCAACTCGCTGGCGCAGTTTCGGTTGCGCTCTTGGTCAGTGTTTCGACATTCTTACAATTTCTGTTTGCTCTTCGTCGTTTGTTCTCAATCAACTTTCTGGAAGTGTTCTATTATCCAGGCTTGATTTGCGCCCTGATGATTCCTATTTTCGTAGGTCTTCAAAGGCTCAATCCAGGCTTCATGATTGTGCTAACCGTCTCTACGCTGATCTATTTCATTATTGTGGGACTGCTTGGTGTCTACGCACTGGGAGGACCAAGGTACGTTTGGTCTAAAGTCGCCAACCGCAGTTCTGGCTAGCTAGTCCCCCGCAGGATGTGTCTATAGACTGATCGTTTTACATTCTGACTCGAATCTTGACGAAGGAGTAAGTGCTGTGAAGGGGCTGTGGCGATTCCTTGAGCTTGCATTTGTTATCGCTTATCTAACTCTTTATGCTGGCGGCATTCTTGCGCTTTTCCTGTCGGGAGGCTTTAGCGAGGGGGATGCAGGTTCTCTGAGGGATGTCGATTTTGCCTTGATTCGACAATTGCTTCTTGTAAACTATGGCATTTCCTTCCTGCTTTTACTATGGCGATGGAAGTATGTTGTTCAACGGCTATTTAGGAGTCCGTTCCTCCTGATTCTCCTGGGGCTTGTGGTGTGTTCAGTTCTCTGGTCTGCTCAGCCAAGCCTTACGCAGACAAGGGCGATCGCGCTTCTTGGCACCACGCTATTTGGAGTCTATTTTGGAACGCGATTTAGTCCGAAAGAGCAACTCAACCTTTTAGCAATTACATTTGGCATCATTTTATTTCTGAACCTTGCCTTTGTGATAGCCCTTCCTCAATATGGCAGGATGAGTGGTATTCATGCGGGCGCATGGCGGGGAGTTTTTATTCATAAAAATCCCTTCGGCCAAATGATGGTTTTGAGTTCTCTGATCTTTCTATCTCTATCTTCTACAAAAGGTAGAAACTCGTGGATGCCAATGCTGGGGCTTGCTGTTTCAGCGCTCATGATTGTCATGTCTGCCTCTAGCTCCTCACTGATTAACTTTGTTACGTTAATCCTGATTTTTATGGTCATCAAGGTCGCGCTTTGGCCAGACCGAATCATGATTCCGGTCATTTGCACTCTTTCGGCGGTCGGTTCTTTAGCTTCCCTCTTCTTGGTAGATTTGCTGGAACTAGTCGTTGGTTCTGTGGGCAAGGATCTAACCCTGACTGGGCGAGCAGATATTTGGCCAATTGTCATTCGTCAGGGTTTGCAACAACCGATCTTGGGCTATGGGTATAGCGGATTTTGGGGGGACTGGAATAGTCCTGGTGCAGCCGTCTGGAAGGATTATGGATGGCTTGCTCCCAATGCCCACAATGGATTCATTGATCTCTGGATTCAGCTTGGATTTGTGGGTGCCGCAATTTTCTTGGTTTGTTTCTTGCAAATGTTTGTACGAGGCGTTCAGCTATCTAGAGGTGCGGAACCCTCGCTGTACTTGTGGTCAGTTATTTATCTTATCTTTACATGCTTGATTAATTCTACGGAATCATCGTTGATGGTCAATAACAGCTTAAATTGGGTTCTTTTTGTCTCACTTAACATGTCTCTACAGCCCAACAGGTTGCGATCGCGACAAACTGAAGAACCTGTTGAGGTTTATATGGGAGCGCTAACACCTTCTGTTGAATAGCTAAGTATTCTGGTGGGATCATTGGGGGAGCATAATTATGAAGATTCTAATGCTGGGAGAAGGACTTTCGAGGAAGGGAGGAATAGTCTCAGTCCAGCAGTTGATCTTGGAGCAGGCTGATGATTCGGGCGTAGAGATTGAGCATATTGCAACGCTGGTTGACGGTTCTTCAATAGAGAAGCTTCGAGCATTTTTCAAAGCTCTCTTTGACTTATCAGGTAGGCTACTTTTTGGCAATATTGACCTGATCCATATTCATGTTTCTGAAAGAGGTAGTGCCTTTCGACAGTCCGTCACCACACTAGTATCCAAGTTATTTGGAAAGCCCGTGGTGATGCATACTCATGGCTCGGAGTTTCATGAGTTTTATGATCATTTACCCATCTTTTTAAGAGCCGCTCTAGGTTGGGTTTATCGTCAGTGCGATCGCTTCATTGTGCTGTCTGAAAGTTGGCAGCAATTTTATGTGGAAGCGCTGAATCTTAAGGAGCAGAACGTATCGGTACTGCCCAACGCAGTCAGAATTCCCAATCAAGTTCCTCGGCGAACTGACGGTCAGGAGGGAGAGGTTCTATTCGTCTTCTTTGGACGTATTGGCCAGCGGAAAGGTGCGTTTGATTTGGTGCGATCGCTGCTTCATCTTTCTGAGCGCGATCGCACTCGATTGCGGCTCGTAATGGCTGGTGATGGCGAAACAGAAAAACTACGTGAGCTTGTTTCAGAACTTGGGCTAGATCACATTGTCACTGTCAGAGATTGGGTCAGCCCTCAAGAACGCGAAGCCCTTTCCAGAGAAGCCAGCGTTTTTATCCTCCCTTCCTATAACGAGGGTCTGCCTATGGCCTTGCTGGAGGCTATGAGCTGGGGACTGGCAATCATTACTACCCCTGTAGGGGGTATTCCTGGACTCATCAAGCATAAAGAGAACGGAATTTTAGTGGAACCTGGAGATATCTATCAAATTGCGGATGCAATTCGGTTGCTGATTGAGAATAACGCCCTCCGAACTAGCCTTGGACATGCTGCTCGCGAGAGTGTGCTTCCATTTGGCGCAGATAGCTATTGGAAAGCGCTAACCGATATTTATTCGTCTACTGCCACAAAGCGTACTGCCACAAAGCGGTGATCATCATGGTTCTTAGCAATACTCTATTCGAGGAGATTCGCATCTTCGGCACAAAGTTTCACAAGATTACAGTTTGTGATCTTCTCAACTCCATTGTTGAATATGCAAAGCAAGATAGGAAGACGGTCATTGGCAACGTTAATACTCGTGGTATGAATTTTGCCTATGACCTGCCTTGGTATCGTGATTTTATTAATCGTTCAGAGCTGGTTTTTTGCGATGGATTTGGGGTTCTTTTAGGCGCAAAGATGCTGGGCTATTCTGTTAAGAGCAGTCACCGCATGACTTGTCCAGACTATATCGAAAGCCTGGTTCTTTTGTGTGAACAGCACAATCTTTCGCTGTATCTTCTTGCAGGAAAGCCAGGGGTAGTGGACAAGGCGATGGCTCAGATGAAGGCGATCGCCCCCAACCTCCGAGTTGCAGGTCATCATGGGCACTTTGCGAAGACTGGCCCAGAAAATGATGCAGTCATTGCAGACATCAACCGATTCCAGCCAGACGTGTTTTATGTGGGCTTCGGAATGCCGCTGCAAGAGAGATGGATTGTAGATAACTTTGACCGCATCGATGCGCGAGTTTTCTTACCGTTGGGAGCCTGTCTGGACTTCTATACGGGAACCGTCTATCGAGGCCCTCAATGGATGACTGATCGCGGGCTGGAATGGCTATCTAGGCTGCTGGTGGAACCGGGGCGGTTGTGGAGACGATACATTGTGGGCAACCCACTGTTCTTTTACCGAATCTTCAAGCAGCGCATCCAGCAACGTTTCAAGGCTCTGAAACGGTAGCGTTGACCTTTCAGCACTAGGGAATTATGGCAATACAATCCCGGCTCGGCCGTCGCCGATTGCTGCAAATCGGATTTGGGGCAGCGATTGCGAGCTGTTCATCGATTCGGCAAAGGAGTCGCCAGGGCTTTGGCTCTCACAGTCTATCGCCCAGCGCCTTGGCTACAACAGGCTTCAACTCTCTGGCACAGGTTGCATCCCAGAAAGGGTTTCTCTACGGAGCAGCTTCAGACTATGCCATGCTGTCCTCGGATGCTCAGTTTGCTGCGAGATATGTTGAGAATTGCAGAATTCTTGTTCCAGAAAATGGTCTGAAGTGGCGAGCTTTGCGTCCTTCTCCAACTGAGTTTGACTTTACTAAAACCGACTGGCTATTTGATTTTGCAGTAAAATACAGCTTACAAATGCGTGGCCATACATTGGTATGGCACTTGTCTCTGCCTCGATGGTTTTCAGAAACGTTGAATTCGCGCAATGCGGAGCGCCATCTGGTTCATCATATCGAGTCTGTTGCCGGCCGCTATGCCGGAAAGGTGCATTCTTGGGATGTGGTGAATGAGGCAATCGAAGTTCCAGACGGCCGCCCCGATGGGCTTCGCAAGAGTCCGTGGCTTGAGTTCTTAGGCGAAGAATATATCGATCTGTCATTTCGTGTTGCGGCCCAAGCCGACCCAGAGGCTTTACGGGTCTACAACGATTATGGGCTACAGTATGACACGTCTAGCCATGCGGCAAAACGTCACGCTGCCTTGCGCTTGCTAGAACGGCTACAGGCAAAAGGGACACCGATTCAAGCATTTGGTATTCAGTCTCATTTACGAGCGAGTGAAACTCGATTTAACGCCGAAAAGCTAAGGCAATTTTTGCGGGATATTGCCAGTATGGGCCTTAAAATCCTGATCACAGAACTAGACGTGAGCGATCAGGGTTTGCCTGCTGATATTGAACAGCGCGATCGCCTAGTGGCGGATGCCTATCGAGAATATCTGGATGTGGTGCTGGATGAACCAGCCGTCATTGCAGTGCTGACTTGGGGGCTGAGCGATCGCTATACCTGGCTGTCGGAGTTCAAGCCCCGCGAAGACGGGCTACCTGTCCGTCCTCTACCGCTGGACGAAAACCTGGAGCGCAAGCCTGCATGGTGGGCGATCGCCCAAGCCTTTGATAATGCTCCCCTTCGCTAGATCCTGCCCGCTACTAGCGAGGTATCTCGCGGCGAGGCACTTCATAGTTACTGCATAATAGTTACTTCATAGCTACACTTCCTTCATAGCTAAACTTCGTAGCTATTGATGATGAACATAGCTATCGGTGACGAATATATTCGTACACACCCAAGTAGGCCGCGCCTGGATCTTTCCACGAGTAATCATAGGCCATGCCTTGCAGGACGAGCTTCTCAAACTCTTCAGGATAATAGCGCCACAGCCCGATCGCCCGATCCATCGCCGACTCTAGCGCCTGAAAATCGGTATGTTGAAAAACGTAGCCGTTGCGCTTTTCGGGCGGGTGGTTTTCGTCATAGTCCCGGTCAAACACGGTGTTCACCAAGCCACCTACGCCGCGCACAATGGGAACCGTGCCGTACTTCAGACCAATCATCTGGGTCAGCCCACAGGGTTCAAAGTTGCTGGGAACGACGATCATGTCTGCCCCTGCGTAGATGAGGTGAGAGAGTTCTTCGTTAAAGCCAAGCTCCAGGTGAGCGTCTGGATTGCTGTAGAGGAAGTTCTTTTCGTGCCAGAACCAGTCGTTGATACCGCGCTCGGTGGCCGACCCCAGCAGCACAAACTGGACACCCCGCAGCAGCGCATGATAAATCGCATGGTGAACTAGATGCACGCCCTTTTGCTCATCCAGCCGACCAATGTAGCAGATGAGGGGCTTTTCAGGGTCATGGCGCAAACCCAGGCGATCGCGCAGTGCTTTTTTATTCTTAACCTTGTTCTCTAGCGTTTCGGCAGTATATTTTGCCGGAATGTATTTGTCAATTTCTGGGTTCCAAATGTCGTAATCCACACCGTTGAGGATGCCACTGAACTTGTAGCTGTGGGTGTGCAGCGTGTGTCCCAAACCATAGCCCTCGCTGCCATAGTGGGCTTCCCAGGCATGGTGAGGCGAAACCGTGTTGACATGATTGGCGTAGACGATGCCACCCTTCATGAAGTTGAGGACGAAAGGATTGAAGTTATCTTGCAGGCGATCGTACTGAAAGTAATATTCCTCGTTGTTTAGCCCCGTCGCCCAGAGAATATCTACGCCGCCAATGCCCTGGTGCTTAAAGTTGTGGATGGTGAACAGCACGCGCTGATTAGCCATGCCGTGCCATTTGTAAATCTCATACAGCATGACGGGCACTAGCCCAGTCTGCCAGTCGTGACAGTGAATCACGTCGGGGCGCTTGTTGGTGCGAAGCAGAAATTCCAGCGCTGCCTTGCTAAAGAAGGCAAAGCGCATGTTGTCATCCGATGCACCGTAGTAAATGCCCCGGTTGAAAAAATTATCCTGGGATTTGGGCTGAATGAAGAAGCAGAGGCGACCATGCACCCAGCCGCAAAACACATCGCACCTGATCGCTGCGCCGTACCAGGGCACCGACAAATCTCGATAGGCCTCGTGCAGCCCCCAGATGTGGTCGTACCTCATGCAGTCATACATGGGCAGGATGATTTCGACCGTGTTGCCGCGAATCTCTAGCTCGCGGCTCAGCCCGTAGACCACATCGCCCAGTCCCCCAGCTTTGATCACTGGCGCACACTCAGAGGCAACTTGCACAATATACATGGACGGCTCCTTGCTGAAGGGAAACTGGCTAATGGCTACGTTGGACGCTGGGCTGGATGCCCCTCAGAAACGCTCTGAGAAACATCTAAAAGCACTTTGAAGGCACTTTCAGAAGAGACACATCAAGAGAGAGCAGCTTAGCTAACGCTTCACATGCGATGCTTCACAAAAGTATAAAACCATATTTTGGGGGACTCGTGGGTAGTCTGGGGCGATCGCCCTCAAGAGATTTTCCCAAAGCCAGACTCGACCGTCAGCCTGACTCTTCTTTTTGAGCAGCGTCCCGCCAGAAACCCTTTGATCGCTCTTGTGACCAAGACTTTCGTAATGTAGGTGTAATTGTAGTGTAGGTGTAATGCAGGGCTGATGCCGTCAGACGCACGCTCGCCCATCAGGAATGAAGCGAAGGAGACAGACTACAGACGAGCAGCAGCAGCCCGAACAGATCGGCGTTCATATTGGGCAAAGCGCGGCGAGACGATCGGGGACAGGCCGCCCGTTCCAAATCTTGCTCAGCGGCATGGGCTAGCTCAGTGGCCACGCGAGCAGCATAGGGGCGAATAAACGACCAGATCAGCGGCGACAGCCAGCCCTTGAGCGTGACAGAGTAGGACACTCGCGTACCGCAGAGCGTAGATTCAACGCGATAGGTGACTCGCTCCTCTATCCCCGGCAGCGCTAGGATACGGACGCTCAGCAACTCGCGGGGCGACACCCGCTCAACAAAAATCCGAATCGGAATCGGCAGAAACAGGCGCGAAACCGCTTGATAAATCAGTCCTGGTTTGGGGATGAGTCCTTTGGGAACGTTGGTGCGGGCAATTAGCGGATGCCAGGAAACGTCAGCCAGGTTAATGACTCGCTGCCAGAGGGCATCCACCGAAGCAGAGCTAAGGGCCTGATAGGTTTCCACGAGGGGCTGCACCCATTCTTCCGCACCACGGCGTGAATGCCGACCCCAAAAATCCAACATTTTTCGTCTCCTCGAACACCGAGTCGTTGATCAAACTAAACCAATTTTCGGACTAAATTTTGACCTCATCTAGGGGCTTGCTTCGCGCTAAGCCAGCCTCTAAAAATCTACGAATTCAACGAGGCTCCGGTTCTATCCGCCATTTTTAGTTTTATACCAGGGTTTATCCATCGCTTTATGTAGTCCTGATCCATTCTAAAGGTCTGCTTTTCGTTTCGTTTGTTAAGCCTGGTTTACAAAAAAGCTGGGAGAGCATTCCGCCTGATCGCAAACCGCCCAATAGGACTCTAACGGGACTCTAAAGGCGGCCCTGGGGCAAAAAATGGCGTATTGGGGCGTATTGACCAGTATTGACCAGTTCAACAGGAGATCAGCAGGATATCGTCCCTAGCAGAAACCCGCCAGCAACCCATCAGCAACCCATCAGCGCTAGAGTTAGATAGGAGACACTCGGTTCCACAAATAGCAATGCAGCAGGCTGATCGGAAAGGCACGCAGGAATGGTTTCAGAGGAACCATTGGTTGGAGATACTCTGGTTACAGATACTCCGACCCGTCGTAACTCGGTGGCGGGTGGCCGGGTGGGTGGTGGTTGGATGCTGGATTGGGGGGATCGCGCTGCTGCCGCAAGGGGCGATCGCCGGGCCTGTTGATCCCTATGTGGCGCGGTTTCTGGATGCCTCCGAGCCAGTGGAACTGCCGCTCGATGCAGACACGACTCGACCGTTCTCGGCGATCGACCTGACCGCAGGCAAGCGCCTGTTTGAAGAAAACTGCAAAAACTGTCATGTCGGCGGTTCGACCCTGCCCAACCCGACCGTGCCGCTGTCTCTTGCAGCGCTGAAGGGCGCAACCCCGCCCCGCGATACCATTAATCGCCTGGTTGCCTTTCTGAGGGCCCCTACAACCTACGACGGCTCTGAAGAGGCGCTGGAGTGTCGTCGCGTTTCGGAGGACTGGATGAACCAGACGCAGGTCGAAAACCTATCCGCCTTCATTCTGCGATCGGCTCAGAAAGCACCTGGCTGGGGCACGGCTGACTTCTAGCCGCTTCCTAAACGTTGCTCTAGGGTTCGACCAGATGAGCTGACTGCCTGACGGAAATGGGCGAAAGCTTAGAGGCTAACCTGTTGCCACGCGCCATTAACGTGTATCAAACGAGCGTACCAAACGAGCATGGAGGGATTCGAACCCCCGACCCTCAGAACCGGAATCTGATGCTCTATCCACTGAGCTACATGCCCTCGGCTTTCTAGCGAACTCTTAAGCAGACTCTTAGAGTAGTAAACTTTAGAGCGATCGCCAATCACCACTCAGAGAGTATAGCACTTTAAACCTGGAACTGGAGACATGCCCTACAAGCTGCTGTTTGTTTGCCTTGGCAACATCTGTCGATCGCCCTCTGCGGAAAATATTATGAACCTGCTGATCCGACAAAACGGGCTAGACGGGCAGATTATTTGCGATTCGGCGGGTACGGGTGCATGGCACATTGGCAACCCGCCCGATCGCCGCATGAACGCCGCTGCTCAGGCGAAGCTGGGCATTACGCTAGAGGGAACCGCCCGCCAGTTTCATCCCGACGATTTTCAGGAATTTGACCTGATCCTGGCAATGGACAAAGAGAATTACGAAAATATTCTGCGCCTCGACCGCAGCGGGCAATATCGCCACAAGGTCAAGCTGATGTGCGACTATTGCCAAACCTATGGCGATCGCGAAGTGCCCGACCCCTACTACGGCGGCACAGAGGGATTTAACTACGTGATTGACCTGCTGATGGATGCCTGCGGCGGATTGCTGACAGAGTTGAAGGCGAGTGGGGCGATCGCCCAATAGAGGCCAGGTTGCCGTTCTCCGCTCACCTGCCTTCTCTCCCGCTCTCTCTCCCGCCTTCTGCAAGGTTGGATGCAAGTTGAAGAATGCGAGTTGAATGTGATGTTGAATGCGACGGAGGCACTCCGCAGGGTGCTTATTCTGGCTGAAGCGGCAGCGTGACGGTGAATTGCACCTGTCCGTCAGCACAGTCTAGCTCCAGCGTGCCTTGCAGACACATCACCAGCTTTTTCACCAGCGCCAGCCCTAGCCCCGTGCCGCCATATTTCCAGGGGTCGTTGTTGGGAATGCGGTAGAACTTTTCAAAAATGCGATCGCGCTCAACGAGCGGGATTTCAGTGCCCGTATTGGTGACGCGAATCTGGAGCTTTGGAATGACAAGACCTTGGAAAGGAGGCTCTTCCCTGTCCTCCCACCCAACTCCGTTCTCCTGCCCTTGCCCCCCAGCCTCCAGCCGCCTCTTTCGTTCTTCCCTCTTCGTTCTTCCCTCTTCGTTCTTCCCTCTTCGTTTTTCGTTTTTCCCTCTTCGTTCTTCCCCCTCCTCCTGCGCTTTCCCTCCGGCATCCAGCCGCTTCACCTCGACCCAGATTTCGCCGCCCGCAGGGGTGTATTTGCAGGCATTGGTCAGCAGTTCTGTAACCACGCGCTCTAGCTTGGCCAAGTCGGTGATCAGAGGTGGCAGACTGTCTGCGTCTAGGCGAATTTGCAGGGATTGCTGGTGATTGCGGGTGCGTTCCTCAAACGGGCGCAGCAGCGGAATCAGCCAGCCTGCTAGATTAATGCTGCTGAGGTGTAGCGCATCTGCGCCCGCGTCGAGCCGCGACAGGTCAAGCAGGTCGTTGATCAGGCTGATTTCGCGCTGAGACTCTTCCCGCAGGATTTTGAAGTATCGGTTGACCCGGTTTGGCTCTGGCTCGGTGGTGCTGTCTAAAATGCCCGTCTGCCGGAGGATTAGCTCTAGCATTTGAATGGCCATTTTGATGTTGGACATGGGCGTTCGCAGCTCGTGGGAGACGGTGCTGAGGAAGTCGTCTTTGAGCTGGTTGAGTTTTTCCAGCTCTCGTACCTGGGCCTGGGCAGCTTGAAATAGCCGGGCCTGGCGGAGGGCGATCGCACACTGGTTGGCCACCTGCTGCGCCATGCGCAAGTCCTGCTCGCCAAAGGCATAGAAGGCGTGGTTGATCATCCACAAATCGCCCAGCACGCCTTGGTCGTCCATAATGGGCGTTGCCAGCATGGACACGCGCCCGCGCACCGGGTTGGGCACCAGAGAACAGAATTGTAGACTCTGCCCGTTGAGCAATGGGCCGTAGATCTCTGGGAAGGCCGCTAGATCGGCGGTGCGTCCTTGGTAAGGCGAGACGGTGGTGGTGTATTCATAGCGGACGGTGGAAGTGCCCTCTTCCAGGTCATAGAGGGCGGCATTGCAGCAGCTAATCTCGGTGGCGATCGCCAATTCCTGCACTGCCGTTTGCAAAATCTGATCTTCGTCGAGGCTGTCGCGCACCTTGTCGGTAATGCGTTTGAGCGTCGCTTCAAAGTTCGACGCTAGCCGCAGTTCGGCCGTGCGGGCCTGAATCTGCCGCTCCAGATCAACATTCAGGCGCTGCACCTGCTGATAGAGTTCCGATTGGGCAATAGCCAGGTCTAACTGACCCGCAAGTTGGGTAATCAGGTCAATTTCCCACTTCTGCCAGGTGCGATCGCCCAAACACTGATGCACCACCAACCAGCCCCACAGCCTATCCTGCTGCATCATCGGCACGACCAGCATGGCGCGAACGCCCAGCCGTCGCAAAACACTGCGAGAATGCTCTGAAAGGGATTCCGTTTCTAGGCTGCTGAGGCTGTAGACCCAGCCTGCGCTGCTAGTCGAGCGATCGGCAATCGGGAAGATGCTCTCTGGCGGCGGATGCCCGGAAATCGTGGGACACCCTTCGGCGAGTGCATCCACGATGATGCTGCCTGTGCCATTTTCAAACAGGCGGTAGATCAGCACTCGATCTGCCTGAAACATTTGCAAAACTTGGTCTACAGCCGTATTCAGGATGTCTTTCAAATCCAAAGACTGACTCAGCATCCGGGCAAAGTGGGTGGCTTGTTTGGAAACCAGCCCCATCTGCTGCTCGACCAAGGACGTTGGCTGGGCGGTAGAGTCTGTTTGCTTTTGGTGGGTAATATCAGTCAAAAGGCCCAACCGCTGCCAGGGCAGTCCATCGGGCGTGTGAGACAACAGGCGATCGCGCGATCGCAGCCAGCGCCACTCGCCGTTGCTCTGCCGCAGACGAAATTCCACCTCATGCTCATCGCTCGACTCGCCCAACATCTGAGCCAGATACGTCTGCACCCGTGCCCAGTCTTCTGAATGAACCCGTGCAGAGAGGGCGGCGATACTAGGCGACTGTAGTCCCTCTAGGCAATCCCCCAACACTGCCACTATCTGATCGTCGTTGATCAGCATGAGGCGGTGCGCCACCCGGTCATAGACATAAACCAGGTCAGAAATCAGCGTGAGCAGCGGTTGAATGAACGGCAGCAGCGCATCTGAGAAATCCGCCAGGCTGCTAGCTTTCAGGCTGCTAGCTTCCAGGCTGCTAATTTCCAGGCTGTCAAACTTGAGCAGGGATTGAGCGATTGCAGACGATGAAGCAGCGGAACCGTCGATCGGTGGCGCAGGAGAAGAGTGCGATCGCGCATGACTGTTGCTCAAATGGGAACCGCCTGACAAAGATTCGGGCCCAGTGCTGTGTCTATTCTCGCAGTTCCGTTCAGAATTCTCCGCCGACTGACAAGAAGATGCCGGAGCAGGGCGCTCGGAAAGGGGCGCATTTCCCGACTGCGGTTCCTCCGAGTTGGATTGGGGCGGGGTCTTTTTCGACCGAGATTTTAGGCTCATGGGCGGGCTTCCTGACAAGCAATGCGGCTTGCCGCTGATCAAGACACCGAATTTGCCTAATCCATCGAACCAAAACGAACACAAGGGCATGAGGGGTTTAACAGTCTCACACGACGCATCCTCAATCTGCCTCACGGTAGGCGTGATCTCTGCGCTCAGTCATTTTTGCAGCTAATCTCTCAATTGACTTTTGTGATAGACATCTATGCTGTGAACCCCTGAGGCAAGATGGGCGATCGCCCTTTTATGTTTTGCTTCGGAAAGTTAGGTTACTTCACGGCTCTAAACAGATGGCTTTGCACCTGATTCAACTCGTGTATTAACTCAAGCGAGTGGTTTTAAGATGCCCACAATCTGGGACAGTCTCACGGTTCGTTCAAAATTCGTGAGTTGTTTGAGTCTCCTAAACTGGAACTTCCCAAATTGATCATTCGCAGCGCACCCGACGCTCCCCAGAAATCACGAGAACAAACCCCAGAACAGCAATAGGATTCAACCCTTGCTGAAACTCAAACCCTGGGCAATTTCTGGTGCGTTCTGGGCACTTTTGCGGTCAAAAATCCGTCCTGCTGAACCAAACTCTAATAGTCCGGCTTCGCGGGTTAAGTTTTCTCACGTTTGTTTGGCAAATCTTCATGATTAATTGTCAGGCTTGGTGTTGATTTAACCCAGCAGTTCGCAATCTCCGCAACGATCCCCCCCACTCACCTTTCACGGTTCCATCCATGCTGCTTAAACCAGGAAGATTTTGCAAAATCTGCGAATTTTCTCTCAAATAAGCCCTTTCCGAAATCGTAGTACCATAAGCTGTATCGCTTATGAGTAAACCCTTGTAGAGCTTGGCGATCGCCCCTCTCGTGCCTTCGTCCTCTCGTTTATTCATCCCCACAATCATTCACCCCCCGATTATCTGCCCCAAATCACCTTAGGACTTACGCAGTTGGACGATTTCTTGCGGGTTGCGCCTGCGAGAAATCATCTAAAGCCCAGAAAACTCATCGCAAGTGTGTCAGTCCTGCACCTGTAAGAAATCCTGTAAAACAAAGGTTACACCGCTATGGAATCCCTCGCCTATCTCCACACTGCCCTCCTCTACGAAAGCACCGAGCCAGCGCCCGAATTGCGTGACCTGAGCGAGCTATTGCCCTCGCCCACCAGCGCAGCGTGGCTCTCGGCGCAGATCTTGGCAGCGGCTCTGGTTGTCGGCACGGCGGGGTCTGCAATGGCCGCTACGGGCACTGTGCAGACCAATGGCAACCCGTTGAACGTCCGCAGCACCCCAGGCGGACCAGTGGTCAGCAGCTTGCCCAACGGCGCACGGGTTGAGCTAACGGGTCGCCGCAGCGGCAACTATCTAGAACTGGCCAACGGCACCTGGGTTTCCGCCGACTGGGTTGCGGTGGGCAATACCAGCCCGACCCAGCCCCCCAGCGGCACCGACCGAGCAGTGGGCTTTGTGAATACTTCGGGAGAGCCGCTGAATGTCCGCAGTGCCCCCGGTGGGGCAATTGTAGGCACGCTGCCCAACGGCACGCGAGTCGAACTGACGGGTCGTTCCAGCAACGGCTTTTTGGAACGCACCAACAGCACCTGGGTCGATGGCCGCTACATTACCTACAGCCAGCCGCCCGTCACGACTCCTCCGCCCAGCCCCACCCCCAACCCCGGTGTGGGCGCAGGCAGCAGCATCGCCTTTGTGCGGACTAATGGCAGCCCGCTGAACGTGCGAAATGCCCCCGGCGGCGCAGTTGTTGGATCAATCGCCAACGGTAGCCGGGTGGATCTGACGGGTCGGCGCAGCGGTGAATGGGCAGAGCGCACCAACGGCACCTGGATTTCGAGTAATTGGATTACGACCAATCCGGGAACCACGCCCCAGCCCCCTACCCCACAGCCACCCATTGGCGGGGATCGGGGTACTAAGTTTGTTGCAACCAACGGCAGCCCGCTGAATGTCCGCAATGCGCCCGGCGGCACCATTATTGGGGCGATCGCCAACGGCAGTCGGGTCGAACTCACAGGTCGCCGCAGCGGCGAATGGGTTGAGCGCACCAACGGCACCTGGGTATCTAATAATTGGCTGGTTGATAATCCCTCTGGAAATGTGGGCGGCGATATTTCCTTCGGGCGAGTCCGCACCAACGGCAGCTCGCTGAATGTCCGCAATAGCCCCGGTGGGCAGGTCGTGGGAACGATTCCTAACGGTAGCCGGGTAGCGCTGATGGGGCGACGTAGCGGCGGCTGGGTGCAGCTAGAGCGGGGCGAGTGGGTGTCGGGCGATTGGATTGTGATGGAATAGTCCGATTTTGGATTTTAGATTGGTGATTTTAGATTGCCAGTCTAAAACTAGTCGCAAACATCCAGTCGCAAAGTTAGTGCTAGGCGGCGCAGATCCACTCGACGGCGGCGGCCAGGTTTTCGGCCACATAGTCGGGCTGGGTTTGGTGCTGGTAGGCTCCGGCCAGGACGCGATCGCCATAGCCCGTTTGCACCAGGATGCCTTTGCACCCGGCATTGTGGGCCAGATCTACGTCCGTCGCCTTGTCGCCCACCATGAAGCTGCGGCGAATGTCCAGATGATGCTCCCAGGCGGCGGCGACGAGCATTCCGGTATTGGGCTTGCGCCAGGTTGTCCAGCGGGCAAATTCGGCAACCGTGCCGCCTTCGGGCGGGCTGAGGTCAGGGCAATAGTAAATTGCGTCGAGCCATGCGCCCGCCTCTTCGTGTAGTAGGCGACAGAGGCGTTCGTGCAAGTTATCAACGTGCGATCGGGGATAGTAGCCCCGCGCCGGGCCCGACTGGTTGGACACTAGACAGCAGAACAAACCGTGATCGTTCAGCCGCCGCACTGCCTGCGCCACGCCAGGAATCAGGTTCAGGTTTTCCAGTTCGTAAATGTAGCCCGCTTCGATATTCAGCACGCCGTCGCGGTCGAGGAACACGGCCGGGCGACCATGTTGCAGATCGTTTTGCAGATCGCGCTGTGGGTTTTGCGGTGGATTCTGATCCAAGTTCATGGCGCTTGCTCCCCGTTGCTAAGGTTCCCATGCTACAGGCCCCAAAACCGAATGCGATCGCCCAGCCAGCCCGTTTCCCTAAGCCGCAGGACGGTCTGATTCACCCGCTGCCGCAGGCTTTGATAGCGGTGTCCTCTCGGCATGGCGATCGCCAGCGGTTCCCCCGACAGCCGCTCTGGTAAGACCTGGTAATTGGGGTTGCCCTGGGCCCAGCCAATCAGAACGCTGGCATCGGCGGCGAAGGCGGCGACTTGGTTAGCTTCCATCAGCGTCAGCGCCTCGTGATAGGAACCTACGCCGACCAACTGTGCCTGGGGCAAGCGCGATCGCACGACGGCAATCGTGCTGGAATGGGCAAGAACGGCGATCGCCCGACGGCGCAGGTGGGCCATGCGCTGAATCGTGCTGTCGCGGGTGATCAGCGCGGTTCCATCCAGATAATAGATCTCGCTGAAGTCCACCAGCCGTGCCCGCGAGGCCGTCAGCGTCATGCGGGCGATGACCAGATCCACGTCATCTGCCAGCAGCGCCGCCACTCGCTCTTGATTTGCCACAGGGCGCAGTTCCACCGCGTCGGGACGGCCCAGCAACTCCGTTGCAAGCTGTCGCGCTAGGTCAATTTCCAGCCCTTGCAGCGTGCCTGACGGGTCCTGAAAGCCCAGCGGCGGCAGGTTGTCCTTCACCGCCACAATTAAGTAGCCGCGCCGCCGAATCGTGTCCAGATCCGCCCCATGAGCGAACGGGGGCACAGCACACTGCACCCCCGCCCAAATTCCTAAGATCAAACTCGCAACTCGCAGCTTGATCAAGCGCTTACCTAACCCTTTGCTTTGCTTGCCACTTCGATGACCTTGCCAAAGCCCGCCGGATCGAGAATCGCCATCTGCGCCAGCATCTTGCGGTTGATTTCGATGTTGGCTTTGTGCAGGCTGCCGATGAGCTGGCTATAGCTCATGCCGTGCTGACGGGCGGCGGCGTTGATGCGGGTGATCCAGAGGCGGCGAAAATCGCGCTTCCGCTTGCGGCGATCGCGGTAGGCGTTCCGCAGTGCCTTCATCACCTGTTGGTTTGCAGTGCGAAACAGGGTGGAGTGTGACCCCCGAAAGCCCTTCGCCAGCTTCAAAATCTTCTTCCGGCGCTTCCGCGCCACGTTTCCGCGCTTTACACGAGTCATAATTCAGTCCCTACACTTGGTTAAAAGTTGAGTCGGTCATTGGGCAGCCGCAGGCGGTAGGTGATTCCAGGCCATGCGCCCAACCCTTTGAAAAGAAGCCCAGGTGAAAAGAAGCCCAAGAATAGTGAGTCTCAGGAGATTTGCAAAGTTGGGCGATCGCCCAATTTACCCTCCATCCTTTCTATTCCCTGGCGTTCCATTCCTTAGAGATAAGGCAGCATCAGTTCCACATTTTCTGCGTCGCGCTCATGCACGTCGGCCTTTTGACCTAGGCGGCGCTTGCGGGTTGCGGTCTTGTGCTGCAACAGGTGATTGCGATAGGCCTTGCGGCGGCGGATCTTGCCGCTGCCAGTGCGCTCAAAGCGCTTAGCAGCCGCTTTCCGAGTTTTTAGCTTGGGCATGGTCGTCCTGCCATAAATTTCACACAGTCTACAATTCTACACGGCGAAGCCACCCACTCGCAATTTTTGAGCGTGTTTCGATCCAAAACACATTGCTTCAAGCATTGCGCTTCAAGCATCGTCTACGATCCTGCAATGGTTCAAACGCCGCAAAGTCTCGTTTCCCAGAACCGAAATTCCGCGATACGCTACGCTATTTACTAGGACTTACACTAGGACATCTAAGTTTAAAGTCTAAATAAGGGTGTCATACGGCAGTTCGTAGCTTCATACCCAACTCTTCCAGTCGCGATTGTGTGAATCCCATGAGCCAGACTGTTACCCCGCCCCAGCCCAATCTGGAGAGGTTGCGCCCGAATGGAGGTGCAGCGGCGATCGCCCCTGCCTCTTCCCCGCTCAGCGACTTTCTGCAAGAAACGACCGCATTGACCAAGCGCCTGTTTATCCAGCTCCAGCGCCGCCCCACGACGCTAATCGCCGGATTGATTCAGCCCGTCATGTGGCTGGTGCTGTTTGGGGCGCTGTTTCAAAACGTGCCGCCGGGTCTGTTTGGCGGTAGCGCAAACTATGGGCAGTTCCTTGGTGCAGGCGTGATGGTGTTTACTGCCTTTGGGGGAGCGCTGAATGCGGGCTTGCCCGTCATGTTCGACCGGGAGTTTGGCTTTTTGAATCGGCTGCTGGTGGCTCCGCTGGTGTCGCGGTTTTCCATTGTGGCGGCCTCCGCCATCTTCATCACCACGCTGAGCGTACTGCAAACGGCAGTGATTATCGCCATGAGCGCGTTTCTGGGCGCGGGCTTCCCTGGTGTGGGCGGGCTGGCGCTGGTGGCGGCGATTATCCTGCTGCTGGTGGTGGCGGTGACGGCAATTAGCCTGGGGTTGGCCTTTGCGCTACCGGGGCATATTGAACTAATTGCTGTAATCTTTGTAACCAATCTGCCGCTGCTGTTTGCCAGCACGGCCCTCGCGCCGCTCAGCTTTATGCCGCGCTGGTTGCAGTGGGTGGCTTCGCTAAACCCGCTGAGCTACGCTATCGAACCCATTCGCTACGTGTATAACCACGCGGACTGGTCGCTGGGCAGCGTGGTGATGAATGCGCCGTTTGGCGATGTGACGATGGGCGGAGCGCTGCTAGTGCTGGCGGGCTTTGGCGTGGTGGCGTTGCTGGGCGTGCGATCGCTCCTCAGCCGCAGCTTTGCCTGAGCAGGATGAGGTTCAGCGATACTGTTGATCCTGGTTACGTTAATTCCGGTTAGGGTTTGTTATGATGCCAGGGAGCATTTTCGCCAGGTGTTGCGTCTGAAGTATTCAGTTCTTGAAGGTTTGGTTCTAGAGACGCATCCGAAACCATTGAAAGAAACCATCGAACGAAGACCTATCACCCGCAGGTGTGAAATCTGGAGTAGCAAGTCATGAATTCATTCGTCACCCGCTTAATCTGGCAAGCCGCCTTGGGAACCGCTAGCGCAGCCGTTGTGGTGGCACTGGGCACGAGTCTTGCGTCTGCTCAATCCACTGCTGGCGATCTTGTCACGCCGTCGCAGACTGAAAGCCGAGATCTCTTTTCAGACCGCAACGACAATCCGATGAGCGGTATTCACGACCTGATTCATCAGCTTAACTACGGCTCGATTCGCTCTCCAGAGGAGTTTCGTCGTCAGCAGCAGCAAAATATCAACTCCGCCGCTGAGCAATTTCGGGCACGCCAGCGAGCTATTTTAGAACAGCAGCAGCAACAAGCCCAGCCAGACGCTTTGCCTCCTGCGCCCGCTGCCGCCGAAACGCCAGTTCCTTAGCTGCGGCGTGTGCCCTGGCTGAGCATCCCATTCGCTAGTTTCCCAACTCCAGTCACAGAAGCTTCATAGCAGGTCAATCGCGTGTGAAAGTTCTGTAGGGGCGAGTCCGACAGGCTTTTGGGCGAAAAGAAAACTGAGAACATGAAACTATCCTGACGCACGGACATAGCTTTGATACAGCCGTGTGTGGGTAATTTGCGTATTCTCTGGCATTCCAACCTCGCCGTTTATCGCCTTCTATATGAATCCTGCTGCGGAATCCTGCTATGGCTCGCACTGACGTGCTGGCACGGGGAGTCAACCTGGCCAACTGGTTCTGGTATCCCGATCGAGCGAACCCCAATCCCTATGGCAAGCGCGACTTCGCCCTAATGAGGCGGATGGGTATCACCTACGTGCGGATTCCCATCGACTTTTCGGTGCTGTATAGCGACACCGCACCCAATCGGCTCAATCCTCAGGCTCTCATCCGGCTGAATCGGGCGATCGCCCAGGCGCAGGCGCAAAAGCTCGGCGTAGTGGTCGATTTGCACAGCACGCCGCTGATCGACGGCAGCCAGAATAATTACTCCGCCAGTTTAGAAAATCCGCAATTTCGGCGGATGTTTACGGCATTTTGGCGATCGCTCGCCGCCCATCTACACAAGACGACGAATCCTGACCTGACGTTCATCCAGCCGATGAACGAACCCGTCTTTCGCAGCGATCCCAAAGCCTGGGAGCTGATTCAGCAGGCCCTCTTTCGCAGCATCCGCGAGGTCGCCCCCCAGCACACGCTGATTGCCGTCAGCGCCTTCTGGCAAAATATCTCGACGCTGGTGCAGTTGCAGCCGCTGCCCGACCCAAACGTCATTTACGACTTCCACTTCTACGAGCCATTTATCTTCACGCATCAGGGTGCATCGTGGATTGGCGATGCCTTTGAGAGCAGACTGCGGAATGTCCCCTATCCCGCCAGCCCCAATACCGTGCAATTCCTAGCACAGCAGGTCGGCGACCCGGTAGCGCGGGCGGCGATTTTGGACTATGGGCAACAGCAGTGGGATATTCACAAACTGCGATCGCGCATTGGCGAAGCCGCGCAGTGGGCCCGGCAGAACGGCGTGACGCTGATTTGCACCGAGTTTGGCGTATACGCCGCCAACGTGTCTGCCCTGGATCGCACACGCTGGCTGCGAGACACGCGCACCGTGCTGGAGGAATTTGGCATCGGCTGGGCCTCCTGGGGCTACGTAGACAGCAACTTTGGCTTTGCGGAATGGCAGGGCAACCAGCCGATTCTCGATCGAGAAATCGTCAGAGCCTTGAGCTTGCGGCTGCCGCCTCGTCTGGCAAAAACCGACGTGCTGCTGGGCACTCGATTGGGCAACGTGCTGGTGGGCGACTTCCGCAGCAATCGACTGGACGGGCGCGGCGGCAACGATATCCTGAACGGCGTAGGCGACAGCACCGGGCGCAACAGCGTGGACGTGCTGATTGGCGGAACCGGGCGCGATCGCTTTTGGCTAGGCGATGCCACGATGGCGTTTTATGACGACGGCAAGCCCGACCAGCCAGGACTGAGGGACTACGCCCTGCTCAAAGATTTCAAACCTGGCGAAGATACGATCCAACTCCACGGCAACCGTAGCCAATATCTGCTGGGCGCGTCGCCGATTCGCCGCTTTCGGGGCACGGGCATCTTTTTGGACACCAACGGCAACGGTGCGCTGGATCGCCAGGACGAGTTAATTGCTATTGTGGAGGGAACGCAACGGCTCAATTTGGGAGCCAGCTACTTCAGCTACACCGGAACAGGATGACGACAGTTCCCCACGTTTCGCAAATTTTCATCTATCCGATTAAGTCCCTGGATGGCGTGGGCATTCAGTCTGCGGAGGTGCTGAGGAGTGGCGCGTTGAAGGGCGATCGCCAGTTTGCCCTGTTCGACCAAGCGGGACAGTTTGTGAACGGCAAGCGACACGCAAAAATACACGCTCTCCGGGCCGAGTTTGACCTTGCTGCGAACACGGTTTCGTTCCGAAACTCGGATACAGCCTCGAACGGAAATATCTCGTCCAGCACCTTCCCGCTTGAACCAGAGCAGGAAGATTTAGAAGCATGGCTGAGTGAATACTTTGGCTTTCCGGTTTACCTCCGCCAAAACCTGGAGATGGGTTTTCCAGACGATACGCAGTCGCCGGGCCCAACGATTGTTAGCATGGCCACGCTGGAGGCGATCGCCACCTGGTATCCCGCCTTAACCCCCGCCCTAACCGTAGAGGAAGTTCGCGCCCGCTTCCGCACCAATCTTGAAATTGCAGGTGTGCCCGCCTTTTGGGAAGATCGGCTCTTTGCCCAGGCCGATCAGGCTGTCGCGTTTCAGATTGGCAGCATCCGGCTGCTGGGGGTAAACCCGTGCCAGCGCTGCGTAGTGCCCACGCGCAACTCCAAAACAGGCATTGCCGATCCCGGCTTTCAAAAAATCTTTGTGGCAAAGCGGCAAGAAACGCTGCCAGCCTGGGCCGAGCGATCGCGCTTCAACCATTTCTATCGGCTGACTGTCAACACCCGACTTGCGGAGCCTCACACCGGGGGCGCTGTCTTCACTGGAGATCTGGTTTCACTCGGATAGTGACCTGCATCAGTGACCCGCATCAATGGCTGCTTGCCCTGCGCTAGCGGCTATTTTCCAAAGTTCTGCATCAGACAAGGTACTGCATCATCCATGTCAACTGCATCATCAGTATCAGAAGATAGTCTCTAGATGATCGAGGGCATCCTAGTTGAGGTATGTCCAGCGATGTTTCTGTAGTCAGTCTGTAATTAAGGCATGGCAAAAAGAAAGGTGTAATGAGTTGAGGTGTAATGCTTGACTGATTGATCACATCTGAGATTTCCTCTGAACTTCCCTACCCCAAGCTCTATCCCGGTTCCTCTGCTCCCGTCCTACTACGACGGGGGCGGGGCGAGGGACTTTGTACCCCGGCTCTCAGTCTAGAGTTCTTTTCCCCTGCTGGGAGAAGAAACTTAGGGATAAAGGAAAAAGACTAGTCAATCAGCCAAGCATGTTGAAGAAAGTATATGTTGCACACATTCCGAGCGTGTTTGGCACTGCTCACGAGCGAGAATGAGCAAATGTTGCTAAATCAAATGCTGAATCTAGGTTTCCGCTCTGCCCAGTCTCATCACTGCGCTTGATTACTAAACGTGGAATCTCGTACAGCATTTTCTTGCAAGGCGAGGCATGTGCTAGCTCGAAAAGACAAGGGCTTTTTGTCCCATCTCATCCCTCCTCACTAGCTTCAAAAAATGCGGTATCCAGGCTAAACCCTTACAGCAACTTCAAAAGAATTTTGGCAAGATTTTGGCAGAAACTTTGGCGCTCACTGGCGCTCACTGGCGCTCACTGGCGCTCAATGAAATCTCACATCTAGGCTAAACCCTCACAGCATCAAACCTCCACTATGCCCACACGCTTGTCAAAGTTCTCGATTGCTGGCCAAGGCCGCCGTCAAGGGATTCCCCTAAAGCTCGTGCTAGTCTTGCCCTTTGTGCTGCAAACTTGTGGCGCTGCTGTGCTCATCGGCTACATTGCGCTTAGAAATGAGCAACAGACGGTCAGCAACTTGGTAGCGCAGGTTGCAAACCAAGTTAGTCAGAATGTCGATGCTCAGCTCAGCAGGTACCTCTCTACACCGATGCGGTTGATGCAGATTAACGCACGGGCGATCGCCAACGGTGAGGTTCGGCTAGACGACCCTGCTGCTAGCGGGCGCTACTTTTGGCGACAGGCAAAGACGTTTCCCTCGATTCTCTACACCGGTTTTGCCCGTCTCGATGGTAGCGAGATTGGCGTGAGGCGCTCTGGGCAGGCATTGCTGCTCTATGAAAACAGCCCCCAAGGAACCGCGGCTTTCTACACAGTAGATCTTCAGGGCAACCGCGCTATGCAATTGCAGCAGATGCAATTTAACCCGTTACGCAAGTCTTGGTATTTAGAGGCGATCGCTGCCGGAAAGCCCGTCTGGAGCGGCATCGATTATGCAGACGATCATCCCCTCCCTCTGGACGCTACCGCCGACCAATCTCTTGACGATGAAGCTAACCAAGCCTTTGATCAAAGGGTCAGTTCTCAAGCTCATGAGAAAAACCATTATCCTGCTATGAGTTTAAGCGCGCCTGTATATGATGACAGCCGCAACTTGCTGGGAGTCGCTCACATCGATCTAGACTTAGCGGGAATCAGCGAATTCCTTGGAAGCATCAAGGCCAGTCCATCGGGCCAAATCTTCGTCGTAGAGCGAAACGGTCTGCTAATTGGAAGTTCTAGCCAGGCTCCCATCTTATTAACTAACGGTAGTCAGCCACCACGGCGCATCAATAGCCTAAGCAGTCCAGATCCGAAGATTCGGGCAGTGAGCCAGGCCATCCAGTCACAGCTTGGCAATCTATATGCCATCCGTTCAGCAACTCAAATTGAAGTTGTTGACAACCAGCGCCAGTTTGTCTACGTCAGACCCTGGAGCAATGCCCACGGGCTAGATTGGCTGATGGTGATCGTCCTGCCAAAGTCTGACTTTATGGCAGAAATCAATGCCGAAACTCAACGCAACATTTTTATATGCACCGTTGTACTGTTCATTTCATTGATAATGGGGCTATTAACTTCTCGCTGGATTGCTCGCCCTATTGACTGCCTCAGTCAGGCTAGCCAGCGCATGGCGAGAGGCGATCTCTCCCACCAAGTCGATGCCACCAGCTCGATTTCGATTCAAGAGTTCACCGCGCTGGGTGAGTCGTTTAACTACATGACCACGCAGATTGCTTCTCTAGTTGGTCATTTAGAACATGCTAATGCGGAACTAGAGTGCATTAACGCTGATCTTGAAAATCGGGTAGAGGAGCGCACCGCAGCGCTTCAGCAAACGCTGGCCGAACTGGAGCAAACCCAGGCACAGGTGGTGCAAAGCGAAAAGATGTCTAGCCTAGGGCAGTTGGTGGCTGGCGTGGCCCATGAGATCAATAATCCGGTGAATTTTATCCACGGCAACCTGTCGCCGCTCAAAGAATCGGTTAGCGACCTGCTGAACCTAGTTCAGCTTTACCAGCGTCACTACCCCACGCCACCCCGCGAAATTCAAGAAACCTCCGACGCAATCGACCTGGAATTTTTGCAGCAGGATTTGCCCAACCTGCTGGCCTCTTTGCGGGTTGGGACAGACCGGATTCGGCAGATTGTCCTGTCTTTGCGGAATTTTGCCCGCATGGACGAAGCAGAGTTCAAAACGGTGGATATCCATGAGGGCATTGACAGCACGCTGTTGATTTTGGAGCATCGCCTCAAGGCAAAGGGAAATCGACCCGCCATCCAGGTGATCAAGCATTATGCCGACTTGCCAGATGTGGAATGCTATCCAGGTTCCTTGAATCAGGTCTTAATGAATATTTTGGCGAACGCCATTGATGCTCTAGAAGCCAAGGATGCAGACCGGACAAAGGAAGAAATACAGCAAGATCCTAGCCGTATTGAGGTTTCTACGGCGCTGGTCGATGCTGACTGGGTGGAAATTGCGATCGCCGATAATGGCGACGGCATTCCTCAGGAGGTTCAGCGCCAGATTTTTGATCCGTTTTTTACGACCAAGCCTGTGGGCAAAGGAACTGGGATGGGCCTATCGATTAGCTATCAGATCATTACCGGAAAGCACCGGGGCGCACTGGAATGCTTCTCGACTCCGGGGGAAGGCACTCGCTTTGTGATTCGCATTCCCCGTTCTCAGCAAAGCCCTGAACCGAACGGCTCAGCAGGGATGCTGCAAGCCGAGCCAGTGGCAGGATAGGGAAGAATGGCGGCTGCTCAATAATGCTTGCGCCTGCATGATTTCCTGCGTCTATAGGATGAATTCCTGGGTCTATATGCCAAATTACCTACCCGACGACAACAGGGAGTAAAAATGCCCGACAGGCCCCTGCCCGTGCCCGATGCGGAGGGAGTGCTGGAGCGCATGGGTGACATAATCCTTTGCGTGCTGCACAGCAGAAAACAGGTCACGACCGAGGGCAAGATTTGCGGCGATCGCCGCCGATAGGGTGCAGCCTGTACCGTGGGTGTCGGTGGTGTGGACGGTCTGGGTTTGCAGCACCGCCAACTGCGTCCCGTCGGCAAACACATCCACACCGCGCAACTCGCCCGTCATGCCGCCGCCCTTGACCAGCACTGCACCGGGCTGGTGCGTTTGCAAGATGCGCTCGGCGGCCTGCTTCATATCGTCCAGCGTGTGAATTTCCAGGTCGGCCAGAATTTGCGCTTCGTAGCGGTTGGGCGTGGTCAGGCGGGCTTTGGGCAAGAGGTCGGTGCAAAGAAGGGCGATCGCCTCGTCGGCAATCAACTGCGCCCCCGTGCGAGACACCATCACCGGATCGACCACCAGATTCGGCAATGGCAACTCTTCGGCTTGCTGCGCTACGGCGGCAATGATCTCGCGGTTCAGCAGCATCCCCGTTTTCACAGCCTGTACACCAATATCCCCCGCTACTGCGGCAATTTGGGCGACCACAGCCTCCGGAGGCAGCGCGTCCACCCGCGTCACGCCCTGCGTATTTTGGGCCGTGATGCAGGTCAAGGCGCTGGTGCCGTGGACTTGGTGGAACGCGAAGGTTCGTAAATCAGCCTGAATTCCTGCGCCGCCCCCGCTGTCTGAGCCAGCAATCGTCAGGGCAATGGGGATGGAGAGATCGGGGACTGTAGACATTCGAGACGTAAGTCGAAGACGATTGGGAGGAACTGTAGGAGCAAATTGCTGGGGCAGCCTCTGTTACCTCACTGCCCCGCGACTTTCTCGCCTCATCCCATCATCTCATTCTCTCCCGCACCCTGCGATAGATCAGTATCGAACCAACACCTGCGCTGCTGCCTGGTTTACACAGCAGATTGCAAATTTATCGACCCAGCCGCCTGCTCAAGATCCCTCATAAAAAGATCCCTCATAAAATGGGGGAAATCGAGTGTTAAGCCCTATGCCTGCGGACTTTACTGATCCTTCTGCTCACCGCGCCTCAGACCGTTCCCCCTCAGACCGATCCCCTTCAGACGCTTCTCTAGACAGCGCCATGCCGCTCCACGCCGACCCCGATGTCATCTGGGTGGTCACAGAAGCGCCTGCCTCGCCTAATATCCAAACCGACGGGCAGCGCGGCGGCTGGGGCAACAATCCCTTTGGCGAACCTGGTTTTGCAGGACGCACTCAGCGCACGCCCGTTTCCACAGACGCGCTGGAGCAAAATATGTCGAGCTTCTTGTCGCGTATGGGGCGCGTGCTGAGTCGGGCCCGCCAGAGCGCAACAGAGGTGGCAGGCATGGAGCTAGAGGAAATTGTGCTGTCGGTGGAGGTGAGTGGCGAGGGCCAGGTGAACCTGCTGGGCACGGGTGGACGGCTGGGTACTAGCGGCGGCATCACGCTGACCTTTCGAGCAAAGCTCTCTGCCTGAGATTTGCCGGACTTGGCTGAACGGGTCGGGTTTGGATTGGGCGGACGAAGGGCGATTGCCCCAATCATCCCGCTAAACTGCACGCCAATCAAAACTGCGGCCAAAAATTTCTGGAATCTCTAAGATTCGCTATGTTATCTACAAGGGATCTTGCGACCAGTTTGAAGCCCGGAAGCAGCCATCAGAGATCAAAAAAGTAGGGCTATGGGGCTATTTGGGGCTGATTTGCGGCTTCATCGGCGGGCATATCCTGAGTTTCGATTTTTGCTTTTGACTCAATTCGCCTTGGTTTTTCTCTAGTCTTTCAAGCTAGTCTTTCAAGGTTCTCCGGAGTTCGCCTTTCTCCCGCTCATCCTTTTATAACTGCGTTGCTCTGTCAGGAACGTCAACGTGACTCAATCGCCGCCGCCCACACCACCCAAGACCCTGCTCACGACGATTACGCGGGCAGTGCAGCAAGCTAGGGTGAATTTTTCTCGGCTGAAGCTGAAGCCCAATGCGCGAGTGCCGGAACTGTGGGTGCAAGACCCAGAGAGCGGCAGCCCTAATCCTGAGACCTATCCTCTGCTGGGCGATCGCTACCTGCTGGGGCGCAGTTCTCGTTCTTGCGACATAGTGGTGCGAAACCCGGTCGTCAGCCAGATGCACCTGTCCCTGACCCGCGACAGCCGCCGGGGCAAATATGCCTTCGTGCTGAAGGATGAAAACTCCACCAACGGCATCTATCGGGGCAAGCGACGGCTGACGAAGATACCCCTACGGCATGGCGACGTGTTTACGCTGGGGCCGCCAGATCTAGCCTCTGCGGTGCGGATTCAGTATGTCGATCCGCCGCCTGTCTACGTCAAAGCAGCCCGCTACGGCATGTATGGCTTTACAGGGCTAACGGCGCTGACGGCGCTGTGGATTGGGCTGGAGTGGCAGAAGTTTTCGGTGCGTCCATTGCCTGCCTCGGTGCAGGGGCCAGTCATGGTGATGGCTCGCGATGGGGTAACACCGCTCACGCCGACTCGCGCCCGCGCCCACACGACGGGCGATCGCCTCTCCGATTTTTCACGCTATCTGCCCGACGCGCTCATTGCCTCCGAAGATAGCCGCTATTACTGGCATCTGGGCATCGACCCAATCGGCATCCTGCGGGCCCTGGTCACCAACATCCTCGGCGGCGGCATCCGCGAAGGCGGCAGCACCCTCACCCAGCAGCTTGCCCGCAATATCTTTCGGGATTACGTCGGCACGTCCGATTCCGCTGGACGCAAGCTGCGGGAAGCCGTCGTCGCCCTCAAGCTGGAGACGTTCTACAGCAAAGACTTTTTGATACTGGAATATCTCAACCGGGTCTATCTCGGCAACGGCACCTACGGCTTTGAAGATGCCTCACAGTATTACTTTGGTAAGCCTGCCAAGGAACTGACGCTTTCGGAAGCGGCGACGCTGGTGGGGATCTTGCCCGCGCCAAACAGCTTTAACCCAGTGCAGGACTATGAAACGGCGGTGCAATTGCGCGATCGCGTCATCAACCGCATGGCCGCCCAAGGCAAAATCAGCCTAGAAGAGGCAGAACGGGCCCGGCGATCGCGCATCGAAATCAACCCCGAAACCCTGGAAGAACTTCGCAGCAGCATCGCCCCCTACTTTACTAGCTATGTCTTCAGCGAGCTAGAGGAACTCCTCGGCAGCCAGTTGGCCCAGGAGGGCAACTTTGTGGTCGAAAGCAGCCTCGATCCGGGCTATCAGCGCGAAGCCGAACGGCTCCTCCGCAGCACGGTCGAATCCGTTGGCGCAGGCTCCGGCTTTTCTCAGGGCGCACTGGTTACGCTGGACAGCCGCACGGGCGAAGTGCTGGCGCTGGTGGGCGGTGTAGACTTTCAAGAGAGCCAGTTCAACCGAGCCACCCAGGCGCTACGACAGCCAGGGTCTACCTTCAAAGCCTTCGCCTATACCGCCGCCCTGGAGCAAGGCATTTCGCCCTACACCGCCTTTTCTTGCGAACCGATGACCTGGCAGGGGCAATCCTTTCGCGGCTGCGAACGCACCAGCAGCGGCAGTGCGGACATGTATACGGGCATGGCGCTGTCGGAAAATGTGATCGCGCTGCGGGTGGGGCGCGAGGCCGGACTGAATAACATCGTGGAGACGGCCCGCCGCATGGGCATCACCTCGCCGCTGAACCCTGTGCCTGGCCTGGTGCTGGGGCAGAGCGAAGTGACGCTCCTGGAGCTAACTGGGGCCTACGCTGTGCTGGCGAATCAGGGCGTTCGCAATCGCCCCCATGCGGTGCAGCGCATCCTCGACAGCAGCGATTGCGCTGATCCCAACGATGTGCAAAGCTGCCGCGTGATTTACGACGCTAGCAAAACGCCCCAGGCGAATACAGCCGTGCTGCCTGCCGACATTGCTCGCACCATGACCGACCTGCTGCAAGGCGTGGTGTCCAACGGCACGGGTCGTGCGGCCTATCTGGGACTGGGCGAAGCGGGGAAAACGGGCACGAATAACGACAACCGCGACCTCTGGTTTGTGGGCTATGTGCCCAGCCGCCAGATCGCCACCGGAATTTGGTTTGGCAACGACGACAACTCGCCCACCGGGGGCAGCAGCAGCCAGGCCGCCCAGCTTTGGGGCGACTACATGGGGCGGATTATTCGATAGGCAGGAGTCGAGGCCGCCTGCTGGGGGCAAAAAGCTGGATATCCTGGTAATGGAGACCAGCGAGGACGCAGCTATGACAGAGCAAGGGCAGGGGAGCGCATCGGGAATGCCTGAGACGCTCACGATCGCCGTGGTGGGAGATGTGCATGACCAGTGGGACGCGCAGGACGAGCGGGCGCTGCGGCGGCTGGGGGTGGATCTGGTGCTGCTGGTGGGGGATTTTGGCAACGAGGCGGTGGGCATTGTGCGGGCGATCGCCGCGATGTCGATTCCCAAAGCCGTCATCCTCGGCAACCACGATGCCTGGTACACCGCCACCGACTGGGGCCGCAGCAAGTGCCCCTACGATCCTAAGGTAGAAGACCGCGTGCAGCAGCAGCTAGACCTGCTGGGCGAAACCCATGTGGGCTACGGCTATTTGGACTTTCCTGGGCTGGGGCTATCGGTCGTCGGCGGGCGACCCTTTAGCTGGGGCGGTTCCCAGTGGAAAAATGAAGATTTCTATGCCAGCCGCTACGGGGTTCGCAGTTTCCAGGAATCTACCGAGCGCATTGTTGCTGCGGCGCAGGCTGCGGCCCATGACACCATTCTGTTCATTGGTCACTGTGGCCCTCTGGGATTGGGCAGCGCCCCAGAAGATCCCTGCGGCAAAGACTGGAAACCCATCGGCGGCGACCACGGTGATCCGGATCTGGCAGCGGCGATCGCCCACACCCGCACCCTCGGCAAGTCCGTTCCCTTGGTCGCCTTTGGGCACATGCACCACTCCCTGCGCCACACCAAAACCCAGCTTCGCCGCCCGCTGCATGTTGACCCGGCTGGCACGGTCTACCTGAATGCCGCCTGCGTGCCCCGGATCGTGTCTACAGAAGAGGATTGCCTGCGAAACTTTTCGCTGGTTACGCTGCGGCGCGGCGAAGTCTTCCAGACCTCGCTAGTTTGGCTCAATCAGGACTGCGCGATTCATTCTAAGCAGGTGTTTTATCAGCAAAACGCCCCTGCCATTGAAGAACGAGAAGAATCGGAGGCGATCGCCTGACGGCCCAAACCCCGCTCACCTGGCCCCTCAAGAGAAAGATTTCAGCCCTGAAACTGGACTCCTGAACCCTGATTTCTAAACCTCTATGTCTCGCGCTCAGCCCATCCCCACCGACCAAATCTGGCGCTTTAGCCGCAGCGGCCTTGCCCAGGTTCAATCGATCGATCGCCAAATCGAGATACAGGTGGGCGATCGCTGGATTCAGCACCAGGCGCATCAAAATCGCTATCGCGGTCGGGTGATGGTGCGGTTTGCCAGTGCAGATGGCGCAAAAGCGGCGATCGCCCCGGCGATTGGACTGGTGCTAGAAGGCGCGTTTCCGGTGCGTGGTTCAGTGCTATCGCAACTGCCAGACCCCAATCCCGACTTCGCGGGCGGCATTTTGGTGCAGCTAGAGGTGCCCGTGGTGGCCTGGGGCCAGGCGATCGCCCCCGATCATCACCTGCTCGTTACTTGGTACGTCTCCGAAGACCCCGCCTATCGCACCAATCCGCTCTACCAGATCTTTCTCCAGGCAAATCACGAAGCCACCGCCCAGAGTCAAGATCTCCTGCGCCCCCGCCCCCGTCCACCCGCCTGCGAAGGCTGCATCCACTACCACGGCTATGCCTACGAGGGCAGCACAGGCATCCACTGGCTCTGCTGCGGTCTGCATCCCAGCGGGCCAGCGGGTGGGGTGTGTGGGGATTGGTGTGGGGACAAGGGGAAAGAGGGCGTGAAGGCGTGAGATCAGTGGGAGACCGGTTGCGCTGTTGTCCCATCACGCCCGCGGCGGCTGAAACTGGTACAAATCCTCAATGACCCGTGTCCAACTTTGCACCAGAGATTCCAGGATGCGATCGCCCTTTTCCCGCGTCGCAGCGGTGGGGTCGCCGAGGGTGCCGCTCTGGCTGAGGTCGCGAGTGACCCAAGAAAAGGGGAGGTCGCCCTCCATGCTCAGCAGGCTGTTTTGGGGTAAATTGGCAGGGTATTCCGGCACCGCCCGGTCAAGCTGCACCTGGTCAGGCAACAGCGACAGCAGCAGGCTGGTTTCGGCATCGCCCGCGTGAATGCCGTATTCCAACTCCTTGGGCGTGAGCAGGTCGGGCGCAACATTAGGCACCCGCCAGACAAACAGGGGAAACACCCAAAAGTCGCCATACTTCTGGTGTAGATCCCGCGCCACGATCTCGATGACCTGGGGCTGCCCGCCGTGGGCATTGACGATCGCCCATTTACGGAAGCCTGCCCGATACACACTCTCGCCGACCTCCGTCAGCACGGCAATCAGCGTTTGGGCGCTGAGGGTGATCGTGCCCGGAAAGTGCCAGTGTTCGTTAGACTTGCCATAATAGAGAGTCGGCAGTGCATAGGCTGGAATGCTGGGCGACAGTTGCGAAAGCGCCTTGCCCACAACGGCAGTGGCGATCGCTGCATCCACCACTAGCGGCAAATGCGGTCCGTGCTGCTCGATCGCCCCAATTGGCTGCAAAATCACCGCTTGCTCTGGATGGGGCATTTGCTGAATATCTGTCCAGGTGAGGTATGGGAAAAAGCGGTCTGGCGGAATGTAGCTATGCATAGGAGTCAAGTTGCAGAGTCAAGTTGCAGAATCAAGTTGCAGAATTAGGAGTCAATAGATTCCGTCTAGGATAAAAAGATACGTACTGAAGGAAAAAGCCCCAGAGAATCCACAGGTGGGCGATCGCCCATTTGCCTGAAATCAGGCAAACCCGATTGAATGGTGTAAAAGCGATTTTAGGAAAAGCGATTTCAGGATCAGTGCCGCCGATCAGAGTTGGTTTTCAGAGCCAGTTTTTTAGAGCCAGTCTTTCAAAACGCACTCTGCAACTTACGGAAGTCTCTCTGCAATCTATAAAGCCGACATCGACGGTTGATCTAAGATTGCCTTAAATTAGGTTAAGTCGGGGGCATCTTCAGTCATCTCTACACTCTCAACCCATTTGCCCTCGAGGTAAATTTGCGCCAAACGTCTCAGATGCTAGGTCGGGCGATGTCTCCGGCAGTTAAAAACTTCGTCAGACCAGTGAGCCTGCGCGTAAAGCTACTGGTGGGTTTTAGCGTGGTGTTTAGCCTGGTGTTTGCTGGAGCCTTCTACTGGTTCTATTCCTACACAACCGAAAAGGTCGTTGCTCGCCTGCGGGCCGACATGCGCTCTACGCTCATCGGGGCCCTATCGGGCGTAAACCCAGATGACTTGCTGGGCCTCTACGCTGAAGGACAGCGCAATGCTGAGGGCTTTTCGGACGACCCCCGCTACCTAAGCCAGCTTGCCTGGTTTGAGACAGTTCAAAATATCGAGCCGAGGGTCTGGCTCTACTCTTACATTATTGGCAATGCCGACACCAATCGCCGCGTTGGCCTACCCGCCGTTGGCCCTGGCGAGAGAGAAATTATTTATCTGGTAGACCTCTGGGCGCTGAATGACCCCACCAAGGCAGCCAAGTTTCTAGAATCTGACCACGTAGGGCTACTGGCTCGGCGTATCGAGCTGCAAGGCGGCATTCAGGAAAGCGACAAAATCTACACCGACCGATGGGGCACCTGGATTTCTGCTGCTGCCCCGGTCAAGAGCCAGCAGAACGACGTGATTGTCGTTGTAGGGCTAGATATCGACGCTCAATACGTCCGGCTGCTGCAACAGGCCATTCGCAACCGCATGTTATTTGCCTTTATCATCACCTATGCAGTCTTTTTTGTGCTGATTTACATGCTGTCGGGCATATTGACTCGGCAACTGGCTAGCCTGACCCAGTCTGCCCAGCAAATTGCCAGCGGCGACTATAGCCTAGACCTGTCCTTTGCCGAAAAAAATCCTTTTCCCGATGAGATGACGACGCTGGCGGAAGTGTTCAAAAGCATGGTGAACAGCATCCGCATCCGCGAACAGATGATTCGGGAAGGCAAGCGCACCGAAGATGAAATTCGACTGGCGCTCAAAGAAGAGCGAGAGCTGAGTGAGCTAAAGTCGCGATTTGTGTCGATGGTGTCGCACGAACTGCGAACGCCCCTCACCGTCTTACGTACGTCGCTGGAACTGCTGGAACGATACGGGCATGTTGCGCCTGAGGAAAAGCGCGAGAAATATTTCCAGCGGAGCCGTGCCGCCATTACCACAATGAATCAACTGATTGAGGATGTGTTGGTTAGCGCCAAGGCGGAGGCCGGTCGGCTGGAGTTTAGCCCCAGTTGGATCGATCTGAAGTTGTTTTGTCACGATGTCGTGGAAGAGATGCGGATGAGCATTGGCGCATCCCATAAGATCGTGCTGAATTGCTACGGCTCCTGCGAACTGGTGTATCTCGATCCCAAGCTCCTCAGATCCATTCTGAGCAATTTGATCTCCAACGCGGTGAAATATTCCCTGGCGGGCGGAGTGGTGGAATTTGACCTGTCCTGTTTTGATCAGGTGGCGACGTTTGAAATTCGTGACTATGGCATTGGCATCCCAGATGAAGATCAGCCCCGCTTGTTTCGGCTGTTTCACCGGGCCAGCAATGTGAACGCCATTCGCGGCACGGGTCTGGGGCTGGCGATTGTGTATCAATGTGTGTTGCAGCACCAGGGCGAAATCTACTTTACCAGTTGCGAGGGCGTGGGCACGTCGTTTGTGGTGAAGCTGCCGTTGACGCTGGGCAGCCGCACCGAGCACCTGTCGCCGGAGTCGGTATAGCGAATGTTTGAGTGATGCAAACCAAGCCAGACCTGCGATCGCCCGCTAATCGTGCCCTAGACCTGTCTCGCGCCTTTTGGTGGGTGGGCTTGCTGAGTGTGCTGCTGCAAATGGGGTTGGGTGCGGCGGCGGTGGCGGCACTGGTGTCTGCGTCCCGGTCTAATCTGGTGCTGGATGAGCCGCCCGTGCGGGGCATTGGTATTGGCATTTTTTGGGCGGTGTGTGGCTGTGTGCTGCTGCTGGTGGCGATCGCCAATGCCTTTCGCTACATTCGCATTTCCCAGCGTCTCCGCCGACTCGACCTGGAACAACACCCCAAAACCATTACCCTAGTCAGACTGCTGCGTGTGGGCATTGTGCTGGGCTTGGTCGGAGCGCTGGTCACGCTGGTTGGCGCAGAGGTCAGCATCGCAACGCTGATGACCCAGGCTGAAACCTCATCTGCTTTGGCAAACACTCAGGGATTTGTGCGAATCCTCAACCTGCAAGTAGTAGCGGCAAACCTGCACCTAGTCGCCGCCCATTTTGCCGGGCTGACCCTCTCCCTAGGACTCTACGACTGGTTCCGGCGACAGTAGATCCGGACAGGGTAGGTTTCGGATGCAGTAGATTCGGACAGAAGAATCTACTAACCAATCGTCACCAATAACCAATCGTCACCCAAATCTGCTGGTGCAAACGCCTAATGTAGGCCTAATACAAATCCGCCTCAATACAAATCCGCCTCAAGCTGTCCTACAGGAATAAAGCACTCCTGCGGCAACAGAATGGGCTTCCCAGAAAAAATCAGCTTGCCCCGGTGCGTAAAGCGGTCAATCGCAATGCCAATCGGACGCTGCACCTGATCGGGATGCACTTCGTAGTAGGTGCGATAGATGTGGCGGGCGGCTTGCAGCAGCGAAGGGTCGAGCAGTGCCGAAAAGTCAATCTGTTCGGGGCGATCGGCAACCCGCGTGTCTACAAAAGGCGTGCTAGAAGGCGTGCTGCGAGTAGAGGACTGTTGCGACGTGTACACCAAAACTTTCTCCCGGTGGTTTTCTGAATTTTCCCTGAGCAGTGGGCAAGCTAAAAGCGAATAGGACGGGAACAGGTGGATTGAACCAATGGCTTATCACGGTTCATCACGGCTTATTACGGACAGCTTGATATGGGTTCAATATAGTTCACCTATATTACCTTGAGCAAGGGAGGAACTGCGTGCCCATTGTGCTGCTTGCGTGCCCATTGCGTGCCCATAAGGATAGCGAAAAATCTTTGAACACGACGCACTGAATAAAACTCGATAAAACGCGCTCTGCTGAATGTGCTGATTTTGAATGTGCTGATTTCCGTCGCGCTTGGTTGCTGCAATAGAAATTTACGCAGCCCCCGACGGAGGATCACCGGAATATCCCTTCATCGCAATGTAGTCAGTTCCAGAACCCAGGGTGTGAATCGTTTCCTCAGCTACCATTCCTTTTGGACACAGTTTTGGTCGGATGATAGTCCCGGTTGTTGTGCGATGTTATGCAATCGCCTCGAAACCGCTCTACTCGCTTCGCAAGGGGTTACTGAAGGTTTCTTAGGTTTCTTTCCAGGGATGGAGTGTTCTGGATATCTCTCAGGTCTGCAACCCAGCCATCAGCAGCAAGAATAGGTAAACCGCTTGGGTCAATAGGGCTTTATAAGCTCCTACAGCCACGCAATGGACTTCATGTGCATCGGCTCAATCCCTCAGTCAAGATTTCTAGTTAACACTTCTGGCGATTAAAGTCTTCAAGGTTTTTGGCTTTAAACCATCTCTTGCTTCGCAGTTTCTCGCCTTGCAATTTCTCACTTCACAGTTTTTCCGGAGAGCTTAACCTATGCCGTTTATTATCTTAGCGCTGCTGTTCCTTGGTGCGATTTTAAGTATTGTTGGTGGACTTTGGGGATTGGTGTTGGCGTTCAGCGATCATTTTCTCTGGGGACTTGCTTATCTGCTCGTGCCGTTTGCGTCGCTGGCGTTTTTCATCATGCGCTGGGGGCGAAAGTCGGTTCGGCAGGCCTTTTGGCTATGGTTGTCCGGGTTTGGCATGGTGCTGCTGAGCCTATTGCTGAGTGCCCTGATTGGGCAAAGCCTGCCGTCTCCAACCTCATCTGGATTTGGCGATGATTTATCGCAACTGCCGGAGGGCACTGTACCTGAAGCAGCAACAGGACAGCCCTCAGCCGCTCTGGAACCCTCTGGTGTCCTCCGCCCTCAAAATGGCGAATAGAGTACCGAGAAGTAGATGCCGCTTTCCTGGAGCGAGTCGCCTGACCCGGATAGCTCCACCAGCGGAATGCCCCAATCGACTCTGACAGACAGGCGATCGCCCTGTTGCCACAGCAGCCCAAGCCCAACGCCGACCAGTGTATCTGGCTGATTGTCGTTGCGCTGGCTGCTGTCGGCGTTCCAGACCGTGCCCGCATCGATAAAGGGAGCCAATTGCAGCAGTCCGTCAATTTCGGGAACCCGCAGAATCGGTAGCCGCACCTCCGCCGACAGTAGCGCTCCGCTATCGGTCAGCAGGGCATCCTGGCGATAGCCGCGCACACTCTCGGCTCCGCCCAGCCCAAACTGTTCCAGCGCAAGCAGCGAGTCGCCTGTCAACTGCACATCGCCCCGCAGCAAGAACAGGGTATCGGTCGCCAGCAGCCGCACCCACTGCCCCTGGCCGCGCCAGGCAAAAAATCGACTATCGGGTTCGCCGTCGTTTACCGTTGCGTCCAGCCAATCCAGCCCCAGGCTGAACTGTGAGCGAGCAGCGAGAACCTGCTGGCGATTGCGCCGGGTCCATTCCTGCACAAACCGGAGGGCAGTGACGCGGGTGCGCCCCTGATCATCGGCTCCGGGCGAGGGAAAGCCCTGCTCGTCAGGAATTTCAAAGGTGGTGCGGCTGCGCTGGTGGGAGAGGGTAAGGCCGAGGGCAAATTCTTCGTTGGGCGATCGCCCCACAGGCTGTCGTAGCGAAAGTTCGGCATAGGGCGATCGCGAGGCAATATTCAGTTGATCAAACGGCTCCTCGACCACGTCGCTGCGGGTGGTTCCGGCGGCGATTCGCAGTGTGCCGTCCTGCGGGTTTAGCGGAATCGTATAGCTGCCCGAAAATTCGTTACTGCCGCTGGTGCGCGTATAGCCCACACTCAGCCCATCGCCATAGCCCAGAAAATTGGCGTGGTTGAACTGCGCCCGCTGCCGAAAGCTGCCCACGCTGGGCGATCGCCCATTATCCAGCGTCAAGTCCAGGCTTACCGGGTCGGCTTCTTGCACGACGACTTGCAGCACATTGGTTCCGGTGCGCGTCCCCGCTTGCAGATCAGCAGACACGCTGCGAATCAGTGGGTCAAGCTGGAGCAGTTGCAGCCCCTCCAGCAGACTGTTGACGTTGAGCGGAGTGCCCGCCGCCCGCCGCAGCCGACTGCGGACGTAGCCCGCATCCAGCCGAGCTAGCCCCGCCACGTTGATGGCTTCTAGGCGACCCTCGATGACCTGAATCGTAACCACGTAGCCGTCGGGCGTTTGCGGCAAGACCTGATCTGCCGGGACGATCGCCCCCGAACTGATATAGCCACAGTCGATGTAAAGCTGGGTGATGGCCGCCCGCGCCTGAAGCACCTGGGCAAAAGTGAGCGGTTGTGCGATTAAAACATCCGGCGAGTCTACACTGCGGGAACAGCGATCGCCCCCATTCTCTGCCACAGTTCCCGACACGCCGCCCACCACAGACTGCTTCGCCACCGTCGCCAGCTTTTCGGCGCTAAACGCCGTGCCGCCCTGCACCACAAATCGGGCGATCGGCAGCGCCTCAGGGATTTCCGCAGGCAGGTCTTGCGATGGCGGCTCTAGATCGACTGGCGGCAGCAGTTCTTCTGGCGGCGGCAGGGGCCGCAGCGGCTCCGCGGGCAACGGTGGCTGGGGCGGCGCAGGCGGCTGAGGCAGCAGCTCCGCTGGCAGGCGTGGCACCGGCGGCTGGGGGCGACGAGGGTCAAGCGACTGGGCGATCGCCCCTGGCATCTTAAAATAGCCGCCCAATAAAGACAGCCCCAGTCCCAGCAGTAGCGTCCCTACACGATCCATCGGATACTTTCCCAGAGCCTCCCCCGGCTGAAAAAGTTGGTAGCATCCTACCACTCAGCCCTCCAGCTTGGGGAATTCCCCCTCAGGGGGATTAAATCAGGGGGATTAAACCAGACACCAGATCCCAAAACGGCTCAGCACTAACCTCACAAAACAACTCACCCACCCGAAACACTACGTTTTTCCTTCTTCGTTCTTCCCTTTTCCCAAAGCAAATCGCCCAGCAGAAACACTACCGGGCGATCGCACTTTATTTGTCTAAGCCGTAAAAAAGAAATTAGAACCTAGTAGGTCTCAACGTGCCAGCGTTCCTTAATTGAGCGCTGATAGTCCTTCCAGGTCACGCCTTCCTTCGCCGCAGCCTCGGCCATTGCAGCATCAATGCCGTCCTCCATGCCCTTCAGACCGCAGATGTAGACATGGGTCTTCTCATCCTTGACCAATGCCCAGATTTCATCTGCATGTTCTGCCACCCGATCCTGGATATACATCCGGCCGCCTTTCGCGTTCTGCTGCTCACGGCTGATGGCGTAGGTCAGGCGGAAGTTCTCAGGATACTTGGCCTGGATTTCCTCCAGTTCTTCCTTATAAAGAATGTTCGGGGTCACCGGAATCCCAAAGATCAGCCAGGCCAGCCCCTTGAACTGGTAGTCTGGGTTCGCCGCCCGCTCGTTGTCCTTGAACATGCGCCACAGGAACGCCCGGAACGGCGCAATGCCTGTACCCGTCGCCATCATGATGATTTTGGCATCAGGGTCGTCCGGCAGCAGCATTTCCTTGCCAACGGGGCCGGTGATCTTCACATCTGCACCCGGCTCTAGATTGCACAGATAAGTGGAGCAAACGCCGTAAACCGTTTCACCCGTTTCGGGATGCTTGTATTCCAACTGGCGGACGCACAGCGACACAGTCTTGTCGTCCATGTTGTCGCCGTGGCGGGTTGAAGCAATGGAATATAGGCGAAGCTTGTGGGGCTTGCCTTTGTCATCTGTGCCTTCGGGGATAATGCCGATGCTCTGACCTTCCAAATAGTGCAGGTCGCCACCCGACAGATCAAACGTGATGTGATTCACCGTGCCAATGCCGCCCTCGCGCACCAGCTTTTCGTTTGAAATGCACTTGCCAATAAACGGGGCATTGGGACGGTAAATGTTAACCGGAATCGTAGACTTTTCTTTTTCTTTAGCCTGGGTCATGGGTTTCTTCCCTTCCGCTTCAGGAGTTGGCGACTCGGCCACAGCAGCAGGGGTCGCTGCGGCGGGAGGGGCTTCAGGGGCAGGAGCGGCCTTGCCGTTGGTCTTGCCATCAATAGTCAGGGGACGAATGCTAACAATCTTGCCCCCCAAGCGGGTAATCCGCTGCATTTCCTGATTCATGCGAGAGTAGGGCACGGTGATAAACACGCTGCCGCTCCGACGAATAGGAAAGTCTTGTCTATCGGTTTCTTGATTTTGGCGTAGACCTTCGACCTCATAGAGGAAAAGGCGACTCCCGGATGGTGAGTTGGCAGCGCCACCTGCTGCGCTAGGGTTATACATCGTTATGTCAATGCTCTCTGAACCAACAATGGATGAGGAACGTTGAGCGCGAGCGCGGATGAGCGTTGACGATCTGGCGGTTGCTTCCAGGCTTGTCAATTCCGGCATCTGCGAACCCGCATCCCAGGCGATTCCCAGTTTGCTATATAGCGTAGCATTGCAGGGGTTGCCTCGCTCACTGAAGCCCCAGACAGGAATAGACCCTGTCCGATCTGCTCTAACCATAGACGAGCCGCCCAGATGCAGATTGTTAAGGCCGTTTCAATTTCACAGCAATTTCATATTCCCAGGTGTCCCCATTCCCCTTAGCATAGAGATTAGGAACTTGGGCATAACCCGCTTACCTTGTAGGTTGCGGGGATTCTCTGGTAAGATTTCTAGTATCGCTAGTAGTAAATACTTAGTTGGCGACTAGTTAGCGCTTGAGAGCCGGGTATCCAACTGGATGTTTCACCGGTCTGGTGTGCCATCAGTATTCAGCGGGCGCATGGTGCCAGCGGTCTTGCTAGCGGCGTAATGTGCTTGAACAGGCGACGTGCCTGAGAAGTCATGTGCAGTCATTCTACAGGTGTTACTTAAACTCAGAACCTATGGTGCTTGTTAGGCGGACAGGTGCTTTTAGCGTTTTGGGTATTGCCTGGAGTGATTGAGCCGGACTTGTAGGCAGGTGGGAGTCGTGGGCAGTTAAGAGGACAGTTAAGAGGACGTTTGTTTTAGAGGAAAGCTATGACCAATAAGCCAGACCGTGTAGTTTTAATTGGCGTTGCCGGTGATTCTGGGTGCGGCAAATCCACCTTTTTGCGCCGCTTAGCAGATCTTTTCGGCGAACACATGATGACCGTCATCTGCTTAGACGACTATCACAGTCTGGATCGTAAGCAGCGTAAAGAAGTGGGCGTGACGGCGCTGAACCCCAAGGCGAATAACTTCGACTTGATGTACGAGCAGATTAAGGCTCTGAAGGAAGGCAAGTCGATTGAGAAGCCGATTTATAACCATGAAACGGGGATGATTGACCCGCCGGAGACGGTTCATCCCAACCATATTGTGGTGATTGAGGGGCTGCACCCGATGTATGATGAGCGAGTGCGATCGCTCCTCGATTTCAGCGTCTATCTCGACATCGACGACGAGGTGAAAATTGCCTGGAAAATCCAGCGCGACATGGCAGAGCGCGGCCACACTTACGAAGACGTGCTGGCTGCCATCAACTCCCGCCGTCCCGACTTTGAAGCTTACATCGACCCGCAAAAGCAGTACGCCGATGTGGTCATTCAGATCCTGCCGACCAAGCTCATCCCCAACGACACGGAGCGTAAGGTGCTACGGGTTCGTCTGGTTCAGAAGGAAGGTGTGGAAGGATTTGAGCCTGCCTATCTGTTTGATGAAGGCTCGACCATCGACTGGATTCCCTGCGGCCGCAAGCTGACCTGCTCCTATCCGGGGATTCGCCTGTTCTACGGCCCCGATAGCTACTACGGCAATCCGGTGTCGGTGCTGGAGGTGGATGGCCAGTTTGATCGCCTAGATGAGGTGATCTACATCGAAAGCCACCTGAGCAATCTGTCCACCAAATATTACGGGGAACTGACTGAACTGCTGCTGAAGCACCGCGAGTATCCGGGGTCGGCAAACGGCAGCGGTCTGTTCCAGGTGTTGGTAGGGCTGAAGATGCGGGCCACCTACGAGAAGCTGACCTCGCCCGATGCGATGCTGGCGGCAAAAGCTGGCTCCAATTAGGCGATGAGGCTTGACTTTTGAGTTTAGCGGTTGGCGTTCCTAGACTGAGGTCTAGGGACGCTGATTTTTTGGAGTTCGGGATTTTGGATTTTGGAGCGACTATGGCGCTGGCAGAAACGCTGTGGCAGGAAAACCAGGATTTGGCGATCGCCTGTTTGAACCATCCTTTTGTGCAGGGCATTGGCGACGGCTCTCTAGACAAGGCAAAATTTAGCTATTACGTTGGGCAGGATGCCTTTTTTCTAGAAGCCTTTGCCCGCGCCTACAGCATTGCTGCTGCCAAAGCCCCTGACTGGCAGGGATTTCAGGTATTTCACACTCTGGCGGGCGGTGTGTTGCATGAGTTAAACTTACACGAAAGCTATGCAATACAGTGGGGAGTGGATTTGCGGTCGGTGCAGCCGGGAGCCGCCACGCGACGCTATACCGACTTTTTGCTGGCCACGGCCTGGAGCCAAACGGTCGGGGTTACAGCGGTGGCTATGCTGCCCTGCATGAAGCTCTACGCATTTTTGGGGCAGGCACTAGCAGCGTCGGGCATTCCCACCCATGCCTATGCCGACTGGATTCGCACCTACAGTAGTGCTGAGTTTGAGCCGCTGACGGAGCAGCTTGCCGACTTGTCGGAGCAATATGCCACGCTTACGCCGCTCGTGCAGACCACCTACCGTTATGCGATGCAGTGTGAGCTAGATTTCTTTGAATCAGCTTGGGCAGACCACTAGGCTTGCTGAGATTAGGAACATCAAAGTCTATGGAAATTGTTTTAACAAGGGCAGTTTGGGGCATCTTAAAATTCTAGGTAGGTTTATGTTATGCCCAAGTTATGACTGTTGACGGAGTGGCAGCAAGAGACTGCGTTGGGTTACGGGTAACTTAGGGGGCAGTCGTCCTGAATCTGGTCACTGCATCTGTTAACGCATCTGTCGGTAAGCGTCATCCGGTTAACTGTATGCTGTCCCAACCCTCTGATGATTTTCCCCACGTTGACTTGTCGGACAATGAGGTCTGTCGGGATAAGTCGCTACTGCCCCAGCCGCTCATCTCTCAGGCTGGTGGGCTGAGATCGCGCGATCGCCCTGCCCTAGAGAACGAAATAGAAGACGAAACGACCGCATTATCCTACCTCCGCGCCTTCTTTGAGGAGGTGGTGGACGCAATGGCGATCGCCGACGACAGCGGCCACTACATTGATGCTAATCCCGCTGCCTGTGAGTTATTTGGTGTTTCTTTAGACGATTTGCTCGGTCGCTGCATTGCCGATTTTTCCCAAATCGAGTTTGATTTTCCAAGCGCCTGGCAGCAGTTTCTAGAAAAGGGGCGGGAGCGGGGAGAATTTACCCTGGTGCGTCCCGATGGTACGGTGCGCGAGGTGGAATACGCCGCCACCGCCCACTTTGTGCCTCATCGACATTTATCGGTGCTGCGGGATATGACCGAGCGTCGCCAGCTAGAGCGCCAGGTGCAAGCCCTGAACCAAGATCTGGAGCAACAGGTTCAACAGCGCACGGCAGACTTGCTGGCAGCCAACGCCATGCTGCAAGCCACCAATCAACGACTGCAAGCCGAGATCCGACAGCGAGAGCGGGCAGAAATTGCGCTGGAGTGCGCTGAAGACGGCGTGTGGGACTGGCATATTCCAACTGGAACGTTGTGGTTGTCTGGCGCATGGAAGCAGATGCTGGGCTACGATGACAGAACAGACGAAATTGGGGATCGCTTGCAGGAATGGAGTCGTCGGCTCCATCCTGACGATCGAAACCGGGTTCTGTGGGAAACGGAAATTCATCTGGCTGGGCACACGCCTCTGTTCCGCAGCGAATATCGACTGCGGGATAAACATGGAGCTTGGAGATGGATTCTCGACCGGGGGAAGGTGGTGGAGCGCGATGCGACGGGTGCGCCATTGCGGATGATCGGCACCCATGTAGACATTACCGAGCGTAAGCACTTAGAAGAATCCCTCCGAGAGAGCCAGCAGAAGTATCAAACCCTGTTTGAAATCTTGCCTGTGGGGGTATCGATTACCGATGCAGCGGGCAGGGTGATTGAGGTGAATCCTGCCTCTGAGAAAATTTTGGGGATTTCGGCTAGAGAACATACGCGACGGACTTGTGATGGAACGACATGGAACGTTCTTCACGCCGACGGCAGCCCAATGCCGCCGGACAGGTATGCTTCGGTCAAAGCGTTGCGAGAAGGACAAACCATCCTGGGGCAAGAGCAGGGAGTTCGGCGGCCGGATGGATCGGTGTGCTGGGTAAGTGTCAGCGCTGCGCCGATTCCGCTGGAGCATTATGGAGTGGCGATCGCCTACGTCGATATCAGCGATCGCAAAGCCGCCGAAATTGCCCTCCGCCAAAGCGAACTGCGGCTTCTAGAAATTTCCAACTCGTCCCCTGCCAATATCTATATTTTGGTGCTGCGACAGGATGGCTCCTTGTATATAGAACACATGAGTCGGGCAATTGAAGAGATTCTTGAGTATTCCGTGGCTGAGGTGATTGCAAACCCCAACCTGCTCGTCGAATGCATTCACCCTGATGATCGAGCAACGTATGAAGCCGCTGTGCAGCGTAGTCTTGTTGGGCTAGAACCATTCTATTGCGAGTGGCGCGTTATGACTCCTTCGGGTCAGGTGAAATGGCTGAAGGGCAGTTCTCGCCCCAAGCAGCGCGACAATGGGGACGTTGCCTGGTATGGCGTGGTGCTGGATATTAGCGATCTCAAAGCCGCCGAAACTGCCCTCCAGCGCCAAGCTTATCAAGAGCGAATGCTCAGTGAGGTGGTGCGGGCGATTCGCAGTTCCCTCGACTTGAACACGATTTTCACAATTTCTGCTGCCCATATTGCTGAGTTTTTGCAGGGAGAAGTGGCAATTGTGCAATATCTGCCCGCAGAACGCTGCTGGCGACATCTGGTGGTTCACAATCAGCTACCCAATACCCCCGACAAGCTGGCGTTTGACATTCCGGATACGGATAATCCCTTTGCGGAACAGCTCAAGCGCTTGCAGATAGTGCAGATTGACAACACGACAACGATTCAAGATCCGATAAATCGACGGCTAGCAGAGGTGTTTCCGGGAGCATGGCTGCTAGTGCCCATCAGTGCAAATGGCGAAGTTTGGGGCAGTTTGACCCTATCTAGGGCGGGTTCTGAGGTGGCTTGGCAGGCTGAGGAAAAGAAATTGGCAAAGCGTGTTGCTGATCAGTTGGCGATCGCCATTCAGCAATCTAACTTGCATCAGCAGGTGCAGCGATGGGCCGCCACGCTAGAACAGCAGGTGCGGGAGCGCACCGCCGAACTCCAGCAAGCGCTAGAGTTTGAGGCGGTGCTCAAGCGCATTACAGACAAAGTGCGCGATAGCCTGGACGAACGCAAGATTTTGCAAGCCGTGGTTCAAGAACTGGGGCAAACGCTGCGGGTGCTGTGCTGCGACACAGCCCTTTATGATTTGGAGCATCGCACATCTACCATCTATTGCGAATATGCAGCGGCAGATCAGTCGGCAGCCGGCCTGGTTCTCCCGATGGAGGATCATCCTCAACTTTACACACAGCTTTTGCAGGGTGTGGGTCAGCAGTTTTGCCACCGCTGCCTCGAGGTTCAAGTCAGTCGGCAGTTGATGCATGATTCAGCGATTCTCACACAGCCGATTCGAGATGATCAGGGCAGTTTGGGCGATATCTGGCTGCTGCGGCCGCGCGAGCAGTGGTTTAGCGAACCCGAAATTCGGCTGGTGCAGCAGGTGGCTAATCAGTGCGCGATCGCCCTCCGCCAGTCTCGGCTCTACCAAGCTGCCCAAGCCCAAGTGACAGAGCTACAGCGACTGAATCGACTCAAAGATGATTTTCTCAGCACCGTGTCCCACGAACTCCGCACGCCCATGGCCAGCATCAAGCTAGCCACCGACTTGCTCGAAGTTTACCTCCGGCAATTGGGGCTGTTGCCAGAGCCAGGCCAATCTACCCCCACGCTACTGTCCCAATATTTTCAAATCCTCAAGGACGAGGGCCAGCGCGAGATTAGCCTAATTAATGACCTGCTTGATCTAACCCGCCTCGATGCAGACGCAGAACCACTGATCCTCAGTCCCCTCACTCTGCAAGATTGGTTGCCCCATGTGCTGGAGCCGTTTTGGGAGCGGGCCCAGCGCCAACAGCAGCAGCTAACCCTGTCTATAACGCCCGATTTGCCACCGATTGTCACCGATGCGTCGCTGCTCCAGCGGGTGCTGCGCGAACTGCTGACCAATGCCTGCAAATATACACCCACAGGCGAGGCAATTGAGGTTTCAGCTACGGCGACAGCGACGCTCCTGAACCTGTGCGTGGCGAATACGGGGGTAGACGTGCCTGCGACCGAGTGCGATCGCATCTTTGATCGGTTCTACCGCATTCCTAACCTCGATCCCTGGAAACACGGCGGCACGGGGCTGGGGCTGGCGTTGGTCAAAAAACGGGTGGAATATCTGGGCGGCATGATTTGGGCCGAATGCGAGTCTCGGCGGCTTAGCCTGAGGATTCAACTGCCCCTAGAGCGATCGCCCCAATGCCAAAACCCCCAAGCCCTGCGCGAAAACTTCCAGGACTGATGCACTGAAGACGCTCTCTCGCGTTTAGATTTCAGGTTAAGCTTTCAGGCTTAGCTTTCGGGCTTAGCTTTCGGAGGCTTCGTCCTCGGCATCTGGGTCTTCCGCTTCACCAGAGGGCGGCACCAGCGCCACATCGGCGATCGCATCGTCCTCATCCAATCGCTGCACACGCACCCCCGTCGCCGCCCGCGACTGACAGGAAATCGCATTCACCACCTGGCGGATGATAATGCCACGGCTCGTCACCAAAATCATTTCATCATCTTCGTTTACCACGCGCAGCGCCGCCAGTTCATCGCCCGCCTTGCGGAAGCGAATTGCCCGCAGCCCCATGCCAGCCCGCTTTTGCAGCCGGAACTGATTTACCGGAACGCGCTTGCCCAGCCCACCTGTGGTGATGACCAGCACCCACGGCCCTTGCGCCGTGCTGCACTCCTCCTCTGCCAGATCGCCATCGCTATCGGTGTCGTCGCCCTCGGCAATGGTTTGCACCACCTGGCTGGGTAAGATATCCATGCTCATCAGCTCATCGCCCTCGCGCAGGCTCATGGCCCGCACGCCGCGGGTTGGGCGACCCAGGGGACGCAGTTGCTCATGATCCGTGCGGAAATGGATTGTCATGCCCTTGCGAGAGCCGATGATGATGCTGTCGTCTGCGGTGGTCAGTCGTACCCAGCGCAACTGGTCGCCGTCTTCCAGAGAGATCGCAATCAGCCCGTTGGTGCGGATGTTGCCGAAGGCCGAAAGCTGCGTCTTTTTAATGAAGCCCTTCTGGGTCAACATCACCAGATAAAGATCATCGGTGAATTCGGTCACCGCAACGACCGAGGTAATCTTCTCCTCCACAGGAATCGGCAGCAGTTGCACGATGGGCACACCGCGAGACGTGCGGGACCCCGTGGGCACCTGATAGGCCCGCAGACAATAGGCCACGCCGCGATCGCTAAAAAATAAGATATTGTCGTGGTCGTTGCAGGTCAGGAAGTGATCAATGCCATCATCTTCCTTCATGCGAGTGCCGGACTTTCCCCGCGTCGCCCGGTTTTGCGCCTCGAAAGTGCTAACAGGCATCCGCTTGATGTAGCCCTGCTCCGTTACGAGAATGATGGCCCGTTCGTTAGCAATTAGGTCAATATCGCCCAATTCACCATCGAGGGGTTCGATTACTGTGCGACGCGGGGTGGCGTGGGCCGCTTTTAGCTCCACTGCTTCGTCCCGAATAATTTGTAAAATGCGCTCCCGGTTGGCCAGGATGTCTTGCAGGTCGGCAATTTTGACTTGCAGTTCATCGTGTTCTGCCTGAATTTTGCCCGCCTCTAGCGCGGTGAGGCGGCGCAGTTGCATTTGCAGAATCGCGTCGGCCTGCGCTTCTGACAAGCTGTAGCGCTCCATCAGCTCTTGCTTTGCAGTAGGCGTGTCCGCTGCGCCCCGAATGAGCGCGATGATCTCATCCAGATTCGCCAGGGCAATCAGATAGCCCTGCAAAATGTGATCGCGTTCCTCTGCTTTTCGCAGCTCATAGCGCGTGCGGCGCGTAATCGTTTCAATGCGAAAATCGAGGAACACTTGGAGGGATTCTTTTAATCCCAAAAGCTGCGGTTCGCCGTTCACCAGAGCGAGGGTGTTGACTCCAAAATTGGCTTGCAGCGGCGTTTGTTTGTAGAGGTTATTGAGGACGACGCGGGGATAGGCATCGCGGCGTAATTCAATCACGATTCGCATTCCGTCGCGATCGCTCTCATCGCGGATATCGGCAATACCTTCCAGCCTGCGCTCGTTCACCATTTCGGCGATTTTCTCGATCAGCGCGGCCTTGTTGGTTTGGTAGGGCAATTCGGTAATGATGATGGCTTCGCGATCCGGTGCGCCGCGCCGCTCGATGGTTTCAATAGTGGCCACGCCGCGCATGGTGATGGAACCACGCCCGGTGGCGTAGGCTTCGCGGATGCCGCTGGTGCCCAGGATGATGCCGCCTGTGGGAAAGTCGGGGCCGGGGATGATTTGCATCAGTTCGGCATCGGTCATGTCTGGGTTAGCGATTAGCGCCACCAGCCCGTCTAGCAGTTCACCCAGGTTGTGGGGTGGGATGTTGGTGGCCATGCCGACTGCGATGCCGGAGGAGCCGTTGAGCAGCAATTGGGGGATACGAGCAGGCAGCACCAAGGGTTCCTGCTGCGACCCGTCGTAGTTGGGGACAAAGTCTACTGTTTCCGACTCGATGTCTTGCAGCAGCGCGTTGGTGGTGATGGCCCGCAGACGACACTCGGTATATCGCATGGCGGCGGGCGGGTCGTTGTCCACAGAACCGAAGTTGCCGTGCCCATCGACGAGGGGCGATCGCATCGAAAAATCTTGCGCCATTCGCACCAGCGCGTCATACACTGCCGTATCGCCGTGGGGATGGTATTTACCAATCACGTCGCCCACCACGCGGGCGCATTTGCGAAAGGGGCGATCGGGCGCGAGGCCCAGTTCGTGCATAGCGTAGAGAATACGACGATGAACAGGTTTAAGACCGTCTCGCGCATCGGGAAGCGCCCGCCCTACGATCACGCTCATGGCGTATTCCAGGTATGACCGGGACATTTCCGTGCGGAGGTCTGTGGGCACGATCCGGTCTTGGGGCGACTCCGAGGAGAAGGTCATAGATTGAAATGCTCCGAAAAGGGTGAGAAGGGGACTAGAAGCCGAGCTTTACGACCTGCGCTCTGCATTACCGTTGTGGATTGCAGTTTTGCATTGCAGTCTAGATCAAGTTCTGGGTTGATACCGTCAACCCGCGTCTAGAGAGATAAGCCTACATATTTCTTTACAGACACAGCATCGCTCTGCTTCCGACCGCATCAAACAGGCTGACTTGATTCTAAATGAGGACTTGAAAAGTACCCAAAAAGCTTGAAAATCAAGCATTTCAGCATATCAAATTATAGCACACCCCCTCGTCTTGCCGGAGCCTGAGCTGGGGCACTGGGCGATCGCCCCAAAGCCCTGCCCTCCAACCTGTTCACCCAATTCCCTGCGCCAGATTGCCCCGCTCTGCTAGCCAGATTGCCCCGCTCTGCCAGGAATCCCTCCGGGAGGGATTTGTTGCAAATCGACACTTTTTTATTTGGCATCTCCGGAGAAAATTGTGACACCACTGTAGTCACCTGTGCCAGTTGCCCAAAGCGTTCTGCATCCCCCGCAGACGCTTGCTCCGGGTAAAAGCTGTCCGAGCGCAGCATAGACGATATAGGACGATATAGACGCTGCAAGCGGTTCAGCAAGTTTTCTGGGGTCGCGGCTGGCATCCAACACCTGTCATCACAAAGGGCGCAACTATGGCGATTATTCAGCTAACCGCGAAAGTTCGAGATTTTCGAGCTGACCATCCCGATTTTGAAAATAAGCGGACACCGCTAGAAACAGGACTGGTGCTGCCCATTTTAGGTGAGGATAATAAGCCCGTCTTTAATGAAGGGCGATCGCCCCGCAGTCATACTATTACCAGCAAAAATACCTTTGACCAATGGTTTCGCAGCGTTCCGGGTGTGAACGCCGAAACTGAGATTCCGCTAGAGCTAGACAACGGCGTTGGGCAACCCGGCGGCAACTATCGCTATCATCGCGAAAGCTTTTTCCCAATCGACGATCGGCTGTTTGGCAATCTGGATAAGGAACTTTTTCTCCTCGATCAAAACGGGATGCCGGGTAATACGCTGTCTCCCATTGGCGAACGCCTAAGAGCCAAAAAGAACCAGAATTCCAATCCTGACGATCGATTTAACCTGACCACGCCCGGAGCCTATCGCCACCCCGACGATGGCAAGTTTCATAACTACCACTTCACGCTAGAAACTTCGGCCAAGTTTACCTACCAGGGCACAGAGGAGTTTGTTTTTGAAGGCGACGATGACCTGTGGGTGTTCATTGGCAATCAGTCCATCGGCGGTGGCCGCACCGGAGCCTTGCTCGCTATTGATATCGGCGGGGTGCATGGCAAAGAGCGCCGCAAGCTCGACCTCCGCCTCAACAATCCCCAAAATCAGGCCGCCGACCCCAGCCGCCATCTGAAGCTCAACCTGCGTCAGCATTTGGGGCTGAACCTCAGCGATGCCTACGCGCCGCTGAATCTGGAGCTAACCGTCGGCGAAACCTACGAGTTTTTCTTCTTTTTTGCCGAACGCCATACCCATCGCTGCACCTTTCGGATTGAAACGTCGCTGCTGCTCAAGCCGCTGCCCCGTGTCCGAATTGAGGCGACTCAGCCCAATGCAGTAGAGCCGACTCCCTACGCGGCGGCTGTGCCCGGACAGTTTCGCATCAGCTTGGTCGATGGGGCAACGGCTCCGGCCGGTGGGCTGTGGGTGCGCTATCGGCTGAAGGATCTGCCTGCGCCGCGCATGGCGATCGCCCATCAAGACTTTGTCCTCTCGTCGCCGGCCATGCCGCCCAGCAGCGATCGCGTGCTGATTCCCGCCGGGCAAACCAGCGTGCTGCTGACCGTCACGCCGCTGGACGACAACAACCCCGACGAGGGCCGCGAAGAGGTATGCGTAGAGCTATTGGGCTACGAAAACGGTGGCTATCAATTGGGCGATCGCACGGAAGATACCGTGTTCATTGCCAACTACGCGCCGCCCCTCGCCACCGTACAAAAGCTGCGAGATGCCGTGGAGCCGCGCCCCGGCGAAACCATGACCGAAACCCATGTTGGTTTGTTTGAAATCTCGCTAGCGGGCGACCTGCCGCTGGAAAATACGCCCGTGCGCTATCGGGTCATCGAAACACCGGGCCTGCCCGCCGCCACCCCAGGCTCGGACTATGAACCCCTCAGCGGCACGGTGACGATCAATCGCGCCACTCGCACAGCCCAAATTCGCGTTGTTGCCAGAGCCGATGTCGCGGGTAACGAAGGGGTGGAATACGTCTCTATTGAGCTATTGCCCCAGGTCGATTACCGCCTTCCCGCCGTAGGCGCAGCCGGACGCAGTGCCATGCTGTCGATTACAGACCCAGCGTTGCCGCCGCCGCCGCCCCCCCTCGTCCGCATTTACGCCGTGCGCGAGGCGCTCGAACCCCGCCCCAGTGAAGCCCTGACCGAATTCCATGTGGGATTGTTTGAGGTCAGCCTGGAAGGACCGATTTTGCAAGACCAGACAACGGTGCGCTATCGAGTGGTCATGCCTGCCGACGTGCGAAACGCCACGCCCGGTCAGGATTATGAACCCTTGAGCGGGGTCGTGACGGTGAACCGCGCTGCTGGCAATGCCCAGATTCGCGTCGTCGCTAGGGCCGATGTCGCGGGTGATGAAGTAAACCCGCAGGAGCATGTGGTGCTGGAACTGGTGCCAGATGTCACCTATCGTCTGCCCGCTGTGGGTGAACCAGGTCGCAGCGCCCGCATCCGCATTCTCGATCGCCCAGTGCCGCCGCCGCTGCCCATTGCCCGGATTCGCACCCTGCGAAATGCCAGGGAACCCTTACCCGGAGAGGCGATCGCCGAGAGACATACCGCCCTATTCGAGGTCAGCTTAGAAGACGTGGCTCCCCAGGGACAAACCACCGTTCGCTATCGCGTCATCACGCCGCCCGGTCTACATCACGCCACCTTTGGTCAGGATTATGACCCCCTGAGCGGTGTTGTGCAGATCGATCCCAGCAGCCGCAAAGCCCATATCCCCGTGTTCGCCCGTGCAGATGTTCCCGGCGACGAAGCCGCTACGCCAGAGCATGTCGTTCTGGAACTGCTGCCCGATGCGGCCTATCGAGTGCCCAATCCGGGTGAACCCGGACGCACGGCAGCCATTGTGATTACGGATATGCCAATCGCCACGCTCCAAGCCACCCAGCGCTGGACGAAGGAACCCAAGGATGCTCAGGCGCAGAGAACCATGCGCCCTGCGGACAAGGGCAAGTTTGTGGTCACGATGCGCCCCAAACCGCCCGCGCCAATGTTTGTGAACTATGTGGTGAATCGCAATGCCCGCAAAGCCGCGCAGCCCCGGGACTATACCCTCGACCCGCCGCAGCGCGTCCGCATCGATCCCCAAACGGGTCAGGGCATTATCTGGGTCACCCCCCATGCTGATAACCAAGACGAGGACAACGAGCGCGTGGTGCTGCAACTGCGTCCGGGCGACGGCTACCTTCCCCATTGGGAATTACCCCAAATCACTGATGTGGTGGTGATTCAGGATACCCGCCCCCGCAACCCAGTAGACTCCAACCCTGATCCGGGCGATATTTTCTTCCCGCAGCCCACCTAGTTTGCTGATCCCCCATTCTTCAGAAATCATGCATCTTCCTTTCCCCAAAACGCTTCCTGCTCTGAAATTCAGCGGTCTGCTGCTGGCAACGATCGGACTGGTGGCCCAGCCCAAAGGGGCGATCGCCCAATCTACTCTCCCAGAAGGCGACCCGATGGCCCAGGTCACTTCCGTCAGCGAGTTTGCCGACGTTAGCCCAGGCGACTGGGCCTACGAAGCGTTGGCTTATCTGGCGAATAGTGAACAGCAGGGCGGATTGGACTGTTTAGAGGGCTACCCAGACGGCTCTTTTCGCGGGCGACAAGCCCTAACCCGCTACGAATTTGCCGCAGGTCTGGCTTCCTGTCTGGATGCCGTCGTTGGGCGGCTGGAGAATCTTGACCCGGAAGCCCTAGCGCGAATCGAAGCCTTGCAGCGAGAATTTGCCCGCGAGTTGGCGGATTTGCGGGGTCGCGTGGATTTGCTGGAAGACCGGACAGCGGAACTGGAAGCCAACCAGTTTTCGACCACGACGCGGCTGGCAGGCGAGGGGATCTTCGACATCAACGATCTATTCGGCGATCAGCTGGAGGCAGTGGGCAACACTACGGTGTTTCAATATCGCGCCCGCTTGAATTTTCAAACCAGCTTCAGCGGCGATGATTTGCTGCAAACTCGGCTGACCGCAGGCAACCGAACCCCCCGCACAGTCGTCAGCAGTTTGGGTCGTTCCAACCTGGTTCCAAACGTTGTGCCCCGTGGCACCGCAGAAGGACTGCTGATTACGGCCCTTGGGGGCGACACCAGCAACAATGTCCAGGTGGATCGATTGACCTATGGCTTTAACCTGGGTCAGCGCCTCAGTGCCTACGTCGCGGCGATTGGCGGCACGCATCAAGCCTACGTCCACAGCACCCTCAGCCCCTTCTTCAACGATGCCGATGGCGGCAATGGTTCCCTGTCGCCCTTCAGCCAATACAGCCCGATCTATCGCATCGGCGGCGGCACGGGGTTTGGGTTCAACTATCGCTTTGACAACGAGGGCACGCTGGCGCTGTCGCTTGGCTACCTGGCCGACAACGCCGCCAATCCTGGCGAAGACAGCGGCTTTTTTAACGGTGACTATGCCGCGCTGGGACAACTCACCTTCGCCCCCCGTCAGGATTTCAACATCGGACTAACCTATGTCCACGGCTACCATACGGAAGTTGCCACGAGCGGCATTTCCACACCCAACGCCATCTTTGATCTGGGGCTGGGCAGCAGCCGGTTTTTTACAGGCACGGTTCCTGCCAACGCGCTGCACGGGGCGCTGGGCGTGCCCGCTGTCACCAATTCCTATGGTCTAGAACTGTCGTGGCGCATCAGTTCCGGCATCAGCCTCAGTGCTTTTGGTGGCTATACCAACCTGACACTGCTGGAAACCGGGCGCGGCGATATCTGGTATTACGGGCTGGGGCTGGCTTTTCCTGACCTGTTTGGCGCAGGAAACTTGGGCGGTATTATGGTGGGCGTGGAACCCTACCTGACCGGGTTAAGAGGTCAATATACCCTTGCCAGTCTGGAGCTAGAGAATGATACCTCGCTGCATATCGAGGCTTTCTACCGCATTCGCGTCACGGATAATATTTCGATTACCCCCGGCGTGATTGTGGTTACGGCCCCAGAGCAAAACCGCGATTTGTTTGATGCGTTTGTCATCGGCACGCTGCGGACGACGTTTCAGTTCTAAGTAGGTGGACATAAATAAACATAAAATCAAGAACCCTGCGCCGCCCGCCGCGCGGGCGGCGCAGGGTTTGGAATCTGTTTTTTAATTTGGTCTACCTACTTATTGGTCTACCTACTTAGAAGAAGCGGATGAACGATATAGAAAACCTAAATCCGCCTGCGGTGCTGGCGGCAATCTTGGCAGACACGAGCGCACTCGATTTTCAGATGCTCTCGGAACCCCTGACGGGGGCCCTGCTGCGATCGCTCTGTGCCAGCAAACCGGGCGGGCGCTTTCTGGAACTGGGCACGGGCACGGGTGCGGCGACGGCCTGGATGTTGGACGGCATGGATGCCCAGTCTACGCTGTGGACGGTGGATTGCGAGGCAGGGCTGGTGGCGATCGCCCAGGCTCACCTTGCCGCCGATCCGCGTGTGTCTTTTTTCGTGCAAGACGGGGGTCAATTTCTAGAATCACTGGCGCAGCAGGGCGAGTCCTTTGACCTGATCTTTGCCGACACCTGGCCTGGCAAATACACCCATCTGGATCTGGCGCTTTCGCTGGTGAAACCGGGCGGGCTGTACCTCATCGACGATATGCTGCCCCAGGCAAACTGGCCCGAGGGGCACGCCCCCAAAGTAGACGCGCTGATTGCCGATTTGGAACAGCGGAGCGAGTGGGCGATCGCCAAACTGGCCTGGGCTAGTGGTATCCTCCTAGCGACTCGCCGCTCGCGTTTGTCAGTCAATCCCTAGCGGTGTTGAGATAGAGCTTACGTGCGTGCGATCAGTTTTCTGAATTTTGGATAATTTCTCGCGAGTGCAGCCCATGAGGAGTCATCCAACTGTGTAAGTCCTACGCGATTTAGGTGTTTTTCAACTGCACAAAAACCGCGCCACGCTGGACTTTGGTATCGCTGCCGTAGCTGGTGATGGTCAGCGATCGCAGATGGTCGAAAAACGGCTTGCCCACCAGTTCTGCCAGCTTGAGGGCGGGGATGCGCTGCTCCAGCGGCTTGCGGACGCTCTCCCAGTCGAGATAGAGATAGCCATCGTTGTAGGGCGCGAGGGGGGCGATCGCCTCCTGAAACGATTGGGCAGTCCTCAGCGACTTCTGGGGATGCTTCAGAATTTCGTCCATCGCCTCGACCGAAGTTGTGAAAATTTCGTACTTATCGAGCATGGTGTGAGCGCCCTGCACATTGGCCTGGAGTTCTGCGCCCCGCCGTTTGCTGCTGGGCAAAAGCTGCGTCCAAGTGTAGACACGGCGATCCTCCAGAGTAATCGGGCCGACCGTGAGGCCGCGTCGTTGGGCGATCGCATTCAGCTTCTCGATCCCCGCAGCGGTTTCCGGCGATTTCTCTGCCACAAAGACCCACTCCGGTTCGCGGCCCGGCGGCGACACCAGCCCCAGCGCAAACTCCCGGTTTACCCAGGGCACGAGGTCTTCCTCAAAAGTCACGCCCCACTGATCTTCTAGAGCGGCGATCGGCTGCCCCAGCAGGGCCGACAGCACACCATAGTCCTGCAAGCCTTCGGTCAGTTGCCCCCAAAGCTGGCTCAAGTCCGTCCCCGATGCGGAAAAAGGCGTAGCAGGGGGAATAAACTGCAACGCGCCGACGGGTTCCGTCAGGGCTGGCTTGTGAGCCGTCAGCGGTTGCCCCGGAGCCGCCAGCAGCGCCGTCTCTGCCAAAAGTCCCTGCCGCGCCAGTTCAATACCCGCCACCAGGCTCTCAAATTGGCGATTCTTGTCGCTGCTCAGCCTGCCCAGCGGACTCTGACTGCCTAGCCACGCGCCCAGTTGCGGCAGGTTCACAAACGTCAGCCCGATCTGGCTCTCTGGCAGGGCCGCCAGCGCATCCTGATATTTTTGGCTGCTTTTCAGGCTTAGGTCTGGCGCTTGCACGTTGTTGATGGCATCGCGCAGAACTTTGGGATAGTTGGCAAACAATACGAAGCGATCGCCCACCACTGCGCTAGCCAGCGTCGGGGTCGGCGTGCCTGTGTCTGCCGATGTCGCCCCTGTCCCCTGCTCGTAAATAACTTTGACACCGGAATATTGCTCAAATACCAAATTGCTGCCGGCGATCGCCCGCTTCTGCCAAAAAAGCTGCACAAACTCCTTCGCTTGCTGCGGGTTTTCGGTTTCCAGCGCCAGCAAGTAGCCCGGTTGCTGCCCGTTGGCGGGGGTGCGGTCGATGTCGGGACTGGTAACCGCCAGGGTGATTTCGCTCCCCAGCCAGGGCTTAATATCCGCGTCGTAGCTCAGTCCGCGACTGGTCAGCAGCGTCCGCTCCAGCGCCTCCAGTTCCTCCCGCGCTTTGCGGCGATCGCCCAGCGACGATACCGCCAGCCGAAACGCCCGCAGTTGCTCCGGTTTCACCAGCAGCGACACCATTGCCGGAGCCTGTTTAGGCACAAACATCGCCGCCTCCGGACTCGCAACTCGTCCCCCTTGCAGCAGCCGCAGCGGACTTTGCCCCACCAGCCAGTAAAAGCCTGCGATCGCCAGCAGCAGCAGCGTCAGCGCCACCGAACCCAGCGCCAGGTAAAACGAGCGAGCCTTCATGAACCCATACCAGCGAAAGTTTTGCCAAAAGTCATGCCAAAACTTAGTGTAGTACCGCAGGGGGATCGCGGATTGGCGAATCCTGGGAAAGTCGCCCCTGAACAGCTTTTCCCGCACAAAATCGCCACAATTTCTGTTGAACTCTCTCGTGAACTTGCCTAAATTCCAACCTCAATGACAGAATCAATGCCCCTTTCAGACAACGCCAAACCCTCCAGTCCAGGCGACATTGGCGACGGCGATATGGCAAACGTTGACATGGCAAACAGTGACAGCACAGATATTGGCATCGCGAACAGTGACATGGCAAACACTGACACCACGGATATTGACACCACAGATGTTGCAGACATTGCGATTGATATTGCGATTGTCGGCGCTGGGTTATCCGGCCTCGTCTGCACCCAGCGCTTGCATCGGGCAGGCTATCAGGCTGTGGTTCTAGAAAAATCGCGGGGACTGGGCGGGCGTATGGCGACGCGGCGATTGCCCGACACTTGCGCTGACCACGGGCTGCGCTGGCTAGAAGCCCAGGGGCCCCAGTCGCAGCAGTTGATTCAGGCGATGCTGGGGCGTGGATTGGAGCCGTGGGCAGGGACGGTGTATCGCTGGCAGCCCGACGAGTTCATTCCTCTGCCTGCCCCTCCCCGCTATGTGGCAGCCGACGGCATCACCGCTGTCGCAAAACAGCTAGGTGCGGGGCTGGAGATCTGGCGGGGGCAGCGGGTAGTGGCGATTTCTTCAGCCTCCCAGGGCTGGGCACTGACCCTTGAGTCGCTGGCGGGCGATCGGCAAGCGCTGTCTGCAAAAGCCTTGGTGATGGCGATCCCGGCTCCCCAGGCGCTCGATTTGCTGCAACCGCTCGGTTCCGTTCTGGAGGCAGACTTGCTAGAAGCGCTGGCTGCGGTGCAGTTTCATCCCTGCATCACGGCGATCGCCTGCTTTTCGGAGGCTGAGCGGGCGCTGTTTGAAGCGTTACCCTGGGCGGCGGTGCAGTGTCCTCCAGAGGCTCCCGCAGTCTGGATTTCGCAGGAAAGTTCTAAGGGGCGTAATCCTGATTGTCCCGCGCTGGTGGTTCAGAGCAGCGCTGCCTTTGCCACAGCACACCTTGATGAGACTGACCTGACAGCCGCAGGAACGGCGCTGCTGGACTATGCAAAAATGCACCTGCTGTCGGGACTGCCTGCGCCGCAGATCCTGCCCCAAGTCTTGCAAGTGCATCGCTGGCGATATGCAACCGTGCGATCGCCCTACTCCCAAACTTATTTGTCGGCATCCCAACCCGCGCCCTTGGTGCTGGCGGGCGACTGGTGTAGCCCTGACAAAACCCCGAACCCTGGCATTGAGCAGGCGCTAGAGTCCGGCATTGCGGCTGCCGACGCGATTAATGCCCTGCTAGACAGCCGCCCATTGCCAGGGGTGGACTATTCTGCGCCTTCTTCTGCGCCCGTGCCGCTCCGGTTTTGATCGGTTTCTTCATCCATCTGAGATCCGCCAAAGCCCGGACGACGACGACCAAAGCGTCCGGTATTGGTGCGCTTGCGGAACTTGCGGGCATAGGCCTGGTTGCGGAGAGCTTTTTCTTTTTTCTGGTTGCGGCGCTTAGCCATTCTTGACCTCGTTTTGTAAGGATTGACTGAGTTCAGTGATCAGGAGCGGATTGTGAAAAAATCTGACCTGTGGGCAAAGTCAGGCGCAGCGCAATGCAAAATAATAGCCTCTCTGCAATGCGCAATTCCTGAGATGCTAAATGCACAGAATCTCAATTCTATCATGCTTAGGAGTCAGGCAACCTCTGCAATGAGATAGTCGAGCGATCGCTGCATATGGCGCTGGACTTGTTCGTAGCAGGCATTGACATAGGCGCGATCGCCCGCTGCTTCTGCTCCATATCGCGGAAACCAGACGGGTTTGCACACCCGCGTATGAATCGTCATCGGGAGTGGTAGGTTTGGCAACGGCCCCAGCCCCACACCCCACGGCAGCCCCAGGTAAACCGGAAATACGCCCGGATTTACGCCATTGATCCAGGGAAATAGCCCCCACCGATGCAACTGTTCCACCAGCGGATAGGCATCACCCAGCACGATCAGCGTGTCGTGGGCCCCGTGAGAAATGACCGGGATAATCGGCAACTCGTAGCGCAGCGCCAGCTTGACAAACGCCTGGTTGTTGAACAAACAAATGCGATCGCGCAAATGATGGGGACGAAATAAATCCCGCACGCCGCCGGGATAGACCAATACACTGGCGCCCTGATCTAAAGCGGCGATCGCCATTTTGGGATGAGCCACCACTGCGCCCAGCTTTGCTGCCGATTCCGACAAAGATGGGTGCAACTTCCACGCATTGGCATCCATCAGCCCATAGGCAGGACGCTCCACACCAAATCGCCGAAACCAGTCCAGCATCATCATGAACATATCGGGCGCTGCGAACCCGCCGTTGTGTGCCCCTACTATCAACACCTGCCCAGATGCGGGAATATGTTCCCAGCCGGCGGTCTGCACCCGAAAGTAATGGTGATAGGCCCACTCCCACCAGGGCAAACAGGCGCGAATAAAGCCGGGATCGCGCCTGCTCAGACACCAGCCTGGGGAAGAGGGCGGCACGGGGTTTTTGTCAGACTCATCGGAGGTCGAGCCAGGATTGTGTTGGGGATGGGCGATCGCGTCGGTTAAACCTGCTTCGGTCGAACTAGCTTCGGTCGAACTAGCTTCGGTCGAACTAGCTTCGGTCGAACTAGTCGAGGTAATCGGGCGTTGGGACATACAACTGCCAGGGTGACTGCCAAAGTGCTAAGAAACGCCCGTCGCATAGTTTTCCAGAACGCATCGCAGATGGGCTGAACTTCACCCTATCATTGCTGGCTGTATTATTGCTGGCTGCAAATGCCTATCGCCCGACTGCCCATAAAATCCGCCTAAACCCTCCCCACGCGAAAAAGCGCCCCCCGCAGGAGGCGCTCAGAGACTAGCTAATCAGACAGACTCAGCAAACGCTAAGCAGACGCCAAGGCACAGCCAGAATTAGCCATTGATTTGGGGCGCAACCAGAGCCACAGGAGCAGCTTCGCCAGCAGCCAAGTCGAGGGGGAAGTTGTGAGCGTTGCGCTCGTGCATCACTTCCATACCCAGGTTGGCGCGGTTCAGGATGTCTGCCCAGGTGTTCACCACGCGACCCTGAGAGTCGATGATGGACTGGTTGAAGTTGAACCCGTTCAGGTTGAATGCCATCGTGCTGATGCCCAGCGCCGTGAACCAGATGCCGATCACAGGCCATGCACCCAGGAAGAAGTGCAGCGAGCGGCTGTTGTTGAAGCTGGCGTATTGGAAGATCAACCGACCAAAGTAGCCGTGGGCAGCAACGATGTTGTAGGTTTCTTCTTCTTGTCCGAACTTGTAGCCGTAGTTCTGCGATTCAACTTCGGTGGTCTCGCGCACTAGGGAGGAGGTCACCAACGAACCGTGCATGGCGGAGAACAGGGAGCCGCCGAACACGCCTGCTACGCCCAGCATGTGGAAGGGGTGCATCAGGATGTTGTGCTCTGCTTGGAACACGAACATGAAGTTGAAGGTGCCGGAGATGCCCAGGGGCATACCGTCGGAGAAGGAGCCTTGTCCGATGGGGTAGATCAGGAACACTGCGGTCGCAGCGGCTACGGGGGCGCTGTAGGCGACGCAGATCCAGGGACGCATACCCAGGCGGTAGCTCAGTTCCCATTCACGTCCCATGTAGCAGAATACGCCGATCAGGAAGTGGAAGACGACGAGCTGGTAGGAACCACCGTTGTACAGCCACTCGTCTAGAGAGGCGGCTTCCCAGATGGGGTAGAAGTGCAGACCGATGGCGTTGCTGGAGGGAACCACTGCGCCGGTGATGATGTTGTTGCCGTACAGCAGGGAGCCTGCGACGGGTTCACGGATGCCGTCGATGTCCACGGGGGGAGCAGCGATGAAGGCGATGATGAAGCAAGCGGTGGCAGTCAGCAGGGTGGGGATCATCAGTACGCCGAACCAGCCTACGTACAGGCGGTTCTCGGTGCTGGTTACCCAGTTGCAAAACTGTTCCCATACGCTTGCACGTTCGGTGCGTTGTAGGGTCGTTGTCATTGCTAATGAGTCCGTAAAACTACAAGTGTGTTTGTAGAAAATGAAACGGCTAGGTTTGATTGCCTAACCTGTGTATAATCCTAAACTTTTGGTTGCGTTTTGTAAAGCAGATCTTGGATTTACTTAAGATTTCTAACGGCGAAGACGGGGTATCGCGCTTTTGTTAGGACGATTATGACGCAATATCAAGGGTTTCAAGAATCTGGGTGGGCGATCGCCCTCAATCTCGGTCTGTTACAAACCTTCGTTACATTGTCTGGAAGCGCCTCAAACTGCCCGTCACTGGCAGATCTACCGGGCGGCCGCGAGTTGATAGACTTTTGGATGAGCCGTGGTCGTCACTACGGGAGATAACAAAAACTAGGCGTTTGGCGGATTTTGACTGTCTGCGCCAGATGAGAAACTTTTGGGAGGATTATGAACATTGCGGTGGTGGGCCTGAGTCATAAAACAGCCCCAGTAGAAGTTCGAGAAAAGCTGAGCATCCCCACGCCCCAAACCGAAGCGGCGATCGCCCAGCTTTGCAGCTATCCTCACGTCGAAGAGGTGGCCATCCTCAGCACCTGCAATCGGCTGGAAATCTACATCGTTGCCAGCGAAACCGATAACGGCATCCGCGAGGTCACTCAGTTTCTATCGGAATACGGCAAGGTTCCCCTGCAACATCTGCGCCAGCATTTGTTTGTGTTGCTGCACCAAGACGCGGTGATGCACCTGATGCGGGTGTCGTCGGGGCTGGATAGCCTGGTGCTGGGCGAGGGGCAGATTTTGTCGCAAGTAAAGCACACCCACAAGCTGGGGCAGCAGTGCAACGGCATTGGGCGCGTGCTGAATCATCTATTCAAAAAGTCGGTGGAGGCGGGCAAGCGCGTCCGCAGCGAAACCAGCATTGGTACAGGCGCGGTATCCATCAGTTCCGCCGCGGTTGAACTGGCGCAGATCAAAGCGCAAAACCTGGCCGCCAGCCGAGTTGCGATTCTGGGCGCAGGCAAAATGGCGCGACTGCTGGTGCAGCATCTGCTGTCCAAAGGGGCACATCGAATCGCCATTGTGAACCGTTCGCTGGCAGGCGCGGAAGAGTTGGCTAAGCAATTCCCCGATGCACACCTGCAACTGCATACGCTCGATCAAATGGGCGCAGTAATTGCCGACTCTGACATTGTGTTCACCAGCACGGCCGCCACAGAACCCCTGCTAGATCGCGCCAAGCTAGAAGCGATCTTGCAACCGGGTCAGCATTTGATGCTGTTCGACATTTCCGTGCCGCGCAATGTGGATTCAGATGTCAACGATTTGCCCCATGTCCATGTCTTTAATGTGGACGACCTGAAGGCAGTGGTGGCGCAAAATCAGGAAAGCCGCCGTCAGATGGCGCTGGAAGCTGAAGCGCTGCTGGACGAGGAGATTGAAGCCTTTAATAACTGGGTGCGATCGCTCGAAACCGTTTCCACCATCAAGTGCCTGCAAGACAAGATGGAGAGCATCCGCACCCAGGAGCTTGAGAAGGCGCTGTCTCGCTTAGGCCCAGAGTTTGCCGACAAGCACCAGGGCATTATTGAGGCATTGACTAAAGGGATTGTTAACAAAATCCTGCATGACCCAATGGTGCAACTGCGGGCGCAGCAAGACATTGAGGCGCGGCGGCGGGCTATGGAAACCCTCTGCACTCTGTTCAACTTGGAGTCGGAAGGGCAGTCGAGCCAGCAGTTTAGCTAAGCGCCCTTCACTAGGGCCAGTCGCCCGGAGTGCCGCCCAAGTTGCGGGCGATCGCCCTAGTATTGGCCACCATCATGTCTATATAGCTGTCTGCGCCGCTGCCCGGCCCGCCAATGGAGTCGGCGTAGAGTTCTGCGTCTGCCAGGGGCACGCCTGCCTCCTCTGCAACGGTATTGATCAGCCGGGGATTAATCGCAGTCTCAGCAAAAATCGCGGGCACGTTTGCCGCTTTTACTGCGTCTGCCAGCCGTTGCAAGGTTTGGGCGCTGGGCTGTTCTTCGGTGCTGATGCCGATTAGCGTGCCCAGCACCGTCAGCCCGTAGGCTCTGGCGTAATACTGAAAGGCATCGTGCGTCGTCACGAGCTGGCGCTGGCTGGGCGGAATGGTCTGGATTTGCTGCGTGATCCAGCCGTCCAGTCGTTCCAGCGTAGCAACCAGATCGGCGGCATTTTGCGTAAAGGTGGCTGCGTCCTCCGGCGACAGGCGAATTAGCTCATCTCGAATCGCGTTCACCATGTGGATGGCATTTTGTGCGTCGCCCCAAACGTGCGGATCGGGTACGGTGCTGCCTTCTTCCGCTAGCTCCAGCGGGGGCACGACTTCGCCCACTGCAACCCTACGCCCCCGCACGCCGACCGACTCCGCCAGCCGGATCAGCCCCGGTTCCAGGTTATAGCCGTTGTATAAAATCAAGTCTGCGTCTTCTAGCCGCTGCGTGTCGAGGGGCACGGGTTCGTAAACATGGGGATCATCTCCGGGCTTGAGGATGCTGACTAGGGCGATCGCCTCGCCGCCGACCTGCTGCGTCAAATCTGCCAGGATCGTGTTGGTCGCCACAACGGTTGGTTTTTCAGAATTCCCCGTTTGCACTGGGGTCGTGCGGCAACTGTTTGCCAGCCAGCCGAGGGCGATCGCCCCCAAAACGGTCGCCGCTGCCCGCCGCCCCAGTGTCCAGGAAAAAATCTGCGTCCCAGAGTTTTGCATCACTCGCTACAGTGCTTTCATAGTCTTTTCATTTTTCACTCTACCCAATTTCATAATTGATTCATAATTTCGGGTATGATGGTTCCAGAGACTTTTCATAATTGCCTCATAATTTCGTATCTAATACGGGATGTGCAACTTTGCCGCTCTCCCTCACCCTTTTCCTGCTGGTGTGCCGAGGGCTTCAAGCCCTTTCCCGCTCTCGGATAGGAACTTCAAACCTCTCTTGCTCCCCTTTTCCCGACTTGGGCTACCGTGTACACACATTTCGATGGTTTGCGTCAGGCTCCGAAAGATCCCCCTAAATCCCCCTTGATAAAGGGGGACTTCCGAGCCAGTTCTCCCTGCTTCGCTTCTCCCGGCTTGGGCTACTGTGTGTAGACCTCTCGATGGTTTGCGTCAGGCTCCGAAAGATCCCCCTAAATCCCCCTTGATAAAGGGGGACTTCCGAGCCAGTTCTCCCTGCTTCGCTTCTCCCGGCTTGGGCTACCGTGTACACACATTTCGATGGTTTGCGTCAGGCTCCGAAAGATCCCCCTAAATCCCCCTTGATAAGGGGGACTTCCGAGCCAGTTCTCCCTGCTTCGCTTCTCCCGGCTTAGGCTACTGTGTGTAGACCTCTCGATGGTTTGCGTCAGGCTCCGAAAGATCCCCCTAAATCCCCCTTGATAAGGGGGACTTCCGAGCCAGTTCTCCCTGCTTTGGGTCACTCCGGGATCAGTTCCCCCCTTGTTTAAGGGGGGCAGGGGGGATTACCCCCCTTGTTCAAGGGGGGTTAAGGGGGGATCACAGCATCGCTGCTCAAGCCTAGAAGATTTTGTCGTACACAGTAGCCCGACTTGGGAGAAGGGTTCGGGGATGAGGGCAGATGGAAAATCGCACATCGCGTATTCATCCCTTTCGGGAATATTTGCCCAAATTGCCCAAATTACCCAAGTCTATGAACCCTTCAAACTCCAACTCCTGACTCCTATGACTCGCCTCACCATCGACCATCTCACCGTGAACTACCGCGACACCCAGGCCTTGCGGAACATCAACTTGACGCTGGAATCGGGGCAACTGGTAGGCATCTTTGGCCCCAACGGCGCGGGCAAAAGTACGTTCATCAAAGCTGCGCTGGGGCTGATTCCGACGGTCACCGGGCGCGTGCTGTGGGGCGATTCGAGTAGCGATGCTTCTGGGAATCGCCCGCTCACCCACCAGCTCGATCGTGTCGCCTACGTGCCGCAGCGATCGCAGATCGACTGGAGCTTTCCGGCGACAGTGTGGGACGTGGTGATGATGGGCCGAACCCAAAAAACGGGCTGGTTTCAGCGCTATTCTGCGGTTAGCCGCCGCATTGCTGCCGCTGCACTGGAGCGCGTGGGCATGGCCGCCTATGGCGATCGCCGAATCGGATCTCTTTCCGGTGGGCAACAGCAGCGCGTGTTTCTGGCAAGAGCGCTGGCCCAAGAAGCCGACCTATTTTGCTTCGACGAACCCTTCGTCGGCGTGGATCAAACGACGGAAGCAGTGCTGTTCCGCATCTTTGGCGAACTTGCAGCCGACAGTAAGCTTGTCCTAGTGGTCAACCATGACCTGGGCGAATCGATCGCAAACTTTGACCAACTCGTCCTGCTCAACCGTGACCTGATCGCCGCCGGCCCGCGATCGCACGTCCTCACCCCCGAAAATATGCGCCGCGCCTACGGAACCTCGGTTCAGTTCTTCTCGCAAGCCGCATAATTGGCCCCATCATCGTGTGCTGCATCTGCCTTGCGATCTCGCCGTTACGCACGAGATGCCGTTACGCACGAGCGATGGATGCGTCTTCACTCCTAAACCCCATCACCTGCCCCCTTTCACCTGCCCCCTTTCAAATGTGGGATCTCCTGCTCGACCCGCTCAGCTATAGCTTCATGCAGCGATCGCTCTTGGTGGCGGTCATCGTCGGGGTCATTTGCTCGGTGGTGGGCAGCTACCTGATGGTGCAGCGGCTGTCGCTGTTGGGCGATGCCATTAGCCACTCGCTGTTGCCCGGATTGGCGATCGCCTTTTGGCTAGGCATCAATATCTATGTGGGTGCGTTTGTGGCAGGAGTGCTGAGTACGGTGCTGATTGCCTGGATTCATCGGCGATCGCCCATCAAAGAAGACGCAGCGATGGGAATCGTCCTATCGTCCTTTTTTGCGCTCGGCATCACGCTGATTACGCTAATCCAAAAAGAAAACAAGATTGACTTAAACCATTTTCTATTTGGCAATATTCTCAGCGTTACGCCAGGAGAAGTCCGCGACACAGCCCTGATAGCCGTGCTAGTGCTGGCCTGCGTGGTGCTGCTTTACAAAGAGCTACTGTTCTACAGCTTTGACCCCCTGGGGGCGCAGGCGGCAGGACTGCCTGTTAACTTGCTCAACCTGGGGCTGATGCTGCTGATCGCGCTGACGGTGGTAGCCAGCATGAAGGCCGTCGGCGTAGTGCTGGTGCTGGCGCTGCTGATCACACCAGGGGCGACGGCCTATCTCCTCGTACCGCGATTTCATCAGGTCATGGGGCTGGGCGCTGTGCTGGGCGTTGTTTCCAGCATCAGCGGCATGTACCTCAGCTACTATTTCAACCTGCCCTCTGGCCCGGCGATTGTGCTGGTGGCCTCGGTGCTGTTTTTCCTGGCGCTGCTATTTAGCCCCAGCCAGGGCATTTTCACCCGGCCGCGAACGGGGACAGGGGGCGAGTCGGGCCTGTGGCGTGAGATAAAAGCACTGTGGAGTGGGCTAAAGTCTCGATAATTAGCAACCTCGATAATTAGCAGCACTAGTTATCAGTACGTCTGTTCATCCAGTTCGGGCAACTGACTCCTGGCTTTCAGCCCAAACCGCAGATCCAGCCTAGAAAATTGGTGAAAATTGGTGCTGCGGATCGGTTTTTCCCAAGACAGTTTTGGAAAGTGTCTGGCTGGATAAAATCTGCTGCATCAGCCCTCTTACGATGCTGTTCAAGAACCTGAATCGTAAGGAGAGAACAGCAATGACGAAGGCAAAGGATTTGATGGTTTCCCCCACGCACAGTTCTGCCTGGGTGGTTCAAACGTGGGCAGCATTTATCATCTCGCTGGGAGCGACGAGTCTGGGGATTTGCTACTTACCTGTCAATGGCTGGGTGAAGGCCTACTTTGGCATGGGGTTGGCCTTTACGGTCGGGTCTACCATCAGCCTGTCGAAAACGACCCGCGATATTCACGAAGCGCAAAAACTGGCGGCACGGGTCGATGAGGCACGGGTAGAGCGGCTGCTGGCGGAGCATCATCCGCTGAAATAATCCGTCAGGAACTGTCTGCTCGGTGAAAGGCAAACTGGGTGAAAGGCAAACTGGGCGAAAAGCAACCCACAAGTGTAAAGCCCGGAGCGAGGCGAAAGGATCTTGCTCCGGGCTAGATTTTTGTCTTGATAGGCAATTTCGATGATTCGCGGACTATTCGCGGCCGATTCCGATAATCCAGGTGCCAATGTAGCGACGGAGAGGCACGTCTCCAGTTGCTCGAACCAGCGCGTTGAAATAGAACGTGCCGCCGTTTCGGGGATTTCGCACGTTTGACAGAACAATCTCGACGCGGGAACCCGCCGGAACTGGCTCGGTGGGGTAAATCGTAATTTCACGAGTTTCGCGATTCCAGATCACTTCGTTCAGCGGAACCGAGTTTCCTCGCACCCGTAGTTCAATCCGATTCTCGTCGAACGTGCCCTGGTAGGTATCGGGATAGGTCACCGTAAACTCGTACACGTCTGAGCGCATCTTTTGGCGAGAAATCCGCAGGCGGTATCGATCCGTCTGAAAGGGTCTGCCATTAAAGTCCAACCGATAGTTCAGTTGATTTTCACGCTCTACACCGCTGAAAATCACCAGGCCCGGCAGTCCTTGGGCGTGAACCACAGGAGCTAGTCCCGCTACTACACATCCAGACACCGCCACTGCCGAAAGCATTCGGAGAATTGAGGACTTAGACACCATAGCTCTGCGTTTGAGTAACATGATTTCTCGAACCATCACTAAACTTTACCGTTTAATGCTCCTCTCAGGATACACTACGCTTCTCGGATTCAGAGGCGGAGGCATCAGGATGCAGGGCATCAGGCAGTGTGGACGAACCAGTTCCTAAAAAGTGCCCTGGCAAAGGAGGCGCGTTATTTCTTAGGACAATAGGTTTTCAGGAGGGGTTTAGCTGGTTGCCTGACACAAGTTCCAAAAGCCGCGAAAATGCGCTGTCTTGGAGTCGAAATCCCTGGATTGGAGCCAGAGGGGTTGGACGAAGGAGCTTTTGGGCCAGCGTTCTCTACGAGAAATCGGGGGTTCGCAGAGATGTGTCAGGCAGCTTAGTATCAGGCAGTCAGGTGTCAGGCTTCTTTGCAAATCAGCTCTGTAAGGTTGTTTTTTCGTTTTTCGCTTTTTGTTCCTTCCCAAGCGTTTCAGTCCCCTTGCGGGGAAATGGGTTTGAAAGTTGATGCAAGATCGGCCGCAGGGGTAGCCGATCTTGCATTGTTTCAGTCCCCTTGCGGGGAAATGGGTTTGAAAGTCTCTATGTCACCGATGTAGAGGGAAATCAGACCGATGGGATGTTTCAGTCTCCTTGCGGGGAAATGGGTTTGAAAGCGGCAGATTGGTGGAAACACAAACTGCGCGGGTTCAGTTTGTTTCAGTCCCCTTGCGGGGAAATGGGTTTGAAAGACGGCGAGATCATTGGTTTAGATCCTCGCACCAACTCCCGTTTCAGTCCCCTTGCGGGGAAATGGGTTTGAAAGCTGTTCGAGGATGGCGGAGTGAGCAAGCTGACGATGGATGAAGTCGTTTCAGTCCCCTTGCGGGGAAATGGGTTTGAAAGTGGGAGGAACTGCGGTTTGAAGTAGTTTTAAGTGAGGTTTCAGTCCCCTTGCGGGGAAATGGGTTTGAAAGGCTGGAGCCCAGCTCCAGAACCAAATTTTGAAACTCTCTAGTTTCAGTCCCCTTGCGGGGAAATGGGTTTGAAAGAGTGGCAAATGGATTCCGGATAACAGGTTCCATCACCGTAAGTTTCAGTCCCCTTGCGGGGAAATGGGTTTGAAAGAATACCGGTATCTGTCTGCATACGCTCGGCGCGTTTCAGTCCCCTTGCGGGGAAATGGGTTTGAAAGAGTACAACACCCGCTTCTGCTCAGCACAGGGAGGTTTCAGTCCCCTTGCGGGGAAATGGGTTTGAAAGTTTGTAGCTTCCATACTCCTCTGTATCTTTAATTTCCCGGTTTCAGTCCCCTTGCGGGGAAATGGGTTTGAAAGTCTAGACGAAAAGCTGCCCCTGATACTAGCTCAGGCGGGTTTCAGTCCCCTTGCGGGGAAATGGGTTTGAAAGTGGCTTCATCTGCCGACTCTTTGCCAATGTCACAAGGTTTCAGTCCCCTTGCGGGGAAATGGGTTTGAAAGGTAATTTCGTTTGAAGGCAAACCAAAGTGTGTAATCTGTTTCAGTCCCCTTGCGGGGAAATGGGTTTGAAAGCGGACAAACCCATCGGAGGCAGTCCAGATTGACTGCACCCAAAGTTTCAGTCCCCTTGCGGGGAAATGGGTTTGAAAGCGACTTCACGAAGCGGTAGCGCCCCGTCACGCCACGAAGTTTCAGTCCCCTTGCGGGGAAATGGGTTTGAAAGTTGAACCGCCGGAGATGCGGCATTTTAGGTATTTGGGGTTCAGTCCCCTTGCGGGGAAATGGGTTTGAAAGCGGCAGCTTGGCTATGAGTGTGAAGAGATCCTCTTGGTTCAGTCCCCTTGCGGGGAAATGGGTTTGAAAGAAATGGATACACAGCCCAGGAATTAGCTATACTTACGGTTCAGTCCCCTTGCGGGGAAATGGGTTTGAAAGTTTATACCATTATCTGTATGAGCTACATATACAGGTTCAGTCCCCTTGCGGGGAAATGGGTTTGAAAGTTTTTACTCGTGAATAAAAACGAGTTCGGCGAAAAGCTTGGCGTTAGGGTTCAGTCCCCTTGCGGGGAAATGGGTTTGAAAGCGCCCAACGCACCGGATCCAGGTGGTCGCCGCCACGCACCGTTCAGTCCCCTTGCGGGGAAATGGGTTTGAAAGAGTGCTGTCTGAAACCCGCTCCTGGCAATGGCTCGTAAGCGAAAATCGACGGTAATCATTTTGGAACCCCAAAAATGATTTTTCTCCCTTAAAACCTTGAATCTCTAGCGCCTGAAGTACCTACTGAATAAGGCATCGACACGATTCAACGGAATTATGCGGCTTTCAAGGTTTGGACAGATCGTGGAGGTGGCTTATCTCTGGGTATAGGATAGAAGACCTGCGCCAAAGAAGTCAATGGAAGAAAAAGTTAAGGGGAAGAGGGAAGAGGGAAGAGGGGAGAGGGAAGAGAGAAGAGAGAAGAGGGAAGGGGGGAGGGGGGAGGGGGGAGGGGGTTGGTTGTCTGACGAAAGTTCTGAAAGCTTTGAAATGCGTTGTTTTGGGGTTGAAGCTTGTAGTCTTTGGGTTGGAGTTTGGAGGGGTTGGCTGAAGGGTTTTGGGTCAGCGTCCTCTAGGAGAAACTAGGGGGTTCCCAGAGATGTGTCAGGTGGTTAGGGGGTTTAGGGTATGCTTTGGGCGATCGCCCTCGACTGACTTCCTAAATATTGTTTAATCCAGATATGTTCAAATTTTTCAAAAAATATTTCAAAATACATCCAGATGTTTACATTCTTTCCGGAACCCCTGGAGTTTTTATAGGCTAGAGGGTGAGTGCTTCTTGGCGATTGTGTTTGGGTTGATGATTTGAGTAATCACAAACTGAGTAATCACGAACATTGAGTCATTCTTATGAGGGGAAAATTTCATCGTTCATAAGCGATCCATAAATTAACCTGAAGATGAGCCAGTTCTAGTTCAGAAGCTTGTAGGATGCGAATTGAAGCTTGGTGAGTTGCGAGTCAGTAAGTTTGTCAGTAAGTTTTAGGGCACTAGACTCATTGCAAAACGCTAAAAGTGCTAGTTGCTAAGCTGCTAGTTGAAAGGTGCCAATCGAAAGTCCCCAATCGAAAGGTGTCCGTTTGTGGATATAAGGTCGGTGCAGTCCTGATTAAGTGCTGCCAAGCTGTTCGGAGTGGCGCAGCACAATTTCAGGTTGAGCAAGGGATTGAGGCGATCCAAACTACCTGTACAAAACTACCTGTACAGCGTTATCTTTGCAATGTTTATGAACTGTGTAGTTTGTGTGGATTGCCTTGTTGCTGTTAGAGTTTGTGTCCCAAGTTTTAAGTCATGCTTCCAGTCTTGAAGTCTGATTAAAAACCAGTCATTAAAATTACAGAATTTCATTCTGAAAATTGCAGTCTGATTGCACGGAGGGGTTGCGTCTGAGTTTTTAATTCAGCGCATTTTTTGTGAGGTTTTCAGAATAAACAGTGGTTACTGAATCGTGTCATCCAGGAGAATGAATGAAGATAGCAGTTGCAAAGGAAATTGAAGTTGGAGAACGTCGAGTTGCGCTTGTGCCCGATGTGGTTGGGAAACTGGTGAAACAGGGCTTGGAAGTGTGGGTCGAAGCGGGAGCAGGCGACCTATCTTATTTTTCTGATGCAGCCTATGAGTCTGCCGGAGCGCAGGTTTTGAACGATGGGGCGCGGCTGTGGGGCGAAGCAGACGTGGTGCTAAAGGTGAGTCCGCCGCGAGAGCGAGAAGATGGACAATCCGAAATCGACCGATTGCGTCCGGGTGCAGTGCTGATTAGCTTTTTGAACCCGTTGGGGGAGCCGTCCCGCATTCAGCGGCTTGCTGAGCGAGGGGTCACAGCAATCAGTATGGAGATGATCCCCCGCACAAGCCGTGCCCAGAGTATGGATGCGCTGTCGTCGCAGGCGGGTGTGGCGGGGTATCAGGCGGCGCTGCTGGGTGCGGCGGCGCTACCCAAGTTTTTCCCGATGCTGACGACGGCGGCGGGGACGATTCCACCCGCGAAGGTGTTTGTGATGGGGGCGGGCGTAGCAGGTTTGCAGGCGATCGCCACCTGTCGCCGTCTGGGTGCTGTGGTAGAAGCCTTCGACATTCGTCCAGCGGTGAAGGAAGAAGTGCAAAGCCTGGGGGCGAAGTTCGTTGAGGTGAATCTGGAAGAGGATACCGTGGCCGAGGGCGGCTATGCCAAGGAGATTTCGGAAGCGGCCAAAGCGCGATCGCGCCAGATCATCACCGAACACGTTAAACAAGCTGATGTGATTATCACCACGGCTCAAGTGCCGGGTAAAGCTGCGCCCATCCTGCTGACCGAAGAAATGGTCGCCCAGATGAAACCTGGCTCCGTAGTGGTCGATCTGGCTGCTGAGCAGGGCGGCAACTGTGCCTGCACCGAACCGGGCAAAGACGTGGTGAAAAACGGCGTGACCATTATGGGCCCAATTAACCTGCCGTCGTCGCTGCCCATTCACGCCAGCCAGATGTATGCCAAAAACCTCACCTCGCTGTTGCAACTGATTGTGAAGGACGGCGAACTGGCGCTCAACTTTGAGGACGATATCATTGCCAGCGCCTGCGTTGCCCACGGGGGCGAGATTCGCAATGAGCGCGTGAAGGCAGCGCTGGCGGCGGCGTGTGAGGGCGTAAGGGGATGAGGGGGGAGGGGACGGCAGAAAGAAGAAAGAAGAACGAAAAACGAAAAACGGAACCTCTTCCCTCTTCGTTCTTCCCTCTTCGTTCTTCGCTCTTATTTCTTCCCTCTTCTCTCGCTCTGAAGATTTTTTAATACGGGAGAAAAACATGGCAGACAGTCTCATTATTGGACTGGTGGTGTTTGTGTTGGCTTCGTTTGTCGGGTTTGAAGTGATTAATAAAGTGCCGCCGACGCTGCACACGCCGCTGATGTCGGGTTCCAACGCGATTTCTGGCATTGCGGTGGTGGGGGCGCTGCTGGTGGCGGGCAGCGGCAACGGAACGGTGACGACGGTGCTGGGGGTGGTGGCGATCGCCCTGGCCACCGTCAACGTGGTCGGCGGGTTTCTGGTGACCGACCGGATGCTGCAAATGTTCAAGAAAAAAGAGGCACGGAGCTAATGAACAACACCCTCGATAGCTTATTGCTCAATGGCATCCAGCTTGCTTATTTAGCAGCCGCCTCGCTGTTTATTGTGGGTTTGAAACAACTGGGATCGCCCGCCACAGCCCGACGGGGGAATGTGCTGGCGGCGGTGGGGATGCTGGTGGCGATCGCCGCCACGCTTCTAGATCGCGGCATTATCGACTACACGCTGATTGCAGTGGGCATCCTGATCGGCTCGGCCGTGGGCGTGGTGATGGCGCAGAAGGTAGAAATGACCGCCATGCCCCAGATGGTGGGCTTGCTCAACGGCCTGGGCGGTGGCGCATCGACCTTGGTGGCGATCGCAGAATTTTGGCGACTGACGGGCACAGGCCAGGCGCTGCCGTTGGGAAGCGTGCTGACGATTATCCTTAGCGTCTTTATCGGTGGCATCACGCTCACGGGCAGCTTGGTCGCTTTTGCCAAGCTGCAAGAGTTGTTGAGCGGCGTGCCGATTATCTTTCCGCTCCAGCGGTTTGTCAGCCTGGGCCTAATTGGTCTGTTTTTGGTGGGTAGCGTGCTGCTGATTGCAGAACCAAACGATCCCACAATCTTTTTGGTGCTGGTCGCCATTTCGCTGATTCTGGGCGTGCTGTTTGCAATTCCCATCGGCGGCGCAGATATGCCCGTGGCAATCTCGCTGTTGAACTCCTTTTCGGGGCTGGCCGCCAGCGCGGCTGGGTTCGTTTTGTTCAACAACATGCTGATCATCTCTGGCGCACTGGTGGGCGCGTCGGGGATCATCCTGACGCAGATTATGTGCAAAGCAATGAACCGATCGCTGCCCAACGTCCTCTTCAGCGCCTTTAGCAAGGCAAAGGAAAAAGCGGCGGGTGGTGCAGCAGGGGCGATCGCCGACAAGACGGTTCACTCGGTCGATACCGAAGAAGCGGCGATGATGCTGGGCTATGCGCGATCGGTCGTCATCGTTCCTGGCTATGGCATGGCGGTGGCCCAGGCGCAGCACGCCGTTCGGGAACTGGCTGACCAGCTAGAGCGGCTGGGCGTGGATGTAAAATATGCCATTCACCCCGTTGCCGGACGGATGCCCGGTCACATGAACGTGCTGCTGGCAGAGGCCAATGTGCCCTATCCCCAGCTTTACGACATGGACGCGATCAACCCTGAATTCGAGCATACCGACGTGGCCCTGGTGATCGGCGCGAACGACGTGGTGAACCCCGCCGCTGCCCACGACACGGAAAGCCCAATTTACGGAATGCCGATTTTGGAAGTGGAAAAGGCAAACCACACCATCGTGATCAAACGCGGCATGAATAAAGGGTTCGCGGGTGTCGAAAACGAACTGTTTTATCAAGACAAAACGCTAATGCTGTTTGGCAGCGCAAAGGATGTCGTGACGCAACTCGTTGCTGGGGTAAAGGAACTCTAGTTAGGGCTGTAGGGCCAGGGACTCAGGTCTTGGAAAGCTGAGAGTGGCTATGTTTTAGCCTGTCGCCCTTTGCTTTTGTCTTGAATCACTCAACCCAGTGTGGGAAGCTAAACCACGGCCCTCCCACATTTTTATTTGCTCTATAACTACTTTTCTTGCGCTACAACCTTTTTGCTCTATAACCGCTGCTAGCCAGCCCAATTGCCTCGATGCCCTTTAGCCTTGATCGCTTTTACAACGCGCTTCCGGCGATCGCCCATGCCAACGTTTCCAGTCCCCCAGACCTAGCGGGGCTGAACGTCCAGGTCTACGAGGTGCTGGATTCCACGAACCGGGCCGCTTGGGCGCATCTGGCCCAGCATCCCGCAGATGAGGTCGTGGTCATTGCCGAACAGCAGCGGGCAGGGCGGGGACAGTGGGGGCGGCAGTGGCAGTCGCATCTGGGTGGCTTGTATCTGTCCTGGGGCTTTCGTCCGTCGCTGCGGGCAGAACACGCGCCCCAGATTACCCTGTGGAGCGCTTGGGGTGTGGCGATCGCCCTGCGTCAGGCGGGTGTACCTGTTCAGCTTAAGTGGCTGAATGACTTGGTGGTGTTGGGTTGCAAGCTGGGGGGCGTGCTGACGGAAACGCGGGTGCAGCAGGGGCACATTAGGCAGGCTGTGGTGGGCGTGGGGCTGAATTGGGCGAATCCTGTACCGGAACCGGGTATTAATCTGAACACGCTGCAAGACCAGGGATATGCCCTGAAAATTTCGTCCCTAGAAGATCTGGGGGCGATCGCCCTGCAAGGGCTGCGGTTAGGATACGCATCCTGGCAGCAGCGTGGCATCGAGGCACTGCGAATAGAATACGAAGCGCTGCTGAGCAACTGCGGGCAGACAATTACCCTGGTGGGGGATGCTGAAACCCCTGGCGAAACTGTAGAAATCGTAGGGATTGGCTTAGATGGGCAACTGCGCGTCCAAGCGAACCACGCCTCTGGGCTTTCAGAGCATCTCTTGCCCCCTGGCAGCATCCGGTTGGGCTATCCAGCGGGAACTTGTTCTGAAGGCTGACGGTCTAAGGCGGCGGGGTGATTCCCGCAGGGATCGCTTCGCGCATCGCCCGACTTTTCCTGAGCAATTGCTCTGGCGGGTGAAGAATCTCCAGGATGCCGTGGCTTTGGCGGTCTTCAGCGGTGATTCGCGCCGCTTATCAGATAGATGTTTATTAGAAAAGTGAGCAACCTGTATAGGCGGCACTGGGAAATTACATAGATTTCGCTGTGGGGATTGGCGGAGTGAAGCAATCTGAAGCTGGGTCAGGCAATACGCAGGAATTCTGGCACGCCCAGCCGTCTGTAAAGCATCCCGACGACAGCCAGTCTGCTCTGCTCTATGTTAAGAAAGGACAATATTGGTTTCCTTGATGCGAAATTTATATGAATTGATGAAGTCGTCATCAAGCTCAGTTTTACTTCCATGAGGATCACGGATTGTTGGTTAGGATTGTTTACGAAGTCGTGCAGAGAACCGCAGGTTTAGACTGCTGAGCGTCGCCCTCGCGCACCACGGCGCAAAAATTGGCGGAAACTGCTGATTTCTCAAGGCTTGTTTTGTCAGGACTCGGTTGGCGCGGAATCAGCGGAATCATTTGTCAGGACTCGCATTTGTCAGGACTCGTTTGTTAGGAATGGTGATGACTCAGAATCGGAACACTACCTCTGCAAAGAACTCTTCCGCGAAAGTGGATAGCGTGCGCCGCTCCCTGTCGGTGGTTTTAGGACTAAGCATTATGGGCAGCACCGGAATCTTGCCAAGCGCAGTGGCGATCGCCCAAACGGCAGACAGTGCCGATGAGGTTCCCAGCGCCCAAGAGTTGCTCTCGCCGCCCCCGCCCCCGGCTTCACCAGAGTCCGCCTCGCCCGCCCGCGTTCCCCGGCTGAATCGAGAAACGCCCGCGCCCCAGTCTCCGGTTGCCCAGCCTGCGCCGCTGCCCCAGCCCGTGGTTGAGCGCCCCGCTCCAGAGCGATCGCCCGCCCCGGTTCTGCCCCGCGCCACTGGCACAAGCGATGCTAGCAGCGAATCGCCCGTTAGCGCCGAGAGTCGGCCTGCGGCGAACCAGCCCTCCCTCAATCCACAGGATTACACCAACGTTTACATCGACAACACGCCATACGACCTTGGTTCGACCCGCAGTGGACAAGCGCCCGTCGTCCTCTCGGAGCGGTCTACGGGCTGCCAGGTCGTGCTGCAACCCGGCGCAGGCGTACCCAACAGCGTGTGCGCTCCTGGCATGGGTGCAAGCGGGGTCACAACTGTCCAAATTGACCCAGAGACGGGCAAACCGATTGTGGGCACAGAGGTGATCGCCCCTGGTAGTGTCCCTGGAACTGTGGCAGCCAGTGCCCCCACGGGCGGCGGTCGCGCCCTCAGCCTGTCGGTTGCCTCGCTGCAATCCTTCTACAACCGCACGATTCGTCCCCTGGCGCTGCGCGGCAATGGCAACACCAGCCTGATGTTCCCATTGTCTATTCCTGCCGCCATTTCCTCAGCCTTTGGCTGGCGGGTGCATCCGGTCATGGGAGATGCACGCTTCCACTACGGCACCGACCTGGCCGCCCCGACGGGAACTCCGGTGCTGGCTGCCTTTTCGGGGCGCGTGGAAACGGCTGATTATTTGCGCGGCTATGGCCTGACGGTTGTGCTGAATCACAACAACGGTCGTGAGCAGACGCTCTATGCCCACATGTCGGAACTCTTCGTCCGGGCGGGGCAAACGGTCGAGCAGGGCGAAGTGATTGGCCGGGTTGGCAGCACGGGCCTATCCACCGGGCCGCACCTCCACTTCGAGTTCCGCGAGCTGACCCCGCAGGGCTGGGTGGCGCTGGATGCGGGCCAGGTGCTGCAAGCGGCGCTGAATAACTTGTTTAACGGCGTTCAGCTTGCTCTGGCGGCTCCGGCAACCAAGGTTGAAAAGTCGGAGTCCGAATTTTCGGTAAAGGGACTCCAGGATTTTGGCAAGCTGGCGGAACGGGCCACGCCCCAGGTTGAGGCCGCAGCGGCATCCAATGCGCCTGAGGATCAGGCAGCGTTGCCGACTGTTACGGTTCCTAAGCAAGCGCCGGGAGCAGAATAGCTCCTGTTAGTCCGCTAAGTGGTGCAGTTAAGGGTTACGAAGGGGCCGTTGGCGAATAACCCTAACCCTTGCTACATCGGCTGAATTAGCTGAACTATAGGTACTCGTGGCTGAGGAAAGGCAGTGGAACCAGTGTCCCCACTACGTCGCTTGCTTGCACTGTCCCCAACCCTGCCTCGATTGCCTTCGTGCGGATGTAGGCCAGCCCCAGTGCCCCCGACTCGGTTTCTACCACGCTAGTCACATGCCCCACTTTATCTTCGCCGGAGGTTAGCACCGTCTCCTGCGGCGTGGCGGCACTGAATTGTACGCCCCATAATTGCTGCTTGACCCCGCGATAGGTGTGCAGACGGGCAATGGTTTCCTGCCCAATGTAGCAGCCTTTATTCAGCGAAATGGTGTGCCAAAGTCCTGCTTCTAGCGGGTTGTAGTCTTCCGTCAGTTCGTGGTCGGGCATCGGCCGTCCCTGCTCGATTCGCAGTCGCTCCCAGGCAGCCGCTTCTATCTGCGTCGCGCCTGCCGCCTGTACCGCTGCCCGGAGAGGCTCTGCTGCTGCGACTGGAGCCATGAGCGTGTAGCCTGGTAGCCCCAGCCCGCTGCCTACCGCCACCCGCACCGCTGCTCCTGCGATGGGATAGAGGGCATGGCTACCGTAGGGCTGTCCCGCGCGATCGCCCGCTCCCAGCGCTTCAATCAGGCGATCGCTCTCTGGGCCAATCAGCACCAGTGCGGTAGTCTCTGCGGTCACGTCCGCCAGCTTCACCTTGTCAGCAAAGAAAATAAACCGATCTAGCCAATCCATCAAAAACTCGCGGCGGATAGGCGACACCAGCAGCAGCACGGAATCATCTTGCACGTAGGCTGTTGCCAGATCGATTGTCCGCCCCGTCGAGGTGACAAACACGGTATCGCAGCCCTCTCCTGGCTGACGAGTCTGGAAGGTGTTCGTCGTCTGATTGTGCAAAAATCGCAGGCGATCGCCATCTGACACCACAATGCGCCCCCACTCCGAGGCATCGTATACTACGACGCTGCTGCGGGCTGCCGTTACTTGGTCGCCAATCGAAACCTGAGTTGAATCAAACCCCGCACTCATTCCAAACCCCGTCCTGTCAAATGTTTACTGAATACCCTTGTTTATTCAATACTCTACGTCGGAATTCGGTCAGTCGGAATTCGGTCGAAGTCTTCGGAATTCGAGGTTAGTGCTTCACTCCTGCTTCCCGTCCGCTAGCGCTGCGGAGCCATTCCCAAATCCCTGCCCCTTGTTCCCTTACAATAAATTGCAATGCTTCAAAATGCGATCGCCCATGACTCATTCGACCGACCTCACCGCCCTGGCCCGCTGGATGGCTGCCGACTTTAGCAACCAAGAACAAGCCTTCGAGAACCCGCCTTTTTTTGCCCATATCCGGGTCTGTATGCGGCCGCTGCCCGTGGAACTGCTGTCGGGCATTAGCCTGTTTGTGGAGCAAGCCTACGACTATGCGCTAAATGATCCCTATCGGCTGCGGGTGCTGAAGCTAGTGAACGCAGGCGACCATATCGAGATTGAAAACTACACCGTCAAGGACGAGACAGAGTTTTATGGTGCATCTCGCGACCTGACTCAGTTGAGCAAGCTGACGGGCGATCGCCTAGAAAAACTACCAGGCTGCAACATGATTGTGGAATGGACGGGGCACAGCTTTCGCGGCAAGGTGGAACCTGGCAAAGGCTGCATGGTGACTCGTCGTGGCAAGGAAACCTATCTAGACAGCGAGTTTGAAATCGACGACCAGATTTTTATCAGCCTCGACCGGGGCCGCGATCCCGAAACAGACGAGCATATCTGGGGTTCCGTCGCGGGGCCGTTTCACTTTGTGCGCTGGGCTAGCTTCGCGGATGAGATCCGCGCCTAGATCGCTATTCCAATCACGCTTCCAATCGTGCTTTCGGCGGTAGCGATTGCGCCAAAGCTGCAACTTGCGCTGACAAGGCAGGCAGGTGAGCCGCTTGAACCCCGGTGTGAAACTTGGGATGGGAGGCAATCGCCGCTACGATAGCTTCTAGATCGGCGTTGCCCGCCCGCGCTCCCAGCCCATTCACCGAACATTCCACCTGGCGCACACCGACCGTCAGGGCCGCCAAGGAGTTTTCGTCCGCCAGCCCCAGGTCATTGTGACAGTGAACCGCCAGCGTTGCCTGGTCAATATTCGGAACGCGATCGCCCACAGATTTGACCAGCGCGACAAACTCAGATGGCCTTGCCACTCCCATACTGTCGGGAATCGTGATGATGCTGGCTCCGCTGCAAATGGCCGTTTCCACCGCGCGACACACCACGTCGAGAGGGCAGCGCGTCGCGTCAAACGCAGACCATTCCACCTCTCCGCTATAGCGTCTGGCTAGGGACACCCCCTGCCGAATAGCGGCGATCGCCTCTGACTCAGCCCCCGCCGACGGGACGCGAATCGGCGTGAACACATTGATCCGGCTCCGCTCAGCGGGTTTCAGCGCTGCTGCCACCGCCTCAATTTCTTCCGGCTGACTGCTGGCAAGTCCGCAGATCGTTGCCTGCTTGACCTGGGCTGCCACCTCCAGCAGGTCGTCCCTATCTTTGCGAAACGCGCCCGGATAGCCCACTTCGATCACGTCTACACCCGCCGCCTCCAGCATCAGCGCCAGTTGCAGCTTTTGAGCAAGGGTAAATTTTTGCGTCAGCGCCAGTTCACCGTCGCGCAGCGTCGTGTCAAAGATGGTAACTTGAACCGTTTCATCTGGCTGCCTCATCGCTCTACGCTCCCTTCCGCCAGATATTCCACCAAATATCGGGTAAACGCCACGCCGTTAAAATCCACCGCTTCAGTGTCGTATAGACGGAAGCCGAATTTCTGAAACAGCCCCAGGCTAAACTCGCTGGCTTCTGCATAGAGCCGCGTGACAGGTTTCGCGGCTGCGTCGTCCAAAAGCGCTTGCAGCAGCATAGACCCGATACCCTGATGGAGGCGATCGCCCCGCACATAGGTCGAGCGAATGTGGCCATTGATCTCGATACCTGCAAATCCCACAATTCCGGTTTCATCAGTCGCCACATAGGTCGTCGCGTCAAATATAAAGTGGCGAAAGAGGTCCAGATTTTCGGCAAAGGATGCCCAAGTCTGCGTTTGAACGAGGCTGTAATGCTGCGGCCCGTGCTGCAAGACGGTGTGCTGATACAGCGCCGCCAGTTCAGCCAGATCTGATTCTTCATCGAGTCGAATATTCATAGTCCCTATCCCGCCGCTTCCACTCCCTGAACTTTGCCCATCTCTTTTTTTCTCATCTCATCTCTTTAAGGGTCGCGAAACCTGTAAAAGATTTTTTCACGATGCTGATTTTATGCGTTATCCTAGACAAGGCACAAATCTCTAACACAGCTTGCAGATTGTCTTTGAAAGTTCTGTCTGCAACTTGCTAGACAGCTTGTGTTGATTGGTTTATAATTTGAAATTGTCGCCAAAATCGGGCCGTGCGTGTTTACGAGTGCCTTCCCGGCAGGAATAGTGCCCGGAAGCCCTTACGGATACTGGGTGGTTGATCTGCTCAAGTCCCGGCGACTCAGGCAGAAGCCATTTATTTGAGCTAGTAAGTCTGTCTGCAAGATTGTAGAACATCTGTGAATCTGTGCGCCTTTGGGCTGACAGCAGATTGATTATGTTCGACAGAAACAGCTTGGTGTCTTATGAAGTTTGCGAGGCAAATTTTGTCTGGCACTCTTGCAGCGTGTAAATAGGGGGACGATTAACCGTGTCTGTTGGAATTCTTGGCACCAAACTGGGGATGACCCAGGTTTTTGATGAGGCAGGGAAGGCTATTCCTGTAACCGTCGTCCAGGCTGGCCCCTGCACAGTCACGCAAATTAAAACAGCAGAGGTGGATGGCTACAGTGCTGTCCAAGTTGGCTTTGGCGAGGTTACCGAAAAGGCGTTGAACAAGCCTGAACTCGGACACCTCAAAAAAGCTGAAGCGTCTCCCCTCCGCCACTTAAAGGAATATCGCCTCGACAGTCCTGCTGATTATCAGTTAGGGCAGCAGTTGACGGCGGATATCTTTACGCCAGGGCAGCAGGTGGACGTAATTGGAACGAGCATCGGACGCGGCTTTGCGGGCTACCAAAAGCGCCACAACTTCAAGCGGGGGCCGATGGCTCACGGTTCCAAGAACCACCGTCTTCCCGGTTCTACGGGTGCAGGCACTACGCCAGGTCGCGTTTATCCTGGCAAGCGCATGGCAGGTCGTCTGGGTGGCACGAGAACCACGATCAAGAAGCTGACAATTGTGCGGGTGGATGGCGATCGCAACTTGCTCCTGATCAAAGGGGCAATCCCTGGAAAGCCGGGTGCCTTGGTCAATATTGTTCCTGCCAAACAGGTCGGAAAAACGAACTAAAAATTTGCTGAGCGTTTGGATTTTGCGATTTTGGTGATTGGAGCAGTGAGCCAGCACCCCGACGAGGAGAAACAGACCCATGGTTGAGTGTGTAGTTAAAAATTGGCAGGGTGAAAGCGCTGGCACCGCCTCGCTAGATCTGCGCGTCGCTAACGAAGACAATGCGCCCCATATCGTTCATCGGGCCTTGGTGCGCCAGTTGAATAATGCTCGACAGGGCACTGCCTCTACCAAGACTCGTTCTGAGGTTAGAGGTGGTGGACGTAAGCCTTGGCGGCAAAAGGGCACAGGTCGCGCCCGTGCGGGTTCGATTCGCTCTCCCCTATGGCGCGGCGGCGGCGTTATCTTTGGCCCCAAACCCAGGGACTACTCCGTCAAGATGAACCGCAAGGAGAGGCGCTTGGCGCTCGGAACCGCGCTGCAAAGCCGTGCTGAAGACCTGATTGTGGTTCAAGATTTCGCAAATGAGTTGCCCCGTCCCAAAACCAAGGAACTGGCGCAGGCGCTGACTCGCTGGGGTGTAGGGGAAAACGAAACGGCTCTCCTAATTGTTTCTGAGCGAGACGAGATGGTTTATCTGTCGGCTCGAAACATTAGCTCCATCAAGCTAATTTCTGCTGGCAATCTCAACATCTTTGATTTGCTGGCGGCTGACAAGATCGTGGCAACTGCGTCTGCCCTAGAAAAAGTGCAGGAGGTATACGGTGACTAAGTTTGATTCGCGCAACCTGGCAGATCTGATTCGCCGTCCCCTAGTGACTGAAAAGGCAACTCAGCTTCTTGAGGAAAACAAGTACGTCTTTGAAGTGGTTCCCAGCGCAACAAAGCCGCAGATCAAGGCAGCTATTGAATCTTTGTTTGAGGTGAAGGTGGTTGGTGTGAACACCAGCAAGCCCCCGAAGAAGCATCGTCGAGTCGGTCGATTTGCTGGACACAAGCCCCAATACAAGCGGGCAGTTGTGACCCTGGCAACAGGTGATTCCATCGTCCTGTTCCCCGAAGTGTAACGTCTGAAAGCCATCCCCTTAAGAGATTGAAGCCATGGGCATTCGTACATACCGACCTTATACACCTGGCACGCGAGAGCGCTCCGTTGCTGACTTTGCTGAGATCACTCGTAGTGAACCAGAAAAGTCCCTGACTCGCTCGGTGCATCGTCCCAAGGGACGCAACAATCGGGGCGTAATCACCTGTCGCCATCGGGGTGGCGGGCACAAGCGACTGTATCGGATAATTGACTTTCGCCGCGACAAGCGAAACATTCCCGCTAAAGTAGCAGCAATCGAGTATGATCCCAACCGCAACGCCCGGATTGCGCTTCTATATTATCAGGATGGCGAGAAGCGCTACATCCTTTGTCCGGCTGGCTTGACGGTCGGTACAACTGTGATCGCAGGTGAAGACTCTCCTTTTGAGGTCGGAAACGCTTTACCACTGGGCAGTATGCCGCTAGGTACGACGGTTCACAATGTGGAATTAGTCCCTGGCAAGGGTGGACAGATTGTTCGCGCAGCAGGCGCTTCGGCGCAAATTGTAGCGAAAGAGGGTGATTTTGTGACACTCCGCCTGCCATCCACAGAGGTGCGGATGGTTCGCCGCGAGTGCTATGCCACGATTGGTGCGGTGGGTAATGCCGAGTCTCGCAACATTAGCCTAGGCAAGGCAGGGCGCAAGCGTTGGTTGGGCCGTCGTCCGGAAGTTCGCGGTAGTGTCATGAACCCAGTCGATCACCCCCACGGCGGCGGTGAAGGACGTGCTCCGATCGGTCGTTCTGGCCCTGTGACCCCCTGGGGTAAGCCAGCCTTGGGCATGAAGACTCGGAAGAAGAAGAAGGCAAGTAATGCGTTGATTGTTCGTCGCCGCCGCCGCACGTCCAAGCGCGGTCGCGGAGGTCGTGAGTCTTAAGGTTCCGAATCTTTTTACAGGGTTTATGGTTCGTTGACTATCACACGTTTGGTCAATTGGTAGAGGTAAGTCGGTTATGTCTCGCTCACTCAAAAAAGGTCCTTTCGTGGCTGATCACCTTCTAAAAAAGGTTGAAGCGTTGAATGTGAAGGGCGATAAGCAGGTAATCAAAACCTGGTCTCGTGCCTCAACGATTCTGCCTCAGATGATTGGACATACGATTGCCGTTCATAACGGTCGTCAGCATGTTCCGGTTTATGTAACGGAGCAAATGGTGGGACACAAGTTGGGTGAGTTTGCGCCGACTCGTACCTTCCGGGGACATGCCAAGAGCGACAAGAAGTCTCGTCGTTAGGTTGAGTCAGGTTTATTTCAGGACGTTCGCAGTAGTTCACAGATACTTGGATTTAGTGCTTGCTGTTGCTCAAACTCTAAAAGCTCTCTGCAAGACACTTGAGAGGAAATCATCATGGCAGTTACGACCGCAGACGAAGTAAAAGCTGTTGCCCGTTATATCCGCATGTCGCCCCACAAGGTGCGTCGGGTTCTGGATCAGATCCGGGGGCGTTCTTACCGAGAGGCACTGATTATCCTGGAGTTTATGCCCTACCGCGCTTGCGATCCTGTGCTTAAGGTGCTGCGTTCTGCCGTTGCCAATGCTGAGCATAACGAGGGCTATGCCCCTGCTGATCTCGTAGTGACGACTGCCTATGCTGATCAGGGCCCCGTGCTGAAGCGGTTTCGTCCCCGCGCTCAGGGTCGGGCCTATCAAATCCGCAAACCGACTTGTCACATCACGATTGCGGTTGCGCCGGGTGCTGAAGACTAAGTTACGACCCTGTTTGGGCGTTTTGAATGGCGATCGCTCCTTGTTTTATACCCTTCACTCAAATTTTTGCCTTTTCTGAGGACGCATTGTGGGACAGAAGATTCATCCAGTTGGTTTCCGCCTCGGCATCACCCAGGAGCATCGCTCTCTCTGGTTTGCTGACTCCAGCCGCTATCCCAAGCTGCTGCAAGAGGACTACAAAATCCGCAAATATGTTGCCAAAGAGTTGAGCAGTGCAGGTATCTCTGAGGTTCGCATTGAGCGCAAGGCCGATCAAATCGACCTCCAAGTTCTGACGGCCCGCCCTGGCGTGGTTGTGGGTCGTGGCGGCGCGGGGATCGAAAAGCTGCGCGAGGGTCTTCAAAAAGAGTTGGGAGACACCAGTCGTCAGATTCGGATCAACGTAGTTGAGGTTGCTCGTGTGGATGCTGATGCTGCGCTGATTGCTGAATACGTGCAGCAGCAGCTCGAAAAGCGGGTTTCGTTCCGTCGGGTTGTGCGTCAGGCGATTACTCGCGCTCAGAAATCAGGGGTGCAGGGTATCAAAATCCAGGTGAGTGGTCGGCTAAACGGCGCAGAAATTGCCCGTACTGAATACACTCGCGAAGGCAAGGTGCCGCTCCACACGCTGCGGGCAGATATTGACTATGCCTACACCACTGCCCAGACGATCTACGGCATTTTGGGGATCAAGGTGTGGGTGTTCAAAGGCGAGATTATTCCTGGGCAGGAACGAGTAACGCAAGAAGCCGCTCCCAATAATGTGCCGCCCCGTCGCCGTCAGCAGCGCCGCCGCCAGTTTGAGGATCGTTCTAACGAAGGATAGGGAAGGCGGGCTGAAGGGCGAAAGCTGAATCAGACCAGTGCTTCCATCCCCACCCTGACCCTAGCTTCAATTTCAAGGTAGTGAGCCATGTTAAGTCCAAGACGAACTAAATTCCGCAAGCAGCAGCGCGGCCGCATGAAAGGGCGGGCAACTCGCGGCAACAATATTGACTTTGGTGATTTTGGGCTTCAGGCAATGGAGCCGTCCTGGATTACCTCCCGTCAGATTGAGGCTAGCCGTCGAGCCATGACTCGATACATCCGTCGGGGTGGCAAGATCTGGATTCGTATTTTCCCGGATAAGCCTGTTACCATGCGTCCAGCCGAAACCCGGATGGGTTCGGGTAAGGGCAACCCTGAGTTTTGGGTGGCAGTGGTAAAGCCGGGTCGAATCTTGTTTGAGATTGCTGGAGTACCGGAAGAGACAGCCCGCGAGGCAATGCGACTGGCGCAGTACAAACTCCCAATCAAGACCAAGTTCATTGTTAAGGAACAACAAGAGCAAGCAGTGGAGGAGTCGTAGAGATGGCTCTGCCTAAGATTTCAGAGATTCGTGATCTCAGTGATCAAGAACTCAGTGAGCAGATTGTAGCTGCCAAGAAGCAGTTATTTGACTTGCGCTTCCAAAAGGCGACGCGGCAACTGGATAAGACGCATCAGTTTGGGCATGTCCGCCACCGGCTGGCGCAACTGATGACTGTGGAGCGGGAGCGACAATTGGCAGCTGCACAAGCGGATGCAGAGAAGGAGTAAGGGGCAATGGCAGTCAAAGAGCGAGTTGGAGTCGTGGTGAGCGACAAGATGGAAAAGACGGTCGTCGTCGCGGTGGAGAACCGTGCCCCTCACCCGAAGTATCGCAAGATTATGGTGCGAACCAAGCGTTATAAGGTTCACGACGAAGAAAACAAGTGCAAAACGGGCGATCGCGTTCGGATTCAAGAAACCCGTCCGCTCAGCCGCACAAAGCGTTGGATCGTTGTGGACATCCTAAATCAGACTTCAGAGAGCTAGTCCACCCCGGAGGAGAGACACCATGATTCAACAGGAAACTTATCTCAGCGTGGCGGACAACAGCGGCGCTCGCAAGCTGATGTGCATTCGAGTGTTGGGTGGCAACCGCCGCTATGCCGGTGTGGGGGATGTGATCATCGCTGTGGTTAAGGATGCCATTCCGAATATGGCAGTCAAGAAGTCTGATGTGGTACGGGCAGTGGTTGTGCGAACCAAGAAGGGTCTGCGCCGAGACAGCGGCATGAGCATTCGGTTTGACGATAATGCCGCTGTGATCATCAACAACGATGGCAACCCTAGAGGAACTCGCGTGTTTGGCCCGGTTGCGCGGGAGTTGCGCGATAAGAACTTTACTAAGATTGTCTCGCTGGCTCCGGAGGTGCTGTGATGGGCAAGCTGCGCTACAAAATGCATGTGAAGAAGGGCGACACCGTCCAGGTTATTTCAGGAAGCGATAAGGGCAAAGTCGGCGAGATCTTGCGTGTTTATCCTGAAACCAGCAAGGTGGTGGTCAAGGGCGTTAACGTGCGGACGAAGCATGTTAAGCCTCAGCAAGAAGGGGAGTCTGGTCAGATTCAGACCTTTGAGGCTCCGATTCATAGCTCCAATGTCCTTCCCTACTCTACCAAGCAGAAGGTTGCGAGCCGAATTTCTTATACCTTCAATGCGGATGGCCGAAAAGTCAGAATGCTGAAGAAAACCGGTGAGATTATCGACTAGCGTTTCAGATTCACGTTTCATGTTTCATTCCTGACCAAGCCCAGGAATATATCAGGAGAGTGTTATGGCAAGTCCCAGGTTAAAAACCTACTATCAGGAGACCGTAGTTCCGAAGCTGGTTGAGCAGTTTAACTACGAAAACGTTCATCAGGTTCCTAAAGTGGTCAAGGTGACCGTGAACCGGGGGATGGGCGAAGCGGCTCAGAATGCAAAAGCGCTGGAGGCTTCTCTGGCAGAGATTGCGGTAATCACTGGACAAAAGCCAGTGGTGACGAGGGCTAAGAAGGCGATCGCCGGTTTCAAGATCCGTAAAGGAATGCCAGTGGGTATCATGGTCACCCTGCGCTCGGAGCGCATGTATGCCTTTCTGGATCGCCTTATAAACTTGGTGCTGCCTCGGATTCGAGATTTTCGCGGCATCAGCCCCAAGAGCTTTGATGGTCGTGGCAACTATACTCTGGGGCTTCGTGAACAGCTCATTTTCCCCGAAATCGAGTACGACAACATTGATCAAATTCGGGGCATGGACATTTCGATCATCACCACGGCAACCACAGATGAAGAGGGACGTGCCCTGTTAAAGGAACTGGGAATGCCCTTTCGCGATAACTGAGGCAGGCTGACAAAGAGGAAATTATGGCGTCTAACGACACAATTGCAGACATGCTGACCCGCATTCGCAACGCGAATCTCGCCCGGCATCAAACGACCGAAGTCCCGTCTACCAAGATGACGCGCAACATCGCTCGTGTGCTCTTGGAAGAAGGATTCATTAGCGAGTTTTCTGAGACAGGCGAAGGAGCGCAGAAGCGACTGGTAATTGCTCTGAAATATAAGGGCAAAGGCCGCCGTCCGATTATCAATGCGCTACAGCGGGTCAGCAAACCTGGACTGCGAGTTTACTCAAACTGCCGCGATCTGCCTCGCGTGTTGGGTGGCATTGGAATTGCCATTGTTTCAACCTCCAGCGGCATCATGACGGATCGGGATGCCCGTCGTCAGGGTGTGGGAGGAGAAGTTCTCTGCTACGTCTGGTAAGGATTTTTCTCGATCTGGCTTTGTCTGAGCGGATGGCTGCTTGGGTCAAAGCTAAATCTAGCCTTTCATTTTATTTGTGTTTGCTTTGTGTTTGCCTGGTGGCGCTTGTGTCGTAAGCGCATCGCTTGAAGGCCAGCAAGATCGTCCAGGAGTGACTTGTCATGTCTCGCATTGGAAAACGTCCTATTAGTGTTCCTCAGAAGGTGACCGTTACCCTTGACGGTCAAACTCTGGTTGTTAAAGGCCCCAAGGGAGAACTCTCGCGCACGCTTCCGCCAGAGGTTGAGGTTCTGCAAGAGGGCGATACGTTAACGGTGAATCGTCGCAACGAGTCCCGTGCTGCCCGTCAGCGCCACGGGTTGTGCCGAACGCTGGTTGCCAATATGGTGGAGGGCGTATCTCAGGGATTCCAGCGCAAGCTTGAAATCCAGGGGGTGGGTTATCGGGCTCAGATTCAAGGGCGAAATCTGAACCTGATTGTAGGCTATAGCCATCCAGTTTTGATCGAGCCGCCTGATGGAGTTCAATTTGCTGTTGAGAATAACACCAACATTCTGGTCAGCGGAATTGATAAAGAAATTGTCGGTAATATTGCGGCTCAGGTTCGCGCAGTTCGTCCGCCAGAACCCTACAAGGGCAAGGGCATTCGCTATGCTGGCGAGGTTGTCAGACGTAAGGCCGGTAAGGCAGGGAAGAAATAACCTATGAAACTGACTCGTAAAGAAGCGACTCAGCGTCGTCACGTCCGCATCCGCCAGACAGTTTCTGGCACGTCTGAACGTCCTCGTCTGGCTATATTTCGCTCTAATCAGCATATCTACGCCCAGGTCATTGATGACACGCAGCATCGAACGCTTGCTGCTGCATCGACGCTAGAGCCTGCGCTGCGCGAAAAGATCACTTCAGGTGCTAACTGCGATGCGTCTGTAGAAGTCGGTAAGCTGATCGCAGCGCGATCGCTCGAAAAGGGGATTACGCAAGTCGTGTTTGACCGGGGCGGCAAGCTGTATCACGGCCGCGTCAAGGCTTTGGCAGATGCCGCTCGTGAAGGTGGTCTAAGCTTCTAGCCTTTCAGATTCATCTTTAGGACAAGCACACTATCCAGGACAAGCAAGCTATGGCGAAGAAAACCAAGACAAGTCGCGTCAAAGAAAAAGAAACTGAGTGGCAGGAGCGTGTTGTTCAAATCCGCCGCGTTACCAAAGTGGTTAAGGGGGGTAAGAAGCTTAGCTTCCGGGCGATCGTGATCGTCGGCAACGAACGGGGTCAGGTTGGGGTTGGGGTTGGCAAGGCCGCTGACGTAATCGGTGCAGTGAAGAAAGGCGTTGCTGACGGCAAGAAGCACTTGGTCGAGGTTCCCCTGACTAAATCTGACTCCATTCCTCACCCAACCAACGGCGCAGGCGGCGGCGCGAAGGTGATGATTCGTCCTGCAGCTCCGGGAACTGGTGTAATTGCAGGTGGTTCCGTGCGTACCGTGCTAGAACTGGCGGGTGTGAAGAACGTTCTGGCGAAACAGTTGGGTTCGGGTAACCCGCTCAATAATGCCAGGGCCGCTGCAAATGCACTTTCTGCCCTCCGCACCTTCTCTGAGGTAGCAGAAGAACGCGATGTTCCCATTGAAAAACTCTATTCTTGACGAACTATGAGACTTTCAGACACATTTCCAAAACCGGGTTCTCAGAAGCGTCGTCGCCGGGTTGGCCGGGGCATTTCCGCCGGGCAGGGTGCAAGCGGCGGCTTCGGAATGCGGGGACAAAAGTCGCGCTCTGGACGCAGCACCCGACCGGGTTTTGAGGGTGGGCAGTTGCCTCTCTATCGCCGGATTCCGAAGCTGAAGCATTTTCCGCTGATCAACCGGATGTCCTACACCATCGTGAACGTCGGAGACTTGGCTGAACTGCCTAAGGGGACAGAGGTCAGCCTCGATTCGCTGATGGAATTGGGAATTGTGACGCAAAACGATGGCCCGTTGAAGATTTTGGGCGACGGTGAACTGAGTGTTGCGCTTCAAGTGACGGCTGCGGCCTTTACTGAATCGGCGAAGCGTAAGATTGAGGGCGCAGGCGGAAGCTTCAACCTGCTAGATTAAGATATGGAGCGACTTTGCAGCAAGGCAGAGCGGTGAGTGGTTGGCTCTCCTGCTCTGCTTAGTTTTATAGAGGGAGAGGTACTGAGACTATGGTGCGCGATAAGACACCCACGGCGCAGGAAACTTTCTTGCAGATGGCCCAAGCGGCCGGACTGCGAGGACGACTTTTGCTGACTTTGGGAATGTTGATTCTGGTACGGTTGGGTGTCTTTATCCCGATCCCTGGCATTAATCGACAGGCCTTTCAGGCGGCCACAGAGACCGGCGCTTTATCGGCCATCATTGGCTTTTTAGATGTGTTTACGGGTCGAGGACTTTCGACGCTGGGTATTTTTGCACTGGGTATTTTGCCTTATATTAATGCGTCTATTATTCTGCAACTGCTGACGGCTGCGCTCCCCAGTCTTGAGAAGCTGCAAAAAGAAGAGGGAGAAGCGGGACGCCGAAAGATTGCTCAAATTACGCGCTACGTTGCACTGGGTTGGGGCATTATTCAAAGCCTGGGTCTAGCGATTTTTGTGAACCAGTTTGCTGAGTCGCCGGGGCCGCTGTTCATTGCACAGATGGTGCTGGCTCTAACGGCTGGCTCGATGTTTGTGATGTGGGTGGGTGAGCTGATTACGGAGCGGGGTGTGGGCAATGGTGCGTCGCTGCTAATTTTCGTCAGCATTGTGTCAACTTTGCCGCGATCGCTCGGACAAACTATCGACCTTGCCCAGAGTGGCGATCGCAGCGTGGTTAGCGGCGTGATCATTCTGCTTCTAGTGTTCCTGGCAATGATCGTCGGCATCGTCTTTGTTCAAGAGGGAACCCGGCGTATTCCCATCATCTCTGCCCGTCGCCAGGTCGGGCGCAGGCTCTACCTTGAGAAGAGCAGCTATCTGCCGCTGCGCCTCAATCAGGGCGGCGTAATGCCGATTATTTTTGCTACAGCGGTTCTGTCTCTCCCGATCTACCTCTCGCAGTTTTTTGGGGATAACGAGATGGTGACGCGGGTGCTGTCTTATCTGCGTCCGGGCACTTGGGTCTACGTGCTGCTGCTGCTGCTGCTGATCTTGTTTTTCAGCTACTTCTATGCCTCGCTAGTGGTCAATCCAGTAGACATGTCCCAGAACCTGAAGAAGATGGGCGCAAGCGTGCCGGGGATTCGTCCTGGTAAGGCAACGAGTGACTATCTTGAGCGGGTGCTGAACCGACTGACCTTTTTGGGTGCGATTTTTCTGGGATTGGTTGCGATTGTTCCGGCTGCCGTTGAAGGCGCGACCCGCGTGACGACCTTTCAGGGCTTGGGTGCTACGTCACTGCTAATTCTAGTGGGCGTCGCAATCGACACGGCAAAGCAGATTCAGACCTATGTAATTTCGCAGCGCTATGAAGGGATGGTGAAGCAATAGTGGCACGACTGATATTTTTAGGACCGCCCGGAGCGGGCAAAGGAACTCAGGCGGCCGAACTAGCGGCTAGCTCTTCGATTCCTCATGTTTCTACAGGAGATATTTTGCGGGCTGCTGTGGCAAGCGGAACCGAGCTTGGGCAAAAGGCTCAGTCCTACATGGATCGCGGGGAACTGGTGCCGGATGCTTTGATTCTGGACTTGGTGCGCGATCGCCTCAGCCAGCCAGATGCCCAAGGAGGCTGGATTTTGGACGGCTTTCCTCGCAATGTTGAGCAGGCCAAGTTTCTCGATGAGCTATTGGCAGAAATTGAACAGTCCTGCGATTGTGTCGTTAATTTGGAAGTGCCCGATGAGGTTTTGGTGGCCCGCCTCCTGGGTCGAGGGCGGACAGACGATAACGAGGAAGTGATTCGTACTCGTCTGGCGGTATACCGCAATCAAACTGCGCCGCTGATTGACTTTTATCGCGATCGCCAGCAGCTTGTTTCAATCGATGGCAATCAATCCATTGAACATGTGGGGGCGGCGCTACGCCAGTTGATTAGCAGCTAAGCAGCGTAGCTTGGCTTGAAAAAAACATGTATAGATAGACCGTCCCAAGCTTATTGGTCGTGCCGCGGATAACAACACACGCAGGTTCTTGGAGTATTTGTTAATCTAATAGATGGCGCATTTTTTATAGATGGCGCATTTTTTAGGTGTTTAGGGTACTCAACGGTTCCCTGGGGTATGAAAGCGGTTTGCTTCAAGACCCTTTGTGATGGATATGTTTGGAATACCCGCTTGGAACATCAGAGAGGCAGGATCGCTCTAGGCTGTAAATTGGCACGCTGCAAAGCGCTATGGGGTCTGGATCAATGGTCTGAGTCACTGGTTTGAATCGTTTGTAGTTTAGGAGGATGCATTGTCTAAACAGGATCTGATTGAAATGGAAGGAACGGTAACGGATTCGTTGCCCAACGCCATGTTTCGCGTGGACTTAGACAACGGATTTAACGTCTTGGCCCATATTTCGGGCAAGATTCGCCGAAATTACATCAAAATTTTGCCGGGCGATCGCGTCAAGGTTGAGCTAACACCCTACGACCTGACAAAAGGGCGAATTACCTATCGCCTCCGAAATAAGAAGTAGGAGACGCACTGCATTCAAGTGTTAGTAGCTGTTAATGGCGTTTAGCGCGATCGCCTGCCCACAGGCGGCATATTTAATCTGAGACTTTTCCTTGACATTCTATCTAAAAAGTTGATAAGATACTGGGTTTGTAGTCAGTACTCAAATTTGGGACATTTCGGGGCATGAAAGTCCGAGCATCCGTCAAGAAAATCTGTGAGAAGTGTCGCGTCATCCGTCGCCGCGGCCGAGTTATGGTGATTTGTTCTAACCCCAAGCATAAGCAACGGCAGGGTTAGTACGTTGAGTGGTTGAATCGACCTAATCTTAGGTCAGTTTGAAGTTGAGTTCATTGCTGAGCGGCAGAAGTAGGAGTACAAAGCGTGGCACGAATTGCCGGAGTGGATCTTCCTCGCGATAAGCGTGTTGAAATCGGTTTGACCTATATCTATGGCATCGGGCTGACCCGATCCAAAGCAATCCTTGCGAAGACGGGTGTGAACCCCGATACTCGCGTTAAGGATCTGAGCGACGCAGATGTTGCAGCCCTGCGCGAAACGGTGGAGTCTGACTATGAGGTCGAGGGTGACCTCAGACGTTTGGAATCCCTGAACATTAAGCGCCTGATGGACATCGGCACCTACCGCGGCCGGCGGCACCGGATGGGTCTACCCGTTCGCGGACAGCGGACTCGCACGAATGCTCGAACCCGTCGCGGCGGTCGGCGCACGGTGGCTGGCAAGAAGAAGGCTCCTGGCAAGAAGTAGACGATAGGTTGAGGGTGGTGCTAGCGGACTTGTGTGAACCAGTGCGTGGTTCTTTGTCAGGCCGCTTTTGCCAGAAGTGAATTAGCGCGTTGGTTTTGTTCCCTCTTTGGTGTGGTTGTATCTGATTGCTTGACCTACTTGCCTCAGCGATCGAGATAGTTGCGGGCGGGAAGGCTTTTAGTCCTGGCTCTAAGGCTGTTTGAGTGCGATCGCCCTTCTACTTTCCTCTCAAGTGCTGCCAGTCCAATCTTCCACGCCTATTCACCCCATCCCTCTGAATCTATTTCCCTGTCCTAACAGTTTGACTACCCTTGGTTTGACAAAGTAAACCCTATTCCTAGACTTAGCGAAGAGAAATGGCTCGACAACCCACGAAACGAACTGGCCCCAAGAAGCAAAAGAAGAACATCCCCAGCGGCGTTGCCCATATCCAGTCCACATTCAACAACACGATCGTGACGATCACGGACGCAAACGGAGAGGCGATTTCTTGGGCCTCTGCTGGCTCCAGCGGCTTCAAAGGGGCCAAGAAAGGAACCCCTTTTGCGGCTCAGACTGCTGCTGAAAATGCGGCTCGTCGTGCCATGGATCAGGGAATGCGTCAGATTGAGGTGATGGTCAGTGGGCCCGGGTCAGGACGGGAGACTGCCATTCGAGCGCTCCAGGGCGCTGGACTGGAAATCACACTAATCCGCGACGTAACGCCTATCCCACACAACGGCTGTCGTCCTCCCAAGCGGCGTCGAGTCTAGTTTTTCCTGCTTTGTTGGGGCAAGGACTGCCGGAAGCTCAGCAAGCAGGGAGTCGAGCGGATTCAGTTGAGGGATAAAGCGCTGGTTTTTGTTTCGACGGTTGATATCTTTGCTAGGCTGACCAGTCAGGTTTTGTTTCTCCAGAGCAAGGGGATAGAGCGCTGGCAGACGAGAACATTGAAAACATAAGAAGGTTGCCTGCCTTCTGTGGCTAAGGAGAAGAGAGGTTGGTCTATGGCACATTTCAAGGTTGAGTGCATAGAGTCCGAAACAGGGAAAAACCAGAGTCTATACAGCAAGTTTGTTCTTGAGCCTTTGGAGCGGGGTCAGGGTACGACGGTCGGAAATGCACTCCGACGTGTGCTGCTGTCGAACCTAGAGGGGGCTGCGGTTACGGCAGTCCGCATTGCAGGGGTGACGCATGAGTTTATGACCGTGCCGGGTGTGAAAGAGGATGCCCTCGACATCCTGCTGAACATGAAGGAAGTCGTGCTGAAGAGTTACTCTTCTCAGCCCCAGATTGGACGGCTTCGGGTGGAGGGCCCGCTGGAGGTCACCTCTGCTTACTTCGATCTTCCATCTGATGTCGAAGTGGTGGATGAGACTCAGCACATCGCGACAGTTTCCGCAGGTTCTGTGCTGGAGATGGAGTTTAAGATCGAGAAGGGCATCGGCTATCGAGCCATTGATCGGAGCCGGGATGACTCTTCGGCGGTTGATTATTTGCAGATCGACTCAATTTTCATGCCTGTGCGTAAGGTGAATTACACCGTTGAGGATGCACGGGTTGGCGGATCTCTAGAAAAAGATCGCCTAATCATGGAAGTGTGGACGAATGGTAGCATCACTCCTCAAGATGCCCTGAGTCAGGCTGCCAGTATTCTGGTGGATCTATTTACCCCGCTGAAAGACATCACGATTGATGACATTGGGCCCATCTTCCCGGATGATGAAGATCCCCACAACCAGATCTTGATTGAGGAACTGAATCTTTCGGTTCGCGCCTACAACTGTCTGAAACGGGCCCAGATCAATACAGTGGCGGATTTACTGGAGTACTCCCAAGAAGATTTGTTAGAAATCAAAAACTTTGGTGCTAAGTCTGCCGAAGAGGTGATCGAGGCGCTTCAAACTCGCATGGGGATTACCTTGCCCCATGAAAAGCCTGCCAAGACTGGTTAAGGTCGTTGGGGTTCTAGCTTGCTGTGCCGTATTGGGGCTGGGCAAGGGTTAAGGACTTTGGGTGGGGACTTTACCGTGCTGCTTTCGTTTTGCTGTTTAGTTTAATTTCTAAGTGATATGCGTCACCGTCGTCGTGTTCCACAACTGGGTAAGCCCGCAGATCAGCGGCGCGCTCTCCTCAGAGCGCTGACTACCGAGCTCATTCGTCACGGTCGCATCACAACGACCAAGGTGCGGGCCAAGGCAGTTCGTTCCGAAGCAGAGCGAATGATTACGCTTGCAAAGGACGGCTCTCTGGCTGCTCGACGTGAGGTTCTGGGCTACCTTTATGACAAGCAGCTTGTTCACGCCCTGTTTGAGGGTGCGAAGGAGCGCTATGGCGATCGCAATGGGGGCTACACTCGCATTCAGCGAACCGTAAGCCGCCGGGGCGATAATGCTGAAATGGCGATTATCGAACTGACTTGAGGATGTAGGCATCTGGCTATGGCGATCGCGCTGCCAACGCTAAAGGAGTCTGCTAGTTCAGGGGAAGCCTGCTCGGTAGACTCACAACGGGTTGCCTTGGTCATTCAATACCTAGGCACTCGGTTTCACGGCTGGCAGCGGCAGGCGCAGCATCGCACCGTCCAGGAAGAAATTGAGCGGGCGATCGCCGCTGTGCTGGGGCATTCTGTGACGCTGCATGGCGCAGGGCGAACCGATTCTGGCGTTCACGCAGCCGCTCAGGTGGCTCATTTTGATGCGGCGACCCTGATACCGCCCTACCGCTGGCGCGATATTCTCAATAGCCGCCTGCCAGAAGACGTGCTGATTCGGGCTTCGGCCCCGGTGGATCGTTCCTGGCACGCTCGGTTTTCAGCGATTTGGCGACGCTATCGCTATACGCTCTACACCGACGCTTGCCCCAATTTGTTTGTCCGCCCCTTTAGTTGGCACTATTACCATGCGCCGCTGGATGTTGAAGCCATGCAGAAAGCGCTGACCCCATTGCTGGGGCGACAGCATTTGGCGGCATTTCACCGGGCTGGCTCGAAGCGGGCTCATTCCTGGGTCGATGTGCAGGCGGTAGAGTGCGTCCGACGCGGGCCCTTTGTGCAGCTAGAGATTCAGGCGAGTGGGTTCCTCTACGGCATGGTGCGTCTGCTGGTGGGAATGCTGGTTGACGTGGGACGGGGAGAGCGATCGCCCACCGAGTTTACCCGCCTCTGGCAAGAGCAGCGCCGGGACGAGGTAAAGTATGCCGCTCCGCCGCAGGGACTCTGCTTGCTGCGCGTAGGCTATCCTGATTCGCCCTTTGAGCCGAGCCTCTGGTATGACACGCAGCCCCAGTTCCTCTTGCCGCTGACCGAGCCAGCGATCGCCGTTGCCTCGTCTAGCTAGTGCGTCGTCAAGCCTTTTTCCTCTTTTGCCTAAGCCTCCTACTCTGAGCCTCCTACGAGCCTTTCCTGACCCTTTGACCCTCCTGGAACCCGATAGAACATCATGAACAAGACCTATCTTCCTCCCACAACCGAAATTGAGCGTAAGTGGTACGTCGTCGATGCGACCGATCAGCGCCTCGGACGGCTGGCCAGCGAAGTCGCCAATGTGCTGCGCGGCAAAAACAAGCCGACCTTTACGCCGCATCTGGACACGGGTGATTTCGTAATCATCGTGAATGCTGAGAAAGTAGACGTGACGGGCAAAAAGCGCACTCAAAAGCTCTACCGTCGTCATTCTGGGCGGCCCGGCGGCATGAAGGTGGAGAACTTTACCAAGCTCCAGTCTCGCCTGCCAGAACGGATTGTAGAACAAGCCGTGAAGGGGATGTTGCCGAAGAACTCTTTGGGTCGCCAGTTGTTTACTAAGCTCAAGGTCTACGCGGGTCCGACCCATCCTCATGCGGCTCAGCAGCCCGAAGTTTTGACAATTAAAACGATTCCTGGAGAGAATTAAGAATGCAAGCTACTGAGAAGTCTGGTCGTGTTGTGTATTGGGGGACGGGTCGTCGCAAGTCGGCGATCGCCCGCGTTCGGCTGGTGCCTGGTACGGGTAAGCTGATCGTGAATGGCCGCCCCGGAGAAGAGTATCTCCAGTTCAACCCATCCTATTTGGCGATCGCCAAAGCGCCGCTGGAAACCCTGGGACTGGAAAATGAATACGACGTGTTGGTGAATGCAACGGGTGGCGGACTGACCGGACAGGCAGACTCAATCCGCCTGGGTGTAGCGCGAGCGCTCTGCGAGCTAGACCCTGAGAACCGCAAGCCGCTGAAAATTGAAGGCTACTTGACCCGCGATCCCCGTGCTAAGGAGCGGAAGAAGTACGGTCTGCACAAGGCCCGCAAGGCTCCCCAATACTCGAAGCGCTAGACTGGCTGTAGGGGCGATGTAGGCTGCACCTTGCCCGATTGCCTGCATTGACCGTTTGACAATCCTTGACAACCCTTGAAAAGCAACAGACTTGAGACTGCTATGCCGAAGCCTGACATCCATCCTACTTGGTATCCTGAAGCCAAGGTCTACTGCAACGGTGAATTGGTCACGACCGTTGGTTCCACTAAGCCCGAACTGCACGTCGATGTGTGGTCTGGAAACCATCCCTTCTACACGGGCACTCAGAAGATTATCGACACTGAGGGTCGCGTGGAGCGCTTCTTGCGGAAGTATGGGATGACCGACTCGCGCACAGGCGATGGCGCAGCGGCGGATAAGAAGAAGTAGCGATAGGAAAATTGGCGATCGCCTCCATTTTCTGAATTTTGACCCTCACGGGTGGCGAACCCTTCGCCTCACCTATCGTTCTTTCCCACTCCCACCGTTATGGCAGAAGCCTATCTTCTCGACAAGCTGAATTCTGTAGAGCAAACCTTTCACGAACTGACGCGGCGGCTAGCTGATCCCGATATTGCAACCGATCCCACGGAGTTCCAGAAGCTTGCTAAAACTCGGTCGTCACTAGAAGAAACGGTGACGACCTTTGACGCATGGAAAAAAGCCCAAAGCGACCTAGAAGGGGCGCGACAGATTCTGAAAGACGCGGGTGGCGACGCAGAACTGCGGGAAATGGCGGCGCTGGAAGTGGACGAGCTAGAAGAAAAAATCGCGCACCTGGAAAATCGGCTAAAGGTGCTGCTGCTGCCGCGAGATCCCAACGATGACAAGAACATCATGCTGGAGATCCGGGCGGGTGCAGGTGGCGACGAGGCTAGCATTTGGGCGGGTGACCTGCTGCGAATGTATTCCCGATACGCCGAAAGCCAAAACTGGCGGGTCAAGATGGTCAGCGAGTCGCTGGCGGATATGGGCGGCTTTAAAGAAGCCATTTTGGAAATTCAGGGCGACCAGGTATACAGCAAGCTCAAGTTCGAGGCTGGCGTTCATCGAGTGCAGCGAGTCCCCGTGACGGAAGCAGGCGGGCGGGTTCACACCTCGACGGCGACGGTCGCTATCATGCCGGAAGTCGATGATGTGGAAGTGGAAATCGATCCAAAGGATATTGAGCTAAAAACAGCGCGATCGGGTGGCGCAGGCGGGCAGAACGTGAACAAGGTGGAAACCGCTGTTGACCTGATCCACAAGCCAACAGGCATTCGCGTATTTTGCACCGAAGAGCGATCGCAGCTTCAAAACCGCGAACGTGCCATGCAAATCTTGCGAGCCAAGCTCTACGAAATCAAGCTGCGAGAACAGCAAGAAGCCGTCACCTCAATGCGCCGCTCTCAGGTTGGTACGGGTGAACGCTCCGAAAAAATTCGGACTTACAACTACAAGGACAATCGTGTCACCGACCATCGCTTAAACCAAAACTTTAGTCTCAACGCCGTCCTTGAAGGCGATTTAGAAGACCTGATTCAATCTTGCATTTCCAAAGACCAGCAAGAGCGATTGGAGGAAATGGCTGCGTCTTCTTGATGCAAGCCCGGCCGATGCATGTCAAGCCTGCATCAAGTCTTCGTGAAGCTCGATACCTCTACTCCGTCCGTTTTAGCAGGACACTAGAGTCAAGAGAGACCTATTACTCTTTGGGCGGATTTAGGGGATGCTGACTGGGTGGTGGAGCATTAGGATCGATTAGTTCGCTCAGGGCTTCGGTCAGTGCCTTCGGGTCCATGAACACAATTTTGGAGTTTGGGCTGTCGCCGAGTCGATAGCTGGCATCGACGTATCGTTGTGCGACCAGATATTTCATAATCTCCCGGCTATTGGGCTGAGACTTTAGCGCATCCGCAATCATCTTCATGGACTGCACTGCACCCTCGGCTTCTTCAATTGCCGCCTGTTTTTTGCCCTGCGCTTCAGAAATAGCCGCCTTCTTTTTACTTTCGGCAGCACGTTCTAGCTCCATTGCCCGCAGCACATCTGGGGCAGGCTCAATGCTCTGCACCTCCACCCGCGTCACCTTCACGCCCCAGGTTGCAGTTGCTTCGTCAAGCTGGTGCAGCAAGGCCTGGTTGATCTCGTTTCTAGAGGAAAAAGTCTGAGCCAGACTCATTCGCCCAATTTCGGAACGGAGCGTCGTCGTCACTAGGCTCTCCAGCGCTTCCTCAATATTTTCCACGGCATAGAACGTACGCTCTAGCTGCAAAATTCGCCAGTAGACTACCGCGTCTACGTCAGCCGATACGTTGTCCCCGGTAATCGCCTTTTGCTTGTCGATATCCAGCACGCGCTCCCGGGTGGATTCTTCTAGAACAATCGTGTCGAGGAACGGCACCACAAAATTCAGCCCTGCCGTGAGCTTGCGGTGAAACTTCCCGAGTCGCTCTACTAGCGCCTCGGTGCCCTGATTGATGATTCTGACGGAGCCGACAGTGTAACCCACAATTAGGAGAGCAAGGGCAGCAACGATGGACTCCATAGGGTGCGATTCTCCAAAGCAGCGTTAGAGAGAAGAGAGTAGGGAGAAAGACTAGAGAGAAAAGACTATAGAGAAGAGACTGTTCCTCTAATGTATCCTTTGTGGCGGGATTTGGTACGGATGAACCGTGATAGGGTGATGAGGTGATGGAGGCGGCCAGTAGAACCTTTTCTTAACAACTCTTTATTATGAGGTTAACCTCTACCATTGTCTGTCTCCATGCTGAGCCAAATTAAAGATCTTGCTGCGAGCCTTGCCCCCCGACTGGTTGAAATTCGCCGCCATCTGCATAGCCATCCTGAACTGAGCGGACAGGAATACCAGACGGCTGCTTATGTTTCAGGTGTGGTGTCGTCTTGTGGACTGCATGTGCAGGAACTAGTCGGTAAGACAGGCGTAGTGGCAGAACTGCGCGGCACAGACAGAGACTCCCGAATGTTGGCAATTCGCACGGATATGGATGCGCTGCCAATTCAGGAGCGTACAGGCCTGGAATTTGCTTCGCGGCAGCCGGGAATTATGCACGCCTGCGGTCATGATGTGCATACCACTGTGGGGCTGGGGACAGCGATGGTGCTGGCGCAGTTGGGGATTCAGTTTCCAGGCACGATTCGGTTCTTGTTTCAGCCTGCGGAGGAAACGGCGCAGGGCGCAGGCTGGATGATTCGTGATGGGGTGATGGAGGGCGTGACGGCTATCTTTGGGGTTCACACGTTTCCGACGATTCCGGGGGGATCGGTGGGGATTCGCTATGGGGCGCTGACGGCGGCGGCGGACGATTTGGAACTGGTGATTATGGGCGAATCGGGGCATGGGGCGCGACCGCATGAGGCGATCGACGCGATCTGGATTGCATCGCAGGTGGTGACGACGCTGCAACAGGCGATTAGTAGGACGCAAAACCCGCTGCGGCCAGTGGTGCTAACGATTGGGCAAATCCAGGGCGGGCGGGCACCGAATGTGATTGCGGATCAGGTGCGGATGCTGGGGACTGTGCGATCGCTCCATCCTGAAACCAGCGCCAGTCTGCCGGTCTGGATCGAGCAAATCGTGGCGAATGTCTGTCAGAGCTATGGGGCAAAGTACACGATGAACTATCGCCGGGGTGTGCCTTCGGTACAAAATGACCCAGCGTTGACGCAGATTATGGAGTCGGCGGCATCGGAAGCTTGGGGGGGCGATCGCGTCCAAATTCTTTTAGAACCCTCCCTCGGTGCTGAGGACTTCTCACTGTATCTGCAACATGCTCCTGGCACTATGTTTCGCCTGGGTGTAGCCTTTGCTGACAAGCCCAACTATCCGCTGCACCATCCCCAGTTTCATGTAGACGAAACGGCGATCGTGACGGGTGTGGTGACGATGGCCTACGCAGCGTATAAATATTGGCAGCAGTAATCGGAGGGTTGGGGCGTGGAGGATAAGAGCCGCCCTGGACTTGCTGCGGCACACTTGCTCTTGCTGGCAGTAATCGGAGGGTTGGGGTGTGGAGGATGAGGGCAGGATCGCTGGGCCCTTCCGCTACATGGGCCCTTCCGCTACATGGGCCCTTCCGCTACTAATGTCTGCCACAAATGTCCCCCACAAATTTCCGTACCTGGGTGTCTAGAAATCCAACCCGGTTAACCACCTCGCTAAACCGCTATGCTGAATAGTATTGACCACTGGAAAAACGCCAGATGGCTGCGTAGTCTTTCGGCAGTACTCGGCAAGATTTCGCATACTTTTGTGCGTTTGTCTGGTTAACTTCTAACGCAACATCGCCACATTGCAATATTGCAACTCACAATATTGCAACATCGGAATATTGCAACATTTGCAACATCTAGACGCTTGGCAGAGGAGCCACATCGCTATGGCAGGCTTTGGAGATCTGGTTCAAAAGGCATTTTATCTGGGAGTTGGACTAGCATCCTACGCGGGTGAAAAAGCGGGCAGCACGCTGGCAGATTTGCGGGTGCAGGTGCAAAAGCTGGCAGATGAAATGGTTGCTCGTGGCGAAATCAGCGCCGAAGAAGCCCGCCGCATGGTGGAAGAGATGATGAACCGCGCTCAGCAGCCTGCGGGGGGTGAACCTGAAAAACCCGCAGAGCCGCGTCGCATCGAAATTCTGACGGATGAGGAAGAGCCGACGCAATCTGCTGGCCAGCCGACCGCCGAAAGCTCTGCAACATCGAGCCAGTCGCCTAGCCAGCCAACGGCAGATGATCTGCGTCAGCAAGTTGCCAAGCTGCAAGAGGAACTGAGACGGCTGAAACGGGATTAGGGGCTGGGGATTCGGAATTGGGGATGAGGAGCGGTAGAGTGTCTGCTTGACAGGGCTGCGATCGCGCTGATTCTAGGTTCCGTATTGATCCCAACCTTTGCCCTTGGTATTGCTGCTCGACCCCGACCTTTAAAACTTGATCCCCAACCCCTGAGACCTATGTTTGAGACGATCGCCCAGCAAGTAGAACAGTTCCTGGAAGAGATTAACCGCGACGTGAATGAGGCGGTGGATGCAATTTTTGAATGGTCGGACGAAGTAGCAGAGCGGCTGAATGAGGCGATCGCCCCTGATCTCGATCAGATTGATCGCCAGATGGAAGAATGGCTGGCTCCCTTTATCAATGCGGTGACGGGCGTAGAAAGCACCATCCAGGAAACCGTACAGCCCTTTAACCAAACCGTTGACCCCATTCTCAACCGTCATCCCGCCTGCGTCGGCTGCCGCAACTACCACGGCCAGGTCTACGGCGGCACGATGCTGGTCTGCGGAATGCACCCGTTTGGCTGGGAAGGGGAGCATTGCCCCGATTTTGAGTCGGTCTGGAAAGGTGGAGATAAAGTCTAAAGTAAATGCCTAAAGTAAACGCTGGCATCCTTGTTGACTGTTTACTGCTGATTGTTTACCTTTACGTTCGGCCTTTCCGTTTACTCTCGCTACTCTAGCTCTCGCCTGCCCTCTAGCGCTCGCGCCAGCGTCACCTCGTCGGCGTATTCCAGGTCGCCCCCCATCGGCAGCCCAAAAGCAATGCGGGTGACCTTGGTAAACGGCTTTAGCAGTTGCCCAACATAAAGCGTGGTGGTGTCGCCTTCTACACTTGGGCTGATGGCCATGATGACTTCCTCAACGCCCTGCTGGGCTACGCGCTTAACCAGGGGCGAAATATGGAGATGGTCGGGGCCGATGCCTTCCATCGGAGAAATCAAGCCGCCCAAAACGTGGTATTTGCCCTTGTATTCGCGAGTTTTTTCTAGGGCGATGACATCGCGAGAATCGGCCACCACGCAGATGAGCTGCGGATCGCGGCTGGGATTTTTGCAAATGTCGCAGACGGGTTCGGCCGACAGGTGAAAACAAACGGAACACAGTCCGACTTGCTGTTTTGCCTCTAGCAGCGCCTGTGCTAAGGCTTTCACTTCTTCTTCTGGCCGCTTAAGAATGTGCAGCGCCAGCCGCTGAGCCGATTTGGGCCCAACGCCAGGAAGCCGTTGTAACTGTTCAATAAGGCGGGCGAGGGGACGAGTGTAGACCAGGGTTCCTCCAGGGGCCGCGAGGCGCAAAAGGGGTATAGATTTTCGATCATAGAGGATGGTTGCAGGATTAGGGCTGCTCAGCAGTTGCATCCTGGCTACGAATTTGAGGACACCTGCGATTCCGCTTTAGAATCGTAGAATTGAGCGTAATTTTTGTTAGTTAGAAAACCTATGGTGAGGCTCTTTAAGCCGTCGTTTCGCAAGCAGATTGCCCGGATTGAGGTGGCGGGGGCGATCGCCAGTGACACTCGTAAGCGCGTTCTGGAAGCCCTCAAGCAAGTCGAGGAGCGGAAGTTTCCTGCACTGTTGCTACGAATCGACAGCCCTGGTGGAACGGTGGGCGATTCTCAGGAAATCTATCAAGCGCTAAAGCGGCTGGGTGAAAAAATCAAAATCGTCGCCAGCTTTGGCAATATCTCAGCCTCTGGCGGTGTTTATATTGGCATGGGCGCACAGCATATTGTGGCAAACCCTGGCACGGTGACGGGCAGTATTGGTGTCATTCTGCGGGGCAATAATCTGGAGCGCCTGCTGGAGCGAATTGGCGTGTCCTTCAAGGTGATTAAATCTGGCCCGTATAAAGACATTCTGGCCTTTGACCGAGAACTGACAGAGCCAGAGCAACATATTCTGCAAGAGCTGATTGACACGAGCTACGGTCAGTTTGTGCAAACGGTGGCTGAAGCTAGGAACCTAGCGGTTGAAACCGTCCGGGGCTTTGCCGATGGACGGATTTTCACTGGGCAACAAGCGCTGGAACTGGGTGTGGTGGATCGCCTGGGGACTGAGGAAGATGCCCGTCGCTGGACCTGCGAACTGGCTGGCCTCGATCCAGAAAAGACTCGCACGTTTAACATCGAGGAGAAAAAGAGCTTGCTCCGTCGATTGCGAACGGGGAGTGAAATGCAGGGCGATCGCCTTGGCAGTTTGCTTGCCCACAGGCTATCTTCGGCTACAGACTGGATCGAGTTTGAACTGGCGACGAGCGGCGTGCCGCTGTGGATGTATCGGCCATAGGCGGTGTGATGGAGTCACGAAGTGATGGCATGGCGGGGCAGTAACCCTTCTCCCAATCCCAATCCTTCTACGCTCCATTCCCCAAATACTCAAAACGGGAGGACAAATCTGTGGGTTGGCGAGTTCGGGCAATTCGGGGCGCAACGACGGTTGCAGAGAATACAGAAGGGGCGATCGCCGAAGCGGTAATCGAGTTATTGGAAGAATTAGAACGGCTCAACCCCGGAGTCCTCGACCCGGACGAAATCGTGAACCTGATTTTCTCCGTTACGCCAGACCTGGATGCTGTCTTTCCGGCCAAAATTGCCCGCCAGCGCCCTGGTTGGAACGATGTGCCGCTGCTGGATTTGCAGCAAATGGCAGTGAAAGGGAGCCTACCGCGCTGCATCCGCCTGCTGCTGCAAATCAACTTACCCGCTGAGGTGCGCGTCCGCCATGCCTACCTGCGAGAGGCGGCAGAGCTGCGTCCGGATTGGCAGTATGCGCCGATGACGCTCCAGTAGGAGCATTACTTCACCGCGCCTTCCCATAGCCAGCCCAATTGCAAAACCAGCCCTGGCAGAACGGGTTCACCGGACAGGCTGGCGGGCGCGTCTAGCACTTCTACGGGCTGGTCGGGTCGATAAATTTCGGCTTGCTGTTCCTCTGGATTCAGCATCCAACCGAGCTTTACGCCACAGGAAAGGTATTCCTGCATCTTGGCGCGAATGGTTTGGGGATTGTCGCTGGGGGAGAGAAGCTCCAGCACAAAGTCGGGGCAGATGGGCGGAAACTTGCGACGGAAATCGGGCGGCAGGGCTTCCCAGCGAGCCTTTTCAACCCAGGCTACGTCAGGAGAGCGATCGCCCCCACCCGGCAACCGAAAACAGGTAGACGAATCGAACACAACGCCTAGATCTGTACTTTCATTCCAGATAACGAAGCGAGCAGTCAATTTTGCATTATCTTTTCCAGTTTCTCCGCCGCTGGGAGCCATGATGACGAGTTCTCCGTTGGGGGTGCGCTCAAACTTGATGTCGGGATTGTTGGCACAGAGCGCGTCAAACTGAGCTTCAGTCAGCACAGTAATGGCACTCAGATCAATAGTGAAGTGGGTCATTGGACGGTGGCTCCTTGCGCCGACGTTAACTCTAGAATAGGCTCTATGGCAAGGATTGGAGGTCAAGGAGTAGAGTTCAGGGCTGAACGCTAGAAAATTTTGAGACTTTGAGATACGAGATTTTGAAACATGAGACTTTGAGATATGAAATTTTGAGACTATTTACAGACTCGAAGATGTCCCAAAGATCTTGATGCGCCATTTGCCTGCTATACACTGAAATGTGTGGCCGAGTAGCAATTCAAATGTTCTACTCTAAGATTCTAGCCCCTGATAGTTGAGCCATCAGGGGGATCCATACTTTGATCCCCATATATTTTGATCTCCATATCTTGAGCCAGGTGTTCTCTTTGCCCCTCCTATGTTAATTTCTCTCAACATTGAGAACTTTGCCCTGGTCGATCGCCTAGAGATTCGGTTTGGCCAGGGCTTGAACGTGCTGACGGGGGAAACGGGCGCGGGTAAATCGATTATTCTCGACGCGCTGGATGCGGCACTGGGCGGCAAGGTATCGGGGCGGGCGGTGCGAACAGGGGCGGATTCGGCGCGAATCGAGGCGATTTTTGCGATGGAGCCTGTGCTGCAAGACTGGCTGGCGGCGCAGGATCTTGAGCCGCTAGAGGATGAAACGCTAGTGTGTAGCCGCGAGATGACGCTGGGGCAGGGCAGCGTCCGCAGCCGTTCGCGGGTGAATGGGGTGGTGGTGAACAAGCAGCAGATGGAAGACCTGCGCGATCGCCTCGTGGAAATTACCGCCCAGGGGCAAACCGTGCAACTAGGGCAGCCCAGCCTCCAGCGCGACTGGCTCGATAGCTTTGGTGGCGCTGCCCTAATGCAGCAGCGAGAAGTCGTCGCAGCCGCCTATGCCGCGTTTCAGCAGGCGGCACAAGCGCTAGAAAAACGCCGCCAGATGGAGCAACAACGCCAGCAGCAGCTTGATTTGTTTGAATATCAGGCAAAGGAACTGGCGGCGGCAAATCTCAGCGATCCGCAAGAGTTGGAGCAGTTGGAGCAGGAACGCCAGCGCCTCAGCCATACGGTGGAGCTACAGCAACAGAGCTATCAGGTGTATCAGGCGCTTTACCAGAACGACACGGGCGGCAATGCAGCGGCAGATCTGTTGGGCAAAGCGGAAAATTGGTTGACGGATATGGTGCGCTATGACCGAGATCTGGAGCCAGTGTTGGATATGGTGGCGGAAGCGCTGGCGCGGATACAGGAGGCGGGTCGGCAAATCAACACCTACGGTGAGGGGTTGGAAACGGACCCGGAGCGCCTGGAAGCCGTAGAGCAGCGAATTATTCAGCTTAAGCAGATTTGCAAGAAGTATGGCCCGACTCTTGCCGAGGCGATCGCCTACGCGCAGCGGGTGCAGGCGGATGTGGACGCGCTCAGCGATGGCGGACAATCGCTAGAAGCGCTGGAAGCCCAGTATGCCCAGCGTCAGCAAGAACTCGCCGCCGCCTGTGCCCAGCTTACGGAACTGCGTCGCGCTGCCGCCCACACGCTGGAAGCTCGAATAATTGAGGAACTGAAGCCACTGGCAATGGAAAAGGTGCAGTTTCAGGTGGAGATTATGCCGGTGAATCCAACAGCGGCCGGGGGCGATCGCATCACGTTTCTGTTTAGCCCCAATCCTGGCGAACCGCTGCAACCGCTGACGGCGATCGCCTCTGGTGGGGAAATGAGCCGCTTTTTGCTGGCGCTGAAGGTGTGCTTTTCGCAGGTCGATCCGATCGGCACAATGGTCTTTGACGAAATTGACGTGGGGGTGTCGGGGCGCGTGGCCCAGGCGATTGCCGATAAGCTGCACCAGCTTGGCAGCCGCCATCAGGTACTCTGCGTGACGCACCAGCCGCTCGTTGCCGCCATGGCCCATACCCACTTTCGGGTCGATAAGCAGGTGATTGACCCAGCCGCAGAATCCACCAGCAAAAATGACCGCAGGAAGGCTAAAGCAACCCCTGAGCCAGTAGATCCTGAGCCAGTAGATACAGATTTGCTGGAGGGATTTGAAGACGTGCGAACGGTGGTGCGCGTATCCCAACTGAGCGATGAGCAGCGCCGCCATGAGCTGGCTCAGCTCGTGGGTGGGAATGAAGAGGCGATCGCCTTTGCCGATTCGCTGCTGACTCAGGCCGCATCCCGTCAGCAGGACTCTGGAACTAAAACTGTAGCCAAGCCTAGGCGAAATCGGGGTTGAAGGCTTGCAAAAACTGTATCTTTGGGCTACCTGCAAGAATGACAACTGTCATGAGCTTGCAAGAATGACAACTGCCCTGAGCAGCCCTATCCTCTTTCGAGGAATTCTTCCAGAAATAACTTCCCCAGCCTTCCTAATTAAGACAATAAGAAAAAATTTTTTCAGATGTCTTCATTAAGCAGACTGGGGAGATCAAAATGGAGTCCACCAGTGCTTTAATTTGATGAGCCTGGGAGTCAGCAGGCTTGCTACGCAGAGAGCGTCCGACGCTTGGTGATCAGGCGATAGACTTCAATGATGTCACCTTCCTGCCAATCCTTGAAGTTGTCTACGCCGATGCCGCATTCGTAGCCTGCGCTGACTTCCTTCGCGTCTTCCTTCATCCGCTTCAGCGAGTCGAGGTTGCCCTCGAAGATGACCTCGCCGCCGCGACGCACGCGCAGTTTGCTGTTGCGGATGACCTTGCCTTCCTTGACATAGCAGCCTGCAACGGCTCCCTTGCCCACGGTAAACACAGCGCGGACTTCTACCTGGCCCAGCGGCTCTTCCACCAGTTCAGGTTCCAGCAGACCTTCCATTGCGCCCTGGATGTCATCCAGCAAAGCATAAATCACGGTATAGTCGCGCACATCTACATCGGCCTGGTCGGCTGCCTGACGCGCCCCACTTGCAAAGGTTGTGTTGAACCCGATGATTACGGCGCTGCTGGCGGCCGCTAGGTCTACGTCAGTTTCGGTGATCTCGCCCGGAGCCGCCAGCAGCACCCGCACCTGCACTTCTTTTTGGGGAAGCTGTTGCAGCGCTGCCAGAATAGCTTCGACCGAACCCTGTACGTCTGCCTTCAGAATCAGGTTCAGCTCCTTCAGGTCGCCCTCTTGGGCCTGGCTGGAAATCGTATTCAGGCTGACGCGACGAGAGGACATGGCCTGCTGCAAGCGAGAGAGACGCTGCTGATCAGTGCGGTTGCTGGCGATCGCCCGCGCTTCTTTCTCATCCAGATAGACATCGAACTCGTCACCCGCAGCGGGCACATCGCTCAGACCCAGCACCTCGACCGCAAAGGATGGCTTACCCTCTTCCACCCGCTTGCCGCGATCGTCCACCATTGCGCGGACTTTGCCAAAGACCGAGCCGGCCACCAGGATATCGCCAACACGCAGCGTGCCGTTCTGAATAAGCAGCGTCGCCACCGGGCCTTTCGCCTTGTCCAGATGTGCTTCGATCACTGTACCCTTGGCAGGGCGATCGGGGTTGGCGTAGAGGTCTTCCACCTCAGACACCAGCAGGATCATTTCCAGCAGGGTGTCCAGGTTCTCTCCTGTCAGAGCGCTAACGGGCACCATAATGGTGTCGCCGCCCCACTCTTCAGCCACCAGCCCATATTCAGTTAGCTCTTGCTTCACGCGATCGGGCTGGGCTTCTTCCTTGTCTACTTTGTTAATGGCGACCACGATGGGAACTTCAGCCGCCTTGGCGTGGCTAATTGCCTCGATGGTTTGGGGACGCACCCCGTCATCCGCCGCCACCACCAAAATAGCGATATCCGTCACCCGCGCACCCCGTGCCCGCATGGCGGTAAAGGCTTCGTGACCCGGCGTATCCAGGAAAACGACCTGCTGCGTCTCGCCGTTATGTTCCACATCAACGTGATACGCGCCGATGTGCTGCGTGATGCCCCCTGCCTCGCCCTGAGCCACCTTGGTCTTGCGGATCGAGTCGAGTAGGGTCGTCTTGCCGTGGTCTACGTGACCCATGATGGTCACCACAGGCGGACGGCGCTGGAGATTTTCTAGATCTCCCGCATCCAGCATTTCTGTGACTTTCTTCGCCTCTGCTTCAGGCGCTTCGGTATCCACCAGAATGCCCATCTCTTCCGCCACCATTGTCGCGGTGGGGATGTCGAGAACCTGGTTTACCGTGGTCATGATGCCCTTCATAAAGAGGGCGCGGATGACTTCGGTTTCGGGAACAACCAGCATATCAGCGAGTTCTGCCACCGTCAGGCTGCCCGTGAGGGTAATGATTTCGGGGCGCTGGCGAGTTTCCTGCTGTTCGCGGCGATCGCGCCGACTAAAGCGCTCGTTGCTAGAACCCCCGCGCCGCCGCTGCGTCGGTGCAGCCACCGCCACGGGCTTTGCTGGAGCTTTTTGGCTCTTGGGCTTGGGCGGGCGCATCAGCGAAATACTGAGGGCGGTCGGGGCCGAATCATCTCCGTCGGCTCCATCCAGCACCTCATCCAGATCGATGTCTTCGTCGTCGTCCAAAACGTTGGGCGATCGCCGCTTGGACTTCACACCGGCCTTAGCCACCTTGTTGGGATTTTCCTCGTCTTCCTCCTCCCAATCCTTGCCGCGCTTTGCCACCTTGGTTGGTGGCGTGGGCTTTGGCTTGAGCGTGGGTGGCTCTGCCAGGATAGGCATACCGCCTGCGCTGCGGGTGTCGGCTGCGCCAGACTCTTCGGATGCGCTCGGAGCCATCGGACGAACGGGCTTGCGACGTAGCTCCAGCACTGGCTTGGCGCGCAGTACAGGTGGTTCAGAGGTTTCTGTAATACCAATGCGGCGGGGGGCAGACTCACTGGCTTCTCCAGAGCGGGACTCTGGGCGAGCAGCGGTGGGCGATCGCCGAAGCCCTTGGTCATCGCCTCCCACTCGCATGACCACCTGATCACTGCGATCGCTCGCCTTCTTCAGAACTGGGCGGCTCACGGAACTCACAGACTCTGTCTGCACAGGCTTAGAAGGCGGCCCCATTAAAGAGGGCTGCTCTTCGTCGGGCAATGGTGCAGGCTCAGCCACTTCAGGGCGCACAGGAGGCGGCTGGGGCGCGTCAACTGGAGGAGACTCTACTTCTTTAGGTGCTTGCGACTTGGGTGCTTCCGAAACGGGAGTCGCAGGCTTTTGCACAGCAGGAGGAGTGGCAATTGGCCGAGGCTCAACTGTCCGTACCTCAGCAGGCTCTGCTGCTGGACGATCCGGACGCACCGGCGCAGATGAGGTGGGCTGCGGGGCTGGAGCAGGCTGAGCTTCTGGCCGCTTAGGTGGCTCTACCGCAGGGCGATGGCGACGGACTTCAAGAATTTGCTGCTTTTTAACAGGCGGCTGCACGGCGCTCTGTTTTCGTTGAGGCATAGAAGAAGGCGTTGAAGTAGGCCGGTGAACAGGAGGGGTATGGGATGCAGAAGGGCTATGGGCAAGCCGCTCGGCCGCTGAGCGGATGCGGGCTGCCTCAGCTTCGGAAATAGTGCTGCTGTGGCTCTTGACCGGAATATTCAATTGTTCGCAAACGTCCAAAATCTCTCTATTATCCAGATTCAATTCCTTTGACAACTCGTAAATTCTCACCTTACCGTTCATCCACTCTCCCCTTCTTAGCCAACTGAGATTTTCACATAATGTTGCTTCGCTTTCCTAACGAGACGACGTGACAAGACGACGTTTACAATGCTCGACAGTTAAAGCCCAGACAAAAACAGCTTTAGGCTTGCTGCGTTGACTTTTGTTTCTAGTCCTTGTTCTAGCACTAAGGCTTCGAGAATTCACTGCCCATCAGGTTGAGGTTCTACAAATGTCTCTTGCCGCATCTGCAAAGAAACCCCGAACTAGAGCAGAACACAAAACTAAAACAAAGCTCTCCTGGGTTGAAGGCACGCCCTTATCTGGCCGAGGCTGCCCAAAATGCTTAGTGGTTGAAGGCTCGTTCTCCCTTAAAGTCAACACAACGTAGAGTCTGGCACCTAAAGTCTGGCATCCAGCCGATTTGATCAGTTGTAAGTGTCTCCGTGTCGGTCATTGAATCTCTGTGGCTTTTACCTGGCCCATACCTAACTTGAGCGTCTGACAATGGGATTGCGACAGACCACTCCCCTAGAGTAACAACTCTCAGAAAGTTCCCAGGACAATCATTGGGTTTGCCCCAGCGAGTCTAGCTCCTGAGTGGAGTCCACAGCGATACGCTGCCGCAGCGTTTGATAAACGGCTTCAGGTACAGACACTTTTAATGACTTCCCTAGCCTATCTTTCCTTTGGGCTGCCTGCAAGCAGCTAGCCGTCGGGCACAGGTAAGCCGATCGACCCATCCCATAATCTAATTGTATCGTCTGAGACGGATATACCCGCACGATTCGCCAGAACTCTGTCTTGGGTGCAAGTCTTCGGCAACTGAGACAGCGACGATAGTTAGGCGGTGACATGACCGTTTTCAGAAAATGGCTCAGGCGGGATTTGAACCTGCGACCTTGGGCTTATGAGTCCCCTGCTCTAACCACTGAGCTACTGAGCCAGCAAAGCTGCAACTGAACGCCTTGAGCCAGTTTTAACTAGCAAGCTTGATTCTACCTGCTTGGTTTTACCAGACTGATAGCGTTCTAAATTTTAGCCTTTATTAAGATAGCATATCTGACTGGTGGATTAGGGCGATCGCCCGCTAGAAAATTTCTGCAATTTGCTCGGAACCCACAGCAGAACTGGGGCGATCGCCCATCCTGCGCCGCTTAAAACTCTCCCTCTAGGGCGGGAATGCAGCGTTCGCAGAGCAGCGGATGCTCAGCAGACTCGCCAACGTGAGTGGAATAATTCCAGCAGCGATCGCACTTTTTGCCTTCGGCATCGACTACGCCAATGCTGAGGCTGCCTGCTTCGGCGCTATATTTCAGATCGGCCAAGATGCCAGGGGAATCGAGCAAGTCCACCTGAGAAGCCAGGAAAAGATAACGCAACTCGTCTACGCCGTTGCCGCTGAGGCTGCTGGTGGGGTTGAGCGCCTCAAGCTGTTGCCGAAAATCGACATCTGCTGCGTAGAGCAGCACCTTGGCCTCCAGCGACGAGCCGATTGCCTTGTCGTTCCGGGCTTGCTCCAGCACCTTGTTCACTTCGGTTCTCAAATCACGCAATTTTTCCCACTTCATCGCCAGTTCGGGATTTTCCCAAGATGCTTCCAGCTTGACCCAGCCGGACTCAAAGACGGACAGGTAGGGGGTTTTGTAGGGCAGAAATTGCCAGATGTCCTCCGCTAGGTGAGAGAGGACGGGGGCGATCGCCCGTGCCAGATTTTCGATTGCGACGGCCAGCACGGTCTGGCAACTGCAGCGGCGGGGCGCATCGGCGGCGCTGATGTAGAGCCGATCCTTGGCAATGTCGAGGTAAAAATTCGACAAGTCCACTACGCAGAAGTTCTGCACCGTCTGGAAAAAGCGGAAAAACTCGTAGGTCTTGAAGGCATCCGTGATGTCGGCAAACACTTCCGTCATTCGGTGCAGCATATAGCGATCGAGTTCGGGAAGCTCGTCATAGGGCACGGCATGAGTCGCTGGGTCAAAGTCATGCAGGTTGCCCAACAGGAATCGGGCCGTGTTGCGGATCTTGCGATACACGTCTGCCATCTGCTTCAGGATGTTTTTGCCCAGCGGCACATCCGAGGTATAGTCTACCGACGACACCCACAGCCGCAGCACATCCGCGCCATAGGCTGGCTCCTCCTTCTGGTTTTTGCCGCCTTCAATGACGATGGCCGGATCGACCACGTTTCCTAGAGATTTGCTCATCTTGCGCCCCTGTTCGTCTAGCGCAAAGCCGTGGGTCAGCACGGTCTTGTAGGGCGCGTGACCATTCACAGCAACGCTGGTCAAAAGGCTGGACTGAAACCAGCCCCGGTGCTGGTCTGAGCCTTCTAGGTACATTTCCACGGGATAGTGCAAACCCTCTCGCTGCTGGGCCACTGCTGCCCAAGACGAGCCAGAGTCAAACCACACGTCCATCGTGTCGAAGCCCTTGCGGTAGCTGCGCCCGTTGCTGCGATAGGGTTCAGGCAGCAACTCTTCGACCGACATCTCCCACCAGGCATCGGAACCGTGTTCAGCAAAGATTTTCTGCACATGGCTGATGGTGTCGGCATTCAGCAGCGGCTCGTTGGTTTCCTCGTCATAGAAAACGGGGATTGGCACGCCCCAACTGCGCTGGCGCGAGATGCACCAATCCGAGCGATCGCCCACCATCGCCGTAATCCGGTTTTCGCCCTGTGCAGGAATCCACTCCACTTCTTTGATAGCCCGCAGCGCCTCTTCGCGGAAGCCTTCGACCGACGCAAACCACTGCTCCGTTGCCCGGAAGATTGTCGGCTTCTTGGTGCGCCAATCGTAGGGATAGCGGTGGCCGTAATCCTCTTCCTTCAGCAGGGCCCCAGCCTCCCGCAGCGCCTTGATCACGGCAGCATTGGCATCGCCCAGCACGTTCAACCCAGCAAAGGGCCCCGCCTCCGCCGTAAAGTTGCCCTCGTCGTCCACAGGTGACAGCACGGGCAGCCCATAGCGCTGTCCCACGATAAAGTCATCCTGACCGTGCCCCGGAGCCGTATGCACCAGCCCCGTGCCGGATTCTGTAGTGACGTAATCGCCGCCAATGACAATCGGACTCTCCCGATCAAACAGCGGATGGCGATAGGTGGAAAACTCCAGCGCCTTGCCCGAAATTTCTGCCTGCACGCTCAGCGATGTGCCCAGCACTTGCGTCAGTCGCTCCACCAGATCCTTGGCCACGATGAGGTGTGCAAAGGGGGTTCCCAGTTCACCCTTGAGCTTGCTGCCCTCATCTTTGACGACAGCGTAGGTCAGTTCGGGGTTAACGGCTACGGCCAGATTTGCGGGAATTGTCCAGGGCGTGGTCGTCCACACCGCAACACCCAGGTCGCTCAAATAAGGTTGCAGTGCCGTTGCCCCATCGCCCAAGCTGATCACCGGAAAGGCGGCATAGATGCTGCGAGAAACGTGGCCTTCGGGATATTCCAACTCGGCTTCGGCCAGCGCAGTGCGGGAACTGGGACTCCAGTGGACAGGCTTGAAGCCGCGATAGATATAGCCTTTCAGCACCATCTGCCCAAACACGCCGATCTGCGCGGCTTCGTAGTCGGGGGTGAGGGTCAGATAGGGATGCTCCCAGTCACCCCATACGCCGTAGCGCATAAAGCTGGCGCATTGCTGCTGCTGTTGTTCTAGGGCCCAGGCTTTGGCGCGGCGACGCAGTTCAATCGGGGTCAAGCTGCGCCGCTCTTCGGGCTTCATTGCTTGCAAGACTTTGACCTCAATGGGCAGCCCGTGACAGTCCCAACCAGGGATATAGCGAACTTTTCGCCCGTTCAGGAGCTGGAACTTGTTGATGGTGTCCTTCAAAATTTTGTTCATGGCGTGCCCGATGTGCAGCGCCCCGTTGGAGTAAGGCGGGCCATCATGCAGCACAAAGGGTTCGCCGGGGTTGGATTGCGACAGCTTTTCGTAAATTCGGTTGTCGGCCCAAAATTTCTGAATTTCTGGCTCACGCTTGGTGGCGTTGGCCCGCATGTCGAATTGGGTTTTGGGTAGGCTGACCGTATCTTTGTAGCTTCCGGGTTCTGTCGCTGTCACGGCGGTTGCAGGGTGAAAAGAACTGTGGTTTATCGAAACTATTATCAACCAGGGTTGAGCAACTGGGGGGCATTTTTGCAAATCTCCCCTGGCCGGGTAAGGAGGGATGGAGGGCGATAGAGTGCTTCTCGGTAAATTTCACGGGATTGGGCTATCTTACAAGGCATATCCTCAGGCTTGCATCTGCGATCGCCCCTATGGACGGCTTTTTCCCGACCTCTTCGCTATTGGGCAAGCGCCCGTCCACGGTTGGACTTCCTGCTGGAGGGTCAGCTTTCCTGGCAGGAAGTGCTTTAGGGCGATCGCCCTCGTCTCAGCCATTGTCTCAGGGCCGTTCTATCCGGGATCGTCCAATCAAACTCCGAGCATCGTTGGGGATGGTCAACCCCGGCGGGGGGAGTCCTGGGGTCATCAGTCCCGATGTGCGCCTGCCGAGGCGATCGCAGCTGAACCAACCCCCCGCGCCGCCCCTAAAGCTCAACGACACGGTACGAGGCCACCTCACCCTGCAAGATTGGCGAAATCTGCTGCGAGGCGGTCGCTTTGCCAAGGACTTTGTGATTGTGGGTGGCAAGACCGAGCGGCGCGTGGAGATTCGGCTGCGATCCCAGGCGTTTGATGCTTACCTGGAGCTAATCAGCGATCGCACGGGCCAGCCTCTTCTATTTGGCGACGACCTGAGTACGCGCAACACCAATGCTCGTATGGTGTTTACCCCGAAGGCGGGCGATCGCTACCGGGTGCGCGTAAGCAGCGCGTCTGGTGGGGCAGTGGGTGGCTATACGCTGATCAGCACAGTGACCAGCCGCACGCCGTCTGCGGACGGATTCAACTTCTACTATGGCTATGGCCGGGTGAACGCAGCGGTGGCGGTCGCGCGGGTCTTGGGGGCGTTGCCAGGGGCGGTGAAGCGGGAGGGCGATCGCCCCTGGCTCACCCCCAGCTACAGTCCCACCGCAGGCAACCAAAACATTCTGGGACAGGGCATCACGGTTGCCGTGATTGACGACGGGGTGGATTTGTCTCACCCGGCACTGGCAGACAATCGCTGGGCAAATCCGGGCGAAATTGCCGACAACGGCATCGACGACGACGGCAACGGGCTAGTTGATGATGTCTCTGGCTGGAGCTTTGTGGAGGGCAACAGCCAGTTTGCCCGCTATAGTGGCGAACCCCCTGGATTGGACCATAGCGAACACGGCACCCACGTCGCCGGAATTATCGCCGCCAAGGGAGATGGGGGTGCTATTTCTGGTGTTGCCCCGGCTGCAAAAATTATGGCGCTGCGGGCGATCGCCAGCCACACCAACACGGGCAGTCCCCAGTTTGACGACTCCATTGCCGCCAGCATCATCTATGCCGTCAACCACGGCGCACGAGTGATCAACCTCAGCCTGGGCAATTACATTGGTGATCCTGTCATGAGCAAAACGGTTGCGGCGCTGCGGTTTGCTGCTCAGCAGGGCGTGGTCGTGATTGCGGCGGCGGGCAATGAGCGCGAAACCCTGGGTGCTGTGCTGCCGATCGAACCCGCGCTGTATGCCAGAGAGGGACTGGCGATCGCCGTGGGGGCGCTGGCGGGCGATCGCCGCATGGCCACCTTCTCGAACCCAGCGGGCGATCGCCCTTATCCGTTTTTGGTCGCTCCCGGTGCAAATATCTACTCCACCGGGCTGAGAGGCGGGTATGTCTACAAATCCGGCACATCAATGGCGGCTCCCTATGTCGCGGGCGTAGCGGCACTCATGCTCAGCGCCAACCCCAGCCTGACTCCCGCATCAGTAGCGGCAATTCTAGCGGAAACGGCTGATGCGTCAGGAATTGAAGTCGTTTAAAGCCCGACTTACTCCAGCAAATCTGGCTCTTCCCACACGATTTTGTCATAGAGCGACTGGAAGCAAAACCAGCCCATAAAATGCGTCCCGACCTGGCTGTAGGTGAGGCTGGCGACTTCGTGGGGAATAGCGACAGGTTTGCCGACGGCTTCGGCCATCAGTTGCGCCTGACAGGTGCGATCCATCGTGATGAACCACCACGCCGCTTCATCGACCGAGTGCCCAACGGTCAGCAGCCCGTGGTTGCGGAGAATCACCGCTTTGCGATCGCCCAGCACTCGCCCAATCCGCTGCCCTTCCGACAAGTCCAGCACCACGCCCGTATAGTCATCAAACAGCGCATGGTCGTCATAAAACGAGCAGGCATCCTGCGTCAGCGGGTCGAGCAGGCGGCCAAGGGAGGCCCAGGCCTTGCCATAGAGCGAATGGGCATGGGCAGCAGCCACCACATCAGGACGTGCCTGATGAACCTGCGAGTGAATCGCAAAGGCGGCCGCGTTGACAGGGCAACTTCCCTCTACCACCTCGCCCTTATGGTTCACCAGCAGCAGATCCGATACGCAAATGTGCCCGAAATACATCCCAAATGGATTCACCCAGAAGTGATCGGGATGCTCCGGATCGCGGGCAGTAATGTGTCCTGCCACGCCCTCATCGAAGCCGTAGCGGGCAAACAGGCGAAAGGCGGCCGCGAGGCGCTGCTTGCGGTGTAGGCGTTCATCCTCAACACGCTCGAATGTAGGCGGCTGCGGCAGGTTGGGTTGGATCATGGTCAGGCATTTGAATTCAGAATTTCCCTTCCCAGTATGCCTAAAGGTCGGATACGTGGCCCTGTGCTGTCAATTGGGCTTAGGATAACGCCTAAAACCACGCCTAAAACCACGCCTTAAAACGCTGTAAATAGCTGCTGTAAATAGCTATAGCGGTAATCACAAGCGGTCATCATAATCAATAAAGCGAGCCTGTGGCACGGTTCTCCCTACCCCCAAGCTCGCTACTGTGTTCTATTGCGTAACCTGCCTAAACTGCTGTGACCCCCGCCATCGCAGCTTAGGTCGTTACATCAAACGCTCACACCACCACGAAATCGCGTCCTAGCAGCACATTGGTCGTATCGCGTACCACCGCAATCAGGTCGTTGCCACGATAGATCAGCGTGTCTAGGGCTGCCCCACCTTCCAGGCTGCGGGTCTTGTCCAGTCGATACTGGCTCAGCGCACCCTTGACCTGGAACTTGTCCAACTGGAACGCGCTGAAGTCGGTGATGCTGGCGTAGGAGTTGCCCACCGTGTTCAGATAGTAGGAACCCGCGCTGTTGCCCAGTTCAAACGTGTCTGCCCCCAATCCACCGGTCATGATGTCCCGTTCACCTGCATTGTTAGCCGTCGTACCGCCGCGCAGTCGATCGTTGCCGTCGCCGCCCAGCAGCGTATCCGACCCAGATCCGCCCACTAGGGTATCGTTGCCGCCCAGACCGCTCAGCACGTTATTGCCGCTGTTGCCGTTGATCACGTTGTCTCGGAAATTCCCTGTGCCGTTGATATTGGCAACACCACTCAGGTTCAGGTTCTCAAGGTTGGCAGAGAGCGTGTGGCTGACGGAGGCAATCACTAGGTCGATACCGCCTGCCACCTCAGCCGCCACGTCGCCCAGTGAATCGACGATGTAGGTGTCGTCGCCAAAGCCGCCGTTCATGGTGTCATTCCCCAGACCACCACTCAGCAAGTCGTTACCATCCCCACCGTTGAGCGTGTCGTTACCTGCCAGACCAAACAGGAAGTTGTTGCCAGCGTTGCCGTTGATCACGTTGTTCAGATCATTGCCCGTGCCGTTGATATTGGCAGCACCCAGCAGCGTTAGGTTTTCGACGTTGGCAGAGAGGGTATGGCTGACGAAGGAGCGGACTTCATCAATCCCTTGCCCGGCGAGTTCAACCACCACGTCTGAGGCAGAATCGACAATGTAGGTGTCGTTGCCAGCGCCGCCGCGCAAGGTGTCGATGCCCACACCGCCATCGAGATAGTCGTTGCCAGCGCCGCCGTTGATGATGTCGTTGCCTGCCAGACCAAACAGGAAGTTGTTTCCTGCGTTGCCGTTGATGATGTTATTCAGTGTGTTGCCCGTGCCGTTGATATTGGCAGCACCCAGCAGCGTCAGGTTTTCAACGTTGGCAGAGAGGGTATGGCTGACGAAGGAGCGGACTTCATCAATCCCTTGCCCGGCGAGTTCAACCACCACGTCTGAGGCAGAATCGACAATGTAGGTGTCGTTGCCAGCGCCGCCGCGCAAGGTGTCGATGCCCGCGCCGCCATCGAGATAGTCGTTGCCAGCGCCGCCGTTGATGGTGTCATTGCCTGCCAGACCAAACAGGAAGTTGTTGCCTGCGTTGCCGTTGATGATGTTATCTTTGGCGTTGCCTGTGCCGTTGATATTCGCAACACCACTCAGGTTCAGGTTTTCCAGGTTGAGGGAGAGCGTATGGCTGACGGAGGCAATCACTAGGTCGATACCGCCCGCCACTTCACCCGCCACGTCGCCTGCCGAGTCTACGATGTAGGTGTCATCTCCAAAACCACCATTCATCGTGTCATTACCTGTCCCGCCATCGAGGTAGTCATTCCCATCGCCGCCGTTGAGTGTGTCGTTGCCTGCTAGGCCAAACAGGAAGTTGTTGCCGCTGTTGCCGTTGATGACGTTGTTCAGGGCGTTGCCTGTGCCGTTGATGTTGGCAGTGCCCAGCAGCATCAGGTTTTCGACGTTTAGGGGGAGGGTGTAGCTAATAGAGGAGCGGACTTCATCAATGCCTTGTCCGGCTAATTCAATCACAACATCGCCGGGCGCATCGACGATGTAGGTATCATTTCCAATACCGCCGCGCATGGTGTCGTTGCCTGTGCCGCCGTCGAGTAGATCGTTACCTGCAAGTCCTTCTAAGATATCGTTGCCTGCTAATCCAAAGATGGAATCGTTAAGTAGGGTGCCGACTAAACGCCGTCTGAAAATTAGAGGAATCCCGTTGACGGTGTCGTTGTCATTGAATTGAGAGCCGATGATAGTGGCCATGTTGAAATTCTCCTTTTGAGGACGCAATATCCGGGCGTCTTTGGTATGGGAGGTTTGGCTGTGGGGTGAAGCCCCCTGTTTAACCTCTGAGGAGTTATCGGAGTGGGTGCGGGGAATTACGCAGGTTGTGCGAATTTTTACAAAAAGAAATCCCTCGCTTGAGTGAAACGAGGGATGAGTGATTCAGATTAAGTATTGAGAGACGAGGTGTTCGAGCTATTCCAGTCCTAATTCTCGCTTGAGCAAACTGATGGATTTTTCACCAATGTAGTTTTCACAGCATTCGATTTTGGGTGGACGAATGATGTGGTCGCGGGAAAGCTGGATGGCGGCTTTGACGCTGGGCAGGCTGGCCTGGTCGCAGATGATGACCTGGGCGCTGCGAACCATTGCGCCCAGCTTGTAAGCATCGTCTGCCTTGGCGGTCATGATCAGCAGTTCTTCGCCCCGCAGGCTGTGAATGATGACTTCGGCTGCTCGCAGAATGCCGGAACTAAGGCTGACGAAGCCGATGCAGGTGTCTTTTGGGAGTCCTTTCATCAGCTTTAGCTCTTTGCCGTAGTCGTAGATATCGACCGGGATGACGCGGACGGATTTGGGAGAGGCGATCGCCTCTGCTTCGCCAATGAAATAGCGACTGGTGACCACTGTGCCGCCCCGCGCCTGATCCAGCACACTTGCCAACTCCTCCATCGGCACCAGTTGGACAGGGATTTGCAGCGCCTGCTGGAGTTCGCGCACCATGAGTTCCCCCGCGCCGATGTCGTAGCCCGGAGCCGTGACCAGCACCCGCGCACTGCACCGCAGCCGCCAGTCGATTTCTGCCAGAAATAGCTCCCGCGCCTGACTGAGGGAACAGCCCTGGTTGAGCAGTTCATCCAGGCTTTTTTGCACCAGCTTGTAGGCCTGGGGATGTTTGGCTAGCACGGGCGATTGGTTGCCTTTGGTGTGGCCTTCGTCGCCTTGGGATTTAACAAAGATGCCCGCACCCGCCTTGGCATCTACAATGCCGTCGTCCTCCAGCATCCGGTAGACCTTGCTGATGGTGTTGCGGTGTAGCCCGGTCTGCATGGCCAGGGCGCGGGTGCTGGGGAGCCGCTGTCCGGGGGGAAACTGGCGGGAGGCGATCGCAAAGCGGATCTGGTTGTAAAGCTGGGTAGAGGCGGGGATTTCGCCGTCGGGCTGGATATGAAACTCGACCATAACCATCTCCAGGGGAGTGTTGAGAGGCTTGAGACAGAGGCAGGGGCGATCGCACCAAGACGTGCACTCGAATACACGCTCAGCAACTTTAGCAAAACAGGCTTAGAAAACAGGCCTAAGAAAAGGCTCAGGAAGCCGCTTTAGAATCGCGCCTGTTAAACATGCCATTGAGACCTGTCTAATCTACGTTACGAAAAGTGTCTACATACCGGATGTGACAGTTTCCAGAATACACAGCCTGAGAAAGTTTGAACCTTTTGCCAAATATTTTTTGAGGGAGCCGCTTCAAAGAGATGCCCCAAGCAGCGCATGAATCCCTCGCCGCCTCTATGAACACGCATCCCAGGCTTGCCGCTAATCGGAGATAGCTGCCCATCGAAGACAATAGAAGGAATGCGCTAGGCTAGGTCGCAAGCCTGGGCACCTTCCATCTGGGTCAACCTCCTTGCCATGTTGCCGCTGCTGACTGTCACGCTGTTTGTCATTTGTGGTTCTGCGCTTTGTTCTTGCACCGAGGCAGCCCTGCTGTCGATGCCGATCCTCAAAGTGCGGCAACTGGCGCAGTCTTCTAACCGGGCTTCTGCCAAGGCGCTGCTGGCGATTCGAGAGAAGATGAATCGGCCGATCGCCACGCTGGTGATTTTCAACAACCTGTTCAACATTCTGGGAAGCATCGTCATCGGCTCACTGGCTGCGTCTGTGCTGAACAGCGCAATGATTGGCGTTTTTTCTGGCGTTTTAACGTTTCTGATCATCATTTTTGGGGAAATCTTGCCGAAAACCATCGGCGAGCGCAACGCCGAAAGCATTTCCCTGCTGGTTGCCATTCCGCTCACCTTGCTGACGCGCGTGTTTACGCCCGTGGTGCTGCTGCTGGAGAAGGTGACGGCTCCGTTTGTCAGTGGCAACCATCGCCCCACAACCAATGAAGCGGAAATTCAGCTTTTGACCACCATTGGCCGCGACGAAGGCGTGATCGAAGACGACGAAGCCGAGATGATTCGCCGTGTGTTTGCGCTCAATGATGCCACGGCGGGCAAGCTGATGACCCCCCGCGTGGCGATTACGTATCTGGAAGGAGAGCAGACGCTCGAAGCCTGTAAGCCCGATATTATTGACTCGCAGCACAACCGTCTGCTGGTGATTGGGGAGACGATTGACGATGTGCTGGGGATTGCGCTGCGGCATGAACTGCTGACGGCGCTGATTGAGGGGCGGGGCGATCGCCCCATTTCTTCCTTTGTCCGCAAAGCCTGGTTTGTGCCGACGAGCCTGCGGGCCGATCGCCTGCTGCGGTCATTTCAAACCAGCCGCGAACATCTGGCCGTGGTGGTCGATGAATATGGGGGCGTGGCGGGCGTGATTACGCTGGAAGATGTGCTGGAAGTCATTACGGGTGAAATCGTGGATGAAACCGATTACATCATCGACATGCAAGATGTGGCCCGTCGCCGCCGCGCCCGCATTTTGAATGAAAATCCGAGCCTGCTAGACTGATGCGCCGACTGCTGTTGCCGTGGAAAACGTTGTGAATACTGGGCTGGAGCAGATTCGCATTGTGCTGGTGGAACCCGCCGGGCCGCTGAATGTGGGGGCGATCGCCCGCGTCATGAAAAACTTTGGGCTGCGGCAGTTGGTGCTGGTCAACCCCCAGTGCGACCCACTCAGCGCCGAAGCGCGGTTGCTGGCTGTCCACGCGGCCGACGTGCTGGAAGCCGCCCAACAGGTTGCAACGCTATCGGAAGCGCTGACGGGCTGCCAGCGAGCAGTTGCCACGACCGGGCGCGATCGCACCACGCTGCCCATTCGCCTGGAATCTCCCCAAGACTGCCTGCCCTGGCTGCGATCGCCCCTAGCTGACGGCACTTTGCCCGCCGCCGCCCTCATCTTCGGCCGCGAAGACTCTGGACTCACCAACGCCGAACTTAACCTGGCCCAGCGCTTCGTGCAAATTCCCACCAGCGAAGCCTATGCCTCCATGAACCTGGCCCAGGCCGTCGCCGTCTGCTGTTATGAACTGGCCGCAGGTCAACAGTCCGCCGCCCGCCGCCCGCAGGCAGGCTGTGACCACGGAACCGATCAAGTCATCGATCAAGTCACCGATCAAGCTATCGATCAAGCCATCGACAAAATCGACAAAGCAGAGGTAAGCAGGCGCAACCCCCACTCCTCCGCTACTCCTATCGCCTCCCTCGACACCCTAGAAGCCTACTTTAACCAGCTCGAAGCATTGCTGCTCGACATTGGCTACCTCTACCCGCACACCGCCGCCAGCCGCATGGAAAAATTTCGCCGCCTGTTCCTGCGGGCCCAGCTTTCAGAGCCAGAGGTGGCGATGCTGCGGGGCGTGCTGAGCCAGATGAAGTGGGCGATTGGGCGGGGGAGTGGTGAAGTTAGGGAATAAAGTTAGGGAGTCGGAGAAACGGGTTCTACGATTCCAACCGGCTGTCACTTGGTTCCCCGCTGCTTTGCCCTTGATCCTTGTTGATGCAGCCAGGGCGCTTGGCATACTGACAGACGCGAGTCCAGAGGGTGGCGCGAGTGCCCGGTGGGCCAGCAGAAAACAGGACGCGATCGCCCGTGATGCCGCCGGGGGCAATCTTGACCCCGCAGGCAGGACAAACTTTCAACCCAGATGATTCAGCAGACGTAGACATAGAAACGGCTCCTCATGCGAAGGGGGATAACTTACCTTTCAGCGCGACGGGCCTAATTTACTCAGGTCGATAGAAAACGTTAACTTTGGAGGTTGCTGCTTATCAGTAACCGCTCCAGCGTCAAGATGTGCTGCGGTGTGTGCCACATCCGGAGTAATTGACGAAGTGGCTGACAACAGTGGTCGCAGAAGTGCAGGTGGCAATTAACAATGCTGAAAAATAAACATTTTCAGCGGTTTCACGGAATGTTTTATGCATGGTGTGGGCTATTAATGAAAGCGTGGAATCAGATCGGGTGCCTCGTTCTAGCAGATCTGGTCATGTTCGTAGCCATTTTCTCTGTCAGGATCTTCCACCCATTCTTTTAATCAGGGTTTCTGAAAGATCGCTCACTGGACTTCTCTGCTGTCCGCTCTAGACTGCATTTCTTAGATATTTCTTGGGGTGTTATTTACGCAGTCTACTCGTCTTCCTTATCCCCTAGTCCAGACTTTTGGGTGCTTTTTGACTCGTTTCTTGAATACTTCTTGCATCGTAAAACAAGACGAAGTTCGTATCCTATTTCATATTTCGAGCAGTCAAGAATTACCGTTTAATCGTGAGTTCTTGAACCATTACTCTGCGTCTATGGCTTCATCCAGAATTCCCGTCTCAGTATTTTCACGGTAATTTTTGCAGGATCTTGATTGAGTTGGACGGGGCGATCGCCATCGAGTGCATCCCACTTTTGGAACCCTCACCCTAAATCCCTCTCCCGCTTTGGGGAAGGGACTGCCAATCCGGCTCTCCTTCTCCCTTTTTGGGAGAAGGGGCTGGGGGATGAGGGCAAACTTGCAGAACTAGGATGCGCCCTCGCCATCTCGTTTTATCGTGAACAAAATCCTGCACTTTGCGTCTACTCAATTAACCCAATTACGTTCTAAAACCTGACTTGATGCAACTTGATTTCCTGCAATCGAAAGAACCTAATCTGGAATGAGAAATGTTTCTTTTTTTGTTTGCAAAAGCGATGATTTTGCCATCCCTGTGTCAGGGGTAAAAAGGTTCGGCGTTAATGCAAGTCTTCCTTCATTGGAGAGAATATAAAGCAAGTAAATTGACCGTCTTCTAGATGAGCATTGACGTTCTAGTAAGGTGAATTACAGCCTGCATCATTGCGTCCGTTTTGCCCCCCTTTTTTGCCCTTTTCGCGTATTCCGTTTCGGCTGATTAGCTTCCATAAACACTTATGAATTCATCTGCTGAGCGTTTGCTTTAGCGTTCCTCAGGACGATTTCTAGCGTGTCAACCTCTGGTTGCACCCTTTCCAGCTAACCATCAGAAAGGAAACATTCATGTCTACAATCATCACGGTGACAACGACCGCTGACAGCGGTGCAGGATCTTTGCGGGCGGCGATCGCCCAAGCCACCAACGGAGCCACCATCCGCTTTGCCGCCAGCCTCCAGGGAAAGACCATCAGCCTGACCAGTGGCCAACTCACCCTCAACCGCTCAATTACGATAGACGGCTCGACCGCCCCCGGCATCACCCTCAGCGGCAACCGCAGCAGCCGCATTCTGCAAGTTGGGGACAATGCCAAAGTGACCCTACGGGAGCTGACCCTGAGACACGGGCGGGTCACGGGCAACACCGAACAGTCGGGCGGCGGCGGCGCAATCTTGACCGGAAACAGCAGCGAGCTGACGGTGATCCGGTGCCGTTTCCAGGAAAACGCGGCTGGGTTTGGTGGGGCAATCTACACCGGATTTCGCGGGCGGACGCTCGTGCAGGGCAGCACGTTCATCGCCAATGACGGCACGCTTGCCCAAAACGAACGAGGCGGAGGAGCGATCGGCACCAAGAGCGGCGGCGTGCTGACCGTCCGCAATAGCCGATTCCTCCGCAATCGCGGCATCAACGGCGGCGCAATCAATAGCCTGCTGGGTGAGCTAACGGTTGAGAATTCGATCTTTCGTGGCAACGACTCCACGCCAGGCGCGTCTCAACGGGGGGTGAGCGGCTACGGCGGCGCAATCTACACCGACGGAGCCAATGCATCGGGCCCCAACAGCAGCTATGGCCCCATTGGCGGCCAAATCACCCTCCGCAACAGCCGCTTTGAAAACAATCGCGGTGCGGCCCAGGGCGGCGGGCTGTTTCTCTTTGCCTATCCGCCCGACAAGGTGCTGATTGAAAACTGTGCGATCGTCGGCAATACTGTGATTCGCGGCGCTGACGGTGAGGCGCTGGGCGGCGGGCTGCGCCACGGCAATGCCGAACTGACCCTGCGGAACAGCACGCTGGCCAACAACACGGCTCAGGGGCAGGGCGGCGGATTGTGGATTGGCGAATCGTCGCCGACTACTATCGTGAACACAACGTTTTCGGGCAACCGGGCCGACGATGGCAACGGCGGCGGGCTGGGCGGCGCAATCACCTTTGGCAACCGTACCACGTCTGCTGCAACGCTGACCAATGTCACCGTTGCCTACAATCACGCCGGATTCCAGGGCGGCGCGTTTTGGATGGGCGACCAGTCAATTACGCTCAAAAACTCCATCGTTGCGTTCAATACTGCTAGCAATCCCTGGAAGACTCGCGTTCAAACGCGCAGACCGCTCATTGACGGTGGCGGCAATATCGAATTTCCAGGGCTGCAAAGTAAAGATGATCCGCGCGTTGTGGCTAACTCTCGCATCATCGACCCCAAGCTCGATCCACTCCAGGCAAACGGCGGATTGGGGCAGACCCATGCGCTGCTAGCCGGCAGCCCCGCCATCAACACAGGAACGGGCGCAGGCGCACCTCCGATAGACCAGCGGGGGCTGAGCCGGGATGCTCAGCCTGATGTCGGCGCGGTCGAGTTTGGGCGGGGGCTGCGGTGGGAAGGCAGCGCCGGGGATGACTGGCTGGTGGGCAGCACGGGTGGCGACACGCTGTTGGGCAGTGGCGGCAACGATCTGCTGTGGGGCGGCGCAGGCAGCGACACGCTGACGGGCGGCGCGGGGGCGGATACGTTTGTCTACGTTGGCGCAACGCTGAAATCGGCTCTGGCTCACTCGCGGCTGTCGAGCCTGGATCGCATCACGGATTTCAACCCTGCTCAGGGCGATCGCCTCCTGATCGAAGTCAACGGCGAATCAGTGTTGCCCAAGAAACTGTTCCATGCGGGAACCGTGCAGGGCAGCACCCTGAGGGGGGCGATCGCCGCTGCCTACGCCGACAAAAACCAGCAGCAGGCAGGCAAGCAAGTCCTAGCGATTGGTGAAGCGGTGCTGTTTTCCTGGGGCAGTCGCACGCTGCTCTCGATCAACGCAGAGGGTGCTGGCTTTAGTGCGGCCCAGGATGGCGTGATCGACGTGACGGGGATTGCGCTGTCGCCGCGCCAGCAGCGGGCGGGCGTGCTGCCTGTGCAGACAGTTTTCACTTAGGTGAAAAAATCATGAACCCGTTGGAATGTTTCCTGAAGGAATTTTGGCGTTCCCGGAAAGTCGATCAGGGTCATGCGACTTCGTTCGGTTTTGTGTTTCCTCGACTCGGTTGCTTTGGTTCCGTGTGCATCTACTAATCTCTCCGGAAAGCGTTTAATCTCACGTTCTGTGGCTTGATTTCTAACGTGTTGATAGTTGCTTTATTTCCTGTGCATTTCTTGTGCATTTCCTGTATATTTCTCCTGCATTTCCTACAGCTAACCATCAGATAGGGAACACTCATGTCCACAATCATTACGGTGACGACGACCGCCGACAGCGGTGCTGGATCATTGCGGGCGGCGATCGCCCAAGCCACCAGCGGCAGCACGATTCGCTTTGCCAGCAGCCTGGCCGGGCAAACCATTACCCTCACCAGCGGCCAGATCAATATTCCCGCAGGCAAAAATCTAACTATCGACGGCAGCACTGCGCCGGGGCTAAAAATTAGCGGCAACAACAAGTCGCGCATTTTTAACCTGCAATCGACCTCGGTGCAGCCCACCAGCCTGTCGGTGAAAAATCTGACGCTGATCAACGGCTTCACCACCGAGCGCGGCGGGGCGATCGCCACGGAACACCAGGGCAAGCTAACGCTGGAAAACGTTGTTTTCACCAACAATGTCGCCAACAAGGGCGGCGGCGCGGTGTTCAGCGCCTTTGAAGGCTCCCTGACGGTGACGGGCAGCAAGTTCACAGGCAACCGGGCCACGGCGGGCAATGACGAACGGGGGGCAGGGGCGATCGCCTTTTGGGGCCCCGGCCCGCTGACGGTAAGAAACAGCGAGTTTGTCAACAACCAGGGCATCAACGGTGGCGCGATCAACAGCCTCAACGGCAAGCTCACCATCGAAAATTCCAAGTTTCTCAACAACAGCACGACGGCTGCTTTTTACGACACAGGCAAGCCCAACCCGTTTTTGCGGGGCTTTGGCGGCGCAATCTACACCGACCGCGCCAGTTCCACCAGCGAAGCGTCCGGCTTTATCCGCATTGTCAACAGCGTGTTTGAGGGCAACAAGGGCAAGGGCGAAGGCGGCGCGGCCTACCTCTATACAGGCAAGCAAGATAGCGTCACTATTACGGGCAGCCTGTTCAAAGACAACGCGGTGACGGCACTGCCCCAGGGCAACGGGGGCAACGGCGGGGCGATCGTGGTCATGAGCAACGACCTGAACCGGGGGCTGACCATTAGCAACACGGCGTTTGTCGGCAACAGCGCCACAGGTCAGGGCGGCGGCATCTGGACGATGAAGGCTCCTGCCACGATTACCAACAGCACCTTTTCTGGAAACTCGGTCACTGGCCGCGGACCGAGCAATGTGGGCGGCGGCATGGCGCTCTACAACAACGCCACGATTGTCAACACCACGATTGCCCTCAATACCGCAGGCTGGGTCGGCGGCGGCGTTTCGGTGGCAGGTGGCAGCACTGCGACGCTACGAAACACTGTCTTTTTCAACAACACCGCAGCCAACGGCGGCAACACCTGGAATATCCAGCAGCAGAGCAGCGGCACGTTTGCCAATGGCGGCGGCAACCTGCAATTTTCCACCTTTGCGGGCGGTGCAAACAGCAGCAATCTGGTGTTTTCTGGCATTCGCATTGCCGATCCGAAACTGGGCGGTTTGCAGCAGATGAGTGACGGTTTTCTGCTGTTTCATCCGCTTCTGGAGGGCAGCGCTGCGATTAACGCAGGCGTTAGCTCCGGCGCACCCACGACAGACAAGCTAGGCCGCACCCGCGACAGCAAAATCGACATTGGCGCAGTGGAGTTTGGCGCAACGGGCACAGTGGTCAACCCGCCCACCGAAATCACGGGCACGGCGGCAGACGACATCCTGCTGGGCACTGCGGGTGCGGACGTGTTGCGGGGCGAAGGCGGCAATGACATCCTGCTGGGTAGGGCAGGCGGCGATACGCTGGTCGGCGGCGCGGGAGCAGACTGGTTTGTCTATAGCGCGGGTCGGCAGGGCAAGGCGCTCAGGCAATCGCTGGTCACTGCGCCCGATCGCATTTTAGATTTGAATGTGCTGGAGGGCGATCGCCTCGTGTTCGACTTTGACAACAACCTGACCACGCTGAACCGCCCCAAAGCGCTGTTCAACGCAGGCAACATTAGGGCAAAAACCCTAGAAGATGCCGTCAAGCTGGCCTACGCCGACAAAAATCAGAAGCGAGGCGGCCGTCAGGCGCTCAAGGCAAACGAAGCAGTCATGTTTCGCTGGAAGCAAGAGCTATACCTCTCCGCCAACAACGGCACTGCCAGCTTCAATGCCAAGGATGACCTTGTAGTCAACCTCACGACCGCAACCCTCGCAGAGGGCCACGCCACCCTGGGCGCACTGCCCGTTGCTACCTACTTTGCCTGATCCGACCTATAGCAAAGCGTTTTTGAAGCTAGTGAGGCATAAGACTAAGACACAAGCCCTCGCCTTTCCTATCTAGCGCATGCCTCACCTCGCATAAAAATGCTGTACCCCCGCTTGTAGCAATAGTTGGGGACTTTACCAAAGCGCTGCGCGATAACGACTCCTCGCGCAGCGCTTTTTGGGTATCAGTAAACGCTGTTTGGTAAACGTTCGATATTGCCAGAAGTTTTAATGACAGCGCTTCTTAATCGCTTTTTAGTAATTAGTAAGGCGAGAATGTATAAACCAAACCCAGCGTTGCGCCCACATCGAAGCTATCAAACAGCCCGACGTTGATGCCCGTCGTCAGTGCCAGAAAAGCCGTGAGGGGGATATCAAGACCGCCCGTCAGCAGCAGGTCTAACCCGCTGTCATCGCCAAAGGAGAAGGCAATTCCTGCCCCAACGTAGGGAGCCAGCGTTGTGTATCCCGTCCGAATTGGCTCCAGGTCAAAGGTGACAGGCAGTAGCACTTCTACGTCGTCCTCGATCAGCAGACCTGGGCGAATCGACAGCGTGCGGTTCAGGGCAAACTTGCTCAGGATGGCGAAGCTGGTGTTGCCCAGCGCAGAGTCGCCGCCGATGCCCAGGTTCGCCCCAGCGCCAATAAAGCTGGGGTTGATGCGGGATCTGCGGCCAAGCGTATCAGCCGTGCCGCCGACCGCATCCTGCACATCGGCGATCGTGGGACGACGCACCACCGCCCGACGAGCGCTAAAGGTGTAGCCCAGACCCAGCAGAATGCCAAAGTCTACTTCACGGCCAAAGGGCGCAAGGTTGGCTGATGCTGTGGCCACTAGTGAACTGTTGATCGGAAAATCTAGCCCGCCTGTCAGCAAGAAGTCTACGTTGTTGTCATTGCCTGTGAAAAACGTGAGGCCCAGGCCGGCAAATGGCGCAATGCCCGTGCCTGGCCCGGCAATGCCAAAGTCGTAGGTCACAGGAACGAGAATGCTCACATCGTCTTCGATCAGCAGGCTGGGACGCAGGGAGAGGTAGGGATTGAGGGCAATTTTGCTGAGGACAGCAAAGCTGGTGTCGCCGATGGCGGCATCGCCCGCAATGCCCAAGTTGACCCCCACGCCGATGTAGCTGAAGACATAGCGGACTTCGCGAGGGCCTGTTTGAGCAATTTCGATGGGGGCGGGAACTGAGAAGCTGGGATCGGATAGGTCTGGATCAAGCTCTGTATCAGTATTGGCGATCGCCGGATTGGTTGGCATTGGCTCTAGATCTGCGGCCGTGCCCATCGGAATCTCGATTTCAGCGGCTTCGACTTCATCTGACCCAACCTCAGCGCTCTCGATGCTGGGTGTTGTAGTTAGCCCTGTGGTGCTTTCAGAGTCCGGCTCTGCGTCTGGAACAACCACGACGGGTTCGGGAGCAACGGCTGCTTCGGGAGCCACCTCGACAGATTCCAGTGGTTCGACAAGCAAAGGTTCGACACTCAGTGAGCGAATCGGTGAAAGCGGGGGAATCGTGCTGCGAACTGAGCCAGATTTGGTCGTTGATTCTGCGGCAATCGATTCTGCGGCCGCTGCTTCTGCAACGATTGCTTCTGAAGCAACGGCCGCCTGTCCCCCGACAATGACCGTAGACACCAACACGCTGCCCGACAGCAAGAGGCACTGCCATTGGCGGGTAGATTGCAAATCGGATTTCATGGACTCACTCCTCAAAAGATTTCCTCAAATTTCCTCAACACCAGATGCGATCGCAGCACTACCAAAATAAAGGCGCACCAGCATGTAAACCATTGGAAACTCAGTGGTAATAACGGTAATAACCACGTCAATGTATTGCCTATGAAATACTGCCAGGGTCAAGAGATACCGGAAGGAATGACTCAACCCTGCTTAAAAATGGATGGCGATCAGCCGTCCTGCGCCTTTTTTCGGTAAGTGCTTGCTAATGTCGCTATTTTGTAGGATTTTACAAGGTGATACGTGTCTTTGCTAGATATACCCGATACTTTACTGTCGATCTCATTTACACTACGGGTGTGCTTGAAGTGACGCTAAGGGTATTTTCTCGTAGAGCTAGACCGTTTTGAGTCTTCGGTTTGGAAATTTAGGCTAGAAGTTTTTAGTCCAGGAATTTCTTGAAAATTGACTAGCTCCAGGTTGCAAATTCCAAATTCAAAGGCTTGTGTTTGAATTTCTTAAGGGTGCCTCGATTAATTGCCTTATTGAGAATTTTGGGAGCCTGAAACTCTCGTTTTCTCGTAGCTATTATCAAGAAGATCTGAATTTTTCGAGGTGCCCTTAACAGAGTTGATTTTTTTAACAGAGTTGATTGAGAAACCTATGAGGCATGGCGTTTGGGATGTTCGAGGATTGCGAAATTGGGCGATCGCCCGGTTCTTGCGACTGCGGCAGATGTTTCATCGTCCTTATCGTCCGTCTGTAAAACTAGGCGTAGGACTGGGTTTGGGGCTGCTGCTGAGCCTGCTGCTCAACCTGCTGATGGCTCATCGCGTCAGCGCTGCCCAAACGGTGATTCTTCAGTTTCGGGATCAGCGGCTCTCAGTTCCCTATGCCGAATTGGCGACCTTTGCAGCGCAGAAAACCCTTTCAGAACCAACCCAGGCATTGTTGATTGCCGCAGAGATTGAGCCAGACGCAATGCACCACTGGCTGACGCAGGCGATCGCCCTGCCCAATTTGGACGCACTGCCAGAGCGCCAATTTATCCTTCTCCAGATCAATAAAACCGTGGGCGATCCCCTCGGCAGTGAGCGGCTCGACGAGGTGGAAACGGCCCTTCGCCGCGCCCTCCGAGATGACGGCACGTTTTCTGTGCTGGAACTGCTGCAACAGTATCCCCAACCTGCCGTGCGGCTGGAAGTGGGACGACTGGAGCAAGCCTATACGGATGTGGAACTGGTGGTGAATCGGCTGCTGCCCGTGCTGCGGACGGTGCAGACGCTGCTGCCGGAGTTGGTGTGCGACTGCGCTGCAACGCTTGAAGCCACTCGTCTCAACGTCCAGCCTGGTGACCAAGCTCAAACGGCCGCGGCTGGGTGGACTGAAGCCGCTGCGGCGATCGCCCCTGCCATACACTCGCCCCCCATCGAGTCGTCTGTTCAAACCACTGCTCTCACGGGGGCGATCGCCAGCGCAAAAAACCGCCTGATCGCAAACACAGGCATTCTTGCCGACCCCAGCGCCAGCCCAAAACAGACCGCCAGCCCAAAACAGACCGCCAGCGCTCAGGCTGTGCCCCCGCTGCCAGACTTTGCCAATCGGCGACTGGTGATTGCCTTGGGCCCGCTGCGCCCGTCTATCAGCATTGGCGAACTGACCACCTTTGCCGAAACGGGCTACCTTTCACCCGGATGGCGATCGATGCTACGGATTGCCAAAATTGCGCCTGATCAGTTTCGGGAGGCTTTGAACGACTCCATTAGAGCCAACGCAGTTAACTTAGATGAAGATCTGAATTCCATATTGGGAGAATACGCGCTATTTAAGATTGGCGAGGTGATTCAAACCCCATCCAATCGGGCAAATATCCAGGCGCTGCGGTCTACGCTGGTGCTGTCTGCGGCGGGCGACGGGCAGTTCACCCTGCTGGAACTGTTGCAACGCTATCCGACTTCACAGATTGTGCTAGACGGGTCGCGGCTAATTCGCTTGGGGCAGTTGGTCAATCGCGCACCTTCAACGGCCGACGGGGCGATCGCCTTTGAATCGTGGCTGCTAAACCTGCAAGCCTCCGCCGCCGAAACCGTCTGCGATTGCAATATAGCAACCCCAGGATCACCCGCGCCTAAAGTGGCGATCGCCCCCGAAAAAGTCGCTGAATTCCTGCCCGCCAATTGGCAGCCCGTCCCCGCCCACCGAGAAGAGCGCGGCTTAATCAAAATCGTCTGGCTAGCAGGAACCCCCTACGACATGGGCTATCAGCACGGTACCCTACTGCATGATGAAATCGCCAGCATTGGCGAACGGCCGCTGCGGATCGCTCGGCTGGCAGGTGTAGGGCTGGGGCTAGGGCGACTGGCCAAAAACCGAGCCTTCCCAGAGCTACTAGAAGAATGCCGGGGATTGGCCGATGCGACCAGCGATATCGGCATTGATATGGACGTTTGCATGATGATGTCCTACGCGGACGTGTTCCAAGAAATCCTCGGCTACACGCTGCCGCGAGAGCTGTTTTGGGAAGGCTGTAACCAGTTTGTGGCAACCAACGCCGCAACCAGAGACGGCTATCTCTACCACGGCAGCAGCGTCGATAACAACGAAAAACCCGTCGATTACGTCGTCTACAACCCCATCCTGTTTATCCGGCAGCCGCTTGACGGCCTGCCCCATGTGTTTGTCACCTATCCCGGTGTAATCTGGCCAAACTCTGGGGTGAATGTGGCAGGCATTTCGCTGGGCCTGGATACGGCCCACGCGGCGGATATCACCGAACTGTCGCGGGAAGGGCGCAGCAATGTGCAACTTATGGGGCAAATCTTGAAAACGGCCACTAGCTTTGCCGAAGCCCGCAGCCTCATGGAAACGCAGCCTCGCGTGCGGGGCAACATCATTATGATTACTGATGGCAAGTCGCGGGAAGCAGGCGTATTCGAGTTTACGGGGCGGCACTTGGGCGTGCGTCCCCTCCAAGACAACGGCGTGCTTTACGCGACCAATCATTTCGTCCTGCCGGAGATGTTTGAGCGCCAGCCGCTGCCAATTGACCTTTCGAGTGATCTCCGGTTTCAGCGCTTGGGGCAGCTTTTGGAGCCAGATGGTATCAGTTCTCGCTATGGCGAAATCGACCCGACGGTGGTAGCAGACATTTTGCGCGATCGCACTCATCCCATCACGCTGGAAGCCAGCCCGTTTGATGTGTTTGACGACGATGCTAGTCCCGGCGGCAATGGCGCGTTGCGACAGGCAATTTATGACCCGATGCGGCTCAAGGTGTGGATTGCGGCAGGCGATCCGCCTGTGCCCCAAAATCCGTTTCGCTGCTTTGCCGTTGGGCAACTGCTAGGGTTCCCTGATGCAGCGGGCTGCAACGCCCCGATCATCCCCTAGACGGAAGCCTTGCAGGCGGCTTTGCACCGCCTAAGAAATTGCAACCGCGAATGTACGCAGGAAACCTACACAAAAAGCGTTGTTTTCCAGTATCCTGCTGTAATGCATACGGAAATTACTGAGATTTTTTGAAAGCTCCTTCCGGCGTGGTTGGATCGGTTCTCAGAAAACGGGTTGTTTTACAAAGCTGTTTTCTGGGGCGCAACTCGAAGAAACGATTGAGGAAACAGTTATGGTGCAACAATATTTCTCAGAAGAGGAGTGGGCAGTTTTAACGCAAGCGCCTATGCAGGCAATTATTGCGCTGACGCTGGCTGATAAGACCGATCCCGTCTCTTTTATGAAAGAAGTGCAGGCGGGTGTCAAAATCCTGGCTGTTGAGCAGCAGCGTCAAGATCTTCCGCCCGATGGGTTGGTGAGTTCGGTAGTCTCAGCGCTGAATGAAGTTGACCTGGCGGATAGTACTCCGGCTGATTCACTTTTGCTTAAGAAGGAGTTTCAAATTCTCCGCTATATTCGTGATTTGAAAAACGCATCTGAAGGACGAAATGCGGCGATCGCCCATTTTGATAAAGTCAAATCGGTGCTGGCGGCGAAGGTAACGGGGGTGCAAGCCAATGAGTACAGGGGCTGGCTATTGGCGATCGCCACCAAGGTCGCCGAAGCCGTGAAAGAAGGCGGCTTTCTGGGGATTGGCGGCGAGAAGATCAGCCAAGCCGAAGCCTCGGTTCTCCGCAAGCTTGAAGATGCCTTAACACCCTAGTCTAGCCTTGGTTCACCATTAATTTTGGTGCTAATCATCAGTGCAAAGGTCTGACGGTTTCAACTAGAAAGAACGGCTTCTTTCGCAGTGCTATAGGGACTTAAGAATAGAAAGACTGCTCCCTTTTACCGAGCCAGATCGTTTTAACGTTGATTGCATGAATCGTCCTAACCTGTTGTTTGATCTCGCTGATTGGTTTTTAAGTAGTTAACTTTGGAGGAGTGGCTATGATTGGACTTTTAATTTCGATTTTGGTGTTGGCAATTAGCCTGCTGATTATCTCTAAACTCCCTCTGGGAATTGACATTGACAATCCCGGTGCGGCCCTGTTTGCGGGTGCCATTATTGGGGTGCTGAATGGCATTTGGTACGCCTTTCCGCAGTTTATTCGCACGGCCTCCTGGCTGTTTACCCTGGGCATTGTGCCGCTGCTGGGTTCGGTCATTGTGTTTGGTCTGGCGGCCCTGCTGACTCAGGGCTTCCGCCTGCGCTGGGGCATCGGCAGCGCCATTTTGGGGGCGATCGCCCTAGCCTTCGTTAGCTCGATTTTGAACTATATCCTGTCGGCAACGGGTCTGCTGCCTGCGGGTGCGGTGTAGGTTACCCCGATTCAGCCGGTTTCACGACGCGATAAAGCCCATCACAAGATAAAGCCCGTCACAAACAGCGATGCCAGTCCTGCCACGATCATCAGCAGGGCTGGCATTGGCTTTCGGGTTTTAATCCAGCGCATAATAAAAACGACCACCAGTGTCCCAGTGATCAGCGCGGCCAGCCCCCGCGCCCAGGGTATGCCCGCTGCTTGCAAGATCCCTGACAAAAGGAGCAGCGCGCCGCTGATGCCGCCGGAGATGAGCGAGGCCCGGCTGCTCGCCTGCCGATAGCCAATGATGCCGCCGACCAGCGCCAGTAAGCCATAGGCGATCGCCGCAATTGCGCTGGGAGTAGGCACCATTGGAGAAGTTCATGTCTAAAAAACTTTGGCGAGCAATAAGCAACTGGCGATCGCACGCTCCCCAGCTCGATCTCCAACTGCTTACTGCCTGCTTAACAGTATTACAGCGTTTGGTGACAAATCCCTGCGCTCTGTAACGCTTGTTTATTACGATTTACCACCGTAAAAGAAAGCGATTTCTTTATCCTTCAGCGGGGCAAAGTCGGCCGCAATCAACATCTGATTTAGCTCGTCCTGAGGAATGTGCTTTGCGCCGATGCGGACGATGCGCGATCGCATGGTGTTGCTTACGCCGCTGCGCTGCCGACCCGCCTCCAGCCCCATCACTCGACTGTAGAGGTCTAATTTGGCTTGGGGAATGGGCGACCCGTCAAAATCAATGCCACGGGCGATCGCCTCGTCCACTGCGTCAGCCCCTCCATAATTAGGCATTTCTGTTGGTGTTTCTGAATTAGACATTTCCGGGCTAGCCATAGAAAAGCGTGTAGTTTTGGTCATCTGGGAGCATTTTATCAATCGATGTCGCCTCCTCTCAGGAGGCTGGGCACTCTGAGCTTAGAGAATTCAGGAGATAGCCAACGCAGGGCCTTGGAGCGGTGCTATATTCCAGTCTCTAAGTAGTCCAGCCTCTAACTTTGTTTTGCCCTGCGTCCGAGTCTTCTCAATTCAGGTTCCCAGAGTATTTAGAAACCTTGCACCGCTGTTTTTCAAACCGCACGTTTACATGCGAGTTCCGCTTCCAGTTAGCATCTTCTTGATTCTTGGAGGAATCACAACCCTGCTGTTTGCTGGCTCATCAACGATTCTGCTCAACAGCGCCCGTCAGGTCGAAAGGCTGACCCTGACGAGAAACTTGGATCAGGTTGAGCGAGCACTTCAAAATCAAATCGACATTCTGGGCAATGCCGCTACAGACTATGCCACTTGGGACGAGACCTACGCCTATGCCCAGGGTCAAAAGCCAGACTACATCAGCAATTCGATTGGCGACGTTACCTTCACATCGACTCAGGCAGACTGGATGGCGATCGCCCGCGACCCCCAAACCCTACTCTATAGCGCCGCCTACGACTATTCCAGTGGACAAATCAACAGCCCTGCTGATGAAGTCTTTCAGGATGCGCTGATGGCGCTGCCCAAGCTGTTTCAGGTAGGGCGAGAACCGTCAAATCCTCAGGGCATCGTGCTGATTTCTGGACAGCTAACGCTGCTCGTCAGTCGCCCTATTCTGAGAAGTAACGGCAGTGGCCCCGCTGTCGGCAGCTTTATTTTTGGACAAACGCTAGATGCCGATAAGCTTGCTAAGCTCTCCGAATCGACCCAACTGTCGCTATCGCTGCATCCACTCACAGGCCCCACCCATCAGCAAGCCCTAACTCAGCTAAAAACAGGGCAATCGGAGATAGTCATTCCGCTTACAGCGCAGGCGATCGCCGCTTACCGCCTTATCTATGACCTGCACCGCCGGCCCGTCATGTTGCTGCGGATCGATGCGCCCCGACCTGTCTATCAGCAGATGTTGCTGGGTCTGCGCTATTTGGGGTTGTCGCTGATGGGCGCAGGAGCCGTGTCGGGGCTGATTATCTGGCGGCTGCTAGAGCGATCGCTCCGATACCTGCGAGAGCGCGATCGCATCCAGCAAGCCCTCCAGCAAGAAGCCGCCCTGCGTCAGTCAGAACTGCGCTACCGCGAAAAAGCTGAAGAACTCGAACGCACCCTCCAGGAACTTCGCAAAACCCAGGCCCAACTGCTCCACAGCGAAAAAATGTCCGGCTTAGGGCAACTCGTCGCAGGCATCGCCCACGAAATCAACAACCCCATCGGCTTCATCTACGGCAACATCACCCACGCTCGCCAATATGCCCATGCTCTGCTCGACCTAATCGCTCTTTATCAGCAGCACATTCCCCATCCCCCACAACCCGTGCAAGAGGCGCAAGCCAGCATAGATCTACCGTTCATCACTGCCGATCTGCCCAAACTGCTCAACTCCATGCGGGTCGGAGCCGAGCGCATCCGTACTATCGTCCTCTCACTCCGCACCTTTTCCCACATGGATGAGGCAGGACTGAAGCGAGTCGAAATTCATAACGGCATCGACAGCACACTGCTAGTCTTGCAGCATCGGCTTCAAACGTCTGCCAGCGGTTCTGCTATTCAAGTTACAACTGACTACAGCGATTTGCCTCTTGTAGAGTGCTACCCCAGCCAAATCAACCAGGTGGTTCTGAACATCCTCAACAATGCCATTGATGCTCTTCAGACTCCGCGAATTCCCAGCGGATTCCTATCAGATTCCTCCCCTCCCCTGATCCATATTCAGACTCGATATCTGGAGGACAGGGAGGGCAAAGGAGGCAAAGCGGGTAAGGAGGGAAGCACTGATGGACACATCCAAATCCGCATCGCCAACAACGGCCCCCCAATCCCCGAAGATCTCCAATCCCGCCTGTTCGATCCCTTCTTCACCACCAAGCCCGTCGGCCAGGGCACAGGCCTCGGACTCGCCATGTGCTACCAAATCATCGTCGAAACCCACCACGGCATCCTCCGTTGTAATTCTGCCCCAGGACACCACACCGAATTCATCATTCAAATTCCTGTATCCCAGACAACCAAACGGTTTAAGGCATAAAGAAAATCTTTGATGAACTGCCCTTTCTGAAAAACTTGTCTACTCTGATAAGGAACAGACAGTCCCAAAAATCTATATAAAGCCTTGGGGTCGTGTGGGCTTTGCCTGCATTCGTCCTCTGTGAAGCACTTTGGAATTTGGTTCGGCGTTGTCCAGCAGTAAGCAAGTAGGCAGAATCTATGGCACAGAGCTTTGGTCTCATTGGTTTGGCCGTGATGGGCGAAAACCTCGCACTCAACATCGAGCGCAACGGCTATTCAATGGCGGTCTACAACCGCACTGGTTCGGTTACAGAAGAATTTATGAGAACGCGGGCCGCAGGGAAAAACTTCGTCGCCTCCTACACCCTGCCTGAGTTTGTGCAATCCCTAGAGCGCCCTCGCAAAATCCTGATCATGGTCAAGGCTGGTGCCCCTGTTGATGCTGTAATCGAACAGCTTAAGCCCCTGCTTGAACCCGGCGACATGATCATCGACGGCGGCAACTCCCTCTACGAAGACACCGAGCGTCGCGTCAAGGATTTAGAATCCACCGGATTACGCTTTATTGGCATGGGCGTGAGCGGTGGCGAAGAAGGCGCGCTGAACGGGCCCAGCCTCATGCCCGGTGGCACCGAAGCCGCCTATCGCGAAATCGAACCCATTGTCACCAAAATTGCCGCCCAAGTAGACGACGGCCCCTGCGTCACCTACATTGGCCCCGGCGGCTCCGGGCACTACGTCAAGATGGTTCATAACGGCATTGAGTACGGTGACATGCAGCTCATTGCCGAAGCCTACGACCTGCTGAAAAATGCAGGCGGACTGACCAACGAGCAACTCCACGCCGCCTTCGCCGAGTGGAACACCACCGACGAACTCAACTCGTTCCTGATCGAAATTACCGCCGACATCTTCCAGAAGATTGACCCCGACACAGGCAAGCACCTGGTGGATTTCATCCTGGATGCGGCTGGGCAAAAAGGCACGGGTCGCTGGACGGTAATGAGCGCCCTAGAACTGGGTGTCAGCATTCCCACTATCATCGCAGCGGTGAATGCTCGAATCATCTCCTCCATCAAAGAAGAGCGGGTTGCAGCATCCAAGGAACTGACGGGGCCCAGCGGACTCTATGAAGGCGACCAGCAAACTTTTATTAACATGGTGCGGGATGCGCTCTACTGTTCCAAGATTTGCTCCTACGCCCAAGGCATGGCGCTGCTGGCCAAGGCTTCGCAAGAGTTTAACTACAACCTTAACCTGGGCGAAATGGCCCGCATCTGGAAGGGTGGCTGCATTATCCGTGCGGGCTTCTTGAACAAAATCAAGAAAGCCTACGACGAGAACCCTGCTCTCCCTAACCTGCTGCTGGCTCCAGAGTTCAAGCAGACCATTCTGGATCGTCAGGCGGCCTGGCGTGAAGTTATTATGACCGCTGCTAAGGTTGGCATTCCGGTGCCCGCCTTCAGCGCCTCGTTGGACTATTTCGACAGCTACCGCCGCGCCACCCTGCCGCAAAACCTCACCCAGGCTCAGCGCGACTACTTTGGGGCGCACACCTACCAGCGCATCGACAAAGCAGGCACGTTCCACACTGAATGGGCCCCCGAAGCACCCGCACTGGCTAGTGTCAGCTAAGGGTTAGAAGCGCTTTTCCTGCAAGAAACCGCCGCTTGGGTTGCCAGGCGACGGTTTCTTAATTCTCAAAACTTTTTAGTTCTAAAAATTTTGAGGTTTGCAGCGCAGCACTCAGAGATTCGTAACAGACTGGCAGCAGTCAGAACTATCAAAAATTCTGGAAGCTTTGACCAAGCTAACTGAACAAGCTAACTGTCGTCCAAAGCTCCTGCCGTCCACCATCCGGCTATTCCACCACACCCAAGACCGGTGCTTTGGCGCTGGAAACAACTCCATCAAGCAATCCACCCGCATAGGTTGAGGAATGCGTGAGTGCAAATTGCTGATAAGACGTTTGCATTTGAGCATTCACGGCAACAGTCTTGGCATCATACATCTGCATGGCAGGCTTGGGATATAGCCCGATCGCCACAATCAGCGCTAAGAAGCAAACGGCGATAAATAATTCTCGTGGTTTAGCATCCTCAAATTTCGCATCTGCTGGCAACACGCAGTTGGTGCCAAAGCAGGCAGCTTCCTCATTGCCCTGACGCTTCATTTCAAAATCGCCCAGGTCACAGGACGGAACTACGTCGCACATTAGCTCGGCGCTCGTGCCAAAAAAGACCTGACGTAGCATTGACAGTAAATAGATTGGCGTAAGGATTAGGCCGACTGCGGAGAGAAACACCGTTACCGTGCGGAAGGTAGAACCGTAGACATCGCTCGTCGTCATGCCCATGAACACGGCGATTTCTCCAGCAAATCCGCTCATTCCGGGCAGCGCCAGCGAAGCCATTGCGCCAGCCGTGAATAGGGCAAACACGCGAGGCATCACCTGTCCGATGCCGCCCATCTTGTCCATCATCATGGTGTGGGTGCGGTCGTAGGTTACGCCGGCCAGGAAGAACAGCATCGAAGCAATCAGCCCGTGGGAAATCATTTGCAGCATTGCGCCGCTCACGCCGATATCGGTGAAGGAAGCAATGCCTAGCAACACAAAGCCCATGTGGGAAATGGAGGAGTAGGCGAGGCGACGTTTCATGTTCGTCTGCCCGAAGGAATTGAGCGCACCGTAGACGATGTTGACTGCACCAAGGATAGCCAGAACCGGAGCGAAATAGACGTGAGCGTTGGGCAGAAGCTCCATATTCAAACGGATTAGCCCATAGCCACCCATTTTCAGCAGCACACCTGCCAGGATCATCGATACTGGGGAGGAAGCTTCGCCGTGAGCATCGGGGAGCCAGGTGTGCATCGGGAAGATGGCCAGCTTAACGCCGAAGGAGATTAGCAGCCCTGCGTAGAGCAGCAGTTCCATTGGCAGGGAGAAGTCCTTGAGGCGGAGGGCGGCAATGTCAAACGTAGTAGTGTCGCCGGAGAAAGCCATCGCCAGACCGGCCACTAGAATAAAGATAGAGGCGATCGCCGTGTACATTAGAAACTTCATCGCCGCGTAGCGACGGTTTTGCCCGCCCCAGATGCACACCAGCAGGTACACGGGAATTAGCTCCACTTCCCACATGATGAAAAACAGCAGGAGATCCTGAGCAACAAACACGCCCACCTGCGCCGCGTATAGCACCAGCATCAGCGCGTAGAACAGGCGCGGTCGCCGATCGACACCCCAAGCGGCAAACATCGACAGCGTGGTCGCAAAGCCAGCCAGCAGCACCAGCGGCACCGACAAGCCATCCACCGAAACCGTCCAGCTTAGCCCAAGCTGCGACATCCACCGGAAGGTTTCCACCATCTGAAAGTCTGCGACAGTGGGGTCATAGTGAGTCCAGAAGGCGAAACACATCAGCACAAAGTCCGCCAACCCCACAGCGAGGGCGTACCAACGGACAATTCTGCCGTCTTTGTCCGGCAGCAAGGGAATTAGGAGCGCAGCCGCCAGGGGCAGCAGAACGATGGAGGTTAACCAGGGAAAGTCGGTCATGGCGATGAAGCGAATGTAATGAGAATAAATACCTATTGGTATTGTAAAGTTATTTTACTAAACTTTTCGACTTGCACACACCAATTTTTTCAAGGCGAATCAGTATTAGATTTTGGGTCAACCTTAGAGAGAACTCTGGGTTTTTGTCAGAACCGGAGAATTTCTCTCTCAAAACATTCCTCACCCAAACATTCCCCAGATTGTCCTCAAATGCCCCAAATGGGATGAAATTTAGGCAGAGACAGCCTATTTCATGAAGCTTTTATGTAAAACCAGTGCAGTTGTCCCCTGTTCTGGGCATTCTGAACCAAGATCAGGATAGATAGTGAACCTCCGAGCTATGGCTTTTTCTGACCCTTCTCACCAAATTTCGTCCGAGCAGACCGCCAGCCGCACGCCCGACTGCTTTCGCCCGGCGACCGATTTCCCCAGAGACGTGTCCCAACTTCAGCGGGCAGAGCTAGAGCGCACCTACCTGGAAATGCGAGAGTGCCTAGTTTTTACTAATCGCAGCCGGGGGCAACTGCTTCGCCGCAACGAGGAGCATAAGCAAACGTCGCTGCAACTCAGAGCAGATGTTGCCAAGCTGCAAGTGTCTATCCAGAAGCTAGCGCAGGAAAAACAGCAGCTTGCTGCTTCGAGCCAAGAGCTGCTGCGAGGAATGGAGCAAGAACTGATGGCGATGGGCAGTCGCCTAGAAACGCTGTCATCGGCTTTCGATGCGGTGGCGGATGTGGAAACGGCAGACCGGATGCAGTGGAGCTTTTTGACGCTGCCGCAGCGGTTTTTGAATTTCCTGAATGCGGTTCGCGGTATTGTAAACTGGTGGCGCGAGGAGCAGGGCATCGAACCTACGCCGCCACAGCCTGTGCTGCCTTCTGCGGAGCCAAAGCTGACCCCAGAAGAGGAGGCGCAGAAGCGGAAGGATGATTCGCAAATGTACACAGACCAAGCTTCTGTAGGGCGATCGCTCCTTGATCGATAACTCTCATGGGCAAGAAGCGCATCAACCAACTGCTGAACCAGCTCAAGGAAAACCAGCAGGCCGAACTCCGCAACGCCGCCGCGATTTACTCTGTGGCACAGATTGCGGTGGATGAACTGGAGGCGATCGCCACCACTGGTTTACCCAAGCCAGAACGGGCGATTCGCGAAGCGATCCCTGCGGGAATCGCCCCTGCGACTCCAGCGCCTGCCTTGCCTGCGGCTGTGCCAACCCAACTCACTCAAGCGGAACTGCTGCAACGCTACGGTTCGTATAACGGCTGTCGCAGCGCGGCCAAAGCGCTGGGCATCCATTTTCCTAAAAATCCTAGTTGGCCCCAGCTCATCGCTGCATTTTCCTACATCGATACGTTTCGCCAACTCATCCACGACTACGCCCAACAGCAGGAGATTCGCAATCTTGCTGGTGTCTGGTTCACAGTCACGCTGAGGTAAGCCAAAGTAACCAAGCTGAGTCCTCAGGGTATGTATAGTGCATGTATAAAGTAAACTCTTTAGCCTAATAGCTATCCGGATTTCTGCGGTTCGCATTTGTTTCTCTCTATATCGAGTCGCTGAGGCAGACAGGCAGAAAATGGACAGATTAATCGTAAAGCTGATCGGGCTGGCGCTTTTAGTAGGCGGAATCTACTTCCTGGGCAAGAACGTGTTTTTTGCAACTAGCCTGGCCTTTTATTGGCGCAATCTTCCGGCGACGGGTTCGCTGCTCTGTCTGATGGGCGGCGTGGTCTCGCTGATTTTTTTCCCTCGGCAAACCGGGAGTTTGGGCTGGGGTCTGCTGGCTGTGGGCATTTTGCTGGTCTTTTTGAGTGGGGGTGCATACTTGCTGCCCACCAGCCTGTGGCACTTTGTGGTGTCTTTTGGGGCGATCGCCGCTGGTTTCAAGCTCTTCACCGAGGAGCGCATCCGGTTTTAGAACTCCTGTCTTTCGGGGCCAATCGAGGTTCAGCCATCGCTAACTCAGCGAAAAAACAGGCAAAAAACAGCAGTGGGGAAAGAAACTGGCTTTCTCACCCCACTGCTTAAAATTTATTTGCCAAAACTTATGTGCCATGCATACATCACACGTACACATGAAGTATTAAACTGAGCCTTCGCCTTAAACCTGCGATGCAAAGACTTGCTGCAAAGACATATCGAGGCTTAACACTAAACTCGTAGCTGATCACCAAACCTAACGGAAACGGCGCTTCCGACGAGCCATAATCGCCTTGCGCTTGCGCTTTTCCAGAGGAGTCTCGAAGTGACGGTGGCTCTTCACATCGGCCAAGATTCCCGCCTTGGAAACCTGACGCTTGAACCGTCGCAGTGCCGACTCAATCCCTTCGTTTTCTCCTAAGACCACCTGGGTCATGCAAAACACTCCTTAACTGATTGCAGAAAATGGTTTAGTCACTTTTCTAAGAATACCGCGTTTTATCCATCCTATGCTACCCTTACCGCGCAGTTTGAAAGGTTAGCATGGGAAGGCGCTTATGAAGAACTGAACAAAGCCGGAAACCCGGCAGCGTTGTGATTTGAGGGCAAGTGATTTGAAGTTAAGTGGGTTGAGGTCTAGAAATTAAGTTAAGAAGGACAAATCGACGGAGCCAAAATTAACGCTGAGCGCTACGTTTAGATTTTCCAGCGCCTCAATGAGCCAGCTCACTGCATCACGAGAACAAGATTCGTAATGGCTGAATAAAATTGAGAAGCGCCGTTCCAGGGCGGGCTTGACCTTGCGACACAGCAGCACAATCTTGAGCAGTAGTCCTGTCGTCAGCATCGGGCCAAGATTCGTCAATAGATCTACGAAGACAAAATGCTTAGGGTGCTGAGCGCTGTCTACCACCAGGAAATTCAGCAGATGACTACAGGTGCGAACGAGCAAGAAGTCGTTAAGGCGCTGGTCGTCGCTGTCGGGCATGATGTCCTTTAGATAGCCGTAGAGTTGGTTGTTGAACTGTCTGCGCCCATACTCCGGATCGACGGACGACGTGATGTATTCGTACAGGTCGTTCTTAAAATCGGCGAAACAGTGCGTGTAGTTGCTCTGGGCCAGAAAATTTTGAGCCAAATCTTTGTAGCTGCGGCTTCCTTCGATTTTGCCGGTGTAGTGGCGCACCACGCGATTCAAGTCTTGATCTTCTAAGAGGGTGGGGTTAGAGACTGGGTGAATCAGTCGAGGAGTCGAAGGCGTGGCGATCGCCCCCACAAAGGCATTTTCGGCCGCCCGATCTTGACGCACCTGATAGGTCAGATATTGCGACAGGTCAACCTCAAACTTGTGCTGCCGCGATGCCCGTACTTGGCGAACCGTGTTCTGCTGCTCACGGGTGCAGTCTTCGCTGATCAGGCAATGCTCGTATAGGTAGGGATAGCGCGGAATCAAAGTGCCCAGGGGGCGTTGTCCGTTGCCCTGCTGCGCCTCGGCGGCCTCGCTCAACACTTGGGCCAGGCGACGCAGCGTCAAATATTGCTCGGTTTCGGTGAATTGGCGAGTCAACTCCCGGAGGCGGCGGAGCGATCGCGAGCGGTGGATGCTGATCTGGCTCTGGGCTTGGGCAGCATTGTTTTCAAACAGTTCAATTAGCTTGGGGATGGCCAACTGAGACTGCGATCGCGCCTGCCAGCGGTTAATCAAGATGTGGCAACAGCGGTTTAAGACATAGCGAAATTCTTCGGACGCAAGGCGAGAGGCTGTGACCTTATCAAGCGCCGCCACGATATCGGGATCACTATAGCGAGAGCCATCAATAAACAGCGCATGAAAGCGATCGACCATCTGCTCTGGCGTTTCATGCTCAATCCAGTGCAGGAGATGGTCGTAGATCGTCTGCTCTTCCAGACTAATTTGCCGATAATAGTGATCAACTTGCGTGGTTACCACAACCTAATGCTCCCTTGTCAAACCAAGCCTCAAACTCAGCTTCCGAACCCGCTAAAGCGAACTGTGATAGTAGACAAACCCCAGTGATCAAGCAGCGACTCAGCGGCTAGAACTCAAATGTGAAACCCGAAGTGCAAATTGAGAGCTGCGCTGAGAGCAATACCGAAAGCAACACATTCCTGGCGTTGAGCCTTGCCGTCGATCTCTGCGTAACTTGCTGCTTAACCTTTGCATGTATTTACCCGATTGCATTAAATGCTATCAGAGGCTTTTACGCCTTCGGTGTGACTGAAGTCACGCCAAGCTTAAAGCTTTGATGAACTTCATTGGCGAGATCCTGACATCTGTCAAGGAACCCCATGCGTCTTATATCTACGCTTTGCGTGGGGGTTATGCAAAAACACCAGCCCTCGAATACTGAATTCTCCTGTCGATGTTTGTGTATCAAGTTTTAGAGCAAGGTTCCGTAATAATCTGTATTTTTTAAAGCTTTTGTCAAGTTTTCAAGTTGAACTGTAACCCAAGTCGGCAAGTTCTGTATAGAGGGGACGAATGTTTTAGCAGAATAGATTCCACTTAAACCTACAGCTTTGGTCTATCTTGATGGATTCATCTGCCGCGCAGACAGGCGGCATCTAACACTGTCCATTCCTCAACTTGCAAAACCTGGCAGCGGTTGATGCGTCTCGCCAGGATGGGTTTTGCGGTTTGCAGATTAGCCTGGGCTTCGGTCAGTGCCTCCGGATATTGGCGAAACTTGAGCGCTTGCAGCGTGCCGAGACGAAACGTGGCGCGGGAGATCAGCCAGAAGTCGATGCTGTAGCGGTCGATCGTGGCTCGCAGCAGCGCCGGATCGAGGGTGTATTGGGCGCGAATCAGGTCGATCGCCCGCTGGCGCATCTGCTGTCCGTAGGCTTTGTGGTAGGGAATGGCGTACTCCCGTCCAAACAGGATCGAGCGACTGGAAAAGACCGGAATAAAGTCGGCTTCGTCTTCTAGAGAAGCAATCACAATATCTTTAGGCTGCTGGGCAAAGAACTCATACAGGGCGGGGGCACGACCCACCCGAAACTCGTCGGCGGGAAAGGGCGTAATGTAGCGCGGATAGAACCAAACGCTGGCGGCGATCGCCCCGATTCCCCCAAGCAGCACCACCGCAGGCAGCCACCGAACTTGTGCCCTATGCAGCCAGCGTAGCCCCGCATCCAGGAACAGCGTCAGGGCGATCGCCGCCGCAAAGCACAGCACAAACCGCAGCGTGTAGCCCGTATAGCGACTGGGCAGGTGCAGCCGAAACAGCAGCGCATGGGCCGCAACAAACAGCACCAGTGCGGCCGCCACAATCCGCAGCAGCAGCCCCAGATGCTTGACCTGGCGCACCAGTGGCGTGGGCAGCTTCCACAGCAGCAGCGGCAAAAACACGCCCAGCCCCATGAGCGGCGGCTTGAAGGTGGGAAACAGACCGCTGCGATGTCCCGACAGCCAGAACATAGTGGCATCGTCTAGAAAGAAGCGGCCGCGCCCGTCGCCCAGAAATTCCGGGTCATCCAGCACGTCGGCTGCGGTCAGCGCCGGGCCATAGGGATTGGCCGCCAGCAGGTAGGGCAGCAGCGTCGCCACTGTGATCCCCAGTCCGATGCCCAAAAACACCCAATCGGCGCGGCGGTGCGTCAGATCCATCTGTCCCTTTTGCCACTGCACCAGCGAGAACGCCAGCACGCCGCCGCACACCAGCGCGTATTGCGGGTAGAACAGGCCCATGAGGGCGATCGCCAGCCAGCAGCCCCAGTGTCGCCGCAGCAGCGTGTACAGAAACGCCAGAAACAGCGGAATCATAAAGGCGCGGGGCGTGGCCGAAGCCAGATCATCGTGGGACCAAAACACCAGGTTTAGCAGCACCGCCGCAAAGAAGCCGCCGATGGGCACCGGGAGGAATTGCATTGCCACGCCAAAGCCAAAACCCGTCGCCACCAGCGCCAGCACGGGCGGCAGCAGTTTGCTGAGCAGCAGCGGGTCAATGCCCAAGGCGGCAAATAGCCGATAGAAAGTGGTAAACCCCCAGGGCGCAACGGACTGAAAATAGTCGGCAATCAGGTCATTAGCAAACAAGTCGGGGTCTAAAAACCGCTGCATCCAAAACAAGTGCTGCCGCGCATCATCCTGCACCACGTATTCGGCGCGAAAGGCCCGTTGCAGCACTAGGCTGCTGTAGGCGATCGCCACCAGCAAGCTTGCGCCCAGCCAAAACCATCGACTGCGGCGCGTGTTTGCCAGAAGCGGGTGAGCATTGGATTGGTGCGTCACGCCGGGTTCCTCCGCAGGCGGTTCAGCGTCAGCACACAGTTAGCGTCGATTATTTGATAGGTCTGATCTTCGTAGCCAATGCAGCGTCGGGGAATGCGCGAGAGCGCCGGAACGATACCACTTTCAATCTGGGCGAGCAAGTCGCCAATGCGGTCGGCGTATTCCACCAGCGACGGATTGATCCGGAAATATCCGGGACGAAAGGCGTTGCGCTGGAGTAGCCAGAAATCTACCTCCTGCTGCTGGATGAACTGCTGGAGTGTGTCCAGGCTGGGGGTGTATTGCGCCTGGATCAGCGCGAGCGATCGCCCCACAACCTCGTTGTAGTAGCCCAGGTGGTAGGGAATGGCGTAGCCCCTGCCGCCCGCCACGAGCGATCGCCGTGTAAAGCTGGGCAAATTGTTCATCTCTGGCGCAATTGAGGCAATGCGCGTGTCCTTGGGCTGCGCCGCCAAAAATTCATACAGTTCCGGCTGTGCCCTGCCGATTACGTAATCCGTGATGGGGTAAGCATTTTCGTTGATTCGCAAAAACAGCGGATAGCCCAGCAGCAGCGCCGTCAGTAGGCCCGCCAGCCCCAGCGGAGCCAGCCGCACCCGCGCCGATTGCATCCACCGCAGCAGCGCATCGAAAATTAGCGCCAGCCCAATTCCCGCCGCCAGAATCGCCACCACGCGAAAGGTATGCTCGGTATAGCGGTTGGGCAGGTGCAGCTTGAAGCGAACCAGGTAGGCCAGGACGTAGAGCGCTACTGAAGCGGCGATCGCCTGTCCAAATACATGGGCGTTGCCATTGACCCAACGGGCCAGCGGAAACCGTCGGGGCAGCCGCAGCAGCAGGGGCAGCAGCAGCGCAAAAATCACCTGTGGTAGCCCAAACCGCACCCGGCTGAGGTGAATAGGCGGCTGGGTGGGGTCGCCGTTGTCGGGATAGAGCCAGTTCAGCGGGCCATAATCGACCGAACACCAGTCGCCGGGGAGCATTCCCGCTCGTTTGCCGCAGAGCCAGTAGCGGAGGTAGTACTCAAACGGGTCAGAGAGATAAAACTCTGACCAGTTCGGCTCCCAGAAGGTGGGCATTTGCAGCGACTCGGCGGCGGAAACGGTTGGGCCAAAGCCGTGGTTTCGCAGCACGTAGGGCAATAGGACAAAGAAGGCAACGATCAGTCCGGCGATCGCCCTGCGATAGTGCTGACGGTCATAGGTCAGACCCGGTCGCCAGCCGTCAAACCGCAGCAGCCGCACCAGCAAAATGCCGCAATAGACAAACAAGACTTGTGGGTAAAACAATCCCTGTAGCGCAATGATTCCTAGCAGGGGCAGTAATTTTTGCCGCAATAAGAAATAGAGGAACGCAAAGAAAAACGGGTAACCGAAGGCGACAGGAGTCGCCGACACAATATCATCCCGCATCCAAAAGCCCTGGTTGAGCAGCAGCGCCGACAGGAACCCGGCAAAGGGCACGGGCAAAATTTCTAGCACAGTGATGAAACACAGCGCCGTCGTCGCCAGCGCCAGCACGGGCGGCAGCAGCTTGTGCAGCAGCAGCGGATCAACACCAAGCTGGGCAAAGACCCAGTAGAGCGTGGTGTAACCCTTAGGCGCAACCGCCTGGAAATAGTCGGCGTGAATATCGTTGGGGAACAGATCTGGATCGACAAAGCGCAGCATCCAGGTGACGTGCTGCCGCGCATCGTCCTGCACCACGTAGGCATGACTCAACACCTGAATCAGCGCAGGCAGATAGTAGAGCAGCGACACCAGCAGGCTTAGCCCTAGCCAAAACCAAACGTGTGGTTCCCGCAGGGATTGCTTCGCGAATTTCGGCATTTTATCAGTTGCCGTCGCTAGAGCAGATGGGTAAAACCAGGGGCGGGAACGTGACATGGCAGAGCGAGGTTACAAAACTTTGCGGACGCGACCCAGAGTAGTGTAATAGTACCTTAGGTTTTGACGGTCGCCATGAGTACCCTCGGCAAGGATTTTCAGAGAAAGTTTGGAAAGCAGATTCGAGCCCCCCTCGCAGCAGTTGCATCGCTCTGGCTGCCTGTGCTGCTGCTGGTAGGGCTGGTCAGCCTGCGGTGTCTCTTGGCTGGCAACATGGGCCAGGTGAATGAAACGAACATCCTCCCCTTTGCCCGCCAGCAGGCTAATCCAAACTGGCTTCCCCAGGACTGGTATCTGAATCAGCCCCCTGGCTATCGCGTTCCGTTTATTGCGATCTTTGGACGCATGGCGGATGCGTGGGGGTTCCTGCCTACCTCGATCATTGGCAGACTGCTGGGCTACACAGGGTTATCGGCAGGGCTGGTCTTCCTCAGCCGTCGCATTGGGCTGAGCCTGCCGCTGCTGCTGCTGTCGATGATTCTGTTCCTCTATGTCAATACGGGCCTGAGCGGCGCGTCGGGGGCACAGGGCACGGTTTCCCGCGAGTGGCTATTTGGCGGCATCGAGCCGAAAATTCCGGCCTACACCTGCATTTTGTTTGCCCTTGGGCTGCTGCTGGAGGGGCGCATCGTGCTGGCGGGGCTGCTGCTGGGCGTGGCGACTTCGTTTCATACGCTGGTGGGCGGCTGGGCCTTCCTGGTGGCGATCGCCTGGCTGGGGCTGTGGCGGCGTGATCTGCTCCGCAATCTGGGCAATGTCCTCAAAATGCTGGCTCTGTACGCGGTGGGCGCGGTGTTTTCGATTCGCCCCGTGCTGCAACAGTTGACCACGCAAACGCCGGAGGGACGCTTTTCAGAATCCTTCGTTTACGTGTTTATCCGCACGCCGCATCACCTGAACCCGCTGTCCTGGGACGGGGGCTGGTGGCTGAAGCCAGTGATGCTGTTGGCGATCGCCCTCGGAAGTGCCGTTTTACTGCACCGCATCGCCAAACAGCGGCGACAGTTGCACACCCCCCATTACCAGGCGCGGATGGGCCTCACTGCGTTTCTGCTGTGCAGCCTGATTCCCTTTGTGGCTGGACTGCTGGCCGCGCCCTTCGACACCGAAGGCAAGTTCTTGCAATACTACCCGTTTCGGTTTGGCGATATTATGCTGCCGCTGAATGCCTGCCTGCTGGGGTGCTGTGCGCTGGAGCAGGCCATGAGCGGGCGATCGCCCGTTGGATCGTTCAGTCAATTGCACGGTGAATTACCCAATAGATTGCCCAGTGAATTACCCAATAGTGGTGCAAGTGCAACTGGGCAAGCAGCAAAACGACTGCGGCGCGTGAGTTTGTGGATTGTGGCGGCAGTCTGTGCAGCGCAGGCGGTTGTGTTTGTGCAGCAGGCGATCGCCCTGCAAGACTTCCCCAGTCGCGCCCAGCGCATCGACCGGGCCGGCAAGGAATTGTGTGAATGGATTCAGCAAAACACGCCCCGCGATGCCATCTTCGTGACACCGCCCGTGGAGTTGGACAACTTTCACTGGCTGGCAGAGCGGGCAACGATTGCTAAATTTAAGCTCGTGCCACCCGCTTCAGTCGGGATTGCCGAATGGATTGACCGTTTAACTCGCTTGAGTGGCAGTGTCGATCCGTGGGTGGGGATTCAGCGCGATCGCAACAACAGTCTGGACATTCAGCGGCGGATGACACAAGGCTATCGCAACCTGACCACCGAGCAGGCGATCGTTCTGATGCAGACCTACAGCGCCGCCTATTTTCTATCCAAAGGGTCACCCAAACTCGATCTTCCCGTCCTGTACCAAAACGAAGACTACACGCTCTATGCAGCACCCAATGCGGCTGCCCAACAAGGCGCTCAGGTTCCGCCGCCGTAGGATCTTCGGCTGATCGCCACTCCATCAGGGTCTCTATGCACACTATCGAAACGCCAGGTTCTGTCAGTCAACTCCTATGCCCAAAGGTTCCGACTTGGCTCCGCTATGCCGTCATTGCGCTACTCATCGCGGGCATTTTCTTCCGCTTCATCAACCTCAGCCAGAAGGTGTATTGGACAGACGAAGCGCTGACCTCGCTGCGATCGTCGGGGCATACCAAAGTGGAGTTTGTGGAGGAGCAGTTTACGGGTACAGTAATTTCGCCCGAAACGGTGATGCGCTATCAAAGCCTGGAGCCAGAAAACGGCTGGGGGCACACGCTGGCGGCGCTGATGAGCAATGCAGAACACACGCCGCTGTACTTTTTGGGCGTGCGCGGATGGATGCAGTGGTTCGGCAGCGGGTCGGGGGCGGTGCGGGGGCTGTCGGCGGTGTTTAGCGTGCTGGCCTTGCCGTGTGTGTTCTGGCTGGCGCTGGAGTTGTTTCAGTCGCAGGTGGCTGCGTGGGTTAGCTTGGGGCTATTTGCCATCACGCCGCTGCATATTTTGTATGCTCAGGAGGCGCGGCCCTATAGCCTGTGGACACTGTGCATTGTGCTGTCGAGTGCGGCGCTGCTGCGGGCGATGCGGGTGCGAAGCTGGCAAAGCTGGTCGATTTACGGGCTGAGCGTGGCGCTGGGGTTGTATACACAGCTTTTGTTTGCCCTGGTGGCGATCGCCCATGCGCTCTACATCCTTGGTGTTGAGCAGGTTCTGCAAAAGCGGCGGCTGACGGACACTGCTCGTGCCTACGCGCTATCGGCAGGCGGGGCGCTGCTGTCGCTATTGCCGTGGATGGTGCTGCTGGTGGTGCGGGCCGACCGCATTCGCGACACGACGGCTTCTCTCAACGAGGTGACCTCGTTTGACCATTTGATTAACCGTTGGTTTTTGGGCCTCAGCCGCTCTTTGGTCGGCATCGACTTGGCCGCCGCGAATCTGCTGCTGGTGCTGCTCGTGGGGTGGGCGCTGGTGGTGCTGTGTCGCCAGACGGTGCCGCGCTGCTGGCTGCTGGTGCTGCTGCTGGTGGCGGTGCCGTTTTTGGGGTTGGCGCTGCCGGATGTGCTGTTGGGCGGCAGGCGCACGGTTCGCATTCGCTACCTGATCCCGTCTTACGTTGGGCTGCAACTGGCGCTGGTGTATCTCTTTACTAGGGCGATCGTTACCCAGGCGAGCGGGCAGTTGCATCGCTGGCAACCCTGGTTCTGGCGCGGCGTGCTGGGTGCAATGGTGGCGATCGCCCTCAGCAACACCCTCGACAGCGCCAACTCCGATCTGTGGTGGAATAAGAGCATTTCCCGCAGCGCCTACTATCTTCCCGTGGCAGAAATGATTAACCGCGAGGCCAAGCCGCTGGTGATTGCCGATCGTCATCCCAGCGCCATCCTAGCCTTTAGCCGTCGGCTCGATTCCCATGTGCGGCTGCAACTGGTGGGCGATCGCGCTCGCTTTCAGGTGGCACGGGGCTATAAACCCGTCTTTTTGCTCAATCCCTCCGAAAAATTGCGAACCGTTCTGGAACGCCAGGGCTATTGCCTCAAGATGGTCTACCGCGATCCCCATGCTCCCGATGCCGAGGCCGACCGGCTCTGGCGCATTCAGCGACCCGCCAAGGCGCAGCCCCTCCAGCAAAAACCCGCCTCAGCCCCGGCGGATCTCCCGCGCAACGCTGAGGTATTGTCCGAGGAAGGGTAGGCCGGCGATCGCCGGAATGAAGTAACGCGATGTACACAGCACCCCCAGCGCCGCCGCCGTTGCCGCATTGAAATAGGGTGCATAGAACAAAATGAGCGCTGCATCCCGCGTGCCCACGCCCGCAAACGTCAGCGGCAGCAGCCCCGCCAAAATCGCCAGCGGCGACAGCGCCAGGTTCGTGACAAACGGCACCCACGCCCTCAGCGCCAGAATGAAAAACCAGATTTGCAGCAGGTGCAAAAACCAGATGAAAATTGATATCGCCGAGATTTTTGCAAGCCGGGGGCGATCGCCCCAAAAATAATCGTGCATCTCCTGCCAGGAATGGCTTAGCGTCACCAGCTTTTTGCCCATCTTTTTCGGCGCAATCCGCTCTGCCTGTCGGAAGAAAAACTGGGCAAAGCGCGGCCAGCCCAGCAGCAGCAGCCCCAGCACCAGCCCACTCAGCACGCTCACCGTCATCACCCAAAACAGCCAGTCCTTTTGGGGATAGAGCAGCAGCCCAAACACGCACCACAGCAGCAGCGACAGCATATCGCAGGCTTTTTCAAACACTACCAGCGACAGCGCCAGGAAACCTGTCAAATGCCCGCGATCGCGCATGAAATAGGCCTTGGCAATATCCCCCATCTTCGACGGCAGCACCATGTTCAGTGAACTTGCCGCCAGAATCAGTTGGTTTGCTTCCCAAAAGCTGAGGCGGGCGGGATCAGGTTTCAAATCCCAGGGATCGGGGATCAACTCAGGCTCTGGCTCATAACCCTTACCCCCCGTCCCAGGCATCAGCATTTGCAGCCGTCCCGCCGTTAGCATCGTCAGCGGAATCACCATGCCCAGGCTGATGGCCATCCACGGGCGATCGCACTCGCGGAACACTCCGATCAGCCCAGAAAAGTCAATCTTCCAGTAAATCAGCAGCAGAATCACGCCGCTGACGAGAATCGAAACCAGTCTTTTCATGCGTGCCTTATCATGCCTTGTCTAGCGGCAGCGTCTTGGGCGCTGATGCGACGAAGTTCAGTCATACCGCAGCGCTCAGGCCCGCTTGATCCCGCTTGATTATGACATGAGCAGTTATCAGGTTTTGCGCGCGCATTTTGCACACGCACCGCCACGACTGGGAAACCGTCAGAATCCTATGGCTTGCTGGGCTAAGCGGCGATCGCCCTTGCTAACAACTCGTTAGTTAAGGCAGCTTGCTGGAGTTGAGGCAGCTTGCTGGGCTAAGCGGCAATCGCCCTTGCGCCAATAAAGCTGGAAAACTTATCCATCAGGTCAGGATTGCGCCACCCTTTCGCCGTTTCTTCCATCATGATCTTCAGCGCCTCTTCGGGTGAAAAGGCTGATTTATAGGGACGCTCGCTGGTCAGCGCGTCGTAGATATCGATCAACTGGAAAATCTGAGCCAGGTAGGGAATCTCATTGCCCTTCAGTCCGTCTGGATACCCCGACCCGTCCCAGCGTTCATGATGATGGCGGATAATGGGAACCACTCCCTGCATCGTTCGCAGCGGTTGGCAGATGCGCTCACCAATCAGCACATGCTGGCGCATGATAATCCATTCTTCGGGAGAAAGCTGACCCACCTTAAGCAGCACTGCATCCGGAATCCCGACCTTGCCAATGTCGTGCAGATAGCCGCCCCACATCAGGTCGCGCACTTCCGTCCGCGAGAGGCCCAGAAACTCGCCAAACGCCTTGCCCAGTTGCACTAGCCGCTCGCAGTGGTCGCCCGTGTTGGGATCTCGACTCTCAATCGTGCGGGCAATCGAAAATAGCACCTGCCCCGCATGATCCAGATCCTCATTCAGCCGCTTTTGGCGCACCAAAGAATTCACGCGGGCCGAGAGTTCTAGCTGATCAAACGGCTTCGACAAAAAATCATCGCCACCGGCCTCAATGCCTCGCAAGCGGGCGCGGCGATCGTTTAGTGCAGTGACAAAGACGACCGGAATCAGGCGTGTATGCTCATCCTGCTTGAGCTGGCGGCAAACTTCGTAGCCGTCCATTCCTGGCATCATCACGTCCAGCAGAATCAGGTCTGGATTAGCCTGCGCCACGCAGTCCAGCGCGGCAGTGCCGCTGTCTGCCTCTAGCACGTCGTAGCCTTCCACTGACAAAAGCGCAACCGCTGTCATGCGGCTTGATGGGTGATCATCTACGACAAGGATTTTAGGCTTTTCAGAATCAGAGTAGTTCACAGGAAGATCTCGCTTTCGCTCGCTGGAGGGGCTAGGAAGATTTTGGAGCGCAGATTTTCTATGTGTCGATCTTGAGGAGGGCGCTCGAATAGCTCATAATTACTTCAGTATGTTGAATGACTGAACACCAGAGATCAGGCTTTTTACGGAGATTTTCTGCATTTAAGGCTTAACAATCCCGCCGGGGAGGTAACAGAATTTATAGTCTTAGACTGGAGAGTTAGACCAAGCCTAAATGTAGTCTATACAACGCTGAATTTTCCCAAATCAGAGGATTAAAGGGTTTTCGGGGTTTACTGCAACACCAGGAAACAGCCGAGAGGCGCTCCCTCTCTCTGGAATTAATTAAAAAACTGACAGGATTTACGCACTTGTGGTAGGTTTCCTGGGTTTTGGACGATTTCTCGCGGGCTGCGCCCGCGAGAAATCGTCCAATTGCGTAAGTCCTAACTGATTAAAAAACCAAATGAAAGCGGCGAGAACGGCAAGAATAGCAAATCAATGTATCGCAGTCTTGAATGACTTCTAAACCACGAATCTTCATTCGCTTTTCTAGCTGGAATCGTTTTTAATGCCTCAGGGTGACCAGAGGCTAGTGAGAGATTAACCACTTGTATTTTAGAGCTAATTTGTAAAGGAGCCTGAAAGCCTTGTTAATCAAGGATTTCCGAGAAACCGCTTTTCCTGGGCAAGCATGACCTCAAAGCCACACATCTGACTGCCTGACACATCTCTGGAAACCCCTGATTTCTCGTAGGGGACGCTGGCCCAAAAGCTCCTCTGACCAAGCCCTCCGGCTGCAACTCAGGAGCTATGGGCTTCGATCCCAAGACAACGAATTTTCTGGGCTTTCGGGACTTGTGTCAGGCAACCAGGCCACACATGCCAAGAGTTTCAGGCTTCTTAAGATTTGCTTCATAAATTAGCTCTTAGAGATTTCTTCTAAGTATTTGCAGCGGTGACCAGTGGTAGCGGATTTGTGGCGGATATGCTGGTGGCATCGGCAACTGGGGCGATGCTCTACGCCCGTTTCGCTTTACCTGTGCCCTGCCTACAGCCCAATGTACCCACACCTAGTCCGTGCCCAACCGAATTTACCTTAACCAGAAAATATACCTTGAATGGCTGAAGAGATTTCACAAAGGATTTCACAAAGGGTTTCACAAGGGGTTTCACAAGGGGTTTCACCCGATCCCGTTCCTAACCCTGCTGCTGTCGTGACCGCAGACTGGCTGTTGGATCATCTGGATGATCCGGGCGTGGCGATCGCCGACTGTCGGTTCTCGCTGATGGAGCCAGACTTGGGGCGGCAGCAGTATTACCAAGGCCACATTCCGGGTGCGGTGTATTTTGACCTGAATGCTGACCTGTCGGGGCCCGTGCAGCGCCACGGCGGCCGCCATCCCCTGCCCCACCCAGACGCTCTGGCGCAAACCCTGGCGGCAGCGGGCATTACCCGCGGCGAAACCTGGGTGATTGCCTATGATGACTCCCGTTTGGGCTTTGCGTCTCGGTTTTGGTGGCTGTTGCGGTATCTGGGGCATGATCGGGTGGCGGTGCTAGACGGTGGCTTCGCGCACTGGCAGGCGGCAGGATATCCTGTGACAGCGGCGACTGCGCCCAGCACCCCACGGCAGGCAGGGCAGTTTGTGCCTGCGTTACGCCCAGAGATGGTAGTGGATATTGAAACGGTGAAGCGGCGCAAAGATCGAGCAGGCGTGGTGCTGGTGGATTCGCGGGAGGGCGATCGCTATCGAGGAGAGCGCGAACCCATCGATCCGATCGCGGGGCATATTCCTGGCGCGGTCAACTATCCCTGGCAGGGCGTGACAGACGATCGGGGCAGGGTACTCTCCGTTGAGGTGCAGCGTCAGCGCTGGCAGGATTTATCCAAGACCAAGACTAATGCCGATACCAATGCTGATACCAATACCGATACCAACGAGATTGATGAAGTGGAGGAGATTATTGTCTACTGCGGCTCTGGCGTGACGGCTTGTGTCAACCTGCTGTCGCTGGAGATGGCAGGGCGGGGCAGCCAGAGCAAGCTTTATGCTGGAAGCTGGAGTGACTGGTGTTCGTATTTAGTTGATGAATCGGGAACGCCACCGGGGTAGAAGCGGGAGAGCGGGCGATCGCCCCCGTGGCTCCGCTGTCATCGCCTCCAGCAGTTGCATCCCCCGTGCAGCTTGAGCTTGTCTCTGTGTCTCAGGGCTGAATCTTGGCGCAAAGCTTGAGGAATCAAGTGATTCTGCCAAATAGCTGAAAAGACCGTGGGATGAGCCTTTCTGGAGGCTGACCGCAACCGTAAAGCTGATTCAGCACAGGACATTCCTGTGCGTTGAAAAACAGCGACGCTGGGCGCAGTTGCTATACTGAGAGCATTTATCAGCCCCTAGTTCTCCAAAAGTTTCTAAATTTATGCCGCTCAGGAATCTCCGCCGGAGTAGATTGTGCCTGCTTTGTGCGATGCCTGACTTACGTTAAGCAATAGACTCTAATTCTCTAAGCTCCCTAATTTTTAGGTTCTAACTTCTATGTCATCTGTTAGCCGCCTTTCGATTTTTGTTGATGGGAACAATATGTTCTACGCTCAACAAAAAAATGGCTGGTTCTTCGACCCGCGACGAGTCCTGGATTATTTCACAAACGACCCCGACGTTGAGTTGATCAACGCTTTCTGGTACACGGGGCTGAAAGATCCGCAGGATCAGCGTGGGTTTCGAGATGCGCTAATTAGCCTGGGATACACCGTGCGAACTAAAATTTTGAAGGAGTATTACGACGACAACTCCGGGCGCTATTCCCAGAAAGCAAACCTGGATGTGGAAATCGTGATCGATATGTTCAACACGGTCGATCAGTATGACCGGGTGATCCTGTTTAGCGGCGATGGCGACTTTGAGCGGGCGATTGAACTGCTACGCTCTAAAAGCACCCATATTACAGTTGTGTCTACTGAGGGCATGATTGCCCGCGAACTGCGAAATGTGACGGATAAATACATTGACCTCAACGATATCCGCGACCAAATCGAAAAAGTGGATGGCTGATCAAAGTGGACCATTGCACCAGTTGAAGCCTTCTCTGGTTGTGGGTTCTGGGCGATCGCAGACTCGACGGAACCTCCAGATCAAGTCCCTCCGGCAGGGATCTTGAACAGCCTTCTTGAACAGCCTTCTTGAACAAAACTATTGAACAGACGGGCACCTCGAAAAATTCAGATCCTCTTGAGAATAGCTACGAGAAAACAAGGGTTTCAGGCTCCTAAGATTCTCAATAAGGCAATTAATCGAGGTGCCCAGACTTCTTAAACAAACCCCTTTAATAGCGTGTGAGGCGTGGTGCAATGGATCGATCTAAAGTGGTAGCGGTGATTACAGGGGCGATCGCCATTTTGCTGAGCATTGCCTACCTGCTGATCGTGCAACTGCTCGACTGGCGAGGCGAGATGATCCCTGCACCCGTCGATCTCTCAGCCCTACCGTTCGCCCACAGCAGCGGCTGGGTGGCGCGGATGATCTCCTGGACGGCTTCGTTGGGTGGACGGCTCCTATGACGGCTCAGCCTGCGAATTTTTCTGCGGAAAGCGTGTCTGCTGCAAGCCTGCCCAAGCCAGTACCCCTTCGACCGACCGTGAATCTGACAGTGTTGGGGGCTGGAGCTTGGGGCGGCACTCTGGCCACGCTAGCAGAGCGTAATGGGCATCGGGTGCGGCGCTGGTCGCGGCGGTTTCATGCGCCCATCGAAGACAGCCTAATCGGGGCTGAAATTTTGGTGTCTGCGATGTCGATTAAGGGCGTGGTGGAATTGGCACCGCGTTTGGGACAAATCGGAATAGACCCGGCGACTATCCTAGTCAGCGCCACCAAAGGGCTTGATCCAGAAACCGGGCGCACGCCTACCCAACTCTGGCGGGATGCCCTGCCGCAGCAGGCGATCGCCGTCCTCTCGGGCCCCAACCTGGCCAAGGAAATCATGCAAGACCTCCCGGCAGCAACGGTGGTGTCCAGCAGCGACGCGGCGGCGGCGCAGTTTGTGCAGCGGGTGTTTGCCTCCGAGCGCTTCCGGGTCTATACGAATACCGATCCACTGGGCACTGAACTGGGCGGCACGCTAAAAAACGTGATTGCGATCGCCGTGGGCGTGTGCGACGGGCTGAAACTGGGCACGAATGCCAAATCTGCCCTGATTACCCGCGCCCTGGCAGAAATCATTCGCGTGGGCACCTATCTGGGCGGCGAAACCGATACATTTTTTGGACTGTCGGGACTGGGCGACCTGCTGGCCACCTGCAATAGTCCCCTCAGCCGCAACTATCAGGTCGGCTATCAGCTTGCCCAGGGGCTTTCTCTGTCGCGGGTGCTGGCAGACCTGGAAGGCACGGCCGAAGGCGTGAATACGGCCAATGTCCTCTTTGATGTGGCCCAGCGGGAGCAAATCCCCATGCCCATCGCTCACCAAGTCTATCTGCTGTTAAATGAGCAAATCACGCCGCAGCAGGCAGTGGAAGCGCTCATGGAGCGGGATTTAAAGTCGGAAGATTAGTGCAAAGAGCAAAGACAGGGAGGGTGACCCATGCCAACGTCAGTCGTTCGTCAGCTTGTGGTGCAGCCCATTTCGGTAGAGGCGTTTCGGCCGTTTGGGCAGGTGATTTTTGCCAGTCCTGATGGGGCGCGGTTTGGCCCCGATGATGCTCAGCTTTGTTTGGATCGGGGCATTCCTCGGTTTTACATCATGCGGCTGCACCAGCGAGGCCGGCAGTTTTCTCGGATTACGCGCCATCGGCAGTGTACCCAATGTCTGGGGTCGCTGGAGGGCAAGGATTGGCTGATTGCGGTTGCGCCGCCGTCGGAATTGGATCAGCCGGAACTGGAGGCGATCGCCGCCTTCCACATTCCGGGCACCTGCTTTATCAAGCTGAACCTGGGCACCTGGCACGCTGGCCCCTACTTCGACCAGGACACGGTGGATTTTTATAACCTGGAACTCAGCGATACCAACCTCATCGACCACCAGACCCACGACTTTCGCCAGAGCCACGGCATTCAGTTTGAATTGGTGGGCTAATTTCTCGATTTTGGATTTGCGATTTTGGATTTCCGATTGTGTGATTTGCGGTTCACAGTGACGTAAATCACGCGATCGCCCTGTCACAATCACCCAGTCGGGTTTGCCCATGTCACTGGCTGGAAGGGTTGCACCCCGCATACTAGACGGTATAGACACCTAGCTAACAACCAAGCTCCTCGCCTAGCCAGAACGTCTATAAACCTCCTGAATATGCTCCTCAAAGCCACGCCGCAAGGGTGGCTTTTTTGTTGGTGGTTTGTTAGCACTCCGTTGCTGGCTTTCCAAACGGGTACATCCCACTTTGGGAACCCTCACCCTAAATTCCTCTCTCAGAGCGGGAGAGGGACTTTGAATCCGGCTCCCCTTCTCCCAAAACGGGAGAAGGGGTCGGGGGATGAGGGCGAATTTGCATCACTGGGATACATCCTTCCAAAGCCGCATATCCAAAATCAAGAACCTACGCTACGTTCCAAACCGTCCCGGACTCAGACCCTCCAGCAGTGGATCGGGCTGTTCCACCAGGTGGCGGGCATAGCGGCGGGCCAGGGGCGGCATGATCGCAAAGGGATTGCTAAACCCAGAGAAAAGATGCATCCCCTCCACGCCCGGAACCGGCCCCACCAGCGGCAGGCGATCGCCACTAAACGCCACAGGACAGCGACTCCAGGTTCCCGGAACCTCCTTGAGGCTGGGCAAGAACCGCCCCACGGCCTGGCGTAGCGCAGACTCGCTGGCCGCCGCATCAACCTCCGGCTCCAAGCTGCTAATCATGCGCGTCACCTGACCAATCCGAATCCGCCCGTCTTTGAACTGGATCACGCCCTCGTCCAGAATGGGCGGCACGACTTCCTGATTGGGCTGATTCCACCGCGCATCTGCTGCACCGGCCGCGGCCTCCTGCTCAAAGCGTTTTAGCGCAGCAGGCATAATCAGCGTGTGCGTCTGAGTCGGCGTATTTGGCGGTGTTTCAATTAGCTCTGCCTGAGAAAAGTAGATCCGCACAGACAGCCCCGCCTGCCGCAGTAGGATGCGACTCCATCCCCCCGCGCTGACAATGACTCCGGTCGCGCTCAGCGTTCCTGTTGGGGTTGTGATGCCCGTCGTGCGATCGCCCTCCCGCACAAAACCCGTCACCTGCGCCAGCCGCATCTCGCCGCCTAGCCGCCGAAATGCCTGCTGATAGGCCAGGGTTGTTGCTTCAGGGCTGACGTGGCCGTGCGTGGTGTGCAGCGCCCCACCCAAAGCCGCCGGGTTCAGCAGTGGCTCCAGTTCGCAGGCAAATTCTACGCTGATGGGCTGCGGCGGAATCCAGCACGAGCGATAGGACTGGGCGATCGCCCCCACATCTTCCCCTGGCTCGATCACCAGCACCAGGTCTAGTTCACGAAACTGCGTGTCTCCCTCCAGCTCGTCCGACAACTGGCGATGAATCTCAATTCCTTCCTGGCAAAGCTGCTGAGCCAGGGGAGTATTACCCGACCAGTAGGCAATCCCACCATAGCTATAGCGTGTTCCATTCTTGGGCGCAGCAAACTGCTCTAGCAGCAGCACAGAACTCCCCAGTTTGACTAACTCGTAGGCCAGTGCCGATCCAGCAACCCCGCCCCCAACCACAATCCAGTCATACGTTGTCATGTGCAGTCCTGATCTTTCCTAATCTTTCCTAATCTTTGTAGAGTCCTGGTAGCGTCCGTTGAATCCACATTCTGGCTTTTCAGAGTAGCGCGAGTTTCTCCAAACGCAAAATTCAACGCGCAAAACTCAACGCGCAAAATCAGGATGCAACCCGATGAGTTCAAAGGGATACGTTCTACTTTTGCGGAAATTCTGTATCTGTGCTTAGCACAATCATTATTTTTGCATAGCACAACATTCAGGATATGACAGGAAAAACAGTGTTTCTGAAATAAAGCGTTACGCCATCCTGCGGGCACGGCCAGAGCAGCATCAGCATCCGCAAATTCTGGATGCAATTTCTAACAAATCGCAGAGATCACCTGACTGTTAATTCGTACAACTCGATACCAGTTTTGCGTCTTAAATGATACAAATTTTATCGCCTGAGCAATCTATTTTTGCCTATGACTTGCAAATGCCAGATTTTAGTCACAGCGCAGAGAGCAGACACTCCAAACTCTATACAAAATATTTAAATCTCGCCTTGACAGAAGCAAATCAAGAAGCAAATTAATTGATGTTCAAAGCGTAAACTCTCACGACGAAGCTTGTAACATTTTCTTTAGAAGTCTTGCACGTCCATTAATTATGTTCAACAATGATAAGTGGAGGACAAGACTAAGCATTATCTTGCGTGATTGATTCTTTGGTTGACTCTTTGGTTAATTGTGAGATTGATCTCGATTGAACTAAACCGTATTTTTATCTGTCAATCAGCCGTCTATCAACTAGCCTTCTATCGGCCAGCTAAGTCGATTCATTCTGAAAAACTTCTATCCTTCATCCTTTCTTATCCTTTTTCATCTTCATTGGAAATAGTCTGATTCTGGAATAGTTCAAGTCTAGGAAGTCAAATTTTTCTGACTAAGACTGCGAAATTAAGAACGCAAGACTAAGCTTGTGAGTCTTGGACTGCTGGGGTTCGGCTAGAGAGGGCAGTAATTCGTGTTCTTTAGAATCTTCCTCAGGGACGACCTCTGAAAATTCGATTGTGTTTCTCTAGAAACTTTTCAGGTTTTTGTTGAACGCTAGACTTAAAGAGAAGGTTTTAGAAACATGCCGTTAAACACATAACACATATTTAGACGCATTAGACGCATTTCTTTATCGACCTAACCGATTGAAGTAATGCTCGGCGAGAGCTAAAGAAACTTACTCGGATAGCTTCTTCAGGCAGATCTGAATCCTGCATTCCTCGTTGTCTGTATTTCTCACTTCATAATCAAGCGCTCCTTATAAAGCCATGAACCTTTGCCCTTGCTGCTCTGAGCCTTTGTTGCGCCATGCGCGACACAATCGTGTCTACTGGTTTTGTACGCACTGCTGGCAAGAAATGCCAAACCTCGCAGATGTAATTCAGGCGCGGCAGCAAGTTCAGCTTGCTGCACCTGTGGCGTTGAGCCTGCGAACCAACCGCGTGCTTCAGTCGGTGTAGCCCAATCTGTGTCATGTTGCGTTGTGCCTGTCGTAATTCTGCGTCGCAATCTGCATGACTATCTGCACCACAGTCCGCGTTATCAGCGGCGGCGACGAGTTTGATGTATCATGCCGAAAAACTACGATTAAACTAATAGGCGGGCTTCCGGTTTTGGGGGCCCGCTTTTGGTTGGGGCTTTTTGATAGACGCTTGGTTTTTAATTTAGAGCGATCGCCCATTGGGGCAGGGTGAGGGGTTGCGCGATGAGTCTGCCGATCATTTTTGATATTACGCTTGGGGTTATTTTCCTATTTCTTATCCTCAGCTTGCTGGCTTCAGAACTTCAGGAACTCCTCGCAACGCTGCTGCAATGGCGGGCCGACCATCTCAAAAAGTCCATCGAGATTTTGCTCACGGGTAATGCAGAAGAAGTCAGCACTTATCAAACCTTTATCGACAATTTGTACAGCAGCCCGTTGATGCGATCGCTCAACCAGGAAGCAAAAGGAACCCTGCCCCTATTGTTTCGCCGGGTGTCTCGCAATATCGGGGCGCTCTATCGCAGCGTCACGGGCGCTCGCAATGTGTTTGGCAACCAGTTCAGCGGACCTTCCTACATTCCATCCAAGACGTTTGCCGATGCGCTCCTCCAGCAGTTGGATGTCGAACGCCTGACTCAAAAAATTAGCGACTACACTATGTGCCGATTGGGCGAAGAAAAGCTGGCGCTGGTAGAAGATATCCTCAAATCGCTCCGCAACAGCGTCGGCGACGACTCGCTTCTAGAAGCGGAATTTGAAGGGCTGCGGCAGCGACTCCGAAACATTCGCGACGACTTTCGCAGCAACCGGATTTCGCTGTCTCGAAGTATGGATCTGGCGACGGAGCAGATTCGCCTGTTTATCGACAGCACCGAGGCGTACCTAAAGAACAACCACCATTGTCAAGACATCATCCTGGGGCGGCTGCCCTACCTGAAACAGGCCGTGCAAATGAAAAAACTGGAGCCGACCATTGGCGAGGTGATGGCGCTTGTCCTGAACAATCGCAGCAATTTGCCTGCCGAGCTAGAGGATGCAGTGATTCAGGTGCGATCGCGCATCAGCCAGCTTCCTCCCCATCTCAAGCAAAACCTGATCATCCTGGCAAACCAGGCGCAAATGCGGTCAGACGGACTCCAGGACGGGCTACGCAAACTGGAGCAAGAAGTAGAGAACTGGTTCAACCGTTCGATGGATCGAGCATCCGGCGTTTACAGACGCAATGCCAAAGGGGTGGCGATTATTTTGGGCATTTTGCTGGCAGCGGCGACCAATGCAGACACGTTTCTTGTGGTCGATCGCCTGTCGCGAGATTCGGCGATTCGGGCTGCGGTGTCCGAAAGCGCCAACCAACTCCTGAGCCAGTCGCCCCAAGCGCCCACCCGGTTTCGTGAAGCCTTCTCCACCACTGGACAGCCATTGCCAATTCCAAATTCTCCCAGTTTTGGCGAGTCCAGTTTTGGCACGCTGGAACCCGGCGCATTGCCGCCGGATACAACGCCCATCTCACCCAGCGCAGCAGCGCCCAACCTTCAGCGAGAACTGGCAGACGTTCGCGATGCGGTCGATACGGTGCTGGACGATATCCCTTTACCCATCGGCTGGAACCGGCGCAACCGCTTGCAACAGTTTCCGCCCAATACCAGTCTGTTTATTTCGATTCCCAAGCGGATTTTGGGCTGGCTGATTACAGGAATTGCGATTTCAATGGGGTCATCTTTCTGGTTTGACCTGCTGAGCAAGGTGGTGCGTGTCCGCAACGCTGGCACACCATCTTTCCCAAATGACCATCGTGTTGAATAATCTTCACAGAGTACCTTGTCGCGTATTTTGTAAAGCGTACTCCGTAACTTTTTGTCTAGGCGTGTTGTCTAGGTAGATTGTCTAGGCTTGCAGCCAGGTTGCCTTCAGGATGCCCGAGGTGGTATGACGACTTCTTTTTCTTCGCAAGATCCGAAATTGATGCATCCAGTTGATGGGCATCCGGTGGATACGCATCCGGTTGAGGGGCGACTAGAGGGGCAGCTAAGGGAGCAGCTAAATGGGGCAGAGAGCTACACCGCTGCACCAGCCCTCTCGGTGGTGGTGCCGATTTACAACGAAGTGGAGAGCCTGCCCCGGCTGATCGAGGCGATCGCCTCCACGCTCCAAGCCAGCGGGATGGACTACGAAATCGTCTGCGTTGATGACGGCTCCAAAGACGGCTCCACTGCCCTGCTGAAGCAACTAGCACAACAGCGCACCGACTTGCGGGCCGTGCTGCTGCGGCGAAATTATGGCCAGACAGCCGCCATGGCCGCGGGCTTTAACCATGCGCGGGGCGCGGTGATCGTGACGCTGGATGGCGACTTGCAAAACGACCCGGCCGATATTCCCATGCTCGTGGCCAAGCTCAACGAGGGCTATGACCTGGTAAGCGGCTGGCGCAAACATCGGCAGGACGCAGCGCTGACCCGGCTGCTGCCGTCTAAAATAGCCAACGCGCTGATCGGCTCCGTCACGGGCGTAAAGCTGCATGACTACGGCTGTTCCCTCAAAGCCTATCGGACAGAGGTGGTGGAAGACATGAACCTCTACGGCGAACTGCACCGCTTTTTGCCTGCCCTTGCCTACATCGAAGGGGCGCGAATTACTGAAGTGCCCGTGCGTCATCATGCCCGCCAGTTTGGCAAGAGTAAGTATGGGCTGGGGCGCACGGTTCGCGTGGTGATGGATCTGTTCACCATTGCCTTCATGAAAAAGTTTCTGACCCGCCCGATGCATGTGTTTGGGCTGTGGGGGCTGGTGTTGATGGGTACCAGCACGCTTGTGGGACTGTATCTGGGCTTTCTCAAGTTTGTGCGGGGGCAAGACATTGGCGATCGCCCCCTGCTGATCCTCGCGGTTGTTCTTTTCTTGGCTGGGGTGCAGTTGTTTTGCTTTGGGCTGCTGGCAGAGCTGCTGATGCGAACTTACCATGAGTCCCAAGGACGACCCATCTACCGAGTGCGCGAGGTGGCCGGGCCAGGGTCATCGCCTCCTCTGCGACAGCCGCCGAACTAAACCCAGACGTGCTGCATTCAAGCCTCTCTCATAGCCTGTCTACAGCCTGTCTTTAGAAGATAATCAGAAGATAATCCCGGTGGAGTAGATGAGTTCCTTCAATCATGCGTCTGTCCCAGAGCAGAATAGCAGCTACGTTCAACCCAATCTGCTGGGGTTAGTCAGCAAGCTGTCGCTCTATGCCCGCAAGCGAATGGTGCGATCGCTCCTCGATCTGGCCCGGCCCACCCCCGACACTACAGTACTCGATGTCGGCGTAACGCTCGATCGCCGCGAAGACTGCAACTTTTTTGAAAAGGCCTATCCCTATCCAGACCGCATCACCGCCGTTGGGCTAGAGGATGCATCCTTCCTCGAACAGGAGTTTCCGGGCCTAAAGTTTGTCCAGGCAAACGCCCTAGATTAGCCCTTTGCCGATCAGAGCTTTGACCTGGTGGTGAGCTTTGCCGTCATTGAACACGTCGGCAGTCGGGCACAGCAGCGAGCCTTCGTTCAGGAACTCTGCCGCGTCGGAAAACAAGTCTATATCGCCACGCCCAACCGCTGGTATCCGGTGGAATTTCACACCATCTTGCCGCTGATTCACTGGCTGCCGGCCCGCTGGTTTCGGCGAATTTTGCGGCTTTTGGGACACGATTTTTGGGCAAAAGAAGCCAACCTCAACCTGCTGACGCTCTCGGAGTTTAAGCAACTGTTCCCGCCCGACCTGACGCTCTACTATCGCCCGACCCGGCTGCTGGGCTGGGTGTCGAACCTGTCGCTGTTCGCCGTTCGCCGTTGATTTGGCTCAGTCAGTGTCTCAAACCATACGCACAAGCCCTGGCAACCCTCCAACTGCCCCTTCATCCCTTAAGGAGACGGCGCGGGCGTTTTGAGCTTGGGCGTTTTGAGCTTGGGCGTTTTGAGCCTATAGGGAGCCATCAAATATTTACTCACCTGAATCGGCTCGCCGACTTTCACCAAACACAGTCCAAACTGCTGCATTTCCCTGGGAAATGGATCGTCGGCAGCGCTCACCGCCTCCAGCCACTTTCCCTTGACTGCATAAATCGTCGGTGCAGCGAGGGCACGCCGAGTGCAGCGGGGACAGCGGGGACGGGAAATTCTGGTCAATCGCTCCTGAGAATTGCTGAGCGGGGAGTCTGCATCGCAGGCGGCTTTCCAGTTGACACTTGCGGGAGTACAGTCCAGGTTTGCGGGGTCAACCGCGCAAAACAGATAAGGCCCCCCAGGCTGGGCGATAAAGGCGGCGGGTGCAAGCGTCTGAAGTGGCTGTAGGCGAGCGATGGTGGAGGGCGGGCGCTTGAATGACAGCACGTTTGGCAGCGTTAGGCTGGATACCAGCGCCGTGCCCAGCAGCAGCAGCCCCAAGCGGCGAAACCAGGGGCCGCTGAGGGGCTGCAAAAAACTGAGCGCTGCTAGCCACAGCAGCAGATAGACGGGCACAAAATATCGCAGGCTGACGCGATTGTGATAGACCCAGGCGAGGCAGAGGAGCGCGGCAAAGCTGAGAACTGCGGCAGCAAGGAAGTAGGAGAACCAGGGCGAGAGTCGGAGGGCGTGCGATCGCCCCTTCATCCACAGGTACCCCATCGTTGCCACGCTGCCCAACACCAGAACGGCATGAACCCCCAGCAGCGGCCCGTGCTGAAAGGTAAGGGTTTCCCAGGCGGCGATCGCCAGGTGCGTTGTGGCGGCCCAGATCTGGTCGGGACTGCTCAGGGTGCCATAGTTCTCATTGCGGCGCATTGCCTGACTCTTGGCAAAGGCGATAAACCCAATGCCGGCCAGCGAAGTCAGCCCCAAGGCCAGCAGGTCGAGCCGGGATAGCCCCATACGCTGCCAGAAGGTTTGGTTAGCAGTTTGGTCAGCAGTTTGGCTAGCAGTTTGGTCAGCAGATGTGGGGCGATCGCCCAGCCGGATCAGCACCAGCACGACGGCCAGACAAAAAAAGATCAGCGCTGAAAAGTCGGAAATCCAAATCGCCAGAAACGCGCAGAGGGCGATCGCCGCCAGGGTCAACGGATGATTTAATGCTTCGCCGGGTCTGGACTTGGTTAGCAACTGGCGGCCCAACAGCAGCGCAGCGCCAACCATCAGAAACTGCGCCCTGTAGGGATGGGCGGGCAGCACCAATTCGACAAAAGAGTCGAGCGGCAAAAACCAGACCAGCGCCAGGATGATGCTGATGAGTGGCTGTTTGAAGAATCGGGCAAACATCCAAAAGCCCGCGATCAAAATCGCATACTGAACGATTGAAATCGCCACTACCGGGCGCAGCGGTAGCAGGGTCAGCAAACCGTGCGCCAGGATAGGTTCCAGGCTGCCGAGGCGATCTTGTCCCCAGTAGTAAAAATCGGCGGGCAGTTGCAGATCCTCTGCCATCAGCACATGGATTGCCTGATCAGAGTTAAGACTGGGCGAATAGTATGCCGAAAAGTTCAGACCCGACAGGATGGCAATCAGCGTGCAGAGGGCGATCGCCCAGAGCCACTGGGTTTTGAGGGTCCAGAATTGTGCGAGTCGGGGGGTTGAGCGGGGTATCGAGCGCTGCACCGAGGATTGCGTTGGGAAACAGGTTTTGAGCGCCAAACTAGGGCAGATCTGATTTTCGCACCAGCTTTTTAGCTACGGTAGTCAGTATGAGTCAAACTGTAGGCCAAAACTTGAGGCAGGTTGCCCTAGACGCGCTGCGGGATGTAGAGCGGGGCGCATTTGCCGATGCGGCGCTGGACAAACGGCTGCACCGGGGTGATCTGTCGGAGCGCGATTGCCGCTTGGCCACCGAACTGGTCTACGGCTGTGTGCGGCGACAGCGCACCCTCGATGCCCTAATTAGCCAACTGGCCACAAAACCCGCCGACCAGCAGCCGCCCAATCTGCGACTCATCTTGCATTTGGGACTTTATCAACTGCGCTATCTCAGCCACATTCCCCCCTCGGCGGCAGTCGATACAACCGTAGACCTGGCCAAGGGCAACGGCTTTGCAGGGCTGGCGGGTTTCGTGAACGGGCTGCTGCGGGGGTATATTCGACAAGCCGCAGAGCGCGAGGCGGGTGACCCGCTGAACCTGCCAGCCGACCCGGTTTCGCGCATCGGCATTGCACACAGTATGCCCGACTGGATCGTGCAGCAGTGGATCGCCCAATTTGGCGAAACTGATGCTGAGCAACTCTGCAACTGGTTTAATCAGCCGCCCAGTATTGACCTGCGGGTAAATCCCCTGCGGGCTTCGGTAGAACAGGTGGAGGCCGCCATGCAGGCGGCGGACGTAGCCGTGGAACGGTTGACGGGCTTTCCCCAAGCGCTGCGGCTGCGAAACCATCGGGGCGCAATTCCAGCGCTACCGGGCTATGCAGAGGGCTGGTGGTCGGTGCAGGATGCCAGCGCCCAGCTTGTGGGGATGCTGCTCGACCCGCAGCCTGGGGAAACGGTGATCGATGCCTGCGCTGCGCCGGGCGGCAAGACGACGCACCTGGCAGAACTGATGGGCGATCGCGGCGTGGTTTGGGCGGGCGATCGCAGCGCCAACCGCCTCAAAAAAGTGCTGCAAAATGCCGAACGACTGCAACTCACCAGCATCCAACTCTGTCCTGGCGACAGCCGCACCCTCACCCAGTTCCCCAAGCAGGCAGACCGGGTGCTGCTGGATGCGCCCTGTTCGGGACTGGGCACGCTGCACCGCCATGCCGATGCCCGCTGGCGGCAAACCCCCGACTCTGTGCAGGAGCTTTCCCAGCTACAGGCTGAACTGCTGCACCGCGTCGCTACCTGGGTCAAACCGGGCGGTACGCTGGTCTATGCTACCTGCACGCTGCATCCTGACGAAAACGAGCGCGTTGTGCAGGATTTTCTGGCCGCCCAGCCTCAGTGGAAAATCGACCTGCTGCCCACCGATCATCCCGCTATCCAGTTTCAACAGCCGCAGGGCTGGCTTCGCATTTTGCCCCATCAGCACGACCTGGATGGCTTTTTTATGGCAAGACTGATTTCCAGCGACCGCACCCTGCCTGCTGGCAATCCAGATCAGGGGGATATGGCAAAATAACGTCGATCTCGGTGCGAATCTCGGTTGCGTTTGACCTGCACTGTTACGATTAACAGATAGTGAATGATTGTTGCGGCAGGGTATAGCTGAGCGTTATGGTTGAACGTCCTATCAAAAAATCTGAGCGTCAGACCCAGGAAGCGTCTGAGACTACTTCTAGCACTCCATCCGGCGGCAACAAGCCGCGCCCGGTTAAAAAAGGCGAACGTACAGGTGGAGATGAGTCGCCGCGTGAGCGATCGGATGATTCCCGATCGGGCGATCGCCAGCGTCGCAAGGGCAAAGGCGGGCGTGATCGAGACGATCGCCCCTCGCCCTCGGTTAGCCCTGCCCTGATGCGCGGGCCCAAGCCAAGCCAGAAAAAAACCGTTGAAGAGCCGCCGCCAGAGGAAATCGCAGCCGAGGACGCAGCACTAGAAGCAGTAACAGCAGAAGTTGTCGCCGAAGAAGCTGTCCCAGAGGAAGTCGTTGCAGAGGTGGCTGAAGCGCCTGCACCTGAGCCTGCTGCGGAACCGGAACCTGCACCGGAACCCGCTGCCGAAGCGCCTGCACCGGAACCCGAACCCGCTGCCGAAGCACCCGCGCCCGAACCAGAATCCGCTGCTGATCCGGAACCCGCTGCCGAAGCGCCTGCACCGGAACCCGAACCTGTTGCCGAAGCACCCGCGCCCGAACCAGAATCCGCTGCTGATCCGGAACCCGCTGCCGAAGCGCCTGCACCGGAACCCGAACCCGCTGCCGAAGCACCCGCGCCAGAGCCGGAACCTGAACCTATGCCGGAACCTGCGGCCGAAGCACCCGCGCCAGAGCCGGAACCCGAACCTATGCCGGAACCTGCGGCCGAAGCACCTGCGCCCGAACCCGAACCTATGCCGGAACCTGTGGCAGAAGCGCCTGTTGATGAAGAAACTGCGGAGCCTGAGGCCGCTGCCGAACCGGAAACCTCTAAGGCATAGTTAGGGATTAGCTTAGGGATTGGCCAGAGTTATGACGGATTCTAAGGCGATCGCCCTCACCTGCGACCAGGCCCATCGCCTGCTCAAGCAGTTCGATTGTCAGACTGCTGCGTCTGTGCAGTCGGCTGAAGAAAAAGCGAGTCTCCGTGAAGCGCTGAGGCTGGTCGCACAGCACTCGGATTACCAAATGCTAGGGGTTTGCGCCAGTTCTCAGGCAGAAGGTTGGGCTGCTCTAGAACAATATGCGATCGCCCTTGGCTATGCACCCCAGCCGCCAGCGGTTTCGCTGGAAGGCCCGGTCTATCTCAAGTTCAATCCCAAATCAAGCCTGTGCTACGTAGACACTTATCCTGGTGAGCATCGCGGCGTGCTAGTTTCCTGTCAGTCTGCTGATCCCGACGACATCAACGACCTCTATGGGCATCTACCCCTAGATTTGTGGGATTAGGGTTAGGACTTACGCAGTTGGACGATTTCTCGCGGGCTGCACCCGCGAGAAATCGTCCAAAATCCTAGAAAACTTATCGTGCGTAAGTCCTGAAGGTTTGGGGTTGAGGGTTGGGTCTACCAGTTAACCCTGCCCTCTGATTCCCCTGACTCTTGCCCAAAAAAAGCCTCGGCGGAGAATTATGCCGAGGCTTTTCTATTCAACGGGTCAAATCAGCCTGTGAGCTTGACTAGACGATCCAGCCAGGGCAGCCGCATAAGCCGCATAGACCGACCGCCCTAACTCCCAAGCCCTACTGCCCGGTTCCTACTGCCCAGTCAGATACGAGGGCGACAGGCTAGACCAGGATTGCTTCACCAGGTCGGCATCAGCCGTCACGCTGCCCAGGTAGTTGCCCGCGGGCAAGGACGGGAAGCGCTTGTAGGGCACCACATCTTCGCCAAAGTAGCGCGAGTATTCGGCGCTTTCCACCATCGCGTCTACGGCTGCTTTCAGACCGCTATCGGCCAGCAGCTTGTTGTATTCGCGAATCTCTGCTTGGGTGGCCGGGGCCCGTCCCAGCAGATGGCGGAACAGAAACTCGATCACCTTGGTATTGGGATAGGGCGTGTAGAACCGCTTGCGGTAGATATCCGAACCCGCCAGCGTCTTCACAAACTCGCGCACGGAGATTTCGCTATTCCGCAGCTTGCTTTCCAGGTCGCTGCGGCGGAACTCTGCCGGGACTTGTCCGCTGAACACGTCCATCACCTGCACGTAGATGGCATCAATCACCAGTTCCGTCTCGCCCCGCGTCATGCTGGGGTTCATGCGGAAGATCCGAGCAGGCTTGCGGCGAGAGGTTCCTACCCCAATCTCAACGGATTGCCCCTGACCTTCCGCCAGGAAGGAGCGGCCCAGTTCCACAAACTTGGGCTTGGTGGGGTCAGGCTGACGAGCTTGGGCGGATAGATTGGCGATCGCCAGCCCGGTCAGCGGCAGCTTAGTCGGATCTAGCTTCGACTTCACTGGCTCAAAGCTCGGCACCACCAGCGTCTTGTTCTGCTTGGTCAGCGTGTTGTATAAGCGCTGCGTATTGGGGAAGTTGGCAGCGGGCAGCGTCAGGAAGCGGTTGTAGGGAACTGTATCCTCGCCAAAGGCCTGCGCGTATTCAGCGCTGTTGACCATCGCGTTGATAAAGCCCTTCAAACCCTGCGATGCCAGGATCTGGTTATACTTGCGAATCTCCGCCTGATCCAGCGGCGCACGACCCAGGAAGTGCTTCGTACCCAACTCAATCACTTTGGTATTGGGATAGGGCGTGTAGAACTCCTTGATATAGAGGTTCGAGGTTCCCAGACCTTCGATGAACTCCTTCAGGTTGATTTCGCCGTTGCCCAGCTTGCTCTCCAGCGCGGTGAACTCGTTCTGAACAATATAAGGCGCGATATCCCGCTCGAAGATTTGGCGATAGGCTGCACCAATCACCGTCTTCAGTTGCGCCACGTCAGCCGCAGCAGTCAGCTTGAAGACCTTTGTCTGTTCCCGCTTCTTCGACACGCCCTGGCTAGAGCGGAACTGCACATCCGGCTCTGTGCGAACTTCCCTCACCGCGCCCAAGCTCACAAAGCTCGGCGTTTCTTCAGCCACGGGTTTCAGCATACCCTTATCGACAATGCTGCCGACTCGGTTGGTTCGCAGCGACAAGCCCGCTGGCGTGAGATAGCGCTCGTAAGGCACCGTATCTTCGCCAAAGGCTTCGCTGTATTCCATACTGTCGATCATGGCATCGACCACCGCATAGAAGCCCTTCTTCGCTGCAATGTCAAAGTAGGCGTTGATCTCTTTGCGGCCGTAGGTGGGTCGGCCCAATAGGCGGCGGTGGATATACTCGATCGCCTTCGTGACGTACAGCGGAGTCCAGTAGAGGCTGCGGAACAGGTCAGACTTCGCCAAAATCCGCACAAACTCGCGCACCGTAATCTCGCCGTTCTCCAGCTTGATTTCGGCAACCTTCTGGCGCTGCCCCTCATACACATCGCGTCCAATCACTTGCAGGTAAATGGCGCGAATGACCGCCTGCGTGGAGCTTTCGGAATACTTGACGCTGATGCCCTTGGTGTCGCCGCCCTTCTTGCTGAAGGTGCCCGTATAGCTGGGAACCTGATCCAGCTTGAACACTTTGGGGCCGAGAGTTCCAGGAGCAACACCGCGTGCGCCCGGATTGCTCAACTGGTTGTTGATACCGGGGCCACGATTGATCAGAATCCGACGGGTGTCCTTGCCAAAGGGCGCAGGACTGGTGCTGGGGTTGCGCGTCTGTTTCGGGAAGATCGCGCCAAACTGGATTTCCAGCGGGTCGTTGCCAGAACCATACACATGCTGATCGGGCAGCGGCTGATTGTACTTGGCAAAGGTGGTGATGAAGTGCGGCACCTTGCGGAAAGGAGCGCTGTACTTAAACAGGTCTTGCTGCGGGCCCCAGTTGCGACACTCTTGGGCCTCTTGTCCCAAACCGCGCAGGTAAGGCACGGTTTCTTCGCCAAAGTAGTCAGAATATTCCTGAGAATCGACTAGGGCATCCACCAGCGCCGACAGCCCACCCTTAGAAACGATGCTGAAATACTTTTGCACCTCTTCGCGAGAGCTGGGCCCGCGACCCAGGATGTGGCGGAATGCCAGTTCCAGAGCGCGGCTGTTGATATACGGCTCGTAGAAGTTCTTGCGATACAGCGGCGACTTGGCCAGGCGGCGGATAAACTCCTTCATGGAGATTTCGCCGTTCTTCACCTTGGATTCCAGATCAGAAATGCCTAGGGAATAGGCGCGGGTGATGTCCCGCTCAAACACTTGGCGGTAGGCAGCCTTCACCACGTCGTTTTTCTCGCTAGCCGATAGCCCCGGCTTCATGGCGTACTTGGGACGACGCTCTGCCGCGTTGAAGTAAATCTGAGGCAGTTGCAGACCTTGCTGGTCGCCAGAGGGCCGCTGACGCAGTTTGTTGGAGGGGCTGGGGGCAACGAACTCGTTGATCAGCACTTCAAAATATTGCGTCACGATCAGCGCAGCGTCGGCATCATTGCGGAACAGCGTCAGGGCCCCGACCCGCATTTCTTGCAGCGCTACGATGGTGGCTTCGCCGGAGCAGGCGTTCTCGATGATTTCCCGCAGACCGCGCACGTTCACCGAGATGATGTTGGGGTCGCCCGCGACGATGGCATAGGTGACGTAGCGCAGAAACCAGCTTAGATCCCGCAGAGACTTCTGCATGTTGGCAGGGCCGTAGCGGGCGACGTTGATGGGGCGGAAGCCAGGAGGAATGGGACCGGCACTGGGCGTAGTAAACAGGTTCCGTAATCCTTCCAGCAAGCCACCGCTGCTGCCAGAAACGTAGGTCACGGTGCCTAGCTTCATGGCTTCTTCGGTGTCGAGGGCAACGCCGCCCATCGTCATCATGACAGGGACTTCTTCGGGGGGCTTTTCGAGAAAGGCCATGGGGGAGCCGCCGACAAAGATGCGGTTGGCGGCCCGAGAGACGATGAGTTCGGAGTTTCTGGTGATGGCATCGGCGATCGCCAATCGCTTGAGTCCAGAAGAGAAGAAACTGGTTAATTCGGCGAGTTCACCCCGCCCCAGGAATCGGTCTTGCTGCTCCGCCTGGGAAATGGTTGAGACGGGTAGGGTTTGATAAAGGTTTGGACGCGCAACAGAGCTTCCACCGCTTGCCGTAACACTCATTGGATTTCAAAAGCTCCCTTAATAAACAACTGCCTCAGGTGAGAAGTAGACGTTCCCAGTACGAAATTCAGAACGGCTTGAATAACGACACCCTCCGATGGGCACAGGAGAAATTGTCGCAAGCGATACTAAACAAGCGTTCTGGGGTCTTACAGATTAACTTTTAGATTAGAACGTTTAGGCCCCGCCATGCGGAATGTTAAAAAGCATGTCGAGAACTCTCTCTAGAGTGTCCCAAAAAACCTGATTCTGTGGATGGAATCAGGCTGAGAGAAGTGATAAGTTTTGTTGCAAAACAAAGAGGGCGGGGAGATGGGGCGGAGCGGGGATAAGGGGGTGAGCAATTCTCTCACCCGGTTCACTCCTCCTCCGGTCATTTCTCGGCGTGTCAATCTCAGTGCGCCAGCTCATTTATCAGTGCGTCAATGCTGCATCACTCTAACACTGGCTGGAGCAGCATTTCATAAAGCTGGTAGCGCGAGGCTGGGTCGAGATGCTGGAGGCGTGTTTGGTTCCAGTTCGCCAAAATTTGCTGCTGGTTGGATTGCACCATTTGCCGCAGTTCTAATAGCTCCGTGCCTTTGGGCAGCACGTCGGATAGCAGCTCCAGCAGCACCTGAATATCTTGCAAGCTACCAAGGCTGTCTTGTAGCGACTTTAGCCCAGCGATCCAGGCTTTGAACTGAGCGCCATAGAAGCTGACGAAAAACTCTGCCTGGTAACGAACGTGCTTGCAGGCTTTGCGGAGGTCGTGCAGCGTTGGGGCGGTGTCTTCGGTCAACGCTTCGGTGGCAATGAGCCAGCCGGGGTGTAGCAGCGAGGTCGATAGCAACGGGCTGAGCAGGTCGGGCAGAACGGTCACAATGGGGATTTGAGCCAGTGGCGTGAACCGGGGAGCGCTGAGCCAGGTTTCGTAGGCGGTTTTCAGGTCTTGATAGCGGCTCTGGCTGAGGATGTCGCGGGTGCCTGCAAGGGTTTTGCGGCGCTTTTGCTGGAGTGCGGCGATCGCCGTTTCGAGATACGCCTGCTCTGGCTGGCTCAGATGGGGATGATAGTCTGTCTGGAGCGTGGCGATTTGCACGTCCAGATCCCGCAGTTTGCCCAGTGCCTTGGTGAGCGATCGCACGCGCTTGGAATGTGCCGCCTTGGGCAAATCGATGGCGGCTCCGAATACTTGCAGTGCCGTATAGAGCCGACGGCTATGAACGCGCATTTGGTGGAGATGCTCCGGGTCGGTATCTGCCAGGACGTGCTTTTCGTGCTTCACCATCTGGCGATACTGCTCGTCCACGATGCGATGGGCATACTCTCCCAAGGTCAAGGGTTGAGGCGTTGGCTGTTCCTTGGGTTGCCTGATTTGCTTGCTTTGCCTGGGTTGCTTGCCCTTGCTCCGCTGCTCGGTTTTCATAGGAAATTTACCAATTTTTAGTCTTATCTTAACTTACGGCTTTTGCAGCCTATGGCTGGAAAACGACCTGGCCCTGCCGCAAAACGAGCCAGCCTTGATCCGTCCATTTCACCACCGTTGAGGGGGTTCCAGAACCCGCATAGGTGGCAGACACCGAGAGCGATCGCCCCAGTTCGTCCAGTGCTGCTTCGGTCAGCGTATAAACATCGGGAAACTGTGCGTTAATGTCTGACAGATTTTGCAACGCGGGTTCTCCAGAGCGGTTAACGCTGGTGGTGGCCAATGGGCCTGTCTGCGCCAGCAGATGTCGGGCTAGGGCATGGTCGGGTACACGGATGCCGATGGTCGTTGGGTCGGTCGGGTTCATGGCGCGGGGGAGGCGATCGCCCGCAGGCAGCACCAGCGTCACCGCCCCCGGAAAGTAGCGCTCTGCCGCCGCCTGCCACTGCGCCTTTGCCGCTCTATCCCCTGCCACAAACGCCCACAAATCTTCCACACTGCCGCCCATCAAAATCAGCGGCTTGCGCTCGTCCCGCTGCTTGGCGGCATAGATCAGCCCCGCCGCATCTGGTCGCGTTGCCAGCGCGGGCACGGTATCCGTCGGGAAGCTAATCAGCCCAGCACCCCGCCGAGCGACATCAACCAGTTCAGCCAGAGACACTTGCGGCATAGCAGAGAGGTATCACAGACACCACAATAAGTTAGGTGGACATTAATAAACATAAAGCCCAAAGACCCTGTGCCGCCCGCTGCGCGGGCGGCGCAGGGTTCAGGATCTGTTTTTTAATCTGGTCTATCTACTTAGAAAACACAGGGGATTTTAGCTAATCTGAAACTCGCGCTATTCTACGGATTGCAAAGGGTTAAGGCAACGGTTCAATGCCAAATTTCCCCGTTGTGCCGCGCCTCGACTGCGGTACGCTACCCACCGAAACCCTGCTCACCACTATCGCTCACCTCACCACTGCGTAATTCTCCCAAGGTAATTCTCCCAATAAATTCTCCTAATATGGATAATCCGCTCAGCCCAGACCCAACGCCCGTGCAGCAGCAGTGTGCCAGCCTACTCAAAACCTTTTGGCAAGCCAAATACGCCGCCTATCAAAGCGGAGAAGATGCGACTGAGGAAATGCCGCTGCGTCAGAATGCGATCGGTGGCATCGGCATTGCAAGCACGCCTCCCCTGCCCGCCAGTGTCCAGGCTGCCTACGATTTTTACGATGAACACGTGATGCAGCACGACTGGGGTTCGGTGTCTGTTTCTCAAGTGCCGATGGAGGGCGCACCCAACGGCGCGGTGTATGCCGTGGTGACGACGACCGATGGCGATGACGGCTGGCTGGAACTCTTTGACCTGGACGGCAATCCGCTGGGCGCAGCCCGCACGTATCTGGAACTGGTGTCCTGGGGTGATCCAGAGGCGCTGCGGGAACAGGTGCATACGGGCGAGTTTCCCGAAGAGTTGCGGGCGCGGATGGACACGACGCTGTGGGGAAAGTGAGAGGGAAGAACGAAGAGGGAAGAACGAAGAACGAAAAGAGGGAAGAGCGAAGAAGGGAAAGAGGGAAGAGCAGGTTTTCGCTTTTCTATTTTCGTTCTTCCTTTTTCCCTCTTCCTTCAAGTCCCTATTGCCTATCACCTTCTCACGCTGACGGCAAATCGCTCGATTCCGGCCAGGTCGGGATGAATCTGAACCGTGGCGTATTGCCCCGTGTTGCTGAGGAGTTGGGCGACGGCTGGGGCCTGACCGGCCATCATTTCCAGCAGCAAGAGTCCGCCCGGTTTCAGGTAGTGGGGGGCCGTGTGGACAATGTGGCGAATGCAGTCTAGCCCGTCGGGGCCGCCGTCGAGCGCGGCGTGGGGTTCGTGGCGAGCTACCTCTGGGTCTAGGTGGGTTAAATCACTGGTGGGAATGTAGGGCGGGTTTGAGACGATGCCCTGTAGCTGTCCGGCAAGGAAGGCTAGCGGCTCGAACCAGGAGCCTTGGTGAAACTGGATGCGATCGCCCAAGCCAGCAGCATCAGCATTTTGTCGGGCGATCGCCAGGGCGGGTTCACTCCAGTCAACCGCGTGAACCGTAGCCAGCGGAAAGACCGAGGCCAGCCCAAGGGCGATCGCCCCGCTGCCCGTTCCCAGGTCGGCCCAACGGCTGACTTCCTGAACCGGCCAGCCATATTGCAAGGCCGCTGAGTTTGCCAGGTCGATCAGCAGTTCTGTCTCTGGACGGGGAATCAGAACCGCTGGCGACACAGCCAGGTCAAACTCTCGCCAGGGAACTCGACCGACCAGATATTGCACGGGCACTCGGTCACGCAGCCGCGCCTGCCAAAGCCGGGTCAGGTCAGCCAAGGAACGGCTGAGCGAAATTTCTGGTGGAAACGGTGGACCCAGCTTCAGCAGCAGCGGCTCCACGTCGGCCCCCTGTTGCAGTAGCCAATCGACCTCTGCTGGACTGACCTGATGGGCGATCGCCGCCTGACGCGCCAATTGTCGCCACTGCCAGAGGCGATCGCCCGCTACCGTTTCCTTCACCACAGCTTTAACAGCGGGGACTAGCGGGTTCTGCCGCCGCTATTGCGACCGCCCCCGGCTGGTGCTGTGCCGCCATTGGGCTGCAACGTCCGGATATACTCCAGCGTCTCGCGAGGCGGCACCAGCACCACCTGATTCAAATCAGGATCATCGCTGCTTTGGAAAATCTGGATCAGCGTTTCCAAACTGGTCACTTGAACCCGCGTCCGACCTGCCAAACTCGGCTCTTGTTGGGTAATCCGGGTCACCATTGCCTGCAAGTCTTGCTGCGTAAAGAAAATCGGAATCACCCGCTGGTTCCCCTGCTGAATGGTGAGATAGCCACCGCCCTCCTGGGTCGATTCCAGGAAAAACAGCGGAACACCCTCGAAATTCTCAGGATTTTGCCGATTTTGCTGGAGTACCGTGCGGGCCGACTCGACCTGCTGACGCATGGGCACGAAGTAGAACCGCAGGGCATCATCGTCGTTTTGCTGGCGCACCGCCAGTTCAAAAATTTCCGCCAGCGAAACGGTTGTCACTTGCACCGAGTTGCCAAGCTGGGGATTGCGAGATTTCAGTCCCTCGACAAACTGCTGCGCGTCTTGACGGCTGATGAAGACCCCTGCGACGGGGGTGGCGTTATCTCCTTCCCCAGTTGTGGCAACGAGCGGGGTGCCATCGGCATCGGTAACTGCAAACACAGGGATGGGGCGGAGACGTTCCATGACTTGCTCGGTGGTCAACGCCAAGACGCGCAGCCCACCCGCTAATAGACCAGTCAACGCGATGCCGCTTGCTACTGCGATCGCCGCACTCCGTTGAAATAGTGACCTCATAACGACTTAATACTCCTTAATTACAGGCCCAAACGGACGTTGATTTGGGGCTTGTTTGGGTCATCGGGGGAAAGTTTAGACGGTTGCAGCAACGCCGCTCGTCAGAGATTTTTTCCCTGGCACCACCAGCGCCGAAAGTTGGATTCATTCTACAGGCAAGTGGGTCGAGTTAGCAGACTGCTTGTGCCAAAGGCAAGTTCCGCCGCTAAGAGGCACGTCTATTCTTCAAGAGGCAGATCTTTAAGAGGCAGATCTGAGGAGACAGGGTGATTGGCGGGGTGGAGTGGGGTTAAACGGTTGAAGTCAGTCACTCACCCTCACATTTCCTGCTTATCTAGCCCCTTGTTTATTTTTCCTTTTTCCTTTTTCCCTTTTCCTTTTCCCAATGTTTCTTGGAATTGACCTCGGCACCAGTTCCCTAAAAGCGCTGCTGATGAGCGCTGATGGAACCGTCATCGCTGAAGCTTCCCATCCGTATCCGGTGAATGCGCCCCATCCGGGCTGGGCCGAAAGCGACCCGCAGGACTGGTGGAACGCAGGGGCGATCGCCGTTCGGAAGGTGGTTCAGTCCTATGCTGCGCAGGTGCAAGCCATCGGGCTGTCGGGGCAAATGCATGGCGTGGTGGTGTGTGATGGGGCGGGAAACCCGCTGCGGTCGGCGATTCTCTGGGCCGATGGGCGATCGCACTATGAGCTAGAACACTATCGGGCGCTGGGAACTGAGGCGCTGCGGCCGCTGGCCAACCCGCTGACCGTGGGCATGGCGGGGCCGAGCCTGCTGTGGCTGCGGCAGGGAGAACCGGAGGTATATCGGATGGCCCGTTGGGCGCTGCAACCCAAAGACTGGCTGCGGCTGCGGCTAACGGGACAGGCGGCGACGGAACCCTCGGACGCTTCGGGTACGCTGATGGCGGATGTGGCAGCGGGAACCTGGGCGATCGCCCTGCTGGAGGCCCTGCACCTGCGAACCGACTGGCTGCCGCCAATTGTGGCTTCGAGGGCGATCGCCGGAACCCTGACCCGCAGCGCCGCCGAGCATCTAGGGTTGCCTGCCGATCTGCCCGTAGTGGCCGGAGCCGCCGATACTGCCGCCGCGCTGCTGGGGAGCGGACTAACTACGGCTGGAGATTGCCAGCTCACTGTCGGCACGGGTGCACAAATTACGCTGGTGGGCGATCGCCCCACCCTCGACCCGCACGGCTGCACCCACCTGTTTCACGCGGCCCTCCCGAATCAGTGGTATACCCTCGCCGCCATGCAAAATGCGGGGCTGGCGCTAGAGTGGGTGCGGCAACTGCTGGGCCTAAGCTGGGCCGACCTCTACGACCAGGCGTTTACCGTGGAACCGGGCTGCGACGGGCTGGTGTGCTTGCCCTACCTCACCGGAGAACGCACCCCCCACCTGGATCCCACCCCCACCGGGGCCTGGATTGGGCTGGGGCTGCACCACACCCGCGCCCACCTGGCCCGCGCCACGCTAGAGGGCGTTGCCTTTGCTATTGCTCAGGGCTTTGCGGCACTCCAGGCAACCGGGGCAAATCCCGATACCCTGTATCTGGCGGGCGGCGGCAGCCTGCATCCCCAGTGGCGACAACTTTTGGCCGATGTGCTTCAGCGTCCGCTACACAGCGTCGAAACCCAATCGGCCTCGGCCAAAGGAGCCGCTCTGCTGGCGCGGCTGGGAATCGGGCAAGATAGACAAATAGGAGAACCCTGGAAAGAGAAGCAGGCGATTCCTGGAGGGAGCGCGACGCAAATTGCCCCCGCCCCGCAGATCACCATTCCTAACTCCCCTTCCCCTGCCCTAGAAACCGCCCATCAGCGCTTTGCTCAACTTTATCCGGCAGTGCGATCGCAGCTTTGAAAGAAGGGTCAGGAGACAGAAGGCAGGGATTCAGGACGCACGCTCTGCCCGCTTTACTTTTCCCCCTGCCCATCCACAACCCAATCCTCTCCCATGCTCACCCCCGTCACCACCTGGTATCTGGAAATGCTCAGCCCAGAGTGGCTGCGCCCCACCCTATCCAGCCGTGCCGATCTAGTGGTCATGCAGGCCGAGGTTCCGTCGCCAGAGTTTAGCCGCTTTCTCTATACGGCAGTCGGGGGCGACTGGTATTGGCTCCAGCGGTTGTCTTGGAGCTATGAGCAGTGGTTGCGCTATCTCGATCGCCCGCAGGTGCAAACCTGGGTAGCCTATGTGTCGGGTACGCCAGCAGGCTATGTAGAACTGGAGGCGCAGCCCGATGAGAATGTGGAAATTGCCTACTTTGGGCTATTGGGGCAGTTCATGGGGCAAGGGCTGGGTGGACACTTGCTGACCGTGGGCACGCAGCAAGCCTGGAACATGGGGGCAAAGCGGGTGTGGGTGCATACATGCAGCCTGGATGGCCCCTACGCGCTGAAAAACTACCAGTCTCGCGGGTTCAAACTGTATGACCAGCAGGTACATTCCGAAGAGCTGCCGGAGCAGCCACCGGGTCCCTGGGGTTGAGGGTTCAGGGGTTAGCTTTCTTTGGTGGCGGCGATGGGGGCGATTTCTGGCTTGGCGGCTGGTTCTGGAGTGTGAGGATTTTCCTCGTCGTTAATGATTGATTCCAGCAGCGCGGGCGGCTCTTGGCTCAGCCGGCCCAGTTGCACCAGCTCGTAGTAGGCGTTGGACTCTACAGCCAGCAGTTCTTTCCGCAGGGTTTCGATGCCCAACTCAGCCAGGGATGGGTTTTGCTGACAAAGGGACTGGCTCTGCTGCTGCAACTTGTGCAATTCTGCTTCGATGGTGGACTGTTCGGCGCGAAACGCAGCGGGGTCGATGCCTGCGCGAGTGCCTGGCTGCTGCATATAGTCCAGCACTTTTTGCAGAGCGGTTTCCCGCGAGATGAGTTCTAGATACTGCTGCTGGATTGGGTTTGCCTGGATCAGGTCGAGCGCCTGCAACAGCGGCTTGACCGTGATGCCCTGCACCAGGATGGTGAAAAACACCGTGCCAAACACCACCGCGATTAGGGCATCTCGCTGGGGCACGGTTTCGGGCACGCTGAGGGCCAGCGCCAGCGCAACGCCACCCCGCAGCCCGCTCCAGCACAGCATGGTCTGGAGGTTCCAGCCGATATCGACAGTGGTGATGCGGTTGCTGATGGCCGTGAGCAGGGCGATCGCCACGACGCGAGTCACCAAAACAGCGGCGATCGCCACGGCAATGCCCGCCAAGCCCGACCACACCGAGTCGATCAGCAATTGGTCGCCAATCAGGAAAAACAGGATGGAATTAAAGAAAAAGGCGATAAATTCCCAAAACTCGCTGACCACCACCCGCGTCCGGGGGTTCATGCCCACCCGCGACCCAAAGTTGCCCATGATCAGCCCGACGGTGACGGTGCCGATCACGCCCGATCCGCCCAGGTTTTCGCCAATCAGATAGGCGGCGTAGGCTCCCACCAGCGTCAAGGACTGCTCTACTAGCGGCAGGTCAAATTGTTTGGTGATTAGCGAAATGCCAAAGCCCACCAGCAGCCCCACGCCCACGCCAATGCCTACGACCGAGGCAAATTCCACAATCAGGTTTTGCAGATCGAAGGTTTCTGTGCCCGTCGCCAGCCCCAGCAGCAGGCTAAAGGCGACCACGGCCGTGCCGTCGTTGAACATGCTCTCGCCTTCTACCAGCACCTTGAGCCGCGAGGGTGCGCCCAGTTCGCGTAGCAGCGTGCTGACTGCCACTGGGTCGGTCGCCGATAGACACGCGCCCGTCAGCAGTGCCACCGGCCAGAGAAAATCGGCCCACTGCGCCAGCGCAAACGCAATGCCCAGGATCGTCACCACTACGCCCAGCATGGCATAGAGCGCGATGGGAACCAGGTTGCGGCGGAGTTCGCGCCATCGAATGTTCCACGCTGCCTCAAACAGCAGCGGCGGCAGGAAGATCCACAGAATTAGCTCTGGCGATGGCGAAAAGAAATGAATATCCAGCAGCGCTAGCCCCATGCCCGCGATCACCAGCAGCACGGTGTAGGGCAGCTTCCGCATCCAGGGGATACTCTGCGGCAGTACGGCGATAATCAGCGCCGCCGAGATCACCAGCAAAAACTGCTTTAAGTTTTCTTCAATCGAGACAGGTTCAATTAGGGATTCCATAGCGCAAACACATGAACCGACAAATGCAGTTTAGTGTAGCGTCTTTTCTCTGAAAGCCCGGTACTACAGGCCTCACTAACGCTCTAGTTGGGGTTTTCCAGGGTGTTGGGCGAGTTGGGGCGATCGCCCGCCCAGCCCCGTCATCAGCCGCAGTGCCAGAAACCGCAGCGGCCACAGCCCGGCCATCAGCCGCAGCGCCAGCCGTCGCGCCATCACCAGCGGACGCCAGCGGTTGGAGAAGGTGCGATCCAGCAGGTCGGTAAAGCCCAGAATTGTTAAGTTCTCTAGCTTTCGCCAGCGCTCGTAGCGCTTCAGCACGGGCAAGGTGCCCAAGTCTTTGCCTGTGGCGTGTGCCTGGGTTAGCACCTCTGCCAGCGCCGCTGCATCCCGAATGCCCAGATTCAGCCCCTGACCGCCGACGGGATGGCAACAGTGTGCCGCGTCGCCCACCAGCGCCAGCCGGGGCTGCACGTAGCGATCGCTCTGCATCAGCCGCACCGGGAACAACGCGCGATCGCCCACCAGTTCCAGCCGCCCCAACTGCCCGCCATAGCGTCGCTCTAGCTCTACCAGAAATGCCGATTCTTCTGTCTCTAGCAGCGCCCTGGCTTCTTCATGGGGAGCCGTCAGCACGATCTGGCAGCGGTTGTCGGGCAGCGGCAGCGTGGCAAAGGGACCACTCGTCCAGAAGTGTTCGCGGGCTACGTTGCCGTGGTCTTTTTCGGGGCGAATCACCGCCGTCACACAGGACTGCCAGTATTGCCAGCCGTGGGTGCCGATGCCCGCCGATTCTCGCAGGGGCGATCGCGCTCCGTCCGCCGCCACTAGCAGTTGCGTGGTGAATTGCCGCCGTTCGCTCTCCTGCTCCAAATGCAGAGTGACGTGATCGGATTTATAGTCCACCGCCACCAGCGTTGCGGGGCAGTGCCAAGTGAGGTTGGGCGTGTTGTCTAGGGCTTCGTAGAGCGATCGCAGCAAGACGTGATGTTCGCCCACATAGCCTAGTTCCGCTGTGCCTAGGTCTTGGGGCTGGAGCGTCACCACGGCGGGCGAGTCTTCGTCTGCCAGCCGGATCTGGCGAAAGGTGGCAATTTGCGGCAGAATTTTGTCCCATAGCCCCAGCCCTGCAAGAATGCGCCCCGTCATCAGGGTTAGCGCGTAGGCTCGCCGCCAGGAAAAGCCCGCCTCGATGGGCTTCGCCTCAATCACCGCCACCCGCAGCCCGGAATGTTTCAACGCGCAGGCCAGAGTTAGCCCGACGATGCCCCCTCCGGCGATCGCCACGTCATAATCCAGCCGATGGGTAAAACTGTCTACCGGAGAGGGTTGGGAAACGCTCTGCTGATTTGAAATTTCTAAAACCGAGCCAGCGTGGTCAACCAAAGAACGCGAATCTAAAACCATGTCGGAGCGCAAAAGGCAGATGAATAAGGGAAATTAAAAGTGTTAAGTAATTTAACTAATTCTATTGTGACGCGATCGCCCGCTTCCTTTCAAGCCAGCGAACCGAAATCGCATGGGCAGACCCAGCGTTCTCCAAACTTTCACCCCGCTACGACCTCGACGGAGGGGATGGAAATGGTGAGAAATGCAAGGAGTCTTCCCAGTAAAATAAGAGCTTTGCGGATGCCGAAATTACAAAACCCTTACAAAGCCTCACGCGCCACGCCGACCTCAACCCTATACGCTCAAATAAGACGCTTAAAGATAGACGCTTAAAGACGCTCTCAATTCAACGCTCTAGCTCACTATGCAGCCACTCAGCCCCACCGAACGCCTGATCAAAGCCTACGTAGACCTGGGCAACACGCTCTATCGCCAGGGCGACTTTGCCCAATCGCTGTCCTATTTTCAGCAGGCGCTCGACGCTGCGCCAGACCTGAGCGCGTTTCAGAAGGCGCGGCTGCTCTACAACATCGGCGTGTCGTATCTGAATATGGGGGAGCGCGATCGCGCCATTGGCTACTTTCAGCAGGCGCTCGAACTCTGTCCTGACCTGGCCCCAGCCCGCGCCGAATTGCAGCGGATTGCATACCAGGATGACGTTCAAGCCAAGGGCTATGAGTTTACTCAGGACTGGTTTAGCCGCAACGTCTGGCTCTGGCAGGAACAGCTTCAGGCATTGGCGGGGCGGGAAAACCTAAATGCGCTGGAGATTGGCAGTTGGGAGGGGCGATCGGCCTGTTGGCTGCTGGAAAATGTGCTGACCCATCCCACGGCGCGGCTGACCTGCGTCGATACCTTTGCGGGCAGTTCCGAAAATCTGTCGCTGGATCACGACACCGAGGGCATCGAAGCCCGGTTTGATGCGAACATTGCCCGCACTGGGGCTGCCGAGAAAGTGACCAAGCGAGTCGGGGTATCCAAGGATGTCGTGCGATCGCTCCCCCTGGATTCTTTCGACTTTATCTATGTCGATGGCTCTCACCACGCGCCCGACGTGATGACCGACGGCCTGCTAAGCTGGCTCGTCCTCAAACCCGGCGGCATCCTCATCTTCGACGACTACGACTTTGGGCTAACGGGCTACGGCACCAAAGAGGCGATCGATGCCTTTCTCGCCACCTTCAAGAGTCAGCTTGAGCTATTGCACCAGTCACACCAGGTCGCCGTGCGAAAGAAGGCGTGATGGGTCGGCTGAGAGCCAGGTTAAACTTCCACCTCTACGCTATCTAGCACGCGCCAGACTTCCTGAAGCAGCGCCTCCAGACCCACTCGGGCCACCGCAGAAATCTGGAACACGGGTAGACCGCTGAGGCGGTGCAGTTCAGCGGCGATCGCCTCCGCCCGTTTCCGCTCACCCCCCAGCGCATCGACCTTATTCAGTGCCAAAATTTGCGGGCGATTGGGCAGGCCGCGGCCATAGGCTTCCAGTTCGTCCTGAATCACCTGGTAAGCGGCGATCGGGTCGTCTTGTGTCGCGTCAATTAGGTGCAGCAGCACGCGCGTCCGCTCGATGTGTCGCAAAAAGTCGTGCCCCAGTCCTGTGCCCAGGTGTGCTCCCTCGATCAGCCCTGGAATGTCGGCAAACACTGTGCCGTCGCCCGTGGGCTTGCGGACGACCCCCAGGTTGGGCACCAGCGTTGTGAAGGGATAGTCGGCAATTTTGGGTCGCGCCGCCGACAGCGCCGAAATCAGCGTAGACTTGCCCGCATTGGGCAGACCAATAATGCCCACCTCTGCCAGCAGCTTTAGCTCCAGACGAATGAGGCGCTGTTCACCCGGAAGCCCTGGCAGGGCCTTCTCTGGGGCGCGGTTAAAGTTATTGAGAAAATGCTTGTTGCCCAGCCCGCCCTTGCCACCCTTGGCGACAACAAGCCGCTGGCCGGGCTGCACCAAATCGCCGAGCTGTTCGCCGGTTTCGGCATCGTAAACCATCGTGCCGCAGGGGACGCGAATCAGGCGATCGCTCCCCGAAGCCCCGGTCATATTCTTCGGGCCGCCGCGCTGCCCGTCTTCTGCCTTAAACTTGCGGGCATAGCGAAAGTCGAGCAGCGTCTGCAAATCCGTCGCTGCTTCTAAAATCACCGAGCCGCCGTGCCCGCCGTTGCCGCCCGACGGCCCGCCCGCAGGCACGTATTTCTCCCGGTGAAAGGCCACCAGCCCATCGCCGCCTTTTCCGGCCTCAACTTCGACTTCCGCCTGATCGATAAATTGCATTCCCACTCTTGCCAATCCGCTTTTCTGATGGTATCTGAATCCTTGCAAGTCAAACACCTCGGCGAACAGGGCCTGCTCCGTCGCATTCAGACCTTTTGCCCGGCGGGGATGGTTGGCGACGACGCGGCCCTGCTGACGGTTTCGCCGGGGCGATCGCTCGTCGTCACCGAAGATTTGCTAGTGGATGGCGTTCACTTCAGCGTCGGGCTGGCCTCGCCGGGCGTGATCACCACGTCGCCTGCGGATGCGGGCTGGCGGGCCGTAGCGGCGAACCTGTCGGATCTGGCGGCGATGGGCGCTGCGCCGTTGGGCATTACCGTGGGGCTGGGGCTGCCCGGTGATCTGCCTGTGGACTGGATCGAGCAGCTTTATCAAGGCATGACCGACTGTCTGAGCCAATTCAACACGCCGATTGTCGGCGGGGATCTCTGCCGATCGCCCGTGTTTACCGTGGCGATCGCCGCCTTTGGCGAAGTAGACCCAGGCCATGTCCTGCGTCGCGCTACGGCCCGACCGGGCGACGTAATTTGGGTCACGGGCCCCCACGGAGCCTCTCGCGCTGGTCTGGAGTTGTTGATTCATCCTGAGCAAGGCGAGGGCCTCACCGAGGGCGATCGCGCTGCCCTGATCCGCGCCCATCAGCGTCCTTTGCCCCGGCTGGATGTGATGCCGCTGTTGCGGGCCTGCGGGGCCGCAGGAGAGGGGGAGACTGACGGGAAAGGGCGCTTCAACCCCCCAACTGCCCCGCTCACTGCAATGGACAGCAGCGATGGACTCGCCGACGCGGTGCTGCAAATCTGCCGGGCCAGCGGCGTGGGCGCGGTGCTGCATCGCCGCCAGATTCCGCTCCCCGTGGGGCTGGTGGACTGGGTGGGAGAACCGCAGGCGATCGCCTGGGCGCTGTATGGCGGCGAAGACTTTGAACTGGTGATGTGCCTGCCGGGGGCGATCGCCCAAGCGCTCCAGGCTCAGTTGCCGGGTTCCGCCATTGTCGGCGACATTGTTGCCGGCCACGATGTGATCTTGCGAGACGAAACGGGCGAAACCCCCGATGAGTCTCTCCGTCTCGACCAGGGGTTTCAGCATTTTGGAGATTAGGGGTCAGCCCCTGCTCTCTTTATCCTGCGTAGCGTGCCTCGATCCAGCGCCGCATTTCGTCTTCAGAATCGGTCGAAAAGTGGCGATCGCGCTCTGGGTCATAGGCGTGCCAGTCCACCTGCCCGCTGGCATGTCGGGTCTGCCAGACGCGCAGTTCTGGCGCTTGGGTCAACCAACGAACAAATCCCTGCCATGCATTGCGCTGGCGCTGAGCGGAATCCGCCGTGGGAGTAAACTGAGTCGTCGCGGCTGCTTTGAACTGTTCAAGCTGCTTCAGACTCAACGTGAGTTGAGTAGCGAGGTCATCGGATGGCTGCGTCGTGCGTTGCGATGACACGGACTGAGTTTTCCCACGGAACAGAACCTCAAAGCCATGAGCAATCGGCGTAAAGAGATTGATCGATTTCATAAATTCAACCTCCAAACTGAACTCAACAGAACTTATGCACTTTCGATAAGCTCGGTTTTTGGACAATTTCTTGCGGGCGCAGCCCGCGAGAAACTGTCCAACTGCGTAAGTCCTACTCAAATTAGGAATATCCATCCGTGGAATGCCTTCTATATCTAGAATAGAAGGTGGATTTGGGAATGCACAGCCTGAATCAAAGGTGGAACCGCTTAATAAACTTAAAAACGAAGCAGTTTTTGCCCTATGAGCTTGGAAATAGAAAGGCTCCTAGATGACACAGGCTGGGCGCTGCTGCGATCGCTCCAAGACGATGCGCGGCTGTCCTACAGCGAACTGGGGCGGCGCGTTGGGCTGTCGGCTCCGGCGGTGGTCGATCGCATCCGCCGCATGGAGGAGTTGGGCATCATTACGGGCTATCGCGTCGAACTGGATTTGTCTAAACTGGGCTATAGCATCATCGCGTTTATGCGAATCGAGTCGTTTCCGGGCGAGTTTGCCCGCCTGAGCGATCGCCTCCAGTCCATGCCCGAAGTGCTGGAGTGCCACCGCGTCACGGGCAGCGACGATTACATTGCTAAGGTTGCCGTGGCCTCCGTGGCCCATCTAGAATCCCTGATCGACCGATTTACCAATAGCCAGGTGACAACGCTCATCGTCCTCTCGTCCCCCGTCACCCGCCGCACCATCGATCACGGTCCCCGCCATCCCTGACTCTTTTACTTGATGAACTTGCTAGGACACATTCATGGCTAAAGGAGAGTTTATAAGCTCGGCAGTGGCTCAACCGACGGTCAAGCTGGGGCTACCCACCATGTTTCGGCTGGGTCTGTTTCAGATGGGCCTGGGCATTATGTCGCTGCTGACGCTGGGCGTGCTGAACCGCGTCATGATCAAAGAACTGGCCCTGCCCGCAACCATCGTAGCGGCGACCATCGCCATGAACCAGTTTGTTGCGCCATCGCGGGTGTGGTTTGGGCAACTGTCCGATTCCAAACCGCTGGGCCAGAGCCACCGCACCGGCTACGTCTGGCTGGGGGCGGCGCTGTTTACTACGGCTTCGTTTCTGGCGGTTCAGGTGGTGTGGCGGCTAAACAACAGCATCCAAGCAGCGGGCTGGGGCTTTGCGACCTATGCGTGGATTGCGCTGCTGGCGCTGGTGTTTGCGCTGTATGGGCTGGCCATTAGCGCCAGTTCTACGCCTTTTACGGCGCTGCTGGTGGATGTGTCGGATGAAGACAACCGTCCGAAGCTGGTGGGCATTGTCTGGTCGATGCTGATGGTGGGGATTATTGTGGGGGCGATCGCCTCTAGCGGGCTGCTGCGACAGATCGACTCGGACGCTCCCCTAGAACTGGTGCGGGCTTCGATTAACCGGATCTTTCTAATCATTCCAGCAATCGTGTTTGGGCTGACGCTAATTGCCACCTGGGGCGTTGAAAAGACCTTTTCGCGCTATCGATCGCGCTCGATGATTGCCGACCGGGAAGACAGCATTACCCTGGGGCGATCGCTCAAGGTGCTAACCGCTAGCCGCCAGACGGGGCTATTCTTCAGCTTTTTGATGATGATGACCCTCAGCCTGTTTTTGCAGGAGTCGGTGCTGGAACCTTACGGCGGCGAGGTGTTTGGTATGTCTATTGCCGAATCCACCCGGCTCAACGCCTTTTGGGGACTGGGCACGCTGATCGGCATTGCCACGACGGGCTTTCTGATCGTGCCGCGCATTGGCAAACACCGCACCGCAAAACTGGGCTGCTATGCTGTCGCCGCCAGCTTTGTGCTGATCATCCTGGCGGGCTTTTCGGCCAATCCTCGGATGCTGAACCTGGCGATGCTGATTTTTGGACTAGCCTCCGGCGTGACGACCAACGGCGCAATTAGCCTGATGCTAGATTTGACTGCGGCAGAAACGGCGGGTACGTTCGTCGGCGCGTGGGGGCTGGCGCAGGCCATGTCGCGGGCGGTGGCGGCGGTGCTGGGCGGTGCGGCGCTGGATGCGGGGCGGGTGCTGTTTGGGTCGCCCGTCCTCGCCTACAGCTTTGTGTTTGCCCTGCCCATTTTGGGAATGCTATTTGCCGTGCGCCTGCTGGATCGGGTGAACGTGCAGGAGTTTCAGCTCAAAGCCAAAGAGGCGATCGCCGCTGTGCTTCAGCAAGAGCTGGATTAGGCTCTATGAGGCTTCAATCCATGCCCCAATTCCCCATCGTCTGGATCGTCATGGGTGTCGCAGGTTCCGGCAAGACCGTCGTGGGGCGGCGGCTGGCGCAGTGGCTAGAGTGCGATTTTCTGGAGGGCGATCGCCGCCATTCCCCAGCCAATATCGCCAAAATGCAAGCCCAGATTCCGCTCGACGAGGGCGATCGCCGCCAGTGGTTGCTGGATATGCAGGACGACATTCAGCGGGCGATCGCCCTCCGCCGCGAAACCGTAATCACCTGCTCTGCCCTCAAGCGGGCCTACCGTACCCAACTCGCCGCGCCCGGTGGGGTGCAGTTGGTTTGGCTGGATGTGCCCCCAGCAGAGCTAGAGCGGCGGCTATCCAATCGCCTGAACCACTACATGAAGCTGGAAATGCTAAATAGCCAGCTTGCCGCCTTTGAACCTGTGTCTGCCGAAGAGGCCGTCATCCGAATCGACGGCAGTTTGCCCCCCGATGCCATCGTGGCAGACTGGCTCCGTCAGGCAACCCAGCAGTTTCCGGCTCTCAATCTCCCCTGGTGGCAGCGCCTCCACCCAGAGAGTCCCAAACGCGACCCATAGAGATTTCCTATGAACCGGAAAAGTCTGCGAGAATCGAAGCAAGAAGTCTTGCACCACCGCCAATCGCCAGGATGCTAACCGGATCAATCTTGCAACAGTTGAGGGATGCTCACCAAGGCAGCCAGTCTCAGGGCAAGCGCCCGCTCAACTTTGGAGTTTATTACAAAAACACGCTCGTCGCCCTATGCCACGCGCTAGAAGACTCGATTTTGGAGCATGACTACTCGCCGCTGATGATTACGGCATTTCAGCGGGGCAAGTGGTATTTGCAGGAAGCCGACCGCTATGGGCAGATCGCCGAAAAGTCTCCGCAGATCGTGATTCTGGCAGCAGACGATGCGGGCTTTGCCGAACACCCCACCAGCCAGCGGGACAACGTGGCGCTGGTCAGCCTGGAGGATGCCGACCCGGTGGCGCAGGAGTGGCATTTGATTATCGTTTCGCCAGACTATACGGCAATGGTGCTGTGCCAGGAGTTGGCGGAAGCAGACTATCTCAAAGCAGGCGTGCCGACCCATGACCTAGAGCGCAAGTTCTACGGACTATGGACCTTTGAGCCGTCGCTGGTGCTGGAAACGGCGGAACTGGCGATCGCCCACATTGGCCGCTATAACCCCCAGCTTCAGCAGCAGTTGACCCAGCAACTCAGCGCGATCGCCGCCCAAGTCCAGCAGGTCGACGCGCTCTGCAGCTCCCCCACAGCCGACAACCTGGGCGACATCGTGACGCGGGTGGTGGACTATCTGCAAACCCATCAGGCGGCAGACCCCCAGGCAGAGTTTCGCGATCGCTTCTCGGTCAACGACAACCTGATTTCCAACGAGCTGCAAGCCTATTTGCGAATTGCCCAACTGATCGACCTGACAGACCTCAGCAACCCGATGGCCGCCGCCGAAGTGGCGACGCTCACCGAGGCGATGGGGAATTTGCTCGACCTCCCTGCTTGGCAACTTCATCGGCTCCAGTTGGCCAGCCTGCTGCACCGCATTGCGCGGATCGAGTCGGGGGGGCCCGTGCTAAGTCCGGGCGCGTCGTCTCGGTATGACGAAGACGCGACGGTGCCCCTGGCCTGTCCGCTGATTCCGGGAACCCAATTGCTGCGGCGGATGAACCGTCTGAAGGCGATCGCCACCATTCTCGCTCACCACACCGAACGCTGGGATGGGCGTGGCTATCCGGCCGGGCTACGCGGCGATGAAATTCCCCTAGAGTCGAGAATCCTGGGGCTGGCGATCGCCTTTCAAGCCCACGTCACCCATCTCAATGCCCAGCCCAGCGCCGACCCCCTGCAAAACCTGACCATCGCCCTCGACCAGTGCAAAGCCGAACAGGGCCAGCAATGGGATCCCAAGCTGGTGGAAACACTGTCGCTGCTGATTGCCGGAATCCAGCAAGGACTCAGCCTGCCTGCGGCATTGCCCAAAATCGCCTCTGGACTGTGGCTACTCGACTCCCACTCGGAGGAGGATGTGCTGGGGCTGTCGCAACTTTCCAGTCCTGTCGAAGCGCCTTAGCATCCTGGTTTGCACAGGGTTCTGGTTTGCACAGTGCCCAATTTGCATAGTGTCTAATTTACATAGTGCCCCGGTTTGCATCCTGTCCCCCTTTGCATCACGTCCCGGTTTGAACGCTCTGAACCGCCCATGAACATTAAAGAAATCCACGCCGGAACCCTAAAGCAGCTTGCAGGAGCCGACCTGCAAGACGAAGACCTGGCAGGCGCAGACCTGTCGCGGGCAAACTTGGCCGGAGCCAACCTCACCGGAGCCAGCCTCACTGTCGCCAAACTGAGCGGGGCGCGGCTCGACGGGGCAAACCTGATGGGCTGCGACCTCAGCCGCGCCGACCTGCGGGCCAATTTTCTCGGCGCAAACCTGATGCAGACCAACCTCAGCGAGGCCGACCTGCGCGGCAGCAACCTGCGCGGCGCAAACCTGATGCAGGCAAATCTCACCCGTGCCGTGTTCACGGGCGCATTCCTCAGCGGTGCCAACCTGATGGGCGTGAACCTGAGCGGGGTCGATCTGCGCGGGGCAGACCTGCGCGGCGCAAACCTCAGCAACGCCAATTTGCAACACGCCAACCTGCGGCAGGCAAACCTGCAAGGCGCAGTGTTAACCGAAGCGAACCTGGAATCTGCCGACCTCCAGGACGCGAACCTGGCTGGAGCCAACGCGGTCGGCGCAAACCTGCTCTGCGCTGAACTAGAAGGCGCGAACCTGGACGGGGCAAATCTGTCGGGGGCCTGCGTGCGGGGGACGAGGCTGGATGGGAAGAACGAAGAGGGGAGAGGGAAGAACGAAGAGGGAAGCGTGACAAATGGTTCTCCATCCTTCTCGTGAAACGAAACTGCGTGGGTTGATGCAAAAGCTGGGTCTGTCTGCAATGGCTCCGGTGGACTTGGGGCTGCTGGATCAGGCGCTGACCCATGCGACGGCTTCGGCTAGCAAGAACTATGAGCGCCTGGAGTTTGTGGGCGATGCGGTGGTGAAGCTGGCGGCGGCGGAACTGCTATATGAGCTATATCCTAAGCTGCCGGAGGGAGAACTGTCGGCGTTTCGGGGCATCATGGTGAGCGATCGCACGTTGGCTACCATCGCTGATCAGTACAACCTGGAGCGCTACTTGCTGATGGGAGCCGCTGCCTATGCAAATCCGGTGGGCAGAGAAACCCGTCTGGCAGACGCGCTAGAGGCAATGGTGGCGGCGTTTTACCTCAGCACCCAGGATCTCAGCCTAATTCGCCCGTGGCTAGATGGCCACTTCCGGGCGATCGCCGCTGACATTGCCCAAGACCCCACCCGCCAAAATCACAAAGGCGCACTGCAAGAAATTACCCAAAGTCGCTATCGCGCCCTGCCAGAATATCGCGTGACCGAAGTAGGGCAAGACTACGGCGATCCGGAGCGCTTTGTCGCAGAGGTTTGGATTCAGGATCAGTGTGTGGGAATCGGGAAGGGCCAGTCTAAAAAAGCAGCGGAGCAGGCGGCGGCACAACAGGCCTATCTCAAGCTAAGCCAACAGCCTCCGCTTTAGCTGGATGAGACCCATCGCATTCAGCCAGAGGCATAACCCTTCTGCCTGCACTCAATAGGTGCTTGAAACTTGCGCCGCAGGTTTCGAGAATTTTGATTTGGAGGAAGTGGTATGAATCCGATTCGCCAGGGTGATGTGATTTTGACCCCTGTGGAGTCCAGCGAGTTGGCACAGCGGCAACCCGCCCTGTTAGACCGAGCGCAAAGACTGAACCATTTGACGCTGGCAGAAGGAGAGGTGACTGGACATCGACACCGCATTGCGGACGGCGAGGCGGAGCTATACGAACGCAATGGCACGTTGTATCTCAGTGTCCGGTCGGAGTCTGCCCGATTAGTCCACGAAGAACACAAGCCGATTGATATTCCAAGGGGCCTTTGGCAGGTTCGGATTCAGCGCGAGTATGTGGGAACGGAACAGCAGCAGGTCGTTTTTCGTTCTGTGGAAGATTAGCCGAGCGAGAGGATTCCAGCCATGACCGATCTGCGGACTCCGCTTACGCCTGAACAGCGATCGCGCTTGCAAGCTTGCCGCCAAAAGTGGGTTGACCTGGCCCATACAACGCAACCCGTCGATGCCAAGCAGGTGACAGAGCGCGTGCTGGAGTTTTATGCGGCGTTTGGGCAGCCAGCCCCTAATGTTGTGGTGTGCCCAGGGGTGATCAGCGCGATGACCGATGCGCTGACCTATCGCCCACTGGGCCAGCGATTGCAAAAAATGCGCTCTAACTGGGAAGAGTGGGTATCAACAATAGGGGTGGCAATCGTCGTCGGCACAATCTGGGGCGGCGGGGCGGTGGTGTTTATCAGGTGTCTGCTGACTGCTGCGGTGTCTGAACTTGAAGGAAAAGCGGTGGATGATTCTCTCAGGCTGCTGACCCGCATTACCCTATGGGGAACGCTGCCTGCTGGAATTGCCGCAATGTTTTTGTTGGGCGTTTTGTGTTCGTCTGTGAGCGCTCTGGTGACCACAGTCTGCGATCGCCATTTTCTGAAATGTACCGAGCGCTCCGTCTATCAGTCGGGGTTCCGCAGCCCCAGGGCGCAAGCCGACCCCAAATGGCGGCAAGTGGCTGATTGGGTTGGCACGGACTGGCGATCGCCCCTGCACGGGATTAACTTCTGGCAAGTCTGGATACTGTGGGAATTTCAGAGGCTCCACTGGCAGTTTCCGGAGTCGATGTTGCGAGCCGTCTGGCAGATCTGCATTAATAGCGATCGCCCCCAGGATGAACTTTATAGCTCGCACTTCGCCAGAGACTTTTTGAATCGTCGTGATTTTGAGGACTGGCAGGCGCAGGCTCGACGAGCTGATCAACGCCTGTGGACGGAGGCTCAATGGCAATTTGTGCTATCCAACGGCTCATGGCGTAACGCTCAGTTGCTAGCACGATTCTCGCTGGAAATTAGCCTGCTGGCTCCCTATTTCACGATGCTGGATTTTTGCGAGGCGGAACTGGGCTATCAGCCTGACCCGGTTCGCTGGAAGGCGCTGCGCCACCTGATGCAATCCACGGGCTATGTGATCGCAGGGGGACGAACCTGCTGGGTGGGCGATCGCCCCATCTGCCTCAAGTGCGATCGCCAGGGCCGCTTCCACGCAGACGGACAGCCTGCCCTCGCCTTTGCCGATGGCGCACGCCTCTATGCACATCACGGGGTTTTCCTGCCGCCCAAGTATGGACAGACTCCCATTGCCCACTGGCAGCCCCGCTGGCTCCTCCAAGAAACCAACGCAACCCTGCGCCAGATTTTGATTCAAGGCATTGGCTATGAGCGCATCGCCCGCACACTCCAGTCTCGCAGCGTCGATTGCTGGCGCGAGTACGTGCTTTGCCGCATCCCGACCCATCCAGACGTGGAGCCGTTTTTGCTGCTCCAGATGACCTGTCCCAGCACCCGGCAAATTCACGTCCTTCGAGTGCCGCCGACCCTGCGAACCGCCCGCGAAGCCGCCCGCTGGGTCAACTGGGACATCGACCCAACCGACTTTGCCATTGAAACCTGAGCCACCGATCGCAAAATGGCGATCGCAGTGTAAAAAACATCCAAAAGTTTACTGAAGCATCTCCCAAAATTTACGGAAGTTTTTCACGGAATCCCCCGGCAAATGCCTGAATGGATCAGTGGAGTTCTGTAGATGTGCAGGTGCAATCATGCCTTATCGAAAATCCTCGATCGGGTTTCTGGAACGGGTTTCGGGTCAGGTTTTCGGGCAAATTTTGGGACGAGTTTTCGGGCAAATTTTCGGGCTGCGGCGGCGCTTCGTGTCGAGCCTGCTGATCGGGTTTTGGGTGGTGCTGGTGATGGGGGCAGTGGCGCAGGTATCGGAGGCGCAGACCAGCGTCACGCGCGGCACCATTACAGAAGTGCTGGACGGCAATCAGGTGTTTATTCAAAATCGGCAGGCGCGGGTCAACGATGTGGCCAACCGAGGGCAGCAGGTGCGGACGGGTCGGGCCCGTGCCCAGGTCAATTTTAATACTGGGGCTGTGGCGCGGCTGTCCAATAACTCGGTGCTGACGGTGGGGCAATGCGCTCAGCTTCAGCGTGGTGTGCTGCTGGTGAATGGCGCGGTAAACGGCTGTACGTCGTCTGTAACGGCGGGGGTGCGCGGCACGACCTACATTCTGGAGGTGGACGACGACGGGCGAGAGGAAATCAAGGTGCTGGAAGGTGAGGTCGTGGTGACGAAGAACGAGGCTGGCTTTATAGAACCCAGTTCCCTGATGGAGCGACTAGAAGGGCGATCGCGCTTTCGGCGAGGCACTAAACAGCTTTCGCTGCCTCGCAGACCCAGCCTGGGGATTCCGTCCACCCGGCCCAGCCCTAGCCCCTCGCCCAGTCCCTTGCCCAGTCCGTTGCCCAGTCCGGTTACAGAGTCAGCCGATCCAGAGAATACGGTTGTGCTGTCGGCGGGGCAAAAGGTCGCCACGCGGCGCGGCTCGCCCCTGGGCCCGGTCGAAGACATCACGCTAGAAGAAATTAACGCCATTCTGTCGGGCAGCCTGTTCAACGGCTATTTGCAATCGCTGCCGGGGTACGCTGCGATTCAGAGTACGCTTCAGCGGATCTATCCAGGGCTGTCGCTGCCAGGAGTGCCGGGGCTGCCTGTGCCGGGGCTGCGGATACCGTTTTTCTAGGTCTGGTTTTCTAGGTCTGGGCTGCAACGAGCGCTTTGAGTTCGTGCAGGGTGCGGATGTGATGGGTCGCAAGATTGGTGGGGGCCACGCCAGGACGGAGGATTTGCACTGTGGGGATGCCAAGGCGATCGCCCGCGGCCAGTTCCGAGTCAGGATTGTCCCCTACCACCAGCGCCTCAGCAGGGCAGAACTGATGGGCGTTTAGGATGGCTTGAAAAATGTCCTGCTTGCTAGTGCGGTTGGGGTCATCAACTGCATCGATGTAGATCCCGGTAAACCACTGCTCGAAAGGCTGCTCCATGCTCAGCGCCTTAATCTTGCTGTCCTGAAGCGGGCGAAAGCCCGACGTAACCAGAAACAGCATCGGCAGTGGGTCACCCCGCAGTTCTGCTAGGACGTGCAGATCGCCGTAGCCCCGCATCGGCGTGCTAACGCGAGTTTGCGAAATCACGGCCTGCCCCGCCGCCAGCATCTCGTCTGAGAAGTCGTGTTTTTTGGCCACAAAGTCGAGCGCATGATACCAGCAGTCGCCCAGCGCGGCTTCCAGAACGTCGTCGGGCAAGGTTCCCTGATTGGCTTGCCGAATTGCGTCAAATACAGGCTCTAGGAGTTCGGCTCCGGGTTCATCAGCCGCACTGAGGCAGTTATCCAGGTCAAAAATGATGGCTTTGATCATGCGGATGATTCTGCTGGGTGTCCTTCGTTTGGCAAATGGCGATCGCACGGCACGAGGCCGCTCTCATTCTACGGTTAAGGGTGATTCACCATGTTTTTCAAACCACTGCGCCGCGTTCGACCCTTGCCCGCGCTGCGTTCCGAAACGACCCCGGCAGACCAAGCACCCCTAGCGCAATCGCCCTGGCAGGTGTTGGGCTATGGGCTAATTGGCCTGTGGGCGGTGACGGGGGCGATCGCCACGGGCGTTGACCTGGGCACGGTGCAGTGGATGGAGCGACAGGCGCAGGTGTTGTTCTTTCGGCTGCGGGGCCAGGTAGAGCCACCTGCCAATATCGTAATTCTGGCGATCGACCAGGAATCGCTGGCGCGGGGAGCAGACGTGCAGGCAGACCCCGACCGCTATCCCGAACTGGCTCCGATTGAGATTTGGCCCTGGCAGCGGGCAGCCTATGCCCAAGTGATCGATCGGCTGCTAGACAACGGAGCGCGGGCGGTGTCTGTCGATCTGGTGCTGACCGATCCCAGCCTGTATGGTCCAGCGGACGATCGCCAGCTTGCGGCGGTGCTCCGGCGGCATCCGGGGCGGGCGGTGCTGGCGGCAAACTATGAGGTGTTTGGCACGCCCGACGGCGGCGAACAGAGCCAGATCGTGATGCCCAATCCCGACTTTGGTGCGGCGATGACGCAAATTGGGCTGATTAACTTTTTGCGCGATGCCGACAAGCGGGTGTACCAGTTGTCAGACAATCTGATTGCCGAAGTGCTGCAACCCCAGGGCATAGGCGAGGGGCTGGATTCCTTTGCGGTGGCGACGCTGCGGGCGGCCCAGCTTGAAATTCCGGCGGTGACCACGGGCGACATTTTCTACTACGGGCCGCCGACGACGTTTCGGCGGGTTCCCTTCTGGCATGTCCTCGACCCCACAAACTGGGCCGTTCACCAGCGCCAGGGGACGTTTCAGGATGCAATTGTGCTAATTGGGCCGCTGTCCAACGATGTCGGCAATGACTTTATTCCCACGCCCTTTTCGGAAACGATGCCGGGGGTGGAAATTCACGCCAATGCCATCGCCACGCTGATGCAAGACCGCGTGATTCAGAGTGCCTTGCCGACGGCGCAGGAGCGGGGCTGGTTTGTGCTGGCGCTGGTGGGGGGCGGCGGGCTGGCGCTCATGGCGCTGATTCGGCAGCCCGTGATGCAGATGAGTCTGGCGGTGGGGGCGATCGCCCTCTGGGGCACGATCGGCTACCTCAGCTTCACCGCAGGACAGCAGATCTGGCCCGTAGCCGTGCCCTGCTTGGGCCTCTTCCTCAGCGGCGCAACCTGCCTCACCACGGGCACGATCCATACCCAGCTTGAGCGTCGTCGCCTGCGAACCACCCTAGAGCGCTACGTCGCCGCGCCCATCGTGCAGGAAATTTTGACACACCATTCCAGCGATTTTCAGTCCCTCCTGAAAGGGCGGCGGGTGCAGGCGGCGGTGATGTTTTGCGACATTCGCAGCTTCACCACGCTCTCGCTGGAGCTAGAGCCAGAAGCATTGCTTGAGCAGCTTAACGAATACCTGAATGCAATGGTGGAGGCAATCCTGGCAGCAGGTGGCACGATTGACAAGTTCATCGGCGACGCGATTATGGCGGAGTTTGGCTCGCCCATTTCCCACGGTGCAGAAACCGATGCGCTGAACGCGATTCGGGCGGCGCTGGCGATGCGGCGATCGCTCTCCGTTCTGCAAGCCGAGTGGCAGCGGGCAGGCAAACCGATCCTGTTCAACGGCGTGGGGATCAACTTTGGCGAGGCGATCGCTGGAGACATCGGCTCCATCCGCCGCCGCGAATTTGCCCTGATTGGCGATGCCGTGAACATTGCCAGCCGCGTCGAAGCCCTCACCCGCAACTTCTGGACTGACATCCTGATCACCGACTCCCTCTACGCCCTGGTGCAAGATCAGGTGGAAGTCGTTCCCATTGGCGCACAGGAACTCAAAGGGCGCAAAGACGAAAAGGTAATGCTCTACAGCCTCGTCGGCTTCAAAGGCGACGACCCAACGCTGTATCACACCGTCCACGAACGGCTGCGGGCGTTCAAAGGGTTTGAGGAGATGCGGAGTTAAGGGGGGGAAGGGATGATGAGATGATGGAACGAAAGCCAAAAAACGAAGAACGAAGAACGAAAACCAAAAAACGAAAACCCATTCTTCCCTCTTCGTTCTTCCCTCTTCCCTCTTCGTTCTTCCCTCTTCCCTCTTCGTTCTTCCCCAATGCCATCTATAAACCTCCGCCCCAAAGATTTCCTCCGCTGGGCCATTTTCGGCGGGGCGCTGTTCTTTTTGGCGCAGGCGGTGCGGCGACACTGGGCAGAGGTCGCGCAGATTCGGATCGAGGGGGCGGGCTGGAGGCTGCTGGCGATCGCCCTGCTGATCACCCTCATCGCCCATCTCTGGACGGGTTGGGTCTGGGGCTGGATTTTGGGCGATTTGGCTCAGCCCGTTCCGGCGCTCTGGGCCACGCGCACCTACCTGAAAACCAACATTGCCAAGTATCTGCCGGGAAACGTCTGGCATCTCTATGGGCGGGTGGTCGCGTCGCAGAAGCGCGGCATTTCCCTGGGTGCGGCGACCCTCAGCGTGCTGCTGGAACCGCTGCTGATGGCGGCGGCGGCCCTGATGCTGGGGCTAGTGGGAATTCGGCAGGCAAACTGGAGCGTGCAGGCGCTGAGTCTGGTCATCGTGCTGGCAGGCGTGCATCCCCGCGTGCTAAATCCAGTGCTGTCCGTGCTGCGGCGGCTCAAGGGCAGGGGCAAAAAGACGGCTGATGCCGCCGCAGATTTGGCAGATTCCGCGCCGTCTTCTGCGCCGTCTTCTGTGCCATCTGAGGCTAAACCCTGGCAGCTCAAGCGCTATCCCTTGCGGCCGCTGCTGGGAGAACTCCTGTTTGTGGCGCTGCGGGGGCTGGGGTTCGTGGCGATCGCCCTGGCCTTGCAGCCCGTTGCGCCGGCCCAATGGCTGCCGCTGATCAGCGGGTTCAGCTTTGCGTGGCTGCTGGGACTGGTGATTCCTGGCGCACCGGGCGGCATTGGCGTGTTCGAGGCAACGGCGATTGCCCTCCTGGGCAACCAGCTTGCGCCCGCCATTCTGCTCAGCGTTGTCGCCCTCTATCGGCTGATCAGCACGCTGGCAGAGGCCATCGGCGCGGCGCTGGCATGGCGAGAACTGGGAGTCCAGCGTCCACACTAGCAGGGCAACCCACACGGGCGATCGCTTGGTAATCATCTTTCAACCCCAGCAGCAGCCAGAATTGTTTCGCCAAGACAACTGGATGCAAGCGGGAGCGTGCTATGGGCAGCGGCGACCCTGTGCATCCAGCACCACGCACCGACCGTTGTTCACGCTGATGCGGCTATTGGCACCCGCCGTGTCATAGATGGGAACAACGGGCGTAAAGTAAGGCTCATCCTCGATCGGCGTGGCGGAAAGTGGCTCTTCGTTGAGCAACAAGTCCGGGTCGCGGCCCGTCGGAGTCGTGCTACCGCCATTACTGCCAGGATTGTTAAGAGAGGGCGGACGAGACATCGGACTGACTGGATAGGGCGCAGCAGCCGGAGGACGAGTCGAGTTGCCACACAGTCGATTCAGATCCAGCACTTGCCCGCTGCTGGTTTCCATATAGCAAGACAGGTCGCGGTTATCAAGCGGATTGCTGAGGGTGGCTTGCGGAAGAAGGGCGATCGCCCCAGCACCAGACAGCACCAACAGGATGTATTTCAGCATAGGAGTTTGCTCAGAATTTACTCACGATGAAATTGCAGTCACGTTCTCAAAAATCCGGTCAAACAATCGTCAAAATAAGTAGATGGATCAGATTAAAAAACAGATCCTGAACCCTGCGCCGCCCGCGCAGCCGGCGGCGCAGGATCTTTGGGGTTTATGTTTATTAATGTCTACCTACTTAATCTACGGAAATCGCCAGTCCAAAATCCAAAATCGCCAATCCAAAATCCAAAATCACCCTCACAGCACCTCACAGCAATAGTTGCGTAAGCGCCTTAAGCGAAATCCCCACGCCCAGCAGCGTAATGCCCGCCGCGCTAACCAAGGGTAAGATATGCGTCCACCGCTGGGGCGTAGGCACTCGCCAAAACCAGTGCTTGGCCCGCACCAGCAGCAGCCCCAACCCCGTCAGCACGCCTGCCAGCCCCAGGCTAAAAGCCAGCACCAGCACTAGCCCAAACCCAGTTTTACCCAGGGCGATCGCGCTCAGCAGCAGCACCAGCGCCGCCGGACAGGGCACCAGCCCTCCCGAAACGCCAAGCGCTACCAGACTGCGCCAAGTCACAGGTTCACCATCCGCTCCGGGCGGCAGATGAGAATGCCCCTGAGAGTGTTCATGAGAATGTCCGCGGGAGTGTTCATGAGAATGTCCGCGGGAGTGTTCATGAGAATGCTCCTGGGAGTATTTATGGGAATGCCTCTGGGAATGTCCGTGGGAGTATTCATGAGAATGCTCACGGGAATGCTTGTGAGAGGACTCCTGCGAATGCTCATGAGAAGGCTGGCAAACAGGCTCATTCGGGTACTCAAGACTATCCTCGCGAGAAGATTTATGGAAATTCTCATACGGATGTCTATGAGAATGTTCATGGGAATTTCCATAGGCATGGCTATTAGGATGCTTATGAGAATCTCCTCGATCGTCCTGAGAAGCACAGTGGGAATGTTCAGGAGAACGGCTATGGGGAAGCCCACGCGGATTTTTTTGCAGCCTGTAGGAATCGTGAGCACGAACCAGGGCAGGCACATGAACCAAATTCTGTGAATGATAATGATCTTCTGAATACACTTGATTAGGCTCGGCAGACTTATGAGATTTATGAGGCTGAGGATGTGAATGGAAATGACTGCTAGACGGTGATTTGGAACTCAAGCTGGAATGCAGATTATGATGTACTAGGTCATGCTGATGCGAATCGGGTTTTGAACGTAGCCGACGATGCAGCAGATTCAGACCAATCCCAACCACCATCGCGCCCGATGCCAGGCTTAGCCAGGGATAAAGCTGCTCTGGAAGCACGTACTGAGCCGCGAACAGCGTCGCTAGCCCCAGCGCAAACACGCCGAGGGTATGGGTGATGGTGGTCGTCAGCGCTAGGAATACTGCATGTTTGGGCGTGGCGCGTTCGCCTACCAGATAAGCGCCGACGATCGTTTTGCCGTGCCCTGGCGACATGGAGTGAATCGCGCCCCAGAGAAACGCTCCGGCGATCGCCAGCAGCAGTTCCCCTGTGCCGAGTCCGGGCAGTCCTGGCGCAAGGGCCAGGGTTTGTTGCCTTGGGGTAAACAGAAACGTCCGCAGCCGCCCGTTTTGTAGAATTGTGGTCAGGCAGCTTGCCGTGGGCACATCGGGCAGGAACAGGCCGTAGTGAATTTGCACCCCCTGAACAGGCTGGGGCCAGGCAAAGGTAAGGCGTAGCGTGCTGTGGGTGGTGTTTGGCGCGAGGCGGACGCTGTTAGGCAAAGGTGCATTGGCTTCCAGCGGTTCCAGGGTGAGCGTACCGGGGCGGCGATCGCCATCCAGCATCCGAATCTGGCTGCCCAAAAACGCCTGTAGCGTGGTGGCATGGTCGCGCACTTCCTGGGGAGAGAGTTGACCGTTGCGATCGCCATCGGCAAACGCCGTTAGCCCGGTTGGATAGGTGAGCATCATTTCCACAGTGGATTCTGCCACGCGCACTTCCGCAACGGACAAATCTGCCCAGTGGGCCTGCCCAGGAGCCGCCAGTCCCAGCCACAGCATCACTGTGATGACCCCAGAGAACAACGCCCAGGATAGGAAGCGACCTGGTTTACGCATGAGTTTATCCATAGATCAATGCATGAATCCATGCAGTAGAAGAGAATAGAACTGATCCGCAAATCCGAACGGTGAACGTCATTTCGCTAGCCGCCCAAGCCTATGCCTAGACCAGCGGCATAACGTGCGTTTTGATCAAATTGGGGATCGATCTCAAGCATTTGCTGGCGATAGGCGGCGGCCTGCGCTGGGTTGCCCAGGGCTTCCTCGATTTGGGCGGCGCGATCGCACAGGGCTGCATCACGAGTGCCCAGGGCGATCGCCGCTTGAACCACCTCCCTAGCCTCCTGCCAGCGCCCCATCTGTGCCAGCGCCCAGGCGTAGGTATCGAGCGTGTCTGCGTCGCGCCGCTGCTTGACCTCCGCTTCCATCAGCGCCAGCACCTCGGCGGTGTCTTCTGGGCGGCCCCGCTCCAGCAGCAATCGCGCCAAGTCACGCCGATGCCCAAAGCCAAAGGCGCTAGAACCCGCCGATGTCTCTGCCAGCGTTTGCCGCAGTTGCAGTTCGGCGTTTGCCCAGTGGATTTCTGCCTGGGCGGGCTGGTGTTGCAGGGGCTTCAGTCGGGCCTGTCCCCGCTGCACCAGCGGTTCGTAAACTGTCGCGGCGCTGCCCATGTCCTCGACCTGGCGATAGTATTGTGCCGCCAGCCCATAGCGCCCCTGCCGCAGCGCCAACTGGGCCAGGTTCAGGCGGGCGGGCAGGTAACTCGGCAAAATTCGCAGCGCCTCATGATACAGACCCCGCGCCAAATCAAGCTGTCCCCGTTCGTAATAGAACCGGCCGAGCAGCGTGCGCGTGCGGGCGGCACTGCCGAGATCGCCTGCTTCCTCAACCTCTAGGGCGTATTGGAAACTTTGCAATGCGCCCTCATCGTCTCCTTGGGCTGCCCGCACTAGCGCTTGTTGGGTAAAGGCGGCTGGACTCAGGGTTTGATCAACGAGGCGATCGCCCGCCTCAGCCGCTGCTACCAGGTTGCCTCTTGCCAGATGCACCGCTGCCTGGACGCTCAGCGCCTCTTTCGACCCATCCAGTTGTGCTGCCAGCGCCAGTGCTTGATCAAAGTCGTGCCGTGCCTCTGCCACCCGTGCCAACACGGCGATCGCCTCTGGGTGTTCTGGCATGGACCTTAGCGCCTCCTGCGCCGTCTGGTCTGCCAGCAGATACCAGTGGCTTTGCCCTGTCAGCCGCGCCATTTTCAAATAGCCCAGCGCCAGCGCCGACTGCTCCAGTCCTTGCGCTACGCTCTGGGCAGGCATCTGCCGGACGCGCTCCTGAAAATGGGCAATTTCCTGCTCTAGTCGTGCCGTTGCGCTGCCGGAGGTGCTAACGAAAAACGGGTAGCGGTAGGGGGCATCGAGATGGCGAGAAGGGCGATCGCCCAGTCGATTTAGTGCCGGCCCGCCTGCCTGCGTGAACCACAGCACGGCACTGGTGGCCGACAATCCCACCGCCGCCAGCAGCCATCCCCGCCTGCTGGAACTCAAACTATTCAGCGTGTTCATGACAATTCCTTTAGCTTGAAAAGCTGCCCTGGTTTAGGCACTAACAGACTTGAGACAGCAAACTTACTGCCCTCATCCCCCAACCCCTTCTCCCAAGCGGGGAGAAGAGGAGCTAGATATGGGGTTGAAGTCCCTCGCCCGCTCTGGGAGAGGGATTTAAGGTGAGGGCTGAAATTGCTGCGTGAAGTATATTAGTGCCCTGGTTCAGGGGTTGGGGAATCTTGCCCAGTGAGAACAGGAATCGAAGCCTATCAGGAGAAACACCTTAACTCCCTGATCTGGCGCTGAGAGAGAAACTCTCACCCTCACCCCTAACCTCTACAGGACTGATCGCAACTGCGTCAGTCCTACCCTAAATGGGTGGCGCTAAATAGGGGAAAGTGGTCGCCAGCGGCTGATGCCCCTGCGCCGGATTGCCGGGTGTGCCGTTGTAGGAAACGTTGTCGGTGGTAATGGCCCCGTTGGTTACGATGTTTAGCGACGCATCTACCACGTCATCCAGCAGCCGCCGGCCTGCTGCCGGGGAACCCAGCGCATTGAACTTGTTGCCATAGCCGCTGGGGACCGTGGTGTCAATCCGCATTACGTCTGGCAGCAGCGCCCGCACCAGCGCGTTTGCCCGCGTGTCGTTGTTGCCCACCAGTTTCAGAACGGCTGTGATGTTGTTTCGAATTACGGTGCTGTCGGATGAGTTAAACCGGGCAGGCTGCGTCCGGTTATAGGTTTCGTAGATGGTTTGGGAGCCAGTGGTCAGCAGTTCGTTGATGCCGGGCCGGGCAATCTGCTCCACCTGGGTAAATTGACCTGTGCGGGGGTCGCGGATGTTGATCGTGCCCCAGAGGTCGAAGGTGTTGACCGCTCTGCCGCCTGCTAGGAGCTGCTGCGGCACCCGCACGACGATAGTGTTGACGTTGTACCCTTTGGTAAAGTCGAGGGCGGTGTCGGGCGAACGGAAGCTCGCTGCTGGGCCAAAGCCTGCGACCGCCGCCCGCACGCGGAAGTAGGCCTCCACGTCAAAAAAGAAGGGATCTTCGCGCAACCCCGCAAAAACCGTGAGATTAGCGCCCCGCACCCGCACGGTATTGAGCCGAGGGGCCGCATCGGTGATGGACGTGGTGAGAATGCGGCCGCCGCTGGTGGTGGTATTGGTGCTGCTGGTCTGCCCGCTGCTGTCGATGGTGGTCAGGGTGACGACCTGGCGATTGCCTTTATTGGGAGGCGAGAAGGTGAACCGCAGCGTCAGATCGGGCTGAGGTACGGGGGCATTGTTGACATTGGCAACTCGCGCAATCTTGATGTCGTACTGAGCGTTGCTGCTGAAGTAGTATTGCTGGCGAGCGAGCGATCGCGGGTTCGTGTTTAGCACCAAGATCAGGTCGCCCGCACGGGCCGCCGTGTTTTGGTCAATTTCCCGAAAGACGTAGAGATCGGTCAGGCTGAGGGCGCGGCTGCGAACGTCGATATCGCCGTCATCGTGGTCAGAGGCCTGTAGCGGTGCAGTTTGCAAGCCACTCGTCAGACCCAGTGCGGTGATCGAAAGGCAGCCTGCGAGAGTGCTGAGGGCGATCGCCCGCCTTAGCCCAGATCGGCGGGGGATAAGCCGCTGTAAGAAAGTACAAACTGCGATCTCGGAGGGGGGTTCCATAGTTTAATTGACTCCTAATGTGCCTAGAGCAAGGCTTATAAAAACGCCTATCCGGGGAAGGGGGTTGGCGCTCTAGACACAAATACGGAGGTCAAATCAGAATGGATCTCACGAACCAAAATTTCCTGATTTTTAGAATGCCATTTAGAATCTCACCGTCAGGCAACGTTTGCAGAAACGTTCGCAGCCTTCAGCATGTGATAAGTAATCAGCAGTTGAGTAATGGCGAGTGGATAGCTTTGCAGCGTCTCTCCAGTGGTGCCAATCAGCTTGCCAATTCCAGGATTGCCCTCCAGACTGCAAAACTGACCCAAGTAGGGCACCTCCTGGCACAGGCTGCGCTCCAGATCTCGCACCTGCTCTGCTGTAGCGTGGGCATCGATCTCCATTACGTCCACAGGCTTGCCCATGTCGCGATCTAGCCCCAGCCGCACCGCACCGCCTGCATGTTCTCCGTCGCCAATAATGCTGCTGAAATCTGGATGGGGAATCGTGGGACGCAGCACCAGCCGCACCGCCAGCAGCAGTTCATCCTGCGTTAAGTTATCGCTGGGCGGATAGAAGCTCACCACAACATCCGCCCACTGCCGCTGCGGGCGAATAAAGGCTTCTGAGTCCGACTCGCGCTGCTGGATTTGCTTGATGACCTGCTCACGGGTATAGCCACGCTTGCGGGTATCGCGGTTTATCTTCCAGGTGTGGCGCAGGTCTTCCGGCGGAGCCAAATAAACTTTGACATCGTAGCTGTCGCGCATTCCTCGCGTGGCATAGCCCAGCAGCCCTTCCACAATTACAAATCGCTTGGGTTTGATATACTCTGGCGGGTCGAAGGTGCCGCTGCTGTGGTTATAAATCGGCTTTAAAATGGGCTGTCCCGTCCGCAGCAGCGAGAGGTGCTGTTGAATGATGTCGAGATAATTGCAGTCGGGATGCAGGGCAGAAATTCCCAGTTCAGCCCGCTGTTTGCGGTCGTAGCGGTGATAGTCGTCGGTGCAGATGACGGTCACATCGTTTTCGCCGAGCACCTGCGCGATGCCGCGAGTCAACGTTGTCTTTCCAGCGGCACTATCGCCAACAATGCCAAGGATGATGGGTCGGTGGGACATGGAGCCTCCTAAAAGCGCAATCACTAGCCCCCACCAACGCTTTGCGCCAGTGACCGAAGCTAGGCGATCGAGTTCACGAATAGCCCCAATTATTAGCGTCTGGGGGACTCAGCGCAAGGCTTCTGCAGAGATAGGTAAGATTTTGCAACGTTCCTCTTGAGAGGTAGCGTGAACGGTAGCAAATGTACAAAATTGCTGTAACCTAGCCGTAACCTAATAGAAAATACCTGCGAAACGTTGATCCCGCAGAGACACTGACCCACAGAAGCGTATTGCATCGTTGCGGATGTTTCCCGGCTGCTCTAGGCCTGTTTTTTACGGCCGCGAGTCGAGGTTGTAGAAGTGGTCTTCGTCTTGGTCGAAGTGCGGGGAGACTTGGTTTTGGCGGCGGTGGTGCTGCGCGTGCTGCTGGTGCGGGGGCCGCGCTTTTTGGGGGTGGCAGCGGGTTCTTCGGACGCGGCAGGTTCGACCTCTGGCAGCGCGGCAGCGGCCTCGGTCACGGCTTTTTTCTGAACGGCGGTGCTGCGGCGGCGGCGAGTTTTGCCTGCAGTGCCCGATTTGTCCTTTTTGGTGGAAGCCAGATAGCGTTTGAGGGAAGAGACGCTGATTTTGATGTTCTTATCGGCTAGCAGCGCAGCAATTTCCTCATGGCTATAGCCACGGTCGAGCGCGGTTGAAATGGAGTCTTGCAGCAGCTCGATGGCTTCCCGCAGAGACCAAACTTCTTTGGGCTTTTCGGGGAGTTGTTCCAGCAGGCTGGTGGCCTGTTCGATGGATTCTTGCTGAACCAGGACAGTGCCGGGAAGGCGTTTTTTGGTGGTAGTCATAGTGGTAAAGGTTGGGTCAATGAGCGAGTGTTTCTGCGGTCAGGCTGAGGGTCAGAGGTGATCAGAATCGATTCGCCGCTCTATTCAGCGGTTCTATTCGTACGCTATTCGTACGCTGTTCTTGGAGTCGGCGATTCCCAATTGAGCAGGTTGCAGTGGGGGTTGCAAAGTGGATAACTTAGTGTATCCAAAAGCGAACAATTTCTATCAATTTTCCTGATCCAATCTTGATTGATTTGCTTTTTGCCGTGTCAACTCCGCCTCTTCTTCACAGTCTCGCTGCTGAGGCAAGGCTATTCCTTTGGCAGGGAACGGGATATTTGAGGGACGCTGTGACCCGTTCGCGCCCGCGTTCAGCAAAACGGTAACAAGGTTATCTCTTTCGCTTTTTGCGTTTTTGCTCGGAGGTTGACGACTTCTGAGTTGGAGCGATATCGGTTGCTCTTAGCGGGGGTGTTTCGGGTTCATCGAGCAGGTAGGCGATGACATTTTCGACAGAACGGTTTGAGGCGGAGTGATTTGCAGGGGGGCGGTTTGCAGGGGCTTCTGCGGGGGGTGTGGGGTCTGGGGGTGAGATCGCAGGTGCGGCGGGGGCGATCGCACGGGCCTGCTGTTTGGGTTTCTGTCCAGCGGGCCTGGAGCGCACGGGCGCAGTCCGAGATGCAGCCGACTGCTTGAGCCGGGTCAGGTAATAGCGCAAAGACGACGGGGAGACGGGAATTCCTGCCTGGTTGAGCAGCGCAGCCACATCTTCCTGGCTATAGCCTTTGTCGAGGGCGGCGAGGATCACGTCTTGCAGCAGGGCGATCGCCTCTCGAATTGACCACTCCTTTGCCGGTTCGGGGGGGGTGTCGGGGAGCGCAGTCAACGCCTGACTCGCCCGCTTGAGCGATCGCCGAGGCACCGCAGCCGGAGAGGTTGCGCTGCTCGAAGACGACTTACGGGTTGACTTGGTTTTTCGAGTCACGCCGAAACCCAGAGACACGGGGGAGAAACTGCCCCTTACGTTAACGCTGAATCCTGAAATTGTGAGAGCTTAAGGGGGGTTATTTGCAATTCTCAATAATGTTGTCGGAATATTTCGAGGTCAGGCATTGCACCGATTCTTGATTGGGACTTACGCAGTTGGACGATTTCTTGCAGGCGTAGCCCGCGAGAAATCGTCCAAAGTCCAGAAAACTTATCGAAAGTGCGTAAGTCCTGTGGATTTGGGATTCTTGATTTTGGATGGGCGATTTTGGACGGGGGTCGGGCATCTGCGGGGCTTCCAGTCATCTCATTCTTAGCGAGACTCAGAAGAATTGATGCTGGAAAGTCTGTGAGGAGTGATTGACCGCCTATAGACAGCCGTCTTGTCATTGTTAAGCCATTAAGCCGTTAAGCCATTAAGCCATTAAGCCATTAAGCCGTAGCGTGGAGCGCAAGCAGCGTGATTTGGATTGTGATTGCCAGTGGATTAGCCCTGTACGTTGCCTGGAACCTGGGCGCGAACGATGTGGCGAATTCAATGGGCACGTCGGTTGGATCGGGAGCGGTGTCGCTGCGGCAGGCATTGGCGATCGCCGGAGTGCTGGAGTTTGCAGGAGCAGTGCTGTTTGGGCGGCGAGTGGTGGACACGTTGGCCAGCGACGTGGTCAGTCCAGATCAGTTCACCGATACGCCCCAGGTTTTGGTGCTGGGCATGGTGTCTGTGCTGCTGACTTGCGGGCTGTGGCTTAATCTGGCCACGCGGCTGGGGCTGCCCGTCGCGTCGTCTCATGCCGTTGTGGGGGCGATCGCCGGGTTTGGCTGGGCGGCATCCGGTCTGCATTCCGTGAACGGGTCCCTGCTGGGTCAAATTTCCCTCACTTGGCTGGTCACGCCGCTAATTAGCGGGGCGATCGCCGCTGGGGTTTATACCGTTCTGCGGCGCGGCATCTTGCAGGCTCCGCAGCCGCTCCAGCAGACCTATGAATGGCTACCCTGGCTGAGTTTGGTGCTGGTCAGCGGGTTTGGGCTGATTGTGCTGCCTGGGCTGCAACCTGCCATTTCAGCCCAAATTAACCTACCGCCCCACACGCTGGCGCTGGCCACCGGGGCGATCGCCACTCTGGGCCTTAGCGCGATCGCCGCTTGTCCGGTGGCGTTGTCTGATGGGCCAAATCCTACCGAAGACAATGGGGAGGGGATTGCCATTAAGCCTGCCAATCCCGTTGAGCAGATCATGGCGCGATTCCAGTTGATCAGCGCGTGCTTTGTCGCCTTTGCCCACGGCTCAAACGATGTCGGCAATGCGATCGCGCCCTTGGCGACAATTGTCCACCTGACGCAGCCTGCCGGGGATGAGGCAATCCTACCGCTGTGGATTTTGGGGCTGGGGGCGCTGGGCATGGTGGGTGGGCTGGCGGTGTGGGGGGGGCGCGTCATCGCCACCATCGGCGAAGGCATTGTCGCGCTGCGACCCAGCAGCGGCCTCTGTGCAGAACTGGCCACCGCCGCGACCGTGCTGATCGCCTCGCGGGTGGGACTGCCCGTGTCTACGTCCCACGCGCTGGTCGGCGCAGTCGTGGGGATTGGTCTGTCCCAGCGCAACAGCCAGATTCACTGGAGCATGGTGCGTCAGATCGGTCTGGCGTGGGTGGGCACGATTCCGCTTTGTGGCGGACTGGCCGCTGCAATTTTTTGGGGATTAATCAGCCTAACGCATTGATGCAGCTTTTTCACCCTCATTCTAAATCCCGCTCTCAGAGCGGAAGAGGGATTTCGATCCGGCTTCTCGCGTGACGGATCTGACTCCCCTGCTTCTTCAACTACTCACCTTGCAACTATTCACCTTGCAACTACTCACCTTGATAAACGTCGGGCAGGTCGTCAAATCCGCCCAGCAGGTAGTCGGGAAACAGGGTCGGCGTGGTGTCGGGGCGATCGCCCTGCGATTCTAGCGGCGTGAGGTCGGTGGGTGGGCGATCGCTGCTCCAGGCCCACCAGGCCGTCCCGCAGGCGCAGTGATAAAATTCCTGCCACTTGCGGCGATGGTCATGGGTAAAGACGGGCGATCGCCGATTAATCCACACTTGCTGCGCTTCGGAGCAGGACAAGCGGCAGCTTGGACAACAAAACTCAACGGCGTGAACTGCCGCCTCTGTCCAGTCGGGCGGCACGAGAGCAAAAGCGTCCATGAGCAGGTGTGGGAAAGGAATATCCCTATCCTATCCGACTCGTCAAGCGGCTGGATTTTCAGTGAACCCACACAGAAATTTTTATCCCTTTCCCCCCGTCTTATGTAAAATCCAAAGCGAGGCCGTCAGCAAGTTGCCCCATTTGGAATTGCGCGACCCACCGTGCGACCCACTGCGCGAGCAGGTCGTCCTATCGATTCTTCAGTTTGTGACCGAGCGGGTGATTGAGCGGGTGGTTTAGCGCAGTCTAGCGCGATGTGCAACTTTCAATCAGCCCTCCTGCTCCAAACTCTCCTCCCCAGTCGGGAGCAGGGGAGCAAGCGAGGCTTGAAGTCTCTCTCCTGCTCTGGGAGAGGGATGCAGGGTGGGGGGAATCGGCAAAGTTGCACATTGCGTCAGTCTAAATAGCTGCCTAAATAGCTGCATGTAGCCGCATGACCATGACGACCCGGATATCTCTCAGAGAGGACAACCTCAAATGTCGATTCTGAACTTAATCTCCTTCATTGGAATTTTCGGGCTGTGTGCAGTCGCGTGGCTGTTTTCCGAAAACCGCAATCCCAAATATTTCCCCTGGCGAGTGGTCATCTGGGGCATCTTGCTTCAGTTGATTCTGGGCTTTTTGGTGTTTGCCTTTCCGATTACGCAGCTTTTTCTGCAATGGTTTACCGATTTGCTGAACGTGATTTTTGACGCAGCCGACGCAGGCGCACGGTTTGTGTTTGGCAATCGGTTCGTGCCGCTGCCAGGTCAGGAGCCGCTGGTGCTGTCGCCCCTGCCTGCATCGGGCACCTGTGCGCCAGCGCAGCCGGGAGAGGTGCTGCCGGGGCTTTGCGGCATTCAGTTGGGGTATATCTTTGCGTTTCGAGCGCTGCCAGCGGTCATTTTCTTTTCGGGGCTGATGGCACTGCTCTATAACCTGGGGATCATCCAGGTTGTTACGAACTTTTTTGCTCGGATTTTCTATCGCGCGATGCGGCTGAGCGGGGCAGAATCCCTGAGCGGCGCGGCGAATATTTTTGTGGGCATTGAGGCGGCGATCGTGGTGAAGCCGTTTCTGGCCAGCATGACCCGCAGCGAGCTACTGGCGATTCTGGCCTGCTGCTTTGGCACGGCGGCCTCGTCTACGCTGGCCATTTACGTGAGCTTCCTGAAGCCTGTGTTTCCCAATATCCTGGGGCATCTGGTGTCAGCCTCGGTGATGGCGATTCCGGCATGTTTTGTGCTGTCGAAGATTTTGCTGCCGGAAAGGACCGTGCCCGTGACCGCAGGCGGCATCCCCGATGAGCGATCGCTCGATCAGGCGCTGAACGAAGAAGTGGAAGACTTTGAAGCAGGCGTGGCGCGGACGGAACCCGTGCATCAAGAAACCGTCGCGGGGGAACCGATTGAGCGGGTCAGTCCGCTGGATGCCGCCATTGTGGGCGCACTAGACGGGGTGAAAATGGCCGTGGCGATCGCCGCTGTGCTGATTCTGATCCTGGGTTTGGTGTATCTAGTCAACCAATTTTTTGGGGCATTGGCCAGTATTCCTGGCCCCATTGGCAACGTCTTTCAGGTGATTACGCTGCAAAACATCCTGGGGGCGCTGTTTTTGCCGCTGACAGTGCTAACGGGCGTATCGCTCGACTGGAGCGAACTCTGGGCTTCGTCGGTGATTATCGGTCGTCGCCTGTTTGAGACAGCGATTCCGCCCTACCAATCGCTGGCGGCTGCTTCGCGGGATGGCGTGTTGAGCGATCGCGCTTTGTTAATCGTCAGCTATGCCCTCTCTGGCTTCGCGCACCTGGCCTCGGTCGGCATCTTTGTCGGCGGCACCACAGCGCTGATTCCCTCTCGCCGCAAAGACATTTCCGAACTGGGCTGGAAGGCGCTGTTTGTGGGCACGCTGGCCACCATGATGATTGCCTGCGTGGCGGGCGTATTCGACACGGGCAACCCTAGCATCCTGGGCACACCCGACGAACCCGCGCCGCAGGCTACCCCCGCCAGCCCTGCCGCACCCAGTCCGGCGGCTCCCGCGCAGACCATCCCTGCGCCCCTTCCTGCTAGCCCCTCACCAACCACGCCCTAAAAGAACAGGACTTCCGCACTTGCGATAAGTGTTCTGGGTTTTTGGGAAGCTTTGACTTGATTTCCAGCCAAGCGGAGGCCGAGTCACAGGTTTTACGTCAGATATTTTGCCCACTGGCTTACGATTTCCGGCGAGCCGTACCAGAGCCGCCCCGGTCGCGGCGAATGAACGACATCCGGCAGGGTAATATTTTCCGCGCCTTCCAGGTGGGCTGCTTCGATGGGCGTAATGCCGTCGCCCCAGCAGCCGCCCACGCCGCAGGTCATTTCGTAGCTGCTGTGGGCAAACCAGGTTCCTGGTCGCCGCTGCCCATACACGGCCTTGCCCGCCACGCAGACATAGCGCACCTGCGGATAGAACGCGCCGGGATAGTGCGTTTTCACAAAGTCCAGGTTGCGCCGTGTCCAGCGCTCCCGGCTGATGTGGGGCGTGCCCAGCGTCACCAGTGTTGCCACCGAGGGATGCGCTTTCCAGAGGCAGGTCTTGCCCGCATCGCTGGGATGAATCTGGTACGGCACATCACCCAGATAGATCCGGGCAATCCATCCGCCTGCGGAATGACCAACCAAATTGAGGCGATCGCCCCCCGTTTCGGCCTGCACCAAGCGCACCGTCGCATCCAGCTTTTCCAAAATTGGAGTCATCGAGCGTCCGCCCAGCGTTGGCACCCAGTCTCGTCGCCGCAGGGGAACGGTCTTGGCCCAAATGCCCAGCCCTTCGAGCGCCCGTTCCATCTCCCGATAGGGCGCAGCATCGGCAAAGTACCCCGGCAAAATGACCGTCGGCAAACTCATCCCCGGTTCCCCGCGCTCAACCAGTCCAGCACCAGCCGATTCACCGTGTCGGGGCACTCGTCGTGGGGACAGTGGCCGGCCCCTGCAATAGGCGTGTATTGGACGCGATCGGGTTCGGCGGCCGCCAGTTCTCGGTAGATTTTGGAGCCTGTAATCGGAGTCCAGGGGTCGGCATCGCCCCACAGCACCAGGATGGGCTGATGCACGCGGGGCAGCAGTTCCGCAGGGCTAGGGCCGGGCGGAGCCGTGAGAATTGAGGCGAAGACCTTCTGTGCGCCGGGGTCGCAGGAGGGTTCGTAGATCAGTTCCACCAGTTCATCGGTGATGGCGGTGTGGTCGCGGTAGACTTGCATCAGAGTGCGGCGGATGCGCGGCTTTTTGCGGACTTGCTCAAACAAAAACGGCCCCACTAGTTCCGAACTCACCAGTTGGGTAAACACGCCCATCACCAGCCGCAGCGGTGGGTTTAGCTCCTCTGGGCGATGGTTTAGCCCGCCCGCTGCATTGAGCAAAACGACGCGCTGTACTAGATCGGGATAGTCGGCGGCCATCATCAGGCTAAGCAATGCGCCGATGGAGTTGCCGACAAACACAGCCGGTGCGCCAATGTGGGCGGCCCAGAAGTCTTTGAGCAGGGCTTGCCAGAGTTCCAAACTGTAGGCGATCGCCGGCTTACTCGATCCGCCAAAGCCTAGCAGATCCAGCGCAAACACGCGATAGCCCGCCGCCGCCAGCACGGGGATATTGTTGCGCCAGTGCCCAATTGCTGCGCCAAAGCCATGAATCAGCACCATCGGCTGACCCGCGCCCTGCACAGTGTAGCGGATAGTGTGGCCCTGCCAGTCCCAGTTGAGCCGTTCGAGGGGTTGGGGTGCGGTGAGTTGAGAAGTCACAGATAAGAGGCTACGGAGAATATTGAAGTTTTCTTAACTTCTTCTATCATAAAGGCTTTATCGCCTAGCCCGTGTCCTCACCCGCTTCTGCAACCTTCCCTCTTCTTTTTTCCTTCTTCCCTCTTCTTTTTTCCTTCTTCCCTCTTCTTTTTTCCTTCTTCCCTCTTCTTTATTGCCCCGCCCACTTCCTCACCAGCTTCTGCAACTCTACTGCCCAAAAGCCGATCGTGCTGACCCCCACGCAGGCCCACAACTCAACGCCTGTGAGCGGCTGAGTTTCAAACCAGCGCTGGAGGACTGGCAGCGTCATCACTAGCATTTGTAGCCCAAAGGTGAGCAGCACCGCGCCCAGCATTGGCTTGTTGCTGAGCAGCCCAATTCGCGCTAGCAGGCGCTGTTCCGACCGCATCGCCAGGGCCAGCCAGATCCGAGAAAACGCCAGCGTCGCAAACACCATTGTTTGCCAGTTGGGGCGGCCCGTAGACCAGGCCCAATAGCCAAAGCCGAGGAAGGTAATGCCCATGAGGATGCCGATCCACACAATATCGCGCCCCACGCCCCGACTAAATACACTTTCGCCCGGCGGATAGGGCGGACGCTGCATCACGTTTTTCTCGGCAGGTTCCACGCTCAACGCCAGGGCCAGCAGCCCGTCTGCCAGCAGGTTGATCCAGAGAATCTGAATGGGTCGCAGGGGCAGGGGCATGGCAATCAGCGGAGCCAGCAGCATCAGCACCACGCCGCTGACATTGCCCGTCAGGTTGTAGCGGATGAACTTGCGGATGTTGTCGTAGATGACGCGCCCCTCTTCGACCGCTGCGACGATGGTGGAAAAGTTGTCATTCAGCAGCACCATGTCTGCCGCTTCTTTGGCGACATCGGTGCCCGTAATGCCCATTGCCACGCCGATGTCTGCCTTGCGCAGGGCCGGCGCATCGTTTACCCCGTCGCCCGTCATGGAGACAATTTCGCCGCGATTTTTCAGGGCTTCCACAATCTTTAGCTTTTGCTGGGGCGAGACGCGGGCATAGACCGACACCTCGCCCACCTGCTGCTCTAGTTCCTCCGTGGAAAGCTGGTTAAGCTGCTGCCCGGTCAGGTATTTGTCGTTGGTGGCAATTTCCAGATCGCGGGCGATGGTGCGGGCCATTAGGGGATGGTCGCCTGTGATCATGACCGTGCGGATGCCTGCTGCGTTGCAGGTTTGCACGGCGGTTTTGGCTTCGGGCCGCGCCGGATCGAGCATTCCCACTAGCCCCACCATCACCAAGTCTTGCTCGACTTCTAGTTCTCGACCCGGAGGCGGCAGTTCGTCTAGCAAGCGAAAGGCCACACCGAGGACGCGAGTGCCCATGCTGGCCAGCCGGTCGTTATCTTGCAAAATGCGATCGCGCATGTTGGCATCAAGCGGCTTTTGCCCGTTGTCCCAAATGCGGGTAGACACCTCTAGCATTCCGTCGATCGCCCCTTTGGTGAAGGCAATGTAGGGCGCATTGGGCAGCTTGACCAGGCTCAGCACCAGCTTGCCCACATCGGAAGACTCCCACCCCTGGCGATCGCCCCACTGGTGGATCGTCGTCATCCGTTTGCGGTCGGAGTCGAACGGTGCTTCGGCAACGCGAGGCAGTAGCACTTCTAGTTCTTCTTTGCTCAGGCCCAGACGATCGGCTGCGACCACCAGGGCGATTTCCGTCGGGTCGCCCAGCGCCTTGTCTTTGCCGTCCTCATCTTCTTTGACCAGCGCGTTGTTGCAGAGGGCGCTGCCTCCCAGCGTCAGGGCGATCGGCGCACTCAGCGGCACGCCGTCTCCGGGGCGAAAGATGGACTTGTTGCCATCTAGCCGGGAGGTAATTTCGGCAAAGGATTCGCGCAGTTCCACCTGTTCGCCTGCCAGCGCCAGGATTTTCACCGTCATGCGGTTTTCCGTCAGCGTGCCCGTTTTGTCGGAGCAAATTGTGGTGACGGAGCCGAGGGTTTCCACCGCAGGCAGCTTGCGGATCAGGGCTTGCCGCTTCAGCATCCGCCGCGAGCCGATGGCCAGGGCGATCGTCACCACAGCGGGCAACCCTTCGGGAATAATCGCCACGGCCAGACTGACCGCCGTCAGGAACAGATCTTCTACATTGCCTCCCCGCGCCAGACCAATAGCAAACATGAGGGCCACCAGCGCAAGAGCGGCGATCGCCAGCCGCTTGCCCAGTTGATCGAGGCGCTTTTGCAGGGGCGTTTGCTCCGATTCCACAGACTGGATCGAGTCGGCAATTTTGCCCAGTTCTGTGTCCATGCCCGTCGCAACCACCAGCCCACGCCCGCGTCCGTAGGTGACAACCGTGCCCATGTAGACCATGTTGCGGCGATCGCCCAGCGACAGATCTTGCCCGTCGATCTTGGCCACCTGCTTTTCTACCGACTCCGACTCGCCCGTGAAGGCGGCTTCCTGAGTCCGCAGGTTGGTGCTTTCTAGCAGGCGACAGTCTGCTGGAACCTGGTCACCGTCCTCTAGCTGGACGATGTCGCCCACGACCACTTCTCGCGCCAAGATCTGCTGCCACTCGCCATCGCGCAGCACCCGCGCCTTGGGAACCGCCATTTTTCTCAGCGCTGCAAACTCTTTGCCAGCCCGATATTCCTGCGTAAAGCCCAGCACCGCGTTGAACACCACGATCGCTAGAATCGCCAGCGCGTCTTCAAAATCGCCCAGCAGCGCCGAGGCGATCGCCGCCACAATCAGCACCACCACAGTCGTTGCGGTGATCTGTTCCCACAGCATCCGCAGCACGCTTTTGGGCGGCGGCTCGGCCAGTTCATTTGCGCCATCTTGAGAGAGGCGATCGCTCGCTACAGCCTGACTCAGCCCTTTGCGCGGGTCGGTTCCGATCTGGCTCAGTGCCTCCTGCGGCTCTAGTGCATACCACCGTGTCCCGTCTCCCGTTCCCCTTCGCGTCAGCGCATAGTCCGGTCGATTGCCTCTACTCATAGCAAGCCTGCACCATTTGCCCGATGGGCCTAAAAGTCAATTTCGAGAATTCAAGAACACAGATTTCACAACACAAATTTCACAACACAAATTTCACAACACAAAAACCAGGTACGACCGGATACGAAGAATCATAGAGAGTGGGATCGTCTGCCCCAGCCATGCCATGCAGTTTGACAGCCGCACCGTCTGATGCACCGCACTGACTGCTGATAGGAGTTCCCCCAATGGCGCTACGGATGAGATGGCTGAAAGCCCCGCAGATGCCCGACCCGCCATCCAAAATTACCCATCCAAAATCGCAAATCCAAAATCCAAAATCGGCATAACATCCATATCTCATAGCACCAATCAGCATTCATAGCATCAATCGACAGATTGAGAGAGTATTTGACAAATCATGTTCTGAACCGTTGGTATGAAGGACTGGGCGTGAAGGACTGGGCGTGAAGAATTGGGCGAGGAGGGATTCAAACAATCCCTTAACTGCGTGCAAAGGGTGCAGGAAGCGTGAACCTCATGGGCTGCGCGTAGGTGGGATGCAAAAACGTGAGATGGTGAGCGTGCAGGCAATAGCCACAGTCGCCAGGAACGGGCAGTTTTTCATCAGACGCTTCGGTCGTTTCGGCTTCCATGTCAAAGGTGCGGGGCGTGCCGCCAGGAGCGTAGAGCGGGTCACCCAGCAAGGGATAGCCCACCGCCGCTAGGTGAATGCGAATCTGGTGGGGGCGGCCGGTGAGGATGGTCATCTCGACGAGGGTGCGATCGCCCTGCCGCTGCAAAACCTGTCCTTCGCTGTAGGCAGGCAAACCGTTAGGCGCAGCACCATACACGTAGCCGAGAACCGGATGGGACAACTTGCCGATGGGCTGAGTAATGGTAAAGCGATCAGGCAGATCGCTAGGGCCGACTAGCGCAAGATAGGTTTTTCGTAAGGGGCGATCGCCCAGATTCTCAGATTGGAGAATATCCGGGGTATACCAACCAGAATTCAGGTGTGAACGCCGGGGCGAACCAGAGGGAGAACTGGAGGGCGAACCGGGAGGAGAACTAGAGGGCGAACATAAATCCGCAATGAACTGTAACAAGATCTCTGCCTGTCGCGTCTGGTCGCGCATCTGCTGGCTGAGGCGAGATTTTGCGGCGGGCGATCGCCCCAGCAGCACCAAACCAGAAGTCCCCCGTCCCAGACGATGGACGGGCGTTGGCGGGTTCTGCGGGTAGCGCTGCTGCAACTGCCCCAGCAGTGTATGTTGCAAAAAAACGCCCCCCGGCAGCACAGGCAACCCCGACGGCTTCGCCACCACCAGCACGTCCGCATCTTCATGCAAAATGTCAAACGCCAGCGGTACGTCGGGTTCCTGCCATGGGGGACGATGGTATGCAAGCTGCTGCCCCAGGCACAGCACATAGTCTGCCGAAACTGGCTGACCATTCACCAAAACCTGCCCCTGGGCAATGCGGCTTTGCCACTCGTCGCGGCTGGAGTGCGGATAGCGCTGGCTGTAATAATCCAGGAGCGATCGCCCCACGTCGCGCCGCGCCACCTGCTCTCGATAGACCCAGCCCTGGTTCATAAGCTGCGTAGCAACAATAAGGCAAACAGCGCCAGATCACCAGGCAAGGGATGACACCATGCCAAACACCCCGCATCCCAGCAAAATACAGACCGCCAGTGGCCATTTGCACAGCGCTCCGCCCACCACCGCCAGTGTTGTCAAAATCGTTGCCACTGTTTCAGATGGTTGGCTCACCAATCCCATTACACTCGCCACCGCCATTGCCAAAATCACCGCTAGCGGCAGGTAAGCCAGCCATCGGGTGGGAACCCACGCTTCGGGTAGCCACACGCCCGCTGTTCGCATGAGAAACGTGCCAATGCCTGCAAGGAGGATGAGGACGGTGAGGGACATAACGGTGAGATATTGAAGACCGAGATGGGGGATGGGGTTGATTTTGGATTTTGGATTGGTGATTTTGGATGGCCAGTCCGAGTGGCTACGAGGCTTGCAGCGATTTATTGACAGCAGCGTTTGGGAGAACTGGCACGAGGCGCAAGGCCAGCGCTCTGCTCATCATCCTATTACCTTTAGGACTCACGCGGTCTTCCACCCAAAATCCAAAATCCAAAATCGCTCACTCCCTCCATCAATTGACCCGCTCCACATACGCCCGCCAGCCGCCATACTCTGTGATCTCCCGTTCCCCTTCGCACAGGTACGGTTCTCCCAGCACGCCCAGCACGTTTTCACCGTCGTCTAGTATGAGGCGGCCGATGCAGAGGCCGGGGGGTTCTTGCAGCAGGAGTAGGCCCAATCCGTCCGGGGGAACGTCCCAAACTTCGACGGCGATCGCCCGCCCCCCGTCGCGCACCCGCAGCATGGCCGGATGGCGATCGCCAATGCTCCACAGGCGATAGGCAGGCTCCGTTTTGGCCTCGCGGACGAAGGTAGCCCCCACTGCAAGCAGATTGCCATTGAGCGCCAGCCCCCGCATCAGCGTTCCATTGACCGCAAGAGGAATTCGTTGCATAGATACGGCTCTCTTCAAGGTTTTCTTTACAATCCCAGCATTTATCCAGGCTTACGGATTTTTTGTTGCAGAATAGCAGACTGACCTCTCAAACTTTTAGCAGAACTTTTGGCAGAACTTTTGGCAGAATAAGGCTGACGGGGATTATCCCCACGCGCATTTGTTCTGGAGGATGGCGATCGCCCCCATCGACCCGGCTCACCCTTCACTCAGCTCCTGCTCATTGACCGAATCAATGGGGTTGTCGAAACCTTTGCGACCTGAAACGCACTAGTCATCGGAACCGATTCATTAAATGCAGACTTTTTTATCATCGTCGATTCTGCTGATGGCGCTGTTGGGCGTGGGGGCCTTCTCCGAAAGCAGCACTGCTGAGGCGCGGGTTTTCCAAAATGCTGCGCCACCTTCCGTCTTGGACTCGTCTGCGCTATCCCGTCCAGCCTTCGATCCGCCTGTTCAGATCGCGCAGCTAGGATTTAGCGTGCGGCAGTCTCGCCCCGTCCGCAATCGCATTGGCGGCATCACGCGGGGCGGACAGGCGTGCAGCCCAGATGGAGCAACGGGGGTGCGGCTGCTGCCCCTGGTGCCGCCCACCGACCCGACTGCTGCCGAGCAGGGCAAGATCAACGTTGAGCCAACGGTTTCCGAGCAGCCGATGGTGTTTGTATATGTGCCGCAAACGGTGGCTCGGCAGGCGCAATTTTCGCTGGCGATCGCCACAGACACCCCTTCCGGACGCACCGTAGAGGAAGCGCTCTACGAATATCGCCTGCCGCTACCCCAAGAGCCTAGTATTATTGGCATTCCGCTGCGGCCGCTGGACGAGGGACGGCTCTATCACTGGGTGTTTCAGCTCCAGTGCGACCCGTCGGGCGATCGCTCTGGAGACGCGCTGACGGACGGCTGGCTCCAGCGGGTCGTCCCCAACAGCAGCCTCTCGCTGCGGCTCAACCGCGCCACGCCCCAAGAACTGCCCGCCCTCTATGCCCGGTCGGGCCTGTGGCAAGACACCGTAACCAGCCTGGGAACCCTGCGAGCCGCCACGCCCGATGATGCAGCGCTGATCGCCGACTGGGACAGCCTGTTGTCCTCCGTCAACCTGGACGACCTGGCCAACGTGCCGCTGCTGTTTCCCCCCGTGGAATACCGCTCCCTGCAAGAATAAGAGATACAGAACTGTCGTCATTTATGCTTGCTTAGGGCGTGCTTGAAAACCCTTTGATCCCCCCTTAGTCCCCCCTTAACAAGGGGGGAACTGGGCCAAACCGATCCGGAAGTCCCCCTTTTTAAGGGGGATTTAGGGGGATCGACTCAGGGCAATCAACGACCTAGAAAGTTTTAAAACAATGCCTAGTCATCTGCGTTGATCGCAGGCGTAAAAGAGATAAAAGTTCTACCCCTCTGCTCTACCCTTTTCGACACCTAACATGTCCCCCATTCTCACGATCACGGCCGACCAGATCAATCGCCTGGATCTCTCGCCTGCCACAGCGGCGATCGCCCCTTGGCTGGCTCAGCAGACCAGCGCCACGGCCCAGCCCAGCCTCCAACTCCAGTTCAAGATCGACATTCCCCGCGATCCCGACGACCCGCGAGAACTGTCGGAAATTCCCGAAGTGCGGCTGTGGTTTGTGCGGCTGGATGCGTGCTATCCCTGGCTGCCGCTGGTGCTGGATTGGGAAGCGGGTGAACTGGGGCGCTATGCGGCGATGCTGGTGCCGCACGAGTTTAGCCGGACGGAGGGCATCCGGTTCAACCCGGAGGCGCTGGAGCTATTTGTGATGAGCAAGATCTTTGCCGTGGCAGACTGGATGCAGCAGCACGGCGGCATCAGCCCCACCCGGCTCAAGTTCATGACCCAACTGCTGGGCTACGAGCTAGACGACGGCTTCTTTGAACTACTTTGAGTCCGGCAATCTACACTCCACAGCAAAACACTCCACAGCAAAACTTGGCTTGCACCGATTACAAAGTTTTGCTTGCGCCCATCCAATCTATCGACTATAGTCATCCATCAAGCTGTGAAATTTCCCTTGACCGCAGCTTTCTCCCCGAAAATTTGGCCGTTTCGTCGTTTACGGCATTGGCAGGTGTTCGCACCACCCACCAACGCCTGACCCATAGACAGTACGGAGCTGTCTCAGGGCTTTGCCGATTGTATAGCCGCCTTGAAACCTGCTTTGCGTCTTCCGCTGACGTGCGAATTGCCCCAGCGTCGGAGTCTGCGCCACTATATCGTCGGCCAGCCCGCAGACGCGCAACAGGCTATCGATCGCCTGCACTTGCTGCACTATGCCGAGCGCTTTGAGTGGACTCGTGCCCTAGATCTTCCGCAAAACGGCATTGTGATCAACGCGCTCTATCCGGGCGAAGTGCTGCGCTATCTGCGGCGCGATGTGCGGGCGTGAAAACGAGTCAGCAAAGCCCCTCAGACCGACCATTGCCTCAGTGAGGATGTTGCCCCTTCTGGATGGCGGCCCGCTCCTTGGCCAGCCGATCTACTGTTTCGCCTAGGGCGGCCGTCAGGCTCTTGCGGGTTTGGTCGTGGTCGGTCTGCTCGGCCCGCAGCGCTTGGGCCAGGCGATCGCACTCTACCAGGGCTTGCGCTAGGGCTTGCTGCAAAGATTCCAGCGTATCCAGTCTGGCGATTTTTTGGGCGATCGCCGGAGGCACGTCGCCCGTCAGCTTGGGCAAGGGGCTGCTCTGGGTCGTTTGCAGGCGCTCTTTCAAATCGGCGATCGCCCGCTGCGACAAGTTAGTTTCGGTGCGCCGCTGCTGAGCTTCTGTTTCGTATAGCCGCCGCCAGTTGGCCGCACTGCTCAGCGCCTCGTCTCGCTCTTTATAGGCGCTCTCCAGCTTATGCTGCAAATGCTTAATTTCAGCTAACCACTGCCGGACATCCTGACTCATGACTCAACGGCTCCTCCAACCTGAGTGGTAATGGGTGGACAAAAAATACGAAGACGAACATCGCCTTGTTTAATCAACGGGCAGTGCAGCATCAAAACCGCAAAGAACTAAAATTAACTAGAGTACATCAATCGTCTATCCGGCGATACCCAAAAGCTGGGACAGAACGGGCGGCGGCGGCAGCAGGATAATGACCAGTAGTGTCAATGCAGCCAACCCCAGAAAGTCGCGCAGGTTGTCCAATTCGCTCACATCATTAAGCGTTGGTGCATCCACCGCAGGTAGTAAAAATAACAGCACTGCCCACAGCAGGAGTTCTTGCTGCACCAGCGACAACAGCAGCACCAGCAGCCGCGCTACCTGCCCGATCAACGCTCCCATCCGCTGACCAAACATGGCGTGAACAATCTGCCCGCCATCCAGTTGTCCCACAGGCATCAGGTTGAGCGCTGTGATCACGATCCCAATGCACCCCGCCACGGCCACCGGATGCAGCCGCAGCGCCGTGTCTGCTGTAAACGCGCTACCCAGCGCCAGCTTGCTCAGCACCGCTAGCAGCAGCGAACCGTGGGGATTAAACGACTCGAACCGGAAAAGACCCGACTCGGCAGTGCGCTGAATCGGCTGCGACTGCGCCAGCCCCCACAGCAAGATCGGCAGGCTAATCAAAAAGCTGACCATTGAACCCGTTAGCCCGATGTCGAACAGGGCGCGACGATGGGGAACGGGCGATCGCCGCTGGAGCAGCGCCCCAAACGTGCCGAAGGGAAACACCGCCATCGGCGGCACGGGGATGAAGTAGGGATAGGACACGCGCAGCCCATAGCGACGCGCCACCCAGAAGTTTGCCAGTTCCCGCCCGCCCAAAATCAGCAAAATGGCGATCGCATAGGGCAGCCCCGTCAACAGCGTCGGCAGGTTAAAGCTGAGAGTGCTGGCTAGTGGCTCATCTGCTGCCACGCCTGCGGTAAAGCGCTCTGTCAGAATTGCCCCGCCTAGGCAGGTGGTGAGCAAAGTGGCCGCAAACAATCCGAGCGATCGCCCTAGTCGTCGTTCGGGTTTTCCGTCCGCCTGGTCTGCTTGGTCGCGCTGGGCCTGGGCATTGGGCACGAGGGCAAAGAAGGGTTTGCCGTTCAGCCCTTCTTGAAACAACACCAGGAAGCGATCGCCAAACTGGGCTTCAATATTTTCGCGAATCGTGCGATAGGCCACCTCCGGCGAACTCCGCAGTTGCCCGCGACAGATCAGCGCCTGCGGCCGATATTCCAAATTCTGCAAATAATAGACCGACCAGGGAAAGCAATTTTGCAACGTGGCTTCTTCCTGTCGATCGATCGGGCGCAGCGGCGCTTTGGGGTCTGGCTCTGGCTTTTGCGGCGATGGCTCGGCACCGGCCTCGTCCGCGGCGGGTCGAGGCGGGCGGCCCCACTGCACCAGCAGCCAGTACAGCACCGGGCTAATCAAAAATGGCCCAAACAGCAGCGTTGCGGGAATTCGAGCATCTGGCCCATTCAGCAAAATCCATCCCGTCCAGATTAGCGCAGGCAGCATCATCGCCAGCCACAGCAGCCAAATGGGGGTGCGCGTGATGCTGGACACGCTTCTCTGCACGATGTAGTAGGTAAATAGCCCAGTGATGCTGAGCAGCAGCAGCCAGAAAATCATAATGGGCTTCTCAGAAGCAGTTGAAAAAACGCCTATGAGCTTTCAAAGCTCTGGTAAACTAGGTGGTTTAACTTGCGGTTTTCACGGGTAGATCTCCAGGATACTCTGGATTCCTCGGTCTCGTGAAACACGATTGGAGTCACGCCAGGGTCAGCAAAAGGCTACCAGGCACACACCAGTCTTCCGTATTATTGAGCGGCGATGCGTTGATCCCCCCTAACCCCCCTTGAGCAAGGGGGGAACCGAACCCTAAGCACCCGAAGCAGGTCAGGACTGGCTCGGAAGTCCCCCTTACTAAGGGGGATTTAAGGGGGATCGAGTGGAGCCTTCCGCCTTGATAAGCTACTGTGTACACACCAGTCTTCCGTATTATTGAGCGGCGATGCGTTGATCCCCCCTAACCCCCCTTGAGCAAGGGGGGAACCGAACCCTAAGCACCCGAAGCAGGTCAGGACTGGCTCGGAAGTCCCCCTTACTAAGGGGGATTTAAGGGGGATCGAGTGGAGCCTTCCGCCTTGATAAGCTACTGTGTACACACCAGTCTTCCGTATTATTGAGCGGCGATGCGTTGATCCCCCCTAACCCCCCTTGAGCAAGGGGGGAACCGAACCCGAAGCGCCCGAAGCAGGTCAGGACTGGCTCGGAAGTCTCCCTTACTAAGGGGGATTTAAGGGGGATCGAGTGGAGCCTTCCGTCTTGATAAGCTACTGTGTACACGCAAGTCTTCTATTCTTGAGCGGCGATGCGTTGAGCCCCCCTTAACCCCCCTTGAGCAAGGGGGGAACCGAACCCGAAGCGCCCGAAGCAGGTCAGGACTGGCTCGGAAGTCTCCCTTACTAAGGGGGATTTAGGGGGATCGAGTGGAGCCTTCTGCAAAGAACCGAAAGATACGTAAGAGATGCGTCAGAGATGCGTATAAAACAGTTCATAAAAAGTAAGCGCTCTGTCCTTAGGTTTCCCAGAAGAACGGCCTAAAGACCTAAGGATAGCTCCCTTGTCGCTTCACTGCACCCTTATCTTCAATCCAATCTACTCATCCACCGCGTTTAACCCATCGCTTCTGCCCTATGTCTGTTGCTGTTCGTCCTGCTGCCACCAAGCCGCCGCGCCCTGTGTTGCCAGGAGTGTGGGCTTTTGCGCCAAATCGGGATGCCCTCGGCGGCACGGCCTATCTGCTGCAAGCGCCTGACGGCAACCTGCTGATCGATTGCCCTACATGGGACGATACTACTTGCCAAGCCCTGGCAGAATGGGGCGGCGTGCGCTGGCTGGTGCTAACCCATCGGGGGGCGATCGCCCATGTCTCTGACTTCCACAAAAGCTACGGCTGCGAAATCCTGATCCAGGAACAAGAAGCCTACCTGCTGCCGGGGCTTCCCGTCACGACGTTTCACCAGGAGCATGAGATCAGCCCTGCCGTTCAAATCCTCTGGACACCTGGTCATTCCCCTGGTTCCGCCTGTGTGTACACCCCGATGCAGGGCGGCGTGCTGTTTTCCGGTCGGCATCTACTGCCCGATCGCCAGGGCAATCCTGTGCCGCTGCGCCTGTCCAAGACCTTCCACTGGCCGCGCCAGCTTCGCAGTGTTGCAAAATTGCGCGATCGCTTTTCACCCGACACGCTCCAGCATCTCTGTCCGGGCGCAAACCTCGGCTTCCTGCGCGGCCAGCCCACCGTGACCCCTGCCTACGAAAAGCTCGCTGCCCTCGATTTGGAGGCTCTCCGTACCCAGCCTCCTGGACTGTAGACCCACCTGACCCTCGCCCCCAAGTTCTGACAGGGCGCATCCCTAGCTTTGATCTGACAAGTGGGGGAAATTTTGAGCGGGCGATCGCCCCTTATGCTGAACTCGGCAAGCGCTACGCAGGCAGCCATCCGGGAAACGCGCCGGCAAACTGCGCCAGAGAGATCAGGTGAATTTGTGGGTCTTGCTGGGCGGTGTCGCGCTCGGCGGCGGTGTTGTAGCCCCAGTCTGCCAGAAATAGCTGGACGGCTGCTAAATCGAGCTGGGGCTGAATCGCTTGCAGCGTCTTCAGGCGATCTTCTACAAACCAGATGGCGGGCGGTGTGCCGTCTTGCGTGTGCTGTTGGAGCAGGTCGCGCAGGGTTTGCGCCTTGGGCTGGCGGATCTCTTTGCCAATTAGGCGATCGCCCGGAAAGTCCACCCCCTGCTGCGCCAAAAGCTGCCGAATAAAGCGCGATTCCTTGGTGCTGATGATATACACATCCACGTCACTGCGAAGCACCTGCGCCACCCGTTCCACCACGCCCGGATAAAAGCGATGCTGGGCTAGCCAGGTGTCCAGATCGGCGGCGATCCACTCGTCGCGGCTGCCATCTAGGGCGGCGCTGAGGTCGGCCGGATTTAGCCCTTCCCGCTCGATCTGCTGCTTGGCCAGCGTGCCCCAGTGTGCCAGAATCTCGGCTTCGGAGATGCCCTGCAAGAGCGATCGCACGATCAGCGGCATTTCCCAGCCTGTTTCCACCACGGGCCGCGTGCGATAAAACGATTCTGCCAGTCCCGCAGGCGGCGTTTTCTCCTCTGGTGACCAGATGCGGCAATAGCCCCGCCACGCCGTTTGAAAATATTCAACCATGCCGTCGCACAGCACCCCGTCAAAGTCGAGCGCCAACAGCGTCGGCATGGCATCAGCTAGCACTGCATTGGACATAGAGCATACTGGGTAGGGCGTACTGGGTAAGGCTGACTAGATAGGGCTGACTAGATAGGGCTGACTAGATAGAGCATACTGGGTAGGGCTTTCCGAAAACACGACGGGTTGCAGCAGCCTGCGCCTGCGAGCGGCAGCCCTGTGCGAAGGTCGCAGCAAACCTGGAAGCGGCCAGATGCAAACTCAAGCGTCAGTCTATCGCAGATGAAATTGGGCATTGCGTAGTCAGGCAAACTGTAGTTGAGCCAAAACTCATGGCAAAGTAGGAGGAATTCGTCGATTTTGGGCTAAACGGGTGTGAGATCGAGGTCAATTTTGATTTAAGCATCGACATTAGGGATGAGTAAGGATCAGGATTGAGGGTCAATCAGGGTGCTGTGTGCAAAGGCTGCGAAAGCGGGCAGTTCGGGGCGGCTGAGGGCTGTCGGCCACCGAGCGATCGCCCCAGAGCCACAAGAACAGTTCGCGGTTCTTCAGAGCTGCAAGCGCAGCGCAAAGCCTCAGAACCTTGCAAAACGCTGTAAAATCTGAAGTCTTCGCTTTGAATTCTGGAGTGACGCAGCCAGAGCTTGTAGATTAGAAGGTTATTCGGAATTATCGAAACGTGGTCGAATAATTGCCGGAGGTTTGGCAAACAAACCCCTCTCTGCGCTATGGTTTCTGGGCTTGACTATCTTCGGGCACTGCGAGACTGCTGCCAAGACGAGGCCGCCTTTGATCGGTTAAAGGTGCTGCTCAACTTGGCAGATGACGCTGCACAGTCATTTGCTGCACAGTCATCTGTAGACGCTCATTCTGCGGAACAGCGCTACCGCGCCATGCTGGATGCCATTCCCGATCTCATGTTTCGGCTCGATCGCCAGGGATATTACCTGGATTTTGAGGGCAAACAGGTGGTAACGCTGCCCCGCGAGGCAATGCTTGGTAAGCACGTTACCGAAATTCTGCCACCGGATGTGGCGGAGGTTTGTCTGGCGGCGATTCGGCGGACGCTGGAAACTGGGCAACTCCAGACCTGCGCTTACCAGCTTTGGGTGGATGGAGCATTACGAGACTATGAGGCGCGGCTAGTGGTGAGTGGGAAGGACGAGGTGCTGTCGGTGGTGCAAGATGTGACCGATCGCCAGCGGGTAGAGTCAGACTTGCAGGCGAGTGAAGAGCGGCTCCGCTGCTTTTTTGAAGCGACATTTGAGGCGGTGATCATTCACAACTTTCAGCAGATTTTGGACGTGAACCCGGCGGCGGTGAAACTGCTGGGGTACTCAGCAGAAGAACTGATTGGGATGCCCGTGATTGATCTGATCGCGCCAGAGTCGCAGGAGATGGTGCGCGAAAAGTGGCGATCGCTCACCCGTCCTGAAGATTCCTACAGCTACGAAGCCACGGGTATCCGCAAAGATGGCAGTCGCTTCTTTGGCGTGGTGTTTGCTAAGGGCATTGAGTATCAGGGTCAGCGAGTGCGAGTTGCCAGTATCCGCAACATCACCGCCCGCAAGCAGGCCGAGCTGCGCTATCAAGCAATGCTGAATGCCATTCCAGATCTAATGTTTCGGATTAATCTAGACGGCATTTATCTGGACAGCAAGGCAGAGCGTGATAGCGACCTGTTGGTGCCTGCCAAAGATCTGGTGGGCCGGTCAATTTACGACGTGCTGCCCCATGATGTGGCAGAACAGCGGATGGAGTTTGTGCGGCGGGCGATCGCCACGGGCGAAATCCAGGTCTTTGAATACCAACTGCGGCTCAAGCATCCGTCGAAATATGCAGCCGACCAAAAGGACTGCGACCCCTATCTACGCGACTATGAAGCGCGAGTCGTGGTCAGCGGCGAAGACGAAGCGCTGGTGATCGTGCGCGACATCAGCGAACGCAAACGAGCTGAAGCCGCTCTCCGCCTGTCGGAAGAAAAATTCTCCAAGGCCTGGCGCTCTAGCCCCAACCCCATGAGCATCGCCACGCTGCTGGGTGGGCACATGATCGACTGCAACGACGGCTTTTTGGAGGTGATGGGCTATCGCCGCGATGAAGTGATCGGGCGACAGGTGCATGACCTGAAACTGTGGGCTCGACCGGGCGATCGCAACAAAGTCGTGGCGATGCTCCAGCGCGATGGCTCGGTGCATAACATCGAACACTACTTCTGCACCCGCAGTGGCGAAGTCCGCGAGGGGCTGTTTTCCGCTGAAATTATTGAAATCAACGGCGAACAATGCCTGATCGACACCATCGTAGACATTACTGAACTGAAGCAGGCCCAGGCGCAACTGCTGGCCACCACCGAGCGCGATCGCCTGCTGGGAGAAATCGCCCTCCGCATTCGCCAGTCGCTCGACCTGGAGCAAATCTTGAACACCACCGTAGAAGAAGTGCGGCGCGTGCTAAAGGCCGATCGCGTCACTATCGGGCTGGATCTGGACGATCGGCGCGGGCAGATCGTTGCAGAATCGGTCGATTCCTGCTGGCGCTCCATGAAGGGGCTAATCATCGAAGACATGGAGTATCTGGAGGAAACGCGGCAGGGCTTCACCAAGCACGAGGTCGAAGTGGTGAACGATGTGGCCGCCAGTCATCATCCCCGCGCAACTAGGGCGCTAACCGAGTTTCAGGTGCAGGCGTGGCTGGCCGTGCCGATTACGCTTGAGAAAGATCTGTTTGGGCTGCTGGTGGTGGATCAATGTGACGGTCCGCGCCAGTGGCGCACCGAAGAAATCGAGTTTCTAGCACAACTGGGCACCCAGGTCAGCATTGCCGTTCAGCAGTCTAGGCTCTACGAGCAGGTGCGCGAACTCAACACCGGCTTGGAGCAAAAGGTGCGCGAGCGGACGCTGGAGTTGCAGCAGAAAAACGAAGAACTGCTGGAGCTAAACGCGCTCAAGGATGAGTTTTTGAACGCCTTTTCTCACGACCTGCGAACGCCAGTGATGGGCATTTCGCTGGTGATTAACAACCTGCTAAACCAGCCAGGAGACACGATTCCCCTCAGCCGCGCCATGCTGGAGCGAATGCTGCAAAGCAACGATTATCAGCTTCAGTTGATTAAATCGCTGCTGGAGGCACACTCAGCCGAAACGCGGGGCGTGTCACTGAATTACGAACTGGTGCAACTAAGCCTGCTCATTCAGGTCATTGTGGAGGATTTGGAGCCGCTGGTGGCCAAAAACCACGCCACCCTGCGAAACGACGTGCCACCAGACTTACCGCTGGTCAATGCCGACTCGATGCAGATTCGGCGCGTGTTTGAAAACCTGATTACCAACGCGCTGAACCATAATCCCCCCGGAATTTGCATCACCATCAACGCCACGGTCGAGGGCGACTTGGTTCGCTTTACGATTCAGGACGACGGCGTGGGCATGGCTCCCGAAACGTGCGATCGCCTCTTTACTCGCTACAGCCGGGGGCCAAACTCGCGTCATTCTACGGGTGTTGGGTTAGGGCTATACCTGGCGCGGCAAATCATCACTGCCCACGGCGGACAGATCGGCGTGACCAGCACCCCCGGCAGCGGCGCAACCTTCTGGCTGACGCTGCCGCTGGCCATTCCCCCTGGCGCAAACCCAACCCCAGAAGATGAATTAGATGAGTTAGATGAGTTAGCGTGACCTACGCTCGCTCGGTCATGCGCGTGGTGCGGAAAGTGACATTCACGCCTTCATTGGATTGCTCCAGCACCAGCAGCGGCGTGGGTTTTGCTTTTTGATCCCAGTGAATCGAAGCAATGCGCCCTTGAATCGTCGGCTGCCAGTTGTCATCAGCCTGCTGGCTCATGTAGGTTTGCAGACATTCGATAATCTGGTTAATCGTGACCGAGGTGGGCTGGGTGGGCAGTTTCGCCAGCTTGATCTGGATGCGGAACAGCACGCCTTTTTTGCCGCCGGGAATGTCCGTCAGATCGTATTGAACATCGAAGATTTCATCCACCTGGCGCGGGGTGCTAGCAATGCCCAACGTTCCTTGCTCTGCTTGGGGCGGGCGCAGGGCAACGGTAATTTTTTCCTTGATCTTGATCTTGATCTGGTTGACGATGGCGAAATGGAATTGTTCTTCTTCCATTCGCAGCCGCAGATAGTCCAGGTTGAACTCGCGGGAATGCACCAGGTCGGGGTTTTTCTCCATCTTGCTGATGGTGTTGAGCGCCAGCTTCAGCTTTTTCTGAAGCTCCCGATTTTTGTATTCCTCGAAGCGCTTTTCTTTGCTGATCTTGTCGTAGGTAAACTTGCTGTAAGCCCCTAGCCCCAGCAAGAGCAGCAGCAGCCCACCGGACGTATACATCCAGAACTGTCCGGGCTGAGACGGCTGTGCGCTAGCTTGGGCAAGCGTCGGCTGAATGACGATAGACTGGGCTGAAACGTGGGCTGACATGGCAGGGCTAAATACAGGGCGTAAGGGATATGTATCGTGTCCTATTGGTTAGAGTGCCCCCTGATTCTGGCGATCGCGCTATCAAGCATCTCTCTTCAAGCGTCTACATCTTCAAGCTTCAGATATCAAGCTATCAGATATATTGAAAGCTTCTACTAGGCTTAGAGTGCCCAGCTTTGGCTCAGAACCTTACAGCGGGCGATCGCCAGATAAAGTCCATTGAATCAGTTGATTGAATCAATTGAACTTACGGATTAGTCTCAGTATGGATTAAAGGGAACCCGGTTCGCAATGCCACATCCCCACTCCCCTGCGCCAACTGCCATTTCGTCTCCGCCTCAGCCCTTTTCGTTGCAATATACCCACGCCCACGGACAGATTTATCAGGGCAATTCGGTGGTCTGGCTGACCTCGCTGGCGGCGGAAAGCATAGATTTGGTGTTTGCCGACCCGCCCTACAATGTCAAAAAGGCGGATTGGGATAACTTTGCCAGCCAGGAAGACTACATCGTCTGGTCGCTGGAGTGGATCGCGCAGGCGGCGCGGGTGCTAAAGCCCACCGGATCGCTTTACATCTGCGGCTTTTCGGAAATTTTGGCAGATTTGAAACACCCCGCCTCGCGCTATTTTGCGGGCTGTCGCTGGCTGGTGTGGCATTACAAAAACAAAGCAAACCTGGGACGAGACTGGGGGCGATCGCACGAAAGCATCATTCACTTTCGCAAAAGCAGCCGCTTTCGGCTCAACCTGGACGACATTCGCATTCCCTACGGCGCACACACGCTCAAATACCCTGCCCATCCCCAGGCCGACAGCAGCGCCTACGGCCGCAAGGTCGATCAGACGGGCAAGTCCCGCGCCTGGTTGCCCCACCCCAGCGGCGCAAAGCCCAAAGACGTGATCGAACTGCCCACCACCTGCAACGGCATGGGCGAAACCACCCCCCACCCCACCCAAAAGCCAGAGGAACTGTTGCGGAAGCTGGTGCTGGCGGCATCGAGTCCGGGCGATATCGTCCTTGACCCGTTTTCGGGATCGGGCACAACGCTGGTGGCCGCAGAGCAGCTTGACCGCCGCTGGCTCGGCTGCGACCTGAATGCAGAATACAACCAGTGGGCGATTCGCCGCCTCGAAGCGGTGGACTGCCGATCGCCCCAAATCTGGATCGAGCGCGATCGCAAAACCGCCGAACGCCGCGCCTCCATCCGCTAGCCCCCGACCTGATATGACCTTACACAACCTGATGCACGGTCCACATCGGGATCGGCCAACTCCCGATAAACAAACAGCGCACCGCATGGCGATCGCCGCCAACCCGCTTCACACTCCGTAGCAAAATTTTGCTTGCGCTGAGCGATCCTCTCTACTACAATCGTCCATCAAGCTGTGATTTTTCCAACTTCCGCAGCTTGCTTCACTCCCCGAAAATTTGGCCGGTTCGTCGTTTACGGCATTGGTAGATGCGCCAACACCTACCAACGCCTGACCCCAGGACAGTAGGGGCTGTCTCAGGGCTTTGCCTATTGTATGGCCGCCTTGAAACCTGCTTTGCGTCGTTTGGGCGGCCATCTTTTCGGGGTTTCCTACCCCACTCGTTTCCTGGAGGAAACCCCAAATGCTGACAGTTCAATAAACCTGGTCGTCCCCATTCTCGGAGGCGACCCAGTTTTCGCTGCCCCCGCTCACCTGCGAACTGCCCCACCACCGCCGCCTGCGCCACTGCATCATTGGCCTGCCTGAAGATGCCCAGATGGCGATTGACCGTCTGCACCTGCTCCGCTACGCCGAACGCTTCGAGTGGACTCGTGCCCTCGACCTTCCACCCTACGGCATCATCCTCGATGGTCGCCCCGGCGAAGTGCTGCGCTACCTCCATCGTGAAATCCGCAGCAACCCTAGCGCAAACGAGTAAGAACAGGTAAGGAGGATTTTGGGTTTTGGATTTTAGCAGGGCATCCCCTCAATCCAAAATCCAAAATCCCCACTCCAAAATCCACAACCTTGCAGCCGCGCCATCCAAAGCCTTTGTGAACCCATCTGCCCAACTCCGCAAAACAGGGGTATTATGCAGATTAGCGTCAGCCTAACTCCCCAAATTGGGATCTTAGACAGATCTGAATCAGCCTAATCCCCCGAATTGGGATCTTAGACAGACAAATTTCAGCCTAATTGCCCTTATGGAGGTAGATAGGCAGACACGATCAGTCTAATTACTAGTTGGGCGGCAAGTGACCTAGCCCCCGATTCATCTAAGCTCTGTTACATGGCGTATCTATCTGCTTGCCGCCATCTGCTTAGCTCGGGCTAACAGTTTTGCAGTATCCTCATTGAGTATTTGTTCTTGGGATTCTAGTTCCTGTACACGGGCGCGTAAGACTTCAATTTTTTTCTCAGGTGACAAGCCTTGCAAGAAATCTACCGGGATAACATTAGACTCACCATTAAGCCAGAAAAGAACTCTCTGAAGCATTTCCCTTGTCTTAGACTGGATTCTCGGATTTTCCAATCTTTTTTCTACTGCTACTTTTACATCAGGAGCAGCGTACTCATTTAATCCAGTACTTCTAGACTTGGCATCAAGATCCTTAAAGATTTGTCTAATCATGTAATCAGAGAGTCCAAAAGCCTGTAAGTGGAGTTTGGTAAGCTTCTCAATATCACTACCCATTGGAACCTCCTTGATTTTTCCCAGATACTTGCTTTAGTAAATCTGCTATGTATGTAGCCTGTGCATCAATTGTAGCTTTTAGCGTGGGAACCACCTGTGTAGCGTAGAAGCTTTGGACACTGGTCAGTTGATCAACCAGGCTAGCAATCATCTCCTTCTGTTGATTACTGACTCTTTTCTGTGCCCCAAGTTCACGATTGCGTTGTAGGAGTGCTGGGCCTGCATAGCGAATCATACAGGCAATGATTTCATCCCTAGTAGTTACTTCATCCTGAGAAGCCTCAATAGCGCGTTTAATATCTGCTTGTGTCCAACCAAACTCATTTGCGACTTGTTTAATTAGTGTGGTGCTAGCCATGTTTCAAGATTACTCCAAGTAAAGAAAGCTCAAGAAAAATCAACGATTTTTGTTCCGATTGCAAGATTACAGCCAGGATGTAGCAATTTGAAGTTTTCAGGTCTGTTAGCAGAAGAACCAAAATCTTTTAATGGAAGGACATGATGTACAACTGCATCAGCAAAACGTAGCGGTTCGTTGCAAGCTGCACATTTACCTTCTTGAAATTCAAACTGCTTATTCTTCCAAGATTTTCCAGTTTTTGTTTGAAGCCATCTATTAAATTCTTTACGAGGATCAATAACAGCTTTAGCTTTTTCCAACTTCCTTTGCGTTTCTTTACGTAGTTCCTCTTCCTGCTTTAGTAGGACTAAAAGCTCACTATAAAGTAGATTCAGGTTTTGAGCTGATTTGTCAGATGCCATAGATTCTTCCTCGGATCCTCTTTAGGCATAGCAGTTGAGAAACGTTATGCCTATCAACTAGTATTCCCATGAATCTCGAAAGCCAAACTAAAACTTCTGGGTTGCCGCCCAACATAGGCCCTGAGGGAGACGGAGTCAACAGTCAACCGTGAAAAGGTACTGAGTAAATTGATGCACAGACTCTAAACGCAGCAAACCATAAGCCAGCCCGAGGTTGGCTACATTGCATTAAATGTTTCATTCCTAAATACGTTCCATTTGTTGAACTGTCATGTGTCTTTTAGCGTAACTTGAACCCTAGAATTACTGCACTCACCTCCTGCACTCGTCGTCACTTCAGCAGCGCTTTGAACTAGCATTACCGCCAGTGGTGACCTCTTGCGCTGGAGCGCCGCCAGATAGCGGTCTTCGTCATAGGGCACTCGGTCTTGCCAGCAGCGCCAGAGAATCCGTCCCCACTTATACGCCAGAGCGCGAATCGCTTTGGGATGACTTTTGCCCGATCGCCGCTGCTGCTGATAGAACGCATTGGCCCACGATGAGTGCCGCCGCGACTGGTCAGCCCACTCTACAAAGGACTGCCGCAAGAACTTTGGACAACTCCAGCGCCAATGCGTCCAGCGTTTCTTGCCACTCTCCTCTTTGACCGGTGCAATGCCGATATAGCTCATAAACGCCTGGGCGCTGCCGAAGCGACTGCGGTCATCGCCAAACGCAATCAGTAGCCGGGGCGCAAGATGGGGTCCTGCTCCGGGTAAAGCATCGAAAAACGCCGCATCTGGCAAAGACTGAAACAATTGCTCAATCGTTTGATTTAACTCATCGAGTCGATGCAACAGCGCCTTGAGCTGAATCACCAGCGTTTGCACCAGCCATTGCATCGGTTCAACAATCCCTGGGTCTTCTGTCAGGGGGATGCCAGCGGTTTGGATTTGGTGAATGCGCCGCTCAATGGCGCTCCGGCGGATGACTCGATGAGACTGGAAGAACAGAGTCAATTCCTCAGCCGAAACCGCTTGGGCAGAGTGGAGGTCAGGGTATTGAGTGATAAAGTCACAAAACACTTGGGTGTCTTTATCCTCAAACCACTCCAGCACTTGAGGATAAAAGTTCTTCAAAGCAGCGGTGATGCGATTGGTCAGTCGTACCTTCTCTCCCACCAGCATGCGGCGGGATTCACTCCACTGCCGCAACGCTCGCAGTTCACAAGATGCGGCTTGCCACGGGGGGATCTTGTCTGGGTGCTTGAGCAGCAGCTCAATCAAAATCTGGGCATCTACGGGGTCTGATTTTGCTCGTGAGGGCTGAAAGGCTCGTCGATAGTTAGAAACCGTGCGCGGATTGATGGGAAACAGCACTAGGTTGTCGTACTGGCACAGCGCGTAAATCAGGGGTCCTCGCTTTTGCTCCAGGCAGATGGCAATTGGGCTGTTGCCGTATCGCTGTTGCAAGGTCGCAACCCAGTTGGCAATCTCTTGCGGTTGAGCGCCAATCACGCTGTATTCTCGCTGTGCGCTCTCGGGGTCGTACAGACAGATGTCGTGTTTGCGATCTGACCAGTCAATGCCGATGTAGGCGACAAAGGTTCTTTCCATCAGCTAAGTTGGGGATAGTTTGTTGTCTGGAACTGGGCTGCCTGCTTCTGAGCGAAGAGATTATGGAAGGTGTCTGTCACCACTCCCTGAGAATTCGTTGAAGGAAGCTGGTCAAGGTTGAGGCGATGCAATATGTTAGTAGACATCGAGATGTCTGACGTTGGATGGTCGTCCTCAATCCCTAGCCCAGTTCCTTTTCCTATTACCATTTCTCTGGCTCTTAGCGATCTCTATGAGAGGAGCGAAGCGATATGTTAGTAGACATCTGACTGTCGCTCAATGCATGGTCGTCTCCTCTCTGTTGCTGTTCCGTCTCCCCATAAATTCGCTGCAACGGACGGAACAGAAATCTTGGCTGAAACCGAGAGCGATCGCCCGCCGTTGAGCTACACCGTTGGACGGCTTCATTCCCTGGTTTGGGCACCCCCTCAGTCACACCTATATGGGTTAAGGTTGAGCGGATGACTTCTAGCAACCCCAGGTTGGGCGAGGTTATGATGAAGCATCACTTGACTAAAATCGGCGGAGGAGTTTGAGATGCAGTTGCCAGAACCCCAAACCAAGACATTCCCAAGCTTGGTAGGTGCAATCGAGCAAGGGCAAATCAAGATTCCACAGTTTCAAAGAGACTTTGTGTGGACGATGCAGAAGTCGGCTGGTCTTATAGATAGCGTAATCAAAGGCTATCCGATTGGCACTTTCATTTTTTGGCGTACTAAAGAGCGTCTTCGCTCTGTCAAAGATATTGGCAAGCAAGTTCTACCAGAGCCAGAGCCAGGTGATTTTGTCGATTATGTTTTAGATGGACAACAAAGACTAACAAGCCTTTTCGCAAGTCTAAAGGGTATTACTCTGGTTAGAGAAGATGGTCGAGAGGATGATTTTTCCAAGATATTCATTGATCTAGAGTCTGAAGAGTCCGATCAAATCGTCATTACTGATACCGACGGTAGAGATGCAGAGAGCCTAATCAGTATCCTTGATCTGCTAACAGGCGACTTCATGGTGTTAGCATCATATCCTCAAAAATATCATGAGAAGCTTAGAACCTATAAAAATAGAATTGAGAGTTACCAATATTCAATCATTCAAGTCAAAGATGCCCCTATAGAAATAGCCACGGAAATTTTTGCGCGAATCAATGTTGGGGGCAAGCCATTATCACTTTTTGAAATAATGGTAGCCAAAACTTTTGATCATGAAAAGCAGTTTGACCTAGCTGAGAAATTTCAGGAATTAGTAGACAATTTGAAGCCTTTTGATTACGAAACAATTTCAGATGCTACTGTCCTACAAATTGTTTCAATCATTTTATCGAAGGAGTGTAAAAGGCAAGTCATTCTTGGACTTGATAAAAATGACTTCATAAACACTTGGGATAAAGCAAAGGATTCTATAGAGCGTACTGTAGAATATTTTAAGAATTACTACCGCATTCCGGTTTCTCAATTGCTCCCATACAACGCTTTGATTGCGCCTTTTTCCTATTTCTTTTTCTATCACCCTGATAGACCAACTGGTGATAAACAAAGATTTCTAGAAGATTTTTTCTGGAGATGTTCTTTGTCTGGGCGTTACTCATCTTCTGTAGAAAGCAAATTAGCTCAGGATGTGAAAAGAATAGATCAAATTCTTGCTGGTGAATTACCCAGTTACGACTGGTCAATTGACACTTCAGATGAATTTATTAAGAATAATGGCTGGTTTAGCACAGCCAGAAGCTATATCAAGGCAATCTTATGCATATATGCTTATCTTCAACCAAAGTCTTTTAGCGATAACTCTATAGTTAATATCAGCAACTACTGGCTAAAACAAGCAAACAGCAAGAACTATCATCACTTCTTTCCAAAAGCGCATTTAAGAAAGCAAAACTATGGAGAATTTCGCATTAACCATATTTTGAACATTACGATAGTTGATGATTTTCTCAATAAGAGAGAGATTAAAGCGAAAGCACCATCAAAGTATATGGCTAAGTTCCGAGATGTAAATCCGAATCTAGAAGCTACTATGAAAACCCACCTCATAGAGGACTTAGATACTTTTGGTATTTGGGATGATGACTACGACAAGTTTTTTGATGAGAGGGCAAAAGTAGTTAGCCGCGAACTCTCTAAAAGAGTAATCAAACAGGATATTGATAAGCAGGGGCAGTCAAGCATAGTTGACGATTTTGAGGAGGAGTTAACAACTGTTGAATAACTATTTCGAGTTCAAAACTTGATTTGTGCACCTCGAAAAATTCAGATTCTCTTGAGAATAGCCACAAGAAAACAAGGGTTTCAGGCTCCTAAAATTCTCAATAAGGCAATTGATCGAGGTGGACATTTGTAATTGGATTAGCAATGAGAAAGTCTGATTGAGCAGACTTTCCTGAAACTCAGCCTTGTTAAACTAGCAATTTTCTAACAGCCATGCTTCTTACTGAATTATTCCCTGTAGTTAGTCAGCTTTCGCATCAGGATAAGCTACGCCTTATTCATTTCCTCTTACTTGCAGTTGCTAAAGAGGAAGGCTATGAACTACAACCTAATGAGACTCAGACTCAAGAAAACTTATTATTGGAACAGTTAGAAGCTACTGAGGCAGTTGTATGGTCGCCCTATGATGCTCATGGGGCTGCTCAAACTCTCTCAGAACTTCTAGTGGCAGCAAGGCAAGAGGACAATGCTTAACGGTCAGCGATTTCCTTTTATTGAGCGCACCAACAGCGCAGGGCTGTCCAGTGTGATGCCTTTTTGCCAATGACGCTGAGCTACCGAGATCGGTCTGTAAAGATAATGGCTTTGCTGGACACTGGTGCAAGTGTCAATGTACTGCCGTATAAAGTTGGCTTGCAGTTAGGAGCAGTTTGGGAAGACCAAACAGTACCCATCCAGTTGAGCGGTAACTTGGCTCAGATGGAAGCGCGAGGGTTAGTGCTATCAGCAACAGTGGCTAATTTTTCATCAGTTTTGCTGGCATTTGCTTGGACACAATCGAGAGAAGCTCCGTTAATTTTGGGGCACATGAACTTTTTTGCAGAATTTGATGTGTGTTTCTACCGTGCCGACCTTGCCTTCGAGTTGCATCCGAGAGCAAAGTAGCATCATCCGTTCAGCCAGCCGTCCAACACTGCGTTGGTACGGGTGCTAGGAAAGGACGATCGCGTTTCTGAAGGGCAACTCCTGGCGTATATGGACGACTCGAATCTCCAAGGCGATCTGGTGCAGGGGCAGGGGCAACTCGATGCAGTCCAGGCCCGACTCGCGCGATCGCAGGCGGGTAACCGCCCCTAGGAAATTGCATGGGCCGAGGCCAGCTTGTGCCAGTCCAAAAAGACCTGTGCCGATATCAGCTACTCTGTGACAAAGGGCGACACTGTGCAACTTGGGGCAGATGTATCACCTGATCCGCACGATCAACTGCCTCGGCGCAACCATGCCCGGAAAATCCTGCCCAGAGCAAAAGTAGACCAGTTCCCGCTAGAACCCGCGAGCCGACTGACCGAGCCGCTGCCGCGATGTGTTGCCTGGGACTGCCACATCACCAGACGGATCGTAGGTTCTAGAACTGCCGGGTTCGCAGCGTTCTTCTAGTACGCAGATGGCGTAGAGCAGGGCCCCGCGCTGGCGTTCGTGATGGTCGGCAATCCAGCCAACGCGATCGCCCGTGCTGCCTGTTGTTGCAGCTTCTACGCCGTCGCGATAGTGTCCCAGATCGGTCAGGTCGTCGATGTCCTGGGCGCTGCGATCGCGCGTGGCTCTGTCAACACGTTCCCAATAGTCTCTTACGGCTTGCTGCTGGTCGTAGGCTTCGCGGCCGCGCCGGGCCCAGTCCCAATAGCGATCGCCCTGGGCTGTGAAAAATCCAGGCAGGGGCAGGGCGGCTGCCAGCGTCACCGGATTGCTGGCGGCGCGGCGTGGCGCGTGGGTAAAGGCCCAGCCCTGATTTTGCACCTCAAACTGTTCCGTTTGGGCGCGATTGGCAGGGTTGGGGCGAGTCAGGCGCACGGATTGAAAGGCGTAGGCAACCAGTTGCGGATCGGTAGGGTGGGGGCGCGGTGCAATGCGATCGTCGTAGACTACTTCGCTGCGATACCCCTGGCTATCCGTGACGGATGTAATCCGCCCTAGCGTGTCTCGCGTGATGGTATATCGATCGGGTAGCGCAAACTGAACCTTGGTGCGGCTATAGCCCGACGGGTTATAGCGGACAAACAGCCCGCTGGGATGCATCGACCAGCGGCCGGTTGGAACCTCGCGACTCCCCTCGCCCATGCCAACCTCGCCCACCAGCACAGCGATGCGCTCCATCTCGGCATAGGACGCATTGCCGCGTGTGAGGAGCGATCGCAGGTTCGCCTCTGCCTGCACGACTTGGCGCACCGCAGGCGGCAGTTCGGCAAAAATGCGGCGCTGCACCTCTGGCGGAATGTTGCCCAGTGCGCCGCCATTCAGGTCGTTGATATCTTCGCGGGTGAGCAGCCGTCGCCCTGCTGCCTGTAGGTCGCTGGACAGGTCATTAAACCGGGTCCGCGATAGAATTGCCCACAGCAGCAGTTGGATATCCCGCTGGGGAATGTCGGGATGGGCAACGGAGTTTTGCAACACCCGCCGCACGATGGTTTCTCGCTTGCCCAGCAGCGGCGCATACAGATAGCCGTCGCCTTGCCCCGGCCCGTGCGTCCCTGCATGTAGGCAATAGCTCTGCGCCTCGTATTCATACACACCGGGCACGACGACAAAGCTGCCGTGTTCGCCGCGCCGCAGTTGGCTGGCGGGTGCAACACGCTGGGGATTGTATGTATCCAGCAGGGCCAGTTCCGTTTTCGCATCTTCCAGGCTGGTGGAGACAGGGGGGCGATCGCCCATCAGTTCTCCCAGTCCTGGCACGGGCGGAATCGGCACACCACCGGGCAACCCGGGAATATTTGGCAGCCGCAACTGCGCCATCACCGGAACCGGAGCCATTGCCACCAGCCCTACTCCAACTGCCATTAAAATACGCCGCATATCCATGTCTCCAAACACACCAAGCCAAACTAAGAGTTGTAACGCTGATTGTTGATTCACACCAACGTTTGATTCACACCAATGTTTGATTCACACTAACAGTTGATTCACACCAACAGTTGATTCACACCAAGACAGCGTCGATCCGGGATACTGAATCCAGACTGTATGCAAGATCGCCTCAATTCTGGCAGAGCGATCGCCCCCGCCGCCACAGTTGATTCTAAATGTAACGGACATTACAAAAACAAAGCCGAGGCAGTTTCCCAGAACCGCACCCCCGCCTCGACGCTCGATTCACCCGGATCAGGAAAATTCATGGTTTTAGCATCCCACCTAGCGCAAGTCATCGAACCGGAAACGAAAGGCCTGGGCGGCTTTCAGGCACGGCGCGTATTGCCGAGCGACACCTGCACGATGGTCGGCCCGTTTATCTTTTTCGACCACCTCGGCCCCGCTGTTTTTCCACCAGGCAAGGGGCTGGACGTGCGCCCCCATCCCCACATCAACCTGGCCACATTGACGTACCTGTTTGAAGGCGTGATTTTGCACCGCGATAGCCTGGGTAGCGTCCAGGAAATTCACCCCGGCGCGGTGAACTGGATGACGGCTGAACGCGGAATTACGCATTCCGAGCGATCGCCCGCCTGGGCCCGCCCCATCGAATCGACGCTGCACGGCATCCAGACCTGGATCGCGCTGCCCGATGCCCACGAGGAAACCGATCCCTGGTTTCGCCACTATGCTGCCGCAGAAATGCCGTCCTGGGAAACGGGCGGTGCATCAATCAAGCTGATTGCCGGACAATTGGGCGATCGCACCTCGCCTGTAAGAACCTTCTCGCCCATTCTCTACCTGGATGTAAAGCTTGCAGATAACGCTGAGTTTACGCTGCCTGCACTGTATTCCGAACAAGCCGTCTATGCCGTCACACCCGGAATCGCGCTGAACCAGGAACCGATGACCGTCCACACGATGGCGCTGCTGAAATCGGGGGAATCCGTCACCCTTTCGACGGATCAGCCCGCCCGCTGCATTGTGATTGGGGGCGAACCCGTGGGGCCGCGCCAAAAGTGGTGGAATTTTGTCTCCAGTCGCCCAGAACGCATCGAGCAGGCCAAGCGAGATTGGCAAGACTGGAAGTTTCCAGAAGTTCCAGAAGAAACGGAGTTTATTCCGCTCCCCGAAGCATAGGGTTAAGTCCTGGGGTCGAGAAAATGCCGACAAAAAATCAGGGGTCGGAAACCCTCCGACCCCTGATCTGATGCCTGATTTTCTAGTAAGTCAGCTTTAGTCGGTTAGCCTCGTAGGTTAGCCTCAATAGATCAGCCTCAGTATGTCATCAGCCTCAATAGGTCAGCCATTCTTCTACAGCTTCCTCCTTAGTGTTGGTGCGGCGATCAAGCGTTTCGCGGGTGAACTTCATGTGAATGTTGCGGGTTTGTTCGCCATCGGCCGCAACCGCCATAATTGGGTAGTCAATCAGCCCCTCCTGGAAGGACATCTGGAAGCGGAAGGTGCCGTCGGGATTGAGCTTGATGGGCTGGCCGCCGATGGTAACAGTGGCATCGGGTTCCGTTGCGCCGTAGACAATCAGTTCAGCATCGGCAATTAGCCAGAACTTGCGGGGACGAATGGGCGGCGCGGAGGCAGAGAAGCCGATCCCGCTGCCCGATGCCGTGTAGGCCAGTCCCGCGCCCGATGCCATATAGCCCACGCCCGATGCCATATAGCCCACGCCCGATGCCGTGTATCCCACGCCAGACATGGTGTAACCCATGCCCACGCCCGATGCCGTGATTCCCGACATTGTGGGCACGGCCCACAATCCCGCACCCGACGGGAATACATAGGAACTGACGGCTTTTTCGGCCATGTGAACCGAGCCAAATAGCGATCCTGCAACGTTCGGCACTGCGCCCATCATCGACGCATCGACTCGCTGCCCACCGACCATCGCCTCGCCGAAGAGTTGGTCGTAGATCGAGTCGGCGGCCGCACCCCGCTTGCTGGGGGGCACCAGTTCCAAGAACTGCTTGCCGACCAGTTCCTCGTCCCAGTTCACAGTGATGAACTGATCATCGACCCAATCCGATGGATAGACCGGGGGGACGCGCACCGGAGCAGACCGGGCCAGCACCAGCCAGCGACCATCGGTGCAGACGTAGCCAATTTCAACCAGATAGTCCCGATCGCTCACGGGGACGGGCAAGTACCACTCCCGCGCCAATTCGTCACATTCGTACTGCTGGAGGCTGTGGGGACGCTGCACTGCTAGGTTAATATCCGTCACGTCGTAGAACCGCAGCGCCAAGCGTGAGCCACCCTGCCGACGCAACTCCTCTTTTTGGCTATTGGGAATGTCCCAGTAGGCGTAGACCCACTGCGGGTCGCGGGGCATCAACACAATGCGGCTCTCGCCGTAGCCATCGGGGAGATCGCTGAGGGGTTCATCCACTTCTGCCAGGGACATGGGAGCGCGATCGCTCTGCCCGACATCAAACTTGGCTGCTTCGACCTCCGCCTGTGCTTCCACCAGACGAGAGGAGGCAGGCGCATAGCCCGCAGCCCGCTGAGCGCTCAAAATTGCGGCAACAAGCTGCTCCTTTCTCATGCGGCTATAGCGTGAGACGTTAAACTCGCTAGCCACGCGGCGCAACTGCCGGAGCGTCATCTCTTCCAGGGGTGGGCGTTCCTGTGCCATGATTTTCCTCCAGTAAAGGGATGAAGAAGTGGGTAAAGGAATGACGAATTGACACCCTGCCCAAACGGACGCCAGCCATGTTGCCTACGGGGATCACCAACGGAGCTTATAAACCTTTTGGGATCACGGGGATCGAATCGTTAAGACCTATAGTGCGTAAAAATTCCTATTCGGTCAAGGGGTAGAAAGTGTTGAATCATAGGGACTTCACGAGATTACAGGTTTTGTTGGGATCGTATTGTCAGGAAAACATGACTTTTTGCTGAGTTGGGATCGTCAGTGAAATCGCCTCATTGTCAGGACTTCATGACTTGCTTTGTGCGGGTTAAGGGCAAAATTTAGGCACAAGAAAAGGGGAGCGATCGCCCCCCTTTATTCCGGTTAAATCAGGTTTTAGAACCGTACCAAACCGTTCTTGTTGCAGCCTCAGTTCTACTTGGTTTCCGAGAATTCTGCATCGATCACGTCGTCGTCGCCGCTGCTAGAAGGCGTTCCCGCATCTCCACCCGGAGGCGTTGCGCCGCCGTCGCCACCATCGCCGCTCTGATAGAGGTTGCTGCTGAGGCTATAGAGGGCCTGTTGCAGCTCGCTCATCAGCGACTTGATGCTGTCCATGTTCTCCTGGGCGATCGCATTCCGCAGATCCTTTGCCAGTCCTTCCACCTTGGTTTTGTCGGCTTCAGGCACTTTGTCGCCTTGGTCAGTCAGCAGCTTTTCTGCCTGATAGGCTAGCGAGTCGGCCTGGTTCTTCAGTTCAATCTTTTCACGGCGCTCTTTGTCGGCGGCGGCGTTGCGCTCGGCCTCGTTCACCATCCGCTCCACTTCATCCTTGGGCAGGGTCGAAGCGCCCGTGATGCTGATGGACTGCTCTTTGCCCGTGCCCTTATCCTTGGCGCGGACGTTTAGAATGCCGTTGGCATCGATGTCGAAGGTCACTTCGATTTGCGGCACGCCACGGGGCGCGGGGGGAATGCCGTCCAGCCGGAAGGTTCCCAGGCTCTTGTTGTCCGAAGCCATTTCGCGCTCCCCTTGCAGGACGTGGATTTCCACATTGGTCTGCCCGTCAGCAGCCGTTGAAAACACTTCCGACTTTTTGGTGGGGATCGTCGTGTTGCGCGGGATAATCTTGGTCATCACGCCACCCAGCGTTTCCACACCCAGCGATAGGGGGGTCACGTCGAGCAGCAGAATGTCCTTCACTTCGCCGGCCAGCACGCCCGCCTGAATCGCAGCGCCCACAGCCACGACTTCATCCGGGTTCACTGTCTGGTTAGGTTCCTTGCCCAGCACGCGCTTCACCACTTCCTGCACCGCAGGAATCCGGGTGGAACCACCCACCAGTACCACTTCGTCGATATTGTCCTTCGACAGCTTCGAGTCGCGTAGGGCGGCTTCGACAGGTACGCGGCAGCGGTCGATTAGGTCGGCACAGAGTTCTTCAAACTTGGCGCGGGTCAGCGTTACGTCGAGGTGCTTCGGCCCGTCCTGAGTCGCGGTGATAAAGGGCAGGTTGATTTCGGCCTGGGTAACGCTGGACAGCTCGATCTTGGCTTTCTCAGCCGCTTCTGTTAGGCGTTGCAGAGCTTGTTTGTCTTTGCGGAGGTCGATGCCCTCGTTGCGCTTGAACTCTTCGGCCAAGTAATCCACGATCTTCTTGTCGAAGTCGTCGCCGCCTAGGTGAGTGTCGCCGGCGGTTGCCAGCACTTCAAACACGCCGTCGCCCACTTCCAGAATCGATACGTCAAACGTACCACCGCCCAGGTCAAACACCAGGATGGTTTCGTTGCTCTTTTTGTCCAAACCGTAGGCGAGAGAGGCGGCCGTCGGCTCGTTGATAATCCGCAGCACTTCCAGACCTGCGATCTTGCCTGCGTCCTTTGTGGCCTGCCGCTGGGAGTCGTTAAAGTAGGCGGGAACGGTGATCACCGCCTGGGTCACTTCTTCGCCTAGATACTTCGTGGCATCTTCTTTGAGCTTCCGCAGCACCAGCGCCGAGATTTCTTCAGGGGCAAACTGCTTGCCTTCGGCGGGGCAGTCGAGCTTGACGTTGCCGTTGACGTTTAGCACCTTGTAGGGCACTTCAGTCGTTTCATGGGTCACTTCGTCAAACTTGCGACCGATGAAGCGCTTCACCGAGTAAAACGTATTTTCGGGGTTAATCACGGCCTGCCGCTTCGCAATCTGCCCCACGCGACGTTCTTTGGTCTTGGGGTCAAACGCGACCACGGAGGGCGTTGTGCGGAACCCTTCTGCGTTCGCGATGACCGTGGGCTTGCCGCCTTCCATCACTGCCACGCAGGAGTTAGTGGTTCCCAGGTCAATTCCAACAACTTTTGCCATAGATAGTCTCCGGTTCAGATACAGTTCCAAGTCTTGATTAACCGATGTGTGCGATCGCCCTTCTACCCGTTTTCAAGCTCAATGCAAGCTGAGTCCTAAATGCGATCGCCCGGCCCAGCGGTCTGGGCGCTATTTGTGAACTACGTCTCACAAGTAACGTGTTTCACCAGTGACGTGTTTCACCAGTAACGCAGCGTTTGGGTTACGTACCCTCTCAAGCTGCACACTCTCTGAGGATAGAGTGCCTTCAGCCAGCTCTAGCCAAACCCGTGGGCGGCAGTGGTTCCCAATCTATATACTGCGTACCTTTTCCGAGTTCGATGAAGTCGTATTTCCCGAACCTGGGGTAGGGCGGTTGTGAATTCGCCACCGGTTTGCAGTCTGGGGAGCGATCGCCGCCTTGCGTGCAAACCTGCCTGACAACAGATGCACACTGATCAACCTCACGCTGAATCGATGCATCAATGCAGGCGGAAATTGCCTCTAGAGGGACGATTTCCTGCTCTGTTTGTTTGAGTCGAATGTTGTTGATGTTCCTAAGGGCTTGGTTATGCTGCATGTTTTTAGTGTAAAAAGCAGGCGCGATTAGGATTGACGGTGAACCGTAATCCGCTGGGGCGTGTTTACCGTCTGTCGCTGCCTCCTTTTGGGTTGCTGCTATGATTGGCTTAGAAACATTGGGTCGTCCCAATTCACCCCTGGGGCTGTAGCTCAGTTGGATAGAGCGATCGCCTCCTAAGCGATAGGTCGCGCGTTCGAGCCGCGCCAGTCCCGTTAGCCTCAAAAGCACTGGTAGTAAAGGGTTTAGCCGTTTTTGCGTAATTCCTGACAAAGCCTGAAGTGGCGCAGATGCGTTGGCAATTTCCGGTAATGTGGTCATAGTTTGGGTCATGGATAGCCACAGCTTTGCTGAAGCAGCGATTTTGTGGGCAGTGCAGCGGCGATCGCACCCACACAAATCAGGAGTAACTGCAAAAACTGGCTCATCTGACTAACCTATGGCGACTTCCAAGATTGAATAGACGCATGACGCGGTAAGCCAGCGGCTTAAAGATGGGCGCGTCAAGGTGTCGGTAGAGCAGATAGGTGGGATGCTGGCACTGCGGGCCAAATTGCCGCCTAAACCTGGCAGCGATCGCCCCAAGCCCTACCGACAGCGCATATTCCTGAATTCGATGCTGTCACGATGGTGCGATTCTTTGACGGCGTGACCGGGCAGGCGACCGACACCAGCAAATTAGTGGCGATCGCCGATCTCGCCCTCAATACCGTTGCCAGCGCGATGGATCAGAAATTGCGGTCAAGCACAGAATTCGTTGCAGAAAACACTGAGCGAATTTTAGTTGCCAGCGCGATGGATCAGAAATTGCGGTCAAGACGCTGGGCATCGAGGGACAAGGCAGCCTGCGCGAGTGCTTCACCTTTATTCGCAGGCGTGGCTTCGTCGAAGACCATGTGCGACGGCTGAAAGATGAGGCGATCGCTCGGTGGGTGCAGCAGCAGCCCTTCCCCTGGATGGTAGAGGATTCCAGAGGCGACGCGCCTGCTAGTGTGGCTCACCCGCAAGACAGATCAGGGCAAGACCCCACCCACACCATCACGGGCTTTATCTCTTCATACCCTGGCTGCAAGGAGCTGAGAAACCAGCGTCGTAAGCGTTGCCACACTCTGCGCCTGCTGCTCCGCTAGGCGAATATGCCCCTCTAGCGCCCGGTTCTGGCTTTCCAGCGTAATCGCAATGCGGTCAAGTCTGTCGTCAATGGCGACGGTTCGCTGCTGGGTCTGGTCAACAAATGTGGCGATCGCCTCGGATAATCGATCTAGCTTGGCATTGAGCGACGCATCCCGCTGGGCGGCCTCTTCGGATAATCGATCCAGCTTGGCATTGAGCGACGCATCCCGCTGGGCGGCCTCTTCGGATAATCGATCCAGCTTGGCATTGAGCGATGCATCCCGCTGGGCGGCCTCTTCGGATAATCGATCCAGCTTGGCATTGAGCGACGCATCCCGCTGGGCGGCCTCTTCGGATAATCGATCCAGCTTGGCATTGAGCGACGCATCCCGCTGGGCGGCCTCTTCGGATAATCGATCCAGCTTGGCATTGAGCGATGCATCCCGCTGGGCGGCCTCTTCAGATAATCGATCCAGCTTGGCATTGAGCGATGCATCCCGTTGGGCGGCCTCTTCAGATAATCGATCCAGCTTGGCATTGAGCGATGCATCCCGTTGGGCGGCCTGTTGTCCATTAGTAACAATTAGCTCTGACAGATAGGCGATTTGCTGGGTCGAGGTTTCTAGCAACACTGCCACACGGTCGAGGCGTTCATCGATGGTCGGTTGATTCTCACTCATGACGCTATTCCGCTGCGAATAGTTGAATAATATTCCCACGGCGCAACTCATAGCGGGATTCTGAAAATTCGGGCAGCCACTTAACGGACTCGTCAAACGTCGTGTGGGGGATTGGAGCGCTGAATCATGGCGATTTCCTACTTGATTGAAGACCGACAGATTGAAGACCTACTAGAGTAACATTTCAGCCGGGATGCTCAGGTCTGGAAATGCCAGATCGAGTCTTGGCTCTGACCCATCCCTCAGCGTAGTGGGAGCCGCAGGGCACACCTGAGCGCGATTCCCGTAGGGATCGCTTCGCGAATCGCCCAATCGCTTTATCAGGACTGCCGCGCCATGTCCATGAGAATTTGTTGGGCACTTTGCACTGCGTCTGGGGATGCAGGATGGCGCTGGCGATAGCTACCGTCGGGCTGAAGCTCCCATGCCTGGCGGTTGTCGGCCAGCAAGATGCCGAGAATTTCCTGCAAATCTTTGGCGATCGCCCTATCGTCCACTGGCGTAACGGCCTCCACGCGCCGATCCAGGTTGCGCGGCATCCAGTCGGCACTGCCGATGTATACGTCCTCCGCGCCGTCATTGTGAAAATAAAAAATGCGGGAATGCTCCAAAAACCGGCCCACAATGCTGATGACCCGAATGCGATCGCTCACCCCTGCCAGCCCCGGCCGCAGACAGCAAATGCCCCGCACAATCAGGTCGATCTGCACACCCGCCTGCGACGCTTCGTATAGTGCCCCAATCAGCGGCGGATCGACCAGTGCATTCATCTTGGCGACAATCCGGGCATGGCGACCCGCACGGGCAATCTCGCGCTCTCGGTGAATCAGGTCAAGCAGGCGATCGCGCAAATTGGTCGGAGCCACCAGCAGCTTGCGATAGTTTTTTTGCCGCGAGTAGCCCGTCAGCGCGTTAAACAACTCCGTCACGTCTGCACCCAGATCCTCCCGACAGGTCAGCAAGCCCAGATCGGTGTAGAGCCGCGCCGTTTTGGGGTTGTAATTACCCGTGCCAATGTGGACATAGCGACGCAGGCGATCGCCCTCCTGCCGCACCACCAGCATCAGCTTGGTATGCGTTTTCAGCCCCACCAGCCCATAAACGACGTGAACCCCTACCTGCTCTAGCTTCCGCGCCCACTGAATATTATTCTCTTCGTCAAAGCGTGCCTTTAGCTCCACCAGCACCGCCACCTGCTTACCGTTCTCGGCGGCATCGATCAGCGCGTCCACAATCGGCGAATCGCCCGACGTGCGATAGAGCGTCATCTTAATCGTCAGCACGTCGGGATCTTGGGCTGCCCGCTGAAGAAACGCCTGCACCGACGACGAAAACGATTGAAACGGATGATGCACCAGCAAATCTTGCTTCCGGATCAGGGCAAAAAAATCCTCATCCGTGGAATATTCAGACTCCATCAGTCGGCGCAGTCGGGGATGGCTCACAGGCTTCCAGGGCGCATCCTTGAGATGGGGCAACGGCAGATCCACCAGCGCCATTAGGTCGCGCCCGCCCAACAGCCCCACCACCGGATACACATCTGCGTTGCTCAGCCCCATCTCCGCCATCAGCGTTTGGCGAATTTCATCCGGCATGGATTCGTGAACTTCTAGCCGCACCACAGACCCCGCAAACCGCCGCTTGCGAAGCTCCTGCTCGATTGCCTGGAGCAGGTCATCTGCTTCGTCCTCCTGCACTTCCAGGTCAGCATTGCGGGTCACCCGAAACACATGGCAGGCGACGACCTCCATGCCTGGAAACAGCTTGTCCAGATTGTGGGCAACGATTTGCTCGATTGGCACGCCCATCCAGACTGGCGTTTGCTTGCGCCGCTGCAACTCTAGCGGCAACAAGACGAATCGGGGCAGTGAACTGGGCACTTTGAGGCGGGCAAAATGGCTGGTTCCTTCGGGCGATCGCACCACCACCGCCAGATTCAAGCTGAGGTTAGAAATGTGCGGAAAGGGATGCCCCGGATCGACCGCCAGCGGCGTTAGCACGGGAAAAATCCGCTCTTCAAAATACTCCCGCAAATGGCGCTGCTGGGCCTGGTTGAGCGCTGCATAGTCCAGCAGGAAAACGCCGTGGCTCGCAAGCTGCGGCCGCAAGACCGACTGCACATGCTGGTGCTGCTTTGCGACTAGGGGCAAAAGCTTTTGGCAAATGGCTTCGAGCTGTTCCTGTGGCGTGCGACCATCGAGCGATCGCCGATCCACCTGTGCCTGCACCTGGCGCTTGATGCCCGCCACCCGCACCATAAAAAACTCATCCAGATTGCTGCTAAAAATCGCCGCAAACTTCAAGCGCTCCAGCAAGGGCGTGCGCTCGTCCATCGCCTCATGCAGCACCCGCGCATTAAACTCGATCCAGCTCAGTTCGCGGCTGAAGTAGTATTGCGGATCTGACCAGTTGGGTTGGGGCGGCTGGGTAGAAGACACGATAGGAGAATCGGGGGGCTAGAGCTAGGAAATCTGAAGCGAACGCTGAGCAGCCGATCATATCAGATCATTATCCCCCTATTCTCGAACTGAGGATACTCAAAACACCTCATCTTCGCGGCCGACCCACCATTCCCCAAGCTGCATCAGGTCGTGATGCACATCCGCCAACGCCCGGAGATACTCCTCGTTAGACAGGCTTGCTCGCTGCTCTTGCAATTTTTTGAGCCGCAGTTGTGCCAGGAGCCACGGCTGATGGAGGCGATCGCTCTCGGACATGTAACGTGCCAAGTCTTCACTATTCATAGGAACTATCCACCAGAACTACCTATAGGAACTATCCACTGGAACTACCCACCGGCACTATTCATAGGAAACCGCTTACAAAGCAAGAGTGGATAAAGCGATTTTGCACTCTATCCACTCGCGGCAGCTTCATAACTTACAAAACTGAACCATGCGCTTTATCAAGCTAGAAAAAGCCTCAGAAAAAGCGCCAGCGTCAGCCAAAACCGGGTTGTACCTAGGCGGCAGCCAAGTTCTCAGCGACAAAATCCCAGTTCACCAGCTTATCCAAAAAGTTCTGGATAAAAGCAGGGCGGGCATTGCGGAAGTCGATGTAGTAGGCATGTTCCCACACATCAAGGGTCAGCAGCGCTTTTTGCCCATGTGCTAGGGGGTTTTCGGCGTTGGGAGTCTTGGTCACTTTCAGCGTGCCGTTGTCATCGATCAGCCAGGCCCAACCGCTGCCAAACTGGGTCGCAGCGGCGTTGGCAAAGGCTTCGCGAAACTTGTCGTAGCTGCCGAAAGAAGCGTCGATCTTGGCGGCCAGGTCACCCGTCGGCGCACCGCCGCCACCGGGCTTCAGGCTGTTCCAGAAGAAGGTGTGGTTCCAGACCTGAGCGGCGTTGTTGAACACGCCAGCTTTGGCAGAGTCGCCAAAAGTCGCCACGATGATTTCTTCCAGAGACTTGCCTGCCAGGGAAGAATCGCTCTCGATCGCCTTGTTCAGGTTATCGACGTAAGCTTTGTGATGCTTGCCGTAGTGATATTCAAACGTCTCAGCCTTCATGCCATAGGGTTCTAAAGCATCCATCGCAAAAGGCAGGGGCGGCTGTTCGATAGGCATAGTGTTCATCCTCTATTAACTGCGCTGTGTTCAGTTTGAGTCTAGAAGAGCTAGTTGCCCCTACGCATGATCCGCCAGACGTAGCTAGGGCGGAGCGCGTCCTCAAACTATTGATAGAATTTTATATCAAAAATTGGCCCGGCCGTGTCTTACACAGCACCGAACGCAGCCCGACTGCCGAGGCTTGGTTCAAGGCTGTGTTCAAGGCTGTGTTTTAGCTGCGCGGCTCGTTCTTGCACGATCGCCCATTCCCCATTTTTCACGGCCGCCTTGGGAAATAACTGCCCCGCCAGCCCAACGGCGATCGCCCCTGCCTCCAGCATGGTTCGCGCATTCTCCAGCGTGACCCCGCCCGTGGGCACTAGCGGAATCTCGCCCAGCGGTTCTCGCACGGCCCGCAAATAGTCTGCGCCGCCGACACACTGAATCGGGAACACCTTCACCGCCGCTGCGCCCGCCTGCCATGCGGTCATGATTTCCGTCGGCGTGAGGGCCCCCGCCACAAAGGGAATCTCGAGTTCGGCCGCCTGCTGAATCAGCGCCCGGTTTGTGTGCGGGCTAAACAAAAACTGGGCTCCGCTGGCGATCGCCGCACTCACCTGCTGGGGAGTAGTAATCGTGCCCGCGCCAATCAGACAGTCGGGCAAGCGCTGCCGCAGTTGATGCACCAGGGTTTCAGGGCGATCGCTGTTCCAGGTAACTTCGATCAGCCGCATTCCACCCGCCGCCACTGCCCGCGCCATGGCCTCGCCGGTCGCCAGGTTGGGCGCACGAATGACGGCGATCGCCCGCTCGGTTTGCAGCCAATGCAGCCATCGATCGTTGAAGGAAACCGCCTGAGAATGGGAAGAAATCACAGTTCACTTACCAGACTTTCTAGGAGCGCGGGTGACGGAGCAGACGGATTGCCATAAAATGAGAAGAATATGAAAAACATTGGTGACTGCCCGTGAGCCTGGTTTCCCCCGACTCGATTCTATCTTCACCCGTTTTGACCGCTGAGCGCCCAGTCCCCCCTTCGATTCAGCCGCTTGCTGCGTCGTCTGACGGGGCTGCCGACTCAACCCAGCCTGCGCCGACTGCTCAGCCGCTCCGTCTGCGAGACGAATTCGGCATTTTCTTCTCGACTTTTATCACGATTTTCCTGGCAGAAATTGGCGACAAAACCCAAATGACGGTGCTGCTTATGAGTGCCCAGTCCAAAGCGCCGTGGGTGGTGTTTTTGGGAGCGGGTTCAGCGCTAATCGCCACGAGTCTTTGTGGGGTGCTGCTGGGCAAGTGGCTCTCGACCCGCATTTCGCCCCGACTGCTCGACAAAGCAGCAGCCGTGTTGCTGCTGGTTGTGGCGGGAATGCTGGTGTGGGATGTAATTCAGGGATAGAGCAAAAATGGACTGGAATTTGCTGGGACTGGCGTTTGTCACGGTGTTTGTGTCGGAACTGGGGGACAAAAGCCAGCTTGCGGCGATCGCCCTCGGCAGCAGCGGCAAGTCTGTTCGGGCTGTGTTTTTGGGGACGGCAGTAGCGCTGGTGCTGGCCAGTTTTTTGGGCGTGATGCTGGGCGGCGGCGTGGCTCAGGTTGTGCCGACCCGCTGGATCAAGGCGATCGCCGCGATTGGGTTTGTCGTCATGGCTATGCGTCTGCTGCTGGGTGCGGCGGATGAGTTGCCAGACGAGCCGCTGGATGAGTCATTGGACGGTAACGAACCTGCCTAAACAAACCCACCTAGCGTCCCGCTTCCAGCCGCTCGCCCAAAAACCGCCGACCCACCGCGACCAGCAGCGCTGCACTCAGCCCTAGCTTAACCAGTTCCAAAACCCAGTAAATTCCGTGCATTTGCGCCATGCTGCCAGGAATGCTGGCTTCACTCGTCAGCCAGTTCAGCGGCATCGCTAGACCGCTCATCACGGGAGTCATCACGTAGGTCAATACAAAGGTCACGCCCAACAGGAGCCAGACCGCAGCGATTGCCCAGCCCGCAACTTTGTGCTGCCGCAAAAGCGAGAGAAGCCCCACGAAGGCGATCGCCACACACAACAGCCCCAGACGGTTGAAAACCCAGAACATGCTGTAGCCTGCGCTGGCAAAACCGGGCTGCGTCATCATGCCGCTGGCGTACATGGCAGGCATCACGACCAGATCCAGCAGCAGGCTGCCGCTGAGCCAAAACCCTACCGCCAGTAAAACCGCCGACTGCCAGACAGAGCGACCCGGCAGCAGATTAAATTTAGTAGAAGTCATCATGGGTATAAGACATTCTTAACTCTTACCTCCAGCCTATCGGATTCGGCTCAATCCAGTCATGAACAATCGTTTCGAGTCATAACTAGATTTGTCTGAATCGAGCTTCAACAAATCATTAATGAATTCTTGCTGACTTAACGTAAGTGATTACGCTGGTTCGCGCTATTCTCAGACTAGGAAAATTCAGTATATTCTCGGATAGTTCCTTGAATTTGGGTTGCTCAGTTCTGCTGGTTTTCCAGAGCGTTCAGGAAATTCTTGGTTTTAGTTTGTCTCATGTAGCCGTCTAGGGCGATCGCTCTCGATCCTACGGAGCAATTCTCTCAGCGCAGCTTGATCCCGCTTGGTGCGCTCGAAAGCACGGGTCGCTGATAAGCGTTGTAAGGCGCTAAGGCTTGACTAGCCAGGTTGGCCCAAGCTGACAGAGCTTTCCGGCACTCGCTTTCGTCCTTTTGCTTCAGGTCTTGGTGCTGTTTGTCAAATTTGGTGCTTCGCAGCATACGCGGACTCGAACAGTCTCAACGAATTCCCAACGAATATAGAAAAACCAGTCACCTGTATGAATAGTGCTTGCTTAACAGACTTTTATCGCGGTTGGATGATTGAGGTTGTGCCTCAGGGAATCGGTTATACCAGCGTTTGCTATTCCCCCTCTCGGCAGCGGATCGATGACGACGTAATCTACTCGCGCGACTTTCTGGCGCTAAACGCAGGCAAGGCACTGGTTGATCTTTATCTCGCCTGCCAGCAGTTTTCCGGTGTGCTGCGCGAACTGTACGAATCGGACAAGCTGGAGTACGAAGAGTGGCGATCGCTCAGCCAGTCCATTACTGATGCCATCGGCGTGTCTCGCTAAAGTATTCCCGGCCGTTCCTCGTGAAGAGTTTTGGGGAATTCTTTGGGGCGATCGCACCCGATGCTGCCCATTCCCGCTATCTGCCATCCCAAGGTTCCCGGCTCGTTCGCTATTGGATATAGTCCGGGTCAATGCCGAGGGCCCGCAGGCATTCGGCAAGTCGTTCTGCGCGGCGCTCTGCACGCTCAGCCCGCTGCTGGGCCTGTTCGGCCTGCTGCTGGGCCTGAAGTCGTAGCGTCTCTAGTTCTACAAACGTCAGAAAAGGCTGCCCATCTGGGCGGAAAATCTGCAAGCCCGACTCGCTGGGTTCAAACCGAATCTGCAAGCGCGGACTGACCCAGCCGTCCATCTCCTCGATCACGTCGAGCCGTCCAGCGGGCGATCGCGCTCCAAAAGTGCCGGAGTTGCCCAACCTGCGCCGAAATGTTCCGCTCAGGTGGCCAAGTGGCGTTTCATAATGCGTCCAAGGATTGCCATTCCCTGCTCAATTACCTCTGCATCAAAGGAAAAATTCAGCCGCATTGCCGGGTAGCCCTGCAAATTTGGGAAAAATGCAGAACCGGGTGTGACCAAAATGCCCTCGGACGCTGCCTCGCTGCATACCAACTGCATCGGCAGGCGATCTGGCAGCTTCACCCAGAGAAACAGCCCCCCAGTAGGCACTGTCCAGGAAGCCTCGGCAGGAAAGTATTGCTCCAATGCCTGCAGCATGACACCACGCCCCTGAAGATTGCGCGTACACAACTGCGCCAAATGGCGGCGATAGTAGCCCGTCGCCAAATACTCGCTGACAATCGCCTGCGAAGCCGTAGACACACACAGGTCATGCAGCATCTTGCGCTCTCGCAGCCGTCCATAGTCGTCCCCCGTCGCGACCAGATAGCCCACCCGCAGACCGGGCATCAGCGTTTTGGTAAACGTCCCTGCGTAAATCACAAAGTCGTCTTGATCCAGCGCCTTGATGGGGGGCGGCACGGGGTCAAAGTTCAGCCCTTCGTAGGCGTTGTCTTCCAGAATGCGGCAATCGTAGCGGCGGGCCAGATCGAGCAACTGCTGGCGATGGGCGAGGTCAGTGGTAATGCCCGTTGGGTTGTGCAGCGTGCTGATGGTATAAATCAGCCGGGGGCGATGGCTGTGGAGGTATTGCGCCAGCAGGTCGAGGTTCATGCCGTCGCGAGTCATGGGAATGCCGATCACCCGTGCACCAAGCTGCTGAAGAACCGCCAACGCGCCGTGAAAAGTCGGGCTTTCTACAATGACCCAGTCACCGGGCTGCACAATTTCCTGCATCACCAGCGACAGTCCCTGCATAGACCCATTGGTGACAATCAACTGGTCGGGCGAGGCATCTAGCCCCTTTTGCACCAGCAGTTGAGCAATTTGCTTTCGCAAGGGATATTGTCCCTGCGGCAGGTCATAGTTAAACAGCAGCGCCCCCATCTCCTTAAAGGCGCGACGAGCCACCCGCTGGAGAATGTCTGTGTCGTGGGGGTGGGGAAAGCCGGAACTGAAGACCGTCACGCCATCCTGATGCAGCGCTGACACAGAGGCCATGTAAATGTCGAAGTAAGACATTTCGCCCTGGTCAGGAATAATGACCTCCTGAGAGGGGGCAAAGCGGGACGGCGGAATCGGCGAGGTGACGGACGGTTCGCTAACGAAATAGCCAGAGCCAGGGCGGGCGTAGATCAGTCCGTCTGCTTCTAGCACGCTGTAGGCTTCGATAACCGTGAGCTTGTTGACCTGGGCTGCTTCGGCCAGGCTGCGGATGGAGGGCAGGCGATCGCCCGGTTGCAGCGTTCCCGACTGAATCAGGCGATGGATGCGCTGGCGAATTTGCAGGTAGACGGGCTGGGGCGATCGCCGATCGAGGGGAATTTTCACAGGCGCAGAGCGGCGCAAAACAACCGCTACGAAAGCACTATAGATGCACTATAGGCGATCGCCCCCGTTTTCACCCGGTACAGTTTGGCTCAAAACAGGTAGTACAGTTTCTAGTCTTCAATAACTGTACTAGTTAAAGTTTGAAAATCTGTACCTTATCAAATGGCTTTGAATTAGCGAAGCTTGGAACTGTGAACCCCTTTCCCTCCTCCAAGCCGTATGAATGTTTCTGAAGTTTCTCCCACTTCCTCATCCCAGGCTCCTTCGGTCAGCGCCGCATCTCATCTCGAAAACCCGAATCATTCAACTCAAAATCGTTGGTTAGAACTGGTTTTAAGTTGGGTCAATCATTTATCAGGAAGCTCAGAGCCAATCATCCGAGAAATTCCGCAAAGGACTGGCTCAAGCCTTTGGCAAATCTACGATCCACACACTCAATCTAAAATCACTTGCACTTCCGAACGCGAAGTCAGAATTTGGATAGAGCAGCACTATTCTTCGAGATAGCTGCCAGCTATCAACACCTCCTAGCTAACAAAAAACTATGAAGGGAAGGCTGAATCCATTCTCCCTTAGAAGACTCTGTTCCATGCATCTAGAATGCTGAGCATTCGCTTATCGCCTAGCTTCTCGACCCGTTTGACTACATCCGAAAATGAGGTGAAGGGCGCTTTGGCACGAGCTTTTTCAATGTTTTTGATGAGTGTGTCAGCCGTTTTACCTCGAATACCAGCGCTCGCCAGCTTCTGCATCAGGGTTGCTGGAGGGGCGGTGTTGAAGGTTTCCAGCGGCTCTACCTTCTGAGGAATCTGCTGCTGGAGTGCCTGGAGGTGTTGTTCTAATCGCTGTATGTCTCGCTGCTGGGTTTGTTTCATGTCTTGAATTGCAGCATCCAGTCGCGATTCTAGATTAGTGACTCGTTGATCCATATAGCTAAGAGGGGCAAGGGTAGGCGTTTGCGTGTCGGGGCTGGGCACTGAAGGCGGAGACGGATGCAGCGCTCTAGATTGTTCAAATTGTTCAACCGCAGCGTCTGACACATCCTCCGGCACCACAAACGCATTCACCATCTCGGCTTCGCGGGGGTTGATTTCTCGGGCCCGCACGGCAGCATAATACTCGCGATCGCCCGCCAGCACCTCATAGCTTTCTGCCCCCGTCTGCTTCAGCAGAATGGGAGACAGCAAACCACCCGCCGCCAAAATGCTCTTAGCCAGCGCTTCGATTTCATTTACAGCAAACTGAGAGCGGGGCACCTTCGAGGTAATACTTTTGACATCCACCAGATAATATTCGCTCATTCCCTAGGCCCCAATTTTTTGCATCACTTCGTAGGAAAGGTTCCTGAACTCCTTCACCGACTCGGAATCTGCATCAAATTCAAAAATAGACTTGGGGTCTGGAATCTCCAGGTTTCCCATCGTCAAGGTGTTGTTCACGCAGTTAGACAAGGCAATCCGCTCATAGATGACGGTATCCAGCAGCGGCAGCCCATACCGCTGCACCACTGCTTCTCGCTGCCGGGGAAAGACATGCTCCAGGTAACGATTATTCGTTAACACCTTAGAAGGCAAAACCCCTAAGACATTGAGTGGCTTCTTGCCGATGCTAGACCGTGTTTCATTTACCTCACTGACGAAGTTCTTGACATTGCTCAAGCCCTGGTTCGCAAAGGGCTTCAAATCAGACGGAATAATCAAATAATCGGCCGCAATTAGCGCAATTTCTGCGTAGAGATCACGGGAGGGCGGCGCATCAATAATCACAATGTCGTAGTCGTCTTCTACTTGCTGGAGCTTCATATTTAGGCGGAGGCGACTAGCGGCAATGCGAGTCAGGCGCTGTTGTTCATCGATTAGCGTAATGTGCGAGGGGATGACATCGATTTCTGGCGTGTTGAACCCATTGGAGCGACGGACGATTTCTGGAATGAAGTTGAAATCCCCGGCACTAATGATGTGAAAAATATTTCGGTCTTTGAGGTTGTCCTCTTCTTCAAACTGAAACTTGATCAGGCCCGTCGCAAAGGTGGAATTGGCCTGGGCATCAATATCCACCAGCAGTACCTTCTTGCCCTTATTGGTAAAGGCAGCAGCCAGGTTAACAGCCGTGGTGGTTTTTCCGACTCCACCTTTGTTGTGGTAAATGGCGATCGCTTTCATCAGAGCTACATCCTGCTAAAAAATCCCTCGTTTATTCAAGCACAAGTATTCAAGCACAAGAATTACCATCAGGATTCTAAACAAATCATCCAGATCCACAGGAATCTAGTAAAGATTTAAGTCTTGTTCTACGGGGCACTTGCTTGATGCAGACGGATAAACTGTCAGATACCCGCTCGCTGCTTCACCAATCGGGCTGATGTCCGAGGGGGGCTGTTGTAAGGAGTCGCTCATGCTTCTTCCGGATGCGCGATCGCCCTGGTGGAAGTTGAGATATTTGGACGGATGTCCGATTCAACCTTCTCAAAGCTTCTGGATGAGCGTGGCATGAAAAAAGCAATCTATTCCCTGACGATGGTGGCTCCGGCTCTGGCCGTGGGGGCGCTGGGCGAGGCGGCAGAGGCGGCACAGTCGCCTGTCAACCTGCGGGCTGAGGAACTGTATCGCAACCTGCAACTGTCGGTGTGCAGCAACGACTGGAACGGGGCACTCAGGGCGATCGCCCCTCTTATCGCCTCGGCAGGCATCACGCCAGAATCGCGTCAGCAATTGGTCGAATATCGCCGCCAGCTTGAAGACTTGCGGGCCGTGCGGGCGGTCTACGCCAACCTGCCCAGTTGCCAGAGCAGCGCCCAGCCCATCTGGTCGGATCAGCCCGCTGAGCGTACCATCGTCTTTGCGCCCGAAGCCCAAGACATTAGCTTTGAGCAGCTCTATGCCGCGTTTCAGGGGTCGATTTGCAGCAACGACTGGGCAGAGGCACTGCGAGTGATTGGCCCGATGATTGGCTCTCCCAGCATTTCGCCAGAATATCGCGCCCAGTTGGTGCAATATCGCCGTCAGCTTGAGACATGGCGGGCCTCGCAGGCGGTGTTTTCCGGGATGGAGGGATGTGGTGGGGGTGGGGTGGTTTGGAGTTGAGGGGGGAAGAGGGAAGAGGGAAGAACGAAGAGGGAAGAGGGAAGAACGAAGAACGAAGGGGGAAGAAGGAAGGGGGATGATGCGATGATGGGAATAGGAGGGTGAATTATTGCTGCCTCCGGTTGTTGTTTGCTTGCTTGAGTGTTCATGAATCAGTCTGCGCTGAACCTGATCGCGGTTACGGTCTTTGCGTTTACGATGCTGAGCCTGCTGGGGCCGGTGATCCATGTGTCGCCGCTGGTGACGGCGATCGCCGCTGGAGGGCTGCTGGGTGCGGCGACGCTGGACACGCTGACCTGGCAGGGACGGGGCGGGACGCTTCTGCTGGACTGGGTAGCGGGCTTTTCGCCAGAACACCGGGCGCGGGTGCTGCGGCATGAGGCGGGGCATTTTCTGGTGGCGCACCATCTCGACATTCCCATCACGGGCTATACGCTGAGCGCCTGGGAAGCGCTGCGGCAGGGGCAACCCGGCGCGGGCGGCGTGAGCTTTGATACGACCCAGCTAGACGCAGAACTGTTGCAGGGTAAACTGTCGGCCCAGCAAATCGATCGCTACTGTACCGTCTGGATGGCGGGGATTGCGGCGGAAACGCTGGTCTATGGCAATGCCGAGGGCGGCGGCAACGATCGCCAGACGCTTTACGCATTGTGGAATGCCTTGCGGCGATCGCCCGCCGAAGCGGCCCTCAAGGAGCGCTGGGCCACGCTCCAGGCAAAAAATATGCTGGAAACTCACCGCGCTGCCTACGACCGTCTGGTGGCCGCGATGGAGCGCCGAGACAGCGTAGAAGCCTGTCGCGCCGTTTTAAGCAGCCCTGCCGATGCCTCAGCGCCCCCTGCTGTCTGAACTTAGCGTGTCGCTGGTGGTCAGCGACTGGTCGGGGGGCGGGGCAGTGCGAGCGTTGTTGCTGGCGCAGGTGTTGCAAACCCTGGGCTGTGGCGTGCAGTTGGTCGGCTTCCGGTTTGGCGAGGCGCTGTATACAGAGCCGCCTGCGGGGATGGAGGTGCTGGCGTTTCCGGGGGCAAGCTATCCCGCGATCTTGGGCACGGCGCGGCGGGTTTTGTCCCACCTGACGGGCGATGTCCTTTATGCCGTGAAGCCCAAGCCCACTAGCTTTGGACTGGGGCTGCTGCGACGGCTGCAAGTGCGGCGGCCGCTGCTGCTGGACATGGACGACTGGGAGCTAAGCTGGCACGGTGGCGACGACTGGCGCTATCGACCTGGCCCCCAGCAATTGGCGCGAGATCTGCTGAAACCGGGTGGAGCGTTGCGATCGCCCGATCATCCCTTTTACCTTCGCTGGCTAGAGCGGGCCGTGCCCTGGGCCGACGGACTGACGGTGGACACCACCTTTTTGCAGCGGCGGTTTGGCGGCGTATATCTGCCCAACGGCAAAGATACGTCCTTGTTTGACCCAGCGCAACAGGATGCGGCGGCCAGCCGTCGGCGGCTCGGACTGTCGGACGTTTGGGTGCTGATGTTTCCCGGTGCGCCGCGTCCGCACAAAGGGCTAGAAGACTTGCTCCTGGCGCTAGAAGAATTGAACCACCCTGCGGCGCGGCTGGTAATCGTGGGCGGCAACCCTTATGACGACTATGATGAGCAGTTGCGATCGCGCTGGGGTCGGTGGATTATCTCGCTGCCCAAAACGCCTTTAGCGGAAATGCCCGCCGTGCTAGCGGCCGCCGATGTGGTCGTCGTGCCCCAGCGCGACACGGCGATCGCCCGCGCCCAGTTTCCGCTGAAGCTGACCGACGGCATGGCGATGGGCAAACCCGTCCTCGCGACTCGCGTTGGCGATATTCCCAATATCCTGGGCGACACGGGCTATCTGGCAGACCCCGACTCGCCTGCCCAGCTTGCTGCCCAGCTTCGGCACATCCTGGCCCATCCCGATGAAGCAACGCACAAGGGACAGCGGGCCCGCGATCGCTGCGTAGCCCGGTATAGCCTCGACCCAATGGCGATCGCGCTGCGGGCAGTGCTGGAGCGAGTGACGGGGTGATAAGGCGGTGGGGCTGAAGTCCCTCGCCCTTTGGGAAAGGGAGTCAGGGTGAGGGCTACTGAGTGGGGTGAAAGTCCCTCGCCCTTTGGGAAAGGGAGTCAGGGTGAGGGCTACAAACGCAGGATGCACGCCGTCCCCCCACCCTTGTTTAAACTACGGGCATCGCTACGGGCATCGCACGAAGTTGATACCAATGCCACCTGTTCCGGTTTCAGCGACCCAGCCGAGGTTCGTTGTGCCGCGATAATAGACGCGCTGCCAGATACGTCCATCAGCCGTTGTTTGACGCTGAACGGGATTGGTGCCGTAAATGCGATCGCCACTCAACACGCTAGACAGAATCGTGTCGTAGGGAGCCGAGCGCACCACCAGTTCGGGCTGCGTCACCTGATAGCACTGGCCCACAGGGTCAACGGGGGGACGCGCGTCGCAGTTGGTCAGCAGCGTCGCCGAACGCACCCAGCCCACCGCAGGTTCACGAATCTGGGCGACCCCATCCCCCAGCACGCCCGTCAGCGTAATGCGGGTGTAGGGCTGAAGCTGTCGGACGACGGTGCCTTGGGCAGTGCTGGTGTAAACGGCTAACGTACTCGCGCCGCTGTTGCGACAGGTGTTGACGTAGCTGGGCCGCTCGAAAACCTGGACATCAGCTGCCTGAGCGATTGGGGCTTGAGCCAGCAGACCTGCCGATTCCTTCAGACCAGATTCATCCAAGGAGTCGGTTGATGGGGCGATCGCCTGAGCCGCCAGGGGAGCGAAGACGCTTGCGCCCAGCAGCCCTGCTACCCCTGCAACCAATCCGCCGTAGCTGAGAAGCTTGTCCGTCCGCGTTACTCGTTGCACCATGCCGTTCCACTCCTCGATGTCAAGAGTTCTTTTCGCTGAGGAATTTAGCACATTGGGCAATGCTGGAAACTAGCTGTACACAATGTTTTCAGGTTTCCGTAATGCTTGCACATACGCGCTCCCAATTTGCCCGGGACTAGCCCAACTGGGGGAAGTGGCCGCCTGAGGATTCAGCGGACAATGCGACATTTAAGGTTGCTATCTGTCCATGCGCCATGAACCGTCGATGACCCGCGAAAGGCAGAATGTAGCGTTGCTGGCGCTGTGTCAGGCCCTCGCCATGACTAGCATGACTGTGCTGTTTACCGTGGCAGCGCTGGTGGGCAGGGCGCTGGTAGCCGATGCCTCGCTGGCGACGCTGCCGCTGGCGGTGATGCAGGTGGCGGTGATGCTGGCGACGATTCCCGCATCGATGTTGATGCAGCGGCGGGGCAGGCGCTTTGGGTTTGCAGTGGGCACGCTGATTGGCATCGTCGGGATTGGGCTGGCGGTGGCGGCGGTGCTGATCCAAAGCTTTCCGCTGTTTTGTGCGGGAACTGTTTTGATGGGCGTGTTTAGCGGGTTTTCGGGGTTCTATCGGTTTGCGGCAGCAGAGGCCGCCAGCGAGTCATTTCGGGCGCAGGCGATTTCGCTGGTGGTGGCGGGCGGCGTAATTGCGGCGGTGCTGGGCCCCAACCTTGCCAGCGTGGCAAAGGATGCGATCGCCCAGGCAGAATTTGCCGGATCGCTGCTGTCAATTGTGGGTCTACAAGTCCTAATCCTACTGCTGCTGATCGGCATCAGGCTCCCAGTTATGCAACGTCCGGTCATGCACAAAGAAATTGCAGCAGCAGGGCGATCGCCCTCAAGTCCCGAAGGCCGAAGCCTTTCACAGATTTTGCGACAGCCTGTGTTCATCGTCGCAGCCTTGGGCAGCAGCGTCGGCTATGGGGTGATGGCGCTGCTAATGACGGCCACACCGCTTGCCATGACAGGGATGAATCATTCGTTCCATTCAGCGGCCTCCGTCATTCAGTGGCACGTCCTGGGTATGTTCGCGCCGTCGTTCTTCACTGGATTCCTAATCGCGAGATTTGGCGTTCTCAATATTATCCTTGCAGGAGTCGCGCTGAATCTTGCTAGCGTGGCGATCGCCCTCTCCGGCGTGACGCTCCCCCATTTCCTGATTGCGCTCACGGTGCTGGGGCTGGGCTGGAATTTCATGTTTGTCGGCTCCACCACGCTGCTCACCGAAACCTACACGCCCGCCGAAAAAGCAAAAATGCAAGCCGCCCACGATTTCCTAATGTTTGGTGCGGTGGCAGGCTTTACGTTCCTATCAGGACACCTGCTCAACGGCTTCGGCTGGGACGTGGTGAACTATGCCGCGCTGCCGCTGCTGCTGGTGACGCTGGGTGCGATGCTGTGGCTAAAGCTGAGGAGCAAAGAGGGTGCGGGAAAGCGGGGAATCGTGGGCTGATGGAGCGGCCCTCCAGCATTCCGTCACTTCCCAAACCGTGCTAGGAGCGATCGCAGCCTGGGGCCGCGCTGGTGGGGATAGAGCCAGCGGGCAGGCAGCAGTCGGCGCAGTGCTACGGCCAGCCGCAAGTCCTGATGGGAGCGGACTGGCAGCGTTCCGCCCAATAGTCGCAGCGGTTCCTCAATCAGGGCTTCCTGACTTGAAAACTGCACCAGCGGGGCGATCGCTCGAAACAGGTCATATTCTCCAGCCTCCAGGGTTGTGTCGAGTAAGAAATAAAGGCTGCGCTGGCAGTCGGGAAGCAGGTCGGGATAGCGATCGCCCACCCAGCGAAATAGCGCTGCGTAGGACTGCCTCAGTATCCTGGCGTTTTGCGTCAGGTTTGCCCCATGCTGTCGATAAAACGCCGCCACCATCGGCACGTACACCAACCGCGCCCCGTCCCGCAGCAGCGCTAGCCCAAAGGCTCGATCCTCGCAGGCCTGCAGGGTTTCGTCAAATGAGAACTGAGCCAGCACCGACCGATGCAGCAGCATGGCCTGTTGCAGCAGCGGAAAGGGGATGTCGGCCAGGCGATCGGGGCAAATCAGCAATCGCCGCGCCAGGGCTTCTGGAGGCTGTGAGCCAATTTCACAGCGCTGGCGCAGTCCCGATCGCTCCACCCGCTCATAGTCGGAGTAAATTACCAGCCGATCGGGGTGCTTCCCGTCCACCGCCGCAAGCTGGCGCGATAGCTTATCCGACGCAAGCCAGTCGTCCCCATCCAAAAACTGCACCCACTCGCCACGGGCACACCGCGCCCCCAGGTTGCGAGCCGCCGATACGCCGCCGTTGGGCTGCGACTGGTAATGAACTCGCGTATCTTGCTGCATCAGCCCTTGGGCGATCGCCTCTGTGCTATCGGTCGAGCCATCGTTGATAATCCAGCACTCGATATTGTCATAATCCTGCCGCAGCACGCTGTTCACGGCATCTTCCAGAAACCGCGCCTGGTTAAAGGCAGTGACGACGACCGAAACCAGCGGAGGCATGAGAAAAGAAAAATAAGATAACTTACCGAGTTGAACCGTTGACCCTGGAATGGTTGTCTAGATAAGTTTGGCAAGTTTAAGTTTGATAAGTTTGGTAAGTTTGGGTTTGCCCCGTTTGAGATTGCCCCGTTTGAGATTGCCCCGTTTGAGTGCGCGCCGTTTGATTCGTTTGCGACACGCTCGCGTCTGGCTTGGCGGCTGATAAGCCCTCTGACGGGAAGTTTGCCCGCAGCACCCAGTCCTCGATCGCCATTCGCAGCCAGCCAGGACAGCGGCGATCGCCACACAGCGTCAACAGCCGCTCTTCCAAACTCCCGTCCTGCACCGATAGCCGCGCTGGAATCTGCCGATTCTTAATCACCCATCGCCAGATCGACCTAATGCTGGGGTCATCCGCCGCCAGCCCCCATTTCCGCACCGCATGGGCAAAGTTTCGCGCCGTGTAGCCCTCACTCCATTTGAATCGGTAAAACGGCAAGTCCGTTGCGTCAAACTGGGGCAGTAGCTCCGGGTTCAAAAAAATCACGCGGGCAGACGGTTCCAGAATATGCCTGCCGCCCAGCGCTGCCACCTGAAAGGATACATCCGTGTGGCTGGCGAGGCTGTCGAACTGTTCATCCAGCCGCACCCGTTGCAGCACATCCCAGCGCACCATCAGGCAGTGAAACTCGGCTGAATCCACCTCCTGTCGCCGCAGTTGAGGTTCTGCCTGAGCGAGCGGCACGCCCGCCATCAGTTGCTTTTGCTCGAACCAGCGCTTGCCCCAGCGACGGGGATGAAACCGGGTGGCAATACCCGCGACGTGAATCTCTAGCCTGTCGGAATGGGGATCGCCTTGCAAAATGAGCGGCGCAGTGATGGCAGCGTGTTCTGCCTCGGCCGCCAAAACGAGCGATCGCAACCATCCTGGCTGCACCACCACGTCGTTATCCAGAAACACGACGTATCCTGGACGCTCCACCCACGGCAGCGCTAGGTTTCGCGCCTCGTTCGACCGCAAGTATCGCTCCCGACGAATCAGCGTCATCCAGGGATAGGTAGCGGCCTGGCGTTCCAGGTAGTGGCGCACCGGGGTAGGCGAGTTGCCGTCTACATAAATCAGCCGAAACGGGTAATCGCCATAGCTGGCTAGCAGGCTGTCCAACGATACCTGGCTGGGGCTAAATCGCTCACGCTGCGTCACGATGAGGGTGACTGGTGGCATGGGGACGGATGATGCGTGGGGCACAGCGCCAAAACCCTCGGAATGACGGAAACGATAAACCTACACCCAGAGCTTAGCAGAAGCAACCCATTGGCCTGTTGCCGATCCGCCATAGGGCGGTCTGGAACAGGGGATATCTTGCGTTGGGCGATCGCCCAATCCAGCCTGTAACTCAATCCTCAATCCAGTCCCCAATCCAGCCCGAAACTCAGTCCCCAATCCAATTCCTGTCCAGTTCCTATCCAGAGCTGACTTTTCTGACTTTAGCGTCTAATCGACCAGCATCACGCGGCCGGCTTGCAACTCGTCAAACACGCGGCTAATGTGATATCGCTCCGCTTGGGTTAACCGCTGATCGGACAGGATCGTGGCGGCAAGCTGGAGATGCTCTTTGCGGGTCATTTGCCCCGAAGACAAAATTCGATCGACCAGCGCTTGCGTAGAGACGCTGGCGCGACCAGGAAGCGCCCAAACCATGTAGTGAACCTCTGCTGCTGAATTCTGACCAGATCCGTGTGACAGGAACGGTTTTCCTAGCCTTAGTAAACCCAAGATCCCGCCCCTATGGATCGATCTTCTGGCGAAAACAGGGGATCGGGGGCAAAGCTTCTGTAATGGCGGGTGTCAGGACTGTGAAGATTCTGCGTAGCAGCGGGGTTGGGCGCAGCGCTTGGGGTTCAGGAGAGGCCGTCGATTTCTGCCAGGATGCGAATGGCTTCGGCGCAGAGGGCTTCGTGGCAGCAACCGTTGGAGGCCATCAGTCCGCCCCACTGGTTGACATCGCCCGTGTTATATCGCAAGGGTTCGCCGCTGAAGTGGGTGAATTTGCCGCCTGCCTCGGTGAGGATGAGTTCCGGGGCGGCCATGTCCCAATCCTTGGGGGCAGACTTGCCGGAGAGCGAGATGTAGAGGTCGGCTCGGCGATCGACCAGCGCGGCGATTTTGCCGCCGACGCTGCCAACGGAGAGCTGGTTTTGGCAGGGCAGCTTTTGCAGCAGGGCATTCAGCCGTCCGTCGCGGTGGGTGCGGCTGACCACCACGACCAGATCGGCAGGGCGATCGCACGCCGACACCTGCAACCGCTCCACCTTTCCATCGGGCGTTTCCACAAATGCCCCACCGCCAAGGGTGGCGAAATACTGCCGCTCTAGCTCTGGGCAGGTGACCACCGATAGCACCGGGCGACCGCGATAGGCCAGCGCCAGGTGAAAGGCATATTCCCCCGTTTTGTCAATGAAATCTCGCGTGCCGTCGAGCGGATCGAGAATCCACACCCAGTCTTGAGGGAACGGCGCGGCGGAAGCTTGGGATTTGTAGGTTTCTTCGCTGAGATAGCCGAACTGCTCATCGCCCAGCAAATCGTGCAGTCTGCCGAGTACGAAGCTGTTCACTGCCAGATCGGCTGCAGTCACCGGGCCGTCTTTTTCATTCTGGATATCGAGATTGCGGGCCGTGCCATCCTGAAACGGTTCCCCCCGATAATACGCCCGCAGAATTTTCGCTGCACCCCAGCCCAACGCACGGGCGATCGCCAATAGGTCTTCTAGGGGATGGCCATCTATCAATTCCGCAGGGTTTGCTTGGATCACAACGTTTCCTTTCACGTTTTTTGGGCACAGGCGAGCATCTTTGCCCCTACTGCAAGCCGCTGTAGTATCAGTCACCACAGTATCAGTCACCACAGTATCGGTCACTATAGTATCAGTCACTATCGCCCTAGCATAGAACGGCTGGTCAATTATAGGGCACGGGTTCGACCAATTCTGAACTAAAGCTTAAGCAGGCGTTATCAGACATAAAGCAAGATTATATACAAAACCTCTTTTCATGAATTGAGTTTATATCTAGTCTGGGGAGAAGACGCGATGGTGACTGGTGTTTTTCGCGTCTTCCCTCACTCGCGCTGCCTTCTTTTTACCAACTACCAAAGGTGAATGGCATGAAGAAACTGCCCGATCAAGTGACAGATGGAGGATGGTCGGTTCAAGTGTACAGTGGCGATCGCCGCCTGCTGTGTTCGCTAGACCCGTCTCATATTTGGATGCTGATGCTGGGAATCTTTTTGGGGCTGGTAATGGGCATCTCTTGGGTGCGGGTGTCGCCGCCCGCAGAATCGGAATGGAGTGCATCCAGCGCACCGCCTATCTTAAATGTAGATTAGTCTCAGGCAGTCTTTTTGCGATCAGTCCTTTGCCATCAGTCCGGTTTGGGGAAGCGGGGGTTCTCCTCGTGCGGCGGTGCTTTCATCCAGCGGCGCGGACCAAAGGATTGGCAGGCGCGGGCAGCGACTTGGGCTGCTTGGGCGATCGCCGCCTCGAATCCCAGTTGCAAAATAAAGTGGCAGAATGCGCCGTGAAAGATGTCGCCCGCGCCCAGCGTGTCTACTGGGGAAATGGTGGGAACCGCCACTCGCTCCGCGTGTTCGCCCTTGAGATATTCTACGGGCTGAGAACCGTGTGTCCGTGCGACTTGGGCAACGCCGAGCGATCGCAGGTAGGGCAGCACATCCGCCGAGTCGCACCCTGGCGGCAAAAAGTTGGCCGAGCAGATGGCATAGTCCGTGTGGCGCAAGACTGCCTCAAAGCCCGGTTTCCAACTGCCGCCATCGACTACCACGGGAATGCCCAAGGCTCTTGACTGCTGGGCGATCGCCTCGCTAATTGCCATCTGGTGTCCGTCGATCAGCACCACGTCAAACCTGCGCTCTTTCAGGGCTTGCATCAGGTCGGCTGGAAGGCGATCGCCCGCCACCTGTGCCCCCACGGCATTCCGCGATACCACCGCGCGATCGCCCGTCGCCGCTGTCACCAAAATGGACGACACCGCTGGCGAGGCCTGCCGCTCTGGGTCAAGGTCGCGGTGCTGCACACCCCAAGTTGCCAAGTCTGCCCGAATTGACCCCGCTATTGGGTGCTGTCCCAAACTGCTCAGCAGCAGCGCGTCTCCGCCCAAGTGGGCAAAGGTTACGGCTGCGTTGGTTGCGGGGCCTCCAGCGGCGATCGCCACATCCTGGGCCACGACTTTCTGATTGCTGGCGGGCACGGCCTCGACCTGGTAAATCAGATCGAGCGTCGTTAGACCCACAAATACCCCCCGCCCTCTTGAAGACTCTCCCATGTTCATCGCTCTGTTTTGGATTTTGGTAGGACCTACGCAGTTGGATGATTTCTCGCGGGCGCAGCCCGCGAGAAATCGTCCAGAACCCAGCAAACTTATCGCAAGTGCGTAAATCTTGTTTGGATTTTGGATTTTCGATTGCCGTTTGGAAACGCGCATTGGGAACGCACAGGGTTCCGGTCAGATTCAGTGCCCTCTCGTCCTGCGAAACCCTTCCCACTCGTCCCCTTGTGGTTTATAGTGCTTTACCGGAGCCAGTGTTCAGTCTATCGGGATGTTGCGACTATCCCGCCATTGGCTGATGTATTCTGGGGTAATCCGTTGGCAAATGTTGGGCAAGTAATAGAGTGAGATCTATGAAAAAGTGGTATCGAAGCGTCCTCAGTTTGGTGTTGGTGGCGATCGCCGTCTTGTCCATTGGCTGTAGCAGCGCCCCTGTTGCCAAAGGGCCACTTTATTCACCTGAACAACTGGCGCAAATTGAAAAATACGTGAGCGATGTGGACGCACTGCGGGTGCGGATGCAGGAAATTCCCCCGCTGGTGCAAAAGAAGCAGTGGGTGGACGTGCAGACCTTCATTCACGGGCCGCTGGGTGAACTGCGGGCGAAGATGACCCGCCTGGCCCGGCTGCTGGAACCCAAGAAAGCTCAGCCCGCCGCGCTGGATGCCGCCAAGGCCGTGTTTGGGCACCTAATCGCCATCGACGAAGCGACCCAGACGGGCGATTCTCAAAAGGCGCTGCTGAACTATAACGAGGCGCTGCGCGATTTTCAGGTGTTTCTGGATCTGATGCCAACGACGCAGGACGGTTAGGATAATCCAGCTAACCCCCAGAGGCAGGTAGGATTGTGCCAACCGACGGAAGCCGCGTGGTGATCGTGGGCTGCGGAGTGGTGGGGGCGGCGATCGCCTACGAGTTAAGCCAGGTGAATGGTCTGGCGATTACCGTAGTCGATCGTCAGCCTCCGGCCCGCGCCTCGACAGGGGCCGCGCTGGGCGTGCTGATGGGCGCGATCAGCCAGAAAACTAGGGGCCGCGCCTGGAACCTGCGACAAACCAGCCTCCGCCGTTATCAGCAGTGGCTCCCTGAGCTAGAGGAATTGACCGGGCAGCGAGTGCCCGTGAATCGGCAGGGCATTTTGCTCCTGTCCTATGAAGCAGATTTATCGAAATGGGACGCGCTGATCCGCCTCCGCCGGGAGCAGGGCTGGACGCTGGAGCATTGGGCCCCGGCTCAGGTGGGCGATCGCTGTCCTCAGGTTTCTCTGAATGCAGTCACAGCGGGCATCTACTCGCCACAGGACTGCCAGATTGATCCGACGGCCTTGACCCGTGCGCTGGTGGCAGGGGCCGCACAGCGCGGCGTGCAGTTTGATTTTTCGAGTCCGGTTGCATCGCTAGAATTTGCCGATGCGACGGGGCAGCGCTGCGTGGGTGTGCGAACCGTGCAGGGCGATCGCCTCTTGGCCGATTGGGTGGTGATCGCCTCCGGGCTGGGAACCACACCGCTACTCGACGCGCTGCCCCTCCCCAAGATCGACATCCGCCCCGTTTTGGGACAGGCAATGCGGGTGAAACTGGGGGAACCAATGGGCGATCGCACGTTTCAGCCTGTGATTACAGGCAACGATATTCACGTCGTGCCGCTGGGCCAGGGAGAATACTGGATTGGCGCAACGGTCGAGTTTCCAGAATTTGCAGAAGGGGAGTCTGCGTCGAGTTTTAGTCAGGCAAATGGTTTAGGGGCGATCGCCGCCAGCCCCGCCGCGCTAAAAACGGTCTGGGAGGGGGCGATCGCCCTCTGTCCTGTCCTCGCCCAAGCCGAGGTGCAACACACTTGGTCGGGTCTGCGCCCTCGCCCCGCCAACCGCCCCGCGCCTGTGCTGGAGCGTCTGAGCGCCTGCCCAAACGTCATTCTGTCCACAGGGCACTACCGCAACGGCGTGCTGCTGGCTCCCGCCACCGCTGTGTGGGTGCGGGGAGAGATTGAAGATACGAAGGGGAAGATACAGGGTTAGGCTTCGGCTAAAGGCTAAATGCCCGTGTTTCCAGTTCCGCTGAAGTTAGACAAGTCGCCAGCCAGGTTGTTTGGCGTATTCAGCGGCGAATTATTAAAGATCGAATTATTCACCGCCAAAACACCACCTGATGCGATGAAAATCCCGCCGCCGCCCATACCAATATTGCTCGCCTGATTGCCGACAAAATTGGCAAAGTTGATATTGGACGTTCCAGCATTGTACAAGCCACCGCCTGACGAGTTCTGGGCAACATTACCAGAAAACAGAATTCGCTGACCTGCAGTTCCTGTCACATTCAGGGTGCCGCCAGAATCGTTGGAAACCCCGCCACCGATGCTAGCCGCTGCGTTGTTCACGATTTGGCTACTGCCCTGGATGTTAACCGTACCGCTCTGGTTGCTGATGCCGCCGCCCGCGCCGCTCGTCCCACTGCCGGCAGTATTATTCCTTACGATTGTGTTTAGCAGCGTCGTTGTACCGCCTTGGTTGAAGATGCCACCGCCGAGCTGCGCCTGGCTATTCTGCACGACCAGGTTTTCCAGGTTCAGCGTACCGCCCAAGTTGGCGATGCCGCCCCCATTTCCCGTGGCCACGTTTCCACCGGAGATTGTTAGCCCTTCAATCGTTGCTGTGATAGCTGGCTGGAGAGTAAAGATTCTGAAGTTTGTTGCTGCGGCTGAATCCCGCGAAATGGTGAGCGTCCCAGCCCCAGGCCCGTCAATCGTCATATTGCGCGACAAGTCAGGCAGCGCTGAGGCAAGCTGAATCGTGCCGCTTACCGATGACGCAAAGGTAATCGTTGGGTTGGCAATCGAGTTGGCATTATTGGCGGCAATAATCGCCTGGCGCAGCGACCCCGCTCCAGAGTCGTTTGTGTTGGTGACGATGCCGTCATCGTTGAGGATCGTGCTGATCTGCGGGGCTGTCGTGCCGATGGTATAGCCAGACCCGCTAGCGAGCGTCAGGCTAATGGTCTCGTCTGGTTCAATCGTGCCTAGATCCGCAACAGGCTTAATCCGCAAAACAGCCGTGGTCGCCCCAGGTGCAAACGTAATCGTGCCCGCTGTGGGGTTAAAGCTGGCTGCGCCTTCGACCGTGTAGTCATTGCCGCCTGCACCAAACGTCGCCGTACCGCCTACCGCAAAGTTTACCGTCAGCGCACGAGTCGTTGCGCCTACTCGCGTGAAGGTGTAGACAATTTCCTGTCCGCTGTCTTCCAAAACATTGTCGGGCGAAACCGTTAGCGTCACGATTGCGTCGTCGTCTTCGATGATGCCGGAAACTGGTGTCGTGCTGACGGGCGTGTAGCCTGTCCCCGGTTGCAGGGTCAGCGTCACCAGTTCATTCGGCTCTAGGCTGGAGTCTGCAACGGGCTTCACAAGGATCGTCTTGGTCGATTCGCCAGCGGCAAACTGCACCGTTCCCCCCAGCGCCGTGTAGGTAAAGGTTGTGCCTACGGGCGCAGACACCGTGTAGTCGGTGCTGAAGGTTGCTGTGCCACCCACGCCAAAGTTGACCGTAATTGGGCGATCGAGGAACGCTGTACGGGTGAAGGTAAAGACCAGATCTTCGCCGCTATCTTCTAGCACGCTGCTGGGCGATACGGAAAGCTGGATGCTAGAGTCATCATTTTGAATCGTGCCTATGGCAGTGCTGGGTGAACCGACTACATACCCCGTGCCAGTTGCCACCCCAATCACAACAGTTTCACTGGGTTCCACCACGTTGTCGCTGGTGGGCGTGACGGTGATCGTCTTTGTAGTTTCTCCGACCGCAAAGTTAATGGTGCCCTTTCCACCCGTGACCGTTGCGCTTGTGATGGTGTAATCCGAACTTGGCCCGCCTAAGGTTGCCGTGCCGCCGACTGTAAAGTTTACGGTGATTGCGTTGCCTGTGAATCCGTTTCGGGTAAAGGTGTAGACCATCCCCGTGCCGCTATCTTCGAGAACAGCACTAGGCGAAACCGCAACACTTACGGAGCTATCGTCATTTACGATGGTTCCAATCACTGGAGTCATCGTGGCTCGAACGTAGCCGACACCATTGTTAAGCGTCAAAGCCACGGTTTCGTCAGGCTCAACCACTGTGTCTGCGTTGGGGCGGATACGCAGCGTTTTGGTGCTTTCCCCTGCCGCAAAGGTAATCGTGCCCGCCGATGCGCCATAGGTAAATGTTGTTCCTAGCGGTGCGTTTACGGTGTAGTCGCTGGTTGCGCCAAAGCCTGCGGTGCCGCCCACTCCAAAACTCACCGTGATGCTGCGGTTTAGAAATCCTGTCCGAGTGAAGGTGTAAACCAGCTCACTGCCGCTGTCTTCTAGAACGCTAGCAGGAGACACAGATAGTGCGATCTGGCTTTCATCGTCGATGATAGTGCCTGTGGCGCTGCTGGCAGAAGCGAGACTGTAGCCAGCACCAGGGGCCAGCGCTACGATGACCGTTTCGTTTGGCTCGATCAGGTTATCTGCAATGGGGGTGACTTGGATCGTGGCAGTGCTGGCGTTGGGGGCAAAGATAATCGTGCCCGTGCTGCCTGTAATGCTGGCTCCCGTCACGTTATAGTCGGTGCCGCGCGTGGCGGTGCCGCCTAGGGTGAAGTTGACAGTCAGGGCATTGCGGATGAAGGTGGTGCGGGTGAAGGTGTAGACCAGAGTGCCGCCGCTGTCCTCGACCACGTTAGCAGGCGAGACGGCAACGCTGACAGGCACGATGGGAATGGGCACGCTGACATTGAAACTGCCAAGCGTCGCCGCAGGGGCTGCGTTGCCGCTGGTGTCGAAGATTTGCCCGGCTTGCAGCGAAACCTGGTAGGTGCCGTTGTCGTTGGCATCCCAAGTGCCGCCGGGGGCTGTGATTTGATAGGTCACGGTGCGGGAGGTGCCGTTGCCGACGGGAGTAAAGCCGACCAACTGCGCCCCCTGCACAAAGCCATTGGGGCCCGTGATGAGCAGGTTGCCATTGCGGAAGCTGAGGCTATTGAGCTGAACCGCATCGGCATATTGAATAGTGAAGGTCTGGGTGGTTCCTCCCGCAACAGTGATATTGGGATTGGCGATGACTAGGTTGGCAGCGCTGGGCGGCGTGGTGTCGCGGGGGGGCAGCGGGAAGGCGGCTACGTTGGTGCGGGTGAGGCGGCTGACGTTCACATTGCGGACGATCGCCAGAAATTCACCCGTCTGACGGTTGCGAATGATGACGTTGTTGCGGTTGTTGCCTGTGCCCTGGACGATGCTGAGGTTATTGAAGCGCAGGTCGCCTGCTAGACCAATGCGGTCTTGATTGGGGTTGAAATCGGTGATGACGTTGGCGTTTCTTCGTTGGCTACCGCCTGTGCCATTGGCCAGGACGAACACATCGCGGCCGGGGCCACCGGTCATGACATCTCGCCCGCCAGTGCCCGCGACCAGTGTATCGGCTCCTTGTCCACCATTTAGTCGGTTGAGGCCGCTGTCAGCATAGATCAGGTCGTCGCCGTCGCCGCCGTTGAGAGTGTCATTGCCGATGCCGCCGGAGAGGGTGTCGTTGCCAGCGCCGCCATCTATCAGATCGTTGCCTGCATTGCCCTGGAGCAGGTCGTTACCATTGCCACCGTTAATTTGGTCGTTGCCAGCAGCGCCAAGGAGGTAATCATCTCCATCCTCGCCAAAAATGAGATCAGCATCGGGAGTGCCAAGCAAAAAGTCCGGGCCGGGGGTTCCAATCAGAGTAGCCATTAACTGTTTTCCTAACGAACTTGAACAGCGGGAGGAAGTACGGAGGGGGGACAGGGATTCTGCGTTGCCAGATTGGGAATTTCGGAGTTTTTTCGGAGTTCTATTTCATGCTTCTGAGAGCATTTCTGAGAACTCCTGGGAAGGTCGAGAAAGGGAGGCGGGACATGACCTTGCTAGAAGGTTGAACCCAATATCTCCTGATATCTAACGTCTGAAACAAAAGTGATAAAGCAAGGTTGCCCAATCTGGAGCGATGAAATTAACATGTCAATTGATTAATTTGACTAACCTAGTATCCTTTTTGACATAAAACTGAATCCGTAGGCGATCGCCCTATAATTTGCCCTCAGAGAAAGCGTTAAGGCAGCTTTGAAACTGGAGTTTGGCGTGTGGGTAAGCCATCTGAAAAACCGTGCTGTATCCGCACAAGCCACGCTGAAACATGCTTTTCAGAGCGCTACAAAAATTGCTCTGAAAAACGGCTTAATGATAGCAACCCCTGTTTCAGTCAGGACAATTTTTTTAGCCTGAAGCTGGGATTGGAGCTTAGTGCGTCTCTGTCTCAAATCGGGGCAGGGCTTACGCACTTGCGCTCAGTTTTCTGAATTTTGGACGATTTCTCGCGAGCGCAGCCCGCGAGAAATCGTCCAACTGTGAAGTCCTATGGGGATTCAAGCTCAAAGGTGGGCTGGGGTGTGGTTTTGCCTTTGAGAAACAAATCACCGATGGGCGTGCAGGGATAGTGGGGGGCGATCGCCCGATACACCGATTCCGTCAGCAAAATTTGTCCACTGCTGGCAAGGGTCATCAGGCGGGCGGCCGTGTTCACGGGGTCCCCCAGGATATTAAACTCGCGGCGGGCACGGGGCGAGCCGATTTCGGCGGCAAACACTGGGCCCTGGTCGAGGCCGATGCGACAGGCGATGTCCACAGGCTGACCCGCAGACCGTGGTGGTGCAAGCTGGTGGACAATTTGGCGAACCTCCAGAGCCATGTCTGCTGCCCGCAGCGCATCTTCGGGGTGGCTGCCCAGCGCTCCGAAGTAGACCAGCATGTCGGAACCGAGGGAATGATAGGTCACCTTTTGCAAAATGCCGCCGCGCGATCGCACGCTGGCGTGGATCAGCGCAAACGCTTGCGAATAGCGGCGCACCAGCAGATCCACTTCATCAGGCGAGGCCAGGTCTACGGCTTCCGGCAGCCCCATCAGGTTGACAAAGACCACCGTTGGGGTTGGGAAGGCCGGCGGAATCTGACGCTGAGCAGCGCATTCCACCAGCAGGTTCAGAATCGGCGCGGGCAAGTAGCTGGCCAGTGGCTCTACCAGACCTACCGACTTTTGAATTTCCTCACTCAGGCCGGGGATGCTGCGATCCATCAGCATCGATGAAGCCATGCGGCGACGGGGCAGCGTGATGTCATATTCTCCTAGTTCCTCCGGGCTAAGCTGGTCAATCACCAGGCTGTGCTGGGCATCGAGCGGCTGGAGCGGAAATTCTTGACCGAGGCGATCGCCCACTTCCCGACTCACGCACACCCGCCCCACAGCACTAGCTGACTCTGCCCGCTTCGCCTGCTGCACTGTCTTTCCCAGCAGCACCCGCCCCATTCGCTCTGGCGTGCCAATATCCGCCGTCAGAAACCGTCCAGAATGAATGCCCACCCGCATCTCCAGCGAAAACTGACCCTGGGGCATGTCCAGCGCGGTGAATTGGGTCATCGCCCGCTGCATTCGCAGGCCCGCCCGCACCGCCTGCGCCGCATCGCTGCCATCTCGCCCTGGCAAAAACTGCACCAGCATGGCATCGCCCGTAAACTCCAGCAGGTCGCCCCCCGACTTGCTGATAATTTCAATCATGCTGGAGAAATATTGGTTAATCAGCGTCAACAGCGCCGCCGCGCCCTCCGACCCCGCATCCGCATTTGCCTCTAGCAGGGGCGTAAAGCCCGCCAGATCGGTAAACAGCAGCGTCCCCTCCTGCCAGCCATGGCGCAGTTCTCCTGGCAGGGGCGGCGCTTCGGACACCTGGCGGGGCATGTAGTCATGCAACACCTGCTGCATTGTGCGTAGGTGCTGAAACACCTGCATCAGCGTGTCGGCAGTGGGATCGACCCACAGCGCGGCATAAAGGCTGGCGGGCAGAAGCGGGCGCATTCGCTGCTCTAGGTCAACCAGCGGCTTTGGGAGTGAGTCGGGCGAAGAAGGAGACAGCATCAGCGACTAACGAAATGGGCCCAACTTAGACGCGCACCCATTGAGAGGACGCAACAATGAGAGGCGCAAAACTTGAGGGATGCAAAAATTTTCTAGCCCTGAGAAAAACATAGGCGAAATTGGCGAGAAATTGGTGGCAAATTTGCAGCGCGTGGCTTGGACGATTGCGCGATTTTGGAGTACAGTTAAAGACTGTGAGTAAGTCAGCAGTCATCCCTCATGCTGATTTGCCTGTTCCCCCCACGCGGATGTGGCGGAATTGGTATACGCGCACGTTTGAGGGGCGTGTGGCTTTGCCTTGCGAGTTCGAGTCTCGCCATCCGCATTGAGTCTAGTGTATTGCTCCATTCATCCTTCTACGCTAGGTCGAGGGCAGCCTCAGGCTAGTTTGAGGGGGGTGACTGTGAGTGGGTGTCATGGCGAGAAATGTTCGCGGGCGATCGCCCAATACACGACCGCACAGTTGTAGTAAAAAGCGTCTTTTTCATAGGTCATGCCGAGTTTTTGCATGACACGCTGTGAGGCGTGGTTTTCGGGCCGGGCGATCGCCACGATTCGCTCCAGCCCTAAGGTATCAAACCCAAACTGGAGGCTGGCCCGCGCCGCTTCGGTAGCCAGCCCACGTCCCCAAAAGGGGCAACCCAGCACATACCCCACTTCGATTTCTGGCGTGCTGTCCAGATAAATCAGCCCGGCCCGCCCAACAAAAGCCCCTGTCTCGTTTTCCACCAGCTTCCACATGCCAAAGCCGTGCGCCTGCCAATGATCAATCATGCGATGCAGCCCGATTTGAGTTTCTGCTCGCGTACGGACACCTTTTCCCACGTAGCGCATCACGTCTGGATTGGCTGATAGCGCTGCCAGCGCGTCGAGGTCGTCTGGCTGAAACTGTTGCAGATAAAGTCGCTGCGTTTCTAGTTCAGGTGTGGAGTGGAGCATTGGGGTTGTCGATTAGGTGGATATGCGACCCTAAAGCGGTTATTGAGCAACAGCAGTCTGAATCAGCGCTTGCAGGCACGCCGCCGCCGTGGTGAACACCTGAGACCCCGATGCCGAATGCCACCAGCCCGTCGTCGTGTGGGGCGATCGCCACAGATCCAGATGCGCCACGGCGGGTTCTGCATAAAAGCGGCTTCCCCTAGCGCTCACCGCTGGCCCATCTAGCAAGGCCGAACTCCAGTCGGTAAAGCGATCGTGGCTGAGTCGATGGATGGGGAAAGGGCCGCTCAGGGGCATACCCCAGCCGTCTAGCGCAATCAGCCCCAGCACGGTTCCGCCGAGCGCTTGCCAGAGGGGGGCGATCGCCGCCAACCCTACCACACCTGCACTAAAGCCGAGAAACAAGACCGGCGGGGCGGCCCAGGGTGCGCCCAGCCGATGCTGCAACACCTTCAGCCCGTACAGCGGCGAATAAACGGGCTGGCGATCGCCCGGTATGACGCAAATTTGCATCGTGTCCAGCCGATCCAGCGCTACTGCCGCTAGAAAAGATTCTGTAAGCCGGGGCGAATGCATCCCCGGACACACCACCAGTACCGTCGCCAAGTCTCTGCCCTCTGTCTTTTCAGGACTTACGCACTTGCAATAACTTGCAATCAGTTGGATTTTGGAGGATTTCTTGTGGACTGCGCCCGCGAGAAATCCGGCCACTGCATCAGTCCTCTGTTCGTGTCCCAGCTTGAGGGCGATCGCCCCTGATCCCCATCATAGGGCGGGCATTGCGACCCCAGAGTTCGGTTCTAGAGCTAGGCTCTCTGGAGGTTTATCGATATCGTCTTATATAGGAGCATGAGGTGATTCATGAGGTGATTAGTGATAAGGCGCGATCGCTGTGCATTGGCCCAGATGGTGCCAGGCAAGTGTGCCAGGTAAGTGTGCCAGAGAGATGTACCAGAGAGATGTGCCAGGGCTGAATGCCTGTGGGTATACTGCCTCTGTAGAACCTCTCTAGGGGCAATGGCAGCCGCGTTTTACCTCACTGCTCTGCACTCATCGATATTGGAACCGTTTGTTTCCAGGACGCGCAGCCGTGCATAAGTGGTATCTACCCACCCTCAGTGAAGTCGTTGCCCAGGCAGAAAGCCCGGTGCGGCAGCCTGGCCCTGTGGCCCGGCAGCAGCTTAAGGCTGAGCGCGAATGGTGGGGGGCGATCGCCGCGCTGAACCATCTACTTTTGGAAACGCTCCCCTTTGACCCCAAACCTCGATCTTCCAAAGCAAAAGCCCAGGCTTTGGTGCTATCGGGGCCGCTGCCCGTGCTAGAAGCACCCGATGTGGTCGCACGAGTTGCCACCTGGAATTTCACGGTAAATGCGCTAGAAACCGCGTCGTGGCTTCCGTTCCGGCTGTTGCCCTCGGCCCAGCACAACGCCCCGCACGGCTCTACGGCGGCCACGGTGCCCCTCATGCCCAATGATCCGCTGGCGGCGGAGCAGTTTTGCCTGGTGCTAACGCCCACCTTTGGGCTGGTGATGGTGCTAGGGGAAGATCTGGAAGGCACGCCTGCGTTTATGCTGTCCTTTGACCCGGTGGTGGTGCGGGCGGCGTGGCAGGCGCTGCGGGCACGGCTGCTGTTCGCAGGGGCGGGGATCTTGGGACAGATCGAGCCACTGGTTATCCAGTTCATGCCGCTCGATCCCAATCGTCCCGACGATCGCCCCACCGCATTGCCCGACTATCGACTGGTTTCCCGGTTCAATCGGCTGATGCTCGACTTTTTGCCAGAGCCGCTGGAGTGGGAAGCCCATCCCAACTCGCTGCCGACTGTGGGCGATCGCTCCAGTGTCCCAGAAGAAGCGGCCGAGGTCGTTGAGGTGTCGCCCTTGCACTGGCTCCATGATGGCGAGGCGATCGCCCTGGGCTTGCAGCAGTCAAGCTCGACCAATGGAAACAATGCTAGCCGCAAGGGCCAGGCAGAGGCAGATAATCTGCTGAGCGCCAAGAGCGAACACCTGGATATGGAACTCTTGCAGGCGATCGCCCACGAAGTCCGCACGCCGCTGACCACCATCCGCACCCTGACGCGGCTCCTGCTCAAGCGCAAAGACCTCAGCCCCGACGTGCTAAAGCGCCTGCAAGTCATCGACCAAGAATGCACCGAACAAATCGATCGGTTTAACCTGATTTTCCGCGCCGCAGAACTAGAAACGGCTCCGGTCAAGCATCCGCTGATGCCCCTGGCCCCGGTGTCCCTGGCGCAGGTGTTCGAGCAAAACGTGTCCCGGTGGAAGCAGCTTGCCAGCCAGCGCAGTTTGACGCTCCAGGTCGAACTGCCCCAAAAGCTGCCGAACGTCGTCACCGACCCCAACCTGTTTGATCAGGTTTTGACCGGGCTGATCGACCGACTCACGCAGACCCTTGCGCCAGGGAGCGAAATTCGCCTCCAGGTGGAGCTAGCCGGACACCAGCTCAAGCTCCAATTTGAGGCAGAACAACCAGCCGCCGACCCAGCCGGAGCTAATCTGGGCTTTGTGCCACCGCTAAAATCGCTGGGGCAACTGCTGATGTTCCAGCCCGAAACGGGTAGCCTCAGCCTTAGCCTAGCGGTAACCAAAAATCTGTTCCAGGCGCTAGGCGGCAAGCTAATCGTGAAACAACGACCCCAGCGAGGCGAAGTGCTGACGGTGTTTCTGCCGCTGGAGTCGAGGTAGCCAAAAGCCTGGAATAGCTAAAAGCTCAATAAATCCGTGGCTTCATAATCCAAAATCGGCAATCTAAAATCCCCAATCCCTACAGCCCCGCGCACCCCATCGCGCCCACATCAGCAACAATCCATATCAGCGACAAAAAGAGGGACGTGCGGTAGGCACATCCCCTCAGGGAGTCAAGATATATCTCCAGAGTATGTAACTCGATCCAGGGGTGTCCTCTGTCTCAGGAGGTAAATGTGGGGCGCAGCTTTTCAGGAGCCAGCTTTCTGAATCAGCTTTAGGACTTACGCAGTTGGACGATTTCTCGCGGGCTGTGTCCGCAAGAAATCGTCCAACACCCAGCACACTTGTCACCAGTGCATAAGTCCTACAGCTTTCTGAATCGAAAATAAGGGCTAGAGCCGGATGTGCTTTAGTCCACTACGGGGGTCAAACGTCCGGCTATCGCGGATTTTTTCGTAGTATTCGCGCTCAGCAGGGCTGAGATCCTTAGGAGGCACGATGACGATTTTCACCAACTGATCGCCACGCCCGCCTTTAGGATTCACCCAGCCCTTACCTCGCAGCCGCAGCGTTTGGCCGGAGCGGATTCCAGCGGGCACGTTCATGGTCACGAGACCGTCTGGCGTAGGCACGTCGATGGCGGTTCCCAGCACGGCTTCATCAGGGGCGATCGCCACTTCACACACCAGATTGTCCTCTTCAAATCGGAAAAACGGGTGGGGCTGGATGTCGATTTTGAGATACAAATCTCCTCGCTGACGGGTATAGGGATTCATCTGTCCTTTGCCCCGCACGCGAATCTTGCTGCCCGGTTTGGCCCCCGCCGGAATCCGCACCTCGATTTCTTCGCTGCCCAAAATTAGTCGTTTTTGCACACCCTTAAACGCCTCCGATAGGGTCATGCTGAGGTTGGCTTCCAAATCGCCGCCCGCGCTGGTCGGAGGTTCGCCAAACCCACCAAACCCCCCAAAGCCCCCCGGTGGAGTGCCCGGACGATAGCCATAGCTGCGATCGCCACCCGGAACGCCGCCCGCAAACCGGCCCAGCAGCTCATTGATAAAATCATCGAAGCTGCCGTATTGGCTAAAGTCAAATCCGCCAAAGTCGCCCGGAGCGCCGCCGCCAAAGCCTTCTGCCTGTTTCCAATATTGCCCAAACTGGTCATATTTGCGGCGCTTGTCTGGGTCAGACAGCACTTCGTAGGCTTCGTTGATTTCCTTAAAGCGAGCCTCGGCTGCCGCGTTGCCAGGATTCATGTCAGGGTGATATTGCCGCGCCAGTTTGCGGTAGGCCCGCTTGAGTTCGTCGGCGCTGGCGCTTTTGCTGATTCCAAGGATGGCGTAGTAGTCTTTGAAGTCCTGAGCAGCCATCGGGTCATCACCTACTCTGAATTGACTGAATTGACTGAATTGACTGAATTACTTGACTTGCTGAATTGCTTGAATCGCTTGAATGGCTCAGATTCCTCGAATCGATCAAGCTACTTGAGCCAATGGGTTAGGCATACCAACTGGGGGGTGGCGACAACGCCCCTATTCCAACCCTATCAAAGCTTCAAGAGAATTGGGGGTGTGGTTTCCCAAACCGAGCCGAATCCCAGGTTGTAGGGTCTGGACAAAAGGCTGGCGGCAGGTGAATCAAGGTATCGAAGCCGTCGCTGAGGCTGGGTGGGGCTGTGGAGAGGCGGCAATGCATCTGCTCGATGATGGGTTCAGGAACCTGGCGATCGCGCTTTCGGTTTCGCTCCAAACACAGGCTCAGCGGCACATCTAGCCATAGCCCCGTAATGTGTGAAAAGCCACAGCGCCGCCCCAGTTGCACGACCTCCCGCCGCTGCCGCCGTGCTGCATTGGTCGCGTCGTAGAGCGTATGAGAGATTTCGTGAGACGGGGTGCGCGTAAGCGGCTTTGCAGCGTCAGACCGTCGCTTCAGAACGATTTGATTTGGACGAACGCCCGTCACCGCTCGAAAAGCCTGCTCGACTTCCTGCCAGATCAGCGGCCAGGGGCCCTGCGTCGCCTCGTCGCCAAACAGTCGCCCCCGGATCGCGTCTGTAGACACTAGCCGACAGCCATAGTTATTGACTAAAACCTGCGCCAGCGTGGACTTTCCGCTTCCCGGCAGACCAATCAGAACAATCAGATGAAAAACCGTTGGCGTTGGGGCAGCAGTGCGTTGATCCACAGCAGCAGAGTCTTGCCCTCCAGAACCAAACCCTAAGGTCTGAATCCTCAGATCACGGTTCCATCTGGAATCGTTGCCCCCTTGAGAACCACCACGATTCCGTTGCGGATATAGAAGCCGTATTCTTCGCGGGCAGCTTCTTCGACGTGATCCTTGTTCAAAATTTTGACATCGCAGCCGATGCAGGCGTTCTTGTCGATAATTGCCCCGCGAATCGTGGTGTTCGCGCCGATGCCGAGGGGCACTTTGCCATCATCGCAACTGTTCGAGCGCTCGACCAGGGGCTGATAAAAGTCTGACCCCATGATCAGCGTGTCTTGCACTACGCAGCCCGACTCGATGCGCGTGCGGATGCCCAGAACAGAGTGATGCACCTGACAGTTTTTTAGAATGCAGCCCTCGCCGATCATCGACTCGGTAATGGTGCAGTCGAGCAGCTTGCTGGGCGGGAGCGATCGCCCGCGGGTATAGATGGGAGCCTTTTCGTCGTAGAAGCTAAAGGGCGGATGGGGCTGTTGCGTCAGCGCTAGGTTGGCATCGTAGAACGAGCGGATTGTCCCAATGTCTTCCCAGTAGCCGTTATACAAATAGGCCTGCAGGTTGTAGTCTTTGGCAGAGGAGGGAATGATTTCCTTGCCAAAGTCGGTCTGTTCGGGCGATCGCCGCAGCAGGTCAAACATCACCTGCTTTTCAAACACATAGATGCCCATCGACGCAATGTAAGGCTTGAGCTTTGCCTCTTCGGGGGTCAGCCCTAGCACAGTAGTATCCACCTGCATCTGCTTCAGGGCCTCGCCCTTGGGCTTCTCGTAAAAGTCAATGATGCGTCCATCCTCATTGATCTTCATCAGACCAAAATCTGAGGCCCGCTCATTGTCCATCGGCAGCACCGAAATCGTAATGTCGGCCTTGGTTTCGCGGTGGCGCTCCACAAAATCGCTATAGTCCATGCGATAGAGGTGGTCGCCAGACAGGATTAGATACTGATCTACGTCGTAGTCCTGGAACATCCAGAGATATTGCCGCACCGCGTCAGCCGTGCCCTGAAACCAGTTGGGATTTTCGGGAGTTTGCTGTGCTGCCAGCACTTCCACAAATCCTTCGTGGAACCCCGAAAAGCTATAGGTACGGGAGATATGGCGATTGAGCGACGCTGAGTTGAACTGCGTCAGGACGAAGATCTTGTAAATGTCGGAATTGATGCAGTTGCTAACCGGAATATCAATCAAGCGATACTTGCCCGCCAGCGGCACGGCTGGCTTGGCTCTCAGCTTTGTGAGTGGATACAGGCGGGTGCCTGCACCGCCGCCCAGAATAATCGCTAATACCCTTTTCACAATGACCTCTTAACCGCCGTTTAACGCCTGTTTGATCCCCACGTTTAGTGTGATGCGACATGTGATCCTTTGCAAGGGGATCGGGGTAAAGAATCGAGACTTTTTTATCCTCCAAAAGGCGGATGTTTCTGGAAAAAAAGTGCTGAAGAAATATATTGATCTCCGAATCTGCTGAGAGAGTCACCGTGAGGTCTGCCCAGAGGGCCGCAGTGAGTCCCATGCCGACCACCACCGCGACACCTGCTGTGCTTGCCAAGTCACCGTGAGGTCTGCCCAGAGGGCCGCAGTGAGATAACCTGGGTCAAATGACGGTTCTCAGCAGGAAGGGCAGGATCGCTTCATTCACCTTGTCGAACCAGTCGATTTGCGGATAGTGCCCCACGTCCGGCAGTTGGATCAGTTCTGCTTCAGGAGTGGCTTGCACAAATGCCTCGGCCAGGCTGAAAGGCAGCCAGCGATCGCGCATTCCCCAGCCCACCAAAACGGGCTTCGTCCAGGCTTGAAACCCCTGCTCAATCTCGGCAGTAGCCTGCGGCAGGCGCAGGTTTTGCACGGCGGCAAACAGGGCCCGACCCGCATCCGAGCTTTTCAAAAAGGGGCGGCGATATACATCCAGATCTTCGTCTTTCACCACATAGCCCCCGCCGCCTTCGAGCGTCCGATCCACCAGCAGCGGGTCTTGGGTGAACATTTCGCCCGCCAGCGGCAGCCCCAACTGCTGCATCTTCCAGGGAAGTTTGGCGCGGCTCGTCACCGGGGCATTCAGGATGACCAGCCGCTCGATCTGGTCGGGATGGCGCAGAGCATATTGCAGCCCCACAGAGCCGATGAATCCCTGCACAATCAGCGAGCAGCGATCGATCCCCAAGGTGGTCAGAAACGTTTCCAGTGCAGTGGCGTAGGCATCGGGCGTGTAGGCAAAGGTGCGGCGGTCGGGTTTTGCCGAGGAACCAAAACCAATCCAGTCGGGGGCGATCGCCCCAAACCCCCACTCCTCCAGCGCCAACATCACACCGCGCCAGCTATAGCCCGCAGCAGGCAGCCCGTGCAGCAGCACGACAGGCACTCGGTTGCTCGCTGTATCTCCTTCTACTGCTCGATAAAACCATTCGAGCTGCCCACAGGTCAGCGTTTTCTCCTGCACCGCCATGACGTTCTCCTTCGTTCCAGAACAGCAGGTGGGATGAGCTTACCGCTGCGGGGGATCAGAGGACAAGCGAAAGCCACAGGAGAAACAGGACAGACGCATCCTATGGCGACCGAAGCCCTGCTTTACCCGCCGGGAGCAGCGCTTGCTGGACTGCCTATTCTATATCGCTCATGTTGCTGAGATAGGCTTTGCGCTTGGGATTGGCGATTTCCGGCAGGCGAGTGCCTCAGGGCAGGATAGAACAACGGAATCACTTCTGCCTCTCTTCCCTCCTTGCGTCCTGAGTAGGCGTTTGCCCTGCTCTATCACCCATTAGCCTCTGGTCGTTTGCGAGAAGGATGTTAAACTGTAGACTGACGTAGCGCTAAAGGGTTGCAAGCCGTTGAAACTCCTTTCTGCTGGAAGTCGCCTCTGGCTTCTCTTCTGGTACTTGGGAATGAATCTACAGCGAATTCGGCTTTCCGATCCTGCATTGTCCTGGGCAGACCGCTGCGAAGGGCCCAGTATGCGCTGATCGACCTGCAACTTTAGGTTTGTTTTTATCCATCTGCCTGGGGCCTCCTGAATTGGGGTCGGCTTCTTACAGAAGGTTGAGCAAACTGGGTCGATCTGCACTCCATATCAAAGTTTTTGAACGGCTAACCGCTGGATTTCGCAAAACGGGCGATCGCGCTGCTTCTTCCACGAGGCGCTCGATCACTTGCGGCAGTGCGACAGGGTCTCCGGCGATCTGCTCAGGCAACAGGGTCATCCTGTTCTGGAAGGCTTCTGCCTGCACTTCTGCCAGTGCCCCTGACGAGCTTGCAATCTGTTCGAGATTCCCTGTTTTGAGGAACCCTGAGGGGGTTCTCGCTGTCCTGCCGCGCCGATGAGGTCTTTGAGACAAAATATTTCACCCGCCCTGCGTAACCGCACCCCGTTCAACTCTCTCTTCTGAGCCGACTGGTTTTCGCCGACTGGTGTTCACAAGTTTTCTGCTCTAGTTCTACATCTGACTGCCTGACACATCTCTGGAAACCCCTGATTTCTCGTAGGGGACGCTGGCCCAAAAGCTCCTCTGACCAAGCCCTCCGGCTCCAACTCAGGAGCTATGGGCTTCGATCCCAAGACAACGAATTTTCTGGGCTTTCGGGACTTGTGTCAGGCAACCAGGTTCTACATTCACAATTCACGCCGGATCTTATTGGGAAAAAGCCATGACCAAACTGCTTAGTCGTCAAATTTCGCCTGCGCCGCTGTCTGCCAATATCGGCATCACTGACCTAATTGATACCTACTTCACGGCTTACAACTCAGCCCGTCTGCGCGAAGCCTGTCATCTGCTCAGCCGTGACATCATGCAACCGGGCGTGACGGTTGCCCTCAGCCTATCCGGTGCGCTCACACCTGCGGGGTTGGGGGTATCCGTCCTGTCGCCGCTGATGCGCCACGGGTTTGTAGATTGGATCATCAGCACGGGCGCAAATCTGTATCACGACTTGCACTACGGGCTGGGGATGGAGCTTTATGCCAGCAACCCCTTTGTAGACGACGTGAAGCTGCGCCAGGAAGGGCGAATTCGCATCTACGACATTGTGTTTGGCTATGACGTGCTGCTGGAAACGGATGCGTTTATCCGGGAACTGCTGCGCTCTGAGCCATTCCAAAAGCGCATGGGCACGGCAGAATTTCACCACCTGTTGGGCAAATACATCAACGCGATGGAAAAACAGCTTGGTGTGAAAAATCCCTGCCTGCTGTCTACGGCCTATGAGTGTGGCGTGCCGATCTACACCTCTTCTCCGGGCGATAGCTCCATCGGCATGAACGTCGCAGCCCTAGCGCTGGAAGGCTCGAAGCTGGTGATCGACCCATCGCAGGATGTGAACGAAACAGCGGCGATCGCCTATGCAGCCCGCAACTCTGGCATTCCTGATGTAGAAGGCAAGAGTGCTGCACTCATCCTCGGCGGCGGCAGTCCCAAAAACTTCCTGCTGCAAACCCAGCCCCAACTGCATGAGGTGCTGGGGCTAGAGGAGCGCGGGCATGATTACTTTGTGCAAATTACCGACGCTCGTCCCGACACGGGTGGACTTTCCGGCGCAACCCCCAGCGAAGCCGTGAGCTGGGGCAAGGTTGACCCAGAAGAATTGCCCAGTACCATTGTTTGCTATACCGACAGCACCATCGCTCTGCCGCTGATAGGAGCCTACGTGATCAACCAGTGCGAACCGCGTCCGCTGAAGCGCCTCTATGATCGCCGCGAGGAAATGCTGGCGACGCTGCAACGGGACTATCTGGCAGCCCGTGCGGAACGAACTGAGGAAAAGGTAGCCGCTGCCATTCCCAACGCTAAGCCTGTGCCCAAACCCGAACGGGAGCCTGTGGCCACCTATCCCTGCGGCACGCCCATCCGTCGCTAGGCGGGTTCAGGGCTGGCTGAAAAGGTATAGAAAAGGTTGGCTTTTCGGGCGTTTCGACCTCGAAAAGTCAACCTTCTTCTACGCATCACCCTTCCACGCAAAATCTAGGGCATGTTTTAGAACTCTTCGATTCCCCCTAGCCCCCCTTAAAAAGGGGGGAGCCGAACCACTCCGGAAGTCCCCCTTATTTCTAGCGAAGCGGCGCGTAAGCGCGGGGATTTAGGGGGATCGACTCAAGGCAATCAACGACCTAGAAAGTTTTAAGACACTGCCTAGTGGGTTGCGCTGCCTACAGGCTGATTTTCGGGATGGGGGGTGGAAAGCTGTCCCCCTGGCTCATGCTCGACTACGAACACATTGGAGTAAAGGTTAGCAATGATCTGTTGCCCCTGCTGCGTCAGTGAAAGATACTTCAGACCATCTTTCACATAGGGATAGACTCCGTTCCAATAGAACTTAGGATAGTTTGCCCGCAGGTCACCCGGATGGCGATAGCCCAGCGCCTTGTTCACGCCTGTTTCTTCAAATTCGTAGTAAAGTGCCCCAATTTTTTTGAGATAGCGGGGATCGCTCAACTGGCCAATTAAATCCGCAGCCCGCACCAGCCCTGGATAGTGTATCGTATCTTGGTGGTCGTCGTCGTGGGGCACCGGGAAGCGGGTCAGCTCGATGTTGCGCTTTACAATAGCGGAGTCGATCTTCTGGTTGCCGCCAAACCGCTCGTCGATGAAGAGCTTGGCACGATCGACGTGGTAGGGCGTTAGGGCTGCATCGGATGAGCCTGGTGGCAGGCTGATCATTTCGCCGTTTTGCCCGGTGGCATACCAGCCTTCGCGATCGCTCCGACAGACCCCTTTCACGTAGCCAATATCGTGGCACACCAGCGACACGATGAAATGCAGCCAGTCATCGGGTGAAACACCACCCTCGCGGATGTGTTTGCCACGCAGGATTTCCTGACCCACCAGCGTCACCAAGATTGTGTGTTCGACATTGTGATAAAGTGCGTCGCTGTTGGCAATGTTCTCCAGCGCCATTGCCCCGACCCAGCCGATAATATCTTCATAGCCAGCATTGAGACCGCCATAGGTATGGTGATATCCCTCTTTGAGCTTGGTCACAAAATCAGAGATTAGGAGTTCAGTAGCGTTAAACATTGCGAATCGCTCACAGCGCTACAAGACAGCAGGAAGAAGGGCAACAGCGATAAAGACAACAGAACACTAAGTATTCGGAAAGTATTCGGACAGGAGGCAACCTAGAAACTGTTAGATTCAGAGTACCCACTTCTACGATATAGATACCGTAGCGTACCTAGCGGCAGATGGGGGGTGAGATGGAGCATCTGGGGCGATCGCCCGCATCACTGGCATTGTGATCTGAGATCACATCTTGCAGATGAGAGGTCGCACCCCTTAATCTGCGCCTGTTTCAATCCCTCCATTCCCCGATATTCAATAGCAGCAAGCAGAGATAGCATCAAGCGAAGATAGTAGCAAGCAAAGATATTGCTCCCGTTTCCATTGATCAACCCTTCATTCAAAATAGACGAATAGAGCGGGTTAAGGGAGTAAATATCAGCTGATTTTTAATTTTTTTAAAATGGGAAGAATTCCCTTGGAAAATAGCCGTAGTCCGCTCTATTTAATTTAAATCAGACTGAATTTGTGATGATTTGTTGCATGGGCGATCGCTCATTTTGATAGCACTCGTTCATATAAACTTATCCATAAACTACCTCCCCCATCGCACGATCAGTGTTCAGGATGCTATCCTAGAAGTCTCCAAAAATGCGGGTGTAGTTCAGTGGTAGAACGTCAGCTTCCCAAGCTGAATGTCGTGGGTTCGAGTCCCATCACCCGCTTTCAATCGCATCATCACATCTATATAGCCCATCCGATACTCTGCTGGGATGCGATAGATTAGGGGTTGGGCCACCCTTCAATATCCGTAGCTTCCGAGAACCTGTACCTTTGTTATGAATCAAACTGCCGAACAAGAGTTGCGTCCTGAGGCGATCGCGCTCCGCAATGAATACGCCGCTCTAGATGACAAGCTGTCCAATCGCTACATTGAGCTAGATCCCCAGGGCTATTTCATTATTTATGTGGATCGGGATGCCAAGCTGATTTGTGCAGACCATTTTTCTAACGTTATCAACGACAAAGGACTGGCCTGCGATCCCGAAACTGGGGAGCCGCTGCCTTGTAGCGGCTCTCTAAAGAGATTGCCCACGGCAACCTTTCGCGGGCGCACCGCCAAGGAACTCTGCATCGAAATTTTTGAAAAAGCGCAGCCTTGCCCCATCAGCCATCTTGACCACGCTGCCTATTTGGGGCGTGAATTTGTGCGGGCAGAGATAGCGCTGCTGTCCGGGCAGGACTATGTGCAAGATTAGTGCGAGATTAGCTGATCAGAGCGATTGATCCCAATCAATTGATCCCAATTGACTCTGGGAATCTGGGAATCCGGCAAGCTAACCTACCTGCTCCACCGCCAGCATCTTATCCAAGCTGTCGGGCTTGTAGGAATCGGGCGGATAGCGATCGAGGTGGCGATACAGCGTCTTGGTTCCAGAAATCCGACAGGAAAACAGTTCTACGGCTGCGTGTCCATCGGGATAGAGGCGCACCTTGGGCGACAGGTCTTTGGGGATCTCGGTTCGCCACTGCCAGTTATATTTGGCAGGGATGCCCTCGATGAGGTGGTGGTAGGCCCAGTTGCGGCGATCGCCCAACACGCCCAATTCCTGAAGCTCTCGTCGCAAGATCGATGCCAGCACAAACGAAGCCGCCGAGCGATCGCCCTCAATGGCTTCCATGACGTGGCCGAGCGCTCCTTCTGGCCGGGGAACTTGAGCAATGTTGTGTTTCTCTTTCACGGCCTTTTCAAGCTGGGCTGTGGTGCCAAATTCTTCTGGCACAGCCCACACCACCCCAACCCCACTGCCCTCTGCTGAGCGATACAGATAGCTCACCAGGCGAAACCCTGGCTTTAGCCACAGCCCCGGCATTTTGATCAGCGGGGCAGCAGGGTTTACCGTGCTGATAAACCACTGTTCTTGCAGAATCGGCGAAAGGGTTGTGACGATGGGCGTTCCCGAAGAAAATAGCCCGCTCAGGTCATCGATGGATTCCGGCTCTGGCAAGTCGTCTAGTGTTTCTACCACCTTTGCCTGCTGCTCGGCATCAGGCAACGCCAGGGTCGTCTGCATGTATCGCCTGATTTTGAGGAGCGTGGCTAGGGGGAATTTTTGAATCGACATGATCCAGGGGCACCATTCCAAAGAGAGCAGGGGTGACCTGTTAGGCGGCTGAAGCTGTACCTAGCCCATCATAATCAACCCAAATCGACATCTAACTCCAGGCAAATCGGTAGACGCAGGGATTCAGCGTAACCCGGATTGATAATCTCCGTAAAAACTAGCACCCTTAAACAGCCCTTGAACTTGGCTCCCCTCGTGGCAGCGCGATCGCCCTCTAGCCAATTCCAGAGGCTACCACCCCAGAGGGGCGACCGATGCCTGACTCGGCACAGCGACCGGAGCCTGAGCGGGTGCAGGATTAGAAACCATATTGGTCGGAGAAGCGTCTGGCTGGCTGGGCGCAGGTGGGGGAACGGGTGTTGTGTCTGGCGGCGTGACGGGCAAAACAGGGTTGGCTGGGTTTGCGACGCTTGTGGGAGCGGCAGCAGGGGTAGGGGCGATCGCCGCGTCTGGAGTGGGCTTTACCCAGACGACCGGACGTTGGCCAATGCCAATGCGGCCGGTTTCTTCCTGCATCACGCTGCGGGCTTGCCCTGCATCAAACTGGCGGGCAAAGGTTTCCTGGAGTCGATCCACGCGCTGCTCTAGTACCGTCACATCTGACTGGAGCTTGTTGAGTTTGTGCTGTTGGCTGATGTTTTGGGGCAGCAGCCGGACAATCGAGGCGATCGCCACCATCCCTACCACGACATTCACGGCTAGCCGAAGGCTGGCTTCAACCGCAACCGACTGATGGGGATTACGCCGCTGCCGGAGCCTGCGTCTTGGGCGGGGAGCCTGCTTGCGAACTGGCTCGATAGGGTAAAGCGGCGGGCGGGAGGGTTGAATCGCATTCATGCTAGCAGTTCATATAAAAAACGGGGCGATTTGACCGGTAGCCCGGAATCTACCCCAATATAATCGCTATGCGAAGCTCTGGCACCTCTCGCGCCGAAACTTAAGACCTAAATTTGGCAATTTAAATCTGGCGACCTAAATTTGGCAACCCAAACTTGGCGATCTAGGCGATCTATATTAAGCCTGAAATCTGCTATTTAAGCCTGAAATCTGCAAGTCTGAGATCCCGGCAGGCTTGTGAGAGGTTTGAGTGAAACCTGAGAGGGCTGAGTCGCCGAGCAGCAGTGCCCAGCAGAGACTCAGCCCCCAACAGACTGATGACTTACTTATACAGCTCGGTCGAAAGCCGAAATGCCAGCACCGCAGGCAGCAGAGCAATCACCAGCGCTGTAAGAATTTGAGTATCTGACAAGGCCATTTTGTAACACTCCTAATAACAAACAACACGCCAATAAGCGTGCTACTGTCCATCACTTTCGGCTAAATCGGGAGCATCGGGAACATCTTGTCACACAGTTTAATAATCTGTGATGCCGTTTGCAGGGGTTGCCCAGGAGATTGGGGCGAGAGATTGGAGCGAGAGATTGGGGCGAGAAATTGGGGCGAGAGATTGGAGCGAGAAATTGGGGCGAGAGATTAGGGCGATCGCCCATTCACCGTCTTGCCCAGTCGTTCGCTGTTTCTGCATATAGCTTCAATGACATTGCCTCAGTGCATTGCCTCAGGACATTGCCTCAGTGCATTGCCTCAGTGCATTGCCTCACCTGATGAATAAGGTGGAAGCATGAACTGAATAAATTGGAAACATGAACGCTGCTGACTGTTTCCGTGCAGGGGCAAGCGAGTTGGCCTGTAGCAGGATGCATAACTAGGGTGCGTGATCCGGAGCGCCAGATCAAGGCAGCCTGTTTCTACCAAGCACACCATTGCTTAACATTTCGTCTTAATCGCTTGATGGAGCGTTCATAAAAAGCTTCACGAAGACTTTAAAAACATGGGCTACTTTCGGGCTTCTGCAAAGATTCCGTGAAGACGTTTCTGCTGAACCTTTGATCCATAAGCGCTTGCTATATATTCCTGCACGAAAGGGTTTTTACGTATTTATGCGGTCTTCTTCCAGCAGGGTTGTTACTTCAAAAAGGGTTACTACTAATGTCTCGCTATGCATCTCCAGATTCGCTCCAAGACTCACTTAGCTCCGTTTCAATAGCGCCCGCTCTGCACGTACAAACACCTGATCGCCTGCCCCACCCCTCTGTAAATCACTGGTTCAAGCGATCGCTCGATATTCTTGGCAGCCTAGTTGGGCTACTGGTCTTAGCAATTATCTTTGTGCCCGTGGCGATCGCCATCCGGCTCGATAGCCCCGGCCCCATCTTCTACAGTCAGCAGCGCTGTGGCCTATTAGGGCGCTGCTTCACGATTTACAAATTCCGCACGATGGTTCAAGGTGCCGATCGGATGCAGGAGCAGCCGGATAGTCTCTCCGATGCGGCAAAGGGAAAACCTTTTAACTTCAAGCGTGGCCGCGACCCGCGGATAACTCGCGTCGGCTGGTTTCTCAGAAAAACGAGCATCGACGAGTTTCCTCAGTTTCTCAACGTCCTCAAAGGCGAGATGAGCTTGGTAGGCACTCGCCCGCCCACTCTGGATGAGGTCGCCAACTATGCCGACCATCACTGGCTGCGACTGAATGTAAAGCCTGGGATTACGGGCGAGTGGCAGGTGAGCGGACGGTCGAGAATCGATGATTTTGAAGAAATTGTCAAGCTCGATTTGCGGTATCAGGCGCTCTGGCACCCGCTCTACGACCTGTCGCTGATTCTGAAAACCATCCGCGCCGTGCTATTTGGCGTGGGCGCAATGTAGGGCAGGGGCGATCGCCCGTTTGCCCGCGCCCTTTAGGGCCGATAGACTGGGAGCGTAAAGTGGAAGCAGCTTCCGGCTCCCAGTTCTGAATCGACCCAGATTTGCCCGTAGTGCGCCCGCACGATGCGCTGACAAACCGCCAGCCCAATCCCATAGCCGTCTTGCGTGGTATCTCGCTCCAGCCGATAGCTGTCTTCAAAGATGCGATCGCGATTTTCAGCCGGGATACCTGGCCCATCGTCGCAGATGCTCACCTGCACCTTTTGCGTTGTGCGATGCAAGGCCGAAACTTGGATATGACTGCCATTGGGCGTGTATTTCACGGCGTTGTCTAGCAGATTTACCAAAACTTGCCGCACCCGATCGGGGTCAGCATATACCGCAGGCAAATCGCTGGGGATATCTGTAGAAATACTCTGCGCCTTGATTTGCAGCTTGGTCTGAAAATCATCTACCAGACTGAGGCACAGCTTGCCCAGGTCAAACTTGCGAGGCTGCACGTTGAGCTTGCCGCCAGTGCTGTTGGCGGCGTGGAGCGTGTCTGTAATCAGACGGTCAATCGTCTTCGCCTGCGTGCGGGCATGTTTGATGAGCTGACTCATGGTTTCTGGGGTCAGCCGCGACTCGGCGTAGATTTCTCGCATACTGCTGCCCAGTTCCAGCGTTTCCAGCGCAATGGAAACCGCCGTGAGGGGATTTCGCAGGTCGTGGGCCAGCATTGCTATGAGTCGGTCTTTGAATCGAAGCTGTTCCTGTAGTTCCTCTTTTTCCTGATTCAGCCGAAAAATCTCATCCGACAGGCGAATTAGCTCAGCCGAATAGGTGACGGAATTGGGAACTGGCAGCGACTCTATCGCCATTGGCAAGGGCGACGTGGAACCGAGGCTGATCCGGTTTTCCTGGGCAGACTGTTTCCAGCGCGACCACCAGCTATCGATTTGGGCGATCAGGTTGCTGCCAGCCAAGGTTTGGCGAGGCTCTGGGTAAATTTTGATAATGGCCGGCGTGGCAATCAGGCGAAAATGCTCGGCTAGGTGCGGTTGCTCCCCCACATCTACCACTTGCAGGTCGAATGGATAGTCTGCCGCTAGCTCTTTGAGGCGACTGCGAATCTGCCGAATCTTTTCGACGGAGCTAGGGCGCTTGTCTACAAACAACAGCAGTTGCAGAGACGGTTCGGCGCGGTCGGGTGGAGTGGATAAGGCCTCCATATCGGCTACATCACAACGGATGGGATCGGGCGAGCAAACGGAACGTCGGTAGCGCTGTGTTTCAAGTAGGCTGGCTGGAGTTTGAGGAAGGCAGTCGTAAGCTGAGTGCAGGGTTAGAGTGACTTTGGGGGCGATCGCCAGGATAACCTTCTGGCACAGTTCACAGCTTAGGCATGACTAAGAATTGTCAGGGGAGGACACGCCATAAATGCAGCCCGCACGCCTTGTGCAATGCAGCATACACCAAATTACTAAATATTTTAACCTTTTGCAGGGCGGCTTAGGGATTGATTTTCAGCTAACTGTTCGCGCGAACTCTTGCGGGGCAGGACATTTCGAGGCTTTACTGGGTGAGGTTTCTTGAATGGCGACTTGATTTTTAGCTGGCACAGGTCATGGGAACAGAAATTGCAAATCGAGGATATTTGGCACTGCCGTCGGGCGGCTCTGGACCGGGGGTAGTGGTGCTGCAAGAGTGGTGGGGATTGGTTCCCCATATCAAAACGGTGACGGATCGCTTCGCCGAAGCGGGGTTTGTGGCGATCGCCCCCGATCTGTACGATGGCGAAACGACCACCTCACCCGATGAAGCGGGGCGGCTGTTTATGGCGCTAAACATTGAGCAAACGGCTCGTAAGCTCGAAGAAACCCTCCAATATTTGCAGGAGCATCCGGCAGTAACGGGCGATCGCTTGGGCGTGGTGGGCTTTTGCATGGGCGGCCAGTTGGCGCTGCTGGCGGCAACCCTGAGCCAGCGCGTGGGCGCAGTGGTCGATTTCTACGGCATCCATCCCAACGTGCAGCCCGATTTCTCGAAGCTGCGTGCGCCTGTGCTGGGCATTTTTGGGGAAAACGACGGGTTTGTGACTCCAGAGGCGGTGCGATCGCTAGAGGCAGCCATTCAACAGGCGGGTGGCTCCATCGAAACCCACACCTATACTGGAGCCGACCATGCCTTTTTCAACGACACCCGCCCGGAGGTCTATCAACCCGATGCCGCCGCTGATGCCTGGGATAAGACGCTGAGCTTTTTGCGGCGAGAACTGGCGACAGCCTAGCAGAGAGCAAGGGGTCGCCTGGAAAAGCACATTCAGGACTTACGCAGTTGGACGATTTCTCGCGGGCTGCGCCCGCGAGAAATCGTCCAAAACCCAGGAAACTTATCGTAAGTGCGTAGATCCTGACATTAAAAAGCACATTAAAAAGCCGAGTCCTCCAGAGCTGAGCCTGGGGCGCTCGGCTGTTTGATTGGTTCAGGGTGTGCCAAAAGACGGGCTAGGACACAGAGACGGCGATCGCCACGAGACCGCCCACCAGCACCAGTGCGCCGATGCCAGCAATGAGATAAATCGTCTGCTGCTTTTTGCTGGGTGGCTCAGCGGTATACATTTTCGGCTCAACTGCAAAGTTGTTCAGGCGACCGCCATCTTCTGTGGTGTAGCGCATACACTCAATCCTTTTTCCTAGATATTTGTTAATTTTAGCAACTAGTTATGTCCATACTCCCGGCATTCCTTTAGGGAAGTTTAAACATTGGATGGAGTTTAATAAGCCTAAAAGCGCCACACCTAAAAGCGCCACAAGAGATACCCTGCGGCGCTTTGACTAGAGTGTTGGACGGACGGGGTGGGGGAGATCGCCCGTTGCTAAACGTCTCCCACTTTGGGAAAAAACTACATTTCCGTCACCCGGATGGGCTGAGGAATCACCTTGGTCAGCACCGCGTAGAGAATCGCCGCCGCAATAATCCCATTTAGCGGGCCAATGCCGATGCCCGCAGTGCCCGTAAAGTAGGCAATGAGCGCAGCAGCAATATACGAAATCACGCCAGCCCAGTTGAACGCAGGCAGGGGAGTATCCAGCGAGGGAAACTGACCCCGGTGGCGCAGCCAAAAGTCGGTCATGATGATGCCCCCAATTGGCGGGATCAGCGTGCCCAACAGCAGCAGATAAGTAATCAGGTTTTCATAGATGCCCGTCAGCGCCAGCAGCAGCGCAAACAGTGCCCCGCCCAGCACAAAGGCATGGCGCTTGGTAGTGCGGAAAAAGTTGGTTCCCGCCACCGAGAAGGCATAGATGGTGTTGTCTTGGGTCGTCCACACGTTGAGGATCAGCAGAACCAGGCTACCCAGCAGCAGGCCTTGCTTGGCCATCGCCGCGATCAGGTCTTCGCTGCCATAGACCAGGGTGGTAAAGGCTCCCGTAAACACCAGCAGCCCGTTGATAAAGAAAAACGCCAGAAAGGTACTCCAGATGGCGTTTTTGGGCGTGTCGGCAAAGCGGCTCCAGTTGGTGGATTGGGTGCCGCCGGAGATAAAGGTAGACATCACCGTGGCGATCGCCACCCCAACCCCCATCTGCTGGGCGGGCTGTAAGCTGGCCAGGTCGCCTGCATCGCCAAATCCTCGAATCAGGCTAATCGCCATCAGGATCAGCATTGCGGGCACAGCGATACGGCTAAGCCAGTCCATCGCCGTATAGCCGATATAGGCAGTGACGCAAAAAGCGAAGGTAAAGAACACTGTCAGGAAGACCTTCATTCCGTCTGACAGTCCAAACTGCTTCGTGAGCGCATCGGCGATAAAGGCGTTGGTCACGGCATACCAGCCGATTTGCGTAAAGCCCAGCACAAAATCGACCCAGCGAGAGCCGATATTGCCAAAGCTGAAGCGCGACATGAGAACGGTCGTCAGCCCGCTCCGCTGGGCGATGTAGCCCATTGCAGCGCAGTAGGTTCCCAAAAGTAGGTTGCCAATTAGCACAATAGCCAGCATGGTGGAAAAGGGAAATGCTGAGCCAACTAGCCCACCGGCAAACAGCGTGGTAGAGGTGAGCGCAAACCCCATTAGCAGCGGGGCCAGCGACCAAATGGGCTTGCGGGCCTCGAAGGGCACCGCCGAAAGCGGATAGTCTTCCCCGGCCTGACTGCGATCCACGTATTGTGAATCTGACGAAATACTCATACGACTTCAATTCCTCCCCGCGTAGACTCTATATTTATAAAGCTTTTATGGCGGTATTCTCGGTTCTGTGTTCAGGAAGAGAGGTATTGTAGGTTACAAATTCACTTCCAAGGCGATCGCACTCATGATTCCTAGCGACATCACGACGCTTTTGATGACCCTGTTTGGCCCTGCGGTGCAGGCTGCCGAGCCAGAATCCTGGCAAGTCGAGATCGGCAACTTGCGCCTGCTGGTGCTGCTTTCGGAAGACCAGAGCTGGCTGCGATCGCTCGTTTCGATTGATTCGGCGCAGGCGGCTGCCCCCTATCTTGCCCAACTTCTGGAGGCAAATTTCGATGAAACCCAGGAAGTGCGCTATGCCCTCTATCAGGGCGTGCTGTGGGGGGTCTATCAACATGCCCTGGCCAGCCTGACGGTGGAAGATTTTCGAGCGGCGATCGCCCGTCTGGTGTCTCTGCAAGAGCGCGGGCTAACCCCCAGCTTCGACCGTTTGGCCGAAGCCCAAATTCGCCAGATCATTCGCGCTGCCAAGCAGCAAGGGCAGTCGATGGAGACCACGCTGCAAACCCTAGAACGCTTCTATGCTGAGGGCATGATGGGCAGCCTGGAGGCGGGGGCTGCCGAGCGTGACCAAACGCTGGGCGCGTGGCGCTATCAGCTAGAGCGGCTGTGGGACGAAGAATAGCGGAAAGCACCTGGGGCAATGAGTGCCAGCATGGGTCGTAATGTGTCGTATTGTTAAGGAGTAATCACTGACGCAACCGTGACTCACACCAGAGGCGCAACCAACGATGGGACAGCTTGAACGCCTGCTGCTGATGGCAGAAGATGAACTGACGCAATACAGCACCGATGCCCGCAAGATGGAAAAGCTGCGGCAGAAGATTGCCCTGTCGGTGTCGCGGGCTGAGCAGCAGCAGATTAAGGAAACCTTGCTGGCAGAAATGCCTACGGGCGGCCTTGCCAAGCTTGTGGAAACTCAGCGTCAGGCCGTGGCGCTGCCGCTGTGGGGCATTGCAGGGCTGGGCCTGCTGTTGGGCATTTCGTTTATGCAGCCTGTCGATTTTTTGGCGACGATTGTTGGCGGGGCGGGGGCGATCGCTGTTCAAAAGTGGGGCTGGTCGCTGCAAGCCAAGCGCCTGCTGATCAACACGCTGGAAGAGTTGGAGCAACGGATGAAAGGCGGTTAAGGGGGCTAGGGCAGGGAGATCTGCTGGAGCTTGGATTTTAGAGTTGGCAAAGGGGGCGATCGCATCGGGAATTGCCCCAGATGCTGCTGTAGTTAACCACACTGACGAAACCGCTTTCGTGAATAAGGTACTGGAAAGACTGGTCTAGTGAGTAGCCAAGTGTGGCCGCTCTCCTGCTCGGTTGCTCGGTTGTTGGCTGCCAAACTGGCCGCGTCAGTCAGGGATCGCATCATACCCCGCCAGAGTGGAGTGAACGCTGTTCTGGCAGGCTCGACTGACGAACCCAATTGTTTTTATAAAAACTTGACCCAAACGCCGCGCCGCTGCTCGGTGACAGAGCCACGCAACGATTCTCGGACTTACGCAGTTGGACAATTTCTCGCGGGCGCAGCCCACGAGAAATTGTCCAAAATCCAGAAAGCTTATTGCAAGCGCGTCAGTCCTGGATTTTTGAAACTGGAATCGAGCCTGAGCCGAGTCCAGTCCTCAGAGCCTCGTGGAGGCGGCAGGAATCGATGAATAGTTTGTGCCACCCGGAGCCACCAAAGCTCTGGTGAAGCCAGTGTTTATCGCTCCTGCTAGCCCCTCGCGTCAGCGTTGTAAAGCAATTCTCCGCATCGGACGAACGCGCAAAGGGTCTTTATTCTCCCTGGTGGAGAGGAGAAATGACCATGCAAAATTCAGCGTCATCGGAACGCTATCCCCAGCTTTTCGCAGGTTTAGTAGCCCTCTCGCTGGCCCTGGTGGGCAGCACGTTTATCGGCGCAACGGCCCTGCGCGACGTGAAATCCAGCAATGATGTGATGGTGGTGACGGGGTCTGCCAAGCGGCCCATCCGCTCCGACTACATCATCTGGCGACTGTCCGTATCCAGCCAGCAGCCAACGGCTCAGGCTGCCTATCAGGATTTGAAGCGACAGACTGAGCGAGTGCAGGCTTATCTGCGCGAAAACCAGGTGCCTGCCGAAGCAGTCACCCTCAGCGCGATTGAATCTTACTCGATTCCGGAGGTTGCACCCAACGGACGCGAGACTGGGCAAACCCTGGCCTATCGGCTGACGCAGCGGTTTGAGGTGCGCTCGACGGAGGTCGATCAATACACCACGCTGTCGCAGCAATCGACTGACTTGATCAACGAGGGGATTAATCTGGTGTCGGAGTCGCCGCAGTATCTTTATACCGAGCTGAGCAAGCTGCGGATTGAGATGGTGGCCGAGGCGACCAAGGATGCCAAGGCCCGAGCAGAGGCGATCGCCCAGAGCGCAGGCAACCGCGTTGGCGCAGTCCGCAGTGCCGAAACGGGCGTGTTTCAAATCACCTCGCGCAACTCCACCGAGGTCAGCGACTACGGCATGTATGACACGTCCTCAATTGAGAAGGACATTACAGCCGTGGTTTCGGTGACCTTTGGGATTGAGTAGGTCGGCGTGTGAATCCAGGGGTTGGGCTAATCAGGGGCATCTGCCAGCGCCCGGAGGATAGCAAAAACGATGCGCGTCCCCAGGTCGAGGTCATGGCGATCGCGGTTGGCCAGTGCCACTACCGTCGTTGGCTGCCCCTGCACATTCGACAGGTAAAACGCGCCCGTGACGTAGCCAGGCCCTGCGCCATTGTGCCCTGCGACCTTGCCGTAGGGCGACTCCAACCCCAGACACAGCCCTAAGCCATAGCCAATTTTGCCGATCTGGGGATGCTCGAAATCGAACACCTGGATCGGCTCTAGCATTTCGCAAACGCGCTCTGGCTCCAGCAGCCTGCCTGCAAACAGCGCGTCCATGATTTTGCCCAGCTCGGCAGCGGTGGAGATCACGACCCCATGCGACACCCAGCCGGGATGATAGAGCAGCGCGACGTTTTGCAATTCGTCTCCAGTGTCGTCCCCAGTCAAGAACTGGCTGTAGCCGGGGGTTAATCCATGCGCTTGTTCCAGCGTTTCGGGAACGAAGGTGTGTCGCAGCCCTAGCGGGCGAAAAATCCACTCGTGCAGGTATTGCGGCATTGAAAGCCCTGTTTCCTGGGTCAAGATCAGCCGCAGCAGCATGTAGCCAATATTGGAATAGGCCCAGCCTGCGCCAGGTGAAAAAAGCTGTCCCTGGTCTTGCGCTACCCGGAGAAACGTCTCCGTCGTCCAGGCCTGCTGGGGATGCGCCTGCAAATCTTGCACATAGGCGCTGCCATCGCCATAGCCAGGGATGCCGCCTGTGTGGCTCAGCAGTTGCCGCAAGGTCACGGGAGATTCAACGGTGTAGGGGATTTGGGCGAACTGCGGCGCTAGCGATGTGTCCAGATCCAGCCGCCCCGCCTGCACCAGATTCATTGCCACCGTCGCCAGCAGCGGTTTAGTAATACTGTAAATATAGAAGCGGGCATCGCTGGGCAGGGGAATTTGCTGCTGGAGGTCGGCATAGCCTACGCCCGTTGCCAGAAGGATTTCGCCGTTGCGGAGGAGGGCGATCGCCGCTCCCGGTGTCTCTGCCTCTTGCAGTTCCCTCTCGACCGTTGCTCTGACCCGTGCTTCAAGGTTTTGATGGGTCATTCCATACCCCCCGTCCTCACTGTGCCTGCCCCCCTTGAACCTCCCTTGAACCTCCCTTGAACCTCCCAACCTCTGCAATGCTAACTTCTACCGACTTTCGCGGACTGCTGGGCGATCGCTTCTACAAAAACTTCTTCCCCATTCCCGCTACCAATCAGTTTGTCACGGGTAGCCTCGCGCCGCCGTTTGAGCTGCTGGATGTGAAGAGCGATCGCAAGGTGCGCCTGTCGGACTATACGGGCAACCGCAAGCTCAATGAACAGGCGTGGAACCGCCCGGTGCTGCTCTATTTCACACGGATTTTTACGGAAAGGCAGTATTGCCCGCTCTGCTATCCGCATATTCTGGAGATGAACGAGAAGTACGAGGCGTTCACCCAGCGCGGCGCAGAGGTGCTGATGATCACCAGCACGGACGAGCGACAGAGCAAAATCGTGCTGCAAGACTTGGGGCTAAAAATGCCGCTGCTGAGCGATCCTGAATGTCGCGTGTTTCGCCGCTACCAAACCGGGCAGGCATTAGGCGCACCACTCCCCGCTCAGTTTTGGGTTGACCCCGCCGGAAAAATCCGCTTCCGTCACCTGTTCTCGTTTTTGGAGCCAAACGCCAGCGTCGAGCGACTGCTGGTGGCGCTGGAGCGGCTGAAGGAGCCGGAATCCTAGACGACTTTTGGCAGACAGCGCTCTAGATGAACTTGCTAGAAGCTTTTCAGATGCTTGGACTAGCAATCTAAAATCGCCAATCTAACTAAAATCGCCAATCTAAAATCTAGAATCCAGAATTAATCTACCTCCCTCGTGACCCTTAAAACCCTTGCCACATGTCCACTCCCGCAGTTCCGCTCTCGATTGGCGACTCGGCTCTTTGGGCCGCCCTCCCTTCAACTGCCCATCCGCAGCACTACGGCGATTATCTGAATGGCGATCGCACGGTGCTGTTTTTCTACGGTGCTGTTTTTCTTGGGTAGCGCCAGTAGCCCAGAGACTTCGGCAGCGCTAATGGAATTTGTGTCCCTACAAGCCCAGTTGCAGGCGCTGGGGGTATCGGTTTTGGGGGTGAGCATTGATCCACAAGACCAGGCTCTGGGTGAACTGGTTGGGCGATCGCCCCATCTTAATCTTCTGTGGGATTTTGACGGACAACTCAGCACTCTCTACGGCGTGCGCCAGATTGATAGCAACGGCAGCATTGTCTACGATCCCACGACCTTTGTACTGGATGAGAACTTGCGGATTGTTGCTATTATCCCGCTCGATCGCCAGGGGAGTCATGCAGCAAGAGTGATGGAGCAGTTGTCGCAATTGCCGCCGCTCTCGCCGCCAACTCTGGTGACGGGACAGGCTCTGGTGCTGCTGGTTCCTCGCGTCCTAGAGCCAGCGTTTTGTCAATTGCTGATGGATCGCTACGAGTCAGAGGGCAGCGTCGATTCTGGCTTTATGCAGCAGATTGGCGATCAGACGGTGGAAGTGCTGAACCCGTCCATCAAGCGACGGCGGGATCTGCGAATTACTGGCCCTAGCCTGATTGGGCAAATTAATCAGCGCATCTGGCGGCGGATTGTCCCAGAAATTGAGAAGGCATTCTATTACCGTGTGACCAATTTCGAGCGCTATCTGGTGGGCTGCTACGATGACCAAACGCAAGGTTTTTTCAAGCCGCACCGCGACAATACAACCGCGACAATACAAATGTCGGTTCTTTGCATCGTCGCTTTGCCATGACGTTAAATAAATCTTAACGAGGGCTATGAAGGGGGATATCTCAGGTTTCCAGAATATGGCTCTCAGCTTTATCGCCCGGCCCCCGGCGAAGCAGTCATCTTTTCCTGCTTGCTGCTGCATGAAGCAACGCCCGTGACGCAGGGACGACGATTTACGCTGCTGGCATTTTTCTACAACCAGCACGATGCCAAGCTGCGGGAAGCCAACAAGCAGCATGTCGTTTTGCGATCGCCCGCTGTTGCCCCCTCCCCAGCAGCACCCACCGCTGACAAGCCAAGTGGGTTTGGGGCGGCTAATCCGCGAAAAAAACGCTAGCGTCTACACACATCTGAGTAGATGGATATCAGTAAACATAAAACCCAAAGCCCCTGCGCTTTTTCACAGAGTCTTTGAGGTTTCATAAATTCATAGCGTTCTTCCGCAGAGTTGCTACCGCCCAGATTGCGGCATTGACAGTGACCTAAGCCACGGGCTGCGGCTGCGGCTGGAACTGGAACAGCGAGTAGACCACGTTCCGGCGGATGTCGGTCATCATATTTAGGAATAGCTCGTAGCCTTCGCTCTTGTATTCGATCAGCGGGTCTTTTTGACCATAGCCGCGCAGGCCGATGGCTTCGCGCAGGGCTTCCATCTGTTGCAGGTGTTCGCGCCAGAGCGTGTCGATCTGCTGGAGGATGAAGAAGCGCTCGGCCTGGCGCATCAGCCCTGGAGAGGCGGCATCGACCTGGCCTTCTTTAATGTCGTAGGCGATGCGAGCCTGTTCGTGCAGGAAGGTCTTGATTTCCCCCGCAGAGAGGTCTTCAAGCTGGCTCGGCTCCAAGTCCGCCAATAGGTAGACGAACTCTTTGACTTTGGCCACGACCTTATCTAGCTCCCATTCTTCCGGCGGCAGTTCGGGGTTGATGTAGGCATCCACGATGTCGTCCATCGTCAGTTCGGCATACTTAATCACCTGCTCCTTCAGGTCTTGCCCTTCTAGCACGCGGCGGCGCTCGGCGTAGATGGCGCGGCGCTGATTGTTCATCACCTCGTCATATTCAAAAACCTGCTTGCGGATGTCGTAGTAGTAGGTTTCGACTTTCTTCTGTGCGCCTTCGAGCGATCGCGTCAACATGCCCGACTCGATGGGCATGTCCTCTTCCACGCGGAACATATTCATTAGACCTGCGACGCGCTCTCCGCCAAAGATCCGCAGCAGGTTGTCTTCCAGGCTGAGGAAAAACTTGGTGGAACCGGGGTCGCCCTGCCGACCCGCACGGCCACGAAGCTGGTTGTCAATCCGGCGCGACTCGTGGCGCTCTGTGCCAATGACGTGCAGCCCGCCGAGCTTCACCACCTCGTCATGCTCGGCAGACGTGTGGGCTTCGTACTCGCGCTTCACCAGGTTATAGGCTTCGCGCAGTTTCAGGATGACCGGATCGCTGCTGGGCGCTTTTTCCGATGCAGTCGCTAGCTTGTCTTCGGCCTCTAGCTCAGAGAGCGATCGCTCGCCATACTGCTGCACTGCAAAGTCCACCGCTTCTTTAAGCAGCCGCTCAGCTTCCTTGGAAATCGGCACCGGGAACAGATCCGCCGCCACCTTCCAGGTTTTCTGCTTTTTGCCAGGGGCAAAGCCCTGTCCACCCGATCGACCGCCGCCTGCCCCGGCTCCACTGATGGCAAAGGCGGCCTCATCTTCTGGCTGCACAATGCGCGGCATCAGGTATTCCCGCACCTTGAGCCGTGCCATATAGTCGGCATTGCCCCCCAGAATGATGTCCGTACCGCGTCCTGCCATGTTAGTGGCGATCGTCACCGTGCCTTTGCGACCGGCCTGGGCGATAATTTCCGACTCGCGCTCTACGTTTTCGGGTTTCGCATTCAGCAGGTTGTGGGGCACACTTAGCTGCGACAGATAGCTCGACAGTAGCTCCGATTTTTCCACGCTGGTCGTCCCCACTAGCACCGGGCGACCCATCTGGTGCATCTCGGCGCATTCCTGCGCCACGGCTCGCCATTTGGCGTTTTCGTTTTTGTACACCACGTCCGACAGGTCAACCCGACCCGTGGGGCGATTGGTGGGCACGACTGTCACTTCTAGCTTGTAGATTTTCTCAAACTCGGCCTCTTCGGTCTTTGCCGTGCCCGTCATGCCTGCCAGCTTGGGGTAGAGCAAGAAGAAGTTCTGGTAGGTAATCGTTGCCAGGGTTTGGGTTTCTGGCTGAATTTCCACACCCTCCTTGGCTTCGATCGCTTGGTGCAAGCCATCGCTCCAGCGGCGGCCCGGCATCACCCGTCCGGTAAATTCGTCCACAATCACAATTTCACCATTGCGAACGATGTAGTTCACGTCGCGAATAAAGAGTTCGTAGGACTTCAGCGCCCCAAAGATAAAGTGCGCCCAGGGATCTTTGGGGTCGAACAAGTCCTTCACGCCGAGGCGCTGTTCTACCACCTCAAAGCCCTCGTCGCTCAGCAGCACGTTGCGCTGCTTTTCGTCTACTTCGTAATAGCGATCGAGTTCTTCCTTGAGCCGATCGAGTTCGCGGTTAAGCTGGTTGGCTTCGGCTTTGTTGCCTTCTTGCAGAGCAGCGGCGATCGCCTCCTCCACTTTCTCGATTTGCCGCTTCACGCCCTGACGAACTTGCCACAGCTCCCGCGCCACCTCCGACGCGCGGGTATATTTCTCGTTGGGGCGATCCACTTGCCCCGAAATAATCAGCGGTGTCCGCGCTTCGTCAATCAGCACCGAATCCACTTCGTCGATGATGCAGAAGTTAAACGGGCGCTGCACCACCTCCTGCATCGACGTGGCCATGTTGTCGCGCAAATAGTCAAACCCCAGTTCGCTGTTGGTGCCGTAGGTAATGTCGCAGTCGTAGTTGCGCTTGCGCTCGATCGGGTTCATCCCCGACTGGATCAGCCCGACTGACAGCCCCAAGAAGCGATGCACCTGCCCCATCCACTCCGCGTCCCGGCGGGCTAGGTAGTCGTTTACCGTAATCACATGCACGCCCTTGCCCGACAGCGCGTTGAGATAGGCAGGCGAGGTAGCCACGAGGGTCTTTCCTTCGCCCGTCTTCATCTCGGCAATCTGTCCATCATGCAGCACCATGCCGCCGAGGAGCTGCACGTCAAAGTGGCGCATTCCCAGCACCCGCTTGCCCGCTTCCCGCACCACTGCAAACGCCTCTGGCAGCAGGTCGTCCAGGCTTTCTCCTTTTTCAATTCGCTGCTTAAACTCCGCCGTCTTGCCCCGCAGCTCATCATCCGACAGCGCCTCCATTTCTGGCTCTAGCAGCTTAATTTCTGCTAGATCAGGCTGATATTTCTTGAGCTTACGGGCGTTGGGGTCTCCCAGCAGGGCTTTCAGCATGGTGTCAATGGGCGATAGTGAAGAAACTTAGGGTTCTAAGGCCTAACGTTCATTGTAGCGAACTAGGGAATGAGCGAGATGTTTGGACGACTGCCCCCTGCCGTGCGGGGTCTAGAGATCTAGACTCGGTATCTGGGGGGCAGTGCGGTGGTTCGGGATTAGGTTATAGAATGCGGACACCCGTTCCAAGGTTAACTTCCCTCACCTCATACGCCATACTGACGATCTCCTGCTCATGACCTTTGATTTTGATCTGTTTAACCTCGATGCCTGGAATGCCCTGTTGCTGCAACTGCAATCTCTGGGCGTAGACTTTGGGCTGCGACTGCTGGGCGCAGCGATTATTCTAGTCGTGGGTCGCTGGCTGGCCAAGCAACTCCGCCGCCTGATCAAGCGACTGATGACCCCGACCACGATTGACCCTAACCTCGTTGCATTTACCGGCAATCTGGCTGAATACGGACTGACGGCCTTTGTGATTTTGGCGGCGCTGGGGCAACTGGGCATCCAAACCACGTCGCTGGTGGCGGTGCTGGGGGCGGCGGGTCTGGCAATTGGGCTGGCGCTGCAAGGGTCGCTGTCCAACTTTGCAGCAGGGCTGCTGATTGTCTTTTTTCATCCGTTTCGTGTTGGCGACTGGATCGAGGGCGGCGGCGAATCGGGCTTTGTGGAAGATATTCAGCTTTTTACAACGGTGCTGCGGCGGTTGGATAACAAGACGGTCGTCATTCCCAATAACAGCCTTACCGGCGGCAATATCATTAACTATTCCACAAAGGGCATTCTGCGGGTGGATCTGGTGGTGGGCGTTGCCTACCACGAAGACATTGACCGGGTGAAGCGGGCGATCGCCGAAGCGCTAGCCCAAGATGAACGAATTCTCAGCGATCCGCCGCCGATGATTGGCGTTTTGGAACTGGCGGAAAGCAGCGTAGACTTTGCCGTGCGCCCCTGGACCCACACCGAACACTACTGGCCCGTCTATTTTGCCGCCTACGAAAACATTAAGAAAAAGCTGGATGCCGCCGGGATTACCATTCCCTTTCCCCAGCGCGATGTGCATCTCTACCCCGCACCCAAGGCTGAAGCCTTATGATCAGAGGCCCGTCCCCCATTGTCGCTGCGGAGCAAAAGCCCAAGCTCTCGACCCTGCGGCGATTTCTGCAATATTTCGCGCCCTATCGTCAGGAAATTCCCATCGCGCTCCTGCTGGTGATGCTCGGCGCAACCACGCAGTCCATTGGCCCCCTGTTGATTGGCTGGGCAATCGACCACCTCATCTTGCAGGGCAACTGGCCGGGGCTGGCGCGGCTGCTGGTGCTGCTGGTGGTGATTTACGTGCTGGGCGTGGTGGCGATTCGGGGACAAATCTGGCGCATTGGCAACATGATGCAGCGGGTGCTGGGGCAACTGCGGCAGGACTTGTTTACCAAGGTGCAGAGTCTTCCGGTCAGCTTTTTTGACCGCAGCGAGGCGGGCGACCTAATGAGCCGCCTGCTGAATGATGTGAACACGGTGAATCAGGCCTTTGGGCTGACGGTGCCGCAAATGCTGGGGCAGGCGTTTAGCCTGGTCGGCATCATCATCGCCATGCTGTCAATGAACCTGCAACTGGGGCTGCTGAGCAATCTGGTGGTGCCCGTGATGATTTTCACGACCGGGTTCTTTTCGCGCTGGGCACGGCGGCGGTTTCGCGTGGCGCGGGAGACCATTGGCGAACTGTCGGCCAAGCTGGAGGAGGACATTAGCAGCGTGCGCGAGGCGCAGGCGTTTAACCGGACGCAACTGAATATTCAGGAATTTGATAGCCTGAACGAGGCCAATCGCCGGGCCAATGTGCAGGCTGTGGCCGTGACCTCTGCCTTTTTGCCGTCGATTGATTTTCTGAACACGCTGGCGACGGCGGGTGTGATGGCCTATGGTGGCTATCTGGCAGTGACGGGGGCGATGTCTGTGGGCGTGGTGACGGCGTTTCTGCTGTATGTGCAGCAGTTCTTTCGCCCCATTCAAATTCTCAGCCAGTTTTATACGCAGGCGCAGTCTGGACTGGCGGGATTAGACCGAATCTTTTTGCTGCTGGATGAGCCTGTGACGTTGCAGGATGCACCCAATGCGACTGAGATGCCGCCGATTCGCGGAGAGGTGCGGTTCGAGTCGGTGTCTTTTGGCTATACGGAAAATCAGCGCGTGCTGCAAGAGGTGAGCTTGGTGGCAGAACCAGGACAGATGGTGGCGCTGGTAGGGCCGACGGGCGCAGGCAAAAGCACGATCATTAACCTGATCCTGCGGTTTTATGATGTGACGGAGGGCGCAGTGAAAATCGACGGCATCGACGTGCGCCGCGTTACCCAAAGCAGCCTGCGCCGCCAGATTGGGATTGTGCTGCAAGATAACTTACTTTTTAGCGGTACGGTGGCGGAGAATATTGCCTTTGGTGCGCCCAATACCAGTCAGGCAGAGATTGAGGCGGCTGCCCAGACTGCAAATGTGCATGAATTTATCACCTCGCTGCCGCAGGGATATAGCACGCTGCTGGGGGAGCGGGGCGCACCGCTGAGCCAGGGACAGCGGCAGTTGGTTAGTATTGCGCGGGCGGTGCTGATTAATCCAAAAATTTTGATCCTGGACGAGGCGACCAGCAGTATTGACACGCGCACTGAAGCATTGGTGCAAGAGGCGATCGCCCGGTTGCTCCAGAACCGCACCAGCTTTGTGATTGCCCATCGCCTCAGCACCGTGACCCAAGCCGATCAGGTTCTCGTGGTTCAGCAGGGGCAGATCGCGGAACGGGGAACCCACGCTGAGCTAATTGCCCAAAAAGGAATTTACGCAAACCTGTATGCGATCCAACTGGGCGCAAGTTAGCGCAGCAGGGCCCGCTGGCGAACGGAAATTGTCGGGCGGGCAGGTTGCTGGGCATTGTAGGCCTGCCAGAGCGAATCAGCCAGTTTCTTGGAGAACTGCTCCAGGTTGAAGCGCTGCTCGGCCAAAAGGCGGGCGCGGCGACCCATTTCGCGGGTTTCTTTGGGATTATCCAACAGATAGGCGATCGCCCTTTGCCAGCCATCCACATCGCCTTCCTCGACCCACAGCCCAATTCCTTCTCGCTCCAGATCCACACCCACATAGTCGCTGCGCGTCATGGCGATCGCCTTCCCCATTGCCATCGCCTCCGTCAGCACCGTCAGACCAATCGCATTTTTGAACCTGGCTTTTTCCTCCACAACAGGAATCGCCACCGCATACGCCTGCTGATAGAGACGAATAAAATCTCGCCAGTCAATCATGTCTTGCAGGATGGATACATTACTGGGCAAATGCGCCTCGGCACTGCCGACCGCTCGCTGCTTTAGATGCTTGAGATCAAGCTGACCAGCCCCACAAATCGTTAAGCCACAGTCCAAGTTTTCAAACGCTTTGACCAGGGTTGGATAGTCTCGATAAGACTTTCCAGGGCTGAGAATAAACCTCTCCCTGGCAGCTTGTTCAGCCGTTGATTCACTTAGATTGACAGGCTGATAAAATCTCAAATCTGCACCCCACTCAATCAAATCTAGCTTCTGCCTGGGAACTCCAAAATCTTCCAGATCCCTCAGCAAAGATTCACTCAAACACAGAATCTTGTTATTGCCTTCAATAAACGTTTTCACAAACAGCTTCCAATGAAACGCTTTTGTGCGAGGAGCCTGATATCCAATCGCCACAATTGGCTTTTTCAGAAGCCCCAGAATGCTCAGAAAAGAAAGAAGTGTTGTGGTTAAATAATGCGCCGAATAGATTACATCATAGCGACGACAGTTTGCCAACAATCTAAGCTGCTGATCCAAATCTCCAAAAATCTTCAGCTTGCCACTGATTTTTTTGAGAAAGGCACTCCCTTGAAAGGGGAGAATATCAACTCCAATATCATGACGAGTCAACGAGTCATAGCCCCAAAGATGCTGAGACGGAGCGTTTCCATGTTCCTCTTGGAGCAAGTTCAAGATTCCGAGCAGGTCATAGTTGTTGACTAAAATTGCCTTCATGATACTCTCAACAAGTGTTAGCAGTCGCGTTCATTAACAAATCCTCGAATAGACAATGGACGAGTGTGGTCATGTCCAGTTGCCAAATAGAGAGTTTTAGGGGTGTTGTGATAGAGATGTCGAGTTGCTAGCCTTGAAAGATGCTTTAGCTGCATGGAGAAACCTCCAAGAACTTCGATTAATACACTTTTGAAAATTTAATTTTTGAATAAGAGAAGACTTAACTCACATTTGAAAGCTGTCGCTGTCCTGTCTGTGGAGTAGCCAAAGCTGGTTGAGTGATTCCAGCAAAAGCTAGCGTCCACTCAAAGCGCCGCTGCAACCATTCCTCTTGAGTATTTTGTTTTGCAAATTCAACAGCTTGGACTGCCATGTCCGCTAGCAAATCTCTATTCTTGCTGTAGTATGCAATCTTTTGAGACATTTCTTCTATGGACGGCCAGGCAACTGTATCAACCGCACCAGTGGCTGAAAGATCTCTGTAGTAGTAGGTATCAAATGCAAGGATTGGAATCCCTGCTGCCATCGCATCTAGGGCGCTGCGAGGCGTGTCTTCATTGAGCGGTGCTGCTAACAGCAGGTGATATGAGTAAAGCTTCTCAAAAAAGTCCTGGTTAAATGGAAGTGCGCCGTGGAAAATGACTCTTTCGATAATTTTCAAAGATTGTGCCAGACGCTTCAGTTCTTCTAGCTGCTCACCGCTACCAATGACGTGAAATACGACATCGCATCCGAACTGGTGATGGGCGATCGCCACTGCGTGAAGGCACCGATCAACTCCCTTGTAGGGCGTTAACCGTCCGAAGTAAACCACTTCTAGAGGCCGCCCTTGATCTTCTAGATTTAGCAACTTTTGAGCCAGCCGATCTCTTCTAATAATGTGATGCCTGCTATGCGCCGCATCCAAGAAGTTCTTCACATTCGGCTTACCTCTGCCAAAATCACGGCAGAGCTTTTCGCCTTTTAGCAAAATTAGTGAGCAGATTTTGGACGCGCAGTAAACTTGCAGTGCCCGAAAGCTGTCGTAGATATATTTGCAAAGTAGATAACTCTTGAGTGACCAAGTCCCTGTTTCATAGCTCATCTGAGCCGTGTTTCTGAAGTCAATGTCTACGACGTAAACTGTCGGTTTCTTAAGAATTCGACCCAGCAGTGTCGCAATAAACTCCATTGGAAACCAGATGTTTGCAGCCAAGCCAGTATGCAACAGATCGCATTGCGAAATCAGACTTTTTAATCTGTTTGCAACCCGAAATAGCTGAAAAAACTGCTGAGCTTTGGAAGATAAATCTTGAACTCTATACAGCGACTTGAATCGAATTCCTGCTTCAGATTCATCCACAACTGATAGCCATTGCTTCCTATAAGAATACTCCTCATCACTCATTTCAACCAGCCCAACCACAAGATGATTAAAGATGGGTGAAATCTTTTCTCTTAGCAGCATCAAGTGCTTCACAAACGCACTCTCTAATGCAACGGTTTGGGAATCGAGCCTGTAATAGTAAACAGGCAAAACCATCAAATAGGTTTTGGAATCAGAGTTTCTCATCCGTTCAAGGTTCCTAAAGCGTTTAACCGCCAACTTTCTGAGCGATTTTTTCTTGAGATTTGTAGGCTTGATGCGAGAGTGCAGAAAGGTGGGGAGAGCGATAGAGATTCAGCTTTTGCTTGAGGACGAGCCAAAAGAAGGGAAGTCCCTCAATCAGATAGCGTCGCCATAGCCGCCGGGGTTCAGACAGCAGACGATGGAGCCATTCCAGGCCCGCCTCGCTAATCCAACGGGGCGATCGCTGCTTATAGCCCGCCTCAAAGTCAATGGCTGCGCCGATTGCCAGAAAAATACGAACATTTGGGAGCTGATGTTTGTATTTAGCAATCCACTTTTCTTGCTTGGGGGCCCCTACGCCAACGGCCAAGACCGTTGCGCCGGAGCGATTAATCATGTCAATGATCTCGGCGCACTCTGTCTCATCTCGCTCAAAGCCAAACGAAGGCGAGTAGGCTCCCACAACAATGTCTCTGCCTGCTTTGGCATTCATCCGCTGCTGCGCTCGATAGGCAACGCCTTCACGGGCACCCAGCAGAAAGATCCTGATATCTTCGTTGTCTTTGTGGTGCTGACAAAAATCCGGTAATAGTTCAGAGCCAGAGATCTTTTCTCTAATCGGCACTCCCAAGAAGTGAGATACATAATATAAAATTTTGCTGTCACAAACTCGATAGTCCGCCTCTTGATAAACCCGATAGAAATCAAAATCTCGTTCTAGTTTAATGAGGTGATCGACGTTGGGAGTAAACACAACGCCAGAGTCTAACAATTCTAGGAACTCCTGCTTAGAGAAATTGTGTATTGAAATGCCCAGGATTTTAATTTCCCTTAGGGCACCAAACCCGTTACCAAGTTTCATGGCTAGTGATCCTGACGCTTAATGAATGACCAGTGTGAGTGCCTATCGGCTGGATCAATCAACACGCTTGAAGTCGATCAATGAATCAACTTGACAGTGTTTCAAGACGAGCTAATAAGGTGAATAAACCACAAATTAATTGGGCTTGTAAGTATTGATCGTAACCTTGTGACGAGATTTTTCAGGAGAAATTCTATAGCTATAGTTATTTCGGACGATCGCTCTAAAAATGATTGTTAAATCAAACAAAAAGTATTGGCTGGAAGGATGATTCAGAAATGCAAACCCTGATGATTGAGAGATGAGCGATAACTGCAAACTAACAGCGAGTGGTCTGAAAAAGATCTGAAAATTCGGCAGATGTGTAAGGCAGGGTAAGCTTCTTCGACAACAGCGGTTGCCACCAGAAAGGGTGCGCGAGATACCATTCCACGGTGCGCCGAAGCCCCGTCTGCCAGGTTTCCGCAGGTGTCCAGCCGAGCTGGGCTTTGATTTTGGTTGCGTCAATTGCATAGCGGCGATCGTGCCCTGGACGATCTTTGACAAAGGTGATTAAGTTGCGACTGGGGCGCACTGGCAGTTGGGGCGCAAGTTCATCCATCAGGTCGCAGAGTGCTTGCACCAAGTCCAGGTTCTTGACCTCGTTATTGCCGCCGATGTTGTAGACCTCTCCGGGGATGCCGCGGGTCAGTACTGCTTCTAGAGCGCTGCAATGGTCGCCGACATAGAGCCAATCGCGAACATTTTGCCCATCGCCATACACAGGCAGCGGCCTGCCCAGCAGAATGTTGATGCACATCAGCGGGATCAGCTTTTCTAGGAATTGATACGGGCCGTAGTTATTCGAGCAGTTGGTAATCAGCGTCGGCAGTCCGTAGGTGTGGTGATAAGCTCGCACAAGGTGATCACTGCCTGCCTTCGATGCGGAGTAGGGGCTATTGGGGGCGTAGGGCGTAGTTTCTGAAAAAGCCGGGTCGTTGGGGCCGAGACTGCCATAGACCTCATCCGTGGAGACATGGTGAAAGCGGTAGTGATCGGGCTGCTGCTGCTCGTTCCAATGATCCCGGAAGGCTTCTAGAAGCGTGAACGTGCCGAGGACATTGGTCTGCACGAATGCCGCAGGGCCAAAGATTGACCGATCGACATGGGATTCTGCTGCAAAGTGGACGAGAGTGTCAATCGCTTCTTCTCGCAGCAGTGAATCAAGCGAGGGGCGATCGCAGATGTCTCCCTGCACGAATCGGATATTTTCTTCTTCAAGGAGTGACTCTAAATTTTGCAGGTTGCCTGCATAGGTCAGGGCATCGAGAATGACTAGACGATCGCCCGGATAGGCCCTGTGCCAATGATGCACAAAGTTCGCCCCAATGAATCCTGCGCCACCTGTAATTAGCAGACGACGAGTAGCTGGTAGATGCACGTTATCCTGAATGGCTTGACTCATTTTTTAACCTTGATATTTCATCTCGACATCTGAACAAAAGAAGTCATTAACAAAATCGGTGTTTTCCCCATTCAAATCCTCTGCGTTACCCATGCCGTGCTACTGGCAAAGCTCGATATGACAGTCGTCGCCCACCATGAACCGGAGGGCCTTTGGGCGTTGCGGTGCGGCTTTGATCTGAACCCGTTGACCGATTACGCTATCTACAATGCGCTGGTGAATTCCAACAACCGCAGCGCCTTCCAAGACAACGCTGTGTTCTAAATCGGCATCGACTAATTTGACGCGATCGCCAATGCTGCTGTACGGGCCAATGAAGCAATTTTCCAGGTAGCAATCCCGACCGATTACAACCGGGCCGCGGATGGTGCAGTTGATCACCTGAGAGTCTGGTGCAATCTGGACACGACCGCTAATTTTGCTGGCGTTGTCGATGTTGCCCTCTAGCTGCGTACAGAGGCAGTCGTCCAGGATAATCTGATTTGCCTCCAGCAGGTCGTCTTTTTTCCCGGTATCCAGCCACCAGCCCTGGATTTGCAGCGCTTCGACCTGCTTTTGCTGATCGATTAAGAATTGAATTGCGTCGGTAATTTCCAGTTCGCCCCGGGCAGAGGGCTGAATGCTGGCGATCGCCTCATGAATCCGTGGCGAGAAGAAGTAAATCCCCACCAGCGCTAGGTTAGACGGGGGATGCTTGGGCTTCTCGACCAGCCGCAGCACGCGCCCTTGCTCATCGACCTCAGCGACCCCAAAAGCGCTGGGGTTTGGTACGCTGCACAGCAGGGTCAATGCGTCCAGTCCCCTCGCTTGGAAGCATTCCAGAAACAGGCCCAGTTCCCCCTGTACTAGGTTGTCTCCCAGATACAAGACAAACGGTGAAGCTTCTAGAAAGGGCTGCGCTGTCTTAACCGCGTGGGCCAGGCCGGCGGGCTGTTCTTGGAGGATGTAGGTAATGCGGACCCCGAAGCGGCTACCGTCGCCCGTCTTCGCCCTTACCTCTGCGCACGTTTCTGGGCTGATGACGATGCCGATGTCGGTAATGCCCGCAGCGGCGATCGCCTCAATCCCGTACCAGAGAATGGGCTTGTTGGCCACGGGCACCAACTGTTTTGCACCAGTGTAGGTGAGTGGACGCAGGCGCGTTCCTTTACCGCCGGAGAGAATAAGCGCTTTCATAGGAGTGGGTATAAAGTTCAGCCAGCATCTTTTTCAACGATTGCCGCCAGTGGGGGGGATAGCCACCCAGCGCCGCAGCGGTTTTTTTGAGCGACAAGACCGAGTAGGCAGGACGTTGCGCGGGCGTAGGATACTCCGCCGTGGAAATTGGCACAATCCGCTGCACTTGGAGGGGAAACCCAAGCTGACTCGCAATTTCAAAAATGGCCACCGAAAAGTCGTACCAGCTTGCAACGCCGCTATTCGTAAAGTGGTAGGTTCCCCAGAGCGATTCCTGGGAACTGCCATTGACAGGGGAACTGCTCTGCACCAGCAACCCATTCGGCAAGCCCTGATGCACCCGATCCGAAGTCGCACCAGAGCGCGATATCAAAATGGCGATCGCCTGGGCCAGGTCTGCCGCCCAGGTAGGAGCGCCTACCTGATCCGCGACTACGCGAATCTCTGGGCGATCGCCCCCCAGCCGCAGCATGGTTTTTACAAAATTGCTCTTGCCCCAAGTGCTGTAGACCCAGGACGTGCGGAGAATGATGTAGCGATCGCAGGCCTGCCGAATGCCGATCTCCCCTGCCAGCTTGGAGCGTCCATAGGCGCTAATGGGCCCGGTCAAAGCAGCCTCCTGATAGGGCGTGTGGGACTGCCCATCAAACACGTAGTCCGTTGAGACATGAACCAGCGATGCGCCAATGCGGCTTGCAATCTCCGCCAGCGTTGTGGGCGCTTCCGCATTAATGGCGTGGGCGAGTTCTGGTTCGCGTTCTGCCTGATCAACGGCTGTGTAGGCGGCCGCGTTCACGATCACGTCCGGCTTGCATTCATAAACGGCCTGATAGATCCGGTCAGTTTGTGTGAGATCTAGGCAGCGTCGATCCAGGCTTTTAACGGTTCCAATGCAGGGTAACTTTCGCTGCAATTCCTGTCCCAGTTGCCCTGCGGCACCGATTAACAAAATTGAGGTCATGGGTATACCTCCGCCATTCTCAATGGCTGTCCTGCTTCATCTTTTGCAGACAGGATCGGCGACGACTGGAGCGGCCAGGCGATCGCCAAATCGGGATCATCCCAGCGAATGCATCGCTCGTGCTGCGGCGCGTAATAGTCCGTCGTTTTATACAGCACCTCTGCCGCTTCCGACAGCACCACAAAACCGTGGGCAAAACCAGGCGGAACCCAAATCTGGCGGCGGTTTTCGGCGCTTATCTCCCAACCCACCCACTGTGCGAAAGTGGGCGATTGTCGGCGCAAATCGACCGCAACGTCAAAGATGGCACCCTGGATGACCCGTACCAGCTTCCCTTGGGGTTGCTGAATCTGATAGTGCAGCCCGCGCAGCACGTTTTGCATTGAGCGAGAATGGTTGTCCTGGACAAACTGCGCGTCCACACTCGTCTTATCTCCAAAAACCTTCTGATTAAAACTTTCGTAAAAGAAGCCCCGGCTGTCGCCAAATAGACGAGGCTCAAGAATTAAAACATCTGAAATTTCAGCCTGGGTAATTTGCATAGTGCTGCGCCCTGCTTGCCTGTCGATAACGGTCGTGACCGGCCCACTCTTTCTAGGTAAAGGTTGTAGATAAAAAACTCTGACACAGCGTTTACGATTAACGCTTGCTTGAAGCTCCATGCTGCTAATCTTCAGCAGTACGAAGCATCTCGCGGTCAGTGCGAATCCATTTGGTTTGCGGACGGAACAGAAATGTGACGTAGAGCGGAATCTTCCAAAGAATGTAAAACGGAACAGCAAGGATCGCGCTCAAGGGCACGAGCGATCGCCCGAATCGATACCACCCCAACAGCACAGCGACTAATAAAAACGCGCCTGCCAGTGCCGAAATCACTAGAGGTAAGATCGTTCCGCCCACGGCAAAACCCGCCATGGCAGCCAAAACCGACGCTGTCCAAAGCAGCACCAGCAGCGCTAGTGGCGGAACGCCCAGGTCTAGTGCCAGCATCAAGAGATCGAGCCGCTGCTGATGGATCGCTGCCTGCAACAGGCGGGGTACCTGCGTCTTCAAAGTTTGCAAATGACCATGCTCCCATCGCGTCCGCTGCTGCTTGGCAGACGTGCGCTGAGACGGTAGACAGCCTCCAATTTCTGCATCTGCACACAAGAGGGGGGCAGAACCCGCGATCGCCAAGTCAACCGACATCTGCATATCCTCAACCAAGTTTCCGCTGGACAGCGACACCTGGCGAATCACTGACCACGGAAAAGCCATGCCCGTACCTGTCAGCCAGCAGGGAAGCCCAAGCTGCGCCATCCCTACGGGACGAACCAAATTCTTGAACAAGAAGGCTAGAGCAGAAATCAGATCTCGTTGACTCGGAGCTTCAGGAGTCCGCATCAGATAGACTGCCTGAACAGGACGATTTTCTTGGAACGCCAACTGAACAATACGCTGAATGCTACCCGAACGTGCTACGCAATCTGCATCTACTAGAACGACAACATCTGGACGCACAGCTTCGAGATGCCTCAGACCATAGTCCAGTGCATAGCCCTTACCAAGCCGAGCCGGGTTTTGGCGCTCAATCACATCCACTCCAAAGGAACGAGCGATCGCCGCTGTTTGATCCGTGCAGTTATCCGCTACGACTAAGACCTGCTCAGGAGAATCAACCTCGCGGATGAGGTGATGCAAGCAGTCCGAAATGCCAAGCTCCTCGTTGTGAGCAGGCATAAGAACCATAAACCGGAACGAGCGATCGCCCGCTTCTACATCATTTCGTATACTAGACCACGAATCCTCTTCTGAACACAAACGAGGCAGTCTGCCTGATGACTTCTGCGAAATCCGTAACGCCATTACACACTCAGTGAGTAGAACGGCGCAAGGAACTAGAACGACTCCAGACAGCAGAAGCAAGACCCAATCAGTGATGACCATAACTGCAACCCTGGAGCAACAGAAGAGCTTCAGTGAATACACTTAGCTCTGCTCGAATTTATTCTTTAGGCAACACCTGATTTTCGCAATATCTATACCTCAGATTCACGTAAACTTCATATTCAAGAATTGACGACTATGACGCAGGCGATTGCCTCTTTCCAAGACGGATCGGGCTAACATCCCATGAATTCAAGCGTCTTGTGGGCTAGAAATGTTTCCGTGAATACACCGAAGACACTGCTGCATGGCTTTGTTCTAGATCATCAGCTTTACAGTTTCTACGTTTCAAGTTCATGTAAACTTCATAATTCCAAAAAGCTCCGTGCCAGGTCAAATCCCAACACCCCGTCTTTATCTCGCTCTGAACTGTTCATATAAAACATAATTTTGAAATACACAGAACTTGCACAGTCGGCTAACTTCTCACCTTAGTGTTGTCCGGGACATAAATGCAGTGCTGCAATGTGTCACAATCTTTTGAAATTCATTTTTCTCTGAGTGCATCGCTGCTATGAAGATTGCTTACCTGATGAATCAGCATCCCTACGCAAGCTGCACATTCATCCGTCGAGAAATTCTGGAACTGGAAACGCAGGGAATTGACGTAACCCGTTTCTCGATTCGCAAACCAGAACTGGCGCTGACTGACGCGGCGGATCAGCAAGAGTTTCAAAAAACACGGTTTATTCTAGGCTCTAAATTTGACCTGCTGCTGAATGCGGTTCGCGGGGTGATGAGCCGCCCTCAACGATTTCTCGCTGCGCTGCGACTAGCGCTCAAAACGGGCTGGAAATCGGATCGGGGGCTGCTGGTGAACCTAGTTTACCTAGCTGAGGCCTGTGGATTGCTGCGCGGCTGCATGGAAATGGGCATCGACCACGTACACGCGCACTTTGGCACGAATGCAACCGCAGTGGCGATGCTGTGTCATGCGCTAGGCGGGCCGTCCTATAGCTTCACGGTTCACGGCCCCCACGAGTTTGACAAGCCAGAGGCGATCGCCCTCTCTGAAAAAATTCGCCACGCTGCCTTTGTCGTCGCCATCAGTTCCTTTACCGAAAGTCAGCTTTTTCGCTGGTGCGACTATCCGCAGTGGTCAAAGATTCACATCATCCACTGCGGCGTAGATGACTTATTCTTATTGCAGCCGTCTGTACCGTTGCCGCAGGAGTCTCGCTTTGTCTGCGTGGGGCGGTTGGGGGAGCAAAAGGGCCACCTGCTGCTGCTGGAAGCGGTGAGCCAGCTTGCAGCAGAGGGATTAAGGTTTAAGGTCGTCTTGGTGGGCGATGGGCCGCTACGGGCGCAGATTGAACAGCGTATCAAGGCGCTGAATCTGCACGACTATCTAGAAATCACGGGCTGGGCGACCAATGCGGAAGTGCAACAGCAGATTTTGGCGGCGCAGGTGATGGTGCTGCCTAGCTTTGCCGAGGGGCTGCCCGTGGTGCTGATGGAGTCGCTGGCGCTGGGGCGACCCGTGCTAAGTACCTATATTGCCGGGATTCCTGAACTGGTGGAGCCGGGAGTCTGCGGCTGGCTGGTGCCCTCGGGTTCCGTAACGACGCTGGCGGCGGCGATGCGCCAGGTCTTGCAGACACCGCTGGCAGATTTGGAGCGCATGGGGCAGGCTGGCGCAGCGCGAGTGGCTCAGTTCCACAGCGCCAGGGTAGAAGCGGCGCGGCTGGCGGCGTTATTCCAGCGCTACGTGACGCATCCAGGACTTGCAGACATGGCAGACTCTGTACAGGAACGGGACTCTAAGGAACGGGACTCAGGGGCGATCGCCCTCCCTCGCAATCTCGAAAAAGTTCCTAGTCAGATTTCAAGTCAGATCTCATCTTGAGAATACACCAAACCCCACTGGCGACGCATCTCGTCCATTGCTTTTTGAATGGCCAGCGTCTCGTCTAGTGGCATGATCCTGCTCTCGATCTCGCCGCTGCGAAGACACCGCATCACCTCGGCGGCTTCATAGCCGTAGCCATTCCCCGCGTATGGCTCCAGGATGGTTTTGGTTGGCTGACGGAGTCGCTTGAGGAACGGATCGCCGAATTGCAGATAGAGGCGTTGCAGAAGGGAATTGTCTCGAACAGCGGATGCTACGATTTGTTTCAGGCTAGACGGACGATTCCCGCCTGAGGCTTGGCTTGAGCCATCGCCCGCTGCCGCAAACGTCCTCACCGAGAGCTGATGCGGCTTATAAAACGGTGCATGAATGCGAATTTGTCCGCGAGTGCCTGTAATCACAGCTTCGTTGCTGGCGTAGGTTCGCAGATTTGCCGACAGCATCGCCAGTTGCCCGCCCTCATATTTCAGCAAATAGCTGGACTGTTCATCAACGCCTGTGGTGGCGATCGCCGCCTGACTGACCACGCTCTCCGGTTCCCCCAGCAAAAAGTACGCCAGCGACAGCGGATACACGCCCCGATCCAGCAGCGCCCCGCCCCCCAGTTCCCGGTTAAACAAGCGGCTCGACGGGTCAAACGCAGCCGGATAGCCAAACTCCGCCGTCAGCGTACACACTTCGCCAATCGCCCCGCTTTGAACCATCTGCCGGACTCGCTGCACCAGCGGCAAGAAGCGCATCCACATCGCCTCCATGCAAAAGAGATGCTGCTTGCGAGCAAACTCAATGACCTCGCTGGCTTCTCGCGCATTCATTGCAAAGGGCTTTTCGCACAACACAGGCTTGCCCGCCCCCAGACACAGCAGGCAGTCGTCGTGGTGGCGACTGTTGGGCGTGCCGATATAAACCACATCTACTTCGGCATCTTGCACTAGTTCCTCATAGCTGCCGTAAGCCTTCGTCACGCCAAACTCGCGGGCAAACTGCTGGGCGTTCGACAGCGTGCGAGAGGCGATCGCCACCAGTTGCGCCCCCGGCAGCGGCCGTAGCCCCTCGGCAAACGCCCTGGAAATATAGCCCGTGCCCAAAATACCCCAGCGAATTGTGCGCGATGGTGTTTGCATCTCAGAAACTTAGCGCGAGAAATTGAGTGCGAATTCAGTGCGGATCTTACTGCGGAACCTTAGCGTGAGAAACTGAGTGCGAATTCAGTGCGGGATTCTAGTGCGAGATTCGAGTACGGGACTTCACTGCGGGATTCTAGATGTTAAAGCTGCGACTTTCGCCGTGGACATTGGCTCCAATTGGGGCTGTTCCCTCGTCTCTACCCCATCGCTGGCCCAGGGCATTGGCGCAATTGGCTCAAAGGTTGTGGTGAGCCGATAGGTTCGGCTGGTTTCCATTGCGTTTTGAATCGCCAGCACGATTTCGTTGTTGTGCAGCGAAAAGCGGGGCGACAGGCGACAGGGACGACCTTCGGCGATCGCCGCTGCCATTTCTGCCACGCCACGGGCGAAGTCCATCTGCTGAGAACCCTTATAGTTAAACCGTTTGCCCCCTTTTCTCAGCAGCGGGTAGCGCTGTTTGATTGGACTCATAAAGGCTTTGCGGCGCAGGGTCACCATCCGCTGGATGTACACCGGATCTTCGTAATACCAGCAGTCGTGAATGCCCAACACGCCGTCGTCGCCAATGATTCGCAGCCCGTGGTCATGCGGGGCCACAATGCCGCAGGTGAGCCGCGCCACCACGCCAGAGGCAAACTTGATGCAGGCAACGGAGAAATCGGGCGCATTCACCGCCAGCGGCACGTTCGTTTCCTTGTCGGGAATCAGGCAGGAGGAAAACGCCGTCACCGATTCTGCCGGGCCAAAAAATGCCGTGAGCCACGTCACGTAATAGCCTGCATGTTCCAGCGTGCAGCCCACTTCAAATTCGTCCTTGTAGGGCCAGGGCACGCCCGATTCGCTGACCCATTTTTGGTAGGGCATTTTGTGAACCAGTCCGTCGTCCATTTCGGCGTAGACCAGGCGCACATTGCCGATGCGATTTTCCCGCAGCGCCCGCCAAACGGTTTGCGCCGTTTCGCCCAGCACGCTACAGGGCGCTGAAGCAATCAGCAAGCCGCGACGTTCAGCCAGTTCAACCAGTTCAGTTGCGTCTGCCATGTCCATCGCCAGCGGTTTTTCAGAATAGACGTGTTTGCCAGCGGCCAGGCAATCTCTGGAAACCTGGTAATGGCTGCGGGGATTGGTGAGATTGAGGACAATATCCACGTCGGGATCTTTTAACAGATCGTCGAACGTGTCATACCGAGGGACGGAATGGTATTCGGAAAAGCGCTCGGCACGTTCTGGAACGCGATCCATCACGCCCATCAGCTTGAGTTCTGGATGCCGCTGCAAGGTTTTGAGATAGTAGTCTGCAACGAATCCACAACCAACAATCGCAATCCGCATTACACCCTCCGCAGCTAAGAATTGAAGTTGAATATCTCAGTCAGATTCCAATTAAAGTCCTATGTTGAAACATCGAAGCCTGATATTGAACCAGTGATATGAAACCCGTGATGAATGCTGTTGGGATGGGCTGGAATGCGTGCAGACGCTCTGAATAACCACGCCTAATCACACCTAATCCATGCAAAAAACCAGCTTTTTTGAACCGTATCTAGCTTCTGGAATGATGAGAACCATTACCGCCGTTGGAACTACCAGAACTGCCATTCAGCAGGGCGCGGGCGGGTTCCTCCACCATGCGGGCCTGTCGCCGCAGCGGGCGCGGATGGGTGTTGTAGTAGCCCAGAGAGGCGATCGCCCTGGGGTTTGGATGATTGGCAACCACACCTAGACTCGGTAGGCGATGGACGCTCAGGGATTGCAGAGCTTGCATAACGTGCGATTTCTTAGCCTGACAAACGCTCACCACCATGAGAATGCCGTCGGTATTTGCGGAGATGAACTCCGCATCCGTCAATCCCAACAGGTGGGGTGCGTCGTAGATCACCAGGTCGTAGGTCTGATGCAGCCTGAACATGGCGGTCTGCATGTGTTCTGATGCCAGCAGCCGGACGGCTTCTAGCGAGGGTTGCCCAGCGGTCAGCGCGAACAGATTGCGGACGCTGGTGGGTTGGATCAAGTCATCAGGCTGCACCTCACGCAGCAGCATATCGCTCAAGCCCGTCTCGTTCTCCAGCCGCAGCCGTCGATGCAAGTCGGCATGGCGGAGATTGCTGTCTACCAGCAGCACCCGCTTGCCCATGCTGGCAACGACCTGGGCCAGGTGCAGGGCGATCGTGGTTTTGCCCTCGCTGGGCGAGGCAGAGCAAACGGTGATCGAGCGAATTGGCGCACCGTCCGACATAAAGCAGAGATTGGCATAGAGCGAACTGAAGGCTTCCTTAAACAGAGAAGAATCGAGGCGATCGCCCGTTGCGGTCGGCGGAACCTCCGCTTGCAGATGGGCAGCGCCAGCGTCGTAGGGCACCACCCCAATGACCGGCAGATCGATCGCGTCTTGAATGTCCTCTGTTCTAAAGAAAACGTTGCGGAACTGGTCAAGTAAGATAGCCGCCAGCAGCCCCAGCAAAATCGAAGCGCCGATCGCCCCCAGCAGTTCTCGGTTGCTCTTGGCAAAGGGAATCGGGCGACCCTGCCCGTCTTTCGGCAGCGTCGGGGGCGACACCAGTTCCCACGGCACCTCCGTCTGGGCCGATTCAATCTGAAAGTTTTCGCGCTGGGTGAGCAGTTGATCCAGGCTGCGGTTGGAAATCTCAAGCTGCCGCAGGATTTCGCTGTATCGCCGCGAGACAGCAGGAAGCTCCTGAAAGCGGTTTTGTACCTGTGCCTGAATGCCTGCAATTTCGGCGCTGCGGGCCTGCAACACGCGAATCTGGTTGATAGCCGCTACCATTTCTTCGATTAGCTTGAGCCGAACAGAGTTCTGGAATGCCTGCACGCGGGGATTGCCCGTGCCCTGCCCCAGATTTTGCCCCAAGATGCGCTGTGCCTCCTGCGCCATCAGGCTCGAAAGATTGCGCTGCTTTGCCCGCAGATCCAGTATAATCGGGCTTTCTTCGCTAAACTGTGCCGACTGAGTGGCAATTTCGGCTTCTAGCTGCTGCATCTGCTCTTGCAGCTTCAGATAGCCCGGTTCTTCGCTGAGGGCAGACGCGGCGATCGCCTCCTCCGGGGTCAGGTTCAACTGTTGCCGCAGCGAGTTATACAGCGTTACCTGTTCCCGCAAGAGTTTGCGCGTTTCCCGCGCCTCTGCCGCAATCTGGCTCACCTCTCCCGACAGCAGTGTTCCCTGCTCCTTGGGGTCAACCAGGTTATATTCCTCTTGCAGCGCTTGCAGTTGGTCTTGCAGCGAGTTCACCCGATTTTGCAGTTCTGGCAAGCGGTCTTCAACGAATTTAATGCCTTCGCTGTAGCGGGTCTTGCGGTCTTCCAGGCTGTATTGCAAATAGCGATTCGACGTTTCCCGCAGCACCATCGCCACCAGTTCGGGGTCGGAGTGGACATAGCTGACGCGAAGAATTTTGGTCATATCCGTATTCGTCTGCCCTTTCCGCTCCACCGTCAGCCCCCGTTGCAGCATCCCCACGTTGAAGTCTGGATAAGACTTTTGCACTTCCTGCACGATCGACTCCAGCATTCCGGGGCTTTGCAGCACGGCAATCTGGCTGGGATAATCCAGCCCGCCAAAGGAATGCTCGGTCGGCACGTTATTGCTCGTTCGCGTGACTGCCAGTGGATCGACTACCCGCGCCTGTGTATTCAGCGGCTCCACCAAAAGCTGAAACTCGCCCAAGTAGGTGGGGGGCGTGGTGGCATATCGCAACGCAGCCAGACTGCTGACCAACCCCACAATGCTCGCCGTTAGCCAGAAATTTCGGAAGATGCTGCGCCGATACGTACCAATGTTCAGCCCCTTTCGCATCAGGCGGGCAAACTCATCGGCATCGCTAGCAGAATTTTGGCTGAGCAACTGGCTGATCAGCTGGTTACTACTCTCCAGGCGGAGCGGCTCGTGACGATTTTCTGGGTTCATACCTGACTCAACTGACGATTGGAGGAGTTACAGAAGACTGGCACAACACACGGATAAAAATACGAAGAAAACATGAACAGCTTGCTGAACGCTATCAATGCAACAGGAATGCGACTCAAAGAATAGGAACGGGCGATCGCCCCACACTCTCATTCACGCTCACTCACACACGCTCACTCACAGTTTGGGAACGCCATCGAACCCTGTACCAAGCTAATTCCCGCCAAAAATTCGGAGGATGCTAAACACCCCCACAAACGGATTAATCGGTCCCAATAGCGTATTCAAAAAGTCTCCGGTTCGCGCCAGCCCAGAGCGACCCACCACCACAATGTCGTTGTTTCTCAGGGCCGGATTAGTGGCTTCGTTGACCTCGGCGGAGAGATCTACCTGAATTTCTCGACGGACGGCCGAACCATCTGGGTTGATGCGGATTAACTGCACTTCGCTGGTGCGGGCACGAGTCAGGTCAAACCCGCCCGCCGCCAGAATTGCCTGATTTAACGAAGTGTTGGACTGTAGCGCCAGCGTTCCGGGAGACTTCACTTCGCCAACGACGTTAATTCTGACCGTTTCGGGCGAAAAGTTTGCGGCAGCCAACTGGACGGCTTCGCGGGGGTCGAGGGCGCTGACTGTCGGCACGATCAGCGTGTCGCCATCTCGCAGGGGAATGTCCTGATCCAGTTCGCCCGCCTGCAAAAATGCCCACAGGTCAACCCGAATCACCTCCTGGCGATTTCCCAACTGCGGCCGGCGAATCTCGATGTTGCGGATATCGGCTAATTGAGTGATGCCGCCTGCGGCCTGGATGGCCTGCGTCACGGTGCGAATGGGAGCGGCTGCCCCATCACCCTCGATTGTGCCGCCCGCCGATTGCCCGGTGGTGTATGCGCCGGGGCGATTTACCTCGCCCACCACGCCGATGCGAACTGGGCGCGGGCTGACCAAGCTGACGGTAATTGACGGTCGGTGGATATAGCGGCGATAGCGCTGCACCAGGGTTTCTGAAGCCTGTTCGGTCGTCAATCCCTGCAAAACCACCTTTCCGACCCAGGGCAAGGTCAGGGAGCCGTCGGACAACAGGGTATACGTTGTGCCGCTGAGATCGGCGACACCAAAAACATCGACCCGCACCTGATCGCCCGCCCCCAGCGTGTACTCGGTGCTGGCTGCTTCTGCCGGAATCGCTGCCGCCGCACGAGAGGGCACCCGTCCGCTAGGTTCGTAGGGCATAGATTCAGGTAAGGTCTGGGCGGTGGATGGCAGCGCAAGGGCGATCGCCCCCATCCAGCAACCCAGTCCTAGTCCTGCTAGCCCAAGACCTGCGTTCCAAACACGCCCTAAAAAATTTCTGGATTCTCCTCCAGACTCATTCCTAACCCCAATAGCAAAGTCCCCACTTCGGGCGTAAATGCGTTCCTGATAATCCGACATAAGGCACGCTCCTTGCGACTGATGCCCTGTCATTAACCTGGCTTTAATAAGTTCTGTGAATCGAAGCAAACAGATAATACCAAACCTGTTCCGGGGCAAACGGTATCATTACGCCTAATCCCGTAAATTTTGGGCGATCGCCCAAAAACAGAACTGCTCGGCAACAGCGATGAAATCCAGAACTGGCAAGGACTACGGGTTTCCTCAGAAAAGGTATCCAGAATTTTATGAAGTTTTGATGAAGGGCCGTGAAATTACTGACAAGCCCCCAGCTTCACCGATATAAGTTAGCTATACAAAAAGAAACAACTGGCAAACTGGCGTTATTTTGAGTCTGATTGAGTCTGAGTCCAATTGAGTCGGCAGACTTTACAAGCTCTGCTAAAGGGGGATTAGAGGGCGATCGCTCCCCGATTTTTACATCGATTTTTCTGCTTAAAGTAGATCTTCTACTCTTCCTTTTAATCTTCTAAGAGTCGTTTTAAGAATACTTTCGGAGTGGCTCTCAAGTTATTTTCAAGTTATTTCCAAATTATTGTTAGAAACACATATCCAAACAGGCAACTGTATCGCAGCGAACTAGCAGTATCTGATGGAATGCGACGAAACTGGTGGATGAATTTGGACGGGTTTGGATTAGCAAAGTTGTTTAGGCAGGGTCATGGCATCTATTAAACAGTTGGCAATTCGCGGGACGGCCTGGGTTGTCCTCACCTACGGCATTTCCCTGGCGCTGCGAATTGGCAGCAACTTGATTCTGACCCGTCTGCTCAACCCCGAAATGTTCGGGAAAGTCAGCTTGGTCTGGGTATTCTTGGGTGCGCTAGTTTTGTTTTCGGACTTAGGAGTTGCTCCTAGCATTATTCAAAGCAAGCGCGGCGATGATCCCGATTTTCTAAACACAGCCTGGACTATTCAGGTGATTCGGGGGTTCATTTTGTGGGCAGGCAGTTTGCTAATTGCGTGGCCCGTTGCCAGTTTTTATGGACAGCCTGAACTGGTCTTATTGCTACCGTTTATGGGGCTTTTTCTGGTCATTGATGGGTTCAACCCGACCAAGCGAATCACGCTCAATCGCCAGCTTTCAATGCGGCATATTTCCACCCTTGAAATCAGCGCCCAAGTGGTTTCGGGTGTTATCTTGATTATTTGGGCCTGGATGAGTCCATCAATTTGGGCGATCGCCTCTGCGGGAGTTATTTCTGCAGTTATCACGCTGATCCTGAACATTTGGAGCATTCCTGGCCCGCTAAATAGGTTTGCCTGGGATAAGTCAGCCGTTCGAGAAATCTTGAACTTTGGCAAGTGGATTTTTGCATCCAGCGCGATGCATTTTCTGGCGACCCAGACCGATCGATTGGTGCTTGGAAAGCTCATCACCCTCTCGATGTTTGGGATTTACAATCTTGCCCTGGGAATCGCAATTTTACCCTCTACGCTGATCGAAAAGGTCGGCGGCACGGTGATCTTTCCGTCTCTAGCCAAGCTGATTCATCTAGAGCGGACTGAACTGCGGGCCAAGATTCTCAAAAACCGGGGATTGGTATTGGCAGCAATTGGAATATTGCTTGCTCTGCTGATTAGCACCGGAGACATTATTATCTCCATCATGTATGACGAACGCTACTGTCAGGCAGGGTGGATGCTATCAGTCCTCTCCTTAGGAATTTGGCCCCTGGCACTGACGAATACAGTGGGCCCTGTCCTTCTGGCGCTGGGACAATCTCAATATTCGGCATTCGGCAAGTTTTTGAGTTTTCTGTTTCTAATTCTGGGAATTCCCTTGGGCGCTCATCTGGCAGGCGATTTTGGAGCAGTGGTTGCGGTTCCAATCAGCAACATCCCCATCTATGCGGCAAACCTTTATGGACTCTGGAAAGAGCGCCTGCTTTGTATCGGACAAGACCTCAAACTAACGCTTGTTTTTTTGGCTATTCTGGCTTTATTTCTGACCGGTCGAGCCATCTTTGGGGTAGATTTTCCAGCACTTACCTCTTGACTCTTAACTTCTGACCCTTAACCCTGAGTCTCAGAGCTAATTTATGAAGCAAATCTTAAGAAGCCTGAAACTCTTGGCATGTGTGGCTTTGAGGTCATGCTTGCCCAGGAAAAGCGGTTTCTCGGAAATCCTTGATTAACAAGGCTTTCAGGCTCCTTTACAAATTAGCTCTCAATACCTGGAACGAAAAGCTCATAACATCGATGATCATTCCTCCTGCTCCCGCACTGCTTGCATGGGTTCCGATCGTGGTTAATTTGTTTCGACAGTTGTCGATTCAATGGGCGATCGTCGTGAGCTTCGTGACAGGGTTTCTCTATCTGTCTCAGTTTGAATTTGAGCTTCCGCTTCTGATTCCGGGGACTCGAATGGCGTTCACAACTTATGCAGTTTTCTTAGGAATCATCCTGTTTAATGCGGAAGCAAAGCGCTTGTTTTCCTTTCGCCTAAGCTGGTTTGATTTGCCGATGATCGTTTGGTGGATCTGCCCGTTCCTTTCGTCTATCTCGAACGACTTGGGCATTTTTGACGGCTTGAAGGAGCTAGGCGCTCAAAGCGTAAATTGGGTCTTGCCCTATCTATTAGGCAGAGTTTATCTCCGTGATTTGGAGGGACTGAGAAAGCTCTGTCTGGGCATTGTTGTGGGGACGCTGAGCTATATTCCACTTTGCTGGATTGAGATGCGTCTCAGCCCGATCTTGCACCAGACCATCTACGGATTTGACGGCTCAGGGGGCCGGATTGGTCAAAACGTGATTGAAGGCGTTGGCTATCGACCGATTGTGTTTCAGGCGCACGGCCTGGTTGTGGGTGCTTGGTTTATGTCTGCTGCTGTAATTTCAGTATGGCTTTGGAAAAGCGGCTCAATCAATCGTCTGTTTGGGCTTCCCTTTAAGTGGCTGGCGCTCGCCATCGTGGTTCAGTCTTTCCTGACGCGATCGCTGGCGGCGACGGTGTTTTTCTGTGTCGGCGTGTTCATCTTTTTTGTCAGCAGATATTTGAGAAACTTTTTGCCGCTGCTAGCAATTTCGTTCTGTATTTTGATTTATTTGCACAACGGCATCTCAGGTTCCCTGGCAAAAGATGGCATTACCGCAGCCGTTAGCGGCGTGACTTCTGAAAGCAAGACGGAATCCCTGCAATTTCGGCTCAATTCTGAAGATGTTCTAGTGGACAAGGCCAATCAGCGAATGTGGTTTGGCTGGGGGGGGTATGGGCGAAATCGCGTGATTGATCACAGGGGCTATGAGTACATCACCGATAGTTTGTGGATTATCGTGTATGGCACTCGCGGACTGGTGGGATTGGTGAGCCTTACGCTCGTTTTTTTGTTGCCCAGTCTGGTGCTAATCTTTTATTTCCCCACAGGCGCTTGGCATCATCGCAGGCTTGCGCCCGTGGCGGCCCTATCCGTCGTACTCGCGCTCAACATGGCAGACGCTCTGCTGAATGCCTTTCCCCATCCGCTGCTGACGATTTCAGCCGGGGGCATTTTGGGCTTGTTTGCCGACCACACCGAGTCCAAAACGCTTGGCATTTCGCTGAAAGCAATCGAAAGTCCCGTTTCTGCAAGCTCGGCGATCGCCCCCTTCTCCCAACGCAGCAGCGTGAAATAGGGCGATCGCTTTTCGAGCCAGTACAGCGCCGTGCTGCAAGCCCATCCAGAAGTTGTGATGGCTCATGCAGAGGTCGTATCGCTTCTATCTGCACACGCCGCCTGATTTTGCGTTCTGGTAACCATTCGCCAAGACTGAGCGCCCCAAAACTGTCGCCCAAGATTCGCCACGCCTCCCGTCTTCCCTTCTACAATGGCTGGCGATATCTGTTGGAATTTGTTGGAATTCTTGCCATAGGGCAAGTGAAATAGGGCAAGTTGCTAGACGCAAACAACCAAAACCAGATGAAGCTATCCCAGCTCCGCATTCTCGTTGCCGTGGCGGAGCAGGGCAGTTTTAGCGAGGCAGCGCTGCACCTGGAAATGTCGCAGTCTGCCGTCAGTCATGCGATCGCCGCTCTAGAAAACTTCCTGGGTGTTGTATTGTTTAGCCGGGGGCGACATGGGGCACGGCTTACGCCAGTGGGCGAAGCGGTACTCGTCCATGCCCGCGAAATTGTGGTGCGGGCGGATGCGATCGCCCAGACAGCGGAAGAGGCCAGAGGCTTGAAACGGGGACAGGTGCGGGTTGCTTCTTTTCGCAGCGTTGCGACTAACCTGCTGCCGTCTGTGATTGCCCAATTTCACCAGCAGCACCCCAGCATCACCATCAACCTGTCGGAACACGACAACTATCCCCACGTCGAGCAGGCCCTCCGCGAAGGGCAGTCCGACGTGGGGTTTACGTTTATGCCCACCACCGAAGAGTTTGAAGTCTGGCGAGTCTTTCAGGATGAATTTATTGCGCTGCTGCCGTCTTCGTTTCAGCCTGCGGGTCCACAGCTAACCTGGGCAGAACTGTTGCAGCACTCGCTGATTATGCCGCCCAGAGATTACCTCATGATGCGCCCCGTCTACGACCATGCCAAAGCCTTGGGGCATTCGCTCAAGGCTGACTATGAGGTGGAAACCGATGCCACGATCGTCAGCCTTGTGGCGGAAGGCTTGGGTGCTGCGATCTTGCCGCGACTTGCTGCGGAACCTATTCCTGCGGGCGTGAAAACCTACAGCCTGCCTACGCCCCTAGAGCGATTGATCGGAGTCGTGACGCTGGCAAATGCCTTGCTGCCACCCAGTGTCTATGCGTTTCTGGACGTGCTGAAGAAACAGTAGCAGTCTTGATAACCGTCTGAACGTCACGAGACACCTGACCCGCTAGCAGGGTTCTGAAGGGTTCTGGCATCGCTATAGCCAGCGATTAGACGGTGGGATTAGACAGTGGGATCAGATGGTGGGGTCAGACAGTGAGATTAGACAGTGAGATTAGACGTTGGGATTAGAGAGTGGCATCAGACAGTGAGATTAGACATTGGGGAACTGGGTGTTTGGGAATATCGCGCTTCCAGCCAGACTCGCAAATCCGCCTCCGAAACGCAATTCACTGACTTTCCGGTTTTTGGATCATAGGCATTCCACAAAACATCCCCGTGCTCATCCCGCGATCGCCACACGCGCGGCTCATCCGATACATCCAGAGCGGCGATCGCCCTTTCCCACAGTCCGTTCAGCCTCGTATTCCAGTTGCGTTTGGCGGTTGCCGTCCGCTGAAAGATGCGCTCCAGAGTTTCAACATGGTGTCGATTTTGGTGCCAGTTCAGACGCGATTGGGATTCGGACTGAAATCGTTGCTGAGGGTTTGCCGGAAATTCTGATTGCCCGTGCCCTAATTGCCATTTCATAAGCATCTACCTCCTTTTTGATATCTCCAGTCTAAAAAACAGTATCTTAAGATACAAAAAGTAGGCTCCATAGCTTCCATGAATAGGTTTGATAGAGTCTCTGAAGGGCTAGAACCTGGATGAATGCGCTGAGGGATGGTGATAGGCTCGGTTCAGCCAGATATTGAAAACACGCCCCAGGCTTGAGACGGGTGAAAGCATGGACGACGCAACCAGCGCCAATGTAGCGGTTCAACCTGCCAACGCCAGTCTCTTGCTGTTGGGGACGGGCTGGTTTCCCAAAACGCCAGGGGGCATGGAGCGATATGTCTATGAGTTGGCAACTCAGCTCGCCAGGGGCGATCGCCTGGAGTTGGGCGGGGTCGGTCTACCCGACGGTTTAGAACGCGGCTCTCTTCGTTTGACGAATTTGTCTGAACCCGATCGCCCGTTGCCCCAACGGCTTTGGGAGGTGCGTCGTCGGTTTGCCCAGCGCACCAGGCAAGCCGATTTTTGGGACATCGACGCAGTAAACCTCCACTTTGCTCTCTATAGCTTGCCGCTGCTCGACCTACTGCCGCCAGATGTGCCTGTCACTTTTACCTTTCACGGGCCCTGGGCGCTCGAAAGCCGCCAGGAAGGAGCCAGCAAGCCAAGCGTGGTGCTAAAGCAATGGGTCGAGCAGCGCGTTTTTTCCCGGTGCGATCGCTTCTTGGTCTTGAGCAAAGCCTTTGGCGCGATCCTGCACGAGTCCTACAGCGTTCCCTGGAGCCAGATCCGCGTCGTTCCTGGCGGGGTAGACACGCACCACTTTGCCCCCACGCAGTCGCGTTCCGAGGCCCGGGCGGTGCTGGGCTGGCCGGGCGATCGCCCCATTCTGTTCACGACTCGCCGGCTGGTGCAGCGCATGGGGCTAGACCGTCTGCTGCAAGCGCTAGTCTCGGTAAAATCTGCCGTGCCAGAGGTATGGCTGGCGATCGCAGGCAAGGGCCCCCTCCGCCAAGCCCTAAAGCAGCAGGCAGATGAACTGGGGCTGCAAGACCACGTCCAGTTTCTCGGCTTTTTGCCCGAAGCAGACTTGCCCCTCGCCTATCAAGCGGCCGACCTGACCGTGATGCCCAGCCTGAGCCTAGAAGGATTCGGCCTGGTGCTGCTGGAGTCGCTTGCGTCTGGAACGCCTGCCCTCTGCACACCCGTCGGCGGAATGCCAGAAATTCTCACGCCTTTTTGCCCAGACCTTGTGACAGACTCGACCGAACCAGCAGCGATCGCCCAGCGGCTGATTGCGCTCCTGACGGGAGAATGCCCCTTACCCGGTCGCGGCCTCTGCCGCCAATATGCCGTTGACCAGTTTGACTGGCAGAGGATTGCGCGACAGGTGCGGCAAGTCTTGCTCCAGCCCAAGAAAATCCGGTAGAAGGTCTACCTGTCCTGTAGTATTTTTTGTTTAAGGAAACCCTATGAGGGATGACCGAGCAGACAGGAAGGGCGATCGCCTCCGTTTCGGCAAAGTCACCTAAGTAATATAGAACACGATACGGATCTCGCAGAGGCCCCCATGAGCAGGGTTCCACCCCAGAGCCAGCCGGGAATTTCGTAGCCTGGAATAGGATTCTCTAGCCATTTCTTTATTGCCCCTGCCCTCCGTAAAGACCCGAAAGTTTAAAGTGACAACTGTAACGCTGGGTGATGTTTATAGTGATGTTTACCCGGAGCGCTTTCTGGGAAAACTTGGAGAAATCCTAAGATTTTCGGGGAGCTTTATAGACTCAACCGTGGTCGTGCGGTTACCTCAGCTTGAAAGTCCATTTAGGCTAGAAAGTGGATACGCGCACGGGTCGGTTTCTTCAGTCAACTGGGGATGACACCCAAGGTTGATCTTGTGTTGATCCTGGGGCATTGCTCCAGTCTTGGAGGCACAGTGGCAGAGTGTGCAGGTCGCCGCGCTCACCACGCTCCCCTCTCGGCGAGGCTCCTCCGCTTCTTAACCGCCAAAGCTGAATCGATGGATGAAGCCAGACCCAGCAAACTATCGTAAGCAACGCAGGCAATAGGTGTCCAAGTCTCAGTTTTAGAGCGATGGCTTTGCCTCTACTGGCTTGCGGCTGGTTTCTGGTTAGATTGCCCAAATCTTCTGTTTTGTCAGTTGTTTATGATTAACCTCAACACCCTGACCGCCTTTCCTGCCGACTCACTAGAAACTGCTTCTGATCACGCTCTACAGCAGCGTTTGGGGCTTTATCGCGTGTTTCTCAAGCTCTACGAGCACAATCGCGAACTGCTCGATGAAATTCTTAATCTAGAAAACTCTGGCAATAAGTCGCTAACGGGCGTTGCGCTTCCCTACGTTCAAGGGCTTGTGCTGGGCGATCGCGTTCACCTTGTCACCAATTTGCTGAAAGGCGCAACCCAGTCACTGTCTCAGCCCCAAAACATTTGGACGATTGGGCGCGACTCTCGGCGCGTGGTGCTGCCGATTCAAGACAAGCGCCTCTCCCGCTGCCACGCCGCCATCGTGTATGACGAAGGGGGATTTCGCCTCGTTGATCTCAACAGCAGCAACGGTTCCTACCTCAACGGCGAACTGATCCGCCATTCTGTGCGCCTCAAAGATGGCGATCGCATTCGATTAGGCAGCCTTACCTTCTCGTTTTTTGTCTGCAATACGGCTCAGGTGTTGCCGCCTGTTTCTGAAGAACTGCTGTCGCAGGTGCGGGCGTTGTCGGCTGCGTCTGAACCCAAGCGGGCGATCGCCCATCCCACGGCCCCTAGCGCCAGCCAGCCCTCCCCGCTTTCCGCCTCCCCCATACAGCCTGCATTCTCGTCGCCCCTGACAAAGAATTGGGAAGAATCTGTGTCCGAAAGCGATTCAGAGACTTGTCTGCAAAGCCCGGAGGATGCGCTCCCTGCCCAAGTCAACCCGCTAGAAGATACGCTCATGTTTATGCGGTCTTCCCACTAGAACGAGTCGCGCATCGGACAAGTCGCGCCAGAGTTACTGACACCTGATAGAATAACTCCGTTGTTCAGCCTGTGTGTGATCGTTGAGCCAGTCGATCGACCTACCCAAAATTGATGACTTCCTACAGGAGCTAGCCACGATCCAGCAGACTGGATCGAAACGCATCGCCCTGTTGGGGTCGCGCCATGTTCCTATTACGCATCAGCATTTGATCGAGATGATGAGCTATGCGCTGGTGCTGGCAGGCAATCGCCTGCTGACCTCTGGCGCAACCGGAACCAATTCTGCGGCAATTCGGGGGGCCATGCGGGCCGACCCTAATTTGCTCACGGTGATCCTGCCCCAAAGTCTGGCTCGCCAGCCCCGCGAGTCGCGAGAGCAGCTAGAGCAGGTCATGCATCTGGTGGAAAATCCTGCTAATGACCCGCTTTCCTTAGCAGAAGCCAGTGCCCTGTGCAATCAGGAAATTATTTCGCGCTGTCAGCAGCTAATCTGCTTTGCGTTTCACGATAGCCATACGCTTCTGAAGACCTGTCGCGATGCCGAGGATCAGCGCAAGCTCGTGACGTTGTTTTATTTTGACTAGGTTTTTTCGACCAGGAGAAAGCAGCGTGATTGCAAGTTTGGAGCAGCTTCCTAGCCCTATGGTTCTGCTGTATGCCATTGTGGCGGCGGCGATCTTGGTCTATGTCCCGTTTGGGGCGGTGGCGCTGGGCCGGGTGCAGGCTGGCTATGACATGGCCGCCCCCCGTGCCCTGTTTGACAAGCTGCCCCCCTATGCACAGCGGGCGACCTGGGCCCATCAAAACTCTTTCGAGTCGTTCACGATCTTTTCGGCGGCTGCTCTGATGGCCTACGTCACGCAGCAGAGCGGCGGCTGGGTGAATCTGGCGGCGATCGCCTACGTCGCGGCACGGTTGTTTTATTCCATCTTTTACATTCAGAATATCCCCCTTGGGCGATCGCTCATGTTTGGCATCGGCAGCGCCAGCATCGCGACCCTGTTTCTCCTCAGCCTGATGAGTTTGAACGCCTGAACGCGCCTTTCAGAAAATCGCTAAGCGAAAACTTTAAACCAGCCTACAGCCCATTTGAAATTCATGATTTAGCTATGGCTTCAGCATTCTCCTTTGACATTGTGAGCGACTTCGATCGGCAGGAATTGGTAAATGCAATCGACCAAACTATGCGCGAGGTGCAAAGTCGCTATGACCTGAAAGATACCAACACCACGCTGGAGCTAGGCGAGTCGGCAATCACGGTCAACACCGACAGCGAGTTTACGCTGCAAGCGGTTCACACCATCCTGCAAACCAAGGCCGCCAAACGAAACCTCTCTCTTAAGATTTTTGATTATGGCAAGATCGAACCTGCCAGCGGCAACCGAGTCCGCCAGGAAATTAAGCTGCAAAAGGGCATCAGCGCTGAATTGGGCAAGCAAATCTCTAAGCTGATTCGAGACGAATTTAAAAAGGTGCAGGCTTCAATTCAAGGGGATGCAGTGCGGGTTTCTGCAAAGTCTAAGGATGAGTTGCAGGCGGTAATTCAGCGGCTCAAGCAGGAAGATTACCCTGTTGCCCTCCAGTTCACAAACTATCGCTAGGTTTGCAGGTGCTAGGCTCTTGCAGATTCGCTGCTACCCAGCTTTTGATCGCCTTTCTGATCTAACAGCTTCCGAACCCAGAGGGGTGCTTTTCTTGCAGATTCGCTGCTACCCAGCTTTTGATCGCTCCTGAAGCGCCCAAGGGCTAGTCCACAACTCGAAGGCGACCGTTTCGCAGTGCATCGAATAGGAGATTTATCTGAGTTTGTTCCTTTTCACTCAAAGAGGACTTAGACAAAAAGATCGCCATGAATCGCTTTTGATCTGCTCGCGTGATACGTCGATCTGCCAGAATATCGCGAATGAGTTGGTCAATTGACGTTTCTGAAGGAGAGGGTTGGGCCCCTGGTAGATGTATGGGCGCTTGCATATACTTAACGATTCAGTGCGTGTTCTTATACCCATAATCATCTGCGTAGCCTTCAGCGTAAACCGTGAATTCTGGCAATTTAATAGGGTTTTTAGACAGTCTTTAAGCTGTGATATGAAATCTTTCTATCGTATCAATTTGCTTGTCCTGGCACTTTTGCAGAAGTTTTGAGTTTATTCGAGTAAAACGTCATACTTCAGATAGAAATTAGCCCCGCAGCGCTGCCTGGCCTTACGCCTTCAGAAATACCAGAAATTGCTGTAGCCCCTGGTATCGGTCGCTGAGAAATCGCCGCCTGTTTCCAGCCCTGCAAGATGACTCTGCGCTTGCAGCAACAGCGTGGGGCGATCGCCCTGTTTTTCCCACAGCTTTACTGTCAGCTTGCCCTGGGTGGTGTCCTGGCAGGCAAAGACCATGCCCTGCGCCGTCGGCACACGGATGGGCGTGGGAGGGCGATCGCACGTCCCCAGCAGTTCCACCATATGACCTGCGTTTTCTGCCTGCATCTGCCAGTATCCCCAGGGCTGCACTCGCCAGCGCACGGTTCCATTCCAAGGCACAAACTCGTAGAACCGCCGCCGGTGGTGAATCCCCACCATGCCTACTGATTCCATCCAGCCCAGCACGCGCCGCCGCCCGCCGCCTGCCGTCAGCGTCAGATCCGCCTCGCTGTCAAACGCATTGCACTGAATCCAAAACCATTGCTGGGGGAAAGCCCCGCCCCAGTTTTTTTCTGCATAGGCGGGCGCTTGGCTAAAGCAGTAGCGGGTTCCGTTCCACTCCACCCAGCCCGTTGCCAGTCCGTGGGCCATTAAAATCTGCCAGCCCGGTTCAAAAATTTGGAACTGCGATAGCCAGCCTGCTGTGGACTGTTGGGGGCGATCGCAATTGCCCCAGCCATAGACGGGTTGAATGCTATAATACCAGCGAGCAGAATGCCGACCGGGTTCGCTGAGAATGCCCTGATGATATGTGGCAGTAAGCTGATAACCTTCACTTGAGAATAGACTAGAGTCTTCAGCCAAGACGGTTTGAGGATGCTTAGAGGAACTCGGAATGGAACAGTCAGAGGAATGCTCTGAGGAATCATTGGAGGAACCGCATTTATCCCCCTTAGGTTCCCTTGGGAAGAAGGGAAATCCGGCAGTCTGCTTATTCAGCTTATTCGAGGTGTGGGGGGATTGGCGCGAGTGGCGGAGGGCAAAGGCGTGGCGATCGCCCCAAAACAGGCGCACATCGGGAAACGTGCGGCAGAGGTACTCGTGGCGCGGGCCGAGGATTTGGGCTGTGCCGCCGCTGTAGGGCGTGCCACCCTGTGGGTCTTCGATGGAATACATAAAGGCGAAGCTTTCGCCCAACTCTGGCAGCGTCAGCCGCAGATACCAGCCCTCAAAAAAGCGGCTGCTTGCCCTCGTTCCGGGATGCCTCCAGTGATAACCGCTGTGGGGAGTTTGCAAACCCATCAAGCTCATTCCGCTGTGGCATCCAGGCAAAAGCTGCGGCACATGACCACGGGCGAATCGGGGCGGCGATACATGGGGCAGTCGAAGTTGGCGCAGGCGGTGCAGTCGGCTTCGGCGTGGATGGCGACGGGCTGCTGGGTGGTGTAGACGCTGATGCCCTGGCTGATGAAGCCCCGTGCCTCCAGTTCCATGAGGCGATCGCCAATGATCAGCGCCTTTTGGATGCCCATCTGGTGCCGAAATAAGTTAATCCGCTCGATGGTGCGTCGGAAGGTCTGGGCGGGGGTTTTGATTTCCACCAGCACTTTTTGACCCTGCGTGCTAAAGGAGGGCGGCTTGTCCTGGGCAAAGTGGTCGCGATATTGCAGCGTGAAGGTTCCGTCGGGATAGCGCAGCGGCCGCATCAGCCGCAAAAAAGGCACGGTAAAATGCCCCACCTCATCCAGCGCATACCACCAGGACTTGTGCCATGCTTCATTGGGTAAGTTAATGATTTCGTCTACCTGCTTGGGGGGAAAGCCTGCGTGAGAGAGGCGGGCGATCGCCTGTGCCAGCGTCAGGTTGTTGCCCAGAGTGTGCAGTTCCGATTCGCAGCGAGTCAGCTTGGCGTATTCTCGATCCAGCTTTTTGGGGTCAATATTGGCGGCAACTTGGCGGCTGATTTCTTCCGGCGAGCTAGCCAGCACGCAGGTAATATCTTCAAAACTGAGAATGCCGTCAATCGCCTGCCGTGAATCGACGGGCACGCCCACCTGCGACGACACCGAGCCGAGGCGATGGGGCTGGGCGATGGGCGGTGTGCAGCGGATCAGCAGCGATTTTAGGGTAGACTCATCGGCGATCGCCAGCGCAATTTGCAACTGGTCGCGGGCGGCGGTCGCGCTGTGGGTGGGCGGCAGGGGATGAGTCAGGGCGGAGGCCGTCATAGTGCAAAACCCTAACTAAGGAGCAAGTTTGGGGGAGCAAGTTTGGGGGAGCGAGTTTGGGGAACCAAGTCGGTTCTGGGATTCCCCCTCGTTTGACCTCCATTGTGCGGGCTTTTGGAAATCCGGCAACGGTTTCTCACTTTCTTTTAACGCAAGGCGACCCAACGTAACGCCACGTTGCAAACTGCATGACAAAGCTTTACAGAGCATTACAGAGTTTGTGGCTCTTTAAAGCTTGATGCCAAGCCGTATCGAACTTCGATCAAACTTCAATCCACTTCAATCCAACCGGAAACATATCCCATACGGTTGCCCGTCAAGCCGTGAATTGCCGTGAGTTGATGTTGTGAATTGATGTCGATAGAGACTCGATGTGCGATCGCCCAGCGTCTCCGGATGTATCTCCGGGGCGTATCCCACTTTTGTAACCTTTACCCTAAATCTCTCTCCCAAAGCTGGAGAGGGACTTCCAATCCGGCTCCCCTTCTCCTTTTTTGGGAGAAGGGGCTGGGGGATGAGGGCAAACTCGCATATCTGGGATGCGCTCTATCTCCTGGCATATAAGGATGATCCTAAGCATTGTATCCATACCCTCGACCTCTCCAGGTATCCATACCCTCGACCTCTCCAGGCATTGCATACTTTTTCAGGGCCATATCGCCGGAAAAGTAACTGTGTTTAAGAATACTTTTAAGAATCTTTCCTGAAGAAATATAAAAATATCTATCTTTGGGAATAGCATCATGATAACTTGACATTCAGGATCGCATTTTCAGAGTAAGCATCCTGCTTCGCGATATTCAATTCAGCCAGCTATGCCTCTGCTCCAGGTTTCCTTTGCTCCAGATTTCTCTTGGGTTACGTGTTGAGCTGTAATCTTGGGCATCTAAGTTGAACGGCTACGGTTTCACTCCTCAGTAGTTTGAGGAGCAATCATGGCTTTTTGTTAGGCTTGCATAATCGAATAACTTTTGCCTGATTACTGCTGAGTAAGCTTTTGAGAAGCCTCTCCAAAAGCTCGATCTGCAATTCGAGAACCGTCATCGCAAGTAAGTAAGTTCTGCTCAATGCTTGAGTTCGTTTTTGACCGCCTCCTTATCCAGAAGGAGGTCAGGTTTTACCGTGTTTGAACCACACTTTAGGAGCTGAATTAAGATGGCTACTTTCAACGGAACGATTAATGCTGAAGTCATTTTCGGCACGGATGCAGGCGATGTGATTAATGGGAACGGCAGCCTTGGGGGGTACGATCAATTGTTTGGCAACAGCGGCAACGATACCATTTCTGGCAGTGCCGATGAAGAAGACATCTACGGCGGCGAGGGAGACGACGTTATCTACGGCAATGGCGCAGTGAACAACACAGAGCCAAGCAGTTTTAACGGGGTTGCTGCCTACGATATCCTGCACGGAGACGGTGGCAATGACAAAATCTACGGTGGTGCCGGAACCGACTCTATTCGGGGGGCACTGGTAATGACACAATTTACGGCAACGGTGGCCTTGACGTGCTGTGGGGAGATGATGGGGATGACCTGATCTACGGCGGCTCTCAGAGGGATCAGATCTTCGGCGGCAATGGTAAAGACACAATCTATGGCAATGGAGGCAGCGACCTGATTGATGGTGGAGCAGGTGCAGACGTGATCTGGCTGGGCAGCGGGGATGCAACGGTCGTCCTCACCGCTGGCCAGGGGCCCGATACGATCAACAACTTCCAACTGGGCAAGACCAAGTTTGATGTGGGTAATATCGGCGCTCTGAGCTTCCAGAACGTTGCAGGTGGTGCCCAGATTAAAGAGGGGGCTAACGTGCTGGGGGTTGTGAGTTGGACGCAGGCTAGCGTTCTACAAAGCAACGTCGGCAGCATCTTTGTTTAGGCTTAAATTAGCTTTCCCTAGAAACTATAAATGGCTTGAACGAGTCCGTTTGACTTGTTTAGGACTTACGCAATTGGACAATTTCTCGCGGGCTACGCTCGGGAGAAATTGTCTAAAACCCAGAAAACTGATCGTAAGTGCGTAAGTTCTGCTGTTTTCTTAGGTTTTTGGATGGAGTTGGGTTAGTGTCCTTAGTTTTTCGCCACCTCGATCTGGCAACTGCTGAAACCCTTACAGCATGGTTGTTCTTGATTGGTCATTTTGAGGGTGGCGAATAAATCGGGACACTAACGAGTTGGCAATCGGTTTAACTCATCTCTAGACTGACGTATAGCAATTTCTAGCCTAGTGAGGCGTATTTTGATATAATCTATTCAGTGAATTTACTTTACCCTTAACTCAAATGCGACCCTACTCACTAGATCTTAGACAAAAAATTATTGATGTCTACATTGAAGGGAATACGTCGCAACGTCAAATCGCTCAACAATTTCGAGTTGCTTACAGTTTCGTGCGAAAGCTGATCAAACAATATCGGGAAACAGGTGAGATTGCCCCCAAACGCCGCACTGAGCAAACGCCAACCAAATTAAGTAATGAGCAACTAGAGATCCTAAAAACGATTGCTGAATCAAATCATGACGCGACATTGGCAGAGTTGTGTGACTTGCTGGAACAAAGGGTCGGTGTTTGGATTGGCGTTTCGACGATGTTTCGTATGTTAGAGAAACTGAACTTAACCCTTAAAAAAAACGCTGTATCCCGACAAAAAGGAAACTGAACGGGTGCAAATCGAACGAGTCAAATTTTGGCAACTGGTTCGAGGATTCCTGGCTCAAGACTTAATCTTTATTGACGAATCAGGAGTGAACCTGGCTTTGGCTCGACTCCGGGCACGTGCCCCGAAAGGAAAACGAGCCCATGGTAAGCGTCCCAGCAAACGAGGGAAACGGGTCTCGATTCTTGGTGCAATTAGCCTTAAAAAGGTAATTACCTATTCCAATCTCATCGGTTCAGTCGATGGACTTACCTTTGAAGCCTTCATTTCCCAGAGACTCGTTCCTAAGTTGTGGAAAGGGGCATGTGTCATCATGGATAACTGCTCGATTCATCTTGGTGAAGAAGTTAGGAGGTTGATTGAGGATGCAGGTGCTAAACTGATGTTTCTACCGCCGTACTCGCCGGACTTTTCACCCATCGAGAATTGCTTTTCAAAGATTAAGAGTATTCTGCGCTCCCTTGGGGCACGGAGCTATCTTGATCTAGACAAAGCCATTGAGGAGTCCTTCTCCCAAGTGTCATTGAATGACCTACAGAATTGGTTCTCCCATTGCTGTTACTATGCCTCGCCAGAATGAAAAATGCTATATAACTTACGTATAAATGATGGGGTTTGCAGATCTTTCAATGACTTCTCGGAGACTTTTTGGTGAGAAGTTGGTGATGAATTGATGAGAACTTACTGAGCTGCGTAAGCACTATCACGGATGAGGGTTATGGACTGCTGCACAGTCAGTTTGTATCCCTCGTTTTTTTGTCCTATTTTTTCTCCTGATGAAGTGGCTGCCTGCGATGCAATAGGCGAGATAGCGGATGCTTATTGTCGATTATTCATCTAGCAAAATCTGTTAAGTCCCTGGTTGAAACGGGCACTCTAGCCACAGCGAGTGTATCCCACTTTTGTAGCCCTCACCCTAAATCCCTCTCCCGCTTTGGGAGAGGGACTTCCAATCCGGCTCCCCTTCTCCTGCTCTGGGAGAAGGGGCTGGGGGATGAGGGCAAACTTGCAGAACTGGGATGCGCCCAGCCACAGCATTGTTGCAGGGGGTAATGGGAAAAGGATGTAGGGGGTTGCTCGCAACGCTGGTGCGAATGGGGTTGAAATTAATCTGACTCGGATTTGCAGGCTTTTTGGGCAGACTTTCTGATATCGCTTTACCTTTCCCCTCAACTATGACGAGGGGTCTTTCTTCCGCTGACGCTCAGCCATAAAAAACTAGAGTATCCATGCACGGAACGATTGAGATTTTAGGTTATCAGTCTCTAGACTTGGTTCACGAAGGCGTGAATACGGTGCTGTATCGGGCGGTTTCCCAGATTACCCAGCAGCCGTTCATTCTCAAGGTGTTGCGGGCGGAGCATCCTACCCTGGAGCAGATTACCCGGCTAAAGCACGAGTATCAGGTGGCGGCTAATCTCGATTTGCCCGGTGTGGTGCGGGTATACGGGCTGGAAACGCATGGGCATCGGGCCGTGCTGGTGTTGGAGGACTTTGGGGGGCGATCGCTCAAGCAGGTTTTGGCCAACCGCAAGTGCAAGATCCTTGATCCGGCGCGGGTGTTGAATATCGCGATTCAGTTGACTCAAGCGCTGGCCTCGCTTCAGCAGGCTCGCATTATTCACAAAGACATTAAGCCTTCTAACATCCTCCTCAACGAGGAAACAGGTGAAGTAAAGCTCACGGACTTTAGCATTGCCTCGCGCTTGGGCGAAGAGCTGACCCTGCCGCAGGAGCTAAACCAGCTTGAGGGAACGCTGGTCTATATGTCGCCGGAGCAGACGGGGCGGATGAACCGGACGCTGGACTATCGCAGCGACTTCTATTCCCTGGGCATTACGCTGTACGAACTGCTGACGGGGCAGCTGCCGTTTCGAGGAGACGACCCGCTGGAACTGGTGCATTGCCACATCGCCAAAGCGCCGCCGCCGCTGCGGAGTTTGAACCCGGACGTGCCGGGGGCGATCGCCGCCATTGTTCACAAGCTCATGGCCAAAAATGCGGAAGATCGCTACCAGAGCGCGGCGGGGCTGCTAGCTGACTTGGAGCGATGCCGCGATGCTCTGATGGAGAGCAAGACGATTCCTGACTTTACGCCCGGAGAGCGCGATCGCTCGTCCCAACTGCTGATTCCTAAAACCCTCTACGGCCGCGAGTCGGAGGTAGCGGCGCTGCTGGCGGCGTTTGATCGGGTGGCGGTTAATAACAGCCCGCTGCTGACGCTGGGCGGCGAGGCAAGCGGCCGCAGCGAACTGATGCTGGTGTCGGGCTATTCGGGGATTGGCAAATCTTCTCTGGTTAACGAAATCCACAAGCCCGTTGTGCGGCAGCGGGGCTACTTTATTAGCGGCAAGTTTGACCAGTACAAGCGCAATGTGCCCTATGCCTCGATTATTCAGGCGTTTCAATCCCTGACGCAGCAAGTGCTGACGGAAAGTGGCGATCGCCTAGAGATCTGGCGCGAAAAGCTGCTCGATGCGCTAGGCTCCAATGGGCAAGTGCTAATTGACGTGATTCCCCAGATGGAGTTAATTCTGGGTTCCCAGCCGCCCGTACCCGAACTGGGCGCAACGGAAGCACAGAACCGCTTTCTCCAGGTGTTTCAATCGCTGGTGGGGGTCTTTGCCCAGCCGACTCATCCGCTGGTGCTGTTTCTGGACGATTTGCAGTGGGCCGATTCGGCCTCGCTAAAGCTGATTCAGGCGTTGATGTCCAACCCAGATAGCCGCCACTTGCTGATGATTGGCGCATATCGGGATAATGAGGTCAGCCCGGTTCACCCGCTGATGAAGACCGTGGAGGAAATTCAGCAGGCGGGCGGCGTGGTGACCCCAATCGTGCTGAAGCCGCTACCGCTGGAGTCTGTGCAACGGCTGGTGCAAGACGCGCTAACGGGCAAGCGGGCCTCTCGGAGCCGGAGAGCCGAAGAACAGTCCTCAGAATACTTGCACCCGCTGGCAGAACTGCTGTTTGCCAAAACTCAGGGCAATCCCTTCTTTTTGACGCAACTGCTGAAGACGCTGTATCAGGAGAAACTGCTCACCTTTGATTGTGCCACGGGGGGTTGGCAGTGGGATGTGCAGGCGATTCAAGAGACGGGCATTGCCGACCTGTCGGTGGTGGATCTGGTGGCGGGTAATTTGGTGAAGCTGCCGCCAGAGACGCAGACCGTGCTGAAGCTGGCGGCCTGTGTGGGCGATCGCTTTACGCTGCCAACGCTAGTGGCGATCAGCGGACTCAGCCTGTCGGCGCTGGCACGGGCCTTGCAACCTGCGCTAGAGGAGCGGTTTATCTTGCCCCTCAGCCAGGATTACAAAATTCCCCTGCTGTTTTCTGAAGAGGAGTTGGGTCAATTCCTGGCTGACACCGCCCAAACGGGAGGCCAGCAGCCCTTTACCTACCGCTTTTTGCATGACCGGGTGCAGCAGGCGGCCTATTCGCTGATCGCTGAGGGCGATCGCCCGGCCACGCACCTGCAAATCGGTCGGCTGCTGCTGCAAACGATTCCCGCTGCGGATCGCGCCACGGGCCAGTTTGAAGGGCTATTTGAAATCGTCAACGCGCTGAACTATGGGACTGACCTGATTAACGAGCCGCAGGAGCGGATAGAACTGGTGCGGCTGAACCTGGCGGCGGGGCGGCGGGCCAAGGCAGCGGCGGCTTATGAAACAGCGGACAACTTTTTACGACAGGGGCGATCGCTCCTCCCCGAAAACGCCTGGGCCGCGCACTATGACCTGACGCTGGCCCTCCATGCCGAAGCGGCCCAGGCGGCTTACTTGGTGACGCGGTATGACGAAGCCGAGGCGATCGCCAATACCCTAGAGCAACAGGCCGCCAGTGTTCTTGATGCGGTGCAGTCCTACGAGCTAAAGATCCAGATTTACATTGCCCAACTTCAAATGTGGCGATCGCTCACGGCTGCCTTCGACGGGCTGATGCTGCTGGGCTTTACCATCGCCAGCCCGCTGAACCACGATCATTTCCAAATTTCCCTGCCTACGCTGGATGGGCTGGATGCCGTACCCGAACTGACCGATCCCGAAAAGCTGGCAGCCCTGAGGATCTTGAACGCGGTGACGGGCACAGCGTATCAAACTCAGCCAGAGGTGTTTCGCTGGGTTGCCACTACGCAGCTTGAACTCTGTGTCCGTTATGGACATTCGCCCCTGGCCGCCCCCAGCTACGCCACCTACGCCTGGTATTGCAGCACGATTCCTGCCGCAGACCGCGCCTACGAGGCGGGGCAAATTGCCATGAAGCTGCTGGAGCGCTATCAGTGCCGCGAGTGGCAATGCAGCATTGTGCAACTGTTTGAGTGCTTCGTGCGGCACCACAAGGAACACATCCGCAATACCTTTGTGCCGCTGGTAGACGGCATCCACATCGGGCTGGAAACGGGCGACCTGGGCTATGTCAGCTATTCGATCATGAACTATTGCGATCACCGATTTTTTAGCGGCGAGGTGCTGGAAAGTCACTACGAAAACCAGGTGCAGTATGGAGCGCTGCTGCTTCAGCTCAAGCAGCATTTTCAACTCTCTGCGGCTCGTATGTGGCAACAGGTAACGCTCAACCTGCTGGGACGATCGGACAATCCCACGCTGCTGGTGGGTGAGGCGTTTGATGAAATTGAGATGCTGCCCCGCTGGGAAGAGTCGCAAAATTTCCAGGCGCTCTTTGTGTTTCACCTGGCCAAGCTGATGCTGCACTACTGGTTTGGCGAATATGAGGCGGCGATCGCCTTTGCCAAGCGCGGGGAATCATACGCGGGCTGCGGCGCGGGGCTGATGGCCACGCCCGTCTACTGGTTCTACTACGGGCTGGCGCTGCTGGCTGCCTATCCCCACGGCACGCCCGCCCAACAAGCGGAGTGGATGCCGCAGGTGCTCACCTGCCAGACGACCGTGCAGCAGTGGGCCGCGTCTGCGCCGATGAACCACCAGCACAAGGCCGACCTGCTGGCAGCGGAGTTGGCCCAGATTCGGGGCGATCGCCAGACGGCGATGGATTGCTACGATCGCGCCATTGCCCGCGCCACCGAAGAGGGCTTTATTCACGAAGCGGCTGTGGCCTGCGAACGGGCTGCCCAGTTTTACGCGGCGTTGGGCAAGCCCCGCATTTCCCAGAATTATCTCATCGATGCCTACTACGGCTATATCCAGTGGGGGGCGATCGCCAAAGTTCATGCGCTCACTGCCGAGCATCCTCTGCTACTCCAGCAGGACGAAGCCAGCAGCGCTCCAGCCGTCGATGCCACCATCACCGCTACTGCGACCACCACCTGCTCCACCCGCAGCACCAGCAGCCAGCGCGATTCCCTCGATTTGTCTACGGTGATGAAAGCCGCCGAGGCGATCGCCAGCGAACTGCATCTCGACGCGCTGCTCAGCCGCATTGTCTCGATCATCCTGGAAAATGCAGGCGCACAAAAGGGCTGCCTGATTTTGGAAAAGGCGGGTCAGTTGCGAATCGAGGCGATCGACACAAACCCAGACCAGATGGCTGTGGTGCTGCAATCGACCCCGCTGGAGGGCAGCCGCGATGTGCCCGTGTCGATGATCCACTTGGTATGGCGAACGCAGCAGCCGCTGGTGCTGTCAGATGCAGCCAACGATGCGCGATTTGAGGGCGATCGCTATCTCCAGCAGCACCAGCCCAAGTCTGTCCTATGTGCCCCGATTCTCTATCAGGGCAAGCGGACGGGCGTGGTGTATCTGGAAAACCCGCTGACGGCCAACGCCTTTCCACCGTCGCGGCTAGAACTGCTGAAACTGCTGACGACCCAAGCGGCGATCGCCCTAGAAAATGCTCAACTCTACGCCCGCGAACAGGACAAATCCCAGTGCCTCCAAGACTCGCTGCAAAAGCTCCAGCAAACCCAGGCGCAACTCGTGCAAACTGAAAAAATCTCCCAACTGGGGCAACTAGTGGCCGGGGTCGCCCACGAGGTCAACAATCCCGTCAGCTTCATCGCAGGCAACCTGGCCCACGCCACCCGCTATATCGAAGATCTGGTGGAACATCTAACCCTGTATCAGCAGCACTACGCCCCACCTATCGCGGCGATTCAAGACCACGCTGAGGAGATAGACCTGGAATTTTTGCTCGATGATCTGCCCAAAATGGTGAACTCCATGAAGCTAGGCACGGATCGCATTCGGGATATCATGCAATCGCTGCGAACCTACTCCCGCGCCGACGGCAGCGAAAAGCGCCCCGCCGATCTGCACGCAGGTCTAGACACCACGCTGCTCATCCTGTCCCATCGGCTCAAGGCAAAGCCAGATCGCCCCGCCATCCGCATCATCAAGAACTACGGCACGCTGCCGCCCGTCGAGTGCTACAGCGGGCAAATCAACCAGGTGTTTATGAACCTGATTGCCAACGCCATCGACGCGATGGAAGAGGGCAACGCCGGGAAATCTCTCTCGGAGCTAGAGCAACACCCCAATACGATTACGATTTCCACAACCGCCACCGACCATGCCGTCACAATCCGCATCGCCGACAATGGGCCGGGCATGAGCGAAGCCGTCCGGCAAAAGCTGTTTGATGCCTTTTTCACCACCAAGCCAGAGGGCAAGGGAACCGGACTGGGGCTATCCATCAGCTACCAGATCGTGGCAGAAAATCATGGCGGAACCCTAGAATGCCACAGTTCGCCAGGTCAGGGCGCAGAGTTTGTGGTGCAAATTCCAGTTCAGTCTGGGGTGTCTGCCCAAGTTCTGGTTAGCTCCTAGATCTGGCTTTCTGGAGGAGGGGCTGAAACGGCGGCTATCGTAGAAAATCCCCCACTGCTGTTGCAGTTGCAAGCCTGCAATTTCCTAAGCATGTATCAAGCCCCTTACAAGCCCTACACAGACCCCACATAAAACCCGTAGAAGACCCACAATGGCTAGGCGACGGCCAATTCTGGCATCAGCGTCAGCACATCCACTCCCGTCGCCGTCACCGCAACCGTGTGCTCAAACTGGGCAGAAAGCTGCCGATCTTTCGTCACCGCAGTCCATTTATCCGATAAAACTTCCACTTCCCAAGTGCCGACATTGATCATCGGCTCAATCGTGAAGACCATGCCGGGGCGTAGCTTTTTGCCCTTGCCGCGCTTGCCATAGTGGGGAATTTGGGGAGCCGTGTGGAAGATGCGACCAACGCCGTGCCCCACAAAATCTTGCACCACCGAGAAGCCCTGGGACTCGGCATATTCCTGAATCGCTGCACCAATGTCGCCGATGCGGGCCCCTGGCTTTACCTCGCGAATGCCGCGCCACATACACTCTTCCGTCACTTCCACCAGCTTGCGGGCAATAGGCGATGGCTCTCCCACAAAGAACATGCGCGAGGTGTCGCCGTGGTATCCATCCAGAATCGGCGTTACGTCGATATTGATAATGTCGCCGTCGCGCAGGATTTGTTTGGCATTGGGGATGCCGTGGCACACTACTTCATTGACGCTGGTGCAGATCGATTTGGGAAAGTCGTGGTAGCCCAAGGGGGCGCTTTTGGCTCCGTGCTTTTGGGTCCATTCCTCTGCGGCATCGTTTAGCTCCAGCGTGCTGACCCCTGGCTTCACCATCGGCTCTAGGTAGGCAAGAAGCTGGGCAGCAAGCTGTCCGGCCTGGCGCATCTTCTCGATTTCGCGCTGTGACATGAGGGTGATGGTTTCGTTGGACATTTTGGAGGGAGCTAGACGCTAAACGTTGGAGGTTCGAGGCTGCTGTTAAAGCTAGCTGTTAAAGCTACTGTGTAGAATCACTAGGACTGCTGCTGGAGAGGCGAGTCTACAAAGCTGACGTTTCTAATTTAATTTCTACTTTAATCGGCGGAGGGAGTCTGGATCGAGGGTGGCGTTCCACGGGGTTCGGACGGCGTTGATCAGCAAAATCCGGGTGCAGCGGGAGAGATCTGCGAGTTGCACGATGCGCTCTTTTATTTTGCCCTGTTCCAGCAAAAAGGAGCGATAGATACCGGGCAGCAAGCCGCAGCGGACGGGTGGAGTCACCCATTCGCCATCCAGTTCTAGCACGAGGTTGGCAATACAGGTTTCGGTGAGTTCGCCGCGCTCGTTCCATAGCAGGGTGTCGTTGGCTTCGGGGTGTGCCTGTCGTGCCTGCGTGTAGACGGGGCGATGGGTGGTTTTGTGATACAGAAATGGATCGCCGGAGTCGATGGGCGTTTGGGCGAGCGCCACTCGATAGACACTGGGCAAGGGGGCGATCGCCTGGGCTTCGACCGTGGGCGGCTGGGCTGGCGGCACGATCAGCCGCAGCTTGTGGGGCTGGGGGGGGAGGGTGGCGAGGCGCTGCTGAATGGCGTTTTCAACCGCGTCCCAGGCTACCGTAAAGCCGAAATAGTCTGCGGAGGCGCGGAGTCGGGCGAGGTGGCGATCGCCCCAGGCAATTCCTGCCTCTGGAGTCCACAGCATCGACTCCAGCAGAGAAAAGTCAGGACGCACTTGGGTCAATACCTGCGCCTTGGTGCGGCATTCCTGAAACTCGGAGTCGGCCGTGGAATCCCAAACGATGCCGCCGCCGACCCCATATTCCGCCTGCCCTGTGGGGCGATGCACCAGCACCGTGCGAATTGCCACGTTAAATTGCGCCTGAACAGATGCCTGCGGGTCGGGGCAAATGTACCCAATCGTGCCCGTGTAGACCCGTCGGGGGGCCGTTTCTATCTCGGCAATGAGAGACATGGTGCGGGCTTTGGGCGCTCCGGTAATAGAAGCAGGCGGAAACAGGGCTTGAAAAATGGCTGGTAGGCTGGCTGAGGTTTCTGCCTGAACAGTGCTGGTCATCTGCCAGACGGTGGGATAGCGCTCCAGGGCAAACAGGCGGGACACCTGAACGCTGCCCAACCGCGCTACCCGCGCCAGGTCGTTTCGCACCATGTCCACGATCATTACGTTCTCGGCACGGTTCTTGTCCGAGTGGTACAGATCCTCAGCCTGCTGGCGATCGCCCGCTGCCCACAATCCCCGCGCCGTTGTTCCCTTCATCGGCTTGGATGTCAGTGTGTTGCCCTTCCGTGAAAAAAATAGCTCCGGCGACGCGCTGCACACAGCCCATTCCGGCAGATGGATAAACGCGCCATAGCCTAGCGGCTGTGCCCGAATCATCTGACACCAGAGGGCCCACGGATCACGCACATTCTCTGCTTGCAGCCGAAAGGTATAGTTGACCTGATACGTGTCGCCTGCGTGGATGTGATGCTTAATGCGGGCGATCGCCGCCTGAAACTCGCTGACCGACAGGTTGGGCCGCCAGTCCAGCGGGGGCAGGCTTGCCGCTGCCGTCAGCCGGGTCAGGTCTTGCTGCGACAGGATTTGCGGCGCTGGATACAGCCCAAATGCCAGCAGCGGGAAACGGTCAGGTGCAGATGGGGCTGTGTCTCGTACCGTCAGGGTGGGATCAAACGCGGGCGCAGCCTCGTAGCTCACAAACCCCACCGCCCACAGGTGCTCCTGCTCTACCCGCGCTTCGATCTCCGCCAGCGCAGGCAGCACGTCCGCTGGGTCATACACCTCATAGGTCGCCACCGGATTCTGGAACCCCAGCCAGCGATCGCGCTCTGCCTCTCGCACCAGCGCTCCCCATTCCCCCACGCCCTGCCATTCCAGGTCTTCCAACTTGCTCAATCGCCTGCCCCAATGCTCGTTTCCTCACGCTAGCACGGCTTTTCAGGCTGGGGCAGATGGCTGCACAGCGGTCTGCAACTAATCTGACTAATCTGTAATTTCTGACTAATCTGTAATTAATCTGCATGGCACTTACGCAGTTGGACGATTTCTCGTGGGCTGCGCCCGCCAGAAATCGCCTAAAACCCAGAAGACTGAATCGCAGGTGCGGAAATCCTGCTGCAATTAAACCGCGAGAGAATCTGTGCGGCCCACCTCCGCAAAATCTGTGCTATTGGATGTTGCATGAGGGGGTGCTGCGAAATCCGGTGCTGCCATTCCATCGGTTTTTGCACCACTTTTCAATTTTTTGGGCATCTTAGAAGAAGGATAGATATGATCTGAGTCTAAAGGCGGGATGGATTAGCGCTTTGGAGACGGGGTCGAACCTCGAAGTTTTAGATTTCTGAGGCTTTGGGGTTGGATGAGAGGTTGGAGTTTATGCTGAGCTTGGCAACTTCCCTTGAGTAGTCTCTTAGGTGCGGTTGAAAGCTGAACATCTTTTTTGGGAAACTGCTTGGGGTGTCTGAAACGATGACAAACTACTGGGCGATCGCCATCGGCATTAATCAGTATCCGCAGTTGCAGCCCCTCGTCTATGCCGAGCGGGATGCCCAGTCCTTGATTCAAAGTTTGATTAACGACGCAGGGTTTCTGCCCGACTCTTGTGTGCGGTTGACCGATAACTCGCCCCCGGCAGCCTGGGGAGCCACCACCCCCGACCGCGCTGGCATCCAAACGGCGATCGCCCAAGTGTGCCAGCGGCTCAAGCCCAACGATTGCCTCTGGCTATTTTTCAGCGGCTACGGGATGCACTATCAAGGAAAAGACTATTTAATGCCTCAAGATAGCGACCCCACCCAGCCTGCCCAGACGGGGCTTTCGGTCGAATTTCTCTATTCCTTGTTGCAGGCAGCGCCGACGAAAAACCTGCTCGTGCTGCTGGACATGAACCGGAGCCAGGGCGTGCTGTCGGGGGTCAGCGCAGGCACCCATACCGCAGCCCTGGCCGAACAATATGGCATTCCCACGCTGCTGTCATGCCGTCAAAACCAGCTTTCTCACGAAACCATTGCCTTGCGCCACGGATTGTTTACGGCTGCGGTGCTGGAGGGGCTAAAGCGTCCGGGCTGCGTCACGCTGGAGCATCTGGTGCAGTTTTTGCAAACGCGCCTGCCAGAGCTAAGCGACCACCACTGGCGACCCCGCCAAGAGCCGCTGGCCATCATTCCAGATAGCCTGCGCTATCAGCTAATCGTGCCCGGAAAGGAAACGATGTCGCCCTCTCTGCCATCTTTTGCGCCTGTGGACGCTCCGGATCGGGTGCAGCCTGTTCCTCATCGGGATGAACCGCCTCGTCGGTCAGGGTCGGAGTGGCAGCCCTCCCAAAGTCCTGGATCCCACCCCGACTGGCGACACTCCAGCCCGCAAAATCCCAGCTTGCAAACCCCTGCAATTCGGCAGGATCGCCCCGTCGAGCGAGTTACGCCACCTCCGCCTCCGATTCCGGTTGTGTCGGAGGCAGAACCCCGTCGTGAGCCAGCAGACACGCCGCTCCCGCCGTTTTCATCACTCCCTGCGCCGCCCCCGCCCCCACCCCACCGTACGCCCGTGGCGATCGCCTCTGATGCTTCTGAAGAGCGCTCTTGGTGGCAACTGGTGCGCTGGGGGGGCGGGCTTTTGTCGCTGTTGATGGCGGCGGTGATTGTCCGAAATGTGGGCACGGTCTTGCGATCGCCCTCCGACGGTCAGACCATTGCCGTGCAGCCCAGTCCAGGTGTAGTTGCCTCGCCTGCTGGAACCTCGCTGCCAAACCCCGCCGCCAACTCGATTACTTCCACCGCCCCGTCGCCTGCACCGCTGCCCACTCCGGTTCCGGTGGCAAACCCAGCAGCCAATTCGCTGAACCTCCCTGCCCAATCTCCTGCATCGTCTGTGCCGGATACCCGCCCTGTGAGCGAGCCTGCGCCGCCCCTGTCAGATCGTGACATCATGAATGCGGCGATGGCAAACCTGACCAAGGTGCGGGCCGAATCGTCGAGCAATCAGGTATCGGAAATTTCAGAGTCGATTCGACTGCTGCGGCAAATCCGCCCCGATCAGCCGCTGTATAAAGACGCGCAGCAGGCGATTGATCGCTGGAGCCAGGTGATTTTGGATATGGCATCGGGTCGAGCCATGCAGCGCAACGGAGGCGACCTGTGGCTGGCGGCCAACAACTATCGGGCGGCGATCGCCGCTGCCCAACTCGTGCCCAGCGATCGCGCCAATACCTATCAAGCGGCTCAGCAGGCGATCGCCGGATGGAGTCAGCAAATTTTGAACTTGGCGAATATCCACGCCCAGTCAGGCGCTCTGGCCCAGGCGGTGCAGGTGGCTCAACTGGTGCCGCCCGGTACGGCTGCCTACGATGCGGCTCAAGGGGCGATCGCCACCTGGCAAAATCAGCTAGCTCCCGGCATTGGTGCTGTGCCACAAGACCAACCGCTGGCATTCTAAAGTTGCAACCTAACGATGCAACGGCTTACGCCGAGGCTGAGAGATTTTTAACCTGTTTTGGGAATACTGACAGTACTCAAGCCCCAAAGCACGGATTTCACATTCTCTTTTTCATTACAGTTCTACGTGATTTGGGTTTGATTGCGCCGATTGCGCCTCAGAGCAGAATTCTTGCTTCTGCTAGGGACAAGGGCGATCGCTAGTTACCAGTTCTCGTTATTGCCATGCAGAGTCTTTGCAAGCCCCCTGCAAGCCTCTCGCAAGCTTCTTGCAAACCTCTTTCAGGCTCCTTTCAAACCTTCTACAAGCCCTTTTTACAAGCCCTTTAAAGACCTTTTTCAGACCTTCCGCAATTCCGCCATAATTCCTCCGTAATTTCTCGGTTTGGCTTCACCTGAATTAGTGCCACTTTTATCTTGGAATTATATGGATAGGACTTACGCACTTGCGATTAAATTTTCTGGGTTTTGGACGATTTCTCGCGGGCGCAGCCCGCGAGAAATCGTCCGACTGCGTAAGTTCTAATGGAAATCTCCTGAAATTCCCCCCTTGGCGCAACCATCTTCAACCAGTAACCGCCCGAAAATCCTCCTGCTGACCAGCCTGAGATTTTGCCAAAGACATCTGCGCCGTCCTGTCTCCAGTTTCGCGTTCTGGCAGTTTGCAAAAGAGATGCACCACTCATGGCAAATCATGAACATCTAGCTCTGCTGAAACAGGGCGCAAACGCCTGGAACCAATGGCGCGAAACCCATGCTGAAATTCATCCGAACCTCAGCTACGCTGCACTCAACCAGGCCAACTTGCGCGAAGTGACCCTCAACCAGGCTGATTTGCGAGAAGGCATCTTGAGTCGAGCCGATTTCTGCATGGCGAGTTTGCAGCAGGCCGATCTGAGTCGGGCAGACCTACGCGAGGCAATTCTCTACACAACCGATCTGCGCGAAGCCAACCTGAGCGAAGCCAACTTAATTGGTGCCGACCTGCGAGAAGCCAATCTGAGTAGCGCCAACCTGTCGCTGGCTAGCCTTTGCACCGCAACTCTGTGTACCGCAGACCTGCGACGGGCAAATCTGCGCGAAGCCCTTCTACAGGGTGCAAATCTAAGCCATGCTTCGCTGAATCAGGCAGATTTATGCCTGTCTAACTTGCGCGAAGCCGACCTGAGCCGGGCTGATTTGCGGGGCGCACGGCTGTATACCGCCAATCTCTCCCACAGCAATCTCTACGGGGCGAACCTGAGTCAGGCCGATCTGCGCGAGTCTACGCTGAGTCAAGCCAATCTGCGGGAAGCAGATTTGCGACAGGCAAACCTCGGCATGTCAATCATTTGTCTGGCAAACCTGGTTGGCGCAACCCTGTATCAGGCTAATTTGACGCGAGCAAACCTCAGCATGTCGAACCTGTGTATGGCGAACCTGAGTCATGCAAGCCTGGGCGACTCCATTCTGATTGGCACGAATCTAATTGGCGCAAATCTCTACACCGCAGACCTGAGGGCGAGCGTCATGACGGAAGCTGACCTGCGCGAAGCCGCGCTTAATGAAGCAAATTTATCTAACACGAGTCTTTTTCGGGCCGACTTGAGCATGGCGAATCTAAGCCATGCCAACTTGTGTAGGGCAGATTTGCGACAGGCAAACTTACGACATTCAAACCTTTGGGAAGCCCAGCTTGATGGGGCGAACTTGAGCGGGGCGACGATGCCCGACGGACAAATTCATCCATAGTGGCGTTTAGGAGGTGCAGCTTCAGGCGATTTCGCTGGAAACAAGAGGCGGCCTCCCTATACTGAAAGTCGTCTGAGTGGTGAAATGGAAGGGAGAGACTGGTTTACAGAGGTGTGCCGCCTGACCAGAGACTGCCGAACCATTCAGATATTTCGTGGGCGATCGCCCCAACTGGTTACGTTTCTGATATTTGTATAAAACTTGCACAAATAAATCATGCTTTGGCGGTATGCTTTGGGCGACGCAGTGACTTCAGTATGAACCTGACGTAAACCCTGATTGCATGAACAGTGTACGAACGATGAAACCTCTAAAACTCTGCACGAGTCTTGCGTGGCTTTGGGGACATTACCATTTAAGACCCTATCCAAACTTTAGTTAGCCACTGACTCAAGCTGTTAATAGCAGCGTGCTTTTTATCACACTTTGTAAAAAACTTAATATTCGGTTGCTTGCTGAAGCATATTTTATACATGTCTTAGTGAAACTACTGGTATTTTCAACTAGCTCAAACCATCGTTAGTTAAATGCCCTGATTGAGAAGCCCCTTGTCATAAGCCACTATTGAGTCACGACTGAATCACGGCCGCATCTACCAGGAAACTATGGATATCATTACGCTTACCGCTGTTCTGCTGACTTCCCTCACTTCATTTTTTGCTAGCGAAAACGTGTCCTATCTGCAAGATTTGCAGGTTAAAAACCCGCCCTGTGAAGCTATCTACGCAGAGTGTCGATAGACACATCGTGTATTAATTGACTCTCTGGTTTATGCCTGTGTTCCTCTGTTGTTTCGTCGGTAATGTTTTATCACTTAGGGCTTTTGCGTGAGTGGAACTGTAATGACATGAATGAAAAGGGCGACTCTCTCGATTGGAGGTCGCCCTTTTTGCTGGATATTCAAGCTGGATTGAACGCCTTAGAGAGCAGGGGCGATCGCCTGCCAAGCCCCAAAGCGATCGCCATAGTATTGCAAAATTCGCTCGACCTGCTGCTGTGCGGCGGTGGTCGCCTCCTCGTCATCAATTTCTAAACCACCCACCTGGCTTTGCCGATAGTCAAACTCAGTGGATGTTTGGGGCAGTAGGCCAACTGACACGCCAGGAACCTGGCGCAGGTGAGCAGCCACCTCTCGGTAAACCGCAAGCGGGAGTTGAGGCAAGCAGATTTGCCGCTTCATAGCGCTACTTCGTTTACAGCATCAACAACGTCATTCACTGAGTCAGTATCCCCTGAGTCAGCATTCCCTGAGTCGAGATTGACCGATTCAGCCCCTATTTCCGCAGCCACATCATCCCCTGCTTCAGTCATCACTTCCGCAGATTCAGATACTTCAGATTGGAGTGCTGTATCAGGCGGGGGACTAGACGCTTTGGGAATTGCCCCATTCGTGGGCAGCACGCAGCAGTTCACCTCATCCAGACAGACCTTTCCCCACTGCAACGCCCAACGCACCAGTGCTACGCGGTTGCCCGTTGCGGTTTTGGTCAGAATATTGCTGATGTGGTTATCGACTGTGCGCTTGCTAATCTCTAGCTTCTCGGCAATCTCCTGGTTGGTTAAGCCTGCTGCCACTAGTTCAACAATTTGCAGTTCCCGATCGGAAAGAGAACTAGAGTTTTGAGACTCGTCAACCCCCATAGTCTGCACTGTCACGTATATGTACCTACTCGATACTTCAATTTTAGGCGGATGTTTTGCAAAACTGTTGTTAAATCTATCTGTGAATCAAGTTCTGATGGCCTAATGGGTCAGATTAGGCAAGAGGGCTGGGCTATTCTGAAAGAAGTGAAATTTGACCGATGCTGAGATTGCGCCGTAGAACAGGTTGGCAAGAGCGGGCTGGACGGAGGGGGCGATCGCTCGTCGCACTGCTGCTGGGCTGCCTAGTCGGCCTGCTGCTGATGGGTGCGGCGGCGGGGAATGCGGCCGAGCTTGCGCCCCAAGCAGGAACGCCTGCACCCATTGACCAACCCCTGCCGCCGACCAGCCTGAGCGCAGAAGATATTTCTACTGAGAAGGTTCACCAGTTTGTGCAGGCCTATCTCAAGGTGTTGAAACTCGTGGAAAGCCGCGAGGGCGAGCTACAGGCTGCGGAAACTCAGCTAGAATCCCAACGGGTGCAGCAAGAGGTGGAATTGGAGGCGCTGCGCCTGATCGAGGCGGCAGGGCTGACCCAGCGAGAATATCTACAATTGTTGGGGCTGGCAAATACCGACTTGGAGTTTCGGGAACGGATGGTTGCTCAACTACAGGAAATGATGGATTAGCAAGATGACACAGCCGCGTGTGCTTTGTTTGGGTGAGGTGTTGCTGGATTATCTAGCCGATCAGCCAGGGAAACCGATGGAGCAGGTGATGTCTTGGACTGCGTATCCGGGCGGTGCGCCAGCAAATGTAGCCTGCGCTCTGGCAAAGCTGGGTACGCCGTCTGGCTTTGTGGGCTGTGTGGGCAGCGATGAGTCGGGGGATGCGCTGGTGAAGCTGCTGCTGGCCTCCGGGGTGGACGGAGCGGGCATTCAGCGGCACGACACTGCGCCGACGCGGGGGGTGTATGTGGTGCGGGATGAAGCGGGCGATCGCCATTTTGCCGGATTTGGCGGGCTGCCCTCCGATGCCTTTGCCGATACGCGCCTGCAAGCCGAGGCTTTGCCCGAAGATCTGTTTGCCAATGCCGATTTTTTGGTGCTGGGTACGCTGGAGTTGGCCTATCCAGAGTCGGCTGGGGCGATCGCCCGCGCTTTGGAATTGGCAGAGCAATACTTTGTCAAAATTTTGGTGGATGTCAACTGGCGGCCCGTGTTTTGGGCCGATCCCGAAGCGGCTCGGCAGCCGATTCATGCTTTGATCAAACGGGTCGATTTTCTGAAGCTCTCCGCCGAAGAGGCCGACTGGCTGTTTGAAACCCGCGACCCCGCCATCATTGCCCATCGCCTGGATAATTTGGAAGGGGTGCTGATTACCGATGGCGACAAGGGCTGTGCCTATTGCCTCAGCGGTAACGACGGGCGCGTCCCGGCCTTCCCGGTCGAAGTGGAAGACACGACGGGCGCAGGCGATGCCTTCGTTGCTGGATTTTTGCACCAAATTTGTCAGCAGGGAATCGCTGCCCTGGCCAATCCTGAGTTGGCCCGGCAAATCGTGACCTATGCCTCGGCAGTGGGGGGTCTGACGACCACGCGCCCAGGGGCGATCGCCGCCCAGCCCAGCCCCGCAGAAGTGGGGGCGTTTTTGTATATGCAGCAGCAGGGCTAGAGGGTGGCTCCGCTACCGAATCCCGGCTACGCGGCTATACCAGCGCAGCAGGATGCGGGCGAGGCGATCGCTGTCGTGGCGCACCAGGCCCGTCTCGACTTCTTCGTCGATGACGTTAGCGATGACTACGCGGCGACCCGTTTGCATCACGCCTTCTCGGTCAAAGTAAACCGGATTTGAGCCTTCCTGGGCGTAGCGGATGAGTGAGTGGGCAGAGGGCATTTTCTTTTGCACCAGAACTGCGTCAAACAGGCGCTTGCCCTGCGTCACCTGGTCGATGGCGCGGATATGGTCGGACACTGCATAGCCATCGGTTTCGCCGGGCTGGGTCATGACGTTGCACACATAAATCCGAGGCACCTGGCGCTGGGCGATCGCCTCTACGATTTCTGGCACCAGCAGATTGGGAATAATGCTGGTGTACAAGCTGCCGGGGCCGATGATGATATAGTCCGCCTCCTCAATGGCGGCCAGGGCGCGGGGCAACGCGGGCGGATTTGCGGGCGTGCAGCCAATTCGCACAATTTTGCCCTGGGCTTCGGTAATGTTTGATTCGCCCTCGATGTGGCGGCCGTCTTCCAAATCGGCCCAGAGGCGCACGTCGCTCAGGGTTGCAGGCAACACCTGCCCCCGCACAGCAAGAACCTTGGAACTGGCGGCGATCGCCTGCTCCAAATCGCCCGCCACCTCGCTCATCGCTGTCAAAAATAAATTGCCAAAGCTATGGCCCACTAGCCCATCGCCCGCCTGAAAGCGATATTTGAATAGCTCCGTCAGCAGCTTTTCCTCATCGGCCAGCGCCGCCAGACAGTTGCGGATGTCTCCTGGCGGCAACACGCCAATCTCCCGCCGCAGTCGCCCCGACGACCCGCCATCATCCGCCACCGTCACAATCGCCGTAATATTGGCGCTATAGTGCTTCAGCCCCCGCAGCAGCGTAGACAGACCCGTGCCGCCGCCTAGCACTACAATTCGCGGTCCCCGATTCAGACGGCGATGGGCCATCAGCCGATCCACCAGTTCTTCTTCTTCTCCCGGCATCAGCACTTCAGTAATCGACCCCAAACTGCGCGTCTGCCCCCAAAACACCAGCAGCACACCCGCCAGCATCACAAGCGGCCCGCTGATATAGTTCGGCACAATCCGCGTGATGACCTCCAGCACATCCCCAATTAGCTGCCCCAAGCGAAAAATTGGCGTTTGACGCGACCAAATCGCAATCCCCAGCAGCAGCAGCAGACAGCCCCCAACGGTGATAAACAGCCACCGCTTGACCGATAGCCCTGGCGATAGCCATTTGAACCATTGATTCACCCGATGGGGTGTGCGATGGCGGCTTGCGGCTCTGGGTGCAGGCTTTTTGGGTAGGTTGGCCCGGCGGAGGCGCGGCTCAGGCTTGATGGCCTGGAGGGCGTGCTTTAGGAGTCCGTTTGACATGGTGACCTGGCTAAGGCAAAAGGGCAGCGACGCTGCGTATCAGTTTATACTCTGGAAATCGGACTGGGCTTTGCAAACCTTATCACGCTCTGATAATGCTCTAGCCGCGTGGCATTTCACAAGTGAAGTCGTAACCGGATGACGCTGCAATGTCACCCATCTTAGTCACCCATCTTAGTTACCCATCAAACTAGTCATAAACTAGGACTGTGGGATGCGCTTGTGTAAAGTCTTGATGAATTCGTGATGAAGTTTCGGAAGCTTCCCCGTGATTGCATATTCCTACCTGCACGTTCCTGCTTACACTTTCCTACTTGCATGTTCCTGCTTACGCCACTGCTTACGCCACTGTTGTTCAGGGTCAAATTTGGTCTACTTCCGCTGCAAGGATATTAGCCTATCTCGATCGAATCCACGGTTGATTGTTTGAAAGAGCCAGCCTTCGCGTGCCTGGGGCGGATAGCCCCTTTCACTCTGCAACTACTGCGGCTTTGCGAGACTGGTCTTATCATTTGGGTAGCCGGAGGGATGCCAGTTGGTAGGATGCTAGTCGGCGGGATACTAGTCGGCGGGATACTAGTCGGCGGGATACTAGTCGGCGGGATATATGTACGAAGCGAACGTGCGGATGCAAGAAGAGGGCACACTGGAAGCAGTTACACCGGGGGAAGGCACGCTGGAAGCAAGCACACTGGAAGCAGACACACTGGAAGCAAGCACCCTGGGGGAAGGCACACTGGAAGCAAGCACACAGGCGCAAAGCATGGGCGAACCGTTGATTGAATTGCGCGGTGTGAGCAAGGCCTTTGGCGATCGCATCGTGCTAGACGAAGTGGATTTAGCCATTTACCCCAATGAGGCAGTGGGCATCATCGGTCCTTCGGGCACTGGAAAATCAACCATCCTTCGCCTGATTGCGGGGCTGATTGCGCCGGATGCAGGCGAGATTTATCTGAAAGGGCAGCGCCGCACGGGGCTGGTAGACGAGGGTAAAGATCCCTTTGGCGTGGGTATGGTGTTTCAGCGGGCGGCCCTGTTCGATTCGCTGACGGTGGATGAAAACGTTGGCTTTTTGCTGTATCAGCACTCTCGGTTGCCGCGTCACCAAATTCGTCAGCAGGTGGAGCGGGTGCTGGAAATGGTGGGGTTGCCAGGAACGGGCGATCGCTATCCGTCGGAACTCTCTGGCGGGATGCGCCAGCGGGTTAGCTTTGCCCGCGCTATCCTAAAAAACCCCGACAATCCGGCGGATAATCCTGAACTGCTGCTCTATGACGAACCAACTGCCGGGCTAGACCCAATCGCCTCCACCGTAATTGAAGACCTGATCCGCAAGCTGCAATGCACTGAGGATGGCTGCACCACCTACGCCATTGTGACCCACCAGCACAGCACCATTCGCCGCACTGCTGACCGCATCGTTTTTCTGCATGAGGGCAAAGTGCAGTGGGAAGGGCGAGTGGAGGAGATCGACACGACGGACAATCCAGCCATGCGGCAGTTTTTTACAGGCAGCGTGGACGGGCCGATACGGGTGGCTGGTTGATGGGAAACAAGCGGATAAGGCGATGACGAGAAATGCTTCAGAAATGCTTCAGAAAGCTCCTCGTCCTTGCCCCCGCTCCCTAGCGCTCTCCTGAGGTCAACTCCAAGCTGGGCAGCGTAACGGTAAAGCAGGTTTCTCCCCGGCTGTCTTCGGTGTGGCTGCTTTCAACGGCGATCGCCCCGCCCAGTCGTTCTACCAGCCGCTTGACCAGCGCCAGCCCCAGTCCTGTGCCGCCATAGCGCCAGGGATCGTTGCTGGGAATGCGATAAAACCGCTCAAAAATGCGATCGCGCTCTGCTTCAGGGATTTCAACTCCTGTGTTGGTAACGCAGATTTGGAAGAGGGTAGGCGCGTTGGGGTAGGCTGGCTCGGTTGGGTCGGCGAAAGATTGGCCACTCTGATGGTGGTTGCGCGATCGGTTCCACGGTCTGGCTTCGACGGTGATGCGCTCTCCAGCGGGGGTATACTTGCAGGCGTTGGTCAGCAGTTCCGTCAAGATGCGCTCCAGGTAGGACGAGTCGGTGATGAGCGGGGGCAGGTTTGCTGCAACGTTAATGAACAACTGCTGCTGATTGTCGCGGGTCTGCTCGATAAACGCTTCGGCGATGTGCGGCACCCAGAGATCGAGGCGGATTTCGCTAGGCAGCAGCGGATCGACCTCGGCATCAAGATGCGACAGGTCAAGCAGGTTGTTGATCAGGTCTGATTCGCGCTGGCACTCGTCTTGCAAGATTTGGAAGTAGCGCGTAATGGGGTTGCTGCGATTCCCGTAGGGATCGCTTCGCGAATCGCCCAAAATGCCCAGCCGATTCAGGTGAATTTCCAAAAGCTGAATCGACATCTTGATGCCTGCAATGGGGGTGCGTAGCTCATGGGACACCGTGCTGAGAAAGTCGTCCTTCAGGCGATTGAGCCGCTCTAGCTCTTCGACCTGAGACAGCGATGTGTAATAAAGTCGGGCCTGCCGGATGGCAATCGCACATTGCGTTGCGACCTGCTGCACTAGGCGAATCTCCGCATCGTTAAACCACTGCTGGCGCTCTCGAAATAGCCAGATATCGCCCAAAATCCCCTGATCGTCAAACACCGGAAATGCTAGAACTGCCAGAGATTCTTGCACTTGGGGCAAGGGATCAGGAGCCATTTGGCAAAACTGAAAAGGCAGTCCCGCCAGCAATTGTCGATACAGATCTGGCTTGTCGGAAAACAGCACGGCCTGCCCCTCGGCGCTGGGCAGCCAGGTCGTGTACTCATAGCTGATGATGCTGCTTTGCAGGTCAGGACTGTAGGTTGCAGTCCGGCAACACAAGATACCGGGCAATCCTTGCCCAACCTCCTCCACCACGCCCTGCAAAATCTGGGCTTCGTCCAGGCTGTCGCGCACTTTGTCAGTAATTCGCTTTAGCAGTGCCTCGAACTCTAGCGCCTGCTGCAATTGGGCAGTGCGATGGGCGACCTGATGTTCTAAATCATCATTTAGCCGCTGCACCGACTGATACAGGCTCAACTGCTGAATGGCGATCGCCAATTGATCAACCACCGCCTGCACCGTTTCCAACTCCCAGCTTTGCCACTGCCGCGACGGTTGCTGATAGTTCAGCGATAGCGACCCCCAAACCCGCCGCTCTGCCGCCTCCGTTTCGGCTATGCTAATTCGGGGAATCGGAACCAGCATCCACGCACCTGGAAAATGCTCCGCAAAGGATTGACTAATGGGGTCGGGTTCATCGGCCAAACTGCTTACGTGCATGACTTGGAGTTGCTTTAGCCCGGCTGCGATTGGATTGCCTTCATCGGGAATGACCACCCCGTTGGCATCAGGCAATTCTGGGCGGTTGCGATAGCTGCATACGTTGATCCAGCAGCCTTGTTCAGGCTGATAGCGCACCAGTTCCGCCCGGTCGAGCCGCAGCATTTCCCCGATTGCAGTCGTGGCGTTGGCGAAAACCGTTTGCAAATCCAGAGAATTGCGAACAGCTTGGACAAGCTGGTTCACAAGCTGTTCTTTTTGGGCTTGCTGTTGGGTTTGTCGATACAGTTCGGCTTGGGAAATGCCAATCGCCAGTTGGGTGCTGAGCTGTTGCAGCAGGTCTTCGCTGAGGGCATCCCACTGGTGCGGCGCGGTGCAATGGTGAGACACCAGCAGTCCCCACAGCCGATCTTGTACGACGATGGGAATGATCAGCACCGCCTGCACCTGAAGCTGGGTCAACATCTCTCGATAGCAGTCCGACAAATCATCACGCTGCACATCGTTGACGCGATGGATGCGACCACTCACGTAGGGATGCGAGTCGGGGAGGGACAAGGATGCCGCGAAGCAGGGATCTTCGATGACTCGATCGAGCAGTGATAAAGGGTCGCGGGCGACCGACTCGGCGACGACTTTGCCGCTCCAGTCGGGCTGAAACTGGTAGATCAGCACCCGATCCACCTTGAGGAAGTGTCGCACCTGTTCCACTGTGGCGTGTAGCATGGTCTGCAAATCGAGCGACTGGCGGATGGTTTGTGCTAGCCGGGTGATGAAGCGCTCTCGCTCAATTGCCTGCTGTTCGGTTGCGAGGGTCTGCTGCATGTCAGCCAGCGATCGCCCCTCCAGGTTTTCAGCCTCTTTGTTAGCCCCTTTGTCAGCCTCTTTGTTAGCCTCTCGTTCAGGGTCGTTTTCAGAATCATGGGCATCGCCCAGATCTCGCAAAATTGTCAGGTGAAGATCTGGAGCAAGGCCGGCGGCGATCGCCCGATAGGCGACCCAGCGCAAGCGGCCGTCGGCTTTTAGAATTAGCGTTTGTCCAGACTGTTGGCGATCGCGCAAAAAGTGTGCCCAAGCAGCCTCAGACTGGTACTCTAGCGGCACAAAATCCTGGAGTCGCCGCTGACACAGCGCGTCCACAGGCAATGCCAGAAGATTGCTGGCCGCTGGGTTGGCAGCCCGACAATAACCCGCATCGTCAAACGCCAGCACTGCGTCAAAAGACAGCCCAAAGAGGACTTGCAAGACGGGGTTTGCTTCAAGATCGGTGAGTGGCCTGGCGGCTGGGTTTCCGATGCGCTCATCGTAGATGGACGGACGGATGGGAAAACCCGTAACAGCGTCGCCAGACTCTGGAGGCGGAAGAGACTGTTCAGGGTTCATGTCCCTAGTCAAACTATGGCTGATGCTATAAATGCAGCGATTGGTGCCAACCAAGGATGGCAAATCGTTGCTTGCTTAGTAATTGAAAATAGAGAAAACTCGGAGCAGCTAGACTTAGTTGCCGGGATGCCGGAGCGCCTGATGGCACACTAGAAGGAGAACTTCACCCTGAGCCATTCGAAAATCGAATTATATCTGCAAACGTTACCGAGTAGCTGTCGGGTGAACGTCCCTCTTAAGCCGCTTCGACCGTCATTTTGGGGCTGTCGGTCTCGACGCAGCGTCTATCAAAAACTAGCGCTGGGAATAAGACCCTTATTTGCGATTGGTTGGGAGAAAACATTCAGGGAACGGATTGGGTGAACCGATATATTGGGTGAGTTGAAAGGTTTGAGTCTTCTAGTGTAAGAAGCAGCACTTTACAGGCCATCGACAAAATTAGAGAACTTTCTTGGAAACGAGGGCGATCGCCCGCTGTAATTGGGTGTTTTTACGATTACACTCTCGGCACAAAAACATCAAATCAGGGCACAAATCAGGGCACGCTGTGGGTTGCTGCGGCTGGAATTTGAGAAAGAGAAAAACTATTGCTCATCCTGAGCCTCTTCAGTCTCATCTTCGCCGGGCAAGAGGGCGGGAATGAGGGTAGTAATGGACTCGGTTTTGGCAAGCTTGAGCAGTTTTTCGCCGCTCGTCGTGCCGCTGGGGAAGGACTCGGCAGGAAGGCGGGCGAGGCGATCGCCACTGGTCAGCACAGTTACCATCGTCCCGTCGTAGGCCGGCACCAGCCCCACCACCGCATCCGTCTTGGCCACAAACTGGAGCGCCTGACCCAAGTCCCCACGATTCGCCAGACGCAGGCTCCGCACGGGCAGCCGCTTGCCCATGCCCTGGCGCGAAATCAGCAGGATCTCGTCGTCCGCCGTCAGCGCAACGCAGCCCGCCAGGGTTTCCTGCTTGCCCAAGCGAATAGCCTGCAAGCCTTGTGCAGTGCGGCTTTGCACCGGAAGCTGGTCTTCGTTGATTTCAAACCGCAGCATCCGTCCGCCTGCGGTCGCTAGCACAAGCTGTTCGCCCTCAGCCGCCAGCAGCGCGATTTGCAGCGTGTCGCCGTCTTTCAGCTTCAGGGCCGTCAGCCCTCGCCCAGTTAGGTTCGTAAACTCCGCCAGCGGCACCCGCTTGATCCGCCCCTGGGCCGTCAGCATCACCAAATCTAGGCTTTCCAAAAACTCTGGAGCCAGCACAAACTGCGCCACAATCGCATCGTCTCCGGTCTGCGCTCCCGGCGGCAGCAGCGTCACCAAGGGCGTTCCTCGCGACTGGCGCGAGGTGGGGGGAATATCGCCCACCTTAAGCGTGTAGGCCTTGCCGCTGCGAGTCAGCACGAGCAATTCTTGGGTGGTCAGGGCCGACTCGGTTTGCAGGGCGGGGTCTTCGCTGTCGATCAGCGTTTTGGGCGGAGTGTCTTCTTGTTTAGCCTGCTGACGCTCAAAGGCTTTGGGTGTGAAGCGGCGCACGTAGCCGCGCTGGGTAAACTCCAGCACCACTTCTTCCTCAATCACTTCTTCAGCAATTTCGGCCAGGGTTTCGGCTTCCTCGGCCCGCTCGGTTTCGGTTTGCAGGCGGGTGCGGCGCGGGTCGGCAAACTTTTTCTTGAGGGTCCGCAGGTCTTTTTTCAGAGATTTCATCAGCTCCCGGCGGTTGCTCAGGAGGGTGCGGAGTTCCTGCATTCGGGCGGCGGTTTCGTCGTACTCGGTCTGGAGTTTTTGCTGTTCTAGCCCGGTGAGGCGACGCAGCGGCATAGAGAGGATGGCATCACACTGGCGATCGCTAAAGTCGAACTCTTCTCGAAACTGGATCTTGGCCGCGCCGCCGTCGGGCGCGTTTCGCAAAATTTCAATCACCCGATCCAAATTTGCCAGCGCCCGCAGCAGCCCTTCTAGGATGTGAATGTGGCTTTCTGCCTTGTCTAGCTCATAGCTGTATTGGCGGGTGAGGGTTTCTTCGCGGAAGGCGAGGAACTGTTGCAATAGCTCCCGCAGCGGCATCTGGCGCGGTTGCCCGTCGGCCAGCGCCAGAAAAATTGCGCCAAAGTTGCTTTGCAGTGGGGTCATCTTATAAAGCTGGTTCAGCACCCGCTGGGGGTTGGCTTCGCGCTTGAGTTCAATGACCACGCGCATCCCGTCGCGATCGCTCTCGTCGCGAATGTCTTGAATGCCCTCGATCCGCGTCTGGTTCACCAAATCGGCAATTTTCTCGATCCAGGCGGCTTTGTTGACTTGGAAGGGCAGTTCTGTGACGACGATGGCGGTGCGGCGATGGCGACCCCGTCCCGGCTGAATTTCTTCAAACTGGGCAATGCCGCGCATGGCGATGCTGCCGCGCCCGGTGGTGTAGGCATCGCGGATTCCCTCCGTGCCCACGATTTCGCCGCCTGTGGGAAAGTCGGGGCCAGGAATCAGCGCAAAAAGCTGGTCATCGGGCAGGTCGGGGTTGTCGATCAGCGCCACTAGCCCGTCCACCACTTCGCCCAGGTTATGGGGCGGGATGTTGGTCGCCATGCCCACGGCGATGCCAGACGACCCATTCAGCAGCAGCGTCGGCAACTGGGCTGGCAGCACGACGGGTTCCTGCTGCGAGTTGTCGAAGTTGGGGATGAAATCGACCGTGGCTTCGCCAATTTCCGTCAGCAGCGCCTCGTGGCTGATAGCGGCAAGGCGCGTTTCGGTGTAGCGCATGGCGGCGGGCGGGTCGTCGTCTACGGAGCCAAAGTTGCCGTGGCCGCCCAGTAGCGGATAGCGACTGGAAAAATCCTGCACCATCCGCACCAGCGCGTCATACACCGCCTGGTCGCCGTGGGGGTGATATTTACCCAGTACGTCCCCCACCACGCGGGCGCACTTGCGGAAGGGGCGATCGGGCGTTAGTCCCAGTTCGTGCATGGCGTAGAGGATGCGGCGATGCACAGGCTTTAGCCCGTCGCGCACGTCCGGCAGCGCCCGCCCCACGATGACGCTCATCGCGTATTCGAGATAGGATTGCTGCACTTCGGTATGCAGCGCTGTGGCCACCACTTGGCCGGCGGAGAGGTTGAGCTGTCTAGCCATGAGCGTGTTTAAGGACTAAAAGGCAGGTGAAACGAGCGAGAGAACAGGGGCGTAAGCGATGCCCGAAACCCAACCATAGCGCTAATTTCGCATTTATCAGCAGCATTACTGAATTGCAGAGAATCTGCAAGTAGAGCGCAGGCTTGGGGGCGATGGGGGAATCTGCTGGAGCGAATTAACCGAGGGGGATGGGAAGACGGGGCGATCGCCATCATTGCCAGCTAGACTTTTGTGAAATGCTTTGTGAGATGCTATGTTCAGGTTTTATCACTCTTTTATAGTTCTTCATCATGTTTCCTTAACTGCTGGGGTAGGAGATATTTCATGCTTTTGGGTAAGGGTGAATAACGGGGAGTTAGACAATTGGTATGAAGACCGTTCTAATTGTTGAAGACGATTTAATTAACGCTCGTGTCTTTTCCAAGATTTTGACCAAGCGGGGCGGGCTAGAAGTTCGCCATACCGAGAATGTGGATGAGGTCATGGAGATTGCCACGGCGCGAGCGGCGGACATCATTTTGATGGACGTGTCGCTGTCGCACAGCGTCTATCAAGGCAAGCCCGTGGACGGCATTAAGATTACCCAAATGCTGAAGGCTGATCCCAAAACGGCGGATTTGCCGATTATCCTGGTTACGGCTCATGCGATGGAGGGCGATCGCGAGAATTTCCTGAAGCAGAGCGGAGCCGACGACTATATCTCCAAGCCCGTGGTGGATCACCAGCGGTTTGTTGAGCAAATCATGTCGCTGCTGCCCCAAGAGTAATTTGATTCTAGTACATTTGTATGAACTTGCCGCTCCCGCATTCGCAGAGGCGGCTTTTTGTGGGGCGGGGTTCTGCGGCAGGTAGCGCTTTCCAAGCCAGCAATCCTTGGGGGATGCTTTTCCCAAAAATCCCCGCTTGGGGGATTGAAGCGCGTCCCCCAAACCCCCTCCGACTTGGCGATCGGCGGTGAAACTGAGAAACAGCGCAGCAGGTGCGGTCGGCGGATCGCTCAGATTGCCGCCCTGATTACCCCCTAGAGGATGTTTGTGCTGAAAGGGGCAACTTGTCGTGGGAACTTCTGTTTGAGTAGAGAAATCCTAAAATCTATCTGCAAAGCCAATCAAGAAAGTCAATCCCACGACAAATCGTGAAATTTCGACAGTTCTACTCCGCTTTCCTGCAATCAACTCCTTTTTCGGTCTTTCCTGCCAGCGTTTTCACAGCTTTTCAACGGCGGACGTTTCGCTCCTGGCGCACGAGGCTAACCGCGCTGGGCCTGGCGCTGTCTATGCTGCTTCACTTGCCGCTGGGCGGGATGGCCCAGGCTGCGCTGCCCACCACGGAACTGCGGGGCGTTTGGCTTACTAACATCGACAGCGATGTGCTGTTTTCGAGCGATCGCCTCTCGGAGGGACTCCGCCGCCTTTCCCGCCTCCACTTCAACACGATCTATCCCACTGTCTGGAACTGGGGCTACACGCTGTATCCCAGCGCCACGGCCGAGCGCGTCATTGGGCGACGGGTAGACCCCCACTCCGGGTTGCAGCAACGCGATATGCTCGCTGAAGCCGTGCAGCAGGGACATCGCCTGGGCATGGCCGTGGTTCCCTGGTTCGAGTTTGGCTTTATGGCCCCGGCAGATTCGGAACTGGCGCGACGGCATCCCGACTGGCTGACGCAGCGGCGCGACGGCTCTCAGGTGGTCATGGAAGGGATCTGGCCCCGCGTCTGGATGAACCCATTCCATCCGCAGGTGCAGGAATTCATCTTGAGCTTAATTGCCGAACTCGCCGCCAACTATGAAATCGATGGGCTGCAACTGGACGATCACTTTGGGCTGCCCGCCGAACTGGGCTATGACCCCTACACCATCCGGCTCTACCAGCAGGAGCATCAGGGCCAGTCGCCGCCCGCCAATCCCTACGATGCTGAGTGGACACGTTGGCGAGCCAGCCGCATCTCTGCCATCATGGTGCGCCTGTTTGAAACCGTGAAATCCTACCGCCCCGACTGCCTGGTGGCCCTGTCGCCCAACACCCAGGACTACGCCTATCGCCACTATCTGCAAGACTGGAAGACCTGGGAGCGGCGCGGCTATGTAGAAGAACTGATCATTCAAATCTATCGGGATAACCTGTCCAGCTTTGCAGCCGAACTCAGCCGCCCCGAAATCGTCGAAGCCCGGAGCCACATCCCCGTTGCCATTGGCATCCTAGCCGGACTCAAAGATCGTCCTGCCCGCCCAGAGGTAATCCGCCAGCAGGTCTTTGCCGTTCGGCAGCAGGGCTTTGCGGGTGTGTCGTTCTTCTTCTACGAAATGCTACATGGGCGCGATCGCACGCTCCGCACGCTATTTCCCAGACCCGCTCAGCGGCCGAGGGTGGGGTGATGGGGGAGAGGCGAAAAAATGAAGAACGAAGAACGAAAAATGAAGAACGAAAAACGGACTCTCTTCGTTCTTCGTTCTTCCCTCTTCGTTCTTCCCTCTTTTCCCTCTCCGTCGCCCTAACCTCCCGACTGCCGAATCTGCGCCAGCGTCTCGCGCATCCGGGGAAGCTGGAGGAATCGTCGGGTTTGCTCAATCAGGCGATCGCCCCACAGGTTTTCCCGCAAAAAGTCGATCTCGGCGTAGCGATCGTCCAGGTTGAGGGCGGCTTCGCCCATCGCCAGCGCTTCTTCCTGCTTGCCCTGCACAAACAGCGCCACAGCGACCGCGAGTTGCGGCTCGGCTTGCGTTCCGTCGATGGCGATCGCCTCGCGCCATTTTTCCAGCGCCCCGTCGATGTCGCCCATTTCATACAGCACCAGCCCGATGTTGTTGATGGACGGCCAAAAATCTTCCTGAAGCTCGACCGACTTTTCGTAGCTCTCGATCGCGTCGGCGTAGCGCTTTTGCATATAGTAGGCATTGCCCAGGTCAAACCAGGCACCGGGTTCGTCTGCCTTCAGCGCCAGCCCTTTTCGCAGGTATTCGGCGGAGCGGGCATAGTTCTCGGCGCGAAAATAGGCCGTGCCCAGGGCAAACAAGATCGCCGGGTCTTCTCGGCTAAGGGACTCAGCCTTGAGTAGGGGGGCGATCGCCTTGTCGCCCTGGCCCACTTGCAGATACAGACTGCCCAGCAGCGCCCACACCTGCCCATTTTGCGGCACAAGCTGCGTCGCCAACTGCGCCCGAATCAGCGCCAGTTCATACTGCTGAAACTGCGCGAGTTGCGCCGCTTCCTGCGCCAGACTCAGCCCCTGCTGCTCCATGCGGGCATAGTCCAACTGGGGCACATGGGGAATCAACGCCTGGGCGATCGCCGGACGCGCCCAAAACCCTGCACCCAACACAAACGGCAGAGCCAAGAGAGGAAAACGCTTCAACACCATCAATTTCAGCTTCAGCAAGGTTAATTCCAGCACTATCGTTAAATACTGAGCATAGCTTAGACGATGACTCGACAGATCGCCAAAAGAAATCACTAAAAGAAATCGCCGAAATCACGCCTTATCATTTCGATATTTTGGCGCTCAGTTTCAGTGCATACGCTCCTTGCAGTCAATAGTCCGGACAATTGCTCCCGCATGAGAGGCGACAAGTGGAGTCGGCCCTGCGGGAGCAATGCCTTTTAATTAAGTTAATTAACTTAATTAACTTAATTAACGGACTTAATTGACGGATTGCAGCACTGGCACATCCTGGCGGCGAACGCGGATCTGTCCGTCGTCGTCCAGATCAACAATAGCTGTGTCGCCTGCGCGGATTTCGCCCGTCAGCATTCCCTCCGCCAGCGCGTCCTCCAGCAGGCGGGTGACGGCTCGGCGCATGGGTCGCGCTCCGTAGGCAGGGTCATAGCCCTCCGCCAGCAGCCGTTCTTTGACGGCATCGGTGACGATGAGCGCCATGCCCTGTTCGCTGAGACGCTGATTCACCTCGCGGATCATCAGGTCGGCCACCTGCGTCACCTCGTCGCGAGTGAGCGGGCGGAAGACGATGATTTCGTCCAATCGGTTCAGCAACTCAGGGCGGAAGGACTGCTTTAGCTCGTCGTTGATGCGATCGCGCATCCGGGTATACTGCGAGTCGCCTTCGCCCAGATCAAAGCCCAGCCCGCTGCCGCTTTTTTGGATGGCGCGAGAACCGATGTTGGAGGTGAAGATGATCAGCGTGTTCTTAAAGCTGACCGTGCGCCCCTTAGAATCCGTCAGGCGACCGTCTTCCAGCAGTTGCAGCAGGATGTTGAATACGTCGGGATGGGCCTTTTCGATTTCATCGAACAGCACCACCGTATAGGGCTTGCGGCGGACGGCTTCCGTCAGTTGACCGCCTTCGTCGTAGCCCACGTAGCCTGGGGGCGAACCGACCAGCTTCGACACCGTATGCGGCTCCATAAATTCCGACATATCCAGTCGGATCATCGCCTCCTCTGACCCGAAGATGGCCGCCGCCAGCGCCTTGGTTAGCTCTGTCTTGCCCACGCCTGTCGGCCCAGAGAAGAACAGGCTGGCAATGGGCCGATCCAGATCCTTCAGCCCCACGCGCGATCGCCGGATGGCCCGTGCTGCGGCCTTCACCGCCTCATCTTGCCCAATGACTCGCTCGTGCAGCCGTTCCTCCAGATGCAGCAGCGAGATAGATTCCGATTCCGTCAGCTTGTTTACCGGAACGCCTGTCCAGGATTCGACCACCTGGGCAATATCCTCGGCAGTGACCGTTGGCGAGGGGGCAGGAAGAGCAGGGGAACCAGGAAGAGAGGAGGGTTCAATCATCCCCACCGCCTGATCCCGGACTCCTGCACCCTGCCCCCTGATCTGTGCCTCTAGCTCGCGCTGGCGATCGCGCAGTTGGGTGGCTTTGTCAAAGTCCTGCTCTTGCACAGCGGCGTTTTTCTCAGCGAGGACGCGGCGTAGCTCCTGCTTCAGCTCCCGCGTAGGAGCCTGGGCCGAATAGCGGAAGCGGACACGGGAGCCAGCCTCATCGATCAGGTCGATGGCCTTGTCCGGCAGGAAGCGATCGGTAATGTAGCGATCGCTCAGGGCGGCCGCTGCGGCCAGCGCTTCGTCCGAAATCAGCAGGTTGTGATGCTGCTCGTAGCGCTGGCGCAGACCCCGCAAAATCTCCACCGTTTCCAGCACCGTTGGCGGTTCTACCATCACAGGCTGAAAGCGGCGTTCGAGCGCAGCATCCCGCTCGATATGCTTGCGATATTCGTCTAGCGTAGTGGCACCGATGCACTGCAACTCGCCCCGCGCCAAGGCAGGCTTCAGCAGGTTGGCCGCGTCCATGCCGCCCTCTAGCGAACCTGCGCCCACCAGGGTATGAATTTCATCGATCACCAGGATGACGTTTCCTGCCTCGCGCACCTCCTGCATGATTTGCTTGAGGCGTTCTTCAAAGTCGCCCCGGAAGCGGGTTCCTGCCAGCAGCGTGCCCATGTCTAGGCTGATCACCTGGCGCTCTAGCAGCAGGTCGGGAACGTCTTGATTCACGATGCGCTGGGCCAGCCCCTCGGCGATCGCCGTTTTGCCCACACCTGGCTCCCCAATTAGCACCGGATTATTCTTGCTGCGGCGACCGAGAATTTGCACCACCCGCTCCACTTCTTTTTGGCGGCCCACCATCGGGTCGAGCTTGCCCTCGGCGGCTAGCTCTGTCAAGTTGGTGCCAAACTCTTGCAGCATTTTGGGCTTGCGGTTGTTGCGGCTGGAGCGCTTGGTCGTGCTGCCCACGGGCACTTCGGCCACTTCGCCCACAGCGCGAATCACCGTGGTTCGCAGTTGATCCAAATTGACACCCAGGTTTTCTAGCACCTTTGCAGCGACGCTTTCCTGTTCCTGGGCCAGGCTCAGCAGCAGATGCTCAGTCCCCACATGGCGCTGGTCGAGGCGGCGAGACTCCTGAAACGCTTGCTCAAAGACTCGTTTTGACTTGGGGGTAAAGGGAATTTCGGGCGGTACGAAGCCAGACCCGCGCCCAATAATATTTTCGACCTCGTGGCGGGCGGCCTCCACGGTCACGCCCAAATCGGTCAGCACGTCTGCTGCAATGTGGTCTTTTACCAGCAGTAGCCCCAGCAGGATTTGCTCTGTGCCAACGAAGTTGTGTCCCAGCCGACGAGCTTCTTCCTGGGCTGCCATCACCACAGCGATCGCTTTTTCAGTGAAATACTCAAACATCCTCAGAACCTTGAATGAGGTTTGCCCGGTTTGCCAACTGGCTCCCCGTCAGAAGCACATGCCGCGAGTATTCAGCGGTTCATGCAGTCCCAATACTGGTGCATATGAATTTTTATGTACTCCGTAGTTCCAATGTATCCGCATTCTCGCCTCGATAGCAGGGAGGATAACCGTATCTACCCGGAGGAGTAGGGGGTTAAGGAGTTGCTTGCCCTGAAATGCGATGCCCAGCGAGATGCCCAGCGAGATGCCCAGCGAGATGCCCAGCGAGATGTCCAGCGAGTCGGAAGAGAGTTGGAGATCTAGATACTGTTTCGGTCGTCAAGGTGCAGGACAAGGGCGTGTTTTAATACCCTTCGATCCCCCTTAGCCCCCCTTAACAAGGGGGGGAACCGAGCCGAACCACTCTGAAAGTCCCCCTTAATGAGGGGGATTTAGGGGGATCGACTCAAGGCAACCAGCGACTTAGAAAGTTTTAAGACACTGCCTAGGACCTGACTGCCTGACACATCTCTGGAAACCCCTGATTTCTCGTAGGGGACGCTGGCCCAAAAGCTCCTCTGACCAAGCCCTCCGGCTCCAACTCAGGAGCTATGGGCTTCGATCCCAAGACAACGAATTTTCTGGGCTTTCGGGACTTGTGTCAGGCAACCAGGCCTAGGACTCTTTCGGAACTATTCAACCTTGTGAATCGTACTGAAGTAAAAGGGGGCACAAAACCTCCCTTTGGATAGAAATCGGGTGCGGTAGACCGTCCGTGGCGCGGTGCGGTCTGGGTTCGGTCTGCGGGAAACCCATCCAATTTGGGCAACATTCCACACCTGCAAAACCCTCGTCATGCCTGGGCTAGGGCTAGATACTGTTATTCATTCACTATTCACTTGTGATTCATTCGCGATTCATTCGCGAGTTGCGATCGCCTAAGACTGGGGCCAATGCTCGACAATTCCAATCCTGTCCGCTGACTTTTTCTGATCTCTCTGACATCTTTTGCTGACATCTTTTCTCCTATCTATCTCCGAGGCTCTCATCATGTTCCAACCCACCCATCTACTGGTTTCGCGCTCTCGCAAAACCCCCGTCCAACTCATACCCGGTGCCAATGGGCTAATGCTGCTCACCGAGACGGAATTTAACGCCGGAACGGAGGCAGCGTTTGAAATGCGCCCTCGTCTGGGGATCTTTTGTAAAGGTGTGCCCCTGGTGGGCTATAGCCTGCAACCCATGCCTGCGTCTGTGCCTGCTGCGCCCAGCGCGTCTGCGGTTAGCTCCGCCTGCTAGGGACAGCAATCGGATCGATTCTGGATTGTGGATTTGAGATTTTGGATTGCCCGCAAAGCGTCTGCGGGGCTGTCAGCAATTTCATTCATAGCTCTGGCCAGGAAAATTAACATCGGGGCATGGACTAAGCTTGACTGGCTGGGTCTATCTTTCATAGACTATGCCAACCCAAAGCCCCCTAAAGTGTGCGCTGTGAGCAATATGCCTGTGATGCCACCGCAAGTTGGATTGTCTCTAGTTTCTCCGCTGCTTGGCCTGCTGGTTGGTACAGTGGCGATTCCCACAGGGATCGCCTCGCGAATCGCCCAAACCCCGGCTCCAGAGGTTTCCCCAGAGACTACGCCGGATGCTACACCAGAATTGCCATCGGAATCGTCACCCGATCTACCGCCCGAACTGCCCCCCGACGACCCCCAGGCCCAGGCCTCCGTCAGCGGCGCGGTCGTCTCGCTCCAGCGCAGCGCCCTCCCACCCAGTGCCATTCTTAGCGTGCAACTGCTGGATCTGACGCGGGCCAGTGCGTCTACTGTGGTGCTAGCAGAGCAGACGATTCGCACCAACGGGCGACAGATGCCGCTGAATTTTGAAATTCTCTACGATCCAGCGCTGATTCAGGACAATCACCGCTACGCCGTTCGCGCCCGCGTTCTGATCGATGGGGCGCTCGCCCTGACCAGTCCCCAGACCTATCCTGTCATCACCGGGGGCAATCCGAGTCGGGTCGAGGTGCGGGTAGAGCCAGTAAGGTGAGGGAAAAGGGAAAAGGGAAAAAAAGAAAAACGAAAATCGAAGAACGAAAACCGAAACCTCTTCCTTCTTCGTTCTTCCTTTTTTCCCTACGTGTTCATCCGCTCGTAGATTGCCGAAGCCGAGGGCGAGTAGCGCGTCAGGTAGGAGAAAATCCAGAACTTGATGCAGGAATCAATAAACACGGGCACTGTGGCGATAAAGCCGTTGATAAAGACCTTGCTTTCGGGCAGGCCAAAGTGATGAAACACGCCTTCGAGGATGACTTCCCAGCCCTCGGCAGAGTGGAACCCGACGAAAATATCCGTTACCAGGATAAACAGGAACACTTTCGCGGGGTCGCTGAGGGTGAGGAAGGTGCGGTTGGTAAAGTTGCCCAATAGCCGGAGGCGATCGCGCCCAAAGTAGACCAACCCCATTAGCACCAAAGAAGAACGAAAACCGAAACCTCTTCCTTCTTCGTTCTTCCTTTTTTCCCTACGTGTTCATCCGCTCGTAGATTGCCGAAGCCGAGGGCGAGTAGCGCGTCAGGTAGGAGAAAATCCAGAACTTGATGCAGGAATCAATAAACACGGGCACTGTGGCGATAAAGCCGTTGATAAAGACCTTGCTTTCGGGCAGGCCAAAGTGATGAAACACGCCTTCGAGGATGACTTCCCAGCCCTCGGCAGAGTGGAACCCGACGAAAATATCCGTTACCAGGATAAACAGGAACACTTTCGCGGGGTCGCTGAGGGTGAGGAAGGTGCGGTTGGTAAAGTTGCCCAATAGCCGGAGGCGATCGCGCCCAAAGTAGACCAACCCCATTAGCACCAAAATCGAGGTTAGGTCGGCCAGCACGTTTTTGAGGCCGTCAAGCTGCTTTTCGCGGGCTTCGCGCCATAGCTCGACGGCTTTTTCTTGCAGCGCCCGTTCATATTCGCGGGCTTCCTCCTCGAGATCGGTGCGGAGTTCGGGCAAGTTGGGCAGGTCAGTTGTCACGATGATGCCACGCGATGGGCTGCCGTGGGCCATCCCTGGAGCTATGCCGGGCGATCGCCCATCGAGCTGGTGGGCAGGCTCGGTCGGTGGCCGTCTAGAGGCAACGGTCAACACATCAGCAGAGGAGCGCATTAGGGTTTTATCTTCAATCGCTTGGTTGAAAAAGGAGCGGTTGCGTTGCCAAAAAGGAGCCTGCGATTGTTCTGCGACAGGTGGCTGATAGTTTTTCAGCAAGTGCCGAATTTCTAGGGCTTCTCGATATTCACTAAATTTGGCGAGAAATTCTTCTTCGATTTCTGTGCTGAGTTCGACGGCAGAGGGATGGCGATCGCTGTAACTACCTAGCAGTGGTTCAAATATCAAATTTTTGGTTAGTACCTGCGTCAGCAGGGGTAGCAGCAACAACACCGCTAGCCAGCGCAGGGCGATACGGTTTTGCTTGCGGCGCAGGCGCAGTTCGGTGACAATTTCCTGCTCCGAGGGTGGGCTTAGTTCTTTGCTCAATTCCTTACCGATAGAAGACAGCCGATTCAGGATTGAGTCAGAACTGTCTGTTTCGCCAGAGTGCATAGGCGGCAGCGGTTTGGACCCAGAGACTTTACCGCGGCTAGTTCGCAAATCTTTGGTCAGCTTGCCGGGTTCTGGAGCGGCAATAGTCGTATCAGCCATTGTTTCATCCCCCGCTTCTGCCGCTATTTGATCAAGCATGTTGTCCAAATCGCGATATTTGCCGATAACTCGCTCGATAAAGCCCAGTTTTTCCAAAATTTGCTGTTCCTGAGCAGTCGGTACAGCAGATTCGGGGGTGACATCGGTATTTTGCAAAAAGCTGCTCAGGCGAAATCGGGTGAGGTTTGCCCGCACGCGCAGCAGTTGGCGATCGCGCTTTGTTTTGACGTAATCAAACACCGTCTTGCTGAGGTCGGCGCGAAAAGCGATGCGATCGCCCCCAAAGTATTGACGTTCTAGCTCCTGAATTTGCAGCGCGCCGCGATAGGCCTCATCGAGCGATCGCAGTTGGTTTTGCACCAGCCAGCGGTTGATCTGATTGGCTCCCGCAGCCCACCATTGCTTGTCATTACTCATCCGCGAATGCTTGTCTACTTATCTAGGTGATTTTCAAAACTGATTCACAAACTGGCTAATGTTGGCCCACAAGCTTGTTTATAGGCCGGTTTACAGGCTGGTTTTGCGACTTTGCAATCCTGCCTGCATTCCATCAATCTGCCATCCAATTTTGAAAAAGTCTGTTCACACCCGCAAAGACTTCATAATTTAGCCTGCTCATGTGGTCTGCCCTGGTCTAACCTGATAAAAAGCGTTCCGCAGGTGTGATCACCCTTTACACTTTCAAATAAGCAGAAATCGAGATGCGAAATCGCAAATGTGCTGTTTGGGAGGCTTGGCGGAATGAAGTTGGTGGAACTGCTGCGGGCGCTGCCGGAAAGCCTGCAACTGCCGGAACATGGGGCGCTGAACGCTGAGGTAACAGGGCTGGCGACGAATTCTCACGCCTGCAAGCCTGGTGATCTGTTCATTGGGATGCCGGGGACGCGGGTGGACGGGGGCGAATTTTGGCAGAGTGCGCTGGCGGCAGGGGCGATCGCCGCTGTGGTGTCCGAAAACGCTGTGCAGAAAAAACCGCCCACCGCCGACGACTGCATCATTCCCGTGGCGAACGTGGCGCGGGCATCGGCGCGGCTGGCGGCGGCGTTCTACGGCTACCCGGCTCAGGCGATGAAGCTGATCGGCGTGACGGGCACCAACGGCAAAACCACCACCACCCACCTGATCGAGCATTTTCTGGCGCAGGCGCAGTTGCCCGTAGCGCTGTTGGGTACGCTTTACACCCGCTGGCGGGGGCATCAGCAGACGGCGCTGCACACCACGCCCTTTGCGCTGGAACTTCAGGGACAACTGGCGGCGGCAAGGGCGGCGGGGTCGGAATATGCCGTGATGGAAGTCAGTTCCCACGCGCTGGCCCAGGGGCGCGTGCTGGAGTGTCCCTTTGAGGTGGCAGTGTTTACCAACCTGACGCAGGATCACCTCGACTATCACAAAGATATGGAGGACTATTTCTCCAGCAAGGCGCTGCTGTTTAGCCCCGGCTATCTGCAAGGGCGGGCCGTGGTGAATCTGGACGACCCCTACGGGAAGCGGCTGGCGGCAGGGCTGGCGGGTCAGTCGGTTTGGACCTATAGCACGCAAGATTCTAGTTCAGATCTGTGGACGAGCGATCTGGTGTATGAGCCTGCGGGCGTGCGGGGCTTGCTGCATACGCCGCTGGGCGACGTGCCGTTTGCCTCGCCGCTGGTGGGCCAGTTTAACCTGGCAAATTTGCTGGCGGCGGTGGGTGCGGGGCTGCATCTGGGTCTGGATTTAGAGGCGATCGCCCAGTCCCTTTCCACTTTCCCCGGTGTGCCCGGCCGCGTCGAGCAGGTGCAGGTGTCCCCCTCGCAGGATATCAGCGTGATTGTGGACTATGCCCACACTCCGGACAGTTTGGAGAACTTGCTGAAAGCGTCGCGTCCGTTTATCCAGGGGCGGATGATCTGCGTGTTTGGCTGCGGCGGCGATCGTGATCGCACCAAGCGGCCCAAAATGGGGGCGATCGCCGCTGAGCTGGCGGATTGGGTCGTGGTCACCTCGGACAATCCCCGCACCGAAGACCCAGAGCGGATCTTGCAAGATGTGGTGGCGGGCATTCCGGCCAGCGTGAGTCCAACGGTGATGGGCGATCGCGCTGCCGCCATCCGCAAAGCCATTCTGGAGGCGCAGCCCGGTGACGGCGTGCTAATTGCAGGCAAGGGTCATGAGGATTACCAGATTCTTGGCACAGAAAAAGTTCACTTTGACGACCGCGAACAGGCTCGTGTAGCCCTGATGGAGCGGCTTTCGCTCAATCCTGCCTAGCCCTGAAAAATTCAGCCCGAAAAATTCAGCCCAAAAAATCTAGCCTAAATTAGCCCCAAAAATCTAACGCAAGAGGGTCGCCAAGCCATGTTCTAACCCCCATACTCCTGATCATCAGCCTTTTCTTTAATAAACTGGAAATTAGCCAGAGCCATTGACTTAGGACTTACGCAGTTGGATGATTTCTCGCGGGCGCAGCCCGCGAGAAATCATCCAAAACCCAAAACGTTTAATCGCAAGTGCGTACGTCCTATGACTTATTCGCGATTGACTAGTTCAACGTCAGGGAATTTAGACTGTGGGGCGCTGCTGCTCCGCTCTGCTTGGAGACGACTCCGATCTGGTTGGAGATGCTCCAATGCATCTAGTGCTTACCCCATAGAATTTCACCCCCATGAAATCGCCACGCTCCTCCGAAGCCTCGCTCTATGAACTAGCCCTCAGTTCTGAGCGTCCTCTGCATCCGCTCCAGGTTAGCCCCACGACGTTCAAGTCGATGCTGACGGCCATTCTCGATCTGCTGATCGAAGAACATTTGCCCGCGACGCTCTGGCTCAAGTTTCCCAAGGGCGACACCTGGGAGTCGGAAATTACTCGCTATTGCACGGCGGCGACCGCGCCCTATACGCTCTATACCCTCGGCAATAGCCAGGGCGATTTGGCAGAGGCCGCAACGCCAGCATCGTCTGGGCACCTGTCGCACCTGGATCAGGTGTCTGATCTGACGGCTGCCGAACTGGCGGGCCTGGTAGACAGCCCCGCTGCGGATTCTCCAGTTTTGACGCATCAGCCGCAACCGACCTCGCTGAATGTGGCGGCCCAGTCTCAGCGCGTTGTTCTGCCGCTGGGAACCGAGAGCCAGTTTAAGCGGGAGTATCTGCTGCTAGTGATGACGGAGGAGTTTTGCGGACTGATTCTGGCCCATCGGCCGCGCTCGGTGCGCCCGTCCAAGCCAGATAGTAGCCCGCCGGAGCGGCCGCTCTGGCTCGAAGAGTTATCCCCCAACTCTGATGAAGACATAGAGCGGCGACATCCGCTGCTGGCGATTTATACGTTTGAATCGGACACGATTTGCCGGGTGCTAGAGGGCATTCATCAGGCGATCGCCCCTGCCGAGGCTCCTGAGGCGGTTCGGGCTGATTTGGAGTCCCTGGTGAAGCACTGGGAGGAGTGGGTGCTAACGGCTGCTAACATTACGCCGAATACCCGAATTGTTGGGCAACTGCTGGCCAAGCAACTGCAAATTCAAGAAGAAATGTGGCACAGCACCGCGATTTATCGGCGACAGGCAGAAATCGCCACCGGGCTGCAAATGGAGAATGAGGAACTGCAAAACGCGATTCGCCTGAAGGACGAGTTTTTGAAAACCGTCGGGCAAGAACTGCGAACGCCGCTGGCCACGATGAAAACTGCGCTGAGCTTGCTCAATTCCCCCAGCCTGAAGCCGCCGCAGCGCCAGCGCTATATGGACATGCTGACCCACGAGTGCGATCGTCAGAGTTCGCTAATTACCAGCGTGCTAGAGCTGGTGCAACTGGAAAATATGGACGATACAGCGGTGACGCAGCCGCTGCGCCTGTCGGATGTAGTTCCGGGCATCGTCAGCACCTACCAGCCCCTCGCCCAGGAAAAGGGCATTTTGCTGGCTTACACGGTTCCGCAGGATCTGCCTGCTGTGTCCTGTACGGTTCCCTGGCTGCGGCAAATTTTGATTAACCTGCTGCACAACGGGATCAAGTTTACCCCAAAGGGTGGCCGAGTGTGGGTGTTGGCAAAGCTGCAAGGCGACTATGTGCAAATTGAAGTGCGCGATACGGGCATTGGCATTGCTGCCGCCGACATTCCCAAAATCTTTGACCGCTTTTATCGGGTGCGGCAGGCGGGCAGCGGCGAGGACTCTGGCGGTGCAGGGCTGGGTCTGTCTATTGTGCAGCAGCTTTTGCTCAAGTGCGGCGGCTCGATCTCTGTGAAAAGTAAGCCCGGTGAAGGGTCTACTTTCAATGTGTTGCTTCCGGTTTATCGATAGCTATGAATAGCTGTGAATAGCCGTCAATCGCTGTCAATCAAGCTGTCAATCATCAATAGCTGTCAATCGCTGTCAATCAAATTTGGGAATGAATCGGGAACCCATCCGCTTTGTGTCCGTCTATACTGCTAGACCCTACTAGACCCTAGCTTCTGAGATCCGGCCATGGTGACGAAACTCCGATTTTCTAGCTTGAAACTCCCGATTGGCGGGCGATCGCCCCGATGGATTGGGCTGTTGGTTCTGGGTGTAGCGCTGCTGACGGGCGTGGGGGCGTTTGCCCAGACCGCAAACTTTGGCTCTGCGACCTTGGCTCCTGGCTTTAGCGCAGATGCAGGGACTCTGCGCGGACGGACAGGCGGCAGCAGTTCCCTTCCAGGCATCGTCGCCAACCGCGATAAAGACGGCAACCTCTGCCTTGGCTTTGGGTCATCTACTCCGGATCACCTGATTACGCTCCAAGGCAACTTTTCTGCTCTGACGCTGCAAGTCAATAGCAACCGCGCCGTTTCTACGCTGGTTGTGCAGGGGCCCGGCAACGTTGTCCGCTGCGCCAGCGGCAACAATCGCGCCCCAAATGCCACGCTGTCGGGAACAGATTGGGCTGGTGGCACTTATCGCGTGTGGGTCGGCTCCAATGTTTCTGGGGAACAGTTTAACTACACGCTGACGATTCGGGAGTAGGGTTTGAGGGCAGTAGGAGGAGGTTGGGGTGTTGGAGGGCTAAGCTAGGCTAGGTGCGCTATCCCTCCATCGCGTTCTTGAACCTTAAACCTAATGGCTCCTTGGCGATCGCCCCTTTCCCGCGCTCTGCATCTCAATCGTTCGCTCGTCTATGCCCGCTATGTGCAGCTTGCCACGGTGCGGCCAGACGGTCGCCCCGCCAATCGCACGGTGGTCTTTCGCGGATTTCTAGACCCCACCAATCAGCTCAAGTTCATCACCGACACACGCAGCGCCAAACCAGAGCAAATCGCTCACCAGCCCTGGGGGGAGGTCTGCTGGTATTTTCCCAAAAGCCGCGAACAATTTCGCCTGCTGGGACGGCTAACGCTGATCGATGAAATCCATCCTGATGAAGGTTTGCAACACGCCCGCCAGCAGCAGTGGCAGGCTCTCTCGGATGCAGCCCGCCTGCAATTTGCCTGGCCCCATCCCGCCCAACCACGCCGCCCCGTGGCCGAGTTTTCGCCGCCACCGCCTGACCCCACCGCGCCGCTGCCGACCTTTTGCCTGCTGCTGCTGGCTCCTGCCGAAGTGGATCACCTGCAACTGCGGGGCGACCCCCAAAGCCGCGATCGCTATTTTGAAACCAGCGACGGCTGGCAGATGGAATCGGTCAACCCCTAGCCGCTCCCAATCCCTAGCTGCTTCCCTGGATCGCTGCTCCCCTAGATCACTGCGTCTACCAATCCAGCCGCAGGCCTTGCTCAATCATGTACTGTTGCAGTTGCGGCATTTTTCCTTGAGGGACGATCTGGGCAGGCTGCAAATCGGGTTGATCGACCAGCCAGCCGGCCGTCACCCCCGCCGCCGAGCCAATGGTCCATTCGCCGTGGTGAACACGGGTCATGGCCGTGGCGATGTGCGTGGCGGCGATCGCCTTTCCGCCCACCAGCAGATTCTCCACGCCCTGCGGAATCAGGCTTTCGAGGGGAATCTGCACGGGGCGAATGTAATATTCTTTCACCGAAGCTTTAACTGCCTCGCCCGTCGGCTCCCAGTTGCGATAGCGACAGCCGTGAATGTCAATATCGTAATGGGTCACACCTACCGCAGTTGCCCGAAAGTCTCGTCCTTCCATGTCTTCCCGCAGGTCAGCCTCGCGCAGCATAAACTCCGTCTGTCCGTAGGCCGATCGCCCCAGGATTCGCCGCCCCTCGCGGATGTAGGGCAACATGCTTAGCCCAGAAACCGTCCCCATAGGGGAATCGGCCCCCGCTAGGTAGGCCAACGGCAGCGCTGGATCGGGCGGCTGCTCCAGGAGCCAATGGGCAAACATCAGCGCGTGATTTTCTGCATGGCGCATAGACCGCAGCGACACGCCGCCCATCCAGTTTTGATACTGCCCGGTTTGCATGAGCTTTTCGGGTGTCAGGATTAGCGGCGGATTCATCCAGTTCCAGTCGTTGCCCTGCGTCCAGTTGACCAGCGTAATGTCGTTGAGGACGGGGCTGCCAAAGAAGGGGTCGCTGCGATTCAGGCTGACGATCCGCCGATAGTTAAAAAAGCTGCGCCCGTGAAACATCGGCACGCCTTCTAGCGTGTAGACCCGCATATGCTCGGCGCGAGGATAAAACGACTGGACGTATTCCAGGGTCTTGATGCTCTGGCCGCCATCGGCGCGGATGCCCATTGCAAAGGGGAAGGTAAACGCCTGGGTGCATTCTGGATTGTCGAAATCGGCGGCGTTGGTTTCCCCCGTGGTGTTGCGCGAGTCGGAACCAATGCGTAGCGGCACCTTGGCCCAGCCCACCACTTCGCCCGTATCCGTTGCGTCAATCACGATCATCCGCTTTCCGGGCGGTGGCTGGAGCTTGATCGGGGTTTTGCGGAAGGTGGCATCTTCTTCCCAGGCATACCAAGTGGCTAGCTCCACCGACGGGCGGCCCTGGGGCACATAGCCAGATTCCCGGGGCGATCGCCGCACGGCATAAATCGCGGTGATAAACCGTCCTGTTTCGTCAAACTCTGCGCCCTTGAAGGCAGTAAACGCGCTCCACTTGCTGCTTGTGGAATATTGCGCCGCCCGCTTGAGCCACTCCTGCGATACCACAGCCCCCACCTGCGGCGGAAAACACAGCCGCCCAACCCAGCAGCTATTAATCTGGGCGACCGTGAGGGGCGCAGTGATACCCGTCCAGGCAGGCAGCGTGACGGGCTGCTGCAAGATAAAGTCCTTGAAGCTCTGCCAGCTTGGCGAAAAGTTATTCCGCTCCAGCATGTTTCTGGACTCGTCTACCGCAGACACCCCCTGGGAGCTGATCTGTCCGCCCATCCACGGCGTTAGCTCAATGAGGCAGGTCTTCGCGCCCGTCCGCATGGCATGAGAGGCGGCCGCCACCCCACCCAGCGACCCGCCCACCACTGCTACTTCACATTCCCAGGTTTCGGCTGGCGCAGGGAGCGGCGACAAACTTGGGCGACCATTGGGCAGCAAAAAAGAGTTGTCCGATCCGCTTTTTGTGGGGTCAGATTGCTCAGAAGAATTCAGGGTTTGAGCATTTTCTGCTCCGTCATTGGGGTTGACTGTTTCGGCATCCGGCACAGAGTCTTGGGCAAAAGAAGGCTCTGCTGCGGATAGTTTTCCATCGGTCGTTTCGGCCTGGGTATATTGCTCAATAGTGCTGACTAGTACAGCAGAACTAGCCCCTGCCAGCAGGCTTGCAACGGGAATGATCCATGCTAAACGACGAGAGAAGAAAAACCGTTTCATGCTCGAAACCCGAATGATATGCTAGTAGAAATAATGCTCCTCTGACTGCGGCGGAGCCTGGTTTGTGGCATCTTCACTTTTAGCCCACCTGTCCTATTTTTAGGGTTCCGAAATCCATTCGGCTCACAGTGTAGCTAAATCCAGAAGTATCGGCACATTTAGCCCCTCAAGATTGTCTGATATTTTTTATCTCTGCTCCAGTGCAAACTTTGCATCCGCAGAGGTTCGACCTTGCACTCAGGTCGCATCGAGATTGAGGTGTGTCCTGAACGGTTGTCAGTTTTAGCAGGGGCCTCCCCGAAAAAATTCGCAGCCGCTAAATTTTGTAGTCACGAATGAGCAATCCTCCTATGAAGCCCAACTTTTTTTTCCAGACGCTTTCTGCTTTTAAAGCTTTCAGGTCATGCTCAAACATTGCCGGACAAATTCAAGCTCGCCAAGCCCAAGTTCGTCAAGTGACCCGCTCGATGCTGTGGAAGGTGGCAGGGATGGCGATTGCCTCCTCTGTCTTGCTCACGGGGGGCGAAGCGCTAGCCCAAGTTTACAGCTTTGGCAGCCAGGGATCAGATGTCGCCGCAATTCAGTCGGCGCTGGGCATCTTCGCCGATGGTGTATACGGTCTTGAAACAGAAAACGCAGTTATCGCATTTCAAAGACGAAACGGGTTGATGGTAGATGGGCAGGCCGGCCCAGAAACGCTGCGGGCCCTAGGGCTGGGCTATCTCGTGTCGGGTGGCGGCATCGGCGGCCCGTCGCAGCCCGTTCCGCCGGGGAACTGGTTGGGCCGCGAGGCGATCGTCCGCACCAATAGCGGAATTGGCGTAAACGTGCGTAATCGTCCTGATGGGCAGGTAATTGCAGGCATCGATGATGGGGTGCGCGTGCGCCTGTCTGGACGGCAGGAATTTTCCGGTGGTTTGACCTGGGTTGAACTGGCGGGCACGGGCGGCTGGATTGCCTCTGAGTACCTAGTACCTGCCAACATCGGCGGCCCGACCGACCCAGGGTTTCCGGGCCATTACGGCGGTCCCTACCGGGTTGCCATACCGGGGAGCAGCGATGAGCTACTATTCCAGGTGCGTCGCTTTGTGCGCGATGCCTACCGCGACTCGGACTCGCTGCGGGGGCCATTCATCAATGCAGGCTCTTTCCGCGATTACTCTGCCGCGGCGGCTGTGAATCAGCAGCTCCGGAGAGAAGGGTTTGACGCGCGAGTGGTCTATGACTAGGTTGTATGACTAGGTTGCCTGTGACCGTACTGCCAGCGCGGGATGTTTTCTAGCGGGTGCAGTCAGGCGGGTTGCCCTAGCTGAAACCGTACAAGTCATCGGAAGATCGCTGTGCAGTTAGGCTGTGCAGCGATTTTTACTGATGAAAAACGAACGGACTCGTCACTGAAGCATGTGACAAAAATCACAACTGGAGATGATCGCGATCGCGCTTTAGTTCTCTCTGCATCGGCATACTTAAGGAGACTCAACTCTAGCCGAGTCATCAACAGGGAACACACTATAATCCGGCAGACTCAATTCGGGACTGTCGGATTTTTTTGTGGGTGTGACATTACGAGTGTCATAAAATTCTCTGTGCTTCCGTGAATACCGACATCATGGTGTGGAGTTTGCCGGGTAACGCTGACGCTTAAGACCGTTCAGCCGGAGGTTCAGAATGAAGCGGAGACTGCTGCCGAATTTTGCCGCTGACTTGTAATGCTGACTTGTAATGCTGAATTTTGCTGTTAATGCTGAATTTTGCTCTGCTGAATTTTAACGCATTGCACCCATTGTGCTTTTCCAGGAAAGCTCTCGGCAGAGAATTTCTAGCGCCCGCTGGTCTGGGCCAGAAAAAAGGCGGCTATCGACCAGTTCTTGCAGCGTTTGTTGGGTCAGGGCGGGCGCAAAGTTGCCGCCGCAGCGCAGCAGGTGGCTATAGTAGCAAAACTGGGGGCTGCCTGCTTGGTTGAGGTGAAAGCGGTAAATTTCGTCCTGGGTCATGACCGATACGGGCGTGTTGACAGGGACGACCACGCGGGGGATGCCGTGGATGCCGTAGGGCTGCCCGTTGTCCTGCGCCATCCAGCCCACCAGCACTACGCCCAGCAGCGTGCGGGTTTCGGTGATTAAATCTGGCGTAAACAGCGGGTCGGGTTCGCTCGACAGGCGCGGCCCGTTGCTCATAAACATCGGGTTCATCAGCAGCGAGTTGTAGATTAGCCCGACGGCCCAGTGGCGATCGCCCGGTTCCTCCAGCTTTACAAAGCTGCCAAAGCCGTAGTCGTCGGCCTGTGGCGGGTTGTCTACGTCCATGCTGTCATCGACTTGAACCACGTAGTCACAGTGGGAGTTGGATTTGACGACTTTGCCGAGACGCATAGGGGATGGGGGGATTTTGGATTTTGGGTTTTGGATTTTGGGAGCGAGTCGCGGAGTGTTGGGAGGGCGATCGCTCTTCATCATGATGCCCCAAAAGGCGGAAAGTGGTGAACACTTGTACGATTTTCAGCGGTGGGATGTTCGAGTGCGCTGCATCAATTCCTCTCAAGAAGCGCTTTTCTGAGAAAAGGTGAAAGTCTTGCATAACCTGGATTTGCAATCCAAAATCGCCAATCCAAAATCCAAAATTATCCGATCACCCAATCTCGCTACAAAAAACGGTTCCCCGCAGGTGCAGGAATGCTACTTGGTGCAACACTTCTGCCCGCCACAGGGAACAAAGGCTGATATTAAACTTTTTCGATTACACGCCTTCGATCGCACGCCACTGGAAAGCAAAGCTAGGACATGGCCTGGATGATGTAGTCGAAGTAGGGGGCGGCTTCGGCAGCGTCTTCGTCGCTGAGCAGCGCCAGGGATGCCCGCTTGAGGCAGCGGATCGACTCCACCATGCCGGGAACGGGAACGCCCAGAGAGTTGTACATTTCGCGCACGCCGATCAGGCCGATGCTTTCGATGGGCTGCTTGTCGCCCGCCAGCACGCCATAGGTAATCAGGCGCAGATACCAGCCGTAGTCGCGCAGGCAGAGGGCCCGCTGGCGATCGCCGTAGGCATTGCCACCCGGAGAGATAAAGTCGGGGCGCTTTTGCCAGAGTTGCTTGCTGGCTTCTTGCACAATTTTCTTTTCATTCTCCGCCAAGATATTGGCGATACGCACGCGCTGTTCTCCGGTTTGAAAGAACTCGCTGATGCTCTTGAGTTCTCCACTGCTGGGGTAGCGGAGTTCGTCGTCGGCGTTGAGGATGACCTGGCTAACTACACTCATAATATGGCGGTGATGTCAGAGCAAAGATGAATATCGATCTGTATTGTAACGAGTTGCGGGGACTGAAGAAAAGTCTATCAAAGACCGGATCGATACATTTGCAACAAGGCTTTTAAGTTTTGAACGGTTCCTTGCAGGCTTTGCCCGAGAATTTCCCTCACTGCACCAATCTTAAAGGACTTAATAAAAGTTAGCAAATACGCCCAGGTTGTTAATTTTCTACGCCGACGAGTGTTTTCGACAGGTGCCAACAGTCTTGGGCGATCGCCCAATCTTCCTGAGTGTGGATAATCAGCACGCGCACTGTGGAATCAGCAGCGGCGATGTCCTGATCGTCGGGGTTGCGGCTGAGCTTGGCAGGGTCGAGCCGCAGTCCCAGAAATTGGAACGGTTCGCAGGCGGCTTGCCAGATGTTGGGCGCGTTTTCGCCGACACCAGCCGTGAACACGATCGCCTCCAGCCCGCCTAGACTCGCTAGCATACTGCCCATGAGCGACCGCAGGCGGTGAACGTAGACATCGATTGCGAGCTTCGCCCGCTCGTTGCCCTGGGCGATCGCCTCCAGCACAAGCCGCATATCGTTCGACACGCCCGACACGCCCTCCAGCCCCGACTCCCAGTTTAGCATAGTGTCTACCTGATCCGGCGTATAGCCCAGGTCGCGGATGAGGTACAGCAAAATGCCCGGATCGACCGAACCCGAACGGCTGCCCATCATCAGCCCCTCCAGCGGCGTAAAGCCCATTGTGGTATCTACACACTGGCCGTGGCTTACCGCCGACAGCGATGCGCCGTTTCCCAAATGGCAGATCATCAGCCGCAGATCAGCCAGCGGCCGTCCCAGCAGTTGGGCTGCCCGCTGAGCGCAATAGCTGTGACTGGTGCCGTGAAAGCCGTAGCGCCGGATGCCCTGTTCTAGCCATGCATAGGGCCCCGGATAGACGTAGGCCGCAGGCGGCAGCGTGCTGTGAAAGGCCGTGTCGAATACGGCAACCTGGGGGACGCTGCTGCCCAAAATTTGCTCCAGGGTTTCAATCCCTTCTAGATTGACCGGGTTGTGTACGGGGGCAAACTTGGCTAGGCGGGCGATCGCCGCTTTCACCTCCGCCGTTACAAACACGCTAGCCCGATAGTCCTCTCCGCCATGCACGACGCGATGCCCCACCATGTCAATTTCACCGGGGCGATCGATCACTCTTGTATCCCCTGTCCACAGGGTTTCCAGCAGGTGATGAGTGGCCTCAACCCGCGACGAGGTGGGATAACTCTCCGTTTTTTTCACGCCGGCCGCCGTTTTCACCTTAATTTCTGCCACGCCTTCGGCATGGGTCAGGTCGATTTGCGCTTCCCACAGCGGCTCTGGCGGATGCTCTGGCAGCGCCGCCTCCGGCAATTCGTACAGGCAGGACTTTTGGCTGCTGGAGCCAGCGTTCATGACCAAAATTTTCATAGCCACTTGCATTGAGAGGACAGGAGGCAACAGTGCTCACCCTCAGTTTGCCGGAAAGTGCCCAGACCTCAAGGTATGGGAGATGTCATCTCTGGAAAGTTTTGGGCAGGGAATAGGAATCAGGAAATTGCGGGGCAGTGATTTTCTGACCCTGCCGGAGCATCGCGTCATAGAATAGATAGAACGCATTCGCAGGATTCTTGCGAAGCTTTACTCATTGGGTGCGGCCTAACAGTCGGGGGTATGGCGGAATGGTAGACGCTGCGGACTTAAAATCCGTTGACCTTAACAGTCGTGTGGGTTCAAGTCCCACTACCCCCATTTAAAGAAAGAAGAGAGAAAAAAGAAGAAAGAAAAAAAGCGAGAGAACTCCAGTCTTCGTTCTTCGTTCTTCGTTCTTCCCTCTTCGTTCTTCCCTCTTCCCTCTTCTCTAGGGTTTTAGAATTTTGCTATTTCAAGACTTTCAGCCGATTGCGGCGATCGCCCCCACTCCCCTTGCTGTGAAATCGCTGCGAGCACTGGCAGAGGGCGGTGAGGTGACGCTCTGGGTTCCGGCAGACCTAGCGACGGACGAGTTGACCTGTGAGGTGTACCAAACCACGCTGCGGGAATTGGTCAACACGCTCTGGCAAACGCATCGGGCTTTGGTGTTTGGGCTGGCGACGGGGGCGGTGGTGCGGCTGATTGGCCCGCTGCTGCAAGATAAGATGACTGACCCGGCGGTGCTGGTGGTGGATGGCGCGGGCAAGGGGGTGATCAGCCTGTGCGGGGGGCATCAGGGCGGGGCCGATTGGCTGGCGCGGGCGATCGCCCTCCGGCTCAATGCCACCCCCATTCTGACGGGCGGGGCCAATGCCCTGGCTCTGCCGGGAATCGATGTGCTGGGGGAACCGTTTGGCTGGCGCAAGGGCAGCGGCGACTGGACGGGGGTGAGTGGGGCGATCGCTCGTCAGCAGCCTGTGCAGGTGATTCAGGAAGCCGGGTCAACGCTGTGGCAAGACCATTTGCCGCCCGATCATCCCTTTGTCTTTGGCTGGGACGACCCGACAGCGGCGCAGCCAAATCTGCCTAAACCCGCCGCCCGCGTATGGATTAGCCCAATTCAGCGGCGCTTTGCGGATGGGGCAGAGGTTCCCTCTGACTGTCCCAAGGTGCAGTGGCATCCCCGCGTGCTGTGGGTGGGCATGGGCTGCGAACGGGGTACGCCGCGAGGGGTGATCGAAGCTGCCGTTGCTGATACGCTGCGGCGGCATCACCTGGCAGAGGGGGCGATCGCCGGCCTGGCCAGCCTCGACCTCAAGGCAGATGAAGCGGGACTGCTGGAATTTTGTGGCGATCGCCATCTCCCCCTGCTCACTTTCTCTGCCGAAACCCTCCGCGCCGTCCCCGTCCCCACCCCTTCCGCCGTCGTCGAGTCGGAAGTGGGCACGCCCAGCGTCGCCGAAGCCGCCGCGATTCTGGCGGCCAGCCGGACGTGCCAGCGTGACCGCCAACCCCAAACCTTTGCCCCCCTTCGTGTTTCCAAGCAAATCTTCCGCCTCCCCGACTATCCCGGCGCAGTGACCATTGCCGTGGCCCAGGCAGAGCAGGAATATACCGGGCGCATTGGAAGGCTGTGGCTGGTGGGCACGGGGCCGGGACGACTGGAGCAAATCACGCCTGCGGCCCAGGCGGCGATCGCCTCTGCCGATGTGGTGATTGGCTATTCGCTGTATATGAACCTGGTGGCGGCGCTGCTGCATCCGGGGCAAATCGTTGAGGCGCTGCCCATTACTCAGGAGCGACAGCGGGCCGAGCGGGCGATCGCCCTGGCCCAGTGGGGGCTGACGGTGGCGGTCATTTCCTCTGGCGACTGCGGCATCTATGGCATGGCGGGGCTAGTGCTGGAACAACTCCAGGCCCAGGGCTGGGACGGCCAAACGCCCGCAGTTCAGGTGTTTCCTGGCATTTCGGCCTTGCAGGCGGCGGCATCGCGGGTGGGTGCGCCGCTGATGCACGACTTTTGCGCCATCAGCCTCAGCGACCTGCTTACGCCCTGGCCCGTCATCGAGCGGCGACTGGCAGCGGCGGCCGCGGCCGATTTTGTGACCGCGCTATACAATCCCAAATCGCAAACGCGGACAGAGCAAATTGCGATCGCCCAGCGCATTTTTCTAGACCATCGCGCCGTCGATACGCCTGTGGCCCTGGTTCGCGCCGCCTATCGCAATGAAGAACAGATTACGCTGACCACCCTGGGGCAACTGCTCGACTGCCCCATCGACATGCTCACTACCGTCGTCATCGGCAACCAAAGCACCCGCTTCCATGAAGGCTGGATGATCACCCCACGAGGCTATTTGGGCTTTGAGAAGGGAACCTGAAAGCGCCTTGGGCGATCGCCTCAAGTTTTTCAGAAAATATCTGAATACCTGTTCATATGTTATTCTTGTTTTTAGAGACGCGCAGGGACACTGCCCTCGCTCAATCGCAAAACCTCGTTTGATAAGTTGACTGATTATTTGACGAAAGGAGAAACCCGGTCATGACTACAACTGTGACTCAAATGAAATGTGCCTGTGAATCTTGCCTGTGCATCGTCAGCCTGGAAGAGGCCATTCAAAAAGACGGCAAGTATTATTGCAGCGAAGCCTGTGCCGATGGACACCCCAACGGGCATGGCGACTGTGGCCACGCGGGCTGCGGCTGCTAGGCTGAGCTTGCCCTGAGCTAAGTTTTCTGAGGCTTGGGGTTGCTAACTCGCTGCATCCGAATATTTGCGGAAACCGTCGTGCAGGCTGCTGTGCGGCGGCTTTACGTTAGAGCGAGAGGGGCAAGCCGCGGTCAAGAACCGGATTCGCTCTAGAGAGAGTTTTAAAGCTTTAGTAAAGAAAAGCAGGTTTCTGTAAATTTCGTCCGGCTAAAAACCGAGTTTTCCCGGAGATTGAACTGTCGTGGTGACAAACTCTCCAGGGTCGCTTATGAAGCCTGAACGACATATGAAACTCTGCTATTTGCTGTTTCGCGCTGGCATAACGGGCGATCGCCCGCAGGATTCGGGGTTCACGCTGATCGAGCTGCTGGTTGTTTTGGTCATTGCTGGCATCTTGTCGGCGATCGCCCTGCCCTCGTTTGTCAGCCAGGTCAACAATGCCCGCCATGCTGAGGCCCGCACCTACGTCGGCTCGATCAATCGGGCGCAGCAAGCCTATTTCCTGGAAAAAAGCGCGTTTGCCACGCTCTCACAATTGGAACTGAGTATTTCCAATTCCAAAAACTACATATATAGCTCTGCACCCAACGGTAGCGGCATGGCATCCAAAGCCATCACCCTGGCCCTACCCGTTGGCCAGGCGCGGGGATTTGCAGGTAAAGTGTGGCTCATGCCTGACCTAGACGGAAACGCCAACACCGTCTCCAGTATTTGTGAAGGGCCGCCGGGTGAAATGCCCGACTTGGCCAGCCCGACCTGTGCAGGATCATAAGGCTGGGGCCGGAGGACTGGATCGATTCTGGATTAGCGATTTTAGATTGGCGATTTTGGATTGCTAGTCGAGCGTTACAGGGCTTCCAGCCATCTCATTCATAGTGCCCCTGAGGAGAACGGGTTAACCCATCCCTCCTGTTTCAAGGCGCTTGTTCCAACGCTAAACCCCCCTGTACAGGTGCTAGCCATAGAGACACTAGCCATACAGGGGGGGGCTAGGCGGTAGCCAGTCTAGGTGTTCAAAAGCCGCAGCAAGCAGCGGGGCGCTATTTCTTGGGAGACAGCAGCATGGTCATGTTGCGGCCTTCCTGCTTGGGTTCTTGCTGCACCTCGGCAACGGTTTGTAAATCGGTTGCCAACTTCTTGAGCAGCGTTTCTGCGAGATCCTTATGCTGAATCTCCCGACCCTGAAAGCGAATCGTTGCCTTTACCTTGTCGCCCGATTGCAAAAAGCGCTCTGCCCGATTGACGCACACACGATAGTCGTGTTCTTCAATCTTATAGCGCATCTTCAGCTCTTTCACGTCGGACGTGTGCTGCTTTTTGCGGGCCTCGCGTGCCTTTTTTTCCTGCTCAAACTTGAACTTGCCATAGTCCATAATCCGACACACGGGCGGGTCGGCTTTATCGCTCAGCATCACTAGGTCAAGCTCTTTTTCTTCGGCCAGCTTGAGCGCGTCGCGGGGGGTCATAATCCCCAACTGACCGCCATCGGTGTCAATGACTCGAATTTTTGGGAAACGAATGCGTTCGTTAATCGTGGGCAAATCGCGAGTGGGTTTGTTCAGCGCCATGGGCAAGTGAATTTTAAAGATGCTATCGACTCATCAGCTAAAGGTGGACATCCTCATAGTAAGTCGGGCGGCTTGGGGTGGAACCAGAAATTTATTAATTGTCACTGACTAAATCGTTGCAATTCGTTGCAACTTGCAATTCATTGCAAAAAGAAGTCTGCTGCTACATTGCGGCTGGCCCACTGCCGACTCGTTTTCTCTATGGAGGGATTACTAGCATAACGCATCCCCTAGGCTCGACAAATTTCTGTTTGCAAAGTCTTTAGGTTGGGCAAGGTTCTGGATCCGCCCAGCGGGAATTCTAAATGGAGGAATCATTTAGGACTGACGCAGTTGGACAATTTCTCGTAGACTGCGCCCGCGAGAAATTGTCCAAAATCCAAAGAGCTTATTGCAAGTGCGTAAGTCCTGTCATAGTTGGGTCTGAGTTGGGTCTGAACTCTTGGTTGAGTCTGAATGCTTTTGATTCCCGCGATTTTTGCTGAGACGGATGAATGAATTTGCTCCAGCCCTTGTTGAATTTGGTTTTGCAGCCCTGTTGTCCGATGTGCGGACGCACAGATGGGCGATCGCCCGCGCCTCCGTTGTGCATTGACTGCGATCGCCGCCTGACGCACTGCCAAATACCTCAGCCCACAACCGAATGGCGGCCGCCGCTGCCTGTGTTTTCCTGGGGCAAGTATCAGGGCACGCTCAAGCAGGCGATCGCCACGCTGAAATACAACAACCATCCCGAACTGGCGCGGCCGCTCGGTCACGCAATGGGTCGCGCCTGGCTGCATTCCGTACATGGAAAAACGCCGCTGATCGTGGTGCCGATTCCAATGCACGCCGACAAGCAAAAGCAGCGCGGGTTTAACCAAGCAGAACTGCTGGCTGCATCCTTTTGTCAGATCACCCGGCTGCCGCTGGAGCGTCGCGGGCTGGTGCGCGTGCGGGCGACGACCCCACAGTTTGGGCTGAGCGTGGAGGAGCGATCGCAAAATGTGGCTGGTGCGTTTCAGGTGGGCCCTGCTTTTGGGCGATCGCCCCGCCGCCCGGTGCTGCTGCTCGACGATATCTACACCACCGGAGCCACGGCGCGGAACGCTGCTGCCTGCCTGGAAGCACGAGGCATTCGCGTGTATGGGCTGGTGGCGCTGGCTTCTCCGCGATTTGGCGACGACTGATATCGATAGGACTTACGCAGTTGGGCGATTTCTCGCGGGCTGCGCCCGCGAGAAATCGCCCAAAACCCAGCAAACTTATCGCAAGTGCGTAAGTCCTGTGCGATTTTGGATTTGCGATTTTGGTTGGACAGTCAAGCGTTTGCAAGGTTTCCAGCAGTTCTGGAAATATTGGCGATTTGACAATTTTTGACAATTTGACAATTTTTTAGAGTTTGGACAGCCAACTCAACGCGATGTAAGACTTTCCATCATTTCATGGGTAGCCTTGTTATGTAAGAGAGATGAGATCAGTCGAGATCCAGGCTCACTTTTCCTCCTGAACCTGACCTCTAACCCCTGCAATAAAATAGACGAATCCTTTGAATTCCCGTGAGCTGCCGCAATGGTGACTGATCGCTGGCTCCACCTACCTTCAAGCGCTGAGCTGCCCTGCTCAGACGATACGCCCGTGGATAACGAAGATCAGAATCTCATTCCCAATATCCTGCTGTTTTTGCTCAAGTTCATTTGGGCAGAGCGGAACGACTGGTTCTTTGGGGTAGACATGGGGATCTACCACACGACGGGGGTTTCGCCGCTGGTACCCGTCGTGCCGGACGGGTTTCTCAGCCTCGGCGTGGAACGCCATAAAGCGGGGGAATCTCGCAAAAGCTATGTGGTGTGGGAAGAGGCAGGCGTTGTCCCGATGCTGGCGCTGGAGGTGGTGTCGCTGACTCCAGGTGGAGAATACGATGCGAAAATGGCGACCTATGCCCGGCTGGGCGTGTTGTATTACGTCATCTATAACCCCCAATACTGGCGACGCGACCAGCACCAGCCGTTTGAGGTGTATAAATTGCAGGACGGCGCTTACCAGTTGCAAATTGGTGAACCCTACTGGATGCCGGAGGTGGGGTTGGGAATAGGCCGCAGCCCTTACCAGGATGGAACGGTCGTGCGGGAAGCGCTGTATTGGTATAGCGAACAGGGAAGACGGTATCTAACCCCAGAGGAACAACTGGAACGCTATCGCCAGCGGTTTGGCGAGTTGCTAGACGAATAAAGGCTGCAAGACGGTCGCCCATCTGAGAGAATTGCTCGTCGTCCACCCTTCTCATTCACCCAATGTTCACTGAATACTTCACTGAATACTATGTCCACCGATACTGAAGTAGAGCTAGAGCGACTTTTGCAAGCCCGCAACCAATACCCTGATCGCGCGGCTGACATCGATGCCCAGATTCGCGCCCGGTTTATGGAAACCCACGCGATTTTGGTGCTGGATTCTTCTGGGTTTTCGCGCTTGTCGCAGGAGCAGGGTATTATTGCCGCGCTGGCTGAAATTGAGCGGATGCGTGGCATTGTTGCGCCGATTGTGGAAGCACACCAGGGCAGCCCGTTTAAGCTAGAGGCGGATAATGTATATGCGGTGTTCCCCAGTGTGGAGAGGGCGATCGCCGCGTCTCGTGAAATGATGCGCCAGCTTGCCCTGATTAACAAACACGTCAGCATTGGCATTGGCTACGGCGACCTGATCATGATCTCCGATGGGTCGTGCTATCAAGATGTCTACGGCGAAGAGATGAACCTCGCTTCCAAGCTAGGCGAAGACCTGGCAGAAACCGATGAGGTGCTGCTCACCGAAGCCGCCGTTCACCAACTCTGCACCGAGCGCCCCAGAGAACACCTGCCCGTTTCTCCACCCACCGCAATGACCATCTCCAACCTCACGCTCCAGGTCTATCGCCTCACCCCAAATCCCTAATCCCTTGCCACCGCTGCCCAGACTAAAGCAACTTCGTATTGTTGAAACATCGAATCTGCACTAACCAGCATCAGGTCTTCTAGCTGTGCTTGGGCAATCAGCATTCGGTCAAACGGATCACAATGATGAAGCGGCAGCATGGATGCCTGCACCGCATGGGCGGCTGTAATTTCTAATGACCTTGCTCCAAGCTGAGTCATGCGTGTAGAGACATAATCACCAACAGGCTCTGGTAGCAGCAGCTTGCCGATGGAAACCTTAACAGCCATTTCCCAAACACTGGTGACGGAGAACCATAATTCATTTCTTAACCTTAAACCATCCTTTCTTAACCTTAAACCATCCTTCAAAATGCCTCGCTCCAAATCCGACCTGCCCAGCAAACTCTGTCCGGTATGCCAGCGGCCATTTACATGGCGCAAAAAGTGGGAAGATTGCTGGGATGAGGTCAAGTATTGCTCCGAACGCTGCCGTCGTCGTCGCGCTCAGGCGAAATCGGGGGATGACGAAACGCCGCAGCGTCGGCAGTAGCGTTTTGCGGGCTTCATTCACTGTGGACTACTGGAGAAGGGCTTTCTATGCTGATGGGTCAGGTTCAACCCAAGCTAATCATTCATGGCGGGGCGGGCAGTTCGCTCCGGAGTAAGGGTGGGGCGGATGCCGTGCGGCTGTCGCTTTACCGGGTGATCGAAGAAGTGTATGGAATGCTGCTGGCGGGAGCGAGTGCCCAAGCAGCAGTGGTGCGTGGCTGCCAGATGCTAGAGGACGATCCCAGGTTCAACGCGGGTACGGGGTCGGTGCTGCAATCGGACGGGCAAATTCGCATGAGCGCATCGCTGATGAATGGCTCGGCACAGCGGTTTAGCGGCGTGATCAACACTTCGCGGGTGCAGCACCCGATTGATTTGGCGCTGTTTTTGCAGGATGGGAGCGATCGCGTTTTATCCGACTATGGTTCCCTGGAACTGATGCGGGAACTGGGCGTGCCGTCCTACGACCCGCTGACGGAAATTCGCCTGAAGGAATGGATTCAGGAGCGCGACCATAATTTTTCTAAAGAAATGGCGGGCGTGGTGGCCGAGAAAGAGCTAGTGTCGGAGGCGGGTCGCGGCACGATTGGTGTGGTGGCGCTGGATGGCGAAGGTCAGCTTGCGGTGGGTACGTCTACGGGCGGCAAAGGCTTTGAGCGGATTGGGCGGGTCAGCGATTCCGCGATGCCAGCGGGCAACTACGCCACCCACCACGCGGCTGTAAGCTGTACGGGCATTGGCGAAGACATTATCGACGAGTGTCTGGCGGCGCGGATCGTGGTGCGCGTGATTGATGGGCAAACGCTGCTGCAAGCCTTTGAGCGGTCGTTTATCGAGGCGGAGCAAAATCGGCGCGATTTTGGGGCCATTGGGCTAGACCGCACGGGGGCGATCGCCTGGGGCAAGACCTGCCCTACCCTGCTGGCGGCCTATCATGACGGCACGCGCATGGGTGATACGCTCGATCTGCCCGAAGAGATGGTGACGGGTGGCATCGCGTCGCCTGCCCACGCCTAGCAGGAGGTGGCTGGTGTATCTGCTGATTCCTGCCGCTGGCTCTGGCAAACGCATGGGCGCAAGCCGAAACAAGCTGCTGCTGCCGCTGTTTGGCAAACCGATCATTGCCTGGACGCTGCTGGCGGCTAAAGCTGCGCCGTCGATTCACTGGATCGGCATCGTCGCCCAGCCCGAAGAGTGGCAAGACTTTCGGGACATTGCCGCAGGGCTGGGCATGGGGCGGACGGTGCGCCTGATTCCTGGTGGCAAAACCCGGCAAGAGTCAGTCTATAACGGCTTACAAGAGCTTCCTGCCGTTGCGGAGCGGGTGCTGATACACGACGGGGCGCGGTGTTTGGCTACGCCGGAATTGTTTGATCGATGCAGCGAGGCGCTGCTGCACTGCGCGGGTCTAATCGCTGCGATTCCCGTCAAAGACACGATCAAGATCGTTGCGCCGGGAACCGAAATTATCCAGTCTACACCCGATCGCAGTCAACTCTGGGCCGCCCAAACGCCCCAGGGGTTTGATGTGGAAACGCTGAAACGCTGCCACGAGACGGGTCGTGAGATGGGTTGGGAAGTGACCGACGACGCGGCGCTATTTGAACACTGCGGACTGGCGGTGCGGATTGTGCAGGGCGAAGAGACGAACCTGAAGGTGACGACTCCGGTGGATCTGGCGATCGCCGAATTTATCCTGCGCGATCGCCAAAAGTCTGCCACTTCCTGAACTTAAGTTACTCCAGCCTACAACAGCTACTATCGCCACTTGCGCCGTAACACCGCTTTCAGCATTTCCAGGGTTACGCACAGACCTGCCGCAAAATTTACAGCCCCATCCACTCGATCGGCGGCATCTGGTCAAACGCCTGACGCAGCGAAATCTCCCACTGCTTGCGGATTTCTACCAGATAGGGATCGTCTTGCCCTAGCCGGAGGCGATCGCCAACCTTAAAAGAATCTGTCCGATACATCACCAAATCGATCGGCGGGCCGACGGAAATATTCGACTTCATAGTGGAATCGATCGACAGCAGCGCACACTTGGCCGCGTCTTCTACGCTGGTGTCGTAGCTTAGGATGCGATCCAGAATCGGCTTGCCATACTTCGTTTCACCAATTTGCAAAAACGGGGTTTCAGGCGTGGCCTGGATGCAGTTGCCCTGGCGATAGATGAGATAAAGCTCTGGCGGCTCGCCCTGAAACTGTCCTGCTAGCAGGCAGTTGCAGGAAAAGTCGATCTTGTCGCGCTCCAGCCAAGGGCGTTCTCGCTCCTGAATATGTCGAATTTTTTCGCCCACATAGCAGGCCGCATCATACAGCGTGGGCAGTGTGTGGAAGCTCTCGCACTCGCCCAGTTTCAGGTCGCGGTTGAGCATATTCACCACGGCTTGGGTAATGGCCAGGTTGCCAGAGGTGCAGAGCAAAATCACCCGCTGTCCGGGTTCCGAAAAATCGAACAGCTTCTGATAGGTGGAAATGTAGTCCACGCCTGCGTTTGTACGCGAATCTGCTGCCACCACAAAGCCGGATTGGGTGACAATGCCGAGGCAGTAGGTCATGGGGTAAGAAATGTTGAAGCTAAAACACTAGGACTGACTCAGCGTATCAGAAAGGTAGTCCGCTGTGGTTTCCAGCAGGGCGATCGCATTTTCGTACATCATGCGCGTCGGGCCCAGCATTCCCAAACTACCGACGGGCACACTGCCCCGATGGTAGGTGGTGGAAATCAGCGTGCAGCCGCGCATCGGTTCTAGCGGGTTTTCGGAACCGATGCGAACCATCACGCGGCGATCGCCCCCCTCCGAATCAGCCTCAAAAATCAGCGGCCAGAGCTGGTCTTGCTCTGCTTCCAGCACATGCAAAATCGTCTGCACCTGGTGTAGTTCGGAAAACTCCGGATGTCGCCGCAGCACCTCAGCTACACCGCTGATGAAAATTTGGGTAGACACGGGCGACTGGGTGCGCCGCTCCAAGTCTGCCAGCGACCCCCGCAGCACGTTGGCATATTGCTCAAACTCGCGCCCCAATTCTGACCAGTCCAGCGAGGCCACATCACCGAGCGATCGCCCCCTTAAATGAGCATTCAAAAAGTTCGACAAAACCTGTAGCTCCCGCTCCAGCAGTTCTGGATCATCTGGAGATTGGGCAGAATCGGCAGGCGCTTTGGGCAGATCCACCACCACCGACTGCGTTTTGTAAGAATCCAGCACCACAATCAGCATCAGCCGTCCCGGATCAATCTGCACCAGTTGCAAATGGCGCACCTGAGCCACTGTGCTTTGGGGCATCGTCACCAGCGCAATATAGCCGCTGAGCGTCGAGAGAATCTGCGCTGCGCCATGCAGCACGGCTTCTAGGCTCCAGCCTTCGGCATCAAGCTGTTGCGCCAGCACGCGATCGACCCGGCGGGCAGCCTCCTCCGATGGGATCATCAGCTGATCCACATACACCCGATAGCCCGAATCGGACGGCACGCGCCCCGCTGAGGTGTGGGGCTGATAGAGCAGACCCTCGCGCTCCAGATAGCCCATCACATTGCGAATCGTCGCCGAACTGACGCGGGGATTAAATTCTTCCACCAGCGCCTCAGAGCCAACGGGTCGAGCCGTGACAATATACTGACGCACCGTAGCGCTGAGTACCTGCTGCTGGCGATTATTAAGCTTGACTGGAGTAGCCATCTCAGCCTGATTTCTTATGGATTTCTTAACGTATTGATGTGATCGTAATTTAGCGCCTCCGAGATTGTCTATGCGTAGCCAGACATACTAAGCCAGAGATCCGCAGAAGAAAAGGCAGAAGCGGGAAGGAATCCCCAAAGATCTGACAAAAACAAAATTGCCTCTCGACGGTGTGGCACAATACCTGTCTAATTGGGCCCTAGAATCCATCTTTTAAAGCGCAATGTGCAACTTTCAAGCCCTCATCCCCCAACCCCTTCTCCCAGGTCGGGAGAAGGGGAGCAAGAGAGGCTTGAAGCCCCTCTCCCAGAGCGGGGGAGGGGCTGAGGCCTTCGGCATACCAGAAAAGGGTGAGGGGGATCGGTAAAGTTGCATATCCCGTTCTTTATCTCAAGGTTGCTGAGGCAGTCTGGGTCGGCCGATCTATTGCTTTGCGACTCCAAACCTCTTCTGAACTTCTTCCCAATATTGCTCTAAGTGCTTATGTCTACCCCTTATCCCCGCGACCTGATCGGCTATGGCCGCCACACGCCCGATCCACGCTGGCCCAATCAGGCCCGTGTGGCGGTGCAGTTTGTAATTAATTACGAAGAGGGCGGCGAAAACTGCATTCTGCACGGCGATGCGGCATCGGAAGCGTTCTTATCAGAAATTGTGGGTGCGTCGCCGCTGCTGGGGGTGCGCCACATGAATATGGAATCGATTTATGAATATGGCAGTCGGGCGGGTTTTTGGCGGCTGCATCGGCTGTTTACCCAGCGGCAACTGCCTGTGACGGTCTATGGCATTGCAATGGCGCTGGAACGTAATCCAGAGGCAGCGGCGGCAATGGTGGAAGCTGGATGGGAAATTGCCAGCCACGGCTATCGATGGATCGACTATCAATATGTCAGCGAAGAGGTGGAGCGGGAACACATCCAAAAGGCGATCGCCATCCAGACCCAGGTCACAGGCAGCCGGCCCCTCGGCTTTTACCAGGGGCGCATGAGTCCTAACACGCGGCGACTGGTGGTGGAAGAGGGGGGCTTTCTCTACGATGCCGACAGCTATGCCGACGATTTGCCCTATTGGGTGCATGACTATGGTCGCCCCCACTTGGTGATTCCCTATACCCTCGACAACAACGACATGCGGTTTGCCACTGCCCAGGGTTTTAACTCTGGCGACCAGTTTTTTGCCTACCTGCGCGATGCCTTCGATGTGCTGTATGCCGAGGGAGCCGACGCGCCCAAGATGATGAGCATTGGCCTGCACTGTCGGCTGGTGGGCCGCCCTGGACGCGCCGCCGCCCTGGCCCGCTTCCTTGACTATGTGATGCAGCATGATCGGGTGTGGGTCTGTCGCCGGATTGATATTGCGCGGCACTGGCACGAGCATCATGCGCCCGTCTCTCTGATAAACCGATCTCTGTAAACCGATCTCTGTAAACCGATCTCTATGTAAACCTGTTTCTGGATAAACCTGTTTCTGGGTAAAACGGTTGCAGAGTTAACAGCTTGTCTCCAGGTATAAGCAATTCCGGGTTGAAGTTGAGTTTTTCATTACGAATCCAATTCGACCTGAGGGGCGATCGCGGTTGCAGGGCAAAAGTTTTCCCGTAGTATCAGAAATAGGGTTAGCCCGTAGGCAATTATTGCTATCGGATTCTAGAACTGGGCGACCCCCTACTGCCGTTTCAAGTATTTTGAGAGGACTGTTGCATGGCAACCTACAAGGTTACGCTGATCAACGAAGCCGAAGGGCTGAATACCACGATCGAAGTGCCCGATGATGAATACATCCTCGATGCGGCGGAAGAGCAAGGCATCGACCTGCCCTACTCCTGCCGTGCGGGTGCTTGCTCGACCTGCGCTGGAAAAATCAAAGAAGGCACCGTAGACCAGTCTGACCAGTCTTTCCTGGACGACGACCAAATCGAAGCAGGCTACGTGCTGACCTGCGTTGCCTACCCCACGTCTGACGTAGTGATTCTGACCCATCAGGAAGAAGAGCTGTACTAAGCTGCTGGCTGTTTTTGAATTGGTTTTTGAACTTAAAACGGGCTGTCTTTTCGAGCAATTAGCTCTGTGAAAAGGCGGCCCTTTTGGTTTTAATTGGGCTGGGTTGGCGGTTTAACTTCGGAACAGGAGTTGTCAAAACGAACTCATAACGAGTATGATTTAGAAAGATTGTATCGAGAAGGTTGCATTCGGGATGGTTCAGGATCACTGGGTCAGGATCTCTGGGGGCGATCGCCCTTCCTAGACTGCCTGCCAGCAGCGACTACCTGCCAGTAACGACTGCCTGCCAGCAACGCAATGAAGCGGTTTCTGGTCGGTCAACTGACGCGAGGTAGAGCCGTAACCCCTGGCAAACGTCTCTTTGGAAGGATGAAGATCTCATGAAAGTGCTGGAAACTAGAATCAACTGAAGATTTTGGAGCAGTGCGGTTGGGTTGTGAGTGTGTTGGCTCTGGGGGGTTGATTTGTGAGGGGAGGGGTTCTTCATTGAGAAGATGCCTTTGTATCCCTGAGCCGCTGCCGGACTGCTCTGTGTCGCTCTATCAGTGACTAGCTAAGGGTTCTGGATCATTGCTTGAGTTGCTGAACGTTTGGACTGAATTTGGATAATCGTTAACTAGCGAGGTTTGCGTATGACAACGACACTAGAGGCTCGTCAAACTGCTTTGGTTAAGGCGCTGAATCGCGAGCAAGCGAATACGCTGGTCGCCTATTTGAACTACAAAAAGTATCACTGGATGACCTACGGGCCGCTGTTCCGTGACCTGCACTTGCTGTTTGAAGAACATGGCAACGAGATTTTTGCCATGCTAGACGAGCTAGCTGAGCGGAGCTTGATGCTGGATGGCACGCCGATTGCCGATCCCGCAGACTATCTGCCTGCGGCTACTGTGAAGCCGTCTAAGGGCAAGCTAAAGGTGCGGGAGATGGTGGAAGAGGCGATCGCCACTCACGAACATATCATCACGGAAATGCATGAAGATGCTGAACTAGCGGATGATGCGGGCGATATTGGCACTGCCGACTTGCTGACCCGTCTGGTGCAGGTTCACCAAAAGCATCGCTGGTTCCTGAAGGAGATCTTGAAGCAGGGCGATGGCCTGCTGGATAACTAGATCCGTATTTTGGGTTGACTTTTGATTGTTGACTTTTGATTAGTGCGATCGCCCAGATAGCTTGCCAAGCAGCAGGTTCGTCTGGGCGATCGCGCTTTTTTGCGAACCCTTGTGCGCCTTTTTCTCGCATTTCTACGGAGGGCGATCGGATCTTTTTTGAAAAAAGGGCGATCGCCTCCGAAATTCTACGAAGCCCTGGTGAAGTTAATCCCTGCGAGGCACGATAGCTTCGCAGCATACACAGCCGTTACGTTTTCGATACGCATACCTTACGCATACCTTACGCATATCTTACGCATGGGCTACGCATAAGCCGCGTACTGTCTACGCAACGTCAAACTTACCCATACAAAAGTACCCATACATAGGATAAGGAGTCTGCACCTTATGGTGACTATTCAAGAAAAGCGCGAATTGGTGAACCAAACCCGCGAAACCAACCGTGCCGTTCAGGTTTACGACTATGCCGACCTCAGTGGCGTGGCGATCAACCTGCCTTCTAGTCAGCGCGTGAAGCTGACGGGGATCGTCGGCGACGGACGGGCCCAAATCAAAGAGCCTGTGATTGGCTGGGTCAACGCGACTTTCCTCAGAGTCCCCACCGAGATCCGCAAGGGCGCACGCTATCGGGTTCGGATGACCAGCGCACCCAACGGGCTGCTGGCCTACTGGGAGCCGGGCAAAGCCCAAAACGACGGCCCCGCAGGTGGCGCAACGGTATTCCTGACGGAGCCGCAGGATAGCTACGTCGAGGGTGGCCGCAGGTTTGTTCGCGTGTTTTATACGGGCAAAGCCAATAATGAGCGCATTGGCTATGTCTCTCAGGGGCCCATCGGCAGCACCTTGGGACAGCCCAACAGCAACTTTGAGGGGCCGCTGTAGGCGCTCGCCTTTGCCCATCAAAGTTTGATCGGAAGTTCAACTGATTTAACTCATCCAGTTCGGTAGCGCCGTTGGGTCTTGCTCTCTCAGACTCCGACGGCGCTTTCTTTTGGAACTTATGCAGTTGGAAGAATCTCTCGCCCGATTAAACCTGAAATTTAATGAACTCGCGTCAATTTACGTGATGGATTCCTCACTTGTGGGAGATTCGGCGCTATAGTCAGGCGGGGGAGAATGGTATAGGGTTTAGATCAAATAGCATGGCACGCAAGCGAGTTAAGCCGCAAAGACGTTTTACTGCGTCGAGTAGGGCATGGGAGAAAAGCAATATGGACAACCAGACCGACACGAAAACCACCTCCACCCTGGAGCGAACCGACGCATCAGCACCGGACCCCGTGGCAGAAAAAGGCGCTGAGACGGCGAGTGCTGAGGCGGCGAGTGCTGAGATGGAGCGTGGGGCGATCGCCCCTGAACCTGCCCCGGAACCCGCCCCTGAACCTGCTCCCAATGCAGTGCCCGATCTGCAAGCTGCCCTGGAAGCCTCGCAGGCCAACGAAGCCATTCTCCAGCGCAAGATTGCAGCCCTAGAGACCGAGCTAGCCGCCCAGCAGGCTCAGATCGACCAGCTTAAAGCAGAAGCCGCTGCTGCCGCCCAACTCAAGACTGAACTGGATGAAACCAAGCGCGTCATCGTGCAACTGACAGAGCTAAACGCCAAACTCAGCGAAGAAGCCAAAGCTGCTGCCGCTCCCCAGCCCCTTGCCGCCGCCGCCGCCCAGCCCGCGCCTCAATCCGCGCCCAAACCTGCCGAACAATCTGCGCCTGCTCCTCCAGTCTCTGCCCCCCGCAAAGAGGTGCATCCGGGACACGAACCGTCGCAAACCTCCCAGCTAGAGCTACGGCGCACGCTGCAATCGCCCCCGCCGCTGCCTGGCCCCGTCGCTCCATCTATCAGCAATGACGAAATTGGCTGGGTGGACTAAAACCCATCGGTTGGTGACGAAGGCGGGTTGGCTTGCCCTACTGCATTCGGTCAATAGTGCGGTACTGAATTGCTTCGGCAACGTGAGCAGTTTGCAACCCCTCTTCGCCCGCCAGATCGGCAATCGTGCGGGCAACTTTTAGGATGCGATCGGTGGCGCGGGCCGACAGCCCCAGCTTGCGAATCGCCCCTTCCAGCAGGGCTTGCGTGGTATCGTCCAACTGACACCATTTCCGCAGGTGGCGGCTCTGCATCTCAGCATTGCAGCGCAGCCCTTCGCTTTGGAGCCGCGCCTGGGAGCGACTCCGCGCCTGCTGCACCCGCTGGCGCACCGTCTGAGAATCTTCGCCTTTAGGCTGCTGGATCATTTCCTCTGGCTTCAGTCGATTCACCGCCACTTGCAGGTCAATCCGATCCATCAGCGGCCCCGACAGCTTGGCCCAATACTGCTCGCGTCCGCGAGGAGAGCAAGTACAGGCCTGCACCGTGTCGCCAAAATAGCCGCAGGGGCAGGGGTTGGTGCTGGCGACCAGAGTGAACTGGGCAGGAAAAGCGACGGACTGGCGCGTGCGGGAGATGGTGACGCAGCCATCCTCAAGCGGCTGTCGCAGAAACTCTAGGACATCCCGCTTAAATTCTGTGAGTTCGTCCAAAAAAAGCACGCCTCTATGGGCAAGGGAGATTTCTCCGGGGCGAGGGAAACTGCCGCCGCCGACCAGCGACGGGCCCGAAGCAGAGTGGTGGGGACTGCGAAAGGGGCGATCGCACACCAGGCTGCCTCTTTCCTTCAGCAGGCCGGCGACGGAGTGGATTTGCGTCACCTCCAGCGCTTCCTCAAAGCTCAGCGGCGGCAAAATGCCGGGAAGCCGTCGGGCCAGCATGGTTTTGCCACTACCCGGCGGGCCCACGAATACCAGATTATGCCCCCCAGCGGCGGCGATTTCTAGGGCGCGGCGGGCCTGGGCCTGACCTTTCACGTCTTTGAGGTCTAGACCCGTAAAGGGCGATCGCGCGAGTTCTTCCGTCGCATTCACCTGGAGCGGCTGATAGCGATCGGGATGGTTTAGAAAATCTGCCACCTCCGACAAATGCTGGAAGCCGTATACGTCGATGCCCTGCACCAGGGCAGCTTCGCGGGCATTGTCGGCGGGCACCACGATGCCGCGCATTCCCAGTTGCTTGGCCGTAGCGGCGATCGCCAGCACCCCCGCCACAGCCCGCAGCGACCCATCCAGCGACACCTCCCCCAGCAGGATAAACTGCTCTAACAACTGCACATTCACTTGCTCTGATGCCGCCAAAATGCCCATGCTAATCGGCAAATCGAAGCTGGGCCCCTCTTTTCGCAAATCCGCCGGGGTCAGGTTAACCACCACCCGCCGCATCGGAAAAGCATAGCCTGCGTTCTTCAATGCCGCCTTAACGCGCTCTTTGGACTCCTGCACGGCTGTATCGGGTAGCCCCACCACCACGATCGCAGGTAGCCCCCCAGCGATATCCACCTCCACGCCTACCTTCATCGCGTTGATGCCGATCAGCGAAGCGCTCCAAACTCTTGCTAGCATGATCCACCCTGTTGTCTTCAGTCCTCAGAATTCCCGAAAGGGTAGGTCGGGGAACAGGGGTGATGACTCCGTAGCGCCAGCGCCAGAGAGGTTGGGGGTTGCCCAGCGCTGAGTCTTTTGGCTGGGGCGATCCTCTTCCTTCAGTCCCAACTTGCCAAGCCCACGATCCAGATGAAATCGCTGGAAGCCCTGCAGGCCATTGGACGCGGAATCCAAAATCGCCCATCTAAAATCCAAAATCGATCCAACGGTGGGTTGTTTATGATGGTTGAGACATGCCCTCTGAGAAATGCTTTCTCTCCGATTCCCTATGAGCCGCTCTGTTCGATTGTCCAAGCGTTTTCAATCCAAGCGTTTTCAATCCAAGCGTTTCCAACCTGCTGCGTCGTCCTCCTCGCTGCCGTGGTACGGGCTGGGGCTGGCGGGCATTTTTGGGGTGTCGCTGGCGCTGCGGCTGTGGGGGCTGGGGCGGTTCAATACGCTGGTGTTCGACGAGGTGTATTACGCCAAGTTTGCGGCGGCGTTTTTGCAGGGACAGCAGGAGTTTGGCGGCCACCCGCCCCTCAGCACGTACCTGATCGCGGGCGGCATCTGGCTGTCGGAGCGACTGGGCTGGGGCGGCCCAGAAACCTACAACGGCCTCAGCGGGCTGTATGTTTCAACCATTAGCTATCGCTGGCTGAACGCAGTGACCGGGGCGGTGATTCCGCTGGTGTTGGGGGCGATCGCCCACCTGCTGACGGGGCGAAAGGCGATCGCCCTGCTGACGGCGCTGTTGGCAGCCTGCGAAGGGTTCTTACTGGTCGAATCGCGCTATGCGTTGAATAATGTCTATCTAATCTTATTTGGGCTATTGGGCTGGTGGTGTTTGCTGCGATCGCTCCACAGGCTGCATTCCGCCAACAAACTCACCCCCGTTGTCTGGCTGAATCTGGTGCTGGCGGGCATAGGCTTCGGCGCGTCGGTGGGGATCAAGTGGAACGGCGTAGCGTTTCTGGCGGGGGCGTACCTGCTGTGGATAGTGGCATGGGGAATGCAGCGGTTGCAGCAGCACGGATTGCCCAGCCTGCCCTTTGCCCCGCCGCTGTCGAGCCTGTCTCACTTAAATGCGGGCGTGTGGGCGCTGAGCATGGCGGGAATTCCTTTTCTGACTTACTACCTGAGCTGGCTGCCCTATATTCAACTCGACCCCAGCACCAGCTTTGCAGGCTGGCAAAACCGCATTTTGGACTACCACAGCCGCGTCGGTGGCATGGACGCTCACCCCTACTGTTCGCCTTGGTATACCTGGCCGCTGATGCTGCGTCCGGTTGCCTACTTTTACAAAACAGCGGTGCCGGGCGATCCCGTCCCTGTGGTCGGGCCCGATGCGCCCACGGCGGCTGGAGACTTGATTTACGACGTTCACGCGATGGGCACGCCGACCCTGTGGTGGCTCTCGACGCTGGCTGTGGCGCTGCTGGCGGGTGCGGTGGGCTACTGGCTGTGGCACTGGGGGCGATCGCTCTGGGCTGCCCGGTCGGGCCAGACCGAACCACTCCTGCTGCCACCAGCGACGCAAGGATATCTCAGCGCTGCGGCGTTTGTGGTGGGCAACTGGGCCGTGCAGTGGCTGATGTGGATGCGGGTCACGCGCTGCACGTTTCTCTACCACTACATGAGCGCGGAACTGTTCACGGTGCTGGGGCTGGCGCTGGTGCTGGATCGCTGGCTGCGGAATGCTCAGTCTGGGTCGCGTTGGCTGGCGCGGGGGGCGATCGCCCTCGTGCTTCTCGGCTTTATCTTCTGGATGCCATTGTTTCTGGGACTGCCCCTCTCTGCGGACGGGCTACAGATGCGCCGCTGGCTGCCGTCATGGATTTGAAACTAAACGCTCTACCCCTCTTCCCTCTTCATTCTTCGTTCTTCGTTCTTCCCTCTTCCCTCTTCATTCTTCTTCTGCACCTCTGATAAACAGAGCGCGAAACACAGGCTCCCGTCGAGCAAGGGTGGACGACTCACGCTCGGTGGCAACGGGCAGCGGGTTGTCGGGGAGCCATTCGGCCGATTGGCGCTGAAATGCGGGATGTTCTTGGAAGCGATCGCACATTTCCGCCGCCACTGCTTCGACATCCGATTGCAGAAACACCACACCGCCGGAGGGCATATGGTTCGCCAGTGTTCGCACCATGCTGGGCTGCACAACGCGCCGCTTTTGGTGTCGCTTTTTGAACCAGGGGTCGGGAAACTGGATGCTGACGCGCTGGAGGCTGCTGGGTGGGAGCGATCGCAGCAGGGGTTCCAGCGAGTTGCTGGCGTTGCAAAAGAGATAGTGCAGGTTTCCCAACGCCTCCTCGTCGCGCCATTTCAGCGCTTGCTCGACCAGCGGCTCACGAATCTCCAGCCCCAGGAAATTCCAGTCTGGCTCGATTTGCGCCATTTTTAGCAAAAACACGCCCCGCCCACAGCCAATGTCCAGATGCAGCGGTCGAGCTGGGTGAGTGAAGACTTGCGACCAGTCTGGCGGCTGGATGGGCTGCTGGTACTTTTGGCTGAGCGGGTTGACGTGCTGGCGAACGCGGACAACGGGCATGGGAAAGGATGCCGATCTTGGATTTTGGGATTTTGGATTTTAGAGTTTGGGCGGCGGCAGGGTGAGGGATTGAGCAGGGATTGAGCAACGATATACGCCTTATACGCCTGCATGGCCGATGGCCAGCGCGGCGACCAGCATCCCCAACACCAAAAACGGCTGGGCGCTGGCTTGATATTTCACGTCGTTTTTCAGCGGGTCGCGCAGAAAGTACATATCCTGAAACACGATTTGCGGAATCACCAGCAAAATCAGCAGCACGGCGTAGAGATTTTGCCCGATGCTCATCAGGTACGCCGCGATGCCGCCCTGAAATACGTCAATCATCAGGACGCAAATCCACGCTGCTGTGCCGATACCAAACATCACGGGCAGCGACTTTAGACCAAGCTGGCGATCGCCCTCCACGCTTTTGAAATCGTTGACCACGGCGATGCCCAAGCCTGCCAGACTATAGAACAGCGTCAGCACCATCACCGTCGGCGACAGTCCTCCAAATAGCGCCTGGCCCGCCCACCAGGGTAGCGCGATATAGCTAGCCCCCAGCGCATAGTTGCCCAGCCAGCCGTTTTTCTTTAGCTTCAGCGGTGGCGCGGAGTAGATATAGCTGAGGAAGGAGCCAAAGAGGGCGATCGCCGTGATTTGCGGAAACTCGTGCCCGGCCCATTGGTCGAGTGCGTAGGCGAGCGCCAGCCCTGCAAACAGCAGCACCAGAATTTGCGCCTTTACCTGCGGCACCGAAATTGCGCCAGAGGGAATCGGACGGTAGGGTTCGTTAATCGCGTCGATGTCGCGGTCGTAGTAATCATTAATGGTTTGCGTGTAGCCTGCCAGCAGCGGCCCCGAAAGCAGCATACAGGCCGCCGAAATCAGCACATTCTCCAGCGTCCAGGTGTAGTTGCCCGACGCGGCCGCACCGCACACCACACCCCAGATCAGCGGAATCCAGGTAATCGGCTTCATCAACTGGAGGCGGATCTTCCAGATATTCGTCTCGCCCGACTTTGCGCCCTTCATGCCCAAAAGCTGACGCGCCGCCGAACCCGCCTCGCTAGCGACTTCTGATGCACCGTTCGATGCCCCATCTGCTGCTGCTTCCATCGGCGACATCGGGGCTTCAGATTCGGGAATCGAAGAAGGGGTTGTGGACTCGGACATAAGGGTTTATTGGGTTAGGGATTCAGAGGTCAGAATTCGGGAAGCGGGCTGCAAAACTGGCATCCTGCACCCGATACTTTACCCGACACTTCATAATATTGCGTTTAGATTGCGTTTAGTTCACCGATTGGGCGTTTTCAGGTAGCCCACTGTCTCCATCGTCTATTGTGAAGCTATCCCCGCCGCTTTGCCAGCGCTCGGCCGAAATTTTGCCTGCCGACTCTCATCTCTCAACCCCTCACCCCTCGACCCCTCAACCCATGCAGTCTGAACGTTCCACCCCAAGGGCGATCGCCCCTGCTGCGTTCACCGTCCACCTGCCCCCGTCGCTGCCCATGACCGACGAGCAGTTTTTTGAGTTTTGCCAGGTCAATCGCGACTTGCGAATCGAACAAAATGCAGATGGAGATCTAGTGATTATGTCGCCTGTTGGTTCTGGCACTGGCAATCGCGAAGCAGGCATTATTGGTCAGCTTTATGTTTGGAACGAGCAAACTGGGCAGGACGTTGTGTTTAGCTCCAGCGCGGGGTTCAAGCTGTCTACCGGGGCAAAGCGATCGCCCGATGCGGCGTGGATTCGGCTGGATCGGTGGAACGCGCTGACCCCAGAACAGCAGGAGCAATTTGCGCCGATTTGTCCCGATGTGGTGATTGAGCTGCGATCGCCCAGCGACAGCCTGGAAACCCTGTAAGCCAAAATGCGCGAATATCAGCAGGAACCGGGCTTTCAGTTGGGCTGGCTGCTGGATCGGGGCGATCGCCGCGCCTATATCTACCGCCCCAGTGAGTCGGTGCAGATTCTAGAAAACCCCGACTCCCTCAGCGGCGACCCCGTGCTGACAGGGTTCCGGCTGGACTTGAGCAAGGTTTGGGGATGAGCTGAACAATGCACAATAGTTAATAGTTAATGCGGCTAGAGAAGACCAGCCAAAGCTTTTTTCAGCCTTTCTCCAGACAGATCAAGCCAGTTTGTTTACTGTACTTGCAACGCTTTGTGAATACTCTCAACAAGCCTCTCAATAAAGTCAACCGCATCACCAACTAGCACCTCATCAATATTCCATCGACTGCCAATATTAAAAGTTGGGTCAATGTCAGCTTCATGAGCAATTTTATTTCTTCGATCAACGATCGAATTTAACTCTTGTTTGATATCTTTTGCAGGCTTACTCATTTGAATAGCTACTTCGTCCCACAATTTTTTATCTGAAATGTACCTGATAGCTTCAGCAATTTTGTCTGCTTGCTGAAAGCTTTGATATCCTAAACGCTCTCTAATTTCACTTTCTAGCCAAGACGTATTATTCAACTTATTAAGAATACTGCTTGATATTATGGGAATCAAATCTGAAATTGTATGAGACTTCTGGAGAAACTCATACCCCTGAATTTGCTGCATTTCAGCCTCAAGCCAAGAAGCAATATCAATTGCTGTCAATCGATCTTGACGCGCACCACCCAGCGAGACTTGAAAGCGTGAGAACGCTGATTGAGCAGTGTTTGCCGAAGGTGCTGGCTCAGAGCGATTTCCTCGATGAATTTCTAGCATTCCCAACGTCACAACTTCATGCACGTAGTAGTCTAATGCGCTTACAGCAAGAACGAGCGCAGCACGCAACATATCTGATATATCAAGTGCGCCAGTGGCTTGAGCCTTGATAGAGTTATGAAGCGCAATCAGGTCTCGAACGCGGTTAATGCTGATGCGAAACTGATCAAGCGCTGACTGCATACGTGAAGCTTTCGGAGCTTAGTGCAATAACTTTGTCTGCTAAATCTGAAAAGGTTTTCCTAAACTCTTCCTGCTTTTGCTGATTCTTCTCCAAGACCACACCTGTTTGTCTTAACTGCTCAGGGGTTAGGTCATAGACTGGAGTTCGATGTTCCTGGGATAGAGCAATTAGGCTATTAAAGTTAGAAATCTTTGCGAGAGAAAAGCTGTCTCCAAGACCCTGATCCCGATACACATAATCTGACAACATCATGTCGCTCTGTCTCAGAGTCGGAACCAGTTTTTCAGCAACAGACTTCTCAATCTTCTCAATCCAAGTTTGAAATGCAGCCGTCTCTTTACCTCGTATAATTCTATAGTTTTGCACAATTGTTCCTAGGAAGCGAAGCTTAACATTAGGAAAAGGGTAGTTAGCTTCTTTCAGAATCTGAAGCGAACTAGCTGACCTAGCCCAGGCATGCCATCTAGGCAAAACCTTAACTAGAGAGTCAATTGCCATTACAGAGAAAAAGTCAGCAGTAGTTGGCACTACGAAAAAATCGCTGATCATCAGTAAGTTCTGATTGATTGAGCCTAAGCTAGGACTCATGTCAATCAGAATATAATCTGCATTAAACTTAGCTGCCGTCTTCTCAAACAAATCATTGATGGAACCTGGCAAGTTTTTAAGAGCTTGAATCGAACCACTTAACTCTTGAGCAATACCAAGTGTCACTTCATACTCTGCAAAGCCAACATGACCAGGTAATAGAAATAAATCATCTCGACCTGATACTAGAATACAATCAACAGCTTCAATGGCTCTGGGTTGTGACTCAAATGCAGGAGCTAAACCTGTCTTTATGTTTGATTTTGTATTGTAGATTTCTTGAATCCGGGCCTCGTCATCTTCCGTTTCCTCGCCCAAGGCCATGCCTGTGAGATTACACTGTGGATCGCTATCAACAAGAATGACCCTTTTCCCTTTTGAGGCAAGCATCCAGCCTAAATTGAAGGTGGTTGTGGTTTTGCTAACTCCGCCTTTGTGGTTGAATAAAGCAATTTTTTGAACCATTGCATCAAACCCTTGTGTAAGATTGCGATCGCCAGTTGCTTGAAATTAAGACAGATGAGGACAGTACGCTTAGATTTCTGCCTCAGTATAGCTTGAGGCTTTCGGGTAAAAAGCTTGCCCCAAAAACCAGAAGTGTTGAATCTTGATGGTAAAACTTTACAAAAAGCACTCTCAAGAGGCGGATTATTGAGAATGGAAGCAATAAGTAGGTCATTACAGGCAGAATTATAGATCTTTTGTACTGGATTCAGCTATGAACTTGCCCTGCTAACATTGCGTTCAACACTTCTGCCCAAAAACCTACGCTGCTTGCGACTGTCCTAGCTCCGTCAGGAACTTTAGCGCCTTCACCATCGCGTCGGCGATGGCGGTCGGCGGCAGTTCATAGAAGGCTGGCCAGGCTTGACCTTTGCGCTCGTCGTAGCGGTTGGCATCTTCGGGATGCCGTTCTAGCCAGGCGATGCGGACAGCGTGCCCGATGAACACGTCCAGCACGATGTATTCCTCGAACTGGAGATCGGGGTTCTGTTCGGCGATCGCCGCCAGGGCCATCAGCGCCTCCACGTTCACCTGGCGATACTCCGGAGCCTGGATTTTGTTCAGCAGGTGTTCGACTCGGAGCGCAAAGTTTGTCTCGCCGGGGGTCATTTCCAGCAGCAGTTCACTTTCCAGGCGGTTGCGCCGATCCAGCTTGTCGCCGATGACCAGTCCCTTGCAGTGCTGCAACACGCGCCACACGCAGCGGTAAAAGTCTTTGGGAACCTTGGTCAGTGCGCCTTCCATGCGGCGCTTTTTGGCCCAGCCGCCGCTGGCAGAGTCGCTCGCCGCCGTCTCTTCGCCGCTGGGTTCCACCAGTTCAGGGGCCACGGGCACGGCTGCCCACTGAATATTTTGCTGCTGGCGGATGTGCAGAGACTCCTGCTGGAAGAGAATGTCATTGAGTTGTTCATATTCCAGCAAGACTTTGTAGAGGCGCGTTTTTACCTCAAACGGGCTGAGCTGCATCAAATGCTCGTAGGCTTCATCCTGCGTCACGTCTAGTTCTCGCGCCAGTTCGCTAGTAATCAGCAGGATTAGATAGCCGACGCGCAGTGTGAGCATGCCCTTAAACAGGTGCGGGTCGGTCTTAATCAGCATACTCAGGTAGACCAGGATTTCCTGAGTCAGGGGGCGATCGCGCACGTCCTGCCTTACAAACTCGCGGATCTTGTCCATGATTTCAAAGGTGGACATGGGGCTGGTCATCAGCGAGTCTTCGCTGTAGGACTTGCCGACCGCAATCTGCTTTTGCCGCACGAGGATATCCGTCACCGCGTCCGACAGGTTCACGTCCACCTTATCGAGCAGGCCCGCCGCCTGACGGATAATGCCCCACAGCCGCAGTTGGCTGGCCTTGGCATAAATCTCGTCGAGCAGATCGGCAACGGTGAGCGATCGCCCTGGCCCGCCAAAGCCCGTGTCAAACTCCAGCCCCTCTAGCCGATTCAGCGCCTCCAGCACTTCGATTTGCTCGTAGAGGTTTTCGGAATGGCGCAGGCGTTCTAGCAGAGCAGGCACATCCGTTTCACGCTCCAGGCGAAACTCTTCGGCGCTGCTGAGCGGCTGGTTGCGGTCGGGGCGCAGCGTCAGGAAATAGGGGGTGGGCAGGGCATCCTGCACGGGTGAGGTCTCAAACACAAATTCGTGGATGAAATCGAACCGCTCGGTGCCTGCGGTTCGCATGAGTTCCTGCAAGCGGCCCAGCGTGACGGGAATGCCGCCGCAGTGCCCGTCGCGTAGCTCGCTAAATAGCTCTAGCAGCGGCTCTTTGTCGCGCAGCATGTCGTGGGTCAGCAGCAGCGTCATGGTGGGGCGGCCGAGGCGATTCCAGTGTCGCCAGATGTAGGCCACCTCAGCGCGGATTTGGGACACCAAGATGTGGTAATCGAGCGTTAGATAAAACTGCTGCTGATCCAGAAACGACGGCAAAAACACCATCGTTTCGCCCTTGATCTTGAAAATGCGGGAGGTGGTAAGGCTCCGCAGGCGGCGGATAGGGCGACCGCTCAGGCCCAGTTTGTCGTTGCGCCCGATCTGGGTCAGCACATCCGAAAGCTGGCCCGAGGTTCGCACCTGGGTTGGGTCGATCTGGCTGGGCGTTTGCGTGGCCACCCCAAAGGCGGCCAGTTCTGCCTGGAGTGCCTCATCTTCGGCTAGCAGGGAAATTTGCACCAGGGGTCTGGGATGCTGACCCAGGCGCAGGTGTTGCCCCAGGGGGTCGAGGTCGCCGGGGGCAATCAGCCCTTCCTGCAGGAGCCGACCGAGGAGATAGAGGCTCTGGGCCCAGACGAGGGGCAGGTTATCGTTGGGCAAGCGGGTTTGGCTGCCGGGGTGTTCGCGTTCGGGGGCGATCGCCTCTTGTGGCACGTAGTAAAGCTCTGGCAGCAGCTTCACTCCATCTTTCTCCACGCGCACTGCGTCCAGCTTTTGGCGATAGTCTTCGGCTTGGATGGTGTCGCCGCGAAACAGCGCGTCCAGATACAAGTAGGTAAAGAACAGCGGCCACTCGCACTCAATATGCTCAAAAGCTTTCAGTTCCCACGGTTCATAGTGCAGCCGCGTTGGGTCTTCGATGACGGTCTGGTGGCCATCCCGCAGGAATCGCTTGCAGCCGTAGCGGCCCTGGAGTTTGGTCACGACGTTATTGCGAGTCCGTTCCACCAGGCTCAGGTCTTCGACCGCGAAGGCGGGATAGCCAATGACACTCAGCACCGCCGCGTCCACTTCTTTGGAAGCCGACTCGCGGGGCAGCAGCGATTCCAGCGTGTTGCGGGCGCGGGCGATTTCGTCGGGCAGGACGTGGATAATCGACGACTGGCTGCCGCGCACGCCAAACAGGTCGAGGCCGCTAATCGCCTCCAGCGCCGCCTTGGCCATGCCGACCGAGCTAGCGTTTAGCTCTGGGTTGCCGTGGTTAATTTTGTTGCCGCGCTCCCAGATGCCGTAGTCGGGGGTGCGATAGGCGCGGCCAATATAGTAGACGAGGTTTTGAATAAAGTTCACCTCGTCCAGCGTGAAAATAATTTGCAGCCCTGAAGCCGTCATCTGCGACAGCATCAGCAGGTAGATCGAGGTGGCATCGATTTGCAGGTGGCCCCAACCGTCGTCGCCGACCACTGTGTTGGTCGTTGCCAGGTCGTATTTGGCATGGAGAGCATCCAGTGGGTGCTGGGTTTGTTTGAACTTTTCAACCTTGTGCGCCTGCCGCATCATGGCAAACAGCAGCCCGCGCATCAGCTTGACGACGCTCTGCTCTAGCTCATAGCAGCGCCCCCGGTCTTCCCCAATGCGGCGATAGGCCAGCGCCAGCCCCCACACGCAGAGGATGCTGTATACGTTGTCGCGCACCCAGGCATCGGTGTAGTTGCCGTGGGAATTGATGGCGGTGCTGGCGGGGAGGAGTCCGGTGACCGGGTGCTGCCGCGCTAGGATAATCAGCTTTACCTCTTCGTAGTAGCGGTCAAGCTGGGACTGGAGGGTGCGAAGCGCATCGGAGGACGACAGACCCGACGGAGAAGAAGCTGGGGTGGACATAACCGCTGTGGCAGGGTTTAGGTTACTTGCCGCGTTTAATTATTGTAATTATTGAGCGTTTGCCGAATGGGAACCGCAGCACAGCTAGCAGAAACGAGCAGAAGGCGGTGCTGGGAAGGATAGAGCGATCGCCCTGTGGTTCAGGATATCGGTCTGGGGGCGATCGCCCGGATCAAAGCTAAATGAATCAAGCCAAAGGTTTATTAAAGACGGCAAATCGGGAAATTTTTCGTGAAGTGTTATGGGACTTGCGTACTCCTATTATTAAGCTTATTGAGCAATGTGCAAGCTTTCGCAGCAGCGCTGCAAAAGAGAATCGCTGCACAGCAGGCTGCACAACGACTTTGAGAGATTGAGTTGAAGGATTAAGTTGAGAGATTGAGCAGAAAGATTGAGCTGAGAAATCTCTCTGAGCAATCCTTAATAGCTGTCTTCTCCGGCGATCGCCCCGGCTTCGGCCGACTCCGCTGGGCTGGGGGAACCGCTCTGGGCGATCGCCGCTTCTCGAATGGCCTGCCAATGGCAGAACAAATCTAAACCGCTGAGATTGGCATTGAGATAGGTCTGAACGGCTTGGTCAAGCTCTTGCTGCGTTTGGGGAACAGGAATCTGGCACACAAAATCTGCCATGAAGACCTCCTTGGCGATGGGTCGCAAAACGTCAAAGCTGAGGCGATGTCTAGGTTCTCAGAAAACTTTTCAGAAAACTTTTCAGAAAACTGTCAGAACAGCCCATGTGCTTATTGTAGTCAGGGAATCTTGAAATAGTATCAAAAGATACAGTTTTTGAGACATTATTACAATTTCTCTAGAAACGCAACACATTCGACATGGGGCGTTTGCGGAAAGAAATCGACGGGCTGGGCGCGGGTGAGGCGATAGGTTCCGTTGGCACAGAGTCTCTTCAGGTCGCGGGCTAGGGTTGCCGGGTTGCAGCTCACGTAGGCAATGCGGTGCGGCAGTTGGCTGAGCAGCGTTTCCAGTACCAAGGCATCGCAGCCCTTGCGCGGCGGATCGAGCAGCACGACATCTGGCTGTTCGTCCAGCTTGGGCAGCAGTTCTTCGACCGTGCCCGCCTGGAACATCGCGTTAGCAATGTTGTTTTGATAGGCATTGGTCCAAGCTTGCTGAATCGACTCCGGATGTAGCTCGATGCCGATCGCCCGCTTGACCTGTCTAGCCAGGGGCAGGGTAAACGTGCCGATGCCGCAGTAGGCATCTACTAGGATTTCGTCGCCCTGGAGGTTGAGTTCGGAGGCGATCGCCCCTAGCAAGGCCTCCGCCTGCTCCGTGTTCACCTGAAAAAACGTCGTCGGTTGAATCTGAAACTCCAGCCCTGCAAAGATTTCCCGCAAATAGCTGCGCCCTGCAATGCAGCGCGTCTCTGGGCCAAAAATCACGTTCGTCTGCGCTGGGTTTAGGTTCAGCGCCACGCCTACCAGGTCGGGATAGCGCTGGAGCCACACCTCTGCCTGCTCCGCCAGCCCCACCAGCCCCACGTCGGTGCTCACCAGCGTCAGCAGCATTTCCCCGGTGTGTCGCCCAATCCGCAGCCCCAGATGGCGCAGCTTGCCCCGATGCAGCCGCTCGTCGTAGATGCTCCAGCCGCGGGTTTGAATATCCTGCTTCACCTCCGCCAGCAAAGGATTCAGCCGCGCATCCTGAATCGGGCACTGGTTTAGATTCACCAACTGGTGGCTGCCCTTCTGGTAATAGCCAGCGCGAACCTGGCCCGACTCGCCCCGGTCGAGGGGGTAGGTGGCTTTGTTGCGGTAGTTGAGGGAAAGCGCGGGGGAGGGGGAAAGGGGCAGAATGGGGGAGACTGGGGGATTGGCAAAGCCGCCGATGCGCTCTAGGTCTTGGGTGACGAGGTTTTGCTTGGCGACAAGCTGGGCGGCATAGCTGAGGTGTTGCCAGTGGCAGCCGCCGCACTTATCGGCCACAATGCAGGCGGGCCGGATGCGATCGCCCGATGGTTCCAATAGCTCATGCAGTTTGCCCTGGGCAAACTGTGGCTTGACGCGGATCAGTCGGGCCATGAGGCGATCGCCCACGGCCGTATCCGGCACAAACACCACCCGCCCGTCTACGCGCCCCACGCCGTCGCCGCTGTTGCTCAGGTCAGTAATCGTCAGTTCCACCAACTCGCCCTGCCGCCAGCGAGAGGGGGTATTGGGCTGGGCTGGTTGAGCGAGGGGGTCGGGCATGGGAGCGGGTCAAACCGGATTAGTTTGAAGGAGAGGGTTGATGCTGGAGACTCTCGGCAGGTGCGTGCAGGCTTGCCAAACTTCTCTGGACGGTGGCAGTTTCGGGGTGGGTCTTGCCGAGCCGCTGCTCCAGAATTTCGAGCGATCGCCGATAGAGCGTTTCTGCCTGCTCTGTTTGCTCCTGATCCTGATACAGGTTGGCCAGATTGTAGAGACTGGAGGCAACTTTGGGATGGTCGTCTCCAAGCTGCTGCATTCGGATTTCGAGCGATCGCCGATAGAGTTTTTCTGCCTCATCATAGCGGCCCTGCACCTTATACAGCAGCGCCAGGTTGTTAAGACTGGTGGCCACATCGGGATGATCGTCTCCAAGCTGCTGTCTGCGAATTTCGAGCGATCGCCGATACAGATCCGCTGCCTCCTCATAGCGGCCCTGCACGCGATAGAGCGTTGCTAGATTGTTCAGGCTGCGGGCGAGTTCTAGGGGGTCGATGCCCGGTTGCTCGCGGAGCTTGAGCGATCGCAGATAGAGCATCTCGGCTTCGTCGTAGCGGCCCTGATCCTGGTATAGCCCTGCCAAGCTGTGGAGGTCGGTGGCCACATCGGGATGCTCGACCCCGTAGAACCGTTCATCAATGGCGAGCGATCGCAGATAGAGCGCCTCGGCCTCGTCGTAGCGGCCCTGATCTTGATACAGCCCTGCTAGGTTGTGCAGATCGGTCGCCACTTCTAGATGGCGCGGGCCATAGACCTGCTCATCGAGGGCCAGCGCCCGCTGAAACAAAGGGTCCGCCTCGCAGTAGCGCCCCTCCGCCTGGTAGAGCAGCGCCAGGTTGTTGAGGGCGGTGGACACCTCAGGATGCGTCGGCCCCAGATGTTGTTCTCGCAACTGGAGCGATCGCCGAAATAACGGCTCTGCTTCGGCATAGCGCCCCTGCTTCTGGTAAATCGTGGCTAGGCGATCGAGGCTGCTGGCCAGATCTAGCGAATCGGCCTGCCGCAGTTGCCCCAAAAGTCCCTCAAACTCGGTCGTCAAATGCCGCAAGTCCTTCTGAGCATCGGCACTGGCCAGCACCTCCAGCGCGGGCAGCAGGTAAGTTTTGAGTAATTCCAGGTCGCTCATGCCATCCGCCCGCGCTGATCGAAACTGCTGCACCAGTTGCAGCGCCTGGAACCGGGCATCCTGAATTGGCGTGGTTGCGCCGTCCTCTTCGTCAGCGACATCCATAGAATCGCTCCACACCACCTCCGTCAGTGCCAGTCGGGGGCTAAACCAGCTATTCATATCCGGCATGGCGTGGATAGCAGTCTGAAAAAAGCTGGGAGTCATCCACCAGATCTGGCGCAGGGGAAGGCTGGCGTAGCGATCGCGGTGATAGTTGAGCAGTCGCAGCGCCTCTTCGAGCGGCACTTGGGGACTAAAGGCTCTGGCAAAGCCCGTAATCGAGACCACTCCGGGCGGCAACTGGCCAAGGCGCTCCAGCAGATCGGCTACGGCGATCGCTGGCGATTGGTTTGGCCGTAGCTCTAGGTCATACACCGGAATACCTCGCGGCTCCAGCGCAGCCCGCACCCGATTCATCACTTCCTGCCGCGAAAACTCCGAGCTATATTCCACCCGCGCCATGCCCGGCATCTCGCGCCCGCCCCACAGCACCAGTCGGGCGCTAATGTCGGCAATGCTGCCTGTTGATGGGGAAACCGGGTCTGCCATTGTCGCTAAATCGTGCCTCCGAGGAAACGACCCCGCCCATCGGCTTCTAGATGACCCTGCCGACCCAAAATATCCACGACCATTGGGTGTAGCCCAAACCAGCGCTGGCCGTTAAACTCCTGCACGGCCCGCGAGTTCAGCAGGGAATACATCACCGGGTCGGTCATTTGGGCTTCTTGGTCGCCTGCATAGATTCGCTTCATGCGATCCACCTTGTGGTCGTAGGTCACGACTTCTCGATCATAGGGGCTTTGTCCCAGTCGCCGCTCATAGTCGCTGCGGAGGTTGACGATTGCCGCATCTAGGTCTGTGGCGCTGATCTGAGCGGCGGCCCGCAACTGGGCCGTGTCGGCGGCGTAGTTGACCAGGGCGAACAGATCGCGCAGGTTGCCCCCAGAGGCGATCGCCACTCGCAGCCACTGGTTTTTTTCAAACAGGTTCAAATCCATCCGCGCCTGCAAGACTTTGCCCACAGCCAGGGAGCCAGGGCGATTCAGCTTGTGGTGGGGGTCGTAGACGGGCGTATCGGGAATCACAAAGCTGCAATCCATCGGGAAGGGCAGTCGCGGTGCAGCGGAGGAGTAGTACAACCCAATGGGCAGCGTAAAAATCAGATGCGTCCGCAAGTCCTGGAACAGGTTGGCATAGGTGACGAACAGTTCCTCGGTGCGCTCGGTGGGGATGCCTGCCCGGTCAAAGTCTTCGCCTACAAACAGCCACTCGTGGCCGCTGGACGATCGGAGGTGCTGGTTGCACTCATCCAGCAGGGCGTTGGCGATGTCGATCAGCTTGATCAGGCGGCTGATGCGATATTCCACCACTTCGACTTTGCGCGTGGCGGCAAACTTGATTTCGCTCTTGAGGTTGGCAAATAGCCCCAACACCTTGCCCCAGAGCGAGTCTGCCGGAAGTCCTGCGCCCGCTTCCAGTTGCATGGCGGCATCCTGGGCCTGCGATCGCATCTCGGTTTCTGTGGCAAACCAGTCCCAAATCTCCCGGAGCCGCTGGTCTGATGGGCGCTTGCCTGCGCCGCCTTGGTCTACAGGACGCGCCGTTCGCTCTGTTACCTCGGCCATCATCAACAGCAGCACATCCAGCGCCCGAAAATTGCCCGGATCGAGGGCCGTCATGGCGCTAAACCGGATGGCGCGAAACTGATCCCGGACGTGCGCCAGCAGCCGCGAAATCTCGGTCGATTTGCCCACGCCGCGATGCCCCATGACGCAGGCTTTGAAGGGAATTCCGTCGGCATAGGCCCGCCGCAAGCGCATCTGAATCCGCTGCATCCGGTCGCCACCCCGGACTTCGTTTAGCTCTTTGCGGTAGAAAGCTTTGAGTTCTTCAATGGTTTCCAGCGGCGCTTGCTGGAGCGTGCGATAGACCTCCGAGAGCGATCGCGCTGGGGTGTGTTGCAAAAGCCGGGGGCTGGGGGTCATAGCTGGGAAACCGTTGGGGAACCGCTAAAACTGCTAGGGGGGGACAGCTACAGTTGTCATCCTACTCTGGTTGTCACGCTCCGATGCGTCTGGATCGGCACGTTGGGGGTCGGCGGCTTGGGGCTGGACGTTGCGAGATTGCTTATCCAGTGGGGTTTAGGTGTGTCTAGTGGCGAACTGCACAAACAGTGTTTTGGCTCAGTCCAGCCGTTTGCGGATGGCTTTGACCTGCACGGCCCGTCCTGCCAGCGTTGCTGTATCTTTTTCAAGCTGCACGTATATTTTCCCCGACAGCGCTTTTTGCAGCCCCTCGCGCTCATAGACCCGAATCTCTTCTGAACCCTCGGTTTCTGGCGCATCCTCGCGGAGCCGATAGCCCAAGTCTGAGAGGATAGGGTCTAGCTGCTTCCAGAAGGTCTTTTTGCTTTTGAAGGGCAACTCGACGGACACCGAGCGGTTGAAGTAGGCCCCGATTAGCCCGCCCAGCAGGCCGCCCATTAGCCCGACCTGCTGCGGAACCCCTGCGATCGCCGTGTCCAGTGATAGCGCTGTGACCAGCGTAAACACAAGCGCAGTGCTGGCGAAGTAGTACAGAAATGTAGCGGTGAAACCGGGGCCAAACTGCATGGTGCGATCGCCTCAAGCGGAGTCTCTGGATGGGTTTAAATCTCCAGATCTAGACCTCCAGAAACTATCACGCTTGAGGCGTACAGTTCAACTTATTCACGCATGACTAAGAGCGGGTAAAGCCAAATTGAGTAAACCGCAGAGGACTGGAGGCATCTCGATTCATTTCTGCAAATTAATGGGCAAATAAATGGGCAAATGAATGAGGAAATCAACGAGTCAATGAATGGCGGATTTTGGAATGGCGGATTTTGATTCTCGGCTCATTGAGGCTTCAGGTAAAACACGCCCCGATAGCGCAACAAAAGTGCTGAATTAGGGACTTCCTGGGGTTTCGATAAATGTCCCTGAAAGGCGATCATACTGCCGCGATATTTTCCGAAAATGATCGATGATTGGGCGATCGCCTCAGCAGACTCAAACTCGGGCTGGGAGTTAGATGAAAAGGAATTCATGGGGGCTTCTCCTGATTTGAATAAAGACCTGAAGTGGCCTTTGGGGGTGCGTTTTGACCTATTTTGGAATTCAGCCTAATTCACCAAGATTCCAGGACGGTGCTTGTGTTTGCTGTCGCAATGGGGTGTGATTTCAATCACGATTGTTGGAGCGCGGCGAGATCGATGATTGCTCCAAGATTGCTTCAAAATGAGCAGCGTGCCATGTTCTTTAGTCCTTAAACTGGCTCATGCTCAGCCCATCCAAGCCGGGACAGAGGGCTGATGCAGAGTGGTGATCAGGTCGGAGGGTTGGGACTGGAGCGCCACCGGGCGCAGGTCAAACAGAAACTCGCCAAAGTCTGCCAGCGTGTCCAGCCCGGTCAGGTTCATCATCACTTCGACTACCAGCCAGCCAGCGGTTTTTTGAAGGAGGCGTTTCCAAGGGGTGTTCATAGCGTGATCCTCGGCAAGCGACTTTCCTGTGCCTACAAAGATTTATCGGCTGCGCCAGACGGAGTTATGCATCTTGGCAAGGATCGGGCTTCAGGCAGCGGTTCTGGCTTTGTGATCGAGGCTTTGTGAGCGATCTGGGAATGAACGTCGGGAAACGAAATTTGCAGCACGTTCGAGATAGGATTTTCGAGATTTGCGAACTATTTGCGAAATTTGCGAAACATTGAGAGGGGCTGCCGTTGCCCGCAGTCATCCTCTAGATTGGAGTCCACGAGTAGATTGGAGTCCACAAGCGATCGCCCCCAAATCGCAACAGCCCACCAGACAGAAACTCTGATCCCAGATGGCGCGTCAGGGATCTTGCGTTTGCAATGGGCTTAGCGATCGCCCCAGCAAGCGTTTCAGCAAGCGTTTCAGCAATCTTTCCAGCAATAGGGTTACGGTGCCGTGGTGAAATTCGACTTTCTGCGTCAGCAGCCTCGTAAACTGCCTGCTTCTCGTCGGTCTGCTGCGTTGCGTCGGCACGGGATACGCCAGCCGCGCCTGTGGCAGACTAGGTTGTTGGGCTGGCTGGCGTTGCCGCTGTTGGCAGGCGGGATCTATGGCACCCTGGCCAGCGACACCGCAGCCCAGTCCAAGCAGCCAGCCAGGATGCAGTCTGCGGCAATTGGGGCCGCCTGGACTCCCAACCTGGCGCAGGCAGCACCCGTGGGGGAACTGGTCACCCAGGGCAGGCAACTGGTGATCAACGGTCAAACTCTGCCGGGGGCGTGGACGGTCTGGCAGCGGCGGGTCGGTGTGGCGGATGTAGACCTGGCTCAGACGCTTGGTGTTCATTTGTTGAGCAATGCTGCGCCTCAGCAGCAGCCCGTACAGTGGTTTACAGAGCCGTTGCAACAGCCGCTTGTGTTAGGAAGCTGGCTGACCCCGCAGCATCGCTATGTGAATGTGACCGATCTGGCGCGATCGCTCGGCTGGAATGTCTCCGTCAACGGGCCATCGTTGCAAATCGTTACCCCGCGAGGGCAGATTAGTAATGTGCGACAAGGCAAGCAGGCCTGGGGCGATCGCCTGGTGGTAGATTTGAACCGGCCGATTCCCTGGCGTGTGGCCGAGGAGGCGACGAGTTTTACCGTGACGCTGGACGGGGCGATCGATCCCGCGATGGCCCAGCAGCTTGCTGAAACGCTCAACCGCGAACCGGGCAATGTCATCACGGGGCTGACGATTTCCACGGCGGGCGATCGCACGCAGATTCGAGCCAACCTCTCGGCGCGGTTGCGTCCCCGCATTTCTATGCTGCCCAACCCGGCGCGGCTGGTGATTGACGTGCGTTCGGACTCGATGCTGGAGCGCACGATCCACTGGGCACCGGGCATCACTTGGCGACAGCAATACGTTGCGGTGGGCGCGGCTCGGTTTCCGGTTTACCTGCTAGAACTAGATCTCCGCCAGCCGGGGATATCCCTGCGCCCCATCTGGACTGATCCGGAGACGGCCGTGGGCACTGCACCCCTGATTCGCACAGCCCAGCGCTGGCAGGTGGCAGCGGCGATCAATGCAGGGTTTTTTAACCGAAACAATCAGCTTCCATTGGGCGCGATTCGCACCGAAAATCGCTGGGTGTCTGGCCCGATTTTGGGACGGGGCGCGGTGGGCTGGTCTGGGGCGGGGGACTGGTTGATGAGCCGCCTGGTGCTGCGAGAGTCCGTGAGTCCGGTTGTGGCCGGAGCCGTGGGCGATCGCTTTCCCATCCTCTCGCTCAACAGCGGCCTAGTGGGAGCGGGTATCTGCCGCTATACCCGCGAGTGGGGCAGCACCTACACGCCCATCACCGATGGAGAGACGGTGGTGACCGTCCGCAACGATCAGGTGGTGGCTCGTCAAGTGGTGGCCAGCCAGGTTGCCAGCGCCCCCCAGACGGGTGATCCCTCACCGCCTGCCGATCTGCCCAGACCGACGTTTCCAATCCCGACGGATGGCTATTTGCTGGTATTGCGGGGCAACGATCTCCTAGTGAATGCCTTTGTCCCTGGCAGCAGCGTCCGCTACGAGTCGGCTACGCTACCCGCCGAATTTGACCGCTTTCCCAACATTCTGGGGGCTGGGCCGCTGCTGGTTCAAAATGGTCAAGTTGTTCTGGATGCTAGAGGAGAAGGGTTTTCGGACGCATTTATTCAGGAACTTGCGATCCGGAGTGCAATTGGCAGACGGGCAGAGGGCACTCTAATCTTGACAGCAGTCCATCCGCGAGTGGGTGGCCCTGGCCCGTCTCTGAGTGAGATGGCGCAGGTGATGCAGAGGCTTGGCTCTGTGGCCGCGCTCAACCTGGATGGTGGGAGTTCTAGCTCTCTCTATCTCGGCGGGCAGTTAATTAACCGCCCGGCCAACACGGCAGGTCGGGTTCACAATGCCATCGGTATATTCCTGCAAAACCCGCAATAAGTTGAGAAGAGCAAGTTGAAAAGAGCCAGAATGCCTCGCCGTCTAATGGTTTGCCTGCACAGTTTTGCCTGCACAGCCCTGCACAGATCAGCATTTCTTGGGATTCATTTTGCGGTGACATGCGCTTAGTTTAAAGATTAGACGAAGTTTTACCGCTGTCGTTCAAGGGGTTGATAAATCCTGCCTGGTTGGTGGAATAGACACTGGTAACCCCTGGAGAATGTTGGTATGGTTTTGCACAGGTGGGCGATCGCTCTTGGCTTGGGGTTCGGGCTTCCAGGCTTCGGGACTTTTATATCTTCTGCAAGTATTTCTTTAGGTGATCGGGTCTGGCGTGCCTATTGTCCTGATGCACATCCAAAGTTCTGAAGAGTCTTCAGGCGGCTAGCCTTTATCACGCCATTTCTGTCAACGCAGCTTTGAACGCAACTTTAGTTTCGAGCGATGTCGTTTTTAAGGAGTAAAAGACTGTGACTCAAGCAAAAGAAGTAGCGCCTTCTACCCTTCCCTCTTCACCTGCGTCCGCGCTGACGAAGGGCGTTGCAGCAACAGAACTGCGCCCCTGGGGATCGTTTACTGTGCTGGAAGAAGGTCGGGGCTACAAGATTAAGCGCATTGAGGTGAAACCAGGACATCGCCTCAGCCTTCAGATGCACCATCACCGCAGCGAGCATTGGATTGTGGTGTCTGGCACTGCCCGCGTCACCTGTGCTGAACAAGAAACCCTGTTATTTAGCAATCAGTCCACCTATGTTCCGCCCTGCACAGCCCACCGATTGGAAAATCCTGGCGTGATCCCGCTGGTGCTGATCGAGGTGCAAAACGGTGAATACCTGGGTGAAGACGACATTGTTCGCTATCAGGACGACTACGCCCGTACCCAATAGTTGCTGTGCTAAGTAGTTAATAGCATCCAACGATACCCAATAATCATTGCCAACCTGCTCAAAACGTTGAAGCAAGTTGGAGTTGTCAAAAGCCTGGAGTGGTCAGTGCGATCGCCCCAGGTTTTTGTTTTGAAACCATCTGCTCAAATTCGCGCTAGTATAGACAACGCAGTGTTGCCTATATGGCATCAGTGCGCCCGGTAACTTAGGTTTTGTTTTGTCTAAGCCTTGACGGTGCAGCAAGTCGATGGTGCAACTCAGTCCAGCCGCCGCCAGAGAAATTGAGCGGTTTCAAAGAACTCAGTCTGCTCCCACGGCGCTGTTTCGGCTAGGAGTTCAGCCGGGTGGCTGCATGGGAACAATGTATACCATCGGTTTGGCGGAAGTCTCCTCGCCGGGCGATCGCATTTACGAGTCTGAGCAAATCCGAATTGTCGTCGATGCCCAGAGCCTTCCCTATGTGGAAGGGGTTTTGCTGGACTACTCAGAAGACTTGATGGGTGGAGCGTTTCGCTTTCAGAACCCAAGGGCGATCGCCACCTGTGAGTGCGGACACTCCTTTGTTGTGGCAGATGTGTAGTCCGTATGAGCTAATCTCTTGGCTCTCTCAGCCAAATTTGACAGAACCTCGGAAAACTCGGTAAGATTGAAGACTGTGAAAACTTGACCCGTCTATCGGCAAAATACGCCAGAGTCCATGCCTACTATCCAACAACTCATTCGGAGCGAACGTCAGAAAGCAAGTTCAAAAACGAAGTCCCCGGCGCTCAAGAGCTGTCCCCAGCGCCGAGGGGTTTGCACTCGCGTCTACACAACAACTCCTAAGAAGCCCAATTCCGCCCTCCGCAAAGTGGCGCGGGTTCGCCTGACCTCTGGCTTTGAGGTGACTGCCTATATCCCTGGGATTGGCCACAACCTGCAAGAGCACTCGGTGGTGATGATTCGAGGAGGTCGGGTTAAGGATCTTCCGGGTGTCCGCTATCACATCATTCGCGGCACCCTGGACACAGCAGGTGTGAAGGATCGGAAGCAGGGCCGCTCGAAATACGGCGCGAAGCGTCCTAAGCCCGCGGCTGCTAAGTAGTGCTGCTTAGTAAGTAGTGCTGCTTAGGTTGGATCTAAGTTTTGAATTGGGCGATGCGCCAAGTCTTCTCTCGGCGGCTTCTCGAAGCTTAAGTCTGCTTGAATCTGTTGATTTAGAATAGCGTCTGACGATTTAGCTCTATTCTTCTTTACATCGGCTGCGTTAGAGCGTGTTAGGTTTTCGGAGTTTCGAGTCCGGTTCCCAGCACTTTGTATCCTGACGGGCTTACAGGCTCAAGTTGTAGGTTGCCCAAGTGCCTGTTTGCCTGGCGCTTTCATCAGGATTCTCTTCGGGTTTTGCCAGGTTTCTCTCAGTCGGTTCTATCTTTACTGTCCACTCTTCTTAAAGGTCTACAAAACACAAGGGCTACTAAAGTTATGTCTCGCCGTACCGTCATTCAAAAGCGTCCGGTTCCCCCAGACCCCAAGTACAATAGCCGCCTGGTTAGCATGATCGTTCGGCGAATCATGCGCTCAGGCAAGCGATCCCTGGCATACGGCATTGTCTATGACGCTTTTGATTTGATTCAAGAGCGAACTGGGTCTGATCCGCTCGAAACCTTCGAACGGGCAGTGAAAAATGCAACTCCTCTGGTTGAGGTGAAGGCTCGTCGGGTGGGCGGTGCGACCTATCAGGTTCCGATGGAAGTGCGATCGGATCGCGGTACGGCTCTGGCCCTGCGCTGGCTGATTCAGTTTTCTCGCTCTCGTTCTGGTCGAACAATGGCTGGGAAGTTGGCAAACGAGTTGATGGATGCTGCAAATGAGACGGGCAGTTCAATTCGTAAGCGCGAAGAAACGCACAAAATGGCTGAAGCGAACAAAGCATTTGCCCATTATCGCTACTGAGCAATCTGTTGGAACTCCTCTGGTTTTCCACTGTAGGTAGGGACTTTATCTTCTGAGGTGAAATCGCACCTTGTGATTTTCAAGGGGTGTGAACCGGGTGTGAAAGATAAAGTATAGAATCTTAACAGATGCATCACAGACGCAGTTATGCGAACATTTGGCGGCAAGCACTTAAGGAGGTAGCCGTGGCACGAAGTATCCCGCTAGAAAGAGTTAGAAACATTGGTATTGCAGCCCACATTGATGCGGGCAAAACTACCACCACCGAGCGTATCCTGTTCTACTCCGGTGTCGTCCACAAAATGGGCGAGGTTCATGAAGGAACCGCTGTCACCGACTGGATGGCTCAGGAGCGAGAACGCGGGATTACCATCACGGCAGCGGCTATCAGCACTGCTTGGACGCGCCGCGACCCGAAAGATCCCACCCAGCCGCTTGCTGGAGAGCCAGAGCATCGCATTAACATCATCGACACTCCCGGTCACGTAGACTTCACCATTGAGGTGGAACGCTCAATGCGTGTGCTGGATGGTGTGATTACGGTTCTGTGTTCGGTGGGAGGTGTACAGCCGCAGACCGAGACCGTTTGGCGGCAGGCCGATCGCTACAAAGTTCCCCGGATCGTCTTTGTTAACAAGATGGATCGCACGGGTGCGGATTTCTTCAAGGTTTATAACCAGGTGCGCGATCGCCTCCGGGCAAATGCCGTTCCGGCGCAGCTTCCCATCGGCAGTGAAGACAATCTGAAAGGGATTGTCGATCTGGTTCGGATGCGTGCTTATATCTACACCAACGATCTAGGTACAGACATCCAGGAAACGGAAATTCCCGAAGAAATTCGCGAACTGGCTGAGGAATATCGGGTCAAATTGGTTGAAGCCGCCGCCGAAACCGATGACGCGCTGACCGAAAAATACCTCGAAGGCGAAGAACTGACCGAAGACGAAATCCGGGCTGCCCTCCGCAAGGGCACGATTTCGGGTCAGATTGTCCCTATGTTCTGTGGTTCTGCTTTCAAGAACAAGGGTGTTCAACTGCTGCTGGATGCAGTGGTGGACTATCTGCCTTCTCCCCTGGAAGTTCCTCCTATTCAGGGCACTTTGCCTGACGGCAGCGTTGCGTCTCGTAATGCCGATGACGAAGAGCCTCTGGCTGCTCTAGCGTTCAAGATTATGGCTGATCCCTACGGCCGCCTGACCTTCATCCGGGTTTACTCCGGCGTGCTGACTAAGGGCAGCTACGTCTACAACGCAACTAAGGGCAAGAAGGAGCGGATTTCTCGTCTAATCGTTCTGAAGGCAGATGATCGCCAAGAAGTGGAAGAACTTCGGGCTGGCGACTTGGGTGCGGCTCTAGGTCTGAAAGATACCTTTACAGGTGACACAATCTGCGACGAGGCAAATCCAATTATTCTGGAATCTCTGTTTATTCCTGAGCCTGTGATCTCTGTCGCGGTGGAACCCAAAACCAAGCAGGACATGGAGAAGCTGTCCAAGGCTCTGCAAGCTTTGGCAGAAGAAGACCCCACCTTCAGAGTTCACGTTGATGCCGAAACGAACCAGACTGTGATTGCGGGCATGGGTGAGCTTCACCTCGACATTCTGGTGGATCGGATGAAGCGAGAATACAAGGTGGAAGCCAACGTTGGCGCGCCTCAGGTTGCCTACCGCGAGACGATCCGCAAGGCAGTTCGGGAAGAGGGCAAATTTGTTCGCCAGAGTGGTGGTAAGGGTCAGTACGGCCACGTTGTGATTGAAGTGGAGCCGGGTGAACCGGGTACTGGCTTTGAGTTTGTGTCCAAGATCGTCGGCGGTGCGGTTCCTAAGGAATACATTGGGCCCGCTGAGCAGGGCATGAAAGAAGCCTGCGAATCTGGGATTCTGGCAGGTTATCCGGTGATTGACCTAAAGGTCACGCTGGTGGATGGGTCATACCACGAGGTGGACTCTTCAGAAATGGCATTCAAGATTGCTGGATCAATGGCGGTCAAGAATGCTGTGCTGAAGGCAGCGCCTGTCCTGTTGGAACCTATGATGAAGGTTGAGGTTGAGGTTCCCGAAGATTTCATTGGGAGCGTCATTGGCGACCTCAACTCTCGTCGAGGCCAGATTGAGGGCCAGGACACCGAACAGGGTACTGCTAAGGTTACCTCTAAGGTGCCGCTAGCGGAAATGTTCGGTTATGCGACCGATATCCGGTCGAAAACCCAGGGTCGTGGCATATTCACGATGGAGTTTAGCCACTATGAGGAGGTGCCTCGCAATGTGGCTGAAACCATCATTGCCAAGAGCAAAGGGAACGCTTAACTCAGGAGAAAGGGACAAGTAAATTCATGGCACGCGCAAAATTTGAAAGAACCAAGCCTCACGTCAACATTGGTACGATTGGTCATGTGGATCACGGCAAAACGACTCTGACTGCCGCGATCACGATGACGCTGGCTGCTCTTGGGCAAGCTCAGGCTCGTAAGTATGATGAGATTGATGCTGCCCCTGAGGAGAAGGCTCGGGGCATCACGATCAATACGGCTCATGTGGAGTATGAGACTGAGAACCGTCACTATGCTCACGTGGACTGCCCTGGACACGCTGACTACGTGAAGAACATGATCACGGGTGCGGCGCAGATGGACGGCGCTATCCTGGTGGTGGCTGCTACTGATGGTGCGATGCCCCAGACCAAGGAACACATTCTGCTGGCTCGCCAGGTGGGTGTTCCCAGCATTGTGGTGTTCCTGAATAAGGTTGACCAACTGGATGACGAGGAACTGCTGGAACTGGTCGAACTGGAACTGCGTGAACTGCTCAGCGAGTACGAGTTTCCTGGTGACGACCTGCCCATCATCCGGGGTTCTGGTCTGATGGCGCTGGAAGCCATGATCAAAGATCCGAAGACTCAGCGGGGTCAAAACGAGTGGGTGGACAAGATCTACGAACTCATGGATGCTGTGGACGAATACATCCCGACTCCTGAGCGTGATATTGATAAACCTTTCTTGATGGCGGTGGAAGATGTGTTCACCATCACGGGCCGTGGCACTGTGGCAACTGGCCGGATTGAGCGTGGCAAGATCAAGGTCAACGAGGAGGTTGAGCTGGTGGGCCTGCGTGACACTCGGAAGACCACGGTGACGGGCATCGAGATGTTCAAGAAGAGCTTGGACGAGGGTTTGGCCGGCGATAACGCAGGTTTGTTGCTCCGAGGTCTCAAAAAAGAAGACATCGAGCGTGGGATGGTGATCGCCAAGCCGGGTACGATTACGCCTCATACTGAGTTTGAGGGTGAGGTGTACGTGCTGACTGAGAAGGAAGGCGGCCGCAAAACGCCCTTCTTTGCGGGCTACAAGCCTCAGTTCTATGTACGAACCACCGACGTGACGGGTACCATCAAGGCATTTACGGCTGATGATGGCAGCAATGCAGAGATGGTGATGCCGGGTGACCGCATTAAGGTGAACGTTGAACTGATCAATGCGATCGCCATTGAGCAGGGAATGCGCTTTGCGATCCGTGAAGGCGGCCGCACCATCGGTGCAGGCGTGGTCTCGAAGATCATCAAGTAGTTCCTTTTGAGCGCTACTCCGGCTTTTTCTGGATGTGAGGCCGGAGTAGTGCTTTTAGAGGGTCAATTTTTGATTCCTAGCCTTCGGTTACGTAACTCTGAACCTTGAAATTTGGATAGTTTTAGATGGCAACTCTTCAGCAGCAAAAAATTCGGATTCGCCTAAAGGCGTTTGACCGTCGTCTTTTGGATACCTCCTGCGAAAAAATTGTGGAAACGGCAAATCGCACGAACGCTACAGCGATTGGCCCTATTCCAATGCCCACCAAGCGGCGGATTTATTGTGTCCTGCGATCGCCCCACGTTGACAAAGACTCCCGCGAACACTTCGAGACACGCACTCACCGCCGGATTATCGATATTTATCAGCCTTCCTCCAAGACAATTGACGCGCTGATGAAGCTAGATTTGCCAGCAGGCGTGGATATCGAGGTCAAGCTGTAAAGTGTGGCTCAAAGCCTCAGCACTGGGCTTCCCCGCATTAACAGCCTTTTTTTTGAATGAGCTATGAAATATTTCTGGAGAGTGGTGTTTAGTAGCGCTTTCCAGAAATTTTTGCATTTGGTTTTTCCAAACTTTAGTTTGGACTAATGGTGAAGAGGAAGGCAGTCAATGAGAAGCACCGACTGCCGTAAGGTCAATGAAGTACAACCAACATTGACCCCATGATTTTCAACGAACTTCAGCAATTTCGCCAAACGTTGTATGCCAGCTTGGGAAACGCCAGAGATGCCCTGTTTGATCTGATGGATGCCGTGTTAGTGAGTGCGTGCATCGTGTCGTTTGTGAGGCTATCGCAGAGTCCTGTCTTTCGTCGCCAGTGGTCGAGCCCCTATGAAGCGTTGCGCGATAGCCGCCTACCCCGATCAAAGGTGCTGAAGCTGTTGGTGCAGCAGATACCGACTCAGCAGCAACCGTTGTTGGCAGGTGATGCGAGTCGGTGGAACCGTCCTGCTGCCAGGCGTTTGAAAGACCGCACCTTATCAGGCAGAACAGGACATGCCCCGATAGCCGGACAAAACTACAGTACCTTAGCCTGGATTGCTGAAGACAGGGGCAGTTGGGCATTACCATTGCGGCATGAGCGCATCACCAGCTTTGAAACACCCGCCAGTAAAGCGGCATTCCAACTCAAACAAGTGACTCGGCAGTTAGCGGTGCGTCCGTTGGCGATCTACGACCGAGGGTACGGCAATGCCAGTTTTGTCAACCAAACGGCAGGGATTGAGGCAGACTTGCTGCTGCGGGTTACATCCAATCGATGTGTCTATGGCGCGCCCCCAGCGTATCGAGGGCGAGGCGCACCTGCCAAGCATGGACATAAGATGAAACTCAATGACCCTGACACTTGGAGTGTCCCGGTCGAAACCGTTGAAGTCGATGATCCCAACTGGGGACGAGTGCGGGTCAGTCGTTGGAGTGCATACCATTTCCGCAAATCCCCCAAACGGGCAATGGAAGTGTTGCGCGTGGAGGTGCTGGAGACACAGAGCAGCACGCGACGCTTGGCTCCTTTGTGGTTAGTTTGGCTGGGTGAGCAGATGCCTCCGTTAGAAACCCTGTGGTTGCACTACCTCTGTCGCTTTGCCATTGAACACTGGTATCGCTTTGCCAAGCAGAGGCTATATTGGACACATCCCCAGTTCAGTTCTGTATCGGCAACCGAACAGTGGAGCAGCCTGATGCCGTTGCTCAGTTGGCAGTTGTGGTTAGCGCGAAAGGACTGTACTGACCACCCCTTGCCCTGGCAGGCACCGCAAGAAACGTTGACTCCGGGTCGGGTCGCACAAGCGTTTGCAGGCATTTTGGCAGCGATTGGCACCCCTGCTCCTGCGCCTAAACCTCGTGGTAAATCGCCAGGACGAGGCAAGGGGCACAAGCCAACTCCTCGTCCCTGCTATCCGATGGTCAAAAAACGAGCCTCGAAACGCAAGACATCCGAACAATCCCTGAACAGTCCGGTTGCAACAGCAGCTTAACTGCGAGCAGGATTGTATCCAATTCCTTAAGTTCAACTGTTATGAACGGTTGAGCAGATTCTTTATGGCATCCTGTTGAGCATTATTGTGATGCCAGTTAGTCCAAACTAAAGTTCCAAAGCGTGTCCTAGATTAAGCCCAGGGGCGCAAGGCAATGTGTTTTGCCGCCTGTCTCTGTACCTTTGTCCCTATCTATACCTATTCGGGGGTCACGTAGGCTGCTGTGATGCCGCCATCTACCGTGAAGGTCGCGCCGTTGACGAAGGACGATTCATCGCTGGCCAAGAAGAGGGCCGCCTGCGCCATTTCAACTGCCTTGGCAAAGCGTCCTGGGGGAATATGCACCAGGCGGCGCTGGCGACGGGCTGGATCTGCCAGTAGCTCTTGCAGCAGCGGCGTTTCTACCGGGCCGGGGCAGAGGGCGTTGGCGCGGATGTTTTGCCGGGCGAATTCGACGGAGATTTCTCGCGTCATCGACAACACGCCTCCCTTGCTGGCTGTGTAGGCGATTTGCGCGGTTGCTGCGCCCATCAGCGCCACAAACGATGCAGTGTTGATAATTGAGCCGCCGCCAGCCCGCAGCAGCGCTGGAATGCCGTACTTGCAGCCGAGAAACACGCCTTTGAGATTGATATCAATGGTCAGATCCCAGATGTCTTCTTCGGTTTCTAGCACTGAGCCGTCTGCCGCGTGAAAGATGCCTGCATTGTTAAACAGTACATTTAGCTTGCCGTAGGCTGCCTCAGCTGCCTCAATCATCGCCTTTGCGTCTGCCGCTTTGGAGACATCTGCCTGAATGGCGATCGCCTCTCCACCCGCTGCCTCAATTAGGCTAACCGTTTCCGTCGCCGTGGCCAGGTTTACATCACACACCGCCACCTGTGCGCCCTCTTTGGCAAAGAGAATCGCAGACTCGCGCCCGATGCCGCTTCCGGCTCCAGTAATCAGGGCAACTTTATTTGATAGACGCATGTTTAGGATTTAGGGGTTAGGGGTTAAAAGGAGAATACTGAGCGTTGCAGCCGGGGTCATGGTTTGGCTCTGGCGGCTTCTACGAGTGACTGAAACAATCGCTGGTGGTTGGGGTCGGCGGGCGACAGTTCTGGATGCCACTGGACGGTGAACAGCCACGGATGGTGCTTGTGCTCTAGCGCTTCAATCAGTCCGTCGGCAGCGTGGGCGACAGTCTGCCAGCAATCCGGCAAGGTTTTAATCGCCTGGTGATGCCAAGAGACGACCGTAAGATGCGTAGTGCCCAGCATCTGGGCCAGGCGGCTGCCGGGTTGCACCTGGGCGGGATGCTGCACCGGGCGACGGGGATGATCGAGCCGGTGGGTGACCGACTCGCCATAGACATCCGGCACATGGGTAATCAGCGTGGCTCCACTGGCGACACTGATGACCTGCATTCCCCGGCAGATACCCAGCGTCGGTACGTTCGCGGTCAAAGCTGCCTTTGCCAAAGCCAGCTCGAACTCGTCGCGCTCCTCGTCTACCAGGTAAATCGTGTGGTGCGGTTCGCCGCCATAGGCGCTGGGGTCGATATCGCCGCCGCCAGAAAAAATTAGCCCATCCAGAGTGTCTAATAGCGCGGTCGGGTCGGCTTGGACGGGCGGCAGCAGCACGGGAAACCCGCCCGCAAGCTGCACGGCATCGACGTAGGTGGCAGGCAGGGTAAACTCGCCTGCTTCGCTGCGGCTGTAGGTGGTGATTCCAATCAGGGGCGATCGCATTCGGTCAGGAAACGCACAGTGGGTAGATACACTTGATAGATATGGCAGATACGCTCTATCCGTCAATGCCGAGCCATCAGCATGGGCTAGATCGACGAGGACTCTGGGGAGGATTTGGGCATCATAGCAAGCGGCAGCCTCACGGTAAACGTTGTTTTTTGAAATGGGGTCGATTGACAGGTCAGAGTGCCCCTGTGGCGCTGCTCGACGATTTGACGGCAAATGGCCAGCCCCAGCCCAGTACCCTTGCCCGTGGGCTTGGTGGTAAAAAACGGCTCAAACAGGCGGGCCTGTCGTTCGGGCGAGATGCCAGGGCCATTGTCAGAAATATCAATCTGCACGTCGGTGTCGTTGGCTAAACTCACCTGCATCCAAATGGTGGGACAAAAATCATGTGCTGGACTGCTGTGTTTAGAATAGATGACTTGTTTAGAATAGGTGACTTGTTTAGAATGGATGCCCTCTTCAAGCGCATCAATCGCGTTCACCAGCAGATTCATAAACACCTGATTGAGCAGTCCTGGATAGCACTCGATTTCAGGAATTGCCTGATATTCTTTGATTAATTGAATCGGCGGGCGATCGCGCTTTGGCTTGAATCGATGACCGAGAATAACCAGAGTATTTTCTAGTTCTTGAACCAGATTTGTAGCCCGCCGAACAGACTCATCCATGCGAGAAAAGTTGCGAAGCTGCTGGGTGATTTCTAAAGCGCGATCGCCCCCCATTTTCATGGATCGAATCAGCTTCGGCAGGTCTTCTGCAATAAAGTCTAAATCGACGCTGGCGATCGCCTGCTGAATCTCTGCTGCTGGCTCTGGATAGTGTTTCTGATAAAGCCGCAGAATGCTGAGCAAGTCTTCGGTTTGGGCGCTGGCATGGCTGAGGTTCCCCACGACGAAATTGAGGGGATTGTTTACCTCATGGGCGACACCTGCCACCATTTGACCCAGCGTGGCCATCTTATCAGTCTGAATCAGGCTATGGGTGGCGATGGCGATCTCTGAGCGGGGCTTGACGATAAACACCTTCCAGTAGACTTTGGGAACTTGAAACAGCGAGGCGATCGCCATTTCTTGCAGCAGTTCATCTTGCTCTAGCTCAAACTTTTGCTGGAGATAATCCGTGCGATCGCTGCTATTTGATATCGTCAAAATCGTTGCCAACCGCTGCTCATCTTCGGGGCTGATTTCTTTACTTTCAGCGCTCAGCATGGGCATCGTCGCATTTGGCAAAGTGGGCAGACTTTGAAGTGGTTGAAAAGTCTGTTCATCTGCCAGTTGCGCTGCCTTGAGGAGTGGCAAGAAGAGCGGTTTTTTCTCGACCATTTCCTGCAAGGTGATAAACGTTTCGACGGCTTTTCCGCTGGCGTGAGTCTGCGTTTTTTTCACCCAATCTGGCTTGGGGAAGGCAATAAACTGATTGCCATAGTCCAGCACGATAATGTAGCCGCCTGTCTTTTTCTGCCACAGATTGACGGTCTCTTGCAGCCCTTCTAGCTTGAGATCAACCGTCACCACGCCTAAAAAAGCGCCCTGGCGATAGGCCGGGGCAGTGCAGGTAATCATCAGTTCGCCAGAGTGGGGGTCCATGTAGGCTTTGCTCCAGACGCACTGCCCAGGCTTGGCATACTTCCCTGCGAAGTACCATGCTTCCTGGTGATAGCCCACCTCGCACTGGTTATAGTCATCGAAAAACTGGAGCCGCCCATCGGCATCACGTCCCCAAAAGAAGCTCTGGCGCTCGCGATCGCCCGCGAAGGCATACGGCTCGAACCAGACCCCACCACCGGCGATCGCCCCGTCATTTTGAAAATTCAACAGCGGCGGGATCACCTGCTGCATCAGGGATTCTACGGTCGGTAGCGTTTCTGCCATCGTGGACATCGCGCGGGCTAGCGCCTCAATTTCACGAACCCGCGTATACAAATTCAGCACAAAGGCATTACCGATCTGGTCGGTAACTTGGGAGGATTCTCTCAAAAAGGTGCTGGCCGCAGTTCGCTCCGGAGGTTGTAAAAGAGCCATTCCAAATAAGCGTTGTAAGCGTTGATGGGTCGGATTGTTTACTCGAGTCTCGCAGCACCCCAATTTTGTTGAAATTTTGCCCAAAGGCTTATTGTAGGACTGTCTTCGTTGAAGTATCGTGTCTAATGTACCTGCTCAGCAAAATGTGCTGCCTGCGCCCCGAACGCCAAAGTCTAATGGACTGCGCCTTCTAACCTCTCAGCATGGCAAATCTTCTGCGAGTTGTCCAAGTGAAAATTCGGAGGAAATGTAAGGGGCTTATGAACTGAATCTGGGTTTCTGCACTGATTCCCCTACCGCTCTAGCAGCTTAAACGCGGCTTCTAGCGTGTCGGCTTCGGCGGCGGGCTTGTCGGTGCGCCAGCGCAGAATGCGGGGAAAGCGGACAGCAATGCCCGATTTGTGGCGAGTGGAGCGGAGGATGCCTTCAAAGCCAATCTCGAACACCTGCACAGGTTCGACCGATCGCACGGGTCCAAACTTTTCGATCGTGTGCTTGCGAATCCACTTGTCGAGGGCTTCGATTTCGGCGTTGTCCAACCCAGAATAGGCTTTCGCAAAGGAGACCAGCGTTCCCTCGTGCCACAGGGCAAAGGTGTAGTCGGTAAACAGGTTTGCCCGCTTGCCGCTGCCCGCTTGGGCGTAGATCAGCACCGCATCCAGCGTCATAGGTTCTACTTTGTATTTCCACCAGTAGCCGCGCTTTCGCCCAACCAGGTAGGGGCTGTTCGCCGACTTCAGCACCAATCCCTCTGCACCACATTCGCGAGAGCGTTCCCGGAGCGATCGCAATTCATCTATTGAACTGAACGATAGGCTGCTGGATAGTGTGACAAAAGTTGGATCGGCAGCTTGCAAGACAGATTCTAATAGGGTGCGGCGATCGCCCAGTTCTTTTTCGCGAATGTCTTCACCGTTGCATTCCAGCAGGTCGTAGGCGATGAAGTGAACCGGGTTCTCCTGCATTATCTTTTGCGTGACGCGCTTTCGTCCCAGTCGCTTTTGTAAATGGTTGAAGCCAAGGGGCTGACCATTCGCCCAGCACAGGATTTCACCGTCGAACACCAGTCCGTCGGGTAGCGTTAGAAAATAGGATGCCAGTTCAGGAAACTGATCGGTGACTAAATCTTCGCCGCGTGACCAGATGAAGACCTGTCCTGCACGGCGGATAATTTGCGCCCGGATGCCGTCCCATTTCCACTCGGCCCACCAGCGCGAAAAGTCTTCCGTGGCGAATCGGTCTTCTTCTAGCGGCGATGCCAGGAAAAACGGATAGGGGCGTGTCGGCGAACTGAGCGCTTCTGCGGCTTCAATCTGCGTCAGGTGTTGAAAAAACTCGACTGTCGGCTCAAAGTCGCCCATCAGCCGATGTGCCATCACGGGTTCGGGAATGTTAAACTCCTGGGCGATCGCCCGAATCACCAGCTTCTCGGACATGCCCATGCGAAACGCGCCCGTCAGCACCTTGTTCAGCACAAACACGCCCGCCGGAGTCAGGGCTGCCCACCACGACACTACCAGGTCTTTTAGGTCTTCTTCCGACTCGACCTGCTTTGCTTGAGGAATGATCTCCTCCATCCACAGGTGCAGGGGCAGGTTCTCAGCCGTCTGGGCCAGGGGTGTCGTTGGTGTCGCTAATTGCAGAGTGGCGTGGCTTTGCATCAGCAGCGCAATCACCTCAGCCGAGTCGCCGACCTGCGCGTAGCAGTCTTCAAACAGCCATTCGGGAATGTCGGAAATTTGCAGGAAAATATCCCGCAGCACCCGCGAGGTGATCAGCCGCTTGCGCGTTTTACCCAGCAGCAGGTACAGCGCCCAGACGGAATTTGCGGCATTTTCTTCGCGCAGATATCGCCGTAGCGCAGCAACCTTGGCGTTGGTCGAGGTCGTTGCGTCAATTTCCTGAAATAGCTGGGTAAACCGCTGCATCCACGGATTATGGCGTTTGCGATTCTTGCCGGTCAAGCTGGGCGATCGCCGTTACCAGTTCCCCCGGCTCCTGCACCAGGGCATCGGGGTGGCAGGCGGCCAGCGCAGCAGTGGAATTGAAGCCCCAGCCCACGGCAATAACTGGAATGGCGATCGCCTGGGCCGCCTCAATATCCCGCGTCTCGTCGCCCACATACACCAGCGAAGCCGGATCAATCTGATGTTGGCGAGCAATGCGGCGGATGCTGCGCCCTTTGCCAAACAGCGCGACACCCGGCTGAATGTAATCAAACAGTCCTTCCATTTGATGATTTCGCAAAAAGGCGACGACGTTATCGGCTGTGTTGGACGTAACAATGCCCAGGCGATGTCCCTGCTGCTGGAGCAGCACTAGCGCTGCCTGAATTCCGGCGATGGGCTGGAGATGGTTAATTTCCTGGCTCATTTCCAACTTTAGGCGGCGCAGCAGCAGCGGCAGCCGAAACATGGGGATGTTGGACTGGCGAATGATTTCTCGCGAACTCAGGTTTTGCAGCCGCTTGATCTCGCTGGGGCTGGCAGGTTCGTAGCCAAATTCGCGGGCGAGTCGATTGGTAATTTGCAGCACCGCATCGAAGGAATCTGCAATGGTGCCATCGAAATCAAACAGGATGGTTTTCACAAGAGCCGAATCGGGAGGGGTGGATATTACCGCCTGAGATGGGTGAATGGTCGGGCAATCTGTCGCTAGGATCGCAGTAAACCGGGATAGATTAGAAGTTTAAGCAAAAGCTTGGGCAGATCTGAGCGAGATCTGCGTGAGTTTAACAGCAACTTAAACTAGAAACTGAACCTTCATCATAAGCTGCGGGGTGAGCGATCGCCCGATGGCAAGGTTAAATCTCTAGAGAGTCAAAACTCTAGAGCGTCAAAACAGAGAGGCAAAACCGCAGATTCATAAGCCCTCATTAGCCCTCATCAACTCATTAGCCCTCATCAACTAGGTCCTTATTACATACGGTGATGCACGATGGAAAATAACCTGCGAGTCGGCAGTCTTTTTGGCATTCCTTTTTACATCAACCCGTCCTGGTTTTTGGTGCTGGCGCTGGTGACGTGGAACGACGGAAGCTGGCTGAGCTATCAGTTTCCCCAACTGGGGCCGCTGGCCTGGGTGCTGGGGCTGGTGACGGCGCTCCTGCTGTTTGCGTCAGTGCTGGCCCATGAATTGGGGCATAGCTGGGTGGCGCTGCGCCAGGGCACGGAGGTAAAATCCATCACGCTGTTTATCTTTGGCGGGCTGGCTAGCCTGGGCGAAGAATCGAAAACGCCGGGTGAGTCGTTTCGAGTGGCGATCGCCGGGCCCCTGGTGAGCCTGTTTCTGTTTGGCGTGCTGCACGCCATCGGCAGCTTCAGCGGTATTACTGGGCCGCTGGCGGCGATGGTGGCGCTGCTGTCCTATGTGAACCTGGCTCTGGCCATTTTCAACATGATTCCGGGGCTGCCGCTGGATGGGGGCAACGTGCTGAAGGCGATTGTCTGGAAGATTACGGGCAAACCCTATCGGGGTCTGGCCTTTGCCAGCCGTGTCGGTCAGGTGTTTGGCTGGCTGGGGATTGGGCTGGGGCTGGCAGCGACGCTGGGGCTGACGAATATTGGCAGCGTGTGGACGCTGCTGGTGGGCTTTTTCTTGCTGCAAAATGCGGGGCGATCGGCGCAGGCAGCCAGCGTGCAAGAACTCATGAGCGGCTTGACCGCTGCTGATGCAGTCATTCCCAATAGCCCGATTGTGCCGGCCCAAAGCTCTCTGCGCGAGTTTGCAAACAATCACATCATCGGCAATCCGGTGAGTTGGAAAAAATATCTGGTCACAGATGAAGCGGGTAAGCTGGCAGGCGAAATCTGGGTGGATGATATGAAGCAAGTGCCTACCAACGACTGGTGGGATGTGTCGGTGCAGTCGTTGGTGAAGGCTGCTGAAGGAGTTCAGACAGTGCCCGCGACTGCGCCGCTGCTGGAAGTCATCGACCTGCTGAGCGAGCAGGTTCCCGCGCTGGCGGTGGTGAAACCGGAAGATGGTTCGGTGCTGGGGCTGCTGGAAAAGTCGTCGATTTTGATGGCGCTTCAAAAGAAATCTGAAGCTCAGCCTGCCTAATTTGGGGATGATTGAGATAAGGGCTTCGGGAGTGCCTTGCAGAGATGCCTTGCAGAGATATTTTGCATTACATGGGTCGTAAAACCATGCAGAAATTTTATCGTCCGCCCCAGCACTGTTCCCAATCCTTTTGGCAACGACTTCGATTGATAGGTTGGGGATTGGCCGTAGCCGGATTGAGTGCAGGCTGTGCTTCCATCGCAGGCAACTCGGTGGAGCCTATGCCCAGTCCAGAACCCGTGGCGATCGCCCCTCCTACCCCTGTGCCCGCTGCATCCCCCGCTCCTGCTGCCCAACCCCCCATTGACCCCTATCCCCAGGCGCTGGAGCAGGCAGCGAATGCGGCCAATATCAGCCAAGCGGCCCAGTCTCAGGACGATTGGCGACTGGCCGTGAGCCGCTGGCAGCAGGCGATCCAACTGATGCAGCAGGTTCCTACCACCAGCCCCAACCACGCCAGCGCCCAGAGCAAACTGGGAGACTATCGCCGCAATTTGGCGATCGCCCAGCAGCAGGCCAGCCGCGGACCCGGAGCCGATGCCAGCGTGATTTTGAGAGCCTCACCGTCGCCCCGCTCGACAGGTGGCAACAACGCTCCCCCTGCGTTGGCTCAAAGTCCGGTGAGCGATCCCCCCAACTCGCCCAGCGCCAGCCAATCTCCAGAACCCCAAACCAGCGCGGCGATCGCCGATTCGCCTCCGGCCTCCGCCAGCTTCCGCACGCCGATTGTGCGCCGCGCCGGGGGAACGCCCGTGATCCGCGTGACGTTCAACGGCGGGCCGACGTTTGAGATGATCCTGGATACGGGAGCCAGCGGTACGCTAATCACGCAGCGCATGGCGGCGGCCCTGAACCTGCGCCCGACAGGTACAGCCACGGCTAATACCGCCAATGCCCGAAACGTCACGTTTCCCACCAGCACCATCGACTCGATGGAGGCAGGCGGCCTGGTGGCGAGGAACGTGTCAGTGGCGATCGCCGGCCCAGACCTCACCATCGGCCTTCTGGGCCACGACTTTTTCGGCAACCACGATGTCGTCATCCGCCAGGATGAAGTCGAGTTCCGCGCCCGATAGTGGCACTTTAGAGATTGTCGAGGGGGCCGGGAATCAGCTCAACGAAATCACTCCTGACCCAGCCGACAATCCCCGAACGAGTCAAGCGTACTTTGAACCAGCAAGAACCATCTGGAGCTACTCCCCAATCCAATAGCTGATCAATTTCATCTCCAATACGACCCTGATGCCTTACTAGATGGTGGGTTCCAGCACCAGCACGAACGTTTATACGAGAACCAAGATCGCGGCCAGTTAGAAAGCCGCCTGTACTTCCTGTTCCTGGCAAAAAACTCACACATCTCTCTTCTGCTGCTTGTTTGTCAGATAAATCTGCATTTGCAGCTTTTGGTGCTAAAGGCATAGAGGGAAGCAGGGTAGAAAGCAGCAGACTGGATGCGACCCAGAATGTGTGTTTCATAGCTCGACGTTATGCTTCATCACATCCGTTCCAATCTATGTGGCTGGACAGCAGGCCAGTAGCGTTGGACTACGGAAATGATTGCGGAGGGTAAAGCATGGGGTCGAGGATCTACGGAAAAGTCTGCGCCTCAGGGTTTTGGGGAGTTCCGGAGGGCAACAGGTGGCCGCTTCATGGCCTATCCACTGGGCCAGTCGCTTAACCAGTCGCTTAGATGGTAGCCACTGCAAATGATCAGGGGCGATGCTTCGAGTCGAGGCTCGGTCGGAACTTTCCGAGCGACCCCGCCCCAAGTTATCGCCCCTGCGAGAGGAATGTGTTGCTGCGTAAACTGCGACCGAAGGCTAGAGCGAACTCATCACCGTGCGGGCAGCCTGAATCGTCTGGTCGATGTCTTCGTCGGAATGGGCCAGAGACGTAAAGCCAGCCTCGAACTGGGACGGAGCCAGGTATACGCCCTGCTCCAGCATTCCCCGGTGGAAGCGACCAAACTTTTGCAGGTCAGACTTTTTGGCATCTTCGTAGTTATGCACCGGGCCAGCGGTAAAGAAGAAGCCAAACATGGCGCTGATGGAGCCACCGCAGGCCGCGTGTCCCGTGTCTTTTGCTGCCTGAAGCAGGCCGTCGGATAGTTTCTTGGTGATGCGCTCTAGGTATTCGTAGGTGCCCGGACGCTGAAGCAGTTCTAGCGTCTTGATGCCTGCCGTCATGGCTAGCGGGTTGCCCGACAGCGTGCCTGCCTGATACATCGGGCCGGCCGGGGCGACCATTTGCATGATGTCGCGCCGGCCGCCATATGCGCCCACAGGCAGCCCGCCGCCAATGACTTTGCCCAGGGTGGTCAGGTCGGGCGTAATGCCGAACTTCTGCTGTGCGCCGCCGTAGGAAATGCGGAAGCCCGTCATCACTTCGTCAAACGTCAGCAGTGCGCCATGTTCGCGGGTGATTTCTCGCAGCCCCGCCAAAAAGCCTGCGTCTGGGGGAATGAAGCCTGCATTGCCGACGACGGGTTCCAAAATTACTCCGGCGATTTCACCCGGATTTTCGGCAAACAGGGCTTTTACGGCTTCCAGATCGTTAAACGGAGCGGTGAGTGTATTTGCAGTGGTGGACTTGGGCACGCCGGGCGAGTCAGGCAGACCCAGCGTGGCCACACCGGAACCTGCTTTGACCAGGAACATATCGGCGTGGCCGTGATAGCAGCCCTCGAACTTGATCACCTTTTCGCGGCCGGTGAAGGCTCGCATTAGCCGCAGCACGGCCATGCAGGCTTCGGTGCCAGAGTTGACAAAGCGTACCATTTCGATGCTGGGCACCGCGTCAATCACCATTTCGGCTAGCACGTTTTCTAGGTAGCAGGGCGCGCCAAAGCTAGTGCCCTTTTCGGCGGCTTCCTGGATGGCTTTGATGACTTCGGGATGGGCATGACCGCAGATGGCTGGCCCCCAGGTGCCGATGTAGTCGATGTAGCGGTTGCCGTCTACGTCCCACATGTAGGCATCTTTAACACGATCGATCACAAGGGGTTGACCGCCGACGGACTTAAAGGCGCGAACTGGCGAATTTACCCCGCCAGGCATGAGCTTTTGGGCAGCGGCAAAGATTTCTTCTGAACGGGTTGTTTTTAAGCTGGTCGTACTGGTCAAGGGTTTCTCCTGTGTATCGTTATGGACGGATGTTGTAGGGGATTGCGCCGGTTGGCTTGAGGAGGAGAGGCGTTTGGCGCACTGCACATTTCATTATCCTACGTAGTGGAGTAGGGTTAAAGTTCAAGACAGGCGTTGAGGTGATGAGATGCTGGTTCGGAAGCTGATGAGCTGTGAGGCGTTTATCGCGGGCGATCGCACGTTGCTGCGAGAACTGCTGCATCCCGACAAGCAGCCCGTCGATCTGCGCTACAGCCTGGCCCACGCCACCGTTGCCCCCGGCGATACCTCCACGCCCCACGCGCTGCGAACTTCGGAGGTGTATTACATCCTCAGCGGCGTGGGGGAAATGCACATTGGCGACGAGGTGCAGCGAGTCGAACCGGGCGATGCGGTCTATATTCCGCCTAATGCGCGGCAGTTTATTCGCAATATCGGCTCGGAGGCACTGGTGTTTCTCTGTATTGTCGATCCGGCCTGGCGGGTTGAAGACGAGATCGTGTTTGAGTAATTGTTTGAGTGATATAGCGCTGCCCGGTTTTGCTGCCTAGTCTTTGAATGCCTAGTCTTTGAATACTGCCCAGCATTTACACCGCCCAGCCTTTATACAATGTTGCCAGTTGCCAGAAGTCTTCAGTCCGTGGTTATCGGTCTTGGAGACACGTTATACCCAACTGGATTGCGCTGAACTTACGTTTATCGGTGAACTCTATGGCTTTGAAACTCTATGGCGGGGCCCGCAGCCGCGCTTCGATTGTCAAGTGGTATCTAGAAGAGTTGGGGCTGCCCTACGAGTTTGTGCAGCTGGATATGCAGGCCGGGGAACATCGCCAGCCGACCTATCTTGCCATCAACCCCTTTGGCAAAGTACCGGCGATTGTGGAGGATGGCTTTGTACTGTGGGAGTCGGGCGCGATTTTGCTCTATCTGTCCGATCGGCACGATACCGGGCTGACGGCAGAGCAGCGGGCCTGGGTGGCGCAGTGGGTGCTGTTTGCCAATTCCACACTTAGCACGGGGCTGTTTGTAGAAACGGTGCGCGATGCCGAAACGCCGCGCCTGCTCAGCGGGTTGGAGAGCCAGCTTGCTACGCGGGAGTGGCTGGTGGGCGATCGCCTTACGGCCGCCGACATTGCTGTGGGGTCCATTCTGGGCTATGCCACGCTGATGCTGAAGCAAGACTATGCCGACTATCCGGCGATCGCCGCTTATCTCAAGCGTTTGGGCGATCGCCCCCCATTCCAGCGCACGATTATGGGGCGGGGGTAGTGCCGCTGTTGGCCCTGACCTTGCCGATTCCTACTGCGGGTCGCAGCGGATTTCGACCATAAATCCGTCTGGGTCATAGCAATAAATTCCGCGACCCGTTGGGCGAGAGACGGGGCCGTGGTCGATGGGCACTCCGTTGTCGCGCAGCACAGCGACCGCTTCATCAAACAACTCTGGCGCAATGTCAAAGGCCAGGTGATTTGCGCGGGTAAACTGTCGCTGAGGATCAGGGTTGGGCGGCGATAAATCGGGTTCATAAAACAGGTCGATTACCGTGCCGTCTGGTGTGACGAAGTTCGCCACTTTGCCTGCCGCCACTAGGTCGATCAGCGTAGCCGGAATGTCGCTGCCTTGCAGTTCACGGAGTCCTAAAATCGTGCCGTAGAAGTGTCGGGATGCCTCCATGCTGTGAACATTTAATGCGACATGATGAACTCGTCGGAGCGCAGACGGAGGCAGGGTTTTGGACATAGCGGTTGCTCAAGGTCTTCAGGACGACTTTTTCTCAAAATAGCGTTCCTGGGTGCTTTTGTGGATCAAAGCTATCTCTTCAACAAGATCGTCCAACGCCCTCTAGCGCTGCTGGCTGCCTGGGTTCAGACACCGCAAAAAATGAGTCCAAAATGCTAGCCTATGGATAGACTGTATATTTGTAAAAATTTGATGCAATGTGTTTGGCCGTGTTTCATCGATAATCGATTTCGCAATAATTCGGGTTTTCTGCGCCGCCTTGTTAGAGGACGGTTTAGATTATTACAATCACTATCTCCTCGAACCGTGATTCTGATAAACGGCTGAGCGATAAATTTAGCCAGTTCAAGCGTTGTGATTCAGTGCTACGGTTTTTGGGAATTTGGATTCTATACATGACCTCTTTTTCTAAAGAAAAAAACAAATTTGTTGTTACTACGCCGATCTACTACGTAAACGATCTGCCCCATATTGGGAGCGCTTACACTACGATCGCCGCAGATGTCCTGGCGCGGTTCCATCGTCTAAAGGGTGACTCGGTGCTGATGGTGACGGGCACGGATGAGCATGGTCAGAAAATCCAGCGGACGGCTGAGGCGTTGGGGCGATCGCCCCAGGCTCATTGCGACGAAATTGCTGCCGGGTTCGCTGCGCTCTGGAAACGCTTCAATATCCAGTACGACCGCTTTATCCGCACCACTGCTCCCCGACATGAAGCGATCGTCAAAGAGTTTTTTCAGCGGGTGTGGGATGCGGGCGATATTTATCTGGGGCAGCAGCAGGGTTGGTACTGCGTCTCCTGCGAAGAGTTCAAAGAAGAGCGCGATCTGCTGCCGGAGAAGCACTGTCCGCTGCATCCCAATAAACAGGTCGAGTGGCGCGACGAAAAGAACTATTTTTTCCGCCTGTCAAAATATCAGGACGCGCTGGAAAGGCTCTACGAATCTCAGCCCGACTTTATTCAGCCCGAAAGCCGCCGCAATGAGGTGCTGAGCTTTGTCAGCCAGGGATTACAGGATTTCTCCATTTCTCGCGTCAACCTGGCCTGGGGCATTCCGCTGCCCGTTGATCCCGACCATACCATCTACGTCTGGTTTGACGCGCTGCTGAACTATGTGACGGCCTCGGTCGAGCCAGACCAGGAGCCGACGCTGGCAAATGCGGTATGGTGGCCCGCCAGCCTACATCTAATTGGTAAAGATATCCTGCGGTTTCATGCGGTCTATTGGCCAGCCATGCTGATGTCCGCAGGATTGCCCCTGCCAGAGCGAGTATTCGGGCACGGCTTCTTGACCAAAGATGGTCAAAAAATGAGCAAGAGTCTCGGTAATATCATCGATCCGTTTGATTTGGTTCAGCGCTACAATTCCGATGCGATTCGCTACTATTTCCTCAAAGAAATTGAGTTTGGTCGCGATGGCGATTTCAGCGAAACTCGGTTTGTCAATATCCTGAATGCTGACCTGGCAAACGATTTGGGCAACCTGCTGAACCGTGTTTTGAAGCTTGCCCATAAGAACTGTGGGGGGAAGGTTCCGGGAGGAGGGGGCGATCGCCCGTTGCTCGACGAATCCCTTAAAGCAATTGGAAAAGACCTGGGGGAAGCCGTCACTCAAGCTTACGAAACCCTGGCCTTTGACCAAGCCTGTAATGCGGTGCTGTCTGTCGTGCGTGCCAGCAACAAGTACGTAGACGAGCAGGCACCCTGGACGCTTTTCAAGCAGGGCAATCAATCTGCCGCTGAGCGGGTCATCTACACCGTTCTTGAAACGGTTCGACTCTCTGCCTATTTGCTGTCGCCTATCGTGCCCAACTTGAGTAGTCGAATTTATCAGCAGTTGGGCTACGCGGTGGACTTTAACCAACTGGATGAGGCGTTCATCGCGGCTTCGATCCCATTTTCGGCTCACACCCGCTGGGGCACTCTGCCGTCGGGACAGTCGCTCGCTGCGCCGCAGCCTGTGTTTCAGCGTCTAGAGCTTCCGATAGCCTCCTAATAGCTTCCTGAAGACCGTTGACTCGATTCAATTCGCCTGGTTCGATCTGTCCGGTTCGATCTGCCCAATTCAAATTGCTCGACTCAAACTGCTCGATTCAAACTGCCCGATTTAAACTGATTCAAATTCAAATCTTGTCCGATGCAATTTTGATTGACGTTGCGCTTTGTTTTTGTTTACTTTTCAACTGACCGTTTCAATTGACCGTTCAAAGACTGTCTTTTCTTTTTGTTTCTAAGGATAAATCGTTTAATAAACCCTTCGGAACCTTTGAAAATACATCCCTTGGAAAAAATACACAGATAATTTTAAGAGGCTAAATGTGATGCTAAGCCACCATACAGAGAGCGATGCAGTGTTTACTCCAGAGCAGGTGCTAGAAAATCGCGGCCGTGTGGCCATTTTTATCGACGGGTCTAACCTGTTTTATGCCGCGCTACAACTCGGCATTGAAATTGACTATACTAAGCTGCTCTGCCGCCTTACATCTGGCTCACGGCTGCTGCGGTCGTTCTTCTACACTGGCGTAGACCGCACCAACGAGAAGCAGCAGGGCTTTTTACTGTGGATGCGGCGCAATGGCTATCGCGTGATTTCCAAAGACCTGGTGCAACTGCCGGATGGTTCCAAAAAAGCCAATTTGGACGTGGAAATTGCCGTAGATATGATGGCGCTGGTGGGGGCCTATGATACGGCGGTGCTGGTGAGCGGGGATGGCGACCTGGCCTATGCCGTAGATGCGGTGAGCTATCGGGGCGTGCGGGTGGAGGTGGTCAGCCTGCGCTCAATGACCAGCGATAGCCTGATTAACGTAGCCGATCGCTACATCGACCTGGATTCTATTAAAGAAGACATCCAGAAAACGCCCCGACACAACTACACCTATCGTCCGCTGTCGGGTATTGGGCTGTCGGATGAGCAAGAGTCAGAATAGCAAGAGTCAGAATAGACGTTTGAATGCAGCTAGGGGTTTGTCAGCAACCCTGGTGAATGGTGGAGATTGAACCAGCGGATCGCGCAAAATCTGTCTACCCGCAGGAGCAACAGCGGCCGTCCGTCGTCTAAGGTAGAGGCTGGGACAGATTCAGAACCCTGAAGCGGTACTCCTGGCTGGGCGATCGCCCCTCATGCTTCGAGTTGGGTAAAGATTGGGTGACTTTGATGCCTCGTTTTATCTCTATCTGGGCTTTGCTGACCGCAGGGTTGATGGTCGGGTTGACGGCTTGCCAGCCTAGAAACCGTGCCTCGGAGCGGCTGGCGCGGGATAGCGCTGCGGTTCAGCAAATTGATACCAACCTGACCTTCAACAACATTACGCTGGATCAGGCAGATGAACAGGGCAAAACGGTCTGGCGCATTACGGCTAAGCAGGCGACCTATAGCGAAGATAAGCAAATCGCCAGATTGACCCTGCCCGAAGGCGAACTCTATCAAGATGGAAAAGCGGCCTATCAGGTAAGGGCGCAGTCGGGTGAAATTCTGCAAAATGGCGAGAAGATTTTCCTGCGGGGCGACATCGAGGCAATTGACCTAGAAAGCAAGGCGGTGCTGAAGGCGCAGGAACTGGAGTGGATTCCGAATCGCAGTCTGTTGATTCTTCGCAAAGACCTGACGGGAACCCACCCGCAGATTCAGATCGCCGCAGACCAGGCGCAAATTTTCAACAAAGAACGCCGCATGGAACTGAGCGGGCAGGTCACTGCGACGACGACTGATCCCGTCCTGCAACTGAAGGCAGAGCGGCTCGTGTGGCTGATGCAGCGAGAACAGGTGGTGAGCGATCGCCCGCTGCAAGTGACCCGGTTCTTGAACCAGCAGGTGAGCGATGTGGCCCAGGGCAACCAGGGCAATCTGAACCTGCAAACCAACGTGCTGACCCTGACCAACAGCGCCCGCATTGTCACCAGCAACCCGCCGCTGCAAATTAGCAGCAATTCCCTAGTGTGGAATGTGCCGCAGGAGGTGCTGAGTACCGACCAGCCTGTGACGGTGATTCAGCGGCAGGAGCAAGTGACCTTAGCCGCAAATGCCGGACGGTTTAACCTGGGCCCGCAAACGGCAACGCTCACGGGGAACGTCCGCGCCGTGGGGCAGCGCAACCAGGCGCAACTCAATGCCAACCGACTGGACTGGAATATCCGCAGCCGTGAGGTCGTTGCCGAGGGGGATGTGGACTATCGCCAGACCGATCCACCCGTCACCATGCGAGGCCCCCGTGCTGTCGGCAAGCTAGAGCGGCAGACTGTGACCGTTAGTGGCGGGCGCGTAGTGACGGAGATTATTCCTGAAGGGCTTTGAGGTGGAGGGAAGGCGGGAAGAAAGAGGGAAGAACGAAGAGCAAAAAACGAAACTTCTTCTCTCAATAGGCGGCCTATAGCGGTACGTTTCGTGCTGGGTCGCCAAGCTGCTGTTGATAGATGGGCAGGCGATCGCTCGGCTGAATTTCTGCGGGAACGGGGGTTGCTTCTCCCCACTGGCTGACGAGGGCTTGCAAGAGGCGGTCTTGCTCGGCGCGGACGCTGCCCAGGTCGGCTGTGCCAATGTCGATAATGGCAAACCACACTACGCCGCGATCGCGCGTCGGTAGGGCCCCCGCCAGCGAACTGACCCGATCGAGCGTACCTGTTTTGACCGGCGTGCCGGCCGTAATGCGGCGATCGCCTAGGGTTCCCCGTTCGCGCCCGACGACGGGAAACAGGTCAGACACGCTGAGTCCCTCCGCCTGGAGCGATCGCTGGGTTGCCGTCAGCATCGCCACCACAGCGCGGGGAGAAATCTGGTTTTCTTCGCCCAGCCCGGAGCCGTTGATCAGCCGGACTTCTTCAGCGGGTATGTTTGCCGCCGCTGCTGCTGTTCGAGCCACCGCCGAGCCACCGCCAAGCTGTTGCGCCACTGAGTCGGCAATGAAGTTGTTGCTGAAAATATTCATTGCCTTCAATACCTGCACCAGGCTGAGGGAGCGGCGTTGCAGCACGGGCGTAAAGACAGGCGGCTGGGCTAGGCTAACCACTTCACCCGCGATCGCCACGCGGGGCTGGGGCGTACCGGGCGGAAGCTGGGTGTATTGGGTCTGCGCTTCGCCTGTCCACAGGTCAGCGTTGATCCCCTGTCGCAGGAGTGCCCCGGCCGTTTGGGGATCGCCTTTGAAGTTCATGGCAAAGTTGCCCGCGATCACCAGATTGCCCTCTACCCGCCGGATGCCCCGCTGTTCTAAGGCATTTCCCAGGGCGATCGCCTCCTCCCAGACAAACAGCGGATCGCCGCCGCCCTGAATCACCAGATCGCCGCGCACCACGCCATTTTTGATGGGCCCCGTCACGCCCACAGTGGTATTGAACGTATGCGACGTACCCCAGGTTTTAAGCGCTGCCAGCGTGGTCGGAATTTTGGTCAGCGAGGCCGCTGGAATCGGCTCCAGACCTTTGTGTTCACTCAAAATTTGGCTGCCCGACTGCACCCATATCCCCTGAGCGCTGGCGGGCATTCCCATCGCCTCCAGGGCCAGCAAGTGTTGACGAAGGGCGGCGATCGCCGTTGGATCTTGCACAAGCTGCGGCTGCACCAGCGCCTCCAGCCAACTGCTGTCTTTCCAGCCCGCCCAATCTACCACTTGCATCGGCTCAGCAGTTTCTTGCTCCGCTGCCAACAGTTCCATAGGAAACAGTCCAACACTCAAACAGCCCAGCAGTGCCGACATCCATCTAGCGCCATATCGAGCCTTCTGTCGGCCAGATCGCAGCCTACCCGAACAGTGGTTTTGACGATTTTGCAGACGCTCTCGCAGAATGCTGACCCGCACAGCCTACTCCCGTAAATCGCATTCGTGAACTATGGTTGAATGCCACTTCTGGCGGCACTCTTTAGTATCTTAAGCAATCCGAATCGAGTGCAATTCAATTCATCACAACTTGGGCAAGGCTAATTGGGTAAGACTGATGCGCTTGCGACAAGCTTTTTAAGCTTGGAATGATTTCTCGCAGCGAGTTCTGTCGGCAACTCATTTGGCGATTTCAGGCAGGTGTTGTAACGTGAGTGAAGCCGGGCCGATGCCGGATTATTGACTAAAACTCGGAACTGAACTCATGAACCCCGACGAAATTTTGCAAGGGATACAAAAAGGCTTTCGCGTCACCTTGGGAGCCGCCAGCACGCTGGCCGAAACGATTCAAGACAGCCAGCGGCGCGAAGAAACCCTGGCGCGGCTGCGGACTGACCCCAGCGGGCTGGCCGACGATCTGGCTGCCAAAGGCGAAGTGACGGAGCAAGAGGCCCGTGCCTTTTTAGATAACCTGATGGCGCAGCGTCCAGCAGGGGCTTCCTGGAGTGGCCCTGCTGGCTCCTCCAGCGGCCCAACCGCCTCGACTGGCGGTGTGCCCGTGGCCCCGCCTGATATTCAGGCAGACTTGAAAGACCTGACAGAGCAAATTTCTGCGATGCGGGCAGAGCTAGAGCGGCTTCGTCAGCAAGGCAGTTAGCCTGCGTCTCCACAGAATAATCGCAAAGCAGTCCTGAGGACTATCCTCAAGACTTTTCTGAGGACAAATCATTGCCAAGATTTGCTGGGAAGCTTCGTAGAAAAGTTTGCGGCATAACGTCTAGAAATACCACTATGTTCTCAGGACTGTCCTGCAAACAATCTTGCCATTGAGCTTCCCAGGAAAATTTTTAGAAAAGCGCTCCGAAACGATTTCAGGGAAGTCCTGTTGTCTTGGGGACTTTCCTAAGAACCATCTTGAGAACTGAACTGTGGGAAATCTTTCAGCAGGCGTTTACTATCTGTATATTCCTAAGGACAGTTCTCAGGACTCTCCTGAGGACAAAGCTGTGGCGAGCCTATGAGGAAAATCCTGAGGAAAGTCTTTAGGAAAGTTTTTAGGAAAGCCTCAAAAGTCCTCAGGACTGTCCTCAGGACATGTTATAGTTTTAATTGACAGCAGGACTTACGCAGTTGGGCGATCTCTTGCAGGCGCAGCCCGCGAGAAATCCTCCAAAACGCAGAAACTTATCGCAAGCGTGTAAGTTCTGTGACAGAAAAGGCTAAAGGGTTCAGGAAGACTAGCCCCCACTGGTGGGTCGAGCTTCCGCTGGCGGACAAATGCCAGAGCAACTGATAGCCCATCACCTTGGTCAAACCTCAGCCCAAAGCTGTGCCAAAAACTAAGGTGATGCCAGTGCGAACACTAACATCACCTAAGAAAAAGAAAGAACGAACAATCGAAAGAATCGAGTGTATCGAATACGTGAAATCTAGCCAGCTTAACCGCTGGCTTTTCTATTTTACAGGCTTCTACGTATGACGCAAAGGGGCCTGATGACTTTCATATTGGCTGTCACACAGCATATTAGCAGTCATATAGCTGTCTAATTTCTGTCCAATTTCGCTAGCCGTACTCAACTCCGCTCTTTCGAGACTTTCCAGGCGGTTTCTCCACCTGCTCGATATCCCGACTTGGTAAACGTAAATCCGGCTTCTGAAAAGCGATCGCCATAGTACTGCATTTCCGAAATTGACAAATCCAGTAGATCGGCGATCTCGGAGGTTCGCATCAGCCAGCCGTTTCGCGCTGCGTCTTCCAGCTTTTGGTAATAGGCGAGGGGGTCTTGGGGAGGTTGGAGGCGGTTGGCAAACTGGGCGGCGATCGCCGACACTAAATTAATCACATCAGGCTGTATATTGGACAGTCCTGAGGAATCTCCAGAAGAAGAGTTTTGTGCAGGCTGAATGCCCCGGCTTTCCAGAAATTCAGGCATCGTGCCGCCAGATTTGATGAACTGGTGCAAGTCGTCGAGTAGGCGCAACTGTTCTGCATTGACAAAGGACTTGTTGCCGACCTTTTGAGGGTCAATGCCCAGATCGTTCAGCCGTTTATAGACAGCGCTTTTGACCAGTCCATATCGCTGCATCAATTGATTGACCGGGATTCGGTCGATTTCGCCGCCGTTCATCTGCGTTCCTCTGGACAGTCCTGAAGACTATCCTCTCAGTATCGCGTATGATTCCGTCCTGTGAAAAGTCCTAAAGAAAGTCTGCTATGGCAAAGGACAGAGGGACAGGGCCGGGAGCAAAAGGCGAAATAATCAGCGTAATTTCAGCGTAATTCAGGTGAGTCAAGAATTCCAAAGGTCTAGAACCTGATCCTGAAGTCGTGCGTGAAGCGGGCCAAAGCTATGTCAAACTTTGTCCATTAATTTGTCCATTAATTTGTCCATTAATTTGTCCATTAATTTGTCCATTAATTTGTCCACTAGACAGTCCTGAGGAATGTAATTTGGTGGTGCATGTCTGTCCTCAGGACTATCCTGAAGACTGTTCTGAACTGGATAAATGGATTCCCGAAAAGCTTCCCGATTTGTTCCTGGCTAGCGCGTCAGCAGCACAAACACCGTCTGCATCAGCCCCACAACCACACCCAAAATGCCGCCCAGGTTCACGATGCCCTGGAGTTCACTTTTCACGATGCCCTGGATGGCGGCTTCCAGGTTTTGCGGCGAGGTCGCTTTGACGCGATCCATGATGACCTGCTCCAGGTTCAAGATGGGAATCGCCTGTTTTACGATCGCCTCTAGATCCCGCTCCAGATAGCGTTCCAAGACCAGAGCCAGTTCCTTGCTGACAGGCTCCAGCGAACTATTCACCGCTTCCGAGGCCCGCAGTCGGTTCACCAGCAATCCTGCCACCTTGTCCCAATCGACCGAATTGCTCAGCCCCATCAGCAACTCTTCGCCCTGGGTTTGCAAATAGTGGCGAAAGTTGTCGCGCAGCGTCCGGCGCAATTGTCGCACTGTAGACACGGGCAGGTTTTGCAGCGACAGATTTTGCAGCACTTCCCGCAGCCGATCCTGAATATTTAGCGTGCGGATGAGTTCCTTGATTACGGCGTTGCTGGCATCGGGTTCGTCTAGACAGTGGGTTCGCAGCCGCACCAGTGCATTTCGCACGCCAAACAGGTTTGCCACGACCCAGTAGGTGCCGCTGGTTTTTGACCGAAAGCTTTCGTCGATGACCTGAATGTTGCGATCGGTGAGGAAGTCGATCGCGCCCTGACGCAGCACGTCTGGGGGCAGCACTGCATCCAGCATCCATTTGGAAAGCTGCTCGGCCTGCGACTGAGAAAACTGAAACTCCAGCAATACTTGGTCAAATAGCTGATTGAGCTGGGCTTCTAGAAAATCTTCGCGCCGCGCCAGCACCTTGATTGTGCGGGGCAACGACTGTCCTACCAGATCGTGCAGAATGTTGGAGACAATTTTGACCGTGCGCTGCTCGTTGCCCTGCTGAATCTGGGTCAGGGTGAGCGAGAGGAGCCACTGAATTGCCGCCTGCACACGCTCCGGCTGCAAGAGCCGTCGGGCAATGTTTTGCAGTTCTTCTGGGGTCAGCAGCGATCCGAGAATGGCGTTAGAAATACGCTGGGCTAGTCGCTCTTGGTTTGCTGGAATTAGCCCCGGCGTAAAAGGCAGTCGCCGTCCGCCAAGGTGAATCGGCTTGTAGGGGCGAAAGAGCATTTTGATGGCGATGTCATTGGTGAAATAGCCAATGATCCCGCCAAGAATGGGGGGTGCAACAAGAATGATGAGAGACTGGAGGTTCAACGGATGCGGCGTGGCAGGATGAGGAGTGGTCTGCCCATTTCGACCATACCGCTTTCTAGGGATCAGGTGCCAGGTTTTGGGAGGGCAGCAGGCGAGGGCTGGGTTTCAAGCCCTTGAGTTTGTAGCCTATGTTGCTTAGAGGATGTTTGAAAAGTCCTACTGTTTGTAGCAAAGCGTGCAAGATCCCCCTAAATCCCCCTTAAAAAGGGGGACTTTCAGGCGGTTTCTCCCCTTGTTAAGGGGGGCTAAGGGGGGCTCTCTGAGTGCTTAACATTACAGGCGATACCTTTTCAAACACCCTCTTAGGGCCTTGTTGTGGAGCAGCGCTGCCGCCCCACAATCATATCTGTGCCCTGAAACATCTGCGCCCTAAGACATTTGTGCCCTAACTTCTTGTTTCCTGGAACTTGTCTCCTGATCCCAAATTAGCCCGCTAAGTGTGTTTCGACTACGGAGACGAGGTGCGTTGTCCAGTGGTCTACCAGATCAGCGTGGGCGGCTTCTACCATGACGCGAATGACAGGTTCGGTGCCCGATGCGCGGACGAGGATGCGGCCGCGATCGCCCATGTCGGATTCTGCCTGGGCGATCGCTCGTTGCAGGGGTTCGCAGGTGTGCCAGTTCAGGCGGCGATCGCGGTCTTCCACGCGCACGTTCCGCAACAGTTGGGGATAGGTCTGGAAGCTCTGATCGCGCAGGTCGGCCAGAGACACCCCAGACTGCTTGACCAGGGCCGCCAGGTGCAGCGCCGTCAGCATCCCGTCGCCGGACACCGCGTAATGCGGGCAGAGGATGTGGCCCGACTGTTCGCCGCCCAGCTTTGCGCCCCGCTTCACCATTTCGGCGTGAACATACTGGTCGCCCACGGCAGTTCTCACCAGGGTTCCGCCCTGCGCTTCCCAGGCCCGCTCAAAGCCGAGATTTGCCATCACGGTGGAAATCAGCGTGTCGTTGGGCAGTTGTCCTGCCTGACGCAGCGTGTTACCCCAGAGATACAGGACGTAATCGCCATCAATGACGCGCCCCTGGCTGTCTACGGCCATCATCCGGTCGGCATCGCCATCAAAGGCAAACCCCATGTCGGCCTGATGCTCTAGAACCGCAGCCTTGAGAGAAGCCAGATGGGTGGAACCGCAGTTGACATTGATGCGATCGCCATCGGGTGCGTCGTGCAGGCAAATTACCTCAGCGCCCATTTCGCGGAAGACCCGTTCACCCAGGTTTGCCGCTGCGCCCCAGGCCAGATCCAGCACAATTTTTAGCCCTGCGAGGCTGACTTGGGGCTGGAAGGGCTGATGCAGCGACGCAACGTAGTCTTGCAGCAGTTCCGGGCGATCGCAGCACAGGCCCGTATTCGTCAGAGCGGGGGCGCTTTCCAGGGGCGATCGCAGCGCTGCTTCGATTTGGGCTTGCAATTCTGGGGCCAGCTTTGCCCCCTGGCTGCTAAAAAACTTGATGCCGTTGTCTTCTGGCGGGTTGTGGCTGGCGGAAATCATCACGCCGCCCGCCGCGCCCAGTTTGTTGGCCAGGTAGGCTACCGCCGGAGTCGGGCACAGGCCCAGGTTCCACACCTCCAGCCCTGCGGAAGCCAGCCCCGCCGACAGCGCCGCCGACAGCATATCGCTAGAGTTGCGCGAATCTTGTCCCAAAATCATCGGGCCCGCCTCGGACGTTTTCAGCACTTGCCCTGCTCGGTAGCCAACCTGAAACGCCAATGGAGCCGTCAGCAAATCTCCCGCCCGTCCACGAATTCCGTCTGTGCCAAACAGCTTGCCCGCCGGTAGCGACAGCGGACTCCAAAGCTCATCAACCGCCCGTCCGCTTGCCGGAACGCAATCCGCAAGGCGAGACGACCCCGACCATACAGGAGAAACGACCATAACCTAGCACTCCAGAAAAATCACTCCACACACATGAGGAGAATAGCACTTTGTTGGTTAAGAAGATTAAATACCTATTGACAGATGTTTCGATAGGTTGATGACTCTGAAGACAGATCTAGGACTTACGCAGTTAGACGATTTCTCAGGGGCGCAGCCCGCGAGAAATCGTCCAAAACCCAGAAAACATATCGCAAGTGCGTAAGTCCTGAGATTTTTCGAGCGGGGGCGTGTAGTACTTTGCGGGGGCGGGTTGGGGGTGTCCGGAGGGTTTTGGGAGAGGAGTCCCAAAGGGTTGAAGGGATTTTTTTCGCTCCCTGTCCTCTGTTTCTCCACGATTCTCCGCGCCCTGGCCCCTGTTATAGGTCAGACTTACGGGTTTCGATCAAGAACTTCTGGCGGATTGCCCTTTTGAACCGGTCTGATGGCGGGTTGTGGCGGATTGTGGCAGCTAGAACTTACGCAGTTGGACGATTTCTCGCAGGCGCAGCCCGCGAAAAATCGTCCAAAACCCAGAAAGCTGATTGCCAGTGCGTAAGTCCTGAGCAGTTTCAGATTTGGGCAGGGCTGTTTAAGATAGGGCTGTTTAGGATAGGGCTGTTTAAGATAAGGCCAAAGGCGATCGCCCGTGGGCCAGGTTTCACCCATAGTTCCCGATTCAGCGCGAGGCTCTAGTCTGCATGGCTTCTCCACTTTGGCCCTATGTCACCTCTGGCATTCCCGACGACCGCTTTGAGCAGTTGCCCGGAATTCCCCTGACCAAGCGCGAAATTCGGGTGCTGCTGCTGTCGCAACTGCGGCTGCGTCCGGACGCAGTGTTGTGGGATATTGGCGCGGGCACGGGCACGATTCCGGTAGAAGTGGGGCTGCGGTGTCCTTTGGGAAAGGTTTATGCCATCGAGCGCGACGCGGAAGTGGCCAGCCTGATTCGCCGCAACTGCGATCGCTTTGGCGTAAAAACAGTGGAAGTGGTGGAGGGCAGCGCCCCAGAGTGCCTGAGCGAGCTAGCGGATGCGCCGGACTGCGTGTGTGTGGAGGGGGGGCGATCGGTGAAGGCGATTTTGCAGGCGGCGTGGAGCTATTTGCTGCCGGGGGGACGCATCGTGGCGATCGCCACTAACCTCGAAACGCTCTATGCCATCTCAGAATGTCTCGCCAGCCTCCAGGTTCGCAATGTGGAAGTAGTGCAGTCGGTGATCAACCGCCTGGAAAATCGCGGCATTCATCAGGTGTTTGCAGCGCTTGACCCCATGTTTATCGTCAGCGGCGAAAAAGGAGAATGACCAAATCTCCCCCCAGTTGCTTCTGCCGTTCTAGCAACCCACACTCTACCAAGTTTTCCCTCTTCCCTCTTCGTTCTTCCCTCTTCGTTCTTCCCTCTTCCCTTTTCGTTCTTCGTTCTTCCCTCTTCCTTCTACCGTTTTAGCAACACGCGCTCCGCTGAGAGCGCCCTTACAATATGTAAACGAAACCCATAGATAAGACCGCAGACGGGTGTGTTTATGAAGGATGCACGCAAAAGTGTGCCAAAGTAGTCTTTAACCTCTGCTTAAGTCCTTCTTTACGGTTTCTTTATTGCGGATTGATTGCTCCATCTCTTAATTTTCTATGGCATCGCCCCGAGTTCTCAGCGCTATCATCGCCATCATTCTTGCCTTGGGAATGGTGTGTTTGGGCGGGTGGTATTTCACCCTGGGCGTTGCGCTGATGGTGTATTTGGGGCAATTAGAGTATTTCCAGCTTTGCCGCGCCAAGGGCATGGCTCCGGCTGCCAAGACGACGCTAGCCGTCAGCCAGCTGATTCTGGTAACGGCTACGCTCTCCCCCACGCTGGCTGATGCGGTGGTGCCCGTCGCTGGAACCTGCATTTGCTTTTACCTGCTGTTTCAGCCCAAACTGGCGACGATCGCCGACATTTCTGCCTCCATTTTGGGGCTATTCTACGGCGGCTATCTGCCGAGCTATTGGGTGAGGCTGCGATCGCTCGGCCAGGCAGAAGTCAGCAACCTACCGCTAAATGGCTTTTTGCCCCTCTCCTGGGACGATTGGCAAGCCCTACCGCCAGGGCTGACGACGATGCTCATCGCCTTTGGCTGTATCTGGGCTGCGGATATTGGGGCCTATGTATTTGGCAAGCTGTTTGGCAAAACGCGCCTGTCTGCTATTAGTCCCAAGAAAACGGTAGAAGGGGCAGTGCTGGGGGTGTTGGGCAGCGTCGCGGTCGGGACGATCGGATCTTGGCTGCTGCGGTGGCCGGGCTTTCCGCTGACGGGTATGGCGCTAGGACTAATCATTGGCATTGCCAGCCTGCTGGGTGACCTGACGGAATCGATGATGAAGCGCGACGCGGGCGTAAAGGATTCTGGGCAACTCATTCCGGGGCATGGTGGTATCCTCGATCGCGCCGATAGCTATGTGTTCACTGCGCCACTGGTTTACTATTTCGTGACGCTCCTGCTGCCGCTGCTGCCCGCGTAGGACAGAAATCCTATGTTTGTCTTTGTTAGGAGTTATGCAGTTGGACGATTTCTCGTGGGCGCAGCCCGCGAGAAATCGTCCAAAACCCAGAAAACCTAATCGCAAGTGCGTAAGTCCTATTTGTGTAGACTTTACTTGCGGGCAAACTTGCGGGCAAAGAGGACAGCAGCATGGATACGGCTTCAGGATTGACCTACGCCGTCTTGGGCACGGGGGCGCTGGGCGGCTACTATGGCGCGTGTTTGCAAAAAGCAGGGCTAGAGGTTCACTACTTATTGCGGAGCGACTTTGACCTGGTGCAGCGGCAAGGGCTGGTGATTGAGTCGCCGGATGGGGATTTTGCGCTGCCGCAGGTGAATGCCTATCGGCGATCGCCCGATATGCCGCGCTGCGATGTCGTAATTGTGGCGCTGAAGACGACCCAAAATCACCTGCTGCCAGACCTGCTGCCGCCTGTGGTGAAGGATGATGGCGTGGTGCTGGTGCTGCAAAACGGGCTGGGGGTAGAGGCTGAGGCAGCGGCGATCGCCGGCCCAGAGCGCGTTCTGGGTGGGCTGTGTTTCCTGTGTTCCAACAAAGTTGGGCCGGGGCGCATTCGCCACCTGGACTATAAAAAAATTTCGATGGGTGAATACAGCGCGGCGGGGGAGGCAGTGGGCATTACCGACCGAATGCGGCGGATCGCGGCAGACTTTGAGCGGGCAGACATTCCCATTGAACTGGCTGAGGATTTGGTGCTGGCCCGCTGGAAAAAGCTGATGTGGAACATTCCCTTTAACGGGCTATCCGTGGTGCTGAATGCGACGACGCAGGACATGATGGCCAACCCTGATGCGCGATCGCTCGCCGAGGCGCTGATGGAGGAAGTGATGAAAGGGGCAGCGGCGCAGGGACGGGCGATCGCCCCAGAATTCGTACAGACCATGCTGGATCACACGGCAAAAATGAAGCCCTATCGCACCAGCATGAAGATCGACTACGACGAAAAGCGCCCGCTGGAAGTAGAAGCAATGTATGGCAATCCGCTGCGGGCGGCTCAGGCGGTGGGGGCCCGCTTGCCTCAGATTCAAACGCTATATCAACAACTGCGGTTTCTAGACGCGCAGAATCGGGGCTTGTAGCGGAGCAATCGAGAATTCTCTGAAAGTGGTTTAATACTCTTTGGGAGGTTGCTGGCATGGCGAAGGGTGCGTAGTTTCCGCGCCATGCTCAGAGATTAGTTAATCTATCTGCAAGTTTTCTTGCATGGTTTTGCCTGAGATAGCCGACACAAGACAACGTAAGATGTTAGTCGGCAGTATTTCTTAACAAGGTCAACCTGTGAATCTGTTCGTTTTCCACACACCGGAACTGATTCCTTCCGGCAAAACGCCTGACTGTGCGATCGCCATCGACGTACTCCGGGCGACCAGCACCATGGCCACCGCACTCAACGCTGGAGCCGAAGCGGTTCAGGTGTTTAGCGACCTCAACGAGCTGATGCGGGTGAGCGAATCTTGGGCCCCTGAGAAGCGGATTCGGGCGGGAGAACGGGGCGGCGCAAAGGTAGAAGGGTTTGACTTTGGCAACTCGCCGCTGGACTGCACGCCAGAGGTGGTGACGGGACGACGACTGTTCATCAGCACCACGAATGGCACTCGTGCGCTGACCTCGATCCAGTCTGCCGAAACGGTGATCGCCGCTGCACTGGTCAACCGTCAGGCTGTTGTAGATTATCTGCTGGCTCGCCGCCCCGAAACCGTGTGGCTGGTCGGCTCTGGCTGGGAAGGGTCATTTTCACTAGAGGATACGGTCTGTGCGGGGGCGATTGCCCATCGATTGCAGGTCGAACTCGGCGTTCCGCTAGAAGACCTCGCGGGCAACGACGAACTGATCAGCGCAGTGAGTCTCTACAGCCAGTGGCAAGATCGTCTGCTGGAACTCCTGCACCACGCCACCCACGGCAAACGCCTGCTGCGCCTGCACTGCCACGAAGATTTGAAATACTGCTCCCAAACGGATCTGCTGAATGTGCTACCCATCCAGCGGGAGCCAGGAGTATTGGTGAAGCATGAAAGCTTGATTGGGGTTGCGGGGTAGTTCACCGTTGGGGGTGAGGCAGGGGTGGACGCAGGGGTGATGCAGGGGTGAAGTGGGAGACGCAGCGGTGACACAGTGATCGAGGATTGGGCATAGCGTGCAAGTCAACTCCAGCAGCACGTCGTCTGCTTAATATTTCGCAATATACTGGAGGGTGAGGTGTCTAATATCAATACCCCCGATGATTCTGGAACCTGCCCAGCGGCGCAAGCTTGACGAAACAGACGATGCGCTGTTCTATGACTATCCGCGTTTCGTGACCCATGTAGACGACAGGTTTATTCAGCAGTTGACCGATCTGTACCGGGAACGGCTGAAGCCGGATACTCGCATCCTGGACATGATGAGTAGCTGGGTGTCTCATTTGCCAGAGGAGATGACCTTCGCCCATGTGGAGGGTCACGGCATGAACGCGGAGGAGTTGGCGCGAAATCCCCGGCTTGATCACTACTTTGTGCAGAATCTGAACCAGAATCAGCTTTTGCCGCTGCCCGATCAGTCCTTTGATGCGGTGCTAAATACGGTGTCGGTGCAGTATTTACAGCGACCGGAGGCCGTGTTTGCCGAAATCTATCGCATCCTGAAACCCGGTGGCCTTGCTATCGTCAGCTTTTCTAACCGGATGTTTTTCCAGAAGGCAATTCAGGCGTGGGTAGAAGCATCGGAACCGCAGCGGGTAAAACTGGTAAAGCGCTACTTCGAGCAGATTCCTGGCTTTGGCAAGATTGAGACGATTGCTCGTCAGCCGTCAGTGCCCCCGTTTCTGCAAATGCTGGGTATGGGCGGGGGCGATCCGTTTTATGCGGTGATGGCTGAGCGAGTGAGCTAGAGGATTTTGGATTTTGGATTGTGGGCTGGCTGGCGTATGCGTAAAAACCGAACCCTGATGTGAAGTAATAACAGGACGGCTGAGCTACAGACCCTCCAGCATATGGTTAGTTGGTTACATACACGTTACATACACTTGGTTCCATAAGTTCCATATACGTTACGTACACTTAGTTACAGTTGCATACTCTTGCTTACATACGCTTGAGATACCGACCGGGATAGCGCAGATCGAAGACGAAGATACATACATAGCAAATACGAGATCCGCAAGATCCCTGACTAACCTTAGGCAAACCTTGCAGATACGCTCCGCTTTTAGAGGGTGTTTTATGGACTGCACCGGTCGTTGCAGGCTAGCTGGAGGCGCTGGTGTAGAACCGCAGGGCGAAGCGCCAGAACTGTTGGGCAAACAGGAATAGGGCGATCGCCAGCCCAGCAGACGCGCCAATCCAGCCCCAGGCAGTGCGACCCAGCAGCGCCTCTGCCGGAATCGTGGTGAGAAACGCCACGGGCACGATGAAGGTAAAGAAGAATCGATAGGCGGCGGGGTAGGCAGCCGTAGGAAAGCGCCCCGCCTCCAGCAGACCCCGCAGCACTTCCGTCACGTTATACACCTTGACGAACCAGATGCTAGTGGCTCCCAGGATGAACCACAGGCTGTAGAGGGTGACCAGCCCCAGGGCAAGGGCGATCGCCCCAATGCCGTACACCCCCACGGGCAGCCCCAGCCGCGATCCGGCATAGCCCAGCATTATTAACCCAAACATCAGATCAGGGATGCCCCAAGGCGACACGGTGCGTGTAGACAGCCAGAACTGGGCGCTGATGGGCTTTAGCAAAACAAAATCCAGTGTGCCCAACTGCACCTGTTTCACAATCTGACTGAGGTTGGGCGAGAGGAAGGTGGCGGAAAAGCCCTGGAGCAGCGTGAACATGGCCAGCACGACCAGTGCCTCTTCCCAACTCCATCCCTGAAAGCTGTAGCCTGTGCGGTAAAAGAGAAACAGTCCGAACAGGCTACCTGCCAAACTGCCCAAGCTGCTGAGCGTGGCCAGCACAAAGTTAATCCGATATTCCAGCTCGGCAGCGATCGCCGTTTCCCAGAATAGCCCCAGCACGCGCAGATGACGGCGGATATAGGGCAGCAGTCCACGTCTTCTTGCAAGCCTTTCAGGAGGCTGTGGCATAGGCTTCTAAGGTTCGTTGCTAAGGTTCGCTGAGGTGAGCGCGGGCCCGATCAAGTGCCTGACGAACCTGGTCAAACCCTGTGCCGCCGTAGCTGTTGCGGGCGGAGACAACGCGGGCAGGGGCGATCGCCTCGTAGATGTCATTCTCAAAGGCGGGATGCAGCGACTGCCACTCTTCTAGCGTCAGGTCTTTTAGCAGTTTGCCTGCCGCCAGAGAGGTTTTCACAACTTTGCCCACCAGATTGTATGCCTCGCGGAAAGGCACGCCCTTGGCGGCGAGGTAGTCCGCCACGTCGGTCGCGTTGGAAAAGTCTTCGGCAACGGCGCTGTTTAGCCGCTCGGTGCGAAACTCCATGCCCTCTTGCAGCAGGATGGTCATAGCCTCCAAGCAGCCGCGCACCGTCTTTACCGCGTCGAACAGAGCTTCCTTGTCTTCCTGCAAGTCTTTGTTGTAGGCCAGCGGCAATCCTTTCATCAGCACCAACAGGGCTTGCAAGTGCCCAAACACGCGCCCGGTTTTGCCGCGCACCAGTTCTGGCACGTCGGGATTTTTCTTTTGGGGCATGATGCTGGACCCTGTGGAACAGCTATCTTTCAGCGTTACGAAGCTAAATTCCTCCGATGCCCAGAGGATCACCTCCTCCGACAGGCGCGACAGGTGAACCATGATCAGGCTGGCGGCGCAGAGGAACTCGATTGCGAAGTCGCGATCGCTCACCCCGTCTAAGCTGTTGGAATATACGCCGCCAAAGCCCAGTAGCTCGGCGGAATAGTGGCGATCGATCGGAAAGGTTGTGCCTGCCAGCGCCCCAGACCCCAGCGGCAGCAGGTCAACCCGGCGATACACATCGCCCAGCCGCTCCCAGTCGCGCTGCGCCATGTCGAAATAGGCCAGCAGGTGGTGCGCCAAACTGAGCGGCTGCGCCCGTTGCAGGTGCGTGTAGCCGGGAATCAGCGTTTCGACGTGCTGCTCTGCCAGAGCAAATAGCACCGACTGAAACTGGCGCAACTGCTGGCGGATTTGCCCAATTTGGTCGCGCAGATAAAGCCGCGTGTCGGTGCCTACCTGGTCATTGCGCGATCGCGCTGTGTGCAGCTTTTTGCCCACATCGCCGACGATTTCTGTCAGCCGTCGCTCCACAGCAAAATGCACGTCCTCCGCGTCGATGCCGGGGTTAAACTGTCCCGATCGATATTCCTGGCGAATTTGCTCTAGCCCGGCCACCAACTGTTCGCCCTCTTCGGGAGAGATAATGCCTGTGTGGGCCAGCATTTTGGCGTGGGCTTGCGAACCCGTTAGGTCATATTCGATTAGCTCGATGTCGAAGCCGATGCTGGCGTTAAAGCGGGCGATCGCCGGATGCAAAGCCGACTCAAATCGCTGGCTCCAGGTTTGCTGCGGAGAAGGATTGACCAAAATCTTGTCCTAAGAGTAAATGCTCAGATAAATGTTCAGCGATTGGTTTAGCCATTACCCTTGCGGTGGGCCTGCCCTTGCTATTGGGCTTAGCTATTGCTGCCAGTTTTGACGACTCCTGCCTGACGTTGCTGCATTAAAAGAGACGATTCTGAGTAGTTTGCGCTACCCAAAACCGCTTAATGCCTACTGATGAATCTAGCCATAGGTTGTAAAACCGCGCAGCAGATACCCAATGACGATGCCAATCAGGAGTGCCCAAACCTGGCCAGTCTTTACAAAGTTGTCTGCTGCCCGCCGCACCCCAGCAAATACGTCCGTATCAAACTGTTGTGCCAGCGTTGGGTAATCAAGGTGCCAGTGCCACAGCAGCCCGTCGGGAGCCAGGCTCCAGCTTGCAGGGTCAGCAAAACTAGGGGCACTAGAAACCCACGTCAAGGCGTGATGCGCCAAATCGATCCACATCATGGGGATTGAAGCCTCGTGAAATGATCCTGAAGCGACCGCTGATTTGCGGCAGCCATAAAATACTACGGAATATACCGTAATTTGCAAGCGTTTGATCCAGCCGACTTGCGGGGATGCAGGTTTGGAGCATGAGGCTTGCGCCGCGTCGCCATGCCTAGGAAAATCAGGTAGATAACGCAGAGAAGCGTTGCACAAAGGCTTGGTGGGCGGCGATCGCCAGTCCCGCCTGAAGAGTGGACAAGACTTTCGGCAGATCGCCCGCCAGCAGCGCATCAGCCGCCAGCCACAGACCCGGAAACACCCGGCTTTGAATGATACCCGCCTCGTCGGGGGCGATCGCTCTATATTCCTCTGCCTCCAGCGCAAACCAGTCTAGCTGACCTTCCAGCGTGCACCAGACGAGGTATTCCTGAACCTGATTGCGGCGATAGACCCGCTTTTTGTCATGCAGGTCAAGGGCGGCGCTGCTGGCAGCAATTTCGACAATGAGGTCTGGCGCACCTTCGATATAGTCATCCCGGCTAATATTGGCGCGCTGTCCGGGAATAAACAGCACCGCGTCGGGTTGGGGTTCATTATCGGGGTCAAGGCGCACGGTCGGCTCAATGCCAAGGATTAACCCTGGGGTAAAGGCTTTGTAGGTTCCTAGCCAGGTAACCACATTGCCGTGCGGTTCGCCGTGACTTTTGATTCGCGGCGGGGATGCCATATAGACCACTCCTTCCACCAGTTCGGCCTTCCTCAACTCCGGCATCGCTTTATATCGCCGTTCAAACTCGGCACGAGAGAGGCGATCGCCATTTTCCAGCGGAGGAATTGTCAGAACTTGCTGAGAAGTGGTCACCATTTGCCCAGGAGTTGTGGCTAACGCCTTACAGGACAGAAGCTTGAGCAAAGAAACTCGCTAATTTGGCTTCACTCGCATCACAATTAACGTCATGTCGTCAGTTGCGTCGCGCCCCGCCCCGACAAACTGCTGCACCTGCCCAAACAGGTATTCCAAAATTTCTTGCGGGTTGCCGTAGGTTTGGCAAGCATACTCGACATCTTTCACCAGGTTTTCTTCATCGTAGCGATCGCCATTCGGGCTAGCCGCATCAGTAAATCCGTCAGTGAAGTAAATGATTGTATCACCCGGAGCCAGTTGCACCTGCGCGTCGAAATACTGCGTATCCATATCCAGCCCAATCAGCATTCCCAGCGTGTCTAGCCGGGTGATTTTGCCTGTCGCGGCTTGCCACAGCAGCGGCGGGTTGTGGGCAGCGTTGCTGTAGGACAAGACCTGGGTTTCAGTGTTGTATTCGGAATAAAACAGCGTCACAAAGCGGTTAGAGTTTTCTAAATCCGCGTACATGACGTGGTTCAAGTGCTGCAAAATCCGCGAGGGCTGGTGTCCGTTCAGCACTTCTGCCCGCAACATTCCCCGCAGCATGGTCATAATCAGCCCAGCCGGAACGCCCTTGCCCATCACGTCGCCGATTGTAATGCTCCAGCGGTTGCAGTTGCTCAGCGTGCCCTTTCTGGCGCGTACCTGGTCATAGTTCACCGGGATGAAGTCGTAATAGTCGCCGCCGACGCGGTTGGCGTTTTTGCAGCGGGCTGCCAATTCCAGTCCTTCGATTTGGGGGCACTGGCGGGGCAAAAGCTGCCGCTGGATTTCTTCGCCAATTTCTAGCTCTCGATCTAGGCGCTCTTTTTTGCGGAGTTCGACAGTGAGTTCGTCTGTGGCGATCGCCACCGCAGTCTGATCCGCCACCAGCCTCACCAGCTTCTGCCGCGTCTCTGTCCACTCATAGTTCGGGTCATAGCTGAAGACATAGAGCCGCCCCCGCTCCTCGTTTTTAGACAAAATTGCCGTGCCAAACATCTGCACGTCTGCGCCCAAGTGGCGATTAACCTGATAGTCGAGGGCCGCCGTCAAATCGGCTGATGGAACCAGCGCAGTTCCCGCAGTGGGGGACGAAGCCGTAAGCTGTAGCGTCGCCGTTTCCAAGGCCTTGCGAATGGTCTGGCAATTGTGTCCATCCTGGCAGTGAATTCGCTCAAGGCGTAATTGCCCGTTGGGGCGAAATAGAATCAGTGCGCCCCCGTCGGCATCGGTCACTCGACTGGCAATCAGCGGGGTTAGCTCTAAAAATTGATTGAGATTGGTAAAGCTTCGCAGCGCAAACCCCAGAGAACTCAGCAAATCTTGGACTTTGTTATGTTCCCGGTTCAGCCGAGACACGAGCTCCTTCAGCGCAAACACAGGCGTGATGTCTGGCGCGGGCGTGCCGCCAGGCAAATCAGGCGATTGTGAAGGCTGTCGTGGAACGGGAACAGTGGTCATGCGAGGCTTAGTTTGCGGCTTGGCAGAAACCAGATAAGACTGGGAGTTGGGACTGTGAAAATTGCCTTATACGAAAATTAGCTTGTAGAAATTGCCTGCAAGGGGCTTGTCGGGCATTACAGTCGGAAGGCAATGAACTTGAGATTAGGTTTTATCGAGTGTACACAGAATTAGCAGCAGAACAACTTAGGAAAGATTTCTTAACCGGAGTATAGGACGATTTTGCGGCTATGGGCAGTTTTGCCGGACAGAGCCAAAACTGAATAGGCTGTATTGAACTGAATAGGCTGTATTGATTGGGAGCGTATTGATTGGGAGCGTATTGATTGGGAGAAGGTCTGAGTGCGGAGATGATTGGGCTTGGTTCTGATTCAGATTTGATGCCCGATTTTGGTACCCGATCAAGCAAGGTGTGTGGCAAAGTGATGACGGCTATGCCGCTCTCCTGCGTAATAGGGATCGACTACAGGGTTACTACAGGACATGCTCTGGCAATCCCGTATCAAGATAACGCTCTGCTGAAGAGTCTGAAGAAGATGATTGGATTCTGGGCCAGGGCAAAGCGCCAAAGCCGTTACGGGGATTGTAGAAGAACTTCGCTAGGCGCAAAGTAAAGTTTTGCGAAAGCTGGATACCCTATTCGTGATGAGTCTTGGGAAGGAGTCGAGTCAGGGCGATCGCCCTCCAGCCCGGCCGTAGCCGCTCCACATCCAGCCATAGCCCCCAGATGATGTTCAATGGCAAGCTCTTTTGATAATAGCGACCTGGAATGGCAACTTGGCGGCTATTTCTTGGCGGCTATTTCAGTCGTCCGTCTTCCAGATACAGCACTCGGTCAGCAACGTCCATAATTCGAGGATCGTGCGTCACGATGAGAACGGTGCGTCCCCGCTCTTTGGCGAGAGTGCTGAGCAGATCGATCACGGCGTGTCCGCTAGTAGAGTCGAGGGCTGCCGTGGGTTCGTCTGCCATAATCAGCGGCGGGTTTCCGGCCAGGGCGCGGGCGATCGCCACTCGCTGTTTCTGTCCGCCAGAGAGGTTCTTGGGCAGGTTTTTGGCGCGACTGCCCAGACCTACGGCTTCCAGCAGCGACAATGCCTCATGGCGGGCCGCCTTGCCGCGAATGCCCTTCATCTCCAGTGCCAGTTCGATATTCTCTAGGGCCGTCAGCGCTGGAAACAGGTTAAAGCCCTGAAAGATGAAACCGATGTTTTGCAGGCGAAATTGCGAAAGCTGCGATCGCGACATTGCAGTAATTTCCTGACCTAGCAGACGAACACTGCCGCCTGAAGGAGTCAGGATGCCTGCCAGGATCGAGAGCAGCGTCGTTTTGCCAGAGCCGGACGGCCCCATCAAGAGCTGGATGCTGCCTGCAGGAATTTCTAGGTTAATGTTACTGAGTGCTTGAAACTGCTCGGCTCCTTCTCCGTACACCATTTCTACGCCGCGAGTGGCGATCGCCTCCGACACAGCAGGTGTCAGCTCTCGCTCTGCCAAATACTGAGACGGCAAAGGCACTACGAGGGATGAAGCTAAATTCAGATGCGATACAGTCATGAACTTAGGATGTAAACGGCAGCGTGATCCACAACAACAGATCGATTAAGGACTGGGCACCTCGATTAATTGCCTTATTGAGAATTTCAGGAGCCTGAAACCCTTGTTTTCTCATAGCCATTCTCAAGAGGATCTGAATTTTTCGAGGTGCCCGACTGAACCATAGAACTGTGAGGCACTCAGTGACTTCAATCCAACCCTGACACCAGGTATTCGGGTGTTTTCAAAATCAAGGCAAGATCCAGATGTCAAAATAAATTGTCAAAAGCTAGCCCACAGTTCTAATCAACTTAAAATCCTAAAGAAGCTATCCCACTAGACTCCAAAACTAGTTCACAGGTTGCATCCCTTAAGACTTGTCTCTCACTTCTCGCAATAACTTCACGATAGTTTGAATGCCCAAAAGTTGCCTTCACCCGGTTGACCGAACCCCCATTTTCTGTATACGAAGACCTCAAACCTGTTCTAATCAATGCTTCACGTGCAAAACCCTCAAATTCGGAATCCGTCTCTCTTTGGGCAGATCTAAACCTATTTAAACTTCAACTCGAGTTGCAAATCATCATCCCTGCTATGAACGGCTCTTAACCTTTATCTAGTGTAATAAGCCTTTCTACTCACACTCCGTAACCCTAGACACGAAAATATTTGCGTTTTTATAAAGTTTTGACTGGGCTTAAATGTCACATCTAGCTTCCCAAACTGCAAACCTCTAAGCCTTGAACACAATAGCCGGGTCAACATGGGTCACTTTCTGAATTGCAAACAGTGCTGAAGTAACGCACATTCCAACCGTAATGCCCAAAATGCCAATGGCGGTCATTGGTGTAATCAGAATCGTGATGCCCTGCGTTGCAAAAGTCCAGGCTCCTAACCCTAGACACAGCGCCACGCTGGGAATATAGCCCAAAATTGCCATCCATAGCGCTTGCTCGATGATGATGCGATAAATTACCCAGTCGGATGCGCCCATTGCTTTCAACGTGCCAAATTCTCGAATATGGTCGGCGACCGATGAGTATAAAATTTGTCCTACAATTACCATTCCCACAATGACACCCACAGTAGCACCTAAGCCTAATACAAAGCCGATCCCCGTGCGCTGCACCCAATACCTCTGTGTCAAATTAGACATCTCTTCTTTGGTATAAGCCTTGGTATTGGGCAAGGCTTGTTCTAATCGGCGCTTAAGCGCTTCCAGATCGGTTCCGGGTTCTGCTTTGACTAAGACGTAGGTAATGACATCTGTGGGAGAGAGGGGGCGAGGTTCTGGCACAGCATCGGGATTGATCGTCCGCTCAAACAGGTTGCTGCAAATCAGTTGACCGTCCTGTAAGCGGCAGCTTGTGGTGGACGTATAAGC
>NZ_CP070366.1:2492500-5490383 GCF_016919485.1 Thermoleptolyngbya sp. PKUAC-SCTB121
GGATACAAGCTGAATCCCGAGTAGCCCGGAGCACGTGGAATTCCGGGTGAATCATCGAGGACCACCTCGAAAGGCTAAATACTCCTGTGTGACCGATAGTGAACCAGTACCGCGAGGGAACGGTGAAAAGAACCCCGGGAGGGGAGTGAAATAGAACATGAAACCATGAGCCTACAAGCAATCGAAGCCCGATTAAACGGGTGACGGTGTGCCTGTTGAAGAATGAGCCGGCGACTTATAGGGTGTGGCAGATTAAGCCGAAAATGGCGAAGTCACAGCGAAAGCGAGTCTGAAGAGGGCGAGAGTCACACTTTATAGACCCGAACCCGGGTGATCTAACCATGTCCAGGATGAAGCTTGGGTAACACCAAGTGGAGGTCCGAACCGACCGATGTTGAAAAATCGGCGGATGAGGTGTGGTTAGGGGTGAAATGCCAATCGAACCCGGAGCTAGCTGGTTCTCCCCGAAATGTGTTGAGGCGCAGCGGTCGTGATTATAGTCTGGGGGTAAAGCACTGGTTCGGTGCGGGCTGCGAGAGCGGTACCAAATCGAGCCAAACTCTGAATACCAGATGCACACACGGCCAGTGAGACGGTGGGGGATAAGCTTCATCGTCAAGAGGGAAACAGCCCAGACCACCAGCTAAGGTCCCCAAATCACGGTTGAGTGATAAAGGAGGTGGGAGTGCATAGACAACCAGGAGGTTTGCCTAGAAGCAGCCATCCTTAAAAGAGTGCGTAATAGCTCACTGGTCAAGCGCTCCTGCGCCGAAAATGAACGGGGCTAAACCGTGTACCGAAGCTGTGGGATTTGTATACAAATCGGTAGGGGAGCGTTCTGTAGTAGTGAGAAGCATTAGCGAAAGCAGGTGTGGACGAATCAGAAGTGAGAATGTCGGCTTGAGTAGCGCAAACATTGGTGAGAATCCAATGCCCTGAAATCCCAAGGGTTCCTCCGGAAGGCTCGTCCGCGGAGGGTTAGTCGGGACCTAAGGCGAGGCCAAATGGCGTAGTCGATGGACAACGGGTTAACATTCCCGTACCGATAGTGGATTGTGGCGGGGGACGGAGAAGGCTAACACAGCCAGAGGTTGGTTACTGGTTCAAGCGTCCGAGGCGATGAGGAGCGGTGAAAACGTTCCGAGTTGAGGCGTGAGTACGAGGAGATACGTCTCCGAAGTGTGTGATGTCACGCTTCCAAGAAAAGCTCTAAACACGTTAACTGCATATTGCCCGTACCCTAAACCGACACAGGTGGGATGGTTGAGAATACTCAGGGGCGCGAGATAACTCTCTCTAAGGAACTCGGCAAAATGGCCCCGTAACTTCGGAAGAAGGGGTGCCACCGAGAGGTGGTCGCAGTGAAGAGTCCCAGGCGACTGTTTACCAAAAACACAGGTCTCCGCTAAGTCGCAAGACGATGTATGGGGGCTGACGCCTGCCCAGTGCCGGAAGGTTAAGGAAGTCGGTCAGCGCAAGCGAAGCTGGCGACCGAAGCCCCGGTGAACGGCGGCCGTAACTATAACGGTCCTAAGGTAGCGAAATTCCTTGTCGGGTAAGTTCCGACCCGCACGAAAGGCGTAACGATCTGGGAGCTGTCTCGGAGAGAGGCTCGGCGAAATAGGATTGTCTGTGAAGATACGGACTACCTGCACCTGGACAGAAAGACCCTATGAAGCTTTACTGTAGCCTGGTATTGGGTTCGGGCTTTGACTGCGCAGGATAGGTGGGAGACTGTGAAGCAATCCTTGTGGGGGTTGCTGAGTCAACGGTGAGATACCACTCTGTCAGAGCTAGAATTCTAACTGAATGCCGTTATCCGGCTTTGGGACCGTATCAGGTGGGCAGTTTGACTGGGGCGGTCGCCTCCTAAAAGGTAACGGAGGCGCGCAAAGGTTCTCTCAGGCTGGTTGGAAATCAGCCGTAGAGTGTAAAGGCAGAAGAGAGCTTGACTGCGAGAGCTACAACTCGAGCAGGGTGGAAACACGGCCTTAGTGATCCGACGGCGCTGAGTGGAAGGGCCGTCGCTCAACGGATAAAAGTTACTCTAGGGATAACAGGCTGATCTCCCCCAAGAGTTCACATCGACGGGGAGGTTTGGCACCTCGATGTCGGCTCATCGCAACCTGGGGCGGTAGTACGTCCCAAGGGTTGGGCTGTTCGCCCATTAAAGCGGTACGTGAGCTGGGTTCAGAACGTCGTGAGACAGTTCGGTCCATATCCGGTGCAGGCGCAAGAGTATTGAGAGGATTCTTCCTTAGTACGAGAGGACCGGGAAGAACGCACCGCTGGTGTACCTGTTATCGTGCCAACGGTAGACGCAGGGTAGCCAAGTGCGGAGTGGATAACCGCTGAAAGCATCTAAGTGGGAAGCCCACCTCAAGATGAGTACTCTCATGGCAAAAGCCAGTAAGGTCACCCGCAGAACACGGGTTAATAGGCTCTAGATGGAAGTGCAGTGATGTATGAAGTCGAGGAGTACTAACAGACCGAGGGCTTGACCTCTGTTTCGTGTCTTGAATTTAAGTGTGTGTCTAGACGATTTTCTATGCAGCCTTCTGGGTTCCCTCTTTTAGCGGGGTCTTCTGGAAAGAAGATTTCTCGCGTGGAAGAGAGTCTAGACAGCCCAATGAGTTTCCTGGTGCCTATGGCGGTGTGGAACCACGCTCATCCATCCCGAACTGAGTTGTGAAACGCACCTGCGGCGAAGATAGTTGGTGGGTAGCTGCCTGCAAAAATAGCTCGGTGCCAGGGCGATAATACAACCCCCCTCGGATGTAATCACCCGAGGGGGTGTTTGTTTAAATTACCCTGTTATAGCCCTACGCAGTCACGTTAGGGCATTCTCTAAAAGCAGCATCAACACAATCGCGAAAGTTATCAAACTCATCCCAGCGTTGCCGCATCCAATTCTTCAGCACAAACCACCAATGCTCAATCTCGTTCAAGTCTGGGGAATAAGGGGGTAAATACCAAATCTCACACCCTGCTTGAGCCACGATCTCTTCAATGGTTTGAGAATGATGGAAACTGGCATTGTCAATCACAATCACATCTCCCGCTCGCAGTTGGGGGACTAAGCACTCCTCCAACCCCCTCTCCACTAAATCCCGGTTGCACGAGCCAGCAAAGGTCATTGGCGCAAAGAGGCTGTTCTCTCGTAAGGCCGCAATCCAACTGACTCGTTCGGTGCGTTTTCCTGATTTAAGCCCATAGAAGCGGTCTCCAACCTCGCAGTAGCCGTAGGGATACACGTCTCGATGATCAATGCCTGCTTCATCGACATAGACAACCTGATGCGGCAGCTTACTCCTCAAGCGCTCTTGAAACTCCTGTCGCTTCAGGTCGTCTCGTTCCCGATAGCCATAGGTCTTTTTTTTCGACTAAACCCAATCTTTCGCAAGGCTCGACTGATGTCCTGCTGTGTCACATTATCCCCCCACAGGGTTGCCAGTCTCGCTTGGGTCTGATCCCCATGCTGCTTGACAAACTCACGAAAGCGCGACCAGTCGGTAATCTTATGCCGATTTCCTCGCTGAAACCCAGTCATCGCTCGGCAATCTCCCGTTTCTTTTTCCCGTTTCAACCACAGGTCTAAGGTATTGCGACTGATGTTGAACATTCGACAGACATCAACTTTGCGGTGACCTTGTTTCACGGCTTCAATCGCTTTGCAACGCAAGTCGTAGCTGTAGGGGGCGGGCATAGGTGTTCCTAAACTCTCCTGATGGCTCTATGATAACGTCCTAACCCAAATACGTAGTGCTATAGAGTGCTCAATGCCTTACGGCATCAGAGGTTTGGCACGCATCCACCACATCCGTCTCTTCGATCGAGACAATGTGCTCAACGCCTTACGGCATCAGAGGTTTGGCACCACTTTCCCGACGCACTCCGTTACGCTTGGTACTCGCAGTGCTCAACGCCTTACGGCATCAGAGGTTTGGCACTTCACTACTGGCACAGTGACAGTGGTCGATTGGCAGTGCTCAACGCCTTACGGCATCAGAGGTTTGGCACAGGGCTGCAACGGTAAAGATAATCGCCCCCGGATGTGCTCAACGCCTTACGGCATCAGAGGTTTGGCACCACCACAACTATGAGGCTCATGGAATCTTTAATCAGTGCTCAACGCCTTACGGCATCAGAGGTTTGGCACGTAGTTAACGGAGTTCGCAAACGCAGCCTTGTGCTAGTGCTCAACGCCTTACGGCATCAGAGGTTTGGCACAAGTTCTCGCCCATTCCGCATCATGCCTGGGGCGCAGTGCTCAACGCCTTACGGCATCAGAGGTTTGGCACCGGTTAGATGGAGCAAAATGAGTTCAAACTCAATTGAGTGCTCAACGCCTTACGGCATCAGAGGTTTGGCACACTCTGGAGGAACGCGCCAAAGAGCAGGTTCTCTCCAGTGCTCAACGCCTTACGGCATCAGAGGTTTGGCACCCAACCTATCAATAAAAGGATCGTTGTTTGCGCCAAGTGCTCAACGCCTTACGGCATCAGAGGTTTGGCACCTATCGACCCGTTTGGATTGGCAAACCTACTGGCTGTGCTCAACGCCTTACGGCATCAGAGGTTTGGCACGTAACCTTTTCTGGGGCAAAGTAATCGTGGCAATACGTGCTCAACGCCTTACGGCATCAGAGGTTTGGCACCCGCTGTCCCCGCCCAGGATGGAATGCCCAAATCTTTCACGTGCTCAACGCCTTACGGCATCAGAGGTTTGGCACAGTAGAAGCCCCCAGCGTAGTCGTCGGATATATTGTGCTCAACGCCTTACGGCATCAGAGGTTTGGCACGAGTCGGAACTGAGCGCTGACTTCCTCGAACGCTGTACGTGCTCAACGCCTTACGGCATCAGAGGTTTGGCACGCACCTGCACCTGAGAATCGAGTAACACGGATCCAGTGTGCTCAACGCCTTACGGCATCAGAGGTTTGGCACTTCAGCGGTTCGTTTCCCAAGTCAGTCGGTGCCAAGTGCTCAACGCCTTACGGCATCAGAGGTTTGGCACCCACTTGCGTGCTTGCAAGTAGTCGGGTTCAGATAGCCGGTGCTCAACGCCTTACGGCATCAGAGGTTTGGCACCGACTCTCTCTTTGTACGTCGATACATTGATGCTCGTGCTCAACGCCTTACGGCATCAGAGGTTTGGCACTTCGCCCTTGGTCGCCTGATAGTCCTCATACCAGTCCTCGTGCTCAACGCCTTACGGCATCAGAGGTTTGGCACTTGGCAGCGTCTTCAATCTCAGCAAGCACCAAGCGTCCCAAGTGCTCAACGCCTTACGGCATCAGAGGTTTGGCACGGACGCAGACGGTGGAATGGTCGCTGCTGGTGACTTGTGCTCAACGCCTTACGGCATCAGAGGTTTGGCACGCCAGTTTGGGTTGAGTGGTGGTGGTGGTGAGAGCGTACTCAACGCCTTACGGCATCAGAGGTTTGGCACATCATCATATCGGGTACCTCAATCACTACACTCTCACGTGCTCAACGCCTTACGGCATCAGAGGTTTGGCACAAAGATTGATTCCACCTAGATAGCCCAGTACCAATGTGCTCAACGCCTTACGGCATCAGAGGTTTGGCACCCCAGTAATCGCAATCTCCAGGATTCCAGATAGCGGTGCTCCACGCCTTACGGCATCAGAGGTTTGGCACCCAACCTGTAGGTGCATTCTTCGGTAGTATTCACAGTGCTCCACGCCTTACGGCATCAGAGGTTTGGCACTCCGTATCACCCCAAGACGGTTCGCTGGAGTCGCAGTGCTCAACGCCTTACGGCATCAGAGGTTTGGCACGATTCGGGGATTGAAGGGAGCTGAACAGGAAGTGGGTGCTCAACGCCTTACGGCATCAGAGGTTTGGCACAGCACCGTGATCTCTGCGGGGATTTCGGTGAATACGTGCTCAACGCCTTACGGCATCAGAGGTTTGGCACCGTTGAAGGGCGTCGACAATTACGGTGATCGCGGGTGCTCAACGCCTTACGGCATCAGAGGTTTGGCACTGGAGAAGCTGGTGTTGCGATCGCCGGAACCGCCGGTGCTCAACGCCTTACGGCATCAGAGGTTTGGCACACAGATACAGATACAGAAACAGAAACAGATCCAGAAGGTGCTCAACGCCTTACGGCATCAGAGGTTTGGCACCGATCCGAGATCGCACGAGATAGGGTCGCACTTCCGGTGCTCAACGCCTTACGGCATCAGAGGTTTGGCACTACTAAGTTAGATAGGGTAAATAAGTCCTTATTAAGTGCTCAACGCCTTACGGCATCAGAGGTTTGGCACCCCTGTCTTTAATTCGATCGATGACGAGTTTTTGTAGTGCTCAACGCCTTACGGCATCAGAGGTTTGGCACCTTGAGCAACGGCTAAATAGGCGAATCACGACTAGAAGTGCTCAACGCCTTACGGCATCAGAGGTTTGGCACAAGGCGATCGCCCAACGCAAAGGAGTGGCGATCGCGTGCTCAACGCCTTACGGCATCAGAGGTTTGGCACCCGCTACAACTATCAGTGCGGAATGCATATCCATGTGACCAGGAAGTGCTCAACGCCTTACGGCATCAGAGGTTTGGCACTGACACAAATAAACCCTCCAGCGCAAAAGACTCGGTGGTGCTCAACGCCTTACGGCATCAGAGGTTTGGCACTTCTCTTCTTCAGCATGATTTAAATGCTGAATAGTTCGTGCTCAACGCCTTACGGCATCAGAGGTTTGGCACATGTGAGCAACCGGCAGATAACCGTGCATCCGGTTGGGTGCTCAACGCCTTACGGCATCAGAGGTTTGGCACCCGTGATTTGCGCGGCTGCCGAATGCGCCGCTTGCGCGTGCTCAACGCCTTACGGCATCAGAGGTTTGGCACTAAACCAACTTGACGATCTTCAGCAGGATCAAGATAGTGCTCAACGCCTTACGGCATCAGAGGTTTGGCACACCTGGCAAAGAACTCAGCCGGGTGGATTGCGTTTTCGCCGTGCTCAACGCCTTACGGCATCAGAGGTTTGGCACGCTGCCCTCTAAAAAGAACTCCCCCACTTGGTCAGGCAGTGCTCAACGCCTTACGGCATCAGAGGTTTGGCACAAGCTTTGCAGTACCAAACCCAAAAATTGTCAAACTGTGCTCAACGCCTTACGGCATCAGAGGTTTGGCACTTCTAGTCGTGATTCGCCTATTTAGCCGTTGCTCAAGAGTGCTCAACGCCTTACGGCATCAGAGGTTTGGCACGGGGCGATCGCCCCTAGTATCGTCTCAATTTACGAGTGCTCAACGCCTTACGGCATCAGAGGTTTGGCACGTTTTCGCCCACAACAGCGAAAGCGCACGAACAGTAGTGCTCAACGCCTTACGGCATCAGAGGTTTGGCACTTGTAAAATACCTTCATTAATATAAAGTTTGACTGTTTGTGCTCAACGCCTTACGGCATCAGAGGTTTGGCACTCCTGTTTGTCAGCGTCCTTTTGCTGAACGTGCTGCGTGCTCAACGCCTTACGGCATCAGAGGTTTGGCACCGTCTAAAAGAGTGGTTGGACGTGCGGGGGGAAACTTGTGCTCAACGCCTTACGGCATCAGAGGTTTGGCACCCCGCGCTTTTTCTATTCCTAGTTTGAGATGGAGCGTGCTCAACGCCTTACGGCATCAGAGGTTTGGCACATCGTCACGAAATTCGACAAGAGCGCATAATCCGTACGTGCTCAACGCCTTACGGCATCAGAGGTTTGGCACGAGTACTTCCTATCTTTAGGAAGTAAGAATGGATTGTGCTCAACGCCTTACGGCATCAGAGGTTTGGCACTACAGAATCCCGGAGCCATGCGCCGCGTCGCCATCGTGCTCAACGCCTTACGGCATCAGAGGTTTGGCACTCGGGTGTCGGCGCCAACAGCGCGGTTTGTGGCGACGTGCTCAACGCCTTACGGCATCAGAGGTTTGGCACCGCCCTACGGTTACCAGCCTAGGCGGTTCATTCTTGTGCTCAACGCCTTACGGCATCAGAGGTTTGGCACGGGCGAGCTTGCTCCGTAGAGCTGTTCGTCAGTAAATTCGGGGTGCTCAACGCCTTACGGCATCAGAGGTTTGGCACCCGTACTTTAGATAGACATACAGTTCAATAGGGGAAGTGCTCAACGCCTTACGGCATCAGAGGTTTGGCACTAGATAATCTATTAATTCTTTTTTTAAGTTTTTCAAGTGCTCAACGCCTTACGGCATCAGAGGTTTGGCACCTGATGATGACGTGCTTTACCAGGTTGATCTAGAAGCAGTGCTCAACGCCTTACGGCATCAGAGGTTTGGCACTAGGTTTCAGCCAAGGCAGCGGAATAGGTGCGCGAATGTGCTCAACGCCTTACGGCATCAGAGGTTTGGCACTCGAGAAAGAAAACGTGACGGCAAACGCGAGTTATGTGCTCAACGCCTTACGGCATCAGAGGTTTGGCACAGCGCGGGCTGTGTTTAAGTTAACTACCCATTCTTGTGCTCAACGCCTTACGGCATCAGAGGTTTGGCACCGCTAGTGCTGCCAACCTTTCGCCGCGACGATTCGTGCTCAACGCCTTACGGCATCAGAGGTTTGGCACGAGCTTGATCTGAAGTTTCCCCCCGCACGTCCAACGTGCTCAACGCCTTACGGCATCAGAGGTTTGGCACAAACGACCCGCAGAAAAGCTTAATGCAGATCCTGCAAGGTGCTCAACGCCTTACGGCATCAGAGGTTTGGCACTTGGTCTCAGGAACAACCGCAGAAGGACTGACAGGAAGTGCTCAACGCCTTACGGCATCAGAGGTTTGGCACGACCCGGTTGGATTTTGTAGTCGAAAGCGTGTATAGTGTGCTCAACGCCTTACGGCATCAGAGGTTTGGCACCGAAGGCGAGTTGCTCCTCTAGCAGGCTCTGAACGTGCTCAACGCCTTACGGCATCAGAGGTTTGGCACGGCAAACCAAATCAACATCCTGACTGCTCCGGTCAGTGCTCAACGCCTTACGGCATCAGAGGTTTGGCACTGGCAAACACAAACTACGATATTTTTCTATTCAATAAGTGCTCAACGCCTTACGGCATCAGAGGTTTGGCACCGGTTTGTGCAGGTGATTTGTACAGGGCGATCGCCGTGCTCAACGCCTTACGGCATCAGAGGTTTGGCACTTTAGCAGCGGCTTGCGTTTCCTTGGATGCGCGTTGCGTGCTCAACGCCTTACGGCATCAGAGGTTTGGCACTGACAGCCGAACCCAGTCGACAAAGGATTCGCCTTCTATGTGCTCAACGCCTTACGGCATCAGAGGTTTGGCACCGCCTGTGCGAACGCGCTGCTGTTGATCGATGACGGGTGCTCAACGCCTTACGGCATCAGAGGTTTGGCACGCGAGCTATTCTCAAGGCTTCTGAAAGCCTGCCTATGTGCTCAACGCCTTACGGCATCAGAGGTTTGGCACCCTAACCCGTAGGGCGGATCAGCTCGTCCCATCCGGCAGTGCTCAACGCCTTACGGCATCAGAGGTTTGGCACCGTCTAGACCACGCGGCACGTTGAGCGATCGCCCTGCCTCCCAGTGCTCAACGCCTTACGGCATCAGAGGTTTGGCACAGGCGCGGTTTGACGCCTGTGGACAAAGTGCCGCGAGTGCTCAACGCCTTACGGCATCAGAGGTTTGGCACCTGCAATGGTGGCGGCGACCGCTGCTGCTGCTGGACAAGTGCTCAACGCCTTACGGCATCAGAGGTTTGGCACTGTCGCCAGGTCGATTGTGTAGTCTGTCGTGGGGGGTGCTCAACGCCTTACGGCATCAGAGGTTTGGCACCTCTTAGGTAATCTTTCAACCAAGGTAACTGTTCCTGTGCTCAACGCCTTACGGCATCAGAGGTTTGGCACGCGACCCCGACAATTTAGCTTTTGCCTGGACGCCGAGTGCTCAACGCCTTACGGCATCAGAGGTTTGGCACATCGCCAAATCGTTCTTGCCGTTCTTGCTCATGTGTGCTCAACGCCTTACGGCATCAGAGGTTTGGCACTCAACCAAGGGAGTTGCTCCTCATAATTTAATCTTGCGTGCTCAACGCCTTACGGCATCAGAGGTTTGGCACAGCAGTCCAAACTGGCGCATTGCGCCGCCCGCCCGACCGTGCTCAACGCCTTACGGCATCAGAGGTTTGGCACATCCCTTCAAGGACGTCAGGCTGCAAGTGCGTGGCAAGTGCTCAACGCCTTACGGCATCAGAGGTTTGGCACCCTGGATCTACAGTCCTTTCCAGACCAAGCGAGAAAAAGTGCTCAACGCCTTACGGCATCAGAGGTTTGGCACATTAAGAACTGGGACAAGCGTCAATTCTCTTCTGATTGTGCTCAACGCCTTACGGCATCAGAGGTTTGGCACCAACCGTCGTCGATATCGACGGCCAAAACTTCGGGTGCTCAACGCCTTACGGCATCAGAGGTTTGGCACGCTCCGCTTTGGAAAATGAAATATGGAATTTTTTGTAGTGCTCAACGCCTTACGGCATCAGAGGTTTGGCACTTTAGGGTCTAAATCGGCTCTAAGAGAGCCTTTTTTTTGTGCTCAACGCCTTACGGCATCAGAGGTTTGGCACGCTGCTTTCCATTCAACGCACTCCCAGTCGTCAGGGTGCTCAACGCCTTACGGCATCAGAGGTTTGGCACCACTGAGCCCATCCCTCAGGGATTACAGCGTTGCTGTGCTCAACGCCTTACGGCATCAGAGGTTTGGCACGTCCCTGCCACTTTTTGCAGTTGAATCTTGTCTTTGTGCTCAACGCCTTACGGCATCAGAGGTTTGGCACCGCAAACAGCTCAAACTGCCAAGCGGAGCTGTGGTCTAGTGCTCAACGCCTTACGGCATCAGAGGTTTGGCACTCTTTTTGCGAGGCTTGCGAGGCTTGCTGTTTCCAGTGTGCTCAACGCCTTACGGCATCAGAGGTTTGGCACCCAACTATTTGAACGACGAAAAAAACAACCCAACCGGTGCTCAACGCCTTACGGCATCAGAGGTTTGGCACAACCGTCGCCTCCAGTTGCAGCGTCCGACCAGCTTGTGCTCAACGCCTTACGGCATCAGAGGTTTGGCACTCGTGACGAAACTCGGAATAAAATCGGAACCATTTGTGCTCAACGCCTTACGGCATCAGAGGTTTGGCACCCAGTGCCGCCAGGTCAATTCGTCCGCGCACGGGCAGTGCTCAACGCCTTACGGCATCAGAGGTTTGGCACTCTCGCAAACACTTAATTTCCTTCAAATGCTATCAGTGCTCAACGCCTTACGGCATCAGAGGTTTGGCACCGACTCTGGCCGCGAATTATCAGCTTTGACAGGAGTGCTCAACGCCTTACGGCATCAGAGGTTTGGCACATTGCGCCGACCTTGACCAGCGCTCCCGCCAACCCGTGCTCAACGCCTTACGGCATCAGAGGTTTGGCACTCTCCTCCCTCCGGCTACCTTGCTGGCGGGACGGTGTGCTCAACGCCTTACGGCATCAGAGGTTTGGCACGCCCCACCCGGCGAGGGAGCTCCCTCGCTCTCCAAAGGGTGCTCAACGCCTTACGGCATCAGAGGTTTGGCACCTTTTATTTCGATCGCCTTGCCAGGAGTAATACAAGCAAGTGCTCAACGCCTTACGGCATCAGAGGTTTGGCACTTTTGAGCGAGGCATTTCAGCAGCAGCAATAAAAGGTGCTCAACGCCTTACGGCATCAGAGGTTTGGCACTCACGACGCTGCAGCAGTTCGCGGATTTCGTCGGTCTTGTGCTCAACGCCTTACGGCATCAGAGGTTTGGCACCGCACCACTAACCCAGGAAGCTTGTCGCTATACTCGTGCTCAACGCCTTACGGCATCAGAGGTTTGGCACCTCTTCGGTCAAAGATTTCTCGAAGGTGTGCCGGCTGTGCTCAACGCCTTACGGCATCAGAGGTTTGGCACTCCAACTTTTCGTATCCTGGCTTAGCCAGCCAGCCAAGTGCTCAACGCCTTACGGCATCAGAGGTTTGGCACAGGCTCCCGCAGAGCAGCCCGTGCTGCGCTTAAAGTGCTCAACGCCTTACGGCATCAGAGGTTTGGCACCATGAAAAAATCACCGCTTTTAGCAACGCTGTTGTTGTGCTCAACGCCTTACGGCATCAGAGGTTTGGCACCCAAGCCACGGGAAAAAGCCCGCGACGAAGCCAGCCAAGTGCTCAACGCCTTACGGCATCAGAGGTTTGGCACCGTCAGCATGATCTAATGGAAGATGCGTTCTACCAGTGCTCAACGCCTTACGGCATCAGAGGTTTGGCACCCGTAATGTCTTTGCCTTCGTAGGTAAGCGAAAAGTGCTCAACGCCTTACGGCATCAGAGGTTTGGCACCCAACAGCGCAACAGAGGGAAGTGACTACCACAAAGTGCTCAACGCCTTACGGCATCAGAGGTTTGGCACTTGCCAAGCGGTACGGCTGGACTGATGGACTGCCTGAGTGCTCAACGCCTTACGGCATCAGAGGTTTGGCACATCGAGTCCGTTTGCCGCAACGATTCGACAGACTGCGTGTGCTCAACGCCTTACGGCATCAGAGGTTTGGCACGGGCGGCCTTTTGCCGCAAGCGATCGCCCGTCTAAGTGCTCAACGCCTTACGGCATCAGAGGTTTGGCACGTTGATCCCCAGTTCAGCCGCCCGCGCCTGAATTTGTGCTCAACGCCTTACGGCATCAGAGGTTTGGCACATAAAGACTTATTTTACCTATCTAACTTAGTATGAGTGCTCAACGCCTTACGGCATCAGAGGTTTGGCACGATGCGTCTGGCGCCTTCCTCGACCTAATGAAGCGGTGCTCAACGCCTTACGGCATCAGAGGTTTGGCACCGGAGTGGGTGCAGTTGTCGTCAACATAGGGAAATCGGTGCTCAACGCCTTACGGCATCAGAGGTTTGGCACTTCCTCATAATTTAATTTGGTCATTTTGTTTCCCTTTGTGCTCAACGCCTTACGGCATCAGAGGTTTGGCACGTTACCGAAGTAAGGTTAGTTAGCCAATAGGAGGTGTGCTCAACGCCTTACGGCATCAGAGGTTTGGCACGGGTTCGTTTATTTCCCGCAATTTCAACGGCGTAAAAGATATGTGCTCAACGCCTTACGGCATCAGAGGTTTGGCACCAGAGCGATCGCGTCACGCTGGCGGCCAATGAACTGTGCTCAACGCCTTACGGCATCAGAGGTTTGGCACCATATTTGTTTATTTACCATTGAATGCTAGTAAGATGTGCTCAACGCCTTACGGCATCAGAGGTTTGGCACTGGGGGCGGGGGGACGGTCAACGGAAAGACTCCGGAATTTTTCGTGCTCAACGCCTTACGGCATCAGAGGTTTGGCACCCCGCTTAACCCTCCTCCTCCCCAGACTGGGTTTAGTGCTCAACGCCTTACGGCATCAGAGGTTTGGCACCGCCAGCGCGAAAGACTCAATTCACCGAATTCCCGGTGCTCAACGCCTTACGGCATCAGAGGTTTGGCACCCCGGCAATCTTGTGATCGCAGTAGTCGGGATCGATGTGCTCAACGCCTTACGGCATCAGAGGTTTGGCACGCAGGCAGTAGCAACAATCGAATCGCAATGGAAGGGCGGTGCTCAACGCCTTACGGCATCAGAGGTTTGGCACCTTGCGCTTTTGTGTCCTCGATTTCGATTTCTTCTACGTGCTCAACGCCTTACGGCATCAGAGGTTTGGCACAATCTCCTTTAGATAGTCCTTTAACCAAGGGAGTTGCTCCTGTGCTCAACGCCTTACGGCATCAGAGGTTTGGCACAGACTACTAGTGATATCCATAATGACGAACGACCCAAGTGCTCAACGCCTTACGGCATCAGAGGTTTGGCACCCACCCGGCGAGGGAGCTCCCTCGCTCTCCAAAGGGTGCTCAACGCCTTACGGCATCAGAGGTTTGGCACGATCGATCAGGGCTTTTGCGACTATGCGTTTTTCGTGTGCTCAACGCCTTACGGCATCAGAGGTTTGGCACCCTCAATTAGCGGAGCGCAGCCATAGCGGATCGCGTCGTGCTCAACGCCTTACGGCATCAGAGGTTTGGCACATCCCCATTCCTCCTCTGCTTCTTCAATAATGTTTCGTGCTCAACGCCTTACGGCATCAGAGGTTTGGCACATCAGGGAACTGGTGTCCTCTACAGTGGCAACCGTAGGTGCTCAACGCCTTACGGCATCAGAGGTTTGGCACGCCCGAAACCCTAAACTTAAACGTGGGGGGAGCAGTGCTCAACGCCTTACGGCATCAGAGGTTTGGCACGCCCACCCAAAGCCCCCCCAGCTTTCGGGCAAATCGTGCTCAACGCCTTACGGCATCAGAGGTTTGGCACTCTTAGCTGAATAAACCGCGGTCAGAGTAACGAAAGTAGGTGCTCAACGCCTTACGGCATCAGAGGTTTGGCACCTGAGCGTAGGCGCGATCGCCGGATTCCTCCGCTAGTGCTCAACGCCTTACGGCATCAGAGGTTTGGCACAATCGCCCGATTGAACCCAGACTAGCCCCATTCCGGTGCTCAACGCCTTACGGCATCAGAGGTTTGGCACCCTCGATTTGCTGGATTTCTTCGACAGTTCCCACGATCTGTGCTCAACGCCTTACGGCATCAGAGGTTTGGCACCCCCTTAATTTTGAATTCAGGCATGGCAGTGCTTAGTGCTCAACGCCTTACGGCATCAGAGGTTTGGCACGCCTACGTTTACGGTGATCGATACCGAAATCGTCCCGTGCTCAACGCCTTACGGCATCAGAGGTTTGGCACTATTCATGGCGGTGTTGATCTCGGAACCGTTTTCCGCAGTGCTCAACGCCTTACGGCATCAGAGGTTTGGCACCCTATGCCCCCACGACAGACTACGCGATTGACGTAAGTGCTCAACGCCTTACGGCATCAGAGGTTTGGCACTATCTAACGTGACCGGGTGGTACGCTGCACTGCCTTGTGCTCAACGCCTTACGGCATCAGAGGTTTGGCACTTGGTTTGTGACATACTCCCGACGCTCATGCTTCGGTGCTCAACGCCTTACGGCATCAGAGGTTTGGCACTCGTTCTGCTAGTAGCTGTTTTTGTCTTGTGTATCTGTGCTCAACGCCTTACGGCATCAGAGGTTTGGCACTCGACAACCTGCGTCCAGCTTTGTCTAGAGCCGGAAGTGCTCAACGCCTTACGGCATCAGAGGTTTGGCACTCGCCCTACGGTGGAGCGGTGGAAGCCGTCCGCAATGTGCTCAACGCCTTACGGCATCAGAGGTTTGGCACACGAAGTTGCTTCATAAGTCTTTTTCTAACGCTAGTATGTGCTCAACGCCTTACGGCATCAGAGGTTTGGCACCGCAAACGTCTCCCTGGAAATCATTTCGTCATCTCTGCTGTGCTCAACGCCTTACGGCATCAGAGGTTTGGCACGAGGGCGATCGCCGCTTTGATGCCGCCTGCCTTCGTGCTCAACGCCTTACGGCATCAGAGGTTTGGCACGCGGCCCTCCAGGCCTGGGTGGCACGGCGTCCCGGGTGCTCAACGCCTTACGGCATCAGAGGTTTGGCACGAGACCAGAAATTCGCCGTAGTACGCCGTCAATTGCTGACTCGTGCTCAACGCCTTACGGCATCAGAGGTTTGGCACCAGAGGCTGCCCAGTGCGCTTGTCCTCAATCGCCTGTGCTCAACGCCTTACGGCATCAGAGGTTTGGCACGCGGGTGTTGGCATCGACTGAAACGCGCTCATGTCGTGCTCAACGCCTTACGGCATCAGAGGTTTGGCACACTCCCCAGGGCGTACAGACCGTCCTGCCCGTGGCTGTGCTCAACGCCTTACGGCATCAGAGGTTTGGCACCGGCGCTGCCTGCTGGACTACTACCCCTATGCGGTCACGCCGGTGCTCAACGCCTTACGGCATCAGAGGTTTGGCACAGCTCTATTTCCCGAACGTGACCCGCCAGGCTGCGCCGTGCTCAACGCCTTACGGCATCAGAGGTTTGGCACCTCCCCATCCACGACAGGTTGACGCCTAGCTCTTTGTGCTCAACGCCTTACGGCATCAGAGGTTTGGCACAACTCCCGTTTGCTTCCAGGTTCTGCTTTTCCACCAGGGTGCTCAACGCCTTACGGCATCAGAGGTTTGGCACTTGCCGAAAAGGTCGGCAAAATGTCGGTCAAATCCCGGTGCTCAACGCCTTACGGCATCAGAGGTTTGGCACCTTATTCAGCGCGTCCTGCGCCCCGTAGCCTTCCGGCAGTGCTCAACGCCTTACGGCATCAGAGGTTTGGCACCGTCGCGGGCTTTTTCCCGTGGCTTGGCATTCTGGTAGGGTGCTCAACGCCTTACGGCATCAGAGGTTTGGCACTTGGGAAGAACTGCCAGACGGGCGGCTACGGGTGTGCTCAACGCCTTACGGCATCAGAGGTTTGGCACAAACCCTCGTCCCGGCCCTCGTGCTGCCTTGACGGGTGCTCAACGCCTTACGGCATCAGAGGTTTGGCACCGTCATAGATCGATCGCCGGGGCAGTAGCCGCAGCGGTGCTCAACGCCTTACGGCATCAGAGGTTTGGCACGCTTCGGCTTCGGTAAGCCAGTCCTCGATAATGCTGTGCTCAACGCCTTACGGCATCAGAGGTTTGGCACTCAACCGTCGCAAGCTGCCCGGACGCAAGTTCTTTGAGTTCGTGCTCAACGCCTTACGGCATCAGAGGTTTGGCACTTTAACTCCAAGCTGTCAAAGCTAGAATTCAAAGGGTGCTCAACGCCTTACGGCATCAGAGGTTTGGCACGCTTGCTGGTGGGGCGCAAGTTTGGTTTTGAGCTGGTGCTCAACGCCTTACGGCATCAGAGGTTTGGCACGTAAACGCCAAGGTGCTGGTCGATATCGTGCCGTTCGTGCTCAACGCCTTACGGCATCAGAGGTTTGGCACTAGTGTGTATATTATTGCTGCTTTATTTTTACTTTCGTGCTCAACGCCTTACGGCATCAGAGGTTTGGCACTGTCCGTTTTCGTCCGGAGGACGCCAGACAGCCGGGTGCTCAACGCCTTACGGCATCAGAGGTTTGGCACCTATTTTTGACCAGTACAGTGTGGAGCAACTGAACCGGTGCTCAACGCCTTACGGCATCAGAGGTTTGGCACCGGGGAGTTGATACACTCCCCAGTCTCCTCCGGGCAAGCGGTGCTCAACGCCTTACGGCATCAGAGGTTTGGCACCGTTCCCAATCGTGAAAGTAAGGCAAGTTATGACCGTGCTCAACGCCTTACGGCATCAGAGGTTTGGCACCCCGTGGATGCGGCCGCCGGGGCCAGATGCCCCGGGTGCTCAACGCCTTACGGCATCAGAGGTTTGGCACCGCGATCAATTTTGTGCTGGCGCAGCCGCACAAACTCGTGCTCAACGCCTTACGGCATCAGAGGTTTGGCACCGCCCGGTCTACATTGATCTAGTGTGCCGCGGCAGGTGCTCAACGCCTTACGGCATCAGAGGTTTGGCACTGGAAGCAAACGGGAGTTTCCAAGTCGCACTGGCCGATTGTGCTCAACGCCTTACGGCATCAGAGGTTTGGCACACCTTGGAGGTGAGACAGGCGTTAACTAACGCATGTCTATTTCCGTGCTCAACGCCTTACGGCATCAGAGGTTTGGCACGGCTTATAACGAACCCTTTCGCCGGGGCGAATGGCTTTGTGCTCAACGCCTTACGGCATCAGAGGTTTGGCACACCAACCACTTAATTTCTCTACTCAAATGGTATCAGTGCTCAACGCCTTACGGCATCAGAGGTTTGGCACGCCTTTTGCCGCAAGCGATCGCCCGTGTGACAATTGTGCTCAACGCCTTACGGCATCAGAGGTTTGGCACTCAGCGCCATTGCGCGCACGTTTTCCGCCTGCGCCAGGTGCTCAACGCCTTACGGCATCAGAGGTTTGGCACTTTTGGCTTGACGCTGAGTGTAAGCAGCCCCGCCAGGTGCTCAACGCCTTACGGCATCAGAGGTTTGGCACGCGATCGCCCTTGTCGGCAGCACCGGCACGAACACGTGCTCAACGCCTTACGGCATCAGAGGTTTGGCACACCCAAACTGTATCTGTCCGGCTCCCAGAGACGCGGTGCTCAACGCCTTACGGCATCAGAGGTTTGGCACTTGAGGATCAGCACATCCTCAAAGCTCAGCCCATCCTCGTGCTCAACGCCTTACGGCATCAGAGGTTTGGCACGACTTGAGAAAGAGAAAGCGCTGAATAGATTTATTGTGCTCAACGCCTTACGGCATCAGAGGTTTGGCACAAGACCTCCATTATTGTTTGACGCCTGATCCTGATGTGCTCAACGCCTTACGGCATCAGAGGTTTGGCACCGACCCGCAGGTCGCAACTTACGCCGCTGGCGACGAGTGCTCAACGCCTTACGGCATCAGAGGTTTGGCACTCCACCCGCCAGTTGCCACGGGGATCTAGTCCTTGGTGCTCAACGCCTTACGGCATCAGAGGTTTGGCACATGAAGCATTATCAGCCACGCCGTACTGCACCCACTGATCTTGTGCTCAACGCCTTACGGCATCAGAGGTTTGGCACTTGGGACTGCTTGGATTCCTCGACCCAACATCCGGTGCTCAACGCCTTACGGCATCAGAGGTTTGGCACCACCAAAACGACCCCAACGCATTTCAATCAACCAGTGCTCAACGCCTTACGGCATCAGAGGTTTGGCACTGGGAGTGCAGTTCTAGCTGTTTTTGTCTTGTGAAGCTGTGCTCAACGCCTTACGGCATCAGAGGTTTGGCACGCGTTGCGCCGCAAAGTTTTGCCTGGTTTTGAGCTCGTGCTCAACGCCTTACGGCATCAGAGGTTTGGCACTTTTTCGCAGGAGCTTGTGCTGTGCCGCGTTTTCCCAGTGCTCAACGCCTTACGGCATCAGAGGTTTGGCACCTTTTTGAACATAAGCGCGATCGCGCTTATTGGCGTGCTCAACGCCTTACGGCATCAGAGGTTTGGCACGTGCGGTTGCCCCACGTCCTGAACCCCGTTCCAAATGGTGCTCAACGCCTTACGGCATCAGAGGTTTGGCACCTTGCCGGACAACGGCGTCTCCAGCTGCACCAGCAGTGCTCAACGCCTTACGGCATCAGAGGTTTGGCACTACTCGCTCTTTGAACGCGATGTCTTCCCGCTGGCGGTGCTCAACGCCTTACGGCATCAGAGGTTTGGCACGGAGCTGGTCAACTATGCGGTCGGCGTCAACCTGGATGTGCTCAACGCCTTACGGCATCAGAGGTTTGGCACCTGTGTTATTTTAAACTAGGGCACTAGCCTAACCTAGTGTGCTCAACGCCTTACGGCATCAGAGGTTTGGCACTCCTTGGCGCTTGATCCCAGCGTATTAATAAAAGAGTGCTCAACGCCTTACGGCATCAGAGGTTTGGCACGAAGACTGGCAGACTTTGAAAGCCAAATTCAGAACGTGCTCAACGCCTTACGGCATCAGAGGTTTGGCACGCAAGAGTTTGACGTCTTGATTTGATGCAGAACCTGGTGCTCAACGCCTTACGGCATCAGAGGTTTGGCACTAGCCTGGTAGAACCTAAATTCTATCGTGGGATATCTACAACTGTGCTCAACGCCTTACGGCATCAGAGGTTTGGCACCGAGACTATTATGAACAAGGAAACCATAGAAATCTAGCCTGTGCTCAACGCCTTACGGCATCAGAGGTTTGGCACATTTATCTCTATTGATAAAATCTGTTTTACGTATGTGCTCAACGCCTTACGGCATCAGAGGTTTGGCACGGGGCCGTGACAGGAGCGATCGGGGCTGTGGCTGCCCGGTGCTCAACGCCTTACGGCATCAGAGGTTTGGCACTGCAGCCGCGGCAATCGGTTGGGCCGAGCTTTTGAGTGCTCAACGCCTTACGGCATCAGAGGTTTGGCACGACCGATAGCCTAGGATTTCGGGGCTCAGAAAATAGTGCTCAACGCCTTACGGCATCAGAGGTTTGGCACCTCCTTGGCGCTTGATCCCAGCGTATTAATAATAGACTGTGCTCAACGCCTTACGGCATCAGAGGTTTGGCACCCATGCCCACCGTCAATGTGTGCTGAAATCGCATCCGTGCTCAACGCCTTACGGCATCAGAGGTTTGGCACTGATTTGGTGGTTTGAAAAAGAACCGCACTATTCAAGTGCTCAACGCCTTACGGCATCAGAGGTTTGGCACGGGGACTTGTTCAGCTCTTCAAACGCTGCGCCAAATTGTGCTCAACGCCTTACGGCATCAGAGGTTTGGCACTTTTCATTGGCCGGGATTTCCGCCAGCGCCCCCTTTAAAGTGCTCAACGCCTTACGGCATCAGAGGTTTGGCACTGACGCGATCGCAATTGACGAAAACGCCGCCGAAAAGTGCTCAACGCCTTACGGCATCAGAGGTTTGGCACTGAACGGTTGTATTGGGACTGCTTGGATTCCTCGACGTGCTCAACGCCTTACGGCATCAGAGGTTTGGCACGAGCCACGTTCTTATCTCTATCTAGGATAGGTTTAGTGCTCAACGCCTTACGGCATCAGAGGTTTGGCACACTAACTTCTGGCTGCCTTCAACCTTGAAGATCAGTCGTGCTCAACGCCTTACGGCATCAGAGGTTTGGCACGTGCCCTCGATTTCGATTTCGATTTTGATTTTCTTCGTGCTCAACGCCTTACGGCATCAGAGGTTTGGCACTTGAGTTCCAGCGGCGGGCTGGCGAAAAGGGCGGGGTGTGCTCAACGCCTTACGGCATCAGAGGTTTGGCACTGGACAAGGATGAACGCCAATGGCACTAGCCCCGCCAGGTGCTCAACGCCTTACGGCATCAGAGGTTTGGCACCTCTGCTGCAATGGCGATCGCCACGCCAATAAAAAGTGCTCAACGCCTTACGGCATCAGAGGTTTGGCACAAAACATGACCAAAGCGGACGAATGGCTTCGCCAGGTGCTCAACGCCTTACGGCATCAGAGGTTTGGCACCTCTGCTGCAATGGCGATCGCCACGCCAATAAAAAGTGCTCAACGCCTTACGGCATCAGAGGTTTGGCACAAAACATGACCAAAGCGGACGAATGGCTTCAAATCGTGCTCAACGCCTTACGGCATCAGAGGTTTGGCACAGGACGCTGACAAACAGGATTTGCAAAAATCCTTTGTGCTCAACGCCTTACGGCATCAGAGGTTTGGCACGTTATTGGATCTGTGTTTGATGTAAAATCTACATCGTGCTCAACGCCTTACGGCATCAGAGGTTTGGCACCAGAATCCCTGCACCTAGTGGACTGCCGATCGGCTGTGCTCAACGCCTTACGGCATCAGAGGTTTGGCACCTGTCCGACCCTAGGCATCCAGTAGAGGAAGTTGCGTGCTCAACGCCTTACGGCATCAGAGGTTTGGCACGGCGAGTTGCTCCTCTAGCAGGCTCCGGATCATTGTGTGCTCAACGCCTTACGGCATCAGAGGTTTGGCACAGTAGCGGCCGGAGCTAATCTGTCAGCCCCTACCGCGTGCTCAACGCCTTACGGCATCAGAGGTTTGGCACAATCAAACGGAGCGAAACGATTATGGCAAGCGCAATGTGCTCAACGCCTTACGGCATCAGAGGTTTGGCACGCATCCTCGACGCTTGCGCCGCCCCCGAAGCAAATGTGCTCAACGCCTTACGGCATCAGAGGTTTGGCACCTCGCCACCTTAATCGACATTGCGACCCGCAACGAGTGCTCAACGCCTTACGGCATCAGAGGTTTGGCACCGATCAAGTCTGCAAAACTGACTGGGAGAGTCCGGGAATGTGCTCAACGCCTTACGGCATCAGAGGTTTGGCACCACTAACAATCATGGCGATCGCACTTCCAACCATGTGCTCAACGCCTTACGGCATCAGAGGTTTGGCACTCTTCATTCTCGGCGTCCATCATCAATCCTTTAATCAGTGCTCAACGCCTTACGGCATCAGAGGTTTGGCACCACAGTCATCAAGCGATCGCCCAGTTTGCCGGTAGCGCGTGCTCAACGCCTTACGGCATCAGAGGTTTGGCACGCTGCGGCTGAAGGGGTTGGCGACGCCGGTAACAGGTGCTCAACGCCTTACGGCATCAGAGGTTTGGCACTTTTTTGCTTTTAGAGAAAGTATCGTATGAACAGGTTAGTGCTCAACGCCTTACGGCATCAGAGGTTTGGCACGCGATCGCCCTTGCCAGCAAAGCCGACCCGCCCAGTGCTCAACGCCTTACGGCATCAGAGGTTTGGCACTCACGATTCCGCAGGCCTTGGACGCAGTGCTGGATGTGCTCAACGCCTTACGGCATCAGAGGTTTGGCACTCTGTCCGCACCACGCAAGGACGAGAACAGGCAAGTGCTCAACGCCTTACGGCATCAGAGGTTTGGCACCCGGGGAGGGAATCGCCAAGATTACCAACGTCATGGGTGCTCAACGCCTTACGGCATCAGAGGTTTGGCACTTGGCACCTTTTCTCGGTTTGCAAAGAACTCTCGCAGGTGTGGCGGGTGCTCAACGCCTTACGGCATCAGAGGTTTGGCACTTGAGCTTGTAAACAAAAACGTTGTAGTCCTGGATGTGCTCAACGCCTTACGGCATCAGAGGTTTGGCACCACTGAAGGCAGTTCCACTAAATCGCTCTCCTAGTGTGCTCAACGCCTTACGGCATCAGAGGTTTGGCACGGCATTCAAGGCTTTCAAGGCTTTCAACCTTTCCATGTGCTCAACGCCTTACGGCATCAGAGGTTTGGCACCAAGGGCGGCTCGATCGGCAGATCTTAGAGAGCTGGTGCTCAACGCCTTACGGCATCAGAGGTTTGGCACCCATCCTTGCTGTTGTGGTGTCCAACAGGAATAGGGTGCTCAACGCCTTACGGCATCAGAGGTTTGGCACACAGGGACAGGCAGTGATGACCGCGATCGCTTGGAGTGCTCAACGCCTTACGGCATCAGAGGTTTGGCACGTTCCGTCGTATTCCTGCGCTCCGTTGTAGCTCCAGGAGCGTGCTCAACGCCTTACGGCATCAGAGGTTTGGCACCGATCGCCAAAGCAACAGAGCAGCTTCGCCGCGCGAAGTGCTCAACGCCTTACGGCATCAGAGGTTTGGCACCCACCCGGCGAGGGAGCTCCCTCGCTCTCCAAAGGGTGCTCAACGCCTTACGGCATCAGAGGTTTGGCACGTCTGTAAGGGCGTAGACCCTAGCGGCGCGCCCTGCACCGTGCTCAACGCCTTACGGCATCAGAGGTTTGGCACAAACACCCACTCCCCTATCCCGTAGTAGCGCTGGAGTGCTCAACGCCTTACGGCATCAGAGGTTTGGCACAGCCATAGCAGTCCCATCCGTAACGGAGGTTGCGACCATCAAGTGCTCAACGCCTTACGGCATCAGAGGTTTGGCACTGGCGATCGCCCGGCGGGCCGGGTTCACCAAGGTCAAGGGCAGTGCTCAACGCCTTACGGCATCAGAGGTTTGGCACGGCGATCGCCAGTCGAATAATATTTTTCTCATGCGCGTGCTCAACGCCTTACGGCATCAGAGGTTTGGCACAGCAAGAAAATTCATTGCCCAGTAAACGACCTTTGTGCTCAACGCCTTACGGCATCAGAGGTTTGGCACCGCTGTTTTGATTTTGGCGATCGCCGCCGCGCTGGTGTGCTCAACGCCTTACGGCATCAGAGGTTTGGCACTACTGCGGACAAGCCCTTCCCGAACGGCGGTAGATAGCGTGCTCAACGCCTTACGGCATCAGAGGTTTGGCACGCGTCCCATTATGACGAGCTTGCGGACAATGTCCGCGTGCTCAACGCCTTACGGCATCAGAGGTTTGGCACCGCGCTATGCAGCGAACAGATCCAGCAGCCTATCAGGTGCTCAACGCCTTACGGCATCAGAGGTTTGGCACCCAATTTTTATGATGATTTAGAAGCTGTAGGTATTGTGCTCAACGCCTTACGGCATCAGAGGTTTGGCACAGGTCGATCTCGCCGACCACGCGTCGCACGTCGTCGTGCTCAACGCCTTACGGCATCAGAGGTTTGGCACGTCAGCATGATCTAATGGAAGATGCGTTCTACCAGTGCTCAACGCCTTACGGCATCAGAGGTTTGGCACATGGCTGCGACAACAGGATGGAGGCAAATCGCTTTCGTGCTCAACGCCTTACGGCATCAGAGGTTTGGCACCCAGCAAGCCCAGGGCGCGAATCCCCTACCTGAAGTGCTCAACGCCTTACGGCATCAGAGGTTTGGCACGATCGAGGTTTGGGAACCGCGGATTGACCTGGACACGTGCTCAACGCCTTACGGCATCAGAGGTTTGGCACGACGCTGAACCAGCAGCGAACGCGTCCAAGTTCGGGGTGCTCAACGCCTTACGGCATCAGAGGTTTGGCACAGTGGATGCGATCGCCGCTGGCGTGACCGGAAAAGAGGGGTGCTCAACGCCTTACGGCATCAGAGGTTTGGCACTGTGGCACAAAATGGGGCGATCGCGCAAAACGGGCGTCGTGCTCAACGCCTTACGGCATCAGAGGTTTGGCACTTCTCCTTGTCCACGATCAGGAAAGCAGTTCTGTCGTGCTCAACGCCTTACGGCATCAGAGGTTTGGCACACCAATGCCCGTCGCCGCCACCGTCAGCGTCGGAGCGTGCTCAACGCCTTACGGCATCAGAGGTTTGGCACATGGTTGGAACAATCTGGATTCCATCTGACCCCGCGGTGCTCAACGCCTTACGGCATCAGAGGTTTGGCACTTTGGGATCTGGATTGAACGCCAAAACAGGCAGTCCGTCCTGTGCTCAACGCCTTACGGCATCAGAGGTTTGGCACCGGGCGATCGCGCTGAGCGAGTGGCAGGTACCTAAGTGCTCAACGCCTTACGGCATCAGAGGTTTGGCACCGGAGGACAGAGATCAGCGAGTCATTGCAGGCATTCCGGGGTGCTCAACGCCTTACGGCATCAGAGGTTTGGCACGTTCCGAGATCAACACCGCCATGAATAACTTTAAGTTGCGTGTGCTCAACGCCTTACGGCATCAGAGGTTTGGCACTCGCAGCGGCCCGAACTTTTCCAGACTGGTGCGGATGTGCTCAACGCCTTACGGCATCAGAGGTTTGGCACGAGCCAGCGCGCTACAAGTGCCTATGGGGTGGGCGAGGGTGCTCAACGCCTTACGGCATCAGAGGTTTGGCACAGCTAAAAAAAATAACAGACTTACACCTAACGACTGTGTGCTCAACGCCTTACGGCATCAGAGGTTTGGCACAGCTTGTTGCTTTACACTAGCAGACTCATTAACTGGTGCTCAACGCCTTACGGCATCAGAGGTTTGGCACCGGACATTCAGAACGGAGTCAACGTCAGCAGCAGCTAGTGCTCAACGCCTTACGGCATCAGAGGTTTGGCACGCTGGTCGATATCGTGCCGTTCACGCTGGATATTCGTGCTCAACGCCTTACGGCATCAGAGGTTTGGCACGACTCGCAAGAAGAACAACAGGAACAGAAAGAAGTTCGTGCTCAACGCCTTACGGCATCAGAGGTTTGGCACTGACCGCGGATAATCCGGCTTTTTCGCCCCTAACCAAGTGCTCAACGCCTTACGGCATCAGAGGTTTGGCACTGTCTAAGGGTGCCCTAACGGGTTCCCACTTTGGTTTGTGCTCAACGCCTTACGGCATCAGAGGTTTGGCACGCTTGGCCTTTCTCCTATCACCACCGTCCTACAGTGGTGCTCAACGCCTTACGGCATCAGAGGTTTGGCACATCTTCTCTGCCAGAGCCAGAGTTTCGCTCAGCGAGTGCTCAACGCCTTACGGCATCAGAGGTTTGGCACCGTGAAGCGGAATAAATCCCACTCCAATAGCGGAAGTGCTCAACGCCTTACGGCATCAGAGGTTTGGCACGCCGGATGCTGAAACTCTTGTCTAGCAAGCATCGCCAGCCAGTTTTGCAAGCATTGAATCAGCATTAGGACAACCTACTCATATACTCCTATTCTAGCCATCACTCAAACTCTAGACCAGCCGTTTTTCATGGGATTGGAGGCATACAAGGATCTGTTCAGACTTGGCATATCTTTCAGTCCAGCTTAAGACAAGGCTTTTAGCCGATAGACTGCCATGCTTCTGATTAACACGCACCGATCCTTGCATCAGAAAACACGGTGACAATCATGGCGGACTGTCCAGGCTTCAGGGCGATTGCATGACTGAATTCGTTCAACGCAGCGATCGCACAGTCCAGCAATGAGCAAGCTATCCTCCGGTGTCAAGATTTTCTCAAGCTCCCATCGCAGCTTTTCCCGATCGCGCTGCGTGAGGCGACAGCGAAAAATGGAATATTGCAAACTTTCGCCATAGCCCTTGAGCAACTGAAACGCTTTCCGCCAGCGCTTTGGGTCACGAATGTCGTAGCAAATCATGTAGTAGTTTTTGCTTTCTGCCATACTGCCCCCTTAGCGGATTACGAGTTGACCGAACAAACCGCCCTCACCAGACCATTCTTTCTCCAGCAGGCGCACCTCTAGCTCCAGCAAGCGACGATAGGTGAGGGAATAGCCAAGCGCTGGGTGCTTCCAGCTTTCCTCCTTACGCCGCTCATAGAGGTCTATGAACTTGCGCCGCCCGCTGTCACTCAGCCAAACTCTTTCTCCACGGATGTCAAAATCTACCTGAGCATCCCACTGGTTGCGGTTAATCGACCCCATCACCGCCAAATCGACAATCGGCACCCGAAAGATTTCCATGAGATCCAGCGCCAGCGGTGGAGCCTGTGTTCGTGGCTGGTGATAAAACCCAAGTGCTGGCTCCAAACCCACGATCAGGATGGCATTGACCACATCCTTGAGCAGCAGCGCATAGCCAAAGCTGATCAACGCATTAAAACGATCTTTGGGTGGGCGGCGGTTTCGGCTAACAAAGTGAAACTCTGGCGGTGCATTTTGTGACAGCATAGACGGCAGCGCTTGCCAGTAAAGAGAGGCCACATTGCCTTCTAGACCCAGCAGAGACTCTAGCGAAGTCGCCTGGGGCACTTGCTTCAACACCCGCTGCATTTGCTCAATTGCAGCATCAAGCGAATCCGTTTCTGTTCCAGAACCCCGCCTGCCGCGCATCAGAAACTTGCGCTGGCTTTCGCCACGACACATCACCAGCTTACGGGCCAACTCCAGGCAAAAGTCGGGATTGCTGAGCGCCCGATACTGTCGAATGCGTCGCTGGATGCTGCCCTGCCGTGTGTCCAGGCTGCCCAGATAGCGCCCACCCCCAGAAATGAAATGCACTCCAATTTCCTGCTCTGCACAGAAGTAAAGTGCTTGGGTAGACACCTGGGCAAAGCTGTGGACTACCAATTGACCCACTTGACGACCAGGCAAAGTAACTGGCGGCTTTTCACGGGGAGAAATCTTAAGCTGCTCACCGCTTTTGCCAACGCAGGTGCCCGCCTCTGTCACATGGATGATTTCTCGGTCATCATCCTCTGGGAATAGCCGAACCGGATTCCGCTCTGGGTCTTGAGTAAAGCGGGTTTCTTCAGGTAAGCACACAGGCACAAGTGAGCAGCGCACACATAGCCGTTCGTTAGTCGTAACAGGTGGGCGCTCAGTCGATTGGCGCAGTTCCCAAGCGCGTCGCACTGCGTCTCGAACCTCCTGCCGCCCGGCATCTGTCAGGGGCACCTTCACTACCACATTGTCAGCATGGTATCGGATGCGCCCTTCCTGAATCGAAATACCCAAAGCCGCCTCAATCAGGCAGGCATAGGCCAGGATTTGGATGCGATCGCTCTCCCACGCTTGGGCCTTACCCTCCCGGTCACGATAGCAGCGTCCGCGCTTGTGTTCGTAGGGAATGGTCTGCCCGTCGCGGGTGCGGAGGGCATCCACCTTACCCCGCAGACCTAGCTCGGCATTTTCTAGCACCAGTTCTTCCCAATCTTCGCTTTCGTTACGCTCTAACTCAGCATGCAGGCGACGACCTTCAAACACAGCGGAATCTTGGGTGTAGAGTTCTTCGACTTCTTCCAGATAAAACAACCGAGGGCAGTAGGCAAGCGCATGAAGCGCATTCACACGCAGCGTTTCTCGTTCGGTAGAATGAGCCGTCATCACATTTGCGATAGATTCAGACATGACTTTGAAATTCCGTGTGGATGATCGATTTCAGGTGTCAATCATCACAACATTCCGAATTCTATTCATTTCGGGATTCATCAGCCCGCGAATTTACGGCTTTTTCTGAAGAAATACGCCTGTATTTCAGCGCTTTTTGCGAGTTCATCTGCACTGTTCAAAAGGTGTTAACTCAGGCAGATCAAGACTATCTGTTCGTTATCCCATGCGCGTGCGAGTGGGCAATTGTCTACGACATCTTTAGCTTTCCACTTCGTCAACAAACACCTACCCCAAACAGAGGACAAACCTGGGCAAAACAAGATCTACTGACATTGTTGTAGGAAAGGTATAGTCCTCTATTGGGCGGTTATTTGGATGAAACCAGTAAAAGGCGATCGCCCCTCAAAAAATCGCCTGGCGGCATCTGAGGTGTTGAGGGGGATAGATTATCTAATTCAGTTGTCAAGGTTCAGAAACCTGGCACAGCTAAAGCTGTGAATTGCGAGGCGCTCGCTTGCTTTTGCTTTTGGTTACTGGAGCTTGGAGTTTAGGAATTGTGACCCAGCACTCTTCATGAAACTCGTTGCTCCAGCTAAACCGCTGGAACGTACCCTGCCCGGTTTGGCGATTGATCCAAATCGGTAGACTAATCAAGCCTCGGTTATCTTTGGTTAACCATCGTATTGGACCATCAGCCTCACGATAGACTCGAATGCCGTTGACTATCGCCCAGGATTCTCCCAAACTCAAGCCACCAAAGCGGGTGATCTGGGATGGAGTGGAAAGGGCGATCGCCACTCGGTCAGCTAGCTTAACTGTTCCCGCTTCCTCACTGGAATCAATTCGAACAACTGCCTGTAAATCCGTGAGCAATTCATGATGATTGGGCTTGGAAAACCGACTGGTAGAGTAAATCCCTTCACCAAACTTTTGAACCCGTTTCTTGTGATCAGTTCCACCATTGTCGAATTTATGATGCCGCTGCTTCCTCAGAATTCGAGAAATCGGCGGATCGTCGCCAATAATGCCAATGGCTAACTTTACTCCCCGATGTTTATCCATATCGATTTCCCCTACCAGGGACAGTAGGAAGCCATAGACGGTAGAGGGAGGTGGGTAGCGATAGGTTTCCTTAAAGTCCCGTGCAAAGCTGCGGGGAAAGCTAGTGCAGGGACAATCTAGGTAAAGCTGCATTAGGCAGGCACCTCCGTTTTCAGCAGTTCCTTAGCTGCAGCGATCGCCTCTTTCACGCCTCGATAAACCCTAACACCCAAAGACTCTAGCTGCTTACCATAGGGGGTATCGGCAATTTCGCCACCAACAAGAATTTCATCAGCCTTTACGTCACCAACCTCTACCAGCCGCACCAAGCGGGGACAGCCCACCGACTCACCAACTCGCTTGAAGACATCCATAATCCAAGGGCTAGGATCATCGGTAACACGAATGACGATGGACTCCGGGCGGAAGTCATACAAAAATCGAGCATGGTTACCACCCACATGACGCACAGCGCCAATGGAATCCAGTGCGAGTAGCGCGCGTTCTGGCTTCTTCAAACTCTCTGGAGTGAGGGCGACTGTGTATTGGTAAGCCGTGCAGTGAACCTCAGTGCTGTGGATCGACGTTTTGCCCTTTTCACCCCCTTTAGAACCAAAGGCAACATCACCCCAGTAGGGATCAAGACTGATGGCGCGGCTAACTTCTAGGGCACCCCGCCGCTTGGTTGTGGCATCTTCGTTGTCTTTGCCCTTCTTGGCATCCATGTAACCAAATAAATCATCGTCAATGTATTCTTCGGGGCTGAACTGTTCCTTCTTAAAGCTGTACCTATCAGCGTCAGAATTGAATGTACGGTTAGTTTCAGCCTCACAGTGATTTTGAAAATACTCCCGCAATCCCCAGCGAATTGCCTCTGCACTCACGGTGGTGTACTGGTCATTGCCGCGCGTGATTTTTTGCAGCGTTGACAGGGTGCTGCCATCTCCTTCACCTCGGTTGTTGGCAGCCACAGCAGTCGCAGTGACAATGGTGGCAAATAAATGCTTGGTCATGATTTGAGTCTCCTTGAAATTAAGTGTTTGGGGGTTGGTACTATGGTTAAATGCCCTCATCCCCTAGCTCCTTCTCTCAACGTTGAGAGAAAGGGAACCGAACCGGAAAAAGTCTTGCAGTTTCCTCCTTCCCTAAACCTGGGCTATTTGCCAGCCACTGGCTCAGGTTGCCTCCCTAATGTTTCCTTGTCTCAGAACAGTTAATGGAAATTAAGTTTGACACTCCCCTTCTCTCGAAATCGGGAGAAGGGGTTGGGGAATGAGGGATAGCAAACACGACAAAGGTTTCACCAAGCTTCTGTGTAGTGGATAGTAAGGCTGGGAGGGGGCAAGATTGACATAACAGATATTTTACTTGGGTGGCGATCGACTCAATGCTTCCTGATAAATCACATCCAGTACCGAGTTCAAATCATCAAGAACCTGCTGGTTCTCAAATCGGATCACTCGATAGCCGTAAGCTGCCATCTCCTGTGTTCTGGCAGCATCATAGTCCGCTCGATGAGTATGGATCCCTCCATCTAACTCAATCACTAACTTGCACGCTGGACAATAAAAATCAGCAATGAAGTTGCCAACAGGATGTTGACGACGAAAACGCAAGCCATGCAGCTTTTTATTTCTCAGTACCTCCCATAAGCGAGATTCTGCTGGGGTTTGGTGTTTTCTGAGATGCTTGGTGGCCTGCTCAATATTTGGCGTAGTGCCACGAATGCGGTTGAACGTCTTCTTTACCATGTCAAGCCTTGATTGGTAATGGTAGGTTTTACACACTTATCGAAAACATCTCAGCCTCATCTCCTTCTGGTTCAGCAGAAGATTCAATTGGAACTTCTGCTCCATCAAGGGCATCTCCTTTCTTGCTGGTGTAGGTGGCAATCGCTAGCAGCACGAGATCCCGTGCCCGTCGCCAGTTTTCCTCCCGGTGTACCCAGTGAAAAATCTGAGGTCCCTTATCACGTGCCGCTTTGCTACGAAACTGGCTCAAGAAATCCACCAATGCTGTGGCAAATTCCTGCTGTGTGCTAGGACGTTGAAATCGATAGATGACCTTATCCGTCACTTGCCCATAATCCAAGGAACGACCTTGTTTTTGAGCTTGCTGAATCTGTCCGGACAGGTATTTGCTAAACGCGCCCTGCACCACATCAAACAGCACTTGTTCTTCCGCATTCAAGTATTCAGTCATTGTTACCAATCCTTTGCGTTCATAGACTTCGTTACGTTTACGAAACTCAAAAAAGCCTGCATACCAGGGTTTGCCAGCAATCAAGTTGTCACAAATCCAAGGCAGTATTTTAGACACAGCCAGCCAGGTTTCTCCGTTTTCGGTTTGTCGAACGAGTGCTGGAAAGACCTGCCGTGCTACTTCATACAAATGCAGCACTTCATCAGTGACCTGCACGCGATACACCGCCTGTTTCAGGTAAGATTGCTGAGCATCCCAAACCTGCTTGCCCAATTGATAAACTTCGCAGTAGTTCACCCGAAACTGTTGGGCTTCTTCCACAACTTTCTCTTGCAACAGAAAGTGCAAGGCAGATTCTCCGGCACCACTGCTGCAAAAGTCTCGATAGGTGCGCCCTGGCATGGCTCGACGACTGTTGACCCAGTGCGTCAAGTTTTGAACATCAGGAATGACCAATGCTGACCGTCCTGACAGTTTGCCTCCAACAGTTTGAGGTGGCAATTTGTAGTAGCCGCAGGCAAGGGGCAGAAACAGCAAGGCCAGAAAACCTTCGGGGGATTCCTGATAAGGTCCATTGACATAGCATTCCACCAAGCCGGGTAAATGATTCCCCTTTAGTGCAATTTCTTTCTTGAAGGCACCCTTATTGTTAAAGGCATCCTTCATCTCACTGGTGTAATAGCAGCTTAACAATGGCTTCACATTAATCTGAATTTCTGGCTGATCTGGATCAATCAAGAATGTGCGGGTTATAGAAGCACTATCTAGTTTTCGCTGTTGTGAGTGCTGGAGAAAGGTCGATAACAGACCCTGAGTGAAGGTATATTGTCCCTGCTCATCTAGCTTGAGGGCAGGAACTTCCAGATAACCTTGATTATTAATCCGATAGGTTTGATCAAGTAGCCATTTCACAACGGCTTGATCACTCCCTTCCCATTGCAGTTCAACTGCCTCATTGGTGATCTCCCATTTCAATGGCGCTTGGTCACGTTGGTTTTCCAGTTCGGATAGCGCTAGGGCTAACCCTGCAACCCCTGCCCGATGGGGTAAGAGAAAGTTTGGATCAAAGATTGATAAGGTAAATTGACTCAAAATCTCACCTCCTACTTGAGTTCAAACGCACCGAATTCTGGATCATAGCCCCACTGATCCTTGGGGGCGATGAGATACCCCTTCTTGTGGCGCGGCCAACCTTTGATGTTCTTGTTGGGTAAGGGAACGGTATATCGGGGCAGTTCACTCGATTTGAGCTGGGCAATTTCTGCCTGATCCTGTTCGAGCAGTGCGGTTACGGTATGGCGCGCTTCACGCAAGGGCGCAGGGTACGTTTTCCATTTGCCATCTAGCCAGACAAAGTGATTTTTCGGTGTGCCTTGAATGTTAAGTTTCTCCAGCCAGACAGCCAGTTGTGCCTGATTGACTTCACCAGAAAACCCTCGCACCAGCTTCAAGCCTTCATCTAGCTTATCTGCGCTGTAGGGAAAACCTACCTTGCTGTAGGGAAAACCTACCTTGTCGTCGGGGTAAAAGAGCGCATCCAACGCATGACCACAGTACTGGCGGTTGAGCCGCCCCAACCGCTGGATTAAACCTGCGGGGTCGGCAATTTGAGTCACCAGGAGTGTTGCGGACAAGTCCAGTGACATTTCTGCTACTTGCGTGGTGACCGCCAGGACGGGCTGATTTTGTTTGAAGGCATCCACGACTGCCCGATGGTGTTCGACGCGATCGCCATAGCGAAAGCGACTGTGGTAGAGCAGGGGTCGAAGTCCCCAAGCTTTGGCTTGCTGATAGACAGCGATCGCCGTATTCACCCGGTTGCACACCCACAGAACTTTACCGCCGTTAGCCAGTTCCTGCTTGACACGCTCCCAGTCCGGCTGTGCTCGCTCATGGAACCGGTAGCGGAGCAGGTGTTCAATATCCTGGGGGCCCTGGATAATCTCAATAGGCTCTCCCACTGCCTTCCGAATTGCCTCCACCTGCGCCGGTAAAAACGAGGCAGACATGAGTAAAATTGGCGCTTTAACGACGTTGAGAAATCGCAGCAAAGCTCCGAATAATGCGTCATCGTAGCAGTGGACTTCATCAAAGACAAAGGCAGCATTGGTGATCGCTGGAAAGCAATACAACGGGCGGCGATTGCATTGCAGTAATCCCAAGACCGTATCAACGGTGCAAACATTGACCTTTGCTCCCCAAGCTTTGAACGAGTCTAGCTTCTGTGCAGCCTCGTTAATTTCTCCATCGCCATTTTCCACTTCCTCACCCGTGCAGGCCAGCTCCAAATCAACGGCTGAGCGAGAGTGCAAAAGCTCTGCTTCCACTTGGTTGTGCACATAGTCCAGAAAGCCCTCTGTGCTAGTACCCGTTGTTGGGTAACAAAAGAACAACTTGCGTCCAATGGCATGGCGCTGTGCCCAGTTGTAAGCTCCCAGGGTTTTACCCGTGCCACATCCTGCCCGCGCCATCGTCACCCGCATAGACTTTTCCTTTAGATCAACCTGGAACTGCCGCAGCGGATTATTGCCTCGCCGTGCGTCAATGACCCGCTGGAGATCAGCTTCTGTCAGGGTATTCGCCAATTCTTCTTGAACCCATTGCTGAATGTTGATCGCAACCTGTGCTGACGCTGAACCAATTGCATCGCCTGCTACAAGTAATGCTTTGATCACCGCTAGGAATGTAGTATCTGGCTCCCAATCCGCCAACGCATTGAGGACTGCCTGACGTTTTTCTCGCTTGATTTCGTGAATCTCCCATCGCTGCGAGAACCGAAAGGGGGGAATTTCTCGAGGTAGCCCCAGTGTTCTGACTCCATAGCGAATCAGCTTGCGGAAGTAAGGATGATGAACATACCAGTAGAGGCAGGTATCTCCAGTGCCTTCTCGAACTTCCCCCAGTTCACTGGTGTCTCGACCCTGCTTACCACCTAGCTTGAGGTGATGCCCACCCGCAGCGGCGATCGCCGTCATCAAGTCAGCATTTGGACACTGACTCAGCCAATCTCGAAACTCCCAGGCTAGCAATACAGAAGCCACTTCATGACGAATCATCTGCGGATATTGCAGTGGGTTGCGCCGATATTGGGCAGGCAGTGAGGTCAGATCATTTCTCACAACCATCTGGAAGTGGTCATTGGCTTTGCCCCAGTCATGTAGATAAGCCGCCAATTGCGCAGTAGCTCGCAGGGTTTCAAAATCACGGCTTAATCCAAACTGCTGGAGCAAATTTGGGCCTAAGGTATCAACCAGGGTTGTCACTGACTCTACAACTGCTGCCGTGTGGCCGACCAGATGATGGGTTCCTTTCCAGTCAGGATTTCCTGGTAGCGAGGATTTTGCTAGAAGAATATCTGGTTCTAGCTTCGGTGGTGTGGAATTAGGCGGCATCTAAACCCTCCTTCACTGGGTAAAACCAACCGCAGCCAAAATGCTGCCGTCCACCTAATCCGTGCCATTGCAGCTTCAACGAGTCCTCAGCACTCAGGTTCTCAACAACTACGCTGTAGCCCACGACTTTTTTGCCCTTAATTTGTAAGCTGCGCCTAGCCAAATCACCATTGGCATCACTGGGAATAAACGCTTTCCCACTAATTTCCAATTGTTTTAACCCCTTTTGGCAGGACTCTAGAAAATATCGAGGTACGTCCGCATGGTCAATAGCACTCAGCTTAAACGTCACCAGTCGCGCAGCTAGCACTTCACTGGGCTCCGGTAGAGTAATTCGTGGGCGCACCAGCCGAATCAGATGTCCACGAATATCCAACACCTGATTTTGCAAGCTCCGATACCAGATTTGAACCTGTTCCGATGGACATCTCAACCGAAAGCGAGAGTATCGATTCAGATAGATCATGCCGACCCGATCCGGTATCCCTGGAATGCTGGATAGTCGAACCTCAGGTGGTAAATCACCAAGGCATGACCGCTCTTCAGCTCCTTGCAGCAATTGCTTAACTGCAGAATAGAAGGCATACCCATGATCTGCAGGCAATGTTTTGCCAATGATTGCGAATTGAATTTCTAGAAAGTTCACGTTTTTTCTCCCTCAAACTACTCTTTCGTTGTTCCGTTGCATTGGTTTAAGAATTTTGAATAATTGCAGTTCATCTGTTCTACCTCCTCCCGCACCAACTTCACCAACTCTGGCGGCTCTAGCACCTTTGCGCCCTTGCCATAACCCAGCACCCATCGCTTCAGGTCATTCAGCCCACGCACCACCATTCGCAGGGTCAGCGAGCCGTCCGGGTGTTCCTGAATCGCCTGCGTCGGATGCCAGCGGCGCTCACGAATATACGGAGCCGTCGGTGCATCAAACCAAATCGCCACAGGCAGGGGCACCCCACCCGCCTCATGTTGAAAAATCATCTCCAGGTGGTCTTTGGCATCAAAGCTGGGGTCAGGTACAAAGGTTTTGCCCAACACTTGAAGCCGCTTAATCCGGTCTACTCGAAACCAGCGAATCTCCTGACGTTTGTGGCAATAGCCAATCACGTAGGGATTGGTGCCCCGGTAGATGTGCAGTACATAGGGGTCGAGCTTGCGGTCTGAGGTGGCATTACGCCCAGCGGTGTAGTAGGTCATCTCCACCGTTTTGTGGGTTTGGCAGGCTTCTTCAAGCTGATGCCAAATGTCCGGGTCGAGGTTGATTTCTGCTCCGGAGCGAAACAAGATGCGTTCTTCAGCCACCTGCTGGAGATCGACCCAGGTTTGTTCAGGCAACCGCTCGGCTAACCGGGCGATCGCCGACCGAAGATCCTGAGCATAGGCAGACCCACCATACACCTCCAGCATCCTGGCTCCCAGTGTCAGCGCAAACAGTTCTCCCTTTGATAAGGTGATGGTCGGCAGCCGCCATGCCGAGTCGGTGTAATGAAATCCCTTGGACTTGCTGAACTCCAGTGGTGCACCGTAGCGATCGCGCAAGAAAGCAATATCGTTCCGCACTGTGCGCTCACTCACCTCCAGCCGCTGCGCCAGCATTTCCGCCGTCCAGCGCTGCCCAGACCGCAGACATTCATCCAGTTGTAGGAGCCGCTCCAGATGGCGAGACATGGCAACTTCCAGCGTTCTATAGGTATCTTAGGTTGCCAACCCTGCAAAAAGGCTTCCGGGTTGCGAGAAAGCAATAAACAGTTTGGGACAGTTTGCTGTTAGCTAGATGGGGCAAAGATGTTCAGGAAGGGTGCAGGTGATATCGCCTTACATGGGCTGTGCACATACTCTCGGCAAAATCTCTTATAGAGTTCCCCTTAGATGGACAAGAGTTACCAAAGAATTTGCCCTTGACCTCAGCATTTTGCGGAAGCTGTAGGCTAGCAGAAAGCTGAGTTGATGGAGCGATCGCCCCATTCTAGACAGAAGTGAGGTGGGAGGGCGATCGCCCTGTTGTTTTTCAGCGTGTCCTTGAGTCGTCGCTGCCCTAAGCCGCAGCACAAGCTAGGTTTCCTCTCCTCTCAAAATTGCTGGCTTTGCACAAACCTTGAGAGTGTTGCACGAACCTGTCCTGACAAGTCATTTCCCTTGACATCTCGACTTCTCAATTCGACAAGTACAAGATCTCCTGAAACGTCTACTACGTCCACAATTGAGCCGCCAGGGATTAGCTCAACGCCTGGAGAGTTCAAGAGCGACCGAATTCTGTTAGCATCTTGAGCCTTCGCTGCTGCTGCCAATGCCTCCATCATTGACTTGTTAAACACAGGAACCGGATCGTCGGGCGCTGGGCTGCCAGGACGAACTGCAAGATAGTGAATTGTTCGCATTGCCGTCAGCAATGTCCGGCAAATTGGGGTCGTCTTCAACGATTCCTCGTATCGACAGCGATTAGAGACGAAAACCTTGGGGTCTACTCCGTCTAAGGCCGCTGGGAACTTCTCGCTGGCGGCCGTTAGCTCATCCAGAGACTGGCAAACACGAATTGCAGGGTCAAGATCCTCAACTTGATCTGCCATCGGCGACACTCTCGCGGCAGCCTGCATCGCAGCTTCACAGTCGTTCGTGCGCTGAGCGGCGCTTTGAGTTGTTTGTGCATTTTGGTGTGCGTATTTCCGATTCCTTAAATATTCAGAAACCTTTGCCTGGGCAGTTTGGTAATTTGGGTGAGACGCTGGAACCGCCTGCATCAGATCAATTGCTTGCTGCCACGTCTTCAGTACAGTATTCCATTCGTCGTGGGTCTTCGCCGTTTGCGTCAGGGTTGCAGCTTCCATAGCCTTGTTGACTGCATCCCGAAAAGGATCGCTTTGTGCAGCATTTTGTTCAGCATTTAGAGACTGGCTTGGCGCTTCTGCTGAAGGCTCTGCAACTGGACGGGACTGGCAACCGAGGGCGATCGCCGCCAAGCTCATCGCCAAAATTATTTTACCTGCTCGCATAAATCTGGGTTGGACTAGCCTTATCTGGTTCATAGTTTGGTACTAGCAAAGTCAACATTGAAGTGCATAAATGGGCGATCGCGGCTAGATCAGAAACACCCATGTCGCTATCGCGGCCGTTCACTCGCTGCTCTTTTGACTGGAAAGCTGGTCAAAATCACTTGTAAGGGTTGTCGCTATCGCCCGCCTGGCCGTTTACTCGCTGCCCGCCCACCGCAGCGTCGTCCACTGGCATCCAGTTGCCAAGGATGGTCGCAGTTGCCACTGCCACTGCTGCCACCACTGCTGCCATTCGTTTGTGAATAAGATGAGCTTCTCAGATCCCGACTGTTGCTACTGCCACTGCTGCCATTCTGTCTATCGCCCCTGCCAGGCTCCTCAAACCCTTGTGGGCCACGGTTCAGCACGTAGCCACTCCATTGGTCTGGCGCATAACGTCGCACCATATTTAATCCAGAGATCCAATGGTCGTCTGAACCCCGTACTTCAGCAGTTGGTTGGGTATAACGGTGGACTGGAGTTGTGGGGGATAGGCGGATGGTTCGCGCACGCTGTGTATCACTGTGGATTGGGGGTGTAGGGGGTAGAGCCTGGCAAAGCTCTGTTAGGTCAAGCATTCGTCCAGAGCTAGTGATCATGAAGCAGGATGGATATTCTTGGGCGATCGCCTGGTCTACTGTGGCTGGAATCACTGTTAGCAGAGAGGTGAGGTGAATTAAGCTAATTGTCCAAGGAACTGAAGATTGCATAGCCAATGATAAGCAGTTGAGTGTGGTTGGATTTAAGGTGATGTCCGAGAGGGGTGCTCAAACCATCGTCAGCAGATCAAACATGGGCATTGATTCTGGTGAAGTGGCCGCTGCAACTGGCAGACATCGCAATTTCAACAAGCTATGGGTATCTTAGGTAGCCAACCCTGCAAAAAAGCTTCCGAGTTGCAGGGAGGGCGCTGGTCTGCTAAGAAGTGATGTGTAAAATAGACCTCCTGCGTGAATGGGAGGGAATGTGCCAGTTAGGGATAAAAGCTTGCAAAGATGGATAGGCGCATGGCAGAACTAAATCCAAGGAGGAAATGCCATGCCTTATCAAGCCTTGCAAAGCCTGTCTGCTGGAGAGTTTAAGCGATTCTGTGGTGTCAACTGGGAAACCTTTGGCGAGATGGTCGAGGTGTTACGTCCCCAACTAAGTAGCCCCAACTAAGTAGTAAGTAGATAGACCAGATTAAAAAACAGATCCTGAACCCTGCGCCGCCCGCGCAGCAGGCGGCGCAGGGTCTTTGGGTTTTATATTTTTATATTTATTAATGTCCACCTACTTAGAACGACAGGGAAAGCGGGGCGGACAAAACAAACTGAGCGTGGAAGAGCAATTGCTAGTGGCATTGGAATATTGGCGGGAATACCGCAGCCAGTTTCACATTGGCGCGAGTTGGGGCCTGCATGAAACCCCAGTCGGACGCATCATCAGGAAAGTGGAAGACATCTTGATCAAGTGCGGCAAGTTTCGCTTGCCCAGCCAACGGCAGTGGTACCAGCCTGGATGGGAATGGAAAGTGTTTATCGTAGACGCAGGTGAAGTTGAAATTGAACGTCCAAAAAAAACAGAAACGTGACTACAGTGGCAAGCAGAAGAGCCATAGCCTGAAGGCGCAACTGTTGGTGGATTTTGAGAACGGGCAGGTGATTGCGACTGCAATCGACAAAGGCAAGACGCATGACTTCAAGCTGCTCAAACGAAGTCGCCTGCCCTGGGTATCGTCGCAGTTATGTTTAGCTGACCGCGGGTATCAAGGGTTTGCCAAGCGTCATGCTGGAGCTTGTACGCCCACCCAAAAGCCGCGCAACCAACCGTTAGCCGAGGACGAGAAGCAACACAATCGGGCATTAGCGAGACTGCGGGTGAAAGTAGAGCATGTGATTCGTCGCTTCAAGATCTTTCGCATCTTCTCAGGGCGCTATCGCAGCCGGAGACGACGCTTTGGCTTGCGCTTGAACTTGATTGCAGGGTTGCTCAACTACGAACTGGCACACGCTTCCTGATTCATGCAGGAGGTCTAATGCCTCAAGCGGCTGATGAGCTACAGGTACTCTGCCAGAAAATCGAGAGCATCAGTGGCATCTGCACCGAAGGGGTCATCTTCCCAGCAGGGGGCAGGCAACAGCAGCGCCAGATTCGCCAGCACGTCCGCTTCGATTTCATCCAGATTTTTCACCGAAAACCAGTCCTCTAACGCCTTCAGGTCGCGATCACGCAGAGGAGCCAGCGTTGGCGTTTCAACAGGCGGGACGATCGGCAATTCAGGCAGAGGTGCAAGCGTGCTTCCTGGCTCTACCCTTGCCAGCGCTACGTCTCCATCGGGCAGTCGCAGGGCGGGAGTTGTGCCCACAGCCTGCCGACGAGCCACGCGCTTGCGGGTAAGGGCACGCGCACTAAACTCCAACAGTTCTGCCAGAGACGGGTCGGCGTTGTCGTGAGGAGAGGTGAGGAACATGGAGGGTGTGTGGGAGGGGGGAGGGAAGAGGAGAAACGGCGAAGAAGTGTAGGCTGATCTGGTGCGCGTGTGGGTCTGTGTATGCTTGGCGGGTGGTGAAGTTGGGGTGCAACGAGCTAGCGCGATCGCGCTCTGTTTGACCGGGCTATGCAACCGGAACCCGCAAGCAGGCTATGCAACTGGGAACAGCGTTTCAGCAGGAACAGCGCGACTGGGAACAGCGTTTAACTTAGTCTGTCGAGATTCCGAACCCAGGCCAACCGACCTTATGCTGAAATGCCTGCATAATGTCCTGAAAATCAGGCAATGTGAGCCTGCGGGCACTTCAGAAGTATTGGGTTTGCAGATTAAAGACTTTAGTTTGGACTAACTGGCATCACAATAATGCTCAACAGGATGCCATAAAGAATCTGCTCAACCGTTCATAACAGTTGAACTTAAGGAATTGGATACAATCCTGCTCGCAGTTAAGCTGCTGTTGCAACCGGACTGTTCAGGGATTGTTCGGATGTCTTGCGTTTCGAGGCTCGTTTTTTGACCATCGGATAGCAGGGACGAGGAGTTGGCTTGTGCCCCTTGCCTCGTCCTGGCGATTTACCACGAGGTTTAGGCGCAGGAGCAGGGGTGCCAATCGCTGCCAAAATGCCTGCAAACGCTTGTGCGACCCGACCCGGAGTCAACGTTTCTTGCGGTGCCTGCCAGGGCAAGGGGTGGTCAGTACAGTCCTTTCGCGCTAACCACAACTGCCAACTGAGCAACGGCATCAGGCTGCTCCACTGTTCGGTTGCCGATACAGAACTGAACTGGGGATGTGTCCAATATAGCCTCTGCTTGGCAAAGCGATACCAGTGTTCAATGGCAAAGCGACGGAGGTAGTGCAACCACAGGGTTTCTAACGGAGGCATCTGCTCACCCAGCCAAACTAACCACAAAGGAGCCAAGCGTCGCGTGCTGCTCTGTGTCTCCAGCACCTCCACGCGCAACACTTCCATTGCCCGTTTGGGGTATTTGCGGAAATGGTATGCACTCCAACGACTGACCCGCACTCGTCCCCAGTTGGGATCATCGACTTCAACGGTTTCGACCGGGACACTCCAAGTGTCAGGGTCATTGAGTTTCATCTTATGTCCATGCTTGGCAGGTGCGCCTCGCCCTCGATACGCTGGGGGCGCGCCATAGACACATCGATTGGATGTAACCCGCAGCAGCAAGTCTGCCTCAATCCCTGCCGTTTGGTTGACAAAACTGGCATTGCCGTACCCTCGGTCGTAGATCGCCAACGGACGCACCGCTAACTGCCGAGTCACTTGTTTGAGTTGGAATGCCGCTTTACTGGCGGGTGTTTCAAAGCTGGTGATGCGCTCATGCCGCAATGGTAATGCCCAACTGCCCCTGTCTTCAGCAATCCAGGCTAAGGTACTGTAGTTTTGTCCGGCTATCGGGGCATGTCCTGTTCTGCCTGATAAGGTGCGGTCTTTCAAACGCCTGGCAGCAGGACGGTTCCACCGACTCGCATCACCTGCCAACAACGGTTGCTGCTGAGTCGGTATCTGCTGCACCAACAGCTTCAGCACCTTTGAGCGGGGTAGGCGGCTATCGCGCAACGCTTCATAGGGGCTCGACCACTGGCGACGAAAGACAGGACTCTGCGATAGCCTCACAAACGACACGATGCACGCACTCACTAACACGGCATCCATCAGATCAAACAGGGCATCTCTGGCGTTTCCCAAGCTGGCATACAACGTTTGGCGAAATTGCTGAAGTTCGTTGAAAATCATGGGGTCAATGTTGGTTGTACTTCATTGACCTTACGGCAGTCGGTGCTTCTCATTGACTGCCTTCCTCTTCACCATTAGTCCAAACTAAAGTTAAAGACTGGCAGAGTGCGATCGCCCAGGTGAATTGATTGAACTGTGACTAAGCAGATCCTGAGTATCAGAATCAACCAGAATCAACAGATTCTTGAATCCAGCGATATGGCAAAAGCTACTATTGCTTAAACCAGATCTTGGCTTCAGCAATGCTGCGGAAATTTGAGAAACACCCCGTTTCTTGAAGATACGAAAAAATCCGGAAAGTTGCCAATTTATTTACAGATCGTTCACGGTTATGCAATAGGGCTGGAGCGTCACTTCAAAGACCTCGGCAAAAGACTGGGCGATCGCCCCTTGCACCTCCGCCACGGTAATCTCTGGAATCCAGTCGGCCAGGCAACCCACGGGGCGATCGCCGATGCCGCAGGGCACGATCGCCCCAAAGCCACGCATCTCCGGGCAAACATTTAGCGAAAAGCCGTGCATCGTCACCCAGCGGCTCACCTTCACGCCAATTGCGCCGACCTTGCGCCCGCCCACCCACACGCCCGTCAGCCCGTCGATCCGGTCGCCTGCCAGCCCAAACGGGGCGATCGCCCGGATCACTACCTCCTCCAACTGCCGCAAATACCAGTGCAAATCCTGCCGATAGCGCCGCAGGTTCAAAATCGGATAACCCACCAGTTGCCCCGGCCCGTGATACGTCACCTCGCCACCGCGCTCGACCCGGTGAATCTCTGCATCCGTCCGCTCAAGATCAAACTTCACAAAATCCAGCGTTGCCCCCTGCCCCAGCGTGTAGACGGGTGGATGCTCCAGCAAGATCAGCAGGTCTGGGGAATCGGGCTGCCGGATCAGGCGATTTAAGTGCGATCGCTGCCATTCCCAGGCTGTTTTGTAAGGCACAAGTCCCGCTTCCCAAAGCCAGCAAATATGGCTGGATGGTTGATTTACCCGTTGCTCCACCAAAGGACTCATCCCGCCCAAAAGCGACAGTCTGCACCTGCCAACAAATCAAGAATCATCACAGCTTGCAAAGCATTATGTAACGAATCCGTCGTCCAGAATACAAGGTGCTAGGGTGAAAATATACCCACTACAACAGGGTAATTGAATACCCACCATTAAGGGGAGGAAGCTCTATGAAGCTTGTCATCCAGGGCAAAAACATTGAGATCACCGATGCGCTCCATGAATACGTTCGTCAGAAAGTTGAAAAGGCAGTGAGTCATTTCCAAAACCTGACGACCGAAGTGGATGTATGTTTGTCGGTGGCTCGCAACCCCCGGATTAACCCTCGACAAACGGCTGAGGTGACGATCTATGCAAACGGCGCTGTTGTCCGCGCAGAAGAAAGCAGCGAAAACCTCTACGCCAGCATCGACCTCGTGGCGGACAAGATTAGCCGCCAGCTCCGCAAGTTCAAAGAAAAGCGGAAAACACACACCCCCATACGCACGGCTGAGGTGTTGCCCTATCAACCCGTTGATGCCGACTTGCTCGCCAACCGCGAACCCGAACTGCCCTCGGAGGTGGTGCGAAGCAAGTATTTTGCCATGCCGCCGATGACTATTGAGCAGGCGCTAGAACAGCTTGAACTAGTAGATCACGATTTTTACATGTTTCTTAACGCCGAGACGGGCGAAATCAACGTGATTTACGAGCGCAACCACGGCGGCTATGGCGTGATTCAGCCGCGCCGCACCAATGGCCACCACCCTGCTGAAAATGGCAATGGCAAAGCGGCTCAAAATGGCACCAAAGCCTACACGCCTTCAACTACTGCTTCGGTTCATAAGGGAACCTAGACCGCAGGGCGCGTTGGTTCATGCCATTCGTTTAAGTCAGTTACGTCAATCAGTTACAGCGGCTTACACAGCAGCTTATACAGCAGCTTAAAAGTTGCTGACCGCTCTTAACTGATTGCTCTAATCGCTTTTAACAGGAAAAACGGGAGTCCAGCAGTTTCGCTTGGCTCCCGTTTTAGGTTTTAGCAAAACTTACGCCCCTGAAGCCGCCAGCCCTGCCCTCACCAAGCTCCTGAAAACGCAATACGGGGTCGTATCGATTCGGGTTCTGCAATTTTGAATGGTCAGTCAAGCGTCTGTAGGGCTTTTGGCGATTCCATTCATAGCGCCCTTGGGGAGAGCTAATGCCGCTTGGGGTATGAGAGGGTCGATTTAATACATCGAGCACCAAGCTTCCGTATCAGATTTCATTTTGATTCTTTAATTTCACGTCTTTAGAAAGCGGATACGTATACATAGCCAGCCTAAGTGTATAGAAGCACTTCATGATGCCTCCATGAAAGCACCATGAATTTTCCATAAAGACCTGGGGGCAGGATTATCAGACCCTTTGGCGATTCAGCCAATCTACGCTCTACAAAGTAAATTCATACACGGGTCAGTAATGATAAAGATTTAATGGACTGACCGGATACCGCTTTCTATCCGTAGTTACACGGTTTAAGTTGTACGTATACGCAGTGAAGTCTTAAAAACTTTAAGAAGTAAGTTTATCTACTGCCTGATGTTGAGGCGAGTGGTTTCACTGACTCATGTACAGGCGGTTTCTGAGGTGTTTCTAGTTTGTCAGTCTCTTTGAGGGCAATTAAGGATCTGGCTCATTTCAGGCTATGGGCTGCTTTAGGGTGTGTTGAAAGGGGGTGTCGAAACATATTTTAGCTGGAGTCTAGTTCTGTTCCGCTGATTCGGTTGTTGGTTCGTCGGCAGAGTTTCTCTTGCATCAGAGTTCAAGCTTGTTGCTTGATCAACCTTGGTTTCACCCCCCGGTTTTAGGGGCATGACTGATCATCTGGTCTTGGATGCATGTGTTTCGGTTACGTTTGAGTGTTAGCTGGAGATTCAAAAGAGATGGTTTCCATAAAATCCCTCTCGCTCGGTTCGGCATCTAGAACCCTGTCCGACTTGCGATCGCCCGCCTTTACTCAACTCCGCAGAGGTGTGGCAATTGGCTGGGTGCGGATGCTCAGTTTGCTCGTGTCGGATGGCGCTGCGATTTTACTGGCTTGGGGGCTGGCGGTTTCTCTAGGAACCGAGTTGGACTCCCCTTGGAGTAGTTTAGGCCGCTACTCCTTCTTGCCGCTCATTCTGGCGGTCAAGCTGGGAGTCATGATTTCGCGAGGGCTGTACGGTTCGGGGCTGCCCCGTCGAGACTACCTGGGAGTTGTCAAAGCGCTTTCACTGGCGGAAGGGTTGCTGCTGCTGATTGCCTTCCTCTATGAGCCAGATCGGTATGTCTCGCGCTCGACGTTTCTGATTTCCTGGTTCCTGAGTGTGGCGTTTGTATGTAGCGGTCGGTTCTTGATTGACCGGGGCACTGAGATCGTTCGTAAGCGCGGTGCAGCCTGCTATCCGGTATTTTTAATCTGTGATGATGATGAGCAGCAGCGAAATATTCAATTGATTGAAAAAGAAAGTCGTTATCGTCTGATGGGGGTGGCGAGTGCCCGCGCCCTCGACCGACGCAATCGAGATGAAACAATCCGACGAGTCCGAGAGCTTGGCATTGCGGAGCTGTTTGTTTCTTGGACTTCGATTCAAAACCGACTCCACCTCTGTTGGCATTTTCAAACGGCGGGCATTACGCTTCGTATCTTGCCGGGTGAAATTGCCTCTTCGTTTCCCAAGTCGCAGTTTCGGATGATGGGTGAGTTGCCGACGCTGACGCTGGAAGCGCCAGTTCTGGTCGGTAGTGATTTTTGGATTAAGCGGTTCTTTGATTTCTGGGGTGCGGCGATCGCCATTCTGGTGTTCTCTCCGCTCTACGTTGCGATCGCCCTGCTGATTCGGATGGATTCTCCGGGGCCCATCTTCTTCCGGCAAACCCGCGTCGGTCTACATGGCAACAAGTTCAAGGTCTGGAAGTTCCGCACAATGGTGCAGAATGCGGCTCAACTTCAGGCCGTGCTAGAGGCGCAGAACGAGATGAAGGACGGCGTGCTGTTTAAGATGAAGGACGACCCCCGGATTACGCGAATCGGCAAGTTCCTGCGTCGCTACAGCTTGGATGAGCTACCGCAACTGTTCAATGTGCTGGTGGGTGAGATGAGCTTCGTGGGGCCGCGCCCTCTGCCTGTGCGAGATGTTGAGCGCTTTCAAGAGCGCCACTTCATTCGGCAAGAGGTGCTGCCTGGGATTACGGGACTGTGGCAGGTTTCGGGGCGTTCGGATATTACCGATTTCGAGAAGGCCGTGCAGCTTGACTTGATCTACATCACCAACTGGTCGCTCTGGCTTGACTTAAAGATTCTGCTGAAGACGGTTCAGGTGGTGATTGGCAAGAGCGGCGCTTATTAAGCCCTCTCCTAGAGCAGAAGAGGGATTTCGAACCTCTCTTGCTCCCCTTCTCTCCACCTGGGAGAAGGGGTTGGGGGGTGAGGGCAGATTGAACGTTGTACATCGCGTCTATACAAAGCGAGGGGGCACAATGCTCTCTCGCTTCTTCTTATAACGGCTTTCCTAAGATTATGGCTCTCCTGAGATTATGGCTCTCCTGAGATTATGGTTCTCCTAAGATTATGATTCTTCTGCAGCGCTTAACCGTTTATTCGCTAGCGAGTAAATAAACCGCACCCTGTTTGTCTCCGTCGATCACAATGCTCTCAAACATCAGTCGTCCCTGCACGATTCGCCGCTCTCCAGATTGCACCGTTGAGTCTGGCGAGAGAACCCAGATGCTGCCTGTGTTGTCTTGCAGTTCATACAGCAGCGCATCTACAAGCGGAGCGCGATCGCCCACCACGCCCGACACTCGAACGGGCACGCTAAAAACAAACGGCATCTGCTGCACCGAGCGAATCGAAACCGGAATGCCTACCCAACTGAGGGCCGCAAATCGCAGCGGCGTGAACAGCAGCACTGCGAGTACAATGCCTAGCAGACCTGCCAGAAGATAGGAGAGCGATCGCCGTTGAGTCACGGTTGGGGCATGTTGGAGGGTTGGAGGGCGAGAGCCATTGGAGCTTTGGAGTATTGAAGCATGAGACCGCTGATATCCAATGATCCGATTTCCAAAGCAACCATGCGAGCCACGGGCATTGTGCTGGTATTTGTAGGCGGGCTGCTGCTGCTGCAAGCGTGGAATGAAGTGCAGACATTGGGGCGGCGCAGCCGAACCTTCTGGCAGGATGTGGTTTTAGGGAGCGCGTTTGCGGCGCTGGGGGTGTGGCTGATCGTGTGGGGGGTGTTGCGCTAGTGGCTTGGTCACTGAGGACCCGGCTTGAAACGACTGACACACCCTACGCCACAGGGGATGCCTCGGCCCCCGCTGGCGAATTTCTAGAACGCGCTCACTCAGGCGACGGCGGTAGTCGGTGGGAATGTCAAACAGGAGCGTATAGCTTTGCCACAGCAGGGTTGAAACCGCGAGGCTAGCGCAGAGAATCAGCCCTGTGGCAGCCAGTGGATGGTAGATCAGCCCGTAGCGCACGGCAGTCCAGGTGAAATATTGCCGCCAGAGCGCAATTTCATCGCGCAGGTGCCACAAGGAGAGCGGCACAACCGCCAGCCACAACAGCCCTAGCCACCGCCAGCGCATGTTCATCCAGTGCTGATGCAGTCGCTCCACTTCAGCCTGAAAGTCCGAATCCGTGGGAAAGGGATCTGGCTGGGCCGCAGGTTTTTTCCAAATCGGTATGGGCCACATAGAAGCTACGTCTGAGAAGCTACATCAAAAAAGCCATTTCCAAAAAGCCATTTCAAAGCCATTAGGACTTACGCAGTTGGACAATTTCTCGCGGGCGCAGCCTGCGAGAAATTGTCCAAAACCCGACAAGTTTAATCGCAAGTGCGTAAGTCCTAGCCATATCTAAGTAAAACTGCGTCGGTGCTTAGATGCCCTTGGTGGTCAGGCATCTTCTGGGCTGGGAGTAATGTCAAGCGGGCCGTCGGCAACGGGTTCTGGCTGGGCGATCGCCCGTCCCGTCCGCTCTCGCCAAAAGGCCAGCAGCGTACTGGCGATAAAAATACTGGAATAAGCACCCGCTACGAATCCCACAATCAGCGCCAGGGCAAAGTATTTCAGCGTTTCTCCGCCAAACAGGAAGATCGCCACCAGACTCAAGATTGTGGTCAATGTCGTGTTGATGGAGCGGGTCAGGGTTTGGTTTACCGCCTCGTCCACAATGTCATTGATGTGGCGGCCCGGGCTTTCCTTGATGCGCTCCCGAATGCGATCGTAAATTACCACCGTATCATTCACCGAAAAGCCCACAATCGTCAGCAGCGCCACAATAAACAGGCTATCCACTTCCAGCCCTGACACCAGCCCCAGGATCGAAAACAGCCCCAGCGTCACCAGCACATCGTGCAGCAGTGCCACAATCGCAAACAGAGCATAGTCGAACTGGAACCGCAGGCTGAGGTAGACCATAATGCCCGCGAAGGCCGCCAGCAGCGCCAGCAGCCCCGATGTGAAAATCTGCCGACCGAGCGTGGGTCCCACGGTGTCAATCTGGGTTGCAGCAGGGTCAAATTTGCCCAGCTTGGCCTCCAGGGCTTGCAGGAGTTCGGTTCGCTGTTCCACATTCAGCGTCGAAGTGCGAATCAGCAGGGCATCTTGCTCGGTTCCTAATACCTGGATGCTGCTGTTTGCTAGTCCCTGTTCTGCCAGAACAGACCGCACCGTTGCTGGATCGATGGGCTGCTCACAGGTTTTCTCGCGGGCGCAGGCCAGCTCTAGCTGGAGCCGGGAGCCGCCCACAAAGTCGAGGCTAGGCCGCAGCGGCGCACCAAAGTTTTGCCAGGAGATCAACATCGCTGCCAGTCCACTGAGGATGAACGCGGCGGAGATCGCCCACCAGAGGTTGCGCTGTTTGATGACGTGCAGTTTCATGGAGTTGCCTTTGCCAGACGTGCGGCAGAAATGAACGGCAGAGCGGAGCCTTGTTTCGAGAAATGCTCAAACCTTCTCAGGTCGAAGAGGGACGAGCCGAGGGGGAATTGGAAACGCCGGGGCTAAAGTAGCTGGGCTTCCGCAGGCTGGGAACCGACAGCGCAGTGAGTAGCAGCGTGCGGGTACAGGTCAGCGCGGTAAACATGCTGACGACCACGCCAATTGCCAGCGTTAGGGCGAAGCCTTTGACCAGGCCCACCCCTAGCCAAAACAGGGCAGCACAGGCAATCAGTGTGGTGACGTTGCTGTCCAAAATGCTGGAAAAAGCGCGATAGAAGCCAGATTCCACGGAGCGGTAGAGGGTTTTGCCAGACCGCAATTCTTCGCGGGTGCGCTCGAAGATCAGCACGTTGGCATCCACCGCCATGCCGATGCTGAGGATAAACCCGGCAATCCCCGGCAGCGTGAGTGTGACGTTGAGTAGATTGAACAGCGCCAGGGTCAGCAGCGCGTAGACGACCAAAGCAATATCAGCTAGCAGACCCGGCAGGCGGTAATACACCACCATAAAGATGAGGACGAGAATGAGGCCGGCGATCGCCGCATAGATACTCCGCTGAATGCTGTCGCGGCCCAGAGTTGCGCCGACAGTGCGGTTTTCGACAATTTCCACCGGCACAGGCAGCGCCCCACTCCGCAGTTGCAGCGCCAATTCCCCGGCCCGCTGTGCGTCAAAGCCGCCGCTGATGCTGGCGCGGCCGCCGACGATGCCCGTTTCGGCATATTTCACGTCTACGGTGGGAGCGCTGAGCAGATCGTCATCTAGGAAAATGCCCAGGCTGCGGCCTGTGCCCGCTACGGCTTTGGTCATTTCGGCAAATTTCTGACCGCCCTCCTCGTTAAATTCCAGCCCCACTTCCCAAGCGTTGCCGCTGATGGGCTGGGCGTAGGCATTTCGTAGCATGTCGCCCGTTAGCCCTACTTTGTCGAACAAGCTGGCGATCGCCTGGTTGCTGCGCTCGATGGCGGCTCGGTTTTCGGCCAGTTCTGCCGGGTCTGCGTTGTTGATTTCTAGATTCGCCTGCTGCACGAGCAAGCCTTGCAGCACTTGATATTCTGCCCGAAGCTGGGCCTCTGTACCTTGGCGCTGCTGGCGAAAATCGAGCTGGGCCGTGTCGCCCAACACTCGCTCTGCCTGGGCCGGATCGCTCACGCCCGGAAGCTGCACCAAAAGCTGCGTGTCTCCCACGGTCTGCACCAGCGCCTCCGATACGCCCAGCCCGTTGACCCGGCGCTCCACCACCGCCCGCACGCTCTCCATCTTCTCTGGTGTGATTTCGGGGACTTCTGCCGTCGGGCTGACTTGGAGCGTCAACTGTGATCCGCCCCGCAAATCCAGACCCAAATTCAGCGGTCGCTGGGTTAGCAAAACCGCCGCGGCGATCGCCAACAGTAAAATCAACGCCAGGAGAGAACGCTGTCTGCCCATGCTTTGTAGCTCATACGACAATCGCTATGATAGCCGGATTTGGGAAGTGTTGGGGCGTTAGCGCCTTGGGGTGGAACTGTGAAAATCGAGGATCATGCTGTCCCGTCATTCCCTCTGCTCTTCCAAACGCGATCCACTTGCCGATCTGCCCGCACCTCCACCACCCAATCCACTTGCTCAGAATCCCGCAGCAGGGGCGGGTAAAATAGCGCAGGATGGAGCGATCGCCAGAAATATTCCACAAACTGGTCGATTTCGGCATCGCTCATGCCGGGGCGGCCAGCGGCGGCCATGCGGTGTTCGGCTTGCTTTCGCCACTGCTGGCTGAGGCGATAATCATCGGGGCGCAGCACAATCAGCCCATCCAGTAGGTTCCACAGGGGCAGATAGTCCGCCAGACGAGTGTTGCAGTCGCGGGCAAAGGCTCGGTCGGCGGCGGTGAGAATGGGCAGCGGCGCGTCGTCGAAGGCGGCTGAGTCGATGGGTCGCAGCCCGACAAACCAGCCTTCAAACAGCACCAGGTCTGCACCGGAAACTGGCTCTGGCGCGGTGCGATCGCCCTGGCCCTGGTGCAGCGATTTGTCGAACCGGGGCAGCAGCACGGGACTTTTGCCCTGTCGCAGGGCTTGGAGCGTCTGAATTCCCAGATCTACATCGTGCGTGCCGGGGGGGCCGCGCCAGCGCAATCGCGGATCGGCCTGCTGCAACTGCTGGCGATCGCCCCAGGTTTTATACAAATCATCAATCGATAAACAAACAACCCGCAGCCCGTCCGCCGCCAAAATGCCGCGTAGCAGCCGCGCCAGGGTCGATTTGCCCGTGCCCTGCCCGCCCAAGATGCCCTGAATCAGAGGTCGCGAGTGCAATCGCCAGCACTGCTTGAGCCATTCTGCCAGCGGCAGCCACAGACCCCACAGCAGATCTAGGGGCACTACGTCCCAGCCGAGTTCATCCTGGCAAAGGGGGGCGATCGCCCGATACGCCTGTCGAAATTGTTCGGCTTGGGCGATCATCCAGTCGTCTAGCTGGGCATCGGCAAGCCCAAACTGCTCAGGTCGCCAGCCCCGTGCCAGCCAATCTGCCCTTAGCAACGAAACTGCTAACGAAACGGCTGCGGACGAATCAGAACCCTGCCCAGGAAACGGTTCGTCAGCGAGTTGCGCCAGGAGGGTCTGAAATGGAGCGTTCTGAGTTGCCACAAGTTGCTGTAAGTTGCCACAATGCGTCTTGCCGAACCGCTTGTCGAACTTCTGCTGCGCCTCAGCTTCCCAGCTTGAAGGCTTCCAAAAACAGTCCGTAGGTCAGCCCTATTTTCATGGCGTTTAGCATCTCTGACACGATGGACGGGCGCGGACGGCCGTTGACAAGCTGCGATCGCCGCTGCCAATACACAAAGCGACTAATCGCCTCCGTTATCGCCACCATCAAGGCTGACACCAAAATGTCCAACTCTGAAGTCGCTCCGGCTGTGGTGGCCACCGCCCCCGCCAGAAAATTTCCCAGCAGCAAACTCATCACTACCAGCGAAATCCGCCGCCAGGGATTGAGCAGCCATTGGTCAAACTGGCCCAGCGTACCGTTGAGGAGGCGAGTCAGGCGAGTGTCCTGCATTTCTGGAGATGGGGATTAGGAGTTGGGGATTAAGGCACGATGTGCAACTTTCAATCTGCCCTCATCCCCTGACCCCTTCTCCCAGGTCGGGAGAAGGGGAGCAAGAGAAGCTTGAAGTCCCTCTCCCGCCCTGGGAGAGGGATTTAGGGTGAGGGGGATCGGCAAAGTTGCACATTGCGTGGATTAAGGCAGCTCGACGGAGGTGGGTTTGGCGACATGGGGCAGGCCCCAGCCCAGTTTCTCGCGGAGGACGTGGAAAAATTCCGGTGGCTTTAGCCGCACAAACTTGGCAGGATAGGGCGATCGCTGCACGCGCACCCGGTCTTCAGGACACACGTAGCAGCCTGCGTTGCCGTCCACGACCATCACTAGGCGATCAGGATTAGCTGCGTAGATTGTAACGGGTTCTGTGGCAGAAAAAACCAGGGCGCGAGAGGCCAGCGAATGCGGGCAGATCGGCACCAACTGCATCACGGCTACGTCGGGCGTGATCACCGGGCCGCCTGCCGACAGCGCGTAGGCGGTAGACCCCGTGGGGGTAGAGAGAATAATGCCGTCGGCGGCGATATCGACGGGCGCGTGGCGGCCCACTTCCACCTCGAAGTGGCACATGCTGGTTAGCGGCTCTCGATGCAGCACCATCTCGTTCAAACAGAGCGCCTCCCAGGCCAGCACGTCCTTTTGAAACAACTGAACCGTCAGCATCAGGCGCTCTTCGATATCGTAATCCTGCGCCAAAATCGCCTCAATTGCCTGAGGAAGCTGGTTCAAATAGGTTTCGGTCAAGAAGCCCATGTGCCCCGTGTTGATGGCCAGCAGCGGGATGCCGTGGGGAGCCACCTGCCGAAACGCTGCCAGCACGGTTCCATCTCCGCCCAGCACCACCGCCAGCGCCATGTCTTCGTCAAACCCGGTGGGGGCGAGACTGGCGATCGGCGTATGGCACATGGGCCGGTTCGGCTTGGAATATCCCAGGATGCCGCCCATTCCGGTTGCTAGGTGTACCTCCCAGCCATAGCCTGCAATTTTCTCGTTCAGTTCTTCCGCAATGCGGCAGGCCACAGGTTTGATGTCGTTGTAGATAATCCCGATTTTGGGCACACTCAGCGTCCGGTTCTGGTGGTTGGGCAGTCGTCGAGGGAAAGGGTCGCACGAGGGTCGGGTCGGCGAATTTGGCGATCGCCCTCCAGACTGGCTCCGCAGCAGCGATGCAGCTTGAACTCCGGCAACACGCATTTGCAAGAGCGACCAAGAGCGACCAAAAGAGAGCTAGCCAAGACAGAGTTAGCCGAGACAGAGTTAGCCGAGATAGAGAGCCGAGACAAAGCTGCGCTCCAGGCTGACCCATCATTCCCTTACTATTTAGATTATGTCCAACCGTAGAAGTTTGCACGCTGCTGCTCAAGAGTTGGCAGGGGATGGGGCGATCGCCCCCCAATACAGATTGATAATCCCAGCTAATGACCCCCTGCGGGTTCTCCAATCTCCCCAATTCTGCTTTGAGTTGCGACTTTTGTGAATACTTGTTACAAGTGAGGTGGCTTCGTTACAAATTCGTTACAAGAATTGAACGATCCGCTGCGAATGCCTCCCACCCCTCTACTGCTGGATACCCTTTTAACAAAGCCTATGTTTGGCGGTTTTACTGGTTTCACACGCCCACTCAATACTGACATGGGTGAGCAGGTGCTGAATGCGGTTGCAAACCAGTCCATCCGCCACCTGTTCACGAGCAGCGAAGCCATCGATGTGCAGATCCGCTGCTTTCCCTCCAGCAAGCTGTTGCAAGGCAGCATCGACAGCTTCAAGATGCAGGGCCGTAACCTGGTGATTCGGCGCGATTTCCACGTCGAAGAAATGTCGTTTACTACGGATGCAGTGTCGATTGACCCGGCCTCGGCGCTGAGCGGGCAACTCCGCCTCAAGCAGCCGACGCAGGCCGTGGCGCAGGTAATCCTCACAGAAGAGGGGATTAACAAGGCTTTTGACGCTGATTTGGTGCGCCAGCATTTGGTGAATGTAGAGATGGAGGCGCTGACGAATCTGTCGGGCGGCGAACCCGTATCTTTTCGGGATGTCCACATTACCCTGATGCCCGAAAACCAGGTGCATATTGGGGCAAAGGTAGATTTGCCAAACCGGAAGGATCTGCCGATTAGCCTGCGGTCTATGATCGCCGTTGAAAAGCGCCGACAGATCCGCTTTCAGAATGCGGAGTTTGATCCAGAGGGTGTGCCAGACGAGGGGCGATCGCTCTCTAAAATCGTCAGCCTCGCCTTTGCTGAGGTGCTAGACGGCATGGTGGATTTAGATCGGTTTGATCTGGACGGCGTGATGGTGCGGATCAATCGTCTGGAAACCCACGGCAAAAAACTGGTGTTTACCGGGTATGCTCAAATAGACCACTTTCCCGGTTCTCGGTAAAGTCGCCTTTTTTGCCCCGTTTCATGTCAATTCCTAACCTACTTTCCACGGGCGGCCTGGTGATGGTGCCGCTGCTAGGGCTATCGATCTTGGCGATGGCGCTAGTGCTAGAGCGGCTAGTGTTCTGGTGGCAGTTGACCCGCCAGCAAGATCGCGTCATCCAAGACACGTTGGCCCTCTATCGCCGCAGCCCCCGCGCCGCGTTTCAAAAGCTAGAGCAGCACGCCAACTTGCCCATGGCCCGCATTTTCCTGGCGGCGCTGGAGCTAGAGCAGGCCACACCGGACGAGTTTCGGCTGGCGCTAGAGAGCGCGGCCCAAGCGGAGCTGCCCTTGCTACGACGGTTCAACACAGTCTTCGACACGGTGATCAGCGTTGCGCCGCTGCTAGGGCTGTTGGGCACGATTCTGGGGTTGATCCAATCCTTTAGCTCGCTGCGGCTGGGCGACCTCGGCGGTACGCAGACCGCAGGGGTAACGGCGGGCATCAGCGAGGCGCTCATCTCCACCGCCGCTGGGCTGATTGTGGCGATTATCACGCTGCTGTTTGCCAACACGTTTCGCGGCCTATATCAGCGGCAGGTAGCGCTGATTCAGGAATACGGCGGCCAGTTGGAACTGCTACACCGCCGCCGTCAGGAATATCGGAGTCCCCCCTATGCGCCTACCCAGTGAGCCAGATCCGCCGCCGTCGATCAACATCGTGCCGATGATCGATGTGATTTTTGCGATTCTCACCTTCTTTGTCCTGTCTACGCTGTTTCTGACGCGCTCCGAGGGGTTGCCTGTGAACCTGCCAGGGGCGGCGACGGCAGAGCTTCAACCCCAGGAGCAAACCGTCGTCACCATTGACGCTAGCGGAAACCTGTTGCTAAACCAACAGCCGATTACGCTAGACGCGCTGGATGCAGCGGTGCGCCAGCGGACGGACGGGGGCAATTCGCCGCTGGTGGTGATTAATGCCGATAAGGCTGTACCCCACGGTCAGGTGGTGGCGGTGATGGATCGGCTGCGGGCAATTCCGAATGTGCGGTTGGCGATCGCCACGGAACGACCCTAGCAATTTTGGATTTTTGGATTTTGAATTTTGGATTTCAGGCTTTGGAGGCGAGGAACTCATCGTAGGCGGCGTAAACGCCCTGGACGTTGTACCAGTTGAGGAAGACGCGGGCGATTTCGAGCGCAAGCTGCGGTTTGCCCCGATCGATTAGCCATTGCAGCAGGGGCGCGAGGGTGCGCTCGTTGAGCCGGCCACCGAGAGACAGCACGCCCCACAGGACGCGGTGTAGCCAGGTCATCTGGATCATCAGGCGCACGTCCCAAGTGGGGTGCTTTTGGTAGAACAACACGCCCATGCGGCCGCGCTGAATTTCTTTGTCAATTAGGTTGGGAATTTGGCTGAGGGCGAAGGGTGGATGCCAGTGATAGCCGACGGCCGCCGGACATTTCACGAGGGTCAGCCCCAGGTTTTTCAGGCGAACGCCCAGTTCCAGGTCTTCCCATCCGTAGAGCTGAAAGCGCGTGTCAAACAGCCCTGCTTGCTCTAGCCAGTGACGGGCGATCGCCACGTTTCCAGTGGCAAAGTATGCCGCCGAAAAATCCGTCACCTTGAACGGTTCAGCGGTTGGGTCGTCGAAATTGCAGGTATTGATCACGCGGCCGTAGGTAAAGAGGCGATCGCTCCCCAGCCGCTTTGTGCCTTCCACCAGCGCCGCCGCGTGGGCCTGCAAGAAGACCTCTGTCACCACTAGATCGCTGTCGATAAAGATAATCGTGTCGCCCGTTGCTTTTTCCACGCCCAGATTACGAGCCGCAGCCGGCCCCTGGTGATCTTGCAGAAACAGGCGGACGTGTGGCAATGCTGCGGCGTTTGCCCGGAGCCAGCCGACGGTTTCATCCGTCGAGCCGTCGTCTACGACGACGACTTCATAGCCTTCGATGGGGCTGTTGGGCGGAATGACCTGCTGTTCGAGCGATCGCAGGCATTTTTCCAGAATCGGCTTGCGGTTGTAAGTCGGAATAACAACGCTAAAGAACACGCTTTCCCTCGGACAAGTTCTGAATCAGGCGGTGCAATCTCGGCGCAATCTCCATTCTCCGATTTTGGATTTGCGATTGGATTTGCGATTTTGGACTGCCAGTCAAGCTTTTGCTAGGCTTCCAGCAATTTCCTTCGCAGCGCCACCTGGGAGAATTGGACATCAGCCCCAGCAGCCTACGGCCGCCAGCACGTCATTCCGAGCTTAGCGCAGATGCCAGGCGACCTGTCCCAAATGGAGGACGCTTATTCCTGAATTCGCACACCGACCACAGGTGCATTGAATCGGAAGGTTTGTCCCTCCAGTTCCAGCGGCGTGCCCACTTTCACCTTGTTGTTGCCCAGCACTGGCCCATCGTCCGTCATTTGGGCATCTCCCGCCAGAGTAATCATCATGTCTAGGGTGAAGTCCAACTCTGGGCGCGGATCGGGCAGCGAAATCACCGTGCCATCGGGCTGGGGAACCGCCACCGAGCGGGGAAGTTGCTTTACGCCCACCACGTCCAGTTCGCCATAGGGCTGGTTACGGATGATCACATTGACCTTTTTGCTCTCTTGCAAGGATTGCACCAGCGCCGCCGGATCGCTGACCGTTAGCCCACGCACAATGGTATCCACCTGCACGGGCTTGGTCTGTACGCCAAGCTGCGCCACCGAGGAACCCGAAGTTCCTGGCACTAGAAAAACTGCCACCGCTACCAGCAGCATCACCAGCGCCGCGCCTAAATCGAGGATATTGACCTTGCCAAACAACCGTCCCTTTGAGTCCAGAATAGCCATGTCTGAAGCGTTCTAGCCGACGCAATACCAGGTTTAACCCAATTCCTGCACCACTGCAATGCAGCGGACTATGAAAGAGTAGCACGACGGGATGACGGTGGTGCAGTCCGTCCATTAGAGGGGAAAAATATTTGGGCAGTCGAGGGACTTAAGACCTTTTTGGATGATTTGCGGGCATCAACCCGCTACGAATAGTCTGCCTGTATTTCGACGGTTGGGAGCATCTGCTTCCCTTTGTGCTGCACAGTCTGGCGCTACACATCTCGCCCAGCACCACTTGCCCAGTACCAACTGAGCCGCCATACTGAGCCGCCATACTGAGCGTTGCTGCTGCTGGCGCAGGACAATTGACGGGGGCGATCGCATCCAGTACAAACGTCCATCAAGCTGTAATTCGATTCCTATCAGTGCAGCTTGCCTTTCCCCCGAAATTTTGGTCGTTTAGTCACCTACGGCATTGGCAGGTGTTCGCTGCACCCACTAACGCCTGACCCCTCGACAGTCACCGCCTGTCTCAGGACTGCGTCCATTGTAGGCCGCCCTGTCCCAGCGCTTCACGTCCGTGGGCGGCCAACATTTCGGGGTTTCCTACCCCACTCGTTTCCTGGAGGAAACCCCAAATGCTGACAGTTCAATACACCTGGTCGTCCCCATTCTCGGAGGCGACCCAGTTTTCGTTGCCCCCGCTCACCTGCGAACTGCCCCACCGTCGCCGCCTGCGCCACTGCATCATCGGCCTGCCTGAAGACGCGCAGATGGCGATTGACCGGCTCCACCTGCTGCGCTATGCCGAGCGCTTCGAGTGGACGCACGCCCTGGATTTCCCACCCCACGGCATCGTCCTCGACGGTCGCCCCGGTGAAGTGCTGCGCTATCTCTACCGTGAAATCCGGAGCAATCCTGGCGCAAACGAGTAAGAACAGATAAGGAGGGTTGCACAGTTTGCGGATTGGCAACGCCAGCGGGTCACGACTTTCATCAGCTACCTTCACAAGCATCGACAGCGGATTGTAAATTATGGCTATTATCAAGCCGAAGGTATCTCCACTGGTTCCGGTACTATTGAACCGACCGTTAAACAAATTGGGCGGCGAATCAAGATATCGGGGGCGCAGTGGGGCAAAGCTAACGTCCCACAGGTGCTGAAGCAGTGTTGTGCCTACCTCAATGAGTAATTCTCAAGATGAGGCTTACAAAACTGGGATGCACTCTCTTCATTTTCCCCTCCATATCGAGAAGGCTTTACTGTTGATCCGTTGACAATTTAATTTATCTAGTGGATTTGATCCAGTGAATTAGTTAAGGAAAATATGCTTGAAGCAGCGTTTTGGGATGGGGTTAAGCAATTTAACCATCGTCAATTTTATGAGTGTCATGACACCTTAGAGGCTATCTGGATAGAGGCAATGGAGCCAGAGCGGACGTTTTATCAGGGCGTGCTGCAAATTGCTGTGGCGCTCTATCACCTCAGCAATGGCAACGGGCGTGGGGCGACGATGCTGCTGGGTGAGGGGCTGCGGCGACTGGGGCGCTATACACCAGACTACGACGGGGTCGATGTGGAGCAGTTGGTTCACCAAAGCACGGCGATCTTGGAGGACTTGCAGCAGCGCGGGCCAGAGCAGGCGGCGGAGCTATGGCGATCGCTCTCCACGTCTCCAGGCAGCGAGTCCCCTTGCCTGCCTACAATTCACCCCGTGAGATAGCGCAGCAGCCAAGCCAAGTCGATTCGTTGCTCTGCGTTTCTGTGTAGAAGGGCGATCGCCCTTAGAAAGTCTCCAGAAAGTTTTGTGACGGACTTGTTCGAGGGACTTGTTCGAGGGACTTGTTTGAGGAACCTTCTGAGGCGCTCTAGCGTCTTTTTCTCTTAAAAAGCTGGGACTCTGCGGATCTCGAACTGAGGGGCGTGGCGCTAATATTGCTAATATTTTGCAGGGGCACAACAACCGTTCAGAACGCTGTCGGCTCGATTTCACTGGCTTTAGAATTCACCACCGGGCAACCCAATGATGGTTTTCTCTCGTTTTTTGAGCCCTGCCACAGCAGGCGCACGTCGGGCAACGCAAGAAGCAAAACCGAAGGCGAAACAGGCGAAACAGACGAAACAGATGTGGATTACTGGGTTGGCGATCGCCCTGACGCTTCCCACCGCCGCCTTCCACGCTGCCACCGCGCAGGCCCCACCCCCGGCTGGCCAGCCCCTCCGTCTCGAAGCAGACACTACCGAAGCCAACGCTGTCACTGGGGTCATCACGGCGCGAGGGAATGTCCGCATCACCTACCCCGCCCGACAGATCCAGGCGACCGCCGTGCAGGCGCAATACTTCAGCCGCGAACGCCGCATCGTCCTCAGCGGCAATGTCTATGTCTTGCAAGAGGGCAACAGCCTGCGTGGCGAGGTGGTCACCTACCTAGTGGACGAAGGACGCTTCCTCGCCCTCCCCGATCGCGGGCAGCAGGTCGAAGCCATCTACATCGTGCCCGACCCCAACCCCACCACGGGCAGCAACCCCGCCGCCCCGCCCGCCTTCAATCCCAAACCAGAATTTAAGCTTCCCGAAAGTCCAGAATAATTGGATTTGCGTATCACGCATTGGGTCGGACGGATCACCCGTTGAGTGTATCCCACTTTACCTATCCCTCACCCTAAATCCCTCTCCCAAAGCGGGAGAGGGACTTCCAATCCGGCTCCCCTTCTCCCGTTTTGGGAGAAGGGGCTGGGGGATGAGGGCAAACTTGCAGAACTGGGATGCACCCTAACCCATTCGGGTAGATCTAGGCGCTCCTGTCTTCCGAACCGCTGCTTCTTTGATAAGATCATTGGCTGATTCCATCTGCTGCGAGTACGCCGTTGAAGATTGTCTTAGAGAACATTCATAAATCTTATGGGCGGCGGCAAGTGGTCAATCGCGTCAGCCTTTCGGTTGGGCAAGGCGAAGTGGTGGGGCTGCTAGGGCCAAACGGGGCTGGCAAGACGACCACTTTCTACATTGCAACGGGAATCGAACGCCCGGATCAAGGCCGCGTCTGGCTAGATAATCAGGAAATTACTCGTTTGCCAATTCAGGAACGCGCCAGGATGGGCGTTGGCTACTTGGCCCAAGAGCCAAGCATTTTCCGCAACCTCAGCGTGCGTGACAACATCCTGCTTGTATTTCAACAAACTGGTGTGCCCGCTGAAGAGCATGAGGCTCGGCTCCGTGGGCTACTCAAGGAATTTCGCCTGGAAACCGTTGCAGGGACACCCGGAAACCGCGTATCTGGTGGAGAGCGTCGCCGCACCGAAATCGCCCGCGCCCTGGCCGCAGGCATCCACGGACCCCAGTTTCTTTTATTGGATGAACCGTTTGCAGGCGTTGACCCGATCGCCGTTGCCGAAATTCAGGAGATTATTGCCACCCTGCGCGATCGCCAAATTGGTATCCTCATTACCGACCACAACGTCCGCGAAACCCTCGCCATCACCGACCGCGCCTACATCATGCGCGATGGCGAAATCCTTGCCTCCGGCAGCACCGAAGAACTCTATGCCAATCCCCTTGTGCGGCAGTATTACCTGGGCGATAGCTTTCAGCCCTGAGCGGGTTGGAGTATGGCGGGGTGGGGAGGAGACAGCCTGAACCCTCTGATGCGAAGCGGCTCCAAAAGCACCTCCAACCCCCCGACCCTGCAACAGGCTATTCTTCCTCAGCTTCTTTTCCTGCATCTTCTTCTTCTGCACCAAACTCACCCCTTCCTATGACCACTCTCACTCGCCCCTACCAGCCTCGCCAGCCTTGGTGGCAGCGCCTTCTGCCGATTCCGGTGATGGATCGGTACATCATTTCAGAATTGCTGCCAACGTTCCTCTTTGGTGTGGGGGCGTTTACCTCAATTGGGGTATCGGTGGATAGCCTGTTTTATTTGGTGAATCAGGTGGTTGAAAAGGGGCTGCCAGTTGCCAAAGCCATCGAGGTGCTGCTGCTCAAGTTTCCCGAATTCATTGTGTATGGGCTGCCGATGGCGACGCTGCTTTCCACGCTGATGACCTTTGGGCGGCTGTCGAGCGATAGCGAACTGGTGGCGCTGCGAGGCTGTGGCATTAGCACCCAGCGCTTGATGATGCCTGCGCTGATTTTTTGCCTGTTGATCACGGGGCTGATGTTTGCGTTTAATGAGTCGATTGTGCCGGCAGCGAATCTGCGTGCTTCGACAACGCTGCGGGCGGCGCTGAATCAGGAGCAGGTGGAATATCGAGAGAGTAATATTCTCTATCAGGAGTTTCAGCAGGTTCAACAGCCGGATGGCAGTCGCGAAAGCGCCCTGGCGCGGATTTTTTACTCGAAGGAGTTTGACGGCAAGCGGATGCGGGGGCTGACGATTCTCGACTTTTCACGGGAAGGACTCAATCAGATTGTGAGTGCCGAGTCGGCCCAGTGGAATCCGCAGCAAAGCGCTTGGGACTTTGAAAACGGCACAATTTATGTGGTGTCGCCGGATGGCTCGTTTCGGAATATTGTGCGGTTTACAGAGCAGCAGCTTGCCCTGCCGCGATCGCCCCTTGACTTGGCTCAGCGCAGCAAAGACTATGGCGAAATGAACATCGCCGAATCGCGGGAATATTTGAAGATTATCGAGCCAGCGGGCAATATTGGCAAAATTCGCGAACTGAGGGTGCGAATTCAGCAGAAAATCTCGCTGCCGTTTGTCTGCGTCGTCTTCGGGCTGGTGGGGGCAACGCTAGGGTCGCAACTGCGGCGGGCCGGGCGATCGACCGGGTTTGCCCTCAGCATTCTGATTATTTTTGCGTACTATATCCTGTACTTCATTTTTGGGGCGATCGCCCAGGCTGGGGCCCTGCCCCCCGTGCTGGGGGCCTGGATTCCCAACCTGTTTGGACTCGCTGCCGGACTTTTGCTAATGATCCGGGCATCGCGCTAGAGCCGCCCTGTCAACACTGCATCCGGATGCGCCGCGCGGATCTGCATTCCTACATCGGGCCGATCGGTAATGATGCCCTGAATCCGGCGATCGCCCAGCAAATCCGTCATCAGCGGCTCATCGTTCACCGTCCACACCCAAACTGGGCGATCGCCCATCACCACCTGCGACAGCAGGCTATGGCTCAGCAGTTGCCAGTTTGGGGCGATAAAATCGGCTCGCATTTCTCGGACGCGATCGCGCACCGACTTCGCATTCAGCCGAAACGACTTGCAAAATTTAACCGTACCATGACCAAATAAAAACCCCGCCTTAACGTCGGGGTAGTGTTGCTTGATGCGGCGGATGGCAAAGGGGTGAAACGAGGTAACCACCATCGACTCAGCATCGAAGGCTGGCCTCAGGATTTCCATCACCTGCTTTTCGTAGCCGGCCTCTTTTAGCTCTACATCAAGCCGGATCTTCCCTTTGCACAGATCCACGACCTCTGTCAGGGTGGGAATGTCGGGGTCGAGGATGTGCAGTTCAGAGTAGGTCAGCTTGCGAATGGGCTTCTCATTCACTTCGGCATCGTGGTAGATCACCAGCACCCGATCCTTGGTGCGGCGCACGTCAAACTCCACCATGTCTGCTCCAAAGGCGATCGCCCGCTCAAACGCTGACAGCGTATTTTCCTTGGCATTCGCCGATGCGCCCCGGTGGGCAATGATTAGCGGTTGCATACTCGTCCACTCCAGCGCTGAATCGTTCAGTCCATAGTCTACAGTTCCCACGGAACCTTGCTGCGTGTTCTGTATGCCAGTTGATTTTGGGTAACCGGAGAGAGACGGGTAGAGCGGCAATCAATCGAATCCCCCTCCGTTCCTTTCTCTCTTTGCTTCCAAGGTGCTTTCAAATTGATCTTTTCACTTCGCAGATAAAGCGATACAATGTTAGTTTTGGGAAAGCATTTCGGAGAGGAATCTAATGGCACGATATCGAGGTCCCCGCCTCAGAGTGGTGCGCCGTCTGGGAGAACTGCCCGGACTGACGCGCAAAAGCCCCAAGCGGGCATATCCCCCCGGACAGCACGGTCAGGCCCGCAAAAAGCGGACTGAGTATGCCGTCCGTCTAGAAGAGAAGCAAAAGCTCCGGTACAACTACGGTCTGACCGAGCGTCAACTGCTTCGCTATGTTCGTAAAGCTCGTCGCGCCTCTGGTTCCACAGGCGAGTCGCTGCTGCAACTGCTGGAAATGCGGCTGGATAACACCGTATTTCGCATGGGCATGGCTCCTACCATTCCAGCAGCGCGTCAGTTGGTGAATCATGGCCACGTCACCGTTAACGGCAGAGTGGTAGACATTCCCAGCTTCCAGTGCAAGGCCGGTATGGAAATCGGCGTGCGAGACAGCGATCGCTCTCGGAAGCTCGTAGAAGAAAATCTCCAGTTCCCCGGTTTGGCAAACCTGCCCAGCCATCTGGAGTTTGACAAAAACAAGCTGACCGGTAAGGTAAACGGCGTGATCGACCGGGAATGGGTCGCGCTATCGATCAACGAACTGCTGGTGGTGGAATACTACTCCAGACAGGCGTAAGAGTTGCTGCGGAAGGCGATCGAGCGAGTCAGACCGCTTACCGTCAAACCCGCAAATCCTACGCAAAGTCCCCAATACTTCCAGGTTACTTTCCAAAAAAATTCCAGTGTTGGCACTCGTGCGGCTGCGATGCCCTCTCTGAATCCGAATTGTTTTAGCGAAATATCAAGCGACTAGCCCAAAGTTGGCACGTTTGATATAGGACAAACCTCCGATGATCCGTCAGTCATCGGAGGTTTTTGTTTGACTGGGAGTCCACCCGATTAGCTGCGACTGGGCGATCGGCCAACATTTGCATCGTCAACCTAGCTTCGCCTTTGGGTGGGACGCTACAGGCGGTTGCCACGAACAAGGCTTCTGCTTTGCCATCGAGTTTACGTTTGTCCTCTATGCGAGGTACTTCACTCAGGGCAAACTCCACTCAGGGCAAACTCAACATCCCCATCGACAAATTTTTGTCGAGTTCGATATCGCAACCCCTAGATCCGTCGAAGTCCCGCTGTTTCCGAGCGATATTCGCCCAACGTCACGCTCATCGGCTGGACGTGCCAGATGTCGTTGCAGTATTCCCGAATCGTGCGATCGGATGAGAATTTACCCATCCGAGCTACGTTCAGAATCGACATTCGCGTCCATTCGTCTTGGTTTCGATAGGCCTGGCTGACGCGATCCTGACAGTCTACATAGGCGCGGTAGTCTGCCATCAGCATATACTCATCGCCGTGCATCAGTGCGTCTACGATCGCCCGGAAAAGATCCGGCTCCTTAGGTGAGAAGTAGCCGGAGCGAATGGAATCTACGACCTGGCGCAGTTCCTCATCGCCCTGATAGAAATGCTGCGGGTTATAGCCCTTGGCCTTCATCTCCAGCACTTCCGGCGCAGTGAGTCCAAACAGGAAGAAGTTTTCTGCACCCACTTCTTCGCGAATTTCCACGTTTGCGCCGTCCAACGTGCCGATGGTCAGCGCCCCGTTTAGTGCAAACTTCATGTTGCCTGTGCCCGATGCCTCTTTGCCCGCGGTGGAAATCTGCTCCGATAGGTCAGCAGCCGGGTAGGAGATTTCACCCAGGGCCACGCCGTAGTTTGCCAGGAAGATCACCTTGAGGCGATCGCCCACGTCGGGGTCATGGTTCACCATGTCAGCGACGGAGTTGATTAGCTTCACCACCATCTTGGCCATAAAGTATCCCGGAGCCGCCTTGCCGCCAAAAATCACCGTGCGCGGCAGCATATCCATACCGGGATTCGCCTTCATCCGGTGATAGAGCGTGATCACATGCAGCACGTTCAGCAATTGCCGCTTGTATTCGTGAATTCGCTTGATTTGCACATCAAACAGCGAATGGGGGCTGACTTCAATGCCGTTGTTGCGGAGGATGTGATCCGCCAGCCGCTGCTTGTTGAACTGCTTGATGTCGCGCCAGCGCTGCTGAAAATCGGCGTGATGGACAAATTCCTCTAGCCGACGCAGGTCGTCCAGGTTTGTAATCCAACTGTCGCCGATCTTTTCAGTAATTAGGCTTGACAGCGCCGGATTGCTCATCAGCAGCCAGCGTCGGGGCGTAATGCCGTTGGTCTTGTTCTGGAACTTCTCCGGGAACATTTCGTAGAAGTCGTGCATGAGTTCCTGCTTCACCAGTTCGGTGTGCAGCGCCGCTACGCCGTTGACCGTGTGGCTGCCGACGCAGGCCAGATGCGCCATCCGCACCATCTGCTCATGCCCTTCCTGAATCAGCGACATGCGGGCCAGGCGCTCCGGCTCATCGGGATACTTCGATCGCACCTCATCCAGAAACTTGTAGTTAATTTCGTAGATGATTTCCAGATGGCGCGGCAGCAGTTTGCGGAACAGGTTCACCGACCACTTCTCCAGCGCCTCTGCTAGGAGCGTGTGGTTGGTATAGGCAAAGGTACGACGGGTGATATCCCAGGCGTAGTTCCACTCGACCCCATGTTCATCGATCAGCAGGCGCATCAGTTCTGCCACGCCAATTGCTGGGTGGGTATCGTTGAGCTGAATGGCGACCTTATCCGGGAAAGCGTCGAAATTGTCGTGCTTCCGCAGATACAGTCGAATAATATCTTGCAGCGAGCAGGAAACAAAGAAATACTCCTGCTTGAGCCGCAGTTCCTTGCCCTGAGGCGTGTTGTCGTTGGGATAGAGAACCTTGGAAATGTTTTCCGAGAAGGTCTTCTCGGCGACGGCTTGAGTGTAGTCGCCTGCGTCGAACACCTGGAAGTTGAAATCTTCGCCAGCGCGGGCGCTCCATAGTCGCAGCGTGTTCACGGTGTTGTTTCGGTAGCCGGGAACGGGCGTGTCGTAGGGCGTACCGTAGACCGTGTTCCGCGCCATCCAGTGAACGCGATAGTTGCCCTCGTCGTCAGTAAAGGCTTCGGTGTGTCCGCCGAATTTCACCTCGACGATGTAATCGGGGCGGGCAATCTCCCAGGGGTTGCCGAAGCGCAGCCAGTTGTCAGGGCATTCGTGCTGCCAGCCGTTGGCGATGAGTTGGCGGAAGATGCCGAACTCGTAGCGGATGCCGTAGCCCATTGCGGGAATTTCCAGCGTCGCCATCGAGTCTAGAAAACAGGCGGCCAGGCGGCCCAGACCGCCGTTGCCCAGGCCCGGTTCTTCTTCGCGCTCTAGCAAATCGTCCAGATTTAGCCCAGACTCTTTGAGGGCCTGACGCATCTGGTCATACATACCCAGGTTGATCAGGTTGTTGATCAGCAGTCGCCCAATGAGGAACTCGGCGGAGAGGTAGTAGACCATTTTGGCATCGCGCTCAAAATAGGTCTGGGCGGTCTTGATGCGGCGATGGGTGAGGCGATCGCGCACCGTGTAGGCCAGCGCCATGTAGTAGTCGTAGGCCGTTGCAAAGTATTCGTCTTTCCCCTGGATGCAGTACAGGTTATCTGCCAAGGCCCGCTTGAGCGTGCCCACTTCCATTCCAGTGCGATCGTCCTCTACATGCATATGTCCAGTCATTCCTGCGGAGATGTCGTGAAAGAGATGCTCGAACCATGATGCTAATCGGGGGATGAGGGCTGCTCCGGTGAAATCTGCCAGGCCAGCACACTGAATCCACCACTGAAAACGTGCCTTAAGCGGCTAAGAAATTCATCACTTCATCACTTTTCTTGATGTGTGGGTTCCTTTGCGTGAGGAGATTGTGTGTAAGGAGGTTGCGTGTAAAGAGGTTGAAACACGCGAAACAAACCGTTAATTGAACCATTCCTTAAATCTAATACCTAAAATCCAATACTTAAATCTAAACGCACCGCCTACCCTTAGAGACCGCTAGCTGCAACCTACATCGCTCAGTACGGCTGGATTAGTGCGCTGGATTACAGTTCTTCAGGCTTCAGATTAACTTCAGGATCGCAGGGGCGACAAACGCTTGACAGCGAGGCGGATCAGCCATTGCTAGGGGTATTATTCCGCATAAAAGCGTGAATTGAGCGGGCGACGACTTCTGGCGCAGTTTGCAATAAATCTTGGCCTGGCAGCGTTTGCACCTGGGCCCGGGGGGCATCGGTGTAGGCGCGAATTTGGGCGGCGATGAGGGAGCTTTCTGCGTCGCCTTGCAGCAGCAGCAGCGGCGCTTTGAGCCAGGAGAGATGCTGTCCGTGGGTTCCGGTCGAGCCGCTGGTCGGGCCGCTGGTCGAGCCACTGGTCGGGTCAATAGACGCGCCGCCGATGTATTCTGCCTGAATTTCCACTGGGCGACGGTTGAACAAGATTTGGCTGGCTGCGGGCGATCGCCGCCATAGGCGCACCCGTTCTTGCAGCTTCAACACGCTGCGCCAGCCCAATAGCTTCGCAACAGGTGCAACCAGATTCAGCAGCCAGCGGGCCAGAGGGACACGGGAGAGGAGCGATCGCCCGCCCTGCCATCGCTGCGCTGCCCCCACCACCTTCACACCCTCCGGAGCCAGCAGCACCAGTCCATCCACCTTTTCTTCATGCTTCAGCGCAAAACTCGCCGCCACCCACGCCCCCACGCCCACGCCCACCAGAGAGACCCGCCGCAGCCGCAGCGCCTCCAGCCACTCCGCCAGACAGTCCACCTCCAGCGCCACAGAATAATGCAGCCGCGGCCGCTCCGACTCGCCAAAACCCAGCAAATCCGGCATCAAACAGTGATACTGCTCGGCTAGCAGATCCACCACTGCTAGCCACTCGCCACCGTCGCTCCAAGTGTCGTGGAGCAGCACGATTGGCACACCCTGCCCCACCTCACGCCAAAAGATCTGTCCTTGGGACAGGCGAATGCGTCCGTTGCGAATGGGTAGAGTCATCCTAGAGTGTCTGAAGTCGTCGGGATATGGGGAACCGACCCCAGACTACACATTACGCTAGCGTTGTCAGTCCTGCAAAATAATCCTGAAGCTGGCGATCGTGGTCGTGAGACAGATGCCCGTGGGGAATGGCAGTCGGCTCAAACGCCCGCACCTCTTCCACCTCTAGCAGGTCTTGCACCATAAACGCGCCTTCGACCTCAACGGCGATCGCAATGCAGATCGAGTGAAACCGGGGGTCGCGGCTGGGTGATGAATACACACCCACCAGCCGCCGCACAGTCACCAAACGCAGCCCCGTCTCTTCCTCCAGTTCTCGCTGCACTGAACTGTGTATATCCTCGCCCCAGTCCACCATGCCACCAGGCAGGCTCCAGCGCCCATTGTCGCGCCGCTTCACCAGCACAATTTTGCCGTCGGGCAGAATGGGGATAATGCTAGTGCCCGTCAGCGGATGCCGAAACACCACGCCGAGTCCTGTTTTCAGGTATCGCCAGACTTGGTTCATAGCGGGGGAATGGCTGGGGTAATCGCAGGCGGGTCTGGAGCTATGCCCTAAGCGCTGCTAAATCTTCGAGGATTTGCGCTGCGTGGTTGTCCGGCTTGACCTTGAGATAGACTTTGGCAATCTTTCCATCTGGGTCAATCAGGAAGGTATTGCGGCTGATGCCCATATATTCCTTACCCATAAACTTTTTCAGCCCATAGCTCTCGTAGGCCGTGCTGACTGCGCCATCGGCATCCGTCAACAGCGGGAAAGGCAGATTGTACTTGGTCGTAAACTTGGTGTGCGATTTGGCATCGTCGGTGCTAACGCCCAGCACCACCACATCGCTAGCTTCGTAATCTGCATAGGCATCGCGAAACCCGCAGGCTTCGGTCGTACATCCCGGCGTATTGTCTCGCGGGTAGAAATACAGCACGACCCACTTGCCGCGAAAATCCTTGAGGTTTACAGGATTACCGTTGCCGTCGGGGAGGCTAAAGTCGGGGGCGGGGTCACCAGGTTTGAGCGGCATAAGGAGCTAGCGAATCAGGGTTTACGTCGAGAGTTTAGATATTGGCGCTTAAACTTTGGCGCTCAGATATTCAGCGCTCAGAATTATGAAACGCTTAGATATCAGGCGCTTAGAGGATGTTTGAAAAGTCCTACTGTTTGTAGCAAAGCGTGCAAGATCCCCCTAAATCCCCCTTGAAAAGGGGGACTTTAAGGCGGTTTCCCCCCTTTTAAGGGGGTTTAGGGGGGATCTCTGAGTGCTTAACATTACAGGCAATACCTTTTCAAACACCCTCTTAGACACAAGAGTCAAGCGTAGAGCGATCAGTCTTGAAACCAGTGTGGGAATCAGTGTGGAAATCAGAAATTCCCTCATAAATTGTAAACGGTGCTGTAAACAGTGCGTTACGCCTTATCCGTCTTGACCGTGCATCTTCTGAAAATCTGAAAATCTCAGGACTTACGCACTTGCGATAGGCTTTCTGGATTTTGGACAATTTCTCGCGGGCACAGCCCGCGAGAAATTGCCCAACTGCGTCAGTCCTAAATCTAAAGATCTGATGTAGATCCAACCGTCAGCCCATTAGAGCTAATTTATGAAGCAAATCTTAAGAAGCCTGAAACTCCTGGCATGTGTGGCTTTGAGGTCATGTTTGCCCAGGAAAAGCGGTTTCTCGGAAATCCTTGATTAACAAGGCTTTCAGGCTCCTTTACAAATTAGCTCTTAGACATGCCTAGTAAAAGGAACGGATGAGGACTTGATTTCTGGAACAGAAGTCGCGTATGTGTGAAACTCTGGCTTCATCATAGAAAACTATGATGGAAGTCTGCCAAAGCGCATGAAGAAGAGATTAAGGAAGAAGTAGTGAAGAAATCTGTAAAAAACTGGCGGCAGTTCCGTTGTCTAAAGTTATGAGAATTTACGGGTTTATTTCCGTTTCTTTAGAGCTTTTATAAAGCTAGTGTGCGATCGCCCTCCATTCCGCTTCATGTTTGTCTGAACAGTATCCGATGACAGTATCCGATGGACGAATCGCAAGCGCCTAAATCTCAGCTTCCTTTGGTCTCGTCTGCGGCGCAGGCGGGTGATTTGGACTGGGTTCCAGAGGGCAAAGCCGCGCTGCGATCGCGCATTGCCGAGCTAGAAGCCCAACTTCAGCAGCAGCAGGCCGCGCTTCAGCAGGCCCAGGCCGCGCAGCAAATTGGGGAGCAGTTGCAGGGATTGCTGGATGGCGTGGATGCGGCGATCGCCCAGATTCGACACTTTGCCGATGGGCGCTGGTACTACACTTACTGCTCTGCTGGATATGCCCATATCTTTGGCTACTCCGCACAGGAGTTTATCGCGCAGCCTGGTCTATGGCATGAGCAGGTTCATCCAGACGATCGGGCGATCGCCCAAACCATCTTTGCCAATATCCTCGCGGTTCATGCAGACACCCCATCCAGCCAGCGTACCTTTGCGGTGGAATATCGCTTTACCCACAAAACCACTGGCTTGCGGTGGATTTCTACGCGCTTTCGCGTAGAAAAGCCCACTAAGTCTGCTGACGGACAGACAAGCTGGATCGCTAACACCCTCAGCATAGACATCACCGACCGCAAGCAGGCAGAACTAGCCTTGCAAGAGCAAGAGTCCCTGCTGCGGCTGACCTTAAATCTTAACCATGTGGGCACTTGGAAATGGGATTTGGCTACTGGCCGACTGGATTGGAACGAGAACCATTTTCGGTTATTAGGACTGTCTCCCACCGATGTCGAACCTACCTACGAACACTGGCAGCAGGCTGTCCATCCAGATGACTTGTCTTGGGTCGAAGAAAACGTGCAGGCGGCGCTGATCCAGCAAACCGACTATCGAGCCGAATATCGCATCATTTTGCCCGATGGCACCACCCGCTGGGTGCTGGGGCTAGGGCGGGGGCTATATGCTTCCTCTGGCACGCCCACTGGCATGATTGGCATCATTATGGATATCACCAGTCGCAAACAAACCGAAGCCGCGTTGCGGCTGTCTGAGGCGCGGCTGGCGGGCATTCTCGACATTGCGGCAGACGCTATTATTTCGGTTGACCAGTCTCAGCGAATCATTCTGTTTAATCAGAGTGCCGAACGCATTTTCGGCTACAGCAGCGCTGAGGTGATGGGGCAGTCAATTGATGTGCTGCTGCCCCAGGATTTCTTTGAAACAGACCGCGAAGCAATCCATGAGTCAACGCTGTTGCGATCGCCCCATCAGCGATCGCCCCATCAGTCAGAACAGCCGTCTCAACGGGGCAATCGGCTTTTAGGCGAGGTGCGGGCCCGCCGCAAAGACGGTAGCGAGTTTCCGGCTGAAGCCTCGGTGTCCAGGTTGGTACTCGGCGGAGAGGTCGTGTTCACCGCCATCCTGCGAGATATCAGCGATCGCAAGCGAATTGAAGCCGATCGTTTGCAGGCCCAGGCCTCGCTGCATCAGCAGTTTGCCCGCGAACGAGCGCTCAACCGGGTCATGCAGGCGATTCGCAACTCGCTTGACCTGCAAGATGTCTTCGCCACTGCCACCCGCGAGGTCGCTTTCTTGCTGGCGGTGAACGGCGTTTGGGTGTCGCGCTACGACTCGCAGCGGGGAGTATGGGTGGATGTGGCCAGCTATGCCCACAGCGCCAACTTTCGTCCATCGGGTCTAGAGATTCCCGATGACAATAACCCGATTGCGGCTCGGCTCAAGCGCTTGGAAATTGTGCAGATCGAGCGCACAGGCGACCTGTCGGGTGTTGATCCGGCATATCCAGTTGAGGGCGACCCCGTATTGGGCCACTGGCTGCTGATGCCGCTGCGGGTGGAGGGCTTGGTGTGGGGAGCGTTGGGGCTGGAGTGCAATAGCCACTCAAAAACCTGGCGAGAGGACGAGCTGGCGCTAGTACGCCTGGTTGCTGATCAAATGGCGATCGCCATTCAGCAGTCCCATCTCTATCAAACGGCCCAAGCGGAACTAGCCGAGCGGCGGCGAGTCGAAGCCGATCTCCAGCGCCTCAACCAGGATCTCGAACAGCGGGTGCGAGAGCGCACTGCCCAGTTGCAAATTTCGCTGTCTACTGCCCAGATGGGTATCTGGGAGCGCGACATGGCTACCGGAGCGCAAACCTGGTCGCCAGAAAACTACGCCATTCTGGGCTATTGCACTGATGCCGACGGGCGCGTGCTGGATTCCCACGGAAACGAAATCAGTCCCCGCCCGGTTCACCAGTCGTTTTATGACCGGGTGCATCCCGACGACCGAGAGCGGCTAGACAAAATTGAGTACGACTGTTTGCAAACCCACATGCCTTACGACTTAGAGTATCGGGTCGTCTGGCTAGACGGCTCTACGCACTGGCTCTACGAACGGGGCACGTATCTATTTGATGACGCGGGCGTTGCGGTCAAGCTGATCGGCGTGACGATGGACGTAACCCACCTCAAGCAAACCGAAGCGGCGCTGCGCCAGAGCGAAGAAATGTTTCGACAGTTGTTTGAAAACGCCCCGATTGGCATTCTGCTGCTGTCGCCAGAGACGGGGCACATCCTGCGGGCAAACCAGCGCTTTTGTCAGATGTTGGGCTATACCCCGGAGGAAATGACCCGCTTCACCCCCGCAGATATTACCTATCCGGCCGACTGGAATTTGTCTGCACCGCTGCTGGAGCAAGCCATGCGCGAAACCAGTCGCCTCGGCAGTCCGCAAGAAGTTCCCCATTTCCGCATTGAAAAGCGCCTGATTCACAAAGACGGGCAGATCCTCTGGGTGGAGTTGACGGCTTGCTTTGTTCGCAATGATTTGAGCCGACTGGGCTATGGCGTGGCGATGGTGCAGGAAATTGGCGATCGCAAACAGGCCGATGCCCAAATTCGCACCTCCCTCCAGGAAAAAGAGGTGCTGCTCAAAGAAATCCACCATCGCGTCAAGAATAACTTGCAGGTGATTTCCAGCCTGCTGCGAATGCAGGCCCGCCGCCTAGACGATCGCACCACGGCCACGCTGCTGCTGGAATCCCAAAATCGGGTGCAGTCGATGGCGATTATCCACGAACAGCTTTATCAATCAGCCAATTTCTCGAAAATCGACCTGGATAACTACATTCGTCCGCTGGTGGCCAATCTGTTTCAGACCTATGGGGTGAGCCAGCAGCACATTGTTCCGGCGATCGCCACCCACGGACTCAGCTTCAACCTCAACACGGCTATTCCCTGCGGACTGATCATCAACGAGCTAGTCTCCAACGCCCTAAAATATGCCTTTCCAGAGGGCCAGTCCGGTAATATTACTATTTGCGTAGAAATTCAGCCACCCGCCGACGACAGCACGACATCCCATCTGGGAACGCTAACGGTGAGCGACAATGGCGTTGGAATGCCGCCCGATCTGGACTGGCAGCACACCAACTCCCTGGGACTGGTCATCGTCCGCAGCCTAGTTGCTCAGTTGCAGGGCGACCTGGAGCTTCAGCGCGAATCGGGGACAATGTTTATCATTCGCTTCCCAATCGCAAACCCGTCTGCTTAACCGCTTGCCGTCCTATGCCACCCACTCGTCTGCTCATTGTTGAAGATGAACACCTCATCGCGTATGACCTGCGGGAATCGCTAGAGCGGCTTGGCTACGAGATTGTAGCAATTGCCGACACGGGCATCGACGCAGTGCGCCAAGCTGAGCAACTGCGGCCAGATCTAGTGCTAATGGACATTCGGCTGCCTGGAGAGATAGACGGTATCGATGCTTCCGCACAAATTCAAACCCAGCTCCACATTCCCGTGGTGTATCTCACGGCCAATGCTGATCAGGCCACGCTAGAGCGGGTTGCAGCCTCGCACCCCTATGGATATGTCCTCAAACCCTTTAACGATCGCATTCTGGCAACCACGATTGAAATTGCCCTGGCCCGCCATCGCGCCGAAACTGCTGCCGAAGCGGCTCAGCAATTGACCGAAGCCGAAATGCAGCGCCGCGCCGAACATCTGGCAGTGGTTTCTCACGAAATTCGCACGCCGCTGATGGCAATCCGCGCCTGTGCTGACTCGTTGCAACGTTATGGCAATCTGCTCCCTCCGGATAAACAGCAGCAGCATCTTCAGCAGATTCAAACCGCAGCCGAAAGTCTCAGCCTCTTGCTAGAAGATATTCTCCTGCTAGAGCGAATGCATTCTGACCATCTGGAATTCTTCCCTGCGCCCATCGATGTCGCCAGCTTTTGCGAAGAGCAGGTCGAGGTCTGGCGTTATACCTCAGATCATCAGTGCGAATTGGCTTTCTTTTCGGATGGAGCGCCTTGCATCACCCGGCTTGATCACAAGCTGCTGTGGCATGTGGTGAACAATCTGCTGTCGAATGCAGTGAAATATTCTCCAGAAGGGGGCTGCGTATCTCTGACGGTATCTTGCCAACCGGATACGATTGGGCTTCAGGTCAAAGATGAGGGCATTGGCATTCCGCCAGAGTCTCTGTTGCAGTTGTTTGAGCCGTTTCATCGGGCCAGCAACGTCGGCGAAATTCCCGGCACGGGGCTGGGGCTGGCGATCGCCAAACGCTGCATCGACCTCCACGGCGGTCAGATCAGCGTGGAAAGCACCTTGGGGGAAGGGACTGTGTTTACCGTGCAGCTCAACCGCTCGGAGGGCTAATATGAGTTCCGCTAAGTGGTGCCCAGTAGTGCTACTAAAGTGCTACTAAAGTGCTACTAAGTGGCGCTACGCCTGAAACTCCTGGAAGCCCCCCAGACGCTTGACTCGCTATCCAAAATCGCAAATCCAAAATCCAAAATCGCCAATCAATGCAAGGATTGCAAACAGACGGCTCAACTATCGGAAGCAAGACTGCGCCCCCGGCTTGTTCGTAAACACGGGCGGCCCCGGCAGCACTTCCACCGTCCCCGTGTTGCGTGTGGCAACCGTTGGCAAATCGCCCACCTCAAATAGCCCCCCAGCCGGGTTGCTCAGGCGAATTCCGGCTGCGCTGCTGTTGTTGTTCACCACTGCACACACATCAGCGGCATTGCTGGTCGATGTAACGGTCAAATCTGGGTTGCCTGCCGTCAGATTGTCGGCAATCCGGTTGTCCTGAATATCGGCAATCGCGGTCGCACTATTGTTAATCGTGAGTCTGATGCCTGCTTGCTGATTGCCAACAATTTCATTGTCGCTGATGCCGCGAGAGTTGTTAGCCCGATCGGTTACAAATTCCTGAAATGAGCGATTGTTTGCAACGGCCTGGATACCCGGCCCGCCGTTGTTGCGGATGATGTTGTTCCCAATGCCAAACTCCTGAGCCGACAGTCCATTGGCCGTGATATCAATGCCTGCGCCGCCGTTGTTTTCAATTCGGTTGCGGCGGAGGTAGACTTCTTGGGCAGAGGTGGTCAGGCTATCCAGCACGCTGCCAACAACCTGCACCCCTGCGCCGCTGCTGCCTTGAATGAGGACGTTTTCCAGGGTGACCTCCTGAGAGCCTGTGTTATCCGCCTGAATCAGAACCCCCTGGCCACCGCTGTTGAGAATGCGGCCCCGGCGGAGGTCGATTTGCTGGTTGCCTACGTCGTTGGCTTGTACCAAAAGTCCCTGGTCGCGGCTGTCTGTAATCACCACGTTTCGCAGGGTGATGGTTTGTTCGGGTGTGAGGCTGGCGGGGCGATCGCCCTCCACCACCATCTCAATCCCCACCCGCTGACCGCTGGATCGATAGCGGGCAATGGTCACTTGGGTCGTACCGTCAGTAGTGTTGCGAATCAGCATCCCCTGCCCAGAACCGGCCCCGCCCGCAATGTTGCGAAGCTGATGGTCAAAGATAACGACGCTGCCCGTCACGTTGTCCAAGAAAATGCCGCGATCGCCCGCATTCCGAATCGAGTTATCGCGCAGTTCCACGTCTCGAACGCCATTGCCCATGATGGCACTGCCCGCCGCATCCTCTAGGCGGAATCCAGCTAAGACGGTGCGGTTCCCCAATCTCACCAGATCTGGGCCGCCGCCCCGGATAACCGGAAAATTGCCATCGCCCGACAGAGGCAGCCGCACCAAAACACCATCCTGGTAATTCAGGACTGGGGAAAAGGGCAGCCGCACGTCTGTTCTGGGAAAGCCAGGAAAGGGCAAGCCACCGAGTAGCTGCACGGGGCCCTGAGATAGCACCTGCACCCGATCGGGAATGGTGAAGGCAGGAATGTTCACCCTGCGCCCTGCATCAACGTACACCACGTCGTTGCCGTCAGAGCGAGTGGCATTGAGAGCCGCTTGAACCGTCCCAAAGGGTCGCTCAAACGTCCCGTCGCCACCCGGTCTCCGGCCCAAAATCACATGATGAAACCGATACGGCTGCTCTTCTTCTGGGTTCATCAAGGGCATCGTCACCTGCTGGGTCGAGCGCTCGACTTCTTGTTGACGATCAAGGGCAATGCCTCGCGCCCGCAGAATTGGCTCGCCGAGTCTAGCCTGAACCAGCATCGGATTGCCAATTGGGCCGCGAGGGCGAATGCGAGGAAAGGTAAGCGTTGCAGAGAAGAGTAAGTTAGTGCCAAACAGATCGTCATCTTGGAGGGCGAGGACAAAGTTCAGACTAGGATTAACATCGGCATCCAGGCGCAGCCGCCAACCCAAGGTACTGTCGCCGCCTGCGGGGTCATAGAAATAGATGCCGCCATAGCCCCGCAAGTCTCCTCCCTGCCAGTGGGCAAGACGAGCGCCTGCTTCCAGGTCAAACCCGCCAGCGGCCGCTTCGTAGGTTCGCAATCGCTGCTCCTCGATCAGACTTTCCAGGAGCAGAAAGTTGCCCTGAAAGCGGGTGCTGGTGTTCAGAATGCTGCTGATTTCCTGTTCGCGATCGACCTGACGGCGATCGCCAATCGGCAGGTAAGCATTGAAATGAAAATCCCAAATCGCGCCTAAGCTTTCTAACCCCAGCCCCAACTGATGAAACGTATTACGCCGGGTCTGGCGATTATCGTAAGCCAGATAGCCCCCCCAGATCCGGTTGTCATCCGCATCGTAGAATCGGTGACCCAGAAGAAGACTGCCGCCGACGTTGCTCTCTTCACCCAGATAAAGCCTTGGCTCTAGGAAGGTAATCCGCTCCCCCGGAGATTGATGCAGCGGGATAAATCCTTCCAGGTTTACTGCCTCTTCATAACCCGATCCACCCGTGTTGTAGCCTGCGCTGGCCCGCACTGGAATGGCCAGGTCAATTGCAGAATCACTCGTGGGAGTATCGGGCAGGGGGGCTTCCTGGGCTTTGATGGGGCTTGGATTGAGAAAACCACTCAGTAATATCTCTAGCAGGAGTCCACAGGAAACAAGCTTTAGGGGAAAACACTTCATCTTGGTTAGGGGTAAACTCGACAAAACACGAGGCAAATAAGATAAGACCGCAGGAAATGCAACTAGAGGGTATCTGGAAATATCCATAGGACTTACGCACTTGCAATTAAGGGTTCTGGGTTTTGGATGATTTCTCGCGGGCGCAGCCCGCGAGAAATCATCCAACTGCGTAAGTCCTAATCCAGAAAGATGCCAGATACCTTCTAGAAAATAAAGTGACGAGCTTGCAGGGTGTTTGCATTTACGGCTTCTAGCACGCCCAAGGTCGCAAACTGACCCCCAATTTTGACATCCACTTGAGTATCTGCACCCACCTGACGGAGACGGATGTTACTCATGGAGCCATGACCTCGGAAGATGGCTCGCAGGTCGATGCGATCGCGCACAATCTCAAAGTCCGTGATGACATCGCCAAATTCAGACTTCGAGCGATAGATAAAGAGGTCATTGCCTTGTCCACCAGTGAGGCGATCGCGTCCTGCACCGCCGATGATCCGGTCGTTGCCGCGGCCTCCGTTAATCACGTCGTCGCCTTCGTCACCTACTAGCAAATCGTTGCCACCGCCGCCGTTTAGCGTATCCCGACCCGTGCCGCCAAAAATCCGATCTCGACCACGCCCCCCATTGAGGAGGTCATCGCCTGCTCGACCGTGGATCAGGTCGTTGCCGCCGCCGCCGTTAATGATGTCATTCCCATCCCCGCCATCTAGGTCATCGTTTCCAGTGCCGCCGTTGAGGATATCGTCACCTTCATCCCCTCGCAAAACATCAGGATCGCTGCCACCGTTGATGATGTCGTTTCCGCCCCGACCATTGATAATATCTCGGTCGCTAAATCCGTTTAACACATCATCCCCGTCGGTTCCGATGATGGTGTCTGACCCTGAGGAGCCGTTGATGATATTCTGGGACGCAATTTCAATCGTGGTTGTCGCAGGCGGGCTGGTCAGCGTGCCATTGCTGACGACCACCGTGATAGTGCGATTGGTGGTATCTACAGAGCGGGCGGAGTTGTTGTAGGTGATGGTGGCGATCGCCCGCTTATAATCCGCTAGGGATGCCGCACCGCTCAAAATTAGCTGACCCGTCGCAGGGTTGTAGGCAGAGGCGGTAATCCCCGGCGGCAGGGCACCCCGAATGCTAAGGCTCTCCAAGGTACCATTCGGTCGATTGACCAATGTAATCACAGCCTGCTGAAGAATCGTGCTGCCAGCGCTATTAATCGTCAGGTCAATATCAGCAACCGGCGCTGGAAATCCTTGCACAAAGCGGGTCTGATAATCCCGCCCAGAAACACCACTACTATCGTCTGCATCCAAATCAATCGTAAGTGCAGGATTTCCATCCGTCCCTGTGACTGTAATGCTCAGGGTCGAGGTGTCAGTGCCACCGTTGCCATCGCTGACAGTGTAAGTCACAGGCGGCACTGGCCCTGTATATCCCGTCGCTGGAGTAAACGTAAACGTGCCGTTCGCGTTAATAGTCAGCGTGCCAATCCCCGGCAGGTTGGCCGTTTGTCCAGCAGTGAACTTGGTTGTGCCAATAGTGAACTCGGTGATGCTGAGCGTGTCGCCATCGGCATCTGTCGCATTACTCAGTAGATTGCCGCTCAGCGGGTTGTCTCTTGCCACACTGAGGGTCTCATTGCCGTCAATAGGGGCGCTATTGGCAGGAATAACTGTGATGCTGAGCGTAGATACATCCGTCGTCTCGCTACTATCCATGACGGTGTAAATCACAGGCGGCACCGGCCCAACATAGCCCGTAACCGGAATAAACGTGAACGTACCGTCTGTGTTAATGGTCAGTGTGCCAATGCCTGGAATTGTGGCAGTATCGCCTGCACTGTAATAAGTATCACCGTCAATTGTGAACTCGATAACGCTAAGTGCATCACCATCTGCATCTGTTGCGTTGTCTAGCAAATTGCCACTTAGCGGGGTATTTTTGGCGACGCTGAGAGTCTCGTCATCATCGATGGGTGGATCGTTGACTGGAGTAACGGTAATGCTCAGCGTTGAAGTGTCTGTCCCGCCGTTGCCATCGCTAACCACATAGCTCACAGGCGGCACGGGGCCGTTGTAGTTTGGCGCTGGGGTAAAGGTGAATGTGCCATTGGCGTTGATGGTCAGCGTCCCTACGCCAGGAATGTTGGCGGTGTCCCCGGCGGTGTAGGTGGTACTGCCGATGGTGAACTGGGTGATGCTGAGGGTGTCGCCGTCCACATCCGTCGCATTCGACAGCAAATTGCCACTCAGCGGAGTGTCTTCTGCAACGCTGAGGGTTTCGTTTCCATCGACGGGTGGATCGTTGACTGGAGTAACCGTGATGCTCAGCGTTGAAGTGTCTGTCCCGCCGTTGCCATCGCTAACCACATAGCTCACAGGCGGCACGGGGCCGTTGTAGTTTGGCGCTGGGGTAAAGGTGAATGTGCCATTGGCGTTGATGGTCAGCGTCCCTACGCCAGGAATGTTGGCGGTGTCCCCGGCGGTGTAGGTGGTACTGCCGATGGTGAACTGGGTGATGCTGAGGGTGTCGCCGTCCACATCCGTCGCATTCGACAGCAAATTGCCACTCAGCGGAGTGTCTTCTGCAACGCTGAGGTTCTCATTGCCATCGACGGGTGGATCGTTGACTGGAGTAACGGTAATGCTCAGCGTTGAAGTGTCTGTCCCGCCGTTGCCATCGCTAACCACATAGCTCACAGGCGGCACGGGGCCGTTGTAGTTTAGCGCTGGGGTGAAGGTGAACGTGCCATTGGCGTTAATGGTCAGCGTCCCTACGCCGGGAATGTTGGCGGTGTCTCCAGCGGTGTAGGTGGTACTGCCGATGGTGAACTGGGTGATGCTGAGGGTGTCGCCATCCACATCCGTCGCATTCGACAGCAAATTGCCACTCAGCGGAGTGTCTTCTGCAACGCTGAGGTTCTCATTGCCATCGACGGGTGGATCGTTGACTGGAGTAACGGTAATGCTCAGCGTTGAAGTGTCTGTCCCGCCGTTGCCATCGCTAACCACATAGCTCACAGGCGGCACGGGGCCGTTGTAGTTTGGCGCTGGGGTAAAGGTGAATGTGCCATTGGCGTTGATGGTCAGCGTCCCTACGCCGGGAATGTTGGCGGTGTCCCCGGCGGTGTAGGTGGTACTGCCGATGGTGAACTGGGTGATGCTGAGGGTATCGCCGTCCACATCCGTCGCATTCGACAGCAAATTGCCACTCAGCGGAGTGTCTTCTGCAACGCTGAGGTTCTCATTGCCATCGACGGGTGGATCGTTGACTGGAGTAACGGTAATGCTCAGCGTTGAAGTGTCTGTCCCGCCGTTGCCATCGCTAACCACATAGCTCACAGGCGGCACGGGGCCGTTGTAGTTTGGCGCTGGGGTAAAGGTGAATGTGCCATTGGCGTTGATGGTCAGCGTCCCTACGCCAGGAATGTTGGCGGTGTCCCCGGCGGTGTAGGTGGTACTGCCGATGGTGAACTGGGTGATGCTGAGGGTGTCGCCATCCACATCCGTCGCGTTGCTCAGCAGGTTCCCAGTTAACGGGTTGTCTTCTGCGACGCTAAGAGTTTCGTCGCCGTCAATCGGTGGATCGTTGACTGGAGTAACGGTAATGCTCAGCGTTGAAGTGTCTGTCCCGCCGTTACCATCGCCAACCACATAGCTCACAGGCGGCACGGGGCCGTTGTAGTTTGGCGCTGGGGTAAAGGTGAATGTGCCATTGGCGTTGATGGTCAGCGTCCCTACGCCAGGAATGTTGGCGGTGTCCCCGGCGGTGTAGGTGGTACTGCCGATGGTGAACTGGGTGATGCTGAGGGTGTCGCCATCCACATCCGTCGCGTTGCTCAGCAGGTTCCCAGTTAACGGGTTGTCTTCTGCGACGCTAAGGTTCTCATCGTCGTCTACAGGAGGATTGTTAACCGAGGAAACGCTGATGCCGATGGTAGAAGTAACCGTGTTGCTGTTTTGCGCGCCGTCATTGGCAACAAAGGAGAAAACACGAGGCGTTGTGTTGGGGGACGAAGCTGTGTTGTTGTATTGAAGGGATTGCAGCAGGGCGCTTACGGCTGCGTTGGAAAGATCGCCGCCGCCGTTCCGAGTAATTGTGAGGGTAGCGGTTGTCCCAGACACAGCAACGCTGACTGCAAAGGTCGTGGAGCCGATCGTCACGGTTCCACTGTTAGCAGTCCCTAGGATGAAAGGTGTGCCGCCGATGATGAGGGCTTCGCTGTTGCCATTGGGGGCGTTGACGGAGATGGTGAGCGTTTCGATATCTGCACCGCTGTTGTTGGGGTCGAAGCCAGAGGCATTCGGCGCTGTGATGGCAACCGCACTGCCTGTGAAGGTCGCCTGAAAGTTGAAATCATCCGGGCCACCCGTGATATTAAAGGGGTCGAGGTTGAGAGTAGGAGCCAAATTGCTACCACTCTTCACAAAGATGCCGCCGCCTGCCACCAAATCCAGGCCCCCTTGTCCTGAGGCACTAGAACTGTTCAGAACTGCATCAGTCAAGTTCACTAAGTCCGTACCCACATCATTGGGGAAGACGGAGTAGCCAAAGAAGGTTTGCCCTGCGCCAATACCCAGGGCCGAATAGCTCAGAAAGACCCCCTTGATGTTTTGAGAACCGATATTAGAACTGAAACGAGGATTGCCCCCTGACCCCATGTCATTCAGCACGGCAGTGGCCAGGTTGAAGCTTGAAGCTCCCCAGGCAGTTGCAGACACGACCTGTAGGGGCCCGTAGGCAGTTGGATTGCCGCTGGCATCTACGGCTGTAATTGCAGCAATCGTCAGTGGGTCGTTGCCTCCGCGCTCTAGCAGAAGGAAGCCGATGTCGTTGAGGTTGGCGGCGATGGGAGCCGTGAGGCCACCGCTGGCAATGAAGTCGATCCGTTCGATGTTGTTGATGTTGTTGTCGCCCTGATTGGCAAAAATGTTATCAACCCCTCGGTTGATGACAGTGCCCAGGAGCGCCTCCTCCATCGTGTTGATTCGAGACGGTTTCAGGTTGAGGACGTTGCCACTTGCATTAAGGTTCTGTATTTCGTACCAAAAGATCTGACGACCCCCAGCGTTGGAGACATTTGCATTGGGGACGCGCCGGAGCTTGAGCTGATCGACAAGCTGGACAAGGTTGTAGGTGGATGATGCAGCGGTGAAGCCAGAAATGACGAGATTGTTGTTGGTGCCGACTGGAAAGTTGTAGGTGTAGGGTTCGTTGGCAGTGCCGTCGCCATCGGGGTTGCCGAGTTCGTTGGCAGTGTAGGTGCTGGCGTTGTCCGGGAGGTCTACATAGTTGGCGATGATGCCGCTGATGCTCACGGGAGCCAGAAGACCCGGATAGCGATGGGCGGCTGCCGTCGCAAAGGGCAGGGCGATCGGGAAAGCGCTCGTTTGGGTATCGAGATGCCAAGTGCCACCGAGGGCCGCATTGCCCACGGGACCTGAGGATGCTGCGATGTTGGCCCCCGTGAGGCGATGGAGGCTTTCGACAAAGGCGGTGCCAACTTCACCCGCAGCCACGTTGCAACTGTAGAGCAACAGGTCTAGGGGAGCTTGGGAGATTTTCCGGCGCTGACGGATACGGCGCAGGGCTTCCTGGTAAGCCTGGAGGGTATCCTGGCTCAGTTGGGTATTTCCCAAAAAGATGCGGCCAGGTGCGCCGTGGGCCAGGATATGAACCTGCTGGAGATGGGGGAACTGCTGTAGCCACTGAATGAGTGTTTCGACCCCATTTTGAGTACGGTCAATGACTGCAACTTTAATGTGCTTGCTGGTGTTTTGAAGAAGTTGCTGGACGTTTTCGACCGCTGAGTCCACAAGGAGAAGAGAGATTCCTACTGTATCCATATGACCTTGAAAAATCTAGCTACTTTTGTCCTTGCTTAAGCCTCAATTAAGCTTTTGTCTAGGTTTCTTTTTCTGAAGCAATCGCAGTGAGACGGCTCTAGCAAGTCGGCTCAAGTGAAGCTTCAGGAGATGGCAAGCTGCAAGCAGCAGATACCCAGAAGCGCTTGCTTGCGGTCTTTTGTAGGAAGGCTCGAACAGTGCTGGAACACAAGTCGTGCCTAGATGCACCCGCTAATAACGCTATCTATCTACGTGCTGATTGTCTCCACTCGCTGGATTCTGCTAAGGCAGAAGGCACCTCAAAGAGCGGATGTGCAGCTAGAGATGGGTATGTCAAGCTTAGGTAGAAAGCTAACTAAGGGCAATTGCCTGCCCTTCGAATGCCCGCGAGATAAATGCGGCACCGATCAGTAGTTCAGCAGTTCAGCTTTTGTATTATAATATACATCAGTCCCTCAATCTAAAGTACCCTATCCGTCGAGATTTCTTGCATAAGTGGATTCACGTGTAGACAGCTTTGTCACAGCTATTTGGAGGAATAAAAATACGTGTTTTTACGGGTGGCTCAAGATTAGGGATCGAGGGGGCGATGGTGATTCGAGAATTATGTGGGTTATCACGGCAGCGGTTTCTATTAGTTTTATTAATTGAGGTGATAAATTTTCTGCAAGGCGGCAAGGCATTCGTAATTTCGCTGGGAAACTAGCATAAAAACCTAGCGAATGCATGGCAAAATCTTTATGGAGAATCTCGATTGCGGGTTTGAGTTGCTTCTCCCTGAATCCCTTTGAGCGGAACAAATTCACAAAGCCACCTTGTGCCCGTCCAAATCGCGGACAAAGCAGCCGTAGTAGGCGGGGCTGTAGTGTGGGCGGGGGCCAGGTTCTCCGTCTGACGTGCCGCCTGCGGCGATCGCTGCCTCATAGAAAGCATGAACTGCCTCCTTGCTTGCCGCGATGAAGGCGACATGCACCCCGTTGCCTGTGGAAGCAGGCTGCTCATTGAACGGGGTCTGAATCCAAAATTCGGGAAACAGCTTGCCGTAGGCCGCAGCGCCGGGAAATTCCTCAATCTTGCGGCAGCCCAGCGTTGGTAGCACCTGGTCATAGAAAGCGACAGCCTGCTCGAACTGGTTCGTGCCCAGGGAAACGTGAGAGAGGATGCTGGGAGTGTCCATGATAGGGAGCGCTAAGAGCTAATTTGTAAAGGAGCCTGAAAGCCTTGTTAATCAAGGATTTCCGAGAAACCGCTTTTCCTGGGCAAACATGACCTCAAAGCCACACATGCCAAGAGTTTCAGGCTTCTTAAGATTTGCTTCATAAATTAGCTCTAAGGGGACGCTGGGGAGGTGGAGGGATTGTTAGTACAGTCAGAGGGTAACTTAACAGTACAGAGGCATGAATAGTACAGAAGTACGAGTTCCTGGGGCGATCGCCGTTAAAAAGCTTAACTTTTGCCGCCAATTGGTCTGTTTGGCTACGCCCCGTGCTACATTCTGCGAGTTAAAAGAAGAGGGTTGATTTTGCTGCCTTTCATCTTCAAGCAGCAACGCTATCCCTTGACTCCTGACCCCCAAACTCCAGCTATGAGCTATCGCATGGATCGCCGCGCCTATGCGGAAACCTTTGGCCCAACCGTGGGCGATCGCGTCCGTCTGGCCGATACCGAACTGATTATCGAAGTCGAGCAAGACTTTACCACCTACGGCGACGAGGTGAAATTTGGCGGCGGCAAGGTGATCCGCGACGGCATGGGGCAATCGCCCATTTCCCGCGAAGATGGTGCAGTGGATGCGGTAATTACCAATGCGCTGATTTTGGACTGGTGGGGCATTGTCAAAGCCGATGTGGGCATCAAGGACGGGCGCATCGTTGGCATTGGCAAGGCGGGCAATCCTTACATTCAGGACAACGTGACGATTGTGATTGGGCCCTCAACGGAGGCGATCGCCGGAGAAGGCATGATCCTCACAGCAGGCGGCATCGACTCGCACATTCACTTCATCTGTCCGCAGCAGATCGAAGTGGCGATCGCCTCTGGCATTACCACCATGATCGGCGGCGGCACCGGCCCGGCCTCCGGCACCAACGCCACGACTTGCACTCCCGGCGCATGGAATATTCACCGAATGCTAGAAGCAGCAGAAGCCTTTCCGATGAACCTGGGCTTCTTGGGCAAAGGCAACAGCGCCAAGCCAGAAGGACTGCGGGAACAGGTGGAAGCCGGAGCCATTGGGCTAAAGCTGCACGAAGACTGGGGCACAGCCCCAGCGGCGATCGACACCTGCCTTAGCGTGGCTGAAGAATACGATGTGCAGGTTGCCATCCATACCGACACGCTAAACGAAGCGGGCTTTGTGGAAGACACCCTCGCCGCCTTTAAGGGGCGCTGCATCCACACCTACCACACCGAAGGCGCGGGCGGCGGCCACGCGCCAGATATTATCAAAGTCTGCGGCGAACTGAACGTGCTGCCCTCCTCCACCAACCCCACCCGCCCCTACACGGTGAACACGCTGGAGGAACACCTGGATATGCTAATGGTGTGCCACCACCTCGATCGCGGCATCCCCGAAGACGTGGCCTTCGCCGAGTCGCGCATCCGTCGGGAAACCATTGCCGCTGAGGATATTTTGCACGACCTGGGAGCCTTCAGCATTATCTCGTCCGACTCGCAGGCCATGGGCCGCATCGGCGAAGTGATCACTCGCACCTGGCAAACGGGGCACAAAATGAAGGTGCAGCGGGGTCCACTGTTGCAGGATTCCGAGCGCAACGACAACTTCCGCGCCAAGCGCTACGTGGCCAAGTACACGATCAATCCGGCTATCGTTCACGGCATTTCTGATTACGTTGGCTCGGTGGAAGTGGGCAAAATTGCCGACCTCTGTCTGTGGCGACCCGCTTTCTTTGGCGTGAAGCCAGAGCTAGTCATCAAGGGCGGACTGATTGCCTGGGCGCAGATGGGCGATGCCAACGCCAGCATCCCCACGCCGCAGCCTGTTCACATGCGGCCGATGTTTGCCAGCTATGGAGGGGCGATCGCTAACACGTCCTTTACCTTTCTGTCTAAGGCTGGTGTGCAAAACGGCATCCCCGAAATGCTGAAGCTCCAGCGCGAAGTGTTGCCCGTGTCCAACATTCGCCAGGTGACCAAAAAAGATCTGAAGCTGAATGACTACACGCCGCGCATTGAGGTCGATCCCGAAACCTACGAAGTCCGCGCCGATGGGGAACTGCTGACCTGCGAACCTGCCACCGTGCTGCCGATGGCCCAGCGCTATTTCCTGTTTTAAGCAAGTTGAGCCATTCAGCTTCATATTCCCGATTGCCGAATCGGTCATTTGCATAGGTCAGTTGAAGAAGTGGCCTATCCCACCGGGCACTTGAGGAACTGTCATAGGATTTGGCTAGTCCTCAAAAATAAATGACACGATCAAATCATCGAGCAGGTGGGCTCGCGCTGGTTACTGGAATTGCCGAAGCGACGGATCGATCATGATTTACCCATGATTCACCCGTTGGGCTTTGGGCAGAGGATGACGGATTTCGGACGGGTTTGGAAGAAAGCTGGGAAGCAGGGTGGCCCCGAAATCAATCCCGAAATTAATTCAGTGGCGATCGCCCCTCTCGCGGAGCGTATGGGGAGTAGATAGGAACATGACACGTAAAGCAGCCTTTCAAAAGAGCAGATTTCATATCAACTGGCAGATTGTGCCCACGGCCGCGCTGGGCGTGCTGGCTATGTCGCTAGCGGCGATGGCCCAGGTCACCACACCGCTGCAAGGAGAGCAGGTGATTAGCGGCACTTCTGGCGGGTCGCAGGCTAGCAGTTGCGGCTTTGTGAGCGATCGCCCCGTGCAGACCGTGCGCGTTACCGAGGCCTTTACCTCGCTGCGGTTTCGCGTCGAGGGTGGTGGCCGCCCCACGCTGCTGATTTTGGGAGCCGATGGCAGCGTCAAGGGCTGTGCCCGCGCCACCAACTTGTCTAATGGCGTGATCGAAGCGTCGGGGGCCTGGGAGCGTGGCAATTACTCGGTATTCGTCGGCGATCTAGAGCGAGGCAGCCGCCATCCCTTCAGCCTGACAATTGTGCAGAACTAGCGTGCAGAACTAGCTTGCAAAACTGGCTGCAAAACTGGGCAGTCGTCTCAACGTCACCCGGTTGAGGAGGATGATTTGAGGAGGATGATTTAGGACGCTTGGCTCGGATGTCTGGCTGTGGGCGATCGCCCCCACCTAGCAACGGAGAAGTCTGTCCACAGCGGGAACCGCAGGCTACGGTTCTGCGTCAAGCTTAGAAGCCTGGAGGTTTTCCTGAAAATCGACACTTGGAAACTTGTGTGAAAACTAGCGCTTGAGGTTGCGCTGGAGGTTGCGTTTAAGGTGCGCTCGGTGCGTTAGGGTGGGGATGGGGTTGCCGTCCTCACCCGATTTTTTTGGAGGGAGTGCGGCGCGATGTCAAATCTCATCCAAATCTCATCACTGTTATCCCAATACCCCAAGCCCCCTCGTCTCTCAAGCCTAAAATGCAACTCGCCAATCGCCTCCAACCGCTGCGTACCAATGTCTTTGCCGATATGGATCGGGCCAAGGCGCGGGCCCGGGCGCTGGGCCGCGATGTAATAGACCTGTCGCTGGGATCGTCGGATTTGCCCACGCCGCCCCATGTGCTAGAGGCGATCGCCCAATCGCTGCCCGACCCCAGCACCCACGGCTACCTGCTGTTTCACGGCACGCGGGCCTTTCGAGAAGCAGCGGCGCAGTGGTATATGCAGAAATTTGGCGTTGCAGTAGACCCCGAAACGGAGGTGCTGCCGCTGGTCGGTTCTCAGGAAGGCACGGCGCATTTGCCGCTGGCAGTGCTAAATCCGGGCGATTTTGCCCTACTGCTCGATCCGGGCTATCCATCCCATGCGGGCGGCGTGTATTTGGCGGGCGGGCAGATTTATCCCATGCCGCTGCGGGCGGAAAATGGATTCCTGCCTGTGTTTGACGATGTGCCTCCGCCCGTGCTGGCGCAGGCGCGGATGATGGTGCTGAGCTATCCGCATAATCCCACAGCGGCGATCGCCCCGCTCTCGTTTTTCCAGCAGGCGGTCGAGTTTTGCCAGCGGCATGACCTAGTGCTGGTTCACGATTTTCCCTACGCAGATTTGCACTTTAGCGCCACGCCGCCGCCCTCGGTGCTGCAAGCCGATCCGCAAAAGCGCTGCTCTATCGAGTTTTTCACGATGTCCAAGTCCTACAACATGGGCGGCTTTCGCGTGGGCTATGCGATTGGCAACGCGGAGCTGATTCTGGCGCTGCGGCAGGTAAAAGCAGCGGTGGATTTCAACCAATATCGCGGCATCTTGAATGGGGCGATCGCCGCGCTGACGGGCCCCCAAGACACCGTGCAAACTGTGGTAGACACCTTCCGGCAGCGGCGCGATGTGTTCCTCAGCGCCCTCCACCGCATCGGCTGGGCTGTGCCCATTCCCCACACCGCCATGTACGTTTGGGCAAAGCTGCCGGAACCCTGGGGCGATCGCTCTGTCGATTTTTGCACTCAGTTGGTCGAAGCCACGGGCGTTGCCGTTTCCCCTGGCGCAGGCTTTGGCAAATCCGGCGAGGGCTATGTCCGCTTTGCCTTGGTTCACGACCCCGCTATTTTGGAAACCGCCGTAGACCGCATCGCAAGTTTCCTGACGCAATAGGAGAAACTTTTGCAGATTGAATTTCGTCTGCTAGAGAGGTAATCATTTAGCACGAAGTAGGACAAGATGCGGCGGGAAAGCAGGTCAGGCGCTAGCGGCGATCGCCCTAATCATCGCCAAAGTTACTTTTTTTATCTTACCTGGCTTGGCCCACTGGCGCTGCTGCTGGGAGCGCTCTACGTTTTTTTCAATCTGTTTGCACCGGGCTGGGCGGGCTTTTTTGCCTGGTTTCTCAGCCTGGAGTTGGTGCTGATCGTTCATTTGGCGGCGGCGGCGGCGCTGGTGGGGGTGGCGCTGCTGCTGCGCGTTCAAGGGCGATCGCTCGACCGCTGGTTTTGGCGCGGACTGGCTTATTATGCGCTGCTGCCGCTGCTGGGATTTGCGATCGCCCTTTGGCTCCAGGGCGCAGGCCCGGCGTGGCAGTCGGTGGTCAACCTGTTTCAATTTCCAGTTTTATCCGACTGGCTAGGCCGATAATTCCAGACTTTTCATTCCAGACTTTCCACTAATGTTTGCGACCCAAAATCCAGGGCATGAGCGCAAACAAAAGCAGCATTCCATAATAAACTGTTCCGGAAATCGCATCGCGTGACGTGATTACTTCTAGCGGCTGCATTCCTCGCAAAAACACGCCAACTCCAAAGTCGGCAATTAGCATAAACAACAGCGCAATAAACCCAACTCCTAATCTTTGAAATGGCTCTGCGCTGCTGAGATATTGCTGATTTATCCACGGGGCTGCGATCAGAATCGCAACCAGCATAAAGGGCATCTCTAATAGCTCTGCGGTGCGCTCTCCAAGGCGCGGCACGATTAATAAAACCCGGATTGTTCCTAACAAAAACCCGGTGGCAAATAGACAGGCAAAATAGGCGATCGCCGGTTTAAGTAGGTTCATCATTCGTCAACCTCTGCGGCTGATAGTTCCTCCAGCATAAAGCCCAACAAGTCGCAGCCCTGACTGCCTGACACATCTTTTTATGCGGACTGCCCGGGTGTCGGCTGGCAGCACAAGGATTGAATTCTAGAAAACCAAATGCGGTCATAATAGTGGGCTTCAGCTTTTTTAGAGGCAAAACAGGGTTCAGGGTCAACGGTAAATAGGGCAATCAGCTGAAGCAGTGTTCGCCCTTTATTGACGGCACCCTTGAGCCAGCGCAAACCTATGTTGAGATAGCTAATCCCTCGCCTCCAGTGCGGGTCAACCTGGCAGCGTAGCCCATCGAGTTGCACCGCCATGCCCTGGGTCGTGCCATCAAGGATAGCGATCGCCGCGACCAGATAGAGGCGTTCGAGAGCCGGAGCGGAGCGGATGCCGGAAGCTTCTAACTCAAAGACACCAGATTTAGAATCGAGGAAAAGCTCCTCGACTCGAAAGCGGAGAGCATATTGCCACAGGGTATTGAGGGAGGGAGACTCATCAGTGATGACCGCCCAGGGTTCCTCGACGCCTTTGACATGAGCCAGCACCAAATTGCAGCGCCAGCGCCCCTCGCTCCAGATTCCCACCCCTTCATAGAGTCGAGCTTCACCTTTGGGAGGCCACAGATAGCCTACCTTAACAGGATGACGGCGCGGACCCTGCACCACTACGTCACTGGGCAAGCGTAAACAATAGTGCCAGCGACTTTGGCTTAGCCACTCCAGCAGGTCATGGTTAGCAAACCCGCGGTCGGCTAACACCATCACATCGGGGTACGACTGCAACAGCCGATGGGCTAACCGCAGCATGGGGAGGTATCGCTTCGTGCTGACGGTGGCACTGGGATGCTCCAAAACCCGCCACAGCAGCGGCACCGCTCGTCCGCAACAGGTAACCGTCAGGTGAATCCTGCAGTAGCGATTCCACAACACCGTCGTATCGAGCGCCAGGTAAAGCCGCCGACCTTGCCAGCGATGGATGGCGGCTAGCACCAGCGGCACGTACAGACTTTTGACCCGCACCCGGCGATTGCCTAGGAAGCGCTGCCACCGGCGTTCGGTGCTTTGCGCCTGACGGGCCCGACTGGGCACATAGGCTTCCCACTGCGGCAGGCTCAACCGACCGCTGCACACCAGGGCCGTCACCATCCACGCCAGCGCTTTGAGGTGGCGCAGGTCGCGGGCATTACTGGATTGACGCAATAACGACAGCACTTGATCATAGAGGCAGGTGGTGGCTGGCATGATACAGACCCTGAGATGACGCAAATTTCAGCGTCTCATGTCAGCTCACCTTTTCCCTCTGTTGACGAGGTCTCAACTCTTTCAACCACTTGTGTCAGGCAGTCAGGTGGCGCGGTTTAACCCAGTGAATCCTTCAACAGCAGGAAATAGAATTAAGCCACGTGTGGAATACGATGTCCAGCAGGTTGTGCCGTTTTCTGCTCCGGGCCCTGTTCGCTACTTGTTGCGTCCTGTCTTTTTCCTGGTTGATCTGGTCGTGGGTCTGTTAATCACACTTTCTAAAGCTGCTGGCAGCCTGATTCGCCTGATTATTGACCCTGGCAATCGGCTGTTTGTGCCGTCGGATGACGATGAAGATGATGACACCGATCAAAAGCCGCCAGAAGAAAACATTCCGCAGTAAAAGCGTTTGTGGCGGTTGGTTCTAAACAACCAATAAGAACCAATAAGGGGAAAACCGGTGAAGCAGACTATGCCCTTCTGGAAATTGCGCTGGCTTTTGAGTCGCAAGTCTCTGAGCAGCGCGATCGCCCTTGTCTTTTGGGGATGGGTGCTGGGCGATCGCGCTTTCGGTCGCCCCATCGCCGACAACAGCCTCGGCACAGAGTCTTCACGGGTGGAGCCTGTGTCTGGGATGAATTTTCAGATTCACGGCGGGGCACAGCGGGGGCGCAACTTATTTCACAGCTTGCAGCGGCTGGATGTCGAGCGGGGCGGTAGCGTGTTCTTCGTGCCCGATGCAGGGGTGCGGACGATTTTGACTCGTGTGACGGGCGATCGCCGCTCAAATATTCGCGGCACACTGGGGGTTGTGGGAGATGCCAATCTGATTTTAATGAATCCCAACGGCATTCTGTTTGGGCGCAATGCGCGGCTAAACATAGCCGGGTCGTTTGTGGGCACGACGGCAGATGCGATCGCATTTGGTGATCAGGGCTTGTTCAGCGCGCTACCGACAGAAGTGCCTGCCGATTTGACGATCAACCCTTCAGCGCTGCTATATCGCCAGATTGCGCCTGCGCCTATCGAGGTCTATAGTCGCCATCCCAGAAGTTTTGAAGATCCGCCCTTTTTCAGTTTCACAGGCTTGCAAACTGGAGAAGCGCAAAGCCTGTTGCTGGCAGGAGGAGGAGTTATATTAGACGGCGGCATTCTCAGCACGTTAGGGGGAGCAGTTGAGATAGGCGGGCTAAGCCAGCCAGGGCAGGTCGGCTTGCAGTGGCAGCGGGCGGGACAGTCGTTTTCTGCAAGGCCGCGCCTGCGATGGAGTCCTGATGCCAGCCTAGCCGATGTCCGCGTGGTGAATGATGGGCAAATTGTGACTACGGTGCTAAATCCAGCAATAAAGGAGCCGGGAGGAATTGCGATCGCTGCCCGTCGATTAACCGCTCGAAATGCACAGTTTTTAGCAGGCAGCAGCGGAGCCAATGCAGGCGTAATTTCGCTGATTGCCAGTGAGCGGCTTGATCTGCAAAATATTTCTGCCATTGCAACGGAGGCCACAAACGGAAACTCTGGAGACATCACCTTCTCAGCACCAAACATTACCCTGTCAAACACTTACGTTTTCTTCAACACACAAATTGAAGGGAACGCCGGAACGCTGCGAATTCAAGCTAGCGATACCCTAATTCTTCGCAACTCAACGCAACTCCGCAGTGAAGTTGATGGCAGGGGAAACTCTGGCAGCATCATTTTGCGGGCTGGACGCTATCTAGAGATTGACAACAACACTGCCATTGACTTGTTCACTGGCGATGGTCAATTTGGCAACATTGAAGTCTTTAGCGGCGGGGATTTAACGCTGGACAACCAGAGCCGCCTCTCAGCCCAGACTGGGGGAAGCGGAAGCGCAGGCGATGTAGTAGTGCAGGCAACAGGCTCGATTGTGATGCGCGGGATGTCTCAAATCGACAGCTCTTCCTTTGCAAATACTCGCCAGCCTGGTCTTTTTGGCAATGCAGGTAATGTCCGTTTGCAAGCAAGCCATATTCTGCTTGATCAGAAAAGTAAAATTACGACTGTTGTTTCTGTTCCCCAAGGACAGGGGGGAAATGTGATTGTAGAAGGGCGATCGCTCCTCCTCAGAAATGGCAGCAGAATCTCCAGCAGGGCTGACATTGATGAACGCCTTGGCGGTAGCAATGGAGGGAATATTTTTATCAATGCGGATGTGATTGCAGCGGTGGCCTCGGAAAACAGCGACATTGATGCCAGTGCTGTCGATGGGCGGGGTGGATCGGTTGATTTAACCACTCAGGGTCTCTTTGGTATCGTCTTTCGCCCAGCGCCAACTGATCGCAGCGATATCACTGTTAACTCCAGATTCGGGACGGATGGCACAGTCACGATCAACGGGTTAGTGGTTGACCCCAGCCAGGGTCTAGTCGAACTGCCCGCCCAACCTGTAGATGCCTCGCGGCTGATCGCCAGAGGGTGCGGTACAGCAGGCACAGCGATCGCCCTGTCCCAGCGGGAATTTGTCGTCTCTGGGTGGGGCGGGCTACCTGCTGCACCGGGGGACTTGCAAGGAAGTGGGGCGATCGCCGCAAATTGGGCTGATCCAGGATCACCAGGTTATTCCGCTAATCGACCGCTCCGACCCTCCAACCCAGCCCAAACTCTCCCCTCCCCAACGCCCCTCACCGAGGCCCAAGGCTGGATTCGCAACGACAGCGGGCAGGTGCGGCTGGTAGCGGAAGTGCCAATGGCAGCAGGCAGCCAAATCGCCTCAGTAGCCTGCGCGTCCGGTGGGCCCGATTCCCCTGAGTCACACTCCGAATGAGCGTGCTGAAAGCCCCGCGCACCCTGGACTGGAAATCGAAAATCGAAAATTGAAGATCGAAAATTCAAAGAGTGTGCTGAAAGTCCCGCGTACCCTGGAATGGGAATCAAAAATTGAAGATCGAAAATCGAAAACCGAAAATCCCAAGAGCGTGCTGAAGGTTCCATTAACGCTGGACTGGCAATCCAAAATCCAAAATCGCCAATCCAAAATCGCTAACCAAACGGCTACTCATCAATAATGGCGCTCCGATCTAGCAGGAGGAGTTGCCGCAACTGATCGGTGTCGAGTTCGGTGAGCCAGTTTTCGCCCGTGCCGACGACCTGTTCCGAGAGGGCTTTTTTGCTTTCAATTAGGTCGTGGATGCGCTCTTCCAGCGTGCCCGTGCAGACGAACTTGTGAACCTGGACATTGCGGGTTTGCCCGATGCGAAAGGCGCGGTCGGTGGCCTGATTTTCCACGGCGGGGTTCCACCAGCGGTCATAGTGAAAGACGTGGTTGGCGCGAGTCAGGTTTAAACCCACGCCGCCTGCCTTTAGCGACAGGATGAAGATGCGCGGGCCCTGGGGGTCGTTCTGGAAGCGATCGACCATTTCCTCGCGCTGCTTCTTGGAACTGCCGCCGTAGAGGAAGATCACTTCCCGTTTGAACTGCTGTTCTAGATACGCCTGAAGCTGCTTGCCCCACTTGGCAAACTGGGTAAAGATCAGCGTGCGATCGCCCTCCGCCAGCAGTTCCTCCAGCATTTCCGTCAGCCGTTGCAGCTTACCCGACCCAGCCAAAAACGCCGTGGGGGATTCCATCTCTGGGGGAACCCCGCCATCATCTTCGTCCTCTTCTATTTGCAGCAGCACGGGATGGTTGCAGACCTGTTTCAGCCGGGTCAGGAGCGCCAGAATCATGCCGTGGCGCTGGATGCCGTCGGCAGACTCGATCTGTTCCAAAGACCGATCGACAAGGCGCTGATAGATCGCCGCTTGCTCCGCCGTGAGGCCGCAAAAGACGGTCATTTCCTGCTTTTCGGGCAAATCCTGGATGATGTCGCGGTCGGTCTTGAGGCGGCGCAGGATGAAGGGCTGGACGAGCGATCGCAGGATTTTTAGCGAATCTGTGTCGCCATAGCGCTCAATCGGCACGCTGAACCGCCGCTGAAAGAAGTTGCGTGGGCCCAAGTAGCCCGGATTGAGGAAATCCAGAATTGACCATAGCTCCGACAGGCGGTTTTCTACCGGAGTCCCCGTCAGGGCAATCCGAAACTGAGCATCCAACTGACGCACCGCCTGGGATTGTTTGGCTTCCGGGTTTTTAATATTCTGCGCCTCGTCCAGCACCACGCCCTGCCAGGAAACGCGCTTCAGGTCTTTTTCATCGCGGTAGACCAGGGCATAGCTGGTGATCACCAGATGATAACGTTGGGCAGTGCGGGCAAACTCCGCGCCCTGGGGACGCTTGTCGCCATGCTGCACCCACACGCGCAGGCTGGGGCCAAACCGCTTCACTTCTCGCTCCCAGTTGCCTAGCACAGAGGTTGGACAAACAAGCAAGACAGGCTTTTCCAACTGTTCCGTTTCCTGCAAGTGCAGCAGTAGAGCAATGAGCTGAATGGTTTTGCCCAGACCCATGTCGTCCGCGAGGCACGCGCCCAAACCCCACTGCTCTAAAAATGCCAGCCAGGATGTGCCGCGAAGCTGGTAAGGCCGCAACTCGCCCTGAAAGCCTTTCGGCGTAGGAATTAGCGATAGGTTTTGGTTGCCCGTAGTAAGGGTGCTGATCAGATCTTGCAGTGCGCCTGAGGCTTCAAAGCTCACCACGGGCAGCTTTTCGATGGTCTGCGTGTCGCCCGTGCTGATGCGGAGCGCGTCTTCTAGAGACAGCGCCATTTGGTCTTTGCGGCTGGCAAAAAAGTCCTGAGCGGCGCGGATGTCCTGCGGGCGCAGTTCCACCCATTCGCCGTTGATCTCCACCAGCGGCGTGTTCAGCGCCACCAGCCGATCAAATTCTGCCTTGGAAATGCGCTGTCCGCCGATGGTCAGTTCCCATTTGAAATTCAGCAGACTTTTTAGCCCCATGCCCGCGCTGCCTTTGGGGGCTTCGGCACGGACGCTTAGTCCCAGACGGTTTGCCCAGCCCTGCTCCTGCGACAGGCTCGGCGGCAGCACCACGCCAAAGCCGCTATCTTGCAAGCGCCACGCGGTCGAGCGGATGAATTCGTAAACTTGCAGGGGATTCAGTCGGCAAGACTGTGGCTGGGAGGTTTGCAGGCTGGGTTCGAGGACGGGATAGAGGCGGGAAGCCAGGCCCAGCCCGGCCAGCAGCGTTTCCTGGGGATGGGGAATGGTGCGCTCCAGATAGACCAGCCGATCCACCGGGTTGCTCCAGATCGTGCGGGCGCTGAGGAGGAATTCGGGGTCATCGGTGGCTTGCAGGAAGTATTCCAGCGTCCAGTCCGTTTGTCCGGCGGCGGGGGGATGCAGGTAGAAGCAGGTGCGGAAGGCGGCGATTTGCTGGTTTAGCACCGGGGCGATGGGTGCAGTCCACTGGGTCAGCGCAGATTGCAGACGCTCGATGCGGGCAGGCTCGGCGGCGATCGCCCCTTTCTCATCGCCCAGCGCTTGCAGCCATTCTCGCAGGGCAATGTCTTTGGGTAGGGGTGCAGCAGGGAGGGGCTGAGCGGCGATCGCCTCTCGAATTTGCGCCTCCGTCACCCGGTTGAGAAAATCCAGTAGCACCAGCCGCGCCGCCGGAAAGGGGGATTCTGCATCGTCTGCATCGTCTGGGGCGCTATGGGGAAGCTGGTAGGTGCGGCAGGCGGGCGGCATCCGGCGGGAGAACTGCTGGAGGCGCGTCTGATCGACCTCGCTGTCCAGCAGCACTTGCCAGGTGGCGATCGCCGCTCCATCTTGCAGCCGCAGCCCTGGCAAAAACTTGGCCCGCGCCAGCAGATCCAGGCTCCATCGTGCTGCGTGCGACCAAAAGCGCAAATCCCCGCTGATGAAAGAGTCTGCATCGCCCACCGTAGATAGGGGTAGCGAATTCAGCAATTGAAACGCTTCTAGCGGCGACAGCAGCAGCCCCTCGATTTGCCAAGGGTGCAGTTCCAGCGAGGGCGATCGCTCGGTTCTGTCTGTTTCGCCATCGGGCAGTGCAACGGAATACTGCGGCAGGCGAGACGTTTCGCCCTCGCTCTCGTTCACGTAGGTCGGCAAGAAGAGGCGCAGGGTTTGCCAGCGGACTTTGAGAATCGCGGGCGACGGCTCTAGCGTGGCGGTGCGCTTGCGTCCTCGCCCCCTAGCGGAGGGGACGGGTTCTGCCAAGGGCACATCGGCGACTGGCCAAGTAAGCCGATGGGATTGGTCGAGCGATCGCAACAAATCCAACAACTCCGCCCGCGACAGCGCAAAGGGGTGGCGCAGAATACTGCGGGCTGTATCTCCCTCCCCAAGGCGATTCGTTTCGACCCGCCGCCAGGTTTCACCCCAGATCAAAAATTGCCCGCCTGCGGACTGCGCTGATGATTTGCCGGATTCTGAGGTGTTTGGAGAGGAAACCTGGGGCTGAAATAGCCAGCTACCGTGTAAGATTGCCATGCGAGCGGAGAACGATGCAATGAGCAGTGCTGAACTGGGACAAAATGCTGGACAAGACGCGGGAAAGCCTGAAACTGGGAAGATTGAGACAAGGACTGAGACATGGATTGAAATGCAGCCAGAGGCGCAATCTGAGCTTGGTTCACCCCTACCCCTAGCGCTGCCGATTCGGAAAACCTTGCCCAATGGGGCGATCGCCGAACTGGATACCCTGCGCTCAGAAGAAACCGAAGTCGTTCGGGCGCTGCTGAACTATTTTGTAACGTCATCAGGAACCGAAGGATTAACCTATCCCCATGCTCAGCCCCTCTCTCCGTCAGAGTTTGCGGCCTATTGGCTGAGCCGGGATGCATATGTGGTGCGGGCTGTGGGGGATGCACCGCCGCCTGTATCTCAGGATACGTCACCCAAAGAGATGTTAGTCGAAGCGATATCGCAAGAAATGTCGCTCAAAGACCCGTTGCCACAGAATCTATCGTTAGACAAGACCTCAACCGATACTTCACCAAACCGCGCATCGCCTACTAAGCCTGCGCTTGGGGAAGTCTTGGGAGCTTTTTACCTAAAGCCCAACTTTCCCGGTTGGTGCAGTCATATCTGCAATGCTGGCTTCATTGTACAACCTGCCATGCGAGGTCAGGGAATTGGCCGCTGGATGGCAGAAACCATGCTGGCGATCGCCCCCACCAAGGGCTACACCGCCGTCATGTTCAACCTGGTCTTTGCCACCAACGAGCCATCGCTCAACCTGTGGCGATCGCTCGGCTTTTCCACTCTTGGTCGCGTTCCCCAAGCCGCTCGGCTACCCGACGGAGCAAGCGTTGATGCGATTATGCTTTACCGAGCGCTATAAAGTCTGCCACTCTGAAAAGTTGTGCGTCTAGAGTTGCGCGTCTAGAGTTGCGCGTCTAAAGAGTCGCTAATCTACAAGTCTTGCCAATCTCAGCAAGAGAGGGATGTGCTGTAACTATCGGGCGCATCCCAGTTATGCAAGTTTACCCTCATCCCCCAGCCCCTTCTCCCAAAACGGGAGAAGGGAAGCCAGATTGGAAGTCCCTCTCCCCCTTTGGGAGGGGATTTAGGGTGAGGGTTACAAAAGTGGGATATACCCGATGTGCTGTCCCCCGCGTCTGGCCGATCAGACCTCAAGATTCCAGTGTGCAGTTGGGGAATCGCCCTAATTGATTGGCTTCCACAATCGCGTTGCGACACGTCAGGGCGCTCTTGCCCGTCTTTCGAGAAAGCTCACGCAGATTAATCACCGGATGGCTGCTTTCCGCCGCTTGCAGATATAGCTCATAGGCCACTTCCAAAACCTGGTGATTAAGCACTAGGGGCGTGACCGTCGCTTCGACCAGATTAAACACAGGAACCCTCCCAATCCATGAAGCAAAGGTTTAGGCAACAGGGCTGATGTCGATCAGCGTAAGGGGATTGTCACCGAATTTCTGGGCATTTGCTTCTGTAAAAAGGAGGGCTTCTAGGGTCTATCGAAGGGTGGATCGTCGGACTCTAGCGGCTCTGCATCAAACAGCTCTGCATCAAACAGCTCTGCATCAAACGGCTCTGCATCGAACGGCTCTGCATCAAACGGCTCTGCATCAAACGGCTCTGCATCAAATAAATGTGGAGGAAATAACACCGCCAGACTGACGGGCAGATGTCCCACCGCGCTGATAAATTCCTGGGCATCGATGATGTCCTCTTGCAGCCATTCGTGCAGCAGGCAGGCGATCGCCATACAGGCCGCCTCAGTCGGGTCGCTGGGAGCGGGCGTTTCATCGCGCCCATCTTGGCAGAACGGGTTAGACATATGGCACGTTGCTCCTGTGGAATCTGGGGAGAGTCTTTGGGTTTGGGGATACTGATCTGCCCCATACCTATAGGTCTTCACTAAAAATGGATTGAATTACGCATAGAACAGATCACCCGATGCCGCGCCTCATTTCCATGCCCTAAGTGGCGCTACGAAGGAAGCTGCCAGAAGCCCCGCAGATGCTCGACTGGCAATCCAAATCGCAAATCCAAGCTCGAGAATTGATACAGCCCTGACTATCTATCTCGTGGCTATCTATCTAGGAATTACGCAGCGTCATGCAAAATAGTTTCTTGCAGACAGAACACCCGGCTGCTCATCCCCCGGACGGAACTGAATGCCCGTCACCTCTACCAGCAGGTCGTTGTTCGGGCGAAAGGCGGCTCTGTTGTCGTTGACCGAGAGGTAGGTCTGACCCTGAAACTCGAAGAATAGCGCCTGGTTTGCCCTAAGCCGCTGATTTCCGGGCTGGCTGGGGCGCGTGTCGGCGTAGGCAGTACTGACGGCCTGGGCCAGCGTGGTGATGCCTGGTTGGTTGATTACGCCGACGTTAAACAAGGCTCTGGGCAATTCCCGCGTTTTCAGCCGATTGTCAAAATCAAGCTGAATGCGATCGCCCTCGGTGGGGTTAAAGTCGGTTATCCGGTCGGGGGCCCGCAGCAACGAGGTTCGGAGTGCCTGGGTGCGGTTGCGTCCCGAAAATACAAAGCGATCAGCTCCCGCATCGCCCGTCAGCACGTCGGCTCCGGGGCCGCCGATCAGCACGTCCCGCCCCGGGCCGCCTAGCAGCGTATCGTTGCCCGCCTCGCCGCGCAGGGTGTCGTTGCCGCCGCGCCCGTCGATGGTGTCGTTGCCCCGGCCGCCCGTCAGCACGTCGTTGCGATCGCCCCCGATGATGTTTGCGCCGCCGACCGAAAACCCCGGCAGCGGCCGCTTATTAAACGAAAGAATCGTAAGGTTGTCGATTTCGTGGTTGTTGGTCAGCGCCCCCGTCGCCGCCGCAAAGCCAATTTTGAACGTCGCAGGGACGGGGCCATTGCCCGCCTGCACCACGTTGAATCGATCAACCACCACTTCGCCAGGATCATTAAAGTCGCGATCGCCGTTCAGATCGACAAACACTGACAGCAATCCGGCCGGCGACAGTTCAATCTGCACAGCCCGCCGCGCCTGGGTGCGATTCCCCCCCGGATTGTCTAGGCTGATGGGCAGCGTCCGACTGCCCGTGAGGTAGCGATAGTTATTTGCCTCACTGCCGCGCACCCCGACCGAATCTTGCAGCGGCGGTCGCCGTCCCCCCACGCGCCCTTCTGAGGCAATCGAGAAATTGCCCACCGTGTCGAACCCAATGCCCAAGTAACCACCGACCAGACCCGGCTCGGCGTTTCGCGGCGCGTAGCCCAAGGAGCCGCCAAACCCGCCGGCCTGGGTCGGCGTGGCGTTGCCATCCACCAGAAAGAAGCTAATGCCATCGCCGCCACTGCCGCCATAGGCGTAGAGGTCAAAGCTGACGGAAAAGCCTGTGCCCGTGCTGATGGTTTGGGGAAACAGCACGAGAGAACCCTGGTTGGGCTGGGCAGCAGTGAGTTTGAGCAGCGTCATGATGGTGTTTGAAAAGTTTGCAACAAGATGGCTTTTCTGCTTATTAGCTCAGAAAAGCATCCACACAAAACATTGACCCAAGAGGCAATGTAAAGTCTTCTAAAGACTTTTCTCTGGCTAGATTCTCAGGGATTTCCCGGTCTGTCTCGGCAGCTTTTTCGTAAAGATTTAATGAAGCCTCATAAAGTAGAGATGAATTGGAGGCACAGCGCGGAAAGAGCGATCGCCCATCTGCCCTAATTTTGGAGCCAGTTTTGGGGCGATCGCCCTCCCGTCAAGCCGAGTTTCAGATGGTTACAGACGGCTACAAAACGTTTTGCACACTACTATGCCAACCGTGCGCTTCCCTCTTAAATAACTCTAGAAACGGTTCGGCAGCGACTCGCAGGAATATTTCAAAAAGATTCAGCGGGCAAATGACTATCCAGCAATCAACCCAAAGACCACCAGATCAGGGAGCAATGTATGTCAGCGGATCGGCTTCGAGTTCTGTTGTTGATTGAGCAGTGCAATCCGGATCTACCGTCTGTGCCCAGCGTGGGGTATCAATATTTCAGGACAATTTGTGACCGAGTTGATGCGACATTAATCACTCACGACCGCAACCGAGATGCGCTGGAGCGAGTTGCGCCAGATCAGAAGATTTTCTACATTTCCGAAAGCCGCTTGATGCGGCGATATTATCACTTGGTTGATCGTCTGACCGTGATCAACGGCCGAGTGAATTGGCCGCTGCATAACGTGCTGGCTTACTTGCTATACGAGGAATTTAATCATCGAGTTTATCGGCTGTTTCACACCGATGTCCGGCGGGGAAAATATGACCTGGTTCACGCCATTACGCCGATGATGCCGCGCTATCCGGTGAAGCTGGCGCAGGCCTGCGGACAAACGCCGTTTATTCTGGGCCCGGTGAATGGCGGCGTTCCTTTTCCCAGAGGGTTCGGCGCGATCGCCCGCCGGGAATTTTCGTACTTTAACTTTCTGCGGGGGCTGGGTCTGCTGCTGCCAGGATATCGAGCAACCTATCAAAAAGCCGATCGCGTTTTAGCCGGGTCATCCTATACCTTTGGAATGCTGCAAAAGCGGTTTCAATTGGGCGATCGCCTCCGATTGTTTTACGAAAATGGAATTCCGACGGAGTTCTTTGGGCGGGGTGCAAAACGAGAGAAGGGCGATCGCATCAACCTGCTATTTGTCGGTCGTTTGGTGCCCTACAAAGGTGCAGACATTTTGCTAGAAGCGCTGGCAAAGATTAAGCCCCTTGCATTATCGAAAACTCAGCTAACCATCGTCGGGGATGGGGCCGAGCGGGAATATTTAGAAGCGCTAACGCAGCGGCTTGACCTGCAAGACATTGTAGAATTCGCAGGCTGGGTTCCTCATTCAGAAACACATCGGTACTACAGTCAGGCGGACATCTTCTGCTTCCCGTCGATTCGGGAATTTGGCGGAGCGGTGGTGCTGGAGGCGATGGCAGCGGGACTGCCCTGCATCGTTGCCGACAATGGCGGCATCGCCGAATACATGACCCCCAACACGGGCTTTACCCTTCCGCTGCATTCCCGCGAGCATCTGGTGTCTACGCTAGCAGAAAAAATTCAACGGCTAGTGGAAGACGAGGCGCTGCGATTGCGCCTGTCGCAAGGGGCGATCGCCCATGCCCGCCAGTTTGAGTGGGAACACAAGGCAGAACAGATTGTGGCGCTCTATCACGAAGTGCTGGCAGAACGTCGGGTGTTCTCGCCTGCGGAAGCGCTGATCTGAGCAGCATCAACGATCCTAGTGTCTGGGCTGATGTCGATTTTAGATTTTAGATTGGTGATTTTGGATTGCCCGTCACCCTTCCCTCTTCGTCCTTCGTTTTTCGTTATTCCCTCTTCGTTCTTCCCTCTTCCCTCTTCCCCCTTCCTAAACCGACGGACTCAACGCGGTCGGCGGATTCGTCTCTGAACTCGCGGCTCGTGCGGCCATTTCCTTTAGCCGCTTAATCCGTTCTTCAACAGGCGGGTGCGTCATGAACAGCGTCATCAGCCCTTCCCGCGATAGAGGATTCACGACGAATAGCGGCGCAAAGGCAGGATTGCCGTGGATGGGAACCTTCTGTCCTGTCGCTTCCAGGGCCTCCAGAGCGCGAACCAGCGCCAGGGGATCGCCCGTGATCTCGGCGGCTCCGGCATCGGCGGCAAACTCCCGCGTGCGAGAAATCGCCATCTGGATCAGCCCCGCTGCCAGCGGCCCCACCACCAGCAAAAACAAGATTGCCAGGGGATTGTTGCCGCGTCGCCCCGCCCGCGACACTGGAAAATAGAGTGCGCCCAGCGTCAGGATGCGCCCTAGGTAGGTGAGCGATCCGGCCAGGGTTCCCGCCACAGCTTGCGTCAGCGTATCGCGGTTGCGGACGTGGGTGAGTTCATGAGCGATAACGGCATCCAGCTCGTCTGGCGGCAGCAGCTTGATGAGGCCTTTGGTGAGGGCGATCGCCGCGTGATTGGGGTCGCGGCCGGTGGCGAAGGCATTGGGCGACTCTGACGGCACGATATACACCGCAGGCATAGGAAGCCCAGCGCGATCGCACAGTTTTTCAATGCGGTCGTACAGCGCTGGAGCCTCTTCTCGCGGCGTGGGCTTGGCCTGAAACGCCGCCAGTGCTGCCTGGTCGGAATAGTACCAGGAGCCGAAGCTGCTCAGCGCTGCAAATGCCAGCCCGTAATACAGACCCGTTTCATCGCGCACCAGCAAATAGCCCGCCAGCACAATCAAGCCGCTGAGCAAGGCCAGCAGCGCCAGCGTTTTGAACTGATTGATCCCAGCCATAGAACCCTTGTAAGTTCGTGTAAACCTATGTAAATCCGTGTAAATCCGTAGTGCAAACCCAGTCAATCGACAGATTGACTTCGAGTGTTTATAGCATCGCAGATGCCTACCCTGGCAGGGTCTATCTGAGGAAAGAAAATTAACAGTCGGCAGTCGCTGCCATCCCTTTCCAAAGAGGGACAGGACTTACACGCTGGCAATAAGCTTTCTGGATTTTGGACGATTTCTCACGGGCTGCATCCGCGAGAAATCGTCCCCCTGCGTAAGTCGCTAGAGGGATTCTAAAGAGGGAGGTGGGGAACTAGGCGCGGGCAGCCGCCTTGGCCGCCAGAGTTGCCAGACCCACACAGAGCAGCGCGTTTAACGCCAAGTATCCACGGGCGATCGCCCCTGCGCCCAATCCCATCACCTGCGGATCGACCACCGCGCTAATGCCCAAACAGGCCGCCACACCCAGCGTTGCGCCGATGGCCACCCACTTGCCCCAGGCATGGCCCAGCAGCAGCGCCACTAGCCCAAACGGAATCAGCACGCTGGCGAAGAGCGGGTTCAGTGCTGCGCTGCCGGATATTGCGCCGCCCAGTTCAGGAATCGAGCTACCCAAAAGTCGGAAGGGATATTGCGGCAGGTCGTAAATATAGAAACCCCGGAACGGGAAAAAGCCGCTGCTGCCTGCGACTAGGCCCAGCCCCAGCGACAGGCTCAGCACGGGCACATAGCGCCGCAGCAGCCACGCCAGCAGGTATGACCCCAGCACCATGCCCAGCTTGGGCAACAGCGCCACCGCGCCGCCATCAAACCAGAAGCGCAGGTTGAGATAGCCATTGTCGCGCAGCCAGCGCAGGAAGTCTTTCACGTCCAGATTTTCCTGCTGGGCTAACCGTACAGCAGCGTTGGCATCCAGCCGGCCTGCGCCGAAGTGGTTGAGCGGGTCTTCCGTAACCTGGCGAGCGGAGGATTTGAGGATTTGGGCGATCGCCTCCGGTTCCGTAATGCCTACGGATTTCACCAGCGCAGCAACGGCGGCAACGTGGGGCGCGGCCATGCTGGTGCCCTGGAAGGCACGAAACACGGGTTCGCCCGTCTCCGGATCGATAGTTTGCTGCAAAATGCCGCCTGCGTCGTTTTCGCCCTCAAACGCGCCGCCCGGTGCGGCAATGTCCACGCCCGCGCCGAAGTTGGAATAGGGCGCTTTGGCTCCCGTGGCATCCACGGCCGACACGGCAATCACGTTGCCATAGCGGGCGGGAAATCCGGCAGCGTTGGTGTTGGCGTTGCCTGCCGCTGCCACAATCACCACGCCTTTGCCGTGGGCATAGTCGATGGCATCCCGCATCACGCCCGCGTCGCCACCCCCACCCAGGCTGAGGTTAATTACGTCCGCCCCGTGGTCGGCAGCAAAGCGAATCGCCTCAGCAATGTCCGTCACCGTGCCGCCGCCCTCCGCGCCCAGCACCTTCAGCGGCATCAGGCTGGCTTCGTAGGCAATGCCCGCTACGCCGAGATTGTTGTTCGTGGATTGGGCGATTGTCCCAGCGACGTGGGTGCCGTGGCCGTTGTCGTCGATCGCCTCTTCCCGGTCGTTTACAAAGTCGTAGCCGGGGACAAACTTGGTCTGCTGCAAATCGGGCACAGGCGCAATGCCCGTGTCGATGACGGCAATGGTCGTGCCCGCGCCCTTGCTCTCGTTCCAGGCAGATTCCATCTGAAGGGTCTGGAGATTCCACTGTTTGGGATAGTCGGGGTCGTTGGGCACGTCCAGTGTGCGATAGATATAGTTGGGGTCGATGGATTCTGTATAGCGGCGCAGGTCAGAGCGGCGGAGCGATCGCAGGGTTCGCTGATCTCCTGGCAAAATGTAAACCTGCTCAGCCTGAGAAAAGGCGCTGTTGAGTTGGGGTGTGATGCTGAACTGTTGGGCGATCGCCCCTAGCTGCTGCTCCACTTCTGCCGCCGTCAGGTCATCCCGAAAGTCCAGCACAATCGACTCATACTCGCCCCGACTGCCCAGCCCTGGCACATGACCCAGCGCCAAGATCAGCCCCGCCAAAAACAGCCCAATCCACCACAGCCGTCCCATCGCTCCGACTCCCAGGAAGTGTTTCTTCCCAACGATAGCTCAGGCGCTAGCGGAGTTGGAGGGCAGAGTTAAGAAACGCAACTGAGAAGCTTTCGCTTTAATTCGCTCTAAATTACTTCAAGTCTGGGGTTCAGGATTAGCAGCCATTGCAAGCCGGAGGTGCCATCATCAAAGCGCAAGACTCAGCGAAAATGAGAAGTAAGTCCAAAACCCAGACGATTTCTCCACGCTCCCCACTGTCACCAGATCTCGCCCTATGACATCTTCTCCTTTGTTGCCGGATCGTATTGCTCCAGCCCTTGCAGCAAACCTGACGTACATCAAGCTCGATCGCGCCAAGCTTGCAGATTTTTGCCAGAAGCACCGCATTCGTAAACTCTCGCTATTTGGCTCCATCCTGCGCGACGACTTTGATCCAGATCGCAGCGATGTCGATTTCCTAGTGGAATTTTTGCCAGAAGCTCGCATTGGATATTTTGAAATCGTTCGTATCGAAAATGAGCTATCTACCATGATTGGTAGAAAAGCGGATCTCAGAACACCTCAGGAACTCAGCCGTTATTTTCGGCAAGAAGTAATTGATGAAGCTGTTACTCAATATGCGCGAACATGACCAAAATTGACGATACAACTCGCCTGCAACATATGCTGGACTATTCCAGAAAAGCCTGCGAATTTACACAGGGTAAAACTCAAGCTGATTTGGAGTCAAACGAAGTGCTAACACTGGCAATCGTTCGGCTGATTGAAATTGTTGGCGAAGCCGCAGCAAACGTATCTCCAGAGCGTCGGGAAGAGTTTCAAGATATTCCCTGGAGTGAAATTATAGGCATGAGAAATCGCGTCGTTCATGCCTACTTCGATGTCAACTTTAATATTGTTTGGAATACAGTGACCTACAATTTGCCATCGCTTATTGCTCAGCTCGAAGCCTCTCTCGAATAAGCAGGGTATTGAGCCATATAGCGGCTAGTTCTCTACGTGCAATTCTGCGTGAACTTGGCAGCTAGATAGGCCAGGGTTGCTTCAAAGCTGCCCCTATTCCCAGTCTCTAAACAATTCGCTTTTCCAGATATTGCCCAATCATCTGCTGTTCGCCTTCGCGGGTAATGATGGTCTGGCGGGTGCGGTAGAGTTGCCCGATGAGCTTGATTTCCTCCTCGAAGGAGGAGCCTTTGTATTCGGTGCGGAGGCAGAGGGTTTGGGGGTTGGTGAAGTAGTAGAGCGCGGTGACAGGCTTGGTGGTGGCAAAGCCGCGATCGCGGTACAGTAGACTTCCCATTGCGCCGAAGAGGGTAGAGCCTCTGGACTGGGTGCGTCCTGATAGCGCCTCGGCACTATTCCAGACGACCTCCGTGCCGCAGGTGAGGCAGGTGTCATCTTCCAGTTTGTGCAGGCGGGCGAGGTGGCGCAGTTCGTCGCAGCCCTGGGACAAAAAGCGGACTTGAATCTGGCTGACCATTTCCTTGGTTTCGCCGTCGGGCAGGGTGTAGTAGCGCCGCTCAGAGCGCCATTCGCCAGCAGACTGCTGAAAGAATTCGGCAATTTGGGAATCGCCTGCGGTTGTGGTCAAAGAAGGCTGAAACGTCACCGAACTGTCCTCACACTCGCAACTAAGGTTAATAAAGTAAATGGGGAAACCTGCACTTTTGTCAATTCATGCTTGCGTTTCTGTAATTCTTTTTAATATAACCCAGAGGGTGGGATTTTAGGGCCCCCTGGATGGGTAATTATTCTCAGCGATCGCCCAGATATATTGTTCCCATCTAACCCCGAAAAGGGTCAAATCCGGCATGATGTAAGAGGGCTGCTTGTTCTCAGCAATTTAACAACGGGTATGTCATCGTTCAACATTCAGGCACCGTTTGAGCCAAAGGGCGACCAACCAAGGGCGATCGCTCAACTCACCGACTACGTGCAGCAGGGACACCGCTACCAAACCCTGCTGGGTGCAACGGGCACGGGCAAAACCCACAGCATCGCTCGTGTGATTCAGAACGTGGGCAAGCCGACGCTGGTGCTGGCCCACAACAAAACGCTGGCGGCGCAGTTGTGCAATGAGCTGCGGGAGTTTTTCCCTGACAACGCAGTGGAATATTTCATTAGCTATTACGATTATTACCAGCCGGAAGCCTATATTCCGGTGACGGATACTTACATTGCCAAAACCGCGTCGATTAACGAAGAAATCGACATGCTGCGCCATTCTGCAACGCGATCGCTGTTTGAGCGCAAAGACGTGATCGTAGTGGCCTCCATTAGCTGCATTTACGGACTGGGAATTCCGGCAGAGTATTTGAACGCATCGGTTCGCTTTGCCGTGGGCATGGAGACGGATCAGCGGCAGATCTTGCGCGATCTCTCCACCGTGCAATATGAGCGCAATGACCTGGACGTGGGGCGGGGCCGATTCCGGGTCAAAGGCGATGTCCTGGAGATTGGCCCGGCCTATGAAGATCGAATCATTCGGATTGAGTTTTTTGGGGACGAAATCGATGCCATTCGCTATATCGATCCGATTACGGGTGCGACGCTGCAAAGCATGGAATCGGTGAACATTTACCCTGCCAAACACTTTGTCACGCCGGAGGATCGGCTGGAGGCGGCCTGCATTGCCATTCAGGATGAACTCAAGGAGCGGCTGGCGGAATTGGAAAGCGAAAATAAGTTATTGGAAGCCCAGCGGCTAGAGCAGCGCACCCGCTACGACTTGGAAATGCTGCGGGAAGTGGGCTATTGCAACGGCGTGGAAAACTATGCGCGACACTTGGCAGGTCGCCCGGCCGGGTCGCCGCCGGAGTGTTTGCTGGACTATTTCCCCAAGGACTGGCTGCTGGTGATTGACGAATCGCACGTTACGCTGCCGCAGTTGAAGGGCATGTATAACGGCGATCGCGCTCGCAAAACCGTCCTGATCGAACATGGGTTTCGTCTGCCCAGCGCTGCCGACAACCGCCCCCTTAAGGACGAAGAATTCTGGCAAAAAGTGAATCAGTGCATTTTCGTATCAGCCACACCGGGCGACTGGGAGTTGCAGGTGTCGGATGGCGTATTTGAAACAACGGGCGAAGGCAAAGACGCATCGAGTGTTTACCTTCGCGGAACCGGGCGGGTGGTGGAGCAGGTAATTCGCCCGACGGGGGTGCTTGATCCAGAAATTTTTGTGCGGCCGACGGATGGGCAGATCGATGACCTGCTGGGCGAGGTGCGCGATCGCGTGGAAAAAGGCGAGCGCACGCTGGTCACCACGCTGACCAAACGCATGGCCGAAGACCTGACTGAATATTTGCAAGAGCGTGGTATTCGGGTGCGCTATTTGCATTCCGAGATCAATTCCATCGAGCGGATCGAGATCCTGCAAGATTTGCGTCAGGGGGCGTTCGATGTGCTAGTTGGCGTGAACCTGCTGCGGGAGGGATTAGACTTGCCAGAAGTGTCGCTGGTGGCGATTTTGGACGCAGATAAGGAAGGGTTTTTGCGGGCAGAGCGATCGCTCATTCAGACCATTGGCCGGGCAGCGCGGCACGTCCGGGGACAGGCCATTCTCTACGCCGACAACCTCACCGACAGCATGGCCCGAGCCATCGAGGAAACCGAGCGCCGCCGCCAGATCCAGATGGAATACAACGAGAAACACGGCATTACGCCGCAGCCGATCGTTCGTCGCCAAAACAATGCGATTCTGCAATTTCTGGAAGTGTCGCGCCGAGTCAGCGCCCACGAACTGGAGGAAATGATCGACCAATCGGAGGATCTGCCCCTGGAAAATATTCCCGACCTGATCGTGAAGCTGGAAGCCGAAATGAAGGAAGCCGCGAAGAAGCTAGAGTTTGAAGAGGCTGCTAAAATGCGCGACAAGATTAAGCAATTGCGCGATCGCCTCACGGGTCGTCGCTAGTCCTCAAGTGTAATCAGTTTAAGGTTCAATTTTAATGTCCAGATAAACAATGTCTAGATAAACAATGTCCAAATAAACAATATCCAAATAAACAATATCCAAATAAACGACCAAACCTGGTTCAAAGCGGGGGTATCCCACTTTTGTAACCCTCACCCTACAGCCCTCTCTCAAAGCGGGAGAGGGACTTCCAATCCGGCTCTCCTTCTCCTGCTCTGGGAGAAGGGGCTGGGGGATGAGGGCAAACTTGCAGCCCTGGGATGCGCCCGTTCAAAGCCGACTCACAAAAGCCTTATCACAATTGCTTGAGAGTCGTCTCTTCACTTTGTCAGTTGAAAGTGAGATCTAGATTCCAAAGTGGTTCGTAGACCCATTCGCAACCCGATTCGCCACTCTATTCACACCCACCTCACACCCACGTCACGCCCATGATCGGACAGTCGAGGTCGTCACAATCCGGAGGTTCTCGATGCAGCGATTTCCCCAAATATTCCATCGTGGTGCCTGTGTACAACGAAGAGGCGAATATTCCAGAGCTATATCGCCGCGTCAGCCGGGTTATGGAGTCGCTGGATGGAGACGCAGAGCTAATTTTGATTGATGACGGCAGCGGCGATCGCACGCTATCCATGCTGCGCGACCTGCACCAGCAAGACCCCCGCGTGCGCTACCTCAGCTTTGCGCGAAACTTTGGGCATCAGACAGCAGTGACGGCGGGGCTGCACTTTGCACGGGGCAAAGCAGTGGTGACGATGGATGCCGACTTGCAAGATCCGCCGGAGCTAATTTTGCAACTGGTGGAACGGTGGCAGGAAGGCTATCAGGTGGTCTACGCCCAGCGGACTCGCCGCAAACAGGAAGGTCTGCTTAAGCGCGGGCTGGCCTACGGCTTTTATCGCATTTTGCGGAAGCTGGCGGATGTGGACATTCCCACGGACACGGGCGACTTTTGCCTGATGGATCGCGCAGTGGTGAATTTGCTGAATCGGATGCCAGAGCGCAACCGCTACATTCGCGGACTCCGCGCCTGGGTGGGCTTTCGGCAGACAGCGGTGCTGTTTGACCGCGACCCCCGGTTTGCGGGCGAGGTGAAGTATACCTTTCGCAAGTCGCTGGCGCTGGCGATCAACGGGCTGGTGTCGTTTTCGATTATTCCCCTGCGGCTTTCGACCTATATGGGCATGGCGGCGGCGGCGATCGCCCTGCTGATGATGGGGCTGGTGGTCTACTGGCGCTTGTTTGAACCCAACTCACGGCTAACGGGCTTTGCTACGATTGCGATCGCTGTCTTTTTTCTGGGCGCAGTGCAGTTGATTTGCATTGGCATTCTCGGCGAATATATCGGGCGCATCTACGAAGACGTGCGCGGCCGCCCGCTCTACACCCTGGCCGAGGCAGGTGGCTTCGAGGATTTGCCCCATCCCCAATCCTTCTCGCACGGGGTTTCGGAGCCGTAATCCTCTAATCTGCAACGATTGCGCGAGGCAGCCATTGCGTTAATTGTTGAATTGTTGGTTGAATTGTTGCACTGGCTATTTCGCTAATTGTGCTAACTGCGTCAACTTTTGCGCTAGCTATTGCGCCACATCTACGGGCTGATTTTCTGAGGCAGCCGAGCTAGCCAGCAGCGCCTCCAGCAGGTTGCCCCGATTGGTGCGAACCGTGTCCACCGTTGCCTTGATGAAGCCTGCAATCGGCACTGCCACCAGCAGCCCCAGCACACCGCCCACCTTCAGCCCGATATCCAGCGAAATCAGCATCCACACAGGGTTTAGCCCCGTCAACTCGCCCACAATGCGCGGGCCGATCAGGTTTTCGCAAATCTGGATAATCACCGCGCCGACGATCAGCACTTTTACACCCAGCCAAAAGTTTTGCAGCGCCAGCAGGGAACTGACGATCACCAGCGTCGTGCTGCCGCCAAAGGGAATCAGGCTGGCCGCACCGATGCCCAGGCCAAATAGCTCTGCCAGAGGAATTCGCAAAATCAGCATTGCCGCCGTTTGCGACAGACCCATGATGGTGGCTAGCGTCGCCTGTCCCACAATGAAGCGCTCAAAGTTTTGCGGTAGCGACTGCCGAATGCGATCGCCCCAGGGCGACGGCAGCCAGCCCAAAATTCCCGCCCAAAGCTGTTCGCCCCGCAGCACCAGGAAAATCGTGAACACCACCGTCAGGAAGATATTCACAATGCTGCCAATGGCGCTAAAGACCAGACTGATGACCTGCGTGGTGAGCGATCGCAGCACGCCCGTCAGCCGCTCGATCTGCTGATTCAGCGTCGTACTTAGGTCTACCGGAATCTGTTGCTCAATGGCCCAGGCTTCCAGCGATTTCAACTGCTGCTGGCCAGACTTCAGCCATTCTGGCAGGCGGGTGAGCAACTCGTTCGACTGGCGCAAAATCAGCGGCACGATAAACACCAGCAGCACGCTCAGCACAATCAGGAACAGCAGAAACACGACTCCGACGGCAATGCTGCGCCGCACACCGCGCTGCTGCAAAAAGCGGATGGGATAGTCCAGCAAGAAAGAAACGAGCGTTGCGGCAATCAGGGTGCTGATTAGCGGCTGGAGCCACTGGGCAAACAGCAGCAGCAGCCAAGCGTTGAGAAACACGACGGGGAAAATCAGCCCAATCGTAAAAATGCGGGGTAATCGACTCAACGACTCAAGCATGAGGGACGCAGTGGCAAAAACCAGAAGTTAGGGCGCTTCTGATGATCCTATCGCGATGTCGCTCTGTTCGTCCGACTCGACGACGCTTGTGTCGATGTCCACGCTGCCCGGTGTGGGAATGGCGCGATAGAGAAACCGAATCGTGTCGCGCTCATCAAAGCGATCCAGTTCGTGGCGGACATCTTCTTCGCTGGGCGCAGTGACTTGCATCAAAAAAGGCAGCAGCTTGAACGTGGGCGTATAGGTGAAAAAGTAGCCGCCATGCACGTCGATGCGCCCTGTTAGATAGAAGAACGTGTTAATCGCATCGATGGGAATCGCGGTGAATGGGTTGAGCTCCAGGGCAACCGCGTTCACGCCCTTCATCTTGGAGCAGTCCAGGTAGCTGAAATTTTCAAACAGGTCATAGGCAGACGTGGGACGCACCGCCTGACGAGTCAAAATTGCGCCGCGAATCAGCAAAATCTTAAGCTGCTCTCGGCGGCGCTTGCGGCGGGGCGTTTTTTGGATTTCTTTCTCTGGGTTGGGCGGCAAAAACACGTTTCCCAGGCGCAGACCTGACATTTCCACGCTGGGTTCGCTAAACCAGTTGCCCAGGGTGGAGAGATAGCGCAACACAATGTCGCGATCGCTCGACATTAGGTAAATCTGCTCGCAGCGGCGAATGGCAGAGCGGACGTAGTTGTTTCGCCCTTCCCGCAGCAGCTCCAGGGGAATATCGGGCGAGGCCAGAATCAGCTTGCCCAGCTTGAGGCAGTCGCCCAGTCCATCGTCATTGGATTCCTGGTCATCTTTGCCAAAGCGATCCGACAACACCCGCAGCACGTTCACCAGCACCAGCCCGCCCATGCTGTGGCCAATCAGGTTCACCAGCTTGCGGCTGCGCTTGAGGGCCAGTTGAACCCGCTCGTCGCGCTCCGGCAGCCCCATGTCTTGAAGCATGAGCCGCTTCAGCGATTTATCCAGCCGCCAGAAAAATTCCGCGAGATCCGGTGCGCCATAGTGAATCGCCCGGTAGCGATCGCGCTGATAGACCACCGACCGCAACAGCATCAGCAGCGACAGCCACAGGAAAAAGACCCCAGCGGCGATCGCCAGATGCCACTGCGGCCCCACATCCCGTACAAGGTCAATCTTCTCTGCCAGTTCCGTGAGGCCAATCAGCACCACGCTGGGAATAAAGCTGAGCAGCAGCAGGCTCCCCAGAAATTTCATTAAAATTTCCAGATTGCTCATAGAGTCCCGGATCAGCCCCCGGTTAAACACGGGCTGTTCGCTGGGCCAGTGATAGCCGATGTAGAGATGCTCTTCGCCCAGCGTGTCGGTGGGTTCCCCGCCGGGTTTGGGTTTGGCAAAGAGGTAGTTGGCTTCGTCTGAAAGAAACTTGTAGAAGCCACCCGCCGGGTTGGCGTAGCCGTGCGTCCGCAGGGTCAGGGCGCGGATGTTTCGCTGGTGAATGATTTCCGCCAGCTCATCGACATTAAACAGCGGGCGAAACAGCTTGGGGTTGGGGAGCGATCGCTCGACCGCCAGCGACACCGATGCCGTGCTGACCACCAGAAACGTATTCTGGGTACACCACTCGCCGCATTCGCCCTGCTTGCCCTCCTGCCCCAGATAGCGATACACCTCAAAGTTTCGCCCAATGGCTTTGGTAAACTCGCGGCGCTTCCAGTGGTTCAGCGTTTTGATGACGTACTCTTCGTCTACAAGCCGACAAAAGCCGGGATAGCGCTCCTGACACTGGGCCCAGTCAAAGGCTTGGGCATGGGTTTTGAGTTCGTTATGGAGCGCATCGGCGATCGCCCTGGGGTCGGCCTTTCCCTGATACACTGCGGGATCTGCGTCATACATCGGCTCGTAGGCAAGCTGCACGATTCGCGCCTTGGCCCACCAGTCCGAAAAAGGAGCCGCATTTGCCACAATGCCCCCCAGCCAGCGCTGGTCATTGGCACAGGCCTCACGCCCCGCTGACGACTCTGCCCAGCGATAGGGCAGCGCCTCCTCTAGCTGTGTTGCACCCATGAAGGTTCTCCTTCTGCGACCGTTGGTGATCCAGACCGTGGTTGATCCGGAGAGTGATCCAGAACTCGCGGCGGCTTAAAATTCCGCGCCGGGATATTCCCGAAATTTTAGAACCCTGCGTCTGGTCTGGTGCAGGAAGTTAACAAAGCCTTAGATGAGCCCCCGTAGAGGAATCACCAGAGATACACGCCAGAATCACGCCAGATTCGCGCCAGATTCATGCCAGATTTACGCTAAGCCTTGGCGCTGGGCAGCTTGACCTGAGTAGCAAGTCCCAGCTTTTGCAGCAGGGCGATCGTCGCCCAGGTGAGGTCAAGCTCCCACCAGGCCAGTCCGTGGCGGGCGGAATACTGGAAGGCGTGGTGGTTATTGTGCCAGCCTTCGCCGTAGGTCAGCAGGGCCACCCACCAGCAGTTGGTCGAGCGATCGCCCGAATCATAGCTGCGATAGCCAAAGCGGTGGGTGGCGCTGTTCACCAGCCAGGTGCAGTGATATACCACCACCAGCCGCACAAACACGCCCCAAATTACAAACGGCCAGCCCCCCAGCAGGTATAGCAACCCGCCAAACGCCACCTGAATCCAGAAGAAATGCCGCTGAAAAAATTGATAAACCGGATCGCCAGAAATATCGCGGGTGTAGCGGTCGGTTTCGGCCATGGCGGGCACATCGTAAAACATCCAGCCCATGTGGCTCCACCAAAAGCCGCGGCCAGAGTCGTGGTGGTCGCGCTCCTGATCGGAATGGACGTGGTGGTGACGGTGCAGCCCGACCCACTCCAGCGGGCCGCCCTGCATACTCAGCGTGCCAAAAAACACCAGCAGATATTCCAGCCACTTGGGCACCTGAAAGCTGCGGTGGCTAACGAGCCGATGCCAGCCCAGGGTGATGCCCAACCCGCCTGTCACCCAATGCAGAAAGACGAGAAGGGCGATCGCCCCCCAGTTAAACATTCCTGGCAACAGCGCCAGCAGCGCCCCCAAATGCACGCCCACCATAAATAGCAGGACGACGTATCGGGGCTTTTGTCGAGTTAACGGAGCAATAGTCATAAAATCCAACGAAAACTGTATAAAGGGTCAGGGGGTAAGGGGGCAGAGGTTTGGGCTGAGGAGCAGGTCACATGCGCTTGGCTGAGCCGCTAGATAGGCAATTAGCTGGGCAATTAGCTGGGCAATTAGCTGGGCAACTAGATGGGCAACTAGCTGGCAGCCCAAAATCGCCAATCTAAAATCCAAAATTGGCACAGGCGCATCCACTCCGCCCCAAGCTCATCATTTCGGGGAATGGTCGCTGGGTCAAGGAAAGCCCACCACACGCAGGAATGCTGGCGTGAAGATTGGCGCGGACTTCGGATACAAACTGGGGCGCGGACTGGGGCGCGAACTGGGGCGCGAATTAGGGCGCGGACTGGGGCGCGAATTGGAGCGCAGATAGGTACTCCAAATTGGGCGCATCCCAATTCTGCAAGTTTGCCTTCATCCCCCAGCCCTTTCTGCCTTTTTGGGAGAAAAGCAATCGGACTGGAAGTCCCTCTCCCGCTTTGAGAGAAAGATTTAGGGTGAGGGGTACAAAAGTGGGATGCACCCTCCAAATTACCTCGTGCAACGGATGCAGCAGACTGCAACCGCACAGGCAGATCGAAACGAGAAGAATCCAAGAAAGACCTGATTTTAGAGATAAACCGACTCAGCGAGAGAAGGGCAAAGGACGCGATCGCCGCACTCGCGAACCGTCAATCGTGTGGATTTCCTGGTCTTCCAAAATCGTGCGAACCCGATTGGATTGGGCCAGTGCGGGAATGCCTGCCGCGTCAATTTCGACTGGAACTGCGCCAACCGCGTCGGGAGAGGACGCAAGCAAATTGGCGTGAAAGGCTTCCAAAATGGGGCGAATTTCCTCCAGAGAGCGCTGGGCGGCGGTGCGTATGCGGGCGATCGCCGCTTGTCTTTCCTCTGGCGTTTGGCGGCGGGCTGGGGCAGGCGGCATCGGGCTACCTGGCCCTCCTCCACCCTCAGAGCGATCGGTTTCCAGCATCACCACCGCCCGAATTTTCTGCTGAGGCTTCAGATGCTCCAGCCGTGCGCCAAATTCCGGGCTGATTTTGGACAGATGCTTGGGTGAAGCAACGCGAATTTCAGGCTTAACAGGTTTAGTGTCTTTAGTCTCAATTCTAGGCTCGATTTCAGGCGCGTTTTTTCTAGCCAAACTATCTTGAACGCGATCTTGAAAACGCTCTTGAGCGCGATCGCCCTGACGATCTGTGCCATGACTGGCGCTTTCCCGACCCTCTCGATAAGCGGCATGGCAATCCCTTGCAGTCTCTGCCTGTTGCATAGGCGAAGACTCCAGAGAACTTAGAGAACCTATATCGCGACTCAACCAGCCGTCCGTATCTCGCAGCGCGTCTGCCATAGCTTAGCCAACCTCAAGCTCACCTTGGAAACGGAGACAATGATCTGCAACCCAAGTGTGTTCCTTCAGCCTATCCGAAAACTCAAAGCAATGACAGAAACTTCAGAAAACTCTGCCAAGCGCAGTATGACGCAAGACAGAAGGTTCCGCAAGGCAGCGCATCCAGCAAATTAACCTTCCCACTGCGTAAGTCTATGAAACTCCTGTGAAAGTCCTATCAAGACAGGACTTACGCACTTGCGATAAGCTCTTTGGGTTTTGGATAATTTCTCCCAGGCGCAGCCCGCGAGAAATTATCCAACTGCGTAAGTCTATGAAAGTCCTATGAAGAATTGAAGAACTGAAGTTTTGGCTAGAAATTTGCTAAGAATTCAGCGCTTCGAGCGCTTCTAGCGGCTGAATCAGCCCATAGCCCCAGCGATTGTCGGGACGATATTTGTCGCCATCGGGATGTTTGGCGGTCTGGCAGAGGGCTTCTAGGATTGCGGTCGTGGGTACGTCGGGCTTGGCGGCCATCAGCAGGGCGATCGCCCCAGAAACGTGTGGCGTAGCCATCGAAGTACCATCCATCACGGCGTACTCGTGCCCTTCCGATTCGCCCTCCGGCGGAATGCAAGAATACACATTGCAGCCAGGGGCAACGATATCGGGCTTCGTCACCAGTTGATGGTTGGGGTCGGGATAGACCAGACTGGCTCCGCTGCTGAAAAAGGCGACATCGGCTCGGTTGCGAGACATGCGACCCACCGCGCCGACCGCAAAGGCGCTGTAGGCATTCCCTGGAGAACAAGAATTGCCGTGGTTGCTGTTGCCAATCGCCACCACCGAGGCAATCCCATACTGCTGCATCAGTTCCTCAAAAATCAGCCCAAATCGGGGGTCGTAGTAACTGAACCCCAGGGACATATTGATCACCTGCGCTCCGTTTTCCACCGCCCACACGAGGCCGCGCACCAGGGCGATCGTTGTGCCAGAGCCGTTCAGCACGCCGCCCACCACCAAGTCGGCCTCTGGCGCAACCCCAATGGCGAGTCCCTGCGGCGTTTGCCCCCCTGCGATCGTGCCGCAGACGTGCGTGCCGTGCTGGTCGCTGTCGAAGCTGGTCGAGGTCTTAATCGTGCGGCCGAGTGGATCGATCACCACAAACTCTTTCACGCGATCCTGAAGCGCCGGGTGTTCGCCATAAACGCCCGTATCCAGCACGGCCACGCGCACGCCCGCGCCCTTGGTGGTTTCCCACAGTTCGGGAATTTCCAGATATTGCAGACCCCAGGTTGCGCCCTGCTCTAGCTCTTGGCGATCGGGCAACTCGTAGGACACGTCCTGCGGCTGGATCAGCCTAACGCGCTGGTTGGGCAATATGGCAACCACGTTGGGATGGCGGGCCAGCATAGGTAGGGAATTGCGGGTTACCTCGACGGCTGCCACCGGCAAGGCTCCAGAGCCAATCTGGGCGATCGCCGGTTCTTCGTGGCTCTGGAAATGCTTTGCTCCCTGCGTCTGATAGCTCTCAAACAACTGCGCCTGGATTGCCTGCTGATGCTTGGCCCGCTCTTTGAGATAGCTCAGGCGCGTTTTGTTGCTTCGCAATTCCTCCAGCGTCGGCAAGTCTTCTAGCTTGGGAGATTCGTAGATGACGATTGCATCAATCTTTTCGTTGGATTTTCGCTCGGCAAGCAGCGGGTCAAAGGCAGGCGAGATCTTATCTTCGATGCTCATCGGTTATGAACCTCCCCTTCTGGTTCGCTGGTGTCCTAGTTCATCGCCCAGTGTTGTAGCAAAACTGGGCGCAGTCGGCTTTTGCAATGCATGTCCCCAATGCAAGCCCTGTCGTAATCTTCATCAGCGCGATCGCCCATCCCGGTGGTTTTACGGAGTTTTTTGGCGATCGCCCCACGCAGCATCACACGGAGCTTTCTGATACCAATATATGATATCAATTAAATCTGAATTGCGGGTTCTCTCTGCTACTTCAGTTCCGAACCGAATTCCCCAGCCCTGCCATACACCTGTATGGTAGCGATCGCCGCTCGAATCCGACCGGCGGGCCCGTCCCCCCAGTTCTGATGGCGACATTTGGTGCAAAATAGTTCCCCCGCAAAAACAAATCGGCTTCCGGCCGTTTTCTGTCAATTTCGGGAGGCCGGTCGGGTATTAATCGGAACTCAAGTTGAGGAGCCGACCTGGGTCGAGTCGGGTGAGGCGGTGGCTGCTTCCGAGGGGGTAGTTTCCGGCGATTTGCTGCGCCAGAGCCAGCTTGTGATCAGGTGCGACAGTAGCCCCATCGGCCCGGCAAACAGGCATAGCGCCAGGGAATGCACCGTCCACACGCCTGTCCGCTGTCCTTCCCAATAAATCCAGCGCCCCACAAACAAATCCATGACCAGATAATGCACCCAGCCCGTTGCGGCGATCGCCTCATTGCTAAATAGCCGCGCAATGTCCGCAAGCTGAGCGCTGGCAAAATCCTGAGCAGAGGTCGTGGTGAGGTTGCTGGCAAACAGGTATACATACAGCCCCGCCAGCGCCACAAAGGGCAGGTAGGACTGCATCACCCGGCGCGTCATGCCCCAATTGGGCAAGAAAATCATCAGCGCCCAGAAGGGCAGCACGAAGAGGTTAGCAGCGTTAAAAAGGAGTTCGAGCATGATGGGTGACGCGTGGGTGACGGGTTGGGGAGAGCCAAAAAGGGACGAGAACCGGAATGGGGGGACGCGATTTCACACCCCCACGCCGCGAATCGAGCAATCGAGCAACTGCATCGGATGCAGCACAGGAACCGACTTGCCCTGGCGTTCTAGGTGGTGGCTGATTTGCACGAAGCAGCCGATGTTGGCGGAGGCAATGACCGATGCGCCCGTGTTGAGCAGATTGGTGACTTTTTGCCGCCCCAGTTCCTCGGCCACTTCGGGTTGCAGGATGTTGTAAACGCCCGCGCTGCCGCAGCAGAGGGCCGCATCGATGGGTTCCCGAAGCTGCACGCCGGGAATTTGTCGCAAAAGCTGGCGCGGTTGCAGGCTGATTTTTTGCCCGTGCAGCATGTGGCAAGCGTCTTGATAGACCAGCGTCAGCGGGTCGTCTTGCAGGGGATGCAGCGGAGTCGTTAGCCCGACTTCGGCGAGAAATTCCTGTACGTCTTTGACGGTTTGCACAAAGGCTTGAGCGCGATCGCCATAGGCCGCATCCCCTTTCAAAATGTGCCCGTATTCCTTCAGCGTGTGCCCACAGCCAGAAGCGTTGATCAGCACAAAATCCACCTTTGCCTGCTCGAAGGTGTCAATCATCTGCCGGGCCAAGTCTTGTGCCTGCTGCTCTTGCCCCTGATGGTGCGACAGTGCGCCGCAGCAGCCCTGCGCTGGGGGAATCACTACGTCGCAGCCATTGGCCGTCAGCACGCGCACCGTCGCGTCGTTCACCTCTGGGTTAAATAACCGCTGCACACAGCCGAGAATCAGCCCGACGCGATACCGCGCCTTGCCCTGAGCAGGGACAAATTCTGGCAGGCGATCTTGAAACGCTTGGGGCGAGAGGGGCGGTAATAGTGCCTCCATTGCCGCAAGCTGGGGCGCAAGTTGGGGCAAAATGCCGAGCGATCGCACGAGTTTTTGCAAACCCGATTTTTGGTATAGCCCCACGGGCCGCATCAGCAGCCGCATTCGGCTGGGATAGGGAAACAGCGAAAAGATCAGGCGGCGCAGCAGACGCAGGGGGAGCGATCGCTCGAAGTTGCGCTCGATCTGCGGGCGCGTCGCGGCGATCAGCTTGTCATACTGCACCCCAGAGGGGCAGGTGGTGACGCAGGCCAGACATCCCAGACAGCTATCAAAATGCTGTACCGTGCTGGCCGCCAGCGGCGCATCGCCCTCATTAATCGCATCCATCAGATAGATTCGGCCGCGGGGCGAGTCGGTTTCCTTGCCGATCACCCGATAGCTGGGGCAGGTCGAGAGGCAAAACCCGCAGTGGACGCAGGCATCAATCAGCTTGGGGTCGGGCGGCTCCTGCGCGTCGAACCCCGGCAGGTCGGCCGTCGGGTCGAGGTTGCTAAAGGAGGGATTGCTAAGGGAAATGGACGGCTCAGAGGTTTGCATAGGGAAATGGGCAATGATCTGAAAAGTCAACCCCGGTTCGAGTTGCAGAGGGTTGGGCAGCGTCAATCTGGACTCATCCTCCCGGACTCATCCTCATCTCATCCTCAGTATGAGCCAACTTGAGGCAAATCAGCGTGCCGCTTGCCTTCTAAGATACAAGGGATAGGCGAAGGGGAGCCACGAACGAGATAAGCGCAATCCGCAAACCCTGATTAGCTCCTGGTACGAAAATACCTAGACCGTGGAGCCACGAACGAGATAGGCGCGATCCGCAAACACCCCCACTCAATCCCTCTTCCCTCTTCGTTCTTCGTTCTTCGTTCTTCCCTCTTCCCTCTTCCCCAATGCCCCCTCTCGACTACGACCTGATCATCCTCGGCGGCTCTCTGGCAGCGCGAGAAGCGGCGATCGCCGCACGAATGCTACAGGCGCGGGTGGCGCTGGTGGAGCCGGACGGGGCCGAGGCAGCGCTGCGGCAAGACTGGCAGCATCAGGCGTGGATACAGATTGGGCGCTTGATAGAGGGGCGATCGCGCTTGGCGCAGATGGGACTGTCGGCGTTTTCATCCCCGCCCGCGTGGGCAGCAGTGCGGCAATGGGCAGAAGTTATAGCAACCGACCTGGCAGAAGAGACCTCGCTCTCGCAGGTGGCAGCGGCGGGCGTGGATGTGGTGGTGGGGCAGGGCGAATTTTTTCGACGGCCGCATCTGGGCGTGCGGGCAGGAGAGCGGACGCTGCGATCGCGGGCGTATTTGCTGGCTCCAGGGAATCGGGTGCATCCGCTAGAGGCGGGGAACTTCAATGGGAACTTCAGTGGGATCTTCAGTGGGATCTTCAGTGGGATCTTCAACGCCACGGCCGAAATGAAGACCCTTGCCCAGACTCCGGCAGAGTTTTGGCATCCTGACCACTCTCAACTGCCTGGGCGAATTGCCGTTTGGGGAGAGGGCGCACGGGCCGTAGAGCTGGCGCAAGCGCTGCATCGACTGGGCAGCCAGGTGACGCTGCTGCTGGATTTGACCTCGAATGCTGTAAGCCACGGCGGGCTTCCTGGTGGACGGTTGACACCCGCCTCGCGAAGCCGAATTGCCTGTCTCGATGCTGACCTCCGCCGCCTGCTGCTGGCCTCGCTGGAGGCAGATGGCATCGCAATCTACCCGGCGGACACACTGACCGAGGTTCATTCCCACGCCGGAACCGTGAAGCTGGCGTTGCCGGACGGAGCGCAGACAGTGGATTGCCTGCTAAATGCAGGGGAACCTGTGCCCGACTGGGACGGACTGAACCTGGAGGCGGCAAATATTCGCCTAGACGCAGACGGGCTGCGGGTTTACCCGACGCTGCAAACCTTTAATGCGCGAATCTTTGCCTGCACCAGCCCCAGCGCCGCCCGCCAGCAGGCCCAGCTTGCCGTCCGCAATGCCGTGTTTTTACCCAATCGCCATCTGCGCCCGGAACTGCTGCCGATGGTGATTGCAACGCAGCCTGCGATCGCCAGCATCGGGCTGACCGAAGCCGAGGCCCGCGATCTTGCTCTGCAACGCTGGCGCGATTCCCACGGAACCGAGGTGGTCGTGCAAACGCTGCCGTTCAAGCTCAACCCCAAAGCGCCCATGCAGGCGGCCCCCACCGGATTCTGCAAACTCATCGCCCGCCGCAATGGCCGCATCCTTGGCATCCACCTGGCGGGGCTGGATGCGGAAGAAGCGCTGTCTACGGCGGCGATCGCCCTCCAGGAACACTGCCGCGTGCGATCGCTTGCCCAACTCCCCGTCGCCTCCCCCAGCACCGCAGAAATCTTGCGGCAAACGGCGATCGCCTGGCAGCAGCAGCGCCTCGCCCAGCAGCCCCGCCTGCAAGACTGGCTCGAAACCTGGCAAGAAATTCGGCGATCGCGCTCCCGCTGGACACAGCTTTAGCCGCTTTCCCAGCAGACACGCATAAAAATGCACCGTTGAGACACAGGCCCAGCGCCCATCTCAACGGTGACTCCATCAATCCTGGAATTTGCTTTAGTTTGGACTAATGGTGAAGAGGAAGGCAGTCAATGAGAAGCACCGACTGCCGTAAGGTCAATGAAGTACAACCAACATTGACCCCATGATTTTCAACGAACTTCAGCAATTTCGCCAAACGTTGTATGCCAGCTTGGGAAACGCCAGAGATGCCCTGTTTGATCTGATGGATGCCGTGTTAGTGAGTGCGTGCATCGTGTCGTTTGTGAGGCTATCGCAGAGTCCTGTCTTTCGTCGCCAGTGGTCGAGCCCCTATGAAGCGTTGCGCGATAGCCGCCTACCCCGCTCAAAGGTGCTGAAGCTGTTGGTGCAGCAGATACCGACTCAGCAGCAACCGTTGTTGGCAGGTGATGCGAGTCGGTGGAACCGTCCTGCTGCCAGGCGTTTGAAAGACCGCACCTTATCAGGCAGAACAGGACATGCCCCGATAGCCGGACAAAACTACAGTACCTTAGCCTGGATTGCTGAAGACAGGGGCAGTTGGGCATTACCATTGCGGCATGAGCGCATCACCAGCTTTGAAACACCCGCCAGTAAAGCGGCATTCCAACTCAAACAAGTGACTCGGCAGTTAGCGGTGCGTCCGTTGGCGATCTACGACCGAGGGTACGGCAATGCCAGTTTTGTCAACCAAACGGCAGGGATTGAGGCAGACTTGCTGCTGCGGGTTACATCCAATCGATGTGTCTATGGCGCGCCCCCAGCGTATCGAGGGCGAGGCGCACCTGCCAAGCATGGACATAAGATGAAACTCAATGACCCTGACACTTGGAGTGTCCCGGTCGAAACCGTTGAAGTCGATGATCCCAACTGGGGACGAGTGCGGGTCAGTCGTTGGAGTGCATACCATTTCCGCAAATCCCCAAACGGGCAATGGAAGTGTTGCGCGTGGAGGTGCTGGAGACACAGAGCAGCACGCGACGCTTGGCTCCTTTGTGGTTAGTTTGGCTGGGTGAGCAGATGCCTCCGTTAGAAACCCTGTGGTTGCACTACCTCCGTCGCTTTGCCATTGAACACTGGTATCGCTTTGCCAAGCAGAGGCTATATTGGACACATCCCCAGTTCAGTTCTGTATCGGCAACCGAACAGTGGAGCAGCCTGATGCCGTTGCTCAGTTGGCAGTTGTGGTTAGCGCGAAAGGACTGTACTGACCACCCCTTGCCCTGGCAGGCACCGCAAGAAACGTTGACTCCGGGTCGGGTCGCACAAGCGTTTGCAGGCATTTTGGCAGCGATTGGCACCCCTGCTCCTGCGCCTAAACCTCGTGGTAAATCGCCAGGACGAGGCAAGGGGCACAAGCCAACTCCTCGTCCCTGCTATCCGATGGTCAAAAAACGAGCCTCGAAACGCAAGACATCCGAACAATCCCTGAACAGTCCGGTTGCAACAGCAGCTTAACTGCGAGCAGGATTGTATCCAATTCCTTAAGTTCAACTGTTATGAACGGTTGAGCAGATTCTTTATGGCATCCTGTTGAGCATTATTGTGATGCCAGTTAGTCCAAACTAAAGAATTTGAATCAGGGCAGAGAATCCCTAGGCAACGATGGCAAAGTCGATGCCCTCCATCCAGGGCGTACCCGCCAGCGAAGCAAACTTGCCGCCTGCGCCCAGCCCGTTGGCGCTGCCGTTTTGGTTATAGAACAGGGCACCCGTGGACTGGTTATAGACGATGAAGGCGCGGCTTCGGCCCGCAGCGCGATCGCTACTCACCACGGCAAACTCATTGGCCTTGCTAAACCCATTACCCACGCTGCTGGTTAACGCGGTAAACACGCGCTTGCTAAGGACAATCTGATCGCCTTCAAACCAGTTGAAATCAGCGATTGTATCCACGCCGAAAGTGGCTGCCGAAAAGGGACTCGTGCCGCGAAACTCGAAGCGATCGCTCCCTTCGCCGCCGTTCAGCGTGTCGTTGCCGCGCCCCCCAATGAGGCGATCGCTGCCCACATCCCCCAACAGCCGATCGGCCCCGTCGCCTCCTTCCAGGATGTCGTCGCCCTGGTTGCCTTCCAGCAGATCGCGGCCGGCCTGCCCCTTCAGGCTGTCATCACCCCGTCCGCCCCGCAGTTCGTTGTCGCGGAGGTTGCCGCGAATCTCATCATCCCCGTCGCCGCCAAAGACGTTTTCGATCAGGGTTCCGTCGGCGATCTTCAGCGTCGTACCCGCAATCAGGCTATTCGCCCCTGGGGCCAGGTCAATTTCCAGATTCGAGGTCACCGCCGCACAGTTGAGCGTGTCGGTGCCTGCGGTGTCGGTCAGCGTCGTGCGGCTAGCATCCGCGCTGAACTTGCCAAACTCGTTGGTATAGATATACGTGTCGTCCTCGCTGAGCGCGTCGCCGTAGAGCTTCAGCGTCCAGCTATTGAGAATGCCCGTATCCAGCCCAAACTCGTCGGTAATGCTCAGCGTCCAGTCGCCCACACCCGTCTCGCCCCAGTGGTGGGTACTGCTCAGGGTGAATTTGATTTCTGTATCGAAGCTAAAGGGATTGGCCACCAGCACGCTTTCGGTGCCGTCGGGCGAAGTCAGCACAATTCGCAGATCGCCCAGATAGGTATGCTCCAGATCCAGCACCACCTCGATCTGGTCAATCTTCAGCCCCTCCGTAATCGTAATCGAGTCGCTGACCGTATCCAGGTCAAGGATCTCCAGGTCTGGCGTGCTGGTGGCGCTCACGACCTGCTCATTGTCGAAGGTACTCTGGGCCGTCCAGGTTTCCGCCAGGCGCACGGCCGCATGGGCATCCACCAGCCCAAACCCATAGTCATGGCTGACATGCAGCCCGCCGCCGTTCCAGTTCTTTGCGCCGTTAAACGACCAGCCCAAATCGGTCGCGTCGGTCTGGCGAGCCGAGTAGGCCAGAATTTCCTGCACATCCCGATAGCCCAGGGACGAGTTGGCTTGCAGCATCAGCGCCACCACCCCGCTGACGATGGGGGCAGAGGCAGAGGTGCCGCCAAAGTTGCTAGTGTAGTCGCCGGGGTCGTCTCCTGACCGCCCCGATAGGTCAGTGGTAACAATACCGTCGTCAAATTCCCCACCGGGCGCAGACACCAGCAGGTTGGCTCCTGGCGAACTGTAGAAGGTGTATTCCCCAAAGTGGTTGATCGCCCCAACGGCAATCGTGAAGCGAGAGTTTTCTAGGTTGTGATAGTTGGCGTTGTCGCCAAAACCGCGCCCGTTTCCGCCCGCAAACACGACCACCGTTCCCAACCCGCCGCGCCCGTTTTCGGCAGCGTTTTGCAGCGCATTGCCAAAGCCTTCGTAGGCAGGGGTAGAGAAATTGTCATAGAACGGGAAGACGTAGCCCCAGCTATTGTTCACCACGTCAAAGTTGGCGGCTCGGTACAGCGCCGCTGTGGCCTGGGCAATGAAATCTGACTCGTCGAGCGTCCAAAAATCGAGCCGTAGCGCCGAAATACTGGCCTCTGGCGCAACACCCACCCCACCAACCGCGTTGGCAGAAGCGGCGATCAGCCCTGCTACCGAGGTTCCGTGAGAGTCAAATATAGATCCAGGCGCGGGGTCGCCGTCGTTTTCGGCGGCATCCAGTTCCAAATCGCTGTTGTAATTCACGAACAGGTCGTCGTGGATGTATTCCACACCGTCGTCGATGATGCCGACGTTCACACCCGCGCCTGTGTAGTCTTCCCAGACGTTTGCGATATTAATGTCGATTCCGGCCAAGCCGCCAGTTTGTCCGGTGTTAACCAGGTGCCATTGGTCAGAAAAGAGCGGGTCGAGTGGCGGATTGCTGAGGAGACTTGCGGTATTGAATGGAGCAGACGGAACAGACGGAGCAGGCTGAACTTTGCGGAGCTGAAATGGGCGGAGCGGAGTCGTCGATCCAGAGGGGGCAGTGGACTTAGACATGGGTATAGACCAGGTAATAGATGCGGTGAATCAGGTTTGTCCGTATCGTCAAACTAGCCTGGAGCCTTGCCAGAAGAGATTCTGCGAGATTTCTTAGTCGGATTTCTTAGTCGGATTTCTTAGAGAGTGTTTGAAAAGGTATCGCCTGTAATGTTAAGCACTCGGAGATCCCCCCTAGCCCCCCTTAAAAAGGGGGGAAACCGCCTTAAAGTCCCCCTTTTGAAGGGGGATTTAGGGGGGTTTTGCACGCTTTGCTACAAACAGTAGGACTTTTCAAACATCTTCTTCTCAGTCAGATTTCTCAGTCAGATTTCTTGAGCGCAATTTGGGGACTACAGGCTCGATTGAGATGTCAGGTTCGACGCGAGTTTTTATGCAACGGTCAGAAATATTGGCTTAAACGGTTTCAACATTGGCTCGAAAGCTGTTGCGTTGATGGATTGGATCTGTGATTGGTTGAAGCTGTTTTCTGCGATGCAAACTCGCTATAGTTCCAATTTGCTCGGCCGCATCGGTCAGCCTCATTCCCCGTGTGGGGAATTTTTGGCGATCGCAAAGTTTTCGTCCTATTCTACGCGCAGCCAAACGGCGGGCTGGGAAGCCTGGAAGCTCTGGAAGCCCCAAAAGCTCTGGAAGCCCCAAAAGCCGTGGAAGCCCAGATTCAGCCAGTGTTTAGACCTGATCCCTGGTTCTCTGAAAGATTCCCTCTGAAAATTGCTCAATCCGACTTGCCTTCATAGCCGCGTTCCAGCGCCTCCAGACTACGAAGCACGTTGAGCGTGGAGTAGTAGGCTTCTTCGGTGAGTTCAATCTGCTCGTCGGGGTCTGTCACAATGCCATCGACCAGCAGCCGCAGGGAGCCGATCATGGCGTTGAGCCGATTGCGGATTTCGTAGGAGCGGCGGGCTAGCTGGGTGGGTACGGCGCTGGCGCTGGGGGCCATTTCGTCGGCAAACTGGAGAGCGCAGAGGCGGGCGTAGTAGCCGTTTTGCCGCAGCAAGTTCTCGTGAGTGCCCAACTCCACCACGCGGCCCTGGTCGAGGACGGCGATTTGGTCGGCCCGCTGCACGGTGGAGAGGCGATGGGCGATGACCAGGGTCGTGCGATCGCGGCTAAGGGCTTCGATGGCGGCCTGCACAAGCCGTTCGGATACGGTGTCGAGGGCGCTGGTGGCTTCGTCGAGGATGAGGATTTCGGGATTTTGCAGCAGGGCGCGGGCGATCGCCAGCCGCTGGCGCTGTCCCCCAGAGAGCAGCAGGCCGCGATCGCCAATCAGGGTGTCCAGCCCGCTCGGCAACTGCCGGATAAACTCATCGGCATAGGCGAGTTTTGCCGCCTGCCACACCTGTGCTTCGGTTGCGTCGGGACAGCCGTAGGCAATGTTGTCGCGCACCGAAGCGTTGAACAAAATCGTGTCCTGGCTGATGATGCCCATCGCCCGCCGCACAGTTTTCAGGTCAAACTGCCGCAGGTCGATGCCGTCTAGCTCCACTGCGCCCAGCGTCGGGTCATAAAAGCGGGGCAGCAGATCCGCCAGGGTCGATTTGCCCGCGCCAGATGCACCCACTAGCGCCAGCGTCGTGCCCTTGGGCAGTTCCAGCGATATGTGTTCCAGCACGAAGCGATCTGGTTCCGCAGGGCCATTGCGATTTTGTGCCCCACCACTGGTGCGATTTGCGAAGCGATCCCTGCGGGAGTCGCCTGCTGTGTAGCTAAAAGACACATCCCGAAACCGAATGCCCTGCCGCAGACCAGTAAAAGGAATCGTGCCATTCTGCATAAACGGCTTGTCGTGGCGCTCCAAAAAGGCTTGCGACTGCTGGATGCTGGGCAGGGCGTTGGCGAACTGGTTGCGGGCGGTGTTGAGCTGGGCCAGCAGCGGCAGCATCCGAAACAGCAGCAGCAAAAACGTCAGCAGCACTGTGGAAAGCGTCTGCATTTCCGCTGCCAAAAACGTGCGCCCAATCCACACAATCAGAATCAGCGCCACTACGCCGACGACTTCGCTGAGGGGGGCGATCGCCGCTGAGCTAGCCAAGGATTGATACTCGGCCCGTTCGCGATCGCGCACCCGCCGCCGCAGTCGGGCATATTCTTGGTCTTCCGTCGCCGATGCCCGCACCAGCCGCATCCCGGTCAGCACGTCCAGCAGGGCGACGGAGTAATGCTTTGAGGCTTCCGACAGGGCTTCCCCATACTGGCGCGATCGCGCTACGCTCATTTGATTCACCAGCGTTACCCCCGCCAGCAGCCCCGCCGCCACCAGCGTCAGCGGCCACGACAGCGCCAGCAGCAGCCCCAGAAAGACCAGAATCGTGATACCCGTAGTCAGCCCCCGCACCGCCGTCGCCACGGCCGTCGCCGAGCGATTCACCTCTACGTTGAGCTGGTTCATCACGTCGCCCAGACTGCTGCCCGCAAAAAAACTCAGATCCACCGACAGCAGCAGCCGCAGCCCCGCCTCGCGCCAATCCGTCACCAGCACTCGCTTCAGCGCCCCCGCTACCAGTGCATTGCCATAGGCCGCCAGATTTTTCAGCCCGATTAGCAGCACCACTGCCACCGTCATTACCCACAGCCGCTGCCCTTCCGGTAGATTTTCAAACGGACTCAGCAGCCGCTGAATCGCCTCCGGCAGCCCCCGCAGCGGCACAGGCTGTCCCAAAAAATTTAGCAGCACGGGCACAATCAGCGCCGTACTCACGCCATTAAACACGCCCCCCAGCAGCCCTAGCAGCACCGTCAGCCCGATCCAGCCGGGGTATCGGCGGGTGATGTGGAAAAGGAAACGAGAGGGGGGCATGGAAGGATGGGGGGATGGGAATGGGAGCATAGAAGGGAGAGCGAGGTTCTGGGAGCTGCCTATTCTCCCTAATCTTCCTGCTCATAATCTCCTCCCGACCCATACTTCCAGGCATCTAGCCAGCGTGAGATGCGATAGCGCCAGGGGGGCGGCAGCGTCTTGCTCCAGGGGCGGAGCGATATGCCTCCAAAACGCTTGTGCAACTGCCCGATTTGGTCTAGGCCCGCGTATAGCCCCAGGTTGGCATAATGCCAGAGCCAGCTCGCGAGAGTGCCCAGCCCCACCTGCGGAATGATTTGCAGCACAATGCGGGGGTGTGCTACTGAGGTTCGCAGCATGGCTTGGGCCAACGCGGGAAACTGCACCACGTCTTGCAAAAAGGGCCGCAGCACGGGGTCACCCAGCGCGGCCATATCGGCAAACACCGCCGAGAGCAGTTGATTAATCCGGTCAGGCGGTACGGTCTGGTCAACCCCGACGCTCATGGCCCGCTGAAACAGCCAGGTCACAGAGAGATTGGGTTGGTAGGGTTGCAGCAGCGCTAGGGCAGAACGGTGGAGTTGGTCGGTTGCTAGAGCCTGGTGGATGCCGTCTGCCAGCCGGGGCAAGTGGCGCAGCATCGCTCCAAAGCCGCCAAAGCTGAGGGGAGATTGGCCGCCGCTGCTGTCGCCGATGGGCAAAATTCGGCTCCACTTGGGCTGGAGCGGACTTTGGCGATAGCAGGGAAAAAAGCCATAGAGCGATCGCCTAATGTTTAGCGCCTCCAGCGCCACCCCCTGATACTGCGGCAATAGCCGAAAATACTCGTCAAACAACTGCTCCAGGCTGGGGCGGCTGGGGTGTGCGTCCAGATAGGTGAAGAGATACGTTGTTCTGCCGTCGCGGGCGGGAAACGCCTCCCAAAAATATTGACACTGGTTTTCAATCGGCGTGATGGAGGCAAACAGGTCGCCCGTTTCGTTGTGCGGAAAGCCCTGAGCGCAGGTGCCCACCACCATACAAACCGCATCCGGCTTCTGTCCGCCTCTTGCCTGCTGGCTAATGGGCGAAAAGTGCCCCATCGCGTCTAGCAGCAGCCGCGTTTTGAACCCGTTGCCAGCCTGCACTGCCACGCCATCCGGGTGAACCGTCGCCGCTGCGAACCCCGTCTGCTCGAACAACTGCCCGCCTGCTGCCAGAAATTTTGCTTTCAGCGTTTCGAGCAACTGTCGGGGACTCACGCCCACATTCAGCACGTCTCGCACCCAGAGTTCGGTGCCGCCCTGAAAGGCGATGCGGGCAGGATTATATTCACTGGCGATCGCCCCCTCCAGTTCTGCCGGACTCAGCAGATGCAGGTGGACTAGCACCGCCAGTTCTCGCCGCGAAATATTCCACTCTTGGTCGCGCCCCTGCAAAATGCCCCGCTCCAGCAGCGCCACCCGCCAGCCCCGCCGTACCAGCGCACAGCCCATCAGCAGCCCCAGCGTGCCGCCGCAAATTACCACGTCCCACTCGGTTTCGCCCAGCGGCTCTGAGGATTCAGTTATGACAGTGGGACAGGGAATCCTGCCCTCTCGATAGGCTTGCCACAGGGCATCGGCTCGGCGCAGCCCCACTAGTGGGTTATCAGGCAAGGCAGACAGGAGGGTTTCGGCAAGTCCCATCGGTTGCTCACAGGAGTAAAGTTCGCGGGATAAAAAACTGTGTGCCCTTAGCCACCCGTCTTCAGGTTTTCCAACCCTGCGGTAACGCGGGCCGTCTCGATGCGATCGCCCTGCTGAATCTCGTCCACCACGTCCATCCCGCGGGTTACATAGCCAAACACAGCATACTGCCCATCCAGAAAGCCCAGATCCGCCAGGGTGAAATAAAACTGCGACGAAGCCGAGTCAGGAAACTGCGATCGCGCCATTGCCACCGCCCCTCGCGTGTGTTTCAGCACGGGCGCGGTTCCAGGCTCCAGTGTTTTCCCATACACGGGTTCCGCTGCACCAGCGGGCTTGATTTCTAGCGGAATGTAGCGCGGGCTAGAGGTGGCAGGGTCAATAAAGCTGCCCGTACCCAGCATCCCCAGGGGCACACTGGCATCTTTGCTCTGGGGGTCGCCGCCCTGCACCACAAACGGCTCTGGCTCTCGTACCACGCGATGAAACATCAGCCCGTCGTAGACCCCGCGATTCACCAAATCGACGAAATTTCCGGCGGTAATCGGTGCATCCTGGCCGTTCACCTGGATTTCAATGGGCGACCCCTTGACCCGAATTTCGACGGTCGCTTCGCCGTCCAGTCGTGCCAGGTTTGCGTAGGGCGTAGCTGGGCCGGGAGCGGGCGTGAGGACGGGCGATTGGGCGATCGCCGAGTCGCCAGATGCAGTACCAGAACTAGCGTTGTCTGTATTCGCCCCCGAACAGCCTCCAATTAGCATCAGACCAACCAGTCCAACCAGGGCGAACCACCGCCCCATTTTCTGTCTCATTGCGCGTCTCCTAGCTCCTAAACTAGCTCACTCAACTTGCTACAGACCTTCCAGCGGCACACCCAAAAACCGCGCCAGTTCAGCGCCTTCGGTTTCCAGTTCTGCCAGCGCCATCGGTTGTCCCACCCGCGTCAGGGGAATGTCGCCCTTGCCTTTGATCCGCAGGTAGAGCGATCGCTTCGGGTTGAGTCCTTCTTTAATCTGCACGCGAATCGCCTGCACGTCCTCTAACTTATGAGTGACTTCAATTTTGCGGTTCTTGCCCGGAAAGCCCGACCGAAAAATCGTCAGCATCCCCGTATCCCGGTTGAACTCGTTATAGCCGCCGCCCACATCCCACAAAATCACCAGCCACAGATAGGTCGCCAGCAGCAGCGCCAACACGCCGTAAAACCCCATCACCAGCCCCTGCGGAATAAAAACGAGCTGCGTTGGGTCAGAAAACGGCAGCAGATTGACTTTCAAATAGCTGGAAATGCTGGACAGCAAAAAGCCCAGTCCTCCGCCCAAAATTACCGTCGCCCACCAATAGTTGCTCAGGCGGCGAGACCCCACAACCGTCTTCCGCAGCACGCGGCTCTCGGTGGACACACTGGATGCGGTCATACTCTCAATTTCCCAGGTCGTTTTTAATGTGTTCAGATTGAATTGATTTTGATAGGACTTACGCGGTTAGACGATTTTTTGCGGGCGCAGCCCGCAAAAAATCGTCTAAAACCCAGAAAATTTAAGCGCAAGTGCATAAGTCCTATTTGATATCTACTGGATATCTGGCTGAGAAGCAAAGCACCTCAATCTCGATTATGCTGCACATCTGGCCCCTCAGCCGGAGCAGATCTCTCCTCAACAGCATTCGCACTAGCCTTGTCTAAATCCAGCGAATAACTCTCAAAGCTCAGGCCCAGCGCTAGCTCGGTTTACGACCGGCTTAATTTCCTTCCAATCTCTCTCAGGTTTTTACAGCGTTCTTGGAGAGTCTCCACAACCCGGTATCCAGAGAAATCCAGCCATTTCGGGTTCAGCCAAAGATGCAAAATCTGAAATGAGAGGTACGTATCGGATTGTAAAAATTTTCGTATGTACTTATCATATAGACAAATCTAAACTGGCTTGGTGAATTGAAAGCTAGGTATAAGTACCTGCTTGGGTTCTGTTTCCCTAAAACCAAGTTGAGTCACACCACTCCAATCGGGCCGCTGATTCTGGTCAAACAGAGTCACACCGTGAGAGGATTGGACTTTGCGCCATATTAAGAGGTTATGAAATGACCATAGCAATGGGAAGAGCGCAAGCCCAGCGAGGATGGTTTGACGTTCTCGACGACTGGCTAAAGCGCGACCGATTTGTCTTCGTAGGATGGTCAGGCATTCTGCTATTCCCCTGCGCCTACCTGGCGCTGGGAGGCTGGCTGACCGGCACCACCTTCGTCACCTCCTGGTACACCCACGGCATCGCCAGTTCCTACCTAGAGGGCTGCAACTTTTTGACCGCCGCCGTATCCACCCCGCCCAACAGCCTGGGACACAGCCTGTTGTTTTTGTGGGGCCCCGAAGCCCAGTGGAACTTCACCCGCTGGTGTCAACTAGGCGGCTTGTGGACCTTTGTCGCTCTCCACGGCGCATTCGGACTGATCGGCTTCATGCTGCGACAGTTTGAGATTGCCCGTCTAGTGGGCATCCGTCCGTACAACGCCCTGGCATTCTCCGGTCCCATCGCCGTGTTTGTCAGCGTATTTCTGCTGTACCCGCTAGGACAATCGGGCTGGTTCTTCGCCCCCAGCTTCGGCGTTGCCGCCATCTTCCGATTCATCCTATTCGTGCAAGGCTTCCACAACTTCACCCTGAACCCGTTCCACATGATGGGCGTGGCCGGCATCCTGGGGGGTGCGCTGTTGTGCGCCATCCACGGAGCGACCGTGGAGAACACCCTGTACGAAGACGGCGACAAGGCGAACACCTTCCGCGCCTTCAACCCGACACAGGCAGAAGAGACCTACTCGATGGTGACCGCCAACCGCTTCTGGTCTCAGATTTTCGGGATTGCGTTTTCCAACAAGCGCTGGCTGCACTTCTTCATGCTGTTTGTGCCGGTCACGGGTCTGTGGATGGCGAGCATTGGGATTGCGGGCTTGGCGCTGAACCTGCGGGCGTATGACTTTGTGTCGCAGGAGATTCGCGCGGCGGAAGACCCGGAGTTTGAGACGTTCTACACCAAGAACATTCTGCTGAACGAGGGCATCCGCGCCTGGATGGCTCCGCAAGACCAGCCTCACGAAAACTTTGTATTCCCTGAAGAGGTACTGCCCCGTGGTAACGCTCTCTAGTAGCTCAATGGTTGCCGGAAACCGCGACCAGGAATCCTCCGGGTTTGCCTGGTGGGCTGGCAACGCCCGTCTAATTAATCTTTCTGGAAAGCTGTTGGGCGCTCATGTTGCCCACGCTGGTCTGATTGTCTTCTGGGCAGGCGCGATGACGCTGTTTGAAGTGGCTCACTTCGTGCCTGAGAAGCCCATGTATGAGCAAGGGCTAATTCTGCTGCCTCACCTGGCAACGCTGGGTTGGGGCGTGGGCCCTGGCGGTGAAGTGCTGGATACCTTCCCCTACTTTGTGGTGGGTGTGCTGCACCTGATTTCCTCTGCTGTTCTGGGTCTGGGCGGGATTTACCATGCCGTTCGTGGCCCCGAAACGCTGGAAGAATACTCTTCCTTCTTTGGATACGACTGGAAGGATAAGAACCAGATGACCAACATCATCGGGTATCACCTGATCCTGCTGGGTCTGGGTGCCTTCCTGCTGGTGTTTAAGGCTATGTTCTTCGGTGGTGTGTATGACACCTGGGCACCGGGTGGCGGTGACGTTCGCGTTATCACCAACCCGACGCTGAACCCAGTGACGATTTTTGGCTACCTGCTGAAGTCTCCCTTTGGCGGCGAAGGCTGGATCGTCAGCGTCAACAACATGGAAGACGTAATCGGTGGCCACATCTGGGTCGGCTTCATCTGCATCGCAGGTGGTGTCTGGCACATCCTGACCAAGCCGTTCGGCTGGGTGCGCCGCGCCTTTATCTGGTCGGGTGAAGCTTACCTGTCTTATAGCCTGGGCGCTCTGTCGCTGATGGGCTTTGTGGCTTCCACGATGGTTTGGTACAATAACACGGTTTATCCTAGCGAGTTCTTCGGCCCCACCGGCCCCGAAGCGTCGCAGGCTCAAGCTCTCACCTTTCTGATCCGTGACCAGCGCTTGGGTGCAAACGTGGGTTCTGCTCAGGGCCCCACAGGTCTGGGTAAGTACCTGATGCGCTCTCCGACGGGTGAAATCATCTTCGGCGGTGAAACCATGCGCTTCTGGGACTTCCAGGGCCCCTGGCTGGAGCCGCTGCGTGGTCCCAATGGTCTAGATCTGGATAAGATCAAGAATGACATTCAGCCTTGGCAAGCTCGCCGCGCGGCTGAGTACATGACTCACGCGCCGCTGGGTTCCCTGAACTCTGTGGGCGGTGTGGCGACCGAAATTAACTCGGTAAACTTTGTGTCGCCTCGCGCCTGGCTGGCAACGTCTCACTTTGTGCTGGCGTTCTTCTTCCTGGTGGGTCACCTGTGGCATGCGGGTCGCGCCCGTGCTGCGGCGGCTGGCTTTGAGAAGGGTATCGACCGCGAGTCTGAGCCGGTGTTGGCAATGCCGGATATCGACTAGTCTGCCGACTAGTGTTGGCAATTAGTTGCTGACTAGTTGCTGAACTTTGTAAGCGCCCCCTGCGATTGCGGGGGCGTTTTTTACGCTTTTCTTACTTTTTTCCTAGTTTTTTGCTATCCGCCCAATTCCCGCTGGAGTCGGTACATGACTGTATCTTCGTCTACTTGGCTGAGGATGTCCTGAATTACCGTGTTGGGCCCGTCCGGCCCCCAAGTACAGCCGCGTTCCAGGTAGGCCTGGGCAGCCTTGCCTACGCGGTAGGAACCGTATCCGGCGATCGCCCCCTGAGCCACCGCCGCACTGCCGTAGGCCATTAGACCCCCGACGCTGTCGAACATCGCGCCCACCGCCGACGCACTCTTGCCCGCCCCCAAGAGCAAGCCGCTGCCCACTTCACCCAGCAGCAGACTGCCCGAACTCCACAAAATCGCCTGGAGCAGTTTGCCCGCCTCAAAGCTGGTCATGGGTAGGCCGTAGAGCTTTGCCAGATTGCGGATCATCACCAGATCGGTCACAGCCCCGCCCGCGAGATCAAGAATCGCAATGGGGTTCACGCCGATGGCGATCGCCTTCCACTTGGCAAATTTCCAGATCAACTCCTCCGCCTGCTCCTGGTTTAGCTTCAGGGCTTTGCGGGCGATGCCCTGCTCCGTTTCTCGCGCCTGCCGCAGCGCATTTAGCGCCAGCAGCGACTTGCCTTCCTTTTGGATAATGTCCACCAGCAGCGCCCGCAGCTCCTCCACTTGCGGCGGTGGCGACTCCCATTCGTGCGTCACGCTGCCGTCGGGCCACTCCACTCGCACCTGCACGGGCGCAGGCTCCGCCGACACACGCACCACGTCCTCCGGCATGAGAAACGGACGACCGCGATCGCCCCCTTCTGCAAACAGAATTCTCAGCTTCTGGTAAATCGCGTCCCGATCTTGGTCAGGATACAAATCTGCCTTGTTAAACACCAGCAGCATGGGCTTGTGGGCCGCTTGCAGTTCTGCCAATGCTTGATATTCTGTGCGTGTAATATCGCCTGCAATGACAAACAAAATTAGGTCGGCCTGATTAGCCACGTCCCGCGCCATCTCAGCCCGCGTCTGCCCGCCCACTTCATCCAGCCCTGGCGTGTCGATAAGTTCCACCCGCAGGTCGCTCTCCGGCAGCGCCCAATAGACCGAGCGGGGATACTGGGTCACGCCGTTGATCGGCCCGGTCGGCAATAGCTTTTGCCCGATGAGTCCGTTAATCACCGCCGATTTGCCCCGGCTCACCAGACCAAACACTGCAATCCTCAGCAGGCTGCAATTCAGCTTGTCCAGCGCGGCTGAAAGCTGGTTCAAATCGGTTTTGAGGGAGGCCTGAAGCTCCACATCTCCTGCGCCTCGTCGGGGCGATCGCGCCTTTTGGGTATAGCGTCCGATGGCTTGTCGCAGGCTGGCCCGCGCCCGCTGAAAATGTGTATCTTGCATTCCCAGGGGAATCAAGCCAGAGGGCGGCGCAGTAGATGAGTCGCGAGGCGGAAACTGAGTCACAGCAGAAAAGAAATTCTTCAGTTATATTTTGGACGATTCTGCCCATCGCTACGATCGGAGATCGGGAGCCTTGGAGGCGAAATTGCCGTATCCCCCCGACCAATCTGGAAAAATCCAGCCGAACCCACAGCCAAAGCGTCATCAAAGTCACAGCAATGTCCCAATCATCCAGGCTTCGATAACGGCATTCTGCCAGTCCTAACTCCTCGCTCGCCGCCATGCGCTATTGGATTCGCCACACGACAACTTATCGATACGATCGCCCGGTGACGCTTGCCCCGCATTGGGTTCGGCTGCGGCCGCGCAGCGATGTGACGCAGATCTTGCACAACTTTTCGCTGACGGTAGAGCCGGTGCCAGAGCGCGTAGCCGAGAACCTGGATTTGGAGGGAAATAGCGTCCTCAAGCTGACGTTTGGCGATGAACCGCTGGAGCAGTTTCAGCTGACGACGATTTCGGAGGTGGAAACCTTTCGCACCAATCCCTTTGACTTTTTGCTGGAACCCTGGGCCAGCCGCCTGCCCATCGATTATCCCATTTCGCTGTATCGACAACTTCAGCCCTATCTGGCTACCTCGGCGGCTGGACTGCCCGCCCTTGACCCGATTGCCCTCCAGTTGGCCAACGACCTGTGGCTGCAAACGGACGGAAACCCCGTTACCTTTCTTTGGCAGTTGAACCAGCAAATTCATGCCAACTGTCGCCATATCATTCGCGAGACAGGCGAGCCATTTCCGCCGAGCGTCACCTGGGGCAAGGAGGCGGGGTCTTGCCGCGACCTGACGGTGCTATTTACGGAAGTGTGTCGGGCTGTGGGGCTGGCGGCGCGGTTCGTTAGCGGCTATCAGGAAGCCGACGCAGGTAACGATCCCGAACTGCACGCCTGGGCAGAGGTGTACCTCCCTGGCGCAGGCTGGCGTGGCTATGACCCAACACAGAATCTGGCAGTGGGCGATCGCTACATTGCCCTAGTGGCCAGCTCCAGCTACCGGGATGCAGCCCCCCTCAGCGGCACACTCAAAACAGGCATCGGCGCAAGCTCAGAACTCCATACCACGCTAGAAATTGAGGCTCAGGAGTGAGCCAGCGAGGAATTGTCTGGGAAGCGTGTCTGGGAAGCTTGTCTAGGAAACGTGTCTGGGAAACGTGTTTGGGAACGTTACGTGGAGGTTTCATATAATATCAAATCTCCAAAGATCTGCTGCATATAAGAAGATGCCAAAGCTAGCCGCTATGAGTGGAGTCCTTAAAATCGATATCGATATCGCTGAAACAGCAGAAGAACTAAAAGCCGTCTTGGAACAACAGCAACGGGCATCTCAGCGCCGTAAAGTGCAGGTGTTGTGGTGGTTAAAAACAGGACAAGCGAAGCGTGTTGAGCAGTTTACCGTTTTCCTGAATGGCTCCACCGCAAGCGCAGCATTCCGTTAAAAGCCTCCACCGCAGCCGCGATCGCATAAAAACCCAAAACCGCCATACCAAATCGATAACCAATTTTAGGGGGAGGATGGGAAAAACCTGTCCCTAGCTGTCCCAGGTTGGTAATTCGTACCAACAAGAAAGCCCCTAACAGGAAGCGTTAGAGGCTTGATACATAAGGCTTTTAGGCTAAGCCCGTGATGAGGATTGAACTCATGACCTCACCCTTACCAAGGGTGTGCTCTACCACTGAGCTACACGGGCAATCGGGGGATGGGCCGGGCTGGATTCGAACCAGCGTAGGCGTAGCCAGCGGATTTACAGTCCGCCCCCATTAACCACTCGGGCACCGACCCGTCCATCCCACGATTGATAATCGTAGCACGGGTAGAGGGGACTCTTCCACAAATTTCTCACACAAATTTCTCAAAAGATTTCCCAGAAAAGTTTCAGGGCATCTGCGACCTTGCTTCGGGTTGGGCGGTATTGACCCGAAAATTGACCCGAAGCAAGGTGGACTGGTTGCCTAAAACCAACGCCTCAGCCCTAAAGAGACAAGTTGCTCAGGGACTGATTCAGCCGTCCGAGGGCTTGCTCAATTTCCGCAGCGGTGACGATCAGCGGTGGCACAAAGCGCACCACCTTCGGGCCAGCGGGAACGAGCAGCAGCCCTTGGGCGATCGCCGCTTTTACGATATCCGCCGACACGGTAGCAGTTTCTTCCTTCAGCACCAGACCGTTGATCAGGCCCCAGCCGCGCACTTCTGCGACGAGTGCTGGATATTGCTGGGCGATCGCCCGCAGCCCCTCCCGCAGTTGTTCGCCCCGCTCCTGCACGTTTTGCAACAAGTTGTCGCGCTCCAAAGTTTCGCACACTGTTAGCGCCACGCCACAGGCAAAGGGGTTGCCACCAAAGGTGCTGGCGTGATCACCCGGTTGAAAGATGTCGCAAAACGACTTGCAGAGCATCGCGCCAATGGGGATGCCGCCGCCCAGTCCTTTAGCCGAGGTGAAAATGTCGGGTTCGATGCCCAGGTTCTCATAGCCCCACAGTTGCCCGCTGCGGCCCATGCCGACCTGCACTTCGTCCAGAATGAGCAGAATCCCTTTTTCATCGCAGATTTCGCGAATCCGCTGAAAATAAGCGCGATCGCCCGGCCGCACGCCACCTTCGCCCTGGAGCGCCTCCAGCATAATGGCCGCCACTTGGGGTTGGTCGGCATCCAGTTGGGCGATCGCCGCTTCTAGGGCTGCAATATCGTTGTAGGGAACGTAGTGAAACCCCGGCATCAGCGGGTCAAAGTTCTTCTGATACTTCGGCTGACCAGTGGCAGTGATAGTGGCCAGAGTGCGCCCGTGGAAGCTGGCATGAGCCGTCAGCACGATCGGGTTGGCGATGCCGCGCACGGTATGGGCATACTTCCGCGCCAGTTTAATTGCGCCTTCGTTCGCCTCTGCGCCAGAGTTGCAGAAAAATACGCGATCGGCGCAGGAATGCTCGACCAGCCATTTTGCCAAGTCGCCCTGCTCTGGGATGTAGAACAGGTTGGAAACGTGGTGCAGCTTTTGAATCTGGCGATTGACTGCGTTCACCATAGCCGGGTGGGCATGGCCCAGTGTGCAGGTGGCAATGCCCGCCACAAAGTCCAGATAATCGCGTCCTTCGCTGTCCCACACGCGGCAACCTGCGCCTCGCTCCAGCACGATGGGAAAACGAGCATAGCTATTGATGACATAGGCATCGAACTCGGTGGGGGAGTAGGGACTTGCAGCGGCAATCGGCGGCGAGACAAGGGTTTCTAGACTCACAAGCGGCTCCTTGATGATGTGAAGTGGCTGACTCTAAAGAAGTGACTCTAAATGAGGTGACTCCGCAGCGCCCCTGAATACAGGTTGTATAGGGTTAGAGGCTGCATCAAATAATCATCGAACGATGGGACGATTCTCAATTAAATATCGAATCATTAGTTTAAGAGCTAATTTATGAAGCAAATCTTAAGAAGCCTGAAACTCTTGGCATGTGTGGCTTTGAGGTCATGCTTGCCCAGGAAAAGCGGTTTCTCGGAAATCCTTGATTAACAAGGCTTTCAGGCTCCTTTACAAATTAGCTCTAAGCCCCATCTTAGGGTAGTTTTTTGGCTGGGGGCTATGCCTGATCGGGTGAGGCAATCGCTTTCTGGTTATGAAATGCCAATATTTAGCGACCGATGAGGGCAAGACTAACGCCCTGACGAGGGCTGGGGTTGTGAGGGTTGACCGGTTTGGCGCTCGACCCGGTGGTTTTCGCTGGCGTGACCAGGGTTGGCGCTGCACTAGCCGATATTAGCCTGCATAGCACTGTGGATGACTCCTGATTCGGGTGTAATCTACTTCCATAGCGCTTTTTAGACCCTGAGGATGATCGCAAAGCCGTGACTAATCCCTGGGGAATCTCTCAGAACGCGAACCCAAAACTCAGACCATTGCTACTGCCATGCTTGTCCTCACCCAACGGCTCCCTGCTCCGGGCGATTGCGCCGAATTGCCTGCCGAAGTGTTTCCTGAGTTGACGCTGCTGTTGACGGCGGAGGAACGAGTGCGATCGCGCCACTATTTTGAATCCTTGGAGGGCGTGCCCTGCTCGCTGCAATTGCCCAGGGGAACCGTGCTGCGGGATGGGGACGTGCTGCTGGCGGCTTCGGGCGAGCGGGTGCGCGTGGTGGCCCGACCGGAACCCGTCGTCACCGTCACCGCCCACACGCCGCTGGCGCTGCTGCGAGCCGCCTATCATCTAGGCAATCGCCATGTGCCGCTGGAGGTCGCAGAAACCTATCTGCGCTTTTCTCCCGACTCCGTTTTGCAAGATATGGTGGGAAAAATGGGGTTGCATCTGAAACTGGAGGAGCGTCCCTTTCAGCCAGAGACGGGGGCCTATGAAGGGTCGGGGTTCGGTGGTCAGGAACTGGGACATTCGCACCACAATTCGCACCACCATTCAAATCAAGATTTGCGCTACCATTCGCATCGCCATTCGCATCGCTATTCTCCCGCTCATGACCACGACCATGATCCTGGACGCGACCAGTCTGATGAGGACATTTACTACTCTGAGCCTTTAGATCAGCATTCTGAAACGAATTCTCAAGCAGGTTCTTTTCAGCATTCCTATGAACCTGCAAGTAAGCGTTCGCAGGAGTCTTCTCATGGCGTGTGAAGCGGCGTTGGGTGGCGAGCGTCTGCTGCGGCTATTGCAGTTGGCGAGTCCGGCGCTGCCTGTGGGGGCTTACAGCTACTCCGAAGGGCTAGAGACGCTGGTAGCACAGGGGCAATTGTCGGATGTAGCCAGCTTGCAGCACTGGATTGAGCAAGAGTTGGCGGCTGGAGCGATGCGGCTGGAGGCGGCGGTGATGGCGCGGGTCTACGAAGCGGCGATCGCCCCCAGTTTTCCTGCTTTAGGATACTGGAACCAATGGCTGTCGGCGCTACGCGAGGCAGAGGAACTGCGGCTACAAAGCTGGCAAATGGGGCGATCGCTCTATCGGCTGCTGCTCGATCTCGACCCCAGCGTTGCCCCGCTCTTGGAAGCCTGCGGGGAAACCAGCAACGCAGCCGAAAATTTTGCGGTGAATTTTGCCGTGGTGTATGCGATCGCCGCCGCCCACTGGCAGATCGACTCGCGGGCTGCCATCCTTGGCTATTTGCACAGTTGGGCCAGCAATTTGGTCAACGCAGGCGTGAAGCTGATTCCGCTGGGGCAAACGGCGGGGCAACGGCTGCTGCTGAGCCTTGCTCCGGCGATCGCCCGCACAACCGATGCAGCGCTCGTCTTACCCGAAGACGACTTTGGGGCGTGCAGTTGGGGACAGGCGATCGCCTGCATGGCCCACGAAACGCTTTACACACGGCTATTCCGCAGCTAATTCCCAATTTTTCCTTAATTCTTGAATTTCCTGAGCAGGAGACGGCTTTGAACGAGCAGGAATGGTACTTGTTTGATTTGCAGGGTTATCTGGTGGTGGAAAACGTGCTGACGGCGGCGCAACTAGACGCGCTCAATGCCGAACTCGATCGCCAAATTGCGGTTGTCAATGATCCTGACCGCACCTGGTTTCGCTGGGACGGGCTGCTGCCCTGGGGGCCGCCGTTTCAAGCCCTAATCGACCCGCCGCCCCTGATGCCGTATTTGAAAACGCTGCTGGGCGAGGGCTTTCGGCTGGATCACGACTACGCGCACGTCATCCGCCAGGGCAGCGGCCCCATCGGCACGCGGCTCCACGGCGGCGGCACGCCCTACGACCCCTGTCAGTATTACCACGTTCACAATGGGCGGATGTATAACGGGCTGACGGCCGTCGCCTATGAACTGCGGGACGTGCGCCCCGGCGAGGGCGGTTTTGCTTGCATTCCCGGTAGCCACAAAAGTAATGCCCCTTTCCCCGATGAATGGCGCGATCTGGAAAACTTTAGTTTGGACTAACTGGCATCACAATAATGCTCAACAGGATGCCATAAAGAATCTGCTCAACCGTTCATAACAGTTGAACTTAAGGAATTGGATACAATCCTGCTCGCAGTTAAGCTGCTGTTGCAACCGGACTGTTCAGGGATTGTTCGGATGTCTTGCGTTTCGAGGCTCGTTTTTTGACCATCGGATAGCAGGGACGAGGAGTTGGCTTGTGCCCCTTGCCTCGTCCTGGCGATTTACCACGAGGTTTAGGCGCAGGAGCAGGGGTGCCAATCGCTGCCAAAATGCCTGCAAACGCTTGTGCGACCCGACCCGGAGTCAACGTTTCTTGCGGTGCCTGCCAGGGCAAGGGGTGGTCAGTACAGTCCTTTCGCGCTAACCACAACTGCCAACTGAGCAACGGCATCAGGCTGCTCCACTGTTCGGTTGCCGATACAGAACTGAACTGGGGATGTGTCCAATATAGCCTCTGCTTGGCAAAGCGATACCAGTGTTCAATGGCAAAGCGACGGAGGTAGTGCAACCACAGGGTTTCTAACGGAGGCATCTGCTCACCCAGCCAAACTAACCACAAAGGAGCCAAGCGTCGCGTGCTGCTCTGTGTCTCCAGCACCTCCACGCGCAACACTTCCATTGCCCGTTTGGGGATTTGCGGAAATGGTATGCACTCCAACGACTGACCCGCACTCGTCCCCAGTTGGGATCATCGACTTCAACGGTTTCGACCGGGACACTCCAAGTGTCAGGGTCATTGAGTTTCATCTTATGTCCATGCTTGGCAGGTGCGCCTCGCCCTCGATACGCTGGGGGCGCGCCATAGACACATCGATTGGATGTAACCCGCAGCAGCAAGTCTGCCTCAATCCCTGCCGTTTGGTTGACAAAACTGGCATTGCCGTACCCTCGGTCGTAGATCGCCAACGGACGCACCGCTAACTGCCGAGTCACTTGTTTGAGTTGGAATGCCGCTTTACTGGCGGGTGTTTCAAAGCTGGTGATGCGCTCATGCCGCAATGGTAATGCCCAACTGCCCCTGTCTTCAGCAATCCAGGCTAAGGTACTGTAGTTTTGTCCGGCTATCGGGGCATGTCCTGTTCTGCCTGATAAGGTGCGGTCTTTCAAACGCCTGGCAGCAGGACGGTTCCACCGACTCGCATCACCTGCCAACAACGGTTGCTGCTGAGTCGGTATCTGCTGCACCAACAGCTTCAGCACCTTTGATCGGGGTAGGCGGCTATCGCGCAACGCTTCATAGGGGCTCGACCACTGGCGACGAAAGACAGGACTCTGCGATAGCCTCACAAACGACACGATGCACGCACTCACTAACACGGCATCCATCAGATCAAACAGGGCATCTCTGGCGTTTCCCAAGCTGGCATACAACGTTTGGCGAAATTGCTGAAGTTCGTTGAAAATCATGGGGTCAATGTTGGTTGTACTTCATTGACCTTACGGCAGTCGGTGCTTCTCATTGACTGCCTTCCTCTTCACCATTAGTCCAAACTAAAGCAAAGGAAAATTTGAGGAGCAATTCAAAGGGCGATCGCCTTCTAACGCAAAACTGGACATTTGCCCTGCGTTTTGGACACTATCGTCCTGAGGGTTCATCATTAATTTTTGCGAATTTTGGAGCAGATTCGCATCAAACCATGCGTTCAAATTTTCTCTGAAACGCCCTTCCTAAGGCTAGATTTGCTTTGCTTTGTGCGGCGTGGAAAAGGGATTTTTGGGGTGCGCGATCGCGTATAATCAGACGTTACCGCTCAGTTGTGTGTGACTGACCTGCCGGAGTTTGTGCTTGACGAAAAGACGCTCTGGCCAGTTCACTTGTCGAGTGAATCGAGTCAACCAGAGCGCGTTCATCCAGGCTCATATATTCCAGGCTCATTTCTTACAGCTAACCTCGCCATTTGCCTGGTCTTCTTACCCTCGCGCCAGCCATGCGGAGCGACAGCGCTAGTCCCCAAACCCTAATCCCTAACCCCTTTAAAAGAGAGACGTTTCAATGACAGGATCAACCCAAGTGCCATACTTGCTTCGGGCTGCGCGTGGAGAGGTGTTAGACCGCCCGCCCGTGTGGATGATGCGCCAGGCCGGGCGCTACATGAAGATTTATCGGGATTTGCGCGACAAATACCCCTCCTTCCGTGAGCGCTCGGAAACGGTTGACCTGGCGGTAGAAATTTCGCTCCAGCCCTGGCGAGCCTTTCGTCCCGATGGGGTGATTCTGTTTTCCGATATTCTCACGCCGCTGCCAGGAATTGGTATTCCCTTCGACATCATCGAAAGCCGTGGCCCCATCATCGATCCGCCCATTCGCACCCAGGCGCAAGTCGATGCACTTCATGAACTCGACCCCGAACAGCATCTCAGCTTCGTCGGCAAGATTCTGCGGACGCTGCGGCAGGAAGTGGGCAACGAAGCGGCAGTGCTGGGCTTCGTCGGCGCTCCCTGGACGCTGGCGGCCTATTCCATCGAAGGCAAAGGCTCGAAGGATTACACCATTATCAAGAGCATGGCGTTTACGGAGCCTGCGATTCTGCATCAGTTCTTGAGCAAGCTGGCAGATGCGATCGCCACCTACGTCTGCTATCAAATCGAAAACGGCGCACAGGTGGTACAGATGTTTGACTCTTGGGCGGGTCACCTTAGCCCGCAAGACTATGACCAGTTTGCCCTGCCCTACCAGCAGCAGGTTGTGCGCCAGGTGAAGGCCAAATATCCCGACACGCCGATGATTCTCTATATCAACGGCAGCGCCGGATTGCTGGAGCGCATGGCACAATCGGGCGTGGATATCGTCAGCGTAGATTGGACGGTAGACATGGCCGAAGCGCGTCGCCGCTTAGGGCCGGCCGTAGGGGTGCAGGGCAATATTGACCCGTGCGCGCTGTTTGGGTCGCAAGCCTTCATCCGCGATCGCATTCTCGACACCATCCGCAAAGCCGGAAATCAGGGGCATATTCTCAATCTGGGCCACGGCATCCTTCCGGGCACGCCCGAAGAAAACGCCGCTTTCTTCTTTGAAACCGCCAAGCAGGCCGACAAACTGCTGGCGATCGCCTAGCGGCCTTTGTAGAGTGAACGCCTGGGTACATCGTGCCCAGGTTTTTACTTCGTTTCTTCACTCCGCCACCCCCACACATGACTCCGAAGCGAATCCTCCTTACGGGCGCAAGCGGCTGCGTTGGGCACTACATTGCTGACGCGCTGATTCATCAGACGCAGCACGAACTGTTTCTACTGGTGCGAAACCCGCAGAAGTTTCGGCTGAGTGTAGACACGCGGCCGGGAATCCACCTCATCGTAGGCGATATGCGCCAGATCGAGCAGCAAAATAAGCTGCTTAAAACCATCAATGTAGCAATCCTCACCGCTGCCGTATGGGGCGGGGCACAGGACGTGTTTGACGTAAACGTGATTAAAACCGTCCGGCTGATGAACCTGCTTGACCCGGATGTGTGTGAACAGGTCATCTATTTTTCCACTGCCAGCATTTTGGATCGCGAGGGCAAGCCGCTCAAGCAGGCGGGCGAAATCGGCACCGACTATATCCGCGCCAAATACGCCTGCCATCAGCGGCTATCTAAGCTGGCGATCGCCCCCCAAATTACCACCGTTTTCCCCACACTGGTCTTTGGTGGCGATGACACCAAGCCCTACTCGCACCTCTCAGGCGGCATTACCGAGGTCACAAAATGGATCGGGCTGCTGCGCTTCCTCAAGCTCGACGGCAGTTTTCACTTTATCCACGCACAGGATATTGCCCAAGTTGTCGCCCATCTCGTAGAACACCCGCCAGAACTGGGCGATTCTGGGACGGATTGCTTCGCGAATTGGCGCGAACTGGTGCTGGGCAGTGAACCAATCACGGTGAACCGGGCGATCGCCGACATGAGCGCCTACCTGGGTAAGCGCATCTATTTCCGCATTCCGCTGACTCGTCGGCTGATCGATCTCCTCATTGTCCTCTTCCGCATCCAGATGGCCGCCTGGGATCGCTTCTGTCTAGGCTATCGCCACTTCACCTATCAGCACTTCGTCAACCCCAGCACCTATGGGCTGCCCATGCGCTGCGCCACGGTGGCCGAACTGCTGGCCGCCAGCGGTGTGCCTGGTTCCCGCGTGCCTCCAGTGGCGATCGCCCCCGCCCCGCTGGTCAAGGCAGAATCCGGCAGTGCAGAATAAGGGCACTCGTTCTGCGATCTTTAGTTTGGACTAATGGTGAAGAGGAAGGCAGTCAATGAGAAGCACCGACTGCCGTAAGGTCAATGAAGTACAACCAACATTGACCCCATGATTTTCAACGAACTTCAGCAATTTCGCCAAACGTTGTATGCCAGCTTGGGAAACGCCAGAGATGCCCTGTTTGATCTGATGGATGCCGTGTTAGTGAGTGCGTGCATCGTGTCGTTTGTGAGGCTATCGCAGAGTCCTGTCTTTCGTCGCCAGTGGTCGAGCCCCTATGAAGCGTTGCGCGATAGCCGCCTACCCCGATCAAAGGTGCTGAAGCTGTTGGTGCAGCAGATACCGACTCAGCAGCAACCGTTGTTGGCAGGTGATGCGAGTCGGTGGAACCGTCCTGCTGCCAGGCGTTTGAAAGACCGCACCTTATCAGGCAGAACAGGACATGCCCCGATAGCCGGACAAAACTACAGTACCTTAGCCTGGATTGCTGAAGACAGGGGCAGTTGGGCATTACCATTGCGGCATGAGCGCATCACCAGCTTTGAAACACCCGCCAGTAAAGCGGCATTCCAACTCAAACAAGTGACTCGGCAGTTAGCGGTGCGTCCGTTGGCGATCTACGACCGAGGGTACGGCAATGCCAGTTTTGTCAACCAAACGGCAGGGATTGAGGCAGACTTGCTGCTGCGGGTTACATCCAATCGATGTGTCTATGGCGCGCCCCCAGCGTATCGAGGGCGAGGCGCACCTGCCAAGCATGGACATAAGATGAAACTCAATGACCCTGACACTTGGAGTGTCCCGGTCGAAACCGTTGAAGTCGATGATCCCAACTGGGGACGAGTGCGGGTCAGTCGTTGGAGTGCATACCATTTCCGCAAATCCCCTAAACGGGCAATGGAAGTGTTGCGCGTGGAGGTGCTGGAGACACAGAGCAGCACGCGACGCTTGGCTCCTTTGTGGTTAGTTTGGCTGGGTGAGCAGATGCCTCCGTTAGAAACCCTGTGGTTGCACTACCTCCGTCGCTTTGCCATTGAACACTGGTATCGCTTTGCCAAGCAGAGGCTATATTGGACACATCCCCAGTTCAGTTCTGTATCGGCAACCGAACAGTGGAGCAGCCTGATGCCGTTGCTCAGTTGGCAGTTGTGGTTAGCGCGAAAGGACTGTACTGACCACCCCTTGCCCTGGCAGGCACCGCAAGAAACGTTGACTCCGGGTCGGGTCGCACAAGCGTTTGCAGGCATTTTGGCAGCGATTGGCACCCCTGCTCCTGCGCCTAAACCTCGTGGTAAATCGCCAGGACGAGGCAAGGGGCACAAGCCAACTCCTCGTCCCTGCTATCCGATGGTCAAAAAACGAGCCTCGAAACGCAAGACATCCGAACAATCCCTGAACAGTCCGGTTGCAACAGCAGCTTAACTGCGAGCAGGATTGTATCCAATTCCTTAAGTTCAACTGTTATGAACGGTTGAGCAGATTCTTTATGGCATCCTGTTGAGCATTATTGTGATGCCAGTTAGTCCAAACTAAAGTGCGATGTAGCATTCACAATAGTTTCACAGTTTCACAACAGGTTGAACAGCGGCTCAAAAAAGCGCCGAATCTGTGACTATGGGTAGATCTCTTCTAGACCATGCCCTGCGGTAAAACCGACATTCTTACACAGCGCCACCAATGAAATTCCTGGCAGCTCACAGACACTAGACAGGCGCTCTAAAATCGCAAACCCAAAACCCAAAATCTAAAACCCAAAATCTAAAACCCAAAATCCTAAAAGCCCGTCAGGATGACATGGAAGCCCCAGAGCGCAGCGGCGATCGCCACGAGCGTAGACCAGAGGGGGTGCTCGCTGCGGCAAACTGCGCCCTGCGTCGTTTGAATCGTTTCTACATCGATCCAGGGTGTTGCGCCCCGGCGAAACCAGCCTGTAACCGTGACGGGGCGGCCGATCAAGCCGCTGGGGTGACGACCGGCTGCGAGGAGGCTGCCCAGCGGGCCGAAGCGGTGTGTGTGGTGCAGCCGGATTAGCCCCGTTTCGCACTGGAGCAGCAAGTCCTGGCTGGGCAGGGCGCAGATGCCGCGCTGACCCAGCAGCGTTCCCCGCAGGCGCAGCGGTTGTCCGGGTAAGGGAATTGGAGCGGGGGGCTGCATCAGTTCTACCAGAGACAGGTCGGTGGGAGCCGTGCGGGGAATGTCGCGGAAGAAGGAATTGATGCGGACAAACGTGCCAAAGCTAAAGCCCAGCAGCCCGCAGCCCATCAGCAGCGTGCGATTGCCCCACATCCAGGTCAGCCCGCGCCAGTTGAACTGAGTGGCGACTCCGCCGACCAGCCAGAGGAAGAGCGCGATCGCCAGCCCAATGCCCAGCCCCAGGTATGGCGAGGCTTGCAGCAGCAAAGGACGACGTTCCTTCCAGGACAGACGAGGCGGGGCAGCGGGCGGCAGGTCGAGTTCGGGGAACAAGCGCCAGTGCTGGGCATAGCGGCTGAGGTGCTGGAGGCGATCGCCCAAGGGGGGATGGGCATTGCTGACCGAGAGCCAGTGGCGGTAGGGATTTTGGCAATCCCACTGGAGCAGGTCGGGGCTGGGGTGCTGGGCGTAGAGGCTGCCCAGCGTGAGTGACGTTTTGATCCCAACGGGCATGAGCAGTTCCAGGCTCTCTAGCAGTGGGCTAGTCTGGCGCTGCTGGGCCACGGCCTGCGACAGGCCCAGGCTACATTTCAGCAGGGCGCGGCTGAGGGCGTTGGGGTTGCCCGTCAGGTTAGAGGAGGTGCGATCGCTGTAGAACAGTCGCCGCCGCGAAAACCACAGCCCCACGGCCCGACATAGCCAAAAAAGGCCGTAGCCCAACAGGGAACCGTCCATCGCCAGAGCGCGTAGCCCGGCATTGCGCTGGGAATCGCCCCACTGCCCCAGCACCCGATACAGCAGATAGGGCAGCAGCCCCACCAACGTTACCAGCGACATCACGCCTGCGGTCCAGTGCTGCAAATGCCCGATTTCCCCGGCCACCAGCGCCGCAATCTCGTCATCCCGAAGCTGCGCCAACAGCCCACGACTGAGAACCAAATGCGACAGGCGAGGCAGCGATCCATAGGTCAGCAGCAGCGGCGCGTCTGTGGGCAATAGTTCCAGCTTGGGCAAGGGGCGCTGCTGTTGGCCAAAGATTCGCTTTAGCACGCGGGCGGCTTCGGGGCTGGCTTGTTCCAGGGTATCTACTGCCAGCGGCTGCATCTGGTAGGCTCGACGCAGCAACAGCGTCATCAGCCAGGGTAGGGCGATCGCCAGACCCAACAGACCGAGCAGCACTAGCGCCGCCGGATCGCGGTAAATGCTGTAATACCGAAGGTCAACCGGAAACGTGATGCGGGCGATCGTGTGGTTAAATAGCCAAAACGTCGCCAGCAGTAGCCCCCGCAGCAAGGCGAACAGGGCCATCGCCGTTCCCAGGCCCAGCGCCCAAAGACCCGCCCGATCCACCATCGGCAGCGGCGACCACTTTTGGGCGCGGCCGGCCAGCCGCCAGTCAATGGGCGTTGTTTGAACGGGGGCGATCGCCGTGTCGTTGGGCAGGGAGCTTGCCGACGCAGCGGGGGGATGGCTGGGCGATCGCAACGGGCGGCTGGGAGAGCGACTGCCGGGAGCGTGAGTCAACCCCGCCGCGAGGTCATCTTCTGACGCGGGTCGGGCAGCAGCCGGAGGAGCTTCTAGAGACTGTGCCGAAGCAGCGGCAGGTTCAGCGGCTTCTGGATGGCGCTGGGCAATCTCTGCCAGGGCTTTGGCGGCCCAGCGGCGGGTCTGCACATGGGAACTGTTGCTGAGGGTTTGACAGAGGGCGATCGCCTCCTGCACATTGCCCGATTTTTCGTAGGCCATCACCAGCCCCATTCGCGCCTTAAGCTGCACCGAGCGCTCGGCGGGCGTGCGAAACAGGCTCTCCAGATGGGCGATTGCCGTGCCATATTCCTGCCGCTTCAGCGCTGCCAACCCCGCATCCAGCAGCGCCCGCGCCGCCGCGCCCGTGGACCCGGACGATACAGGCAATTTTGACCGCTCGCTCATATCCGCTCCTCGCTGGCGTGGCTCAAAGGATCATCTAGCCCAAAGGCTGAGTCAAGCGCTAAGGCTCGTTAAAATGCTGCGCTAGTCGTGCGTTAGAGAAAGTTACACAGTCCCTAACCCAAGCATAGGGGCTATTCGCAAACCGGCCCAGAGAAAAGTGCAACTTGGAAAAATGCAGCTTGCCTCTAGGCTTCCCAGAAAATACGGAAATTACACGCGATCGCGCGGTTATTAGGCTAAAATCACACCGCTGCGGGTTCCTGAATCACACTGCTGCGGGTTCCTGACCCGACGCAACCGGGGCGATCGCCCGCAGATCCAGTTCTGGATGCTCCCCTTCCACCTGTTGGCAGTTCCACTCGTTTTTGAACAGCAGCACCGGACGACCCCAGCTATCCTTCACCGTCACCGTGTTGAACAGGCGACCTGCCTTTTCCAGCGCTGCCCAGCCACCACCCACCCAGCGGGCCACGCTGTAGGGCAGCGGATCGAGCAGGCTGTCCACGTTGTATTCATTTCGCAAGCGGAACTGCACCACTTCAAACTGGAGTTGCCCCACGGCGGCGAGAATCGGCTCCCGCTTCGACTCGTCCGTGGAATACATAATCTGCACCGCGCCCTCTTCCCGCAGCTCGTTGACACCCTTTTGAAACTGCTTGAACTTGCTGGGGTTGGGGTTTCGCAAATAGGCAAACAGTTCTGGCGAAAAGGAGGGAATGCCCTCGTATTCCAGCTTTTTGCCGTTGTAAATCGTGTCGCCAATGGCAAACATACCCGGATTGTTCAGACCAATCACGTCGCCGGGATAGGCTTCATCGAGGGACTGCCGCCCCTGCCCAAACAGTTTTTGCGGATGAGACAGGCGCACCGTCTTGCCCGTGCGGGCGTGGTTCACCACCATGTCTTTTTCAAACTTGCCGGAGCAGACCCGGATAAACGCGATGCGATCGCGGTGCTTGGGGTCCATGTTGGCTTGCAGCTTGAACACAAACCCAGAAAATTCGGGATAGGTCGGGTCGATGTCGCCCTGGGTGCTGCGGCGAGAACCGGGCTTCAGCGCGTAGTCCAGGAAGGATTCCAAAAATAGCTCCACACCAAAGTTGGTCATGGCGCTGCCAAAAAAGACAGGCGTTAGCTTGCCCGCATGAACCTGCGCCAGGTCAAACTCTGTGCCCGCTGCCTCCAGCAGTTCTAGTTCTTCTTTGAACTGGTAATACAGGTCTTTTTCGAGCAGATCTTCGATGCGCGGATCGCCCAGATCCACCACAGTATCTTTGGCCTCGCGGCTGCCGTGGGCCGTGCGCTCAAACAGGTGAATTTGCTGTTTGCGGCGATCGTAAACCCCTTTGAAGCGATCGCCCATGCCGATGGGCCAGTTCACTGCATAGGTTTGCAGCCCCAACTCCTGCTCAATTTCGTCCATTAGCTCCAGCGGCTCGCGCCCCGGCCGATCCAGCTTATTGAAAAAGGTGAAGATGGGAATGCCTCGCATCCGGCACACTTCAAACAGCTTGCGGGTTTGTGGTTCCAGACCCTTGGCAGCGTCCTCCAGCATTACCGCATTGTCGGCGGCGGCCAGGGTGCGGTAGGTGTCTTCGCTAAAGTCCTGGTGTCCGGGCGTATCCAGCAGGTTGATCGTGTAGCCGCTGTAGTCAAATTGCAGCACCGTGGAGGTGATGGAGATGCCCCGCTGCTGCTCCATTTCCATCCAGTCTGAGGTGGCGTGGCGCTGCGCCCGCTTGGCCTTGACTGCACCTGCTTCGTGAATCGCGCCTCCATACAGCAGCAGCTTTTCGGTGAGCGTGGTTTTACCCGCGTCGGGGTGGGAAATAATTGCAAAGTTGCGCCGTTGGTCAACCGCAATCGCAATTTCAGCTTGGAGGTCGGTGGTCATGCCAGAAAAGACTCAGAGCAAGTAGAGCATATACAGGAAGCAACCTTTATCGTAGCAAGCCAGCCCGAATCGTGGGCGATCGCCGGAAAAGCCGCCCCGTCTGGTGAAGACACTAGTATTCCTGACTCACACTCCTGACGCATAATCCTGAGTCATACTCCCGGCTCGTAATCCTGAGTCATACTCCCGGCTCATATTCTTAACTCAACTCCTCACATTCTTAACTCAACTCCTCATACCCATGACTGACCTCGAACAGCGCAAGCTCTATTCAGTTCTCTGCCACGGGTCGCAGTTGATTTGCTATTCGCTGGTATCAGTTGCAGTGCCCATCGTCTTGCTGCTGATTTCGGATGATCCCATCGTGCAGGGCAATGCCAAAGAAGCCATCAACTTTTACCTGACGGTGCTGATCTGGGGCGTGATTTTCCTGGTGCTGTGCTTCGTGCTGATTGGCATTCCGCTGCTAATTGGATTGGTAATTGTCAGCACAATCATGCCCATTATTGCAATGGTGAACGCTGCCACCAACCTGGAGCGCCCCTATCGCTACCCCTGCATCTGGCACTTTATCCAATAGGGGTTGTAGTAAACTCGTTAACCAATAGGGGCTGACGAGTGTGGAGACCTGCATCTGGTCCTTTATCCAATAGCGGTACAAATAGCGATAGCGAATAGCGGTTGTAGGAGTGCTTGCAGGAGTAGTTGTAGTTTAAGCTCCCGATGCGTCGAAGAAACTAGGGATTTGACGAGCGCTACTCTGCCGGAGCCGTCCACCAGGCCAGGGCGTAGGCTTGGGTGGGCGTGTTGACGCGATCGCGGTACACGACGCGAATCTTGTAGCGCCCCGTTGCGGGAACAGGGTGGAAGATATGCTCCACGCTGTCTACGGCGCTGACGGAAGACCAGATGCGATCGCCCTCCCGCTCATCCTCCGCCCGCATTAGATACACGTCCAGGTTATTCAGCCCCTTGTCTTCAAAGGTCTCGCCAATATCGTACAGCCCGTTGCGGTTGGTGTCCTTCAGTTCCACCACGCGGTTCCAGGCAAGAGTGATGGCGACGTGGCTGCCTGCTACCAGCGGCCGCTCCAGCACATAGTCTCGATAGGCGGGCGCGTCTCGTCCAGTGCCAACGGTGCGATAATCCCAGCCAACAGGCGGCACAGGGGCATCGGGCGAAAACTGACCCGAACCGAACTGGATTAGCGACCGATAGGCGTGCAGATGCCCCGTGCCCATGTCGGCATCCAGGGGTTTGGCTTCGTCTGTATAGGCATCGGAACTGAGCCAGTCGCGGTTTTGCTTGTTGACGGCGGTGCGGGTCATGCCCAGCATCAGGCCGTCGCCCCGGTCTTGAATCTTATCTGCCGCGTTCATCATTACTGCTTTCATGACCTCGTGGCGGCGGGCATCCAGGCTCCAGTTGGGCTGCTGTTCGCGGATTTGGCGATCGCCATATTCCTGCAACAGCGCCACCATCGCCGTAACATGCGGGGCAGCGAAACTGGTTCCGGTTGCAGGGTTGCTGAGGCTGCCGTCGGGGTTGATGGTTTGAATATTGGTGCCAGGAGCCATCAGGCTGACCGAGCGGCGCGGGCCGACATTGGTCTCCGGTTCGCGGGCCCTGCCATAGATGGGCGGCGGCTCGCTCCCCAGGTCAAAAAAGCTGACCTTTCGATACACGCCATTGACGGCGATCGAGTTAGACACGATCATGCCGTTGAAGTTGTCGGTGGGGATGGGGATGCCGCCTTCGCCTTGGTTGCCCGCGATCACGTACAGCACATTATGCTGATTGGCCGACCAGTCGATGCACTGGGTCAACAGGGCGTTGCCATCGAGCCGCGCATTGGGGCGTGGGTCCTGCGCCAGCGACTCGCCGAAGCTGAAATTAATTGCCCGCACGTCATCGCCGTTTTGCAGCGCCACGGTTTGGGAGGCGAGGCATTCCTGCGGCTGGCCGCCCCGCCGCTCGAAGCCCGCAGCGGCTGCGTATAGCTTTGCCTCTGGCGCAACGCCCTGCACCAGCTTGTCGTTGCTCACCATGACGCTGGCGACGCTGGCCGCGTGGGGGTCAACGGTATCGTTGGGACGAGCTACCCCATCCCGAAAGAACACCTGGCGCACCCGCACCGCAAAGTTATTGGCAGCGGTTTTATCGAGGCCAAACAGGGCTGGGCGACCGATTTCTACCTGACCAATAGCGATTTTGCGGCCCATGAGGTTGTAGGGTTCGGACTGCACCCGCCGCGCATCGATGCCGCCTGCTTCCATCGAGGTCATAGAGGCAATGTAGGCGATCGCCGGGGTGCCCAGCAGCGACGTTGCCAGCCCCGCCATGACCCATCGCAGTCGTCTTGCCAGTCGCCGCTTCGCCATGAAATCGCTCTCCCAACAACAGCCTGAAAAGTGGATTTGCCTTACATCCTAAGGTCTGTCGCAGCCAACGGCAACTAAAAGCGGCTACGAAAAGCGGCTGCGAAAAGCAGCAACAAACAAGGGCGATCGGCGCGGGCGCATCCCAGTTACGCAAATTTGCCCTCATCCCCCAAGCCCCTTCTCCCGCTTTGGGAGAAGGGGAGCCAGATTGGAAGTCCCTCTCCCGCTTTGGGAGAGGGATTTAGGGTGAGGGTCACAAAAGTGAGATACACGCGAGCGCACGCCGATCGCCCTTTTCAAAAGATCCTCAAAACGTGTGCGTCAAACGTGTGCGTCAAACGCAATCTACAGAGCTAGAGCGTGCTTTAAGACCCTTTGATCCCCCCTAGCCCCCCTTAGCAAGGGGGGAACCGAGCCGAGCCACTCCGGAGTTCGCCCTTTTCAAGGAGGGGGATCGACTCAGGGCAATCTAATGACCTAGAAAATTTTAAAGCAGTGCCTAGGAATTTGCCGTTTGAGTAGACAGCAGTTCCTTCAGTTTCTCTAGTTCCTGCGCCCAGCGAGGATCGGGCTGTACGGATTCTGGCTCGGTCGTTGCGGCCGCCTTCTTAGCCTTGCTGTTGTTCTTCTTGCGGTTGCTGTTGCTTGCGGCGGGAGCGGCCTCATCGCCTTCCTCACTGCCCTTTTCGCGGGGCTGGGCGCGTTCGATTTTCAGCGGGGTTTCCTTAAACAGAAAACCGTCAAACTTTTCGATGACCTGGTCTGCCTGCTCTTCGCTTTTCACCGTGACAAACCCAAAGCCACGGCACTTCCCCGTTTTGCGGTCGGTGATGATTTTGGTGGTCAAGGTTTCATCAAATTCCGCAAACAGGGCAGCTAATTCCTGCCGCTCTAGCTCTTTGGGCAAATTGCCTACATAAAGACGAATGGACATAGTGTCGAATATTCCTCCAGGTTGAAATTCAGTCTAATAGCTTGGAAGTCTTGCTATGAGAAGCCTGTGATGCGGGCAATGTCCCCAGAGCAGGCTAGTTTCCAGAGCAGGCTGTGGTTTATTAAAGTCTGATGGAAACGCTTTAGGCGAGTATTTAGTAGGCAAGTTCCTTCGGCATATCGACAAACCTGTCGAGGACAAACCTGTCAGGCCGTCAGGATTTGCATTCAGAGGTAGGACGTTATCAGTTCATCGAGTCAGTCTTTTGAAAACTGCTTTGAAAACTGCGGCGTAGGATACCGTCGCCTTCATTAAGGTATCACGGCGACTGGCTCCGAAGATGTCAATTACATAGATTTCATGCTGGGGGTGTAGAGAGAAATGGGCCGATGTCCCTGGTTTTGGGTCGATGAATCAGCGCGTATTTCGCTGCCGAAAGACGATTGCAGGCGGTGAACCGCACCAGAAGCGCTTGTTAGCCAAAATTTTCTTGGAAATTTCCTGTTTTTACCGCAAGCTCAGAGATCGCAGACGATTCAAAGCTGCGGCAAGTTCCAAAGGTCGAACCGCAACCAGATCCCCCTGGCGATAAGTCGTCAGTTCGTCTATGCGGTTGGTGGCAAGCTGGGGTGTAATCTGGTTCAGAAGATCGGGCAGCGTGCGGCGACCGTCGAGGTAGTGCTGCTGTAAATAGGCGATCGCCGCGCCAATGGTTCGCACCTGTCCTACTTCCACTAGTTGCTCTATGGCGGACAAATCTACGGTTTCCGAGCCAAACACTAGCTCATCAATATCCCTTGCCTTCAGTTTGGGGCTGCGTTCTGGGCGATCGCCCTCCCCAGAGCGATGATCCTCCCGACCCCGGCCGCCGTGCCAGGATTTTTCCCAGCGTTTTTCGGGCGAGTCGAGCCGTTTGGGGAGGGGAATGCGAGGAGTTAGAGATCCAAAGTGGTCGCCCCCTTCAGGGGTGCGCGGGTTGGCAAACTGAGCGGCGATCGCCCTGGCCTGTTGGGTCACGTCCTGGGGCTGATAGTCGGTCATGGCGATGACGGTATCCGCCACGTCGAAATAGTCGCCGCTGCCGCCCATGACGAGGATCGTGGACAGGTCGTAATCCCGATAAAGCTGGCGGATTTTGTCGATCAAGGGCGTGATTGGCTCTTTGTCTTTGGCGACGAGGGCTTGCATCCGGCGATCGCGGATCATAAAGTTCGTAGCGGAGGTGTCTTCGTCTACCAGCAGCAGCCGCGCCCCCGCCTCCAGCGCTTCTATAATGCTGGCTGCTTGGGAGGTGCTGCCGCTGGCGTTTTCGGTGCTAAAGCGCGTCGTCGAGCGGCCCTGGGGCAGGTGGTTGATAAAGGGCGAAATGTCTACGCCCGTGATGCTGCGGCCGTCCTCGGCGCGAATCTTCACGGCGGCTGCGTCGGTTACCAGATGTTCGCGTCCGTCGCCGGGAATGGCGGTGTAGATGCCGAGGGCGATCGCCCTGAGCAGGGTGGATTTGCCGTGGTAGCCGCCGCCGACGATGAGCGTGATGCCTTTGGGAATGCCCATGCCAGAGATACTGCCCTGGTTGGGCCGATGGAACTCCACCCGCAGCGACGCAGGCGAGCGAAATCGCACAGCGCTGGAGTCTTGAAGCGGGCGCTCGTCTACGCCGCTCTGTCTGGGCAAGAGCGCTCCATCGGGCACGAAGGCCACCAGCCCTCGCGCTGCCAACTGGTCGCGCAGCCAGTCGGTGTCTTCTGCCACGGTCAAATGCTGCTGGAGTTCAGTCGGGTTCAAAGCCGAGTAAAAGAGCGATCGCCCCACAATTAGCGGCAGGTCGTCGCACAACAGATCCGCCGCCGTGCGCCCCAAGATTTGCCGTCCCCGTGCGGGCAGCCCCACCCAAAATCGCGCTTCGACCACCGCCTCCGACACCCACAGGGCCGATCGCTCTAGGATGTATTGACTGGTCGGGGCGATCGCCATCAGGCCGCTGTTGCCGCTGCCCCGCTTTTCGCGCACCGCCGCCGCTGCCTTGCCAAACTGCCGCGTTAGGTAATCCCGCAGGGCGATTTCCCGGCTGCGCGAGTGGAACGTTTCTGTTGGGAAACCCGCCTCCGCCTGGGGCACGACGACCCGCAGCCGACTAGGAGCCGCAAACGGATCGCCCTGTACAAAGTCAATATGCAGCGTAAAGCCCGGAAACCGATAGCTGCCCTGAATCTCTTTATAAGCCTTGTAGCCCAGCCCATCCAGCCGCACCAGAGTTTGCCGCAGCACCTGATCATCTGCCATAGCGCCTGTTTATCCAGCCAGCCCACGGCCAGCCTATGGAAGGGTCTTGTATCGATTTTAGATTTTAGATTTTAGATTTTGGATTTTTCTTCGTTCTTCCTTCTTCCTTCTCCCTTCTCCCCTACCCCACCACGCCCAACTCCTCGCGCACGGGCGTTTCTACCCGAATTGGCAACAGTTTCACCGCGCAGGCCTTCAGTTCCGGCTGCTTCGAGTCGGGGCAGGCTGTGGGATGGGTGAGGGCGTTGGCTTCGGCATGGTCGGCCCAGAGAGCGCCCCAGTGCATGGGTACGAAGACGGTTCCAGGGGCGATCGCCCGAGTGACTTTAGCGGGAAAGCGGGCCCAACCCCGGCGCGATCGCACTTCTACCACATCTCCCTCGACAATACCCAGCGGCTCCGCATCGCGGGGGTGAATTTCGATAAACGGGTTGGGGTACATTTGCGTAATCTTTTCGGTGCGTCCGGTGCGGGTCTGGGTGTGCCAGTGGCCATACAGCCGTCCCGTCGTCAGCACCAGCGGAAAGTCGGGGTCGGGGGGTTCTGCTAGCCCCCGCGAGTGAGAGGCGCTAAAGCGGGCCCGGCCATCGGGCGTGGGAAATTGCAGGTTGGTGTAGAGGCGCTTGGCAGGCTGGGTCTGCGATTCAGGATTCTCACCGCTGGGCAGTGGCCACTGCAAGGGGCCCTCCTGCTCTAGCCGCGCATGGCTGATGCCGCTCATGTCGCAGGGGCGGCCCTGGGTGAGCTTCACAAATTCGGCATGAACTTCAGCGGCGGTTTGGAAGGGGAACTGGGCGGCAAACCCAAGGCGGCGGCCGACTTCGCAGAAAATTTCCCAGTCGGCGCGGGCTTCACCGGGGGCAGGCTGGAAAGCTTTAGCCAGCGTGACCATGCGCTCCGAGTTGGTCATCGTGCCGCTCTTTTCGCTCCACTGTGTCGCAGGCAGCAGCAGATGGGCAAATTCGGCAGTTTCGGTGGGGAAGTAGGCTTCTTGATAGACCGTAAAGGGCGATCGCCCCAGGGCCGCCTTTACTCGCACCAAATCGGGCAGGCTCACAGCCGGATTCGTCGCCGCAATCCAGAACAGACCCACCTCCCCCGCCTCCAGCCCGCGAATCATGTCCCACACGGTGCGTCCGGGGTTGGGCGAAATTTGTCCCGCTGGCAGATTCCAGGCGTGTTCGACCTCAGCGCGATGCTGGGGATTGGCCACAAATCGATAGCCGGGCAGCAGGTGCGACAGGCCGCCCGCCTCGCGGCCGCCCATTGCGTTGGGCTGGCCCGTCAGGGAAAACGGGCCCGCGCCCGGTTTGCCGATTTGCCCGGTGAGCAGGTGCAGGTCGATCAGGCTACGAACCTTGGCCGTGCCCTCGCTCGACTGGTTCAATCCCATCGACCACAGCGACAGCACCCGCCCCGACTCGCCCCACCAGCGGGCGGCAGTTTCCAGGTCAGAGATAGAGATGCCGCAGCGATCGCTTACCACGTCAGGCGAGTAGTGACGCACCACCTCGGCGTAGTCGGCATAGCCGCTGGTGTGCTGCTGGATAAACGCCGCCTGCTCGAAGCCCCACTGCATCAGCAGGTAGGCGATGCCATTGAATAGGTCAATATCTGTACCGGGGCGGAGGGCCAGGTGCAGGTCGGCTGCGTCGGCAGTCTGGGTGCGGCGCGGATCGACCACGATCAGGCGGACGTGGGGCGTTTTTTTGTGATACTTCCGCAATCGGTTGAAGGCGATCGGGTGGCACTCGGCCATGTTGCTGCCGACGATCACCGCGCAGTCCGTTTGCTCCAAATCCTCATAGCAGCAGGGCGGCCCGTCTGCCCCAAAGCTCTGTACGTAACCCGACACAGCAGAGGACATACATAACCGCGAGTTTGCGTCAAAGTTATTCGTCCCCAAACAGCCCTTCATCAGCTTTTGGGCGGTGTAGTAATCTTCGGTGACGAATTGGCCAGAGCCATACATGCAGATGCCGTCGGGCCCCTGGCTCGCCAGAACCGTCTGGAGGCGATCGCACAGTTTGTCCAGCGCCTCCTCCCAGCTAATTTGCCGAAAGTTTTGCTCTAGCGACTCGCGCCACATCGGATGGAGCAGCCGATCCTTGCTAATCGACTCTGCCACCGTCGCACCCTTGACGCATACCATCCCCTGGCTCGACGGATGAGCGCGATCGCCCCGCACCTGCCACGCCCCCTTGCCCTGCGACGGCACGACCTCTAGCCCACAGCCCACGCCGCAGTAGGGGCACAGGGTTTTAATTTGAGTTTCATCCTTCACTTGGTTAACCCTTTGCTATCGCCCTGCTCAAAGTCTCCCTTTTGAAGGGGGATTTAGGGGGATCGAATTAGATGCAGGAGTCTTGATCCCCCCTAGCCCCCCTTAAAAAGGGGGGAACCAGACTCCTCAAAGTCCCCTTTTTAAGGGGGATTTAGGGGGATCGAATTAGATGCAGGAGTCTTGATCCCCCCTAGCCCCCCTTAGTAAGGGGGGAACCGGAGTGCCCTCTCTCCCTCAAACTCAGCCCACGTCATCATGGGCATAGCGGTGATACAGAAAGTCCAGCGCTTCGTTCCGCAGTTCGTAATAGCGGGGGTCTTCCATGACGCGGCTGCGGTTGCGGGGACGGGCAAAGGGAATGTCGAGGATTTCGCCGACCTTGGCGGCGGGGCCGTTGGTCATCATGACGATGCGATCGCTCAGCAGCAGCGCCTCGTCAATGTCATGGGTAATCATCAGCACCGTGACCCGGTGATCTGTCCAGATTTTTAGCAGTTCCTCTTGCAGTTCCTCACGGGTGATGGGGTCGAGGGCCCCGAAGGGTTCGTCCAGCAGCAGCACCTCCGGGCGCAGGGCCAGGGCGCGAGCGATGGAAACGCGCTGCTTCATGCCGCCAGAGAGGGCGCGGGGTTTCTTGTCCATCGCGTCGGCCAAACCGACCATGGCCAGGTGGTCGCGGGCGATCGCCGCCTTTTCGCTCTTAGAAAGCTCTGGTCGCGCCGCGTGCAGCCCTAGATACACGTTCTCGTAGGCCGTCATCCAGGGCAGCAGCGAGTAGTTTTGAAACACCACCATGCGATCGGGGCCGGGTTCTGTGATCCGCTGGTTTCGCAGGCGCACCTCGCCGCTGGAGGGCGTGCGAAAGCCCGACACCATATCCATGAGGGTCGATTTGCCGCAGCCGGAATGGCCGATGATGCTGACAAATTCACCTTCCTGCACCGCCAGATTCACGCCATCCAGCACGGTGTAAGTGCCGCCATCTTTGGTGGGATACACCTTCGAGACATTCTCGATCATCAAAAACGCATCGGTCATGGGCACGGGCTGCGGCTGGAGTTGGGTTGAGTCGAGAGTCTGCATTGTTAGGGATTCAGGGTTGAGAGAGAGGAGAGAATGGGGCATAGGGCTGGCTTTTTACACCTCACACGGTCACGACATCAATGCTGACTTCCTCAACTTGCACGTCGCGCTTGATGGCAAGACTGTGGAGGTAGCCGATGGGGTCGTCGGGGTCAAATACGCTGCCGTCGGCAAAGTGGATGGGGCTGCGGTTGGGTTCGGTGTCCAGCAGGCCCAGGTCGCGGGCGGCGGCTCCGAACACATCCAGGCGGCGGGTGCGGTCGAGGATGTCGAACCAGTTGCGGGGGAAGGGGGTGATGCCCCAGCGGGCAAGCTGCGTCATGATCCACAGACCCTCGGTGCGGTAGGGGCAGTTGGTGCGATCGACAAAGAACTGGTTATAGCGCAGCAATTGCTCTGGCTCGTCGCCTGTGCCCCGGTCGTAGGGCGTGACCAGGCCGGGACGGATTTGATCGACCGTCGCGCCAACATACTCGTCGCGGGAGAGGAGTTCGGCCAGGGCTTCTCGGTTGCGGCGATCGTCGCAATATTCGCAGGCTTCGAGCAGCGCCGTGACGAGGGCGATGTGGGTTTTGGGATAGCGGTTTGCCCAGTCTTCGCGCACGCCCAGCACTTTTTCCAGGTGGCCGGGCCAGATGTCGAGATCCGTGGCGATCGCATAGCCCAGTCCTTCCTGGATGGCGCGGGAGTTCCACGGTTCGCCCACGCAAAAGCCGTCGATGCCGCCGCCCTTGAGCGCGGCCACCATCTGCGGCGGCGGAATGGTGACAAGGTTCACGTCTTGGTCGGGGTCGATGCCGCCCGTGGCTAGCCAGTGGCGCATCATCAGGTTGTGCATCGAGGCGGGGTGAACGACCGCCAGCGTGGGCACTTTGTCGGGCGTGCGGGCGATCGCCGCCTTTAGTTCTTCCACCGTCCGCACGCCATCGTGCAAAAAGCGCTGGCTGAGGGTGATGGCGTTGCCGTTGCGGCTGAGGACTAGGCCGGTGGTCACGGGAACAGGCGCTTTGCCGCCCATGCCGAGGGTCAGCGCTAGGGGCATCCCAGCGATCATCTGGGCGGCATCTAGGCGGCCGCTGGTGATGCCTTCGGCGATCGCCTTCCAGCTTGGTTCGCGGCTCAGCGTCACCTGTTCCAGCCCATATTTCTCAAAAAAGCCCAGTTCCTTGGCCACCACCAGCGGCGCACAGTCCGTCAGCGGCACAAAGCCCAGTTCCAGGTTCACCTTTTCCAACCCGTTGCGGGCGATCGCCCCCACCTGCAAGGCGGCCTTGCGCTTCTTGGCCTGCTTCTGCTGGTTCAGGAAATAGACAATTTCGCTCCGCATTCCGTAATAGCTGGGATGGTTCACCACCTCCAGTCGATCGCGCGGCCGCTCGAAGGGCACGTCCATAATCTGCCCCACGTAGGATTCTGGCCCGTTGGTCAGCATCACGATGCGATCGCTCAGCAGCAGCGCCTCGTCTACGTCGTGCGTCACCATGATGCAGGTGAGTTCGTGTTCCTCGGCGATTTGCATCAACTGGTCTTGCAGGCTGCTGCGGGTGAGCGCGTCCAATGCGCCAAAGGGTTCATCCAGCAGCAAGAGCTTGGGACGGATGGCCAGGGCCCGGGCGATCGCCACCCGCTGCTTCATGCCGCCGGAGAGTTGCCCCGGCCGCTTGTCGGCCGCGTGGCGCAGGTTCACCAAGTCAATATGCTGCTCTACGATGGCGCTGCGTTCCGATTTGGAAGCCGTTGCCATGACGCGATTTACCGCCAGGGCAATATTTTCGCGCACCGTCAGCCAAGGCAGCAGCGAGTAATTTTGGAAGACCACCATGCGGTCAGGGCCGGGTTCAGTGACCTGGCGACCTTCCAGCACCACGCCGCCCGCCGCAGGTTTCGCCAAGCCCGCAATGATGTTCAGCAGGGTCGATTTGCCGCAGCCAGAGTGGCCCAGCAGCGAGATAAACTCGCCCTTGCGAATCGTCAGATCAATATTCTTCAGCGCGATGTATTCTCCGCCGCCGGGGAGCGGGAAGACCTGATCTACGTGGTCGATTTCTACGAATGGCAGCATGGGGATTTTGGATTTTAAGATTTTGGATTTTGGGATACTTACTTCTGTTCTTCGGGCACGACGCGGGAGGCAATGAAGCCGATCAGCGCGTTGAGCAGCAGCCCCACCAGACCGACGTAGATAATGGCCAGGATCACTTCACTGTTGCTGCCGCTGTTGTAGGCATCCCAGATAAAGAAGCCAATGCCCACGCCGCCCGTGAGCATTTCTGCGGCAACGATCGCCAGCCAGGACAGACCGATGGCAATCTTGAGGCCGGTGAAAATATAGGGCACAGTGGCAGGCAGCAGCACCTTGAAGAAGTAATCGAGTCGGGACAGCTTTAGCACGCGGGCAACGTTGTTGTAATCCTGAGGAATGTTTTGCACGCCAACGGCCGTGTTGATGATGATGGGCCAGATGGCGGTGATGAAAATCACGAAAATGGCAGCGGGCTGGGAGTCGCGGAAGGCCGCCAGGGAAATGGGCAGCCAGGCCAGCGGCGGCACGGTTCGCAACACCTGAAAGATGGGATCAATCGCCTGAAACATCAGCACACTTACGCCGATCAGGATGCCGAGGGCGATGCCAGCGATCGCCGCCAGGAGATAGCCCACCGCCACCCGCTGCAAGCTGGCCGCAATTTGCCAGAACAAGCCCTGATCTGTACCGCTGCCACGATAGAACGGGTCGATGATCAAGTCCCATGTATCTTGCACCACCTGGATCGGCCCTGGCAGGGGCGCATTGTCGCCTGAACACACCAGTTGCCAGATGCCCAGGAGAATGAAGAGGGCGATCGCTGTGGGGATGGAACGGCGAATCGTCTTGCCAAGCCATGCGCCCAAGCTGGAAGAGAGCGATCGCCCAGGCCGGCGGGGAGAAGAGAGGTCGGCTGTCATACGCTAGGGGTTAGAATTAGGATTTAGGGCAGAAAGGTTGAACTATGGGAACAGAAGTCGGGGGATAAATAAGATAAAGCAAGAGTCCTTCATGCCTCAGTAGCTTTACTCACTTGTTTACTTACCCCCGACCGCATTACACCTTTTTAATCTTCAGCGACTTTAAGTACTCGCTCGGATTTTCGGGATCGAATTTCACGCCATCAAAGAAGGTTTCCACGCCGCGAGAGGTGCTAGCGGGAATGGCGGCTTCCTGCCCGATCGCCTTGGCGGCTTCGCGCCACAGGTCTTCCCGGTTTACCGCGTCAATCAGCGCTTTGGTGTCGGTGTCAGCAGGCAAGTAGCCCCAGCGGATATCCTCCGTCAGGAACCACAGGTCGTGGCTCTTAAACGGATAAGATGCCGCATCGTTCCAGAACTTCATCAGCAGCGGGCTATTTTCGAGCTGGCGCACACCCATATCAAAATTGCCCTTGGCCCGCTCTAGGATGTCTTCTACAGGCACCTTCAGCCATTCTCGCCCGGAGATAATTTGGCACATCTCCTCCTTGTTGGCCATGTCATCGCACCACATCTGAGCTTCTTGCACTGCCATCAAAATTGCCTTCGCTGCATTGGGGTGTTGTTCTACCCAATCAGCCCGCATCGTCAGCGATTTTTCAGGGTGATCTGCCCAAAACTCGCCTGTCGTGATGGCGGTATAGCCCAAGTCTTGGTTTACCGTTTGAGCAGGCCAAGGCTCACCCACGCAGAAAGCTTCCATGTTGTTGACCTTGATGTTGGCCACCATCTGCGGCGGCGGCACCACAATCGTCGAAATGTCTTTGTCGGGGTCGATGCCGCCTGCCGCCAGCCAATAGCGCATCCACAGGTCATGCGTGCCACCAGGGAACGTCACGGCTGCTTTAATCTCGCCCTTCTCAGATTTCGCCTTAGCAAAGGCTTCCTTGAGTGGCGCGCTGTCAGTGCTAATTTTCAAGTCCTTGTAGGTGTTGGCAAGGCAAATCCCCTGACCATTCACATTGAGCCGAGCCAGAATATTCATCGGCACCTTCTGATTACCTTTGGTAATCGTGCCTGCCGACATTAGGTAGGGCATAGGGGTCAGAATGTGCGCTCCATCGATGCCGCCGCCAGCAGACCCCAGCTCCAGGTTGTCGCGAGTGACAGCCCAGGAAGCCTGCTTCAGCACTTCCACATCGGGCATTCCATACTTAGCAAACAGTCCTTTTTCCTTAGCAATGATCAGGGGTGCGGCATCGGTCAGGGCGATGAAACCGAGCTTGGCAGTGGTCACTTCGGGCGTATCGGCTGCGGCTACGGGTGCGGGCGAGGCCGGAGCGCTGGCGGCCGGGCTGCTGGTATCCGAAGGCGACGAGCCGCCGCTGCATCCATTGGCCAGGATCGTTGCGCCTGCCGTCACGCCTGCCGTAAAGATAAATTTCCGCCGAGAGAGTCTAGACATAGGTTCAGTTCTCCGAAGTTGTGGTTAGGGTAATCAGTTGGCAAATTTTGGGATGTAAAATCCCCTACCAGTTGCGCCCGGTGTCAAGATCCGGTGAGAAACTGGCTGAGTGAGGGATAGGATTTGGGAACGGGTCAGAAATCAGGTAAAGATAAGCTGCTAAGCGCCGATACCTGACCCCTGGACTCTGAGCACCTGGCAACTTACTTCGGTCGTGCGCCGAAGTTTTCGATCAGCAGATTCCGCAGGATGGGCTTGAGGTCGTCGCAGGGAATGCCTTTTTGGACGCAGGTGCCGAGTTCGGCGTGTTTGCCGACTTTGCCGCCCATGTACAAGTCCACGCCTTCAGCAGCTTTGCCGTCTTTGCGGACTTTGGTGCCCATCAGACCGATGTCGGCGACCTGGGGCTGGCCGCAGGAGTTGGGGCAGCCTGTCCAGTGGATGCGAACTGGGCGCGTGATTTCCAGTTCAGATTCCAGTTCGTTGATCAGCGCCATTGCTCGGTTTTTGGTTTCGATCAGGGCGAAGTTGCAGAACTGGGCCCCAGTGCAGGAAACGAGCGATCGCACGAGTAGCCCCGGACTCACCGAAAACTTCTCTAGCAGCGGCTCCTTCAGCAAGGGCGCAACGCGAGAATCGGGCACGTCGGGAATAATCACATTTTGCTCGACGGTTAGGCGGATTTCGCCGCTGCCGTAGACCTCGGCAATCCGCGCCAGGTCAAACATATCGGGCGCATACAGCCGACCGACGGGAACATGCAGCCCCACGTAGTTCAGCCCCGGCTGCTTTTGGGCGTGGATGCCGATGTGGTCGCGCTTGTCCCACAGGATTTCGTCCTTGGGCGCGGCAGTTTGCAAGGGATGTCCCAACTGCTGCTCCACTTCGGCACGAAACTTATCCATGCCCCACTCGTCGATCAGCCACATCAGGCGAGCTTTTTGGCGATTGGCCCGCAGCCCGTGATTGCGATAGACGATGAGGATGGCTTCGCACAAGGCCACCACATCACGCGGATCGACCCAGGCATTGAGCGGCACAGCGGCTTCGCAGCGCTTGGCCGAGAAGAACCCGCCCACCAGCACGTTAAACCCCAGCCGTCCGTCCTTGTAGGCAGGTACAAAGGCGATGTCGTTGATCTCGGCGTGTACCGAGTTGTCGCGGCATCCGGCGATCGCAATATTGAACTTGCGCGGCAGGTTAGTGAACGACGGGTTGCCCTCGCCGTTGTTGGTGATCATGTCCTGCACCTTTCGCACCAGCCCGCGAGTGTCAATCAACTCGTCGGCATCAATGCCCGCCACGGGCGAACCCGTGATGTTGCGAACGTTGTCCATGCCGGACTGGATGCTGGTCAACCCTGCCTGCTCAAACCGCCGGAAGATATCGGGAATATCTTCTAGCCGAATGCCGCGAAGCTGGAGGTTTTGCCGCGTGGTGATGTCGGCGTTGCCATCTTCGCCGTAGCGCTCGACAACCTCCGCCAGCACCCGCATCTGTCCGCTCGTGAGAATGCCATTGGGCATCCGCATCCGCAGCATGAACTTACCCGGCGTGACGGGCCGAAAAAACACGCCCATCCACTTCAGGCGATGGTCGCGGTCGGTCTCATTCATCGCTTCCCAGCCCAGACGGGCAAAGTCTTCCAGTTCAGACTTGACCGCCAGACCATCTTTTTCGGACTTGAGCTTCTCGAACTTATTCAGACTGGTTTCTGCTGGAACGGTACTGGTCATAGCAAGAGACCTTGGATGGAAGAAACGGCAAGTAATGCTGCGCGTAGACCTGCGTTTTTGACTCAACGCCTAGAATTAGAACCCGTGTTGGCTAAAACTTGTGTCTAAAACTTGTGTCTACGGAGACTTGACTAACGCCGCAAGACTCAAGCCTGCATTGCCTTGCATGATTGATACGTTAGAAGCATTAATTCTGAAAATTCGTAGCTCCTGTTACAAAAATTTTCGTTGCATGAAATTTACGAATTGCAACAATGCACAACCTGCATAATGAACCTGAGCCTGACTCAACAAAACCCAGCGCTTCTGGCTAGAATCCAAGAGCAGTCAAGGCATTGACCGCATTTTTCTATCTGGCGGCACAGACGAGTATGGTCAGCAATCCGCGTATTTTATCTGCCCAATCGCAGGACTTCCCGCTGCTTCCGCAGGCAGAGGATGGGGCGATTCCCGCAGGGAGCGCTTCGCAAATCGCCGCCGATTGGGAATTGCTGGTACAGCGGGTACAGCAACACTTGGGGCATCTAGAAGAACAGTTGCAGACCAGTGGTATCCGCCCCGCTCGAACAGAACTGGAAACGCTGAGTCAGTGGGCGATCGCTGTACTGTGTGAGGGCGACTTTCAAGACCGCTGGGACATGGCCAAGCTATTTCCTCGGCTAGAAGCCTTGGCGGCTGAACCGGCAGAGTCTGTCAAGCAACTGCTGCTCGACCCGCTGCTGGCGCTGCTGCAAGACGAAGAGGAAGACCCGGATACGCGCTGGTTTGTGGCTCGGATCTTAGGCGAGTTTCGTCAGCCTGCGGTGCTGACAGCGCTGGTTCACCTATTGCAAACCGCCCCCACCGAAGATTTGCAGCAGATCGCGGCGGCGGCGCTGGCAGGCTTTGGAAAAGCGGCGATCGCCCCCCTTGCCCAACTGCTCCAAGTTCCCCACACGCGCCTGCTGGCCGTGAAAACCCTGTCCCAGATTCAAGATCCCGGCGTGGTTCAGCCGCTGATGAAACTGCTGCGCGATCCTGACCCACAGGTGAGAGCCGCCGCGCTCTCTGCCATCGGCAGTGCCCGCGATCGCCACATTCCTGACCTGCTAATTGCAGCACTGGGCGACTCCTCAGCAGCAGTGCGCCAGGTAGCAGTGACGGAACTCGGTTTTCGCGCAGACCTGCTGTCGGACTATGACCTAGTGAGCTTAATCTATCCGCTGCTGCTGGATGCTAGTGCTGGCGTGGCCCAGCAAGCGGCGATCGCCCTGGGTCGCCTGGGCACCAATCCGGCCGCCACCGCGCTCTACCGCGTCGCCCACTTGTCCCACACGACCCATCCACAGCGCATGGCGCTAGTGCAAGCGCTGGGCTGGATGGGCACACCCACTGCCCTGCACCATCTGCATCGGCTGGCGCTCCAGTGGAGCGAGGAAGCCCCATCCGCCCCACTGCTACACGCTACGATTCAGGCAATGGGTCGCGTCGAAGTCCCAGAACTGCGCTGGCAGGCGGCCCGCTATCTGGTGGAACTGTTGGAACTGTTGCACGGTAATCTACCTGCGGTGCAAACTGCTGCCGTGAAACAGGCGATCGCCCTCCAGCTTGGAAAATTGGGCGACCTTGACGCGCTGGATGCCCTGGTTCACCTGGCAACCGAGCCGGATCTGGGCGTGAAACTCCATGCGATCGCCGCCCTCAAGCAGCTTCACCCCGACCAAGGTCGGCAGCAGCTCGAAGCACTGTCCAACAACCATCAAGTTTCAGAACAAACCCGGCAAGAAGTGGCGATCGCCCTCGCAGAGTGGTAATCCAATTTCCATTCCTCCCTCTTCCCTCTTCGTTCTTCCCTTTTCCCTCTTCCTTTTTCGTTCTTCCTTTTTCGTTCTTCCCTTTTCCCTCTTCCCTCTTCGCGAGGATGTAATTTGGCGCGGCTACTCGATAGAATCGTCAAACATCCTCCTCAAGAGGCAGTCGCAAACGCTTTCGCTGGGTGCTAGGGTTCGGTAGGCTGGGTTTGCCTAAATTTAGGGTTGCCTGGTCGATTTTACGTAATTTGAAGCGCTAAGCGCGGATCAACGGGATAGAACAGGGGTTGCCGTCTGGAAAGATGGCTGCTTCAGAGTTTTGTTTTCTTAACAAATTTCGTTTGAACTAGTTCGAGCTTTATCAATAGGACTTACGCAGTAGGACTTACGCGGTGGGACGATTTCTCGCGGAGAAATCGTCCAAAACCCAGAAAACTTATCGTAAGTAAGTCCTGATTACAATAAACCTTTGAAAGATGCCCGAAACTGGGGGATTTATGCAGACATTGACGGTGGCTCCGATGGTGCAGGGTAGCGATCGCTTTCACACGTTGCAACGACAACTGCGCGATCGCTGGCAAACCATCGATCAATTTGACCGGGGAGAACATGACATTCTGATCGTTCCCTCCCTGACGCTGGATCAGCGCGAATTGCAAAAGGTCAAAGGGGTTCACCATTACGAAGAGCGGCTGCTGTTTTCGCTGATTCGCCTGCGGAATCCGGGCACGCGGCTAATCTACGTCACGTCGCAGCCAATTCACCCCAGCATCATCGACTACTATCTGCACCTGCTGCCCGAAATCCCCTACTCCCACGCCCGCGATCGCCTCATCCTGCTGTCTACCTACGATTCGCATCCCAAGCCCCTGACGCAAAAAATCCTGGAGCGGCCGCGCCTCGTCCAGCAAATCCGCAGCCTGCTGCGCCCCGAAAAAGCGTATATGTCCTGCTTCAACGCCACTGCGCTAGAGCGGGAACTGTCGCTTCAACTGGATATTCCGCTCTATGGGCTGGACCCCGACCTGCTCTATTGGGGCACCAAGAGCGGCAGCCGCCAGGCCTTTGCCGAAGCCAACGTGCCCCATCCCGACGGCAGCTTGCAGACCTGGACCGCAGAAGAACTGGTGCTGGCAACGGTAGACCTGTGGGAGCGTCGCCCCGACCTGAAGCGGATGGTCGTAAAGCTAAACGAGGGCTTTTCGGGTCAGGGGAACGCGCTGCTGGATCTGCGGCCGCTCTCCGCCGTTGCGCCGGGGCAGGCATCCACCGAAGCCCGACGGGAAGCGATCGCCCAGGCGTTTCACTACCTCAGCTTCCAGAGCGACACCGAAACCTGGGACAACTTCAGCAGCAAAATTCCCGAACTGGGGGCGATTGTCGAAGCGTTTATCGAAGGCGAAGAAAAGCGATCGCCCAGCGTCCAGTGCCGCATTACGCCGCTGGGTGAGGTCGAGGTGCTGTCTACCCACGACCAGATCTTGGGCGGGCCCGACGGGCAAATCTTTTTGGGCTGTCGCTTTCCAGCGGACGAGTCTTACCGGATGCGCCTGCAAGACTATGGCTATGCAGTGGGCAAGGTGCTGGCAGAAAAGGGCGTTTTGGAACGGTTTAGCATTGATTTCATGGCAGTCCGGCCAGACGCGACGGAGGACTGGGATTTGCAGGCGATCGAAATCAACGTCCGCAAAGGCGGCACAACGCATCCCTTCATGACGCTGAAGCTGCTCACCAGCGGCAGCTACGATCCCCAAACTGGGCTATTTCTCAACCAGCACGGTCAGCCCAAATATTACATCGCCACCGACAACTTGCAGAGCGATCGCTATCTCGGCTTGCTGCCCAGCGACCTAATGGACATCATCGTGCAGCATCGCCTCCACTTTACGCCCATTACCGAAACAGGCAGCGTGTTTCACATCATGGGCTGCCTGTCGGAATACGGCAAACTGGGGCTGACCAGCATCGGCGACTCGCCCCAGGACGCAGAAGACCGCTATAACCAGGTGATCGCCACGCTCGATCAGGAAACTGAAGCGAACCTGTCGCACCCGTTTCATCCTGCGTCCCACACGCCGCCCATCAACTGGCACTTTCACCACGAAGGCTAGCGCCTGCTTGGGAGGGGGCTGGAAACGGTTGGGTTGCGCGTGTCTTGCACAATCCACCTTCTCGGATTTTTGAGGAAAAATAGCTGGCGATCGCCCGCATGATCGAACTGCGTCACCTGCGCTATTTCATCACCGTGGCCGAAGAACTGCACTTTGGGCGGGCCGCCGCACGGCTGCACATGGCCCAGCCGCCCCTCAGTCAGCAGATTCGTCAGCTAGAGGAGGAATTGGGCTTCCAGCTTTTCTACCGCACCAAGCGCAGCGTGCAGCTCACGGAGGCAGGCGCGGTGTTTTTGGCGGAATGTCGGCGAATCATGCAGCAGTTGGATCAGGCCGTGCAACTGGGGCAGCAGGTGAGCCGGGGCGAACGGGGACAACTGGTGATCGGCTTCGTCAGTTCCGCAGCCTACAGCGTGCTGCCGACGCTGCTCCGGGGCTTTCGCGCCGCTGCGCCGGATGTCAGCCTGGAACTGCACGAACTGACCACCGACCAGCAGGTGCAATGGCTGCGCGATCGCCGCATGGACGTGGGCCTCGTCCGCCCGCCCGTAAACGAGCCAGACTTCTGCCTGATGCCGCTGTGTGAGGAGCCGCTCGTCGTCGCCCTGCCCCAGCAGCATCCCCTCGCGCAGCAGCCGAGCGTGTCGCTCAAAGATTTGGCGGGCAAACCCTTCATTTTGTTTCCCCGGCCGCTGGCTCCCGGACTCTACGACCAGATCATTAGCCTCTGCCATCAGGGCGGCTTTAGCCCCGCCATCGTGCAGGAAGCAATCCAAATGCAGACCATTATCAGCCTAGTGGCCGCAGAAATCGGCGTGGCCATTGTTCCCCTGTCGCTGCAAAACCTCCAGCGCACCGGGGTTGTGTATCGCGAACTCCAGGAACCCACCCCCAAGGCGGCGATCGCCCTCCTCACCCGCCAGCCCGACCCCTCGCCCACTGTGCAGCGATTTTTGGCGATCGCCCAAAAAATAGGCAAGAGTTAGAGGTTAGGCTAAATCGGGGATCATTCTTAGGGGAGCGGATTCAGGCAGTGATGGAGTGTCGCAAGTCCCCAAATCCCCTACTAAGTAGGTGGACATTAATAAACATAAAACCCAAAGACCCTGCGCCGCCCGCTGAGCGGGCGGCGCAGGGTTCAGGATCTGTTTTTTAATCTGGTCTATCTACATTAATAGCTAATACCAGTCGCCCTATCTCAATTCGCCAAACCTCATGCCTCAACCCCGTTGGAACCTCCTCCTTGCCCCCCAAAAGCGAAGCTGGTTTCGCTCTGCCCTGCAACTACGTGGCTCGGTCGTGCCCTACGTCTTGCCCAGAGCGTTGCTATGCGGACTGTTTGGAGAACTCATCGCCATCCTACATGCCCGTGACCTCGCAGTTTCGATTCCGGCGCTGTCTGGGCTGATTCCCAATATCGTGCTGGGCTTGCTGCTGGTCTTCCGCACCAACACCGCCTACGAGCGCTTCTGGGAAGGGCGAAAGCTGTGGGGCACCCTGACCAACACCACCCGCAACTTGGCGCGGCAAATCTGGGTAAATGTGGCTGAAAAGAATTCTCAAGATCGCGCCCAAAAGATTTCTATCTTGCGATTATTGGTTGCGTTTGCAGTGGCCACCAAGCTGCACCTCCGCAAACAGTCTTTTGAAGACTTGATGCTCCTTGATTTGCTCCCCAAAGATTACTACTTTAAGCTGCAAAATACCAACACGCCACCCTTAGAAATAGCCTTTTGGATTAGCAGCTATTTACAAAAGCAGCGCCGCCGAAATCGGCTTACAGCCTATCAACTCGACACAATGCAAAAAATGATTAGCACGATGGTCGATGTGCTGGGAGGATGTGAACGAATTTTAAGAACGCCTATTCCCCTGGCTTATGTGATTCATTTGAAACAATTGCTGTTGCTTTATTGCCTGACGTTGCCCTTCCAATTGGTCGCAGATTTACAGTGGGCGACCGGGCCCATCGTTGCTCTCATTACCTTTACGCTGCTGGGCATCGAAGAGATTGGCATTGAAATTGAAAACCCCTTTGGCACCGACGCAAACGATTTGCCGCTGGATGCAATGTGTTTAAATATGCTGCGGGATGTTGAAGATTTAATTAGTCTGGGGTCTGCTTGGGCAATTGATTCTAAGCCCTTAGCGGAAACTCAAGTTCAACCCAAAGATGCTTATGCTGCTGAATAGTCTTGGCATCGGAGAGCAATGCTTGGGCGATATTTTAGTGTTTTTTGGGCACTGCTTAATACAAAAGCTCTCAAAGAAGACTTGGGTTTGTATAATCGCTATTGAATTCGTTGTGAATTGTCATGATTTTTTGTGTTTTGAGAATCTTTCTTATTAAGAAATTGTGTGGTAGTTGACGGCTTTTTTTAATCTGTATACTGTGTTGAGTATCGACTGAAAAAAACCAGGAAACCTGCGATCATTGAGGAGCGCACCTATGGCTATTACGGCAAGTCCGATTCAAACCTTTGAGCAGATGAAAGACAACCCCATCGGGTTGGAGATGAACGTCACCACAGCGGTTTGTGAAGGCTTTAACATTGTCCTGGCAAGCTTCCAAGCGCTGTATTTGCAATATCAAAAGCATCACTTTGTGGTGGAAGGCTCTGAGTTTTATCAACTGCACGGATTTTTCTCGGAAGGCTATGACGAGGTGCAGGGCCATGTCCATGAGATTGGTGAGCGGCTAAACGGTCTGGGCGGTGTGCCCGTTGCCAGCTTCAGCAAACTGGCAGAGCTATGCTGCTTTACGCCAGAGCCGGACGGCGTATTTTCCTGTCGGGCCATGGTGGAGCATGACCTGAGCGCAGAGCAGGAAATCATCAAGGTGATCCGGCGGCAGGCTGGGCAGGCAGAGAGCCTGGGCGATCGCGCCACTCGCCACCTCTATGAAAAGATCCTGCTGGAGTCGGAAGATCGCGCCTTCCACCTGTCGCACTTCCTGGCCCACGACAGCCTCACACCGGCCTTCACCTTAGCCAGTCAGAATTGAGGATAATAAGGGGCAGATTCCTTTTTGACTCAACCCTAGCCAAATTCTGAATTGCCCGCCCATCTTCCCGCCTACCTTTTGGTGACTCACGGCAGCCGCGACCCCAGACCTCATGCCGAGGCTGGGGTTTTGGCGCATCAGGTTGCGGCGGAGTTGCGACGGCGGGAGGCGGGTGGGCTGCCGCCGCTGGTGGAGACGGCCGCACTGGAGCTAAGTCCACAGCCGTTGCACCAGCGAATCTTGCAAGTGGCGACGCAAGCGCTGACCCTGGGGGGCGATCGCCTCGTGATTATCCCGCTATTTTTGTTGCCGGGGGTGCATGTAATGGAAGACATCCCCGCTGAGGTGGCGATCGCCCGCCAGCAGGCTAGCCCGCGCCTGTCCATCGAGATTGCGCCCCATCTGGGGAGCCACCCCAGGCTGGCAAACTTATTGCCTGCCCCAAATTCTGAACCTGTGGCCCGAATTTTGCTGGCGCACGGCAGTCGTCGCCCCGGAGGCAATGCGCCCGTGGAAGCGCTGGCCCAGCAAATCGGGGCGATCGCCGCCTATTGGGCCTTGCCGCCGGGGCTTGCCGATCAGGCCGCCAGGCTGGTAGCTCAGGGCGCTCAGCAGGTGGACATTCTGCCGTTTTTTCTGTTTCCCGGCGGGATTACCGAAGCGATCGCCCAGGACGTGCGCGACCTGTCCACGCAGTTTCCCACCTGCCAGTTCCGGCTCTATCCGCCGTTCGGCGCGACTCCCCAGCTTGCTGCGCTGGTTCTGGATCTGGCGACCTGTCCGCTGGGTTGGGGCGAGGCGAGGCGGTCAGGCTGAGGGTTTTTCCCCTCTGCTGAGTGGGGCGACGTTTCCAGCAATCACTGCCGCAGAACGAGCGGAAGGCGGAGCCAGACGGTGGTTTGTCCTGCGCTGCTGCAAATGCCAACGCGGCCGCCCAGCAGTTCCGTGAGCTTTTTGACCAGCGCCAGCCCCAGGCCAGTGCCGCTGTGCCTCCAGGGGTCGCTGCTGGGGATGCGATAAAACCGATCAAACACGCGATCGCACTCCTCTGGAGGGATTTCGACCCCTGTGTTGGTGATGGTGATGAGTAAGTGAGGGAGTGGAAGGGGGCTGGAGAGCGGGCTTTCAGATTCGGCTCCATCTTGTTCCACTTCGTCGCGCTCCATGCGGTCGCTGCTGAGGCTGGCTCGCACCTCGATGCGTTCGCCGATGGGGGTATATTTGCGGGCGTTGTTGAGCAATTCAGTGAGGATGCGCTCAAAGTGGCTGAGGTCGGTGGTGAGGGGCGGCAGGTCGGGCGGCAGGTCAAGGCTGAGGTGCTGCTGGTGGCGATGGATGCGGTCTAAGAAGGGTTCCGCAACGTGGGAAATCCAGGATTGCAGGTGAATGGGAACAGGGTGCAGCAGATCGACTTCGGCATCGAGCCGGGAAAGGTCAAGCAGGTCGTTGATTAGATTAATCTCTCGCTGACATTCCTCTTGCAAAATCTGCACATAGCGCCCTAGCGGATGGCTGGGGTTGTCGAGGATGCCCTCTGCTCGAAGGGTTGTTTCAACCATCTGAGCTGCCATTTTGACATTGGCGACGGGGGTTCGTAGCTCGTGAGAAATGGTGCAAAGAAAGTCGTCTTTGAGCTGATTCAGGCGGGCCAGTTCGGTGACCTGGGCCTGGGCGGCCTGATAGAGGCGAGACTGGCGGAGGGCGATCGCGCACTGGTTGGCCACCTGCTGCACCAGCCGCACCTCCAGCTCGTTAAAGAATTCATCGGCGGGCCGCAGCAGCACCATGTCTCCCAGGACTCCCTGATCGTCTCGGATGGGGCAGGAAAAAATCGTACAGTGTTTGGCCACTGGGCGGGTCAGCAGACGATTCGCGAAGCGATCCCTACGGGAATCGCGCGTCACCTCGTTGGCATAGCAAAACTGCTGATGCATTCCCTGCAAAAGCTGGCGATAGAGATCGGGATAGTCTGCCATGAGGATCTGCGTGCCCTCTTCGGACTTAACCTCGCGGGTATAGTCGCAGTAGATGGTGGAAACCTGGTTTTCGGCATCGTAGAGCGCGGTGTCGCAGCAGAAGACCCCAAGCGCCTGCCCCAGCTCTTGCACCGCCGTTTGCAAGATTTTGCGCTCGTCGAGGCTATCGCGGACTTGGTCAGTAATTCGCTTGAGCAAGGCTTCGAACTCAAGAGACTGGCGCAGTTCGCCCGTGCGCTCGGCCACTTTGGTTTCTAGCTCGGCGTTGATCCGCTGCACTTGGCTGTAGAGTTCCGACTGCTGCACGGCGATCGCCAACTGGTTGGCCAGTTGCATCAGCAAATCTATCTCCCAGGTCTGCCACTCTCGCAAAGATTGGCATTGGTGAACACACAGCAGCCCCCACAGATTGCCGTCGCAGTTGATGGCAACGGTCAGACCAGATTGCACGCCCACGCGGGTCAGCATCTCGCGAAACTCTGGCGAGAGGTTCGCCGTGTGAATGTTGTCGATGCGGGTGGGTTGAACTTCGGTGCTGGGGCGATTCGCGAAGCGATCCCTATGGGAATCGCCATATTGCCGCAATAGCACTTCTTCGACCCGACCGCAGACCTGGGGATCGTCTAGCACCACGCCCCAACCGGGCAAGCTCGATTCCACAATCGCCTGGGCAGGTTGCGTGGAAACCTGATGAAAGCGGTAGATCAAAGCGCGATCGCACTGAAACAACTGCCGCACGTCCGTAACCACAGAGTTCAAAATTTCGCTTAAATCGAGCGACTGGTGAATATGCCGCGTCACGCGAGACAACAGCCGTTCCCGCTCTACCTGGAGCCTTTGCGCTTCTTCCGCATCCTTGAGATGGTGGATATCGGTCATGGTGCCAATCATCCGCACGGGCGTACCATGTTCGTCGCGGAGGATCTGCGCTCGATCTAGCACCCAGCGGTAGCTGCCGTCTTTGCAGCGCAGCCGATACTCGACCCGAAACAGGGGCAGCGCTCCCTGGCAGTAGGCTTCGTAAACCGACATGACCCGCGCGTGATCATCGGGATGGATGCGCTGCTCCCACGCTTCGTAGGTTTCTGAGGGTTCGTCGGGCTGGTGGCCCAGCATGGTCTTCCAGCGCTCAGAGTGGAAGGTCTTGCCCGTGATCAGGTCTGCATCAAACACGCCGTCATTGGTGGACTGGACGACGGTTTGCCAGCGCGTTTCGCTGTCTTGCAGGGCGAGTTCGGCTTGTTTTCGCTGGGTAATATCGATGCAGGCGATCGCCACGCCATAGTTTTCTAGCGGAATCGGCGCAGCGCAGACATTCACCCATTGCACAGAGCCGTCGGCGCGAACAATGCCCTTTTCAACATTATGAACAGGCTGTTGCGCTGTCAGAGCGCGGACGCTGGCGAATTCCTCTGGCGGCATGGGGGTGCTGTCTGGCCGCAGCATGGGCTGGGCAGGGCGATCGCACGCATAGCGCGTTTGCTCAACCGCCGGAATGCCCAACATTTCCTCCAGTACCGGATTCACCTCCACAATCCGACCCTGTTCATCCGTCATAGCAATGCCCACGGGCACAGTTTGAAACAGGGTTTCGTATTTGCGCTGGCTTTCGCGCAGGGCCGCTTCGATTTGTAATCGTTCAGTCACGTCTTTGGCGATCACCAGTTCTGCCCGCCGCCCCTGGTAGGTGAGCCGGTACGAGGTAATTTCCACTTGGATCGGACTGCCATCTTTTTGGGTGTGTAGCCAGATGCCCGAATCTTCCATGCCCTGATTCACGGCAGAGATCATCGCCAGCAGCCGAGGAATCTCCTCTGGTGGGCGGATTTCTGCCAGGGTCATGCTGAGAAATTCCTCGCGGCTATAGCCATATTTCTGCACCGCCGCTTCATTCACCATGAGAAACGCCAGCGTGTCTAGGTCAAACACCCACATGGGCAGGGGATTGCTTTCAAACAGCAGCCGGTAGCGCTGCTCCGAGGCTTGCAGCGATCGCTCTGTCTCTTGGCGCTTGAGCAAGGCGGCGATCGCCCCCGATAGACTTTGCAGCCATTCCAGCAGCGATGGCGACACCTCCTGCCGCTGGGGATGTCCCAGGCTAAGGGTGCCGAGGGTGCGTCCGTCTGCGGTCAGCGGCAGGCACACGAACGTAGCGATCCCCAGCACCCGCAGCAGTGACGTGCGATCGCCCGGAACCGTCGCTTCAGGTTCGTAATGCCGGATCAGCGCTTGCCCCGTTTGCGCGACCACGCCCGACATGGTTTCTGCAACTGGAAACTCCAGCGTCGGCGCGTGGGTACAGGCTCCCCTGCATTCGCGAGTCTGTTCATTAATCCATTCGCCGCCCCATCCCTCTATGGCTTCCCCGACGGCTGGATCTGCCGAACAATCCACGCCACACAGCCCCTCAAACACCATCGTCTGACGGGTCGTGTCATATCGCTCAATGGCCACGATCAGAAAGCCCGTCGCTTGCCGCACCTCTTCGGCAATGCAGCGAAACACATCCGGCGTAGATTGGGCGTTTAGGCTGAGCGTTAGAATGCGGTTGAGGGTGCGCTGTTCCTGGTGATAGCGCTCTAGCTCTAGCTCCATCTGTTTGCGGCGAGTCACGTCGCGCCCGACGGCTTGCAGTTCGATCAGTTCGCCAGATGGGTTAAAAAAGCCCTGGACGATCCACTCATACCAGGTCATTTCGCCCGTTGCGCTCCAGACCCAATGTTCGTGGGTTTGAACCGGGCTATCTGGGGTCAGGGTTTGAATTTCGGTCAACTGCTGAGTGACGCGGCCCTGCTCGTTTGGATGAACCAGGTTGACGAGGGGCTGCCCCAGCAGTTCGGCTGCGGATTTGCCAAAGCGATCGCAATAGGCCGAATTCACAAAGGTCAGCACGCCATTGGGCAAAAAGCGGCAAACTAGCTCGGTTTGGCTATTCACCACGGCTTGATAACGGCGAGCGCTCCCTGCTTCGTCTGCACGGCTGCTAGAGGGATGGGTGGCACCAGGATCGGGGTTCATGCAGCCTTTAACACGAGTCTGACTGAGCAGACAAAGGGATTAAATTAACGATCTTAACGGTCTTAAATTGATTACCTTAAACCGATTTCAGCCATTTGATTGACAATGCACCCTCTTTCTTCAGAGTAGCAAGAGAGCCACAATCTCTAAAAATTCTTAACAAGTCTGGTCTTCACTCGCCAAGATGAGCCGATATCTAAGCGCTGCAAATTGGGCTGAGTGGGTCTGCAAATCGGGCTGCAAATCCGGGCTGTCCGCAGGCAACCAAGCCTGTGTAACGCTATGTTAAGGAATGGATGCTGATCCATGTGCCCTGATGACAGTACTCTGAAGTATTCTGACGACTGTGACCCAACGTATTCTTCTCTGGTTCCGCAACGACCTCCGGCTCCACGATCATGAACCGCTGCATCGGGCGATCGCCAGCGGCGCAGAGATCGTCCCGGTCTACTGTTTCGACCCGCGCCAGTTTGATAAGACTGCTTTTGGCTTCCCCAAGACAGGCGCGTTTCGGGCCCAGTTTTTGCTAGAGAGTGTAGCTGATTTGCGGCGATCGCTCTGCGGCCTGGGCAGTGATTTACTCATTTGCCAGGAGTGCCCTGAACTTATTATTCCCCGCCTGGCAGCAAAACTGGCGATTTCTGCGGTCTTCTATCACCAAGAAGCGACCGCCGAGGAGCAAGCAGTCGAAATCGCCCTCAGCAATGCCCTAAAGCCGCTGGGCGTTCGGGTGCAATCGTTTTGGGGACATACGCTCTATCATCCCGATGATTTGCCCTTTGATCTGTCGCAGCTTCCGGAGTTGTTTACCGCTTTTCGCAAGCAGGTCGAGCGCGACTCATCGGTCAACCCGCCCCTGCCTGCGCCCAAGTCGCTGCCGCCCCTGCCAGAGGATTTGCCAGACGACTGGCCAGACGATTCGCACAAACCAGGCGAAATTCCCACTCTGGCAGACCTGGGGCTGATGCCGCCTGCAACCGATGCGCGGGGGGTGCTGCGGTTTCAGGGGGGCGAAACGGCGGGACTGGCACGACTCAAGGATTATTTTTGGGAGGGCGATCGCCTGCGGGTATACAAAGACACGCGCAACGGCATGTTGGGTGCAGACTATTCCTCCAAGTTTTCGCCGTGGCTGGCGTTGGGCTGCCTGTCGCCGCGCCTGATCCACGCCGAAGTCGGTCGCTACGAAGCAGAGCGCATCAAAAACGACTCCACCTACTGGCTCATTTTTGAACTGCTCTGGCGCGACTATTTTCGCTTTATCTGCGCCAAGCACGGCTCCAAAGTGTTCTATCCCTCTGGTCTCCAGGGCATTCCCATCCCTTGGCAGCAGGATTGGCAGCGGTTTGACCTGTGGCGCAAAGGGCAGACGGGCTTTCCGCTGGTGGATGCCAACATGCGAGAACTGGCCGCCACCGGGTTCATGTCCAATCGTGGACGGCAAAACGTCGCCAGTTTCCTAACGAAAAATCTGGGCATCGACTGGCGCATGGGCGCAGAGTGGTTCGAGTCGCTGCTGATCGACTACGACGTATGCAGCAACTACGGCAACTGGAACTACACGGCGGGCGTGGGCAACGACGCTCGCGGCTTTCGCTTTTTCAACATCCTCAAGCAGTCCAAAGACTACGATCCGCAGGGCGACTATGTAAAGCACTGGCTACCAGAACTGGCGAACGTGCCCGCTGCTAAGGTGCATGAACCCTGGAAACTGTTGCCCGTCGAACAGCAGCGCTTTGGGCTACGGCTGGGCGTGGATTATCCCAATCCCGTGGTGGACTTGTTCAAATCGGCAGAAGCGAACGAAAAAATCTACAACGCCGCCACGCAGGGTTGGAGCGCGGCTCCCAAGCCCAAAGCCTTGCAGCGAGGCAAGCGTCGGCGCTAAGAAGCCCTGACATCGATTTGCGATTTTGGATTTGCGATTTTGGAGTGCCCGTCAAGCTCTGCAAGATTTCTAGCCATTCTTTTCCTGGCTCCGCGCAGGCGATGTGGCTAGCAGAATTGGTATAGGGTGGTTAGCAGAATTGATACAGGATTGAGACAAGAAAGCGCCCGAAAAGCAAGACTGCTCCGACAGCATCCTGTTGACCTTGCAATCCGAAAAAACTCGCACTACCGTATGGGCAGAAAGGGTTCCTAGAGCCGTGGTTTGACCGATAGAAATTTCTCTGGGCTGAGGGATCGGCCTGAAGAGAATCTCTTAGGACTTACGCAGTTGGAGGATTTCTTGCGGGCTGCACCCGCAAGAAATCCTCCAAAACCTAGAGAACTTATGGCAAGTGCGTCAGTCCTGTCTCTCAGAGGGTGTTTGAAAAGGTATCGCCTGTAATGTTAAGCACTCAGAGATCCCCCCTAGCCCCCCTTAACAAGGGGGGAAACCGCCTTAAAGTCCCCCTTTTTAAGGGGGATTTAGGGGGATCTAGCACGCTTTGCTACAAACAGTAGGACTTTTCAAACATCCTCTCAGAGGGTGTTTGAAAAGGTATCGCCTGTAATGTTAAGCACTCAGAGATCCCCCCTAGCCCCCCTTAACAAGGGGGGAAACCGCCTTAAAGTCCCCCTTTTTAAGAGCTAATTTGTAAAGGAGCCTGAAAGCCTTGTTAATCAAGGATTTCCGAGAAACCGCTTTTCCTGGGCAAACATGACCTCAAAGCCACACATGCCAAGAGTTTCAGGCTTCTTAAGATTTGCTTCATAAATTAGCTCTAAGGGGGATTTAGGGGGATCTAGCACGCTTTGCTACAAACAGTAGGACTTTTCAAACATCCTCTAAAGGCAGTTTCTAGGTTAAATGTCTGATTGATTCTTCTGGTTGATTGTGTTTAGGAGTGAACAGAAATCATGGCTCGACGAAACGGTGCGGTAGGCGGGTTTCTCCGCGATTTTCGAGAATTTGCCCTGAAGGGAAACGTGGTTGACTTGGCGGTGGGTGTAATCATCGGCGCAGCCTTTGGCTCGATTGTGCAATCGCTGGTGGACGACATCATCATGCCCATCATCGCCCTGATTTTTGGCGTAGATCCGGCGGCAGGAATTTCGGGCATCACAATTATTGGTGCTATTCCCGTGGGCAATTTTTTGGCCGCCATTATTAACTTCCTGATTATTTCCTTTTCGCTGTACCTGGTGATCAAGTGGTTTGCTTCGTTTAAGCGCAAGGAAGCCGATCCCGAAGCGCCTGATTTGGCTGAGGTGAACACTCGCCTAGCGGATGCGGTGGAGCGCCTGACGGAAACGCTAGAACGACGCTAGTCGCGACGATGCGAGGGCGTGGGGGTGGGTTAGGAGTTAGGAGCTTAATTGCTAGCTCATCACCGCCAAATATTCGCCCCGATCGCACACGCCGGTAATCTCCAGCGCATCGTTGAACATCGCCAGGTTTGCGACGTAGCCAGGTGCGAGATAGCCCAGACGATCGTTCACGGCGATCGCCGCGGCGGGATAAGCACTCGCCATCCGCAGTGCCTCGTCTAGGGGCAGCCCAATCGAAACGCAGTTGCGGATGGCCTCGATCATCGTCAGCGCAGAGCCGCCCAGGGTTCCCTCGGCCGACACGCACTTGCCCTCGCGGTAGAACACCACCTGCCCGCCAATCCTGAAGGAGTCCATCTGAGTGCCAACGGGCGGCGTGGCATCGGTGACAATTAGCAGCTTTTCACCTTTCATGCGGTGGGCCAGGGCGATCGAGCGCAGGTGGGTGTGATGACCGTCGGCAATAATTCCGGCATACACGTCATCTCGGTCAAAGGCAGCGCCTACCAGCCCCGGACTGCGCCCCAGCCAGGGCGACATGGCGTTAAATAAATGCGTCACCATGCCCACGCCTGCGTCGAATCCGGCGATCGCCTGCTCGTAGGTTGCATCGCTATGGCCGGCGGACACCAAAATACCTGCATCTGCCAGCGTCAGAATATCGTCTATCTCTACGATTTCGGGAGCCAGCGTCAGCAGCAACACAGAATTGCGACCCGCCGCCGCGATCTGCTGAATCATTGCTGGTTCGGGCCGACGGATGTAGCGCTCGTTGTGGATGCCCTTGCGCTTTGGGTTTAGATAGGGCCCTTCCAAATGCAGCCCTAGCACGTTATGGGGGCGAAATTTTCGATAGTCGCGCACCAGTTCCATCGCCCGCAGCATATCCGTATCCGACGTGGTGATCAGCGTTGGCAAATAGCTGGTGGTGCCGCTTTTAAGGTTGGTCGTGTGCATGATCTCCAGCGTCTTGGCTGTAATCTCGTCGTTGAACATGACTCCCCCACAGCCGTTCAGTTGCAAATCGACAAAACCGGGTGAAACGTGGTCGCCTTGCAAGTCAATAACGCCGAAAGAGTCGGGTAAATCCCAGGACGGGAGAATGTCGAGAATGCGATCGCCCTCAATCAGCAGCGCGTGATCGACCAAATCTTGCTCACCAGTATGCAGTACGCAATTTGTCAGGGCGTAGGGGCGCATAGTTAGGACAAAATAAAAGGCAAAAGGCGTTCGCGCTGCCGTTCGTGAATTCGTGTATCAGCTTGAACGAAATTAGTCTTGCTGACGTTTCATCTGACGTTCATCTGATGTTCTAACTGTGGGATCAGTGCAGAGCAGAAGGGCGATCGCCCCCGGCAACAGCACGTCCCTTAAACTCTAAATTCTGCTCCGGTCAATGCGGACAGTCTCAAGAGGCTGGCCTCAATCATACATAAACTCAAAAGGCCGCGCTCCAAATTGATCCGCACATTGATCCGCCAGATTCAGGATCTATCGGCTTCTTCTAAGTCTTTTGAGTCTGAGTCTGCGTCTGTGATTCCCGCATGGGCGGCTCGATCCGTCAGTTCCCCATCTGCCTGCTCGGAATGTAGCCTCTGAGAATGCCCTGGCTGAGAATGCCCTGACAAATTGGCTCGTCCCGGTTGACCTTTGCGCCGCAGCACCCGATTCACCGATGAGGATAAATATCCCGGCAGGACAAACACCACCAGCGGCAACCCCGCCAGCAGCACGGTGATCCCCGTTCCTGCCACCTGCGTTCTGACGTATTGACGCGGCTGGGGCTGGGCGCTGGAGGTCATCTGTTCTAGGGGCAGCGCTGCCATCTGGAGCCAGTTCGACAGCTTTTCTGAAAGCTGGGCATTTAGCCGCAGTTGGAGGGTGGCGGTGGAAAACGACTGGACATACTCTGCCGACAAAAATGGCTTGTAGTGACGAGCATCCGGCGTAAGCTGTTTGACAAAGGACAGCGAGATGCCCTTGAGCAATTGTCGGAGTGCCTCTGTTTCGCGATCGCCCTGTTCTCGCATAAACAGGCTGTGGGTAAGCGCCTGGTTCAGGTTTTCGGGATCGCCAACACTGAGGTGCCCGCCGCCAATGACCGTGAGCAAGAGCTTGGAATCAGCCGGAAGCTGGGTAAAGGGCAACAACTGCTGGCTGACGGCGGGCATCACTGCGTCTGAAGTGCCCGATACAATCAGCGTTGGAATGCGGATCTTCGCCAGACTCTCTTCGTCAAACAGGCGACCAATCACCGGATTGAGCAGCATCACTCGCGCCACCCGGCGATCGCGCAGATCGGGCAGTTCGTCGGGCAGATCCGCCGCCGTACACTGCAACCAGTCAGCAATGGACAGGGCGACCCGCTCCGGGCTATTGCAAAACTGGCGCAGATTGGGCAAGTCGAGTCTGGCTCCGGCCAGCGCTAGCGCCGTGTAGCCGCCCAGCGAGTGGCCGATGACCACGACCTGCTGGGTATCTAGCCGCCCCCTGAGCAACGTGGAGTGACGATTCAACCGATCGAGTTCGCTCAGTAAAAAGCTGATGTCGTGAGGGCGATCGATAAACTCCTGGCTGGGCAGAAGATCGGTGCCATGTCGCCCCCGTGTCCTCCCCTGCGTAATTTCCGTGATCCAGGCGACGTTGCTGCCAGGGTGTTCCAGTGCGGCCACTGCAAAGCCATAGGAAGCCAAGTGTCTCGCCAGATAGCCCAAAAATCGGCGGTCGGCTCCAAAGCCGTGAGAAATAACGATAAGCGGGCCAGTCGTGCGATAGCTCCAGTACAAATCGACCGGAATCGTGCGGGCCCGTTCGTAGTCGCGGAAGACGAGGGACTGCTGGCGTACCCAATGCATACCGGGACGGGTCGGGTCTAGCTCCGCATGGAAGGGAGCTGCTTCAGGCACGGTCAGCTCGCGCTCCAAAATCGAGGTCAGCGCCTGACTTTGCCAGTAGGCTAGATTCATCTGCGAGGTCAGCGAGGCCACTGCCGTCAGGTCTAGCACGACTTCTGGAGCGGGAAATTCTTGCAAGAATCCCAGCAGGCTCAGCCCGTTGGCGTGGGTGGCGGCACGAGTCAGCGCCAGTTGCAGCATTTTGCGATCGCCATTGGGGATAACGCGCTCCAGTGCTGTAAGCAGGCGATCGCCCGCCGAGGAACTCAGGAGATCCTTAACCAGGCGATGCCCAGCGTTTGGATCAAGTGGAATACTGCTTTGCAGCGTGCTTTGCAGAGATGGACTAAGCAGCAGACGATAGCCCCGCAGCGACCCCTGCACATCCCCGGTCTTGGCGTAGTGCTGTAAATCGGACAATTGCACCGAAGACTGCACTGGGCCGAGCTTGATCGAGAGCTTTTTTGCCGCTGCTGCCGGATCGGCTAGGCTACCCACCAGCAGCAGCGCTCCACCCACCCAGCCCAGGGGCGATCGCCATCGCTGGGCCGTGATAAACCGCTTCAGAGGGGCAGATAAAAGCACAGATGGGACATCACGCCATCGGTCAGCAGGTGCAGGTCTTTCGGTTTTCGCGGACAGATTCTCAACTCCGGGGGCGGCGTGTCGAGTAAAAAACCGTCGAGCGTGTAGGGGCAGCAAAGGCATCGCAAACAGGTCTACAGAGCATCTCGGCAAATGAGCGGGTCGGGCAAATCAGCGAGGCTGTTGTTCTGATGGGGTTTCTGAACAGGGCATTCTGAACAGGGCGTTCCGACGAAATCCGCTGGGCTAGAAGCAGGTATTGTTAACCATACCCAGATTGCTGGTGCAACGGTATAAATCCAGCGGCATAAAATCAACAATTTGTAAGAATTTAAGATTTTGACCACCCATTAGTTAGTTTTCCCTACCTGCCAAGGTAGATTACAGCAAGTTAACAATCTGTCAGACTTCGCGGCTACAAGTCTGCTTTAGAAAACCGGGTGAGAAAATCTGGACGAGAGATCCGGCTGAGAAATTTGGACGAGATATCTAGACGGGAAAACTTGGGCGAGAAAAGTGCCCGCCAACCTTCTTATCGGGCTTCGTACAGGGCTTTATAGGGAGCTTTACAGGGGGCTTTACAGGGGATGCAGGCTGAATCTGAAGCTTGCCTTAGCTGTGGCTCAGTTCTCCCACCCGATGACCACACTGGGCGCAAAAGCGATCGCCCATCTGCACCTCGCCGCCACACTGGGTACAAAATCGCTGCTGGGACTGGCGTTCGGCACTGCCCATTCGCATCTCCAAACTGCCCATCTTCATTTGCATCGGGTTCAGGCGCATTTCCATATCGCCCATCTTTAGCTCGCCCATCTGCATCTCGCCCATTTGTAGGGGATGACCGGAATTCATCGGCGGCATTGGCTTCATGGGTTCCATTGGCTTCATGGGTTCCATTGGCTTCATGGGTTCCATTGGCTTCATGGGTTCCATCGGCGGCATTGGGTCTTCTGTCGTTTCCTGCATCGGCAGCACCGCCGCCCCCGAAAGCACAGGCACACCGTTGAGCGACTGCATCTGGCTCCCCTGCACCTGCACAAAGCGCGAGCCGTTTTCTGTCTCCACTTGCACCACCACACCGCCTGCTGTGCGAAATGCCTGGGGTGGTGCGGCCCAAGCACCCGTTTCGACCGACATTCGCTGGCTTTGCTGCTGTCCGGCGCTGGCGCTTAGAAGGGTGAGAATCGTGAGGCGATCGCGGCTTTCAATCCAGAGGCGCTGACCTGCACCCAGGTCTGTGACGTATGCCATAGCTAGCTCTTCCTTAATCTTTTCAAAGGGAATCCAGGGGAATTTCAAAAAGGTTTGGTATCATCCCTACATCCTAAACGCCAGACCCAAAGACTCTGCCCAAAACAAGCAAGGATCGGGGGGGTTGAAGCGCTAGAGGATGCTTGCGAACCAGTTCAACACTGAAAGCAGGTTTTTACAGTATCCGTTTTGGCCGATTTGGAAGACGCGGTTTGCCATAGTGGGGGGCGTGGTAAGTACACAGCAGCAGGCTGGGCGGTGTTCTAAAACTTTCTAGGTTGTTGCTTGCCCTGAGTCGATTCCCCCCTTTTAAGGGGGGCTGGGGGGATCAAAAGTGCTCTAAAGCCCGTCCTAGGGTCATTCATCCGCACCCTTTGACGAATCAAAGAAACGAGCCAGAAAAATTACTAGAAAAATTAATTTCTTTTGCCGTGAAACTGGACGACTACGACCCCGGAGATTTCTACGACGAGCTGTTTGTCGAACGAGGACAGCCTCGCCCCGAAGCGCTGCCGCTGGTTGAGCGCATCAACTCTTTGAGCATCGAGGAGTTGATGCAGCGACAGCAGTCTGCCCAAAAAGCCCTACTGCGGCTGGGGGCGACCTTCAACGTCTATAGCGATGAACAGGGCACTGAGCGGGTGTTGCCCTTCGACATTATTCCGCGCATCGTATCTGGACATGACTGGGCCTGGCTGGAGCGCGGACTCAAGCAGCGGATTGAGGCACTGAACCGCTTCTTGAGCGATATTTATGGCGAGCAAAAAATCGTCAAAGACGGACTGATTCCGGAAGACTTAATTTACTCATCTAAAGGGTTTCTCAAGCCTTGTCTGGGCATGGAGCCGCCCAACGGCATCTGGTGCCATATCACGGGGACAGATCTGGTGCGCGATCGCGACGGGCAGTGGTACGTGCTGGAAGACAACCTGCGCTGTCCCTCTGGCGCGTCCTACGTGCTGGAAAATCGCCGCGTCATGAAAACCACATTTCCGCTGGTGTTTGGGCAGATGCCGATTTTGCCTGTAGACGACTACGCGGGCCAGCTTTTGGAAACCCTGCTAAACCTGGCTCCGCCCCACCTGGACGATCCCACCGTGGTTGTGCTGACACCGGGGATGTACAACTCTGCCTATTTCGAGCATTCCTTTTTGGCGCAGCAGATGGGCGTGGAACTGGTGCAGGGCAGCGACCTGGTGGTGGCGGATGGCTATCTGCAAATGAAGACCACCAAGGGTCTTCAGCGGGTAGATGTGGTCTATCGCCGCATTGACGATGATTTTCTTGACCCCACCACGTTTCGCCCCGACTCGATGCTGGGTATTCCCGGCATTATGGAGGTCTATCGGCGCGGGCGGGTGGCGTTGGCCAATGCGCCGGGTACGGGCGTAGCCGACGACAAGGTAATCTACGCCTACGTGCCCAAGATGGTGAAATATTATCTGGGCGAAGACCAGATCATTCCCAACGTGCCGACCTATCTCTGCTGGGAGCCGCAGGATCAGGCCCATGTGTTAGCAAACTTAGACAAGCTGGTGGTGAAGGCGGCGAACGAGTCTGGCGGCTATGGAATGCTGATCGGCCCCCACGCCACGCCAGAGCAGCGCGAAGACTTTGCCGAACGCATCCGCGCCACCCCGCGCAACTATATTGCCCAGCCCACGCTTACGCTGTCTCGCGCCCCGACGCTGATGGGCGATCGCATCGAAGGGTGTCACGTCGATCTGCGGCCGTATATCCTCTACGGCAAAGAGATTTATGTGAACCCTGGCGGACTCACCCGCGTTGCCCTGCGGCGCGGCTCCCTCGTCGTCAACTCATCCCAGGGCGGCGGCACGAAGGATACGTGGGTCGTGGGCAATAGTTAGCAAGTCCAACCCTTTAACCTCTAATCTTCCTTCAATCAACTAGCCTTCCATCAATCCATCAAACAATGCTCAGCCGCGTTGCCGATTCCATCTACTGGCTTAACCGCTATATCGAGCGGGCCGAAAACGTCGCCCGATTTGTAGACGTGAACCTGAACCTGCTGCTGGATTCGCCCGTGGGCGTGGCCCAGCAGTGGGAGCCGCTGGTGCTGACGACGGGCGACCTGACGCTGTTCAAAGAGAACTATGGCGCAGCGACGGCAGACAACGTGATTCGCTTCCTTACCTTTGATGCCAAATACCCCAACTCCATCCTGTCGTGCCTGCAAATGGCCCGAGAAAACGCGCGATCGGTGCGGGAGAGCATTTCCTCGGAAATGTGGGAGCAGGTCAACGATTTTTATCTCATGGTGAAAGATGCCTGCCAGCGCCCTGATGACTTGGACTTGTCGGACTTTTTCTCGCAGGTAAAGATGTCGAGTCACCTGTTTGCAGGCGTGATGAACGCTACTATGTCGCACAACGAGGGCTGGCACTTTGGGCGGATTGGGCGGATGATCGAGCGGGCAGACAAGACCGCGCGGATTTTGGACGTGAAGTATTTCATCCTGCTGCCCTCAGTCAAAGACGTGGGCACGCCGCTGGACGAGTTGCAGTGGATCGCGCTGCTGAAATCAGCCAGCGGCTATGAGATGTATCGCAAGCGGCAGCACCGCATCACGCCGCAGGATGTGGTGAACTTTTTGGTGCTGGATCGGGAGTTTCCCCGGTCGATCCAGTTTTGCCTGCTAGAAGCCGAGCGATCGCTCCACCAGATTACGGGCAGTTCTCGCGGTGTATGGCGCAACCCAGCAGAACGGGCCCTGGGAAAACTGCGCTCCGAACTGGACTACATTACCGTTGAAGAGATCACCCAGCGTGGGCTGCACGAGTTTCTCGACGACCTGGAAACTGCGTTGAACGACATTGGCAGGAAAATCCGCGAGACGTTCTTTGCGCTGGAAGTGGTCTAGCGGGCACTGAGACTCGGCGAGTTTGGCGAATATTGGCGAATATTTCAGATGCACCTAGCTGATGGGCCTAGCTGACTAGCGCATGAAGTAGCGGGCACTGAGTCCGAGCAAGTTTGCCGGGCGAGTTTGCCGGGCGAGTTTGCTGGGCGAGTTTGGCGAAAGCAGCGGCTCGATTGGGAACGCTAGGATGGAGATCCGGCGGTGTTTCCCGCTACCTGTCTTTTCTCCTTTTCCATCGCTGCATCATGGGACTGTTTAACCGAGTCTTTCGCCCTGCCAGCCCACCGTCTTCGCCGCCTGCCCCGCTGCCCGCAAAGCCCAAATCGCTCACCGAACTTGAACGAGAGCTAGAGCATGAGCGGCGGCAGGCAATCCAGGCGCGTCCTGTGAGTGCGCCCCCGCCGCGCCGGAGTGGAAATTTTTTGGGCAAGCTGCTGGGACTGGGGCTGCTTGTTGGCGTTCCAGCGGGCATTCTCTGGGCCATCAACCTGCCCTACGCGCCGATTCGCCGCCCGGTTGCCGAAAAAGCGCCCGTGCTGCTGTTGCCCAGCTATGTCAGTATGGACAACAACTACAAGGCGGCGATCGCCCTGACGCAGCAAGCTAAACAACTGATTGACAACCCTACCCGCCCCGAAGATATTGATGCGGGTCAGCGCAAGGCCATCGAAGCGCAGAAGCGTCTAGACGAGCTACCCGTGTGGCTGCACGACTATTGGTACGACGGCTGGAGCGGGCTATATCGCTGGAGCTTCACCACCGCAGGCTTTAACAATGCCCGTATGGAAGTGGCCCGCCTGCAAGCCAAGGCCGCCCAGGAGCAAAACGCTCAAACGGCGCTGGTGACGGCAGAGCAGGCAATCGCCCAGGCTAAGCAGACTTATCAGCAGGCCGCCAACCCGGCTGACCAAGCAGGGGCGATCGCCGCTTGGCAAGCAGGTCTGCAAGACTTGGAACTAATCCCCAGCCAGACCCTCGCCGGCCGCACTGCCCGCACCCGCCACGCCGCCGCCGTCGCCGAGCTTCGCAGCACCGTTGGGCTGGCTGCCGAAAGCGCCAAGGTCAACGCGCAAATTGAAAATGCCCGCCAGTTTGCCTGGCAAGCGGCCAAAGCAGCCCAAAACCCGCCCCATACCGTAGCAGAGTGGGATCGGGTGATGGATCTGTGGAATGAGGCGATCGCCCGCCTGCGGCAAGTTCCCAGCAATGATCTGCAAGGCAAAGCCGAGGCCGAAAAACTGCTGGCCCAATATCAGGCCAACCTGGGCGAAATTCGCGTGCGCCGCGATGCCGAAGCCGAGGCTGTGCGCCGTCTGGCGCGGGTAAACCAGGAGATTCAGCAGTTTCAGCAGCTCGCAGGCAGCACCAATGCCAATTATCAAATTGGCCAGCTTAACCGCATCCTCACCGAACTGAAGGCGATCCCCAGTGGCACCACGGTTTACAAAGAGGCAGAACTGCTGACGATTCAGGCGCAGAATGCCCTAAGTAAGCTGACAGGGCAGTGAGGCATCATCATCGCCGCATCTTCGTTCCGTTCTGATAAGGTGAATATTGCAGAAGGCAGGGACTCCGTTACGGTTTGTCCTGCATTCTCCTCATCTTGCAATCTTTTAAGCTATGCCAACACCTGCTGAATTTTTGACGGCGACCCAGTGGGCGGGACTCATTACCCTGGTGGCGGGGGTGATCGCCGCCCTCGGCTTCCTGTTCCAGTGGGGCATCCGCTTCCGGTTTGTGGGCATCACCGGGTTTATGGCTGTGCTAACGGTGGGGCTATTTGCGCTCAGCCTGATGCCGATTACCCGCGTGGAAATTCCGGGTGCGGTGCGCTTTTCGACGGTTTATGACTCTGGCTCCACCCAGGTCGTGATTGCGGTTCCCCCCGATCTCACCAGAGAGCAACTCACCGCCACGCTCCAGCAGGCCGCCAACGACCTCTTTTCACCCGGCCGCCTGGGCCGCAGCGGCGAAAACCAGATGACCATCCGCGCCCGCACCGTCACCCACCCCCAGGAAGGGCTGACCCAGTTGGTATACCTGGGCCAGGTCAAGCGCTCCCTGTTCGATCGCAACGACGATAAGATGGAAATCTCTATTTTTTAATCTTTGATTTTTGATCTTTGATTTCTAAGGGATTTCTAAGGGGTGATAGAGCGACCAGGCTCATCAAGCGCTGCTTGCACCCTCCGGCGAATCCCCAGTCCCTCAAACACGCTGCACCGCAACACCGGTTACCGAACCTATGGCCAAACCCTCCTCGCCTCCGACGCTGATAACCTCCATGATTGCCCCGGCACAGGTCATGCGCGGGCAGGGGGCGATCGCCCAGGCGGCAGAGGCGATCGCGCAGTTGGGGCGGCGGCCCGTGGTGATTGGGGGCGATCGCACGCTGAAGGGAGTGCGGCCGCGGCTCCAGCCCGTGTTCAAAAAGCATTCGCTGAGCGCAACAGAGGCAAGCTACGGGGCAGATTGCAGCGAGGCTTCACTGGCCAAGCTGCGGGAGGCGATCGCCCAGCACGGTGCAGATTTCGTCATCGGCGTGGGCGGCGGCAAGGCGCTGGATGCGGCCAAGCTGGTGGCACATCAAACCAGCCTGCCAATCGTCACAATTCCCACCTCTGGTGCCACCTGTGCGGCTTGGACGGCGCTGTCCAACGTGTATTCCAAGGCGGGGGCATTTCTCTACGACGTGGGGCTGCCCCGCTGTCCTGATTTGCTGATTTTGGATTATGACCTGGTACAGACGGCGGCCCCGCGCACGCTAGTTGCGGGCATTGGCGATGCGATCGCCAAGTGGTACGAAGCCTCGGTCAGCAGCGGTCATTCGGAGCGCACGTTTCTCATTGCCGCCGTGCAGCAGGCGCGGGTGCTGCGCGACATCCTCTTCCAAAAGTCGGCCGAAGCGCTGCGATCGCCCGGTAGCGACACCTGGCAGGACGTGGTAGACGCAACGGTGCTGCTGGCGGGCGTGATCGGCGGCATCGGCGGGGCCCAGTGTCGCACGGTGGCGGCCCACGCGGTTCACAACGGGCTGACCCATTTACCTCAGAGCCACGGCACGCTGCACGGCGAAAAAGTTGCCTACGGCATTCTGGTGCAACTGCGGCTGGAGGAAATGGTGCAGGGCAACCGCCTCGCCAGCAGCGCCCGCCAGCAGCTTCTCCAGTTTTATGACGACATCGGCCTGCCCAGGACGCTGGGTGATCTGGGCCTCGGCGATATCACAATCGCTCAGTTGCAGCACGCAGCCGAAGTCGCTTGTGCAGACCATTCCGATATTCACCGCCTGCCCTTTGCCGTTACCCCAGCGCACCTGATGGCGGCGATGGTGTCCACCACAGCGCCCATTGCCGATAGCTGGGCCCAGGAGGCGGCCACAGCGCGAAACCTGGACGACGCTGATCGCGCTCCGGCTCAGCCTTCCCATCCGTCTTCTTTCCTCCTCCCCCCCGTGTCTGCGGAGGTGTCGGAATGAAACTAGACTGGATTAGCCCGGCGGATCGGCTGAGTGCGCTGCCGCCCTACGTGTTTGCGCGGCTGGATGAGCTAAAGGCGCGGGCAAGAGAGCAAGGCCTAGACCTGATCGACCTGGGCATGGGCAACCCCGATGGCCCAACGCCCCAGCCCGTCGTTGAGGCGGCGATGAAGGCGCTGCAAAATCCTGCCAACCACGGCTATCCCCCCTTTGAGGGGACTGCCAATTTTCGCAAGGCGATTACCGACTGGTATGCCCGTCGCTATGGCGTGCAGCTTGACCCCGATGGCGAGGCGCTGCCGCTGCTGGGGTCGAAGGAGGGGCTGACGCATTTATCCTTTGCCTATGTAAATCCGGGCGATGTGGTGCTGGTGCCCAGTCCGGCCTATCCGGCGCACTTTCGCGGGCCGGCGATCGCCGGAGGCGACATTTACCCACTGCTCCTGAAGCCTGAAAACAACTGGCTGATTGACCTGGCGGCAATTCCCGAAGAGGTGGCCCGCCGCGCCAAGATCCTCTACTTCAACTACCCCAGCAACCCCACTGCGGCCACTGCGCCCAGGGAGTTCTTTGAAGATGTAGTTGCCTTTGCCCGCCAGCACCAAATCCTGCTGGTTCACGATCAGGCCTACGCCGAGCTAGCGTTCGATGGCTACCAGCCCACCAGCCTGCTGGAAATTCCTGGCGCAAAGGAGATTGGCGTAGAGTTCCACACGATGTCCAAAACCTACAACATGGCGGGCTGGCGCGTTGGCTTTGTGGTGGGCAATCGCCACATTATCCAGGGCCTCCGCACCCTAAAGACCAATCTGGACTACGGCCTCTTTAGCGTCCTGCAAACGGCAGCAGAAACGGCGCTGCAACTGCCGGATGTGTATCTACATGAGGTGCAGGAACGCTACCGCACCCGCCGCGACTTTCTGATTCGCGGGCTGGGCGAACTGGGCTGGAACGTGCCCAAAACCCTGGCGACGATGTACCTCTGGGTTCCGTGCCCGCCGGGAATTGGCTCCACCGATTTTGCGCTGCATTTGCTGGGCGAAACGGGCGTAGTGGTGACACCGGGCAACGCCTTTGGGGAGGGCGGCGAAGGGTACGTGCGAATTAGCCTGATTGCTGAGTGCGATCGCCTCGGTGAAGCGCTGCGCCGCATGAAGGACGCGGGCATCCATTACAAGGCCTGGCAGTCGGGCTGAAACCGGTCTGGAACCAGGCCAGGTCAGGCAGCGTGAGAGGTCTATACCCCATTCGCTAAACTAGGCTCATCTCTCAACCCCTCTCAACCCCTCAACCCCGTCTTGCCATGTCCATTGCAAAAGACTTGGACGGTCAGGGTCTGGAACCAGCGACAGCCCCCCGCACCGCATCCAGCAATTTGCCTAGCCCGGAGCCTGCTTGGGCTGCGGGTATAGACTCTGGTCTTGACCTGGACAAGGTTCCCTTTCCACCCGGCGACCTCTACAGCGACGAACCTCCATTGGAATCTGAACTGCATCTCCGCCAAATTTTGTTGCTGATTCAGTCGCTTGAATGGCTGTGGCGCGGGCCAGACCCCAGCACCCATCGAGATTTCTACGCCTTTGGCAATCTCACCATCTACTACAGCCTGCGCGAGCGCAAATCAGAGGACTTTCGCGGGCCGGACTTTTTTGTGGTGTTGGGGGCCGACCCCAAGCCCCGCAAAAGCTGGGTCGTGTGGGAAGAGGGCGGCAAATATCCCAACGTCATCATTGAACTGCTGTCGGATTCGACGGCTCATGTCGATCGCGGGCTGAAAAAACAGCTCTATCAAGACACCTTCCGCACGCCCGACTACTTCTGGTTTGACCCCCATACGCTGGAGTTTTGCGGATTTCACCTGCTAGACGGACGCTACCAGCCCCTCGAAACCGACTCGCGGGGCTGGCTGTGGAGCGAACAGCTTCAGCTATTCTTGGGAATTCAGGATCGCAAGCTGCGGTTTTTTACCCCAGACGGGCAGCTTGTACCAATCCCTGAAGAAGCGACCGCCATCGAGCGGCAGCGGGCGGAAGAAGAGCGACAGCGGGCAGAAGAAGAACGGCTGCGGGCGGAACAGGCCGAAGCACTCCTCGCACAGTATCGGGCGCGGTTCGGCGAGTTGCCCAGCGAGTAGCGCTTCGGCGGTTGCCTGGGTTGAGGGCGATCGCCCCTCCAGTTGCTTCTCAACCAGTTGCCTCTTAAGCTTCCCCTGACCAGCCCTAAACCATTGCGCTGAACCGGGCATTCACCTCTTCCATAGACACATCTTCGACGTGGGTCGCAAGCGTCCAGACGTGACCGAACGGATCGGCCAGCGTACCCGCGCGATCGCCATAGAACTGATTTTCCACGGGGCGAATTTCCGTTGCCCCTGCGGCGATCGCCCGATTAAACAGCGAATCCACATCTTCTACATAGACCATCAGGCTGACAGGCGTTCCGCCAATGGCTTGGGCGCTGCGATGATCCATCTCCGGAAACTCGTCGGACAGCATGATGGGCGAGTTGCCGATTTTGATTTCGGCGTGGGCCAGCTTGCCCGATGGGTCAGCCAGGCGCATTAGCTCCGTTGCCCCAAACGCCTGCTCATAGAAGGCGATCGCCCCTGCCGCGTCATGCACAATCAGATACGGAGTCACCGCTGGATATCCATCAGGAATCGGTTTGACTGCCATCGTGATCGCCTCCCAAAAAAAGAACATGTGTACTATATCACAGCGTAACGACCCTCGCGCAGCGCCAAAATTAAAATTAATGCTCCGTTTTTGCGATTTCTCAGTACACTTTTGGGCAATGTGATGTTGCAGTGTTGCAGTGTGTGTTGCAGCGGTTGATTCTCAGGGCTAGCTCCCACAGTTGGCTCATACCGTACTGCTCACACCGTATTGCACACTGTATAGCAGCGATATCGCGGAACTCCTCCACCCGGTTTTGAACAACGCTATGAACTCCAAACTCGTTTCTCTAGGGCTGTTGGCTGCGCTGGGTGTGGCCCTGCCTGCCCGCGCCGAAAATCTTGAGCATGTGCAGCGGTTGCTTGCAAATCGTCAGTGCCAGCAGTGTGATTTGCACCGGGCGGGGCTGGTGTTCACCAATCTGTCGGGGGTAGATGTCAGCCGTTCTGACCTGAGTTTGGCGAACCTGAACCGGGCAAACTTGCAAGGGGCAAACCTGCAAGGGGCAAACCTGCAAGGGGCGGTCTTGTCCTATGCCAATCTGGGTGGAGCCGACCTGCGTGGGGCAGATTTGCGCGGGGCAGACTTGCGCGAAGCCTACCTCTATGGCGCAAATCTGACCGGGGCGCTGCTGGACGGGGCAAACCTGTGGCGGGCGATTGGGCTGCCCGAAAACCTGGTGTCGGTGGAGCAGTTGTACCTCTGGGGGTTGGCAGAGGCGCAGCGCGGCAACTTCCCCGATGCGATTCAGTATTTCAATCAGAGCCTTAGTCGCCAGCCTGACTTTTCAAGCGCGATGCTGGCGCGGGGCATTGCGCGGCTTCAGTTGGGCGATGAAGCAGGGGCAATGGAAGACGGACGGCAGGCCCAGCAAATGTTTTTGGCCCAGGGAAACATTCCAGGGCAGCAGCTTTCAGAGCGGTTTGTCACTGGGATTGAGCAAGTGCTGGCAGCCGAAGAGCGGGAACGGCGGGCCCAGCGGCGCAGCAACGGGGTTGGCAATGTGGTTAGTGCTCTTGGGGGCTTGGCGAGTTTGTTTTTACGCTTTTTGCTGTAGGGCCAGCGCTCTGAGGGCTGAGGCTCTGGAAATAGAGCCAGCCGACGATTCCCAAAAACGCCAGGTAGGCGATCGCCTGTGCCAGATACAGCTGGTCGCGGTAGCCCAGCAGCGCCTTTAGCAGCACGCCGGGAAATTTTTTGTCGGGCAGCACGGCGCGGGCATCCCACACCTGCGGCCCCAGCACGCAGTCTGGCCCGGCGCTAAAGCAGAGATTTGCCCAGGCGGGATGAAGTTGCACCCAGGCGGCGATCGCCAGGTCTACATGACGCAGCATGGAGATCACCAGCCCCGACACGATCAGCAGCAGCAGCACCCCCATCACCTGAAAGAAGCGCCTCAGGTTGATTTTCACGCCCAGTTGAAACAGCAGCACCCCAATGGTCACTGCGCCCACCAAGCCCGCTATCGCGCCCAGCGCCGGAGCCAGCCCGTCCTGAAACTGCGCCGCCAGAAACAGCACCGTCTCGAATCCTTCCCGCAGCACGGCAATGGTGATTAGCCCAAACACGCCCCAGCCTGCGCCGTCTTGCTGCAAAGCCGACGTGACCGCACCTTCCACCTCTGCCTTGAGGCTGCGGGCCTGCCGCGTCATCCACACCAGCATCCAGCTCAGGAGGGCGATCGCCACCAGCCCAAATCCCGCCTCCATCGCCTGCCGCAGCACAGGGGCATAGCGCTGCTGAGACTGGTTCAGCGCCGTCAGCACGCCGCCCAGCAGCACACCCACCAGCACGCTGCCCGCCAGCCCTGCGCCAATGCCGCCGTAGACCCACGGGTTCAACCGGGACTGGCCCGCCTTGCTGAGGCAGGCCAGCACGATGCCCACCACCAGCGCCGCCTCTACGCCCTCGCGCAACGTCACCACAAATGCAGGCAAAGCAGCCGTTAAATCCATTGGTTCAAACAGCCCCAACTCAAGAACAGACTCGCAAGTATTGACGGTTACAACCGCAATTACAACCGCCATTACAACCAGGGATTGCAACCAGGGATTGCAACCAGGAATTGCAACCAAGAATTGCAACCAGCATCGCAACCAGGGATTGCAACCAGGAATTGCAACCAGCATCGCAATCAACGATTACACCTGTGATTCTACTCTGCTGCTGCTACAGGCGGCGAGATGGGGCTGGGTGTTGGGGGCGATCGCCGTTAAAGCGTCGGGCAAAGCGTCGGGCTGCGGCGCTTCCTGATGAGGCATATCCAGCGGACACTCGCAGACCCCCTGCTGAAGCCAGCGCATCCCCACCTGATGTAGCGCCGCCATCACGGGCTGAATTTCTCGGCCCTTGTCCGTCAACCGATACTCCACACGGGGCGGAATCTCTGCATAGACCGTCCGCTCAATGAGTCCGTGTTCTTCTAGCTCCCGCAGCCGCGCCATCAGCGTTTTGGTGCTTAGCCCTGGCAGTGCATCGAGAAATTCATGGGTTCGGCGGGCAGGGCGACCATTCTGATTTGGCGCACTGGCAAACAGCTCGCGCAAAATCAAAATTGCCCACTTGCTGCCAATCAAGTCAAGCGTAAACTGAATCGGGCATTTGAAATCAGAGGAAGAATAAGAGCGAGAATCCAACGGACTATCTCCTGAACTTTGGGGGTGTAATTGATCTATCTCAGGATTAGCAAGTGATCCATCCAATAGCTTCTTCGACCCGATACCAGGCTATTAGTGCAAGGGATACGAATTCGTCAGGTTTAACGTTTTCTTCCGGTTCCGCCCAAATCCAGCACCCATCTGATTCTTTTCCTCTGGGTAACTGGGTGTGCATTCTGGAAACTGTCTTGTCCTCCTGAGGCACGTCTTTCATCATGGGGGCAAAGGCAAGTACTCGACAAACCGCTGCCTTAGTCCTGCTGTCATCTGGGCACTTGTGCATCGGTACATTCCATCCCGCTTCAAGCTGCCCGTTGCACACTCACTTTTTGGAGAATTGGCTGAATGGTTAAGTTACTCGTTGGCGTGCTGGTGTTTGTGATCAACCAGATTTATCACGATCGCCCGATTCCTCGGTTTTACGTCCTGGAAACTGTGGCTCGCGTTCCCTACTTTTCTTACCTGTCGGTTTTGCATTTGTACGAGACGCTGGGATTGTGGCGGCGTGTGGAGTGGCTCAAGGTTCACTTTGCCGAGTCCTGGAACGAGCTACACCATCTGCTGATTATGGAAGCGCTGGGGGGCAGCCAACATTGGGGCGATCGCCTTCTAGCCCGCAGCGTTGCCTTGCTCTACTACTGGATTATCGTGGCGTTGTATATTATCTCACCCAAGTCGGCGTATCACTTTATGGAGCTAGTAGAGGAACATGCCTATCATACCTACGACCTGTTCTTGGTGCAGGAAGGCGAAACCCTAAAGGCTCAGCCTGCTCCTCAAGTAGCCCTTGAATATTACCAAACGGGCGATCTGTATCTGTTTGATGCGTTTCAAACGGCCCATCCTCCGCAGGAGCGTCGTCCAGCAATTAACAATCTGTATGACGTGTTTGTTGCCATTCGCGATGATGAGCGAGAACACGTAAAAACGATGGTGGCCTGTCAGCAAGCAGACCATACCGGCAGACTCGGCTACGAACCCCTTCAGGAATTGCCGTCAAACACCGTCGCAGAGCCAGTTTTGATTGAGAAAGCTGAGGAAAAAGAAGCCGTGACGCGCTCATAGGCAGGAGAGTCAGGCTCAGAAAGAGCATTAAGGAGCATTAAGGAGCCTCAAAACTGGATGCGTATTGAGCCTGACCCTGAGCTTGCCTTGACCCTCACGTTGCAGGAATTTTGTAGGGATTGATGATGGCACTGTTCAGCTTGTGAGGAAACTAGAGAGAAGGTTTGGTGAAGCCCAAAGATCCTCCTGCTGGTTTTGCTGAAGCACAGTTGGGCACGCAGTTGGAAGCGCAGTTGGAAGCACGTCTGGAAGCGCATTTGGAAACGCAGTTGGAAACGTATTTGGAGACACACACTGCGCTAACGCTTGAAGATCGTAGACGCTACACCGCCGACTCAGATCCACACCTACTCACACCAGTTAAGGAGTCCCTATGCAGGTTACTACGATTCAAGAATTGGAAACGCTGATCGAACAAGTCAAGGCAGCCCAGGCTCAATACGCAACCTATACCCAGAGCCAGGTAGACTGGATTTTTAAGCAAGCTGCTCAGGCGGCTAATGCCCACCGGATTGATCTGGCCAAGCTGGCCGTTGCAGAAACCGGGATGGGCATTGTTGAGGACAAGGTGATCAAAAACCACTTTGCCTCGGAAATTATCTACAACAAGTACAAGCATGAGCGCACCTGCGGGCTGATCGAAGAAGATGATACCTTTGGCATTCAAAAAATTGCCGAACCTGTGGGCATTCTGGCAGGCATTGTGCCCACAACGAACCCAACTTCGACCGCCATTTTCAAGTCGCTCATTTCCCTGAAAACCCGCAATGCCATTATTTTTTCACCCCATCCCCGTGCCAAGCGCTGCACAGTTGAAGCAGCCCGACTAATTCTTCAGGCGGCTGTGGCGGCCGGTGCGCCGGATCACATCATTGGCTGGATTGATGAGCCATCGGTGGAGCTATCGCAGGCCTTGATGCAGCACCCGGATATCAAGCTGATTTTGGCGACGGGCGGGCCGGGGATGGTGCAGGCTGCTTACTCATCCGGGCATCCGTCGCTGGGGGTGGGTGCAGGAAACACGCCCGCCGTGATTGCCGAAAGCGCGGATATTCAAACGGCAGTGAGTTCTATCTTACTCAGCAAAACGTTTGATAACGGCATGATTTGCGCGTCGGAGCAGTCGGTGATTGTGGTTGAGCCAATCTACGACGCAGTGAAGCAAGAGTTTACGACACGGGGCGCTTATTTCCTGAAGCCAGAGGAGAAGGCGAAACTGGGCGAACAGATTGTGCAGAATGGGCGGCTCAATGCGGCGATTGTGGGTCAGTCGGTGCAAACGCTGGCGAAGCTGGCGGGAATCTCGGTGCCGCCACAAACCAAGGTGCTGATGGCTGAAACCGACCGAGTGGCCCTAGATGAGGCGTTTGCCTGGGAAAAACTGTCGCCGATTCTGGCGTTTTATCGGGCAGCAAACTTTGAAGGGGCGATCGCCCGCGCCGAGGAGCTAATTAACTTTGGCGGCAAGGGGCACACCGCCGCGCTCTACATCGACACCGCTCAGCGTTCCGAAATTCAGCTTTTTGAAACCCGAATGCAGACAGGGCGCGTGCTGATCAACACACCGGCCTCCCAAGGAGCAATTGGCGACTTGTATAACTTCAGGCTTGACCCGTCGCTGACGCTGGGCTGCGGCACTTGGGGGGGCAACTCGGTCTCTGGCAATGTCACTGTGCATCACCTGCTGAATATCAAAACCGTGTCGCAGCGGCGCGAAAACATGCTTTGGTTCCGCGTGCCGCCGAAGGTTTACTTCAAAAGCGGCTGCTTGCCAATGGCACTGGGCGACTTGGCGGGCAGGCGGCGGGCATTTATTGTGACCGATAAGCCGCTCTTTGACCTAGGCATGGTCAACCCTGTCACGCGGGTTCTGGAGAATTTGGAAATTCGCTACGACGTGTTTCACGATGTCGAACCTGACCCGACGCTATCGAATGTGAATCGCGGGCTGGAGCAGTTGCGGCGGTTTCAGCCGGACGTGATTATTGCGCTGGGCGGCGGCTCGCCGATGGATGCGGCCAAGATCATGTGGCTGATGTATGAGCAGCCGGAGGTGGAATTTGCGGGCGTGGCTATGCGGTTTATGGACATTCGTAAGCGGGTGTATGAACTGCCGCCGCTGGGTCAAAAAGCCCTGCTGGTGGCGATTCCGACTACCTCAGGAACGGGGTCTGAGGTCACGCCTTTTGCCGTGGTTACGGATGACCGGGAGGGCATTAAATATCCCCTGGCAGACTATGCCCTGACTCCTAGCATGGCGATTGTAGACCCGGATCTGGTGCTGACGATGCCGCCCAAGCTGACGGCCTGGAGCGGGATTGACGCGCTGACCCATGCAGTTGAAGCCTATGTGTCGGTGTTTGCGACGGACTTTACCAACGGGCTGGCGCTAGAGGCGATCGCCCTTCTGTTCCAATATCTGCCGCGCTCCTATCGCAACGGGGGCCGCGATCCCGAAGCCCGCGAACGGGTTCACTATGCCGCCACGATTGCGGGCATGGCCTTTGCCAATGCGTTTTTGGGCATCTGCCATTCGATGGCGCACCAGCTTGGCGCGGTGTTCCACGTTCCGCACGGGTTGGCCAATGCGCTGTTAATTTCCCATGTGATTCGCTACAACGCTACGGATCAGCCCTTTAAGCAGGCGATCTTCCCGCAATACAAATATCCCAACGCCAAGGCCCGCTACGCCCAGATCGCCGACCATCTGCACCTGGGGGGCAACACAGCCGATGAAAAGGTGGAACGGCTGATCATCGCAGTGGAAGAACTGAAGCGCAATGTCGAGATTCCGGCAACCCTGGCGGAAGCGCTCAGTCAGATGGGTCAGGCCTCCTATCCGGGGGGCGATCGCGCTTCGTTCTATGCCCAGCTAGATAACCTGGCCAACCGCGCCTTCGACGACCAATGCACGGGGGCAAATCCTCGCTACCCGCTGATTCAAGACCTGAAGGAGCTATTTGTGTTGGCCTACGAGGGACCCCAGGCCGATCCAGACGACGTGCCGCTGTGCTATCGCGCAGAAATTGCCCGCGCCAGTCAGCAGCTTGCGCCAAACCCCAGCGAGCATGAACCTGCGAACGTAGGCGATCTGTCTGCCTCGGTAATGGCGGAGATGCCCTCGATTCCCTCTTTAGCGGCGGACGACTCATAGCCCCCCGGCGCGGGGCCGGCCCGGAATCTGGCTGGCCCCGCGAACCCGCCGCTTTTTCTGATTTCAGGTCTTACCTTCAAGTCTTACCTTCAAGTCTTACGTTCAGGTTTTTACGTCCAGGTCTTACCTTCAGGTCTTACGTTCAAGGAGGCACTATGCCAACGCTTGTTTTAGAACCAGATGCCAGTCAAGCGCGATCGCCCTGGGACGGGTTTGTGCCCGGAGTCTGGGTAGAACGGATTGACGTGCGCGACTTTATCCAGAAAAATTACACGCCCTACACCGGGAATGAGGCGTTTTTAGCGCGTCCCACCGCTGCCACGCGCACCCTGTGGCAGCAAGTGACGCAATTCATGCAAGCTGAGCGAGAACGGGGCATTTTGGATGCCGATACGCGGGTGGTGTCGAGTATCACTTCCCACCCGCCGGGCTACATTAACCGCGAACTGGAGCGGATTGTGGGGCTGCAAACCGACCAGCCGCTGAAGCGAGCCATAATGCCCTTTGGCGGCATCCGAGTTGTGAAAACAGCGCTAAATGCCTACGGCTATACGCTCGACCCCGAAACGGAGGCAATTTTCACGACGTATCGCAAAACGCACAACGACGGCGTGTTTGATGCCTACACCCAGGAAATGCGGATGGCGCGGCGGTCGGGGATTATCACCGGGCTGCCCGATGCCTATGGGCGGGGGCGGATTATCGGCGACTATCGGCGAGTGGCGCTGTATGGGTGCGATCGCCTGATTGAAGACAAAAAAGACCAGAAGCAGTCGCTCGCAGCCCTCAGCGACGAACCCACCATTCGGCTGCGGGAGGAACTGTCGGAGCAGATCCGGGCGCTGGAGGAACTGAAGCAAATGGCCGCCAGCTACGGCTGTGACCTCAGCGCCCCGGCCGCCAATGCCCAAGAAGCCGTGCAGTGGCTTTATTTTGGCTATCTAGCCGCCGTGAAAGAGCAAAACGGCGCGGCAATGTCGCTGGGGCGGGTGTCTACGTTCTTAGATATCTACTGCGAGCGGGATCTGCGAAACGGCACGGCTACGGAAATCGACATTCAGGAACTCATCGACCAGTTTGTCATGAAGCTGCGGATGGTGCGGTTCCTGCGAACGCCGGAGTATAACGAGCTATTTTCGGGCGACCCGACCTGGGTGACAGAATCCATTGGCGGCATGGGAGAAGACGGGCGACCCCTGGTGACAAAAACCAGTTTCCGAATGCTGCATACGCTGAACAATCTGGGGCCGGCTCCCGAACCCAACCTGACGGTGCTGTGGTCTGAACGGCTGCCGGATGCGTTCAAGCAGTATTGCGCCAGGATTTCTATTGAAACCAGTTCAATTCAGTATGAAAACGATGACCTGATGCGGCCCGAGTTTGGCGATGATTATGCGATCGCCTGCTGTGTGTCTGCGATGCGCGTGGGCAAGCAAATGCAGTTCTTTGGCGCACGGGTCAATCTGGCCAAGGCCCTGCTCTATGCCATCAACGGCGGCCGCGATGAAAACACAGGCGAACAAGTAGCGCCCCCGTTCCGCCCCATCCTGTCGGATTATCTAGACCCCGATGAGGTGATGGAAAAATTCGACAGACTGCTCACTTGGCTGGCAGAGCTATACATCAACACGCTGAACGTCATTCACTACATGCACGACAAGTACTGCTACGAGCGGCTAGAAATGGCGCTGCATGATCGGGACGTTTATCGCACGATGGCCTGCGGCATTGCAGGACTTTCGGTGGTGGCGGATTCGCTGTCTGCGATTCGCTATGCCAGGGTGAAGGTGTTGCGGAATGAAGCCGGACTGGCCGTAGATTACGCCGTGGAAGGTGACTATCCCAAGTTTGGGAACAATGACAACCGAGTGGATGCGATCGCTGCGAACTTGGTGACGACCTTTATGAACAAGCTGCGGCAGCATAAAACCTACCGCGATGCCGTGCCCACCCAGTCAGTGCTGACGATTACCTCCAATGTGGTCTATGGCAAGAAGACGGGCAGCACCCCTGACGGGCGAAAGGCCGGCGTGCCCTTTGCCCCCGGTGCAAACCCCATGCACGGCCGCGACACCAAGGGGGCGATCGCCTCCCTCGCCTCTGTCGCCAAACTGCCCTACGCCCACGCCAAAGACGGCATTTCCTACACCTTTTCCATCGTGCCTGACGCGCTGGGGAAACAGACGGGCGATCGCATCCAAAATCTGGTGAGCTTACTAGACGGCTATTTCCACGGTCAGGGGCATCACGTCAACGTCAACGTACTCAATCGAGAAACCTTGCTCGACGCGATGGCGCATCCTGAACAATATCCACAACTCACGATTCGAGTGTCGGGCTACGCGGTCAACTTCATCAAGCTCACCCAGGCGCAGCAGCTAGACGTGATCAGCCGCACCTTCCACGATCGCGTCTAGGCATAGGTGGCATTCGCAAGAGACTCGCTTTTGTAAGGCGTTCAGCCGACGCAACGCAGGGCAAAAGGACTCCGGACGGCAACGACAGGAACAATTGAAACTTGCTTGCAACTTGCTTGCAACTCGCTTGCAACTTGCCTGAAACTCGCTGACCGTTCGCCTTTTGCCCTTTCTCTCGACACTCTTGTGACTTACGCAGTTGAACAATTTCTCGCGGGCTGCACCCGCAAGAAATTGTCCAAAATCCAGAAGGTCTATCGCAAGTGCGTAAGTCCTGACTCTTTTGACACGCTTTGCTGAGTCTGCTTCCCTTGGCGCTGTGATTTTTAAGGCCTACCGTTATGTCAATCACCGGACGCATTCACTCCATCGAAACCTGTGGCACCGTCGATGGGCCTGGCCTGCGGGTCGTGGTGTTTACTCAGGGCTGTCCCCTGCGCTGCCTCTATTGCCACAACCCCGACTGCCGCGAGATATCGGGTGGCACTGAGGTCACCGCCGATGAAATGGTCGCCGAGATTCAGAAATATCGCTCCTACATTCGTCCGCCTGGTGGCGTGACCCTGAGCGGCGGCGAACCGCTGATGCAACCAGAGTTTGTGCAGGAGATTTTGCGGCAGTGCAAGGCGCTGGGCATTCACACCGCGCTGGATACGTCGGGCTATTGTCCGCTGGCGATCGCCCGCCCAGTGCTAGAGTTTGTCGATTTGGTGCTGCTGGATATCAAATCATTCAACCCGTCAATCTACACCCAGGTCACCAGCGTCAGCCTCCAGCCCACGCTGGATTTTGCACAATACCTCAGCGACTGCCACAAGCCTGCCTGGATTCGCTTTGTGGTGGTGCCAGGTTTAACGGATGATCCAAACAATGTCGCTGGGCTGGCCCAGTTCGTCGCCCGCTTGAAGAACGTGGAGCGGGTCGAAGTTATTCCCTTCCACAAGATGGGCGAATACAAGTGGCAACAGTTGGGCTATGACTATCAACTCAGCAATACCCCAACGCCCACACCAGAATGTATCCAGGCAATCCGGGCGCAGTTTCAGCAGGCCACGCCCGCGCTGGTACTGTAGTCCGAAGAATCCTAACTCTGGTTCTCTGCTCTAGCCAGCGTCTTAAAACTTTCTAGGTCGTTGATTGCCTTGAGTCGATCCCCCTAAATCCCCCTTAATAAGGGGGAATTCCAGAGTGGTTCGGCTCGGTTCCCCCCTTTTTAAGGGGGGCTAGGGGGGATCAAAGGGCTTTAAAACCTTTAGTTTGGACTAACTGGCATCACAATAATGCTCAACAGGATGCCATAAAGAATCTGCTCAACCGTTCATAACAGTTGAACTTAAGGAATTGGATACAATCCTGCTCGCAGTTAAGCTGCTGTTGCAACCGGACTGTTCAGGGATTGTTCGGATGTCTTGCGTTTCGAGGCTCGTTTTTTGACCATCGGATAGCAGGGACGAGGAGTTGGCTTGTGCCCCTTGCCTCGTCCTGGCGATTTACCACGAGGTTTAGGCGCAGGAGCAGGGGTGCCAATCGCTGCCAAAATGCCTGCAAACGCTTGTGCGACCCGACCCGGAGTCAACGTTTCTTGCGGTGCCTGCCAGGGCAAGGGGTGGTCAGTACAGTCCTTTCGCGCTAACCACAACTGCCAACTGAGCAACGGCATCAGGCTGCTCCACTGTTCGGTTGCCGATACAGAACTGAACTGGGGATGTGTCCAATATAGCCTCTGCTTGGCAAAGCGATACCAGTGTTCAATGGCAAAGCGACGGAGGTAGTGCAACCACAGGGTTTCTAACGGAGGCATCTGCTCACCCAGCCAAACTAACCACAAAGGAGCCAAGCGTCGCGTGCTGCTCTGTGTCTCCAGCACCTCCACGCGCAACACTTCCATTGCCCGTTTGGGGATTTGCGGAAATGGTATGCACTCCAACGACTGACCCGCACTCGTCCCCAGTTGGGATCATCGACTTCAACGGTTTCGACCGGGACACTCCAAGTGTCAGGGTCATTGAGTTTCATCTTATGTCCATGCTTGGCAGGTGCGCCTCGCCCTCGATACGCTGGGGGCGCGCCATAGACACATCGATTGGATGTAACCCGCAGCAGCAAGTCTGCCTCAATCCCTGCCGTTTGGTTGACAAAACTGGCATTGCCGTACCCTCGGTCGTAGATCGCCAACGGACGCACCGCTAACTGCCGAGTCACTTGTTTGAGTTGGAATGCCGCTTTACTGGCGGGTGTTTCAAAGCTGGTGATGCGCTCATGCCGCAATGGTAATGCCCAACTGCCCCTGTCTTCAGCAATCCAGGCTAAGGTACTGTAGTTTTGTCCGGCTATCGGGGCATGTCCTGTTCTGCCTGATAAGGTGCGGTCTTTCAAACGCCTGGCAGCAGGACGGTTCCACCGACTCGCATCACCTGCCAACAACGGTTGCTGCTGAGTCGGTATCTGCTGCACCAACAGCTTCAGCACCTTTGAGCGGGGTAGGCGGCTATCGCGCAACGCTTCATAGGGGCTCGACCACTGGCGACGAAAGACAGGACTCTGCGATAGCCTCACAAACGACACGATGCACGCACTCACTAACACGGCATCCATCAGATCAAACAGGGCATCTCTGGCGTTTCCCAAGCTGGCATACAACGTTTGGCGAAATTGCTGAAGTTCGTTGAAAATCATGGGGTCAATGTTGGTTGTACTTCATTGACCTTACGGCAGTCGGTGCTTCTCATTGACTGCCTTCCTCTTCACCATTAGTCCAAACTAAAGTTAAAACACGCCCTAGCCAGATTCTCCAGCCAGACTTCTTGGCCAGACTTCTTGGCTAGACTTCTCGGCTAGACTTCTCAACCAGACTTTTACGATCTCTCCTGTTTCTTCCTGCAAACCCCCTGTATCTTAGGAGGCAGAGCGTCGCTTGGTAATGTTCTGATTGATTACCGCTGGCCCCGCTCTTTAGAACGACGTAGGACGAATCAGGACGACAACCATGACAGACGTGCGAATTGGCATCATCGGCGGCAGCGGCCTCTACAAAATGGACGCGCTGAAGGACGTGCGCGAAGTCGAGGTAGACACGCCCTTTGGCAAACCGTCGGACGCGCTGATCGTGGGCACGCTGGAGGGCACGCCCGTCGCATTTTTGGCACGGCACGGACGCAACCACACGCTGCTGCCATCGGAACTTCCGTTTCGGGCGAATATTTACGCAATGAAGTCGCTGGGTGTGGAGTACCTGGTTTCGGCTTCGGCGGTGGGGTCTCTGCAAGCGGAGGCCAAGCCGCTGGATATGGTGCTGCCGGATCAGTTCATCGATCGCACGAGGGGGCGCGTCTCGACTTTCTTTGGCGAGGGCATCGTGGCGCATATTGCCTTTGGCGATCCGGTGTGCAAGAACCTGGCGGCGGTGTTGGGAGAGGCGATCGCCTCCCTGGATCTGCCCGATGTAGCGCTGCACCGGGGCGGCACCTACGTCTGCATGGAGGGGCCAGCCTTTTCTACCCGCGCCGAGTCGAACCTGTATCGAAGCTGGGGCGCAACGGTGATCGGCATGACCAACCTGCCCGAAGCCAAGCTGGCCCGCGAAGCCGAAATCGCCTACGCGACGCTGGCGCTGGTGACGGATTATGACTGCTGGCATCCCGACCACGACAGCGTGACAGTGGACATGGTGATCAGCAACCTGACAAAAAATGCGGTAAATGCCCAGCGCGTGATTCAGGAAACCGTGCGTCGCCTGGCCCAAAACCCGCCGCCTTCCGAAGCCCACCACGCCCTGAAATACGCCATCCTCACGCCGCTAGACAAGGCCCCTGCGGAGACAAAAGCTAAGCTGGAACTGCTGCTGAAAAAGTATTTGGGCTAGTATCGATTCTTTGATTTTGGATTTTGGATTTGCGATTTTGGATTCCGGTCGAGCGTCTGCGGGGCTTCCGGTGATTGCATCGGCCGCATGGTTTGTGTGAAGTGATGCGATTTGTAGCGTCACTTTGGCAATTCGATGGCGATTCGATACGGGGTCAAAATTGGGGCAAACAATCAATCGATAAATTCGCCCAAAAAGGGGTTGCTTCTATCAGGAAACCTGGACGTTTTTAGGCAGGGTTGAAGCGGTTGTAGGGGCGATCGCCCGTTATCCAAATCCTTGAACCCAAATATCGCAACCTCCAAAAGCGTGAATTCTCGTGAATTCTCAAGGCGTTTTTGTCGATCCCCAGCCCATTCGTCAAGAATTGTAATTAAATATACAATTTAATATTTTCCCGAACTCAAGCAGCATCCAGGCTTGGGCAATTTCCGTCAATCTCGCTCGTCCTCAGGCCTCAGGACTCCCCCGATTCCATTGACTAGCATGAAGGAGAGGGGGCAATGCAACCAGTCCCTCATCGCTTCCACACGGTTGCCTCAAGGAGGTACTCATGGTTCAGCTATCCGAACGCAGCGTCGCGATGCCGCACGATCAGAGTTTGGTGCTGTGGTTTGAGGATGTCGGAATTCACGATATTCCGCTGGTGGGCGGCAAAAACGCCTCGCTGGGAGAAATGATTCGTCAGCTTAGCGCCAAGGGAGTGCGCGTGCCGGGTGGGTTTGCGACGACGGCCCACGCCTATCGCCACTTCATTCAGAGCGCAGGGCTGGCGGAGGCGCTGCATCGCCTGTTTGCCACGCTGGATGTGGACGATGTAGAAAACTTGCAGGCTTGCGGGCGGGAAGCGCGATCGCTCATTCTCAACGCCCCCTTTCCCCAAGATCTAGAAGAGGCGATCGCCCAGGCCTATGCTAAACTGTGCCGCCGCTACGGGCCTGATACAGATGTCGCCGTGCGCTCCAGCGCCACCGCTGAAGATTTGCCCGATGCCAGCTTTGCCGGACAGCAAGAAACCTACCTCAACGTCCACGGACTGGATGCGGTGCTGAATGCTTGCCGCCATTGTTTTGCCTCCATCTTTACCGATCGCGCCATTTCTTACCGAGCCACCAAAGGGTTTGACCATTTCACCGTCGCCCTCTCCGTTGGCGTGCAAAAGATGGTGCGCTCTGACCTGGCAGAATCGGGCGTGATGTTTTCCATCGACACCGAGAGCGGCTTTCGCAATGCGGCGCTGGTGACGGCGGCCTACGGGCTGGGCGAAACGGTGGTGCAGGGTTCCGTCAACCCGGACGAGTATCTGGTGTTTAAGCCCACGCTGCAAGAAGGCTTCCGCCCCATCCTGGCCAAGCGCCTGGGCAGCAAAGAAATCAAAATGGTCTACGACACCGACGGAGAACATCTGACCAAGACCGTGCCCGTGGAACAATCGGAGCGCGATCGCTTTGCCCTGAGTGATGAGGACATTCTCAAGCTGGCGGAATGGGCCTGCATCATCGAAGACCATTACTCCCAAACCCACGGCACCTACACGCCAATGGATATCGAGTGGGCGCGAGACGGCATCACGGGCGAACTCTACATCGTGCAGGCGCGGCCGGAAACGGTGCAGTCGCAAAAGGCGCAGACCGTGCTGCGGCGCTATCGCCTAGAGCGCGAGGCCGGCGCAAAAACAGAAGACACTACCTACACCCACCACGAGCCGCTGGTGACGGGCCGCGCCGTGGGCGAGATGATTGGCCAAGGCAAGGTGCGCGTCATTCTTAGCCCAGCAGAAATTCACGCCTTCCAGGCGGGCGACGTGCTGGTGACGAGCCGCACCGACCCAGACTGGGAGCCAATTATGAAAAAAGCAGGGGCGATCGTCACCGATCAGGGCGGCCGCACCTGCCACGCGGCGATTATTGCGCGGGAATTGGGCATTCCGGCGATCGTTGGCTGCGGCAATGCGACGCAGGTTTTGCAAACGGGTCAAGAAGTCACTGTGTCTTGTGCCCAGGGCGAAGAGGGGCGTGTTTACGCCGGGTTCTTGCCGTTTGAGGTGGAGGAAACGCCGCTCGACACCCTGCCCCGCCCGCGCACGCAGATTCTAATGAACGTGGGCAATCCCGAAGAGGCCTTTCGCCTGTCGGCCCTGCCCAACGACGGCGTAGGGCTGGCGCGGTTTGAGTTCATTATTGCCAACCACATCCGCGTGCATCCGCTGGCGCTGCTGAACTATGACCAACTGCCAGAGGATGACGAAAAAGCGGCGATCGCCCAACTGACTCACCTCTACGACCACAAGCCCGACTACTTTGTAGACAAGCTGGCCCAGGGCGTGGCCACCATCGCTGCTGCTTTCTATCCCAAGCCGGTCGTCGTGCGGATGTCAGACTTCAAGAGCAACGAATACGCCAACCTGCTGGGCGGCAAATCGTTTGAACCGCACGAGGAAAACCCAATGCTGGGTTGGCGCGGTGCAGCGCGATACTATGACCCGAAATACCGCGACGGCTTTGCGCTGGAGTGCGCGGCGATTCGGCGCGTCCGCAACGACATGGGGCTGACGAATGTGATTCCCATGATCCCCTTCTGCCGCACACCCGAGGAAGGGCGCAAGGTAATGGCAGAACTGGAGCGCAACGGCCTGAAGCGCGGCGAAAACGGCTTGCAGGTCTACGTCATGTGCGAAGTGCCCAGCAACGTGATTCTGGCAAACGAGTTCAGCGAAATCTTCGACGGCTTCTCCATTGGCTCCAACGACCTGACCCAACTGACGCTGGGACTCGACCGCGACTCGGCGCTGGTGGCAAACGTGTTTGACGAGCGCAACGAAGCCGTAAAAACGATGATTCGCGTCGTGATTGAACGCGCCAAAGCCAACGGTCGCAAGATCGGCATCTGCGGCCAGGGGCCCAGCGACTATCCCGACTTTGCCCGTTTCCTGGTCAGCCAGGGCATCGACTCTATTAGCCTAAACCCCGATACGGTGGTGAAGACCTGGCTGGATGTGGCGCAGGCGGAGGCGATGGAGTGAGGAAAGAGAGAAGAACGAAGAACGAAGAGCGAAGAGGGCAGGAAAGAGAGAAGAACGAAGAGCGAAGAGGTTCTGTTTTTCGTTTTTCGTTTTTCGTCTTTTCCGTCACTCAACTGCCGCGATAGGTGCTGTACGACCACGGCGACACCAGCAGCGGGACGTGATAGTGCGCGTCGGCATCGGCAATGCCAAAGCGGATGGGAATCTGGCTGAGGAAGGGCTGGTCGGGCAGTGCGTCGGGAAATTGGGCGAAATAGTCGGCGACGGCAAACACCAGTTCGTAAACACCGGCTTTCAAATCACCATCACTGAGCAGGGGCGCGTCGGTGCGGCCGTCGGCGTTGGTGGTGACGGTTTTCAGCAGGGTGCGGCTGTCGCCGTTGGGGTGAATGCCGCCGTGAATCGCATAGAGGGCGATCGCCATTTGCGCCGCCGGACGACCATGCGCCGTGTCCAAAACGTGGGTCGTGAGCTTACCCGCCATTGCCATCTCTCCAGTTTTTGTATCTCTCAAGCCTAATTCCCGATTCGCTAACGCAGCGGCCCCGCCAAAATCACCTTGCTAATGGCATCGGTAACATCCGTCGGCTTTTCCGTCGCCAGTTGGTGATACCACTGCTGCGTCACGGCGGGGTCTTTGCCGTGAATCTGTTCGGCCCGTTTGCGGGCCTTTTCTACCACCGCGTTGGCGCGGGCCATGCGCTCCGACTCGTAGCGCTTCAGGGCATACTCGATGCTGATATTGGTGGTCAGCAGATAGTTTGCCAGCACCAGCGCATCTTCCATCGCCTGACAGCCGCCCTGGCCCAAGTCAGGACAGGTGGCGTGGGCCGCATCGCCCAGCAGCGCCACCCGCCCGCGCACGTAGCGATCGATCGGGCCGACATCGTGAATTTCCGGACGCGCCACGGTATAGGGGTCAAAGCGGTCGATCAGGCGCTGCACAGGCTCGGCCCAGCCTGCGAAATGGGCCTTTAGCTCTTCCCGGTAGGTGTCGGGGTTGGCGGGTGTGCCCTTGGGCAGCGGCACGTCGAGGAAGAAATAGAGGCGATCGCCCGCCACAGGCATCAGGGAGGCTCGCTTGTGTTCGCCAACGTAGATGACCCAACTCTCCGGCGGAGACAACTCAGCATCGGCAGGCACTAGCCCGTTCCAGTTCACATAGCCCACATACTGCGGCTCTACCTCGCGCCCTACGACGTAGCTCCGCAACACCGAGCGAATGCCGTCCGCCGCCACCAAAAAATCGCCCCGCGCCTCGCGCCCGTTGGCAAACTGCACCGTCACGCCGTGGTCGTCTTCCTCCACGCCGATGCAGCGACAGTCGAGATGCACCTCGCCCGGAAACGCCGCCATCAGCATTTTTTGCAAATCGCGGCGGGCGACCGGATAGGGGCGCTGTCCGACTTTGTGAATCAGCGGCGCAAGCTCGATGTAGTTCAGAAGTTCTCCGGCTTTGGTGTGATACTGCATCCGGTTCATAATGCCGCCGATTTCGGCCATGCGATCGCCCAATCCCAAACGGTTCAGCACTTTCACGCCATTCGACCAGACGGAAATCCCCGCACCCACCGGCCGCATCTCCTTCACCCGATCATAAATTTCTACCTCATATCCGGCTTGTCGCAGGGCGATGCCAGCCGTCAAGCCACCAATCCCAGCCCCGATCACGATCGCCTTCAGGTTTTGCATAGATCTCCGTCTGTCGCTTTCCTGTATACGGTATACAGCGTTTCACAAACCCATTTGAACCCATCGAAATAAATAAGACGTATCAAACGCCTCATTTGGTATCCTGACTTACCAAACTGATGCTCAAGCCCTTGACTGGAAAGCCGTTTGGTTGATATTCCCAGTCCTCATTCGTTTTTATTCTAATCGCTTTAGGACTTACGCAGTTGGACGATTTCTCGCGGGCTGCGCCCGCGAGAAATCGTCCAAAACCCAGAAAACCTATCGCAAGTGCGTAAGTCCTACGCTTTCCAGAATGACCTTTCGGTGATTTTGCCATTCTTCTTGACTCGATATCCAAAAGTGATATTATTTTTTAGGCAAGGATATCGTTTTTCGGTATCAAGCCCGCGTCCCGATGTGGCTGATGCAGCTCCCCGTCAGCCACTCGATGACGCTGGGGCGATCGCCCTGGCAATTTTGAATTGTGGATTGGTGATTTTGGATAACGAATCCGACGGAATGTGCAACTTTCAATCTGCCCTCATCCCCCAACCCCTTGTATCTTGAGAACAGGAGAACGAGCTAGGACTCTTGTTCCCTCTTCTTTGGGAGAGGGCTAGGGTGAGGGCAGCAAGACGCTTAAGCACGAAAATCATACGTCTGTTTAGAAACGCCGACTCCAAAATCAGTCCATCCAGAAACGAAGACCATGACCCGCGTGTTGATTGCAGAAGATGAGCCGCGCATTGCTGCTTTTCTAGAAAAGGGATTTCGGGCCAATGGCTTTGCAACGGCGATCGCCCCCGATGGACAAACTGCCTGCGACATGATTACCAGCCAGGAGTTTGACCTGCTGATTTTGGATCTGGGGCTGCCCAAAAAAGACGGCTGGACGGTGCTGGAGGAACTGCGCGGGCAAGGCGAACAACTGCCCATTATCATCCTCACCGCCAGCGACAGCGTATACGACACTGTTGCCGGGCTAGAGAGCGGCGCAGATGATTACGTCACCAAGCCCTTTCGGTTTGAGGAATTGCTGGCCCGCGCCCGCCTGCGCCTGCGCCACACCCGCACGACCCAGGGTGCCGAAATGCGGCTGCAAGTGGGCAACATCGAGCTAGATTTGCAAGCGCATCAGCTTTGCGTGGGCGATCGCCAGATTGAGCTATCGGCCCGAGAATTTGCCCTAGCAGAAACGTTCCTGCGAAATCCAGGGCGGGTACTCAGCCACGAGCATTTACTCAAACACGTCTGGGGCTACGACTATGACCCCGGCTCCAATATTGTCAATGTCTACGTCGGCTATCTGCGAAAAAAGATGGGGAACGGGTACATCGAAACCGTACGCGGCATCGGTTATCGCTTTCAGCCGTAACACGCCGTAATCCACAGATGCCCAAAATTTCAGTCCAATATAATCTCGGTTCATCATTTTAGATTTGGATTGGATGGCGCTCCTCATCTTTTGGGTATCTTTGGGGTCAATTGTGATGCGCTTCTGCGGCATTCAGAGTGCGCTGCTTGCGCTAAGGCCTGCACTTTTTATGGGGGCGATCGCGCCGCAGACAGCAGACGAAAGCCCGAACGCAAAAGTTCCCAAAATCCAAAACTGATTTTCAAAAAGCAGGTGACGTTTACTCCTTTCAAAAAGTTCCTGAATCAGACTAGTAATTTCTAAAATTCTAGAAATTTTTCAGAACTCATATCTTGGGATGTATCCTGAGAGCGACTTTTCGGCAATATTCTGCACCTTTAGATACAGGTATTCTTGTCGTGAATCTCATTGCAAAACAATGCTTTAGTGCTTCCTAAGAAAAGCATTAGAAAACTCTAATAAAGGTTGCTCCCTACTATCCACCTCGATAAGCTGAAGACACATGGAGGAAATACTGAAAAATGCAAGCGTTCTTGCAGGTGCAAGTATTTCTAAACATGAGTCGATAGTTAGTAATGAGGATCGTGCAATGACTAATAAGGAACTTTCACAACATCAGCCTGCGGGTATCGATCTGTTCCTGGGTATTGAAGGCTTGGCGCAAGTGCTAACCGAAGAAAACGAACTGCTGATCACGGGTGGGCGACGCCGAAATTCCACCCCTCCGCGCCGTAATACTCGACGGGTTGTGCGCCGTCGGACGACTCGCCGAGTAGTGCGTCGCCGCAATCTTTCCACGACCTAATTTTGACCTGATTTCGCTACGGCGCTTTGTCGCTGGCACTGGTTCATAAAAGGATGATGTAGCACTTGAAGTGCTGACTATGCAAAGACCTCAGCCGATTTTGACTACAGACTGCGAAGGTTTGTCTACAAGGGCTTTGCGAGGTTTGTCCTCCACTAACAGTCCAGTGCCCGATATCTTCGACTAATCCGCTGTTGATTAGGGGATAGGATTTTAACTCATGACCAATTCATGACTTAAAATGCCTCTTTCGACAGAGGTTAGCTCTTTAACTTTTACCGAGTCAGAGCCATAGCCAGAGTCCTGAGTGGCTCTGGCTAAGTTTCTTAGAAAAGTAAGCTATGGCAGAAAACCGTTTACCTGAACTCGTCAGCCTTGGGGATGCTGATTAATATAAACTCCGAAATGCATACAGAAATGACGTTTAGATTAGATCATCAGAACGTTTTTGATTATCTAGTGAGGCAAAAGCTGTGCGATCGCCCATCGGAATCCGTTCTTTCTATTGAAGCCAAATCTTCCAAAAACTTTAATTTGCTGGTGCGACTGACGGGCGATCGCCTGCTGCTGGTGAAACAGGAACCACTGGATGCCCAGGGCAATGCCGCTGGAGATTTGCTGATTGAAGGGCAGGTGCAATCTCTATTTCAAGCACATTCTGAACTGAGTAGTTTGATTCCCCTAACGGCGGGCATTTTGCTGTTTGATCCAGTCCATCACATCCTGGTGATGAACTATCTTCAGGACTATCTCGATCTGGAAACTTTCTATGCTGAACAGCAGGTATTTCCAGCGGCGATCGCCCACCAGTTAGGGCATCTAGCCGCGCAATTTCACCGCACTACGCTGGACTATTGGCCGATTTATCACCAGCTTCATCCCGACGAGGAGGCACTTCATCGGGCTGCCCTCCAGCAAACCCAAACGGCGGCAATGGCAGAGGACGAAATTGCCACGATTGTTCCCAATTTTGAAGACGGTCTGGAGTGGCTGACTCCAGAAGATTTGGGGCGGATCAGCGAAGATGGGCAGCGGTTTTTTGAGCTGTATTTTCAGGCTGAGGATCTGCGGAGGGCGATCGCCCATTTAAGCGAGATTTACGACCCCTGCTGCCTCACGCATCAAGATTTCAAGTTTGGCAATGTGCTATTGCATCGCAACTGGCCGCAGTTGATTCGAGCCTCCTCTAAAGAATTAAAAGAATTAGCAGGATCAGCAGAATCGGCTAAAAAATCATCCGCGACCAATCAGCCTTGGAATGCTGCCCCGCAACCGCTGCGCCTGATCGACTGGGAAAAGGCAGAATGGGGCGACCCAGCGCTGGATATGGGCTTTCTGATTGCTTGCTATCTGCGGCTATGGCTACAGAGTTTGGTCGTGTCGGGGCTGGATTTGACCGAGGCGCTGCGGCTGGTGGCCGTCCCGCTGGAGGCTCTCCAGCCGTCGCTGCGATTGCTCGTGCGCGGCTATGGAGCGGCGTTTCCCGAAATGGGGCGATCGCCAGTCTTTTGGCAGCGGGCGATGCAGTTTGCAGGCTATAGCCTGGTTCGCACGCTGCGGGTCAAGGCGCTACATTTCGAGCCGCTGGGCAATGTGGGCATTTGCACGATGCAGGTGGCGAATTCGCTGCTCAATCGGCCAGAAGCGGCGATTCGGTCAATTTTTGGCGGGCCGCTTCTGGACTGGATAGACAGGGAAGCATCTGACGCAGAATTGGGCAACCAGCCAGATAGCCAATCCGACCTTGCGGCGACATCCGGCTCTAGCGAACTAGCAGGTTCCCCCGCGACAGTTCCAAACGCGACCCCGACGCTTAAGCTGCCGCCCAGAGCGGGGCTAGACGATTTGCTGCGACATCTCCACATCAGCCCAGAGGGACGGATTTATCACGATCGCTGTCCGGCGGCGGTGCTAGTAGAAGACGATCGCCCCTTTGACCAGTTGCCGCCAGAGGTGCAGCGCTCCTATCTGCGGCTCCAGCTTCGCAACGTGATCTACGACCTCTATTTCTGCGGCCGACAACTGACCGACCAACCTGCGGCAACGGATCTGCGAAACTCGGTGCAGGCTGGGGTGGATGTGGAATTTTTTGAGCAGCTTAGCGCAGCAAACACAGGACAGGGCTATTTTGACGCAGGCTGGATCGTCACGCAGATCGACGAAACGACGGCCTTGGTTCAGCGCAATGGGTTGATTTTGCGGCTGGAGCGCGATCGCCATTTATCTCCCTCCCAAAGACATCCGGCAGTGGGCGACATGGTTGCGGTGTGGATGCCACCCCATCGCATGGACGCGAGTTTCTATACTGTTTTGGGCGATCGCGGCCCGATTTCGCCCGATGCGCCAGCGGTGCAGGTCTATTTCAACCTGTCGGCTGCGGGGGCGATCGCTCTCATGCGCGTCCTGATTCCCGCGCTAAATCAGGCAAAACTGCCCTTTTCCCTCGGCCTGCTGCACGACCCAGCCGACTATGGGCGACGCGACGCAGCCATCTTGCGGCTGTGCCAGGTCGATTGGGCTGCGGCGGCTCCGATGCTGCGGCAGGCTTATCCGGTTGTGCGATCGCACCTCCAGCGGGCCGTGCCTCTGTTTACCAAGGCCCTCGCGCCAGGAGTGGGGCTAGCGGAGGAACCGATGGAGGAACCGATGGAGGAAGCCTGCAACGAGGCGATCGAGTTTGGGCTGCACCGCGCTCAGTTGGTTGCCGATGGGCTGCTAGACAGCGCCGACCCCACCGCCCGGCTAGCGGCGATCGCCCGTCAGTTTCAGCAGGCAGGGCTGTGGCTTGACCGGCCGTACCTGAATCCTGGTGCGGGCGATCGCTACTCGCTTTGAACGGCTCGACGATTGCTGAGTTTAGAAAATAAACGGCAGCACCGGGCGCAGTAGCCGCCGCAGCTTCAGCAGCATCACTGTTTGCCGGATTTCGGGCGGCAGATCGCGGGGTTGTTCCTCAATCGCCGTCTGGCGACTGGTCTGCTGGGTGGCGCGTTCGCTGGCAGTAAGCGGTTCTCCCGTGACGGGCGATCGCCCCTCCAGCACAATCTGCGTCCGCAGCACCTCCTCTGGCACGTCCTCCGGCGGCGGCAGCGCGTGCCCCAAACCGGCCTCAACGCCCATTGCGCCTGCGATGCCGCACACCACGCCCACGCCAACCCCGGCAATCCAGCGTCTCATTTCACATTCCTGCTGAGAGAGAGCATTTAGCGCACAAGCGAACGAATCTGGTTGCGATAGTCGGCAGTGTCTAGCCCTCTACCTTGGGACAGGATGGTTGCATCTACCATCTGTCGCAGGCGGGCAGCGCGTTCCCCAGAATTGGGGTGGGTACTCAGGAAAGTGGGCACCGAGCCGCCCCGCTGCTGGAGTTTTTCCATAAAGCTAACCAGGCCAATCGGGGCATAGCCAGCGCGGATTATATTGCTAAGGCCGCGCTCGTCTGCTTCGTATTCGTCACGGCGGCTGTTGGGTCGGTTGATGGCGAGTTCCACACCTAGGGCAACGGCCGTGTTGCGATCCAGTCCGGCGGCGCGGGCGGCCCCAGCGGCGATCGCCCGATCGCGCAACTGCTCGACCGAGTGGCGCGAGGCAATGTGCCCAATCTCATGCCCCAATACGCCCGCTAGCTCAGCCTCATTGTCCATTGCTTGCAGCAGCGCAGTGGTGACGTAGACATAGCCGCCCATTGTGGCAAAGGCATTGATCTGGTTGCTCTCGACCACCTGGAAGGTATAGGGAATCTGGGGGCGATCGCTGTGGGGCACGAGTCCCTGTCCCACGCGGTTAACGTATTCAGAAACCGTCGAATTCTGATAAAGCCGAAACTGCCGCGTCAACAATTGCTGGTTGATCTGCCGACCTAGCTCCAACTCTTGCCGCTCCGACATATTGGAGATTTGAACAATTTGCGCCCCGCGAATCAGCAGTTCCAGCCAGCGCGGCACGGTTTGCGAATGAGACGGCGAAGGGCTAAGCACAATTAGCCCAGTTGCCATCACGCCTGCCATCAACCCATAGAGCCAGCGGCGGCGCAGATTGCCAAATTGGTGAAGGAGAAAGTCAATCATGATGCTTTGCCAGAGTGTGGAATGTTGACGTGCAGAGGAGTTCAGGAGTTAGGCGTAACAGATAACAACAGGCTTGCCTGAAGCTTCGGGATTCCTCAAGATCAAAAAATTGAGCCTGGATCAATCCAAATATATTGATCGTTGAGACGTAGATTATGCAAAATTGTTGCGCGAGTAGGCATCTTGCGCGGGCCGGTGTGATGACGTAGGTGAGGGCGATTGCCCCTCAGCCCTTTTTAAGCGTTACTCCCAAGAACTCTCTCTAGCGTTCCACAATCCCTCCAAAAATCACTCTCCCCAACGGTGAAGTTCTACAGCGGCAGATAACTTTGTTGACCACCCCCTTGAGCCAGCAATGCAACCACTGCGGCGCGGGGCCACACCAGGCAAAACTGACGATTGATCACATCATTCCGCTGGCGCAAGGTGGGGTAAACGACCTGAGCAACCTGCAAGTGCTGTGTCGGCGATGCAACTCATCCAAGCAGCATGGATTTGATACGAAGCGCGACTGTCATTTCAACAGGACTTTTGGATCGCAGCACCACCAGCGGTGACTTCTTGCTAAACCAAGCTCGGCTCCAACAAGGCCCCCTGCATCCGGCTCAGCCAGTCGATCAGGTTCTCTAGCTGGAGGTCGGCGCTGAGGGCCCCTAGGCCACGGACGGTGACTTTGCCGGAGGTGTAGACAAAGCGGGGTTGCAGGTGGCTGGGCAGCTTGTCCTTCAGCAGGTTCCAGGCGGGTTCTTCCATTGGCGTTTCTAGCACGACATGCTGATTGCCGTCGGGCTTGATGCGCGAGAAGCCTAGTTTCTTGGCAATCTGCTTTAGTTCCACCACGCGGAACAGTTGCAGCGCGGCGGGGGGAATGGGGCCATAGCGATCGCTCCAATCCACCGCAATCTCGGTCAATTCCTGCTTGGTCTGGGCAGCGGCGACGGCGCGATAGGCGCTCATCTTTTGATCCAGGTCGGGGATATAGTCGGTGGGGATGAAGGCAGTGAGGCGTAGGTCGATCTGGGTGTCGTCCACCTGGGGAATTTCCTGCCCGCGAATTTCCTTGATGGCTTCCTCCAGCATTTCCATGTACAGGTCAAAGCCGATTGCGTCCATCTGCCCCGACTGCTCCGCGCCTAGCAAATTACCCACGCCGCGAATCTCCATATCGCGCATGGCCAACTGATAGCCAGAGCCAAGCTGGGTAAATTCCTGAATGGCGCGCAGCCGCTGACGGGCGGTTTCCGTGAGCTGGCTTTGTTTTGGGTAAAATAGCCACGCATGGGCCTGGATGCCCGCGCGGCCGACCCGTCCCCGGAGTTGGTAAAGCTGGGACAGACCGAACTTCTGCGCGTCTTCGATCAGAATTGTATTCACACGGGGGATGTCCAGCCCCGATTCGATAATGGTGGTGCAGACAAGGATATCTGCCTCGCCGTTGTTGAAGGTGAGCATGGTGGCTTCCAGTTCGCCTTCCTGCATCTGCCCGTGGGCGATCGCCATCCGCACCCCCGGCACCATCTCTCGGAGCTTGGCGGCGGTTTCCTCAATGCCCTCCACCCGTGGCACCACGTAAAACACCTGCCCACCGCGATCGAGTTCCTGCCGAATTGCCGTCCGCACCATCTCCGGATCGTAGGGCGACAGGTGGGTCTTGATGGGGCGGCGGGAGGGCGGCGGCGTGGTAATCAAGCTCATTTCGCGCACGCCCGACAGCGCCATGTAAAGCGTCCGGGGAATCGGCGTAGCGCTGAGGGTCAGCACGTCTACCTGGGTTTTCAGGGTTTTGATTTTTTCCTTTTGGTTCACGCCAAAGCGCTGCTCTTCGTCTACCACCAGTAGCCCCAAGTCTTTGAACTGCACGCCCTTACCCAAAAGCTGGTGCGTCCCCACCACCACATCCAGTTCCCCAGAGGCGAGGCGCTTCAGGATGTCCTGCTTTTCGGCATTGGTGCGAAAACGGTTCAGCAGACCGACCTGAATCGGGTATGGGGCAAAGCGCTCCTTCAGGGTGTGGTAATGCTGCTGCGTCAGGATCGTCGTCGGCGCGAGCAGGGCGACCTGTTTCCCAGCGGTGATCGCCTTGAACACAGCGCGGATGGCGACTTCCGTTTTGCCGAAGCCCACGTCGCCGCAGACCAGCCGATCCATCGGGCGATCGCCCTCCATATCCCGCTTCACGTCCTGAATCGCCTTGAGCTGGTCGGTCGTGGGCTGGTAGGGGAACGAGTCTTCCATTTCCTCCTGCCAGGGCGTATCCGGCGGGTAGGCGTGGCCCTGCTGCTGGGCCCGCTGGGCGTAGAGTTGCAACAGGTCAAAGGCAACTTTCTTAATCGCCTTGCGAACCTTTTGCTTGGTGCGTTCCCAGGCTTTGCCCGTCATCTTGCTGAGTTCGGGTTTGCCCTCGCCCACGCCGCGAAACCGCGACAGCGCATTCACCTGATCCGCCGCCACCCGCAGCAGCCCGTCGGCATATTTCAGCACCAGATATTCGCGGGTTTCGTTGTCCAGCGTCAGGCTTTCCAGCTTGATGAACTGGCCAATGCCGTGGTTTTTGTGGACGACGTAATCACCCGGTTGCAGTTTGTTCGGGTCAACTTGTTTGGAGGCGGCGCGGCGACGCTTGCGGACGTAGCTGGGCGTGGCCAGGGTGTGCTGCCCAAAGAACTCGCGGTCGGTGATGACGACGATGCGGAACGTTGGCAGAATGAAGCCCTCTAGCTCTGCCAGACCGGAATACTTCACCGCTGTCGGCACGCGGTTCGCCTGGAGCCGATCGATGGCCGGATAGTCGTGGGGGTTGGGGATGAACTGCGCCGGACAGTCGTGTTCTTGCAACAGCGCCACCGACCGCGACGGCTGCGCCGAAATCAGCCAGATCCCAAACTGGCGATCGCGCTCCTGGCGAATCGTCTCTGCCAAGCGCCCAAACTGGTGCGGCACGGCGGGAACCGGGCGGCTCGCCAGGTTCAGCCCGCTGCCCTCCTCCGCCAGTTCGGAAAGGTGTAGACACAGAAAGCGATCGCACGCCGCAAGGGACTCCGTAAACGGTCGGTGGGTCTTGGGGAGGGTTGGAGCCGGGGGAGATTGCGCGGCCAAGCCGTCGCCCACGGTCCCCTGCCCCCCGCATATCTCGCGCCAGTGGTCTTCTGCATGGTCAAACCAGCGATCGCCATGCGCCTGACACTGCTCCACCTCATCAATGGCGACCAGGGTATTCTCTGGTAAATAATCCAGCAGCGACGCGGGCCGCTCAAACGCCAGCCCCAGAAACCGCCGCGCCCCTTCCAGCCGCCTGCTTTCCGCCAGCCGCTCTGCTTCTTCCGGGGATAGGTACGGCTTGAGAAGCTCCAAACTTTCTGCCAAATCGCCCTGACCGCTGGCCCCCAACCCTAACAACACCATCGGCGCAAAATCCGTTGCCGTCAGCACCAACTGGGGCACATTGTCGAGCGATCGCTGGCTGGCGGGGTCAAACTCGCGGATCTTCTCTAGCTCATCGCCAAATAGCTCCAGGCGCACGGGCAACTCCGCCGCCACCGGAAACACGTCGATAATGTCTCCCCGCTGGCTCCACTGCCCCTCCGTTTCCACCATCGCTACTTTTTCGTAGCCCAGCAGCGCCAGTTGGCGACTGAGGGATTTCAGGTCAATTTCCAAGCCCTGGGTCAGCGTGATGCAAAACTGGCGAAACGTCTCCACAGGCGGCAGGTGCGGCTGGAGCGATCGCTCGGTGGACACAATCGCAAGCTGAGACAGATGGGGCGACGACTCGACCCGCGCCAAATCTGCCAACACCTGCAACTGCCCCCAGGTCATCTCCGATTCGGGGTCAAAGGGTTCGTAGGGCGACGCTTCCGACGTGGGGTAGAAATGCACCGTGTTCCAGCCCATCGCCTCTAGTTGGGCCGTCCAGCGGCCGGCTTCCTCCAGCGTGGCGGCAATCACCAGCAGCGGGCGCTGGGCCACTTGGGCCAGGGTAGAGGCGACCAGTCCCTTGGGCAGGCGGGCGATGCCGTTGAGAATGAGGCGGCGCTGCTGGTTCAGCTTGGTGAGCAGTTCGGCCGTGAGGGGCGATCGCCCCATGACGCGACAAATTGACGAAAACACCATAGCAGTTGGGATTTCGGAAGACGGTGATTGAGCAACGGATTGAGCAAAGACTGTTGACCATTGTAAAGCGCTGCCAGAGATTCAGGATTTGGGAAACCGCCTCCGGAGAGATGGGTCAGGGCCCAAGATGTAGGAAATCGGTTCCAGATGCCGGGTCAAATCCGTCGCCGGCCCCCTGGCCGCTCGCGAGAAAATCTGCTGATCCTACAATTTCACCCTGGCCGAGGTGCTACCTTCGTCTATAAGTTTGCGAGATGCGCTTGCGAATTTGGCTGGCGAAACCTGACTGGCGAAACCTGACTGGCGAAACCTGGCTGGCGAAACCTGACTGGCAAAACTAAGCCTGCAAGCGCTTGCAAGCTTGCCTTAATTTCTAAACGCAATGTGCGACGTTGCTGATTCCCCTCCCCCTTTTCTGGTATGCCGAAGGCTTCAAGCTCTCTCCCAGAGCAGGAGAGGGACTTCCAGCCTCTCTTGCTCCCCTGCTCCCAGCTTAGGAAAAGGGGTTCGGGGAGGAGGGCAGCTTGGAAGTTGCACATCGCATCGTTGCACATCGCATCTTCGTGACTTCCGAAAACGTTATCTATCCCCTTTTGCCGGACGCTGGTCGCCGCCGGATACTGCCACCAATGCCTTCCGTTGCTGTTGAAGTTTTAATCGTGCTGCTGCTGATTTTGGCAAATGGCATCTTTGCGATGTCGGAGATGGCGATTGTGTCTGCCCGCAAAATCCGTCTTCAGGAGATGGCCGAGCGAGGCGACAAAAAAGCCCAGGCAGCGATAGAACTGGCGACTTCTCCCAATCGGTTTCTCTCAACGGTGCAAATTGGCATTACGCTCATCGGCATTCTGGCGGGCGCGTTTGGCGGGGCGATGATTGCGAATACCCTGGCAGGGGCGATCGCCCAGGTTACCGCGCTTGAACCCTACAGCGGGGCGATCGCCCTCAGCGTCGTCGTCCTGACGATCACCTACCTCTCGCTGATTATTGGCGAACTGGTGCCCAAGCGCATCGCCCTCAGCAACCCCGAAAAAATCGCCAGGGCAGTCTCTCGCCCCATGCGCTGCCTCTCGTCTCTAGCCTATCCGCTGGTGCATTTATTAAGCGCTTCCACCGAAGGCATCCTGAAACTGGTGGGTGTAAATCAGTCTTCTGATGAACCCCTGGTGACGGAAGAAGAAATTAAGGTGATGGTGCGCCAAGGCGCAGAGGCCGGCATGTTTGATGCAGCCGAGCAAGACATGGTGGAGCGAGTGTTTCACCTAGGCGACCAGCGCGTCAGCGGCCTGATGACTCCGCGCTTGGAAATTGTCTGGCTAGACCTCAATGACCCCGAACACATTAACCGCCAAAAAATCATTGAAAATGGACATAGCCGCTATTTGGTTTGTCAGGAAACGCTAGACAACGTGCTGGGCGTGGCTCACGTCACCGATCTACTCTCCCGCAGCCTGTCCGACCAGCCCTTTGACCTGGCGGGCAACCTGCGGCAACCGCTGTTTGTGCCCGAATCCAGCCCCGCGCTGAAGGTGCTGGAGTTGTTCAAACAGTCCAGCACCCACCTAGCCATCATCGTGGACGAATACGGCGTGGTGCAGGGCATTGTCACGCTGAATGACGTGATGGAGGTCATCATTGGCGATGTGCCGATGGCAGACCACGGGTTTGAAGCCGCCATCGTGCAGCGCGAGGACGGCTCCTGGCTGCTAGACGGCATGTTGCCCATCGACAGGCTTAAAGAACTGTTCGACCTTGACGAACTGCCGGATGAAGACCGAGGCAACTATCAAACGCTGGGAGGCTTTGTAATCATGCAGCTTGGCCGGATTCCCGCCGCCGCTGACTATTTCAACTGGCACAACCTGCGGTTTGAGGTGATGGATATGGACGGCAATCGCGTAGATAAGATGCTGGTGATGCCAGTGGTGCAGAAGGAAGATGGCAGGCTGGGGGAATGAGTTGCGAATCGGGAAAACAGCGGGATGATGGAATCAGGCAATGCTGGGAGATGCCAATCCCCCTACACCCTCGATACTTCGATACCCTAATCTTCCAACGCTTCCAATGCTCGAACTCTTTTTGGCGGAACTGCGCCGAAGCTGGATTCAACTGCTGCGATACTCCACCGAGGCGATCGCCGGAATTGTCATTACCACCGTCGTGTTCTACGGGCTGTTTCTGAGTGCGCGGTATATTGCCGGGCCAAACTTGCAATTTGGCGATCGCCTTGATGCTGTGGTGATTGGCTACGTGCTGTGGACGCTGGCGCTGTTCATCATGAGCGACGTGGCGGGCAACTTGCAGCGCGAGGCACAGACGGGCACGCTAGAGCAGCTATTTCTATCGCCCTATAGCCCGCCCCGGCTCTTCCTGACGCGGGCGCTAGCCAGCCTAACGATTCAACTGACGCTGATTGCCTGCATTCTCGGCGTAATTTCCTTGCTCACGGGAACGCGGCTGTCCTTTCCGCCTGCGGTGCTGCCTGCCTTTGCCACGGTGCTGCTAGGAGCCTACGGGCTGGCCTTTGCGATGGGGTCATTGTCGCTCTTGCTAAAGCAGGTACAGCAGCTTTTGGGAATCTTTCAGTTTGCGCTGCTGTTTTTGCTGGCGGTGCCGTCGGAAACTTGGTCAGGGCCAATGCGGCTGCTGGGGCTGCTGCTGCCGATGGCTCCGGGTGCGGGGCTGATGCGTGATGTGATGGCGCGGGGTGTGCCGCTCAAGGCCGACAACTTTGGGCTGGCGCTGCTGAATGGTGCGATTTACTTTGCCCTGGGGCTGACGCTGTTTCACCTGGCCGAGCGCGAAACCAAGCGGCGCGGTAAGCTGGCGGGCTACTAAGGCGGGCTACTAATAAGTAGGTGGACATTAACAAACATAAAACCCAAAGACCCTGCGCCGCCCGCTGCGCGGGCGGCGCAGGGTTCAGGATCTGTTTTTAATCTGGTCTATTTACTTAGAAGTCTGGGAACAGATAAGAGTTCTGGGAACAGATAAGAGTTCTGGAAACAGAAAAGAATTGAGGAATATTGCGCTGATTTTTCTGAGATGGTAGGCTATGAACTTTCAAGCCCGACTTTTGGGCGAATAGCGTCCAGAAACTCTGGTTTTCTTTGAAATTCTCTAATGAATTCATCAGCGACTTGGCGGATTTTGTTCAGCCTTTTATGTCGATTTGATGCAGTCTAGCGATTCAGGTGACTTTGTAGCGCAAGCCTGGTATCGATTCTCGATTTTAGATTTGCGATTTCGGAGCGCTAGTCAAGCCTCTGCGTAACTCCCAGGCATCTCATCCAGCACGACTCTCAGGAAACTCGATAGGGTGTATCCCACTTTTGTAACCCTCATTTTGTAACCCTCACCCTAAATCTCTCTCCCGCTTTGGGAGAGGGACTTCCAATCCGGCTCCCCTGCTCCCAAAGCGGGAGCAGGGGCTGGGGGATGAGGGCAAGCTTGCATAACTGGGATGCGCCCACTCGATATAAGCCCCAATCTCTAACTCTTAACTTCCAATCCCTGGTCTCCAAATATGCCTGAAGGCCCCGAAATCCGCCGTGCTGCGGACGAAATTGAACGTGCCATTACTCGCGAGCCTGTCCAAGATATTTTCTTTGCCTTTGAGCATCTGAAGCCCTACGAAGACAAACTGAGGGGCGATCGCATTCTAAACGTGCAAACCCGCGGCAAGGGAATGCTGATTCGCTTTGCCTGCCAGTTGAATATTTACAGCCACAATCAGCTTTATGGCATCTGGTACGTCCGCAAAGCCTACGATTTCCCACAAACAAAGCGTCAACTCCGCCTTGCAATTCACAACAGCCAAAAATCTGCCCTGCTCTACAGCGCCTCGGATATCGAAGTGCTGCGAGAAGACGAGTTAATACAGCACCCCTTCTGGAGCCAGGTCGGGCCCGACGTGCTAGATTCTGCCGTCAGCGTTGAACAAGTCGTCGCACGATTGCTCGATCCCCGCTTTCACCGTCGCGGGCTGGTGTCGCTGCTGCTAGATCAGAAATTTCTCTGCGGCCTGGGCAACTATCTCCGCAGCGAGGTGCTGTTTGTGGCGGGTGTGCATCCCAGCCTGCGCCCGATGGACTGCACCCCAGAGCAAATAACTGGACTGGCTGAGGCGGCGATCGCCCTCGCCCGCCAGTCCTACACCACAGGCGGCATCACCAATGACCTGGCCCGCGTCGCTCAGCTCAAACAGCAAGGCCTCAGCCGTGGCCAGTATCGCTTTCATGTGTTCAACCGCGACGGACAGCCCTGCTGGGTATGCCAAACGCCCATCGAGAAGAACATACTGGGCGGACGACGGATTTACTACTGTCCGGTTTGTCAGAGCAAGGGCGTAAGTCCTGTCTTTACTTAGAGGATGTTTGGAAAGTCCCACTGTTTGTAGCAAAGCGTGCAGATCCCCCTAAATCCCCCTTAAAAAGGGGGGACTTTAAGGCGGTTTCCCCCCTTTTTAAGGGGGGCTAGGGGGGATCTCTGAGTGCTTAACATTACAGGCGATACCTTTTCAAACACCCTCTTAGATAGCGCTTTAAGCAGCGTTCTAAATGAAATGGCTGAAGGCCCCAAGAGGCTTGACTGACACGCCAAAATCGCCCATCCAAAATCCAAAATCGCCCATCCAAAATCGTTAGTATCCCAACTCGCTATCACGCTTCCTCAGACGTGCGACAATAGGCTACGATCTTTTTCCTTTTTTGCTCCTGGAATCCGATTTGGCATGGCGCTTACCAATTTGCGATCGCTCCGATTTTTACGCACAACACAGCGGCCGAGTTTGTCGGTGCAAATGATGTGGGTGGGCGTGGCGATCGTGGCAGTGTTTGTGCTGGCGGCGCTGCTGGCTCCGCTGTTTCACACCTGGGGCTGGCTGCAAGACCCGCTGGAGGCGCTGGCGAACCCAATTCATGAACCACCGTCGGCGGCACACTGGTTTGGCACCGATCGACAGGGCTACGACATTTTTGCTCGCACCCTCTATGGCGCACAGGCAGCGCTGAAGGTAGTGGTGCTGGCGACGGCGCTGAGCGTGCTGGTGGGCGTGCCGTTGGGAATGCTGAGCGGCTATTTGGGCGGCTGGCTAGACCGAGTGCTGCTGTTTCTGATGGACACAATCTACACGCTGCCGGGGCTGCTGCTGTCGGTGACGCTGGCGTTTGTGGTGGGGCGGGGCGTGCTAAATGCGGCGATCGCCCTCAGCATTGCCTATGTGCCGCAGTATTACCGCGTCGTGCGAAACCACACCGTCAGCGTCAAAACCGAGCTATTTATAGAAGCGGCGCAGTCGATGGGTGCGTCCACCTGGCGCGTTTTGAGCAAGTACCTCTTTGCCAACGTGATCCAGAGCGTGCCCGTGCTGTTTACGCTCAACGCCGCCGATGCCGCGCTGACGCTGGGAGGACTCGGCTTTTTGGGACTAGGCTTACCCGACCAAACCCCCGAATGGGGCGCAGATCTTCGCCAAGCTCTGGATGCACTGCCAACGGGCATTTGGTGGCCCGCCCTCTTCCCCGGCCTCGCCCTAACGCTATTGGTCACGGGCCTCTCCTTGGTCGGCGAGGGGTTGAATGAGTTCATTAACCCCCTGCTGCGGCGAGAAAACTGGAAGTAAAGTCCCTATGCCTTATGTAATCGGCATCGACCTCGGCGGCACGGCGATCAAGCTGGGTCGGTATGACGCTCAGGGAACGTGCGCTGCATCCGTCACCGTGCCCACGCCACAACCGCCTCAGCCAGAGCAGGTGGTCGAGGCGATGGTGGCGGCGATCGCCCAGGTTGACCCCCAGAACGAGGCGATCGCCCTTGGGGTGGGCACGCCAGGCCCAGCAGACGCAGCGGGTCGGGTGGCGCGGGTGGCAATTAACCTCGGCTGGCAGGATGTGCCCCTGGCGGACTGGCTGGAGGCGAGGACAGGCAAACCGACGGTGCTAGCCAACGATGCCAATTGTGCAGGGTTGGGCGAAAGCTGGCTAGGGGCAGGGCGCAACTTTCGCGACGTGATCTTGCTGACGCTGGGGACGGGCGTGGGCGGGGCGATCGTGCTGGATGGCAGGCTGTTTTCGGGGCGACAGGGCACGGGCGGCGAACTGGGGCTAATCACGCTCAACCCGCAGGGGCCAGAGTGCAACAGCGGCAATCGCGGTTCCCTGGAGCAATATTGCTCGGTGCAGGCGATTCGACGGCGCACGGGGCTAGAGCCAGGAGAACTGGGCCGCAGAGCCAAGGCGGGAGATCGGGAGGCGATCGCCTTTTGGCAAGAATACGGACGCGACCTCGGCGCGGGCATCGCCAGCCTGGTTTATGTCCTCACGCCAGAAGCGGTGATTCTCAGCGGCGGCATCAGCGCCAGCTTCGAGTTCTTCTACCCAACGCTGTGGGAGGAACTGCAAACCCGCGTGTTGCCCAGTTCCCGCGAAGGACTGCGCGTGTTGCCTGCTGCCCTGGGCAATCAGGCCGGTGAGGTGGGTGCGGCCAAGCTGGCGTGGGAGTTGGTGAGGGCACAGGGGTTGCGAAGCGATGGCCTGGAGCAGGCTGATGGGATGGAGTCGCCGCTCCCCAACTCCCTCCGCCAACTGGAAATGGCCTACTGGCTGGCTTCTGAACAGGCGCGATTCCATGCCGGGTTTCTGGCGCGGGTGTCTCACGAATTGCGATCGCCCATTAACGGCGTAATCGGGCTACAACAGTTGATTCTCAACGACCTGTGCGATAGCCCAGAGGAGGAGCGTGAGTTTGTGCGACAGGCCAATGGCGCAGCCCAAAAGATGCTGGGGCTGCTGGATCAGGCGATCGCCATTTCGCGTATTTCGCAAGACTTTCGCAAGCTGGAGCTACAGCCTGTACAGCTTGCGGGAACGTTTCTGGCAGTGGGCGATCGCACCCAACTTTTGGCCCGCAACCGCAATTTGCAGCTAGAAATCCTCCCGCCCAGCCCAGCGTATTACGTGCTAGCCGATCCGCAGTGGTTGCAGCAGGGATTGGTGAGCCTGGTGAGCGGGGCGATCGCCACCATGCACGACGGCTCAATTTGCCTAACGGCGGAAATTGACGCACCCACCAAGCTAGCCCGGCTAATCCTGGAAGACACGCGCCCCGCCGAAGCCTGGCAAGAACCCCTCGACCAGTTGGCTGCTCTGTCGCAAAACCCCAAAATTACCCGCAGCAGCGGCTATGTGCCTGTGGCTCAGCTTTCACCGGGATCAAGTCTGCTGGCATTTCAATCCATCCTGGAGGCAATGGGCGGACGGCTGGAATTGCTGAATACGCCCACCGAAAATAACCCCCTGTCGCGCTTGCAAATAACCCTGCCCCTGATTCAAGAAGAAGACTCAGGGTTTTAATCCATCGAAAAGAGATGGAAGAGCCACTGAAGAGGGGAGTGTTGCTAAACAGAAGCATAATATTCGTGCTTAGGCTTCTTGCGGTTCTCACCCTAGCTCCCTCCCAAAGGAGAAGGAACAAGAGTTGTGGCTTCCATCTCCCCACGAAGAAGGGTCAGTGGATGAGGGCAGGTTGGATGTTGCACATCGCGTTGTTATCGGTTGATTGCCAGCTAGGAGGTCGGCAAGTTAGACACACTCAGCCGCAGGCGATAGTTCACCGGAGCGCTAGAAGCCGTCGAAACGCGCACAAAATAGGTGCTGGGCATAAGACCCGTCAGGCTAAACTTGCGAACCCCCCCCAGCACGGGAAACGACAGCTTTTGCCCGCCAAACCTCAGCACTCTGCCCCTGGCATTTAGCACCGCAAGCTGAACAGTCGGCGCACCCGACTTGCGAAACACAATCTGCATGGTAGACGGATTTTTCACCACCAGTCGATACAGGTCGCGGTCTGACCGACTGACCGAATCCAGTCGATTGAACTTTCCGGGGATCGGCCTGACCCGTAGCGCAGATCCCAGCGTCCCTCCGGGTTCTTGCTGAGAGGCACGGGCGACGGTTCGCACGCTGAGCGCAGCCAGGGGCGAAGATCTGGCAGGCACAGAAAGACTGCGATTAGCGAAGAGGTTCGATTTTAGAGGCTGAGACATGACGATTTTCGACGATTTTCAAAACAGGAAGACTTATAGCTTATCCCTGGAAATACGGAAATGACGATGTGCTTTTTATAAAGCTTAAATATTCTCAAAAATTAGACCACCAATTCCCAAACGATTCTTTCGTCTTTTGTGCGATCAGGCTTGAGTGGGGAAGGATTGTAAAGATAAGGATTGTAAAGATATTGTTATGGAGTCCACAGCATAGTGTCGGGCGCACAACATGCTGTAAAAGTGCAGCTTGGTGAAGCTTATAGGTGAAGCTTATAAAGGTGAGCCGCTTTGCTAGGGCTGGTGTGCCTTTGGGTTGGCGCAGTTTCCATGCAGTCAAAATCAACGCCCAAACGTTTGATCCCAAACGTTTGATTACGGACAGAACTTACGCATTTGCGATAAGCTCTTTGGGTTTTGGACAATTTCTCGCGGGCTGAGCCCGCGAGAAATTGTCCAACTGCGTAAGTCCTATAAATCCTAACGGAATAATAAAGATTAAAGAGGCGCAGGATGAATCGATTGAAGTGGCTGAGTGTCTTTGTTCTGATGGTGCTGCTGGTGGGCAGTTTGGTGTGGCCGGCGACGACGCTGGCGGCTCCGGGTTCCACCGTAATGTCTCCAGCCTCGCTTTCGATGGCCATGTTTGCTGAATCTTCTGGAGGTGCTTCGTTGTTTTCTTTTTCTGGATCGCGTCCCACCAATCTGGGAGTGAAGGACGGTAAGCTGGCAGCTTGCCCTGGCTCACCCAACTGCGTCAATAGTCAGGCTCCGGGGTCGGATGCCGAGCATTACATTGCGCCCCTGAGCTATAGCGGCACCCCGGCCGAGGCGATCGCCCGTCTCAAGGGCATCATTACCGCCATGCCGCGCACCCGGATCATCACCGAGTCTGATCATTACCTCTACGCCGAGTTCACCAGCGCCCTGATGGGGTTTGTGGACGATGTGGAGTTCTACGTAGACGAGGTGGCGGGCGTGGTGCAGGTGCGATCAGCCTCGCGCCTGGGTCAGTCTGATTTGGGCGTGAATCGCAAGCGAGTTGAGGAAATTCGGGCTAAGCTCTAGAGATTTTGGATTGGGGATTTTAAGTAGATAGACCAGATTAAAAAACAGATCCTGAACCTTGCGCCGCCCGCTGCGCGGGCGGCGCAAGGTCTTTGGGTTTTATGTTTATTAATGTCCACCTACTTAGATTTTGAATTGGGGATTTTAGATTGAGCAAGAGGGTTGGGGCGATCGCCCAGTTCTCTCTTCGCTTCTAGTCCAAAGTCCCTCTCGGTTTTCTGCAAAAAAAAGAGGCGAGAACGCAGCACATTCCCGCCTCTGTTTTGCTGTGCAAACCAAACTGTTTTGCTGTGCAAACCAAACTGTTTTGCTGAGCTTTCTCTCACCCTCTGCTGTCGATTCACTTCAGTGGCGTTACGAATAAAATTGCTGAACGCTTTGAAAACGCTCGACTAGCAATCCAAAATCGCAAATCCAAAATCCGAGAATAGAAATGACCTCCAGCCCTACAGGGGCTTGCCAAAGTTTTGCGTCCAGTAGTGGTAATAATTCACCTGGCCGGTGTCATTGGCAAGGTAGTGGTAGCCGATGCCGATGTCCTGATAGTTGGGATTGAGCATCGCCGCCCGATGTCCGGGGCTGTTGATCCAGGCATTCACCACAGCCTGGGGCGTGCTGTAGCCCGCGGCAATGTTTTCGCCCGTAAACGACCACTGATATCCAGCCGCCGTAACTCGCTGACTAAAGGTAGAGCCGTCTTTGCCCGTGTGGCTAAAGAAGTCCTGGTTCGCCATATTGATGCTGTGCCCCTGGGCAGCATTACTCAGCTTACTGTTGTAAGATAGCGGCCGTAGTCCGTTTTGCTGGCGAAACGCATTGGTCAGCCGCAGCACTTCGGCGATGAACCCAGTCGGCTGGGTTTCGCGAGTGCCACCACCGGAGGATGTATCCGATGGGGTCGTTTCCATTGCCAGGTTGTAACTGAGACTGCCGCCCTGGCTGCGGACTCTGAGGAAGAACGTACCCGTCAGGTTTTTGGCTGCTAGCGTGTTAGATTGCCCAGGGCGAATGAGCATTCTGCCTTTAACTTCATTGGCATCGAGGCGGCCGTTGTTGTTCAGGTCTTGAATCAGGTGGGCGATCGCCCCTGTGCCGCTGCCAGTTCCCGAAGCCCTAATAGTGACATTGCTAGCTCGGTTGAAATTGAGGCGGTAGATGTCATCCCGATCGCCAGAGCCGACCCATTCGCTGAGGTTCAGCTTTCCAGAAGAGAAGCGGAGCCTGCGGGCCGTTGCGAAGGTGTTTCCAGCGGTATCTTTCTGCATCTCAGTGGATGACGGCATATCGGGTGGACTCTTCCAGTAAGACCCATCCGTACAGTTAGCGCCAACCTGGTATACACGGAGACTCTTTACACTTAAATTACGAACTGTCAAGCGAATAAAAGCTTGATTTGAATTCGCCTGAATTCGTCTATTTCAATACCGTTGAAGGGCGATCGCCCATCCTAAAAAAGATATCAAATTTAGATATCGAATAATTCTGGACAGAAATTAATATACTTGCACTACCGCTTCTGTACCTTCAGGTATCGATTCAAACTGCGCCATACCGTGCAACTACGCGCAGGTTCGCATTGTCCATCGCGTCGTCCAAATTTGCACAAGCCGAATTTGAAAGGGCCAGCGCCGAGCGATCTGAAGTTTTGAGCCAGGCCCAAAGCTGATCGCCGATCGAAAAATGCCACCATTCATTGGGATGGCGACAAAAACCTGCCGATTGCAGGGCGGTGGCCAGGCGTTGGCGATTTTGGTGAGCGATCGCCCGCGTTGGGTCATAGCGGTCGGAAGTGGGGTCGGCGTAAGGCGCAAAGTAATCGGGGTAGGAGCGGGGGCTGAGTTCGTCAATTGGCGAACCCATGTCGGCGGGTTGACCGCTGGCATCGAGCAGGGTGACATCGACGGCTGCACCAGTGCTGTGGGGCGGTGGCGTGGCGGGATTATAGTTGGGCACGGCCCAAAACCGATAGACCTGCTGCCAGAAGTCGTGCTGCTGGGCCTCACTGAGCGTGGCAGGATCTAGTCCGTGCGATCGCACTAGGTCTTGAAAGGTATAGTCCACCATGAACTGCTGCACGGCGATGGGTCGATAGGCATCGAAGATCTGGATGCGCCAGCCGGGGCAGTTTTCCTGCAAGTTTGCCTGGGCTAGCCGCAGCCGCTCCAGCACGCCCTGCCGCACAAAGAACGGAGAGCGATCGCCATAGGGCGCACCCAGCACCGCGTAGGGATGGGGATCTACCCGCGCAAATTCGTCTGCGGGGAGTTCTACCAGCGGCTCGCCGCAGTCCTCAATTGCCACCTGATGATAGGGCTTCATGACTCGTGTGCGGGAGAAGGATCAGGATTGCCCAGCCCGCTTTCGCCCGGTGCGTCGCTCTCTTGCCCCCCGACGACCCGATTGCGACCTAGCGCCTTTGCTCGCAGGAGGTTTTGATCGGCCCGGCGCAGCAGGCTGATGCCCCGCGCATCGTCCTGCACCACCAGCGATGCAGTGCCCGCGCTGATAGTGATGTTGAGATCCAGAGAGTCGTCGATAACAAAGGGCTGGTCGCTGATGAGCCGACAGATGCGGTTGGCGATCGCCTCTGCTTCCTGATTCCCCGTATCGCTGAGAATAATCACAAACTCTTCGCCGCCATAGCGAAATGGCGTGTCATAAAAGCGCAGGTTATGCCGCAGCCGCGAGGCAATCAACTGCAAAGCGCGGTCGCCCACCAGATGCCCGTAGGTGTCGTTGATGCTTTTAAAGAAGTCTACATCTAGCATCAGCAAACTAATGGGCATTCCCCGCAGCCGCGCATTATGAATCTGCCGGGGCAGTTCCCACTCAAAGGCGCGGCGGTTGTTTAGCTCGGTGAGCGGGTCCGACAGGGCGATCGCCGATAAAATATCGTTGGTGCGGATTAACTCTCGATGGTTTTGCACACGCCGCAGCCCCGCCTGCACATGGGCACCGATCAGCGACTGATCGCTTTTTTCAGACGACTTATTCTGCAACTCGGCTCGCCACAGCTCTACATAGGCATCCGCCCCCATCATCAGGGCCGAAGTTTCCAGGTGCGCGTCATCTTGGGGGCGATCGCCCAGTTCGTTCGGCGCAGGCGGCTGCCGATCATCCACCACCACGCAATAGATCCACGCCAGATGGCTCTGCGTCTTAACCCGCTGGCACAGATCCAGGCTGCCCGGCTGAGTCGCTTGGATAATCAACAAGTCGGGCTGCTGCGCCTGAATCAGCGGCGTCGCTTCGTGCGGATTAGGCGCAACCTCTAGAGTAAACGCTGCCAGATCAGGGGTTAGAGCCGAAAGGGATGCCAGAAATTCGTGATCCCCCACAATGAGAATCGAAGCGTCCATGGAATGCGGAGCCTACCTCGAAAATCTAAAAGACCAGTCGCCAAATTGATGAATCGCCTGTTTGCCTAAGCTAACAAATGCCTAAACAGCTTGAAGAGAACCCTCTCCAGCCGCTAAATCATCTTCAGAATAGAAAATAGGGCGTATCGTTCAGACTCAGCTTTGCAAAAGAAGTCTTGCAATAGCAATTTAGTCAGATCCCCACGCTGCGTAGGGCATTAAAAATAGAATCAACACAAGCTCAGCCCGGTATAAGCATTCTCTAACGAATGACACTACGGATGAGAATGGATACATCAGCCGAATCTGTCATTTCGGAATTTGCAGAATAATTTTCATGCTTTTCTTAGGTTTTTCAATCATGCCCACATTTAAAGGTATAAAAATATACTCAATTAAATGCGATTCATTCAGCCTCAAGCTGCACACCTCCATGAATCCGGGCGTTTAATATAATCCTGAAACAGGACTGAACAGTAAACAGGACTGAACAGTAAGGACAGCAACTCCTGAAGTGCTTTTATCCGGATTCATCCTTGATAAAAGGAACTCCGCAACAGGTACCGCGCAGGCAAATACTGCGATACAGATAATGCACAACCCAAGATAGTGAGAGGAGTAACGTGCGAGGAGCAAAAGCACAAACGGACAGCGCAGCCCATCTCAGAAGCCACACACGTCAGTCAAAGCAGCTAAAGTCCAGATCCCAACTGCAATAGCCTGTACAGCAACATACAGGTCAACGGTGGGTTTCTGTGGGTTTCAAAATGCAAAGAAACCAGGATCAGGACAAATAGGCAGGGCTGAGTCCGCGATGGGCGGGGTCAGCAAGACTCCGAATCTCCACAATCTGCAACGCCTGCATCGGTCGCCAGTAATGAAATACCTGCTAGATATCCACTGGATCTGCATTAGCGCCAAATTTGGTTCAATAAAGCCCTGCTTTGGAAGATTTCGGTCAGTTATCCCAATAGCCACACTTGAAAATACCACAAACCTGCCACATTAAAACATAGAGAAATCTCAGGACACTTATCATCAAAAACGTCACTCTAGGCCTACTTGAAAACCCTTCGATCCCCCCTAGCCCCCCTTAAAAAAGGGGGGAACCGAGCCGAACCACTCCGGAAGTCCCCCTTAATAAGGGGGATTTAGGGGGATCGACTCAAGGCAATCAACGATCTAGAAAGTTTTAAGACACTGCCTAGATTAATGTGAGATTGCTGACTGATTCTGCGAAGCTGGCTCTGTGAAGTCGTGAGGATGACACGCCGCCATTCATCATTGACATCCTTGAGACATCCCTGAGACACCCCTGAGAGGATATTTGAAAAGTCCTACTGTTTGTAGCAAAGCGTGCAAGATCCCCCTAAATCCCCCTTAAAAAGGCGGACTTTAAGGCGGTTTCCCCCCTTTTTAAGGGGGGCAGGGGGGATCTCTGAGTGCTTAACATTACAGGCGATACCTTTTCAAACACCCTCTGAGACACCCCTGAGACACCCCTGATTGCTGATACTGCTGTCTAGCTGTTGGTTGCCTGACACAAGTCCTGAAGTCCTTGAAAATGCGTTTCCCTGGAGTCGAAGCCCATAGCCTTTGAGTTGAAACCGGAGGACTTGGTCGAAGGGGCTTTTTGGCTAGTGTTCCCTATGAGAAATCAGAAGTTCCCAGAGATGTGTCAGGCAGTCAGGTCTAGCTGTCTAAATTGTCTAAATAAATTGTCTAAATAATGTGCTGTTAATCATGTGCTGTTGTTGATGTGCTGTGGCTGATACGGTGCTGATGGATTTTGTCAGGATACCCAAAGTCCAGCAAAATTCCCTCAGCATTTCCTGATTTTTGGGTTGCTGAATCTGCCAGCCAGATAGCAAGATCGTAGTAACCAGGATTTTTGATAAGATTTGCGTCGTTCCAATTGTGTGGCTTGTGGTGTGGCTTGCAATTGATCGGTTCGCGATTGGGTAGCTTGTAATTGTTTAGTTGGCAGTTGTTTGGCTTGCAAGCGTCTGCCTGAGCGATTTAGCAAGCCGTATGGGGTTCATCAAAACTCGTGCGATCGCCCCTATCCTGAGCCATATCCCCTTAGCCCAGCCCTGCCCGCCACTGCTTGCAGCCCTGATCTCCAATCCCTCTCTCGGCCTGTTTCGAGTTAACCTATGCCTAAATCGCCGCCCAAATCACCGTCCCGTTCTGCCGCTTCGACCCAGCCGCCCAACCTCAGTGGGGCGCAGATTCGCCAGACCTTTCTCGATTTTTATGCCGAGCGGGGGCATCAGGTTCTCCCCAGCGCCTCGCTGGTGCCCGAAGACCCAACGGTGCTGCTGACGATCGCCGGAATGCTGCCGTTCAAGCCAATTTTCCTGGGGCAGCGGGCCGCCGAGTTTCCCCGTGCCACCTCTTCGCAAAAGTGCATTCGCACCAACGACATCGAGAACGTCGGCCGCACGGCTCGTCACCACACTTTCTTTGAAATGCTGGGCAACTTTAGCTTTGGCGACTATTTCAAAGAAAAGGCGATCGCCTGGGCGTGGGAACTCTCGACCGAAGTCTTTAAGCTGCCTCCAGAACGATTGGTGGTCAGCGTCTTTCGGGAAGACGACGAAGCCTTCGCCATCTGGCGCGACCAGATCGGCATTCCCGAAGCCCGCATTAAGCGGATGGACGAGAAAGACAACTTCTGGCAGTCTGGCCCGACGGGCCCCTGCGGCCCCTGCTCCGAGATTTACTACGACTTTCACCCAGAGCGGGGCGACGATCATATCGATCTAGAAGACGACACCCGCTTCATCGAGTTCTATAACCTGGTGTTTATGCAATACAACCAGGACGCAGAGGGCAACCTGACCCCGCTATCCGCGCAGAACATCGACACGGGCATGGGGCTGGAGCGGATGGCGCAGATTCTCCAGCGCGTGCCGAATAACTACGAAACCGACCTGATTTTCCCGATTATCCAAACCGCCGCACAGATTGCAGGTCTGGACTATTCTGCCTGCGACGAAAAAACCAAAACCTCGCTGAAGGTGATCGGCGACCACGTTCGCGCTGTGACGCATCTGATCGCCGACGGGGTGAACGCCTCTAATTTGGGGCGGGGCTATGTGCTGCGTCGCCTGATTCGCCGTGTGGTGCGCCACGGGCGGCTGATTGGCATCGAGCAGCCGTTCATTACCCAGGTGGCCGAGTCGGCGATCGCCCTTGCTGAAGCCGCCTACCCCAACCTGCGCCAGCGCGAAAAAGCCATCAAGACCGAACTGGCGCTGGAAGAATCCCGTTTTCTGGAAACCCTGGAGCGCGGCGAAAAGCTGCTGGCAGACATCATTGCCAAGTTGCCTGCAAAGGGGCAAATTTCGGGACAGGATGCCTTCACGCTCTACGACACCTACGGCTTCCCGCTGGAGCTAACCCAAGAAATTGCTGAAGAAGCAGGGCTGACGGTGAACACCGACGGCTTTGAGGTGGAAATGGAGAAACAGCGCGATCGCGCTCGGGCAGCCCACGAAACCATCGACCTCACTGTGCAGGGCAGCCTCGACACGCTGGCGGAGAACCTGCACGAAACCAGCTTTTTGGGCTATACCCAGCCGCAAGCAGAGGCGGAGGTGAAGCTGGTGCTGGTACAGGGCAAGCCTGTGGACACGGCTGCTGCGGGAACCGACGTGCAGGTGGTTCTCGACCAAACGCCGTTCTATGCCGAATCGGGCGGGCAGGTGGGCGATCGCGGCGTTTTGCTGGGTGAAGCAGGGCTGCGGGTGCGCGTCCAAGACGTGCAAAAGGATGGAGCAATTTTCGTTCACTTTGGCACAGTGGAAGCGGGCACGCTGAAAACGGGCGATCGCCTCACCGCCCAGATCGACCTCGCCTGCCGCCGCCGCGCCCAAGCCAACCATACGGCGACGCACCTGCTCCAGGCCGCGCTGAAGAAACTCATTGATGAGAACATTGGTCAGCAGGGATCAATGGTCGCCTTTGACCGGCTGCGGTTTGACTATAACTTGGCGCGGCCGCTGACAGCGGAGGAAATTCAGCAGATCGAAGACCAGGTGAACACCTGGATTGCCGAAGCCCACGCAGCGGACGTGTCCATCATGCCGCTGGCCACTGCCAAAGCCAAGGGCGCAACCGCCATGTTTGGCGAAAAATATGCCGACGAGGTGCGCGTTATCGACTTTCCCGGCGTGTCGATGGAACTATGTGGCGGCACCCACGTCAGCAACACGGCTGAGATTGGTCTATTCAAAATCATCTCGGAAACGGGCGTGTCTGCTGGGGTGCGCCGCATCGAAGCCGTTGCGGGGCCTGCGGTGCTGGAATACCTGAACCTGCGCGACAGGGTGGTGCGCGACCTGGGCGATCGCTTCAAAGCCAAGCCCGAAGAGATTCCCGACCGCATCACCGCGCTTCAGGACGAGCTAAAGACGACTCACAAAGAACTCGCCGCATTGAAGGCAGAACTGGCGATCGCCCAATCGGATCAGCTAATCGACCAGGCAGAAGCGTTGGGCGATTTCAAAATCCTGGTGGCAGAAATGCCCAATGCCGACGCAGACGCGCTGAAAACCGCCGCCGAACGTTTGCTGCAAAAGCTGGGCGAAGGCGCAGTATTCCTCGGCTCTGCCCCTGCCGCCGATAAAGTCGCCCTTGTCGCCGCCTTTAGCCCAGCGGTCAATCAAAAAGGTCTGCAAGCCGGAAAGCTGATCGGGGCGATCGCCAAACTCTGCGGCGGCGGTGGCGGCGGCCGACCCAACTTTGCCCAGGCCGGCGGCCGCGACCCCAGCAAGCTGACCGAAGCCCTCACCGAAGCGCGATCGCAGATCCATGCCGCTCTGGGTTAGCCGCTCTGGGTTAAACGTCCGAACGAGATGTGCAACGTTGCCAACCTCCCTCCCCCTTTGCTGGTATGCCGAAGGCGTTAAGCCCACTCTGGAAGAAGCGGCTGGGGGATGAGAGGGGGCGGAATGCGAGATCAAATATTGCCAGGTTAATTAGGATCAGGACTGACGCACTTGCGATAAGCGCTTTGGGTTTTGGACAATGTCTCACAGGTTGCGCCCGCAAGACATTGTCCAACTGCGTAAGTCCTAAGGATGTCCTGATCGCTGCTGCTGTGGCTCTCCAAACCATTTGCGGCACAAAAACTCGAAGTATTCCTTCTCTTGCAGGGTTAGCAGGGCGCGATTGATCTCTTCGCGGAGTTCGTCGCCCTCCCGCAGGGCAATGCCGTAGTGTTCCCGACTGAGGCGATCGCCCGCCATCACTAGGTCAGGCTCCTGAGCCGTCAGGTATTCTGCCACAGGACGGTCTATCACAATTGCCGCCACTTCGCCCGACCGCAGCGCCCTCAGCGAGGCTTCCAAATCCTCCATTGGCACTCGCTTCACGGGCTTGGTTCGCAAAAAATAATCGGCAGTCGTGCCCTGGCTCGCGCCGATGGGCTGTCCGGCAAGATCGCTCAGGCTTTGCACCGGGGCAGCCTGCTGGCGAGCCGTCGTCATAGCTGAGATAAAGTCCGCCAGGATGAAAAAGCTAACCCCCATCCAGAGTCCCGCCACAATGCGCCCCGGCAAGCCCACAGGCGTTACGTCGCCATAGCCAAAAGTGCCCAGCGTCACCACGGCAAACCAGATGCCCTGCCCAATCCCCGCCAGCGGCCCCTGCTGAAAGTGGGGATTGTGTCGCCGCTCAAATAGCCAGATTAAGAATCCGACGACGATCGAGCTAAGCAAAACGCGGCCGACCGCTTGCAAGGCTCTGCCGCCGCCTAGATAATCGAGCAGCCGAGCAACCTGGGATTTTTGCGATCGCATCACGAGTAATTGCAGCCCCGCCTCATAGGTGGGGTGAGAAAAGTCGAGTCCTGTGGCTTCCCGATGGGCGGTGATGGAAATGCCCGCGATTGCCACATCGACCTCGCCTTGCCGCAGCGCATCTAGCAGTTCCGGCGTAGTGTCATAGACCACATACCGGGTTTGGGCGTTAATTTGCGGGGCGATCGCCGTCCACAGGTCAATGCTATAGCCCGTCGGGTTGCCCTGCTCTGCGGCAAACACAAACGGCTCAATCGGCTTTACGCCCACCCGGAGCGATCGCTCTGCCAGCATGGGCGAAGACACAGGAGACGGTTGAGCCGTCTGGGCCCAACTGGCCGCTGTCCCAACTACCTCTATCGCCAGCACACAGCCCACGGTCCACACTGCCGCCTTCCATGTGGCATCCCATCTCACGTTCCATCTCTGTTCCACGCAGACCCTCACGCCTCCCAAGCCGACATTGCACTAGCCATTGCACCCGCTTCCAATACGCCAGTTTCCAATACGATGATTGAGAATGCCAAGCATCCCGGCGACACAGGCTGCCAAAATCTCGCCAAAACCCGCCAAAATCCAAAATCCAAAACCCAAAAGCCACCTGATTTGCCGTTCCCAGGCAATTTCTCTAACAGGTCTTCCCATCTCCTCCCCGGCTGATGAAAATTCTGTTTCTCGACCAAAGCGGCAAACCAGGCGGCGCAGAGCTTTGCCTGCTAGATATCGCTGCACCCTACCGGGAAACCTGCCGAGTGGCCCTGTTTGCCGACGGTTCGTTCAAAACTCTGCTGGAGCAGCGCCAGATCCCGGTGCAAGTGCTGATGCAGAACGGGCTGCAAGTTCGCAAAGAAAGTGGACTGCGGCAAGGCTTAACGAGTTTGGGACGGCTTGCGCCGCTGATTGGTCGTGTGGCAAAGCTGGCGCGAGATTATGACCTGATTTACGCCAATACGCAAAAAGCGCTGGTGGTGGGGGCGATCGCCAGCTTTCTGGCCCGCCGCCCGCTGGTCTATCACCTGCACGATATCCTCTCGCTCGACCACTTCAGCCGCACCAACCAACGCATCGCCGTGGCGCTGGCCAATCGCGCCGCGCTGGTGATTGCCAATTCCCAAGCCAGTCGGCAGGCGCTCATCGACGCAGGTGGAAAGGGCGATCGCACGGTTGTGATCTACAACGGCTTCCAGCCCGCGGCCTATCGCCAGCCCCGCCAGGATCGAGCCACGCTGCGACGAGCCTGGGGGCTAGAAAATTCCTTTGTGGTGGGGCATTTCAGCCGTCTGTCGCCCTGGAAGGGACAGCATGTGCTGGTCGAGGCGCTGGCAGCGTGCCCGCCGCAGGTTGCCGCCATACTGGTGGGTGAGGCTCTGTTTGGCGAAGAAGAGTACGCGAAACAATTGCGGCGGCAGGTCGAGGCGCTGGGGCTGGGCGATCGCGTCCTGTTCTTGGGCTTCCAGTCCGACGTGACCTCGCTGATGCACGCCTGCGACCTGATTGCCCATACCTCTACCGCCCCGGAACCCTTCGGGCGCGTTGTGGTGGAAGGAATGCTCTGTGGTCGCCCGGTCGTTGCCGCCGACGCAGGCGGCGTGAGGGAATTGATTGATCCAGAAAAAACAGGCTGGCTCACGTCGCCGGGTGATGCCGTCGCGCTGGCCGCTGCGATTCAGCAGTGTTTCCAGCAGCCAGAGGTAGGAGAGGCGAGGGCGATCGCCGCCCAATCTTTCGCCAGCTACCGCTTTCACATTGACCACGTAAATGCCGAGATTCGCGCCCAGTTGCAGCGCATACTGGCAGGAATGGAGTGACGGAACACTGCCGTAGAACCCCAACGCCGCATGTCACGGTGAAGACGGTTGTATGATAGGAGGAACACATTTTTGGCAAATGACCAGGGCGCACTATGGCCCCTGGTACTGCTAGAATCCTTGCTCATCTTGCATTCTGGGTAGATAGTGCGGCTTTGCTAAATCTGCTAAAGCAACTCCAAGACATCATTCGCCGCTGGTGGTCGGAATTTACGCTCCAGACCAAGCTGATGGCGATCGGCACGCTAATGGTGTCGCTGCTGATGAGCGGGCTGACCTTTTGGGCAGTGAACTCAATTCAGCAGGATGCGCGGCTCAACGACACACGCTTTGGCAGCGACCTGGGCTTGTTGCTGTCGGCCAACGTTGCGCCGCTGGTGGGCGAAAACAACCTAACGGAACTGGCTCGTTTCTCCCAGCGCTTCTACAGCAGCACCTCCAGTGTCCGCTACATGCTCTACGCCGATGCCGATGGCGAAATTTTCTTCGGCATCCCCTATTCCCAGTCCGAGGTGCAAAACTCGCTCACCATCCGTCGCCGGATGCAGCTTCCCGAAAACTTCAATCCGGCGCTGGAATATCCGATGGTGCGCCAGCACCTCACGCCCGATGGAGAAGTGACGGATGTCTTTGTGCCGCTGAACTACAACGGCAAGTATCTGGGCGTTTTAGCCATCGGCACAAATCCAAACCCCACTGTGGTCACGTCCTCTCACCTGACGCGAGACGTGACAATCGCCGTTTTCGTGTCCATCTGGGTGATGGTGATCTTGGGGGCGGTGTTTAACGCGCTGCAAATCACCAAGCCGATCAAGGAACTGCTGGTGGGCGTGAAAAACATTGCCGCCGGGAATTTTAAGCAGCGTATCGACCTGCCCTTTGGCGGAGAGCTGGGCGAACTGATTCTGAACTTCAACGAAATGGCGGAGCGGCTGGAGCGCTACGAAGAGCAAAACATCGAAGAACTGACTGCTGAAAAGGCCAAGCTGGAAACGCTGGTGTCTACGATTGCCGATGGAGCCGTGCTGCTCGATTCCGATATGGACGTAATCCTGGTGAACCCCACGGCACGTCGTCTGTTTGGCTGGGAAAATACGCCGGATCTGCTGGGACAGCCCGTGCTAAACCTCCTGCCAGAGCCAGTCAAAGCAGCCCTCAGCCAGCCGCTTCAAGAGATTACGCAGGAAGGGCTATCGTCAGACATGCTGCGCGATCGCGCTGAATCAGAGTTCACCATCGCCGTGCCAGAACCCGTCAACCGGACGCTGCGGGTGCTGCTGAATACGGTGCTAGACCAGTCCCGCGAAAATGTGAAAGGCATCGCCATCACGGTGCAGGACATCACCCGCGAGGTGGAGCTAAACGAAGCCAAAAGCCAGTTCATCAGCAACGTATCGCACGAACTGCGAACCCCGCTGTTTAACATCAAGTCGTTCATCGAAACGCTGCATGAGTATGGCGAAGACCTAAGCAACGACGAGAAGCGGGAATTCCTGGAAACGGCAAACCGGGAAACCGATCGCCTGACGCGCCTGGTCAACGACGTGCTGGATCTGTCGCGTCTGGAGTCCAACAAGCGCTATCACTTCGAGGCGATCGACCTGACGCAGCCCATCGAGCAGACCCTCCGCACCCACCAGCTCAACGCCCGCGACAAGGCAATCGAACTGGTGCAGGATGTGGAGCTACACCTGCCGACGGTGCTGGGCAACTATGACCTGCTGCTGCAAGTGTTGAATAACCTGCTGGGGAACGCCCTGAAATTCACCCAGGCAGGCGGGCGCATTGCAATTCGTGCCTACGCAATGGGCTGCGAACCGGAGCATCCCCACTTGGCGACCTGCGTGCGCGTGGAGGTTTCGGATACGGGCATTGGCATCGACGCTGAAGATCAGGCCTGCATCTTCGACCGCTTCTTCCGGGTGGAGAACCGGGTTCACACGCTGGAGGGCACAGGGCTGGGGCTGTCCATTGTGCGGAATATCATCGAAAAGCACCATAGCCGCGTGCATCTGGTGAGCGAAGTCGGCGTGGGGACAACCTTCTGGTTCGATCTGCCCGTGTTCCAGAAGGACACGCCGCTGCTGGATGGGGCGCTGAACAACGGCAAGACCACCGATTCCCCTGCCCCCCCGTCGCTAGAACCGCAGGTCGCGAAATAATTCAGGGTTAGAGAAATTCAGGCTCAGAGAAACAGAAAAGATTTGGCACTCAATCCGACTGTGCGTGCCGCTGAAGCTTTTGCTAAAAATTCAGATTCCTATTCAGATTCCTAAGTGCTTGCTGCTCGGATAGCCGCGATGATTTGCAGGTTCGCTTTGGGAAAGGGAAACTGGTCTAGCTCTGCCGCCGTGACCCAGCGCACCTCGTCGCACTCGATGGGCTGGGGGTCGCCGCTGAGGTGGCGACAGTGATAGACATTCAGCGTGACGCGGAAGTGGGTATAGGCGTGGTCGATGACAATCAGGCGATCGCCCACTTCAATTTCAATCCCCAACTCTTCCCAAATTTCGCGGCGGATACAGTCTTGCACCGTTTCGCCCGGCTCGATCTTGCCGCCTGGAAATTCCCATAGCCCGCCCAGCAGTCCTTCGGGCTTGCGCCGATCGATCAGGATGTGTCCCTGCTCGTTCCAGATGACGGCCACGCCGATTTGCTTGTGGGGCAGCGGGGCGCGAGTTTCGGCAATGGGCAATTCGTTCTGCATGTTTCGCTGATGGGCAAGACAGTGGGGTTGCCAGGGACAGAGCAAGCAAGCAGGGTTACGCGGCGTACAGCAGGTCGCGCCCAGATCCATCAATGCTTGGTTAAAATCTCGTGGACGCTGCGGATCGAGGAGCGCTTCCGACGCTTGCCAGAGTGCAGCCAGAGCGCGATTGGGCGGCACTGCTACTGCCAGCAATCGCGCCAGCACTCGCTTCACATTACCATCCAAAATGGGTACGGGTTGGTTAAATGCGGCACTGAGGATGCCCCCAGCGGTGGTGCGCCCGATGCCGGGGAGGGTAAGCGCTGTGGACAGATCGGCAGGAAACTGGCCGCCATGTTGCTCAACAATCACCTGAGCAGCGCGATGCAGATTGCGGGCACGGGCATAGTATCCCAGCCCTTCCCAGGCTTTGAGGACTTGGGTTTGGTCGGCGGCGGCCAGTGCAGTCACGGTAGGAAACTGCGCCAGCCAGCGCTCGTAGTAGGGAATCACCGTTTTCACCTGGGTTTGCTGGAGCATGATTTCCGAAACCCAGATGGCGTAGGGGTCGCGGCTGCGTCGCCAGGGCAGGTCGCGACCTTGGGCCCCATACCAGCACAGGAGCGATCGCCGCAATTCCGCAATATCCCAACAGGCCGCTGCCCCTTCCGCCGCCGCTGCCCCTTCATCTGCCGCTGCCCCTTCATCTGCCGCTGCAAAGTGAAAGCTCGACCGACCCACCGGATCGACCGAGCTAGAACCCAGAAAACAGGAGTTAAAATCCGAACCTTGACTCACAGACGCACCTAACCAACTTCGGGCACATCCTGGAGCGATCGCTCAAACGCCATGCGCTGCTCAGCGTTGCGGAGAAAGTAGCCGCTCATCATCGCCGAAGCCAGCAGGCGACCCAGATTCTCGCGGCTGGTCGTAATCGACACGTCAAAATGCTCAGAGGGCAAGCCACCCAGCAGTCCGATAATGTTGCGTTCCATGACCTGAAACACTTCCTGCGAGCCAGGCTTGGAGAGCTGAGCGACCGTCTCAGGACTCATGGATTGGACATACTGCCAGAGCAAATTTCCCGATTCTGCACCATCGCCAAACAGCTCTGAGATTTTGTTAGACGCATTGTTCACAGCAGTAACCTCGCTCAGACAGTGGTTATTGATTAATACTGTAACAATCCTGCCGGGGCAGGGGGAGGTGGGTGAACCGAACCGCCAGGTGTCAATTTTGCGAATTTGCCCCCGCCATCCTACTCCCTTCTCTTCAGGCGGGCACAACGGCAATGCACTCAATCTCTACGCGCACGTCCTTGGGCAGCCGCGCTACCTGCACACAGGCCCTTGCTGGGGCCGTTGCTTCATCAAAAACGCGGGTATACACACCGTTCATAGCCACAAAGTCATTCATGTCGGCCAAGAAAACCGTGGTCTTGACCACATCGGCAAAGGTTGCGCCCGCAGCTTTCAAAATTGCTTCCAGATTGGCCAGCACTTGCTCTGTTTGGGTGGCGACATCTTCGCCCACGATCGCCCCTGTTTCGGGATGCAGCGGGATCTGCCCCGCCACAAACACCAATCGTCCCTGAGCGGCGATCGCCTGACTGTAGGGCCCCACCGGAGCCGGAGCCGCCTCCGTCCGAATCACTTCCCGCATACCATATCCTCCTCACCTTAGATTTATCCAAAGCGCTATCCCAACTTTGGCCGCAGCCCATGCTCCCGAAAATAGCGATAATCCCGCAAGATCCGGTCATGGTCAAAGCACAAATTGCTGGGCAAATCCCAAATCTCAAACACGCCCAGATTTTTAGCATCGTCGCCCGCAAAGGGGTCACCCTTGGCCGTTGCCAAAAACACAACACTGAGGGTGTGCAACCGGGGGTCTCGCTGCGGGTCGGAATAAACCTGAAACTGCTCCGTTAGCTTGACTTGTAGCCCAGTTTCCTCAGCGGCCTCGCGCTCGGCAGCATCCTCCACCGACTCGCCATAGTCCACAAACCCCCCCGGCAGGGCCCAGCCAAAGGGAGGGTTTAGCCGCTCGATTAGCACAATGGGTCGGTAGGGCCGATCCATGAGTTCAATGATGATATCTACGGTGGGAACGGGATTCCTGTAGCTCACAGGTCTATGTTTTTGAGGGACGTATAGACAGCACCAGACTTGCTAAGCAGCATAGACCCTTTTGGCGCGTCCGAATACCCTGGCAGAATTTAACGTGGGCAAGATTTATTGCTTTGAACCCCGATGATGTTTTCAGCAAGCAATGGTCATCCCTAGCGGTGGCTCTGGAGCAGTTGCTTGACGGTCTTCAGCAGTTCTGGCGGGTGAAAGGGCTTGGTGATATAAGCATCTGCGCCCTGCTTCATGCCCCAATAGCGGTCAAATTCTTCGCTTTTTGTCGAGCAGATGAGGACGGGAATTTTTTGAGCAGCGGGGTCGTTCTTGATCCAGCGACAAAGTTCGTAGCCGTTCATCTCCGGCATGATCAGGTCAGTGATGACCAGATCCGGGGCGTTGGATTGGATCATCGCCTTGGCCTCGATGCCGTTGGTTGCCTCCATGACTTGGAGTCCGTTACCCTGAAGCAGTTCCAAAAGCATTTGCCGCAGGGTTTGGCTGTCGTCCACAATCAACACGGTTCTCATGGTTTGTCTTGACTCCGGCTTGCTGGATGGGGGCTGGACAAATCGCAAATCCCTTCAGGAGTATTCCCATTCTCGCCTAGAGAAGGCAGACCTGACGCACGGCTTGGGCGATCGCCCAAGAATATTGCTCTACATTGCTCCACGTTGCTCCACATTGCTCTACACAATCCTTCCAGAATCTCGTCACAATCTCCAGAGTCCCTTCATAAAGAGTCTCAATCGATGGCATGATAAAGAACTAGGATTGCCTGACATACCTTAACAATTCATCTCATTTAAGGCTGTGGCTGGAAAACCCTGTGGTGGGGCGAGAAGAGTTGGGTCAGGTTGCCGGATGCTGTGTTGAGCTGCCGATATCTGAGTTCAATTTAATTTGCAGGTATCTGAGCCATTTTTGGCAGCTTCACCAGGTTGCAGTTCTGTCCTGTCCGGGGTTCATGCTTAGACATCGCGGACTGAGCCACCACACCGGGTCAGGATAGAGTTGGGTCTGTAGCTGCCTCAATTTATTATTGATGTTCTTGGATGGAAGGAGAACGATTTCTGTGCTTAAGAGATACGTCTGGCTAGTTGTGGGGATAGCCCTTTTTATCTTCCAGGTTGTCGGTGGGGCTGCGATCGCCGCTGAACTCGACGCTGCGACGCGCACGGTGCCTCTCAATGCGGCAGGAGACACGATCACGCTCACGCAAAAGCAGGTTGCGGACGGCAAGCGCCTGTTTAACTACGCCTGTGGTCAGTGTCACGTCGGCGGCATCACCAAAACCGACCCTAACGTAGGGCTAGATCCCGAAACTCTGGCGCTAGCAACGCCCCCGCGCACCAACATCGAAGCCCTGGTGGACTACATGAACAATCCCACCACCTATGACGGACAGACCGAAATTTCGGAACTGCATCCCAGCACCAAGAGTACCGACATCTTCCCTAAGATGCGGAACCTGACGCAGGACGACCTGAAGGTGATTGCGGGTCACATCCTGATTCAGCCCAAGGTGGTGGGCGCTAAGTGGGGCGGTGGTAAGATTTACTACTAAATCACAGCGAATGCCAGTGTTCACACGGCGAATGTCGGCACGGTGAATTTCGGCACGGTGAATGTCGGCACGGTGAGTGCCTACACGTCGAGTGCCTGCATTTGTACATAGGGAGTGCGGCCCATCGATGGAGGTTCATACGGCAGGGTGGCATTTGGTTGTGCCCCATGTGCTTGCAGCCTGTGTGCTTGCAGCCGATGCGAACGACCGTGAGACGCGCATTCTTTTTGAGCGGCGGGTTTTGGCAGCGTTTAGAGCAGTCAATGCCCGCTTTTCTATTAGAAAATGCCATTAGAAAAACTGCCTGCCCATTCTCTTGCTGCTATCGTCTGCCGCTGTCCTGGATCGATTGGATGCGCGATGGCAAAACGCAGTGATAAAACGCGATAGCAAAAAACGCAATAGCAAAATATGTAGTCAAGCGATCGTTATTTTCGGACGGGGCAGCCAGTATAGTCAGGCTTGTCCTGGTCAGGCCTGTCATGGTTTTGTGTCATGGTTTTACAGATGGCCCCGGCTGCGCGATCGCCCTTCGCTAGATGAATGGTTTGGGTTCCAAGCGACACCGCCAGCGGGTGGCCCAGGTTGCCATAGTTCTTGGCGCTTGGCTCTTGGGCGGATGGCTATTGTATGGCAGCGCCTTTGCACCAGACGAGAGCCAGGGGTCTGGACTATTGCTAGAGCGGCAATCCCAGATGGCTCCGGCGCTAATTACCCCCCAGGTTGCAGCAGAGCGTGCAGAAGAACGTGCAGGAGAGCATGCAACTGGGTGTGCAGCAGAGATTGCGATGGGTTCCAGATCAGCGATGGGTTCCAGATCAATAGAGACAGCCGATGCTTTTTGGAAGGAAGCGGGCGATCGCTGGCAGCAGGTGTTTCGGGTCTGGCAGCCGCCGAAGTTTCCAAAGGCAGGTCGCTCTGTAACGCCAAGTAAAACAACGCCAAGTAAAACAACGCCAAGTAAAACAACGCCAAGTAAACAAGGCGATCGCCTCATGCTAGCGGACTTAGCGCGTCCCGTAGCTGTTCCTGCGGCGACACTCCCCAGCCCAAACTTGCCTGCCTCTGGATCAGCCCCTTCGACCCCAGAAACCCAGGGGCGATCGCCCGACTCCCGTTCAGCTTTTCCCCAAACGCCAGAACCGCCAGAGCATCAGATCAGGGTGCTACAGAGACATCAACGCGCGGTGTGGAGCGTGGTGTTCAGCCCGGATGGTCAGCACCTCGCCACGGCTGGAGCCGACGGCACGGCTCGCCTGTGGGACGATGCAGGTCATGAGCTAGCCCAACTGGTGGGCCATAAACGTGCGGTGTGGAACGTGGTGTTTAGCCCGGATGGTCAGCGCCTCGCCACGGCCGGAGCCGACGGCACCGCCCGCCTGTGGGCCCTGAATGGCGACGAACTGACGGTAATTTCAGCGGGCGATCGCGCGGTGTGGGATGTCGCCTTTAGCCCCAACGGCCAGCGCCTCGCCACCGCCAGCCCCGACGGCACAGCCCGCCTGTGGGATTTGGAGGGGCGGGAGTTGGTCGTGTTTCGGGGACACAACCGCGCCGTTTGGAGTGTTGCCTTTAGCCCCGACGGCCAGCGCCTCGCCACCGCCGGAGCCGATGGTACAGCCAGGCTGTGGACTTTAACGGGTCGCCAGCTTGCAGTATTTCGCGGGCACGATCGCGCCGTGTGGAGTGTTGCCTTTAGCCCCGACGGCCAGCGCCTCGCCACGGCCGGAGGCGACGGCACGGCTCGATTGTGGAGCCTGACTGGGCGATCGCTCGCCATCTTTGGGGACAATCGACGCGCCGTGTGGGACGTTGCCTTTAGCCCAGATCAGGCGCATCTTGCCACCGCCAGCACCGATGGCACGGTTCGTCTCTGGAATCGACATGGTGGACTGGTGGAAACCTTTGAGGGACATCGCCGTGCAGTTTGGAGCGTTAGCTTTCGTCCCGATGGCAAATGGCTAGCCTCCGCAGGGGCAGACGGCACCGCTCGGATTTGGGAACTGCCCGCGTTACTCAGCGCAGATCCTTCCTAAGTAGGCAGACATTAGCAAATATAAAACCCAAAGACCCTGCGCCGCCCGCGCAGCGGGCGGCGCAGGGTTCAGGATCTGTTTTTTAATCTGGTCTATCTACCTACCTGCTACCTGATGTAGACGTTCCTTCGGTGGCAATCGTCCTACCGTGTTCCAAAATGCTTGAACCTCCCTCTAACCTAAGACAGATATGCCTCCTTCACCCAACGACCTTCTGGACTTCTGGTTTGGTGCGCCCGACGAAACAGACCGAAGCTACGAGCAGCGTCGCAAGCTGTGGTTTACCAAAAACCCAAAAACAGACGAACAGATGCGCGATCGCTTCTTGCCGCTCTATGAGCAGGCCGCCAGGGGCGAACTGGACGAGTGGCAGGGGGAACCGCGTTTCTGTCTGGCGCTGGTGCTGCTGCTAGATCAGATTCCGCGCAATATCTTTCGCAACACGCCCAAAGCCTTTGCCACAGACGCAAAAGCACTGGAGGTGAGCCAGGGGGCGATCGCCCGTGGGCTGGATCAGGCAATGAATCCGCTGGAACGGCTGTTTCTCTACCTACCGCTGGAACATAGCGAAAACCTAGCGCACCAGCAGCAGTGTGTAGACTTGATGCAAAAACTAGCGGCGATCGCCCCCGAACTGCGCGACCCCTATGACTATGCCCTGCGCCACCGCGACGTAATCCAGCGATTCGGCCGCTTTCCCCATCGCAATCATATTCTGGGGCGACGCTCCACACCAGAAGAAGTCGAATTTCTCAAGCAGCCCGGTTCGTCATTCTAGCTAGACTATTGTCACTCTGGGTAGACTATGTTAGTTCTCGATTTTGGATTTGAAGGAAGAGCGAAGAAGGAAGAGCGAAGAGCGAAGAACGAAAAATCCAAAATCTAAAATCCAAAATCGGTGCAACGCTAGGAGACAACCCCCATGGCAACCTGGATCAAAGAAACCGACTCTGCCATTTACCTGATGGAAGGCGGCTACTACCTTGAGCGAATCTTCAAAAAGCCCCGCGCTAATGGCGAAAAGGAACTCAACATTCGCCCAATGCACGAGTGGTTTAAGCGAGCCGATGCGCCGGGGGGTATGGTGGTGGCGGTCGGCGTGCCGGGGCCAGAACCCCAGCCCAAGCCCGGAACCGGCCACGAAGGCGGCGGCTCCGGCGGAATGCCCAAACCCCAGGTGACGTTTATCCCGGCGCACCCGTCCAACTATCGCGCTCGCCGTGAAGGGTTCAAAATTAATACCATTGTGTTTCACAACACGGTGGCTCCGGTGCAGAGCGCCATCAACACGTTCCAAAGCTCGACCTCGCAGGTGTCGGCGCACTACATCATCGACCGCTCTGGCGAAATTATTCAGATGGTGCAGGACGACTACTGCGCCTTTCATGCGGGCAATAAGGATGTGAACGATCGCTCTATCGGTGTTGAACACGAGGCCACGCCCGCGCAGAAGGGCTTCACGCCTGCCCAGGAAAAGTCCAGCATCACGCTGATCCGGTTTTTGCTGGATGCCTATGGGATTCCCAAGGCCAATCTCGTCACCCACCGCAGCGTGCGGGCGACCCAGTGCCCCAGCCTGATCTTTGGGACAGACTCGGAGTTTCAGCAGTGGGTGATGCGGAATTTCTAGGGGCTGGCGCTGCTTCAGGCTCCAGGGTTCCCAAACATTGCGAGAAGCCCGCAGCGGTTTGCCCGGTAATCCAAACTTGCCAATCCAGAACTGCCAATCCAAAATCCAAAATCAGGAAAATCTTGGAGCGTCAACAGGCGGGCTTCGGCGGCTGCCAATCCAAAATCGCCAATCCAAAATCCAAAATCCGCCTCACTCTGTTTCCCCGTCCTCTGTAACACTTCCTATCAAACCTGTGCCCTGAGTTACGGCTTGCTGCCTTAATAAAAGGCTATATAGCAATCAAGTTGTCATCCGCCCGTCTCCAAAAACTTGCAGCGTTGCAAATGGGTTGACGGGCGGGTTGGTCATCTGCCGTAAGGGCTGGGAGAAATCGTGTTTAATTTACGAACGGTCTTATTTGCCTTTGTGCTGCTGGCGATATTGCTGCTGGCGGGGCGCTATTTGAAGCATAAAATTCGCTTTTTTCAACGGCTTTATTTGCCTGCGTCGATCATTGCAGGGGTGCTGGCGCTGCTGCTGGGGCCGCAGGTATTGGGGGCGATCGCCACGTCCATTGGTGGCGAAGAGTCGCTGCTGGCGGGCGGTCTGTTTTCCGAAAATGTCCGCACCGTCTGGTCGCAGGCTCCCGGTGTGTTTATCAACATCGTCTTTGCCGCGCTATTTCTCGGTGAGACGATTCCGCCGCCACGCGACATTTGGCGCAAAGCCGCGCCTCAGGTGGTGTTTGGGCAGACCCTCGCTTGGGGACAATATGTCGTCGGCATTTTGGCCACGCTGCTGATTTTGGGGCCGGTGTTTGGGGCAAACCCGATCGCCTCCTGCTTGATCGAAATCGCCTTTGAGGGCGGCCACGGCACGGCGGGCGGTATGGCAGAAACGCTGAACAATCTGGGATATGCCGATGGCGCAGATCTGGCGATTGGTCTGGCGACGGTGGGCATTGTGTCGGGTATTGTGCTAGGCACGGCGCTGGCCGACTGGGGGCGGCGCAAGGGCTATGTCGCTTCGATTAACCGAAACGCCATCGAGCCAGAGGAAATTCCCGACCTGAACGTGGTGGCCGAAACGCCGGAACTGCGCCAGCAGCGGGCGCGGCTGCTGCGAAATCTGCTGGTCGATCCGCTGTCGATCAACTTTGGCATCGTCGGCATGGCGATCGCCCTTGGCTGGCTCTTGCTAGAGGCGCTGAAGTGGTTTGAGTCCGTCACTTGGGGACAGACGGGCTTTGTGGTGATGCCGTTTGTGCCGCTGTTTCCGCTGGCGCTGGTGGGCGGCATTATCACTCAGTCCATTCTGAATCGGCTGGGGCTGGGGGCGCTGGTCATTCGCCCGATGATTCAAAACATCGCGGGCGTGGCGCTGGATGTGGTCGTGATTGCGGCGATCGCCTCCATCTCGCTGCGGGTGATCGGCGGCAACTTGGGTGTGTTTCTGACGCTCAGCATCCTGGGCATTTTGTGGAACATACTCATCTTCCTGTGGCTGGCTCCGCGCCTGTTTTCGCAACATTGGTTTGAAAAGGGCATCGGCGACATGGGCCAGTCGATGGGCGTGACCGCAACGGGCATTTTGCTTCTGCGAATGGTAGACCCCGACAACAGCACCGGCGCATTTGAAAGCTTCGCCTACAAGCAGTTGTTCTTTGAACCCATCGTGGGCGGCGGCCTATTTACCGCTGCGGCTCCGGCCCTGGTGAATAGCTGGGGACTGGTTCCTGTGTTGCTGCTGACGGGTGGACTGCTGATTTTCTGGCTGGTGGTGGGCTATCTGCTGATGCGACAGGAACGGCGGCATTCCTCGGCAACGCCTGTGTAACCGGGGCAGCAGGAGCAGCAGGGTTGGGGGCCGCAACAGCCATGCAGAGGGATGCCTCTCCTTACCCCAGACTCCCCCGCTTCTGCTGCTCTCGCTCCATTGCGCGAAACAGGGCTTGAAAATTGCCCTCGCCAAAGCCGTCAGGGAGGCGCTGCTGCTGACCGGCCCAGTAGGCGCGGCGTTCGATCACTTCCAGGAAAAAAGTCGGCTGCGGAAAGATGGGCTGGGTAAACGCCTGGAGCAGCATGGCGTTGGGTTCATGGGCGGCCCAATCTACCAGGATTTGCTGCTGGGCGATCGCCCGCCAGGCCTCCTCCGACAGCGAAAAGCCCTCACGCTGCCGCAGCTGGGTATAATATTCCAGCGGCACATCGAGAAACTCGACCCCGCGCTGGCGCAACTGGGCGATCGCCCCCAGGGCATCCCGCGTCCGCAGCGCAACATGCTGAATCCCTGCGCCCCGGTTGATATCGAGAAATTCCTGAATTTGCGAGTTGGGCGAGGCGGGTTCATTGATCGGCAATTGCACCGTGCCGCCAGGATGCCCCAACACGCGACTGCACAGGCCCGAACGCTCGGTCTGAATAGTGAAGCCCTGCTGTCGCCGCAGCCCTAGCACCTGTTCATACCAGAGGGTAGCTGGTTCCAGGTTGCCCGCGGCCACATTCAGCACTGCATGGTCGATTTGTTCAAAAAAACCAGCGCAGTGGGGTGACATGGCTCCCGGCTCCCAAAAGTCCAGCGTTTCTAAATCGGGCAAGGTGGCCCAGATGGGGACTGCCGCCTGCCCCGACCAGTCCAGCAGCGTGTGACGCAAATCTTGCCATCCGGCGATCGCCCCCCAGCGCAGAGTGCCGTTGAGCAGGTCTTCTTCTGTGACGGGCTGCAAGACAGTTGCTCCAGCGGCGATCGCCTGGGTCATGACCGCCGCCACATTGCTCACCCCAAACGCCAAGTCCGCGACTCCGGGCGGGTGCTGATCGAGATAACGCGCCACTGGGCTACTGCGGGTTCGGGCTGAGGATACCGCTATCCACACCCCCCCACAGCGCACGATTTCTGTCCAGGTTTCGCGGCTGCGGGCCGTCGCCACAGGCAAAAAGCCCAACCGCTCGATCAACCACTCGCGCCATTCCCCCGCATGGCCTACATAGAAGTGAATATGCTGAATGTCCATCGTCAGCCTGCCTACCAAAATGCAACCCAAACACACCCACACCAAACGCCCTCAGCTTATCGCGTGTCTGTCTAAAATGCAGCGAGGGAGACTACCCCAAATACGGGGAAGCCTGAGAACGAGAGCATAAGGAAGCATGGGAGTCGCCGTCCCAAGTTAAAGATTTGTCAACTCTTTGATCGCCAATCGCTCTCCCTCTCTTGCGCTTGTCCTGCAAGACTCAGGTTGTTCGACAAGACAGGAGGGTAGTCTTGCATTTTCTCAAGGTCTGCTTTAGTGTCAAATGGAATCTAAAGATAAGATTTTTTTTGAAAAAATCTAAATGTCTTTTCCTGCAAGGTTTCTGTCGTTCTAGACGGAGATTGCAGGGCGAGAAGTGCAGGAGCAGTTATAGGAGTGGTTACAGGAGTACTGACAAGAGGAGCTACAAGAGGAGTTACAAATCGTTGTTGCCAGAGGACAGCAGTTCGTTAGACTATCATCTTGGCAAGCGCTGTCCGGTCTGAACACGGTTCAACAGTATCCAATTGCGAAACCTCAGATCGCAAAACCTCAGATTGCTGTCACCCGATTGTTGTTGTAATAAGGAACGGTTATGGAACCTGAAGTCAAAAACGAAATTAACACCCCTGACTTTATCAACGCCGAGGACACTGGAAAGCTGACTCCCTTCGGCACCGAGGAAAACACGGGCGAAGAGTGGCGTGAGTACGTGGACAAAGCAACAGAATTCGTTGCCGACCTGCCCAAATACCTATCTGAGTTTTTTGGGCAGTACAAAAGCCCCTTTGTCACCATTGGTCTGCTGCTGGCAGCGCTGATTGCGGTGCGGCTGGTGCTGGCGATTCTGCGGTCGGTCAACGATATTCCCCTGCTGGCTCCTACCTTTGAGCTGATTGGGCTGGGCTACACGGCGTGGTTTGTCTATCGCTATTTGCTGCGGGCCTCAAATCGGAAGGAACTGGTCAACGATTTCAACGAGCTAAAGTCGCAAGTGCTGGGGCATCGCAATAACCCGCCGCTCTAGGGCTTGGCCAGGGCTTGAGTTGTCTTGAAGCGTTATCTCATTGCGGGGTTGCCCTAGAAACTGGGTAATCTAGAGATGGAAGTGTCTGTATAGCAGCGCTTGCTTAATGGAAAGGGCACTACAAGGGTTCTAAGAGGGCACTATAAAGAGCGCTAGAAGGGCGCTAGAGGGCACCGAAAGGGAACGAAGAGATTAACAGAGGGCAACTCAACTCAGAGGGCAACTCGATGGACAGCGTGGGAGTTGTTGCAATTGGGCGCAACGAGGGCGATCGCCTGCGGCAATGTCTCTCGTCGGTGGTGGGTCGGGCGGCGCAGGTGGTCTACGTCGATTCTGGCTCTACAGACGGGAGCGTGGAACTAGCGCGATCGCTCGGTGCGGAGGTGGTCGCGCTGGATCTGTCGATTCCCTTCACCGCCGCCCGCGCCCGCAATGCCGGATTTGCTCGACTGCTGGAACTGCTGCCCCATGCAGAGTTTGTGCAGTTTGTCGATGGCGACTGCGAAATTGTCTCCGGCTGGATAGAGCAGGCTACCCAAGCCCTGCACGACCATCCCGACTGGGCGGTGGTCTGCGGGCGGCGGCGGGAGCGCTTCCCGGATGCCACGCTGTACAACCGCCTCTGCGACATGGAGTGGAATACGCCCGTGGGCGAGGCCAAGGCCTGTGGCGGCGATGCGCTGATGCGGGTGGCGGCGGTGCAGCAGGTGGGCGGTTATAACCCCGCGCTGATCGCGGGCGAGGAGCCAGAACTCTGCGTGCGGCTGCGGCAGCAGGGCTGGAAAATCTTCCGGCTGGATACCGAGATGACCCTACACGATGCCAACATGACGCGCTTTGCTCAGTGGTGGAAGCGCACCAAGCGGGCCGGCCACGCCTACGCCGAAGGCTCTTGGTTGCACGGGGCCCCACCCGAAGGGCACTGGGTCAAGGAAACGCGGAGCATCTGGCTATGGGGATTGGGAATTCCCCTGGGGGCGATCGCCCTTGCACCGTTGACCAAGGGTCTCAGCCTGCTGCTGCTGCTAGGCTATCCGCTCATGACCTATCGCATCTACCGCTATTTCAAGCAGCAGGGCTACAAGGCCTCCGACGCGCTGCCTTATGCCGCATCCTGCGTATTGGGCAAGTTTCCAGGGCTGGTGGGCGTGCTGCAATTTCACACCAATCGCCTGCTGGGCCGCCGCAACGCGCTGATCGAATACAAGTAATGCTGCTGTCGTCTGTCCTAACCCTCGTCTCTACACCCCAATCCCTTGGGATTTACGCACTTGCGATTAAGTTTTCTGGGTTTTGGGCGATTTCTTGCGGAATACGCCCGTGAGAAATCCCCCAACTGCGTGTGTCTTATCCCTAAATCAAACCCGATTCCTGAAACGCTTGTTCCAGATCAGCCGCAACCCCCAATTGGGCAGACCAATGTTGCAAGTAGGCGATGTCAAGCTGATCCGTCTGGGTTTTCAAGATTCCTAGAATGTCTCGCCACTGCTTCTCTGACTGGCTAGATTGCCGCCATTGCAGCTTGCTCAAAATCAAATCTTCTGGAGACGCAAAGTAAAAGTCGCCCCGATTGGGAATCGACAGTCGCCGCCGCCGCCGAAACTTTTCCATATCAAACGCATCCGCGCCAGATAGCACCAGATCAGCCTGGAGGATGGTTTCCTGATGAATAATCTGCAACGTGCGCGTTTGTCTGGTTAGGACTTCTTCCACTCCTGGCACATAAAAACCTGCTGCTTCCAGCGCTGAAATCAGTTGTGTCAAATCTGCGGGATTCAAATCCGGGTTCAAATTCAACACTACGTCTAAGTCTTGAGTGGTTCTGGGTTCTCCGTAGGCGGTTGCGGCAACTCCGCCCGTGATGTAGTAATCCACACCTAGCGATTGAAAAATGGAATGCAACTGCACTGCCAGGGCTAGAGAGTCTTGAATCCAGTTCATGTCTTTCCCTGGTAAAGCGGGGCTTGGGCTGATGTTCGCCAATATGCCTTCGAGAACATCCGAACAGAACCGCCCTCCACACCAGGTTCGCAGCACTTTTTCGGCAAATGCCTCGGGAAGCAAAGATGGGAACCGCTGCTGGAGGCTGACCCAGGACAGCTCACGAGCACTCCGTTCCAGCGCGGCTGCCATTTCCAGGCGACTGGCCATAGACTGTTGGCGCAGCAGCCTGAACCGCAGCTGGTCTGCGGCTACGGTGGTATCGCTTGCCTGGGGTTGGTAATTAGAGGACTGCGCGGGCATCGGGGCTAGCCTGGGAGAGTGAGAAATTGGGCAGTTCGATTCGCTCTACGGTTCCTCTGGTATAACTACTTGTATTCTATTTCTTTGCCAATCTCCGTCAGATTCCTGCTTAATTTCCGTTCAAACGTCCTTTGGAAATTCTTGTAAGGAAATTCTTGTAAAAACTAGCCCTATGCGTCGTTCTATTTCCCTTTTTAGCGCTGTATTTCTGACTTGGGTGACTGGGCTATCGGGGGCGATTCCCGCAGGAATCGCTTCGCGAATCGCCCAAACCCCTCCACCCGACCCCAGCGGCTCCTGGCTGGACGACAATATGCCCAACTGGAACCAGCCCGGTGCTGCCATCCCTGCCGCGCCCCAGCCAGAGAGCGGTAGCAACCTGGAGTATTGTATGCAATCGTTTCGACAGGCAACGCTGCCTGAAGATGCGCTGGTGCAGGCTGCGGGCTGGACGCTGACCGGAGCCGCTCAGGTTTTCAACGACACAACCGTAATCACAGGCATGGCGAATACTGACGGCATGTGTCGCCCCCTCCGCTATCAGGTGTTTGTGTTTAACAAAGGTGCGTTTGTGGGCACGCTGTCGCCCATCCTGATGGACTCCCGAACCGATGGCAGCGTCTTTAGCGTGGATTTGTATGGTGCAGACGGACTGAGTGCCCAGTTTAATCGCTACGAATCCGGCGATCCGCTGTGCTGCGCCTCTAGAGAGAGCCGCGTGTTCTACGAAATTCAGACTGAAGGTGATACTGTAATTCTGGTTCCCAACTTGCCAGCAGCAACCTTTTCTAGCCCCGATGCCCAATAGCGGCGGGTTACAATTCTCAGGCTCAAGTGATGCCCTCTAGATCTGCTTCCGCCCTTAGAGTAGTGGAATAGATGCTGCTGACACGAGATTTTACAGAGTCTTGTGCAAACTTATGCGTCAGTTTTTTGCTTCTCGCGCCGTCCAAGCGGCTCTCCGGTTTGCACTGATAAGCCTGTTGAGTTGCGGGCTGGCGATCGCCGGAGAATTGACCCCGCCTCTATCCCCTGCCCTAGGGCAACTGCCTTCCCTGCCCACGCGGTTATCAAATCCGGCTTTTAGCCCACCTGATGGTGTCAGCCGCCACGGAGAATACGAGACTGCCCCCATTCGCTCTCCACTTGACAATAAATGGTTATTTGAAGTCACGTCTCCTACGATTTTTAACCGGGAAGATGTGCCGCAGAATCGCCTGCCCGTGGAAGTGCGAGCGCAGGAGGTAAACGCACGACTGTGGCGCGTGCTGAGTCGAGCCGCCAACGCCAAAGAAACCCCCAAGGTGACGATTGCCATTCTTAACAATCGCCCGGTTTTGCAAATCAGCGATGACCAAACCACACGCCCCATTCGCTTAGTCACCGTTACTGAGCCCGACTCCGATTGGAATAGCAAACCGCTGGATGAGCTGGCAAAAGAATGGCAGGACATTCTGCAAAACGAGATGGTTCGCTTTAAGCAGCTCACCTCAAAAGACATTATTTTGCAGCGCCTTCGGCATGCATTTCAGCTTTTGGTGGGGCTGCTTTTGGCAAGTGGCATCATCTGGTTTTTGCAGCGACTTTTGACTCGTCGCCAGCGGACGCTAGAAGCCCGCTATGAGGAACAACTCGCGGCGATCGCCAGTGCAGAAAAAACGCATCAGCGTAACGCGCCAATAATCACAAATGTCTCGTCCGATTTGCCAGAAGGAGAAGAATCAGAAGCACGAGAAATTGCAGAACTGCGATCGCATTTTTTAGAAGCTTTGCAGGCTCAGTTCGGGTGCATCCCAGTCTTACAAGACTCAGGATGAGAATTGACCATTGAGATAAGCGCAGCGATGGCGAAGGACTTGTGGAACGTTGTCTTCCTTCCACTGAGCGCCTGAAATTTTCACCCGCCTACCAATTTGCTTGATAGTCGACTCCACGGCACCCGAGCCAATTGAAATCCCCTCAGCTTGGTAGTAGCTGTAGTTAACGATACGGAGCCGATGCTTAGCCAGATAGCCGATAAACTGGTCTACCCGCTCATGGGACCAGTCGTCGAATAGCCTAACCGCCCCATCCACATCCCCTTGCCACAAGCAGGCTTCGACGGCATCAAGACGCTGTTGAGACCCACCCACGTTACCCAAATTCTCCATCAGGTGGTACCAGTCCAAGATCTCAAGGCGCTCGCTGCGATGCCCGATCTGTGAAAACAGGTTCCAGATGCCGTCGTGACCATCCCCAAGACAAACGAGGGGATGCGCTAAGGGCTGCTGGTTGAGCCAGTTGACCAAGCTGTCGTTGTCTTTGTAGAAGGCGCTAATGCTGCACTGATGCAGGTTTACCCCCTTGTAATCGCGCCACTGGCAGGGCTGCCCCTGAGGAGTCCGCAGACGGACTTTGCCCCCGTCTAAGCTCATTTCCTTAACCCCGCTGTCCACCGCTGGTGGCTCTAGGTCTTGACGATGCACCAGCCGTTGCTGGGTACTCCCTGACACGCACACCCCGGTGAGCACAGCGATATCGTCGGCAGCTCGCGCATAGGCTTCGTTGGCACTCAGCAGCAAGCAGCACGTCTCAACCTGAGGACTCCACTGGGTGCGGGCCTTGACCTTAAGCCGCTGGCTCTGGCGCTGACTCAGACTTAAGCGTCCGACGATACTCTGGATGTGCCGCTTTCGCCCAGAGCTTGTGCCGCTGCTTGTGCAGATAAAAAATTTCCGATCTCAGGCCCCACATACTCCAGTAGGTGGTCACGAACGGCGACTTCGATCCCGGCCAATGTTTTGACTTGTTCAGGGTCTGTCTCGTCGTAAAGCAACTCCGCTAACGCCAGTGCATGGGCTTTGATTTGGGCTTCCTTGGTGGCATCCATCGCTTCAACTATCCTTAGAGCAACTGCTCTGAGCCTACGGCGTCTGCCCTTAATCTGCACTAAGCACTTCTACTCATTGCATAACTGGGATGCACCCCTCAGTTCAGCGTCAAACGACAGCTAGATGTTGACAAGTTTCTAAAGTGGGCGCTGTTTTGGATTTTCATTTTGATGTGGTATGTCGGCATTGCCAGAATTATATCAACTGTGCCGCTTTTGATGCGATGGAGCGTTTACGTTTGGGCAACCCCTCTTGCCCTACTGGCAATCTGGTTTGGCATTAGTTTACTCATTCGTATTAGCCGCAGCTTAATTGATCGATTTCTATTTTCCTGGAAAATCAATGGGCTTTTACCAATCGGTGAAACCCAGCGCATTGCCCTACGAACCAAGACAATTTCCGAAGCCCTGAAGGGGCTAATTACCTTCGTTTTAATCCTGACTGGAATTGTCTGGACTCTGAGCTTATTTAATATTCCAACAAGTTCCATTCTGGCAGGTGGCGCGGTTATTGGTTTAGCTATTTCCTTTGGTTCTCAAAGCCTGATCAAAGATTTGGTAAACGGCTGTCTTATTTTGATCGAAGATCAGTTTGCCGTTGGGGATGTGGTGAAAATTGGGGACAAAAGTGGACTGGTTGAACGGCTGAATTTGCGCGTTACTCAACTCCGTAACAGTGAGGGGCAGCTGATTACCATTCCCAATAGCAGCATCACCAATGTTTGTAATCTGACGCGCCTCTGGTCACGAGTCGATTTCTCAATTATCGTCGCCTATGAGAATGATCCAGTGAAGGTTCTGAAAGTGCTAAAACAGGTTTCGGAAGACCTCTATAATGAGCTTGGGTGGCGCGATCGCTTGATAGAATCTCCTGATGTTTTAGGCATTGATGAACTTGATCATACAGGGATGCTGGTGCGAGTGTGGATTAAGACACTTCCGCTAGAACAATGGAGCGTCGGCCGCGAATTTCGGCTGCGCGTTCGTCAAGCATTTGAAGCAAATCAGATTCAAATTGGCAAACCTCAATGGATTACCTACAGCGCCAGTTTGGAAAACCTCAATCTCAACGCTACTCCGGCAGTGAGTTCCCCGTGACCCCTCCTGCGCGAAGTCCAGACCTGAGCCAAGCAGAACGAGTAAAACAGGCCGCGCTAGAGTTGGGGTTTCACAAAGTCGGCATTGCCTCTGTCGCAACTGTCACAGCGGAATCGGCGGGGCTGAACCGCTGGCTGGCGCAGAGCTATCACGCGGATATGGCGTGGATGGCGAACCCCCGAAGACAGGACGTGCGGCAGATCCTGCCGGAGGTGCAGTCTGTAATCTGCGTGGCACTAAATTATTACGTGAATCAAATGCGGTCAACTGCGCCGGGAGTGGCCAAAATCTCGCGCTACGCCTGGGGGTGCGACTATCACCGCGTCTTGCACAAAAAGCTAAAGGCGCTGTGTCGCTGGCTGGAGGCCCAGGGCGACGGGATTCAGACGCGCTTTTATGCTGATACGGGTCCGATACAAGATAAAGTCTGGGCGGAGCGGGCCGGGCTGGGCTGGATTGCCAAAAACAGCAACCTGATTACCCGCGAGTATGGCTCCTGGGTGTTTTTGGGCGAAGTGCTGACGAATCTGCCACTGGCGGCCGATACGCCCCACACGCAGCACTGCGGCACCTGCACCCGCTGCATCGAGGCCTGTCCCACGGGCGCAATTGTGGAACCTTTTGTGGTCGATGCCAATCGCTGCATTGCCTACCACACCATCGAAAATCGCGCCGCAAAACTGCCCGACGACATTGCCGACAAGCTCGATGCCTGGGTGGCAGGCTGCGACATCTGCCAGGACGTGTGCCCCTGGAATCAGCGCTTCGCCCAGGAAACAGACGTAGCCGAGTTTCAGCCTTACCCGTGCCATGTCAACCCCGCGCTGGCGGAACTAGCCGAGATCTCGGACGAAGAATGGGGCGATCGCACGACGGCTTCGGCGCTGCGGCGAATCAAGCCGGAGATGATGCGGCGCAATGCGCGGGCGGCGAGTGGAGAGGGGCAGATGGAGGGAGGAGGCGAGGGGGAGAGGCGATGACAGGGGGACGGAGTGCTGAGGTATTGGCATCCCAACGAAACAGAACACGGCTCTCATCATTCTCCCCCTGCCTGATTTCCTGATCCCATCATCTCATTTAGGACTTACGAACTTGCGATTAAGTTTGCTGGGTTTTGGACGCTTTCTCACAGGCGCTGCCCGCGAGAAAGCGTCCAACTGCGTAATCTTTTGCAGGCTAGTAGCTGTCGCCTTTACTCACGGTTTTTTGCCCAAGCTGGTGATTCGCCTGATGCAGCCGATTGGCGATCGCCTGTCGCCAGGCCAGATCCACGTTCGGATCAGCAATGACTTCCTGAGCAAGCTGGCGATAGACGGCGCTGGTGGCAGCGTTGACCTGTTCCAGCAGCCGGAGGTTGTGATAGACCGTGCGAGGGGAGGGAGTGTCCATAGGAATTGGTGGGTTGGTGAGTTGTGCGGGGAGGCGGAGCAGGAGAGGCTGCGGGCATTAAGCTGCCTGACCTCTCCTGCTTTACTGCTTTACGGTAGATCGGTGCTGCCCATCAAGTAGCGATCGCACTCTCGCGCTGCGCCGCGCCCTTCGTTGATCGCCCAGACAATTAGGCTCTGTCCGCGCCGACAGTCGCCTGCGGCAAACACGCCAGGAATGCTGGTGGTGAACTGACCGTGGGCGGCTTTGATATTGCTGCGGGAGTCGCGCTCGATGCCCAGGGAGTCGAGCAGCGGTTGCTCTGGCCCCAGAAATCCCATTGCCAGCAGCACCAGTTGGGCAGGCAGCACTTTTTCCGTGCCGGGGATGGGTTGGGGAATGAACTGACCGTTGTCGTTCTTTGTCCATTCCACCTGCGTAATATGAATCGCTTTTACGTTCCCGTTTTCATCCCCTTCAAACTTCGTGGTGGTGGTGAGGTACGTGCGTGGGTCTGCCCCAAACATGGCCGCCGCCTCCTCCTGTCCGTAGTCCATTTTGTAGACCTTGGGCCATTCCGGCCACGGGTTGTTGGCGGCGCGTTCCTGTGGAGGCTTGGGCATGATCTCAAGCTGCACCAGGCTCTTGCAGCCGTGGCGAATCGACGTTCCCACACAATCGGTTCCCGTGTCCCCGCCACCGATAATCACCACGTCCTTTCCGGCTGCGGAAATGTAGTCTTTGCCAGGTTGTTTGTCGAGAACAGCGCGGGTATTTCCCGTGAGAAACTCCATTGCAAAGTGAATCCCGTTCAGGTTCCGCCCTTCAATCGGCAGATCGCGCGGTTTCGTTGCGCCCGTGCAGAGCAGCACCGCGTCATAGTCCTTCAGCAGCGCTTCCGCAGGTAGGTCTTTGCCGATTTCCGTATTGCAGATAAACTCGATGCCCTCGGCTTCCAGCAGATCGAGCCGCCGCCGCACGATCTTTTCCTTATCCAGCTTCATGTTGGGGATGCCGTACATCAGCAGCCCACCGGGGCGATCGGCCCGCTCAAACACCGTCACCCAGTGACCAGCGCGGTTAAGCTGGTCGGCGGCGGCCAGTCCAGCCGGGCCAGAGCCAACGATCGCCACCTTTTTCCCGGTGCGGTGGGCGGGTGGTTTGGGCGTGATCCAGCCTTCTTCCCAGCCCTTTTCGATGATGGAATACTCGATGTTTTTGATGGTGACGGGCGGATTGTTGATGCCCAGCACGCAGGAACCCTCGCAGGGAGCAGGACAGACACGCCCCGTGAATTCAGGAAAATTGTTGGTCTTGTGGAGGCGATCGAGGGCTTCGCGCCACAGCCCGCGATACACCAGGTCATTCCATTCGGGAATCAGATTGTTGATGGGGCAGCCGCTGGCCATGCCGCTGACCAGCATTCCCGTATGGCAAAAGGGAATGCCGCAGTCCATACAGCGGGCCGCTTGGGTGCGGAGCCGCTCCTCCGGCATGGGGTTATGAAACTCGTTCCAGTCGCGAATGCGATCGCCCGGTTCGCGTTCGGTGGGTGCTTCGCGGAGATATTCGATAAAGCCGGTTGGTTTGCCCATAGTGGTGTTTTGACGGAGTTTTTTCTAATTTGAGTCCAGCGGTTAATGCCCTGATCACAGCCCTTTCCAGTGCCTCCAGCGGTTCCTAGACCCCTTTCAGGGTGAGTAGCACCCACCCCAAAAGAGACGGTTTAGCTGCCACCCACGCGGGCCACATCGCGGGCGTTTTGCTCGAAGGCGGCGGCCAGGGCATCGTCGCCACTGAGGCCAGAAGACAGGGCAGCGGCGATCGCCTCCAGCACGCGCTTATAGTCCTTCGGCATCACCTTGACAAACTTCGGCACAGTGTTGTCCCAATCCGCCAGCACCCGCTGAGCCACGGCGCTCTGGGTATAGTCGGCGTGCTGCTGAATCAACTGGCGCAGATCGCTGATTTCTTCAGCGTCCTCCAGGGTTTCCAGCCCCACCATTGCCGTGTTGCAGCGGGTCGCAAAATCGCCCGCTTCGTCTAGCACGTAGGCCACGCCGCCGCTCATGCCTGCGGCGAAGTTGCGCCCGGTGCTGCCCAGCACGACCACCTTGCCGCCCGTCATGTATTCGCAGCCGTGGTCGCCCACGCCCTCCACCACCGCCGTCACGCCGGAGTTGCGGACGGCAAAGCGTTCACCCGCGATGCCCCGCGCATACAGTTCGCCAGCGGTCGCTCCATAGAGCGCCACATTCCCGACAATGATGTTTTCTTCCGCCACAAACGTCGAACCAGCAGGTGGATAGACAATAATCTTGCCGCCGCTGAGGCCCTTGCCCAGGTAATCATTCGCGTCGCCCTCCAGTTCCAGCGTCACGCCGCGCGGCACAAATGCACCGAGGCTCTGACCTGCGCTGCCCTGGAAATGCAGATGCACAGTGTCGTCCGGCAGCCCTTCCCAATGGCGCTTGGTGATTTCGTTGCCGAGGATCGTGCCGACCACGCGGTTCACGTTTTTGATCGGCAGCGTAGCGCGGACGGGTTCGCCCCGCTCGATGGAGGGCTGGCAGAGATCCAGCAGCATCGTCAAGTCGAGAGATTTTTCCAACCCATGATCCTGCGGCATCTGGCAATAGCGCCCGACTTCCGGGCCGACTTCTGGCTGATAGAGGATCTTGGAGAAATCCAGCCCTTTTGCCTTCCAGTGGTCAATGGCGCGTTTGGGTTCCAGAACATCCGTGCGACCGACCATTTCGTTCAGTGTTCGGAAGCCCAGTTCCGCCATGATTTCCCGCACTTCCTGGGCGATGAAGGTCATGAAGTTGACCGTGTGCTGGGGGTCGCCTGTGAACTTTTCGCGGAGCTGCGGGTCTTGGGTGGCAATTCCCACCGGACAGGTGTTGAGGTGGCAGGCCCGCATCATGATGCAGCCCAGCGTCACCAGCGGCGCAGTGGCAAAGCCAAACTCCTCGGCTCCCAGCAGGGCAGCAATGACCACATCCCGACCCGTCTTCATCTGCCCGTCGGTTTCCACCACAATGCGCGATCGCAGGTTGTTTAGCACCAGGGTTTGGTGGGTTTCCGCCAGTCCCAGTTCCCACGGCAAGCCCGCGTGCTTGATGGAGGTCTGGGGCGATGCGCCCGTGCCGCCGTCGAAGCCAGAAATCAGCACCACATCGGCATGGGCCTTGGACACCCCCGCTGCGATCGTGCCCACGCCGACTTCGGACACGAGCTTGACGCTGATGCGGGCCTCGCGGTTGGCATTTTTCAGGTCGTGAATCAGTTCTGCTAGGTCTTCGATGGAGTAGATATCGTGGTGAGGCGGCGGCGAGATCAGCCCCACACCGGGGGTGGAGTGGCGCACCTTGGCGATCCAGGGATAGACCTTCTTGCCGGGAAGCTGCCCGCCTTCGCCCGGTTTTGCGCCTTGGGCCATCTTGATCTGGATTTCCTTGGCTTGGGACAGGTAGAGACTGGTCACGCCAAAGCGACCCGATGCCACTTGTTTAATGGCGCTGTTTTTGGAATCGCCGCGCTCGTTTGTCCAAGTATAGCGGTCGGGGTCTTCGCCGCCCTCGCCCGTGTTGGACTTGCCGCCGATGCGGTTCATGGCGATCGCCAGCGTTTCGTGCGCCTCCTTGGAAATGGAGCCGTAGCTCATTGCGCCCGTCTTGAAGCGCCGGAGAATCGCCTCCACGGGTTCCACCTCCTCAATCGGCACGGGCTGCCGTGGCTTGAATTGCAGCAATCCACGCAGCGTGAAGTATTGCTGATTTTGCTCATTCACTAGGGCGGAATATTGCTTGAACAACTCGTAGTTGCCCTCACGCACGGCCCGTTGCAGCGTGTGAATCGTCAGCGGGCTAAACAGGTGCGCTTCGCCCTCCTTTCGCCATTGATATTCGCCGCCAACATCGAGCGTTTCGTTATCCGTCGTCCGTTCCGCAAAGGCGTGATGATGCCGCAAAATCGCTTCCTGAGCGATGACCTCTAAGCCTACGCCTTCGATACGCGAAGCTGTCCAGCTAAAGTAGCGATCTACGACGGCACGATTTAGCCCGATCGCTTCAAAAATCTGCGCCCCGCGATAGCTCTGGATAGTGGAAATGCCAATTTTTGACGCGACTTTGATCACGCCCTTGGTGACAGACTTGACGTAATTTTTGCAGGCTGTGGCGTAGTCCACATCCACCAGCAGCCCGTCGTCGATCATGCCCTGGAGGGTCGCAAACGCCAGATAGGGATTAATCGCGCCGCAGCCATAGCCGATCAGCGTCGCAAAGTGATGCACCTCACGAGGTTCGCCCGACTCCAGCACGATGCCGCAGCGGGTGCGCGTGCCCTGGCGAATCAGGTGGTGGTGCAGCCCCGCCACTGCCAGCAGCGCCGGGATGGGGGCCTGGGTTTCGCTGACGGAGCGATCGCTCAGGATTAAAATACTGGCTCCAGCGGCGATCGCCCCATCCGCCGCCGCAAACAGCGCGTCCAATGCCTGCTCCAGCCCGGCCGCGCCCGCCTGCGCGTCAAACACCATCGGCAGCGTGGACGAGCGGAACGGCCCGTCTGGTTGCGCCTTGAGCTTTGCCAGTTCCGCATTCGTCAGAATCGGCGTTTTCAGTTTGATCATCTGGCAGCTTTCCGGCACGGGTTCCAGCAGGTTGCGCTCGGAACCAATGGTGGTTTCGGCCGAGGTAATGATTTCCTCACGAATCGAGTCGATGGGCGGATTCGTCACCTGGGCAAACAACTGCTTGAAGTAGGTGTAGAGCAGCTTGGGGCGATCGCTCAGCACCGATAGCGGCGTGTCCGTGCCCATTGCGCCCACCGCCTCCACGCCGTCCCGCGCCATCGGCAGCAGCAGCATCCGCAGGTCTTCAAAGGTGTAGCCAAAGGCAGTTTGCAGACGAGTGAGGTCGGTAGGGAGAGCAGCGGGGGATTCAGCTGCAGAGGGCAAACTGGCGAGATCCACCAGATACCGATCCAGCCACTCGCGGTAGGGCTGCTGGGTAACGATTTGCTGCTTTAGCTCATCGTCGGCAATAATGCGGCCCTGGTTCATATCTACCAGGAACATGCGGCCAGGCTGGAGGCGACCCTTGTGGGCGACGCGCTCTGGCTCGATGGGCAGCACACCCGCTTCCGAGGCCATGATCACCAGATCATCATGCGTGACGTAGTAGCGGGAGGGACGCAGCCCGTTGCGATCCAGCACTGCGCCCATCATTGTGCCGTCGGTAAAGGCAATAGAGGCGGGGCCATCCCAGGGTTCCATCAGGCAGGCGTGGTATTCGTAAAACGCCTTTTTGTCCTGGCTCATGGACTCGTGGGCCGTCCAGGGTTCTGGAATCATCATCATGACGGCGTGGGGGAGCGATCGCCCTGCCAGCGTCAGCAGTTCCAGTGTGTTATCAAAGATGCCGGAGTCACTGCCATTAATGTTGATCAGGTTAGGAACTTTTTTCAGATCATCTCCAAACAAGTCGGACTCAAACAAGGCTTGACGGGCGTGCATCCAGTTGATGTTGCCGCGCAGGGTATTGATTTCGCCGTTGTGGGCGATGTAGCGATAGGGGTGCGATCGCTCCCAGCTTGGGAACGTGTTGGTACTAAAGCGTGAATGCACCAGACCCAGCGCACTCTCCATGTCCGGATCATGCAAGTCGGGATAGTATTTGCCTACCTGCTCCGGCATCAGCATCCCTTTATAGACCAGCGTACGGCACGACAAACTAGCCTGATACCAGAACGGATCGATACCAGCAGTGCGAATAGCTTTGTGAACGCGCTTGCGAATCACAAATAGCTTGCGCTCGAACGCCAGATCATCGGTCAAATCGGGCGATCGCTGAATGAACAGTTGCCGCATAAACGGTTCGCTGGCCTTTGCGGTGTTGCCCAGTGATGAATTATCCGTCGGCACGTCACGCCAGCCCAGCAGCGTTTGCCCTTCTTCGGCAATGATCTGAGCGGCGATCGCCTCTCCCCGCCGTCGCTGTTCCGGATCGGGCGAGGTGTAGGTCATGCCCACGCCATACTGCCCCAGTGCAGGCAGCGCAATGCCTTCGATTGCTGCTACTTTCTCCAAAAACTTGTGGGGAATTTGCATTAAAATTCCCGCGCCGTCGCCCGTATTGCTCTCGCAGCCACACGCGCCCCGGTGATCCAGATTGATTAAAATCGTCAGCGCTTGCTCAATAATGTCGTGGGATTTTTGCCCCTTCATCTGCACCACAAAGCCCACACCGCAGGCATCATGCTCAAACTGCGGATCATAGAGTCCCTGGCGATCGGGCAGGTGATTCAAAACATGGGGCGGCTCAGCGGACAAAGCGTGCTGGTTCATGGCGACGACCTGAAGGCGAAACGTGAAGTTTTATCTAGACGCAGGTGTTGACTATGCTTCTAGATGCAACTGGCATTTTCTAACAGGCTTTTGGGTGAAGGCGCAGGTCTTAAGGATGTTGTCAGATCTGGCGAAGAAATGTCATCATTTGGTGTGTTTTGCAACAAACTTGAGACGCAAAACCGTTGCAGAAGTTATCAAAAATTCACTCGATTTGAGCAGGCGTTATTCTCTAGAAAAGATCTGAGATTTAAGTACATTTCACTTTATTTGCCTCACTCTTTTCTGGTCTGCCGAAAGCTTTAAGCCAGAATAGCCCTAAATTGGCATACTTTAGTTTGGACTAATGGTGAAGAGGAAGGCAGTCAATGAGAAGCACCGACTGCCGTAAGGTCAATGAAGTACAACCAACATTGACCCCATGATTTTCAACGAACTTCAGCAATTTCGCCAAACGTTGTATGCCAGCTTGGGAAACGCCAGAGATGCCCTGTTTGATCTGATGGATGCCGTGTTAGTGAGTGCGTGCATCGTGTCGTTTGTGAGGCTATCGCAGAGTCCTGTCTTTCGTCGCCAGTGGTCGAGCCCCTATGAAGCGTTGCGCGATAGCCGCCTACCCCGCTCAAAGGTGCTGAAGCTGTTGGTGCAGCAGATACCGACTCAGCAGCAACCGTTGTTGGCAGGTGATGCGAGTCGGTGGAACCGTCCTGCTGCCAGGCGTTTGAAAGACCGCACCTTATCAGGCAGAACAGGACATGCCCCGATAGCCGGACAAAACTACAGTACCTTAGCCTGGATTGCTGAAGACAGGGGCAGTTGGGCATTACCATTGCGGCATGAGCGCATCACCAGCTTTGAAACACCCGCCAGTAAAGCGGCATTCCAACTCAAACAAGTGACTCGGCAGTTAGCGGTGCGTCCGTTGGCGATCTACGACCGAGGGTACGGCAATGCCAGTTTTGTCAACCAAACGGCAGGGATTGAGGCAGACTTGCTGCTGCGGGTTACATCCAATCGATGTGTCTATGGCGCGCCCCCAGCGTATCGAGGGCGAGGCGCACCTGCCAAGCATGGACATAAGATGAAACTCAATGACCCTGACACTTGGAGTGTCCCGGTCGAAACCGTTGAAGTCGATGATCCCAACTGGGGACGAGTGCGGGTCAGTCGTTGGAGTGCATACCATTTCCGCAAATCCCCAAACGGGCAATGGAAGTGTTGCGCGTGGAGGTGCTGGAGACACAGAGCAGCACGCGACGCTTGGCTCCTTTGTGGTTAGTTTGGCTGGGTGAGCAGATGCCTCCGTTAGAAACCCTGTGGTTGCACTACCTCCGTCGCTTTGCCATTGAACACTGGTATCGCTTTGCCAAGCAGAGGCTATATTGGACACATCCCCAGTTCAGTTCTGTATCGGCAACCGAACAGTGGAGCAGCCTGATGCCGTTGCTCAGTTGGCAGTTGTGGTTAGCGCGAAAGGACTGTACTGACCACCCCTTGCCCTGGCAGGCACCGCAAGAAACGTTGACTCCGGGTCGGGTCGCACAAGCGTTTGCAGGCATTTTGGCAGCGATTGGCACCCCTGCTCCTGCGCCTAAACCTCGTGGTAAATCGCCAGGACGAGGCAAGGGGCACAAGCCAACTCCTCGTCCCTGCTATCCGATGGTCAAAAAACGAGCCTCGAAACGCAAGACATCCGAACAATCCCTGAACAGTCCGGTTGCAACAGCAGCTTAACTGCGAGCAGGATTGTATCCAATTCCTTAAGTTCAACTGTTATGAACGGTTGAGCAGATTCTTTATGGCATCCTGTTGAGCATTATTGTGATGCCAGTTAGTCCAAACTAAAGTGGCATAAGAATGTCCTAAAAATATAAGGATGGGCGGCCGGTGCGCTGCCCATCCTTATGCCAAGAATCATTACTTTACTTTTCGGGCACTGCCTAACCCAGAAAAGGGTGAAAGTCCAAGAAATGCTGCGTCAAGCAGGTTAGGGCTTGAACCGGGAATGGGCTAAGTCAGGCTCTAACCCGCTAGACCAAGAAATGCTGCGTCAAGCAGGTTAGGGCTTGAACAAGGAGGATTTCGGGAGATCTGACTGCGTAAGTCCTGAGAGATCGAGAAGGATCAACCCACCCAGATTTAGCCCATCAAGATCACGTTATCAATTACATGAATCACGCCATTGTCCGCTTCCACGTCGGGCATCACCACCGTCGCATTTTTCACCTCAAAGGCATCGGACAGATCAAGCGGAATCACTGAGCCTTCGACAGAAGTCAGGCTTTTCAGTCCCTTGAGATCTGCCTGGGTGTACTTACCAGACACGACATGGTATTTCAAAATGCGCCCAAGCTGCGGCGGATTTTGCACAAGGGTTTGAACAGTGCCGGGTGGCAATTTGGCAAAGGCATCGTCCGTTGGTGCGAACACAGTGAACGGCCCGCCGCTCTGCAACACCTCCACCAGACCCGCCGCTTGAACTGCTGCGACGAGCGTAGAAAAGCCTTCCGTTTGCACAGCAATATCAACAATCGTAGGCATGGCTTAAGGAATGTTAGATGGATTGGTCAGTGAACAGATCAGTGAATTGATTTAAGAGTCAATTAGGACTCATATGTTTGAAGCCTATTTGAAGCCTTCGGACCTGATCCACCCTCAGCCCCCTTGTTAAGGCTACGGTGTACTCACATCTCGATTGTTTGCGTTAGGCTCTGAAAAATCCCCCTAAATCCCCCTTAATAAGGGGGACTTCCGATCCAGTTCCCCCCTTTGCTCAGGGGGCTAGGAGGGAGCAGTTCCCCCCTTGCTCAAGGGGGGCTAGGGGGGAGCAGTTCCCCCCTTATTTAAGGGGGGCTAGGGGGGATCAAAGCATCGCCGCTCAAGCATAGAAAACTTGGATATACACAGTAGCTTGTTCAGGGGGAACCGAGCCTGTCCGAAGAGACTTCAGTCCAGGGGAACTTAAGGAGAACCTAGCGATAGTCTGGACTCTGGATATCGCGCAGGCGGGCCTCTGGACGCAGGAACCGATCCATCTGCGCTTCAAAGAACTTGCGATTGGCCATGCGGTGCTTAGGATTGGGATCATCCAGCGGATACAGCAGCGCCGTCCGCAATGCCTGAATCACCGCCGATGTGACGTTGTACATCGACCGCTGGAAGGTAATCCCCAACTGCACTAGCATGTCGTCTTCTCCCCGGCAGTGTTGATGATAATATTCCACCAAGTAGGGCGGCAGGAAGTGCAGCATGTCCTGCATCAGCAGCGTCGGCGGAATGCCCGCAGTGCCTACAGGAAACACGTCGGCATAGAGAATGCCGTAGTGAAAGTCTTTCTGGTCTGCGGGCACTTGGTTAGCCTGGGCGTTGTAGGACTTAGTGCCCCGGAAGGGAGAAGTACGGTAGAACACGGCTTCTACGTAGGGTAGCGCTGCTTCATAGAGCCAGGTAAAGCCCTTGGACTTGGGAATGATTTCGTAGCATTCGCCGTCGATGTAGGCGTGATGGTAGATGGGACGGCCGGCGATCGCAAAAATACCGTTCACCAAAAAGTTCATTGCGTCGGGTACGCCTTTAAACCCGCCCTCATCGTAGATGTCCGACATCTCGAAAAACACCGGAGCCATCACTTCCCAGAACAGCCCCAGATTGGAGTAGTAAGACAGTTCCCTCACCTTTTCTAGGAACATATCGGGGAAGAGTTTATATAACCCCAGCATCACCGGATTTTTCTTGAAATAGGCGCGGATGGCGCGATCGGCATTTTGCTTATATTCGTCGGAGTCTAGATAGGCATCAAACTGGTTCACCGGAGCGTACATGTGCCGATGCCACAGCATGGCCCGCATACATTCTTCGGCAAATTCCATATTCACCCGGTCGTGCCAGAGGTGGTGCAAGAGCTTGGGCAGCTTTTTCTTGAGTTCACCCTTTTCCATAAATTCCAGCAGTTCCGGGTGGGCAGACGCTCGACCACGCCAGATCCGCAGGTCGGCCGTGTCTCCGGCGTAGTGGTTGGGGCGATCGAGGTATTCCTGGGAAATGAAGTATTTGAAAAAGGGAAACGGGTCGAGAAACACCTGCTCTGCAATGTAGAGCAGGTCGCGCCAGTAGAAATCCATCGGCACGGCGTAGGCTTTGTAGATGCCGATGATCTGCATCAGGTTTTCGGGCGTGTCGGGCAGCATGGAGCCGCCGGCCTCTAGCCGATGGATGATGTCGGCGTGGGGATGCCGAGAGGGTGGGATGAGGGTGGGGGGGGTTTGGAGAGTAGTGGTCATGGCGAGATGAAAGAAGGATGGGGGGACGGGGTGACAGGGTGTTGGGGAATGCGAAAAAAGCCTGAAACCTAGCTTGGGGTTTTAAAGCACAGCCTAGCTATTTGCTGACAGGGCTGGACATCAACAGAAGATCAGGGGTTTTCGCTATAGGGGCAATCGCCAGACGGGTTTCTGCGGGTGTGGTGACGGCGGCGATCAGCGCGTTGCTAGTGGGTTCGATCCAGCGGACGAGCCAGTTGGGCTGGATGCCCAGCAGGAAAATAATCCAGGCAAGCACTAAGGCTGGAACGCGCTCTGACCATTCGACTTGGGGAAAGCGGGCGATCGCATTGTCTAGCTTGCCGAAGCAGGTGCGGTTCATCAGAATGACAAAGTACACCGCAGTTAAGCCCGTGCCAACCACGCCCATTAGGGTTTGCACCGGGAACACGGCGTAGCTGCCCTGGAAGATCAGAAACTCGGCAATAAAGCCCACCAGTCCGGGAATGCCCGCGCTGGCCATGCCGCCCAAAATCAGCAGAGCGCTGACCGACGGCAGTCCGCGAATCGGGTTCAGCAGACCGTTCAGCACATCCAGTTCGCGAGTGCCAACTTTGGTTTCGATCACGCCGACTAGGTGAAACAGCAGCGCCAGAATCACGCCGTGGGCAAACATTTGGGAAATTGCGCCGACCATGCTGAGGCTGGTGAGTGCTGCGCCCGCTAGTAGTAGATAACCCATGTGACCTACGGAACTGTAGGCGACCATGCGCTTGATGTCCTTTTGGGCGATCGCCGCTGTTGCGCCATAGAGGATGCTGACTGCGGCCCAGGTGGCCAAGCCCGGAGCCAGCAGCGCCCAGGCATCGGGAAACAGCGACAGACAAAAGCGGAAGATGCCGTAGGCTCCCAGCTTTGCTAGCACACCGCCCAGCAGAATGGCGACCGGAGCCGAGGCCGACACGTAGGTATCTGGGAGCCAGGTGTGGAACGGCACCAGCGGCACCTTAATGCCAAAGCCAATCAGCAGCGTCACCAGTAACGCAACTTGCAGCCCCAATGGCAGCGTCTGCCCCATCAAGGCGCTGTAGTCAAAGGACTTGCTGCCTGTGAACCAGACCAACCCCAAGAAGCCCGCCAAAATCAGCGCCCCCGACAGGGCAGTGTAAATCAGAAACTTGACCGCTGCGTAGCCCCGCTTTTCGCCACCCCAGATGGAAATCAGCAGGTAAAAAGGAACCAGTTCCAGTTCATACAGTAAGAAGAACAGCATCAAATTTTGCGCGACGAATGCGCCTGCCACACCGCCGCTGACCAGCAGCACCAGCCCATAAAACAGGCGCGGCCGCTCGGTCGTTTCGGAACTGCTGAAGATGGCAATCCAAGTGAGCAGGCTATTCAGCACCAGCAGCACCAGCGATAAACCATCTACGCCGAGGCGATAGTCCAGCCCCAGCGGTTCGATCCAGGGCAAGTATTCCTGCATTTGCAGCCCCGGATTGCTGAGATCAAACTGGCTGGCGAGAAATAGGGTGTACGCCAGGATGCCAGCGGAACCCCAGAGGGCGATCGCTCGCACTTTTGGGCCTGAAATCGACGATGGCAGTAGCGCCAGCACAAGGGCAGCAACAATTGGTAGCCAGATCAAGATGCTGAGCATAGGTTTGGTAAGAATCAGGAATGGGGGTCAGGGTGAGGAATTAGCCGAACACAACGAGCTTCAGGTTGGACAAAATCGACCAGGCGCTAAGAACAATTAGCACCGTCAAACCAACGGCAATCGTGAGCGCATAGAACTGGGTTTTGCCCGTGTTGCCATACTTCAGGGTTTCGCCGCCAAAAATTGAGGCAATTCCAACCAGATTCACCAGTCCATCGACAATGTACCGATCGCCCCAGTCCACCAGCCGCGACACGATATCCACACTGCCCACAACGCTAGAGCGGTAGATCTTGGGGGTATAGAAGTCGTAGGCGAGTAGGTCTTGCAGCGGCTTCCAGGGCAGGCGCACGGGCTTTTCGACGGGGCCCAGGTAGACCACAGCGGCGATCGCCATGCCAGCCAAACTCGACCAGGTCAGCAGCAGGGCAGCGGTTTTATCTAGCTGCGCCCAATTTGGCAAGAGGTTCAGGCTTTGTAGCACCAGCGGCAGGTGCAGCGTGAGGGCCGCCACCACAACCATCGGCAGGGTCACGGGCCAGAGATTTTCGGGCGATCGCTGGGCCATCTGCTTTGCCTGGTTGCCAAAAATCAGGCAAAACACCCGCACCACGCTGAAGGCCACCAGATCATTCACCACCAGCAGAATGATTGCCACGGTAGGAGAGTCTTCGCGCAGCCCGTCTACCAGTTTCAGCAGCGCCCAAAAACCACCCAAGGGGGGAACTGCTACAAGACCCAGTGCCCCAATCGCATAGGACAGTCCCGACACCGGGCGACGGCTCCATAGCCCGCCAAGCTGCGTCAAGTCCTGGGTGATGCTGTTCAGCACGATGGAGCCACAGCTCATAATCATGGCCGAAACGGCGATCGCATAGGTCAGCAGCAGCAGCAGCGCCGCCTGCGTTTGACCTGCACCCACCGCCATAAACACAATGCCCATGTAGGCGCTAGCCAGATAGGAGAGCGATCGCTTGATATCGATCTGGGCAATGGAAATGAGGGATGCGCCCAGCGCTGTGACGGCTCCAATAGCAATAACAGCAGTAGTGACAGTGGGCGACAGCGCCAGCACGGGTTGCAGCTTGATCAGCACCCAGGCCCCCGTCGCTACAACGACCGAGTTTCGCAGAATGGTGCTGGGAAAGGGTCCTTCCATCGCCTCGTCCAGCCACAGATGCAGAGGAAACTGGGCGCACTTGCCCATCGGCCCCGCCACCAGCGCCAGCCCGACCAGCGTCATCAGCTTCGGATTCACCTCAGATGTCTGGGCCCAGGCTGCCAGTCCATCAAAGTCCCAAGTGCCTGCCAGCGGATAAATCGCCAGCACGCCCATTAGCAAGAACAGGTCGCCAACCCGCTTGGTCAAAAAGGCATCCCGTGCCCCCGTCACCACCAGCGATTGGTTAAACCAGAAGCCAATCAGCAGGTAGGTTCCCAGCGTCAGGATTTCCAGAATCATGTAGGCGAAAAACAGCGAGTCGCATAGCGCCAGCCCGCACATGCCGCCTTCAAATAGCGCCAGCAGCGCAAAGAACCGCGCCCAGCCCCAGTCCATTTCCAGGTAGCCAACGGCGTAGAGTTGGGACAGGAAGTTGATGCCAGTGATGAGCAAGATTGCGCCGATGGTCAGGGCGGACACTTCCAGAGGCAGGGTTAAATCCAGCCCTGCGACCGTCAGCCAGTGCAGGCGAAACGTGACGGCGGGCTGTTGCCAGACGGCCGGGAAAATCAGCAGCGCGTGCAGAAAGGCGATCGCCGTCATGATCAGGTTCACATATCCTGCTGGACGCGGCCCCGTCAGGCGAGTCACCGAGGGGAACCAGAGCATGGACAGTACCATGCCCATCAGCGGGTAGCAGGGAATGAGCCACGCACTTTGAATAAGGAGTTCAGCCATATTCCGGGGAGTTGGGTGAGGGATCAGGTCTGAAAACTAAGTAGCCCAAAGCTTCAGCCCTCTTGACATGCTCCAAATTGGCCCTGTGATGCAGGACAGGACATCAGTATCAGAGCAAATTCAGAGCAAAGAGGGGCGCGGTTGGAAGCCTGAGCGCGAAGACCTAAGTCTATGACGACCTAGATAGATATTGAAAAAAATCTATATCAGATGTTTTCTAGATTAGCTTAAAACCTAAAGCAAATCGAAACTGGATAGATTTTCTTCGATATGGATCACTTAATGCATCGAAGAAAGTCTGCTTATATCGCTTCTCTGCTTATTTTCCTATGGTTCATTACACAAAAAACGGATGCCAGGAGAAGAGTCCTTGGGCATCCGTTTGTTTTTGGTAAAATTCCTCGCGCACCGGGCAAGGGGTCAATGAGGCTGAGGGTTAGCTTAGGCTAAGACTACGGCTCGATCTTGACCGACAAAATCTTGTCACCGGGGCGAATTGCGTTCACTACGTCCATATCTTCCGTCTTGCCAAACACCGTATGCTTGCCGTCCAAGTGGGGCTGGGGCGAATGGCAGATAAAGAACTGGCTGCCGCCTGTGTCTTTTCCAGCGTGGGCCATCGACAGGGAGCCGGCCTGGTGCTTGTGGGGGTTGCCTGCGGTTTCGCACTTGATGGTGTAGCCGGGGCCGCCGCGGCCGTCGCCGTTGGGGCAGCCGCCCTGAATCACAAAGTCGGGAATGACGCGGTGAAAGTTCAGCCCGTCATAAAAGCCTTTGTTAGACAAATCCACAAAGTTTTTCACGGTGTTGGGCGCGTCCTGGTCAAACAGTTCCAGGGTAATCGTGCCCTTCTCGGTTTCCATAATGGCGCGGGTCATGGGGTCTCCTGAGATTTTCAAACGAGCATCTTCTAAGTATGCAAATATGCCTGTGAATGCATATTCGGATGAAGAATATGCCGTCTTAGTGTATCAACTGGGGCGATCGCTCAGATCAACGCCCAGAAATCGATCGAAAAAGCGCGATCGCCAAATAAAGCGCAGCAGCAGGCACCATTCCACCGCCACTAGCCCGATGTAGAGATAGCCGGGAATGCTCAGCGGCGACAGTTCAAAGAATTCTCGCAGCGGCGGCAGGGCGACGATCAGCAGGTAAATCCCTAGCAGGGCGATCGCCATCAGGGTATAGCGCCAGTCACCACTGTAGGGTTCGCCGCCGGCCCAGGCGCGGGTTGGGGGTTTGAGAAACGGCAGCAGGCATAGCTGCCCCAGCACTAAAATCGTCACCAAGGCACTGCGGGGCAGGGAATAATCAACCTGGCGGAGTTCCTGAAACGGGGGCAAATCCAGCACGGCGCTGACCAAGAAAAACAGGTACACCAGCAGCGACACCAGCGTCAGGCTGAGGGTGGCAGGCACAACAAAATGCAGCATCGAGCGCACCAATCCGCCGCGTGGCGTGGGCGCAGGCTTCGCCCAGACGGGGATAAAGATCGTCGGCAGCCCCACGCCGATCAGCGTCACCACTGCGCTTTGCTTGTTTTCGAGGGGGAAGCTGTCGGTGACGATGGCCGTGGCAAAGATCAGCAGCGTAACGCAAAACACGCGCACCAGGAATAGCTTCATTACGTCCTGGATGCCGCTGCGAATCCGCTGTCCCTCCAGAAACGCATGGGGCAGTGCGGCAAAAGAGTCTCGCAGCAGCACGATGTCGGCGACCCCGCGTGTGGCTTTGCTGCCGCTTTCCATGGCGATCGCCAAGTGGGCCTGCTTCAGCGCCAGCACGTCGTTCACCCCGTCGCCAATCATGGCAACATAGCGCCCCGATTTTCGCAGCGCCCGCACCAGGTCAGCTTTTTGGTCGGGCGTGATGCGGCCGAAAATGGTGTGCGCCTGCGCGGCCTGGGCAAATTGAGCAGCATCGAGGTCGGCCAATTCTGTGCCAGAAATGAGCGAAATTTGGTCGCTCAGTCCTGCTTGCTTGGCCAAGGCCGCGACGGTCTGGGGGTTGTCGCCAGAGATAATTTTCACGTCGATCCCCGCTTGCCGGAAGCCCTGGAGCGTTTCGTAGGCCTCTGGCCGCAACTGGTCGCTAAAGCAGAGCAGCCCCAGCGGCGCGAGATCGGGCGGCATCTGGGGCATCGCAACCGTTTCCTTGAGCGCTGCCCAGTCGGCGCTCCAGGCCAGCAGCACCACCCGCAGTCCTTCTCCTGTCATCCGCTGCATCCGGCTGACCCAGTTGGCGGGCAGGGGCGCGGCTTTCAGGAGGATTTCGGGCGCACCCAGCACGTAGGTTCCGGGGCGCGGGCCGCTGTCAAAGGCGATCGCACTCCATTTTCGTGCGGAGGAAAAGGGCACTTCGGCAATGGGCGATCGCACGGAACCGGGACAGACAGCGGCGATCGCCTCGCTGGTGCGGTTGGTGGTGCTGAGGCTGGCGGCAAAGTCGCCCAAGTGCGATCGCAGCTCCTCTTCTGGAATGCCAATAGGATACACCGCTTCCAGCGTCAGGTGATTCGTCGTCAGCGTCCCAGTTTTGTCCAAACACAGCACCTCCACATGGCTCAGCGACTCCACCGCATTTGCCTGCTGAATCAACACCTGCTGCCCCAGCATCCGCACTGCTCCCAGCCCATAGGCCAGCGTAATCGCCAGCAGCAGCCCTGCGGGGACTAGCCCTGCCACCACCGCCGCCCGCTGCGCCACGTCGTTGAGGGAATAGGACTGGCTGAGAAAGCTAATGCTGATCAAAATCCACAAAAAGCAGGCGATCAGCACAAAGACGCGAATCACGACGTTAATTTCACGCTGGAGCGGTGTCAGGATGTTGCGAAACGCCCGCGCCCCCGCCATGAGCTGATAGGCAAAGGTGTCCTTGCCGACTTTCTGCGCCTCGTAGCAGGCCGTCCCGCTGACGCAGAAGCTGCCAGAATAAACCCGTTCGCCCGCCGTTTTGGGCACAAGTTCCGATTCGCCCGTCAGCAGCGATTCGTCTAGCTCGGCATGGCCGTCGCCCAAGATCGCCCCATCCACCACCACCTGGTCGCCCGGCCGCAACAACAGCACGTCCCCCAGCACAATTTCACTGGGGTCAATTTCGCGCTCCTGTCCGGCGCGGATGACGGTCGCCTTGGGTCGGCTGAGGAGGGCGATTTGATCCAGCTTTCGTTTTGCCCAAATTTCCTGGTAGATGTTAATCAACACGCCACCAAAGATGACGACCACTACCAAAAATCCATCGCCCGGCCGCCGCAGCAAAAACATCACCAGGCTGAGCAAAAAGAAAACACTATTGATAAACGTAAACAGATTTTCGCGAAGGATCTGCCCGTAGGAGCGGGTGGATTGGAGGGTGACGTTATTGCCTTGTCCTGCTGCGCGTCGGGCGATCGCCTCGTCCTCGGTCAGCCCATGCAGCGTAAATGCTTGAGGAACACCCGCTTCACTCATATGTGTGCGTCAAGTCCGTATGACGGCTAGTGTAGCAAGTTAGGGGTTGGGGGTTATGGATGGTGCATTGGTATCGGCTGAGGTTGTGGCAGAAGAGGCTGAGTCTGGGACGGGCGATCGCTCGATGCGAATCTGGTGCAGTCGGGGGCCGGCCGCCGAGGTCACCGTCAGGTGCAAATCGCCGTAGCGGAGGCTGTCGCCCTGCACGGGGATTTTTTGCAATTGGTGAATCAAAAAGCCGCCCAGCGTTTGGTAGTCGTCTAGAATCGGCAGGTCGAGGTCGAGCGCCTCATTCACTTCTTCCAAGGTCATCTGCGCCTGCACCAGCGTCGTCCGCTCATCCAACTGCTGGATCATCGGCTCCTCTTCGGGGGTGTCCGGCTCATCGGGATAGCCGATAATCTCGGAGGCCAGATCCTTCAGCGTCACCAGTCCAGCCGTGCCGCCAAACTCATCGACGACCATGACCAGGGCCTGGCGCGATCGCTGCATCAGTTGCAATAGCTCACTGAGTTCCAGGTTTTCGGGCACAAACTGGGCCGGGCGCACCCACGGCGTAATGGGGCTTTCTAGCGTGATTTGTCCCTGCACCAGCGGAGCCGCCAGTTCCTTGAAATAGATGATGCCCAGGATGTCATCCAGCGAGTCGCCAATCACGGGATAGCGAGAGTGGCCCGTTTCCGCAACGGCATCCAGCAGGTCTTGAAAGGTGGCATCCTGGGGCAGGGCCGTGATGCTGATGCGGGGCACCATGACCGCCTGCACAGACACTTCGGCAAACTCCAGCGCGTTGCTGAGTAGCTCCCGCTCCTCTTCTTCCAGTCCGCTGGTTTCGCTGGAGGTTTGGATGATAAGCTGCAATTCTTCTGGCGTGACGCGGTTATACCAGCCCTGGTTGCTATCGCGGATGCCAATCAGCCGTAGCAGCCAGTGGGTAGACTGGTTCAGCACCCAGATAAAGGGGTTAAAAAAGCGGGCGATCGCCAGACTAGGCGGCCCCAAAAACCGCGCCAGTTGCTCTGGATAAAGCAGCGCCAGCGCCTTGGGGCAGAGTTCTCCCAGCACAATTTGCAGATAGGCAATCAGCAAAAAGGCGGCCAGAACCCCCACGGAGTGAGAAATCGCCAGTTGCCCCGTCGCGCCCAGCGGCAAGCGGCTGAGTCCGATTTGCAGCAGCACGGCTACCGTTTTTTCGCCAATCCAGCCCAGCGCCAAACTGGATAAGGTAATGCCCAACTGGGCAGTAGACAACAGCTTTTCCAGACTGCGCTGCAAATCCTGCACAGTTCTGGCCTGCACGTCACCTGCCATCACCAACTGGCTGATGCGTGACTGTCGCACGGACACAATGGAAAATTCTGCGGCTACAAAAAACGCATTGATGGCAATCAGCGACAGAACTGCCAGAAGTCTTAACATCACGCCAGAGGCCGTGAGGGGCTGGGCAGCGCTGAGCGCAACAACCGAAGCAGCAAGGGGAATCATCCGCGACTATCAGGAAAACAGGGACAAGACCAAAGACTCATCCAAGCCACCACCTGGCTCGATTGACAGGGTTGATAGCGTCCTCCTTGGCTCCAGCGTCGCTGACTCGTCCCAGTCCTTCTGTGCTGGAGCGAGCAGGCTGACTGTTGTTGATTCGATTTTTTACATCCTCGATGATTTTAGATTCGGGAATGATGATGATCTCGTCGCGGCTGCCCTGTTCTCCGGCGGCTTCGCTGCCCAGCGAGGTCGGCCGCACGTCGGGCTGGGTCACGCCGCGCAGTGCCTCACGCCCCAGCGCATAGCCCCAAATGCCGCTTGCCACCCCCGCTGCGGCCATGAGCGTCAGCAAGATTAACGTGAGTGCGACGGTAGAATTAAGTTTCATAGAGGCTTTTAATTCTGTAGTAGAGGCTTTAAGGAATTGCGGAACTGGCGCGATGCGAGGCAAGTGGGGTTAACTGGCTTTGAGATACGAGCTTGAGATGCAAGCTTGAGAGGAGATTTTATAAGAAGCAGGCGCTTCCAAAAATGCAGGCTTTCAGAATGCAGGCTTTCAGAATATAAGAATATCAACAGCCTGGAAAATCGGCACTGGAAAATTCAAGTGTGTCCAGACTTGAAATCCCCCACTCCGACATTACAATGGACTAGCAAAGGCATGGTGCCTCGTGTGGGCGATTTTCCTAACCAGGGTTGGCCGAGCGGATTAGGCAGCGAACTCATAATTCGCCTCAGGCAGGTTCGACCCCTGCACCCTGGATTTTCTGGGTTTTCAAGATCATCCTAACCTACAACATGACCCTCCAAAGTTCTAGTCCACACTCTCCCGTTGCTGTGGCCACCTGCGACCTGCCTACGCTGCGCCAGTCGGTGCTGGATTTATTTTGCGAGGCGGCGTATAAGGAAGGCGAGTTTACCTTGTCTTCTGGGCAGACGAGCCGCTACTACATCAATGGCAAGCTGGTGACGCTGCATCCGTGGGGTGGGCTGGCCTGTGGACGGCTGCTGCTGGCCCAGGTTCCGGCGGAGGCAGTGGCGGTGGCGGGGCTGACGCTGGGGGCCGATCCGCTGGTAACGGCGACGAGCGTGGTGGGGACCTATGAGGGGCGATCGCTCGCCGCGCTGATCGTCCGTAAAGAGGCGAAGGGCCACGGCACCCAGGCTTATATTGAAGGGCCGGTTTTGCCGTCGGGTAGCCCGGTGGTGGTGCTAGAAGACGTGGTGACCACAGGACAATCGGCGCTCAAAGCGGTCGATCGTCTGCGCGATGCCGGGTATGCGGTGAACCATATTATTTCCTTGGTCGATCGCCATCAAGGCGCAGCAGACTTGTATTACCAAGAAGGGCTGGGCTTTCAGGCGATTTTTTCGATTACTGAGATCCAGTCTCGCTGGGCAGCGCTGCAACGAGCGGGTGAGGGATAAAGAAAATGCTGGCAGCCGTCCTCTATGGTCAGGAAGACCTGCGTTTGGAGCAGCAAGCGCCACCTGTGCCGGGGCCGGGAGAGGTGCTGCTGCGGGTGACGGCGGCAACGACCTGCGGCACGGATCTAAAGGTGTGGCGGCGGGGTGGCCATGCCAAGATGCTAAAGCCGCCGACTCGCTTTGGGCATGAGGGCGCAGGGCATATTGCGGCGCTGGGGGACGGAGTGACGGGCTGGCAGGTGGGCGATCGCGTCGTGGCGAACAACTCTGCGCCCTGCATGGATTGCTTCTTTTGCCAAAGGCAGGAATACTCGCTCTGCACCCAACTGGTGTTTAACAATGGCACATTTGCAGAGTTTCTGACCATTCCCGCGCCCATTGTGCAGCACAACCTCTTGCCAATTCCTGAAGGCATGTCCGATGCGATCGCCGCGATGACAGAACCCCTGGCTTGCGTGCTGCACGGGCTGTCTCGCTCGAATATCCAGTCGGGCGATCGCGTCGTGATTTTGGGGGACGGCGCGATTGGGCTAATGTTTGTGGCGGCGCTATCGCTGGGCTATGGCGTTGGAGGGAGAGGGGGAGAGGCGGAAAGAACGAAAAACGAAGAACGAAAAACGGAACTTCTTCGTTCTTCGTTCTTCTCTCTTCCCTCACGCCAACACGCTAACATGCCTTGCGAAATCTTCCTCTTTGGCGGTAGCTCTACGCGGCTCCAGGTGGGCGAGGCGTTTGGAGCATCGCAGGGGTTCAACCATCGCCAGGTTGCAGATGTGCCTGGGCTAGTGAAGTCGCTGACAAACGGCTGGGGCGCGGATGTCGTCATCGAAGCGACGGGAGTACCCAGCGTGTGGGAACAGGCGATCGCCTGTGTGCGTCCGGGGGGAACCGTAAATCTGTTTGGCGGCTGCCCACGGGACACCACGATTACCCTCAGCACCGAGCAACTGCACTACAGCGAACTGACGCTGAAGGGAGTCTTTCACAGCACGCCGCGCCATGTCCGCGATGCGCTGGCGATGCTGGCGGCGGGCGATCGCCCCTTTGAAAAGCTGATCAGCGACGAGCGGCCGCTCAAGGACTTGCAACAGACTTTTTACGATATGCGCGATCGCACTGTGATCAAAGTCGCCATGCGCCCCTAACGCCTGGGAAATCGCGTGAAAATGCGGACGGATCTCTCCTTCACCCGGCATACCCTAATGCTTAGAGAGCGCAACCAGGAACCCCAGGGATGAGGAGCGGGAGGCGGCTCTATCGGTTCTCGATTTTGGATTTGCGATTTTGGGTTGCTCGTCAAGCGTCTGCAAGGCTTCCAGCAATCTCATTCGCAGCTCCGCTTAAGAGAATTGATGTTTCGCCACTTCAGCCTAATCCAGGCTAAATCCAAAATCCAAAGCCCAAAATTCCAAACCCCTCCGGAACATAGCCCTACAGGACTGAAGCATCAATCAGAACTAGCCTGTCTGACCTGCGAAACTTTACCCACTTGTACCAGGTATAAACCTCCCCCTCAGCGCTACACTTAGCAATGAGATTCACCAGAGCTAGCTTTCAATTCGCTTCACTCTGTCTAGGAACTTAACTGACCTCAACCGAGACGGCTTTATTCATCCCCCCGTCTCCAGGAGATAAGCCAATGAGCGATTTTGTCCTCGATGCACCCGCCGCAAACCGCAACACCTACTTTGTGGCATACTACGGCAGTCAATACCAAAAGCAGACTGCGGTTCTCCATGTTCAGCACAACTTTGATGACTCGATTCAAAAGCTGCACCTGCTGATTCGCACGCGAATTAATGAGGTTCTCGGAGAAGAGACCCCCGCTTGCTATCACATCCTGGCGCTGGCAGCTCCCGAAACGATTCCTGTTTAGTGCTTCTGTCTAATCCAGAAGGTTGATCCAGAAGGTTGATCCCGAAGCGGCTGACCATGAGCAGTGTGGAGTTCATCCATCATTGCCATTATTCATTGCCATCATTGTTGGATACAGATCGTAGATCTAAATCCAATGGATATAGATCTAAAAACAAAAAGACTAGGTTGGGGATTCCCTCGCCTAGTCTTTTTGAGTTTGGGACTTACGAAGCTGGACAGTTTCTCGCGGGCTGTGCCTGCGAGAAATTGTCCAAAATCCAGAAAGTCTATCGCAGGTGCGTAAGTCCTGGAGTTTTTAGCCTGGATTTTTAAGGAGCTAGGGCGTTGCCGCGCAGGAGACTGCCGATGGTTTTGGCAGTAATCTTAAGCTGCGTCAGTGGGTTGGCAGGCACGACTGTCTTGTACAGGTAGCTGTCGAAGGTGAGCTTTTGCACGTCGATATCGGCGCACATTTCCACAAACGCCTCGCGGGTCGCATCGGAGCGATAGAACACGCGCTGAAGCAGATCCAGCACCAAGTACGTTGCGCCGTAGGCTTTGTCCCAGCGCTTGATGTAGACCTTGAGGTCGTCTTCGGTGGGGATGCGTTGCCCTTTGTTGGACAGTTCCACAATCGTTTCGGCGCACATGCGACCCGACTTGGCGGCAAAGTAGATGCCTTCGCCAGAAGACTTGGTGACATAGCCAGCGGCATCGCCCACCAGCGCCACACGGCCCACCACCCGACGGGGGCGGGGATGTTCGGGAATGGGGTGCGCTTCGACTTTGATGATTTCGCCGCCTTCTAGCTTGGCTGCGGCGCGTTGGCGAATGCCCGCTTGCAAATCTTTGATGCGGGACTTGTTTACCTTCATCGTGCCCGTGCCAACGGCAACGTGGTCGTATTTCGGGAAGACCCAGGCGTAAAAGTCGGGCGACACGTCATCGCCGACATACATTTCAGCTAGCTCGTGGTAGTACGCCATTTTGTCTTGGGGCAGGCGAATGCGCTCTTGGAAGGCGATCGCATAGTTATAGTCCCCCGCATCAATGGCTTTGGCAACGCGAGAGTTTGCGCCGTCTGCACCAATCACCAGGTCAACTTGCAGGGTTTGGGCAGTGCCCTCCACGCTGCCGTTGGAGTGGTCGGCATAGTGGAGGGTGTAGGGGTCGCTGCTGGTTTTTGGCAGATCCAACCCATAGACCGTGCCATTGATCAGCTTTGCGCCCAGTTTGGCAGCGCGATCGCGCAAAAAGCCGTCCAGCACTTCGCGGCGACACATGCCGATATATTCGTCATCCTTGAGCGTGCTGCCGATGTTGACCTCGATATTGGAGGGTGAGATCATCTTCATCTTGCGGACGCGGCGATCGATAATTTCTGGCGGCAGGTCAAATTCGCCCACCATGCAGAGTGGAATCGCCCCACCGCAGGGTTTTGCGTTGTCTAACTTGCGTTCAATGAGATAAGTTTCGATACCTGCTTTTGCCAGGGTCTCGGCAGCGGAAGAACCTGCCGGCCCGGAACCAACGACAGCAACCCGTAGAGCCAAAGGTCGTCTCCCAAATTTTCATGTAAAGCGTACGAGTGGCATCGTAGCATGAGCGGGGAGCCTGATTCAGCAAGGGTTTTGGGGATATGGCGAAATTGAAACAGACTGTAACTTCTCGTAACGAGAATTGAGGCAGATCCTCTCTGTCTAGCATCCCATATCCCTTGTTTTGCAAGCGTTTCAGACCTTATGGGTGGGCCCACTGAAGATCGTCAATGGCAATCCCAGGCTTTCCTCAGGTTTCCTGAAGGCGAAAGTTTCCTGGAGGCGAAAGTTTTCTGGAGGCAAAAGTTTTCTAGAGGCGAGGGGACGGGCTAGCAGCCAGCCTGCATCCCTTGAGCCGAGCAATGAGCAATGGTCTGGGCCGAACCATCGTTGGCCTTGCTGCAAGACTGGCTAGCTGGGCGATCGCAGTTTTAGGTGCTTGGGCTTTAGGTTCTGTGGCGGGTTCTTTGGCGGGTTCTGTGGCGGGTTCTGTGGCGAGTCCTTGGGCAAGTCCTTAGGTAAGGGGTCTGCCTGGAGCAATTCTGACGGAACTTGCTTCGTCAACCACACTAGAAAGTTGCCCAGCGTTCCCTCTAGCAGTTCCTCCAAATCCCCTTCTAGAAACACCTCGAAGGTCTGCTGGACATCTTCATAGAAGGATAGTTCCCAGTCAAACCAGCACACCTGCGTCCAGTGCAAATCCGCTTCTAGGCGATCGCCCGGCAGCAGTTTCCCAAAGGGTAATCCCGAATATTGCTCCAACTGATGAGCCGCAAAGTTGACGACCGCTTCTGCGATACCCAGCGATTTGCCGTAGGTGTGAAACCATTCCTGGGGGCTAAGGCTCGTCCGCCGCTGGAGCGATCGCACCACCCGCCGCCGCATTGCCAGATCAGGACGCAGGGCCGTGTAGCTACGCAAGCTATAGAACCAGTTTCGGAGCCGATGCCACATAGACGCAGGAGATGGGTAAAAACCCAGAGGGCGCTTTCCCCAAAGTATTCCCATTTGACGGGGAATCTCTCAGAAGGGGCCTGCGCCCCAAGACAGAGATTCCCACACCAGCGTCCCCAGCCTAAACCTCACCTTGCATCGCTACTCTGTTGCGTTCAGGTCAAAAATCACGTCCTGTTCCAGGTCAAAAATGTGGTCGTAGTCAAAAATGAGTGAATTCGGGTGGCGCATCAGCGAAAAGCCAAAGTTTGAAACGACATCCGTAGTAAACGTCGCCATCACCAGTTCAATCAGCCGCTTTTCGGGAATTTCTGGCTCCTGCACAAAATAGTTTCGCCGCGCAAAAAACACGCCTTCATCCTTGGGCACGACAATGCTGTTGACCCGATGAGCATATTGGATCGGCTTAATATAGGTGGCAATAAAGTCATCCTGGTTGCGCTGTAGGCGGTACAGCTTTTCATGCTGATACCAACTCATGCGAAACATCATTTTCAGCAGCTCAAAGCCCAGCACATAGCTAAATACGTTGTTGCGCTCCTCCGTGCTGAACACCAGCCGCAGCGCCGATTCCAGGTATAAATCTGGCTGCCGTCGTGCATCCTGAGCAGAATGCACATAAAACTGGCGGATATAGCGTCGCAGCACGCCTGCGTCCAGCTCGGTGGCAATGCGAAATTCTTTGAGATAGTCTCGTACCCGCTGCTCGGTTTCTTTGTCCTCTAGCTTGCGCGACACCAGCCCATCGGCCGTGTAGTTGTCCAGAAACTCCGCCTGCACCTCTGGCGATGCTGCACACATCAGGTGACACAGCGACAGTACGTAACGCCGCTGGTGCCAGGGCAGGCTTTCTACCCAAATCTTTGCCTCTGGCGGCAGCTTGTTGAGAATGCTCCCAACTGTGTCGTCTCGATAAAAACCGTTGCGTCGGGGAGGTCGGGGTTTTGCCATAGAGGGGCAAACGGTCTAGCGCCAATAAAGAGCCGTCGAGGATTTATGAACTGCGATATTTCTATAATTTAACGTTTAACCATCTGATGCCTACCCAGTTTAATGGCTACCCAGTTGGCCTGCAATGACCCGGTTAAAAGGGCGATCGCCCTTCATCCAACTGTTTTATCCAACCCCCACTCGCGTTCCAATTAGCCCACCCGCTCCAGGTATTTACGGATATTCAACAAAAAACATGAACTTTTATCCCGATTCACCCGTCACTCCTGTAAAGCCACTTCATCTTTTCCATTTGTTTAGATAAGTAAAGAAATCTACATAAACCTTGTATAAAGCAACCGGGTCAGTTCTGTAAAAATACGATGAAATCGATACTCGCTCAGTAACTTCTACCAGTCCATCACGTCAGGATAAACACGGAGGCGTGAATAGCGCGACTCCAACTAGCCGTGTCTACCAAGCTCCACTTCGTGATGCATTTTTGCGATGCATCTCTTAGACCGTCTACCAGGGGTTTGTTCATACCCAGGCTGTCCCAGCCAGTAAAACGTTTGGGAAATAGGCCTGCCATTCTTGCTCTGTCCGGGGTGCGCTACCCAGGCTACCGGACGACATTACCGCCCTCCTCAAAGCTTTCCTGCCCCCTTGGTTCAAGGCAGCCCTTTGAAGAGTTATAAAGTAAAATCCCACGTCTTGCCGGGTCTTCTACCAGAAGACCGGTAGCCTACCGAAGTTTGCAAACACGGTTCACGTTCAACAAACGTGCATAAAGGTAGGTTTTAACTATGAACTTAAGAAATTTTGGATTGAAGGCAGTTGCCCTCGCCGCAGTCGTTGCGGCGGGTGCATTATCTGCTGCTCCCTCTACACAGGCTGCTGCTATTAGGCCTGGAGACACGATTGACATTTCCAATGAACCCGGCTTCGGGGTACTAGTTATTGGATCTGGATTCGACGGGCTTTCCCCAGTAGTGGACAAGCTGGATTTTGCAGCTAGTTCTGGTACAGGACAAATTAAAGTCACGGGTGGCACAGGGGGCTTTGTGCCCTACATAGGGAAGGTCGGAACCATCCAGGATTTGACATTCATGGGAGGCGTTTCTGTCCCTGTGAATGCCTTCTTAGACATCGCTCCAGATTTATTGTTTGACCTTTCGAGTGCCACAGTGTTGGTCGGCAGTAAGAATGGAAACTTTCGTCCAGTTGATGTTGAGCTGTTTGGTAACTTTAGGAATGCTGAAGGGAGCATCCTAGGTCAAGGTTTACTAACTGCTCAGTTGCGCTGGACTAATCCTGGGGAGCGGCGGTCATATTCTATTTCCGCAGAAGCTGTTCCCACTCCAGCGCTGTTGCCGGGGCTGATGGCGATGGGGGCGGCGGCGCTGCGGAAGCGGAGGGAAGCGGAAGAAGAAACCCTGGATGCTGAGGTTTGAGCCGCAATTGATGTCGGGTGACATCGCCGTTTTGTAAGTCGCTAGGCATGTTTTGACGAAGCCACAGCACGGGTGTGCTGTGGCTCTTTTTTGTAGGACTTACGCGATTGGACGATTTTTCGCGGGCGCAGCCCGCGAAAAATCGTCAAAACCTAGAAAACTTATTGCGATTGCGTAAGTCCTGTTTTGGTTTGGTTTGTAGTGAGAGGGGATTGGCGGGCCGCTCATGCACGTCTGCTCCGCTGCGTCTTGTCAACCGGATCTCAGGTAAAAACCCCTAACGTCTGTGCCTTACCTGAGAAAGCTAGGCAACCCGGCTGCTACAACGCTTTACCAAATTAGGACTTATGCAGTTGGACAATTTCTCACGGACGCATCCTACAGGAGATTGTCTAAAATTCGGAGGGCTTATCGCAAGTGCGTAAGTCCTGAAAATATAAGGTTCTACAAATCCACAGACTTGACCACAGGCAGCATCACCCGCGAAGGCGTGTCCGTCGTGCCAGAATACACCGACACCGTGATTACCCGTGCCTCCATCAGTTGGCTATCAGCAGGGAGCGTGCCGCCGCCTGCATTTACCGGATAGGCGGGCGAACTGGCTCCGCTGAGGCTGAGACGCAGGGCGCTGCCCTTGGGAAGCTGGATGCAGGTGGGCTGGAGGGCGATTGTGTAGCGCGGCGCGGGCTGGGCGGGGTAGTGTGTGCCAATTCGCAGATAGCCCTGGGTGAATTGCAGCACCGTGCCGTTGGGTTTCACTTCCGACAGCGCCGCGCCCAGGTCAAAGCTAAAGGTGTCTGCGTTGCAGCACACATCTACCAAAATTTCTCCAGCGATCAGCAGGTCATCGGCGAGCGGTTCGCTGGTGTAGGTAACGACATCCGTGCGGCTATCCAGCGCAGACCGATCGACCGGGCCCGGCGGCACAGTTGCATGTCCGCCCAGCGCGGGCACAGGCCGCCACGGGTCGTGGACAAAGCTGTCGGGGATTGCTGCGCCTCGATCCGTATCCGTCCCTGCTGCGCCTCCCTGAGGGGTTAGCGCACCGTGTTCGTCGCCCATGGCCGCCAGGCCGTTGCCTGCTAGCCAGAGCGGGGTCTTGGGCGGATTGGGAAACGCACCGAGCGATCGCCACTGGTGAGTTCCCAAATCAAACAAATGCACCGGCGACTCGTGCATTAGCTCGGAGTCGATGCCCTTCAAAAACTGGTCAAACCAGCGGATCTGCACCTGGTCGATGGGCGAACTGGCCGCCGGGCCGTAGTCTACGCTGCCCACGCGCCGCCCCCAAGGCAAGTGCGCCCAGGGCCCCACCCAGAGGTGCTGGAGATAGCTGCTGCGGGCCGCCATCGAGCGATAGAGCCGCAGCGTGCCCCGCAGGTGTGTGTCAAACCAGCCGCCAATATGCAGCATGGGCAAATCGACCTCGCCCCAATAGGTCTTGGGGGAAAGCCGTCGCCAATAGTCTGCCGTGGGGTCGGGGTTGCTCAGCCAGTCGTGATAAAAGGAGTCGGGCGCGAGGCGTTCCAGCAGTTCCGAGCGGGGACAGACCGGATCGACCTTAAACGGCGCATGGGCCACGGCATACAGCGCTTCGTAGGCTTCTGGGTCACCTTGGCGGCGGGCGGTTTCGCTGGCCAGTTGCAGCGCCCAACTGAGATTGTTCTGATAGCAAAAGGCTCCGCCTTCGTAGGCCCAATCGGCATAGAGGTCAAAGGCGACCATGCTGGGACAGATGGTGCGGAGGGCAGAGGGCTGGGCGATCGCCGCGTAGAGCTGGGTCATGCCCTGGTAAGAAAAGCCGTACATCCCCACCTGCCCATCGCTGCCGGGAAGCTGGGAGGCCCATTCCACCGTGTCGGCTCCGTCCTCGATTTCGTGGGCAAATAGGTGGAACTCGCCCTCCGATGTCCCGCGCCCGCGCACGTCCTGAATGACCACGATGTAGCCGTGGGCAGCATACCAGGCGGGATGAGCATAGACCACCGTAGAGGCGATCGCCCGTCCGTAGGGCTGCCGCATCAGCAGCACCGGAAACGGCCCCTCTGCATCGGGATAGTAGACATCCGCATCCAGGCGCACTCGGTCGCGGGTGTACATGGACGCAGTTTTCTTGGGCAATACAGGCAGCATAGCGGAATCGCAGGGAGAAGGGGGCACTATAAGCAGGGAGTGATCGGAAGGCGACATCAGGAACCCCTCAGTGACGTTGATTGGTGACGTTAACTTGGTGACGTTAACTTGGTAAGGCTGACTTGAAGACTTTAACTCGACTTCAAGCTAGCTTCATGGCTGGGTCAACTGGGGGAAAATACCGAGTTCCTTACAAAAAATTTCCAGAATTGTAAGGAAATTTCAGACCTGAATGTGAATCCTGTCACTATCATGGGCGCTGTTGAAACCACTCTGAGTGTCCACTCTCCCGCGAATCAAGACTATATAAATTACTACTGGCTAAATAAATCACCACTGGCTAAACCAATCACGACTGGCTAAGGCCGCGTTAGGTCGCGTTAGCGTAAGCACGTTTGAGTCACGATTTTGGTCAGGATCACCTTGCTCTTCTTCTGATCAAAGATTTCGAGACTGTATCCTGTCTATTCGCAATTCATTCGCATTCTCTCTCGGTTATTCCCAGATTATTCCCAGGTTAGCGATAAGGACGTTTCTATGAAAAGTCAACGGTTTCAATATAAGCGGCTGGGGCTGCTGCTGGCACTCTCCACCGGGCTAAGTTGCGTATCGCTGGGGCTACCCCTTCAGCGGGCCCTGGCCAACGGCTGGATTCTCTACCAGGAAGGAAACCTGCAACCTCTGGTGGGGACGCACACCTTCGCGGGGACAGCAGGGCAGACCGTGGCGATCGCCCTCCGCACGGACGGCTTTTCGGGTGCGGTGGTGCTGATTGCGCCCAACGGCGATGAAGTCGCCAGAAATGAATACTACGGCCGCACGAGTGGCCCAATGATCGTCACGACGCTACCGACCAGCGGCGCGTACAAAATCCTCGCACAGTCGCCCTACGGTCAGGCAGGAACCTACACCGTGAACGTGCGGATTGCGACAGCCTATGACTTGGCCTTTTCGCGCGGCGTTCAGTTGAACCAGGAGGGCGACTATGCTGGGGCGATCGCCGCCTTCAATGAAGCCATTCGTGCCGACCCGCAAAGCCCCGAAGCCTACGTGGAACTTGGCAATCTGCTCTATGACGATGCCAGACGGCTGAAGCCAGAAGAAGCTCGCAGCATCGTTTCTGCCTATGAGCGAGCCGCCGCCGCCTACGAACGGCAGGGCAACCAGGAGATGGCGCAGATGTTGCGCGACCTGATCGTCGTGGTTCAAGCGGAGGTCAGCCCTATTCCTTCTGGGGCTTTTCCTGGAGGAGGCGTTCGGTAATCGAACTAAACCCCTTGGAGGCTTGCCGTCTCCCCTAAACAAGCATTTTTCATCTACATTAGACCTCTTGCATAAATGCTTTTCTGAGAGCGTGAATCGTTGAGCGGCGGTGCTGCTCAACGATTCACACAAGAGGTTTATTCCAGCAGCGGCCGCCCCTAGGCGGTCTTTTTTGTGGTCATATCCTTTTCACACCCCACCTTCACCGCCCCCGGTTGGGGTGTATCCAGCAGAACTTACCGTTTCCGATACTTTCTGAGAGTATCTTTAGCAGCTTGGCACCGGGCTGGTGTCCAAGCGCAAAGGGCTTGCCTGTTCACAGGTTATTGCTTAAACGACTGCTTTAACTGCTTTAGCGAGGTGTGCAACTTTGCCGATCCCTCTCACCCGTCTCTGGTATGCCGAAGGCTCTAAGCCCAGAGCAGGAGAGGGATTCAAGCCACTCTGGCTCTCCTACTCGCCATGTAGGCTGTTGTGTACACACCAGTCTTCTAGGCTTGAGCGGCGATGCTTTGATCCCCCCTAGCCCCCCTTAGCAAGGGGGGAACTGATCCCCCCTAGCCCCCCTTAAGCAAGGGGGAAATGATCCCCTCTAGCCCCCCTTAAACGGAGAGATGATCCCCCCTAGCCCCCCTTAGCAAGAGGGGAAATGATCCCTTCTAACCCCCCTTAAATATGAGGGGAACTGGATCGGAAGTCCCCCTTAGTAAGGGGGATTTAAGGGGGATCTTTCAAAGCCTGATGCAAACAATCGAGATGGGTGTACCCAGTGACACCCTGTCGGGGAAGGGTTGGGGAATGAGGGAAGGCGGAAAGTTGCAAGTTGCATATTGTGTCTGCTTTAATAACTCGCTTTTAAGGAGCCTAAGGAGCCTGCTTTTCAGAGCGTCTATTTTCTGTATTTAGAAAGGCAGCTTAGTGTTTGTCCGTAGTGCCAATCCTATCGGTGACCTTCGATGATGCGACCCCAGCGATTTTTCCCAACGTTTTGCCTTGCGCTCTGCTCCACAGCGGCATCAGTTCTGCTGTTTGGCCCGGCGGCGATTTCCGCAGAGATCGCTCCGCGAATCGCCCAAACTGCTCCGTTCCAGCCTGTCCCACTGTTCGCTGAAGTTGCGCTGAGTCCGGCGGCCCCCAACACGGTGGCGGACGTTTTGGCAGAGGATCTGAATGTGCGGATCGACGGTTCGCCCACGATGCTGCCTATCAACCGGGCACTCAAGAAATATTACGAGCAGGAAGTCGCAGGCAGCGAAGTCACCATCGACGCAAGCGGCACCGAGGCAGCAATTGAGAAACTGCTGGAGGGCGACATTGACCTAGCGGCGATCGCCCGTCCCCTCACCCGCACCGAAAAGCTCAAGGGCCTGAAGGAAATTCCCATCAGCCTGGAAAAAATTGCCATTATCGTTGGCAAAAACAATCCCTTTGACGGCGTGCTGACCGTTGAGCAGTTTGCCCAAATCTTCCGGGGCGAAATCACCGACTGGTCAGAGGTTGGCGGCGAACCGGGGCCGATCCGCTTCATCGATCGCCCGCTGGACAGCGACACCCGCCTGGCCTTGGGCAAATACGGCATTTTGCAGAATACCGAGGTGGCGCTGGGCGACAACGTGGTGCGCCTAGACAAAGACGACACCGCCGAAGTGATTCGCCTGCTGGGGAAAGATGGCATTAGCTATGCGATCGCCAGCCAGCTCACCAACCAGACCAAAGCCCGCCCCGTAAAAATCGGCGTGCTGCAAGAAACCCTGCCCGAAGACACGATTTATCCCTACACCGTGCCCCGTGGCTATGCCTATCGCGACGGCAGCACGGCGATCGCCTCGTTTCTGGGACTGGCTCAGGGCGAGACGGGTCAGTCGGCGATCGCCGCCGCCAAGCTAGAAGAGGCCAAGGCGATTGCCACCGGCCGCGGGGTCAAGAAAGTTGCGGAACCCGTGGTCGAAACCGTGGCCCAGACCGCCGATGATGCTGTAGTGGCAGAGCGACGTGGACTTCCCGGCTGGCTGTGGCTGCTGCTGCCTCTGGCGCTGCTGGCGCTGGCGGCCCGCTGGCTGGGTGGCTGGCTGGCCAAGCGCGGCCCGGCGGCCAAGGATGTACAGCAGTCGTCAATGGTTCCGCCACCTGCACCCAAAGCAGAAACCCAGGTGGAGCCTGTGGTTACGGAAATGGCGGAGCCTGTGGTTGCGGAAACGGTCACCGCAGAACCCGTCGTTGCGCCGCAGCCCGTGATGGAACCCGTCGTTCCTGCGGAGCCTGTGGTCGCTCCTCGCGTGGTGGACGTGCCTGCGCTGTTTATCCAGGCCTCCAAGCTGGTGGAAGGTGGCCGCTATGCCGAAGCGCTGCCCTACCTGGATGAAGTCGTCGAGGCAGAATCCAACGACGCGCTGATCTGGCTGAATCGGGGGCTGGCCCTGGCCGGGCTGGGCCGCCATGAACCTGCCATCGAAAGCTTTGACCGGGCGATCGCCCTCCAGCCCGACCTCACCGAAGCCTGGATTGGCAAAGGCGAAACCCTAGTGCTGCTGGGTCGCGAGGACGATGCCCGGGCCGCATTTAATAAAGTCGTGGAACTGCGCCCAACCTTTGTGCGCCCTGGCTATACCCCCGTTCCCATCGTCACGCCAGAGCCGGAGGTCATCGCGCCCGCGCCCGTAGAGCCGCCTGCGGTGACGGAACCCGAAATTGTAGAACTGATCAGCACGGAAGAGGTGATTGAGCTGACGCAGCAGCCCGTTCCCGAAGCGCCCGTGGCCGACTCCTTTGAAGCGCTGAAGGAATCGGTTGAAGAAGCCGTTGCGCCAATCGTGGAATCGGTAGCGGAACCTGTGGCGGAAACAGTCGAGGAGGTAATTGACACAGTAACGGAAACGGTCATCGAAACAGTGATCGAACCCGTGATGGAACCGATTATGGAACCCGTGATGGAATCCGTTGCAGAACCCGTCACGGAAACCATTAAGCCTGCGATCGCCCTCTCGAATGAACCAGTCACGGAACCCGCTGCGGAACCCATTGTGGAACCCGTTCCAGAAATGCTCGTAGAACCCACCGATGGAACGCTGAAGCAAGCCTTTTTGGACGCGCTGATGCATCGTTGCGGCAAGACGCTGGACACGGCAGAACCCTGGGACAAGTACATGGCGCTGTCCTACGTGGTGCGCGATCGCCTGTTTGCCCTGAGAACGCCAGAGACGGATTGGGCCACCCTGGGCGATCGCTTGGTGATTGAGCTTTCGGCAGAATATCTGCCCGGGCCCCACCTAGCCAATAATCTGTTCGCAATGGGTCTGTCGCCCGAAGCGCAGACTTCGCTAGCCGAACTGGGCATTACCCTGGAGAACCTGATCGCGCTGGAAGAAGAACCCGGTCTGGGCCGCGGCGGGCTGGGTCGGCTGATGATTTGCTACCTCGACTCGCTGGCGACGGCCACCATTCCGGCGATCGGCTACGGCATCCGCTACGAGTTCGGCATTTTCGACCAAGACTTCAGCGACGGCTGGCAGGTCGAAGTCGTGGACGAATGGCTGAAAAACGGCAACCCCTGGGAAATTGAGCGCCCGGAAGCAGCGGTGAACGTGCTGTTTGGCGGCCGCAGCGAAGCCTACATGGATGTCGATGGCCGCTACCGGATGCGCTGGGTTCCCGACGAAGCCATTCGCGCCATCCCCTACGACACCCTGATTCCAGGCTATCGCTCTGGCGCGGCCAGCCTGCTGCGCCTGTGGAAGGCAGAAACCGATGCCAACCTATCCAAGGTGCTGTATCCCAGCGACATGGAGGAATACGGCCGGGAAGTGCGCCTGCGGCAGCAGTTCTTCTTTGTGTCTGCCTCGCTGCAAGATGCAATTCGCCGACACCTAGAGGCAGGCGGCAGCATCCACACCCTGCCAGAACGAGTGACGATCCAAATCAACGACACTGACCCAATCATTGCCATTCCCGAACTGATGCGCCTGCTGATGGACGGGCACGGGCTGGAGTGGGATCAGGCCTGGGACATCACCTGCAAAACGTTTGCCTACACCAACCACAGCCTGCTGCCGGAGGCGTTGGACTCCAACCACTACTCGCTGCCGACGGTGCAAAAGCTGTTCCCGCGCCACTTCGAGATTCTGCTAGACCTCAACAGCCGATTTTTGGGCACAGTGCGCGAGCAGTATCCCGGCGACGAGGGCAAGGTGATTCGCCTGTCGCTGGTGGATGAAGCGGGCGAAAAGCACTTCCGTCTGGTGAATCTGGCGCTGCTCAGCAGCTACGCGGTCAACGGCGTGTCGGCCCAGCATACCGAGTTGCTGAAGCAAAAGTTCGCTGATTTTGCTGAACTGATGCCGCAGAAATTTAGCAACCAGACCAACGGCGTGTCGCCGCGCCGCTTCTTGGCGCTGAGCAATCCGCCCCTATCCAACCTGATCACCCAAAAGCTGAGCAGCGGCTGGGTGACGCACCTGGAAACGCTGAAGGATCTGGAGGCCTATGCCGAAGATGCGGAGTTTCGGGCGCAGTGGCGACAGGCCAAGCTGATGGCAAAGCAGTTGCTTGTGGAACTCATCCAGCAGCAGTGGGGACTTTCGGTGGATCCGATGAGCCTGTTTGACCTACAAGCGAATGAAATCCACGAGCATAAGCGCCAGCACCTCAACCTGCTGCATGTGGTGACGCTTTACAACCGGATTAAGGCAAATCCGGGGGCTGCCTTCACGCCGCGTACCGTGCTGTTTGCGGGCAAAGCCGCGCCAGACTATGCCACAGCCAAGCTGATGATCAAGCTGATCAATGCGGTGGCGGAAACGGTGAACGCAGATGGGTACGTGGGCGATCGCCTCAAAGTGGTCTTTATCAAAGACTTCACCATCAAAAATAGCCAGGTGATTTTCCCGGCGGCCGATGTGGCGGAATTCATCGCCACGGCAGGCACAGAAGCCTCTGCCACGGGCAACCTGATCGCCGCCCTCAACGGCGGCCTGCTATTGGGCACGCTGGACGGCTCTAACCTAGAACTGGCAGATGCCGTCGGCGCAGAAAACAGTTTCCTGTTTGGGCGGACGGCGGCAGAGTCCCTGCCGCTCTACGAAGGCGACCACAACCGCTATCACCTGTACGAATCGATGCCCGAACTGAAGCAGGCCATCGACCAGATCGCGTCGGGAGCGTTCTCCTATGGCGACGGCGGCCTGTTCCGCCCGCTGCTGGATCGGCTACTCTACGGCGACCCCTACGGCGTGCTGGCAGATTATGCCGCCTATGTAGCCGCTCAAGAGCGAGTCGCAACAGCCTACGGCGATGTCGAGGGCTGGACACGCAAATCCATCCTGACGGCGGCGCGGGCGGGCTACTTTTCGAGCGATCGCGCGATTTGTGGCTACAGCCAGTCCATCTGGAAAATTGCCACCAGCCCGCTGCAATCCTCGATGTCGCTTCCCGGCTAGTCTCCTGCTAGCAGGGGTTTAGGTTTGATTGTCGGGATGTGAAACAAATGCAAGAGACGCTGCGTGAGCTAGAAGATTTTTTCCCTACTTACGCAGCGTCTATGAACTTTACACTCAGTTCATAAACCCGTATAATCCACGCTTGAAAAAGAAAAGTTATCATCTCGATTTCATTACTTTTTGATGGCTTCAGGTAAAGTTGCCAGTTGACATTTTTGAATGAGTTCAAGCTGTTTTTGTTTTAGTACAAGAGGTTAGCAATGGTGGGTACTGTCGTCGCCGAACTGGATGTTCACAGTCAGCGGAACTGCTATTTTTTCACGCCTGAGCAAATGGAGAAGCTGCAAAAGGAAGTTGCGGTTTCCACCGTTTTAGAGCCAGGTGTTTACACGCTGAAAATCAAGAGTGGAACCTTTAGCTATCGCGGACTGAGTGGACACTCTGGTGAGCCTCTGGTGCTGCTGTGGATCTATGGCGGCCCATTCACTAATCGAGACACGGGGGTTTCCGTAGGCGCGACCTGGGTTTCGCTAAACGGCTACGAAGATGCAGTGACGCTGGAGGTCAAAGGGCAGACTACAGTGTCTGCTTTCTTTTTTGACACCTATCTAGAAGACAACACGGGTGAACTTTTTTTAACCGTCGCCAAGCACTAGTTTTCTGAGCTTTCTAAGTGTTGCTGAGTTCACTGAGCAGTGTTCTGAGCGTTGATTTCGGGTTGATTCGCTGAGCAGGATTGTAGCGAAAAGTGCGACCCGTAGCCCTCGTAGGATGACACGCAGTTTCAATGGCTGTTTTCTAAACGTTTCCTGATTTCCTACCTGCATCTCCTAATAGTTTCTCAACATTATAGTTTCTCAACATTTGCCCCACTTACTTCGGTTGATTAATCATGCGCTTAAACTCTTCTGTCCTTCGACTATCGGCTACGGTGCTAACGCTAGCCGCCGCTACAGATGCGATCGCCGCATCGCTGAATCGCCGCCCCACGCTGATTTCCCAAGTCATTGCCCAAGCGCCCCAGTTCACCCTGCCCGACTCCCTGCCCGCAGATACCGTCGTGCGGGTAGATGGCTCCAGCAGTATGCGCGTCCCCAATGAGGGGCTTAAGGGTCGCTTTGAGGGCAAATACAGCGGGTCTAGAGTAGAACTGGCCGAAAGCGGCAGTATCCCAGCGCTAGAGGCACTCGACGCGGGCAACATCGACATTGCGGCCATCGGTCGCCCCCTGACCGAAGCAGACCGGGCCAAGGGCTTCCGAGAAGAAAAGCTAGAGCGCGAAAAGATTGCCGTGATTGTCGGCCCCAACAGCGCCTTTGACGGCGACCTCACCTTTGAGCAATTCGCTCGGATGTTTAAGGGCGAAATCACCAACTGGTCAGAAGTGGGTGGCCCAAACCTGCCAATTAAGTTTGTCGATCGCCCAGACTCTAGCGACACCCGCTTTGCTCTAAGTGGCTACGATGTTTTTAAGGAGGTGTTTGCAGGTGGGCCGATTGCAGTCGGAGCGAACGGTGTGCAGGTTGCAGAAGACACCACCGAAGCCGTAACAGCGGAACTGGGCGAAAACGGCATCAGCTATACGATCGCCGATCAGGCCATTGGCAACAGCGCTGTCAAGATCGTGCCCATGCACAAAACCTTGCCGGACGACCCCCGCTATCCCTACTCCCAGCCCCGCGCCTATGTTTACAAGGATTTGAACCCCGGCAGCGAAGCCCTGCTTGGATTTGCCACCACCGCACCGGGTCAGGAAGTGTTTGCAGCAGCCAGCCCTGCGGCATCGCCTTCGCCCAGCCCGGTTGCTGAATCTCCCTCCCCCACACCGACCCCAACTCCCACGGAAACCGTTGCGGCTGCTCCAGCAGAAACTGCTCCAGCACGGGGCGGCTTTCCCTGGTGGCTGTTGCCGCTGCTAGCGGCCGCGGGCGGCTTGCTGTGGTGGCTGACTCGTCCCAAAGCCGCGCCTGCGCCCGTGGTGGCCGCGCCGCCCGTGCCCCTGCCGCCCCCGGTACGCCCCAGCAGCCGTGTGGTGCTAACGCCTTACAATTGTCGAGATGCCTACGCCTATTGGGAACTGACGGACGATCAGAAGGCTGACCTAAAGCGTCGGGGTGGTCGAGATCTAAAGCTGAAACTGCTGGACGTGACAGACATCGACCTGAATCGTCAGGAGCCGCACAGCGTCCAGATGTTTGACGTGGCAGAAACCGACCAGGATCGCCACCTGCCCATCGCCGTGGACGATCGCGATTATCTGGTGGAGGTGGGCTACACCACTGCCGACGGCACTTGGCTTCCGGCAGTGCGCTCTGAACATGTGCGCGTCCCCGCTTGTCCAGTGGAAGCGGCTGATATTGCGCCAGTGGTAGAAACGCCCGAAACTCGTGAGTTCGTCCAGGCGGCTCGTGTCCCCGGCGTGGCTGTGCTGGGAGGTGCGGCGGCCGCTGGGGCAGCGCTGGTGGGGCTGGCAGGCAAGGACAAGACCGGCCGCATCGTGCTAACCCCCCGCGATTCCAAAACAGCCTACGCCTATTGGGAAGTGCCCGACGAGCAAAAGGCAGACCTGAAAGCGAAAGGGGGTCGCGACTTTAAGCTGAAGCTGTATGACGTGACCAACATTGACCTGGACAAGCAATCCGCCCACGATGTCAAAACCTATGACGTGTCGGAGCTAGACCAGGATTATCATGTGCCCATTGCCACGCCCGATCGCGACTACTTGGCCGAGGTGGGCTACACCGCTGCCGATGGCACTTGGCTCCCTGCTGCACGGTCGGAGCATGTGCGCGTTCCTTCGGTGTTTGCCGATGGGATTCCGGCGGCGGGTGCAGTGCTGGGGGGCGTGGCGGCAGGTGGTGCGGCGATCGCCGGTTTGACCCAGCCGACCTATACCTCCGTCACCGACCTGAAGGTAGACAGCAAGGCAAACTGCTTCCTGCTGAGTGACCTTGAAATCAGCCGCATTCAGAACGACATCGCGGTCAAGACCGACCTGGCCCCCGGCAAATATGCTATCCGCATCGCAGAGGGAGCCTTTGACTACAAAGCCGAAGTCGGCCATCCCGGCGAACCGTGGGTCATCCTGTGGATTTACAACGGCAAGGTGATTAACCAGAAGACGGGCGTTCCTGTCGGTGCAACTTGGTCTACGCTGAACGGCTACGACGACGTGCTGCACCTGGAAGTGCTGGAACCGGCCAAGCTAGATGCCTTCTTTGTGGATACCCACCTGGAGGACAACGAAGGCGTTGTCAAAGTGGTGGTGACCAAGGAATAGCGAGGGTTCGCATTCTATTCGCCTGTTTTCAGCCAGTTTTTAGCCTGCTTTCAAAGCGCGATCATGAGTGGCATGGGACAGTCAAGCGTTTCCATGCCGCTCTTGTTTTTAACTTCTTTGCTCTGAAATAAGTAAGTAGATAGACCACATTTTGGTTCTTCTGCTGTTTCAGCGATATCGATTTTGAGGACTCCGCTCATGGCGGCTAGCTCTAGCTCCTGGGTGCATGTCACTTTTGCAGAGGCAGAACTTGAGTGATAGCGCAACAGGGTAGCTGAAAGCCCGTAGATAGAGCATTACAGCCTATGCGTATAAATACCTCCTTCCAAAGATGACATGCTCCCTAGCTCCTTCTTATATGGAGCAGATCTTTGGAGATTTGATATGAGCCGTGCTACTGCGTTTTTTATAATCTTAGGACTTACGCAGTTGGACGATCTCTCGCAGGCTGCGCCCTCCAGAAATCGTCCAAAACCCAAAGAGCATATCGCAAGTGCGTAAGTCCTGAATCTGAATTTTTTATAAAATCTGAGCAGCATTCACAGGACTCAAACTTGTCAAACAGACGTAATTGAAAAGTCTTTGAAACTGCTATTAAATTAAGTTGAAATATTGCTACAACTCATCGCTTCAAAATCTTTTATTGAGGATTTAGCTTAACTTTAAAAAAGTCATGTCACACTAAAATGAGTGCCTATTGCTACTTGGTAAGTAGGTGGACATTAATAAACATAAAACCCAAAAACCCTGCGCCGCCCGCGCAGCGGGCGGCGCTAGGGTTCAGGATCTGTTTTTAATCTAGTCTATCTACTTAGTGTCTGACTTAGTATGGTCTGGCTTGGTAGGGTCTGAACGGTGAAGGTTTGGCAAGTGTCCCTTCAGTAGGGCCTGCCGAAGCATCTTCGTACTAGATCTAGCGCAGCATCGGGTGAAACTTTTCAGATTGAACTGCTGAGTTTGAACCGTTTCGGTCAGACCTTACTTATTTGTTAAGCTTGCCCATTCGCCGATCACCATTTGTGATCACAAATGGTGATGGACTTGAGAGCAAAACATGCTCTCAAATTCGTAACATCTGCCATCATCACGCAATGCTTTTGCCTAGTTCCAATCTGGGTTAAAAGCGATTTAAATCGGATTTGAGATGGATTTTCTCAGAGTATTTGCAAGTGCATTGAATCGCTACTGGCTACGACTAAAAGCGACTACTGGAAAGCGTGTGACGACAAGTGCATCCCACTTGTGTCACCCTCACCCTAAATCCCTCTCCCGCTCTGAGAGAGGGACTTTGAATCCAGACCTCCCTTAGTGGTGCAGAAAACTCCTGGAGCCCTTATAAATCCTCATAAATCAAGGATTCTCGAAAAATGGCGGTCTTGGGATTTCTCGAAAAATCGAACAAGGGCAGTGGGTTTCAGCCACCATTTTGATCGTTCAGACTGTTCATCTTTAGTTTGGACTAATGGTGAAGAGGAAGGCAGTCAATGAGAAGCACCGACTGCCGTAAGGTCAATGAAGTACAACCAACATTGACCCCATGATTTTCAACGAACTTCAGCAATTTCGCCAAACGTTGTATGCCAGCTTGGGAAACGCCAGAGATGCCCTGTTTGATCTGATGGATGCCGTGTTAGTGAGTGCGTGCATCGTGTCGTTTGTGAGGCTATCGCAGAGTCCTGTCTTTCGTCGCCAGTGGTCGAGCACCTATGAAGCGTTGCGCGATAGCCGCCTACCCCGCTCAAAGGTGCTGAAGCTGTTGGTGCAGCAGATACCGACTCAGCAGCAACCGTTGTTGGCAGGTGATGCGAGTCGGTGGAACCGTCCTGCTGCCAGGCGTTTGAAAGACCGCACCTTATCAGGCAGAACAGGACATGCCCCGATAGCCGGACAAAACTACAGTACCTTAGCCTGGATTGCTGAAGACAGGGGCAGTTGGGCATTACCATTGCGGCATGAGCGCATCACCAGCTTTGAAACACCCGCCAGTAAAGCGGCATTCCAACTCAAACAAGTGACTCGGCAGTTAGCGGTGCGTCCGTTGGCGATCTACGACCGAGGGTACGGCAATGCCAGTTTTGTCAACCAAACGGCAGGGATTGAGGCAGACTTGCTGCTGCGGGTTACATCCAATCGATGTGTCTATGGCGCGCCCCCAGCGTATCGAGGGCGAGGCGCACCTGCCAAGCATGGACATAAGATGAAACTCAATGACCCTGACACTTGGAGTGTCCCGGTCGAAACCGTTGAAGTCGATGATCCCAACTGGGGACGAGTGCGGGTCAGTCGTTGGAGTGCATACCATTTCCGCAAATCCCCCAAACGGGCAATGGAAGTGTTGCGCGTGGAGGTGCTGGAGACACAGAGCAGCACGCGACGCTTGGCTCCTTTGTGGTTAGTTTGGCTGGGTGAGCAGATGCCTCCGTTAGAAACCCTGTGGTTGCACTACCTCCGTCGCTTTGCCATTGAACACTGGTATCGCTTTGCCAAGCAGAGGCTATATTGGACACATCCCCAGTTCAGTTCTGTATCGGCAACCGAACAGTGGAGCAGCCTGATGCCGTTGCTCAGTTGGCAGTTGTGGTTAGCGCGAAAGGACTGTACTGACCACCCCTTGCCCTGGCAGGCACCGCAAGAAACGTTGACTCCGGGTCGGGTCGCACAAGCGTTTGCAGGCATTTTGGCAGCGATTGGCACCCCTGCTCCTGCGCCTAAACCTCGTGGTAAATCGCCAGGACGAGGCAAGGGGCACAAGCCAACTCCTCGTCCCTGCTATCCGATGGTCAAAAAACGAGCCTCGAAACGCAAGACATCCGAACAATCCCTGAACAGTCCGGTTGCAACAGCAGCTTAACTGCGAGCAGGATTGTATCCAATTCCTTAAGTTCAACTGTTATGAACGGTTGAGCAGATTCTTTATGGCATCCTGTTGAGCATTATTGTGATGCCAGTTAGTCCAAACTAAAGGTTCATCGTGAGACTCAAAAAAGTTTTCTGCACCACTAAGCCAGACCTCCTTCTCCCAAAACGGGAGAAGGGGTTGGGGGATGAGGGCGAGTTTGCATAACTGGGATGCCCCCTGTGACGACTATGCCTGAGATGACCTTACTTCCTCCGAATTCAGGGGGATTTAGGGAAATCTAACCCCGAAGGTTTTGTCTTTCAGACCTGTTTCCTAACCTTGATCCATCGCTCTTAAACCCTGATTTCTCCAGAGACTATGCCCGACCTGATTGAACTTGATGGACGTACCTTTGTGCCCGCGAATCAAGCACCTGTGGCGGAGTGGGCCTGTGTGACGAGCGATCGCCCCCAGCCGACACTCACACTCAAAGACGATGACCTGTTTCTGATTATCGATACGCTGGGCAACATTTCGGGACGGCTGGACGATAGCACCGTCGCCAGCCTGGGCCTATTTTGCCGAGATACACGGTTTCTCAGCCGTCTGGAACTGCAAATCGAGGGGCGATCGCCCGTATTGCTGAGCAGCAATGCCACCAAGGGATTCGCCTTTTCTGCCCTCTGTACCAACCCGCTGATCGACGACAACCTGCCCGCCGACACTCTCGGCATTGAGCGTGAAATCGTGCTGAATGGCGGTCTGTTTGAAGAATTGACGCTGACTAACTACAGCACGAAGCCTGTGCGCTTTGAAATGAGCCTCAGCTTTGATGCCGATTTTCTGGATTTGTTTGAAATTCGCGGCTTTCAGCGGGGCGATCGCGGGCAACTGCTGCGCCGGGTGATGCCGCCGACCGGGTTTGGCGATGCCGACAGCAACGGCCAGCCCCGCTTTACCCATAGCTCCGTCCCTGACCCGACGGAACTAACGCTAGCCTATCAGGGGCGCGACGGCGTGTTGACGGAATCGCACATCCAGTTTTTGCACCAGCGCCCCAGTTTCCTTAAGGGCTACACCGCCCTCTGGTATGTAGACCTAGCCTCTCACCAGACCGTGAAAGTGGGCTATCGGCTAGAAATGCGGATGAATGGGCGCTTGGTGTCTACGGTCAGCCCGCCGACGACGCTGATGCAGGCAAAGGCCGCCGAGCAACTGGAGGAAACCGAATGGCACGCCGCCACAACGCGCATCCGCACCGACAACAAAGACATCAACCAGATTTTAGAACGGGCGGAGCAAGACATCTACCTGCTGCGGCAGACCTTCGAGCAGGGCAAGGCGCTGTCGGCGGGTGTGCCCTGGTTTTCTACGCTGTTTGGGCGTGATTCCATCATTGCGGCGATGCAAACGCTGATCCTTGACCCGGCGATCGCCCGCGAAACCCTGACCGTCTTGGCGCATTATCAGGGCAAAGCCGACGATGGCTGGCGCGACGAAGCCCCCGGCAAAATTCTCCACGAGCTGCGCTTTGGGGAACTGGCCCGTTGCCAGGAGATTCCCCACACACCCTACTACGGCACAGTAGACGCAACCCCGCTATGGCTGCTGCTCTATGCCGACTATTATGCCTGGACGCACGACCGCGACACGCTGGATCGTCTCTGGCCTAATGCCCTGGCCGCAATGGAGTGGATTGACCAGTCCTGTCGCGAAACGGGCTATCTCAGCTACAATCGGCGATCGCGCAAAGGCCTACCCAACCAAGGCTGGAAAGATTCCGACACCTGCATCGTCGATCGGCATGGTCAAATGGCGCAGGGGGCGATCGCCCTGTGCGAAGTGCAGGCCTATGTTTATGCCGCAAAGCTCCGCCTCAGCGACATTGCTCGGCTCTACAAACGGTTTGACCTGGCGGATCGCTGGCAGGCCGAAGCGCAGGATCTCAAAACCCGGTTCAACCGTGACTTTTGGGTAGACGACCTGGATTTTTGTGCGCTGGCGCTGGATGGGGATGGCAAGCCCGTGGACAGCATTACGTCTAATCCTGGTCACTGCCTGGGGCTGGGGATCTTTGACCTAGAAAAAGCCCGTAGCGTGGCGGAACGGCTGCAAGCGCCCGACCTGTTTAACGGCTGGGGCATCCGCACCCTGAGCAGCCTGTCGCCCGCCTACAACCCAATGGGCTATCATGTTGGCTCGGTCTGGCCCCACGACAACGGACTGATTGCCCTGGGACTGCGATCGCTCGGATTTACCGATGCCGCACTAGAAATTGCCCAAGGACTGCTAGACATGACGCTGCAACAGCCCTACTGTCGCCCGCCGGAACTGTTCTGTGGCTACGAGCGCACCCCCGGCACAGCCCCGGTGCAATATCCCGTCGCCTGTTCACCTCAGGCCTGGGCCACGGGCACGGTGTTTCATCTGATGCAACTGATGATCAACCCCGTGCCCAATGCCCCCGCCAACCACCTGCGAATTCTCGACCCGGTGCTGCCCGACTCGATCCGCCACCTGTCGCTGCAAAACCTGCGCGTGGGCAGCACCCTACTCGACCTGGAGTTTGAGCGCGTCGGCAATGCAACGGGATGCTGCGTCGTGAAAAAACGCGGGAATTTGCGCGTGGTGATCGAGGCGTAGGGTCTATGCCTGAACGACCGCCAAGTACACCGCTTCCAGAAACTCATCCGAGGTCAACCCGTCGGGGATGGCTTCTAGCTGAATGCGCGATCGCACTTGGCAGGCAAGCGTCAGGCTGAGGTCATGGCGGGCTTTGCGGGTCAGGTCCTTGCGGCGGTCGAGGTATTCACGAATGACTGCGAGGTCGTCGGGGTGTAGGTTCCGCAGGTTGGCCAGCGTGGGTAAATGGGCAACAAGCTGCTGAGTGCGGTCGGAAAGGGCCAGGCTGGGCTTAGCGCGACGACCCGTTTCCTGCACCACGATGGTTCCAGCGACCCAATCTCCGATACGCTTTTCTCGTTTGCCAAACAGGATGAACAGCGCCCCGATGAAGAAAAAGTCGTCGATGGGGCGCAAGAGCGATCGCAGCGCCGCTTGCGTCAATCCAATGGGGCGGCCGTCGTCGCGGATGACGCGAATTTTGGCGAAGCGCTTGCCCGGCGTTTGTCCCTGGCGATAGACCTCAAAGCCGATGAAATAGCCCGCATAGATGGCAAACGTACCCAGGATAAACACCGCCAGCAGCCAAGGCGGCACCGCGCTAAAGTCGCCCTCCCGCTGGAGCAAATAGCTCATCAACTGAGTTGACAAAAAAATCCAGAGGATTGAGAAACCCAACAGCGACAGCGCCACAACGTGATAATCAATCAGCAGCGCCAGCGCCCGATTGCCGATGCCCGCCAGAGAAAACTCTAGCTCCACGCTTTCGGGCGTATGCAGATTGATCCGGTTAAAAAAGCGCATAGAGCCTCATCGAGGGGGAGCAGAATCCCGAATATCGGCAGAGCCAAAGTCCCCATCGTCGAGTTCAGGATTGCTCAGTTGCAGCCCCAGACCCTCTCGGCGACGGCGCAAATCGTAGTAAATGGTGGCTTTGATCGACTGCCAGAGCGGTAGGGTAAAAATGCCCAGCAGTAGGCTAATCAGGAAGCTGCTGCCAAACGTGAGCAGGCCATAGAGGGGAGAATTTTCGGGATAGATGCGGACGATCGCCTCTTGGGCAATGCCTAGCAGAATCTGAATCACAAATTGCAGCGGGATTGTGGCGATCCATGTCACCAGCAAAATCAGGAAAATTCGCCCGACGTTTTTATGGGTCAATTCCCAACTGCGCCCTAGCGACTGGGTTGCCTTCAGTCCTGGCTCCACTGCCAGCGGCAGATCGGGCACCGAGAATCGGATGCTAAACCAGGTCAGCATCCAAATCAGCAGTCCGACGATTCCCAAAAAGACCAGAAACGCTAGGAGGATCAGGCCTGGGTTCACTAGCGCTGCCGACTGGGGATTTAGCAAAAAGTCTGTGCCGCCGACAAACACAAGCATAACGACGACCACTACGGCTGCCACGATGTAAAACAGTAGCGATACTGAGGCTCCCAGCAAAAACAGCAGCACATAGACCCACAAAAACTGCCACTGGCGGGCGCGGGTATAGCGACAGGCCGCTTCGATGCTCTCTGGCTGTTGGGTCAGATCGCCAAAGCCCAGACGGGCGATCGCCGCCGATAGCGAGTAGGATCGGGCTGAGCAAAACACCATCAGCACCACCCACGCCGGAATCACCAGCCCTAGCGTGGTGAAGTAGCGCTGCGTCGTGGCATAAAACAGACCCAGGGCGATCGCCAACATAATGGGCAGCAAAACCCATAGCGTAGATCGGGTGGCCAGCCACAAATAGGGCTTGAGCTTGGCTCCATACAGCCGAAAGCCAACGTTTACCGCATTGCCGACAGTGAGTGGCTGAGTCAGGTCAGGAGAGTTTGGGCCGGAGCTAGGGCTGAGGGTCATAAAAATCGAACGAGGCTGGCAAGCAGCCCACCAGAGCGCAAAGGACTGATGCTATCGTAGTCTACGCATCGGCAGAGTTTCACCCTTTTGCAATCTCCTGAAATCTGATCTGCGTCCTCCAACAGACGTTTTGCCCGCTCCGGCTCCCTCCCCTCGCTGACCCCAACATGGACATTTGCCGCTGGACTGCCCGCCGAGAATCAAGCTGGAACGACCTCGACCGTCTGCTGCAACAGGCGGAACGGCGCGGGCTAAAGTCGCTGACGGCGGCGGAAATTCATCAGCTTGCCAGCCTTTATCGAGCCGTGTCGGGCGATCTGGCCCGCGCCCAGCAGATCAGCCCGCGCCTGACCCAAGAGCTACAATCGCTGACCACACGCGGCTATGCCCAGGTTTATCAAGGGCTGCGGCGGCAGGAGTGGGAGGCGGTGCGCCAGTTTTACCAATCGGGGTTTCCGGCGGTGGTGCAGCAGTGCGTGGGGTACATCGCGCTGGCAACGGCCTTGTTTGTGCTGGCGGGCCTGGTCGCCTGGTGGTATTCCTGGCGCGATCCGAGCTTTATCGAACTGATGGTGCCCAGCTCCATTATTCGCCAGGTGCGCGATCGCCAGGAGCTTTGGATGGGGTCGATCGTCGGCGTGGAACCTTACGCCGCCAGCAACATCATGGTGAACAATCTGAAGGTCTCCTTTGCAGCGGCGGCGGGCGGCATCACGGCAGGATTGGCGACGGTCTACATTCTGCTGCTGAATGGGATCAATATCGGGGCGATCGCCGCGCTGGTGGGGCAAAACAATCTCGCCTTCCCCTTTTGGGCCTTTGTCTTTCCCCACGGAGCGCTAGAACTGCCCGCCATTTTTCTGGCAGGGGGCGCAGGGCTGCTGCTGGCTCGTGCCCTCCTCTTTCCGGGGCCGCTGCGCCGCGTCGATGCGCTCAAGCGCTACGGCACCCAGGCCGCCCAGTTGATGTACGGCGTGGTTCCGCTGCTGGTCATCGCGGGCATTAACGAAGGCTTCTTTTCTCCCAACCCCGCTGTGCCCGACCTGCTCAAGTATGTCGCTGGCATGGGGCTATTTGCCGCACTGGTTGGGTATTGCAGCCGCAAGGGCAGGCGAGCGTGATGGGGCGCGGAAGCCAGCGCTCCTAATCCTTCCAGCCTCCCACTCATGCCAGCCTGCCGCCGCGTTCCCCTCTCCTACCACGCCGCCTCGTCCAGCAGCATCTCCAGCGCCTGTTCCACGTTGCTCCAGGCATCGTCGAGCGAGTCCGACAGGTCTGGATTGAGCGATCGCAGATCATCCGCCAGTCCCAGCAGTTCTTCGCCAATTTGCGTCAAGCGACCTTCGGCGATCGCCCGGGCCTGCTGCTGGCGTTTCAGACTGCGGACGCGGCGGGCTGATTCAGGCTTCTGCGGCTGCGGAATGTACAGGCTGTCCGATAGCTCCTCCGACTCAGCAGCAATCCCTGCGGCAGACGACGGAGGTGGGGAAGACTGAGGGGCGATCGCCCCGCCAATCTCATTGGGAGGAATGCTGCTTCGATGGGTCGGTTTCATAGAGTGTGATTGTTTAAGCCAAGAGCAAATCAGTCAAAAGCAAACGGTACAAGCGCCAACCGTGAACCAGTCCAGCAGTTAGCTAATCCAGTCAGCCGCCAGACAAGAGACACGCGAGAAAAGCAAGCCTTATGGCGACAAAAAGTATTATTAGATACAGTTTAACCCGCCTAGAGTGCCCCCAGATGCTCCAGAAAACCGCCATTTGTAGCCAATTCCTAACAATTCTTAGGAATTTTGCAACAATCCAGACTGCCGAAGGAATTCCCCTGGCTGTCTATGCCTTGCGTCCATGCCATGATGGATTTGGAGCAGCCTAACTGGAGCAGCCTAACCATCGTGTTGCCAGCCATCGTGTTGCCGCTCGTCGCCTGCCCCAGCCTCAAGCCATCCCACCGCCCCAGAACGCTTAAAATGCCGCCCAAATCTCGCGAAACCCTGCCCCAGCCCATTCGCTCCTGCAACTGGGCGATCGCCCAACTCCCCGGCCTCAGCGCCGAAAACCTGGACTTGCTCCATCGGGCAGGCTTCAAAACCACCCTAGAGTTCTGGCAGCGCACCCAAACCCCCGCCCAGCGGCACAACTTGGCAGCGCACCTCCAGCTTCATCCCAAATACGTCAACAAATGGGCCGCCCTATGCGACCTGGCCCGCATTCCCGCTGTTGGCTGTACCTACTGCGGGCTGCTGCTCCACACGGGAATCATTTCCGTTCAGCAGCTAGCAGACACCCCGCTCCCCAAGCTTCACCGCCAGCTCATGCGATTGCAAATTGCCACAATGCAGCGCCAAGATCTCTGCCCGCCACTGGGCGACGTATCGCTCTGGGTAGAGCAGGCGCGTCAGCTTGGCCCAACCCGCCGCTAGAGTTGCGCCCGCTTCTTAAAGCCATTCAAAGCCCTTCCTACAGCGCCAACAGCGCTAATCTTCCCGTATCTCCTCTCAAGACTTATCGAGACTTAATCGGGATACCAGAACATTCCCTTAATCCCCTCCGGATCAGACATAAAGCCCAGATGCCGATAAAACTCCACGACATGCGGATCAGCGAACAGGGTGATATTGCTAATGTCTTCGCTGCGGAGCTTCTTGATCACCTGCTTCATCAGCGCCTTACCCAGCCCCTTACCCTGAAAATCAGGATGCACCACCACATCCCAGATCGTGGCATTAAAGGCATGGTCGGACGTAGCGCGAGAAAAGCCAATCAGCCTTCGCTGAGCGCCTCGCTGCTCCCACATCGACACCACCAAAAAGCTGTGCTGAATCGCCTTTTTGACCTTGCGGAGCGGTCGCCGCGACCAGCCCACCGCATCGCACAACTCCTCTAGCTCGTAGAGGTCAATCTCACGATCGGTGCTAAAAAAAATCCGAGACCCGCTGGTGGTCGTCATTACAGGTGCCACCTGTCCCTCAGGTTGGGCCGGTCTGGACGCAGCGGCAGCATCAGAAGCAGTGAATAAGCTTTTCCAGAAGCCCATGCGAGTGCGTAGCCTAGACAAAGATTGGGACAGCAGTATTAGCATAGTATAGCGTTCCTCTCTTGTTCCCAAAAAGGCTGCTGCATTTCAACCACAAATTTCAACCCCACGTTTCGACCACAAATTTCGACCACAAATTTCGACCCCACGTTTCGACCCCACGTTTCGACCCCACGTTTCGACCACAAATTTCGATGTCCCCGGTCGCAAATTCACCGAATGTAGGGGTGCAATTTGTGAGAGATTGACCTACAGTTAGGGTTTTCTAAGATAGAAGCGCATTACTGCGTCGCCTACTGGCGAAATTGCGATCATCCTGACCCTCAGACAGCTGAATGCCCCGTCAGCAGTTCTGCCGAGCCTCAGGAATCGACTCAAAATCCATCATGTGGGCACACAAGGGCTTTCCCCAAATATGGCTCCGGGCTTAAAACCAACGACGCTGGAACTTTTGAAACGCTTTAACCGGGCGTTTCCACAGTTTTATGAGCAATTTGTCAGCAGCGAGATTCAGCTTCAAAACCTGCGCCTGGCCTATCAGCTCTACAAAAGTCGCCAGGCGGTTATTGAAATCAAGCCAGAGGGCAATAAGAGCGCCTTGCACTTTGCCTACCGCAACCAGTCGTTTTTGCTCAGTGACATTTTCGGTGTGCTGGCAGCCTACGGGCTGACGATTCACGGTCTGAGTCTCTACGGTCAGATCTATCCGCCGATGCTGGTGTTTATCAAGCTGGTGGTGGCGCGGAGCGGCAAGGCGCTGAGCGAAAAGACGGCAGAGAATGTTTGTCGTGCCATTCGAGAGGCGCTGGGCGGCCGCTTTGAAGTAGAAGAGATGCTGGCGGTCGAGTTTAACCTGGATGCTGGTCTGGAACAGGTGGAAACCGAGTTTTATGTGGACCCAGTGTTTCACCTGCCTGCGCTGCTGATTGAGGCAGACAACCAGCCGGGGCTGTTCTATAAGGTGATGTACGCGATCTGGCAGGAAGACTTGCTGGTGGTTAACGCAAACCTGCTGGTGTGGCGCGGACGGACGCGGCTCATCCTGTATCTGCTGGGGCCCAATGAGAACCTGATTCCAGAGTATCTGGGGCAGAAAATTGCGGACGGCGTGCGACAGCGGCTTTTGGGACGAAGGTTCTAGAGTGGATTTTGGATTGGGGATTGGGGATTTTGGGTTGCCACTCTTGCAGTCTTGTACGGATTCCTGAACGTGTAATGCTCCAGGAGTCACGTCTGGGAAAGCCTGGATTACGAACCGTCTGATCCATCCGGCAGGGTTGCGCCTTTGAGAATTGCACCCGCCAGATCGGTGCTGCTGAGTTCTGCCCGCACCAGGTTTGCATTGCTGAGATTGGCATTGACTAGGCTGGCTCTGGCCAGGTAGGCATCGGTGAGTTGGGCATACTGCAAGTCTGCCCCCTGGAGGTTGGCGCGGCTGAGGTCAGCACGGCTGAGTTGGGCAAAGGCGAGAATTGTATCCTGTAGCTCGGCGCGGGTCATTTGGGCATCGGGCAGGATGGCGCTTCGCAAGACCGCATTCTGGAGGTCGGCTTCGGTGAGGATGGCACGTTCTAGCTTGGCATGGGTCAGGTTGGCAGAGCGCAGGTAGGCCTGGGACAGATCCGCTTCGGTGAGGAAGGCTCCGCGCAGGTTCGCGCCGCTGAGGTCGGCCCTGCTGAGGGTGGCGCTGCGGAGGGTGGCTTCGCTGAGGTCGGCTTCGCGCAGGTCTACCCGTGCCAGGTCTGCACCCGTCAGGTTTGCGCCGCGTAGGTCGGCTTTGCGGAGTGTTGCGCCGCGGAGGTTGGCGGTGTAGCGACGGTTTTCTTCGCGCAGGTTAGCCCCACGCAGGCAAGCGCCCGTTAGATTTGCGCCACTCAGGTCGGTATTCCGCAAATCTGCATCGCTAAGGTTGGCATCGAGCAAATCTGCTAAGGTCAGGGCTGCGCTGCGGAGGTCGGCCCCGGTCAGGATTGCGCCGTGCAGGTCAGCATCATTGAGGCTGGCCCCGGTGAGCGTGGCTTGACTGAGGTTGATGCCACTGAGAGTTGCGTGATCGAGCGTGGCCTTGCTGAGGTTTGCCCGATTGAGATAGGCAAGGGCAAGATTGGCGTGGCGCAAATCAGCGCGGCTGAGGTCGATGCCAATCAGATCTGCATGGCTTAGATAGGCTCCGGCTAGGTTTTCGCCGCTGAAGTGGGTTTCGCGTTGAGCGTAGCGCTGGAGCAGTTCTTGCGGCGTCATGGAGAGAACAGGAATGGGGATTGAAATTTGGGAGTTAGACCTTCATGATGGGCTAATTTGCGGAACGGGGCGTTTTTAGTTTGGTTCGGGATGGCTGACGATGCCAGTGGGATCATCGCCAGTTGGGGTAGAAGCGGGGGGAGCGCAGGAGTTGGGGCGATCGCCCGCTCCATTCTCCGGGAAGGCGGCTGGTAAATCGGTTTGGGTGCAATCTGAACTGGGATAAAACGGCTGAAACGCCCGCAGCAGGGCACTGGCAACGGGCTGGTAGGGGTTGGCACGGGACTCGGCAGGGCGATCGCCCGTGGATTCCAGATCGGCCAATAAATCAGCGGCTTTTCCCAACTCAGCACTAAGCACGTTGAACGAGGAATACTGCTGCCATACCTGCTTGAGCAGCGTGTCCAGATCGTAGCCTTTCAAGTGCGTCCAGGCTGGCAGACCCGGCGGCAGGGGTTCGTATAGCACCGTGTATAGCAGCAGCTTTGCCCGTAGTGGGTTGCTGAATTTCATTAGCGTTAGCCGCAAATCAACCCACAAGGCCGGGTCGTCTAGTTTAAGCAGCGATTCACAAGAAGCCGATGTAGCGGAGCAGGCTCTAGATTGCGGAAATGGGAAATCTGTGGCAAGAGCTTCTGTAGGCTCTCTAGCAGGAGATGCTTCAACAGTAGAGCGGATAGAGGGCGGCGCAACCGAGTTGTGAATGCGCGTTTCGTCGGCAAGCGAGGAGGGAGGGACTGCCAGATTGGCCTGGGTAACCTCTAGTATGTCCCCATAGAGCGGCGTAAAGGCGTGGATAATCGTCTGGGCGACGCGAGTGTATTCGGCTTGGCGATTGAGCGTGCGGACGATGCTGGAGAGGATGGCATCGAGGGTTTGAGGCGTGGCGGTCAACCGATGGAGCCGCTGCACCAATTCAACTAGGGAATGCTGGCTCAGCACCTGGGGGTCATTTTCCCAGGTCTGGGTGCAGGCGGCGAAGAGCAGCTTTTTGATGCGGGAACTGTTGGTATTTTGCTGAAACTGGGCAGCAACCTGCTGATAGTCTTGGGGACTGGCGGCGATCGCCAAAGACTCGTTTGCCGGATAGAGCGGCTCTAGATAGCTCAGCGCAGCATTGGCTACCAGGGTATACTCTGTCACTTTGCTGAGCGTGTTGACGAGAGCCGTCAGGTGCGCTTCCAGAATTTGGCGCGTGGGATACTGGGCCCGCAGGTCTTGCACCAGCGGATACAGGTCTACCTGCTGGATTTTGATTGGATCTCGCTCCCAAGTTTGCTGGCTGGCGTAAATCAGCAACTTCTTGATGCGAAGCAGATTGGGATCTTGCGAGAGGTTTTGTACTACCTCGTCCAAGGGCGATCGCACCGTTTATCATCCTCATGCGCGGCTTATTTCTTATTAAATAACGACTTTGCAAAACTGTCACAGTCAACCTGCACAGTAAGCCAGGCAATGCCCAAATTTCAATTTCACATAGCGCTAGCCACGGCATTTTCTTGCGATGTGAGACATTTGCTCACTAGGAAAGGCGATAGCTCTTGACCCATCTCGTACCTCACTAGTTTCAAACTGGTCAGGACTTACGCACTTGCGATAGGCTCTTTGGGTTTTGGACGATTTCTCGCGGGCTGCGCCCGCGAGAAATCGTCCAACTGCGTAAGTCCTACTGGTTTCAAAAACGCTGTAGGTTGCCTACGCCAGTGTAGGTTGCCTACACCAGCCCCAACTGCCCGGCCAAGCTAATCACGCCAAACCGACCTAGCACCGAGGCTTGCTGCTGCTCAACCATATCCACCGCAATACCAATTAAAGCGGGAGGGTCAGGTCACACAGCTTGTTCATCAGCGAATGACTTTGCGAAATTTCCACATCCCTCGACCGGATATGGTTTGTGTAGTTTTGTTTACGAGAGCGATTGGGAACTCTATGAGAGAAGTTGCTCTACAGCACTCCCCTGCAAGGCGAGGCATATGCTAGCTATGCGACGGCTTTTGTCCCATCTATACCTCACTAGCTTCAAAAACGCTGTAGTCGCTCCGTAACATTCGCTCTGTATCAGATGAATATTCGCTCTGCATTAAACGACCATATTCGGATTCAATCAACGGTGAAAATCATAGCAGTGGGCTACACGTCGGTTTCATGTCTATCTGTAGCGTTCTTGACACTAGTGAGTTACTCCAACGGGTGCGCCATCTCTATCTTTAACTTATCAAAGCAGCCTTTTCAGGGCAGTGCGACTTCATCCCACCCAACAACGCTGTAGCGTTCACCGAGTCAGCTTATTAAACCATCATCAAACCTATGTCTCCAGACGAGGCTCTTTCTTCCCAATTGCTGTCTGATCCATCGTTCGCTAAACCATCATCTCAATCCTCGTTGTCTGAACGACCCTCCACGGGCGATCGCCCCGTTGACACGGCTGGCTCGATCGACCCGCTCACTGTGGCGGCAGCCTCGGGCAGCGCCCAGGGATTTTTGAGCGCGGTGCTGGAGGGCATCACCGACCCCATTTTTGTCAAAGACGATCAGTATCGCTACTTATACTTCAACGACGCTTTTTGCCAGCTCACGGGGCTGACGCGAGAGCAGATTCTGGGCAAATCCGATCAAGACCTATTCCTGCCCCATGAGGCAGCAGAGTTCCAAGCGGCGGATCGTCTGGTGCTGCAAAGCGGAGAAGCCCAAGTCCATGAAGAGTCGATGACCGATGCCTCCGGCGTGACCCGAATCGTGCTGGTCAAGAAAACGCGAATTCAAGACGCACTGGGCAATTGCTATCTGGTTTGCACGATTCAAGACATGACTGCGCTGAAGTGGCGGGAGGCAGAGCTAGAGGTGGCGATCGCCCGCTTTGATCTGGCCAATCAGGCCACCAACGAGGGGCTTTGGGAAATTGGGCTGATCAACGGCGACTTGAACCATCCCGATAATCCCGTCTGGTGGTCGCCCAAGTTTCGCGAACTGTTGGGCTTTCAGACAGTGGATGAGTTTCCTAACCGAGTAGATGCTTGGCGCGATCGCATCCATCCCGACGATGTCGAGTGGGTCACCGCCGCCCTACTAGCCCACATCCAAGACCCCACAGGGCAAACCCCCTACGACGTGGAATACCGCATGTTTACCCGCACGGGCGAATGCCGCTGGTATCGCGATATTGGCGTTACCATCCACGACGAAAACGGTATCCCGCTCAAAGCCGTCGGCACATTTCGCGATGTCACCGATCGCAGGCAGGCCGAGGAAGAACTGCGCCGCCAAAAACACCTGTTCAAATCCGTACTGGACAACATTCCTCATCGCATCTGGCTAAAGGATTGTCAGGGACAACATGTGGTGGTAAACCAATCTTTTGCCGAGTCGGTAGGGACTGCTCCGGCAGCCCTGATTGGCAAAACCGATTTTGATCTCTGGCCGACCGACAAGGCGCAAATGTTCCAGGATGAAGACCAGGCCGTGATGAACACGGGTCAGATCTTCTCGCTAGAAGAGCAGCTTCCCATGCCAGACGGCACCATACGCTGGTTTAGCACAACCAAAACGCCGATGTATGACGAGGCAGGGCAGGTTATCGGCACGACGGGCATCTCGATGGAGGTGAGCGATCGCCGCCACGCCGAAGAAGCCCTGCGCCAGGCCAAGGAAGAGTTGGAGTTTCGCGTGGAGGAGCGCACCGCCGAACTCCAGGAAACCGTCGATGAACTGCAAAAGGCTGTCTCTATCCGCGAACGGGCTGAGCATTCCCTGCTGAAAACGCTGAAGGAACTCCAGTTCCGCCAGTTCGCAATGGATCAGGCTGCCATTCTTGCAGTGACCGATCCCCACGGCATAATCACCTATGTCAATGATAAGTTTTGCGAGCTTTCAGGCTATAGCGAGGCAGAACTAATTGGCAAAACCCACCGGATTGTTAACTCTGGCTATCATCCACCGGAGTTTTTCCGGGACATGTGGGCGACGATTCGCAGCGGCAAGGTGTGGCGCGGCGAGGTGAAAAATCGCGCCAAAGCAGGTCATTTTTACTGGGTATCTACCACCATCGTGCCCGCGCTCGACCAGGATGGGCGCGTGCAAAAGTATCTGGCTATTCGCTTTGACATCAGCGATCGCAAATTTGCCGAAGAAGCCCTCCAGCAGTCGGAAGCCCAACTGCGCCAACAAACTGACGAATTGCAAAACACACTTTGGGAACTCCAGCGCACCCAATCGCAACTGATTCAAAGCGAAAAAATGTCATCACTGGGGCAACTGGTGGCAGGCGTGGCTCACGAAATCAACAACCCGGTGAACTTCATCTACGGCAATCTCAACTATGCAAACGAATACACCGAAGACCTGCTGCAAGTGGTACGCCTCTATCAACAGCACTATCCTGACCCTGTGCCTGCCATTCAAGACTTGCTGGGCAACACCGACCTGGACTTCTTGCTAGAAGATATGCCCAAGCTGCTAAAGTCTATGCGGGTTGGGGCAGAGCGCATTCAGAAAATCGTCATGTCGCTCCGCAACTTCTCGCGCATGGATGAGGCGGAATTCAAAGCCGTCGATTTGCATGAGGGCATCGACAACACGCTGATGATTTTGCAGAATCGGCTTAAGGGAAAGCCGGGCCAGCCCGCCATCGAGGTGGTGCGGGAATATGACTCGCTGCCCAAGGTGGAGTGCTACGCTAGCTCGCTGAATCAGGTGTTTATGAACATCCTCAGCAACGCCATCGACGCGCTTGACGAGGCGCTGGAAAAAGGAGACTGGGGCAATTCGCAAAGCAATCCCGGCAGGAATGGCTCCGATTCCCCCCGCATCACCATCCGCACGGAATACATCGTGCCCGATCGCGTTGCTATCTACTTGATCGACAACGGCCCTGGCATCCCCGAATCGGTTCAGAAGCGCCTGTTCGACCCCCTCTTTACCACCAAGCCCGTCGGCAAAGGCACGGGACTTGGCATGTCCATCAGCTACCAGATCGTCACGGAACGACATGGGGGCATTCTGGAGTGCATTTCCGAACCGGGCCAGGGGGCGATGTTTCGGATTGAAATTCCGATTCGGCAGGGAGGAGGGGGAGATTGAGGGGGAAGGGGGAAGGGGGAAAAGAACGAAGAGGGAAGAGGGAAGAGGGAAGAGGGAAGAACGAAGAACGAAGAACGAAGAGGGAAGAGGTAATAGATTGGTGGGCACAGTGTCCTTTGAGCGTCATCAGTAGAAATCCTGAATTTTGAGAAAAGCGGGCCGGATTCTGGGATTTTGAGCTATAAGTTTCGTGAAAAGATTGCGCTCTCAGCATCTCCAGGGTTTTGTTATGCGATCGGCCTCCTCTCGCTCTGCTGGTAAACGTCCGCCCGCCCGCTCCGGAAAGTCGCTCGTTCCCAAACCGCCTCAGCCGTCTCACCCATCGCCGGGTCGTCGTCCTGCCCCCCGCCCAGTGGCGAGTTCCCCTCCAAAGCGGTTACCATCGCTCAAGACTCCGCTAAACAAGACGGTGCGGAGACAACTCCCTGCCCACTCCCCTAGAGCGATTCTCCGCAAGATGAAACGGAAGCGAACTGCAAATGCCCTATGGCTATCCATCGGCACGGGATTGACTGTGCTGCTGCTAGGTGCCGCCGCGACGCGACTTTGGCCCCAGGCATCCTCCAATTCAGCCCAGAACCCGACTGGAGAAGAAACGCTGGCGATTCCCGAAACGCCGCAATCGGCCGTGTTTTCCCTAGCGACGCAGCCCCCCCAGCAGCGAGCCGCCCAACTGCAACTGCTGGCCCAGGGCAAACGATCCGACGATCAAAAGCGGGCGCGATTTCTGCTGGCCAGCGACCTGATTCAGCAGGGACAGGCCGCCGCAGCGGTTCCCTTTTTGGAAAAGCTGGATAAGGATTACTCGACGCTTGCGGCCTATGCGCTGAAGCGACGGGCCCAGGCCCATGCTGCCACAGGGGAAACCGAACAGGAAACGGAAGCCTGGAAAGAACTCGCAAATCGCTTTGCAAAGAAGCCCGCCTCGGTGGAAGCGCTGTATGAGCTGGGCAAAGCAGACCCCAGCTATTGGCAAACGGCGATCGCCCGCTTTCCGGCACATCCGCGATCGCTCGAAATTGCCCAAACGCTGCTCAAGCAAGACCCCAAGCAGCCCGAACTGCTGCTACAAATTGCCCGCTATGGGCACTATCTGCCAGAAGTGGGCGCATATCTCGACCGTCTGACCAAAGACTACGCCGACACGCTAGAGCCAGAAGACTGGGAGGCGATCGCCTTTCTGAACTGGGAAAAGCAGCGCTATGGCGAAGCGGGCAAGGCCTATGCCAAAGCCCCCCGCACGCCGCTCAACGCCTACCGAGAAGGACGGGGCGCACAGCTTGCGGGCCGCCGCGACACCGCAGTCACCGCCTACAACAAAGTCGTTGCCGAGTTTCCCGACTCGCCCGAAGCCCCCACCTCGCTGCTGCGCATGGCCCAGTTGGGGCGCGATCGCGCAGCAAAGCTCACCTATCTCGACCAAGTGATCAGCCAGTATCCCGACCGGGCAGGCGACGCGCTGCTAGAGAAATACAAACTGGTCAAGCCCGACGCGGCCCAGGCAACGCTGACGGCCCAGGTTGCCCAAATGCTCCTAGAAAGCCACAGCAAGACCGATGCCGCCGCCGAACTGCGCTGGATGCTGGCCGAAGAGAAGGCCGCCCAAGGTGATATCCAGGGCGCGTGGACTCTGGCGCGACAGGTGGCCCAGGAAAATCCCGACAGCCCCCTCGCCGCCGAGGCCGCCTTCTGGGTGGGCAAGTGGGCGCAACGGCTAGGACAGGCCCAAGAAGCCTCCCAGGCCTACGAATATGTCCTCAGCCGCTATCCAGAGTCTTACTACGCCTGGCGATCGGCGACGATGCTGGGCTGGGACGTGGGCGACTTTACCACCGTGCGACAAAAGCTGCCGCCTATCGCACTGCCCGCCATGCACCCGATGCCGCTGGCTGGCTCCGACACGCTGAAGGAACTCTATCAACTGGGCCAGTATCAGGATGCGTGGGCGCTGTGGCAGACGGAATTTACCAATCGCCAGTCGCCAACGGTGGAGGAGCAATTTACCGACGGGCTGATCCGGCTGGGCGTGGGCGACAACCTGGAGGGCATTTTTCAGATCTCTAGCCTAGTGCGCCGCACCGAGCCTACAGAACAGGCACAGGTGCAAGCACTCCGACAGCAGGGTGACTATTGGCGATCGCTCTTTCCGCTTCAGTTTGCCGAGCCGATTCAGCAGTGGTCACAAACCATGCGGCTAAATCCGCTCTTGGTGACGGCGCTGATCCGCCAAGAGTCGCGCTTTGAGCGCAAGATCGTGTCCTCCGCCGGAGCCAAGGGGCTGATGCAGCTGATGCCAGGAACCGCAAGCTGGGTGGCCAGCAAGCTGAACCAGCCGCAGTATGACCTGGAAAACCCCGACGACAATATCAAACTGGGCACCTGGTATCTCAACTACACCCATGAAACCTACAGCGACAACTCGCTGTTTGCCGTAGCCAGCTACAACGCCGGCCCAGGGGCGATCGCCCAGTGGATCGAGCGCTTTGGCTACAGCGATCCCGATCTGTTTGTTGAGCAAATTCCCTACCCCGAAACCAAGGGCTACGTTGAAGCCGTCTTCTCCAACTACTGGAACTATCTACGGCTGTATAACCCCGACGTATCCGCCAAGCTGGCCCAGCTTTCCGCCAGCCACCGCGCCATTGCCGAGTCGCTGCCCTAAGCCCCCATTTCTAAGCCCCATTTCTAAGCCCCACTTTCAGCGAACCGCCCCCTCACTCTAAATCCCAAACTCCCCAAATGCCCCTCGTGATTTTACCGTCGCAGGGGCATTCCGCATTTTGGCGGATGTTGTTTCGGGCGATCGCCGATGGAAATACAGCCAAGTTTATGCATTAGGGCGAAAATGAGAGCAATCGAATCAGACGTTAGAGATGTTCTCAAGCCTTTACGCCCTGTCCAGTGTATTTAAAATTCCTTTACCTGTTTTAGCGTTTGTGCCCCATGGCCACTGCTATCTATGGGACCCTCGACTAGTGTGGCTACATGGACTGTCGAATGGGCTGACTGCAATTTCCTACTTCGCCATTCCCGCAGCGCTGCTCTACTTTGTGCAGCAGCGGCAAGATCTGCCCTATCGCTGGTTATTTAAGATCTTTAGCGCCTTTGTTGGCGTGTGTGGGCTGAGCCATGTGATGGAAATCTGGACGCTGTGGCATCCCGACTATTGGGTATCGGGCGGCATCAAGGCGTTTAATGCAATCTTGGCGCTAACCACTGCTACCAAGCTGATTCCGCTAATTCCTGAAGCCTTGGCTCTGCCTAGCCCCGCCCAGCTAGAAATCGCCAAAGCCAATCTGGAAGACCTAGTGCGCGATCGCACGCAATCACTAAAACTCAGTGAAGAACGCTGGCAGCTTGCCTTGCAGGGCACCAACGACGGCATTTGGGATTGGAACTTTCAAACGGGTGAGGTCTTTTTTTCTGACCGCTGCAAAGAAATGCTGGGCTTTGATGCAGACCAGTTTATGGATAGCCCAAAAGTCTGGGAGAGCCTGATTCACCCGGATGATTTGCCTGCGGTCACGGCTGCATTCTACGAACACCTAGAGGGCAAGGCTCTTTTTTATACCCTAGAGCATCGATTGCAGTGCAAAGACGGCACTTATAAATGGGTGCTGTCGCGAGGGCAAGCGCTGCGAAATGAGGCAGGAACCGTGACCCGCATGGCAGGTTCCATCAACGACATCACCGAACGCAAGCACGCCGAAGCCGCCCTGAACGAATCCCGCCGACAGTTTCGCAACCTGGTCGAAAATTCACCCGACATTATCGAGCGGTTTGACCTAAACCTGCGGCATCTCTACGTCAGCCCTTCTTTAACCCGCATCACAGGCCTTTCTACCGAGGTGTTTCTGGGCAAAAGCTGCCGCGAGATGGGGCTGGATGAAACAATGGTGAACACCTGGGAAGCCGCTGTAAATCGCCTGCTGGCGACAGGAGAAAAGCAGGTCATCGAGTTCTCGACTCCAACGCTAGAAGGAGTCCGAGCCTTTGAAATGGTCATTGCGCCGGAATGGGACGAGCCGCAGGCCGGAGAATCGGCGGCGAAGATTACCTCTCTCCTCTGCATTTCCAGAGACATCACCGAGCGCAAGCAAGCGGAAGAAGCCCTCGCCGCCAGCGAACGGCAGCTTTCGACGCTGATCAGCAACTTGCCAGGCTATGTCTACCGCGTGCAAAATGACCCCAACTTTACGCCCATCTTCATCAGCGCAGGCGTAGAAGCCGTGACGGGCTATCGTCAGGAGGAGTATCTGGTTGAGCGCTCGATTTCCTGTGGTCAGGAAATTCATCCCGATGACGCAGAGTGGGTTTGGGAACGGGTGCAACAAGCCGTGGGCGATCGCACGCCCTACGAATGCGAATATCGTATTCGGACAAAGACCGGCGAGGAACGCTGGGTCTGGGAGCGCGGTCGGGGGATTTACGATGAAACCGGAAACCTGCAATGGCTGGAAGGATTTGTAACCGATATCAGCGATCGCAAGCTTGCCGAAGCCGAACTGCTGGCCCAGAAAGAACTGTTGCAAATTACCCTCGACCATCTCCCGGTCATGATTAGCGTGCATTCAGAAACGGGCAACATTTTGCTGGTCAACCAGACTATTGAGCAGACCGTCGGCTGGACTCAGGCAGAACACCTGACCCGCGACGTGCTGCGAGAGTGTTACCCCGATCCGGCTGACTACGACCGGGTGACTCGCCACATCGCAGCCGCCGACTCCACCTGGCAAGAGTTCCGCCTCCGAACCCGCGACGGCCGCCTGATCGACACCGCCTGGACTCAAATTTCCCTGCCGGACGGTCGCAGCATCGGCATCGGGCAAGACATCACCGAACGCAAGCAAGCCGAAGCAGCCCGACTACAAGCCGAACGACTTCAGCAAGAGCTAAAGCTACTAGAAACCATCCTCGACTCGGTGCTGGCGGGCTATTGGGATTGTAATCTCCGTGAGGGCACAAACTACTGGAGTCCGGGCTTAAAGCGAATGTTGGGCTATGCAGACGACGAAATCCCCAACACGCTCGACAACTGGGAGCAGTTCATTCTGCCCGAAGACTTGCCCAAGACGAAGGCTTGCCTGGAGCGCCATGTCCAGAGTCGTGGGGTAGAGCCATATTACAACGAAGTTCGCTATCGCCATAAGGATGGGTCAATCGTCTGGGTGATTTGCACCGGGCAGGCAATTGAGTGGGGCGAGTCGGGCGAGATGCTGCGGATGGTGGGCTGTCATGTAGACATTACGCCGCTCAAAACAATCGAGGCACAACTGCAAACCAGCAAGGCCCACCTGAAAGAAGCCCAACGCATCGGCAACATTGGCAGTTGGGAGTTTGACATTCAAACAGAACGGATTACTTGGTCAGATCAGGTCTTTCGCATTTTTCACCGCGATCCGGCTCTGGGAGCGCCAAAGAACTTTGCAGAGCTTCAGCAGTTGATTCATCCGGGCGATCGCGAGTTGCACGCCCAGGCAGTCTACACATTAGTAGATACCCATCAGGCTTATGACGTTGAATTTCGGATTTGTCGGGGCGATGGATCAACTGGACATTTACAGGCCAAAGGCGAAGTTGTGCTGGATGCAACGGGACGCTTGATTCAGTTGAGAGGCATCGTCCTCGACATCACCGAACGCAAACAGATTGAAGCACAAAACCGCCTACTGGCCGATCGCCTGACGCTGGCGCTGAACGCTGGGGAAATTGGCACTTGGGATTGGAACATGGTTGATGAGGTTAGCTGGGATCAGCGCATGTATGAGATCTACGGGCTACAACAAATGTGGGAGTCTGGTCAGACAGCAACCTATCAAGTTTGGCGCGATCGCCTACATCTTGATGATTTAGCTCCTACTGAGGCTGCCCTGCAAGCGGCTATTCGCGGTGAAGGAGACTATGATGTGGAGTTTCGCATCTGGCGCACCGATGGTCAACTGCGATGGATTAAGGCTAATGCGGTGGTGCAGCGCGATGCGGAGGGCAAGCCATTTCGCATGACAGGCATCAACTACGACATTACTATCCGCAAGCAAACCGAAGCAGCACTGTTGCGAAAGTCGGCCCAGCTCGAAGCCTCCAACCAGGAGCTAGAAGCTTTTGCCTATTCGGTGTCGCATGATCTGCGATCGCCCCTCCGCGCGATTGACGGCTTTAGCAGGGCGCTGCTGGAGGATTATGGTCATCAGTTTGACGACGAGGGCAGGGATTATTTCAATCGGATTCGGCACAATGTGCAGCGCATGGGAATGCTAATCGACGACCTGCTCAGCCTGTCTCGCGTTTCGCGGCTGGAGATGCGATATGCCACTGTTGACCTGAGTGCGATCGCCCACGAGCTTCTGCAAGAGCTACGAGCCGCCGAACCCGAACGTCAGGTCGAGTGCATCATTACGCCCGATGTCATCGTCTGGGCCGATTCCTGCCTGATGCGCGTCGTCCTCAGCAACTTGCTGCAAAATGCCTGGAAATTTACCAGCCACCACAACACTGCCCGCATCGAGTTTGGCATCCTCCAGCAGCCCGAACAGACGGTCTACTTTGTTCGAGACGATGGGGCCGGCTTTGATATGGCCTACTCCGCCATGCTGTTTGGTGTCTTCCAGCGTCTTCACAACATGACTGAATTTCCCGGCACGGGCATTGGGCTGGCGACTGTCCAGCGCATTATCCATCGCCACGGTGGACAGGTCTGGGCAGAGGCGGCAATCGAGCAAGGAGCCACGATCTATTTCACGCTTCCAATTCCCGTGCTTGAGGCAAGACTTGAGGCAAGATCTGATTTATGAGTTCCTTGCGCCCTATCCTCCTTGTCGAAGACAATCCGGATGACGAACGCCTGACGCTCCGAGCGCTCCGACGGGGCAATCTAGGCAATGAGATCCTGATTGCTCGGAACGGGGAAGAAGCCTTGAACCTGCTATTTGGACTAGAGTTGCTGCCCTGTGTGGTGCTGCTCGATCTGAAACTGCCCAAAATTGACGGCTTGGACGTATTGCGTCGAATTCGGGCCCATGAGCGCACCCGCCTGCTGCCCGTGGTGATCTTGACCTCTTCTAGCGAAGATCGCGACATGATTGAAAGCTATAGCCTAGGAGCAAATAGCTACGTGCGAAAGCCGGTTGAGTTTGAGCAATTTACAGAAGCAGTCCGCCAATTGGGGCTATATTGGGCGCTAATTAATGAGCCACCCCCGGAAAGCTTGCCTGGGAGTTCGCTGGCATGAGTGAGCCACTGATTGTGCTTATGGTCGAAGATTCTGAAGACGATGCGCTGTTGGTGCTGCGGACTTTGCAGCAAGACGGCTTTCATGTGGTCTGGGAGCGCGTGCAAACGGCCGATCAGTTGCGGGCAGCGCTAGTATCGCGCACTTGGGATGTGGTGATTTCAGACTATCGGCTGCCGGGATTCGATGCACCTGCGGCCCTCAGCATCCTCCAGCAAAGTGGAGTCGATCTGCCCTTTATCGTCGTGTCGGGCACAATTGGCGAGATCGCGGCGGTGGCCATGATGAAGGCCGGGGCGCACGATTATCTGATGAAGGAAAACCTGACCCGATTGCCAGAAGCCGTGCGCCGCGAGGTTCGAGAAGCGCAGGTTCGAGCGGAACGGCGACAGGCAGAAATTCAACTGCGACAAACGGCAGAGCGCGAACAACTGATGCGGACGGTGACGGAGCGCATTCGGCGATCGCTCGATTTGGACGAAATTTTGTCCGCAACCGTGACCGAGGTGCGCCAACTCTTGCAAGCCGATCGCGTGATCCTATTTCGGGTCAGTCTCCAAAGTCAGGGCTATGTGGTTCAAGAATCGGTAGGCGATGGCTGGCAACCCTTGCTAGGGCAGGACTTCTACGACCCCTGCTTTCAAGAAAACTACATCGAGCAGTATTTTCACGGTCACACTTGGGCGATCGCCGATATTGAGGACGGCAGCATCCAGCCCTGCCATGCAGAGTTTCTGCGACAGCTTCAGGTACGGGCCAGTCTGATCGTGCCGATTATCCAGCCTAACTATCTCTGGGGATTGCTGATTGCTCACCACTGTAGCCAAACACGACAGTGGCACTCGGAGGAAATTCAGCTTTTGCAGCACCTGGCAGACCAAGTGGCGATCGCCCTCCAGCAGGCTGACCTCTATCGCCAGACCCAGCTAGAACTCTCAGAACGGCAGCGAGCCGAAGCCGCCCTGCAACAGTTGAATCAGGAGCTAGAACAGCGCGTTCAGGAGCGCACGCTGGCATTGCAGCAGCAGGCAGAACAAGAGCGGTTGCTGCGGCTGATTGTGCAAAATATCCACCGATCGCTCGATCTAGACGAAATTCTGGCAACCGTGCTGGACGCAACGCGACAAACGCTCCAGGTCGATCGAGTAACGGTTTACCAGTTTGCGCCCGACTGGAGCGGTCGGTTTGTGGCAGAGTCGGTGGGGGAGGAATGGTCACCCCTGGTTGCAGAGGGCGTGCAGACTGTTTGGCAAGATACCTACTTGAAGGAAACCAAAGACGAGCACTATCGCAACGGCGAAACCTTTGCCGTCAGCGATATTTATCAGGCCAGGCACACGGATTGTCATGTTGAAATCCTGGCTAAGTTTCAGGTGCGGGCTTATGCGATCGCTCCTATTTTCCTAGACGAACAGCTTTGGGGACTGCTGACTGTTTATCAAAACACAGGCCCCCGCGACTGGCGAGCCTGGGAACTGCAACTGCTACAACAGATCAGCTTGCAAATGGCGATCGCCCTGCGTCAATCCAACCTGTACCAAACCGCCCAAGCCCAGGTCGCTGAGCTCGAAAAGCTACATCAAATCAAAGACGACTTTCTCAGCACCGTGTCTCATGAACTGCGATCGCCCATAACCAATATCAAAATGGCAATCCAAATGGTCGAAGTGCTGTTAGAACAACACCAAATTCAGGACGAACGCCTCACGCGCTATGTGCAAATCCTAGAAGATGAATGCTCACAGGAACTAAACCTGATCAACGATTTACTCGATTTGCAGCGTCTAGAAGCAGGCGTGCAATCCATCGAACTGGAAAACGTCGATCTCAACTATTGGCTTCCGTCGATCATTGAACCCTTCGAGGCCCGCATTCAGGAACAGCACCAGCGCTTGAAGGTCAACTTACCACAAAACCTACCGTCCATCACCACCGACCTGAACGGCTTCAAACGCATCTTAATGGAACTGCTGCACAACGCCTGCAAGTACACTCCACCCCATGAACTAATCACGCTAACGGCCCACGTTGCGGATGGAATGCTGAACGTTCAGGTGAGCAATTCAGGAGTAGAACTGCCCGCCGAAGAACTGCCGCGCCTGTTTGAAAAGTTTTACCGGGTGGTCAGTGTAGATCGGTGGAATCGTGGCGGTACTGGGCTAGGACTGGCACTGGTCAAGCGGCTGGTAGAGCATCTGCATGGTTCGATTTGGGTAGAAAGCGCCAACGCCCTCACTAGCTTCACGATTCGGTTACCGATTCAGCCTAAGCCTGCAAGCGCTAATTCTGCAAGCGCTAATTCTGCAAACGCTTGACTAGCAATCCAAAATCCAAAATCGCAAATCCAAAATCGATATCACAATCAACATCACAACAGATGCAAGATATAGGCTTGTCGCAGCCGCCGCACGATTTCTCGCCGCACTTCATTCGTCACCCGGTTGCCGCGAAACCAGTGTTCTAGCTTGATATTATCCACGTAAAAGCGAATGGTAAACTGCATCGCATTGCCCTGAATATCCGTCATGCGAACCTGGGGTTCTTTCCAGATGGTTTGCGATTCCTTAAAGTTGTCTCGTAGCCAGGTCAAAAAGCTATAGGTATAGTCATCTAATCGAGTTTCGTCCTGACCAGAAGCTGACTGCCTGACACATCTTTTTATGCGGACTGCCCGGGTGTCGGCTGGCAGCACAAGGATTGAATTCTAGAAAACCAAATGCGGTCATAATAGTGGGCTTCAGCTTTTTTAGAGGCAAAACAGGGTTCAGGGTCAACGGTAAATAGGGCAATCAGCTGAAGCAGTGTTCGCCCTTTATTGACGGCACCCTTGAGCCAGCGCAAACCTATGTTGAGATAGCTAATCCCTCGCCTCCAGTGCGGGTCAACCTGGCAGCGTAGCCCATCGAGTTGCACCGCCATGCCCTGGGTCGTGCCATCAAGGATAGCGATCGCCGCGACCAGATAGAGGCGTTCGAGAGCCGGAGCGGAGCGGATGCCGGAAGCTTCTAACTCAAAGACACCAGATTTAGAATCGAGGAAAAGCTCCTCGACTCGAAAGCGGAGAGCATATTGCCACAGGGTATTGAGGGAGGGAGACTCATCAGTGATGACCGCCCAGGGTTCCTCGACGCCTTTGACATGAGCCAGCACCAAATTGCAGCGCCAGCGCCCCTCGCTCCAGATTCCCACCCCTTCATAGAGTCGAGCTTCACCTTTGGGAGTACACAGATAGCCTACCTTAACAGGATGACGGCGCGGACCCTGCACCACTACGTCACTGGGCAAGCGTAAACAATAGTGCCAGCGACTTTGGCTTAGCCACTCCAGCAGGTCATGGTTAGCAAACCCGCGGTCGGCTAACACCATCACATCGGGGTACGACTGCAACAGCCGATGGGCTAACCGCAGCATGGGGAGGTATCGCTTCGTGCTGACGGTGGCACTGGGATGCTCCAAAACCCGCCACAGCAGCGGCACCGCTCGTCCGCAACAGGTAACCGTCAGGTGAATCCTGCAGTAGCGATTCCACAACACCGTCGTATCGAGCGCCAGGTAAAGCCGCCGACCTTGCCAGCGATGGATGGCGGCTAGCACCAGCGGCACGTACAGACTTTTGACCCGCACCCGGCGATTGCCTAGGAAGCGCTGCCACCGGCGTTCGGTGCTTTGCGCCTGACGGGCCCGACTGGGCACATAGGCTTCCCACTGCGGCAGGCTCAACCGACCGCTGCACACCAGGGCCGTCACCATCCACGCCAGCGCTTTGAGGTGGCGCAGGTCGCGGGCATTACTGGATTGACGCAATAACGACAGCACTTGATCATAGAGGCAGGTGGTGGCTGGCATGATACAGACCCTGAGATGACGCAAATTTCAGCGTCTCATGTCAGCTCACCTTTTCCCTCTGTTGACGAGGTCTCAACTCTTTCAACCACTTGTGTCAGGCAGTCAGGATGCTAGCTGCAATATTCTCACAAAAGTTTATATCAAGTGGCTAGATTAGCCTTAGCGATCGCTCCTTACACCACTCAAAAACTCACTGAGCTTGGATTCGAGCCACAGATGATTGGAGACCCGGGGCATCCCTCTATCAGAGGTTGATAGATATCAAAAATTTCCTAGCTCAACTGCACGACGGCTTGATTTTCGGTGAGGGTGCGGTTGGTGAGCAGGTCATCGACGGTGATGCGGAGGAAGCGATCGCCATCCACCCAAAATTGCACCTTGATGCGATCGCTCCCTGGCGCACCGGGCGGGTCTAGGCGGGCGATGCTGCGGGCGCGGTCGGTGTCGTTTAGCGGCTTCACCTGGGCCGTGCCGCCCGTGACGCGGGTAACGAGGCGATCGCCCTCAAAGAACACTTCCGTCGTGGTGGTGTCTGCGCCCAGTTCCCCAATGATTAGCTCAATGCTGGGCTGGTTGTCCATCGACGCGCCGAGGGTTAGCTCGACGGGCTTTTCCATTGGGTAAGGCTGTCCCTCGCGGATAATGGGATGCCAGCCGTGGCGACGGTTGCGCCGATCCCAATAGCGCACGCCATAGCTGTGATAGAGATAATCCTTGACCTCCACGCCCTGGGCAATTTGCAAGGCTCCGTGGGCGATCGCCTCGAAGGGCTTCTCAGAGCGGATCTTGTCGGCGGGGAAATATTGCCGCACCCAGGCCTGCACGGCGGGAATCTGGGCCGTGCCACCCACCAGCAGCACTGCATCGATGTCGCCGCTTTCCAGTCCCTCGCGTCGTGCCTGCTGAAGCACCTGACTCATCGCGTCGTCCAGTCGGTCAAAAAAGCCGTTGGCTTGCAAGATCTCCTGGAGGCGATCGCGGCTCAGGTGTAGCTCCACGCTCTCCAGCGTTTCGTCGTTGAAATAGGCCTCCGTCGCCTCTGGTTGTTCCGAAAGCTGAATCTTTAGCCGTTCTGCCAGCCGCAGCGTCAGCGAAGAAACGGGCAACCCCTGCTCAGTCGCAAAGTGATCCGCCAGCCAGTTGTCAATATCTGCACCGCCCAAGTTTTGTCCCGCCTTGGCCAACACGCGAGCCGTTTTGGACTTTTGCCCCGATTCCGTCAGCGTCTTTTGTCCCCACTTCAGCAGCACGCCCAGGGGTTTCGCGCCGCTCAGCGACTTCTCCAGCCGCACCAGCGACAGATCCAGCGTGCCGCCGCCAAAGTCTACCACCAGCAGCGTGCTGCCACCCGCCAGCCCATAGCCCAGCGCCGCCGCCGTCGGCTCATCCAGCATCCGTACCTGCTGCACGTTCAGCGATTCACAGGCCTGCGCCAGCCACAGCCGATAGGCCTCAAAGCTATCCACGGGTACGGTGAAGACCAGCGTCTCTAGGTCAGGGTCAGTGTGCTGAAGCTGCCCAATCACCTGCGCCAAAAACCACTCGCCCACTTGCTCAAAGCTGACGCTGCGCCCGTCCAGATCCGGCAAAAAGCCCTGAATCTCTGCGCCCACGCCCCGCTTGAAGTTGCGAAAAAAGCGCGGGTCGCGAGACAGATCCAAGCCGCGATCGCGCACCGTTTGTCCTGCAAGCGTCTTGCCCGTCGCCGCATCTTCTATGTACAGCAAGCTGGGCACCAGCGGCGGATTGCCCCCCAGTTGCAGAGAAAGGCGGTCTAGAACAACGGTTTCGGGCTGCTGCGTGGCGGCGTTCCAGCGGGCAATGACGGTGTTGCTGGTGCCAAAGTCGATTGCGTAAGGCATTGAGCGAGGGTCAGGAGTTGGGGGTTTGGGATAATGACTCCAAAATTGAGACTACCAATTAAAGAGAGCGAGTGCCAGGACTTGTGTTGTCTAGCGCAAGCCGTCCTTACAAACCATCTGCAAAACCTGCAATTTTTCCTAGCATGGGGCGATCGCACTCACGAATTCCTTAGACCTCCTGCATGGATGGGAAAGAATGTGCCAGTTAGGAATACCCGATTATGTAACGGCTCTGTCAAGCTGCCAGAGCTTTGCTTGCAGAGTGCGAAAACTTGCCTCTTGGAAATTGCCCAAAAATCGCCCTAAAAATCGCCCCAAAAATCGCCCCAAAAATCGCCCACATGGTGGTATTGGCAATGTAGCACCTGGCTCTAGCATGGGCAGAAGCTTTGCCTTTAAGCACTACCACTCCAAAGCCTTGCCTTTGAATTTCGTGAATCCAAAACCATCTCTCGGCTCCGTTTCATTTAGGCGAGAATCGGGGCTAATCTATGCTTTGCTGGCCTATACCGCGTGGGGATTGCTGCCTATTTACTGGAAAGCGTTTGGTTCTGTTTCTTCAATAGAAGTGTTGAGCCACCGCTTTTTCTGGTCGGCGGTGTTTTTGATCAGCGTGCTAGTCGCGCAAGATCGGCGGGCAGAGTTGCAGGCTATCGGGCGATCGCCCCGCACGCTGGGCATTTTGCTGATCACGGCGCTGCTGCTGGCGTTTAACTGGGGGCTATATATCTATGGCGTGAATAGCGATCGCGTCGTAGAAACCAGCCTCGGCTATTTTATTAACCCCCTGGTCAGCGTGCTGCTGGGCTTTGTGGTGCTAAAGGAGCGGTTGCACTGGGGACAGCAATTGGCCGTGGCATTAGCGACGCTGGGAGTGATTTATTTTATCTGGCAGCTTGGTACAGTGCCCTGGATTGCTCTGTTCCTGGCGTTTTCCTTTGCGCTGTATGGACTTGTGCGAAAGATCGTCCCCGTTTCGCCCGTGGTTGGGCTGACGATAGAAGCGTTGTGGGTCGCTCCGGCGGCTATCTTATTCATCAGCTTTGGCGACGTAACGGGCACAGGGCATTTTTCTGATAGCCTGGGGCTGATGCTGCTGTTTATGGGCTGCGGCATTGTCACGTCGTTTCCGCTGCTGTGGTTCAACAATGCGGCCAAGCGGCTGCAACTTTCAACGCTGGGGTTCATGCAATACCTTGCGCCCAGCTTACAGCTTCTCCTAGGCGTGTTTCTCTATCGCGAACCCTTTACGCCTGCCCATGCGGTCACGTTTGGCTGCATCTGGCTGGCCTTGCTGATTTATTCCACGACCTCCTGGCTGCGAACTCGAACACAGAGGATATGAGTAATCCTGACCTCCGCATCTGCTTTGTGGGCGACTCGTTTGTGAATGGCACGGGCGACTCGACGCTGCTGGGCTGGACGGGGCGAGTCTGCCAGTTTGCCAGCCAGCGGGGTGTGCCGTTGACCTATTACAACCTCGGCGTGCGGCGAGAAACCAGCGCTGATATCGGCGTGCGCTGGCAGTTTGAGGTGATGGCGCGGCTGCCGGAGGGCTGCGACGGGCGGGTGGTATTTTCCTTTGGGGCAAACGATATGACTTGGGAGCAGGGCGGGATGCGGGTGAAAACGTCGGACTCGCTGCGGCACACGGGCATGATCTTGCTGGTGGCCAAGCGCCAATATCCAGTGCTGATGGTCAGCCCTCCGGCGATCGCCGATGAAGCACAGAATGAACGCATTGCCGAACTGGTGAGCTATCAGCGGCAAATCTGCGAGGGCTTTGAGATTCCCTATCTGGACGTGTTTACGCCCCTGCGGCGATCGCCCGTCTGGATGACGGAAGTGCGATCGGGCGATGGCGCGCATCCCAATGCAGCGGGCTATGCGGAGCTGGCGCAACTGGTGCTGAGCTGGCCAGCCTGGTGGAAGCTAGACGGCTCAAACCGGCTTTAGACCCAAAAGCCCTTCTTCCTTCAGCTTGGGGTCAAACCGAATGGGTGTCGTCACGCCGCGATCGCCCAGCGCTTGCAGCACCTCTGCCTCGACCCGTCGCGCCACCTGTTTCAGCGCTTTGATTTTGCCCTGGTCGTCAGCATTGGCATAGGCCGCCTGCTCCTGGCTCGTCATATGGACTTTGGCATCAATGGGCTGATTCCAGAGGGCTTCGTCGTCGCCGTTGCCGGGGGGTGTTGCGCCGCTTTCAGCAATCCAGTCGGTGCGGATGGTTTCCAGCAGGGTGCGGCTGGGGCGATCGCACGTCCACACCTTCACCCAATGGCAGCCCTGCGGCACGCGCACTAAGTGTTGCAGCAGGCTGGCGGTGATGTCACGGGAATAGCCGATGTATTGCAAAGTCTGGTCAGCCGCAAAGATGGCGTAGGCTCCTACCTTGCCGTCGAATTCGTGGATAATCTCGCCCTGGTCGTCCAGATAGGGCAAAAAGGGCAGTTCGGCGAGGGTGGGCATAGGCAGTGGGGTGGGTGAATCGCTGGGGCTTTGGAGATCCCCCCTAGCCCCCCTTAGTAAGGGGGGAACCGGATTCGGGTGTCCCCCTTACTAAAGGGAAGAACCGGATTCGGAAGTCCCCCTTATTAAGGGGGATTTAGGGGGATCTCATATCGACATCAAACGAGGAACCGCATCGGAAGTCCCCCTTATTAAGGGGGATTTAGGGGGATCTCATATCGACATCAAACGAGGAACCGCATCGGAAGTCCCCCTTATTAAGGGGGATTTAGGGGGATCTCATATCGGCATCAAACTACGACATTTGCTGGAGATACGCCTGATATCCTACCGCATCGAGCTTCGACTGCTTTTCTAGCACCCTATCGCGCAGGCTTTGGCGATAGCGCTGTACCTGGGCCAGCAGGTCGGGCTGTTGGCAGGCGAGGATCTGCACGGCGAGGAGGCCGGCGTTTTGAGCGTTGCCGATCGCCACCGTGGCCACCGGGATTCCGGCGGGCATTTGCACAATGGAATAGAGCGAGTCCAGTCCTTGCAGATGGCGGCTGGGCACGGGAACGCCAATCACAGGCAATGGCGTGAGGGCGGCCACCATTCCCGGCAAATGTGCCGCACCGCCTGCACCCGCGATGATGACCTTTAGCCCGCGCTCGTGGGCGGTCTGGGCATAGTCCACCATGCGCTCTGGGGTGCGGTGGGCGGAGACGATCGCTACTTCGCAGGCAACCTGGAACTGTTCGCAAATGGCGATCGCCCCCTGCATGGTGGGCAGGTCAGAGTCGCTGCCCATAATAATGCCCACCACAGGCGAGGCGGCGGGCGATGGTGTGGATGGTTGTGTCATGTCAAGCAGGAAATGGATTCAACGAGAAACGCAGAGCGCCTTACTCATCGTCCATTAGACCAAAGATCACGGCGCAAAAGGCGAACGCCGCCACTAGTGGCATCGGCGACTGGAAGTATACGCCCAGACCTGCCGAAATCACGGCTCCCGCCCAGGCCGCACTCAGCCACAGCCGCTCTTGGGGGCTAAAGCCCTTTTCCGCCTTAATAGACAGCAGCGCTTCTGTGGGAATGGGCAGGGGCATCACGGCGTGGGGCGGAAACGCCCAATATTCCCGACGCTCCTGAAACAGATCCGTCCAACCGTTTTGGAGGCACCATTCTTGAATCCATTCAGTACAGTACTTATTCATAGCCACGGTGGATCGATCGACAAAAGAGGTTAAAAAAGTAAAGATTCCGAAGAATGCTCAGTAGCATCAATCGTTCGGAACCCAAAGCAGCACTGAAACCTAGAGGAAACCTAGAAAAAGCTTGATGGCAAAGCCTGACTGCTTGCTATGTTTGTAGACTAGCAGAGCGGAGTAAATGCCCGATTGACAAGACATCAAATGTTACTTAACAACCAGTTAGAATAGAAGGCTGCTGGGTCGCAAACAGCGCTAACTCAAGCGGTTCAACGGATTTTCACCGGGTTGCAATATGGGTAGTACCTTTGGGCATTTGTTTAGAATTACAACATTTGGCGAGTCGCATGGCGGCGGCGTGGGCGTGGTGATTGACGGCTGCCCACCCCGTGTAGAGATTTCTGAAGCCGACATTCAAACAGAGCTAGACCGCCGCCGCCCCGGACAGAGCCACATCGTCACGCCGCGCAAGGAAGAAGACCGCTGCGAGATTCTATCGGGTGTGATGGACGGCAAGACGCTGGGCACGCCGATCGCCCTCTTGGTGAGAAACAAGGACGCGCGATCGCAGGACTATGACGAAATGGCGGTGAAATATCGCCCGTCCCACGCCGACGCGACCTATGACGCGAAATACGGCATTCGCAACTGGCGCGGCGGCGGGCGTTCCTCTGCGCGGGAGACGATTGGGCGGGTGGCCGCAGGGGCGATCGCCAAGAAAATCCTGCACCAAGTCGCTGGTGTCGAAATCATCGGCTACGTCAAGCGCATCAAAGACCTAGAAGGCGCAGTTGATCCCAACACCGTCACGATGGAGCAGGTGGAAAGCAACATCGTTCGCTGCCCCGATCATGAATGCGCCGAGCGGATGATCGAGCTAATTGAGCAAACCGGGCGATCGGGCGACTCCATCGGCGGCGTGGTGGAATGCGTGGCCCGCGCCGTGCCCAAAGGACTCGGCGAACCCGTGTTCGACAAGCTCGAAGCCGACCTCGCCAAAGCCGTCATGTCTCTGCCCGCCAGCAAAGGCTTTGAAATCGGCTCTGGCTTCGCGGGAACGCTGCTAACTGGCCTTCAGCACAACGACGAATTCTACATCGACGACCAGGGCGAAATTCGCACCGTCACCAACCGCTCCGGCGGCATCCAGGGCGGCATCTCCAACGGCGAAAACATCATCCTGCGCGTCGCATTCAAACCCACCGCCACTATCCGCAAAGAGCAGCGCACCGTGACCACCGACGGCGAAGAAACCGTCCTCGCTGCCAAAGGTCGCCATGATCCCTGTGTGCTGCCCCGCGCCGTGCCAATGGTCGAGGCGATGGTCGCCCTTGTCCTCTGCGATCACCTGCTGCGCCATCATGGGCAGTGCGAATTACTCTAGGGCAGGGAGCAAGGGTGAAGAGGGAGGTTAATTGAGGATGCGCTAGTAGGCAGAAGGCAGTTGCGGGCTGCCGCCCATGCAATGCGAAGCGACCTCTCACCACTCACCGACCCGCCCTTAGGAGGGGGTGTGGGGGACGCTTCGTCCCCTGCAAGCGGGGGTTTGGGGGAAAGTCCCCCAAGGCTGTTTGGCTCGGATTCCCACATTATCGCCCCCCACAGATCAATAGACATCCTGCATAAATATTTTTTCCAAAGCATGAACTGTTGTGTGGCAACACCGCGCCACAGTTCATTCAAGAAGTCTAATTTCTGTCACCCCCAAACTCACCATGAAACAACAAAAAATTCGAACACTGGTGCTGTGCTTATTTCGGCATCAAGACCGCATCCTCGTTTCCCGCGACTATGATTCTGTCAAGCAGTCTGATTATTATCGACCGCTGGGCGGCGGCATCGAATTTGGCGAAACCAGCCGCGACGCACTGATCCGCGAGATACGCGAAGAACTGGGCGCAGAAATTGAGCAGTTGACCTGGCTGGGCACGCTAGAGAATCTCTTCACGCTGGAGGGCGAGCCGGGCCATGAAATTGTGCTGATTTATGATGCCCAATTTTGCGATCGCACGCTCTACAACCAGCCACATCTTTCCGGTTCCGAAGGGGACAAGCCCCTGCTGGCCGAGTGGAAATCTCTATCCGAGTTCAGCAATGCAGGGCTGCGACTGGTTCCCGATGACCTGAAGGACTTTGTATGGGGACATTCGTAATCTGCAAGGATTCTGATTCTCTGAACAGGAAATAGGGATAATCCTGCTCGTTCGTAAACACATAGGCCGCGACTGCGTTTGGGTCATCAATCACGCCTGCTTCCAGCTTTGAGGCGGCGTAAATGTTGGCATAGTGAAGCGCCTGTTTTATAACCTGGTGTCGCCGGACTCGGACTTTTTCCTGCTGGGCTTTTTTATTGCCGCCACAACCTGTCCGATTTAGGCACTTGACCTCTACCACCGCAAATCGCCCTGCCCCATCGGTAAACACCAAATCGCCCCGCCCCTTATGCCCTCGACCGGGTTCGACTTCCCACTCGTTTTCCACAACGTAGGGATAGTCAGGCAGGAGGCGATCGCTATTTAAAACCAGCGTTCGTTTTAGCTCATACTCTCCATTTTGATCCCAATCGCACCCTTCAAAATAGCTGCGAAGAACGCGATCGCGGTGTTCGATTTCTTGCTGATTCATACTCTCGCTCAGTGCTTTGAACTCACTTGCCAAAAGCTTCATGATTGCTCAAGGCAACTTCGCCAGCATCGAGGTGCGGAAGCTACCCCATTTTGAGGGGGATGAGCGAACTTGCAAAATCGGCAGCGGGCAGAAAATGGAGACGCTACGCCACATGAGCACCATTTCCCGACTCATCAGGCATCGGCAGTGGACAACCCCAACCTAAGCCAAGATCATCATGCCTGCGGGCGGCAAGCTGACATGAACCACCCGTCGGTCTTGATAATGCTCCACGGTGACGGTTTCATCCGTCGGCGGGTTCTGGAGTTGCTCGTCGCTCCAATCGCTGTTGTACAGCACCGTCATGGTTGAGCCATTGGGATGCAGCGAGCGATCAATCGTTACATACGCGCCTCGCCCTTCTGTGCCATGGGTGTTCAGCACCATCAGCACTTCTGCATTGAACTGAATTTGTGACCAGGCGGCCAGTTCTCCCGCACCGGGATAGGAAAAGGGACGATCCATAAACGAGGTTTCGCGGGGATAGTGTTGCCCTCGGCGCAGGGCGCGGCCGATGCGATCGGGACGCTGGCGCACACGAGCGATCGCCGCAATTCGCAAATAAGTCGGATGCTGCGGGTTAAAAAAGTGGCATCCCTCCGTGCCAAACGCGCCAAACTTGCCGCCAAACATACACTCGCGGATATAGCGGTCGATATAGGCGTGCTGCGGCTCGATGCCATAGTCGTGGTAACTTTCGGAGCCATCGAGCGCCTGCTCTGTGCCGTAGTAAATCGACGGCACTCCCGGCATGGTCAGCATCACCCCAACCGCATGGGCCGCCTGGTGATAGCGGGTGGGGAGGTCGCTACCTGCCGCAAACCGCTGCTTTGTTGGCCGCGAACACATATCGTGGTCGTCCAGCACCGAGACGTGATACGTCCCCAACTGGCGGATGCTGCCCGAAAGCTGCGCTTCGTCATATAGCCCGAAATAGGCTCCAGGATGGCCCAGCCCCTTCACCAGTGCCATCAGGTTATTTGGCGCGGCGGCAATGTCCAGCACCGAGTCCAGATTGCGCCCAAAGATGTCGCGATAGCCCTGCACCAGGTTTTCATCCGTCAGTTCCCCTGCCAGCAAGAAGTTTTCCTTGCCAATGGCCTGGGCATAGCCGTGGATCTCGCTGCAAAATCGGCGCGAGGAGGCAGGCGAAACGTGCTTGACGGCATCGACTCGAAAGCCGTCGCAGTCCGTCAGCGCAATCCAGTATTGATAGACCTTGGCCAGCGCCGACAGCGTTTCCTTGTTTTCCAAGTTGAAATCGCGCAGTTCAAAAAAGTCGCCCTGACGAAACTCCACGTAGGGATTGAGCGGGTCTTCCCACGGCGACACTTCCCACTGGCTAATCATGCCTGCCCGGTTGTACCAGTCTGGGTTTTGAAATTCTTCGGGAAACACCCCATCCTCCAGGGTGATGGGCTGGGGAATGCTGCGGCTCTCGTGCGATCGCCAGCCGTGAATCTCGTAGGGCGGCGAAAAGCGGTAGGGCATGGTTTCTGCTGGAGAACCCTCCGGGCCGCGATAGTACCAATTGCTGCCGCTGTGATTATAGATAATGTCCAGAACCACGTACATGCCGCGATCATGCGCCGCATCGACCAGATCCCGCAGGTCTTGTCGCGTGCCAAAGCGCGGATCGACCTCCAAGAAATTCTGAATCCCGTAGCCGTGATAGGTTTCGCTATCGATCCGCTGCTTCCAGGGGGGATTGAGCCAGAGCGTAGTCACCCCCAGAGTCTGCAAATAGTCCAGCTTGCTGAGAATGCCCTTCAGCGTGCCGCCATTAAACCGATTGCCTGCAGCCATCCAGGCGGCCTTGCTCTCGGCGCGAAACTGCTCTGGCCGGTGGCGATCGAACATCGGCCGCTCTCCCTCGCGACCGTCACTGAAGCGGTCTGGCAACAGCTGGTAGAGAAACTGATCGCGCCAGGATAGAGGACTGGGAAATACGCGGCCGCGAGGATTCAAATCTGCATCTGCCAGCCGCCGGGGAGCCTGCGGTTCAATAACAGTCAGCATTATTTTTAGATTTCTAACGTTGATGAGGAACGATGTGCCCAGATCATAGTTGGCGCGATTGAAAACCCTTGGTCAAGGGGAATACGTCAGGGGGCGATCGCCCTTCTCGCCGTCCCGATTCCTTACACGCCATTCCTGACATGCTATTCCTTTTGATTTATTTCTAAGGTTCTATTTCTAACGCCCTATTTCTAATGCCCTATTTCTAATGCCAGATGTGCCCAATCTTGGCATCGCCAATAATGAAATCGCTAGTTCAAGCTTTCCCGACGAAAAAACTATGGCAAGTCCTATTGAATTCAGTTTGTTTGCGCCCTACAACGAAGCCGCATCGCTCATTGGTTCCTTTTCAGACTGGGAAGAAATCCCCATGAAAAAGGGAAAAGACGGCTTCTTTCGGGCTAGCGTAGATTTGGAAGATGGTGTTTATAATTATAAGTTTCGGGTTCAAAGTAAGTCCTGGTTTTTTGAACCCAATCAGTGGGTAGATGTGACCGATCCCTACGCCACCGATGTAGATGGAAAATCTTCTGAAGAGAACGCCATCGCGCGAATTAAAGACGGAAAGCGAATCGTTGATACCTACGTTTGGCAATATGACGACACGCCGCTGCCTGCCGATCACGAGCTGGTGATTTACGAAATGCATGTGGCGGACTTTTCGGGGGGTGAAGACGACCCCCACGCCCGCGGGCAATACAAGCATGTCATCGAAAAACTGGATTATTTGTGTGACTTGGGCATCAACGCCATTGAGCTAATGCCTGTGAAGGAGTATCCCGGCGACTATAGCTGGGGCTACAACCCTCGCCACTTCTTTGCCACCGAGTCGAGCTATGGGTCTACGGCTGACCTCAAACGATTGATCGACGAATGCCATCATCGAGGTATTCGCGTGTTCATGGACGGGATTTACAACCATTCGGAAGCATCGTCGCCGCTGACGCAGATCGACCATGACTATTGGTATCACCATGAGCCGCGCGACCCCGACAACAACTGGGGTCCAGAGTTTAACTACGAACATTACGATGAAAATCTGGAAACCTATCCTGCCCGCCGCTTCATTGGTGACACGGTGCGCTACTGGGTGCGCGAATACCATCTAGACGGTATTCGGTATGATGCGGCGCGTCAGATTGCGAACTATGATTTCATGCACTGGATCACACATGAAGCCAAGGAAACCGCAGGCGCAAAACCATTTTTTAACATCGCAGAACACATTCCCGAAACCACGAGCATTACCAATGTAGACGGGCCGATGGATGGCTGCTGGCACGACAGCTTTTATCACACGGTGCTGGCCCACATCACCGGCGATACTTTTGATCTGGAAGCGCTCAAGGATGTCATTGATGCCAAGCGCCAGGGCTTTATGGGCGCGACCAATGTGGTGAACTATCTGACCAACCATGACCACAACCATGTGATGGCAGAATTGAGCGATCGCCAAATTTTTGACGAAGCCGCATTCCGTCGCGTGAAGCTGGGCGCAGTGCTGCTGATGACGGCGATGGGCGTACCGATGCTGTGGATGGGCGAGGAATTTGGAGAGTACAAGTACAAAACGCCCGATCCCGCCAAGATTGACTGGACGCTGCTGAGTAACGACCTGAACCAGGGCTTGTTTGATTACTACAAGGGGCTAATTGCGCTGCGGAAACATAACGCCGCTCTGCACACCGAAAACGTCGAGTTTTTCCACGAAAATCCTGAAGTCAAGGTGCTGGCTTACACCCGCTGGAACGACGAAGGCTCCCGCGTGGCGGTGGTGGCGAACTTCTCTGACCAGTTTTTGGCAGGCTACACCGTGCCCAACTTCCCTGCCAATGGCACCTGGCACGAATGGACGGGCAACTACGAGGTGCAGTCTGGCGACGACCAGTTGATGACCGACCTGGGCGAGTTTGAGGCCAAGGTGTTTGTCTGGCAGGGATAGCCCTCAGCCTTTGCCGCTGCCCATCAGGTAAAGCAGCGCCATTCGCACGGCCACGCCGCTGGTCACCTGCTGCGAAATCAGGCTGAAGTCTGGATCGTCCATCAGTTCAGAGCTAATTTCCACGCCGCGATTGACCGGGCCGGGGTGCAGCACTTTGACGCTGGGCTTGCAGCGCTGGAGGCGATCGCCCGTAATACCAAACTGCTGGTGGTATTCGCGCAGGCTGGGCAGCAGGTGGCTGGTCATCCGCTCTTTTTGCAATCGCAGCGTCATCACAAAGTCGGCGTTTTCGAGCGCAGGATCGAGTTCCCAGTGGATGGTCGGCGGCAAGATAGAGGGTTGGGGAGTTGGGTTAGCCTGCTCCCCCGCTTTTTTCGACGGCGGTTTCACAAATTCTGCAAACCAGTGGGGCAGCAGCGTGGGCGGGCCGGCCAGGTGAACCTCTGCGCCGCTGGTGGTCAGGCTCCAGAGATTGGAGCGGGCCACGCGGGAATGCAGAATGTCTCCCACGATCGCAATTTTCTTGCCACGCAGCAGATCCACGCGGGGATAGTCGTGGTCTAGCAGCGTGCAGAGGGTAAACAGGTCGAGCAGTCCCTGCGACGGGTGTTCGTGCTGGCCGTCGCCTGCATTCAGCACGCCGACGTGGGTATTGAGCCGATCCATTTCCTGGGCGATCGCCTGGGGCACACCTGCTTCTTTGTGGCGAATCACCATCATGTCCGTGCCCATTGCCAGATAGGTCTTCGCGGTGTCGAGGATAGTTTCGCCCTTGGTGAGGGATGACGTGCCGGGGGCAAAGTTGAGCGTGTCGGCAGAGAGGCGCTTGGCGGCCAGTTCAAAGCTGCTGCGGGTGCGGGTGGAGGACTCAAAAAACAGGTTGGTAATCACCTGCCCCTGGAGGGCGGGCACTTTTTTGGTGCGGGTAGATAGCACTTCGCGGAAGCTGGCCGCCGTTTGCAGCACGGTGTCGTATTCCGCTGGCGAAAAGTCGGCCAGCGAAAGGACATGGCGGCGCGTCCAGTTTGGGGTCACCATAATGGTCATATGCAATACGATTTAGAGTTTAGACCATTGCTCTACTTCCTCCGCGCCCGATTCGGTAGAATCCGCAAAGTTTGGGGCGATCGCCCTTCTCCGCCACCTTCCTGCTGCCAAACCCTGCTGTTCGATCTGTCTAGAACCCTGTCATGAAATTTCCTGTATGAAACCGAGAGTGCTGAACCTGGGGGTGAACCGGATGCCAAGGGCGATCGCCCCACCCCGCCAACTTTCTGCCTGCCTGCTTTTCCTGCTGGCTGTGCTGCTTTTGGCAGGCTGCGGGAGCCGCACAGCCCCCCCGCCCAACGCTGCATCACCCCAGTCGCCAACTCGCACACCCATCGCAGCATCTTCCCCAGACCGTTCCAGTCCTAGAAGCTCCGATAAACCCGCCGCGCCCGCCGCCCCCGCCGCGCCCCAGTCCCTCGCCGCGCCGATTTCCCCCACTGCTGCCCCCCGGCTGACCACGGTCACGGTTTACCAGGCCGATGACCAGTGCGTGAACTTTGTGCCAGAGCAGGTGCAGGTGCCCGCCGACCGGCCGATGCAGGCAGCCGTGGGCAAGGTGCTGGAAAAACAGGGCGATGGTGACTTTGACCTGGGCGGCTATCGCGTCAGCCTGAATGCCCAAACGGGCGAAGCCACCATCGATCTGCGCCTGGTGCCGGGGTCAAAGCGGCAGATCGTTTCCCTGTCGGCGTGCGAACAGTTTGCGCTGTTTGGCAGCCTGCGCGAAACCCTGATGAAAAATCCTGAGTGGAATGTGAAGTCTGTCCGCTTTACCGAACGCGGGGAGGAGATTGTATTGTGAAGGACGTGAAAGTAAACCGTCGCAGCATAACAGAGGCAGAATACTAAGTCAGTGTTAGAGCCAATTTCTACGTCACTCAAGCATCCTGTTTCTAATTGCTCGATTCCCCAACCATTCCTCCCATGCCTAAAGCCCCCATCCTCCAGCCCGATCAGTCTTACATGTTTGCAGATTATTTCAGGCTCAACTTTGCGCCGAGGGATATTCTGGCTCATTTTGGGGTGACGCTCCAGAAGCGGGCGATCGCCTTTTCGCCTCATAGAGGAGAACTGGATCGACTGGACAGCCTGCAACAGCGCATTGAAGAGAGTCTCCCCCGACTCAGCCTGACCAGTGAAGCGGCGCGGCGCGAGTTTTTGATTGCCCCTGTGCTGACGGATGTGCTGCACTACACGCAAGCATTGCTGAATGTAGAATACCCAGTGGCGGTGAGCAATCAGCTTAAGGGATCGCTGGACTATTTTCTGCAAACGGACGTGACAGTTTTGGTAATTGAAGCCAAAAACGAAGACCTAGAGCGGGGATTTGTGCAGCTAGCAGTAGAGCTAATTGCGCTGGATCAGTGGATCGAGTCGGAGCAAGGGGTGCTGCCGGGGGCAGTATCGACCGGGAGCATCTGGCAGTTCGGCCAATTTGACCGACAGACACGACAGGTAACGCAGGATCTCAACCTGTACCGGGTTCCGGCAGATCTGGAGGCGCTGCTGCGAATCCTGGTGGGCTTGCTGAAGCCTGCACCGGGCGATAGCGTGGGGGCAGAACCTTAGCGCCTAGCCCAAATTCACTTATGTCTCAAGTTCATGTGGCGATCGCCATTCTGCATCAAGACGGTCAGTTTCTCCTGCAACTGCGGGACGACATTCCGGGGATCTATTACCCTGGTTGCTGGGGTTTCTTTGGGGGACATGTCGAGCCAGATGAAGCGCCCGATGTGGCAGTGCAGCGCGAACTGCTGGAGGAAATTGGCTACGCGCCCGCGCTGCTGGAGCCGTTTGCCCGGTATGACCTAGAAGACGTGGTGCGGCATGTGTTTCACGGTCGCCTGGACGTGCCTTTAGACCGCTTGCAGTTGAATGAAGGCTGGGACTTGGGCCTGCTCAGCCTGGAGGATATTCAGCGGGGCGATCGCTACTCGGCACGGGCGGGTCAGGTGCGGCCGCTGGGTCAGCCCCATCGCAAAATCTTGCTGGAGTTTGTGGAGCAGGGTTTTCTGAAGTCGACTTGATTCAGGATTTTCGTGGATTAGACAAGTTTTTATGAACGATGCGTTTAGCAAACAAAGCGGGCGGGGCGCAATGGGCTATCAGGGGGCGCTGGGTGCAAACACGGCGGGCGATTCTCTACCCAGTTCAAGCGGGAGTTCAAACGGCTTAGACTACCGCATTCGCGTCAGCAAGCGGGCCAAAAATATCAATATTCATGTCTCGCATTGGGGCGACGTGGAAATCGTCATTCCCCCCAGCGTTGACCCGCGCCAGGTGCCGGAGATTGTGGAGCGGCGACGGGAATGGATCGTGCGGACGCGACAGCGCTTTTTGGATCGCCAAGAAACCATGCCGCTGGACGTGGTGCAGCCCTTGCCGGAAGAAATTCAACTGCGATCGCTCCCCGAAACCTGGAGCGTCATCTACGCACCCGCACCTGGAACCCAGCTCACGGCCACCACCCGCAGCCCTTGCCAGCTTCACGTCCACGGCCCGACGGAGAATTTGGAAAGCTGCCAATCGCTCCTGCGGCGCTGGCTCAACCGCAAGGCGACCTACCACTTTTTGCCCTGGCTGCGGCAGGTGAGCCGCGAGATTGACCTGCCCTACACCAGCGCCTCTGTCCGCCAGCAAAAGACGCGCTGGGCAAGCTGCTCCAGCAAACGCACCATCAGCCTAAATGCCAAGCTGCTGTTTTTGCCTGCGCCGCTGGTGCGCTATGTGTTTATTCACGAACTGTGCCACACGGTTCACATGAACCATTCCGCCCAGTTTTGGGCACTGGTGGGCAAAAAAGAACCCGACTATGAACGGCTAGACCAGGAACTGCAAAAAGCCTGGTGCTATGTGCCTGCCTGGGTCGAGCGATCGCGCCCCACCAGCGCCGCCCAATAACCCAATAAACTCGCCTCAAAGTCTATGTTAGAAATTTTGAAAACTGGAGTATCATAACACAGCCAAAGGACGCAAGCCGTGAATTGGGTGCCTCAGGAATCGACTCCAGTGGATCGACAAGTGAATTGCCAAGTGGATCGCCAGGTGAATTGCCGGAGGGCTGTTCTGGCGCTTGGGGGTGGGGGCGATCGCCCTGCTCACCGAAAATCCCCGTGAAACCACAGCCGCACCCCAGATCAAGCCCATGTCATTATATTCTGTATAACCTTGCCTAAAAGGCGGTTCCCATGAGGTGTCCCTTCTGTCAATTTACCGACAACCGCGTTTTGGAATCTCGCTCGGCCGAGTCGGGGCAAAGCGTCCGAAGGCGACGGGAGTGCCTGAGCTGCGGACGACGGTTCACCACCTACGAGCGCATTGAGTTTGTGCCCGTGATTGTGGTCAAGCGGAACGGCGCACGGGAATCCTTCGACCGCTCAAAGGTGCTGCGCGGCATCATGCGGGCCTGCGAAAAAACGGGTATTCCCCATTTAGAACTAGAAAATCTGGTAGACGAAATCGAGGCCGAACTTCAGCAACGATCGGTGCGCGAAGTGCCCAGCCAGGAAATTGGCGAGCTGGTGCTGGATCGGCTGCAAGACCTGAACGAAGTCGCCTACATCCGCTTTGCATCGGTCTATCGACAGTTTCGCGGCATTCGAGATTTTGTAGACACGCTCAACCAGCTTCAGGGCGCGTTGGGAAACGGCAGCAAGTCTGAGCGGAGAGGGGCGATCGCCCCCTCAGTTCTAGACCCCTCTGAGCAGGAAGACGAGCTGGGTGTCTTATGAGGCAAGCCCCTGAGACAAACCACTGAGACAAACCCATAAGACAAGCCCCTGAGACAAACCACTGAACGTTCGCCCAGGCAAGCCCAGAAAAAGTTTCACGCTGAACTTACTTGATATACGCCTGAGACAAACCACTGAACGTTCGCCCAGGCAAGCCCCGTTCACCCGTGAGTCTGCTGCAAATTTGGAGCAGCCAGCCGCTCAATGAAACCCTGTTTGCACGAGCTTCAGCCAGACAGCCCCCCACACGCGAGAAAATTGCAAAGTTATACAAGAATTCCGCAAAAGTCTGGCTACCTGAAGGGCGACCGTGGGGTATGATAGATCTCCTAGGGTTAGCAACAACTTCGGTGCTGCGCTTACAATAGAAGGCGGCTGAAACATCAACGTCTAAAACGCAGAATCTTGGAGTATCTGGTTACGCCCCTTTGGGTGTACATCTGTCAGGACAGTGCTGGCTGATGCGGGCAGCGGTCGGGCATGTTGTGCATTAGCTTAAGGAGAATGTCGGCCCAACAAAAACTACGGAGACGAACACTAGGAAACGATTAGCATGGTCAATCAGGAAAAAGTAGACATTGGTTTTACGCACGAAGACTTTGCCGCTCTTCTCGACCAGTATGACTATCACTTTAGCCCCGGTGATATTGTGGCGGGGACGGTGTTTAGTTTGGAGCCGAGGGGCGCTCTGATTGACATTGGCGCTAAGACGGCCGCCTACATCCCTATCCAGGAGATGTCGATCAACCGCATCGATACGCCAGATGAGGTGTTGCAATCCAACGAAACTCGTGAGTTTTATATCCTCACCGACGAAAACGAAGAAGGCCAGCTAACGCTGTCTATTCGTCGGATTGAGTATATGCGGGCCTGGGAGCGTGTTCGTCAGCTTCAGGCAGAAGACGCAACGGTTCGCTCTGCCGTATTTGCAACCAACCGGGGCGGTGCCCTAGTGCGGATTGAAGGGCTACGCGGCTTTATTCCAGGTTCCCACATCAGCACCCGCAAGCCCAAGGAAGACCTGGTGGGCGAAGAACTGCCCCTGAAGTTTTTGGAAGTGGACGAAGAGCGCAACCGTCTGGTGCTGAGCCACCGCCGCGCCTTGGTGGAGCGCAAGATGAATCGCCTGGAAGTGGGCGAAGTGGTGGTCGGCACGGTGCGCGGTCTGAAGCCCTACGGTGCGTTCATCGATATCGGCGGGGTCAGCGGTCTGCTGCACATTTCCGAAATCTCTCACGACCACATCGACACGCCGCATAGCGTCTTCAATCAAAACGACGAAGTGAAGGTCATGATTATTGACCTAGATGCTGAGCGGGGCCGGATTTCGCTGTCTACCAAGCAGCTTGAACCCGAACCAGGCGACATGGTGAAAAACCCCGATGTGGTTTACGAGAAGGCGGAGGAGATGGCTGCCCGCTGGCGAGAGCAGAAGCTCCAGCCCGCGCAGTCGGCTGATGCTGGGCTTTCGCAGACAGCAGACTACGAAGTGGAAGAAGTGCTGCTGGCTGCTGAGTAAGCGTCTGGCATTCGGAGACCTGACCGCTTGAGGCTATAGGCTCGGTGCGGTAGGGCAAATGGATTGATTACAGAATGGATTGATTACAGAGTGGATTGATCACATGTTAATCGTTAGCGTTTCAGATGGAGACGCTTCTGACTGAGGAGGGATTGTCCCTCCTTTTTGTTTGTTAGGACTGACGCAGTTGGTGTGCTTTTGGGGTAAGGATGCTGATTCGGTGTGGCTCGGTGATGTTTCCAGACGTGCAGGCGGTGGTCTTCGATAAAGACGGCACGCTGGCAGATTCGGCGCATTTTCTGCGGGTGCTAGCTCAGCGGCGATCGCGCTTGATTGATGCCCACATTCCCGGCGTGGAAAGTGCGCTCCAGCTTGCCTTTGGGCTGGACGGGGATCAGTTGAATCCGGCTGGACTAATGGCCGTAGGCACTCGCCGCGAAAACGAGATTGCGGCCGCCGCCTACGTTTCGGAAACGGGACGCGGCTGGCTAGAGTCGCTGGCGCTCGTTCAATCAGCATTTCAGGAGGCAGATCAGTCCTTTTCTCGAAAGGCCGACCACACGCCCTGCTATGAAGACGTGGCAAAAACGCTGCAACGGCTGGCGGGTGCAGGGCTAAAGCTGGCAATTTTGTCGTCGGATACGACGGCTCAGGTGGTAGACTTTGCCGACCGCTACGAACTCACACCCTATTTGCAGGTGTGTCAGGGAACAGAGGAGGGGCCGAGCAAGCCCGATCCGATTTTGCTAGAGCAGGTTTGTGGGAAATTGGGCGTGTTGCCAGGACAAACGCTGGTGGTGGGTGATTCTCAGGCAGATGTGCAGTTGGCGATCGCCGCCCGATCGGCCGGATGTATCGGCATCGCCCGCAATCCGGCTGCTGTATCCGGCTTAGCAGGAGCCAGCATCGTGATTGAAAGTCTTCAGGAAATTCAGATCTGACGACATTCAAAGCAGAAAAAAGCAGAAAAAAGAGGCGTAGAGTCTGATCTCTACACCCCTCACTCTAAAAAAACGGAGTCTCTAGAGCAGGCTTAGTCAAAAGCAACCCAATCCATCGACACCCAGCCACCACCAGCTAAGCGACCCCAACCACCAGAGATCTCCACAATGTCAATCGGGGTGCCGTTGGGAAGCTCGTCAATATCAATGAAGCCAGGGCCAGGGCCGCTCCGGACGATCAGCGTGCCGCCGTTGGTGGAGACATAGTAGCCGCCGATGCCGCCACCGCCGCCACCGCCGCCGCCACTGCCGCCAGCGCTCAGCCAGTCCATCGACACCCAGCCGCCGTCAGACAGACGACCCCAGCCGCCCGAAACTTCGACGATGGTGACCGAGGTGCCGTTGAAGAGTTCATCAATAATGGCAAACCCAGTGCCGGGGCCATTGCGAACCAGCAGCGTGCCGCCGTTGGTAGAGACGAAATAGTTGCCGGTGCCGCCGCCACCGCCGCCACCGCCGCCGCCACTGCCGCCAGCGCTCAGCCAGTCCATCGACACCCAGCCGCCGCTAGACAGACGACCCCAGCCGCCCGAAACTTCGACAATGGTGACCGAGGTTCCATTAAACAGTTCATCAATAACGGCAAACCCAGTGCCGGGGCCATTGCGAACCAGCAGCGTGCTGCCGTTGGTGGAGACGAAATAGTTGCCGGTGCCGCCACCGCCACCGCCACCGCCAGTGCCGCCACTGCTCTCGACTGTCCAAGCTTGTGAAATCCAGCCACCACCTGAGATGTTGTACCAGCCGCCTGAGGAACCCACCACGCGAACCACCGTGCCGTTAGACAGATAGTCGATGGGCGCAAACCCAGATCCCGGGCCGTTGCGAACGGTCAGGGGGCTGCCATTGGTCGAAACTCTGACGAAATCTGGGCCGCCGTCATCGCCAGGGCCGCCAGTGCCGCAGCTAACGCCCACGTCGTAAATCGAACCACTCAGACCGAGGCTGCTGGCGGTTGCTGGGCCGACCACGCCATCCACAGAAAGCCCCTTCGACAACTGAAACCGTCTGACAGCGGATAGCGTGTTGGAGCCAAAAACGCTGTCAACAGAGCCGGGGCTGAAGCCCGCCGAAGCAAGGGCGCTTTGCACATCGCCTACCTGGATGCAGGTATCGCCAAAGCGAACCACAGCTTGGGCTTCTGGCGCAACGCCACCAACGGCAGATACGACGACTGCGGTAGAGAGGGTTCCCAGCCAGACCGAGCTAGGAATTTCCAGGCTTACCTGAAGTTCAGGAGCCGGATTCGGGTCTTCGTAGGCAACCGCAGCATGAATATATGCTAGTGATTCCATAAGTCTCCTCACTCGTTGAATACGAGTTTTCCATGTTTTTAGACAGAACCGAGGCTCAGGTTTAGTCAGGTTAAAACCAAAAAAAATCGACGCTTCTTGGGACTATTTAAACCCAGGCTATCTCTCTCTAGAGGGCACCCGCAATATGAGAATCTGCGTGTTCTTGGAAAGAAATGGACGGCGAAGAAGGGCAGCTTTAAACCTAAACTATTTCCTGAATTATCCTACGAACTCTGAAAATCGCAAAGTGGATCGTGCAAAAATCTTGATTTAGCAAGGGGGCGATCGCCCGGAATATTTCTAAATATGGGCAAACGGGCGATCGCAACAAATCTGTAAACTAGGGCTGATTAAGAAACCTACTCAGGAAAGGGCAAAGTCTGCCCGCGATATATTGTGTCGATCCGCTACATTTTGCCACTAAACTTCTAAAGAAATTCTGAAAACCACGAACCTCAAAAGCCCCTGTCTTGTAGTACAAAAAGACTAATTTGCGTTTTTCATTGGTCCGAATCTGGTGATGAGAATCACGGGCTGGCTTTTTAGGTCTGGTAGATCAAGGTGATGCAGCATACAAATCCTCACAATGATTCGACCCATCGCTTCAATTTGCCCGACTCTCCTTTAAGACCTAAAGCCGAATCTGCTGTGAAAGCAACCCTCACATTCTCCCTATAGATTTGGCAACGAGTCGCTCCAAAAATCCAAACTGCGATCGCGATTTTGCCTGATCTTTGTCTGACTTGATAGGGCGGGTGGCTGAGTTGAGACGGGTTGACTGCAAGATTCTGATTGGCAAGCGAGATGCTCAGAATAGAGCCTCAAAAGAAGCGATCGCCTTGCGGGTTGAAAGGTCTCTTAGCTTAATCCCTTACAGTCGGACAATGCCCTCAAGAACCTGCTGATTCTGGTTCCTAAAACCAGATTTAGAGGATTTGCAAAGCCGAGAAAGATCGAAAAAGAGGCTGAATAGGGCGCTATTTTGCAGGGGCGGGAGGTGCGGACTAAGGGCGATCGCCGCCTCATTTGCAAAGCAAACTGCAACAGATTGAAACGGATATTTGCGTTAGCAAGCGGCAACGTTCATCCCTGCTGGGATTGCGCTACGATTGCGAGAGAAAGAAAAAAGTCAGGCAAGTAAAAGGAAATATCGCTTCATGTTCGACGAAATTGACAAGTCGATATCCTTCGATGGCAGGGATATTCGGCTGAAGGTGGGGCTATTGGCTCCCCAGGCAGGCGGCGCAGTGCTCGTGCAGTCAGAAGATACCGCTGTATTTGTGACAGCGACCCGTGCCTCAGCGCGAGAGGGAATCGACTTTTTGCCGCTGCTGGTAGATTACGAAGAGAGATTATACGCGGCAGGGCGGATTCCGGGTGGTTTTTTGAGACGGGAGGGGCGACCCCCTGAAAAGGCAACGCTCGTGAGTCGATTAATCGATCGCCCCCTGCGCCCCCTGTTTCCTGGGTGGTTGCGGGACGATATTCAGGTTGTGGCCACTACGATGTCGATGGATGAGCGAGTGCCGCCCGATGTGCTGGCCGTCACGGGTGCTTCAATCGCCACGCTGTTGGCCAAGATTCCCTTCAATGGTCCAATGGCGGCGGTGCGTGTCGGGCTAATTGGCGACGACTTTATTATCAACCCCACCTACAAAGAGATTGAGGAAGGCGATCTCGATCTGGTGGTCGCAGGTTCGCCTGAAGGCGTGATCATGGTGGAAGCGGGCGCAAACCAGCTTCCGGAGCAGGACATGATCGAGGCGATCGACTTTGGTTATGAAGCGGTGCGCGACCTGATTCAGGCGCAGCTTGACCTGATCAAGGAACTGGGCATCGAACTGGTGAAAGAAGCGGAGCCAGAAGTCGATTCTACGCTAGAAGACTTTATCGGCGATCGCACCACACAGGCTATCAAAGAAATCCTGACGCACTTTGAATACACGAAGGGCGAGCGTGACGAAAAGCTAGAGGAAGTGAAAGCCGCCGTTGCCGCTGAAATCGCCGAAATGCCTGAAGATAGCCCCATCCGCATGGCGGCCGAAGCCAACCCCAAAGCCCTGCCCACCGTGTTTAAGAGCGTCACCAAAAAGCTGATGCGGAAGCAAATTATCGAAGACGGGGTGCGCGTGGACGGGCGCAAGCTGGATGAAGTCCGCAAGATTAGCTGCCGCACAGGGGTTTTGCCCAGCCGGGTTCACGGTAGCGCCCTGTTTCAACGGGAGCTAACCCAGGTGTTGTCGGTGGTGACGCTGGGCACCCCAGGCGACGCGCAGGAAATGGACGACCTGCATCCCGACGAAGAAAAGCGCTACATGCACCACTACAACATGCCGCCCTACTCGGTCGGGGAAACAAAACCGATGCGATCGCCCGGCCGCCGCGAAATCGGCCACGGGGCCCTGGCAGAGCGGGCGCTGGTGCCAGTTTTGCCCGAAAAATCGGACTTCCCCTATGTTATCCGCGTCGTATCCGAGGTGCTGTCTTCCAACGGCTCCACCTCGATGGGGTCGGTCTGTGGCTCCACCTTGGCGCTGATGGATGCGGGCGTGCCCATTTCCAAGCCCGTCAGCGGAGCCGCTATGGGGCTGATCAAAGAAGGAGATGAAGTCCGCATCCTGACCGACATTCAGGGCATCGAAGACTTCCTCGGCGACATGGACTTCAAGGTGGCGGGCACCGACACGGGCATCACGGCGCTGCAAATGGACATGAAGATTACGGGGCTGCCTGTCTCGGTCGTGGCGGATGCGATCAACCAGGCCCGCGCCGCCCGACTGCACATCCTTGAAAAAATGCTAGCCGCCATAGACAAGCCCCGTGCTGAACTGTCGCCCTATGCACCGCGCCTGCTGACGATCAAAATTGACCCCGAATTTATCGGCATGGTTATCGGCCCCGGCGGCAAGACCATCAAGGGCATAACCGAGCAGACCGGAGCCAAAGTCGATATCGAAGACGATGGCACCGTCACTATTTCTGCAATCGACGGCGAAAAGGCAAAGGCTGCCCGCGCCATCATCGAGGGCATGACCCGCAAGCTCAGCGCAGGCGATGTCTATGTGGGCAAAGTGACGCGCATCATTCCCATCGGCGCATTTGTGGAATTCCTCCCCGGCAAAGAGGGCATGATCCACATTTCGCAACTGGCGGATTATCGCGTGGGCAAGGTCGAGGATGAAGTTGCCGTTGGCGATGAGGTGATCGTGAAAGTGCGCGAGATCGACCAGCGCGGACGGATCAACCTGACTCGTCTCGGCATTCATCCCGACGAGGCAACCGCGGCGCGGGAAGCAGCCGCGCAGTAGATTAGCAGCCGATATCAACTGGGGGTCAGGTTTTAGAGCTTGGAAGGGCGAGGTGTTCAAACCAAGCTACTCTCCAGCCGTTGAAATTTAGCACCTGACCCCTAGACCCTCAAACGAGTTCCTTGGCAGCAGGCAAGATACCCCGGCGGCTGAATCCATGATCCAGGCGGTTCAGAAGCTCCAGATCCGCTTCGGGCAGGGCAGCCGATGGCGTGCCCGCTGTCGGGAGCGGCTTTTCTAGAAATGTAAAGGCACGGCGGAACTGACGCGAATCTGCCAATAGTGGCGCATCCAGGTGGCAGGGCAGAATGCGGTGAAAGTCCCAGCCTGCGACCCTGGCGGCCCAGTCTAGCGTTTGCTGGGGGGCGCGGTTGAGGATGAGCTTTTGCAGAATGGGGGCGACGAGTAGCCGTCCGTCTTGGCGCAAGGCTTCAAAGGACTGTTCCCAGCCTGGTTTCCAGCGAAAAGGATAGAGTCCGAAATAGTTGCGCCGAGAGCGATCGCCCACCTGTCTTGCCTCTGCAAACACATTACCCCAAGGGGGAACCTCCAGCGCTCCGGGGCTAAAGTAAAAGGCAAATAGCACAATTCGCTGCCAGCCTTTGAGACGGTTGACGGGTTTGTCTTCGGGGACTTCCGAAGCGCGATCGCGGGCATGGAACAGCAGCGGAAATGGGTCAAGCTGCACCACAGGCGGCGGCTCAGCAGGAATTGAGACAATGGAATCGGTGAGCAGGAGGGAGTGCGATCGCCGATGAAAAAACGCCACTTCCTCAAAAGGTCCCACGCCAAGATGAATTGGCCCCAGCACGGCATAGTCAAACTCATCGGCAAAGGGCGCATCTTGCGGCTGTTCGGGCAAGGGCTGCGTCCGGCCCAGCGGCAGGCCCAGCCAGCTCAGCGGCAAGTTGAGCGGAAAACTCCACTGATGCGGCGCAACAAAGACCTGGGCAGTGCGGAACTGCCGCGCAAACGGCCCCACAAACACCTTATGCTCAAGCCCCGACACCGTTGGCAAAATGATGTACTGCACGGCACCATGCTGGGCTTCTAGCTCCCGCAGCAGGCGCACGCATTCTCTGGTAGGGGCGATCGGCGCGTAGACCAGCAGCCCGCCCGCTGCCAGCCGCACCACCGTCATCCGAATCGGCACCACCACGTAGAAAATGCCCTGGACTTGGTCAAATGTCCAGACTGTGTCTTTCACAATCTCGGTTCGCAGGGTGCGCCGATTGCCGTAGGGATAGAGCGGCACGAGGGGCCAGAAGGGCCAGCGCCAGTCTGACGAATTTTCAGACGAATCTTCAAAAAATACGCGCTGCGGCAGGCCTGAGGCCGGTGCTGGCTGCCCGCCACCGCGTCCATTCAGAGTGGAATCATCCACAGTTGTTAATCCAGCAATCAAAAAGACAGGGATAAGACAGAAACTTCCATCCTATCCTTATCTAATCGTCAAACCAATCGCTTTAGCAATCCTGAGCCGCGTTTCTAGATGACTCCATGCTGCCTGAACCAGTCCTGCATCCGCCGCCAGCCATCGGCCGCCGCTTCGGGGCGATAGGTGGGGCGATAGTCGGCATGGAAGCCGTGGGGCGCTTCGGGATAAACAATAATTTCGCTGGGCGCGTTGGCGGCCTTGAGTGCAGACTTCATTTGTTCCACGCTGTCCAGCGGAATGCCGTCGTCCTTTGCGCCATACAGCCCCAATACAGGAGCCTTGATGTCTGCTGCCACATCCACCGGGAATTGCGGCTGTAGCTCGGTCGGCGTGCCCACCAAACGACCATACCAGGCAACGCCTGCCTTGAGTTGGGGATTGTGAGCGGCATAGAGCCAGGTGATGCGCCCGCCCCAGCAAAAGCCCGTGATGCCCAGTCGGGTTAGATCGCCGCCAGCGGTGGCTGTCCAGGCTGCGGTCGCATCCAGGTCAGACATTACCTGAGCATCGGGCACCTGGGCCACGATGGGCCGGATCGCGTCGATATTGGGAAGCTGCGTCACGTCGCCCTGGCGCTCGAACAGATTGGGGGCGATCGCCAAATAGCCCAATTGCGCCAGCCGACGGCATACGTCCTGAATGTAGGCATGGATGCCAAAAATCTCTTGCACCACCAGCACAACAGGAAAGCCCGTGCCCGTGCTGGGCATGGCTCGGTAGGCGGGAATATCGCGATCGCCCACGGGAATCGAAACGAACCCCGCCGTCAGGCCCGCGTCGCTGGTGGTAATGGTTTCAGCCGAGATGGGACGCACAGCCACCGCGAAGCCTGCCGCCAAAGTGCCCAGCAGCAGGTCGCGACGACGAATGCCCAGCGGCAGACGAGAGTTGGAGGCATTGGGGGACATAGGCTTGGATTAAGTTTTGTAAACTGTGTCTGAGTGGATTGTACCGCCTTGGGGGCGATCGCCCGAATCCCTCTCCAGACACACAAAACAGACAGACAAAACTCGCCTAGGCATTGTTTTAAAACTTTCTAGGTCGTTGATTGCCCTGAGTCGAACCCCCTTAAATCCCCCTTAAAAAGGGGGACTTCTGGAGTGGCTCGGCTCGGTTCCCCCCTTGTTAAGGGGGGCTAGGGGGGATCAAAGGGCTTTAAAACACGCCCTAGCTAATTAGCCCAGAGCGCAGCGCCAGCACCGCCGCCTGGGTGCGGTCATCGGCACAGAGCTTGTTGAGAATATTGCGGACGTGGGTTTTGACCGTGCCCACCGTGATGAACAACTGCTCGGCGATCGCCGCGTTGCTGTAGCCCGCCACAATCAGCTCCAGAATTTCCAGTTCCCGCTCGGTGAGTGGAGAATTTTCCAGCAATTGCTCCACTTCAGGCTTCACGGCGCTAATCGTCACCGTCTTGGTTTCTATGCCCATGCCGTCGGGAACGGCTTGTCGCATCTGGCGCAGCACAATGCCCGCAATGGTTGGGTCGATCCAGGAATTGCCGCCGTGGGTCGCGTGCAGCGCTTCTGCCAGCTTGTCGATGCTGATGTCCTTCATGCAGTAGGAATCGGCCCCTGCCGCAAATGCCGCCAGCACCGACTCCTCGCTGTCGTGCATGGTGAGAATCAGCACCTTCGTCTTGCGCCCGTCTTCCAGCCCACTCTGCTGCTCCCGAAACTTGCGGGTTAGTTCAATCCCGTCCATATCCGGCAGCCCAATATCGACAATCGCCACGTCTGGTCGAACCTCTTGCAGCATTTGCAGTCCACTGGACGCATTCGCCGCTTCGCCCAACACTCGAATTCCCGCTTGCCGCTGGAGTGCCGCCCGCAAGCCTACGCGGGTAAGGTCGTGGTCTTCGATTAGCGTTACGCTAATTTCACCTGTTTGCATTACGTCTGTTTGCATACCGTCCTGCTCTGGGGCCATAGTTTTCAGTGCCACAATTTTTGATGATTACTAGATGATTACTGGATGATTAAACGCTGTATGCGTTTAGAGGGTGTTTGAAAAGGTATCGCCTGTAATATTAAGCACTCAGAGATCCCCCCTAGCCCCCCCTAAAAAGGGGGGAACCCGCCTTAAAGTCCCCCTTTTCAAGGGGGATTTAGGGGGATCTTGCACGCTTTTCTAAAAACAGTGGGACAAACTGTGGAACTTTTCAAACATCCTCTTAGAGATTTGGTTGAAGGACTTGGTTGAAACTAGTGTGAGAAATCTATCTGAAGCATCATGCAGCCTCTACCTAAACAAATATCTAGACCCGCTAGAAAAGTTTGCTTAGAGCTAATTTGTAAAGGAGCCTGAAAGCCTTGTTAATCAAGGATTTCCGAGAAACCGCTTTTCCTGGGCAAACATGACCTCAAAGCCACACATGCCAAGAGTTTCAGGCTTCTTAAGATTTGCTTCATAAATTAGCTCTTAGACCAGCCATCTCAGAGAAGCCAATCGACTCGGAAAGAATGCTGTAGGCAACCTCGGCGCTTGACTTATGACCTAGATTTTTAGCTTGAATGCCAAGTCTGGATTTTTCGCTCCAACCTGCAAGATAGAGAGCATTATGGTTTGCAACTTTCACTCTCGTCATCCGTCAGCAGAGAGAGACTAAATTTGCACAGGATGAAAAAGATACCCCCCAAGGCATAGCGTAGGGAATCCATTAAACTGCCAAGATTAAGAATAGTTGCAAGCTGAGGAAGGGAATTGATAGCCGCTGGACTCTCTGAGAACCCGTCTCAGCCTCAGCAGCTATGAACCTAAGAGGGACAGCATGAGGCGCGGTAAGGAGCAGGTTTCAGAACTCAATCGGCAAGTTTTTATCAATTGGTCGAGGTTGCCAGTTGCCTATCGAGGAGCCGCGATCGCCGCGATTCCAGCAACCTGTCTGGCGATCGCCCTTGGGTCTTGGATTTGGTCGATGAATATGCTGGGCGGCATTCGACGGCAGATCGAGGCCACACGAGACGTGATTACCGCTACAGATAATGTGCTGATTGACTTGCTCAATGCAGAAACCGGAGTTCGAGGTTACGGCATTACGCGCGATACCAGCTATCTCGCTCCTTACAAACGAGCTAAAGCTAGCTTAGATGACAGCTTGGCTCGGTTGGAGGCGAGCTACCAATACGGGGTTTCTGAGGCAGAGCGCGATCGCCGCAATGCGGACGTGGCTCAAATGGAACAGCTAGTAGACCGGAGCATGGGGCTACTAGATGATACAGTCAACACACTAACGACCCAGCCCAACGTTCCCATTACGGCCCCTTCATTCGTCGGCTTGTTAGATGAAGGCAAGGCAACGGTTGATCAGGCGCGGGAATTTGTATCCCAGTTGCAAAGGCAAGAACAGCTTCGGCTCAATGCCTACACCATTGAGCGTTCTCGATTACTAAATACAACTTCTAGCATCATTGGGCTAACGGCCGGATTGAGCCTGATGGCATCCACGGCAGCGGTATACCTGTTTCGTCAGCTCGACCGTGAACTGCAAAGCCGAGAGCAACTGCTGAAAGAGAGCCGATTGCTGCTTCAGGCGATCGTGGGCAACGTGGTAGATGGTGTGGTGACGCTGGATGAACACGACGAAATCGAGATTTTCAATACCGCAGCAGAGCAACTGTTTGGCTATCAGGCGCACGAGGTCGAAGGGCGGCCGCTGGACGTGCTGCTAGCCCCACAGGAGTCGCTGATCTCTGAGGCGACCCGTTCAGAAGCTGCAATCTCTCAGACGACCAGTTCGGAGGCTACCAGTTCGGAGAGTACCAGTTTGGCGGCGGATCCTCCGAAAGCTGCAACTTCCGAGGCGGACAGTTCAGAAGCTGCAAATTCTGAATCGGAAGCCGCAAATTCTGAAGAGGCAGTCGATTTAGAAACCCTGGATTCTACGTCTGCGGGTTTCGTGGTGATTGATCCTGAGTTCTCCAGTTCTGAGGCTGGTGAGTCCGACGTTACGGAATCTGAGGTTTCGGGGTCTGAGGCTGCGGAGTCTGAGGCTGCAAGGTCTGAGGCTATAGGGGTTGGGGTTGCCGGGTCTGATGGGATGGGAAATCATGCGCTTGCGCGGATTCAGCCCGGACAACCGCACCAAGTCATCGGGCAACGACGAGATGGTTCCCAGTTTCCGCTGGAGATTTCCCTGAGCGAGATTCAGTTTGAAGATCGGCGGATTGCGATTATTCGCGACATTACTCAGTTTTTGGAAACGGAGGCCAAGCTCAAAGCGCGGGCGGATGAACTGGATCGCTTGACGCGGGATTTGGCTGAGACGAATGAAATGCTAGAGGATCGCAACCGCGAGTTGGAACAGTTTGCCTATGTTGCGTCCCACGACCTGAAGGCTCCCCTACGGGCGATCGCCAACCTGTCTGAATGGATCGAAGAAGACCTATCGGGACAACTGCCCCCGGAAAACCAGCAGCAGCTTCACCTCCTACGGGGGCGCGTGCATCGTATGGAAGCGCTGATCAACGGGCTACTGGAATATTCCCGCGTTGGGCGTGTGGAGTCTCCGGTGGAGCGGGTGTCCCTGTCGGTGCTACTCGATGAGGTCATTGATTCCATCGACCCGCCCGACACGTTTACCATTACGATCCCGCCCGACCTGCCGACCTTGATTACCAAGCGGCTGCCCCTGCGACAGGTCTTTGCCAACCTGATCAGCAACGCGGTCAAGCATCACGACCGGCCGGATGGGCAAGTGCGAATCGGGGTCAAAGATTTGGGCGATCGCTACGAGTTTTCCGTAGCAGACGACGGTCCAGGCATCGCGCCGGAATATCACCGCAAGATTTTCATGATTTTTCAAACGCTCCAGGCCCGCGATGTGAAGGAAAGTACAGGCGTGGGGCTTTCCATCGTAAAGCGCATTGTGGAAACAGAAGGAGGCACAATTCACCTAGATTCGGAAGAGGGCGCAGGCACAACCTTCTACTTTACCTGGAATAAATAACTGTTAAGAGGCGTTTTAGCAACGCTTAGAAGTGCTGCATATCTCGCCCCGACTAAATTTACGCAGCATTTGGCTTGGTGCTGTCTTGCCCGAAAGTCATGACACCTTTAGGAATCCGGGGCAATTGCAGGTGCATCTGGAGACTGTCCCTTCATAAACAAAAAACTCTAACTCTAGGATGACGGCAGAGATATCATCGCTTATATAAAATTTAGCTATGGTAGTAAAGGCTTGCTGCTGGTGGCTGGTGCGGCTCTACCCCTAGGTTGCACTGGTTTTCCAAAAGCGCAAACCTTCTGAGGTAAGACTGTGCTGCTCTTGATCGCTGTGCCCTCCGCAGCAGTCGCATTGCCCCCGGATGTGCAGCAGTTTTCAGCAGAGTTCGGAAATGCCCGCTAATAGCGTGACGGAGAGCTGATATGGCGGGTTGCTGAATGATGGAGTGCTTAATGATGAGAGGGCGATGCGATATCGAGTTTATTCCGAGTCGCGCATGAATGGCGATCGCTCCTCACTAGCCTGACTTGCCTACAGGTTAGAGATAGAGTGCTGCTAATTCAAATCCCTTCTTATACTGGCTAAATTCGTCAAAAGTTTAGGAAATTAACGGATTTCTCAGGCTTTGGGGAGGTGGGTCAGGCATTAAACTACTAGTTCAGTAAGGTTTAGTCAAAAAGGTTTAGTCAAAGTTCTCAAAGTTCTCAAAGCTTCAACGTTCTTCAGGTTCTTAGAGGGCGATGGAGAGGGCGATAGGCTAGAAGGGGCTGGGTATCCAGGCTTTACTATGTCAAAACCTGTCGAAATCTTTGGTCTGTCAAAGCCTGATCAGAGTAGCGAGATGGGTTCAAGTTAGAAGTTTTTTATAAAAAGAGGCTTTTCTAAAAACCCAAAAGGGGTTAGTCCACTTTCAGATTATTTTACGAAATTGTATTTGTAGATTTGCGGTTTTGCAATGAGTTTCACTTCTGTTATTTCACTTCTGTTAAAAGACTTTTGAATAGAAAGATCTAGAGAGTTCTGAAAGTTAGTTTAGTGTGTCACGAGCTATGCAAGTCCAAGAGCGTGTTATCAACATTCTCCTCGTAGAAGATGACGAAGTGGATGTCATGAACGTCCGTCGAGCGTTCAAGAAAAACAACATCACCAATCCGCTGTACGTTGCGACGAATGGAATCGAAGCCCTTTCAATGCTGCGAAGCGAGGGGGGCAATCCAGCCATCGTGCCGCCGACTCGTCGGCTCATTTTGCTGGATCTAAATATGCCTAAAATGAGCGGGATCGAGTTCTTACACGAGTTGAGAACTGATCCAGAATTAAGAAAAACACCGGTCATCGTGTTGACGACTTCCAATCAGGATAAGGATCGGGTTGAAGCTTACAATCTCAATGTGGCGGGTTATATTTTGAAGCCTGTTACGTTCACCAATTTTGCTGAAACAATGGCCACGCTCAATCGCTATTGGATGCTGTGCGAGTTGCCCTAGTCAGCGGCGCTTTACAGACGGTCTAAGGACTCTGCTAGCTGATGCCTCTAGCTGATTCTTTGGCATCTTCATAATTCATAAACTGACCCTCCCTCAATTGAGAGGCGCGTGAATCATGTCTTTGAATGCTGCAACGGATGCTCTACGGCAGAGCAGTCTACTGGATGCCCCATTGTCTTTGCTGGTGGTGGATGACGACGAGATTGACCGGATGGCCGTGCGGCGATCGCTCCGAAATGCAGGCATCAACATGATCCTGACCGAGGCGGGGGACTATGCAGCGGCGATCGCCGCACTCCAGGAACGCACCTATGACTGCGTGTTTTTGGATTATCGCCTACCCGATCGGGACGGGCTGGCGGTCGTGCAGGATGTGCGAGGGCGGGGCGACAAAACGCCGCTGATCGTGCTGACAGGGCAGGGCGACGAAGAAATTGCCGTGGAGCTAATGAAGGCCGGCGCGTCAGACTATCTGCCCAAGTCGAAAGTGTCGCCAGAGGTGCTGGCGCGTATTCTCCGCAACGCCCTCCGAATTCATCAGGCAGAGCAGGAGGCCGAGCTAGCCAAGCGTCAGCGAGAGCAGCTTGCCCGCCAGCGGGAAGACTTTGTTTCGCGCTTGACCCACGATTTGCGAACACCGCTGGTGGCCGCCGACCGAATGCTGAAGCTATTCCAGCAGGATGCCTTTGGTTCGATTACGCCAGAAATGAACGACGCGATCGCCATTATGATCCGCAGCAACCAAAACCTGCTGCAAATGGTCAACACGCTGCTGGAAGTCTATCGCCACGATGCGGGCGAGAAGACCATGCTGTTTGACCCGTGCCACCTGCCGGAGATTTTGCGCGAGGTGTGCCAGGAACTGATGCCCTGGGCGCAGGACAAGCAGCTTGCTTTGGAGATGGTGGATGGCACAGAGGGCGGTGGGGTGGTGATGGGCGATCGCCTGGAACTGCGCCGCCTGTTTATAAACCTGCTCGGCAACGCCATTAAGTTCACCGACAGGGGATCGGTGACCGTGCGTCTTAGCCGGGTCGTTGCCGATGCAGAAGCCTCTGCCGCCAACGGCAATGCCCCTCGCCAGGTCTTGGTGGAAGTGCAAGACACGGGGCCGGGCATTCCGCCTGACGATCAGAGTATTCTGTTTGAGCGCTATCGCCAGGGCAACCACAAGCGGGCGGGCAGCGGGCTGGGGCTATACCTATCGCGGCGAATTGTGGAAGCGCATGGTGGGGCGATCGCCGTCCGTTCGACGCTGGGGCAGGGGAGCGTCTTCAGCGTGTGGCTACTAGAGAAACGGTGAAGCTTCGCTAGGAGCGTCCCTTATCAGAAATCAGAAACGTCCCTAAAAGGCTCAGCACTCTGCTGCGCTATCCCGCCTTAGCTCCTCACAATAGGCTTTGACCTGCAAATCAATGCCAGTGATTGCCGTGCCCACGACGACCGAAAACGCGCCGAGGTCGAGGGCTGTTCGAGCCATTGCGGGGGAGGCGATACCTCCTTCACAGATTGCGGGGATCGATAGCGTTTTGCACAGTTGGCTGAGCAGGTCAAAGCCCGGTGGCTTTAGGTGGCGCGTCTCGGCCGTGTAGCCGTAGAGCGTTGTGCCCACCAGATCGGCTCCGGCGGCAGCAGCGGCGATCGCGCTTTCCAGCGTATCCACATCTGCCATTACGGGTTTGCCCAGGTCGGCGTGAATTTTTTGGATCAGGCTTGCCACCGTTTCTCCGTCGGGACGGGGACGCAGCGTGGCATCAATGGCGATGATGTCGGCTCCTGCCTGGGCGATCGCCGCTGCGTGCTGAAACTGGGGCGTGATGTACACATCACAGCCGTCTAATTGACGCTTCCACAGACCAATAATGGGAACCTGCACCCGCTGGCGCACGGCGGCGACATGGGCGGGCGTGTCGATGCGAACCCCGACGGCTCCCTGGTTTTGTGACGCAAGGGCGATCGCCGCAATCACGCTTGGCTCGTGCAGTGGCGAATCGGCCGGAGCCTGACACGACACCACCAGTCCGCCCCGCAGCGCCTCTATCCCCGAACCTGCACCCATTCCCTGCCCCCCATCACGTCTGCACTTCTTCTCCTCTTCTGATGCCGCTCGTGCGACCGACTCTTTGGATGCCGCTTGTGCGACTTGTGGCAAAGGGTCACTTGGCACCCCCATCGCCTTGTGCGACCGACCCTTCGGATGCCGCTTGTGCGACCGACGCTTGTAAACCCTACCGCGTCTGAAACGCCTCATCAAACCGGCGCGTAATCGGCTCAATCAAGAAGGTGAGAATCGTCCGCTGACGGGTCACGATTTCCGCTACGCCCGCCATGCCTGGGGTCAGGTCTACCAGTTGTCCATACACGGCCACCTGAGTCCGGCTCAGGCGAATCGTCGCTGGGAACACCGGGCCAAGCTCCCGGTCGATGGTGGCATTGGGGCTAATCTGCACCACTTCCCCCTCAATCGTGCCAAATTCCTGATACGGGAAGGTGGCCAGCTTCACCTTGGCCCGCATCCCTGGCGCAATAAAACCGATATCCCGGTTCAGAATTTGCACCTCTAGCAGCAGTTCGCTGTCCTCCGGCAGGATAGACATCAGTTCTTTGCCGGGTTGCACGGTGCCTTCTGCCAGCGTCACCTGGAGGTTGTAAACCGTGCCCGTCACGGGGGCGCGGACGGTATCTTGTTCCTGGGCGCGGGTCGCCTGGGCGAGTTGTCCCTCAACCGTCGCTAGTTCTTCGCGCCGCTGGTTGAGCTGCGCCAGAATCTCGCTCTGGCGTTCGGAGCTGAGGCGGTCGGCGGCCTGGCGGGCGCTGCGATAGGCTTCCTCTGCTCGTCGGATGGCCTGGGTCTGTGCCACGATTTCTTGCTGGAGTGAGGCGATTTGATCTTGCGCCTGGGTTAGCCGATCCTTCGCCTCCAAATAGTCAAACCGGGGAACGGCTCCTGTGCCAGGTTCTACCAAGGGCCGCAGGCTGCGCTCTCGTTCTTCGGCATTGGCCAAGCTGGCACGGGCGCTGCTCAGGTTTTCTTGCAATCGGGCTAGGCGGGCGCGAGACTCGGCGATCGCCGCCTGTTGTCCCTGGGCCTCGGCCTCCGCCGCCGCCCGCCGCCCCTCAAACTCGCGCCGCCGTGCGGCCAGCAGTTGATCTTGCAGGGCGACCCCCGTTTGCGCCTGCCCTGTGCGCTCGGCCTCCAGTCGTGCAATGTCCTGACGAATCAGCGTCGCGGCTTCCCGCAGTCGGTCAATTTCGGCCTGGCTCACCTCGGTCGATTGCTCCAGCAGCACGTCGCCCCGCTCGACGCGATCGCCCTCCTTCACCAGAATGTTCTCAATCTTGCCGCCCTGGAGCGCCTGAATTGGGCGAATCTGCTGCGCGGGGATCAGCGCCCCCTGCGCCGTTGCCACCTCATCTACCTTGCTGAAATGGGCCCAGGCGATCGCCCCCAACACCAGCGCCGACAGCGTTCCCGCCAGCAACCGCGTATACAGCGGCGGCAACTCTTGCACCGCCTTTCCCAACTCATAGGACAGGTAATCTTCTGGCGTGGCAAACTGCTGCCGTGCCTGTCGCGCCTGGGCCGGAGAGATGGGCTGGATCATAGGAGTGGATGATGGGGGAGGGTTGGGACGCTAAGGCAGATGGGAGGGTAGGGCAGGGATCGGAGCCTACAACCCCGGATCAGCTTGCCCATTTAGCGAACCGGAATAAACCAGTCCACGCTGGATATCCAGGGTCAGCAACGTGCCGTCGCGGATCACCTGAGCGGCATCCTTGACCCCGACGATGACGGGAATGCCCAGGCGGAGACCGATCACGGAGGCGTGGCCTGTAAGGCTGTCGTCCTCAGTGACGATGCCTGCGGCTTTGCGGATGGCATCCAGGTATTCGGCTCCAGTGTTGGGCACAACCAGAATTTCACCAGGGTTGAAGTTGCTTACTTCTTTGCTGCTGCGGGCAACGCGGGCGCGGCCGCTGATTAGCCCCTGCCCAATGCCGATGCCGCGCCCCAGCACCGCAGTCACCACTTCGACCTTGATCAAATCAGTAGAACCGGATACTCCCTGTAGGGTTCCCGCCGTCATGACGACGAGATCGCCTTCTTTGAGAAAGTTTTTTTCCTGGGCGACGTTGAGCGCGGCCTGGAAGGTTTGCCCCGTTGAGGGCAGGTTTAGCACCAGCAGCGGCCGCACGCCCCAAACCAATTGCAACTGCCGCGCCACATCGACGTGGGGCGTGACGGCCAGGATGGGCGTGCCAGGGCGATATTTCGACACATTGCGGGCAGTGGCTCCCGTTTTTGTCAGGGTCATGATGGCAGCGGCCTGGAGCTGTTCCGCAATGCGCCCGACGGCCTGGCTGATGGCATTGGGAATGGAGTGTCCGCCAGAGTTGCTGTCCACGTTGCGGGCGATCGCCAGATTTTGCTCAATCTGCACCGCAATCCGCGCCATTGTCTCGACGGCCTCTACCGGAAACTTGCCCACCGCCGTTTCGTTGGACAGCATAACCGCATCCGTGCCGTCCAAAATCGCATTCGCCACATCCGAAATTTCGGCGCGGGTAGCACGGGGATTGCTCACCATGCTGTCGAGCATCTGGGTAGCGGTGATTACAGGAATCCCGAAACGATTCGCCGTGGCAATCAGCCGCTTCTGCAAAATCGGCACTTCCTCGGCGGGCAACTCTACGCCCAGGTCGCCCCGCGCCACCATCACGCCATCGCAAATCGACAGCACCGCCTCCATCTGCTCGATCGCCTCGTGCTTTTCGATCTTGGCGATTACGGGCACGTCTTTCCCGGCGCTGGAAATAATTTCTTTGATTTCCAGAATGTCCTGCGGATTGCGGACAAAGCTGAGGGCGATCCAATCCACGCCCTGATCCAGCCCAAACATCAGGTCAGTCTTGTCTTTGTCGGTCAGCGCTTTGATCGACAGGTACACGCCAGGGAAATTCACGCCCTTGTTGTTCGACAGCACGCCGCCCACCACCACGCGGCAATGCAGTTCGCGCTGGTCGAGGTCTACTGCTTCCACCCGCATTTCGACTCGCCCATCGTCCAGCAAAATCGTCGCGCCGACGGGCACTTCGTCTGCCAGCGGCTCGTAGGTCACGGAGCTAATATCCTGAGTGCCGAGGAGGGGGCGACTGGTGAGGATGTAGGGATCGCCTTTTTTCAGCGTGATGGGGCCCTGCTCAAATTTTCCCAGGCGAATCTTGGGGCCCTGCAAATCTTGCAAAATGCCCACGGGCTGGTTGAGTTCAAACGACACCTGGCGAATGGTGCGGATATTGCGCTGGTGGTCTTCGTGGGTGCCGTGGGAAAAGTTTAGGCGCAGCGTGGTGGCTCCCGCTTCAATCAGGCTGCGTAGAACTTCGGGGCTGCTGGTGGCAGGGCCAATCGTGGCGACAATCTTGGTACGACGCAGGTGTTGATGCGGTTGCATGGGTTCTCGAACTCTCTCAAGGGATACTCAGGACACAAACTCTCGGCACGGAAGCTGGAGGAGCGGGCAGGGCTGGTCGCTGGCGGCCAAATCTGGCGTGAGGTCCGGCGTGCAAGGGGCAATGTCAAGCGTGGCGATCGCCCCCTGGAATAGTGCCCTTCGACTGTTCCCCTCGTTTCGCTCCTATTCTTAGCTAAACTGCTTTGGGCCCGGCCCTTCCATAATTTAGGGTAAATGTAATCATCTCCGATCAAGATTTCTCAGAGCCGCCTCCCAAATTTGCCAGGTCAGCCACCCAGGGGCGATCGCCCAAACACAGGTTCTCCCAAAGCAAACTTCCCTTAAGACGAGTCCTCTCAAAGCAATTAAAGCCTCCCCCAAAAACTCGTTCTTCGTTCTTCCCTCTTCCCTCTTCCCTCTTCCCCCTTCTACTGAGGCTGCCCCGAAAACGGTTCCGGCGGATTCGTCCAGTTAAAGTCGTTAATCCGAATACCCAGCGATCCCACCTCTCGGTCGGGGTTGACCCGCAGAATGATGGAATACGTGCGGCGACTATATTCCAGGAAAAAGGTCGTATCAAAATCTTCCCGCTTGTCAAGGTTAATTGACGTTTGAAAGCCTGCTCGAATCGGCCCGTAGATTTGTTGCAGGAGCCCAAAGGACAGAACCTGAGGATCAGCAATCCGGTCAAATCGAAACGGAGATTCCCCCTCCACAATCGCATTAGAGTAGGTGACGTTGAAGCGGGTGTAGTCCAGAAAATTCCGGGAGAACCGGCCAAACTGCCCCTGGAGGCTGGCAAAGGCCGTCAGGCTGCTCTGGCTATCTTCGCTAGTGTAATAGGCAGTAGTGCCGCGCAACCCGACGACCGCGACGAGGTTGGGAACAATGGGCGTGGGCGAATAGCGCAGTCCTCCTTCAGCAGTGGGCGGCAGGGGCGGCGCAGACCACAGTAAAAAGGCCCGCGTTAGCCCCGCACTGGCCTGAAATCGACCCAGCGTGACGCGGCTATTGCGGCGCTCCAGGGGGGGATCGAGCAAGTCCTCGCGATCGGTGTTGGCGTTGATTAGCTGGGCGCTGAATTGATAGTTGAGGTTGATACGTGAACTGCCCAGCGGAATGTTGGGGGAAGAAAAAACAGCACCCAGGCTGCTCTGCACGTTCTGAAACCCAAGGGTGCCGTTAAACAGGCGATCGCGGTAGCTATATTCCAGCGTCAGTTGGTGAATGCCCACCTGCTGCCGCAGCCGCAGACTGCCCCGCACCTTGTTTTCTAAGTCGCCCAAATCGAGCGTGCCAAAGGTCGCCGTGCCCACCAGCGACGTGGAGGGGCCGAGGGTGGCATCCAACTGCGCCAACAGCCCAATACTGCTGGGATCAAAGAAATTAAAGTTGTTGTCTGTAACGGCCCGCTGAAGCAGAATTGCGGGCGCAAGCACAAACTGCACGCGGGGTTGGTTGATCACCGTCAGCGGCGCTTGCACAAATAGCCCGCCCACCTCTTCGTCATAGCCCAACCGAAGCAGGGGCGGCTGGCGGCGGCGATTGTCGATCACCACCCGGTTCTGCAAAAAGGGCAGGCTGAAGCGCTGGTCGAACACGAGCCGGGGATTGCGGGCGCGAACCTCCGCCTGGAGCGGGTTGAACTGGGTATAGGTGAGTTCGGGGGTGCGGAGTTCCAGTTCGGGCGGCGAAAAGGGGTCATTGGTAAGGCGCACATTTTGGGCGACCCAGCCGTCGGGAAAAAACTCGATAGATTCGGCCTCGAAGCGAAAGCGGGTGAGCTCGCCTTCGCGCTGCCCCGTGAGCGCCAACCCCTGATCCAGGTTGGCCCCCACTTCTACCAGGATGCCGCCGGGACTGGAAACAGGGGGCGCACCCGGAGGACGAGGCGTGGGGCGAGGTCGTTCAGCGCCCGCAGCGGCTTCTTCCAGCGGCGATAGCAGGGTGAGATCCGTACCGCTGGAGGGCAAGAAGATTTCGCCCCTAGCTCCGTCCACCGTGCCTTCGCTTTGCACAAAGTTGTAGACGAGGCGATCGCCCTGAAGAATCTGGGCCCCCCGCACCAGTTGCACATTGCCCTCGGCCACCGCAATGCGATTTTGCAAATTCACCTGCACCCGATCTGCCGTCAGCACTGCCCGCCGGAAACGCATTTCTACATTGCCTTCGGCGGAGAAGACCTCGCGCAGGGTGTCAAAATCTTGGCGATCGCCCCGAATTTCCACCAGATCAGTCAGGCTGGTGGGCGTTGCTGAATCCGTCGCAGCAGGACTAGGAGAAGGGCTGGGAGAAGCAGGCGGCGACGGGGAAGCAACCGGCGCATCGACCGGAGCCTCTCCGTCTGGCGGCGGGGTCGCCGGGTCGGGCCCGTCGTCTGGGGGCGGAATCAGCAGAATTTGCCGACCCGAATCGGGGTCTTGCTCCAGGGTTTCTGGAAACGGGATGGGCGCGGGCAGGTTTGGGGCGCTGTCTGGATTGAGGGGTTGGTTCGACGGGGAGGGAGCCTGGGCAACGATACTTGCGTCACTGCGGCTGGAAAGCGCTGCAAGCAAGGGAATGGGATTGCTGGAAACAGCCCAGGTCTGGCTGGGAAGCTGGCGCTCGGCAGGGACAGACAGGGGGCGATTCCCGCAGGGATCGCTCCGCGAATCGCCCTCCATCAGCCCCATTTCCCTTCCCCCAATCGCCTCGGCGCTCAGGGTTGAGGGGCAAAACGACAGCGAGGACCGCGTAATCGCAGGCTGTAGGGATGCAACGGGCGATTCAATCGGCTGCCAGGGTTCTCCCAACAGTCGCCAGTCATCAGCCAGGTGCGGCGGTGCAGAGCGGAATATCGTCGTGTCGGAAGGCGGTGCGGCTAGCAGAGTCCCCGGTGTCAGCGCGGGAAGGTATTCTGGGACGGATGCTAAACCAGAACCAGATTCCACAACAGGAAGCGTCACTGTGCCGTCTGCCCCTGGAGCGACTGTTGGGGCGACGTTAACCGACAGCGGCACACCCAGGGACGCGGCGGACTGGGCATTAGCAACGGCAGGCAGAGGCGGCGGCGTGGCAGGCAGACGGCCACTTAGACGAGCGGGACGAGTCGTGAAGCGATCTCTGCGGGAATCGCCCGACGAAACCGAACGGCGGCCCAGATCGCTTCCCTGATTCGATGTGGGAACGGACTGCGCCGTAGGAATGGGATCGGCTGGCTCGACAGCAGCGACAGGAGCAGCGGGGCGATTCACAAAGCGATCCCTGTGGGAATCACCAGCTATCCCATCCTGACGAGTTTGCAGCCATTGTCGGGCGGGACGAGTCGGCGAGGCGCTGGCTCCTGGGGTGCGGAATCGTGAAGCCACATCCGCAACCGACCCAGGCGATGATGCGCTCATCGGCTCGACTGTTGATCCGGGCGTAGATCCTCCAGGCGTAGATCCTTCGGGCGCAGATCCTTCGGGCGTAAATTCTTTGGGCGTAACTTCAGCGGTCGATGGGGCTGTTCCGGCGCTTGTAGACTTTGACCGGGGTGACCACCGAACCCCTGAACCTAGCTCTGGCAGGGGACGCGAATCAGATGCGATCGCAGGTGCATCAGCGGATGGGCGATCGCGCTCCTGAACCGGGGCAGCAGGTGCAATATCGACAATCGCAGCAGGGGGAGGCGGGAAGCTAGGGGGCGGAACCGGGACGGGCATACGCAGCTAAAACTAAGTCAAACCATCAGGTCAGGCAAGCAGCCCTGAGTGCGAGCAGCCCTGGGGGTCAGTCACGACGCTTGACGACGCTTCCCACGATTAAGTGCCCTGCCGCGGCTGGGGGCGGAGGGTTGTTTAGACAAAAAATATTCGAGAACTATTCGAGATCTCGGCGGTTGGGGTTGCGCGAGGGGTCGTTGGACAGGAAGCCAAACACGAACAGGCTGATGAAGAACAGCACGACGATATAAACAATCACTTTAAGCGTCAGCATGGATACTCTAGCAGGGTTTCAAAAACAAGCTCCATTATCATATCGAAACGATGTCCCCTTTTTCGACCTAGGGTGAGCGCAACTTTTACCCGGTTTTTTCCAGAAGGCAGTTGGGAGTGTTGGGCGATTCCCGCAGGGATCGCTTCGCGAATCGCCCGCCTCCGTTTGCCAGCTTTGGCATCCGCTTTGGCACCCGCTTTGCCCCCATTTCAGGGACTCTCTGAGCAGGGCAAAATCCCGTTCAATAAATCCTTTTGGCCGCCATAGGCTCAATCGAAGCATCTGGGCTAAAGTCTTAGTGAACCTACTCTTTGAAAGCGTCCTGCTGTCATCGTGAATTCACCTGAGCCACCCGCCGCGCCGCAGCCGCCTCGTCCGCCCCGTCGTCGTCTCCGCCTGGCCTGGCGACCCGTTGCCCTGGGGTTGGGGCTGGTCGCTCTGGCAGGCAGCGTGGGCGGAACGCTGTGGGTGCGAAGTTTTTTGCGAAACGACCTAGCTCCGCTGCTGTCTACTACGCTGAGTGAGACGATCAACCGCCCCGTTCAGGTGGGCCCGCTGCAAGGCCTTGCGCTCAACTGGCGCGGCCAGGGCGAGATTGTGTTTGGCGAATCAGTCTTGCCGCCAACGGAGACCGATGGCGATCGCGCTACGGTGCAGCAAGTCCGCGCCCGGTTTAACCTCCTGGATCTGCTCCAGCGTCGTCTGGGGCTGGTGCTGACCCTGCAAAACCCCGACATTTTTCTCGACCAGACCGACGACGGCAAGTGGATCGCCATTGAACTGGCCGAAAGCGAGGACGACCCCCCGCTGAAGGTTGAGCTGCGGCAGCTATTGATCGCAGACGGTACGGTGACCGTGGCTCCCTCGGCGCAACTGATGATCGAGGCGGAAAAGCCGGGGGTGCAGCCTGATTCGGATTTATCGGTGCGGCTGCAACAGGTCAACGGCGAGGTAAACCTGGACTCCATCGAGGCTACCGATGCCAGCGGGGTGAGGCTGGAAGGGCAAAATATTCGCTTTGATGTCACTGGAAATCCTGGCCGGGGTGGGGCGCTGCGGCTGCGGGGCGAAGGGATCACTGTGCCCGATTTTCGGCTGAATTTGGTGGTGCAGTCCGATGGCATTGCCGTGCAGGATGTGGGGGCGCTGCTGGCGATGCCCGTGGCGCTAGAGGACGGACGGCTGTCTTCTAACCTGGAACTCCGGTTTGCCGACGACACGGTGACGGGGCTGAACGGGACGGCCCGGTTTGCCGATGTGGCAGTGGCGATCGCCGATGTGCCCAAGCGCATTACCCAGGCCGGGGCCCAACTGCGGTTTCGCAATCGGCTGATCACCATCGAAGACGGGCGCGTTACCTACGGCACGATTCCCGTTGAAGTAGAAGGAACCTATGACCTGCGTGAGGGCTACAACCTGTCCACTCGCGTCCGCAACGTGGATTTTCGCCAGATCGAAGAAACGGCAGACGTAGCGACCCCGATCACCCTTGCTGGGGCCTTTGATGCCGATGTGACGGTGACGGGGCCGCCCGATGGGCCGATTGTGGCGGGCATGGTTCGCAGCAGTCGCCCCCTGCTAATTGACAAAGTTGCCATTGCTCGCCTCAGTGCCCGCTTTTCGCTGGTGAAGGAGCGGGTTGATTTGACGGATCTGGTGGCGCAGCTTCCGGGCGGTGGCGTGGTGACGGGGGGCGGCGTGCTGGGGCTGGGCGAGGAGGCGACCGTGCAGGCGCGAGTCCAGGCGCGAAATCTGCCCGCCGATGCCCTGGCGCGAACCTACGGCGCAACGCTGCCGCCAGAAATCGTGCTAGGACGGGTTAATGCAACCGCGCAGGTAGAGGGGCCGTCTAATGCACTCCGCACGGCGATTCAATGGCAGGCGGCGGAGGCGACCTACCCAGCACGGGGGGAACTGCTGATTGCGGGCGAGAATCTGCGGCTGCAAAACACGACGCTGGAGGTCGCGGGCGGGCGCGTGAGTGCGGAGGGCGACCTGGTGGGCGATCGCTGGCAGGCCGTGGTGCGGAGCCAGGGGGTGGGGCTGCGGCCGTTTTCGCCGGAGCTGACGGGCACGCTGGATGGCACGGTGCGGCTGGCAGGCACGCTGGCCGATCCGACGCTGGCGGGCATTCGGGCAGAGGGCGATGTGCGGCTGTCGCAGGGCGTGTCGCTGCTAACGGGGCCACTGACGGCAGATTTTCGCTGGCTGGGCGATCGCCTTGTGCTGAATCGGGCGGCGGCTCCGGGCTTCCGTGCCAATGGCACAGTCTTTGCACAGACCACAGGCAACACGCCGGAAATCTCTAGCTTTGACCTGGCGCTGGAGGTGCAGGACTTTGACCTGAATCGACTGCCTGTCACCTTGCCGCCCCAGGTGCGTGTGGCTGGGCGGACGGACTTTTCCGGTCGGGTGTCGGGCACGCCTGCTGCGCCGAATGTGAACGGACTGCTGGCGCTCAACGGGCTGGCCATTAACCAGCGCCAGTTTGATCCGCGCCTGGCCGGGCCGGTGCAGTTTGCAATGGGTCAGGGCGTGCGGGCTGACCTGACGGGCCGCCGCGACCAGATTTCGCTCGATCTGGATGGCAACTATCTGCCGCGCTCGTTTCTGCTGGTGCATGACGGGGCGCGGGCAGCAGGAACGAGGCGCAATCGCACGCTGGTCACCACATTAGAAAACCTGCCCCTAGACTGGTTTGCCCTCACCCCGGCAGCCGACTTGGGGCTGGGCCCGGTCACGGGCACGATCACCGCCAGCGCTGACGTAAACCTCGACACCTACGCCACCGAAGGCAATCTCACCATCGTCCGCCCTGCCATTGGCTACCTATTTGCCGACCAGTTCAGCGGGCGCATCACCTACCGCAACGACCGGATCGAGCTAGAGGACGGGCTGCTGGCACTGGCATTGCCCACCGAGCGGCCGCCCCTGGATCAGCCCTACAGCACGGTCGCAGTGAACGGCAGCGCAACGCTGGGCGACGACCCGCAGTTCGAGGCGACCCTGGAAACCGACAACGCCCGCATTCAGGACGTGCTGAATACCCTGCGCTGGTATGACTTCGACGACGTGGCGCGAGGCTTCCGGCAGCCGCCCACGGCCCAGTCCACCGACCTGGCCACCGTGCCCATACAAACGGGCGATCGCCCCATTTACCAGCAACTCCAGCGCTATTCCGAGATCCTGGCGCTGCTGGATCTACAAAAACAGCAGGACGAAGCCGCCAATCCTCTGCCTCGGCTGGCAGAACTGCAAGGCAACTTTGAAGCCACACTGAACCTGTCTGGTTCAGTGCGGTCGGGCGTGACCGCAGACTTCAACCTGGCGGGAGAAAACTGGCAATGGGGCGAGTTTAACGCGCAGCAGGTGATCGCCCAGGGTACGCTCCAGGATGGGGTTCTGGAACTGTTACCGCTGCGGCTGGGGTCGGACGAAGCCTTCCTCAGTTTTAACGGGCAGTTTGGCGCAGACGAGATTTCGGGCCAGCTTCAGGCGCAGTCGGTGGATATCACACCCCTTCAGGACATCGTGCGGTTGCCTATTAGCATCACGGGTCGGGTGAATGGTAACGCCTTTTTGCAGGGCAGCCTTGGCGATCCAGAGGTGCGCGGCGAAGTGAGCTTGTTCGATGCCAAGATTCAGCAGCAGTCCGTTCGAGATGCCAGGGCGCTCTTCAGCTACGACGATGCGCGAGCGCGGATCATCGGGCAAATGAGCGTCAACGAAACAGAACCCCTGCGCCTGCGGGCCGATATTCCCTACGCCTTCGATTTCATGGACGTATCGCCCGACAGCGAGGCGATCGCCATCAACCTCTCCGTCAAAAACGAAGGCTTGGAACTGCTCAGCCTGTTTACCAACCAGGTGGCCTGGGCCGGCGGCGAGGCGGATATCAACTTGGACATTACGGGCACGCTGAGTGCGCCGCTGGTGACGGGCGCGGCCGAGTTTAACGGAGCCTCGATGACCGCACCCGCCCTGCCAGAACCCCTGACCAACATCACCGGCCGCGCCCAGTTCAACACCAGCTTTGTGGATGTGGAAGGCATTCGCGGCCAGTTCCGCCAGGGAGAAGTGGTTGCAGAGGGCATCTTGCCGATTTTTGACCCCAATGATTTTCCACAAAGCGAAACAACCGTCAACCAGCCACTGACAGTCAGCCTTAATCAGGTCGTGCTGAATCTGAAGGGTCTGTATAGCGGTGGGGTCGATGGCGCAGTGCAAGTTACCGGAACCGCCCTTGCGCCGGTAATTGGGGGCGACATTGCGCTCACCAACGGTCGCGTCCAGTTGCTCAGCGGCGACGCGCCACCGCCCGAAGACGATCCCATTGACCCTAATGACATCACCATTCCGCCCCGGTTTGATAACCTGCGATTGAGCCTGGGGCGCGGGTTGCGAATTACACTCGACCCGCTGCTGGACTTTCTGGTGGCGGGCGAACTGCGGGTCAACGGCACCGTCCGGGCCCCCCGTCCAGAGGGAGAACTGCAAGTTCGTCGGGGCATCGTCAACCTATTCACCACGCAATTCAACTTGGTGCGGGGCTACAACAACACCGCCGAATTTACGCCGCAGCGGGGACTCGATCCTTACCTGCAAGTGCAGCTTGTGGCCTCAGTACCAGAGGTGACCCGCACACCGATCACGACCTCTAGCGGAGCCGCCGAGATTAACGAAACCCTGGTGACAGACTTGGGCAGCCTCAGTAATGTGCGGGTCATCGCCACAGTAGACGGCTATGCCAGCGAAATGCTGGATGGATTCCTCACCGGGTCAGACACGTTTGCGCTAACCAGCAGCCCCGCCCGCAGCGACAGCGAAATTATTGCGCTGATTGGCGGCGGCTTTATCAATACCTTTGGGCAGGGCGACAGTACGCTGGCGATCGCCAACCTAGCAGGTTCCGCCCTGCTCCCTGGCATCCAGGGTGTCATCAGCGAAGTGCTGGGACTGTCGGATTTCCGGCTGTTCCCCACGCTGCTGCCCTCCGAAAACGCCTCCAGCACCACCCTCGAACTCGCCGCCGAAGCGGGGATTGACCTGTTTGGCACTGACCTCTCCGGCTCTGTGCTGGCGATCCTGACGGCCGATGCGCCTGTGCAGTTCAACCTGCGCTATCGCATCAACGACCAGTTCCTAATCCGCAGCTACATCGACACCGATGGCGGAACCGGGGCGATTCTGGAATTTGAGACGCGGTTTTAGCAGCGTTGGGCTAGGAACCCTTCGTCACTCCGTCAGCACCTCAACTCCTGTAGCAGTGACCAAAACGTCATCCTCAATGCGAATGCCGCGCACATCAGCAAACCCTGCCAGACGATCCCAATTCACCAGGGCGGAATAGCGATCGCGCTTTTCTGGGTCTTGCAGCAGGGCCGGAATTTGGTAAAAGCCGGGTTCCACCGTCACCACCATGCCCGGCCGCAGGGGACGATCGAGCCGCAGATAGCATAGCCCGAAGCGATCGCTCCTCGTCCGCCCCGGCTCATAACCCGCGAGGTCGCCCAAGTCTTCCATATCGTGGACATCCAGCCCCAAGAGATGCCCCACGCCATGCGGGAAAAACAGCGCGTGGGCATCTTGCTCGACCAGTTCCTCTGGCGCACCGCACAAAATGCCCAGGCTCACCAGTCCTTCAGCCAGCACTCGCGCCGCCAGCAGGTGAATCTCGCGGTATTCCACCCCAGGGGCGATCGCCTCGATGCAGCGGTCATGGGCCGCTTGCACAATGTCGTAAATATCGCACTGGGTGGGCGAAAACTGCCCCGACACCGGCCAGGTGCGCGTCATGTCCGCTGCCCAGCCCAGGGGCGTTTCGGCTCCCACATCGGCCAGCAGCAAATCCCCTGGCTCCAGCCTATGTCCATAGTGGCAGTTGTGCAGCACCTCCCCATGTACGGTGACGATGCTGCTGTAGGCAGGGGTCATATCCGCCGCCAGGATCACCTGCTCCATGGCCGCCCGCACCTCGGCTTCGGTGGTGGCCGTTGCGGTTGCGGCCCTGCCTGCCGCGTGGGCCCGCCGCGTCACCTGGGCCGCCCGCCGCATTTCTGCCAGCGCCAGGTCATCGTGACAGAGCCGCACCTGGGCGATCGCCCCCACCAGGGCCCGATCCGGCTCCTGTGCCAACTTGGGGGCAACGAGCGATCGCCCCAAGAGCTTCTCTTGCTGTTGCCGCGTGGTGCTATCCTGCACTGCAATCGTCGCCGCGCCTGCACAATACCGCTCCAGGTCGGCCAGGGGCCGTGCGTCATCCGCGCCGATCTGTTCCGCAAGCTGCGATCGCGTCGGGCCAGGCCCGTGCCACAGCACCTCGGCGGGGGTTGGCTCGTCCCAGAACAGCGTCAGGTGGGAACCCTGGAGGGCGATCGCCGCCTTGGGTAAGTTCAACCCCGCGAAGTACAGAAAATGGCTGCTGGCGCGAAACGGGTAGGAATTCGCCGGAAAATTGCGCGAGGGACTCTGCCCCGACCACAGCACCACGGGAACAGAAATCAGGGTCGCAAGCCTCTGTCGCCGCTGGCGCAGCGCTGCCGCAAGGGATGGAGAACCAGACGCGGACTCAGCTTGCAGGAATTCGGCTTGCATGATTCAGAGACAGATAAAATACACCTAAAATACACCCTGATTCAAGCATTTTTTGCCCCCGGTCGGGCGATCGCCCCACCCAAAAGTTCTGCACAAAGTCGGCCCGAAAGGCACAAAGCCGACCCAAAAGTAAGACAGCGAGAACTCCGCAGGGCAGAACTCTCGCTGTTGCAAAGATTTAGTTGTTCTGAATGTGTCCTGAATGTGTCCTAAGTATGTCCTGAGTATGACCTAAATGCGTCCTGAATGCGTCCCGAATGCGCCCTGAATGCGTCCTGAAATCAATCCTGAAACGTGTCCCGAAATGCTGCTAGCCCGCAAGACAGAGGGACAGCCTGGACACTGGACATGAACACTAGTCCTGGACTCTGGGCCTGGACTCTGGGATACACACCGGACATACACACTTGGCATCCACCGGGCATACACACTGGGCAAAGCTGTTTGACGGATCACTTCAAAACGCCGAAGTAGTAGGCCGCCACCACAAAGTTGATGCCGAGCAGCAGCAGGGCCCAACCGGCGCGGAAGGTATAGGGAGGTTTGCTGGCGGGTTTGGATTTAGAAGTCATGGCAATTCCTAACAGCGATAAACAGCAGAGAATCTAATCGTTCATTATTAACCACAGCGGGGGACTTGATAACCCTCCGCTTGGCAAAACGAAACATTACAAATAGGGGGACAAATCAGGAGGACGAATCAGGGGGACAAGAATCAGGGGGACAAATTAGAGGGCAGCTAGAGGGCAGCCATCTTTTTCCCAAACCCCAGTTCCGTCCAAGCACGCCCCAAATCGTTTGCACAGCAAAACGCATGTACTATAGAAAATCCTGAGAACGTGTGTATTATGGCATTAAGAACGTATGTATTACGAAACCAAAAAGCTCGGTACATCTTTGCAATACGCCCGCAAAAGCTTGCAAATCACCCTGCAAATTATCTTGCAAATTACTGAGCGTGAATGCTAGTGCGAACGGGTTACGGAATTAGCGTATGGAATTGGAAAATCCATTGGGGTCTGTGATTCAAGGCTCCCTCAGCCAGGGGCTAGAGGTGCGGCTACACGCAGATGTGTCGGTCGAAGACATGCGCGTGGGCAAGTTTCTGGTGGTGCAGGGGCGGCGATCGCGCTTCTTTTGTATGCTCACCGATGTCTCTCTGGGAACCACCAACCCCCGCATTGTCTCCAACCCGCCCGACCCCAGCAACACCTTTTTGCAAGAAGTTCTAGCAGGCAGCGGCACCTACGGCACCATCAACCTGTCGCCGATGCTGATGTTCACCCCCACCGATGAACAGAGCGCCCCATCCAAAATCCAAAATCCAAAATCCAAAACCAGCCCTCTCCAAGCCAACACCAGCGCCATCGAGCTATTGCCCGTCAAAACCATTCCCAGCCACTTTAGCCAGGTGTTCGACGCGAGCGATCGCGACTTTCGCGCCGTCTTTGGCTGGGAAGACGACCCCCATCGGCGCAATTTTTCCGTGGGGCAGCCGATTGATATGGACGTGCCCATTTGCATCGATCTGGATCGATTTGTGGAGCGCAGCAACGGTGTATTTGGCAAGTCGGGCACGGGCAAATCCTTCCTGACGCGGCTGCTGCTGTCGGGCATTATTCGCAAGCGGGCAGCGGTGAACCTGATTTTCGATATGCACTCGGAATACGGCTGGGAGGCCACCAGCGAGGGCGGCTCCAAGTCTCGCGTGTCGATGGTGAAGGGGCTGCGGCAGTTGTTTCCGGGGCAGGTAAAAATCTTCACGCTCGATCCCCAATCGACCCAGCGGCGGGGCGTGCGCGATGCCCAAGAGCTATTCATCAGCTATGACCAGATCGAGGTAGAAGACCTGGCGCTGGTGCGCGGCGAACTGAACGTCTCGGAGGCAGCGCTAGAAAACGCCATTATTCTCCGCAATGAGTTTGGCAAAGCCTGGATTTCTCGCCTGCTGTCGATGAGCAATGAGGAGATTCAGGAGTTTTGCCAGGTGAAGATGGGCAGCCCAGCGTCGATTATGGCGCTCCAGCGCAAGCTGACCCGGCTGGATGATTTGAAATATCTGCGTCCCGCTTGTCCGCATAACTATGTGGGGCAGGTGCTAGAGGCGCTGGAGGCGGGCAAGCATGTGGTCGTGGAGTTTGGCTCCCAGTCGAACATGCTGTCCTATATGCTGGCGACGAACATCATTGCGCGACGCATCCACGCCAGCTACGTGCTAAAGGCGGAGCGCTTCTTGCAGACGAAGAATCCGGGCGATCGCCCCCACCAGCTCGTCATCACCATCGAAGAGGCGCACCGGTTTCTCGATCCGGCCACCGTCCGGCAGACCATCTTTGGCACGATCGCCCGTGAAATGCGGAAGTATTTCGTGACGCTGCTGGTGGTGGATCAGCGCCCGTCGGGCATCGACAACGAGGTGATGTCGCAGATCGGCACGCGCATCACAGCCCTCTTGAATGACGAAAAAGACATCGACGCAATTTTTACGGGCGTGTCTGGTGGGCAGGCGCTGCGGTCTGTCCTGGCGAAGCTCGATTCCAAACAGCAGGCGCTAATTTTGGGGCACGCCGTGCCGATGCCCGTCGTGGTTCGCACTCGCCCCTACGACGAAACTTTCTACGCCGAAATTGGCGAAACCGCCTGGGAGGAAATGCCCGATGCCGCCGTGTTCCGCGTTTCGGAGACGGCCAAGGCTGATCTAGGCTTCTGATCGCAGCGCAGCCACCTTCTCCCTCGCCCAGGCCCGCAGCGTCAATTCTGCCTCCACTTCGTCCTGCTGCGCCTGCTCCAAAAAGCGGTAGAGGTCGTCTTTTTCCACCCAGCCAAAGGTAGGACTGTGGCTCTGCTCAACATACTCGCCCGCTTGCAGGTGGTAAATCCGCCACTCGCGCCCGTTGTATCGCCAAAACTCTGGCACGCCGAGGCTGGCATAGAAGCGATTTTTGTCAATGTCGGTGTGGGTGATGTCTACTTCCACCACCAGATCGGGCGGCGGGTCGGTGGCAAAGTTAACCTTGCGGCCGGCAACCTGCGGCTGATGCTGAATGTAGTAGGCGCAGTCGGGTTCTGATCCGCGATTCAGGTCTTCCCGATTCATGGTGGTGGAACCCATGGTCTTGATCTTCATGCCCAATTCCACCACCAAGATTCTTATAAACAGTTCGATCAGCCTTAGCGAAAATTCGTGATCTTCCAGCGGCATCGTGATTTCGAGGGTTCCCTGATCATAGGTAAGGCGGGCGGCGCGGCTCTGGGGCAGGGCATCCAAAATTTGCAGATAGCCGTCCCACGTTAGCCCGCGCAAGGTGACGCGCTTTTCGCCCAGGACGGGTGGGCGGGCGATCGCCGTTTCTGCACTGCTCACGGTCTGCATCTCACCCTCCTGCACCTCACCCTCCTAAACCCACACCTCGACCATCAAAATCACCCCGTTGAAACTAGCCTGTTTGGTCTGCCTCTTTAACCCATTGATCTACTGATAATCGACCTACTGATGATCGACTGATCTACGCTGTCTCGCTCCAATCCAGCCCTATCCAGGGAGTTCGGTTTTCCCCCCGTACTAGCCGAACCTGATCTCTCCATAAATCGCTAGATGATAGGGAGACACGGTGAACATTTGTTTTGATTTCTCCGTCCTTTGTTAATGTTAAAGGTTTGATGTCAAAGGTTCTTACGAAAGCCGCTCACGATTCTTCACCTGAAAGCTCTTCACCTGAAAGCGCCACGCCGTCCTCTCGCCGTTCACCTGCAAAGTTCACCCGTTTGGATGAATGACCAACCCTTTACGGAAGCCTAAACTTGTATTATAGTCTTCATACAAGAGTGAACTCATAACGACTTCGCTTTTGTGATACCTCTATCGTCTGTCTACTTCTACTCTAGTTTCGCTTTTTGGCTCTCTGTCCTGGGCTTTCAGCGCCACGTTCAATCTGTTAGCGCTTTGACCATTGGTTTGACTGCCAGTTTTGACTGCCAAGAGTATTGGTCTATTGGTCTTAAGAAAGAGTTACTACTTTCCTGAAGAATGCCGCTAGTCGTAGTAGTATCTACATTCAACTTGCGTCTAAGCTGTTTTTAAGCTGCCCTGGGTTGGTTAATAGAGAGTCGTCCAGAGAGACGCACCCAGGCAGTGGTTTAGAGATCTCACCTGTTTTTGCCTCACCTGTTTTCGTCTGAGCGTCGCTTCTTTCGTTCGGATTTTCAATTCCTACTTCGGACTTGTTCGCCAGCCCCAACATCGTTCCACTGGTTTCCTCAGTGGGTATAGTCAAGCCTCTTCATAAGGCGGTTTCCAGGTCTAGAAACTGCACTAGAAGCTGGCTCATAAGTTAGTCTCTCTATTCTTTGCTTCTTTGCTGGGGCTAGTAGAGCGTCTGAACCATCCAGTTTACGTTTCCTGTTCGATTCAAGATTGTTCAACGGAGTCTCGCATTCATGGCAACCGCAAACACCACAGCTAAAACGACGAAACCGCTGTTTACCGCAGATATGGTGCGAACCTATCTGCACGAAATTGGTCGGGTGCCGCTGCTGACCCATGAGCAGGAGATTGTCTATGGCAAGCAGGTGCAGCAGATGATGGCACTCCTGGAGGCGAAAGAGGCTCTGGCCAACAAGCTGGAGCGGGAGCCTTCGCTGGCAGAGTGGGCAGCCGAGGTCAATCTGACGGAAGCCGAGTTGAGCCAAGCCCTGCGCGTGGGTCAGCGGGCAAAGCAAAAGATGATTGAGGCGAACCTGCGCCTGGTGGTGGCGATCGCCAAGAAGTATCAGAAGCGCAACCTGGAATTCCTGGATCTGATCCAGGAGGGCACGCTGGGTCTGGAGCGCGGCGTGGAGAAATTTGACCCCACGCGGGGCTACAAGTTTTCGACCTACGCCTACTGGTGGATTCGTCAGGCCATTACGCGGGCGATCGCCCAGCAGGCCCGCACCATCCGCCTGCCCATCCACATCACCGAAAAGCTCAACAAGATCAAAAAGGTGCAGCGCGAACTGACGCAGGAATTGGGCCGTGCGCCTACGCCCGCAGACATCGCCGCAGCACTGGAGCTAGAGCCAGGACAAATCCGTGAATTCTTGCTGATGGCGCGTCAGCCCGTGTCGCTAGATCTCAAAGTCGGCGACAACCAGGACACCGAACTGCAAGACCTGCTAGAAGACGACGGCGCATCGCCTGAAACCTTCACAGTGCAGGAATCGCTGCGGCAAGACATCCAAAACCTGTTGGCGGAGCTAACGCCTCAGCAGCGGGAGGTGCTGGTGCTGCGGTTTGGGCTAGAAGACGGCAATGAGCTATCGCTGGCAAAAGTGGGGCAGCGGATGAACATCAGCCGTGAGCGCGTGCGTCAGCTTGAGCGGCAGGCGCTGGATCACCTGCGTCGCCGCAAAGTCAACGTTCGTGGATATTTGGCCAGTTAATTCCAGCCAGTTCGTCAAACTGTCCTTTCTTCCCGTTTGTTTAACTGGATGCATGGGATGAATAGAGGTGGAGCGGTGCATACCCCCTCCACCTCTATTTCATAGGTGATGATGTGAGGGTCAGACGAGGAGGTTTTTTTCTAAGCCTTCTGCGCTGCCTCAGGGTCATCATTTTTTGCTGCATGTTTTGCTGTATGAATGCCCCAGCAAGCGGTGATTAAGATCACCTACTTGGGTGAGCGAATCGGGTGATTTGCCTCCTACTCTCGCTCTATAAAGTAAGGCCATAGCGGTTCAGCGGTTCAGATTCTCTCGCAAGGTTACGCACAGCTTCCGTCATCTCATTCCCAGGCTCGATCTCATCATCCTGTGGACTGGGCTAGGCTTCACTCAAGACTTCCGGCGCGGCTTCTAAAAATGTTCAGTAGTGAACTTTTCTAAAAAGTTTTGCAATTTTTTGAAGCGAAATCTGGAATTTGAATCCTTGGCGGTGTAGCTGTTCGGAGAGACGGTGGACGTTTCAAACTCTCGAAATTAGCCCCCTTTTCTTCAAGAGTTGTGAAGCCCATCCAAAGCGTTAAATCGAAGCTCGTAAGCTCTATCTAGGCAGCAAAATAGGCAGCGAACTATAGAGCGAATTTCTAATTGTAAATCTTCTATCTAATCTTTAGTTTTGTGAAGGAGGACTGCCAATGCTGAACTTGACTAACCGTTTCCCCCAAACGTCGCAGTCCCTTTGGAATCGTTTTGAAAAGCCCTTTACGGCGCTGTTTTTAACATTAGGACTGGCGGCTGCGGCACTGGCTCCAGCCCATGGTCTCGAAGCATCCCGGCTGACGCAAGCAAGCGCTGCAACGGTTGCCCGCTTGGAAGGTGCAATTAGCCAGCGGTTTCCCAATGGCGTTTATTTGTATGGACAGTCTCAGCAGCCCGACCAGCTTGGCTCCGCCTACATGGTGTTTGAAGTCAGCGAGAATCAAGTGGTAGGCGCGTTCTATATGCCCCATTCCTCCTTTGATTGCTTTTATGGCGAGGTGCAAGCCCAGGAACTAGCGCTAAACGTGATTGATTCCTACGAGCAAACGGTTCATCCCTACTCGGTGGCGCTTCAAGCGAATGCGTCGGTCGCGGCGACAGGCGGAGAGGCGATCGCCCCTCTGAACCTGGAAGGATTTCACCAGCTTTCTGCACTGAGCGAAAACGACCAGCGCATTCTCAACACCTGCAAGATTAGCCCTGAGCGTGTGAATTAGAAAAAAGAAGAACGAAAAGAGAAGAACGAAGAGGGAAGAATGGTTTTTTCGTTCTTCGTTCTTCTCTTTTCGTTCTTTAAAAGTTCGTTCTTCTCTCTTCTTTTTTCAAAACACCGTTCCATCACTTTGAATCGAGATCGGAGGATCGCCGCCCGGACGCAGCTCGGCGGCGATTTTTCGGCCGGCTGCCCAGGTTCCGCCTTCCAGGACTTTCACGAGCGGCAGTTCGGTGACGCTGAGGCCGAGTTCGGTACGGATGGCATCGGCAATTTGGTCGAGCAGAACCAGCGTGAGCGATCGCCATTCCACAATCACCTCAGAACTGGGCAGGTGCGGCCCACGCAGTACGTCAGCGTGCTTTGGCTCCAGCAGCCCCAGGTCTACGCAGAGGCCGCCGTTGCGATATTCTGCCAGACCCGTAAGCTGGTCAAGCTGCGTGATTTCTAGCCCCAGGTCTTGCAGCGGCTCCAGCAGGGAATAGGTGAGCCACTGCGACAGCTTGTGGAACGGCACGAGGTTTGCCCCCGGCTCAGCGCTGGACAGAGCAGAGTGCGGCCAAACATCGCCCAGGTTAACGCCCTCTAGCGTGATGCGGCCGGGCCAGATGTCGCCGAGTCCTTGCAGCACGGCCATCAGCACGGTGGGCGCGGGCAACTGGCGATCCTCGGCTTGGGCCAACAGGTAGTCCACCAGGTTGCCCGGTCGGGGCGTTTGAGTGCCAAAGAATTCTGGCTTTTGGGCAAGGGTGTGGCCCAACTGTTGCAGCAGGGCCACGCGCCCCGCCAGCCCGATTAGCGGATTGTCTGGGGTGACCTGGAACGCTTGAGCCAGATCGGACTCGGTGATCTGCTGGAGGGCGGCGGCGGTTGCCTGGAGGGGAGCAGCGCGATCGCCCGAAAATGCGCCCTCGCAGAACATCCAAAAGCTTGCCACCGCCAGCCCTTCTGACCGCTGAAACACCTGACCGCTGCTGGCTTCGCGATAGCGCCACACCGCACCCGCCCCCGCATCCAGCAGCACGCTGAGAATCACCAGATCGAACTTGGCCCGCGCCTGGGCCACCGGATCAAGCCTCGCCAGCCGCGCCTGCAACTCGGCCGCCCGATCGACCTTGCCCACGCCAAAATGTCGCCAGCGGCTATGAAACGGCACGTTTAGGTCGGGATAGTGTTCCCGCATCACCCGCAGCACATAGTCGGCCGTGGGCTGGAGGCGATCGCCCCGATAGCGAAAGTGCGTTAGTTTGTCGGCGCGGGCCAGCTCAAAAAGCTGCTGAGTGCGATCGCGAATCGCCTGGGGACTCTGGAGGTAGATAGCGGTGGACATGATGGAACCCGTAGAGGCAAATGCAGACAAGCGTTTAGCCCCCTCAGCTTAACTGTTATCGCAGCCCAAGAAATACCCATCCAGCAAGAACACCTCCTCGCCGCTGCAAGTGTGTCAGAATTTATAACTGCTGCTGTTCTGGATTTTTGCCCATGTTGACCACTACGCCGATTGCCGAGTTGCCCTTTTTGGGCGAAGAGGTCGCCGCCGACTATGACACGGCGCGGGTCGTGATTTTGCCGATTCCCTACGAGGCGACGACGACCTATCGCAAGGGCTGCGAACACGGCCCGGCGGCGATTTTGGAAGCGTCGCATCAGGTGGAATATTACGACGAGGAGCTAGAGCGGGAGATGTGGCCCGTCGGCGTGTATACCCACGGGGCGATCGCCGATACGCGCAGCGGCCCAGTGTCTGCCGAAGCCATGCTGAAGGTCGTTGAGGACACCACCGCCCAACTCATTGCCGACGGCAAGTTCGTCATCGGGCTGGGCGGCGAACATAGCATCACGACGGGTCTGGTGCGGGCTTATCGAGCCGCGTCTACGGAGTCGTTTACGGTGGTGCAAATCGATGCCCACGGCGACCTCCGCCACGAATACGAAGGCTCGATCCACAACCACGCCTGCATTATGCGTCGGGTGGTGGACATGGGTCTTCCTACGGTGCAAATCGGCATCCGCAGCATTTGCAAAGAAGAAGCGAATTTAATTAAGGAAAAAAATCTGACCGTATTTCGAGCGCGAGAAATCGCCACCCAGCCCGACTGGGCCGAACGGGCGCTGGCCGCCATCCCCACCCGCAACGTCTTTCTCACCATCGACCTAGACGGCATTGACCCGACGCTGATCCCCGGCGTGGGCACACCCGAACCCGGCGGGCTGAACTGGTATTCCCTGCTGGGCTACTTGCGGTCGGTGTTTGAGCATCACCACGTCCTCGGCGCAGACATTATGGAGCTTGCGCCCGTTAGCGAGTCGGTGGTGTCGGAATTTACCGCCGCCAAGCTAGCCTACAAGCTGATTGGCTATCAGGCGATCGCCCAGGGTTGGAGCTAGGTCAAAATGCAGTCCCCCGACCCGTCGCCCCCGTCTATCCCCACAGATGCGATCGCCGAAGATGCCGCCGCGCCGGGGTTTATCTCACCAGCGGTTCCCCCCAGCGTATGGCAGCGCCATTTTGCAGGCGCACCGCTGCGGCTGGGCGTGCTGGCCTCTGGCAGTGGGTCAAACTTTGAGGCGATCGCCCAGTCCATTTCCCAGCGCCAGCTCAACGCCCAAATCCAGGTGATGATCTACAACAATCCCCAGGCCGGGGCAGCGGAGCGGGCGAAACGACTGGGCATTCCAGCAGAACTGCTGAACCATCGACAGTTTCCCAGCCGCGAAGCCCTGGATCAAGCCATCATCGACCAACTCAAGCGCTATGACGTGGAATGGGTGATCATGGCGGGCTGGATGCGCGTGGTGACAGACGTGCTGATCACCGCCTTTCCCGACCGCATTTTGAACCTGCACCCCAGCCTGCTGCCCAGCTTTCCGGGGGCCCGCGCCGTCGAACAAGCCCTCGCCGCCGGGGTCAAGGTGACGGGCTGCACCGTCCACTACGTCCGCCTGGAAGTAGACCGCGGCCCAATCATCATGCAAGCCGCCGTGCCCATCCTGCCCCACGACACCCCCGACACCCTGCACCAGCGGATTCAGGTGCAGGAGCATCGTATCTTTCCGAGGGCGATCGCGCTGGCGAGCAGCGGCGAGGAGAAAAACGAAGAAGGAAGAAGGAAGAGGGAAGAACGAAGAACGAAGAACGAAGAATAGAAGAACGAAGAGGGAAGGGCAGATCTTCGGTTTTCGTTCTTCGTTTTTCATTTTTTTCTTTACGGGAGAAGAACGGATTTTTCGGTTCTCTGTGCAAGGGAAAAGCGATTTTTCGTTTTTCGTTCTTCGTTCTTCGTTTTTCATTTTTTCTTTACGGGAGAAGAACGGATTTTTCGGTTCTCTGTGCAAGGGAAAAGCGATTTTTCGTTTTTCGTTCTTCATTTTTGTTCGTGTCCTTAGTTTTTCGCCACCTCGATCTGACAACCGCTGAAACCCTTACAGCATGGTTGCTCTTGATTGGTCATTTTGAGAGTGGCGAATAAATTGAGACACTAACGATTTTTCGGTTTTCTGTGTAAGGGAAAAGCAATTTTTCGTTCTTTGTTCTTCACTTTTCGCTCTTCGTTTTTCACTCTTCTTTTTTCCCAAACGTTTCAGTCCCCTTCCGGGAAAATGGGCTTGAAAGAATAGCCGTCAAGCAGATCGTGAACTAGCGCAAGCTATTGTTTCAGCCCCCTTGCGGGGAAATGGGCTTGAAAGATTTAGCCCACGACTCTTATCGCAGTAGTAAAGCTTTGGATGTTTCAGTCCCCTTGCGGGGAAATGGGCTTGAAAGATACATTTCGGTGCCTGGCACCACCCAGCGGGCCCGCAGTTTCAGTCCCCTTGCGGGGAAATGGGCTTGAAAGTGCTACATTAGCATACTTCAAAATAGACGCATCCTTGGTGTTTCAGTCCCCTTGCGGGGAAATGGGCTTGAAAGGTTTTTATTGGCGTGGTTCCAGGCTCAGGAACCCTCAAAGTGCAAGTTTCAGTCCCCTTGCGGGGAAATGGGCTTGAAAGATTGTTGTATATCCAAAATCCCATATTCCATTTTTGAAGATGGGTTTCAGTCCCCTTGCGGGGAAATGGGCTTGAAAGTACTGCTCAACTTTGGCGTCTCCCACCAGATGAAACACCTGGCAGTCGTGTTTCAGTCCCCTTGCGGGGAAATGGGCTTGAAAGTTATAGGCTTAGAGTTAGAGTATGACTTCAGATCTAAAGCTGGTTTCAGTCCCCTTGCGGGGAAATGGGCTTGAAAGTTCAACGACAAAAATAAAGACATGCGCAGAGTCAGAAGTTAGGGTTTCAGTCCCCTTGCGGGGAAATGGGCTTGAAAGCAATTACTTGGTTCTCGTTAATTATCTTGCGGGATAGTTTCAGTCCCCTTGCGGGGAAATGGGCTTGAAAGTAGTCAGACAGCATATGTAAACTTCTTTCTAGTAAGCTGTTTCAGTCCCCTTGCGGGGAAATGGGCTTGAAAGCATTATCGTTGTAGCCAAGATTTAGCTTGTCTTTTAGTTTCAGTCCCCTTGCGGGGAAATGGGCTTGAAAGAAAAATGACGATTCACAGTTTTGACTACAAAATCCAACCCGGGTTTCAGTCCCCTTGCGGGGAAATGGGCTTGAAAGAAAGAAATAATAAATTACTTGGATAGTAAAGATGAGGTTTCAGTCCCCTTGCGGGGAAATGGGCTTGAAAGTAACGAGGGTATAGATGAGCTACGAAAAGGAATAAAGAAGTTTCAGTCCCCTTGCGGGGAAATGGGCTTGAAAGTAGAGAGTCGTCCAGGAGGTCGAGAACAAGTTACATAGTTTCAGTCCCCTTGCGGGGAAATGGGCTTGAAAGACCTTTTGCTCCTGCTACTACAACAACTACTCGTCGTCGTTTCAGTCCCCTTGCGGGGAAATGGGCTTGAAAGTAAAGCAATAGCTGTTTCAAATAATACATTAGCAATTGGTTTCAGTCCCCTTGCGGGGAAATGGGCTTGAAAGAATAATAATAATAACAGTACTAATCAAGCAGACACGTGACGTTTCAGTCCCCTTGCGGGGAAATGGGCTTGAAAGCCTATAACTATGTGTCTAATCATTAAAAAACCAAGTAATAGGTTTCAGTCCCCTTGCGGGGAAATGGGCTTGAAAGATTTTGTAAATACTTAGATCAACATGAGTTTATTATTGCTGATCGTTTCAGTCCCCTTGCGGGGAAATGGGCTTGAAAGCTTGAACTATAGCTTTAAATCCTGTTCTCTCATAAAGTTTCAGTCCCCTTGCGGGGAAATGGGCTTGAAAGCTGTAGATGTACCACTAGACAGTTGTTATCTGTTTTGGGTGTTTCAGTCCCCTTGCGGGGAAATGGGCTTGAAAGACCATCATTGGAAAGAGCAAAAGTAAAAGCTTTATTGTTTCAGTCCCCTTGCGGGGAAATGGGCTTGAAAGTCCGGAAGCCATTTTAGTCTTTTATATTCTGGCAAGTTTCAGTCCCCTTGCGGGGAAATGGGCTTGAAAGATTTCTATTAGATATGAAACTCAAGTAGAAACAGTGTTTCAGTCCCCTTGCGGGGAAATGGGCTTGAAAGTAGTTCGTTAAGCGGATCTCAAATGAAAGTTATGGGGTTTCAGTCCCCTTGCGGGGAAATGGGCTTGAAAGCCCTGAAGGTACATCTATCAAGATTGCGTCCTATGGGCTTGTTTCAGTCCCCTTGCGGGGAAATGGGCTTGAAAGTTCAACTGAGAGATGATATTTGTCTTGTAGGTCAAAACGGTTTCAGTCCCCTTGCGGGGAAATGGGCTTGAAAGTTGGCTCAGCTTCAGCCTCAAATGATACCAAAGAAGAAGGTTTCAGTCCCCTTGCGGGGAAATGGGCTTGAAAGTAGAATAGCTGCTATCTTGCCTTGTACACTTTTAGATGAAGATAGTTTCAGTCCCCTTGCGGGGAAATGGGCTTGAAAGGACATCTAACACCATAGAACTCCATAGCAGCAGTAGCAAATACAGTTTCAGTCCCCTTGCGGGGAAATGGGCTTGAAAGAAAATTGAGCAACTCTTTGAGGTCAACAAACCCGCCAGGTTTCAGTCCCCTTGCGGGGAAATGGGCTTGAAAGTCGATTCCAAACAAAGGATTTAAGCATGTAAAATGTTTCAGTCCCCTTGCGGGGAAATGGGCTTGAAAGATTTATCTTGCCTACTCACAACCTAGTAACCTTAGCTAGTTTCAGTCCCCTTGCGGGGAAATGGGCTTGAAAGATTTGCGTAAAGCGACCCTTTTTGGTCGAAGGGTGTTTCAGTCCCCTTGCGGGGAAATGGGCTTGAAAGTCAGTCGCGGGGACGCGGGTGCCGTCCGGCAATACCCGATCCCAGCCTGTTTCAGTCCCCTTGCGGGGAAATGGGCTTGAAAGGAACTAGAATACGATTTCAGATACAGAACTACGGCAAAGTTTCAGTCCCCTTGCGGGGAAATGGGCTTGAAAGTGCAGATTTCCATTCTCAATGTATAGAATTTAATAACATGTTTCAGTCCCCTTGCGGGGAAATGGGCTTGAAAGCCCGCAGTTTAAAAGCTGCTGTGGTTTTTTTATCTCTTGTTTCAGTCCCCTTGCGGGGAAATGGGCTTGAAAGTTTTTAGTCGCAAGATCCCACCCTTCATCGTCAAGTGTTTCAGTCCCCTTGCGGGGAAATGGGCTTGAAAGAAAGGACATCGGCTACGTTCCAATTTCCAATCCCCCGTTTCAGTCCCCTTGCGGGGAAATGGGCTTGAAAGAGTAGGCTGCCTTTTATTTTATTCCCAGGACACTACATCGTTTCAGTCCCCTTGCGGGGAAATGGGCTTGAAAGTCGGGCAGCATTCAGTAGGATTGCTGATCTAAATCAAGGAGTTTCAGTCCCCTTGCGGGGAAATGGGCTTGAAAGTATTGCCTTCAGTTATTTCTACAGATAAACGAGTTTCAGTCCCCTTGCGGGGAAATGGGCTTGAAAGGCTAGCTTTGTTTCAAGGAAATTTTTATACCCAAACAGTTTCAGTCCCCTTGCGGGGAAATGGGCTTGAAAGTATAACGAATTCATAAAAGCCAATAAGAATAAAAAGTTTCAGTCCCCTTGCGGGGAAATGGGCTTGAAAGTCTGCTATTACTTCCCAATCTTTAGTTCTGTCTGCTACGTTTCAGTCCCCTTGCGGGGAAATGGGCTTGAAAGAATTCTTTTGTAGGCAAAAACTACGTAGGGAGAGTCTTGTTTCAGTCCCCTTGCGGGGAAATGGGCTTGAAAGATCTTCTACTTCTTTTTCTTCTTTAGTTTGGGAGGATTGGGTTTCAGTCCCCTTGCGGGGAAATGGGCTTGAAAGTCGAGGATTCTTGCGCGCCCCGTCCGTTATGGGTGTTCCGTTTCAGTCCCCTTGCGGGGAAATGGGCTTGAAAGGCCTTAATGGCGGCGATCGCCAGCATGAAGCCTTTGGTTTCAGTCCCCTTGCGGGGAAATGGGCTTGAAAGTAGCAGATCAACTTCCTATATAAACGAGACAGTATACAGTTTCAGTCCCCTTGCGGGGAAATGGGCTTGAAAGTTCAGATTTTCGACACTGACCTGGAGGTAATTGTTTCAGTCCCCTTGCGGGGAAATGGGCTTGAAAGCTGCGATGACCCCTGGAGGGCTGTCGGGCATGTCGGAAACAGGTTTCAGTCCCCTTGCGGGGAAATGGGCTTGAAAGTCGCGGATAAACAAAGTGGACGGCATTTCAGGGACTCGTTTCAGTCCCCTTGCGGGGAAATGGGCTTGAAAGTTGATGGACGCAGGGGCAATTCAGCCCACCAAAAAGTTTCAGTCCCCTTGCGGGGAAATGGGCTTGAAAGAGTACCGTCTGAAACCTGCTCCTGGCAATGCCTCGTAAGCAGAAATCGATGGTGGTCGTTTTTGGAGTCTAAAAATGAATTTTCCTTCTTAAAACTTTAGCTTTCTAGCGTCTGAGTTGCCCACTGAACAAGGCATCAACGCTGGTCAACGAAGTTATGCGGCTTTCAAGGTTCAGGCGAGATGGGAATATGACGTATCCATACCCGCATCATAGGAGACTGTCGCCAGAAAAGTCAATGAAAGAAACGTTAAACGGAAGAACAAAGAGGGAAGACGGAAGAGCGGGTTTTCGTTCTTCGTTCTTCGTTCTTCGTTCTTCGTTCTTCGTTCTTCGTTCTTCGTTCTTCGTTTTTCCCTCTTCGTTCTTCGTTTTTTCTTCAAGCGACGGGCAGCGATCGCCCCTTTGCTCCATCTACCACGTCCTCTGTGGTGGGGAACAGTTTCAGGGCGGCGGGGTGGATGGTGAGGTGAACGAGGGTGCCGGGGGGGAGGGGCGCGGCTCCGCTGGCGGACGAGGTTCGGTCGGCGGGGATGCGGGCATAGAGCTTGTTGCCGCTGGGGGTGAGCAGCGTGTAGCGATAGTCGCGGCCGAGAAACTGGCGATCGCCCACGGTCACCGTTCCCGATGCGCTGGGCTGAATTTGAATGTCTTCAGGACGAATCATCAAATCGGCGGTTTCCCCTTTTGAAAATGCCGGGAAATTGTCTGAAAGGCTCGATTTCAGGTCAAAGCTGCCGATTTCTGTTTCCCAAATTTGCCCATTCCAGCGGGCAGGCAGCACGTTCGCCTGGGTGACAAACTCCGCCACAAAGCGGGAGACGGGCGCTCGATACAGCGCTTCCGGCGGGCCCTGCTGTTCGATTTGCCCGTGCCGCATGACGGCGACCTGATCGGCGATGGCCATCGCTTCTTCCTGGTCGTGGGTGACAAAAACCGCTGTCGTGCCCGTTGCTTTCAAAATGTCCCGCACTTCTTGCCGCAGATATAGCCGCACCTGCACATCCAGATTGCTCAGCGGCTCGTCTAGCAGCACCAGCGACGGGCGCGGGGCCAGGGCGCGGGCCAGGGCGACGCGCTGCTGCTGCCCGCCCGACAGTTCGTGCGGATAGGCGCGTTCATATCCGGTTAATCCAACCAGGGCGATCGCCTCGCTCACTTGTCCCCGCGAGTCGCCTTTCCCCAGCCCAAAGGCAATATTTTCCTGCACTGTGAGATGGGGAAACAGGGCAAAGTCTTGAAACACCATGCCCACCGAGCGCTGTTCCGGCGGCACCATGCCATCTGCATTGGCGACTATTCGGCCGGCGATCGCCACTTCCCCCTGCTGGGGCTGCTCAAAGCCCGCAATCAGTCGCAGCAGCGTCGTTTTGCCACAGCCCGACGGCCCCAGCAGCGCCAAAATTTCACCCGGCTCCAGGTCGAGGCTGACGTTATACACCGTGGGAGCGGGGCGATTGGGAAACTGATGCGTCACCTGCTGAAGCTGCAAAACGGGCGAAGAATTCATGCTGGCGCTCATGGAAGTGCATTATTGAGACTTAGAATCAATTAATATCTTCTCAACAACTCGACAATTCGAGCGGGCAACGCTCAGAAATTCGGGTCAATTCCTTATCATGCCATGAGCTTTGTTGCAAAACCGGCGGACATCGCCGTTTCCAAAAAATTGCATCTTTCTCGCAGTAAGTCCGGGCTAGACCTGTGGACGCTGGCGGTGGGGGCGATCGCCCTGCTGATTGCTGCACCCGTGCTGGTGGTGGCGGCCAGCCTGTTTACGCCTGCCTGGGACGTATGGCAACACCTCGCCGCCACGGTGCTGGGGCGCTACGTGGCGAACTCTCTGGCGCTCATGCTGGGCGTAGGCGCGGGGGTAGTTGTGCTGGGCACGGGCACGGCCTGGCTGGTAACGATGACGCAGTTTCCAGGACGCGGCATTCTCAGTTGGGCGCTGCTGCTGCCGCTGGCCTTTCCCGCCTATCTCCTGGCCTACACCTACACCGAACTGCTGGACTATTATGGCCCGGTGCAAACGGGCCTGCGATCCCTCTTTGGGTTCCAGTCGGCGCAGGACTACTGGTTTCCGCCGATTCGATCCCTGGGCGGGGCGATCGCGCTGCTAGTGCTGACGCTCTATCCCTATGTCTACCTGCTGGCACGGGTGGCCTTTGGGGAACAGTCGGTCTGCACGCTGGAAGCCAGCCGTAGCCTGGGCTGCAACCCCTGGCAGAGCTTTTGGCGGGTGGCGCTGCCGCTGGCCCGGCCGGCGATCGCCGCTGGCACGGCCCTGGCGCTGATGGAAACCCTGGGCGACTTTGGCACGGTGCAATATTTCAGCGTAGACACCTTTACCACGGGCATCTATCGCACCTGGTTTGGCATGGGCGAACGGGCAGCCGCGTCCCAACTGGCGGCGCTGCTGATGCTGTTTGTGCTGGCGCTGATTGTGCTGGAGCAGTGGTTTCGCCGCCAGGGGCGCTATTACCAAAAACGCGGCAAATCCTATAGCCAGAGCCGCTTTCGGCTGGGGGGCTGGCGCAGCGGACTGGCGATCGCCGCCTGCGTAGTTCCCCTGCTGCTGGGCTTTCTGGTTCCCGCCGGACTGCTGCTGCACATGACCCTGCGAAATCTGAACCAGCTTACCGACCCGCGCCTCTGGGGGTTTGCCAAAAACAGCTTCCTGGCAGCAGCGCTGACGGCGGGGCTAGCGGGGGCGATCGCCCTCCTGCTGGCCTACGGCGTGCGGCTGCGTCCCAACGGGTGGATGAACCTGTCGCTGCGAACGTCGGCCCTGGGCTATGCCATTCCCGGCTCGGTGATTGCGGTCGGCGTGCTGGTGCCCCTGGGCGCGTTCGACAACTCTGTCGATGCCTGGATGCAGCGCACCTTTGGCATTTCCACCGGGCTGCTGCTGAGCGGCACGATCGCGGCGCTGGTGTTTGCCTATCTGGTGCGGTTCCTGGCTGTGGCGCTGAATTCGGTCGAGTCGGGTCTGGAGCGAATCAAGCCCAGTCTGGACAATGCCGCGCGATCGCTCGGCGAAAATTCCCTCGGCGTGCTGCAGCGAGTCCATGCGCCCCTGATGGGCGGCAGTCTGCTCAGTGCGGCGCTGCTGGTGTTTGTGGATGTGATGAAGGAACTGCCCGCCACGCTGATCGTGCGCCCGTTTAACTTCGACACGCTGGCGGTGCGGGTCTACCAGCTTGCGTCGGACGAGCGGCTGGCGGAATCTTCAGCGGCGGCGCTGGTGATTGTGGCGGTGGGGCTGGTGCCCGTAATCTTGCTCAGCCAGCAGATTGCCGGGGGCGATCGCAATTAATCGCAGTGAATCACGATGAATCGCGGCGCATCCTGGTGAATCACGATGAATCGTCGCGAGAAAGCAGGTTAAAGCGGGGCGATCGCACTCTAATCGCGCTCTATCAGTTCGCATAGTTCGCAAAAGCCGCTCCATAACCAGACAGAAGGCAGATCTATTTCATTGCGATGGTTGAATACGGTACTCTGTAACAGATATTTATGTAGACACTGAGTGGACTGTCTTGAGGCAATGCAGGTCATCCACTTGCGGTAAAATCAGCCGACAGCGCAATGCTTGCCATAGGGTTCAGTCCAGGCACAAGCGTTGAGGGCGATCGCCCCCTTGAATCGTCCACCTATGTCACCATCACCTCAGTAAGGCGTTAGAGCACTATGTCAGAGCGGAAACGGGCACTGATCACAGGCATCACAGGACAAGACGGGTCATACCTGAGCGAGATGCTCCTAGAGAAGGGATACGAAGTCCACGGCATCATCCGCCGCACCTCCACCTTCAACACCGACCGCATCGACCATATCTACGAAGACCCCCACAACGAAAACGCCCGCCTGTTTCTGCACTACGGCGACCTGACCGACGGCACCACCCTGCGGCGCATCCTCGAACACGTGCAGCCTCACGAAATCTACAACCTAGGCGCACAATCCCACGTGCGCGTCAGCTTCGATGCCCCCGAATACACCGCCGATGCCGTCGGCATGGGCACCCTGCGGCTCCTAGAAGCCCTGCGGGACTACCAGCAGCGCACCGGCAACGAAGTCCGCTTCTACCAAGCAGGCTCCTCCGAAATGTACGGCAAAGTGCAAGCCGTGCCCCAAAGCGAAAGCACCCCCTTCTACCCGCGCAGCCCCTACGCCTGCGCCAAAGTCTACGCCCACTGGCAAACCGTCAACTACCGCGAATCCTACGGCTTATTTGCCTGCAACGGCATCCTGTTCAACCACGAATCTCCCCGCCGGGGCGAAACCTTTGTCACCCGCAAAATCACCCGCGCCGTCGCCCGCATCGTCGCCGGTCAGCAAAAGAAACTCTACATGGGCAACCTAGATGCCAAACGGGACTGGGGCTACGCCAAAGACTACGTGCAAGCCATGTGGCTAATGCTGCAACAAGACCAGCCCGACGACTATGTCGTTGCCACTGGCGAAACCCACGAAGTGAGAGAATTCCTGGAACTCGCCTTTGGTTACGTCAACCTCAACTGGCAAGACTACGTCGAGTTCGACGAACGCTACCTGCGCCCCGCCGAAGTTGACCTGCTGATTGGCGACCCCACCAAAGCCAAGACCCAACTCGGCTGGCAGCCCAGCGTCAGCTTCGAGCAGTTGGTCTACCTGATGGTCGAAGCCGACCTCAAAGCCCTGGGTCTCATCCCCCTCAACGGCAACAGCGCCCAGACCGTCCTCGACCACGCCACCATCCGGCAAGCCGCAGGCACAAGCGCAACGCCCTAGGGAAAGAACGAAGAGGGAAAAACGAAAAACGAAAAACGAAAAACGAAAAACGAAAACCCGCTCTTCCCTCTTCCCTCTTCCCTCTTCCCTCTTCCCTCTTCCCTCTTCCCTCTTCCCTCTTCCCTCTTTCCCCTATGCCCCTCTCCTTCTCCAACCAACGAATTCTCGTCACGGGCGGTGCCGGATTCCTCGGCAAGCAGGTGGTGAACCAACTCATCCACGCGGGTGCCGACCCCGCCAAGATTACGGTGCCCCGCTCTCGCGACTATGACCTGACGCAGATGGAGGCGTGCCGTCGCGCCGTTGACCAGCAAGACATTGTGATTCATCTCGCAGCCCATGTCGGCGGCATCGGGCTGAATCGGGAAAAGCCTGCGGAACTGTTCTACGACAACCTGATGATGGGGGCGCAACTGATTCATGCTGCCTATGAAGCGGGGGTGAAGAAGTTTACCTGTGTGGGCACGATTTGCGCCTATCCCAAGTTCACGCCTGTGCCGTTCAAGGAAGATGACCTGTGGAATGGCTACCCGGAGGAGACCAATGCTCCCTATGGGGTGGCGAAGAAGGCGCTGTTGGTGCAGCTTCAGGCGTATCGTCAGCAGTATGGGTTTGATGGCATTTACCTGCTGCCGGTGAATCTGTATGGACCGGAGGATAATTTTGACCCGCGCAGTTCTCATGTGATTCCGGCGCTGATTCGCAAGGTGCATGAGGCGCAGTTGCGCGGGGAGAGGACGATTCCGGTGTGGGGGGATGGTTCGCCGACGCGGGAGTTTCTCTATTCCACCGATGCGGCGCGGGGGATTGTGATGGGGACGCAGTTCTATGCGGAGCCGGAGCCTGTGAATTTGGGGACGGGCTATGAGATTTCTATCAAGGATCTGATTACGCTGATTTGTGAACTGATGGACTATGACGGGGAACTGGTTTGGGAGACTGATAAGCCCAATGGGCAGCCCCGCAGGTGTCTCGATACGCAGCGGGCTAAGGATAAGTTTGGCTTTACCGCAGAGGTGGAGTTCCGCCAAGGCTTGAACAATACGATCGAGTGGTATCGGCAGCACGCGGCGTAGGCAGGGAGCCGCAGGGAGCCTTAAGGCCAGCCGCCGACACCCCTCTGCGTGAAGACCAGGAAACGGGGGGCGATCGCCCTCTCAAATCTCCCGTAATTTCACAGAACCGTTGATTCGGCTCGCTGGGCTAGGGTCTGAACTGGAAGCTCATAGTGGGTGCGTCTGCCTATCCCACTCCTTCCAATCAGTCACCCCAACCTTATGCCAACCGATCATCAGCACGTCCCTAAGCACACTCTCCATTGCCCTAGTGTGGCGATCGCCCCTTGTCCGTCGTCTGAGAATCGTTTCCCGCAGTCTTTTCTGCTTGCCCCATTCACCCGCTGTGCTGCCCGCGTTGCCAGTCTGACCGTTGGACTGTTTCCCCTGTGGCTGGCGATCGCCCTGCCTGCCCAGGCCACCGTCTCGGCCTCTGTGGGGGAGTCCGTCGAGTTTTCCTGCCAGGACTCAGAATCCGTTGTGCGGCAAAAGGGTGGCCCCGTGGTCACGATCGGGCGATCGCGCATCTACATTGGCTATCGCCAGGTGTCTGCCAACAACAAAAACCCGATCGTTGTCCGGTTTAACCGGGGGCAGCGGGCCTGGTGCCGCGCAGATTACGAAATCACAGCCGACGATGGCGAAGGCTATGGGCTGGTGTGGGACGGCAGCAGTGCCCTCTATGCCGTGTTCAGCGCCACCGGAACCCAGGGCACTGCCAGCCAGGACTATCGCCGCTTTACCCGTCAGGGCTGGCTGACCAGCTACGGCAGCGGTGGCGGCCCCAAAGTCGCTGTGTTGGCGCGGCTCAACCCCACCAACGGCGCACCCACCGCCGGGACGTTTCTGACCGCTCAACTCAGCAACGGGCGCAGCAACTCGCTAGAAGTCACCGGCCTTTCCTGGACAGGTTCGCGGCTCGTCGTCACCGCCAACTCGTGGTTTTCGCCCCGCCGTGCCAATCGCCAGCCCATGAGTTGCAGCGGTTCGTCGCCCTTTTTCTATCGAGTCGTGTTTTCGGGAGATCTGCGCCAGGTCTTTCGCGCCCAGAGCGATCGCTGCTCATAGGGCTTCCGGTTCAGGTTGTGTGCGTCGCCCATGACCTGAACCGTTTCTCAATACGCCATTTCTCAATACGCCATTTCTTAATACATCGTTTGCATCAACTGTTTGCGATAGCTGCGGGTCAGCGGGTGGTCGTCGCCCAGCAGGTCGAACAGCACGATCATCGCCTTGCGGGCCCCGTCCTGCCGAAACTTGCGATCGCCCGCCACGATCTCCAGAAAGCCTGCAAACGCCGCTTCGTAATTGCCTTCCAGGGCGTGCTGCTCTGCTTGCCGATATTTCGTCTCCAGTTCGCCCGGTTCCGCAGGACTGGCCAAGTCTCGGTGAAACGCGATCAGCCCGCGCACCGCCTGCGCCCGCCGAAACAGGTCTTTATCCCGCTCAGGAATCGGCGACAGCAGCTTCTCTGCCGACTCGATTTGCCCCTGGCTGACCAAAAATTCTGCCGCCTCCAGCATCAGCCGTGCATCGGTCGGGTAAGCCTGAATCAGGTCTGTGAATCGTTGCTTCACCTGGTTTACATCGCCCGCAGCCCGCGCCGCCCGAATCTCTGCCAGCCCTTGCTCCAGCGCCGAGTGCAAATTCAGCTTGCCCAATAGCTCGCGCAACTGCGGTTCTGGCAGCACGCCGACAAAGCCATTCTGCATTGCGCCATCCACCACAATCCGCACATCCGGCACGCCTTCTACACCGTAGGCATTGGCCAGGTCAGGATTTTGGTCAATATCCACCTTTGCCAGCACGAAATCGTACTCTTGCAACAGCTTTTCTAGCATCGGCTTGAGCAACTGGCAGGGTCCACACCAGGTGGCGAAAAAATCCACCAGCACTGGTTTTTCGTAGGATTTTTGCGTCACTTCTTGCGCGAAGTTGGCTGCCGTAATGTCAACAGAAGTGCCCATAAGCAAGCGGTTGAGAGAATGGTAGGGTGTTGAAAGTGCATCTTCTCGCCCTATCATGCCTGAGAATGGAGCCATGACCGAGCAACCTTATGTTTTTTTAGCAGGTGCTAGCCGGGGCGTGGGGTTCGAGCTGGCGCGTTGGCTATTGCAGCGGGGCATTCCCACCCAGGCGCTGCTGCGGCTGCCGCCCGATACCGATGGAACACCCTCGCCTGCGCAGGCAGAGTTGGAGTCTCTGGGTGCGGCGATCGCCATTGGGGATGCGCTGGATGCCGAGGCGGTCAACCGTGCTATGCAGGGGCCACCCTTCAACGCGCCACCCTGGGCAGTGGTCAGCACAATTGGCGGCATCGGGCCAGACGGGCGGCGGGCTGATTTTTTGGGCAACAAGGTGCTGATCGACGCGGCCGTGCAGGCGGGGGTGCGGAAATTTGTGTTGGTGTCGTCCATTGGTGCGGGCAAAAGCGCGATCGCCCTGCCGCCGCAAGTGCTGCAAACCTTGGGGCCAGTCTTGGCAGAGAAAGAGCAGGCAGAGGAATACCTGATGGCCAGCGGGCTGACCTATACGGTTGTGCGTCCTGGCGGACTAAAGTCGGAACCCGCCACAGGCAACGCAGTGCTAACGCCGGATGTGGCGATCGCTGGCAGTATCCACCGGGCTGATGTGGCCGATTTGGTGGGGCGCTGTTTGTTTTCCGAACGGGTCAACGGCTGCATCCTGTCGGCTGTCGATCGAGGTCTGCTCTATGGCAAGACCGCGTTTGAGGTCGTGCCTCTGGAGGATGTAAATTTCTGCTCTTGATCCCTGCGCCGAGATATTCCTCCGACTTGTTTTGCTGAATCTGTTAGGACTTCCGCAGTTGGGCGATTTCTCGTGGGCTGGCCCGCGAGAAATCGCCCAAAGCCCAGAAAACTGATCGCAAGTGCGTTAAGTCCTGTCTGTTTTTGAAAGGTGTTTTGCAATTTACATGCGGAAAATCGCGCATTAATCAAGCCCCATTGGAATGAACCTGAAGAACTGATTAATTAGATTGGAGTCATCGGACTGGCGAGTGAAAAGATTTTTTGCAGACTGTGCCTACAAGACTGCTTTCAAAACCTAAAAACGGGCAGCAAGGCTCAAGTTTTGGTTGATTGAATGGTCGCATAAGGGGGCAATTTGGAAAGGGTTTGTTCAGGAGGATTCGCGGTTTTGTCGATTTCAGAGCTAATTTATAAAGAAAATCTAAATAGAGGCAGGCGAACCTGAGGGTGAACTTTAGTCTGAAAGAGATGCTTCTGAAGCCCGCCTATGAGTCGCCTACCGGAAATCGCCAATCCCAAGCGCAAAGCCTATCCCAGTGATATGAGAGATGCAGAATGGAGCGTTTTGCAACCGCTGATACCTGCCGGTAAAGGCTTTGGTCGTCCCCGTGAAGTGGACTTTCGAGAAATCCTCAACGCAATCTTCTACGTGCAGCGTACTGGATGCCAGTGGGAAATGCTACCGCATGACCTTCCCCCGTATACAACGGTGTACTTCTACTTTTGCAAATGGCATCGCAAGGGGATTTGGCAGCAGATGCACGACCAACTCCGAGCAGACCTGCGGCAGAAAATGGGCAGAACCATAGACTCCAGTGTGGCAATTGCTGATTCCCAATCGGTCAAGACCACCGAAAAAAGGGGGGCATCTACGGTTTCGACGGTGGCAAAAAGGTTAAGGGGCGTAAGCGCCACCTCGTTGTAGACTCCCAAGGGCTTTTAATTGGGGTATTAGTCACCGAAGCGAATGCCTCAGAACGGCTTGGAGCCGTGGTCACGCTCGATGAAGCCAGCGATAAACTCTCCCGGCTTGAGGTGGTGTGGGTAGACCAGGGGTATAGCAGCAAGAAGTTTGCCCATGCAGTCCAACAGGTCTGTGGGGAACCTGTCCGCGTAGAAGTCATCAAACGAACCTCCAAGTCGTTTGAAATTCTGCCTAAGCGCTGGATTGTGGAGCGAACTTTTGGCTGGTTGAATCGCTATCGACGCTTGAGCAAAGACTACGAATTGTATTGCGAAATGAGTGAAGCCATGATCTACGGTGCCATGATTCAATTGATGCTCAAGCGCTTGGCAGCTTAGCTACTTTATAAATCAGCTCTCACAGATTTTCGGTAATCTATCTGGGAGGATCTCCGCAAAACTTGCAAAACTATTTACCTGGGTCGGGGTTGCAGATTATCCTGCATAAGGTTGCGCCTGTTTTTTGTGGATTCGGCCCCTTGCTAAGCCGTGTGTGACCCATGTGTGACCCGTGGTGAATGACTACACAGCAATACTTGAGATTCGGTTTGGGATTCTCTGTTTTGAGGGTGTGTTTCAAATAGGCAAAAAAGGGAGAAATTAAGGACTTTGGGTGATGCAGAAGAAGTCCGCACCGTTCAAGGTTTTAGTTTGAAGCTTGGTTTGAAGATAGTTCCTGCTTTGGTTTAGGCTGTTTCCCACTTGCGAGAAGTTATGCGATCGCTCTCAATTTTTTTGTCTGCTACCGTTAGCGTTACCGCCGCCCTGCTCTCTGCCGAAGCCATCCGCGCCGAGGCCAACATTCCCGCCCCGGCATCCCTGGAACCCGCGCCAGAACCTGCACCTGATGGAGGGGAAGCGTCCCAATCCCAATCCCCCTCGATTCGACCCGCATTGGCGCGACGCAGGCAGCGGGCAGATCGAGCCGCCGATTGGGCAACCCTGGCGGCACTGGGAGGGGTTCGACGAGACGCTGCAGGCGAGAGAGACGCAGGTGACCCAGACGGCACAACGGCGATCGCCCAGTCCGCTGAACCCGCAAAGGCGATCGCCCGGCTGGCTGCTGGTGGTCAACGCAATGGCGATCGCCCCTCGCCAGCGGCAACACCAAGCGCAACGCCTCTAGTTGCCCAGACAGTTACCCAGACCGAGCCAGTTCCCTTTCCTCCCGCGACCGATCCTGAACCAGCACCCGCCCCATCCGCCGCGCCTGCTGACATTCCAGCAGTTCCAGCAGAGTCAGAGATGGAGACACGTCCGCTCCAGCCCGTCAGCAATACCTTCACCGATGGCTTTCCAGAAAACCTGGAACCCCATCCCAATCCTTTGCTGTTTCCAACCCGCCCCGAAGAAGTCCGCACCAGCGAACCGCAGCCGATTACGCTCCAACAGGCCATCGAGCTAGCCCGACGCAACAACCGCCAGCTTCAGATTGCAGAACTGGAGCTAGAGCAAGCCCGCGCCCAACTTCGAGAAGCCCGCGCTGCCAACCTGCCCACCGCCCAAATCGGAGCCGACCTGACGTTTACAGAAAATACCGATCGCCCTCAGCCTTCTATCTTCAACCCCAATCCCCCGCAAGAATCAGACATTACGACCAGTTTGGGAGGAAACCTCCGAGTTGACTATGACCTGTTTACCTCTGGGCAGCGATCAGCCACGATTCGTGCGGCTGAAGGTCAGGTGCGATTGCGAGAGCTAGAGGTGGAGCGTCTGTCTGAGCAACTGCGGCTGGATGTCAGCAACGACTTTTACGATGTGCAAGAGGCCGATGAGAACGTCCGGATTGCTCAGGATACGGTACGACAGGCGGAGCAAAGTTTGCGGGACGCACTGGCGCTGGAACAGGCTGGCGTAGGCACTCGGTTTGATGTCTTGCAGGCGCAGGTCGAGTTGGCCAATGCCCAGCAAGAACTGGTGCAAGCGCTGAGTGAGCAGCAGACCAATCGACGGCGACTGGTACGCCGACTGGATCTGTCCCAGACGGTGAATCTGGTGGCGGCTGATGCGGTGACTCCAGCAGAGGATTGGACACTCTCGCTGGAAGAAAGCATCGTGTTGGCTTATAAAAACCGGGCAGAACTGGAGCAGCAGTTGGTGCAGCGAGATGTGGCCCGCCAGCAGCGACGGGCCGCTTTGGCCGCTTTGGGCCCCCAGGTAGCACTATTTGGTCAGTATCAGGTTGAAAATCCTACCAACGATCAAAATCCAGACTTCAGAGATATTTACCAGTTTGGGGTACGGGCTTCGATGACGCTGTTTGATGGGGGGCGAGCTAGGGCGCAGGCCCGTCAGCAGGAGATGAATATGGCGATCGCCGAAGCATCTTTTGCAGACAACCGCGATGCTATTCGGTTGGAAGTGGAGCAAGCCTTCTACTCGCTCCAGGCCAACAGAACCAACATTGCGACTGCTGAAGCGGGCGTGGAACAGGCGCGAGAATCGCTGCGGCTGGCGCGTCTCCGGTTCCAGGCAGGCGTGGGCACCCAAACTGAAGTGCTGCGAGCGCAAACCGACCTGACGCGAGCAGAGGTCAACTTGGTGCGGGCGGTGCTGGGCTACAACCGCTCTCTGGTGACGCTCCAGCGGGCCATCAGCAACCTGCCAGACGGCTTTCTGGCCGAAAATCCCCTGGGTCGGGGCGATCGCATTCGCAATACCCGGTGATCGCTTCGCAATACCCGGTAATCGCCTATTTCCGTCGCCACTCGGCAATATTCCAGGTGTTCAAATCCCACGGAGTCAGGTTTACTCCTGCAAGGCGATCGCCCACTCCTGCGGTTTCTGCGCGATGCACCAAGGGAATGACGGCGATATCGGTCACCAGCAGATCGTTCATCTGAATAAAGATTTGCCGCCGGGCTTCGGGGTCGAGTTCACTGGCCACCTGCTGCCACAGGGCATCGTAGGCGGAGTTGCAGTAGCGCGAAACGTTGTCTTTGGACCAATTGTTGGCTTTTTGGGCGATTTCGCTGCAAAGGTAGGTTTTCATGTAGGAGCCGGGGTCGGGGTTGGTGTTGCCCGTGGTGTACATTTGCAGGTCGGCGTAAAAGTGGCCGGTATTGTCGGGGTTGGTGGGGCTGCTGTCGAAGAAAATGCTGGCATCAATGCTTTTTAGCTCCACCCGAAAGCCGATGGATTCCCACGCCTGCTTCAGGATTTCCTGAGTCTTTTGGCGCAGCGGGTTGACGGAGGTCTGGAACACCAGCTGGAGGGGCACGCCGTTTTTATCGCGGATGCCGTCGCCGTTGGTATCTCTCCAGCCTGCGTCTTCGAGTGCTTGCTGGGCAGCGGTCGGGTCAAACTGGTAGCTGGTGTTGGGGGAACTGAAGGATTCTGGAGCCACCAGGAAATTGGCCGTGGGTTTGCCTGTGCGGCCATAAAGCTGGGTGGCGATCGCCCCTCGATCGATGGCCAGGCTGAGCGCCCGCCGCACTGCGGGGTCTGTCAGAAACGGGTGGGGACGGCTGACGTGCGATCGCTCTCCGTCCACGTCTGCACTGGGATCAGAGAAGTTAATCAAAATTCGCTCCATCAGCGAGCCAAAGTTGGCCACCACTTCGCCCCGCCCCGCCCCCGCCAACTGCTCCAAGATCGGCGCTTCCACTTGCAGGTTATAGGCAAAGTCCACATCGCCCGTTTGCAGCACCGCCCGCGCCGCCGACACCGCATCGCCGCCGCCCTTCAGTTCAACGCGAGAAAACCCCAGCGAGTCTGCCCCGCGATAGTTGGGGTTTGGCTCATAAATCACGACATCACCGGGTTTGAACTCCACCACGCGATAGGGGCCCGTGCCCACAGGCATCAGGTTAGCCGGAGCCTCCCGCGACTGTGCGCCCAGATACTCGGCAAACGAATGCCGGGGCAGCACCATCCCCTCTGTGCCCACGAAGACGTTGCTCCAGGCGGGATTTGGCTCTTTGAAGGTGATTTTGACCGTCGTCTCGTCCAGCGCCTCTACGGACTCGATGATTTCGTAGGTCGCCGCCGAAATCGCCGCCACCTCTGGATTCGTCACAAACTGATGCGTAAACACCACATCCGCCGCTGAAAACGGCTCCCCGTCCGACCATTTCAGCCCCGGCTTCAACTTCCAGGTGACGGAGCGACCGTCTGCCACTACGCCGCCGTTTTCCAGCGTAGGCACGTCTGCCGCCAAGATCGGAATCAGATTCCCCCCAGCATCGTAGCTGGCCAGCGGCTCCAGGGTAATGCGGCTGGCTTCCGAGTCCTTGAAGCCGTTAGACAGGTGCGGATTCAAGATCGTCGGCGCTTGCCAGTAGAGCAGCTTGAGGACGCTGGCCGAGGCATCCGCCGCTGGGCTGGCCGTTGGGCGTTGGGAGGCGGGTGGCGAAGGGTCGCAGGCGATCGCCAGCATCAGGCACAGCAGGGCGCTGCAAACGAACGGCAACAGGCGGCGCTGCCAGCGGTTTAGAAACATGGAGCGGGGGATGGGAAATCGAAGTTTCTACTAGGGAAGCACGGTTTCCGGAGCGCTGTGGTTAAGGTGAATACGCTCCAGGCGCTCAGGCAGAGGCCGGCAGCGCGGTTTGCTTTAGCTCGGTCGGTGAATAGGTCGCCAGTTGCGCTTCGATTTCATCGCGGACGATCGCCCGATAGTCTAGAAAATGCTCTAGGTGGGCGCAGTTGATTAAGTAATGGTCATATACACGGGGGTTGTGGCGCAGGATGGAGAAGAGCTGTCGCCAAAACTGCCAGCGGGTGCTGCGCTTGATGCCCTGCCGCCAGAAGAGGATGAACATGGCGCGGATCTCAATCGGCGTGAGCATGGTCGGTTTTTTCTTGCGGTTGGGGCTGGGGCGCATTTCGATGAAATGGCGATAGACCCGCGCCAGGTAGCGATGCGGGTCATACAGTTCCCAAAAGCAGCGGATATATTCCTGCGCGATGTCTTCGATGGGGCGCGTGGGCACAAAGTTAATCAGCGTGGTCTGGTGAATGCTGGCGGTTTCGTCAGGGTTGATCAGCCGCCCTTCTTTTTCGAGTCGCTGAGACAGCGCTGTGTTGGGCAGGGCTTGCAACATGCTGAATAGCGCCTGGGGGATGGCAGTGGCTTCGACAAAATTAATGATGCGATCGCCCGCCCCCGGTTTCTCTCCATCAAAGCCGATAATGAACCCCGCCATCACCCGCAGCCCAGAGCGGTTAATCGTTTTGACCGCATCAATCAGCGGGTTTCGGGTATTTTGAAACTTCTGCGTCAGCGAGAGGCTATCGGTATCTGGCGTTTCGATGCCCAAAAACACCGCGTTGAAATTTGCCGCAATCATCAGATCCAGCAACTCCTGATCCTGCGCCAGATCCACCGATGCCTCAGTGACAAAGCTAAAGGGATAGTCTCGCTCCTGCATCCAGGGCACTAGTTCCTTTAGCAACAGCTTGACGTTGCGCTTATTGCCAATGAAGTTGTCGTCCACAATGAAAATCGATCGCCGCCAGCCCTGGTCATACAGCGCTTGCAGTTCTGCCAGGAGTTGAGCGGGCGTTTTGGTGCGCGGCTTGCGGCCATATAGCACGATGATGTCGCAGAATTCGCACTGGTAGGGGCATCCGCGCGAAAACTGAATCGACATCTCGCTGTAGTTATCCAGATTCAGCAGGTCAAAGCGCGGAATCGGCGTGGTGGTGACATCGGGCTTATCGCCATTGGCGCGAAAAATGCCGGACGGCTCGCCTCGCTCCAGCGCCTCCACAAACATGGGCAGCGTGATTTCTCCTTCGTCCAGCACCAGGTAGTCTGCGCCCGCTTCCAGTGCGGGTTCGGGAACCGAGGTGACGTAGGGCCCACCCACAGCCACGGGCTTGCCGCGCCGCTTGGCCTCCCGGATTCGATCCAGCAGGTCATCTTTTTGCACGATCATCCCGGAAATAATCACCAGATCCGCCCAATCCCAATCTGCCTCCGTTTCGGGGCCCGCGTTGCGGTCTATCAGGCGAAATTCCCAGGTTTGGGGCAAAATCGCCGCCACGGTGATCAGGCTCAGCGGCGGCAGCGATACCTTTCGGCCAATCAGTTCCAGCGCCTTGTCATAAGACCAGAAAGATTTGGGAAAGAGCGGATAGAGCAATAAAGCACGCATAGCGTTCGGCTTAGGGTGACAGTGCTAGCAGACTGGGAAACTTCAGTTTCCGAAGCTTCCGAGAAGCTTCCAACCGGAGATGGGTCGAAAACCTAGTCGCAGCATACCCCACCTTCTAAATAGGGGACAACCGCAGCCGAAGCAGACTGACTGGAGACTGCCATTGCGTGAACGGTTGAACGCTCTCTCTTGCTTCTATGCCCGCTCCTTCTCGCTGGCTTCTACACAGGCTCGCTTCTACACGGGCTGGCTTCTATACATCATCGTGGGCGAAGCGATTGTAGAGGAAATCCAGCGCGTAGTTCCGCAGTTTGTAATACTCCGGATCTTCCATAATGCGATCGCGATCTCTAGGACGCGCAAAAGGAATCGTGAGGATTTCGTCGATATTCGCAGCCGGGCCGTTGGTCATCATCACCAGGCGATCGGCTAGAAACAGCGCCTCGTCAATGTCGTGGGTGATCATCAGCACAGTGCAGCGATGCCCATTCCAAATGGTCAGCAGTTCCTCCTGCAATTCCTCCTTGGTGATGGCATCCAGTGCGCCAAAGGGTTCATCCAGAATCAGCACTTCGGGGCGCGTGGCTAGGGCGCGGGCGATCGCCACTCGCTGCTTCATCCCGCCCGAAAGCTGCGCTGGAGGCTTGTCTGCCGCGTGCTGCAACCCCACCAGATTGATGTGCCGCTCAATGAGCGATCGCCGTTCCGCCTTGGGAATGTCCGTCAAAATCTCACCCACCGCCAGCGCAATGTTTTCGCGCACGGTCAGCCACGGCAACAGCGAATAGTTTTGAAGCACCACCATGCGATCGGGGCCAGGAGATAGCCAAGGACGGCTTTGGTAGTTTCGGGCGTATCGTTGGCTGCGACAGGGCTAGCTGCTGGCGATGCACCAGAACTCGCAGTGGAGTTAGACGATGGCGTAGTGCAGCCTTTGAGTAAGATTGCGCCGGTCGCTGATACACCAGCGGTGAATAAAAACTTCCGACGAGACAAGCCAGAAAAATGAGACATAGAACCTCCTAAGACGATTGCGAAGATCGTCGCTTTGTGAACGCTGAGTTGAACTTTGGGTTGAACGTTTAGCTGAATGGAGATAGCACAACCCAAGCCACTCTACGTCCAGAGTAGAGAGATTGGGCGATCGCCTAGGTGATAGATCGAGCGATAGCGAAAGTTCATACGGTTCCTTAGCTCTGCCTTCCTGAGAACCAGGGCCTGCCATACTTGTAGAAAGCAAGCATCAGGCTGAATCGACAAAGCTAGGGAATACGAATCGAAACCAGGTAAGACAAGTAAGAATTGAGATAGCCATCGGTATAGCTATGCAACTCTGGTCGAAGCCAGTAGCGCCTGTGCAACTCTCGATGTTGAATTGAGTGTACTCTGTTTTTGCGAGAATCCTATATACAAACTTATGATTCTGAATACAACCATAGTTCTAAGACTATGGTTGTGCAACTCTCTGCTTTTCCCCGAAAGTCCTCTAAAGTGAGCGAATTCCTGGATGGACGGTTTTTTGAACCTGCATAAGCCCGCCGGACTGACCTCCCACGACTGCGTGGCGCGGGTGCGGCGACTGCTAAAGATGAAGCGCGTAGGGCATGGCGGTACGCTTGATCCGGCGGCAACGGGGGTATTGCCGATCGCCCTGGGTCGGGCCACGCGCTTGCTGCAATTTTTGCGGCAGGACAAGGCGTATCGGGCGATCGCCCGCTTTGGCATCACCACGACCACAGACGATCTGGAGGGCGAACTCCTCACCCAAACCCCCGCCGCCCATCTCACCCGCGATCGGGTCGAAGCGCTATTGCCCAAGTTTCTGGGCACAATCCAGCAGATGCCGCCCGCCTACAGCGCCATTCAGGTCGGCGGCCAGCGGCTCTATAACCTGGCGCGGTCGGGCGTTTCGGTAGACGTACCTGTGCGAACCGTGACGGTTTACCAGATTGAACTCTTGGACTGGCGACCCGGCGATTGTCCCGAAGCGGAACTGGCGATCGCCTGCGGAGCCGGAACCTACATCCGCTCTATTGCCCGCGATCTGGGCAACCTGCTGGGCACGGGCGGCACGCTGGCTAGCCTGATCCGCACCCAGAGCCACGGGTTTGACCTGGCAGCCAGCCTGACGCTAGAAGACCTAGCGGCACAGGTCGAAGCGGGAACCTTCGTACCGATTTCGGCGGCGATCGCCCTTGCCCACCTGCCCGCCATCCCGCTGCCCCCGCCTGATGCGCTTCGCTGGACGCAGGGCCAGCCCATCGCCACAGACCCCGTGACCGACCTCGACGCGCCGCTGCGAGTTCAAGATGACCGCGATACGGTTCTGGGCATTGGCAAATTTCGCGCCACGCAGCAAGGCATTTGCCTGGTGCCGTGGGTGGTGCTGGCAGGACAGATGGACTAGCGCCGCTACACGTTGCCGTAGACTGGAACCACTGCACCCCGCAGATCCCGTGCTGCTTCCGAAGCCAAAAAGCAGATTACCTGTCCCAGCGATTCCGGCTTCACCCACTGGGCAGCGTTTTCTGCCCCCATCGCGGCTCGGTTTCCGGGTGTGTCGATGATGCTGGGCAAGACCACGTTGGCCGTAATGCCCGTGCCCCGCGTCTCGTCAGCGATCGCCCGCGTCAGTGCCACTACGCCCGCTTTGGAGGCGCAATAGGCCGCAAGCTGTGCGCCCGGTTCCACTGCACCCCGCGACCCCACCGTGACAATCCGCCCATAATCCTGCTCCAGCATCCGCCGCAGGCTGTGTTTACAAACCAAAAACGTCGTGCCCAGGTTCAGGTCAAAATCTTTTTGCCACTGGTCATAGGCATATTCATGGGTCGGCCCCATTGAAAATCCGCCGACGAGATGAATCACCGCATCCACCCGCTGCATTCCATCTACCAACTGCTGCACCGACTGCTCATCGTTCAGGTTCGCCAACACAAACCGAATCCGCGCCAAATCTGCCGGAGACAACAGCCCCTTCATCCGCTCCACTTCACGGGCGCTCATATAGGGAATGGTGATTGACGCTGCCCCCTGGGCCAGCAGAACGGGCGTTACGCCCTGTCCCAGCCCGCCTGTGCCACCTGTTAACAGCACTTCCTTGCCTGTCAAATTCATAGCCGCTTCTCGCTTAATGTTTATTAATGTTTCTTCTTTGATAATTTCCGAAACCTGCTGAAAAGCGTAGCGCCTCCAGATGACAACAGGATTAAAACCGGAGATAGTGCATTAGCTCGGCAACCAGTCCCGGCGGCAAGGCAAGTCGCTGCTGAAAATCCGCCAGGTTTCGATACGGGCCGTAGCGCTGGCGATGCTGCAAAATTGCCCGTGCCAGAAATAGGTCAATGGCAGGAACGCGGATCAGCGCTTCCAGCGATGCAGTGTTGGGGTTGGCGGGCTGGATGGCGCAAAGACTTTCGGGGTCGTAGTAGCAAAATTGCAGCACAGGTTCCAGCGGGCGGAGGCGCTGCACGGGCAGGCTGAGGGCGGCGGCGATGTCTTCTAGGCAGTGAAGCTGAACGCCAGACTGGGTGAGGGTAGAGAGCGATCGCGCTTGGTGAATCGACAATCCTGGCAGCCGCAGCCAGTCGTCTACGCTCGCCTGGTTTACGTCAATCGCCACGCCGAGCCGCGCCGCAAGCTGCAACTCCTCTACGGATTGAAAGCGGTAGTAGGGGTCTTTGGCCAGGCGCGATCGCAGCGCTTCTTGGGCGCTATTCCTCAAGCCCATCGACCACCAGTTTCCGCTCATTCCCTGCCTGCTATTGGGTGCTAGTCAATTGAGTATTAGTCTGAGTATTAATCATGAGCATTAGTCAATTTGATCGAGCAGCCGTCGCCGCTTTTGCTCAAATTCGTATTCAGAAATTAAGCCGTCCTGCCGCAGCATGTCGAGCTGGCGTAGCGCATCGGCGATCGCCCCCACCTGAGCCGGGTCAATCCGGGGTGCAGCGGGCTGGGGTGGTAGGGCAGATCCTCCGTTAAACGCCGCATCAAACGCCGTTTGCCCCTGCACGAGAAACCAAATGCCTTCAAAAAGACTGGCAATTCTGGGAATACCGCTCCAAAAGAACAGGAGATAGGCAATCCCCCAGCCGCGCTGACCCAGATAAAACTTGTGTAGGCCAGGAACAACAACACCCGCCAGGGCGAGCAAAATAGCAGTGCGGCGGTTTCGGGACGGATAGGTTTGGCTGAGCATTGCTGGGATGTGGGCGATCGCAGAGAACTCGCGGACTCCTAAAACCTCTCCATGATATCGATTCTGGTAGGCAGCGGACACGATTTCTGCCCACCTACCTTCATCAAGTCTTTGCGGAATGCTCAAAAAGACTCTATGGGACTACCGTACTTTGGCCTATGACACGCCTGCGGAAATCGCCATAATATTGGATAGCCCCCAACTCAGAAGCCCCAAGTGGCCGAATTCTTTTGAGTTCTGTGTAAGTTTTTAGGCTGTGTATCGCGTCTACCTTTTGTTACTAACGATTCCAGGGTTGCTCTTGTCCGTCGATAGACAGTCTATTTTCATCCCCTGCCCACTTTGTAAAGGCAAGATTCAGTATCCGGGGTAACGTAGCCCCCGTAGAAATACTGATACTCTAGAAGTTCACCAGGACAAAATTGCGTCATGAGCAGGTGTCTGCCGCCTGCTGGCAGAGTGAGTGAGGGTTGTCCTCCCCAGAAATACGGGTAGGAGGCTGCTATCCTTTACTAAGAGGTAACTCGGCGGCAGACCAACCCAGAGTCAACTCTAGGTCAAGAGTCAACTCTGGGTTGATAGGTCACTTCAATGGCTCAATCTTTGTTCCTGGGGATTGCTTCCGGTGCATCCGAGCCTAACGACGGCTAAATGAGAGGAAATGGGCAGACAGTCATGCTGTTCTACCAGGGTTTATGTGATATCCGACTTTGCTGAAGAGACGCACTTGAATGTCGCAGAGGTCTTTTTCACCCGACTGGCTGACGCAATTTACCGACCCCTACGCGGTGCTGGGGCTATCGGTGACTGCGGATGAGCGGCGTGTCCTCAAGCGCTATCGGGCGATCGCCAAGCTGCTGCATCCCGACAGCTTTGCCCAGGCCGAAGCCGCCAATCGCGAACTGGCTACTCAGCTATTTGCGCGATTGGTCAGCCCGACTTATCAAAAAATTAAGCAAGACAAAGGGCGGGCCGAGCATCTGGCGCTGCTTCGGTTTCGGGTGCGCCGCATGAGCCGAGAGGAGCCGATGCGTCCCCAAAGCGCGATCGCCCAGTCTCTCATCAAAACGTCTTTGGCCAACATTGACGTGTTTTATGAGCAAGCCGTTACTGATCTGGCCGCTACGCAATACACCCCGCTGGATCGATTCGAGTCCGTCACCGAGCAGTTGGGTGAACTGAATCTCGTTTACCTGCGGCTCAAGATGGGCGAGCCGATTATTCGGGAAAAACGCACGGGGATTGTGTCCACGGCTGCCCCCACGCCTGCTACCTTTTCTCCGGCTTCCCCTGCCGATGACGAGAAGCCTGCCATCGACTATGCTCAGCGCCACTACCAGCGAGCGCAGGAGTATGTCCGCAAGAATAATCCCGGTCTGGCAGTGCGCGAACTGAAGGATGCCATCAAGATCGACCCCAAAAAGAGCGAATATCACTCGCTACTGGCGGCGGCTTATTTGATGCAGGACTTGCCCACGATGGCAAAGGTTCACTGCCGTCAGGCGCTCAAGCTCAACCCCAAAGACCCCCTAGCGCTGCGCTATGCGCCCCGGCTCAATATCCCCCTCGAAGCACCCGACGCGCCCAACGCGAAGCCCGAAAACCCAGGGGGTGGACTGTTTGGGCTGTTTGCCCGCAAGCGCTAATCTCTGAATCTCTGCGACTCTCTGCAATTAGTCCCGCTCAATTAGTCCCGCAAATTAGACCCGCAAGACTGCCGAGCTCGTGATTACTAGACCTCTTACATAAATGCTTTTCTGAGAGCGTGAATCGTTGGGCGGCGGTGCCGCCCAACGATTCACGCAAGAGGTTTACTGAATTCGCTCGGTGTTGCCCGCTTTGACCCAGCCTTCGCTGCCGTCGTTCAGGCGCACCCGCAGCCATCCACCGTCGGCGCTGGTTTCCAGCACGGTGATTTCCTGGTTATAGTCGATGCCGCCAATTTGCGCGGAGTCCAGGCTGGGGCCGTCTCGCAGCACAATCCCAACTGCCGGAAGAACGCGGGCAGTGTAGACCTCTCCAGATGCGGCAGCTTGGACAGGTGTGGTGTCTGGCGGGGGCACGGTACCATCCGCAACGGGCACTGCGCCGCCGGGGGGAGCGGTGTCGTTGGGGAAGACGGGTCGAGGCGGCAGTTCGGTGAGGCGGTTGATTAGATAGCGGGCCGCGCTGACCCCTGCGAAAAACAGGATGGCGATCGCCAGCGAAACCCCAATTACGCCCTGTGCCAGCCGTTGCAAACCCATAGTGCGACTCATCTTTGGAACTTGAAAATCTTTGGGGAAACTGTTTGAGTGGGAAACTGTTCGACGGGAAACTGTTCGACGGGAGACTGTTCGAGTGGGAAACTGTTCGACAGGAAACTGTTCGACGGGAAACTGTTCAAGGACTCTTGCAGGATACCTGAGCCAGCCAGAGGACGAACACAAAACTCCGCAGGATATTTAACAGCAAGGCTAGGAAGATTGGGACTGGGGCCGCAGGAACAAGTTGCCTTGGCGAGAGGCCAGGCGGGCCCGCCCTTCGGCGGCAAAGCGCTGGAGCTTTTCGATTTGCTCTTGAGCAGTCCGCGCTAGGGGAATCATCTGGCTGGCTGCTTCTAGCACGTCGTCGGTCGTAAAGTCGCGTCCCTGGCTAAAGCCGAGATGCATTGCCTCGGTCAGAATTTGCTCGATCTCTGCCCCAGAGAATTCCGGCGTTTCATACGCCAGCCGCTCTAGGTCGTAGCTTTGGAGATTGTGCGGCCGCAAGCGCATTAAGTGTACCTCAAAAATCGCTTTGCGCTCTTCCTGGCTGGGCAGCCCCACAAAGAAAATCTCGTCAAACCGCCCCCGACGCTTGATTTCGGGCGGCAGCGCCTCGATATCGTTTGCGGTTGCAACTACAAATACAGGCGAGGTTTTTTCTGCCAGCCAGGTGATCAACGTCCCAAAGACGCGGTTGCTGGTGCCTGAGTCGCCGCGTCCGTCCAACCCAGCAAAGGCTTTGTCGATTTCGTCGATCCACAGGACGCAGGGCGCTAGAGCCTCTGCAAGCTGAATCATCTGGCGGGTGCGCGATTCGGACTCGCCCACCAGTCCGGCAAACAGGCGGCCCACGTCCAGCCGCAGCAGGGGCAGGTGCCAGTGGTGGGCGATCGCCTTTGCCGTCAGCGATTTCCCTGTGCCCTGGATGCCCACCAGCAGCAGCCCGCGGGGGTGCGGCAATCCATACTGTCGGGCTTTTTCGGAAAACGCACCGCCGCGCCGCAGCAGCCAGTCTTTCAGGTTATCCAGCCCGCCAATGTCGGAAATGCGCTCAGTAGCGGGATAAAAGTCGAGAATTTGCGTCTGGCGGATCGTCTGCCGCTTTTCTTCGAGGATCAGGTCTACGTCTTCGGCTTGCAGTTCGCCGTGGGTGGCGATCGCCCGCGCCAGCACCCGCCGAATCCGCTCCATCGACAACCCTTGGCAGGAGCGCACCAGATCATCCAACACCCGGCTATCGAGCGATCGCCCGGTCGCCATCGTCAGGCGCTCCAGTTCTTGTCGGATCTCGCTAGCGGTGGGCAAAGGAAAGTCCAGCACCGTCAGCACGTCGCTGAGGTCATCGGGAATCGTCACCTGTGGCGAAATCAGCACAATATTTTTGGGCTGAGACTTGAGCAATCGCGCCAGGTTTTTGAGCTTGCGGGCAACCGCTACATCGTCTAAAAAACGGTGAAAATCTCGCAGGACAAAGACTGCGGCAACGGTCGGCGGCAGCTTTTCGACCAGTTCCAGCGCCTGCAACGGGTTGCGTTTGCCAGAGCCAGCATCGTTGGGGTTGCCCTGATAGCCATCGACAAAATCCCACACGTAAAAGGAGCGGTTGCCCTGCTGGGCACACTGGGCGATCGCCCCTTCCACGCGCTCCTCTTCGCGAGTCGGCACGTAGATCAGCGGGTAGCGGGCCCGCAGCAGCAGTTCAAACTCTTCTGCAAAACTCATGCCTCGTTCCTGCCAACCCCCTTCGTTTCATCTGCTGCACTCAGTTCAGCATTTGCTTTTTCAGGGCTTCTAGCGATGCCCATCGATGATCGACATTCACCGTCGGCACGGGCAACTCGTCGCTTAGCTCAATACCTGCACACTTGGGGTCGCAGAGCTTGCGCGGAGGAATTTCCAAACAAAGCTGCTCGTAGAGCCACCGATCTGGCTCAAAATAGCCCCGCGGCGGCAGCGACTCGATCAGTCCCTCCGTCGAGCTTAAATCCTGATCAAACAAATCCTCTGCGGCTGTGGAAGTCGCCTCTTGTAGCCAGATCATTTCCGACACGTCGATCGAGAGGCGATGGTTGTATTGCTGCAAACAGCGATCGCACGTCAGAGTCACAATCGCCTCCGCCTTTGCAGACACGTCCAGATAGTTGCCCTTGTGCATCACGCGAATCGTGCCCTGCACGGGCATTAAGGTATCTAGGTCGGGCAGGTGATCTTGCACCTCGATCGTTTCAGTCTGCTCGACCGCCCTCAGCAGTTGAGGAATATGAATTGCCTGCATCATAGCCGCCTCCTCTCGCACTCATTGCGATTGACGCTACGGAAAGAATAACCCGTTCTCAGTCCTGGCACTGTAGCCTGGGCCGCCCCACTCAAGAGGCTCGGCTCCCAGAGCAACTATTAGCTAGGAGCAACTGCCAACCAGACGCAACTGCCAGATAGCCTTTGACCCAGCTACTTTCGACGCACCACCAGACGGCGATCGGGTTCCTGACCACGACTGGAGGTTTCCAGATCCTCATAGTCTTTGAGAAAGGTGTGTACCTGTCGCCGCTCAGCCGCCGACAGCGCTACCATCTCAAACTCTTCCCCCGTTTCGCGCACCTTTGCCGCCGCCTCTTCGGCCAGGGCCAGCAACTCCGCCTGACGGCGATCGCGATATCCGTCTAGCTCCACCGTAAACGGCTGCTGCTCACCCTCTGGCTTGCCCATGTTTAGCGTGGTGTTGAGCAAATACTGGATCGAGTCCAGCACCTCGCCGCGATCGCCCTGCAATGCCTGAATCTGCTTAGTCGAGAGCGCATCCGACGAAATCGTCAGCCAGCAGCTTTCATCCTCGCGAATGGCCACACCGTCAGCATCCACCGCGGCTGGCAAGGTAGCCAGACTCAACAGCTGATTCAGCCACTCGCGCCCCTGCCGCTGTTGCTCCACGCTTGCCATCTGCTATCCCGCCTTTTTCTTAGAACGTCCCGGCTCAAATGGCAGCGCTTCCCGCCCGCTATCTCCACTCGACTGCTTTTCCTGCTCATCCAAAATCTTTTGCAGATTCTCCGGCAGCGGCTCTCGCGACAGAATAAAGGTTTGCAGCGTTTGGAAGATGTTAGCAATCACCATGTACATCAGCACGCCCGCAGGCAGCGGGAAAAACAGAAACATTCCCGAAAACAGCACTGGGGTCAACTTGTTCACTGTATCCTGCTGAGGATTGTTGCTGGGGCCCTGACCCGACAAAAGCTGGTTCACATACAGGCTCAGACCAAAGAAAATGATCATACCCACGATGTCCCAGTGAATCGTGCCGTCGGCATCCCTCGCGCCCACACGACCCAGTTTGTCGATAAACAAAAAGCCCTTATTTGCCGCTAGACCCTGCACCGTGCCCTGAATCGTGACATCCCCTGGCTTGATGGCTTGAATATTGCCGTCTTCGTCAATCTGGATATTTTCAGCGCCCTTAGTCACCTTCCAAACCGGGTCGATTATCGTGTCGGGGTACGCTGCCAGCACTTCCCGCAGCGGCTTGCCCTCAGTTGTTTGGAAATCGATGCGAGTTTTTTCACCCACTGCTAGACGAGTTCCGCCTGGAACAACCGCCGCCACAGGGACATGCACACCATCCGAAACGTAAATATTTTGGGGATTGGTAGTATATGCCTGGGGCTGAATCTGCTCAATTTGCTCCTGTGGCAGAACTTGCAAATTCACATTGTAGTTAATGTCTGAGAATGGCGACCCCCGCAGCGTCGCAAACAGGGCAAACAAGATGGGCATCTGCACCAGCACAGGCAAACAGCCCGATAGGGGATTACCAAACTCTTTGTAAACCTTGCCCATTTCCTCCTGCTGCTTAGCAGGGTCGTCCTTATAGCGTTCCTGAATTTCTTTAACTCGCTTTTGCATCACCGGGTTGGCAACCCGCATCCGGCGCATATTGCGGATTGACCCAGCGCTGAGAGGATACAGCGCAAATCGAATCACCAGGGTCAGAGCCACAATAGCCAGCCCGTAACTTGGCACGATCCCGTAGAAGAAATCCAGGATCGGCAACATGACGTTGTTGGAGAGAAAACCGACACCAAAATCCATGTGCTTTGTGGGTACCTTGTGGCTCTGAACGTTTACGGCGTGACTAAACCTGGAAACAATCTAGAAACAATCCGGAAATAAACTAGCTAAGTGCTACGCATTTAGCTTCACTGGATGTAATCACCAGACGTAACCAGACATCATTGTACGCTGCAAAACCAGTCGATTGCAGCCGAATTGAACGTCTGGTTGCAGTTGTCCCAATTCCTAAAGAGCAAATTGCCTAAGCGAATGGGGAGTTAGCTTTTGGCTGATCCAACAGGTCTGACAATTCGGATTCTATCGGGTCGGATCTATCGAGTCTAAGTGCTGGCTTTTTTGGAGGCCTTGGCTGCGATCCGCTCGCTGATGTAGTTGGCAACTTCCCGGAACTTGGGCATGGCGCGTAGCTCCAGACGGCTGCCATCTTTCAGCGTAACAACCATATCGCCCCAACTGCCCAGCCCGCGAGGTACGGCAACCACGCTAGCCATTTCGGAATAGATGACATCCGAGCGATCGCGCCCCATCCATCCACCCGTAACGGAAATCCGTCGGTCGGTAATCCGATAGCGGAGCCAGATGGCCCGAACGATCGCTCCCACCGTCAGCGGCAGGCACACCACTGTCAGCCCCAGCAGGCAGTTGAGGATCAAATCCCCGATGTGGGGGCCGCCTTCATAGTACACATCTTCCCGAATGCCCATCGAACACCTCGGCCTCTATCAGCAACTGCTTTAATTCTTGCAGAATTTCTTTATAGTTGCACTTTACTGCAACGGGTTGCACGATGACGACAATCATCCAGCCCGTTGCGAACCCAGGCAGCAACTCGCGTAGAGCCGCCCGGATACGCCGCTTGATGCGGTTGCGAACCACGGCCCGCTTGCTGACCTTGGTGCTGACCGTGATGCCGATGCGCGTGGGCGATCGCCCTAATGGTTCTGCCGTATTCCTGTCTACTGCATTGCCATCTACCGCATTCCTATCAGACCTATCAGAATCGGGCAAACCGGGCTTTCTCTGGTGGACTGGAACCTGGCGCAGTGCGCGTAGCGTGAAGTTGCGAGTGCTGCGCCGCACGCCGGACTGGTGAACCTTGCTAAATTCCTGCCGACGCTTAAGTCGATGGACTTTGGGGAGAGCCACAACACATCTATTCCGTAAGCCAGTGAGCCATAAGCCAATCCAGCCCAATCAGTCCATACGCAAACAAGCTAGCTCCAGGCAAACTGGTGGCTAGCTCAAACCCCTATCTGGACGGGACGCAGGTGGAGATTAGGAAACAGACAAACGAACCCGCCCTTTGCGACGGCGTGCTTTTAACACTCGTTGCCCGTTTTTGGTACGCATTCGTGCGCGGAAGCCAGAAGTGCGGCGGCGCTTGCGGGAGGTTCCACCCAGAGTACGTTTCGTCATAATTTTAGCTCTCCAACCGTTGCAGAAGGGGATGATACAGAATGTGAATTGCGAAAGCCACGGTCTGCTATTGTATCACTCTCCAGAGGACGCAAGACAAACGCAAAAGAAAAAACCCCAGAGGCGAACCTCTAGGGCTTGAATCAGGGTGCATCTACCATTCGTTTCTACGTCTGAGGACATAGAGCATCCGGAGAGGTTAAACAACTTCTAGAGAACTTCATCCCTTCTTCAGGCTCAATCGTCCCCCGCTTGTCTCTGTGCTTTGTGGGCATAGGACTTACGCGGTTGGAGGATTTCTCGCGGGCGCAGCCCGCGAGAAATCCTCCAAAACCCAGAAAACTTATCGCAGTAGATCCTGAGGCAATAGGACTCACAGGTAATAGGATTCATGCAGTTCTCCAGGCTTTGCCCCGGCAGGATTAAGGAAACCTCGCTAGCGGGTTCTGGCGGCGCGTGGATCAGCTAGAGTTTGCAGGACGGCAACGGCCTGCGATTGCGTCATACCGGGTCGAAGTTGGGGATGGTAGAGCATCCGAATCAGCGTGCGATCGATTTCGGCATACTCGGTCACATCCGTCCAGCCCTGATAGAAAATGCTGTTGGGATAGCGATTGGAGTCGCGCATCAAACCCAAGACCTGAGTCAGTTCTTCCCGCAGCAAGTGGCTCCGTTCTCGCTGCGTGACGCGGTTTGTATTGGTAATCAAAATGCGGGCATAGTTGATGACGCTACTATTCCAGCGCACCCAGAAAAAGCCTAAATTCCCTGGCACATAGTTAGGTTCTAGCTGGCGGAACTGGCTTTCTGGTGCGTAAATAATCTCGACATTCGGGTTGCGATCGTCGTGGACTAGCTGCACGCCGCTGCCGTGGAGTAGGTCGTTTAATTCTTGCATCACTTGGCGAATCGTCGCGTCATCCTCAGCAGTGCGTGTTCCCGTGACGCGAATTCTCAAGTTTGTATTCCATCTACGAATTAGCGGCGCACTATTTCCCCATTCCGAGCCAAGCGCGACTTCCGTGAAGTAATCAATGTCTGCTTGCGTGATTGCTAGGGGGGCTGGCCCAGGGTTTAGAATCGCACCCACGCGATCGCCAATGGCACTAATCCCATCCACGATGCGATCCACCAGTCCTGGCGAATTGGGGGGAGTGGGGCTGGGTAGGGGTTGGTTCACCGCAGGGTTCGCCGTTCCCTGGGTGATGTCGCGCTGTCCCTGCTGATCGACCACGACTTCACGCGAATAGCGCGGGAGATTGGTCTGCCCATTGGTTGGCACGCTGGCAGGCGGCACGGGTTGGACAGACGGATTATATGCAGGCAGATTAGACATGGGGCTGGGCAAATCGCCGCGATTGGGCGCACTCGCTTCCGGGCGGGTTCCAGGACGCATCAGCACCCCAGAGGACGGGTCGTAGATTGGTGCATCGGCCGCGGCATTCTGGAAACCTGCGGCTTGCTGGGCGGGGGGGTGCGGTGCAGCAGGCGAGGAGGCGATCGCCCCAGAACCCGCCGTTACGCGCACCAAGTCGCCCCGCACCCAGCCCTCTACGCCGTTGCCCAGCCGCACCTGATACCAGGTAAACCCATCTCCGCCGGGGGCTTCCTGAAGAATCATGACGGGCGTGTTGGGGGTTCCCGTAAACACGAGTCTGGATTGCACACCGGGGCTGACGCGGATGTTGATCAACGCCTGCGGATCACGGGCACTCAGCATTCCGCTTCTGCCTGAGGCGACGGTGGCAGTGCTGCTGAGCAGGTGGATGCCCGGTTCTACGGAGGGGGTATGGCCCTGGGAGCCAAGGGCCTGTGTGACCCCAAGCGCCACTAGGCTAAATGCCGCCAAACTGAGAGGAAATGGAATATTCATGAATCGCTTCCGAAGCAACGTGAGGGACCAGACCGAACCATGCAAGGCAGATGCGTTTTGCGAACCAAGCCGCTGGCGATGCTGAATAAGAGGCGATCGCCGTGCTACAAGACCACCCTGGCTCACTCAAGGGTTTGCGCTGTTGATGAGCTTTACGGGTAGTCTCTTACGAGTAGTCTTTAATGAAAATGTCTTAGCCTCTTAGAGAGGTTTTATGACAGGACTGTAAGCCGCAACAGCGGGTTCCTGATTCCGCAAGAATGGAGACGGTGAGCGATTTGCAGAAAATTCGATATTAATTCGGTTGCAATTTGGCGGCAATTTGGCGGAAATACGCAGTTCTCCACTATATATTCCCCATAATTTTCTAAGAGGGTGTTTGAAAAGGTATCGCCTGTAATGTTAGGCACTCAGAGATCCCCCCTTAGCCCCCCTTAGAGCTAATTTGTAAAGGAGCCTGAGAGCTAATTTGTAAAGGAGCCTGAAAGCCTTGTTAATCAAGGATTTCCGAGAAACCGCTTTCCCTGGGCAAACATGACCTCAAAGCCACACATGCCAAGAGTTTCAGGCTTCTTAAGATTTGCTTCATAAATTAGCTCTGAAAGCCTTGTTAATCAAGGATTTCCGAGAAACCGCTTTTCCTGGGCAAACATGACCTCAAAGCCACACATGCCAAGAGTTTCAGGCTTCTTAAGATTTGCTTCATAAATTAGCTCTTAAAAAGGGGGGAAACCACCTTAAAGTCCCCCTTTTTAAGGGGGATTTAGGGGGATCTTGCACGCTTTGCTACAAACAGTAGAACTTTTCAAACATCCTCCAAGAATCCGTTGGCAAAACAGGTTTTACGTGATGTGCAACTTTCAATTTGCCCTCATTCCCCAACCCCTTCTCCCGACTTGGGAGAAGGGGAGCAAGAGAAGCTCGAAGTCTCTATCCTGCTCTGGGAGAGGGCTTAAAGCCTTCAGCATCCCAGAAAAAGGGGAGGGGGATCGGCTAAAGTTGCACATCCCGTGGTTTTAGCCGGATCAGGCGAGAGCAGGGTTTTACTTTTCGGCAAGCCTGTTGGTCAATATTTTGGTCAGCATTATTAAATCATTTTGGTCAGCATTATTAAATCAGCTTTGACATTTTATCGTACTTTTGTACTATATAGAACCGTGCGGAGATCCGTCCCCAACGTCATCGATGGCACGGCTGCCCTAAGTTAGGATCAAAAGGTGTCGCGATCAACGACCGATTGACGGGCTTGAGTAAGCCTTCTGTGGACATTCTTTGCGGGCATTTTTGGCAGACATTCTTTCTAGGCATTCCTTTAGGCGTTGGTGCAAAGGGGAAAAATCGGTGAAACCAAAGCTAAGCCTTTGCATGATTGTGCGCGATGAGGCAGAGCGGTTGGGGCGCTGTTTGCAGAGCGTGGCGACCGTGGCCGACGAGCTAATCGTGGTCGATACTGGGTCGGTGGATGATACGGTGGCGATCGCCCAATCCTTTGGGGCAAAGGTATTTTCTACCCCCTGGCAAAATGACTTTGCGATCGCCCGCAACGAGTCGCTGCGCCACGCCACAGGTGACTGGGTGCTGGTGCTGGATGCCGACGAAACGCTGGTGGCGGATTGCGTACCGAGGATGCAGCAGGCGATGCAGCATGACCAAACGCTGGTGATCAATCTGCTGCGGCAGGAGGTGGGCGCAGTGCAATCGCCCTATTCGCTGGTGTCGCGGCTATTTCGGCGGCATCCAGCCGTGACCTTTGCGCGACCCTATCACGCCACGATTGACGATGCGGTGGCGGCGCTGCGACAGCAGGAACCGGGCTGGGGCATTGTGGACTTGCCGCAGGTGGCGATTTTGCACGATGGCTATGATCCCGTGGCAATCGCCCGGCGCGACAAGCTGGAAAAAGCGCGAACCGTCATGGAGGGCTATTGGCAGGCCCATCCCGACGACCCCTACGAGTGCAGCAAGCTGGGGGCGCTGTATGTGCAAATGGGCGAGGTGGAGCGCGGCATCCAGCTTTTGCAGCAGGGGCTAAAATCGCCCCAACTCGATGCGCCTGTGCGCTATGAGCTGCACTATCATCTGGGCATTGCCTTTTCGCGGCTAAACCAGCTAGAGCAAGCCGCACAGCAGTATCAGGCCGCGCTGCAACAACCCGTGCTGGAGCCGCTGAAGCTGGGCGCATACAACAACCTGGGCAGCTTGTGCAAAACCGCAGGCGATCTGTCCACTGCCCGCCAGCTTTATGAACACTGCCTGGCCATCGACCCCAACTTTGCCGCCGGACACTACAACCTGGGCACGACGCTGCGGGCGCAGGGACAAATTACCAACGCTGTGACCCATTATCAGGAAGCGATTCGGCTCCAGCCCGACCACGCCGAGGCACACCAAAATCTGGGCGTGGCGCTGATCAAGCTGGGGCAGGTGGAATCGGGGCTGGCCTCCTTTGGGCGGGCGATCGCCCTGCATTCCCAGTCCAATCCAGAGCAGGCAGAGCGGCTGCGGCAGGGGCTAAAGGAAATGGGATTTGCGATTTAGCCGTAGGTTGCTAGCTCAACGAGCGATCGCTCGGACTGTGCTGCACCAGCCAGAGGTGGATCAAAATCATGGCGATCGCCAGCGGCAGCATTAGCACCGGAATGCTCTCTAGACTAGTGGCATTGGCAATCCAGCCCGCGCTGGTGGGAATAATCGCCGCGCCAAAGCTGGCCGCACTGGTGGCAAAACTAATGCCGCCGGGGACGAGTTCCGCAGGCAACCGCCGGGGAACCAGCCAGATCGTCGCTGGAAAAATCGCCGCCAGCGCCAACCCAATCATCGGCAGGCTGAGCCACTGATCGGGCAATTGCCACCAGGCGAATAGCCCAATCAGCAACAGCGTCAGCGACAGGCTGATCATCCGCACGGCCCCCACCCGTCGCAAACAATAGTCCAAACCAAACCGCCCCACCGTTAGCCCCAGCCAGTAGGCCGCCACACCGTAGCCCGCGGCCATGGGGGACATGCTGCGCCCGACGGATTGCACGGTGTAGGCCCAATTGCCGATCGCCGCTTCCGTGCCCACGTAGACCAGCAGCAGTAGCCCCGTCAGCAGAACCGCCGGATGCCGCAGCGATCGCCCCAGATTTTGCGCCGCACTCGCTCCTTCGGAGGTGGCCACACCTCGAAGATGCACGCTATATCGTAGCGGCGGGCACTGATGATTTGGGCGTTCAGCTCGCTCCTTCGGAGGTGGCCACACCTCGAAGATGCATCGGCGGATAGCGAATCACCAACACCGCCAGCAGCGCCACAATCAGCAGCCCCACCACCCCCGTCAGCACGACATACACCTGTCGCCAGGTCATCCCCATCGCTAGCAGCGTCGTGGCGATCGCCGGGCCCGACAGCGCCCCCACGCCGTAAAACCCATGCAGCGTGCCGATCAGCGATGCGCCGCGTTCGTCCTGCACGATGTAGGTGTTTACGCCCGCGTCGATCAGCCCAATGCCCAGCCCCAGCAGCGTCCCGGCTGCCACCATCAGTCCCCACACGGGCGAGGTCGCATAAATCGCCAGCGCCAGCGTCAGCGTGCCCGCCGCCATCAGCAGCATCCGCGCCAGCCCCAGTCTGCTGCTGATCAGGCTGCTGGTAAACGCTGCAAAAATGTAGCCTGTAATCTGGCTGACGAATAGCAGCGTGACGCTGGCGGTTGTTAGGCTATATTCCTGCAAAATCGACGGCAGCAGCACCCCCAGCCCGCCCTCGGCAATGCCAATGGCAATGAAGGCATAGAAGGCGAGCGCCACCCCAATCCAGCGCGGAGATGGCTGAGAAGACAGTTGCGCCATGAGAGATCCTGAAACGAGGTCTATGCCTTGCTCTCGCGCATCTGGCGAACAAACTGCTCAAACAGATAATCGGCATCGTGGGGGCCGGGGCTGGCTTCGGGGTGATATTGCACCGAGAACATCGGCAGCGTCTTATGGCGCAGGCCAGCCACCGTGCGATCGTTCAGGTTCAGGTGGGTAATTTCTACCTCGGCATCGGGGAGCGACTCCTGGGCGATGGCAAAGCCGTGATTCTGGCTGGTAATTTCCACCTTTTGCCGCAAGCCCGCTGGCTGGTTTAGCCCGCGATGGCCAAACTTGAGCTTGAAGGACTCGCCGCCCATCGACAGACCGAGAATCTGGTGGCCCATGCAGATGCCAAAGACAGGCTTTTGGGCCTTGAGCAAGGCTTTGGTGGTTTCAATGCCGTCGGTGTTGGCGGCGGGGTCGCCCGGCCCGTTAGACAGGAAAATGCCGTCCGGGTTGTAGCTCAGGATGGTTTCGGGCGGCGTGTCGGCAGGCACAACAATCACCCGGCAGCCGTAGCTGGCCAGCCGCCGTAGAATATTGCGCTTTACGCCAAAGTCAATTGCGACCACGGTCAGCGGCTCTGGCGATTTTGCTACGCCTTCGCTAAATTCCCACTCTGGCGGGGTCGGCTCGCTCCATTCGTAAATTTCCCGCGTGGTCACGTCCTTGACCAGGTTTAGCCCGGCCATGCTGGGGGCTTCCTGCACCTGCATCAGCAATTCCGCCGGGTCGAGAATTTCGGTGGAGAGGCCGCCATTCATCGCGCCGACGGAGCGCAGCTTGCGGGTGAGGGCACGGGTGTCGATGCCGTAGATGCCCGGAATGTGGTGCTGCTTGAGGTAGTCTGGGAGGGATTGGGTGGAGCGCCAGTTGCTCGGACGGGGGCAGATATTGCGGGCGATCGCCCCCTTCACCTGAGGCCCCGCCGATTCCTCATCCTCCGGGTTCACCCCCGTATTGCCTAGTTCGGGATAGGTAAAGGTGACAATCTGCCCGCGATAGCTGGGATCAGTCAGGACTTCTTGATATCCCGTCATACCCGTGTTGAACACCACCTCGCCGATGCTGGTGCCCGCCGCGCCAAAGGAAAACCCGCGAAACACCGTGCCATCCGCCAACACCAGCAGCGCCGGGGGAGCCGTTACCAAACCCATATCCCTTCTCCCAAACAAGACCAAAATTCCAGCAAATCATACACCGGGATCATCGGTTTGTAATGGTCGTTGCCAAACTTGTTGGATTTGCTTGCTGGCCGGCTTGCTGGTCTGCATTAGGCTTTTGTGGGCGTGAGGCTGCGTCGGCAGGGCGAGTGTTCAGGTTTGCGCTGCGTCGTCGCGCTCTAGGCGCACTTCCACTTCCCGCTCCACATAGTCCCATTCCTTGCTAGCCCGCATCCGCACCAGCAGTTGATCAAACGCGGCAGTGTGTTCTGGTGCAAACTCAAACCAGGTGAGGAAGTCGAACGGTTCCCCTAGGTCGCGGCAGTGGAGCAGGCGACGGGCCACCCCCGGCAGATACTCCAGCCCGACGGCCGTATGGTGAGACTGTTCCTCAAAAATGGCGCGGCGCTCGTCTTGCGCCATGTCCCACCACTGAGCCGATTTTTTAATGGGGATCAGCACAGCGGAGACGGCTTCTGCCCGGTTGAGGTCGGGCTGCACTGCACGGAGCGTATCTAGTTCATCCCGCTTGGCATAGCGGACATTGCTGGCAAAGCTGCGAAGCACCCAGGCGCTGTCGGGTGGCGGTGGGGCGATCGCCCCGTTTACAATATCAAGCCGCTTCACTGGGGCTAGGCCAGCCCCTGCGACTGGTCGAACCTCTTGCACCCGCCACAGTCCTCGCGTTCCGCCAACAAACGAGTATTGATTGCCCATAGAGTTTCAAACGTGCTTCACAGCAGCTTAGTCAACTTTGGATCAGCCCAGATGAGTGCGGGCTGAGAAGCCAGGGAGGAGGATTACTCCGGCTGTGGCCTTACAACACCTTCAGCAGATTTTTGCGATGGCGATGATAGCGGCTGGCGGCCAGGGCGATGCCCATAAAGCCCCATAGAATCATGCCTGACAGGCCCAGCATGACGCTGCTAAAAATAAACTGAAAAAACACTGCCAGCGAAATGCCCCGTGCAGTGCTGGCAAACGGGTCGGAACGGGCAGCAGAATCTTTGAACAGGCTGACGAGCAGGAAGATCACTCCCCCCAAGTAGGGCAGCGCACCCGCCCAGCCCAGCGTGAAGAAAATGTCGAGAATGGCGCTGTCCAGCACAATCATTTCCAGCTTGCCGTTGCGCTCATTCACAATCCACGTACTGCCCATGCCGCGCCCCAGTCCCCGCGTAATGGCCACGTTGAAGTCGCGGTCGTGGTTGCGAGAGCGATCGCGAAAACTCTGGTCGCGGGCGAGGTTAGAAATCGACTCGACCCGTTCGCTAATCACCTCATCAAACGGCTCCATTGCCGTCAGCGGCGTGACGCACAGCACCAGCACCAAAATCGTGACCACCAGCCGCATTTGATACTTGGGTGTGGTGGAGGCAAAGGCCGCCAGCAGCCCCGCCACCCAGCCGCCCCAGGCCGAGCGCACCATGCTGAGCAGAATAGACAGGTAGCCGCTGACGGCTGCTGGAATACCCAATACGCTGCGCTCCGAAAACAGCAGCAGCAGCCCTGCCATCATCACCACCGCAAACGGACCGGGCGAGTGCATGGTGCTCCAGACGCGGATTTCAAACGGTTCGGGCTTGCCAAAGCTGACCAGCTTGGTGCGAATTAGCCAAAAACCGTCCCACGGCGGCGCAACCATGAATTGGTAGATGCCGTACAGCCCTGTGAGCAAGACACACCAGAGAAATACACGCTGGAAATTGCTGCGGTAGCTGGGATAGTCGCGCCAGTTTGCAAACAGATGAAAGCCAAACAGAATTGGGCAAATCCAGTCTAGGAAAGAGCGAACCACGGCAAGCGGCGGATTATCGAGAATGAGTCCGATCAAAAAGGCATAGACTACACTCGCCATTGCCAGCACAAAGGGCAGTCCGCCAATTTTCGACGTGCGGGGCAGATAGCGCACCAGCGTTAGCACGCTGACAAACGTGACCAGATAGGGCGCAAGCAGAATCACGCCCTTTTCATCCCAAAAGCTGTTGTAGTCGCTGACGCGCCGCAGCAGCGGTGTGAGAAACCAGACCCACCAGGCAAACCCAACGTAGAGCAGCGGATAGCGGAAGTAGAGCAACACCGCCACCAGCAGCGCCGAGGCCGGAAAAAACAGCCGCACCAGGCTCCCTGCCCCTACCAGGGCCCCCAGCGTGGCAATGCCAAACACCCCGGCGATCGCAATCCATCCGGGTAAGGACTGACTGGCACTCGGCTGCGGACTCGAAATGACTTCCATAGGCAAAACGCAGGCAAAACGTTGGCAAAACGCAGGCAAAACGGCAGGCGGCTCACGCACCCTCACACACAGAAGACATACTCAGTCAACCCATCCAACCACCCAACCCCCAATCCAAAATCCACAATCCCCAATCCAAAATCCTTCTCTACCCTCCCATCTCCAACTCCTGCCCCCCAACCCCCGTTCCCAGACCCCGCTTTCGGCTTTTCCACCAGGTCTGAACGCCCTGCCAGCGCCCCTGCATGGCCGCCGCCCACTGACGCATGGCTAAATCGCGCTGTTGCGGAAAATAGCGCACCAACTGGGCCAGCCCAAAGGCATCCCGATGCCCCAGTAGCACGGCGTAGAGCAAGAATATCCCTCTTTGCACAGGTGGCAAGTGTTCCAGCAGCGCCAGGGTTTCGTTGTGGACGGCGTTTTGGCGGGCGATCGCGCTGAACTGGTGGCGCTGGTCTTCGTCATGCCGGGGGGCGGGGTAGTGATTGACCAGGACTGCGGGATCGTAGACCAGTCGCCAGCCGTCGCGCCGCAGCGCCAGACTAAAGGCCAGTTCAAAGTGAACCTGGGCCCCAGAGCCGCGCATCCGGGTGTCGAATCGTCGGTGGGCGATCGCCGTTCGGCGGAAGCTCATGTTCACGCCTTTGAGAATATCGACCTCTCGCGCCGCGCCCATGCACAGGTGATGGTTGCCGATGGGCCGACCAAACCATTGCAGCTTGCCCACGGTGCAGGGCCGGCCGGTCAGAGATTCGGGCAAGTGCTGGATGCGATCGCGCCCGCCCAGTCCGCCCAAGTGGGGATCGGCCAGGAAATGCTGCTCGATGCGCTGTAGCCAGTCCGGGTGGGGCGCAGCGTCGTCGTCTGTAAAGCAAACCACATCGCCCTGGGCAGCGTCCAAGCCCCGATTCATCGCCGCTACTACTCCCGGCAGAGCCACGCTCAGCGTTCGCAAATTGGGCTGCAAGTTTCGCAAGGGGAAACTCTTCTCAGACGCTAGAAAACTCCAGGTGTCGCAATCCGTCTCGCGCACCACCACGATCACCTCATCGGGCGATCGCACTTGCTCAGCCAGGGCCGCCAGACAGCGCCGCAGGTCGTCAGCGCGGCAGTAGGTGGGAATGATGACGGTAAGTTTCATGGTTGGCAGTTTGGGGATGATCAGCAGCGGCAGGGCAGCACAGCGCGTCAAACAAGTCCAGATATTGCTGCGCCATTGCGCTCCAGGTGTGGGCTTCGGCGCGGCGACGGGCCGCCTGGCCCAGTTGCGATCGCCGCGTGGAGTCGGCAATCAGCGCGTTCAGCGTTTGGGCCAGATGCTCCACGTCGTTGGGGTCGGGCAGCACCACGCCGCAGTCGGGGGTGACGATTTCTGCGCCGCCCGTGGTTGCCGCAGTCACCACTGGCAGTCCGGTGGCCATGGCTTCTAGCAGCACGAGCGAACAGGCTTCGTATCGGGATGGAAAAATGAACAGGTCGGCGGCTTGCATCAGATCCTTGAGGTCGCGGCGATAACCCAAAAAATGAACGCGATCGCCCACCCCCAAATCCTGTGCCAAGCGGGGATAGGGGCTGCCCTGCAGATCGCCCGCCACTGCCAGATGCAGCCCAGCCACCTGAGCTAGGGCGCGAAGCACAGTGTCTAGGTTTTTGCGCGGCGTTTTGATATCTCCTGCAAATAGGCCCATCGGCACGTTCCCCGGCAGTCCCCAGCGATCGCGCTCCACAGAACCCGGCACAAACTCTGTGGCATCCACTCCGTTTAGCACGACTCGAATCTTCGACGCAGGCACTCCTAGCCTCAGCAGCCCCTGCTTGACCTGCTGAGAAACCGCCACCAAAACCGTCGCCTGTTGAAATGCCTGTTTTTCCCAATGGGCATTCAGGAGGGTGTAGAGCCGCTGATACAGACCCCGCAGTCCAGGAGGGTGATTGGCGGACGATTCCCGCAGGGATTGCTTCGCGAATCGCAGCCAGTCATGGTGGACAAAATGCACCGCGTTGACCCCTGCCGGAAAATCGGTAATCGCGCCGTTGAGCTTAATCACATCGAACTCGACCGCGTGCTTTGTCAGCCAGCGCCGACTGTGCCAGGAAAACACCAAGTTTCTTAGCAACTCGGTCGGCAGCCCCTCGGACGGAATTGCCACCCAAGTCACCCCCGGATGCGGCACCAAGTCTGGCGCAACCTCGCTGGCCAGCAGCGTTACCGAATGCCCTACTGCCAGCGCGTGCTGCACAATGGCGTAGTTGACGCGCCCCTGCCCGTCTCCTGGAACCACCCGATGCGTCACAATGCAAAGTTTCACTCGCGCTGCCTCCAGCTATGCTAAAGCGGCAAATATCGGTGTTTGATGCAGCCATAGAGTTCGCCGCCGCGCCAGCAGCCTTCCATCAGCACCTTGCACAACGAAGCGCGATCGCGCAGCGAGGCAATCAGGCGAACCGGAAACAGCGCCACCGTTTTGACGATCGACTTCCAACTCAAGATTTGCGGCATTCCCTTGTTTCGATGCTTCTGATAAAGGAATGGTTCTGTATATCCAAACTTGAAGGCTCGGCGACAGACGCTCCGAATGCTGCCGCGCAGCCGAAAGTGAACGATCGCATCAGGTGCATAGCTCAGTTTGAATCCAGCCTGCTGCACGCGCCAGGAATAGTCCACATCCTGAAGCCGCAACAGCGTTTCATCAAATCCATGAACCGCATCATGAACAGCATGACGAATTCCTAAATTACACCCGCTGGCAAATTTTAGGTATCCCGACTCAAACAGCTTCAATCCATTTTCGTAGCTATAAGCCCGTACCAGCCAGGGTTCGTTGAGCCGCCAATATTCCATATACCCGCCGACCAGATCGGCTTTCTCCAGGGCAGCAGCCATCGCAGCAACCCAGCCTGCGCCCACCTCATCATCTCCATCACAAAACAGCAGAAACTCGCCCCGTGCTGCTGCCGCCGCCACGTTGCGGGCATGGGCGCTGCCACCAACCCTAGAGGCATCTACCACACGCAGATTGGGGAGGCGATCGCCAAACTGCTCTGCAATAGCCACAGTGTCGTCTGTAGACCCATTATCTGCCACGATGACTTCCCACGGCTCTGCGTACTGTTGGGCTGCCAAAGCCGCCAGTTGGGTGGCAAGAGTAGACGCATTGTTTAGGCAGGGAATGATCACGCTAACTTTCATGGGCTGGAATTCGCGAATGGGGTAGATGCTAAAAGTGAATTAGTCAGAATGGGCAAAAAAGTTGGACTCACAAGGCGCTAACGAGCGGTGTTCTTAAACGCGTCTTGAATGCTCTGAGAGATGCGGATCGACTCGACTCGATTGAGACTCAAAAAGTGATCTGAATCGTCTTCGTGCGATCGCTCCATCAGCACCAACGAACACAGCAAGCTCAGCATCAGCGCAACCAAGGTTCTCATATTAAACAGCCGACCCCTGAGCGACTGAAATAGATGAACTCGGGCTTCAGACGGACGATTCGCCAACAGCAGCCCAATGCCCAAGGTTGTTTGGGCGTGCAGCAAAATCTTCTTGAAATGAGGTCTAAATGGACGCAGGTTGCTGTCTTGAAGAAAGCGCTGATAGCAAAAGATTTCTACTTTAGCTTTAGAAATTTTGGCTAGCCCATCTCGTCGGCCGCTCAAAAAGGTATCCGTGTTTGGATGTTCTCGATGGTAAACCAGCTTGTCGGCAAGGTAATATGCAGCCTGCCCATCTTTGCAGCACAGATAGGTAATGTAGAGGTCGTGCATCCTATCCACTTCCGATGGAATATTCGCCCAGTCGATTGACACTCTCCGAATCACAGCGCCCGCAACGCTGGGGACAGATTTGTGAACCAGACCAACCTCGACAAAGGGTTGGTAGAGTCCGCTCTGGAGGCGATCGCGCCGATAGGCTCGCGTCATCCTGCGCGTGGCAAAGGCGCTGATTTTTCCCGTCTCGTCGATGATGAACTGATCGCAGAAAGCAATCGTTGCTTCGGGGTATTGTTCCAATAGCGGAACCAGCCTCTCTAAAAAGCGATCGCTCCAGAGGTCATCATCATGCAAGAAGGCTAGATACTTGCCCCGCGCCATTTTGACAGCATTTATCGCGTTGGCAAAAAGTCCCAAGTTCTTCTCATTTCGCCAAAAACGAATTCGGGAATCATCAAAGGATTCAATGATCGCCTTCGGATCTTTGGGGCTGCAATTATCGGAAACAATAATTTCAATATTTTGATAGGTTTGCCGAACTGCACTTTGAAGCGCCGCCCGCAGAAAAGTCGGACGATTATAGGTCGGAATAATAACGCTCACGAGTGCAGTTTGATGATTCATCGGCTTACGCTTTAATCGGTTTCTTTAAGTTCCTTGTCTCTGCTTGTCCATGCCCCTGAATTTTATTAACAGCGGTTTCAAAGCCCTTTTCAAAATTCTTTTCAAAGCCGTGACCTGAACCCGTCTCAACCTTAGGATGCCTGCTGAATTTGGTAGTATTTCCAGAAGCGATCGCGCCGATCAATTAATTCTCGGTAGCCGCCTTGCTCGACAATTCTTCCCTGCTCTAGCACCACAATTTTGTCGGCTCCTGAAATTGTAGAGAGTCGATGGGCGATCGCCAGCACGGTTCGCCCTACCGAGAGTTTTTCGAGCGCTTCCTGAATCAGTCTTTCAGACACCGAATCCAGAGCGCTGGTAGCCTCGTCCAAAATCAGGATTTCTGGATTTCGTAACAACGCACGGGCGATCGCAATTCGCTGGCGCTGCCCACCCGATAGCCGAATGCCGCGATCGCCCAGCGTTGTTTCAAACCCCTCCGGCATTTCTAGAATAAACTCCAGCGCGTTTGCCAACCGTGCGGCTTCATACACTTCGCTATCGGTGGCCTGTTCAGAGCCGTAGGCAATATTGCTGCGAACAGACGCATTAAAAATGAACGTATCCTGACTCACAATCGCCAACCGATGGCGAACGGAATCGATCTCGAACTCTCGTAAATCAATCCCATCTAAAAGCACCCGCCCAGCGGTTGGGTCATAGAAGCGAGAAATCAAATCTGCCAGCGTAGATTTGCCAGAACCCGATGCCCCAACCAGGGCCGTGGTTTTGCCTTTTTCGATGCAAAGATTAATATCTTTTAACACCAGATGATCGGGGTCATAGCCGAAATCAACAGCTACAAACTCAATCCCATGAAACAATCCAGGAAAACTGCGCGTACCGTCTTCAAAAAATTGCTTGCCTTCATCGCTCAAGAGCCGCTTGATATTTTCTACAGACCCCATCATGGTGCTGAGGTGAGAAAACACACCCAGCAAGTCCTGGCTGTAGGGAACCATGCGAAACAGAATAAATAAGAACGTCAGCAAGGACGCAACGGGCATGATGCGATTGGTGAGCGCGAGGATAATCATGCCCACCAGCACAAAGGTCGCCGAAGCCTCTGCCAGCGGACGCACCAGGCAGGACAGGCGATAGACCGTTTTCCATTCTTGAACCAGTCCTGTGCTGGCCTGATAAAACCGCCGCCGTTCAAAATCTTGTGCAGAAAAGGCCTGTACAGTGCGGATTCCGTTGATGAATTCGATGGCGATGGAAGTCAGTCGTCCGCTGGCTTGAGAGGTTCTGGTACTTCGCCGCCGTACCCGTTTGTTCAGCTTAGAAAATCCGAAGGCCAGTCCACCAAAGAGGAGAATCGAAATGAGTGAAAGCTGCCAGGATAGTAAGAGAATGGCGATCGCGTACACCAGCAGCGTAAAGGCACGGGTCATCAGAAATGACATTGCCCCAAAAGCATTTCTGATCCGCTCCATTTCGCTGGTTAACACATCGACCAGTTCCCCCGATCGAGTCTGAGAAAAATAGCTGAGACGCTGCGATTGAAGCTGCTCAAACACGCGCTTGCGGAGTCGATCGATGAGGGTGACTTCACTCGTCAGCGTGTAATATTGCGCCAGATAATTAAACACGGCCCGGATGCAGGTCGCCGCCACAATCAGTCCAGACACGCGATAGATCCGCTGGGTAACTGGGGCGTTAACCCCTAATACCCAAACATCAAACCATTCAATTCCAGTCTGGACAGGCGGTGCATCCGGTGAGGTAAGACTTTGCAGAAACGCCAGCAAAAACCCCAGCCCAAACCCTTCTGTAATAGATGCCAAAAGGGCAAAGCAAACTGCGGCGATCGCCAGCCAGCGAAAGCTTTTGAACTCCCTCAAGATCAAGTGGTTTTCTTGCCAAAACCGAGTTGCTCTTAGGGGCTTGCGAATCAGTTGAAGCAGTTTGAAAAACATGGGCGTAGCAACAAAACAGCTTAGTTATCCCGGATCTCTACGCAGTCTTTATAAAGCTCCTTAACCTCCTTTGCTAGGCGGCATCTCGTCCTGCGGATTCGGCAGTTTCGCGGTTAGAAACGGACTCGGCAAACAGGGCCCCCAGTCCCGACGGGCGACCGTAGGCCACCTGAGCGCCCTTTACATCGTTGGCAATCATTCCAATCACATTCAAGCCATTGAGCGCCGTGGCTGCCTGAATCAGGCTAGACTGGGAGACGCTGTCGAGACGAGCGACGACGGCAACGCCTTCGCAAAGCGAGGCGGTTTGAATCGCATCCACCACGCCCAGCACAGCGCAGGAATCCAGAATCACTAGGTCATAGTCTTTTTCAAACGCTCTAATCCAGTCCCGCAGTTCGTCGGAACTGAGCAGGCGCACCGGATCGCTGGACAGCGGCCCCGCCGTCAGCACATCAGTATTTGCGCCGATGCTGTGCAGTAGGGGCTGCCGATCTTCTCCGCTGAGCAGGGTGGAGAGTCCCTGACGGTTGGGCAGGTTGAGCTGGTGGTGCAAGCTGGGCGATCGCAGGTTGGCATCAATCAGCAGCACCCGCTGATGCAGTCGTGCCGCACTCAGGGCCAGCCCAATCGACACCAGCGTTTTGCCTTCATTCGCCAAAGCAGACGTAATAGCGAGCGATCGCAGGGCCGACACCGGACTGCTGCGCCGCAGGCTCTTGTAGACCAGATCCATCGACTCTCGAAACAGCGGCCACTGGGCGGCTTGCAGCATGGGCAACGCAGCGGGCGATCGCCCAGACAGCGGCAACTGACCCCCCAGCGGCCAGCGCTGACCGACAATGCTGCGCGGCAGCCTTGGCACCATGCCCAGCGGCGGCAGAGCGACCGTTTCTGTCAGCTTTTCGGGCGAGTGGATGACATCATCCATCGACTCGCGCAAGAACACCGCCATTGCGCCCAAAAACAGCCCCAGCACCGTTCCCAGCAGCAGATCGGTCAGCACTCGTGGCCCCGTTTTGATGCCCTGTTCTGGCGCTTCCACCACCTGCCAGTTATAGCCACCGCGCCCAATTTCAATGGCCAACTCTTGACGCGCTTTCAAAAGCTGCTGGAGAGTTTCGCGCTTGGTAGTGATGTCGGGCTGGAGGCGGTTGTATTCGGCAATCAGTTGCGGAAACTGGTTTAGCTCGTTACGAAGCTGGGCTTCGGCCTGGGCCAGACTTTGATCGCGAGCCTGCAAGCCCACCAGGTTGGTCTGCGTGGCCACCAACTGCCCAGCCAGCCCCATTTCCACCTCGCCCATCTGAGCTTCGGTATAGAGTTTGTCTTCAGAAAGCTCAGCGCGATCGCCCAGGATGCGTCTAGCCTCTTGCTGGAGCAGCGCCCGCTCTCGGTCAAGCTGCTGCGTTAGGCTGCGGACTGTAGGCGAGCGATCGGTATAGGTCACCAACTGCTCCGCCAGCGCCAGTTCAGTTTCTTGCAGCGAGGTCAGCAAGTTGCGAAATCGCTGCGACTGGCTCAGGCGCGACGCGACGATCGCCCCCTGGGGCGTGCGGGCAAGCTGCTGCTGGAGGTCACGAAACCGCATCTGACTATCCTGGAATTCGGCCTGGATGGCGCGGCGCTGTTCGGCGATCGCATTCAGCGCCTTCGCAAACTCCGTAGCCTGCTGCTCTGGGTCGATAATGCCCTGCCCTTCGCGGAAATCTTCGAGCGATCGCTCTGCATTCGCCACCTCCTCCCGCACTGTAGGCAGTTGCTCGTCAATAAACGACAGACCGTTGCTTAGGCGGAGCTTCTGCTGCTCCAAGTTATAGGCCAGGTAGACATTTTTCATCACCTCCAGCACCCGCTGCGACTTCAGCGGATCGCCGCTGGTATAGTCCACCTGGAGAATTTTCGTCTCAATCTTGTCCTCGGTTTCCAGCACGCGGCTCACCGCCAGACCCCGCTTCAAGTCCTCCAGCCCCAAGTCAGGATACTCAGAGCGCAACGCCTCCACCGCCCGCCCCAGCAGGATGGGACTTTGCATCAGGCGAATTTGCGTGGCGTAGTCAATTTCGACTGCGGCTGGAGCCGTGAACAGGGTCTCTGGCACAGCCCCCCGCAGATTCGCCTTCTGCTCGTAGTTCGACTCCACCAAAAGCTGCATCGAACTGCGATAGGTCGCGTCCTTGCGGGCCGACAGCAAGGTTGAAACCGCCATCGTACTCAGCAGCACCCCCAGCAGCAACAGCCGCCGCCGCATCAGCGTGGCAAAAAGCTGCCCATAGCCGAGTTCCGAGTCGGCTGCTCCATTCAGTTTCGCCTCAAACATGATTCTTCATCCCGCATGAACTCAAAATCTGGAACTCCGGTAGTGACCTTTATGACGACCTTTCTGGCTGAGCTTAATCACTGAATCTAGACAAACGCCCTCAATGAACACTCTGGACGAATATTTTTGCAGCACACGCTGAAACAAAAGAACACCTTGAAACAAACCCCTTCAGCTAGGCTCATCTAGGCTCATCGAGCCAGACTCACCGAGCTAAACGCAACCGCTCGGCGATCGCACACCCCGTCGATAATTTCCCCAATCTTGTCAAAAAAGACCTTCTTGGTAAATCGACTCAGCGCGTGATCCCGAATCCTGGAATAATCCCACTGCATCCGCACCGCCTCTAGCAGCGTCGTCTCCAGCGAAGCAGCCGTCTGCTCTTGAAAGAATAACCCCGTCAGCCCTGGAATCTGCGTATCCAGCACGCCACCCGCGCCATAGGACACCACGGGCGTACCGCTGGCATTCGCCTCCACAGGCACCAGACCATAGTCTTCCAGCGCCGCCACCACCACCAGCTTCGCCCGCGCCAGCAGGCTAGCCCGCTCCTCATCGCTGACGTAGCCCAAGAACTGGATATTTCTGGCGCTCATGCTTTCCAGGCGCTTGCGATCCGGCCCCTCCCCCGACACCAGCAGCGGCCAGCCCAGCCTGCTAAACGCTTCCACGATGACATCCACCCGCTTGTAGCCCAGCAGCCGCGCCGAAGCCAGATAAAAGTCATCCTTTTTGTCCGAAAACTGAAACAGGCTGGCATCAATTGGATAATTCACCGTCACCGCCGGACGGTTGTAAAGCGCCTCAATTCGTCGAGCCACTGTGTTGGAATTGGCAATGTACAAATCTGGTTCCTGAGCATAGGCCAAGTCTGCCTTTCTCAGGATCTTAAACACCACATCGATAGCAGGATAAAACGTCTGAAAATCTCGATATTCGCGCAGATAGTTTTGCGTATCCCAAAGGAATCGAGGAACGTTATGACAAAAGCAAATGTGCTTTGCGTGGGCCCCTTTTCGCACGGCTTTTGCAAAACTGGTGCTGCTGCTCACGATCAGATCGTAATCTCGCAAATCGAGCGCTCGAAATGCTGGGTAATAAAACGGAGCCAGCAGCCTGAAATACTTCGAGGCATTGGGCATCGCCTGCAAAAGGGTGGTTCGCACTTCGCGATCGCCCAGTTCGATCGTGCGCTCCGGGTCATACAAAGACGTGTAAATATCTGCGTCTGGAAAATATCGGCATAGCAGTTCAAAAACCCGCTCTGCCCCGCCCCGCTGAGTTAGATAGTCGTGTACCAGCGCAACTTTCATGGTTAGAAACTCTGTATCTAGCTAGTTCAATATCCCAGCCATGAGCAAAACGGGAAGCATTTACATAACAGTCAAGGCATCGATAAAGCGCGGATTGTTCAACCCCAATCAGCAACCTGACCTGATTTCAATATTTTTTAAGTCGTCAAAGTTTTAGAGCACCCTTTAGATCACCATTTAGAACGCTATTGGAACCCCGATTTAGACCATTAAGGCCAACGTCATAGAACCAGCGCAGCAGGCTGTAGAACAGATGCACTTTCCAGCATTATTTCCAGCATCAATATCATTTGGTGCTAGAAGTTATGTAGACTAACCGGAACTCGCAAAAGTACGATGTCGTCGCCAACAAAGGTTCACATAATCTTCATATATAAGGGCAAGATCATGAATTTTTCATGAAGTTATCAAGAGGGCACGACTCTCTTCGGAGGTTCAAAGCCCTGAGGACAAACACTTTCAGCTTCTATCACTAGTTTTTATCTTTCGGTCTGAAGTTCATGTTTTTTTAACGGGAAACGACCGGGTATATCCGAATAATTACTGAGATCATCAGATACATCCTCAATGGCGATCGCCCCAATTTTCTAGTTTTGTACTAGTCCAATGCATAGCCCATGCAAAAGCGGCCAGGGAAAACCGTCTGCTCCCTAGCCGCTTTTTGGCACTGTTTTTTGACAGTGTTTTTGACAGTTATTCTGAGTTGCTAATCGCTACCGTTTCCTATTCAGAACATTAGGAAAAACCTGGCTATTGTCATCCGATACAGCATTTTTGGCAGCCAGAAATTCTCACATTCAAAAGTTCTCACCTTACAGTCATCACTCCCAGACAAAACATCTACAAAACCGGCTCGCAGTGAACAACCTTGCTAAGTTTAGAATGGTCTCTCTAGGCAAAGTAATTGCCGACTGACAATACTCCTGCCTGGGCATCGCCCGCACTCAAGGCGATCGCCGTAACGTTGATCAGCAAATCACGAACAGCAGAAAAGCCCGCTTGATTATCGTTCACCGAAAGATAAGTACGGTTTCGCCATTCAAAGAAGACCGCTTGGTTTGCCAGGGGTCGCTGATTGCCTCGTCGGGCCAGGTTTTTGTCGAGGTATGCGGCTTGGACTGCTGCTTCGAGCGATCGCCCAGTTTTCACCCCGGCATTAAACAACCTGCGGGATCGCTGTTTGCGTCAACAGGCTGCTGGAACGAGTCTGTCAGCAAAGTTGCTGCCCCCGTCTAGTGCCTTTTCTGATTGCGTTGTTGCATTCCAAAAGAGTTTGTATGCACACCAGACTTCTGTTAAAATGAAGCTTCGGCATCTTGGAGAGATGGCTGAGTGGTCGAAAGCGGCAGATTGCTAATCTGTTGTACGGTTCGAAAGTCCGTACCGAGGGTTCGAATCCCTCTCTCTCCGTTCTAGATTTATGAACCTTGGGCATTGCTCAGAGAGGGCTGGGTCACGTCCTAGCGATCGAGCGCACTCAGCAGTTGAGCCGGTTGAAATTGCTGGAAGTGGGCGATCGCTTCTACCCGCTGAACGAAGCCTTAGCTATGTCTATTAAGCTTTTTTGCACTTTTCGTTACATTTGTTGACCGCATAAGCATTGGGCATCGTTCCGGGATAGTCTAGATCCGGCAACGGTGAAAACCGGATGCAGCATCAGTGCTGCGGATGTTTCGTCGATCATTTCCTTTACTTTTAGCAACTGTTCTTTTTCCATCATGGCAACGTCTCCCTCTCCCGAAGCGACTTCTCCGTCTCCCAGTTCCGTCTCTACGAACGCTGCGGTTAATGTAATGCCCCCTGCGGATTCGCGGGAGCGTGTCAGCACAGCGCTGAAGGCGCTGCAAGACAGCATCTGTCAGGGACTAGAGGCACTAGACAGCGAGGGCAAGTTTCAGGAAGATGGCTGGGTGCGCGAAGAGGGCGGCGGCGGGCGATCGCGCGTGCTGAAGGGCGGTCGTGTGTTTGAGCAGGGCGGTGTGAATTTCTCAGAAGTGTGGGGCAAGGATCTGCCCCCATCGATTTTGGTGCAGCGCCCAGAAGCGGCGGGGCACGGCTTCTATGCCACGGGCACGTCGATGGTGCTGCATCCCCGCAACCCCTACATTCCTACGGTTCACCTCAACTACCGCTACTTTGAGGCGGGCCCAGTGTGGTGGTTTGGCGGCGGCATTGACCTCACGCCCTACTATCCCACCCGCGAAGATGCCGCCCATTTCCACAAAACCATCAAAGCGGCGTGCGATCGCCATAACCCGCACTATTACCCCGCCTTTAAGCGCTGGTGCGACGAGTACTTCTACCTCAAGCATCGCGGTGAAACGCGCGGTGTGGGCGGCATTTTCTTCGACTATCAAGACACGCAGGGCATCCTCTATCCCATTTCCTATCCCGGCTCCCACAGCGACACCCCCGCAGCCGACTACAGCAAGCAGGTCGGCCCCGTGCAGGGACGCACCTGGGAAGACCTATTTGCCTTTGTGCAGGACTGTGGCAACGCCTTTTTGCCCGCCTATGTGCCTATCGCCGAACGGCATCAGCATGACGAGTATGGCGATCGCGAACGGAATTTCCAGCTTTATCGGCGCGGGCGCTACGTCGAATTCAACCTGGTCTACGACCGGGGCACGATTTTTGGACTACAAACCAACGGCCGCACCGAATCAATCCTCATGTCGCTGCCGCCGCTAGTGCGCTGGGAATATAACTACAAGCCGGAACCGGGCACACCCGAAGCAGAGCTATACGAGGTGTTTCTGAAGCCGCAGGACTGGGCTGAGTGGAACGGTTAGGGCATCAAAAGCTGAGCATCTCCGGGTCGTGGCTCTAGCGGCAGGGGCTGAGTGGAGCCACGACCAACGGGGGGCGCGTTCTGCTGGGGAGTTTCGGCGGACATGCTAGAGGGTGTCAACTGGGGCGGCGGATTTAGCACGCTGGGGTTAAAAAAGGCAACGAGCGTGTTCACCAATGCGTCGCGCTGGGCGCGGGTGAACTGGTTGACCACGGCGGTGTCTGCCTCTAGAGGATTGGTAGTGAGATTAATGGCCCCAGGATAGGAGCCGGGAACCATCGGCTCGTTGATGCCCAGGTAATCCGCGAGGGTCAGCTTCCAGTCAAACCGGGAGATGGGCGATCGCCCTTTAATCAGCGTGTGGTATCGGATCATCCGGCTGAGGAAGGTATCTTCGGGATCGACGGCTCCCGTGCGCTGAGAGATGTAATTATTTTCGAGCGGTATCTCTGGCAGGCGGCGATAGATCTCCTCCGCCACGCGGCTGGGAATGGGAACGCCATACTGCTGGGCGATCGCCCGTTGTGCCCCCAGCGGCGAGTTGGCATAGCGGGTCTGGGTTGGCGCAATCAGCCCCATCGCCAGCAACATGCCTGCCGCAATCAGCAGTGCGGCAATTAACCGAGAGAGCAGCCGAATCCGGGTTTGTCGGCGTGAGCGCGATCGCATGGTCTCCCCTCCACATTCCTTCCAACTGAGCTTACGCTATTCACCAATAATTTCTGGTTGAGTTAGCTCGTCCGACATTTCAATAATGGCGCGAATCACGGGCTTCATCTTGGGATCATCCAGGCTGTCAAACTCCTCGAAGCGGCGGCGCTGAGCGCGGTTGGCCACCTGAACTGTGATGCGATAGCGATTGGAAGCCGCGTTGATGAGATCCTCAGCCCGACGCATTAAATGGCTGGAATCAAAATGAGACCGTTTCATAGCTGCCAATCCTTAGAACGAGTAAACAGAACAAGTAAACAAGTCAACTAAATCAAGTCAACGCGCAAACCAACTGACGTACTCCAGTGTAGCCAATCGAGTCGCGGTTGATGCCGACCATCAAACCAAAGTTGCGCTGAGAGTAGCGCAAGGCTCATCAATCCATCGCTCTATGGGCACTCTGTTGGCAAAGGTATTGAATTCAACCACTGGGCAATCACTGGGCAATCACTGGGCAATCACTGGGCAAAACCTCTGGATCTCTGGATTAAGCTGGATTAGCTGGATCAACGTGATAGAGCAAAATCTCTGGACAAAATCGGAGCAGGCATAGTTTCGGAACCTAACCGCATGTTAAAATATGCACCAATTATGAGATCTGTGTTGGAGAGGTTATTTCACTCATGGAAGCGGCTCTGTTACTCGCAAAACTGCCCGAAGCCTACGCAATTTTCGACCCCCTGGTAGATGTGCTGCCGATTATTCCCGTGTTCTTCTTTTTGCTGGCGTTTGTGTGGCAAGCCGCCGTGGGCTTCCGCTAAGCTGCTTTGCCTAAGCTGCTTTACCGAGGTTTTGATTTTCTCAGGTTCTTTGAAGGGGGTGGGGACAGGTTGGTTCCCGCCTTTTTTCATGCCTTTCATGCCGTAGTTTTTTGTGTCCTGAGGGTCTGCCCCAGTTAGCTGATTCGCCCAGTCCACCCGATTCGTTTACACAAGGAACTTTCTAATCCACATCATCCGCTAGTGGTCGCCTGCCAGTAGCCTGCCAAGGGGACTTTGCTTCTGTATGCCAGTTTTGAGCGCCCAACGTCTGAGAAAAGTCTATCGAGACAAGAAGATAGAAGTGCCCGCCGTGCGAGACGTATCGCTGGTGCTGAGTGCGGGCGAGGTGCTGGCGTTTCTGGGCCCCAACGGGGCAGGCAAAACCACCACCATCAAGATGATTGCGGGGCTGATTTTGCCCGATGCGGGCCAGGTGCAAATCGTTGGGCGCGATCCGCACCGAGACAGTCGGGCGCTGCGATCGCTCGGCGCAGTGCTGGAAGGAAACCGCAACCTCTACTGGCGCTTGACCTGTGAGGAAAACCTGGAATACTTTGGCGTGCTGCGGGGGTTATCGCGACGGGTGGCGCATCAGCGAGGAAAGGCGCTGCTGGAGCGGTTTGGGCTGACGGAAAAGCGCAAAACCGTGGTGCAAGCTTTGTCGCGGGGGATGCAGCAAAAGCTGGCGATCGCCGTTTCGCTGATCCACGACCCGCAACTGCTGCTGCTGGACGAGCCGACCTTAGGGCTGGATGTTGAGGCGACGCAGGCGGTGAAGGCACTGGTGCGAGAGATCGCTGCCGAAGGCCGCGCCATCCTGCTGACCACGCACCAGCTTGACATTGCCGAAGAATTGTCCGATCGCGTTGCCATTATCCGTCAGGGTGAAATTGTGGCGGAGGAAGCCACCCCTGAGCTAATCCGTCAGTTTTCTGGCTCTGCCTACCATATTGAATTGGAGAGTCCGCTCACGGGCGATCGCCTGCAAAAGATAGACGCGCTGGGGGTTTTAGTGCAGGGTTGCACCCTCACCGTCCCCGATTCGTCCCTGCTGTATCCAGTTCTGGACATCCTCAACCCCCTGCCCCTGCTGAGCATCACCCGAGACGAAGCCAGCCTCACCGATATTTTTCTCAAGCTCACCCGCCTCAAAGCTTGAGCAGGAACTGCATACGAACTCTGCATACAAACTCCGCATACGAACTCTGCACGCTATTGCTGCACAGCAACACCGCAGCAGAAAAATGTGGGGCACGTCCTGACCTGCTCCATCTCCGGTATTTCCTGTAGACTTTAGTTTGGACTAATGGTGAAGAGGAAGGCAGTCAATGAGAAGCACCGACTGCCGTAAGGTCAATGAAGTACAACCAACATTGACCCCATGATTTTCAACGAACTTCAGCAATTTCGCCAAACGTTGTATGCCAGCTTGGGAAACGCCAGAGATGCCCTGTTTGATCTGATGGATGCCGTGTTAGTGAGTGCGTGCATCGTGTCGTTTGTGAGGCTATCGCAGAGTCCTGTCTTTCGTCGCCAGTGGTCGAGCACCTATGAAGCGTTGCGCGATAGCCGCCTACCCCGCTCAAAGGTGCTGAAGCTGTTGGTGCAGCAGATACCGACTCAGCAGCAACCGTTGTTGGCAGGTGATGCGAGTCGGTGGAACCGTCCTGCTGCCAGGCGTTTGAAAGACCGCACCTTATCAGGCAGAACAGGACATGCCCCGATAGCCGGACAAAACTACAGTACCTTAGCCTGGATTGCTGAAGACAGGGGCAGTTGGGCATTACCATTGCGGCATGAGCGCATCACCAGCTTTGAAACACCCGCCAGTAAAGCGGCATTCCAACTCAAACAAGTGACTCGGCAGTTAGCGGTGCGTCCGTTGGCGATCTACGACCGAGGGTACGGCAATGCCAGTTTTGTCAACCAAACGGCAGGGATTGAGGCAGACTTGCTGCTGCGGGTTACATCCAATCGATGTGTCTATGGCGCGCCCCCAGCGTATCGAGGGCGAGGCGCACCTGCCAAGCATGGACATAAGATGAAACTCAATGACCCTGACACTTGGAGTGTCCCGGTCGAAACCGTTGAAGTCGATGATCCCAACTGGGGACGAGTGCGGGTCAGTCGTTGGAGTGCATACCATTTCCGCAAATCCCCTAAACGGGCAATGGAAGTGTTGCGCGTGGAGGTGCTGGAGACACAGAGCAGCACGCGACGCTTGGCTCCTTTGTGGTTAGTTTGGCTGGGTGAGCAGATGCCTCCGTTAGAAACCCTGTGGTTGCACTACCTCCGTCGCTTTGCCATTGAACACTGGTATCGCTTTGCCAAGCAGAGGCTATATTGGACACATCCCCAGTTCAGTTCTGTATCGGCAACCGAACAGTGGAGCAGCCTGATGCCGTTGCTCAGTTGGCAGTTGTGGTTAGCGCGAAAGGACTGTACTGACCACCCCTTGCCCTGGCAGGCACCGCAAGAAACGTTGACTCCGGGTCGGGTCGCACAAGCGTTTGCAGGCATTTTGGCAGCGATTGGCACCCCTGCTCCTGCGCCTAAACCTCGTGGTAAATCGCCAGGACGAGGCAAGGGGCACAAGCCAACTCCTCGTCCCTGCTATCCGATGGTCAAAAAACGAGCCTCGAAACGCAAGACATCCGAACAATCCCTGAACAGTCCGGTTGCAACAGCAGCTTAACTGCGAGCAGGATTGTATCCAATTCCTTAAGTTCAACTGTTATGAACGGTTGAGCAGATTCTTTATGGCATCCTGTTGAGCATTATTGTGATGCCAGTTAGTCCAAACTAAAGTGTAGAAATGATGCGAACCAAAGTCGCAATTCTTACTCGAAAGGGGCTGAACTGCTTTCAGTTAAGGGGATACACGCGCCCTCACTGTTACATCCCAACTCAGCTTTCATTAATTCTTTATGCCGCCCCTACAGATATCTTTAGCATTCATCCCGCATAACAGTATTGGAGACTGTTGAAGCATAGAAGACCGTTGGAGCCATTTCCAAATCCCCCGGTTCCAAAGGCGGCAACTGATGCCAATCGAGCCAATCGAAACCAATCGAGCCAATCGAAGCCAATCGAGCCAATCGAAGCCAATCGCAGTTGTCAATTGCAGTCAATGCAATTGCGGTAAGTGCAGTAAGTGCAAAAGTCAGAATCATGCGGAAGCTCGTAAACCCTAATCAGGCAACCTTCTAGCCCTGCTCGCCCCAGCATGACAGCGAAAGTTCCCTGACCCTCTAGCGTCTGAACCCCCAAAATCCCGTTTTGCTATGACTATTTCCGTGCTAATTCCCCCGGTACAAGCCATCTCATCCCCCATCCCGCTAACAGACCTGGCGCTGCTGCATCGGTCGCTCCAGCCTCAGCTTGAAGCAGTGATTCAGACGGCAATGCTCCAAGGAGACTTTGTGTTGGGTGGGGCGCTGCTCGACTTTGAAATCGCCTTTGCCCGCGCCTGTGGCAGTGAGCATGGCGTTGGGGTCGGCTCTGGGACGGATGCGATCACCCTGGGGCTGCGGGCCTGCGGCATCGGGCAGGGCGATGAGGTGTTGCTGCCTGCAAATACCTTTGTGGCGACGCTGATCGGCGTGCTGCAATCGGGCGCAACCCCGGTGCTGGTGGACTGCGAACCTGATACCGCACTGATAGATCTGGTGGCCGCCGAAAAGGCGATTACGCCCCGCACACGGGCCATCATCCCGGTTCACCTCTACGGGCAAATGGTGTCGCCTCGTCAGTTGCTCGATTTGTCTAGCACCTACGACCTGATGATTTTTGAAGACGCAGCCCAGGCGCATCTGGCGGAGCGCGAAGGCTATCGTGCGGGTTCCGTTGGCATGGCGGCTGCCTTTAGCTTTTATCCCAGCAAGAACCTGGGGGCGCTGGGCGATGGCGGCATGGTGGTAACGCGGGAAGCGCAGATTGCCGAACGGCTGCGATCGCTCCGCAACTATGGCGCACCCTGCAAGCACTACCACACCGAGTTTGGCGTAAACAGCCGCCTAGACACGCTGCAAGCCGCTGTGCTGGGCGTGAAGCTGCCCCACCTGCCCCACTGGAACCGCGATCGCCTGCGGATTGCCCAGCGCTACGACGAACTGTTGGCCCCCCTCCAGTTTGCGGGAATCCAGCCCATCACCAATGTCAGCGGCGGCGGCCACGCCTATCATCTCTACGTGGTGTGTGTAACCAATGCCTGCCCTCTAGAGCGAGTTGCTTTACAAGCTGCGCTAGAGTCTCGCCGCGTCAGCACAGGCATCCACTATCCCGTACCCTGCCATTTACAGCCCGCCTTCCGCTATCTGGGCTATAAACTGGGAGATTTTCCCAATGCCGAGCGGCTGAGCCATCAGGTGCTATCGCTGCCGATTTACCCCGGCATGACAGACGCTCAGATTCAGCGCGTCGTCGGGGCGATCGAGGCGGCGGTGAGTGCGCCGTTTTCGGTGTCGTGCTGAATCATGGTGGGATGAGACGTGGGATGCGGGAGTGATTGGATCGTCGGGGCACTGGGACGTTGGAGCGTTTTAGTAGTTTCAGTAGTTTCAGTAGTTTAAACAGTGGAATGCTAGAGTAAACTTCTAAACCTCGTCCTTTCCCGCATCCCTGCATCACCTCCCGCACGGGCACTACCATGCATCCTCGCTATTCTGGCTCTGGCATCTGGCGATCGCCCTCTCGATTTCGAGGCTGGCTGCTGCTGGGGCTGCTGGGGCTGCTCTACGGGCCGCTGCTGCTGCACTGGGCAGAGGGCTGGCTGAACAAGACCATCAGCATTGAGCATGAATACTATAGCCACGGGCTGCTGGGGCTGCCGCTGGCGGCGTGGCTGGGGTGGCAGCGGCAAGGCGACTGGGAGACGCTGCCGGAACAGCGCATGGGCTGGGCGCACGGCCTGGGGCTGGGGCTACTGCTGCTGGGGCTACGGCTCTATCTTCACCCTGTTGCCGAAGCAGTGAACCTGTCGCTGCCGCTGGTGCTGACGGGGCTATGCCTCTGGCTCAAAGGTGCGGCGGGGCTGCGGCTGATGGCGTTTCCGCTGCTGCTGGTGGCGCTGGCCACGCCGACGGCGTTTCCCTATCTGCTGACCCCCTACATCCTGCCCTTGCAACAGTTGATTGCGATCGCCGCTGGGTTTATGCTGCTCCAAATGGGCATGGATGTGTGCGTGGATCAGGTGTATGTGTATGTGAACAATCAGGTGGTGGAAATTGCGCCCTACTGCGCGGGGCTGAAGCTCCTGTTTACTGGGCTATACGCGGGGCTGATCCTGCTCTACGCGGCCGAGGGCTGGCGATTTACGAGGCAATCCTTACGGGAATCGCGCTTCAAGGCGGCCCTGTTTCTGCTGGGGATTGTGGGACTGACGGCGATCGCCAATATCTTGCGAAACACAATGCTGGCCTACCTGCACGGCACCGAACAAAAACTCGCCTTCGACTGGCTGCACGAAGGCTGGGGCGGTGACCTCTATTCTGCACTGACGCTGGGCGGGCTACTGTGGGTTTGGCGCGGGGTCGAGTGGCTGGGCGATCGCTGGCAGTCTGCCCCAGTAGACCAGACTCCTCTCGCTGAAGGGCCTCGTTCAGAACCGCTGCTGCCGCGCCGTTAGGAGAAATCGCCGTGAAATCAATCCCCGCGAAACCCACCCTATCCCGCCCGTGGCGCGGCTGGGTGGCGCTGCTGCTGCTGGCGATCGCCCTGGCCGCTGCCCTCCCCGGCTACTTTGGCAAGCCGTGGCCCTGGGCACAGCCGCCCCAAATGGCGCATCTGGAGCAAGTGCAGGCATTGCGGCAAAGCGGGCTGGGCCTTGCCGGGTGGCAAACCGAGAGCCGCGAGGAGATTCGCATCGGCGTGCGGCGCTGGTCAATGCAGACGATAGTGCGGGAACCGTCTGGCCCTTTAGCCACACCATCGAGCGAGTCTCCTGCATCTGCAATTCTGCTGCTGCGATCGCCCATGCGGTCGGCCGATGCCCCCGAAATCGATTGGGTCAGCTTTAGCGGCGAGTTTGGGCTGCGGGTCGATTCGCAGCGAAACTTGCGCTTTTCTGTCAACGCTTCTGATGGCCAGCCCATTCTGGTCAATACTCGATTTTCGCGCCACTGGAACGCCGAGCAGACCTACGCCGTCGTGCAATGGTATGCCTGGCCGACAGGCGGCAGCGCCGATCCGGGGCGATGGTTTTGGGCCGACCAGCGAATGCAGTGGACGCAGCAACAGCGGATGCCCTGGGTGGCGATCGCCCTGCTGCTGCCGATGGAGCCGCTGGGCAACCTGGAGGAATCCCACGCCGATGCCGAGTTATTGGCAAAGGCCGTACAATCAGCACTGATGGCGGGTGCATTTCGATGAAGATAGAGTCATAGGACTTACGCAGTCGGACGATTGCGAGAAATCGTCCAAAATTCAGAAGCCTTATTGCAAATGCGTAGTCCTGAGTCAAACTGTAGTCAAATCCAGCCAATACTAGCCAGGATCGGCTGTGTGTCTCGATCTGGATTGGGTGGAGTTTATCCTGCGTGTTTATGACCGCTCCCGCGACGTGTTTCCCCTGGGCGATCGCCCGTTTGCCTGGCTGGTCTGGTCTGCCCCTGATCTTGCTGACCATCTGGGGCGCTTCTGTCTGGGGCGCTTCTGCGACCGCGCAAACCGTAGACATCCCGGTGCCGCCGCCCTCGCTCGATCGGCTTGATATCAAAAAAGACCCGCCGCCGCCCAACAGCCCGCCGCCCGCCGCTCGTACTCGTCCGCCTGCCCGCCCCACGCCCCTTGCCGATTTCAACCGCTATCGACTGGGGCCCGGCGACTCAATTTTTGTAAACGTGCTGCGGTTTCCCGACCTCAGCTTTCAGGGCACGCTCGACCTAGAAGGAAACCTGCTGGTGCCGCTGGTGGGGTCGCTGCGGCTAGACGGACAAACCCTCAACAGCGCCCGCTTACAGATTCAGCAGGAACTCAACCGCTTTGTGGTGAATCCGCAGGTAGACGTGATTTTGGTCGCGCAGCGGCCCGTGCGGGTGACGGTGCTGGGAGAAGTGTTTCGGCCGGGCTATTACCCCATGGAAAGCCCACAACTCTCTACCGCGCTGCTGGCATCAGGCGGCACGACGCGCCAAGCCGACCTGCGGCGCGTGACCATTCGCCGCACTGCCCCAACGGGAGCAGCCCTAGAGCGAACCTTCGATCTGTATACGCCCCTGCGCGACTCGACTGCGCTGCCCGCTGTGCGCCTCAGCGATGGCGACACCGTTATCGTACCTGCCCTCACCGCTGCCAACCGAGACGGCTACGACCCCGACCTGACCGCCCGCTCTACCCTCGCCCAGCCGCAGATCAACATCCGCGTGCTGAACTATTCCAACAGCCTGGGGGGCCGCGGCGGCGGACGGGCGATCGCCAACATTACCCTACCCAACGGGAGTGATTTCCTCGATGCGATCGCCGCCATTGGCCCCAACCCCGACACCGCCGACCTGCGCGACATCGCCCTGATTCGCTACGACCCCGACCAGGGCCGCGCCATCCGCCTTGACTTCAACGCCCGCCGGGCCCTACGCGGCGACCCCGAAGAAAACCCCCGTCTCCAGCACAATGATGTAATCATCATCGGGCGCAACCTGATCAGCCGCGTCACCTATGCACTGAATGTCTTCACCCAGCCCTTCCGCGATGTGCTGGGCTTCCTGCTGTTTTTCGACCGACTCACCGAAGCTTCGGAAAGCCTGTTTGAGCCATAATTCAGCCTAAGACTTCCGTAAGATGCGTTACGGTGGGTATATAAAATTGAACGTCCAATTTCTGCAAAATGCAGCCAGGGTCAGCATCCCTTCCTCCCTAAGTCTCTATAGTGTACATGCAAGTCTTCTATGTTTGAGTGGCAATGCTTTGATCCCCCCTAGCCCCCCTTGTTCAAGGGGGGATCGAACCCAGAGTGACCCGCAGCAGAGAGAACTGGATCGAAAGTCCCCCTTTAATAAGGGGGATTTAGGGGGTCGAAAGTCCCCCTTATTAAGGGGGATTTAGGGGGATCGTTCAGAGCTTGACGCAAACAATCGAGGCGTATACACAGTAGACCCAAGCCTAGAATGATGGGCAGCGTCGTCTCCCTGTCCCCCTTCGCCTGAGTTAGTCCCGCCGCAATCCGCAATCCCCTCAATGGTTTCCCCTCTAATCAAGCGATATCTCGTAGCGCTAGACCGCCACAAGTGGGCCGGGCTGACAGGGTTTGCGCTGGTGATGGGGCTATCGGGCGTGGCTGCACTCCAGCCCGCCCCGCCGACCAGCTACATCTCGCGGGGGATGCTGGGCTATGCCGCGCCGCCCGTCACCGTTAGCCAGACCAACACCGCCCTCCAGCAGCAGGCCCAGGTGATGACGGCAGAAACGCTGCTGTCGGACTTTGTAGTAGAAACCGCAGTGCAGCAGCTTGCCACCCAACAGGTGAGGACAGATGCTTTTATCATTCGACGCAACGCCGCGGTAGTCGTTAATCCCCGCCCCGAAGGAGAAAATCGCAATCGGAATGCGGAGGAAGTGGGGCTGCGGGTGCTGGTGCAGTATCGCGACCCAGACAATCGCGTAGCCCAGGCAACGGTGGTGGCACTGATGCAGGCAATGGTAGATCAGAGCCGCCTGTTTAACCGCCAGCAAATCCAGCAAATCATCGACAACCTGAATCGGCTGTTGCCTGTGGTGACGCAGGAGTTGCGGCTGGCGGAGCGTGACCTGGAAGAATATGTGCGCGTCGAAGGGCCTGCAATTCAAGCCGCGCAGGACGGTCAACTGGTGGGCGCAATTACCGCTAGCCAGCAGCAGCAGCGCCAGATCCGGCTGAATCTAGAGGCGATCGCCGCTCAGATCCGCAGCCTAGAATCGCGCTTGGGACTTTCCGCCGACCAGGCCTATACCTCCGCCGCCCTCAGCGCCGACCCCATCATTGCCGACCTGCGGGCCAAGATTTACCAAAACGAGCTACAAACTCAGTTGCTCTCGCGCAACCTGCGCCCCGAACATCCCACCATGCTGGACTTGAAGCACCAGCAGCAGTCCTTCGAGGCGCTGTTGCAGCAGCGGGTGACCGAAGTGATCGGTGGCAACCAGCTTGCTGCACCCCTCGCTAGCCTGTCCACGATCCGCCAAGGCAGCAGCCTCGACCCTGCCCGCCAGCAGTTGGCCAATACGCTGGTCAACCTGCAAACCGAACGAGAATCCCTCCAGCAGCAGCTTGAAGCCCTCCGCGCCGCCGAGCAGGAACTCCGCCAGGAATATACTGCCGTGCCCAACCGTCAGGTGGAGCAATCGCGGCTGGAGCAGCAGGTCGTGCTGAAGCGAAACTTCTACGACCAGATCCAGGCAAAGCTGGCGGACGTGCGGCTGGCGGCGGAGGAAACCGTCGGCAGTCTAGTAGTCGTGCAGCCGCCTCAGACGGAGATCGCCAACGCCGAAGGGCGCAACAGTCTGGCGATTTTACTGGTGGGCGGGCTGGTGGGGCTGCTGGTGGGCAGCGGGTTAGTCATGCTGCTCGATTCGCTGGATGCCACCTTCCACACGCTGCCCGATCTGCAACTGGCGCTGCGCCAGCAGGAAGTGCCAATTTTGGGTTTACTACCTGATTTGTCCGGAGTTGCCGATACGGAGGACATGCCGCTGGTGCTGAAGGCAGATTCGCCCTACCTGGAGCCGTATGAGCGGCTGCGGGGCAATCTACGGCGGGCAGCGGGGACGGGCGGTCTGAAAGCTGTCGTGGTGACCAGTCTGCTGGGCGGCGAGGGCAAAACGGTGACGGCTTACAACCTGGCGATCGCCTCTGCCCGCGCTGGCAAGCGGACACTGCTGATTGAAGCCGATCTGCGATCGCCCTCCCAAGCCACTGCCCTGCGCGTTGCGCCAAACCCCGACAGCCAGCTAGAGCCGCTGCAACACTTCGACCGGGGTGAATTTAGCCTGGTGCCTGAGATAGAAAACCTTTACATTTTGCCAAGCCCCGGCCCCCAGCGACAGGCAGCCGCTATTCTAGAATCGGGCGAAGTCAAGCGCCTGCTCGAAGATGCCTGTGGTCGATTTGACTTGGTGGTGATCGACACGCCCCCCCTCAGCCGCCATACCGACGCGCTGCTGCTAGAGCCACACACCGACGGACTCTTGCTGGTGACCCGACCCGGCATCACAGAAGACGGCCTGCTGACCGAAGCCGTCGATCAGTTCATCGAGTCAGAAACCATCCAGTTTTTGGGCGCGGTGATCAACGGTGCAGACGTGCCTGTGCGTTCCTTCGGCCCCACAGAACCAGAGCTTGAGCCAATTGAAGATCAGCCCGACCTGTTTCCCCCGGCTGCCGCCGAGCCCGACACGCTCTCTACCCGCCTGACCCGCGCTGGAAAGCGATAGCCCCGCCGCGGTCTCAATCTCACCAATCGCCAATCTTCTCACTCCTCAATCGCTCGCCAATCCAAAATCCAAAATCTACTCGCCCCACCATTCATTCCCCTTCCTCCGGTGACTCTATGCTGAAAAGACTCTTGTTTATTGTAATGCTCGTCTGCTGTCTGGTCTGCGTTTCCGTTGCTCCCGCCCAGGCCCAAGCCACCCTCAGCGTTGATTCTCGCGTGCATCTCAAGGGTGTCGGCCCGGTGCGCGTGGGCATGACGGTCAACGAGGCGAAGCAGGCGGCGGGCATCCCTCTAGTGCGGGCAGAAAATGCTTACAGCGAGGGGGATGCATGTTATTTTCTGAATGCTCAAGGAATTTCGGGTCTGAGCTTTATGGTTACGGATGGGCAGATTGCGCGGGTGGACGTAGGCAGAAATAGTCCAATCAAGACCCTCAGCGGCGCGGGAATTGGCAGCACCGAGGCGCAAATTCAGCAACTTTATCCGGGTCAGATCGTCTCTAATCCCCATGAGTACTTTGAAAATGGAAAGTATCTGACCTTTGTGCCAAAGGATGAGGCAGATAAGAGCTTTCGGGTGATTTTTGAAACGAATCGGGGGCGGGTGGTCGAGTATCGCGCAGGTAAGCTACCTGAGGTGCAGTATATCGAGGGCTGCGCGTAGTCGAGAGCGTCTTTGGGTCGTTGTGAGGGTCGTTGTAACTTCGGGTGATCATGTGACTTTGGGTGATCATGAAAATGATGCAGCTTAGGCAGCGTGAACGGATTCGTCGGAGTGTGGGCATGATCCTGGCATCCTGCATGGCGATCGCCCTATCCGCAGGGGCCGCCCTGGCCCAGGTCGGGCGCGTCACCATCGACGGACTTAGTGTTCGCACTGGCCCCGGCGAGAGTTATCCCATGACCAACGTGTTTCGGCGGGGCGATCGCGTCGAGGTGATTCGCCGCGATGGGGATTGGGTCTACGTGCGGGGCGATCGTGGGGCGGGCTGGGTGCAGCGTCGCCATCTGTCGGTCGAGGAGGGCAGTTCCTCTAGCAGCCGTCCGCCGTCTAGCTCAGACGTGGTCTATGAATCGCGGGGCCGCATTGAAACCCGGCGCTATCGCACGTCTGGTGTGGCGGAAATCATTCGGCTGCGCCGCGATAACGAAGTCAGCCTGCGGCTCCGCAGTTCCCGCGCTGTGCTGGAATATGTGGGAGAGGTGGGCGAAACCCTGGGGGGCGACTCGGTGCTGCGCGTTCGTTATTTCCGATCGTCGGAATTGGGCGATCGCTACGTGCCGGCCCGTGGCACCTGCGACCTGCAAACCCGCGAGGACGACCGCAGCCGCGATCGCATCCGAGAAATTTACTGCGACGTGCAGCCCGACGACCGCTACAGCGAATACTGGGAATACGCCGCCAGTCGGTTTACAACACACTGATAGGACTTATGCACTTGCGATAAGCCCTTTGGGTTTTGGACAATTTCTCGCGGGTGCAGCCCGCGAGAAGTTGTCCAACTGCGTAAGTCCTAACTGAGTTCGATTTCGCAAAATCGCGACTAGCGGGCAGCCAGCACAGGAGACTGCACAGCCGTTTCCAACAGCCCCTCAATACCAGACACGACGTAAATCGGTGTTTTCAGCCGTTTTTCCAGATCTGCCACCGTCGTATCGTCCAAAAACCGCGTGTCGCCATGTTTCAGCATCAGCGACGGCAGCAGCACGCCATCTCCCAGATCCCGCCCGGCTAGCGCCAGCGCCAGGTCGTGCCCTGTCAGTAGCCCCGTCACCGTGATGGACTGCCCCCAATAGTCGCTTCGCAGCGCCACCATCTCCACGGTCAGTCCGTCCACTTCGTTCAGGCGTTTGAGAATCGGCTGAAAGGCTCGCTCAACGGCATTGCCCACCACCCACACCCAGCGGCGCGGCGGACTCACAGATTTGGGCAACTGACGAGCGGCTATTTTGAACTGCTTCAGGAATTGACGAATCGACCCCACGCCGTTGCCAATCTGCGGATAGTCTTCGTAGTGGGATTCGGGCGGCAGGTCTTGTCCTGCAATCAGAAACCACTCATCTGCCAGCCACACGACGTTAGAGCCAAATTTAGCCCGGAACTCTGCTTGGAGCGCCTGCACTTGGGCGATCGCCCGACGGGCGTGTTCCGGTGTGACTGGAATTAATTCATCTTCGGCCGGGCGAAAGCGGGTCAGCCCGACGGGTACGACCGCAGCGGAGGCAAGGGCGGGAATATCGCCCGTGTGGAACGAAGCCAGATCTCGCAGTGTCTGCTCCAGATGCACGCCGTCGTTGATGCCCGGACACACAACGACCTGAGCGTGAATTTGCAGCCGATTTTTCTGGAACCAGCGCAGTTGGTCGAGAATTTGACCCGCTCGGTGATTTTTTAGCAGGCGAATGCGAACTTCTGGCTCCGTCGCGTGAACCGAGACATAAAGCGGTGACAGGCGCAGTTGGGCGATGCGATCCCACTCGCGCTGGGGCAGGTTGGTCAGCGTCAGGTAGCTGCCATAGAGAAAGCTGAGGCGATAGTCATCGTCTTTGAGGTAGAGGGTTTGCCGCATTCCGGGCGGCTGCTGGTCGATAAAACAAAAGGGGCAGCGGTTGTTGCACTGGATCAATCCGTCAAACAGAGCCGACTCAAACTCCAGCCCCAGGTCTTCGTCGTAGTCTTTTTCAATCTCAATCTGGTGCGTCTTGCCCGCAGCGTCCAGCACTTCTAGCTCCAGCACCTCATCGGCGCAGAGGAACTGATAGTCGATCAGGTCGCGGGGAGCCTGTCCGTTAATCGACACGAGGCGATCGCCCTGCTCAAACCCAATCTCTGCGGCGATCGAGTCGGGCAGCACGCGGGTAATCAGGGCAGGCTTGATGGCGGCATCGCTCATGGCAGGTTGAGAGAAGGGAGGGTTGGCGTGCAGGGGGGTTGGCAGATCAACCCCGTCTTCGATCATTCCATGATCCCTCTTATCCCATCATCCCCTGATCGCACCATCCTCTGCCGCTCCATTTGATTCACGCCCCTATTCTCGAATCAGCCCTGCTACCAGCGAGAGCAAAATCGTGGTCCCAAAGGCGAGGCGATACCAGACAAAAACCCAGGTGCTTTTGCGCTGGAGATAGCGCAGCAGCCAGGCGATCGCCAAGTAGGAAAAAATAAAGGTGGAAATAATCCCTACCAGCAGCGGCAGCAGCCGATCGACGTTGTCAAAGGCTTTGGTGGACTGATAGAGTGTGGCGATCGCCAGGGTAGGAATTCCCAGCAAAAACGAGAAGCGAGCCGCAGTCGGTCGCTGTAGCCCCAAAAACATGCCCGTCGTCAGGGTGGAGCCAGAGCGAGACACACCGGGCACCAGCGCCAGCGTTTGCCCCAATCCCACCAGCAGCCCGTCCAAAATTGATAAATTATCGAACCCGCGCTTGCGGCTGCCAATTTTCTCGGCCAAGCCCAACAGCAGAGACATCACAATCGACACCACCGCAATCACAAGCGCACTTTCGGGGATAGCATCGCGAAACAGGTAGCCAAACACCAGTGCCGGAATCGTGCCCACAGCGATCCCCACCAGAATCTTCCACTCCTCGCGCTGCCAGTCCTTTTGCTGGAGGGCAGTCCACGCGCCGCCGAGAATCTGGCGAATGTCTTGCCAGAAGTACATCAACACAGCAATTACGCTGCCAAACTGGATTGCGTCTACGAAATACTTTTCGCCTACGGCCGACCAGCCCAAGATTTTTGTAAAAATCAGCAGATGCGCGGTGCTGCTGATGGGCAAAAATTCTGTGATCCCCTGCACCAGCCCCAGCACAATGGCCTGGAAGGTACTGGTCAAGAGACCCGGCTCCGCAGCGGCATCTGGAGCAGCAGATTGGGCGATCGCCAGCGGGGGCCAGCCCTGTGCAATGCCTGCGACTCCTTGCTGCATCCCTTGAGAAACGCCTGAGACTGTTGCAAAGGGTTCACCCTGCGTGAACACACGCCAAGCCGAAAGCAGAGGCAGGTTGATCAACTCCATGCGCTTAATCTCTAAAACTCCACCACATCTTAGCCGAGTCAAGCGCAATTCCTCGGCTTCCAGTCCCCTTGCTTGGTAAACAGGCTGTAAATCTCAGTAAATCCTTTATAAAGTCCTGGATAGAATCCTGTACGAAGTGCCAGCGCTAAGGGCCATGCTCGCGAGGGCTAAATCCTAGGCACTGTTTTAAAGCTTTCTAGGTCATTGATTGCCCTGAGTCGATCCCCCTCCTTAAAAAGGGGGACTTCCTTAAAAAGGGGGACTTCCGGAGTGGCTCGGCTCGGTTCCCCCCTTGTTAAGGGGGGCTAAGGGGGATTAAAGGATTTTAAAACACGCCCTAGCCGGACTCAATAATCTGCCTAAACCAACCCCCTGTCTACATCGCTCCAAGGCTTTCCTCAATGTGTTAAATAACGTAAACTAAATGAAAAGCATTAAGAATCGTTGGTATTAAAGTTGGTTTCCATTACACCGCGCGATCGCTCTCTTTACCTCACCGAGTCCATCGTTGAATCTACTGCCGACTCAGCCGCTGAATCAGCGATTCTGCCGGTTCGTTTGCCGTTCGTGCCTTCGGGTCTGCCTGCTGCCCTCCCCAGCGATCTTGCTGCAGAATCTCAAGTGGCAGAGCGTCAAGCAGACTACACGACTCATCTCGCAGTTTTTTCGGCATCTGTCTTTTTAGTCTCGGTTCCGGTGTTTTTCCAGGCACCGCTAGTGCAGCTATTTCCCTGGCTGAGTCTGGGGATGACACTGCTCTGGGTTGGACTGGGGCTATCGCTCTTGCGCCAGCCGACCACTAAACTTTGGGGTGACTTGCTGATTGGCTTTGCCTGGACCTGGCTTGCCGGGTCGATTTATTGGGGCTGGCTGCGCTGGGAGCCGCTTTATCATCTGCCCGTCGAGGCGCTGGGTCTGCCGTTCATCTTGCCTGGCCTCCACAGGGCAAAACACAAAATAGGGCGCTGGTTCTACCTGGGGTCACTGCTGGGAACCGCAATTACGGATCTGTATTTCTACCTGGTCGATCTGGTTCCCTATTGGCGACAATTAATGCAGTCAGACGCAAGTGCCGCCGGAACAATCCTTCAGGCAGCCCTTCATCAGATGTATACGCCCTGGGGTGGTGGCTTTGCGCTGCTGCTAGTGGGGCTGCTGGTGATGCTGGGGTTTGCGCCTTTACGGTTGCGATCGCTCCACGGGTGGAGCTTTGGAGGAGCGATTTTGAGCACTCTTTTGGTAGATGGCTTATTCTGGTTAGCGGCGACTGCTGCCTGACTGAGGATATGATTTGAGTATCCTGGGCTAACTTAGTAGTGTGGCTTTGGTAGCATTGCTAGGGTCGCATGGTTGAGTTGCAGGAGTGAGTTAGCTGATTGTCGTTGCAGGTTATGGGCGCAAATGCTGGATATTGCGAAGTTTCCAGGCAAATGGGTGTCCTGAATTGCAGCGCATCGTTGGCAGAGTGCTACAAGCCTCTCTTAAGCCTCTCTGAGAGATTTGAGGGTTTGTTGACATGGTGCAAACGGGCTAAGACCACTGGCGGTTCTCACTCAGGGTGATTTAGAGCTTCGATGGAGCCTCTACAGAGCATCTGCAAGGTTGTTTCTGGAGCGCCTCTGGCTCGGCTGGCCCTTCGCTGACACAGCGTGCCAGACTTACCAGGATGTATCTCTTCGGGAAAGATTTAGCGGTTTCTCATCTTTGTCAGTGACTGCCCAACCCATTCCCCATCTGATATTACGAACCGACGCTGGCAATCGTTACCTCTCACTTACGAACAACAACTGTTGGACGATTGGACGAGGAGACGATAACAATTTTGTGCTTCCCGATCGCTGGATTTCGCGCAACCATGCCATGCTGCAACGCATGGAGACAGGCGAGTTTTACCTGATCGATTTGGGCAGCCGCAACGGCTCGTTTGTGAACGGTCGGCGGGTGAGCGTGCCCGTAACGCTCCACAATGGCGATCGCCTCACCTTTGGGCAAACCGATCTAGAGTTCTACTCTCCCGAACTGTCGCACCTCCATGACTCCTCGGTCGGCATCGACTCACAAGAATTTACCGCTACTGCTACCCTCCACGTCCGGCGGCTCATCTCGGTGCTGGTCGTCGATATTCGAGACTTTACGGTGATGACGCGCCAGCTAGACGAAAAAATTCTCTCAGAGGCGATCGGCACCTGGTTTCGCTGCGCGGGCGACATCATTCGCGAATATGGAAGCTGGGTCGATAAATACATCGGCGACGCGATTATGGCGGTCTGGATTCACGGGGCGCAGGGCATTACGCCCGACGAGATGGTGCGGATTGCTCGCGCCCTCAGCGCTCTGCACAAAATGACCAGCCGCCTGCATGAGCGCTATCCGCTGCCGTTTCCACTGCGGGTGGGCGCAGGGCTAAACACGGGCTATGCGATGGTGGGCAACACGGGTACGGGCGATCGCCCCGACTACACCGCCCTGGGCGACACGGTGAATGCCGCCTTCCGTCTGGAATCGTCTACCAAGCAAATTGGCATGGACGTGGCCCTGGGGGAAACGACGTATCAATACCTGGCCGGGGCGATCGCCAACCCCAATTTGTTTAAGCAATACACCGTTAGCCTCAAGGGCTACGACACGCCGACCGTCACCTATGCTGGCTCTTTCGCCGACCTGGATACGTTTTTGAAGCTGAGCAGCAAGATCTAGGGCGATACTCCCCCCAAAGTGGTAGTCTCTAATTATGAGGCTGTTAAAGCTGTGTTGTTGAGAGTTATAAAGTAGCTCTTATAGGCTGCTGGTTTATAGGCTGCTTTACAGGCTGCTGATTTGGAGAACTGTAGTTGGAAGGGATTCGACTGATGAAGCGACTGGTTGGCGTGTTGATGATTCTGGGTCTAATGCTCACCTCTTGGGGGTGGCTGGGTTCGCCTCAGACGGCGATCGCGGCCTCGCTCAGCCCCCTGTCCTTCAATCCATCGCCCGTGCTGGCAGAACAGCAATTCCGCAATGCGATGGATGACAAGCTAGCGACCGACTTTGGCAAAAAAATTGACTTGAATAACACCAACGTCCGGGCGTTCATGCAGTATCCTGGTATGTACCCGACTCTGGCCCGCATGATCCTCAAGAATGCCCCGTTTGAAAGCGTGGAAGACGTGCTGAAAATGCCGGGGCTGACCGAGGCACAAAAAGAAATTCTGAAAAACAACTTCAGCAACTTTGTTGTTAGCCCGCCGCTCGATGCGCTCGTAGAAGGGGGCGATCGCTTTAACAACGGCATTTACCGCTAGGCAGACCGCAGTTGTCCTCGTCGTCTTCTTTTTCTCGCCAGTTTGATGTCTTAGTCGTTGGCGCGGGAGCAGCCGGACTTTATACGTCGCTGTGTTTACCGACCCGCTTTCGCGTCGGACTAATCACCAAAGACGAGTTGCTCACCTCGGCTAGTGAATGGGCCCAAGGCGGCATTGCTGCGCCAATGGCGGCGGATGACTCGCCAGAGCTACACATCGAAGACACGCTGCGGGCAGGCGCAGGACTGTGCGATCGCCAAGCTGTGACCCTCATGGTGCAACAGGCTCCCGACTGTATCCGGGATCTGTTGGCTATGGGGGTTTTGTTCGATCGGCATGGGGCTGATCTGGCCATGACGCTGGAGGCGGCTCACTCGCGACGGCGGGTGCTACACGCGGCAGACACCACCGGACGGGCTGTGGTGTCTATCCTGGCGGAACAGGTGCTTCAGCGCCCAAACATCCACGTCATGAGCCAGAGCTTTGCGCTCGACCTGTGGCTAACAGAGACGGGCGATCGCTGCTTGGGTGTAGTAGCGATGGTCGAGGGGCAACTCTGTCGGCTAGCGGCTGGAGCCGTGGTCTTGGCGACAGGAGGGGGTGGCCAGGTCTTTGCCCAAACCACCAACCCCGCTCTCAGCACAGGCGACGGCGTGGCCATGGCCTGGCGGGGCGGCGCAGTGCTGCGGGATTTAGAATTTGTCCAGTTTCATCCCACGGCGCTCACAAAACCGGGTGCGCCGAGATTTTTGGTCAGCGAAGCTGTGCGCGGCGAAGGGGCACACCTAATCGATGACGAAGGACAGCGATTTGCCTTTGACTATCACCCTGAGGGCGAATTGGCTCCACGAGACGTGGTAAGCCGCGCAATCTTCAGCTATCTACAGAGTCATCATCCCGATCCGGCGCATGGGCATGTCTGGCTAGATCTGCGCCCGATTCCGCCTGAAACCATTCAGCGGCGCTTTCCCAACATTGTGCAGGTTTGTCGGCAGTGGGGAGTGGATGTGTTTCAAGCGCCCGTGCCCGTCGCGCCAGCAGCTCATTACTGGATGGGGGGCGTGCTGACCGATCTCCACAGCCAGACCTCGATTGCGGGGCTGTATGCTGTTGGGGAAACGTCCAGCACAGGGGTACACGGCGCAAATCGCCTGGCCAGCAACTCGCTCTTGGAGTGCCTGGTGTTTGGGGCGCAACTTCGGCATGTCGCACTGCCTGAAAATTGGCTAGCGGCGATCGCCCCCAATGCCCCCAGTATCCCCAATACCTTAAAAAGTTCGCCGAGCCTGGCTCCCAGCAGCGCCATTGCCGACTGGGAGTCTCAAAAATTAGCGATTCAAACCATTCGCCAAAACCTGCCGCCACTAGTCTGGCAAGCAGCAGGCATCTGTCGAGAGCAGCAGTCGCTTGAACGGGCGATCGCCCAAATTCAGGAGTGGCGGCTTCAGTTTTCTGAGATGCCGCTGAGCCAGTTCCTTAGTCGCTGCCCCGCTCACCTGGATGCCCCTGTTTCTCTCGCTAAAGCAGGACTCGCGCCTACGCAGATTAGGAACTGGGGAGAAACGCGCAATCTCTTGGACGTAGCCTATCTATTGGTGAAAAGTGCTTCCTTCAGAACTGAGAGCCGGGGAGGCCACTACCGCTCGGACTACCCCCATACAGAAAACACGAATTGGCAGGCCCATACGCTGATTCGGTCTGAGCGCTGGTGGAAAATGCCGATTAAGCTCTAGTTAGGCGCTTAGGTCAGATGCCCGCAGACTGAAATAAGGCACCGACAAGCTCTTAACCTCTTGACCCAAGGAGCTGCGCTGAAACCTCACAACGCCTTACGCCAACTCTGCATCGCCATCAAGATCAAGCTTTAGTCTACCGAGTTCCAGAGCCTTGAGAACTCTGGGGGCCGCCCTGCACGGGTGGGTCATAGGAAGAGTTTTGAGGCCGAACCAGATTTCGCATCCGACCTGTCGAGGGATTCACTGCATCAGGCGAACCCAAGCGCTGGAACTCCAGCCTACTGTCACTGAGAGTAGACCAACGCTCGACTGGGTAGGTCGTTGCAGAAGAAGCTGCTGCAAGGGAAAGCCCGACCGCCAGTAAGACTGAATTTGCAAACCTAATGGAGCTACCCATAGAACCTAGTGACAGACAGTAGATTCACGAATTACACACCACAGTATAGCTGAATATCGCAATTTTTATAAGTATATCTGCTGAAATCTTTATTCTTAATTGCTGGCTAGGGCTAATGAAAAGCCCAAAAAATAAGTGCTTGGAGGGTCAGACCCCTCATTCATGAGTAATTATAGAGTCAAGAATCATTTTATACCAACTCTGAAATACATGAGTATTTTCACGGATTAAAGGACACATCTCGTGCTACGAACTTTTGGCGATCGCCCTCGCTGGAATCCCAAAAAACTGCCTAGTCAACTAGCCAACAATGGGATGACGAGGGTTTGAAATGAGACCCCGCTATTTAGGTTAGGATTGGTGTTGATATACCCAATGGTATTCACGGCCACAGTCACCCATTTCGGATCTTCACGAAAACTTAATAGCACTTCTTATAACTTTTAACGTTTTATAGAAGCTTTTAATGTAAGTAATATCCGTTACTTAAATCCTGCCTCTGCGTACTAGCTGGTAGAAATTACTGACTGTACGTGTCTGACATAGCAATAGGAATGAGATTGGTAGATCTCCCGTAGATGCCGGACTGGCAATCCAAAATCAAAAATCGATATCACTCTATCTTCCGTGAATTTTGGAAATGAAAATCTATCCGTGGATTGACCTCACGGCTCTGCTTTTGGAGTGAATTGGAGTGAAATTAACGAAATCTGACGGTCTGAAGCGGGCTAGGGCATTGGGTCTGGGGTAGAGCGATCGCCCGGCAAAGCAACACTATCGCTGGCCGGCACATTTGCAGGCACGCTTGCAGGCAGCGCGGGCGACGTTCCCTCCGCAGGCAGCGTCAGAACGGGTTCGGAGACTGGCAGGGCAGACGGCACGACCGGAACGACCGGGGGCAGAGGCGCAGGCAAAGGCGGTGGAGTGGTGCTGGCAGATCGATCTAGCTGACGCAGCATCTCTTCCTGCTCTCGCAGCCGCAGTTCATGAACCTGTCGCCGCCAGGTATCTGCTTGAGTGCGGGCTTCTTCATGGAGCGATCGCCCCCAGGTGATCTGGTTTGCCTCGTCTATAGCCACTTCGAGCGATCGCACATCGCCCTGGCGAGCCAACTCAGCCGCACGCGCCAGCCGGGGGCGATCTTCAATCGCTTCGATTTGCTGTCGCCAGGTGTTGATCAAAGACTGGGCCTGATCATATTGCGGCGTGCCGTAAAGTACCTGCTCTGCGGCACCTACTGCGGCCCGCAAATCCTCAACTCGGCCACCCTGAGCCAACTCCTGGGCCGTCTTTAATCGTTCTGCGTCTGTCTTTGTTTGCTCAGTTTCCCACTGACGGATCAGATCGTTCAGCCCGCCTCCCTTGCTGGCTGAATTGGGCGATCGCCGCGCGGTTGCTTCACTTTCACGAGACGATTGCAGCAGCCGCATTAGCGCTTGATACTGGGTAGTTGCCCAATATTGATTGCCCACGGTTAACAGCATTCGGGCCGCAGACATGGCCGCAAACCAGTTTTCCTGATCGATCTCGGCTTCGACCTCGCTGTAAATTTTCTCAGCCTTGGCCCAAATTGCTTCCCATTCTTTGATTTTTGCTTCAGCCGTCGCATACGTAGCGACGTGAAACGGAACCCGCTTGGCGATATCGCGGGCCCGGTCGAGGGAACCTGCCTGAAACTCCGCCTCCCCCAGTCGCAGAATATCCTGAGTCCATTGCTCAATCAGGCGATCGCTCTTGTCGCGCAGCGGATCGTCTGCATTAACCTGGTTTGCCAACTGAATAGCGCGTCGCAGATCTTCAACCGTTTGTTTATTCGCTAAAATCTCAGCACAGTAAATCCGAGTAGAGCCAGAGTTGTTGCTTTGGGCCACATTCCAGCAGCGGGGCAGCACAGGCAGCACCAGCAGTTCCCGCACTGCCATCGAGCCGACCCCGACAGGCACCAGCAGCAGCAAGAGGCCAATTGCGCTCCAGACCCAAATCGAGTCTACCGCCAAACGAGCGCTATCTGGCGCGTTGGGGAGTGTGCCCGATGGCGATAGTTCGGGAGCGGACGGCTGAGGTTCGGACGGAACGGGAGCCATGAGAAAACCGTGCAGCGCCAAATCGCGTAATGGAAGATACCCGCTATTTTAACGATAAATCTTTTGTCTCATGGCGGGCTGGACGGGCTGAAACGTTTAGCTATCAAGGAGTTTCGCAATGACAACACCAACTCTGCATGTTGCTGCCCGGATTGTGGCTCAGGCGGAGCAGGATGCCGCGCTGCGCTTAGTGCTGCTGGAACTGGTGGATCAAACGCGGCGAGCGCCACTCACCGGTCGGGAGATGCCGTGCAATCTGCCCTGGCCAGGAGCGAATCGCTGCTGGCGATCGCACCTGAGATCGTGAGCTACGTCAAAATTTCAGCGTAGGCCTGGCTCAGTATCCGGCGGATTTCCCGATGCGTGCTTGCGCTCGTGCAGTTGCAGCAGGATATTGGCATGAACCTCGCGGGAGATGGGGTAGAAATAGGCCAGCCCAATGCCCAGCAGCAGCACGATGGCCGGCAGCGGACCGATCATCACGCGGATGGCGGTGAGTGCCGAGTCTGGCTGAATGGGGGTTGCTTCTCCGGCAGTGCTTTCGATAAAGCCAGCGGTATCCAGCGCCAGCCCGACCAGGAAGAGAGCGATCGCCAGCCCCATTTTTTGCAAAAACACCATAAAGCTATAGAACACGCCCTCGCGCCGCTGTCCGGTGTGCAGTTCGTCCAAATCAATCACATCGGGCACCATCGACCAAGGAATCAGGTAAGCCGTAGACACACCCATCCCGGCTAAAATTCCCAAAAAATACATCCAGCCCACCTGTCCCGGCTGAAGGAAAAACAGCCCAATTTCTGCCATCACCCACAGCACCATGCCCAGGATGTAGACCGCTTTTTTGCCCACGCGCCGCGAAATTCGCTCCCACACCAGCAGCATTGCCAACGCCGTTACCTGCACCGCCATCACGACCTGGGTGTAGACCGCGTTCGACAGACCCATCCAGTCGCGCACGAAGTAGGGAATGATGGTGACGGTGTTTTGCAGCGCCAGCCAAGAGCAAAGGTAAATACCAATCACAAACAAAAAGGGGCGATTGGCAAAGGCCACTTTGAGCTGCTGGAGGATGGGCATTTCCTGGGTGCTGGTTTCGACTGCGCCGCGAAGCTGTTGTCGCCGCGTCACATGGCCGTAAGTCCCAAACACACACCAGAAAAAGGGCAGCACCGAAATCACCGCACAAATTGCGCCGATCGCCCGATATTGCTGAGCTACGTCGTCGGGAATGGCGTTGAAAATGGCCAGCACGATTACCAGCGACAAAATGCTGCCGCCGATGGAAAAGATAAAGCGAAAACTGTTGAGGCTGGTGCGCTCGTCGTAGTCGTCGGTGAGTTCTGGAGTGAGGGCGGTGTAGGGCAGGTTGACGACGGTGTAGAAGGCGTTGAACAGCACTGAAACCGCGATGTAGTAGGCCACCAGTGCCCATAGGTTTGTGGTGGGATTGTCGGAAAAACGAGGCACAATCCACTGCAAGAAGAAGAAAATGCCGAAGGGAATCGCGCCTGCGACGATCCAGGGATAGCGGCGGCCCCAGCGGCTTTGAGTGCGATCGCTCAGAATCCCCACAATCGGATCATTCACGGCATCCCAGATTTTGCCGACCAGCAGAATACTGCCTGCGATGCCCGCCGGAATGCCCGCCACGCTGGTAAAAAACACCAGCAAAAACACCGCCAGGATATTTGCCGTGATGGCGGTTCCCAAGTCTCCGGCTCCATAGGCCAGCTTGGTGCCAAAGCTGAGGGTGTCTTCGGGAGATTTGGAAGATTTGGACAGTTTGGAGGCAGACTCGCTCATCGGCTTGAAAACCTAAAACAGGGAAAGAAAACAGAGAAGGAAAACAGGGCGCTGAGGAGATCGGGGAGAACGGGCTGGCGATCGCCCACCGTTCTTTGCAACCGCTGGTTGGACAACTGCTCTGGCAACCGTTCTAGCAACGCGGCAAGTCACCCGTCGAGGGACTGGATTTGTGCCAGTGGCTTGATTTTATCCAGCAAGTTGTAGGATGCTCATCATCTAGGGAATACGCGGCGGGCGATCGCCTGCTCTGTCGCTCGCTGTGGGGGCAGTTCTAGTATGCGGACTCCTGGTATGTAGACTCCTAGTATGTAGACTCCTGGTATACAGACTGCTGGAGTGCAGCCCCAATCTTGCAACTTGAATCCTTTTAATCCTAAGGTAATCCTGCCCGTTCGCTCGTTTTCGTCCCACTCATCCTCTGCCGTCTTTCCCATGTCAGATCTCTACGTCTCGTGGCCCGACTATCATCGCCTAATTGAACAGCTTGCCGTCAAGGTTTATGAATCCGACTGGGAATTTAACCAGATTGTTTGCATTGCCCGGGGCGGCCTGCGGGTTGGCGATTTGCTCTCGCGGGTGTTTGACCTGCCGCTGGCGATTTTGTCTACAGCTTCTTATCATGGGCCAGGAGGGCGATCGCGCGGTGCAATCACCTTTTCTCGCGACCTGGCCATGACTACGCCCAATCTGGGCAGCCATGTTCTGCTGGTGGATGATCTGGTCGATTCAGGCATCAGCCTCAAGCGCAGCGTCGAATGGCTAAATCACAACTACGGCTTCTATATTGACGAGATGCGGACTGGCGTTCTCTGGTACAAAGCCTGCTCCATCTTTCAGCCGGATTACTACGTAGACTATCTGGAAGATAACCCCTGGATTCATCAGCCCTTCGAGTATTACGAAAACACCACTGCCGAAGCACTGGCCGCAAAGCTGTCAGCCCCGGCCTAGTTCGTCCAGCGTTGGCAAGCCTCTGCGAAACCGACTCTGTAAAGCTGTGCTGTAAGGTCGCTGTAATTAGCGGTCTGTGAAAACAATCTGTGAAAGCAATCTGTAAAAACGATTTGTGAAAAAGCGCGTTACGCTCACGTTTCCCAAGCGCTCGGTTCACATGCCCGTCACCTATCGGCTGGCAAAGGATTTTAACGTGGCTGCCAACATCATCCGCGCCCAGGTCGCGCCGAATCAAATCGGGACGCTGGTGGTGGAGCTGTCGGGCGATATTGATCAGCTAGATGCGGCGCTGGACTGGCTGCGATCGCAGGATATTGGCATTTCCACCGCCAGCCGCGAAATCCTGATTGATGAAGACCTGTGCGTCCACTGCGGCCTCTGCACGGGAGTCTGCCCAACGGAAGCGTTGAGCCTCGACCCACAGACCTTCCGGCTCAATTTCGGGCGATCGCGCTGCATTGTTTGCGAACAGTGCATCCCCACCTGCCCGGTGCAGGCAATCTCCACTAACCTGTAGGTAATCTAGAGCGTGCTTTAGAGCTAATTTGTAAAGGAGCCTGAAAGCCTTGTTAATCAAGGATTTCCGAGAAACCGCTTTTCCTGGGCAAACATGACCTCAAAGCCACACATGCCAAGAGTTTCAGGCTTCTTAAGATTTGCTTCATAAATTAGCTCTTAAAACCCTTTGATCCCGCCTAGCCCCCCTTAAAAAGGGGGGAACCGGGCCGAACTACTCCGGAAGTCCCCCTTAATCTTTGATCCCCCCCTAGCCCCCCTTAAAAAGGGGGAAACCGGGCCGAACTACTCCGGAAGTCCCCCTTATTATTAAGGGGGATTTAGGGGGATCGACTCAAGGCAATCAACGACCTAGAAAGGTTTAAGACACTGCCTATTAGGTAACCTAATAGAAACGCAGTTCAGCGTTTTACCCTATTGTTCCTGCTCTGGGCCATGCTCTGGGTTTCTCTACCGCTGCTGCTGGCAGCCTACACTAGCTTTAGCTGGTTTCTCTACCAAAACACCGAAAACTGGGTCGCTTGGGCGCTGGCGGTGACCTTTGCAGTCGTGCAGGCGCTCTTACTCACGGCCTGGTCACGAGGACTGCGGCGCTTCTTCAGAAATTGGCTCCGATCTAGCCTGGGCTATTTTTCGCTAGTGCTGCTAGGAGCCATGTCGATCGCCGTCATCCTCGTTTGGTATCACGTCTTTGAATACATCCTGGTGGTAGTTGCGGCGGAGATTCTGGCACGGCTCGATTTGCAGCAGGCCAAGCTAGGCCGCTGGCAGTCCCTCGGCGTGCTGACTGCGATTTCGGTCATAGGGTTGTCCATTGGGTGGACGGCTGAAACGACGCTGCCTGCTCCCGCAAACCGACTGCTCCAGGTCTGGCCGTTGGGGAGGTAACTGTCCCCGCCAGTTCGACTACAGCCTCGGAACCGCTGCGCCAGTTCTCAGGTGCAAATCCCTCTGTAAGTCCCTTAGAAATAAACAGCAGCCCCGACGAACCCGACGAAGCTGCTGAGCGCATGAGGAGTGAACACTCTTAATCTAAGCCGGGAAACGCTCTCCCAGAGCGACGTTACGGTTTTTGATACGGGGTGGCGCGGCGCAGCAAATGCTGGGGGTTGCCCCCAGACGGATAGGAGCATCCCACTTTCGATGAAACAGTCAACTGGCGAGCTGTCCATTGAGGTAGGCACAGCGCAGACTCAACATGGCATTAACGGAGGCCGTATTCCAGCGAGCACCCGAAATTTGGAGGCGTCGCCCAATCTGTTTGACAGCCGATTCTACGGCTCCTGATCCAATAGAACAGAGTTGCTCAGCCTGGTAGAACCCATAATTCACGATGCGAGAGCGATGGGTGCTCAGATAGGCTTCAAAATTGCGGGCTTGCTTGCGCCGACAGTCGGCAAAGAGGGCCCTGGCGGCTTCCACTTGACCTTGCCATAACAGCATTTCCGCCGCTGCTAAGCGCTTGAGCGACCCACCGACTTTGTAGAGGTTTTCTTTGAGATGGTACCAATCGAGGATTTCCCAACGGGTCTCAACGGTGGTGAGTTGAGCAAACAGATTCCACACCCCAGCGTGACCATCGCCCAGACAGACCAGTGGGGAGAGCAAGCGTTGAGCGCTGAGATAATCAATCAAGCTGTCATTGTCTTGGAAGAAGGCGTTGTAATCAATCCCCTCCACCCGCACCGCTTTGTAGTCTCGCCACGGGCTATCGGACTCTAGCAGGTCACGCAGACGGACTTTGCCGCCATCAATGCTGACCTCACTGACGCCTTGTTTAGCCTCGGCAGACTCGAACGACTGACGCCCCACCAGACGTTGTTGGGTCGAGTGCCCGACCCGCATCCCGGTCAGGGCTACGATGTCATCCTCTGCATCTTGAAACGATTCGTTGGCACTTAAGCGTAGGTTGGCTTTCTCTAGGCCACCACTGAGACGGCTGTAAGCCTTTACGCCTAACCGTTCTGCCTGACTTTGACGAATCTCAAGGACCCCTACCAAACTCTTCAATCGGCGAACCCGGCCTCGGGCGGGGTAGGCTTTCTGGTTGACAAAAAAAGGGCAACTCGAGGGCTCACCTCCTCTAGCATTTGCCGTCGTACAGTCTGCTCGATGCCTTCTAGACTATCGAGCCCCTCTCGGTTGCTATTGCGATACAAAATCTCGGCGATCTCTGCTGTACAAGTTTCCAATCGCTTTTGGTCTTCAGGTGTCATGGTGAGTCATCCCTGGGGCTACCCTCCCATTCTCACCCTTCGCACTGTTTTCGCGAAAGTGGGATGCTCCCTTTGCTTTGAAGCGAGTGATGTGCCGCGTTTCTATCAGGATTCTCCCTTGCTGTATCGATGGTTAGAGGGTTGGCTCTACGGCTGCACGATTGTTGGGAAACGTCCGTTTGGGTCAGGCGTGGCGGAGTTGATGGATTGGGAGAACAGCGCAATTGATTTTCCAAGGGGCAGCAATGCGGTTGAGTTTTTGGAATCTCTGCTAGCGGATCAGGATTTTTTACAGCAAAACTCCCTCCGAAATCACTGTGAGTGCCTCTTGCGGCACGACTGGCGCTATCGCCTTCGAGATCTGTTGGCGATCGCCAGTTTGCCTTTTCCTGCGAGGCTGGACGCAGAAATTCAAGCGCTGCAACAAAAGGGCGATCGCCTGCTGGAAGAATGCCGCATCCCGATTTATTTTTAATGATTCCATTGCTCAACTTAGAGGCTTAGATTCAAGTAGTTCTCGAATGCTTTGAAGTTCTGAGAGAATCGCCTGCAATAGCTTGTGGGTGGTGGTTTCTGCTGATTCTTGAACATGAATTGTGACTTGTTTCATTCCAAGGATATCGGCTGCAAAGCGGGCGACTTCATTGGGGTGAAACAGGATGGGATCTTCGAGCGTTTGGCGCAATTCCGGGTTGAGCCGCGATGGGTCATAGGGCGGATTTAGGGTATTTGGGTCGGTGTTGGCATAGCGATAGACCGAAGCACGGGAACGATTCAGCACTTTTTGGGCAGCTTCGACGGTCAGCAGTCCTTCGGGGGTGGTGAAAACTCGGTTGTCCATGAATTTGCAGACGAAAATTTTTAAGAATTGCGTTTGTCTTAATTTTATCCGATTCGTCTTACATTGAGTCTACATTTAAGAATAACTATCTCAATGCTAGTCTTTTGATTGGATTTATTGTCTTATTTTAAGTCTAATAAAGAGACTTATTTTCTCTTTATTGGACAAATTTTAGTAGATTTTTATTTCTCTAATTGAAAAAGCAGTTGCGTTTGTCTCTTTTTGGACAAGCACGCTCATTGTTAGACCTATAAAAAGACTTTTAATCTTAAAATGAGTCCTGAAAATGGATTTTTAGTCTCAAATTAATACTCTTTAGGGATATGACTCGACTCCGCTATTCGGATCTGACAATTGAAGTTGCAATCAAACTTCTGCGCTCTTCCGCACGGGCTGTGTTAGGGTTGAGGCGGCAAAACGCCAGAGTTTTTCACCGGAGCAGGGCGATCGCTACAACGTTATCGGTTCAGAAGACTAGCGTTGCCTGACCGCCCAACACGGGTTAAAAAAATAGTCCAAATTAAGTCCAGAAAATACACTGCATCTCCAAAAGTCCTGCCAATAAAGAACTCCGTCGATTTGAGTATTTGCGTTATCCGCAGCTAGTCAAAGCGACAAATGACCTGCCGCAACAGGTACTTCAGAACTGCGCTGCAACCCATCAAGTGGGTCAACATCAATAAATCGGGCTGTAGGGTGCTGTTTTGCGTAGCCGCACCGCAAAATCTTGACCCTTTACGCTAGCGCTAACACATCCTACAAAAGGGTATCCATTTACTGTCAACGACCCTGAAGCGAGTTTCTAAAGCAAGTGAAGAATTAGCAGTCACAAAATCCTTGTTCTTAAAAGGGAGTCTTTGAAAAAAGTCTTTACCCCACTATGCAGGGAAATGTTGCATAACATTTCCACTTAAATGTCTGAAATTAAAGCTTATAGAAACCAAGTCTCTCTTTAGATAAGAGCGAACTACGTCTTCAGATGGTCTTACTCACAAGACAGATTCGATATTGTTTAGCTATGAACGAAAGGGCATTCAAAAGCCTGTTGAACTTTAGGAGATTATCTATGAACCTTCTAGCTTGGATCGTGTTGGGTCTGGTAGCCGGTGCGATCGCCAAAGCGATTTATCCGGGTCATCAAGGCGGCGGTATTTTAGGCACACTGCTGCTGGGTGTGATTGGTGCATTTGTGGGTGGTAGCCTTTACAACCTGATCACGACAGGCACTCTAGCGCTCACGGCTACCGGACTTAGCATTGGTGGTGTTTTTATTGCCGTGCTGGGCGCGATTATTGCACTGTTTGTTTACTACTCCGCGACTCGTCGGGCTGTCTAATTACAGTCCTTCGCCAGCAGCATGATTTAGGGCAACTGTTAGGATGGTTGCCTGGTTGCCTGACACAAGTCCCGAAAGCCCAGAAAATTCGTTGTCTTGGGATCGAAGCCCATAGCTCCTGAGTTGGAGCCGGAGGGCTTGGTCAGAGGAGCTTTTGGGCCAGCGTCCCCTACGAGAAATCAGGGGTTTCCAGAGATGTGTCAGGCAGTCAGGATGGTTGCCCTACGTCATTTTCTGAAATTGGTTTTTAGACACCACTTTTATAGCCGTCGATTTTGAGTGTTGAGATTTTGATTTTATTGCCCGTCAATTATATTAAGTGCCTTTACCTATTTCATTGGCAGCGCCACTGAGACAGGCTAATACAAGCTGCTCTTTTTCAGCAGTAGATATTTTGGAACAGATATTTTTTTAGGTATATCGATAGTTTTCACCCTTCTTCTTGAGCTATGTCAACCGACCTACTAATGAGCGAATTCCTTCAGCAATCTAAATCTTCTAAATCTGAAGCAGAAGCAAAAGCCGAGTCCTTAAGGCAGGAGTTGCGAGACTTTGTGCTGGATGCGGAAGATGATGTGGCGATCGCCCTGCTTGACTGACAAAACAGGTTAAAGCTGGAACGAAAGCCATGCGGGAAGCAGAGCATGATTTAGGCTGAGAAGTAACCACACAAACCAGTCAAATCAATGTCACCGACTTCCCGTCTTTATGATGCGTTGAATGATTTTCTGCGTCAATGCGACATTCAGTGGCAGGATGCTCGCCATCTGCAAACACTGTGCTGGATGATCATTGGCATGATTGGAAGCCAAAACGTTCATCTCAATGGATTTGGGGTGTATGTGAGGAGTCGCGCTCAAATGGCTCAATCCCACCAACGCCGGTTTCGCCGCTGGTTGTCGAATCGGCGGATCAATGTCGCGTCCGCTCATCATGCGCTGATTGGGCAGGCTCTGTCCAACTGGCAGACCCAACGACTCTACTTAAGCCTCGATACAACGGTCGTATGGAATTGTTTCTGCATCGTCTGGGTCGCAGTGGTGTACCGAGGAAGAACGGTTCCGGTCGCTTGGAAAGTGGTGGCGCAATCAAGCAGCACCGTCAGGTTGTGGACGATTCAACGGGTACTGCGGCAAGCGCAACGGCTGATGCCCGAGGGTGTCGCGATTGTCCTTTTGGCAGACCGAGGGTTTGCCGATGGCAAGTTGATGAAATACCTCCGGGAGAATCTGGGTTGGCATTTCCGCATCCGCATCAAACGCTCCTTCCAATTTCAGCACCAAGGGCAGTGGCGCCAGGTATCGTCGGTTCAATTGCAACCAGGACAAGCTTACTTTACGCCTGCAGTGTCGGTGGGTAGAACAAAGCCCTACGACAATGTTTACCTTGCCTTTGCCCACGACAAACTCAGCAGCGAGAATTGGACAATTGTGAGTGATGAGCCGACGAACTTGCAGACGTTTGCCCAATATCGACTGAGATTTCAGGTGGAGGAGTCGTTTTTGGATTTGAAGTCCAACGGGTTTAATCTCGAAGCCTCCAGACTCAGAGACAAGGTTGCCCTTTCCCAGTTGTGTGGGGTAATCGCCTTGACGATGCTGTTCTTAGTTCTCCAAGGGGTGCAAGTGGTCGCATCCGGCAAGCGTCGCCAAGTCGATGCTCACTGGAAGCGCGGCATGAGTTATCTCAAGCTGGGCTGGAATTGGATTCGGCTGGCTATCACTCACCAGTGGAAGATTCACGTTTATCAGTTCCTCTCCTGTTCACCTGACCCTCAACCTGCCATCGCATCAAGGCGACAACACGATGACTCCCTAAAGCGTGAATTCACTGTCCTCAGCCGTATTCCAGCTTCTTAGTTTTGTCAGTCAAGCAGGGCGATCGCCCTAGAACGCTACAGCGCTGATCAGCTCCGTCATTGGGCAGCCACAAACCTCCAGGGAATCAGCCGCACCGATTTGGCGATTGACATGTTTTTGACGGAGGGGCAGGTCAATGGGCAATCCGTGCTAGATATTTTTACTCAGAATATCTCTAATCGATCGCAGGACGATCAGGCGTTAGTCGAATCCTGGAAACGGACCTTTAACGGACTGTTTATGGTGTTGCAAGCTGAGGGCGATCGCTACGAGGTGATGAATTGGCTCACGGAAAAATACTACTGGGCAAAGCCAGATCGGCTCCACTCTTCAGAAGAACTTTCTCGCCTCAGCCTTGGTGAGATTGTCGTGACCCGCCTCTGGCCCGAAACACCAGATCAGTGGATATTCTCCGGCCCCTTGATGCTGCTTGGAAAATTAGGAAAACCCAAGCTCGCAGTCGCCATTGGCAACTTCAAAAACTGGTTTCCCAATCAGCTCTATGGCGACGCACCAGAGCTATTAGAAGAAGCTTGGACTTCCGTAGAGCGATATCGTCAATACTTTGTGGAATTCTTTGGAACAAATCGCATAACCCTGCCGGGGCAAGAGTTGAACAAGCAGCTCAAAGCTTATCAGGACGAAATGACTCAACGCCGCTTGGGAGAAGCAGGGATTGATGCCTCTAAATCCTTAAAAGAACTGGTCAACGAAGCAGGTCTTTCGGAAGAAGATGTGGCGGAGTCGGCAGAGCTACTAGGAGAAGAAAGTGGAGCAGTCAACCACCTGCTCAATAGCAATCAATCTATCAAAATGGTGATGCCGCCGATCAATTTGCCAGATGATCTGCGTTGGGCAGAAGCGGTGACTGTGTTCGTCCATCCCCGCTGGGGTCAAGCCTTTTTGCAAGACTATGCGCGACTGACCCAACTGCTTGAATCCACAGATGAAGCGGCAACGGCAGGAGCAGACCAAATTCTTCAAAAATATCTGAAAGAAGATGCAGTGAACACCTACGTTTGGCACTGCATGGCAGAAGACTATCCCCAGCCATTGACGGAGGCTTTGCAACGCTGCCTCGATCGCCCATCGTTTACACTGGATGAACTGGACGAGGTTCTGGTAGGCGCTGGTAAATCTGTAGAACCCACGCTGCCGGAGATAGCCAGTGTGCCGATGCATTTGCAAACGCTGTTTGAAGAAGCTTTGCAAGACGTGACCCGCAGTTCTTCCAAGAAAAAGGCAAAGGGTAAACCAAAGCAAAAGTCTGGGTTTGGAGGCCGCTGACTTCGGCTTATTGACCCGCCTCACGTCACGCATACGGAGCATACATAGCGTGTTGAGCGGGTTGCAGGTTCAAGCACCGGCAGCGAAAACGGTTTCAAACCCCGAATCAATGTTTCAATAAGAAACAGGACTTACGCAGTTGGACAATTTCTCGCGGGCGCAGCCCGCGAGAAATTGTCCAAAACCCAAAGAGCTTATCGCAAGTGCGTAAGTCCTGAAGAAAGAACAACCCAGTTTGATGGTGAAGGAGAATAGTTGCAATGGGATTTGTTGCTTACGTGCTAATGCTGGCGATCGCCTTTGGTGGCGCAATTGGTTTGTACTACGCGCTGCGGACAGTGAAGCTGATTTAGGTTGCCTTGAACAAGCGGATTGAGCGCAATCACCCTCGCAGCGATCCGCCATATCTTGATACGCCACATCTTTCCGCCATATCTTATAGAGATCCGCCGTATAGCGATCCGCCACCTGCATTCCCCAAAAAAGCTGGCCCTTCAGCCCATGCGGCTTGAAATGCCAGCTTTTCTGCGTGGAATCACTCCCGCTCGCGCTGGCGCTCCGGAGCCGACAACCCCTCATTCTTATCCCCCGACTGACTCTATGCGTGCATTCAAGCATCTCGACACCATTACCGCGCTGTTTGTCGCAGTGCTGTTAATCTCCAACATTGCCTCCACCAAGATTTTGACCCTTGGTCCGCTTACCTTCGACGGCGGCACGATTCTATTTCCCCTCAGCTATATCTTTGGCGACATCTTGACTGAGGTCTACGGCTATGGGCGATCGCGCCGAGTGATTTGGCTGGGCTTTGTGTCAGCGCTGGTCATGGCAATCACGCTCGCCATTGTGGGGGCGCTGCCACCCGCCGCCGACTGGGGCAACCAGTCCGCCTATGAAACCATTCTGGGGCAAACGCCGCGCATCGTGGCAGCAAGCCTGATTGCCTACATTGCGGGAGAGTTTTCCAACTCCTTCACGCTGGCAAAGCTCAAAATTCGCACGGCAGGACGCTGGCTCTGGCTCCGCACCATCGGCTCCACGCTAATTGGGCAACTGCTCGACACCGGGCTATTTGTGCTGATCGCCTTCACAGGGGTCGTGCCAAACTCCCTGCTGTGGCCGCTCATCGTGTCCAATTATTTATTTAAGTGCGGCGTGGAAATTCTCTTCACCCCTGCCACCTACGCGATTACAGGCTGGCTCAAGCAGGAGGAACAGGAGGACTACTACGATCGCAACACCAACTTCAATCCGTTCCACCTGTCGCAAACGCACCAATAAACCACGAAACGAAGCCTCGGCAGACCAACAGTCGTTAGCCAATGTTAGCCGATCAAAAAAGCGAGAAAACAAAAACACGATGGGTAGACCCTTGCTGAACTAGAGTCTGCCCATCGCGTTTGGGTGAGATGAAACGAGAATGAATCGAACCAGGCGTTTGGCTACTGCACCATGCCACCCGATGCCTGGAACCGAGCGCGAGCCCGCTTGTAAGCCTGCGTCGCACGAAGTTGGTCTTGGCGGGAACCACCACTTTGAACCTGGTTAAGTTTGGCCTGAGCCTCAGTAAAGGCAGTCCGCGCCTCTTCCTGGTTGATCGCATCACCACGCTCTGCACCGTTCACCAGGATCGTAACCTCGTCCTGATCGACCTCTGCAAAGCCACCCATCAGGGCGATCGCCACCCAGTCCTTATTCGCACGGACGCGCATCACGCCCGTATCCAGAGCCGTCAGCATGGGTGCATGTCCGCTCAGCACGCCAAGCTGACCCGTAGTGCTGGGCAGAATCACTTCCTCTGCCGGAGAATCCCAGACCGTTTTGTCTGGCGCAATGACTCGAACAGTTAGCGGCATAACGTTGAATTGGGGTTAGAGAATCAAAAGCGAGTCGAAGGAAATAGCGTTAAAGAAATAGCGCTATGGATCATCTCAAGCCAGGTATGTACAGCGTAAACTGCACATACCCAGCGATTCAAAACATTACTTGCCTTCAGACTTCATCTTTTCGCCCTTGGCGATCGCCTCGTCAATGTCGCCCACCATGTAGAAGGCCCCTTCCGGCAGATCATCCAGTTCACCCGCCAGAATCTTCTTAAAGCCCTGGATGGTTTTATCGAGTGTCACGTACTTGCCAGGGGCACCCGTAAACACTTCCGCCACAAAGAACGGCTGCGACAGGAACTTTTCAATCTTGCGGGCGCGGGCCACCGTCAGGCGATCGTCTTCCGACAGTTCATCTAGACCCAGGATCGCAATGATGTCCTGAAGCTCTTTATAACGCTGAAGCGTTGCCTGCACCGCACGAGCCGTGTTGTAGTGGTCATCGCCCACAATATCCGGCTGGAGCATGGTTGAGGCAGAATCCAGCGGGTCTACCGCCGGATAAATGCCCTTGGAGGCCAAGCCGCGAGACAGCACTGTAGTTCCATCTAGGTGGGCAAAGGTCGTTGCTGGGGCGGGGTCGGTCAAGTCGTCCGCAGGCACGTACACCGCCTGAATGGAGGTAATCGAACCTTCGCGGGTCGAGGTAATCCGCTCTTGCAGCGCCCCCACGTCAGTACTCAGCGTCGGCTGATAGCCCACCGCAGACGGCATCCGGCCCAGCAGCGCAGACACCTCAGAACCTGCCTGCACAAACCGGAAAATATTGTCAATAAACAGCAGCACGTCCTGCTTGTTTACGTCCCGGAAGTATTCTGCCATCGTCAGCGCCGACAGACCCACCCGCATCCGCGCTCCGGGCGGCTCATTCATCTGGCCATACACCAGCGCAATCTTCGAGTTGGCAGGGTTGTCCTTGTCGATTACACCCGACTCAATCATCTCGTTGTAGAGGTCGTTGCCTTCGCGGGTGCGTTCGCCCACGCCGCCAAACACCGACACACCGCCATGCTGGGTCGCAATGTTGTTGATCAGTTCCATCATGATCACGGTCTTGCCCACACCAGCGCCGCCGAACAGACCAATTTTGCCCCCCCGGCGATAGGGAGTGAGCAGGTCAACCACCTTAATCCCGGTTTCAAACACCGAGGGTTTGGTTTCCAGGTCGGTCAGCTTGGGAGCTTCGCGGTGAATCGGCAGTGTTTCCTGCGTTGCCACATCACCTTTGTTATCAACCGGCTCACCCAGTACGTTAAAAATTCTTCCCAGCGTTGCCGTTCCCACAGGCACGTTGATGGGTGCGCCCGTGTCTACTGCCTCCATGCCCCGCACCAGTCCGTCGGTTGAACTCATTGCCACGGCGCGGATTTGGTTGTCACCTAGAAGCTGCTGCACTTCGCAGGTAACCGAAATTTCTTGCCCAGCGGCGTTTTGTCCTTTAACCGTCAATGCATTATAAATCTGAGGCAGGCTGCCACTGGGAAAGCGCACGTCTACGACGGGCCCAATGACCTGAGTAATGTAGCCAATATTAGTTTTCTCTGCTGTGGTGACCATGCTTTCGCCTATCGTCTGATCAGCTTTTTGAGGGGTTCGTGACAGCTTTAACATAACGTAAAATTGTCACTTTTCAGATTATCACTAAACCTGTCACAAAAAGTTCTCAAAATTTTTAGAATCTCCAGTGACGACGCTCTGTAGCCACCTCATCAGAGCTGCTTCAGACCTTCACCGACAGAAGTGTTGAATCTTGATGGTAAAACTTTACAAAAAGCACTCTCAAGAGGCGGATTATTGAGAATGGAAGCAATAAGTAGGTCATTACAGGCAGAATTATAGATCTTTTGTACTGGATTCAGCTATGAACTTGCCCTGCTAACATTGCGTTCAACACTTCTGCTTCACCGACTGTTCAACCAGTCCCCCAAATCGCCAATAATGAGGATAATTGCTAGGTGCTAGCCATCTGGCAACCTGGCTTGCGTAAAGGATCTATGTATCTATCCTGGACGGTAATTTGAACCTTCCTTCTTTTCTCTGGCTCTGGCGCATTGCGGCCTGGTCGATGGGGCTATCGCTGTTGACCTATAGCCTGCTGGGAATCAGCGGGGTTTGGATGCGGCGTAGTCGTCGTCAGGCGTTCCCCAGACCAGGGTGGCTGCGATCGCTCCACCTAGCGTTAGGCGGGTTGCTGGTGTTGCTGGTGCTGCTGCTGCTAACGATTGGGCTGGTGGGGACGCTGGGCTACTACGGCAGTCTGGGGCATTCGGTGCATCTGGTCGCAGGGCTGACGGTGGTGGCGCTGGTGCTGCTGTCTGCGGGTAGCGCCATGCAGATTGGAGCCGAACGTCCCTGGGCACGATCGCTCCATGTAGGCACGAATCTGGTTCTGTTCCTGGGCTTTATCGCCGTCTCTCTGTCGGGCTGGAGCGTAGTGCAAAAATACCTGCCCTAGTTTTTTCACCTCTGAGTTCTATGGCTACCTCTTCTGCTGAATCGCAATCTCCGCCGTTGCCAGAGTTGCCGCAGGCATTCCGCATTTCGCCGCTGATCCGCTTGACGCTGCTGCTGTTCTATGTCGCGCTGACGGTGCCGCTGCCGTTTTTGGCAAAGGTGACCCAGGCGCCCGTGCCGCCGAGTGCGCTGGCAGTAGCGCTGGGGCTGGGGGCGATCGCTCTCTATGCCGCCCTCAGCGAGCGAGTGATCGTAACCAACACGGGGATTCAGGTTGCCTATCCCCGCTGGGTTCCCGATTTATTGCGAAAGGGCTGGAGCCTCGACTGGTCAGAGATTACATCACTCAAGCCGCGCTCCACCGGCCAGGGCGGGCTGGTTTACTACTTTTTGACTCAAGCAGGCGAGGCAAAGCTGCTGCCGATGCGGGTGGCAGGCTTTGCTCGGCTAGTGTCGCTGGTGCAGACCAAGACAGGCATTGACACGACCGACGTGCGCCCACTGTCTCAGCCGTGGATGTATCTAATTTTGCTGGGGCTGACGCTCCTGCTGCTGTTGATAGACGCCTGGACAATCTGGACCGCGCTGACTGTTGGGATGCCTGCTTAATGCCCAATGCCAGAGCGAATTTCCGGGATAGACCTCTGTTCTGGATAGACCTCTATTCTTCAGTTTCCAGAACTTCTGACGAAGACCGCTCCGGCGCGAGAGGCTCATCCTCGTCCTCTGGCCAGTCGGCGATCGCCTGCACCACAAACGGCAGCCCAGCGCCCCGCAGCCCCCGACGAATCCGCTCCGGCGTGTCCTGAAACACCACAAACAGCGGGTGAGTTTCTTCAGCCGCTTCACTCAGAATGTGCTTGTGACGCGGCGGCATCAGCCATTCATAGCCCTTGTCGAGAAGCACTTGGGTGCGCCGCCAGCGGCTCAGCAATTCCGAAAAGTCCTCATTGGGACGATAGATAAAGACGAAGATTTCTGGCCCGGTTTTCACCTGCCATTCGGGGTCGCACATCAGAATCGCCACATCGCAGGGCAACCGCAGTACCTCACCTGCCGACACCGTTGCCCCGCCCGATTCTGCCGACACACCCGCCTGCCGCACGCGCACCACAGGCAGCGGAATTGTAATCACGCTGTCGTCAGGGCGGCGCATACTGGGCACAGTTTCCAAGTAGGGGCGATATTGCTTGAGTAGGGCGATCGCCCCCCGATGGTCGCTATACTCAGCTAGCAGTTCTTCATAGCGCAGTTGCAGGTTCGCCATAGGATTAGATGAATCGAAGGAGGGCGATCGCTCCAGTTTCGTCCGCCCTCTCTCTGCATCTTGCTTGAGTTCTTACTAAAAGATAGGTTGTCCGGGCAAGAAGCAGCGCTTGTGTGTCCTCGCCTGTTCTTTTGCCTATTTAATTTTGCCTATTTAATATTGTCCATCACCGCAAACATCGGCAGATACATCGCCACCAGAATCGACCCCACCATGCCACCCAAAAACACAATCATGATTGGTTCCATGATGCTAGTCAGCGCCTTTACAGCCTGCTCCACTTCGTCCTCATAGAAGTCTGCCACCTTCATCAGCATCGAGTCGATCTCGCCCGTTTCCTCACCAATACTGATCATCTGGATCGCCATCAGTGGAAACACCTGCTCCCGCTGGAGTGCCAGACTAATCATGCCGCCCGACTGCACCTCCTTTCGCGCCTCATCCACGGCGTTAGAAATTACCTGATTGCCTGCCGTATCGCGCACAATTTCTAACGAAGTCAAGATTGGAACTCCAGAGCGAGAAAGCGCCCCAAACGTCCGGCAAAAGCGAGCCGTCGCGCTCTTTTGCACCAGATCGCCAAACAGCGGCATCTTGAGGAAAAAGCGATCCATTGTTTCCCGACCCACGCGGGTTTTGTAATACTGGCGATAGGCGAACGCACCCAGAACCACAATAACCACCAGCGCGATCAGATAAATCGGCGTTCTCAGGAAGTTACTAATATTCAGCATGAACTGGGTAAACGCAGGTAGCTCTGCGTCCAGTTCATCAAAAATATTGGCAAAAATGGGCAGCAAGAAAATTGTCATGCCCAAAAACACCAGAATAGCAATAATTCCTACAGTCACCGGATACGCCATTGCAGACTTGATCTGGTTCTGCAATCGGGCAATGTCTTCCAGCAGTTTAGACAGCCGATTCAGCACGTCATCCAACACACCGCCGACTTCGCCAGCCTGAACCATGCTGACATACAGGTCATCGAAGCACTCCGGATGCTTACGCATCGAATCCGACAGGTTCGTTCCCTGCTGCACATCTGCACTAATGGCCTGGAGCGACTTTTTCAGCTTGGGATTGGGGCACTGATCTGCCAACACTCCCAGACCGCGCACCAGCGCCACGCCTGCGTTGACCAATGCCGCAAACTGGCGAGAAAAAACAGCTTTATCCTTAACCGTGACCTTTGCAAAAGAGTTTTGAATGTCCTTGAGATCAAGCGTGTTGAGCTTTTCAAACAGACTGCGATCCTCAGCCAACTCTTGCACAAACAGGCCCTGTTCCCGCAGCGTGGTTCGCGCTTCAGCGGGAGAGGCAGCGCTGATTTTGCGTTTTACTGGGTTGCCCTTAGAGTCGCGGGCGCGAACAACATAGGTTTGCATAGCGGGGAGGGAGATAGATACGAGACGACGTAAATCAGGAAGTTCGCCAACGGTCGAACGGCAAGGCTGCTAATCGGCAAGGTTCTTGAGTTCCACTTTATCCAAAACCTAATTTTTCGATACCGATTTCGATACCTAGCAGTTTAGTGAAATTCGCAAAGAATGACACAACTCTAGCCAAACTTTGAATCAGCAGGACTTATACACTTGTGATAGGTTTCCTGGGCTTGGAACGATTTCTCGCGAGCGCAGCCCGCGAGAAATCGTCCAACTGCGTAAGTCCTATCAGTAGAAAAACTAGAGGAGCATATGAGGACACTTTGGACGAACAGCATCCTGATGAAACCAGTTCCTCAGGATGGAACACGTCCTTCGGGCTGCTGTTCTAGCTGTTCTGGAGTATGTTCTACACTGCCAGAACGGTGCTATCGAGTGCCCACGGGCGCACCCGGACGCGCACCACCCGGCGCGGGTTGCTGCATTGCGCCGCCGATCAGCCGCTGGAGTTCGTCGGGGCGAGAGGTTTTCGACATAGCCGATTCAAACGAGATTGTGCCCGCTTTGTATAGGTCAGCCAGCACCTTCTCCAGCGTGACCATGCCCAGTTTGCCGCCCGTTTGAATAGCGGAATAGATTTGGGCGGTTTTGCCTTCGCGAATCAGGTTGGCGATCGCCGGAGTAACGACCATGATTTCCTGTGCCATCGCTCGCCCAAATTCACCGGGCTTCGGATTCTTCTTAGGCACCAGCGTTTGGCTAAACACTGCCACCAGCGAGTTGGAAAGCTGCACCCGCACCTGCTGTTGACGCTCAGCCGGGAACACGTCGATCATCCGGTCAACGGTCTGGGAAGCAGAACTGGTATGCAGTGTTCCCATCACGAGGTGTCCAGTTTCGGCCGCCGAGATCGCCAGTGAAATCGTCTCCAGGTCCCGCATCTCGCCCACCAGAATCACGTCTGGGTCTTCCCGTAGAGCCGCCTTCAGCGCGTTTGCAAAGCTCTTGGTGTCTTCCCCAAGCTGCCGCTGGTGGATCAAGCTTTTAACAGGTTCATAGACAAATTCAATGGGGTCTTCCACAGTCAGAATGTGTTCTGCACGGGTGCGGTTGATCAGGTCGATGATGGCCGCCAGCGTCGTGGTTTTTCCGGAACCCGTCGGCCCCGTCACCAGGATCAGTCCTCTGGGCTTTTCCGCCATTTCGCGCACCACGTCCGGCAGACCTAGCTTCTCGAAGCTAGGAATTTTGGAACTCAGCGCCCGCAAACAGGCGGCGTAGGTGCCCCGATCTTTGTACACGTTCACCCGGAAGCGGGCCAGACCTTTCACACCGTAGGAGCAGTCCAGTTCCCAGTTTTGCTCCAGGTTCTTTCGCTGGGTGTTGTTAAGCATACTGAAGATCAGCCGCTGGCATTGCTCCGAGGTCATCGGCTCGTCGTTGATGGGGGCGAGGTGGCCATTGATGCGGAAGTAGGGCGGCAATCCAGCCGACAGGTGCATATCCGACCCGCCCATCTCAATCAGTTGCTCCATCAAGTCTTCGATCATCAATTCCATGTGGGTGGCTCCTTCTATGCAGGGTTGTACTTAAGTTGTGCCTAAGTTAAGACAAGTTGGGAACAGCTAGCGCTTAGGGCAAGTAGCACTTAGGGCAAACAGCGGCGCTAATCCTGGAAGCGGGGGGTAGTGCAATAGGGACAATCTAGCCATTCGGGGCGTAGCTCAGCAGCACAGTTGCGGCAAGTCAGCGAACTCTTGCGCTTGGCTTTGAGTTCCGCCTCCAATCCCGTATCGGTAAAGGTGACGCGCTCTACCTCTTCAAGCGTTGTGCTGCCCTCGCGCACCAGGTTTAGGCTATAGGCCAGCAAGGTCTTCATGCCCTCGTCTACTGCCACTTCCTTGATTCGCTCGGTGGGTGCGCCTTCAGTAATGAGAGTCTGGATTTGCTCCGTTACACGCATGACTTCGTATACCCCGCAGCGTCCTTTGTAGCCACTGCCCTTGCAGGTGGGGCAGAGGGTGTTTTGGGCGCGGGCGGACTGAATTTCGTCAGGTGACAGTTCGTTGGCCTTATAGAAGGTCACTTCTGCTTCGCGAGAAGCCGACAGGCCAAAGCGGGCCAGTTCTTCGGGGCTAGGGCTGTAGGGAATACGGCAGTCGGGGCAGACGCGGCGCATGAGGCGCTGAGCCAGCACGCCAATCAGCGAACTAGACACCATAAAGGACTCTACGCCCATTTCTTCGAGACGGGCGATCGCACTCGCAGCGTCATTCGTGTGCAGCGTTGTCAGCACCAGGTGTCCCGTCAGTGCCGCCTCGATCGCCGTCTTCGCCGTCTCCTTATCCCGAGTCTCACCCACCAGAATCACGTCCGGGTCTTGCCGCAGAAAGGCTCGCAGAATCGAGGCAAAGTCCATCCCTTTTTCGCGGATCACCTGCACCTGGGTAATCCCCGGTAGGGAGTATTCAATCGGGTCTTCGGCAGTGCTGATGTTCACGCCGGGACTATTGCGCTCCGCCAGGGCAGAATAGAGCGTTGTCGTTTTACCCGATCCAGTCGGCCCCGTCACCAGGATCAGACCAAAGGGACGCGATACCATTTCCTGCACAATTTGCAGCGTTTCTGGGTCGGTGATCAGTTTGTCCAGCCCCAGCTGAGTAGCGGAGTTGTCGAGAATCCGCAGCACCACCTTTTCGCCGTAGCGACTGGGCAACGTGTTCACCCGGAAGTCCACCTTGCGCCCGTCAAAAATCCGGCGAATGCGCCCGTCCTGGGGCATCCGGCGTTCGGCAATGTCTAGATCAGCAATGATTTTGAAGCGAGCGGTGACCGCCGGAACGATTTTCTTGGGCAGCGGCTCCAGTCCCTCCCGCAGCACGCCGTCTTTGCGAAAGCGAATGCGGAGATGTTCTTCCTGCGGCTCGATGTGGATATCGGAAACCCCTTCCTGAAGCGCCTTCACCAGAATTTTGTTGACCAAGGCGATCACAGGGGCCGCGTCGGCATCCTGAAGGGCAGCATCCAAGTTGGCTTCGATATCGTCGGGTGGTTCCTCCAGATCGAGGTAATCCAGCCCTTCAAGATCTGCCTTCACATCCACCTTGGACTGAAATTCGAGCTGCTTCTGGCGTTCGACCTGCTCATCTAGATATTGGGAGATGATCCGCTGATAGTCTTCAACCGTGATCACCATCCGCATTAGCCCCAGACCCTGCGGACGCAGAATGCGGTTGAGGTCGTCTTGTGCAGCCAGATCATCGGGATCGACCATTGCGATCAGCACTGCGGGCGGTTCGCTTTCGGTGCGCGACAGAGGCACAAGGCGATAGCGACGGCACAGATCGACGGGAATGAGACTATCGATGAGTTGCCCAACCTGGGCAGTCGAAATTTCGTTGATCTCCGGATCGAGGGATTCAACTCCGTAGAGAATTTTAAGTTCAAAAAGCTGTTGCTTCTTATATTGGCGCAGCAGGTCAGGCGGCAACTGCTGACCTGTAATCATCTCCAACACATCCGTCAGCGGTCGCCCTGTTTTGCGGCTTTCCACCAGGGCTTGCTGCATTTGGTCGTTGTTGACGTAGCCCGCCTGGATGAGCTTGTTGCTGAAGGGCGAAAAATTATGCTGGACAACAAGGGCACGACGTTGGGATGAAGAGTTAGCCATAGCTGCTGCTGAGAGGTTTATAGCCTGTATAGAGTATTGTCCCAGCGCTAATGCCAGAGGGTGTCTGGGGCTGCTGGAGGAAGCAAGAGTGAACCTGCGGTTTACAAGTTCTAAAGCTGGGTTATGGGAACTGGATTATGAAAGGCAAATTGGGCATTCCGAACGTTGGCTGGAGAGCCTGACTGGATTCGTTACGACGGGCGATCGCCAGATTCACCCATTGCCTATAACCCGTCTGAACAAATGCCCTGAACGAGCGTGGACTATCACGAATGCCTCCAGTATTCCCCACATAGGTCAATAAACTATCGTCGTTAGGGTACTCTGGATTAGGTAGCTGATGGGCTGGTGAATCGATGCATTCTGTATAGCACAGCCCAGACTCATCCGTTACACAAACTGAGATAAACGGTTCAGACCTGATGGTTTGCCCGTTTGGTTGAGTTGTATAGGTACGGGCGATCGCTCTGATGTTTCTGATATTAGGGATATTGGGAATAAGAGATATTTCGTCTGTCGCGTCAGAATTCTTAAAACCTGAGGCACAATACATAAAAAGTAGAAGCGTTGCAAGAGTACATCAAGAAGAAGGGCGACGAAGGGTTAATTTCAGAAAGAAGATGAGTAGGCTAAGAAGCCAGGTTCTACAACAGGCTCGATTTCAGACTCTTGATTGAAAGCTTCCGAAGGGGCTGCTCAAGGCTCGACCCCGAAGCAACAGCCCCTTCGACTCAGATTTTGTCCAGTTCACAAAACGACATCCGTTAGGCAAGCATGATCGAAGAAGAGAAGCAACCGATGGAGGGTGATGACGTGTCCGCTGAAAGCAATGGCGTGGAAAGCGAAGTCATGAATACCGAAGCAGTCGATCCGTCTGCCTCGACGGTCGAAGCATCGACTGAGCCTCAGGTGGAGGTCGTCGCGGAGGTTCCCAGCGGAGATTCTTCGGCGCTCGTCGATGAGCTAAATCAAAAAGTGGCGACGCTAGAACAGCAGCTTGAAGAGTGGACAAATCACTGCAAGCGGATTGCGGCGGATTTTGAGAACTTCCGCAAGCGCACCCAAAAGGAGAAGGAAGACCTAGAGCAGCAAATTAAGTGCAAAACCGTTGAAGAACTGCTGCCTGTCGTCGATAACTTTGAACGAGCGCGATCGCAGATCAAGCCCCAGGGCGACGAAGGCATGGCGATTCACAAAAGCTATCAGGGAGTCTACAAAGATCTGGTAGAACGGCTCAAGCGCATCGGCGTTTCTCCAATGCGCTCTGAGGGCAAAGAGTTTGACCCAAACCTGCACGAAGCCGTCATGCGGGAGCCGTCCGAAGAATACGCTGAGGGCACGGTTATCGAAGAACTAGTGCGGGGCTATATGCTGGGCGATCGCGTCTTGCGCCATGCAATGGTCAAGGTTGCCGCTGCTGTCGAGCCTTCCGACGACAGCAGCAGCGCCGACACGTCATCTGAGGGATAAAACCAGACCAAGACTCCGCTCAAGAATCTTCTAGCTGACCACTGTGTATAACTGATGTGGATAGCTGACCATTGTGTAGTAGACGAACTGTGTGAGAGGTGAGCGCTTTTCAACAATCGTCCTGAGCGACTCAATTAAACCTGACTAAGCCAAGAGGTCTTTAGCAAAATCCAGGTAGACTCGCTCCAAAAACTCAGCCTGAAAAGCCCACCATTCGGCAAATCTCCTGTTTTTTGCGGAGCCTCTAGAAATATTTTTAAGCGCGACTGATTAAATTCCCGAACAATTGCGGAATACTTGCTAAGAGTTGAATCAGCTTCTGGTCTCCGACTCATTCACTTGAAATCTGATAGCCGCTACTAGCTAAATTATGGGAAAAGTCATTGGCATCGACCTGGGCACAACGAATAGCTGTGTTGCTGTCCTGGAGGGCGGTCAACCCGTTGTCATTTCCAGCTCAGAGGGAGGACGCACCACTCCTAGCATTGTTGGTTTTGGCAAGAACGGTGAGCGGCTCATAGGGCAGCTCGCCAAGCGTCAGGCTGTGACCAATGCCGAAAACACCATTTTCAGCATTAAACGGTTTATCGGGCGACGCTGGGACGACACAACCGACGAGCAAAGCCGAGTCCCCTACACCTGCGTCCGGGGGAAAGATGACACGGTAGACGTGCAAATTCGCGGACGTTCCTACACACCCCAGGAAATTTCCGCCATGATCCTGCAAAAGCTGAAGCAGGACGCTGAAAACTATTTAGGAGAACCAGTCACCCAGGCGGTTATCACCGTACCGGCCTACTTTACAGATGCCCAGCGCCAGGCCACCAAAGATGCAGGCACTATTGCAGGGCTAGAAGTGCTGCGGATTATCAACGAGCCAACTGCTGCGGCTCTATCCTATGGATTGGACAAACAGGATCAGGAACAAAGCGTGCTGGTGTTTGACCTGGGCGGCGGGACGTTTGATGTGTCCGTGCTGCAACTCGGTGACGGTGTGTTTGAGGTGAAATCCACCTCTGGCAACAACCACCTGGGCGGCGATGACTTTGACAATGTGCTGGTTCAGTGGCTCATGTCTAGCTTCCAGCAGCAAGAAGGGATCGACCTCTCTAGCGACAAGATGGCGCTACAACGCTTGCGCGAAGCTGCGGAGAAAGCCAAGATCGAGCTTTCGAGTATGCTCACGACAACCATCAACCTACCGTTCATTACAGCCGACGAAACTGGGCCAAAGCACCTGGAAATGGAGCTGACCCGCGCCAAGTTTGAAGAACTGGTGAATGATCTGGTCGAAAGCACGCTTGAACCTGTCGAGCAGGCGCTGAAGGATTGCGGACTGAGCGCGGATGATTTAGACCGCATTTTGCTGGTAGGCGGCTCTACTCGGATTCCAGCAGTTCAAGAAGCCATCAAGAAGTATTTCAACGGCAAAGCTCCCGATCGCTCTGTCAACCCCGATGAGGCGGTTGCACTGGGTGCGGCAATTCAAGCAGGCGTTTTGGGTGGTGAGGTGAAAGACCTGCTGCTGCTGGACGTAACCCCACTCTCGCTGGGGATTGAAACACTCGGCGGCGTGTTTACTCGCATCATCGAGCGCAACACCACAGTTCCCACTAGCAAAACCCAGACCTTCTCCACAGCAACCGATGGACAGACCTCGGTCGAGATCCATGTTCTGCAAGGGGAACGGGCGATGGTGAAGGACAACAAGAGCCTTGGGAAGTTCCAACTGACGGGGATTCCGCCTGCCCCACGTGGCGTACCGCAGATCGAGGTGTCCTTTGAAATCGATGCAGACGGTATTCTGCAAGTCAGCGCCCGCGACAAGGGCACAGGTCGGGCGCAAACGATCCGTATCACCAACACAGGCGGACTCAGCGAGTCTGAAGTGGAACGGATGCGGATGGAGGCAGACCTCTATGCCGAAGAAGATCAGAACCGTCGTCTGCTAGTGGAATATCGCAACCAGGCCGATATCCTGTTCAGCAATTATGAGACGACGCTTCGCGAGAATGGCGACTTGATTCCCGAAGCGTATAAAGCAGAGGCTGCTGAAAAAGTGGCAGAACTGCGAGCGGCGGTCGCCGATCGGACGCTGGATGTAGACACCATGAAGGCTCGCTTGGATGCGCTCCAACATGCCCTGTTTGCAATTGGTTCGGCGATGTATCAACAAGCTATGCATCATGGATCAGATGCGAACGGCAACTATGCAGGCTATGGCAGTGACCCAGACGGCTATGACGATCCCACGGTTGCCTGGCCCAACGGCAGTGGAGAACCGGAACTTACAGAAGCAGTCAACGGAGACGACTTCAGCTTCGAGACAGACGAAACCGTGACGGCTGACTACGAGGCCGTGGATTAGGACAGCGAATCGCGTATTCCCGCTTGAGGGGCATTGGTTGCGCTGCACGTCTCAGGGGCGTTGACTCCCGAAAGTCTCTGGTTTGCCAATTTCTCCGGGTTGGCAGAGGCTTCAAAGGCTAGCCGCTGCTACATGGGGGGATTGGTTCGGTAATGCCCACTTCAATGACAGGGTGCGATCGCAAACAATTCGTTACGATGTAGGATGTGGGGAATTGGGTGGCCGAATCGCCTGTTTGTACGGCGCTGACCTGGTTTCCCCGACTCTATTCACGCCAAATTACTCAACCCCCAGCAGCGTTCTATGGCCCGTGACTACTACGACATTCTGGGTGTCTCTCGCGATGCCGACAAAGAGGAGCTAAAGCAAGCCTATCGACGGCTTGCCCGCAAGTATCACCCCGATGTCAACAAAGAGGAAGGCGCTGAAGAACGTTTCAAAGAAATTAACCGCGCCTACGAAGTGCTTTCAGAGCCAGAAACTCGCGCCCGCTACGATCGCTTTGGTGAGGCAGGCGTTGGCTCTGCGGCTGGCGCAGGCTATCAAGACTTTACCGATTTAGGCGGCTTTGCAGATCTATTCGAGAGCTTCTTTGGAAACTTTGCGGGTGCGGCTCCAGGTCAGCAGGCCCGTCGTCGCAGTGGACCCACCCGTGGCGAAGACCTGCGCCTTGACCTGAAGCTAGACTTTCGTGAGGCCATCTTTGGCGGCGAAAAGGAAATTCGCATCAGTCACCTAGAAACCTGCACCAACTGTAGCGGATCGGGCGCAAAGCCGGGGACACGCCCCAAAACCTGCACAACCTGCGGCGGCGCAGGGCAGGTGCGGCGGGCCACCCGAACTCCCTTTGGCAGCTTTACTCAGGTGTCTACCTGCCCCACCTGCAACGGCAGTGGGCAGATGATCGAAGAAAAGTGCGACGTGTGTGGCGGCAGCGGACAGAAACAGGAAGCCAAAAAGCTCAAAATTACGATTCCCGCTGGCGTGGACAATGGGACGCGGCTCCGCATTTCTTCTGAGGGAGATGCAGGAATGCGGGGTGGCCCACCGGGCGATCTTTACGTTTTTCTGTTTGTCAACGACGACGCGGAATTCCAGCGGGACGGCATTAACATTTTGTCGAACCTGAAGATTAGCTACCTGCAAGCGATTCTTGGCTCGAAGTTAGAGGTAAATACGGTCGATGGGCCCGTGGAAACCATTGTTCCGCCCGGAACCCAGCCCGGAACGGTGATTACGCTTGAGAATCGCGGCGTGCCTCGTTTGGGAAACCCCACTAGCCGGGGCGATCATCTGATTACGGTTCAGGTTGATATTCCCACTCGCGTTTCGGCAGAGGAACGGAAGCTGCTGGAGGAGCTTGCCAAGCTGCGGGGCGATCGCATCGGCAAGGGCGGCATGGGCTTCCTGGACAATCTGTTTCACAAGTCTTGAGCAGGATGCATGACGGAATCTTCCCCAGTCCCAGATATCCAGCTTGACCTGCGCGGCACGCCCTGTCCGCTAAATTTTGTGCGAACCAAGCTGCGTCTAGAAAAAATGCCTGCTGGGTCGCTCCTAGAAGTGTGGCTTGATCCAGGAGAGCCGATGGAGCAGGTGCCCGATAGCTTGCGAATGGAAGGATACCCGATCGAGCAAGTGCAGGAGCGACAAAGCGGAGACGGCGCTTATTTTGCCCTTAGTATTCGCCGTCCCTAGTTATAGGTGCAGAGTTATGGGTGCAGATTGCCAGCCCCAGTCGCTCGTTGAGGCCACGGTTCAGCAGGTGGGGTCGCAACGGATCACGGGTACAGTGCTGGCGGTGCAGGCTAATTACTACTTTGTGCGGCTAGACCCAGGCTGCTATCCGCCAAACACCGGGGATATGCTGCTATGTACCCGGCGATCGCGCCTGCGAAAAATCGGGCAGCAGGTTTGGGTGGGCGATCGCGTCGAAGTTGAAGAACCCGATTGGGCCGGGCAGCGAGGGGCGATCGCCCAAGTGTTTCCTCGTCGCTCCGAACTGGATCGTCCGCCCATTGCCAATGCCGATCAGATTTTGCTGGTGTTTGCCCTGGCAGAACCCGCACTCGATCCCTTCCAACTCAGCCATTTTTTGGTCAAGGCCGAATCCACAGGGCTATCGGTGTGCCTGTGTTTGAATAAATGCGACCTGCTGACGGAGGTAGAACTGGTGGCGTGGGGCGATCGCCTGCGACAGTGGGGCTATTTGCCGCTGATGATTAGCGTGCGCGAAAATATTGGGCTAGACAAACTTGCCCCTGACCTGGCAAAACAAATCACCGTCGTCTCTGGCCCATCTGGCGTCGGCAAATCCAGCCTGCTAAACGCGCTGATTCCAGCGGTCAATCTGCGTGTGGGGGAAGTCTCCGGCAAACTCCAGCGGGGCCGCCACACCACGCGCCACGTCGAACTGTTTGAGTTGCCAGCGGGCGGGCTGCTGGCCGATAGTCCTGGGTTCAATCAGCCCGATCTAGACTGCACTCCGGGGGAGCTGGCCCACTACTTCCCAGAAGCCCGCCAGCGAATGGCGCAAGCCGCCTGCCAGTTTAGCAACTGCCTGCATCGGGAAGAGCCAGACTGCGCCGTTCGGGGCGACTGGGAGCGCTATGAACACTATCGGATTTTTCTAGAAGAGGCGATCGCCCGTCAAGAGGCCCAGGAACGCACCCGCCATACCGAAGCCACCACCAAACAAAAAAGTCGCCAAGACGGCCAGACCGAAATCGAGCCAAAGCTAGAGCGCAAGAAGTATCGCCAGCCCTCACGGCGAGTTGAGAAACAGCGTCTCAAGAACTGGGATGCAGATGGTGCAGATATAGATGTAGACTAGCCGAACTCTGAGAAATCCAAGACAAACGTATACGCCAAGACTTTCGCGATAAGGGCGACTTTAGGACATCTTATTGCAAAAAATTAGAGGCGATTTGCAGGCGCTAACCGTTTAACCCCTCATTTCTTCCAGGACTTACGCACTTGCGATAAGCTCTTTGGGTTTTGGACAATTTCTCGCGGGCTGCGCCCGCGAGAAATTGTCCAACTGCGTAAGTCCTGTCTTCGTTAAGTTCGCGTTAGTATGCGTTTGCTCTGCTGAGAAATCCCCAGCGATTTGGTAACCGCAAGACTAGCCACGAGCCTGCGTGCTGAAAGCGATTGCCAAGTACTTAACATGCCTAACATAAAACTATTTCTTGGATGCATATTAAAATGGTTGACTTAAAGATAAGTTTTGTAAAGAAAAGTTCAGCATAAAATCGTAGAGTCAACCTCTAAACCGCTTAAACTTTTATGTTAATTCTGCAATCATTGTTGGGAAACCTGAAGAAATAATAAGCCGTGTTCAGCCAAACACAGCATGAAACCTGACAAGCCTCTATGGAGAATACTGCAAAGCGTTGCCAGGACTCCCATGAGATAGCGAACCCTGAGTCCTGGTTAACCTAAAGGTCTATCGACTGAGCCTACGCCTAGTCTTGCCTATCCGGCAGTGAATCTAGTGTCCGTCTACTTGCTGTAACAGATGATGACGTGGAGGGTGATGAAATGTTGAATAATGACTAATATCTTATCGATCAGCTATAGTTCCTAACAATTGTTTCTCTGTTGGTTCCTCTAATGCACTGTTCTATTCTGTAAAGTCGATTCCGTTAGACTCACAGCTACCCTGACTGCCTGACACATCTCTGGAAACCCCTGATTTCTCGTAGGGGACGCTGGCCCAAAAGCTCCTCTGACCAAGCCCTCCGGCTCCAACTCAGGAGCTATGGGCTTCGATCCCAAGACAACGAATTTTCTGGGCTTTCGGGACTTGTGTCAGGCAACCAGCACAGCTACCTTCTCGAAATCTCCTCATCAGCTTGTATTGGTTTCTATGCTTATTGCCCCTGTTTATCTTGCATGAGTCCTAAAAGCGCTGACTCAAAAGCCCTGACTCATAGATCTAATCTGCGGCTGATAAACTCATAGAAAAGACCATTTGAGGCAGTTTCAATAAGCAATCAGGGGCTTCTAGAGGTAGGGTATGCAAACCGGCAATTTTTTCTCAAACACGCTATTCTATGAACCAACAACAACTAGAACAACTGCGAGCCTACTGTAGTAGCGATGCTGCTTTTGAGCAACTCCGGCAAAATCTATTGAATTGGGCAGATATTTCTAAGGCGGAACAACAGAAAGCACTGTTTCGAGTAATTACAAAAATTCGCGAATCCTTAGATCTAAACACAATTTTTAAGACGGCCGCAATTGAGGTTCGCCGCCTTCTAAGTGCAGATCGTGTCGCTCTTTTTTGCTTTGAACCTAATTCTGGTTGGAATGATGGCGAGTTTTTAGCAGAAGATGTTGCCCCTGAGTTTAAATCAGTCTTATTAGAAAAGGTTCACGATCACTGCTTTGGTGAGCGATACGCAATTGATTATCACAAAGGACGAATACAAGCCGTTAGTGATGTTCGATCTGCAGGTCTGAAAGAGTGTCATATTGAGATTTTAAGTCACTTTCAAATTTGCGCCAATTTGGTTGTACCAATAATAAAAGAAGAAACACTTTGGGGTCTACTTTGCGTTCATCAATGCTCAGGTTCTCGCACCTGGACATCTGACGAAATCGAGTTTGCCAAGCAGGTTTCTACACATCTTGGTGTCGCACTTCAGCAAGCCAGTTTACTGGACAAAGTACGCTTTCAGTCAGAGCAGCAGAAAGCCTTATTTAAGGTGGTTTCTCGAATTCGAGAGCCAATGGATTTGGCAACTATTTTTAGAACGGCTGCAACTGAATCTAGACAGTTGCTTGGGGCTGATCGAGTTGCAATTTTTCGATTTGCGCCTGATTCTAACTGGAATGATGGAGAGTTTGTATCAGAGAGTGTTGGGCAGGGCTATGCATCAGTCTTAGCGGAAAAGGTTCAGGATCACTGTTTTGGCGATCGCTACTCTGATGCTTACCATCAGGGACAATTTCAGGCAGTTGCTGATATTTATTCAGCAGGTCTTCAAGCGTGTCATATTGACGTACTGTCACGCTTTCAAATCCGTGCTAATTTGGTTTTACCGCTTTTGCAAGGAAGTTATCTGTGGGGCTTATTGTGTGTTCATCAATGTGCTGAACCGCGCTTCTGGGAAGCGGAAGAAATTGAATTTGCTAGGCAGATTGCAGCCCAGCTTAGTGTCGCGCTAAAGCAGGCAGAACTACTGGCTCAAGCTCAACAGCAATCTGTGGAAACTGCGGCTGCATTAGATCATCTCAAAAAAGCACAAACCCAGTTGATTCAAAGTGAAAAAATGTCAAGCTTGGGGCAGCTTGTAGCTGGGGTTGCCCATGAAATTAATAATCCTGTTAACTTCATTCACGGCAATATAAGCTACGCTCGCCGCTATGCCCACGACCTCATGGAGTTAGTTAAACTTTACCAAAAGCATTATCCAGAACCTGTTAACGCAGTGGGCGATCGCGCTGAAGAGATTGATCTGAATTTTCTGATAGAAGACTTCCCTCGAATTTTAGCTTCTATGCAAGTTGGGGCTGAGCGAATTCGCAGTATTGTGTTATCCCTTCGGAATTTCTCACGGCTGGATGAAGCGGAGATGAAAGTAGTGGACTTACACGAAGGACTAGAAAGCACACTCCTCATTCTGCAATATCGCTTGAAACCCAAGTCGGTTTCTAACCCTGCGAACAATATTCAGTTGATTAAAGAGTACGGACAGTTGCCGCTAGTTGAGTGCTATCCTAGCCAGCTCAATCAAGTATTTATGAATTTGCTCAGCAATGCCATTGATGCCCTAGAGGAGCAGATTGGAGCAAGAGAAAAGGCAATTCAAGAAGGAATGAGTAGTGACGTCGATAGTCTGCGCCAACCCACCATTACCATCCGAACCAAACTGTGCGATCCCAGACCGTGCGATCAATGCGATCAACTGCACGAACACCATCCCCTTAAGGGCGATCGCCCCCAGTACGTTTGCATTTGCATCGCCGACAACGGCCCTGGGGTTCCTGAAAAACTACAACCCAAACTATTCGATCCCTTTTTCACCACCAAGCCTATCGGAAAAGGTACAGGGCTAGGACTCTCAATTAGTCAGCAAATTGTCTGCGAACGTCATCATGGCACGCTGCAATGCATCTCGCAGCCTGATACGGGTACAGAATTTCACATAAGAATTCCGATTCATCAGCACAAGGTCATGCAGGAGAATCTCAAACCCTCAGGCGCACTGAACCAAGCAGAACAGTAGCTATGGAGCCATCACCATTTACCCCAACGTCCACAGCAGCCCGACCCAAGAGTTTCAAACGGAATAACTTTTGAATTTGAAGCTTAATCCCTGATTGCCTGACACATCTCTGGAAGCCCTTGATTTCTCCTAAGGGGACGGTGACCCAAAAGCCCCCCCTTAACCAAGCCCTCCGGCTCCAATTTAGGGGTTATGGGTTTCGATTCCAAGACAACACAGTTTCTGGGCTTTCGGGACATGTGCCAGGCAATCAGGCTCAATCCTCGAATATAAGCGTCGTGGAACAAATCCTAAGCCACTGAACCCTGCTATGGCGACTCACCCTGAGTGACTTACCTTAATAATCCGCATCTTCCTCGTATTCCACGACCTTTTGCCGTTCGGGAATATTCAACTGCGGTGCGCGATAGGGCTGGGGGTTGTCGTCATCCTCCCACACGTCGTCCAGTTCTTCTTTCATCGGAGGTTCATAGGCATCGGCATCTTCATAAGCCTCTGCATACTGTTGGCGACGGGGCGGATCGTTCCAGTTATCTTCCGGCTCATCGCGGTAGAGCGGCTCTGGCTGGCGCTGACGCAGCGGCTCCTGGATCGGGCGGCGGGGTTCTTCCCACGTATCGTCATCCCAGGTCGATTCGCGGGCAGGCGCACGCATCGGCTGAGGCGCAGGGGTACGCACACCCGTCGGCAACTGGTTAGACGTAGACACCGGCATAATGTAGTCTTCTTCGTCGCGCTCCCACGGCGGACGACCAATGCCGATGCGCTCCAAAAAGCCCACGCTAAGCTGCGACATCTTTTGCTCCGCGCCCTCAAACACAATCAGGCGATCGGGGCCGCTGCTCACCACCTCTTCGATCGACAGTTCGTAGGTGCTAACCACCTGATCGGGAATAAAGGGAAACCCAATCGAGGCGATCACAATAGACTCAAGCTGACCATTTTCGACGTTGAACCGGAAGCCCCGCACCTTGCCCAGCAGTTCTCCCGTCTCAGTGATCACTTCGCTGTTGATCAGGCTGCTATATGCTTCTGTGTCAACTTCATCCTCTACCGCAGAGTCGTCATCGACTAAAATCACGTCGCCGATCTGGCGAATGTTCGCAAGATACATCATCTGCTGCGTGCCAGACACCACGCCCGATAGGATGCTTTCCCGCAAACCGATGGCAACCACCTCGCGGCGATCGACATCCACCCAAAGCTGGCTCACGACACCCAGGCGCTTGCCGGTGTCGCGGGTGATGATTTGCGTTCCAAGGAGGTCTGAGCGTTGGCGGATTTGTTCAGATGTCATTGTCGAGTCCTAACCTCGAACTGGTTGAAATAGTTCGATTGAAATATGAATACAGTAGATACGGTCAGATATCAATACTAAGCCAATCTTAACCAAACTCGAACGTTTGGTAAGTCTGTCTTGAGTTCGGAAAGCCGCCCTTGGGGGTAATGGGGCAAGAGACGGAAAAAACGAAAAGTGAAAAACGAAAAACGGAACCTCTTCGCCCTTCGCCCTTCTCTCTTCATTCTTCTCTCTTCGTTCTTCGTTCTTCGTTCTTCCCTCCTCCCCTCCTCCCTCACCCCGAAACGTTCTGCTGCAAGTCGATGCCCAGCACCTGCGTATAGGCTCCCCGCGCCTGGGTTACGCCGATGGTGCGCTGGGCGGCTTCGATCATTGGGCGGCGCAGGCTGACAACGATGAACTGAGCCTGCTGGGCCTGGTGCTTAATCATCCGGGAAAGACGCTCCACGTTTGCGCCATCCAGGAACATATCCACTTCGTCGAAAGCGTAGAAGGGTGAGGGACGATAGCGCTGGAGAGCAAAAATGAAGCTGAGGGCAGTGAGGGATTTTTCGCCCCCAGACATAGAGGCGAGGCGGCGGACGGGCTTGCCCTTGGGATGAGCAACCAGATTTAGCCCACTGCCAAAGGGATCGTTGGGGTCGTCGAGTTGCAAATAGCCATCGCCGTCGGACAGTTCGGCAAAGATGGACTGAAAGTTTACGTTCACCGCGTCGAAAGCCTCCTTGAAGGCTCGCTGACGTAGGGTGGTGAAGTTTTCGATGCGGAGGAGCAGCTCGCTGCGCTCTTCGTCCAGCGTGCCGAGCTTTTGGCTGAGGTCTTCCAGACGCTCCTGGGTGCGCTCGTATTCTTCCAGGGCCAGCATGTTGACAGGTTCCATATTTTCGATGCGGCGCTGGAGCGATCGCAGTTCGTGCTGCAATTCGCCCAGGTCGGGCAGCGGATCGGGCAACTCTGGTAATGGGTCTGGTAACTCCGCCCGCTTTGCTTCTAGCGCTGCCTGGAGCGTGGCCAAGCTTTCGCGGCGGGTCTGCTGGGTTTCCTGGAGTTTTTGGCGCTGCCAGTCGGCCTGTTGCTGAGCGGTTTGGCGATCGCGCAAGAGGCGTTCCGTGCGATCGCGCTCCTGTTTTTCCGACGCGAGGGAGGCCTCCAGCGAATCCAGCGCCGCACGAGTCTGGGCGATGGTCTGGCTGAGGGCGGTCTGCTGAGTCCCCAGCGCAGATCGCTGCTGCATCTGCGTCGTCTGCTGAGTACGGAGATCGTGCAGCCGCTGATTTAGCTGGGCGATTTTTTCCTGGAGGCGCTGCCGCTGAATTTCCAGGTCTTGAACCCGCTGTTCGGCAGATCGCAGGGCAAGCTGGCGATCGCCCAGTTCTGCCTCCTGCTGACGAATAGTGGCTTGAATCTGCTGCCACTCGCTGTGAGTCTGGGATTGCTCCAGGTCTGCCAGGACTTGTCGCTGGCGCTGGAGTTCGGCTTCCTGGGCGGGCAGGTCGCGTTCCAACGTTTGCAGGCGCTCTTCGGCAGGGCCAAGCTCCTGGCGGTTTTGCGAAAGCTGGGTGCGAAGCTGCCCTTCTTGGGTCACCAGTGCTGCCAGTTGGGTCTGGAATTGGTCTGCCTGGAGTTGCACTGCACGCTGCTGCTGGCGGGCTTCGTTGAGCGCCTGGGTGTGGGTGCGGACGGCTTCTGTGCCCTGGGCGATCGCCCTTTCACAGCGCCGCAGAATGGTGTCGATTTCCGAGAGGCGATCGCGCAATGTGGCCGCTTCGGCCGATTCTCCCGGCTGCACTGTGCCAAATCTCAGAGAGCCTTGCCGCTGGGACACGCTGCCGCCCGTCATCGCGCCGCTGGTTTCCAGCAGTTCGCCGTCCAGCGTCACAATGCGATATTTGCCCAAGTGCGGTCGCGCCTGTTCTAGCGTGCGAAAGACCACCGTGCTGCCAAAGACATAGGCAAACACATCCTCAAAGCGGCGATCGCAGTCAATCAGGTTCACCGCATAGTCCACAAACCCGTCTGGTCGGTTACCCTTTGGGATTTCCGTAAACTGCGGCACGCGGATTTTGTTCATCGGCAGGAAGGTGGCTCGACCCGCCCGCCGCTGCTTCAGCAGGTCGATGCACCGCGCTGCGATCCGGTCGTCTTCCACCACCAGATTGCCCAGGCGGCCGCCCGCCGCAATTTCCAGCGCCAGTTGATAGGGCGAATCGACTCGCCCCAGTTGTGCCACCAGCCCGTGAACCCCGTCAATACCTGCGCTCAAAATCACCTGGCTGGCTCCGGTGCCCTGGGCCTCCTGCATCGCCTGAGTCTGGGCTTCCAGACGGTCAAGCTGGCGCTGTTTGTCGCGCTGCTCGTTCAGCAGACGGGTCTGGGTGTCTTGCTGGGTCCGGAGGTCTTGCTCGGCTTCGGTAAGCGCTTGAGCGAGTCGCTGCACCTGGGTTTCAGCCTCGGCCCGCTGCGCTTCAACGGTAGATTGCTCGGACTGCTTTTCAGCCAGCGATTGGGCGATCGCCCCCAGCGCTTCCGTCTGTTCCTGAATCTTGGCGCGGAGCTGCGACACTCGCTCTTGCAGCCGCGCCTGCTCCGTGCGCTGCGGCTCAATTTGGTTCAGCAACTCCTCCATCTGGCGACGCAGGGCGGCTTGCTCCTGCACCCAGGCCTCCGACGCTTCAGCGATCGCGCTGGACTGTTCCCGGCTAGCTTGCAGGGCCCGCTGAGCGCGATCGCGGGCCGCCTGGAGGGCAGCAATTTCCTGGGTTTCGATGCGCTGCTGATCCGCAGAAGCCTGTTCTAGCATCTGCATTTGCTCCTGAAGCGCCTGCTGCGCCTGGGCAATCTGCGCCATCGTGTCGCGGTTCGCCGTCAGGAGGTCCTGCTCTTGCCGCTGGAGCTGGCGCAGTTCGGCTTCGTGCGTCGCTAGGGTGGATTGCAGCGCCAACTGCTCGTCTTCGCCCAGCGCCTTCACCCGCGCATTCAGCCGCTCTAGATCAGCGGTAATTTGCTGAATTTCGGTCGCCAGCGCCGTCAGTTGTGTAGCAGTTTCCGCCAGAGCGCGATCGCCCTCCTCGATCTGCTGCTGGAGCTTCTGCGCCTGGTCTTGCTGACTCTGCCAGTTCAGCACCACTTCCCACTGGCTTTTGGACTGAAACTCGGCTTTGAGTCGCTTATATTTCTCTGCCTTGAGGCGATCCTGAGCGAGGCGATCGCGCTGCTCGATTAACTCCCGCTCCACAATGCGAAACTTCTCTTCCCGCTCCTTCACCGCATCCAGCTTGTCCTTTGCTTGGGAAATCTTGCGGTCAAACGCCGCCACGCCCGCCAATTCATCAATAATTTCCCGCCGTTCACGGGGATTCATGGAAATAATGCTGGTGACGTCGCCTTGCAGCACCACGTTATAGCCTTCGGGATAAATCCGAAAGCGGTGAAGCTGCTCATGCAGTTCGTTCAGCGTGCAGGGCTGTCCGTTGATGTAATAGTTCGAGGTGTAGGTTCCCTGCTGCGTCACCCGCAGCTTGCGCGTCACGCTCCATTCGTTGAAAGGAACCATCACCGGGGCAACACCGAGCTGGCTGGCATCCGGCTTTTTGCCGCTGCCGTTGCTAGGACTGCCGCTCCCGTGATTGCCGTGATTGCCATGATTGTCATTCAGATATCCGTTCTGGGGGGCGGCATCTATCTGTCCATTGCCTTCACCAAAGGCCAGATCAGCGCTGGGCAGAGGATCGTCATCGCCCTGGTAGGCCGCGATGTCTTCTTCATCCAGCGCAAAGGTAACGGTGACGCTGGCTTCCACCGTGCTGCGGCCGCGACTGACCACGCTCTGGTTCACCAAATCTGGCAGGCGCTCTGCCCGCATTCCTTTGGAACCCGCCAACCCCAGCGCAAACAGCAGCGCATCCAGAATATTCGACTTGCCCGATCCGTTTGGGCCAGAAATCACGGTAAACCCCGGCAGCAACGGAACCTGCGTTGTGCCACCAAAGGATTTGAAGTGAGACAGTTCTACGCGCTTGACGTGCACAAAGGGGCAGGAGCAGAGAGGTTAATACGAATATACTAATCCGCTGGACTACTGAACACCAGTTTTAACAAAAAAACTTGGCCTTGAGCCAGGAAGCCACCATAAAGTTTAAGAGAGGCTTCATGCTTCCCCAGACGCAGTGGCCAGCCGCTAGAGTAGCGGAGGTTCAGCAAACAATCTCTCTTCATCAGCCCCTTCTTCCCCAACCTCGCCCTATGCCCGTCTATCCCGGAATCTCCAGCGAAGCCTTCCGTCACCCGCTCGATCAGCAGGCCGAGCAGACGCTCCGCAGCGTGCCGGGGTTTGACCTGGTGGCACGGCGCTTTGTGGAATTCGTTTATGAGCGGCCGCGGCAGGTGTTTTTGTTGGGCAATGCCATCGAGGTGGGGCCACGGCAATATTCCACGCTGTTTCAGATGTTTCGGGAATGCCTGCGATCGCTCGATATTGCGCCAGAGCCGACGCTGTTTGTCTCCCAATCGCCGATGGTAAACGCCTACGCGCTGGGGCAAGAGCGGCCCTGCGTGGTGCTAAGCACGGCCCTGCTTGACCTGAGCGACGAGGCCGAGATAAAAGCCGTCCTAGCTCACGAACTGGGACATCTAAAATGTGGACACACGACGCTGACGCAGATGGCAAGCTGGGTCATCACCGCTGCATCGGGATTGGCAGAGATGACCTTTGGGCTGAGCAGCCTCGTCAGTACGGGGCTAATCCTGGCCTTTTATGAATGGCTGCGGAAGGCGGAACTGTCGGCCGACCGGGCGGCGCTGCTGGTAATGGACGACGTAAAGCCCGTGCTGCAAAACATGATGAAGCTGGCAGGCGGCAGCAGCCGCTATGCCCACGAGCTGAGCCTGGAAGAATTCTCGCGCCAGTCAGAGCGCTACCAGAATCTAGATCAAGACGGCATCAACCAGGTCTACAAGTTTCTGCTGTATAACAACCTATCGCAGGGATTTTTTCAGACGCATCCGTTCACCGTGGAGCGGGTGCATTTTCTGAAAGAATGGTCGGAATCGGAAGAACTGCGGCAGATTCGCGCAGGCAACTATCGCCGCGCTGGAGAGCCGACAGTGGACGCAGAGCCGCCATCCCCCAGTAGTGAATCGTCGTCCACGGGCGAGGCCGATGTGGAGCGGCTGCGGCGCGAAGTGGCAGACTTTAGTTTGGACTAATGGTGAAGAGGAAGGCAGTCAATGAGAAGCACCGACTGCCGTAAGGTCAATGAAGTACAACCAACATTGACCCCATGATTTTCAACGAACTTCAGCAATTTCGCCAAACGTTGTATGCCAGCTTGGGAAACGCCAGAGATGCCCTGTTTGATCTGATGGATGCCGTGTTAGTGAGTGCGTGCATCGTGTCGTTTGTGAGGCTATCGCAGAGTCCTGTCTTTCGTCGCCAGTGGTCGAGCCCCTATGAAGCGTTGCGCGATAGCCGCCTACCCCGCTCAAAGGTGCTGAAGCTGTTGGTGCAGCAGATACCGACTCAGCAGCAACCGTTGTTGGCAGGTGATGCGAGTCGGTGGAACCGTCCTGCTGCCAGGCGTTTGAAAGACCGCACCTTATCAGGCAGAACAGGACATGCCCCGATAGCCGGACAAAACTACAGTACCTTAGCCTGGATTGCTGAAGACAGGGGCAGTTGGGCATTACCATTGCGGCATGAGCGCATCACCAGCTTTGAAACACCCGCCAGTAAAGCGGCATTCCAACTCAAACAAGTGACTCGGCAGTTAGCGGTGCGTCCGTTGGCGATCTACGACCGAGGGTACGGCAATGCCAGTTTTGTCAACCAAACGGCAGGGATTGAGGCAGACTTGCTGCTGCGGGTTACATCCAATCGATGTGTCTATGGCGCGCCCCCAGCGTATCGAGGGCGAGGCGCACCTGCCAAGCATGGACATAAGATGAAACTCAATGACCCTGACACTTGGAGTGTCCCGGTCGAAACCGTTGAAGTCGATGATCCCAACTGGGGACGAGTGCGGGTCAGTCGTTGGAGTGCATACCATTTCCGCAAATCCCCTAAACGGGCAATGGAAGTGTTGCGCGTGGAGGTGCTGGAGACACAGAGCAGCACGCGACGCTTGGCTCCTTTGTGGTTAGTTTGGCTGGGTGAGCAGATGCCTCCGTTAGAAACCCTGTGGTTGCACTACCTCCGTCGCTTTGCCATTGAACACTGGTATCGCTTTGCCAAGCAGAGGCTATATTGGACACATCCCCAGTTCAGTTCTGTATCGGCAACCGAACAGTGGAGCAGCCTGATGCCGTTGCTCAGTTGGCAGTTGTGGTTAGCGCGAAAGGACTGTACTGACCACCCCTTGCCCTGGCAGGCACCGCAAGAAACGTTGACTCCGGGTCGGGTCGCACAAGCGTTTGCAGGCATTTTGGCAGCGATTGGCACCCCTGCTCCTGCGCCTAAACCTCGTGGTAAATCGCCAGGACGAGGCAAGGGGCACAAGCCAACTCCTCGTCCCTGCTATCCGATGGTCAAAAAACGAGCCTCGAAACGCAAGACATCCGAACAATCCCTGAACAGTCCGGTTGCAACAGCAGCTTAACTGCGAGCAGGATTGTATCCAATTCCTTAAGTTCAACTGTTATGAACGGTTGAGCAGATTCTTTATGGCATCCTGTTGAGCATTATTGTGATGCCAGTTAGTCCAAACTAAAGGGCAGAGTTGCAGCGAGAAATTGACCGCATCCGGCGATCGCGCTCAGAATAACAGGGCTTGAACCCCCAATCCCCAATCCCCAATCCAAACTCAACCGTGCCCCAGCCACTCGGCAAATTCCACAGCAAAGCGATCGCCCAAAATCGCCTCTCGAATCCGCTGGGTAAAGCGCACCAGTTCCGTGATGTTGTGAATGGAGATAAGCGTAAACGCCAGAATTTCGCGGGCGTGCAGCAGATGACTGATATAGGCGCGGGTGAAATTTTGGCAGGTGTAGCAGGGGCAAGTGTCGTCTAGCGGCGTGAAATCGCGGCGAAAGCGGTTGTTTTTCAAATTCCAGCGATCGCCCTGCACCAGCGCCGCACCGTGTCGCGCCAGTCGGGTCGGAATCACGCAGTCAAACAAATCCACCCCAGCGGCGATCGCCCGCACCATTTCTTTGTGCGTGCCCACGCCCATCAGGTAGCGCGGTTTGTCTTCTGGCAGCAGCGGAGCCGTCACCTGCACAATTTTCTCGATCAGTTCCGGTGGCTCCCCGACGCTGACACCGCCGATGGCATAGCCGAAGGCCTCATACTGGGCGATCGCCTCGGCCGCTTCCTGCCGCAAATCAGGATACACACCGCCCTGCACAATCGGGAACAGCGCCTGATCCGTCCGGGTGTGGGCCACAAAGCACCGTTCCAGCCAGCGCATCGTGCGATCGGTTGCCCGCTTCACTTCGTCCCAGGTCGCCGGGTGGGGCGGGCACTCATCAAAGGCCATAATCACGTCGGCCCCCAGCGCGTTCTGAATTTGAATCGAGCGCTCTGGCGTAATCTGGATAATCTTGCCATCGCGGGGCGATCGAAAGGTCACGCCTTCATCGGAAATTTGGCGCATCTCGCTCAGGCTGAAGACCTGAAACCCGCCCGAATCCGTCAGCATTGGCCCATCCCAGCCCATAAACCGATGCAGCCCGCCTGCCTCGGCCACCAGATCCTCCCCCGGCTGCAAGTGCAGGTGATAGGTGTTTGCCAGCACCATCTGTGCGCCCGTGCCCCTCAGTTGGGCAGGCGTGACGGTTTTCACGTTGGCCAGCGTGCCCACGGGCATAAATCGCGGCGTTTCAACCACACCGTGGGGCGTATGAAACACGCCTGCCCGCGCCTTTGTGACGCAGCACCGCGCCTGACACGTATACGAAAAATGACTGCCCAAGAGCTGCTCTAGCGTCCGCTACATTGAAAAATTTTCTTCGTCGTCAATCCGGACATCCCACCCCGCAGACAGGACTTCCGTGACCACTGCTTCTAGGGCTGCTGCGTTTAGCCTGCGACAGTTTTGGTCATCCAGCGGGTTCGACAGGGGCACCAGCCGCAGTAGGCGATTGTCTTGCACCAGATCAAAGCAGGCTTCGCCCTCTGGCAACTGAGACATCTGCAAGTAATCGAAGCTCTGGACGTTGAGATAGAGCGTGTGGTTTGCCACCAGGCTAGAACACTGGGGATCGGAAAAAACTTCCATCACGTAACCTTCGCACTCGCTGCCGGGGATTCCGTCCTGGATGTAGCAGTAGCGGACTTGGTGGAGATCTGCCAGGAGCCGCTGCATGTCTTGCTTGTTGACCAGGATGCCTGTGTCCACAAGGCAAGGGGCAGGAAGTCGGGGGTTACTGGATGGTGAATCGTGACTCATAACAAGAAAACCTGCGATCGCACCAGAATCCGAATCTGGAGTGAGCTAAAGGAACTGGAACAGCGAGGTGGCTGCGTCCATGCAGCCTAGACCAGAGACAGAGAAAACCGTAAAACCCTGAGAACAGTCGCCCAGAGTGAGAGAACCCGCCATAGCCAGGAGCCATAGCCAGCGAGACGGTAAATCTGGCAATATTTCAGCTAACCTGACTGAGCCTGAGTAGATCATATCTCAAGATTCCTTGCCTGATGGGAGGGGGAATCTTGGGATGGGCACTCACAGCCAGCTTGAACCATTTTTAGCGTCATTTTGGGTGTCAATTTTGACAGTCCTCAAGCCTTGACCCTTGTTTGCTCCTGACCTCGCCAAATTTTATGTAGGTTAGGACTGACGCATTTGAACGATTTCTCGCGGGCTGCGCCCACGAGAAGTCGTCCAAAACCTGGGAAATTCATCGCAAGTGCGTAAGTCCTATAGGTTTCATGTAGGTTTTATTGTGGTTAATTGGAACTTGCCTAAAGTATGGCGCGGCTTGAGCAATGTGAGTCAGCGTCATGGCTGATGCGGATCTAGATCAAATGTGCTAGCCACGGGTACTGATTGTCCTGTCTACAGGCTGAGCGAAGGAGGCAAATGGCTTGAGTCAGTGGGGTTCTACGCTAAGCGCAGCGATTGTGAACCTGGCGCAAACGCTGGCAGGGGCGATCGCCTTCTATACCTGCCTGCCCGTGCCCGACTGGATGCATCCGGCTTTTCCGCAAGTCGCCCGCATGGCTCCCGTGGTTGGTCTGCTGATTGGGGCGCTGCTGGGGCTAGTGGATGCCAGTTTGCATCAGTTGGGAATGCCCGTGCTAACCCGCAGCGTGGTGGTAGTTGGGCTATGGGTGGGGGTGACGGGCGGGCTGCATTTAGACGGTGCAATGGACACCGCTGATGGGCTGGCCGTCCTCGACCCGCAGCGTCGCCTGGCGGTGATGGCCGATAGCCGTGCCGGCGCGTTTGGTGTGATGGCGGCGATCGCCCTTCTTCTGCTCAAAACCGCTGCCCTGACCGATCTGGTAGACCCCGCCCTGCCGCGCCCGCTGTTGCTCGCACTGGCGGCGGGCTGGGGGCGCTGGGGTCAGCAAGTGGCGATCGCCTGCTATCCCTATCTCAAGCCCACCGGCAAAGGAGCCTTTCACAAAGCCGCCCTGCCCAGTCCTGCCCACACCCTACCCAGCCTGCTGCTGCTGCTCAGCCTCAGCCTCTACCCCGCCCTGGCAAATCCTGACCCGTGGCGCTGGAGCCTGATTTTAGGGCTGGGTGCTGGGGCGATCGCCCTCCTGCTTCCCGCCTGGTTTCATCGCCGCCTGGGAGGACATACGGGCGACACCTACGGCGCGGTCGTGGAATGGACAGAGGCGTTGGTGCTAGTGTTGTGTACCCTGGCTTAAGGAGTGTTGGAGCGAAGAATGAAGAGAGAAGAACGAAGAGGTTCCGTTTTTCGTTCTTCTTTCTTCGTTTTTCGTTCTTCGTTCTTCATTTTTTCCCTCTCTCCCCCCTCGTCCCTCTATCCCCCTAACCTTCCCTCCCATGACTACCCCCCTCTCTACCTGTGTCGCCGCGCTCCATCTGCCGCAAATCGAGCGCCACGTTTTTATCTGCGCTGATCAGACCGTGCCCAAGTGCTGCGACAAGGGCGACAGCCTGGTGGCGTGGGATTATTTGAAAAAGCGACTAAAGGAATTGGGACTAGACCAACCCACGGGCGATCGCCCCACCTGCGTTTTTCGCACCAAAGCCAACTGCCTGCGGGTTTGTCAGCAAGGCCCCATTTTGGTGGTCTATCCCGACGGGGTATGGTATCACAGCGCCACCCCGACCGTGATTGAAGAAATCATCCAGAAGCACCTGCTTGGCAATCAAATCGTCCAGGACTACGCCTTCCTAGTTCACCCGCTACCTGCGCCATCCGATGAATTGAAAACACATGGCAGGTTGAATCTGGACGCGCTACAGTCAGAAAGCAAAGATTAATCTATTAATTTCAACATTGCTTAACTATGCGGATTTCCCGCTTGCGCTCAGTATGATGTAGACAGGTCTACTGAAGGGCGGAATGTCTTCACGAAGCCTTGACTTCGGCACAAAGTCAGGCCAGGCAAATCAGGCAACGCAAATCAGGCAATACAAAATTTCTTCAGGTTCTTGGGCTAAGTTGTGCGCTCTGTGGATCTACTGGGTATCATTTATTAGCACGATTCATCTCAACTCAGGCATGGCGAGTGATGTAGCATGACAAAGGAAGCCAGTGTGGGAGAGCACAAGCGACTTTTATTAATTGACGACGACCCAAACCTCATTCTGCTCGTAAAGGACTACCTAGAGTTTCGGGGGTATGAGGTCATCACCTCAGAGAACGGTCAAGAAGCGCTAGAAGTGCTGCAAAAAGAGACACCAGACATGATCATCTGCGATGTAATGATGCCGCAGATGGATGGCTACTCGCTGGTGGAGCAAGTCAGAAAAGATCCACGCACGAGCTGGATTCCAGTGCTGTTTCTCTCTGCGAAAGGGCAGAGCCAGGACAAAATCAAGGGCTTGAACACTGGCGCTGACGTGTACATGGTGAAGCCCTTCGAGCCAGAAGAACTGGTTGCCCAGGTAGAGTCTTCTCTCAAGCAAGCCTCTCGATTGATTCAGCGGCAGGACAAGGGGCTGGACAGCGCCCCCAAAATTCAGGTGCCCTTCGACGTTGAGCTAACGCCGACCGAGCTGCGGGTGGTGCAGTTTGTCGCCCAGGGCATGGCAAACCGAGAAATTGCCGAGAAGCTGAACGTGAGCCAGAGAACGATTGAAAGCCACGTCAGCAACATGCTGGGCAAAACGGGACTACACAACCGCACTGAACTGGCTCGCTGGGCGATCGAAAACAGTATGGCGTAGCTTTATAGGTTGACTTTATGGGTCTTTAACTTGTAGGTCTTTAACCTCTAAGCCTTCAACTTCGAGTACGGTCGCCATCGGAAGGCGGCCGTACTTGTTTTTTGTAGGTTTCATGACCGAAGTAAGATTTTCTTAATGTTTTTTATGGAAAACCGGTGTTGCTTCTGAAAGCCATGCAGCAGAAGGGCTGATGTGGCAGGCTTAGGATGAAGAACGGATGAAGACAACGGATCTCAACCGTAGAAGTACGGGTCTTGCTTGACATCCCAAAATAAACTCTGCTTAATACTAAAAGTTTCGATCACTACGCCTTCCCTCAGTGTCGCTACTGGTCTTGGTTATGATGACTGAAGCCGCTGGCGATCGCCCGCCAAGCTTGTCTAGCTTGGTGACCGTTCAACAGCAGGCTGATTTCGCTATGTTGTCTGGGTCACTCATTCACAGGTCGTGCGGTTGCTTAGGCACTTTGCACGACAGCATCAGCACCTCGCCACTGATTCTTTTCAGTGGTCATTGCTAGGCGCTGTTTTTGAAACGCATCGAAACTGGCTAGACGCTGCGTCTACAGGCTGCATTTCGACAGTTTTGCTTGGACAGACTGGTTTTGTCCGGTCAAACCTAGCAAAGATAGAATAAATCTAAAGAGGTCTAACGTATGGGTGCAGTCAGATCAGCGGTTTAGTCCCTGGTTTGGCTGGCTAAGCTTGCGAGAAGCTGAAGGCGCATTCCATCCGCCGCAGATAGGTTTATCTCGCTAAGGCGCTCACAGATCCTCTGAAGGGCGAGTTCTCGCACGGTGCGCTGGTCGAGCATCCAACATTTGAGACTCAAAACTTAAGACTCAGAAGATTCGATGACCGCTCTTTGAACTCTCTAAGCTGAACTTTCTAAGACAGTTTCGAGAAGTCCCGCTCTAAGTTCAGACACTCTCACGTTTAACCATGAACTCAAACACCCCTAGCAACACCCTCTTTCCAAATCAAGAAGCAGGTCGAAAGCCAAGCCTCTGGCATCGCCTGAAACTGTGGATTCGTCAAGACATCGTGGCAGACGATCCGTGGGACGTAGATACCTATTTTCCCGAAGAAGACCAGGCGGCAACTCTTCACCAAGAGACGGTCGAAAAGTAGAGAACTGAGGCTAAGGGACGGCGCTCCGCAGTAGTGTTGGATTTAATTTCACTTTAATATCTACGCTGAGCTTGAATCATACAAGTCTCATCGCCCTCTAGAAAAGCCGTTTCTGCCAGAGTTCACACTACTTTTACAAATTCATGCAAATTGTAATGCGAGTTTGTAGATGGCTCACTCGGTTCTCCTGTGTTCCAGGAAATTGCAAGCGTCTGGGCAGCTTCTCCAGAAGCGCAGGACATAGACAGATATAAAAACGAGAGGTCTTGAATTGGAATCCCGATTCAAGACCTCTTTCAGTTAGAGCAGCTTGTGGAGTAGCTTGCTAGCACAACGGTTTCGACGTGGCAGCTAGCTCATGTAGTCTTGCAGCGCCTTGACCTCCAGCGGCTCGGACTGGAGAGAGCGAATCGCAGCCGTGCTGGCCTTGGCTCCGGCGATCGTGGTGACAACAGGAATTTTATAAGACAGGGCAGTGCGGCGAATTGCGCGATCGTCCACCTGAGCCGTCTCGCCCAAGGGCGTGTTGACCACAAGCTGAATCTGCTGGTTTTTGATGGAATCCATCACGTTAGGACGACCCTCATGCACCTTCAGCACCAGATCCACATCCAGTCCATTTTCTTTGAGGACGCGGCGAGTCCCCTCCGTCGCCACAACGTGCAGCCCCAAGGCCTGCAAATCCTTCACCACAGGCACAGCAGCCTGCTTGTCGCGGTCGTTCATCGAAACGAAGACCGTGCCCCCCAGCGGCAACACCTGCGAAGCCGCTAGCTCTGCCTTGGCAAAGGCTTTGCCAAAGTCGGTGTCAATGCCCATCACTTCGCCCGTGGAGCGCATTTCGGGGCCAAGAATAATATCCGTGCCGGGAAACTTGGAAAAGGGCAGCACGGCCTCTTTCACCGCAATGTGCTGGGGAATGATTTCCTGCGTGAAGTTTAGCTCCGCCAGGGTCTTGCCCGACATGACCAGGGATGCCAGCTTGGCCAGGGGCTTGCCGATCGCCTTAGACACAAAAGGAACGGTGCGCGAGGCGCGGGGGTTGGCTTCCAAAATGTAGACCACATCGCCCTCGACCGTGCCTTGGATGGCGTACTGTACGTTCATCAGACCGACGACGTTCAGCGCTTTGGCGAGTTTCGTCGTCCAGGTGCGGATGGTTTCCAGCGTGTCGGGGCCAAGGGTGACGGTGGGAATCGAGCAGGCAGAGTCGCCAGAGTGAATGCCCGCTTGCTCAATGTGTTCCATGATGCCGCCGATGACGACGTGGCCAGTAGCATCGGCGATCGCATCCACATCCACCTCGATCGCGTTTTCCAAATACTGATCCACCAGGATGGGGTGATCTGGCTCGACCTGCACCGCGTAGGTCATGTAGCGCTCCAGGTCTTTGTCGGAATATACAATTTCCATCGCCCGACCGCCCAGCACGTAGCTGGGGCGCACCACCACGGGATAGCCAATTTTCTTGGCCACCTCCAGCGCTTCGGCGGTGCTGCGGGCGATGCCGTTGGCGGGCTGGCGAATCTCTAGCTCCCGCAAGATTTTCTCGAATCGCTCCCGGTCTTCGGCGGTGTCAATCGAGTCGGGCGAGGTGCCCCAGATTTGGGTCTGCGGCGAGTCGCAGATGGGCAGCGCCTTTTGCAGCGGCAGGGCCAGCTTGAGCGGGGTCTGGCCACCAAACTGGTTGATAATGCCAGCGGGCTGCTCCGCTTCGATAATATTCAGCACGTCCTCTTTGGTGAGTGGCTCAAAATAGAGGCGATCGCTCGTGTCATAGTCCGTAGAAACCGTTTCCGGGTTGGAATTGACCATGATTGTCTCAAACCCTTCGGCTTGCAGCGCAAAGGACGCATGGCAGCAGCAATAGTCAAACTCGATGCCCTGCCCGATGCGGTTTGGCCCGCCGCCCAGGATCATGACCTTGCGCCGGGTTGAGGGCAAGACCTCCGACTCTGGCGCGGCGGCTTGTTCCGAACCTGCGTCTCCATTGACCACTTCGACGGGTGTTTCGTAGGCGGAGTAGTAGTAAGGCGTTAGCGCCTCAAACTCGGCGGCGCAGGTATCTACGGTTTTATAGGTGGGGACGATGCCCAGGGCCTTGCGGAAAGCGCGAACCTCGTCTTCGGTGGTTTTGGTGGCAAAAGCAATTTGGCGATCGCTAAAGCCCTGCTGCTTGATCGCCAGCATTTGCGCTTGAGTGAGGCTGTTGAGCGGGGTGCGCTTGAGGAATTTCTCTGTTTCCAGCAGTTCTGCCAGCTTGTCAAGAAACCACGGGTCGATGGCAGTGAGTTCGTAGATTTCCTCCACCGTCATGCCCATCAGCATGGCGTGGCGCAGCGTAAACACCCGATCCGGGTTCGGAGTCCGCAGACCCGCACGAATTTGCTCCAGGCTGGGCAGTTTTTCGGTTTTGTCGCAGCCCCAGCCCGCGCGGCCCGTTTCGAGCGATCGCAGCGCTTTTTGGAACGATTCTTGGAACGTGCGCCCAATGGCCATCGCTTCGCCCACCGACTTCATCTGCGTCGTCAGCACGGGCTGAGAACCAGGAAATTTCTCAAAGGCAAAGCGAGGAATTTTCGTCACCACGTAGTCGATCGTGGGTTCAAAACTGGCGGGCGTTTTCTTGGTGATGTCGTTGGGGATTTCGTCGAGCGTATAGCCCACCGCCAGTTTGGCCGCCATCTTGGCAATTGGGAAGCCCGTCGCCTTGGAAGCCAGCGCCGAACTGCGCGACACGCGGGGGTTCATCTCGATCACGATGAACTCGCCCGTGTCGGGGTTCACCGAAAACTGAATGTTGGAACCGCCCGTTTCCACCCCGATTTCGCGGATGATCTTGATCGACGCATCCCGCAAGCGCTGATATTCCTTATCCGTCAGGGTTTGCGCCGGAGCAACGGTGATCGAGTCGCCCGTGTGAACGCCCATCGGGTCGAAGTTTTCAATCGAGCAAATAATCACAACGTTATCTGCCAGGTCGCGCATCACCTCCAGTTCGTATTCCTTCCAGCCCAAGAGTGATTTTTCGATGAGAATCTGCGACACCGGGCTGGCATCTAGACCCGACTGAGCAATTTCCTCAAATTCTTCCTGGTTGTAGGCAATGCCGCCGCCCGTGCCGCCGAGGGTAAAGGCGGGGCGGATAATCAGCGGGTAGGAGCCGATTTCCTGGGCGATCGCCCTCGCTTCGTTCATGGTTTGCGCTAGCCCCGACGGGCAAACCGGCACGCCAATCCGCGCCATTGCTTCCTTAAACAGCTTGCGGTCTTCCGCCATCTCGATGGCAGGCAGCTTTGCGCCGATCAGCTCTACGTTGTAGCGCTCCAGCACGTCAGTTTTGGCCAGCGCCACTGCTAGGTTCAGCGCTGTCTGTCCGCCCATCGTCGGCAGCAGCGCATCAGGGCGCTCCTTTTCGATCACCTTTTCCACCATTTCCGGGGTCAGCGGCTCGATATAGGTGCGATCGGCCGTCTCCGGATCGGTCATGATGGTTGCCGGATTGGAGTTGATCAGCACCACTTCGTAGCCTTCGTCGCGCAGCGCTTTGCAGGCCTGGGTACCAGAATAGTCAAACTCGCAGGCTTGCCCAATCACGATGGGGCCAGAGCCAATTAGAAGAATTTTGCGGATATCAGTACGGCGGGGCATAGCGGCAGCCTGGGGAACTAGCGGAAATCCAAAACATTGTAGAGGGTTTCTCGCAAAACAGATTGTGCTTTTATCATCATCTCCAGATTTGTCAGCAGGTTAACCCAACCTGCCTCGAACGCTGAGCGGTTTAGCAGAGGCTGTGGAGATTCCAGGGCCACCCCACAGCCCAAATCACGCCGTCAGTCTGAGTTTGTCTAAGTTTCTGCCAGCCTTACGCCTATAGACAGATTTCAATCCTTCCGCAAGGTTCAAGGTTGAATTGATCGCTCGATTTGGGAATTCTGAGTAGCAAGTTTTCATAACTTTAAGATCGTTTACTTTGGCAGAGCTTTAGGGCGATCGCCCCCCAGCACCCTCTCCAGGAACCTCCCCAGCGCCCCTAGACAACCAGCCCTGAATCTTCCCGAATTTCCCACTCTTCGTCCACCTAACGTTTGCAGCCAGTTATGACCTCCCAGCCTTCTGAATCTCAGGGTTTTCAGTCGAGCCAGCCAGTCGCTTTGTCCAGCCAATCGCTTAACAAGCCACCCAAACCAGCCCAATCTGACCCCTGCAAGGCATCCCTCGATCTGGAGCGAAAGCTCTCCTTGCTAATCGACCGCAGCCCGATGGCCGTGATCGAGTGGAACTCCCAGCTACAAGTTATAAGCTGGAACGCAAGCGCAGAGAGAATTTTTGGATTTAGTGCGGAGGAAGTTTTAGGATGCAACGCCAATCAGTTCATCCTGCCAGCGTCGCAGTTTGATCTGGTGAACGAAATCGTGATGCAGATCCTAAAGCAAAAAAATGGAACCCACAGCATCAACGAGAACCAGACTAAGGACGGCCGCACCATTACCTGCGAATGGTTTAACACGCCGCTGGTCAATTCCAACGATGAGGTGATTGGCATTATTTCGATGGTGAGCGATGTGAGCGATCGCCGCCAGACGGAGCAGCGCCTTCAAGATTCCGAGCGATTTCTCGACAGCGTGATCAACGGCAACCCCGACCTGATGGTGGTGAAAGACGAGCAGTTTCGGTTTGTCTTGGTCAACGAGGCGCTGTGCCAGCAGCTTGGGCGCGATCGCAGCGAACTCATTGGCAAAACAGACTACGACCTGTTTCCAGCAGCAGAAGCAGACCAACTCCGCAGGATCGATAAGCATGTCTTGGCAACAGGGGAAGAATATGTAGTTGAACACTCCGCCAAGCTAGCCGATGGAGAAACTCACTACTTCATGGATCGCAAGACGCGATTTCAAGATGCCAAGGGCCACTACTTCATCATCGTCACTGTGCGCGACATCACCGAGCGGCGGCTGGCGGAGCTGGCGCTGGAGCAAGCAAAAGCCGAACTAGAAGAAAGAGTGGAAACCCGCACGGCGGAGCTAAAAGAGCAAGAGCAGTTTCTTCGCAGCATCTACAACGGCACCGATCAGGGCATTTTTGTCGTGGATATTAGCCCAGAGGGAGCGTTTCGAGTCGTGGACTGCAACACTACGCTGACTCGCATCACAGGCATTCCTCAGCAAGCTTTTAGAAATAAGACGCTGGCAGAGATCTTTGACCCGGTTCAAGCCAAGAGCTTTCAGAAGAACTATGAGCGCTGTGTTCGAGCAGGCATCTCAATTTCCTACGAAGAGCGGATTCGCTATTCCGACGGCGATATCCAGTGGTTTGACACCACCCTATCGCCGATTCGGAATGCGGAAGGGCAGGTCTATCGCATCATTGGCACCACGATCAATATCACCGACCGCCGCAGAACTGAAGATGCGCTGACGGCCAGTGAAAACCGCTATCGGCTGCTGGTGGAAACGTCGCAGGATTTGATCTGGTCGTGCGATCGCGAGGGCTGCTTTAGCTTTGTAAATGCAGCCGTTCGCACCATTCTAGGCTATGAGCCTCAGGAAATGCTCGGTCGTCCCTTTAGCGACTTTTTGGCACCGGGACAGCTAGAGCAAGATCGGGAAATCTTTCGACGGGTGGTTTCTGGGACATCAGTGCTGAACCACGAGTCGGTGTATCTTACAAAGGACGGTCAGCGAGTGACGCTGCTGTTTAGCGCGGCAGTGCTGCGCGACGACCAGGGGAATATCTTGGGCAGCACAGGCACCGCCCGCGACATCACCCGCGAAAAGCAGATGCAGCAAGAGCGATCGCGCTTGATTGAGATTCTGGAAGCCAGCCCCGACTTGATTGGCACGACCGCTCCAGACGGAACGCCCTTTTACATGAATCGGGCTGGCCGCCAAGTGGCTGGCATTGCTCTCGACGCTTCGCTTGCAGACTACTCCCTCACAAACTTCCATCCTGCTTGGGCTACAGAGCGCATTTTGCAAGAGGGGATTCCTGCTGCTGTTGAACAAGGGGCGTGGATTGGCGAAACGGCTGTTCTGACGCATGAGGGCGAAGAAATCCCTGTTTCGCAACTAATCATTGCCCACAAAAACGCTGAAGGACAGGTCGATTATCTGTCTACAGTAATGCGCGATATCCGCGAATTTCGCCGGGCCGAGGCAGCATTACGCGAAAGCGAGGAGCGGTTCCGGCTGGTGGCTGAGCAAACCGGGCAACTCATCTACGACTATGACTTCAAGTCTGGCAAAATCCGCTGGGCGGGAGCGATCGCCCAAATGACCGGCAACACACCAGAGGAGTTTCAGCAGGTGGACGTTGAAGCTTGGGAGCAGCGCATTCATCCAAGCGATCGCCAGCGGGCGGCCAAAATGCTGGAAAAAGCCATCAACGAGCGATCGCAATACCATGTGGAATACCGTTTTGCTCAGGCCAACGGCAGCTACATCTTTGTGGAAGATCATGGCGCGCTGCTGCAAAACGAAGCGGGTGAAGTCTATCGTCTGGTAGGCATCATGAACAACATCACCGAGCGCAAGCAGGCTCAGCTTGAGCTAGAACGCTCCGAAGCCACCCTCCGCCAGCGCAGCGAAGAACTCCAGAACGCGCTGCAACAGCTTCAGCGCACCCAGTCGCAGATGATCCAGGCCGAAAAAATGTCGAGCCTGGGGCAATTGGTGGCTGGCGTGGCCCATGAGATTAACAACCCCGTGAACTTTATCTACGGCAACCTGTCTCATGCCAGCAGCTACACGCAGGACTTGCTGGGGCTGCTAAGTCTGTATCAGAAGCACTATCCCGTGCCCCATCCCGAAATTCAGGACGAGGCAGACGCGATCGACCTACCGTTTGTGCTGGAAGATCTGCCCAAGCTTATCTCTTCAATGCGCGTGGGAGCAGAGCGCATTCAAAAAATCGTCGCGTCCCTGCGGACTTTTTCACGAATGGACGAAGCCGAGTTCAAATCCGTAGACATCCACGACGGCATCGACAGCACGCTGATGATTTTGCAAAATCGGCTCAAGGGCAAGAGCGATCGCCCCGAAATCCTGATCCTCAAGGAATACGGCAACCTGCCCCACGTCGAGTGCTATGCGGGCCAGCTCAACCAGGTGTTTATGAACATCCTCAGTAATGCCATCGACGCGCTCGAAGAGGCGATGGCCCAGCCCAACAGCCCATTTCAGGACAAAAAACGTAAACCCAGCATCAAGATCCGCACCGATTTGCTGAACGGACAGTGGGTGTTTATCCGCATCTCCGACAACGGCCCCGGCATCCCTGAAGCCATTCGGCAGCGTCTATTCGATCCGTTCTTCACAACCAAGTCCGTCGGCAAAGGCACAGGCATGGGGCTGTCGATTAGCTATCAGATTGTGACCGAACGCCACAGCGGAACGCTAGAGTGCCACTCGGAACCGGGCAACGGGGCGGAGTTTGTGGTCAAGATTCCGCTGAAACAGATGAAGCCCGCCGAGTCGGGCGATTCGCGAAGCAATCCCTACGGGAATCGCCCCAGCAGCGAGCAGTCCAGCAGCTAGCTAACCCATCAGTCGCCCCGCCATCCGCACCCGTCAGGACTGATGCAGACCTCTACACTCCCAGCAGAGCGGCTACCCTGGCCGCAGCGCTTCGCCCGTATCGGGATCAAACAGGTGCAGCTTGTCAGGCATCAGCGACAGCCACACCTCATCTCCGGGCGAAACGGCGCGATCGGGTTCGATGCGGACTTGCAGCCAGGGTTCCTCACTGCCGGGTTCATGAATACTAACGCTGAGGAAGGTATCGGCTCCTAGCGCCTCGATGCGGCGGACACGGCCGGGCAGGTTTTTGGGAGCGGGCAGGCTGAGGTTGAGGTGTTCGGGGCGGATGCCCAGCACGAGCGATCGCCCCGCATAGGGTCGCAGCAGCAGTTCCCAGCTTTCGGGCAGCGTCATGCGGAACTGGGGATGGGCAATGACCAGCGGCGGCTGCACCTGCACGGGCAAAAAGTTCATCGGCGGCGATCCGATAAACTCTGCCACAAACCGATTCGCCGGACGACTATACAGTTCCAGTGGCGTGGCGATTTGCTGAATCTGGCCCGCATTTAGCACAGCAATGCGATCGCCCATCGTCATCGCTTCTGTTTGATCATGCGTCACGTAGATCGTCGTTGTGCCCAGCTTGCGCTGGAGGTTCACAATCTGGGCGCGGGTTTCCGTCCGCAGCTTAGCATCCAGGTTGCTCAGCGGCTCGTCCATCAAAAACACCTGCGGATTTCGCGCCATCGCCCGCCCCAGCGCCACTCGCTGCTTTTGACCACCCGAAAGCTGCTTGGGCAGGCGGTTCAGCAAGGGTTCGATCTGGAGCATCTGGGCCACGGTCTGCACCCGCTGGGCGATCGCCCGTTCGCGCTCGGTCACGTAGCGCAACCCCTTGGGCAGTGGACGAGTCGCCGCCACCAGCCAGTCTTGCCACCAGGACGGAGTGTCAGCAGGTTCCGTCAGAGCGCGGGCCGCACGGCGCAGCCCAAAGGCCAGATTGTCATACACCGTCATGTGGGGATAAAGCGCGTAACTCTGGAACACCATTGCAATATCCCGCTGGTTGGGCGGCAACGGGTTGACGAGGCGATCGCCCACATAAATATTCCCAGCAGTTGCCGTTTCCAGCCCCGCAATCAGCCGCAGCAGCGTACTTTTGCCGCAGCCGCTCGGCCCCACCAGCACCATAAATTCGCCATCGCGCACGGTCAGGTTGATGCGTCGCAGCACCGCCGACGAACCCGCCTGGGATTTGCCCTCAGCTTTGCCCTTCTGAAAGCTTTTGTAGAGATTTTCTAAGACAACCTGAGCCACCGTAGTTCTATTGACTCCTAGAGCGTGTGCGATTGAGAAGACCTGATTGAGAAGATGAGATGACGTGATTGAGAAGACCTGATTGAGATGCTCTGATTAAGATGGCCTGGTTTGAGGCACCAAGCGGGACGGATACGAGGAACTTAACAATCTATTGCAAACTCATACAGACTATCGGGAACTCTATGGTAATGAGGGAATATACAATCACGGTTTAAGCAGCAGGTCGAGCCGCCTGCAACTGTCCGCCTGCAACTGCAACAAACCCGCGCTGAATCGCTCCCTGTCAAACAGCAAAATGGTTTATTTCTCCGGTATCCTGCGCTCAAGAGGCTAAATCTTGTCTGAAAGCTCTAGTAGTTTATCAGAGGGCATTTGAAAAAATCTAACGCAGAGTCTTCTAGCAACGAGCTTGGCGGGTCTGTCATGGAAGCACCCGATGTCGATGTGATTAATATTCTGATTGTGGACGATACGCCCGCCAACCTACAGTTGTTAACGAGCTTGCTGCGGCGCAGAGGATATGAAGTGAGAGCCGCAAACAGTGGCGCTTTGGGATTGGCGATCGCCCGCGCTACGCGAACCGAAGTGGTGCTGCTCGACATTTCGATGCCCGAAATGGACGGCTTTACAGTTTGCGAACAGCTCAAGTCGGACCAGCGCACGCGAGATATTTCCGTCATCTTTGTCAGCGCCCTCAGCGAAGTCGTAGACAAAGTAAAAGCCTTTGCGGTAGGCGGGGTGGACTATATCACCAAACCCTTTCATGTGCAGGAGGTGGTGGCACGAGTCGAGACGCATCTAACCCTGCGCCGACTCCAGCAGCAGCTCCAGGCGCAAAACGAGCGGCTACAGCAGGAAATGCGCGATCGCCTAGCCGCCGAAGCCGCCCTCCAAGCCGCCAACCTGGAGCTAAAGCGCCTCGCCAATTCCGACGGGCTGACCCAGGTCGCCAATCGCCGCCGCTTTGATGAATACCTGTCGCAAGAATGGCAGCACATGCTGCGCGAACAGCAGCCCCTCTCGCTGATCCTCTGCGATGTAGACTGCTTCAAGGCCTACAACGATGTCTATGGCCACCAAGAGGGCGATCAGTGCCTCCGACAGGTGGCCCAGGTGATTGACGCTGCCGTAAAACGCGCCGTAGATCTGGTAGCCCGCTACGGCGGCGAAGAATTTGCAGTGATCTTGCCCAACACCGTCCGCGAGGGAGCGCAGCAGGTCGCCCAGGAAATTCAGGCAAGTATCAAAGCGCTGGCGCTGCCCCATGCCGCCTCGTCCGCTGCGCCCATTGTCACGCTGAGCCAGGGCATTGCCACGCTGATTCCCCAACTCGACGAGGAACCCGACCAACTGATTGCCGCTGCTGATCAGGCGCTCTATCGAGCCAAGCAGTCTGGGCGCGATCGCATCGTAGTGGCGACTCCAGATTCCTAACCGCCGATCCGAACCGCCGATCCGAACCGCCGATCCAGCGCTACTCCAGGGGCTTCTGGCTGGGAACCCCAACCGGACGGGGAAACTCCGCCGGGGTAGGCGCGGTTTTTCGCAAATACAGACAGTGGCGGGCGGCACGGCTGATCGGCGTGGTGAAGGGTGCGATCGCCTCCAGGTTCCCCCCCAGAAGTGTCAGAACCGGCCTCAGCGCAGCAGTTTCCGCCTCGCCCCACTGCCCGCGATACAGCACCGCCACCCCGCCCAGCTTCAGCAGCGGCAGCGCATATTCGGCACAGACTGCCGCCGGAGCCACCGCCCGCAGCAGCGCCCCATCATACTGTTCGCGGTGTTGCAGAGCTTGCCCCACCGATTCAGCGCGATCGCAAAGGGTCTGGGCATTTTGCACCCCCACCTGCACCAGCACCGTTTCCAAAAACGCCAGCTTCTTGCGCGTCGAATCCAGCAGCGTCACCTGGGCCTGGGGCAGGGTCAGCGCAGCAGGAATACCAGGAAAGCCTGCGCCAGTGCCGATGTCGATCAGCCGCAGGGAGGACGGGAGGGCTGGAGGATTTTCCAACGTGCCGCGCCTCTCACAATCGCTAACTCCCAGCCCCCACTCCCGAACCCCCACCAGTCCACTCATCGAGTCCCACAGATGCTTTTCCCAAAACTCTTCAGGGTCGGTGATGCGGGTCAGGTTGAGGCGCTGGTTGCCGTCCAGGATGTAGGTATAAAGCTGCTGAAACTGCTCTTGCTGGGCGGGGGTGGGCTGCCAGCCGAGGGTGGTCTGCCACAGTTCGGGCAGGGTGGGGAGCGTGGGGAATGACGCAGCGTGGCTCATGCTGAAGGAGGTATCGGCGGCGGCTAGGCGCTGGCAGTGATGAAGAGGGACGGCTCGACGGACTGGAGTTGGCCGTGGTGCAGCGTCCAGCAGCGGTCGGCGATCGCCGCCAGTTCGCTGGCATCGTGGGACACCACCAGCAGACACCAGTCTTGCTTGAGCCGCGCCAACACGCTGACCAACTGCTGCCGCATCGACCAGTCCAGCCCAGCGGTGGGTTCGTCTAGCAGCAGCAAAAAGGGCTGGCGAATCAACTGCACGGCCAGCGCCAGTCGCCGCTGCTGGCCCCCGCTGAGGTCGCGGGGTGATGTGCCCAGAGAGAGATGATCCAGACCCACTTCTTGGAGCGCGTGATGGAGGCGATCGCGGCTCAGTTCGGGATGGCCCAGCCGCAGTTCTTCCAAAATTGTGCTGCCGCAAAAGTGCCGCTCTGGAAACTGAAACACCAGCCCCGCCAGCTCCCGCAGATATTCCGGGTTCAAGTCCTGATCGCGCCAGCGAATCGTGCCCGACGTTTTCTTGGCCAGCCCGCTGAGGATTTCCAGCAGCGTGCTTTTGCCAGAGCCGCTCGGCCCGACGATCAGCCCCAACTGCTGCGGAGCCATGTCCAGGCTGATGTCCTTTAAAATCGGGCTGGGCGTGGCGGCAGGATGATAGCTAACGTCGCGCAGATGGAGCATGGGGAGAGATCAGGGCTTAAGATCAGGGCTTAGAGAGCGAGGATCAGCGTCAGAGATCAGGCAGGAATCAGGTCTGGGCGTGCAGCAGCATGGCGGCGTAGGGGGTCTGGTGCTGGTGAGCTTTGCCGTCGGAGCCAAACAGACGGATCTTTTCCATAATGACCGATCGCATGGCGGCGATCGCCTCTTGCGTAACATCCAGCAAGTCTTGCTCATCGTCACCGCAGACCTGTCCCGCCAGCGTCGCCATATACGCCTGCCGCACCTCAGTATTGACGTTAAACTTGCACACGCCAAGCTGAATCGAACGGCTAATCATCTCTGCGGGCAAGCCCGATGCGCCGTGCAGCACCAGCGGAATCGAGAGCCGCTGCCGGATTCTCGCCAGCCGATCAAAATCGAGCCGGGGCGGGCTTTTATATTCCCCGTGGACGTTGCCGATGGTCACGGCTAGCGCGTCTACCCCCGTCGCCGCGACAAATTCCACCGCTTGATCTGGGTCGGTCATTTTGGCTTCCTTTTCCGCAATGGTCAGCCCGTCTTCGATGCCGCTAATCCGCCCGATTTCCGCCTCGACCACTGCGCCATAGCGATGCGCCAAGGCCGTCATGTCGCGGGTAAAAGCCAGATTTTCGGCATAGGGCAGCGGCGACCCGTCCGCCATGATCGAGCGCATCCCCGCCGTCAGCGCGTCCTGAATATCGGCTGCGGAGGTGCTGTGGTCGAGATGCACCGAAATAGGAACCGATGCAGCCCGCGCCGCTTCCAGACAGAGCGCCACTAAGGGCGATCGCCCATACTTCAGCGCACTCGGATGCAGTTGCAGCATTGCCGGACTCTGCAACGCCTCCGCCGCCTCCACCACCGCCTTCACGCCCTCTAGGTTATAGACGTTAAATGCACCAATGGCGTAGGCATTGCGCCGCGCTGTTTCCAGCAGTTCTTGGGTGGAGGTGAGCATGGGTTTGAAAGAGATGAGGCGGGGCGGAAGAGAAAGGTCGCTCTTTCCTTCATTCCATCATCGCATCATCGCATCACCCCGCTGACCTCACCCGCTCCCGCGCCCCCTCGCCCCGCCGACCCACAGGCACATGCTCCGTCGCCGCCGCCAGCCCAAAGACGGGCATATTGCCGTAGATCGCTTCGTATTGCCCCGGCTGAATTAAGTAGGTTTCGTGCCAGATGCCAACGCTGCCATCGCTGCCCACGGCCTTGTTAAACGCCTGCCAGGCCGGGAGGTGCGGTTCAGACGGACTGCGGGCAAAGCGCTCCAGGTCTTCAAACGATCGCCAGTAGGACATCATCATGATGCCCAGGGGAAAGAGCCGAAAGAAGCTCTCTGCACCCAAAAAGCCCTTTTCGGGATGTTCCGTCAGCGTTTTGATCATCGGCCCCATCGCCTGGGCAACGGGCAGCCATTTGCCAAATGCCCACGGCTGATTCACGCGCATCCCAATTAGAAACACGACAAACTCGGTGTCGATCTGCGCGGTATAGCGACCAGGCCTGACTAGAGAATGAGCCGTTTGAGCAGAGCTTTGAGCTGAATCGGGCCGGGAAGGTAGTGGGTTCATCACCAGACTCCAGAAATTCAAAAAGTAGATTACTCAATAAATTGAGTATAGTCAGTATGGTATATTCGCATTGTTGAATATGTCAAGGATTGGGTTAAGACATCCCGATGGCGATCGCCCATGCAATTCTCGCGGCCCTGCTCCACAAGCCATGCAGCGGCTATGACCTGGCAAAACGGTTTGACCAGTCGGTCGAAAGTTCTGTCGGCTTCTTCTGGACGGCCAGCTTTCAGCAGATTTATCGGGAACTGGGGCGACTAGAAGAAAAAGGCTGGCTGCAAGCGGAAACTGTGCCGCAAGACCACCGCCCCGACAAGCGGATTTACTCCGTCACCGAGGCGGGGCAGCAGGCGTTGCGCGAGTGGATCGCCGAACCCGACGACCCCATGCCCATGAAAGACGACCTGCTGGTGAAGCTCTATGCGGGTCATCTAGTGCCGCCCGAAGCCATGATTCGCAAGCTAGAAACCCAGCGCCAGCAGCACCAGCAGCGCCTCGCCATCTATCAGGAAATTCAGCAGAGTTATTTCCAGCATCCCGACACCCTCTCGGCCCAGTCGAAATACGTCTATTTAACGCTGCTGAATGGGCTGCACTATGAGCAGGGCTGGCTCGCCTGGTGTGAAGCGGCGATCGCCCTTCTGCAATCTTGAGGCTGCAATCTGGATGCGGCAGAGAAGCGCCGTCGCCTCAATAGCATCGTCCCAAGGGCGAAGACTAAACAGCAGGCTAGCGGAGAAACTGGGGGCGGGCCTGCTGCGTTTGCTGGAGCAGCGCTTCCAGGGCGGGCCAGTTTTGGGTTTCGACGTGGTGAATCATTTGGTCGAGGCGATCGCGGTATTGATGCAGCCCGTGCAGCAGCGCCGTCTGGTTGTATTGCGCCATCATCACCCCCAGTTCGGGGTTGCCGCCGCCGACGCGACTGGTGTCCGCAAAGCCAGAGCTGGCAAGGCATTGCGCCAGTTGCAGCACCTCTGCATCGGGTTCCGCGAAGCAGGTTGCAATCAGCCCTGCGCTGACCATCACAGGCAGATGGGAAATTAGGGCAACGGCGCGATCGTGGGCGGCGGGCGGGCACTGGTATAGCCGCGCCTGGAGCGATCGCACTAATTCCGCAACCGTTTCCAAATCGGCGGGTTGGGTGCTGTCGATGGGGGTCAGCACGTAGGGGCGATCGACAAATAAATGGCGCTGGGCAGCCTCCAGCCCGCTTTCGGCCGTGCCCGCCATCGGATGTCCACCGACAAAGTGGGGCCAGCGTGGGGCGATCGCCCCTACAATCGGCTGCTTCACCGATCCCACATCGGTCAAGATGGCATCGGGCTGCAAGTGTGGCAGCAGCGCCTCCACCGTCGCCTCCATCGCCCCCAGCGGCGTACACAGCACCACCACCGCTGCTTCTGCCATCAGCGCCAGGTCAGGACTCGCCCGATCCACCACGCCCAGGGCGATCGCCCGCTCACAGGTTTCCGCCCGACGGCTCATGCCCAAAATCGTGTGGCCGAGCGATCGCCAGTCCAGCGCCAGCGACCCACCAATCAGCCCCAGCCCAATAATGCCAATCTTCACAGCCCGCGCTCCGCCTGGTTTATCGTGCAGTCCCGTTATTTTACCGGAGAGGGGATGGGACGGAAAAAACGAAAAACGAAGCCTCTTCACTCTTCACTCTTCACTCTTCACTCTTCGTTCTTCATTCTTCTCCCCTCCCTCGCTCCCCCAACACCACCAAGCGAGTATGTCACAATGAAGGACAGTCCACCGGAGAATGAAACCAGCGCGTGATCGAGGTCGAGGTTCATCAACAGCTACGGGCGTTTTTGCGGGCGCAAGGCGAACCCTACTGGCCCCATCATTTGACGATGGCGCGGCTGGTGGCGCGGGCCCTGCGGCTGGGGCGCAGTGCGCTGGTGCAGGCGGGTGCGCCGTCGGGCTATCATGGGCGCTATCGGCTGAGCTATTTGATGCCCGCGCTGCTGTGGCCTGAGGCGACGGTGCTGGTGGCTCCGGAGGCAGTGCAGCAGCGCCTGCTGATGGTGGAGATTCCCCGGTTGCGCCAGTGGATTCCGGCAACAAAGGCAATTCGGACGGGCGATCGCCTCCCGCAAGACGGGTTTCAGGGTTTGCTGCTGACTACGCCCCAATCCTGGCTGGCAGATCGCCTGCGAAATGAAGGCCGCTTTCCGCCCGCAGTGCCAACCATCTTTGACGGTGCAGATGATCTGGAGTGCTGGGCCCGCCAAGAGTTAACCGTTACGCTCCGTCCTGCCGACTGGGACGCGCTGATGCTGGCCTGTCCTAGCCAAACGGAGCAAATTAGAGATATGCGGGTGCGGCTCACCCGCCAGTTGTTTCAGCATCCGGCAAATCCCTACGATTGCTATCTGCTAGATGCAGCCGAGCTAGCGGTATTGAGCGAACTGGCACAGCGGCTTGCCGAGGAAACCGCTGCCCTGCCCGATGTCTGGCGGCAGTTTTGGCAGCACTATCCGCAGCCGGGGCAGATGATCTGGGCAGATGTAAACCGTCGGCTGGGTCAGTTTGCGATCGCCTGTGCGCCCGCAGACCTAGCAGAACTCCTGCGCCCCGTGTGGATACAGCAGCCCGTGGTGCTGGTGGGCGGCGCGGTGGATCAGGAAACCGACGCGGAAATCTATCGGCAGCGCATTGGGCTGGAGGATGTTACCTGTCTCAAGTTTTCGCCCGATCGCCAGCACGAGCTTATTCATCTCTACCTGCCCGATCGCTTTCCCCTGCCCAACACGCCCCAGTTTCAGCCCGCGCTGATGAGCGAACTGCGGGCCATGCTGGCGGCGAACGTAGCACAGCAGGGATTAACAGTGGTGCTAGTGGGGGATGTGCCGCTGCGATCGCAGCTTGGGTCGCAACTGGCGGCGGAGTATGGCTCCCGCGTGCAGGTGGAAAAAACCTGTCTGGATGAGCGCGGCATTCTGGTATGTGGCTGGGAGTTTTGGCGAGAGCAGCAGGCCGTCTTGCCCGCGCCCAGCCTGCTGGTCATCACCACGCTGCCCATTCCGTCGCTAGAGGAGCCGCTGGTGTCTGGCCGCGTCGCCTACTACAAACAGCAGCGCCAGGATTGGTTTCGGCTCTATCTATTGCCCGAAGCGCTGAGCGAACTGCAACGGGCGATCGCCCCTGCCCGCGAGTCCCAGGGTGTGGTTGCTCTGCTCGACACCCGTGTAAACTACCGCAGCTACGGCCAACAAGTCCTCGCCGCCCTAGCTCCCCTGGCCCGGATTAATTACCTCGATGCCAGCCTCTTTCGACACCTCGAAGGCATGGGCATTCTGGAATAGCCGGATAGAAGCTGCTCGCGCTCCACACAGTATCAACTCCAGTTATCACCCAACGCCGCTGTCACTGCATCTGTCATCGCACCTGTCATCGAGTGCATTCTGCTTTTGCGATGAGTATAAGTGCTTGGTTTTAGTCTTTACCGATATTGCTAAGCTCTGAGTATCGTACCCTTACCCGATACCCCGGTTGACTGACAAAAGTTTCTTAAAAGCTGCTGACCAGCTTGTGGTGGGGTAGTTTCGGAGAACTGAGGAGAGAGGAGAGCCAGCGTTCTAAGCTTAGATACCACTCAAAAGCGCAAATGTTGTGAACTCCTCTCTCTAAGTAGATAGACCAGATTAAAAAACAGATCCTGAACCCTGCGCCGCCCGCTGCGCGGGCGGCGCAGGGTCTTTGGGTTTTATATTTATTAATGTCCACCTAGCTTATGCCGTCGATTAGTTTTGTCAGTCAGCCGGGCTTCGCCAGATCTTGTGGTGTACATGGGTGGACTACCTTGGGTGTGGTGTACGGCGAAGCGAACCTGTGTACTAGCCCCTGATAGTCAAAACATCTCTGAAGTTGGCTCTCAATAACCAAGCCCTACAGTTGTACTATTCAAACACCCTACGCCAAAAACCGACCCGCACTAAGCTTGCAGAGCTTGATAGAGTGGGCTTTTTAGGGTTTTCCTAATTTATGGGCGATACTGGATTCGAACCAGTGACCCCTTCCGTGTGAAGGAAGTGCGCTACCACTGTGCTAATCGCCCGCAGTCTTTTAATGTAGCACAAGCTTCTTAAATCCACAAACTTTTCAAAATACCGATTTACTCGCACCCCTGCTCAACTCAGGGGCTTTTGCACTACCATAGAAAGGTTGTAAAAATCTGAACCGTCGGCAGCTATGGCAGTTCCTAAGAAGAAAACCTCCAAATCAAAGCGCGATCAGCGCAAAGCCACCTGGAAGCGCAAGGCCGCTCTGCAAGCTCAGCGTGCGCTGTCTCTGGGCAAGTCGGTGTTGACTGGCCGCTCCACAGGCTTTGTCTATCCCCAACCGGAAGAAGAAGAGTAGAAACGAGACGGATGGTGGCAGATCGTCTGACCCTGCATTAGCATCCCTGAGCATGGTTCATGCTGTCAGCGCATCATGCTTCAGTGCAATAATTTAGGAAGAGGCGATCGCCCCTATTGGTGTGAATCTATAACCCAACTAAAACCCACCTAAGCGGACTCTATGCTAGGCAAGTTTTTTAGGCCCCCCGCACCAGAGCAACGGGATCGAGTTCCGCCTGGGCAACACCTCGCTAGCGGTTTCCCAGTCCTGACCTACGGAGCAACCCCCGACATTTCCAGCGATGTTTGGGAGCTAAAGATTTGGGGACTCGCTGAACCGCTGACGCTGACCTATGCAGATCTTTTGAGCCTGCCGCAGACGGAATTCACGGCTGATTTTCACTGCGTCACAACCTGGTCAAAGCTGGATGTCCAGTGGACAGGAGTCAAGGTGACTGATCTGATGCGGCAAGTCAAGCTTAATCCCAGCGCTACCCACGTCATGCAGCACAGCTATGGTGGCTACACCACGAATCTGGAGCTAGCTGACTTTTTACGAGAAGAGAACTTCCTGGCCCACACGCTGGCGGGCGAGCCTCTGCCTGCCCCACACGGCGGCCCAGTTCGGCTGGTGGTGCCGCACCTCTACGCCTGGAAGAGTGCGAAGTGGATCAACGGGCTGGAATTTTTAGACCACGAAGAGTTAGGTTTTTGGGAAAGAAACGGGTATCACCGCCGGGGGGAACCCTGGGCAGAGGAGCGGTACAGCGACTAATCTGCACAGCACTTGACAGCACGAGTGCCTAGTTAACAGCACAAGTGCCTAATTAGCCGAAGCTCGGCAGTTGGGCGATCGCCCTTGGCGATTACGTTCTAGGCGATGACTCAATGGCTACGGCTTAGCACGTAGTCAGCCAATTGAATCAACGCCTGACGGGACTCCGAAGCGGGCAAAATGCTAATGTGCTGCACGGCAAGCTGAGCATGGTGGTTGGCTAACTCGCGCGATCGCTCTAATCCCCGACTGTCTTCAATCAGCGCTAGCGCCTGTTCCAGATCGCCTTCTTGGGCAAACTCCCGCTCGATTAGCACTTCCAGATAAGGTTTTTCCTCAAGGGCATAGAGCGCTGGAGCGGTCAGGTTGCCGCTTCGCAAATCGGAACCCGCAGGCTTGCCCAGGGCATCAGCAGAACCCGTAAAATCTAGCAGGTCATCCACGATTTGAAAAGCTAGACCGATATGGCGACCATAACTATACAGATGGTGACAGGTCTCTGATGAGGCATCACTCAGCACGCCTGCCGCCTTGGCACTGTTGGCAATAAGGGACGCGGTTTTGTAATAGCTCTTGTCGAGATAGGCTTCCAGGCTAGTTCCAGTGTCAAAGCGATTTAGCCCCTGCTGAATCTCGCCTTCAGCAAGATCCATAATCACCTGCGACAGCAGCTTCACTACTTCCAGGTTATCCAAATTTGCCAGATACCATGAGGACTGTGCAAACAGAAAGTCACCCGCCAGCACTGCTACCCGATTGCCAAAGCTGCTGTGAACCGTCGGCACACCCCGCCGCAGTTCTGCCTCATCCACAACATCGTCGTGAACCAGGCTGGCAGTGTGGATCATCTCGGTGATCTCAGCTAAGCGGCGGTGTCGGGGCGTGATGTCGGGGATGCTGGTGGCTCTGGAAATGAGCAGCACAATCGCTGGTCTCAGACGCTTTCCACCCGCCCCAAACAGGTGCTCCGCTGCCGCGTAGAGGATGGGATGGCGAGCACCGACCAGTTGCTTTAAGTTGTCCGTCAGTTGACAGAGATCGGCATCGACAGGTGCAAAGAGAGAGGTGACTGAGGTCATGGAGACGCAGCGATATACTTAGTTACGAAATTTTACATATTTGCCTTTATTCTAAGCTACCCCCTCCCATCTGTGGGATGAAATTCTTGATAGAAATGCCAGAGTTCACTGAACTGATAAGCCTTTCAGGATTATTACAGTTTTGTAAACATTCTCTCATGAACTTGACTGATATGTTATTCTTATAGCTACAAGGTATCCAACAATTAAATATTTTAAGAACCTTCCTTTTGAGAACCTTCCTCTGGAAGTTTTTTCTAGAAGTGCTAACTAAAGGGCGGCTCTGGGATTGCTACTTGCCTAGCAGCTTATGAGCGTGTCTACCCGGTGCCCCCTTACCTGGTAGATTGCTTTTGGGAGGTTGGTGCAGCAGTCGGCGATCGCTGTCTTCAAAGCTCTGGTACGAGAACGTTAAGCCACGGGTCTTTCTGGAGGTCTTTGTGTCTTCTGTTCTCGCCAAGAGTTTTGGTCGCCGCTTCCGGTGCTGCTGAGTTCAGGGTATATGACCTTAGTGATCCTGTGAATGGGACGGCATTTTTGTATCAAATGTTGTCCCAGATCTGATCATGGGGTATTCGCTACCAGCGTCTTGGATTCTGATTCAGATATTGACCATCTGGGTCAAGGAGCTAGCTTCGGCTTGCTCTCAATGCTTCGTTTTTTTCAATACTTCGTTTGACGAGCCAGATGCATCGCCCATCGGTCTGGAGTTTACCAGGCTTGTAGGTTGCGGCATTCGACTCCAGACGTGGACGAGTGATGTCTGCCAAGCCAGAGGCAATTGCTTTTGGGCGATCGCCCTCGGTGGTATTTGGTAAGGTGTCGCTTCTGGTTGGGTTACGGTCGGTTTGGTTACGGTTCACTGGCTGGATGCAAGACTTACTTGCGGCAGCGCAGTGACTTGTTTTGCTCAGATTTGATTTGCTTATGGGTCTTTCGACCCTTTCCCTATATTTTTCCTGTAAACCGTAATGTTTAATGGAATGGTTCGCCATGGCTTCCTTCGGTATTCCGCTCACGATTCCCATCCTGGCTGCTTTTTACCTGCTGGCAGTGTACTTGCTGCTGATGGTAGTGCAGCGATCGCAGCCGTAATCCTTGCCCCACAGGCTTCCTAGCTTTAGCCACAAAATGCTTTAGCCACAAAACACGCTTTATGCTATGCAAGCTCTCAGAAACCCTCCGAACCCCGCCATTGTGCAGGAGACGGAGGGTTTTCTAGTTCGTCGAAAGGCATATTCGATCTGGCTGCTATCCCGCTGGCAGCCCTAATCGCGGTTAATATCATCCACCGTGCGAAAAATATTGAACAATGCGCCAATCGGGTTCAGCACCGCACCAACCGCCCCACCAATTACCCCCAGAACATCGGTCGTCCTAGCCCGACCCGAAGGACTAACCACCACAATGTCATTGCTTCGCAGGATCGGGTTGGTTTCGTCATTCAGGTTAGCCGATAGGTCTACCGGAATTTCGCGTCGAGCCACAGTTCCATCCGGATTTAGCCGGATCAGCGTGACCCGGCCCTTGGAAGCCCGAACATCATCAAACCCGCCCGCCGCCAGGATTGCCTGATTGAGAGATGTGTTTGGGCTAACAGAAACCGTGCCCGGCCGAACCACTTCACCCACCACATTGACGCTAATCGTGTCGGGAGAGAAGCTAGCAGCAGCGAGACGTTGGCTTTCATCAGGATTCAAAGCCGTTGCCGTGGGCACGATCACCGTATCGCCATCCCGCAGGGTCACATTTTGCTGCAAGTTGCCAGACTGCAAGAACGCCCACAAATCAACCAAAATAACCTCTTCGGTGCCATTCAGGCGCGGGCGACGAACTTCCACATTTCGCACGTCTGCAAGCTGCGTAATGCCGCCTGCGGTCTGAATTGCTTCAATAACCGTGCGAAGTTCTCCCGCTCTGGCTTCGCCACGGGTTTCTAGCGTGGTCTGTCCGGCTGGGCCTGTTCCCACGCTTTGTCCTGTTGTATAGGCTCCTGGACGGTTCACTTCGCCGACGATCGCCACTCGCATGGGGCGCGGTGTGAGCAGCGTCACCGTCACAATCGGCTCCCGAATAAACTCGGCATAGCGGCTGGCGATCGCATCTGATGCCTCTTGCAGCGTCAGTCCCCGCACATTGACTTTGCCAATCCACGGCAGGTTCAGCGAACCGTCTACCAGCACCGAGTAGCGGGCATTTTCGCCGCTCAGGTTAGGCACGTTGAAAATGTCAATTTGCACTGCGTCGCCTGCACCCAGGACATAATCGGACTCGTAGTTGGGCGGCAGTGGGCGGCCCTCCGGCGGCATCGGTGCGGCAGGCTGGACATTGGCGCTGGCATTAGAAGATGGAATGGCGGTCTGCGCCAGAACGGGGGCAGTGTAGAGCATCACCAGCCCAAAGGCGATCGCCCGCACAATCCGACGAGGGGCTTGCTGGGGTCGCTTGGGCTGACTGGGGGCAAACGACGTTTCAGGATAAGAAAACAGCATCTCCAACCAGACCTCAGGGTGAACCTGACTGTGCGTTGTCAGGGGTGGGCAGGATGACGGGCAGTAAAAGCAGGGGAGAAATAGCAGGGGAGCAAGGGGGGCGATCGCCCAATTTCAGGGAAAACGACTCGGTATCTAAACCTGAATCTAAAACTGACGATTAGTATCGTTGAGTATCAATATGGAAAGCAATATTGCAGGATTAATATAGCAGTCCTTTTTGGAAAGCAAAATCGCAACGCCTGAATCGCTCAAGCCGGCAATTAGAAATAAAAATCGAGGTTGGGCTGCCCAAGCGGAGTTGCCCAACCCCAATGAAACCTAAAAGAAACCTGAAAACCAAGCCTGGAAAAACCTTGAATGCCAAGGACTGTCAGGACTCACTGGGAGATGGGCAAGAAGATGTGCAACTTGGCCAATTCCCTCACCCTAAATTCCTCTCCTAGGCACTGTTTTAAAACTTTCTAGGTCATTGATTGCCCTGAGTCGATCCCCTTCCTTCAAAAGGGGGACTTCCGGAGTGGCCCGGCTCGGTTCCCCCCTTGTTAAGAGGGGCTAAGGGGGGATCAAAGGATTTTAAAACACGCACTAGAGTGGGACAGGAACTTCAAGCCTCTCTTGCTCCCCTTCTCCCGACTTGGGAGAAGGGGTTGGGGGATGAGGGCAGATTGAAAGTTGCACATCGCGTTGCTTAAATCAATACCGGAACCTTGGCTGGGGCAAAGTAGGCATCTTGCTCAGCCCGCAGTTTGTCGCACAGGCGACCGGCTGGAAGTTCCACATCATCGTAGGTCAGCACCTGATCGCGGGGGATATCGCGCTTCAGACGACACCCTTCTGCCAAGCCCATCGGCAGTAGGCGCTGCGCCTGCGTAATTTCCGCCGTTTCGCACTGGCCGTAGGTCATGTAGTAGCCGATGCCGTCCAGGGTTTCGCCGGCCTTCAGGTCAATTTTGGCAGTTGCAACGACATCCACCTTGGGGCCCGCCGCAGGAGCGAGAACCGCATCCTGGAACAGCACCACGCGGGCAACGGACAGCGGCACTTCAAAGTGGCAGAGGTGGTACGGTGTGTAGAAGCTGTAGAGCGGCCCTTCACCAAGCTTGTACAGGTTGAGATAGTGCTTTTGTTTCGGGTCGTCATGAGTCCCGAAGACAAACACGCCAGGGCCCGGACGCACGCCCACAACGTAATCCACAATGCCACCCAGAGACTTTAGCTCGTCCACGTCATACAGCTTGGTGCAGTCGTCGATGTGGCCGGTGTATTTCAGGTTGAACTGCTCAACCAGCGCGTCGGCATTGCGGTTAAAGTCGTAGCCATACATGCCGCGTTTGGCAACGGTCATGCCTGTGGCATTAGCAACGATCGCCTGCTCAAAGGAAATCTTGGTACCGTCGGCGAAGCTGGTGACCATATGGGCTTTTTGCCCCCACTGCTTGGCAAAGCCTTCTTGGGTGGTGGGGTTGCGGTAGGGGTCTTGCAGGCCCTTGATGTTGCCGCAGAGCAAGGGGGTGAGGCCGATGCTCTTGACGAAGCGGTAGAGGTTCATTTGCACGCCGGGCTGGTCGCCATCGCAGGCCGACAGCACCACGCCTGCCCGATCGGCATAGACCTTGAGGATGGGGCCGATGGTTGCGTCTAGCTCGGCGTTCATCAGCACGACGTGCTTTTTGTGGGCGATCGCCTCTAGCACCACCTGCGCGCCAAACTCGATCGCGCCCGTCACCTCGATAATGGCATCAATGCTTTCGGCGCGACACAGCAGCATTGCGTCATCCGTTGCGGCGGGAACCCCCTGGACGATCGCATCTTCCAGTTCACCCAGCGTCTTCACCGTGCGGATATTGTCCAAACCCGCTTCGCTGTAGGCGCGAACTGCACCCTCTACGCTGCGGTTGAAAATTGCCACCAGCTCCATACCCGGAACGGAATTCACAATCTGATTGGCGATGCCGCGCCCCATGAAGCCCGCGCCCACCATCGCCACCCGAATCGGGTTGCCCGCTTCCTGGCGAGTCTTTAATGCGGTGTCTATGATATACAGCATTTCTATACTCCTACTGCAACGTTCTCAAACAGCGCCCAAGCAGCGTCCTTCTCAGAAATGACGGTCACCTCCATCGGCCACTCAATGCCAAAGGCTGGGTCGTCATAGCGGAGGCCGCGCTCATAGCCAGGGGTGTAGAATTCACCAACCTGGTACACCACCTCTGCCCCATCCGTCAGGGCTTGATAGCCGTGGGCAAACATCTCTGGTATGTACAGGGCACGGCGATTTTCAGCCGTCAACTCCACGCCGATATGCTGCCTGTAGGTCGGCGAATCGGGCCGCATATCGATAATCACGTCGTAGATTGCGCCCCGCGTGCAGCGAACCAGCTTGGTTTCCGCAGCCGGGGGAATCTGATAGTGCATTCCGCGCAGAGTGCCTGCCTTGTGGTTAAACGACAGGTTGCATTGCGCCACCGTCGGCTTCAGCCCATGCGCCTCAAATTCCTTGGCACAGAAGGTGCGAGCAAACGCGCCGCGATGATCTTCGCGATAGTCCAGGTCGATGATGAACGCGCCCTTAAGTTTGGTTTCGGTAAAAATCATGACTAGCTCCAGAAGAAATCCTTGTCGATTTGCTGCGTGCGAATCAGGTATTCAAGCTGCTTCAGGCGCGTGAAGCCGCGAGCCTCAAACACCTCTTTCGTCATGTCGATCTGGCTAAACACCTTGCGAAGCTGCTCAGCACCCCGACGCGCATCCCACTCGCATTTGAAACCAGGAAGCTGGGTGTTGATCTTTTCAAACGACACGCGATAGCTGCGGTTGTCTGAGCCGTTGTCGCCAAAGCTGAGCTGGCAGCCGGGGAACGTTTCTGCCACGATCTCGGCAATCTGCTTGACCTGATAGTTATTCGCCGTGTCGCCCACGTTGAAGACCTGATTATGAACAATGTCACGCGGCGCTTCCAGCGTGCAGATGATGGACTTGGCGATGTCAAGGGCGTGGACGAGCGGACGCCAGGGCGTACCGTCGCTGGTCATTCTGATCTCTTTGGTCGTCCAAGCCAGACCCGACAGGTTGTTTAGCACGATGTCAAAGCGCATCCGGGGCGACGCACCAAACGCAGTCGCGTTTCGCATGAAGGTGGGCGAGAAGTTGTCGTCGGCCATCGGCTTGACATCACGCTCCACGAGCGTTTTGCATTCAGCGTAGGCCGTTTGGGGGTTGACCGGGGTTTCCTCCGACACGACATCCGTAGAGGCAACTCCGTATACGCTGCAAGAGGACATATACACAAAACGGCGCACCCCTGCCTGCTTGGCCAGTTCTGCCAAGCGGACAGACCCCTTGTGGTTAATGTCGTAGGTAATGTTGGGGGAAAGCTGGCCCGTGGGGTCATTGGACAGTTCCGCCATGTGAACCACGGCTTCTACGCCTTCTAGGTCTTCCAGCGTAATGTGGCGGATATCCTTGTTTAAGGTTTTCGCAGTTTTATCTGTGCCGTTATAAAGCCAGCCGACTTTATAAAAACCTGTGTCTACGCCAATCACGTCAAAGCCGCGATCCATCAACAGCGGTGCTAAAAGGCTGCCCAGATATCCTTCGGTTCCAGTGACCAATACTTTCATGCTGTGGATTCCTGTGTTGTGTGTACTGTAAACGCTGATATGCCAGATGTTCCGAGACTGGCTTGGGCTGCTCAGAAGGGACGAGAAGGTGTGAACAAAAGGGGGATTTTAGAGCTAATTTGTAAAGGAGCCTGAAAGCCTTGTTAATCAAGGATTTCCGAGAAACCGCTTTTCCTGGGCAAACATGACCTCAAAGCCACACATGCCAAGAGTTTCAGGCTTCTTAAGATTTGCTTCATAAATTAGCTCTTAGGGGGCGATCGCCCTTAGACCGCTTGCACAGGGGACGTGGCAGGCGAAAACTGTTCGGCAATCTGCTCGGTGACGGCCTTGCCAATCTCCAGCGAGGAGGTCGCCGCCGGAGACGGCGCATTGCAGACGTGGATGGAGTTTTTCCCCTTCACAATCAAGAAGTCGTCCACGAGCTTGCCATCGTTCATCAACGCTTGGGCCCGCACGCCCGCGTGGGTCGGCACCAGATCCTCAGACTGCACTTCGGGGATGAGCCGCTGCAAGCTCCGCACAAAGGCTGCCTTGCTAAATGAACGGATGATTTCCTGGATGCCCTCGTCAGCGTGCTTTGCCGCCAGCTTCCAAAAGCCGGGGTAGGTCATCACCTCAGCAAAATCCTTGAGGTCAAAATCGGTTTTCTTATAGCCCTCGCGCTTGAGACTCAGCACGGCGTTTGGGCCGGCGTGGACGCTGCCGTCGATCATGCGGGTAAAGTGAACCCCTAGAAACGGAAACGCCGGGTTGGGCACGGGATAAATCAGCCCCTTTACCAGATAGCGCTTTTCGGGCGTGAGTTCGTAATATTCTCCCCGAAAGGGCACAATCTTGGCTTCGGGATCGACCCCGCCCATCTTGGCGACGCGATCGCTGTGCAGGCCAGCACAGTTCACCAGCAGCTTCGCCTCAAACGTTCCGTTGTTGGTTTCCACTGCCTTTCCATTGGTCAGGTCAACGATGCGCTCTACCTTAGTATTCAGATATAGCTCACCGCCTTGGGCCCGCACCAGTTCTGCATACTTCTGGCAGACCTGCTTGTAGTCGGCAATGCCCGTCGAAAATACACGCACCCCAGCCAGACAATTCACATGCGGCTCAATCTCTCGCACTTCTTCAGCCGAAATTCGGGCGACCTGGATGCCGTTTTGCAGACCCCGCTGATAGAGATTTTCCAGCAGCGGTAGCTCATGCTCCTCGGTTGCCACGATTACCTTGCCGCAGACCTCGTGGGGGATGTCATGTTCGCGGCAAAACGCCACCATCGACTGGCAGCCGTCGCGGCAAAACTTTGCCTTGAAGCTGCCCGGTTTGTAATAAACGCCGGAGTGAATCACGCCGCTGTTGTTGCCCGTTTGGTGAAAGGCCCACCGGCTTTCTTTCTCAAACAGGACAATCTTGGCATCTGGGTAGCGACGACCCAGCGCCATTGCTGTGGATAAACCAACGATGCCACCGCCAATAATTGCAAAATCGTACATGAATCTCCGTCCTTAGGATTGGCTATTCGTCGCTTGAGAACCCGCCGAACAAGGTTCGACGCGGTTCGCGCGTTGCGTCAAGTCACAGCAGTGTTGGTTTAGAAACCCAACCCAAAGCACCCCTACCAGGTCTTCCAAGGGGCTTTTCCTTTTTTCCAGAGTTCGTCCAGGTAGTTCTTATCCTTGAGGGTATCCATGGGTTGCCAGAAGCCTGCGTGCTTGTAGGCAGAGAGTTGACCCATGTGCGCCAGCTTTTGTAGCGGCTCCTGTTCCCACACAGTCAAGTCGTCTTCAACGTAGTCGATGACCTCTGGCTCCAGCACGAAATAGCCGCCGTTGATCCAGGCTCCGTCGCCCACAGGCTTTTCGTGAAACTGGGTGATTTTGGTCTGCTCTTCGCCGAGGGCGATCGCCCCAAAACGACCCTGGGGCTGCACTGCTGTCAGCGTTGCCAGCGTCGATTGCTGCTTGTGAAATTCCACTAATTCGGTGATGTTGACATCACTCACGCCGTCGCCGTAGGTGAAGCAGAAGGTTTCATTCCCAATATGCTCTCGAACGCGACGTAGACGGCCCCCGGTCATCGAGTTTTCGCCCGTATCTACCAGCGTAACGCGCCAGGGTTCGGCATAGCCGGAGTGAATGTTCATCTGGTTAAATCGCATGTCAAATGTGACATCCGACATCCGCAGAAAATAATTTGCGAAGTATTCTTTGATGACGTAACCCTTATAACCGCAACAAATAATGAAGTCGTTGATGCCGTGGGCAGAGTAGATCTTCATGATGTGCCAGAGAATTGGCTGTCCGCCTACTTCCACCATCGGCTTTGGCTTGATAGATGTCTCCTCGCTCAAGCGAGTCCCCAATCCTCCAGCTAAGATGACTGCCTTCATAGGGTTACCCTGTGTAAACTCTCTAAGCCTATTTTTAAGCAGACTCCCAGGAATGCTCGTAAAATTTCGAGGATCTGAAGTGAAGATCAAGTAAAGCAGCGGGCTAACAGGACATTTACAGAGAACTTCATGTGAGATTTTTGACAAATTTACAGAGATAGGTTCATGATTTTCTTATTTTTATGAGCAGGTAACTCGTGAAATTACATAGGTTTTGAAGGCAAGCTGTACAGTCACCCGATCGAAAACCTGTCTTGAACGTCTGGGCTACGTGAATTCATGCGAAGTCATTTGAAATTAGAGCCAATCTGTAGAACCAATCTGTAGAACCAATCTATAGAGCCAATCTATGAAGCCAATCGAGCTTGACGGATCTTGCGAACTTGCCCCTTGCGTAGGCTTGCGGACTTAGAGGCTTAGAGGCTTAGAGGTTGGCGATCGCCACTGCTTCCATCTCCTCTGCCAGCGGAAAACCAAACACTCGCGCATAGAAATAGAGTTCACTGTCCAGCGCCCGTTTAATGTTCTCTGCTTTGCGGAAGCCGTGTTGTTCGCCCTGAAACAGCACGTAGGCGACGGGCAGTCCCTTTTCTTGCAGCGCGTTGACCATCATCTCCGCCTGATTGGGCGGCACGATTTTGTCTTCATCGCCCTGGAAAAAGATGAGGGGGCAGTTGAGCCGATCGATGGCATAGATGGGCGATCGCTCGATATACAAATCTCGGCGGGCAGGGTAGGGGCCAATCAGCCCGTCCAGATAGCGCGATTCAAACTTGTGGGTGTCCTTTGCCAGCGCCTCTAGATCGCTTACGCCGTAGTAGCTGGCCCCAGCTTTGAACACATCACGAAACGCCAGCGCCGCCAGCGTGGTATAGCCGCCCGCGCTGCCGCCGTCGATGCAGAGGCGATCGCCATCCACCCAGCCCTGGTCTGCCAGATACTTCGCGCCATTCACGCAATCGTCTACGTCCACAATGCCCCAGTTGCCCTTCAGCCGTTCGCGATACTCGCGCCCGTAGCCCGTGCTGCCGCCATAGTTCACGTCCAATATGGCGATGCCCCGGCTTGTCCAGTATTGGATGCTGGGGCTGAAGGTGGCGCTGGTGGCAGCGGTGGGCCCGCCGTGAATTTTCACCAACAGCGGCGGTTTTTCCCCGGCGGGTGCGATGAAATCCTGATTTTGGGGCGGATAGAAAAAGCCGTAGGCAGTGAGGCCGTGGGTCGTGGGAAACTCGATTGCCTGCGGTACAGAAATGTAGCCAGGATCAATTTCCAGCGTGCTAGAGCGTCGCAGTTCCGTGATTTGCCCCGTAGATAGGTCGAGATGGGCGATCGCCCCCGGTGTGGTCGGCGAACCCGCGCCAAACACCACCGAGGAACCCGCCACCTGAAGGCCGCCAATGCTGGTGTAGGGGGTGGGAATCTCGGTGAGTTCCAGCGTGCGCGTGTGCAGCCGCGCCAGTTTAGAAATGCCGTCTTCGCTGTAGGTGCAAATCAGCGACTCTGCCGACTCAAAGCCGTAGGTAGACATGCCAAACACCCACAGCGGCAGCCCAAACTCGGCAGACTTGAGACAGAGCGGCTCTGGCGTGGCAGTGGCAACGTTCCAGCGGTAGAGGTTCCACCAGTTCGTGCGATCGCTCACAAAGTACAATTCTCCATTCGGCGACCAAGCGGGCTGAAAAATCGACTCCGCCTCGCCGCCAACAATCTTCTGCGGTTCTCCCAAACAACCGTCTGCATTAACCTCCGCAACCCACAGTGTCGTGCCGTCCCACGGCATATTCGGATGGTTCCACTCGATCCAGCACAGCCGCGAGCCGTCAGGACTCAGCCGGGGAAAGGCGTAGAAGTCGCTGCCCGACACCAGCACCGTTCCTGCATCTAGCCCTCCATCTGTGGATGAGAGGCTGACAGACACGATCGTATTCACAGGTTCGTGATCATTTTGGGAATAATCTTCGCGCACACAGATGAGGCGATTTCGCACGCGATCGCACACGGCATCGGCATAGCGAAATGCACATTCGGGCGTAATTGGCTGCGGCGCTTCACCCGGACTTATTTGATACAAGCGCTGATCCGCAAAGTTCGAGAAATATACAATGCCATCCTGCACGATGTACGCACCGCCGCCATACTCATGCACGCGAGTCCGAACGTTAAACGGTAGAGGAGTGAGATCCAGCGTGGAAGCATCTAGAGCATTGGAGGGCGATCGCCGCACCACCACGTTCCGCCCGCCCTCCGACGGCCGCCCCTCACTCCAGTACACATCGCCGCCATCCAGCCGCACCTCCCCCAAGCGCAAGCTTCCCGCCACAATCAAGTCTGAGGTAATAGGCGATTTCCAGGAGCCAAAGGGGGCAATCTGCGGCATGATCACGGGTTTCCTGCTAACGTCTGCGGAGCAAAGGGAGTTCTCACATTCGATGTCTGGCACAGGATGTCTGGCACAGGATGTCTGGCACAGGATGTCTGGTACAGGACTTGATGGCAGTTGCACAAGGGCTGATGGCATTCTGACATCGAGCCTACATTCAGGAAAAGCCTGGGTTCAAACCCCTAGCTTCACAAGCCCATCTAGCTGCCAATGTATCGCAGAATAGCCCGGAGTTTGCGGGTTTGCCGATATCATAGTCTTCAAAATTTAGGAAACTGACCGTGCCTGCACATCGCTAGGACTTACGCAGTTGGACAATTTCTCGCGGGCGCAGCCCGCGAGAAATTGTCCAAAATCCAGGAAGCCTATCGCAAGTGTGTAAGTCCTGATCGCATAAACTTCAGCTTTTTGGAGAAACTGCATGAAGGTTGCTGTTTTTAGTACCGAACCTTACGATCGCAAGTTTTTGGACGCTGCCAATGCCGCTGCTGGATCGCCCCACGAACTCGTTTATTTTGATGTTCGTCTGGAACCCAAAACGGCGCTTCTTGCGGCTGGATTCCCCGCAGTCTGCGTGTTTGTGAACGATGATGTCAGTGCTGACACACTCCGCGCCTTGGCAAACGGAGGAACCTGCCTCGTCGCTCTGCGCTGTACAGGATATAACAACGTCGATTTGGAAGTGGCCGCCGAGTTAGACATGAAAGTCGTGCGGGTCGTTGCCTACTCCCCCTACTCCGTAGCAGAACATGCGGCCGGGCTAATTCAAATGCTCAATCGCAAGCTATACCGAGCCTATAGCCGCGTCCGAGACGACAATTTTTCGCTTAACGGGCTACTGGGCTTCGATCTACACGGCAAAACAGTTGGCGTAGTAGGTACGGGCAAAATCGGCGTAATTTTTGCCCAGATTATGCACGGCTTCGGCTGCCACCTGCTAGGTTACGACCCCTACCCCAGTCCCAAGTTTGAGGCGCTAGAAGATGCCCGCTATGTGGATCTGCCAGATCTGCTGGCTCAGTCGGACATTATCTCGTTGCACTGCCCGCTGACCCCTGAAAATCATCACCTGATTAATGCCACCACGATCGCCCAAATGAAAGATGGTGTCATGCTGATCAACACCAGCCGAGGCAAGCTGATTGACACCAAAGCGGCGATCGCAGGCATTAAATCAGGCAAAATCGGCTACCTGGGCATCGATGTCTACGAAGAAGAGGAGGAGCTATTTTTCCGCGACCTCTCCGACACCGTGATTCAAGACGACACATTCCAGCTTTTGCAGTCCTTCCCGAACGTTGTCGTTACAGCACACCAGGCCTTCTTTACCCGCGAAGCCTTAAACGACATCACCACCACCACCATCACCAGCATCAGCGATTTTGAGCAGGGCAACCCGCTCAAGGACGAGGTGAAGCTGCCGCAGAAAGTCGCCACGCCCGCCTGATTCCCTGAATAGCTCCCCTGAATAAAATAATTTGTGGAATTGGCATAAGACTTACGCAGATGGACGGTCAACTGGGGGGCATCCCAGTTCTGCAAGTTCGCCCTCATCCCCCAACCGCTTCTCCCAAAACGGGAGAAGGGGAGCCGGATTCAAAGTCCCTCTCCCGCTCTGGGAGAGCGATTTAGGGTGAGGGTTACAAAAGTGGGATATACTCGTCAACTGAAGCCTTTGGTCAGGCTTTGGGCTGTTTCGTAGACCACGGTTCCCCAAAGGCCGTATAGGGAATTCGGGTTACCTAAGCGATTCGGAGGCAATCACTGCAAAAATCCACTGCAAAAATCCACTGCAAAAATCACTGCAAAAATCAAATCACTAAAAAAAGCTGCTGTGAAACCACAGCAGCTTTTTTAGTAAGAACTGAAGCAGAGCTATCTAAACACGCTAAACACGCTTCACAGACTGCCCTATAGCTGAGGCACGTAGGACTCCTTCTCCGGCACGTCTACATACTCAGCCACGATGCGGCGGAACTCGTCTCCGTCAATCGTTTCCTTTTCAATCAGCAAATCGACCAAGCGATCGATCACCACGCGATTGTCTCGAACGATACGGCAAGTTTCCTCGTAGCAATGTTCCACGATAGAGCGAACCTGGGCATCAATCCGAGCCGCGATCTCTTCGGAGTATTCTGAGCGGGTCATCCAGTCGCGCCCCAGGAAGACCTCACCCTGCTGGCTCTCCAGAGACACCGGGCCCAGATCCGACATACCAAAGCGCGTCACCATTTGCCGCGCCATGCCTGTCACCTGTTGCAAGTCATTGCCTGCGCCTGTGGTGACTTCGGCATCGCCAAAAATGACCTGTTCCGCAGCGCGTCCGCCTAGGGCACCCATGATGCGGGCCAGGATTTGCGAACGAGAGATGAGCGCCTGGTCTTCGCTGGGCGTAAACCAGGTCAAGCCCTGAGCCTGTCCGCGAGGGATCAGCGTCACTTTCTGCACCGGGTCGTGATCCTTGACCAGCGTGCCAACGATGGCATGGCCAATTTCGTGGTAGGCAATCAGGCGCTTGCTCTTGCTATCGACCAACGGAGTTCCCTCCATACCAGCCACCACGCGATCGACGGCATCGTCGATTTCCAGCATGGTGATTTCATCCTTGCGGCGGCGGGCAGTGAGGATGGCGGCTTCGTTCAGCAGGTTTGCCAGGTCGGCCCCAGAGAACCCTGGCGTGCGGCGGGCGATCGCCTCCAGAGACACTTCCTTCGCCAGCTTCTTGTTGCGGGCGTGGACTTGCAGCACCTCTAGGCGACCTTTGATATCCGGCGGCGACACCTCCACCTGTCGGTCAAAGCGGCCAGGTCGCAGCAGCGCAGAATCCAGCACGTCAGGACGGTTTGTGGCGGCGATGATGATGATGCCCGTGTTGCCCTCAAAGCCATCCATCTCAGTGAGCAACTGGTTCAGGGTTTGCTCCCGCTCGTCGTTGCCGCCGCCGATGCCCGCGCCGCGCTGCCGACCCACTGCGTCGATCTCGTCGATAAAGATGATGCAGGGCGCGTTTTCCTTGGCTTTTTTGAACAGGTCGCGGACGCGGGATGCACCCACCCCCACAAACATTTCCACAAATTCTGAGCCAGAAATGCTGAAGAAGGGAACGCCTGCTTCTCCGGCGATCGCCTTGGCCAGCAAAGTCTTCCCGGTTCCCGGCGGCCCCACCAGCAGCACGCCCTTGGGAATCTTCGCCCCCACAGCGGTAAAGCGTTCCGGCTTTTTCAGGAAGGTCACCACTTCTTGCAGTTCTTCCTTGGCCTCTTCGATGCCCGCTACGTCGTCGAACATCACGCCCGTTTTGGCTTCCATCATGAAGCGGGCACGAGACTTGCCGAAGTTCATCGCCTGCCCCGGCCCACCGGGCACGTTGCTAGAGCGACGGAACAGCAGGAACAGCCCACCAATCAGCAGAATGGGGAACAGCAAATTGCCGAGCAGTCCCCAAATCGCCGCATCGTTGCGGGGCGGATGCACATCAAAACTGATGTGGTCAGTTCTCAACCTAGAGACCAACTCTGGCGCATTGCCTGGCAGATCAACCCGCAGTCGCTGAATCCGATTATCCAACTCTGGATCAACGGCTTCTACAATAGCCGTACGACCGCCCTCATACAAATCCACGCTGGTCACACGGCCCGCATCCAGGTATTCCAGAAAGCGGCCGTAGGTCATGCGGGTGCTGGCGGTGTTTCGCCCCATGTCCATCGGGGAGGTGGTAAATGCACCCTGCCAAAAGAAAAAGCCGACCACCAGGGCTGGCAATGTCCAAAGGAGGATGACTCTCCAGGAAAGTTTCATAACGCCAGGTGCCTCTAAAAACTGCAACTAAAGACTTGGACTAAAGGCTCGAACTTAAAGACTCAAGAGCTTAAGACTCGAAGCTGCGAAGACTCGAAGACTCAGAAAAGGACTGACAGCGTTGAACGACCGGGCAGAGAATGAGCCTGCGTCAGACAACTTTCGACAACTTTACGTTAAACCAATTCATTCAGCCAATGCTTATAGCTAGAACTTGTAAGAACAAGTCAACACCCGTCAACCACTATCAGGAAATTAGGGTTCACCCAATGCAAACGTCCAGTATGTCTAGACAGAGAAGACAACCAGAGTGCTTCAGGGAACTTCTATTTCTGAGAACGAATCTTAACTAAATTTAACTTAATTTCTGAAGTTCGGACAACTTATAGTTGCAGAGCCAGTTACAGTGCTAGTTGCAGAGCCAGTTACAGTGCTAGCTACAGATCTAGTCACAGTGCTAGCTACAGGCCCTCGCCCTGTCGGGTTGCGTGTGGTTGGCTGAGGTCAGGGTTTCACCCTGGGCTAGCTCGATGGTCGCAGGTGCCGCCAGTGAAAAATTGCGCCGAGCAAAGCGGCTAAGCCCATCAGCACGCCGGGTTCAGGAGTGGATTGGGGCGATCGCCCGTGCAGCACAAAATTGAGGTCGGGCGAAGAACCGTCCCAGCGATGGTTCACTGCCTTAAACGTCGTGAGGTTGGTGGCGGGGTTGTAGGAAAAATTGTCCAGGATAGTATAGCCAGATCCGATGCCCCGAAACTCTAGCTGGCCGGGGTTGCTGCCCTGGGTTGACCAGTTGCCCGGAAGGGCGATCGCCAGTTCATAGTCCGGCGGAATCAGCCCCGTATTGGAGCCGCCGCCTAGAAACTCCAAATCCCAAGCCTCCCCGTCGAAGGAGCGCACCAGCCAGCTTTCGCTAAAGTTTCCCCCTGGCGCGGTGGCAACGGGCGTGTCGTAGCGGATTTCAAATCCGCCCGGGCCGCCGTTCGACACGATGAAATGGGTAAACACATTGCCGCTCTGAGTGACGCTGGCGATGCTATTGCTGCCAGACGGCAAGCCGACGAAATTTTGGACGCTGGTTTTTAGCTGGGTGTCGAGCGTAATCAGGTCGCCCCGCTCGGCATCGGTGGTGTAGGTAATGCGGTAGGACGCAAGCGCATCGGCAAAGTCGGGCTGGCTAAAGCTGAGGTCATAGGCAGACTGGCGCGAGTTGAAGCTGAAGGATGTGGCGGGTGACACACCTGCGCCAAGGACAAGGGCGATCGCCCCCACAGAACCCAGCAGTACCCCTAGCACGCCAGATCGAAGGGCAGGGCTTGGAAGCGCAGATAGAAGGTTATCCGAAGCGTGGGGCGATCGCTCGTCACGCCTGAAAGACTTTGGATCAGCAGCATCTACAGCGTAAATTCTATACATAGAGGTTATGGGAGGTTGTAGAAAATTTTGTGGAGAAGTTCAACGACGCGATTCTGAAAAGAGCAAATTTTAAAAGGGAAAAGCAAAACCGCCTGGTTCAGACCTTGCAGCGAACGGACTTGAATCAGTAGATGCCCATACCCTATAACCACGCTAATATCCCGATATTGCACTAAATCTTTTGACCCAAAGACTCTAGAAAACCAAATTTAAGCATTTCTTATACCCGCTGATTTCCCCCAAGCAAGTTTTTACCCTGTCATCTGCGCTGGAGTAATGCCTAAAATAAGGTGGAACTGCCGCAAAGGGAAAAGATTCTCATGGGACTGTTTGATCGTGTAAGCCGGGTGGTGCGGGCCAACCTCAACGCCGCCGTTAGCTCTGCCGAAGACCCCGAAAAGATTCTGGATCAGGCGCTGATCGACATGCAGGAAGACCTGATCCAAATGCGTCAGGCGGTGGCTAGCGCGATCGCCAGCCAAAAGCGGATGCAGCAGCAGTATAACCAGGCGCAGACCGAAGCCAACAACTGGCAGCAGCGAGCCCAATTGGCCCTGCAAAAGGGCGACGAAAGCCTTGCCCGCGAAGCACTAAACCGCAAGAAGGTGCAGCTTGACACCTCTGCTGCGCTGAAGACCCAGCTTGACCAGCAGAGCGCTACAGTGGACACCCTCAAGCGCAACCTGATTGCCCTAGAAGGCAAGATTGCCGAAGCCAAAACCAAGAAAGACATGCTCAAGGCCCGCGCCAGCGCCGCCAAGGCCAACGAGCAACTGCAAAACACCGTCGGCAAGTTGGGCACCAGCACGGCAATGGGCGCATTTGAGCGCATGGAAGAGAAGGTGCTGCAAATGGAAGCCCGCTCTCAGGCTGCGGCCGAGCTAGCAGGAACCGACCTGGAAATGCAATTTGCCCAGCTAGAGTCGAGTACGGATGTGGATGCTGAACTGGAAGCTATGAAGGCACAGCTAATCGGCGGCGCGTCGCCCGCTCAGAGCCAACTGCCCGCCTCTGCCCCCAGCACTACCACAACCGATGCTTCGGTAGATGCCGAGCTAGAGCAACTGAAGACCCAGCTCGACCAGCTCTAACCGACTGGGTTCAGCGCTTTCGATTAGCACTTTCAATATAAGGTGGACAAACTTCAAAGCGAGATGATGCAGGAGGATTCTTCGGGCGCATCTCGCTTTTTAGCAGCAACTTCGGCTGGGTTTTGCGAGTTTCGCGATGCTGCCAAGGTTCTCCCCGGCGTGTGGCACGATGGATAGGTGCCCTTTGTGCGGCATCAACCCAAGCACTTTAGCAAGCTGATTAAACGTTTTATGAGTAGCAGCGTGGTGGTCATTTCTGACTCCGAGTTTGAAACGACCGTTCTGCAAACCGACCAGCCCGTGCTGGTGTATTTTTGGGCCCCGTGGTGTGGGCCGTGTCGCCTGATGTCGCCGATGATGGAGTCTGTTGCCAGTCAGTATGGCGATCGCCTCAAAATTGTCAAAATGGAAGTCGATGCCAACCCTGAAGCAGTCGCCCGCTACAAGGTAGAAGGCGTGCCTGCCCTGATTCTGTTCCGAGAAGGACAGCCCGTGGAGGCGATCGAGGGTGTGGTCAACAAGCAGCGGATTGAGGGCTTTTTGGACGCGCACCTGCCCCAGCCCGCATAGCGCTAAGCCTACGGGGTTCTATAGCAGCCAATCCCGCTCCGCTAATGTCCCTCCCAGCGCTTGAGCGGCACACAGTCGATATCGAACTGATCCAGCGCTCGCGCTACGACAAAATCCACCAGATCTTCCACCGTCTGCGGGTGGTGATACCAGGCCGGAATCGCTGGCACAATCCGCGCTCCGGCTTCCGCCAGCGTCGTCAAATTCCGCAAATGAATCAGGCTAAAGGGCGTTTCGCGGGGTACGATCACCAGCTTGCGCCCCTCTTTTAGCTGCACGTCTGCGGCCCGCTCCAGCAGGTCAGAACTGAGGCCCGCCGCCAGCTTGCCCACGGTACTCATGCTGCACGGCATCACCAGCATCCCCGCTGTGCGAAAGGAGCCGCTGGCAATATTAGCCCCCACATCGCCCCAGGGATGACAGCGCAATTTTCCCCCCTGTGCCACGCCCGCCTGCTGCCGCCAAAACTCCTCCTGCTGGGCAGGCTCCGCAGGCATCCGAATGCCCAGTTCTGCCTGCCACACCATGTAGGTTGATTTGGACGCGACCAGTTCGACGGCATAGTCCGCCCGCAGCAAAAACTTCAGCGATCGCACGGCATAGATCAGCCCGGACGCGCCCGTAACACCGAGGATAAGGGGGAGGGAAGGAGTTTGAGACTGCAAGAGACTGGGGGAGATGAGGAAAAACAGAGCTGATCAACCATTCTCTTCCTATTATCACCCTTGGGCTTCGGGACGCAGTGGGCTTCGGGGCGCAGAAAGATGCGATCGCCCCCGCACGCCCCCTTCCGTGCCCCAGTCAACCTCCCAGAATCAAAAATCAGTCCATTTCAAGGCGCAGAGTTGTACCCTTGGGAAAAGACAAGGATCATAGAGAGCGATCGCCCCCCGCAATTCCCCCTTCCCTCTTCGTTCTTCGTTCTTCCCCCTTCCCTCTTCATTCTTCCCCCTTCCCTCTTCCCCCCGTGTCCTCCCCCTCCCCACCCCCTTCCCGCTCTCGCCGCATTCCCAGCCAGCGCTGGCACATTGCGGATGCCGATCCGGAGCGGGCGGCGCGGCTGGCAGCAGCGGCCGATCTCAGCCCTGTGCTGGGGCAGGTCTTGCTAAATCGAGATATCGACACGCCCGACCAGGCGCGAGTATTTCTCAATCCTGAGTTGATGCAGCTAGCCTCCCCGATGGATGAGTTTCCTGACCTGGCAGAGGCGGTGAGCATTTTGCAAACGGCGATCGCCCGACAGCAGCGAATCGCCATCTGCGGCGACTACGATGCCGACGGCATGACCAGCACGGCGCTGTTGCTGCGGGCGCTGCGATCGCTCGGTGGGCATGTCCAGTCAGAAATTCCCAGCCGTATGACAGAGGGCTACGGCATCAACCACCGCATCGTGGAAGACTTTCACGCCCAAGGTGTGCGGGTGATCTTGACCGTAGACAACGGCATCGCGGCGGCGGGGCCCATCGGCTTTGCCCGCGATCTGGGGATGCACGTCATCGTCACCGACCACCACGACATTCCACCCGAACTGCCCCCCGCCCACGCCATCCTAAATCCCAAATTAATTGCCGAAAGCTCGCCCTATCGAGGGCTGGCAGGCGTGGGCGTAGCCTACATTCTGGCCATTTCGCTGGCGCAAGCACTGGGGCAAACCCAGGATCTTACCGGGCCGCTGCTAGAGCTATTCACCCTGGGCACGATCGCCGACCTAGCTCCCCTGACGGGGGTAAATCGGCGCTGGCTGCAACGGGGACTGCGGCGGCTGCCCAAGTCGCAACTGGCAGGCGTACAGGCTTTGATCCAGGTGGCGGGCGTGAATCCAGAGCAGGACGCGCTGAAGCCGGAAGCCATTGGGTTTCGTCTGGGGCCGCGGATCAACGCCGTGGGGCGCATTGCCGACCCAAATATAGTGATTGACCTGCTAACGACGGACGATCCGGGCGTGGCGCTAGAGCGGGCAATGCAGTGCGAAGAGGTAAACCAACTGCGGCAGCGGTTGTGCGAATTGATCGAACAGGAGGCGATCGCCCTTGCCGAAACCTACGCGCCCAATCTGCAAAACGACCGCGTGCTGCTGCTGGTGAAGGACGGCTGGCACCACGGCGTGATTGGCATCGTCGCATCGCGGCTGGTGGAGCGCTACGGCGTGCCCGTGTTCATCGGCACGTACGAAGAAGGTGACCCGACGCGGGTTCGCGGCTCAGCGCGGGGCATTCCCGAATTTAACGTGTTCGATGCGCTGCAATGCTGCGCCGATATCCTCGACAAGTTTGGCGGACACCGAGCGGCGGGCGGCTTTTCCCTGGCCACAGAGAACCTGGAAGAAATGCGATCGCGCCTGCGAATCTTCGCCAACATGCACCTGCAACCCCAGCACCTGCGCCCGCTGATCGAAGTCGATGCCCAGGCAAACCTGCACGACCTCACCCTCGACCTGTATCAGCAAATCGACCAACTCCACCCCTGCGGCATTGGCAACCCCGACCCCGTCTTCTGGACTCCCAATGTCCGTATTGTGGAACAGCAGGTGATTGGCAAAGACCGCTCTCATCTGCGGGTCGTCGTGGCTCAGGACGACGATGAGTACGGCATAAAGGCGATCGCCTGGCGCTGGGGTGAATATTGCCCCCTGCCCAGCCCCATCGACATCGCCTATCGCCTCCGCCTCAACGAGTGGAACGGTCAGATGAACGTGGAACTCGAACTCATCGGCATCCGCCTCCCCGGTGGTGTTCCTATCCCCGATCTGCCCGACCCCCCGCCCGACCCGCCCGAACCCGCCAGCGATTCATCTCCCCAAAGCTCCCCCTCCCCCGTTTCCCTACCCGGACTCCCCTTCCCCTTCAACAACCGCACCTACACCTGCCATATCACCACCGTCGAGGGTCAGCGCGAACTGCACATCTACAACCCCGACGGGCAGCTTTTGGCCACTCGCCCCAGAGAAACCTGGGGATTTTTGGGCGAGAGCCGTGCCGAGGCTCAACCTGTGGATGTCTCCCAGCCGCACTATTTCAACCTGATTCGTGCCGCCCTCAACGCGCTGGAAATCGCGGAAAAAACCGATCTGCTTAAAAAAAAAGATCGACTCCTAGCTGAAAAAGACCAGCATATCAGCGCGCTCACCCAGCAGCTTGCCCATTTGCAGCAGCAGCTAGACTGTCTCTCCGCCGAACAGCCGCAGACTCCGCGCTCCCAGACCCAGGCAGAACCGGATCACGCCGAAAATCAAACGCGCCGACCAGCCACCATCCCGCAACCGCAAGCCCAAATCAACACCATGCAGGATGCTGTCTCGGCAGAATTTGCATTGGAATCTGCGTTACCGAATCAGCAGGCGAGTTCTGCAAGCCCAACGCCCAGCGCCCCAGTCTTTCATAAACCTGCTTTCCCCAAACCTGCATTTCCCAAAAATATCAAAGCGCACCTTGGCAAGAAAGTCTGGTATTGCCTCAATCCCCAAAGCCAGCAGGACTTACAAACGGCTCAGCGGCTGATGGGCGAGTCTGGGGGAGAAACGGACGCTGCCGCAGCGGATTATGCTGCTGCGGATTATGCTGCTGCCGATTATGCTGCTGCCGATTATGCAGCCGTTGGGCGATCGCTCTGTGCGGTCGTGCTGCGGGAGGTCGTCGAGCCGTTTATCACGGCGCTGGGTGAATACTGGCTAGAGCAGACAGGCGACACGCAGCTTGGCGACCTTTCGCTCGATCCAGAGGAGTTCAAAACGCCCAACGCCCTTCATATTTTGGCGATGCTCCTTGCGCCCACTTGGCAAGCCATTCGAGAATCCGCGCTGAAGATGCCGCTGGAACCCGCCGCTGCGGATCTCTACGTCTTAGCAGGCAACCCCGACGACGAAGCCGCAGCGGATGCCCGCTATCAGGTTACGGAGTTTCTGCAAACCTGGGAGCATCCGGTGGCGGGCTGGATGCAGCGTGACTCTACTGCTGCTGCGAGTCTGCTGGCGCAGGTGGGGCAATTGAGTTTGGGGGCATTTGGGAAGGGGCGATCGCTCTATCCCTGGCAGTTGAACGGATTGCAGCAAAAGATTTTGGGAAAGTCGGCTAAATCGGGGCTATTGCAATCGATCTACGGCGGCTCGTAGCAAGGCAATCAGGCAGATGCGGGATTGGTGGGTATGCAATCACAAACTTCGTCCCTGGCCACAAACTTCGCCCTTGGTTCTGTCAGCTTATCGGTGGGTAGGCGATGGCTGCTCCGCAGGGCTTACGCCAACGCCCCCAATTGCGAAGGTTCAGTCCTTCGAGATTGGGGTCAAGCCGCACACTCCCAACAGCTTTCGGGTCAGCCGCAAAGGTTTAGTAGCGACAGACCTTGGTCAGTGTGCAACGTCCCAAAAGGTATCTGGGGGGCGATCGCCCAAAGGTACGGGTGCTGCCAGATGAAGGGCGATCGCCGAAAAACGAACCTGCACCTGTTTGATCTTACTCATTCTTATTCGTCCTCCAAAAGCAAGAGTTGTTCGTCGATTTGCTGAAGCTGTTCGCGGGCGATCGCCTCAGAAATCACCCGCTTTCGCAGGGCCTCTTGCAGGGCGCTTTTTTCCGAAAGCAGCAGATGGCGGCGGATGGCATCGAGTTTGGGGCGATCGCCCGCGTCGATTGCGCCAGAGTCCGCCCGCTGGTTGTAGCGATCGCGCAGCAATTTTTCGGCGCGGGCCACCTGGACTTGATAGCGCGATCGCAGTTCCTCATATACCGCCTTGGGCAATACGCCCGTCTTCAGCAGGCTTTCTAGCTCGTCCTGGGCAGCTTTGGCGGCGATCAGTTGCGCCTGCAATTCCTCGGTTTGGCGGCGGGTTTCCGACAGGGGCGATAGCTTTAGCTGCTTCACCAGCCACGGCAAGCTGAGGCCCTGCCCCACCAACGACAGCAGCACGGCTCCATAGACCAGCGCAATCAGATCACCGCGTTCCGCTAGGCTAGCAGGCAGGCTCAGCGCCAGCGCCATCGACAGCGAGCCTTTGATGTTGCCCAAAAACATCACATGCTGCCAGCGTAGGGGAATTGGGCGATCGAAGGGCCGCAGCAGCGCCAATAGCGGATAGACCGACAGCAGCCGCCCCACCTGATACGCGGCGATCGCCAGCAGCACGGCCGGCAAATTGCGCCACAGCGTAAATAACTCCAGCTCCAGACCAATCAGCAGAAAAATAAACGTATTAACCCCAAAAGCAGCGTAATTCCAGAAGTTATATAGCGTGATGCGGCTGGAGGCAGAAAATCGCCGCGATAGCCCCGCATTTCCCACGATTAATCCAGACACCACCACCGCAACCACGCCCGACACCCGCAGCAACTCCCCAAGCTGATACGCCCCCAGCGCCAGCGCCACCGTCAGCAAAATGCCGCTGAGGGGATCATCCGACTGAGTAAAAAAGCCTGCACAGAGATAGCCCAACACCAGCCCCAGCAGCGCCCCGCCCGCAATCACCACCACAAATCGCTGCACGCCTTCCGTCAGCGTCACCGAACCCGTCAGATGCGCCTGCAAAATCAGCCCAAACAGCACCAGGGCAATGCCGTCGTTAAACAAGCTCTCGCCTTCCACAATGGTCGAAAGGCGACCCGGCACAGCAACTTCTTTGAACACGGCAATGACCGACACCGTATCAGTAATCGCCAAGATCACCCCCGCCAGCAGCGCCGGAATCCACCCCAGACCCAGCCCAAACTTCAGCACCAGCGCAGTGATACCTGAAGCCAGCACCACACCTGGCCCCGCCAGCAGCAGAATTGGCCTCAGAGTGCTGCGGAGGCGGCTAATGTCAGTGTTGATGGCAGATTCAAACAGCAGAATGGGCAAAAACAGGTTCAGGATCAGCGAGGTGTTGAGGCCAACTCGCCGGGGCAACAGTTCGGCGATCGCCAGCCCCGCAATCACCAGCCCCGTCACGTAGGGCAGCCGAAACCGCCGCGACAGCAGCGCCACCGCCGTCGCCACCAGCAGCAAAATAATCAGCACCGGAATCAGCTCCGGCACATCACGGGTCGCAGTGGCAGCGGTTCCAATCAACATTACAGGCTCAAAGTTCAATCGGTTTAGATCCAACAGGTTTAGCGTTGAGTAATCCTGCTGACAAGACGAAATGAGGCAGTTGCTATAGCCTAGCTGCAAGGGGTTGAGGCAGCGTTCAAGGTGACTTCAAACCGAGACTGAGAGGGCATTGGCGCAAGCCTTGCGGCACCGCATCGCCCCTTAGGAATCGGGTTGACAAAGCCCTGAAATCATACCGTTTTCTCAGCTTCACCTTAAGGAAATCCGGTAATCTGGGCAAGAATTCCAATTTGCCCCTAGCTTGAGATCTAGTTTTGCAACTGGTTTCGCAGCTAGTAAGTTGGCGCTAGTGACGCAGCAACTGAAAGCTGCCCATTGAAACCCTCCCACACCCAAGGAGATTTACCCTATGACCGTTAGAGTCGGCATCAACGGATTTGGTCGCATCGGTCGCCTAGTGCTTCGCGCAGGCATCAACAACCCCAAGTTTGAATTTGTCGGTATCAACGACCTCGTGCCCGCCGACAACCTCGCCTACCTGTTCAAATACGACTCCACCCACGGCATGTATCACGGCACGGTGGAAGCCACCAGCGACAGCATGACCCTCAATGGGCACAAGATTCCCTGCATGGCCACGCGCAACCCCGCAGAACTGCCCTGGGACAAGCTCGGCGTAGACTACGTGGTAGAATCCACTGGCTTTTTCACCGACTACGAAGGCGCATCCAACCATCTCACCGCAGGCGCAAAGCGGGTGCTGATTTCGGCTCCTACCAAAGACCCCGAAAAAGTCCCCACCTACGTCGTTGGCGTGAACCACGAAGACTTTGAGCCTTCCAAAGACGTGATTGTCTCCAACGCAAGCTGCACGACCAACTGCCTCGCCCCGATCGCCAAAGTGCTGCACCAAAACTTCGGCATCGCTGAAGGACTGATGACCACCGTTCACTCCATGACCGCCACCCAGCCTACCGTCGATGGCCCCAGCAAAAAAGACTGGCGCGGCGGCCGCGGTGCTTCGCAAAACATCATTCCTTCGTCCACAGGCGCAGCCAAAGCCGTGGCGCTGGTGCTGCCGGAGCTAAAAGGCAAGCTGACGGGCATGGCTTTCCGCGTCGGCACGCCCGATGTGTCGGTAGTTGACCTCACCTTCAAGACCGAAAAAGCCACCACCTACGAGGAAATCTGCGCCGCCATGAAGGCCGCTTCCGAAGGGCCGATGCAGGGCATTCTGGGCTATACCGAAGAAGAAGTGGTGTCGATGGACTTCCGCACCGACCCACGCTCCAGCATCTTCGATGCCAAGGCCGGCATCGCGCTCAATTCCAACTTCTTCAAAGTCGTGTCTTGGTATGACAACGAGTGGGGCTATTCCAACCGCGTCCTTGACCTGCTCTTGCAAATGGGCGAAGAGGATGGGTTGATCTAAGAGGGTGTTTGAAAAGGTATCGCCTGTAATGTCAAGCACTCAGAGATCCCCCCTTGGCCCACCTTAAAAAGGGGGGAAACCGCCTTAAAGTCCCCCTTTTTAAGGGGGATCTAGGGGGATCTTGAGGGGGGAAACCGCCTTAAAGTCCCCCTTTTTAAGGGGGATTTAGGGGGATCTTGCACGCTTTGCTCCAAATAGTAGGACTTTTCAAACATCCTCTAAGACCCAGTGTGCAGCTTTACTGCCGCCTTGTCCTAATATCAACCCTGTTGAGATGAGGTTTAGATTTTTTGTAGAAGCTCTGCTATGTGGGGCTTCTACAAAAATTATTGAGGAATTATTGAAGATACTAAGTACTCTGTAAATTAAGTATCTGACAGTTTTACTCCTGACTGCCTGACACAAGTGGTTGAAAGAGTTGAGACCTCGTCAACAGAGGGAAAAGGTGAGCTGACATGAGACGCTGAAATTTGCGTCATCTCAGGGTCTGTATCATGCCAGCCACCACCTGCCTCTATGATCAAGTGCTGTCGTTATTGCGTCAATCCAGTAATGCCCGCGACCTGCGCCACCTCAAAGCGCTGGCGTGGATGGTGACGGCCCTGGTGTGCAGCGGTCGGTTGAGCCTGCCGCAGTGGGAAGCCTATGTGCCCAGTCGGGCCCGTCAGGCGCAAAGCACCGAACGCCGGTGGCAGCGCTTCCTAGGCAATCGCCGGGTGCGGGTCAAAAGTCTGTACGTGCCGCTGGTGCTAGCCGCCATCCATCGCTGGCAAGGTCGGCGGCTTTACCTGGCGCTCGATACGACGGTGTTGTGGAATCGCTACTGCAGGATTCACCTGACGGTTACCTGTTGCGGACGAGCGGTGCCGCTGCTGTGGCGGGTTTTGGAGCATCCCAGTGCCACCGTCAGCACGAAGCGATACCTCCCCATGCTGCGGTTAGCCCATCGGCTGTTGCAGTCGTACCCCGATGTGATGGTGTTAGCCGACCGCGGGTTTGCTAACCATGACCTGCTGGAGTGGCTAAGCCAAAGTCGCTGGCACTATTGTTTACGCTTGCCCAGTGACGTAGTGGTGCAGGGTCCGCGCCGTCATCCTGTTAAGGTAGGCTATCTGTGGCCTCCCAAAGGTGAAGCTCGACTCTATGAAGGGGTGGGAATCTGGAGCGAGGGGCGCTGGCGCTGCAATTTGGTGCTGGCTCATGTCAAAGGCGTCGAGGAACCCTGGGCGGTCATCACTGATGAGTCTCCCTCCCTCAATACCCTGTGGCAATATGCTCTCCGCTTTCGAGTCGAGGAGCTTTTCCTCGATTCTAAATCTGGTGTCTTTGAGTTAGAAGCTTCCGGCATCCGCTCCGCTCCGGCTCTCGAACGCCTCTATCTGGTCGCGGCGATCGCTATCCTTGATGGCACGACCCAGGGCATGGCGGTGCAACTCGATGGGCTACGCTGCCAGGTTGACCCGCACTGGAGGCGAGGGATTAGCTATCTCAACATAGGTTTGCGCTGGCTCAAGGGTGCCGTCAATAAAGGGCGAACACTGCTTCAGCCGATTGCCCTATTTACCGTTGACCCTGAACCCCTGCTTGACTGACAAAACAGGTTAAAGCTGGAACGAAAGCCATGCGGGAAGCAGAGCATGATTTAGGCTGAGAAGTAACCACACAAACCAGTCAAATCAATGTCACCGACTTCCCGTCTTTATGATGCGTTGAATGATTTTCTGCGTCAATGCGACATTCAGTGGCAGGATGCTCGCCATCTGCAAACACTGTGCTGGATGATCATTGGCATGATTGGAAGCCAAAACGTTCATCTCAATGGATTTGGGGTGTATGTGAGGAGTCGCGCTCAAATGGCTCAATCCCACCAACGCCGGTTTCGCCGCTGGTTGTCGAATCGGCGGATCAATGTCGCGTCCGCTCATCATGCGCTGATTGGGCAGGCTCTGTCCAACTGGCAGACCCAACGACTCTACTTAAGCCTCGATACAACGGTCGTATGGAATTGTTTCTGCATCGTCTGGGTCGCAGTGGTGTACCGAGGAAGAACGGTTCCGGTCGCTTGGAAAGTGGTGGCGCAATCAAGCAGCACCGTCAGGTTGTGGACGATTCAACGGGTACTGCGGCAAGCGCAACGGCTGATGCCCGAAGGTGTCGCGATTGTCCTTTTGGCAGACCGAGGGTTTGCCGATGGCAAGTTGATGAAATACCTCCGGGAGAATCTGGGTTGGCATTTCCGCATCCGCATCAAACGCTCCTTCCAATTTCAGCACCAAGGGCAGTGGCGCCAGGTATCGTCGGTTCAATTGCAACCAGGACAAGCTTACTTTACGCCTGCAGTGTCGGTGGGTAGAACAAAGCCCTACGACAATGTTTACCTTGCCTTTGCCCACGACAAACTCAGCAGCGAGAATTGGACAATTGTGAGTGATGAGCCGACGAACTTGCAGACGTTTGCCCAATATCGACTGAGATTTCAGGTGGAGGAGTCGTTTTTGGATTTGAAGTCCAACGGGTTTAATCTCGAAGCCTCCAGACTCAGAGACAAGGTTGCCCTTTCCCAGTTGTGTGGGGTAATCGCCTTGACGATGCTGTTCTTAGTTCTCCAAGGGGTGCAAGTGGTCGCATCCGGCAAGCGTCGCCAAGTCGATGCTCACTGGAAGCGCGGCATGAGTTATCTCAAGCTGGGCTGGAATTGGATTCGGCTGGCTATCACTCACCAGTGGAAGATTCACGTTTATCAGTTCCTCTCCTGTTCACCTGACCCTCAACCTGCCATCGCATCAAGGCGACAACACGATGACTCCCTAAAGCGTGAATTCACTGTCCTCAGCCGTATTCCAGCTTCTTAGTTTTGTCAGTCAAGCAGCCCTGAACCCTGTTTTGCCTCTAAAAAAGCTGAAGCCCACTATTATGACCGCATTTGGTTTTCTAGAATTCAATCCTTGTGCTGCCAGCCGACACCCGGGCAGTCCGCATAAAAAGATGTGTCAGGCAGTCAGGGGATCGACTCCGGGCAATCAACGACCTAGAAAGTTTTAAAACTTAGAACAATGCCTAGGGCGATTTGGGTCATCTGGAGCAATCTGTGAGCAACAGGAAATTGATAGGCTAAAGTCAAACTTGGTCGTAAGCTATAGAGACTCAGCTTGCTCTGGTGAGCGCTATGCACATTCACACCCTGGAACCCTGGCAACACCCACACGACTTTTTGATCCGTCAGGATCGGGCAGAACGCAAGACCCAAATTGTGCTGGTTCTGACTGCTGTCACGATGGTTGCTGAGATTGCAGCGGGAACCCTGTTTGGCTCGATGTCGCTGCTGGCCGATGGGTGGCACATGGCAACCCATGTTGCAGCATTTGGAATTACGGTCTTCGCATACCAATACGCCCGGAAACAGGCCAACAATCCCCAATACACCTTTGGCACGGGGAAGGTTAGCGTGCTGGGTGGGTTTACGAGTGCGATCGCCCTGGCGGTGGTAGCGCTGCTGATGGCGATCGAGTCGGGATATCGGCTATTTCAGCCCCAGCAGATTCAGTTTAATGAAGCCCTCTGGGTGGCGCTGCTGGGGTTGGGGGTGAATTTGGTCAGCGCTGTGCTGTTGCAAGATTCCCACGATCCTTCTCATAGCTATTCCCACGACCCTGCGGCTCCTTCTCACCAGCTGCATCTTCCGCACGAGACGGCGCACTCGTCCCATACCGACCACAACCTGCGGGCTGCCTATGTTCACGTCCTGGCAGATGCGCTGACCTCGACGCTGGCGATCGCCGCCCTTCTAGCAGGCAAATTGGGAGGCTGGACTTGGCTCGATCCAATCATGGGCGTGGTCGGCGCAGTGGTGATTGCTCGATGGGCCAATAGTCTGATCCGAGAAACGGGGGCCATCTTGCTAGACGGCGCAACCGATCGCACGGTTCGGCTAGACCTGATCAGCGCCATCGAAGCCGATGCCGACAATCGGGTGGTTGATTTGCATGTGTGGAACGTCAGCCCGGCTCATCTGGCTGCCACCGTTGCGCTAGTCACCCACGAGCCGCAGCCACCAGAGCATTACAAAAACCTGCTGAAACATATCCCCGCGCTCTCTCACGTCATCGTTGAAGTCAATCCCTGCCAGGGAGAGGCCTGCATGAGTCTGTCGTCTAAAGCGCTATGAGAGCGCTGTGAGGCTGTATCTTCTTGCTTCTACACAACTGAGTCATATCAACTCTGTTGGTGTAGGACTTAAGTTTTTTGCGGAGAGGCTACGCCAGCGACTTATTATATTTCTTGATAAAAAATAAACCCATTTCGCTTACTTCCCAATTATGTGCAACGTCTCAAGCCAGATTTTGAGTTCTTGTTCAGCCAGATTTTTATCGGTTAGCTCTTGTTCCTGATGGGCAATGTAGGTGTTCCGAAAGTCGTTGATGCGGGTGACGGTTAGGAGCATCCCACTTTCGATGAAACAGTCAACTGGCGAGCTGTCCATTGAGGTAGGCACAGCGCAGACTCAACATGGCATTAACGGAGGCCGTATTCCAGCGAGCACCCGAAATTTGGAGGCGTCGCCCAATCTGTTTGACAGCCGATTCTACGGCTCCTGATCCAATAGAACAGAGTTGCTCAGCCTGGTAGAACCCATAATTCACGATGCGAGAGCGATGGGTGCTCAGATAGGCTTCAAAATTGCGGGCTTGCTTGCGCCGACAGTCGGCAAAGAGGGCCCTGGCGGCTTCCACTTGACCTTGCCATAACAGCATTTCCGCCGCTGCTAAGCGCTTGAGCGACCCACCGACTTTGTAGAGGTTTTCTTTGAGATGGTACCAATCGAGGATTTCCCAACGGGTCTCAACGGTGGTGAGTTGAGCAAACAGATTCCACACCCCAGCGTGACCATCGCCCAGACAGACCTGTGGGGAGAGCAAGCGTTGAGCGCTGAGATAATCAATCAAGCTGTCATTGTCTTGGAAGAAGGCGTTGTAATAAATCCCCTCCACCCGCACCGCTTTGTAGTCTCGCCACGGGCTATCGGACTCTAGCAGGTCACGCAGACGGACTTTGCCGCCATCAATGCTGACCTCACTGACGCCTTGTTTAGCCTCGGCAGACTCGAACGACTGACGCCCCACCAGACGTTGTTGGGTCGAGTGCCCGACCCGCATCCCGGTCAGGGCTACGATGTCATCCTCTGCATCTTGAAACGATTCGTTGGCACTTAAGCGTAGGTTGGCTTTCTCTAGGCCACCACTGAGACGGCTGTAAGCCTTTACGCCTAACCGTTCTGCCTGACTTTGACGAATCTCAAGGACCCCTACCAAACTCTTCAATCGGCGAACCCGGCCTCGGGCGGGGTAGGCTTTCTGGTTGACAAAAAAAGGGCAACTCGAGGGCTCACCTCCTCTAGCATTTGCCGTCGTACAGTCTGCTCGATGCCTTCTAGACTATCGAGCCCCTCTCGGTTGCTATTGCGATACAAAATCTCGGCGATCTCTGCTGTACAAGTTTCCAATCGCTTTTGGTCTTCAGGTGTCATGGTGAGTCATCCCTGGGGCTACCCTCCCATTCTCACCCTTCGCACTGTTTTCGCGAAAGTGGGATGCTCCCTGACGGTTTCCAGAACTTTGCGTCCGCTCTGAAACCGCAACTGAGTTTTCAAGGCTTCAAACATACCGCCGATTTTCGTGGTGTCATTAAGTGCATAATCTAGACACGATTGCAGCAAGCCAATGAGCGACAAGCCATTATTGAACACCAACGTTCGTTTCAGGTTTTGTGCCAATTTGCGGTAATAGTCCCCTGATTTACGGTCAACACCGCCCAGATAGGGAGCAAACCAGGCTTTTTGGTCATCCACGATAATGGATATCTCTGATTGCAGTCGCCTTACCAGACGGTCTTTCACCCTGGTTGACTGACAAAGGTTACTTAAAAGCCGCTGGCTACACAACAGTCGTCTGAACGTTTATCGCTTGTACAAGCCGTTGATTCAGGCAGTGTTAGCGGATTGGGCTGAAGCGTGTCTGTACCTGAGTTTGGACACCTCGCCCTGTCTGCGCCCTCTCTCGCCTCTGGTTTCTCTTGGCGGTCGCGACCCTTTATGCCACTGCCCAAGGGATCGAGGTGGTCGCAACGGGTAAACGTCGTTGGGTTGACCCTCATTGGTTTCGCGGCAATAGCTACTTTCGGATTGGTTGGGATTGGGTAAAAGCAGCTTTAGAAAATGGTTGACAACTCATTCATCATGTCCGTTTCAGCCATAGCTGCGATCCTCAACCCCCGATGGACTCTCGCAAACAGCATGAGCGGCGCACCGACCGAATCGAGTTCAGAATACGCACGTACTGCTATGCCGTCGATTAGTTTTGTCAGTTAGCCAGCACTGGGCCTCATTGGGATATTAGTCGTTGTATTCCCTTCATGAACTTCGCGTATTAATCCGGTTGCGAGTCCTTGGCAGTGTAAATAGCAGAAGAAAGCGTGCCCCCCTTACGGTTTTTTCGGATAACTTCCGTAAACGCTGGTGTCTTTTCTGCCAATCTTCCGGACGTTTTACCGCAATGTCTAACTTCCAAAAACACACTGCCTCCGTTGCAAGTGCGCTGATCGTGTTGAGCGGTGTTGCCTTGCCTGCCCATAGCCAGTTGCAGCCCGCAGCGCCAATTTCTGTTTCCCAGTCTGTGTTTGTTGAGGATGCTTATACCCTGGGGCCGAGCGATCGCATCCAGGTCACCCTCTTTCGAGTGCCAGAATACACTGGCCCCCAGCAAGTTTTGGTAGACGGCACGCTCAACTTGCCCCTGGCCGGGTCTGTGTTTGTAGAAGGACTGACGCTTCAGCAGGCCGCAGCGGCAATTTCTGCCCGCTATGCGCCGTTTTATCGCCGTCCGATTGTCACCCTCAGCCTGCTGTCTCCCCGCCCGATTCGCTATAGCGTCGCTGGAGAAATCGATCGCCCCGGATCTTACACCTTCAACATATCGGGCGATCAGGGGGGGCAAACGCTTACTACCGCTAGGTTGCCAACGCTGACGACTGCTCTGCAAAATGCAGGGGGAGTTACCTCCTCTGCCAATGTCCGCCAAATTCAAATTCGCCGCACCCAGCGCCTCAGCCCGACCCAAAGCACGACACAACTGATTACTGTGAACCTCTGGGAGTTGTTGCAAGAGGGCGACCTGACCCAAGACATTACCCTCCGAGACGGCGACACGATTCAGATCCCAGCGGCAAGCACGCTGAATCTGGCGGAAACTCGCCGCTTGGCAGGAGCCAATCTGTATGCCGCAACGCGCCGCCCGATTGACATTGTGGTGGTGGGTGAGGTGAAGCGGCCGGGCACGCATACTCTAGCGCTTGGCACGGGCGGCAATAATGCTGAAGCGCTGATTCCCACAGTGACTCGCGCGATTCAGGTGGCAGGTGGCATTACCGAAACGGCGAATGTTCGACAGATCCAAGTGCGCCGACAAACCGCTAGTGGTCGTGTGCAAACGCTGGATGTCGATCTCTGGGATCTGCTGCAAACGGGCAATGTGAATCAGGATACAGTTTTGCAAAACGGCGATACGGTCTATATTCCGGTTGCGACTGCGCTCGATCCGGCTGAGGCAACGGAACTTGCAGCCGCAACCTTCTCGCCCGCGTCGATTCAGGTCTACGTGGTGGGCGAGGTGAACCAGCCTGGAATTGTGGAAGTTCCCCCGAATACGCCACTCAATCAGGCGATTTTGGCGGCGGGTGGTTTTAACAATCGTCGGGCTCGGCGCGATTCGGTGAAGCTGATCCGATTGAATCCTGATGGAACGGTGGCAGAACGCACGATTGAAATCGACTTTGCCAATGCATTGAATGATGCGGATAATCCAGCCTTGCGAGGTAACGATGTGATTGTGGTTGGGCGATCGGGATTGGCCAGCTTCTCAGACACCTTGGGAACGATTACAACACCCATTGGGCAGATTTTTCCGATTGTGAATATTCTGCGATTGTTTGGCCTTTAGTGGTTTGGAAAAGGTGCGTAGAGGCGATCGCTATTTGAAGTGAAAAATTTCGTTGACGAATCTCATTTCAAATGGCGATTTCAACCACAGCCAATAAATTTAATCCAATGAATTTAATCGGATTATTCTGGCTAAAATCGTGTATTTCTACACGTTGTTATCTTGAAATATCTGGGCAAATTAGTTCCTATTCCGCAGATTTTTACTTGTTGAATAAAACCAGGTTTTCCTGATCAATCACTTGAATTTAAAGATATTTTATCCGGATTTCCGATCGTTTTTAAGAAAGATTACTTGACCGACTTCAAATCATAGAATTTGGGCACTGGATTGACCAGAGTTGTTTCCCAGAGTTATTTCATAGATAGCCATCCGGCAGATGGATACCTTAATGAATCCTTAGTGGATTGATAGTTACATAGTTCAAGAACAATAATTTGGAAGGTAGGAGTAGAAGCGGAACAGAACCAAGGGCGATCGCCACCCACTGAAATTGAGCTTCTAAGTAGGTAGACATTAATAAATATAAAACCCAAAGACCCTGCGCCGCCCGCTGCGCGGGCGGCGCAGGGTTCAGGATCTGTTTTTTAATCTGGTCTACCTACTTATCAGAAGAAATGCACATAGAAGCAGAATGCCAGTCTTACTGCTAACAATACGAGGCCATTCATGACCTACAAAAAGCACGCACTGATCACAGGCATCACAGGACAAGACGGGTCATACCTGAGCGAGATGCTCCTAGAGAAGGGATACGAAGTCCACGGCATCATCCGCCGCACCTCCACCTTCAACACCGACCGCATCGACCATATCTACGAAGACCCCCACAACGAAAACGCCCGCCTGTTTCTGCACTACGGCGACCTGACCGACGGCACCACCCTGCGGCGCATCCTCGAACACGTGCAGCCTCACGAAATCTACAACCTAGGCGCACAATCCCACGTGCGCGTCAGCTTCGATGCCCCCGAATACACCGCCGATGCCGTCGGCATGGGCACCCTGCGGCTCCTAGAAGCCCTGCGGGACTACCAGCAGCGCACCGGCAACGAAGTCCGCTTCTACCAAGCAGGCTCCTCCGAAATGTACGGCAAAGTGCAAGCCGTGCCCCAAAGCGAAAGCACCCCCTTCTACCCGCGCAGCCCCTACGCCTGCGCCAAAGTCTACGCCCACTGGCAAACCGTCAACTACCGCGAATCCTACGGCTTATTTGCCTGCAACGGCATCCTGTTCAACCACGAATCTCCCCGCCGGGGCGAAACCTTTGTCACCCGCAAAATCACCCGCGCCGTCGCCCGCATCGTCGCCGGTCAGCAAAAGAAACTCTACATGGGCAACCTAGATGCCAAACGGGACTGGGGCTACGCCAAAGACTACGTGCAAGCCATGTGGCTAATGCTGCAACAAGACCAGCCCGACGACTATGTCGTTGCCACTGGCGAAACCCACGAAGTGAGAGAATTCCTGGAACTCGCCTTTGGTTACGTCAACCTCAACTGGCAAGACTACGTCGAGTTCGACGAACGCTACCTGCGCCCCGCCGAAGTTGACCTGCTGATTGGCGACCCCACCAAAGCCAAGACCCAACTCGGCTGGCAGCCCAGCGTCAGCTTCGAGCAGTTGGTCTACCTGATGGTCGAAGCCGACCTCAAAGCCCTGGGTCTCATCCCCCTCAACGGCAACAGCGCCCAGACCGTCCTCGACCACGCCACCATCCGGCAAGCCGCAGGCACAAGCGCAACGCCCTAGGGAAAGAACGAAGAGGGAAAAACGAAAAACGAAAAACGAAAAACGAAAACCCGCTCTTCCCTCTTCCCTCTTCCCTCTTCCCTCTTCCCTCTTCCCTCTTCCCTCTTCCCTCTTTCCCCTATGCCCCTCTCCTTCTCCAACCAACGAATTCTCGTCACGGGCGGTGCCGGATTCCTCGGCAAGCAGGTGGTGAACCAACTCATCCACGCGGGTGCCGACCCCGCCAAGATTACGGTGCCCCGCTCTCGCGACTATGACCTGACGCAGATGGAGGCGTGCCGTCGCGCCGTTGACCAGCAAGACATTGTGATTCATCTCGCAGCCCATGTCGGCGGCATCGGGCTGAATCGGGAAAAGCCTGCGGAACTGTTCTACGACAACCTGATGATGGGAGCGCAACTGATTCATGCTGCCTATGAAGCGGGGGTGAAGAAGTTTACCTGTGTGGGCACGATTTGCGCCTATCCCAAGTTCACGCCTGTGCCGTTCAAGGAAGATGACCTGTGGAATGGCTACCCGGAGGAGACCAATGCTCCCTATGGGGTGGCGAAGAAGGCGCTGTTGGTGCAGCTTCAGGCGTATCGTCAGCAGTATGGGTTTGATGGCATTTATCTGCTGCCGGTGAATCTGTATGGACCGGAGGATAATTTTGACCCGCGCAGTTCTCATGTGATTCCGGCGCTGATTCGCAAGGTGCATGAGGCGCAGTTGCGCGGGGAGAGGACGATTCCGGTGTGGGGGGATGGTTCGCCGACGCGGGAGTTTCTCTATTCCACCGATGCGGCGCGGGGGATTGTGATGGGGACGCAGTTCTATGCGGAGCCGGAGCCTGTGAATTTGGGGACGGGCTATGAGATTTCTATCAAGGATCTGATTACGCTGATTTGTGAACTGATGGACTATGACGGGGAACTGGTTTGGGAGACTGATAAGCCCAATGGGCAGCCCCGCAGGTGTCTCGATACGCAGCGGGCTAAGGATAAGTTTGGCTTTACCGCAGAGGTGGAGTTTAGGGAGGGACTACGGAACACGATCCACTGGTATCGAAATCATGCCAGTAGGATTACAGGTTAGCTGGATAAAGGTTGATTAAGATTCGGTAAAGTTTAGCTTGAGGTCTGTAGCTTGAGGTCTATCGCTAGAACAGTCTAAAGCAGTCGCGAAAGATTGACACGGGAACAATCCGACGTAATCAGAGTCTATCCAACGGGCACTGGATACTGCGATCCCTTTCAGGATATTTGCGTAATGTAAATTGTGTAAAAATAGCGGAGTCAGGTGAAACTTCGAGCTTTTTTCTGTAGAATTACGGAAGTATCTACCAAGCTATCTTTACAAGAGCAGGGTCATCTCCGCTGGTTTCGTTCACTGGGGTTATCTATCCAGTTTCCTAATCTTGGGATCTGCCTGTATCTACCGCTTCATCTCTCTTGTAAACCGTTTCAGGTGTTGTGCTAGCAAGGTTGTCGATCGTGCGATCGCCCTATTCAGAAAGCTTGAGATTTTTTGAGCGGTTTTGAACCTAACGTAAAAGCGCCGCCAGCATTTACCTTATAAAGCATCTGCCCTATAAAGCATCTATCTCTACATCAAGCTTTGGCTGCTTTTTCAATGCCTGCTGCATCTGACAGCCATTAAGGGGCCTATATCAATTCTCGATTTTAGATTTGTGATTTTGGGATTGCCGGTCAAGCATCTGTAGAGCTTCCAGTAATTTCATTCGCAGCGCTACTGGCGAAAGTTGATCATTGAGCATCAGCCAGGCCTTGAACCTACAATGAGCGCTTTATCGCGCACGAAACTACATGAAGTTATGAGTAGGCAACTGCTGCTTTTCCAGTAGCGCCTCATGACTTATTTTCATCTACTGCTCTCTTCGCTCTTCTACCACTCTACTGAGGGTTATTAGATAGGGGAAGATTTCCCATTTCATTTTGATAGGTTCATTGAGCTTTGGTTGAATGCAAAGCGCCTTTTAAGCGCTCAATCGGATCAGGGAATTACTGCAACTGAATAGTGAGCATCTCCACATCAATTCACGAAGTTCAGTTTATCCCGAAGTGTTAACTTATGATGTCCCAGAGCAAGCCTCCAACTCAGAATGTGATTGGGTTTCCAGTTACAGCTCTTAGCTTTTATGAACAGATAGATTGGATGCTGGAATGGGCCGCGCAGCGCTTGAGTAAGACCGTCTGCGTTGCCAATGTGCATATGCTGATGGAAGCAACCTGGAACAAAGAGTTTGGCGCTATTTTGTCGGGCAGCGATATGGTAACGCCGGATGGAATGCCGCTTGTTTGGTTGATGAGTTGGATGGGGCGCTATCGGCAAGACAGAGTGGCTGGCATGGATATTATCTTGGGGCTTTGTGGGCGATCGCCCTCTCGAAACGTCAGCATCTTTTTCCTGGGCTCCGATGCAAACACCTTACAAAAAATGCGCCAACGGCTGCGCCACGAATTTCCAAATCTGGAGATTGCAGGCATGGAACCGTTGCCCTTTCGCCCGCTTACTCCTCAGGAAGATGAGAACATTACGCGGCTAATCAACGAGAGCGGCGCAGGCATCGTGATGGTGTCGCTGGGCTGCCCAAAACAGGAGCAATGGATCAGCGATCACAAAGACAAAGTGAATGCGGTGATGATTGGGCTGGGTGGGGCATTTCCTGTCTATGCAGGGGTGCAAAAGTGGGCACCGGAAATCGTCAGGCAATTGGGATTTGAATGGCTCTATCGTTTAATTCAAGAGCCAGGACGTTTGTGGAAACGTTATGCAAAGACAATTCCGCCATTTGCAGTTCTGGCACTGTTGCAAGTTGTGAGTACGCTGAGTCGTGAGGACATGAGTCTGCAAACTCGCAGCAGATAGCTTGGAGATTTGTCAGACGCAATCAGCCAACGGCTTGGTGCAGCAGAGGTCGCACCTTTGGCTTGGCCCAAGCATCTAGCCTAGGCGGCTTCAGGTAGCCGGATGGTTGCCACACGCTGCGACAAACTGGGCTGCTAGCTCCGGCCGCGCTCCCCAGTGGACGTGCAGATAAGAGGCGTGCAGGGTGGGCGACTGCCAGCCTTCGGGAATGGCAGGGCTTTGGGGGTCGTAGGGTTGCAGGTGATAGAGCGGGGTTTCGGAGGAGTGAGTCAGGTGCGATCGGTGAAACTCGTGCCCCCAAAGCGTTTCGCCCTGGCGATAGAGGAAGGTGTCTTGCTGGGCGATCGCCCGTCGATAGCCGAGCATCAGCCGCTTGCCCATGACCGCTTCTGTTGGCAAAACGCCCGCCATCTCCCAGGCGTTTCCGTCAAAATCCACAATGTTTTGGCTGAGGTACATTAACCCGCCGCACTCCGCATAGGTCGGCAGCCCTGCCCGAATGGCGGCTCCCACGGCTGCCCGTGCCGCTGGGTTGGCTGCCAGTTCTGCGGCAAACACTTCCGGGAAGCCGCCGCCGAAGTATAGCCCGCCTACGCCCTCTGGCAAAGCTGCATCTTGCAGTGGACTCCAGAACACCAGTTCAGCGCCCAGCCGCTCCAGCAGTTCCAGGTTATCGGCATAGTAGAAGCTGAAGGCGCGATCGCGGGCAACGGCCAGGCGGATTTTGGATTTTGGATTTTGGATTTTGGCATCGGCGGTGGGTATTGGTGGGGGCGGCGTTTCGATTTTGCCAAGTTTGCCAAGTTTGCCAATTCTGAGTAAGGGGCGCAGCAGGTTCCAGTCGAAGCTGGTTTCTGCTAGGGACGCGAGGCGATCGCACAAGGGTCTTAGCTCCGGCAGTTCGTCTGTGGGCACGAGTCCCAAATGGCGATCGGGGAGGGCGATTTCGTCTTGGCGACGCAGCACGCCGAGGATGGGCAAGTCCAGCGGCTCCAGTGCCTCTTTGAGCAAGGTTAGATGGCGATCGCTGCCTACCCGATTTAGCACTACGCCCGCGATGGATAAACGCGGGTCAAAGCTGCGATATCCGTGGGCGATCGCCGCCACCGAACGCGACATTCGGGCACAATCCAGCAGCAGCAGCACGGGCAGGTTCAGCAGCCGGGCCACCTGGGCCGTGCTGGCTACGTCTTCGCGGCCGCTGGCCCCGTCGAATAGCCCCATCACCCCTTCGACTAGGGCAAATTCTGCGTCCTGACTTGCAGAGGTAAAGCACTGCTGCACATAGGTTTCGGAGGTCAGCAGTGGATCGAGATTGCGGCAGGCGCGACCCGTAATAAACTGATGGAACATGGGGTCGATGTAGTCTGGCCCCACCTTGAACGACTGGACGCGATCGCCCCATCGGGTCAATGCCGCCAGCAGCGCCATCGTTACCGTCGTCTTGCCTACACCGCTGCGTTCTCCTGCCACCACCAGCGCCATTGTTGCATCCCAGCCACGTCACTACAGCGTCATTTTAGCGTTCGACGGATTGCATCGAGGACGTGCGCCTTTGCATCCTTGATAAATGCTTTAGAATGATTCCCCCCGGCGAATTTCCAGGGAATAGCAAAAGCGATCGCCCCGTGAAATGGTTTCCCCGTAGGCAACGGGGCGATCGCCCGTGGTAAAGGCGGTGTGGCGATAGACAATCAGCGGATGTCCCAGCGGAACCTCTAAATGCAGGCTCTCTTCTGGATTGGCATAGGTGCATTCTAGGATGGCTTCTATGCGGGCGATCGCAATGCCGTGCTGCTCCAGCACCGGAAACGTCATTTGATGGGCTGAATCGACCGCAAAAAATGTTTCAAACGGCGGCGGCACATAGGTCAAGTCCAGCGCTCCGGGTGCGCCGTTAATCTCCAGCAGTTTCTTTTGAAAATAGGCAGTGGGCGTTTCAAACAAGTGCTGAGCGACGACGGGAACCTCGACCAGACCAGACTCCAGCCGCTTCGCCAAAAGCGAAATGCCTTGCTGCGCCATGTCCGCTTCCAAAAACACCATCGGGCTAGACAGGGAGTAGGTGACCTTGCGCCGCTCCGTAACAAACACGCCCTTACCCTGGCGAGAGACGACGAGGCCCTGGCTGATGAGATTGGCGATCGCCTGTCGAATCGTCGTTCGGCTCACCCCAAACCGCTCCACCAGTTGGTATTCGCTGGGCAGTTGTTCTCCTGGCGGATAGTCGCCGCCGAGAATTTGGCAACGGAGTTGTTCAGAAATTGCAAGATGCAGCGGAGTGGACATGCTATCGGCTGGGTAGACTTGGTATGCAACCAGTCTACGAAACCAGCCAATCTATGCAAGAACAGTCCACAAAAAAATTGGCGCAGCGCGTCAACTATTCTGGACAAGAACTATTCTGGACGAGAACTATTCTGGACGAGTTGATAGAAACTCCGCGATTAAACCAGACATAGAATCCTGTTTTTGCTTTGCCTTCTTGTGAGAATTCTGGATGCTTCGTATGCCGCCTGCCACCAGCAAACCCGATAGCGCACTTCCCAAAATGCAAAGCCCAATATTTCGCACAGCAATATTTCGATATTGCTCCTTTAAGGCTAGTTCTTGGGGCATTTCGGATGAGGGCAGGGTGTTGTAGTTCGTTACAGCCGTGACAGACAATCCAAAGACAACCCCAGCCGTGAGCAATGAGGGAATCAAGATTGTTTTGATGGGAGACTGGCTCATCTTAGTACACGTTAGAGAAAATTCTCGACAGATATTTTTCACTTTGCCTTCTCAGCAATGTTGCTGATTTGATGCCGCAAATTTGATTTTGCTGATTTGACGACATCGCCTCGGCTCTAAGAGGGTGTTTGAAAAGGTATCGCCTGTAATGTTAAGCACTTAGAGATCCCCCTAGCTCCCCTTAAAAAGGGGAGAAACCGCCTTAAAGTCCCCCTTTTTAAGGGGGATTTAGGGGGATCTTACACGCTTTGCTACAAACAGTAGGACTTTTCAAACATCCTCTAAAGCTAGAGAGGAAGCAGTAGCAGATTGCTGCAACATCGCAGCCTGACTAGGCATAGTATAGTAATCCACTCAGCGCAATGGCTGTTATCAATTGCCTAGTTGGCTGATCTTTACAAGAAAAATAGCCATATAAAAACTAGATGATCAGCCGCTTTATCTTTATCAAGTCTTGATTTAAATCTTCCGGTTGCGCTGTAAAAAACTGCTCGCTCGAAACAGTTGATTTGCAATCGGCTCACTCTCCGGATCTGAATCAATCGAATTGAAAAGGTTGATAAAGGTTGTCAAAAGCTGTCATTTTTGCTGAAAAATACTTGATGATTTTCTAATTCGATCTGCTTGCCTCCAAGAGGCAAGATAGAGTCTGAATCCACAAGCTTTGTTCTGAGACATTGGCGATCGCCCCCCAAGTTCTAGCCTTATGGATAAGAGATTTAGCCTGTTCATCATCGTGGTTCTGGGGTCTGTAGCCGCCATGCTGGGTATTCCTGGACTCCGAGCATTCCTGACAGGCTTTGCTCGTCCGGAGCCGTCTAGAATAGTTGCTTCCGAAACAGGTTCTCTCACAGGTTCTCTGTCTCAGCGGCTGCAAAGCGGCAATCTAGAACGCCTGAAGCAAACGCGCAAGTGTCCCCGCTGCAACCTGAGTGGGGTGGATTTGAGCGGACTCGACCTGAGCCGGGTTGACCTGCGAGAGGCAAACCTGACGGCCGCTAAGTTTGACAACACCAAGTTAATTAATGCCCAGCTAACCCGATCCAATCTGACCGATGCTAGTCTACAAAGTGCCAATCTTCAGGGTGCAGATTTGCAAGGCGCGGTGCTGAATCGCACCAACTTTCGGAACGCTCAGATGATGCACGCCACCTTAGAAAAAGCAGACTTGCAGCAGGCAACGCTGACCGGAGCCGAGATGCGGGCCGCCAACCTGACAGATAGCCAAATGGAACGGGCGAACCTAAGGCAAACCAGCCTCTACGGCGCATTGCTGAGTCGGGCAAATCTGGCGATCGCCGATCTAAGCGATTCCGATCTGCGCTATGCCAACTTCCTGGATGCCAATCTACAGGGCGCAAACCTCAGCAACGCCCAGCTAGAGTTTGCCATTATGCCCAACGGCAGCACCTATCAGGGTACTGTGCCCTATTAAATACCCGATTAGTAAATACCCGATTAGTAAATACCCAATTAGTAAATACCCGATTAATTCTCTATTAACCTTGCCAAAACTCCAATCAAGCAGGTTCTAGCCTCATTCCGTTTCGCTGAGTTGTTATGTTACTTTCTATATCACCGCTACGGGATCGATTACGTTCGCTAGACTATCGCACTGCCCGACATTTCCTACAGGCTGGTGCGGTGTTGGCAGCGGTCTTGCTCCTGTCTCGCTTCTGTCAGCCAGGACGGTTTTCGCTGGGTTCTCGAAGTGATATTGATCTGCAACTCAGCGTGTCGTCAGAGGGTTCCGGTGTGTACGCGATCGCTGGTACAACCAATCTTCCTGATAATGCTCGATTGGCGATCGCCGCTGTTCGCTATCTGGAGCCAGCGCGACAGTCTGGCGTTTCCTCCAACGCGAAGCCCAGTTATTCCATCCTGGCCTATCAGACGGCAACCGTGACCAATGGCCAATGGCAGGCCCGGCTTAACTTGTGGCAGGTTGCGGAGGATGGTCGCTATCAGGAATCGTGGCAATTTGAGCAAGCTGCCCTCCGGCTGAATTTGGAACCCAGCCAAGACGTGATCTTTTTGGCAACGCTGAACCCGGTCGGCAAAGTCGAGCAACTGCCCGCGCTAGAACAGCAGCTTCGCAATAAAAAGCTGACCATCAGCGGCAAACATCTCTACACCGCCGCGGACGGGCAGCACTATATCCAGGTGCATCAAGCGCAGCCTGTTGCCCTGCCTGCCGACCGCACCACTCCGCCCGTCCGTCGCCCCGAAGACCTAAACGGCGGCTGGGGTGAGCGCTATTTGATGCCCGGTGAGCCGCCCAATCCCTACGTGCTGGAACAGCCGACAGAGCGACAGACCGATGCGCCCATGCGCCGCGAGGAATTTTTGTGGTGAGGGTGTTGGATTTTGGATTTTGGATTTTGGATTTTAGATTTTGGGTTGCCGATTTTGGGCTGCTCGTTTAGCTAATATCAAATCTCCAAAGATCTGCTACATGTAAGAAGACGTTAGAGCGAGCCGCCATGAGTGGAGTCCTCAAAATCGATATCGCTGAAACAGCAGAAGAACTAAAAGCCGTCTTGGAACAACAGCAACGGTCATCACAGCGCCGTAAAGTACAGGTGTTGTGGTGGTTAAAAACCGGACAAGCGAAGAGCGTTGAGCAGTTAGCCCAACTGAGCGGTTGCCATCGCACGACCGTGTCTCGTTGGCTGAGCCAGTATCGACAGAGTGGACTCGAAGCGTTGGTGAAGGTGGCATCTCGCAGTGGACGACCGCGAGCGATTAGCGGTGAAGTCCTGGCATCTTTGGAACGGGAACTGCAAGATCCAGAAGGCTTTAGCAGTTATGGAGCAGTGCAGCAGTGGCTCGCAGCGGTGCATGGTCAACCCGTCCCCTACAAGACGGTGCATAAGACGGTGCGCTATCGGCTCAAAGCGAAGCTCAAAGTGCCCCGTCCGGTGTCAAAGAAGCAGACTCCTGGGGCGTGCGAGTCCGTTCAGCAAACCTTGCAGCCCAGATAAGCCAGTCGATTCCGCCAGCCTTGAGACAACGCTACGGGGGGCGAATCCGCTATTGGTGCAGCGATGAGAGCCGCGTCGGACTGCTGACGGTTCAACATCGCAAGTTGACGGGCTTTGGGGTGCAGCCGATTGGTTCAGTTCAATGGGACTTTGTGTATCGGTGGCTGTACGGTCTAGTGGAACCGCTGAGCGGTGCATCGTGGATAGTCGAGTTTTCTCATCTCGACAGTTCCTGTTTTGAGGCGTTTTTGCACAGCTTTGCGGCTCAGTTCCCCGATGATTTACATCTGATTCAGGTGGATAATGCCGCAGCCCATACGGCTCAGACCCTGACGATACCGGACAATGTCATCTTGGTGTTTCAGCCGCCTTATTGCCCTGAGGTCAATCCCATTGAGCGGGTCTGGCGGGAACTCAAGCGGGAGCTAGCTTGGGTTCACTTTGATGATGTTTGCCAACTCCAGCACGCCATCAGCCAGTGGGTTTGTCGCCTTTCGGCGGAGTCGCTGCGATCGCTGACTCAGTGGGATTGGATTGTCGATGCTCTATGTGTAGCGGGTATTTAGAGAGTTGATATAAGTAGGTAGACATTAATAAATATAAAATCCAAAGACCCTGCGCCGCCCGCGCAGGGTTCAGGATCTGTTTTTGAATCTGGTCTATCTACTTATCGCCGAGTTTTAGAGCTAATTTGTAAAGGAGCCTGAAAGCCTTGTTAATCAAGGATTTCCGAGAAACCGCTTTTCCTGGGCAAGCATGACCTCAAAGCCACACATGCCAAGAGTTTCAGGCTTCTTAAGATTTGCTTCATAAATTAGCTCTTAATACAGGTTGCTAACTCTTGAAAGCCAGAAATTAATCTGTGGGGCAGCCTTCGATGAAATCCACCGCCTGATGAATGGAGCCGGGCTTGGTGGCCATGAGAATTGTGGAACCCGCCTCCAGCACCGTGCTGCCCTTGGGAATGACCAAGTTTTCATGATGGTGGGGCTGATAGCCGATGATCAGGGAATCACGAGGAAAGCGGGGATCTTGGGCAATCTCAGCGAGGCTGCGGCCGACAACGCGGCAACTCCCTGGAATATGGAGCTTGAGGATTTCGATTTGCCCTTGGTCGAAGTGCATGATGGACTCGACCTGGGGATATTCGATGGCGTTGGCCATGGTGGATACGGCCAGGTCGATGGCGTTGACGACGGTGGTTGCGCCCGCGATGCGGTAAGGTTCGGCAAAGTCGCGATGGCGCATCCGCACGACAATCTGTGGCACGCCGTAGTGCTTGGCCAGCGTCACCATTGCCAGGTTGAGCGCGTCTTCTCTTAGCACAGCGGCGATCGCATCGGCTTTGCGAATGCCTGCTTCCAGCAGCACTTCGGTACTCACGGCGCTGCCCTCAAACGCCATTGCGCCGATCTGTTCTCGCGCATAGCGGCAGGCGTTGGGGTCAATATCCACCAGCGCCACGGTGTGCCCCAGTTCTACGAGCGTTTGCGCCAGACTGATACCGATCACACCCGCACCCCCGATCAGGACATACATGCTAGTCTCCTGAGTTGACCCGTAATATTTTGGTAAATCTTTTTGGTAAATCTGGGCAAAGCCTGATTGGATCAGGACTCACGCACTTGCGATAAGTTTTCTGGGTTTTGGACGATTTCTCACGGGCTGCGCTTGCGAGAAATCGTCCAACTGCGTAAGTCCCGTTTGATTTTGGATTGGAGATTTTGGATTTTGGCGAGGGTGGTCTGGATGGGCCTTAGCCCCATCTCTTAACCTCTGCATCCTAGTCTTCCAAATAGCCCAAGTCGCGCAGGCGGCGCTGAACTTCGGGATCGTCGAAGCCGGGGGCACGATGCTGTTCCGTCGCACCAGCGCGATCGCCATACTCCACGCCCTCGCCTGCGTATTCCCCGACAAATTCCCCAACAAACTGCTGCAAGCACTCCTGGAGAACCTCCACGTTTTCCGGCAGAATGTCGCTGAGGTTGAGGGCTTCGGTGGGGTCTTGCTGAAAGTCGTACAGCTCTAGGCGATTCGCGAAGCCATCTGTCCCAGAATCGCCCCCCGTTTCGATCAGCTTGTGGTTGCCAATCCAGACGGCGCGGCGCGGCTGATCGCAGGCGCGGGCCAGCACCAGTTCTGGCTGCCGCTTGTAGAGCAGGTTTACCACGTTTTGCGGCGGAATCGCTTCGGCAAACACGCGGCGATCGCCCTCGCTGCCAGGGGGGTGCGCCAGGGTCAGGGTTTCCTCCATTTCGTTGGCCAGTCCAGCACTGGTCAGCACCGTGTGGAACAGACGACGAGTAGAAACTACATCCTCGCGCACCGTGCCCTTGGGCAAATTGCCACTAGGGTCGTGAATCATCAGCGGCACTTGAATTAGCTCGTTGTAGAGCGTGATGGAGTGGCCGATGAACTGCTTTTCGCCCAGGTGTTCGCCGTGGTCGGAACACACGATGACCAGGGTGTTGTCCAGTCGCCCGCTCTCCGCCAGCCTGCGGAAAAACGCGCCCAGCAGCTCGTCTTGATAGGCCACCTCCGCGTCGTACATGCCGTCCAGCGTGGCTTTCTGGCGCTCGTCTAGCACCTCCGCTAGGGGAGCCAGCCAGCCGTAGATGTCGCCATTAAACTGCTTCAGGTAATGCTGCGCCGCCTTGTCGCGCAGGACGTTTGGCGCAAACCGCTCCACATACTGCCGGGGCGGGTGGTAGGGCATGTGCGTGCCCATCAGGTTCAAAAAGCTGAAAATGGGCTGATCGCTATCAAGTCCTTTGCGGTCGATCAGCAGTTGGGCCGCGTCGTCCAGGGATTTGCGCGTGTTGCCCTTAAAGCTCAGCGCCGTTTGCCAGAGGGGAACCATCAGCGGCGTAAAGGACAGCGCTAGCATCAGCTCCGACCTCGCAAAGGAGTCCTGCACCCGGTTCAGCAAGTTGGCGAGCGATCGCTTAAAAAACTGCCGATATTTGCCCACCAGCCCAGACGGAATGCCGGCCTGGTTGGGCCGCGAGGTGAGCAGGCCGCTGTAGTTCAAAAAGCTGTAGAAGCCGCGCCGCAGTCCGTTGTTGATCACGCCCACCAGCGGATTGTTGCAAAAGCCCGCCGTATAATAGCCGCCTGCGCTCAGCCGCTCTGCCAGCGTGGGAATGTGATCGGGCAGCCGCGAGTAGGACTGCAACACGCCATGCGCCGAGGGGTAGAGTCCGGTGAACAGGGTGGCGTGGGAGGGAACGGTCCATTGCGCCGCAGACACCGCATGGTGAAAGCGGGTAGACGTTGCGGCAAATGCGTCTAGATGGGGCGAGGTCGGCAGCGGGTAGCCATAACACGAGAGGCGATCGCGCCGCTGCGTATCCAGCACAATAAACACAATGTCGGGCCGCGCCGTGGACATGAGCCAACTCCCAGCGTTGAGCATTTACCCCTTAGATCATAAGGGAGGGTTGCCGGATTGGGGTCGTGCGGGAGAGGGAGGGAAAAATGAAAAATGAAGAACGAAAAATGAAAAACGAAAAATAAAACCTCTTCCTTCTTCTCTCTTCCTTCTTCGTTCTTCGTTCTTCCCTTCAACCCTGCACTAAACTAAGGGGCAACCAGTTTGAGTAACCATTGCAAGGGGCAGAGCGATATGCGCGATCGCATTGTGCCAGGGCCAGGACAGGAGTCGGTATGGGATTATCCCCGTCCACCTCGGCTAGAGGCAACGTCAAAGCGGGTGCAGGTGGTGTTTAATGGGGTGGCGATCGCCGACACGCAGCGGGCGAAGCGGATCTTGGAAACGAGCCATCCGCCTGTGTACTATATCCCGCCGGAGGATATTCGTATGGACTATCTAACGCCGACTCCGCGCTCTAGCTTTTGCGAATGGAAGGGGCAGGCGGGCTACTATACCGTCACCGTGGGCGATCGCACGGCGGAAAACGCGGCCTGGTTTTATGCCAACCCGGTTAGCGCCTATGCCGAAATCAAGGATCACGTTGCGTTTTATCCGAGTAGAATGGACGCTTGCTATGTCGATGGTGAGCAGGTGCAGGCTCAGCCGGGTGATTTCTACGGCGGCTGGATTACGCAGGATATTGTCGGCCCGTTCAAAGGGGGGCCCGGCTCCTGGGGATGGTAATCCTAGGTCGGATTTCTGATTTGGGTGCAGACAGCAGCGCTGTTTTGAGGCGCGTGCTGTTTGGCAAAGCTTCTACTGATCAAAACATAGGACAACAAGGCGGAGTCCCCAGGCTGGTTCAGGTCTGGATGTGACTCCGCTGATGATGCAGAGATTAGGTTTGCTCATGACGGTTTTGCGAGAGACAGGTTTGCAACAGACAGGGTTGCAACAGGTGAGATTGCGACAAACAGGTTTGCGGCAGACGGGTTTGCTACAGATCTTGGCTGGGCTTCGGTGGCGAGGCGTGGCGAAGCTTCTGGTGGCGGTGCTGCTGACTGGGAGCCAGTGGGGGCTGGCGGGCAGCCGCGTGGCAGAGGCGCAAATCCAGCCCTACTGCAATTTTTCTGCCGAAGACATTACTCAAAAGCAGACGTTCTTGGTGGGGGCGTTGCAGGGCGATCGCAATGCGGGCAATCGCTATCGCAACCTGATCGAGCAGCATGGCGATCGCCTGCGGCGCTGTCGGCGCGAAAGCTGGCTGAAAAATCAGGCGGTGTGGCTGCGGCTCTATCCGTGCGATGCGCGGCCGGGGGCCATTGAGTACCTCATGGATCAGATTGTGAACCGGGGCTATAACCAGGTTTATGTAGAAGTCTTTGGCGGCGGGCAGGTGCTATTGCCGCGTGCGGAAAATAATACGCCCTGGCCGTCGGTGGTTCGCACGCCGGGGTTTGAAAATCGAGATTTGCTGGCAGAGGCGATCGCCAAGGGGCGCGAGCGGGGGCTACAGGTCTACGCCTGGATGTTTAGCATGAATTTTGGCCATACCTATGCCCAGCGCCCCGGTGCAGAGCAAATTCTGGCCCGCAACGGACGCGGGCAAAACAGCATGACCTTTAATGGCGCAACGGGGATTAACAGTCTTGGCGAGGTGGTGTCGGAAGAGGTGTTCATCGACCCCTACAATCCCCAGGCCAAGCTGGAGTTCTATAACCTGGCGCAGGCGATCGCCCGCCGTCGACCAGACGGCATGTTGTTTGACTACATTCGCTATCCCAAGGGCAACGGCAATGCGTCCGTTGCAGGGCGGGTGCAAGATTTGTGGGTCTACAGCCCTGCTTCGCAGCAGGCGTTGTTGCAGCGGGCGCTAAATCCCAGCGGGCAAGACCTGATTCGTCGCTTTTTGCAGCGGGGCTACGTCACAGCGCAGGATATCCAGGACATTGCCACCGCCTACCCGCTGGATGGACAACCGCTCTGGCAGGGGCGATCGCCCGACCCGCTCTATGCCTCCCTCACGCCCGACCAGGCCCGTCCCTCCCTGCAAACAGAACTCTGGCAACTCAGCGTAGCTCACGCCTTTCAGGGCGTACTCGATTTTCTGACCGCAGGCACTACACCTGCCCAGCAGGTCGGCATTCCTGCGGGCGTGGTGTTCTTCCCAGAGGGCAACCAGACCGTGGGCGCAGGGGGCTACGACTCGCGCTTGCAGTTTTGGGAGCGCTTCCCAAGCAATTTGGAATGGCATCCCATGTCCTATGCCACCTGCGGCCGGGCTGACTGCATTGTGCGGCAGGTGCAGCGCGTGCTGGCGGGCGCACCCGCAGGGACGCGAGTGATACCTGTGCTGGCGGGCACTTGGGGACGCTCGGTCAGCAACCGCCCACCGCTCGAAACCCAGATGCAGTCCATCCGCCAGTCTGCGCCTCAGATCAACGCCATCAGCCACTTCGCGCTGTCCTGGCAAGACCCAGAGGGCGATCGCACGCGCAAGTCTTGCCGACTACCTTAAGATGCCCGGAGTAGGATTACCTTAGCCAGAGAGATTTCTAGTTCCCTGCGCCTGTTGGGTCAAATGCACCAACTCCGGCAAGATTAGCGCGTCCATTGCAAGGCGAACCGCATTGCTAGAGCCAGGGAGAGAAAAAATCAGCGTGGTGCCGCGCAGTCCGGCGGTGGCGCGAGAGGCGATCGCCCGCGACCCGATTTCTTGATAACTCAGCCAGCGAAAGACTTCGCCAAAGCCAGGGAGCGTCTTGTCCAGTAGGCTTTCAATCGCATCATAGGTCGTATCGCGGGGAGCAATGCCCGTGCCGCCGTTGAGGAGGATAGCGGAAATATCCGGGCGATCGCACAGTTCCAAAACTCTGGCGCGGATTTGGTCGGGTTCATCCGGCAAGATTTCGTAAGCCAAGACGCGGTGTCCGCTGGACTGGAGGCGATCGCTCGTCAGTTGGCCGCTGCGGTCAGTTTCCGGCGTGCGCGTATCGCTCACCGTAATTACGGCACAGCCAACTGACGGCTGTTCTGTATCTGGGTGGGGAAGCGCTGCATAATTCATAGACGCTTTAAGAGCTAATTTGTAAAGGAGCCTGAAAGCCTTGTTAATCAAGGATTTCCGAGAAACCGCTTTTCCTGGGCAAACATGACCTCAAAGCCACACATGCCAAGAGTTTCAGGCTTCTTAAGATTTGCTTCATAAATTAGCTCTAAGAGTCCCCAAAGTTCTGTAAAGCCTAGGACTTAGTGAATCCGAGTCCATGCTCTTCAGCGTAACGCTCCATGAACCGCATAAATCGGTTCCACTCGTCTACGCTCTTAATCACGTAGACCGCCTCAAGTGCTGCTGGCTGACCATTGATAAACTTTGCCTTGACCTCACGGGTGACTAACTCACCTTCCTCGTCGAGCAGGTACATCCCTGTAATATCTTCGGTGCTCTCCACACTCAGGGCTTTGGGGTTCTCAAAGTAGAAAGTAGCTGTCCCGTTGGTGCCGTCCTTAGAACGGGTCATCCGCACATCGGGAACGACCTCTTCTGTGATCCCCCTAGAAAACTGGATTTCAGCCATAACCTCTCCTTTACAAACTGTTACCGTCGGCCTAATATTCCATCTTCGCACGGTAGCAGCCCACTAAAGCAGCAACCCTTCTAATCGCGTGCATCTGTACTTGTGCATCTGTACTTGTGCATCTGTACTTGTGCATCTGTACTTGTGCATCTGTACTTGTGCATCTGTACTTGTGCATCTGTACTTGTGCATCTGTACTTCAGTCAGGGAACTCACCAAACAAAGAACTTCAGGATTTATGCAGGGAGGCAATTTTTCGTAGGGGCAGCCTACAAAAAACTGTCCAAAATCCTGAAAACTCATTGCTAGCGCACAAGTCCTGTGAGATCGCTAACCTTACCCAAAAAACAAAACAAGGAGTCTGAACGTATGATGCAGCTTTCCGATCGCAACCTAGAATCCTCATCTCACTCCATGGCCGACGCTTCTGACAGCAATTCTGCCGATGCTTCGAGGTGGATTGCTGGTCATAGCACAACAGCGTGGGTGTATCAGTTTTTCTCTGCTCGATCGCCCATCTCGCGAGAGGACATTAGCAGAGTTGTCTATTTCCACTTCGTCCTAGACTTGTTCGAGACTTTAGTTTGCGAAAAAACGATTTCCCTCAGCAAACTCGAAGAAGTCGTGCAGCAATACCAGCTACAAGAGGAGCGGCGGTCTGTGGATTACCACGATTGCCTGGCAACCTATCGAACGCAATATCTCAACAGCGATGGGGCTGCAAACTGGCGATTTCGAGAAATCTATTTTCACAGCTACGAAGAAGCCTTGCTTGTGAAAAGCGTGCTGGAGAATCAAGGAACCCAAAGCGCGTCTCGCATTCTGGTTGCCTTGCTGCTGCTCACGTGTCGCTATCGGAATTGTCTATTTCGTGGAGAAGTCAGTTGGAGTACCCTGCCACGTCGAATCCCGATTCTCAAGTCAGCAAGCCATCTGCTCATGCAATTTCTAGATCGCTGGCAAGACAGGGTTCCAGAAAACTCAGCAAACCCTTGACGTAGAACTGTACTTAGTCCAGGTAACTGCACTTAGTCCAAGTAACTGCATTTAGGCAAAGGACTTCCCACAGCCGCAGGAGACGCTCAAGACGCACTCCTGTTTGACAGGATTGCCGACGGGCCAATGATCTGCCAGCGGGCGATCGTTGGCCCTTTTATTCTGGCTTTGGTGAGCAGGTGAAACTACCATCAAACTCTGTTAAACCGATACACTTGGAACATTCGTTAGAACGTTAACCGGTAAGTAGGTGGACATTAATGAATATAAAACCCAAAGACCTTGCGCCGCCCGCTGCGCGGGCGGCGCAGGGTTCAGGATCTGTTTTTTTAATCTGGTCTATCTACTTAGAACGTTAACCGGTAGAACATTAATACGTTTGAAACGAAGCATCGGCTTTCCTCAAGTCTGCACCTTCAGTTGCACCTTCAGTCTGTACCTTGTTAGTGTTCTGGAGCCACGCTATGGCGATCGCCCCTTCCCAGCCCGCCCTATCGCTTCCCGACCACACCCAACTGCCCGAAACCGACGGCACGTTCGTGAAGAATTTTCAGGAGCATCCCCAAAGCTTGCTGCTCACCGATTCCATCCGTCCCGTTCTAGACGCACTGCATCCTGACGGGCAATACGCCATCGGGCAAGACTGCGGTATCTATTGGCGGCTGACCGACCCTCCGGAGCGCGGAGCCGAAGCCCCCGACTGGTTCTATGTGCCCAACGTGCCGCCCCTGCTCGACGGTCAGCGGCGACGCTCCTACGTCCTGTGGCAAGAAATCATTGCGCCGCTAATTGTGATTGAGTTCGTCTCCGGGGACGGTTCCGAGGAGCGCGACACCACCTCGCCCCTGGCTAGCCCAGAGTCCAAAGCGGGAAAATTCTGGGTCTATGAACAGGCGATTCGCGTCCCCTTCTACGCCATTTATGAAGTAGACAAAGCTTCGGTGGAGGTCTACGAGCTAGTCGGCAACCACTATCAGCGCTGCACGCCCAACGAGCGCGGGCATTTCCCGATTGACCCCATCGGCGTGGAACTTGGCATCTGGCAGGGACAATACCTGAATCAAGATTTGCCCTGGCTGCGCTGGTGGGATTGTGAGGGCAACTTGCTGCTGAACGGCGACGAGCGGGCAGAACAAGAGCGACACCGGGCAGAACAAGAGCGACACCGGGCAGAACAAGAACGACAACGGGCGGAACAAGAACGACAACGGGCGGAACAAGAACGGCAGCGGGCTGATCGCCTGGCCGCCAAACTGCGTGAGATGGGCATCAACCCAGAAGACCTGTAAGCACCTGGGGCTTTAGCAACCTGGATTCTTTAAACAAGCCGACAGACTCCGCAAACCCCGGCGGCTGGAACTATCGTAGGAGCAGTCTCACCCAAGGAACTGCGCCATGACGATCGCCGTTGCCAACCTGCCCGCCCTGCCTCCCACCACCCACTACGGCTTGCCCAACATCTGCGGCTGGGAGGCGGAAATCAGCACCGTGGTGAATCACAGCGACCCCATCTGGTTGCCCTACACTGCCCTGCGGCTGGAACACATCACCAGCGGATTTGCCTGCGCCCTGCATATGCACCAGCCCACTATTCCTGCAGGCTGGGACGGGGCGCTGATCAGCAATTTGCAGTATATGTTCGAGCATCCGGGCGAAGGGGATAACCACAATGCGGGCGTGTTTGCCTGGTGCTATGGGCGCATGGGCGAGTTTATCCCCGAACTAGTAGGCAACGGCTGTCAGCCGCGCATCATGCTGGATTATTCCGGCAACCTGCTCTGGGGGCTGGTGCAGATGGGGCGGGAAGACGTGCTGGGCAACCTGCGGCGCATCACCTGCGACCCGCACTATCACCCCTACGTGGAATGGCTGGGGACGATGTGGAGCCATGCGGTGGTTCCCTCTACGCCGATTCCCGACCTGAAGCTGCATATCCAGGCATGGCAGCAGTATTTCGCGGCGCTATTTGGCTATGAGGCGCTGCGCCGAGTAAAGGGCTTTTCACCGCCGGAGATGCACCTGCCCAACCATCCCGACACGCTGTATGAATACCTGAAGGCACTGAAGGAGTGCGGCTATCGCTGGCTGCTGGTGCAGGAGCATTCGGTGGAGCGGCTAGATGGGTCGAGCCTGATGCAAGACCAGAAGTATATTCCCAATACGCTGGTGGCGCGAAATTCTCACGGCGAGACGGTGCGGATGACGGTGCTAATCAAAACTCAGGGGTCGGACACGAAACTGGTGGCGCAGATGCAGCCCTATCACGAGGCGAAGGGGCGCAGGCGGCAGGAAATTGGCGGCGTGTCGGTACCCTGCTGCGTGACGCAGATTGCCGATGGGGAAAATGGTGGCGTGATGATGAATGAGTTTCCACGCGATTTTCATCCCGTTTGGTATCAAATTCGAGATGGACATAGCAGCGGTACGGTCGGGCTGAATGGCACGGAATACCTTGAGCTAATCGAGGCGGCGGGCGTGAACCCGGCGGACTATCCTGAGATTCAGGCGGTGCAGCAGCACAAGATTTGGCAGCAGGTCGATCCGCAGGACGCAACGCCGGAGAAGGTGCAGGAGGCGATCGCCCAAATCCAGGCCACCGATCCCCAATTCCACATGGACGGAGCCTCTTGGACAAACGACCTGAGCTGGGTGGCGGGCTATGAAAACGTGCTGGAGCCGATGAACCAACTCAGCGCCGCCTTTCACCAGAAGTATGACCCGCTGGTGCAGCAAGACCCCGGCATCACGCGCCAGCCCGACTATCAGCAAGCGCTGCTTTATAACCTGCTGCTGCAAACGAGCTGCTTTCGCTATTGGGGCCAGGGCACCTGGACGGATCATGCGCGGGAGATTTTTCGGCGGGGGCAGGGCGTGTTGGGTGGATGAGGATTTTGGATTTGGCTTTGGATTTGGGATTGCCGATTTTGGGCAGGTTTGGGGGCAGGAATGAGAGCGATCGCCTCCTAACATCCAAAATCCAAAATCCCCTAAATGCCCTCTAGCGCCGCCTGAATCACCGCCCGCTGCTCGTCGTCATAGCGCCAGCGGTTCAGAAATTCAGCGTAGGGGCCGTCGCCGGTTTTGGCGCTGTTGCGGAGTTGCTGCGCTTTTTCAGTCACCTGGGGCAGGCCGACCCTGCGGATCAGATCGAGTGTGCGGCGGCTGACCCGCTCGGAACCCTGGGCCATGTCTTCGGCTTGGTTGCGGCGATGGGCGATCGCCATTGCGGAAGACATGGCCACGTTTTTCACCAGCAGTTCCGCGACGGTTCCGGGGGAAGATTGCAGCGCTTTTACCACGGCTTCTGATGGCGCATCTGCCAAGGCGCTGTCGCTGGTGAGATAGGTGACGAAAAAGCCCCGCGCCCCGTTTTCGCTAGACACCAGGGCGGCGATCGCCTGCTCCTCTGCTTCATCCGACAGCGTGCCTGCCGCCATCTGTGCCATCAGGTCTTGCGTCAGGGCGATCGCCTGTTCAAAAGACAGATCCGGGGGAAGGGTGAGGGGGTTGGTCATGGCGGCCTCCAACTCGGTTTCCCCAGGATCATATAGCAGGGAAGCGGGATCAGTTTATTCCAGCCGCTTATTCCAGCCGCTCGCCCCTTTCTACGCCATCACCCGTCCCATCTCTCGCTGCTCCAACAGATCTAGCACCTCCCCCGCAGCGCGATCGCACACGCCGCCATCTCCTAGCACCTGGCGCAATCGGGCATAGTCTTGCTGGATTTGGTGGCGGCGATCTGGGTCGAGCAGCAGCGCCAGCCCCTCGCGGGCGATATGCTCTGGGGTTGCGGCTTCCTGCAATAGTTCCGGCACAATCGGCTCCATCATCACCAGGTTGGGCGGCGACATGAAGGGAATCGAAAACTTCAGGAAGCGGCGGGCGATCCATGCGGTCACGCGGCTGACGCGGTAGATGACCACCTGGGGCACACCTGCCAGCGCAATTTCCAGGTTGGCCGTGCCAGATTTGGTCAGCGCTAGGTCGGCAGCGGCGATCACGGTCTGGGTCTGCTCGGTCACGATCGTTGCCCGCAGCCCGTAGCGCCGGATCGCCTGCTCAACAGAGGTCTGAAACTGCGACAGCGAGAGAGGAATCCAGAGATGCGCCTGGGGCAGGGCGGCTTGAATTTGCTGTGCTGCCTGACACAGCACAGGTAGCAGGTGTTTGACTTCCTGGCGGCGAGAGGCGGGCAAGAGGGCGATCGCCACTTCATCTTCGACAATGCCCAACTGCTGACGGGCTGCGGCGCGGCTGGGGAAGGTGGCGACGCGATCCACCAAGGGATGCCCAACGTAGGTCGCGTTTGCGCCCCATTTTTCGTAATAGCGGGCTTCTTCAGGAAAAATGGCCAGGAGGCGATCGCTCAGGCTAATCACCTGTTGCGTTTTGGCCGGACTGAGCGACCACACCCACTCCTGCGGCGCGATGTAGTAAATCAGCGGCACTTGGGAAAAGTGGCGACGCATATAGGTGCCGATGCGCGAGTTTGGTCCAAAGTAGTCGATCATCACGACCAGATCGGGCGGATGCTGCTGCAATTGCTGCTGCACTCGCCGCTGGAGCATCAGCGTCGGCAGCACAAAGGGCAGTGCTTCCACAATGCCGACGGAACCAATGGCAGTTGTGTCGCCCAAGAGAGTCGCCCCGGCCGCCGCCATGCGATCGCCCCCCAGGGCCAAAATCTCCAGCGCCAGTCCGCGTTTCTCGGCCTGCCGCCACAGCGCCTCCACCAGCAGCGCCCCCTGCAAGTCGCCTGACACCTCGCCCGTGCTGATCAAAATCCGAGCCGACCGGGCCGCAGGCGGGTGGACTGGCTCAACCGTGTCCATCAATCTGCGCCTCGGTTGCGACCACTCCCCGGAATCAGCCCCCGACGGCTTGGCAATTGCGACAGTTGCAAAAATTGCCGTAGATGCTGCAAGGGTTCGCAGTCGGGCAGCAGGTCGATCTGCTCGATTGCCTGATTCAGCGGCAGCCCAGAGCGATAGAGGGTGCGAAAGGCTTTTTTGAGCGCTTGATAGGTGCGTCCCTGGTCGGCATCCATCAGCCCAGAGCGGCGCAGACCCACCAGATTGAGCGATCGCACTCTGGCCGGGTTGCCCTCCACCAGCATATAGGGCGGCACGTCGCGGTTGATTCGGCTCATGCCGCCGACCATCGCCAGTCGCCCCACCCGCACAAACTGATGGATGCCCAGCACGCCGCTAATCGTCGCCCGCGCCTCGATATGCACATGCCCAGCCAGCGCGGTGCTGTTAGCAATGACCACGCGGTCTTCGATGACGCAGTTGTGCCCGACATGCACGTAGGCCATCAGCAGGTTGCCATTGCCAATCACCGTCGCCTCGCCTGTGTAGGTGGCACGGTTGATGGTTACGTACTCTCGGATCAGGTTGTCGTCGCCGATCTTGACCTGGGTGATCGCACCGTCGTATTTCAAGTCCTGCGGGGGCAAGCCGATGGCAGCACCCGGAAAGATCTGGTTGCGGGCTCCGATTTCGGTCCAGCCATCCAGCACCACATGGGCCCCCACGACCGTCCCTGGCCCCACCTTCACCCGATTGCCAATGACTGCATAGGCCCCAACCTGAACCGTCGGATGCAGTTCAGCGTCGGGGTGGATAACAGCCGTAGGATGAATCAGGGTAGTCAAGGATCAGTCCACCAGTGAAAACATCAATTCGCCTTCGGCAGCCAGTTGCCCGTCTACCTCTGCGCGTCCATACATCTTGCCAAAGCGGCGTTTTTTGACCCAGAGCAATTCAACGGCCATGATGATTTGGTCACCGGGCACAACCGGACGGCGAAACCGCACTTTGTCGATGCCTGCAAACATAAACAGACCGTCTTGCACGTCGGCCATCTGCGTCAGCACCACGCCGCCCACCTGGGCCATGGCCTCCACAATCAATACCCCCGGCATAATAGGGCGACCCGGAAAATGACCCTGAAAGTGGGGTTCATTGAACGTAACATTTTTGATGCCCACGGCCCGCTTTTCGGGAACGAATTCGATGATTCGATCGACCAGAGAGAACGGATACCGATGCGGCAGCAGCTTGTGAATTTCCTCCACCGAAAGCACAGTCGGCGGTGCAGAGGGCGTTTCAGGAGCGGCTTCTGGCTCAGCCTGAATGGGAGAAACGGGGGAAACGGTGGTATGGAGGTCGGTCAAAATGGTCATGGGCTGACAGAGGGGAATAAGAGGGGAATAATGGAATCGAGGGTTTGAAAGGTGGCTGGAGATGGACAGCAGAGTCAGACAAGAGCGGCAATAGGGCTACGGAAGCCGGGTGTGGGAAGATTGGGCAGCAGCGGCGCTGAGAATCGCGCTAGGGCGCAAACGGGGACAGTCGGAGGCGGCGAGCCAGTTCCGTATGCAGTTGGTGGCTCGCTTTGTAGGCGACCAGGTGCGCCAGGGGCATCCAGCCGAGCAGACTGATGTCTCCTACTAAGTCTAAAAGTTTATGACGCACTGGTTCATTTGAAAATCTCAGGGGTGGGTTTAGCCATCCGTCGGGGCCGCACACCAGAGCATTGTCCAGGCTACCGCCGCGAATCAGGCCGAGCGATCGCAGTTGGTCGATCTGATGGGCCAGACCAAAGGTGCGGGCGGGAGCGATCGCCCTTTCAAAGGGTTCTGCGCTGGGCGACCAACTGACCCACTGGTTGCCAATGGCGGGCAGGTCAAAGTCGATGCCGTAGCTAAAGCGCAGTTCTGAGGCGGGGATCGCGGCTACAAACGCATCCTCGTGGCGCACCCAGACGGGTTCTGGCAGGGGAACCAGAGCGCAGGAGGCGGACTGGGGCATGATCCCGGCGGCGGCGATCGCCCTGGCCCAGTCCTGGGCGGAACCATCTAGCAAGGGCACTTCGGGCCCGTCGATTTCGATGCGAGCGTTGTCAATGCCCATGCCCACCAGCGCCGCCAGCAGGTGTTCCACTGTGCGGGCGTTGGCAGTCCCCTCAGCGGTTTCCACTGCCAGTTCGGTCGAAAGCCGCGTCTCGCGCACCTGGTCAATGTGAGCCGGAATGACGGGCTGCCCCGGCAGATCTACCCGCACAAAGTAGCGCCCATCTCCCGGTTGAGCAGGCAAAATCCTGACCTGGGTGGGTTCGCCCAGGTGCAGCCCCACCCCCGACTGTGCTAAGGGGCTGCCAAGGGTATGCTGCTGATCCCTCAGCAGACCGGGAGCCGAGGCTTCGCGACGGTTGGCGGATGGGATGCTAGAGAAAGAGAGGACTTGTTCCATTGCGATCGCCCAGATGGCGGTATCAAAACCTGACGGGTCTTAACTAAGGCTACTGCTAGAAGCGTTCCCCAATGCCAAAGTGAATCCGACTGTCGCCTTCATCATTAAAGCCCAAGTCTACCCGGATTGCGCCAATCGGCGACTGCACCCGAATTCCCAGCCCAAAGCCAATCCCGGTTCCTGGCTTGTCGCGCACCACAGCGGGCTGTCCTGGCACGTCGCTGCCCGTTCCCAGGTCGCTGCCCACGTCTACAAACAGCACGCCGCCGACAATTGAAAAGATGGGGAAGCGGTATTCTACCGTACCCAGCACAAAGGCGCGACCGCTGCCCACATCGCCCGCTTCATAGCCGCGCACCGAGTCTGTGCCGCCCAGCGAGAAGGCCTCGTAGGGCGGCAGATCGCCAAACACCACGCCGCCCTGCACGTTGAAGGCTAGCGTTTCGGGCCCTTCTGTGAAGTCGGTGATGTCTACGGGGAAATAGCGGCTATAGCTGCCTCGCAGTCGGTTGAAAAAGATATTCCCCTGACCTACAGGAATCGACTGATCCGTTGCAATCCGGAGGTTATAACCCCGTGTGGGGGCAACGGCGCTATCGCGGCGATCCTGACTGGCGCTGAGCTGCACGAGCAAAATATCATCCGTGCCCGACTCGCTGAAGCTGAGCTGGTTGCCCAATTCGTCCACTGGAGCCAGATCGCCATCGGCATCTTGCAGGCGGATGTTCTGATATTGCAGCCCGGCCGTGGCTCGCCAGCCGTCGCCCAGGGGGCGGCCAAAGGTCACGCCGCCGCCAATCCGCCGCACGCGAGGGCGATCGCCATTTTCCAGTGTCACCTCCGTCTCGCCGCCCTGAAACACCAGCGGAATCGACCGACGGCTAAAGGCGTTGACCGTATAGGAGGTGCGGTTTGGATCACCCGCAATCCACGGGTCCGTAAAGCTAATATCAAACAACAAATCCCGCTGACCAAACTGCACTTCTGCGCCGAGTCGCTGGTTGTTGCCGCCCAGGTTTTGCTCCTGATAGCTAACCGTGCCAAACAGACCGCTAGCTGAACTCACGCCCACCCCAGCGGAGATCGAGCCGCTGCTCCGTTCCACGGCGTTGATGGTCACGTCCACCTTGCGGGGGTCGTCACCCGGATTCAGCGTCACCTGCAAGTCGTCGAACAGCCCCAGCCGAAAGGCTCGCTGGAGGTCTTGCTGAATCTGGTTCTGGTTGAACACGTCCCCAGGCTTAGTTTCAAATTCCCGCGTGATGATGAAAGCGCGGGTGCGGCCTCGAATCGGGTTGCCGTCATCGTCCTCGGTTTCGCCGTCTTCGGTTTGAAAGGCGACGTTGATATCCTCGATCACGCCCTCTGCCACCGAGAGCGTGACCACGCCATCTTGGCTGATGCGGGGTGCGTCGATCACCTGCGCCAGCACATAGCCGTTGTCCTGATACCAGCGGTTGATGTTGCGGATACCCGTCTGGAGCTGGTTCAGGTTCAACACGCGGCCGTATTGCGTTCCAAAGGTCTGGTCAACCACCTGCTGGGGCAGCACCTCGTTGCCCTGGATTCGCACTGCCGTTAGCACCGGGTTGGGCTGCACCACGAAGGTGACCCGCACGCCCAGCGGCGTATCTTCGGGAACCGCCCGCACGTCCGCGAAAAATCCTGTGGCAAACACCGCGTTAATATCCTGCTGAAGCTGGGTGCGCGTAGTGGTTGCGCCAGCGCGAGTTCTGATGGCGTTAAATACTGCGTCCTCTAGCTCCGGGCTGGGGGCCCCGCTGACGACCAACTCAGACACCAGCACCCGCGGTTCTTCCTGGGGCGGGGCAGCCTCAGCAGGGGCGGGCTGTCCGTCGGCGGGCTGGGGCTGGGGGATAAATTGGGCTAGCTCAATGGGGTTGCCCAGGCGGGAGGTTCCTGTCTGGGGCACAGCCAGTTTAGACAGAGCGGAGGGAGTTGCAGGTTCTGCTGCCTCTGTTCCCGGCGACTGGGCTGCCAAAGGGGATACTCCTTCCAGCGGTTGCTCAGCGGGCTTGGAGGAAAGCAGGTTGGCCAGCACAGTTGCATCTCCGTTCACCGAATGGGTCGGAGCCGCTGCGATCGCCCCTTCTGGAGTGCCCGATGCGGCATCCACCTCAGCGCGGGCGATCGCCCCTGGCAGCAGATCTGGCTTGACTAGGCTCGGCGGAACGGCTCCATCTCCCACAGCCGCAGCGGATGCGTCAACTGGCTCATGGGGCGACTGCTGAACCTGACTTTGGGACAACTGCTCAGAGAGGGGGGCAGTTTGAGCGCGCGCCGCCTGAGCCGCAAGACCTGAAACGGAAGAAATGGCGATCGCCGCCAATACGACAGGAGAAAAACGCATAGGTTTTAACACGTCCACACACCACAGACAGGAAGAACTGAGCAAAACAATCGGCTAGGTCAGCCAGGAACGATTCGGATCAGCGCGACGGCATAGCCCAGTCGAGATAGCCTAGTCGAGACGCAGATCGGAATTGACGAGCCGAGTGCGATTCCCGTAGGGATCGCTTCGCGAATCGCAATTCCGAGCAAACGGAGCAATTTTACAGCATTGGCAACGCCCTTCTAGACGCTTTGTGCCAGAACTCGCTGTAGCACCTGCTGGTACGCAGCCTCCACATCGCCCAAATCGCGTCGAAATCGGTCTTTATCCATCACCCTGCGGTTAGGGTCAGACTCCGCCTGATTCCACAGACGGCACGTATCGGGACTAATCTCATCCGCCAGCAGCAGCTTGCCTGCCCCATCGACCCCAAACTCCAGTTTGAAGTCCACCAGTGTAATCCCACACTGATTAAAGAACTCAGACAGCACTTGGTTGACCCGCAGCGCCATCTCCCGGAGTTGTTGCACCTGATCGGGCGTAGCCAGCTCCATCACGCGCAGCCGATCTTCCGTCAGCAGCGGATCGCCGAGGGCATCGTTTTTCAGGTAAAACTCTACCAGCGGCGGACTGAGCGGGGTTCCCAATTCCAACCCAGTCTGTTGACAGAGACTCCCCGCCGCAATGTTCCTGACCACCACCTCCAGGGGCACAATCGATACCCGCCGCACCCGCATGGTGTTGGATGTGGGGCAGTCGATCAGGTGGGTCGGCACGCCCTGCGCCTCTAGCAGGCGAAACAAGTGCTGCGACATGGCGCAATTCACCTCGCCTTTGCCGGAAATCGTGCCGCGCTTTTGGGCATTAAACGCGGTTGCATCATCTTTGAAGTAGGTCAGCAAGACTTCTGGATCGTCGGTGGCGTAGAGGATTTTGGCCTTGCCCTCGTATAGTTTTTGGGCAGCAAGGTTTTCAAGGTTTTCAGCGGCAGGATTTTCGGCAACAGGGTTTTCGGCGGCAGGATTTTCGGCAGCAGGCGGTTCAAAGGCATTCATGGCAGCAGGGGAAAAGAAACTCCAAAAGAACATTCTATGCAAGGCGATTCGGGTTCCGTCGGATGGCTTAATCCAGCGGCTGGTGAAACTGGTTCCAGGCGGCGGCGGCTTCGGGGCTGGAGGGCACACCGCGCCGCAGCAAGGCAACCCCATCCTGAAAATCCATCAGCCCAAAGCTGCCGTCTCGGAGCCAGCCGAGGACGCGGTTGGTCATGCCAAAAAAGCTTCTGCCTTCGTCAGGAAAGGCCGCCGAAAAGCGCAGTGGATACCAAAAATCCAGCACGGCATATTCCACGCCAATCTGCTTGCGGTCGTCGTTGATCAGGCGCGTGCCCGGATAGCGCAAGACTTCGCGGCGGCTGGAGAGATGCGCCACGATGTTTCCCGTAGCGGTGACGCTGGCATCGCTGGGGATTTGCCGCAAGAGCGATCGCACGGCCTGGGCGTGTTCCCACTGGCGGGCGGGCGACGTGTAGACCCACGGCTGGATCGAGTCGGGAATGAACACCGACAGCGCCCGATTGGGATTTGACGCAACTGTGAACAGCAGCGCCAGCCCCAGGCAAAATAGCCAAAACTGCCGCAAGCGGGGGCGAAACCAGTGGGGATGCTTGTGCCACCAGAGGATTGCGCCGTAGAACAATCCTGGAACCAGCGACACGGCATAGCGCAGGTGCATCGACAGGGCGGTAGGGTCTTCTTGCAGCAGCAGCTTGAGCAGCGGAAACCCGGTCAACAGCCACGCATCCAGCGAAATCACGGGCACAAACGCCAGCGGCAGCCATTGCGCCAAGACATAGCTGAGGGTGCGTCCCGGTGGGTTGACTACTTCTGCCAGAACCTGGTCGGGGTTGCGGATCATCGCCCACAGCACCTCCAGTGTCGAAGCCTCCTGCCCGTTAGTGAACCGTCCAAACTGCTCCACCATAAACCGCCGCGAAATGTCCGGCGCAAACAGCGGCATCACCCAATTCGTCAGCAGCAGCATATAGCCCAGGCTGAGGATGCACACCGCCACCCCAGCCCGCAAAAAACGCCGCGATGCTGCCATGTAGAAACCCACGCCAAAGGTAATCACCCCGGCATCTTCGCGCACCACCAGCGTCAGCCCTAGCAGCAGCCAAAACAGCCACCAGCGCCGCTTTTCCATCGCCCATAGCAGGCCAAAGACAAACAGCGGAATTTGGGAGAAATCGTGGAAATTGGCCAGCGTCGGCGCGATGACCGCATTCGCGCAAAAGTAGCTGACGGCAATCAGCGCCGACACATGGGGCGGGTGATAGTGACGGGCCAGCGCGTACAGCACCAGTCCGCCCGCTGTCATCAGCGTCACTTGCAGCAGCGACAGCCCCGCAGGGGACTGAAACAAAGCATAAATCGGCAGCCACAGCAGCAGCGCGGGGGTGAAATGCTGGGCGAGGCGGCGATAAAACACCTCGGGCAGTTGGTTGTCTAGCTGCACGGCGCTCGATTCGCTGGAAGAGAGGGAGCCTTCAAACCAGCGCCCGTGCAGGCTATTCCAAAACACCTGGTTGAAGATGCCCTGGTCGAACGACACAAACGTCGGGAAAAAGTTATAGAACCGTTGCAGCGCAAAAATGCTGCACAGCACCCAAAAGAGGGCCGCCGCGATCAGCACTGTCCGCCAGCCCCAGTCAAACTTGCGTTTTGTGCGAGGCTCTGGCCCCTCACGTCGTTCATCGCCCATTGTGTTTACTCTCGGCTCACTCTCGGTTCACTCTCGGTTCACTTTCTGGTTTTCTACCCGGTCTAGCTGCTACGGGCGCTGGAGGAGGCGATCGCCCATGCGGTTGCGGTGTTTGTCGATGGTGATGAGGCGAATGTAATCCTTCGGATGTTCTGCAATGCAGCGTTCCAGCGCGGCGATCGCCTCCTCTGGGTTGCCGTCGTAGGTTCCAAAACACTGCCACGACCCCATGCGATAGCGGCGCTCATCCACATACTCAATACCGAGTCGCAGCCCTCCTGCCAGGATGCTGCGAATTTCCTCAGCGACCTCTGCCGCAATAGCAGGCCGCGTTCCAGTGGGGGAAGTTTTCAACGATGCCATCCCGTTCCCGTTGGCGGACTTGGCGGGTGGAGGTTCGGCCGACCCAGGGCGATCGCCATAATACATAAAGTATTTATCGGATTTGCTGATCGAATGGCTTGCGCGGTTCGCTGAGCGGGGGCGATCGCCCTTCAGCACCTCGTTATATTCAGATACCAGCCGTAGTTCACGAATGCGTTCTTGCTCCTGCACCATCTCTGTGCCAATCTCAATTAAATGTTGCAGGCTAAAGTTGGGTTTTTGAAATTCCGTCGGCTTGCCATCGCTGTGAACCACCTCCTGCGAAATCTTGTCGATGCCGACCTGGTGAATGAGCGTGCGAACCTGTTCATCATACAGGCGCGATCGCAGTGCGCCAAAAAAGTCCGTTGCCTGTTCAGCAAAGTGATCCACCAGCGCTTCCACGTCCGATCGGGGAACGCCATCCGCCTCAAAAATGCCCGCCACAATGCCCAGCCGATCGTCCCGCGTCGGGTCCCAAAAGAATTTCTCCATCCGTCCATCGCGGATCAGCGGCGCATACAGCGTTGCAAAGTCATTGCCCGTCACAATAATCGGAATTCGCTGGGTCGGCTCTGCGTCATAGCTGCCCGGAAGCTGCACATTAGTCGGGTTGTCGGCAATGTTCATCAGCGTGGCGTTGACCAACTGCGTGTTCACGGTATATTGCGTGCTGGCATCCACCCGCCCAATGCCTGCATCTACGTCGTTGATCATCAGCACTGCCATGCGCCCGTGGGTGCGGCTCCACTCGCCCGCCTCCCGATAGCGCAGCCGAATCAGCCGCGCCGGATCGCCCGCATCAGGACTTTCCAACTCGCCTGCCGACATATACACCGCCCCCAGCCCCATGCGCTTAAACACCAGCTCGCACATGAAGGTTTTGCCCTCGCCTTTGCGCCCATGAATCCCCAAAATCAGCGGCACCTTGACGTTGGGCAGCGCCAGAAAGTTCTTGGTGATATGCACCGAGAGGCGATCCAGAAATTTGGGCGGAATGTAGTAAGACATGTTGAGACAAGACGGGACGAGGGATAGACTCTGGATTTGCGGCTTGAAACTTGCTGCTTGATATTCATCACCCTGTCCATCATCTCATCATCGCCTCGCATCCAGAGTGTTTAGACCTCACGCATTTATTCAGTGTTTATTCATGTTTATCCAGTAGACCTCTTTATCCAGTAGACCTCTTGCATAAATGCTTTTCTGAGAGCGTGAATCGTTGGGCAGCACCGCCGTCCAACGATTCACGCAAGAGGTCCAGTGTTGATTCAGTAAACCTTTGCCAGAGCGCGGCGGCTCAGGGAGCATTACAGGGGAATCGCCTAGAATAAGACTCAGCCCTACGGCCCGTTGCCTCTTCAATTCGCCCTTCGCCCCTGGAGCCTGTCTCATGGTGCAAGTTCCCACAAAGCCGCTGACCCTGGAAGAATTTCTGGCGCTGCCCGAAACCAAGCCCGCCAGCGAATTCATCGACGGCAATATCCTTCAAAAACCCATGCCCCAAGGTGTACACAGCACGCTCCAAGGTGACCTGACGAGTGCGATCAACGCAGCACTCAAGCCGTCAAAAATAGGACGTGCCTATCCAGAACTGCGCTGCACGTTTGGGGGACGATCGATTGTGCCAGATGTTGCGGTCTTTCGCTGGGAGCGCATTCCCCGACAACCAGACGGGCGAGTTGAAAATGTGTTTATGCTGCCGCCCGACTGGACGATAGAAATCCTCTCGCCAGAACAGAGCCAATCCAGGGTGATTCGCAACATTCTGCACTGCCTCAGCCACGGCGCGGAGATGGGCTGGCTGCTCGACCCAGAAGAGGGGTGCATCTTCGTCTACAGCGCAGATCACTTAATGCAGCTCTTTGATCAGCCGGATAGCGTGCTGCCTGTGCCCGCCTTTGCTGGGGCGGTGCGGCTGACGGTCGGGGAAATTTTTGGCTGGCTGCAAGCGTAGAGGGGGTGTCTCATGGTGCAAGTTCCCACAAAGCCGCTGACCCTGGAGGAATTTCTGGCGCTGCCCGAAACCAAGCCCGCCAGCGAATTTATCGACGGCATTATCCTTCAAAAGCCCATGCCCCAAGGAAAACACAGCGTTTTGCAGCGTGAACTAACCTTTGCTATTACGGCTGCATTTCGTGCTGATGGCGCAGGGCAAGCGTTTCCAGAATTGCGCTGCACGTTTGGGGGACGCTCTATCGTGCCCGATATCGCCGTTTTCCGCGCCGACCGCATTCCCAGAGACGGCAGCGGCGAAGTGGCAAATACGTTTAACCTGCCGCCCGACTGGACGATAGAAATCCTCTCGCCCGGACAGAGCCAGTCCAGGGTAATTCGCAACATTCTGCACTGCCTCAGCCACGGCGCGGAGATGGGCTGGCTGCTCGACCCGGAAGAGACGTGCATCTTTGTCTATGGCGCAAATCAGTCGGTGCAGCTATTTGACGAGCCGGATAGCGTGCTGCCCGTGCCTGGATTTGCTGGGGCGGTGCGGCTGACGGTCGGGGAAATTTTTGGCTGGCTCCAAGCATGACGATGAATCGCGTGATTGTGGCGTGTCATGAAGTTAGGCTAAATTTCTGGATTGTTAGCGGCAGGTTTGATCCCCCTAAATCCCCCTTGGCAAGGGGGACTTCTGGACAGCGGCTCGGTTCCCCCCTTTCTGAAGCGGGTCTAGGGGGGATCTCAGAGTCTTTGCGTGCGAACTGATCCCCCTCAATCGCCCTTGGCAAGGGGGACTTCCGGAGTGCGCTTCGCGCAGAAGAAAAGAAAAAGGGAAAAGAAAACAGGGAAGAGGGCAAAAGAGCCAAAGTATAAAGGGCTACTGAGTCCAGGGGAAAACACAGACCACCCGAAACCCGATGCTAAAGTTGCGGCGGCGCGGCGTGCTACGGTTGCGATAGGCAGAGCGGCAAAAGGCAGGAAGGTCGCCCCAGGAACCGCCCCGCACCAGCCTGTAGCGATCGTTGCCTTCGGTGATCCAAGCGCTGCCATCGGTGGGCGATCGCTCGTAGGTGGAGTGCCAGTGATCGAGACACCATTCGTAAACATTGCCGTGCATATCGCCCAAGCCAAAGGCATTGACCCCAAAGCTGCCGACTTTGCTGGTTGCTTGGCGATAGATTCCGGCGGTGCCGTTGCCATATATTTCGGTGCCCCTGTAGTTGGCAAGGTCGGAGCGCAGGGTGTCGCCCAGGTGGAACGGATCGGTGGTTCCGGCGCGGCAGGCATATTCCCATTCGGCTTCGCTGGGCAGGCGGTAGGTCTTGCTGGTGTGCTGAGAGAGGCGATCGCAAAACTCGATCGCGTCATACCAGGAGATACTTTCGACGGGGCGATCGCCGTCCTTAAAGGCGGGGTTGGCTGGGTCTGGGTCAAGTTCTCGATTCACCTGGGGTAGCGCCGCCACCGCCCGCCACTGCGCCTGGGTGATGGGAAACTGGCTCATAGAAAAAGGCGGCACCGTGACCCGATGCTGCTGCTCTACGTCCAGCCCTGCTGTTTCTGGAAGGTTGTATTGATAGTAATCGCGCCCTTCTTCCTCTGGCGGCGACCCCATCAGAAACTCTCCGCCAGGGACTTTCACCAAGTTGAGAATCTGCTCCATCGGCAGGGTTTCTTGATAGACCGGAATGGGCTTGACCTGCGTGCTGATCTGCCCGTCTTGCAGTTGCACCATCAGCATGGACACGGGCTGTCCGCTGGGTGCGCCGATTAGCCCCAGGGCGCGGGCGGCTCCCTGGCGCAGGGTCAGCGGCTGCGTTTCGTTGCTTAGAATTGCTTGGAGTTCGGCTTGCCCGGCTTTCATTGCGCCCAGCGCTTCGGCTGCGCCCCGCCGCACGGCCAGTTCGTCGGGCTGCTTGGGGTCATGGTCGGCTTGCAAAAGAGCGATCAGCTGGGGAGCGAGGTCGGCTTTTAGGCTGTCGCTACAGGCTCCCAAACTGCCCAGCGATTTCAGCGCTTCCTGGCGGGCTTCCAGGGTTTGGTTGGGGTTTTTGGCCATGCCCAACAGATTAGGCACGGCTTTGGCGGCGGCAAGTCCACGCTTGCCAAGGTCTTTTGCTGCGCGGATGCGATATTCTTCGTCTGGGTCGGAGAGGTCAGAAATTAGAAGGCTGATGCGGCGTTTTTCCTCAATTTTTTGCAACTCGGCGGGGTCGAGGCCGGCTTTGCGGGCCAGCAAATCTGGGATGTCTTCTGGAACCTGGGCTTCCTTTTTTTTCACCTGGCAGCAGTCGCGTACTGCCAGCAAAAAGCCTTGAATCGCGGTGGGAGAGTCGTTGCCCTGTTCTAGCACGAGGTCAATCGAGTCTAAAAACTCTGTCCAGGATTCTGCTGGATTTTTTCGACACTGATCGACCCAGTGCAGCGCTGCCAAATATTCTGCCAGCGGGTCTAGCACAATGCGGAGCTTGTCTCCCGGCTCTAGCGTTTGCACTAGCCGCAGCCGGGTTTCCAAATAGACCAGCCGCGCTGGGATGTCGTCTGCGCCGTTTTTGGTCAGGGCTTTTTCAATATCTGACTTAGCCGCAGTGGTGGGGCGATAGGTCTGTTTTAGGCATTCCCAGGCAATGTGCTGGGCATCTTGCTGCACGGCCAGGTTGTCTCGGCGGTTGGCTTCTTCGATGCTGCGATTGAGCTGGTTGAGATAGCTCAGCATCAGTTCGGGCACAGAGGACGGCAAAATGCCCCCCACACCTTCTTGCTGCTCGATCATCTGATCGGCATAGAGCCGGGCCAGCAGCACGGTGATATTGCGCTGACCCACCATCTGCGACAGGCGACGGCAGCCGTTGAAATAGTCTTCGTCTTCAAACAATCCTCGCTTGTTGCGGGCTTCTAGATAGGCATCCATAAAGCGAGACAGACTGCTGCCCTCGATTCGCAGGGGCTTCAGAATGGTTTTGGGCAGGTTGCCGAGCGGTTCCGGCAGGCGAGAGGTGACGACCAGCGCCCTAGCCGGAAAATCGGCTAGATATGGCGTGATTTGTTTGCGAGTCTCCTCGCCCATTTCAGAAAGGTGATCCACGATGACCAGCACCCGCCGCCGCTGCAACAGCTTTTCCAAAAGCTCTGGCGCAATGGGATTGGGCTGATCGGTGAGGGTGTTGATCTGGCCGCGGATGACTTCAAAGAGTGTCTGTTTGTCGTCTAGCTCGGTTTCCACCAGCACGGGCAGCAGGCGATGCTGGCACAGTTGTTTATTCAATCCCCAAAGAGCGATCTGGCAGGCGAGGCTGGTTTTGCCTGCGCCGCCTTCTTCGGTAATCAGCAAGATCGCTGTGTTTTTGGAAAAGGTGGGTTTGAGCGCTTCTCCGATCAGCTTTTCATCAATGGGCTGGTTGTTGAGATAAACGGGCAGGGGAATGTGGATCGCCCGCTGGCTGACGGTTGGCAGGTCTAGGAAGGACTTTTGAGCCGTTTGCCAGTGCTGGTTCACCTAGGCATCCAGAACCCGGTTGCGATATTTCAGAAACCGCACGATGCCCAGCGGAATTTTCCAGCTTGTGTAGGGGATGGACAGATCGCTGGAGGGTAGCCTGAGCAAGAGCAGCGGTCGGAACCCCAGCACGCCCAAATAGCTCAGCAAAAGCAGCGTGCCGATGCTGATCGACACCTAGTGCTGTTGCCAGAGTTCGGCGATGGGATGGGCGGGTTCGGCGGTGGCTTCGGGCGGCGCGGAGCTGGTGCGGGACTGGGTAAGGGACTGGGTAAGGGATTGGGCAACTGCTGGGGCTTCTGTGGCAGTAGACAAAACCAGAGCGGCAAGGAAGCTGAGGAGGGGCGACTGCAAAGAGGGCATGGATGGGTTTCGCTTGAGAATCGATGCTGCCAATACAGATGCACACCTTGCTGCATCTTAGTGTCTATTTCAACACCCTTTTTCCAGATTCAGGGAAAAAACTTTAGGAAATTCTCTCGTGAAGCGGGGTAGAACCTCCCTCGCCCGATCGCATCACGGGAAGGCTGACGACCTGAACAGGCTGTCTCGATCGATCTATTCTACGTCTGCCCTCATCCCCCAACCCCTTCTCCCAAGTAGGGAGAAGGGGAGCAAGCGTGGCATATCCTGTTGCTCCATGTTGCAATAAGAAAAGGCACCCCCGATGGGAGTGCCTGCAACCAGCTAACTTTTAGGAAATGTTCGGGAAACTGGTGGAGCGGAGATGGGAAGCAGATGAGAACCCGCTATGACCCTAGCTGATGCTGGCGTGGCTGCGGTCGTAGCTGTCCCAGAAGCCGGGCTGCACCTTGCCTTGAATGTGTCCCCAGTATTGGCTGGTGGTTCCGGCATCTAGCCCGACGTTGGCCGCCAAACGGGTCAGCATCGCTTGCTGGCGGCGCTTCACCAGTTTGTGGTGATTCATCATCAGCTCCCGCGCTCTCTCTTCGATGGAAACGGAGGCTGCGGGCTGGGCTACGGGTGCAGGGGCCGCAGCAGGAATGGTCGCGGCTGCGTCAGTTGCCACTGCGTCAGTTGCAACGGGTTGATTGGTCTGATATTCGTTGCCCCGGAACTTCAGTTCAGTAGTGGTTGGGTGGCTGTTGTTCAGGTTGAGGGGTTGGGGATCGTAGTTGTAGGTTACGCCACGATAGGTGAGTTTCATAGGATTCGCCTCTCTTTTTGAAGGGTAAGGGTGAGGCGCGTTCCTTCGGGATTGCTCCCTACTTCCGTCTCTTTTGAGCGATCAGGCTTCGAGCGATTAGGCTGATTGAAGCTGACAGCGGGGAGAGATGAACGATTTATTTTCTGTATCTATTGTTACTATTTTGAATTTATCTGTCAAGGGTTCCTGGCTTGATTTGGGCGGAGTTTTCTAGAAATCACCCGATTGGGCGATCGCCCACGCCGATCACTCCGCCCGGTTCTGTGGACGGGCGGGCAGGAGTCAGCAACGCAAACTCTTGGTAAATCTGCCATTCATGTCCGTCGTGTTTCAAGAGCGTGAGGCAATCGCCCGAAAATCTCAGATCCAGCGGGCGTTCCTTCAGCAGGGCCCAGGCTTGCTGAAACGTGTAGGGGGTGATGTTGCGCGAGGCGACCGTGACGTGGGGCGTAAACCGCCGCCGCTTTGCCTTGGGATCGACGATGCCGAGGGTTTGCTCTAAATGCTCCGCCAGGGTCGCCTGAAGCGCCAGCAGCGCCGGAGACCTTTCGACGTGGATATACAGCACGCGGGGCGAAAACTGGCCAAACCCTAGCAGATGTACAGGTACGCTGCTCTGTCGCTGGGCAAAGGCGGCGAGTTCTTCGGTGAGGCGATCGGCGCGGGCCGGCGACCACTCAAACGGTGGCTGAAGCGTGACGTGGGGCGGGGCTTTGGCCGTGTGGGTCTGAAAGCGATCGCCCAATTCCTGAATTACGCCATTGGCATAGTTTTGAATGGCAGGGGGGGGAACCAGGGCAATGAAAAAGCGGGCGGTTGTATCAACCATGTTGGGGGAAAAACAGGGGGCACTACATGGCGCTGAACCGGGGGTGCGATCGCAACATTGTGGGTTCAAACTCTTGCGCCCACTGGATAAATGACTCCGGCAGGGCTTCAGAAGTTTGTCGAGTCAGCAGGGCGGTGTAGCGATTTTTTTGCCGCACCACCACTGCCCGATAGTCTGCACTATGAATCACCGCATGACGAAACCCATCTAGCTTCAGCGAAGACATCAGTAGAGACTGCAACCCCAGCGCCTGAAAGATTGTTTGCACCCAACTGACATCGCTGCTTTCGGCCGTGGTGAAGTATTCCTTTGGCAATCCGCTCAGATCAAAAATAGCAGCCCCGATCAAGTCATCGGTGTATTGACTACTGGAGGCTTGGCGTTGGGTCTCTTCCATGAGGGAGCTGCTGACCAGCATCGACGGGGCTTGGAGATGCACGACAGGATGTACAAACGGCTGTGCAACAGGCGGATTGGCAACAGGGTTGTTCACACCGACTCACCTCAAGCGAAAAGACCACATCCAGAAAGCATCACACTCTCATCATTCCCAATCTAGAAACGGAATCACCGGGGAACGACCGTAGAATTGCCTGTTGCACCATGAACCTATGTAATGCTTGCATAATGCAAACGCCGCTTAATGTAATGCTTTGATGACGCTTTGATGACGCTGGCGCAAAGGATTTTCACTTTGCCAGATTCTTTTACCAGATTCTTTTACCAGATTCTTTTACCAGCTTTTTTCACCAGACTAAGGATTTTCGCGTTACTAGATTTTTTTACCAGACTTTTTTCCAGGCTCTTTCACCAGCTTTTTTCACCAGACTTTTGACAACCCTATCAGACTAAGCGGCCTGCTCAAAAGACGGGCGACGCACCATATACACCACCAGCCCTACAAACGGTACCAGACGGGCGATCCAGCTAATTGCTGGGTTGACCCACTGGCGACGAGCCATGTCATCGGACACTAGCCATCCTTGAAATAACCAAAATACGAGCAGGTCGATCAGGAAAGAATAGGCGAGGCGATCGCCCTGCAAAATCTCCATCAGGCTGGCCCAGCGGGTTGGCCCGTCGCCAAACTCAGGGCGGCCCGCCACTGCCCAGACAACCGACGCAAGGGCGATCGCCCCCAGCACCAGCGGACAGGCTCGGTTTTCGGTTATTTGCTCTAGGCGGCTCAGCGGCGGGGTCGGCGGCTCCGGATTCGGTCGTCGCAGCGCCAGCCAGGGCAGATAAAATACGTTCGTTAAAAATGCTGTGCCCAGGAGAAAGGGTAAAATCGGCAGCCGCTGCCCCCGCCCATCGATGGCAAAGCCCCACAGCAGCAGCCCCCAGCCCACCGTCAGGTTAAACAGCGCCTCTAGCCCAGGATGTAGCACTGGGGCTACGGCGGGAAAGAGCGCAGGCAGCACTAGCCCAAAATTCAAACTGAGGGCGATCGCCTCTTGCAGGGTGGCGGGCGACGTGTGCAGCAGCGACGGCCCCGGCGGCAGGTCGCTCAGCAGCACATAGCCGACGTAGGCCAGCCACACCAGCCAAACCAGGGGCGAAACCCAGGCCGCCTGGGCGGGGCGATCGCCCTTGGTCTGCGTCGAAGAATCGCCCAATACACCAGCAGTTTGCGAATCAGAAATTGACATTAATCGGCATTAATCGGCATTCAATGGGGTCTTGATAAGGGGAATCGATTTAGATTTTGGATGTTGGATTTTGGATTTTGGATTGGCGGTTCTAGATTGCTGGCCCGAGTGTCTATGAGGCTTTCAGCGATTTCACCAGTTTCGCTGTTGGTGCGGATTGATATCCAGAACGGTAAGTTAGGCCAGCAAGAAGGTCGGTTAGCTTCGCTGGAATACCTTTCCGCTGGAATACCTTTTCGAGCCTTATCTTTGGCTTCGGAATCCGTGTTCCCTTACTTCGTGCCATAGAGGCGATCGCCCGCATCGCCCACGCCAGGAACAATGTAGCCATGCTCGTCCAGTCGCTCATCCACTGCAGCCGTGTAAATGGGCACGTCTGGATGCTGCTCATGAAAACACTGGATGCCTTCTGGAGCCGCCAGCAGACAGACAAACTTGATCGACAGCGGATTGGCTTCCTTGAGGCGATCGACGGCGGCGACGGCCGAGTTGCCCGTAGCCAGCATCGGGTCTACAACGAGCATGTCGCGGTGTTCGGTGTCGTTGGGCAGCTTCAGGTAATATTCCACCACCGTCAGCGTGGTCGGCTCCCGATATAGCCCAATATGCCCGACCTTTGCGGTGGGAATTAGCTCCAACATGCCGTCTAGCAAGCCCTGCCCCGCCCGCATGATCGAGACAATTACCATATTTTTGTCGGCGGCCAGCACGGGCGCATCCATCTCGGCCAGGGGGGTGCGGATTTTTTCATACTTCACAGGCAGGTCGCGGGTGACTTCGTAGGCCAGCAGCATGGAAATTTCCTTAAGCAGTCGCCGAAAGTCTTGCGTGTGGGTTTCTGCCTGACGCATCAGGGTCAGCTTGTGTTGCACCAGCGGGTGCTTGATGACGTTAACTTCGGCCGGAAAGACAATCGATGAGGATTTAGATGGGGGTTGCTCGGACACGGTTTTTACCAGACCTTTTACCAGATGCTCGTTTTTGTAGTGCAGCCTGAATTTCTCATGGCCCGATTTTAGTGCATCTCATCGATGGGCGATCGCCCTTCTTGCTCCTGTCTTGCCTTAAATTTGCAATTCTCCAGTCGGGTTCTTTTGCTAGGGCATTAACGGCTGAGAGATCAAATGCTACAATCTCGCTTTACACAATTTGGTTACACAATTCGGCAAGTAATTCGGCAAGTCTTATTGGCAAGTTTTATTGGTGAGTCTTGTGGGCAAGTCTTGTAGGCGAGTCTTATCAGCCAGTCTTCGCCAGTCCTATTAGCCAGCCTCAACGTTGTCTATCTGAAAACGGGCTAAAGAACTTGCTAAAGTTTGTGAATCATTCTCAGGGTGTCTTTTCGCTATGACAGACGCACAATCCAAAGCCAAGCCCAAACATATTATTCTCACGTCTCATCGCAATCGCCTGGGAGCCAAGACTACGCCGATTCTCTGGGGCGCAGCCAACCCGGTCGAGCGCGGCCCCATCATCGGCTCGGTTCGCAGCACGGCCCAGCGCAATGTGATTGGGACGCACGGCGGCTCCTATAGCGTCTATCGGGCGCTGGCCGTGGCCAGTGGGGTGCTTGACCCAGAGCATCGGGCGGATTTGACCAATACCGCTCCGGTTTCGGCGATTGGCCCCTACGCCAGTTGGAAAGATCCCGAAAAGATTGTCTCACTTGATCCGTGGGGGGCGATCGCCAGCGAGATTTTTGCGCCCCATTTCCCCAGCGACTACGACATTCGTCCCACCATCGCCATCACCAAGGCGCACATCTTCATTCCCGAACTGCGCGACGAAATCGCCAGCGGCCGCCTGCGGGTAGACGGCAAGATCCTCAAAGAAGACGGCAATTTGGTGGTGACGAAGGCCGCCATCGACCCGGTGTGGTATCTGCCGGGGATTGCCAAACGGCTAGACGTAGAAGAATGGGAACTGCGCCGCATTTTGTTTCAGCAGACAGGTGGCATGTTTCCCGAACTGGTGACGCGCCCCGATTTGCAGGTGTTTTTGCCACCCATCGGCGGCACGACAGTTTATATCGTTGGCGACGAAACGACTATTGGCGACCCAGCCAAGCCGCTGGCCGTGCGGGTGCATGACGAATGCAACGGCTCCGATGTGTTTGGCTCTGATATTTGCACCTGTCGCCCCTATCTGGTGCATGGCATCGAGGTTTGCATCCAGACAGCGCAGGAGGGCGGAGCAGGCATTATTGTTTATTGCCGCAAGGAAGGTCGGGCCCTGGGCGAAGTGACCAAGTTCCTGGTCTACAATGCTCGCAAGCGCCAGGAGGGAGGCGATCGCGCTGATGCCTATTTCCTGCGGACGGAGTGCGTGGCGGGGGTGCAGGATATGCGCTTTCAGGAACTCATGCCCGACGTGCTGCACTGGCTGGGCGTGAGCAAGATCGATCGGCTGGTGTCGATGAGCAATATGAAATACAACGCGATTACTCACGCGGGCATCGAGGTCGTGCAGCGAATCCCAATCCCGCCAGACCTGATTCCTGCCGACGCGCAGGTAGAAATCGAAGCCAAAAAAGCATCGGGCTACTATTCCGAAAACGGCGTGTTGACGACCGATGCGCTGGCGCAGGTGAAGGGACGGGATTATTAGGATTTCGGTAAGGGTTCAGGAACCGTAGAACAACTGAACGACGGGGAACAACTGAACGGCGGGCGATCGCGGGCTGAGGGGTGGTGTTTTATCAACAACCCCAAACAGCCCGCTTTCGGTATTTGTACGCAGGCGATTGAGGACTATGCCCCAGTTTTTGAAAAACACTTGCCAATTTAATCGCCAAAATCACAGAAAAAATACAAATTTCTCCTGTTAGGCTTCATGTTTGATGGGGAAATATAAAGATATAGCGCTTCATAACGGCGATCGCGCATCTAGAAGAGGAAGCTCGTATGAGCAGTAACAAAATTACAGCCCGGATCGAGTCCGAGATTCAGCGGTTATCTTCCGAGCATGGCTACAGCGATTCAATTCTGCGAGAATTCGCGCTCTTTGTGCTTACAAAAGAGTCTGCAAAATCAAAGTCTGCTGCAAAGCCGAAGCCGCCCAAAGTCAAGAAGCTAACCGTTACACAAGTCAAGCAAGCAATCTACGATCATTTCGGCGTAAAAGACACCAAGGAACTCAAAAAGTCTGGTGCATTTCAGCTTGCAACTAGCAGCATGGGCAACATCAGCCTTAGCAAGAAGGATGACTGGGAGCAGCTTTATCGGAAGCTAATTGGTATTTTGCCCGGTGAAGAAAACGAATCGGGCTATGGCTGCGTCAATGGCATCAACATTTTCAAATACGATATGCCGTGGAAAGCATTTGGGCTTGATCCTAAAGTCAACTCTACTGAGGATGTCAAAGCCGCCTATCGGGATCTCAGCAAGATCTACCACCCAGACAATTCCGAAACAGGAAATGCAGAAATTTTTGACCGATTGACCGTGTTCTACAAGAGTTTGACCGAGAAGTTCTAAATATGGCAAAAACCTACATCAGAGCAGAAGACTTGCTAAAGCTTCTCAAAATCTCTTCCCAGGAGCTAATCGAAATTGAGAAGTTCTTTGATGCCATTCCTGATGATGAGTGGGAATTGGAAGAAGGGAAAGATTATCGAGTGGTTTCAAGCAACGGAGCCAGAGAATATACTCAGTCGGGAGCGTACACTCTAGCTCGATACCTTGAGGCTACGAAGAAACTGAGTTTTTGGGATTCTCTCAAAGAGTGGTTTTTGCACACCAGAGAAAAGATTCGTAAGAGCTTCGTCCGTAAGAAAATTTTGGATAACTGTGCTTCGCTGATGCGGCGGAGCGATCAGTATTGGGTGAGCCAAGCAGATGCAGTAGCAATTTTCGGGACAAATATCCAGACGCTTCGCCGGATGGCTGAATGTACCCAAAAGAGCGATCGCCCGCTAATCAAAGGACAGCACTACCAGGAATTTATTGACGAGGGCGGAATTTTCTACTCTCTGGAAGGCATTTATCGACTTTCTCTAGCATTCTCAACTGAACTTACGCTTAAAAATCGTCGGGACGAATGTCGGGATGTCGGTGAAGAAATCAGTCCTCAAGTCTCAGACATTATTAAGTTGATTGAGTCTCGTGAGAAGCGGATTTCCAAGTGCAAGGAAGAAGCCAAAAGGCGGGATAAAAAGACTTGTCTTGTCACAGGTCAAAAACCGGATCGGTACCACCGATTTAATTTGGCAGCCCATCACCTCTATTCTTCCAGTGCGTATCCTCACTTGGCAGATAGTTTGGATAATCTAATTACGATCTCCGAAGAGGTTCACACTAGATTTCACCGAGAGTTCATGAGTGGAACGGGTAAACCTTGTACGCCTGATGACTTTATTAAATTTGTTCAGCAATATTATCCGGAGAACAGTAACGTCATCATTTGGCTAGAGGGACAAAGGCGCAAACTGGGACAGCAGGAACCTCTAGGTAAGAGAAATAATCACGTTCTCTATCTGCCTCTAAGCCGAGTCATCTGCTTGACTGACAAAACAGGTTAAAGCTGGAACGAAAGCCATGCGGGAAGCAGAGCATGATTTAGGCTGAGAAGTAACCACACAAACCAGTCAAATCAATGTCACCGACTTCCCGTCTTTATGATGCGTTGAATGATTTTCTGCGTCAATGCGACATTCAGTGGCAGGATGCTCGCCATCTGCAAACACTGTGCTGGATGATCATTGGCATGATTGGAAGCCAAAACGTTCATCTCAATGGATTTGGGGTGTATGTGAGGAGTCGCGCTCAAATGGCTCAATCCCACCAACGCCGGTTTCGCCGCTGGTTGTCGAATCGGCGGATCAATGTCGCGTCCGCTCATCATGCGCTGATTGGGCAGGCTCTGTCCAACTGGCAGACCCAACGACTCTACTTAAGCCTCGATACAACGGTCGTATGGAATTGTTTCTGCATCGTCTGGGTCGCAGTGGTGTACCGAGGAAGAACGGTTCCGGTCGCTTGGAAAGTGGTGGCGCAATCAAGCAGCACCGTCAGGTTGTGGACGATTCAACGGGTACTGCGGCAAGCGCAACGGCTGATGCCCGAAGGTGTCGCGATTGTCCTTTGGCAGACCGAGGGTTTGCCGATGGCAAGTTGATGAAATACCTCCGGGAGAATCTGGGTTGGCATTTCCGCATCCGCATCAAACGCTCCTTCCAATTTCAGCACCAAGGGCAGTGGCGCCAGGTATCGTCGGTTCAATTGCAACCAGGACAAGCTTACTTTACGCCTGCAGTGTCGGTGGGTAGAACAAAGCCCTACGACAATGTTTACCTTGCCTTTGCCCACGACAAACTCAGCAGCGAGAATTGGACAATTGTGAGTGATGAGCCGACGAACTTGCAGACGTTTGCCCAATATCGACTGAGATTTCAGGTGGAGGAGTCGTTTTTGGATTTGAAGTCCAACGGGTTTAATCTCGAAGCCTCCAGACTCAGAGACAAGGTTGCCCTTTCCCAGTTGTGTGGGGTAATCGCCTTGACGATGCTGTTCTTAGTTCTCCAAGGGGTGCAAGTGGTCGCATCCGGCAAGCGTCGCCAAGTCGATGCTCACTGGAAGCGCGGCATGAGTTATCTCAAGCTGGGCTGGAATTGGATTCGGCTGGCTATCACTCACCAGTGGAAGATTCACGTTTATCAGTTCCTCTCCTGTTCACCTGACCCTCAACCTGCCATCGCATCAAGGCGACAACACGATGACTCCCTAAAGCGTGAATTCACTGTCCTCAGCCGTATTCCAGCTTCTTAGTTTTGTCAGTCAAGCAGGCCGAGTCATTTAGCTTCTAGACAGGCTTGCCCTGAGCGATCGCTCCAGCAGCAAGGGCGATCGCTTTTGGTTGTTTTCTAGCCTGTTTCAGCGCAATACCTGCTGCGAAATGGATACGCACTGCGCTTGCGGCAAATCATGTCGGGAGTGCGTTTTTTGGGGGGGGTGACGAGCGGCGGGTGTTGGAGGGATGAGCGTGGATTAATAAAGCGCGGCTTAATAATAGGTTCCAGATTTGCGGTGCTGGACAGCGGTCACTCCCACGGTTTCTAGCACTTTGCCATTGTCTACGCTGGCGTAGATCAGCCAGTGATCGCCGCACTCCATCCGGTTTTGCACCTGGCATTCCAAAAAGGCGATCGCCTCGTCCAGCACCAAACAGCCGTTGCTGGCGGGGTGATGAGCCACGGCCGCAAAGCGGTCTTCTCCGGGCTGCATTGGCTTTTGGAAATGGCGGCGCAGGTTACGGCCTTCTTTGAGGATATTCAGCACGAAGCCGTCGCCCGTTTCGGGCAGCAGCGCCTCGGCCTGGTCTTTGGCAAGCGCAATGGTCAGACCCGGCGGATTGAAGGTCGCCTGCGACACCCAGGAGGTGAGAACCCCGATATCGGCGCTGCCCTGCTTTGCAGTGAGGACGCAGAGGGAACCTGTGACGCGGCCGACAGCTTGTTCCGTGCGATCGCTGCGGGCATCCACCGCAGGCTGGCGCAGGGTGCGAGTTTTTCGCGTCTTTTTGAGGATTTGGGCAAATTCGGCCCCGGCGGCTTCGCATTGCTGCAAGACCTCCTCGGTGGGCGAAAACTTCACCCGCAGCGTCTCAAAGCCCAGCGTATAGCCCGCATCTTGCAGCTTGCTCTCCAGCAAGTCTACCGCTTCTCCGCTCCAGCCAAAGGAGCCAAACACGCCCGCCAGTTGGGTCTTTGGCGCAGTAGACAGAACAATGCCCAAGGCGGTCTGAATCTGGCTGGGGGGATGGCCCGCCAGCGTGGGGGAACCGATGATGAAGCCGTCGGTTTTGGCGATCGCCGCTGTGACCTCGTCTGGGTCGGCAAATTCGCAGTTGATCGAAGCCACCGTCACGCCGGCCTGGGTCAGCCCACGGGCGATCGCTGCTGCCATTGTGGCCGTGTTGCCATAGGCGGAGGCATACAGCAGCGCCACACTGAAGTCCTGCTGATCCTGCTGCTCGCACCAATAGCGATAGTCAAACACCAGACGGCTGGCGCTGTAGCGCACCAACGGCCCGTGCCCCGGAGCCAGAATCAGCGCCGACTGAGTGACTTCGGCCAGGCGATCGAGGGCGGCTTCGACCTGCTTAGACTGGGCCGCGTGGATGCAGTCAAAATAATAGCGGCGGTCATCGGTGAGCGATCGCCAGTGTTCGTCGTACAGCGCGTCATCGCACACATGCGCCCCAAACAGCTTGTCGGTATACAGGATTCGGGTCGCAGGGTCGTAGGTGCAGAGCGCATCGGGGTGGCGCGGCGTGGGCGTGGGGATAAAGTGCAGGCAGTGCCCCTGTCCCAGATCAATCGTATCTTCGGCGTTTGCCACCAAAATCCGCAGCGCCTGCTCTGGAAACGACTCCCGCAGCACCACCTCTGCGGCGCGGGTGCAGACAAAGGTAATCTGTGCTGCTACTTCGGGGTTGAGCAAGTCCTTCAGCGTAGACAGCCGATTGGGGTTGACGTGGCTGAGAATGACATAGTTGATCCGCTGGAGGTAGACATGGTGCGCCAGCTCTTCGATAAACAGCCCGCTGAAGGAGGCTCCGGGCGGGTCGATGAGGGCAATCTGGTCTGCCTGGATCAGGTAGGCGTTGGCAGTGGTTCCCTTTTGGCGGGCGTATTCCACCTCAAACTTGAGTCGGTCAAAGGTGCGCGATCGCAGCACTAGAGTATTTGCACCGACTTCCGCCACTTGCACGTCTTTGGGTCTTAGCTCAGCCATAGGAAATCCTTAGTGTGGCAAGGGTTAGGGACAAGTGAAAAAGGGTTAAAAGAAGAAGATTGCGCTGGGGCTACAGCACTCCTCTGCGGAGAAAGGTACGCGCTGCCCCAAAAGAGCAAATAGCCTATAATCGCCCGCGTACCTGACTAACTTCAGAAACGTGATAAGCGCCTCGCGAGGAAAGAGCCTAAGGGCCAGTATCTCTCATCTGGGTGGCCCGATCGTCAGTCCGAGTAGGAAACTCGCCCCAGGCAGCGCGGCGACGACGAGACACAAACTTTTCAGGGTCGATGCCCTCAAACGTGGGTGGCAGCCACACCCTTACCACTAGAAGCAGCGCCATCACCACCAAAAAGGCGCAGGCCGAGAGAATCTGCGTAGAAGACGTTTCCAGCACGCCGCGCACAATCACTTCGCGCAGCACCGACACAATCGAAACCTCAACTGCCACGCCAATGGACACGCGCTGTTCTTGCAGGTAAATAATCAATAGCCGAAATAGCTCCACCAAGATCAGCAGAAACAGAATGTCGGCGGTGACTTCTTGAAAATTGAGCGGTGGCAGCAGCGACAAAAACATCTGGCGAATTTGCAGCACCATGAAGCTAAACAAACCCACGCAGAGCGAAATCACAATCCAGTCTTGAATGGTTTCGAGGGCGTGAACTAGATGATCGCGGGTGAGCCAGGAGAGGCGATCGCCCGAATCAGACTTAAGCGGCGTTTGCATGGAAATCCTCCAGCCTTGGGTGGTTTTTTCCACCTTAGTTCAGCCTGGTTTATAGGTAAAGAGTTTTTGCATTCAATTAAGTTATACGTAGAATTCAAAATTTCAGTCACTCGGACAGCCAGATTCCCGATAAATCCAGGACAAAACCGGGAAGAAAGCCTTCCTCCGGCAGCGATGCAGGGTTTTCCAGGCGTTCTGGCGGGCGATCGCGCCGATACACCTCGAACTGCCGCGTCCTGGGGTCGATTAGCCAGCCCAACACCAAACCGTTTTCGATGTATTTCCGCATCTTGGCTTGCAGCACCGGCCAGTCGTCCGACTCGGAACAAAGCTCGATGACAAAATCCGGACAGAGCGGTGGAAACCGTTTGCGATCTTCAGGCGCTAGGGCATTCCAGCGCTCTTGCCGAACCCAGGCCGCATCGGGCGATCGAATTGCGCCATTGGGCAACCGAAAGCCAGTAGATGAGTCGAAGGCAACGCCCAGCCTTGCTGTACGATTCCATAGCCAAAGCTGCCCTGAGATATCAAGATTTCGGTTTCCGGTCTCTCCGCCTGTGGGTGGCAACAGAATCAGTTCTCCTGTTGCAGATCGCTCGATTCGCACATCTCGATTTGCCCGCGCCAACCGCTCGAACTGCTCGTCGGTCAGTGCGATCGCCGTTCCCAGGTGGAGAGTGAGGTTCATTTACGATTCGGGTGAGAGGGGTTGTCTCTAGTAATGCAATTTGCAACTTTCAGTCTGCCCTCATCCCCCAACCCATTCTCCCAGGGCGGGAGAAGGGGAGCAAGAGAGGCTTGAAGTCCCTCTCCCAGAGCGGGAGAGGGATTTAGGGTAAGGGGGAGCGGCAAAGTTGCACATTGCGGCTCTAATATTGCAATATTGCGTCTCTAATAATGATTACCCACTTTGCGGTGGTGAACCGCTGTCAGCGAGTCGGGCTTGGAGACGCGACCCGTGTCTACGCGGCTATAGACGATCCAGTGGTCGCTGCACTCCATCCGGCTGACGACTTCGCACTCCAGGTAAGCAAGGGCATCGGCCAAAATGGGCGAGCCGTTGGCGGCGGGATAGGTTTTGATGCCTGCAAAGCGATCGGCACCCGGCGGGAAGCGCTTTAGGAAGTGCTTCATGAGCGGCTGATAGTTGCCTTCTTCCAGCACGTTCAGCACAAAGCGATCGCCCACATGCATGAAGGACTCAATTGCCCGATCCTTGGCCACCGCAATGGAAATACCCAGCGGTTCCAGGCTGGCCTGGGCCACCCAAGACGCTAGCATGGCGCTGGCGGCATCGTTCTTTTGAGCAGTGATAATGTAGAGTCCGCCGCTGAGGCGACCCAAGGCTTTGTCCAAGTCGTTGTCCAGCGACTTCATTTGTTTGATCGAGCGATCGCGCGTCAGCCATTGCCCCAGGTCGGTTCCGGCTTCGTGGCAAAGTTGCAGCGTCGCGTCGGTCGGCGTTTCCTTGATCAAAATCGGCGCGAAGGCTTCCGTCAGCCCAATTTCCTGAAAACGATTCCGCAGCGGGTAGACCGATTCGTCATCACCACCACCACTTTCAAACAGACCAACCGCCTGCTTGGCGTGGGCTGCGGCCAGGATCGTGCTGAGGGCGGCTTTGGTAGAAACTGCGTCGGGGCCAGACTGTGGCGGCATCCCAATCACCAGCCCTGCGGCAATGCTCACCAGCACGCTGATTTCGTGGGGTTCTGCCACCTTCAAGTCCACTAGTTCCACGGCCACGTCGGTCTTGCTAATGCCGTGGGCGATCGCCTGGGCCAGTCGTTCGCTGTGGGCATAGTCAGCGGTGTAAAACACGGCGACCGTGGTGGCTGCTTTGGCCTGGGCCTGGCTCCAGTCGCGGTAGAGGCCCATCATTTCGGGAACGTGGTGGCGCAGCAGCGGCCCGTGCCCCGTGGCGATGGTTTGAATATCCGGCAGTTCCCCAATCCGCTTCAGCGCCGCCAGCACCGAGCGGGCGTTGGGGCCCATCAGGCAGTCGTAATACAGCTTATAGTCGGACTCCAGCGGTGCAAGATCTTCGTCGTAGGTGCGCTCGTCGCAGAAGTGCATCCCGAAGGCATCGCAGGTGTAGAGGATCTGCGTCTTGTGGTCATAGGTAAAGATGGTGTCGGGCCAGTGCAAGTTGGGCGCAGAGACGAATTCCAGTTCGTGACCCTGACCCAAATCGAGGCGATCGCCGCTTTTCACCAGCTTGCGCTCGAAGGGCTGATGCACCAGGTCTTCGAGGAACTGGATCGCCACCTTTGCGCCGACGACGGTGATTTTTGGGTTCAGTTGCAGCACGTCTTTCACCAGACCGCTGTGGTCGGGTTCTGTATGGCTGATGATGAGATAGTCGATCTCGACTGGATCAATCAGCCTGGTGAGGCAGTCTAGATAAAGCTGGCGAAACTTTTCGTGGGAGGTGTCGATCAGCGCTACCTTGTCACCGCGGATCAGGAAGGAGTTGTAGGTGGTGCCGTTTTCTAGGGCAAACTCGATGTCAAAGCGATCGCGATCCCAGTCGAGTGAGCGAATCGCGGTCGTGTCTGCTGCGAGGGGCGCAGTTTGGAGGGTGAGTCGCTTTTGGGCGCGGTCTACTAGAGCCACCATATACCTAGAACCTCCTGGTGATAAACAAAAGTTCTGCCAGAAATAGCCAGATGCAAAAGCTGATTGATAGAAGTCGATTGCGAAAATTCGTTAAGCAACCTGTCTCTATTATCACCCTGTTCCTGAGAGTTTTGTAAACTTTCAATAAGTAAACCTGCTTATTAACGGAACTTATACTCACCGGACTATTCAATAGGCTTTATAAATTTTCTGGCTAATTCCTGGCAGATTCCTGGCAAATTCCTAGCCGATTCCTGACTGGATTTCTGGCTAGGTTACTTGCTGAGCTGCCGTCCCCTACTGAAGTTTTCTACCCAAATTTTCTGCTCCGACTCCCCAAAGTTGACATAGAATGGCGGCGATTCTCCTCATCCTCTAACGCGCTTTTTAGCCATTCGCCATGTCCTTACGTCTTTTTCTACAGTCCGGCGTTGCAGCCTGCGGCCCAATCGGCTCGACTCGCTCCCTGGCGCTTTGGCTGGGGGTGGCGATCGCCAGCCTGTTTGCAACGGTGTCCCCCTCCCTAGCGCAATCCGTCGGATCGTCTGCGGCCGGATCACCCGCGCAGGGGCAGCCGATTCGGCTCAGTCAGGCCGCCCTCGACGACACACTCCAACTCAACGACAGCAGCGATGCCGTTGCCCAACTGCAAACCCGACTGACGCAATTGGGCTACTACAGCGGGCCAATTTCGGGAACCTTTGGGCCGCTGACGCAGGAAGCCGTTATCAAATTTCAGGAGGCGCAAGGTCTGACGGCTGATGGCATTGTGGGACCGGCAACGGCATCGGCTTTGGCTCGTGCAGGGAGTCCTGCGTCGGGAGCGGTTTCGTCGTCCGATTCTCTCCTGCAAGTGGGAGATACAGGGCCAGCGGTGACGACCCTGCAACAGCGGCTAACTACAGCAGGTTATTACCAAGGCCCCGTAGACAGCATCTTCGGTTCACAGACGGAAGCGGCGGTGCTGGCCTTTCAACAAGCACGGGGGCTAACGGTAGACGGCATCGCGGGGCCGGCGACCTTGGCGGCGCTGGCAAATGCTCCCCAGGCGATCGCCCAAACCAGCCCCCCCGCCACACCTTCAGCCAATCCTCAAGGTTCTGCCCAGCCTGTTTCCCCGCAGCCGATTACCGCTGCGCCGCCGCCCGTCCAGTCCGCCCCTGTCGAACAGCCCGGCCTAGTGACGACCCAACCGCCCGGAGTCGTTGACCCAGCCAGCCCGGTCGTCTCTGTGCCGCCGATCGCCCCTACCGCACCCCCCATTGCCACAGCCCCGCCAGTCTCACCAAATCCTGTACTGCCGCCGCCCAGCGCAGGCGTATTAGAGTTGCAAAAGCAGCTATCGGAGCGGGGGCTGTATCAGGGTCCGCTGGATGGCGTGATGGATCTGGCTACTCAGCAGGCAATCGAGCAGGCGCAGCGCAACCACGGCCTTAGTCTGGGAGATTGGGCCCCTTAGTCGCGATTGTGTTGATGTTGGATTTTGGATTTGTGGTTTTGGATTGCTAGTCCATCGTTTGTAGGGATTCTAGCAATTTCAGCAGTTGCTATGCCTAAGAGAAGGAAACATCGCGAAGCAAAACAGCGTGCAGCACTTGTCTACACGCTGTCTGGTATTCACTAAAACTAGGTCTCTATCCCTGAACCTATGTGTGGCGCAGAGCTAGTCGATGAAGCCCATCAGCACGTCACCCGTTTCGTTGGCAACATCATTGGAGGCGATGGGGCGACCGCCGGGCAGCAGCGAAGCTTCGAGCAAGCGCGGATCGCTGGCGACGATGGGGCGACCGCCGGGCAAGGTCAGGTCGTCGCGTACCAACAGATCAGTCGCAAACACCGGCCGCTGTCCCGGCAGTACGTCGTCCAGCACTTGCAGATTGCTGGCTTCAATAGGGCGGTTGTTCAAAATCGTGCCATAGACCTCTAGCTTGCCTGCGGCAATCGGGCGTAGACCAGCCACCGAGAAATTTTCGTAGACTTCCATCTGGGCAGGGCCCACAGGGCGATCGCCCACATATCCCGATAGTTCACCTGCCTTCTTTCGCGGCTGCACCGAAAGCGCCGTTACATCGCTCGTATTCTCAGCAGGGGTTGTCTCTTCGGGTTTCACAGTATTTGCCACGTCACTCACAGATTCCTCCTTTGGGGCACTTGCCACACCGCGCCCATTGCTTTGACCGACCTCAGCACCTTCCATCTGATAGGCACTCCTTATAAAACGACATAAAACGACGATGATTAAATACTTCTCAGAGTCTTTCAGATATCGCTAAACGCCTTAAAAGCCCTTCACTAGAGTCCGTCCACCAACACAATGGTTCCCTAAAACGTCAGTCCCCTAGAAGCGAAACTGCCGCTAGTAAATCCATAAAACCGAACCTCCCCCACTGTGTCTCGAAGTGCAAACTCTCAAGCAAAAGCCTCTAGGCCAAGTGTCAAAGCTGAATGCGTTGGCACAGTTTGCTCAGGGCACATCGCATAAGAGCAGGGTTGGCAGGCGAAACTAAACAAGTAGCGCCTGCTACGCTTAGCGCCGGCTAGCCATATTATACGGGCTTGCGGCTCTAGCTTAACTTCAGTGTCTCCTATCAAAATCATAGTAATAATTTAATAACTTTTTGAAATACCTTAACAAAGAAAAACTTGTCATTTGGTAGAACGCCTGAACTAAAATCTAAACGCCAAGTGGTCTAAACGCCAAGTGGTCTAAACGCCAAGTGGCACGGAAATCCACACCTGCCGCTGTTGGATGCCCCGCTGCAATTCTGCGCGTATTTTGCGTATAACAGAGAAGGCAACTCCTCTCCAGGTTATGGCTCCATGAAACCGCGCACAGTATCTCCTCTAGGCTCGCCGTTTGATTCGCCCCAGGTCATGGTTGACGCGAGCACAACGGATAAGAGATTTGGCGAGGGCAGCAGGATGGAGTTTTATAGCCAGGACGAAGTGCAGCATATCCTTCAGGTGGCGATCGCCCGCCAGGCCCAGTCTTCTGGCACGGTGGAGCATCTGACCCGCGCTCAACTGCTGGAAATTGCAGAGGAACTGGGCATTTCTCCCGGCGAACTCCACGAGGCCGAAATTGAGTGGCGGGCCCAAAGCGGCGAGATGCAGGAGCGGCAGGCGTTTGACCAAGCGCGGAAGGGGCGGTTTCAGCGGCGAGTCACGCGCTACTTGATTGTCAACGGATTTTTGGCAGGCTGTGCGCTGCTGGCGAGTGGCGGCGCGAGTATTATGGGAGTACCCTACATTGCGCTGTTTTGGGGCATGTTTTTGGCGCTGGACGGCTGGAATACCTATGGACTGACGGGCGATCGCTATGAAGATGCCTTTCGCAGGTGGCAGCACCGCCATCGCCTCAAGCGCTCTGTACATTCATTGCTGACCCGTTGGCTCAAGCCTTAGCATGTTTTCTAGACGAAAAAGGCTTTACGCTAACCCTTAAACGGTTGCATGAGTTGGTTGCATGAGTTGCATCAACTGTTGCGGTGCCAAGATTGGTGGGAATTTTAGCGATAGGTTTCCCCAATTTTGAGCGCCGGTCATGGGCAAGCTGCTGTTGCGGGTCGTCTGCTCGAAATTTTGATGCAGGGTCGCCGAAGCGCTACCAACTGGCTAGAATGACAGTTATCGCCACATCTGTTGAACTTCGCAGACTACAGCGCCTGGCCTTTGTTCATCCTGCGTTCAGGTCGTCGCTACACGGCTGTTCCTCTTGCAGGATTCGGCAGTGTTCTCTGGTGCGGCTTCCGCCCTGTGTCGTCCTGGGTATTCTGCAAAGTTTTGCGGATCTGGATCGGAGTTCATTGCTTTGCTGGGCGGATGCTTTAGCTTTTTGGGTCAGCAAGTTGCGGTTGACTGTAGCGTCCTAAAGCCAGTCCCTCTTGCAGGTGACCTCAGCAGCCAGCGGTTTGAAAACCGTAAGTTTTGAAAACCGGACGCATGGTCAGGGCGATCGCCCCTCTTCTCATTCCTCCCTTACTCCTTGCCAGGTCGAATTCATCGGAGCCTTGAGTCGGATGCCGTCAGACCCGAATATTGGTCGCATACTCCAAAATCGCTATCAGCTTGTCGGCCTGCTGGGGCAGGGGGCGATGGGCAAGGTCTACGAGGCGAGGAATAACCTGCTGGGTGGGGTGCCTGTGGCGGTCAAGTTTTTGTCGCAAACCCTGCTGAATCAAAAGATGCGCGATCGCTTCATGCGCGAAGCCACAACCTGCGCCCTGCTGGGCCAGCGGAGTATGCACATCGTCAACGTGACGGACTACGGCGTAGACGAAGACGAAATTCCCTACTACGTGATGGAATACCTCAAGGGGGATAGCCTGAGCGAAATCATCATGCGGCAGCCGCTGCCCCTGCCCCGCTTTTTGAACCTGACGCGCCAAATTTGCCTGGGCTTGCAGTGTGCCCATGAGGGTATTCCCGTCGATGGCGAGATTTGCCCCATTGTGCATCGCGACATCAAGCCTAGCAACATCCTGGTTACTCGTGACCTAAGTATGGGCGAGGTGGCGAAAATCCTGGACTTTGGAATTGCCAAAACGCTCCAAGCCGACAGCAACCAGACCAACTGTTTCATGGGCACGCTGGCTTACTCTTCACCAGAGCAGATGGAGGGGCACGAGCTAGATGCTCGCTCTGACATCTACAGCTTGGGCGTGATGATGTTTCAAATGCTCACGGGCAAGATGCCGCTGAATGCCGATACCCATAGTTTTGGCGGCTGGTATCGTGCCCACCATCAGCAGCCGCCGCGTTCGCTGGCCGAGGCCAATTCCAGCCTGCGGGTGCCCAAGGCGCTGGAAACACTGATCATGAGCTGCCTGGCCAAGTCGCCGGGCGATCGCCCCCAAAGCGCCAACGAGGTGATTAAGCAGCTCAAGCCATTTGAGGAGCGCAGAAGTGTTGAATTGAGACATAAAACTTTACATTCAACCCTACGAAGCTCCTACGAGTGTCTCTGGCAGCAGATCGTAGCTCCAATGGACAATCGAACAACGACGACTCAATTCAAGTTGCAAATAGCGCAACTTATCTAGTAATTGATGACCATAAAACTCTGGAATTTCTATCAATTGCAGAATCAGATAGGCAATCAACACCATGTAGATTTGAATGGTGACTCCATTGACACTCTTAGAGATTAGTTTATCTAGCTTCAAGTGCATCTTTAGAAACTTCCACAGCACTTCTATCTGCCACCGATGGCGATAGACTTCACTAATCTCTTCATTCGTCATCAGTTCTACATTGGTCGCCAGCCGAAACTCCGTTTGGCTCTCTAAGTCACAAAACCAAACCACTCGATATCGCTCATGCTCAAACTCGGTCTTCATCGTGTTCTTAAGGCGGACAACAAAGCGAGTCTGATCCTGGCTTAATTGGTCAAGGAAATCCCAACTGGCAAAGCCTCTATCCATGACGCCGATGGCATCTTCAGGAATCATTCCTGTCACTCTGTCAGCAAATTTTGCGTCATGTCCTTGACCAAAATGAATCAGGCATTCACTGGGATTACCTTGCGTTAAGTTGACTCCATTAAGCAATTTGACTTGATGATAGCCTTGCATCCAGAACAACTTGCTTGTCAATGTGATGACCGTTGAATCAATGGGAAACAGCATCTGTGCTGTCGCTGGATTTTTTTGTTTTAGCTGTCTTATGAGCTCAGCGTAGATGCGACAAAAGTGTTCATCCTGTCGAGTCTTGCAGGCTTTAGAAAAGGTGGAAATATCAACCTTGATTCCTGCTTTGTTGAGACGATAAAACAGGCTTCTCATGCTCGTTAAACCCTGGTCTAAAACGAAGGTCAACCAGATTTCAAAGAATAAGCGAGAGTTCAAAACAGGATAGTTATGTGGGCACAACTGCTTGAGTATCGGTTTGACAAGCGCAGGAAATGACACTAGCATCTTAAACATTGTTTTTGTTTGCTGGGGGCTAGAATACAATATTCTGCCCCCATTTTTTGTATGTTGAGCTATCTTTCAACACTTCTGTGAGGAGCGCTACATTCCGGGACTCAACGTGGCAACGGCCATCGGAGACACGCTCAACAAAGTGCCCGTTACCAAGACCAAACCGCCGCTGACTTCCGACACGATTGGCCGAGCCTATTCCTGGCCTGCCAACAAGCCCATCGGCGACATCTCGTTTCCCAATCCCATCCGTACCGATCAGGGAATGCTGCCTAGCATCTGGGTGATGCTCTCAGAACAGGAAATCTTTTCTCGCCAAGCCTGCACCCGCTACAATCAGTTTCTCTTTGCTCCTGCGCCGCATCCGTCGCTCCTCTGGCTGACGGTGCTATACACGCGCAAAGCGGGCGCACGCTGGCTGTCTTGCTATCTGGACTTGAAAACGCCCCAGGGACAGCAAATGACGCGACTTCTGAGCGAGTCGGGGCAATATCGGCTGCTGTTTTTTGCCAAAGAGGAGCCGCAGCGCTGTGCCAACGTGATGACCTCGACCATTGCCCTAGCCCAATGTGAACGGCTTAAGCAATGGCTGACGATGGGCCAGATGACCCCCGGACTTAACCAGTTCAATACCACGAAAACCCAGCTCAAGCTGGCGCTGGAAGATCTGAAGCCCAAGATTTTGATGAAGCTCGAATCGCTTTATGACGACGGTGTTGACCTGTCGGGCTGAGCGGGTCGCAGAAACCTCAGAGCAAAAAGCGCACGGTGACAAACAGGGCGCTGGTAATCAGTTGCGCCACCATCACCGGAAAGCCGTAGTGAAAGAACCGCTTGAAGGAGATGCGGCGGCCGTGCTGCTCGGAAATGCCAGCGGCGACGATATTGGCCGACGCGCCGGCCAGCGTGCCGTTGCCGCCCAGCGTTGCGCCAAACATCATGGCATAAAACAGCGGCAGCACCTCTGGCGGAAACTGACCCCCATAGCTCGGTTCCAGCACTTCCTGGCCTGCCATGCCCACATTGACCAGATATTGCTTCAGCAGGGGCACCATTGCCACCACCAGCGGAATGTTGGGCACGACACTAGACAATAGCCCCACCAAAAACAGCAGCAGGATGGAACCCAGGAAAATGTTTTGTCCCAAAATTGTTGCCAGGATGCCAGAGATGCCGCCGATCACGCCAGTCTTTTGCAAGCCGCCAATCAGCACAAAAATCGACATAAAGAAAATCAGCGTACTCCAGTCCACGTCGCGCAGGATGTTGTTGAGCGTATCAATCTTGCTGTGGTGTGCCAGCAGGAGGGCCAGCGCTGCGCCCATCAGCGCCACGCCTGCTGGGGAGACGGGGACGGGCAGCGACTCGCCAATGACGAAAAATATCAGCACCAGCGCAACGATAATCGCGCCGACAGACAGGACGCGGGGATGATTGATTTCTGGGTGAGGCAACTGGTCGAGGTTGGTTAGCTCGGTCCGCCAGATTTTGCGAAATAGGACAGGGGTCATGAGCAGGATGGTGAGCAGGGCGATCGCCCCTCCCAGGCTCAAGCGGCTGAGATACTCGACAAAGCTGATGTTGATGGCATCGCCCACGATAAACGTTGCCGGATCGCCCACCAGCGTTAGCAGTCCTGCACTATTGGACACCAGCACCATCAAGATCAGCAGCGGCACAAAGTCTACGCCCACGTCGGCCGCCAAAGGGGGCAACAGCGGAGCCAGCAGCATGACCGTCGTGGCATTGGGCAAAAAGGCGCAGACTAGGGAGGTGATGCCCGTGATCGCCAGCAGCAGTCGGCTGCCCTTGCCCTTGGCCAGAATGACCATTTGGGTCGCCAGATAGTCGAAAATCTTGGTTGGCTCAAACGAGCGCACCAGCACCATTACGCCAAAAAATAGGGCGATCGTGGAATAGCCTGCGCCAATGTAGCCAATCGCTTCGTTGAGCGTCATGACGTTGGTAAACACCAGCAGCAGCGCCCCCAGAAAAGCGGCGATGGTAAAGTGTATCCACTCCGTCATGACCAAAAAAATAACCGTGCAAAACAGGCCCAGAGCAAGAATTGCGGGTGTGTTTTCCAAGGCTGTTCTCCCTGTATGGATGAGTGGCAAGCAATAAACCGGAGCGGAGATAAGGGAATGACTGCATGGAAGCTCAGCCTTTAAGTGTCTCTTCAGGTGACGGTTTGGCGCAAGGGGAATGGAGGATGGGGGACGTGTTTTTTGGGACGCGGGAAAGCAGGGAATTTTTCGGACACTTGGCTTAGTGTAATTTGGGCTTGGGCAAAATTTGGCGATCGCCCCTCACTTGGCAGGGCGACCCCCAGCATACGGTCTGCGCGGGCATGGAGTGAAACACAGCGCTGCGGGCCCCAATCACGGTATTTGCCCCAATTTTGACCCCTGGCGCGATAAAGCAGTCAGCGGCGATCCAGGCTCCGTTGCCGATGGCGATCGCCCCAGTGATCAGCCCAAAGGCAGGATCGGTCACGTCATGGCTGCCAGTACACAGGTAGGTCTTTTGAGAAATGACGCAGTGCGTCCCCACGCGAATCGGGGCAAGGCTGTAGAACACCACGTTGTCCCCCACCCAGCTATGGTCGCCAATCTCGACTTTCCAGGGATAGGTGAATCGAGCCGTAGGGCGAATCACCACACCCCGCCCAATCTTTGCCCCAAACAATCGCAGCAGGGCGCGGCGCGGTGCATGGTGGCTATGCAGCGTCAGCGGAAAGGCGATCGCCTGCACCAGCCACCACAGCATCACCACCCAGCCCGGCCGCCCCCGCACAAAGCCGCGTGGGTCATATTGCCGCAAATCAACTAGGGGTGGCGCATCCAGCCCAGGTTCCGGGACGCTCCCTTCTGCCGCTAGCCTCCGTTCTGCCGCTGGCCCAATCGGTGTCGGGTTGCTCAACTCAGCAGAATCTTGCCCTTTTTCTGCCATTGAGTCTTCCTCCCATCCAAACCTTGAGTCGGGCATCCCGAAATCCTGCAATTCAAAAGCGAGCGATCGTGCCGCGGTGAAGCTGATAGGAACCCCTGAAACACGCTATTCAAAACGCAGCCCAATTCCCAGCGGTCTGCGTCTCTAAAGTAGCGAAAGTAGCGTTTTCCGCACTTCAGCCGCCCCTAGCTTCTGCCCTAATATGTAATGTAAATCAACGGTTGAAGGTGCAGTTTGAAAGGCAGCCGTTTTGCGCTAAACGTTTGCGCCTGATTTTTGCACTCAGAAACCTGCGCTGAAGTTAATATCGCTTGGCAGTTTGGTTCAGTTTTCGGAAGGTGGGGCTGAAAATGGGATTTTTCGATTCTGAAATCGTTCAACAAGAAGCACGTCAGCTATTTGAAGACTACCAATCGCTGATGCAACTGGGGTCGAGCTATGGCAAGTTTGACCGCGAAGGAAAAAAGATTTACATCGACCAGATGGAATCGATGATGGAGCGCTACCGCATCTTCATGAAGCGCTTTGAACTGTCAGAAGATTTCACCGCACAAATGACTGTTGAACAACTCAAAACCCACCTCGGTCAATTTGGCATCACGCCCCAGCAAATGTTTGACCAGATGCACGCGACGCTAGAGCGCATGAAGGCAGAGCTAGAGAAGAGTTAAAGAGCATAGGGTTCAAGGTTAGAAGTTGTGTGCCTCAACCCTAACTCCCACCGCTCTCGCGAGATGCCAGTTCTTGCCAGTCCACCTTGCCCGCGTGGATACTGGCTTGTTCGGTAGGAATATCTTCGGGCAGCAGCGTGGTCAGCACTTCGTCGGTGAGGTTGGAGAGAACTGCGAGGCGGTTGGCCTGCTTTTCGATGGTTTTTTCAAACAGGTTGCGGACGGTGCGCCCGTTGCCAAACGTGCGATCGCGCTTCACATACAGCGCCTCAAATCTCTTGAGGAGCGTATCGCGGGCTTCGGGCGTGAGCGTGAAGTGGTTCTTCTTGCCCATGCTTTCAAAAATCGCCAGCAGTTCTTCTGGCTTGAAGTGGTCGAAATAGAAGTAGCGGTTAAAGCGCGACTTCAGCCCCGGATTTGATTCGATAAACACCGACATCTCATCGGTGTAGCCCGCAACGATTACCACGAGGCGATCGCGATAGTCTTCCATTCGCTTCAGCAGCGTGTCAATCGCCTCCTGCCCAAAGTCCTTGCCCGTTTCTGGCGGCACCAGCGCATAGGCCTCGTCGATAAACAGCACCCCATCCAGCGCTGAGGTCACCACTTCATCCACCTTTTTCGCCGTTTGCCCCACATAGCCCGCCACCAGCCCCGCGCGATCGGTTTCGATCAGGTGCCCCTTTTTCAAAAAGCCTAGCCCCTGAAAAATCCGGCTCATAATGCGGGCAACGGTCGTTTTCCCGGTTCCCGGCGGCCCGCAAAACACAGAGTGCAGCGACACCTGGGTTTGCGCCAGCCCGCGCTCCTGCCGGATTTTCTGCACCTTTAGGAAATTGGTCAGGGTTTTCACCTCTTCTTTGATATTGTCCATGCCGACGAGGTTATCCAGTTCCGCCAGCGCTTTTTGCAAGATCTGGTCTAGTTCCTCTGGTGTTTTTTCTGGCACTGCTGCTTCGTCTGGGAGACTGGGGTCGGCAGGAGACGGGGCAGCGCCGCCCGTGGTTTGGGGCAGGGGCTTGGGAAGGGCGTTGGCAAGTCCCTGTTCGTAGCTCTCTAGAGGGGCGATACTGTGTAGCCCTTGCCAAATTTTCGACAGCGCTTCCATTTCCTGCATGGAAATCACGTCATCTGCCTTGGCGACCACCTGCGCGAATTTGTAGATGACGTTTACAGCCTCGCCAAGAAAATCCGTTCCCCGTTCTTCGTCCAGTTTTTTCACTAACGAGGGCAGGCTGAGTTGGTCGGGCTGAGCCGATGCTTTCACGCGCTCCAGAATGGTTTGTAGCGTGATTTTTTGATATTTGAGGCGATCGTCGCTGGAAAACTCCCATTTGCTGTTGGCGACGCTGAGGGTGTCTTTGTCATCGCGGATTAGCGCGTCCATCATCAGGTAGGCCAGCAGTTCCGCCGACCCGATTTCGTTGTTGCTACGCCCGCAGATCTGCACCACTTTGGCAAAATCCGTCAGCGCAACTTCTGCGAGGCGCGGGTCATATTTAAGCAGCGGCGCAAGGGATTTGTGCAGGTCGGTTACGTCTTGTCGCACTTGCCGAAAGCCAACAATTTGCCGAAAATCCACAGAATCCTCCTAGGCCGCTAGAGAAATTGTCTTAGAACACCGGTGGCACAACGTCGGGAAAACGGTGGCACAACGTCGGGAAAAGCTGTAGATATCTTAATCGTTTGCTGCGAATAGCGGCGGCTGCAAACCTGCTAGGATGGGCAAAAAATCGGCTGTAAACGCATTTGTAAACGCATTTAGCGATGAAAGAAAAGTTTCTGGAGTGGTTAAACCTGGCGCTGATGGCAAACCTGTTTTTTGTGCTATTTGCCTTTGCATGGTTTGCGATCGCCCTCCTCGGCAAATCCCTGAACCTCCCCCTGGGCTTCGATCTGTGGTACTCGCTCTGGGAACCCGTCTTTACGCCAGCCATTGGCATTTTGATGGCAGGCGCAATCCTCAGCGGCATCACAGGCTGGGTTTCCAAAAAGCTCAGCCCCGAAAAGTAATCGCAAAATCTCAAGGGTCGTCTTTAAAGAACAGGAGGCTGGGCGGTGTATTGCGTCCGTCCAGCCTCATACCGAAACTGGCAAACAAGACAAATAAATTAGCCAACTCAACTAGATTTCTTCATCTTCTTCAGCATCACTTTCTGCATCTGCTTCTTCTTGCCTGCGCTTACGCATCATCTGCACTCCCATCCCAATCAATCCTGGTAACAGAGCAGGGGTAGGAATTCTGTTGTCTGGGGTGGGAGTTGGAGTTCCAGTTGGCGGGGGCAATGGTGGCTCCTCACTCAGCGGCGATGGCGATGGCGTTGGCGTGGCCGAAGGCATCGATATCGGGGGCGGCGGGGGCGGTGTGACTGAGGGGGTCGGGGTCGGTGGCGTTGGTGGTGATGGCGTTGGTGGTGATGGCGTTGGCGTGACCGAGGGTGTCGGTGTCGGCATCAGTGGACGACGTGCTACACGACCACTACCGCCCGAAGTCCACCCAAGGATCATCACCAGAAGCCAGCTAACGAGTGCAATAATTTCAGCGGTTCCCATGACGTTGTGATTGAGTTTAGTTTCTAGATGAAATTGACGAAAACTGATGCACTGTTCGAGGCGATAACCAGATCTCTGCAAAGCTGATTATGAGGCGCTTAGCAGTTTTTGCCGGATTGGAGAGCAGCAAACTCCCTAGTTGGAATTTGGAAAACAGAGTTGCCATCTATTAGGAAGGATTAGACATGGGGCGATCGCCATCATCTCACCGTCATCCAGTACAAGTTTCTGGCGACAAACCCCTGCCTTTTGCGTACTAGCTTTCTGCATACTAAAAGCCTTCAAAAGCCATGTCGTAGGTTCAGCAATTTCCAGATTCCGGTTCACAGGTAGTGTCCCTCGGAAGGATAGAACCAACTGGAACATAACTAGTGCCAATAGCTTAGAGCTAATTTGTAAAGGAGCCTGAAAGCCTTGTTAATCAAGGATTTCCGAGAAACCGCTTTTCCTGGGCAAGCATGACCTCAAAGCCACACATGCCAAGAGTTTCAGGCTTCTTAAGATTTGCTTCATAAATTAGCTCTTAGAGCCAACGAAGCCATTTTCAGGTATTTAGCATTAGACGCTGCCGTTGAGCCTTTCCATTTCATCCTTACCGGAGAATTCACGGTGGCCCGGTGATTTTACTAGGCTTTACCGGGAAAATACTGAAACAGGGCAACTTGTTAAAGAACTATTAAAAGCGTCCGACTAAAGCATCCTACTTATCGGACAGGTGATTAGGGGTTTATGGCCTCTACCAGTGGCCCTGTCAACCCAAGCGTCAGCAGAGCGTTGCAAGCTTGCAACAAACCTCCTATCGGCGCAGCCAGGGAATGTCGTGATTCCACGGAATGCGGCGGACGATGAAGCGACAGAGAACGGCGTGGGTGGTTACGTCGTCATCGACCTGGCGCTCCTGCTCCACCAGCAGCAGCAACAGCCGCAGCGAAAACTCTAGCTTGCCGTCATCGGGCAGTCCCCGCGCTGCACCTAGGTCTACCAGCGGCGCAGCCACCTGCAAAATGCCCTCCGGAGTCCGCTTCAGCATGTCTTCTGCTACAATCCGTTCGCTGAGCGATTTGCCTGGTGCAATGACGCTGAACACCTGCGGACGAGAGAGATCGAGATTCATGCTGGGCGTAATTCGGATGACCCGGCGCGATCGCCCTTGAAAATTGGTCAGCGAACTGCGATCCCAATCCACATAAATCGGCGCTGGAGATCCATTGCTAATGCTGAGTGCCAAATCGGTAATTGGCTCAAACCCATAGCGCGGCTTCAGCCCCACATTAATATTGACCTTGCCCTGCAAATCGGCGCGGGTCAGTTCTTCCTTCAAGCCATCTCGGTCAAGCTGCACCGTCGCCCAGTCTTCCATCTCGCCCAGCGCCTGCCGCGCCACATACACCAGCGTCAGCGCATACACCACAATAATCAGCAAATCTAAACCCACCATGAGCGATGCGCCTTATCAAGAGGCCGTATCGAGATCCTGAATCAAACCATTCAAATTTCTGAAGGCTAGTCAAACAAAACCGAATCCTTGCAAACAGTTCAGGCTCTCAAAACAATGTAAAAAGAGAGTAACATTATCAGAGATTCGGCTTGTCGAGTCCTGATGTTTCACTAAGCTTCACCGGGCTGCGCTAGCAGGGCCGCATCCTAGTGTTGCACTTAAGCTAATCAAGTGGCAGGTGACTTCGTGTTTGTTCTCAGTGGCTACGAATACCTTCTAGGATTCCTCATTGTCTGTGGCATCGTTCCGTTTTTAGCGCTAGGGTTGTCTTGGGTGCTGCGTCCCAGCAAACGAGCTGGCGTGGAGCGGCGCACCACCTATGAGTCCGGCATGGAGCCAATCGGCGGAGCCTGGATTCAGTTCAACATCCGCTACTACATGTTTTCGCTGGTGTTCGTCATTTTTGACGTGGAAACGGTGTTTCTCTACCCTTGGGCGGTCGCCTTTAACCAGCTAGGGCTGCTGGCCTTTGTCGAAGCACTGATTTTCATTGCAATCCTGGTTGTCGGTCTTGTATATGCGTGGCGGAAAGGAGCACTGGAATGGTCATGAATCCTGGCACAACGGAACCTAAGAACTTGCTAGAAGGTCTACAGAACCCCATCGGTCGCCCAGAGGTTACGAAGGATCTTTCGGAAAACGTGATCCTGACCACAGTCGATGATTTGCACAACTGGGCGCGGCTGTCGAGCCTCTGGCCGCTGCTCTATGGAACGGCTTGCTGCTTTATTGAGTTTGCGGCGCTGATTGGCTCCCGGTTTGACTTTGACCGCTTTGGTCTGCTGCCGCGATCCAGTCCGCGCCAGGCCGACCTAATCATCACTGCTGGCACTATCACTATGAAGATGGCTCCAGCGCTGGTGCGGCTTTATGAGCAGATGCCCGATCCGAAGTATGTGATCGCGATGGGGGCCTGTACAATTACGGGCGGCATGTTCAGCATGGACTCGCCAACGGCAGTGCGCGGCGTAGACAAGCTAATTCCCGTGGATGTCTACATTCCTGGCTGCCCGCCGCGTCCCGAAGCAATTATCGATGCCATCATCAAGCTGCGGAAGAAAATTTCTAGCGAGGCGCTGGCAGAACGGGGCGAAGTGGCGCAAACCCACCGCTATTACACTATTTCCCACGGCATGAAGGAAGTATCGCCGATTCTGACTGGGAAGTATCTGGAGGCAGACACACGCAAGGCTCCGCCGAAGGAGCTGGCCGAAGCGTTTGGAATGCCTATGTCGCCCGCGTTAGAAGCTGAAAAGGAGGCTGTGGATCGTGGCTGAAGAGACAACCCCTACTCCCCAGGAAACCCCTGAAGCTGCGCCGATTGTCGAAGTTGGCAAGGTGTCTAAGTGGCTCGCTGAGAACGGCTTTGAGCATGAAGCCCTGGAGCTGGATCATCTGGGTGTAGAAGTGCTGAAGGTGGATCGGGAGTTTCTAATTCCCTTTGCAACGGCGCTCTACGCCTATGGGTTCAACTGTTTGCAGTGTCAGGCGGCCTACGACGCGGGGCCAGGCGAAGACTTGGTGAGTACCTATCACCTAATCAAGATTGCCGATAACGTCGATCGCCCGGAAGAGGTGCGCGTGAAGGTGTTTGTGCCGCGTGAAGACCCGCGAGTGCCTTCGGTCTATTGGATCTGGAAGGGGGCCGACTGGCAGGAGCGTGAGAGCTACGATATGTATGGCATTGTCTATGAAGGGCATCCTAACCCGAAGCGGATCTTGATGCCGGAAGATTGGGTCGGTTTCCCTTTGCGGAAGGACTACATTTCGCCCGACTTCTTTGAATTGCAAGACGCTTACTAACGTATTGAGCAAACGGTATTGGGCAAATTTGTCCGAATATTCCAGAATATTCCGCCAGAATATTCCAAATGTAATGACTGGTTGTGTCACGCCTGGGGGCTTTTTGCTCTTGGGCGTTTTGCTGTTTGGTATGGCAGTTGCCTAGTAGGGTATTTGGGTTAGTGGGGGATTTGGGGCGATCGCCCCGACAAAAACCCGATAAAAAGTTGATTCATCTGGGAAGTGCCGTGCTAGACTTGCGGGCAAAAATCGACATCTAGCAGGCGATCGCCCTTTGTCCGCTATCTGTAGTGCGATCGCCCATCCTTCCCCTCACTTCTGCAAGCTTATGACGGCATCGTTTTTTTCTCTGTGGTATAGGTCAGATCTGCGCGCTAGGCGTTTAGCAGGGGGGGTGCCTTGGGTGCGGCTGGTGCTGGGGGCGATCGCCCTGGGTAGCAGTGTCGGCATTGCAGCGCCCGTCAGTGCAGGCCCGGCCGAGCCGGGATCTACGAGTTTCATAGCGCAGCCCCAGCGCATGGCACAGCGCACGGTACAGCGCGTCGTAGATGGGCTGCCGCCGCCGCCGGATGCTGGAGTGGGAACATTCTATCCGCAGCCGGGAGCCGCCGTGGGGTCAGACGGGCGCGGGACAAGCACGGCCCAATTTTCAGGCCAGCAGTACGTGGTTATCGTAAATGGCAACAGTCCGCTGCTGCTGTCTCAGGTGCAGCAAGTTGCCCCCGGCGCTGGACTCCAGTCCTATCAGGGGCAGCAGGTGATTCAGGCGGGTGTGTTTGGAGAGGAGTGGACGGCATCGCAGCAGGTGCAGGCACTAGCCGCGCAGGGGATTACTGCACAGGTTGTAGCCGTGTCGGGCGGCGTGGCTCCGGTGCAGACGATCTATCCCGACGCAGCCCAAGCCTCGCTTGACCCGCTGCCACCCGCGCCGCCCGTCGAGGTTCCTTTTGGGCAGTATCCAGCGCTGGAGCCACAGCCCGCCCCAGCCTATGACTATGGAACTGCCGACCGGAGTCGGGGCTACTACGTGCTGATTCCTGGTACGTCTGGCAGTCTGTCCCGCGTGAGCGAGCAAGTGCGGCTGCTGAGCGAGGGCTTTCCAGTGGCGGGGCGCGTGCAAGAGCGCGATCGCCCCCACGGCCCCCATGTGCTGGTGGGCCCCTTTTCGGGACGCAGCGCCGCCGAGCGATGGAATCGCTATTTCCGCGACTTTGGGCTAAATGCGCGGGTGCATTACGAGCGATAATCGATCCTTGTGCTTAAACCGTCGCTTAAGCCATTAGGCCTAAGCCATTACACCTGAACCATTACACCTGAGCCATTACGCCTGAGCTGTCAGGTTGAACCGCTGAAGCTGGGCCTCTAGCGCCTGGGGCAGCAGCTTTCGCAGTTCGGTCTTGTTGCGAAAGGGCAGGCGGCTGTTGCTGGGCAGGTCGAAGGGAAACTGGCCGGGCACGTCCGAGCGCTCCATCTGCGCCAGCAAGATTTGCTCCGATCGCTTGCTCTGGAGGGCATAGCCAATTTCAACGCAAACCTTGGGGTCGGGAATCAGTTGTGGCGGCGTGCCGTCTAGATGCAGAATTGGCGTGCCGTCGGCAATAAACAGCAGCGACTTGCGAATCTTCCGCATTAGGCTGCTGCTGAGGCGGGCGGGGCCATCCGTCAGGCGGTGCGACTCCTCCAGGGTAAGGGAAATGCGCGATCGCCCGTTGAACTTTTCAATAAAGGTTTGCAACTCCTCGCGCAGCAGGTCGCTAGATTCATCGAACTGCGTCTGATAGCACAGGAAAATAGTCGGATCAAGCTGCGACAGCGAATCCTGCTTGACGAAATACATTTCGTGGCTGATCAGGTCAATATTGGCGATCGCATAGCCGCCGCTGCCCTCGATGTAAAACTCTACCGTGTCACCATCCAGATAGCGCTGAAACCACTCCGTTTCCCGCACCTCGGCACTGTCGTCGAGAAAGTCGGCCCGCAGCGCCGACTTGAGCAAGCTATTCTTGCTGAGGCGGAGGTCATGGGGGCGCTTTTCCACCTCGCGAATTGGCTCGTATTCTCGCAAATACCAGGCTTTTAGAGCAATGATAGCCATAGGTGAGTCTCTCGCAGGCGAGGATGGAATGAGTCTAGATTACAGGCGATCGCCGCACAGTCAAACCGGAGGATATCTTTGCTTCGGCGGCCTAGCATCTCCTCCAGTAATGTAGAACAATTGTACTATATTTCGGGTGTCGGTTGCGCTCTCTTTGCCCCGATGCGTGACAAACGGAGTCGCTTGTTAAGCTTACGTCAGGTTATAGACCGCTGAACCCTAAAATTTGGGACGTTCCCACCCAGACCCGCGAGTTTCCGCATGAAAAACCCTTTTTCTCAGGCATTTCAGCTTTTATTTCTAGCCGTCCTGAAATGGCAAAAAGACAACTGCCTGGATATGGGCGCGACGCTCTCTTACCACGCGCTATTTTCCCTGTTTCCGCTGCTGTTGCTATCGCTCAGCCTGTTGGGGTCGCTGCTCGGTCGCAATGCCGAACTCTACACCAGCCTGCAAACCCTGTTGCAGGAGGCGCTGCCCCCAGAAGCCTACCGCATTGTCGAGAGTTCGATCCTGGTGCCAGGACAAGACAGCCTCAGCATTGGGCTATTGGGTCTGGTGTTCTTGCTGGTTGCCGCCAGCAACTTTTTCTATTCCCTCGATCGCGCGTTTGATAAAATTTGGGGCGTTGCGTTTCAGCCTGAACCCGACCAAAGCCCCTGGAAAATCCTGCGGGTGATGCTGCGTAAAAAAGCGTTTTCTGTGATGCTGGTGATTGCGACTGCGCCGCTGCTGTTTGTGTCGCTGGTTTCCGATTTATTAGTCCAAACTGGACTGGAGCTTTTAGAAAAAACGGGCGGCACGAGCGCTTTTCTAGAGCCGTTGGGGATTGATTCGGTAGAGATTGTCTGGGCGCTTCAGGCGCTCTTTTCGTTTCTAATCCTGGCGCTGATCATTATGATTCTGTTTCGGATTTTGCCCTCTACCAATGTCACTTGGGGGGATGTTTGGCTGGGGGCATTGCTCACCGCAGGAATGCTGCTCTTGCTGCAATATTTGGTGCATAACAGCGTGCTGTCGCTGGGCGATCGCTTTCGATCCTATGGAGTCGTGGGCCGGGTCATGGTGCTAATGTTTTGGATTTATCTCACCAGCCAGGTCTTCTTTTTAGGCGGCGAGCTGACCTATGTGTATGCCCAGCTTTTTGGCAGTCGGCGCAACGCAGGCCCACAGCCAGAGCCATCGCTAGAATGATAGAAAAATAATAAGTAGATAGACCAGATTAAAAAACAGATCCTGAACCCTGCGCCGCCCGCGCAGCAGGCGGCGCAGGGTCTTTGGGTTTTATATTCATTAATGTCCACCTACTTAGAAAGCTAGAGAAAAATACTTTAAAATCCAACAGCACCCAGCCTCTCTACCGTTTATTTTCCCTTTTTCACAGCCACTTCGTAGAGCCTCACAGACATCAAAACTGAACGGTTTATTCGACTGGTTCAACTAATTGGTTCAACTAATTGACTCAATCAATTCATTCAAGTTCGGTCGATGTGATTACACTCCCTGTGTTGCCAGATGGGAAAATCTCAGTTCTTGAGTTGGGTGCTGTTGGGTTGGACGAGACAGATTGTAATAAACAGCGCTTTTACCTCTGTAGTAAACGTGTGAACTTGGCTGTTAATCTGCCAGGGAAGCCAGCAGATGAAGCACTCTTAAAAGTCAGATCACCTATTAGCTTCAAGATTAAGAATAGACGATCTACAGATGAAATCAAGTTGATGAAATCAAAGTTTACCTGCGGCGCTTTTGTGTAAACTTTGAGCCAGTTTCCTAACGTTTGGTAACGATAGCGGGTTGAAATCACAGAAACAGGCAGGCGGTTCAAGCAAGCGATCAAATCATCAAACAAATCATCAAACATCCGACTTGATCCGGCGAATCGGTAAGTTCGCGATTAGCGCTGTCGCCCGCTGGTTGTTTTCCAGCATAAATTCTGTCCCCTCCTGATCGATCTCCACATAGCGCGACACCACTTCCAAGATTTCCTGGCGCATCTTTTCGATCGTGGCTGGCGGCAGATCCGTGCGATCGTGAGCCAGCACTAGTTGGAGGCGCTGCTTTACCGTTTCGCGGCTAGACACTTCGGGCTGGCGGGGGAAGAGACGGTCGAGGAGTTCGCTGAGCATAGGGCAGGGCTAACTGGGGAGAATGGTGAGGAGAGAAACCCCCGTGCTAAGAGGGTCGGCACTGGCTAGCGCGAAGGGCTACGGAACATGCGGCGGATGCGAGAGAGCAGGTCATCATGGCTGGCGGTGAAGTCCAGAAAAGGCACCTTTTCACCTTCTAGGCGGCGAGCGATATTGTCAAACGCTAACCCCGCCAGCGAGAGCTTTTGCGATAGCACCAGCGGTTCGCCTTTATTCGTCGAGACAATCACGCGCTCGTCGTCTGGAACTACGCCCAGTAGGGGAATTGCCAGAATTTCCTGGACATCGCTAACCGACATCATCAGGTCATCTTGCACCATTGAGGGTCGGAGGCGGTTGACGATGAGGTGCTGTTTTCGCACGTCGTTGGCCTCTAGCAGCCCCACGACTCGGTCGGCATCGCGCACGGCGGAGATTTCAGGCGTGGTGACGATCAGCGCTTCCTGGGCAGCGGCGATCGCATTTTGAAAGCCCATCTCAATGCCTGCGGGGCTATCCACCAGGATGAAGTCAAACTGCTCCTTCATCGTTTCGATGAGCTGCTTCATCTGATCTGGATTCACCGCGTCTTTGGTGCGGTTTTGGGCTGCGGGCAGCAGGGCCAGATTGGGCTGTCGCTTGTCTTTAATTAGCGCCTGATCTAGCCGACATTCGCCCGCGATAACCTCCATCGCCGTGTAGACGATGCGATTTTCTAGCCCCAGCAGCAGGTCTAAGTTTCGGAGTCCAAAGTCTGCATCAATCACCACGACCCGCCGCCCCCGCTTGGCCAGCGCCATGCCCAGGTTCGCAGTCGTCGTGGTTTTGCCAACACCGCCCTTGCCCGATGTGACGACAATAATCCGAGTCATGAAAATCGCCCCTAATGCTCCTAAAGCTGTTTGAGTAAACCCTGAACGAATGAAACCTTGCGGAGATGAAACCGAAACTCTGGTCGATGCAATTTAGCAGTGCGATCTAGCAGTGTAATCTAGCAGCCGCCCTGACAGGAGGAATTTTTTGCACAAAACCCTGAATCCTGGATTCTGTTAGGCATCGGGCGCTAACAGCCGCAGCTTGGAAAAATCTGCCGAGCGAGTAATGCGAATCCCTTCCGAGGCCACGTAGGCCACTTCCGGATAAAACTGTTCGGGTGGTTTTTCGGGGGCGCGGGCAAGCTGCTCGCCGATGCGGAGTTGGGTTGGCTCTAGCCGCAGCGCCATGATCAGACAGCGGGGATTGCCCGATGCGCCCGCGTGGGCCACGCCGCGTAGCGTCCCCCACACCACAATATCGCCATCGGCGACGATCGAGCCGCCGGGGTTGACATCGCCTAGCACGACTACGGTGCCTGGGTGCCGGATTTCCATACCCGAACGCACCGTCGTTTCGACGTAGAGCGGCTCTGCCAGCGCTTGGCCGGTGGCTTCGGCGGGGGCGTTGAGATGGGCAACGGGCGTGTGTTGTTCCACCGAGAACCCGACCGTCGCTGCTGCCACCGCAGTTTGCCGACGGCTGGTGTAGACCCGCTTTAGGCAAAGCTGCTCTTGGGCCAGGGCTTCGTCGATGGACTGGAGTTGGCGCACATCCAGGAGGCGATCGCGCGCGATGAGATGCACGGAGGTATTCGGCTGCCAAAAGCGATCGCCCGCGCTGAGACGCTGCTTAAGCTGCTGCCAGAGGTCGCCCCAGCTTACGGCAAACTCGCTCTCGCCTTCTGGCGGCAGCATCAGCAGCAGGCGGCCGCCTTCACTCTTGAAGCGGACCTGCGAATTGGGATGGGCGGCATCGGCGGGGGGCTGGGGCAGAGCCGACACCGTAGACACGGGGGAGGAGTCAGAAGTCATGAACCCAAAGGATGACGATTATGCAACAGGGCGAAATAACTATCCATATTAGTCGCGGGAGCGAGATTCGGAAAATGTTTTTCGCAGGATGGGGTAGCGCACTCGATATCTAAGCCGCAGAGTCTTCCTAAGTTGCAGAGTCTACCTAAGTCGCAGAGTCTACAGATTGCAGACGCACAGATGGCAAACTCGTAGATGGCAAACTCACAGATGCAGATTCACAGGTTGCAAACTCGTAGATGGCAAACTCACAGATGCAGATTCACAGGTTGCAGACTTGTAGGTGGCAAACTCACAGATGCAGATTCATAGGTTGCAGACTCGTAGGTGGCAAACTCACAGGTTGCAGGGTCTACAGATTGCAGACTCACCGCAGCTAAGGTCGCCGACTGCCCAGCGCCGCCCAGTCTTTTAGCGTCGCCGGAGTCCATAGCCAGTTCTTTGCTAGCGCCGTTTGATCGAAGCTGGCTGGATTGCTCAGCATTACCATCTGATAGTATGCGGCAGACCGTTTCAGTAGCTCGGTTGCACCCTGAGAAAACCTGGGATCGAGGGCTGCCTGTTGCAAGGCCAGCGCCACGCCAGCGTAGGCGGTCAGCGCTTCGGGATTGGTGACAGACTGAATCGGCGGCGGACAGTTGAGGGCGGCGCGGTCGTCTGCTGCGTCCACCGAGTCGGGAATCGGCTGTGCCAGCATCAGCGCCGCCGCCCGACACCAGACTCGCGCCGCGTCTACAGACTCACCCTTGGCATAGTGGGCAAAGCCCAGCGCATTCCAGTAGGCGGCGGCATCGGGCCGTCCTTCGGCCGCCAGTTTCCAAAACCGCTGTACGTCGTCCACGCTGTAGATATTTCCCTCCTGCTGCTGCCATTGCCATCCCAGTCGCCCCATCAAAAACATCAGTTCGGGATAGCTGGCATTGCGCCATTCGGAGGGCACTGCGTCGAGGGCGACTTTGGCATCCAGCAGCGCATTTTGATCCAGCAGTTGGGCGATCGCCTTTTCCGCTTCGGGCAGATTTTCGCGCTTCAGGTTCAAGATAGCCGCGCCCGCAAGCTGGCTGGTTTCAGTCGTGCCAACGGGCATCGGCGGCACGCTGGGCGTATAGGCGCTGTCCATCGGCGGCAGCAAATCAGCAGGTGATGGCTCGCGGCGGAGCAGTCCCATCGTGTAATGAAACGAGGAGAGGGCGATCGCCATTGCGCCTGCACCCGCCAGCGGCAGCAGGATGTGCTGCTTTTGCAGTCGGCCAGGTTTGCGGGCGGGATGGGCTGCCCGGCTGTCCCGCAGCGCCGGAATGCGGTCGGCCGTGGGAATCGTGTCTACAGGCGTAATCGCTCTGTGAGAATCCTGGGGTGTAGCCGTCTGCTGGTGGGAATCTAGCTGGGAATCCTGCGGTGGCGCAGCCGCTTCTGAAGAGTCCGGTGAGGTAGCAGGCGCATGGCTAGCCAGCCACCGATAGGTCGCCGCTGGAGACACGGGCGCATCCACCGGGCGGGCATCCTGAGTCGCGTCGGTGGCCACGTTCATCAGGTCAACGGGGCGGGGGGTTAGCTGCTGCAACAGGTCTGCGGCATTGGCGGCACTCGCCGTTTCGGTCTGCTGGGGAGCGGGGGCAGAAGACAGACTGAGGGAGGTTGGGGCGGTGCTGTGGTCTGACGGATTTGCGTGCTGTGCCAGCAGCCGACCCAGATAGCCGCCAGGAAGTTCCACGGGCGATTCCCCTAAAGATTGCTTCGCGAATTGCCCCGCTGCTGCTGGTTGATCCGCCGTACCCAGTCCCTCTGCTGGAGCAGATGGCTCTTGGTCATACCGTCCGAGGGTAAATAAGCCAGCACCCGGATGATGAATCGGCCACTGGGCGAGTCTGGACTCTGCCGCCTCGTCTACCCGTTCGCTGCTGGTGGGCTGCACTTCTACCAGGCTGCCACTGCTGGCAAAGTCAAAATCAAACGGGTTTTCGGTGGCGACGGGCGCATCGAAATGAAACGGATTGTCGAATTCCAGCCCTGGCGAGGCCCAGTCGTGATCGAGCAGCACCGCCCGCGAAATGAGTTCAAAATCCTCATCAGTCTCCAAATCTAGTTCCAAATCTGGCTCTAGCAGTCTCGACGGCGACAGCACCAAAGATGGCTCCTCCCCGGCCAGCAGCGGCAGGTCATAGGAGGGGGGAAACTGCTGCAACCGATCGGCGGGATTGATATGGTGGCGATTCCCGCAGGGATCGCTTCGCGAATCGCCCGACACCAGGTATCCGTCAAACGCAGGATGTAGGTACAGCACGGGCAGCGCCCAATACAGTTGATTGGACGTGTAGGACGAGATTAGTCCCTGCCGCGCCCGACTGAGGCTGAGGTCGATGGGGAAGCCCCGCCGCAGGTTGCGATAAAACAGGCGGGTCAGCGTCAGCGCTACGTCGTCGGGAATCTTTTCGGCCATCGCCAGCACAGCGGGAATGCCCCGGCTGACCAGCGCTTCGGCCAGGTTACGCGTGTCTTGGGCAGGCTGGGCTTCGGCAGACGATCCAGCAGCGGGAACGGCGGTGTGTGCGCCCCGGCAGGAGTTGAACACCACCAGGCGAATGTCGTTATTCACCAGTAGCCCGGCCAGATCGTCGCCGCTGAGGGTTTCTGTGAGTCCTGTGCGCGAGTTGACTAGGTACAGGTTGCCGCCGGATGCGCCCAGATTGCTGTGGCCTGCGTAGTGCAAGATATGGAAATGTCCCTGCTCTAGGGCGTGGGTCAGTTCTTCGCGGCCGGGCTGCTCCAGCACAGTCAGTTCTAGCTGGGGATGCGTGCCCAGTCCTTCCAAACCTGGCCCGGCGGGTCGCCGCAGTTCTTCTTGCAAATGCATGGCTTCGCGCATTAGCTCTAGCCGCTCCTGATCGGTGGGCGTGGCGACCACCATGAGGATGCGGACGGGCTGCGTGGGGCTGAGGGGACGGAGCGATCGCCCCCCCATGACCTGGATGCCCGTTTGAAAGCGCGAGAACACGACATCGGTTCCCGTGGCGATGGGATAGCGCAGATTGCCCAAACTGTCGCGATCGCCCCCGTTCATCACCTCCCACGGCAGCCGGGGCAGGCGCGACCCCTTCAGCCCCAGCCGCAGCCGCAGCATTTCGCCTTGGTGTTGGGCAATGCCCCGTGCAATCATCCAGCTATTCCGCAGCGTTCCCTGAAACAGCGCGTGATACAGCGTTTCGCCCAGTTCTGTGAGGCTGACGGGCAGCTCGTTCTCATACTCAGATCGACGCGGCAGCTCAAACCCACCCACTCGATAAAATCCGTGCCCCCGCAGCAGCCCCAGCAGCGGGTCATCCATCAACTGCCGCGCCAGCGCCAGCCATTCTTCTACTGTCCAGCGGAGTTGCTCCTCCGCCAACGGCACACCCGGCGCAACCCGCTCGGTTCGCACCAGATACTCGTCATTGCCCACAGGGGTTACGGAAAGATGAAACTCCTGAGTCACGGCTGTAGCGCTTCCCTAATGTGTGATGGATAGGGGCTTTCCATCTGATGTGGGGCGATCGCTAGCCAAAGTCCCAGAAGCCAGGAGACTCGTGTTATCCACACCTAGGGCGAACGCACCCGCAAAAAAGCCCATCGCGAGATAGCTCGTGCAGTGTTGCCCAACGACGCGCCAGAGGTTGCGCTGCAATGCCTGAGGGTGACCCAATTTAGCCAGCCGTCGTGCGGAGCAAACCGCTTGATAAAACGTGTGGTAGTCTGTCCCTGCTTCTAGATCCAGAATAGCGCTGTTCGCGTGGCCTTGCGACAGAATCGCATAAAGCCCAACGAAGCCATTTCCGACGGTGGGTGAGGGGCGATTCGCGAAGCGATCCCCACGGGAATCGCCCGTTTGTGGCACTGTACCCCATCGGCCCGCCGAAGGCCCATGACATCTAGAATGCCCAATTGGCTAGACGCAGCCTAGCAAGAAAAAGTTGCCAAGTGGCGGAATGCAAGTGACAGAATGCAAGTGACGAAATGACTAAATTAACGCTGGAGCGATATCAAATCTGGTTCTACCCGCTTGCCCTAATCAGCGGAGGTGTCTGGGGCTGGCAGAATGCTGAGCGGGCCCAGGGTCTAGAAATGCTGATTAACCTGGTTCTGGGAGTTCTGCTGTATACCACCTTCTGTCAGGTGCCGCTGACGCAGTTGCGAGAGGTCTTCCGAAGTCGGCGGTTTATGCTGGCGCTCATTGCTGCAAATTTCGTGCTTGTGCCTGGGGTGGTCTGGTTTCTCACCCACCTCTTGCTGAGCGATCCCAAGCTCCAGTTTGGTGTGCTGCTGGTGCTGCTAGTTCCATGCACCGACTGGTTCCTGACGTTTACTTATTTGGGAAAAGGCAATCTTAACTTGGCCATTGCGGCAACGCCAGTTTTGCTGCTGCTTCAAAGCCTGCTGCTGCCCGTGTATCTGTCCTTGTTTACCGGGAGCCTAATCCGCAGCGCGATTCATCCAGCCGACTTCCTAGACACGTTTATCAAACTGATTTTGCTGCCGATGGGGCTGGCTGCGCTGACGGAAACCTGGGCAAAACGGCACGCCGTTGGGCAACGCTGGCTGAGGCTGGCGGGCTGGCTGCCCATTCCGTTGTTAACCTTGGTTCTCTGGCTGATTGCTGCCTCCCAAGTGGGGAGTCTGGAGGGGGCGGAGATTCGGTCTTTGGGGCCGGTCATCCTCATTTTTGTGGTGTATCTCATCTTGGCGGGATATTTTGCCGTGGGGCTGGCGCGATGGCTGCAATTGGAGCGAACCGCAAGCCGCACGCTGGCATTTAGCATCGGGACTCGCAATTCTTTTGTGGTGCTGCCGTTTGCCCTGGCGCTGTCCGAGGATTGGTCGGTGGTCGTCACAATTGTGGTGATTCAGCCCCTAGTCGAGCTGGCGGGCATGATGGTTTATCTGTGGTGGGTGCCTGCTCGGTTGTTCAGAAGCCGCTCTCAAGAGGAGTTGTTTAACCCTCGCGGGTAATTTGAATCACGTTTTCGGTGACTTTCTCGAAGGTGTCGTCGTGGCTGATGACGAAGAGTTGGCGGAAGGACTTGAGATTGGCGATCGCCTCAGCCAGACTCTCGCGGCGGGGGCGATCCATATTGGTCGTTGGCTCGTCGAAGAAGGCCATGTCTAGATCTGCCACCACGCGCAGCAGGGCCAGCCGCACCGCCAGCGCCGCGCACATCTGCTCGCCCCCCGAAAGATTGATAAAGCGGCGGGTGTAGCCTCCCTCGCGCACCAGAATCTCGTATTCCGCCGTCCACTCTAGCGACAGGTTGGGGCGGTTCATTAGCTCTCGAAACAGGCGATCGCCCTCCTGAGATACCTGCTGCACATAGCGGGCGGTGATGCGGGGGCCCGCGTCTTTGTAGGTTTTGCGGGCAAAGACGACGAACTTATGGTTTTGCTTGCGCTGCTTCAGGTCGTGCTGGGCTTGGTCGCGCTGGGCGGCGATCGCCCCTAGTTCTGCCAGCTTGCGGTCTAGCTCTGCCAACAGTTGTCGCTGGGGCGGCAAGCCACCGCTGATTTGGTCTGCCTGGCTGCGTTTGGCGCTATAGTCGGCTTCGACCTGATGCCAGCGCTGCGGGTCATAGCGCTGTTGTAGTGCGTCCAGTTCTGCTTGTACCTGGGCCCGTTCGGCTTCCAGGGTCGCCACCTGGGCGATCGCCGCCTGAAGCTGCTGTTGCAGGCTGGGCAATGGTTCCGCCGTGGCTTGGGCTTGCAGAAAAAGCTGGTAGCCCGCCTGGTGCTGCTGGCGAATTGCGGTTTGCGTGTCTATCTGGGTTTCCAACTCGGCAAACTGGGCAAGCTGGGCCTCCAGTTGGGCGATCGCCGCTGCTGCGTCTGCCTGCGAGCTTTTCAGCCGCTCGTACTGCGCCTGGAGCGTTGGCTGCTGGGCCAGGTCTTGCTGCAAAAGCTGGCTGCGCCCCCGTGGATCGCCCAGGTCGCTGAGGGCTTGGATCAGGTGCGATCGCCGTTCTTTGGTGGCTGTTTCTGCCTGGAGGGCCTGCTGAAGCTGCTGGAGCCGCGACTGAGCCTGCTGCAACTCGCCCTGGAGCCGCTGCTGCTGCGCTTGCTGGGCGGGTAAATTGTCCACTTCCGCCCGCTGGCGATAGGCCGCGTCGATCGCCTTTTTCGTCTGCTGAATCTGTTTGCGAATTGCCTCTGCGTCGGTCTGTGCGGCCAGATCGGTCAGAATGGCTCGAATGTTGCTCAGTAGTTCCGAATTCAGGTCAATACCCTCTTGGAGCGCTTGCAGCACGGCATCTACGGCATCGGTTGCCAGCAGGGGCATTCCCGCCTGCATCTGGCGTAAGGTGTCTAGGGCGGCTGCGGCTTGTGCCCGATGGCGATCGCGCTGCTGCTCTGCCCCGGTTAGCAGGGTTTGCAACTCGCCCTCAAACTGGCGGGCCGCCTCGAGGCGGCTAAGTTGGGTTTGCAGGCGATCGCGCTGCTGCTCCAGGCTGGATACATCCGCCAAGTTCTCGGCCAACGCTTGCAGTCGCTGAAGGTCTTGGGCAAGTTCCGCCAGGTTTTCTTGCAGCTTTCCCTGTTGGGATAAGAGCGATCGCTCCTCTACCCGCATGGCCTGAAGCTGGTTCAGCGACTCCGCAACTGCGGCCTGCTGCGCTTCCAGTTCTGCCTGCTGCGCGATTCCCGGTTGGAGGGCTTGCAACTGCTGCTGTGCTTGCGCCAGGGCTTCCAGTTGCAGGTTCAGGCGGGTGAGTGCGGCTTGGCCGGCGGCCAGGGCTTTCTGCTGAGCATCACGCTGTTTGACCAGGGGCGATCGCTGTTTAAGCTGCTCGTTCAACTGCTTCAGCGTCGCCTCGGCCTGGAGATAGGCCGCATAGCTAGCTCGATGGACCTCGCACTGCGCCAGGGCAGCCTCCGCCTTTTGCACCGAGGTTTCTAGCACCTGGTTGGTCTGCTGCTGGGCTGCGATTTGCGTGGTCAGCGTTTGCAGCCGCAGTTCTGCCTGCTGCACCTGGTTCGCCAGGGCCGCTAGCGCCTCCTTCTCGGCTTGCAGGGTTGCGAGGTCTGCTTCTAGCTGGGTCAGCGTGGCCTCGGCCGTGGCGATCGCCTGGGTCACAGTCTGCTGGCGCTGCTGGGTCGCCCCCAAATCCTGAAGCGCTTCTTCATAGCGGGCGATGTCGCGCTCTAGAGCTTCGACCTCGCTTTTGGCATACTTTTCCAGCGACAGCATTTTCTGGTTTGCCTGTTTGTATTCCTCGACTTTGAGGATGCTGTCGAAGACGCGCTTGCGGTCTTCTGTCGCCTTCAAAAAGTCGGCGGTAAACGTCCCCTGGGGCACGCCGATGGTGTTGGCAAACAGTTGCGATAAATCCGTGCCGCCCGCCACGCCCAACTGTTGCCGCAGCCAGGGCAGCACCTCTGCCTCAAGGTTGCGATAGGGGAGCTTTTGCCCAAGCTGCGGGTCGTAAATGACGTAGCCTTTGGCGGTGCAGCGCTCGACTTCGTAGGTGCGCCCGTCCTGCCGCGAGACAAAGGCAACTCTTGCCTGGGCACTTTTTTCGCCGTTGCGAATCAGATCCTCTTTGCGATAGGGCCCCTGATAGGCAAACAGCGTCCAGGCGATCGCCTCCAAAATGCTCGTCTTGCCTGCCCCATTCTCTCCGCAAATCGCGTTTGTCCCCGGTTGAAACACCACATGGCGATCGCGATGGGATTTGAAATTGGTCAGGGTGAGGCTGAGGAGTTGCATGGTGGCAGCGGCGGGAAAAGAGAAATGCGGAGAAATGCGAAGGGAGAAACGCGAAGGGAGATATGCGAAGAAATATGGGACTGCGGGGAAACGAGGGCGGCTCTGATGAACCGGAAGCCAGGGAACCAGAAGCCAGGCCGGTTCCCCCGGCGCTAGAGATGAGAAGATGAGTCTTGTAGGGTGCTGGTGGGCGTAGCCGTAACGCACTGCCCCGCAAGGCTTTGATGCGTTCCGCTGGTGCTAACACATCCTACTGGATCTGCTAACACATCCTACTGGATCTGCGGAGGGTTCTGCCCATCGACTTTCAATAGCCATTGAAATGACTATTGAAATGGCCAGGATAAACCGCCAGGATCAGTGGTTAGTTCATTTGTTCACTTTAGCAGGGGTATCCCGAACCCCCCAACCCCTAGAATGCGCTCTTATTCTCTAATTGCCCCGGCCAAAATCAATCTTTATCTGGAAATCATTGGCGATCGCCCCGATGGGTATCACGAACTGGCGATGGTGATGCAGAGCGTGTCGCTGGCGGATTGGGTGGATCTGCGGGCAAATGGCATCGAGCAGTTTCGCCTCAGTTGCGACTCGCCGGAGATTCCCGCCGATGAGAACAATCTGGCGCACAAGGCGGCGGTGCTAATGGCGCAGCGGTTTCCCAAGGCCTACGCCCAGTTTGGCGGGGTGGATATGACGCTGCACAAGCGGATTCCTGTGGGCGCGGGGCTGGCGGGCGGCTCGACCAATGCGGCGGCGGTGCTGGTGGGGCTGGATCTGATGTGGGGGCTGGGTCTGACCCGGATGGAACTGCAAGAACTGGCGGCCGAGTTGGGGTCGGATGTGGCCTTTTGCATTGGCGGCGGAACGGCGATCGCCACGGGCCGGGGCGAACAGCTCGACCCGCTGCCCAGTGTGGATTATCTCTGGGTGGTGCTGGCAAAATATCGCAGCCTGCCCATTTCCACCGCCTGGGCCTACAAAACCTATCGCCAGCGGTTTGAAGGAACCTATGCCCGCGATACCGACTCGCTCCAGCAGCGGCTAGAGCGGGTTCACGCCGGGCCAATGGTGGGGGCGATCGCCCAGCGCGACGGCTCCAAAATTCCCGAACTGCTCTACAACGATTTCGAGCGTGTGGTTTTTCCCGACTATCCCAAGGTGGCGGCGCTAAAGCAGCAGTTGCTCGATCTGGGGGCGGCAGGGGCGCTGATGTCGGGGTCGGGATCAACGGTGTTTGGGCTGGCCCATTCCCAGGCGCGGGCCGAAGCGCTGACGGCGGCCCTGCGCGAACAGCAGCCCGACCCAGACTTGGAAATTTGGGTGGGCCAGTTGATTGCGAAAGGTATCCATTTGGCACCGTAATCCGAAATTTGGGGTATTAGATGGGTATGCAAGGAACAGCGCTGTCTGGCGCTCTCCATGCCCCCTTTAAGGAGTTGATCCATGTCCCAAGCCCAACCGTCGGCTGCATCCGAAGCGCCTGAAACCCGCTATCTTACCCCAGAGCAGGAATGTGACCTGGTGATGAAAGGCGGCATCACCAGCGGCATTGTCTATCCGCCCGCAATTTGCAAACTGGCCGGCGAGGGGAAGTATCGCTTTCGCAGCGTGGGGGGAACCTCCGCTGGGGCGATCGCCGCTGCGGTGACGGCCGCCGCCGAGTTTGGCCGGGAAACAGCCTGGGACGGACAGCCCAGCGGATTCGACCGACTCGACACGCTCAGTCAACAGCTTTGCCAAGAAGGATTCTTGCTCAGCCTGTTTCAGCCAGAACCGACGCTGAAACCGCTGATGGACGCGCTGATGGCGATTTTGGGCATCACGCCCGACCCCAAAACGGGCAAATCGGGCAGAGCCGCCAGCGCCCAAGGCTCGAAACCCAGAAAATCCTGGCTCCAGCGGATACAGGAATTGCTCGACATCACCCGCCGCACCAGCCCCGCCAGTGCCCGCAAGGGAACCCTCTGGGGACTGCTGGGTAGCGCGGTGCTGGCGCTGGTGCTGGGAACTCTGGCGGCGATCGCCTTTGGCATTGCAGGCTGGCTGACGGGCAACTCGGTGGCGCTGGGCGACTACCTGCTGGGGGTGGGCGTGCTGGCGGTGATGTTCATCGGGCTGGATCGGCTGCTGGGCGTGGGCACGCTGGCGGCGGGCGCGGTGGATTTGTACACGGCGCTGTTCAAAATGCTGCCCACCAATCTGTTTGGCATTTGCACCGGACATATGCCTGAAGCAAATGGGCCAGACCCCAACCCCATTGCGCTGACGGACTGGCTCAGCGTCAACATCAACAATCTGGCGGGGCTAGATCCAACCGGGCGACCGCTCACCTTTGGCGACCTGCGAAAGAAGCCCCTGCCAAACGGAGATCTGCCCGACTGCGATAACGGTAAATACAACATCGACCTGCGCGTGGTCACCTCCAATCTCAGCCACAATCGCCCCTACACCCTGCCCTTTGAACCCGACCATCGCTTTATTTTTAAGGCGGAGGAATTTAGCAAGCTGTTTCCCAGCAATGTGGTCAAGCATCTGGTCGAAAAGGCGGGGCAGCGGCCGCAGTATGACCTGCCAAAGGGCTATTACTTTCTGCCCGATCCCGACGATCTGCCTGTGGTAGTGGCAACGCGCATGAGCCTTAGCTTTCCGGTGCTGATTAGCGCGGTGCCGCTCTACACGGTGTCCCAGTCGTGCCTCAATCGCCACCAGCCGGGCGATGTGATCAGAGTAGACCTGACGAAAAATTCCAAAGATTTGCAGCAAAACTGGTTCAGCGATGGCGGCATTTGCAGCAACTTCCCGATTCACTTTTTTGACTCGTGGCTGCCCACGCGCCCAACCTTTGGCATCAACCTGGGGTCGGTGTCGGAAGATGCGCTGCAAGTCAGACCTGGATTTGGCACGGGCGCGACGCGCACGATCAATCCGGATTATCTGAGCGTCACGCCCAACTCGCCCAATTTGCAAGAAGAGCGATCGCAGGAAAGCGGCCGTGTGCTGAATCAGGATGTGTTTCTGCCGCGCCCCAACGATCGTCAGGCTCCCGAATGGGTCGATTTGCAGTCGAACCTGCTGGCCTTTGCGTGGCAAATGTTCCAGACCGCACAAAACTATCGAGACACCAGTCTGGCCGGGCTACCTGGCTATCGCGAACGAATTGCCCAGGTGCGCCTGGCCCACGACGAAGGCGGCCTCAACCTGGCAATGGACAAGGCTACGATTGAGGGCGTGATGAACAAGGGCAAAACCGCAGGCGATAAGCTCATTAAGGAGTTCAAGTTTGAGGATCACCAGTGGGTGCGGTTCCGGGTGCTGATGGGGCTATTGGAAGAACGGCTGACGCAGCTCGAAGCAGTCGCCTTTTCTACGAAAAAGTTCGACTATGAAACTCTGACAACCCACCACGCCAGCTATCCCTATGCCTATCCTGATGACATCCACGCCAAGAAGGCCAGGGAATGCGTTGAGCGGATGCGCCAGTCGGTGACGACTTTCTGGGCGTGTGCCCCTGCCCTAGATGAGAAGCTCCCTCAGCCAAAGACCGTGCTGCGGACGATGCCAGAACTTTAGAGCCGATGACGGGATGCGAGGAGGGGAGGAGGGTACCAGGACGCAAGTCTAAATTCCCATCCTCCCCTTCTCGTTCCATCCTGTAAGATCATCACTAGCAAGGCTCAAGTGAGGTTCGCGACATGGCAGAGATTAACCCTGTTCAAGAGACTGCTAAAAAGAAGCCTCTCCCCCTAGTGGCAGATGAGACACCGCCGACCCCCCTGCGCTGCTGGACGGGGGCTGCTATTTCAGGGGCGATCGCCACTGCGCTTTATTTCCTCACCGTTTCCATCCACAGCACCTTTGCTGCCAAGCCGCTGCCTGCGGGCAATTCCCTGGCAGTGAGCATTGGCTCGGCCGTGCGGACGCTGGTGCTGGGGATGAGCTGTCTGGCGCTGGTGACGTTTGGCATTGCGGCGGTGGGGCTGGTGGCGCTGGGGATTCAGCTTCTATTTCAGCCCAAGCAGTCGGATGCGTAGGGCGTTCTCCCAACTATGACCATTGGCATCTGGGTGCTGGGCGACCAGCTTTGGCAGAGGCAGGCGGCGCTGCAAAGCCGTGCTGAGCAAGCGGAAAACACGCCCGTCATCCTGATCGAGTCGCTGGGCTGGGTGCGGCTGCGTCCCTATCACAAGCAAAAGCTGGTGCTGGTGTGGTCTGCCATGCGCCACTTTGCGGCAGAACTGCGCGAGGCGGGCTGGCCCGTCACCTACGAAACCGCCGAAGATTTTGAGTCGCCGCTGGTGGGTTGGATCGAGGCGAACGGCATTACGGAACTGCGGGTGATGACACCGGGCGATCGCCCCTTCCTGCACCTCATCCAGTCCCTCAACTTGCCGTGCGATCTGAACCTGTTGCCCAATAACCACTTCCTCTGGCAAGATGGCGATTTTGCTGCCTGGGCCAAGGGTCGCAAGAACCTGCTGCTGGAATATTTCTATCGCGAAGGGCGGCAGCGCTTTGGTGTGCTGATGGAGGGCAAGCAGCCCGTCGGCGGCGCATGGAATTTTGATAAAGACAATCGCAAACCGCCCAAGGGCAAGCTGAACCCGCCCGCGCCGCTAGAATTTGAGCCGGACGCAATGACCCGTGAGGTGATGCAGCAAGTGCGGGAATTGGACTGCCCCACCTACGGAGAACTGGAGCCGTTTCGCTGGGGTGTGGGGCGATCGCACGCGCTGCAAGTCCTGGATCACTTCATCGCCACGCGCCTGCCCACCTTTGGCCCCTACCAGGACGCAATGGTGACGGGCGAAGACACCATGTGGCACGCGCTATTGTCGCCCTATTTGAACCTGGGGCTGCTGCGTCCGCTGGAGGTGATCCACGCCGCCGAACGCGCCTACCACAAACAAGCCCTCAGCCTCAGCAGTGTTGAAGGCTTCATCCGCCAAGTGCTCGGCTGGCGCGAGTATATGTACGGGCTATACCATCACGTCGAGGCAGACTACGCCCAGCGCAACTGGTTTCAGCATACTCAGCCGCTGCCCGCCTTCTTTTGGGACTCGACCCAGACCGACATGAACTGCCTCCGCCAAACCCTCCGCCAAGTCGAACGCACGGGCTACGCGCACCACATCCAGCGGCTGATGATCCTGGCGAACTTTTCGCTGATTGCTGGGTTCTCGCCGCAGGAAGTCGAAAACTGGTTTCACGCCGCCTTCATCGATGCCTACGACTGGGTGATGCAGACGAACGTCATTGGCATGGGACTCTTCGCCGATGGCGGCATCCTCGCCTCCAAGCCCTATGCCGCCTCCGCCAACTACGTCAACAAAATGAGCGACTATTGCAAAGGCTGTCGCTATGACCCCAAACAGCGCACGGGCAAAAACGCCTGTCCGTTCAACTTTTTCTATTGGGACTTCCTCGATCGCCACCGCGCCCAGCTAAAATCCCAGGGCCGCATCAACCTCATCCTCGCCAACCTCGACAAAATGCCCCCCGAAGAACTCCAAGCCATCCGCCAACACGCCAAAGGATGGCACGAGCAGCATTCTTATCTAGTTTAAATTGGCGGGCACCTCGAAAAATTCAGAACCTCTTGAGAATGGCTACGAGAAAACAAGGGTTTCAGACTTCTAAAATTCTCAATAAGGCAATTAATCGAGGTGCCCTATTGTTTGGGATGTTGTTCAAAACGAAATCCCTACACTGATTTCGGTGTTGAAATCGAGAATTCCTCCTGGATGCTAAGAGAGTGTGATGGGCGATCGCCCCCTAGATTCACTCCAAAGGTCTCTATGGTTTGATTTCATGGCGTAATCAACCGACCTACAATAAAAGCAAGTAAGTTTGAGGGAATCGAATGACACCCCAACTGATGATCCAGCCCTCCTCGTTTTTGCCGACTGGCATCCGCCTTTAGCCAGTCGGCAACTTTAGCCTGTTTCGCTTTACCGACGACCTGCAAAGCCGCCTGGAAACCCTCCTGGAAAAACAGAAAACCGACAGCCTCACCGCAGCCGAAACCGCAGAGTGGGCTGGCATTACCGACCTATCGAGAACCTTCACTTTGATCAACGCGCAACTGGCAGCCAGTCAAGCCACCGTCTGATTTGGGGCGGCAAATTCGTCTTTTGGCGGCGATCGCCTTCTTTCAGAAAAAAAGCTGTCGCTCGGCAAAGCCGCTGAACTTTCGGGGCTAAATCGTTTGTCTTTTATGGATCTGCTGGTTGAGAGGAATATTGTTGTCTTCGACTACGATGAGTCGGCCCTTGCTACAGACTTGGCTGGCATCGGTGAATATAGATTTCACCAGCGGATCAATTAACTCGTCGGGAATGCGGTTTTGCTCAATGTAGCGGTTGATTTCTGCTGGATGGTCGCTGTAGTAGGTCAACGCGCTGAAGACCTGCGCTAACGTCAGGTGCGGCATCCCGACGGGAATCTCCTCTGGCGCGACGCCCATCCGCCATGTTTCGGCGATCGCCCTCGTCGAAGTCCGCGTTTCCCAAATATTGACCCCTGACTCAGAATTTCGTCACCTCGGACGATCTCGGACAGTATACGGATAGTTCGTTGCGCGAACTATTGCCCCTTCTCCAAGCCCACGCTATCCACCGTATCGGACACGATAGCTGAGTGGGTCTATAATCGTCTCCACCGACAGATCGTTAATTGATCCAACTGATAGACCCAGCATTTCGGTGGCTTGTGGCATAGTTCGGGTGTCGGGGACATAGACCCGGAAACAGACCGCTGTTCTAAAGCCCTGACCCCCACCTCTACCCCCTGTTCTCGTTGCTCATGTCCATCCACACACCTGACTGGGTAAAACACGCCGTTTTCTACCAAATCTTTCCTGATCGGTTTGCCCGCAGCAGCCAGCTTCATCCGGTATTTAGCTCGGCTGCGCTAGAGCCGTGGGACGCACCGCCCACCTTCCACGGCTATAAGGGCGGCGACCTCTGGGGCGTAGTCGATCAGCTTGACTATTTGCAAAATCTGGGCGTTACGGCTATCTACTTTACGCCCGTGTTCCAGTCTGCCAGCAACCACCGCTATCACACCCACGACTACTATCAGGTCGATCCGCTGCTGGGGGGCAATGAGGCACTAGAGAAGCTGCTCACCTCTGCCCACAGCCAAGGCATTCGTATTTTGCTGGATGGCGTGTTCAATCATTCCAGCCGGGGATTTTTCTTTTTTAACGATATTTTGGAAAACGGGTCGCGATCGCCCTGGGTAGACTGGTTCCGCATTCACGACTGGCCGCTCTCGGCCTACGACGACGAAAAGCCTGCCAACTATGCAAGCTGGTGGGGGCTGCGGGCGCTGCCCCAGTTTAACCACGACAACCCTGCCGTGCGGGAATACCTGATGCAAATTGGCGAATACTGGATCAAGCGGGGCGTAGACGGCTGGCGGCTGGATGTGCCCAATGAGATTAAAGCCGATGGGTTCTGGCAGGAATTTCGCGATCGCGTCAAAGCGGTCAACCCCGAAGCCTATATTGTCGGCGAGATCTGGGAAGATGCACGGCACTGGCTGGATGGTACGCAGTTCGACGGCGTGATGAATTATTTGTTCACTGCGCCGACGATTGCGTTTGCGGCGGGCGATCGCGTGGATTTGCCCCTGGTGGAAAATCGCTCCTATCGTCCCTATCCGGCGCTGGATGCCGTAGGCTATGCCGCCAAAATCCAGGAACTGCTTGACCTTTATCCCTGGGAGATTCACCTAACGCAGTTGAACCTGCTGGATAGCCACGACACGGCCCGGCTGATTTCGATTGCTCAGGGCGATCGCGACAGCGTGAAGCTTGCGACCCTGCTGCTGCTCACCTTTCCCGGTGCGCCCAGCATTTACTATGGCGACGAGGTGGGGCTACCGGGTGGCAGCGACCCCGACTGTCGGCGCGGCTTCCCCACCCCCGACCAGTGGGATCGCGACGCGCTGGCCTATCACCGCGAACTAATCGCCCTGCGCCACAGTCATCCGGCCCTCCGCACGGGCGACTATCGCATCCTCGCCGCCGTGGGGCATTGCTACGTCTTCTCGCGCACGCTGGGCCAGGACTCGCTGCTGGTCGCCGTCAACGCTGGCCTCGACCCCGCCGAAGTCACCCTCACCGCCGACACCCTGCCCACCAATCCTGTCGATCGCCACCTCTGGGGTGCAGGCGAGTTTCACATTACAGAAGGTCAGTTGACCCTGCGGCTGCCGGGGCGATCGGGGCTGGTGTTGGGGTGATGATGAGCTGGTGTTGGGGTGATGATGAGATCGTGGGATGATGAAAAACGGATGATGAAAAACTGAAATGATCTGAAGCATTCCCTGACCCCCTCATGGACGTAATCCCTGCTATTGACCTCCTCGACGGCCGCTGTGTGCGGCTTTATCAGGGCGACTATGCCCAGTCGGAGGTGTTTCATGATGATCCGGTGTTGGTGGCGCAGGAGTGGGTGGCGCAGGGCGCAACGCGGCTGCATCTGGTAGATCTGGATGGAGCCAAGGCGGGGCATGTGGTGAATGGGGACGTGATTGAGGCGATCGCCCGCTCGGTGTCGATTCCGGTCGAGGTGGGGGGCGGCTTGCGCGATCGCCAAAGTGTGGCGGAGGTGCTGGGGCTGGGCGTGCGCTGGGCCATTTTGGGCACGGTGGCTGTGGAAAATCCCGATTTGGTCGCGCAACTGTGCCAGGAGTTTCCGGGGCAAATCATCGTCGGCATTGATGCCCGAAACGGCAAGGTGGCCACTCGCGGCTGGCTAGAAACCTCAGAAGTAGACGCAATTCCCCTGGCGCAGCAGATGGCCGACCTGGGCGCAGCCGCCATCATCTATACCGATATCCACCGCGACGGCACGCTGCAAGGGCCCAACCGCGAGGCGCTGCGAGAACTGGCCAATGCCATTGCGATTCCTGTGATTGCCTCTGGCGGCATTAGCTCGACCAGCGACCTGATGGGGCTGATGGCACTGGAGCCGATGGGGGTGACGGGGGCGATCGTGGGGCGGGCGCTCTACACGGGCGCATTGTCGCTCCGGGATGCGGTTCGTGCCGTGGGCCAGGGCCGCTGGCAGGATGTGCCTCCCGACCTCGGCTTCTCAACCTTTGCCTGATTGCCCGATCGCCCGTCTCGCCCTGTCCCCCGATGCTGCCTTCTGACCTGCTGATCCACCGACCCCGCGGCGAAAGCCTAGAGCCGAAACGATTGGCGCTGAATGACCCAAATCGGGCGATCGCCATCGACCTGATCGACCAGTTCCAGCAGCACGTTGGCAAAACCCAGGGCGAATTGGACGGCCAACTCCGCGAAATGGAAGGCGAAGAAACGGATTTCAAGGTCAAGCGGGGACTGGCGCACCTGCTCAAAAGTGAGGCCTTCAGCACCTTTGAAATTGTCAGCCCCCTAGAGCCAGGACAACTGCGAGAGCGTGTCTTTGCTATAGCGGCGCAGCGCGTCCCCTCGCCCCCAGCCACCGAACAAACCCTCCAAACCTTGGCGGCCCAACTCAGCGCCGAGCTAGAGCGCGAAGTCTTCCCCGACCACATTCGCGCCGGACTCTATGCCGACCTGTCCGAAAACCGCATCCTCAGCCGCTTTGAGCCGCCCACGCCCGATGCCCTCCTGCACCGCTACAACCTGTCTCAGGTGCAGGGCGTGTTTTATAAAGCCAGCCACCTCATCCTCACTGCCCATCGCAACGATCCCGGCGAATACAAGCTGCTGTTTCGCTATCTCAAGCTCTTTGGGCTAATGGCCTACATCGAGGGCGACGCGGATCACGGCTTCACCATCACCATCGACGGGCCCGCCAGCCTGTTTGGCAATAGCACCCGCTACGGCACCGACATTGCCAAGCTGCTGCCTGCTCTGCTGCACGTCACCAAATGGAGCCTGAACGCTGAACTGCAATGGCGCGACACTTACACGGGCGAAGTGCGGCCGCGCCGCTTTGCGCTGGATTCCGACTGCGGACTGGTGAGCCATTATCCACCGGGCAAACCCTACGACAGTATGCTGGAGTCTGCCTTTGCCGAACGCTGGGATGCCCTGAAAACCGACTGGCGACTGGAGCGCGAGGTAGACCTGATCCCGATTCCCGGCAGCGTGATGATTCCGGACTTTCGGCTGGTGCATCCTGACGGGCGATCGGTACTGCTGGAAATTGTCGGCTACTGGCGACCAGAGTATCTCCGCAAAAAGTTTTCGCAGGTGCGGCAGTCGGGCTGCGAGAACCTAATCCTGGCGATTTCCGAACGGCTGAATCTGGAAAAAGCGGGGGTGAAGCCGCAGGACGCACCCGCCCGCATCGTCTGGTTCAAAGACAAGCTCCAGCCCAAAGCGGTGCTGGCGGCCCTCGAAGAGAGCAGCCCTTAGCCTACAGATCCAGATCGGGTACTATTTCTACAGTTGCCAGTTACGAGTTCTATAGTTGTCAGTTACGAGAGCATCAATCTCGATTTCAATCCCTGGAAGGGATGTGGGGGTTTTGCGACCTGCTGAATCGGCTGTCCACCAAGCTCTAGGAGCCGTTTCAATCCCTGGAAGGGATTTTTGGGTTTTGCGACAAAAATATAGCTCTACGCAGTCACGTCAGGATATTTTCTAAAAGCAGCATCAACATAATCACGAAAGTTATCAGACTCATCTCAGCGTTGCCGCATCGCACTTATACTCATCGCAAAAGCGAGATGCACTCTACGAATGCTCTGTTCTTCAGGAATGCCCAAGTCGTAAAGGTAGCTGCGGCTGGCGGTAAACCACGACTGGATCCGCGATCGCATCGATACCTGTAACAAAGCGCTGAATTTGCTCAAAGACGCGGGTCAGATCAACGAAGCCTTAGAGCTAGCCCAGTTGCTCCTAGAACGAAGCGAACTGAGCCACCCGCTGCGTCAAGAAATTGAGCGCTGGGTCAACCAGCCCACCGCCCCCTTGGCGCACTGACCTCGATCGCTGCATTCGGCTGCACCGACCCTTTAAGCTGGTCTATCAAGATGCTGCCGATCGCCTGTGGAACTTTACTGTACGCCACGCCAAGATCGAGCGCCACGAAGATCGCCAATATCTCGACTGCTGGTGCGATCTTTAGTTTGGACTAACTGGCATCACAATAATGCTCAACAGGATGCCATAAAGAATCTGCTCAACCGTTCATAACAGTTGAACTTAAGGAATTGGATACAATCCTGCTCGCAGTTAAGCTGCTGTTGCAACCGGACTGTTCAGGGATTGTTCGGATGTCTTGCGTTTCGAGGCTCGTTTTTTGACCATCGGATAGCAGGGACGAGGAGTTGGCTTGTGCCCCTTGCCTCGTCCTGGCGATTTACCACGAGGTTTAGGCGCAGGAGCAGGGGTGCCAATCGCTGCCAAAATGCCTGCAAACGCTTGTGCGACCCGACCCGGAGTCAACGTTTCTTGCGGTGCCTGCCAGGGCAAGGGGTGGTCAGTACAGTCCTTTCGCGCTAACCACAACTGCCAACTGAGCAACGGCATCAGGCTGCTCCACTGTTCGGTTGCCGATACAGAACTGAACTGGGGATGTGTCCAATATAGCCTCTGCTTGGCAAAGCGATACCAGTGTTCAATGGCAAAGCGACGGAGGTAGTGCAACCACAGGGTTTCTAACGGAGGCATCTGCTCACCCAGCCAAACTAACCACAAAGGAGCCAAGCGTCGCGTGCTGCTCTGTGTCTCCAGCACCTCCACGCGCAACACTTCCATTGCCCGTTTGGGGATTTGCGGAAATGGTATGCACTCCAACGACTGACCCGCACTCGTCCCCAGTTGGGATCATCGACTTCAACGGTTTCGACCGGGACACTCCAAGTGTCAGGGTCATTGAGTTTCATCTTATGTCCATGCTTGGCAGGTGCGCCTCGCCCTCGATACGCTGGGGGCGCGCCATAGACACATCGATTGGATGTAACCCGCAGCAGCAAGTCTGCCTCAATCCCTGCCGTTTGGTTGACAAAACTGGCATTGCCGTACCCTCGGTCGTAGATCGCCAACGGACGCACCGCTAACTGCCGAGTCACTTGTTTGAGTTGGAATGCCGCTTTACTGGCGGGTGTTTCAAAGCTGGTGATGCGCTCATGCCGCAATGGTAATGCCCAACTGCCCCTGTCTTCAGCAATCCAGGCTAAGGTACTGTAGTTTTGTCCGGCTATCGGGGCATGTCCTGTTCTGCCTGATAAGGTGCGGTCTTTCAAACGCCTGGCAGCAGGACGGTTCCACCGACTCGCATCACCTGCCAACAACGGTTGCTGCTGAGTCGGTATCTGCTGCACCAACAGCTTCAGCACCTTTGATCGGGGTAGGCGGCTATCGCGCAACGCTTCATAGGGGCTCGACCACTGGCGACGAAAGACAGGACTCTGCGATAGCCTCACAAACGACACGATGCACGCACTCACTAACACGGCATCCATCAGATCAAACAGGGCATCTCTGGCGTTTCCCAAGCTGGCATACAACGTTTGGCGAAATTGCTGAAGTTCGTTGAAAATCATGGGGTCAATGTTGGTTGTACTTCATTGACCTTACGGCAGTCGGTGCTTCTCATTGACTGCCTTCCTCTTCACCATTAGTCCAAACTAAAGTGCGATGAGACAGAGGGGAACCAGGATATTGAACCACTGCGGCACAATCGGTCATTGCGGCTGGATCGAATCCCGGATGAAGCCGTCATTGCTCCTGCCGACGGTCAATGGCAACCAGAGTTAAGCCACATCGAGATTGAGCTTCATCTGAGGCGGGGGCTGGCTCTTGGCTATCGCACAAAAACGGGGGCGGATCTGACCAACGAGTGGCTGCCTGAGCAGCAAATTCGACGAGTTGTTCGCCGCATTCACAACACGTTCTGGTTCTTTCGCGAGGTACGACGCTATGGCTCTGAGTGTGTGATTGTGTCGCCAGAGGCAGTGCGCGATCGCTTTAAGCAAGAACTCCTGGACATGATTGAGCAATACAATGCCGACTAACCCAGCCATGTTAAGTGGCGATCGCCCCAACGAGCAACAGATACTCGCTATGAATTGGTGAATGGAGCGCTGGTCGAAATGCCCCCCGAATCTGAAGCAAACAACGATATTGCCCGCAAGCTGTTGTTTGAATTTGCGAAACACCTGCCTATCGCTCTTTTAGCCTATAAAGATACAGAAATTGAAGTGACCGGGCGGCAGGCCACAGCGCGGATTCCCGATCTACTGGTGCATACGGAGGAGTCAAAGGCGGCTATGGTGGGTGCCTCCCGCGCCACCATTACCCGCGACATGCCGCCCCCGGCGCTGGTGGTGGCAGTGGTTAGCCCTGGTCAGGTCAATCGTGACCGCGACTATCGCCACAAACGCACCGAGTACGCGGCTCGCGGCATCGCGGAATATTGGATTGTCGATCCCGAAACCCGACAGGTGACGCTGTGCCTCTGGGTCAATGGTCAGTACGAAGACCGGGTTTACGGCGAGGCAGAATCCATTCAATCGACGGTTGTGCCCGTCTTTTCGCTCACTCCTGCGGAAATTTTTGGTTGAGTGGGGTGTGCCCCCATAATCAGAATATGCCTGGCACGTCTCCATACAGATGGCGCTCAGTAACAAAGCCTTGATTCATAAACAGAAATGGGGCTGACCTCGGCAAGACAGCGACCGTCGGGTGTCTGGTTGGGGTCAGATAAGAACTGGTTGGGGTCAGATAAGAAATCGAGGGCGATCGCTACTCGGCAGGCGGCAACACGAACTGAGGAAATAAATCAGTGGTGCAGCTCGTGTTAGGGACTTGGGTGGGATTATTCACAAATGCCACACCAATATCCTTCGCGCACTGGGAGGCGACGATCACCCCGTGGCCCGTGCTGGAAAACTCCACAAAGGTGCCATTGCGCAGCCCCGCCATTACCCCGATGCCCATTTCGGTGTTGGTTTGCACGTCGTAGCGGCCTTGCAGCACCAGGGTAGGGATGCTGCTGTTTACCGGGGCATGTTCCCTCGCCGGGGCGGGTTCGACGGGCCAAAAGGAGCAGAGGTCGTAGGCTTGCTGGGCAGCCGCCACCCGCCCGATGCCGAGCTGGGGCATCAGCATGGCCTCGTAGTTGGCCTGGGTTTGGGCCGGGTCGCTAAAGGGCACCAGTTCGCGGCAGTCTAAACTGCGAAACATGCCCGTGGTGATACCGGCATCGACCCCGGAGAAGGAATCGGTGAGGGCCGAGACCACGTCGTACACGTGGCGCACCTCTACCTCAGACATGGCCTGAAGGGCGGCGGTGGGGCTGGCGGCGGTGTCGCCCTCAAATTCTTCGGCCACAAAGGCGAGCAGGGTTTCTCGGTTGCGGGGGGCATCGGTATAGCCCACCCCCAGGAGGTTGACCAGCAGCAGCACCCCCTCCGAGTCGGGCAGGGTGTTGGCAATGGATTGAATCTGCTGTACCCAGCGGCTGGCGGGGCGGCTGGTCTCGGCGGCAGTGGCCCTGGCCCGCAAAATATCCTCCGCCTTGGCCTCAAAATCGCGGGCTTGCAGGCGGTAGGCCTCGGGCGAAGATTCAAAGGCGGGTGGGTTGGCCGCGCTGCTGAACAGCGCCCCGGTAATCACCCCGGCAAAGGTGGTGGTGATACCCTGCTCCAGCTCTTGGACAATCAGCGGCACATAGGGGGCCATCTGGCCGGGGTAGTTGTTCATCAGTGTGATCAGCGTGGCAAACTCGGCGGCGGAGACGCGCTCGATGGGGGTGGTTAGTGGCCTCAGGGGGGTGATGGGTTCGGCCAGGGGCAGAGGGGATTGGTCGAGCTGGTTGAGCAGGGCGACGGTGCGCTGGGTCAGGTTGGGGTAGGCGGCCCCGCAGGCGGCATCGGCCTCGCAGTCTGCCACCAGGTTGAGAAAGCTGACCTCCAGGTCACGGACGATCGCTTCATACTTGTTGGCCTGCATGGGCACCGTCGAGTCAAGCACCACGCTGCGCACCCGGTCGGGGTGGTTGGCCATAATTCGCTGGGCCAGGTAGGTGCCGTAGGAAATGCCGTAGAGGTTGATCGAGCCGTAGCCCAGGGCGGCGGTCAGGTTCACCACGTCCTGGGCGCTGTTGGGGGTGTTGTAGTTGCTGAGGTCGTTGCCGTGGTTTTCTAAAAGGCGGGCGCAGAGGTCGAAGGCGGCATAGAGCGTGATCAGATCGTCACTGGCATTGGGAAAGCGCGATCGCATTCGCGCCTGCAGCGGATCGAGCGTGCCCGCGTATGGGCTATTGGGGTCTAGAAGCACTTTGGTGGCGGCCAATACCGCCGGGGCACAGCCCAACCGATTGGAGAATTGCGTACCCCGCTGGTCGAGCACGATGATGTCGCGGGTTTGGCGCAGGGGTTCGTAGATGTTCACCCGCGTTGCCAAGGAGCTGGATTCGATGGTGCTGCCCCCCCGGCCCGCCCCGCAGATCCATCACTGGGTCTGGCGCAGGGGAAAGGCTGCGGCTGTGCAGCACGGCATAGGTGAGGTCGATCTGGCGACCGTTGGGCTCGGCGTAGTTTTCCGGCACGGTGAAGATGCCGCAGGTGATGGTTTTGCCTTCAATTTCGTTGGGGGGCAGCACCGTGGGGCAGGGGATGACGGTGGGGTAGCGCGGGGTTTGGGCGAGCGCGGGAATCTGAGCAGCGAGGGCAGCGGCGAGGGAGAGGAGGGGGAGGGAGAGGTTGCGGTGCATGGGTTTTATGGGGGTAGAGGGGGTGAGGGGTGGGGGAGATGGGGAGGATAGGGAAGGGTGGGGTGGGTGGATAGCGCTGTCCCCTCCTTGGGAGGGGTGCCCGGAGGGCGGGGTGGGTAAAACTGCTACAGAATGTAAGTCTCTAGAGGCTGTGAGTTGCCAGGGTGGCCTAGATGACCCACCCCTACCCCTCCCAGGAGGGGACAGTCGAACTGCTTTTCCGAGGATTTTCTAACCTCGAATTCGGATTAGGGAGGGGTTATTGGGGGCTGGGTAGGGCGTGGTGGAGGTTGGTGAAGCTGGCTAGGGTCTTGTCCAGATCGGGCGGCTGACGGGCTTGGGTGGCTTGCTCGATCGCATAGCCCACCGCCAGCAGATCGGGTTCGCTCAGCGCTTTGCCGATCAGGGTTACGCCCAGGGGTTCGCCCGTTTCGGCGTAGCCGATGGGGACGGTGAGGGCGGGGTAGCCAGCGGCGGCGTAGGCTTGGGTGCTGGCGATCAGTACATCAATGCCCGCCTCGGCAAAGAACTGGTCGAGGGTGGTGCGGGCGGTGGTTTGGTGGGTCTCGCGCAGGGTGGTGTAGGCGGCGGAGGGGCTGTCGCTGCGCTGGGCGGTGCTGAGGTGATCTTGGCCGTAGGGAATGCGGTTGGCGGGGTCGGCGTAGTTGAAGGAGACCACATCGATCAGGGCCGTGACGGGCGGGTTGGGCAGGGTGGACAAAAAGGCATTGAGGGAGGCTTTGAAGCCGGGGGGCAGCGCTGCGTTGGCATCCGGTGCTTGGGGCACGGTTTCGTTATCTAGCTCGACGACGGTAATGCCCTGCTGGGTGAGGGCGGCGATCGCGGCGTTAGCGGTTTGATTGGCCATTTGAAACTGGCGCAGGAGGATCGGCAAGGCCGTCAGCCCCTCCGCTGGCAGGTCTGCGGGCGGGTTGGCGAGGAGGGCTTCCAGCTCTGTGATCGTCGCCTCTGGAATCACCGCCACCCCTACCCGCCGTTGCTTGGCTCGCTCCAAATCTAGAAACCGGGTAAAGTCTTCGCTTTGCAACTCCGCCACGGCAGGGTCAGGATTTTCCTCCGATCCCTCGTCGGTGTGGGTGAGGGCGCTGAGCAGGGTGGCTACATCAGTCACCGTGCGGCCCATCGGCCCCGGCACATCCATCCAGTCCACCAGGGGAATAACATAGTCGCCGCTGACCAGGCCGTGGGTGGGTTTCAGCCCCACGATGTTGTTGGTGGCGGCAGGCCGGACGATGGAACCCGCAGTTTCGCTGCCGACGCTGACGGCGGTGAGGTTGGCTGCCACGGACACTGCCGAGCCAGAGCTAGAGCCGAGCGGGTCGAAGGGGCCGTAGGGATGGCGGGTTTGGCCACCCAGGGCACTAAAGCCGCTGGGCATGGCGGGGTCTACATAGTTGGCCCATTCCGATAGGTTGGCCTTGCCGAGGATGACAGCACCCGAATTCCGCAGGTTTTTGACCAGTTGGGCATCGCGATCGCCCCGCCAATCCTTCAGCGCAACAGCTCCGGCGGTGGTGTGCATCTGGTCGCCCGTGGTGATGTTGTCTTTGACCAATACCGGGATGCCGTGCAGCGGCCCCCACAGGTTGCCCTCGGCCCGTTCGGCATCCAGGTTGCGGGCAATGGTCAACGCTTCAGGATTCAACTCCATCACCGAGTTGAGCTGGTTAACGTCGTAGCGCTGGATGCGATCGAGGTAGTAGACCACCAGCTCCTCGGCGGTGAGGTCGCCGCTGGCCATCCGTTGCTGCAATTGGGAAATCGTCGCTTCCAGCACCAGGGCATCGAGGGCGCTGCGCCGTGCGGCGGAAAAGTTGGCTAGGGCAGACTCAAAGGGGCTGAAGTCGCGCAGGCGCTTGCTGGTGTAGTCGGGTTCTGACACTGGAAACTCCGTGGGGTAGGCGCGGGCAGGGCCTGCGGGGGGTGGGGGAACGGCGGCGGCGTGGGTGGCCAGGGTGAGGGCGATCGCCGCCAAGGCCAGCAGTAAGATGCGACGTAAAAATTTCATAGCGAGTGACCTGAGAAGGGTTTATCAGGGCTGGCCTACGGTAGTCCTGGTGGTGGAATGTTTTGGTTTGGTCGTGAAATATCGGTAGGCAATGATTAATGCCAGACCCCAGATAGCGGTGGCAATCAAACTGTTTTCGGGACCAAACGCGCCACCACTCAACCAGGAAATAGCAGTTTCCGTCGGTGCCAACCTGAATACTGAGGTGTCGCGGGGCAGATCGCTAACCGGAAAACCAAAGGCATTGCCCTGAAACCAGTTCCAACCCGTGTGGATGCCGCACACCAGCCACAGCGATCCCTGGCGCAGCGCGACCAAAGTGGCAAGCAAGGCAAAAAGCACAATGTTGAGACCCGCCAAGGGTTGGCTAAAACCCCCAGAAACCAGATGGAGTGCTGAGAAGACTATCGCTGGCAACAGCACGGCCAACCACCCCGATAACTGCAAAGCACCCACCTGCACCTGGTAGCCCCGGCAAATCCTCTCCTCAGCAGAGCTTTGCACCGCCCAAACGGGAGCCAGAGCCAGGAAAGGCAGCAGTGCAGCCCAACCGCTGAGAGAACCAACAGCCGTTGGTACCGCTTGATATTGACCGAGTAGCAGCAGAATCAAGGTTACGGTACTGAGCATGATGGCCCCGATCGCCACTCTAGCCAGGAACCGATATGCCCAATTGCGCCCTCGAAATCCCAGCGAACTTACTGGTCGTCTTTCTTTCAACCTCACCCAAAGTGCCAGAACTGTGATGGTAATTGCATTCGTAATGCCTTCAAAAATTTGCCCTGGAATTGACGTGACCGAGAATTGGAACAGGGCTTCACGAATCAACTCCATCGTCACCATGACGCCTAGCAATGCCACGAATAGACTAAACAGGTAGGCGAGCCACCATCGCGTCGGTCGTCTGGCTTCTGTTGCAGCCATGACCAATGGGGATTTTCGAAGATCATCTAGATGCATATCAAAAATTCTGCTATCAAATTAGGCTTAATCAGAAAGAAATGGAATTGGGGGAAGCGGCGATCGCCCGCTCTGGTACTTGCTTGATCTGCAACCACATCACAATGCCCAAAATGAGTTGAATGGGGTCGCCGAATTGCACGATCGATTTCATCTTCATCGCCGTGGCAGTTTGTTCATCCACCAGCGACCCTGCCATAATCTGCACAAAGTCCCACAGCCAGTGGTAGATAATTAACGGCAGGATGTTGTTAAGTTTGAGCATCAGCGGCGCAAAGAAAAAGCCAAACTGAAAGGTATTGAGCAGTTGGATGGGGACAGCCAGTAAAGGAACGCCCCCAAACACATTCACCGCATGCAGGAGGGAGAAGGCGATCGCGCTCACCAACATCGCCCAACGGGAGCATCCCACTTTCGCGAAAACAGTGCGAAGGGTGAGAATGGGAGGGTAGCCCCAGGGATGACTCACCAGGACACCTGAAGACCAAAAGCGATTGGAAGCTTGTACAGCAGAGATCGCCGAGATTTTGTATCGCAATAGCAACCGAGAGGGGCTCGATAGTCTAGAAGGCATCGAGCAGACTGTACGACGGCAAATGCTAGAGGAGGTGAGCCCTCGAGTTGCCCTTTTTTTGTCAACCAGAAAGCCTACCCCGCCCGAGGCCGGGTTCGCCGATTGAAGAGTTTGGTAGGGGTCCTTGAGATTCGTCAAAGTCAGGCAGAACGGTTAGGCGTAAAGGCTTACAGCCGTCTCAGTGGTGGCCTAGAGAAAGCCAACCTACGCTTAAGTGCCAACGAATCGTTTCAAGATGCAGAGGATGACATCGTAGCCCTGACCGGGATGCGGGTCGGGCACTCGACCCAACAACGTCTGGTGGGGCGTCAGTCGTTCGAGTCTGCCGAGGCTAAACAAGGCGTCAGTGAGGTCAGCATTGATGGCGGCAAAGTCCGTCTGCGTGACCTGCTAGAGTCCGATAGCCCGTGGCGAGACTACAAAGCGGTGCGGGTGGAGGGGATTTATTACAACGCCTTCTTCCAAGACAATGACAGCTTGATTGATTATCTCAGCGCTCAACGCTTGCTCTCCCCACTGGTCTGTCTGGGCGATGGTCACGCTGGGGTGTGGAATCTGTTTGCTCAACTCACCACCGTTGAGACCCGTTGGGAAATCCTCGATTGGTACCATCTCAAAGAAAACCTCTACAAAGTCGGTGGGTCGCTCAAGCGCTTAGCAGCGGCGGAAATGCTGTTATGGCAAGGTCAAGTGGAAGCCGCCAGGGCCCTCTTTGCCGACTGTCGGCGCAAGCAAGCCCGCAATTTTGAAGCCTATCTGAGCACCCATCGCTCTCGCATCGTGAATTATGGGTTCTACCAGGCTGAGCAACTCTGTTCTATTGGATCAGGAGCCGTAGAATCGGCTGTCAAACAGATTGGGCGACGCCTCCAAATTTCGGGTGCTCGCTGGAATACGGCCTCCGTTAATGCCATGTTGAGTCTGCGCTGTGCCTACCTCAATGGACAGCTCGCCAGTTGACTGTTTCATCGAAAGTGGGATGCTCCTTCGCCCAACGGACTCGCCCGGTGGTCAAAAAGGCGTGCAACACAATGCCCCGATACATGATTTCTTCCCCAAACCCGACTAACAGGGTGGTGAAGCCAACCAGGGCAAACGATTGCCATTGAGCGGCACTGAGGGAGATCCGCGCCAGACCCGACAGAAAGACCACCCACAGGGCAATTAGCACCACGATCAAGGGCAGAAACCATAGCAGTTGCTTGCGATCGAGGGGACGAAAGCCGATCGCCCGCCAGCTGAAATAGCGAGTGACCCAGAAGACATTGATGACATTGAGGATAATCAGGATGAACCAGAACAGGTTCATCATTTCTGGTTGACCGTAGCTAATGCCCAGGAATGTTTTCATGTAAAACATCCCAATGCCCATGATTGCGGTGTAGACGAATGCCGCCAGGATAGCGATTTTGGGTTTTGAGAGTGATGCAAGCTGATCCATCATCGTTCAGTTTCCTTTCTATGCAATGGTTTCGGCTCAGAGGATGTTTTAAAAGTCCTGTCTCTTGTAGTAAAAGTAGAGATCCCCCTAAATCCCCCTTAAAAAGGGGGACTTTTACCCACCTTTTTAAGGGGGGCAGGGGGGATCGGCAAGTGACTAAAGCTACCGTAGATCCCTTTTCAAACGCGCTCTCAGACCGCGATCGCCGCTTTCCTGTCCCGCATCCGCGTTAGCTCATCACGCCAGGACGCGACAAGCTGATCTTTGTCTGGAGACTGGCCCATCTGCTTAACGCGCCATTTACGGAAAGCAAGCTCGTTTTGCGCCCGGACGATCGCCGCTGAGGTGCGTCGATCGGTGCCGTCAATGCGGCGGGTGCGAAAGATGCGATCGCCCTTTACCGCCTCGTACTCAGCAGGTGTAATGACAGGTTCTGTCTCATCGGCCAGCTGTTCCCGAATCACATTGCGTTCCCAAACGCCGCTCTGCCAGACCATCACAAGGGTGATCACGACAAAGGGGAGGAGCAGGATGAAATTCTGGATGCTACCCTGCAACAAACCAAGCCAAAAGGGTGGATCGATGGGAATCACGCCTTTGCTGCTGGCAGCAGCTTTGCCACCGTTCAAAACAATCATCAGGGTGATCAGCAGACCCATGCCGTTGTTCACCAGATGGGCCGAAAACCCCAGCAGCCAGCCTCCAATGGGAGCCACGTAGCGTAACCAGGGGCGGGTGGTCTGCCGCGCCAGACCCAGACCCATGCCAAACAATCCGGTGTAGAGCGCATGACCACCCAGCCCCAGTAACGAGTGGCGCACCGCCAGTTGTCCCCCCCAGGGTGCAACACCTGTATCGGCAAAGACGTTTGCGACATAAAAAGGGGCTTCTAAGAAATTGAACCCAATGCCGACCAACGCTCCATAGATAAAACCATCGCGCACATTATCAAACTCGGCCCGCAGCAGCCAGAACAGCAGCACGAGGGCCAGTCCCTTGGTGGTTTCCTCAACGATAGGCCCCGCCAGGGGAGCGGCGATCGCCATCCTGGCATTGTCACCGAGCAACTGCTGAATATCAGGATGCAGGGTGAGGTACTGATCAACACCGCCGATGATCAGATCGTTGATGGGTTTGGCGATCGCCGTTGCAATCAGAGAACCCCACAAAAAAGTCAGGATATACAGCCAGGTGGTTTCATGCTCCCGACGATCGAGGAACCATAGAATGGCTAAGGGAATAATGGAGAGTAAACCACCCCACAACAACGCAACCAAAAATACCTTCAGGGCATCCGGTTGCAATGGCGTGAGAATGTTTTTGACAATGAAACTGGTGCCGATGATCACCAATACTGTCAATACAATCACGGCAAATTTGGCAACTTTGGGGCGGCTTAAGGGTGAGCCATAGAGAACGCGGGCGGAGTCAGTTAATGACATGGGGCACCTCATGATCTAGGATGAACGGTATTACTCGTACTTGAAAATAGGTTTGACCTCATCAATACAGCGGTGATTCGATGGTTGATTGGGATCAGCCAGGAAATCGAGGGCGATCGCCTCTACACAGGTCGCGGCTGGGGTGCCCCCTGGTGCAAACATCGAGCCATGACCTACACCGGGGAAGGTGTAGACATGGGCATTCTGGAAATTGCGGGCGACGGCCTCGCCGTAGCGTTGGGGCGTGACCGGGTCGTAGCCGCCATTCAGCACTAAGACAGGAATCTCGGTGTTGTCGTAGGCGAAGACTGGCTCTCGCTCAACCTGAAGCAGGTCGCAGAAGTGCTGATAAGAAGCACTCTCATTCTCCCCGATTGCGATCAGCTGCTCGTAGGGGGCGGGAAACACGGTAGACGGATCTACTGCTATGGAATCGACCCGCGAACAGAGCACCGTGTGATACATGCCTGTGCCACTATCATCGTCCCGGAGCGCCTTCGAGAGTTCGGATACGGCCCAGCTAAAATCTCCCTCAGCCGCCTGATAAATGTTCTTGGGCAGGGCTGAGGCATTCCCACTGTTGGCGATATAGGGTTCAAAAAACATCAAGAATTCGTCTCGGTCTAGCGTAGTTTCGAGGGTTTCCTCGGTGTCGGGGATTTTGAGCGTCAGCGGCACGGGGGTTTGCTCTAGCCGATCCAGCAGGCTCAGAAAGACGGTTTCCAGGTTGGGATAGGTCTGATTACACTGGGCATCGGCGGCGCAGGCGGCAAACAGGTTGCGCAGTGCCCCGCTCAAGGTATAGGTGGCGGCCAGGTTAAAGTCGATATTTGTCGTCACCACCCCGTCGAGGATCGCACTGCGGAGCTGGGCGGTGTGTTCCTCCGCCTGCTCTAGCACGTACTGCCCCAGCAGCGTGCCATAGGACACCCCGTAGTAATTAAACTGGTCGTAGCCCAGGGCTTCGGCCACCGCATAGATATCGGCGGCATTTTCGATGGTGTTGAAGGCGTTGGGGTTAATGCCTGCGGCAAGGCTGCGATCGCGGCAGGCCACCATCCACTGGGTATCGGTGGGGGCGATCTCGTCGCGAGCCACCGCTATATTGTGCTCGGTTTTCTCGGGGCAGTTAAAGAAGGGGCGTGAATGCCCAGTGCCCCGCTGATCGACAAACACCAGATCGCGCGCTTGCAGCAAGGCGGGCAACACCGGAAGGTTGGGTAATATATCGACCGCAAAGGTTTTAATGGTAGTGCTGCCAGGGCCACCATTTTCGATAAACAAGGGATCGGGGGCAGGGTTGTTGCCAATGCTGCGGGTTCTCACCACCGCCACCTGAATAGTCGGCCCATCGGGCTGGCTGTGGCGCTCGGGCACGGTGACATAGCCACAGTCAGACATGGCGCTTTGCAGCGCGTTCAGGCCAAAGGTAGAGCAGTCGGTAGATTCCCACGCGGGGCTGGTGGGGGGAGTGGCGATCGCTGGCCTGGCCATGGCGATGGCAACGCCCAGGGCGGTGAATCCGATCAAACGAGTGAAGAAGTGAGTCATAGGGGTATTTCCTAGATGGATAGAAAAAACGAGTCAGCCAAGCGGATTCGCCGCATCGCCGCCAGAAGTCGCTCACAAAATATCGATAGTGTTTAAGCGCCATCTGCTCTAGTGCGTCTGCACGCTCTAGAAGTTCACTGTCTAAAGGTTCGTAGAATACGGCGCTGCCAAATCCAGCCTGACTGGGAGGGCCATAGATCGCATGCAAGTTGGCAACACAGTCTGGAGCCTGGGGCTGCGGGTTAGATGGATTTAACATGACTCAGTTTGGTAGAGGCAAACCGCGGCGATCGCAATTTTGGGTTTTGAAGCGAGGACTGCATTCATGGCAAACGCACCCTGAATTTAGAGGATGAATTTTGTCTTATTCGCAAGTTCTTTAGGAGGGGGCAGGTTTTGGGAGTCAGGTTATTGCTCCGCAACGCCGACGCGAACAGGTCTGAAAAAGTAGCAGAAAAAAGCGCTCAGTCAAAGGCTGAGCACTTTTGATAAATGAAGCAACTTCTAGCAGGGTTCGCGGGTCGGATCGCACATGGTGCTGGGGTCTTCACCAACCGACACCGGAGGAATGGTGTAGTCGTAGAAAGTCGTCCCGGTGACTTCATTAAAGACAAGCACCCGACCCGTGCTAGGAGTCAGCACCACGCGCACACGCCCATCGGTGCCGGAATAATCGGGCCCTGGCAGCTTGGTCAGTGTGCCCCGGAAGTTAAATTCTGCTTCGGTGATCTGAATGTTGATGTGGTTGTAGTCAATGACCGTAGTGTAAGTAACCGGATTGCCGCTAGTGTTGGCGCTGGCGGCTGGAATGCCCGCCGTGTCCCAATACACGTAGATCGACTCGTTGGCAAAGCGATAGATTTGACCGCGATCGCCCAATCCCGATTGCCGATAGGCCGGCTGCCCATTTTGATCCACATAGTTTCCGGGCTGGCTGCCCACGGGGGTCAGGTCATAGCGCCGCCCGTCTTGCAATTGAATGCCCACATTGCCCTGGCGCTGAGAAAAGGTGCAGGCCGTCACCGCCGAAGCCCGATCTTCACCACGCGGATAAATATCGCAGCGGGCATCGACCGTATCTGCCTTTGCTGCAAAGGGAATCGCAGACGCAACGGCAGCTATTACTGCAACAAGAAGGTACTGAATTTTCATTGTTAAATCTCAAGTTTGTCCAGATTGTGTGTAAACGCAAGCATTCTCCCCGCATTTACACACAATCAAATCAATAGTACAAGTTTCCAATCGCTTTTGGTCTTCAGGTGTCATGGTGAGTCATCCCTGGGGCTACCCTCCCATTCTCACCCTTCGCACTGTTTTCGCGAAAGTGGGATGCTCCCGTGGGTAAGGGACACACTATGAATCCTGAAAACCGAGATCCTGAAAAACAAGATCTTGAAAAACGGCGAATTGCTAAACGCAAACGCGGGATTGTTCTGAGTGATTATGGGCTGAGTCGTTTGCAAGGGGCGATCGCCCGTTTCGAGGCAGAGCAAAACGGCGGCGATCGCTACAGTGCCGAAGCGTTGAGCGATCTGGCGGACGTGTCTCCGTCGTCAATTCGTCGGCTGTGGGCGGCGCAGGCGGGTGTAGATCAAAAGACACTGCGAAAGATTTTCAACACCTTTGGGTTGACACTCACGGATGCCGACCTCCAGCCGGTTGACGGTTTTAATCCAGCAACGCTTTCCCAACCGCAAGTGGACGTTTCCTTAGGGCGATCGCTCCACCGCTATCCCAGCGGTCCCTTGCCGCTCCAGTCATCGCTCTACATTTACCGAGAACCGATCGAAGCGTTAGCTTTTCACGAAATGACCCAAGTTGGCTGTGTGGTGCGAATCAAAGCGCCGCCTGGCTTTGGCAAAACGTCGCTGCTGCTGCGGATGCTCGATCAGGCTCAGCAGTTGGGATATGCGATCGCCTCGATCGACCTCCAGCAAGCCGAAACTGATATTCTGGAAAATCCCAATCAGTTTTTGCAATGGTTTAGCATGTCGCTGGCGATGAAGCTGGGGCTAGTGCCGCCCCCCGAAAACCCCTGGGGGGAGGCGATCGGCATGAGTTTTAGCACCACGCTCTATGTGCGAAATCAGCTCCTGTCTTCGATTCAGCGTCCTGTGCTGCTGGCGATCAACGCAATCGATCGCGTGTTTGCCCATCCTGCAACTGCGCAGGCTTTTTTGCCTCTGCTGCGCTCCTGGCATGAGGAAGCCGGACATGATGCCGTCTGGCAACACCTGCGCCTCGTCGTCACCTATGCCACCGACCGCTATTTGCTGCTCGACATCATCTTTTTACCGTTTAATGTTGGGCTGCCGCTGGCACTGCCCGAATTCACCCCCAATCAAGTGCTGGAGCTAGCGCAACGGTATGCTCTATCCTGGAGCGAGGCAGAGGCCAATCGGCTGATGGCGCTGGTCGGCGGGCATCCTACCCTGGTACATTTGGCGATTCACCACATTGCCCGTCAACCGTCTTCGTTAGATGCGTTTTTGGAGGCCGCTACAACGCCTCAAGGGGCATACCAGAGATATTTACAGACGATGTTTGCCTCGCTGCAAGATCTGCCCTGGACGATGGAGCCGCTGAAGGCTCTGCTTCAGCCTTCAGGCGTGAGTGTTTTAGATCCCATGCTGGCGTTTAAGTTAGAAGGCGCAGGATTAGTCATTCCAACGCCCAACGGTTGGCGACTCAGTTGTGAGTTGTATCGCTATTATCTAAAGCGCTACATTCTGACCGAGTGATGCGTTTTCCTGAGATGTTGTCGCCCTGGTTCAAGGAGTCATTCATAATAAAGCAACAGCAAATCAAGGCGTCCCCTGGTGATTACGTCCCCACGCTTTAAAGTTGGCGGCTGCCTCCATGCCAACGCTCCCAATTATGTGGAGCGCCAGGCAGATACAGATTTGTACGACGCATTGCGATCGCGCGAGTTTTGCTACGTCTTTAGTTCGCGCCAAATGGGGAAATCGTCGCTGCTGGTGCGGGTGAAGGAGCGACTGCAAGCCGAGGGAGCCTGCTGCATTTATCTGGATATGACGCGCCTGGGTGGCACCGATCTCACCCAGCAGCAGTGGATTGCGGGCGTGGGGATCAGTCTGATTCAGGGGTTGAAACTGCCGCCGCAGGTTGACTTTTTGCAATGGTGGAAAGCGCGAGAAGCCCTGCCGCTGATGCAGCGCCTGAGCCAGCTTGTGGAAGAGGTGATCTTGCCGTCGGGGGGCGATCGCCCCATTTACGTGCTGATTGACGAGATCGACAGCCTGCTGGGGCTACCGTTTTCCACCGATGCGTTTTTTGCCTGGATGCGGGCGTGCTATAACCAGCGATCGCACGATGAGCAGTATCATCGCCTGACCTTTGCGCTGTTTGGAGTCGCCACCCCCTCCGATTTGATTGCCGACAAACAGCTCACGCCGTTCAACATTGGTCAGGCGATTCAGCTAGAAGGGTTCACCTTCGCCGAAAGCGCCCCGCTATTGCCGGGACTAGAGCCGTTTGTAGACGCTCCATCAGCAGTGCTGCAAGCCATTTTGAGCTGGACAGGCGGGCAACCGTTTTTGACCCAAAAGCTGTGTCAGCTTGTCGTCAAACAGGCGCAACAGGCGGAAACGCTGCCGCTGCGGTTGCCTGCGGGCACGGCTGATCTATGGATCGAAGAACTCGTGCGATCGCACATCCTCAGCCATTGGGAATCACAGGACGAACCCATCCACCTGCGTACCATTCGCGACCATCTGTTTTGGCACGAAAACCGCATTGCGCGATTGCTGGGGCTGTATCAGCAACTACTCCAAGGAAAGCCTGTCTACACCGACGACAGTCGTGAGCAAATCGACTTGCTGCTGTCGGGGTTGGTGGTGCGGCGGGAAAATCAGCTCGCCATCAAAAACCGCATCTATCGCCAGGTGTTTACCCCAGCTTGGGTCGAGCAACAATTGCACCGGCTGCGTCCCTATTCGGTCAACCTAGATGCCTGGGTCGAGTCAGGACGACAGGACGACTCTCGCCTATTGCGAGGGCAAACCCTGCTAGAGGTAGAGCAATGGGCCAGGAATAAAAGCCTCAGCGACCTGGACTATCAATTTTTGGCAGCTAGCCAGGATATTGAGCGGCAGTCTATTCAGCAGCAGCTCACCGCCAAGGCCGAGAGCGAGCGCTTCTTTCGTCAGTTGGCAGAAGCGGTGCCGCAGATTGTGTGGATTGTGGAACCCGACGGCAGGCTATCTTACACAAATCAGCAAGGCAACGACTTTTCGGGGCGATCGCTAGGCGATGTGCAAGATTGGAAACGCCTGGATATCGTTCATCCCGAAGATCGTCCCCTCAGCTTGGCTGCCTGGAAGCATTCCCTGGAAACAGGCGAGCCTTATGAACTTCAGCTCAGGATGATGGACAGTGAGGGAACCTATCGCTGGTTTCTCAACCGCGCCATTCCCATTCGCGATGGGGCGGGAAATATCGTCAAATGGTTTGGCACCAGCACTGACCTCGACACGCTCAAACGGGAAGAGGAAAATCGACGACTGCGCGAAGTGGAGAAGCGTCTGCGATTGCAGCGCTGGCTCTTGGGCACGATCAGCACTGCATTTGTGATTGCCAGTGGCTTGGGGCTTTATGCCGCTGCCCAAAAACGTCAGGCCTCGCTGCGCGAAATCGAGGCGATCGCCAACATCGCCGAGGCCCAATTTGCTTCGGGCAATCGATTGGATGCACTCGTCACGTCGATTCAAGCCTATACGCAGCTAGACCGGATCGGCCGGGTGCCCGCCGAACTAGCGACCCAAGTTGAGCGAGAACTGCACCGCATCACCGTTCAAGTGGTTGAGCGCCATCGCCTGAACGCCAACAAAGGACGAGTGCGGGGATTGGCGATCAGTCCTGATGGTCAGCGCATTGCCGCAACCTATGATCAGTCTACTATTGTCCTCTGGAAACCCAACGGGACGACTTTGAACACGATTCCAGAAAAGGCGCGGGAGGTTGTCTTCAGCCCCGATGGTCAAACCCTGGTGGGGGCAATGGACGATGCCACCATGCGGCTGTGGCGCACAGATGGCACACCCGTGGCAACGCTCAAAGGGCACCCAGATCGCGTGCTGTCGGTGGCGATTAGCCCCGATGGACAGTGGATTGCCTCAGCCGGCAACGACAAGCTGATCAAACTCTGGCACACCGACGGCAAACTCGTCCGCACCTTGAGCGGACATCGCGGCGTCATCTGGAAGGTGGTATTTAGCCCGGATGGGCGATCGCTCGCTTCTGCCAGTGCCGACAACACGGTGATGCTGTGGGATCTAGACGGCACTCCCCGTCGCACCTTCCGCAATCCCACGCCTTCCACCGACGGGGAAAATCGACTCCTGAGCGTTGCCTTTAGCCCCGATGGGACAAGGCTGGTGGCGGGCGATTCCTATGGCAACATCCTCTGGTGGAACCTGGATGGCACCTTACTCAACACCACGTCCGAGCATCGCAAGGCGGTGGGGAATTTAGTCTTTAGCCCCGATGGGCAAACCTTGGCATCGGGCAGTTGGGACAATACCATCAAACTGTGGAATCTAGAAGGAACGGTGATTCGATCGCTTCCAGGGCATCCTAGCGGCACGCTGGCGCTGGCGTTTAGCCCGGATGGCGATCGCCTGATTTCCGGGGGAGAAGATGACCTGGTTCGAGTTTGGCAGTTGTCCTCTCGCTTTACGACGGTCTTTCGGGGCCATCGCGCCTCTGTGTGGAGCGTCACGGTTGCACCCAATCGCGGCACCAATCGCGGCACTGCTGCTCCGGTGGCGGAACCAGTTGTGTGGTCTTCTAGCACCGACGGCACGATTAAACGCTGGACACCTCAGGGGCAACTATTGCAAACACTGACCGCTGCCCGTGGAGAAGTTTGGGCTGTTGACACCAGTCCAGATGGGCAAATGATGGTCACTGCCCACAACGACGGTACCCTGGCGCTTTGGAACCCAGACGGCACCCTCATCCAAACGATCAATGCCCATCGGGAAACAGCATTTGATGTGGCGTTTAACCCCAGCAGCACCGAGGTTGCATCTGTGAGTTGGGATGGCACTATCAAACGGTGGCAGTTGGATGGCACCTTAATTCAAATCCTCAAGAGAAGCGCTGAACCGTCGTTGGACAAACTCAGCGATCGCCTCAATGCAGTTGCCTATAGTCCCGACAATCAATGGCTGGCCGTTGGTGGTCGAGATCAGATCCTTTACCTGTGGCGACGCAACGCCAATGGGCAGTTTTCGCCTCAGCCGCAGCGGGCGCTGAGCAGTCATGAAGACACCATTTGGGATGTAGCCTTTAGCCCAGATGGGCAAATGGTGGCAACTGCTAGTGAAGACAATACGATCAAGCTGTGGTCGCTAGATGGAACGCTGATTCACACGCTAAAAGGACATGGCGATCGCGTCAATGCGCTCACCTTTATTCCCGCAGATGCTGGACTTCCCGCAGAGTGGGGCACGGTCATTGCCTCTGCCAGTTGGGATAAAACGATTAAACTTTGGAAGCTAGACGGAACGCTATTGCACACGCTAGAAGGACATGAAGAGCGAGCGCTAGATGTGGCGTTTTATCCTGCTGCTGCAAATCAGAAAGCACTGCTCGCGTCTGCGGGATTGGATAATTTGGTGATTCTCTGGCAACTCGATCGGGTATTCGATACGGAACAGATCCTAAACGCGGGGTGTGAATGGGTTCGGGATTATGTGCAAATGCGCCAAAAGCAGGGCGATCGCTCCTCGATTTGCAAACGCAATTAGCGATCAAGAATCAGCAAAATTTGAAATTCGTGCCACCACTGTGCAACCCCTTGAAACGCCCTTGAGATGCCCTTAAAATGCGTCGCACGACGGGTCTAGACGGGTCTAGACGGACATTTGCTGGCGCTGGTAGAGCGAGTAGTAAAGCCCCTTTTCCTGCAACAGCGAATCGTGGGTGCCCCGCTCGACAATCACGCCTTTTTCCATCGTCAGGATCAGGTCGGCGCGTTTCAGCGGCGCAAAGCGGTGAGCGATGAGAAACAGCGTCCGCCCTTTCGACACCTGCTTCAGATTTTCGAGGACTTGCTGCTCGGTTTCCGCATCCAGGTGGCTAGTGGCCTCGTCCAAAATCAGCACAGGCGCATCCGAAAGGAACATTCGCGCCAGGGTAATGCGCTGCCGCTGTCCGCCAGAGAGGGCTGTGCCGCGTTCGCCGACGCTGGTTTCATAGCCGTGGGGCAAGTCACAGATAAAGTCGTGGGCTACTGCCATTCGTGCGGCTTCAATCACCTGCTCTGCCGTCACATTGGGGTTGCCCAGGGTAATATTTTCCAGCACAGAGCCGTTGAATAGGAAATCCTCTTGTAGCACCACGGCAATTTGTGGTCGCAGCGAAGATAAGTCAGCACTTTTGATATCGAAGCCGTCTACCAGAATCCGCCCTGCCTCCGCTGGATAGAGCCGCTGAATCAGCTTAGATAAGGTACTCTTGCCGGAGCCGCTGCGTCCCACGATACCCACAAACTGCCCCGGCTCAGCGCGGAACGAAATGCCCTTGAGAATCGCCTCCTGGTCGGGCTGATAGCGGAAAAACACGTTTTCAAACACGACTTCGCCGCGCAGGTTGGGCAGGGTCAACCCCGTGCCGGGTTCTGATTCGGGTGCAACGTTGAGGATGTCGCCGATGCGATCGACCGCCAGCAGCACTTCCTGCAAGTTTTGCCAAAGCTGGATCAGCCGCAGCAGCGGCCCCGTAACGCGACCCGACAGCATTTGAAATGCCACCAATTGACCAATGGTGAGATCCTGGTTAATCACCAGCCGTGCGCCAAACCACAGGATGAGCAGGGCCGACAGGCTGGTGAGAAAATCGCCTAGGTGGTTGCTGATGTTTGCCGTGGTGGTGGCGCGAAAGCCCGTGCGGACAAAGCGGGCATACAAACCTTCCCAGCGATCGCGCGTGGTTTGTTCTGCCGCATGGGCCTTTACGGAATGAATCCCCGTCATCGTTTCCACCAGGTAAGACTGGCTATCGGCGCTGCGGTTGAAGGTTTCATTCAGCCAGTTGCGGAGAATCGGCGTGCTGATCAGCGTCAGGATGGCGAACAGGGGAATCACCGCCAGCGCGATACCTGTCAGCGTGATGCTGTAGTACGCCATCATCCCCAGATACACGACGGAGAAGATACTGTCCAGAATCACTGTCAGCGCGGTGCTGGTGAGGAACTGGCGGATTTCTTCTAGTTCCTGAACGCGGGCCACTGTGTCGCCGACGCGACGCGCCTCAAAATAAGATAAGGGCAGCCGCAGCAAGTGCCGGAAAAGCTGTGCCGACAGCGCCATATCGAGCCGATTGGTCGTGTGGGTAAAGATAAACATCCGCAAAATGCCCAGCACCGCCTCGAATACTGCGATGATCAGCAGCGCAATGCCCATCACGTCTAGCGTGGGGATGCTTTCCTGCACCATCACCTTGTCGATGATTACTTGCGTAATCACGGGTGTCCCCAGCCCTAGCAGTTGCAACGTTAGCGAGGCAAACAGCACCTCCCCCAACAGCACGCGATATTTCCAGACCGCAGGCAAAAACCACTTGAGGCTAAATTTGTCCTGCTTTTGAACGGGTTCTACCGTCCACAGTTGCCCGTCCCAGGCCGATTGGACGACGGGCTTGGGGATGCTTTTGCAGGTGCGATCGCCATCGAGCGGGTCGGCAATCAGCAGGCGATCGCCCTTCACGCCGTAGGCCACCACCCAATGCTCCCGATGCCACAGCATCAGTGCCGGATAGCTGACGGTTTGCAGGTCGCGCCAGTCGGTCAGCAGCAGTCGCTTCATTTGCAGCCCCAGCTTTTCGGCTGCGTTAATCAAGTCTTTGGGCAACTGGCCGCGCAACTGCCGCTGCACCCAGTCGATCTGCGTCGGCGCATTTAGCACCTGAGCCACCATCGTCAGGCAGGCCGCTGCCGAATTCACGCCGCCCACGAAGGGAAACCCTGCCACGGGTTTGGGCGCATCGGAATAGTCGGGCTGATAGCGCGATCGCCCCTCCAGCCAAAACTGGCGCACTTCGGGAACCCGCGCCGATACCTCATCCCATAGGTCGCTGTTCCAAGCCAGCACCTGCACCTCTTTGCCCGCCGCCCGCGCCTTCCAGGGGCCCGTCAGGCTAGGAAAATCACCAAACCAGTCCCCCGGCTTTAGCAGCGTCGGCTTGCCCTCCTCCGGCACCAGCCGCACGTTGCCCGCCAGCACCAGGTATTGCTCCCCTGGCGCATCGGCCGACCAGATCACTTCGCCCAGCTTAAAGGAGCGAACAACGGCCTGATTTTTGACAGCAATTTGCTGATCTGCGTTGAGCCAGCAGAGGGGAGGGGCATCCCAGGGAATGCTGGCAAGGGGGTCTTGGGGCATTATTCTCCAATATTGATTTTAATCGGCAAGGTTTGAATTTTTTCGGCAAGCCACTGGTCAAATAGCTCATTTTGCAGGGTTTGACGCACCTGGGGGTTTTCCAGCACGGCGGGCAGCAGTTCTTCGACGCGAAACAGGGCCCAGCGCCCCTCTAGCTCAATGGGGCCGACAATTTGCCCCGGTTCTGCCAGATCGATCGCCGCCCGCAAGATATCCGGCATACTGCCGCGACTGACGGGGCCCATCATGCCGTTCATCACGCGGTCTTCCAGCAGGGAATGCTCTCGCGCCAGTTGCTCGAAGCTGGCTCCCTCGGAGAGTTGCAGGCGCAGTTCCTCTGCCAAATCTTTGCTGTCTACAATAATGCGCGACAGCACCACTCGATCCAGAAACATTTTGCGCTCGATGAAATATTCCTGGAGCTTCGGCTCCGTTACGTTTTGCCGCAGCTTGTCCATGCGGAAGCCGACAGCAATACGCTCGTGAAAGGTTTCGTAGGTCAGCCCGTTGGTGCTAAGCCACTGCTGGAAGACTTGGGCATCCGTCAGTTTATTGCTAAGCCGAAAATCGACGACGGCTTGTTCCAGCACAGCCGGACTAGGCTGGAGGTCGGGTTCCTCAGTGAGCGATCGCTCGATGACGTATTGCCGGACAATTTCGCCAATGAACCCGTCGAGCTTGCCCCCTGCCTGCAAGTAGCGAAAGACCTGGGATACGGTGATCGGCTGGTCATCAATGGTCAAAAACGGCTCTGAAGTCATGCCATAGCTCTCTGCATCAGCACCCTCCATTATGCCCAAGGTTGGGGGTTAGGTTTCAGGGGTTAGGGGTTAGGCGGGCTTTAAGCTAAAGTTCCTGCATGATTGAGTCAGCGCATTTAATTAATGGAAAAATCTATGCTAGAAGACAAAACCTGCTCCCCCAGTTGCAATGTCTTGAGCTTCACATCTAAAGGTATAAGACCCTTTTTGATAGATATCACGGTGCTGGATAATTTGCTCTATGCCTAAGGCACTGTAGCTGTAGAACTGGACAATGACCGTATCTCCTTCTTCTTGGCAGGATGGCAGCCATATATCTGGCTTAGAGACTAACCACTGAAATGGAGAATCTCCTGCCCGACGCAATTCATCTGGATCATTTCTAAGGATCATGTGAGTAGACCAGCTGCAACCGTGTCCAGAAGCTCCAAGCTCTGGCGCTTCACGGGCAAACAGCGACGCAGACAAATACGACCAAGGCGTACCGTCCCCTTCAATTGCTTCCATGAAATTTTCTAAAGCGCCATTTGGTTTGTCGAAGACTTCCTCAAAAGTTTCACACCGACGGCCAGGTTTCAGCCTCCCCTTCTCTAGAAATTCCTCGATTCCTTCTTCATAAGCTGTAAACCATTCTTCATCAGCTATAAAAAAACAATTTTCAGGAGGGGCATCTTCGTTTCTAAACGCCCAAACAGCTCCTACGCCATCGCCATGGCTGTAATGGTAGTAAAGCCGTAGCACGCAGTTAGGCTTGATTCGCAGCGCAGGAAATGCTTCTAGAAGGCTCATTGGGTCTTTATAATTCTGAGCATCAGTCTGAAGCATCTTAAATTGTTCGATCGGAAAAGTTGTCAGCATATGTCAGTTCCCTCTTATCTAGTGCAGCATTACAAGTCAGAGTTAGGTTTGGTAGCCAGCATTCTGGCTCTGAAGCGCTGACTACGGCCCAGAGCATTAGCCCGAATTTGACTTATGACTTTTTGCTAAGTTGTTTTGTCAAGTTAGTGTCGCGTTCTCTATTGTTCCCGCTATACGTTCCACAATCCTGATTAACTGCAATGGTTTTCAGCCTCAGTGCTTGAAAATTCGAAAAATCCCAAAGCTTAAAAACTACAATGTTCTGAGCTTGTAGATTCTGAAAATTGCGTTGGAGTTGGGTTTGGCAGCAATGGAACGGTTGATGGTGGAGAGACGGCGGAACGATCGCCCTCAGTTTTGCAGAAAAATCCTCGCGGGCGTAGCGCTGGGGCCAATGGTAACTTTGGGGCTGTGGCTGGGCGGCGCGGGGCTGGCAGCGGCGCAGACCGTTCCACTGCGGCGGGTGGAGGCGACCCAGCTAGAGGCGGCGGCAACGCTGGACGAGCAGCTTCGGCGATTTGGGGGCGATCGCCCGGCCATGATTCGCGCCATCGACTATTCGCTGCGCTATTTGAACACGCCCGCAGCGGCCGAGGCTTATCGTACCCTGGCTGTGCCGCCCTTCACGCGCGATCGCGTCCGCCGCAGCCTGGTGCGGTTTCGCCAGTTGCTGCAATCGACCCGTTCTGCCGAAGAATTGCGAACAGCCGTGCTGCGGGAATTTTCGCTCTATCAATCTATCGGGCGCGACGGCCAGGGCACGGTCGATTTCACCGGATATTTCGAGCCGACCTACACCGCCAGCCGCCGCCCCACCGCCGAGTTTCGCTATCCGGTCTATCGCCTGCCGCCGGATCTCGATCGCTGGCCTAAGCCCCACCCCACCCGCGCCCAGCTAGAGGGCATCGACGGCTTGCAGGGGGCGGCCGGGCCGCTGCGGGGGCTGGAAATTGCCTGGTTGCGCGATCGCCTAGAAGCGTTTTTGATCCAGGTGCAGGGGTCGGCGCGGCTGCAACTGACGGATGGCACGACGCTCAGCATTGGCTACGCCGGCCGCACGGACTATGCCTACACCAGCCTGGGGCGAGAGTTGATTAACGATGGTAAGCTTCCCGAAGCGGGGCTGAGCCTGCCCGTGGTGCTGGACTATTTTCGGCGCAACCCGGCAGAGTTAGACGTTTACATTCCGCGCAACAATCGGTTTGTGTTTTTCCGAGAAACGGCCGGTGCGCCGCCCATCGGGTCGCTGAATGTGCCCGTGACGGCTGAGCGGGCGATCGCCACCGACAAGACCGTATTTCCACCTGGTGCCCTGGCGCTGATCCGCACGGACATTCCCCAGGTGGAAGCAGCAGGACAGTTGACCCTGCGCCGCGTCAGCCGCTACGTGCTGGATCAGGACACCGGCGGTGCGATTCGTGGGCCCGGTCGCGTCGATATCTACATGGGCAGTGGGCGACTGGCGGGCGATCGCGCTGGGCTGATCAACCATCCAGGGCAGTTGTATTACCTGCTGCTGAACGAGTGAGGTGGGTTTTGGATTTTGGATTTTGGGCTGGCAATCTAAAATCCAAAATCGGCAATCTAAAATCCAAAATCTGCCTCAGCGGTGGCGCGACGAAGAAACCCGACGCAGCGGCTTCAGCGATCGCCCCCGCCAAGTCCAGCCCCAGCCCGTTTCGGCTTTGATAATAGAGGCGATCGCCAGCGCGGTGATCAGCGGGCCGCTGAGGACGTGCAGCCACCAATATCGCGTCGTCGTGTCCAGGGCATGGGAACCCATAGCGCGAATGGCATATTGCAGCCCCAGTCCGGCGATCGCCAGCAGCAGCAAAATCCAGCCGCCCAGACCACCAGCGGTGAACAGGGACGTGAGGGCGATCGCCAGCGCCAGCCAGGGCACAGTGTAAATCGACAGCATTACCAGCGCCAGCAGCAGCATCAGCGGCACGCTATAGTTTGCGCCGACGTAAAGCACCTTCGTCCAGCCTTCCCACAGGGTTCTAAAGGAGCGATACATCCGCAGGCTCAGCAGGTCGCAACCGAGTACATGCACCACTCGAAAGCCCTGATGCTTGAGCGTGCGGGCAAAGACAACATCTTCTGCAACTTCCGCGCCGATGCCGCCGTGGCCGCCTGCCGCCGCGTAGCTCTCCCGCGAAAACAGCAGGCAGGGACCCAGCGCGTAGGTCGTCGGCGACGTTGGATCGCGCACGGCTTCAGAATTAAACGTGACTGCGGCATTGGCAAACATCAGCGGTTGCACCAGCCATTCCACCAGCGATCCGCTGACCACTTGCGGAATGCAGGTGAGCAGGTCTGCCTGAAGGGCGATCGCCGTTTGCACCATCGAGGCGATCGCCCCCGGCTTCAGCCGCACGTCCGCATCAATAAACAGCAGCCAGTCGCCGTCTGCGTGCTGCGAGGCTTGAAAGCAGGCCCAGTTTTTGCCCGACCAGCGCTGGTTCGCGGGTTGGGGCCGGCCCGCCAAGATATGCAGCCGGGGATCAGCCAGCCGCGCTTGCAGGTCATACAACTGTGCCAGCGTGTCGTCGGTGGATTGGTCGTCGATCACCCAGACCTGGAGGCGGTTGGCAGATAGACTTGTGCAGTCCAGCACCGAGCAAATACAGCCCTCCAGGTTTTCAGCCTCGTTGTACATCGGAATCACTACCGAAATTAGCGGCGGCGAAGCGGCCGACCACTCGGCATCGGTTTGAAATGCCCGGGGGCGAGGCAACTCCATCACGGCGCGGCGCAACTGCGGAAAGTAGCCGCCTGCCATGCCCAGCGCCACGAGAGAAATCGGGATAAACAGCCAGGCTAGACTCACAAAGTTCTGCTCAGAATCCCATTTTGATAGACGGCTAGTTTTTGACTCGAACTTACTATATAGTACTCGTAGATTATTCGCCTGCAATGCAAATTTGCGGTCGCGAGCGTGCATCTGTGGCAGATAAAGCGGGCAAATAAAGCGGGCAGATAAAGCGGGCAGATAGAGCGGGCAGATAGAGCGGGCAGATAGAGCGTTCTAGAAACGTTTCTAGAGGCTGCTATTGTGCAGGATGTGATTGTGCAGGATGTGATTGTGCAGGATGTGATTGTGGACAAGACTCTGACAGGAGTTCGACAAGACCGCGAACGCTGGTACGAACTTGAGTGGGAAAGTCAGACTATCCTTGTCTAGCCATTCTGAACGAGATTGTGAAGGCAGCGTTGAATGTGGATTTCAATGCTTCTCAAACCAGCTTTGTACAAAACTTTACACAAGCTTTTGAACGAAATTTGAACAAGCCCTTGCGGAAATCTTTGAATCTGATTTTGAAGCGTGTGAGGATTTGAAATCGTGGGTTTATATTCCGTTCCGTTCCAGATACAGCGGGCGATCGCCCGTCCTATTCCCCCCCTCAGCACACGCTTTAGCATTCGGCTGCGCCAGGGATGTTCGGCAATTCTGGGACTGTCGCTCGGCCTATTGGCGCTGGAGTTTCCTGCCCACTCGCAAGCCCTGGATGAATCTGCCCTAGACTACACCGCGTATCAAGCTGGATCTGTCGCCGAACCCGCCGCTCCATCCGCAGAGCTAGACGGGCTGGCGGTAGACCAGATGGCGCAGGTGACTTCGGTTTCGCAGCTTGCGGACGTGAATCTGGGCGACTGGGCCTATGAGGCGCTGGCCTATCTGGCCAATAACGAAGCCCAGGGCGGGCTGGACTGTCTGGAGGGCTACCCCAGCGGGCTGTATCGAGGCGGGCAGGCGATGACGCGCTACGAGTTTGCGGCGGGGCTGGCGGCCTGTCTGGACGCGGTGACGGGGCGGCTAGAGCAGCTTGACCCAGAGGCGATCGCCCGCATCGAAGCCCTCCAGCGCGAGTTTGCGCCAGAGCTGGCCACCCTGGGCGATCGCCTGGATGACCTAGAAGCCGCCGTTTCTGAACTAGAAGCCAACCAGTTTTCCACCACGCTGCGGTTTAACACGCTGGCCTCTTTTAACTTCAGCCACTCCTTTGCGGGTGGCGACATTTTGGCCGAAGGCATCACCGTGCCAGGTGTGAGTCCGGCAGCGCGGCGGCCGGCCCGCCAGTTTGACCTGCAAACGGGGCAGTTTGGCGACCCGGTGGTAGAAACCGTGCGAGATGACCCAGAAACGACCCTCAGCTATTCTGCCTACTTTGTCTTCACGGGGTCTTTTCAGCAGACCGATGAACTGACGATGATCCTGGCAATGGGCAACGGCGACCCGCCCGCCAGCGCCTTCAGTTCTGCTGGGTTTACTAGCAGCTTTGGCATCCCCTACGCCGATTCCAACCCCGTTACGCCGCTGTCGCCCAATTCCGTCGGGTTATTTGAGCTAAAGTACGCCTTTCCGCTGTTTAGCGAAGACTTTCGGCTGGTGGTGGGGCCGCGCATCCTGCCGTTTCGCCATTTCGACCAAAACCCGTTTACCAACATCGTTTTCGGCTCCAGCGGGCTAAATTTCTACCAAAGCACGCTGGCGGGCAACGGGCTATCGGGGGCGGGCGGCTTGTTTGAATGGACGCTCAGCCCCCAATGGCTGCTGCGGGCGGGCTACCTGGCCCGCAACGACCGATCGCAGCAAATTTTTGACGAACCCTTTATTTCCCCTGGCGGCGATGGCCCGGCCAACCCCCGCCGGGGCTTTTTCAACGGCAACAACAACATCCTGGCGGAGCTGACCTATTCCCCCAGCTTCAACGCCAACATTCGCCTGCTGTATAACCGCAGTCGGCTAGAAGCGCCACCGCCGTTTCCGGGTGTGCCCGAAGGGTTGGCGGTGTTTCCCTTTTTGCTGACTTCGCTGCGGGGCGCGGTAGATGACGGCTTTGGCGGCACGGTGGACGACATCATCGCCCATAACTTTGTGCTGAATTTTGACTGGGCCCTGTCGCCGGGGTTTGCGGTGTTTGGGCGCTATTCCTTTAGCACGTCGGAGATTGACCCGATCAATCCCCTGCGGGAGGGTGGCAATGTCGAAGTGCAGGCGTTTCAACTGGGCTTTGCCTTTCCCGACCTGGGCAAGCCGGGGGCGCTGGGCACGCTAGCGGCGACGATTCCGTTTGACGTGACGGATGGTGAGGAGTTTCTGGTAGGGGGCTATGGCGATGGCGGCACGCAGGTCGATGTGCTGGCCAGCTACTACTTTCCGCTGAATGACAATGTGGGGCTGGTGCCGATGTTTTTTGTGTCGTTTAACCCGAATAATTTCAGCGAAAATCCGCCGGTCTACAGTATCATCCTGAGAACCCAGTTTTTGTTTTAGCGCTTATCCGGCATGGTCGTAATTGCAGGCTATGAAGTGCTGACCCAACTCCACATGAGCAGTCGCTCGGTGGTCTATCGGGCTGAGCGCGAGTTGGATCGAGTGCCTGTGATTCTTAAAGCGACTCAGTCGGAATATCCCAGTCTAGAGGAGCTGGCGCGGTTTCGGCTAGAGCATGAAATCCTGAATCGGCTGTCGGCAGTGGACGGGATCAGCCGCGTCTATGGACTGGAGCCACATCAGAGCGGCGTGGTGCTGGTGCTGGAGGACTTTGGCGGCGAGTCGCTGCAACGGCTGCTGCTGAGGCGATCGCTCGATATGCCAGAGGCGCTGTCGGTGGCGATCGCCCTGGCGGAGATTCTGGGTCAGGTTCACGCCGCCAGCGTCATCCACAAAGACGTAAACCCTGCCAACGTGGTGTACGACGCAGACACGGGCCGCGTCGGGCTAATCGACTTTGGCAACGCCACCGTGCTATCGCGGGAAAACCCAACGCTGCAAACGCTGAACCGTCTGGAGGGCACGCTGGCCTACCTATCGCCAGAGCAGACCGGGCGGATGAATCGCTCGCTAGACTATCGTACTGATTTTTACTCGCTGGGGGCGACCCTGTATGAACTGCTGACGGGCAATCCGCCCTTTAGCACATCTGACCCAATGGAGCTAATCCATAGCCACCTGGCCAAACAGCCCGACCCACCCCACGAGGTCAACCCAGCCGTACCGTCTGTTCTTTCGCAGATCGTGTTAAAGCTGCTGTCCAAAAATGCTGAAGACCGCTACCAGAGCGCCTATGGGCTGAAGACCGATCTGGAGCGTTGTCTAGTAGACCTGCGGGCCACTGGAGCGATCGCCCCCTTTCCGCTGGGGCAAGACGACGCTTCCGGCCGCTTCCAGATTCCCCAAAAGCTCTACGGGCGAGAGCGAGAGGTGCAGCTTTTGCTCGATGGCTTTGAGCGGGTGGCAGCGGCCCAGGCAGCGACCGCAGGGTCAACAGCACGGGGGCAAGCGGATAGAGAACCGATTGGAGAACCGATGACCCCGTCCAAACTGCCAGCGCTACGGGCGGTGATGGCGGCCGCCGGACGCAGTGAGGTGATGCTGGTGGCGGGCTATTCGGGCATTGGCAAGTCGTCGCTGGTGCAGGAAATCTACAAACCCATCACGCGCCACAAGGGCTATTTCATCGCGGGCAAATACGACCAGTTTCAGCGAAATATTCCTTACTCGGCGCTGATTCAGGCGTTTCAGGAGCTAATACGGCAATTGTTGACCGAGAGCCAGACGCAAATCGACCGCTGGAAAGCGCTGCTGTCGAAGGCGCTTGGGCGCAACGGTCAGGTCGTGATCGAGGTGATTCCTGAAGTCGAGCTAATTATCGGCCCCCAGCCGGAGGTGCCGCTGCTGGCTCCCGATGCAACCCAGAATCGCTTTAACCTAGTGTTTCAGAATTTTATCCAGGTGTTTACCCAGGCAGAACACCCGCTGGTGATGTTCCTAGACGACCTGCAATGGGCGGATGTAGCCTCGCTAAAGTTAATTGAGCGCCTGCTGACTGCGCCCGACAGCCGCTACCTATTTTTGGTAGGAGCCTACCGCAGCAACGAAGTCAGCCCGGCCCATCCGCTGATGCTGACGCTGGAACAGATTCGGCAGGCGGGCGTGCGGGTCAACCAAATCGACCTGGCCCCGCTGAATGCGGACACTGTGCAGCAGATCGTGGCTGATACTTGCTGTGCCGAACCGCAGGCGATCGCCCCTTTGGCCAGCTACGTCATGCAGATTACGGAAGGCAACCCGTTTTTTCTGACGGAATTTCTCAAGTCGCTGTATACCGAAGGGCTACTCAACTATGATGCGTCGTCAGGAAACTGGCAGTGGGATCTGAGCCAAATTCGTGATACGGGGCTACCCGAAGATGTCGTCGAGCTAATGGCCGACAAGATCCAGAAGCTGGAACCCAACACCCAGCGGGTACTGCGGCTGGCGGCCTGCCTGGGCAACCAGTTCGACGTGCCCACGCTGGCGATCGCCGCCGACTTGCCCCAGAGCGCGGTGGCGGCCGACCTGTGGCAGAGCGTCGAGGAAGGACTGGTGATGCCGCTGGGTGAGGGCTATCCGTTTGCCAGCCTGGAGCAGAATGGGCAGGAGTTGTCTGGTGCAGAGGAGTGGCAGAGCGACCTGTCCCGAAACCGTGACCTGACCTTCCGGTTTCTGCACGACCGGGTGCAGCAGGCGGCCTACTCGCTGATTCCCGAAACCGAGCGCGAAACGATCCACTACCGCATTGGGCGATCGCTCCTCACCCACAGTTCCGCCGAACAGCAGGAAGATCATCTGTTCGACATTGTAAACCACCTGAACACGGGCGCGGGGTTGATCGCCCACGCCGTCGAGCGGCACGAACTGGCTCGGCTAAACCTGAAAGCAGGCACCAAGGCCAAAGAATCCAACGCCTACGACACGGCGCTGCGCTATCTGCGGTCGGGAGCCGACCTGCTCGATCAGCACAGTTGGCTCAATCAATACGAACTCACCCTGGCGCTCTACGAAGAAGCCGTCGAGGCCGCGTATCTGAAAGGCGATTTTGATCTGGTCAACCAGCTATCGGAGACAATCCTCTCAAACGCCCGCTCCGACCTGGACACCGTAAAGGCCTACCAGACGCAGATCTCTGCTTACTCTGCCCAAAACAACATGGACGCGGCGCTAGATATCTTTGTGACGGCGGCCAATCGACTGGGGCTGAAGATTCCCCGCCACCCCAGCCGCCTCCAGGTCGGGTTAGAGTTGATGCGGACGCGCTTTTTGGTCATCGGCAACCGCTCTTCCCGCGATCTGGAGGCACTGCCACCGATGACCGATCCGGTCAAAGAAGCGATCATGCGGCTCGTTGGTTCGCCGATCATCGCCGCCGCCAATGCCGCACCTTATCTGATTGCCGTAACGGCACTGCGCGTGATCAATCTGGTAGTCAAATACGGCAGTTCGCCCCAGACGGCAGTGCAAGGCGTGGCCTATGGCGTGATGCTGCGGGCGGGGCTGGGCGATATCGACCGAGCCTATGACTTTGGTCAACTCAGCCTGCGAGTCATAGAACGGCTCAATGCCCGCCAGTTCAAAACGATCGTCATTGTCGGATATGAAAGCTGTCTGCGCCACTGGAAAGAACCCCTGCGGCGATCGCTCCCCGAATTGCTCAACGCCTACGCCGAAGGACTGGAACTGGGCAACCAGGAGGCCGCCTCGCTGGCCGCCTCGGTCTACTGCTTTCACCAACTGCTGCTGGGCGAGCCGCTGTATGAGGTGGCCGAAGCCTTTCAGCAATACGAAACCCAACTCCTCAGCCTGGGACAGGAGCAGGTGGTCTACTCCATGCTGCCCTGGCATCAACTGGTACTGCACCTGCGCGGCCAGGGCATCGAGGGCGATTCTGGAACAGATCGCTACGCGAATCGCTTGGTCGGCAGCATCTACAACGAAGACGAAATGATTCCCCAGTTTATCGACAGGCAGCTGGGAGTTCCCCTATTCTACGGCTCCATTGCCAAGGTGATCTGGGCGTATCACATCGGCGACTATGCCACGGCGATCGAAACCGGAAAACAGGCTGTGGCATATCAAGAATCCTCCCCCATGACCTCGCTCTATGCCCTCTTATATTTCTATTGGCCGCTATCTTATCTGGCCCGCTACAACAACGTGTCGCCCAAGGTGCAGCGGCAATATCTGCGCCAAATCAATAAATTCCTGCGGATGACCCAGCGCTGGGCGACCTACTGCCCCGCCAACTATCTGCATCGCCACCTGCTGCTAGAAGCAGAGCGGCTGCGGGTGCTGGGGCGCACGGCCGAAGCCATTGATGCCTACGACAACGCAATCCAGGCCGCTAGGGACAACGACTTTATCAACGACCTAGCACTGGCGCAAGAACTGGCAGGTAAGTTTTATCTGGCACTGGGTAAGGAACGGCTAGCCCAGTCTTACCTGATGGATGCCCGCTATACTTACCTGCGCTGGGGGGCGACCTATAAAGTGGATGCCCTCAACACGCTCTACCCCCAGTTTTTGGAACAGCGGATGGAACCCTTGGCCAGAACTGAGCTAATGAACCAAACGGTGTCGCTGGGGTCAAGCAGTTCCACAGGCGGAACTCAGGGGCTAAACCTAGATCTAGATACGGTGATCAAGGCGGCGCAGGCGATTTCTGGAGAAATTGTGCTGGCGAACTTACTGGAGAAGCTGCTGAAGCTGGCCATCGAAAACGCGGGCGCACAGAAGGGCTGTTTGCTATTGCTTCAAGCAGACGGGCTGCGAATTGAGGCGGAGGGGATGCTTGAGGGCGAGGAGCAGGTGCAGGTCCAGTCGCGATCGCCCGACGAACAGACACTGCCCCTCTCGCTGATCCATTACGTACAGCGCACCCGCGAAGACGTAGTGCTGCGGGATGCCGCCGCAGAAGGACTTTTCACCACCGACCCGTACATCGTGCAGTCCCAATCGCGTTCGGTGCTGTGTTCGCCCATTTTGAATCAGGGCAACCTGATCGGGCTGCTGTATCTGGAAAACAACTTAGCCACCGATACCTTTACGCCAGAGCGAGTAACTGTGCTGAATATCCTCTCGTCCCAAGCGGCGATCGCCCTGGAAAATGCCCAGTTCTACCGCACGCTAGAGCAAAAGGTCGAGGAACGCACCGCCCAGCTTGCCCGCGCCAATGAGGAAATTACGCTGCTGAATCAGCAGTTGCAGTCAGAAAACCTGCGAATGGGCGCAGAACTGGCCATTACCCGCCAGATTCAGCAAATGGTTCTGCCCAAAGATCACGAGCTAGATCAAATCGAAGGATTGGAAATTGCCGGGTTTATGGAACCCGCTGATGAAGTTGGCGGCGACTATTATGACGTGCTGCACGATAACGGCGCGGTCAAGATTGGGATTGGCGATATCACAGGTCATGGATTAGAAAGCGGTATGTTGATGCTCATGGTGCAGACGGCAGTGCGAACGCTGCTCTCCACGCAGGAAACCGACTCGGTACGCTTTCTCAGCACGCTAAACCGCGTGATTTATGACAACGTGCAGCGCATGAACTGCGATCGCAGCCTGACGCTGGCCCTGCTGGACTATGAAGCGGGTCAACTGCGGCTCAGCGGACAGCACGAGGAAGTTCTGGTCGTGCGGGGCAACGGCGAGATCGAGTCGATTAACACCATGACGCTGGGCTTTCCGGTGGGTCTGGTAGAAGACATTTCCGACTTCATCACCCACACCCACATTCACTTGCAACCCGGTGATGGTGTGGTGCTATATACCGACGGCATCACCGAGGCCGCCAACGAAATTCACGAACTTTACGGCATCGAGCGGCTCTGTCAGGTGATTAGCCAGCACTGGCAGCGCTCTGCCGTTGAGATTCGGCAGGCGGTGATTGACGATGTGCGCCGCCACATCGGACAGCAAAAAGTGTTTGATGACATCACGCTTTTAATTGTGAAACAGCGTTAGGAGGGCGCTCGACGGTTCGCTGAGTCTCGCTTGCTTCTGGATCAAAATCGAAAAAGCCAATTAAAATTTTGTGCATTCATTCTGCGCCGTTCTGTTTATTTCTGTGCCTTTGATGCGCTTCTGATAACGTCGCCCATATTTTTGCCACTTGCGCCTCCTTGATCCGCCTCCCTGATCCGCCTCCAGCCGCCTGCATGAATCAAATCTTCGGAGAATTTGACGACGCTTTGCAGCCCAATCAGGAATATCTGATTTTGGGCTTTTCGCCCAGCGCCAAATCGATTCGCCAGCGCTGGCGAAACAACGGGCTGTCTGCCAATTTTCTGGCGGATTATATGGTGACGTTTTTTCCCGCCGACGAGCGCGACCCCAAAACGCTGAGCCGCCGCACCGAAATGCAGGATGCGGTTCGATACATTGCCAACGAGCTGCTGGAAAATGCAATGAAGTTTCACGACGAGGCCTCTCGCCAGCCAATCACCATTAAGTTGCAACTCCATCCCGATTGCCTGGTGTTTTGGGTAACCAATAGCGTCAGGTCAGAGGCGATCGCCCCCTTTCAACGCTTTATCCAGGACATCCTCGCTGCTCAACCCCTAGAACGCTACCTCCAGCAGCTTGAGCAAAATGCCCTCAACGACGAACACACCGCCTCCGGTATTGGTCTGCTGACGATGATGGTGGATTATGGGGCGATCGTGGGCTGGAAATTTACGCAGCTTGAGCAAACGCCCCCCGTGATGACCGTGACGACGCGGGTGCAGGTGCCGATTTAGAGCCGGTTTCACGGTCTTGGTCTGTGCTGACGACGCAGCATAACCTGAGCGATTTCGGGCACATGGGCAAGATAAGATAAGCGGCTTCCGATCCCCTCAACTCCAGCCACTTGCAGGCGGGCTTGCATCTCTTTAGCGCTGTTTTCAAAATTGTTTAACAATTGCCTGCGCTTTTGGTATCCCTATCGAAGATCGGGTAGAAATTCTGGAAGAGTAGACTTGCTGCCTTTGTCCCGCAGGGTTCCCTCCAGAGCGACGATTGCTCGTCGGGGCGATCGCCTCAGAGACAACTTCATCTCGCCGCGCTGCGGGCGCATCGCCCCACCCTCCTCCCTCACCGCCCAATCGGCCAGGCAAAGCCCCAGCGCCAGCAGCACCCCGCCAACCCCCACCACAAACACGCCCAGCGAAAGCTGAATCAGCCAGTTCGCCTGCACCAGCGTCCGCAAGGCCAACAGCAGCGTGCTAGATACCAGCAGCAGCAGCGATCCGTGGGAGACTAGCAGGCTCACGGCGACCATTTGGTGGTGTCGCTTGAGACGGCGATTGCTCCGCCGCAGCGCCAGCAGCGACCGATAAGACACTCTGTCCCACGACTGTTCCAACCGCCAGGGGCGCTCGCCCAGTCCCTTCAGTTCACCTCGCAGCACCTCTGCCCCTGCCCCCCGCAGCAGACTGTCCAGCCACACCCAGCGCAGCATCAACCCCAGCCACACCACCGCCCCCACCGCCACCATCAGCACACTGTTCAAAATCAGTTGGATCAGTTGGGTTGTTTGCTCAATGCTCATGGGCTTGTCGGGAATTGAGGATTGCTGGGAACTGGGGGAATAGGAGTGCGGAGTTGGAGGGATTTATGATTTTGGATTTGGGCACCTCGAAAAATTCAGATCCTCTTGAGAATGGCTACAAGAAAGCGAGGGTTTCAGGCTCCTAAAATTCTCAATAAGGCAATTAATCGAGGTGCCCATTTGCAATTTTGGATTTGCGATTTTGGATTGCCAGTCGAGCATTGCGGGCTTTTAGATGAGGCTTCAGCAATGTCATTTCTAGCGCCACTTGCCACTGTGTATTCGTAGTAAAACTCGGTAGTAAAAAAGTAAAGTCGGCTTCTGCCCAAGCAAAAACCGACTGTGGCAAGAAGTTGGTTAGTTCAATAGTACTATCCAGCTTCGAGTTATGCAACTGTTTTGACCCCAGAATCAAGCCCTACGTGCCGGATTCTAGCGCCTGGATTCTAGAAAAAGGCAGGCTGATGGCGGATCAGACTAAGGAACTCTTCTCGCGTGCGCTGATCTTCCTGGAATACACCCAGCATGGCGCTGGTCACCGTCCAGGAACCGGGTTTTTGCACCCCGCGCATCACCATACACATATGAGTCGCTTCCATGACCACCGCCACGCCCTGGGGTTCCAAAATCGTTTTCACTGCTTCGGCAATCTGGCGAGTTAGACGTTCTTGCACCTGGAGGCGGCGAGAATACATTTCCACAATGCGGGCCAGCTTGCTCAGCCCCACCACTTTTTGATTGGGGATGTAGGCGACATGAACCCGACCCATGAAGGGCAGCATGTGGTGTTCGCACAGGCTAAAGGCGTTGATATCGCGCACCAGCACCATTTCGTTATGCCCTTCATCAAAAATTGCGCCGTTCACCAGTTCTTCGAGCGACTGATTATAGCCACTGGTGAGAAAGCGCATGGCTTCGGCGACTCGCTTGGGGGTCTTGAGCAAACCTTCCCGCTCCGGGTCTTCGCCTACGCCCAGCAGCATGGTTCGCACTGCGTCGATCATGTCCTCTTGCGACACTTCGGTATGCTCTTGGGAATAGGAGGTCGTGCGATCAGGACGCACCTCCAGCGTTAGCGTTTCGCCCTGCTTCGGTGTATCAATCTTGGCGGGTGAGGAGTTGGCTCCATTAGATCCGTTCGTAAATCCGTTAGAAGAAGCAATCGTCATAGGTCTTGGGATGAACTCTCCAAAGAAAACAATCAAACTGTTGAGGGAATCAGCCAGTGCCGAACGACTTGTTCAGCAATCTCTCTGTAAAGCAGTCCTGGTAAAGCAGTCCCGGTGAAACCGTGCTGCTTGGGGACTGGTTCGGATCTTCACAAGGCTCCCGCACTGGGAACCAGCGTGATTTCTTCAATCACTGCACCAGGGGGGAGCAGGGCAGTATGCACAATCGACTGGGCAACCACGTCGGCAGTGAGCATACGAGAGCGATCGAAGTCGGCTTGCACCGTGTCGGTGTCCCAAATTGGCGTGTTGACCGATCCGGGCGAAAAGGTGACGACGCGAATCCCGTGGGAGCGCTCCTCGGCTGCCAGGGTTTTGGATAGGGCAATTAGCCCCGCCTTGCTGACGTTGTAGGCTCCCCATCCGGGAAAAGCGTGATAGCCCGCGATGGAGGCGATGTTGATAATCACACCCTGGCCACGATCGCGCATTCCTGGCAATACGGCCTGGATGCACTGAAAGACGCTGGTGAGGTTGAGATTGATCACCCGCTGCCAGTCGGCGAGGGGAGTCGTCAGCAAGTCTCCGGTGTAGCCGATTCCGGCGTTGTTCACCAGAATGTCGATAGGGCTGGCTGTGGCGATCGCCCCTATTTTTTCAGCGACCTGATCCAAAGCTTCCAGATCGATGGGATATGTGTCTGCCGCTACGCCCAGTTTGCGAGCCGCTGCGGCGACTGATTCCAGGGAGTCGGCAGAACGGGAAACCAGGGCCAGGTTTACCCCCGCTTTAGCAAAGGCGATCGCCGTGGCTGCGCCAATGCCCCGACTGGCTCCGGTGATCAGGGCGCGGGTAGGAAGAGCGTGAGACATGAGTAAAATCCTGAACTGATGAACCAGCGTGAAAGGAATAGAAAAAAACAATGGTTAAGCCAGCCTGTAGCCAAAACTTAAAATCGCAGGTGGGTAGCGAACTGGGAGAAACTCCAGTTCCAAGCAGCGGTATGAAGCGGCTGATCAAAGGAACGATTAATTAAAAGCAGTTGGGTTAGCGGGTGAGTTAAAAAAGTTAGAAAACCGGATTGCTAGCGTCAAAGAGGCCTAAGTTCAAGTCTGACGTGAGCCTTGGATGGGGCGGTATCTGGCTAATCTGTGCCATCAGGCATTGCAGTGAGGCGATCGCACGGCGAGTGTCCAGAAGCCAGACCAAATCCATCAGCAATGGCTCTATCCAAATCAAATCCAAGCCTCAATGCCTAATAATTAGCATGACCGAAACAGGGCCCCATTAACGAGTATTAAGCGCTACACACCAGGATTGGCTCCAAAATATTAAAAAATGTTACGGACTCGATTTTAACACTCATAAACCAGACTCGACCAACTTCCTCTGCTACGCTATCTGATTTTGTCAAAGGGAGTAGTGGGCAAATCCGTCCGGTCGCCGAGCTCAAGTCCCATTTAGAAATCTAGGGGCTGGGCCTATCAGTTCAGCCACCCCAACTCCTTTCGCGTCGCTCAAGCCGACATCTCCTGAAAGATTCCAATCTTGCGAAACTTTTGGTAGCGCAGGTCACGCCGCTGGGCGTTGGTGAGGCTATCAAGCTGGGCCAGGTTTTCTAGGATGGCGGCCTTGAGGGTGGCGGCGGCCTGGAGCGGATTGGCGTGGGCCCCGCCCAGCGGCTCCGGCAAGATTTGATCTAGAATGCCAAGCTGTTTCAAATCTTGGGCGGTAATCCGTAGCGCCTCGGCCGCCTGGGGCGACTTGGCTGCGTCTTTCCACAGGATGGCGGCGCAGGCTTCGGGGCTGGCGACTGTGTAGACCGAATGCTCAAACATCATCAGGCGATCGCCCACGCCAATGCCCAGCGCCCCGCCCGAACCGCCCTCGCCGATGACAGTGCAGAGGATCGGCACGTCCAGTCGAAACATTTCGCGCAGGTTGTAAGCGATCGCCTCCCCCTGGCCCAGCCGCTCTGCCTCCAGCCCCGCATAGGCCCCCGGCGTGTCGATAAACGTCAGAATGGGCATTCCAAATCGATTGGCGTGGTTCATCAGCCGCATCGCCTTGCGATAGCCCCCCGGCGAGGCCATGCCAAAATTTCGCGCCACGTTGTCTTTTGTGTCGCGCCCCTTTTGATGCCCCAGCAGCACCACGGGTCGTCCGTCCAGCCGCCCAATGCCGCCCACCAGCGCCCGATCGTCTGTCCCCGTCAGGCGATCGCCATGCAGTTCGATCCATTCATCGGTCATGGACTGAATATAGTCCAGCGTGCTGGGTCGGCGAGGATGCCGCGCTACTTGGAGCCGCTGCGCCGGGGTCAGGTTTTGAAAAATCTCCTGCCGGAGCTGATCGGCCCGCTCCTCTAGCTTTTGAATCTGATCGGACACGTCTACCTCACTTTCCTCTGCCAGGTCACGGATTTGCTTGATACGCTCCTCCAGATCGACCAGGGGTTTTTCAAAATCCAGCAGCAGGCGACGTTCCGATGTGGGCATGGCTCAGGGTTAGAGGTTGAAAACTAGCTTGGGGTTGAGAACTGGGCTGATCACCCAAGGGTTCATTTTAGCAATCCGTCGTTCCCTACAATTGCTCCAACGGCTGCGCCAGGGGATTTCAGACATCAAAACTATTGAGCTTTCCTGAGTTGGCCCCAGGAAAAAATTGATGGTTCTGCGGGTTGTTCCACGCCGTCCCCCCAGACCTGATTCCCGTTCACCCAATCGGGTGAGCCAGGTAGGTGAGGTAAGGATTGGGGCGATCGCCCTACGATAGGCACGACACTTCTGACAGCTTGGCTAGAGGAGGCAAAGCAGATGCTCAAACACAGCGGCGTTCGTACCATTCCAAATATCCGAGTCGTTGTGGTTGCTTTTGTCGCCCGCCAGGCCCAACGTCTCCAGACTAAGGTTCAGATTATTCAGATTTTGCGGCAGTTGCTCAGCCCCCCACGCGGAATGCAGCCGGGGTTGCTGATGCGACGAAGCGGCCGCTGGGGCGCAGCAAGCTTTTCCAAAGCCCTTTTCAAAGCCTCTGGGCTGAAGGGCGCGGAGGAGTTTGCCCATTGCGGATAGCCCGCGGATAGCCCGTGAATAGTCCGTGCAACGGTTCAGCATTTTGTTTGCGATCGCTGGGCCCTGCGTCCCCTCAGGCGACTTCAAGATTTAGCTAGGTCTAGAGGCTTCTCTGACCTGCATTTGCTTCCGGTTTTAGACACGGTTTGACGCTTCATCCGTCGTGCCCGCAGGTTGGTTCATGGGCGGGCGGTTGAGGAATCGGCGTTGGGGCAGTTGCTAGAACAGTTGTCGGAACGGTTATTGGAACGCTTGTCGGAACGGTTACTGGAATAGTTGTTGAAACGGGCAAGGTGGGTTTGGTTTGCCAAAAGCGGGCGATCGCCCTGGCCCGTACCTCAATGTTCGCCTCCGTTCAAACTCTGGTTGATGCCTTTATCGACCGCATCGCGGTTGCCTCTGGTGCTTCACTGGTCGAGCCTTGCCACCGTAGCGTGAGCCAGGTTTCGCAGCACACGCGGTGCCCGCAATAGGTTCCTGATACGCTCTACAACTCCGCAGCGCGATCGCCCTAGTGGTGTTTGCCAAGGCTCCAACCCGCTGATTTTGCCTCCTCTGAGGGTGCAGATCAGCATTTCCCTCGACGGATGGCGATGGTTTGACCCGGTTTGAGGTTTGACCCGATTTAACTACAGCGACGGGCAGGCAAGCTGGCTTTTGCTGCACCGTGCCCAAAGTCGCCTCTTCATCTCACCATTCACCCCTGGAGTCTTTCTCATGAATACGATTCATAAACCCGGCGACCTAGAGCCGAAGCCGGGTTCTGCAACCAGTCTGGCAATTGACGGCAGTTGTTCCCGCAGATCTCGCTGGGCAAGGCTCTGGGACAGCTTGCTTGACCACCTGCTGAGCTATGCGGGCGACCCTGGCGAACCGCGTGTTTGGTTCGAGCGCGATCGCAATGGGGAAAGCTGGTGGTGTGCCCATGACCCAGTGACGGGCGATCGCGTCCGCTGTCACACGGGTACAGAACTCCGCGCCTGGTTGGAATCTCGGTACAATCGCCCCTCTAGCCGCTCGACTCACACCGCCCGCAGTATCGTGCCACCGATTCATCGCTGGTAGTGGGAGTGATGGAGCGAGAGATGGGAAAAACGAAAAACGAAAAACGAAACCTCTTCCCTCTTCTCTCTTCCCTCTTCTCTCTTCTCTCTTCCCTCTTCCCTCTTCCAACACCCCAATCCCCAACCCCTGACCCCTGAATCTCTAAAACCTATGAAACCCTGGCTTACGAAAAACACGATTTCAGCCGAATCGCGGGAGTTATTTTGGCTGGCGCTGCCGCTGGCGGGGGCGCAACTGTCGCAGTCGGCAACGGGCTTTGTCGATACGGTGATGATGGGTCGGCTGGGCAGCGAGTCGCTGGCGGCGGGCGGATTGTGTGCGACCTATTTTGTGGCGCTGCTGCTGCTGGGCGGGGCAGTCGTGGCGGCGGTCAGCCCGCTGGCGGCGGAGGCCTACGGGGCGAACAATCCGCAGCGGGTCGGCGCGGTGAATCGGCAGGGCCTCTGGCTGGCGCTGCTGCTGAGTTTTCCTATAGCAGTGCTGATCTGGCACGGCGACGCGGTGCTGAGCCGCACGGGGCAATCGGCAGAGATGCTGGATCTGGGGCGGCCCTACTTGCGGGCGATCGCCCTCGGCTATCTCCCCGGTGTGGGTTTTGCCGCGCTGAAAAGCACCGTGTCGGCCCTGTCGCGCCCCCGGCCGATCATCCTGATTATGCTGGGCGGAATGCTGATCAACATGACGCTGAACTATGCACTGACGCTGGGCAAATTTGGGCTACCGCAGTTGGGGCTGGCGGGCATCGGCTGGGCCAGCACAATTTCGCTGTGGAGCATGTTTGGGGCGATCGCCCTCTACATCCTGCGGCAATCGTCGCTGCGTCCCTACGCCCTCCTGAGCCATCTGCATCGGTTTGACCCCAAGCTGTTTCGAGAACTGGTGCGAATTGGGCTACCCATCGGCATTCTGGCTGCCATCGAGGTGGGCCTGTTCACCGTCACCACATTTCTGATCGGGCAACTGGGAACCGTGCCGCTGGCGGCCCACCAGGTAGCGCTGCAAACGGCCGCCGTCACGTTCACCATTCCGCTAGGGATTTCCTTTGCCACGACCGTCCTCGTGGGTCAACGCCTGGGCCAGCGCCAGTTTCCCCTGGCCAAGCTGGCGGGATACCTGGGCATTGGCATGGGCAGTCTGTTTATGGCCATCATGGCGCTGATTTTCTGGCTGATGCCGGAAACCATCGTGTCGCTTTATATCGACGTGCGCGACCCGGCCAACAGGGAAGTGGTAGAACTTGCCAAAAAGCTGCTCTGGGTGGCAGCGATGTTCCAACTGGTAGACGGCATCCAGGTCACGGCGACGGGCGCACTGCGGGGACTGAAGGATACGCAAGTTCCCATGCTGATTGGGCTGCTTGCCTACTGGGGCGTAGGGCTGACCAGCGGCTACTGGCTGGGTATTCATGCGGGACTGGGGGCGGTCGGTCTGTGGTGGGGGCTGGCCCTGGGGCTGACCGTCGCGGCGATCATCCTGCCCTGGCGATTTAGCCGCGCCAATCCGCTCAAGCTAGAGGAGGGTCTGGCGAGTTCAGGCTCCTGAGGCGATGGCGGATTATGGCTCTACGCGCACGGGCGTTCCCACTTCCACCAGGGCATAGAGCGCCAGCACGTCTTCGTTTCGCAGCCGGACGCAGCCGTTGGATGCCGCCTGTCCGATGGAGGAAACCGTCGGCGTGCCGTGGAAGCCGATCACGCCGTTGGGCAGTTCTGCAAAGCCAATCCAGCGTAAGCCCAGGGCGCTGTCTGCTCCTGGCTGGCGAATTTCCCCCGTCCAGGGATTTTGCCAGGTCGGGTCTTCGATCATTTCAAATATGGTGAACTCGCCCGTTGGCGTGGGCGTGCTGGGCTTGCCGACGGCGACGGGAAAGCTGCCCAACATGGTGTCGTACTGGTAAGCAAACACGCGCCGCTGGCTGATGCTGAGGACAAGATGGGTTGCTTTGGTGCGGGGTGCGGGCGTAAACTGCTCTACATCCCACAGCGGCGGTAGCTCCGGCAGCGTCGTGTTGTAATAAATCGGCAGGGGAGCAGCGGCAGGAATCGCTTGACTGGAGGTCGGGCCGCTGGTGGAAACGGGATAGGCTTCCGCGGCGGGTTGGCTGGCGGCAGGAGAGGAAAGGAGGGCGATCGCCCCTAGCACCAGCGCACTTGCCATCCCTCTACACCCTCGCGATCTGATCCACCGCGGGCTATTCCGTCCAGATCGCCAGTCTGGTTGATTCCAATGCATAACACGCTCCTCATTCCACACGTTCAAACTATCCTGCCCAGGAATTCGTAAAAGATTTCGTTGCTACGCCGCTGGACAGGAATCCTGGCACAGGATTTCTGTCCAGGATTTCTGTACATGATTATGGTCAAGAATCAGCGATGCTGCCAAGAGCAGGGGGGCTGCCAAAAGCAGGGGTTCGGCGGTCAAGAGTATATCGATTTTGGGTTTTGGATTTTGGATTGCTAGTCAACTGTCTATGGGGACTCCAGTCATTTCATGCGTGGCGCTGCTCAGGAACATTGATATTACAGATCAGGCGATTTTGGATCAAGAATGCAACAAAGCTGTAAGCCTTCAGGTCAAACGGGGGCGCTGCCTGTATAATTTCAAGACTCGTCAGGCTTGAGGCGTTTAAGGCGGGTAAGTGGAGAATTGCAAGGGCGATCGCCCGCAGTTCGCGCTAGTTTTTTAATTTTTTTAGCTGGTTTCTATAGGCTATGAATCACGATCCCTTTCTCGTCAAACCCGGTTCAAAAGTTTCTTTAAAAAAAGACTATGACCCTGGCTACACTGGCGACTATACCGACAAAGCCGCAGCGCAGGAAAAGCTGAAAAAAGGCGTAGAGCGGCTGGCAAAATATCAGGATGTCCTCTACGCCCAAAATATCTATGCGCTGCTGCTGATCTTTCAAGCGATGGATGCGGCGGGCAAAGACAGCACAATCAAACACGTCATGTCGGGTGTCAATCCCCAGGGTTGCCAGGTCTACAGCTTTAAAGCGCCGTCGGATGAGGAACTCGACCATGACTACTTGTGGCGATCGTTCAAGGCGCTGCCAGAGCGGGGAAGAATCGGCATCTTCAACCGATCGCACTATGAAGAAGTGCTGGTGGTGCGGGTGCATCCCGAAATTTTGCAAAAGCAGCAGTTGCCCAAATCGGCGCTGACGAAAAATATTTGGAAGCAGCGGTTTGAGGAGATTAATAACTTTGAAAAATATCTGGTGAACAACGGCATTGTTGTCCTCAAGTTTTTCCTAAATGTGTCCAAAGAAGAGCAGAAAAAGCGATTTCTGGAACGCATCGAGCGGCCAGAAAAGAACTGGAAATTTTCCGCTGCGGATGTGAAGGAGCGGGGGCTTTGGAACGACTATATGCGGGCCTATGAGGAGATGTTTTCCCACACCAGCACCGAACATGCGCCCTGGTACATTATTCCTGCGGATCACAAGTGGTTTACGCGGCTGGCGGTGGCGGAGATTATTGGCGATCGCCTCTCACAACTCGATCTGCACTACCCCGTGCCCACAGACGTTCACATGAAAGATCTGCTAGAAGCTAAAAAGATTCTCGACGCAGAAGAGTAACCCACCCCATGCCCACGCTCCTCCTGGTTGACGGCCACTCCCTCGCCTTCCGCTCTTACTACGCCCACGCCAAAAACCGCGACGGCGGGCTGCGAACCAAAACGGGCATCCCCACCAGCGTTTCCTTCGGGTTTATGAAGGCGCTGCTGGACACGATGGAGCAGGAAAAGCCGGACTATGTGGCGATCGCCTTTGACCCCGGTGAGCCGACCTATCGCCACGAAGCCGACCAGACCTACAAAGAAGGACGGCCCGACGCGCCAGAAGATTTTCTGCCCGATTTGTCCAACTTGCAGGAACTCTTGCAGGCGCTGAAACTGCCCGTGATCGCGGTTCCAGGCTACGAAGCCGACGACGTAATCGGCACCCTCAGCCGCAAGGCAGTGGCCGACGGCTTTCGGGTGAAGGTGCTGACGGGCGATCGCGACCTGTTTCAGCTCATCGACGACGAGCAGTTGACCGTCCTCTATCTCAGCACCACTTTCGGCAAAGGCACGCCGCCGCCCCGCGAGTTCGGCCCGCAGCAGGTGAAAGACAAAATGGGCATCACGCCGCAGCAGGTAGTGGATTACAAAGCCCTCTGCGGCGACGCTTCTGACAACATTCCTGGGGTCAAGGGCATCGGCGACAAAACCGCCGTTTCTCTGCTGACCGACTTTGGCTCCCTCGCAGAAATCTATAGCCACCTCGACGACCCCCGCATCAAAAGCGCCGTCCGCAAAAAGCTAGAAGAGGGCCGCGATGCTGCCCTGCATTCGCAATACCTAGCGCAAATTCACCTAGACGTGCCCCTTGCCCTCCGCCCAGAAGACTGCAAGCTGCAAGCCTTCGACGATGCCGAAGTCGTCCCGCTCCTAGAAAAACTCGAATTCCGCTCCTTCCTTAACCGTTTGCAAAAGCTCCACAGCCAGTTTTCTGGCGATGGCGCGACCGAGCAGCCGAGTGCCCCAAACGCCGCCCCAGCGCTCCAGCGCTCCAGCACCCCAGCCCCCTCCGAAGACGACGATCTCTGGTTCTTTAGCGCCGAAGACACTGCCACCTTCCAGGGCTACGCCACCACGCCCGTCCAGCCGCAAATCATCGACACGCCCGACAAGCTGAGGGCCCTGGTGAACACGCTGCAAGCCTGCACTGACCCCGCCGCGCCCGTCGCCTGGGACACGGAAACGACCGCCCTGGAACCCCGCGATGCCATGCTGGTGGGAATTGGCTGCTGCTGGGGGCCGGGCGAGGCAGACTTGGCCTACATTCCCACCGGGCACGCCCAGGGAACAAACTTGGACGCGGCAATAGTGCTGGAGACGCTGCGCCCGATTTTGGAGAGTGCGGACTATCCCAAAGCCCTGCAAAATGCCAAGTTCGATCGGCTGGTTCTGCGCTGTCAGGGCATTCACCTGGCGGGTGTGGTGTTTGACACGATGCTGGCCAGCTACGTGCTGAACCCCGAAGGCAGCCATAATCTGACCGATCTGGGGCGCAAGTATCTGAACCTAAACGCCCAGAGCTACGACGATCTGGTGCCCAAGGGCAAAACCATTGCGGAGGTGTCCATTCCCAAGGTCGCCAATTACTGCGGCACGGATGTTTACTCTGTGTTTCACCTCGTCCCCAAGCTGCGGGCAGAACTGGCGCAAATCCCCCGGCAGACGGAACTGCTGGAAACGGTGGAGCAGCCGCTCGAACCCGTGCTGGCGGAGATGGAATACACAGGCGTTCGCATCGACCAAGACTATCTCAACGCGTTTTCCAAAGCCCTGGAGCAAGACCTGAAGCGGATCGAGGAGCAGGCCTACGAAGCAGCGGGGCAAACCTTTAAACTGGGGTCGCCTAAGCAACTGAGCGTGCTGCTGTTTGACACGCTGGGGCTGGACAAGCGCAAGTCCAAAAAGCGGGCCACAGGCTACTCTACGGATGCGTCTACGCTGGAAAAGCTCCAGGGCGACCATCCGGTGGTGGATTTAATCCAAGAACATCGCACCCTGTCGAAGCTGAAATCGACCTACGTAGACGCGCTGCCTAGCTTGGTGCGCCCTGATACGCAGCGGGTGCATACCGACTTCAACCAGACGATTACGGCGACGGGACGGCTGTCGTCGTCGAATCCTAACTTGCAGAACATTCCGGTGCGGACGGAGTTTAGCCGCCAGATTCGCAAGGCGTTTATTCCGGCAGAGGGCTGGCTGCTGGTGGCGGCGGATTACTCCCAAATTGAACTCCGCATCCTGGCGCACCTGAGCGAAGAACCAATCTTGATTGAAACCTATCAGAACAACGAAGATGTCCATGCGCTGACGGCGCGGCTGCTGTTTGAAAAGGACAAGGTGACCCCCGACGAGCGGCGCATGGCCAAGACGATTAATTTTGGCGTGATCTATGGCATGGGGGCACAGCGGTTTGCGCGAGAGTCGGGCTTTAGCCAGGCCCAGGCAAAGACGTTTATCGAGCGCTTTTATGAGCGCTATCCGCGCGTGTTTCGCTATTTGCAACAGATGCAGCAAGAGGCGATCGCCCGTGGGTATGTGGAAACCATCCTCGGTCGCCGCCGCTATTTCAACTTTGGCAGCGAGAGCCTGAAGGCATTGCGAGGACAAAACCCCAGCGAGATCGACATCAATAAAATTCGCCTGCGCGACCAATACGATGCCCAACTGCTTCGCGCCGCCGCCAACGCGCCGATCCAGGGGTCTAGCGCCGATATCATCAAGCTCGCCATGATCCGACTGCACAAGCTGCTGACGGGTCGCCAGGCCAACCTGCTGCTGCAAGTGCATGATGAACTGGTGTTTGAAGTGCATCCCGACGAGTGGGAGGACTTGCAGCCGCAAATCCGTGCTGCGATGGAGTCTGCCGTTGACCTGAAAGTGCCGCTCAAGGTGGAAATGCACGCGGGGCAAAACTGGATGGACGCAAAGTAAACCTGCGGTAGGATTCTGCAAGATTTTCCAATTCACCCACCCCATCTACGACTCAAAGACTCGAAGAGACAGCACCTATGGGCAACGGCTGGAAACACTGGCAACGGGGATATCGAGCAGCTTTGGCAGGGGCGATCGCCCTTTTGGGAATCACCACCTCCGCCCAGGCAAACCCCACCAGCCATCTCAGACCCGTCGAACTGCGCGGGGTTTGGCTCACCAATATCGACAGCGAGGTGCTGTTTTCCAGCCGCAACCTCGTCGTGGGGCTGCGTCGCCTGTCTCGCCTGCATTTCAACACGGTTTATCCCACCGTCTGGAACGGCGGCTACACCCTCTACCCCAGCCCCACTGCCCAAGCAACCTTCGGCGTTGCCCTCGATCCCTATCCCGGCTTGCAGGGGCGCGACATGCTGGGCGAGGTCGTCGTCGAAGGTCGCCGTCTGGGCATGGCGGTGATTCCCTGGTTTGAGTTTGGGCTGATGGCTCCGGCGGGGTCTGAACTGGCGGATCAGCATCCCGACTGGCTGACCCAGCGGCAGGACGGCACGCAGGTCTGGATGCAGGGCAACGAACCCCGCGTCTGGCTCAACGCAGCCCATCCTGGCGTGCAGGACTTTATGGTGAATCTGCTGGCGGAAGTAGTAGAGCGCTATCGGGTAGACGGCATCCAGCTAGATGACCACTTTGGGATGCCCGTGGAAATGGGCTATGACCCCTACACCGTGGCGCTCTATCGGGCAGAACACAACGGCGCAGATCCGCCCGCCGACCCCGAAGACCCCGCCTGGGTGCGCTGGCGAGCCAACCACATCACTCGCCTGTTTCGCCGCATCGTGGCCGAGGTGAAGGCGCGAAACCCCGACGCGATTATTTCCCTATCGCCCAATCCCCGTGAGTTTGCCTACGAGCGCTACTTGCAAGACTGGGGAACCTGGGAGCGGCGCGGCCTGGTCGATGAGCTAATCGTGCAGGTCTATCGCAATGACATGGGGCGCTTCGAGATGGAGCTAGACCGACCAGATGTGCAAGTGGCGCGGGAGTATCTGCCTGTCAGTATTGGCATTTTGGCGGGGCTGAGGGGGCGCATCACGCCGATTCGCCTGATTCAGCGGCAGGTGAGGGAAACGCGCGATCGCCACTATGCTGGGGTGGCCTTTTTCTTTTATGAAACTCTGGGCGATCGCGACCAAGAGTTTCAGCGCCTCTTTCCCTTTCCCGCCAGTCGCCCCATCCCGCCAGATTTGGGGTTTTGAAGATTGGCAGCAGTATGGTCTAGTCCGAAAACTCTGGGCCGACTCTCCAACCCCGAACCCCAAACCCCTAAACTGAGGAAAGTACGCAAGAACATTACGCTGGGAGCAGACCCAATGCTGTCGAAGGGCTTTGAAATCGAGATGTACACAGGCACGCCCGATGGCGACATTGTGGGGTTCTCCGACAAGATTGTGGCTGCCCTGGACGGGTTTGTGCGAGAGCCAGACACGCGCAACGTGGAATACACCACCCCGCCACTCTGCCGATATGAGCGGCTGCTGTGCGAATTGGTGCGCCCCCGTCTGCGGCTGCGGTCGTTTCTGAAGCGGCTGGGCAATTACACCCTGATTCCGGGCAGCACCCTGGCCCTGGGCGGCAGCGACCAGTTTCACCGCTCCGATCCGGGCAACCCCTATCACAGCTTTATTGAGCGCACCTACGGCACGACGGTTGTGACGGCCAGCGTTCATATCAACGTGGGGATTGCTGATCCAGAGGTGCTGATGCGGGCCTGCCGCCTGATCCGCGCCGAGGCCCCGCTGTTTTTGGCGCTGAGTGCCGCTTCGCCGTTTCTAGACGGTCAGCCGACGGGCAATCATTCCAGCCGCTGGCGCGTATTTCCCAAAACGCCCCGCGAAGTGCCCCTGTTTGAAAGCCACGCCCACTACATCCGCTGGACGGATGAACAGCTCAAGCTGGGCACTATGCAAAACGTGCGCCACCTGTGGAGTTCGGTGCGCCCCAATGGCGATCGCCGTCCCTATTGCCTTAACCGACTGGAACTCCGCATCTGCGATCTAGTGAGCGACCCGGTGGCGCTGCTGGCGATCTGCGCCCTGCTAGAAGCCCGGATCATGCAAGTGATGGAAAACCCCGACCTCGACCCACTGGTGCAAAGCGACCTGCCCAGCGTGACGCGGGCGACAGATTTAGTCGCGTTGATCGATGCCAATGAAGACGCTGCCGCGCAAAACAGTCTGGAGGCGGAATTGCGCCACTGGCAAGACGGTCGGATGCTGCGGGCACAGGACTGGGTGAACCTGCTGCTCGAAGAAACGCTGCCCACGGCCAAGCAGCACGGCTTTGCTTGCTTCCTCCAGCCGATCCACAAGATTTTGCGGGAGGGCAACGAGGCCCAGCGCTGGCTGCGGCTGATTGACCAGGGCTGGGATGCCCGCCAGGTGGTGAAACAAGCCATCCGCGACACTGAATCTATAGAAATGGCCTTGGCGGAGGATCTGTGTGAACCGGGCGTGGATCTCAGCGTGCCAGACGATGAGCCGTGTCTGGCGCTGGTTCCCTAATGGTTTGAGGAATGGCTTGAGTAAGGGCTTGTTTGAGAAGAGGTTTGAGGAATGCCTTGAGGAATGCTTTGAGGAATAGTCTGAGTCGAAGCTAGTCCAAATTGCGTCCGGTCAGTTCCACAAAAATATCTTCCAAATTGGACGGACGCACCATCATCCCGGCTTTGTGGGGCTGTGCTTCAAAGAATGCCTGGGCCTCGCTCATCGTAGGGAAGAACTTGTAATCCCAGCGATCGCCCGCTTGCTTCATCACCAGCCCTTCCCCATGCTGGCGGCGCAGTTCCTCCAGCGTACCCAGGGCAATCAGCTTGCCGCCGTCCAAAATGCCAATGTGGTTTGGCACGGCGTAGCTGCCAAAGCTAGAGCCACAGAGGTATTCCACCTCTTCCATATAGTGCGTCGTCAGCAAAATCGTCATGCCCTGCTGGTTCAGCCCCTTGATGATTTCCCAAAGGCGGCGGCGGGTTTGCGGATCGAGTCCGACGGTCGGCTCGTCCAAAAACAAAATGCGCGGCTCGTGCAGCAGGGCGCGGGCGATTTGCAAACGGCGCTTCATGCCGCCGGAGAGGGTTTTCACCAGGTCATTGCGGCGATCGCTCAGTTCCACATACTCCAGCCAGCGGTCAATTTCGCGCTGGCGGCGGGGATTGGGAATATGGTGCATCCGCCCATGAAATTCCATGTTTTCCCACACAGTCAGATCCACATCCACGCTCATCTGTTGCAGCACCACACCGATTTGCTGCTTCACCAGCACGGGCTGCCGCGCCACGTCGTAACCTGCCACTTCAATGCGCCCGCTCGTCATCTGCGTCAGCGTAGTCAACATGCGAATCGTGGTGGACTTGCCTGCGCCGTTGGGCCCCAATAGCCCAAAGATTTCCCCCGGCTGAATCGAAAAAGACAGGTCGTTGACGACGGGCGTATTGCCATAGACCTTAGTGACGTGTTGAAGGGCGATCGCCGCTGTCATAGTTCAGGGTTGGACGTTGAAGATTGGAGGTTGAGCAAGAAACACGATGCGCGTCAGCGTTTCTTTACATAAGGTAACATCCCTAGCAGCCTTAAATCCTGGCTATAAAACCCTGACAATTTGGCAAAATTTCTCAGGCTGGGGGTTGACGAGGTTTTGCAAACTTCGTTACAGTTAGCAGTAAATTGAAATGAGTTCAACTTGCAAGCAATTCGTTTTCAGGGATTTTGTGCTGAGCAACCTGCTCATGCAGCTATCAGGCTTTGTTATGTCGATTCAAGTCCGCTACTTTTACTTTTGGTATGGCAAGGTTCACCTGGGGTGAGTCCAGCTTGACCTGGAACCTTGGGTGAACCGCAGAGCGCAACCTCTGCGGTTTTTGCGTTTTAAGCGGTCTTTCTTAAGCAGCCAGTATCCATTGCATCCCCAACTTACATTCAAACCCATGAGCCATATGTCCCGCTACTTTTACTTTTACTTTTTTTGGACCAGGGAATGCCCCGGGTAAGTTGGTCATGCGCGATTGTGCAACCCGGGGCCTCTAGAGGTTCCGGGTTTTTGTTTTGGACTTTAGATTTTGGGGTTTGGATTTTGGATTTTAGGTTTTGGATTTTGGTTCGCTCCCGTTTACGGTCTAGTTCTCTTCTCATCCTTTACGTTCAACCAGGAGATTCTTCCCATGCAAAAAGCAAAGCTGACCCTCAAGGCCGAACCCAGCCACAGTAGCATTATTCAGATTTCCGAACGGGTTTCGGCGGGCGGGTCAGAACTGCTCCTCATCGGCGGGCCCTGCTCCGTCGAAAGCCGCGCCCAGATGGATGCCGTTGCCAGTCGCCTTTCGGTGGCGGGTGTGCAGGCGCTGCGGGGCGGGGTCTACAAGCCGCGCACCTCGCCCTACGATTTCCAGGGCATGGGGCGCGAGGGGCTAGAAATTTTGGCGGCGGTGCGCGATCGCACGGGAATGCCCGTCGTTACCGAAGTCATGGCCGTTTCCCAAATCGAAGAAATCGCCGCCTACGCTGATGTGCTGCAAATCGGCAGCCGCAATATGCAAAACTTCGACCTGCTGAAGGCGCTGGGCCACGTCGATAAGCCAATCCTGCTGAAGCGGGGGCTAGCTGCCACCATTGAGGAATTCGTTATGGCCGCAGAGTACATCCTGGCGCACGGCAATCCAAACGTGATGCTGTGCGAACGGGGCATCCGCAGCTTCGACACCTATACGCGCAACGTGCTAGATCTGGGCGCAGTTGTGGCGCTGAAGCAAATCACCCACTTGCCCGTGATCGTAGACCCCAGCCATGCTGCCGGAAAGCGCGAACTGGTGCCGAATCTCACTTTGGCGGCGATCGCCGCTGGAGCCGACGGGCTGATCATCGAGTGCCACCCAGACCCCGAAAAATCTGTCTCCGATGCGCGGCAGGCCCTCTCGCTAGACGACATGGTGGCGATTGTGGAAAAGGTGAGGGCGATCGCCCCCATCGTCGGCCGCACCCTTCCCCCCGTTCAAGAGCCGCTGCCGCAAGTTGTCGTTGCGTAGTCAGAAAAAGAGCGAAGAACGAAGAGAGAAGAACAAAGAGGTTCTGTTTTTCGTTTTTCGTTTTTCGTTTTTCGTTTTTCGTTCTTCGTTCTTTCCGCCCCATCACTCTCCCACCACTGTCACCTCCACCAGCGTATTGTCACTGGGACGCGCAATCCCGCTATCCAGCGCCGGACGAAACTGCAAGCCCGTCTGTGCTAAGCACTGCACCAGTTCCGTGTAAGCATAGTTTGTGGGCGCGGGCTGCTGCACCTCCGCACGAGACACACGCCCGTCTGCCTCAACCGCTAGTCGCAGCGTCACGGGAGCGCCAAAGCCCACTACACTGTCCGGAAAAAGTGGGCAAGAGTTGGGCTGGGTCGGGTCGGCGAGGACGCTGATGCGGCTGGTCAGCAGTTCGGCATTGTCTTCGGGGATGTCAGCAGTGTCCTGAGGCGAGAGGTACCGCACCGCGGCCACGCTCAGCGTCAGGCTGGTGGGCGTGGGCTGGCGACCGATCACCACTTCGCCTAGGTCGTCTCCCGTGCCAGAGTCTGGGCCGCTGGCAGGCGTGTCGATGCTTGGTGCGCCGCTGCCTGGGGCAGGATTCGCAGCCACATCTCCGGGGTTATTAACCGGGTTGCCGCCCCCTATCGGAGTTTGTCCCGGTGTGGGGAAGGGTGGCTCAGTGGACTCGCTAGGCGATCCCGCGTCAGGAAAAGGACGTGGAGGGGGCAACGGCTCTCGCCCCAAAACTGGCGGCGGCTCTGGCGGAACGAAAGGCGACGGCTGCACCGGGGCGGGCGACGGCGGCTGGGGCGGTGGTGTGGGGGTTGGGATGGGCGCTGGCGTTGGGATGGGCGTTGGAGGTGACACCACGGGAGGTGGCGCGATCGGGCTAGGCGGTGGTGTTTCCACGGGCACAGGGGCAAGCACCGCAGGCGGGATGGCAGCGGGCGCAGGCAGTGGGGCTACCGGAAGAGGGGGCGGCGCTGGCGTTGCAGCAGGGGGCGGGGCAGACACTTCAGCCGGGGCTGGGGCGACAGGGCTGGCGGGCACGGTTGCGGGATCAGGAGTGGTATCTGGGGCGATCGCCCCCACATCGATCAGTTCAATTGGAGTCGCCGCGCCTCCCCCTCTAGACCGCTCAACGGCAGTCTTCAGCGAGGGCAGCACCGCCAACAGCAGCAGAATATGCAGCACCACCGACCCCGAACACACCCGCGACCACAGCCCAGACGGATCTCGATGCCGCCGCTGCACGGGCACTGGAAACGGGGAAAAATTGCTGGCGGGGGAATGCGTCATGGGGAATGCAGGGGGCTTGCATCATCTAGGAAGTGCAGGAGGGCGATCGCAAAATGCTTCAGCCGAATCATTTAACCGCCCAGCATTGTCAAGCTGGAGCTTCAGGACGAAAAAGCGGGAAGCAATATCCCACCCGATCATAACGAGTTGTAACGAAATAGACGGCTTGTCGTCTCAGATGTCCTCATCCGGTTTTGGTCTGCCTCGTTTGTACACTGCGAAGCTAGAGCGGGCCAGGGATTCACGATTACTTTCTGCTTCCAAAAATCTTAAAAAATAGTTAAGAACCTTTAGAAATATAAATGCAGGTTATTGAGAGGCCAAGAAGTTTCAACTTTTAGCTTATTGAATCGGTTTCATTCCCTGATATATTTTGTCTTGAACCCGTGATCAGGGCAGTTTGCAGGTCGCTCAACGTCAAGTCTGTTCAACCCTTTGCCCTGAACATAAAGACTTTGTTAATGCCAGTCCGCTGCGTCTGAGAGTACGCGCTGAGAGTGCAGCTAGCGGTATGTCGCCTGTGTAAGGTTTTACACGGGCAGGGTTTTGTACGCTCTGAAAACAGTGATTCACAGGAAGGGAAACGATGTCTTATTCGCAAACCAAGACCCAGGCAAAAGCTGGGTACCAGGCTGGGGTTAAGGACTACCGCCTGACGTATTACACCCCCGACTACACGCCCAAAGACACGGACATTCTGGCCGCCTTCCGGGTCACCCCTCAGCCCGGTGTGCCGCCCGAAGAAGCGGGCGCAGCCGTTGCGGCTGAGTCCTCCACCGGTACCTGGACAACGGTGTGGACCGATCTGCTGACTGACCTCGATCGTTACAAGGGTCGTTGCTACGACATTGAACCTGTCCGCGGTGAAGACAACCAGTTCATTGCCTACATCGCCTATCCGCTGGATCTGTTTGAAGAAGGCTCTGTCACCAACATGCTTACCTCTATTGTGGGTAACGTATTCGGTTTCAAAGCCCTGAAGGCCCTGCGTCTGGAAGATTTGCGAATTCCCGTAGCCTACCTGAAAACCTTCCAGGGCCCACCCCACGGCATTCAGGTCGAGCGCGACAAGATCAACAAGTATGGTCGTCCCCTGCTGGGCTGCACCATCAAGCCCAAACTCGGTCTATCGGCGAAGAACTACGGTCGTGCGGTGTACGAATGTCTGCGCGGGGGTCTAGACTTCACCAAGGATGACGAAAACATCAACTCCCAGCCCTTCCAGCGCTGGCGCGATCGCTTTACCTTCGTGGCTGAAGCCATCCACAAAGCTCAGGCTGAAACGGGCGAAATTAAGGGTCACTATCTGAACGTGACCGCTGCTACCTGCGAAGAAATGCTCAAGCGGGCTGAGTATGCCAAAGAACTCAACATGCCCATCATCATGCATGACTTCTTGACCGCAGGCTTCACCGCCAACACCACCCTGTCCAAGTGGTGCCGCGACAACGGCGTTCTATTGCACATTCACCGCGCCATGCACGCTGTGATCGACCGTCAGAAGAACCACGGGATGCACTTCCGCGTGTTGGCGAAGTGCTTGCGGATGTCTGGCGGCGACCACATCCATACCGGAACTGTGGTGGGCAAGCTAGAGGGCGACAAAGCTGTTACCCTTGGCTTTGTGGATCTGCTCCGCGAAAACTACGTCGAGCGCGACCCCTCCAAGGGCATCTACTTCACCCAAGACTGGGCTTCTATGCCTGGCGTGATGGCAGTTGCTTCCGGTGGTATCCACGTTTGGCATATGCCCGCGCTGGTGGAAATCTTCGGCGACGACGCAGTGCTTCAGTTTGGTGGTGGTACGCTGGGTCACCCCTGGGGCAACGCACCTGGTGCAACGGCAAACCGCGTCGCCCTGGAAGCCTGCTTGCAAGCTCGGAACGAAGGCCGCGACCTGATGCGCGAAGGTGGCGACATTATTCGCGAAGCCTGCCGCTGGTCGCCTGAGCTGGCTACCGCTTGCGAACTGTGGAAGGAAATCAAGTTCGAGTTTGAGGCGGTGGATACCGTCTGATGAGAAGGTCTGGCAGATGAGGAATAGGGAATGAATTGATGCTTGGTTTACGCTCTCAGTCATGAATTGAGGGTATAAGTATTAGCACTCATTCTTTATTCCTCAGAGTTCAACCTTTCACCCCTTTGGGGTCAACTGCATGGATCTCAAACAGATCGCCAAAGATACGAGCAAGACGCTGATCAGCTACCTGACGTTTCAGGCAATGCGGACGGTGATGGCTCAGCTTAGTGAAACTGATCCGCCCCGCGCCCTCCGGCTGCATGAATTTTCTCGCCGCGAACGAATCGAAAACAGCGAGTCCTACCTCCGGGCTTTGTTCAAAGAGGATCAGGCCCTTGCCTTTCGGATCTTGACTGTGCGAGAACATATTGCTGAGGAGATTGCCGAATTTCTGCCAGAGATGCTCCGTACAGGCATTCAGCAGGCGAATACGGAGCGACGCTGTGAGCAGCTTGAGCGGATGACGCAGCTTGACCCCGGTGCTACCAGTACGCATCCAGAACAAGATTCAACGTCTGAAGAATAGAGGAATCCATGAAGACTTTACCGAAAGAGCGCCGGTACGAAACCTTTTCCTATCTGCCTCCATTGACCGACGCACAAATCGCCCGTCAAATCCAGTACACCCTCGATCAGGGCTATTTCCCGTGCATTGAGTTCAACGAAGACTCTGCGGCTGAGATGCACTATTGGACGATGTGGAAGCTGCCCCTGTTCAACGCGACTTCTCCGCAGGAAGTGCTGAATGAGGTGCAGCAGTGCCGCTCAGAGTTCCCGAACTGCTACATTCGCGTGGTAGCGTTTGACAACATTAAGCAGTGCCAGGTGATGAGCTTCATCGTTCACAAGCCCGGTAGCAACAACAGCTATGGTGGTGGCTATCGCTACTAGTGCTTGGTTGGCTAATGCCCGGTTGATTGGTAGCTAGAGTTGCAAATTAGTTGCAAATTAGTAGGGAGGTGTTGCGTGGTTAGTCCATGCAGCACCTTCGCTTTTGTGGAGCGGCATCGCCCCACTATCGAACGCTCCTCATCCTACCGTCACATCCAGCACCATCATCAGCACAAAGCCCGCCATTACGCCGACCGTTGCGGCTTTTTCATAACCCAGACGGTGCGATTCGGGAATGATTTCATCGCTGATGACAAACAGCATCGCGCCCGCCGCAAAGCCCATCGCCAGCGGCAGGATTGCTGAAAACAGAGAAACCGCCATCGCCCCCAAGATGCCACCCACCAGTTCCACTAGGCCTGTGAGCAGGCTGACGAATAGCGCTCTGGGCTTGGAGTAATTTTCAGACAGGAGCGAAATAGCAACCACCAGCCCTTCTGGAATGTTTTGCAGGGCGATGCCCAGCGCTAGCGCAATGCCGTTGGAAATATCGTCGCCGCCAAAGCCTACGCCGACTGCCAGACCTTCAGGAAAATTGTGAATGGCGATCGCCATCACAAATAGCCACACCCGCTTCAGGTTCATGGCGCTGCTGCCCTCACGCCCCTTGAAAAAGTGTTCGTGGGGGAAATAGCGATGGCTCAGCCAGAGGAAGAGTCCGCCTAGCCCGATGCCCAGCGACACAATCAGCGCAGCGTAGGCGTTGCTACCCGCCCGCTCCATTGCTGCCTCTAGTCCTGGAATCACCAGAGAAAATGCCGTTGCCGCTAGCATTACGCCCGCCCCAAAGCCCAGCATGATGCCCTGGGTGTTCTTGCTAATTTTTTCAAATAGGAAAATGGGCAGTGCGCCTAGACCTGTCGCAAGGCCCGCAATGCCGCTGCCAAGGATGCCAAGGGTAATGGTGTCGAGGGAATTGAGCATGGGAAAGAGCGGTAGAGATAGAGGAAGGCAATGGGGCGATCGCCGCTGGTTATTTCAGGATCTCCGCGTCATTCCAGCACTTTAACCTTTGATTCCTCAAACCTTTGATCGTTCAAACCTTTACTCATACCGTCTACTCATACCGTCTACTCATACCGTCGGCCGCGCCATTGCGTGGGCTTGCGGCTGGCAGAGCGGAGGATGCGGAGGGCAGCTAGCGGATCAGCGAGGGGAGAGAGCCAGAAAGCGAGAGGAAAGCGGCTGCCGGGGCGATCGTAGGCAGAGCGGATGCCGAAGTGGGTGCCGAGGCGCAGCAGGAGCAAACAGAGGTTGAGTGCTAGCAGGGCGAGGAGGGTTGGCGAGGCAGCAGTAGGACGGACTGCCAGAATCGTTAGCACAGCCGGAACCATTAGCCAGGGTAGCGCCTGCACCGCAAGCAAAAACGCTACGTCGCTCCAGGTTTGCGCGGGGGTGCTGGCATCTTTGAGATCGAGCGATCGCCCCCATTCGCGCCAGGTTTCACCCATGCCCTCGTACATGCGGACTTTCAGCAGGCTGGAACCGTCGAGAAAGCCGACCTTTGCGCCGCGCCGGGCCGCCTCGCGTACCAGCGTCACATCATCGCAAAAGGACTGGCGGGCACAGGTGTAGCCGTTGAGGGAGTCTAAGAGCGATCGCCGAATCAGGCAACACTGACCATTCGCCATCGTGCGCTCAGGCGCGTCGGCCGGACTCCCCGCCGCCCCAAACCGATAGATCAGCGTCATCAGCAGCGCAGGCTGTAGCCACCATTCCCCTGGCTGCTTCAAGATAAATCGCGGCGCAAGGGTAATCAGGTCATACCGCTCTGCCTGAGCCGCCTGGAGCAATGCTGGAATCAGCCCCGGCTGCGGCTGTGTGTCGGCATCGATGCCGAGAAGCCACTCGCTGTGGGGGCTACTGTGCAAATAGCCGGTGTGAAGTGCCCAAGGACGACCGACCCAGCCCGCAGGCAGCGGATCGTCATACACTACGCGAAATCGCGGATCGCGCTGGGCAACGGCTTTCACCAGATCCACCGTGTCGTCCTGGGAATGGCTATCGACCACAATCACTTCCCGCAGTTCATAGCCCTGGCGAGTCAGCCCATTCAAACAGGGCTGGAGCCGATGCGCTTCATTCAGCGTGGGAATCACGACGCTGACGCTGCCCAGCATAGCTGGCGTTGCGCTTCGGGGATGCAGGGGCGCAGTGCGACGGGCGGCGCTGAGCAAGCGGGTCAGCAGGATTGCCGTGGCAGGAAGTTGGGTGAGTAAGAGGAGGAGGCCGATCGCCCCAAGCCAGCCAGTGAGATCAGCTTGCAACGGTGCCAGGTTTAGATCGCTCAATTGGCACTCACTCCGACGCGGACTGAAGGCTTTATGGATGCTTCGGCGGCTGCCGATTTTTCACTCAGCAGGTAGCTCTGCCGCCAGCACAGCACCGCCGGAATCACGCCCAGCAAAATGCCTAGCAGCACCGGAATCCAGAACCCAAAAGCGAGGCTCATCACCATTGCAAAGGCGAAGTTGCCCAGATAAACCGTCAGCGGAAAGTTCAGTTGGATTGCTTGAGGCTTGGCGACGTTTCGCCCCCAAAGTAGTACCGCAACCGTCATAAACACCGCCCCCGTGCCTAGCCAGCCGACGAAGTTCTGATACGGCATTCCAAAAAACGCACCGGGCTGGTGCCAATACCAGAACGGCATCGCGGTTTGGCTCATGGCGGGGTCTAGCACAAAATCCCAGGAAGTGAGCAGCAGCGCACCCAAAAACACCGCCGCCGCTCCCCGCGCAATGGTCAGAAACCCAGACGTAGGCTTGTCTGTCTCCAGCCCTGCCCGCGCCAGCAGGTAGGACGACAGCCCCAGGTAATACCAGGACAGCGGAATCGTGAAGGGAACCAGACCGTTAATTTTGTAGCCTAAGCCGCTGAGATAGCTGTAGTGTCCAAAGGGAAAGCCCGTGCTGGTGCCCAGCAGTTCGCTGGTGAGGGACAGCCCCACAGAGCAGACCAGGAACGTGAGCCACGCCCGCAGACCGAGCGTGCGATAGGCATAAATCGAAACGGCGATCGCCCCCAGCAGGATATACACCACGCCGCCGCCCGCCATACTCCAGCGAAACAGCGTTTGACCAGCGGGCACATGGGTCAAAAATTCGGGATGGGGCATGACCAGCAGCAGACCCGCCAGCCCAAACGCCATCGCCACCAAATGCCCAATCAAACACGCCCGCTCAATTCCAACCAATCTCTGCATAGTTGCTCCGTGTAGGCTTGCGCTCAGTCTAGTAGGCTTAACGTATTGCTTGAGCTAATGAATCGACCATCAACTGAGCCGATAGAATACGCAAGAATCCGCCGTCTACCAAATCCTAGAATCCAAGCAGCGTAGGTGGATTGCAGCGCTGGAGAATTCTGGAGGGAATAGGGGGCGCAGGAAACCTGATACTTACGATTCTGCGACTATGACTTTGAAGATTTAGGGACAGTTGATAGCAATAACAGCTTTTATAAAAACTAAAAAATTAGGAATTCCGAGTGCATCCTAACGCAGAATAATAAGGTTTGTAAATTTATCTCTGACCTAAGACGATTGCTTCAAGGAGCCGGGGTTGTCCAGTCTTCTGGTGTAGTCTTCTGGTGTAATAGTCTGAAGAGTCTGAAGGGCGATAGTTGGGAGCATGACGGACGTGGGAATCATCACAACGGGATTGGGGATTGCAGCAGGGCTGGTGGGACTGGGGGCGATCGCCTGGGAAGCACAGTTTCGTCGTCGTCCAGGCAATGCACTGTTACTCACTCCCGGCGAGTGGAACCTGGATGTCTACGAGCCGGATCGCTACGTGCTGGTGGGCGATGTGGAGTTTCGCAACCTGACCGAGCGGCTAGAAATTATGGTGCCCCACGTAGAAGCTGAGGTGACGCTGCTTTCCAAAGACTCCCTCGACGGCATCACGCACCGCATCTGGGTCACGCCGAAACACGCCGACGCGCCCGCCCGCGCCGATGGCTACTGGTTTGGCTATATCGTCAAAGTTGGCAAGACGACCCATGCCGAAGTAACGCTGGAGATCAAAGGCCCCGACCTCAGCAGCCTGCAAGCCGCCTGGGTGCGGATTCACTACATCACCTACGGCCCCCAGGGACGCATTCCCAAGGTGCGTCATGTAATGGTGCCGCTGAAGTTTCCCAGCAGCGAAGACTCGCACCGCTGGCGACCCACCGCCGCTGCCGACGTACTGCCCATTCGCACCCACCTGCTAACACATTTGGATGATCCCGTAACGGTGGTGAAGCGCTACGTCATGCCCCACGCCCAGCCCGGCGACGTAGTGACCATTGGCGAAACGCCCGTTGCCATTATGCAAGACCGCTTTCATCATCCCTCGGAAATCAAACCCGGCTGGCTGGCCAAGCGCCTGTGCTACTACTTTTTGCCCACCTCCAGCCTGGCCACGGCCTGCGGAATGCAAACGCTGGTGAATATCGTCGGGCCGTGGCGCGTGGCGGGGGCGTTTCTGCTGGGGGCGATCGCCAAAAAGTTCCTCAAAAAACCGGGCTTGTTTTACCAGCTTGCGGGCGAACAGGCGCGACTGATCGACGACGTGACGGGCACACTGCCGCCCTACGACCAGTTCATCGTGCTGGGGCCCGAAAATCCGCAGCAGGTGGTTGACCAGATCAAGCGCGAAACCGGGCTGGCGGCGGCAATCGTCGATGTGAACGACCTGAAAGCCGTGAAAGTGCTGGCCGCCACCGCCGGACTCACCGACGAGTTCCTAACCCAGGCGCTAATCAGCAACCCCGCTGGAAACGCCGATGAGCAAACCCCCGTCGTCCTCATCCGCCCCGTGAAAAGCTGATTTACCCCACTCCAAAATCCAAAATCAACCTCTAACCAACGCTCCTGACCTCAGACTTGGCGGGTTCAAACAGCCGCCGCGCCTCCGGAGTGCCGACGTAGCGCCAGTGCCAGGGTTCGTACTGCACGCCCTGGGGATTATTTTCAGGAAAGGATAGCTCAAAGCCGAACTCGGCCGCGCGGCGCGTGAGCCACGCATAGGCCGCCGTTTTGCCAAAGGCCTGGCTGATGTCCATCGCCCGCGCCAGCCCGTCCGACAGGTCAATGGCATAGCCTGTGTGGTGTTCGCTGTGGCCAGGGGGAGCCACCGCCCGTGCTGCTGCTTCTGCTGAGCCGTACTGATGGGTTTTCATGCGAAACAGGCGAGTTTGCCGCTCATAGTCCCGAAACCCCGACACGGGCACAATCCACACGCCCTCCAGCCGGGCCGCGTCGATCATCTGTAGCAGTGCTAGCCCCGCGTCGGTGTGCAACTGCTCAAACCGCTGGGCCACGTCCTGAGAATAGCTAGCGACGACCATCAGATCGGCTGGGTCGGCTTCGGCAAAGGCGAAGTGTCCGTAGCGGGGCAGCGGCCGGGGGGCCCGACCTTCGTCACGGTCTTCGGTCAGATCTCCGGCAGGATTCGCTGAAGTGGAGAGGGCGATCGCCCCTGGGTTCTCCCGTTGCCCCACGGTCTGGCCAGCCTGGATCTCTAGCCAGGGTAGACGACCCACGCGCAGCAGCGGATTCCAGACTGAGGGGTTCCCCAGCGAATGTAGGCCCAATGCCCCCAGCAAAACCCCCAGCCCCAGCAGCAGCGGCAGCCAGAACCGCCCAACCCATCGCTTCAACGCATGGGGCGATCGCCCGTTGGTTAACGCACTGCGCCAGCCCAGGGATCGCGGGCGCACCCAGACCGTCGGCTTGGGCGGCTTGGGCGATTCAGTCGGCTGTGAAGAGGAGGTCGCAGGTTGAGTCATGACAAATTCCAGGAATCATCGGGACAGGAATTGTAGGGGACTTATCGAGGAACCGAATCCAGCGGCGCACTGCCCGGCACAAACGCGGTAAGGGCATCCAGGCAGCGATCGCGCCCATTGCAGCCAGACTCGGCCCTGGCCACAGGAAGTTCGCTACAGCCCTGCGCCATCTCGCTTTCGACGGGCGGAAACAGCGCAACGGCGTGGGGCACGGGGCGGGGCGTATAGTCCACCAGCAGCTCATCTGCGTGGGCCAGCGACGCGCTTGCGCCCGAATCTAGCATCACCACCTCCCGCAGCCCTGCCCGACTCAGCAGCTCGCCCAGGGCCACCGAATCGACCCGCTCCTTGGACACGCCCACCACGGGCTGTCCTGCCTGGTCGATGCCCCAAAACGCCCGGTGGCGGGGCACGTCGAAGCCAAACAAATCCCGGAAGGAGGCGGGCGATCGCCCCTTTCCATCCTTCACCAGCCACGCCCCGGCCACAAAGGCATCCGTCACGTCGGGCATCAGCTTGCGAATGCCTGCCAGCGTGTTGTGCTGCTGCGGATTGAAAGGGACAAACTTCACGCCAGCAGGCCCAACCAGCACCAGCGGCCGGCCGCCGATTTTGGAAATATCCCAGGCACTCCCCGGCACAAACTGCCCTGTGTTCTGGCTATAGACCGGGCCAATCATGACGTTGGAATCGAGATACTTCATCGAAAAGAAGCCACCATCTACCGCCGCAACAGCGGGCGTGTTGGCGATAATTTCAGACACTTGATAGCGGCTGTCGGCGTGGAGCGTTACCGGGCGGCCGCCAGAAAACAGCACCAGCCGCACGCCGTCTAGCTCTAGCTGGCGCTTGCGAACTGGAGCCGTGAAGTTGAAGGCGCTGCCCGGAGGTGGCAAGGGTGCGCCGCCGTCGGCCTGGGCGATCGCCATCGACAGTTTTGACTGGCCCAGGCGGTCGATGCTCAGCAAATCCTCCGATTCGTTAGCAAACCGATCGACTTGGTTGCTCATGGTCAGCGCCGAGCGATAGCCCGCCTGCCGCACGGCTGCCTTTACCCGCTCGTCATAGTTGCCTTCGGGATAGACAAAGTGCTTTACCGAAACGCCCAGCTTTTCTTCCAATATGCGCTTGGATTCCGTCACTTCCCAGCGCAGTTCAGGGTCGTCCAAATCAGCCAGGTTTTTGGGATGGGTGATGCTGTGGGAGGCGATCGCCACCAGCGGGTCGGCCGCCATCTCCCGCAGTTGGGCCCAGGTCAGCCCCGGTCGCCCATAGTTGCGCTCCACCTTGCCCGTGTAGATCGCAAACACGCCGGGATAGCCATACTGCTTCAGCAGCGGGTAAACGTGTTCGTAATGCCCCAAATAGCCATCGTCAAAGCTCAGCAGCACAGGCTTCGGTGGCAGCGGTGCGCCCGTGGCCAGGTGCGCCACCAGTTGATCCAGATGAATCGGGGTCAGTCCGCTGTCCCGAATGGCTTGCAGGTGCGCTTCAAACTCCGCCGGGGTGACATCAAAAAACACCTCTTTGCGAGGCAGCACGTCGTGATACATCAGCACAGGCACACGCCCCAGCCGCGCCTGTGGGTGAATCTGTGGAAACGGAGCCGCCAGCGGCAGTGCCCTCAGCATATCGCTCACGCTGGAGAACAACGGCGCTGAATGCCCCCCAGCGTTGCTCGCCAAAGGCCCCGCTACCTCAGCTTCCTGGGCAACGGGCCGATTCACCGGGCACTCGGTTCCAAACCGCCTTACCTTAGCTTCCACGGCCCTATCTGACGGCTCCGCAGCGCTGCCTACGCCCAGCCCACCCAGCGACAGGCTGCCTGCCAGCGGTAGGGCGATTCGCAAAGCAATCCCTACAGGAAGCGCCCGTCTAATCCATCGCTGCATCACTCCTCGAACCCCGGCCAGGGAGTGCTCCCTCAGCCCAACGAACCCGCCCCGTCTGCGAGACCGCGCCATAGAGATTCAGTCATAGAAATACATCTGCCGCTACATGTAACGGATTGCGAAGCCGATCCCAGGTGCGCTAGCCGACATCTACCAAAGCTTCACCCGTTGCTAATTTTTTCTTAATCTTTTTCCGAACCCTGCTGACCGCGCCTTTTCCCGTACCTTTACTGAATCTAGATTGCATTCGTTAACAATCGAAGCTCAGCGGGCACTCTAGGTCTGTGCTGGGGCTGCGCTAAGGCTGCGCTGGCGTAATTCGCACATGACTCCGCGACATGAATAGGGATACATAAATTAAGGATGGCGGGGTGCGGGGTGCGGGCAAGTGGATTGCGAGCGATCGCGCTGAGTGAATGCAACTGAGTGAAATGCGAGAGGCTTGAATGAACGTCGTTCCGACTGAAATTCCCGACGTGCTGATCCTGGAACCCAAGGTGTTTGGGGACAGTCGCGGCTTTTTTTTTGAGAGCTACAACGAGCAGGTTTTTCAAGACAAAACTGGGCTAAGGCTTCGGTTTGTGCAGGATAACTATTCCCGCTCTGCTAAAAACGTGCTGCGGGGAATGCATTATCAAATTCAGCAAACCCAGGGAAAGCTAGTGCGCGTTACCGTGGGCACGATCTTCGATGTGGCGCTCGATTTGCGAAAATCATCGCGCACCTTTGGCATGTGGGTGAGTTGCGAACTGAGCGCTGAAAACAAGCGGCAGCTTTGGGTTCCGCCGGGATTTGCCCACGGGTTTGTGGTAGTGTCAGATTTTGCGGAAGTGCTGTATAAAACGACGGACTATTACGCGCCGCAGCACGAGCGCAGCATTTTGTGGAATGACCCCGATCTGGCGATCGCCTGGCCGCTGGAGGGCGAACCGATTCTCTCTGCCAAAGACCAAGCGGGCACGCCGTTCTGCGAGGCGGAGGTGTTTGCATGAGCCGGATTTTGCTCACGGGCGCAACTGGGCAGGTGGGGCAAGAACTGGTGCGATCGCTCGCGCCCATTGGTGACGTGATTGCGTGCGATCGCGCTCGCTTGAACCTTGCCGCGCCGGACACGCTCAAGCAAACGATCTACGAACTCCAGCCGGACGTAATTGTGAACGCGGCTGCCTACACTGCGGTAGATAAAGCAGAACAGGAACCGGAACTGGCAAATACCATTAACGGCATAGCTCCAAAAATCCTGGCGGAATGCTGCAAGGAAACAGGTGCATCCCTCATTCATATTTCCACAGATTACGTATTTGACGGTACGAAGAATACGCCCTATCTTGAAATCGACACGCCCAATCCCATCGGCGCGTATGCAAAATCGAAGCATTTGGGAGAGGTGGGAATTCAGGACGTGCTGGGCGATCGCCTCAATCAGTACATGATTTTGCGAACGTCCTGGGTTTATGGCGTGTATGGCGCTGGAAACTTTGTGAAAACCATGCTGCGCGTGGGCAGCAGCCGCGAAGAACTGCGCGTGGTGACGGATCAGGTCGGCAGCCCCACTTGGGCCGCAGACTTGGCAGGTGCGATCGCAGGCTTCACCGTCCGCGCCCTCAATGCCTCCACCACTCCGCCCGCAGCCCCCATCGGCGGCATCTACCACGTTACGAATACGGGCGTGATTAGCTGGTACGACTTTGCAGTTGCCATTTTTGAAGAAGCCGAAGCCCTGGGCTATCCGCTCACCGTGCAGCGCGTCGTCCCCATCACCACCGACGAATATCCCCTGCCCGCGCCCCGCCCTGCCTATTCCGTGCTGTCGGGCAAAAAGACCGCTGCCCTGCTCGGAGACTCTCTCCCCTACTGGCGGCAAAGCCTGCGGCGAATGCTGGCTGACCTGCAAGCCGCTGTGCCCGGTCATTCCTAGAACCCTCCGTCCCTACCCAATCGTCCTCTAAAATCCAAGTCCAAAATCCAAAATCAAAAATCCAAAATCGCGACCGTTCTCATCCCCAACCTCTGGTGACCCCATGAAAGCCATCGTTCTCTCTGGCGGAAAAGGCACGCGCCTGCGTCCCCTGACCTACACTGGCGCAAAGCAACTGGTTCCCGTGGCAAACAAGCCGATTCTCTGGTACGGACTGGAGGCGATCGCCGCCTGCGGCATCACGGAAATCGGCATCATTATCAGCCCCGAAACGGGCGACGAGGTGAAAGCAAAAACGGGCGACGGCAGCCAGTTTGGTGCCCAGATTACCTACATCCTGCAAGACCAGCCTGCGGGTCTGGCCCATGCGGTCAAAATCGCCCAGCCATTTTTGGGCGACGCGCCGTTTGTCATGTACCTGGGCGACAACCTGGTAGAAGGCTGTCTGGACGGACTGGTGGATCAGTTTAAGACCAACACGCTGGACGCGCTGACGCTGCTGTGCGAAGTGCCAAATCCCACTGCCTTTGGCGTGGCCGAGGTGGATAAAACCGGGCGCATCCTGCGTTTGGTAGAAAAGCCCAAAGTGCCTCCGTCTAATCTGGCGCTGGTGGGGGTTTACCTGTTTTCGCCCAAGATTCACGAGGCGATCGCCCAGATCCAGCCCTCAGCCCGTGGTGAGTTGGAAATTACCGATGCTATCCAAAAGCTCATCGATTTGAATCACAAAGTCGAAGCCTTTAAGCTCCGGGGCTGGTGGCTCGACACTGGGAAAAAAGACGACCTGCTAGAAGCCAATCGGCTGATTCTGGACAACTACTTGCAGTCCAGCATTCGCGGCGATGTGGATGAGCGCAGTCAAATTTCTGGTCGTGTGGAAATCGGCGAAGGGGCCAAGATTGTGAACTCTACCATTCGCGGCCCTGTGTCCATTGGCAGGCATTGCCACATCGAAAACTGTTTCATCGGGCCCTACAGCAGCATTGCCGATGGCGTGACGCTGGTTGAGACCGATCTGGAACACAGTGTTGTCCTGCAACAGGCAAAAATCGTGGGCATTCACCAGCGCATTGTGGATAGCGTCATTGGTCAGCGGGCGAACCTGCGCGTTGCGCCCCAGCGGCCCAAAGCCCTGCGGTTTATGATTGGCGACGATTGCCAGATCGACCTGGCGTAGGGAATCGCGTAGTTTCCTCTTGAGGGAAGGGATTCATCCCATCTCACCTCTGCTTACCTTAGGCATCCCAAAGCATCCCAAGAACTCCCCAACCTAATTCATCTCTTACCCCTCCTATGACCTCCACCCTCCGCACCCCCCGCCGCATCTTAATCACTGGCGGCGCTGGCTTTATCGCGTCAAACTTGGTCTATCACTGGGCTGAGCAGTATCCGGGCGATCGCCTCGTTGTGTTGGACGCACTCACCTACGCAGGCAACCGCAAAACGCTGGAACCCCTGGAGGCAAATCCCAACTTCCGGTTTGTGCAGGGGAATATTTGCGATCGCCCGCTGATTGACGCGCTGCTGCGGGAAGAGGCGATCGACATGGTGGCCCATCTGGCGGCAGAATCCCACGTCGATCGCTCGATTCTCGGCCCGGCTGCGTTTGTGCAAACCAACGTCGTCGGAACGTTCACGCTGCTGGAAGCGTTTCGGCAGTATTGGGATGGTATGGGACAGCCCGACCACTTCCGATTTCTTCATGTTTCCACCGACGAGGTGTATGGCAGCCTGAACCCCGAAGACCCCGCCTTTAGCGAAACCACACCCTACGCGCCCAACAGCCCCTATTCCGCCTCCAAAGCAGGCAGCGACCACCTAGCGCGGGCCTACTTCCACACTTACGGGATGCCAACGCTGATTACCAATTGCTCCAACAACTACGGCCCGTTCCACTTCCCCGAAAAGCTGATTCCGCTGATGTGCATCAATATCCTGATGGGGCGACCGCTGCCCGTCTATGGCGATGGGCAAAACGTCCGCGACTGGCTGTATGTGGGCGACCACTGCCGGGGGCTGGATACGGTGATTCATCAGGCTAAACCAGGCGAAACCTACAACATCGGCGGCAACAATGAGGTAAAGAATATCGACTTGGTTCACAAACTCTGTGACCTGATGGCGGAACTGGCCCCTAGCCTGCCCGCCGAACCCCGTTCGCTGATTACCTTTGTGAAAGACCGTCCGGGGCACGACCGCCGCTATGCCATCAACGCCACCAAAATCAGAACCGAACTGGGCTGGGAGCCTGCCGAAACGCTGGAAACCGGCCTCCGCAAGACGGTGCAGTGGTACCTGGACAACGCCGCTTGGTGGCAACCGCTGCTCTCGGCTGAATATCAGGATTATTACCAAAAGGTATACGCAGCAAGGCTCGTGCAGGCGGGCTAGGATGGACTGGACTGGCAGCAAAGAAACAAGATGAGATAAGGCACATGTGGGGTTTGCCGTAGCGTCGTAGTAGCGGTGCGGGTTCACCCTGAGTAAGTAACTCCTGCACTGCCACACGGTGCTTTTCACATTCAAGGACTATTGTCTCAGCTTGGGATGGTTTCGCAGTTGTTTGTGAATTTGCTTCCAGCGTTGTTTTTCGGCGAGTTGGGCTTGCTGATCTTGTCGCCGTTCCAGATAAGCTAGCTCGCCTTGTAGCTTTTGGTAGCTGGCAAGCCGTTTGGGGTCAAGCGTTCCGCTGGCGATCGCCCCTTGCACTGCACAGCCCGGTTCCTGCTCATGCCGACAGTCGCGAAAGCGGCACTGAGTCGCCAGCGCTTCAACATCCTCAAAGGTTTGGCTGAGGCTGTCTTCGGTGGCCCAGGGCTGCAATTCACGCATTCCTGGCGTATCCAGCAAGAGCGCGCCAGAGGACAACAGACAGAGCGATCGCCCGGTGGTGGTGTGTCGTCCCCGGCTGTCGTCGGCGCGCACGGCTTGCGTGGCCTGGGCAGCGTGGGCTAGCAAACTATTGGTCAGTGTAGATTTGCCCACGCCAGAGGAGCCAAGCAGCGCCACGGTGTATCCCGGTTGCAAGTAAGAAACGAGCGCATCGATGCCCTCGCCATGCAGAGCGCTGATGGCCACGATCGGCACACCAAACGCCACCTCTTCTAGCTCAGCAAGGCGATCGCCCAGGTTGGGACACAGATCTGCTTTATTTAGCACAATCACAGGCCGTGCGCCGCTATCCCACGCCAACATCAGGTAGCGCTCCACCCGCCGCAGGTTAAAGTCGTGGTCTAGCCCAGTCATGAGAAACACGGTGTCTACGTTCGCCGCGATCACCTGTTCCTCAGTTTTGCTGCCAGCAGCCTTCCGCACAAACTCGCTCTGGCGAGGCAGCACGGCGTGGATGATCGCGTGACGGTCTGATGAGGAAGCGATGCCGTCTGGCGAGGCGAACGCCAGCGCCACCCAATCGCCTACTGCCGGAAAGCTGCGCGGACTCGTTGCCAGATGGCGAAATTTGCCGGAGACTTCACCCGAGTATTCTCCTGTTTCGCAATAAACTTGATAGCGGCCGCGATGCTCTTGAACCACGCGAGCAGGCACATAACCCGCTGCTCGATACGGCGAAAAGTGGGGCACAAAGCGATCGCTCCAGCCCAAGGCTGGAAGTGTCAATTGAGTTGTCATTGGATTTCTCTGTGATTCTGAGATTCTGAACGTTGAAGTGATGGTTCAAACCATCAGAGGTGAAACATCAGAGGCTCACAGAGGACAAGTCCAATCGTTTGAAAATCCAATCGTTTGGAATTTGGGTTCCTCTAGAGCCTATATGAAAGCTGTGTAGCGAGGTTCCATACTGACTCAGACATACCTGGCATCCTCCAAACAAAATTTTCTATACAGCTCAGGCTAAGCCTCAATACCAATGTAACACGATGTACTACGAGCCGACAACACAGAGCTGTCGTCCAGGATTTCAGCAGATTGTATTCAAGCAAATCAACTCCAAAAAGTTAAGGATGCGCCACAAGATACACAGCACATCCTTGCTTCCACTTACTTCATGTCACTTCACATTAGCTCTCTTGCATGAATGCTTTATCCGAGAGCGTGAATCGTTGAGCAGCGGTGCCGCCCAACGATTCACGTAAAAGGTCTATGCTTACTGCTTACTTCAACGGTCTTCAGCGGCACTCCGCCCGGAGCTGACACAGCTTAAACTTGCACCTCAAGACAGAGGCTCAAACAACCTCTCAAGAAAACGGAGCAGGACTCTGGATGGAAAAGCCACCTCAAACCCTACCCCGACCCGGATATTGCGCTCTCGAAAGGAACGTCTGACTAAGATATAGCAAGGTCTCCGGGTCGGAATTGTGTTGTGAGTCACGATCTGAGGGCGATCGCAGCTCGTGCCGTGCTAATGCAGTGCTAATGCAGTCAGCAGACCGCCTGCCTAGCCAACTTTGACCTGGCTGGTGTCCACGTCCGTTGCTCCATTCACGCCGCGAGCGATGGACACCGCACGGCTCAAGTAATCCTGGTTGGGCACTTCACCCTTCAGCACCACCTTGCTGCCCAACTGCGCTACCCACAGGCGCTCCAGATCGTCCAGTTGAGGATCTTCGTCGAAGGCCAGCGCCACACGCTTTGCCAGACCGCTCTCATCAAACGCGCCATCCAGACCAACCTTTTCAGGGGGAATGCCCGCCTGAGCCGGTGCAGGAGCAACAGAAGCGTTTGCAGGCTTTTTGCTGCCGGGGAATAGTCTACTTAGCCAACCCATAGTCTAGGCCTCTCAAAAATTTCAAAAGAGTTCAATTTCAAGTGAATTTACGGTTTCTGGGAATACCCCAGGTAGATTATGAAGTGAGTCCCCTGCTTTTGGGAGGGAAGCAAGGTTAATTTAATAATCCGTGCCAGTGTCCATCAGGCTTTGCAATCTGAAGGGGGGTTCTTCAGTGTTCAAACAAGCTTGCTGAAACTGGAGAGTTTCTGATATGCACGATTGATTTTGAAACTGAGATATTACGTTGTTTGAAGTTTTTCGAGGGTTTTCTGAATCTGGCAAAAGCGCTGCTGTAAACTAGTTTCGACTGCAAAAGGTTATGGTTCGGTCTGGTCAAGGGATTCAGCGTTTTGCGATCGCCCTGCCGCAGCCCGAACAGCATTACTCTGATATAACCCTGTCGCTAGATCGTTTGGAGCCTCTATATCCATGTCGCATTCAGTCAAAATTTACGACACCTGCATCGGCTGCACCCAGTGCGTCCGCGCCTGCCCGTTAGACGTTCTGGAAATGGTGCCCTGGGACGGGTGCAAAGCCGGACAAATTGCCTCCTCGCCCCGCACCGAAGATTGCGTCGGCTGCAAGCGCTGCGAAACGGCTTGCCCCACCGACTTCCTGAGCATTCGGGTTTACCTGGGTGCCGAAACCACCCGCAGCATGGGGCTGGCGTACTAGGTTCTACTAGGTTCTATTTGATTCCACTGATTCCACTAGGGTCTATCTACTGGATTCTGGTTGATCAGATTTTTTCTAAGACTTGTTTAGGACTTGTCTAAGACCTGTCTAGAAACAGATGGCATCGGGGCCTTGCGTCCGCTCCATCCGTTCTTGGATACGCATAGCAACCACCAGCAGGAGGGCGATCGCCCTCCTGTTTTTTATTGCCGATGGCTCGTAGGACGGCTCTTTAGGACAGCTCGTCGTGCGATCGCCGATCCAGCGATCGTGACCAAGGCTGCATTCCTGACGGCGCTTTCTCCTAAACTAGATGGAGCATTGCGAGCATGAGCAACCCTGAAACACGGTCAGACGAGCCAGGAGACCAGAAACCATGTGCGGAATTGTGGGCTATATCGGGACGCAGACAGCCAGCGGCATTCTTCTGGAAGGACTCCGCAAGCTGGAATATCGGGGTTATGACTCGGCAGGCATCGCCACCGTGTGGGAAGGGAAGCTGCATCGCGTGCGGGCAAAGGGGAAACTGTTTAACCTCCAGTCCAAGTTGGAGGGCGAAGAATTGCCAGGATTCGTCGGCATTGGGCACACCCGCTGGGCCACCCACGGCAAGCCCGAAGAACACAACGCCCATCCCCATTTCGACATGACGGGGCAGGTGGCGGTGGTGCAAAACGGCATCATTGAGAACTACCGCGAACTGCGCGAAGAGCTGCGGCAGCGTGGCTATGAGTTTGTCACCGAAACCGATACCGAAGTCATTCCCAACCTTGTTGCCGAGTGCCTGCAAACCATGCGGCAGAATGGCGAGGTAGACAGCCTCTATTCTCCGCTGACGGAGGCCGTGCGGCGCGTGGTGCAGCAGCTAGAGGGAGCGTTTGCCATTGTGGTGCTGGCGGCAGATTATGCCGATGAGATTGTGGTGGCACGGCAGCAGGCTCCGCTGGTGCTGGGGTTTGGGCAGGGCGAGTTTTTCTGCGCGTCGGATGTGCCTGCGATTTTGCCCTATACCCATGCCGTCGTGCCGCTGGAAAATGGCGAAATGGCAACCCTGTCGCCGCTGGGGGTGGAGGTGTATACCTTCGCGGGCGATCGCCTCAAAAAGCACCCCCATCGCCTGACCAGCACCTCCCTCACCACCGAAAAGCAGGGCTTCAAACACTTCATGCTCAAGGAAATCTATGAGCAGCCCAGCGTCGTGCGGACCTGTTTGGAATCCTATGTCAACAGCGAATGGACAGCCGCCAGCAGCACGAATCCGATTAACCTCGGCTTGCCGGACGATCTCTATACTGACCTAGAGCAGATTCACATCGTCGCCTGCGGCACCAGTTGGCACGCCAGCCTCGTCGGCAAGCACCTGCTCGAGCAACTGGCGCAGGTTCCTAGCCAGGTTCACTACGCCTCAGAATTTCGCTATGCCTTGCCGCCGCTGACTCCCAATACGCTGCTGATCGGCGTGACGCAATCTGGCGAAACGGCCGATACACTCTCTGCCATCCACAGCGAAAAAGACCGTCGCGCCAGCCTGTCGGCCGCCTACCAGCCGCGCCTGCTGGGCATTACCAACCGCCTGCAAAGCACCCTCACGCGCCTGGTCGATAGCGTCATCGATACCCACGCCGGAATTGAGATTGGGGTCGCCGCCACGAAAACCTTCATCGCCCAACTGATGGCGTTCTATTGTTTGTCGCTGGATCTGGCCTATCGCCGCCAGACGGTTTCCCCGACGCGACTAGAGGAACTGCTGAAACAACTCTGGCAACTGCCTACCCAGCTAGAGGCGCTGCTGGAAACCCAGGAAAAGCGGATCGAGGAACTGGCCCATGAGTTTGTGGAAACTCAAGATTTCATTTTTTTGGGGCGCGGTATTAATTTCCCGATCGCCCTAGAGGGAGCGTTGAAGCTGAAGGAGATCAGCTACATCCATGCAGAGGGCTATCCGGCTGGGGAGATGAAGCACGGCCCGATCGCCCTGCTGGATGAAAAAGTGCCCGTGGTGGCGATCGCCATGCCTGGAAGCGTTTACGAAAAAGTGCTGTCTAACGCGCAGGAAGCCAAGGCCCGCGATGCCCGACTGATCGGCGTGATGCCGCCCAGCGATCCGCACGCCGCCGAAGTGTTTAACGACCTGCTGCCTGTACCAGAAGTGGATGAACTGCTGTCGCCGCTGCTGACGGTGATTCCACTGCAATTTCTCGCCTATCACATTGCCGCCCGCCGGGGGCTGGACGTAGACCAACCGCGCAACTTGGCCAAGTCGGTGACCGTGGAATAGTCACAGAAATCGCCACGGCTCAGATCATCGCATGGCAGCGGAGCGTCATTTCACGGCGACTTAACGGCGACTTAACAGCGACTTAACAGCGACTCCTGCGTCTGCGTTTGCGCTAACTCAGCGGCGAATGGTCAGGCCTGTCTCGAATCCAGACGGGGCGCGATATTGCTCCGCAACGCTGGCGCAATTGCCCCCAAAATTCCGCCCAACCCGCTTCCCCAATCTCCTGCGCCGCGCCCGCCTCCTGGTTTTGCAGCAGCACCGTAAACGCGCCTGCCCCCAGCCCATCCTGGGGAAACATGCGGTAGCAGGGCAATTCCGTCAGGGGCGACTGAAGCGCCGCCAGCGGGGGCACGGACACAGGCGCAAACTGGGGAAACCGTTCCAGAAACCAGTCCATCACGCCTTCGTTTTCGGCGGGGGAATAGGCGCAGGTCATGTAGGCGAGATGCCCGCCGGGAGCCACCAGCCGCGCCGCGTTGGCCAAAATCCGCTTTTGCCGATTGGCGTTTTTGTTGATGGAAACCGGATGGAAGCAGCCCGGTGCGGTTTCGCCCTTGGCTAGGAGCGATTGCCCCGTGCAGGGCGCATCCACGATGACCAGATCCGCCGCCTGGGGCATTGCCTCTGCTAGCACCTGCGAATCTAGGCTGACGGCGGCCACCCGCTGCGGCGCAGTGTTTTCGGCGGGGGTAAAACATCGCCGCAGGTTCGACACCAGCGCCCCCATGCGCTTGCCGATGGTTTCGTTGCTCAGCAAGAGCGCAGGTTGCAGCGTTGTGCCTGCAAAGATGCCCTTGCCGCCGGGGGAAGCGCAGAGGTCGATGATGGTCTGGGGCGGTCTGCCCGCCTGCGCCTTCAGCAGCGCGATGGGGGAAATGGCGAACACCGACGAAAAATCCAGGCAGTAGAAATACCCTGCCTCGTGCCACGGATGAGCGCCCGGCCGCTCTCCCAGCGCCAGTCGATCGACCGGAGCAGGCTGCCAGGACACGGTGGGGGCGATCGCAAACGGCAAGGACTCCGGCCGCGGGCGACACCAGAGAATGCAGGGGTGAAACGGCTGCGGCTGCGTCAGCGCAGTGACAAAGCGCCCCTGCTCCAGCGGATCATCAAACAACTGGCGGCTGAGCTTGAGCAGAAGGTTTGAGGGCTTTTCCACAGTGTCGATTTTGGATTTTTTAGATTTTAGATTTTGGATTTTGGATTTTGGGTTGGGCATTTTCAGGGCTTCTGGCAATTTTATTTGCAGTTTTATTTGCAGGGGAACTTACAAGAGAACCGACAACCTGGACAACGTGCCCACCAAAATCCAAAATCCCCAATCCAAATTTTGAAACATCGGCCAGCCCTGACAGCGTGCCCACCAAAATCCAAAATCCAAAATCAACCATCCGGAGTCAGGGCAAGGTCGCAAAGGGCGGGCGGGTCCTCCGAAACCGTAGCGGGGAGGGCGCGAGCAAAGGCCAGGAGGCGATCGCCACATTCGGCCGCAGACAACCCTGCCACCTCAATGGGGTAGCGGGGGACGGAACGGCGCGTCAGGTCGTAGGTGTAGGTTTTGTCGTAGTAGGTGAGCAGCAGGTCGAAGGCTTCGGGGAGCCGCCGCGCTTGCAGGAGGGCGATCGCCTCCTGAGTTCGCAGCCCGCCCAAGCGCTTGCGGATGCGCTCGGTGGCGGCAACCAAGTCGTCGGTAGAAAAGCCGCCATAGTCTCTGACCAAAATTTCTAGCCGCTCCGCCTGGGGACGCACCAGCTCCAGCACTGCCGCCCGATCCATCTGGCGAAACAGCGGCTCCGGCACGCGGCAGAGTCCGATGCGCTTGCTTTCGGCTTCGATCCACACGGGCCGCGTCGGGTCAAACCCCGCCCAGCGCACAGCGATTTCGTTTTCAAACTGCTCATTGGTGGGCTGGGGGGGTTGGCCCAACATGCCGAAGCTGCTGCCCCGGTGGTGGGCGATCGCTTCCAGATCTAGCACTTGTTCGCCGCGTTCCGCCAGCGCGTGCAGCACGGCGGTTTTGCCTGTGCCCGTCATGCCGCCCAGAATCCAGATTGGCCGCGTCCATGCGGGAACCGTCAGCGCCCACCGCCGAAAGGTTTTGTAGCCGCCCACCAGCGTCGTCACGGACAGCCCCCCCATGCCCAGCACCCAGGCCACGGCTTCGCTCCGCATTCCGCCGCGCCAGCAGTGCAGCCGCACCGGGCCATTTCCAGCGAGCGATCGCGCCTGGGTGATAAACCCGGCAAACTTTGGCCCTGCCAGAGCAAAACCCAGTTCCACAGCAGCATCGCGCCCCTGCTGTTTGTAGCAGGTTCCCACCTGCGCCCGCTCGTCGTCGGTAAACAGTGGAAAGCTGATTGCGCCGGGAATGTGTCCCTGGGCAAACTCGGCCGGGCTGCGGACATCGAGCAGCACTCCGGGCGCAGCTAGAAAATCGGATAGAGCAAGCGCTTGGGTCATGAATAGATCTAAAAGGGAGCCAGAAGGAACCTGAAGGGGGCGCAAAAAGAGTCGCAAAACCCAGAGAATACCTGGCATTTTGTCCAGATGCCTGCCATACTTCCAAACCGAATTGGAAGTGGTATTATGCCGAAGTTCTTAAGCAATTTTATCGGAGCTTTTATATGTCGTTTTCTCCTGAGGAAGGTGCGGCGATTCTCAAGGCGGTGACCATGAGCGGCATGGCGGTGGCGATCGCCGACATGGGCATTGTCTCTACGGCGATCGAAGCGGCGGCTCTGGCAAAGGAAGTCGTGGGTGCAGCCGCCAAGTACCCGACGAACTCGATTATCCAGGGTGTGTTTACTGAAGAAGCCCTGAAGACCTTCAAGCCCGAAACGCCTAAGGACGTAACGCCCGACAATGCGGTAGACATGGCGATCGCCGCGGTAAACGACGCTCTGACGACACTGGAATCCAAAGCCACCCCTGCCGAAATTGCTGAGTACAAACAGTTTATCTACAGCGCCGCAACCCATGTGGCCGAAGCCGCTGGCAGCGGTCTGTTTGGCTCTGGCGCAAACAAGATCAGCCCTGAGGAAGCCGCAACGCTAGCCAAGCTCAAAACGGCGCTAGCTATCTAAGCTCTGACTGCCTGACACATCTCTGGAAACCCCTGATTTCTCGTAGGGGACGCTGGCCCAAAAGCTCCTCTGACTAAGCCCTCCGGCTCCAACTCAGGAGCTATGGGCTTCGATCCCAAGACAACGAATTTTCTGGGCTTTCGGGACTTGTGTCAGGCAACCAGATCTAAGCTGGCGGTTGATATCGGTTCTTGGTCTTGGATTTGCGATTTTGGGATGCTAATTGGACTGCTAATCTGTACAAGACTTGCAGCAGCTTCATTCAGAGCGCCATCGAGAAGAGTTGAGACTAGATTAGCTTAGTTGAATGCGCGTGAATGCGCGAGATGGCTAACCTCTCCAATTTCAAATCAGCCCTAAGCCATGCACTTATTTTCATTGAACGGTGCGTGGCTTTTTTAGAGGATGTTTGAAAAGTCCTACTGTTTGTAGCAAAGCGTGCAAGATCTCCCTAAATCCCCCTTAAAAAGGGGGACTTTAAGGCGGTTTCCCCCTTTTTAAGGGGGGCTAGGGGGGATCTCTGAGTGCTTAACATTACAAACGATACCTTTTCAAACACCCTCTTAATTCGTCAGTTCAGAAAACTAGATTAACAAGCCAAAATTGCCAAGCCAAATCGCCAATCTAAAATCCAAAATCAACATCAGACGGGCAGCGTAAAGTAAAAGACCGAACCAACTCCGGGCTGAGATTCGGCCCAAATTCGCCCGCGATGCAGTTCTACAATTTTTCGACAAATAGCCAGCCCCAGCCCCGTTCCGGGATAGTTTTCAGCAGTGTGCAGTCGTTGAAAAATTTCAAAAATCGACTTTAGATGGGACGCTTCAATGCCAATGCCGTTGTCGTGTATTGCAAATAGCCAGTCTGTTTCGCGCTGGGTTGCAGTGACCAAAACCTGGGGCGATCGCCCTTCAGTCACAAACTTAATGGCATTCCCAATCAAATTTTGAAAAACCTGGACAAGCTGCACCTGGTTTGCCTGAACGACTGGAAGATTCTCATAGGTAATGCTGGCATTTTTTTCAGCAATGCTCGTTTCCAGGTTTTCCAGAACGATGTCTAAAATCACTGTACAGTCAGTCGTATTTAGCTCACGTTCCTGATGCCCCAACTGGGCATAGCTCAGCAAGCCCTGGATCAACTGCTGCGATCGCCTGCCAGATTCCAAAATTCCCGCCAGATACTCGACGGACGTTTTATCTAGATGAGTCTCATGCTTCATCATCAGCAGTTTGGCAAAGCCCATCATCGTTTGCAGGGGTTGCTGCAAATCGTGAGAAACCGCATAGGCAAACTGCTCTAGCTCCCGGTTGGAATGCAGCAACTCCTCATTGCACTGAATAAGCTGATGCTGGAGTTTTTGTAGGCGCATCTGCGTTTCAACGCGAGCTATTACCTCTGCTTCTTGAAAGGGTTTTGTAATGTAGTCTACACCGCCTGCATCAAACGCTTTTACCTTATCCATGACATCACTCAGTGCGCTAATAAAAATCACTGGGATATGGCTAGTTCTTGGATTGTCTTTTAGGATCTGGCAAACGGCATAGCCATCCATCTCTGGCATTCGCACATCCAGCAAAATGATGCTAGGCAGGCTGGCTTGAATAGAGGCGATCGCGCTTTGTCCACTCAGCGCCTTGCGGACTTTGTATCCTTGTTTTGTCAGGATTGCCGACAGCACCCGCAGGTTATCCGGCATATCGTCGATAATTAAAACATCATCCATATATTGACAGAGAATTTGTAGAGACGTCGGACTGACCGCCTGACACATCTTTAGGCAGCCTCCCAGGGGGATACTAGCAGCGCATGGATTGGATTCTAGAGAACCAGATAAGGTCATAATACTGGGCCTCAGCTTGTTTAGAAGCAAAACAGGGTTCAGGGTCAACGCTAAAGAGGGCAATCGGTGATAGTGGCCGCCCTTGGTTGACCGCCCCCTTGAGCCAGCGGAGACCGATTTTGAGATGATATCGTTCAGGACTCTGGAGATATGCAAATTTCAGCGTCTCATGTCAGCTCACCCTTTCCTACCCACCTTCACGAGATTTCAAGCCTTTTGCCCACTTGTGTCAGGCAGTCAGGCTGGGGAGACTTGGGGTTCGGCTTCAGAAACCGTGGGCGCGGGCTGTAATGGCTGAGCAGGGAGTTGAACTCTGTCCCCATTCGACTCCCTGTTCAACAGGTGAGATGGCCTATCAGGCTGCTCCAATATCCCTTCATCCAAACGAGCCAAGGTAGGCAACGGGGGGTAGACGAGTCTGCGGATGGATCTGAGGGGATGTCGGGTGGCACGTCTGATGCTGGCGATTCCATCTCTTTCTCTGAAGGATTGCCAATGACCGCCATCAGGGTTTTGAAGCGACTGACTCGCTTTTCTGCTTGCTTTTCAGCCATTTAAGTAGATAGACCAGATTAAAAAACAGATCCTGAACCCTGCGCCGCCCGCTGAGCGGGCGGCGCAGGGTCTTTGGGTTTTATGTTTATTAATGTCTACCTACTTAGAATTTCCTCTCCTATTGCACAATACTCGTTCCAGGCAATGCGAGAGCGGCGATCGCCCACTGAAACCGTCGAACGCTGCGGAACTTCGAGCAGCATTTGGGATTCTTGAGCGGCGATTGCCACTCGGGCACGCCAGCAGCCCGCCCATCTGCATGACGTGGCTGTTCGGGTTGACGAGGCCCGTCGGTCTGCCCAGCAAGCCGCCTTTGCTGCCCGGATGCAGACTTACCTAGCGTCGGGCGACCCGATCCTGATGCGAGAGGCGATCGCCTGGATGCAAGCGCGATCGCCCTCGACACCCATGACCTCCTCACCAATGACATAATGAAACCCAGGATCTAAGTAGGGATTCAATCGAGACGACCCTATGGTTTCACTGACGTTGCCCCTGGTGCTGGAGACGACCGAGGTTCATCTTACCGATGAGCAGTTTTATCAGCTTTGCCGCAGTAACCCCGACCTGGCTATTGAACGAAGTGCCAAAGGAGCTTTGATTGTTATGACTCCTGTGGGGGGAGAGGGCGGCAGCTATGAGATGGAATTGGGAGCAGATTTGACCCTGTGGAATCGACAAACCAAAATGGGCAAAACCTTCAGTTCCTCTACCTTGTTTAAGCTGCCGATTGGCGGTGGGGGCGAAGCCAGCGCATCCAGCTTTCGCTCTCCAGATGCCGCATGGGTGGAGCTATCCCGCTGGCAGGCGCTGACCCCAGAACAGCGGCGGAAATTTCCCCCCATCGCCCCTGACTTTGTGATTGAACTGCGCTCTCCCACTGATGACCTGGAACTGTTGCAGGCAAAGATGCAGGAATACATGGATGCTGGGGTTCGATTGGGCTGGATGCTGAACCCCCAGGAACAACAGGTGGAGATTTACCGCCAGGGGCAGCCCAAGGAGGTGCGCGAATTGCCCACAGAACTCTCTGGCGAAGACGTGCTGCCTGGATTCGTGTTGCCAGTATCCCGCTTTGAAGATTGAGGGGTCAGCTCGGCGGAAATTTGCGTAAATTTTTTGCGTAAATTTTTTGCGTAAATTTTTGCGTAAATATTTTTTGCGATTTTTTGCGTAAATTTAGAGAGGCATAAGCTTGGCCGGACTTTAGGGGACTTGGGGGCGGAGGTGTCCCTGCTGAAACTGAGTCCAGGCGGTTTGGAGCGCCGGGGGAGCAGGGGTGCGGGCATCGTAGACCGCGATCACATTCGTCAGGTTGCGTCCGGCAGGATAGACAATTGTGCCCCGCGCTGCCAGCGCCACAGACGCTCCACCGTCTAGGTTCATCGCCTGGTATGCGCCCAACTCTCGCAGGATTTCGGCAGCGCGACGCAGGGAGACTGCATCGATACACGCCACCATCAGCAGTGTCCGACTGTCTTGGGAAAACCCAATGGCAGACCGCCCAGCGGCCGTCTGGGGATTGACCAGATGGGCGGTGGTAAAGCCTTCGGCCCGCACCCGCTCCGCCGTCACCGATACCTGCCCATCCGTCACCAGCCGGGGCCCACAGGTGAGGGAAAACCAGTATTCGCCCCACGCCCGCGGCCGGTTTTCCAGATTGGGCGTGAGCATCTCTGGCCGCTGGTTTTGGCGCAGGCTGAGGGTCGTGCCCCGCGTTTCCCAGGCAAAATAGCGCAGCAATCGCCCTGCTCCTACCATATTTCCCATTACATCCCGATGAGGCGCAGCGGTATTGAAAAATGTGCCATTTGCCACCACAGCCGCCTGCATTCGCCGGACGATTTGCGGGAACGGCTCGTCGCCATAGGAGCGCTGGGGCGTGTTGGCCTGGGGCGCGTCGTTGGCCAGCCCAAGGGTGACCAGGGTTTCTGGCTGCGACAGGTCTACGGTGGTCAGGTGAAAGGCAACGCCCTGGAGCGATCGCCGCTGGGTGTCTACTGCGGCGGCGGGTTGGGCGATCGCCCTGCGAGACACGCCGTAGGCCGCGCCCAGGGCCGCGCTACCCAGCAGGAGCGATCGTCTTGAGAGTTTGTGAGTGAGAGGTGAGTTGTTCATCTTGGCTGGCCTGAGATTTCAATCAGTGCGGAAAAAGTGGCGATCGCCCTCGAAAAATCGTCTATCTCAATCATCCTCAATCATCCAAAATCGCCCATCTAAACTCCAAAATGCAGTCGGGCGATCGCCCCCCAACCCGCCTGAGCTATCGTGCAAACTGGCGGATAAAGGCCACAATCGGGTCGATTTTGACCCCGTAGTTCACCACGCCCTCACGGACACGCTGACCGGGGCCATCTTCATAGGTGCGAGTGCGGCCGCCAGAATGCAGCGCCACAATGCGAAACTGGCCGTTAACCTGAGCCAAGATGGGGCTGCCCGATGCACCGCCCGTGGTGTCGCAGTCGTGAATGATGTTGCCTTCCACCTCGCCCAGGATGCTGCATCCTACATGCACCCCCGCAGTGCGGCCAGGATTATCCGCAGGAAAGTCACCCGAATAGCCTGCCAGGGTCAGTTGTCCGCTGTAGGGTCTATTCACAAGCTGGCTCAGCGGCAGCGAAGTCCAGGCGAGGGTGCCGTAGATGGTTCCAATCGGGCGATCGAGCTTGGCAAAGGCCCAGTCGTTTGGGTGGGGTGCGGCGTTGCTGTCGCGGAAATCCGTGCCATAGATCACGTCCACCACCTGCGCCACATCCTCAGGGCGAACCACTGCTCCGTTGATCAGGTTGGGGGCAAAGGTGATGTTTTGCTTCACCTGGTTGGTGCGCTCATCTACAACGCAATGGGCATTCGTCAGCACCACGTCTGGTGCCACTAGACTGCCTGTGCAGATGGATACCTGGTTCTGACCAACGGGGCTTTGCAGCCGACCAATGGCCGACCAGGGATAGGCCCGACTGGTCATGAGACGGCGATCGTCTCGACCCATGATCCCTCGACTATCTTCACTGGGGTTCGCAGACCGGCGCAATCCCTGCGGAATCAAGGGCTGGGGGTTGGGCACTAGGCCAAAATCAGCCACCTTTTGAGCCAAGTTGCGATTGTTTGAGGTGCGCTCGGTCTGGGCTTGCGCGGTTTGGACTGGCTCAGGGGCGACCGTTTGGGCGCGGGCCGAGAGGATGGTTGCCGCCAGCAGGGTGCAGGCGAGGCTGGCGAGGGCAAGCAGGGGGCGGGAAGCAGTTTTCATGATGTAGTTTGTCGATAGTTAGAACTAACTGGCTCGGAAGCCTTAATAAGGGGGATTTAGGGGGATCGGGGCTGGTGCGATCGCCCTTCACGCCTACCTAGTTCCGCAAGATCAGGAGGTATGCAGAGGGAAGAGGGAAGAGGGAAGAGGGAAGAAGGAAGAAGGAAGAGGGAAGAAGGAAGAACGAAGATCTAGAATCTTTACAGTCCGTTGCCGATGATTACGAATGCTGACCAGTAGTAGGAATGGGCGAAGCGGGTGTCTACGCTGATGCCTTCTAGGGGCACGATTGGCGCAGTGCTGGAACTACCAGAGGCATGGTGGGTAGTGCCGCCGTGGAGCATTTGCAGTTGGGCTTGCTGCATGGCCTGGGCGATCGCCATCGGTTCCTGTTCTGTGCCCTGCGCCAGCGTCTCGTAGAACTCCTGCATGAGTTCGCTGGTTGCGCCGTCATTCACCTGCCACAGCGACGCAATCACTGTATTGGCTCCGGCATTGATAAACGCCTGGGCAATGCTCGACTGCGTTACTCAGCAGCACTCTAGAGACAGCGTTGAGACTGCATCGCTCTCCCCGATTGGCTAAAATGGCTGCATCTGAGTGATTTGCGTCTGCGCTATGCCCCGCCCGCCCAAAATCCTCAAGCCCAACGAAACCTACACCTTTACGCAGTATGCCGAGTTGCCCTACGAGCGCGACGATATCTTAGCTGACCTGGGCTGCACCCTATCCAGGCAGCGGGTGGAGTTGCCCTACTATATGGGGGCGTTGCAATTGCAAGCGTTGGACGATCAACTCAATGATGCCTTCCAATTCACGACCATTAGCAGCGAACAGGCGCGGCGCGAGTTTCTAATTGCGCCCATCATTGCCCATGTCTGCCGCCAAACGGGGCAAAAGGTACGGGTGGAATATCCGCTGGCGGTGAGTGGCTGGCTGCGCGGCACACTGGACTACTACTTTCAGGCTAGCAACCTGCTGATCATCGAAGCCAAGCGCGAAAACCTCTACACAGGCTTCACGCAGCTTGGTGCAGAGCTGGTGGCGCTGAGCCAGTGGATCGACCGTGATACGCCCCTCCTCTACGGCGCAGTCACCACGGGTCAAATCTGGCAGTTTGGCACCTTCGACCGGGCTACCCAACACCTCACAGAAGACCCCACCCTCTACCGCATCCCCGAAGAACTGGAGCAGGTGGTTCGCCTGCTAATGGGTATTTTGTCTCAACAGCCGACCCCGATGTTGATGAACCCTACGCTTGCCTGAGATCGCTCCACCGCTCTTACCATTGTGCAGTTACCCAAAGCTGATACTCCCCGCGCTGCTGGGGATCTGCCGCCTGCACCCGCAGGATGTGGTTGCCCGGTTCCGACAGCGCAATTTCGTGAAGTATCTGGCGCGGTTCTTCCACACTGCTCTGAGCGTGACTCCATGCCTGAATCAATTCCCAATTCTGTTCCGCAGATGAGGTTTCAGATGAGGTTTCAGAAGAATTGGAGGGCGATCGCAGCAGGGAGATCTGCATGTCGAAGTCTGTGCTTTGCGCCAGAATTTCCACGGTTTGAGGCTGGCTGAGGGTGAAGCTGTGGTCGCGGTAGGGGCGGTTGTCGGGGGTGCGGGTGGCATGGCCGTCGGAGAAGCGCCCGGAGGTGTTCACGAGCGGGCAGACCGCAGACACCACGTTGCGCTGGAGCGCTTTCCAGTCTGGCGAGGGATGCGGGTCTGACCGCACCACTGCCCAAAATTCTGACCAAAGCTGCTGGCTGGCGTAGTAATCGGCTCGACGGGCGATCGCCGCTTTGCCGCTGAGGTTTTCCTGGGCGATCGCCCGCTCTACCTGGGCTAACTCCGTCGAGAGGCGATCGCGCTCTGCCGTATCCATCACCCGAAACCGAAAAGACCTGGGCGCAAACTGCCTAAAGGACAGCAGCAGGTTGTAGGACTCGCCGGGTTGCAGCGCGATATCTGGCGTAATGCCGTAGATGGGGCTACCAGGAATGACCTCCTCTATCAGTTGGTCTGCCTCTGTCACCGGGCGGCTCCAGAGAATGTCGCTTGTCCCTGCCCGCTGGAGCGCCACCCGGTCTGCCACACCCTGCCACACCAGCATTGGGCGGTTGCTGCTGACTCGCAGTTCCGTCGTTGCATCGGCATAGGGCGCAACCAGACACACCTGATCCCCCCTGGAGGTGGCGGGTAATCGGGGTCGCGGCGGCGCACTGCGGCTAAACCACTGGCTCCAGAACCGCGCCTGAGCGGGCAGCGTCGGGGAGAAGCTGATGAGTAGGAAGGTGAGGAGGGAAGGGGGAAGAACGAAGAGGGAAGAGGGAAGAACGAAGAGGGGAGGGGGAAGAACGAAGAGGGGAGGGGGAAGAGGAAGGCGTGGGCATATGGGGTGTTCTTTTGGGAGGTTTTGGGTTTTGGGGTGTGGAAGTGTTTGGTCTTCCTGGGGCTAGATAGATTCGCTGGTCTTTCACCTATGCAGGGCGATCGCCAAGCTAGGGCAATCGATAAGGCTCAAGAAGGCGCTATGCTTTTGTGGCGGATTTCGCCTCTACCCCATTTCCATAAAATCTGTCGTGAGGGTTTGAAGGATTGGTGTCTCTAGCTTAGTGCTGAGCTACTCTGCTTCAAACTCATAGCTGGTAAACTTCAGCGTGCGACAATTTTCCGTAACCGTGCGGGTCGCTTCATCTGTGGCTCCTTCTGGAAAAGTCGCTTCCACTTCGAGCGTAATTTTCACCTGCGCTCCATTCAAAGCGGCCAGATGGCAAATGACTTCATCGGCGATCGCTGAGGTATCTCGATTGATCCGTAAGGGGTCAAGCTGCACACTTCCGTAAAACCTGCTCCTCTTGAGAGGAGTTGGGGTGGGTTCTAGGTCGGGTTTGGGCGTTGGGTGTATTACACCTGGCCCAGGAGGGATGTCAGTGGGTTTTGGGTCAGGTTTGGGGTGTGCCTCATCCAACTGTTTTTGGGCAATCTCTGGCTTCACGAGTAAGCTTTGGGGGCTAATGCTGGGGGTGATGCCTGTGGCAATGCTCAGCCCGAGATATTTACCCTTGGTTTCGTCGAATCCTTCAGCGTAGGCAAAACTATCTGCCCAAGCAGTCGAGGCGACACCGTTGCGAACGGCTTCTAACAAGACAGACGCATCTTTTAGGCGCGGCAGGTATAGGTATTGGGTCAAATAGTTCCAGAGGCGCTTCAGATCGATGTGATTGGCCTCGCGCCAAAGGAAGGGGTCTAACGCCTCGAGCCGCAGATTGGTGGGCGCATAGGTTGTCAGCAAGTCTTGTTCGCTGACCGCTTTGCGGCTGGCCTGCAAAATTGGAAAGTCTTGGCCCTGTAGCCGAGCTTCTTTCCATTCGATTGGGCCTTGGGCCTCTGGCTGATGGGGCACTAAGAGCCATTGATAGGTTTCTCGCAAACTGACGGCAACGGCTTCTTTGGCTTGGCTTAGTTTCGATTCAGCTTGTCTGGTTTGGGCAGGGTCGAGGTTGAGGGACTCTTTTTCCTGTACGATGGCGTTCCAAGCAAGGTATTGGGCCGTGCTTCGTTCTAGGGTTTCAATCTTAGCCTTGTCGGGAGCGAGAAAGAGGAGGGTGTTTTTGTAATACCGAGGGCCGCTGCCCCGATGCGCTAGGGCATCTTCGACCCACTGACGGGCGGGGCTATCGGGGCTGCTTTTGCTGTGGGGATGCTGAGGATGCAACACCACCAACCGCACGCCTTGGTCTGGGTCGTCGGGGATGTCGGCGGTGGAGTCGGGGGCGACGTGGACTGCGCTAAATTCGCCGCGATTTCTGTCTGCTTTGAGGCGCTGGATGATTTCTGCCCAAACCGGATCGCGATCGCCCAACAATTGCTCTGCCCGCTCTAGCGCCGTGCGATTGATATTGGGCTGGGTGGAAATCCAGTAGCGCTTGCTCTCATCAACATACAGGTAGGTGGCGCGGTCGGTGAGGTAGCGGAGGGCATCGCCAAACACGGCTGGAGTTTCACCCGGTTGCACGCAGCCTAGCTTAATGCGGCGATCGTCAATGCCTCGGTTGGCTGCTCGCAGGGTAGGTGCAGACCCCATATAGATGGTGCGGGCTACGCGGCGACAGGCAGAATAGCGGCCCAGGTTGGGAAACTGGCGATCGAGGGCAAGGGGCAAGGAGTTGGCCCCGTCTACATCTTTATCGATGACGGGCTGCCAGTGGTCATCGAGATAGCGCGTCAGTTCCGACTGCACTTGTAGATCATCCATCGGGATGTGGGCCGGCAGGATGATGAGGCTCTGGTCATGGCGTTCCCAGAGGGAGTGGATGACCTTAGCCATCAGGCGCAGCACGCCACGGGTGCGCTGGAATTTGTCGAGGGTAGACCAGTCTCCATAGAGGCGATCGAACAGTTCGGGGTGGATAGGATAGGCGGCTTTTAGGCGACGTTCATAATCCGATTCTTTGCATTCGCTAGGAAACTCTTGGCTCTGGCTGCGATACAGGTCCATGCAGGCTTTGACCACAGCATCTCGTTGTACATAGAGGCCAGGGTCGCTGATGGGTTGAAACAAGCGTCGGCGCACAATTTCAAAACTCTCTTCGGCACTTGCAGGCCGCCAAGGCGACTCCACCCGACCAATCGCATTTTTGAGCCGATCGAGGGCTTCTTTGCCGCGATCGCCCCCAATTTCGATATCCGACGATGGAATACTAACCACCAGCAGCGTGTCTTTGGCATTCTTAGCCGATTCGCTCAGGGTTTGGGCAAAGGTAAACTGCGTATCAAAGCTGCCCCCGGCTAGGTCGCTGGTTTCGTGCAACTGGCGGGCATAGGACACCCATTCGTCGATCAGAATTAAGCAGGGCGAATATTGGTTGAACAGGGTCTTCAGCGCATCGCCTGGATTCGTTGAGGTTTCGTCGGCAGAGCGAATGATTTCATAGGCTTCGGCTCCCCCTAATTGCCAGGCCAATTCCCCCCACAGGGTTTTGATGACCGGCCGCTTGGACGCGCCAGGCCCGTAAGGTGCGATGCCACTAGGCTGGAGCTTGTTGCCCACCAACACGGCCACGCTCACATTTTGGGGAAGCGCATCGATGCCCGCCGCCTGAAAAACGGGTTCCATCCCCGGCAGGTTGCTGACTCGCAGTGCTTGGCACAGGTGGTAGAGGGCGAGCATGGCGTGGGTTTTGCCCCCACCGAAGTTGGTCTGTAGCTCAATCACTGGGTCGCCCCCTTTTCCGCTGAGGCGTAGCAGCGCATTTTTGAGCAATTGCTGCAACCCATCCGTCAGGAAGGTGCGGCGATAGAACTCTGTGGGGTCGCGGTATTCGTCGGAGCCTTCGTCGAGATATACCTGCCACAGGTCGGCGGCAAATTCGGCTTGTTGGAACTGCCCTGAGGCCACATCGGGGTGGGGGGTGACGATTTCGCGCCAGGGCTTAAGTCCTGCTTGGGGCTGGCCTTCTGTCGGTGCTCCTGTAATGCGACGGGTTTCGCGGCGGGCCTGTTCTTCAAAGCGGATGCGGAGGAGTTCTTGCTTTTGTTTTTCGACTTCGGCCGCTTCAGGAGCGGCGATCGCCGTCAATAGACGAGTGACGCTATCAAGAGCGCGGTAGGCATCATCGGTCGAAAAGCTGCTGTTGTGCGCCCATTCGTTACGGGTTTCGCGCAACTCACTCACGAGCGTGCGTTCTGTTTTCCCCAGCGTTTGCCTAAAAACGTCATTCCACTTTTCCCACATGACGATCAGCAGCGCAGAAACGTCGTCCCTGAGGATGTCTTGGGCACTCTTGGATCTCCCGTAGCTTTCGGGAAGACAGGCCGAAGCCGCCAGAGGCCAGCGATCGCCATGAATGGCTTTCATCTCTCGTTCCACAAAGGGATACAAGCCCTCCCGGAGCAGACTCAGGGCACGACCTACTCGTTCGTGATTGCTAATGGCCATAGTTGATCTTGTGTATAGTGTGAGGGATATCTTTAGGCTTCTTCGTGAGATTTCTGCGTGTGCTTGGGTCTTTGTCGTGAAGAGGAAGCACAAAGGCACAAAGGACACCAAGAGACAGAAGGCTCACAAGTCAAGACGAAAGGCTTGGATGAAAATTTGGTTCAGATAGTTTATCTGGCGTACACTCAATTGACCTAAGCGTCGCTGTAGCAGACGGCGCTCCAGGGTAACGATTCGAGTCACTCTGATTTTGGAGGTCACTTTAAGCCCGGTTTGAGCAAATTCTGGGTCGCTTGTCTCAAGTAACAATTCATCTGACATAATGCGTTCCAGATTTTGCGAGGAGATGAAGCATAAGGTGATTCTTGCCCTTGAGGATCTACCCAAAGAACGGCAGAAGGTCGGAGTTTCGTTTGGCTGAGATCAGTGAAGGGAAACGGAACCAGAACAATGTCCCCTTTACTCAAAGACATGGAATGGGTTCTCCATCGTCTAAGGTGTAGAGGTCAGGTTCACTGTTGAGAAAATCGAAGTTGAGAAAATCGAGGCTACTGCCTCTGAGAGCAAGGGTGAGGATATCTGAAGTAGACGGGTAGGCGCAGTCAAAGAACAGTTTCTCTGCCAACGCAGCTTGTTCTTCAGGCGATAGAGAACCAATCACCTGGATAATGGCATCAATTAACTGGGTGTTCATAGGCTCTCTCCACGTCTTTAGTATTCCTTGTATCTTTATCTGGATCTTTATCTGTATCTTTATACTTTGCTGCACCCTGGTGGCCAGGCCTACAGCAGCCGCGTTTGCACGGAGTCGCTCGCCTGTAGGGCTGAGGCGAGGCGGCTGATTTCGGGCCAGGCAACCACGAGACTATTGTAGGCGACGGCTTCTTGGCTCCAGCCCTTGCGATCGCACAGGCTATAGAGCCGATAGGCCAGGTCGCGACACACGGCCACCGCATCGCCCTGGGTGGCGGAGAGTGTTGCCAACAGCGTCGCTGCACCCTGTTCTCCCTCGTTGGTCAGTGCCCGAATCAGGTGTTGCATCATCTCCCAATGGGGCATTCGCTGATCGGTGGCGGGGTTCCAGCCGGGGGGCAAGTCTTCGCGTTTGAGCAGCCGCACCTTGCCCGCCTTCGCTTCTAGAATGCCCGCCTCCACCATGCCACTCACACTGGTATTGCGGGCTTTGCTGAGGGTTTCGGCGGTGCCATAGTCGCCGGGGTGAAACTGGTGTTGCTCAAACCAGGTGAGGGCCCAGCGGGTGTCGTTGTCAAATTCGCCTTCTTGTTCAGTGAGGTATTCGTCGAGGTATTGGTTAATTAATTGCAGGGCAGTGCGGACGGGCATCGGGGAGCCATCGCTTTCCAAGATTGCCCCATAGCGAGAATAGACCATCATGCCGGGGCCAATGCTAGCTTGGGCGAGGTCTACAGGGGCGATGTTGCCCTGCTGCAAGAGTTTAAGCGCCGCTGGCAGTTCGCGTTTGAGTTCGCTGAGGAATTGGCGACGGGTGATTTTGGGCGCATCGGTGGGGCGGGGGCGGCAGACAAGGACGATGGAGGAGGCGAGGGCGTTGGAGGCTTGGGCGTGCATCCGGTTAGCGAGTTCGGTACGGAGTGGCCAGGTGCCATCAATACTGAAGTTGGACTGAATCAACCCTTCGAGAATAGTTTCCCAGCCCGTGGATGCGACTTGATCGCTATCATCACTTTCCGTTTGTTTGAGCGCGTAGTAAACCGTGACGGGATAGTTGCGGTGATTAAGGTTATTCGCTCGATGAAAAAATTTCACTAACCCTGCTTCAAAAAAATCTTTCGCTTGGGTATGCCCTCCATGTCGAAAATGATCGGCGACCAATTCTTGAGCTTTGGGAACAAGAACCGTATTAAAAATACTGGGATAGATAGCACCAAGAGAACGGCGTAACCAAACATAGAAAAAATCTGATAAGTCTGCGTAACCAATGTTGTCGTAATAAGGTGGATCGGTGGAGATGAGTTTGGGGGTGGTGTCGTGGTGGGGGTGGGGGGTGGTTGCGTCGTGTTGGCTAACCTGTGCCTTTGCGCTACCAGTATGATTTTCAAGAACCTTAATTACCCAATTAATTGACCCAATAAAACTGCCGGAAGCGTCTCCTAGCGGATTTGTCTCTGCATAATCCCATGTCATTGGCAGTGCTTGGCGACTAAAAGTGTTAATGACTCCGCTTTGTGTGGGAGTTGGATCCCATCGCCCCAACGTTGAGCCTCTGTCTGCTACTTTACTCAGTACAAACGCCAAATAAACACTTATCGCATCTCCATAGGCTCTTGCTCCGGTACCGCCATCATTCAACGGCACATCATCATCCGGTAAGCCAGCGGCAAGAGCATCCTGAGTTGCCCGTTCCCGTGCTTCCCCCACCAGATCGCTGAAGGTCGTGAGGGCAACCAATTGCCGGGGGGTGAAGAGATCGGCGTGTTTGGTCATGCCATAGAGTGGAGCATTGATAACTCCGGATTTACAAATAAGCTCTGTATCCGGTTTCCATTGGGGTTGGGCGGCATTGGCGATGGCTTCCTGTTCCGCCGTCGGTGCCAGATACACCCGTCCGTTTTGACCCTCAGCCACAATGGCCATCATTTGGGCACCCATGCGTCCGGCGCGGCCTTCCTGGCGCACATACTCCAGCGGCACGGGCGTTTCGCAGGCGATGCAGCGTGCCCCTTTGCGGTCTACGGTGCCTTCTGGGGCTTTACCCTGGCCTGATTTGACGATGAACCGGATTTTGGGAACCACAGAGGCACAGAGATCACGGAGATTCTCTGTGTCCTCCGTGTCTCCGTGGTTTTTATTCACCACAGTGTCTCCGTGGTTTTTATTCACCACAGAGGCACAGAGATCACGGAGGTTTTCTTTCTCTGTGTCCTCCGTGTCTCCGTGGTTTTTATTCACCACAGTGTCTCCGTGGTTTTTATTCACCACAGAGGCACAGAGATCACGGAGATTCTCTGTGTCCTCCGTGTCTCCGTGGTTTTTATTCACCACAGTGTCTCCGTGGTTTTTATTCACCACAGAGGCACAGAGATCACGGAGGTTTTCTTTCTCTGTGTCCTCCGTGTCTCCGTGGTTTTTATTCACCACAGTGTCTCCGTGGTTTTTATTCACCACAGAGGCACAGAGATCACGGAGATTCTCTGTGTCCTCCGTGTCTCCGTGGTTTTTATTCACCACAGTGTCTCCGTGGTTCCTATCCTCCACGATCGGCTCTACCCAAGCCTCCTTCCCCTTCTTCGTCGAAAGCTGAAACGATCGCACCAGCGGCATCGCACACCCACAGGCCGGGTTCGGACAGGTCACCGTCCGCGCCCACAGCCACGCAATCACCGTCGCCTCTGTGCCCTCCGTGTCTCCGTGGTTTCTATTCACCACAGAGGCACAGAGATCACGGAGGTTTTCTTTCTCTGTGTCCTCCGTGCCTCCGTGGTTCCCAATCCTCACCTTCGGGTAAAGATACCCAATCTGCTCAAACGCCCGCTCCCGCATCCAGGCCCCATAAAACCGCACATCCGCCGCCAACCCCTGCGCCCCCCGCCACGATGAAATACTTTTCTTAGCGCGATCTTCAGGATTGACCGGGGATTTATCCTTAAACTTCGGCGGAATCTCAATCAACGCCTTATTGATCAACACCGCCACTGGGTTCAAATCACTGGCGTGAGCCTCCAGCCCCAAGCGCTGTGCTTCCAACGGAATTGATCCACCCCCCGAAAACGGGTCATAGGCAGGGGGTGCATACTTCACAATGTAGGCTCTGACCGCATCGGGTTTTGTTGGCGGTTCCTCACCCCGTTCCCAAGCCAAGCACCGGGCAATCTCCCGTTGAGCCGCCTCCAGCACCCCAGAGTTGGGATCATTCACGTCATCCCACGACACCAACCCCCGCACCACTTGCTTCGTGTTGCCCTTCTTATCCGTTTCCGTCTCAATCCGTCCCAAAATATTGAATAGCCGCTGCCGTTCCCGCATCTGGTCTGCCTCGCTGGGGAATTTGTCGGGCCAGCTACCCGGATCATCCACGAGCGAAGCCCATAGGACGGCACGACAGGCGGCCAGGGGACGGCGTGCCCACCAGAGATGCAGGGTGCTGGGGTGCCCGTGGCGGATCGATTTCTCACGGGCCGATTCGAGGTTGATGGCTTCTAGGGGCAAAGCGACTTCGATCAGTTTTTTGCGATGGGGCATAGTAGGAACCACAGAGACACAGAGGGCACGGAGAGTATCAAAACTCTGTCAGAATTTGAACATGGGGATAATTGACGATTTTGGTGTCAACTGTGAGCAGTGGACAGGCATGGACTTGGGCGGTTGCCACAATGATTTGATCCGCTGGATCATTGTGAAACCCTTCCAGTTGGGTCGCTTTCACCACAATCGGTAACGTCAACCCCAGCAATCGTACTCCAGGATAGGCCAATGCCATCTCCATCCATCGATCAATCGTTTCTGGCAAAACTAATCGCTGTTTCTCAACCAGCTTCGCAACTTCCCAGCAACTAAAGATACTTACCCCTAGCCCCTCCGATCGATATTGCTGGAGCCACTGTTCGTGTTGCTGGTTCAGCCTGCTATCTTTTTGCACACACCAAATCCAGATGTGTGTGTCTAGCGCAATCACTTCAAAACCTCCCAATCTTCCGCAGGTACGGCAGGTTCAAACGGATCATCGTAGCGATAAGGTTGTTTTCCCTGAAGAGGATACTCGGTTTGTCGGGGTGGGGATGCTGACTGTTCCTTTGACTGCTCTAGGATAATGATTTCTACGGTATCCCCGGCATGGAAGGGTAATCCTTTCAGGATGAGAGTGCCGTCCTCGATTAGGGTTGCTGCTAGCTTATAGGCATTCATAAATTTAACTCCTGAATAATAAATAACCACAGAGACACGGCAGGCACGGAGGGTTAGCCATTGAGGAGGCGTTTGATGCCGTGTTTGAGGATGGGGACGTTGAAGTTGATCAGGAGGCCAAGGCGGAGTTGACGGAGTTTGAGGTAGGTCAAAAGCTGGGCTTCGTGGATGGGTAAGAGGGTTTCAACGGCTTTTAATTCTACGATGACCCGATTCTCGACCAGGAGATCTAAACGGTAGCCACACTCTAACTGTAATCCTTTGTAAATGACAGGTTGCGGGATTTGTTGCTCAATCTGAACCCCCCGCTGGCGCAATTCATGCACCAAACACGCTTCATACACCGATTCCAGTAACCCGGGCCCCAACTCTCGATGAACGGCGATCGCTGCCCCAATCACCTGTCCCGATATTTCATCCAACTCCATCTCCATGCCCTCCGTGCCTCCGTGGTTCACTCTCAGAATTCACCACAGAGACACAGAGATCACAGAGATTTCCTTCCTCCGTGCCCTCCGTGCCTCCGTGGTCTAATTCCAGAATTCACCACAGAGACACAGAGATCACAGAGTTATTTCTCCGTGCCCTCCGTGCCTCCGTGGTCTAATTCCAGAATTCACCACAGAGACACAGAGATCACAGAGGTTTCATTTGTTGTTGAACCCAATCCCGAAATGCACGCATAGCAACCGTTCTCCCCTGCGTCTTACTCATCTCTAAGTAATGAGGAATCGCCTCCTGCAACGCCATCCCCGGAAACTGCAAGCTCTCAGAGGATAAAGAATAGGTTTCTCCCTGTAACACATACATTTCCAGAGCCTCGCTATCGTAGCGCCAGAGTTCTGGCACTCTCAATTTTTCATAGTTACCCAGGCGAGTGCGGGCTGTGATATCAATCTCGATGACTAGGTCTGGGGGAGGATCAACTCCTAAATCAATTCGTTTTTTGCCCCGAATGGCTGCTTCGTGTTGGATATAAAAACATTCATCAGGTTCTACAGCTTGATCCATCTGCTCATGCTTAAACGTCGTCGATCCGAGGTTCCGAAACTCCCTCCCTTGCTCCTCTAAGAGAATCTTAACGAAATCGCTGATGATGACTTTATCATCCTCATGTTCGGGCAGAGGCGTCATAAGTTCCAATAAACCACTGCTGTAAGAGATGCGAACCGCTCGATGCTCACCCAGTTCCTCCAAAATTTGCTCCAATTCTGACCAAGACACATCTCGCAACAAAACTTGGTGACCGGGCGGCACAACCCAACGCTTCAGTTCCAACAGCATGGCATCCACCCTCCTCCCGAAAACGCTCTATCAACAGAACCCACCCAAAATTATCCTGTCCTCCGTGTCCTCCGTGCCTCCGTGGTTTATTCTCAAAATTCACCACAGAGACACAGAGGTCACAGCGATTTACTTCCTCCGTGGTTTACTCTCAAAATTCACCACAGAGACACAGAGGTCACAGCGATTTACTTCCTCCGTGTCCTCTGTGCCTCCGTGGTTCACTCTCAAAATTCACCACAGAGACACAGAGATCACAGAGGTTTCTCCCCCCTTTCCCACAACTCCCGCCATTCATAGTTCACACTACTCGCTCCGAAGTCTGGTTCTCGTTGAAACGGGTGCCTCACATAGCGTACAATACAACCGTTATCGCCCGCGTTGTAGCTCCCTTTTGACGTGGCCACCTTAAATGCATCTCCTTCAGGGAAGTCGGCTGATCTGGGCACTTGTACTAGGGCTAGCACAAAAGTTTCTGGCTTGTTGAGGGCAGTCAAAATTTCGTTTTTGGTCACAGTGACGGTTTCTGCTCCTTCAATGCGTCCTTTCACTTCAATAAACCGGATGCGGCTGGGCTGATCTGCGATCGCTGGCACGCGAGACTCAATGTCGTAGCCACACTTCTCCTGGCTCACATCTCGTGGTTCGTGCCCCAACGCTCGCTCTGCTGCTATGACTGCCTGCATCGCCAGTTGCTCTACTCGCTGCGTCTCTCTGGCAAACAACTCTGCTGCTGACTGCCGCTTGCCCTGTAGTCGCTGCAACAAGCCAATCGGGACGATCAATGCTCCCCCCACGACGACGGGCGGCAGAGGCGAGAGCTTGCGCTCCTGTTCCAATTCTGTCAATCGTCTTTGCAGTCGAGACTCCAGCTCATCGGCTCTCGCTCTCGCTTTGGTGGAGTTAATCTTGGCATTCACCTTACCTGCCGCCTCTTGTTGTTTCAAGCGTTCTGCCTGCTGATCCCAGTAATAAATCTCTTGAGTCAGCCGCTCTTTCACAGCCCGAATGGTTTTGTCAATGAGTTTTTCCTTGTGTTCTCGGACATCCTGGAGATGTTGGGGAACCAAGTGCGTAATAGCGTAGGTGGTGGCTTGGGTTTCGAGATTGGAACCACAGAGGCGCAGAGGACACAGAGGAGCTTGAGTTTCTAGGAGGGTGCGCTCATCGGGGGTGAGGGGGCGGTAATCCAGGTAAGGCGCATACCCTGCATTCCTCACTTCCAATTCTCTGTGCTTTCCGTGCCTCTGTGGTGCCAAAATCTCCACATACTGCATTCGCCTTGACACCACTCGCCGCTTGCCGCTGCTATCAGTTCTGGCATCCTGAATCGAATGCTCTAGATACACTAGCACCCGCACCTGCTCACCAAAATCATTCTCATCCACCAGCATCGCCCCCCGCTTCAGCAAATCTTGATGCTGCTCAAGGGTTATCTTGATGACAACCTCCAGCAGCGGATGTCCCGGGCAAATAAAAGCAGCAGTTGGCTTCCCCGGAACGTTAATCAGTTCCTTCTCGAAACAAATCCGCTCGTAGCGCCGCAGAATCGGCTCTCTGCCAATCTGCCATTCGCGGCTACGAAGCAGGGCTGGCACGTAGGTAATCTCATATCGTCCAGGTTCCCGCGGCCGAACTGTGCCCCCTAGTCGAGCCAATGCCTCCAAGAAAAAGGACGCAATAAAGTGGGGTTGGAGTCGCCGTGCCTCGGCCCGTTCCACCTCTTCCCGAATCTGCTGCACTTTGGAGGCATCCATGATGTCTCGCGCTAAGGCCCGTTCTTCGAGCAATTCACGCAAGCGTTGCTGATCTAGACGGTCGGCCAAAACTTGATGCAGCTTGGCTCGAACGTCGGGGCGATCGCCATAGCGGATTGCCTCAATCAACAGCTCACGCAATTCCTTCCCAGCGATCGCCTTACCCAACACATCAAACACTTTGCCGCCCAATGCCTTCTCTTCCAGATCCAGCTTTCGCAACAGCGTCAGATACACATCTCCCTCGCGGGTTTGCTCCGCCACCAAATTCCAGAGATGGCAGACCTCCGTTTGCCCAATCCGGTGAATCCGTCCAAACCGCTGCTCTAGCCGGTTGGGGTTCCAGGGCAAGTCATAGTTCACCATCAGATGCGCCCGTTGCAGATTAATCCCCTCACCCGCTGCATCCGTCGCAATTAAGACCTGCACCGCAGCATCCTGCTTAAACGCCTCCTCCGCCTGCTTGCGCAACTCCCGACCCATGCCGCCGTGAATCGTGACCACGGCCTCAGTCCGTCCCAGCAGGGTAGTAATTTGGTTAGCCAAATAGTTGAGGGTATCTCGATGTTCGGTAAAGATTACCAGTTTGCGGGATGAACCACAGAGATACAGAGACCACAGAGTTTCTTCTCCGTGCTCTCTGTGCCTCTGTGGTGCAAAGATCGCCTGAATCACCCGCGACAACTCCTCCCACTTGCGATCGCGCCCACTCCGCCGCACCCGCAGTGCTAGGTTTTCGAGGTCCTTTAACCGTTCAATCTCAGTTTGCAGTTCAGCAATCGTGCGAGCTGCCGTGGCCTGATCCACCACCTCTTCTTCAGACACTTCCCACTCGTCTGCCGTCAAATCTTCCTCGTCTAATTCACCACGGAGACACAGAGACCACAGAGTTCCTTCTCCGTGCCCTCCGTGCCTCTGTGGTTCCCCTCTCTCTTCTTTTAATCGTTGCTCCAGCCGTTCCCTTCTTCGCCGCAACGACTGATAAATTGCCTCCGGCGAAGATGCCAGCCGTCGTTGCAAAATGGTCAACGCAAATCCAACAGTTCCTCTACGCCCATTGTTCTCCAGTGCATCTGCCCGATTGAACTCTTCTCGCACATATTCCGTGACCTTGTGATAAAGCTGCTGCTCCAGGTCAGATAAACTGTAGGTCACCGTATAGGCTTTGCGCTCTGGAAAAAGCGGCTTTCCATCAAACTTGAGCAAGTCTTCTTTCACCAATCGCCGCATCAAGTCCGATGCATCAGTTGGTTTAGCACCGTTACGAAATCGTCCCTCAAAGCGATCGCCATCTAGCAGCGCCATAAAAAGCTGAAAATCTTCTTCTCTGCCATTGTGTGGCGTTGCCGTCAGCAGCAAAAAATGGCGAGTGATCTGGCTCAGTTTTTTACCTAGCTTGTAGCGTTTCGTCTCTTTAACCTCTCCCCCAAAAAACGAAGCCGACAGCTTGTGCGCCTCGTCTACCACAATCAGATCCCAATCGGTCTGCTGGAGCTTGATCTGCAAGTCATCATTGCGACTGAGCTGATCAAGCCGGGCAATGAGGAGGGGAATTTCAGTAAAAACATTGCCGGTTCGCGCAGCCTCGATGCGATCGCTTGTGAGGATCTCAAAGGGCAAATGGAACTTTTGGAACAATTCATCCTGCCACTGTACTGCCAAACTTCCTGGACAAACCACTAAGCAGCGGTGTAAGTTCCCCCGAATCAGAAACTCTCGCATCAACAACCCAGTCATGATGGTCTTGCCAGCCCCAGGGTCGTCTGCCAGCAAAAATCGGAGCGGCTGCTGGGGTAGCATCTCCCCATAGACTGCCGTAATCTGATGAGGCAGGGGTTCCACAAGCGACGTATGGACGGCCAGCAGCGGATCAAACAAATGGGCCAGCCGAATCCGATGCGCTTCCGACACCAGCCGCAGCATAGCACCATCACCATCGAAACTCCAGGGCTGCCCAGCCGTAACAATTTCTAAGTCAGGCTCGCGATCGCGCCACAATAGCTCATTGCCCAAATTGCCACTGGCATCCCTATAAACCAGTTCAACCACAGCCTCGCTATGCCAGGTGACATCCACAACAGTGACCAAGGCATGGGGCAAAATGCCTTTCACAGCTATGCCACGAACCAAATCCTCAAGCCGAGCCATACAGTAGCGCTCCTGGAACTAGAGATATTTCCCCGCTCATATTTCCCGGCATAACCTGCATAATTTATAGCCGGCATTTACTGGAATTGCCCGCTACACTCCATCATCGACTTGGCTTGCTCTTGGTTAGCAATTTGCGATCGCCCCTCGTTTTTTCTGATTGCTTCAGACAAAATTTCTAGCTCAAATTTCTGGCTCAACGTCCAGCATAAGCAATCACGGCTTGCTCGCTCAGTTCACCAAGCAGTGGGACTGTATTGAGCTTTAAACCCAAAGCTGATTCACTTGTTCAGCCGAAAGGCCCAGCAACTCTGCCACTTGGGCAGGGGGCATACCAGTCGCCAAAAGATTTCGGGCCGCTTGCAGCAGTTGAGCCTGCACCTGCTCTTTTTCCTGCTGCTCTCGTTCGGTATCCGTCAAGTACCAACCACTGTCTGCATCACACCACCGCAGCCAGCAGCTTGAGATTCCCTCGAAGGACCCCTCCCATAGCCCCAAGCCAATCTGCAAATCCTCCAGCCAGACCTGCGGAGGGGTCGGATTGAGGGGCTGCTCCCGGTAGCGACCGCCTGCCCATTGAAAATAGCGGAGTTGAAGGGTTTGGCGGCTATAGGTCAGATAATGGGGCACCCGGAGATATTGCTCGTAGACCTGAAACTTGGTCGGCGGTGAGGTGTCCCGATAGGGCTGGGAAGACGGCGACGTTGCCGCTTCTACACCTGCTTCAATCGCATCTTCAGCCCGATAAAAGCGCCCCAAATCTTCTGGCTCGGTTCCGGGCGACAGCAATTCAATCGCCACATGGGGATTCCGCCCTTCTTGCCAGGTGACGTAACTGCGGCGAAAGTCTTGTCCAGCATAGAGGCGAGGAACCCCCACGGCCAAAAACCAGTCTGGGCGCTTGTACCAGAGGGGATGATGGACATCGTAGTACAGGTTGAGGTCAGCACCGGCAAACCACTGGTCGCGGGGATAGTCGGCCAAAGATAGGGTGCGGCTCAACAACTGGGGCTGGAGGTCGTGAAATTCGTCGGGCAAGCCGGGTTCCCCAATCACTTCGCTGGGCAAATCATACATGGTGGGCAGCGTCTCGCAGGGCGGGCGAGGTGGCTCAGTTTGGGGAACGGCATGGCCAGTGGGGAAGCTCATGGAGGAAGACTCGAGTGGAGTGATTCACAGCCCCATTGTATTCAAATGTATTCAAACCTGGGCTGATGAGCCGTGCTAACGACGGCGCGATGACCAGAGCCAGGGTATGGCGTAGATCCATACGGTGACGGCAGGCAGCACAATCGGCAGGGCGATCGCCCAGGCAGATACGAACAGTTGCAGGCTGGCCAGGGCATAGAGCGCGGTGCCGCCCGTCAAGGCCAGCAGTCCCCGGCGGCGGTTGGGCAATGGTGGCCCTAGCAAACCGAGGGTCAGCTTAGTGGCGATCGCCGCTGTCAGAATCATCCAGGCATCGGGAATGGGCGTGGCAAAGCGTCCAGTGAGGAAATGCTGGAACAGATAAGCGTGCATCTCCCCAGCAGGCAGAGTGTCTCGCAAATCAGGCGGATTTTGCTGATGTCGCCAATAGCGCAGCGCCTGCGGCAGGGCCAGGTTATCTTGCCCCGGCTCCAGGCCCGCTTCGTCATAGCCACCGGGCACGATCATCACCGCCGATTCAAACACGCGCTTTAGCACATCGGGTGGGTTGGGTCGAACACTTGCCAAGCTGGAACTTTCTGAAACATCCGGTCGGGCGGCAGCGAAAAATCCACGATCGGATGGAGCCACATCTGCTGCACGTCGTAGCCCAGACGGGTCAGCAAGCCGGGGCGAATCGAGGTCGGTGGTGGCCGTTTGGGATACCACTGCGCCTGCGCCAGCCGCGCCACCTGATAGGAAAATGGCGGCACTGCGCCCAGTTCACCCGATAGCTCAAGGGGAGCATGGTAGACCTGCGCGTTCGGCTCTCCATAGAGGTCGGCATCGCCCGCCAGCGCCCAGTTGGGATGCAGGAACATTGCCATCGGGCGAAGCCAGTGGTTTGCTTGGGTATCGTAGCTACTGCTCAGCACAAACCGCGTACCGTATTGACGCTGGGCTGTCTGCAATGCCGCCGTAAGCTGGGTATCTTGGACTGGCTGCGGCTGATCGAGTAAGTAATCAATGCCGATAACCTTCGCTTCGAGGGCCGACAGGCGTTCTACCAACTGAGCCAGATAAGCCCGATCCATCGGCCAGGGAGTCTGCAAACCTGCCCGCCGCACAGATTCAGGATCAATCTGCACCATCAGCACGGGCGGCGCTCCGGTGGCAACTTGCCGTGTGATATTGCGGTACTGGGCCTGCACGAGCAGCCGTTGCCCTAGCAGCCAGTCCTGCATGGATGGGAATAGACTTAGCCCGATCAACCCTGCCACAGCCATGAACTCATGTAGCTTTGGCCGGAGGCGCGGCGGTGCAGGCAGGGTGTAGGGCTGCGTCGCGGGATGGCAGAAAAAAGAGGGCACCAGATGGGCCGACGGGTAGGTGATATTCTGCTCGGCTCGCAGGGTGTGTGTTGCCTGCACGAGGGACTGATGCACATCGAGCCGCTGGGTGAGTCCTTGCAGGAATTGTATTAGGAATGCCTGGGCGACGCGGTTATGAATCGGTTCGCGCATCACGGCGACTTGGCTAAACCCCAGGTCTAGCAGCGAATTGGCAATGTCCAACCCCTTGCACGAGTTGAACAGGGCAAACTGGAGTCCCCGATCGATGGCGATCGCCAACTGTGGTGCGATCGCGCTAATGGTCATAAACGTCTTGGGCGCAATGCCCAGCTCGCCTCCGGCCAGCGGCGCTTCGTTAGTGCGATCGCAGCAGTCGCTCATCCGTCTGCAAATCCAGCCGTTCGTCATGCCCCACGATGACCAGAATGCGGGCGCGGCGGCGCAGCTTTGGGGGACTGGTGGGACGGCGTAGATTAGCGGCAACTCGCACAATCCGCAGCGGCGGCCCGGCAAACTCAGTGCCTAGTTCCCAAGCTTCCCAGGGAAACCGAGCCAAATCGGTGGGGTCGCAGGTCAGATACAGGTTTATTGGAGACTAATTTGGGGAAGCTGCGGACTGAGCCGCTTGGGCGATCGCCGCCCGAATGTCGTACAGTTCCTCCCGCCGCAGCCAGCGGTTAAACTCGTGCAGCAGTTGCGCTTCACGGTTGGCCAGCTCACCCCGCCAGTCGATGGGCGGTGCAGACAAGTTGCCACTGCCGCCACTCCTGCCGCGCAGTGAATCAGAGAATGAGTCAGAGTTAGACCCACCGGACCAGTCAGATAAGTTGGACGATTCAGGCTCCGCAGACTTGGGCTGCATTTCTTCTGAAGTCTTGGTCAGCGGCAGATGAACACTCCGGTAGAAGTGGAGATACTGCGTTTGCCAGCGAGTCAATAGCTGCCCCAATTCTGCCGGAAACTCTAGGGTGCGCGAGGTGCGCTGTCCCTGCCCCCAGGACACCTCAAACCAACAGGACGACCCGACCTGCTGCACACGGAGATGAATCGGCGCTGGCGATGTTCTGTTCAACGATCTGTTCAACGCCCTCACTCCTGCACAAAGCGAAAGGGTGGCAGCGTTGTAGATGCCCCATTGGTTAGCCGAATCGTTGCCCAAAACTGCTCATTCAAATTACCCAACACACAGGCATAGAGATAGTCCTGAGCGGCATCTGTGATGGCGGTTTGCTCCAGCACTAGCACATCATCGTGAATCTCTAGCTGAATGCCCAACGGCAGCGATGCGTTGGGTTGCGCTCCCAAAAACAGCAGCAAACCCCAGGTGGGTTCCCCGTCCATCACCGTTTCCCAGGTAACGACGTAAAGCCGCAGCGGCAGTCCCTCCCACTCAAAATTGCGGTAGGCCCCCCGCGCATCGGCGGGCAGTTGCAAATCGCTGCGCTGGATAAATTCAGTTAGCAGTGCGTCGAACGGCTCCACAGGAGAGGCGGGCAAGGAGCTACTCCGCAGCCCCGGACTGAGTGCAGGCGGCGGCAATAGCACCCAAGATAGCTCCTGCGCCAATTCGTCTAACTGATGATTCAGCCACCGCCCAACGTTGATGGCCCGCTGCGTCAGCCCTTGCAAAGGAGAAGTAATGTAGGGCGCGGCAGGTGGTGCGACGCGCTGGGCGGTGCGGAGTGCTATCGCCTCTGGTTCCACACACCGCAACAATAGCAGCAATGACTCTGGCTGCGGGTCAAACCAGGCCAAGGGGACGCTGTAGTGATGGTCGTCGTCCAGAGCTAGCGCCGCGGTTTGCTGATGTTGAATCAATTGATCTTGTCGCAAATGACCATAGACCCGAACTTGATCGATGTCTTCTAGAACTTCCATAAGCACGAAAAAATGAGGGAGATTGTCTGATGAATTGGATGAGTCTAGGATGCGCTGCGGCAGGGCGATCGCCCCGTCTTGAAATACTTCAGTGACCGTTAGATACAGCCGAAAATCACCAACTCGAACCCATCGCAGCGAGTCTATTTGCTCACTTGCAGGAACACCTTCTAGCCTCCTGATAGGAATACTATCGATCTCCCTGGGTTCAAATCCAGACAGCCAGTCATTCCGCAGGTCTAGTTCTGGTGCGTGTTTCTCAATCCATTGGGCAAAGCCAACGAGCGCCAGCGCGTCCAAGTAGGTTTGCCACTGCTGCGCTTCGGTGGGCAGGGACGGACTGAGGACATGGCTGAGGGCGATCGCCCAGTCGATGTGTTCTGGCGTGAGGATCAGTGCGTCGGGTTTGAGGAAGTGCCCCAACAGGTCTGAATCAGAATCAATGATGTAGTAGGTCATGGTGAGTTCAGAGTAAGAATAAGTTGAGAGTCGCGCTCGATGCGCCAAACCTGAAACTGAGGATGCAACTGACGATGGATGAGCCAGGCATCGCGGATTTGCCTAGAGGGATAGCGTGTGCAGATAATGGCAGAGCCGATCGGCAAACACCTGCTTGAGCGGCGCTTGGGGTATGCAGGGATGTTCTGGCATCTCATTGGCATCGTGCTTGGATTGACCGCTAAAGCTCGATGCCCGATCCGCGTCCAGCACTTTATCGACTTCTGCACCCAGCAGTTCATCCAGCTTGCGATCCAGTTCTTGCACACGCTCAATCGGGTCAGTCTTGGACAGCGCCCACTCTCGCAGGCGATCGCCCAATCCTTGCAGCATGTGATGGCGCACCGCCGCCCGCAGTCCGTCCAAATCGAGCAGGCGCGACACCTGATATTGCTTGCTCAGTCCTACTTGGGGCGCAATCTTGGCCATCGGCCACTGCTGGCAATAGGTTAGGCACAGACCCCGCAGAAACTCAGCAGTGGTCGGCTTCCGTTTTTTGCGGTGGTGCGCCAGGTGACTGCTGACGCTCTGGGCGATGGAAGATTCTAGGCAGTGTTGAAATGCTTGGCGATAACGCTGCAAGAACTGCTGCATGGGCGGGTTTTCTGGATCATCGTCTAAATCGCCGCCAAGATCACCGCCAACCTCGCCGCCAGCGCCGCGGCCCATGCTGATTTGGTAGTCAAGCTGGTCGGGCATTTCTGATTGGTCAAAGGACACCATCTGCGGGGCGTGGGCCTGCCGCACTGTTTGTGCCAGGGCCTTCAGCGCCTTTAGCAGTGCTTCGGGCGTGTAGGGCCGAGCCTGTTGGGTTTGCAGCCAGGTGATCATTTCGCTCAGTTGCTCTGCGCTCGGTGGCCCACAGCGGCTGCGAGAGGTGCCGGGTTGCCGCAGGCGGCGATCGCGCCGATAGACCGCATGAAACGCTTCGAGGAGCTGGCAACCTGCCTGCACCGAGCTAGCGGTAGTGGGTACGTTATAAACGCCGCTCAGCAGCGCTGCCAGTCGAGCAGGCGTGAGCTTACCGTCATTCAGCAGCGCCCAGTCGCTAATCAGCCGCACGCCGCAGCTTTCCAAAAATCGGGACAGATCTGGATGGGAGGTCACTCGGCGCTTTGTCCAGGTGCTTAGCTCGGCCTTGTCAGGGTCAAAGCTCTGCAACACTCGGCTGGCAAAGGGCTGGAAGCCTTCGGCAGGCGGGGCCAAGCCATAGGGCTTGGAAACCCCAGCGCGATCGCACTCGACATCATCTAGCACTAGCGGCAGCAAGTCTTGGTGACTGAAGCCTGCCCTGCTGCCAAAATCTTTTGCCAACCCAGCGCAGGCGAGATTGATTTGGTGAGAAATGAAACAGCGCAGGCTGCATTCTGCTAGCGCTGCCTCCGAAGATCCGGGACTATGCTGCAAGATTTGCAACAGGTGACGCTGGAGAAACGCATTAGAAACGTCTGGCTCCAGACTCGAAAACTGCCCCTTAAAAAAGGCTTTGACAGGGGCAATCTCAGTGACCCGGCGATCGCCGCCTGAGTCGATTCGCACTTGAGTCCAATATCGCTGTGACACGTTCATCAGGAGAATCAGGGCTGAAGGTAAACGACCGCAGATGACAGGCGCTAGCCCAAGCATGGCTGAGAACGCCCATTTCAGCGATCTAACGATCTAATCAGAGTTGCACCAAAAGTGTGCGCGATTTGGGGAAAATCTGCCACTCGCAGCCCACCTAGTGTGCTCACGGCCCGACCTATGCAGGTTCCATCCCCAACCGCTTAACCCCCCAACTGCATACGTCCAGTTTGCCGAAAATAGGTGCCCTCAGCGGGCAGTGAAGCTTGCCCACGGCTAAGCAACCTGGTGACTTTAAAGAAGATTGAGGACTTTTGCAATGAAACGCTTTAACACGATTGGACTCTCTCTGGCTACGCTGTTGATTGCAATCGCGGCTCCGCTCAGCCTACGGCCCCAGTTCAACTCCTTTGAGAAGTTCGAGATACTGCAAGTGGGGCTGGGCACGGCCAGGGCGATCGCCTCCCAGCCGCTCCTCGCGGTGCAGGGAACCCTGGGGGCTGAGCATGAAATCACCCTCTCAAGCGGCAGACGCAATCGCGCTGTTTTCCACCGATTTAGCGGACAAGCGGGGCAGACCGTGGCGATCGCCCTAACCAGCAGCGAATTTAGAACGGTGGTGGCCCTAGTAGATACCAATACCCGGCAAATTATTGACGCAAACCAGGGCCTCCAAAATGATTCCAGCCTGCAACTCCGCCTGCCCTACACTGGCTCCTACGTGGTGATGGTGAGTTCGATGCAGGAAGATGCCCAGGGTAGCTATCGGCTTACCGTGGTTCCCAGCCGCTAAGATGGCGTTTCGATGACTGCGGGTGGGGCGTGCATTGTTGTGCGATCGCTCCACCCGCAATCAATGGAATCCTGGCCTTGCCGAATGAAGCGATGCCCCCCGGAGGGACTGGGATATCGTCGAATAATCCCTGAATAATCCCTGCCATCAAGCCTTCTTAAACAAGGCCCAGAGCCTCTTGCATTCGAGTGCGATCGCTTGCTCCGAGGCTAAATCGGCCATTCTCCACGTCGCGAATCCAGCTTTGGCTTTTGCCCAAGCGTTCGGCTAGGGCCCGCTGGCTCAGGTTTTGGCGCTGGCGGGCGGATTTGATGGCTGCGCCGGAAAGGGGAGCGGCCTGCTGCGGGGGGGTGGATTTGGGCGATCGCCGTCGTTTGGGACGGGCTTTGCCGACGCTCTGTCGCCAGTCCTCTGAAAGCTCAAACCCCAACAGGCGGGCGTTCAGGAGTCGCTGCCCCTTGTCGCGGGGGGCGCGATTGGTAAGGCTGAGGTCGCTGTGGGCATCATCAGTCCAAAAGTTGAGGGCGGCCTCGGCATCGTCGGGAATGTCGGCCACCCTAGCCCATAGGGGCTGGATAACAGGCGGGTAAGTGTCGGGGTCGAACTGGGGCCTGAGGCCGTAGTGGTAGAGAGCCTCTAGGTCGTTTTCAAAGGTTTTGATCAGGCGCTTATGGGCACCGCGCACAGTCAACGCCTCAGTAAGGCGATCTTCGCCGTAGGCAATCCGCAGCAGGGTGCGTATGGTGATGCGGTGGTCGCTACCCAGGCGCAGCTTAAAGACCAGCCACAGCAGCAGGCGCATGGCCCCTTCGTGCTGTTGCCAATTGCCCATCACCTCGGTGAGCAAGGACTGGGGCAGAGTGCCGTACTGGTAAAAGGCTGTCTGGCGGCGGTAGTCCTGTCGGTTGAGAAAGCGCTGCGCCCAGGCCCCGGCCCGCACTGTGAAACTCAGACCAATCAGGTGGCGGCAGCCCTCAGCATCGGTCTCGAAGTAATACTGGGTGTGGAGGAGTTGCCAGACGGGGTGTTCATCGAGGCTAAAGCCCTGCACCTTACCTTGGCGCGGCCAGTCGAGGGACACTAGCACCCGACAAGTTTGGTAGACCAGCGTTTTAATCAGCGTTAGCCGTTCCAGCTTGGTCAGGTCTTTGCGACGGTGTAGACCCAGGTACTGCTCGATGTGCTGGTCGTTGAGTACAAAAGACTCTGCCCAGGGGCGATCGCAGGTGGTGGCCTGGGCGGCAAAGATCAGGTGCAGACAGGCGGCCCGCAGGTCAAACTGGGTCAGGGATGCGATTCCCAGGGTGTAGTCTATAGGTCTGGCCTGGAGGGCTTCTGGGTCTGTAGCCAGGCGAAACCGGAGTTCCCCCTGTCCCCGGTGAATGGTGCGACGGTAGGTTAGGCAGCCGTCGTCGTCGGCCTGCCAGGGCAAGGACTGGCGCTGGGCTAGCAGATTGCAAGCCTCCCACACCACCATGCAGGAGGCAAAGGGGGTGGTTTTGCCGTTAAGGAAAAGGCTGGGAATAGCAGCGGGCAGCAGGGTACTTTTGTTGCGGCCTTTTTTGGGCTGGAGGGGAGCTAGGGAGCCGATAGTGCAGGCTTCCACACAGCGAGGCGTGTCCAGATCGACGCAGCGATCGCACAGGGTAGGGTCAATCCAGTAGCCGTTATCGGCTTGGGTCTTGATGGCTCCGGTAGGACACTGGGGCCGACAGCGATCGCAGGCAATGCAGCCATCTTTCACGGTATAAGCCATGGCTCAGTTCTTTCCCTTGACCAGTTGACTCTCCCAGGGATAACAACCTCAGTGATTAGTTTTTATGCTGACCGATACGGTTTAAGGATCTCTTTTTTATTGCTAAAAAGAGGTTCAGAATGGACGTTTGAGCGCGAAATTCGGTGACTTCAACAACAAGAATTCAGCCCCAAATTTATGGATTGATGACCCCATTTCATCTCACTTATTAATTCATTGAAAAACACAACAAAGCCTTAGTATTAAATTACATTGGGTCGGGTCGGGTAGGTTTTGTGGGGGCAAAGTGGCGATCGAGCATCTCAGGCAGGTGCGACAGCTTTACCCGGCTATATCGGTACCTGCCAGGCATGATGGTGAAAGTAGGGGCTTCAGAACAGCGCTTCTGGCAGCCAGTGTGCTGAATTTCGACCTGGGATTGGAGGTCGCGATCGCGAATTGCCTGCTGTAACGCTTCGACCAACTCGCGACCGCCCCGCTTTTGGCAGCCGGATTTGCGGCAGACCTGGATTTTGAGGGATGGAGGGGATGAGGGAGTGGGCTGGGAAGATAAGGAGGGGTGGCGCACGGCTGTGCGTTTGCACAGAGGATCTGCCTCTGACAGGGGTGGAGAGAAATGACGATCAGTGTTGTTGGGAAGAGGCGGGAAGGTAAGGATGTGGTAGGCTTTGAGCTTGATGGTGCTGCCATCGAACTTGGTGCGGCCAAGGCAGCGCAGGTAGTCGCCGGGTTTCAGGTGCGATCGCAGAATGGCTCGTCCTTCCTTTGGCAGTTTGATGGTTAGCACTTCGCCCTCTACGTCAAGGTAAATGGCCTTGGCAGTGGTAGAGTCTGCGCCTACGAAACCGAGGAAGGTGCCGTCGAGGTTGAAGAGCCAGGAAAGACCGGAGAAAGGGGACATAGGGCCTATGAGGTACGAGGTGGTGAGGTAAATCGGTCTAAGCAGACCGGGGATTAGAAGTTTCCTTAGTTCAGTTTGCGGGCTTCGACGGTTTGGGGGGTTTGGATGGGGTCGCTGAGTCCGGCGATCGCCAATTCCCAGCCATTGGAAAGGGTAAAGATTTGAGTATCCTCTTGCTGGGTTTGGGAGATTACTTCTTCCTCAAGGTCTTTTTTGGCTACGTAGACCAGGAGCTTGCCTGCGGCGTTGGTGCGGAGCATGACTTTCATGAGTGGGTAGGAAGATAGGAGTGGATAAAGAGCGGGTAAGATGAGATGAAGTAAGATATCCAAGCTCCCTTGTCATGCCATCATGCACGCTCGGTCTGCGGCGATGCTGAGCAGTTCATCGACAGTGAGGCTCCGTTTTAGGGAGACGGCGCGATCTCGAACGTCATTCAAGATGGACTGAGTGCGATCGCCGTCGAGGTGAATACCTTGGGTGGCGAGAACCTGCTCGATTAGGCGGCGGCCAGAGTGCTTACCCACGACTAACCGCCGCTGGCGGCCGACTTCGCGGGGGTCGAAGGGTTCGTAGGTGCGGGAGTTTTGCAGCACGCCGTGGGCGTGGATGCCGGACTCGTGGGCAAAGGTATTGTCACCGACAATGGCCTTCCAAGGGGGAACGTCGCAGTGGACGGTTTTGGCCACAAAGCGGGAGAGTTCCAGGAAGGATTGGGTTTGGATGCCAGTTTTAAGATTATAGAGGTGTTTCAGGGCCATCACCACCTCTTCGAGGGCAGCGTTTCCGGCCCGTTCCCCTAGCCCGTTGACGGTAGTGTTCACAGAGGTCGCGCCAGCCCGTACCCCCGCCAGGGCGTTGGCGGTGGCCAGACCCAGGTCGTTGTGGGTGTGCATTTCTACCGGAATGTCTAGGGCTTCCACCAGGGCTTTTACCCGTTCGTGGGTGGTGAATGGGTCAAGGATGCCGACGGTGTCGCAGAATCGGAATCGAAATGCGCCCCACTCCTGAGCATACTGGGCAGCGTCGATTAGAAAGCTCTCGTCGGCGCGGGAACTGTCTTCGCCGCCGACGCTCACCGTCAGCCCGTGGTCGCGGGCAAAGGCAAGAGCATCGCGCAACTGCTCCAGCATGACCCGCCAGCGACCCTGAAACTTTACCTGAATCTGAATCTCTGAGACTGGGATTGAGATATGAATCCGCTTCAGACCGCAGTGGATTGATGCCTGAATGTCGGACAGCACGGCGCGGTTCCAGCCCAGCAGGTGGGCGTTGAGGCCGAGGTCGGCGATCGCCCGGATCGCCCGGGCCTCGTCCCGTCCCATAGCAGGAATGCCCACCTCTAGCTCGTGGACTCCAATCGCATCAAGGAATTTGGCGATCGCAACTTTCTCTTCTATGCCAAAGGCAACGCCTGCGGCCTGTTCGCCGTCGCGGAGGGTGGTGTCGTTGATGTAGATCATGGTGGGGGGGCGGGTTGGTAAGGGAATGGGGGAGGTCGGGAGTGGGGAATTAGAGACATAAGACCGCTCTATCACGCCGTCATAAATGCCGGGGTCAAACTGTCGTGGGCGAGGAAGTGGTTGATATGAAAGGCGCGGTCTTCGGTTTTGAGCAGGATTTCGTCGTAGAGATAGCGGGTAGCGCGATCGCCCAAACTTTCAGCCTGGACAGAGAGGCGGCGCAGCAGGTCGATAATGGTCTGTTCGGCTGCAAGGTCGTGTTCGAGCATGGCGCGGCAGGTGTAGGCTCCATCCGGTTCGGGGGCAAAGCAGCAGAGGTCTGAGAGGGTGGCGAAGTTGCCCGCCGGAATGCCGCCCAGACCGTTGAGCCGCTCTGCTAGGTCGTGGGCATGGCTCTGAGTCGCGTTGTAGCTCTCCTGAAAGAACTCGTGGATGGAGTAGAACTCTGCCCCTTCTACTACGAAGTGATGCTTTTGGTATTGCAGGTAAAGAGCCTGGAAGCTGGCATAGGCAAGGTTCAGCCCTTCACAGATAGCAGTCGTGATATCGAGATCAAAGCCGACAGGGTTTGGGCCAACTTGGCCAAAGGCGCGAACAAGAGTTTCGGTGGTCATGGAGAGTCCTGGGATATGAGGGAGCATCAGGAAAGAGAGCGCATAGGAGATATTGGGTTGGGATTGTTAGTGTCCTTAAGTTTTTCGCCATCTATGATCCAGCTATCTCTGAAAAGACTTTCGCACTTGCGATAATTTCTCTGGATTTCGGACGATTTCTCGTGGACGTAGCCCGCGAGAAATCGTCCAACTGCGTAAGTCCTATCTGAAATCCTCACAGCCTGGCCACTCTTGAGCGGTCATTTTTCGGTCATTCTGAGGATGGTGAATACATCAGGACACCCACAGAACACTAACCCCAATCCAAAGCTTCCTTACCACTGGCTGACTTCTGGAAACCGGGTGGCCAGTTCCAGACCTTTCTGCACCAGCCGTTCGCCTTCCTCGTTGAGTTTTTCCAAGGAGGCAAAGCCAAACCGCTGGGCATCGCGCAGGGTTTTGGAGACCAACAGCAGGCGACCGGAAAACACCAGCGCCCAGCCAAAGCCCTCGTGGCTGAGGTCGATGACCACCTGGGAGAGCAGGCCGGTTTCTTGCTCAATGCGGTAGGCGACGGCTCGGAAAAATGCCAGAATGCGGCCCTGGGTGAGGGGGTCTACTTCGCCCTCCACGGAGATTTCGCGCTTTTGGGCTTTGGTGAGAATGTAGGGCTTGAGCAGAAGTTCGTCGGTCCAATGGCGATAGGTGCCGTAGGCATCGTTGGCGCGAATTTGCTGGGCGATCGCCTGCAAAAAGGGCGCATCGGCCACGGTCAAACTGGGGGGCAGGGTGGGGGTTTCAGCGGTGGTCATAGCAGGATTTCCTCTTCGGTTTCGGTGTAGGCGTTTTCAAAGTGGGTGGCTTGTTCCTGGCGCAGCACCTTGCGTAGCCAGGGCGGTGGGCTGCCCTGGAGGGTTTGCATAAGCTGGGCCAAAATTGCTGTGATTTTGTCGTTCTCAGAGTCGGACTTCATCGGGGTAATGCGGCGATTGATTAGCCGCGCCGCCGCACTGCCGCCAATGTCGGCCACGTAGACGATGGTGCAGCCCTCCAACGCCTTGAGCTTAGGCTCTAGCTTGTCCTCGTTGCCGTCCTCCTTCAGCGTGCCGCCAAAGGTGAGGGTTTCCAGAAAGGTGAAGCCGTCTGGGGTGAGGTCGTAGACATCGATTTTGCTGGCCCAGCCAAAGTGGGCGTTGATGTGGATGTTGTCTTGGGTGGCGAAGGCTACTTTCATAGTGAAGCTCCTTTGATTTTGGATTTTGGATTTTGGATTGGCTTCCCTCTCCCAAAGGGCGAGGGGCTAGGGGTGAGGGTCTGCGGAAATTTTCCGTCTCCGATTTCCCTCCTCGGATGGGCTAGGGGTGGGTTAGCGAGAAATTTTGGATTGGGATTTTGGATTTTGGAAAGGCTGTTGACTCAATCGCAAATCCAAACTCCAAACTCCAAAATCCCTTCATTTCCCTCCTTCCCGCCATCGATGTACCAGCCTGTGGGTCCGCTCTTCGTCGGCTTCGAGCAAAATGTTGCCGATCGCAAACAGCAGGTCTAATGTGCCGCGATAGCCGACGGTGCAGCGGTGGCCGTTGCCCAGGTGCTCTAGCATGGGGAAGCCGTGCAGGTAGAGGGGAATGCCGAGGCGGCGGGCAATGGGGCGGGCCTTGGAGTTGGTGATCCAGAGGTCGGCGGCGGCCCCCAGATCCTCCAGATCTTCAAAGTCGCCGATGGTGACCTGCTCGATGGGTAGATCCTTCAGCAGCGGGGATGGGGCTGGGGCCACAGCGGCCTGGATTTCGGCTCCGGTGCTGTGTAGCCACCAGGCGATGTTGTGCAGCAGGTCGGGTTCGAGGGCGATCGCCACCTGTTTGCGGCCAAAGAAGAAGTGAGTATCTAGCATGGCATCCTGCACCTGGCGGCGCTGGCGCTGATACTTGGCGGGCACGGGCTGGCCGCTGAGCTGAGTCAGGGCGTGGAGGAAGTCGTCTACCGCCCTCAGACCAGTGAGCCGGGTGAAGGTCTGGGCGGGGGTGCCGAAGCGATCCGTCAAAATCTTCGCCGCCCCGGCCATGCTGCCGCCTAGGGCCAGGGTGAGGGCGGAACGGCCCACGGTTTGGAGGTCTGCCACGGTGGTGCCGCCCGTGGGGGTGGTGTAGTGGTCGGCATCGTCCAGGTGTCCGTCCAGGGAGGTGGAGAGATCGGGGACTGCGATCGCCCTCAGGCCAAACGCTTCCACCATCTCCTTCAACTCCGCCACATCGCCGGGTCCAAAGGCAGCACTGGCCAGCAGGGTGACCTGTTTAGGGTTAATCTCTCCTGATTCAGGGACGGTCTGCACCAGGCTCTCCACCGCCCGGGCAAAGCCGTCCTCCAGGCTGCCCTTGTAGTCGGGGGTAGAGGCAAATACGATCGGCACCGTCACCTCCGGATTCGCCTGGTGGAAGTCCCGCAGAATGCCCTGCATGTCGTCGCCCCGGGTTTCCGTCAGGCCGGTGGTAAACAGCCCCACGAGCTCCGGCTGGGAGTTTTTAATCACTGTCAGCAAGCCGCCGTGGACGTTGTCGTCGCCCCCCAGCACGGTGCTCACCTCGCTCATCGCCGTGGTCGCCAAGGGAATCGCCTCCTGGAAGTGGTTGACCAGCAGCACCTTGGCAAAGGCGGTACAGCCTTGGGAGCCGTGGAACAGCGGCATCGCCCCCTGAATGCCCAGGAACGCCAGGGCAGCCCCTAGGGGCTGGCTCTGCTTCAGCGGGTTCACGGCCACGGCCTTGCGGCGAGCGATGATCTTGGTAGCAGCCCTCTCTCCACTTTCGTCCCCCCTCTCCCTTGGGGAGAGGGGTTGGGGGTGAGGGTTTGCCCACGGCGCTTCCCGCCGCACCTCCGCCCACACCGGGCTATGCAAGCTCTCGTCTAGTTCCTTGGCCATCTCCAGCAGGCCGCCATAGCCGGAGTAGGGGTTGTGGCGCTCCTGGTTGATGTGCAGAAAGGGAATGCGGGCCTTGAGGGCGGTGTACTGGTTGCGGCCTCCGGCGATCAGCATATCGGCGTTGGTTTGCTCGATCACCTTCAGCAGTTCGGCAGCCCCGCCCTTCTCCAGCATGATGCCGTCCTGGCCCAGCAGGGTTTTGATCCGGGCTTTGTCCTCCTCGGTGCTCTTTTTGCTGCTGGTGGCGACGACTGTGATGCCTAGATCTTGGGCCGCCGAGATGATCGACCAGGACTTGACACCGCCGGTGTAGAGGACCACGCGCTTGCCCAGCAGTCTTTCTCGGTAGGGGGCGAGCTGCTGGTTCAGCTTCTCGGATTCTTCAGCGATCACGGCTTCGACCCGAGCCTGCATGGCCTCGTCGCCCAGTTTGGCGGCGATCGCCCGCAGGCAGTGGTTCATATCCGCCACGCCGTAGAACGACTCTTCTATATAGGGAATGCCGTATCGCTCCTGCATCTTGTGGGCCAGGTTGATCAGCGCCTTGGAGCAAATCATCACGTTCAGCTTGGCCCGGTGGGCGTAGGCCACCTCCCGGTAGCGGGCATCGCCCGTGATCTTGGAGAGCACCCGAATCCCCACCTTCTCGAACAGGGGCAGCACACCCCATAGTTCCCCGGCGATGTTGTACTCGCCGATCAGGTTGATGTCGTATGGGGTGGTGAATTCCGGTTCCGCCGTGCCAATCACGTGCTCCAGCAGAGCCTCCCCGGCCAGGCGGTTGCCCAGGTTCTTGCTGCCCACAAAGCCGGGGGACTGCACCGGCACCACCGGCAGGCCCAGCTTTTCTGAGGCTGTCTTACACACCGCCTCCAGGTCGTCGCCAATCAGCGCCGTCACACAGGTGGAATAGATAAACACGGCAGCGGGGCTGTAGCGCTCCTGCACATCCTGAATAGCCTTGTAGAGCTTCTTCTCGCCACCGAAAATAATGTCGTTCTCGCTCAGGTCGGTGGTAAAGCCCATTTTGTACAGCGTGCCCCCGGAAGACAGGCTGCCCCGCCCGCCCCAGGAGTTGCCCGCACAGGCGATCGGCCCATGCACCAAGTGGGCCACGTCGGTAATCGGCACCAGGGCAATGCTGGCCCCATCAAAGGCACAGCCCCCCTGGGCGGACCCAGGCTTGGCCTGCTGCTGACACACCTTGTTGTGGCCCTTGCCGTTTTTCTTGTGGTTGTGCTCGCAACCCGGCTGGGTCAGGAGTTCTGTCATGGTGGCTTTGGTGGAAGGCATGGCAGGGAGGGGATAAGGGTTGGTGGGTGAAGGGGTGGATGAATGAAGGGAACCGTCAGGGCATAGTGCTGAGGCGAGGTTTTGCCAACGCGAAGCAATGCATCGTCAAGAACCTTGCGGCTCAACACAAATACCGAGTCACGTCTTCGCCGCAGGTGTCGGCAAGATAAGTCAGCGCCCTCAGGCGCAGCGCTACCAGCTCGTCGTACACCGGGTTGAGTTTGCACAGGGCTGGAATGTGAATGGTGTGGCCCAGCACTGTCAAATCGCGCTCGAAGGGGCAGCAACAGGGAATTAGGCGGCAGATCCGATGGGCGACGTGAAGATTAGTAATTTCCACCCCATCAATCCAGTGGCGCAGGGGGGCAAGGGGGGTGGACGGGTGGAGGGGGAGAGGGGTAGAGGGGTGACGGGTGAGGGTAGCCATGGCTGTGCTCGGTGGGTAAGGGCGATGTGCGGGTTTCGGTTCTGGCATCCCTCTCCCCTAGGGAGAGGGGTTTGGGGGTGAGGGCCAAGGGGTTACTAGGTGTCGTCGTCCTGAGGAATCAGTGGGTCGATCACAACCAGTCTCCTAACTCGGCGGAATACTGGAAGTTACTAGGTGTCGTCGTCCTGAGGAATCAGTGGGGGGCGGTCTTCGGTGAGTTCGAGTTCGCGGCCCAGGCAGCCAACTACATAGTTGCTCTCCAGAAAATGCACCGAGTAGATGTAGGCCCGTTGCAGGTAGGTGCCGATGCCCACGACGTAGCCGATGTCGCCCTTTTGGGCCAGGGGTGCCCCTACCTCTTTGCCGGGGAAGGTTCCGTCATTGCGGATCAGCTTCAGGATGCGGACGCGATCGCCCATGTCAAAGGTCGGCGGATCGTCGATTTCGATAGTTTCAGGGAGACGCATGGGAGTGAGTGGGTGGGGTGGGATGGTAGGGGCGAACCGCCGTTCACCCCCATCGAGGAACTAACGGATCAAATCAAAGGAGATGTCTGTCTTGGCGGGCACGATGGTCTGGCGATCCAGCTCATCCAGAATGGTGTTCACAATCCAGTTGAACTGGTTGATTGCGCCCTGGTAGCCCAGAGTGGCGTAGCGGTGCATGTGGTGGCGATCGAAAATCGGGTAGCCAATCCGCACCAGGGGGGTACTGGTGTCGCGCCACAGGTACTTGCCGTAGCTGTTGCCGATCAGCAGGTCCACAGGCTCGGTGAAGAGGAGCGATCGCAGGTGCCACAGATCCTTGCCGCCCCACACCGTCGCACCCTGGCCGTAGGGGCTGTTGGTTAGCAGCTCGCGGGCTTCGGCCTCAAACTCGTCGTTGCTGTTAGTCACCACAATGTGAGTCGGCTCTGCCCCCATCTCCAGCAAGAACTGAACCAGCCCCAGCACATGATCGGGGTCGCCGTAGAGGGCAATCTTCTTGCCATGAATCCAGGCCTGGGAGTCGGTCAGGGCATCCACCGCCCGGCCCCGCTCCTGCTGGAGTTCCAGCGGAATCGGCTTGCCAGTAATCGCCGACAGCGCCATCAAGAACTCGTCGGTGCCCTTGATGCCGAAGGGCCGGAAGTTGTAGGTCTTTTGGCCCCACTCGTTGGCAATGTATTCCTGGGTCTTGGGCGTAGTGTATTTCTGGAAGAACACCGTCCCTTCGGCGTTGATGCTGTCGGCGGTATCCGCCAGGGTGGTAAGGCCGTTGTACATCTTGAACTCGCCCGTGTTGGGGGAGTCAAAAGCATCGGAGTTGTCCGACAAGATGGTGTAGTCAATGCCAAACAGACCCAGAATCCGCTTCAGTTCGCGGATGTTGCCGATGTAGGGGTCAAAGCCCAGGTTGAAGTTGAACTTGCCGTTGGTGGTCTCGGCCTTTTCATCCTTAGTCAGGGTCTTGAGAATGCCCTTCAGCATGTTGTCGTAGCCAGTGATGTGCGACCCTACAAAGCTCGGCGTGTGGGCGTAGGGCACCGGCAATTCCTCAGGAATGTGGCCTTCGTTCTTCGCAGTGGTAATGAACGCACCCAGGTCATCTCCAATCACCTCTGCCATGCAGGTGGTGCAGAGGGCGATCATCTTAGGCTTATAAAGGGCGTGGGCGTTTTCCAACCCCTGCTTCAGGTTGTTCAGTCCGCCAAATACCGCCGCATCCTCGGTCATCGACGATGACACCGCCTGGAAAGGCTCCTTATAGTTGCGGGTCAGGTGGGTGCGGAAGTAGGCCACACAGCCCTGGGACCCGTGGCTGTAGGGGAGGGTATCTTCAAACCCGGCGGCCACAAACAGCGCTCCCAGCGGTTGGCAGGCTTTGGCGGGGTTGACGGTCAGGGCTTCTCGGGCAAAGTTCTTTTCCCGGTAGTCCCAGCTTTTTGTCCATTCGGCAATTTCTGCAACCTTTTCAGGACTGTGGGCACCCTCAAACTGGCGCTTGTACTCAAACAAGTTCTGGTAGGTATCGGTGTGGAACAGGTCAAAGTGGTCTTTAATCTGACCTGGGTCGTCGCCCCCACAGGAGGGTGTGGGGATAGTGTTGTCAAGATTGTCAGTCATGGCTTTAAGGGGGGATGGGTGGATGCGGGCGTGGGCGATGAGAGGCATTGGGGCGAAGTACCCATGGGGGCGCACTGCTGTGCGCCCGTACAAGGCTCAAAGTTTGCCTAGTTCTGGGAAATCTGCCAGGGTGGGCTGATCAAACTCCAGGTGGGGTTGTTGATGGCCATATCCATATCGCGGGCAAAGACCTCGAAACCGTCGTAGCCGTGGTAGGGGCCGGAGTAATCCCAGGAGTGCATCTGGCGGAAGGGCAGGGCCATCTTCTGGAAGACGTACTTCTCTTTGATGCCAGAGGCAATTAGGTCAGGCTTGAGGTTCTTGGCAAGTTCCTCGAACTCGTAGCCGCTGACATCGTCGTAAATTACTGTGCCTTCGTCGATGTATTCGGTGGTGCGCTTATAGTCGTCGCCGTGACCAAACTCATAGCCAGTGCCAATCACCTCCATGCCTAGGTCAGTGAAGGCGGGCACCACGTGGCGGGGGCGCAGGCCGCCGACCATGAGCATCACTTTCTTGCCTTCGAGGCGGGGGCGATACTTGGCCACAATCGCATCCATACGCGGTTGGTACTTGGCGATCACCTGCTCCGCCTTTTCCTGAATGGTTTCGTCAAACTGGGCGGCAATCTTCCGTAGGGATTTGGCAATCTGGGTGGGGCCAAAGAAGTTGTACTCCAGCCAGCCAATGCCGTACTTCTCTTCCATGAACCGGCAGATGTAGTTCATCGACCGATAGCAGTGGATTAAGTTGAGCTTGGCTAGGGGTGTCATCACCACTTCGTTAAAGGTGCCGTCCCCCGAAAACTGACAGATCACCCGCAAACCAATCGCCTCCAGCAGCAGGCGGCTGGGCCAGGCATCGCCGCCGATGTTGTAGTCGCCGATGATGTTGACATCGTAGGGGCCAGGTTCGTAGCCCTCAGGTAACTTGCGGTACTCGTCGGCCTTGGGCAGCACCCAGTCGCGCACGGTGTCGTTGGCGATGTGGTGGCCCAGGGATTGGGACACGCCCCGGAAGCCTTCGCAGCGCACGGGCACCACGGGCTTGCCGTATTCCTTCGCCTTCTTGCGGGCCACGGCCTCAATGTCGTCGCCGATCAGGCCTACCGGGCATTCCGATTCAATGGTGGTGCCCTGGCTGAGGGGAAACAGGATCTCCAGTTCGTCGATCAGTTTGTCGAGCTTTTTGTCGCCGCCAAAGACAATATCGCGCTCCTGAAAGTCGGAGGTGAACTGCATAGTGCCGAAGCTATCGACTCCGGTGGTGCCAATGTAGTAGTTGCGGCGGCCTGACCAGGAGTAATAGCCGCAGCCCACTGGCCCGTGGCTAAGGTGGATCATGTCTTTGACCGGGCCCCAGACCACTCCTTTGGCTCCTGCATAGGCGCAGCCACGAGTCGTCATTACACCGGGGACGGACTTTTTGTTGGACTTTACGCCACAGTCGGTCTTTTCGGCCTCTTGGACGCTGATGTGCTTGGCCCGAAGCTTTTTGGCTTTGTCGGGGTAGGCTTCTAGCACCTCGTCGATGAGTGCTTTTCTATCTTCTACAGTAGTCATGGTGCCCTCTTGGGTAGGGTGGACGGGATGGGTGGATGGGTTTGAGTTGGGGGTTGGGGCGCACGGCGATGCGCCTGTATAGCTTTGGGAAAAGATCCCAGGATTCTGTCGGGGGGAATTGTTTGACCTAGCGCCTGGCTCAGAACCCTGGGATCTGCTCCCAGAAACCTAGACCACTGCCAGGGCCTTGTCGGCCTCCAGAGCCTTCTGGTACTCTTCATCACCATCGAGAATGCCAAATTCAATCAGCAACTCCTCTAGCTCGTCCATCGAAATAGGAGTTGGGATGGTGAGATTCTTGTTGTTGATGATCTTGTCGGCCAGTTGGGCGTACTCCTTCGCTTGGTTGCTGTTGGGGGCGTACTCGTTTACCGTCATGCGGCGCAGTTCGGCGTGCTGCACCACGTTGTCGCGGGGCACGAAGTGGAGCATCTGGGTGTTGAGCTTGGCGGCCAGGGCTTCGATCAGCTCAATTTCCCGGTCGGTGTTGCGGCTGTTGCAGATCAAACCGCCCAGGCGCACGCCGCCGGAGTGGGCATATTTCAGCACGCCTCGAGCAATGTTGTTGGCTGCATACATGGCCATCATTTCGCCCGACACCACGATGTAGATCTCCTGGGCTTTGCCTTCCCGGATGGGCATGGCGAAACCGCCGCAGACCACGTCGCCCAGTACGTCGTAGGAGACGAAGTCTAGGTCTTCGTACGCGCCTTCTTCTTCTAGAAAGTTGATGGCGGTAATAATGCCCCGTCCAGCGCAGCCGACACCGGGTTCGGGGCCGCCGGACTCGACGCACTTGACGCCGCGATAGCCAGTGAGCAGCACCTCGTCCAGTTCCAAATCTTCCACTGCACCGCGCTCGGCGGCTAGGTGCAAGATGGTGGTCTGGGCTTTGCTGTGGAGCATCAGGCGGGTGGAGTCGGCTTTGGGGTCACAACCGACGATCATGATCCGCTGGCCCTTTTCGGCCATGGCGGCTAGGGTGTTTTGGGAGGTGGTGGACTTGCCGATGCCGCCTTTTCCATAGAATGCAATCTGTCGCATGGGGGGATTTCTCCTTGGGTTTGATTTCGGATTGAGGGGTAATGAAACGTTCGTCAATTCGGATCAGGCAAGGGCCTGGAGGAGGGCCGGCGGGTCGCGCCCGGCGCGGGGGATAGAGGGGTGCATGGGTGAGAGGAGGGGTAAGGGGATTTGGAGTTGGTGATTTTGGATTTTGGGAAAACTTATGGAGTGTCGAAATTTAGATTGCTTCGACGATGAGGGAGGGTAAGACTAAATCCTTTAACTTGGCCTCGATTGCGTACTTTAGGGTTTCCGTGCTGCTGGGGCAGGAGCCGCACGCCCCTTGGAGCTTAACTAGGACGCGATCGCCCTCGACATCGTGCAGACTGACATCGCCGCCGTCGGCCAGCAGCAGGGGCCTCACCTCGGTGTCGATCACCTGCTGGATCAGGGTAATTTTTTGCAGGTTGGTGAGGGGGGTGGAGGGGTAAGGTAAGGCTTGGGTGCTTTGCTCCTTTTCCGGGGTGAGGGTGGGGGCGACTTTTACGGATTCTGCCGAGTGTTGAATGTCCAGCAGAATGTCCTCAATGTCTGCTAGGCAGGAGCCGCAGCCGCCCCCGGCTTTGACGTAGTTGGTGACTTGCTCTACGGTGGTTAGTCTGTTTTCGGCGATCGCCCGGCGGATCTTCTTCTCGCTGATGCCGTAGCAGGTGCAGACCAGGGTGCCGTCGTCGTCCTCGTGGTGCTCCACTTCGATGCCGCGATACTTGTAGATCGCTGCCTCTAGGGCCTCTTGGCCCATCACCGAGCAGTGCATTTTCGCTTCTGGCAGGCCGCCGAGGAAGTCGGCAATGTCCTGGTTGGTGATGTGCAATGCCTCGTCTAGGGTTTTGCCCTTGATGATTTCGGTCAGGGCAGAGGAAGAGGCGATCGCACTCGTGCAGCCAAAGGTCTGGAACCGTGCATCCAAAATGCTGTCGGTGGATTGCTGAATCTTCAGGTGCAGCCTGAGGGCATCCCCACAGGCAATGCTGCCCACTTCACCGTAGACCACCGCCACATCGGGTTCCTGTGGGTCATCGATGGTGCCCTGGTTGATGGGGTTGTAGAAGAGTTCGAGTACCTTTTCGGAGTAGTCCCACATGGCAGTTTCGGGGGAATGAAAGAATTTTGGATTTGGGATTGGCGATTTTGGGATTGTGGTGAGGCAGTCCCCTTCTGGAAGAGGTGCCCAGAGGGCGGGGGGTTGGCGAGAATTTTGGATTGGCGATTTTGGATGAAGCAAGCAATCCAAAATCCAAAATCTAAAACCCAAAATTGCCTTAGGTTGCAACGGCTAAATCTCGCTCTTGCAGCCACTCCACTTGATCGTTGTTGAAGGGCGATAGGGCCCGCAGGCGTTCCACAATTTCGGGCATGACAGTGAGTACCTGGCGGATTTCGGCTTCGGTGGTGTAGCGGGAAAGGCTGAAGCGGATCGAGCCGTGGAGGATGGTATAGGGCAGCCCCATAGCCGTCAGCACATGGGAAGGGTCGAGGCTGCCGGAGGTGCAGGCAGAGCCGGAGGAAGCACAGATACCCTCGCGGTTAAGCATGAACAGGATGGCTTCCCCTTCGATGTACTTGAAGCCAATGTTGGTGGTGTTGGGCAGGCGGGGGGCACCGCCGCCGTTGACCACGGTATCGGGGATGGTGGTCAAAATGCCGTGTTCCAGCATGTCTCGCAGTTCGGCTTCGCGCTGGACATGAGCCAGGTGGATCTGGGCCAGTTCCGCTGCTTTGCCCAGGCCTACGATGCCTGGCACATTGTGGGTGCCCGCCCGGCGGCCCCGCTCCTGGTGGCCTCCTAGCAAGAAGGGACGGAAGCGGAAGCCTTTACGGACATACAATGCGCCGATGCCCTTGGGGGCGTGGAGCTTGTGGCCGGAGAGGGTGAGCAGGTCGATGGGGCTGGTGGCCAGGTTAATCGGCACCTTGCCGACGGCCTGGACGGCATCGACGTGGTAGGTGGCCCCGTAGGACTGGGCGATCGCCCCAATCTGCTCTACCGGGAAGATCACCCCGGTTTCGTTGTTGGCATACATCGTAGTGACTAGGGCTGTACCACCAGTCATCGCCGCCTCCAATTCCATCAGATCCAGCTCGCCCCGACTATTCACCGACAGGTAGGTCACCTGGTAGCCCCGCTTCTCCAAGTGCTTGCACACCGCCAAAATCGCCGGGTGCTCGACTGCTGTGGTGATAATGTGGCGCTTCTCCGGCTGGGCCGCCAGGGCAGCGTGGATGGCGGTGTTGTTGCCCTCACTGCCGCAGCTATTGAAGATAATCTCCGTCGGCTCGGCCCCCAGCAGGCTCGCTACCTGCTCCCGGGCAGTTTCAATTGCCGCTCCTACCTGGCCGCCAAAACTGTGCATCGACGACGGGTTGCCGTATAGCTCACTCAGGTAGGGCAGCATCGCCGCCAAAACGTCGGGGTCGGTGCGGGTGGTGGCGTTGTTGTCGAGATAAGTGACCATAGCAGTTAGGGAATTTGGGATTGGGAATTTGGGATTGGGGAGATTGTTCTTCCGGTTCCCCTCTCTCTCAGGGAGAGGGGCTGGGGGTAAGGGTCAATGGGCCGTTTGCAATCGCTTCAAAGCCTGCGAATAGGTATCAAACCAGTGGTGCCAATAGCTCGACTCCTGCACCCCCCGGAGCCTGGCCACCATGCGGGTGTAGGTGGCAAACCAGGCCTCCCAGTAGTCGGGCGATCGCTCTGACGCTGAGGACAATGGCACCGCCGCCACGCCACTGGTCAGCGGCACACAGCCCTCGTTGGTAGGGCAGATAGCCCAGCACTGGGCCACCCCGTAGGTTCCCTGACACTGGTTGCAGCGATCGCTCGCAATCCAGAATTTTGTGCTGCCATCGGTCTGAATCGCCCCAGTGGGGCAGGCAGAGAGGCAGCGCCGACAACCGATACAGCTTTGAGTGATGGTGTAGGGCATGGGAGCCTCCAAGGGGAGTGGATTTGTGGGGATTTTGGACTGGAGATTTTGAACTCTGGAGGGGATTTTTCAATCCGAAATCCAAAATCCAAAATCGACCTATCGTTTCAACACATGCTCGTCGTAGAACCTGCGGGCCACAGTCTCGATCACGTCGTAGTCTTCGACCACCACCAGGCCCGCTTCCTGCAACCGCTTGCTGGGGCAGGGGCCAATCTTGGCCGCCAGCACCGCTTTACAGTCGGCAATGGTGTCGATGATGCCGGTCAGCATCGCCTCTTCGCCATAGCCGCCCTGGCAGTAGTCGGCCACCTTGCGATGGCTGATGAACCGAGCCTCGGCAGCATCCACTTCGTAGATCATGAATTCCTTGGCGTGGCCAAAGTGCTGGTTCACGATGCCGCCGCCCTTGGTGGCCACGGCAACGAGAACCTTGGGCGAATCCTCCGAACGCTCACCGGGAACGCGGGCGGCGGACTGCTTCTTGGCGGCCACGGCGGCCTTGGCCTGCTCAATGCTAAGATGCACGGCCTGGCGGGTTTCCAGGCTGTAGTCCACGGGCATAGCCATAAACTTCTGCTTGGTAAACTCCTGGCTGCGGTCTTCGCCCAGCAGACCCACGGCATCGGCCCGGCACTGGCGACAGTGTCGCATCAGCTTCAGGTTGCCAGCGCAGTTATCCTGCACCTGCTTCAGTTCCTTGGGGCTAGGGCCGCGCTGCCCATTCAGTCCAAAGTAGGTGCCGTGTTCCGGGGCCGAAATCAGCGGCATGATGTTGTGCAAAAATGCGCCCCGCTCCCGAATGGCAGCATTCACCTCGGGCATGTGCGTGTCGTTGATGCCAGGGATGAGGACGGAATTGACCTTGCAGAGAATGTCAGCCTCTTTCAAAGCCTGCAATCCCTCCATCTGCCGCTCGTGGAGGATGCGTACCCCCTCAAGGCCCCGATAGCGCTTGCGGCGGTAGTGAACCCAGGGATAAATCTTCTCGCCCACGCTGGGGTCCACCATATTAATAGTGATAGTGACGTGATCGACATTTAGCGCTTTGATGCGATCCACATAATCCGGCAGCATCAAGCCATTGGTGGAGAGGCAGAGTTTGATATCGGGGGCCTGCTCGGCGATCAGCTCAAAGGTGCGGAAGGTTTTTTCGGGGTTGGCCAGGGGGTCGCCGGGGCCAGCGATGCCCAGCACCGTCATCTGGGGAATTTTGCCCGCCACCACTAAGACCTTGTGGGCGGCCTCTTCGGGGGTAAGCAGTTCGCTGACCACACCGGGGCGGCTCTCGTTGGCGCAGTCGTACTTGCGGTTGCAGTAGTTGCACTGGATGTTGCAGGCAGGGGCCACCGCGACGTGCATCCGGGCGTAGTGGTGGTGGGCCTCTTCGCTGTAGCAGGGGTGCTTTTCAATGCGGGCCTGCAAGCTCTCGCTAAGGGCAGTGTCGGTTTTGGTGGTGCAGCCAGAGGCGGTCGTACTACAGCCGCCACCCGCTGGCTTGATCACGGTTTTAGTCTTGGTCAGGGTAATGTCCAGATCGGGCGTCGCGGTGGGCGCGGAGGTCATGGCAGAGGATGGCGGTGGCGTCATGGGTTTGGGGAGGTAGGGGTGGATAGGGCGGGGTTGGAACTCATGGCGGCGCAGCCAGACAAGGGCTGGAGAATTTCCGTCGCTGGCTGGTGGATGCCCTACAGGGAGCAAAACCTATCAGCCAGCAACGTGCTGATAAGGGCGATTCCCCTGCGTGGGTGGTATCGCGAGGAAATCGGTGGGCCGTTCGATTGCTGTTTAGGTACTGACAGGGCAGCGTGTCAAAGTTATTAGCTTTAACCAAGCTGAGGTTGACGTTGCCATCTGCTGAGTCCCCTTTCAGGTATCGAGTAACGCTGGGGTGTTCGGCGTTGAAAGAGTTATAGCAACGGGAATTTTGCTACTTTGGTTGCTTGTCCCGGTAGAGTTGATTGAATGATTAGCGGTGTACTTAACTGCCAGACACCCGGATTACAGAAGCCCTGATCTTTTTTGGCAGGGTGGGGGGCTAGTATTTCCCTGGAGCCATGCTGGTATTTCAACAGCCGAATGCTGTATTTCTGTACTCAGATGAAGTGCCCATTGGAGAAAGGATTTAGCATTGGTCTAATGCTTTAACTAGCTGAGGTTTCTGAGTACTCAAAGCTCACATTTTGGCATTATTTACTACAGAATGAAGCGTTGTTTTCAAGTGCCAAATATTAAACTGTATCGATCTTGGCTGTCTGCCGAGCGTAATGGTCATCAACGTTACTTTTAGTGAGTCAAGAAATGTTTTGGATGCCCAGAGCGCGATGGGTTTGCTGACTTGGATAACTGGGTAACCTCAAGCCCAAATTTCCCTTAGAGAGTGACTTTCTTGGAGAGTGACTTTGAAATTTCAGTTCTCTGCGTCTCTCAGGGGTTTAGGGAGATAGGAGCAGACTTCAGATATTCAGATGGTTTGTCAGACGGTTCATTAGTTGGCTTACTTTCTTCAAGGGCAACAGATGTTAAGGATTTCTGAATTAAAGAGAGAAGCTTCTGATAAATCTGCTACAGTTTTTTGTGTCAAGGGTCAATTGTAGCTTTGGAAGCCCCTAACCCTGAGTGCATAATAGACAGAATCTTGCCCACTGACCAAATCAGCTAAAGTCTTTGATGAGTAAGACTTTTCAGTGAGTACATAATGCTTGAACCCAGGGGTAAAAATGCGCCTTCCTACGATGAGAAATACCCGTCCCCTTAGCCATCAAAAACTTTTCCCCCTGGATCGATAAGGGATTTGGGACTGAGTGCAGTTGTAATTGGTTTAGTCATCTGGATGAGTTAGCCCTCAACTGGCAGTCTTAGAAGTCATTGCTATAAGCAGAGAAACAAAACGCCTCCACTGGAGCTATGTTTCTCTCCTTTCCTCGCGGTTTTACCCAGCCTTCGGTCGATATCCCCAAGCGGCTGCCCATTCTGGCTGCTCTACGGGAAGACTTTGCCATCATCTTTGAACGCGATCCGGCGGCGAGTCACTGGCTGGAGGTGCTGTGCTGCTATCCCGGTTTGCACGCCTTGGTGGCCCACCGCCTAGCCCACGAACTGTGCGATCGCGGCATCCCCTTTCTGCCCCGGTTTATCGCCCACCTCAGCCGCTTTTTCACGGGCATCGACATTCATCCCGGTGCCCAGATTGGCCGGGGTGTCTTTATCGACCACGGCATGGGTGTGGTGATTGGTGAGACGGCGATCGTGGGCGATTACTGCCTGATTTACCAGGGAGTCACCTTGGGGGGAACTGGCAAAGAGACTGGCAAGCGCCACCCCACTGTGGGCAGTCATGTGGTGATTGGTTCCGGGGCCAAGGTGCTTGGCAACATTACCCTTGGCGACTACGCCCGCATTGGGGCCGGGGCAGTGGTGCTGCAATCGGTGCCTGCCCACTGCACTGCGGTTGGTGTGCCCAGCCGCAACGTTTGCCGCTGCAACACTGCCACCGCTCCCCTGGATCATGCCCAACTGCCCGATACTGAAGCGAGGACGATCCGCGCCCTACTCGATCGCATCGAAACCTTGGAAACCCAGGTGAGCCAACTTAGACAGTCTGCCTCTATCCCCGTGGAGCTAGTGCCATGAACTCGTCTTCTTCTGTCTCCGGTTGGGGACACATGATTTCAGTGAACCGATGCGATCGCTGGTCAATCTACTACCGCCTGCGAGATTTGAATATCCCCTGCGCTTGCCCGGCAGATGGCACTCTTCGAGTAGAGGTCAACCACGCCCTTGCGCTATTGCTAGTTCGCAGTGCCCTGTTTCAGTTTTCCTGCTCTCGCCAGGAACGGGTGGACTGGCTGGAAAGATGCTGGCGGAGCCGGGAGGGATGCGTGGCTAATTCGTAAAATCTCTGATTCTAAAAATCATCCAAATCCCCAATCTCTAACTCTCAATTTTTGCCTAATCTCTTGTCTAATCCGAAATTCCCAATCGAAAATCTCCAATGCTAACCACTGACTCTTCTACCATTGACGCTCTCAAGGCCCAAATCAAAAAGCTCAATAGCAAAGCTGGGCAACTCAAGATGGATCTGCACGATATTGCTGAAGGTCTGCCCGCCAATTTAGATCTTTTGCCCGATGCGGCAGCCCGCACCTACGAGGTCTATTGTCAACTGCGCGACTTGAAACAACAACTGCACACCCTGGAGCAAGCCCAATGAGTTCTAAAGTAACGACCTTTAATGAAATTACCCAGGCTGAGGACTACTTTGCGTTTTTTGGACTGCCCTACGACCCACAGTTTCTCAACGTCAACCGCCTACACATCTTGCAAAAATTTTCCCGACTGATGCAAGAGAAGGGAGTCGAAAATCCAGATATGGCAAATGATGCCACCTTTAACCAGTACCGAGAACTGTTGCAGGAGGCTTACAGCCTATTCCAAACCTCGTCGCCTCTTCAGCAAAAACTGTTCAAAGTTTTCAACAACAAACCCAAAAATGTCGTCCTTCTCTCTGAAATTGAAGTCGAATAAGACATTTTGAATTTGCAGGTTTGAACTGTGAATTTCAGTCAAAGCTTCAAGCTGCAAGCTCAAAATTTTCCATCCCTATCTTCCCAACTCCCTGCTATGCCAACACCCCACGCAATACTCTCACCTACCGAGCGCGAGCGCTACCGCCGTCAAATGCAGCTCCCTGGCTTTGGCCAGGAGTCTCAGGAACGACTGAAATCCGCTACCGCCCTAGTGACTGGGGTGGGCGGGCTGGGCGGCACAGCAGCGCTGTATCTGGCGGCGGCGGGGGTGGGGCGGTTGATTTTGGTGCGGGGGGGGAATCTCCAGCGGGATGACTTGAATCGTCAGGTGCTAATGACCGATGACTGGGTGGGTAAGCCCAGGGTGTTCAAGGCCCAGCAGGCCTTGGCCGCCTTTAACCCGGATATTGAGATTGAAGCGGTGTGCGAGTATGTTACTGCTGAAAACATCGATGGTCTGGTGCAGCGGGCAGACATCGCCCTAGACTGTGCGTTTGACTTCAAAGAGCGCGATTTGCTCAACGCCGCCTGTGTGCGCTGGGGCAAGCCAATGGTGGAAGCGGCGATGAACGCAATGGAGGGCTACTTGCTCACTGTGATTCCGGGGAAAACCCCCTGCCTGTCGTGCTTGTTTCCCGAAAAGCCAGAGTGGGATTGCTGGGGCTTTGGGGTGCTGGGGGCGGTGTCGGGCACTCTGGCTTGCCTCGCGGCCCTGGAGGCGATCAAACTTGTCGCTGGACTGGGCGAGCCGCTGCTGGGTCAGCTCCTCACTATGGATCTGGCGCGGGCAGAGTTTGCCAAACGCCGTGCCTACCACGACCCGGATTGTCCGGTGTGCGGTGGGGTGAAGGCAAAGGGCGATCGCACTATTCCCGTAGTAATGGCGAGGAGTTAGCCCATGACCTTTTCTCGCGGTCCACCCTGAGGTAGCGGTGGGCAATGCCTATTTCACACACAGCACTGCCAAAATCTAGAATCGCCAATCCAAAATTCATCCACCCCCTTACCCATCTAATTCTTACCTATCCATTTGCTATGACTATCACGATTACCGAACTCGCCGAACTGCGCTTGCGTACCTTCCTACGCGGTACGCCGGACTACACTCCCGAACGCGGCGTTCGTTTGGCGGTGAAAGACGGCGGTTGCAATGGTTATGAGTACGATATTAAAATTGCCAACGCTCCCAAGCCCGACGATCGGGTTGTGGAATCGGGCAGTTTGAAGGTTTTTGTGGACCCCACTAGCTGGCCCCTGCTGGACGGCATTGTGGTGGACTACATCGATAGCCTGCTAGAGAGTGGGTTTAAGTTCACCAATCCCAACGCCACTGCCACCTGCGGCTGCGGCAAATCGTTCCAGGCGGCGGGCGATTGCAGCCCTACTGGAGTGCCCTGTAGTTAAAGGTTTTGAGCATTGAGTTTTTGGGCTGCGTTTTTAGGCTTGAATGCAGGAATTTGACTCAGCACTCAAAATTCAACATCCACAAACTGCCCCTCAAAGGAGTCCTACCATGACGAAAACATATCAAGTTCGTCTAATCAACAAGAAGCGCAATATTGATGTCACCATTCCGGTGGATGAGAACACTTACATCATTGACGCGGCAGAAGAGAACGACATTGACCTACCCTTCTCCTGTCGGTCGGGCGCTTGCTCTAGCTGCGTTGGCAAATTGGTCGAAGGCGAGGTTAATCAGGAGGAGCAGTCTTTTCTAGACGACGAGCAGATTGCCAAGGGCTTCATCGTACTTTGCTCATCGTATCCGCGATCAGACTGCACGATTAAGACCCATATGGAGGCGTATTTAATTTGACGATTGAGGGGGGCATTGCTATATGGATGCAGCCTATGGTTGACCCAATCCTTTCGCTGGAGTTGCGTCATGTTTAATCGATTTACAGTTGCAGGAGCAGCATTACAGGTTCTCAATGTGGGCGATCGCGGCACGATTGCTCGCTTTACCGAGACCGATTCCCAAATTCTTTCTCACCTGCAATCTCTTGGTTTAACTCAGGGAAAAACCATTGCCGTTACCCAGCGACACCCCAACTTCATGATTCGCACCGAAGACGGACATCTTACCTTACCGCCTTTGCTGGTGAGCGCGATCTACGTGCGACTAGTAGGCCCCCAATCTGATTTGGAGGAAAGAAACAGCCGCCAAAATTTAGAAAGATAGTGGCTCTACAAAGCAGATAAGTAGGTGGACATTAATAAATATAAAACCCAGAGACCCTGCGCCGCCCGTTGCGCGGGCGGCGCAGGGTTCAGGATCTGTTTTTTAATCTGGTCTATCTACTTAGTACCCAACCTATTCTCTTTACCTTCTACCTGTTTTCAAGGAGTAAACCCGTGGCAGACATTGGACTTTTCTACGGCAGCACTTCTGGCGTTACCGAAGAAATTGCTGAAAAAATTCGAGATGCGATCGGTGAAGACCACTGCGACCTTTACAGCATGGAGACCGACTACGATAGCGTAGATGACCTGCTCCAGTATGACTACCTGATCCTCGGCTGCTCCACTTGGGGGGCGGGCGAATTGCAGAACGACTGGCGCGAACCTATATTCGACATGGAGATGGACAAGCCCGACTTTTCGGGGAAGACCATTGCCCTGTTTGGCCCCGGCGATTGTGAAGGTCACAGCAAGCATTTTGTTGGGGCTTTGGGCATTCTATACGACCAGTTCAAGGCACTGGGAGCCACTATCGTCGGGGCGGTTTCTGCGGAAGACTACACCTTTGAAAAGTCCACTGCTATCCGCGACGGCAAGTTTGTGGGCCTGCCCCTGGATGAGGTAAATGAAAGCGAGAAAACTGACCAGCGCATTGCCAACTGGCTGGAGATTTTGAAGGCAGACTTTCCGGCGATCGCCCGCTAACCCCATCTCTCTCAGCCCATCCGCAAGCCTCGACCCAGCCCCACCGATCCAAGAGGTTCCCCATGGCCACAGTCATCTTCTACGAAAAACCCGGCTGCTTCAACAACGCCCGCCAAAAGCGTTTGTTGGAAGCCGCAGGGCATCGGGTGATCGCCCGCAACCTGCTGACCGAGCCGTGGACTTGCGATCGCCTGCGCCCCTTCTTTGCTGGGCTGCCTGTGCCCCAGTGGTTCAACGCTAGCGCTCCGGCCATCGCCGCTGGGGTGGTCGTGCCTGCCCAACTTGATGCTGACACTGCCCTAGAACTGATGGTGCTGAACCCATTGATGATCCGCCGCCCGCTGCTGGAGGTGGAGGGCGATCGCCGCGCTGGCTTCGACTCCGAGGCGATCGATCGCTGGATCGGCCTTACCGTTGCCACCCCGACCCCCGATCTCGAAACCTGTCCTCGAATCCTTGCACTTCGGAGGGGCTAGCCAGCCCAACCCCCATGTGTGACTTTTTAAAGCGTTGGCCGATGGGCAATCTGTCCTCAGCCACTGAGGCAGCAATGAACTTTGAAACCCGCTGGCAGCAATACTATCAAGCAGTGGAAGGGCGGCCTCCCCGGACGACCCTGACCCGAGCGCTGGATTCCATTGCCCAAGACCCCAACCCCCTGCCTCGGTTTGCGGTGGACTTGGGCTGCGGCAACGGGCGCGACACCGTGGAACTGCTGCGCCGGGGCTGGCGAGTGCTGGCTATCGATGGTGATCCAGAGGCGATCGCCCGCCTGCGGCAGCGGGATGACTGCGATCGCACCTACCTAGAGACCCGTGTCCAGCGCTTCGAGAACCTCACCCTTCCCCCAGCGGTGAGCCTGATCAACGCCAGCTTTTGCCTGCCCTTCTGCCTGCCCCAGCACTTTGCCTACCTGTGGGAGGAAATTGTGGTGGCTCTATCTCCCGGGGGGCGCTTCTGCGGACAACTCTTTGGCGACCAGGATTCCTGGGCGGCCTATGCTGACCTCACCCACCACAGTCGCATCGAGATCAATCAACTGCTAGAACCTTTCACTGTCGAATGGCTAGAGGAAGAAAATCACCCTGGCAAAACTGCCCTGGGGGAAGACAAGCACTGGCACATCTTCCACATCGTGGCCCAAAAGCAGTAGCCTAATCCACAGCCACCATCACGTCGGAAGCTTTGACCACGGCGTAGGCTTCATCGCCCACCTTCAGCCCCAGGTTCTCAGCCGATGACTTAGTGATGACAGCGGACACCTCCAGCCCTGGAGCTACCTCAATGACAACTTCTGCTGTCACCATGCCAGAAACCACTGATTTTACAGTGCCTTTCATTGCATTCCGAGCGCTGATCTTCATAACTGTCTGGGTTAGTGCTTATAACTGAACAACAAAACTTTACTACATATAGCAGATATCCTTGAGCCTGAATTTTGAAGTAGCTGAAAATCCTTATGGCCGTGCTATTTGGCAAATGCTCAAATTGTAGAGTTTGTAACTAGATGAAGCTGGAAAATGTATTGAACTAAACCAAGGTGTGAAGTTTTACCAACTTTATCAATAGAAATCATTGGCAATTAAAATGTCTGACTCTATGCCCAGCATGTGCTGAGAAAAATGAGAGGCAATTGTGGGCAACAAGCTTTGGGCGTGTTTCTCGCTGAACTCGATTAAGTTGCTGTACAAAGACGCAGATTTTACCCCCATCCAAGCAATAACGCTTGGATGGGGCGCTGAAAAGTTTCCTCAGAGCGATCGCCCTTGTGAGCATTGCTGCTTCTGGTCAGAATCTCGAATTGCAGCTAACTCGTTTGTTTTTCCAACCACTAGGTTTCAGACCTTTCATCTCAACTCGGTCTTCTGGCCAGTTTGACTTTGAGCTACTGTCCATTTTTGAGCAAGAGAACCCACAATCATGCCAATCAAGAACAAAACCGGATTCCAAATTCCTAAAACCAGTGCTGCAATCGCTGGCCCTGGGCAGTAGCCCGAAATCCCCCAGCCGATGCCAAAAATTGCCGCACCCACAACCAGCGGCAAATCAAGCTCTCGTTTAGTAGGAAGATAAAATTTATCGGCAAATAAGGGACGCGATCGCTTGAGTACAAAACGGAACGCAATCAGCGTAACGCCAACTGCCCCTCCCAAAACGAACAGCAACGTTGGGTCCCATGCACCTGCTACATCGAGAAATCCGAGAACGCGATCGCGATCGATCATTTGCGATAGTCCTAACCCAAAGCCGAACAGAATGCCCGAAATGAGTGCTGCTAGATGGTTTTTCATAAATCTAGATTGATTTGTTGGATTTTGCGATCACAGTCCTGAAGACAAACCATGTCTAATCACAAACCATGTCTAATCACAAACACTGTAAGCATTCCAGTGATTAAAAACGTGAGGACGGCCACCAGCGATCGCCCCGATAAGCGTCCCAGCCCACAGACCCCATGACCGCTCGTGCAGCCGTTTCCCATGCGGGTTCCCCAGCCAACCAACAGTCCCCCCACAAGCATGGCGATCGGTGCAAACGTAGAACGAGGTGTAGGCTGCACTGCAAAGCCATACTCATACAGCGCAGCGCCCAACAACAACCCAGAAATAAAACTCCATCGCCAAGCTTCTGCTTTGCGAAAGGTAATTGCCCCATTCACCATGCCGCTAATGCCCGCAATGCGACCACTCAGCAACAACAAAACCGTCGCGCTAAGACCAATCAGCCCGCCGCCCAATAATGCCGATAGTCTGTCCAACAGTGCCATCTGTGCGCTCTCCGTTAATTATGCAGGTTCTACTACCGTGTGGTAATATAGTAATAAGAAATGGATCTATCGCAAGTTGCGGAATGCCTCCCATGCCTACAAAATCATCCAGAAAGCCTGTTGCGGTTCAAGCCAGAAAGCCTGTTGCGGTTCAAGAAAGAGCGCCAGAACAAGTAGATGGGAGCCTAGCCCATGCAAACCTAGTCAATGAGTGCGGTATTTCTAAACTCACTCCCCAAGCATTAAGCCTGATGGCAGACTTCTTCAAAGTTTTATCAGAAGTGAGTCGCCTTCAGATCGTATGTTCTCTGAAAACAGGCGCTAAGAATGTAACAGAGATTATCGAAGAAACAGGCTTGGGACAGGCGAATGTGTCTAAGCATCTGAAAATGCTGACTCAAGCTGGGGTGGTTGCCCGCGAGCAGCGTGGAGTCTGTGTTTACTATCGCATTGCCAATCCATTTCTGTTTGAACTGTGCGATTTGGTTTGTGATGCACTGACGATGCAAGTTGAACAGCAGAGTCAACAACTTCAGCAATTATCACAGCTAAGGCAGAGCCGCTAGCGTTTGCTGAGATCATCAAATGCAATTCCGACAACTTGCTCGAGACGAGTCGTTTGACAGACAACTCGCCTCGTTTTTGCATCTAGGGCGATGATTTCCAGCACTTGGTTTCCGTAATCGCACAGAAGCTTGGCATCTGAACCAGTGTAGTAGACGCGATCGCCAACCTTAAAACACAGGGAACTGCCCGATCCTTGAGGGGATGGTCGCTGCCCATCCCCTCCGCAATCTCGTTTAGCTTCGCAATCTCGTTTAGCGCCGGAGCAGTCGGTTGATGGGCTTGAAAATATCCGCTTCAAATCCTTCACCCTTTAGCATGCGATTCCAGTACAACCAGGGCAACACATGGGCCTTTGCCAAATACATTGAGTAGCGTTCTTGGGTCGGATCAAGCGGAAACGAGGGAGCCAACTTTCCACCATAGGCAAACTCTGCCATGATGGTTGAGTTGTAGCCTGTGATGAGGGGACAGCAGGTATAGCCGTCATATTCTGCGGTTATCGGCTGCGACTGAATCAAAGACAGCAAGTTCTGAACCACGATTGGCGCTTCTTTTCGGGCTGCGGCGGCTGTCTTAGAGGTCGGCAAAGAAGACGCATCGCCGAGTGAAAACACGTTGGCATAGCGAGTGTGTTGTAGCGTTGCCTGATCAACATCCACCCAGCCACCGGCCCCAGCCAACGGGCTTTGCTTGATAAAATCGGGGGCACTCATGGGGGGAGCCACATGAATCATGTCGTAGTGAATGCTGACTTCCTCAGTGCCGTTATCGGTGGTGACATCAAAAATTGCTTCTTGTGTGTCTGCCTTGATTTCCTTAAGGTTGTGCTTGAACTTGGTAACAATGCCGCGCCGCGCCACCACTTTATCCAGAGCGGCTGCATATTCTGGTACGGCAAACATAGAGGCCCCAGCGGTGCAGAACATCACTGTGGTGTTCACTCCGACACCGCTCTTGCGCTTGAAGGTGTCATCGGCCATATACATCACTTTCTGAGGCGCACCGCCACACTTGATCGGCGTGGCGGGATAGGTAAAGAGGGCGTTCCCGCCTTTGAAGTTTTGGATGGTTTCCCAGGTGTAGGGGGCGTAATCTTTGGAGTAGTTACTGGTGACTCCGCCTCGACCCAGCGCTTCTTTTAAGCCTTTAATCAAATGCCAGTCAATTTGAATGCCAGGGCATAGTACCAAGTACTCATACTCAATGGCTTGGCCGGCTTCGGTGATGACCGTGTTGCGATCGGGGTCTAGTTTTGCGACTCGCGCTTGAATCCAGCTTGCCCCCTTGGGAATGACATCTTTTTCATCTCGAATGAATTTCTCAATCGGAGCCACGCCGCCGCCCACCAGCGTCCAGCCAGGTTGGTAGTAATGTTTGTCGGACGGTTCAATGATGGCAATATCCAGAGCGCGGTTTCGCTTCAGCAGTTGGGCCGCAACCGTGATTCCGGCTGCTCCTCCTCCCACAATCACAATTTGGTGGTGCTTCACGGGCGGGGCGATCGCCTCGGCGGTCGAGAGATTTTGATGAAGCTGTTCAGCAGGGTGGGTTGATTGGGTTTGCTGTGCAGTCGGTGACACGGTAGTTCCTCAAATGTAACGAAGGGTGTAGAAAATGAGTTGATGACGTAAGATATTTACTATGTGTACCATACTACCAATTGGTAATATAGTTGTCTCTTCCAAAGAAAATCTTAAATCCATTTCGGCGGCTTGACGAAAATTAAACCTTAAACCATATTACTATATGGTAATTAAATTGAAGCTGAAATCCCTAAGTTAACGCTACGGGGCGATCGCAGTCATGGTTGCTGGCTATCTCACGTTTTTTTCAATCCTGGTTGTTGTCGCCATTCTGTTTGTAGCAGGCGACCTCTAGAACACAACCCTTCTGCACAACACCGTCTCACGAGGTAACGAACGATGCTATTTCGACAACTTTTTGATCAAGACACCTGGACTTACACCTATTTGATTGCTGACCCCAAGACCAAGGAAGCCGTTTTGGTGGACTCCGTGATTGAACAGGTCGAGCGCGATTACAAGCTGATTAATGAATTGGGATTGATCTTGAAATACTGCCTAGAAACCCACGTCCATGCTGACCACATCACGGGGGCTGGCAAACTTCGGGAGCTAACGGGCTGTGAAACGATTGTGCCGGAAAAGGCGCAGGTTGCTTGTGCCAACCGCCACATCCGGCATGGGGAAGTCTTGAAGGTCGGAGAAGTTGAAATTCGGGCGATCGCCACTCCAGGACACACCGATAGCCACATGGCGTATCTGGTGAATGGCGACCGAGTGCTAACGGGCGATGCATTGTTTATTCGGGGCTGCGGACGGACTGATTTCCAAAGCGGCGATGCAGGGACACTGTATGACTCCGTAACAGAGAACCTGTTTACGCTGCCGGATGGTACGCTTGTGTACCCGGCTCACGACTATCGCGGCCACAGCGTCTCCACGATTGCTGAAGAAGAACAATGGAACCCGCGCTTTACAGGGCGAACCCGCGATCAGTTCATAGAGTTTATGAACGGGCTGAATCTGCCTGATCCAAAGAAAATCATGGAAGCTGTTCCCGCAAATGAACAGTGTGGCAATGTGCTGGTAACCAGCTAGAAGACTCAGTTTGGCAGGGCAGGAGGACAGCTCAAACACAGAAATGGGAATGCAGAAATGAACGAAACGCAGCTAGTTGGCATCCACCGGATAGACGCAGACGTTTCTGTGGCCGGAGAGCTTAGCCCAGAGCAGTTGCAGCAGGCATCTCACCAGGGCTTCAAATCAGTGATCAATCTGAGGATGCCAAAGGAGAAGGGATTCCTGCCCGATGAGCCGCAGATTGTGGAATCGTTGGGAATGCAGTATGCCCATGTTCCTGTAAATCCCTCTAGTCTGAGCGGTGAGGTTATTGCTCAGGTGTGTGAACACGTTGATCAGCTCCCAAAGCCAGTTTTGATGCACTGCTCACTGGGGCTGCGCTCGGCTGGGATTGCGCTGCTGCGGTCTGGCGTTGAGCGGGGCATGACCGTCGAAGAATTTCTGCACCGAACAACGGCGATGGGTTTGGACTTTAGCAGTCGCCCTGGTGTCAAGCGATTTTTTGTAGACTACATCACTCAAAATTTTGAGCAGTTAGGAGCGTCTAATGACGAGCATGAATGAGATCGGTTTCAACTATTCCAGCCAAACTCAGCGCGATCGCCTAAAAACCGTTGATCCATCCTCCCTGAGTACCTTATTGAGCCAACAAGCCGTCACGCTAGTTGATGTTCGCGAACCCTCTGAACATGCGGGCGAAAAAATCCCTGGCTCAATCCTAGTGCCGTTGTCCAAATTCGATCCGAATCGCATTCCGTTTGATGGCAACAAGGATGGCAACAAAACTGTGGTGCTGTATTGCCGAACAGGTAATCGATCGGCTCAGGCGGCACAGAAATTATTCGCAGCAGGAATCGATGAAGTGACCCATTTGGAAGGTGGATTATCGGCTTGGGTGCAGGCCGGGTTTCCAACTGAGGTAAACAAACGTGCCCCCATTAGCCTGATGCGCCAGGTACAGATTGTCGCAGGTTCGCTGGTCGTAACTGGCACTTTACTGGGTGCGTTTGTCTCTCCCTGGTTTTTGTTCCTTAGCGGTTTTGTGGGTGCTGGTCTGGTGTTTGCTGGGATTACGAATACCTGTGCATTAGGAATGCTGCTGGCTAAACTGCCTTACAACCAGCGCGTTTGAGTTTGAGGTTTTAGGGCGCTCATCGAGCGTCCTAATTTTTTGGAGTGGTGATTGCAACGAGTCTTCTAAGGCTGGGCGATCGCCCAGTTTTGCATGGCTTAGCAAACAAATCTAGAACCATACATCTTGGCTGCCTGACACAAGTGCCTCAAATGGGGGAAGTACGTAACGTAGTTTCAAGGATTTTAGGAGATGTGTCAGGCAGTCAGCCATACATCTCTAGAACCATACATCTCTAGGACGATACATCAATGTTAATTACTGTCATTGGGCATTTGCTGGCAATTTGTATTGGCATTAGCCTGGGGTTGATTGGTGGGGGTGGGTCGATCTTGGCGGCTCCTGTGCTGATCTATGTCATGTCCGTCCCTGCAAAATCTGCCTTTGCCATGACTTTGGTCATTGTGGGAGTTGCAAGCTTGATTGGTGCGATTCCTCACTGGCGACAAGGCAATGTCAATCCTAAAATTATCGCGCTGTTTGCGCCTGCTTCCATGCTAGGGGCTTATCTGGGAGCGAGGTTAGCCTCGTTGCCATTTATCACCCCTACAATTCAGCTTGTGACCTTTGGAGTCATGATGCTGATCGCCTCAATTACCATGATTCGCAAAGGAGCCAGCAAATCAGAAAACCCGCTCGATAAGGCCGGGCATTCTGATCGCCACACAGTTATTCCTAAATGGTTGGCAATTGCTCTGGAAGGTCTTGCCGTTGGCACCCTCACAGGCTTCATCGGTATTGGGGGTGGGTTTCTGGTGATTCCGGCCTTGGTGCTGCTAGGAAAAACCCCCATGAAAGAAGCTGTGGGAACGTCCCTAATTATCCTGGCGCTAAAATCCGTTACTGGGTTTGCCGGATACTTTGGTCATGTTCCGATTGATTGGACCTTGCTTTTGTCTTTTACAATCGCCTCTAGCGCTGGGATTCTTCTAGGATCTTACTTAAATCAATTCGTCAGTGCCAAGCAGCTTGAAAAAGGGTTCGGTTACTTCGTGTTAGCGGTCGCCGTTTTTGTTCTCATCAAGCGATGAGAATTGTCCCTTGCCTGTTCGTTCCGATCCGTTCTAAACTCTTGTCCAAACTCTTGTCAATGAGGCAACTATGGCTATCTGGGCTGATACTGTCGCACTGTCGCGAATGCAGTTTGCTTTGACGGCTATCTTTCACATGCTCTGGCCCGTTCTTACAACAGGTATGGCAATCTACCTTGTTGTGGTTGAAGGATTGTGGCTGAGGACGAAAAATCCAGATTACTACCGCCACGCCCGTTTCTGGTCGAAACTATATGTTCTAAACTTTGGCATTGGTGTTGCCTCTGGCTTGCCCATGGAGTTTCAGTTCGGCACGAACTGGGCCCCTTTTTCAGAAGCAGTGGGCGATTTTTTTGGCAGCATTCTGGGGTTTGAAGGCGCAATGGCCTTCATGCTCGAAGCTGGATTTCTGGGGATTATGCTCTTTGGCTGGGGGCGAGTGCATCCAGTCATTCATTATTTCTCCACCATTATGGTTGCTTTTGGTGCGAACCTTTCCACATTTTGGATTTTGGTGGCAAATTCTTGGCTGCAAACACCCGCAGGTGGAGAGCTTGTCAACGGAAAGTTCATTGTAGATGACTACTTTCAGGCGATTTTGAATCCCTTCATGTTCATCAGCGTTTCCCATATGTTCTTCGCAACCTTGGAAACGTCGCTGTTTGTCATTGGCGGAATTAGTGCCTGGTATATTCTCAACCACCGCCATCCTGAGTTCTTTGCCCGATCGCTCAAAATTGCAGTGGCAGTGGCGATCGCCGTCACTCCCTTGCAGATTTACATTGGGCACCTCAGTGCCGAGCAGGTAGCGCACTACCAGCCAACTAAGCTAGCCGCAATGGAAGCCAAGTGGGAAACCAGCCCAGCGGGACAACCTGCGGATTGGAGCTTGGTGGCGTTGCCCAACAACAAGCTGGAGCGAAACGACTGGGAGATTTCTATTCCTAATGGACTGGGCTACATTTTGGAGTTTAAGAAAAACCTCTCTGAACCTGTTTTGGGCCTTAAAGAATGGCAGCCAGACGACCGACCCGAAATGGTGGGCTTGGTTTATTACTCGTTCCGCATCATGAGCGGGATTGGCTTTTTCTTGGCGGGCTTGATGGGGGTGAGTGTGATTCAATGGCTGCGGGGCAAGTTTGCACCAGAGGCGATCGCCCACCAAAAGTGGCTATTGCGAACCTGGCTACTGGCGGCTCCCTTGGGCTACATTGCCGTAGAATCGGGATGGATTGTGCGCTGTGTAGGACGACAGCCCTGGGTGGTGTACGGGCAAATTCGCACAGCGGAGGGGGTTTCCAACTTGCCTGCGAGCGAGGTGTTGACATCCCTGCTAGTTTTTGCAGCCGTGTATACGACCCTGTTTATCTGTGCGCTATTTTTTGGCAGTCGCATTATTCGTCAGGGCCCCAACCTAGAATTGCCTGTGCCGGGAATCGAGAATCAACCTGCGGTAGAGACAGAACCCGCTAAATTTATTCCTGACCAACGCCCTATTGAAGCCCAGCAGTAAGGATGAGCCTATTGAGTAAGTATTTGGCAAGGGTAGACCTCACTCATTTGATAAGAGTATGGAAAATTTAGAACACTTTCTAACACAGGTCTGGTTTGTCATCTTGGCTCTGTTCCTGTTCCTTTATGTCATGCTAGATGGCTTTGATTTAGGTGTGGGTATTTTGTCGCTGACGAGTTCTGATGAAGAACGACGCAGCATTCTCATGACCAGCTTGGGAAATGTTTGGGATGCGAATGAAACTTGGTTGGTACTGATGGGCGGAGCCTTATTTGGAGCGTTTCCCCTTGCCTACGGCACGATCTTAAATGCACTCTATATTCCAATTTTTGGGATGATTTTTGGTTTGATTTTTCGAGCCGTTGCTTTTGAATTTCGAGAACATTCCACCAACAAGGTGTTTTGGAATCTAGCGTTTGGTGTGGGGAGCTTTACGGCAGCCCTGTTTCAGGGTTTTGCTTTAGGTAGTGTTTTGGAGGGAATTGCGGTCGATGAAGCTGGCCACTTTGTTGGAAGCATTTGGGACTGGCTCGATTGGCGATCGCTCTTGGTCGCTCTCACACTCATTCAAGGATATGTTTTGATTGGCTCGACGTACCTAATCCTCAAAACCGACGGAGAACTTCAAAACACGCACTACCGCACTGCAAAGCTAGCAGCCATCACTACCTTAATTGGTGCAGTCTTGATTACGATCGTCACGCCTGTGGTCTATGAAAACGCCAGAGCCAAGCTGTTTCATCAGCCAGAAGTATATATCTTTGCGCTGATTCCTGCATTGGGGATCGTGCTAGTTGGGCTATTGCTGAGGAGCTTGAATCGGAAAGCTGAAGTGACTCCGCTAATTTGGACGATCTTACTCTTTTTGCTTACTTTTGTAGGATTGGGATTGGTTGTGTTTCCCTACATCATTCCGCCTGATATCACTATCTATCAAGCAGCAGCGGCTCCCAGCGCACTTGTTTTCATGATTATCTTTATTGGCTTTCTGATTCCAATCATGCTGTTCTACAACATCTACAACTACATCGTGTTCCGAGGTAAGGTTTCTGGAGTCCACTACACAGAGTAATCCCTATTTCGGCATCGCTGAATCCGATTTGGATAAAGCTAGGACTTACGCAGTTGGACAGTTTCTCACGGGCGCAGCCCGTGAGAAACTGTCCAAAACCTAAAGAGCGTATCGCAAGTGCGTAAGTTCTGAAAGCTTTGGATTAAAGCTTTGGATAAGGACTTGGGTAAAAACGTGCTGGGAACCTATGGGGCGTACAGGTTCCCAGTACACTCACTGATGAAGTAGCCGTCTCTATCGAGCCGCGATCGCCACTTTGCCGCATTCCTGATTAGCGGGCACCGCTTCCATAATCTTCTTGGGATTGGGCAGGTTGAGGTTTGCCATCAGGTCAACAAAGCTTTCCCGCGTTTGCCCCACAAAGCGAGGATTCCACTGCTTCTCTTCGCCGATCGTAGAGACCGTTTCGCCCTTATAGTCATGTCCTGGATATACCAGCGTTTCATCCGGCAAGGTAAACAGGCGTTGGGTGATGGCATCGTACATGGCCCCGGCATTGCCGCTTTGAAAGTCGGTACGTCCGCAGCCGCGAATGAACAGGGAGTCACCCGTCAACAGATGCGTCCCGTTGACCAGATACGCCATGTGGCTGTCGGTGTGGCCCAGAGTGGCGATCGCCTCAATCTGAATTGAACCCATTTGCAGCACTTCGCCATCCTGGATAAAGCGATCGGCACAAGTCGCTTGGGCATTTGCAGGAACGATCCCCAAACATCCTGTAGCATCCCGCAGCTTGCCCGTACCCGTAACATGGTCAGCATGGATGTGAGTTTCCAAACAGTAGCGCAGAGTCAGTCCCAATTCTTTCAAGATACGCAGATCGCGCTCCACTTGTTCGGCCACGGGATCGACCAGGATGGCTTCCTTCGTGTCTGGGTCAGCAATCAGGTAGGTATAAGTCCAGGTGGCTTCATCAAAAAGTTGGCGAAATAGCATTATTAGGGATCTCCTTTTGTAGAGGGGTTAAGGGTTACAGAATTTTGCAAGACAACCTGAAAGGTTACTTACTTCACAACAATCTTGCTCTTTATAATTATATCACCATATGGCTATTTATTGGAAAACGAAAAATTTGCCTTAAAGCTTAAGGGCACCTCGAAAAATTCAGATTCTCTTGAGAATGGCTACGAGAAAACGAGATTTTCAGGCTCCTAAAATTCTCAATAAGGCAATTAATCGAGGTGCCCTTTAGTTTTGGACTAAAGAGATGAGGTATAGCATGAACTCAGAACTGACGCAATTCGAGTGGACTAGAGTTATGACCCTGTTTCAGGTTGGCGAAGTTTCGCGTCACTTAGGACTCAACCCCCAAACGCTATACTTTTATGAGCGGGTTGGGCTAATTCCCCCTGTCCCACGAACTCAGGCAGGCTATCGGCTGTATCGCCAGGAAGATATAGAACGGCTTGCTTTTATTACCCATGCAAAATCGTTAGGCCTAACTTTGGACGAAATTAAGGACATCTTGGCACTCAAGGATGGGCGATCGCTGACTTGTCAGGCTGTCTACGAGCGGCTGAGCCGGAAAGTTCAATCGATTCAAGAAACCATTCACAAGCTCCAAACCCAGAAGTGTTGAAAGATAGCTCAACATACAAAAAATGGGGGCAGAATATTGTATTCTAGCCCCCAGCAAACAAAAACAATGTTTAAGATGCTAGTGTCATTTCCTGCGCTTGTCAAACCGATACTCAAGCAGTTGTGCCCACATAACTATCCTGTTTTGAACTCTCGCTTATTCTTTGAAATCTGGTTGACCTTCGTTTTAGACCAGGGTTTAACGAGCATGAGAAGCCTGTTTTATCGTCTCAACAAAGCAGGAATCAAGGTTGATATTTCCACCTTTTCTAAAGCCTGCAAGACTCGACAGGATGAACACTTTTGTCGCATCTACGCTGAGCTCATAAGACAGCTAAAACAAAAAAATCCAGCGACAGCACAGATGCTGTTTCCCATTGATTCAACGGTCATCACATTGACAAGCAAGTTGTTCTGGATGCAAGGCTATCATCAAGTCAAATTGCTTAATGGAGTCAACTTAACGCAAGGTAATCCCAGTGAATGCCTGATTCATTTTGGTCAAGGACATGACGCAAAATTTGCTGACAGAGTGACAGGAATGATTCCTGAAGATGCCATCGGCGTCATGGATAGAGGCTTTGCCAGTTGGGATTTCCTTGACCAATTAAGCCAGGATCAGACTCGCTTTGTTGTCCGCCTTAAGAACACGATGAAGACCGAGTTTGAGCATGAGCGATATCGAGTGGTTTGGTTTTGTGACTTAGAGAGCCAAACGGAGTTTCGGCTGGCGACCAATGTAGAACTGATGACGAATGAAGAGATTAGTGAAGTCTATCGCCATCGGTGGCAGATAGAAGTGCTGTGGAAGTTTCTAAAGATGCACTTGAAGCTAGATAAACTAATCTCTAAGAGTGTCAATGGAGTCACCATTCAAATCTACATGGTGTTGATTGCCTATCTGATTCTGCAATTGATAGAAATTCCAGAGTTTTATGGTCATCAATTACTAGATAAGTTGCGCTATTTGCAACTTGAATTGAGTCGTCGTTGTTCGATTGTCCATTGGAGCTACGATCTGCTGCCAGAGACACTCGTAGGAGCTTCGTAGGGTTGAATGTAAAGTTTTATGTCTCAATTCAACACTTCTGCTCCAAACCCTACATGATGAGTTAATTCCTTTATTAGAGCAGTGCCACACCAATCTTGATCATGCTGATCCAACTCATCAGTGTGTGGTGCTGGAAAGGTCTCCAGGCTAACCTCGATCTAAATTCTGACTGATGCTTCTTGACCTTATACCTATGTATAAGCTCTACGCTAGTCACAGATTGTAGAGGCAAATGAAGACAGAATCATGGAAACGATGAAGATTGAAGTTTTGGGAACCGGTTGTAAAAAGTGTCAGCAGCTAGAAGCCAACGCGAGAGAAGCGATCGCTGCCCTTGCTCTAGAGGCTGAGGTGTTGCACATCACTGATCCCATCGAAATCGCCAAGCGTGGTGTGATGTCTACGCCTGCTCTGGCGATTAACTCTCAGGTGGTCAGCAAAGGTAAGGTTTTGACACCGACTGAAATTCAGCATCTCCTCAAGGCTTAATTCCTGGAGGATGAGCCATGCTTGATCCGTTTTATCCATTCGATTGGTTGGCAACTCAAATTGTCACCCACCTGTTGGGGCTATCTGTAGACTCTCATCTGGGGGCTAGCCTCCATTTTTTTCTGTACGATGTGCCGAAAGTATTGACTTTACTGATCACTATCAGTTTTCTGGTCGGTACATTTCAGAGTTTTTTGCAACCGGAAAAGGTGCGGTATTGGTTGTCTGGTAAGCGGACTCTGAGCGGGAATATTTTGGCAGCAATGGTGGGAATTATTACTCCATTTTGCTCCTGTTCCGCAGTCCCTTTATTCATTGGCTTTTTGGAAGCCGGAATTCCATTGGGAGTTACTTTTTCTTATCTCATTTCAGCACCGATGGTGAATGAGGTTGCAATCGTTCTGCTGTGGGGATTGTTTGGACTGAGGGTAACTCTGCTCTATATTGGTTTTGGCGTTGGGCTAGCGATTATTGCGGGTTATGCGATCGGACGGCTCAAACTAGAACACTGGGTTGAACCGTTTGTTTGGGAACTGCAACGATCGCACCAAAGCCAGGAACTGGCTCAATCGTTTCAATCCCCTCGCCTTACTTGGAAACAACGCTTGCAGCAAGGGTGGTTTCAGTCAAGTCAAATTTTTCAGTCGGTTTGGCTGTATGTAGTGATAGGGATTGCGATCGGGGCAGGCATTCATGGCTATATGCCGACGACGCTGGTGACGCAGCTAGCTGGTGCTGATAATCCTCTTGCTGTTCCGGTAGCTGTGGTCTTGGGCGTACCACTTTATGCCAACATTGCGGGCGTGATGCCCATTACTGAAGCGTTGGTCAACAAGGGGATGCCGTTAGGTACGGTTTTAGCCTTTACGATGGCGGTCACTGCGCTTTCATTTCCGGAGATTGTGATTCTGAAAAGGGTGCTTCGCCCTCAGCTTCTAACTGTCTTTATTAGCTTGATGACTTTGGGAATTATCAGTGTTGGCTATTTATTCAACTTGCTTTTGCTAAATTAATCACCTTGTTCAATTAACCAATTTCTTACTCCGTCAGATTCATCTGACCCCGGTAGCCTGTGATCAATCGGCTGCCATCTTTGAGAATGTGAATTTCCATTTGATCACTAGCCCAGTTGAGGCGATCGCGAAAGGCAGGATTGAACACATGCACTCGCTGATTGCGCGAAGACACCAGGGAATCTGGCGTATGCACTGCCAGCGATTCAACGTAGGGGCCATCCACTAAAATATCTAATTCATCTAGCAATGCCTGTGCGCCGGTTGGGGCATCAGCTCTTTGCAGTTCCTCTAGGGTGAATCCGGTAAATGACATGACATTCAGCCCCTGCGCTTTGGCTTGATGGGCCAGTTGTGCCAAAGCGGGTGCTTGCCAGAATGGTTCTCCACCTGAAAAGGTCACTCCTTCGTTGCGTGGATTCGCCAAAATTTTGGACAGCAAGTCATCAACACTCACAATTTGATTTTGTTCAAACGACCAGGATGCTGGATTGAAGCATCCTGGACATTCCCGCAAACAGCCCTGTACCCAAATCACCGCACGGCAACCAGGGCCGTTCACTTCTGATTCATCTACATAGCCCATGATGTTGAGGTGACCCGGTGGAATTTCCATTCGTTTTAGCGCGGCTCTTTCCTGAGAATTTAGCATTGTTGCTACTCTTTATGCTTGCGTGGAAGGGATGAGTTGGTGCTGAGGATAGCGAGTGGGAATCCCTGTCGCAGATTGAATGTGATCGCAAAAAATTTGCAATTGCTCTACGCTCACAGGTCTGAGGGAACGTACAGGGTAAGGTCGAGATCCTGAAGTATGGTTGCCCCGTGCATCCAGTTCGTGACGAGTTGGCTTCGGACGGGTAGGCGTGTTGATCTGAATTTCATCGGGCAGCAGTCTTTGCATCAGCGTGATGTAGTCAGCTTGTTGTTGATCGCTCCACGTCGAGAGCAGCATGGTTTGGATCGATAGGATGCCTGAATATTGTTGCCGAAACTGCCACAGCCCTGCCCAAAGTCGTCCGAGGTCTAAGCCATCGAGGGGGCGGTTAATGCGTTGGGAGAAGCTGGGGGCGATCGCGTCTAGTTTGACCGAAACGCGATCGGCAATCATCAGATCTGCTCGAACATCTGGATCGGTAAGTAAACTACCATTGGTTAAAACAGCCAGGGGCTTCTTGGTGATTGCTTTGGCAGCCGTCAGAATATCCGCCAAATTTTGAGCTAGCGTAGGTTCGCCGCTGCCACTGACGGTGACAAGATCCACATCCCAGGGCGCAAAAGGTTGTAGATCTTGTTGGATTTGTTCAGTTGAAATGAAAACTTGTCGAGTTGTGGTCTGATATTCAATTTCGCCAAGCTGACAGTACACGCAGTTGAAGGAACAGGTTGAAACTGCGCCGATTGGATCAATTCCCAAAGACTGCCCAAATCGCCAGGACTTTACGGGGCCATAGATAGAGTTAAAGAAACGTTGATTGTGCAACATTGTTCAAGTTTCATTACTTTTTCACAGGTTTTCATACTCAAGTAGCGATCGCCACTCTTCAATTAGCGCCGGTGGAATATTCAGTGTCGTACTAGCTTGATCAGGTTTGGGAACTTCCAATCGGAATGGCACCGCAGGGTCTAATTGTATCAAGATTGGCTGCAAGTCATACTGGGCCACGTTCGGTTCTGGATGAGTAGCATCTGTGAAGATTTGTTGCGATGCATCATGGGCTGTCCAAGTTTTTCCTAGCGAGTTGATTAATTTGAGCGGGCGAGTGTGATCCACCTCTGAAACGCCAGGAAAAGCAACAAGACGTAAATAAATCCCCGCTGTACCGTCCGGTTTTACTCGCTTAAAGGCGATCGCCTGCCAAATAGTTCCCTGCTGATCCTTCAGCGTTTGGCGAGACTGGTACACCATCTGTCCAGGTGCTTCTTCCAGTTGGCGAATGGCAGCCTGAACAGGACGCACCATAACCCCTACATTAAGTGCCAATGCGAGAATCCCAGGGATTAGAATAAACAAAATCAACTGGCGTAATGAAATCATTTTCATCATCAAACCAACCTTAGGATGATGGATTGACTGCGTCTTGAATCGCTTGCTTCACATCATTGGGAATAAATACGGCATACATCCCGCGCAGATCACCGACATGAAAGTTGTAGGCTAAATCTTGCGGATAGTTGTCTTTGACGAACTGAGGGCGATTCTCTTTTAATCCATGACAAGCTAAACAGCTTGCCTCTACATTAATGCGGCGGTAATAGCGGGTTCCTGGTTGCCCATCGATCGTTTCTCGATCCCAGAACCCAACTAGTTCTGGATTTTGTTCAAACCTTGCTAAGGCGATGCGGGACTGTAGGTTATCGGGAGCATGGGCAGGGTTGCGGTATTTCTTGGCGATTTGCTTCGCCTGCCAGCCATTCTCCTGACTTAGTTGCATGGCTCGCATCCCCACTGGGCGGCAAACTTCCTTCATGGTTTGCAGCGTGGGTTCTTCTGTGCGCCCCTCCAAAGAAGACGCTAATCCAGAGCGCATGGCATCCAGGTTTTCAATTTCCTCGACAGCACGGGACAACTCACTGGGATTGGGAATGTTGGGATCGGCTAACGCCATGACAGGGTTCCAATTGACCAGCAACAGGCTGAAACTGATCATGACAGCCAGCTTGAGTCCAAGCCTGATCACACGCTGATGGAAGTTCTGCATCGATTTCTGAATCGGCTTTAACATAGGGTTCTCCTGATTCATTACAAGCAGTTTTGGTACAGCGCCAGCAGCTTAGAATTTGCGGATCGATCACGCGATAGTAGTGGTAGTAGCTGCGTTGTGTGCAGGCGATCGCCCCAATCTCGCGCAGCACCCGCAGATGTTTGGAGACGTTAGATTGTTTGTAGCCTGTGCGATCGCAAATGTCTTGCACACTCAATTCCTGTTCCTCTAATACTGCCAGAATTTGTAGACGAGTCGGGTCAGACATCATCCGAAACCGATTCGCCATGTGTTCCAGCCGTTTTAAGTTTGTTGTCCAATCCATTGAGCTGTCCTCAACAGGAGGTTCCAGGCAGGCAATCAGGTGATGGTGAGTTTGCGAGGGGTTCCACCAGCGATAGGCCCACGCCTCTCAGGGCAAACCGCTCAAACCAGGGAACGGCTGCACCGAAGCGCATTTTGGCGAGAAAATATTGCTCAAACGCGGTTTTTGCCCATCCCACCCAGGCTCCTTGCAGCGCGATCGCTCGTCGCCGTTTTCCGGTTGCCGAATCGGGCAAAACAGGGTCTGCCAAAAACAAAATGCCAGTATTGCCAAAATCCGCAAAGCAGATGGCTTCCAGCGTGGGTGCGACCGGATGAGCAGACCTTTCACCGAGGGCGATCGCAATATTGTGTGCCACAGCCATGCCCATTGCTTCTGTCATCTGCCCTGTCTTCGGCACGCCCACTGGCAGCGGCGTGGCTTCTGGTGGCTGAAGTTGGACAATCACACCCACGGCGTAGATGGAAGGATAATCAGGGTGCGAATAGGTAGGCAACACCGGAATAAAGCCATTTGCATCGGTCAGACCCGGAACCTCCCGCAAAAATTGGGGGCCACGAAAGGCAGGCAATAGCATGGAGTAGGCAAAAGGAAGCGATCGCCCATCGGCAAGCCGGATCTGCCCAGGCTCTACTGCCGTCACTCCCGCATTCTCGATAACTTCAATTTCCCGTTCTGCCATTAAGCTGGTTACTAGCTTCGCCGAATTGACCATACCGCCAATGCCCAAGTGACCCGCATAGGGTTCGGGGGTCACAAAGGTAATTGGGACTTGATCTCGCAAGCCCCATTTTCCCAATTCGTAATCCGCCAACAGCGCGAACTCATAAGCCGGCCCAAAACAACTTGCTCCTAGAACTGCACCCACAACCAGCGGCCCTGGCTGTGCTAAAAACTGTTGCCATGCCTGCTGTGCTAATCGCGCGTGATGGGGGTTGCATACCGATTGGGTATAGCCATGATCTGGGCCTAGGCCCGGTACTGTGTCTAAGTCGAGTTCTGCGCCAGTTGCAACCACCAAGTAGTCATAGGAGAGCGGCGTTTGATTCACAACCAACTGTCGGTTGTCTGGATCGATCCCTTCCACGCGCCCTTGAACCCAATGAATGCCCCGTGGTTCAAGTCGGTTGAGCAACTTCACCTGAATGGACTCCAGGGCTGTTAACCCCAAAGCTACCCAGGGCAGCGAGGGAAGAAACGTAAACTGGGGAGTATCAGAGATTAAGGTAATTTGATGATGATGAGGGAGAAGATGTCGGAGTTCGTAGGCAGTCGGCAGACCACCCAATCCCGCGCCAATCACAATGATGTGAGCCATGTGAGGAGCCTCCAAAAGTCTGCAATCTAGTCGGTCGAAGCTTCTAATCCTGCTCAGATTGCAGAGTTGTATAGAAATTCATTGAACCCTAAGGTCAGGACAGTTCAATCGCTGCTTACTATATAACCATACGGTAGTATGAATTTCCCGTCAAGCTCTAATTTAGGTAAATAAATTGACACAATCACAGGACTTACGCACTTGCAATAAGCTTTCTGGATTTTGGCAACTTTTCAGCGTGTGTTTACTCTGACTGCCTTTTGATCAACCTTTCTATTTTATGACTAGTCAGTTATATTAAAGGTAGAGCTACCAAGTAGAGCTACCAAATGTTTCAAAGTCGTGGAATTCGCTTCTGTCACCTGACTTTGTAGGATTTGTAGATTACTTACTCAGTATTTGGAGATTTTAGCTATGAAGATGAATGTCGGTTTGCTCGATCGCCTGATCCGCTTGGTTTTGGCTTCAGTGCTGTTTTATCTAGGATTGTTTCTTTATAGCGGTACTGCTTTGGGAATTGGGCTAGTGGTCGTAGGCAGTGTATTTTTAGTCACGGCACTGCTCGGCTTCTGCGGTCTCTATCGCCTTCTCGGAATCCACACGAACCAACCCAAGGAACAACTCTAGTCAGGGCTGATTGGGTCAGGGCCTACGCACATTCGGTGAATTTTCTGGATTTCGGGACTTCTCACAGGTGCAGCCCCTGAGAAGTCACCCAACTGCGTAGGTTCTATTTATTTGTATTTAGAGCTAATTTGTAAAGGAGCCTGAAAGCCTTGTTAATCAAGGATTTCCGAGAAACCGCTTTTCCTGGGCAAACATGACCTCAAAGCCACACATGCCAAGAGTTTCAGGCTTCTTAAGATTTGCTTCATAAATTAGCTCTTATTGATCCCAATCCTCAGAACCTGCAAAAAGGAGGTTTCCGATAGACAATACTTTTCTTCCTGAAAACCCAAACAAATTGATCCGCTCCTTGAGAATAATTTAAGGGTGAGCTTCATGCCGAAACCCTAGAAGTTGCACCACAGCACTCATTCCCTGGTGTAGCCTCCCTTCCTGAATAAAGCGAACTCTTTCTTGGGCGATCGCCCAAGAAAGAGTTCGCTCAGCTCAGTCTGCAAATCAGACAGGTTCATCATCAGCTCAGCAGTTGGCGGGCCACCGGTCTTATATTGCAATTGCTGAGGCGTGTAGGCTTCCAAAACAAAGGCTCCACCCGTCACCAATCCTGCGACAGCAGCGCGGTGCAACGGAACCCGCACTTCGGGCGGTAGATGGGCAAAGATAGAGACAATCCCTTGCCATTGGTTGGGATGAATCGTGTACTCTTTCAAATCAGCACAACAGATTTCGAGGCTAACCCCCCGCTCATCCGCTAATCGACGCGCCTTCTGCAAGCCAACGCTGGAAAAGTCAACCGCCGTGACCGAGTAGCCCTTCTCTGCCAGGAAGACTGCGTTTCGCCCTTCCCCTTCCGCCAAGCACAGAACCCATCCCAATGGAATGCGATCGACAACGCTGCTCAAAAAATCGTTGGCAGTTGTGCCATAGACATAATCCTCTACCTCGTAGCGCTTATCCCAGGGGTTCATGATCAACTGAGTCTTAACTAAATTAGGTCAACGCTTTCAGTGTACAAGTACAATTGCCTATTGTCTTTTTGATAACTATTTAGTTATATAGTTAGTTGAGTTGAGACGGAAGGCACTTCAATGACGATACAAGCCAAAGCTAAAAAATCCAAAGGCAAGCGTTCTCAATGGATTATGTTGGGATTTTTCCCGTTAATTGTAATTGGGGGCTTGTTCTACCCCTTGCTGGGCTATTTGATGCCTCTGATGATGGCATTCGCGCCAAACGAATGGCTTCTCTGCACGCCCAGCGACCCGCAGCAGTAGACTCAACGTCCACAAAGCACAACTCAAACCCGTGACTTAATTCACGCTTGATTCAACGAGCAAATCATCAATATCGAATCATCAACAAACGCTCATGTGGAAACTTCTTTCTCTCATTCAGCAGCAGCTTGTTTGGTCAATTCCCTCTGCAATGATCGCAGGCATTCTCTTTGGCGTGATTGTTGACCCTCGTTTCCTAAAAGCAGCCATTATTCCTCTAACCTTCCTCATGGTTTATCCCATGATGATCAACTTGCAGGTGAAGGAGGTTTTTTCAGGTGGTGACTATAGGGTGCAAATTGTCACTCAGTTGATTAACTTTGCAGTGATTCCTTTTTTTGATTATTTTGTAGGACAATGGTTTTTCCATGATCAGCCGCTGATTGCGCTAGGACTTCTCTTGTCGGCTCTGCTGCCGACCAGCGGCATGACGATTTCCTGGACAGGGTTTGCGAAAGGAAATGTGAGTGCAGCGATCAAAATGACCGTTGTCGGCTTAATTGCTGGATCGATCATTACTCCATTTTATGCCCAGTGGTTGATGGGAACTGTGGTGGAGATTCCTTTGGCAAGCGTGTTCCAACAAATCTTGGTGATTGTGTTCTTGCCCTTAGTTTTGGGCATTGTCACTCAGCGCATCCTGATAACAACTGTTGGACAGAATAAGTACAATAAAAACCTGAAGCAGAAGTTTCCTGCCTTCTCGACCTTGGGCGTATTGGGGGTAGTATTTGTTGCGATGGCATTGCGTGCGAAGGGAATTGTGGCAAATCCTTGGATGCTGGTGTCCCTGCTCCTGCCGTTGGCAATTGTGTATAGTGGAAACTTTCTGCTGAGTACGATCGTGGGCAAGCTGTTTTTTAATCGGGATGATGCGATCGCACTAGTTTATGGAACTGTCATGCGGAATCTATCGATTGCCTTGGCGATCGCAATGACGGCTTTTGGCAAGGAGGGTTCAGAAATTGCGCTAATCATTTCAATGGCGTACATTATTCAAGTGCAGGCGGCTGCCTGGTATGTGAAATTTACCGACAGAATCTTTGGGAAACCGATTGAAGCAGTTTGATGCGGTAAGGTTTAGTAGGGGTTGCCTGGTAGTTGGGTAATTCGTTGGATAACTCGTTAGGTAATTCGATAGGGGGAGCTATTGATTTTTAGAGCGATCGCCAATCTCAAACATTAAATCAATCATGACTCCATCCTTTGACGCGGAACAATTCTGGGTTGAACAAGCTTGGACGGTGCAGGATCGGTTTCTGGAGATGCATTCGCACTGGCTGACCGTGATCGGTGAACATCTTCAAGATCATCGTGGAAACGTACTCGAGTATTGGCGAATTGAGAAAGCGGATTCGGTTATTGTGCTGCCGATTCAGAACGAACAAATTCTCTTTCCGTCTCCCAGCTATCGTCCCGGCGTTGGGTCGGTCACGTTAGATCTCCCAGGCGGACGAGTGCCCGTGGGAACCAGCCCAGAACAGGCGGCGATCGCCATCCTGCAACGAGAACTTGGCATTGATGCCGCTTCGATCGATCGGCTAATCGCCCTAAACTCCATTGGATGGGCCGTCAATAGCTCTTTCTCGAACCAAAAACTCTACGGCTTTGTTGCCCACCTCCACAGCGCTACCGAACCTGCCAAGGAATTGATCTCAGCCGCCTATTCCATCACTCCATCGGGCATCCATCAATTATTGAGCGTGATTAACTGTCTACAGTGTCGAACGGTGCTTCTAGAATGGATTTTCCGTTTATCGTACTTAAGGCTCTAACACCAATGGATTTGGATCTAGGGCATGTTCTAAAACCCTTCGATCCCCCCTTAGCCCCCCTTGTTAAGGGGGGAACCGAGCCGAACCACTCCGGAAGTCCCCCTTGTTAAGGGGGATTTAGGGGGATCGACAAAAAAGGGGGAACCGAGCCGAACCACTCCGGAAGTCCCCCTTGTTAAGGGGGATTTAGGGGGATCGACTCAAGGCAATCAACTGCCTAGAAAGTTTAAGATACTGCCTAGATTCACTGCTGAGGTTTCAGTAACCTGTTTTCAGAGCCGACCACTTTACATTCAGGAGCGCGATGTCTGATTGCGGATGTGGTGATGTTAAGGCGGCAAATGCGGCGCAGCGCAAGACGCTGGGCTGGCTGCTGGCGGTTAATGCCTTGATGTTTGCGCTGGAGCTTGTGACGGGGCTGCTGGCAGGTTCAACCGCTTTGGTGGCAGACTCCCTCGATATGTTTGCTGATGCAACAGTCTACAGTATTGCCCTGTATGCTGTGGGGCGATCGCCCGCAGCCAAAAAAAGAGCCGCTGGCTTAAGCGGTCTGTTTCAAATAGGATTGGCGCTGTTAGTTTTAGCAGACGTGGTGCGGCGGTTTGCCCTTGGCAGCGACCCTGAGCCGACTTGGATGGTGGGCATTGGGCTATTGGCTCTGGCTGCAAACGTGGCTTGCCTGCTGCTGATTGCCAAACATCGTCAGGGAGAAGTTCACATGCGGGCAAGCTGGATCTTCTCCAAGAATGATGTGATTGCCAATTTGGGCGTAATCGCGGCGGGTTTCTTGGTCAGCATGACTGGATCGCGGTTGCCCGATTTGGTTATAGGGCTGATCGTCGCGGCGATTGTCCTGCGGGGCGGCATCGCTATTTTGCGCGATCAAGCTCCTGTTGAGGCTTCATAGGTCTTGAAGCCACCTGTGAGATTATAGGCATCAAACCCAGATTGCCGCAGGGTTCGGGTGGCGAAATAGCCGCGCTGTCCCACCTGGCAGTAGATCCAAAGCGGGCGATCGCCCGGCAGATCTCCCATCCGCTGCCGCAGTTGCGATAAGGGAACGTTGATTGCCCCAGCAACATGTCCCCGTTCAAACTCAGACTCCTCACGCACATCCACCAAATTCACTTGCGCCAAGTCAAGGTCTTCCCAGTACACAATGGGTGCATCGCCGCGCAGCGCATTCGCTGCAATCATCCCCGCCATGTTCACCGGATCTTTGGCCGCTCCAAATTGCGGTGCGTAACATAGTTCTGCTTCTTCCAAGTCGAACACAGTCATTCCGGCCTGAATCGCCATAGCCAGCACATCAACTCGCTTCTCGGTTCCCTCTCGGCCAACAGCCTGCGCTCCCAGAATTCGACCATCGGCTGGAGCATATAAAAGCTTAATGTCGATTGGCTGGGCCCCAGGAAAATAGCCTGCATGATGACCAGGATGCAGATAAACCTTGCGGTAGTCCATGCCTACCCGTCGGAGCGTTTTTTCACTGGCCCCAGTACATGCCACCGTCATGCCAAAAATGCCGCAAACCGAGGTTCCCTGTACGCCGCGAAATTGTGAGTCTCGCCCCAAAATGGTTTCGGCTGCGATCCGTCCTTGACGATTGGCAGGCCCAGCCAGGGGAATCAGAGTCCACTCTTGCGTGACAAAATCCTGCACTTCTACAGCATCCCCCACTGCCCAAATATGAGGGTCACTGGTTTGCATGGCTGCATTGACCCGGATGCCGCCGCGATCGCCCAGTTTCAGCCCTGCCTCTTTGGCTAACGTATTCTCCGGGCGCACCCCGATTGCCAAAATCACCATGTCGGCAGGATGCTGCTCGCCGGAGTCTGTTTGAACCAGCAAGTTATCTTCTGAGCCAACTGTAAAGCCTTGAACGCCATCGTTTAAGCAGAGCTGTAGGCCTTGATCTCGGAGGTGAACATGAACCGGGGTCATCATCTCTGGATCAAAGGGGGGCATCACCTGGGGCAACTTTTCTATTAGCGTGACAGCGATACCACGATGCACCAAATTTTCTGCCATTTCCAGCCCAATAAAGCCACCGCCCACAACCACCGCCCGCTTCACCTGATGCGTGTCAATCCATTCTCGAATCCGACGGCTATCGGGGATGGTTCGCAGCGCAAAAATTCCGGGTCGCTCTATTCCTGGCAGGGGCGGACGGATTGGGGCAGCACCAGGAGATAACACGAGAGCATCATAGGGTTCTTGTTTCAACTCTCCGGTTTGCAGGTTTTTGACCGTCAGAGTTTGGGCAGCACGATCAATCGCGGTCACTTCGTGCTGTAGCCGCACTTCGATGTTAAACCGTTGCTTAAATAAGTCTGAATTGGCAACCAACAGCTTTTTTTCATCAGCAATCACACTGCCGACATAGTAAGGTAAACCACAGTTGGCAAAGGAAACAAATTGACCGCGATCGAAGATGATAATCTCTGCGGCTTCTGATAGCCGCCGTGCCCGCGCCGCACAAGAGGCCCCTCCGGCAACGCCGCCAACAATCAAAATTCGTGGTTTAGCCATTGAGTCCTTTTTTCTATTTCCCGTTCATTTTCCCATTCATTATGCTCGAATTTGCCGTAGTGGCAGTGGCTCATTCACAAAGCGAATCAGAATCACAACAGGATGTGTGTATTGTGAACTTGATGCGATAGTTGCGCTGCTCACGCTTTGTCCAAAATGCCATCTCGTTCGTGTCCTCTTGAGGGTGGCGAAAAAAATCGAGACACTCACGAAAACTGAACCTTGTAGCAGGCATCATAGGCAGAGATCTGATGAGCGTTCAGAGGGTCAAGAGTTCTCGACACAAGTTAATCTTTTGCAACATTGGTGTCACATCAACAGTGTAATATTGCGCTGTGTACTGAACATCCCACAACACGGTTTATGTTTGCGAACGTCCCCGAACGGAAGATGCACTGGACTCGCTGGGTCCTCACGGTGGGCTGGCTGCTGGTGATTGCGTCGTTGTTTTATGACCCGTGGACCGCAGCGTTGACTGTTCCTGACCATCTCTGGAGTCCACTAGCGTTGACGGGGGAGTGTGTGCCCGTGCAAGGTGTGTGTGTGGAAGAGCAGCCTTATTCAATTGGTGCCACCTTATTCTGGGGGGCAATCGTTCCTGCTGGCATCTTTATTCTGCTGGTGTTTGGGCATGAGTTGTGGCGGCGCATCTGTCCGTTGTCCTTTCTGTCGCAGATCCCACGGGCTTTGGGCTGGCAGCGGCAGTTTAAGCGGGTGAATGAAAAGACTGGTAAGGTTCGCTATGAGTTGGCGAAGGTGCAGTCAGAGTCTTGGTTGGGTCGTAATTACTTATATTTTCAATTTGCTTATCTATTCATTGGGCTGTGTGGGCGAATTTTATTTTTTAACGCCGACCGGCTTGTTTTAGGAGGGTGGCTAGTATTCACGATTGTGTTTGCGATCGCCATTGGTTACGTCTATGGCGGCAAGTCCTGGTGTCAGTTTTTTTGTCCGATGGCCCCGGTGCAGACGGTGTTTAGCGAGCCAAGGGGGCTGTTTGGCAGCAAGGCTCACCTGAGCGAGAGTCGCATCACGCAGTCTATGTGTCGCACGGTTACCCCAGAAGGAACCGAACAGAGCGCCTGTGTTGCCTGTCAGAGTCCTTGTTTTGATATTGACTCTGAGCGGACTTACTGGGATGGCTTGCACCGCCCCGATGAGGCGGTGATGCGCTATGGCTATCTAGGGCTGATGGTGGGTTATTTTGTCTACTACTATCTCTATGCAGGCAACTGGGACTATTACTTTTCTGGAGTTTGGAACCGCGACCCCAACCAGCTTGCTGCCCTGTGGAGTCCGGGGCTTTATCTTCAGGGGCAGGCGATCGCCATCCCCAAGCTAGTTGCCGTCCCCCTAGTTTTGGGCAGCTTCACCGTTGCAGGTTATCTCCTCGGCAGAGCGGCTGAACGCGGGGTCAAGGCTTACAGCCGCAGTCAGCACAAACATTGGAGCAATGACCTGATCCAACACCGTATTTTTGTGGTGGTTACCTTTATTGCTTTTAATTTCTTTTTTATCTTTGCAGCCCGTCCGTTAATCCTCCTTACACCGACTGGGTTTCAAACACTTTACGATATTCTATTGGTTTTTCTCAGTACGCTGTGGTTGGTTAAGAGTTGGCGGCGCAGTCCTGAGCTATATTCCCGCGAGAATCTCTCCAACCGTTTCCGCAAGCAGTTAGAGAAGTTAAACCTGGATATTGCCCAATATGTGGAAGGGCGATCGCTCGATGACCTCAACGCCAATGAAGTCTATCTGCTGGCAAAGGTGCTACCAGACTTTACCCGAGAGAAGCGGCATGAGGCTTATAAGGGGGTGGTGCGTGAGGCGCTGGAGGAGGGCTATGTGAATACCTCCAATAGTCTGCAAGTGTTGGCGCAGATGCGACGCGAGTTAGACATCTCCGATGATGAGCACCGCGATGTCTTGGAAGAATTGGGGATTGAAGACCCTGCCTTACTAGACCCCAATCGTCAGCGGACGCTGGAAAACCAGATCCGCCTGACGGGATATCAGAAATCGCTGGAGCGGCTCATGCGACTACGGCAGCAGCCGGGGTTGACCCGTCGCATTGGCTCCGAGGAAGACACGGTCATCCTTCGTTCGCTCCGCCGAGAATACTCCATCACTCCCCAAGAGGAAGACTGGATTCAGAGTAGCCTGTCGCCAGCAGCGAGCAACGTGCAGAAGGCAGAGGGATTGCTGACTCGCCTGCGGGAGTGGGTGGAGTGCGATCGCGCCCTGCACCACCCCGCCCTGCAACAGCATCCGGCGGTGCTGCAAGTGTTGCAAGAGACGGTTCAGCGCAAACAGGAACTGATCGCCTATGCCTTGCTAGATACCCTAACGACCCTACAAGACCAGCCCGACGCGATCGCCTTGGCCCAGTCCTTTCAGCAGTTGGCGCCTGCCATTGCGGCCCGGTCTATCACTCAAAAGCGCTGGCAGAGCAAGCTGGCCCCAGCGATGGTGCAGGTCTTGACGGCAGGAGACTTATCGCCTAGCGAGACAGCCCCTACTCTGCAAGAAACGGTAGACTACCTAGAATTTTTGCTGCCGCACTACAACCCCCTGGTGCAGGCGAGTGCGTTGTATCTGATTGCCCAACTCAACCCTGACCGTGGCCGAGCGATCGCCCAAACCCTTCCCCTTGCCTCGCCCTCGGCTCTGTTGCAAGAAACGGCCGAGCAGGTGAAAACCCTCCCCGCCAACGCACCTCTCTCGGCTTTCCCGTCCTTAGAGAAGCTGGTGTATCTGTTTAACAGCGACTTTTTCCACGGCATCCACACCGATACGTTGATGGCCTTGGGCGATCGCGCTGAAGTGAGGACGTATGCTGCCGGAGACGTGATCACCGAGGCTGGCGATACCTGCCGGGAACTGCTGATGTTGATTGAAGGAGATGCCACTATTCGCTATCAGTCTGCTGATCAGGTGCGGGTCGAGCAGTTCCACCCTGGGCAAATGCTGGATGAGCTAGAAGTCTTGACCCACAGTGATGTAGAAAACACGATTACTGCTGAGAGTGATAAGACTCGTATTCTCGCGGTGCCTGTTGATACCTTCGATGAACTGTTGGAGCGAGACCCAGATTTTGCGCGTCAGGTGTTGGAACTGGAGAGCCGCCAACTCCAGCGCTTGGTGAGGGTTTGATGCTCATCCAGCAAAGCCAAAAGCGATGGCTAGATAAGCGCCAAGCCGGCGATCGCTCTATTCTCCCGCATTCCTTTGCTTATAAGTAGGTGGGCATTAATAAACATAAAACCCAAAGACCCTGCGCCGCCCGCTGCGCGGGCGGCGCAGGGTTCGGGATCTGTTTTTTAATCTGGTCTATCTACTTAATCTTTGGAGATTTGATATTAGCTCGCTTGCGAGTGGTGGCTGAACAGGTCAACCGCCGTTTGAAGATCTTGTGGATTAGAAGTTGGTTGCATGACTCGCCCAGCAATTGAGCTTCCGCTTCTGGCTAAAGCTAACCCCAAGTCTGGCCTCTGATTCATAAGCTGGTCGGAAACTGGGTCAGGGGATGGCGCTTTTTGCCAGGAATGAGTGCATCTAAAGCGGTTGAAATGAAAGTTTGGATCACCTGCCCGGTGTTGCGATAGTCATTTTCGGTAATCGGTTGAAAGCCGTGGGCGAATAAGGAATAATTGCGTACTTGGAGCGCATTTTCTAGGGATTCGGCGTGTTCCTGAAACCGTTGCCCCAGCGGATCATCTGGCAACTCGCTTAGGAGGAGATAGCTTTTCCACAACGGAAGCTGAATTTTGCCGTTGCGGGGATTGCGCTCAGCACTATACTTCTCCCGCAATTCAACGGGTAACTTTTCCAGATCAATATCCCCTGTTTGCAACTCGTAGGTCTGCCGCAGGCGAATTTGCGCCAGTAACTCCAGCCCTCGATACAACCGACCAACGGCATCGTCATAGCGCTGCTGGTGGGCACGACGCTGGGCATTGAGCAGCAGGTCTTCCACCAGTTCATAGCCGTGACCGGGAATCGTTTCCGTTGGCTGAAAGGTAGGGTCAATCGCCTGGCGGCTGCTGAGGACGCGCTTGAGCGCCAGTCCGTAAGGCTGCACCTGATTCATGTGCAGGGAAAGTAAATCCCAAGCCGTCTGGTGATCAAACCGATCCCAGGCATCAAAACCTCCGCAAATATTCAACCATTCTCGCAGCTGGCGTCTCTTATCCTGGGGCAGTTCCAGGGATTGCAGCAGGGTTTGCAGGGTGGCGATCGCCCCACTGTAGTTGTAGTCCTGCAAAAACCGAGGTAGATCCTGGTTGAGCGTCCGTTCTACGGTCAGCAGGGTGGTAGGTGCCCGCTCGGTCGATTCGCCCCGCTCCACCCGGATCAGATTTTCGCGGGTGGCGTTGGTGGTTAGGTACGGCGCTACGCCATAGTCCAACGCTGCCATGCCCAGGGCCAGGGACATGGTTTTGGTGCCGCCTGTGTAGTCTGCCAAAAGTTGAGCATTGGGATCAGTGGTTTTAATGTCGTTGATTTTGGTCGCAATGCGTCCGTAGCACTCAGCCAGATCATCAGGATTGTCCAGGCGCACCAGATCGGTATCTGGATCAAAGCGATCGCCCAGGCCCAAATGGGTCGGCAAATTCGGCAACCGTTCCACCACCTCTGCCCCCCGCCGAATTTCACAGGGCGTTCCCTCGCCAATCACCTGAGAAACACTGCCCCTTGAGCCATCGGAACAGATAAAAATTGTGCGATCGGGATTGAGGGACTGGATCGCGGTGATAATCGGTTGAGGAGAACCGCCAACGGTAATGAGTAGGATGGTGGACATGGCAAAAATCGAGAATTCTGAACGGAATCTGAGACAGCCTTCGGTGCAAGGATAGAACCAGACTATGGGGTATTCTAGCAGCAGGTGCAAGTCATGTTGCTGGTTGAAAGTTGTGGTAGCTGGTTACCTGACAAATCTTTTCCCCTCATCCCTAAATCCCTTCTCCCACAAGGGGCGAAGGGACTTGAACTGCCAAACCTGGGTCAAAAGCCCCTCGCCCGCTCTGGGAGAGGGGTTGGGGTGAGGGTACTTCGAGTTTTGTCAGTCAATTAGGTTGCGCAATTAGGTTGCGGCAGCGCTAGGCAGCGACTAAAGTATTCAACTGGATCTGGCATTGGTGAAACACATAGTTGACCACCCCGAAGAGGGTATCCAGCTCCTGAATAGTGTAGAAGGTACGGTTGAAGGTAAAGTGGGTGCCCTCTAATTTGCCAAATTGCCAGCGATCGCCGTTGGAGGTAATACCGTATATGACTAACGCTGGCAGGTCGTTGAGCCGTTGAGCCGCCACCATTTCAGCCAGGCATTGCCCCCAGGCGGCATCAAAGTTATCTTGCTTGGCTTCTACGAGCACAAAATAGGGCTTGTCGAACACAATTTTGCCGAGGGGCGATCGCCGCGCCAAAACGTATTCGGGAAACCCCGACAACTGAGCATCGCAACTGAGATACTCGTGGCTCCAGAGAATAAAGTGCGATCGGTACTCCTTCCAGACTTCCTTGAGGATGGGATACACCAAATTCTCGCAAATGGCATACTCTGAGTTATCTACCACCGCTTCTTCCATCATCAACTGCAAGTCTTGTCTAAAGTAATCTGAAACCGGGAAGGGCAATGGTTCCAGAAAGTTGGCTTCGGTGTAGACAATCTCAAACGTTTTGAGGGTTTCACCCAGGCCCTTAAACTCGCTGAATGACATGGCGACTCCTCTGTTAGGAAGGTCTTGTCATAGCATAGCCCAGTTGAACCAAAGCCAGACCGCACTCCCTCAACTGGCTTGTGATACCAGAAAGGTAGGGTTCTGATGCCGGCTTATGATTGAGGGAGAACTGTTTACTTGTCGAGGTCAACGCCAATGGTCACGCTGCAACTGCGCCAATTGGAGGTACCACCTGGGGAGTGTCTATTGCTCCACGATGTGAGCTGGTCAGACTTTGAGACCATTTTGGCGGAGATGGGAAACCATCGCAGCACGCGCATCGCCTACGACAATGGCTTGCTAGAAATCATGGCTCCCCTACCGGAACATGAATACTTTAAGCAGTCTCTGAGTATTGCAATTGAAGATATCGCCGAGATCCTAGAGCAAAACTACGAAAGCTATGGCTCCACAACCTGGAGAAAACGGGCAGAGCAAGCTGGGATAGAACCCGATAATTGCTTTTACTTCCAGAATGAAACTCGCATGCGGGGTAAACTCACCTTTGATTTAGATCAAGACCCTCCGCCCGATCTGGCGCTGGAAATTGACCTCACGAGCAAATCCCTCAACCGTTTCCCCATTTATCAACGCCTGGGAGTGCCAGAAATTTGGTGCTACGACCAAGGTCAACTCACGGTTTACCGGCTGCAAGCGGGTGAATATCGCCCGGTAGACCAAAGTACCGTTTTTCCGGCTCTGCGAGTGCAGGAGTTGCCTCAGCTCATCGAGGTACATCGTGAACAGGGGCGATTGGCTCTGCGGCGAGCCGTGAGGGACTGGGTGAGGGAGCAGATTAATGGTTAAAGAAGTTGTTCAGTCTGCTTGGTAGTCATTGAAGCTCATAGGCATCCTTCGAGCAGAGCGTTCCTGGTACAGCATCATGGACGCTTCGGTCTTTGAGTTGCCCGTTCAAAGGCAGCCGCCATGCTGGTTTTCCCAGTTCCAGCGGGAGAGGATTTTTGAGGTTTAGATGAGGAGCGATGGTGCTCCGCACCGCCCGGAGAGCCGCCCTTACCTGATTTGGGTGAATTGGGCTTGGGCGAGTTGCCCTCCCCAGAATTTCCTGAGTTGGGATTGTCATTTTCATTGCCACAATCCTCCCAGCCAATGACTTGCAGCGGCGTGGGTAGAACTGGGCGATCGGCATACTCGTTAACTTTACCTTTTTTCGGTGTGCCAATGTGGGGCTGGCTGGCATCCCGTTCAATTTCCAGATAGCGAGTTTGATCAGAGGGTGGAGCCTTAGTCCAACTCAGCATTGCCAGCAGCATTTTGATGCGTCGCACGTCTTTGAGTGAAGATTGCTTGGCACCAATTGCCTGACGAATATAGGCATCAAATGCATCGATATAGGGTTTTGATCAGAAGTGTTGAACGCAATGTTAGCAGGGCAAGTTCATAGCTGAATCCAGTACAAAAGATCTATAATTCTGCCTGTAATGACCTACTTATTGCTTCCATTCTCAATAATCCGCCTCTTGAGAGTGCTTTTTGTAAAGTTTTACCATCAAGATTCAACACTTCTGGGTTTTGATAAATCCGGCGCAGCAGAGTATCCCGTAAACCACTGCTCATCCGCAAAAAGTTTTTCATACCGCTGTTTGCGTTGATTCAGATAAAGCTTATGGGCAATCTTGATGGCTCCCATACCCAACGGCTTGCCCATGCCTAAGGAAAGCCGATATTGCTCATCCTGGGCCAGATCCAGCACCCAGAGCAGCGCCCCTAGTTCAACATCCTGCTTGACTGACAAAACTAAGAAGCTGGAATACGGCTGAGGACAGTGAATTCACGCTTTAGGGAGTCATCGTGTTGTCGCCTTGATGCGATGGCAGGTTGAGGGTCAGGTGAACAGGAGAGGAACTGATAAACGTGAATCTTCCACTGGTGAGTGATAGCCAGCCGAATCCAATTCCAGCCCAGCTTGAGATAACTCATGCCGCGCTTCCAGTGAGCATCGACTTGGCGACGCTTGCCGGATGCGACCACTTGCACCCCTTGGAGAACTAAGAACAGCATCGTCAAGGCGATTACCCCACACAACTGGGAAAGGGCAACCTTGTCTCTGAGTCTGGAGGCTTCGAGATTAAACCCGTTGGACTTCAAATCCAAAAACGACTCCTCCACCTGAAATCTCAGTCGATATTGGGCAAACGTCTGCAAGTTCGTCGGCTCATCACTCACAATTGTCCAATTCTCGCTGCTGAGTTTGTCGTGGGCAAAGGCAAGGTAAACATTGTCGTAGGGCTTTGTTCTACCCACCGACACTGCAGGCGTAAAGTAAGCTTGTCCTGGTTGCAATTGAACCGACGATACCTGGCGCCACTGCCCTTGGTGCTGAAATTGGAAGGAGCGTTTGATGCGGATGCGGAAATGCCAACCCAGATTCTCCCGGAGGTATTTCATCAACTTGCCATCGGCAAACCCTCGGTCTGCCAAAAGGACAATCGCGACACCTTCGGGCATCAGCCGTTGCGCTTGCCGCAGTACCCGTTGAATCGTCCACAACCTGACGGTGCTGCTTGATTGCGCCACCACTTTCCAAGCGACCGGAACCGTTCTTCCTCGGTACACCACTGCGACCCAGACGATGCAGAAACAATTCCATACGACCGTTGTATCGAGGCTTAAGTAGAGTCGTTGGGTCTGCCAGTTGGACAGAGCCTGCCCAATCAGCGCATGATGAGCGGACGCGACATTGATCCGCCGATTCGACAACCAGCGGCGAAACCGGCGTTGGTGGGATTGAGCCATTTGAGCGCGACTCCTCACATACACCCCAAATCCATTGAGATGAACGTTTTGGCTTCCAATCATGCCAATGATCATCCAGCACAGTGTTTGCAGATGGCGAGCATCCTGCCACTGAATGTCGCATTGACGCAGAAAATCATTCAACGCATCATAAAGACGGGAAGTCGGTGACATTGATTTGACTGGTTTGTGTGGTTACTTCTCAGCCTAAATCATGCTCTGCTTCCCGCATGGCTTTCGTTCCAGCTTTAACCTGTTTTGTCAGTCAAGCAGGTTCAACATCACTGAGATTCTCAAAATGAATCGTGAACTGAAAACTAACGCCTGGTTTAATTGGCTTAATCTGTGTTTTCTGCGTGTCAGAAACTTCCTCAGGGTTTTCGAGCGTGATGGTTGGCTCTTTCTTATGCCAGTACAGTTTATGCCCCCGGATAACAGTTTCTGTGCCCGGTGCACTACCATAATGCTTCAGATCTGGCTTACTGGCTTTAGTTTGCACTAAGTAATGCTGAAACGTAGTTGGCTTAGGCCCAGAAGTGTTGAATTGAGACATAAAACTTTACATTCAACCCTACGAAGCTCCTACGAGTGTCTCTGGCAGCAGATCGTAGCTCCAATGGACAATCGAACAACGACGACTCAATTCAAGTTGCAAATAGCGCAACTTATCTAGTAATTGATGACCATAAAACTCTGGAATTTCTATCAATTGCAGAATCAGATAGGCAATCAACACCATGTAGATTTGAATGGTGACTCCATTGACACTCTTAGAGATTAGTTTATCTAGCTTCAAGTGCATCTTTAGAAACTTCCACAGCACTTCTATCTGCCACCGATGGCGATAGACTTCACTAATCTCTTCATTCGTCATCAGTTCTACATTGGTCGCCAGCCGAAACTCCGTTTGGCTCTCTAAGTCACAAAACCAAACCACTCGATATCGCTCATGCTCAAACTCGGTCTTCATCGTGTTCTTAAGGCGGACAACAAAGCGAGTCTGATCCTGGCTTAATTGGCCAAGGAAATCCCAACTGGCAAAGCCTCTATCCATGACGCCGATGGCATCTTCAGGAATCATTCCTGTCACTCTGTCAGCAAATTTTGCGTCATGTCCTTGACCAAAATGAATCAGGCATTCACTGGGATTACCTTGCGTTAAGTTGACTCCATTAAGCAATTTGACTTGATGATAGCCTTGCATCCAGAACAACTTGCTTGTCAATGTGATGACCGTTGAATCAATGGGAAACAGCATCTGTGCTGTCGCTGGATTTTTTTGCTTTAGCTGTCTTATGAGCTCAGCGTAGATGCGACAAAAGTGTTCATCCTGTCGAGTCTTGCAGGCTTTAGAAAAGGTGGAAATATCAACTTTAATTCCTGCTTTATTGAGACGATAGAACAAGTCCCTCATGCTCGTTAAACTCTGGTCTAAAACGAAGGTCAACCAGATTTCAAAGAATAAGCGAGAGTTCAAAACAGGATAGTTATGTGGGCACAACTGCTTGAGTATCGGTTTGACAAGCGCAGGAAATGACACTAGCATCTTAAACATTGTTTTTGTTTGTTGGGGGCTAGAATACAATATTCTGCCCCCATTTTTTGTATGTTGAGCTATCTTTCAACACTTCTGGTTCATCTTACCTACAATGCAATTGGAAATTATGCAGTTTATGACAGGGGCGATCGCCCACTCATCTCCCGACTTGATTCCACCACTCATCCACTAAATCATCTATTCTAAAAGTACCCAAGTCTTCACCGATTGCATCTTCCCCTTTAGCTTCAGCGCTAAATCTGACCGAGTTTTGACACTTATCTGACCATGCAATCTCTTATAAACAGCGTCTGAAATTGTAATATCTCCTGCTGCCGTTGAACTTTCTAAACGCTTTGCAGTATTTACCACATCACCAATGACAGTGTAAGTACGAACATCATCTCCACCAAACAAGCCCTCAATAACTGATCCATAATGAACAGCGCAACCTGCACCAAGTCCATAGGGTGAAAGCACTACTTTAGCCACATTTTGCATGGCTAAGGCGGCACTGACTGCTTGCTCTGGTGTTCTGTAAATCGCCATTACTTCATCAGCAGTAAAACTAATCCGCAAGGGATTGAAAGATACTGCAACTGGCTCAATTTGTTGATAGTACTGATTTAGAGCCTCAGCAACAACCTGTGGCTGATTTTGTTCACACCAGCTTGTGAATCCGCGAATATCCATGAACAAGATGGCACGCTCACGTTCTTCGAAACTGAGTCCATTTCGATCTGCTATGAACGCATTAACTGCATAATTTCCCATTCCCCAACGAGCCAGTCTATTCAACAAAGAATTGGTCTGCTTAAGTTGTCTTTCTTGCACCGTGACCTGTAGCTGTCGAATCCCCAACAATAGCCCAACAACAAGCATTCCACCCATCAGAAACAAGTGAGATCTTTTTCCTGTTAACTCCTGGAAAAATAACCATCTATTAAAATTAAAATAGTTCTGGCTTTCACTCAGTCTAACAACTGAGTAGAAAGATAGGAGCATTAGCATTCTAAAAATACTTTTCAAGGGAATAATCCATCGCTCCATTTTTATTGGATCGAAACAATAAATACCTTCAAGCAGACTAATGCTGATAGAAAATATCCAAAATACTGTATGTGATGGTTCTTGGAAAAAAGCGATCAGTCCATCATATGGTAAATCAACTAATGTATAAATGCTAACTCCAATCAAATTGCCGAATATGCGAGAAGCATTAGCACGAGACAAATAGGCTGTCTGTATACACATTGCAAAAATCAGCAGATACTCCGCTGGACTACTAAAGTAAGATTGCCAGCCCTCTAATGTGATATCCGATAAAGACTTAAGAATTAAGAAATGTCCACTATTACCCAAAAATTCAGCTAAAAAGTCGGTCATGCCTGATTTAGATAGTCCTAAACTACGGTTTAATTGTCCAAGAATAGAAATTGTACTCATGGGAAGCTATAAATTTTCTGTAATTTAAAGCTGGGAGTGCCCTTAGCAAGCACCCCCAATCAGCACAGTATTCCCAAGTTAGACAGAAAACTAACCGTTAGTTGTATCAGACGCTTTCAATGATTCTCCGGAGCTTGTGGATGGCTTCTTGAAGCGTATGAGCGGCGTTTGTGAACAATTCCTGACATCTGGATTCCTGTTACTAGCATTGCAATCAAGCTAGCTCCAACCAAAAGGACGTAAATCGGACTGAGGGTTGAGCCAAGATATGATCCCTGATGAATCCTTAAAAGGAAAGCAGCTTGCTCATCTGACAAGCCAAACCAAACCTTGCCAAGACGGTAGGACACACCCGTAACAGCACTCACAGCAAGAGGCAAGGACACAATCGGAGCAATCATATAGTGAAACTTTCGTTCACTGAGCTTGAAAGGTTTGGAAATTGCAGCTTTCTTGCGATGCTTAAATAAGGTTATGCCACTGACAAGCATCCCTAGCAGACCCAGTCCAACTAGCAACACATAAATCGGAACAAGCGGCTTACCCAAAAAGCGCCCTTCATGCAGCAGCATCATAAAACTGCCAAATTCCTTAGGCAAACCAAGCCAGCTTCTACCGATTCGATATACGATCCCAGTTAATGCTGTTAGCAGTAGAGGAACAAATAGAATTGGTGCAGTTCGACGATGCAGATTTCTCAGATTCATAACCTAAATATCTCCTACTCGTGAAAATTTGTCAGTACTTCTGAGGCGTAACCGGTTCTAAACGTCTGCCCATTTTCGGAGCAGGTTAGCATGAAGCTTACAAAGCAGATCAAACTCAACAGTTTTGTTGTATTGTTCAAAAATTGCACGTCGGACGGTATCAAGTTCAAACAGCATTTCGCGCTCATGGGCATCTCGAACGACACTTTGTACCCAAGTCACTGCTGCGAGTCGAACACCCTCAGTCACTTCTGCTACACGATGCAGAAATGTGGACGGATAAACAATCATGGAGCCTGCCGCAAGTTTGAAGAACTGCTCTCCTAGGCTAGTATCAATCACTAGCTCGCCACCGCTGTAAGTATCTGGATTGCTAAGAAATAGCGTGAGGGACACATCAGAACGAGTCAACACATCGTCTCCCATCAGGGCATTGTCAGTGTGAGATCCATAAAACATTCCAGCTTCATAGCGACTGATCAGAGGAGGGCGAATTATCTTGGGACGAACTGCTGCTTGAAAGAGAGAATTGCGCTTGAGTGCCAGATTGATAATCGCCCTAATCTCCTTAGCTACGTTACTATCTCCTTTCAACTGACAGTTTTCCTTGACTGTCTTGGCATAGGCTCCAGCAGTCAATTTGCCATCTACAAACTCTGCACCTTCCAAACTAAGTTGGATCTGCTTCAGATCTCCAGATGTAAGGACATTGTCAATGCAAAGAATCATGACACTCAAGCACAGATATGTTAGAGGATGTTTAACTTAGGGCTGTCTAAAAGGTTGGTTCCGTGTGCATCGAGCACACATGAAACCAACCTTCACTTAGTTGGAGTTTCTCAGACTTATGCTCACCACCAATATCCGCCCTCGCCAGATTCACCCCGCTCGCCAGATTCACCCCGCTCGCCAGATTCACCCCGCTCGCCAGATTCACCCCGCTCGCCGGACTCACCGTAGCCTCGTCTAGAAGCCAGAAGCATCTCAGGGTAGGAATCCGGAGAATTTGTATACGCAAGCTGAGCAACTTCAGATACAGATGGACGTTTTGGCAGCGTGTTCAACTCTTCGCCGCCACCTCCCTGCGCACTGGAAGAAGGATCTGGAGACACTGATGCTTCTCCGCCTTCTTCACCGCCAGCATTCGCTCCTCCACAAGCACTCAAAGTTGCAGCTAGACCAACGCTGAGAAACAGACCAACGGCTTTAGAGGTCATACTTTCAGAGTTCATGACATCTCCTCCATTAAGAATTGAGAGTTGAGGTAAGAATAGATGGCAAGGAGCAAGAACCTGGAAAAAAGCACACTGGGTTTAGTGCTGATCAAGAGCTAATGAACCTTTCCAGGCCTGCGATTGACGTAGTTTGGTAGAATGCACCTTACTTACCACGGGGACTAATCCCCTTACCGTGATTGGCCTAAACTTTACTAATCACTAGGCATCTAGTAATCAATCACTAAGTGCCCAGTAATCAACTACAGGCACCCAGAAAAGCCACCTAGTCGGGCTATGAAATCACAAAGTCTGCCGCTGTAATCTGAGAGGCATTGACCCCTTGTAATACTGCTAAAGTCTTGCCTGTACCAGAAAGTTGAATCAGCGTGTCCCCGGCAAAGCTGCCGCTCCCCTGGACGATTTTAATACTTGCAAAACTCACGTCGTCAAGCTTCAACCGGTCTACACCATCCTTGAAATCGGTGATGGTATCGGTAAAACCGTACCCAGGTTTATTGGACTTGTACTTTATCTCAAACGTGTCTCTGCCTACGCCACCGGTGAGGATGTCTGCACCCTGACCACCTTCGAGCAAGTCGTTGCCGTTGCCGCCAATGAGTGTGTCGTTGCCTTTACCACCTTCGAGATAATCATTCCCTCTACCACTCAAGAGATAATCGTTGCCGTCTTTTCCATCAAGTTTATCGTTGTTGCTGCTACCTGTTAAGCGGTCATCGCCGCGCGTCCCTTTGATCTTGGTCTTGGAACTGTAGCCATAGCCAGACTCGCCGTACTCACCAGATTCACCGAGTTCACCAGACTCGCCGTACTCACCAGATTCACCGAGTTCACCAGACTCGCCGTACTCACCAGATTCACCGAGTTCACCAGACTCGCCGTACTCACCAGATTCACTGTAGAAACGACTACGACGAGAAGGAGAGGATAAATGCTGAGAATCAAGATCGAGAAACAAAGATAGTGCCTTAGACATGGATGATCTTTTAGTTGACTACAGATGGAACTGTAATTTAGTAAAGCCCGGAAAAGTAAAGAAGTCGGGAACTAGGTCTAAGGTTTTCACAGCAGGCTATCTTAGCCTGCCAAGGGGAGCTTTACACAGAAGGAGCTTCCCTGCCCTAGTTTGCTTTTTACGGTGATATTGCCTTGATGGCGTTGGGCAATTGTTTTGGCGATCGCCAATCCCAACCCAGATCCCGACTCGTACTGAGTGCGGGCTTGGTCGGCTCGCCAAAAACGGTCAAAAATATACGGCAGATGCTCAGGAGCAATCCCAATACCTGTATCCTGAATCGTTACAAAGACGTGAGACCCAATTCGCTGTAATGACAACGTCACAGTTCCACCCGATGGGGTGTACTGTAAAGCATTAGTTAAGAGATTGGTAAATAACCGGTGAAGTTGGTAGGCATCTCCGTTGACCTTTGCATCAGAAATCAACTGATATTTCAGGGAAATTTGGGATTTTTCAGCCTTGTCGTGATAAAAATCAACGAGGTCTTCTAACAATTCATCTAGATCAATACGTCGCCATCCAGGTTGATCGGGGATCTGCCGATCCATGCGAGCCAACAGCAATAGATCATCAACCAATTGGCTCATTTGTGCTGAAGCTGATGCAATGGAAATGAGCTTCTCCGTATCAGCAGGATGAACGCGCTCTGGATGACTCTGCATAACCGCAATCGATGCGCGAATAGCAGAGAGTGGGTTTCGCAACTCGTGAGAGGCATCTGAGGTGAACTGTTTTAATTGATTAAAACTTTGTAAAACCGGCTTTAGTGACTCATGTGTAAGCCAGACTCCACCCAGGGCAGCTAATCCTGAAGCGACAAACACCCCAACAGTCAAGCTCCACCGTAGTCGGCGCAGTTCTGCTTCTAGGGTAACAGTTGATTCGGTAACACGAACATACCCCAAGATTGAAGGAGTATCTGTTGTAGTAGAAATGGCATAAGCAGGCTGAGTAAAGCTTCGAACATTACCCGACTGCATTAATATTCCGCGTCGAGGGATATCTGATGGGAGCAAGGTCTGCAAGAAAAGCCCCCCGTCACGCACTATTAGTCGCCGCTGTGCGTTGTACCATTCCACACCTTGATTAGAGGCTGCTAGGGGACTAGCGGAAATCTGCGAAGCAGACTCTGCCTTATATTTACCCATCAGTTGAGACAATGTGATTGGGATTGGCATTCCATCAGTACCGACTGGAACATAGCCTTCATATTTATCCTCCGATGTCAGTTCTTCATATTCATGCTGGATGATTTCTAGTGTACCCGCGGAGGAAGCAGCAACTTGACGAAGATGAGCATCTAACTGTTGGTTACGATCGCGTGTGACTAGCAGATAAACGGCCGTGGCAAATGTTTCTAAAATTGCAACTACGATTAGAAAGTAAAGTAATAGCAGTCGATTTCGCAATTTACGAAATTGACGATTAGAGATTGGGGTTGAGTCGGTATCCCAAACCATAAATAGTCTCGATTAGATTAGGCGGTGCACCTACAGTTTTAAGCTTCTGACGCAAGCGTCGCAGATGCACTTTAACAGTTTCTTCTCCAGGCATGTCCTCGAATGCCCATACGCGCTCTAAAATCAGGCTACGACTGAGAACGCGACTTCCATTTCGCAATAATAATTCTAGTAAAGCATATTCTTTGGGAGTTAAAACCAAGGGAGAATCACGATACGTTACTAGGTGTTCATTCGTATTTAATTTCAAGTTTTCCCATTCTAAGACTGGCAAAAATGTAACATTGCCACGCCGTAAAAGCGCTCGAATTCTTGCCAACAGTTCTGAAAGATCAAACGGTTTAATCACATAGTCGTCAGCCCCAATATCTAGCCCCAATACCTTATCTGCACTCGTGTCACGTGCGGTCAGCATCAGGATTGGAGTTTTATTTCCGTTTTGCCGCAGTTTTTTGCAAATGCTAATCCCATCTAACTTTGGCAACATTAAGTCTAAAATGATCAAATCGAACGTATCAGTCTCGGCAAATGTCAAACCAAGCTCACCATCATGGGCAACTTCTACTAGATAGTTATGAGCACACAAGGCTTCTGCGATTGCCTTTGTGATTCGGGAATCATCCTCCAATAGCAAAATTTTCATCCCTATTACCTGTCTAAACAAGTTGATGCTCTGCCTGACGTGTCGTCATCTTAGACGGGCAGTAGATTATGATTAGTACATCAAAGCTTCAGGAAACTCGAAAATTTGGCAGTCGGTCACTGACTTGCTTAAGTAACAAAAGTAATCTAGAAATCAGCGTCATCTGCTGCAAATAGACGGGACAGGACAGGCTGACTGCCTGATACATCTCTGAAAACCCCTGGTTTCTTGTAGGAGACGCTGGCCCAAAAGCCCCTTCGACTAAGCCCTCCGGTTCCAACTCAGGAGCTATGGGCTTCGATTCCAAGACAACGAATTTTCTGGGGTCTCGGGACTTGTATTAGGCAACCAGGATTGCCTGTCCTGGCTCATGAAACAGTCAATAGGGATAAGCTCCCTTACGCTGATCAGGGCTGGAGTCGGTCTGGCAAACATGGGCGGCGATCGCCTCTGTAGCTTAATAAACTTTGGTTTGCTGTGTGGGTAGAGGCAGTTTGCATCTTGGGCAAGGGATTGGAGAACCTAACTTGCTGTCAGTTGTCGGGTCATAACTAAGGTTGACTCAGTCGCCCTTAGTTATGATCATACTCCATCACGCCTAGCTCACAGGCTGCACATCGCTATGCTGGGGATGCAGCGCTTCGCCTTTTTGCAGGGAGGCAGACAGGCGGTTGAGCGCGTTCAGGTAGGCCTGGGCAGAGGCGACGATGATATCGGTGTTTGCGCCGTGGCCTGAGAAGATGCGATCGCCATATTTTAGGCGAATCGTCACTTCGCCCATTGCGTCGATGCCTGCGGTGACGGACTGCACCGAGAACTCGATGAGCTGGTTAGGGATGCTAACGACGCGGTTGATCGCTTTATAAACAGCATCCACGGGGCCTGTGCCGATGGCAGCATCGGTCAGTTCCTCCCCGGCGGGCGTGCGGACGGTGACGGTCGCCGTGGGGCGCGAGTGGTCGCCGCAAGACACCTGCACATGCTCTAGTTTGAACAGTTCGGGAACCTGCTGGGTTTCGTCATTGGCGATCGCCTCCAGATCCCAGTCGGTAATCTCTTTCTTCTTGTCGGCCACGTCTTTGAACCGCAGGAAGGCTCGGTTTAGCTCCTGCTCAGACAGTTCATAGCCCAACTCCCGCAGGCGCGTGCGGAAGGCGTTGCGCCCGGAGTGCTTGCCCAGCACGATCTGGTTATCCGTGAGGCCGATGGACTGCGCGTCCATGATTTCGTAGGTGCGCTTGTGCTTCAGCACGCCGTCCTGGTGAATGCCGGACTCGTGGGCAAAGGCGTTTGCACCAACGATCGCCTTGTTGGGCTGCACCAGCATCCCCGTCAGGTTCGACACCAAGCGCGAGGTTTTGTAAAGCTGGCGCGTGTCGATATGGGTCAGCGGCGCTTCCGACTCTGCCGGACGACCCAGGAACGGGTTAAAGTATTGACGACGCACATACAGCGCCATCACCAATTCCTCTAGCGCTGCATTTCCGGCGCGTTCGCCAATGCCGTTGATCGTGCATTCCAACTGACGCGCCCCGTTCTTCACGGCTTCCAAAAAGTTGGCCACGGCCATTCCCAAGTCGTTATGACCGTGTACCGAAATGATGGCCTGATCGATATTTGGCACGTTCTCTTTGATGCCCTTGATCAGCGCCCCAAACTCGCTGGGGGTGAGGTATCCGACGGTATCGGGAATGTTGACGGTGGTAGCCCCAGCGGCGATCGCCCGCTCCAGCATTTCATAGAGAAACTCCGGATCAGAGCGCCCCGCATCCTCTGGGGAAAACTCCACATCGTTGACAAACGACTTGGCATAGCTCACCATTTCGGGCACGATTTCCAGCACTTCGGCCCGCGTCTTTTTCAGCTTATATTCCAAGTGAATATCCGAGGCGGCAATGAAGGTGTGAATCCGGGGTTTGGCGGCGGGTTTCAGCGCGTCGGCGGCCGCTTTGATATCCTGCTGAGTGGCGCGGGCCAGTCCACAGATGATTGGGCCGTCTTCGCTGCCCACTTCGGCGGCGATCTTGCTCACCGCTTCAAAATCCCCAGGGCTGGCAAAGGGAAAGCCCGCTTCAATCACATCCACACCTAGTCGTGCCAGTTGCCGGGCGATTGTCAGCTTTTCATCCACGTTCAGCGTTGCGCCGGGCGACTGTTCGCCGTCGCGCAGCGTGGTGTCGAAAATCAAAATGCGATCGGGCTGACCAATACCGGACTGGGCGTTAGGTGAAGTACTCATGGCACAAATCTAAGCATGTGAATGGATGAATGCCGGTTCACAACGCGGTTTCGAGCGATAACGGGCATCGGCGATGCGCCGACCACGCCGAAACCAGGGTCGAATCTGGCAAGTCGAACTGATGCCGACTTAACCATCATACTGAATCATTCTAGTGGGCGAGTCTCCCCTTCCAACCCCCTGATCGGGTGATTGGGGGGTGGCGCGGTTTCAAAATACGCAGGTGGGCATTCTCGGCGTGGCAAGCTGATGCCGGGAGACGTGCGATCGCTGCCCCGCCCCATGCCCAGCCAAAGGCTTCGGCTTATCATGTTCATCCCCACCACCTGGGCGCAACTGGAGGCTGCACAGGCAGTGGGCAATTTGCTCTAAAAAAATGGGCTTAGGGCTTGATTTGCCTACCCACCCTAAGCCCATCAAACGAACTAACCAGAAACTACTAGAAACTAATAGGACTGACGCAGACGGACAATTTCTTGCAAGCGCAGCCCGCGAGAAATCGTCCAAAACCCAGAAGACTTATCGCACGTGCGTAAGTCCTGACTAACTTAAGCCCTGACTAATAAAGACCCAGCCAGGACAGCAAGCCCTGACCCGTCAGGTATTCGATCGCCAGCGTAATCAAAAATCCCACCATTGCCGCCCGCCCATTTAGGCGCTCAGCATACTCATTAAAGCCAAACTTTGGTTCCTGGAGCTTCGGAGTCACGGTCGGTTGCGGCGGAGTCTGAGTCATGGCTTTTACAATTCTTTACTCGTCCTCTTCATTGTAGAGAGTGCGGCCCATTCGTCAATCCAACATCACCCCCGCAGCCCCAAACTCCTGCTATAAACGGTGGAGGTCGATCCATCCGGGCGAAGACTCTCTCGCAAAAGGGATTTACCTTGGAACTATAGCGCTAGCTACGCTAGCTATGTTGCTTAGGACGTGGTTGTAGGGTGGCGCTGCTGCTCTACGACAGCACCTATGTCCTAATGAAAGTGACGATGGCTATATCTAAGAATTTACCGTCTCCGCAGTGGGTCGGGGAGCTTTTGAGGTGTTGGCATGGAAATCGGCGTTCCAAAAGAGATTAAGGATCAGGAATTTCGGGTAGGGCTGAGTCCCAGTAGCGTCCGCACGCTGGTCGAAGCAGGACATACGGTTTTTGTCGAAACCCAGGCGGGCATCGGCGCAGGATTTGCCGATCAGGACTATGTTCAAGTGGGCGCTCAGGTCGTACCTTCTGCAAAGGATGCCTGGAGCCGAGAGATGGTGGTGAAGGTCAAGGAACCGCTGCCAGCGGAATATGACCTGATGCAAAAAGATCAATTGCTGTTTACCTACCTGCACCTGGCGGCGGCGCGAGAACTGACGGAGCAACTGATGCGGGTGGGGCTGACGGCGATCGCCTACGAAACCGTTGAACTGCCCAACCGCAGCCTGCCCCTGCTCACCCCCATGAGCATCATCGCTGGGCGGCTCTCGGTGCAGTTTGGGGCCCGCTTTCTGGAACGGCAGCAGGGTGGACGGGGTGTGCTGCTGGGCGGTGTACCAGGGGTAAAACCCGGCAGGGTTGTGATCTTGGGCGGTGGCGTGGTGGGCACCGAAGCCGCAAAGATGGCCGTCGGGCTGGGCGCTCAGGTGAAAATTTTCGACATTAACGTAGAGCGACTGTCTTACCTAGAAACCCTGTTTGGCTCGCGGGTAGAACTGCTCTACAGCAACTCCGCCGAGATCGAAACCGCCGTTGCCGATGCCGATTTGCTCATCGGCGCAGTGCTGGTGCCGGGCCGACGTGCGCCCATCCTGGTGCCTGCCAGCCTGGTAGAGCAAATACGGACGGGTTCGGTGATCGTAGACGTGGCGGTGGATCAGGGCGGCTGCGTAGAGACGCTGCACCCAACTTCCCACACGCAGCCTACCTACGAGGTGTCGGGCGTGGTTCACTACGGCGTGCCGAATATGCCCGGAGCCGTGCCCTGGACTGCAACGCAGGCGCTCAACAACAGTACCCTGCCCTACGTGGTGAAGCTGGCCAATCAAGGTGTGGGGGCCCTGGAAACCGATGACGCGCTGGCCAAGGGGCTAAATGTCCAGGCCCATCGCCTGGTGCATCCCGCAGTGCGGCAGGTTTTCCCCGACCTAGCGTAGCTCGTGTTGATTTGCGATTTTGGATTTGCGATTTTGGATTGTTTGTATTGAGATTACGGTCAGAGAGGCGGATACGTGCCCAGGACATTGAACACAGACGGTTCAAACCGGGTGGTTCAAACCGGGTGGTTCAAACCGAGTGATTCAAATCTGGGCACGGTATCTCCGTTGATCTTTCAGAAGTAGAGGCTTCTAGGAGCGGACGGCTTCGACTGCGGCCGGAACCACCCACTCGCGGATGGTATCTGCGATCTGCGGGCCCGTCAGCCCCAGGCTGCTGAGCGATTGCTCTGGCTTGGCGTGATCGACTAGCACATCGGGCACGCCCAGCCGCTTGATCGGCACGGCAACATCCGCATCGAGCAGCGCTTCTGCCACGGCTGAACCAAAGCCACCCATCAAGCAGCCCTCTTCCAGCGTCACCACGCGCCCAATCTGCTGAGCCAGCGGCAGAATTAACTCCGTATCCAGCGGTTTGGCAAAGCGGGCGTTGACCACGGTTGCCTCGATGCCGTGTTCGCTGAGGATTTCAGCAGCCTGCATAGCGGGATAGACCATCGTGCCATAGCCCAGCAGCAGGATATCATCACCCTGGCGCAGAATCTCGGCTTTGCCGATGGGCAGCGGCTCCCAGCCCTCTTCCATGAGCGGCACGCCCTGGCCACTGCCGCGTGGATAGCGGAGGGCGATCGCCCCGTCGGTATAGTTCACCCCGGTTACAATCATCCGCTGAAACTCGGCTTCGTCCTTGGGAGCCATCAGCACCATATTGGGAATGCAGCGCAGATAGGCAATGTCGTACATCCCCTGGTGGGTCGGGCCGTCTGCCCCCACAATGCCCGCTCGATCCAGGCAGAAAAACACGGGCAGCTTTTGGATGCAAACATCATGCACAATCTGGTCAAAGGCGCGTTGCAGGAAGGTGGAATAGATCGCCACCACCGGGCGCATTCCCTCGCAGGCCAGCCCCGCCGCCAGCGTTACGGCGTGCTGCTCGGCAATGCCCACGTCGATGTATTGCTTCGGCAGCTTTTGCTGGAGCTTGTCTAGCCCCGTACCCGTGGCCATGGCGGCAGTAATGCCAATGATTTTGGGATTGTTTTCCGCCAGCTTCACCAGCGTATGGGCAAAGACTTTTGAGTAATCAGCAGGCTTGGGCTTGTTCGACGGTTTTGCTTTGCCCGTGGCCAGGTCAAAGGGCGACTGGGCGTGATAGCCCACCTGATCTTTTTCGGCGATCGCATAGCCCTTGCCCTTGGTCGTGGCCACATGCACCAGCACCGGCCCCTGAATCTTGTGGGCCTGGGTGAACGTGTGAATCAGTTCTTCTAGGTTGTGTCCATCCACCGGGCCCATATAGGTAAAGCCCAGTTCCTCAAACACCGCGCCCACCTTGGGCACTGCTAGCCGCTTCATCCCCTCCTTCACCCGCTGAAGCTCCGGCGTGAGCGAATCGCCCACAAACGGCAGATGCTTAAACTGCTCCTCCAGGTTGTCAGTGAGGAACTGCATCGGCGGGCTGAGGCGCATTTTGTTGAGGTAGCGAGGAATCGCGCCGACGTTGGGCGAAATCGACATTTCGTTATCGTTCAGCACCACCATCAGGTTGGTCTTGGGCAGGTGTCCGGCGTGGTTGATAGCCTCTAGCGCCATGCCGCCCGTCAGCGCTCCGTCGCCAATCACCGCTACGACCTTGTACTTTTCGCCCTGGAGATCCCGCGCCAGCGCCATGCCCAGCGCCGCCGAGATACTGGTGGAGGCGTGGCCCGCGCCGAAGTGGTCAAACTTGCTTTCGCAGCGCTTCAGATAGCCCGCCACGCCGTCTTTTTGGCGCAGCGTGTGGAAATTGTTGTAGCGTCCAGTAATTAGCTTGTGGGGATAGGCCTGGTGCCCCACATCCCACACCACCTTGTCATGGTCGAGATCCAGCGTTTGGTAGAGCGCCAGGGTCAGTTCCACCACTCCCAAACCGGGGCCCAGATGCCCGCCACTCGCCGCCACGGTTTCTAGATGCTTTTCCCGGATTTGGCGGGCGATTTGCTCTAGCTGGTGGATCGAGAGTCCGTGGAGTTGGTTGGGGTGGGTGATTTCGCTCAAATGCATAAATTTACCCCGTTAAGCCTAGATGAAGATCGGGTTACTCTTCTCAATCTAAAGCAAATGGGCAGATAAAATTGGTGCGCTTTGATAAGCGAAATTCACAAGATTTAGCCAGAGTTTTGTCCTATTTGTGCTAACCAAGGGGTTGGTTTCGCTATGCGATTAAAGAAATTGGGCGGCAGCTTCGGAGAATTAGCAGCAATTTTCGGAGCAATTTCAGGAACCATGTGATGCAGGCAGCGGTGGATCGACGCAGTTGCGGAACCAGAGATATTGAACTAGCGATAGGCGGCGATCGCTTCTATTTGCAACTGGAACGGGCCAGGCGCGAAGTGTGGATTGAGTCGTCCGTCCAGTTCAAACTTGCTGAGCATGAGTTGCAGTGAATAGATCCGCGATAAATCTAGCGACACGCCAGAAACAGTCTTGGCGCGGATCACGGGCGCAAACTGGGCGAAGGGCAATTGCACCGTGATCCACTGGTCGTCCAGCGTGTCGAAACTGCTGCAAAACGCCAGCCCGTCCCAGCGGTTTTCGGGCCGCAAGAAGAACTTGTAGCGGTTGCCGTCGCCCCGCAGCCGCAGTTCGATGCCAACATAGCTCGACAGATCCAGCGGCGGCTCAAAATCCCGCGTCCGCACCGAGGCAAAGCCGCCCGAATTTTCCGTAGACACCCGCCCAGAGAATACGCCCGACGTGCCTACCTGGCGAAACTGGCTCTGGCTGAGGCCGCCCATCACGCCATCGTTGAGCGGCCCCCACACGGCCGCAAGGGTGGGCTGGGGCTGGCTAAAGTCAAACAGGGTGAGCGTTGTGGGCATAGTCAGGCTTTGGGCTGCGGGATCAGGCTGCGGGATCAGGCTGCGGGATCAGGCTTACGGAATTAGGCTGTGGCTCTAGGCAAGGGGCGGCTGGGATCGGGGTTCCAGTCCTTGCAAAAAGACATAGCCAACATACAGCGAAACGAGGGCTGCAAAAAAGCACCATACTGAAATGAATCCGGCGCTAAAAAAGTTGGCGGTGAGCAGCAGCGCCACCAGCACCAGCCCTCCCAGCCGCTGAAGATGGCGATCGCCACTTAGCACCAGCGGAGCCAAGATCGTCAGGACATACAGCGTATAGCCCAGCAGCACCAGCAGGCGCGTGGGATAGAGCCACAGTTGAAGCTGGTAGACGAGCGAATGATTGTGGATACTCACTGCGAGTTGCCGCTGGTGGAGCCAGAGGGGCAGGTTGAAATAGAGTCCGTAGAGCAAGCCGATGCCCGTGAGCGCCCGCCAGATCTGTTTTCGGGGGCGATCGCTCTCTACGCTCGCCGCCGTCAGCGGGGTCCACACCAGCCAAAAGCCGTGAGAAAAGCACACAAACCCGGCCGCCGCCAGCGCCACCAGCCGAGTATGGTTTGCACCTAGTCCCACCCACACCAGCCCCTCGATTGCCTGCTGGATGCCAAATGCCAGCGGAAACGCCGCCAGTGGCATATAGCGTCTGTCCTCTTCTTGCGCCTTTTTGAGGCAGGCGATGCCGACGGGAATCAGGGCCGCGCCCAAGCTAAAGCTAGCAGTTGCAGAAAAACACATAGCCAGAGATCCTCCTAACGCCGTTATAGCGCTGGCGGCCTCAGAACGACTGGTCGTTATTCCGACTGCTGCTGCATCCAGATTGCCGCCAAATCAAGCGCTTCGGCGGGCGTGGCGATTTTTCCTTCGGCGCGAGCCAGTTGCAAAACTTCAAGCAGTTGCCCAATTTGGGGGCCAGGCGGCAGATGCAACTGGGTCATCAGGTCGCGCCCGGTCACGAGCGGGTGGGGATGGGCGATCGCGTCATGGGGGTCAAGAAATCGGTTAATCAGCGGGGCGATCGCCGCTTCGGAAATGCCCGATGCCAGCGCCACCACGCTCAGCGCCCCAAAGGCCGCGCCCACGCCCTGAAAGAAGAAATACTGTTCAGTCGCGGTGGCAGTCGGCTGCACGATGGCAGGCACCTGCGGCAAATAGCGCAGCACCGTCTGCACCGCCTGAATTTCGTTGCGGCTATACTTCAGGGTTCGCAGTTCGGCTTCGGCTTCGGCCGCCTCCGGCGAGACCAGCGCCGTCAGTTTGGCAATTCGCATCCAGCTTCGCCCCAGCCCCGACACCTTTTGCTGATCCCGAAGCCAGCCCGAAAGCCCTGCTCCCAGCGCCGGCCAGCGCGTTTCCAGGGCGATCGCCGCCTCGTCCATCTGGGCCACCCGATCCATCCCCGTCGCCGTCGCGTGGGGCAGCCAGGTGCAAAACAGCCCGTCTTCCCAGGCTATCTGCAAAAAGCGCGTGCCTCGTGCCGTGCCCAGCAGGTAGTTCAATTCTGCCTGCACCCGCTCTGGCGCGATGCCTGCCAGCAGATCTGCCAATCGCTGAATCGTGGTCTGCGTGTCTGGCTCTAGCTCAAAGCCAAGCTGTGCCGCCTGCCGATAGGCCCGCAGCAGCCGCAGGGGATCTTCCTTCAGGTTTTCTGGCGCAACCATGCGGATGAGTTGCTGCTGTAAGTCGCTGTAGCCGTTCAGTGGGTCAAAGAGCCGCTCGGTGTGTGGGTCGTAGGCGATCGCATTCACGGTAAAATCGCGCCGCTGCAAATCTGCCTCCAGCGTCGGCCCAACCTGCTGGGCAAAGTCCACCGTGGCCCGCTCAAACACCGCCCGCGCAATCTGCCGCTCCGCATCCAGCAGCACATAGCCCGTGCGATAGTGATTGGCGATCGCCCGCGCCGTGGCCACCGCCCCTTCCGGCAGCACAAAATCCAGATCCAGATACTCTGCCTGTCGCCCCAGCAGCGCATCCCGCACGCTGCCGCCCACCAAGTACGCATCCGACGGCAGCCACTCCAGGCTAAAGGGCCAGGTGTGGGGCGACAGGGCAGAAGCTGTGGTGAGCGTGTCTGTGGGCAGGGTGAGGTAGGTCAAGGGAGGGAGAGATCAGGGGGTCGGGGAGCAGGGAATCCACGGACGATGGTTCGGAGGTGACGGATCAAAGGTCAGAACCGTGCTTTCTGGAGCGAGGGAGGCAAGGTTCAACCCCTACACCCGTCCGCTAGCCCCCAGCCGTTCACCCCCGATCCCTAACCCCTGAAACCGAATACCTCCATTCTGCTACATCTGTCAGGGGCAATCGCCGCTTTTTCGCAAACTGAGCTAGAGTAGCATAAAAGCAGACGACTCTAAATCCCCACTGGCCTGGCGGCGGGAGAATTTTTAAGATGTGTATTTGCGTTAACTGCCATTACGTAGATCGCTGCACGACGTATCACGCGGTAGAACATCAGCATCAGCAGCCCCATCTGACAGAATTTCCAGACTTTGAAGCCACCGAACCGACGATTAATGTCAATATTCGCCAGGGCGACGCGGACGACATTATCGAAATGGAGTGGGATGTGGTCGGCTGCCTCAGCTTTGTCGAAGAAATGGGCAAATGGGCAAAGCTGCGTCCGGGTGAGCTAGTTCCCACGTAATCGCGCTTTGACCTTATCGGCTGAACCGAATGCATTGCCTGAATCCTGCCTGCCCGCAGCCGCAAGATCCCGGAACCGGAGAAACGTGTCAGCACTGCGGGGCAGCGCTACTGCTGGGCGATCGCTTTCGAGCGGTCAAGCTACTGGGGCAGGGCGGCTTTGGGCGCACCTTCCTGGCCATCGACGAGCGCAAACGGTCTGCCCAGCATTCCGCTTCTCCTTGCCACTGCGTTATCAAGCAATTCTTTCCCCTCCAGCGGGGCGACGTGCGCCGAGCAGCCGAGCTATTCCGGCAAGAGGCCGAGCGGCTGCGGCGGTTGGGGCAGCATCCCCAGATTCCCCGGCTGCTGGCCCACTTGGAAGATGAGGACGGGCAATACCTGGTGCAGGAATATATTCCAGGAAAAAATCTGGAAGTGCTGCTGCACGAGCAGAAGGTGTTTTACGAAGGGCAGGTGCTAGATTTACTCAAAAGCCTGCTGCCTGTGCTGGCGTTTATTCACAGTCAGCGCGTCATCCACCGCGACCTGAAGCCCGAAAATATCATTCAGCGGCAGAGCGATCGGGAACTAGTGCTGGTGGACTTTGGCGCGTCGAAATATGCCACGCAGACGGCCCTGGGGAAAACGGGCACGATGATCGGCAGCGCGGGCTATGCTGCGCCAGAGCAGGTGATGGGGCGGGCCGAATTTGCCAGCGACCTCTACAGCCTGGGCGTGACCTGTATTCACCTCTTGACCGGGATGCACCCGTTTGATTTGTATTCCCCCATGCAGGATGCCTGGATCTGGAGACAGTATTTGCCAGAGCCGATTGGCGATCGCCTCACCCGCGTTCTCAATAAACTGCTCCAGCGCCCCATCAGCAGCCGCTACAAAACCGCCACCGCCGTCCTCAAAGACCTCGGTTTCCCCCTCCCCAAACTGCCCAACTCCCCCCCTGCCCCTCGCCAATCCATCGTCCCTGCCCCTCGTCAACCCGTCGCCCCCCTTGCCCCCCCGCCCCCGATCTCCAACTGGCATTGCGCCCACACCCTTGCTGCCCACTCCGGCCCCATTACCACCCTCGCCACCAGCCCTGACGGTCTGTGGATTGCTAGCGGCAGCACCGATAAAACCGTCCGGCTGTGGAGCCTAGAGACGGGCGACCTGCTGCATACGCTGGGCAACGGGGGGCTGTTTGGCAATGGGCATGGCGATCGCCTCAGCGCCCTGGCCTTTACCCCCGACAGCATCGAACTGCTCAGCGCCAGCGACGACGGCACGATCAAGCAGTGGGACATGGCCACCCAAAGGCTGATGCGGACGATTGACGGGCACGACTGGTTGGTGTCGGCGATCGCCCTTAGCCAGCACGCACCCCTGTTCGCCACGGGCGGCGGCGACGGGCGCATCAACCTGTGGAATTTGGAAACGGGTGAGCAGATTGCCAGCCTGGGTAAACACCGCGATCGCATTAGCGCCCTGCTCCTCAGCCCCGACGGGCACACGCTAATCAGCGCCAGCTACGACAACACCATCCGCCTATGGAACCTGCGAACCGACGCACTGATCGGCACGCTGCGGGCCCATACCGACCGCATTACCTCACTGGCGATCACCGCCGACTGGCAAAGCCTGATCAGCGCCGGAGCCGACAAGACGCTGCGATTTTGGGACCTCAACCGCATGGCCCAGACGCGCCCCATCGTCGCCCACAAAGACACCATCACCACCCTTGCCCTCAGCCCCCAGGGAACCCTCCTGGCCAGCGGCAGTGACGACAACACGATCAAGCTCTGGCCCCTCACGCGCCATCCTGAGATTGGACTGACCGTTGCCCATCGACCCATTGCCTTGCGCGGAGCCTGGGCGATCGCCGCTCTTGTCTTTAGCCCAGACGGAAAAAGCCTCGTCAGCGGCGGGGCCGACGAGGTGGTAAGGATATGGGAGGAGGGGATTGGGAGTGACGGGGTGAGAGATAGAAAAAACGAAAAACGAAGAACGAAGAACGAAAAAGGGAGTGGTCAGAAAAACGCGGATGACAGGGCTGAACCCCTTGATTTCTAGTTTCCAGACCTGGGACACACAAAGTTCTGATCGCTCCTACGAAAAACGGAACTTCACGGGAAAAACGAAAAACAGAACTTCTTCTCTCTTCCTTCTTCTCTCTTCCTTCGTTCCTTCTTCCTTCTTCCCTCTTCGTTCTTCTCTCTTCCTTCTTCCCTCTTCCCTCTTCCCTCAATCAATCCGGCGCTTGCGCCAGGCCGCTGCCCACGTCCCGCGACGGCAGCGACAAACGCCAGGCCCGCTGAGTCAATTGGGCCCACAGTTCCCGGCCGCATGCGCCCGTGGCTTCGGCGTGGAGGGCGGCCAGTCCGGCGACGTGGGGTGTGGCCATGCTGGTGCCGCTGATGGTGCTGTAGCGGGTGGGCATGGGCCAGCTAGAGTATACGTCTACGCCAGGAGCAGCCAGATCAATCTGCCCGCCGTTGCGGTTGATGCCGCCGTTGGAGAAGGGGGCCATCTTCAGGTTGGGGCGCAGAGCGGCGATCGCCATGATCGAAGGACAATTTGCCGGATGGCTGACGGGCACAATCACGCCGAACTGCCGGAAGCTGTCGTTACCCGCCGCCGCAATGATCAAACTGCCGCGCCGCAGGGCCCGCCGACCCACGTTTTCATATACCGCAGAATGGTTCTGACCGGGCAGCACCATCGCCCCCAGCGACATAGAGATGATCTGACATCCGCTGGCGATCGCCCAGTTGATGCCCGCCAAAATGCCGCCGTCTGCGCCGCTGCCCTCATTGCTCAGCACCTTGCCTACATAGATTTCGGAATTATAGGCAACGCCGTAGCGCGGCAAAATCTCCGGCAGCTTCGACCCGCAGGCCGTGCCAATGCAGTGTGTGCCGTGACCGTTGCCGTCTTGCACCTCTTCCCCTTCAATAAAAGACTTGCTAGACACTGCCCGCCCCACAAAGTCGGGATGGGTCAGGTCAAAGCCCGTATCCAGCACAGCAACCTTTAGCCCCAGCCCGCTATATTGCGAGGTGCTGGCTTTCGTCACATCCAGCCCCCAGGTGATGGAGCCATCGGCAACGGCCCCGCCGCGACCCAGCACCGACTCTGCCTCCTGCTCTTTCGGCAGCAGCCGATCGACCAGATGATTTACCGCATCCCGATAGCCCTTGAGGTAGTCCACGGGGATCGTAATGATGTCCGTCTCTGCAAATCCGGGTGGCGCAGGCAAATAGCCATCGGGATCGGGGTCTTCGATTGCCCGCACGACCCGCTCCGGTTCGACTGCAATGACCGAGCTACCGCGCATGGTCGCCGCATTCAGCGCTTGCGCCTGACCTGGCTCCATTGTCACCACTGCCACTCCCAATTCGTCAAAGACAAGCGAATCTTCGCTGGCAAGCTGTTCACCACTGGGGGAATGGTCGCGAAAGTCCGCAGAATGGGCAACATGGCGAATTCCTGCCGAATCGTCCATCGCACGGAGTCCGTCATCAATATTGTCGGTATCCAGCAGGACGAGGTACCTACCAGTGGTTTCGGGCTGTCCTGACGAGGAATAGGGGCTGTTTCCGGATGTCGTCATAGGGTTGATGTCTTATGTCACAGCTACCTTGAAGTCTACGCCGCCGAGTCTAAGGATTTCGGAGGGTTCCGGATCTTCTTAACGATTCCCGAAGAGGGGCGGAATGGGGGGATGGCGGGATGGAGTGATGGGAAAGATGAGTAAAGATGCCAACCTCTCCAGTCCTCAAGGCTGAACCGATATGACCCACATCCCCATGCTTCTGGTTTATTTCCGTCTGGCGATCGCCCCTTTTCTGCTTTGGGATGCCTTCGATGGCTCGGTCACGCCCTGGTTCTTAGCGGGCTACATTGCCGCATTTCTATCGGACATTTTCGATGGGGTGATCGCACGGCGGCTGGGCGTGAGTACGGCGGCCGTGCGGGCCGCAGATAGCTGGGCGGATGTGACGCTGTATCTGTGTCTGGCGGTGGCAGCGTGGTGGGTGCATCCAGACATCCTCACGGCGTTTCGTGGACCGCTGCTGGCGGTGGTGGCAGCGCAGCTTCTCTGGTGGGGGGTAAACCTGGCAAAATACGGCAAGCCCGCTAGCTATCATACCTATTCTGCCAAGCTGTGGGGGATCACGCTCTTTGTCGCCAGCATTGCACTGTTTGGTTTTGGACAAGGCGGGCCACCGCTGGCGCTGGCAGTGGCAGTGGGGCTGGTGCATACGGTCGAAGAAATCGCCATGACCCTGATATTGCCCACCTGGCAGCACGATGTCTTGAGCTTGGCCCATGCGCTGAAGCTGCGGCAACAGTTGGGGTAAGCTTTGGAAGGCGAGAGATGAGAAGATAAAGGAATCAGGGGCCTGGTTCCAATCTGTCCGAATCTCCGAATTCAGGGCTGTAGATTGGGTCAGGTTAGCTGTCGATGGATCAGGTTAAAGGCTTCTGTTTGTTAGCCAGAATGCGGAATAGGGCACTCTGGCTAGGGGCTCTTTGGGGTAAAGCGTTATAGAGTAAGGGTGCGATCGACTTCCATGTCAGGGTTCAGCCCAAGGGTTTAGCCCGAGGTTTCTGCATTCCAACGCTGCATCCCTGCCCGCCCCTTCATGTGCTGTTGACCTTTCTGCCGTCCACCCTACTGTGTACACACAGGTCTTCTAGGCTTGAGCGACGATGCTTTGATCCCCCCTAACCCCCCTTCAACAAGGGGGGAACCGATCCCGGAGTGACCCGCAGCAGGGAGAGCTGGATCGGAAGTCCCCCTTATCAAGGGGGATTTAGGGGGATCTTTCGGAAGTCCCCCTTATTAAAGAGGATTTAGGGGGATCTTTCGGAACCTGACGCAAAAAATCGAGATGTGTGTATACAGTGGCCGTTAATGATGGATATTACCCCCTTCTCCTCCAAGTTCTAAAAGTCTATGGTTGAGCCTGCTGGTTTCGGTTTGCCCCTACCCGACGACTGCTTTTGCCAGCTTTTTGAGCGCTCTGCCGATGCCATTTTGCTGATCGATGGCGACGTGTTTATTGACTGCAATCCAGCGGCGATCGCCCTGCTGGGTTGCACTGACAAAGCGCAAGTGCAATCGCTGCATCCCGCCCTCCTCTCACCAGCGGTGCAGCCCGATGGACGATCCTCGTTTGAAACGGCAAACGAGATGATGGCGATCGCCCTGCGGCAGGGCAGCCACCGATTTGAATGGATGCACCACCGCATGAATGGGGAAGACTTGTGGGTGGAGGTATTGCTGACGGCGATTGAGTGGCAGGGGCGCACCATTCTGCACGCAACGTGGCGAGATATTGGCGATCGCCTCCAGCTAGAGGCTCAGCGTCAGGAGGTCGAAAAGGCATTGCAACGAAGTGAACAGCGGATGCGGCTGGCGCTCAAGGCGGCGCAAACGGGTATCTGGGAATGGAATATTGCAACGGATCATCTGGAACACTTCAGCGATGAAGCGAAGCATCTGTTTGGACTGACGGATGACACCTTCGATGGCACTTGGGCGACCTGTGCGAAGGCGATTCACCCAGAAGACGTGAGGCGGATTGAACAGGCAATCGAATCGGCGATCGCTGGCAAAACCGCCTATGCTGCGGACTATCGAGTGATCTGGCCCGATGGCTCCATTCACTGGCTGGCGGGTCGGGGCGATGTCCTGTGGAGCGAAGACGGCAAGCCCCTGACAATGGTGGGCACGGTGCAAGACATCACGCCGCGCAAGGAAGCAGAAGAGGCTCGCCGCCAAAGCGAGGAGCGCTTTCAGGCGTTTATGGATCACAGTCCGACGGCTGCCTGGATGGTCAGCTATGAGGGGCAAATGCTCTATATCAACCAGACCTATCTGAAAATGTTCACCCTGCCCACGCCGGACGTGGTGGGCAAGTCGCTATTTGATCTGTACCCCAAAGAGGTCGCGGCAGAATTTTTGCACAACGTTCAAACTGTCATTCACAACCGTCGTCTGCTGGCCACGATCGAGCCGATTCCGCTGCCGGATGGCACGACTGGCGATTCGCTGGTCTACAAATTTCCCATGTCGGATGGATCGGGACAGCAGGTGGTGGGCGGCATCGCCATCGACATCACCGATCGCAAGCGGGCAGAAGAGGCGATTCAGGACTATGCCGATCGCCAAACCCTGCTGAACCAGCTTGCCCACCAGATCCGCAATTCTCTCAACCTGGACACGGTACTTGAAACCACCATTCAGGCCGTGCGAAACCTGCTGGAAATCGACTATTGTGGCTTTTGCTGGGTGCTGCCCGATGCCGACACGCCGCACTGGGAGATTGTGCAAGAAGCCAAAAACGACCACGCGCCCAGCTTGCTGGGTGAGTATCCCCTGCGGCTGATTGGCGACAGTGTGGTACAGCAGTTGATCCAGCAGCAGATGGTTTGGGTAGACGACACGGCCCAGTGCAGCGACCCGGTTTTTCAAGCGCTGCTGACGGAATCGGGGGTGCAGTCGGTGGTGCTGATGCCGCTGCGGACGCATTCTCAGCGAATCGGCTGTCTGATTGGCGACCACTTTCAGCAGGTGCGCCCGTGGACCGAGCGAGAGTGCGATTTGCTGCAATCGGTGGCCACCCAACTGGCGATCGCCATTGACCAGGCCGAACTCTACGCCCAGAGCCGCGCCCAGAGCGAGGAACTGCAACACGCGCTGCAAGAGCGTCAGCGCACCCAGGCGCAGATGGTGCAAAGTGAAAAAATGTCGAGCCTAGGGCAACTGGTGGCCGGCATTGCCCATGAAATCAACAACCCGGTGAACTTTATCCATGGCAACCTGGCCCATGCCCGCAACTATGTGCAGGATTTGCTGGAGCTCATGGATCTGTATCAGCAGGAATATCTTGAACCCACGCCCAAAATTACCCAGTATGCCGAAGAAATTGATCTGGAGTTTCTGCGCGAAGATTTGCCCAAACTGCTTGCCTCAATGCGAGTGGGAACCGAGCGGATTCACGAGATCGTGCGATCGCTCCGCATTTTCTCCCGGCTAGACGAAGCAGAGTCTAAGCCCGTAGACATCCACGACGGCATCGATAGCACGCTGATGATCTTGCACAACCGCCTGAAGGCGCGCTCCGGCCGCGAGGAGATTCGGGTGGTCAAAGAATACGGCTCGCTGCCGCCCGTCGAGTGCTATGCAGGTCAACTCAACCAGGTGTTTATGAACATCCTGTCGAACGCCATTGACGCGCTAGAAGAACGCGACCAGCAGCGGGCGATCGCCGACCAGCAGGCTGAACCCAGCACCATCCGCATCAAAACCCAGGTCTTGCCCGATCATCAAGTCAGCATCCACATCATCGACAACGGCACAGGAATACTGCCCAGCGTCAGGCAGCGCATCTTTGACCCATTTTTCACCACCAAGTCTGTCGGCAAAGGCACAGGCATGGGCATGTCCATTAGCTATCAAATCGTCACCGAAAAGCACGGCGGCACGCTGGAATGCTTCTCGGAACCAGGTCAGGGCACCGAGTTTGTGATTCAAATCCCAATCTCCCAGGCGATCGCAGAACTCTCCTAACCCATTCCTCCCTCTTCATTCTTCCCTCTTCGTTCTTCGTTCTTCCTTCTTCCCCCTCCCCTCACACCCCGTCCACCCCGTTCACTCCAAACCGTATCAAAAAACACAAAACACCCTCCCCCTTGGGGATAATATGCTACGCGCAAGGGGGTTTCCAAGGCTGACCAGGTTTAGGGACACGAGTTGCTGATCCCTGCTGTTGGCGATCCAGCGATCTATTGTTCGTGCTTCGCTGTTATTTATCAGGGCGCGGGGGCAAAGCTCTTGCGCTCCTGTGCCGCTCAATAATCTCTGAAATAGACCTGCAATAGACCCCTGCAATCACTGTTACTAGGAGCACTGGCGTTCATGGTTGCGACTTCGAGGGCAGACGGTGAAACGTTTCGATTAAGTTCATTTTTGCTCAGCGACGGGCCCGCAGGGTTTCTGCTGAGTTGGGTGGCAGGGTTTGTAGATACCTCAGCATTTATTATTCTGTTTGGCATTTTCACCGCCCATGTCACAGGCAACATTGCGCTGGCAGGGTCGTCCTTTGTGGCATCGGACGAAGGCAGCACGGTGACGCGGCTGCTGATGCTGCCCATCTTTATGCTCACGGTGGCCATCACGTCACTGGTCGCTCGGTTTGCACGGGGCAAGAAGTGGCCGGTGTTTGCAGTGCTGCTGACCCTAGAGGCGATCGCCCTGGCGGTGTTTCTCGTCGTGGCGACGAGCCTCTCCCCCTCTCTGCTTGTAGACGTGCAGGAAGATCTAATTTTCCCCATCGCGATGGCCGGTGTGGTGGCAATGGCGATTCAAAACGCGCTGATGAAAGAAGCCAAAGGCGTATTTAAGAGCTACATTCCAACTACCGTGATGACGGGCAACACCACACAGATCACCATCGATATCGTGCAGTACATCGTAGGTAAGCTAACGATGCACAAAAACCCCCAGGCTAGCCAGGAGGTAGCCGAAGCGGTTGAGCGGATGGGCCGTGTTTTTCCTGTTATCCTAGGGTTTGCGCTGGGTGGCGCGTCGGCGGTTTATTTTGTCATGGTTTCCGAAACTTGGTGGAGTTTGATCATTCCGCTGATTATCATTTCTGTGATGGCGATCGCCGCTTTCAGGGAACATGCCCAAGCCTCTTCCCCTGCATAATCTGAACCTGCACTGTATTAGACCTGAAACTTAAACCTGAACCCTACTTGATCGCTTTCTCGCATTTACGGATACACACAGCTTCATACACTGGTGTAATGCTGATGGGTGAAGAAGAGGGTTTTCCGCTGCTAGCACAATGTTGATTAAAGCTGATTTAACTTAAAGCTCAACGACTTAAAGCTCAACGACTTAAAGTTGATTGACATCGAAGAACTAAATCAGCCTGATTCTCTCAAACAAGAAGGATATATCCGATGAGACGTGCGTTTCTGTCTTTAGTAGTTTCCCTAGTCATGGGGTTGAACCTTTTATTGGGAAGCGCTGCCCATGCCTTTCCGATTTCCCAGTTCTCGATTTCTGATTTATTAAAAGCATTTCCGGGTCTAACGCAGACCAGCGATCTGGATTTGACCGAGTCTCAAAAAGAGCTGTTGCAACAGCTCAATGAGGAAGTTCTCCCCCAACTTGCTGCTGTTTTGCGCCCCGACCAGATTGATCAGTTTGCCGCAGAAATTGCAGGCGGCGACAGCCTCCGCAAGGCCTTCAAGTCACTGACCCTGACACCAGAGCAAAAGTCTGAGCTTGCAAGCCTGATCAAGGGTCTGCCCAAGAGCGACTTCTTCGCCACCCTGACCCCCGAACAGCGCACCGAGTTTTTCATGCGAAAGAAGGGGCTATTCAAACCATCTATTGAAGAGATCACTGAAAAGATCAAATTCGGTTTGAAGAAGAAGGAGATGTTTGCCCCGACTGCCGAAGAAATCGCCGAGAAAGTGAAGGCAAAAGGGATCAATCCTGGTAAAGATGGCATCGCGCCAACGGCTGACGAAATTGCTGAAAAGATCAAGATTGGCTTGAAGAAGAAAGAAGAGTTTGCGCCTTCTCTGGAGACGATTACTGAGAAGATCAAGCAGAAGATCGAGACGGTTTCCGAGTAATTTTTCTCTAGTTTTTGCTCTAATTTGTTGGGTGCATCCCACTTTTTTAACCCTCACCCTAATTTAACCCTCACCCTAAATCCCAGAAGTGTTGAATCTTGATGGTAAAACTTTACAAAAAGCATTCTCAAGAGGCGGATTATTGAGATGGAAGCAATAAGTAGGTCATTATAGGCAGAATTATAGATCTTTTGTACTGGATTTAGCTATGAACTTGCCCTGCTAACATTGCGTTCAACACTTCTGCCTAAATCCCTCTCCCAAAACGGCAGAGGGACTTTCAATCCGACTCCCTTCTCCCAAAAAGGGAGAAGGGGTTGGGGGATGAGGGCAAACTTGCAGAACTGGGATGCGCCCAATTTGTTTACCTCAAACTTCATCTTTGTTTACCTCAAACTTCATCGGGGCTGTATGGATTGGGATTTTCCACCGTACAGTCCTTTGCTTTAGTTACGTTTTGAGGCAACGTGATGAATTTGCTGCGCTCCTATATTCACTGCGCTCTATTCACCACACTCGTACAGTCACTGCGCTCGTACAGTCACTGCGCTCGTACAGTCACCCCGCATGAGTGTAGCGCTCCCAATTCCCATTTTCTGAGACGAAACAGCACCCGGTAGATCGACAATACCAGGGTTGTCAAAACCAAGGTTGTCAGATCTGTGCCGAGTGCCATTTTCAATTAGTGAATTGACCTGGGACAGGTACTTTACCTAATGCATAATCAACAGATGCATAACTAACAGATACCTAATAGCGGATCTGGAGCGTGACGGTTGTTTGCACTTCTTGTTCTCCACCAATCACAGGCGTAGGCGCAGCAGCGGCAGAATCCATTGCCATAGACTGGCGCAACACAGGCATCGGTGGGGGTGCAGAGGCGTGGTTGATCTGCACACCGACAATTTCCTGACGGCGCAGACCCAGTGCTGCCAGGACAGTATCCGCCTGGGACTGGGCCTGCTGAACGGCTTCGCGCAGAGCGACCTGCTGGGCCTGGGCGATCGCCTCATCTGAGGCCACAAAGCTCACGCTGTCGATGCGGCTGGCCCCCGCTTTTACGGCTTCATCTAGCAGCCCGCCGGCCTGCTCGGTCGGCACACGGAAGCTGACGGTGTTCGTGGCCGTGTAGCCCACGAGCCGCTGCTCGTTGTTGTTGTAGTTGTAGACCGGGGTGAGGTTGATGCCTGTGGTTTGCAGCTTATCAACCTGGCGCGATCGCAGCAATTGCACCACTGCATTTGACCGACGCGCCGCGTCCTGCTGGGCCGCTTCTGCGGTTGCCCCCCGCACTTCCACCCCCAGGTTGACCTGGCTGAGCGTGGTGGGGATAAACTCGTTACCTGTTCCCGTTACCGTCAACACGCGCGTCATCACTTCATTCGCCATCACTGGATCGGGGTTCATCGGCATCAGGCTCAGCCCACCCACCGCCAACAGCACCGCCGAACTCAGCCCAAAGGCGGTGCGCGTCAGTCTGTTCGGTTTCATCGCCGCTTTTATCATAGAAGGCATCGCGGGTTTCATTGCTATCATCTCCTCATAGGAATGAATTTAAGGATGCTCCTACTTTGGCACTGCCCAGGAGAGACGGTACGTTCAGTTACACTTTTTGATACCCCATCTTTTGAAACCTAGCCGATCGACCTGATCGAGGCGGAAGCAGCATCGCCACGTCTGCTGGCAGAAATCGAAGCCACCGGAGTCGATTTGTGAGTCGGACTACTGCAAGTTTGGCGCTTCGCCTTCGGGCAGAGATGGAGGAACATTAAGATGGGCGATCGCCCTCGTTCAGTCCCATTTGCTGACGCACGCTCTGACGAAATGCCTTCGCGGCTGCCAGCGGACTGGGATTGCGGACGCATTCATTCAGGAATTCCACATCCAGTTCAGGCAGCAATTCACTGTGCTGAACTAGCTCATAGCCAGCCGTTTGCAAAAATGATTCAGGAACCTGTTCGCGGAGATGGTAGATCGAAAAGCGATCGCCCTGCCAAAACCAGACTTCTGAAATACCCAGCCGCCGAAACCGTTCCAGTCGGTTCATCCCGCCGCTGGTGATGATGACTTCGATCGCCAAATCTGGAATCTCCTTTTCGCTGCCAATGCAATAGCTCTCGTCTGGCTCTAGCCCAACCTGTTGCTGTGCCTGGCGAAAGGTGGTAGACCCTGTGGGGAAATATTCAATTTCTGCTTCCAGAAAATAGATTTCCAGCAGCGTACCAATGCGGGTTTTTCTTGACTCATGCCGACGGCTCGGTGCCACAATTTCTAAGATTCCATCTAAGTAGTTCACCCGGTAGGCGAGGCTGTCGCCCCGTTCTGCCAGCAGCGTTTCATATTGCGCCCAGGAGACGTTGGAGATGAGCCGCTGTTCTTCCGGATCTTCGATTTGCCAATGGGTTGCCAGGTCGTCGAGGAGTTGCATGGCGGAGTTGCGATTTTGGATTTTAGATTTTGGATTTTGGATTTTTGGGGGCGATCGCCCTGGATTGCTAATTATCAAGCACTATCGCGAATTATCGCTGAGCATTTTGAAACATCTGCCGCAGCCAGTCCCAGATGGCGAACACGGGCTGCATGGCTTCGCCCAGGCTGACTCCAGTAATTCGCACCAGCACAACCAGCAGCACCAGGGTAATCGCCACATTTATGGCAAGCCGGATTGCCTTGGTAATCAAGGAAAACACCAGCATCAAAATGAGAACGGCGATTGCCGCCGTGATTAAGGTCTCCACGTTGTTTTAGCCTCCTAGCGCTTGCTTGCTGCTTCCACCATACTCAGAAACGGAGTTGGAAAGGGCAACTCTGCCCAGATGGGCGATCGCCGGAGCTTATCGCAAGTGTGTAAGTCCTGATCTAATACTCAATCCAATACTCCTAATGGCAATCATTGAAACCTGAATACCAATCTGGCTCCCCACCTGAGATACGATGATGTATTGTGTTTTGCGGTTTCTAGTGTTTTGCGGTTTCTAGCGTTTATCTCAGCGGGGGATGTGGCATGACGGCGACCCAGATGGCTCCGGGATTTTGTGAAGGGATTCAGTATTTTGGTGAAACGCTCCCAGGATTCGAGACCTACGGGGCTACACCTGCCATCGCTGAAGGGGCAAGGGCGATCGCCACGCCAACAGACCCCGCCGCTGTCTTCCAAACGCTGCTTTATGCCGACGCGCTGCGCTACCTGACGGTGCAAATCTGCGGCAGTAAAGGATCTGGACACCCCGGCGGCTTTGCCAGTCAGGCCGAAGCGTATGCCGCACTGGTGATGCTGGGCTACAAAAACATCGTGACGGAGGTGGGACACCACGCGCCAGGATTCTATAGCGCCATGTTCCTCGATCGCTCGCTGGAGGATATGGGCATTACCACGGTGCAGCAAATGCGCGATCGCTTCCGGGAGCGGCACGGACTGTTGGGCCACCTGTCTGGCTTTATTCCCGGTCTGCTGGCTCCGGCGGGGCCCTTGGGCCAGGGGCAGCATTTTGCAATGGCCGGGGCGTTGCTGTATCCCGACACGCTATTTCCCTTTACCATTGGCGATGGCGGGCTAGGCGAACCCTACATTATGAGTTCGTTTATGCACTTCCACACAGCCTTCCCTGGTTCTACCAACTTTTTGCCTGTGCTGGTGTGGAATGGCTTTTCGCAAGAACACCACAGCATGGTGTCGCTGAAGACCAACGAGCAAATGCTGGCCTACTGGCATGGGCACGGCTTTGACGAAGTGGTGCTGGTAGATGCGAAGGACTTCGATGATCAGGATCAGTCGGGAGATTATGTCGATAGCACGGCTTTCTCCTTGAAGCAGCGCCTCGCTTTTACCCAGAGCGTGCTGGTGGGTGTGGACGAAGCAGCCCGCTCTGCCCTCAGCGGCAAGCTGACCGCGTTTATCATCAAGCAGCTCAAGGGCGCAGGGGTTCATGCCCGTGGCGCAAAGTCCCACAATCTATACCCCAAAGACACGCTGGACGCGCCCCACATTATGGATGCGCTGAAGACGCGATCGCTCTCTCCTGAAGCTTGGGCAATCGTGCGGACGAACTGCGAGCGGGCGGGGGGCGGCCCCGCATCGAAAACAGTGGTCACCGAGTTTGAGCGTCCCCTGCCGGATTTGGGGCCGCTGCCGCTAGAGGAATATCCGGTAGGGGGCGACCCCAAGGTTTCGACTACGGCAATGGGCAAGCTGGTAGGGCATGTGGGAACGAGCGATCGCACGTTTCTGGTCACCAACGCCGACGGCAACGAGGCATCGGGCATCGCCAACATCAACCAGGCGCTAAAGATCATTCACCCCACCGAAGACCCGCTCTATAACCAGGCTCCCACGGGTCAGGTCTATGAGCCGCTGAGCGAAGATGCTTGTGCGGGTCTGGCAGTTGGGCTGTCGCTGTTCGGCGGGCGGACGCTGTGGTGTTCCTATGAATCGTTTGCCATTAACGGGTTGCCGATCTGGCAGACGGTAACGCAGGCGATGGCCGAGCTACGCCGCAAAACGCCCGCGACCATTACGCTGTTTACCGCAGGAGCGCTAGAGCAGGGGCGCAACGGCTGGACGCACCAGCGCCCAGAAATTGAGGCCTACTTTGCCGCCATGATGCGGAATGGGAATGTATTTCCGCTGTTTCCGCCCGATGCTAACAGCGTGCAGGCTTGCTACGAATGGGCGCTGTCGCAGAAAAACAAAGGTGTGGTGATTACCGCCAGCAAGTCGCCGCTGCCGATTCGCACGACGTTTGACCAGACGCGGCAGGCATTGGAACGGGGGGCGATCGCCCTTCATTCCAGCAGCGGCAGCAAGACCGTCGTGTTTGCGGTGGTAGGCGACATGATCCTTTCGCCCGTATTCGACGCAGCAAAGCTTTTAGAAGCCCAAGGCTTGGGGGTGCGGATCGTGTCGGTCGTCAGTCCCCGTCGCCTCTACCGCCCCAGCGATACCCTGTGGGACATCTGCTCCGAGCCAGATGGTCATTTCCTGGACGATGCTGGATTTGAACACCTGTTTGGCGGCGATGCGCTGATCGGCGTGACGGGTGGAGCCAGTGCCATGCTGGAGCCAGTGATGCTGCGCTCAACCAGCAAGCGCGATGTGTTTGCCTGGAAGCGAGGCGAAACCACCGCCAGCGCTGGGGAACTGATGGCGCTCAACGGCATTACGGCTGAAGCTCTGGCTGCACGGGCGATCGCGCTAGCCTAATCGCGCTAGTCCAATCGCGCTAGTCTAAGAGGATGTTTGAAAAGTCCTACTGTTTGTAAGCAAAGCGTGCAAGATCCCCCTAAACCCCCCTTAAAAAGGGGGACTTTAAGGCGGTTTCCCCCCTTTTTAAGGGGGGCTAAGAGGGATCTCTGAGTGCTTAACATTAGAGCTAATATCAATTCTCTAAATACCCGCTACACATAGAGCATCGACAATCCAATCCCACTGAGTCAGCGATCGCAGCGACTCCGCCGAAAGGCGACAAACCCACTGGCTGATGGCGTGCTGGAGTTGGCAAACATCATCAAAGTGAACCCAAGCTAGCTCCCGCTTGAGTTCCCGCCAGACCCGCTCAATGGGATTGACCTCAGGGCAATAAGGCGGCTGAAACACCAAGATGACATTGTCCGGTATCGTCAGGGTCTGAGCCGTATGGGCTGCGGCATTATCCACCTGAATCAGATGTAAATCATCGGGGAACTGAGCCGCAAAGCTGTGCAAAAACGCCTCAAAACAGGAACTGTCGAGATGAGAAAACTCGACTATCCACGATGCACCGCTCAGCGGTTCCACTAGACCGTACAGCCACCGATACACAAAGTCCCATTGAACTGAACCAATCGGCTGCACCCCAAAGCCCGTCAACTTGCGATGTTGAACCGTCAGCAGTCCGACGCGGCTCTCATCGCTGCACCAATAGCGGATTCGCCCCCCGTAGCGTTGTCTCAAGGCTGGCGGAATCGACTGGCTTATCTGGGCTGCAAGGTTTGCTGAACGGACTCGCACGCCCCAGGAGTCTGCTTCTTTGACACCGGACGGGGCACTTTGAGCTTCGCTTTGAGCCGATAGCGCACCGTCTTATGCACCGTCTTGTAGGGGACGGGTTGACCATGCACCGCTGCGAGCCACTGCTGCACTGCTCCATAACTGCTAAAGCCTTCTGGATCTTGCAGTTCCCGTTCCAAAGATGCCAGGACTTCACCGCTAATCGCTCGCGGTCGTCCACTGCGAGATGCCACCTTCACCAACGCTTCGAGTCCACTCTGTCGATACTGGCTCAGCCAACGAGACACGGTCGTGCGATGGCAACCGCTCAGTTGGGCTAACTGCTCAACGCTCTTCGCTTGTCCGGTTTTTAACCACCACAACACCTGTACTTTACGGCGCTGTGATGACCGTTGCTGTTGTTCCAAGACGGCTTTTAGTTCTTCTGCTGTTTCAGCGATATCGATTTTGAGGACTCCACTCGTGGCGGCTCGCTCTAACGTCTTCTTACATGTAGCAGATCTTTGGAGATTTGATATAATTTATGAAGCAAATCTTAAGAAGCCTGAAACTCTTGGCATGTGTGGCTTTGAGGTCATGTTTGCCCAGGAAAAGCGGTTTCTCGGAAATCCTTGATTAACAAGGCTTTCAGGCTCCTTTACAAATTAGCTCTTACAGGCGATACCAGAAGTGTTGAACGCAATGTTAGCAGGGCAAGTTCATAGCTGAATCCAGTACAAAAGATCTATAATTCTGCCTGTAATGACCTACTTATTGCTTCCATTCTCAATAATCCGCCTCTTGAGAGTGCTTTTTGTAAAGTTTTACCATCAAGATTCAACACTTCTGAGGCGATACCTTTTCAAACACCCTCTAATAGTCTCAGCGCAATAACTGGGATGTGATATCTCAGCCATCACCTGTTAGCGCCAGAAGTACCGTTGTGGTAGACTGCAAGAATTATAGGACTTACGCAGTTGGACGATTTCTCGCGGGCTGCGCCCGCGAGAAATCGTCCGAAACCCAGCAAACTTATCGCAAGTGCGTAAGACCTAAATTCCTTGGCTTCAGAAAAAATGAAATTCTGGCAGAAGAATGGCTGCCCTAATTGGAACCCAGCGCTGCTTCTATCTGGGGAATCAGGTTGTCCTGTCCAACGATATTAAACTTCCAAACCGCACTGAGCTGCTCAGTTTCATCAGGATCGAAGTCAAGAATCACTAGAAAAGCTCTCTCCGGTGAAATAGAGAGACGTTTTCGACGATCGGAAAACTTCTGATAAGCATCTCGATCTCTTCCTGTTTTGCACTCAATCAGCAATGGCTTGCCTTCAACCACATAGAATAAATCCAGTTCAAAACTGTCCCCGTTTGAGAATTGAATCAGCCGATTCATTAGACGAGAATAGGATAAATTTGAACGTTGCAGAAAATCAGAAACTTTGTATTCTATAAATCTCTCAAACCAGCCCCCTGTGAAAAAGCTCCGCGTATCTGGTCTATTCCGCACACTTGCACGAATGATCTTTTCGCCCGGAAAATACTTGTATCGAGAAAAGAATAGGGTGTCTTTGTCCAAGTCTTTACCAAATTGGGTGATCGTTCCAATTTGCTTTTGGGAGGCTCTACTGAGGTGACAGGTCAGATTTCTCTCATTTGTAATTGACCACTTGATTTGTCCTAATAAGCGAGATAGCTGGGGCTGACCATCTTCGTCCTTATACTTATTGCCTAATCTAACGGCGTGCTTATTAAAAATTTCTTCTGTGTGAGGGTCAAGCTCAGGTTGATCCATGACAGAAACGCCTCTATTCGCCAGCCATTTGATGGCAACCTCTTCACTTAAGCGTCCATCCAAAAGCTGAAGATTTTCAGCCTCTTCGGACGTGTCTTCTGTAGAAGGATTTGTAGAAGGATTTTCTATTAGGCTTGCTTTTGAGTTCTTATCTAAGACGGGTTCGCTAAAGGGCGTATGTTCTGCTGAATCTGATTCCTCTAGTACGTCTGAAACGTGTTTTTCTGACAATTCAGGCAACTGAGGATAGGCATTTTCTTCCGGCTCCTCTGATTTAGGTAAGAGGCGAGTTCTACGCCGAGCAAGAACCATTGAACTGGAGACTGCTCCCAAACTGCTGCTGGCGATGCTGGCAATAGAGTTTCTGGGGAATAGGGCTGAGGCTGTGCTACCCAGAACAATTGTTGCTAGCCCAACAACCAGTCCATCGGCTACCCATTTCTGCATGAGCTACGTAAACCTTGCGCGACAGCAGTCTCTAATGTTGTATATCAATCAGGGATGTTCAGCAACTTATGATTTTTTTCGGAGATTAATTGAACGCCTTGCTCAAGCTTTTTAGTGACACTGCCTCAGGGGATCAATGACTTTTCATTAAGTCCTTACAAAACTTATTAAATAGAACTCCAAAGGATATGCCTAGAGAGAGGCGATCGCGCTCGATACTACAACCGAACAATCGGTTTAGGCACGTTTCCACTAAGCGCTTTTTCGCTCGGTCTGCTCTTTTTGCAATAGAAAATCTGGATCATCTTCTAAGAGGATGTTTGAAAAGTCCTACTGTTTGTAGCAAAGCGTGCAAGATCCGCCTAAATCCCCTTAAAAAGGGGGACTTTAAGGCGGTTTCCCCCCTTTTTAAGGGGGGCTAGGGGGGATCTCTGAGTGCTTAACATTACAGGCGATACCTTTTCAAACACCCTCTAATCAACTGGCTCTGCGGGCTAGTTGTTCAAAGTGTAACCTTGTGCCAGGAACTTTGACTTTCCATCTCTGGGTAAAGGCATTAGCGAGTAACGGGTTAGCTTTTCTTCTGCGATGATGGCATCTTGTGGCAGCAGCGCTCTTTAGCAATCTTTGAGCCTTCAACGCTCAGTCCTAAATATTTAGCCGCTGGTAGATCACGTCCAGATTTCTCAGGTGGTGGTTGGGATCAAAGCAGGCTTCGATTTCTTCTGGGGACAGGTGGGATTTGACCGTGGCATCGGCGGCAATTAGCGCATGAAAATCCCCATCGGGTGTATTCCAGGCTTGGTGGGCGCAGCTTTGCACGACGGCGTAGGCGGCTTCGCGGGCCAGCCCCTTTTCTACCAGCGTCAGCATCACCCGCTGGCTAAAGACCACGCCACCGTAGACGTTCATGTTGCGCTGCATGTTTTCGGGATAGACCTGGAGATTTTTCACCAAGTCGGTGATTTCCACCAGCATGAAGTGGGTGAGGATGCAGGCATCGGGCAGCGCGACGCGCTCGACGGAACTGTGGGAAATGTCGCGTTCGTGCCAGAGAGCCACGTTTTCTAGACCCGTCATGGCGTAGCCGCGAATCAGGCGGGCCATCCCCGTCAGCCGTTCCGAGCGAATCGGGTTGCGCTTGTGGGGCATGGCGGAGGAGCCTTTTTGCCCTTTGGAGAAGAATTCTTCCACTTCCAGTACGTCGGTGCGCTGGAGGTTGCGGATTTCTACTGCAAAGCGCTCGATGGAGGCGGCGAGGAGTGCCAGTACGTTGAAGAACTGGGCATGGCGATCGCGCGAAATGACCTGCGTTGAGGCAGTATCCGGCTGCAAACCGAGCTTCTGGCAGGCGATCGCCTCGATTTGCGGATCGAGATTGGCGTAGGTGCCCACTGCGCCAGAGATCTTGCCGACGGCGATTTCTTGATGCAACTGACAGAGGCGATCGCGCCCACGCAGCACCTCCGCCAGCCAGCCCGCCAGCTTAAAGCCGAAGGTAATGGGTTCTGCATGAATGCCGTGCGATCGCCCAATCATCACCGTTTCCCGATGCTGCTGCGCCTGAAAGCGAATGGCCTGGGCCAGCTTGTCTACGTGGGATTGCAGCACCTCTAGACTGGCGACCAGTTGCAGCGCCAGCGCCGTATCCAGCACGTCGGAACTGGTCATGCCCAGGTGAATGTAGCGCCCTGCGTCGCCGACGGACTCATTCACGTTGGTCAGAAACGCAATCACGTCGTGCCGCACTTCTGCTTCGATTTCCAGAATTCGCTTTGGATCAAACTGCGCCTTGGCCTTGATCGTCTCCACCGCGTCTGCCGGAATATAGCCCAATTCCGCCTGCGCCTCGCAGACTGCAATCTCCACCTGGAGCCACGTCTTGAATTTATATTCGTCCGTCCAAAGACTGCCCATTTCGGGCAAAGTATAGCGCTCGATCAAGGCTCTGCCGCTGAATACAACCCATTTATTGTATTGGAAAGCGCTAGTCTTTCGTGCGTCCTGCGCGAAAAATCCACGTCCCTCCTTCAACCCATTTGCCAGTCGCTAGAATGGTCATCTAGCCCCACGTCGCGCTCCACGAAGGCAAGGACGGCGGCGCGATATTCCCGCAGGGTTTCATCCACCCAGCCGCGATCCACGCTGTCGGCGTAGAGATGCACCAGCGGTTCGCCCGCATCGGGCAGCACCAAGATCCAGCTATCGTGCTGCGGGTTAAAGATTTTTACACCATCAATTAGCTCAAGCTGCTGCGCCGGGTGCGTTTCTACCAAATGGCGCATGAGAGACCCTTTGGCCGTCCAGGGACAGCGGACGGTAATCATTTTGTGGCAGACGCGGGGCAGGTCGAGGCGAATCTGGCCGAGGGTGCGGGGGGCGCTGCTGGCCAGGTCTTGCGATCGCAAACTCAGCATCTCGATCATCTTGGCAATGCAGAACATCGCGTCGAACCCCGGATGCAGTTGCGGAAAGATAAAGCCCATCTCGCCGCTGCCGCCCAGCACCACATTGGGATTGGTGTAGCAGGCTTCCATCAGGGCGGTGGGGTTGGCGCGGGTGCGGAGGATCTGGCCGCCGTGGCGACGGGCGATTTGTTCGGCAGCGCTGGAGGCATTCACGGGCACCACCACGGAGCCACGCGGATGCTGCGTCAGCACCATGTGAATCATCAGCGCCGTCAGCAACTCGCCGCGAATCGGGCTGCCTGCTTCGTCTACCAAAATCAACTGCTCGCCATTGGCAGACACCTGCACGCCGAAGTTGGCTTTCAGCGCCTCGACTACATGACCCAACTGGCTCAGCAGCGCTTCTCGGTCTTGGGCGCTGGGCACGGTGGGATTGAGGCTGGCGTTTAGCACCACCGCGTCGCAGCCAAATTTGGACAGCATTTGCGGCAGCACCGCGCCTGACACGGCATAGGCGTAGTCGATCACTACCTTGGAGCTGTGGCTGCGAATCGCATCTAGCCGCAGGTGTCGCTCAAAGCTGTCGCAATAGATATCGCTGGCTTGATGCACCGTCACTACGTTGCCGATTTCCTGAATTTGGGCGCGGCGAAAGTCTTCTTTGAAATAGGCTCCCTCGATCTTTTTTTCCTGGGCTTTGGACAGATTGATGCCCTTGTGGTTGAAGAATTCGATCAGGATGTGATCCGAGCGCTCTGGGTGAACGCGGACGTGGATTCCGGCGGCGACGTTGCGGCTGGGGGCGACGGCGCGGGCCACGGGAATCGCAGTGGCCTCCAGGTTTTGCACATGCACGCCGACGGACATTAGACCGGCAATGAGCGATCGCGACACCATACGAGAGATATTGCGCTGGTCGCGAGATACCGTGACTTGGCTTCCTGGCTTTAGCGTCGAGCCAAAGGCCGCCCCCAGCCGCACGGCAAATTCTGGCGTGATGTCCACATTCGCGAGACCCGACACGCCCCGCTGCCCAAACAGGTTGCGGTGGGCGGCATGGCCCCAGATCAGGTTCATGTTGAGAATGGCCCCCGGTTCGATGCGCTTGCTGGGCCAGATCCGCACGTCTGGGTTCACCAGCGCCTCTTCGCCAATCACCGAGAGGGAACCGATGACCGCACCTTCCAGCACATGGGCGCGGCGATCGACCCGCGTGCCTCTGGCGGCTACGCAGGCCCGCAGGTGGGCCTCGTCGCCGATGGTAACGCCGTTCCAGAGGATGGGGCGCTTCAGGTCGGCATCGGCTCCGACGGTCACGTTGTCGCCAATAATCGTGCCTGCGGCGATCGCCGCTCTGGGGCCAATCCGGCAATTGCTGCCGATGATGGCAGGGGTGTCGATTTGGGCGGTGGGGTCGATGTGGGTGTTTTGCCCTACCCAGAGATTGGGCGATCGCTCTTCACTGGCAAACTCCAGCTTTACGCGCCGATAGAGCGCCGCATACTGTGCCTCGCGGTAGGCATCCAGATGCCCCACATCGCACCAATAGCCCTCCGCTGCATAGCCATACAGGGGCAAATCCTTTTCCAGCAGCAGCGGAAACAGATCCTTGGAAAAGTCTGATTCCTCATTGGCGGGCAAGTAGTCCAGCACCTCCGGCTCCAGGATATAAGTGCCCGTGTTCACTGTGTCGGAGAAAATTTCGCTGCTGGAGGGCTTTTCCAAAAATCGGCGGATGCGCCCGTCTTCGTCCGTAATCACCACGCCAAACTCTAGCGGGTTGGCAATGTGGGCCAGCACCAGCGTCGCCTTTGCGCCCTTTTTCTTGTGAAAGGCGATCGCCTCGCTCAGGTTAATATCCGTAATGCTGTCGCCGCTGATCACCAGAAAAGTTTCATCCAGCAGATCTGCCACGTTTTTGACGCAGCCCGCCGTTCCCAGCGGCTCGTCTTCCTCCACGGCATAGGTCATCTGCACGCCAAAATCGCTGCCGTCCTGAAAGTAATCCCGCATCACGTCAGGCAGATAGTGTAGCGTGGCGATGATTTCCGTAATCCCGTGCCGCCGCAGCAGGTTAATAATATGCTCGGCGATTGGGCGATTCAAAATGGGCACCATTGGTTTGGGCAAATCGCAGGTCAGCGGCCGCAGCCGTGTGCCCGAACCCCCTGCCATTAGCACTGCTCGCATAACGCCTCCATCAGCCCCTTATTTCAGCGATTCTAAGTCGCAGGCTATAGCTCTTACTGTGACAGATCAAGATGATGAGAGGGCAGCCGAAAAAGATTTCGTTTTGTTAAATTCCCGGCGCGGCGATTCCTGAATCCCTAGGGGACAGGCGTAGAGTCAGCCAATTGGCTCTCCCACTCGCGATTCGCCCGCTATTCACCTGCTACTCGATCAACACCTCGCCCTGCCCCGCAATGACTTCGCCCAAAGGCCACGCTGCGACGCTCTGGGCTTGGAAAAAGCGACAGGTTGCTTCAGCGCGATCGCCCGGAACCAGCACCACAAAGCCAACCCCCATGTTGAACGTGTTGAACATCTCAGCGCGGGCGACTGCTCCCGCCGATTCTAGCCAGGTGAATATCGGTGGAATCGTCCAGCTTGTGGGGTCAACGCGCACGCTCTGGCCACTGCCCAGACCACGGGGCAGGTTTTCGGGCAGCCCGCCGCCCGTGATGTGGGCCATGCCGTGGATGGGCAGACCGGAGCGCAGCGCCGCCAGCACGGGTGCAACGTAAATGCGGGTTGGTGTCAGCAAGACCTCACCGAGGGATGCCTTTCCCAGTTCCGGCAGGGATTCGCTCAATTCCAGACCGGCCTGGTCTACGATTTTGCGAACCAGGCTGAACCCGTTGCTGTGAATGCCACTGCTGGGGAGGGCGATCGCCACATCGCCGATTTGCACCTGCGACCCGTCGAGGATCTGGCTCTTTTCCACAATGCCCACGCAAAAGCCCGCCAGGTCGTATTCTCCCGGCAGGTAAAACCCCGGCATCTCCGCCGTTTCGCCGCCCAGCAGCGCACAGCCCGCCTGCTTGCAGCCGTCTGTGATGCTCGCCACCACGGCCGCGAGTTGGTCTTCATCCAGCTTGCCCGTCGCCAGGTAGTCCAGAAAAAACAGCGGTTCCGCGCCGCAGGTCAGCACGTCATTCACGCACATGGCCACCAGATCAATGCCTACGGTGTCATGGCGATCGCACTGGTGCGCCAGCTTTAGCTTTGTGCCCACGCCGTCTGTCCCCGACACCAGCACGGGTTCTCGATAGCCCGTCGGCAATTGAAACAGCCCGCTAAATCCGCCAATGCCGCCCATCACCTCTGGGCGATGCGTACTGGCAACCATTTCCCTGATCCGCCGCACGAAGGCGCGTCCCGCCTCTACGTCTACCCCTGCTTGCCGATAGTCCATGAGTTCCCGCGTGTGGAGTGCAAGGGAGTATTTTACAGGGATTGGGGGTCAGGAGGCAGGAGTCGGGAAGCCGACGCGCAAGCCCTCTTCCGGCTATCCCCGTATCATATTCCCGCATTCATATTCCCGCATTAACAATACGGCGTGACATCCTCGCCGCAGTCGTCTGCCAGATAAGATAGCGCCCGAAACCGCAGCCCGACCAACTGCTCATACAGCGGATTGAGCTTGCACATGGCGGGAATGTGGACGATCTTACGACCGAACAGCACCACGTCGCGCTCGAAGGGGCACTGCGGCGGGATCATTTTGCACAGGAAGCGGGCCAGTCGCGGATCTTGCACTTCCAGCCCGTCCAGCCACTCTTGCATCGGGGCCAGCACGGGGAGATAGTGGTCATTGCCCAGGCCAGCGAACCGATCCACCGGGCCGCCCTCGCTCATCTCGGTCAACGTGTGGCGCAGCGAGTCTAGCACGGCGGGCTGGAGATTCAGCGCGGTGCAATATTCTTGAAGCAGGCGGTCTTCGGCGGCAGAGTAGGTGCCATCGGCGATCGCCACCATCACGGCAGTCCGCAAAAAGTTTTCGGCCGTTTTGGGATCGTCTCCCAGACCTTCGGCGACGGCTTCTGGCATGATGTGGGCTGCGCCTTCTAGCTCGGTTTTGGGCGCAAGCTCGAGTTCCGTCAGGTCAGAAATCAGCGCCTTTTCCTGCTCGTCGAAATTGCCGTCAGCCCAGGCCAGGGCGAGCAGGCCGCGCAGCCAGACCGAAATCTGCTGATTGCTATAGGGGGATGGCACAGCGCCAGTCATACGAAGAGAAAATGGAAGGGAAAGCGTGAGGGTCATGGGGCGAAATCCATCACATTAGCTCCATGCTAGCGGGGCGATCGCCCGTGTAAGGCTGCCTCCTCGATGGGAAATCCCGAACCTGCATGGTAGAAATGACAGACTTGCAATCTGTCGCCTACGTAGCCAATATGATCCATTCCGCACGGCATCACTTTACCAAATTTCGAGAACCTGGCCCTGATGCCTGTTACGCTGACCTAGTTCGCCCAGGGCCTGCCCTTCCCCTGCGCGATCGCCAATCGACCGGGCGATCGCCAGTGCCTGTTCATACTGCTGACGAGCCGCCCGTAGATTGCCCATTGCGGCGTAAGCACTGCCCAAGACCTGCCGCAGGGCGCTCTCATTGGGACGATCTTCCAGTTGCGCGGTGATTTCAATCGCCGATTGCAGCAGCGGCACGGCCCGATCGGGTTCTGTGGTGCGGGCGTAGACGGTGCCCAGGCTGCCCAGCGTGTAGGCTTGCAGGCGGCGATCGCCCAGACCTCGCGCCAGCGCCAGCCCCTCCTCCAGCACGGCCACCGCCCGCGATAGATTGCCCAACCGAGTATACAATTGCCCCAATCGCTGCAAGACGCCGGCCTGCATTCCCCGATCTTGTGCCTGCTGAGCCAGTTCCAGCGTTTTTTGATAGCTCTCTAGAGCGGCCGGATAGTTGCCCTGCTCGGTGTAGGTGTTGCCCAGATTGCCCAGCACATTCGCCTGACCCCGACTGCTCTGCTCTGCTCTGCCTGGGCGATCGCCAAACTTTGCTGAAAGGCGGCGATCGCCTCGTCGTAGCGTCCCTGCGCCCGATGCACAATGCCCAACTGGTTCAACACGTCATACTCACCCTCGCGATCGCCCATTTGCTGCACCAGCGGCAGGGCTACCTGAAGACGGGCGATCGCTTCGTCATATTGCCCCAGCCGCGTGTGCAGGAACCCCAAATTAGACAGCGCAAAACTGATACCCCGGCGATCGCCCATTTCTTCTGCCACTGCCAGACTTTGCTGAAACAAACGCAGCGCCGCCTGCGGCCGCCCAATTGCCTCCTGAATTGCCGCCAAGTTGCCCAGCACACGCCCCTCGCCTACCCGATTGCCGGCCTGCCGATAGAGCCGCAGCGCCTCCTGCCACAGGTGTTCGGCCGTATCCCATTGGCGGCGCTGAAACTGACTTGCACCCTGTTGCAACTGTTCATCTGCTTGTTCTGTCAAACGGGCCTGAGCAGATGGATACACTTGGGCCAGCCGGGGCGGCGGCTCCGCAGCAGCACGGGACGGCAGCGCCGCCAGCGGCAACACCAGCAGCAGGCTCAGCCATAGATTTCGGGTTGAGCTAGACGAGCAGCGTGTAAATAATCGGCGTGGCATAGGGCGGCGTGGCATAGGGCGGCGTGGCATAGGGCAAAGTTTTCGTAGGAAGGGCTGTAGCAGATTACAGCGGTTGAACCTGCTATCCAGCAGGATTCCCAAAATCTGCCCAATGCTCAAAAGCTCCCAGAAGAGGCGTTTGCTACCACCTTACCTTTTGCCCTCAACCCATACGGGCACTCGCTTATAGCCCGGTGTGCCGCAGCGCTTGTCCGTTTTGGCGTGAAAAATTGCGTTCACTTCGGGATAAAACATCAGCGCCGCGCCGGGACGCACCGCACCGAAAATCACTTCCACGCCGTCTAGCTGGCCTGCCTCGCCCCGCACGGTGACTCTCTGGTGTTCCGCAAGTCCAGCACGGGACGCATCCAGCGGATTCAGCAAAATGCAGTGGCGATGAGGCATCCCTCGATAGCGATCGCCCTCCTTGTACACCACCGTATTGTGCTGCGAATAGCTGCGGGCCGTGATCAGCGCCAGCACCAGCCCGTTTGCGCCATTGGCCGCGCCAAAGTGACTGGGGTCGGGCAGCGACAGATCGGGCAGCGGTGTCAGCTTCATCTGCGCTTTGCCAGAGGGCGTTTTGAACTGCGGCTGGGTGAGGATGCGCCCTGAAATGGTGAACTCTTCACCGCCGTCGTCCAAAGCAGCAATCTTTTCGTAGCCAGGAATCGTTTTGGCAATCAACTGGCGAACATAGCGCGTATCTTGCAGCTTGCGCCAGTCCACCGGGTCGTCGCCCAGCAGCCGATGCGCCAGTTCCGTGAGAAACGTAATTTCGGCAATCAGGTCTGCCTGCTTCAGATGGGTCTGGCCCGGATCATTCATTCGCACAAAGTTGTTGCCCGATTCCACCGTGGTTTTATGCGGATTTTCAAAGCGGTTGAAGACCGGAATCACAATCGTATTCGTTTTGGCCAGCCCGTGAAAGTGTCCCGGATTGGGCTTGGTCGCCAGATAAATAATCGTGTCGATGTTGCCAAGGGCGCGTTTTGCCTGGGCGGTGTCGGGGTTTGCGCCGTAGAGGTTGCCGCCCAGCGCCAGCAGCGTGTCTACCTGACCTGCCTCTGCCGCGTCGATCAGGTCGCGAGTATGATAACCCGGTGGCAGGTTGAGCGATCGCCCCAGCAGTTTCTCTAGCGCCTGCTGAATCTCCTGCTTCAGCTTCACCGTCACGCCCATCGAGCCAAAGCCCTGCACGTTGGAATGCCCGCGAATCGGCATCACGCCTGCGCCGGGTTTGCCCAGGTTGCCCGTCATCAGAGCCGTGTTCACAATATTCCACACGTTGTCCACACTGTTTGCGTGGTGCGTAATGCCCATTGCCCAGGCAAATACGACGCGCTTTGCATTGCCGATGATCTCTGCCGCCGCCTCGATCTCCGGCTGAGACACGCCGCATCCCTGGGCGATCGCCTCCCAGCTTGTGCTGCGGGCCTGTTCCACCACTGCTTCCCAGCCTTCGGTGTGCGCTTTGAGAAAGTCCCAGTCCACCTGATTGCACTCCAGCAGCGCCTTTTGGATGCCTGTCAGCAGCGTCACGTCGCTACCGGGAATCGGTTGCAAATAGTGGGAGGAAATGTCTGAGCCGGGAATGAGAGACTTCAGCGGAAAGGCCGGCGAACCGAACTTGACCAGACCCACTTCCATGATGGGATTGATCACAATTACAGAACCGCCGCGATCGCGCAATTTGATTAGCTCATTCATCAAGCGCGGATGGTTATAGGGCGCATTGGAACCCATCAGCACGACGCAATCTGCCTGCTTCAGTCCCTCCAGGCTGACGGTCGAGGTACTGGTTCCCAGCACTTCTTTTAACCTCACGGTGGAAGGGGCGTGACACAGATTGGAACAGTCGGCGAGATTATTTGATCCCAGCGTCCGCAGCAGCAGTTGCAGCAGAAATGCAGCTTCGTTGGAACTGCGCCCCGAACTGTAGGACGCAATCCGTTCCGATGGCTTTTGGAAGGCAGCAGTGGCGATCGCGTACACCTCATCCCAACTGATGCGCTCATAGTGCGATCGCCCCGCCCTCCGGATCATCGGCACACTCAGCCGCCCCAGCCGATCGGCCGCCATCGAGGACAACTGCTGGAGTTCTGCCACGCTGTGGGTCTCAAAAAACTGCGGCGGCACGGCTGGCATTAGCTCCGCCATGATCGACTCGACGCTTTTCATGCAGCGCTGCATCGACTCGTCTAGCTCGTTGCGAAAACCGCCTTTTTGCCCCCCTGTGCCCCATGCACAAGATAAACAGGCGCTCTTGTGCATTAGCGTTTGCCAAAGCTGCGGCCCTGCTGGTGCCAGCGTTTGCTCTGCCCAATATTGCACCACGGAAAGCCCACCACCCTGGTCGGGCGTGTCGGCATTGGTCTGGCTGTGGGGCGGCTTGGGCTGGGGAGTTGGAGACATGAGCAGTTGTAAGGAGCGTGATAAAGAATTGCAATGGAACGGGATTTCTAACCCTTAACAAAAGGCTACCGCAGGACTGATTGCAGAGGATGTCTCTACAGAAGGAGTCATCAGAGGAGTCACCAGAAGGAGGCATCCGTCCTGGCTAAAAAGTTTAGGGCGAACCTCGCTCCAGATGGCTGAACTGCTATCTTGCGGCTACACCCTGCTGCCATACTCCACCGCCATGCTCCACTGCTATACAATGTGAGGGAACAATGTGAGTGAGGGAACAATGTGAAGGGAATGATACAACCCGCAAGGTCTTGTAAGTTCCAATTGTGCACAAGGTCTTCACAAGACGGTTAGATAGTTACGAGATTACACACAGGACGAGAAACGATGTCAGTCAAAAAGGGCGATGTGGTGCGCGTGGTGCGCGAAAAGCTGGAAAACAGTCTGGAAGCAGCGGCGAGCGACACGCGCTTTCCGTCCTACATTTTTGAGACCAAAGGCGAAGTGCTGGATGCACGAGGTGACTACCTGCTGGTGCAGTTTGGCCATGTGCCGACACCAAATATGTGGCTGCGGGCCGATCAATTGGAAAAATTTGAGTAGATTCGCAGGATTCGCGGAGGGGATCGCGTACCCTACGCAATAGAACCCCAGCGGAACCGGGCGATTCTCTACGAGACGGCAAAGCCGAACGCACTTCACCAGTCTCGCTCGTGCCGCTCTCTCAGCAAGTCCTACAGCAATGTCTACAACGTCCCACGCGCCCAACGCCTGCACCCCCACCCGTGTTGCCATCATCGGCTCTGGCAACGTTGGCAGTACGCTAGCCCAGCGAATTGCAGAGCGAAACTTGGCTAATGTGGTGCTGCTGGATATTGTGGATGGGCGGCCCCAGGGCGTGGCGCTGGATTTGTTGGAGGCTCGCGGCATCGAGGGACACGATCGCCAGATTGTGGGCACGACGGATTACGCGATGACGGCGGGTTCTGATGTGGTGGTGATTACCGCTGGGCTGCCCCGTCGCCCTGGCATGAGCCGCGACGACCTGCTAAAGACCAATGCCGCGATCGTGATGGAGGCGGCCCAAAAGGCGATCGCCCACTCGCCCAATGCCATTTTCATCGTCGTCACAAACCCGCTGGATGTGATGACCTATCTGGCGTGGAAGGCAACCGGGCTGCCGCCAGAGCGGGTCATGGGCATGGCGGGGATTTTGGATTCGGCGCGGTTTCAGACCTTTATTGCGCTGGAACTGGGCGTGTCCACTGCCGACGTGAGCGCAATGGTGATGGGCAGTCACGGTGACCTGATGGTGCCGCTGCCGCGCTATTCCACGGTGAACGGCATTCCCATCACAGAACTGCTGGACGCAGACACCATCGCCCGTCTGGTTCACCGCACGCGCAACGGCGGCGCAGAAATCGTGGAGCTAATGCAGACGGGTGGCGCATACTATGCGCCTGCGTCTTCGACCTGCGTCATGGTGGAAACGATTTTGCTGAACAAGTCGCGTCTGCTGCCGATTGCCTCCTATCTGCGGGGCGAATATCGGCTCAGCGATATCTTTATCGGTGTGCCTACGCGGCTCGGCTGCGGCGGCGCAGAGAGCGTGCTGGAGCTACAGTTGAGCGACTCGGAACTGAAAGAACTGCACAGTTCAGCGGCGGTGGTGCGCCAAGGCATCGACCGGGCAATGGCCTTGCTTTAGCCGTGCTAATGTTGCAGCAGGCTAAGGCGTGCTTTAAAGCCCTTTGATCCCCCCTAACCCTCCTTAACAAGGGGGGAACTGGGCCAAGTCGCTCCGGAAGTCCCCCTTTTCAAGGGGGATTTAGGGGGATCGACTCAGGGCAATCAACGACGTAGAAAATCTAAAGTCCCCCTTTTCAAGGGGGATTTAGGGGGATCGACTCAGGGCAATCAACGACGTAGAAAATCTAAAGTCCCCCTTTTCAAGGGGGATTTAGGGGGATCGACTCAGGGCAATCAACGACGTAGAAAGTTTTAAAACAATGCCTAGCTTTGCAACAGGCTAGCTTTGCAACACATTGTCCTGCATCAGGCGGGCGACCATCGCGGCGCGAGATGACACGCCCAGCTTGCCAAAAATGCGGCGTAAATAAGTAGAAACGGTGCAGGGGCTAATTTCAAGCGTGCTGCTGATGGTTTTGTTGGGTAAGCCTTGGGCAATTAGGCGGGCGATCGCCAGTTCTCGCGGGCTAAGACAAACCGCCTTGGCATCTGTTGGTGTGCGACGAACCAGATAGAACTCGGTTTCGTCAATTTTTAGTTCAAAAATGACTTCATTAATCGTTTCCTTTGCATCCTGAAAGACCTTGATGGGCTTCCAAAATACGGCGGCTTGGCTGAGCAGGCGAATCAATACGTCCCGCTCAAGTCGATTCAGGTCGAGGGAGCCTGAAACGGGTTTATTACTGTTCTGGGTATTCATTATGTTCATTTAAGGACTGGAAAAAATTTCAGAACTGATGCTACTTTCCTGAAACTTAGAGCTAATTTGTAAAGGAGCCTGAAAGCCTTGTTAATCAAGGATTTCCGAGAAACCGCTTTTCCTGGGCAAACATGACCTCAAAGCCACACATGCCAAGAGTTTCAGGCTTCTTAAGATTTGCTTCATAAATTAGCTCTTAGCCTCCATACTTTGAGATAGGTTAACCGAGATTGAACGATTAAAGTTGCTCGGCGTGAATGAAATCTTTGGTCGAATAGCTTTTATTTAAGCGGCCCTAGAGGGCGATCGCTATTCCCCCATTGGGTACTGACAGATCCGACCTGACAGAGCTGAAAGTACAAAGCCCAGGGACTCTCTCTGCCGCCATACTTCTAAATTCTAAAGTTTTGTTCAGAATTGCGTAACGCTTAACTGCATTCAAAATGTCATTCAAATCGATGACATCTATTTCCATGACCCTGCATGGATGTCATCAAAACGTGTGACTGCTCAAGCAATCTTTCTCAAGCTATAGCTAGAGATGAACTGCATTTCGATTGGAGTGATGCAATGTTGGACGGTGAAACTCTGCAACAGGAACTCACGAATGAGTTTGAAAGCGAATTTGAATATGAGCTGCAAAATGAATACGAAGTTCAGCATGAATACGAAGGTGAAGAATTTTTGGGTGGACTCATCGGCGGCGCAATGAACGCCCTCGGACTGGGCGAAGGTGAATACGAAGGTGAATACGAAGGCGAGTACGAAAGTGAGTATGAAAGCGAAGCCTTTTTGAGTACGGTGCGTCGTCTCGCTGGACGGCTCAAACCGATTCTGCCGAAAGTGATTCCTCATGCCACTCGTCTGATCGGCAATGCCATTGGTGGGCCGCAGCTTGGCGCAGCGCTGGGGCAGATGATGCGCGAAAGCGAGTACGAATTTGAGTACGAAACGGCTGGACAAATGGAATTTGAAGGAGGGTGGGCAGGAGAATTTGAATCCGCTGCTACGCCGCAAACAGAAGCCGTTGCTGAAGCCCTAGCGGGGGCTGCGGCCAAGGCCCAAAACGAAGCCGAGGCTGAGGCGTTCGCAGGGGCGGCCGTCACTCGCGTACTGCCGACCAAAGCGGCTGCGGTGCAAAAGCAGATTCCGGCGATTGTCAAAGCCAGCGCCCAACTGACACGGGGACTACGCCAAAACCCGACGACCCGCCCGCTGGTGCGAATTTTGCCGACGGTGGCGATGCGGACGGGGCAAGTGCTGACCCAGAAAGCCGCGCAGGGTCAGCAGATTACCCGCCCGGTCGTAGCCCAGGTGATGGCCGCCCAGACCCGCAAAGCGCTCAAAAATCCCATGACTGCTGCTCGAATTGTGGCTAATTCTGCCAAAGTCGCGCAGAAAGTGACCCAGCCTGCTCCAGTTGCCCGCAAGAAAGTGCGGGGCTAGTTCTGCTGGAGTCTCGCTTTGTTTTCAACCCAATACCTCAACTAAACATCGCTGAAAAAGGAGACCAAGACTCAATGTATCAGTACGAATTTGAAACCCTGGATCGGGAACTGGAATCGGAATTTGAATCGGCCATGCTGGGTGAAAGCGATCGCGCCTATGAGTACGAATACGAAAGTGAAGAGTTTCTGCCCCTGCTGGCTCCCATTCTCAAGGCGGCTGCACCGATGGCGATTCAGGCTATCGGTGGGCTGTTCCGTCGTCGCCGTCGCCGGGGCCAGCGCGAATTTGAGATGGAGTATGAAACACCCCTGAATGAGTTTGAACTGGAAGGCGAATATGAAGGCGATCCGTTTATCGGCAATCTGCTGCGGGGATTGGGCAGCGCCTTTGGGGGCGATGGCGAGTTTGAGTATGAGTTTGAGCAGCATCCTGAAGCGCTGCCCGAATTTGAAACCGCGCCAGCCAGCGAGTATGAGGTGATGGCCGAACACCTGGCCCACATGGCGGCTAACAGCCAGAGCGAAGCCGAAGCAGAAGCCTTCATTGGCGCATTGATTCCAATGGTGGCGCGGGGCCTCAGCGCAGCCGCACCCGTCATCTCTCGCGTGGTTCCCCAGGTCATCCGTCCCCTGGCCCAAGCTGGTCGGGCGCTGCTCCAGAACCCCCAGACCCGTCCGCTGGTTCGTACCTTCCCCACGATCGCCCGCAGCAGCATGGCAACCCTGGCGCAGCGCGTCGCTAAAGGACAGCCCGTAAACGCTCGCGTGGCAGCGCGGACGGTGGCTGGCAACGTGGCGCAGGTGTTGGGTAATCCGCGCCGGGCCTCTGCTGTGATGAAGCGATCGCGCCAGATTCACAGCCGCCAATGCACCTGCGGCGCACGCAAGCGGGCCCGCGTATAGGCAAAGGCATTGCAGCATCAGGGATGTCAGCGAAAAGTTGATGGGAATGCAATCGGGAGCTTTGGTATGAACGGGTTTACGAACGGATCGAAGAACGGGATAGACCCGTGTCGGGCAACGCGGCAGGCCCTCGCCGAGCTATATCAGGAGACTACGCCTGAATATTCAACCGCTCGCGCTGTGGAGCCGCCCAACCTCGACCCCTGGCTGCGGGCGCAGGCGGTGAACGTGGTGCGCCATGTGGAGGCGCTGCGTCCGTTTCGCCAGGGCGAGTTTGGCACCGATGCGGCCAGTCCCAGCGATGCCCATATCGACGCGGTGAACCAGCTTATTGCCAGGCTGCGATCGCACCTCCAGGGCGTGTCCAAAACGGTCTCTGGCAGCGCTCAGGCGGCGATCGCCCAGCCCGCAACGGCGCAGTTGCAGCAGATGATCGCTCGCAAAGACCAAGCCCACGACCTGGTTCGCAAAATCGAGCAAATCTGGGACTTTTACTTTGAGCTGTTTGGGCAGCGGCAGAGCCAGTTTGCGCCGTGGCTATTGGGGTGCGATCGCATCGCCCTCGACTGCTACCAGGACGTGTATATGGGCTTGGGCAAGGCAAAGTCGATTCCCGCACCGCCGCCGTTCTCCTACGTCAAAACCGGGTTTTCGCCTGCCACTTTCCGGCGCGGCATTCCCCTCACCAAGCTGAGCCAGCAGTTGAATCCGTTTCCGCTGATCCAACTGCCCTACCATCGTTTGGTGAATCCCTGGACCCTGGGGGCGATTTTGCACGAAGTCGCCCACAACCTGCAAACCGACCTGGGCCTGCGGCAAACCTTGCCCAAGGCGATCGCCCACCGTCTGCTGAAAGCGGGGTTCTCCCCGGACGTGGCGGCCGTGTGGACAAAATGGCACAGCGAAACCTTTGCGGATATGTCGGGGCTGCTGCTGGGTGGCCCCTACATCGTCGCCTCGCTGATGGACATTGCTTCGCGATCGCCCCAAAGCACCCTCTTCTTTCACCCCGGTGCGCCCCACCCCACCCCCTACTTGCGCGTGTTCATCAGCACGGAACTACTGCGGCGGATGGGCTTTCCGCAAATGGCGGACGACTACAACCGCATCTGGAAGCGTCTGTATCCCAATCCCCATGCAGGCACGATTCCGCCAGCCGTGCTGCAAACTTTCGATCGGGCCCACAAGCTCGTCGTGGATATCATCTGCTACACGCCCTATAGCGAACTGGGCGGGCGATCGCTGGCAGAAGTCACCGGCTTCAAACCGCACCACCAGCAAATTATCGAAGAAGCCGGACAGCGGCTGGCCAAAGGCAACGATCCGGGCATCGTTCCCGAACGCTTCCTAATCTGTGCCAGCCGCCACGCGCTGGATCGGCGGCTCGCCGCACCGGGACTTATTACTGAAAACTTCTATAAAGCTTTAGCAAGGAGATAGCGCAGCATGAAACGAGACAGGTACACGCTTCGCGGGCGTGTGGTCAAAAACCAAAGCCAATCCGAAGCTGGCATCCGCGTAGAACTCCACGACAAAGACCGACAATATGATGACCTGATCGGCGTTTCCCGGACGGATACCCAGGGCTACTTTGAAATCTCCTTTACCAAGGAAGACTTTCGCCAAGATCCCGGAGAAACAGAACCAACACCCGATGTGTATTTCAAACTCTTTCGGGATAGCGAATTTTTGGGAGAAACAGAGATTCAGCCCAGTTTTCCCCTAGAACCGTTTTCTAAGGCTGATCCGAACAAGCCCGATGATAAAGATTATGGACAAGTTCCTGCCCTCTATACTGTCAAGCGAGACAGACAAGCAACGGACTACTACACACTAGAACTGCTGGTGCTGGAGGTGCCGAGTCCTGAGCAATCCAAACGTCCGCCCGCCCAGCCTTCCAAAGACAAACCCGGCCAGTTGCAGGTGGTGGACGTACTGCCCAGCCTGGATCAAATCCACCGGACGGGCAGAATGGCATCCGTTTCGGCTCCGGCTAGTCCTGGCGGCGACCTGCAAGGCATTGTGGAAAGCGCCCTAGGCGGCATTTTGGGCCACATCCAGCGCACGGACAACCCCAAAACTCTGGTAGACACGCTGACGCAGACCTTCACCGCTCGTCAGGTAGACGGACGCACGGTCTACGACTGGAATCCGCAATCCGTCAGCGTCCGCGCCTCCGACCTGGGGGGCGGCATCACCGGGGCACAGGCCAGCCTCTATCACCGGGCAAAAACGGCGATTCAGGACGGTATTCGATTGCTAAATGCCCTCACACCGCTGAAGCCCTCTGCCGACCGCGAAAACATGGAAGCCACCCGCTCCATCATCCGCACCGAAATGCAGGAACTCCTAGTGGAACTGGGCGCACGGGGCGGCCCGCGAATTTTGCGGGTGGATAACCTGTTTCAACTGCTGCTGGGTGAAGACGCGGACAGTGGCAATCAGCGCCCCGGTGGCCAACTCAAGAAACTGGCGGAATATTTTGGCCTGGTGCGTGGGCAAATCAACACTGTCGAAGAGGAGCAAAACTACAGCAACTTCCTGACGCTGAAAGACTATTTGCAATCGCTGCGGCGGAGCTGGGTAGACTACAAGCGCACTCAGGATTCCAGCGCCGGAGCCTACATTGGTACGCAGTTGGTGCGGCTGTCGCAGGCGCTGGCGGTGGTGGCCGAGTCGGTGCAGGAGGTCTACCGGATTATGGAGCTATTCTTCCTGGGGCCAGAGGAGCGCCTGTCGGTCTATATCGACTTCACCCGCGCTGAGGCTGATGAAGAGGACATAGAGCTTTCCTACGGTGTTCCCCGCCCTGCATTTCCGCTGCCGGACGGCACTGGATATTCATTCGAGGACACCGCACAACTGCGCGACTCGATGAGCATAGAGGGGCTGCTGAATTGGGTCTGGCGATTTGCCTCTGAAGAGGGGCCGCTGCTGGCGAAATCGGGCGGCAAGCTGGGCATTCGGGTAATTTCCGAGACGAGCGATCGCCTCATGGTGCTAACCCAGGCCACTACCTATACGCCCATTCCCAACGCCGCCTTCCGCCGCGAAGGGGTGATTCGGGCGCTGCGCGATCTGGCTTATCAGCTTTATCAGGTGCGTCAACTGGCAGAGCAAGTAACATTGCCCTCTGGCGACACGCCCGACGATCTCGATTGATCTCCGATGACAGCAAACGCAATGGTGAATCGCTCGGTAAGCATGAATCGCAGCCAAGTCGATAGCCACAGCCAAAACCTGCGAAATCTAGGCTGGCAACAAGCCATCCTTAATCCACTCTACTCATCCCTGACTAAGCCCTTGTTCGAGGAGAAATTCCCATGACCACCACCGGAGAAAACCAAAGTTTACTCGACCGCATTGCCGCGCTAAAGGAAACGCTCGTCGATCAGCTCGGGCCGCAGTTGATCCAAAATCCCCAGCTTGCGGACGCGCTGACTCAGCGCATCGAAGATATGTTAGCGCAGGCGATCGCCGCTAATGCTGCTGCGCCGATTCCTGCTGATGGCGGACTCGCTGATCTGATCGGCATTGGTAAGGATGCTGCCAAGGGCATCGACGAAACCCGCCTGCCCCAAGGCGTGGAAGATTATGACGAACAAGTTGCGAGCGATCGCATCTTATCTGTCGCCGATTTATATTATCTGTATCAGATGGAAACCGTCGGCGTGTTTCGTGCCATCCGCAAGCTGCAAGAGCTATTCGATGCCGGGGCAGTCCGCCTTTCGACGGGCGAAGGAGCCTACGGGCTGTATCGGTTTGACCGTCGCAGCATCCTCCGCTATGCCGAGCGCAACCGAATGCAGACCTACCGCCGCGTGTTTGGCTACACCACCACACCGCCCATGCCCAGCGCCAAGCCAAACGCCCAATTCCACGGGATGTTCACGCAGTTCATCAACAGCGTGGCCGCCTTCTGGCGCGACAAACGTATTTCCGACGTGATTCGCGAACGCGCCTACGATCCCAGCTTTGGCAGCATCGCCACCGTGCGTCGTGCCGGACTGGACTTGCGGAATAACCTGAAGTGGAATTCCTATGGACACGTTAACGTATTTCGCATTGAGACGCTGCAACTGCTCGACGAAGCCTTCCGCATTCTGGGGGCCGAAGACGTTCGCAAGCTGTTCGGTGCAGAAAACGCCTGGGATGTGGTGGAAGAAGTGATGCTGCGCTATTTCAACAAGCACGTCAACGCTTCGCAGCGTCACCGCATGGCAACTTCCGGGCGATCGGTCATTCGCTGGCTGGCACAAAAGTATATCCTCAACAGCTCGCGGGCGGAATTTGAAGCCCTGCTGCGGGAAATCGCTGATGTGTCCGAAGAATGGCTGACCAGTGCCGAGGTGCTGGGGATTGCCTTTCGCGGCCACACCCAGCGCGTCGTCCCCATCAATGCTGGCCGCAACGGCAACGTCGCGCCACTCAGGGCAGGGCAAGGTTAGAGGGCGATCGCCCCAGTCATGTGCCGCTTCAATTGGGTTGGATTTTAGATTTTGGATTTTAGATTTTGGATTGTGGATTGAACCGGACTGAGCGATCGCAATCCAAAATCGCCAATCCAGAATGTCTAGCCAAAATCGCCAACCTAAAATCCAAAATCAACACTATTCCCCTTCGATCACTATGAACTCGTTTTCAACTAAAGCGCTCCAGAACGGCTCGGCCGCTCCGGAGTTTGAAGATGAATTTGGCCGCCGGGGGCAAGCCGGACGCAGCATCGCTCAACGATTTGCCGCCTATCTCAAGCGGCAGGGCTTTTTACCCACTGTTCATTTCACCCAGCGCTTTTTGCAACGGCTAGCCTCCAAAGGCGTGCGGTTCGATCCGCGCACCTTCGTCCGCGAGTTTCGCGCGGCCAAGCACTATCGCCAAACCCGCCCCGGCTACAACACTCGTCTGACCGTGGTGCGGGGCGTACCAATTGTCTATCGGCCTGGCGGCGAAAACGGCAACCGGATTGTGCTGGTGACGGCGCTAGAGCAGGGGGCAGATTTGCCGCCTGTTGCCCGCACTGCTCCACCCAAACAGCGCGAAGCAGAATGGGAACTGGAATCTGAATTTGAATGGGAATTTGAATCTAAGCTGGAACGAGAATTTGAATCTAAGCTGGAACAGATAATTGTATCTAATACGCCACGCTCATTCGATGCGCGGGTGCAGCAGCAATATCTGGAAACTTTGCAAGAAACGGCGGCCGAACTTGAAGCCGATCCGTTCGTTGTGGAAGATATTAAACGCCGCATTCCGCCGGGGCATGAAACCCTGAATCGGGAGGCTGCCAAAGGACTACCCATCACCCCTGCTGAACTAAATGCCATGAATCGGGGCGTGCGCCGGGTGGATCTTGAAAAAATCACAAACCACTTTAAGCCCTCGCAACAGCGCCGCCACATGCTGCGCCGCCACAAGTGCCAGTCGCTAGAGGAAGCCCTCGCCGAAGCGCGACAGCAGCTTGTGGCTATCTACCAGCGAATCATGGCTGCCCCAACACGAGAAGCCGCCTTTGAGTGGCTGGGCGAGGCGCTGCACCTGATTCAGGATTCTTACTCATCTGCCCACACGGAGCGCGAAAATGGGGGAGCGGGAGCCATCCGGTTTATCCGCTACTTTGGGATGGGCGGGCTATCTTATCCGCACGAACATCGCGTCATGCCGATGCGTCAACCCAACGGGCGGGTTTTCTTTGGTGATCCGCGTGATTATATTAACCTGAGCAATATGCCCACCCGCGCGGCGATCGCCGCCAGTCGCCGCTTTATCCAACTGGTGCTGCGACACCTGCAAGCGGCCGTGAGTTCGCCAGCCCACCAGGCCGAGTTGAAACAGTTTATGGATTCGGTGCTGGTGCTGAGTCCCCGCCGCACGCCCACCAAGTCGCTCTATCCCAGGTGCCCGTGAGAGTCTAGCAGTTTGGCAACGGAGGGCGGTGTCAGTTCTCGGACAGTATTCACCACGCGGACTGCGCCTGCGGTGTGGAGCTTGTCGGTATAGGCGGCGGCGTAGTCGGCGGGGGACTGGGCATGGGGCGGCAGCACGCCCACACCTATCCAGGGGCGATCGCCCGCCACAGCTTTCGCCGCCGTCACCGTCTGCATATCCGCCACCGTATCGCCCACATACACCACCGGCAGCAGGTTAGACAACCCAAACCGAGCCTCGATTTGCGCCACCGTTTGCAGCAACCCCGTCGGGTCGGGCTTGCCGGGGGCATCTTCCATCGCAATTAAAATCGGATCGTGCAGTCCCAATCGGCGCTGCAAAACGTAGGTCGCCGATCCCCGCGTCGCCCCGCTAAAAAATCCCCAGGGAATTGCGTTGGCTTTCAGTTCAAGCAAGTGGGCCGCATCGACCAGCAGTGGCTCTTGGGTGATGTAGCCATCCCACCGATCGGGATCGTCTAGAATGGCTCCGCGATAGCGCCGCTGAAAGAAATCCACCACTTTTTCGTAGGACACATCAAGCTGCAATCGCTCGCTTCCCTGCCGTTTGTAGTAGCGGTAGATTAGCTCTTGAGACGCTTCCCAGTCGTTGTTCCACAACCCTTCGGCTTTGAGCTGATCGATCTCTGCCTGGGAGGGACGGAAATGACCGTTGGTAAAGGCTTCTACGGTGTCTGCTAGGGCGCGGCGGTAGGAATTGCTCACGTCGCGGATTACGCCGTCGATATCAAACACTAGAATGGCGATCGCCTGCTGCATAGGAATCGTTTGGGAAAAAATTCTAGAAAAAAAATTAGCTCAGGACAAATCTAACCAAGAATATTGGCGATCGCGCCAGTTCGTAATTTACTATAGAGGATTGTAGAGTTTTTGAAGGCAGCCCGGACTGTCCTGGAGGTGCGATTGTCGAAGTTCATTCTCAAGGTTCTCTGGCTAGATAACAACGTGGCTCTGGCAGTAGACCAAGTCGTCGGAAAGGGAACCAGCCCGCTGACATCCTATTTCTTCTGGCCCCGCAATGATGCGTGGGAACAGCTCAAGACCGAGCTAGAGGCGAAGCACTGGATCGCCGAAGCTGACCGGGTAGAACTGCTCAACAAAGCCACAGAAGTCATCAACTACTGGCAAGAAGAGGGCAAGAAAAAGTCCATGGCCGAAGCGCAAAGCAAGTTTCCAGAAGTTACTTTTACGGGAAGCGCCTGAGCATCTACCGCTATTTCATAAATGATTTGAGTACTGTAGGGTGCTGTTGGGCGTAGCCGTAGCGCACTGCCCCTCAGGGCTTTGGTGCATGATGCTGACGCTAACACATCCTGCGAGTGATGGTGTTCATTTGTTTGACCTCTGACTTCTTCGGGAGTTAGAGGTCTAAGTTTTTATCAAAATTCGCGGCGGGGCGTGCGGCGCTTGGGCGGTCGGCTACGGGGCTCTTGGCGAAAGCTATCAGCCTGACGGGGGCGACCAGAGCGCTCAGTCCGACGCGGCGGCGCTTCATAAAGGCCGGGGTCGTAGGCAGGGTCACTAGCACGGTCGCGGCGGCGCTTTGGGCTGGGTTCGCCAGCGCGACGGCTGATCTGCTGGCTGATGCCTGAAAACACCTCTCGATTCAGATAGGGATAGTCGCTGACCCACAGCCCGTAATCCGCCATGTAGACATCGGATAGCTCCAAAATGGGGTCGAGATCGGGGCGATTGGAGATGGCAACTAGTTGAGCGCGATCGCCCGGACGAATCACCCGATGGTCGCGCACCAGGGGCACCTTTACCTTGCCTAAGTAGCCTGCTTCATCGGCTAATTCTAGGTTCAGCCGTCGCTGCCGATTTTCGACGACCACCAGTTCGCCCTGCTTGTTGACCCGTTCTTCGGTGCCGACGAGATCTTCAGTAATGTAGACATCGGACACCTCGCCCTGCCAAAAGCCAGCGTAAGGAAAGCGGCGATATTCCGCATTGCGGCGGCCAGCCTGGTAAGCGGGCCCCCACAACCAGTACAGACCTGCAATAATCGCCACGCTGAATTCCAGAATTTCAAACCAAAAGTTGGGCGGCAAAATTGCCCGCAGCACCAACCCCAGCAGCGCCCCCACGACCGAAATCAGCACGCGACTCAGCACATCCTGAAACTTGCCCCAGTAGTAGCGATACTGCTGCGCTGTGGCGACAGCGGGAATCAGTTGCTTAAAAACGTCTTCGGTGATGGGGGTGAGCATGGTTGGATCGTGGCGATCGCCCTCAGCAGTTCTCTGGCGCAACGTCCTCTTTAACGCAGCACCTCAAAGCCCTGACAAGCAGCATTTTTTCGAGCCTAGCATTTGTCCGTCTGGAATGGTCATCCAAGCAGGAGCAGATTGATTCAAATTTTTAGACTCCTGAGTGCGTCAGGCTCATTTCTAACCCCCACTATCGGAAAACGGTTGATTGATTACCCGACAAATCACAGAATTGTCAATGGAAATTCCCGTATCCAATAGCACCTTTTCGCAAAACTGCCCCACAGAGTTCAGTAAAAATCTCAGGGAAATTGAATTCAAGAAATTGCAGAATACGGATAACTCTGGAGAACGCATTCGGAACACTAGCGATTAGGGGGCAATTGAATCGTTAGTGTTCCTGCTCAGAAGGCGTCCTTACAGGTGAACTGCCTGACCTTGGGGGCTTATAAGGTCAGGCATTTTTCTTTTAAAGATTCAGCTACAAGTCTGGTTACACGAGTCTGGTTACACAAGTCTGGTTACAATTTAGCAGCCGTCTTAGAGCTAATTTGTAAAGGAGCCTGAAAGCCTTGTTAATCAAGGATTTCCGAGAAACTGCTTTTCCTGGGCAAACATGACCTCAAAGCCACACATGCCAAGAGTTTCAGGCTTCTTAAGATTTGCTTCATAAATTAGCTCTTAGAGGGTGTTTAAAAAGGTATCGCCTGTAATGTCAAGCACTCAGAGATCCCCCCTAGCCCCCCTTAAAAAGGGGGAAACCGCCTTAAAGCCCCCCTTTTTAAGGGGGATTTAGGGGATCTTGCACGCTTTGCTACAAACAGTAGGACTTTTCAAACATCCTCTTAGCAGTCGTCAGACCAACCTTTTGCATCAGCAATACGATTCTTGCCGACGTGCCGTGAGCCACGGCAGAAATCTGCGGGATAAGGCCGGTAAGGTCTTACATAAGGTCTTACACTGGATAAGGCTCTTAGATGTTCTTCGGCTAAAGCAGGGCTTGACCCAAGTCCCTCTGTACGTTGCAACTCATTTCCAATCATTTCCACCCTTGGACTCATGTCTCCCGATCTTCTGCGCTCTCTAGTTTGGATGGACTATCGTTTGGCGGTGCTGTTTGCAGTGCTGCTGCCGCTAATTTTGCTGATCTGGGCAACGGTAAAGCAGGCTGAAGCCATGCAGCGGCTGCTGATTATTTACTGGCGCGTTTCCAGCCTGCTGGCGATTACGGTTTATCTGCTGATTGGCGATTTGAAGATCGGCTTTCTGGCATCGTTTTTGGCGCGGATTTTGATTCCCGTCGGGCTGTGGTTCTGGGTTGACCTGAATGAGGAAATTGACGACCAGCGCTCTAGCCCGCTTAAATTTGTGTTTAGTGCCTGGCGCTGGGCGCTGACGATCTACAGCACGCTGGGGGCGATCGCCACGATTCCCTTTTTGCAATGTGCCTTTTCGGACGCAAGCTACCCAACGTCTTTCTGCCAGGTGTGGCGCGAGGCCCCGCTGATTTACAAAGATATCCTCCATGCCAACTATCGTCTGCCTTTCCTGGGCTTTTTGGGTATTGTCGGGCTGGTAATTTATCTGATTTACTTTGGGCACTTTGTCATTGTGCGGTTGGGGCGGCAGGGTCGTTCTGCCATCGAGCAATAGCCTGTACTGCCAGTGCATAGCACTATGGGCAAAGTCTTGCCAAAACCAATTCTGGTGACGGGTTCCCATCGCTCTGGCTCGACCTGGGTAAGGCTGATGATCGGCGCATCGCCCCAAGTCGCCTATATTCACGAGCCGTTTCACCTAGATCACAACCTGGGCTTTTGCGGCGCACAGTGGGACTATTGGTTTCAATACATCTGCGCCGACAACGAGGCTCAATATCGGCGGTTTTTTGAGAAAACGGTGCGGCTGCAATACAACCTGATTCCCAGTTGGAAGCTGGTGAATGATGCAGAATATCGCCGCAAAGTGCAGGGCGATCGCGCGTTTTTTGCCAAAAGCCGTGCCGCGGGCCGTCGTCCTCTGCTGAAAGACCCGATCGCCCTCTTCTCTGCCGACTGGCTGGCAACCCGCTTCAACATGGACGTGGTGGTGATGATTCGCCATCCTGCTGCCTTTGCCTACAGCCTGAAAAAAGCGGGCTGGTTCCACAATTTCCGCCATTTTCTCGACCAGCCACTGCTGATGCGGGATCATCTGCATCCCTTTGCTGCCGAAATCGAGGAATTCGTCGCCGGAGACGAAGTACCCGGTGGCGGGCACGGGCGATCGATTCTGGAACACGCGGCGCTGCTGTGGAAGCTGATTCACTATCGCATCGCCACCTACCGGGAGCAGTTTCCCCACTGGCAGTTCGTGCGGCACGAAGACCTGTCGCTAGAGCCGCTGGCAGGCTTTCAGCAAATTTTTGACCAACTAGGGCTGGATTTTAGCGACACCGTGCAGCGCAAAATCACAGACTATAGCAACGAAAAAAATCCCTCGGTGGAGCCGTCGCTATTTGCCCTCAAGCGCAACAGCAAAGCCAATGCCTACACCTGGAAGGAAAAGCTTTCGGCTGAAGAAATTGCGTTTATTCGAGCGCAGGTGGGCGATTGGTCGGATCGGTTCTATCGTGCTGAAGAGTGGTGAAGAGTGGTGCAGTGATTCGCTCCTGGCTGCGGCCTAAGGGTTGCTGGCAAACACGATGCGGATTTTTGATGCAGATTTTTCCAGATCAGGGTAGAGTCATGGAAGATAGGAAAAAATTCTCAGAGCTGCCGGATTGCGGCGGAGGTTTTTAGAGATTTTTTCAGTTTGGGTGAATCTTCTGTCCGCCGTCGGAGCTTTTGTTTTTGCGCTCGTCGCGCCTTGCCCTCAGGCCATCCTGCATGATGCTATCGAGTCGATCGCCCCACTCCCAGTTTTCCACAAGGCTGAAGCAGCGACCGCTGGTTTGCTTGCTCAGCCTGGAGGAGTGTGTCCGCTAATCCGCCGCGATTTGAACGATCAGAGGCGGAGAGCGAATACTCTGCCTCGCTAGTTTCGATGCCTGAAAGTGTTAAATCTGACGCGAGTTTTCGACCGTCTGCGGAGACCTATACCAAACACTATTCGGGGCAATGTCCGGGGCAACAGGCTGGGCAATGCACCGGGCAATGCACCAAGTCACACACGGAACAATACGCGGGGCAACATGCGGGGCAACATGCGGGCGATCGCCCGTCAGGGCCCTGTCGCAGGCAGTTGATATTGCCAGCGCAGGGAGAACCCGCTGCACTTCACGCGGCTCTCAGTCCACATGCTCTCAGTCTGCATAATCCCAGTCTGCATAATCTGAGTCCGCATACGATCTGGCTCACGGACGAACTGCTGTTTAGCTTTCAGCGCTGCCATCGCCGCGCCTACCTCGACCGCTATGGCGACCTGGAATATTGCGATGCGCCCAGTGACTATCTGCTGAAGCTGCGGCAAGACAGCCTGGCCCACCGCCGCGAAATTTTGCAGGATGCGGTGATTCACGAAGCAGATTATCCCCGGTCAAACTGGGCGGCGGGCGCGGAGACCACGCTGACGCTGATGCAGCAGGGGGTAGAGCGGATTTCTCGCGGCGTGCTGCTGACGGAATACCGCGATGGCGTGATGCTGGTGAGTTGCCCTGATCTGCTGGTGCGGCATCCGGGCGAGTCGGTTTTTGGCGACTGGATGTATGTGCCGACGGATATCCGCCTGGGCAAACGCCCTAAGCTGGATTATCAGGTGATGGCGGCGTTTCATGCCTACGTGCTGGCGGCGGTGCAGGGTGCGTGGTGCGACACAAGCTGGCTGATGCTGCGGCAGCGTGGTCCCTATGCAGTGGATTTGGTGGATCTCGTGCCGCGCATGGAGGAAATTCTCTACGCCTGTGCTGAAATGCTGATCGCCCAGCGGGAACCAGAGGTGTTTATTGCCCACAACCGCTGCGACCTCTGCCACTGGTATAGCTTCTGCTATGGGCTGGCGACGGGCGATCGCCACCTCTCCCTGCTCCCCGGCGTTACGCCCAGCCGCTATGTTTACCTCAAGCAAATGCAAATCACCACGCTGGAGGCGCTAGCGGCCACGCCCGTCCGGGAGTTGGAAATGCTTCCTGGCTTTGGGCCGGCCGTGGCGCACAAGCTGGTGCATCAGGCCCAGGCAACGCTGAATCAGGAGGCGCTGCTGAATCCGTCGCTGTCTCATGGGGCGCTGCTGGAACTGGTCACTCATCGCCGCCTGCCCACTGCGGAGGTCGAACTGTATTTCGATATTGAGTCCGCGCCAGAGCAAAACGTGGTGTATCTGCATGGCGTGCTGGTGGTGGATCGGGGCCAGGGGCACAACACCTTCTACGCGCTGCTGGCGGAAACCCCAGAGGACGAGCGTCTCGCCTGGAACCAGTTGATGGAACTGTTTCAGCGCTATCCTGACGCGCCGATTTTTCATTTTTGCCCCTACGAGGTGCAGACGGTGCGCCGTTTGGGAGAATTGTTTGGCCCTGCCTCAGAGGTTGTGGAGGATTTGCTGACCCGATTTGTGGATTTGCACGACTGGGTGACGCAGGTGGCGCTGCTGCCCGTCGAGAGCTACGCGCTGAAGGCGATCGCCCGCTGGCTGGGGTTCAACTGGCGCGATGCAGAAGCCAACGGCGCACAGTCCATCTTCTGGTATGCACAATGGCTGCAAACGGGCGATCGCGCGTTTCTCGAATCGATTTTGCGCTATAACGAAGACGACTGCCGCGCCACCCACTGCGTCAAAGACTGGCTGGTGGCATTCATCACCGAAAAAGTGCAGGAAATTCAGGCGGATCAAGGGCATTAGGAACGAGCCTCAGCCTGTTCTCCAAAAAATATCCAAAAGTTTCTCAAAACATTTGACAAAAGGCTCCCAGACCTACAAAATAGAGATTGCGTCTTTCAAAGGGCGCACAAAGCGCAAGGGACCGTAGTTCAATCGGTTAGAGCACCGCCCTGTCACGGCGGAAGTTGCGGGTTCGAGCCCCGTCGGTCCCGTTTTAGAGTTTTACTTGAGCAGGCATTTGATTTAAGCAGGTAGTGTTTGGGAGGCAATGTGGGCAAGTGCTAAGCTGTCCAATCAAGCAACCCCAAGTGCAGACCAGGGTTCAGATCAAGGTGCGAACTCTTGTGCAGATTTACAAGCGACGCTGATCGAGTGTAAACACCTGCTGAGCCAGCATTATGGCGAAAGGCTAAAGTCTCTGATTGTCTTCGGCTCTGCCGTTAGAAATGAGTTGACCCCAACTAGTGATATTGATCTGCTGATATTGCTGGCTCCACCCATCAATTCCTTTCAAGAGCTGCGCGCCATTGTGGACTTGCTCTATCCGCTTCAGCTAGAAGCGCCATACTGGATTTCTGCAAAACCAGCCGACGCAACCGAGTTTGAGCAAGGCGTGAGTCGCTTCTACCGCAACATTTTGCGGGAAGGCCTCGTGTTGTAAACCATTCTGAAGAAGTTCAGGCAAATTTAGGTCGTGCTGACTCGTCATTGGAAGCGGCAAAGATGCTGCAAGATGCTGGCTTCTTAAACGAGGCGGCATCAAGAGCTTACTATGCTGCATCAGCCCTGCTGCTCTCTCAAGATCTGGCATTTGGTAGTCATACTGGTGTTCTGCGTGCTGTTAGCTTGCATTTTGTGAAACCAGGAATTTTGGATAGGCAGTATGGGCGTGACCTGAATTGGTTAGCCGAAATACGACAGATTGCAGACTATGGAGAATTGAAAACGATTGATACATCAGAGACTCAAGCGGCGATCGCCTGCGCGGAGCGCTTTCTCACACAGGTTCAAGAAATCTTGAGAAGTACTTGAAAAGTGAGATGTACACAACTCCTGCTAATACTAAGGTTCCATGAATCGCTAGAATCTTTAAGGTTGGTTGCTGAGTGTCACTGGGTGCTGCTGAGGCGATCGCCATCAATTCCCTCACTCCATCTCCTGTCGCCCACCTAACCCCCAATCCCTAACCCCTAACCCTTACAACATGTCCGTTCGAGTTCGCATTGCGCCCAGTCCCACCGGAAAGCTCCACATCGGCACCGCTCGTACTGCCGTGTTTAACTGGCTCTTTGCCCGTCACAATGGCGGCCAGTTTGTGCTGCGGATTGAAGATACTGACCTAGAGCGATCGCGCTCTGAGTTTACCGACAACATCCTCGACGGGCTGAAATGGCTGGGGCTGAATTGGGACGAGGGGCCCATCTTTCAAACCCAGCGCACCGAGCTATACCGCCAAAAAATTCAGGAATTGCTGGACAAGGGGCTAGCCTATCGCGCCTACGACACGCCCGCAGAACTGGACGCGATGCGCGAATCCCAAAAAGCCCGCAACGAAGCGCCCCGCTACGACAATCGCCATCGGGATTTAACGCCAGAGCAGGAAGCCGCTTTCATCGCCGAGGGTCGCCAGCCTGTCATCCGCTTCAAAATCGACGACGACCGGGAAATTTCCTGGACTGATCTAGTGCGCGGGATGGTCACCTGGAAGGGGCGCGACCTGGGCGGCGATATGGTAATTGCCCGCGCATCGGCGGCTGGCGAAATCGGCGCACCGCTCTACAACTTCGTCGTGGTGGTGGACGACATCGACATGGGCATTAGCCACGTCATTCGCGGTGAAGACCACATCGGCAACACGCCCAAGCAAATCCTGCTGTACGAGGCGCTGGGCGCGACCGTGCCAGAATTTGGGCATACGCCGCTGATCCTAAACCAGGCGGGCGCAAAGCTGTCGAAGCGAGACGGGGTTACGTCGATTTCCGACTTTCGCGACATGGGCTATACCCCAGAGGCGATCGCCAACTACATGACGCTGCTGGGCTGGTCGCCGCCGGAGGGCATGTCGGAGATTTTCACCCTGGAAGAAGCGGCGAAACAATTTAGCTTTGATCGAGTCAACAAGGCCGGAGCCAAGTTTGACTGGGACAAGCTCAACTGGATCAATAGCCAATACCTGCATCACAAGCCCCTCGGTGAACTGACCGACCTGCTGATTCCCCTGTGGCAAGCGGCGGGCTACGAGTTTGACCCGACGGGCGATCGCCCTTGGCTAGAACAAGTCGCCGCCCTCGTCGGCCCCAGCCTGGTGAAGCTGAACGACGCAGTGGAGATGACCCGCTACCTGTTCGTGCCGGATGTGGGCTTTACCGACGCAGCCACGCAGCAGCTTCAGCAGCCCAGCGTGGGCACGGCGCTTCAGGGCATCCTGACGGCGCTAGACACGACCGCTGTTACACCAGACACCGTGCAGGACGTGATTCAGCAGGGTGTGCAGGCGGCGGGCGTGAAAAAGGGCGTGGTGATGAAATCGCTGCGGGCGGCGCTGACGGGTGACTTGCAGGGGCCAGACCTGGTGCAATCCTGGTTGCTGCTGCATCAGCGGCAAATCGACAAAGCCCGCCTGAACCAGGCCCTGGCGATCGCCCAGTCCCCTGCCTAATCTGCGCCTGACCTGCGCTCTACCCTGAATCCCCTGGACTGTTTGCTGTTCAACGCTCAAATTGCCATGCCTCATTCTGCAACGTTGCGTCGGGTTTTGTTCTGGACAGCTCTGCCGCTGGCGATCGCCGCTTTGGGATCTGCTACTAGGGCGATCGCCCAGGCTCAGCCCACCCTGTCCGACCCGTTGCAGCCTGCGGTGCCGTTTCCGACGGAGGAGCCAGAGCCAGGTGAACCCGCGCCCGTCGAACCCCCCGCAGCTTCACCCAGTCCTGGGGTACGGCCTGAAGCACCTGTGCAGTCCGTGCCAGCGCCCCCCAGCCCCGCATCCCAGTTTCCCCGCAGCACCCAGCGGCGATCGCCCACTCCGTTTGGCGGCAGCACGATTTTTGAAAACCTCACCCTCACCCCCGGCGCAGACCCCAGCCCCAAAACGATTCGCGGCATCAGCGGCGGCCCCCTTCCAGCCAGCGACGTGGCCGGCCGCCCCGAAACCGCCACGGGGCCCTGCCTCGGCTTCGTAGACACCCAGCCCGACCACATTTTGACGCTCACGGCCCCCTTTGAGTTTCTCAGCCTCCAGGTGCAAAGCGCCGAAGACACGACCCTCGTCGTCAAAGGGCCGGGCGGAAGCTGGTGCAACGATAATTACCTGAGCCTCAACCCCGGCATCGCTGGACAGTGGCTCCCCGGTCGCTACGAAATCTGGATCGGCTCTCACCGCAATAACGGGTACTTTCCCTATGTGATTCGGGTGTTGCAGCAGCCGGAGTGAGGGCGTGTTGGCGCAATTCACCTGCCATAATGGGAAAAGTCGGGCGATCGCCCGTCGTTGGGTAAAGTGCCCTCTCAGCCGTTCGTCAACCGCCCATGATTACGCTATCGTCAGAACTCCAGCAACGCCTCGCCTCGCCGCTCAAGATCGGCAATTTTGAGGTGAATAGTCGCGTGTTGCAGTCGCCGCTGTCGGGCGTGACCGATCTGGTGTTTCGGCGGCTGGTGCGGCGATATGCGCCCGACTCTATGATGTACACCGAAATGGTGAACGCGACGGGGCTGCACTACGTCAAGCAGCTTCCCAAAATCATGGAAGTAGACCCCAGCGAGCGTCCAATTAGCATTCAGCTTTTTGACTGTCGCCCCGACTTTTTGGCTGAGGCCGCGCAAAAGGCCGTAGACGAAGGCGCAGACACCGTAGACATCAACATGGGCTGCCCGGTGAATAAAATCACCAAAAATGGCGGCGGCTCCTCCCTGCTGCGGCAGCCGGAACTGGCGGGCGAGATTGTGCGGTCTGTGGTGCAGGCGGTGAATGTGCCCGTGACGGTGAAGACGCGCATCGGCTGGAGCGACCAGGAAATCAACGCGGTGGAATTTGCCCGCCGCATGGAAGATGCGGGCGCGCAAATGCTGACGCTGCACGGCCGCACTCGCGCTCAAGGCTACAACGGCCCCGCCCGCTGGGAGTGGATCGGCAAGGTGAAATCAGCGCTGTCGATTCCGGTGATTGCCAATGGAGATATTTTTTCGGTGGAGGCGGCGGTGCGCTGCCTGGAGGAGACGGGTGCAGATGGCGTGATGTGTTCGCGGGGGACGCTGGGCTATCCGTTTCTGGTGGGTGAGGTGGATCATTTCCTGAAAACGGGCGAGGTGCGTCGGCCGCCGAATCCGGTGGAGCGGATGCAGTGTGCCCGCGACCATTTGGAAATGCTGTGGGAGTATAAGGGCGATCGCGGCATTCGTCAGGCCCGCAAGCACATGACCTGGTATGCCAAGGGGTTTCCCGATGCGGCGGTGCTGCGCGGCAAGCTGGCCGTCATCGAAAATCTGGAGCAAGGGCTGGAACTGCTAGACTGGGCGATCGCCCGATTGTCTGAGTATGATTGGAGCGACCTGCCCAGCGCTCCACCAGAACTGGTCGAAGTTTAGGGTCGAAATCGGCTCTAGAAAAAGCGAACCAGATAGGCTAGCCCCAGGTTGGTTGCCCGCAGGCTGAAAAACGCAGGCGCGACGCAACAAAGCAATGAATAAAATGAATAGAGTAATAGAACAAAGTAACAAAAGATAATAAAAAGTAAATTGACGATGTGCCGTGGCAGCGCAAGTCTAGCCCAGCGCCGACTGAGGCTCCAGTTCACAGACCTGAACCTCTCGCCGCGAGACGATGTGCAGATCGCTGGGATAGCGGGGTCGCGGATCGCCCACCAGCCAAATTGGGGGAACCATCAGCGCTTCGTAGAATTCAATTTGATACAAAACGCCAGGTTTTTCCTTGAGTTCTACCATTGTTCCGGGCAGATACTCGAATAGCTCTTCCCAGTCAATTACAGAGTCCACTACAGGGTTCACAGCGTCGGTGTTCATCGTTGGTATTTGTAACGGTCTACGGCTCTGGTTCAAGCATTCAGATTCAAACCAGATTCAGCGGCGATCGCCCTAGCAGTAGAAATCGCTCCGGTCTAACACGACCTCACCATAATCCGGCACCCACGCCACCCAACTCCCAGAAGCCTCCTGGCACAGCAGCTTGGCTTCATTGAAGCTGTAGGCACTGAGCGGTTGCAGCAGATTGACCCACGTATCCCGGTTGTAGGTGATGCGACAGACTGGGTTCCAACCCTGGGCGATCGCCCGCTCTAGGTCTAGCGTCAGCCGCGCCGTGTCGGTCGGGTAAAGGGACATAGTTTCAGACTCCGGCTTAATGAAAAATCAGTGCAGAAAAAATCAACACAGAAGCGCTCTTCCCGCGCCGAAGCGAGAAAAAGCAGAAAAAATTTCTGTATTCATTTTTACAAATTACAGATGCCAGCGCTGGTCTGATGCCAATAAGTTAATAAACCTTGATGCAAATACCTTGGGTAAATCAGGGGTGAATCCCCCTAACCCTCGTCCCAGAGCCGATCTACGGCGATCGCCAGGTCAGGAAACTCAACGGAAGCGATCGCCTCGCCTGCGCCAAAGGTGCCGACTTCTCGATAGACGGTTCCTTCCAACGACAGCACCGTCAGCGTCTGCGCGATTGGGTCAATTAGCCAATATTCGGGAATGCCGACTGCTGCATACTGGGCCCGCTTTCGCACATCATCGCGATCGCGGTTTGTTTTGCCAGGGCTGAGGACTTCCACTACTAGGCGCGGTGGGGGCATTTCCAGCGTAATCGTCAGCCGTCGTTGCGTTAGCTTCAGATGTTCGGGACGCAGGACTACCAGGTCGGGATAGCGATTAGCCGAGTCCCGGGGCTGCAAAACAGGAACCTGAATTTCACACTTGCCAGGGTGGACAAGATCAACCGAAACACCCGCCGCGACCAGCACCAGCAAAATTCGCACGGCAATTGTGCTGTTGATCCTAGCTTCTGGCGGCAACTCGATTAGCTCCCCATCGATTAACTCATAGCGACCCTCCAGCGGCGCTGCATCGCTGTAGGTGAGGTATTCCTCAAAGCTGGCAAACGTGGTTCTGGCCTGGGTCATGGCAAGTTCCTACAAATTGAATGTCAGTGCTTCAAGGCTTGAAACTGATGCAACAGCCAGCGATTCACTGCACCGTGATCTTCCGTTTGGCTGCGGCGTAGTGCCTCCTCCACGATCGCCAGCGATAGATCTGGCAGCACAGTTGAAACTTGGATCTGGCGACTTCCACCACTCACAATTTCAAACGCGATGATTGCGGCTGCTTCCACATTCACCACCCAATATTCCCGTACACCCAGCCGCTCATACAGCAGCCGCTTCTGCCCCAAGTCATCGCTGAGCGTGCTGGAGGAAATTTCAATCGCCAGGGTCGGCGCACCCCAAACGGTTACATCCACAGGCTGATTATTTTTGGGTGGGCGGGCAGCATCTGTGCCAATGTAATACGCCAAGTCTGGCTGACACTCCCGCTCTCCCGGTTGCCGGAAGCTGGTGTTGATTAAAGCAGTATAGGCAAGGTCACGCAGGGTGCCATATAGCGTAATGACTGCCGCCAGAATCGAATTGTCTTGACCGTGTGCCGATCCCGTTGGCATCGTTTCAATCCTCATCCAGCCCGCATCGTAATAGCATTGGGCGTTTTCAACCTCTGGGCGATCGCAGCTTGCCAAAAACACTTCCCAGGTCGCAGGCACCCAGGCATCTGAGATCAGGCTTGGCGAAGATGACAGCGCATCAACCATGAATTAACCTGAGGATTTTCTCTGAAACTTCATCTCCTGACCTCCAGTGTATCGAATGGGGTCGGGAGAATCGTTTAGACTAAGTCAAGACCGACGACCTAAGCCAGGTAGTTGCGCTCAGGCTAGCAGCCATTCAGCGTTTCAGACTCTCTGCTCCTCAGACTGTTCTTCAGACGCTTTCAGAGTCTCTAAGATGGGCGGGGCGAGAATCGAACTCGCATACCCGAAGGTGCCACATTTTGAGTGTGGTGCGTCTACCAGTTTCGCCACCCGCCCTGGGATTTGGTTTTTTCATTATACGGGATTGGGCGCTGATGCAACAGCTTTTCATAATCCTGGCTGCTGGCCCAGCGATCGATTTCTCGGGCCCGCAGCACGGGAACCGGATGGGTGCGCTGGGCGGTCTGGGTTTCGCGCAGCATTTTGCCCATGTCGCTGAGGCTGAGGTCGTCGTAGGCGCGGGCCTGTTCCAGAAATGCGTCTAGGTTAAGCTGGCTGGCGAGGGTGGGGGAACCGCCCGTCAGCTTCATCAGCACCGAGGCCACTACGCGAGCATCTTGCGCGACCAATAACGCAGCGCGATCGCACGTAAATTCGGCACAGCGCACCCATTCCAGCAGCCGCTCTTGCAAGCCCTGCGCCACCAGCGGCCCCAGCGGCAGCCCCAGTTGCCCCGCCGCCAGCACCGCAATGTTCGCCATCGTCAGATAGACGCTGTGTTCGCATTTCAAATGCCCCAGTTCGTGGGCAATCACTGCCTGGATTTCTTCCGGGGTTAGCAGATCAATCAGCGAGGTGTGGAGAACCACAAACGGCTGCTTGCCGCGCATGGCAAAGGTGTAGGCGTTGGGCGTGGGGTTTTGCCGCACGTAGAGCTGCGGCGGCTCCAGGTCGAGGATCTGGCACGCCTCTCGCAGGAGTTCATGAAGCTGGGGCAACTGGCGATCGCTCACCAAAATCCCCGATGCTAGGTTCTCTAGCTGAAAAAACTGCTCTGCTACCGGCCCCATCAGCCCGCGAATCGCTAAGTCCAGCCCCGGAAGCTGCTGCAATGCCTGAGTTGCTTGCAAATCGAGCGGGTGGCGAAAGTGGGCGGATTGCAGACCAATGAGCGGCGTTTTGGCAGACATGGCAACAGGCAGAGAGCAATATTCCGCGCAAATCTTCGCTGAATGGGGCGATCGCGCTGGTTCTCTTCATTCTAGCGACAAGCCCGCCTGTAGATTGCTGGCTCGGCAGACTTTAGCCTGTGCAAATTGCCCTACGCAAACTGCCCTGTGCGATTTGCCCTGATTTGCCCTATGTAGATTAGCGGGTGAAAATTTTTTGCCTGGAAGGCTAGCCCCCCAACCTCCCAGGCTTGGAGCGCAAGAGTCTCCAGCTATAGAGGACGAGTGCGGAATGCTGACAAGTTCCCCAACGCGGAAACAATGCGGAAATGTGAGCGGCGGGCAATTAAATTTTATACTGGCATCAAAAGTTGAAAGCGCAGATTGCTTAATAAAAAAAGATTTTTGCTCAAAATATCTTGCTATGTTAAACCTATGAGCCTAGATGACATCGATTCCAAAGTGATTCGACACCTGATGCAGAACGGCCGCATGACCTGGGCCGAACTGGCGACGGTGCTGCAACTGTCGGCCCCAGCGGCGGGCGATCGCGTCCGGCGGCTAGAGGAACGCGGCGTGATTTTGGGCTACACCGCACAGGTCGATCCGGAGGCAGCAGGCTGTCACCTCACTGCCTTCATTGCCGTTACGCTGGAGCGCCCCGAACACCGCGCCCCCTTCCTCGAAAAAGTCCTGCAACTCACCGAAGTGCAGGAATGCCACCACATCGCCGGAGAAGATGACTACTGGCTGAAAGTCCGCTGCCAGCACACCAAAGATCTGGAACGCCTGGTTAGCGACGAACTCAAGAGCCTTCCTGGTATCCTCCGCACCCGCACAACGATTGTGCTGTCCACGGTGAAAGAGACGAGCGTTTTGCCCATTCGGGAGTGATGGGTCGCCCGACTATCCCGCCATCTCATCACGCAAATTCTCAACCGCAAACCCCCAACCGCAAACCTCCAATCGCGAACCTCCAAACTCATGAACGCCTCTCTCTTTATCCGGAGTCTACTAATAGGGTTTTCGATCGCCGCTCCGGTCGGCCCAATCGGCGTATTGTGCATTCGGCGAACCCTGGCTCAGGGGCAACTGGCGGGATTGCTATCAGGTTTGGGCGCGGCCACAGCAGACGCTATATATGGGGCGATCGCCGCGTACGGATTGACCCTGATCTCTGCTATCCTGATTGGTCAAGCCGGGTGGTTTCGGCTGATCGGCGGGCTGTTTCTGATTTACCTGGGGGTGCAGACCTTCCGCGCCCAGCCAGCCACAGAGGCCGCTTCGAGCGACGGCAAAATTCGGGCTGCTGGGCTATGGGGTGCCTATCTTTCGACAATTTTGTTAACGCTGACAAATCCGGCAACTATCATGTCCTTTGCGGCGGTGTTTGCTGGGCTGGGGCTGGCGAATTCTAGCGGTGACCCACTGGCGGCTACGGTAACGGTGCTGGGTGTGTTTTTGGGGTCGGCGCTGTGGTGGCTGCTGCTAAGCGGCGGTGTCAGTCTGTTTCGAGCATCCTTTTCTAAAACCAACAGCTTACAGTGGGTCAATCGAGGGTCTGGAATCGTCTTAATCGCCTTTGGCAGCGTCGCGCTGGCATCTCTTCTGCGGGGATAGCGCTGGTGCTGGCGGTGCTGCTGCTGGGAAGTGCGGGAATGCGAGTTTTGGCGCAATCTGCGGTGCTTCAATCGGGGACGGTTCAATCAAGTACAGTTCAATCGGGGACGGTTCAATCGGGGGCGATCGCCCTGCCCACGATCCTTGCTCAGGCATCGCCCTCCATAGACACACTCCGGCAACAGCGGCAGCAGGTGGAGCAAAAGCGATCGACCCTGAACCAGCAGCGCAACCAGCTAGAAAATCTGGAAAACTCTGCTCAGCAAAAGCTCGATGCACTGGAAGACAAAATCAACACGACGACTGCCCAAATTCAGCAGAATGAAAAGAAGCTAAAAGATGCCAACACGCGCTTGGTTCAGCTTCAGGCTGAATTGGAAAAAGCGGAGGAGCGTTATCAGCAGCAGCAGTTTGCCACTGTGGCGCGGCTGCGCTTCTTGCAGCGACAAAAGGACAGCAGCGGTTGGGCAGTGCTGCTCCAAAGTCAAAACCTGAACGAATTTCTAGAACGGCGCTATCAGCTTCGGCGAGTCTATCAGGCAGACAACCAGTTTTTGGTGGATCTCAAGCGGCAATCGGATGAGCTAGTGGCCCGGCATCGCGCCGTCGAGCGCCAGAAAAACGAGATTGCCCTGATTACTCAGGAACTCCAGTCTCAAAAGGCGGAATATCAGCAGCAGGCTGCCACGCAGGAAACGCTGATTACCCGGCTCAAGCAGGATCAGCAAGCGCTGGAAGAAGCTGAGGAGCAGTTGGCCCGTGATTCCGCCAGTCTGGCAAACCTGATTCGCCAGCGCCTTGCCGCCGCGTCGCGCAGCCGGATTGTGATTCGCGGCAATGGTATTATGAGTATTCCTGCCGATGGGCGGCTGACCAGTGGCTTTGGCTATCGCGTCCATCCAATTTTGGGCTATCGCCGCTTTCACGCGGGCATCGACTTCGGCGCACCGACGGGCACTCCGATTCGCGCTGCCAACCACGGCGTGGTGATTTATTCGGGCTGGTATGGCGGCTACGGGCGATCGGTGATTGTCGATCATGGCAACGGCATCACCACGCTCTATGCCCATGCCAGCCGTGTGTATGTATCTGAAGGGCAGGCAGTCAGCCGGGGAGAGGCGATCGCCGCTGTGGGTTCTACGGGCTTTTCGACCGGGCCGCACTTGCATTTTGAAGTCCGCAAAAACGGTGAACCCGTTGACCCGCTGAATTACTTGTGATCCTGGCCTTAGCTGGCGGGGCGACGGGCAGAACGACGGGAACCCGGAGAGCCAGGGCGAGATCGGCGGCGGCCGGGATCGGTGCTGTCTGTGTTGCTGCCGGGTTTAGGGCGATCGCCCCGGCCCGACAGGCCAGCCTTGGCAGCCGCACGACCCGGCGCTCTGTCAGAATGCGAACGAGCTTGCCCGCCGCCTGAGCCACTTCCTGACCCGCCGCCCGATCGCCCGCGCCCGCCCGCCTGACGATTGCGCCCGTTAGGGATGGGTTCTGGCTTGGCGTTCAGGTCGGGTTCAAAGCCGGGGACAATTTCCTGAGGGAGCGATCGCCGGATCAGTTTTTCGATATCCGCCAGCAGCTTTAGCTCGTCTACGCAGACCAGCGAGGCCGCCTCGCCCTCGGTGCCTGCCCGCCCCGTGCGCCCAATCCGATGCACATAGTCTTCTGGCACATGCGGCAACTCGAAGTTAATCACATGGGGCAGTTCGCTAATGTCGATGCCGCGAGAGGCAATGTCCGTTGCCACCAGCACTTGCAGGCTGCCGTCTTTGAACTGAGCCAGAGCGCGAGTGCGGGCGGCCTGACTTTTGTTGCCATGAATCGCCATCGCGGGAATCTGATGATTGCCCAGATGCTTTACTAGATGGTCTGCGCCGTGCTTGGTGCGAGTAAACACCAAAACTTGAAACCAGTTGTTCTGCTGAATCAGGTGGGTCAGGAGCTGGCGCTTTTTGTGGCGATCGACGGGATACACCTTTTGCGCCACCAGGTCAGCCGTGGCGTTGGGCGGTGCCACTTCAATCGTGACGGGATTATGAAGCAGCCCGCTGGCTAGTTTCTTGATTTCGTCGGAAAATGTGGCAGAAAACAGCAAATTCTGTCTCTGTTTGGGTAGTTGCGCCAGGATGCGGCGAATATCGGGCAAAAAGCCCATATCCAACATGCGATCGGCTTCGTCCAACACCAAAATTTCCACCCGCGACAGATCCACCGTGCCCTGCTGCACATGGTCTAGCAGTCGCCCTGGCGTGGCCACCAGGAGATCAACGCGGCCGCGTAGCCGCTGCACCTGGGGCTGCATTCCCACGCCGCCGTAGACAACGGTGGAGCGCAGCGGCAAAAACTGGCCATACTCCCGAATGCTTTCTTCAACCTGGGCGGCCAGTTCGCGGGTGGGCGTGAGGACGAGCGATCGCACGGGAACGCGCGGCATGGGCTTGCCAGGAGAAGCACCACGCCCCGATGCCGCCAGCAGGTGCAGAATCGGCAGCGTGAATCCAGCGGTTTTCCCTGTGCCCGTTTGGGCGCTGGCCAGCAGGTCGTGCCCTGCTAATATGGCGGGAATGGCTTGTGCTTGAATCGGAGTCGGCTGAGTGTAGCCGCGTGCAGTCACCGCACGGACGATTTCATCGGTCAGACCGAGATCAGAAAAGGACATTAAAACTCCAAAATAGATTCGATCTGCGCCGTTTGAAACGCCAGTCTGCCGCAAATCGAGAAAAGGGGTATTTCAGGACAGATTCTTGGCGCACTGGATTGAAACCTATTGGATGGAAACCCGTTGGATTGAAATCCGTTGGTTAAAACCAGTTGCTCTGAAACTAAAGGATCTGAGGAATGTTCTTAGAATTGCCCAGTGCGGCCTCAGACTGGAATAGCGTGCCGCGAACCTGCATCTTAACAGATCTACGGCAGAATCTATGTTTGGGCGTTTGCTTGTAGGTTGGAGATCTATAAATTGGCTGAACAAATCGGCTGAACAAATTGGCTGATAACTCCAACCCCTGACCCAAGCAGATCCCGCGATCGCCGCAAGCCAGCGTTTTGGTATCCGGTATCTGTCTGACAACTCGCAGACACCTCGTAGAATGGAAGGACTTGAGCGTAGTGCTGGTGTTGCGCTGCTGACCAAGAGCCTCAAGTTTCACAACGACTCCTATAAGTTCAGTAAGTTCAGAATGGCTGAAGCGATCGCCCTCACTCCTGCCCAGACTATTGCCGGATTTCACGCTCTGTCGGAACCGCTGCGCCTGCAAATCATCGACGCGCTGCGGACTCAGGAACTATGCGTGTGCGATTTGTGCGACGTGCTAGATGTGTCGCAATCCAAGCTGTCGTTTCACCTCAAGGCGCTGCGCGAAGCAGGGCTGGTCATCGCTCGTCAAGAGGGTCGCTGGATATACTACAGCCTGAATCTGCCGCAATTTGCGCTATTGGAGCAGTTTTTGGCAGATTTTCGCCGCTGCGGACAGGCTCGTCCGGGTCGTCCCTGTGCCTAGCAGCAGCAGGGTTCGCTGACGGAGGGCTAGGGGTCTTCTGGAGCGGTTTTTTGGCTCAGGCGCGTAATTTAATAAATCGTTGAAAGTTTCTGTGTTGTAGGCCACATTGCAGCTTGACTCATCGACTTTATTTGATGTATCAATATTTCTTAGTTTGTCTAGGTTTATTTCACAAGTTTGACTCAGGCTGCTGATTTGGCAGGTTGAGGACGATGGGCCGAACTGAGCAGAGGTTTTAGCTCCGGCGGATTTTCCAGTCAAGCTTTAGGTGGGCTGCTAACCCAGCCAAGTTAAGGTTTGAGACAAGTTTTTTGCAATTTTTTGCGATCGCTATAAACAAAACTTAAAGCGTCTGTGTTCCTGCCGACAAAGGTTTCCTGGCTGCACGATTGGACAATCGTGTTCACTAGCAGACCAACGTTGGTCTAGCCCTGGATGCAACTCAGGAGTAAGGCTACCCATGAAAGCAATTATCCAAGCGCTCAGCAATCTTTCTAAGATGCAAAAGATGCAAAATTCTTTGGTTCGATATTCTCTGGTTCGATATTCAGTGATGGCGATCGCCACCAGCCTAACCATCGCAGCCTGTAGCGTACCCACACCACCCGTCATCACAGAATCGCCCGGAGTGCCCGCCGCCACCGACACCACCGGAAAGCCCGTCGCCCCGGCCGAGGCAATCATCACCATCGACGGTTCCAGCACGGTCTATCCCATCACCGATGAAGTCGTTAAAGAATACGCCTTCGAGCGCAAAGATTATCCAGAAGTCAAAGTTGCGTTTTCGGGAACCTCAGCAGGCTTCCGAAAATTCTGTGCAGGCGAAACCGATATCAGCAACGCCTCTCGCCCCATCAACAGGCGCGAAATGGATGCTTGCAAAGCTGCGGGCGTTCGCTACTACGAGCTACCCGTCGCCTATGATGCGCTAACGGTGGCCGTTCATCGAGACAACAACTGGGTCGATTCGCTGACCGTCGCAGAATTGAAAAAAATCTGGGAACCCAGTGCCGAAGGCCGGATTACGCGCTGGAACCAGGTGCGCTCGACCTTCCCCGATCGCCCGCTAGAACTCTACGGCGCAGGCAGCGATTCGGGTACGTTTGACTACTTCACCGAGGCAATCGTGGGTGAAACCGGAGCCAGCCGCAAGGACTACACTGCCAGCGAAAATGACTACGATCTCGTGCGCGGCGTTCGCAACAACCCCAATGCCTTGGGCTATTTCGGTCTTGCCTACTTTGAAGAAAGCCGCACGCTGCTGCGGGCAGTGCCAATCGACAACGGCGCAGGCCCGGTCGAACCCTCCGCAGAGGCGGTTCGAGAAGGGACTTATCAACCCCTGGCGCGACCGCTGTTCATCTATGTCAACGCGGATTCGGTTGAAAAGAACCCCAAGCTCAAAGAGTTTGTAGAGTACTACCTCAACAACGGCCGATTTTTGGCCAGGGTGGTAGGCTACGTGCCCCTGCCCGATGAGGTCTACAACATTGCGCTGACCCATTTCCAAACGGGTAAGGTGGGCACTGTGTTTGGAGGGGCAGCCCCCACAGATCTAAAACTGGAAGACCTGCTGCAAAAAGAAGCCGCCTTCTAAGCAGCACTCGGCAAAACGCGGGCGCGGTTTAGTCTCAGGGCTAGGCTGTGCCCGCTTGATGTCAAGCTTTACTCTGCAATCTCCCACTCTCCTAACCCCGCATGACCGCTACACAAGCTTCTTCCATTAAAGTTGGCATCAATGGCTTTGGCCGAATTGGACGACTGGCGTTGCGGGCAGCCTGGGACTGGCCCGAACTGGAGTTTGTCCACATCAACGAGGTCAAAGGCGGGGCAGACTGCGCGGCGCATCTGCTGAAGTTCGACTCGGTGCATGGGCGCTGGGGGCATGAGGTGGTGGCGGAAAGAGATGACCGTATTCGCATTAACGACCAGTCCCTTAGCTTTAGCGAACACAGCAGCCCTAGCGAGGTGCCCTGGGAAGAGTATGGTGTAGACCTGGTGCTAGAAGCGTCGGGCAAGTTTCGCACGGTGGAAACGCTGGAGCCGTATTTCAAACGCGGTGTGCAGAAGGTGATTGTGGCGGCTCCGGTGAAAACGGGGGCGCTGAATGTGGTGATGGGCGTGAATGATCACCTCTACAACCCTGCTGAGCATCACCTGCTAACGGCGGCTTCTTGCACTACGAACTGCCTGGCTCCCGTGGTAAAGGTGATTCACGAAGGCATTGGGATCAGGCACGGTGTGATTACCACTGTCCACGACCACACCAACACGCAGACAATCGTAGACGCGCCCCACAAAGACCTGCGCCGCGCCCGCGCCACGGGGATGTCGCTGATCCCCACGACGACGGGTTCTGCAACGGCGATCGCCCTCATCTATCCCGAACTCAAAGGCAAGCTCAACGGCCTCGCCGTCCGCGTCCCCCTGCTCAATGCCTCCCTCACCGACTGCGTATTTGAAGTCGCCCGCCCCACAACGATCCAAGAGGTGAACCAACTGCTCAAAACTGCTTCCGAAACTGCCCCGCTGAACGGCATCCTCGGCTACGAAGAGCGCCCCCTCGTCTCCATTGACTACAAAGACGATCCCCGCTCCAGCATCATCGACGCGCTCTCCACAATGGTCATCGACGACACGCAGGTAAAAATTCTGGCGTGGTACGACAACGAGTGGGGGTATGCGAACCGGATGGCGGAACTGGCGAAGAAGGTGGCCGTCTTGCGGGCATGAGGAAGTGTCCTGAACCCATCGTCAGTAAAATACAGCCGTAAAATACAGCAGCGAAATACAGCAGCCTCACGGCCCATCCCCAAACCCCACTACCTCAAACGCTTTATGACTGCTACCCAAGCTGCCAACGTCAAAAACTACGCTCTTGTCACCTTGGCCTATTGGGGCTTTACGCTGACAGACGGGGCGCTGCGGATGCTGGTGCTGCTGTATTTCAACGAAATTGGCTATACGCCGCTGGAAATTGCGTTTCTGTTCCTGTTTTACGAAATCTTCGGCATTGTCACCAACTTTTTGGGCGGCTGGATTGGGTCGCAACTGGGTCTAAAGGTGACGCTGTATGCAGGCATTGCGTTGCAGGTTCTGGCGCTGCTGATGCTGTCGTTCTTGAACCGCGACTGGGCGCAGTGGTTTGCAGTGCTGTATGTGATGGTGTCGCAGGCGTTTTCGGGAATCGCCAAAGACCTGACCAAGATGAGTTCCAAGAGCGCGATTCGGCTAGTCGTGCCGCAGGAGGCGCAGTCGTCGCTGTTCAAATGGGTGGCAGTGCTAACGGGTTCCAAAAACGCGCTGAAGGGTGTGGGCTTTTTCCTGGGGGCGGCGCTGCTGTCGCTGTTTGGGTTTGAGCGATCGCTCTGGATCATGGCGGCGGGTCTGGCGCTGATCCTGCTGACGGGCTTTTTCCTGCCCAGCGGCATGGGCAAAATCAAGTCCAAGGTCAAATTTACGCAGCTTTTTTCCAAGAGTCGGGAAATTAATATCCTGTCACTAGCGCGGTTTTTCCTGTTCGGTTCGCGTGACGTGTGGTTTGTCGTGGGGCTTCCGGTCTTCCTGCGGAGCGTGCTGGGTTGGTCGTTCTTTCAGGCGGGCGGCTTCCTGGCTTGCTGGGTGATCGGCTATGGGATTATTCAATTCCTCGCGCCGACTCTGTTGCGTCGCTTTAATGGTGGACAGCCGCCCCGCGCCGTGACGATTCAGTTTTGGACGCTGATTCTGACGGCCGTTCCAGCGGCGATCGCCCTCGGTCTGACCACTAATCTTCCCCCTGATGCGGTGATTGTAGTGGGACTGATGCTCTTTGGCATCATCTTTGCGTTCAATTCAGCCGTTCATTCCTATCTCGTGTTGGCGTTCACCGATGATGACAAGGTAGCGCTGAATGTTGGGTTTTACTACATGGCAAACTCGGCGGGGCGACTAGCGGGAACGGTGCTATCGGGTTTGATCTATCAGCTTTTTGGGCTGGTGGGCTGTCTTTGGGTGTCGAGCCTGTTTGTGTTGGCGGCCTGGCTCATTGAGTTGCGCCTGCCCGACCCCAAGCCGATGCCGTCTGTAGCCTGGAAAGGCGGCGATGGAGATTAGCTCTGTCTCATCGCTAGGCAGTGTCTTAAAACTTTCTAGGTCGTTGATTGCCTTGAGTCGATCTCCCTAAATCCCCCTTATTAAGGGGGATCTCCGGAGTGATTCGGCTCGGTTCCCCCCTTTTTTAAGGGGGGCTAGGGGGGATCAAAAGGGCTTTAAAGCACGTCCTAGAATAAAGGCTTTAGAATAGAGGTTTTGCTGGTTTTTAGCGCGAATTCACTGCTCCTGCGCGTTTTCAACCTTTCTCTAACCTTTTTATAGTCTTTCTGGCGTTCCAGATATCGTGGTGGTCTATGTCATTTGAAAAGTCCTCCTCTTCTGCCAGTTCGGTTCGAGCTGGCAATCGTCTTAGCATCTTTGAGCGCTACCTGACGCTGTGGGTGTTTCTGTGCATTCTGGGGGGTATTGCGCTGGGCCGCCTGTTTCCCAATGTGGCGATCGCCCTCGACCGCATGAGTGTTTATCAGGTGTCCGTTCCAATTGCCATTTGCCTGTTCTTCATGATGTATCCCATCATGGTAAAAATTGATTTTTCGCAGGCAAAGCGGGCCGCTCGAACGCCGCGCCCGGTGCTGCTAACGCTGGTGGTGAACTGGTTCATCAAGCCGTTCACAATGGTCGCCTTTGCCCAATTCTTTTTGGGATACCTGTTCCGTCCGCTGATTACTGGAACAGAAGTGATCCGGGGCAGTGAAATCTCGCTGGCAAACTCCTACATTGCGGGAACAATTTTGCTGGGCATTGCGCCCTGCACGGCGATGGTGCTGATGTGGGGTTACCTGTCCTTTGGCAATCAGGGTTTGACGCTGGTAATGGTAGCGGTCAATTCTCTGGTCATGCTGTTTCTCTACGCACCGCTGGGCCGCTGGCTGTTGGCGGCAAACAATCTCTCGGTTCCGTGGGAAACGATTGTGCTGTCGGTGCTGGTTTACGTGGGGCTGCCGCTGTTGGCAGGAGCCATTTCGCGCACCTGGATCTTGCGAAACAAGGGCAAGGTCTGGTTTGAGCGCGTGTTTTTGCGTTATCTCAGCCCGGTGGCAGTGGTAGCGCTGCTGACGACGCTGGTGCTGCTGTTTGCCTTCAAGGGCGACTTGATCGTGCAAAATCCGCTGCATATTTTGCTGATTGCAGTGCCGCTGTTTGTGCAGACGAACTTTATTTTTCTGATTTCCTACGGGGCAGCCCAAAAACTGGGCCTCTCTTACGAAGACGCGGCTCCGGCAGCGATGATCGGTGCGAGTAACCATTTTGAAGTGGCGATCGCCACGGCCGTCACGCTCTTCGGCCTCAACTCTGGCGCGGCGCTGGCGACCGTGGTGGGCGTGCTGATCGAAGTGCCCGTCATGCTAATGCTGGTGGAAGTTTGCAAGCGCACAGCGTTCTGGTTTCCCCGTGAACCGGAAAAAGCGACGCTACCCGACCCTCGATGTATTCGGAATTTGCCGCAGAACCCGCTATGAAACCAACCCAGGAACCAACATAATGTCTGGTAAAGCTAGGTCACGGCCCAGAAGCGGCGATCGCCACGGTACAGGCCGTGCGATCGGGGGCGCTGTCGGTGGCGGCACAGCGGGAGTTTGTGCATCAGTTTGCCTAGCACTAGGTTGTGCAGGGTCAGGAAAGAGGGCGATCTCGCTAGCCAATGAAGCATCAGGGCTGTGCAGAGGGGAGAGGGCGCTGATCAGGGGCGATCGCCTTCTGGGTCGCTGCCCCACAATTCCGCCCGTCCCAGGCTGCGTTTAAGGCTTAAAATGGAGGGTACTTTCCGTTCCCCATCCCTGCAAACCAAGACATACAAGGAGTTGCGTTCGTGGAGTCCCGATACAACCCCGCCGAGATTGAGGAAAAGTGGCAAACTGCGTGGGACGCGCAAGGGCTAGACCAAACGCTGGAAGACCCTAGCAAGCCCAAGTTTTACGCGCTGTCCATGTTTCCCTATCCGTCGGGCAATCTGCACATGGGCCACGTCCGCAACTACACAATTACCGACGTGATCGCCCGCGTGCAGCGAATGCGCGGCTATCGCGTGCTACACCCGATGGGTTGGGATGCGTTTGGACTGCCTGCGGAAAATGCGGCGATCGATCGGGGCATTGCGCCTGCCAAGTGGACCTATCAGAACGTCGCCCAGATGCGCGCCCAGCTCAAGCGGCTGGGCCTGTCCTACGACTGGGACCGCGAAGTCACCACCTGCTCGCCCGATTATTACAAATGGACGCAGTGGATTTTTCTGCAATTTTTCCAGGCAGGGCTGGCCTACCAGAAAGAAGCAGCGGTGAACTGGGACCCCATCGACCAGACTGTGCTAGCGAACGAGCAGGTCGATAGCGAGGGCAAATCCTGGCGATCGGGCGCAAAGGTGGAGCGGCGTTTGCTGAAGCAGTGGTTTTTGAAAATCACCGACTACGCTGAACAACTGCTGCAAGACCTGAACCAGCTCGACGGCTGGCCCGAGCGCGTCCGCCTGATGCAGGAAAACTGGATCGGCAAGTCTACGGGCGCAGAGGTCGTCTTCAAAACCGAAGCAGGCGACGACCTGACGGTTTATACGACGCGCCCCGACACGCTGTGGGGGGCGACCTTTATGGTGCTGTCGCCGGAGCATCCGCTGGTGGACAAGCTAACAACCCCAGCCCAGTCTGCCGCCGTCGCCGCCTACAAAGCCGAGGCCGCTGACAAGAGCGAAATCGATCGCACGGCGGAAGATCGCGAGAAAACGGGCGTGTGGACGGGCAGCTACGCGATTAACCCGGTAAACGGTGAGCAGATTCCCGTCTGGATTGCTGACTATGTGCTGATGGGCTACGGCACGGGCGCGATTATGGCGGTGCCCGCGCACGACCAGCGCGACTTTGAGTTTGCCCGCAAGTTTGGGCTAAAGGTGAAGGTTGTGGTGCAGCCGGAAGGCGAGACACTGGATGGCGACACGATGACCGTGGCTCATGCAGGCGAGGGCGTGATGGTTCATTCTGGGCCACTGGACGGCATCCCGGCGGGCAAAGGCGCTGGGCAGAGCGTGGAAGCCGCCGTGAAATGGCTAGAAGCCAACGGCAAAGGCAAGGGCACGGCTAACTATCGCCTGCGGGACTGGCTGATTTCTCGTCAGCGCTATTGGGGCTGCCCGATTCCGGTGGTGCATTGCCCCAGTTGCGGCACAGTGCCCGTTCCCGATGACCAGCTTCCCGTGACGCTGCCAGAACAGGTGGAGTTTTCGGGGCGGGGGCCGTCGCCCCTGGCGAAGCTAGAGAACTGGGTGAATGTGCCCTGCCCTAGTTGCGGCGAACCCGCCAAGCGCGAAACCGACACGATGGACACGTTTATCTGTTCGTCGTGGTATTTCCTGCGCTATCCTGATGCGCGAAATGAAAGCGCTGCCTTTGACCCGGCCAAGACGAACGACTGGATGCCGGTGGATCAATACGTCGGCGGCATTGAACACGCGATTTTGCACCTGCTGTATTCGCGATTCTTTACCAAAGTGCTGCGCGATCGCCACTTGCTCAACTTCGACGAACCCTTCAAGCGCCTGCTGACCCAGGGTATGGTGCAGGCGGCCGCCTACAAGAACCCGGTGACGGGCAAATACATCGCTCCGGCGGATATTGCCGACCTGTCTGATCCCCGCGATCCTGCCACGGGCGACAGGCTGGAGGTCGTCTTCGAGAAAATGTCGAAGTCGAAATACAACGGCATCGACCCGAAGGACGTGCTGGAGAAATACGGCGCAGACACCGCCCGCATGTTCATTTTGTTCAAAGCACCGCCAGAGAAGGATCTGGAATGGGACGATGCCGATGTAGAGGGGCAGTTCCGCTTTTTGAACCGGGTCTGGCGCTTGGTTACGGAATTCCAGGCATCAGGGGCGAAGCCGCAAGGTTCTGGCGAACTGACCAAGCCCGAAAAGGATCTGCGGCGGGCGATTCATACAGCAATTAAGGAAATCACCGAAGACCTAGAGGGCGACTATCAGTTTAATACGGCAGTGTCGGAGCTAATGAAGCTGAGCAATGCGCTGAATGATGCTCCCTGCAAGGAGTCTCCAGTTTACGCCGAAGGAATTGAAACGCTGCTGGCGCTGCTGGCTCCCTTTGCGCCACACATTGCTGAGGAACTGTGGCACCTGCTGGGACATGCCGACTCAGTGCATCATCACGCCTGGCCTGTGGCCGATCCAGAAGCGCTGGTGGTGGATGAGATTCCGCTGGTGATTCAGATTATGGGCAAGACGCGGGGCACCATTCAGGTGCCTGCGGGAGCCGATGCCCAAACGCTAGAACAACTGGCCACAGAGTCCGAACTGGCCCAGCGCTATATCGAGGGCAAGACCATCAAAAAAGTGGTTGTCGTACCGGGCAAGCTGGTAAATTTCGTGGTGCAGTAAGCCACAAAAAAGTCCCCCTTGCCAAGGGGGATTTGGGGGGATCTAAAGTACTGGTTCGACCGAAGTCTTAGCCACCATTGCTGCGGGCAAGGACGCGCTCAGCAACTTTATCGGGCACTTCTTGCAGGTGGTCGAACTGCCAGCGGAAGAAGCCGACCCCCATTGTGAGCGATCGCAATTCGACAATTAGATCATGCATTTCCGCCTGGGGCAGGTAAGCCGACACCTCATCCCAGCCGCGCCAGTTGCTCTTGGCATCGTAGCCCAGTACTTGACCGCGCCGCCCGCTCACCAGCCGCAGCACCTTGGAAGTGAACTCGCTGGGAATGGAAATGGCGATCGCCAAAATCGGCTCTAGCAACTGCGGTTCGCATTTGGGCAGTCCCTCCTGCATGGCCAACCGCGCCGCCTGCTTAAATGCCTGCTCTGAGCTATCGACGCTGTGGTAAGAGCCGTTCGTCAGCGTCACTGCCACATCCACCACCGGGAAGCCCAGCGGCCCGTGGGCGAGGTATTCCCGCACGCCAATTTCCACGCCGGGGATGTACTGCCGGGGCACTACGCCGCCCACAATTGTTTCGCTAAACTGGAAGCCCTCACCCCGCGCCAGCGGCTGGATGTCGATATACACATCGCCAAACTGACCGTGTCCACCGGTCTGGTGTTTGTAGCGTCCGTGGACATTCTTACCGGGGCGGCGGATCGTTTCCTTGTAGGGAATTTGCGGCAGGTGCGTACTCATGGGCAGGCTGTATTTGCGGCGCAGGCGATCAAGCGCCACCTTCAGGTGAATGTCGCCTTGGCCCCAGAGGATCACTTCCCGCGTGTCGCCGTGCTGCTCCCAATAGAGCGATGGGTCTTCTTCCAGCAGTTTCGTCAGGGCGCTGCTCAGCTTCACTTCGTCGTTGCGGTTTTCGGCGGTGAGGGCGAGGGCATACACCGGGGCGATCGCCTCTGCCTTGGGCAATGCATCGACCGCGACCCCATTAGCGCTCAGCGTATCACCCGTTTTCACCCCTTCCATCCGCGCCAGCGCCACCACGCAGCCCGCATAGGCCCGCTGCACGCTCTGCTGCTGCTGCCCCATCAGGCGATACATGCCGCCCATCCGCACGCCGTTCAGGGTCATGCCGTCCGTCAGCATTCCGCGCCAGACGCGCACCAGCGACAGCTTGCCGCCCTGGGGCGTGTAGTAGGTCTTTAGCACCTGGGCCAGCGGCTCGTTGCCCGCAGGGATGCCGCGATGTTCTGCCATGACGCTGGGTTCAGGACACTCCCGCAACAGCGCTGCCAGCAGCGGCCGCACGCCAAAATCTTTCTCGGCCACGCCGATGAACACGGGCACAATCAGGTCTGCGCCCAGTTCCATTTTCAAATCGGTGATAATTTCCTCTTCTGGCGGCTCAATTTCTTCCAGCAGTTCCTCCAGCAGGTGATCGTCAAAATCAGCCAGCGTTTCTAGCATTTCAACACGGGCGGCGTGTTCAGCTTCACGTAGTGCCTCCGGCAGCGGCACCGGATCGGCGGGCGCACCCGGATGATAGTGATACGCCTGCTCCGTCACCAAGTCGATAAAGCCCTGCAAGGTTTCGCCCTGACCGATGGGATATTGATGCAGCACCAAAGGTCGGCTCGACACCTGCTTCAGCGCGTTCAGGATGTCGGCAAAGCTGTCGTTGGCTCGATCCATCTTGTTGATAAAGACTAGGTGGGGGATTTCCCAGTCGTCGAGGAATTGGAACAGCGGAGCCAGCGTCAGCACTCGCGCCTGATCTGGCTCGCAGACTACCACGGCGGCATCTACGCCCATCAGCGCGTTGCAGGTTTCCTGAGCAAATTCCACCGAGCCAGGGCTATCGAGAAAGGTAAACAAAATGCCGCCCTGCTGAGTGCTGGCGGCATTAATTTCAACGGTCATCTGGCGATCGCGGGCTTCGGGTGATGCATCCCCGACCGTGTTTTTATCATTCACGCTGCCCTTGCGGGAAATGGCTCCAGTGACAAACAGCAAGCTTTCCAGAAGCGTCGTTTTGCCGCTGAGATAGGGCCCCACGATCGCCACGGTTCTAGTACGGCTTTCTGCATTTGTGCTAACAGTTTCAGACATAGAAAATTCCTCCTGATATTTCAGCTTGATGACTCACCCTGGTCGGGTTCAAGCAGTTGAAACCAGAGGATTTCTGCCGATGCGGTTAAGAAGGTTTGAAACGACGGGCCGGGCGTTTTACTCGGTCATCTGAAGCGCTCTAGTCTTGATCAATCTCTCGATGATTTGAATCTCGATGATTTGAATCAGAGATGATCAAGAATCAACCGTTCCCACAGGTTTTTCAAACGGCACTTCATGTATTAAGAAGCGGTATAAAACGACTCATGCTTGTGTAGAGAAGCATGAGGGCGATCGCCCCATGTCAACTGAACCGACTCCAAAGACTTTGCTGGTATTTCGCAGGTGGATTAAGGCAGGAATCCTTAGATATGACCAGAGATACGACCAGATATGACCTGATCTGAGTTGAGCTTAATTTGAGATTAAATGAGTAGAGAATGACTGATCCCAACTGCATTAGCTTCAGATTAACCTGACCATAATCTACGGAGGATCTCCAGTTAAAAAAATTCACCGATGGTAACAGTTCGCATTAGCTATGTCTGAGCCAACAGTCCTGGGGAAACATTGCCTCGTCCAAACCAACAGACTTGGGGGACGCTTCGTCCCCTGCAAAAGGGGGTTTGGGGGATATCCCCCAAGGCTGTTGGCTCGAAGCCAAAACTTCTCATACAGCAGGAATCAGAAGCTAGCGCCTTTACTCAATTCCCTCATTCACCGGGAAGCGATCAATCAGGGCGATCGCCCGTCGAGCATTATCCCGCAAGCTAGACGGCAGGTACGGCACATGGGGAAGTTGCGACATAAAATCCAGCGTCCGCCGCAGCACGCGGACGATATCGCCCTCATCCAGGCTAGTATTGGCGCACAGTTCCGGCCATTCCACCCCCAGCGCCCACTGCTCCACCAGCGGAATAAAGTCATATTCCATCCACACAGGCAGCGCCACCTGATACTGGTGCTGGAGCTTGAACAACTGGCGGCGCGTGCTGCGGAGTCCTTCCAGCGCCGACTCTACCCTGGCAGACACCTGATAGCTTGTCCACACATCAGGGCGAGACACCTCCGTCGTCAGCGCCGCGCAGACGGTCACCAGTTCATGGGGATCGAGGTCGTCTAGTTCACCCGATGCCATCGCCAGCCCCAGCCACAGTTCATTATCGCCCCGGATGGCGGCGGCAATTTGTCCCAATTCCGTTGGCACCACGCCATCCAGACAGCCAAACCGCCGCAAGATTTCCATCAGGTTGACAAATTCCTGCCAGTAGCGGTGGGTGTGGCGCTCTAGCTTGGCGCGGCGATCGCCCAGTTCCTCCAGCAGCCGCTCGACCTGCTTGCGCCGCTTCAAAATGTGTCCCGGATTGCCAAACTGACGCGCCGGGTGTCGCTGTAGCTCTAGGTCTAGCTCCCGCACCTTTGCCTGCTGCTCGACCACTTCGGGAGCCTGCTCGGTCGGGGCGGGGATGGGGGGAATCTGCTGGGCGATCGCCGCCGATTCTTCTGAGCCAGAGCGAACCTGACCAGGCTTTGGCGGCAATTCTGGCGGCACGGTTAAATGATCCACCTGCGCCATGCGGGGCAGTTCGGCATGAAGGCCCACCACGTCGTTCGCCGTCACCACGCGCCAGCGGTTGTCTTGCCCCAGGCAAACAAAATAGGGCAACTGCCCACCCCCCTGTGCCTTAGCCACCAGCACCGCAGGCAAGGGCTTGGCAACGGGTACGTATTTCCCTTTGAGTGAGAGAATACTTCCGGCGATCGCAAACGGCAGCGCCGCGTGCATGTCCTTCACTTGCAACTCTTGCGCCTGCTGCTGGAGATATTTCAAAATGCGGCGCTCTTCTTTGATCCGGTCGTGCAGCTTTTCGTAGCTGTTGAGAATTTCGGCATCGACATGGGCGATCTGGGCCTGCTGCTGCTCGACCTCGGCTTCTAAATCGGCGATTGCCAATTGCTGCGGCCGCAGATACAGCGTAGATAGATACTGCCCAAAGCTGCGCTCGATCAGATCCCGCGCCTCCTCCTCCGAGTGCGTTTGCAGCAGATTCAGCACCATGCCGTAGCTGGGGGTAAACTGGCTCACCAGTGGATCTGCGCCCTGCGTCGCCAGATACGCCGCCTCCGTAGCTCCTTCAAACGGCGTTTGCACCGTCACCACATAGCCCCGGTCGTCCATGCCGCGCCGCCCGGCCCGCCCCGCCATCTGCAAAAATTCTGAGGCCGTTAGCAGGCGATGCCCCCGATCCGTCCGCTTTGACAAGCTGGAAATGACTGTGGTGCGGGCAGGCATGTTGATTCCGGCAGCCAGCGTTTCGGTCGCAAACACAACCTTGATCAGCCCCCGCTGAAACAGTTCCTCCACGAGCACCTTCCAAGCCGGGAGAATGCCTGCGTGGTGTGCCGCGATGCCTCGATACAGCGGCTCGATCTGGCTGGCGCGGACGGCCTCTGGGTTGCGCTCCAGAAACAGGTCGATGAAGGTTTTTAGCTGAGCTTGTTCAGCCTCATTCACCAGCGACAGGGTTTCGATTTCCTGCACTGCCTGGTCGCAGCCCCGGCGGCTAAAGATGAAGTAAATGGCTGGTAGCATATCGCGCTGCTGAAGCTGGCTAACCAAAAAAGAAATTTTGGTTGGCTCTTGCCGTACCCTGGGCTGTTTGCCGCGTTTTTTCTTGAAGCGAGGGTTGACGGCGGTTTTTTCTTCATTGAGCAGGGGAAACAGACCCTTGGGCGACCCAAAGTAAAACTCTAGGGGCACAGGGCGAAAGTCCGAGTAGATCAGCGTGGTGGGGCCGTGAACCCGGTCGATCCAGTCGGTGAGTTGGTCGCTGTTGGCGACGGTGGCAGATAGCGCCACCAACTGCACCTCTCTGGGGCAATAGATGATGGATTCTTCCCAGACCGTGCCCCGCTGGCGATCGTTCATGTAGTGGCACTCGTCCAGCACGACCGCATCTACACCCTCCAGCGATGTGCCTACTTCACCGATGGGCGTGCCGTAGAGCATGTTGCGAAAGATTTCGGTTGTCATCACCAGAATTGGCGCGTCGCGGTTGATCGATACATCGCCCGTGAGCAAGCCAATATTTTGCTCCCCAAAGCGATCGCGGAAATCGCGCAATTTCTGGTTTGACAGGGCTTTGAGCGGGGTGGTGTAGAACACGCGCCGGGGGCACAGTCTGCCGCCTTGAGCGGCTAGTTCTTCGTTCTGCTTCAGCGCTCGAATAATGGCGTATTCCCCGATCAGCGTTTTGCCCGAACCCGTCGGCGCACAGACCACCACAGATTTTCCGGCATCTAGGGCGGCGATCGCCTCCCGTTGAAAGGCATCCAGCTCAAATGGGAATACTTGATTTAAATCGAGCTGAAATGGGGCAGAAGAAACATCCACGGGTTTTGCCTGGGAACGTAGGGTAGGTCTAGGATGGGAAACAATTGTATCGGCTATTTCATCGAACGGTTCCAGTGTTTCGGAGAAATTGTGGATTTGCCCAACTTCAACCGGATCTGGACAGGCTTTCTCAGCAATTCAGGAAACAGGGATCACCAGAGCCGGGTGAGCATTGATCGGGGTGCTGCTATTGAACGAGCAGGGGTTTGCCTACCCAAAGACCAGACGAGCAGTCAGACGGACAATCATCCAATATTGCTCCCTCTGGAATGGCTCCCTCTGGAATGGCTCCCTCTAGCATCACGGCCCCAAGGCGGCTTCTATCACCAGCGCGATCGCCCCTCATTAAGGCTGAAATTGTTCAGCGCAATGGCTTAAATCGAACGGCGAAATCATAATTGCGTGACCAAAGTGCGTGACCTAAAGTGCGTAATCAAAGTGCGTCATCAACAGTCCCGTTCAAGCGTTGCACTCCATCCTATTTCCCAATTCTGCCATTCCCGACAAGATACCGTGCTGCGTGCAGGCTTTAGAACCCTGCTGGCTTGCACCAGAAGGATGAGCACTAGGAGGGTAAAGACAGGGTGAAAGCCTTCAGGGAAAGTTCACGACCATGCAGTATGATGACCCACTTAGGTAAAGGCACAGGTAAAGGCACAGGGGTTGCTGGCGCGGGGCTAGCGTTAAAACGGCTGGATAGACGAGTCCTGACCAACGTAGGGACAAGTCTAAAACCAGCAGGTGACTGGAGTCTGCAAAGGATGTGGCCAGGGGTGCAGCTCAGGGCGATCGCCCAAAGTGTCACTGCTGGAGATGCGGCTCTCCCCTTTGCGGTTGATGCTATGGTTATCACGGGGATTGCCCTGTAATTCTGACTACATCTTCAGTCCAGCGCGATCTGCCGGATCGCTGAAGTGGGGTTCTGGTTTGTGAAACAATGTCTCCAAGAAACGATGCCTCAAGGTCTTTGCAGCGCCCCACCCTGCCCCCAACGAGGACATCTCGCCAAATTGCTCTGTCGTCTACCTGCATCACCCCTTTCACCCACTTTTCTTCGCCTGCAACCCTGCTGACTCAACTGGCTATTTTGCCCAATTCGTTGCTAGACAGGTGCCACCCAGCGCAATCTACTGCGTTGTTTCACCCGTTTCACAATGTCATCTCACGATGTCAGCAGCCTAACCCCTTTTCGAGTCGTGTTGGAACACGCTCGGCCCAGGCGAACGACTCTCCAGAAGCGAGGCAGTTTGCGCCAGGGCATCTCGCCTTAGCCGTCAGGCGGTAAAGCGTTAAAGGTAAAGCGTTAAAGTTGGCGTAACATTCTCTTGGCAACGTCCTCTTGGCAACGTCTCGAACTGAGAACTCAAACGTTCACCAAAGGAAAAGCTGTCTGAAACGACTTCTAAAACGACTTCCAAAAGCCGCCAGAAAAACCGCCCCAAAATGCTGCTACGAAATTTCCAAGAATGCCTATAGTCGCTGGATACACGCCCCTATCATGCTCCATTGGTTAAAGCCGCCCGCAAAACTGCCGTTCGCGATTCAGCGCTTGCCGCTGGTGAAGACGGTTTGGGATCGGATTTTGCCGGGAGTATTAGCGGGACTGCTGGTGCTGGGGCTGATTCATCTGGGCCTAGTGCAGTCTCTAGAACATTTGGGATACAACGCCCTCTTCTCGCTGCGTGGGCCCATTCCCTGGAGCAGGGATATCGTCGTGGTCGAAATTGATGAAGAAAGCCAGCGGAGCATTGGGCAAGCCGTTTGGACGCGCGATCGCTACGCAGACCTAATTAACCAGCTTAGCCCCGCCCAACCCAGCGTCATCGTCCTCAACCCGCTCTTGTCGGAAAATGACCCCCAGGACATGGCTCTGGTGGCGGCGATGGGAGAATCTGGAAAAGTTGTGTTGGGCCAGTCCTGGACTGATACCGACTCGGCGATCGTGCCCTCTTTGCCCCTACGAGCCGTTGCAGTTGATATCGGACACGTCTTTTCGCGGGAAGACCTGGATGGATTGGTGCGCCAGATTCGCCTGCGACGCTATGGGGTGCCAGCGCTGTCGCTCGTGGCGGCCAATCTCCACCTGCGCCCGCTGGGAGAGCGCATTGTTGTGGAAAATCCCAACCAGGAACTCTGGATCAACTGGCCCGCCGCTGCCCGCGAATTGACTCACTACTCCTACGCAGATGTGGTGCGGGGGCAGGTGCCGCTCCAGTTTTTCCGAGACAAGATTGTGCTGGTGGGCATTACTACCTCCCCCATGAACTCGCTGCAAACGCCGTTTGACCGGACTGTTCCGGTCAGCGATATGTACCTGCAAGCGGCTGCGATTAGCAACCTGCTTCAGCAGAATGACCTGCGACGGCTGGGCAACGGCTGGCAGGGATTGCTGCTGCTGCTCTTGGGCGGGCCGGTGCTGAGCTTTGGGCTGATGGGGTGGTCGTTTGAGCGGCGGCTGATGGCGTGGCTGGGGCTGTGTTTGGGCTGGCTGGGGCTGTCGGTGCTGTTGTTTCATTACCAGTATTGGATTCCGGTAGCGATGCCTGTGCTGCTGGTGACGCTGACGGGGGCGGCGGTGGCGCTGCGGGAACAGTCGCGAACCAACCTGCTGCTGCGCCAGAGTGAGGAACGCTATGCCCTGGCAGTGCAGGGGTCGAACGAGGGTCTGTGGGACTGGAACCTGATGACTAATCAGGTTTACTATTCCCCGCGCTGGAAGGAAATGCTGGGCTGGGAGGAGTCGGAGGTGGGCGATCGCCTTGAGGAATGGTACGAGCGGGTGCATCCCGATGACCTAGATTCGCTCAAGGCCGCCCTCCAAGAGCATCTCGACGGGCACACGGCCCATTTCGAGCATGAGCATCGCATGATTCATCGCGAGGGCAGCTATCGCTGGATGCTGACGCGGGGTGTGGCTATCAAGCATCGGGACGGCACAGCCTATCGGATGGCGGGCTCCCAAAGCGACATCACCCAGCGCAAAGAGGCCGAAGACCAGCTTTGGCACAACGCCTACTACGACGACTTGACTGGGCTGCCCAACCGGGCCTTTTTCTTGGATCGACTGCGGCAGGCGATCGCCTTTTCCCAGGAATATCCGCTCTGTTTTCATGCTGTCTTGCTGATTGACCTGGATCGGTTTCAGGTGGTCAACAACAGCCTGGGGAACAGCGTTGGCGACCAGCTTTTGATTGCCACGGCGCATCGCCTGAAGGGTTTTTTGCCCAGCGAAGCTGTGGTGTCTCGGCTGCCGGGGGATGAGTTTGCTATCCTGCTGCCCAACATTGAAGACGAGCGCGAAGCCACCCGCACTGCCGAGCAGCTTCAGCAAATCTTGGCCCGGCCATTCAACGTTGGCGACCAAGAGGTTTACATTACCATCAGTATCGGCATTGCCATTAGCTCTGCCCGCTATACCCAGGCGGAGCATATGCTGCAAGATGCCGACACAGCGCTGCATCGCGCCAAGGCCAGCGGCAAGGCTCGCCACCAAGTCTTTGACCCGGCCATGCACAACCGCATGTTGGCCCGGCTCAAGCTAGAAAATGATCTGCGGCGGGCGATTGCCCAGGAAGAGCGCTACGCCATGATCGGCGCAGACAACCCAGAACCGGAGCTATTTTTGCACTATCAGCCGCTGGTGCAACTCGACACTCGGCGCATTGTGGGCTTCGAGGCACTGATCCGCTGGTATCACCCCAGCACGGGATTTTTGTCGCCGGGAAAATTCATTCCAATGGCAGAGGAAACCGGGCAGATTATCCCCCTAGGCTGGTGGATTTTGCGCCAGGCCTGCCGCCAGATGAACCGCTGGCAGATGCAGTTTCCCGACCTGCCGCCGCTGACGATCAACGTCAACCTCTCCAGCCGCCAGTTTTCCCTGCCCGACCTGACCCAGCAAATCCAGGGCATCCTCTACGAAACGGGGCTAGATGCCTCCAGCCTGAAGCTGGAAATTACGGAAGGCACGATTATGGAAAACGGTCGAGCCGTCATCGATATGCTCTATCAACTGCGATCGCTCGGCATCCAGCTTGCTATCGACGACTTTGGCACGGGCTATTCCTCCCTCAGCTACCTCTACCGTTTTCCCATCAACACGCTGAAAATCGACCGCTCCTTTATCACCAAGATGCATACCGATAAGGACAGCGCTGCCATCGTCCGCACGATTATCAACCTGGCCCATAGCCTCGGGCTGGATGTTACCGCTGAGGGGGTGGAAGATCCCGAACAGGTGACCCGCCTGAAAGAGATGAACTGCGAATGCGGTCAAGGATTTTTGTTTAGCAAGGCGATCGATGCGGAAGCAGCGGAGGCATTGCTCAGCCAGACGGAGCTAATTCAGGACTTTACGTAATCTTGACTTGGAAACCCGTAAAATTCCGGTCAACCCTCACCGAAACTTTACTGAATGGTCTAGCCAGCATAAGGGCGCGATCGCAATACTAGAGATACCACTGAAAGTCTTGCTGGATTGCCGAACTGGATCTCCTGCACCCTGGCGGGCTGGGGGCGATCGCCAGCTTTTTCGTCCTTTTTATCCTCTATCAACCCATGCTGACCTGGAAAATTGTCAAGCGCATCGGCTACTCGGCTGTCACCTCGGCAGCGATCCTGATCGCCTCGCCCAGCCTTACGCCCGCCCAAACGGTGACCGGGCAGAATGTGTCGAATGTAACCGCCGTCAGCGCTGCCTCTCCGCTGCTGCAACCTGCCTACATTCTCGGCACGGGCGATGAACTGAGCATTGCCGTCTATGGGTATGACGAATACACCCTGACTACTTCGATCCTGCCAGACGGCACCATCACCCTGCCGCTGATTGGGCCAATTCAGGCAGCGGGTAAGACTACAGAGCAATTCAAGCAAGACCTAACCGAGCGGCTGCGGGCAATCTTGGTCAATCCAGCAACCACAGTGACCGTGCTAACTCCGCGCCCGATCGTGGTCAACGTTGCTGGCGAAGTGATGCGTCCTGGGCCGGTGCGAGGAACAGACCTGCAAGGCACGCCCACACTCAGCGCCGCGCTGATCTCGGCAGGTGGCATCACGCGCAATGCCGATATTCGCCAAGTCTATCTGCGTCGCGTTGGCCCCAACGGTGGCAATCAGTCCTACACGATTAACCTGTGGGATGCGATCAGCAGTGACAACGCCTCTGCCGACCTGTTGATTCAAGATGGCGACAGCATTTACATTCCCCCGCTGGGTCAGGGCGAAATTTTGGATCGTCGATTGTTAGCCCGCTCTAGCTTCTCGCCTGCGACGGTGCGGGTGCGCGTGGTGGGCGAAGTGACCAAGCCGGGTGAAGTGCAGGTGCCGCCCGGTAGTTCGGTGTCTAGCGCTGTGGCGATCGCCGGAGGCCCGACAGAAGATGCCCGTCTCAGCCGCGTCGCCTTTATCCGCATGAACGAGCAGGGGGTTATCGAGCGACGAGTGATTGATCTCCGTAATCTCAGCGATGCCAACGAGATTCAAGACGGGGATGTCGTCATCGTCCCCAAGCGACAGGACACGAGCTTTCTACAGATGGTGGGACGTGTGCTGAATCCTCTGGGATCAGTTATCGGTATTTTGGAAGGGCTGGATGGATTGCTACAAAACGACAACAACAACTAGATTGGCATCTTGACATCTGAGTTCTAGGGCTGGACAAGGGCACTGACATACCTGAGACAGCAAACTTACTGCCCTTATCCCCCAGCCCCTTCTCCCAAGTGGGGATAAGGGGAGCTAGATATGGGGTTGAAGTCCCTCTCCCGCTCTGGGAGAGGGCTTAAAAGCCTTCGGCACACCAGAAAAGGGTGAGGGCTGAAATTGCTGTGCGAAGTATATTAGTGCCTGGACAAGGCTCATCATGCTCATAACGTGCTTGTGAATCCCAAGCTTTTGAATACTACGCTTGTGAGTATCACGTATCAGCTTGAACCGATGTGAAGCAAGTGTGGCAAGAACGTCACAAACCTGGCAGGCAAGTATAGTAGAAAAGCTGCGGTTTGAAACTGGGATGAGCCATTTGCAAGATGACGTGCCAGCAGAAGATGATGCCCAGGGGTGGCAGGGAACAGGGCGATCGCCCTCCCGTTCACCCTTTGATCGCCCCTCTTCGTCCAGCGATGCCGAATGGGACGCAGCACTGCGGGCAATGGGCGAGGAACCTGCACGGGCGATCGCCGACGCTTCTGATCCCTCGCCCGTGCAGGTAAACGTAGCTCCGGCTCCGCTTAAGCTGGTGGAAACGGCATTTTTGTCTAGCACGGCGGGGCTGCTGTGGCTGGTGAGCTACTATCTCAGCCTTGTGCCCTGGATGCGGATTGTGTTTCCGCTGCCGATCGCCCTGGTGTATTTGCGCTGGGGAGCGCGGGCCGCCTGGATGTCGCTGCTGGTGACGGGGCTACTGCTATCGGTGCTAATGGGCCCATTTCTCAGCATCTTGTTCATCATTCCCTACGGACTGCTGGGCGTGCAGCTTGGCTTTTTGTGGCGGCGGGGCGCAGGTTGGCCGGTTTCCATTAGCATTGGCGCAGTGCTGGCGACGCTAGGCCTGTTTGCGCGAGTCGCTCTAACGTCTGCCTTCGTGGGCGAAGACCTGTGGGTTTATTTGACGCGGCGCATCGCCGATTTGCTGGAGTGGCTGGTGACGCGGCTGGTGGACTGGGGCGTGTTGGGGGTTGAGGCTCTGGGACAGATTAATCTGTCTGCGGTGCAGGCGCTGACGGTGGGGGCCTTTTTGCTGAGCGATCTGGTGTATGTGTTCACGATTCACCTGGCGGCCTGGCTCTTGCTGGGGCGGCTGGGCAACGCCATTCCGGAACCGCCGCGCTGGGTGCGGATTTTGCTAGAAGAAGAATAGCTGGAGCGCGCCCATTGCAGCGGCATTGCACCAGCTTGATACTAAGAATTGATATTGACAGAGCATCCGGAATAGCCTATCGTGAGAGTGTAATACCCTGTAGTACGATGCTGACTCTGTTTCACCTGGGCGATCGCCCGGATGACTTTGCGCCAACTGGGTCAGTAGGTTGTAGAGCCTATAGAGCGCGTATCGAGTAGCGCGTAGAGTGCAATTTGACGACCTGCGATGCGATCGCCTCTAGCCCCTGAATTCGTCGTTTTCGTTCAATTCGAGTCTCATCTGTTAGCAGTTGAGATCCATCCATTCAGCGCCACCTGTTAAACGCTACAGCACAGACAGTCGGTTCAAAATTGCTTGCATATTTGCAATCAAGGGCTTCCCAGAAAGTTGAGGTGTTGTGCTGTCTGGCGCTATTTCCAGCACCGTGATTTGAAAGTTTTCGGCAGATAGTCATAAATGATGCCCCCTAATATGACCCCCAATATGTTTCCCACCAAGCCTCCCACCAAGCCTCCCACCAAGCCTCCCATTACGCCCCCGATTTCGCTTTTTGAGAGCTTGTTAGACGGTGTTCTCATTGCAACGGAAACCGAGCTGATTGTTGCAAACGATGCCGCCCGACAGATTTGTACGGTGCTGTGGCATCGGGCCCAGTCTGAGCGGCGATCGCCCCTCCAAGTACCGACTGATATCTGGCAAGTGTGCCAGTTAGTCACGACTGGCCACGTTGACAAACTCACGGTTCAAGATGGCGAATATTTCGTGGAACCGCGCCAGCAAATTCGGATGCGATCGCACTGGATGACCCTAGCTGAGGGCGATCGCCCTTATCTGCTGGTGATTCTGGAAGACCAGGACAGCCTGCGCCGCCGAGCCGCCCGCGCCGAAGCCCGTCGCTTTCGTCTCACCCGACGCGAAACAGAAATTTGGGAACTGCACCGCGCTGGCCACAGCCGCCAGGAAATTGCCGACCTCTGCTACATCACGCTGGAAACCGTGAAAAAACACCTGAAAAGCGTCCGCGCCAAAATCGAACCCTGGGAAGCAGCAGGCTGATCTCAATTTTGGATTTTAGATTTTGGTTAGTGTCCTTAGTTTTTCGCCACCTCAATCTGGCAACTGCTGAAACCCTTACAGCATGGTTGTTCTTGATTGGTCATTGTGAGGGTGGCGAATAAATCGGGACACTAACGATTTTGGATTTTGGATTGCCAGTCATGCATCTGCGGGGCTTCTGGCAATTTCTTTCGTACAATTCGGCTCCCCTTCTCCCAAAAAGGGAGAAGGGGCTGGGGGATGAGGGCAAACTTGCACAACTGGGATGCGCCCCTTTCGTAGACCCTCAGAAACACTGATAGGAAAGAGTAAAAAGCCTCTGGCATATCTGGAGCTTTACGCCCTTTTGCAGACCAATCACCCACTGAAGCTTAACCCCAGCCTAACCCCAAAAATCACTGCGTAAAACCTGGAAGCAGAGCCGATAACTGCAATAGCTCTACCCAATCAACTCGGCATTTGGAATGATTTCGCGTCCGGATTGCGTCTTGCTCTATTGTCTGCCTGGATGCCGTTGCGATCGCCCTCAGGATTCTCTCAGGGGGCGCGATGGCGCACCGCTGAGCAAGGTGTTTTCGGCGGTGTGCCATCGCACCTGTACAATCCGCAGTGCTGTGCGCGACACCGCCGAACAGTTCCAGTTTGTTTCAGCAACCAATCTCTCGTGTGGCAACTTAGTTAAGCGCTCAGTTAAACGCTCAACCTATGATTTTCCATCATCCACACGCCCCATCCGGAGCAGCAGTTTGGATAGTGGCACAGTGCCACTTCTGAACACAAGATCGGTGGATTTCAATCGGGGTACAGCATTTTTGAAGCGGTGGGATGCATCAATCGCACTCCGAAGCCCAAACGTAGAGCGATTCAGATAGCGCTCACCTAGCGAGAAAATGCTGCGACCTCAACGAATGACTCTGACGTTTATGCTTTGCCCCAAAGCTCCGCCAGAGCAATCAGCCAGGAACCTATGAATCAGGGAAACTGACTTTTTCATTCGCCGAGGCAAATGCAGTGTATTTTGGAAAGCCCCCATGAACAGCAACTTTTTACTGCAAGCGATTTTCGAGAGCTTTATCGATGGTGTGCTGATTGTGAGCGATCGCGGCGAGGTCATCTACGCCAATCGCTCAGCCCATGAAATTTGCCGAATGTTATCGTCTGATGGGTTGAAAACTATGCGCTTGCCTAACCAGATCTGGCGCATTTGCCAAATGCTGGTGAATAACCGAGCGCTACACCAGGATACGACCGTGATTCTAGAAGACGAAATCCTCACCAGCAACAACAATCCTTTGCGAGTTCGGGTGGAGTGGATCTCGCTGGAATCAGTAGAGCGGCCGTGCCTGCGCGTGACGATCGAGGACCGGATGCAGTCTGCCCGCAAACGGGCGATCGCCGAACGAGAGCGCTATGGACTGACGGAACGTGAGGCAGAGGTCTGGCTGTTGCGCCATCTAAACTGGACCTATAAGGCGATCGCCGCCAATCTGCACATCACCGTAGACACCGTGAAAAAGCATGTCCGCAATATCTACGCCAAGCGCGAAGCCTTCGAGTGGGCGCAAGAATAGCAGCGGACAGAATCCACTTCAGTAATCAAACCTTCCTGATGCGCCGGGTGCCCCTCAAAAGGCACCCGTTTCTTGAAACTAAAAACTTGCAATCTAAAAAATGCCAGGAGGCGGACTTGAACCGCCGACACGAGGATTTTCAGTCCTCTGCTCTACCAACTGAGCTATCCCGGCAGATAAAGCTTTCTAGAGGCTTGGAGCAACCCAAACGCCTTTGGAAAACTTCAGCGCTTAATCAAGCTAACAGACTTTGAGAGATCTTGGCAACCCCTTTTGAGGGGCGATCGCCATTTTCTCTGTCTTTAACCTCCAGCATGGCTAGATGGGGCGTAGCCGAGTCACCTTTAGCGTAAACCGCCCACTGCCCTGGCCGCCGTAGGGACGCACCCGCAGAATGTAATTGCCGTCTTGAGTAATCCGCATAAACAGCAGCGAATTCGTGGTTCCATCGGGGCCGTCATCATTTTCGCCAATGGTGGTGCCATCGGGCGCAATCAGCGTAATGATGGTATCGAATTCGTCGGAGAGCAGATCCATCACCACTTGGTCGCCCTTTTGAAAAGTTACAACGTAATCGCGGGCAAAGCCCCCAAACCCAGTCGGAATATCCTTGTCCGAAAGGGTGTCCGTCACCTCGTTGCTAGAAGGCAGAGGGATGGGGTTATACATCGTCCTGCCTTGTTGGGTGGCGCTCTGGGCGTAGGCTGGTGTTCCCAGTCCGATCAGGAGAGAAGCCACAGACAGGAGCAAGGAGGCATTGAGCGAGCGAAAGTGCATCATGAGTAAGGTGAGTGGTTGAAAGAGGGGAGACGAGTAGGCAATGCAGACCTGGGCAAGACCGAAGGCGAGTGAGATTTTGCCTCGGAAGAGTTTCGTTCATTATGCCCCAACTCTTTACACAAAGCGTCAGGCTTAACAACCCTGCAACAGTCAGGAAAGCACGTCGTGAGGCATACAGGCAGAAGGGCGATCGCCCAGCCAGTTTGCTCTATCAAAACCATTGATGCATTATCACCACCGATGCATTATCACCAATGCATTGTGGAAAGATGCATTGTGAAAAGATGCATTGCGGAAACCGAGCGCTACTGCGCCTGAATCAGGTAGCCGCAGCGATGTTCTCCATTGGCTAACCAGTGCGTTCGCTGAACGCGACAGTCTCCCAGCGCCATCTCAAACATTTCTAGCTCATGACCACACACGCTAGGAAACGACTCAGCAATGTGCGAAATAGCACAGTTATATTCCGTAATAATGAACTGCGGCTCTGCCCCGTCTTCAGGTTCAACAAAGTGCCACTCGGCCATGTAGCCTTCGGCTTTTCGCAGATCAACCAGCCGCATGACTCGCTCTTGCAGCGTGCCCGCACCGACCTGCTTGCGATATTCCAGGGCTTTTTGTTCCCACTGCTTGCGAAGAATGGACCCCATCTGGTCGGGGCCGACGGTTTCCGCCAGAGTCGTCAGCAAGGACACGGCAAACTCGTCGTAGCGCTCAGGCAGGCGATCGCGCCCCTCTCGACTCAGCCTATACAGATAGTTGGGGCGACCCATTCCTACCTGCATAGCCTCGTGTTCCACCAAACCCTCATCCGTCAAATCCTTTAGATGACGGCGTATCGCCTGGGGGCTGATTCCGAAATGCTCTGCCAAAGCCTGAGCGCTCACCTGCCCCTGCTTAGCGAGGTAATGCAGAATGTCTTGCTTGGTGGACGGTTGCTGAGTTGCGGTCATCGTCCCTCAAAAGCGTCAAAACGCCTTAGAATTAACTTTGACAACTGAAGTGTTGCTAAAGTACCCTTACAATAGAATTAAAGCAACTCTCAAGTTGTTTTAATTATAGGCATGAATCGTTCGCGCTGTCGCCCTACTCATGGAAAAACCAACTCAGGCTTCGGAAAAGAATCTGGAACTTATGCGGAGCTTCGCAGAAAGCTACGCAAAGCGCACTGGCACCTACTTTTGCGTTGATCCAGGCGTTACGGCAGTGGTCATCGAAGGCCTCGCCAAGCACAAAGACGACCTAGGCGCGCCCCTCTGCCCCTGCCGCCACTACGAAGATAAAGAAGCCGAAGCGGCCGCAGCCTATTGGAACTGCCCCTGCGTCCCCATGCGCGAACGCAAAGAATGTCACTGTATGCTCTTTCTCACCCCCGACAACGACTTTGCAGGCGAAAAGCAGGAAATTAGCCTCGACGAAATCCGCGGAGTTACCAGCCAGTATTAGAAGTCAAGTCTAGGGAACCGGAGCAGCCATTGCAGAAGCATTTCATCACAGATGCATTTGGCCTATGCGGTTCCCTATTCCAACTGGTTCTCTCCTCCAAGCTGAATCTAAGTCAGTGCCCAATTCCTTCCCTTCGCGCCTAGTCCTCAACTCCAAACCCCCAATCCCTTAACCCTCAAAATGTCTACCTCTGTCAAATCTCTTGTAAATCAGCCCTACAAATACGGCTTTGTCACCGAGATTGAGTCCGACACTATTCCGCGTGGGCTAAGCGAAGACGTGGTGCGGCTCATCTCTGCTAAAAAGAACGAGCCAGAATTCATGCTGGAGTTTCGCATCAAGGCCTATCGCCAGTGGCTCAAAATGGAGGAACCCAACTGGGCTGCGGTGGGATATCCGCCGATCGACTATCAGAGCATCGTCTACTATTCCGCGCCCAAGCAGGCAAAAAAACTCAACAGCCTGGAAGAAGTCGATCCGACGCTGCTGGAAACCTTTGAAAAGCTGGGCATTCCACTTTCGGAGCAGAAGCGACTGTCCAACGTGGCGGTGGATGCCATCTTCGACAGCGTTTCAGTTGCCACGACCTTCCGCGAAAAGCTGGCGAAGGAGGGGGTCATCTTCTGCTCTATCTCGGAAGCGATGCGTGAGTGTCCGGATCTGATTCAGAAGTATCTGGGCAGCGTTGTTCCGGTTGCAGACAATTACTTTGCTGCGCTCAATTCAGCGGTGTTTTCCGACGGATCGTTCGTCTACATTCCCAAGGGCGTTCACTGTCCGATGGAGCTTTCGACCTACTTCCGGATTAACAATGGTGAATCCGGACAGTTCGAGCGGACGCTGATTGTCGCAGAAGAAAGCAGCTACGTTAGCTATCTGGAAGGCTGTACCGCGCCGATGTTCGATACGAACCAACTCCATGCCGCTGTGGTGGAATTAGTCGCACTGGACAATGCCGAAATCAAGTATTCCACCGTGCAAAACTGGTACGCCGGAGACGAAAACGGCAAGGGCGGCATCTATAACTTTGTGACGAAGCGCGGCCTGTGTCAGGGCGTGAATTCCAAGATCTCGTGGACGCAAGTCGAAACGGGGTCTGCCATCACCTGGAAATATCCAAGCTGCGTGCTAGTGGGCGATAACTCCGTGGGCGAGTTCTACTCCGTTGCCCTGACCAACAACATGCAGCAAGCCGACACGGGGACCAAGATGGTGCATGTTGGCAAAAACACCCGCAGCACGATTATTTCCAAGGGCATTTCCGCAGGCAAGTCAAAGAACAGCTATCGCGGGCTGGTGAAGATTGGCCCCAAGGCAGACGGCGCACGCAACTATTCCCAGTGTGACTCGATGCTGATTGGCGACACTGCTGGCGCAAACACCTTCCCCTATATCCAAGTGCAAAATAACACGGCACGGGTGGAACACGAAGCGTCTACGTCCAAGATTGGCGAAGACCAATTATTTTACTTGCAGCAGCGCGGCATTTCCGTTGAGGATGCCATCTCCATGATGATCAGCGGCTTCTGCAAGGACGTGTTTAACCAACTGCCGATGGAATTTGCAGTGGAGGCCGATCGCCTCTTGGCGCTAAAGCTCGAAGGCAGCGTTGGGTAGTTTAGGAGCCTGATGGAGTCATGGTGCAAACTCGCCAAGCTAGAGCAACTGACCTGCAAACGCTGACTCACAACTTTGGGTTGTCGTTAGTTGAGGATGAGTCATTTTTCTGGGAATGGAGAGTTGATTTACCAGAAATCACAGAATCTGAGCGGCAATTTCTAGATCGGTTGCGTGCAGGATGTCTGAATCTGCTCGAAAGTCCTCCCTTTTTGGAGAGAGCGGTGCAGATGGCAGTGCTTGGGCCCATGCTCTTTTTGGCTGGCTTTTATCTACCCCCATTCCATATTCGGGCTGAGAAATCTGTAGAGATTTCGGCAGAAGATGACGGCTTAGTCGTGAAGGGACAAATTGATGTCTTACTGCTGAAGGAACAGTTTTGGACGCTGGTCATCGAGTCTAAAGAGTTTTCTTTTGCGCCCGAGGTAGGATTGGCGCAGCTTCTTACCTACATGCTGGCGAGTCTCAATTCCGATAGGTCGTGCTTTGGATTGATTGCGACAGGCGGTGCTTTTTTGTTTGTGAAGCTTGTCCGGCGTGGCGGTATAGATTCTCTTGAAGAAAAACAGACTCAGTATGCGTTGTCTGACCAGTTTGCGACCCGAAACCGAGTCAATGGAATTTATGATGCTTACAAAGTTCTGAAGCGAATTGGACAACTCTGAATCGATATCTGAATCAATAGTCCATAGTCGATATCAGTATTAGATCTGAGTTGATAACTTTGAGTCGATAGCTTTAAGTCAATAGCTTTGAGTCAATAACGGAGAGCGCAGCGTAAGAGAGGAAATCTAATCCATGATTGGTAGTAACGATGTGATTTTATCGGTGAAGGATCTCAGGGCTGAGGTGGACGGCACGGAGATTCTGAAGGGTGTGGATTTGGAAATTCGGGCGGGCGAAATTCACGCCATTATGGGGCTGAATGGCTCTGGAAAAAGCACCTTTTCTAAGGTGGTTGCTGGACATCCGGACTATGAAGTAACGGGTGGCGAGGTGATTTACCTGGGGCAGAATTTGCTGGAGATGGAACCTGAAGCGCGATCGCGCTCTGGTATTTTCCTCGCTTTCCAGTATCCGCTGGAGATTCCCGGTGTGAGCAATCTGGACTTTTTGCGCGTCGCCTACAACGCCAAGCGCAAGCACCAGGGGCTAGAAGAACTGGATGCCTTTGATTTCGACGAACTGGTGCGCGAAAAGCTGGACGTAGTAAAGATGGACGCATCTTTTCTCAGCCGCAGCGTGAACGAGGGCTTTTCGGGTGGCGAGAAGAAGCGCAACGAAATCCTGCAAATGGCCCTGCTGGAGCCGAAGCTGGCGATTTTAGACGAAACGGATTCGGGACTGGACATTGACGCGCTGAAGGTGGTGGCGGATGGCGTAAACCAGCTTGCGAACGCTGAGAACGCCATGCTGGTGATTACGCACTATCAACGCCTGCTGAACTACATCGTGCCCGACTATGTGCATGTGATGGCGAATGGTCGAATTATCCGCACCGGCACGAAGGAACTGGCGCTGGAGCTAGAGGAGCGCGGCTATGAGTGGGTGCTGGAAGACGCGACGGTGAAGGCATAGGGGGCGATCGCACGATGACAGTCCAAGTTTCCCCAGAGGTGAATACACCCATATCACAGGCTGCTGCTCTGCGGGCCGAGTTTCTTCAGCACTTGCGGCAGTTGGCGCAGGCGATTCCGTCTCGGATTGCATCCCTAGAGCCACTGCGGAATCGCGCTCTGGGTCAGCTTCAGGAGCAGGAGTTTCCGACTAACCGCGATGAGGAATGGCGGTTCAACGACTTGTCGGCGCTGCTTAGCCTGAAGCTGACGACGGCTGAGACGAACCCCGTTGTTCAGCTGGATGACCTAGAAGCGTTTTTCATGCCGGAAACCGCCAGCCGCCGCCTAGTCTTCGTCAACGGCGTGTATTCCGAGAGCCTGTCGGCGCTGGGAGACTTGCCATCGGGCGTGACGGTGGCCAACTTGGCAGGGCTGGATGCTGCTTGGACAGAACGACTCCAGCCTTACCTGGCGCAGCAGCCCAACGCCGAGGAGCTATTTACCACGCTGAACACTGCTGGCTTGAGCGATGTGGCGGTTGTGTTTGTGCCCAAGAACGTGGAAGCCGCAGAACCGATTCGGCTGTTGTTTGTCTCCACCGCAGCAGACCCGCCGACCTTCAGCCAGCCCCGCGTGCTGGTGATCGCCGAGGCGAATAGCTCGATCACGCTGCTGGAAGATTATCTGGCGATCGCCGACGGAGCCGACGATTCTTACTTCGTCAACCCTGTTACCGAAATCTGGCTGGGCGACAACGCCTCGGTGAACCACACCCGCCTCCAGCGCGACAGCCGAACCGCGGTTCACATTGGCAAAACCGCCGTCTCCCTGAAGCGCAGCGCCCGATACACCTGCAATGCCCTCAGCCTGGGGGCAGCCCTGTCGCGCCATCACCTAGAGGTGCATCCCACGGGCGACCAGGCCGAGGTGACGCTAAACGGACTGACCGTGGCCACGGGCGACCAGGAAAGCGACCTGCACAGCGCGATCGCCCTCCGCCAGCCCCACTGCACCACGCGCCAGTTGCAGAAAAACATCGTGGGCGATCGCGCTCATGTCATCTTCAACGGCAAAGTCTTCGTGCCGCAAGCCGCGCAGCTTACCGATGCTGGACAATTGAACCGCAACTTGCTGCTGTCGTCCAAAGCGCGGATTGACACCAAGCCCCAGCTTGAAATCGTCGCCGACAACGTAAAATGCACCCACGGCGCAACCGTTAGCCAGCTTGAGGCCGACGAAGTATTTTACCTGCAAAGCCGGGGTATTGATGCCGCCAGCGCCCAGCAGTTGCTGATATACGCCTTTGCCTACGAAATTTTAGAGAAGATTCCCATTGCCTCGCTGCGGGAGTCGCTTGCCTCCTCACCCCTCTTTTGCCCAAACTCCTAGTTCCAGACCCCTAATCCCAAACCCCTGCCATGACCCTCGCCCAAGAACGCACCCTTGCTACCAAAGTCCGCGCCGACTTCCCCATCCTGCAACAGGACATTCACGGGAAGCCGCTGGTTTACTTTGACAACGCCGCCACGTCGCAAAAGCCGCTGGCGGTGCTGAATGCGCTGGAGGACTATTACAAACGCTATAACTCCAACGTGCATCGCGGCGTGCATACCCTCAGCGGGCTGGCCACCGATGCCTACGAGGGGGCGCGAGATAAGGTGCAGCGGTTTGTGAACGCCGCCCAACGCGAAGAAATCATTTACACGCGCAATGCCAGCGAAGCCATCAACCTCGTTGCCTACGCTTGGGGCATGAACACGCTGCAACCGGGGGACGAAATCATCCTGACGGTGATGGAACACCACAGCAACCTGATTCCCTGGCAACTGGTGGCGCAAAAGACCGGGGCAGTGCTGAAGTTTGTGCGGCTGACGGAGACGGAGGAGTTTGACTTCGAGCATTACCAATCGCTGCTGTCGGACAAAACCAGGCTAGTGTCGGTGGTGCATGTGTCTAACACGCTGGGCTGCATCAACCCTGTGACGGACATCACCGCCGCTGCCCATCGGGTCGGCGCGAAGGTGCTGATCGATGCCTGCCAGAGCGTTCCCCACATGCCGATTGACGTGCAGGCGATGGATTGCGACTGGCTGGTGGCTTCGGGCCACAAGATGTGTGCGCCTACGGGCATTGGTTTCCTCTACGGCAAGAAGGAGGTGCTGCGGGCAATGCCGCCGTTTTTGGGGGGCGGCGAGATGATTGCCGATGTGTTCCTCGACCACGCCACCTATGCTGACATTCCCCACAAATTTGAGGCGGGAACGCCGGCCATTGCAGAGGCGATCGCCCTCGGTGCGGCCGTCGATTACCTAAGCGCCATCGGCATGGACAAAATTCACGCCTACGAAGCCGACCTCACCGCCTACCTGTTCCAGCGGCTGGCGGAACTGCCCGAAGTCCGCACCTACGGCCCCCAGCCCGATGTCCGTGGTGAAGGCCACGCTGCCCTGGCCGCCTTTACTACGGGCGCGGTGCATCCCCACGACCTGTCCACCATTCTTGACCAGGCAGGCATCGCCATCCGCGCCGGACACCACTGCACCCAGCCGCTGCACCGTGAGGTCAAAGCCCAATCCACTGCCCGCGCCAGCCTTTACTTTTACAACACCAAGGAAGAAATCGACACCTTCATTGCGTCGCTGAAGGAGGCGATCGAGTTTTTTGGCAGTGTGTTTGGATAAGCCACTTTACCTTTACAATCTGTAACGGAGTGTACGCTTAAAGGATTTTTGGTATGGCTCTTTCTGTTGGCGCTCACGCCCCCGGCTTCACGGTCAAAGATACGAACGGCAACACGGTGTCTCTGGCAGACTATGCAGGCAAGACCGTCGTGCTGTATTTCTACCCCAAGGACGACACCCCCGGCTGCACCAAGGAGGCGTGCAGCTTCCGTGACTCCTATAGCGCCTACCAGGGCAAAGATATCGTGGTGCTTGGCGTGAGCCGCGATGACGAAGCCTCGCACCAGGCCTTTACGCAAAAGTTCAACCTGCCCTTCCCGCTGCTGGCAGACGTGGACGGCATCTTGACCAGCGCCTACGATGTAGACGGCGGCGGCTATTCCAAGCGCGTGACCTATGTGATCGACGGTGAAGGTAAGATTGCCAAGGTGTACGATTCGGTAAAGACCGAAACCCACGCAACGGATATCCTCGCAGATTTGGGACTGTAATCCCGCTGACTTCTCGCTGACATCTCGCTGACATGTCAGTTTTCATGATTAAGGCGATCGCCCAGAGTGCTGCTTGGTGTAGGGTGAGGGATCTCGGAGCTTGCTCTCATCCGTTGCCTCTCGTGAGCAGCACTTTGCGCTTTGGTGGTCTTGTTTTGATTTCAGATTGCTTCGATTCAGCATTCCTCAAAACGGGCGGAGGGTGAGCAGCGTCACCTCTGGCGGGCAGAGAAAGCGACCGGGTAAGTAAGTGCCCAGACCTCGATTCACATAAAGCTGATTGCGTCCGACCGAATGCAATCCCTGGGCCCAGGCCCAATGGCGGACGACGCGGGCACAGGCGCTATTGCCAAAGGGCAGCCAGCGGCGAACAGCGCAGGGCAGCTTGGCGCAGAGGTCAAAATACAACTGCTGGGGCGATTGCACGCCAGGAATCACGATCTGCCCGCCGTGGGTGTGGCCCGAAAGCTGCAAGTCTACGCGATAGTTGGCCAACTCTGCTGCACTGTCGGGATTGTGCGACAGCACCAGGCGCGGCCTGTCGGACGGCAGCGATTCCAGCACCTTGGGTGAAAACGCCTTCGACCAAAAATCCGCCAGCCCCACCAGCGGCAGGGCATCCCCCAGCGGATAGGCAATCTGGTTTCGCAGCACCTCGATGCCGGCCGCAGTGAGCGTGCGAGTAATATAATCCGCCGCGCCGAGCCGATAGGAATCGTGATTTCCCAGCACCGCAAAGCGTCCTAGTCGGCTGTGCAGCACCTTGAGATGTTTGGATAGCGGCTCGATGGGGCTGGGGTCGTGGGTGACAAAATCGCCCGTCAGCGCCACTAGGTCTGGCTGGAGGCGGTTCACAAGGGCGATCGCCTCTTCTAGCAATTCATCCGACAGGCCCAGCCCGTCGTAGTGAAAGTCGGAAAGCTGGGCAATTCGTAGCCCGTCGCAGGAGGGCGGCAGGTCGGCGATGCGAACGGTGACGCTTTCGAGGGTGAGTGGGCCCGTGAGCAGGGGGTGCATTGTGGGAAAAGGGTTTATATCAGGGCAATGGGAGGATTAGGACAGGAGCAGATTCGGTTAATGCTGAAATTAATAATGCTGTTAACGCTGACACTTAAGAGGGTGTTTGAAAAGGTATCGCCTGTAATGTTAAGCACTCAGAGATCCCCCCTCGCCCCCCTTAAAAAGGGGGGAAGCCGCCTTAAAGTCCCCCTTTTTAAGAGGGATTTAGGGGGATCTTGTTTCAGGGGGATTTAGGGGGATCTTGCACGCTTTGTTACAAACAGTAGGACTTTTCAAACATCCTCTAACGCTGACACTTAACGCTGACACTGCCGCACGATGGGTCATGTCCACAGTATTGCAAACTTCATCTGGATCAACCTCCCTGCCAGCGTCCGTCCAAATGCGCCGCGTCACCTATAGCCCGTCCTACACGCTCGTTCCGACCTACGAATGCTTTAATCGCTGCACCTACTGCAACTTTCGCGCCGAGCCGGGAACCGATCGGTGGCTGTCGCTGGAACAGGCAGAATTCAGGCTGCGATCGCTCCCCAGTGGCTCCGTCATCGAAGCGCTGGTGCTGAGCGGCGAGGTGCATCCCAAAAGTCATCGCCGGACTGCCTGGTTTCGGCGAATTTATGACCTGTGCGACCTGGCGCTGCGGCTGGGCTTTTTGCCGCACACCAACGCTGGCCCGCTGAGCTATGAGGAACTGGCGCAGTTGAAGCGGGTGAACGCCTCGATGGGGCTAATGCTGGAGCAGGTCACGCCCGCCCTGATGCAGACCGTCCATCGCCATGCACCCAGCAAGCAGCCAGAAGTCCGCTTGCAACAGCTTGAGTGGGCGGGAGAACTGCGGATTCCCTTTACCACGGGGCTGCTGCTGGGGATTGGCGAAACGGCGGCCGACTGGGTAGACACGTTGACGGCGATCGCCCGCCTCCATCGCCGCTATGGGCATATTCAGGAGGTGATCTTGCAGCCCCACAGCCCCGGTTCCTCGCAGACCGAAATCGGCGAACCCTTTGCGCCGGAACGGTTGACAGAGACCGTGGCGATCGCCCGCCAGATCCTCCCTGCTGACATCGCCCTCCAAATTCCCCCCAATCTTGTGTCGCCCCAAACCCTGCTGGACTGCCTCGCCGCCGGAGCCACCGACCTCGGCGGCATCAGCCCCATTGATGAAGTGAATCCTGACTACGCCCATCCGCAAGCCGATGCATTAGCCGCACAGATTCGGCCCGGAGGCTGGCGACTCGTACCCCGCTTGCCCGTGTATCCGCAATACGACGACTGGCTGTATTCAGCGATTCGAGAACGGGTGCAGGGCTTCAGGGAGTGGATTTCAGAAACCGGGCAGCTTGAGCCGGAATCCGGAGAGCATGACGCTGACCGTTAACGCTGCAAATAGCCCTCGATCAGCAGGTCTGGCCCGATCGCCCGCCACTGGACGCGCTCCAGGGCGATCGCCTCGGTCATCAGGGTCAAACCCAGATCGCCGACGGGAGACGGAGCCGCTGCGCCACCAATGATTTTGGGTGCGATAAAGGCGAGGACTTTTTGGATAGACCCATCGGCGATCGCCCTTGCCGCCAGCGTGCCGCCGCATTCCCACAGCACAGCCATTGCGCCGCGCGTGTAGAGATTTGCCATGACCGCTGCGGGCGTTAACTCCGCTTGCTCTACCACCTCCACGCCAAGTTTTTGCAAGTGCTGCTGAACGTCGGGATTTGCGCCCGTTTCGGTGAAAACGACGGTGGGCGTTTCGTCGGTCTGCCAGAGCTTTGCGTCGGCGGGCAAATCGAGATGGCGGCTCATCACCACCCGCAGCGGATTGTGGCCCTGTCCGTGGCTGGTCAGCAGCGGGTTGTCGCGGCGCACCGTGTTGCCGCCTACGACCACGGCATCGCATCCGGCCCGCAGGTCGTGAACCAACTGGCGCGAGGCGGGCGATGTGACCCACGCGCTATGGCCCGTCGTCGTGGCGATTTTGCCATCCAGCGTCATGGCATATTTCAAAATGCCCAGGGGCTTTTGGTGCGTCATGCGGTAGACAAAGGGTTCGTTGAGCGCCTGACAAGCCGCTTCCTCTACGCCCACCGTGACGGCAATGCCCGCAGCCCGCAGCTTTTCTAGCCCGCGCCCCGCCACCTGCGGATTGGGATCGACCATGCCCACCACCACCCGCGCCACTCCCGCCGCAATCAGCGCATCGGCACAGGGCGGCGTGCGGCCAAAGTGGCTACACGGCTCCAGGTTGACGTAAACCGTTGCACCCGCAGCGCGATCGCCCGCTTCTCGCAGCGCGAATACTTCGGCGTGGGGCTGCCCCGCCTGCGGGTGAAAGCCTTCGCCCACGATTTGCCCGTCTTTGACCACCACCGCGCCCACCATCGGGTTTGGAGCCGTCTGGCCACGGGCCCGCTGGGCTAGCTCCAAACAGCGACGCATCATCGGGCAATCGCCCTCGTCCCGATTCAATGCCATGCTCCAATCAGCGCGTAAGGTCGATTCCCAAAATTCTCTAAAATCGGCTCTAGAAGAGAACCATGTCGCCCTCGATCATCGTCTAATGGGCGGCAGTGTTTACTAGTTCCTCCCGCAGGAAAACGGTGAACGATCGATCCCAGAAGGGGCCTAGGCAAGTTTAGGCGGCGATCGCCTGCTGCGTTTCTAGGCTAGCGCGGCGGCTACACAATTCGCCCAGCGCCAGCGAATCGTAAATCGTAGTAGCGCCGCAGAGTAGCGCCGCAGATCAGTGCTGATTTTACCCATAAATAAGGTCGAGTTGTTCTGCTTCGGTCAGGCTGCCCCACCCGCATTGCGCCCAGTTCCCTGTGCGTACTGTTGTTGAATCTGTAAGTGTAGATTCGCTGGCCGACGCGATCGCTCGCCTCTAGCACTGCCTTAACTCGATGCCCACATTCTGCAAGTTCGTAAGCCGCCAGCCCAGCGATGAATATCAGTCCCGTTCAGTCCTAATTTGTGTCATTACTTGTGTCACTCTTTATGGCACTTGTGTCACTCTTTATGGCACCGCAAAATTTGTGTCACTGCAAACACTGCTCAATCTTTCCACTTTGGGTCAAAATGGTTCGCGTTGCTTCTGACGAATTTTTGACGATTCATGAACGTCGTCCAGTCCACCTTCGCCAAGCCGCTGCCCTGCTCAGACCTGTCTGCTGAGTCGGAGGTGCTGTATCCCCAGCCGTTTTGCCCAGAGGCGATCGCCCCCCATCGCCGCACCCCGTTCGACTGGGTGGTGAACCTGATGGCGATCGCCCTTGTCGCCGCCGTCTTTCTCAGTGCCCTGCTGCAATTCGTCTTCCTGGCGCTGGGTGTGGTCTTGCTCACTGTTGCCTTCTACGCCCTGTGTCGGCTGATCTGGCGGCTCTACGTCTGGCAATCTCGCAAATTCCACGCCGATTCCTGATTCCTAACTCCGCCTCAACATAAATCCGCCTTAACATAAATCCGTCTCAGCATAAATCCGCCTTAACATAAATCCGTCTCAACATAAATCCGTCTCAACATAAATCCGCCTCCACAGAACTCCGCCTCGACCATGCAGCACCAGCAAATTCTCCGCATCTCCACCCAAGGCAAAACGCTGCAAAAAGTCACGGCTCAGGTGGCGCAGGTCGTCGCCGAGTCGGGCATTCGCACCGGACTATGCAATCTGTTCCTGCGCCACACTTCTGCCAGCCTAATCATTCAGGAAAATGCTGATCCAGACGTGTTGCGGGATCTAGAAACCTTTCTGTCAAAACTGGTTCCCGAAGGCTATCAATACATTCACAGCGCCGAAGGGCCGGACGACATGCCCGCCCACATCCGCACCGTGCTAACCCATACCTCCGAACAAATCCCTGTAGGTAACGGTCGGCTCTTGTTGGGAACCTGGCAGAGCATCTACATCTGGGAACACCGCCGCCACAGTCATACGCGGGAGTTGGTAGTGCATGTCTGGGGAGAGTGAGGGTTGGGTGTTGGCGGAGGAGCGAAGAAAGTAAAAACCACCCCATCCCTTCATGCTCGCTCTCCCTCTCCGCTCCCCTTTCGTCGGGCCCGCCGCTCATGGGCGCGGGTAAACTCACCGGAGGTCAGCGCGCCGATGATCGAAAGTTCGCCCGCCAGCAGCAGTCCGGCGCAAACTTCGGCAAAGGCGCGGGCGTGACCACTACCAGCCAGTCCTAGCAGGGTTAGACACGCCTGCTGGCTAGGCAGGCCCGTGCCGCCGCCGACCGTGCCCACCACGAGATTCGGCAGGGTCACAGCGGCATAGAGGGAACCATCGGGTGTGACTTCAAACCGGGTGACACCCACAGCAGACTCGGCGACGCAGGCGACATCCTGGCCGCAGGCGAGATAGAGGGCGGCGAGGCCGTTGGCGTAGTGCCCCTGCACGCCGATAGTGCCCGTCAGCGTGCCTGCCAGGGCCGACATCCGCCAATAGTCCACCATTTGGGCGGGCGTGGCGTGCAGGCATTTTGCGACCAGATCGGCGGGCAGTGTGGCCTCAGCGGTGACTTTCTTGCCGCGCACCGACAGAAACGACTGGGCGCTGGCTTTCTTGTCGCCCGACAGGTTGGCTTCTACGAAGGCATACTGCGGCTGGATTGGCGCGTGCTGCTGAATGTAGTCACAAATGGCCTGGGTGGCGATGGTGACCATGTTTTGCCCGGAGGCATCGCCCGTGGTGAACTGGAAGTCGAGGTAGACGTGGTTGCCCTCGACGGTTACCCGCAGGTCGATCAGCTTGCCGTGGCGCGTGGTGGCTTCGGCGACTTGGCGGAAGGTGTCTTGCTGGGCGATCGCCCACATGACAAACTTGCCTGCATCGACCAAATTGGCAAAGGCAAAGCCCGGAGCGCGACCCAGACCCTCATTGAGCAGCAGTGTAGTGCAGCCGCCTGCCGCCGTTAGCAGGTGTGCCCCCCGGCTATAGGAGGCAACCAGCGCCGCTTCCGTCGTTGCCAGGGGCACGTAGTAATCGCCCTGGGCAAACAGGCCATTCACCCGCAGCGGCCCGGCAATACCGACAGGAACCTTGACCGTGCCGATGAAGTTCTCAATGTTGTTGCGGTAAGCCTGCATCTGCTCAGCTGTTTGCGGATCGAGCAGGGCAGCTTGCAGATTCTCTGCTGCGCCCAGGGCCTTCCAGCGGCGATCGACGGCAGCAGGCGTAATCCGCGACCCGCCAGGAAACTGGGGCGGCGGCTCCTGGGGCTTGGGCTGGAGGGCTTGCTCAAGCTGAGGAACGGTGCGCGACTGGAGCAGTTGCGCGAGGTGCTGGCCGGCGTGCTGGGCGTAGGTAGACATGGATGGCGGTGAGAGCGCGAGTTGAGAGTAGGAGGGCTGAGGGATTTAGGCTCGGCGGCTTCGAGCGGGTCAGTCCTGACTTGGCTCTGTCTTTGTGAACCCTAACCCCTTGATTCCCAGGTTATGCAGCAAATTTGCAAGTCGGGAAAAAGCGGGTCAGTTTTTCGGACTGGCCACGGGACTTTTGGGCAGGGAACGTGCGATCGCCCAACAGGTGAACTATCCTAAGTCCTGGCAGGATTTCCCGTATTTCCACTGATCCGCTGACCGAGGATCGGCACGGTGGAGGCGGGAGTTCAATGTTTTGCATGATTGCATGATCTGTTGCACCAGATGTTGCACCAGATGTTGCACCGGATCATGCACCAGCTATACCTATACACGCTTAGTGAATTTCTAATGGATGATCGTTCGCCTAAGTCAGCTTCTACTGCATCTACTGCGCTCTACGCTTTTTGGAAATTTTCTCGACCCCATACGATTATCGGGACAACGCTCAGCGTGGCAGGAATTTTTGCGATCGCCCGCTCTCAGGTTGCCCAACCGTTCAGTGCCTCGTGGGAAGCCGTGGCGATTCGCGAAGCGATCCCTATAGGAATTGCCCTCTTCGCCTGTCTCTGCGGTAATGTCTACATCGTCGGGCTAAACCAGCTTGAGGATGTGGATATTGACCGGGTCAACAAGCCACACCTGCCGCTGGCATCGGGCGAGTTTTCGCGGCAGCAGGGCTGGGCAATCGTGGCAATTTGTGGGCTGCTGGCGTTGATGCTGGCGGCAGGGGGTGGGCCCTGGCTGCTGGCGACGGTCGGACTCAGCCTGCTGATTGGCACAGCCTACTCATTGCCGCCCATCCGTCTGAAGCGGTTTCCTGTGTGGGCCTCGCTGTGTATCTTCACGGTGCGCGGCGCAATTGTAAACCTGGGGCTGTTTCTGCACTTTAGCAGCGTGCTGGGGCTGCCCAGCGGCATCCCGGCAGAAGTTTGGGCACTGACGCTGTTCATTCTGGGCTTCACGGGGGCGATCGCCCTCTGCAAAGACATTCCCGACCTAGAGGGCGATCGCCGCTACCACATCCGCACCTTTGCCCTCAGTCTGGGCAAGCGCCCCGTGTTTCGCATCGTGCTGGGACTGATCAGCGCTTGCTATGGGGGCATCATTGTGGCTGCACCTGCTCTGTCTCGCGCCTCTACGGGCTGGCTGATAGCGACGCACGGACTGGCGCTGGCGGCCCTCTGGTGGCAACAGCGACAGGTCAATCTAGACGACCGCAGGGCGATCGCCCAGTTCTATCAGTTCATCTGGAAGCTGTTTTTCCTGGAGTATCTGATCTTTCCCATAGCCCTCTGGCTCAGCAAGCCCTAGAGCGCGGCATTAATTCCGATACGTTAACTTCAGAAGCCTTGAGGAATCAGCCGTATCGCGCCCGTCCAAACAAATCAGGCTAGGGGCTGAACCTTCCAAGTAACCAGATGTTGAGTAGACATGCTAGGTAGACCATTGATGACAGCCCCTAGCCTCTGCGCCTGACGAGTGCTTTACAAGTGCTTCATTTAGGACTTATGCAGCTCGATGATTTCTCGCGGGCTGCGCCCGCGAGAAATCGCCCAAAACCCAGCAAACTTATTGCAAGAGCGTAAGTCCTGTCATTATTTGGGTCATTATTTGGGCTGTAGGGGATGGTGGCGATTCCAAATGGATGACTCGGTAACTGTCGGTACGGTGACCGTCGGTGCTTGGATGGTTCGAGTCGGCAGCGACGATGGCGGAATCGGGGTTGAAAAATAGGCGATCGCTGCCACAGGAACAACCAGCGTCAACACGGCGATGAAAGTGCCTGCAATCTCAGCAGCGCGGTAAAGCGGGGTTTCAGGAGAGGTGTCGTTTCGACTACCAGGTTCCATAAATTGATGATTTAGAACTCGACAAACAGCCTAAAACCCTCAGTAGACCTAGAGTTCAAGCTTTGAAGCTACAGAACTCGAGTCCAGGTTTGGGCTGGCGCTGGGAAACGGAGAAGCCCCCAGATTTCCTGCAACTCCAGGAAAACCAGAGCGCTGACCTGACGCTTACCCAGCTTAATGGGAAAGAGCGATTGAACACGCTGCCCTTAAGTATCATCATATCCGAAACTTTCATAAGAGAAAGTTATTGAAGCTACTTAAACCAATTAATGCTGCTAGTATTTGCAGTCATCCTCCAGACTAAGCTGCCCGAAGACGGCAGTAAAACGTAAACCAAAGCTAGCAGCCTGTCTGCACTTGCCCATCTATTTTCACCATGCTGCATAGCGTATCTACTTAATACAACGACGGAAATACGGATTCCCGATAGTAGTTTTTAAGGCTTCTCTACCCGCGCAAGCCTCTTCTGCTCCAACTTCCGCGCCAACTTTTTAGGTGTTCGGGGTCAAGAGCGTTAAGATCGTCCTGGCATAAATTTCTACATGCAAACCCTCAACCTCGAACCTCAATGACCACGACAACTCAGGTAAAACACGAAGTCAAAGATCTGTCCCTGGCAAGCCTGGGGAAACAGCGCATTGAGTGGGCCGGACGGGAAATGCCCGTGCTGCGCCAGATTCAAGACCGCTTTGTTGCTGAAAAGCCGCTGGCAGGAATTCGTCTCGTCGCCTGCTGCCACGTCACCACGGAAACAGCTCATCTGGCGATCGCCCTCAAAAATGCCGGAGCCGATGCCCTGCTCATTGCCAGCAACCCCCTGTCTACGCAGGACGACGTGGCCGCTAGCCTGGTAGCCGACTACGGCATCCCCGTCTTTGCCATCAAGGGCGAAGACAACGCCACCTACCATCGCCATGTGCAGACCGCGCTGGATCACCGCCCTAACCTGATCATCGACGATGGCAGCGATGTAGTGGCCACGCTGATTCAGGAGCGTCAGGATCAAATCGCTGACCTGATCGGCACCACGGAAGAAACCACAACGGGCATCGTCCGCCTGCAAGCGATGCTGCGGGATGGCGTGCTGACCTTCCCTGCGATGAACGTCAACGATGCCGACACCAAGCATTTCTTTGATAACCGCTACGGCACAGGCCAATCCACGCTGGATGGCATCATCCGCGCCACAAACATCCTGCTGGCAGGCAAAACGGTCGTTGTGGCAGGCTACGGCTGGTGCGGCAAGGGCACGGCGCTGCGGGCACGGGGCATGGGCGCAAACGTGATCGTCACCGAAATTGACCCCATTAAGGCGCTAGAGGCCGTGATGGATGGCTTCCGGGTGGTGCCAATGGCGATCGCCGCTCCCCAGGGTGATCTATTCATTACCGTCACGGGCAACAAGCACGTCATTCGTGGAGAACACTTCGACCGCATGAAGGACGGGGCGATCGTCTGCAACTCTGGTCACTTCGACATTGAGATTGATCTAGTCGCCCTGAAGGAACGCGCCGCCGAAGTGAAAACTGTCCGCCCCTTCACCGAAGAATACAAGCTTGCCAGCGGTAAATCGGTCGTCGTACTGGGCGAAGGTCGCCTGGTCAACCTGGCCGCTGCCGAAGGTCACCCCAGCGCCGTGATGGATATGAGCTTTGCCAACCAGGCCCTCGCCTGCGAATACCTGGTGAAAAACAAGGGCAAGCTTTCGCCCGGATTGCACTCGATTCCTCAGGAAATTGATGCAGAGATCGCCCGCCTGAAGCTGCAAGCAATGGGCATTGCCATCGACGCGCTCACCCCTGAGCAGATTGAGTACATTAACTCCTGGACCTCCGGCACTTAGGCCTTAAAGACCTAAGTTTAGTTCCTGTTTCGGGTGCATCCCATCCGAAACAGGAAACCCCTACCCCTCATCTCTTCCCCCAAACGTGGCTCGACTCTCAACCGAACTGCAACGCTATTTTTTTGACGAAAACCCGCCCGAAAAAGTCACACTTGCCGATATTTTGAACCTAGCGGGTGAGCGAATTTTTGGTTTTTTGTTTGTGCTGCTGGCGCTGCCGTCGGCGCTGCCAATTCCGGCTCCGGGCTATTCTGTCCCCTTCGGGATTCTGCTGTTTTTGCTGGCAGTACAGTTGATTGCGGGGCGAGAAACGCCCTGGTTTCCCGAAAAGTTTAAGCAGCACGCGCTCGATTTGAAGCAGGTGCAGGGCGTGCTAAATGCTGGGCTACCCTGGCTGCGGCGAATTGAAGCGCTGTCTCGTCCCCGACTCACGCCCGTTTGCACGAGCTTGTCGGGGCGCGTGGTGATTGGCGTGGCGATCGCCCTCATGGCCATTTCCATGATGATCCCCATCCCCCTGACCAACACGCTGCCCGCAATGGGCATTTTCGTCACCGGGTTCGGCCTGCTAGACGACGATGGCGCAATCAGCCTGGGTGGACTGGTGCTGTGCGTCATGGGGGCAACGCTGACCACGGCGGTACTCACCTTCGGCTATACCGCCGTCCGCGCCGCGATCGACCTGTTCAAGGAGACCGTGCTTAACCTTGGCGGGTAACCGGAGAGGTTGGTGGGTAAACGGAGAGGGCGATCGCTCTTAGTCCTTCTATTTCCACAACAAATACAACCTATTCCTAAAACGAATAAGTAGGTGGACATTAATAAATACAAAACCAAAGACCCTGCGCCGCCCGCGCAGCGGGCGGCGCAGGGTTCAGGATCTGTTTTTTAATCTGGTCTATCTACTTACAACAAAGCCCCAAAGTTTTTAAGCTTCGGGGCTTTGCGCCTTTTGCGAGAAGTGGAGCTGAGGAGAGTCGAACTCCTGTCCGTCCTGGGTATTGGTACCTCACTCATTCACAGGCTTAGCCCTGGTGACCCTCAGGGCGGGGACTGTCACTTATCCCGGACAGTGGGATGCTCTGGTAGGGTCTTAGCCGGAGATTGACCAGAGGCAATCATCCGGAGCATCCGTTGGGGGTTGGTCTGCAATCCTTAACGGAGTCAAATCGCAGACGCTCGAACCGTAAGGAGGTTGTTAGGCGGCAGCAACAGCTACGCGCTTACGAGCAAAAGGTACGATGTTGTTCGCATGTACGTTGGTTTGAGCCATTGATTAACGAGAGGTAGCCCGCTCTCGGCCTGCATCACAAGGTAGTGTTCGCCAAAACGTCGAAACCGTAACAGCCCCATGAGGGCATCTGTATGCCTCATCACATTATAGCAAGGGGATGAAGAAATGGTGCGACCCCATGCCAGGTTTGCTCATTCTCAACAATTTGTCGCCGCCTTCCTAATTACATTCAAAACATCTTGCGGATACGAAATCATCGGGAAATGGCTTGACTTTACGACAGTCGTTTCTGCACCCATTCGTTGAGATAATTCATGCTGCAAATTTGGGGGAACTGCTTTATCTTCCGCTGCTAAAACATACCAGCTTGCCTTTTGTTTCCATGCCGCAGAACTTGCTTTGGCTGCCATCAGAGAAACGGAGGGCGGAGTTTGGGCTGCATATAGTAATGCCTGATCTACTTCCGAAAGATCGTGCGCCAAAACTTCTTCAACGCCTTTTCTGGAAATCCAAACGAAGCCATTCTGCTCTTGAAAATGGGGCGATGGAGCGCCGTACTTACTCATCAAATCCATCATGGATTCACCAGTATCAGGCACAAGTGCAGCAAGATATACCAAGCCTAAAACCCGTTCGTCATTGCCAATTTCGGTAATGACAAAACCACCCCATGAATGGCCCACCAAAAGACAGTTCCCCTCGATCCGATCCAAAGCACGTTTCGTAGCTGCAATGTCGTCTACTAGAGAAGTCAATGGGTTTTGAACGGCAACAACTTCATAGCCTTCTGCCAAAAGCGTCGGGATGATTTCACGGTAGCAAGAGCCGTCCGCCCAAAAACCATGCACCAAGACGATGGCTTTGATTTTGTTTTCAACTTTGCTCATTAATCTATTTGTCAGCATTTAAGAAATACAAATCTACCCATTTTTGGAGAATGGGATTTAGGGCAAGCTAGACAAAGGTTCAAGTTATTCTACTTTTCTGCAATCCTAATTTCTGAAACCCTATCTGTATTACGCCGTGTTAACGGATGGTCATAATTAGGGATAGGTGGTCGGGCTGGCGCTAGAATGGCTGAATCGTAAGTATTTCAGGCGTTTGACGGCTATTTAACTGAAGCCATTTGGCGAGGAGCGACCCAGCATTATGGTGCAAGAATTAACCTACCCCAATTCCCCTTGCGGCAGCGCTACAGACATGGAAGCGTTCTGGATGCCGTTTACTGCTAATCGACAGTTTAAGGCAAATCCTCGACTGTTTGTCGCCGCAAAGGATATGCACTACACGACCGCCGATGGGCGGCAGGTACTGGATGGCACGGCGGGACTGTGGTGCGTCAATGCCGGACATTGCCGCGTCAAAATTGCCGAAGCCGTCAGCCGCCAGGTCAACACGATGGACTATGCTCCAGCGTTTCAGATGGGGCATCCGGGCGCGTTTCAACTGGCGGATCGGCTGGCGAAGATGCTGCCGGGGGATCTCGACCATGTGTTTTTCGCCAACTCTGGGTCTGAGGCGGTGGAATCGGCGCTGAAAATTGCGATCGCCTATCATCGGGCTAAGGGCGACGGCACTCGCCAGCGGCTGATCGGGCGCGAGCGCGGCTATCACGGGGTCAACTTTGGCGGCATCTCCGTCGGCGGCATTCCCACGGTTCGCAAATTCTTCGGCGGGCTGCTGACGGGCGTAGACCACCTGCCCCACACCCACAGCCTGGAACACAATGCCTTCAGCAAAGGACAGCCCGCCTGGGGCGCACACCTGGCCGATGACCTAGAGCGGATTGTGGCGCTACACGATGCGTCAAACATTGCCGCTGTGATTGTGGAACCTGTGGCGGGTTCGACGGGCGTGCTGATTCCCCCCGTCGGCTACTTGCAGCGTCTGCGGGAAATTTGCGACAAGTATGGCATTCTGCTGATTTTTGACGAGGTGATTACGGGCTTTGGGCGGCTGGGTGCGCCCTTTGCGGCAGACTATTTTGGCGTGCTGCCAGACATGATCACCGTCGCCAAGGGCATTACCAACGGCACCGTGCCAATGGGAGCAGTTTTCGTCCGCAAGCATATCTACGATGCCTTTATGCACGGGCCCGAAAACGCCATCGAGCTATTCCACGGCTACACGTATTCTGGACATCCGGTGGCCTGCGCGGCGGCCCTAGCGACGCTGGATGTCTACGAAGAAGACGGCCTATTCCAGCGGGCAAACGACCTGTCGGGCTATTGGCAAGACGCGCTGCATTCGCTGAAGGGGCTGCCCCATGTTATCGACGTTCGCAATCTGGGTCTGGTGGGTGGCATCGAGCTAGAGTCGATTCCGGGGAGGCCGACTGCCCGCGCCTTTGATGTGTTTGTGCGGGCCTATGAGCAGGGTCTGTTAATCCGCACCACGGGCGACATTATTGCCCTATCGCCGCCGCTGATGATCGAGAAGCGCCATATTGACCAGATGGTGTCGATGCTGACTGACCTGCTGAAGGCAACGGCTTAGGGGCTGGTTTGAGTCTTGGTGAGGCGATCGCCCTTAAATCCCCTCAATCCTTAAATCCCCCTTAAGTAAGAGAAAGTAGGAGGAGACTTCCGAAACTTCTCTCCTCTTCAAGGCAGGAGTCCATCGGGTGGGGTGATTTCGAGGCGACGACTGGGCAAATCGACCACGGGCACGATCGCCCTCACAAAGGGAATCAGCACAGTGGTCGTTTTGCCCTGCGGCGCTAACAGTTTCACTTCTAGCAGATCATTGCCTGCGGCGATCAGGTCAGTGACCGTGCCCACTTGGGTTTGCGTGACCTGGTGCCAGACTTCCAGCCCGATCAGGTCGCGGACGTGGAACTCGTCTTCTTCTAGGGGCAGGCGATCGCCCGCCGGAACCAGCATCACCGCGCCGCGCAGCGCCTCTGCCTGAGTGCGATCGCCCACCTCGGCAAACTTCACGACGTACAGATTCTTGCCTGCCAGCAAGCGCCCTGCGACCAGCTTGACCGACCGGGGCGTGGCTTCTCCTGGCCCTTGCAGCCAGCGCGTCCCCGGTTCCAAAAACCGCTCTGGAAAATCGGAATCGGGATAAACGCGCACTTCGCCTTTGAGGCCCTGCGCCCCGACGATGCGCCCAACCTCCATCCACTCCGTGTCTGGGTCTGTAGCGTTTGTAGATTGAGCGTCTGTAGATTGAGCGTCTGTGGATTTAGCAGGTTCCGATGCCATACGCTCAGTCCTCTAGAATCCTGTCTGAATACAGATCTGCCGGGCCCGGCACGAACTCCAAGCTGCCAACCGCGTTGGTCTGGTTGAGATAATCCCGCCGGGAGGTGAGACACTCTTGCATGAATAGATTGACCCCTGGAGGCACGTTTTCGACCCGCATATAGGCGACTAGTTCGTGGGGTGGACCGATCAAGAGCGATCGCACGTCGGGCTGCACCAGTACTTGGTTCATTCGGTGAATGCTATAAATACCCAGGCGATCGGGACTACGGTTAATCGATGCCGTGACAATGGTTCCCAGCGCAAAAAACTGCACACAGAGGCGATTGTTCAGCGCTGCTACGCGGACGCTGCGATTTTCCGCCTGATACGCCCCCACCTGAAGCGGCAGATTTGCCCCTGCTGTGCCCACGCCGCCCAGCGTCACCAGTGCCGCCGCCGAAAGCCCATACAAAATCCTCACGGTTCACTCCTGTTGCTTAAAAACGTTCAGTACTTAGGCACTTCGATAGGTTTTCTAGGTTTTGGACAATTTCTCGCGGGCGCAGCCTGCGAGAAATCGTCCAACTGCGTAAGTCCTAACGTTGATGGTTTGATGCTATGGATTTTAGTTCAGCGAGAAACGGCCTCTGTGCTTTTTTCAAAAAAAAGAGGGTGCATTGCACCCCCAGTTTTGCAATTACAGAGCTTTCATTGCTGAACGCTCACCGAGACAGCCAAATCTGATGCCAAACCTACACAGCGGCGAAGAAATCCTTCGACTTCACAGGGTCGGGATTCATCGTGGCATCGCCGGGCTTCCAGTTGGCAGGGCACACTTCATCGGGGTGAGACTGCACATACTGGATCGCTTGCAGCACGCGGAGGGTTTCATCCACGTTGCGACCAAAGGCGAGGTTGTTGATGGTGGCGTGCTGAATAATGCCGTCTTTGTCGATGATGAACAGACCGCGCAGCGCAACGCCTGCTTCGGGGTCTAGCACGTTGTAGGCAGCGCTCACTTCTTTCTTGATGTCTGCCACCAGCGGATAGTTTAGGTCGCCCACGCCGCCGCTCTTGCGGTCGGTCTGAATCCAGGCGAGGTGAGAGAACACGCTGTCTACTGATACGCCCAGGATTTCGGTGTTGATGGCTTTGAAATCGGCATGGCGATCGCTAAAAGCGGTGATTTCCGTCGGGCAGACAAAGGTGAAGTCCAGAGGATAGAAGAACAGAACGACATATTTGCCGCGATAGTCAGACAGCTTGATGGTCTTAAATTCTTGATCGACCACCGCTTCGGCAGTAAAGTCAGGTGCTGCTTGACCAACGCGAAGACATTCGGTGCTGTGAGTCATGAAATGTACTCTCCTTAGAACTTCCTAATGCGTCTATAGTTTCCTTAGATAATCTGGCGGGAAATGGTCGGCATTGCCTTGCCACAATTCCCAGATTGCGAACTGTTACGACTATATCATAGTCATAACGATTTTGAGTAAAGTTTGTCGCTAAGTTTTCAGCTCAGTTCCAAAACTTTAATTCCCCGCCCCTATTTCCTTAGACAGTCTTAATTCTTCGCCCCTTGAGCCTGTAGTAGACTGGCGGTTCACTGAGCCTTAGACCCCTATGGATTTTCTCGACACTCGCGAATGGCTCCTGACCAACGGCCTGGGCAGCTTTGCCAGCGGCACGGTTGCCGACGCGCACACCCGTACCTATCACGGATGGCTGTTTGCGGCAGTGTCGCCACCGGGCCAGCGGACGCTACTGCTGTCGCGGGTGGAAGCCTACCTGGATGTGGCAGGCAAGGGCTACCCGCTGGGCACAAACTACTGGGGCAGTGGGTCGGTGTCGCCAGTAGGCTACAAGCTGCTGCAATCTTTTTCGATTGACCCCGTGCCGACGTGGGTGTGGGGCACGTCAAACTGGACGCTGACCCGCGAAATTTTGATGACGCACGGGCTGTTGCCCAATCCCGACGGCAAGCCCGAACCCCGATTGCGACATCAAGTTTACATTCGCTATCGCTATGCCGGCCGGGAGCCTGCCTGGGTTAACCTGCGACCGCTGGTGGGCGATCGCAACTTTCACCATCAGCAGCACCACAGCCCAGAGTCCGGACCCGGCCTGCAATTCTCGCAACTGGTGGAACCCAACCGCGTGTCGATCCAGGCGACGCGGGGCAACTGGGTGGGCACGTCCTGGCAACTGAGTTGGAGCCAGGGCGACTATTATCCCGACGGGACGTGGTATTGGGATTATCGCTATCCCGAAGAGACGCGGCGCGGTCTGGGCGATCGCGAGGATTTGTACAGTCCGGGGCATCTGGCAATACTGCTCCATCCGGGGCAAAGTCTGGTGCTGGAGGCCCGCGTCCGCATCATCAACCCACTGCGGCCCTTCGTGCCGCCCAGCAATGAGACGTTTGAAACCGCGTTCCAGGCAGAGCAGGCGCGACTCAGACAAGTCTTTGCGCCGATGCTGAAGCCGATCGACCGGGGGCGATCGCCCACCGTTACCTTCGCCGCGCCCCATCTCAGCCCCACAGAATCCATGCTGGCAGCCCTGCTCCGCGCCAGCGATCAGTTCATCGCCCATCGCGCCTCCATCTGCGGCCCGACGGTAATCGCGGGCTACCACTGGTTTAGCGACTGGGGCCGCGACACGCTGATCGCCTTGCCGGGGCTATGTCTAACAACGCAGCGATTTGACCTGGCGCGGGGGCTGCTGGAATCCTTTGGTAAATACTGCCAGGGCGGTCTGATTCCCAATACCTTCCCAGACAACGGCGCACACCCAATTTACAACAGCATCGACGCGGCGCTGTGGTGGGTCGAGGTTTTGGGCCTCTACCTGGAAGCCAGCCAAGACTGGGACTTTTTGGTGCAGCAATATCCTGTCGTCCGGCAAATTCACAAGTCCTTCGCCACGGGCACGTCCTACAATATCCGCATCGACGCGATGGACGGGCTAGTGACCTGGGAGCATCCCGGTTTTGCGCTGACCTGGATGGATGCGGTGGTGAATGGTGAACCCGCCACGCCGCGCCAGGGCAAATGTGTGGAAATCAACGCGCTGTGGTATTCGGCGCTGTGCTGGGCGGAGCGCTGGGCCACCTGGCTGGCCGAAAAAGGCATCAACGGCGAGGAACCCGCCAACTATGCCAACCACGCCCGCCGCTATGGGCAGCAGGCCGAACAGGTAAAGGCATCGCTGCAAAAGTTTTGGAACGGGCGACTGGCCTACCTCTATGACCTGATCGACCCCGGCGACAGTCCCAATACGCAAATTCGCCCCAACGCGGTGATTGCCCTCTCGCTCACCCACTGTGGCTTTTCTGATCTGCAAGGCAAAAAGGCGCTGGTCACCGCCCGCGATCGCCTCTTGACCCCCTACGGACTGCGATCGCTCGACCCTGGCGACCCCCACTACGTCGGCCGCTACATCGGCGACCCCGTGCATCGCGACCACGCCTATCACCAGGGGACGGTTTGGAGCTGGCTGATCGGCCCCTTCATCCGGGCGTGGCAGCGGTTTTATCCCGGTGAAGCGCTGCCCTGGGATGCCCAGCCTCTGCTCGACCACTTTGCAAACCAGGCCTGCCTCGGCTCCATTTCTGAGATCTTTGACGGCGACCCGCCGCACGATCCGCAAGGGGCGATCGCCCAGGCCTGGTCTGTTGCCGAACTGGTCAGGCATTGGAATGACCTGGGAGTGGGACGTTAGGGCTTCACTCCTCCTGCCTTCTCGACCCAACCTGCAAACGCTGGACGAGTACCCCAAAATCCAAAATCGCAAATCCAAAATCGAGATTAAGCCAACCTCAGCAGCCCCTCCATCATCCGCCGCGCCTGGCCCTCATAGCCGCTGCCGAAGAGGTTGAAATGATTCAGGATGTGGTAAAGGTTGTAGAGCGTTTTGCGCTGGGCATAGCCCGGTTCCAGGGGAAAGGCTTCGTTGTAGGCGCGGTAGAAATCATTGGGGAAGCTGCCGAAGAGTTCCGTCATGGCCAGATCGACTTCGCGATCGCCAAAGTAGGTCGCTGGGTCAAAAATCACGGGTTCCTCTAGCTGGGTAACGGCCGCATTGCCCGACCACAAATCGCCGTGTACCAAGGAGGGCTGGGGATCGTGCCCTTGCAGCAGTTTGGGAATTGCGTCTAGCAGGCGATCGCCCTCTGGAAAGTGACCCCCGCGCTTTTTTGCCAGATGAAGCTGGTAGCCGATGCGATGCTCTGCCCAAAAATCGACCCAGCTTGCGGTCCAGGGGTTGGGCTGGGGCGTAGAGCCGATGGTATTGTCCAGATCCCAGCCAAAGCCGCGATCGCTCGTGACCCGGTGCATCGCCGCCAGATTTCGCCCCATCTCCGCCCAACTGCGGTGCGTGCCATAGCCAAAATCTAGCCACTCCAGCACCAGATATGCCGAGCCGTCCGCCGTGCCCCAACAGAGCGGCTGCGGCACGCGAATCGTGTGGGTGGCTGCCATCTGGCGCAGGCCCAGAGCTTCTGCCTCAAACATCGCCACGCGAGCCGCCTGGTTCAGCTTGACGAAATAGGCGTGGCGCTCATCTGTCAGCGCATAGCCCTGGTTGATGCTGCCGCCGCCGACGGGACGCTGGCGCAGGCTGCCCAGTGGCGCTCCGGTGACTTGGCGGATATGGTCGGCGATCGCATTCCACATGCAGGAGGAGTCAAAAGTTAGGGATCAGGCTTCGGGCTTGAGGATGACTACGCTGTAGGCATCGGCAGAGAGGTATTGCTGAGCCGCAGCCATCAGGTCGGCAGCCTCGACGGACTGAATGTGCGTGGGATAGAGCAGGGCGGGCTGCAAATCGCCCACGACAGAATGATAGTAGCCATAGAGTCCGGCGCGATCGCCCGGTGTTTCGTTGCCAAAGATAAAGCGGTTGGCGACCAGTGTGCGGATGCGCTGAATCTCGAAGTCGGTGACGGGTTCGCTTTGCAGGCGACGAATATGCTGGGCGATCGCTGCTTCCACGTCGTCTAGATTCTCAGCGGGCAACTGGGCAGAAATGTAAAATACGCCCTGATGGGTGTAGGTCATGTTGCTGGCAGAAATGCCCGACACCAGCCGCCGATCTTCCCGCAGATCGCGCACTAGCCGCGAGGTTCGTCCCTGCGACAGCACCGATGCCAGCACGTCTAGCGCGTAGGTCTGGGGCAGGCTGTCCATCCCTGGCACGCGCCAGGTCATCACCAGTCGGGCTTGCTGGAGAGTGGGGTCGGTCTGCTCGTAGCGATGGATGGACTGGAACGGCGGCTCCGGCTCGGTGTGCAGTGGTTCTTGCAGCGTTGAGGGGGCCGGCTGGGCCCGATGCGCCTGGGTCTGCGCGAAGCCCTCCGCGACGATCTCCACCAATTGCTCGACGGGCAAATTGCCGACTGCTACGGCAGTCATGGATTGCGGCTGATACCAGGTCTGGTGAAAATCGCGCATCTGCTGCGCCGTGAGCGCCTCAATCACAGACGCAGGGCCAAGAACCGGGCGGCGATAGGGCGATCGCCCAAAGGTCATTTCCATCGCCCGGTAGAACGTGCGCCGCTGGGGATTGTCGTTTGCCCGGCGAATTTCTTCCAAAATCACATGGCGCTCTCGCTCAAAGGCTTCATCGGGAATCGCAGCGTTTAGCACCACCTCGATTTGGTGCGGGGCCAGCGCTGCAAAATCCTGCGGAGCCGTGGTGATGTAGTAATGGGTGTAGTCCTGGCTGGTGGCGGCATTGGTGACTGCACCGCGCTGTTCGATCAGCCGCTCAAATTCGCCACTCTGGAGCCGGGCCGTGCCCTTAAACACCATATGCTCCAGAAAATGCGCCACGCCGTTGATGGCATCTGTTTCAACCGCAGACCCCACCCCCAGCCACAGGCTCAGGTTCACGGCCTCTACGGGAATTTGTTCGGCAACAATGGTTAACCCATCGGGGAGTCGGTGAACCGTTGGCGCATTGAGACGAGGCGGTTTGCTCGCCTCTAGCACAGTCGGAATTGGAGTCATTGGGTAACAGACAAACAGTTCTTAATCTATCTTAATCGTCTGAACCATTGAAAACAGCATTGCCGCTCTAGTTTTCCTAGTTTCATCCTACCCATCCCCATCTCAATTACCCTCAATCGCTGACCTCAATCCATGAGCAGACTTCACTTTCCGGAGCGCTCCAGGGAATCCTGGTAGGAAAGAATGATTGGGATGATTGGCGCTGGGTTTGGGAATGGCAGACAGGGCAGGGGGCTGAAGGTCTGGGGTTTCGGGCGGTCAGGGCGACGCAGTTGAGAAAGGTCTGACAGACTTTGCCCGCGATCCAGCGAGATGCAGATGTTTAGGAAAGTTTTGGAGGCAGGAATGCGGCAGATGACGGATACGTCTGGCAATCGGGCAATGCTTGGGGCGATGCTGGGAATGGCGCTGGGGGCGATCGCCCTGGGGGCTTGCTCATCCAGTGTTTCCCGCGTTCCCATAGAACCGTCCCCCATTGCGAAGGGACAGGCTCCAGAAGCCTCTCTCGCATCCGCCACAACCGTTTCCGGCGCAGCAGCTCTCGAATCCACCACCGCAGAAATCTCGGCAGACGATCGGGCCGCGATTCGGCAGTTGGGCGTGCCGCTGGTGGTGCCTACGGTTCTGCCGCCGGAGACGTATTTATCCGATGTGGTGGTCACGTCTGATCCAGACTGGGGCAAGGAATATACGCTCTACTACCGCTCGTTTTCAGCCGATCGTGCGATCGCCACCTGTTTTCAGATTGAATACGCTGACGGCGGCTTTGGTGGCCCAGTGCCGCCCAATAGCCGGCCCATCGAAACGCCTGCGATCGCCCGCTCCAACGGCCCCTACTTCATCTATTGGGCAGACAACGAGCCATCCAGCGATGATTCCCCCTTTCCAGCCAATGCTGTGTTTTCTGACTGGATTGAGGTTCCGGGCGTACCCGGCGGCTATCGACTCAGCAGCGGCCTGATCGATTCGGAACTGGTGCGGGCCTGCAACTTCCTCGACCCAGACTCCGCCGTGGCGATTGCTTCGTCGCTAAACCGTCTGGAGCCGTGATTCTTCAAACCCTTGCTTTCTACCCTTGCTCGGCGTAGCGCTTTAGCTCCTGCGCCATGCGTCGCAGCCCGTGCTGTTCGTCCCGACGGATAAACGGCAGCAGCAGGGTGGTCAGCGTGCCAGAGAGGGTTTCGCGGTGGAGATATTGCGTGCGATCGCCCCCTAGGTCTTGCAGTTCAAACCAGTGTTCGCTGCGAAATCCGGGCGCGGTGTAGCGCAGGCTCAGACAAACCGACGGCTGCACCAGCGTGACCAGCGGCTCGATCTGGGTTTCTTCTTCGCCCATGACGCGCTTAATGGACAAGCGCACGGTTTTGCCCTGGCGAAAGGGGCGATCGGGCGACAGGTCGTAGAAAAAGGTGTTCCAGCGAAACCACTGGTGTTTGTCCATCAGCACTTGCCAGACGTGCGATCGCGGCGCGTTGATTTCCGTTTTGGCATAGAGCGTGGGCATTGTTAGGGATTGCTGATTGGGGGGTGCAGGGGTTTTTAATAAAAGGCTATAGGATTTACGCATTTTATTGGTGCATTATTGGCGCTTTATTGGCGCATTTTCAAAAGTTGGGCCGTGTCTTTTGAATTCCCTAAACCCCTGCCCCAAGTCCCCTGGCATCCCATGCGGATCGTGATGCTGTCTTCAACCTTTCCCTATCCGCCGACTCGCGGCGGGACAGAGGTGCGAACCTTCCACCTGCTGCGATGGCTGGCGCAACGGCACGAGGTGACCCTGCTGACGCAGCGGGTGAATGCGACCGGTTTGGAAGTGTTGGCTGAAGGTGCGGAACCCCCGATGAGCGTGGATGCTGATCTGGCGGCACTGGCGGCAACGGGCGCAAGGGTGGTGTGTTTTCCCCTGGGACGACTCGCGGAGCAATCCCTAAGGGAATCGCCTCAGGACGATTTTCCGGGCGACTCATTTCGCAATTCCCTGGGCAAGCTGATGCGACTGGGGCGATCGCACCTCTGGGGCATTCCGCCGAACGTGGCCTTTCGCCATAGCCCCGCGCTGCAAGCCTGGGTGGATGACGCAGTGCAGCAGCGCCGATTTGACGTGCTGACCTGCGAGCATGGCGCAAATGCGGTGTACGTGCGGCCGGAGTTTCAGCGGCGGGTGCGGACGGTGCTAAATGCCCACAGCTTTGCCGTCGGCTGGACGCGGGCCGAACTGGTGCTGGGCGTGTCGGCCAATCCCTGGCGCGATCGCCTTTACTTGCCGACAATCGAGCGCTACGAGCGACGGTTTCGGCAACAGTTTTCCCGCGTGGTGGTGACGACGGCGGAAGATCGGCAGCAGTTTTTGGATTTTTTGTTGGGGCCCGATTCTGCCGCTGCCAATGCCGACCCCGACTGGGTACAGGTGGTGCCAAATGGGATTGATTTGGCAGCCTTTTTGCCTCGCGCGGCCGATCCGGGGGGATATCGGCTGGTGTTCGCAGGGGCGATGGATGCGCCGCATAATATCGACGCAGTGTGTTTTTTTGCTGAAGCGGTATTACCATTAGTGCGATCGCGCTATTCTGAAGTCACTTTTTGCATTGCGGGGGCGCGTCCGGCAGCCGCAGTGCGGGCGCTGGGGCAGCATCCTGGCGTGCAGGTGATGGGCGCGGTTGCAGAGATGGGTGCAGTGTTGCGGGAAGCAACGGTGTGTGTGCTGCCGCTGCGGCTGGGGTTTGGCATTAAAAACAAAACCCTGGAAGCGATGGCGGTGGGTGTTCCTATTGTGGGGAGCGATCGCGCTCTGGAGGGGTTGCCCATCGAGGGGGCGGAGTCGCTGGCGCTGCGGGCCAACACGCCGACGGAATATGCAGGGGCGATCGCCCGTCTGTTTGATAGCCCTACGCTGCGGCATCAGTTGTCTCAGCGGGCCCGTGCCCTAGTGGAGACCGACTACACCTGGGAAACGGTCGGTCAGCAGTACGAGCGGGCGCTGATGGAGCCGTCGCCCGTTGCGAAACCCTGGCATCCTTGAGCGCCGCCCCGCTCGCAAACGTCATCTGGGAAGAGTGATGCAGCGGTGATGAAAAAACCGGCCCGTCGAACCCGTCCAGCCCAAAAGCAGAGCGCGTCTTCGTCGTCTATGGCGGCCCGTCACCTCCGCTTCACGCCGCCTAGGGTCAAGGTTTTTGTGTCGCCAGAACCGCCCTCTCCGAAAACGACGGTGGCTCCTCGCCCCAAGGTCAATGTGTGGGTGGGGCGATTTGCAAAGCAGCCTGCTCCGGAGTCGCGCTCGGTCGATCTGTCGCTAGAAGACTCGCTGGAGGACTGGGAAGAAGCGTTTCTAAACGAAAATCCCCCGGTCGAATCCAACGGTGTGAAGCTGCTGGTGTCGCCGCCGCCGCCCAAGCAGCGCCCCTGGCTGGGGAGCCTGCTGGCGACGCTCCTCTGGCTGGGCAGCGGTAGTTTCGTGGCGATGGCGGGCTGCACGGCTTTTTGGCTGATTGTGAATCCGGGGCGGGTCAGTTGGCTGGGCTGGGCGCTGCCGGAGTGGAACCGGGAAGCCTTTATCCGCGACGATACGCCGCGAAGCTGGGGCGCAATTCAGGCAGAAGCCGCCCAGCAAAACCGGACGCTGGGCACGCCGCTGATGCGGCCGATCGGTCGGGGAGCATCGGCTGGAAAGGCAACCGTGGTGCTGGTGCCTGTGCTGGCTGTCCAGCCCCGCTGCGCCGACCCTGCCGAGGCTTGCCTGCACCTGGTCGAACTGCGGGCTTATCACCTGGAAACGCCGCTGGACAGCGCCGGACGGCTGAGCAGCGACACCCGGCTGCAACTAGGCGATCGCCTGCCGGTGGCGGGCCCCAGGGAATTTGGCGTGGTGTCGCTGCTGCCGGGGGGCGCTCCGGCGGGGCAGGGTTCGACCCGTCGCCTGCCCCTGCAACAGATCGAGCCGATTGAAGGGGATGCGCCCAAACCCGACGGCTGGTTTTCCCTCAGCGGACAGCAGCGGCGCGGCAGTCAGGCGATCGCCTATGGGCAAATCGGCTATTACGATGCGGCTCAGCGACGGCTGCGGCTGCTGATTTCCTGGAGTAGCCTGGTTCGCCGCCCGCGCTGGCAGGCGGTCACAGGCGATGACCCGCCAGAACTGGTGGTTGATCAGACCGTGGGGCTGGAGCCTCAATTTACGGTTTATCAGGTGAAACCGGCCGAGGGTGGTATCATGCGGCTGGAGGCGATCGCCCTAGAACAGCCCCCCTTCGCCAGTCAGAGCTTGGAAAATGCGCTGTTTCTCGCCCGCAACGGCCTGTGGAGCCACGCCCGCGCCTGGATGGAGGGCTATAAAAAACGCAATCCCAAAACCTGGACTGCGGCTGCCCAGGCCCAGCTTGACCTGATTGCGCTGCACGCCGCCGCCACCCGCGCCCAGGCCGAGCGCGATCGCGCCAGCCCCAGCCAGCGCCTAGCCACGCTGATTATCGACAGCCGATGGGAGGCGGCGATCGCCCTGCTGCAAACCGCCCTGCGCGACGGGGCCGATTTGCGGACGCTGATTGGCGGCGATGCAAACCGCTGGCGGCAGCGGGCCGAGGCGATGTTGCGGGTGGATGCCGACCACACCGATGCCCAGTTTATCGGCGGGCTGGTGGTGATGCTGCGGCAGGGACGCGACGAGGCGATCGCCTGGCTTCAGACCCAAAACCGCGCCCCGATTCCCAAAACGCCAGCCTCGCCGCTGCACCCGCGCACCCAAGCCGTTCTGCGCCGCCTCGACCAGTTGCCCCTGCACGGTCAGTCCCTCTACCCCAGCCGCCTGATTGGCACTGCCACGCCCCTGCCCAGCCCCCGTCCTGGCGACTGGGACACGCCCGATGGCTCTGCCCTGCCAACGCTGCCCGATGGTGAGGTGTGGTATCGCATCTCCCTGACCCGCTATCACGACGGCACGACCTGGCAGCACGCCCCATTTTCTCAGTTGTCCAGCCGCCTGACTCCGGGTTTTCTGTGGAACCAACTCGGACTGGGCGATTCGCAAAGCGCTGCCTACGGGAATCGCCCCACGCTCCAGTACACCACCTGGAACCCGCAGGCCCAGATGCAGTCCCATCCGCTCACCGTGCGAGCGCTGCGGCTCCAAGGCAGTGCTATTCAACTGCTGGCCAGCGGCCAGCCCCTGGGAGACTCCCTAGCCAATCGCCCCCATCTCGTCCTGTCGGATGCCGCGCTCAACTGGGAACTGCCCACCGACAGCACCTCCCTGGCCGCCCTCCATCTGCAACAGCCACAGCAGGGCAGCGCCATACTGCGAACCCTTGCCACCGAGCTACGCCGCGCCCGACCGAACCTGCCGCTGCCGCCTGCCGACGACCCAGAGGCGCTGGCCCAAGCCTTCGGCTCTTGGAGCGTGCAGCTTGCCGACCTGACGGGCGATTCCCGCAGGGATCACTCGAATCGCCAGCCGGAGGTGATTCTGGTGCTGCATCCCGACCTGCTCGATCCGCCCCCTGCCGAACCCGCGCAAGAGTCAGACAATCTGGAATTGCTTGGCGCATCGCCCAGCCCCCCTGTCCCATCCAGTGCCCCATCCAGTGCCCCACCGGATGCCCCGCTCCGCACGCTGATCTTTTCTGCCAGCGGCAGCCTGGTCTACAACGAACTGACGACGAATACGCAACTGGTGGCGATCGCCCGCCTGGAAGGGGAGACAGCGCCCGTCCTAGTAATCACGCAGGGCGATCGCGTTACGCTGCGGCGGTGGCTTGCGTCTCCACAGCGCTTCGAGCCAATCGACTAAGCAGAGGTGATTTGACAAGCCATGCAAAGATCACCAATCCAAAATCCAAAATCCAAAATCCAAAATCAACACTACCGAGCGTCTTCGTTGATCGGCGCGATATATTGCCGATTAGCACGGACATAGCACGTTCCCAGGGTTTGTCCCGGCTGGGCAAAGGTGAGCGCATCCGTACCGCGCACCCGCAGCCAGGGAGCGCCATTCTGGAAGACGATTGCTTCATTTCGCACAAACTCGGCCGTCAAGATTGCCCCAGGCGCAATGCGCGATCGCACGACTCCATTGGGACTGAGGCGACAGTTTAGATAGGTCGGGTCTGGATCGACCACCAGCCAGCGACGGTTATAGTAATTGCCCCGGTTTCCCTGCATGATGGCAGTCGTGTAATCGCCGCTGCGATTTGGCGTGGGAACTTCGGCCATTTGGGCGATCGCAGGCATAGACAGACCCATTACCAGTCCTGTTCCCAAGGCTAGTCGCAATCCATTCAGTTTCATGTTTATCATAGCGTTCAAAATTTGACTCAAAGTGACTCAAAGTGACTCAAAGTGACTCAACAGGATATGTGCAAACTATTCAGCAGCGCGTCAGCAACAAGTTAGCAACACGTCAGCAACACATCAGCAACACGTCAGCAGTGAGTGTTAAGCGCGTGTACTGTGGTCTGCACTTCGAGTAGCTTCATTCTCGGTCGAAAAGATTCCTGAGAGTCGGGCGATCGCTGTGCCAGAACCCAGATCGGCTGGCGTTGGGGGATGGCGCTACAGCATTTGCTTGCGAAGTTAGGCATGGGCTAACGACAAAAGGGGAGGGCTTTTGTCTTACTCTCATGCCTCACTAGCTTCAAAAACGCTGTAGTCTGACCTGCCATACCAAATGGCTTCTACCTGGCGGGCGATTCGCGAAGCGATCCCTACGGGAATCGCCTCTGCCTCTGCTCGCCCCTGCCCTGGCTGCAAGCACACGGTGACATGGCCCAGCTTGCGCCCCGGCCGCGATTCGGATTTGCCATACCAATACACCTGAGCCTGGGGAATTGCAGCAAGCCGCTGGCGCAGAGCAGCATAGTCAGACTCAGGAGTTTCAACGCCCAGCAGATTGACCATCACCGCGCCCGCGCAGGTGAGCGCCGTAGACCCCAGCGGCAGCCCCGCCACAGCCCGCAGATGTTGTTCAAATTGTGAGGTGGCGCAGGCATCGAGGGTGTAGTGCCCGGAATTGTGGACGCGGGGCGCAATTTCGTTGACCAACACACGCCCGTCGGTCGTCAGAAATAGCTCAATGCCCAGCACGCCGACATAATCCAGGGCAGTGAGAATCTGGCGGGCGATCGCCCCCACCTGCTCCGTCACACTCTCAGAAAACTCGTTCAGCGCATACACCCGGCGGCAGACCTGTTGTTCCTGCTGCGACTCCACCACCGGATACAGCGCGATTTCGTGGGATTCATGAAGCGACCCCTGGGGGAATCGCCCCCGCGCCGCTATCACCGCCAGTTCTCGCTCAAACGGCACAAACTCTTCTACAAGCCACGACTGTCCCGGTTTTTGCAGTAGCGCTTCCAGCTCTACCAAGGTTTTGCAAACAAACGTACCGTAACCGTCATAGCCATGTCGCCGCGCCTTTAGCACTACCGGAAACCCAAAGCTCGCATCCAACTCGGACGCATGGGTGATTGCCTGAAAGCGGGGCGTAGGAACGTGGATGGACTGATAAAAGGAACGCTGATCGAATTTGTCGAGGATAGGAGCGATCGCCCCCAAAGAAGGCAAAAACTCTACACCCTGCGAGGCGATCGCCCCCAGTCCCGCCAAATCCACAAACTCATTCTCAAATGTAATCACATCACACTGCTGGGCCAGATGCGCCGTTGCCGATGCATCTTCCACCTGCGCCAACACCACCTCCTCTGCAACACCCACGGCCGGATCGTCCTGATTCGGCGTTTGCACGATGAGATGCAGCCCCAGTTTCTTGGCCGCCGCACCCATCATCCAGGCAAGCTGCCCGCCGCCAATTACCCCAACCCGCTTCACATCGCTCCCTGTCATTCCTGTCTATCGCCACCACAGCATTCTGTCTGCATCAGTATAGCGACATAGCGACTGCCCAAAACCCTCGAAAAACCAAAGCACGATTCCCGAAAAGAAAGTGCGCTGCACCGCTTGCGCGAACGCTTCGCAAATCACCCCTGCCGCCTCTGCAATGCGAAGCGACCTCTCAGGACAAACCAGAAAGTCCTTAGGAGGGGGCGTGGGGGACGCTTCGTCCCCCGCAAAGGGGGTTTGGGGGATATCCCCCAAGGCTTGCTGGTTCGGAGATCAAATTCCTCAAAACTGTCCTGAACAGCATCAACCCCAGGCGTAGGCCTCTGACGGGGCTAGTACTTCACCTGCGCTTTTGGAATTTCCGCAAACCTAGAAACCTATGTGAAGCTCGGTACGTCCGATAGACAAGTTTCGTCGATGCTGCCCTGAACCCTCCAGAGATCGGTATGATGGATGGTTTCTTCAGGAGGCGATTCGATTCTCAATTCTTTGAGATTTTTCCAGTTAAATCTGATCGCAATTGCGCCAAACCTGATTAATATCGGTTTTGGTCGATTGCGATGGAGGTTTGTGCGACTCAGCTGCATCTGCCCCAACTCCCCAATCGGTGTTTTAAGAGGTTGATTGTGAGATTTTCTTGGTTATTGTCTGGTGTGCTGGGCGTTGCAGGGTCTCTCCTGATTGCCGTTTCTGCTGAAGCGGGCACGCTGCAATCCTGGCGGTTTAACTCGGCGGAAAACCGACTGGTCTTTACTACTGATGACGGCGTGCAACCTAGGGCCCAACTCATTTCCGACCCTGTTCGCTTGGTCATTGACCTGCCAGGAATTACCCTCGGCCGCTCGACAACCCGCCAGAGTGGAACCGGCGGCATTCGGGAAATTCGCCTGGGGCAGGTAGACGCTCAGACCACGCGCATCGTAATCGAGCTAATGCCCGGTTATACCCTCGACCCGCAGCGGGTGCTGGTGCGCGGGGCCACGCCAACCGAGTGGTCTGTGCAAATTCCCACGCCGCAGTTTGTCGGCGGGCCCGTTGCAGGCAGCCCTTCCCCCACCCCCGGAACGCCGCTGCCTGCACCCAACCCTCCCGCGCCTGCACCTGCGCCCCCAGCGGCGGGCCCCGCCCAGATTGACGAGGTGCAAATTACCCAAGACGGCTTTTTCATCCGCACCAGCGGGGGGGTGCCTCGGCTGACGCTGCGCCGCAACAGCGATCCGCGAGATGTGCAGTTCGACATTGCCAATGCCCAGGTTTCGCCCCAGTTGACCAATCGCGATTTGCGGCCCAACCATCGCGGGGTGGAGCGGCTGCGGCTGGAACCCCAGCGGAATGGCGTTGTGCGGCTATCGCTGCGCTTGGAGGGTCGCCGAAACGACCGCAACCGTCGCGGCTGGCAGGCCAGTGTCAGTGATTTTGGGGGGATTGTGCTGCTGCCCAGCCTGAGTGCCAACAGCGGCGTGGTGGTGACCCGTCCATCCCAGCCCGCGCCGACCCCGCTCCCCCCAACAACTCCGCCTATCACCCCTCCCACCTCGCCCAGCCCGCCGCCGCGCCCTAGTCAACCGCCCGTCAGCGGTCTTTCGACAGTGCAATCGGTGGAGTTGTCGAGTAATGGTCAGCAGTTGCTCATCCGGGCAGATCAGCCGATTACCTACACCAGCGATTGGGATCGGGGGCGGATTTTTTATCGAATTACGATTCCTGATGCTCGACTGGCGGAACGGGTGATTGGCCCGCAAATCACGGCAAACAGCTCAATTCAGCAGGTGCGCCTGTTGCAAGAGGACGAGCGGACGGTGGCGATTTTGGTGCAGCCTGCTGCTGGCGTGGTGATTCGAGATGTGATCCAGCCGAGCGATCGCCTCTTGGCCCTGGAACTGCGCGGCGCTGCCCAGCCTCCCACCACGCCCACGCCCACCACCCCGCCCCCAATCGTGACACCCCCCACCACGACACTGCCCCGCGTCCCCACCGGCCGCGTCGTGGTCGTGCTAGATGCGGGACATGGCGGTCGAGATCCCGGCGCAGTGGGCATTGGCGGGATACGCGAGAAAGATATTGTCTTGTCCATTACAACTCAGGTGGCTCGTTTGCTAGAACAGCAGGGCGTGCAGGTCGTCATGACTCGCACAGACGATCGAGAAATTGACCTAGAGCCGCGCGTGCAAATTGCTGAACGGGCGCGGGCAAATATTTTCGTCAGTATTCACGCCAACGCCATCAGCATGGATCGCCCCGATGTCAACGGCATTGAAACCTACTACGCCTCGGAAGCGGGGGCACGGCTGGGCCGCGTGATTCACGACAGCATGGTTCGCAATACGGGCTTGAACGATCGCGGCTTGCGGAGTGCCCGATTCTACGTGATTCGCAACACCTCAATGCCCGCCGTATTGCTGGAAACGGGGTTTGTAACTGGAGCGCAGGATGCAGCGTTTTTGAGCAGCGCTCAGGGACAACAACGCATGGCATTTGCGATCGCACAGGGTATCTTGCAATATATTCAGCAAAACTTCTAAACATTTCGTTTGCAGCCTGTGTCTAACTCTGCCTCGTTCTCAGAATCGGTTAATCGTGCCTCAGACCCCCTTTCTCCTGAAACAAACGGGACATTTTGCGAATCCGTCCTCTTGAAAACAGGCGATGCCCAGGCCCCCATCGGGGTGTTTGATAGCGGCGTGGGCGGGCTGACGGTGCTGCGGGAAATCCAGCGCCAGCTTCCGAATGAATCGGTGCTGTATTTTGGCGACACGGCGCGGCTGCCCTATGGAACCCGCTCGGAGGAGGAACTGCTGCAATTTGTGCGGGAGATCTTGACCTGGATGACGCAGCAGCGGGTGAAGATGGTGGTAGTAGCCTGCAACACCAGTTCTGCCAAGGCGCTGGACGTGGTGCGGGCCGAGTTTCCGATGCCGATTTTGGGCGTAATTTTGCCGGGGGCACGGGCGGCCGTGCAGCGGGGGCGGCGAATTGGGGTGATTGCCACGCCCTTTACGGCGGCTAGCGATGCCTATCGACAGGCGATTCATGAAATTGACGAGGCGATCGCCGTTTGGCAGGTAGGCTGTCCGGAGTTTGTGCCGCTGATTGAGCAAAACCGGGTTCACGACCCCTACACCCGACAAGTGGCTCAGCGCTATCTGGAGCCGCTGATTCAGGCGCAGATTGATACGCTGGTCTTTGGCTGTACGCACTATCCGCATTTGAAACCCGTGCTGCGATCCCTCTTGCCGCCGACGGTGCAGTTTGTCGATCCGGCGGTGCATGTGGTGCGGGCGGCGGCGCGAGAGCTAGATCTGCTGGGGCTGCGAAATCTCTATGCTAATCGCACGGCTCGGTTTTGCGTCAGCGGCTGCCCAGAGAGCTTTGCTCAACTTTCGCAGCAGTGGCTCGGCTATTTGCCCATCACCGAGCGGGTGGACTTAACCGCTGTGACCCCTGCAATCTCGACGGTAAGGGCGATTTCTGAAGGAATCGCTTCACGAATCGCCCCGCTGGAAACCTCGGAGTGAATGCAAAGCTAGGACTAGGGTGGGGCGATCGCCCTTGGAATTCTCCGCGCTTGGAATTCTCCGGCCAATTCCTCAGTGAATTCCCCTGCATTCACCCTTGGGGTGGGCCACCCTACGGTAAGCTGGTAGTTGGCTCAAAATGCCTCAAATCTAAGGCTTGCTTAACATTCCGCTGTTTTTGTACACACTTCTTTGCACATGATCGCCAGTCCTCCCCGCACCGTTCGCATCGGTTCTCGTAAAAGTCAACTTGCCCTAGTGCAAACCCACTGGGTGCAGTCCGAGCTACAAAAAGCCTTTCCGGGGCACACCTTTGAGGTTCACACCATGAGTACCCAAGGTGACAAAATTCTGGACGTGGCGCTGGCCAAGATTGGCGACAAGGGGCTGTTTACCAAAGAGCTAGAGGTGGGGATGCTGAACGGCGACATCGACTTTGCCGTGCATTCGCTCAAGGACTTGCCGACGCGCCTGCCGGAGGGGCTGATGCTGGGCTGCGTGACTGAGCGCGAAGACCCTGCCGATGCGCTGGTGGTGCATGAAAAGCATCAAGACAAGCAGCTTGACACCCTGCCAGAGAGCGCGGTGATTGGCACGTCGTCGCTGCGGCGGCTGGCGCAACTGCGACACCACTATCCTCACCTGGCCTTCAAAGACGTGCGGGGCAACCTGAACACGCGGCTGGCCAAGCTGGATGCGGGCGAATATGATGCGCTGATCCTGGCGGTGGCGGGGCTGAAGCGGCTGGGCATGGGCGATCGCATTCACCAAAACATTCCCAGCGATGTGTCGCTTCATGCGGTGGGGCAGGGCGCTCTGGGCATCGAATGCCGCACCGAAGACCCGGAAATCCTCAGTGTGCTAAAGGTGCTGGAGCATACCCCCACTGCCCAGCGCTGCTATGCCGAACGCGCTTTTCTGCGAGAGCTAGAGGGCGGCTGTCAGGTTCCCATCGGGGTTCACACCGTTATTGAGGGCGACACGCTGACGCTGACCGGACTGGTGGCCAGCCTGGATGGACAAACGCTCATTAAAGATACGGTTTCGGGCGCACCCGACACTGCCGAGCAGTTGGGCATTGACCTGGCCCATCGGCTCAAGGAGCAGGGCGCACAGGCCGTGCTGGATGAAATCTTTGCCACGATTCAGCGGGGTTAGAGGTTGAGTGACCGCATCGGTTAAGTGACCACATTGGTTAAGTGACCGCATCGTCTGAACTCTCGCTCCAATAGGACTTACGCAGTTGGAGGATTTCTCGCGGGCTGCGCCCGCGAGAAATCCTCCAAAGCCCAGAAAACTTATCGCAAATGCGTAAGTCCTGTCCAAATCAGGAACTTCTCCAATTGGCGATGCATCTTCAGAAGTAGTGCGATCGCCCGGTTGTTCATGCCTGTTGTTGTTCATGCCTGTTTCTGTGCCTCTCTGTGCGTCAACTGGTGCGTCAACTGAGGGGCGATCGCCCGATCTTCCTAAAACGAGTCTAGAAACAATCCCAGAGGCCATTATGGATAAAGGGCTGAGAACGGGTTTCGCTGGGTTGGGCGGTCTGCTGCTGCTGGGCATGGGCTGGCTCCACCAACAGGCGATCGCCACAGAGCAGGCCTTGACCTGGTTTGAGCGATTATCCGAGCAATCGTTTGAGTCATCATTTGAGTCATCTGAGCCATCTGAGTCTTCTCTGGAATGGCATCCTTTAGGGCGACGGGCATCGGGATGGCGCGAAGCCCCTCAGCGGCGAGCCGACCGCTCGGACGAAGCCTTTGTGGACACTATGCTGGCTTCTCACAATCGCTATCGCACCGAGCTAAACCTGCCGCCGCTGCGATGGTCAGACCAACTGGCGCAAAATGCCCAAGGCTGGGCAAACGAACTGGCCGCACGGGGCGGCCGTCGATTGGTTCACAGCCAGGGCACGGGCGAGGGCGAAAATCTGTGGATGGGCACGTCGGGCTACTTTTCCTACGACGACATGGTGGCGGGCTGGGGCGACGAAAAGCGGCATTTTCGTCCGGGCACCTTCCCTAACGTCAGCACGACTGGCAACTGGGCCGATGTAGGGCACTATACCCAAATCATCTGGCGCGACACCACCCACGTCGGCTGTGCCCTCTCCACCGCAGGCGGCAACGATATCCTAGTTTGTCGCTATAGCCCGCCCGGAAATTACTACGGTCGCCGCGTTTATTAGTCCCTCAGCTACCCCCCCCTGCGAACTCCCCGCCGACGGGATCAGTCCTAAAATAATTACGAAAACGTTACCGAAACTTGCTAGGGTTTAGGTGTTGTGCGTTGCGCTAGAGGATGAACGCACAACCGAGACGTTCGGGAGACTCAGGGGGGTCACGATGCGAATTTTGTTTGTGGCGGCCGAAGCGGCCCCGGTGGCAAAAGCAGGCGGCATGGGCGATGTGGTGGGCGCACTGCCCAAGGTGCTGCGGCAGATGGGGCACGATGTTCGCATCTTTATGCCCTACTACGGCTTTTTGCCAGACAAGATGGAAATTCCCAAAAAGCCCGTCTGGTCTGGCACGGCAATGTTTCAGAATTTCAAAATTTTTGAAAGCAAGCTGCCCAGAACCGATGTCCCGGTTTATCTGTTTGGGCATCCCTCCTTTATGCCCCGCCGCATCTACTACGGGGAAGACGAAGACTGGCGGTTCACGCTGTTTGCCAATGCAGCTTCCGAGTTTGCCTGGAACTATTGGCGACCGGACGTGATTCACTGTCATGACTGGCACGCGGGCATGATTCCCGTGTGGATGCACGAAACCGAAGACATCAAGACCGTTTTCACGATTCACAACCTGGCCTATCAGGGGCCGTGGCGCTGGCGACTGGAGCAGATGACCTGGTGCCCGTGGTATATGCAGGGGCACAACACGATGGCGGCGGCGGTGCAGTTTGCGGATATGGTGACGACGGTTTCGCCGACCTATGCCGAGCAAATCAAAACGCCGGAGTATGGCGAACAGCTAGAAGGGCTGCTGTCCTACATTAGCGGCAAGCTCGTGGGGATTCTCAACGGCATTGACCAAGGGCTGTTTGACCCAGAGCGCGATCGCCAGATTCCGCAAAACTTTACTGCCGATACTTTGGAAAACCGCCGCGAAAACAAAATTGCGCTGCAAGAAGAACTGGGGCTAGAGGTGAATTCCAAGGCCTTTTTGCTGGGCATGGTGACGCGCCTGGTGGAACAGAAGGGTCTGGATCTAGTGATCCAAATGCTGGATCGATTCATCTCCTATACGGATGGTCAGGTGGTGGTGCTGGGCACGGGCGATCGCTATTATGAAACCGAGCTATGGCATATTGCCTCGCGCCACCCTGGCCGCGTTGCCGTGTACTTACTGCACAATGACACCCTGGCCCGTCGCATCTATGCAGGCACCGATGCCTTCTTGATGCCGTCGCGATTTGAACCCTGTGGCATCAGCCAGATGATTGCCATGCGCTATGGCTCGATTCCCATCGTACGGCGCACGGGTGGCCTAGTGGACACGGTGCAGCACCACGTCCCCTCAGAAAATGAAGGCACGGGCTACTGCTTTGACCGCTACGAGCCGCTGGATCTGTATACCTGCATGATCCGCGCCTGGGAAGGCTTCCAGTACAAAGACCAGTGGCGATCGCTCCAGCAGCGGGCTATGCGTCAGGATTTTGCCTGGGATCACTCAGCCCGCGAGTACGAGAAGATCTACCGCCGCATCAAGGGGTTGCCAGAGTCGGATGATGAGCCGCAGGCCGAAGCTGATGAAGCCGCTGCGACTTCGGAGCATCCAACTCCCGACGCAGCAACTCCAGATGCAACTGCCGAAGCCGCTGCCAAGGAAAAGGTCGCCTAGCCGAATCATGGGGATCTGTCTCATTCTCCCTGGAGCTATGCAGCCAGATCCCCAAACCCTCGTCCACTCGCGTCCTCTATAGACCTGCTCCGACTGGCAGCCCAACTGCCTTAAACGCCGAGCGCACCACCTGCGTTGATCCCAAAGGAACCTTGCCATCGCGAGTCAATTCGCGGGCAGCCGTCACAATCACTGCCACTGCATCGTCGAACTGAGCCGTGGGCCAAAGCTTTTGCAGCGCACTAAACCAAATGTAGGCTGCGTTCTCGGTGCCAATTTCCATCGCGGTCAGGTAAAACGCCTTGTTGGGAATGCCGCTGTTGATATGCACACCAAAGTTATCTTCGGGGCCGCTGAAATAGTCGCGCATGTGCCCAGGCTGTGGATCTTTGCCCAGCAGGTCGTTATCGTAAGCTGTTCCTGGCTCCTTCATCGACCGCAGCGCCTCGCCATACAGCGTCGGCCCCATAATCTCATCGCCAATCAGCCAGTCGGCGGTGCTGGCGGTTTGCCCTTCGGCATATTGCGTAATGGCAGTGCCAAACACATCAGCGAAGTGTTCGTTTAGCGCCCCCGATTGCCCCTTGTATTCCAGATTGGCGGTGAACTGAATTACGCCGTGGGTTAGCTCGTGGGCCACCACATCCAGAGAGTTGGCGAAGCTGTTGAAGATTTTGCCATCGCCATCGCCAAAGGTCATTTCGTCCCCGTCCCAAAAGGCGTTGAGATAGCGCACGCCGAAGTGGACATTCAGGATCAAATCCATGCCCAGGTTGTCAATCGAGTTGCGCCCCATGACGGTTTGGAAATAGTCGCGGACGACACCTGCGTAGTTGTGAATAGTCGTCACGTCGGCATCGCCCGTTTCTGGATCAGACTCGCCGCGCACCAGCTTGAGCCGCTGCTGCCAGGTTTGTTCGCAGTCGTAAACGAGGCGATCGCTCTTGCCCACAGGAGCCGCCCCGGTAAAGGTCGCCATGCTGACAGCGGCGGCGGTCGCTTTCCGTTTTTCTCGCATCTTGCGGCTCTGCTGATAGCTGACGCGGGCATCGTCAACCCCTTTGCGGGCAAGATGCTCTGCAATCACCGGGGGAATAAAAGAACACCGACAGCCTGGACGACAAAGGTAACGCATAAAGACTCGCTCCTAAAAAATGAGCAGGACTGACACGAGAGACGTTGAAACAGTGCTGAAGCAACGACAGCAAAACGGGGGTCTAGGTTGCTACAGCTTATCTTTTTGGACTAGAGACGCGCCTGCGTCAGCCCTGAGCAATCGTGTGACGGGACGCTCGCCCTCGGTGGGAGATGGCTGCGTCCCTAAAACCCCCAGGTGCGCTTCGGCCCGATATCCAGGTGGATCACGTTCGGCATGTTGCTGTAGATGCCAATGCCGCCATTCCAGGACAGCATCACTGCATTCGCCACCTGGCGACCGCTCAGGCCCTGCACCTGCACATCGACCGCCTTGCCGTAGAGGTGCTGGCTGTTGGTTGCTCCGCCCACTGCCGAGTTGACATCTGGCGGACGATACCAGGAATTGACCTGGAAGGGGCGGCCAATCTGGTTTCGCACCCGTTGCAGCTCCCGCGCCAGGGCCAGGATATTGTCGGCGATCGCCTTGGTGGCAGGAATGCGCGTCGCGTTCTTGGTTGCCTCGCCCCAGGTAAAGTTGCCGTTGGGAATAATCGGCTGGTCGGTATAAAACGTGGAGGAATAGCCCGGCAGGCGAAACGGCCGACCCGTGTACTGGGGTGGCGGGGGCGGTGGGGGTGGCGGCGGGGGCGGCGGGGGCGGCGGCGGAGTCGGTTGGGGTCTGGGATAAACGACTCTGCCTGCCTGCTCGACTCGCGCATGTTGGTCAAATACATACCAGGTGTTAAACCCGTAGATATTGTCTTTGACGTACTTGAGGGCAAACTTGATGTGTGAGTTGAACGATCCTTGGGCATCGGCAAAGGCATAGTTGTCAATCACCAGCAGCGTCCCCGGAACAGCAGGAGCCTGTTCGTTGGGCGCAAGCTGCGACGACTGCACCGGGCGACGTTTGAACAGCGTGTTTTGCGTAATTCTCAAGATAAACGCATTGGGGTCTTCGGGGGGATACACCACGTCTCCATCAAAGGTGACGAAAGCGTGCTGATTGAACACGAACCAGGTGCTTAGCCCGTTGATAAAATCAATGCGATCGCGGATGGCAAACTTAATATGGTTGTTAAATTCGCCCTGCGCGTCGGCGAAGGCGTAGGAATGCAGGTTGATCATGCAACCCCGCTGGATCGAGACTCGTTCTGACGGGGACAACACAGATGAATCGACTGGGCGGCGCTTCAGGATCGTATTTTGATTAATCCAGAGGATCGGTATGCTCTCTTGATCTTCGTGCGGGTAGACCACCACCCCGTTGGCTTCGACTTGAGCATCCAGACTCGACACAAACCAAGTGTTGAATCCGTTGATGGTTCGGTTTTGCAATGCAAACTTTATATGTCCGTTGAAGGAGCCATTGATATTGGCGTAGGCGTAGGAATGCAGCGGGTAGGTGTTGCCAGAGGCGATCGCCACCATTTCATTGGGCTGCAACAGAGAAGTCGGCTCGGGCCGCAGCTTAAACACGGTTGCTGTATTCACACGCAGAATCAGTTGTACCATCGGCAACACCCAAATCTAGTTCGCTCAAAGCGCTCCAAAGCAAGCGCTGAAAATAGACCTACTCATGATAGGTGCTTTTGTAGCTTTTGCAGCTTTGGGCATCGCCCCGCTGTTTCATAGCAACTGGCTATGACTACAGGGCAACCCGGAGCAATCCCAGATAGACTGGTCTGAATCGATCAGGACTTACGCATTTGCGATAAGGTCTTTGGGTTTTGGACAATTTCTCATGGGCTGCACCCACGAGAAATTGTCCAACTGCGTAAGTCCTATCGATTTTTGGAAGCGTAGAAGACCCGCGCAGCCCAACTCTGGGCGCAGAAACCCATTTCATAAATTAGTCAGGGCTGCTATAATTCATGATTGTCTGTAAAAATTGACTTTGCAGCGCTCGATGCAGCCTTGCCGGTGTAGCTCAGTGGTAGAGCACTCGATTCGTAATCGAGCGGCCGTGAGTTCAAATCTCATCACCGGCTTTTATCCCGAAACCATTAAGGTTCAGTAAATCTAGGGTGCCTACTTCCCCAAGTTCCAAAAGACGGCTTCTGGAAGCCTAAACCCGTTCTACAGGGCAAGACCAGTTCTAGAGAGAAAACTCCAGTTCTCGATATGGGCGGGGTTTATCTGCTGTGTTTATCTGCCGTTCGTCCCCTAAAGCAGCGAGGGACGGATCTCAGCGGCCCGCTGCAACAGCTTGCGATACTCGCGGTTGCTGACGATGTAGGCTCCAAAGCGGGCCAGGTGGGGGTTCATCATTTGCGCGTCGAAGAGGACAAACTGGCGATCGCGCAATCGCTCCACCAGCTTCACCATCGCTACCTTCGACCCGTCGGGAATTCGATAAAACATCGACTCGCCAATAAACGCACCGCCGACAATAATCCCCAAAATGCCGCCCGCCAACTCATCGCCCTGCCAGGTTTCAAAGCTGTGGGCATAGCCCGCGCGATGGAGTTCCTGATAAATCACCTTCAGTTCGCTGGAGATCCAGGTGGTGTCGCGGTCGGCGCAGCCGTCCACAACCTCTGAAAAGGCACGATCGATCGCCACCGAAAAGCGGTTTTGGTTCAGCACCCGCTGGAGCGATCGCGGATACCGAAACCGATCATCCAGCGGGATCAGCGTCCGCTGCTGGCTGGAATACCAACCCAGCGAGTCGCCTGTGTCTTCTGCCATCAAGAAATATCCCTGGGCATAGCGCTGGACGATCGCCTCAATGTCATACTGATACCAGGTCATACCCTCATCCTACGGAACAGACTGCGAAATCGCTGAGTCAGGCGCGAAGTTGTTGCAAACGCGACTTTCAAACGCGCATCTCAAACACGAATTTCAAACGCGACGTTATTTCAAGCTTGTCTCAAATTCGTCTCAAATTCGTCTCAAATTCGTCTCAAAAATTTGTCTCAAAGTTGCCTCAGACTCGAAGTTGCCTCAGAATTGCTTATGGCTGAACCGATTCCAGCAATTACCCTGCCCGTGGCGACCCATCCCCAGCAGGAGGGCGAATGGCTCCAGGCGGCGCTGCACCGCTGGCTCGACGAAGAGTTTATCCCCGAAGCAGTGAATGCAGAGATTGCCCGACGGGCGGCGCAGGTGTTTGTGCGACATCGCATGGAAGGGGAAACAGATTTGGGGTCGCTGGTAATTGCCTTGGTGACGGAAATGCAGGCGTTTGACTTTTCCCACAGTTTTTTTAGCGAGTTTGCTGTGGCCAATGCAGTCAGCGATTTGCTGCTAGACAGTCTGGGGATTGATCGCTGCTGCGGCGGTTGAGTAGGGCGCAGGACGGACGCAGGCTCAATGCAGGCTTAATGCAGGCTTTCTGACCAGTTTTAAGGATTCCTTAAAATTGCGCGAGCGAGCGCCCTCAATCTGTTTCGACCAATTTGGTAAGATTGGCCTGAAGATTCACCGCAAAAAATTCATGGCCTCCATGATTCAGGACACCCCAGCGCCAGATAGCAAGCTGCTTCAGACCGATGTCAAGCTCGGTCGCGTGCTGCTGGTGGAAGACGAAGAACTCATTCGTGAAACGATTAAGCTCGCCCTCAGCGACGAAGGCTACGACGTACTCGTGGCAGAGGACGGGCGGGCCGCGCTGGAGATCACGACCCGCGCCGACGAGGGTGATTACGCCGAGTTTGAGATCGACCTGATTATTCTGGACTTAATGTTGCCCTACGTGAACGGATTGGATCTGTGCCGTCTGATCCGCCACAACGGCAGCACCGTACCAATTCTCATCCTCAGCGCCAAAGGTAGCGAAACCGATCGCGTGGTTGGGCTAGAGGTAGGCGCAGATGACTATCTCACCAAGCCCTTCGGAATGCGGGAACTGATTGCCCGCTGTCGAGCGCTGCTGCGTCGCTATCGCCAGGCCCAACCCCAGATCGGGGATGCCAACCTGAGGTTCCAGGATATTACCCTGTTTCCGCAAGAGTGTCGCGTGACGGTGCGCGGTGAAGCTATCAACCTCTCGCCCAAAGAGTTCCGCATCCTGGAACTGTTTATGACCCATCCCCGGCGCGTGTGGTCGCGAGAGCAGCTCATCGAAAAGGTGTGGGGGCCTGATTTCATGGGCGACAGCAAGACGGTGGATGTCCACATTCGCTGGCTGCGCGAAAAGCTAGAGCTAGACCCTAGTCACCCCGAATATTTGAACACGGTGCGCGGGTTTGGCTATCGCTTCGGCTAAGCGCCCTGGAGCGGCTGATTGGGGGCTTTCAGAGGTACTCTCAAAGGATCTGCGGTGGGTATTCTCGATTTCTTGCTGGGGCTGCTCATTGGTTTGGGGCTATTGTGCTGGCAGCAGATTCGCCAGCGCCAGCGCCTCACCCGACTGCTTCGGGAACTGCGGGCCGCAGATGTGGAAACTTCTCCCTTTTCGGCTACGTCTCAGCTTGCCCTGACGGTGGCCCACCAGCAGCGGATTCAGCAGCAGTTGGCGGCGGAGGTGTCTACCTACCGCTCCATCTTGGAGGCTGCGCCCGTTGGCTATCTGCATCTTGATGACGAAAACCGCCTGGTCTGGTGCAACCCTGAAGCGCGATCGCTCTTAGACCTTACCCCCGCGCCGCCGAACCAGCCCGAAAATCCCCGCCTGCTGCTGGAACTGGTGCGCTCCTACGAGCTAGACGACCTCGTGGAGCAAGCCCGTAATTCCAAAACGCTATGCCAGAAAGACTGGGTGTTCTACCCCGTCAGCCCAGACGTGTTGCAGCTAACTCGCCAGCGCTCTTACGTGCTGCGGGGCTATGCGGTTCCCCTGCCCAAGCAGCATGTCGGCGTGTTTTTGGAAAGCCGTCAAGAATCGGTGCAGCTCAGGCAGAAACTCGATCGCTGGGCTTCCGACGTAGCCCACGAGTTAAAAACCCCCCTCACCTCTATCCGACTGATTGCCGAAACGCTGCAAACTCGGCTCGATCCAGCGCTGCGGGGCTGGGTCAATCGGCTAATTGGGGAATCTATTCGTCTCAGTGACCTGGTGCAAGACTTGCTAGACTTGGCGCTGATTGACCGCGAATCGTCTCAATGCCTGCATCTGAGACAGGTCAATCTGCCCGACCTGGTGCAGGCAGCCTGGCTCAATCTGGAGCCGCTGTCTCGCAAAAAGCAGGTGCAGTTGAGCTATCAGGGACCAGAGTCTTTGCCGGTGCAGATCGATGAGGCCCGAATTTATCGCGTGCTAATGAACCTGCTAGATAACAGCATTAAATACAGTCCGCCCTGGGAAACGGTCACGGTGCGAATCAGCACAGGACTTGCAGAAGAGTCTACCCACAGTAGCCCTGAAACAGGCGTTTGGCTGGAGGTGTTTGACGCAGGAACCGGATTTGCGGAGCAAGACTTGCCCCATGTGTTTGAGCGGTTCTATCGGGCCGACCCAGCGCGATCGCGCTTGCCACCCAACTGCTCTGCCAGTTCTGAAGCGTCGAATTCATCTCATTCAAATTCATCTCATTCGAGTGCAGCCGAGCCATACCACCGCACCAGCAGCGGTCTGGGTCTGGCAATCGTTCGGCAAATTGTGGAAGCCCATCAAGGCATAGTGTTGGCCAGCAACCATCCAGAAACAGGCGGCGCGTGGCTGCGGATTTGGCTACCGCAAAACGGGCTAGAGCCGGAGCCTCACAAACAGCCACCGGACGGGCTGGAAATCAAGCTCTATGAAGAGCCAAGGGCTGATGTGGGTTCTGCAAATCTATTGGAATAGAGCAGATTGGAATAGAGCAGAATAGAGCAGTGCTGGGATCACGCTGGCAAGCCACTGAGCTTTAAGCCACTGAGCTTTAAGCCACCCTGATTCCACTAAGCTGGAACAAACCTCAGCGCAACGCCATTCATGCAATAGCGAAGACCCGTGGGCGCGGGGCCATCGTCAAACACATGCCCAAGGTGACCCCCACAGCGGCGACAGTGAACCTCTGTACGAGTCATCAGAAAAGAATTGTCGATGCTTGCGCCGATCGCCCCTTGAATGGGTGCAGAGAAGCTGGGCCAGCCTGTGCCACTGTCGTACTTCGTTTCGGAGCTAAACAGCGGCAGGCCGCAGGCTGCGCAAACATAGGTGCCGTTGCCATATTCCTTGTCTAGGGGGCTGCTGCCGGGATACTCGGTGCCGTGCTGCCGCAGCACGCGAAACTGTTCCGGTGTCAGAATGGCTCGCCATTCTGCCTCTGTTTTGGTGATCTCGAACGTTGTGCTGGCGATCGCCTCGCTTGCCCCTTGCTGTCCGGGCAAATAGCGAGAAAGCCACGCCACCCCCAACACTGCCGTACTGATGCCTAAAAAGTATCGCTTCTTCATCGCTGCTTTATCGCTATTCGGTCGTGGTTGTCAGGGTTTACCCAAAAGCGCTCTGGTAAACCCTCTCCCGCCGGTTCATAAAATCGACGGGTAGAGGGCCCAAGAACTTATGAGAACTATGATGGGGCGATCGCCTGAACGCACCTTGAACAGCCTCTGAGAAGTGCCTGAAAAGCTGCTGAGGATCTTCTCAAATCGCAGATCAAGTTCCAGATCTCCAGGACTTACGCACTCGCGATAGGTTTTCTGGGTTTTGGATGATTTCTGGTGGGTGCAGCCCGCGAGAAATCGTCCAACTGCGTAAGTCCTAATCTCATTCGAGCGCCCCAGGCTATTGCTCTTGCATCAGGCGCAGATAGTTTTGCTGAAGCTGGAAGTGGTTTGCCGACAGGTTTTCGGTCAGGTCGCGCTCCACGTCGCAAATCTGCTGCCAAAACGCGGCCGAGCGCCGCCCTGCCACTGCCTCTCGCCACAACATTTCCAGCAGATTAGCCATTGCCGGATTCGACTCGGCAATTTGGGCTTTCAGTTGATCAAACGCATCATTGGCCGCTGCATGAGTTTGTAGATCTTGCAGCAGGGCGATGCATTCCGCTAGGGCTTGCGTCATCGAGTCGGAAGAAGCATAAGTCATGGGGGCGCTGTGAATTATTGCTTACAAGTTTTACAATTTCGTAACATTTACTTCGTTATGGGGGTGGGCAATCGGGATTCGCAACCCGTAGACTTCTAGGTTTGCCCATCCGCACGACAGCTACATCCCAAAACGCTATTTGGGTTATGGTTGAAAACACGCGGGTATAACGATTTCTTAGGCTTCCGCCGTCCTCACTGTCAAGATACTTTCATCAGCAAACAGTTTCATGGGCAAGCAGCGCGTTCTCTCTGGCATTCAGCCAACAGGTGAGTTGCACTTGGGCAACTACCTCGGTGCCATTCGCAACTGGGTCGAGATTCAGGAAGACTACGACAGCTATCTATTTATGGCGGATTTGCACGCCATTACTGTGCCCCACGATCCCACACGACTGGCCGAAAGCACCTACAAAGTCGCCGCCTCTTACCTTGCCAGCGGCATTAGCCTGGAACACGCCACCATCTTTGTGCAGTCTCATGTGCCCGCCCACGCAGAGTTGGCCTGGCTGTTGATGTGCATTACGCCGCTGAACTGGCTGGAAGACATGATCCAGTTCAAGGAAAAGGCCGTGAAACAGGGCGAAAACGTCGGCGCAGGCCTGCTCAGCTATCCCGTGCTGCAAGCGGCAGACATCTTGCTCTACGAACCTGACAAAGTACCCGTCGGCGAAGACCAAAAGCAGCATCTAGAACTCACCCGCGACATTGCCGCCCGACTCAACTACCAGTTTGGTCGCGAGGATGCGCCGATCCTGAAGCTGCCTACGCCGATGATTCGTGCTGAGGGCGCACGGGTAATGAGCCTGACCGACGGTACGAAGAAGATGTCAAAATCTGACCCGTCAGAGTTAAGCCGAATCAACCTGCTGGATTCGCCCGAAGAGATTCAGCGCAAGATCAAGCGCTGCAAAACTGATCCGATTCGCGGACTGGAGTTTGACAATCCTGAACGCCCGGAATGCACTAACCTGCTGACGCTTTACATGATCCTGTCGGGTCAGACGAAGGACGAAGTGGCGAAGGAATGTGCCGAGATGGGCTGGGGGCAGTTCAAACCGCTGCTGACGGAGACGATGATTACTGCACTGAAGCCGATTCAGGATCGCTATCACGAGATTATGGGCGAACCGGGCTATTTGCAGCAGGTCTTGCGTGAGGGCAAAGAAAGGGCAGAGGCGATCGCCAATATCACGCTAACCAAAGTGAAAAAGGCGCTGGGATACGCTTTGCCCGTTTGAAGAGGTCAGGGAGATTGCTCCGCAATGCTTGCGCGAACAGGGGTCGGACTATGAATCTTGATCATCCTTAGTTATATTGCCCCTGAAATCTCGATGCCTCAAATTGTTAGAATCCGCTGATTATGGTTACCTCTTCATCCCTGCCTGCTGAACCCCGATCTCTGGCTCCTTCAACCCGTCTGCAAGCGGCTGCCCGGTCTGGCGAATTTTTGATCACTGCTGAGGTGATGCCGCCGAAGGGCTGTGACCCGACGCATATGCTGCAAATGGCGCATTTGCTGAAGGACTGGGTGCATGGGGTAAACATTACCGACGGCAGTCGGGCGGTGCTGCGGATGTCGTCGCTGGTGTCAGCGGCGCTGCTGCTGCGGGAGGGTATCGAGCCGATTTATCAGGTAGCCTGCCGCGATCGCAATCGAATTGGGCTACAGGCAGACCTGATGGGGGCGCAGGCGCTGGGCATTCGCAATGTGCTGGCGCTGACGGGTGACCCGATCAAGGCGGGCGATCATCCCGATGCCAAGCCTGTATTTGATCTGGAATCGGTGCGGCTGCTGCGATTGATCGGCAACCTCAATGCGGGGCTGGATATTAACGAGAAGCCGCTGACGGATGGGGCGACCAGCTTTTTTGCCGGGGCAGCGGTCGATCCGCAGTGTCCAAGCTGGTCAGGACTCCAGCGCCGATTTGAGCGGAAGGTTGAGGCGGGGGCGCAGTTTTTCCAGAGTCAGTTGATTACCGATTTTGACCGTCTGGACAAGTTCATGCACCAGGTTGCGGCGGGCTGCAATCGGCCGATTCTGGCGGGCATTTTTTTGCTGAAGTCTGCCAAAAATGCGCAGTTTATTAATAAGAATGTGCCTGGTGCCCAGATTCCCCAACACATCATCGATCGCCTAGAAACAGCGGCCCATCCGCTAGAAGAAGGCGTGGCGATCGCCGCTGAGCAGGTGCAGATGGCGCGGCAACTCTGCCAGGGCGTTCACATGATGGCGGTGAAGCGGGAAGACCTGATCCCAGAGATTTTGGCACGGGCGGGGTTGGGAAAAGTATCAGCGGTCAAACGTTAGGCCGCTCTAGCAAAAATACCAGCCTTACCTGCCACGCTTCTCCCTCGCGCTCCAGCACGATTTGCCGCAGAAATTCGCGGAAATAGGCGCGGCGCTCAGACTCCGACAGGTCAAGCCAGAACTGAGGTAGCGAGATGACCTGGGCGATCGCCCTTAGGTTTGCTGGAGGCAATTGGTCGATTTGGGTTTGCAGGCGGGCAATTTCGGTTCGCAGCGTATAAGCGCGGAGGTCGGCGGTTTGCTGATCCAGAATGCCCTGCTGCACCAGATCGGGCAGTTGACCCAGCCAGGTTTGGCGCGTGTGGATTTGAGCGGCGATCGCCCGCTGCATCTGTTCTACATCGGGCAGGGGCGTGCCCGAAACTAGGCGCGGCAGGTCGGTGCAAATGCGCTGGAAGGTGGCTTGCAGCACGGACTCGTAGGCGATCGCCCCACATTTTTTCGCACGGGGACAGGCCGCAGGGCGCAGGTAGAGATAGCGCTGGGACTGGCGGGGGCGCGTCACACTGCACACGCGCAAAGCCGACTGGCACTCGCCGCAGGTGACCAGCCCAGAGAGCGATCGCGGGGCACTGGCGGCCCGGGGCGGCAGCTTGCGATTTCGCCGCAAAATGCGATCCACCTGGGCCGCCTCAGCCTTGGGCAAAATCGCCGGATGCGTATCGGGCACGACCTCGCCTGTGTGATATTCCAGATCGCCGCGATAGACCGGACTGGTGAGCCAGCGCTTGCCCGTGGAGCTAGAAATTTTCTTGTTGTATTTCTGCTGCAAATAGCGGATGCTGCCGCGCAGCGAACCATAAAGCAAAAAATGGTCGAAGAAGTCCTTGACCACTGGGGCCGTCGTCCGATCCAGCACGTAGCGATCCTTGCCCCGCCGATAGCCATAGGGCGCTTTGCCGGGCGGCGGCTGGGCCTGGATGCGGTTGCGGGCGTGGCCCTGCTGAATGCGCTGGCGATGCTGAGCAGACTGGAGCGTTTGAAACTGCTGCAACAGTTCCGCAGGCGAGGGCGCAGGAGCCTGGGGATCAGCGCCTGCAATTCGTAGCGGAATATGGAGCGCCTCTAGCTCGGCCAGGCGATCGCCCACCTCCGCCACCGACTCGCCCAAATCCGATAGCTGACGAACCAGCACTGCGTCCGGCGGGTTCTCCTGGCAATCCTGCACAAGCTGTTGCCACTGCGGTCGATGGGCAGCGCCGGGAGTGATGCCGTTTTCCCTGCAATTTGTCACAGGATTCGAGGCAGGATGATCCGTCGCAGCATCCAATCCTGAGTAATCCTGGTAGACTCGATCTGCGATCGCCCACCATGCAGAACCACCAGCGGAATCATTAAAGGAAACCTTAAGTGATGCATTGGGTACAGTCTCGAACTTCGGATCAGCGTAAGAATAAGCGATGATTTTCATGGTGTTTTTCCTAGCACCATTAAAAACCTCCTAAAATTATCGAATAATCCAGCCAGGACACGCCATGAGTTCCATCCTCCACTCGTCGGATGATGCCTTTAGCACCGGCACTGCCACAGAAGATCGAGACGACCAGCCCCTTTCAGCCACTTCAACTACAGATCTGTTTCTTCGCCATCGGCTGAAGCTGGTTGAAGAACTATGGGAGTCGGTGCTTCAGCAAGAGTGTGGCCAGCAGTTGGTTGACCTGTTGCAGCAACTGCGCTTAGTCTGCTCTCCAGAAGGGCAAGCGCCAGAAGAGGGAGAGGCGATCGCCCTGGGGGTGATCGAAAAGCTGGATCTCAACGATGCTATTCGGGCTGCTCGCGCCTTTGCGCTTTATTTCCAGTTGATCAACATTGTCGAACAGCACTACGAACAGCGCGGACAGCAGCAGCAATATCGCGCCTCCTATGATGTCGCCACTGCCTCCGAAGAAAGCCAGTCCGAGTCTGAGACCCAAACTGCCGGACTCAGTGCTGACATGCTAGAGCGCAGCTTGCGAGAAGAAACTGCCCTGCGCCGAGAAATGAGTACGTTCCGGGGGCTATTTCCCAAGCTGGCCAACCTCAACGTGCCGCCACGCCAGATCCAAAATCTGATCGACAACCTCGACATTCGCCTAGTTTTCACAGCCCACCCGACAGAAATCGTCCGCCACACCATCCGCGACAAGCAGCGCCGCATCGCCAAAATCCTGCGCCAGCTCGACACTGCCGAAGACAGTATGCGGATGCTGGGGTTGTCCTCATCCTGGGAAACGGAAACGCTGCGGGAACAACTGACCGAAGAAATTCGCCTATGGTGGCGCACCGACGAACTGCACCAGTTCAAGCCGACAGTGCTGGATGAGGTGGACTACGCGCTGCACTACTTCCAGGAAGTCTTGTTTGACGCGATCCCCCACCTCTACTACCGCTTCCGTTCGGCATTAGAGGCGACCTTCCCAGGACTACATCCGCCCCGCTATAACTTCTGCAAGTTTGGCTCTTGGGTGGGGTCTGACCGGGATGGCAACCCATCCGTCACCCCGGAAATCACCTGGAAAACCGCCTGCTATCAACGTAACCTAGTGCTGATAAAATACATTCAGTCGGTGAAGCACCTGATCAACCTGCTGAGCCTGTCGCTGCACTGGAGCGATGTCTTGCCCGACCTGCTAGAGTCGCTGGAGCAAGACCAAGCGCAGATGCCCGAAGTCTACGAACAGCTTGCCATCCGCTATCGACAGGAACCCTATCGCCTGAAGCTGAGCTACATCCAGAAGCGGCTGGAAAATACCTGTGAGCGCAGCCGCAAGCTCTACAACGGCGACTATTTCAACGATGAGTCTCCGGACTATAACCCGGCGACGCTCTATCGCTCTGGTGATGAGTTTCTGGCAGATTTGCAACTGATTCGCAGAAATCTGGAGGAAACGGGCCTGACCTGCCGAGATTTGGAGAATCTGATTTGTCAGGTGGAAATTTACGGCTTTAACCTGGCCCACCTAGATATCCGCCAGGAAAGCAGTCGCCACTCGGATGCGATCGCCGAAATCGCGGAATACCTGCAAATTCTGCCCAAGTCTTACCACGAGATGACGGAGGAAGAGCGATCGCACTGGCTGGCCACCGAGCTGAAAACCCGTCGCCCGCTAATCCCGTCGGAACTGCCTTTCTCCGAAAAAACCTGCGAAACCATCCAAACCTTCCGCATGGTTCGCAAGCTGCATCAGGAGTTTGGCCCCGCCATTTGCCAGACCTATGTCATCAGCATGAGCCACCACGCCAGCGACCTGCTAGAGGTGCTGCTGCTGGCCAAGGAGGCAGGCATCTACGACCCCGCCACGGGCAGCGGCGCAATCAACGTGGTGCCGCTGTTTGAAACGGTAGAAGACCTGCTCCGCGCCCCGTCGGTCATGAGAGAGCTATTTGAGTTGCCGCTCTATCGGGCGTATCTGTCGGGCGGCTATGCCGAGCGCCAGCAAGAAGAGACGGGACAAAAGGTGGATATTGCAGGCTCCAGGAGTACGCTGCCGCAACAGGCCTCGCTCCAGGAAATCATGCTGGGCTATTCCGACAGTAATAAAGATTCCGGCTTCCTCAGCAGCAATTGGGAAATCCACAAGGCCCAACAGTCGTTGCAGGCGATGGCCGAAACCTACGGCATCTCCCTCCGGATCTTCCACGGGCGCGGCGGTTCCGTGGGTCGCGGCGGTGGGCCGGCCTATGAAGCGATTCTGGCTCAGCCGGGTCGCAGCATCGACGGCCGCATCAAAATTACAGAACAAGGCGAGGTGTTGGCCTCGAAATATAACCTGCCGGAACTGGCGCTGTATAACCTGGAAACCATCACGGCGGCGGTGGTGCAGGCGAGCCTGCTGCGAAATGGGTTTGACGATATCCAGCCGTGGCACGAAATTATGGAGGAACTGGCGACGCGATCGCGCTCTCACTACCGCTCCTTGATCTACGAACAGCCGGATTTTGTCGATTTCTTCCACCAGGTCACGCCGATTGAGGAAATCAGCCAGCTTCAAATTAGCTCCCGTCCCGCTCGGCGCGGCGGCAAAAAAGACCTGGGCAGCCTGCGGGCCATTCCCTGGGTGTTTAGCTGGACGCAGACACGCTTCCTGCTGCCCTCCTGGTATGGTGTGGGCACGGCGATTAACGAATTCTTGCAAGAGGAGCCAGAGGAAAACCTGAAGCTGCTGCGCTACTTCTACTACAAGTGGCCCTTCTTTAAGATGGTGATTTCCAAATGCGAAATGACCCTTTCAAAGGTGGACTTGCAAATCGCCAGTCACTACGTCCAGCAGTTGTCGCAGCCCGAAGACCGGGAGCGCTTCGAGCGGCTGTTTGAGCAAATTCGCAACGAGTATCACCTGACAAAACGACTAGTGCTGGCGATCGCCGGCCATGAGCGCCTGCTCGATGGCGACCCCGACCTTCAGCGCTCGGTGCAACTCCGCAACAGCACAATCGTTCCCCTCGGCTTCCTGCAAGTCTCCCTGCTGAAGCGCTTGCGCCAACACAAGACCAGCGCCGCCTCCGGCGTAATCCGTTCGCGCTATAGCCGAGGCGAACTGCTGCGCGGCGCACTGCTCACCATCAACGGCATCGCCGCCGGAATGCGAAACACAGGCTGAAGAAATGTAATGTCTCGATGTAACGTCTCGTGCGCGACGTACACGAGACACTGCACATAAAGGCACATTAGGGCGAGACTGCTGAGAGCGTGAATTGCTAGGCCGCGCTGCCGCCCAACGATTCACGCAAGAGGTTTAATGGCGATTGCTACGGCCGATGGCTGCGGCGCAGTTCTGTAATCTGATCCGCCCGATCTAGAATTGACTCAGGCATCTCTGGCCCCGTCAGGATTAAATCGACCTGGCGGGGTCGGTTTTTCAAAAGTTCTAGCACCTCAGATTCTGGAATCAGCCCAAACTTAATCGCCAGACTGAGTTCATCCAGCACCACCAGCGCATACTGACCCGACCGCACCACGTCCTGGGTATGCTGCCACAATTCCTGCAATGCCTCCGCTTCGCCATCCTCAAGTTGGGGCGTATCGATGCAGCGGGGCAGGTCGCAGCGTAGCCAGTCGAGGTGCTGCCCCAGTCGCACTGGGTGTGCCTGACCCTGCCCAATGCCGCCTTTGAGAAACTGCACCACTAGCACAGGCGTTCCCTGCCCCGCAATGCGGAGCGCCTGCGCCATCACGCTGGTAAAAAAGCTGCGGTGGGGGCAGGTAAACACCTGCACCAATCCTTCCACCGTATGAGAGAGGGGGCGGGTGAAATCTGAAACCGAGGTCTCAACTTGAGAAACCATGAACACTGACCAATAGGGGGAAATGGGGGCGCAAAACGGGCGATCGCAGCGTGTTTGTGCCAGCGTTTCAGGAGCGCTTCAGTTGGGCGATCGCTCAATAATGCAATTAACGCATTAACTAAGGACGTTATATAGCGCTACGTAACGCTACCTGGCGCTGCAAAAAAACTGCCAAAAACAGATACGCCCACAGACCAATACGCTAGTATTAACGCAATTTGCCGACAAGATGCACCCGAACGAGCTTTATTAAGCAGTTGGCACAGAGGTTCACAAAACAAAATGTAGCGTGATCGACTGCACTTTGCCTCTATAAAACACTACATCTGCGATCGCGTCAAGCGTTATCTCCTAATCCTACCTAAGCCTACTCCACTTGCATGGTCGGCATTAGGCGCTGTAGGTTTTTGAGCGATCGCCCCTGCCAGATAATTTCTTCGCTGCCCAGGATCACCAGCGCAATCTGAATCGTCCATTAGCTCATACGTCACGCCCAACTTTGGCGATACCTGCTTGGCTAATTGGACACACATCCCCAAACCTTGCTAGATGCCGCCAATCGGGCCCTCTATACGGCTAAGCAGGCCGGGCGAAACCAAGTGGCGATCGCCGAAGCATAGCGTCAAAATTGCCAGACACCGCTGTTTTTGGGTAATCTGCTTTTTGGGCAGCCTGTTTTTTGGGCAGCCTGTTTTTGGGCAGCCTGCTTGAGCAATCAGGGGCGATCGCCCGGTTTCATCCGGGTCAGGGCTGCAAACGCCAGAAAAGTTCTGTACGGCAGTGAAAGGGGCCAACACCTGGGGCTACAGAAATGGTTAGGACAAGCCTTCGTCACACGCTTGTGAGAAGAACAGCTTTTAACTAAACCTCGTAATCCCTGCCCAGATCCTTTACCCCCTGCCCCCTTGCGCTCTCCTCATGGCAGATTTTGACCTGCTGGCGCTGCTGAAAACAGGTGTCAGCATTTGGAACCAATGGTGTTTGACCCATCCCGAAGCGGGGCGGCTGGACTTGTCTGATGCGCGGTTGCCAGAGCTTGACCTAAGCCGGGTGCTGCTGCGGAGCTGCCTGTTGCAGCGAGCCGAACTCCGCCAGACCAACCTCAGCTTTGCCAACCTGAGCCAGGCCGATTTCAGCAATGCGATTCTGGAAAGTGCCAATCTTTATCGCGCCGACCTGTACCAGACCAACCTCACCGGAGCCAATCTGCAAGATGCCAATTTGCAAGAAGCCAGCCTGATCCGCTGTGTGCTTGTCCGGGCAGCGCTGGGGCTGGCAAACCTGCATTGCACCAAGCTGACGGGAGCCGTATTAGAACATGCGGATTTGCAAGGGGCAGATCTGACCCAGGCAACCCTGCGTCGAGCCAAGCTTCAGGGGGCCGACCTGCGCGGAGCCGACCTCAGTGGGGCCGACCTCAGCGAGGCCGACCTGCGAGACGCAAACCTGGCGCTGACCGACCTAAAGGGAACCCAACTGCAAGGGGCAAACCTGGAAAACGCCAGCTTGATGGGAGCCGACCTGAGCCGGGCCGTGCTGCACGATGCCAACTTGAGCGGGGCAAACCTTCGCCATGCTTATTTGCAGGACAGCAATCTGCAACGGGCGAGGCTCATCTGGGCAGACCTGCGAGAGGCGGAGCTGTGGCACGTTACGCTCGATCAGGTGAACCTGACGGCGGCCCAGCTCGATGGCGCAATGCTGAACGGCACGATTGCCCTGGAAAGCTACTCGCCGACGCAGCCCGGTGAGGAGTTGGAAGTGACGGCTAATCTGGAAACAACCGAAGACCTGATGCCGTTTGCCAGAAATCTGTGAGCAGCGGACGCTCGGCGGGCATTCCAAAATCGCAAATCGACCTAAAAGCCCGTGACCAGTCCGGCGATCGCCAGCACAGCCCCACCCACCAAACAATACTTCATCGCAAGGTCGCTGGCTTTGGCGTTGCGCTCGGCCGATTTCGTCAGTTCTTCGGCATTGCGGAGCGAGATGATGAACTGTTTCCCCGATTCGGTCGGGCGCTGCAAGGTCAAGCCATTGCCCGCATCGCTCACCGTCGCCACCACCGTCACTCGCCGTTCCACGGGTACAATCACTTCCTGGTAGCGATAGCCCAGCGTGCGGCGGTTGCCTCCTGGCGGACTGAGCGCCCGCGAAAAGCCGCCAAAGGAAATAAAGTTGCCGGGCGATTCAGGCCGAAATTCATCCAGCACGGTTACCGTCTCAAACTCGGCCTGGTTGGGGTCAACGGCGATCGCCCCGGTGTCATCTTTCAGCATGAAGGGTGTCGATTGCTCGTGGCTGGCGACGGTTTCCGAGCCGCGTTCGGTGCTGCGCTCTTCGTTGCCGTCCTTGTCGCGGCGAACCACGGTTTCCTCATACTCGCGCCGTACGGTCATGTGGTAGTGAACACAGGGCTGCTGCGCCAGTTGGGAGGTGAGAGGGCGATCGCACTGCACGATGCCCGACAGCCGCACATACTCGCGCCAGTTGCCGCCGCCAATTTCCTGGGCAATCTCTGCTGACATTTTCTCCAGTTCGGCCACCGTTGCCGGCCGCGACACCTTGAGGCAAAAGGCCCGGCCGCTGTGGTGGCGTTTGACAAAAATCAGCACGACTCCCGCAATCAGCAAAATTGCGCCGACCGTTAGCAGCACCATAGCTCGACTCCAGACCTAGCGTTTAAGGGGATGCGTTTAGGATGCCCGGAACCCTGGTCAGAGTCTCGTCAACTCCAGACATCTATACACTTCCTCTCAAATTCGATGCCGCTACAGGATAAAACTCGCAACCTAATCTGCAAAATCAAACCGGGGGTGAAACCGGGGATGCAGCAGCCGCTCTACGGGTTCGTCGTGCTGGAGATGCTGAGTGGCGATCGCCCCTACATCTTCCGGCTTTACCCGGCAATACCACACGTTGTCTGGCGTAACGCGCACCGTTGGCCCAGAGGCACACTGCCCCATACAGTCGCTAGCGCTGATCAGCACCCCCGGCAGATTCGCCTCTCGAAACGCCGCCAGCACCGCCGCCGACCCGCTCCGTTCGCAGGAGCGATATTGACAGACCGAAACGCAGCGTCGCTTTAGCGGAGTCGCTTGTTTGCCGGGTAATTCAGCTTGGGGGGATTCAGGTTGCGAGGTTGGCTGAGGAGTCTCAAACATGGGTTCCGCCATCGGTGCCGCGATGCGTAGAGATTTCTACTCACAGCTTATTCATTAATTTGCGGAGTTGCCACCTGCCAAGAACCTTTGCCCATGCTAATTCCTGTGCCCATGCCAATTGCTGTTGGCAAGATCGGCCAGAACTTACGCACTTGCGATAAGTTCTCCGCATTCTGGACGATTTCTCGCGGGCGCAGCCCACGAGAAATCGTCCAACTGCGTAAGCCCTATTGGTAATAGATTGGTAATAGACGGGCACCTCGAAAAATTCAGATTCTCTTGAGAATGGCTACGAGAAAACGAGATTTTCAGGCTCCTAAAATTCTCAATAAGGCAATTAATCGAGGTGCCCAGACGTGAAAGACATTAGAGACATTTGCAATCGTGGGCTATTGACCCAAGTAGGCTTCTAGCACCAGCGGATTGTTCTGCACTTCTTCGGGGGTGCCCGATGCCAGGTTGCGTCCTTCTGCCATCACCCAGACGCGATCGCACAGTGACATCACCACGTCCATATTGTGTTCAATCACCAAGAAGGTGATGCCCTGACGGTTCCACGCTTGGATATGTTCACAAATCTGGTTGATCAGCGTCGGATTTACGCCTGCGGCGGGTTCATCCAGCAAAATCAGCCGGGGCTTGACCATCAGCGCCCGCCCCAACTCCAGCAGCTTGCGCTGTCCGCCCGATAGAGAACCCGCGTAGTCATGGGCTTTGTGCGCCAGACCGATGGATTCCAGGATGTTCCAGGCATACTCGCGCTGTGCTTCTTCTTCCTGGGCAATGCGGGGCGATCGCCACCACACATTCCAAAACTTTTCGCCCGTCTGCTCTTGGGCCGCCAGCAGCATGTTTTCCAGCACCGACAGCCGCGACAACACCCGCGCCACCTGAAACGTCCGCACCAGCCCCCGCTGCGCCACCTGATGCGGCTGTAGCTCGTGAATCGGCTCCTCAGCAAACTGCACTTCGCCGCTGTCTGGACGCAAAAACATCGACAGCAGGTTAAACAGCGTCGTCTTGCCCGCCCCGTTCGGCCCAATCAGCCCGGTGATGCTGCCCTCTGGCACTTCGATCGAGGCCGCATCCACCGCCCGGATGCCGCCGAAGGTTTTGGTAAGTTGGGTTGCCGTCAGGAGAGCCATGAGGGGGGTGGGATGTTGGAGGAATAGGGGGAAAGAGAGAAGAGAGAAGAACGAAGAGGGAAGAGGTTCCGTTCTTCGTTCTTCGTTCTTCATTCTTCATTCTTCATTCTTCGTTCTTCATTCTTCGTTCTTCGTTCTTCGTTCTTCATTCTTCGTTCTTCGTTCTTCGTTCTTCGTTTTTCGTTCTTCGTTTTTCTCTCTTTCCTCCCTACTTCCCAAGGGTTAGCTCATCTTTGTTGCCCAAAATGCCCTGCGGTCGCCACACCATCAGAACCATCAGCAGCAGACCGATGAGCATGATGCGGAATGCGCCAAGGCGGGCATCGTCGAGGGGAATTACATCGCGCAAAAAGAAGCGGGTGACGGTCTGGTAGCCCCAGAAGATGGCGGCTCCCAAAATCGTGCCTACATTGTTGCCTGCGCCGCCGAGGACAACGATCGTCCAGGCGTTGAAGGTGACGAGGGGCTGGAAGTTATCGGGATAGACCGTGGTGAGCTGCCAGGCGTAGAGGGACCCCGCAATGCCGGCCAAGAAGCCGCCGATCGCCAGGGATTGCAGCTTGTAGGCAAAGACGTTTTTGCCCAGAGCGCGGGCGACGGCTTCGTCTTCTCGGATGGCTTTGAGGACGCGACCCCAGGGCGATCGCACGAGTCGTTCTAATGCCCAAAAAATCACCGCCAGCAGCACCACCGAGATCAGCATCAGCCCTGCCTTGCTGGGATTGCGGTCGTAGTGATATAGCGCCGAGGCCGAGTAGCCATAGACCCAGAGGCCCAGCGCCGCGCAGACCAACGCCGCCACCGTTCCCAAGCTGTTAGACCAGGCAGGAATTCTGGTCTTGGCCAACGCTCCCAGCCACACATAAAACCACACCAGTGCCACCATTGCCCCCAGCAGCAGCACCCCCAGCAGCCAGTAGGGAACCGTGCCTAGTTGCTTGAGCGTGCTGGAGGCGTAGCCCAGCCCAATCACCAGCAGCGTCAGAGACAGCAGGTAGCCTAGCGACAGGGCCACGCCGTTGGTCAGATGCGCCGGAGGAATAGACTTCACGGTTTGCCGCAGCCAGCGCCAGAACCGCCAGTAGGCCAACCCGGCGATCGCCGTTAGCATTGCCACCATGAGCGATCGCCCCAGCCAGTTGGGGTTCCAATTCGCCAGCGGCAGCGGAAAGCTTTGGAGTCCAAACGTACCGCGTGTCAGCCAGGCCTCGTTTTCGGCAATCAGGCGCACCATCTCGGCCACGCCAATGGTAACAATTGCCAGATAATCTTCCCGCAGGCGCAGCGTCGCCAAACCAATGCCCAGCCCCAACAGCGCTGCCAGCCCTGCGCCGATCAGCGCCCCCAACCACAGCGGCACCCCCCGCAAGCTGAGCAGCACCGTCGCGTAGGCTCCAATGGTCATAAACGCGACCTGCCCAAAGTTAATTAGCCCCGTGAACCCCCATTGAAGATTCAACCCCAGAGCAAAAATGGCAAAAATTGCCGCAAAGATGACCAGAGAGACAACAAACCCTTCCATGAGCAGTCGGGAATTAGCTTTCTTGAAGAATAGCAGGTCGGGGAAGAGGAGGGAGAGATGGAAAAAACGAAAAACGAAGAGCGAAAAATGAAACGTTTTTCCCTTTCCGTTCTTCCTTCTTCCTTCTTCCCTTTTCGTTCTTCCTTCTTCCTTCCGTCACTCTCCCCCCGGCCGCCACAAATATTTCCGCAAATCCACCTTTCCTTCTGGGCTAAACTCGATGCCCTCGGCTTCTAGGAGCGATCGCTGCAAATAGTCTGTGCCGTAGCGCAGGGGGGATTCCGATACTTCGCCTTTGGCATTGATGACGCGGTGCCAGGGAATGTCGGAATTTTGCATATCAACCCGATAGAGCGCATAGCCCACCAGCCGCGCCTTGCCGTAGAGTTGCGCCAGGTCAGCGATTTGCCCATAGGTGGCGACTTGCCCGTAAGGAATCTGCCGCACGATGTCGTAGATCACCTGGTAGGTGTTCATCAGTTTCCGGGGTGAGCGCAGAAGTGAGGATGGCGGCTCAGGCGAGGTCGCGGTGGGTGAAGGGGCGGGCGTGTTCGCCGCTGTAGGTGTTGACGATATGCCCATTGCCCAGCAACTGGTACTTATAGGTCACCAGACCTTCTAGCCCCACGGGGCCGCGGGGCGGCATTTTCTGGGTGCTGATGCCGACTTCTGCACCAAAGCCGTAACGGAAGCCGTCGGCAAAGCGGGTGGAGCAGTTGTGAAACACGCCCGCTGCGTCTACTTGAGAGATAAACGTGGCGGCGGCTGCGTCATCTTGTGTGGCGATCGCCTCGGTGTGCCGGGAGCCGTAGGTGTTGATGTGGGCGATCGCCGCTTCTAGCGAATCCACCACGCGAATCGCCAGAACCAGATCGCTGTATTCCGTTGCCCAGTCTGCTTCCGTGGCAGGCTCGATGGCAGCGCCGACTAGGGCTTGTGTCCGGTCGTCGCCGCGCAGTTCTACGCCTGCGGACTGGAAGACCGGAACCATTGCAGGGAGAAACTTTGGCGCAATCGCCTCATGCACCAGCAGCGTCTCAATGGCATTGCAGGCGGAGGGATAGTTGGTTTTGGCATCAAGGGCGATCGCCACCGCCTGGGCCACGTCGGCCGCCCGATCGACGTATAGGTGGCAGATGCCGTCGGCATGGCCCAGCACCGGAATCCGAGTGTTCTCCTGCACAAACCGCACAAAGGCGTTGGAACCCCGTGGAATGATCAAATCCACCTCTTGATCCAACCCCAGCAGTGCCACCGTTTCCTCCCGCGTCGTCAGCAGGCGCACCACCGCTGGGTCCAGGTCTACCGAACTCAGCCCCTGGTGAATCGCCTTCGTCAGCGCCTCGCAGGAGCGCACCGCTTCCCGCCCGCCCTTGAGGATGACTCCGTTCCCCGACTTGATGGCCAGCGACGCAATTTGCACCAGCGCGTCGGGCCGCGACTCGAAAATCACGCCCAGCACGCCCAGCGGACAGGTGATCCGCTTTAGCACCAGCCCGGTGTCTAGTTCTCGATGAAGCTGCACCTGACCCACCGGGTCGGCCAGCCGTGCCACATCGCGCACTCCGGCAATCACGCCACGCAGCTTGGTTTCATCCAGCTTGAGCCGCCCGTAAAGCGGTTTTGCCAGTCCTTCCTCTAGCGCCGCCGCGCAGTCCGCCGCGTTGGCCGCCAGAATTTCTGGGGCGGCGGCTTCTAGGGCAAGGGCGATCGCCCCAACTGCCTGATTTCGCGCCTCGCCCGACAGCGCTGCTAGCCGCCGTGCCGCCGAACGGGTCTGCTGGGCCAGGGTTTTGAGGTCGGGAGTGGAGGTGAGCATGGGAGTGGAGGGTTGGAGTTTGGATTTTGGATTTTGGGAGGCTTGCCTGCGCTATTACCTACCTTATTACCTACTTGTTACCTACTAGCCTTTTATTGGCATCAGCCGCTCCAGCGCTAGGTCAGAGGCGACTTGGGTGAGGCGGCCGAGGTCGGTGGGGTCGGGCAGGTGGGGAATCAGGCCGAGGATGGGAACCTGGGTGAGGGACTGGATCAGGTCGGCAGGGGCCCAGTCGTCAATCTCCTGCTGGGTGCAGGGCGCGATGCAGTTTAGCACAATGCCCTTGACATGGACGCGGGCCTGGCGGGCGAGGGCGACATTGGCGACCGCTTGCCCAATTGCCCCCAGCTTCACCGGAACCACCAGGACGGTGGGAATGCGCCAGTCCCAAGCGAGGTCGGCAACGGTGGTTTCGTGGGTGACGGGCGAACCGAGGCTGCCCAGCGCCTCGACCAGCACCCAGTCTTTTTGTTTAGAAAGAGTTTCAAAGGTGTGCCACGCGCTGTCTAGGTTGATGTTGCGGCCTTCTTTTTCGGCAGCGATGGGCGGCGCTAGGGGCGAGTCAAAGTGGATGGGGTTGATCTCGCTAATGGACTGGTTGAGTGGGAAGAGGCGCTGATAGAGTTCGCGATCGCCCTTGCCAGACTGCACAGGTTTCATAATGCCGAGCGATCGCCCGCCGCTGTGAGCTTGCCAGTAGGCCGCCAGTGCCGAAATCAGCACCGTTTTTCCCGTATCTGAATCCGTCGCTGCAATCAAAAGCGCGCTCAAAACCAACTCCTAGTGACCATTTCCAAAAAGACACGTTCCAGTTGCTAACTCAAGCTAGCAAACTGGATAGGACTTACGCAGTTGGACGATTTATCATAAGCTGTGCCCGCGAGAAATCGTCCAAAGCCCAGAAAACTTATCGCGAGTGTGTAAGTCCTGCTGGATAAAAAACTGGGACAGAACCTTTCCCAGCGAAAACCTACATTATATCGCAGCGGTCAAGCTGTCTCTAGAACCAGTGTTGAGGATGCCCATACCTGCGTAGGCTATAGGCTTCTACCTGCATGGGTTAAGCGCCTTCTGGAGGTTTTGGAGGTTTTGGAGGTTTTGGAGGTTTTGTCTGCAATGGCGGCACTTTGGGCGCTTCGGGCGGTTCCCAGATTGGCGACGCGATGCCCGACAATTCCCGTATAGTGGGGACAGAATGACTGGCAGGAGAGCGTTATGTTTGGTTTGGGCTGGCCCGAGGTTGCCATTATTGCAGTCGTTGCGATTCTTATTTTTGGGCCTAAAAAGATCCCTGAACTAGGCGGGGCTTTGGGCAAGACGCTGCGGGGCTTCAAGGAGGGGATGAACGGAGTAGACGAAGAGGGCGATCGCGAACCGGAAGAATAGCCCCCAAAGTCCAGATTTGGCCGGTCAAAGTGGCATTACCTCAGAGGCAATCCGAGAACTGCTTGAGCGATTGCCAGATGCACCCGATAGAGTTCATCCCACTTTTGTAACCCTCACCCTAAATCCTTCTCCCACTCTGGGAGAGGGACTTTTGAAAAAAAGCCATAGAAACCATAAAGCTGCTGAACCCTGCCGTAGAGTCAGGGGCGGTTCTGCTAGGAATGCTGTAAGTGCTTTTGGCAGTGCGGCAGGTTAGTCCCGTTCGAGAAGCCATCATCGTGCGGCGGGGCAGTCTTGTGCTTATCGCGTTGAATAACTGGTTTCGTACTGATTTCATGCTGATACTGATTTCAGAGCTAATTTGTAAAGGAGCCTGAAAGCCTTGTTAATCAAGGATTTCCGAGAAACCGCTTTTCCTGGGCAAACATGACCTCAAAGCCACACATGCCAAGAGTTTCAGGCTTCTTAAGATTTGCTTCATAAATTAGCTCTCATGCTGATTACGATAAGCAATCACCCCTTGGGAACGTCGCCCTGATTTCGTACTAACTACGATCAGCAGTCACCCCTTGGGAACATTGCCCATCTTTTCCAACAGATTTTTCCAACAGGCTTTTCCAACAGAAACCCTCATGCATTGGGGAGCGAGCGGGAACCTGCGATCGCCCAAATCCATCATATGTTCCGTCCTCTAGCGCTTTCGCTGGAAAAATCGAGGCTCCTCCAAAACATGACAGGCAATTGATCCTGTGATCGAGCAGTTTTTGGAAATCATGCTGTCAGGTGATACAGCAAACTGACCCACACGCGCTAAAACATGAGGCGGCGAGGCTAACTGCCTCCTCTACCCGTTTCTCTATTAGCTTTATTAGCTTTTACACTTCTTTATTTTTGGCGCTGCTTTCCCTCCGTTTCTGATTTCCTAATCTCAAAGCGCACGTCCCTTCAGTCACTTTTCACCCAAACTTTCCTTTCTGTATGTCAACTCCCGGAAAACTCGATACCACCTTCAATGGCAACGGCCGCATCACCTTTGGGCTAGATGGGCTCGACCAGGCCCGCAGAGTGCTGGTTCAAGCCGATGGCAAAATTCTGGCGCTGGGCGACAGCAGTGGCAGCTTTTCGGCGGCCAGGCTGACGGCGGATGGTTCCCTGGACAATAGCTTTGCGGGCAACGGCAGAACCGTGCTGAACTTCAGCGGCACGCAGGTTTTGCGCGATGCAGTGCTGCAATCTGACGGCAAGCTCATCATGGTGGGCGACAGCGATGGCGATTTTGGCATTGTCCGCTTCAACCTCAACGGTTCGCTTGACAGTTCCTTTGCCGGAAATGGCCGCCAGTCTACCAACTTTGGGGCTACAGAAACGGTTCAAAAAGTGTTGCTGCAAAACGACGGTCGCATTCTGGTGATTGGCCAAAGCAGCAGCACCTTTAGCGGCAACAGCTTTGCAGTGGCCCGCTATCGCACGGACGGTTCTCGCGACACCAGTTTTGATAGCAATGGGCGCAATTCGACCAACCTGGGTGCCACGGCGCAGGTTAGCGACGGGCTGCTACAAAATGACGGCAAGATTGTGGTTGCGGGCACCGACGGATCGGCGTTTGCGCTGGTGCGCTATCGCACGGATGGGTCGCTCGATCGAGACTTTGGCAGTCGGGGCATTGTGCGGACGCGCATCGGCAGCGGCACGACGTTTTCAATTGCTCAACGGGTGCTGCTGCAAAATGACGGCAAGCTGATCGCCGTGGGGACGAGTAGCGATGATTTTGCGATCGCCCGTTATAACTCCGACGGGTCTCTCGACCGCAGCTTTGGGCGATCGGGCGTGCGAACTACTGATTTTGGCGGCTTCTTTACCACCGTGGATGCGGTGACGGATGCGGTGCTGCTGTCGGATGGCAAGATTTTGGTGGCAGGGACGAGCGGCGGACGGGTCGCCCTGGCGCGATACAACCGAGACGGCAGCCTCGACTCTAGCTTTGACGGCAATGGGCGCGTCACGACCAGTTTGGGCAATAACAGCACGGCAAAGAAGGTGTTGGTGCAGCCCAATGGCAAGATTTTGGTGCTGGCGGTGAGCGATGGCAGGGCTGCGCTGTTGCGCTACAACAGCAACGGTTCTCTGGACAACAGCTTCGACGGCAACGGGCGCGTCACGACGGATCTCGATGCGGCGGACAACAATGCCGATATTGCGCTCCAGCCCGATGGCAATCTGGTGCTTGTGGGAACCAATGTAGGCTTCTTTGACCGAGATTTTTCGGTGCGCCGCTATGTGGGCGATCGCATCGACGTGAGCCTGGGCACGCCCATTGAACCCATCGACTTTAACAACGGGCCCGCTGGCATTACTCGCAACGGCACCGCTGCCAACGACCGGATTGCGGGCACTCCCGGCAACGATATCCTGCGCGGCAAGCGGGGTAACGATGTGGTAGACGGCAAACGGGGCAACGATCGCCTGTTTGGCGGTGAAGGCAATGACAGCCTGATCGGCCGCGATGGGCGAGATGAATTGGTGGGCGGCAACGGCGACGACACGCTGAAGGGCGGCAAGCGCGGCGATATCCTGATTGGCGGGCGCGGAGCCGATGTGCTGTCGGGCGGGCAGGGCATCGATATGTTTGTCTATAACAACCTGAACGACGCAGGCGATATCATTACCGACTTTGAAGCGGTGGATCGCATTGACCTGCGTGGCATCTTCCGCAGCCCCACCTTTGCTGCGCCCAGCCCCACGGCTCAATACAACCAGTTCATTCGGCTGGTGCAAAATGGCGCGAATACGGAAGTGCAAATCGACCGCGACGGCAACGGCCTGCGGCTAGATTTCATAACGCTGGTGACGCTGCGAAACGTGTCGCTGGATGCGGTGCGACCTCGAAATTTCGTGATTGCCTAGCCGCCGCTCCTGCGGAGACATTGTTCCGTTCTGGGAATTTTGCGCTACGCTCTGAAGCGATCGCCCAACTCACAGACCCCACAAGCCGGAGTGCAAGGGCGATCGCTTCGTCATGTGCGTTTGCTGCTGGACTGTGGGTTATTTCAGAAGGGCGATCGCCCCTCAGATCCATCCTGGTGCGAACCCAATCTGCGAACCGTCCATCGAGTAAAATTAGTACGAAAGTACTTTACTCATTCCCCCAACGCCCTATGGTGCAATATACGCTCGCCCAAAGCCCCGACGTGATCCTCACCGTTCCCGGCAAGGACTCCGCCAAAGCCCGCGACAAAGCGATGGATCAGCTCATTGAGCTAATGGAATCCGGCAGCCTGCCCACGGATCTTTCCGATGGCTTTGGGCCCCATCAGTTTATCGAAGTCAAGGAGCCTGTGTTGACCAACACCGAAGATGAAGACGCAATCACTCAGGCCGTGCAGGTTCTCAGCAACCTGGCCACCCTAAAGCTGCGGGTGCAGGCCTCCCGGGCCGAGGCGATGAAGATCCGCGCCCAAATCGACACCCTGTTCACCGATGAGGTTGTCAGCGAAGAAGAAATCGCCAGCCTCAAAGAGGGCTTTAAGGTGCTAAAAACCTACGCCCAGGCAAACCTGCGCTACCAGGAAGCCCGCGCTCAGGCAGAGCAGGCGAGGACGGTGCTAGATCGGGCGCTGAAATCGGAAGGAGAGAAGACGTAACTGACGGGCGATCGGGGGCAAATCTGCCACTCACTCTAGGGCGTGCTTTAAAGCCCTTTGATCCCCCCTAGCCCTCCTTAACAAGGAGGGAACTGGGCCAAACCGATCCGGAAGTCCCCCTTTTTAAGGGGGATTCAGGGAGATCGACTCCGGGTAATCAACGACCTAGAAAGTCTAAAGTCCCCCTTTTTAAGGGGGATTTAGGGGGATCGACCTGACTGCCTGACACAAGTGGTTGAAAGAGTTGAGACCTCGTCAACAGAGGGAAAAGGTGAGCTGACATGAGACGCTGAAATTTGCGTCATCTCAGGGTCTGTATCATGCCAGCCACCACCTGCCTCTATGATCAAGTGCTGTCGTTATTGCGTCAATCCAGTAATGCCCGCGACCTGCGCCACCTCAAAGCGCTGGCGTGGATGGTGACGGCCCTGGTGTGCAGCGGTCGGTTGAGCCTGCCGCAGTGGGAAGCCTATGTGCCCAGTCGGGCCCGTCAGGCGCAAAGCACCGAACGCCGGTGGCAGCGCTTCCTAGGCAATCGCCGGGTGCGGGTCAAAAGTCTGTACGTGCCGCTGGTGCTAGCCGCCATCCATCGCTGGCAAGGTCGGCGGCTTTACCTGGCGCTCGATACGACGGTGTTGTGGAATCGCTACTGCAGGATTCACCTGACGGTTACCTGTTGCGGACGAGCGGTGCCGCTGCTGTGGCGGGTTTTGGAGCATCCCAGTGCCACCGTCAGCACGAAGCGATACCTCCCCATGCTGCGGTTAGCCCATCGGCTGTTGCAGTCGTACCCCGATGTGATGGTGTTAGCCGACCGCGGGTTTGCTAACCATGACCTGCTGGAGTGGCTAAGCCAAAGTCGCTGGCACTATTGTTTACGCTTGCCCAGTGACGTAGTGGTGCAGGGTCCGCGCCGTCATCCTGTTAAGGTAGGCTATCTGTGGCCTCCCAAAGGTGAAGCTCGACTCTATGAAGGGGTGGGAATCTGGAGCGAGGGGCGCTGGCGCTGCAATTTGGTGCTGGCTCATGTCAAAGGCGTCGAGGAACCCTGGGCGGTCATCACTGATGAGTCTCCCTCCCTCAATACCCTGTGGCAATATGCTCTCCGCTTTCGAGTCGAGGAGCTTTTCCTCGATTCTAAATCTGGTGTCTTTGAGTTAGAAGCTTCCGGCATCCGCTCCGCTCCGGCTCTCGAACGCCTCTATCTGGTCGCGGCGATCGCTATCCTTGATGGCACGACCCAGGGCATGGCGGTGCAACTCGATGGGCTACGCTGCCAGGTTGACCCGCACTGGAGGCGAGGGATTAGCTATCTCAACATAGGTTTGCGCTGGCTCAAGGGTGCCGTCAATAAAGGGCGAACACTGCTTCAGCTGATTGCCCTATTTACCGTTGACCCTGAACCCTGTTTTGCCTCTAAAAAAGCTGAAGCCCACTATTATGACCGCATTTGGTTTTCTAGAATTCAATCCTTGTGCTGCCAGCCGACACCCGGGCAGTCCGCATAAAAAGATGTGTCAGGCAGTCAGCTTACGCACTTTCGATAAGCTCTTTGAATTTTGGACAATTTCTCGCGGGCTGCGCCCGCGAGAAATTGTCCAACTGCGTAAGTCCTACAAGCCATTCAAAAATGCCTGGGTTTCTTCGGCTTCGTAGGGCATTCCAAGCTGTTCAAACAGCGCTAGGGCTTCCCGCGCCCAGCGTTGCGCTTCGGAGGGGTTGCCCCGCGCCTGCACCAGTTCGGCAAAGGAGCGTTTCACATAGGCGCTGCGGGTCGGGTCGTCCTGTTGCTCTGCAATCCGCAGCCCTTCGACCAAAAGCTGCTCCGACTCGTCGAGTTTGCCCTCGCGCACGGCGATGTCGGCCAGCCAGTTTTCCGTCATCCGCACGGCCCGTTCCCAGCCGACCTCGTGGGCCTGGGCGCGGGCGGTTTCAAAGACCTGCTTGGCGGCGGCAATCTGGCCGGCTTTGAAATAGGTCATGCCTCGATAGTAAAGAAGCTGCACCCGCTGGCGGGCATACTTTCCGGCGGGCCAGTCGGCCGGGTTGAGCAGGGCCTCTGCTTCGTCTAGCAACTGATGGGACTCGTCAAACTGCTGCTGCTGGGTTCGCAGGACAGACATTTTTTTCGCCCATTCGGTCTGGAACGGCTGGTCTTGATAGTCGCGCAGGGTTTGAATTTGCTCGAATAGCTGATCGGCTTCTTCTAGCGCCCTGGGCTTGCGGGTGGCGGTCAGCGTCCAGGCGCGGTCGAGCATTACCTCTGCCAGGGTGCGCCAATGGCTGCGCTGGGTGGCCTGAGCAATCAGCCATTCTGTCCACCGCAGGCGATCGCCCCAATAGTCTGTCCGTCCCTTGCGCCGCCCCATGCTGTAGGTATAAGCCTTGACGTTGTTCCAGATCTGGAGCAGTTCGTCATACCAGCCCTCGGTCATACAAAAATCGGCGATCGCCCGCAGGTTTTGCCATTCCTCTTGCAGTCCGTCAAACGACGAGTGCCAGGTTTTTACTTCCTGGTTGGCATAGGGTTCAGAAAAATGAAGCGCCCAGGCGACCCACCGCTGCCGCGCTACCTGGGCAAAGTCGGGATGCGCCTTTAGCTCTGCCAGGGCGTATTCTTGCGTCAGAGGCAGCATTCCGTAGCGATTGTCCTGCTGATTTACCAGCGAGAGTTGACAAAGCTGCGACAGCGCTCCTTGCAGCGCATCGGGCGAGGTCGCCACATCCGCCACCTGAAACAGGGTTTCGCGCAAGACCGGGGTCGGAAACATGGCCAGCGCCATCAGCAGGTGATGAGACGGCTGGCCGCGCAACCCGTTCACCGTTGTCTCAAAGCAAAAGCGGGCCACGTCGCCCGTCGGGTTCGACATACCCTGCAACACCGTCGCTAGGTCAAAGTCGTTGGCAAGCTGCCCGATGGCGTAGTGTATGGCTACGGGTAGGCCGCCTGTGGCCCGCAGCAGGGCCCGCCGTTCCGTGGGGTTCAGCGCCACGCCCTTTTCCTGGGCTTCATGCTGAATCAGGCTCAGCGCCTCGTCGGTGGGCATTGCCACCAGCCGCACAGGGACGAAGACCGACTGTTCGCGGGTGGTCACCAAGCTTTTGACCGATGGCGGCAGATCGTGGAGGAAACTCAGCACCATCTGCGGATTTTCCATCGTTTCCAGATTGTCGATGATTAGCAGCGTCCGGCGTGGTGTGTGGCTCGCTGAGGAACTGCCGTGCAGCGATCGCCGAATCATGTGAATCTGCTCATTCAGGCTGGCTCCGGCGAGTTCCGTTTCGCCCAGCACGTCGGCGATTTGCTGCAAAATGTCTTGGAGCGATCGCATCGGGTCAAAGCGTTGCAGCAGCCCAAAGGATTGCAGATAGCACAGCTTGGCCGATACAAAAATCAGCGCATTGAAGGTGGGGACATTTGGATAGGTCTGGGGGTTGCGACTGGCCGCCAAACAGCGCCGCGCACACTCTACCGCCAGCGAGGTTTTGCCCACGCCGCCAATGCCCGCAATGCTGATCAAATGGGCGGCGTGGTCGGGCGAGAGGAGGTGCAGCAGGCGCTCAATCTCTGCCTCACGCCCAATAAAGGCCGTGCTGGTGGGCGCGGGCAGGTTCTCTAAAATAAACGGCTGAGCAATAAACCGCTGAGCGGGCGATTCGCGAAGCGATCCCTGCGGGAATCGCCCCTCCAAATCAATCCCATTGGGCAACTCCTGCGGCGCTAGAGTCGCAGCCTCATCAGCCCGATCGAGTGCGTTTTCTGAAAAATCTGAGCCAATAGACAGAGTGTTTGGCTGAGCCTGCTGGCTATAGTCTTCCAAGATCAGCCGCAGATTTTTGATGCCGACTTTTTGTGAACAGGCTTGCGACAGTAGCTTCCACAGACGCGGCGCAAACACTCGCTCGACGGTGCCCTGGGAGTAGCCCACCACCTGAATATCCTTGAGCTTGCTGCCCCGCAGCGCTTGCTCCAGCACGATCTTATCGACATCGGTGAGAGACTGATGCAGGCGATCGCCCACCAGCCGATCGGCTACGGCGATGAGTTCTGTAATTTTGGCTTTTTCCGTCGTCACCGTCCGCAGTGCCATATCGCCACCTCTCCGCAGTCCGCTGAAGTGCCAGCCTGCGATTAGCATAGAAGATCTGCTGTCGGCGCGATCGCCACGGGTTCTACAAGAACTTCAGCTGTTTCTTCAGTTTCTTCAATTATGTCTCTTTACTTTGCTATGACATCGCAAACCCACTGACGTTGCAGAAAGAGCAAGAGGTGCTTCCCGGATTTACCCTACCACTGGCTAATTTATTTCAAAAACTTTCGTTTTAAGGTCAAATCAACAGCTAGAAATTGATCCAGACGGTGTACTGACAATTGTGCAACCGTTCGATCCACGAATCATATAAGAGCCATCACTTGGATCGTAATGGGTCGATGAGCCGCTGCGGTTGCTGTTGCTTGGTTGAGGATTGCCATACTGTGATGCAAAGATATTGCCCTGAATTACTGGATTGCCTTCATAACCCCAGTTTCCGTTTTGATCTAGCCAATAGCGTCCTGCTGGAATACGAGTACCCATCAGATATTCCAGTAGTGCCAGTTCTTGACCTTGCACCAATTGACCATTGATCACAACTTGAGCGGTTGCTGTCATATTCAGTGGCCCCAGTAATGAAATTAGGGAAATTGCGAGGGTAATCAGTGTTTTTTTCATGAGTCTGCACCTTGATCATCAGGGAAGCTTGGTGGAGCGAATTAGCTTGTACGCTCCAAACACTTATCGACCCAAGGCATAACTTTTACGCAACCGCAGGCTTCATTTTGAGTAGGCTGAATTTTGACTTTAGTTTGGACTAATGGTGAAGAGGAAGGCAGTCAATGAGAAGCACCGACTGCCGTAAGGTCAATGAAGTACAACCAACATTGACCCCATGATTTTCAACGAACTTCAGCAATTTCGCCAAACGTTGTATGCCAGCTTGGGAAACGCCAGAGATGCCCTGTTTGATCTGATGGATGCCGTGTTAGTGAGTGCGTGCATCGTGTCGTTTGTGAGGCTATCGCAGAGTCCTGTCTTTCGTCGCCAGTGGTCGAGCCCCTATGAAGCGTTGCGCGATAGCCGCCTACCCCGATCAAAGGTGCTGAAGCTGTTGGTGCAGCAGATACCGACTCAGCAGCAACCGTTGTTGGCAGGTGATGCGAGTCGGTGGAACCGTCCTGCTGCCAGGCGTTTGAAAGACCGCACCTTATCAGGCAGAACAGGACATGCCCCGATAGCCGGACAAAACTACAGTACCTTAGCCTGGATTGCTGAAGACAGGGGCAGTTGGGCATTACCATTGCGGCATGAGCGCATCACCAGCTTTGAAACACCCGCCAGTAAAGCGGCATTCCAACTCAAACAAGTGACTCGGCAGTTAGCGGTGCGTCCGTTGGCGATCTACGACCGAGGGTACGGCAATGCCAGTTTTGTCAACCAAACGGCAGGGATTGAGGCAGACTTGCTGCTGCGGGTTACATCCAATCGATGTGTCTATGGCGCGCCCCCAGCGTATCGAGGGCGAGGCGCACCTGCCAAGCATGGACATAAGATGAAACTCAATGACCCTGACACTTGGAGTGTCCCGGTCGAAACCGTTGAAGTCGATGATCCCAACTGGGGACGAGTGCGGGTCAGTCGTTGGAGTGCATACCATTTCCGCAAATCCCCCAAACGGGCAATGGAAGTGTTGCGCGTGGAGGTGCTGGAGACACAGAGCAGCACGCGACGCTTGGCTCCTTTGTGGTTAGTTTGGCTGGGTGAGCAGATGCCTCCGTTAGAAACCCTGTGGTTGCACTACCTCCGTCGCTTTGCCATTGAACACTGGTATCGCTTTGCCAAGCAGAGGCTATATTGGACACATCCCCAGTTCAGTTCTGTATCGGCAACCGAACAGTGGAGCAGCCTGATGCCGTTGCTCAGTTGGCAGTTGTGGTTAGCGCGAAAGGACTGTACTGACCACCCCTTGCCCTGGCAGGCACCGCAAGAAACGTTGACTCCGGGTCGGGTCGCACAAGCGTTTGCAGGCATTTTGGCAGCGATTGGCACCCCTGCTCCTGCGCCTAAACCTCGTGGTAAATCGCCAGGACGAGGCAAGGGGCACAAGCCAACTCCTCGTCCCTGCTATCCGATGGTCAAAAAACGAGCCTCGAAACGCAAGACATCCGAACAATCCCTGAACAGTCCGGTTGCAACAGCAGCTTAACTGCGAGCAGGATTGTATCCAATTCCTTAAGTTCAACTGTTATGAACGGTTGAGCAGATTCTTTATGGCATCCTGTTGAGCATTATTGTGATGCCAGTTAGTCCAAACTAAAGTTTGACCAGTTAGACGAATAGTAAAAAGACGCAAAAAGATGGGCGATCGCCCAGGTCGAGTCATCAAAACAGGATGCCGGATGACACAGACGATCCAAAGCTAAATGCTCTTTGGAGCACACTAGCAGGATGCAAACAGGATGAAAGCTCGACGCAGCCGTGAATCTTGCTGGAATCAATTATGCAAAATGCCCCTGAGTGCAAAGTTCGCATCCAGAGGCGCTTTGAAGGCAAACCTGAGAACTGTAAATCCGAGAAATGCCGTGAGAAATGCCGTGAGAAATACAGCGGCGAAACCGAACCGTGAGGACTGAAGTCGTCCAGTAAAAACTAGCCGAAACGACCGCTCACGTAGTCTTGCGTGGCAACCTGCTGGGGGTTGTTGAAGATTTGCTGAGTCGGTGCATATTCCACCAGGTAGCCCATCTTGCCGCCCTTTTCAGTGGCCTGCGCGTTAAAGAAGGCCGTCATATCCGACACGCGAGAAGCCTGCTGCATGTTGTGCGTCACGATGATAATCGTGTAGTCCTGCTTCAATTCTTGCATCAGTTCCTCAACCCGCAGCGTCGAAATCGGGTCCAGCGCCGAACAGGGTTCGTCCATCAGCAGCACTTCTGGCTCGATGGCGATCGCCCGCGCAATGCAAAGCCGCTGCTGCTGTCCACCCGACAGCGACAGGCCGCTTTCCTTCAGCTTGTCCTTCACCTCATCCCACAGCGCCGCCGACCGCAGAGAGCGCTCCACCAGCGTATCCATGTCCCCTTTGTAGCCATTGATCCGGGCCCCGAAGGCGATATTTTCGTAAATCGACTTCGGGAAGGGGTTGGGCTTCTGGAACACCATCCCAATCCGACGACGCAGTTCAATCGGGTCAACGCTGGGGTCGTAGATATCCACACCGTGATAGGTGATCTTGCCCTCAATGTGGGCCCCCGGAATCAGGTCATTCAAGCGATTAAAGCAGCGCAAAACTGTGCTTTTGCCGCAACCCGACGGACCAATAAACGCCGTAATCTTGCGGTCAGGAACGTCCATGTATACATCCTTCACAGCCATCACAGGGCCGTAGAAATAGGACGTTTTTTCGACCCTAAAGGCAGTGCCCGTATCGACAGAAGAACTCACTTGCATGAATAACCTACCTCAAATAACAAATGCAGCAGTTAGAGAACGACCGTTGGGGCAATAGCAACTTGGCGATCGCCCCCATCCCAAGAACCTAAAACTTGCGCTGGAACCTATTTCGCAGATAAATCGCAACAGAGTTCATCAGCAGCAATAGAACCATCAGCACGATAATCCCGGCTGCTGCGTTGATATGAAACGGCCTCTGAGGGCGAGACACCCAGTTGTAGATCTGAATCGGCAGCGCCGTAAACGGATCTTTCCAGGACTCCGGCAAGAACGAAATAAACGTCAGCGCCCCAATCGTAATTAGCGCTGCCGTTTCGCCAATCGCACGAGATAGCGCCAAAATTGTTCCTGTCAAAATCCCCGGAAACGCCAGAGGCAAAATCTGATCCCGCACCACCTGCCAGCGCGTCGCCCCCAGCGCAAAGCCCGCCAACCGGAGGCTATCGGGCACCGTCCTCAGCGCCTCACGAGTGGACACAATGATCACCGGCAGCACCAACAGCGCCAGCGTCAGCCCGCCTGACAACAAACTGCGTCCGCCCGTAATCGGCTCCATCAAGCGCACAAACGCCGCCAGACCCAACAGCCCGTAAATAATCGAAGGCACACCCGCAAGGTTGGAGATATTAATCTCGATGAAGTTTGCAAGCCAGCCATCCGAGACAAACTCTTCCAAAAAGATGCCTGCACCGATGCCAATCGGAAAAGAAAAGAGCGCAACAATAAACAGCAGGTAAATCGACCCCACCAGCGCCGATAGCAGACCTGCCTCCTCTGCACGACGCGAGGGAAAGCTAGTAAGAAACTGCCAATTCAGGCGGGGCAGACCATCTGTCAGCACATCAATCAGCAAAATCGCTAGAACCAGCAGCGAAATTATGATAGCGATCAAGGTCGCAAGCCTAAAGACCCTGTCCCAGCGATAGCGCTGTGCCATTGCGGGCCTGAACTGGCTCTCTTGCGCTGGCGAAAAGTCGCCCGAAATCTGAGGATTTTGAACTGTCATTCGTACTTCTCCCGGAAACGACGGACGACCCAGAAGCTAAGAATGTTGAGCGCTAGGGTCATCAGGAACAAGGTCATCCCAACCGCAAAAATAGACTTATAAGCCAGCGATCCCGCAGGCGTATCTCCCAAACTGACCTGCACGATAAACGCCGTCATCGTCATCACAGGTACTAGTGGGTTGAAGCCCAGCGTCGGGTTTTGTCCGGCTGCCAGCGACACGATCATCGTTTCACCAATAGCGCGGGACACCGCCAAAATGAACGATGCCACAATGCCCGACAGCGCTGCCGGAACCACGACCGACGTAATCGTCTCGCGCTTGGTCGCGCCAATCGCGTAGGCCCCCTGACGCAGGCTATCCGGCACCGAATAAATCGCGTCTTCGCTCAGCGAGGCAACCAGGGGAATAATCGAAACGCCCAGAATCAGACCTGCACTGAGTGCGTTAAAGCCCTGTAGCCCGGGAATAAATCGTTGTAAAAACGGGGTCACCGTGAGCAGCGCAAAATAACCAAACACCACGCTAGGCACACCCGCTAGAATCTCAAGCGCGGGCTTCAGCCACTTCCGAATCTTAGGATTGGCATACTCACTTAAATAAATCGCCGCCAGCAGCCCCAAGGGCAGTGCTACCAAGATCGCAATTCCTGTCGTTAGCAGCGTGGCGCTAATCAGCACCCAAATGCCGTACTGAGCATTAGAAAATAGAGGAGTCCATTGGCGATCGGTCAAAAACCGCCAAAGTGGAACCTCCTGGAAAAACTCGAAAGTTTCAAAAATAAGGGTTAGAACAATACCAAAAGTCGTCACCACAGAAATCAGCGCAAAAGCACCAAAGATAGACTTCACAATACCTTCGGTTCTTTTGCTGAGCTGGCGATTTGGCTGCCAAAGCCCGGATGATTGTTCGCTGGGTAAGCCGCTATTCATGCCAGATAGCCTGTAAAGAGAACAAAGGACACCAATCAAAAAACAGATACGCCGACAACTGCTAATAAATAGTCAGGGACACCTCAAGTAATTGCTTAATGCAAAACTACAAGCTAAATACCTCGAAAGGTACCTTGGTTAACTGCTTTGTCGCGCAATTCAATTACACACAGCATTATTCGGCAAATCACGCAGGGAGCTACAAAACCTTTGTCTTCCAAAGTGACGTGTACCTCACCACATCAGGAAATGCTGCATATCGAGATATTCTAATAAGGCCCCTTACTTTTTCGAGGTTCCCTAAACTACGTCGCAGGGTAAGAAACCTACGGATGGCTGGGGTAGCTACTTAGAACTCTAAGCGCTACCCCAATCCAACAAGATCAAGCAAATATGACCTATTCCTTCTTCAGTAGGTCAACTAGCTTGAGACCTACAGCAGGGCTGCCGCCAAACACACTGCCAGTCTTGCGCTGCTCGATCCGTGCTTCAGCCAAATCCTCAATCTCGGCCGGCAGGGGCACGTAGCCTACTTCAGAAATGAGGTTGGCGTTGGCCGGGTCGATCTGGAAACGGGCAAAGGCCGCCACAGCAGGATTGTCCAGAGAAGTGGTCTTGATGTAGAAGAACTCAGGACGAGACAGTGGCGTATAGGTGCCATCAGCGATGGTTTCTGCGCTGGGCGCAACGCAACCGTTGCCGTTGTCAATTTCAACCAGCTTCAGTCTGTCCCTGTTTTCTTCGTAGTAGGCAAAGCCAAAGAAGCCTAATCCGCCCGGATCAGAAGCTACACCCTGCACAATCACGTTGTCGTCTTCACTGGCGGTGAAGTCACCCCGGCTTTCGCCTTCTTCGCCGACGATGGCAGCAGTGAAGTAGTCATAGGTGCCTGAGTCGGTGCCGGGGCCATAAAGACCAAGAGGAAGATCGGGGAAATCAGGGCGAATCTGGTTCCAGTTGCGGATGGTGCCCTGAGCAGCGGGTTCCCACATTTTCTTTAGATCGTCCACAGTCAAGCAGGTAGCGAACTCGTTGCTGGGATTGATCACCACCGAGAGACCGTCATAGGCGATGGGCACTTCGATGTATTCGATGCCGTTTTGCTTGCAGAGCTCAATTTCTTCTGCTTTGATCGGGCGGGAAGCGTTGGAGATGTCAGTTTCACCCGCGCAGAACTTCTTGAAGCCACCGCCCGTGCCAGACACGCCGACCGTGACGCGAACGCCGGGGTTTGCTTTCATGAATTCTTCTGCCATTGCTTCGGAGATGGGGAAGACGGTGCTGGAACCATCAACCAGCACGCTACCCGTCAAATCAGAAGTGCCGCCACCTGCTGCGGGACTTTCGGCAGTGGTGGTGCCGCCGCCCGTTGTGGTGGTGCCGCCACAGGCAACTGCGAGTGCCAAAGAAGCGGCCGTCAGAGCGGCCAGAGTGGCAGAACGCTTGGAACGAAGATTAAATGCCATATCCAGAGATTCCTGTAGGGTTTGTTTCTGTCAAACGTTGGCATTCTACAGTTTCATCGTAAAGAAGAGGTTAAGTTTGCCCGAAAAAGTGTATCCCAGATGACTGAAAATCCCTGTAAAGAAGACGGATGCGGTCTGATGGTGGCGATCGCCTCTCGATAAATCCCTTACAGCATGGACGTTTCGAGGCCCCAGCCACGTCCACCTAAATTGCATTGAGAAAACTTCCTAAAGTCTTCTTGCGATAGGTCACGAAATCGCCATCAGGCTTCCAATCTCTCCTGATTGCTTCTTTACTGAGCGCTAAATGTTGCCAGAGTGTTGCCCTCTATCGGAAGCGGCGGCGACGACCAAAGAAACGCCACACTTTATAGGCTGCAAAGCACAGAAGACCCAGGATGACAATTCCGGTGAGCAGTGGAATCAGGATTGCCATCACTGAAATGACAGACGACGTGAATAGCTCCATCGTGGAAAGGGCCGGGTTGGCGATACCGCCCGTGGTGGCAGTAGACGTGAGGCGGGCCACGTCGGTCATGCCCTTGGTGAGTCCGGCGGCTCCGGCTCCGGCGATAATGGCCAGCGTCCACTGGAGAAAGGGGCTGATATCGACCAGGGTAGAGGCCGTCAGCACGGCTCCGGCGACAAGGGCGGCAGGCGTGGTGATTAGATCCAGAATTTCGTCTACCCAAGGGATGTAGTAGCCCGCAATCTCTACCCCAGTGGCTACTGCAAAGGCCGTGATGGCGGCTGGAGAGCCGATCCACTCAAAGCCCTGAGCGGGTGTCATGTGCCCGGTAGCAGTGGCAATACTCATGACCAAGAATGGGACAAATAGCCGAAACCCGGTGGCCGCGCTAAGGCTAACGCCTGCTAGCAAGCTAATCAAAGTTTCCAAAGAGTCCTCCAGCCCTGAACCAGGGAGCTTTTAAAGAGCGTTGAGTAAAGTTAATTTTTCTAAAAAGCGAATTGTTTCAGCCTTATCTTGGAAACGCAATGTGCAACTTTCAATCTGCCCTCATCCCCCAACCCCTTCGCCCAAGTCAGGAGAAGGGGAGCGAGAGAGGCTTGAAGTCCCTCTCCCGCTCTGGGGGAGGGATTGAGGGTGAGGGGGATCGGCAAAGTTGCACATCCCGTCTTAAAACCAGTCAAAAACCAGTCTGGATCACTGGATTTTTCTAACTTGATTTTTCCAAAGTATTTTAGATGATTTCCAGCTAGGCGCGACAGATCTGGCCGCATCCAGACTCTTCTGCGGCGAGGGCAAACACTCATGACTCCTAATTACTCAGGGGCCATCTCTATTACTCAGGGGCCATCTCTATTTGGGATGTGCTGAGCTTATCGAGAAAAGAGGCGAAAATAGAGCGATCGCCCCAATTCTTTGATCGGAAACGCGATATAGGTCAGCGGGTTAATCGTCACGATAATGTCGCGGAAATCGCGCTTGGCCAGCGCCACGATCGCCCCAGCCACCCAGTTCGCATCCATGACACCGATGGGATTGAGGTTGCTCTTGAACGGGCCAAGGATGAGTTTGCGAACGACGCAGGGTGCATCTAGCCGCCGCAGCGTGATCAGGTCGCCCAAAGTCCGCTTCGACAGTTCATACAGCGGGCTGAGGGCAGGGCTGACCTCTGCTTCGGAGGTGTTGATCCAGAGTTCCTTCAGGGCCCGGTGTTCTGACTTTTGCACGGTGCTGAGGAAGATTTCCGCCAGATTCCACGCTGAAAACGTGTTGACCTGAAAGGATTTTTGGATGGCTTCGGGCGTGCGATCGCCATGCACGTTGATTCCGTGGTTGATGATCAAAATATCCACCGTTTGCAGCCGTTCCTCTAACTCAAACTCGCGGCCCGCACACCAGGACAGCACCTCGACGCGATCGCCAAAGTCAGCACCCTCGCAAGTGGTGATGGCGACGGGCTTTGCGCCCTGCTTTTGCAACTGGGCAATCAGCGCCCGCCCCAGCGTCCCCGATGCGCCCGTCACTGCGACCGTTTTGCCCCTTAGCGAAAGCGCCGTGCCCAGTAGTTTATCCACGATGGTAAAGTACCCGCAATAATAAGCGTTTCCCTGGTCAAAATGATGCCGCCAGTGGTACGTTCGGTTCACCGTCCACTGCGAGGGGATGGTGTCCAAATCGCCGGGTTTGTGCGTCAGATCGGTAGCCAACAGCCAGCCGCGCGATCGCGCGTATGCCGTGATCAAAAAACCCAGCGAGTAGAGACAGCCCGCCACCAGCGCTAGGTTCCGAGTCAGCGCCAACAGCATTACCCCTGCCCCCAGCATGGCGATCGCCTCTGGTACATCATTATAAAGTTGCGCCTGTTTATAGGCTTCCAGGCTGACGATGCTGAGGTCGCGGCGATAGGCCTTGTGGTGCAGGTTGTGGCTGCGCTGGAGCGGTTGCCAATAGTGCCCCGCAATGTGGTAGCCATCGCGCACCAGTTCGGCCAGCACAACGGAGGCTGCTGCCCACAAAGTAAAGCTGAGAAGACCGCCGGGGGTAATCATTTAGAAATAATCAAATAGAAATAATCAGAACCAAAAGGTTAAAAAGACGGCGCATCAGAGGTCTAACGCAGGGGCAATGCCCGATCTCTGATTGCTGCGGTATTGTGGAAATCATAGTCAGTGTAACGTAATGTGACATCGTTTCAGAAGTGCGATCGCGCTTCAAGAGAGTGCCTGCTGTGGACACGAATCTCGTCGATTTTTTGCGTAAGGATCTGAAAGATCCCCCTAAATCCCCCTTGTCAAGGGGGACCTCAGTGCGATCACGCTTCAAGAGAGTGCCTGCTGTGGACACACATCTCGTCGGTTTTTTGCGTAAGGATCTGAAAGATCCCCCTAAATCCCCCTTGAAGATCCCCCTAAATCCCCCTTGTCAAGGGGGACTTCCGATCCATCTCTCCCTGCTTCGGGTTCCTTCGGTTCCCCCCCTTACTCAAGGGGGGCTAGGGAGGATCAAAGCAGCGCCGCTTGAGTTCAGTTCCTCCCTTACTCAAGGGGGGCTAGGGGGGATCAAAGCAGCGCTGCTCAAGCATAGAAAAGTTGTGTGGACACAGCAGCCACAGAGCGCAGGGAAGAGCGCTGGCAAGCGTACAGAGTTTAGGTAGAGTTCAGGATTCAGGACAGGCGATATGTTTTTGGTAACTGGGGCAACGGGCGGACTGGGCAAGCGAATCGTTCGGCAACTGCGCGAGCAAGAGCGACCCGTTCGGGCATTTGTGCGGCTAACGTCCCGCTACGGTGAACTGGAAAAGCGCGGCGCAGAAATCTTCATCGGAGATCTGACCCAGGAACGCGATCTGCAAAAAGCGCTCCAGGGTGTGCAGTATATCATCAGCGCCCACGGCTCGAACGAAGCCAGTGGCGGGGCCCAGGCGCTCGACTATCGGGCCAACATCGACCTGATCGACCAGGCGAAGGCAACTGGCGTGCAGCATTTCACCTTCATTTCCGTCATGGGGGCCGACCGCAACTACGAAGACGCGCCCGTGTTCAAAGCAAAGGCAGCAGTAGAGAAATATCTGCAAGCCAGCGGGCTGAACTACACAATTCTGCGGCCGTCTGGCTTTGCGTCTAATCTCTTACCTCTAGCGGAACAGTTTCGCAAGAGCGGCGTGTATCTGCTGATTGGTGACCCCAAAACGCGCACCTCTATTATTAGCACTGATGATCTGGCCAAACTGGCGATCGCCTCGGCCACCACACCCGCCGCCCACAGGCAGACTTTCAATGCAGGCGGCCCGGAAATCCTGGAGCGCGGCGAAATTCCCAATATCTTTGCCCGCATCTTCAAAAAGGAGCCGATTTTGATCAACCCGCCGCTGCTGGCAATCGACGGGCTGCGGGCGGCAATTGGTCTGGTGAATCCAGAGCTAAAAGCATCGCTGGGCACCTTCCGCACGCTGCTAGCCAATGAGTTTTACACCACGCCTGCTGAGGTGGAGAAGCTTGAGTCTGCCTATGGCATTCAGCTAGAAACGGTGGAAACTTTTGTACGGCGATATCTCAGCGCTTAGGGTTTAGCGCTTAGGGTTTAGCGCTTGGGATTAAGCAGCGTAGGGCGTGTTTTAAAACCCGTCGATCCCCTCTAGCCCCCCTTAACGGGGAACCGAGCCGAGCTACTCCGGAAGTCCCCCTTTTTTCTAGCGAAGCGGCGCGTAAGCGCGGGGATTTAGGGGGATTGACTCAGGGCAATCAACGACCTAGAAAGTCTTAAGACACTGCCTAGCAACTTATCAAGCTGCTGCGCTGTTCCTGCAATTTGCAAAAACGGCAGCCATGCAAAAACGGCAGCCATCGAGCACGTCTAGCCCGTCTCATCCTTTGCTTCTTCAATGGGGCGAGCCTCGATCTCCACGGCCTGTATATCAATCGTGCCCGGTGGCGTGAGGCGATAGAATGCGCCTTTTTCGACCCGCAGCGCCTCGCCGCAGTTGGGGCAGCGGAGTTGGGTGCCGTTGATGCCTGCGGAGCGAGTGTCGCAGACGGGGCAGGGGGCTTCTACTAGGTTGCGGCTGAGCCACCAGCGAAAGGCAAAAAAGGCAATCACGGGCGTTAGAATCAGCAGCCCAATCAGCACGATAAAAGACTTCACCAGCCAGCCCAGCCCCACCATGCCCAGCAGCCAGGCGATCGCCAGCAAGGTTATCCAAAACCCCAGTCCTGACAGGGTAAACCGCACCCCCCCATAGCCGTTTTGATTCATGGCTGTCTCCCTAAACAATCGGGATTTCTGCGAATCCACTCCTTTATTGTGATAATGCGGATCATACCAAGCCCAGATGGAAAGCTCGAATTTCCCAGGAGAGATTTCCGAATCCTGGGTTGTTTCTGGACTACATTAATGCATTTAGGACTTACGCACTTGAAATGAAATTTTCCAGGTTTTGGACGATTTCTCACGGGCACAGCCCGTGAGAAATCGTCCAACTGCGTAAGTCCTAGCATTGAAAAACCTGGCCTAAAAATCAACTTTTGAAACAGACCCACTTGTAAATGCAGATTCCGCAAGCCACCTGGGGTTATATAGAAACAGCAGCGTGCGATCGCAGATTCACTGCGTAGGCGATTAGTGCTGAGGCGATTAGTGCGTAGGCGATAATACATCGCACTCTAGGCGCACTCTAAGCACACTATAGGCGCATCGCAGGGTGCTGTTAGGCCGTAGCCGTAACACACCATTTCATAGGCTTTGATGCTTTATGCTGGCGCTCGCACATTCCCCAAAGAGCGAACTGCAAAGAAATGCTGAGTGGCGGGGGTAGATGCTGTAAAGCCTATTGGACAGGGCAGATGATATGGGGCTAAAGCGTCAACTGAGGCAACTCACTGGTTTCCCTCTCCGGCGCAGAAGTCTTCTGGGTCTGTTGATTTTGCTTGTCGCTAGCTATCTGGGCAATCTGGCGCGATGGAACCTGTTTTTTAACATTGACCTGATTTTTGGCTCCATTGCCGTGTGGCTGGTGGTGGGGTTTTATGGGGTTCGGTGGGGCGTGTTGGCAGGGGCGCTGAGTGGTGTTTGTACCTACTTTCTGTGGGGACATTTCTACGCGGGCGTGGTTTTTACGCTGGAGGCGCTGTTTGTGGGTGTTTTGTTTTATGGCGATCGCCCCACAAACCGTCCAAACATCGTGCTGCTGGATGGACTCTTCTGGCTGCTGATCGGGGTTCCCCTGGGCTGGTTTTTCTATGCGGGCGTGTTGCAGGCCGACCCCTTCCAGGTGCAAATCATTTTGCTCAAGCAGCCTGTGAATGGCATCTTCAATGCGCTGGTTGCCAGCCTATTGATGACCTATTTGCCCATCCACCGCTGGCTAAATCGACCCAGCGCCATCAACTCTCTCGCTGTTCAGCAAACCTTGTTTAACCTGCTGGTGGCGTTTGTCTTTTTTCCGACGCTGCTGCTGATTGTGCTTGCCAGCCGCGATGTGGTGGACAATATTCGGGCCGAAGCCCGGGCCGATCTCAGTCGGGTATCGGGCTATGCCGTGGCAGCGCTGCGGTCGTGGCATCAGGAAAATCTGCGGTCGGCGAACGAACTAGCGCTGCAAGTCGTGCAGTATCACAAGACGGATCTGGAGCATTTGCAGCACCATCTCGAATCGACCCAACGGCTGCTGCCTGATCTGCGCCAAGTGCAGGTGTGGAATCGGGAGGGGCGGCTGCTGGTTTCCAGCCACAACAGATCGCGATCGAGCAATCGGTCTGATGAAGCGTTTGATGAGCCGTTTGGTAAAGCATTCGACGCGGCGATCGCCCCACTAAGCCCCTATGCAGCCCTGGCTCGACAGACACTCCAGCCGATTCTGTCGGATGTGGTGTCTGGTTCGCCGCCCTATGTCATCTGGAATTTTCCCATTGTACGGGATGGGCAGGTTGAAGGACTAATCACCAGTGAACTGACGCTCGATCGAGTCGAGTCCCTGCTGCGACAGAGCGCTGGCGACCAGGATTTGGATCTCACGCTCATTGGGCGGCGGCAGGTAGTGGTGTTAAGTACGCAGGGCGATCGCCCACCCGGTTCGCTGCTGCAACTGCCGGAGAATAGCAGCATTGAGCAACTGGATGAGCATTTCTACCAGCTATTTCCCGACAAACACCGGCCCATCATGGTGCGCTGGATCAACTCCTCCTTTGTGCAGGAAGTGCCTGTGGATGTAGGCCTGCCCTGGACGCTGGAAGTCATGGCTTCTGCCCAGCCGGATATGCGAAATATCCAGAGCATCTACTCTCGAAATTTGGCGCTGCTGCTGGCGATCGCGCTGCTGGCGCTGCTGGTGTCGGCGCTGGTGAGCCAGCGGATGGTGCGCCCCCTGTCCCGGCTTGCCCAGGTAACGACCAATCTACCCGACAAGCTGCTGGCTGGGCAGCCCATCGACTGGCCCGACAGCCAGATCACCGAACTCGCGTTTCTGGTCAAAAACTTTAGAACGATGGGCAAAACGCTGACCCAGCAGTTTGGCGCGATTCAGCAGGCGCTGAGCTACGAAGCATTGGTCAGGCGCATTACCGACAGCGTGCGCGACAGCCTGGACGAGTCACAGATTTTGCAGACGGCGGTGCAGGCGCTGGGGCAAGAGCTAAACCTCCTCTGTTGTGATGCAGCGCTCTACAGTGCCGACCAGAAGTATTCGACAATTCAGTACGAATATACAGTTGCCCTGCCGTCGGCGCTGGGCACGAGCTTTGCCATTCCCAACGAGTTTTCTGAGGTTCATGGTTTGCTGCTGCGGGGAGAATCCTGCCAGTTTTGCGCCGCGCTGCCCCATCCAGTCCGCCCCACTGCCTGCATGATGACGGTGCTGGCCCATCCAATTTGGGACGATCAGGGCGTGTTGGGGGATCTATGGCTATTTAAGCCGCAGGGCGAATGCTTTGAGGAGCCAGAGGTGCGGCTGGTGCAGCAGGTGGCCAGCCAGTGTGCGATCGCCCTGCGGCAGGCGCGGCTATATGAAGCGGCCCAAATTCAGCTCAAGGCACTGGAAGACTTGAACCTGCTCAAGGACGATTTTCTCAGCACCGTCTCTCACGAACTGCGAACCCCGATTACCAATATTAAAATGGCGATCAATATGCTGAAACTGTCGCAGCACAACGAGCGGCGCGAGCAATATCTAAAGATTTTAGAAGCGGAGTGCGAACGTGAGGCTAATTTAATCAACGACCTGCTCGATTTACAGCGCCTCGCCTCCGGGACACAGGCCCTTGAGCTGGAACCCATCTCCCTCCAGGACTGGGTGCTGCACATTGTCGAGTCGTTTCAGGAGCGCATCCGCAACCGCCAGCAGACTTTGCAGATTGAAATTTCCGACAAGCTGCCCGTCATCACGTCCGACCCAGCCTGCCTGGAGCGCATTTTGACAGAACTGCTCAACAATGCCTGCAAATACACACCGCCCGGTGAAAAAATTCGGGTGGCTGCTTGCGCTGTCGGCCCGTTTGACTGCGAAACTGCTGTGATGACTGAAACGACGGCTGAAACGACGACTGAAACGATAGCCAAAGCGACCGGGGGCGATCGCCCGTTTGCCCTCAAGCCCTTCGCTGCTGCCCCAAATCTCGCCTCAGCGCAAAATTTCGCCTCTCTTTACTCGTCTAATTCAGGCTTTTTTGTGCTGCGTGTCTGCAACTCTGGTGTGGAAATCCCCACCGAGGCGCTAGACCATATTTTTGAGAAGTTCTATCGCGTCCCTGGCATCGACCGCTGGAAACAAGGGGGCACAGGGCTGGGGCTGGCTTTGGTGCAAAAAATGACAGAACATCTGGGTGGCAGCATTCAGGTCGCCAGTGCCGCCCGACAAACCTGTTTTACCGTCGTGCTGCCCGTTGCTCCGCCCCACCAGGCAGCCCCCCAATCCACTGTATAGTCTTCCAGAGGTAAGGGAACTCTAGGAAAGATGAGCGATTGGGGGCTTTGTCCCCTCTTCTGGCGCTGGTATTTTAGAAAATATGGGGCACTTATGCAGTGGGAGGACTTCTTACGGGTCACGCCCGCAAGAAACCATCCAAAGTCCAGAAAACTGATCGCAAGTGTATGAGTCTAGTACTGAGCTGAGTCAAAAGTTTTCCGTCGCTTCACAGGTTCGCAGCCCGTCGCCTATCCGCCCCTCATTTCTCTTGCTTTCCGTGCCACAACTATGCCAGTTCCCGACTTTGCTACGCTCGATGTGCTGCGTCAGTACAACATTTTAGACAGCACGCCCGAAGAGGGGTTTGATGGGCTGGCGCGGTTGGCAGCGCAGTTAGGAGGCGTGTCGGTGGGGCTGATCGCCTTTTTGCGAGGCGACAGTTCGGCGCTGGCAGGCGAAGACCGCTATTGGCTGAAGGCGCTGACGGGCTGGCCCGAAAACACGCCCTGCCATCCGCTGGTGTGCCTGGACAGCACGCTGGCCGCCGAAGACGGTCTGCTGGTGATAGACTTGCAGCAGGATGAGCGGTTTGTATTTGAGCCGATCACCGTGGGTACGCCTGCGGTACGTTTCTATGCTGGCGTGCCGCTGCTGAGTCCGGCGGGGGCGGCGCTGGGCGTACTGGCGGTGATGGGCTGGGAGCCGGGAAATCCATCGGAAGGGCTGATGGACGGCTTGCGGCTGCTGGCGCGACAGGTCATTGCTCAACTTGAGCTACGGCGGCGCACGGCGGCTCTGACAGAGGCGATTGCCCAGCACCACGCCGCCGAAACCGAGCAAAAGCTGCTGTTTTCCCTATCGGCCCATCTGGCCTGCGTGATGGGCGCAGACGGCTACCTCAAGCGGCTCAACCCCGCCTGGCGCAAGCTGCTGGGCTATACCGCAGCAGAACTCATGGCCAAGCCGTTCCTAGAATTTATCCATCCCGACGACTGGGAAATCACCCTCAACCACATTCAAAAAGTCGTCGCCAAAGGGAAGAAAGTCACCTTTCAAAACCGATGCCGCCACCGCGACGGCAGCTATCATCGGCTCCAGTGGCGCATTGGGCCGCTGCAAGACCGCCAGCTCTTGTGCGCCACTGCCAGCGAAGTTTCGGCAGATGCGCCGCTCGATCCCAAACCGCCGCAGTACGACTTGCTTTCTGACCTGGCCTTCGCGCTAAATCAGCACTCCATCGCCGCCGTTACCGACCCTCAGGGCAAGATCCTCTACGCCAACGATAAATTCTGCGAAATCTCCTGGTATTCTCGCGAGGAGCTAATCGGGCAAGATCATCGGCTGATTAGCTCTGGCTATCACTCGCGGGAGTTTTTCCGGGATATGTGGCAGACCATATCCTCTGGCAATGTGTGGCGCGGCGAAATTTGCAACCGGGCTAAGAACAATATCCTCTACTGGGTGGATACGACCATCGTGCCGATTCTCGATGAGACAGGCAAGCCTCAGCGTTATATCGCCCTGCGAACGGACATCACGGAGCGCAAAGAAGCAGAGCAGGAACTCAAAGCGCGATCGCACTTGGCGGAACTGGGCGCGGCCGTCGGCGTAACCCTATCCCAGGGCGGCACTGTTATTGACATCCTGAAGCGCTGCACGGCCCAACTCGTGCAGTATCTCGACGCGCACTCGGCCTACGTGTGGACGCTTAATCCCGAAACGCGGCTGCTAGAGCTACAAGCCAGCACAGGCGGTTACTCTTGCCCCAAGGAGTTTCAAAACCGCATTCCCATTGGCATTTCGGTGATTGGCTACGCTGCCCAAACGCGGCAGCCCTACCTCACCGACAACGTGCTAAATGATATGTGTATCGGCTCCAAAGACTGGCTGGAGCAAGAGCGCATAGTTGGCTTTGCGGCTTACCCGCTGGTCACAGAGGATCGCTTAATCGGGGTCATGGCGCTGTTTAGCCATCTGCCCTTTGCCCAAACGGTGCATAAAACCCTGGGCTGGATTTCCAACAGTCTCGCCGTTGCCATCGACCGGACGCTGGCGCGAGAGGAGTTGCTGAGTCGGCGGGAGGCGCTGCTGTTTCGCCTGGCCAGCCAGATTCGCGCGTCGCTGGATCTGGAGGCGATCTTGGAAACAACGGTGAGTGAGGTGTGGTCGCTGCTCCAAGTGGATCGCTGCCAGTTTCTCTGGTGTCGCTCGACGCTGGAGGCAACGCGGCTGGAGATTACTCACGAAGCCCGCAATCCGGCGCTGCTCAGCCTGCTGGGCGACTATCCGCTGGGGCCGGGGCGGGTGCTGGGTGAAAAGGTGCTGAATCTGGAAATGGTGCGGATTGCCGACGGGCGGCCCGGAGCGGTGGAACCGGGCTTGCTAGAGGTGCTGAACCGGGCCGATGCGGTGGCTCATCTGCTGATGCCCCTAGAGACGCGATCGCACAAGTTGGGGGCGATCGCCTGCTACCACAGCAGCCCCCGCGCCTGGACAGACAGCGAGGTGGAACTGCTGCAAGCCGTTGCCGACCAGGTGGCGATCGCCATTGACCAAGCGGAGTTGTATGCCCACAGCCGAGAAGCGGCGATCGCCGCCGAAGCCCAAGCCGCCCAGCTCAGCCAGACATTGCAGCACCTCCAGCAGACCCAGGCGCACCTGATCCAGTCCGAAAAAATGTCCAGCCTGGGGCAGATGGTGGCGGGCATTGCCCACGAAATCAACAATCCGGTGAATTTCATCAATGGCAATTTGGTTCACGCCAACAACTACACCAAAGACCTGCTGCATCTGTTGAATCTGTATCAAAATCACATCCCCGATCCGCCGGATGAGGTGGCTCAGGCGCTCCAGTCGATCGACCTAGACTTTATTGCCGACGATCTGCCCAAGCTGATGACCTCGATGAAAATTGGCGCAGACCGGATTCGTCAGATTGTGCTGTCGCTGCGAAACTTTTCTCGGCTCGACGAAGCAGAGAAAAAGCCCGTGGATATTCACGAAGGCATTGACAGCACGCTGTTGATCCTGCAAAATCGCCTAAAAAATCACGCCGAAGGAACAGGAATTGACGTTGAAAAAGAATACGGATCGCTGCCCAAAGTGGAATGCTATGCGGGTCAGTTAAACCAGGTGTTTATGAACATTCTGGTGAACGCGATCGACGCGCTAGAAGAGTGCCCCCCGCCACGCCGGATTACCATCTCGACCGAGTTTGTGCCGCAGCCCGCGATCGCCCTCGCACCGCCCGCCGAACCCGCACCCTCTCAGTCGCCAGAGCCAACTGGCTGCGTTGTCATTCGCATTGCCGACAACGGCCCGGGCATCTCTGCCGAAACGCGCGATCGCCTGTTTGATCCGTTCTTTACCACCAAGCCCGTTGGCAAAGGCACAGGGCTAGGGCTGTCCATCAGCTACCAGATTGTCGTGCAGCGTCACGGCGGCAGTCTGGAATGCGAATCGGAAGTGGGCAAGGGCACAACGTTTATCATTCGGATCCCGCTGATCTGAGATTTTGGTAGGACTCACGCAGTTGGACGATTTCTCGCGGGCACAGCCCGCGAGAAATCGTCCAAAACCCAGCAAACTTATCGCAAGTGCGTAAGTCCGTACGAATTCCAATTACGAATCATACATTCGCGCTTCGGGTGCGTCGGGGTTCTCTTCGCAGTATTGCTCAAAGGCAGACTTGCCGCCTGTGATATCGCCGTAGGTGCGATTGGCTTTTTGGTGGGCGGCTTCGGCTCGCAATTCTTCCACAATGTCCCACGCCGCAGCGCAGTCTGGCGAGTCGATGCCTTTGGCGGCGCAGACCTGTCGGGCATGGGCGATCGCCTCTTGCAGTTGGTTTTCCAGCAGCACGGCCTTGGGCTGTTCCACAAAGTCGCCCTTGGTCAGGATGTCGTTCAGCGTAATCAGCCCCAGCAGCCCGCCCTGAATCACCGGAGCGCTGTGAATGCCCGTATTGGCAAATAGCCGCGCAACATATTCCACACCCAGATCAGGATTCACCACGATGCAGGGCTTGGTCATAATTTCAAACACGCGCACCCGCGCTGGGTCGAGGCCGTAGGCGACGACTTTGTACACCACGTCCGTTTCAGTCACAATGCCATAGGCATCCTGGCTGTGGCGCAGTTCCACAATCAGCGTCCGGGTCGCCTTTTCCTTCATCAGCTTGACGGCTTCATAGACCGTGGCTGAGCCGCGAATGGTCGCTACTTCTTTGGACATTACCTCAGACGCTTTCAACATAATTCTTTCCTGATGAGAAACCCTAGAGAAACCTAAATGTTGCCAATTATTGCCAAATGCTACCAACGATTGCTTAAATACCCAAATCTCAGCCTGCAAGTTGAGCCAGCACTATCCTCACACAGTTTGCCTCTGACTGCTTAACACGATTCTCAAAAGGCTCGAACCCTATACTCATCCAAAGAGCAGCTTCAAGGCGGCATTAAGCGGCATTAAAGTGGCATTTTTTGCAGCATTTCTAAGCAGCACTTTCAGAAGGCGGAGGGAAACCCAATGACGATCGCCAATCCCGTCGTCAAACCGATTAGTCAGCTTAAACTGGCACCAGGGAGCATGGCAACCCTGAGAAATGTAACCTGGCGATTGCAGCGACGCAATTGGGAACTGTTGGGGTCTACCACGTTTAAGCGGGAAGAAGACTGGCTCAAGCAGACTGGCTCAAGCAGCGCTGAATCCTAACCCCAGCCTATCCCTCTGCCACAGAGGGCACAAACTCTTCAAAGCCCGTCTCGAAGGGATTGTCTTCCAACCTTGGCGGCTCTGGTGGGGCTTCGGGGGTGGGCTGGAGCGTGGTCGCCTCCGAAATGGGTCGGCGGGCATCGATCAGGCTCATGGCACGGCTAACGCTCTCCGGCAGAATCACCACTAGCGCATCCTTGGGGGCCTGATCCAGCGCCGTATTAATGGCTTCGGTTTCGTCCAGAATCACGTCATATTTCAGATCTGGCTGGATTTGCCGAATACCTTCTTCGATAAACGCAGCTGCGCTGCCCCGCGCTCGTCCACGGGTGTCGTTGTCTTCTTTGATGTAAATCCGGTCGAAAATGGCAGCCGAGAGCCGACCGAGGGTAATGAAGTCCTCATCGCGGCGATCGCCCGGTCCGCCAATCACCCCGATCCGCTCCCCGTTCCAGTTCCGCACAAAGCCGCCCAGCGCCTCATAGCTGTGGGGATTGTGGGCATAGTCCAACAGGACATGAAACTCACCCAGATTAAACAGATTCATGCGGCCGGGAGTCTGGCTGGCAGAGGCCTGGAAGGTGGCAAGCCCCTGCCGAATGGCCTCGACCGGAACGCCCTGGGCAAAGGCCGCCAGCGAAGCCGCCAGCGCATTGGCAATCATAAACGGCGCACGGCCGCCCATCGTCAGGGGCACGCTGGCCGCCTCCATCAGCCGCAGCGCCCAGTCGCCTTTCACCAGCGTCAGGTAGCCGTTTTCATAAATTGCCGCCAGTCCACCCTGAGCGACGTGGTTTTGCACCGTGGGATTGTCCGGGTTCATGGCAAAGTAGGCCACCTGCGACTTGACGCGGCCAGCCATCGCCGCCACCAGCGGGTCATCCGCATTCAGCACAGCATAGCCGCCCACCCCGACGCTTTCTGCCACGACGCTCTTAAGGTGTGCCAGTTGCTCCACCGTATCGATATCGCCAATACCCAAATGGTCGGCCGCCACATTCAGCACCACGCCCACATCGCACTGGTTAAAGCCCAGCCCAGAGCGCAAAATCCCGCCCCGCGCCGTTTCCAGCACCGCGACTTGCACCGTTGGATCTTGCAAAATCACCTGGGCGCTTTGGGGCCCTGTGGTGTCGCCCTTTTCCACTAGATAGTCGCCAATGTAGATGCCGTCGGTGGTAGTGTAGCCGACGATTTGCCCCGTTTGCTTGAAAATATGGGCGGTCAGGCGATTGGTGGTGGTTTTACCATTGGTGCCCGTCACCGCCACAATGGGCACACGGCCGGGCGTTCCGGGCGGAAACAGCATGTCGATGATGGCTTCGCCCACGTTGCGCGGCGTACCCTCGCTGGGTGAGAAGTGCATCCGCAGGCCCGGCGCGGCGTTGACTTCTACAATTACGCCATCCACCTCGCGCATGGGTTTAGAAATGTCGGGGGTTACCACGTCCAATCCGGCAATGTCCAGCCCGATGATTTTGGCGGCGCGTTCGGCAATCCAGCGGTTTTCAGGGTGGATGTCGTCCGTGCGATCGATGGCGATGCCGCCTGTGCTAAGGTTTGCGGTCGCCTTCAAGTAGCACACTTGCCCCATCGGCAGCACTGTATCCAGGTCATAGCCCTGGCGCTCCAGCATTTGAAAGGCAGCGCGATCTAGCTCGATCTGGGTCAACACGTTGTCGTGTCCTGTCCCCCGGCGGGGGTCGCGGTTGGTTTCGTCCACCAGTTCAGCAATGGTGGAGCGACCGTTGCCAACGACGTGAGCAGGGACGCGCTCTGCCACTGCCACCACTTTGCCACCGACGAGCAAGATCCGGTGATCGCGCCCGCGATAGAAGCGCTCGACAATTACTGCATGGGATTTTGAGGCAGCTTGGGCAGCATCGTAGGCTTCCTCGGCTTCTGCCATTGAGTTAATGTCGATGGTGATGCCGCGGCCATGGTTGCCGTCTAGCGGCTTGATGACGATGGGGAACCCGCCCACGTCTTCGATGGCTTGCTCCAGTTCATCCAGGTAGTAAATCGTGGTGCCACGAGGAACCGGAACACCCGCTTCGGCCAGCAGCCGCTTCGTCCCTTCCTTGTCGCTGGCTAGCTCTACGCCCAAAATGCCCGTGCCGCTGCTGAGGCTGGCCTGGATACGTTTCTGATATTCGCCGTAGCCAAGCTGGATGAGCGATCGCGTGCTGAGTGGCATCCAGGGAATCCCCCGCGCCTCGGCCGCGGCGACGATATGCTCGGTACTGGGGCCGAGCGCCGCTTCCATCGCCAGTTCTCGCAGGTCGTTCAGGTCTTGCTCCAGTTCTTCAACGGGATAGCGACCTGTGTCTACGATGCTCTGGCAAAGGCGAACCGCCGCCCGCGCTGCGTAGCGACCCGCCTGCTCGTTTTTGTACTCAATCACAACTTGGTAAACACCGGGAGTCGAGGTCTCGCGGGTGCGCCCAAAGCCGACGGTCATCCCGGCCAGCGTTTGCAATTCCAGCGCGACGTGTTCCACGATATGCCCCATCATGGTGCCTTCCTGGACGCGGCTGAGGAACCCGCCCCGGCAGCCAGGTGAGCAGTAGTGTTCGACCAAGCTGGGCAGGAGGGATACCAACCCGTCGTAAAATCCAGGGATTTCGTTAGACGGGCGATCGCTCAGGTCTTCGAGGTCGAGCCGGATGATCACCAGCTTCGGGTATCGAATGCTCCAGTAGTTGGGGCCTCGCAACGTCTGAGTCTTGAGAATCTTCATAGCGCTGGGATTCCAGGATAGAGTGCGGCTTTAGAAGCACGATAGTCTAGTGTCAAGCGGGACAACAATGACAAACTGTATTGTTTGAAACAGTTTTAGGTTTGTTTTGGAACTGCCTGCCATCACCCCGTTGCCTGAATCCTGACGCATTTTCGTCCCCTACGCAATGAACCGCAGGACATTTTTGTGAGTAATTACTCATTGGGTTACTCATTGGGATAGACCCGGAGATCAACCCGGGGAGCAATCTTGAGGACGGGCGATCGCCCCCGATAGGCCACTAACGGAACCCCGATGAGCTAATCATCAGCCACCGATGGCTATCAATCTCCTATCGATTTCCTACCGATCTCCTACCGATTCAAGACGACGCGCTTGTAGAAATCAAAGCGATCGCCATGACTAAGGATATGCACCCGCAAATTGTGGATGCTCAGGGGATCGTCCGTGCCCGCGTCGGGCTGGTTGGTAAAGGAAATCTGACCTGGGTCGATCACCGTCACCGTGCCTTTGCCAATCACCTCAAAGGTGCCATTGCCCTGAAACATGGCGCAGGTATCCTCGTCGATGCCAATGCCTAGCTTTTCGGGATAGGCGGCGATCGCACTCATCAGCCGCGCCATCCGATTGCGATTGTGAAAATGCTGATCCACCAGCACTTCAGGAATAATGTTGAGTCCGGTCGTTAGATCTACCAGCGACCGATTCGGCGGCTCCCCGCTACCGCCACCCGCAATCATGTGCTGCCCCATTACGGCTGCCCCAGCGCTCGTGCCCGCCAGCGTAATTTCGCCCAGTTGAGCGCGAATTCTCACCTTTTCCATGATGGGCGTATCCGACAGCAGCCCGCATAGCCGCAACTGGTCGCCCCCGGTCATAAACACGCCCGTACAGTCTTCCAGAAACGCCTGCCATTCAGGATGGCTCCCCTGATCCCGATCTTGGATGTCGAAAATGGCAATATCCTTTGCGCCCATGTCTTCAAAAATCTCGCGGTAGCGGCTGCCGATCACCCCCGGCTCCCGCGAAGCCGAAGGAATGATGGCAATCCGCGCATCCGCACCGCGAGATCGATGAAAAAACGTGCGGAGAATTTCACGACCGTGGACTTTGTCTTCGGCACCGCCGATGACCATAACCGCTGTTTCTGTAGACTGGGGCATCCGTTGACGCTGGAGGGTAGGATCAGATTGGAACATCCGCTCTGAAAGCGGACGGCGCGACACTAGCCGTTCTAATAATTTGCCAAGCCCGTGTTGAGTGTTACTCATTACTCAAGAGTGAAGGTTGCTGGCGAGTGGGGACTCAGGGAAAAACAGCAGGAAAATCTTCTACCGTGCAGTAAATATGCAGCAAGTATGCAGCGAAATCAGCGGTCAAGGCATGAACCCTCGGATAAATCGCCAAAAGACGAGCGATGGTGCTTGCAATCTCGCAAGCGCAATCTCGCAGGCGCAATCTCGCATACATCGCCGACTCTGCTTTATCCTGATAAAGTTCAGTCGAATAGAATTTAGATTCGACAAGTTAAATCACGGGATGTGCAACTTCCAATTTGCCCTCATCCCCCAACCCCTTCTCCCATGTCGGGAGAAGGGGAGCAAGAGAGGCTTGAAGTCCCTCTCCCTCTCTGGGAGAGGGATTTAGGGTGAGGGAGATCGGCAAAGTCGCACATTGCGATTAAATCAGCAAATCTAATGGGAGTAGGTCTAGAGTCTAAGCGTAATTATTTAACCATACTCTCAAGCCTTTAACGGTAGTTTTTGTGCGAACCCTATCCTAGCTTCATTACATTCCCCCTTGAGCATAGGTGCAAAAACCTATCGCCTTTTACGACCACCAACCCCCCAAAGCCTCCAGAAACCACTCCGAAAACTATTCCAAAGAACAATACTCCAAAGCAGCCGCCCCCCCTTCCAGCCCTCTTCTCTCTTCGTTCTTCCCTCTTCGTTCTTCCCTCTTTCCCTCGTGCGCTTCGACCTAATCACCCTGTTTCCCGATTTCTTTTCCTCTCCCCTGCAATCCGGACTGCTGGGCAAAGCGCTGGCAAACCAGATCGCGGAGGTGCATCTGACCAATCCCCGCGATTTCACTACCGACAAGCATCACAAGGTCGATGACGAACCCTATGGCGGCGGCGTGGGGATGTTGATGAAGCCGGAGCCGATCTTTGCAGCGGTGGAGTCGCTGCCCGTGCTACCCCGACGGGAGGTGCTGCTCATGACTCCGCAGGGGGAGCCGATGTGCCAGCGGATGTTTCAGGAGTTTTCCAGCAGCCGGGATCAACTGGTCATTATCTGTGGACACTACGAGGGCGTAGACGAGCGCGTGCTGCATCTGGTGACGCGGGAAGTGTCGCTGGGGGACTTTGTATTGACCTGTGGCGAAATTCCGGCGCTGGCGCTGCTAAATGGCGTGATTCGCCTGCTGCCGGGGACGGTGGGAAAAGTCGAGTCGCTGAAGCTGGAAAGCTTTGAGGATGGGCTGCTGGACTATCCCCAATACACTCGTCCGGCGGAGTTTCGCGGGTGGCGCGTGCCCGATGTGCTGCTGTCGGGAAACCACCAGGCGATCGCCCACTGGCGGCACGAACAGCAGCTCGAGCGCACGCAGAAACGCCGCCCCGACCTTTGGCAGGCATGGCAGGAGCGGCAAAAGTCTTTCCCCAAAGAGCCTGATTAGGAGACTGCACCGGAAAATTACCTCGTTGGGCAATAGTCGGGATTGAGCAATAGCTCAGGTCAGCTCAAGTTTTGGTTTCCCGTTTTGCTTGAATTTAGACTCAAATTGCAGCTAAAACTCAGGACGGGCTGTAGTGATCAATCATTAAGGCAGCCAAAACTGCAAAGGCTGTAATACTGAGGGCGATCGCCGGATGTTGCCCCTGGCTAATGGCAAATGTGGTCACGGCTCCTGCGCCCAGCGTCGCAGTTAGAACCGCGCTCAACCAATCTTTTTTCGTGTTCTTATCGTACATTGAGCTAAACCGAGCGAAAGTTTTTGATGGTGTTATTCGATACTCATCAAACTATCACCCAGGTCGGAAATTCCCCGTTGAAGGCTGGGAATCTGTAATCAAGGTTTAGTTTTGCATACGTTTCTTCACTTTTTGGGCGCGGTTTGTGAGCTATTGTAAAGCGCTTCTGCCACGCGCTTTAGCCGCCGCAACTGCGCCTGCATATCCTGCCGAGTCCACTCCGCCGCAAACGTATTAAACCCATAGCGGATGACGGGGTTGGGAATGCGAAACTCAAAGCGATTGATCAGCGTCGTGCCCGTAGAAGTCGGTTGACACTCCCAGCGATCGCGCCCCTGAAAGAATCCCCTAAACTCCCACACGATCAGCCCTGGCTCCCGCTCGACCACCGTGCTGTAGAGCGCAGGTTGCGCCAGCGGCGTTTGAATCAGAAATCGGCTCTTGCTGCCTAGCTCTGTACTCCAAACACCCACAGGCTCACAGCGCAGCGCCGGATTGAGCCAGCGATGCATCAACTCCAGGTCTATAAGACACTGCTCGACCGCTGTTGCGCTGGCGCTGATCTGAATAGATTGCTCAAAGATCTGAAAATCAGCCATTCTCCCCATCCCTTCTATCGCTGCTCCAACTTAGCCTGCAATTCGTCCTTAATTCGGCTCAGAATGGAGGCTTCGTCAAGAGAGTCAAGAATTTCGCTGACGACGGTTTTTAGCCCGGTGGGCCCCCAGGATGCGCCGTTGGCGAGGTAGGTTTTGGTGAGCTGGCCAATGACGTAGGTAGACACTCCTGCGACCCCTGCCTGGGCGATCGCCACGGAGGCATAGGGCAACACCGACGCGCCCCCAGTAGCTGGAGCCGCGGCACCCAGCAGGCTTTTCAGCGAACCCAGTCCCAGCGTCAGCAGCAGGTCGCTGGCCGTCACGCCGCCTAGCCCAATTGCCATTTTTTGCAGCAGCATGAGGGCGTTTTGCTGGGTCATGGGGATGCCGTAGAGCCGTGACAGGGTGACAATCAGGGCAATTTCAATCACTGCGCCGCCCAGCAGATCCAGCACGGTAATCGGGTTCAGGGCGATCGCCACGGCCTTGGTCATCACGCCCTGCCAGATCAGGTCATCGGCGCTGCGATCGCGGATTTCGAGCTTGCGCTGCAACAGGCGATCGCTCACATCGTCGGCATAGAGCATCGTATTCAGCGCCACCAGCGACTTGCCCTCGCGGTGCAAAATCTCCAAAATTTTCAGCTTCAGGTCGTCTATCTGGGGCTTTCCGGCTTCTCGGCGCACCACAAGCTGGCCATCAGGCTGACGCACGGCCGTCGTCGTCATCGGCGAAGCCGCCGCCATGACGATTTCGTCCGGCGACAGCAGTTCTCGCACGCGCTGGTCGCGGATGGTCTGATAAATTGCTTGACGATCGGCATCGGGATACTGATCCACCTTGTTGAACACCAGCAGCATCGGCTTAGCCGCCTGCCGCAGCGCCGACAACGCCTCATATTCCACGCGGGTAATATCGCCCGATACAACGAACAGGATTAGATCCGCCTGTTTGGCAATCTGCTGTGCCAGTTGTTCGCGCCCCTCGCCGTCTACTTCGTCGATGCCCGGTGTGTCGATCAGCTCTACCTGCGACTGGCCCGTTCCCGGCAGCGACACCCGCAGAACCTCCTGAGCGCTTCCGGCGATCGCCTCCTGCCGAATTTCCCAGTTCGCCGCCTGCACCGCCTGCGTGATGCCATGCACCGGCCCCGTTTCAAACACCGACTGCCCCAGCAGCGCATTCAGCAGCGACGACTTGCCCCGCCCCACCATGCCAAACACCGCAATTTGCACCACCATGCGGTCGAGCTTTTGCAGCAGGGTTTGCAGGCTGGTTAGCTCTGTTTCCAAACCCGATCGCTCTCGCGGGGTCAGATCTAGCCCATTCACCAGATCCCGCAGCGCGTCCTGCGCCTGACAGTAGGTTAGATCTGCCTGGATCTCGCGAAAACTGGCGATCGCCTCGTCCAGTTCTTGATCCAGGGCGGGGTCAAAGGGCGATCGCTCGGCAGCGTCCTGAGCCGGGTTTGTAGGAAGGGTTCTAGGATGGGGACTGCCTGAACGGTCTGACCTGTCCTTACGATCTGCCAATCTCAAACTCCTGCAATGATCCAGCCAACAATTCAAGACTATGACCCAGCCCCATTGCCCTCTCAGATCCGCCTCAAACAGCAGCTTTACAAGTTAGCTACAAGTAGCCACAAGTTGGCACACAAGTTAGCCACAAGTTGGCACAGCAAGGGGCATGGAATTGGGTTACGAAGCGCCTCATCGCGCCTGCTCGATGTCTTGCCCGATATCCTGCTCTATGTCTAATCCTAGCGATTTCCCAAGCTGCCGTAGAAGACGGACTGACAAGCGCTTTAGATACCTTCTCCAAATCCAGTCACATTCTCTACAAAATGCGGACTATAAAACGCGAAAGTGCATCCAACTAGGTCAGATGCACTGTTCAATGGTTTGGACTGACGGTTGGACTAGCTGTTGAACTAGCTGATCGCGCTACGACAGCGCTTCCAGATAGTCGCGGACGCGGTTGCGACGCTTGGGCTGACGCAGCTTTTGCAACGCCTTCGCCTCGATCTGGCGCACCCGCTCACGAGACAGATCCAGCGCCCGGCCAATTTCCGCCAGAGAATAGGGCTGTCCGTCGCCCAGTCCAAAGCGCATCTGAATTACGTCGCGCTCGCGGCTGGTAAGGTCGGTGAGCAACTGCTGCAAATCGCGGATCAGAGATTCCCGCATCAGCAGTTCCTCTGGCGATGCGCCTTCGGTTTCCAGCAGGTCGCCCAGTTCCGTGTCGCGCTCCTTGCCCACTTTGGTTTCCAGAGACACAGCGCGGGGAACACGCTGCAACACCTCGCGTACCTGGGGCGCGGTCATGTCGAGTTCGGCAGCGATGTCTTCGTAGGTGGCGGTGCGGCCCTTCTCCTGAGAGACTTTGCGCTGCGCTTTCTTGATTTTGTTGAGCTTTTCGGTGATGTGGACGGGCAGGCGGATAATTCGGCTTTGGGTGGCGATCGCCCGCGTGATGCCCTGCCGAATCCACCAGTAGGCATAGGTGCTGAAGCGATAACCCTTCGTCGGGTCAAATTTCTCCACTGCTCGCTCCAGACCCAGCGTGCCCTCTTGAATCAGATCCAGCAATTCCAGCCCGCGATTCTGATACTTCTTGGCCACCGACACCACTAGGCGCAGGTTGGCCTTGATCATGTGATCCTTGGCAGCCAGCCCTTCCGATTGCACCAGTTCCAATTCCTCCACCGGACGCTGCACCAGTTCTGCCCAGCGGCGCTTGCCCTGTGCCAGCAGCGGCTTCAGTTCTGTCACGGCGATCCCCGCCGCCTCGGCCCAGCGCTCTAGCGAGGGACGATGCCCCAGCATGGATGCCAGCCGATCCTGAGTTTCCATAATTTGCAGGTAGTGCTGGAGCGCTTGGTCGCCCTGTTCGGCTGCTTTGTGGCAAGCCTCTAGCAAAGACATATAGCGCTGCACCTTTTGAGCTTCCGAGACTTCTTCATCGCGCCCCAGGAGCCGCACCCGCCCAATTTCCTGGAGGTAGAGTCGCACCAAGTCAGTCGTGCGCCGCGCGGTGGCGTTTTTGCCGATTGCACCCGCCCCATACTCCATTTCCAGGCTTGCCAAATCCTCGCTCAGTTGCGCTTCTAAATCGTCATCTTGAGCGTTGACAGCGCCAGTTTGAAGCTCAAAGCTATTCGAGGAGTCGTTGTAGTCCGCCTCAGCGGAGAAAGATCTTGCTGGCATAGTACTCGTCTCAGTTGCTCCAGGTAACAAGGGGCTTCTTTCACTGCTTACCGATAGTGTTCCCGGTATTCAGGACTAATTCATCAGGACTGAAAAAGAATATTCAGGTTCCATCCAAGCGTTTGAGCGTCGCGGCTAGCAAAGACTTCCAGTCCTCTGCACAAAGCGATGCCAACTAACCCTGCGACTAGAGTCGAGTGCCACATCCGAAAGGGGGAAACTTGCGGAGGAGTGGACGGGTGGCAGATCGCGGCAGGCGCTTGGGCTAAGGCAATGGATTCAGTCAACAGTCCACACCGGGATGCGGTTTTGGTCGGTGACAACTCTTATTGACAACTCAATTTGACAACTCAATAAGAATCCAAACGCTAGGCCAGTCCTGAGGATTCGGTCTATAAACATCTATCGGCTTTAGCCAATGGGCTTACGCAGGTTTTACGTTAGGTTCTGCGTAGGTCTTGTGATGACGCAGTGTTGATGCTAATGGTCTAGACGCACCCGGTTTCGGCGGCAAACGGCTCAATGCCTGTTGTCACAAAGCAGTCTTGATGCAAGACGCAGACTCAAGCGAGTCACAAACAGGTCGATGGAGGCAGTTTGCACAAAGCTCTTACATAAAGTTCTACAAGCTGCCCTCCGAAAATTCCCGAGGGGGCCTCTGAAGTTCACACTTCCTACATCAAAAGAACCCATATTCGGCGGGTATTTTGTCCGCAAAAAGGCGGAGTCTGGTTTCAAAGAATACAAATTTGAAACTCAAATTCCGGCGGCGCGTGAGATTTGGGTGGGCGATCGCCCCTTTCCCTTTTTCAGACTATATTTTCTGCTGGCTCTATGGCTGCCAGACAGCGTGACCGCCGAGTTGCACAAATAGCTGATTTCAGGCACATCTCGCGCCTTTAGACGAGGGATTTAAGGGCTGCATGAATCGAGTTAGGTGCAGGCAGCGTGAATAAAATGGGGCGATCGCGCTGCTGTGTAATCTACTTTGTTAATAGTTTATATAGATATTGTCCAGGACCTTGCAAAATTTTGAGTCTTTAGGATGCGGATGATGAGGATGCGGATGACGGCTTTGGGACAACGTTGATTACGTGCCCTGGCTTTTGGGTCGATTCCAGCCCACTAATTTGCACAGGGACAAGGGGTACGCCGATTGCCAGCACGGCCGAGGGCTTGCCGGAGTTGCTGTTTGAGGTCTTCTTCAATAGCGCTGCGGACGCTAGCCGTGGCAACGCCAGTCGCAGGCAGTCTGTGTTGCGCTTGAAACTGCTGAACGGCGCTAACCGTGCGCGGCCCATAAAACTCGCTGATGGACAGATCCGGACTCACGGTTTGTTTCAGTCCGTGGTGCAAGTTGCGAATAAGCTGGCGTGCTTTTTCCTGGGTGGGCTGGTCTGCTTCGCCCGTCAGCGGCAGCCCGTAGTGTGCCTGAAAGGTACAAATTGCCAGTTGCAGGTCATCCCTCGCCCGCTGGCTTTGTCCTTTGCGCTGCTCTGGCTGCGGGTTGTTTTGCAGGCTGTCCGAGTTTGCGTCCGAATTTGCGAAATATCCCAGCCCCGATAGCACGGCGATGAATTGTTGCAAAGAATAAACCGTTTTCATGGTCACGAATCCTGAAGTTTGGTCGGGGGGTCGGGCGCTAGGTGTGCTGCAAGGGTTAGACTAGCTCCCCGCACAGTAACCTTGCTAAAACTCTGAAACTGTTCAGGACTTACGCACTTGCGATAAGCTCTTTGGGTTTTGGACAATTTCTCGCGGGCGCAGCCCGCGAGAAATTGTCCAACTGCGTAAGTCATTCTGCTATTTAATCCTGAAGGCTTGATGGTGGAACCTTGCACTGAAAACCGTCTGGAAGGAAGGGCGGGGGTGCAATGGGAACACCCCCACTTGCAGAAGGTTCGTTCACCAAGTCGAGATACAATCCTGAATCGCTCTCTAGTATCAAGATAGGCAAAGGCTCAAAATAATTCTTCATGCTGCGGTGTAGACCCAGATCACCCACTCTGATCACCCGCTAGCATGAACCTCTTGGTTTGTTGCAAAAAGGGCGATCGCAAAACCCGTCCTTCTCCATCGAAAAAGAGGTGGATTGTGCGATCGCCCTTGACACCAGAACCATTTCCCAGTGGTTTCAGCGTTATGACCTCAAACAAGCTCAAACCTGTGGCGGGAAGCGGGAGGTGTTGATTAGGAAGTGGATTAGGAATTAGAGGAATCAGGCAGGTCTTCTGGGCTGGCAGCAGGCGGCTCAGGCGGCTGGAGGCGCTGGGTTGCATCGGCGATCGCCCCCTGAGCCTGTTCCGAAAGCTGCTGTGCCTTGTCCTGTGCCTGGGCCGTGAGATTAGCCATAGACTCTTTGGCTTTTTCCCCCGTTGCTTGCATCTGGGTTGTCGCGTCGGCCAGCTTCTCTTTTGCCTGTGCAGCAGCGTTCTCAGCTGTTTGCTGAAGCTGGCCAGCTTTATCCGCAAGGGTTTCTTTTGCCTTTTCGGTCGTTTGCTGAAGCTGCTCAGCTTTCTCTGCAAGGGTGGCTTTGGTTTGCTCGGTTAGCGATTGGGCACTGCTTTGCGCCTGCCCAACGAAGCCCGTCAGCTTTTGCTTGAGGTTGCTGACATCTGCTTTGGTTTGAGAATAATCATTTTTGAGGAAATCCCGCGCCTGCTGCACCTTCTGCACCACGCCGGGGCTTTCCAACTCCGCCGCCTCGACCGAAGACACAGTGCAAACCAAGCGGCGATCGCTCACGCCAATCACGCCCGCCGGATGCAGCCGATGCAGTCCCTTCGTCAGTCCGCCCCAGCCGTCGGTTGTAAACAGGTAATCCAGCACGCGCCCGCTCGTCGGGTCAAGGCGATAATCCACCACCAGCCCAGCGCGGCTGCCGCTATCCGTCCACACCTCATCACCCAGCACGAACACAACCGTATCGGGCTTGGTCGGTTCTGGGCCAATGTGGGCCTTGAGAATAACTCCTTCAGAGCCAATGCTGGCAATTTGTAGCCAATTATAGGCATGGCGCTTAATCCCCAATGCGCCCGCTGTGCATTCCAGCCCCACAATTTGATGCGCTTTGGGATCGAGCCAGAGCCGACTGACGCGCCCGACTTCCTCAGCCGTGTCCGGCTTGATGACAACTTTGCCGATCACCTCACTTTGCAACATAACGGGAATTGCCGCAGCAGTGGAATCAGTAGTCATAGGGATTTGGGGGATGAGGGGTTGGAAATTAAGGTTTGGAAAGACGAAGGGATGGGGATGTTTGCGGCAGTACAGGAAACGGTTGTGTAGCCAGACTTTTGACCTGAATGCTGAATCCTGCCGCCTGCCTACTCCTAAAGAATAGATGCTGTTTTTTGATTTCTGGGCATTCTAAACAAATAATTTCATCTAATCACGTTCAGGACTTACGCACTTGCGATAAGTTTTCTAGATTCTGAACGATTTCTCGCGATTCTGAACGATTTCTCGCAGGCTGCGCCCGCGAGAAATCGTTCAACTGCGTAAGTCCTACACGGTGTAATTTTGTCTGAACGGTTTCCCAATTGACAGCAATCTTGACAGCGATCGCCCGGTTTTGGAGACTTTCGAGTTTGGAAGCTTTCCCGGCCGGGATTGGCTCGGTCTGTCTGCGCTGAGACTGTTTCCGACCGATAGATAACCTGTTCTAGATAACCTGTTCATGATATCGAGCGACTTCCCGACCGATTGTTCCGCAGAATCTCCGCTATCAGAAATGCTAACTGGGGTGCTGACTGGGGAACCACCTGAGGCGCTAACTGAGAATTTTTTGATGCCGCGATTGCGCGAAGCCAACATTCAAGTGCTTAGCTCAGAGTCTACGCTGGAAGAACTGCCGCTGCACGACTTTCGGGCAGATTGTGGACAGACGGGGCTGCAAGTTGCGGCGGTGTTCGAGGAGCATCCAGCGCTGCCGGGCGTGGTGCTGTGGGATGCGGCGCGGTTTGTGGGGATGCTGTCGCGTCAGCGCTTTCTGGAATATCTGCTGCGGCCGCATGGGGCGGAGTTATTTCTCGGTCGCCCGCTGAAAGTCTTGCACAGCTACGCCGCCCAGCCGCCGCTAATGCTACCAGGGCACACGCCGATTCTGGCAGCGGCGCAGCAGGTCTTACGGCGATCGCCCGACCAGTTCAACGAGCCAATCGTGGTGCAGGCAGACGGGGCGTATTATCTGCTCAGCCCCCATGATCTGAACCGGGCCCATTGGCAGATTCGCGGCATCGAAACCCAGGTGCGCTATGAGCGAACCCAGGTGCAACTGATTCAGAGCGAAAAAATGGCTGGGCTGGGGAGACTGGTGGACGGCGTAGCCCATGAAATCCTCGACCCGGTGGGCTTTATCTGGGGAAACCTCAGCCATGTGTCGAGCTATGCCGCCGACCTGCTGAATCTAATCGCCGCCTACGAAGCCAGCCTGCCGTCGGTACCGCCTGCGGTGCAGCAGCTTCAGCAAGCTATTGAGCTAGATTACGTAAAACGGGATCTGCCCCAGGCGATCGCCAGCATCCGCGCCGGAGCCGAGCGGCTCAAGAACCTGGCCACCAGCCTGCAAAACTTTTGCCATGTGGATGAGGTCTATCCCAAGCCTGCCAACCTGCATGAATGCCTTGACAGCATGGTGCTGCTGCTAAAAAGCCGCCTGACTGGAGAAATCGACATCGTGTGTGAATATGGGCATCTGCCGCCCGTGCCCTGCTTTATTGGGCAACTGAGTCAGGTGTTTATGAATATTTTGATCAACGCCGTCGAGGCGCTGCTGGACTCGGCCACTTACCAGAACTGGGTTGAGGGGATGAGCGATCGCCCCACCCACACGGCGGCCGGTTCTCTCAGCAAACCCCAGATAGTCATCACTACATCTGTCCGGGGACTGTCGGACCCATCACCCAGCGGCGGGACATGGGCCAACCCATCGGGGGCGATCGCGCCAGCCGACTCAGACCCCATCCAAGCAACCGCTAAAACAGCCCAATCGCCCTCAGGGGCAGCAGCGCGAAACGAACGCCGCTGGGTGTCTGTCCGCATTACGGACAACGGCCCCGGACTCTCGCCCGAAGTCCAGCAGCGTATTCTAGAGTCGTTCACCGTCGAGCGTCGTGCTGCCAAAGAAACCAGCCTATCCGTCAGCTATCAAATTGTCACCGCCAAACACGGCGGCCAGTTTCGCCTCAAATCTCCCGCCCTTTTCCCAGCCGACGCGCCCGCTGGCATCGGCACCGAATTTGAAATTCTTTTGCCACTGTCATAAGCGCTGTCATAAGCACGCTTATAGGCGCGATCATAGGCGCAATCATAGGCGCGATCACCGAACCCGCCTGCCTTCCCAAAACCCGATCACTACCCCTCCCTGGAATCCAGGTGCGATCGCCGAGTCTCCTGCTCGATCAGCATTTTGGCAATGCCCTGGAAGTTTTGTGCGGCAAATTGGAAGTAGGTGGCGGCTTTGGTATCGGCTCCGAGTTCCAGGAAATAAACGGCGTGTTCCAACGCCGCCTGGGCGATCGCATACTGTCGCGTAATCGGTGATTGCATAACGTTCATGGTTAGTCACATCAGTCACAATGGAGGTGTCGGCGTGGCGGAGGTCGTGAAGTGCCGCAGGGCGCTGACTCTACCCGCAACTACAGCCCAGGGTTGACCAAAAGCTGCGATCGCCACAACCCTGCCCGACACACGAACGCGCAATACTGCCGAATCAGCGCTTGCTGGCTAGAGGGCGGCAACCGCCGGGCTGTGTCGTATCGGGCGATCGCCCAGGCAATGGCATCGGCGGCATCAATGGGCACTCCCGCCTCGATCAGCTTGCGCCAATAGGTGGGTTTGATTTCGCGAGTCAGATTGCGTCGAGGTAGCGCTGGCCGAGTCTCATTCATGGCTGGAACACTCTCTGGGTTAGCTGTGACTACTATCTCCTGTTTCACGCTCCAGCCGAGTGATTCCACAAATCCGGGGGGGGTGATAATTCTCTGAGAATCGGGTGACTGCCAGGGCCCCTGCATGGTGATGGAGTGCCCTGGACAATGTGATGAGCATCACAAGGATTGGGCAGGTCGGATTTGCAGTCCGGAGTAGACAGTGAAACGCTTGGACTCGCGCCTTCGTTATAAAACTTGACCCGTCACAAAACTTGAGCAGAACCACTTTAGGATTTTAGGCACACAGGTTAAAATAGAACAAGCGAACTAAATTCAGGCTTGATTTGATGTTTTGTGTAATTTTTAGTTCTAAGCTTTTAGGTTCTATATTTTGATTCCTATACTGTTCGTAACGATTCCTGCACCGCCATAGCTAGCCCCTCCGTCCTCTCTACCCTCACACAGCCATGAGCTTCTTCCAGCGAATTCAAGACGTGTTTGGTTTGGGCGAACCCTACGACGATGCCGAGTATGAGGATCTAGGATACACCGCCGAAGATGAGTCCTACGGCTATGCTGATGCCTACCCTGAGCGAGTTCCGCCCTCGTCGCCCCCCTCTCGCCGCCGTGGGGGGGCTGCGCCAAATAACGCCCCTAATAATGTCGTAGGCTTGCCGCGTGCTGCTGGACATCAGCCCGAAGTGGTGTTGATGGAGCCACGCTCCTTTGAAGAAATTCCCCAGGCGGTGCGAGCGCTGCGAGAGCGCAAGTCAGTCATTCTGAATCTAGGGCTAATGGAGCCAGACCAGGCCCAGCGGGCGGCCGACTATGTAGCAGGTGGAGCCTATGCGGTGGATGGACACCAAGAGCGGCTGGGCGACCACATTTTCCTATTCACTCCCAGCTTTGTGCAGATCAGCAGCTTTACCTCGATGGGCCGGGGCGATCTGCCGCTGGGCAACCTGACCTATCCTCCCACTCCGACCCCAAAGAGTCCGCCGACCTCGCCGCCACCCTGGCCCGGCAATGCGTTCTGATCGCCGCCTGATTGCCACTTCTGAATGTCTGCCCTGGACGAGCGATCGCCCATCCGCCCCCTACTACGCCCTCTACGAAGAGCCGGTTCTAGAGCAAGGTTTCCAGATCGTCAAACACCTTTTCTCCTTCGCGGCTCCACTGGCTGAGCCACTTCATCACCTCTAGCGGTAGGGGCGATCGCGCGCGCTGGGCGCTGTCAATGCACACGTGCTTGGTAAAGGCGCGGGCAACGCAGGTTTCCTGGATTTCGGGGATCTCCTTGCCTACTCGCTCCACCGTAAACACTTCGTACTCGATCTCAAACTCGCTGTCCTTCAGCTTTTTGGGCGTGACGTAAATCTTCTGCTCGTCCCCACAAAAAGACGGCCGCATAAAATCTACTGTGGCGTGGGTAATGGGAATCGCAATACGCGGGTAGCAAAAAAAGGCATTGAGATTAATCCCTGATGCGGCGAGGGAGGCTTCATAGGCTTCGTGGCACATGGCCAGCACGTTGGCAAAATACACAACGCCGGCCGCGTCGGTGTCTTGAAATCGGACAGTGCGAGAGTAAGTGAAGGGCATACCCAAATAACGGCTCAGGGACAGATTTAGTCTTTGATGAAAATCCTATCAATTCTCTTAGAGGGTGTTTGAAAAGGTATCGCCTGTAATGTTAAGCACTCAGAGATCCCCCCTAGCCCCCCTTAAAAAGGGGGGAAACCGCCTTAAAGCCCCCCTTTTTAAGGGGGATTTAAGGGGGATCTTGCACGCTTTGCTACAAACAGTAGGACTTTTCAAACATCCTCTTAGACAACTCTCTTAGAGAACCTACTTTGTACACACAAGTTCTCAGGCTTGAGCAGCGATGCCTTGATCCCCCCCAGCCCCCTTTAAATAAGCAGGAACCGAACTCAAGCGGCGGTGCTTTGATCCCTCCTAGCCCCCCTTCAGTAAGGGGGGAACCGAAACCCGAAGCAGGGAGAACCGGATCGGAAGTCCCCCTTAATCAAGGGGGATTTAGAGCTAATTTGTAAAGGAGCCTGAAAGCCTTGTTAATCAAGGATTTCCGAGAAACCGCTTTTCCTGGGCAAACATGACCTCAAAGCCACACATGCCAAGAGTTTCAGGCTTCTTAAGATTTGCTTCATAAATTAGCTCTTAGGGGGATATCTCAGAGCCCAGAAGTGTTGAACGCAATGTTAGCAGGGCAAGTTCATAGCTGAATCCAGTACAAAAGATCTATAATTCTGCCTGTAATGACCTACTTATTGCTTCCATTCTCAATAATCCGCCTCTTGAGAGTGCTTTTTGTAAAGTTTTACCATCAAGATTCAACACTTCTGCTCAGAGCCTTACGCAAGTAATCGAAATGGGTGTACACCTGACTGCCTGACACAAGTGGTTGAAAGAGTTGAGACCTCGTCAACAGAGGGAAAAGGTGAGCTGACATGAGACGCTGAAATTTGCGTCATCTCAGGGTCTGTATCATGCCAGCCACCACCTGCCTCTATGATCAAGTGCTGTCGTTATTGCGTCAATCCAGTAATGCCCGCGACCTGCGCCACCTCAAAGCGCTGGCGTGGATGGTGACGGCCCTGGTGTGCAGCGGTCGGTTGAGCCTGCCGCAGTGGGAAGCCTATGTGCCCAGTCGGGCCCGTCAGGCGCAAAGCACCGAACGCCGGTGGCAGCGCTTCCTAGGCAATCGCCGGGTGCGGGTCAAAAGTCTGTACGTGCCGCTGGTGCTAGCCGCCATCCATCGCTGGCAAGGTCGGCGGCTTTACCTGGCGCTCGATACGACGGTGTTGTGGAATCGCTACTGCAGGATTCACCTGACGGTTACCTGTTGCGGACGAGCGGTGCCGCTGCTGTGGCGGGTTTTGGAGCATCCCAGTGCCACCGTCAGCACGAAGCGATACCTCCCCATGCTGCGGTTAGCCCATCGGCTGTTGCAGTCGTACCCCGATGTGATGGTGTTAGCCGACCGCGGGTTTGCTAACCATGACCTGCTGGAGTGGCTAAGCCAAAGTCGCTGGCACTATTGTTTACGCTTGCCCAGTGACGTAGTGGTGCAGGGTCCGCGCCGTCATCCTGTTAAGGTAGGCTATCTGTGGCCTCCCAAAGGTGAAGCTCGACTCTATGAAGGGGTGGGAATCTGGAGCGAGGGGCGCTGGCGCTGCAATTTGGTGCTGGCTCATGTCAAAGGCGTCGAGGAACCCTGGGCGGTCATCACTGATGAGTCTCCCTCCCTCAATACCCTGTGGCAATATGCTCTCCGCTTTCGAGTCGAGGAGCTTTTCCTCGATTCTAAATCTGGTGTCTTTGAGTTAGAAGCTTCCGGCATCCGCTCCGCTCCGGCTCTCGAACGCCTCTATCTGGTCGCGGCGATCGCTATCCTTGATGGCACGACCCAGGGCATGGCGGTGCAACTCGATGGGCTACGCTGCCAGGTTGACCCGCACTGGAGGCGAGGGATTAGCTATCTCAACATAGGTTTGCGCTGGCTCAAGGGTGCCGTCAATAAAGGGCGAACACTGCTTCAGCTGATTGCCCTATTTACCGTTGACCCTGAACCCTGTTTTGCCTCTAAAAAAGCTGAAGCCCACTATTATGACCGCATTTGGTTTTCTAGAATTCAATCCTTGTGCTGCCAGCCGACACCCGGGCAGTCCGCATAAAAAGATGTGTCAGGCAGTCAGGGTCAATACTGCAAAGCGTCAGGGCATTTCTGCCTTTGATGCCATTTCTCGTGCCCTTACCTCACATCAGTTCGATTGGCTATTGGGTTGAGTAATTACAAGAACTGTTGCGCTCAACACCAATTTAGGGATTTTTGGGCTGCTGTTATCCAGTTATCAAACAGCATTCAGGATTGTGCGGTAGGGTCATAGCCAAATTCCCAGATGACTCGGTGCGCTAATTCGTCGATGGTTCGCTTGTTGGATTCTGTCAGCAACCTTTAGCAACCTTCACCCCGCCACTGCCGCTATGAAACTCCTCACCCCCCGCACCAAAGTTGTCGCTACAATCGGCCCTGCCAGCAGATCACCCGAAATTCTCAAAAAAATGGTGAATGCGGGCATGAGCGTAGCCCGCCTCAATTTTTCTCACGGTTCCTACGAAGATCACGCCAAGACAATTGAAATGATTCGGGTGGTCGAGGCAGAACTCGATACGCCGATTACGCTGCTGCAAGACCTGCAAGGGCCGAAAATTCGCGTTGGGCAAATGCCGAATGGGGGCATTCCCCTGGAGGAGGGTGCACCGCTGATTCTGGTGCCAGACGATGCCCTCGACGGGCAGCCCAATACCGTCTCGATTGACTATCCGCACCTGTGGGAAGAAGCAACGCCAGGGACGCAAGTGCTGATGGATGATGGCTTGCTGGAATTGCAGGTGGAGGAAGTGGTGGGCCGCGAGGTGCGCTGCCGTGTGGTCAAGGGCGGGCTGCTGAAAAGCCGCAAGGGCGTGAACCTGCCCAGCCTGAACCTGAAGTTGCCATCGATGACGGACAAGGACATTCAGGATGTGGAGTTTGGGCTGTCGCAAAATGTCCACTGGATTTCGCTGAGCTTTGTGCGGCGGGGTGACGACGTGCGATCGCTCAAGGATTTGCTGGCTTCTAAGGGCCATGCCGATGTGCCCGTGCTGGCCAAGCTAGAAAAGCCCCAGGCTATTGAAAATCTGGAAGACATTCTCTGCGCCTGCGACGCGATTATGGTGGCGCGGGGCGACATGGGCGTGGAACTGCCGCCAGAACAAGTGCCCCTGACACAGAAGCGCATCATTCGCCGCTGCAACGAGTTAGGGATTCCGGTGATCACGGCAACGCAAATGCTGGAGAGCATGATCCAAAACCCGCGCCCGACTCGCGCCGAGGCCAGCGATGTGGCCAACGCCATTCTCGACGGCACAGACGCAGTGATGCTGTCGGGTGAGTCGGCGATGGGGGCCTATCCGGTGGAGGCGGTGCAGATGATGACGCGCATTGCCCGCGAGGTGGAGCGCGACTATCACTTCGTCAACTACCCCCCCTCCAAAGAAGACGAAGCCCACGCCATTAGCGAAGCGCTAAACGCCATCGACCAGTTTTTGCCGCTCCAGTGCATTGTGGCGTTTACCAATACAGGCTATACGGCAAAGCTGGCCTCGAAGGAGCGGCCGACGGCTCCTGTGGTGGCGCTGACCCCAAATATCGACGTGTACCATCGGCTGAACTTGGTGTGGGGCGTGAGGCCGGTGCTGCTGCAAGAGGAAACAACCGAGTTTGAGGCGGTGCTGCGGCAGGCGGAGGAATACCTGCTGGAGCGGGGGTTGGCCTCGGTGGGCGATCGCATCTTGGTGGTCGGCGGCATCCCGATGAAGGTGACGGGCGGCACAAATTTCCTCAAAATTCACACCATCGGCACCTTTGCTGCTGGGTAGCACTAGCTTTTGGTTTCAAGCTGCAAAAAACCTTTGGTTTCATCTTTAATTTCACCGTTAACTTCACCTGATTTCAGAGCGTATAACGCTTCTCTAAACCCTATGGCAAAATTAATCCTGACCCGGCATGGACAAAGCCTCTGGAATGCGGTCAATAAGTTCACTGGCTGGGTAGACGTGCCGCTGAGCGAACGGGGCCGCGCCGAAGCAACGATTGCCTCGACCAAGCTGCGGGAATATCGCGTAGATGTGGTGTTTACCAGCAAGCTGATTCGGGCGATTGAAACCGCAGTCTGCATTTTGACCGAGTGCGACGACATCTGCGGCGGCAAGATTCCCATCATTCAGCACGACGACGACGACCCCGACTGGAAAGGTCTGGATAACTACGACAATCCAGACGAAGTGCTGCCCATTTTCACCAACGCAGCCCTAGACGAGCGCTACTATGGCAACCTGCAAGGGCTGAACAAGGCCCAGACCGCAGCAGAATACGGAGCCGATCAGGTGCAAATCTGGCGACGTTCCTACGATATCGCGCCCCCCGGTGGCGAGAGCCTGGAAGACACGCAGGCCCGCGTCTTGCCCTATTTCAACGAAACCATTCTGCCCTACCTGCTGCAAGGCAAAAACGTGATGATCGCCGCCCACGGCAACTCGCTGCGCTCCATCATTATGAAGCTGGATAAGCTGTCGGGCGAAGAAGTGGCCAAGCTGGAACTGGGAACTGCCGTGCCGATTGTGTACGACATTGATGAACACGGCGAAGTGACTCACAAAGTGGTGCTGGATCTGTAGGCGATTGCTGGGTATTTGCGAGGATCTGGCATGAGAGTGGCAGTGTTTAGCGCCAAGGCGTACGACCGCGAAATTCTGGAAAGCCTCGGCGCAACCCGGGGCCATGAGCTGGTGTTCATTGAAGAATCGCTGAATGCCCGTACGGCGGTGCTGGCGGCGGGGTTTCCAGCGGTGTGTGTATTTGTGAACGACCAGTTGGATGCGACCACGCTGAGGGCGATCGCCGCTGGAGGCACTCGCTTTATCGCGCTGCGCTGCACAGGCTATAACGGCGTAGACCTCAAAACCGCAGCGGAACTGGGGATCAGGGCTGCCCGCGTCGCTGCCTATTCGCCCTTTTCGGTGGCAGAGTTTGCTGTGGGGCTGGTGCTGGCGCTCAACCGCAAGATTCACCGAGCCTACAACCGCACCCGCGACGGAAATTTCAGCCTGGAAGGACTGATGGGGTTTGACCTGCGCGGCCGCACCGTTGGCATCATCGGCACGGGCAAAATCGGTCTGATCTTTGCCCAGATCATGCATGGCTTTGGCTGTCAGCTTTTGGGCTATGACCACCGGATAAATCCCCAGTTTACGGCGCTGGGCGCGGCTCAGTATGTGGAACTGCCAGAGCTATTTGAAAACGCCGACATTATCTCGCTGCACTGCCCCCTCACGCCCGAAACCCGCCACCTGATTAACGCCGACACCATCGACCAGATGAAGCGCGGGGTGATGCTGATCAACACCAGTCGGGGCGGGCTAATCGACACGGAAGCGGTAATTGATGCACTCAAGGGTAAAATCATTGGGGCACTGGGCCTCGATGTGTACGAACAGGAGGCGGATCTGTTTTTTGAAGATTTGTCCAATGAGATTATTCAAGATGATGTTTTCGAGCGGCTGGTTACGTTTCCCAACGTCATCGTGACCGGACACCAGGCCTTTTTCACTGAAGATGCGCTTAGGGATATTGCCGAAACCACCCTGGACAACCTAGACGACTTTGAGCAGGGGCAGCCCTGTCCAAACGAGATCACCCAACCGCTGGTCAGCGCATGAACTTGCTTAACCGAGAGGATTGTCGATGAATATTCAAACTATTTCCACGCAGCCCTTCGCCGATCAGAAGCCCGGAACTTCGGGGCTGCGGAAGTCTGTTCCCACCTTCCAACAGCCCAACTATCTCGCAAACTTCATCCAGTCGATTTTTGACAGTCTGGACGGCTATCAGGGGCAAACCCTGGTGCTGGGCGGCGACGGTCGCTATTACAACCGCGAAGCAGTCCAACTGATTCTGAAAATGGCGGCGGCCAATGGCTGGGGCCGCGTGAAGGTGGGGCACCACGGCATTCTCTCTACGCCTGCCACGTCTTGCGTGATTCGCAAATACAAGGCCTTTGGCGGCATTATTCTCTCTGCTAGCCACAATCCCGGCGGCCCTAATGGCGACTTTGGCGTGAAATACAACATAGAAAACGGCGGACCCGCGCCGGAAAAGGTGACGGAGGCGATCTTTGCGCGAACCAAAGAAATTACGGAATACAAACTCCTGGATGCGCCCGATGTAGACATCGACACGCTGGGCGAAAGCAAGCTGGGCGGCATGGTGGTCGAGGTGATCGACTCCGTAGCCGACTATCAGGAATTGATGGAGTCGCTGTTTGATTTTGACCGGATTCGGGCACTGCTGACCAATGGCTCATTCCGCCTGTGCGTTGACGCGATGCACGCCGTTACCGGGCCCTACGCCCATGCCATTTTTGAGCAGCAGTTGGGTGCACCCGCAGGCACAGTTCGCAGCGGCACGCCCCTGGAGGATTTTGGCGGCGGCCATCCCGACCCCAACCTGACCTATGCCCATGATCTGGTGGAGATCATGTTCAAAGAGGACGCGCCGGATTTTGGGGCGGCGTTTGACGGGGATGGCGATCGCAATATGATTTTGGGGCGCAATTTCTTCGTCAACCCCAGCGACAGCTTGGCACTGCTGGCGGCAAACGCGCACCTGGTTCCCGGCTATAAGGACGGGCTGGCAGGGGTGGCCCGCTCGATGCCGACTAGCGCAGCGGCGGATCGGGTGGCCCAGCGGCTGGGGATTGGTTGCTATGAAACGCCGACGGGCTGGAAGTTTTTTGGCAATTTGCTGGATGCGGGCAAGGCGACGCTGTGCGGCGAAGAGAGCTTTGGCACCGGGTCGAACCATATCCGCGAAAAGGACGGCATCTGGGCGGTGCTGTTTTGGCTGAATATTTTGGCGGTGCGGCAACAGCCTGTAGAGCAGATCGTGCGAGAACACTGGCAGATGTTTGGGCGCAACTTCTACTCGCGGCATGACTATGAAGAGGTGGCGAGCGATCGCGCTAAGGCATTAGTCGATCACGTCCAGGCGCAAATGCCAACGCTGCCTGGAAAAACCTTTGGCTCCTACACGGTCGAATACGCCGACAACTTTAGCTATACCGACCCGGTAGACGGCAGCGTTAGCCAAAACCAGGGCATTCGCATCGGCTTTACGGATGGGTCTCGCCTGATCCTGCGGCTGTCGGGCACGGGCACCAAGGGCGCAACGCTGCGGCTCTATCTGGAAAGCTATGAACCCAACATCGCTAAACACACCCTCGACCCGCAGGTGGCGCTGGGCGACCTGATTGCGATCGCCGAAGAGATTGCCCAGATCAAAGAATACACGGGCATGGACAAGCCTACGGTGATTACCTGATCCGGATTGGGGCGATCGCAGTTCTGCTTGGGGCGATCGCCCAGTGGTCACGCGATTGAACTACCGCGACAGTGGGTTAAAGGTAGACTCGAATACTCGGTCAGATCATCTCCCAGCACGCAATCGAACTAGCGCGACAGCGGGTTGAAGGGCTGTGGTAGGGGCACAGGCAGCGGTCGGAGGGGCGGGCCAGGTGGTTCAGGCTGTGGATCGGGGAGCGGTTCCGGGAGCGGCGTAATCGCGGCCTGCCCCACGCCGCCGACCCTGACCCGTCCAGGGCTGTTGGGGGCGTTGTGGGGAATCACCAACTGGGCCGTGCGATATCCCGGCTCCGTTGGGTTGAACATTATCTGGACGGTGCAAACCTCACCTGGAGCCAGCGTTACGTTGGTGCAGCTAATCGCAAAGTTGCTGTCGTTCGAGGTGGCAAAGTCAAACGGGTTTTCCCCGCTCAGCCCCAGATTTCCCAGGATCAGGGGCGCATTGCCGTTGTTTCGCAGGGTCACAGAGCGGGGCGCACTCATGTTGCCGATGGTCTGATTGTCAAAATCGATGCTGGTGGGCTGGATGCTGAGGGTGGGGAAGCGCTGCACCGAGCCGTTGCCCCGCAGCGCGACAGAGGTGGAGCCAGTGTTTGTCGGAATCACGATATTGGCGTTGCGCGACCCTTCTACCTGCGGAATAAAGACGACGTTAAAGCCGCAGCTTTGCCCCGGCCGCAGCGAGAGGTTGGAACACTCCGCGCCGATGGAGGAGTTGCGATCGCTCACAAAGTCTGGGTTGCCATTGACCCGGATATCGCCCAATAGCAGCGGCGCGGTGCCCATATTGCTAATGGTGACGGCACGGGGGGCGCTGGCCCGCTCTAGCTCGATGCTGCCAAAGTCAATGGATAGCGGGTTGACCCGCAGCGCAGGCACCGCAGGCGGCACACCCTGACCCATGAGCATGACGCGGGCTGTGCCCCGAAAGTCGTTGCTGTCGAACCGCAGGGCAGCGCGGCGATCGCCCTCCCCCTCTGGGCTAAACACCACGCCCACCTCGCAGCGGCCCCCCGGCGGCAAGTCACTGGGGCAGGTGTTGCGCGTCAGTCGAAAATCACTCGTCCGGCTTTCGATGCTGATATTGCGAAGCTGGATGGGCACGCCCCCCGTGCTTTGCAAAAAGAAGCGCTCTTCGCGGCTAGTATTGCGAACCGTGACAGAGCCAAAATCTACCCGGCCGGGCGTAATGCTGAGGGTGGGCGTTTGGGGCGCAGTGGCCACGCCGTAGCCCGTCAGCGGCACGTTCCACGGGCGATTGCTGGTGTCGATCACATTGATATTCGCCGTGCGCTGGCCCGGGGCCGTGGGGCGAAAGGCGACAAAAATCGGGCAGCTTTGTCCGGGGGCCAGGGGCCCGCCTGTACACTGCTCGCTTACTAAAAAGTCGCTGCGGGCCTGCCCATCGGCCCGCACCAGTTGAATCGTCACGGGAACGGCGCTGTTGTTGACTAGGGCGATCGTCCGCTGGCCGGTTTGAGCATTGACCTGCCACTCGCCAAAGTCCAGCGTGCCGGGGTTGAACCGCAGCGCCACATCAGGATTGACCGGGGGCGTAGGCGACGGACTGCCGGGGCTGGGGCTGCCGCCAATGGCACTGGGGCTATTGCCGCGCAGGGGAATGGTGTAGCGGGTCACGCCCGTAATGTCATTGAAGGCCAGATCCGCAATGCGATCGCCCTGGCCCTGGGGCGTAAACGTGACCTGGATCGTACAGGACTGGGCCGGCGGCAGTGGAGCGCGGGTGCATTGCTCCGCAACTTGAAAATCCGTTGGATTGGCCCCGACGGGTGTAATCCGTCCCAGCCGTAGCGCCTGACTGCCTGTATTTTGCAGGGTCACGGTTTGGGGCTGGCTGCTGGTGTGAACCGTTTGGTTGGAAAAGGTGAGACTGCTGGGATTGACACTGAAGGACGGGCGATCGCGCACCATCAGCCAGGCCGCCAGCGCCCCCAGCAGCAGCGAGGCCACCAGTCCCCCCAACAGCAGCGGCGAAAAGCGCGAGGAGGCTGCCTCTGCTTCGGGGTCGGAGGTTCCCGGCATGGGCGGCGGCGGCTGGTAGGGCGGATGGGGCGCGGGCGTAGGCTGGGCTGGCAGCGGCGGCAGTTGGGGCTGCGGCTCTGGGGCTGGGTATTGGGGCGGTTGGGGCTGGGGCGGCTGGATCTGCGAGGGATATTGGGGCCCTGGATATTGGGGTGGGGATTGCGGCGGATATTGCGGCGGGGGCTGATACTGGGGCGGCTGCTGGGGCTGGGGCTGGAGGTGCTGCATCGGAGCCACCAGCAGGCTGAGGTTGTGGCGCGAGGCGGCGGCGGCGGTTTCGTTGCCCCCGGCTTCCCGCAGGCGCAGCGCCTGGTTGAGATAGTTAATCGCGGCAAAGCTGTCGCCCAGGCAGAGGGCGCGGGTGCCTAGCTGGTGGTGGGCCAGGGCGATCGCCTGGGAATTGCCCAAATGTTCTGCCGCCCGCAGCCCCGCATCCCACACCTGCTCCCACGCGCCCCAACGTCGCCCCAGCGCTAGCGGGCCGTCCATCACACGGGCAAACTGCACGACTTCTTTCCACTGTTCTGCTTCAGCAGCCAGGTTTACCACCCGCATCAGCAGCGGCAAATCTGGCAACAGCGCCCCTTTGATGGGAGCCTGCTGCTGGACCCAGTGCAGAAAATGGCGCACCACCGGCTGCACCCACTGTTCCAGGTTCCAGAACTGCCGCAGGGGAGCCAGCAAATTTCCTGCCAGCGTGTGGCGCACCCCGTCACTGCTCAAAAAGCCCCGGCTGACCAGGGTTGCCACAATTGGCTGGGGATTGGTCGTGCCCGTCAGTCCGGCCAGGTGGTGCGTCTGCACGGGGACTTCCCCCAACACCGCCAGCGCCGCCAGACAGCGCCGCTCGGCATCCGGGAAGGTGGCGCACGCCCGCAGCACCAGCACTTCTAGCGTCGCCCCTGACTGCAACTGCTCGATCATGGCCAGCAGGGACAAATGTCCATCGCGCACCAGCATTGCCGCCTGCAAAATCCGCTGCGGATGCCCATACAACAACGTGCAAAGCTGTTCTGCGCTGGATCGCTGCTCCGGCGTGAGGGGATCGTTTAGATAGCGCTCTAGCAGATTCACCGCTTCGCTCTGGGGCAATCCGCTCAGCGGCAGACTGTGGCTATCGTTCCACAGATGGCGCTCTGAAGCCGTGACAATTAGGCCCAGCGTAGTCAGGTTGCGCGTCATTCGTTCCAGCACGTTGGGCGGCAGGCGCACGTCATCTAGCACCACCAGCGCCCGCTTCTGGCGCAGGGCATACTGCACCTCTTCCTCGCTCAGCTTGTGGGGAATGCCTTCGTCAATTTCAAAAAAATCTTCAAATAGGCTCTGGTAGAGATCCTCGACGGGCTGCTCGCCGACGACCCGGTAGACTAGCCCCTCAGCAGCCAGCCCCAAAACCGAGGGCTGGTGGGCCAGGGCGCGGGCCAGGGCGCTTTTGCCCAGCCCCGATTCGCCATAAAACTCGACGGGCACGGATTGTTCCAGCGCGGCGATCGCCCCGTCCAATTCCTTTTCGCGCCCCACCAGGTAGGGCATTGGCGGGCAGGCCGCTTCGGGGCTGGGCAGGGTGCGCGATCGCAGCGAGGGCGCTGAGGGCTGCGGCAAGAGCGTCACCACCGCACCATGCGGAGTCATCTGCAAGCGGCGATCGCCCGCAATCACCTGCTGTCCGCCCGCCCCCAGTTCAAACTCGGTCACGGGCAACCCATTTCCCGCCTGGGTTCCCTGCATCACCGTAGACACGCCGCCCAAGCCAGAAGGGGTCGCCAGACTAAACGCCTGCTGCCATCCGATCTGGCTGATGCCGCGCTGCCGGCCGTAAACTTTGAGCGTCTTGGCGGTGGCCATGCCTAGCCCCGCAATGCCCTGATGAACAAATGACGCAAGATCTGGCGGCGGCGCGGGCACGGCTTCCACGAGAACATGCAGCGTGTCTTGCTCCAGCCGGGCCATTGCCGTGATGCCTCTGGGATTGAGGCTGCGGTTGAGCAAGGTGGCGATCGCCTCCGCACTTCCCTGCCGCGCTTGGTCTAACAGGTTCTTTTCAGCCAGCAAATGTTCGTAGGTTTGCGACATGACGATACGAAAGCAAGGTTCACCCTAGAGCCAGATGGATGCCAGATGGATGGTGGACGCGGACGGATTTTTGTTGCGGGTAGTATTCATAACGATAATGCGCCCGCCCCAAAACGCAACACTGAATCGCGCAGATTTGGGGACAAGAGGTAGGGACAGGAGGTGGGGACTTTGGGGCTGCGGGCCACAGGGTTTCAAGCTCTGCCAAAAGTCTGCTTCCAAAAATCTTGCGAAATTGCAGAACCATTGGTTAGAATAATGAAGCTGTGACGGAAACGAAAGAGCGTCTGCGTCCTGCCATCCCCATTGGGGCGTCGCCAAGCGGTAAGGCAGCGGGTTTTGGTCCCGCCATTCCTAGGTTCGAATCCTAGCGCCCCAGTTTTTCTAATTTTTGTGGTTAGCTTCATCAAGCCTTAGAAGCTAGGGCTGAGTGCGGTACTGTGAATTTGCGCGGTGAATCGGCATCTGCAACTGTTCTACTTTTGCAGAATGTGTCGGGGCGCACTTCCAGAGCCTTGTCAATTGAGTGGTAAGGTGACTCCAGATTCCGTTTGGTCATCCAGTACAAGGTCTGACTCATGATCAGAACAAAAATTGTTGAACTTTCCACGATTGAAGCCGCTGCCTATCGCCAAAAGTTGAGAGATGGCAAGGCAGGCATTGTGATTTTGCGCTATGACAATGCCCAGCCTGGTCTGGCAACCATCAACCGCCGCACTGCCGAGCCAGAACCGGCCGCCAATATTAACCTCGAAACCTTTCCGATGGAAGCCTTTCGGGAGGCGATGGAACTGACGGCAGGAATGCCCTACTCTCGTCGGGGCCCGGTCAAGCTGAGCGGCGTGCGAGAAGCGCCTGAAGACGAAGAGGCCTCGCCCGAAGAAGTGGCAACGGTAGACAGCGCCGAGTATGAAGCCATCGTCAAGGCCTACACAAATAAGAAGGGCGAACTGTCCTATGACCTGCTGAACAAGGACTTCATTCAGTTTGCCAAGTCCAGCAAGATTGTGGCGGATATGGTAGCAAATGGGGCTTCGGAAAGCGAGATTCGCGATCGCATTCTGAAGGTCAAGCTAGAATCGCTGACGGGTAACCCATCACTGACTGATGCACAGACGCAGCGCATTGTGGAAATGCTGGATGAAGTGAGTCCACGGCACGTCTTTCGTGAGCTAAACGACGAAATTCGCAAGATGCTGAGTCAGGCAAAGCCTTGATGAGGGCGTTTTAGGAAAGGCGTTTAGAAGAAGCGCTTAGGAGAAGCGTTTTAACGCCCGATCTGCCTAGCGCGGGGTACGCTGAGCCAGCCAGCGGGCATTGAGCTTGCGATCGCACTGGAGTTCCAGCACCCGTATCCCCTCGCTAGGTAGCACCTTTAGCGCCTGGGCAAGCTGCTCCCAGGTGTGGACGAGTTCGTGGGCGATGCCATAGGTGGCGCAGAGTGGGGCAAATTCCACGGGCTGCGGTGTGGCAAAAAATTCCTCGAATGGCGGCTCGAACTGGGCGATGGGCAGGTTCTCGAAAATGCCGCCGCCGCGATTGTTGATCAGGACGATGGTGAGGTGGCCCCGCAGGCGGGGCCGCAGCAAAAAACCGTTGGTGTCGTGCAGCAGCGCCAAGTCGCCCGTTAGCAAAACGCTGGGCTGGTTGCCGTGGGCGATGCCAAGAGCGGTCGAAAGCGTGCCGTCGATGCCGTTTGCGCCGCGATTGCAGAAGGGCTGAATGGCGCGATCGCCCGGTTCCCAAAACCATTCTACATAGCGAACGGCCGTGCTGTTGGCGATGATCAGCGGCGTTTCCGGCGGCAAGCATTGCGACAGTACCCAGGCGGTCTTGGCTTCGATCAGCGAGTCGAGCGATCGCAGGGTGTGCCGCTGCTGCTGCCAGCAGTCCGTCTCTGCCTGCAACCAGCGCTTCAGGTAATCCGTCGGCGGCGCGGGGGGGCTGGGCAGCGACGCGGCCAGGTGTTGAACGAGGTGCTGAACAGCGCAGCGCAGATGAACCGTCTGCAGGTGCAGCGGATCAAGATTGCGATCGCCCCCGTCTACCACCCACTGCTGCGGCTGAGTGCGCTCCAGCCAGCTTCGCAACTCCTTGCTGGTGGGCATCTCGCCAATCCGAAGCACCCCCTCCGGCGCCAGCTCCGTCGCCAAGTCAGGATCGCGCAGCAGCGTGTCATAGCTCGATACCAGATACGGGTTGAGGCGGGCATAGTTTCGCAGCGGCGACAGCCCCTCCGCCAGCACCGGAAACCCCAGACAGGAGGAAAGCTGGGCGATCGCCCGACAGTGGGCCCGGGCCGCAGCCGCATTGGGAAATTGGGCAATGCCTGCGATGATAATGCCGCGAGAGGGAATAGAAGAGAGCGATCGCCCCCAGTCTGGGCTACGCCACGGCTCCGGCGTTCCGTCATCCCAGCCGACATTGGCAAAGAAACGGGCTTCATCTAGGGATTCCCTGAGCGCCAATACCGCTGGCTGGGGCACGGGGGCCAGCGGGTCGCGGAAAGGCAGATTGAGATGCACCACCCCTGCAACAGGTCGCTGGGTACGCTCCCACGCGTGAATCACAGTTTGGCGCAGGTAGGCCAGTTGGGAAAACTCCGCCGTGGGTGTGGCGACTTCGTGATACCAGTTCACAAAGCTGCCGAAAAGCTTTTGCTGATCAACCGTCTGTCCCGCGTTGCAGTCGCGCAGTTCCGGCGGACGATCTGCCGTCAACACCAGCAGCGGCACGCGGCTTTCGCGGGCTTCGATCACCGCTGGATAAAAGTTTGCGCCCGCCGTGCCCGACGTGCAGACCAGGGCCACCGGTCGTCCGGTTTGCTTTGCCAGGCCCAGGGCAAAAAAGGCAGCCGATCGCTCGTCTAGCGCCGGAATCGCCTCCAGACCCGACTGCTGGGCAAGGGCGATCGCCAGCGGAGCCGACCGCGACCCCGGACACACCACCGCCACCCGCAATCCTAGTCGCACCAGCGTTTCAGTTAGCACAGAAGCCCAGAGGGTGTTGAGATTGCGGAAGTCCATGCAGCGAGAGGAAGAGAGGGCGTTAGCGCAATGGGAAGAGTAGAGTAGAGATGTCCAACCAGACCATCCCATCATCCCATCATCCCCCTCCCCTCTTCATTCCTTCCCCTTTCGCTCTCCCCTCTTCATTCTTCATTCTTCCCTCTTCATTCTTCGTTCTTCCCTCTTCGTTCTCCCCTCTTCGTTCTTCGTTCTCCCCTCTTCGTTCTTCCTTCTCCCCTCTTCGTTCTTCCCTCTTCCCCCATGTCTCCCGCCGAACCCCGCCCGATCCACCCTGCCAACCACCCCCTGCGACTGCTGCTGTACCTGGAATGGAGCCTACTGGCGATCGCCTTTTTGAGCGAACTGGTGGGGCCGCTGTTTCCGGGGCCAAGGATGCCACGGGGGGTTAGCCCAGAGCCGCCCTTTAGCTGGGTGTCGCCGCTGGATATTGCCTGCATCGTAGGCTTTGGGCTGATGGGGCTGCGGCTGCCTACGGGGCAGATGGCTACGCGCATCGGGTTTGTGCTGCTAGAGGGAGTGCTGATTTTGCTGGCAACGGCGGGCGATTTGCGGGAAATGCGGCTGTTTTCATTTCTCGTTGTGGTGTTTGCGCTGAGGAGTTGCCTCATCTTTGCGCTGCCGGGCCGCCTGATGACGACGGGCATTGCCTACGGGCTGTTTCTGGCGATTTTGACGCAGCGCTTGCGGGAACTGGCGGATCGAATTCCGATCAACTGGCGCGATCGCCCACGGGGGCTGCCTGCCTGGAGCTTTGCCTATAGCTCGGCGCTGCTGCTGGGGCTGACGCTGGTCTTTTTGCTGCTGCTGGTGGATGCGCTGCTGACGGAGCGCCAAAGCCGCGAAAAGCTGACGGCCGCCAATGCCCAATTGCAAAACTATGCGCTGCGGGTGGAAAAGCTGGCCATGGCCCAAGAGCGCAGCCGTATCGCCCGCGAAATCCATGACTCGCTGGGGCACTCGCTGACGGCACTGAACCTGCAAGTGGAAGGCGCACTAAAACTGTGGCAGAGCGACCCGCAGCGGGCGCATCAGTTTTTGAAAGAGGCGAAAGTGCTGGGTTCTACGGCGCTTCAGGACGTGCGGCAGTCTGTGGCGACGATGCGGGCCGATCCCTTGCAGGAGCAGTCCCTAGAAGCGGCGATCGCCCTCCTTGCCCGCAATGTCGAACAGGTCACAGGGGTCGCACCAATCTGCCAAATTCACCTCGATGCCCCCCTGCCCCCAGATCTCTCCACCAGCCTCTATCGCATTGTGCAAGAGGCGTTTACCAATATCTGCAAATACGCCCGGCCCTCGCAAATTTTGCTGGATTTGCAGGATACGGCTGCGACGCTGCACCTGCTGATTCAGGATGATGGCGTGGGTTTTGACCCAGCTCAAAATCGCACGGGCTTTGGGCTACAGAGTATGCGCGAACGGGCCGAGTCGCTGGGTGGCATCTTTGACCTGCAAACCTCTCCAGGACAGGGCTGCACCATTACGGTTCACATTCCGCTAGAGAGGATCGTTCCATGATTCGGATCGTTCTGGTAGATGATCAGCATTTGATTCGTCAGGGCATGAAAGCACTGCTTGAACTGGAAGCTGATTTGCAGATCATTGGCGAGGCAGAAAATGGTCAGGTTGCAGTGCAGCAGGTTGAACAACTGCATCCTGACTTGGTGCTGATGGACATTCGGATGCCTGTGATGGATGGCGTGGCTGCGACAGAGGCGATCGCCCGTCAGTTTCCCAGCACCAAAGTCCTGATTCTCACCACATTTGACGATCAGGAATATGTCACCGCTGCCCTGCAAAACGGCGCGACGGGTTACTTACTCAAAGACACGCCCTCAGAAGATCTAGCCGAAGCCATCCGCGCTGCCCACAAGGGCTACACCCAGATTAGTCCTGGCATTTTGCCGAAACTGCTGGCCCGGGTTGCGCCGTCGCCCGCGCCCGCCCTTGCCCCGCCCGACGGATTCTCCAGCCTCACTCCCCGCGAGCGCGAGGTGCTAGTTCTCGTTGCTCAGGGAGCCAGCAACCGCGAAATTGCCAAGGCGCTTTACATTTCGGAGGGCACGGTCAAAAACCACGTCACCAATATTCTGAACCGCCTGGAATTGCGCGATCGCACGCAAGCTGCCATCCTAGCTAACACGTTTCTCGACTGGCTGACCTGATGGTTCCCGCCCAAAAATCTGCCCCAACTGCCAAACGGCAATGTTATGATGTAGGGCGATCGCTGGTGTAGCTCAGTTGGTAGAGCTGCTGATTTGTAATCAGCCGGTCGCAGGTTCGAGTCCTGTCACCAGCTTTGGTCTGAAGTCACTCTAATCACTCGATTATTTCAGGTGCTTATTTTAGGCGCTCGATCAGGCGATCGCCCACCCGCAGCGCGTTGGCCATAATCGTCAGCGCCGGACTGGTGGCGGAAATCGACGGGAAGAAGCTGCCGTCTACAATGTAGAGATTATCGACATCGTGGGCGCGACAGTCGGGATTGAGAACCGAGGTCGCCGGATCTTCCCCAAAGCGACAGGTGCCGCAGGCGTTAGCCACCACTGACAGCGGCATTTCCCCGCTGGGATGGCGACCGCTCATCTGGAGTAGCGATTTGTCCATGCCTTTTTCCGCCGTTTTCAGCACCTCTGTCCAGCGATAAACCAAACGCTCATGGGGTTCGGTATTGTTCGGCGTATACTCGACGTAAAGCTTTTTGCTGTCTACGCGCACGCGGTTGTCGGCGCTGGGCAGGTCTTCGCTCTGCACCCACCAGCCAATGGAGCGGGTCGCCATCTGTTGTAGCCCAAACCCCGGCATCATCTTGGCCAGCACCGACAGCACAGGCGGCGACTCTGCGAAGATAATGTCTTGCAGCAGGCCGCCCGTGTTATAAATGTGCCCCATTGGGTAGTCAAATCCTTCTTCGCCCCAGTAAAAATCGTTGACGTAGACGCTGCGCTGAAACTTGCCGCTGTTGAGCTTGGAAAGCTGCACCACCGACGATAGCCGATGCTTCATTAGGTTGCGCCCCACCAGCCCAGAGCTATTGGCCAGCCCTTGCGAACAGGCTTCGCTGCATGACCGCAGCAGCACTGCCGCTGTATTAATCGCACCGCAGGCCAGCACAATGATGTCGCCCAAAAATAGATAGGGCTGCCCGCCGATTTCGGCTTCAACCGCTTTTACTTCTCTGCCAGAGGGGTTGGTGTGCAGCGAGGTGACCGTTGCGCTCGTTTTCAGGGTGACGTTGGGATGCTGAAGGGCAGGATTGATGCCGCTGACTTCGGAGTCGTTGGTGGGGTCGTCGGTCTGGCGGGTCAGCGCCATTGGCAGCGAGGCAGGATGAAGGGACTGAGCGGCGATCGCCCCAATCACTTCCTCAATCTGCGGATCGTGCCCTACGGCGGGATAGGGATAGTCGGCGCTGTGGGGCGGCTCGGTGGGGTCGGCTCCCACAGCCCCATGCACCTGATAGAGGTTCTCCGCTTCGGTGTAGTACGGCTCAAAGTCAGCGTATTTCACGCACCATTCTGGCGACACGCCCTCGTGATGCGTCACCATTTCAAAGTCACGCTCTCGCATTCGCAGTAAAGCAGCACCGTAGATTTTGGTGTTGCCGCCGACAGCATACTTTGTCTGGGGCGCAAAGGGTTCACCCGCAATGTCAAACCACTGCTCCGGCGCGTGATAGAGTTCCTTTTTGAAAATATCGACGTTGCTGCGGTTCTGTTCCTCCAGCGGCATCACGTCGCCGCGTTCCAGAATCAGAATTTTCTTACCCGTGGGCGCGAGTTTTCGAGCCAGCGTGCCGCCGCCTGCCCCCGTTCCCACAATAATCACGTCATAATGCGCGTCGTCGATAATCATGCGTTACTCCTCGTCGCCCCGTTGATTTCGGAATTGACTGCTCGACCTGTTCCCGAATATGGGTCTTAATGGATGCGATATCCGTTCCTTCGGACATCGCCAAAGCATCACTGCCAGATGTAGATCAGAATGAACAGAATAATCCAAATAACATCCACAAAATGCCAGAACAGCGAGGTCGCATCGACACCCGTGTGTCCACCCGCGTAGTTTCCAGGCACAAAGGATTTGAACAGCATAATGCCCATCAGCAAAATGCCCGTGAAGACGTGCAGCCCGTGGAAGCCCGTCAGCAGGTAAAACAGCCCGCCAAACACGCCATCGGAAAAGCCAAACTCCAGTTCGCTCCACTCGATCGCCTGCCCCACCAGGAAGTATGCACCCATCGCCATCGTCAGCAGCCACAGCAGCCGAAACACCAGCAGATTATCTTTTTTCAGCGCTCGCTCGGCGAAATAGGCGACAAAGCTGCTGGACACCAGCACAAAGGTATTAATGGCAGGCTTTGAAACCTCCAGCCCCGAAACGCCTTCGGGAAGCCAGTTGGGGGTGGTTGTTTTCACCAGGATGTAGCCCGCAAAAAAGCTGAGGAAAATCACGCTTTCCGACAGCAGAAAGATGATGAAGCCAAACATACTATTGCCCGCGTGGTCTTCCTCGTGGGCGTGGGCAGTGTGGGGGGCGATCGCCCCATCCAGTTTTTCGGTTGAGATAGAGCTATCCATAGGCGGGTAAGGGGTCAGAGAATGAACAATCGGCGAATGAGCCAGTATGAGCCAGTAAATAGGCTAGTCCACGCAGCCCAGCCTAGCCCTCTTTGAGAGCAGCGGCGTTTTCCACGAGCGGATCAGACTTGCCATAGCCGTAGGGCCCAGACACAACAATGGGCAGTTCTTCAAAGTTCTCAACCGGGGGCGGCGACGACACCAGCCATTCCAGCCCGATCGCCCGCCAGGGGTTGTCTGGCGCAGGCTTGCCCTGCACCCAAGCACCCACCATATTCAAAATGAACGGAATCGTAGACATCCCCAGCAGGAACGCCCCGATACTAGCGACCACATTCCAAAAAGCATACTCCGGCTCATAGGAGGAGACACGCCGCAACATCCCCTGAAGGCCCAGCGGATGCATTGGGAAAAAGTTCAGATTTACCCCAATAAATGCCAGGGCAAAATGCAGCTTACCCAGTCCCTCGTAATACATGCGTCCGGTCATCTTGGGGAACCAGTGATAGATGGCAGCAAACATGCCCATCGTAATCGTGCCGTACACAATGTAGTGAAAGTGACCTACCACAAAGTAGGTATTATTCACATGAATATCAATCGGTACAGAAGCCAGCATTACGCCTGTAATTCCTGCGAACACAAACATGATGAGCGCTCCCAGGCAAAAGAGCATGGGTGTGTCTAGCCGCAGCTTACCCTTCCAGATAGTGGCAACCCAGGCAAACACCTTAATCCCGGTTGGCACTGCCACCAGCATTGTCGTTGCCATAAACAGCATCCGCATCCAGCCCGGTGTGTTACTGGCATACATATGGTGAACCCAAACCAGCACGCTGACTGTTGTAATCAGCAGCGACGACACAGCCACCACCTTGTAGCCAAACAGCGGCTTACGCGAATAGACCGGAAATATTTCTGAGAACACACCGAAGATGGGCAACACCATTACGTAAACCGCTGGGTGCGAATAGAACCAGAAGAAGTGTTGGAACAGCACTGGGTTGCCGCCTTTATCGGGATTGAAAAAGGCCGTACCCGCCGCTGCGTCAAACAGCAACATGATTGCACCCGCCGTCAGTGCAGGCAATGCAGCAAGCTGAATGATCTGGGCGCTGAACACCGTCCACACATAGGCAGGCATCCGAAAAAAAGTCATTCCTGGTGCCCGCATCCGCACAATTGTTGTCACGAAATTAACCGCGCCCATGATGGAAGACACACCGGAAATCGCCACGGCGAGAATCCAGACAAATTCACCCGTGATGATGCTATCGGTTGGGTTTTGAGTGCTGACGGGGGGATAGGACCACCAGCCGGCCTGTGCCGTGCCTGCGGGCAAGAAATAGCTGGTCATCAGCAGGATGCCGAAGATGGGCACCATCCAGAAGGCGGCTGCGTTCAGCCGGGGAAAGGCCATATCTCGCGCCCCGATCATCAGCGGCACAAGATAGTTTGCCAGCCCCACCAGCGACGGAAAGATCCACAAAAAGATCATGATCGTGCCGTGCATGGTGAACATGCTGTTATACAGCGTGCGATCGATCAGATCTGCCTGGGGCGTAATCAGTTCGGCTCGAATCACCATCGACAGCAAGCCACCGATGAGAAAAAAGACGAAGGACGTGACCAAGTATTGAATGCCGATGACCTTATGGTCGGTGCTGAAGCTGAAATATTTCCGCCAGTTGTTTTGCGGTTCGGGATGGGCAATGTCGGGAATTGCAATTCCTTCAACGGGGACGTTTGTCATGAATCTGCCTGGGGTAACTGTGGGGGCGAGTGGAGGATTTTAGATTTTGGGTTTTGGATCTTAGATTTCAGATTTTGGAAGGGTAAGAGTCTGGAGACGGGTTTGGGGACTGGCCTTGCGGGGCTATATCGCTCTCTTCTCTCCCCGACTCTTCCAGTTAGCCTTCTGCCAGTGCATTGACCAGTGGCGGCGGTGCGGGGGCGATCGTTTTCCATCCGCCAAAGCGCTTCAGCCGCTTATTGGTGTATTCCGAGTAGGCGGGGTTTTCGGCGGGGACAGCAGGCTGAGCGGCGGCGCTGGCGAGCCACTGGCGATAGGAATCGGGCGACTCCACTACTACATTGGCCGTCATGATGGCGAAATAGGTGCCGCTGAACTGGGAGTCGTTGAGCCGATAGGTGCCTTCGCGCACAGGCGTAAACTCAAACTCCGTCGTGCGCTTGGGCATGATGTCTTGCTTCAGTCGAAAGGCGGGCACGTAGAAGCCATGAATCACTTCATCTGCGGTCATCCGCAAGCGCACGCGCTTGTTGACGGGCAGATGCAGGTCGGCGCTGACTACGCCCGCACTGGGATAGCGGAATGACCAGGCCCACTGCTTGGCGTAGACCTCTACCTCCTCGACGGGTTCGGGTTCTAGATCTGCAGCGTAGGCTGTAGGCGTGGTGCCTGGCATGTGGTGCAGGTGAACCAGATCCATCGGCCCGCGCACGGCCATCTGCTGATAGGTCTGGTAGCTGTAGGCCGCTAGAAAAAACACCAGCAGCAGCGGCACTGCCGTCCAGAAGATTTCTAATTTGACGTTGCCCTCCATGTGGGGGCCGTCGCTGGTGTCGAAGCGGCTGACGCTCTGGGTGAAGACGGTATAAAGCACCAGCCCTGTGATGCCCAGCAGAATGAATGCGCCAATGGCAGAGAACAGGCTAAATAGGTCGTCGATCAGCATGGATTCGGCCGAGGCTTGGGGCGGCAACCAGCCATAGGCCTGCTGCCCAACCCAAATGCTGGTTGCCACCAGAATCGCGATATACACTCCGATTCCGGCAATGGTTTTCAGGTTCATCGTGTCTCCTTCGCGCTTGTCTCAGCAGCTTAACTTCAGCAGCTTAACTTTAGCTACTACTTCAGCAATAGGTTGGGATCCTGTCCTGCCCGCAGCAGCTCGCTGGCGGTAATGTGAACCCCAAACTCGGCGGCTAGCTGTGCGCCTAGCGTGCCGTGGACAAACATAATGCCCAGCACTGCAACGCCTGCGAGTAGGTAGCTCCATTGCACCTGGCGACCCATGTCCTTGCGCCAAGCAAAGCGCTGGAATCCGCGCCACACCGCCATGCCGACAATAATCGCCAGCAAAAACACGCCGCCCACCCCGTGCAGTAGCATGGTGGGCATCGCTTCCAGACCCCAGGCGCTTTTCACGCCTGCTTCTGGCGTTGCCAGCATGATTTCGTAGAAGCCGGCTGCCACGGTGAAGAAGGTAACAATCGCTGAGGCCAGCACGTTGTACCAACCCACGTCGAAAAAGTTGGAGCGCACTGCCGTCAGCGACAGCATCTTGAGGATGGACTTTTCTAGCGGGAAGAAGGCTCCGGCGAAGTCAAAGGCGATGCCGATGATGAACAGACCTAGGGTGATGTGAACCAGGTTGGGGTGGATTGGAATGCTGTAGGGCAATCCGTTGGGGCCAAGCTGTGACCCAAGCTGCTCGAGGAGTTCTGGATTCATTTACAGCACTCCCTCGCGAATTGCCTCAACTACGGGCACGGTATGCAGTCCGTAGACCCATACCAGCTTGTCGCCCAGGTAGACCTGCACAAACACCAGCGCCGCCAGCACCAGCCCCGCGCCCAGGTAGGGCATTGGCAGTTTTCCGGGATCGCGCGATCGCAGGATGAAACGCCACGCTGTCATGCCTGCCAGAATTGCCGACAGCGACCAGCCCAGAACTGTGTGGGCATTTAGCACGGGCACTACGGCATCGTAGGGTTCTGCCAGCCCTGCCTCGACTTGTCCAAAGATAATGGCGATAAAGATTGAGAGCGTGGCAAAAAACAGGTTCCACCAGCTCACTTCATAGAGGCGGGTGTTTTTGGTGAAAAAGGCGATCGCATCGCACAACACTGCAAACAGCGCCATCGCAATCACAAAGTGAACCACGATGGGATGCATGGTGTCGGGATAGGGCAGGTTGTGGTCGTTCAGTGGAGGCAAGCTGAACTGCATGACTGGCGGAAACCAGATGAGTGTCAGCAGTGGAGGTATTTTAAGCATCGCAAATATCAAATCCATTGCGTTCTCCGGACATGTAAACCAGGATCGGGGGCAGACTGTTGGAAAAACAGTAAATGAAAGAACAGTCAAGAAAATTGAAAGACGATCGTAAACCCACTTGTAGTTTCAACCTGTGATTTCAACTTGCGGTTTCAACCGGTCGGTTGCCACGGCTTGCAGTTTCAGGATTCAGGCAACCCCAGATGCATCTGAAATAGGTTGGGGCAAGGCTTGAGAAGTGAGCGACGATCCCACGGGTACTGTGATAATGCGAGAACCCCGCTCACGGGTCAAGTAGGTCCAGGTCCATTGCAGCAGCACCGAAAGCTGATTCTCAAGCTGATTTAGCACGGCAATGTGAACCACGAGCCAAGCCAGCTTTGCCGGAAGCCCGCTCCACTGAATGTTGCCGACCTGCATTACGGCAAACTTGCGCCCGATGGTAGCCATGCTGCCCAGATCCACGTAGCGGAAAGGGGGCAGTGCGGGTTTGACGCAAACGCGGGCATCGATCACCTGTCCTGCATAGCGACCGCTCTGCATGGCTGCCTGGGCCAGGCCCGGAACGGGCTTGCCGTCGGATTCCATATGGGCGGTGTCTCCGACCACAAACACGTTGGGATACTGCGGCACCGAGAGGTCTGGCTTTACTGTAACCCGTCCCGCCCGATCCGTCTCGGCGTTGAGCCACTTGCCTGCGGGTGATGCCTGCACCCCAGCCGTCCAAAAGACGTTGCGGCAGGGAATCCGTTCTCCAGCTACCGTTACGCCGCCCTCGTCGATATCTTCAACCCGGCAATTCAGCCGCACTTCTACGCCGAGGCTTTCCAGTGCTTTTTGCGCTTCGGCGGAGAGATGTTCTGAGAAGGCAGGTAAAATGCGCGGGCCGGCTTGTACCAGGATGACGCGGATGCAGGCGGGATCAATGCGGCGGAACTCTGATTTGAGGGTCAGCCGAGCCATTTCGGCAATGGTGCCCGCCAGTTCTACCCCTGTAGGGCCTGCGCCCACCAGCACAAACGTCAGAATATCGGAACACTGCTGCGCGTCGCCTTGAAGTTCGGCTTGCTCAAAGGAGCGCAGGACGCGATCACGAATTTGTACAGCATCCAGCACACTTTTTAGCCCTGGCGCGATCGCCGCCCATTCGTCTTTGCCAAAATACGTCTGCTGTGCGCCCGTCGCCAAAACCAGATAATCGTAGGGCATCGTGCGATCGCCCATGAAGACCAACTGCCGTTCGGGATCAACGCCCGTCACCTCGGCCATGGCAACGGTTGCGTTTTTTTGCGATCGCAAAATTTGACGAATCGGGGACGCGATATCGCTGGGTGAAAGCGTCGCTGCCGCCACCTGATACAGCAGCGGCTGAAACAGGTGATGATTGGTGCGGTCGATCACCGTTACCTGCACCGGAGAGCGAGCTAGGGCCCGCGCTGCCTCGATGCCAGCAAACCCTCCCCCGACGATGACCACGCGGGGAAGCGTATCAGGGCGATCGCCCTTTATATTGGACTTCATATCGGACTTCGACGCTGCTTCCGTTAAGTCTGTTGAAATAGTTGAAATAGTACTCATAAAATCCTAGAGGAGCTGCCTAAAGACCTGATGATGCTCGTGCCCGAACAGCAAACTAACTCAAAGAACCGACAGCCAAGCCAACTGCTCAAATGCGTCAGAATTTTCAGAACTTCTGGATTATCCCGACAGCCCACATTGCTTATCCTGTTGCTAGACTCGCATACCAATTCGTAACAACAGGCTACGTTTTTGAGAGTATTATGCAATGTGAAATGAGTGGAGCATGTATTCCTCATCACGCCAAAGTATTGTTACAACAAGGCTTTGTAGAAATTTAGGAATTGCTTAGGAATTGCCAAAACCTGAGAGTATGTCTCTAAAGCTTTAGACTTCTTCAAAATTCGGGTTTCTTTTGGGTTTCTATAGATTCGGTAGATCGAGATCGGTAGATCGCATGATGCCATCCTGGTTTTCGCTATTTCTGGACCTGGTTAGAGGGGCGATCGCCCTTGATCCCCAGAGCTTCCTACGCCTACAAGCCTCACCCGATGGCGAAGCGATCGCCCTCTGCGTCATCCTGCTGGCTGCCTTCTCGCAGTCCCTAGCCCAGAGCATCATCCTGTTTATCAACCGAGTCAGCCCCTTGCGATTTGTCATTAGCCTGCTAATCAGCACGCTGCTGTTTGCCTTTGGCTGGCTGTTTTGGGGAGCCAGTACGCTGGTCGTCCAGCATCTTTTGTTTACTTCAGATGCCAGTTGGCGACAGGTTGGGCTAACGCTCAGCCTTGCCTACGCGCCGCAACTGCTCAGCCTCTGGGTGGCGCTGCCCTATTTCGGCGTGCCCATCTACATCCTGCTGTCAATCTGGACGTTTCTGGCGTTTTTGACGGGTATGACCACCGTGCTGGGCATCGACACCTGGCAGGCATTCTGGTGCGGGGCGCTGGGCTGGCTGGTGGTGCAGGTGCTTCAGCGCACCATCGGCCGTCCGATTAACAATGTGGGGCGCTGGATGCAGACCGTCGCTGCTGGAACGCCCCTGATGCAAAACCTGCAAGAGTTTCAGCGACAAGTGCTGCGGTCGAGGTAGACGCTGAAGGTACAGCTAGTACAGCTAGGACGAAATTTCTAACCAGAGATATACGTCAAATCGAGTGGACGTTTGTCAAAGTGAAGAGTGAGCAACTTTAAGGAATTTCCCCACTCGCCCTGCTCCATTGCAAGGATTTTGCGAGGATTCTATCTCTAGAGTGGGGCGATATTCTCGGTCTTCTACCTGTTTGGTCAGGGCGATCGCCCTCACGAAAGGCTACACTGCAAGCCGAAAAGTCAAGTACAGCCCATTTGTAAAGAACTGTTTAGTGAAAGTTAATCTGAGTCCTGCATCCCTTGCAGGTCAATGCTTTTCAAGCATCCGCAGGTGCATCTAGCGTATTTTAAGGCAGACAAAAGTTTAAAGATGCAGGATAACGGATACAGAAGCCTGATCCAGAGGCTTGAGATACGAAGCCTGACTAAGCCTGACTCACAGACCAGACTGGCAATCTGCTCCGAAGAATCCTCGTTGCTCTCGGCAAAGCCGATCTTAATTCAGCTCCTTTGATGCAATTTCCCTTAATGCAGTCCCGCTGCACCGATGCTAAAGGTTGACTGCCTGGCCGTCTGCAAGCTTCCTCGACTGCGGATGTTGATCTCAATCAAGACCTTTAATCCCTGTTTAGTCATGGACAACACCTTGATTCAATCTTTATTGGAGAATTTGAAAGATCCTGATGAATCAATTCGCGATGCTGCTACGCATGAGCTTTGGCGGCTCTGGTTTACGCAAAAGGGTGCAAGAGGGTTAGAACTGCTAGAGCGCAGCCAGACGCTCATCGATGCAGGCGAATATGGCCATGCAGAGCAAGTCTTGACGGATGTAATTGCTGACCTGCCCGATTTTGCCGAAGCCTGGAACCGTCGGGCCGTGCTGCACTACATCTGTGGACAGTATCAAAAGTCTCTGGCCGATTGTGAGCAAGTGCTGGCGCTAAACCCGATTCACTTTGGCGCAATGCATGGGCAAGGACTCTGCCACATGGCGCTGAAACAATATATGGCAGCTATTCACGCCTTCCGGCAAGCGCTGGAGATTCAGCCCTACGCGCTGGAAAATCAAAAGATGATCCTGGAATGTACGGCAAGGCTGAGTTAGGACAGCGGGATCGGGATTTTGGATTTTGGATTGGCGATTTTAGATAGCCAATTCTTGGATAGGCAATTCAAAGACCTTGCAAAGCCTTCAGCGCAGAGGGTTCAGCGATTTTGCAGGTGGCCCTGTTTGAGGAGTCTGCGCGGTCGGATAGGTAGGTGGTCGGATAGATAGTCGGATCGTCGGGGTCAGCGCTGGGGATCAGGTAGGTGAAGAGGTGAAAGAATCGCCGATCGCCAGTCTGGTTCCATTGGCCCAGTCCCAGCCGCTTTGGGGGCGTTTCCCAGACGGCTGCACAATCAGCAGCAGCAGCAGCCCATCCGATGTGTTCACCAAAACGCCGTGATGTTTGAGCAGTCCGACGATTGTGCCGGGGGCTTCGGGGGCGGCGAGGTGGGGCTGCCAGTCTGCCCGGAGGGACTGAACTGAGTCGGGGATGGGCAAGTCTGGGGCTGTGGTGAGAGGAACCGTGGAGAGTACCTTGAGCGGCTGCCCGCGGAAGTGGGTGAGGCAGTTTGGGTAGAAGCCGCGCACTTGGTTGTGGAGGGCGATCGCCCCCCGGTTCCAGTCCAGCCAATAGTCTTGCTTTTGGATCAGCGGCGCGTAGGTGGCCTGCGCGTCGTCCTGCGGGATGGGCTGAACCTTGCCCTGGTCTAGCCCTAGCAGCGTGTCGATGAGCAGGTCGGCTGCCTGCTTTGCCAGCACCGTGGCGAGATCGTGGGCATGGTCAAACCAGCCGATGGGCGTGGTGGCCTTCAGCAGCATAGGCCCAGTGTCCATGCCTGCATCCATCAGCATGGTGGTGATCCCCGTTTCGGTTTCGCCATGATACAGGCTCCACTGGATTGGCGCAGCCCCGCGATATTTGGGCAACAGTGACCCGTGGGCGTTGATGCAGCCGAGGCGGGGCATGTCAAGAATTTCGAGGGACAGGATTTGTCCGTAGGCGACGACGATGAACGCGTCGGCCTGGGTGCGGTGCAGGTTTTCCAGGGTTTCGGCATCTTTTTTGATGCGGGCTGGCTGCCAGATGGGCAGGTCGTGCTGGAGGGCGATCGCCTTGACGGGAGATGGAACTAGGTCACTGCCGCGCCCCCGTCGCTTGTCGGGCTGAGTCACCACTGCTAGCACCTCAACGCCGGGCTGACCGAGCAGTCGCTCTAGCGAGGGCACTGCAAACTGCGGCGTACCAAAAAACACAAGACGCATGGCGCAAACCAGAGAAGGGGCGATCGGGTGGCCGTCGGGCGGTCGTGGGGGCTGGGGCGTTTGCCCCACAACTAGTTCACAACTATTTCACAATTGTTTGACGACGGTAACGACGATAACGATCATCACGTTAATGACCATCACGGATCATCACGACCATTTCACAACCATTTAACGACACGTTGGCGCAGGCTCCAGGTTTGACAGTCCTTGGCGCTGCTGCCCTGGCTTTGGAGCGTTCGCTCAGCCGTGTCGATTCACTTCCTGTTGCAGCCACTCGTCCACAGGCTGGCCGTCTTTGCGGCGCAGTTCTACATCAGTCATCATCACCAGGCCAGACTCCGGGGGGGCCGGATACTGGCGGAAGGAGATCTCGTAATCATCCGGGTTTTCGTTGCGCTCTCGCAGCCAGTCTTGCACTTTGGTGGTGGCAAAAAAGCCCTGTCCATCCTGGAACATGCGGCTAATCTGCATTTGCAAGGTGTAAGGCTGGAAGCGTGGCATTGGCTCTAACGTCCCTTTTGATGACGAGGTTTAGCGCTGACGACGAATCTCAACGATGGCCTGACGAATCTGGGCGGCGAGGTTGGGATTGCTCTGCTGCATTGCCGTAATCTCGTTGAACCGTCCAATGGTCATGCCATTGCCTTGCACCACCGTAACAGACTGGGTGCAAAAGTCTGCCACAATTTGGCGGATATTGCGGGGCAAACTGCGGAGGTCGTTGGATTGGGTACACATCAGCGAGGGTAGGGGTGCGCCTGCGCTTTGAATGGCCTGCACTGCCTGCTGTCGATAAGGTTCGATTTCTAGCACGGAGGCCGCATAGCTGCGAATTTCGCCAGTAGAAACGGCTGCCTGCGCCAGGGCTGCGTTGCTCAGTTTGACGGAACCCGTCGAGACCTGAACATCGGGAACCCAGCCCAGCAGCAGCCCCGCCAGAGACAGCGCACCCGCCAGCAGCGGCATGGTGAGGCGGCGCTTTGGTCGAGAAGGAATCAAAAAGTGAGTCATAGGAGTTTTGAACAAGCCTGTAAACACAAGGAAGAATGGTTAATGTTAGGCGTGGCCTGTTTTAGCCATCCGCTTATTCTGAATTATTTTATGCGAGGGTTGTTCCTGCGATCGCCCAAGTTCGCCCAAGTTTTAGAAGGATGCCCCATATTTTTTGATGCGAGTAGGTTTTTGGCCGGTTGCCCGACGAGGCCCTAGCTGCGCTGGCCGGTGCCGCTAAACACCTGACAGAGTTCAATGACTTTGCTTTGCATCAGCACGCGCTCGTCTGCACCGTGTTTTAGCCCAGCTTCGAGCTGGAGCAGCAGCGGCAGGCTTTGCTGCAATCGATAGAGGGCGATCGCCCGCACGTCTTGCTGCAAAAAGTAAATGCGCTTGGGGTTGGCGATGTCGGCGGCACGGGCGATCGCCGCGTTGTCTCGTTCACCCGATTCGGTCATGAGCTTGACCCACAGCCAAGTGCGAACCTGCCCCACCAGCGTCGCCGCGATTCGCAGCGCAGGTTCATTGCGGGCAAACAGGTCGGCAACCAAAGCAATGGCGCGACCCGTATCGCCCAAGCGAATCGCCTCGGCCAGCTTCAGGCTGTTTTGGGCAGAGGCGCTGACCAATAGGGCGATCGCCCCTTCGTCGATGGGCTTGTTGCTGCCTGCAAAGAGGTGCAGCTTTTCTAGCTCGTTGTGCAGTCGGCGAGTATCATTGCCAATCGCCTCGGCCAGCAGTTGGGCCGCGCCAGGGGTGAGCTTTACGCCTGTGGACTGGGCCACCTGGCGCACGCGCTGTACGATCTGGTCGGTCTGCCAGGGGGCGATCGCCGCAAATTCGCGAATCTCGGCATGTTTTTGCAGCAGCTTGGTGGATTTGGCGCGGCCGTCGGGCTTGCTGCTGCTGGTCAGCAATAGCACGGTGCTGTCGGGGATGTCTGGCAGCGTCCGCGATAGCTCCGCCAGCAGGTCTTCTGAGCAGCGCTGGCAGAGGGTCGTTTCCGCTAGCCAGACCAGCCGCTGCCCCATGCCAAAGGGGGGAGTCATGGCCTGGTTGAGCGCCTGGATCACGCCGTCGGGCTGCTCTGGGGGAATCTTGTCGTAGTTAAAGCTGGCCCAGTTGGGATCAAGCGTGCGATCGCGCAGATCTTTCACGGCCTGCTGCATGGCGTATTCGTCATCCCCCCAGAACAGATAGATGGGCATTGGGTCAATGGGTTTTTAATAATTTAATTAATTTTCAAACGTGTTAAGCGGAGTCCTGCCAGCCAGGGATTTCAGGTCAAGGACGGGCCGCGTACCATAGGGCACGACCTCACGGGTCGATCGGCAGCGTTACAAGATTTTTCCAGAAGCGGCGTGTCAAGAAAACACAGGCTACAGTTCTTGATGAAGGCATACAGTTTTTTGCGTTTATTCACCAATCCCTATATATGGAATTTATATAACAATCTCACAGCACATCTAGTAGTCTAGTTAAGCTGGTAAAAAAGAGGGGCTGGCTTTGGGCGAACTGCCTGCGGCCAGTGCTGCTGTCTCTGGGGCTGTTCTGGGGCTGTTGCCCTGTTTGGGGCTGTTGCCCTGTCTAGAGCTGTCGCTCTAGAGAGAGCCTGAGAGATCCTATGGAGACCCAGAGACCTGATACCTCGCTAGCTGCCATCTGCCAAGTCCGAACTGCTGAGGGAGCGCTGGGTGTTGTTCAGTCTGGAATCGTCTAGACCTGCAACATCTCAGGCTGCAATGTGTCAGTCTGCAACCGTCAGGGTAGGGTCGCTGCATTTTGGGCAATTCACCTGGGAGAAGAGCAAACGTGGAAGTCGTGCTAGAAACCTTTTGGACAGAAGTATTGGAGCAGCTCCAGCTGAAGCTGAGCCGCCCCACGTTTGAAACCTGGATCAAGTCTGCCACCGCAGAGCAACTGGACGAAAACACTCTCGTCATCTGCACGCCCAACCCCTTTGCCCGCAACTGGCTGCAAAAGCATTACTTAAAAATCATTCACGAGGTTGTTGAAGAACTGCTGGGGCATCCGGTCGAGATTCAGATCACCGTGCGCCACGGAGAAGACGGGGAAGGCATGGCCGATCCGGGAGACATGCTGTGGCCCATGCCTACGGAGGCGCTGACCGAGCCATCGACCACGCCTAAGCAGCGCCCCAAGCCCTCAGACCTCAACCCGCGCTATGTCTTTTCTCGATTTGTGGTGGGGGCAAACAATCGCATGGCCCATGCGGCCTCGCTGGCGGTGGCCGAGTCGCCGGGGCGCGAGTTTAACCCGCTGTTTCTCTGTGGCGGGGTGGGGCTGGGCAAGTCGCACCTGATGCAGGCAATCGGGCACTATCGCCAGGAAATCGACCCCGACTCGCGGGTGTTTTATGTGTCTACGGAGCAATTCACCAACGACCTGATTACGGCGATTCGCAAAGACAACATGCAGAGCTTTCGGGAGCAATATCGTCTGGTGGATGTGCTGCTGATTGACGACATCCAGTTTATTGAGGGCAAGGAGTACACGCAGGAAGAGTTTTTCCACACGTTCAATACGCTGTATGAAGCGGGGAAGCAGGTGGTGCTGGCGAGCGATCGCCCCCCCAGTCAGATTCCCCGCCTGCAAGAGCGACTTTGCTCTCGCTTCTCGATGGGGCTAATTTCCGATATCCAGCCGCCGGATTTGGAAACGCGCATGGCCATTTTGCAAAAGAAGGCGGAATACGAAAATATGCGCCTGCCCCGCGAGGTGATCGAGTACATCGCCGCTAGCTACACGTCCAACATTCGCGAACTGGAGGGGGCCCTGATTCGGGCGGTGGCCTATGTGTCGATTTCGGGCTTGCCGATGGCTGTGGAAACCATTGCGCCCGTGCTGAACCCGTCTAATGAACAGATCGAGGCTTCTCCAGAGGCCGTGATGATGGCTGTGGCGGAAACCTTTGACGTGCCCATCGAAGACCTGAAGGGCAGTTCCCGTCGCCGTGAAATCAGCATTGCGCGTCAGGTGGGCATGTTCCTAATGCGGCAGCACACCGACCTCAGCCTGCCCAAGATTGGCGAGGTGTTTGGCGGCAAGGATCATACGACCGTCCTCTATAGCTGTGAGAAAATTGCTCAGCTCAAGGAAACCGATGTGGAACTGTCGCGGACGCTGCGCCAGTTGAGCGATCGCATTGGGTTGTCGGGATCGTCCAAGAGTTCTGCCCGCTAGCCCAAATGCGATGAGGGCTGTGGGAGCGGTGGGGGAAAGACGCGAATGGGCGATCGCCTGCTGAATCAGTATCGGGGGGCGCTGCTGGGGGCGGCCCTGGGCCAGGTGCTAGGGGCAAACGCACAGGCGCAGGGACAGCCGGACTGGCGGCAGGTCGAGCGCTGGGGTTTTGATCCGCCTGCGCCGCATGACTCGCCACCTGATCTAGCGGCAGGGCTGGGGAAATCTATGCTAAGCCTGGGCGAAGGGTTGATTCATCGGCCCCAGCAGTCGGTGGCGCTGCCGTCGGCAATTCTGGGTAATCCTGCCGCGCTGGCGATCGCCACGTTGCCCTTGGCGCTCTATACGCATGACCATCCCGAACAATTGCGATCGCACTTGCAGCGGCTGGATGCGCCTGCGTCGTCACAGTCGGTGGCGCTGGCCGTTGGGGAACTGGTGTCGCAGGCGATGCACGCCGACCAGCCGCCCCAGGTGCTGATCGAGCGGGCGATCGCTGCTCAAGATTTGATGCCCATTGCGCCGGATCTGACGACTGCGCTTCAGCGGGTGCATATCGCGGCTCAGCAAGACTCATCGGCGATCGCCCGTCATACCCTGTTCGCCGAAACGCCAGCAGAGTATTTGCCGCTCTGTCTGGCGCTTTACTGCTTTTTGTCTACGCCGAACGATGCGGCGATCGCCCTGCGACGGACCGCGCAAATCAGCCCCTCACCGCTGACCTGTGCACTGGTGGGCGCATTCTGTGGGGCTAGGAACGGCAGCAGCGGACTGCCCGCTACGTGGCGCGGGCAGGCGCATCGGGCAGGTAGTGTTGCCGCCCTGTGGGGAATTCCAGAATCAGCGATAGATTCGCTGGCCGCCATGCTTTTCGCCGCCTGGGCCGGGATCTATCTGCCCACGCTTCAGGGCGGCAAACTCCCCCATCGGGGCTGGGTAGTCGCGCCGGCTGGCAAACTCCGTCCCCGCTGAGGTCAGCAGGACGGTTGCTGAGAGTGGGTGGCGTGTTGATGGAAAGAACGAAGAGGGAGGAGGGAAGAACGAAGAGGGAAGAACGAAGAAAGAAGAGGGAAGAGCGGAGCGGGAGGACGGTTACCGAGATTGGGCGGCCTGTTGACGGAGTGCCTTTGCAGCAGCGTCGTTGGGGTCGAGTTGGAGGGCCTTGTCAAGCGCGATGACTGCATCGCTATAGCGGCGCAGCGTCACCAGTGCAGCACCCCGCGTCCTCCAGGCTTCGGGCGAATTGCGAAAGAGTCCAATGCCTTTGTCCAGCGCCACCAGCGCTTCCGAAGACCGCCCCAACTTTTGCAGCGCCACGCCCTGCTTGACCCAGCCGTTCGCGTTTTCGGGATGCTGTTTGGAAACAGACTCGTATACCTGAAGTGCTTCATAGGTGCGGTTTTGCAGCAGCAGCGCGTCTCCCTTGCCCAGTTGCGCGTCGGGGTCGTTTGGACGATAGGCCAGGGCATCGTTGCAAGATACGATGGCCTCTTCGGGGCGCTGCAAGGTGTTGAGCGCTTGACATAGCCCCACGTAGGCTTCGACCAGCTTGGGATCTAGGGCGATCGCCTCGTTATAGAGCGACAGCGCCTCGTCCGGGCGATTGTCCTGCGCTTTTTGCTGGGCCTGGGTCAGCAGCGCTGCTGCCTGTTCTGTCGGCGTGAGGGAGACCACTGCGCCGGGGCTAGGAGGATTACTGGGACTATTGTTAGAACTGTTAGGGCTGCTGATGGGGGTTGCCGGCCGGTTTTCTAACCAGCGCACCACCAGCCAGGACGAAAGCGACGTAGCCGTGGCGATCGCCACCACTGCCGACAGCAGCACCAGTGGAGTCCACCGGAGCATCTGCCAGGAGGAACTGGGCGTAGAGGGAGGTGCAGGAATGGCCCCTGAATCGTCTCGCCGAGGAATCACGTCGGTCAGGACGTTTGTGTGATCGGCTGCCTCGGTCGATGACTCCACCCACTCAACGCGAGTCACTCGCGTCGGATCAGCCTGTGGCCTGATCATGGTTTCATCCAGCGACAGCGGCGGATGAATCTGCGTGCCGATATCGTCCTGCGTTGCCTCCCGCAGTTCCATTGGGGCCACGACCGATCCCGACGCGCCGCTACTGCCAGCACTGTTGGGATAAACCAGGGATTCTGTCAATGCTGTGGGTGTGTCTGCGATTCGAGCGGATGATGCTGAGGGCACAAACTCCAGCGGCATGGGTATTTCTGCTTCGACTGGGATGGTTTCCAGGGCCGCCAGCGCTTCGTCGGCTGTGCTATAGCGATCGCGAAAGTCATACCGCACCATGCGATCCAGCACCTCTTTGAAGGCTAGACTGGCTTGGGGCGCAAGATGCTGCCACTCCAGTTCTCCCCGTGTGTCTTCCCCTAGCCGTCGCGGATGCACTCCTGTCACCGCCTGCACGCCCAGCACCCCAACTGCGTAGATGTCGCTGCTAAAGCGGGGTTTGCCTGCAATTTGCTCGTTGGGCATGTAGCCCTGAGTGCCAATGGAAATCGTGAGGTTGGTGTTTCCGGCTTCTGCGGCCTGGGCGCTGACCTGCTTCACTGCGCCAAAGTCGATCAGCACAATCCGCTGGTCGGCCCGCCGCCGAATCAGGTTTGAGGGCTTGAGGTCACGGTGAATTACCTGCTGCCCGTGGACAAATGACAGCACTTGCAGCACGTCCTTGAGCAGGGCGATCGCCCGTCCTTCAGACCAAACCTGCCCCTCTACCAGCTCGCGGGCAATAGACTCTCCTTCAATAAACTCTTGCGCCAGGTAAAACTCACGGTCTTCCTCGAAGTGGGCCAGTAGCCGGGGAATCTGGTCGTGATCGCCCAGCCGATACAACACCTGGGCTTCCGTCTCAAAACAGCGTCGCGCCATCGATAGCGTGTCGTCGCTGTTGATCTGGGGCTTCAGGTGCTTCAGCGCACAGCGAGGATGTCCCGGTAGGTGCAGATCTTCTGCCAAGTAGGTGCGCCCGAAACCACCCGTGCCCAGTTGCCGCAGCACACGATAGCGTCCACCCAGGGGCTTATCCGAATTGAGAAGCGGAGTCGAACGGCTCATTCAGCAGGGTTCATCTTGCATAGACGGGCGGCAGCGCAGAGTCACCACTCCCGATGATAGATACTCCGATCAGCTAGGAACTGGCAGACTTTCAAACGGGTGCAGCCTCAACCCGTCGCGATTCTCAGCCTAGAGCAACATGGCTCGATCAGCTTGTCAAACGCTTATCTTTCTGACAGGAATTCGGCTAGCAACTCGACCAGTGACTCAACCGGCAGGTTAGATGCGCCACAAAATGCCAGACCCACGCCGTGGGAAAGAAAACAACCGGGAAGACCAGCTAACGGGTCACCCGAAACAGGCCAAGTACCTGATCGGTACTAACTTATCCGGGATATCTCAGATGCACCTACTTATTAGTTATACACAAGTTCGCACGTCTGGTTCGGATAAACCCGCTTAAAAGTCGAGCGATCGCCCACCAGCACACCTTTCAGCCGCAGCCCTCTAGTCAGTATTGGGTTGGAATGTCTCCTAGCGCGATCGCCCTTTTTGCAGGCGATACCCAACGCCCAAAACCGCCAATAGCCCTAAAACGGCTGAGGGTTCGGGCACGGGTTCTGGTGTTGGAGTGGGCGTTGGAGTCGGAGTGGGCGTGGGTGTCGGGGTTGGAGTGGGCGTGGGTGTCGGGGTTGGAGTCGGGGTGGGTGTTGGAGTCGGAGTCGGGGTGGGTGTCGGGGTTGGAGTCGGGGTGGGTGTCGGGGTTGGAGTCGGGGTGGGTGTCGGGGTTGGAGTCGGAGTCGGGGTGGGTGTCGGAGTCAGGGTGGGCGTGGGCGTAGGGGTCGGGGTTGGAGTCGGTGGAGGAACTGGCGACACCAGAGAGGTAAATTCTGCGCCAACCAAATCTATCTGATAATCCAAAATGGGGCCGCTATAGCCGGGTCTGCCAACCCAGCCGCCCAGCCTGCTGCCGGGGTTAAGCGCACTCACCAGCTTGTTGCGATCGGCTCTAGCATCGGAAAACAGCAGATTGCCCGCAGAATCCACCGGGTCGTAGTTATAGCCAGAAATCGCTAGAAAATAAAGCCCGTCGGGAATCGTATTCCGAGGTAGGCGGAGTGTAGAACGCCTTGTGCCCGGATTGGCGCGACCGGGGTCATCGTCTGGCGTATTGTCGTTGGCAAATAAAGCTCTACCTTCTGAGTCGAACAGGAAAAGCTGCGTGTCTTCAAACAGGGTTTTGCCAAGGTTGCCTGTGCTGGCCATAAACTGTCCAGCGCTGTTCTTGATTTGAATGCCAAACAGGTCTGCGTTGCCGCCCAAAGTACCCAAGATGGCAGTGAGCTGAGTTCCTGCAACGCGAGTGTTGGCAAGCTGGGCCGTGCCAAGGGTTTGACCCGCATCCCCGACTTCAGTGAATGTGGCGGCACTGGCCGTCGGGGCGATCGCCATCGACAGACACAACCCGCCCAGTGCGAAGATGAACGACTTAATCGGGCTTAAGCTGCGCTGCTGGCAGATTGCAAATGGTCGATGCGCCACTACAGACGATGCAGCGGAAGAGGGAGATGCAAACATGGCTAGACTTAACTGAAATTTACCAGAATGCTTTTTCTACGGGAGAAACAGCTTATAAACACTGATGCCAGAGGCATCGGTGTCTCTGACCTTACAGCGTCGAAAATCGTAAGATTACGCAATGGGTGCTGCGCTGATTGACGTTGAGCCGATTGGCGTTCAGCGCGTTAACTCTAAATCCTGAACCTCTTCAAACTCTGAACGCCAGTCGCATAGCGACCTGGGCCTATGCTCGACTCATGCTCAACGACTTGCGATAGATGCACCTGATGAACGAGGAATGCTGATTACGAGCGCTGGCTACAAGCGCGATCGCAACAACTTCAGCAATCTCAGTAGATGTTACGTAAATTTACCGAAAGCTCGATTCAGTATCTACGTAGAGTACTGCCTTTGGGAAAAATTAGCAAACTGGCTCGTTATAAAACGAAAATTAGGCTCTTAACCAAGAACCAAACCTCTAACCGAGAACCAAATCGTTAGCCTAAAAATTGGAAACCGAGGCAACAGGGTTTGAAGGGAACACCGAGTGAGCCTGACTATCTAACCTACGCACTAACCTACGCGCCCGTAGCCTATGCAAGAGCGTCAAACAACTTGCCAAATCTCTCGAAGAATAAAGATATTGTAACCAAGGACACGAAACCTGTGTGGTTTCTACGTGAAGTTACGACGATTAATTTGCGGAAATTCCGTAAATTTTGAATCAAGGACAGGACTTACGCACTTTCAATAAGCATTCTGGGTTTTGGACAATTTCTCGCGGGCGCAGCCCGCGAGAAATTGTCCAACTGCGTAAGTCCTACAAGGAGTTGGAATGGCGTAGGGGAGTGCGCTGTGTCGTACTAAGCAATATGGCTCTGCAAGGTTAGTACCAGTGCCTCGAAGCCAGTGCCTCGAAGCCAGTGCCTCGAAGCCAATGCCTCGAAACCAATGCCTCGAAACCAATACGGCCCCACCCATCCAGTCCCCACCTATAATGATTAATGCCTTATCAATCCTGACCCACCCGCAAGTTTATCTTCACCTATGACCGCCTCCCCTCGCCGTTTTCACATCACCACCTTCGGCTGCCAGATGAATAAGGCAGATTCCGAGCGGATGGCTGGCATCCTGCAAGACATGGGGTTTATTTGGTCAGACGATCCCGAAGCTGCCGATCTGATTCTTTACAATACCTGCACCATTCGTGACAATGCCGAGCAGAAGGTCTATTCCTATCTGGGGCGGCAGGCCAAGCGCAAGCACGAGCAGCCTGACCTGACGCTAATTGTGGCGGGCTGTGTGGCTCAGCAAGAAGGAGAAGCCCTGCTGCGGCGCGTACCAGAGTTGGACTTGGTGATGGGGCCGCAGCACGCCAATCGTCTGCAAGACTTGCTGGAGCAAGTGTTTCAGGGCAGTCAGGTCGTGGCGACGGAACCCGTTCATATTATGGAAGACATTACCCAGCCGCGCCGCGACAGCACCGTGACCGCCTGGGTCAACGTGATTTATGGCTGCAACGAGCGCTGCACCTATTGCGTGGTTCCCAATGTGCGGGGGGTGGAGCAGTCGCGCACGCCAGAGGCGATTCGTGCTGAGATCGAAGTCTTGGGGCAGCAGGGCTATAAAGAAATAACGCTGCTGGGGCAAAATATCGACGCTTATGGGCGTGACCTGCCCGGAGCCACGCCGGACGGCCGCCACTTGCACACGCTCACCGACTTGCTCTATTTCATTCACGATGTGCCAGGAATTGAGCGCATCCGGTTTGCCACCAGCCATCCCCGCTATTTCACGGAGCGGCTGATTCGCGCCTGCGCCGAGTTGCCCAAGGTCTGCGAGCATTTCCACATTCCCTTTCAGTCGGGAGACAACGACGTGCTAAAGGCCATGTCTCGCGGCTATACCCACGAAAAGTATCGCCGCATCATCGACACCATTCGTCGCTATATGCCCGATGCGTCGATTAGCGCTGACGCAATTGTGGGCTTTCCGGGTGAGACGGAGGCGCAGTTTGAAAATACGCTGAAGCTGGTGAGCGACATTGGGTTTGACCAACTCAACACGGCCGCCTACTCACCGCGTCCGGGCACGCCCGCTGCCAACTGGGACAATCAGCTTTCGGAGGAGGTCAAGAGCGATCGCCTCCAGCGGTTGAATCATCTCGTTGCCGCTAAAGCAGCCGAGCGATCGCAGCGGTATTTGGGCCGCGTCGAAGAGGTGCTGGTAGAAGACCAAAACCCCAAAGACCCAACTCAGGTCATGGGGCGCACTCGCGGCAACCGCCTTACCTACTTTGAGGGCAACCTAGAGGAGCTACGCGGACGGGTCGTTCCTGTCAAAATCACCGAAGTTCGCGCCTTTAGCCTGACAGGTCGCGCCCTCGTCGCCGCTGAATGCTAGCCTGCTAGCTGGGTATAGATGCCGAGTCTGCCTAGCAGCCAGAATAGGAAGCTGTTGATAAAACTGAGGGCGATCGCCCCTAGCAGCGCACTGAGAAAACCCCAGCGCAGCCGAAACCCTGGCACCAAAAAGGCCGCCAGCCCAAACACAATCGCGGTTGCAACCAAACCGAACAGCCCCAGCGTCAGCAGATTCAGCAGCCTCAGCGAACTCAGCAGCGGCAACACCAGCGAATTGAGTGCGCCAATCACCAGCCCAGAGAGAAACGCCTTGGGGAAACCGTCGATATCAATGCCAAGGGGCAAGTTAGAAATAATCACCAGGCTCACTGCCGTCACCAAGGCAAAAATGAGCAGTCCGATAATCCAGCCTTCCATAGTTCTGAAGTAATTTGCTAAAGAGTTGCTGAAGAGTCTTATGGTCTGAATCTTTGGTCTGAATCTTTTTGAAACTTTAATTTTTTCAAGTTTTTATTGTCCCTGGTTGGACTGCTGCAAACAGCCCTGCACACCGCCCTTCATGGCTTCCGTCACGCGCCGATCCAGCCGGCCTTGTGCCAAAAAGCTGTCTGCGGTGGTGCCGATGATTTGGTTGGCCTGGTCTTCTGTAATTAGGCCCTGATCCATTGCGACTTTGGCTGCCGTGCAAGCGCCAGAAGCCACGCCCACAAAGCCGCCCGTCACGCCGCCCCCCAGCGCCCCTAAGATACCGCCGAGAACGCCCCCAATCAAAAAGCTAATCAAGCAGAGAGAAAAAACGCGACCTGCCCGCATAACCCAACGCTTATTAAATAGAAAGTGCAAATTAAACAAAACACCCAGAACGAGTTCTCACAGCAAGGGCAACCGGCCAAAAGCTGCGACCCGCAATGGTTGCAGTTCAGTCTTAGTGAATCCACCGCATACCATACCAGATTTGCCTAGACTTAACAAAGTAAATGCGAGCAAGTCGCTGAAAAATCCAGATGGCGGGAGGTTGATGGCCATGCATTGCTTAATTGTGGCGACGGGCAATCCGGGCAAGGTGCAGGAAATGTCGGCCTATCTGGCAGAAACGCCGTGGGAACTGAAGCTGAAGCCTGCGTCGCTGGAGATCGAAGAAACTGGCAGCACGTTTCTGGAGAATGCGGCGCTGAAGGCCTCGCAGGTGGCGGCGGCAACGGGAGAGTGGGCGATCGCCGATGACAGCGGACTCCAGGTCAACGCGCTGGGCGGTGCGCCGGGGCTATATTCAGCGCGATACGGCAAGAGCGATGCTGAGCGGATTGCGCGGCTGCTGCGGGAAATGGAGGGGCAGACCGATCGGCGGGCCCAGTTTGTCTGTGCAGTGGCGATCGCCCGGCCCAATGGTTCCATTGCGTTTCAGACCGAGGGCATCTGTCCTGGCGAAATTGCCACCTCCCCCGCAGGCGCAGGCGGCTTCGGCTATGACCCGATCTTCTACGTGCCGGAATACAGCATGACCTATGCAGAAATGCCCCCAGACCTGAAGCATCGCATCAGTCACCGGGGGCTTGCCTTTGCGGCGCTGCTGCCAGAGCTAGAGCGCCTTGCTGACGAAAGATAGACAGGAAATGCAAAATGGACAGCAGAACAGGCAGCGAGATTAAATCGCTTCCTGGTTAGCCTCGCCCGTGCGGATGCGGATAATCTTGTCTACCGGGGTGATGAAAATCTTGCCGTCGCCGATTTCTCCGGTGCGGGCGGCGGCAATCACCTTTTCCACCACCATGTCTACCTGCTCGTCTTCCACCACAATTTCAATTTTCAGCTTTTGTAAAAACTCTACGGTGTATTCCGATCCTCGGTAGCGCTCGGTTTGCCCCTTTTGCCGCCCAAAGCCGCGCACTTCGGAAACGGTCATCCCCACGATGCCCGCATTAACCAGGGCAATTTTGACTTCATCCAGCTTAAAGGGCCGAATAATCGCTTCTACTTTTTTCATTTAATCGATCACTCCTGAAAGTTTAAATTCAGTCCGCACACCAGCAGATTCGTTCTATCACCGCTTAGGGGAGCATTTTGTAGCTGGTGATACGTCGTTTTCATGATTAGTTTAAGGCTTTGGGGTGAGAAGTGATGCGAGTTTCCTGAGACGGAGGGCTGTTGTCAGGCGCGGGGCTGACAAAACTGGTAGATCGCAGCGGCGATCGCCTGGGGTTGTTCAAGATGGGGCAGGTGTCCGCATTGAGGAATCCAGACCAACTGGCTGTGGGGAATTCTGCGGGCCAGTTCTAGCGCGTCGCGGGTTCCCAATATGCGGTCTGTGTCGCCCCAGAGGATTAGCGTGGGCGGGCGGAGCGTGGACAGTTGGGAACGAAATGAACCGTAGCCGCCGCTGCGAGTGAACTGGGCCAGGGCTGTTTCCCAGTGGGGTTCTGCCAGGTGCAATGCCCCGCAGGCATAGGCACTGTCGGTGGCCAGTTGAGACTTGTAAAATGCCCGCCGCATGACGTTTTGGCGCACCGTGGGACGAGCCAAAAACCGCGCTCCCTGTCGGGCGATCGCCATCGGAAGCAGTTTGGCAAAGGCGGGGCCGCTGCGATAGCCCGCGCTGTCGATCAGCACCAGTCGCCGCACTGCATCGGGATAGCTCAGCGCAAAGTCGATCGCCGCCGCACCACCCATCGACACCCCCACTAGCACTACAGGTTGCCCAATTAGGGTTTTCCAGGCATAGTGCAAGTGTGTGCGGAGTGCTGTTGTATGAACGTCTAGGTCGGGTCGCCGTTGGGTAAACCCAAATCCCCACAGGTCGATTGCCCAGGTGTTGAAATGGGCCGCCAGCAGCGGCATCAGCCGCCGAAACTCTAGGAGGGAACTGTCGAACCCGTGCAGCAGCAAAATCGGCGGATCTCCAGTGCCCAGTTGTACGGTGTTGGTGGCGATCGCCTCTGAACAGAGCGACGTGACGATCGGCTCTCGCCGCATTTGTTCCAGCAGGGCGATCGCCTCTGGTTCAGTGATTCGGTCTTTCATGCTCAATTTTGGGGTCGTGCTGGATTGCATCCGTCGTCTCATGGTTGTCGTCTCATGCCTGTCGTCTCATAGTCGTCGTTTCATAGTCTCTGTCTGGGTTCAAAGTCTAAATTTCAACACCCAACATTGAACCCTTGCTGAAGGAGGGTTCGAAGAACGAAGAGGGAAGAACGAAGAGGGAAATGATTCGTTTGGCGATCGCCCACTCGCTCCCACAGCAGACCTCACAGTAGACCTCATAGCAAATCCTGAAGCAGGCTCACCAGTCGCCCTGCCGTCAACCTCCAGCTTCATCATGCCAGCCCAGCGACACCTGCTTTAATTCTCTTTTCCGAGGGTTATGATAGGCGAACCCCCCCCACCAGGGGATATCTCACCCCCGGCCCCAAAATCCAAAACCCAACCCCCCCTCCTGCCTTCATGGCAGTACCCTAGCGCCATCCCTCAGCCCCTCCAGACCTACCCTCATCCGTTCAATGCCCAAGAGTTTGCCACTCAGAAATCTGCTGATTTTGGCTTCGGTTGCCCAAATTATTGGAGTCGTGGGGCTGGTGGGTTACCTTTCGTTTCGCAACGGGCAAAAGGCGGTGAATGACCTGGCAAACCAGCTCCGGCAAGAACTGACCGCCCGCATCGAGCGAGAGCTACAGGGCTATTTTGCAGTACCCCACGAAATCAATCGGCTGAACGCCAGCGCCTTTTCCCTGGGCGATCTGGATGTCGAAAATGCGTCGCGGGGCGAGAGCCAGTTTTACCAGCAGATGAAGATTGCGCCGACGGTGGCGTTTGTCTATTGCGGTAGCGCCCAGACGGGGGAATTTTTTGGCGTGCTGCGATCGCCCCAGGATGGCTCTCTGCAACTGTCCTACGGCAATGCCTCCAATAACTTTTTGCGGGAATATTACAGCCTGGACGTGCGAGGCGAGCGCACCTACCGCCTGCGCCAGCTCGATCGGCCCTTCGACTCGCGCCAGCGCCCGTGGTACAAGGCCGCAGTGCTAGCAGAGCGGCCCACCTGGACAGATATCTACATTGCATTTACGACCGGATTACCCAACGTCACCGCCAGCCAGCCTGTATATGACAAAGCGGGGCGCAAGCTGATCGGCGTTTGCGCGACGGATGTGGTGCTGCCAGAAGAGTTTCGCATGTTTTTGCGGAATCTCCAGATCGGCAAAACGGGGCAGGCTTTCATCATGGATCGCAGCGGCAACCTGATTTCCAACTCCATCGACGAGCCGCTTATGCAGGGCGAAGGGCAGGATGCCAAGCTATTGCCCGCAACTGCAAGTAAGGATCGGCTGGTGCGCGAAACGGCAACTTACCTGACACGGCGGTTTGGCGGGTTTGATGCCAGCGCGATCGCCCAGCCCCAGCGGCTAGATTTTTCGCTCGATGGGCAGCGTCAGTTTCTTGAAGTGGTGCCGTTTCGCGATGGCTATGGGCTAGACTGGCTAATTGTTGTTGTCGTGCCAGAGTCAGACTTTATGGCGCAGATCGATGCCAACACACGCAACACCGCGCTGCTCTGTCTGGGGGCATTGGGGGCATCGATCCTGGGCAGCATCCTCACGGCTCGCTGGATCACCGGCCCGATCCTGCGCGTCACCCAGGCCACAGCGGGTATTGCCGAGGGCAACTGGGGACAGCCCGTTGAACCCATCGGCTCGATTACCGAAATTCAAACCCTGGCTAACACGTTTACCCGCATGAGCCACCAGCTCAAGGATTCCTTCGAGGCGCTGCGCCAGAGCGAAGCCACCAACCGCGCCATCGTCACGGCGATTCCCGACTTGCTGATGCGAGTCAGTGGGGATGGAACCTACATCGACATCGTGGGGGGCGATCGCCTGCTGCAAGTCTACGGCAATGAGCAGTTTGTGCCGGGTTCCAACGTGACGGATTCGCTGCCGAGGGCGATCGCCGAAACTCGCCTCAAGTATATTCAGCAGGCCCTTACGACCGGTCGCCTTCAGGTCTACGAACAGCAAATCGAGGTCAATGGCAAACGGCAGGATGAAGAAGTCCGTATCGCCGTCTTAGGACAAGATGAAGTGCTGATTATGGTGCGCGATATCACTGCTCGTAAACGAGTAGAAGAATCGCTTCGCATTGCCGAAGAAAAATATCGCAGCATTTATGAAAACGCCGTCGAGGGCATTTTTCAGTCCACAACCGATGGGCGATATATTAACGTCAACCCAGCCATGGCCCGCCTCTATGGGTATGATTCATCCGAAGATATGGTGAATTCAGTAAAAGACATTTCGACCCAAATCTATGTCCAGCCAGAGCGTCGCCAGGCCTTCAAAACAGCGCTAGAAATCACCGACCAGATTGAAGCGTTTACTTACCAGAGCTATCAAAAAGATGGGACGATGATCTGGGTGGAGGAAAGCACCAGAGCTGTGCGAGATCCGCAAGGAAACATCCTTTATTACGAAGGCATTGTGCAGGATATTACCGAGCGAAAGCGCTGGGAAGAAGAGATCCGCCGGCACCTAGAAGAACTGCAAATTGAAATCGATCAAAGCCGCCGCGCAACGGAAGTAGAAATGATAACCCGCAGCAACTATTTTCAGGAAATTCAGGAAGAAATCTCAGGCTTTGATTTGGATCAATTCTGGAGCTAGTAGCCCTATCCGCAGAGCTTGAAGTCCCTAAGTCGGTAGACATAATCACGTAACTAACCAACAGGATGCGTGAGGGGAGCATCCCACTTTCGCGAAAACAGTGCGAAGGGTGAGAATGGGAGGGTAGCCCCAGGGATGACTCACCATGACTTGGTTGCCTGACACAAGTCCCGAAAGCCCAGAAAATTCGTTGTCTTGGGATCGAAGCCCATAGCTCCTGAGTTGGAGCCGGAGGGCTTGGTCAGAGGAGCTTTTGGGCCAGCGTCCCCTACGAGAAATCAGGGGTTTCCAGAGATGTGTCAGGCAGTCAGCACCATGACACCTGAAGACCAAAAGCGATTGGAAGCTTGTACAGCAGAGATCGCCGAGATTTTGTATCGCAATAGCAACCGAGAGGGGCTCGATAGTCTAGAAGGCATCGAGCAGACTGTACGACGGCAAATGCTAGAGGAGGTGAGCCCTCGAGTTGCCCTTTTTTTGTCAACCAGAAAGCCTACCCCGCCCGAGGCCGGGTTCGCCGATTGAAGAGTTTGGTAGGGGTCCTTGAGATTCGTCAAAGTCAGGCAGAACGGTTAGGCGTAAAGGCTTACAGCCGTCTCAGTGGTGGCCTAGAGAAAGCCAACCTACGCTCAAGTCTTTAGTTTGGACTAACTGGCATCACAATAATGCTCAACAGGATGCCATAAAGAATCTGCTCAACCGTTCATAACAGTTGAACTTAAGGAATTGGATACAATCCTGCTCGCAGTTAAGCTGCTGTTGCAACCGGACTGTTCAGGGATTGTTCGGATGTCTTGCGTTTCGAGGCTCGTTTTTTGACCATCGGATAGCAGGGACGAGGAGTTGGCTTGTGCCCCTTGCCTCGTCCTGGCGATTTACCACGAGGTTTAGGCGCAGGAGCAGGGGTGCCAATCGCTGCCAAAATGCCTGCAAACGCTTGTGCGACCCGACCCGGAGTCAACGTTTCTTGCGGTGCCTGCCAGGGCAAGGGGTGGTCAGTACAGTCCTTTCGCGCTAACCACAACTGCCAACTGAGCAACGGCATCAGGCTGCTCCACTGTTCGGTTGCCGATACAGAACTGAACTGGGGATGTGTCCAATATAGCCTCTGCTTGGCAAAGCGATACCAGTGTTCAATGGCAAAGCGACGGAGGTAGTGCAACCACAGGGTTTCTAACGGAGGCATCTGCTCACCCAGCCAAACTAACCACAAAGGAGCCAAGCGTCGCGTGCTGCTCTGTGTCTCCAGCACCTCCACGCGCAACACTTCCATTGCCCGTTTGGGGGATTTGCGGAAATGGTATGCACTCCAACGACTGACCCGCACTCGTCCCCAGTTGGGATCATCGACTTCAACGGTTTCGACCGGGACACTCCAAGTGTCAGGGTCATTGAGTTTCATCTTATGTCCATGCTTGGCAGGTGCGCCTCGCCCTCGATACGCTGGGGGCGCGCCATAGACACATCGATTGGATGTAACCCGCAGCAGCAAGTCTGCCTCAATCCCTGCCGTTTGGTTGACAAAACTGGCATTGCCGTACCCTCGGTCGTAGATCGCCAACGGACGCACCGCTAACTGCCGAGTCACTTGTTTGAGTTGGAATGCCGCTTTACTGGCGGGTGTTTCAAAGCTGGTGATGCGCTCATGCCGCAATGGTAATGCCCAACTGCCCCTGTCTTCAGCAATCCAGGCTAAGGTACTGTAGTTTTGTCCGGCTATCGGGGCATGTCCTGTTCTGCCTGATAAGGTGCGGTCTTTCAAACGCCTGGCAGCAGGACGGTTCCACCGACTCGCATCACCTGCCAACAACGGTTGCTGCTGAGTCGGTATCTGCTGCACCAACAGCTTCAGCACCTTTGATCGGGGTAGGCGGCTATCGCGCAACGCTTCATAGGGGCTCGACCACTGGCGACGAAAGACAGGACTCTGCGATAGCCTCACAAACGACACGATGCACGCACTCACTAACACGGCATCCATCAGATCAAACAGGGCATCTCTGGCGTTTCCCAAGCTGGCATACAACGTTTGGCGAAATTGCTGAAGTTCGTTGAAAATCATGGGGTCAATGTTGGTTGTACTTCATTGACCTTACGGCAGTCGGTGCTTCTCATTGACTGCCTTCCTCTTCACCATTAGTCCAAACTAAAGTCAAGTGCCAACGAATCGTTTCAAGATGCAGAGGATGACATCGTAGCCCTGACCGGGATGCGGGTCGGGCACTCGACCCAACAACGTCTGGTGGGGCGTCAGTCGTTCGAGTCTGCCGAGGCTAAACAAGGCGTCAGTGAGGTCAGCATTGATGGCGGCAAAGTCCGTCTGCGTGACCTGCTAGAGTCCGATAGCCCGTGGCGAGACTACAAAGCGGTGCGGGTGGAGGGGATTTATTACAACGCCTTCTTCCAAGACAATGACAGCTTGATTGATTATCTCAGCGCTCAACGCTTGCTCTCCCCACTGGTCTGTCTGGGCGATGGTCACGCTGGGGTGTGGAATCTGTTTGCTCAACTCACCACCGTTGAGACCCGTTGGGAAATCCTCGATTGGTACCATCTCAAAGAAAACCTCTACAAAGTCGGTGGGTCGCTCAAGCGCTTAGCAGCGGCGGAAATGCTGTTATGGCAAGGTCAAGTGGAAGCCGCCAGGGCCCTCTTTGCCGACTGTCGGCGCAAGCAAGCCCGCAATTTTGAAGCCTATCTGAGCACCCATCGCTCTCGCATCGTGAATTATGGGTTCTACCAGGCTGAGCAACTCTGTTCTATTGGATCAGGAGCCGTAGAATCGGCTGTCAAACAGATTGGGCGACGCCTCCAAATTTCGGGTGCTCGCTGGAATACGGCCTCCGTTAATGCCATGTTGAGTCTGCGCTGTGCCTACCTCAATGGACAGCTCGCCAGTTGACTGTTTCATCGAAAGTGGGATGCTCCTATGCGTGAGCGCTAGCGCAGTGCATCGAAAGCCTCAAAGGGAGTACGTTACGGCTGCACCCACCAGCATCCTAGGGCGTGTTTTAAAACCCTTTGATCCCCCCTAGCCCCCCTTAACAAGGGGGGAACCGAGCCGAGCCACCCCGGAAGTCCCCCTTTTTAAGGAGGAGGATCGACTCAGAGCAATCAATGGCCTAGAAAGTTTTAAAACAGTGCCTAGTCATTCAGCCACCCAATTACAGCTATGTTCTACAATGCAGCCATCTGATTACGGCTATTTGCTTGGAACGACGGAATTGAGGTAAGCTCTAAGCACAGTTAGCTTGGGCAGTGCCTTGGTAAGCAGACTGTGGCACGATATCTACACCATGTATTTCAACATCCGTTGCACCAGAAACATTGAGAGAGGCACAGCGAATTTTCTGAAGCAAGTGCTGACTGGAAAGCTTACCCGAAAGCATCACCACGGTTCCTCGCTGGCGCACCGTTAGATGTTGTAACTCTTCGTAGCTAAACTGCTGTTCCAATGCTTGCGTGACGCGATTTGCAAGTCCGTTATAGTCATACTGACCATCGATTCCAACCCGCTCTGGTGGAATCGTTTTGAAGAGAGAATGAGTCGTGTCTTTGGCAGATGTATGGGTGTTCATTCCGGTAGATTCAACGAATGACAAAGCTCCTGAAATCATAAATGCACATCCTTTTTATGATTTTCAGCTAGCGAACTGGGGGCTAGCTACGTTTCTGCTGAATCTTCTCGTTAGATTCACTTAATCTGAAATTATGTGAAGCCTAACATAAAGCTAAAGCAGGTGTAACTATTGAGAATCCGTCAATTAGTCAGCTTTCTACGTGCAAACACTTAGACTGGATTCAAAAAATACAAAGCACAGATTAAGCAGTCCGGAAAATACGGTTAGCCTTGAGGGGTGAAACCCCTTAGTTCCCTCAAATATAACAATCTAAGATGCCTGCTACATCAGGGTTTTAGCCGATTCAGCCAGCTTCCTGAAAAATTCATCGTTTATTGATCCGGAAACACACAGCTACTGGCCTAGCTAAATGAGTCTTTCTACTCATTTTTACTCAGTGGTTGAAACTTGCTTAGGATACCTGCCAGAGCCTGATTGTGCCGTCTCGTCCAGCGCTGGCGAGACGCTTCTTGGACAAAAATGCGACGCTCTCCACCGCAGCCGTGTGTCCTGTGAGAGTCGCTTGCAGCGCCCCTGTTTCTAGATTCCAGATTTTAACCGTAGTGTCGTGGCTGGCGGTAGACAGCAGGCGGGCGGATGGGTTGCAAGAGAGGGCCGTAATCGGCAATAGATGGCCAGTCAGGTTGTAGCGCAGCCCGCCCGCGTGCAGGTTCCGCAGCTTAAGCGACATATCCCAACTGCCGCTGAGGACGCTGCTGCTTTGCGCCGTAGCCGACTCTGGCGGTAAGGCGATCGCACTCACTTGGGCCCCGTGCCCCGACAGGGTTCGCAGCAGTTCTCGCGTGCCAGTATGCCAAATTTTTACCGCGCCCTCTGCGCCACCGCTGACCAGAATCGGCTGCTGCGGGTGGAGGGCGATCGCCTCTACTGCTGCTTTGTGGCTGCTGAAGGTGGCGATCGCCTCGCCGGTGTGGGGCAGCCATTGGCGAATCGTTTTGTCGCGGCTGGCACTGTAGAGGGTGCTATCGGGAGCAAAGGCGATCGCCGTCACTACGTCCGTATGGCCCGCCAGCGTCCGCGTTAGTGTGCCGGACTGCCAATCCCAGAGCTTGATGGTGCGGTCAAAGCCGCCGCTGGCCAGCGCATCGCCCAAGGGACTCACCGCCACCGTCGTCACGACCACCCCTGGCTCCTCAAACATCCACAGCGCCTCGCCGCGATCGCAGTCCCACACCACCAGCCGCCCGTCATTGCCGCCGCTAAACAGCAGATCTCGACCAGGGAGGGGGGCGATCGCATTTACCCCCGCCCCTGCCTCCAGCGTCCCCACACAGCGCCAGTGGCTTTCGGGTTCGGGTTTCAGGCTGACCCTGGTTCCCGGATTGCCGACCCCCGATTCCTGATTCCGAATGCCAAGCACGTCCATCACCGCAGCGGCCGAAGAAAAGCGATCGCCCAAGCTCGTGGCCAGCATTTTGTCCAAAACCTGTGCCAGGGTGTCGCTGACAGTACCCGCTACCGACCGCCAGTGCCACAGCCCCCGCACGCCGTCAAATAGCTCAAACGGACTCAGCCCTGTCAAAAGCTGAATGCAGGTTACGCCCAAGCTGTATAAATCGCTGGCGTAGGTTGCATGGCCCATCAGTTGCTCTGGTGCGGCATACTCGGCGCTGCCCATGAGGGTTCCCGGGCGGGCCAGGGCGGATTGGGTGAGGCGTTTGGCTGCGCCAAAATCGACCAAAACGAGGGATTTTGGATTTTGGATTTTGGATTTTGGATTTTGGATTTTGGAGGGTTGCAGCCAGCCCGTTAGCTCTGGTGCGTCTGTTAGCGCCCAACTGGTGACATCGAGTTCTGCCTGCTGCCCGCCGCTGGGGGGCTGCCCTTTGCGAATCAGGTTTGTGGGCTTGATGTCTCGATGGATAATCTGGTGGTCGTGGAGAAATTGCAGGAGGGGCAAGATCTCAGCCAGCAGGGCGCGAATTTGGGATTCGTCGAAGCTGCCGTCCTGGGTCATTTCCTGAAACAGGCTGCGCCCTTCGACAAATTCCTGCACCAGAAATTGGGCATCTTCTCGCTCAAAGTAGGCGTAGAGATCGGGAATTTGCGGATGGCTGCTGAGTTCGTCGAGTCGCGCGGTTTCTTGTCGAAATCGTTCTTCGCCGGTTTGGTTTTGAAAGCGCTTGATAATGCAGCGGTTGTCGGTAATTTGGTGGGTATCTAGCCCCAAAAAGGTGCGGCTCGATTCGCCATTGCCCAGGGGTTGATAGGCTCGATAGCGATCGCCCAGCAGCAGCCGCGCCCCGCAGGTCTGACAAAAGCGATGGCTCTGGGGATTGGCGGGCTTGGGACAGCGGGGGTTGAGGCAATACATGGGGGCAATACCGCTTTTGGATTTTAGTATTGACGATTTTGGATTGCCAATCTGCTAAGACTCTTTCTGCACTTTGCGCCCCCGGCTGCGCGACCGCAGTGGCAGTGAGAGAGAATGTCCTCGCAGGGCGATCGCCCGCTGCAAGTGTTCGGTCAGGGGCGCATCCTTGGCAAGCTGAAGCTGGCGGGCAGTCTGGGCGATCGCCCGAATCTCGCCACCGGATACGGCAAGCTGCTTGGCCAGCGCCTCCCAGTCGATGGGGCTGCTTTGCGGAAACAGTTCTGTTTGCTGCCAAAGCTGCCAGCGCTGGGCCGCGTCGGGCATGGCAAACGAGAGAACCGGACGGAGCTGGCGTTGCCAGGGCAGGGCGATCGCCTCGGCGTGGGGCAGGCTGAATAGGGTCAGCGTTCCATCTTCTTGCCGGAGAGAGAGCAGGCGGGAGATTTCCGAAGGGGCGATCGCCGCTGACCGTCGCAGCCAAAGCTGGGCCGATTTCACCAGCAGCAGCGGCGGACGGGTAGACTCGATGTCTTGCAGCAGCAGAGGAAAGTCGGCCGGGTTGACCTGGGACAGATCGACCATTGCCAAGGGCTGCCCCAGCGTGTGGGCGATCGCCTCGGCAGCAAGGGTTTTGCCGACCCCTGAGGGCCCAGCCAGGACAGCGACGGGCCCGCTGGCGGTCGGGGAGACGGCAGCGGCGCTGGCCAGATCACAGAGCGATCGCAGCCGCCCGATCAGCGATTCTGGCAATACCAGCGCATCCCACGGCACGTCCGTCCGGCGGAGGGTCAAAAACGACTCGACGGCGGCAGGTTGCAGCAGGCGGTCCAGCACCGCCGCCTGGGGCTGTTCGTCTAGCAAAAAGCTGACCAGGGGAGCCACCAGCCGCAGCGATTGGTTGAGCAGGGTGTCGGTGTTGCGCGGGTGTCGCTCCAGTAGTCCCAACTTTAGCAGGGGTGCGTCATCCAGCAGGCGCGATCGCCCGACCCGCCATTCCTGGTCATTGCGACACAGCAGTTGCAGCGCCAGGTTCACCGTGGGCAGGTCAGACACGGCAGACTCTTCACCCTGCAAAAAGCGATATAGACGGGCGTAGCGGCGGTTCACCTCTGGGGCGATCGCCAACAAAACCACCTGCTTTTCAAACAGCGAAAGCTGGAGGCGATCGCACAACATCGGCAGCCCCAGCAAAACGCCGCGGGCCTCCGTCGCCCGGATGCGTCCTTCAAGCTGCTGCTGATAGCCGAGTCGGGGTGTGGTTACCGCTGTCGTCACAGGCGGCTGGCGATATTCGTCGTAGCAAATCTTGCCGTCCAGCGAAATCACGCCCTGCCACCAGTGGCTCGTCACTCGGTCTGCCCGCGACTGGGCCACCCGGTCGATTTCTTTGGCTTCCTTTTTTTGTCGCGCCACCGCCACCATCAACATCCGCTCTAGCCAGCCTAGCTCGGTTTTCAGATAGCTCCAGTTGTCGGCAAATCCGGCGGATGCTCCCGTGGGTGGCTCTGGTAATGACTCGGTAAGGGGTTCTGCGGACATGAGAAGTTTAATGGGTTAGGGATAATGACTCCGCAAGGCTGATGCGAAGAGGGTGGGGGTTGGAACATCAGGCGGGGTGCATCAGGTTGTAAAAGCGAGCGGTGCTAATCCAACGGATGGATGATCCGCCAACAGGCTTTCCTCAAAATCTCTTGCAATCTCTATCTCCTTCTTAATCTCCTTCAAAAGGAGGATTTTGATCCACAGGCTCTTTTTCCTGAACCTTCATCTTGTTTTGAGATTGTTTTGAGATTGTTTTGAGAAAGCGCTAGCTCAAGACGGAATCCAGGGTTCCAAGTGGCTCCACCCCCAAAACACTAACCTGTAGTATTCCCACTCAGAAACTGTCGTCAACCTTGAGGAATAATGAAGCGCGATCGCCCGATTAGATGAACCGCCGTGATCTGGGAAACTCAGTATGTTGACGGTATGAATCCGTGAAATTAATGGTAAGAATAGAAGATACGAGTCTTGTTTCTGAAGGACTGCTCAGTGACCTCAAGTAAGCAGTTCTACAGCAACACTAGAGGACGATTCAGTGACCAGCAAATGGGGAGTTTCTACCAGCGGTTCAATTTGTTTTGTGTCGATATCCGGTCTGTGTTGATATCCGGGCTGCGTCTGGTCTGTGCCGGTCTCAGGTTGGTGCATGTTGTCACTTGCTTTGTGCTCTCCGCTGCCCAGCTTCAGGTTCTACTCTGTTCCCTGTTTCACATCAACTAATCCTTAAAGACATCCTATGTTTGAAGTTGGTGCCCTGGTGCTCTGGCTTTCTTTGTTTACGGTTCTACCCTGCCTGACTAGCCATCAAAAACCGAGTCCGCCTCGCTAGGTCGCTGGGCGATCGCCCGATTCCGATGCATAACACGACGCATAGCACATGCATAGCACATGCGTAGCACATGCATAGACGGTTGACGCAGCATCGCTTTGGGTCTGCTCCCCGCTAGACAGGCTGTGCGGGGGCGATGACTGACTGCACCTGCAACCTGTTGTCCACTTGTCGTCTACAAGTCGCTTACAAGTCGTTTACAAATTGTCGTCTACAAAATTGTCCTACCGTCAGGAAGCTTCTCCCGGATTCTTGGCGCATCCGGAGTTTTCAGCGCAGCATTATGTATTTCGGGTACTAAATGTTCACTAGACATTATTTTGGGATAGCGATTTGAGGCAGACCTAGAGCAAACCCTAGGGCATGTTTTAAAACCCTTCGATCCCCCCTAGCCCCCCTTAAAAAAGGGGGGAACCGAGCCGAACCACTCCGGAAGTCCCCCCTTAATAAGGGGGATTTAGGGGGATCGACTCAAGGCAATCAACGACCTAGAAAATTTTAGGACACTGCCTAGGGCAGCGCGGGGTTCTAGGGTGTGCTGTTTTGGGTGGCTGACTCGCCAGTTGCCAACCGCGCCTCTAGCCAAACTCTTCAGCCAGTTGTATTACGCCGTGCTACAATCGTAATCTAACTGTGCAGAAGGGCGATCGCCCCTGAGTTTCTGATGAGACTCTTGGGCACATCTCCGTCTGCCGATCTGGGTGGAGGTCTCCCGCGATGGCGAGTTCACAGAGTTTTCGCAATATTCTGAATTACTACAGACGATACTGGGGCCTCTCGGTGTTTAGCATTACGGCCAGCAGCCTGTTTGAAGTGCTGGATCTGGCCGTCCCCTATGCCATTGGGCAACTGCTGAATGTGCTGTCGGGGCAGCCGCTGGACGGGCCGTTGCAGCGGTTTGTGGCGCAGGTTGGCACAATGGGCGATTGGGATGTGGGGCGATCGCTCTCGCTGGTGGTGCTGCTGGGCGTGATCTTTTTGGTGACGGTGGTTCGTGCGCCGATTCAGGCCTGGTTGGGGGTCTGGTTTCACTGGGACATCGCCCTGAGGTCGCGCCGCGATCACACAATTCGGGCGATCGCCAAAGTCCTTTCTTTGCCGCTGGAGTTCTATGACGAAAACAATCCGGGACGCATCTCTGGGCGAGTCGCGCGGGGGTTGGCAAACCATACCTGGACCTATCCCGAAATCGCGGGTCAGCTTATTCCCAAGATTGTTCGCGTGATTGGGATTTTTGGAGTCATCTTACTGATCGAGTGGCGCATCGCGATCCTGTTCCTGATTTCGTTTGTGCTGATTCTCGCCTTTCTGCTGCACAACCTGCGGCGGCTGATCAAAAAAGAGGAACGGCTCGATGAATACATGGAGAACACCGAAAGCCGCACTTCGGAAATCATCACTAACATCAAAACCGTGAAAGCCTTTGCGACGGAGGCAAACGAGCTAGAGCGGCAGCGACAGCGGATAGAACGCGAGTTTAAGGTGGTGGACTATCGGGTTCATAAGGGCTACGTCACCCTGTTTGCCTGGCAAAAGCTGGTGGTGGAGTCGTCGGTGTTTGTGGTGCTGGCGCTGACGCTGTGGGCGACGGTGCAGGGCAATATCTCGCTGGGTCATTTTGTGACGACGCTCACGGTGTCTAGCATGGCCTATGCAGAGTTGGAACCGATCTGCACCGTGGCGGAGGTGTTTGCCCGCCGCTATGCCTCGATGAATCGCTTTCATGAATTCATGCAGACCCCCGACGGGCAAGATTCCCATAACTTACTCGATACGCCCGCAGCGGTGCGCCATTATCAATTCACAGGTAAGGTTCATTTTGAAAACCTGAGTTTTGGCTATGAGCGCGATCGCCCGGTGCTACAAAACATCAATCTGCTGATCGAGCCGCGTCAGACGGTGGCGCTGGTGGGTCGTTCTGGTTCTGGCAAATCGACCTTAGTGAAGCTGCTGTTTCGCTATTTCGAGCCGCACAGTGGGCGCGTGTTGATTGATGGTCAGGACGTGCGATCGCTCGACATCACGGGCTATCGCAAGCGGCTGGCGATCGTTCACCAGGAGGTGGATGTGTTCAACGGCACGCTGATGGACAATCTGACCTATGGCAACCCCCGCGTGACGCAGGAGGCGATCGCCGAAGCTTGCCACATTGCCCGCGTGGACGAATTCGTGAAAATCCTGCCCCAGGGCTATCTCACCGTCGTCGGCGAGCGGGGCGTGCGGCTCTCTGGCGGTCAGCGACAGCGCCTCGGCATTGCCCGCGCCCTGCTGATGAACCCAGACGTGCTGGTGTTTGACGAAGCCACCTCCAGCCTGGACTACGAATCCGAGCGATCGATCCAGTTGGCGATGCAAAACATTCTGGGCACGCGCACGACGATCATCATCGCCCACCGCCTGAGTACGGTGCGGGAAGCGGATCAGATCGTGGTGCTAGATCAGGGTCAAATTGTGGAAGTGGGCAGTCATACGGAACTCCTCGCCCACGGCGGCATCTATCACCGCCTCCACGCTTTGCAGGAAACGGGTGAGCTAATGGCGTAATTGACCTGAACTGATTCAGTCGAGTATTGAGCAGGAATACGACCCAGAGGGGCAGCGCGTGTTTAGCTCTGCCCTTTTTTTAGAGCTTCAAATTTTAGGGCTTCAAAGATTCCGCAAAAGTGCCCGTTTGAATTGAAGAAGGTAGTGTTCGCCCAGAATGTTTAACCCAGAACGTGGGGTGCTGCCTGATGCGGGCGATCGCCCGATTCTAACGTTTCATTTCACACCCGGTGGATGCAGGAACCTACTCCCAAAATCCTGCGTCTCCGGTAGCCCATACAAGAGGTTCGATATATGAAGAAAAAAGCCAAGGGCGGAGGACGGCAGCGCAACCAGTCTTCTTTCTGGGGCGATGAGCGGTCGTGGGATCAGAGCGACTTCTTACCCACCTGGCTCGATCCAGCAGAGGTGGGCACAGCATCTGCCGGCATTCCCTTCGAGTTTGAAGCCGGCCCCGTATTCTTTGAAGTGTTTAACGACGGCGTACCCGACGGCACCGACTCGGTAGTGTTCACATTGTCGGAGGGCGACGGCCTGGGCTTTGCCAAATCGACCTACGTGTTTCGGGAACCTGCTGCGGGCAACCAGCTCTTCAGCATCCGTCTGGCAGAAGGGGCCGCATCGCAGGAAGTGACGATTATTCTGCTGGATGCGGGAGTGGTGCCGGTGCGGTTGGGCCAACAGGGCGATCGCTACGGGGGGTCTGCTGGCGACGACGCAATCTTTGCAGGCAAGGGCGACGACACGATAGATGGCAAAAGCGGCAGCGACACCCTGCGAGGACAGGAGGGGAATGACACTCTGCGCGGTCGTGGCGGCAATGACTCGCTGTTTGGTGAAGAGGGCAAAGATAACTTGCTGGGGGGCGCAGGCAACGACACCCTCAACGGCGGCGCAGGGAACGACACCCTCAACGGCGGCCCAGGCAACGACATCATAGACGGCATGGCGGGGCGAGATTTGCTGATCGGCGGCGACGGCAAGGATATCTTGCTGGGGGGCGCGGGCAACGACACGATTTATGGCGGCCTGGCCGACGGCGCAACGGAAGTCAACTTTGGCAATGACCAGGAACTCAGCGGCGGCGACGGCAACGACCTGATTTTTGGCGGCGAGGATGCCGACCTGATCTTTGGCGGCGACGGCAAGGATACGCTGTTTGGCGGCGGCGGCAACGACGAGATCTTTGGCGGCAATGGCAACGACCGCTTGGAGGGACAAGAGGGCGATGATACCCTCAGCGGCGGCGACGGCGACGACACGCTGCTGGGCAACGCGGGCAACGACTCGCTGACCGGCGGGCTGGGCAACGACAGCCTCAGCGGCGGCGAGGGAAATGACGTGCTATCCGGCAACAGCGGCAACGACACGCTGGCGGGTGGCGCGGGCGCAGACACCTTCTTGTTTTTCAGCTTTAACGGCGTGGCGACGATTCAAGATTTCTCTCGTGCCGAAGGCGATACAATCCAAATTTCCAAATTTGGCACCGGGGCGATGCTAACGAGCCAGTTTGCCTATAGCAGCGCCACTGGAGCGCTGACGTTTAACGGAACGCTGGTGATGCAGCTTCAGCCGGGGTTGACCTTTTCACCCAGCATCGACTTGGTGCTGTTCTAGGCGACCCGGCCTAGTGTCCATCCTTTCAAAGTATCGCTATGGACGAAATTGCGGAGGCCCAGCGGACGCTGACCGGCAATCCAAAATCGCAAATCCAAAATCCAAAATCAAAAATCATAAGCTCGCCTGTGAAGCATTTGCTACATCCGAGAAGGCTAAATTCTGACAGAAAAGAAAAGAGCAGACGGAGCGCACCGCCTGCCCTTCAGGATCACTACTGGTCTTTGAAAATAGTGTATTGGGTTTTCTGTGAAATTACGGAAAAGTTCAAAGTGCTTAAGTAAATATTCTGAGAATTGTTCTGAGAGTTCCTGAGCTTGCTCCTTTTCCCGCGACGCTCTACGAACCCTTTACGATAGCTGAACTATGGCTGGATCGCTTTCCTGGAGGGCGATCGCCGAAATAGGTGATCATGCTCTGGGTTATACAAGCGCGATCGCACGGATGTTTCGGAGCTTTCCTCAGAACCCCTTGCCGCCAGGGCCGGACTAATCACGTATAGCGTCGTGCGGATCAGGTCTTTTTCCTGCGTGGTTGCCGCCATCTGGCTGAGCGGCGTAAGCCAGATCTGCTCATCGGGCCAGCCCAGCCGAAAGCAAATCGCCACGGGCGTATCGGCGGCATAGTGTTCCATCAGTTGGGCCTGGGCGGCTTCTACATGGCGAGCACTGAGGTAGAGGCACAGGCTGGCTTTGTGCGCTGCCAGAGAAGCCAGATTTTCGGCATCGGGAACCTGGGTGCGCCCGCTGATCCGCGTCAGGATAATGGTTTGCACCAGGCCGGGCAGCGTCAGCTCTACCTTTAGCCGCGCCGCCGCCGCCTGAAACGCGCTAATGCCCGGAATCACTTCAAAGGGAATGTCCGCGGCTGCCAGCAGGTGCATTTGTTCGTGGATGGCGCTGTAGAGGCTGGGGTCGCCGGAATGCAGCCGCACGACCGATTGGTGCGATCGCACTCGCGCCACCATCAGCGGCAGAATATCCTCCAGCGTTTTGTTGGCCGTCCGCACAATCTCCGCATCGGGGCGGACGCAGCCCAACACCTGCTGCGGCACCAGCGAATCGGCCACCAAAATCACGTCCGCTTGGGCTAGCAGACGATAGGCCTTCAGCGTCAGCAGTTCTGGATCGCCGGGCCCCGCGCCCACGATATACACGGCTGGCTCCAGCGGTTCCGCTGTTCCAACTGCAAGATTTGCCCCGAAATCAGTGACCTGAAGACCCGTCATTGGCGATCGCCCCAAACGTGATTAGAAAACTAGGACGGATGCAGTTGGACGATTTTCCGTGGTGGATAATTTCTCGTGGGCTGCAGCCGCGAGAAATCGTCCAAAATCCAGAAAACCGATCGCAAGTGCGTCAGTCCTGAAAGCAAAGTGTAGCGAATATTTGCGAATATTTAGGGAATTCACAGCGTTTCCTGTTTGGGCGCGACCGAAACAAAATAGAGCGTCAGCCCCATACCCCACAGCACCATCACCGCAAGCATTGCCAGCATTTTGGTGGTTCGGGGAAAACGCCCCAGCAAGCCCCAGCCCACCAGCCAGCCAACGGGGATGCTGATGGGCCAGAGCCAGGTCATGAAAATCGCAATAGGCCAGATGGCATCATCGCTGATGCGGTTGATAATGCCTTTGCCGTACACCAGTTCTGCTACCAGCGCAAAAGCAGCGAATACTATTGCCCCTGGCAAGCCCATCCCAGGAATAAAGCCAAACACAGCCAGGGCGATCGCCACACCTGTCACTATTCCGAAAGCTTTCAGCGTCATACATTACGCCCGCGCATCGGTCGCGATTATAACCCAGGGGCGATCGCGCTGTTTCTACGAACGCTGTGATATTGACCCAACAGGACAGGGAATGGGCGATCGCCACAGGGTAAGAATCAACAGTTAGCTTACTTGCTCTTCTTTTTCGGCTTCTTCTGTGCAGTTTCAGCACCAAACCCCTTAGAAGGAGACGCAGGCAGCTTCGACGTTTTCACCCTTAGCCGGTCGGCATCAACCTGATGCCGACGCTCATACACTTCCGTTGGCGAGAGCAAGCCTAAGTGGCGTTGCACATCTAGCCAGTCTCCACAAATCGCAAAGTCCACCCATTTTGCGGCATAGGCCTGCTCGATGATGGGCGCAGACTCCTTGGCTTCTAAATCCAACAGGCTATTGACCAAAACCCCGTTCATTTCTGGGTTGTTGCTGGAATACCGCTCAAGCGGCGCTTCCAGAGCCGCCACACACGCTGCCCTCAGTTCCGGGTGGGTTTGACCCAGTTTGACCAAGATGCTAGCCGCTGTCCACCGGCAGTAGAGAGGATTCTTTGGATTTTCTAAAAAATCACGAGTTGGAGAGAGTGCTGCTGGACCAATCAGCGAAAAGACTTCGGGCATTTCTTCATTAAACCAGTCATTCCCCTCCATATCGCTGAAAACCGAGAGCAGCGGCTCAATAGCATCTTCGGCTTTGAGTTGTCCCAGCGCCCGCCATGCATGAACAGGTGCCCAACTCTCTGGTTTATCCGACTCAGCCCAATTTAACTCTTGGTCGATTGCCATTCGAGTCAATTCAGGAATATCCGCCTTCGTGAACCCATACTCTTGGGGGTAGTCTATCCATTTGTGATGTAATCGCAGGCGTTTTTCCCCAAGCTGAAGCAGTACATTGACGGGTGGAGAATAAGTTTCAGAAGTCATAACAGTTGGTGAAAAATAGTTGGTGAAAACAGGTTATAGATGTTGTAAATGATAAGTGCGGTATCGCATATTACTGCCTAAACACCCTCAGCAACGGGGATACGCCCCTGTCGCGCTGCCGCCACTAGCAGATCATAGTCTCGTTCCGTCTGGTCTGCATAGGCGTTGGCAAAAGGAACCAGCGCGTCATCCAGGGCGGCGCTCTTGCCCACGTAGCCCGCCAGCATCGCCACGTCGCCAGATTTGGCATGGGCCAGGGCCAGCGCCCAGCCGCACAGCACGCCGTAGTTGGGCAGGGCCGAGGGGGCAAACTTACCGGGTTCGATTTTGAGGGAACCTTTCATGTCGCGCAGTTGGCGGAGATAGTAATGAACGCCATCCAGCGTTCCCCATCCCAGAAAAATGTCTGGGGCACCCTGGATCAATCGCTGCCCAATCACAACGCGGTGTCCCTGATGATGATCTGGCAGGCGATGCCGACAGAGCGGGTCTTGATTCACTGGGTCTACGTAGGGTGCTAGAACCGAGGGCTGGGCCTCTTTGATTTGCAGAAACAGGGGATCATTGTCGCCTGTGCCTTCCAGATAAATGACTGAACATCGAGTCCCAACGCTGCCAACTCCCACCACCTTGCGGGCCCCGTCCACAATTCGATATCGAGACAGCAAGAAACGGCGATCGCCACTCAGGGAGGTCAGATAGTCCTGCATGAGGAGCGCGATCGCGTCTACGGGCGATCGCCCGCTGCTGGTCGTTTCCAAGCGCACGATCAAAGGCGGCGACTCCACAATATGGCGCTGGTCATCAATCAAGTCTGTTATCTTATCTAGTGTCTGCAAGTTAGTTCTTTCACGCGCCATAGTCAACAGGCGATCGGTTTTTTGGCGTAGCTCATCAGGCAACTTCTGAAGTAGCTCATCTTCAGAAATCGTTTCGTACCACAGTTCCAGATGCCCCATTTCGGCATAAATCTGCAAATTTTGCCGATAGGACTGCACGACTGCCCGCACTGCTTCTTCACACAGCGTTGAACTGGCTCCCAGCGTCCTTCCCGCCACCACAAAGCTGGCCACCAGCCGCTTCAAATCCCATTCCCAAGCCCCCGGATACGTTTCATCAAAATCGTTAATGCCAAAGATCAAGTTGCGTTCTGCCGAGGCAAATACGCCAAAGTTAGACAGGTGCATATCCCCGCAGGCTTGAACCATCAAGCCCGTTGTTGGCGCTGGGGCAATATCTCGAATCATGATTGCCGCCGCTCCTCGCAAAAACGCAAAGGGAGAAGCCAGCATTCGCCCGTAGCGAATCGGCACCAGGTCAGATAAGCGAGTTTTCGCCTGGGCTTCCAGAATTGCGATCGGGTCTTCACGTAGGTCGGCGGGGCTATAACTGCCGTGATCCGAACGCTTGAGGACTTGACGCAGAGCTTTGCCCTCCGCCCGACGTTCTGCCACAGAGCGACTTTCAGTGGAGAACAGCAGCGCTGCTGGATCGACCGAAAGATTTGCAGAGGATGAAAACGGCATTTTCCTTTTTGCCTATAAAAAGTCTTTACTCAAAAAGCGTCGGATTGACCTGACCGCCAGTCTGTCCACCCCAATAATTTATGAGAGCAGCCTATTAGAACCGCCTATTAGAGCAGCCCATTAGAACAGCCTATCAAAACGGAATCAGCCCCAAAAAGCGCTCCATCAGCTTGCGTCGCCAGATAAAGCGCAGCAGCAGCGCCCACACAATAGCAGCCAGCCCAATGCCGATATACTCCTGTGGTTCCAGAGGAGCTAATTCAAAAAAGCGTTGCAGCGGCGGGATTGTAATAATCGCAATGTAAATTAACAGCACTAACCCTGCCAGAATCGTATAGCGCCAGTCTCGACTCAGCGGCTCTCCGCCCGCCCAACTCGGCGTTGGCGGCTTTAGGAAAGGCAGCAACAGCAGCCCGCCCAGGACCTGCATTGTCACCATTGCGGATTCTGCAATTTGCTGAGCTTGGCTGATTTGTGCGCGATTGATTTGCTGTGCCAACTCTTCTAGCGAAATTGCGCCGCTCAACCAGTCCATCAATGGGCCGACGTTTTCTGCCAAAAAGTAGAGATAGACCAAAATACTCGCCAAAGAGAGGGTGAGCGCGGCAGGCACGACAAAATGACGGAAGGATTCCCACAGCGACACTTTGGGTCGGGTGGGGCGGGCCCAGAGCGTTACAAAAAAGGGCGGCAGGCCCACTGTCAGGAACGTGACAATTGTGCTGGCCTTGATGCTGAAGGGAAACGACAGCGTAATCATGCCGATGGCCACGATCGCCAAGATAAACGAAAAGATCCGAACCATAAACAGCTTGCTGATGTCCACCACTCCGTTGCGGATGCGCCGCCCTTCCGTGAAGATTTTGGGCAAAGCGCTGAAGGTGTCGTTGAGCAGCACAATATCGGCGACGCTGCGGGTGGCCTGGCTGCCGCTTTCCATTGCAACGCCGACGTTGGATTGCTTAAGCGACAGCACATCATTCACCCCATCACCCATCATGGCGACATAGTGCCCGCGAGACTGGAGGCTCTGCACCAGACGCGCCTTTTGCTCTGGGGTAATGCGCCCAAAAATCGTGCTTTCTTCGGCGGTTTGAGTGAATGCTGCATCGTCCATTTCTGCCAGATCCTGACCAGATACGGCGATGATGTCCTCGCTCAAGCCTGCCTGTTTGGCTAGGGCTGCCACCGTGACCGGGTTATCCCCTGAAATGACCTTGACCTGGATGCCTGCCTGACGAAACTCTGCCAGGGTTTTCTCGGCATCTGATCGCAGTTCATCCCCGAAGAATAGCAGCGCCATCGGTTTGAGGTCTGGCGGCAAGACGGGAGTATCTGACGCATCTGACCAGTCGGGAAGCGTGGAACTGTGGGCAAAGAGCAGCACCCGCAATCCCTGGTCTGCGCCTTCTTGAATGCGCGTGAGCAGATCTTCCGACAGAGACATCGCCAGTGCCAGCACCTCTGGCGCACCTAGAACGTATACACCAGGCTGATCTGCGAAGGCGATCGCACTCCATTTATAGACCGAAGAAAACGGGATTTCTTGTTTGACAGAACGCGGCGATCGGGGCAGAAACGCGGCGATCGCATCATTCGTTTTATTACTCGCAGTGGCGCTCGCGGCATATTCTCCCAGGCGTTCTTCTAATGCAGCGCGATCGGTGTCAATGGGTTCGAGCGATCGCAGGTTAATTCGATTCGCCGTTAGAGTCCCTGTCTTGTCCAAACACATGACATCTACGTTACTCAGAGACTCTACGGCGTTGGACTGCTGTACGAGCGCACTCTGTTCCGCAATGCGGACTGCGCCCAGCGCGTAGGCCAGGGTAATCATGAAGTATAAGCCAATCGGCACCAGCCCCACCAGCACCGCCAAGTTTTGTACGCCCGCTGTAATGGAAGTAACGCCCAGCAGCATTCGCAGGAACGTTACCAATCCCAGCACGATCGCCACACCCAGCAACAGGCGAATAATCAGATTAATTCGGCGTTGCAGCGGGGTGAGGACTTTCCGAAATCGACGTGCCTCTGCGGTCATCTTGCTCGACAGGCTGGCGGCTCCCACCTTTTCGGCTTCGTAGTAAGAAGACCCGCTGACGCAAAAGCTGCCAGAATACACTGGGTCGCCGGGCCGCTTGAGGATGTGATCCGATTCGCCCGTCAGCAGGGATTCGTCTACTTTAATGTCGCCTTTAATGTCGCCGTCGCCCACCATCACGCCATCCACCACCACCTGGTCGCCCGGCCCAATTGCCAGAATATCGCCCACCACAATCTCTGCTAGGTCAATCTCCTGCGATCGCCCGTCTCGAATCACCGTTGCCGAAGGGCGCGTCAGCAGCGCAATCTTGTCTAGCTTTTGCTTGGCGCGAATTTCTTGAACAATGTTGATAACAACGTTAAGCAACACCACAAAGGCAATCACCACCACATCGCTAGCCCGCCCCAGGGCAATTAGCACCAGGCTCAGGAACAGATACACGCTGTTAATAAAAGTGAACAAGTTATCACGCAAGATATCCCAATAGGTGCGGCTAGTTTGCACTGGAATATCGTTTCCCTGCCCAGCAGCGCAACGGGCAAGAACCTCGGATTGGCTGAGACCCTGGAGGGCAGAAGGTGTCGAAGACATAGGCTTAGCTGAGATTTTGGATTTTAGATTTTGGGTTTGGAGGTGCGTTGAGGTAGGTAGATATCGAGGTAGGTAGATATCATTAATTTGAAAATATTAACCCCAAGGGTGATGCTGAGGGCGTTTTGAACATAACGTTCTAAATTTCTAAAGAGCGGCTGCGGCGACTGCCGAATAAATGGGCATAGACATAGGTAAACTCGCAGCCAAAGAAGAAAATCTGAACGGTCAAGAAAATCCACAGCATCAGGATCATCACGCTACCGATCACGCCGTAGGAGAGAAACCGCCCGCCAATTGAGATGACGCTATTGCCTACAAGCTGCTGTAATGCAAAGAGTGCAACGGCAGTTAGCAGCGCTCCCAGCCAGACATCTCGCCATTGGATGCCTACGCTGGGTAGGATTTTGAATAAAATACAAATGGCGATTGCCAATATTAAAAACGACACTCCTGTTTGCAAACCTCGATCCAGCGAGATATCGTCAAACTGAGTGACTTCAAAGTTTCCCTGGAGCATATTGACCAGATTCAAAAAAATCCGAATCACAATGTTGGACACTAGCAAAACCAGCAGCAGCAGTGCCGTTCCCAGCACCATTAAAAATGCAAATAGTCGATTTTTAATAAAAAATAGCACTGAATCCACTAGACCCTGCCCGCTGGAGCCTGGATCGGCCGATCGCCAGATGTAGTTTACCGAATAGCGCAACACCCCAAACACGCTGCTCGACGCAAAAAGCAAGATCCCAAAGCCCACCAGTCCCGCGCCGACGCTGTTCTCATTCATTGTGACGATGGTTCCCTTAACCAGCTCGTGCGCTTCGGGCGGCAGAGCCCGCGCCAACCCTGTGGCGATCGCCCGAAACGCCTCTGTATCTGGCCCGATTAAGGAACTAATGATACTCAGCATCACCAGCAGCAGGGGAAACATAGCAAACAGCGCGTGATAGGACAAAGCCGCCGCCATCCCTGGACAATTGTCCTGACTCCAGCGCAGACCCGATTGAATAAACAATTGAACTAACCTCGACGGTAGGATGGTTGATCGAACGTATTCAATGAATCGCATAGGACTGCTTAGATCTGGACTCTCTGGCTAGATAGTGATCTCGCTTATTGCCACAGTGCTGTGGCGCGAATTGGTCTTGAGCAGACTACTTGAGCAGATTACTTCGAGCAAACTACTTTGAGCAGATTACTTCGAGCAAACTACTTTGAGCAGACTAGATATGAGACAAGCTGATAACAATTCATATAACTTAGGGGATTTTAGACCTCTATTCACAGGATTTGCAATTTTGCCGCTCTCCCTCATCCTCCACGGGGAAATGCTGTAAGCTATTGCAGAAGCCGGGCGCAAGCGGCGCAAGCGGTCAAGATCGAACCCTACTGCGTCCATCCTGGCTATCCCTCCCAAAATCGCAACCACCGATGGCTTCCTTGTCTCAACTATCCATCCCTCGAATATCTGCCATGCAGCAATTCGCCACTCGACTAGTTGAGCGGCGGTTCCAATCGCTCTCTGTAGGTTTCTTATCGACCTGCGCTGCACTGGGCATTGGCGTTTGGGGTAATCTGCTGGGAGCATCGCCAGCCCTCAGCGCAGAACGGCTCACGACCTACGTAGGGCCCCTCCAACTCTCGATCTCCGTCGATGCGCTCGAAACCTATGCCCAAACGGGGCAAGCATCGGGCAATCTAAGGCTATTTCTGGGCTTTTTGGATGCCGATTCTCAAGCGCAACTGCGGCGACTGCTCCAGCACGAAATGAAAGCCGATGTCGCGCTCGTTTCGCGTGTTCTTAACATTCCAATGGCGGAGCAGGTGTTGCAGAGCATCGGCAAGACCCTGCAAACCGATTCGGGACTGAATGGATTTCGCGCAGTGCGCTCGGCGCTTATCCTCTCCGCCGCCAACCACCCAGACGGTTGGACTTGGATTGACTGGATGCGGCAGTATCCTACTCCAGATATCCGAATCGATCTGAGTTCGCTAATGGCGCTTCTGCAAGATTTGAAAACCGTTGTTCTGTATCAGGATGCAGCCGCTCAAGTGGTAATGGATGTTTCCAATCAGGAAGCCGCTGCTGACCCGGAGTTTGCCTATGATCAGCTACCAGACCTGAGCCAGCCCGGCCCCTATGCGTTTCGGCGGGAACAGTTGACGTTTGACATCCAAGCCACTCGCACCACGCTCGATGGTTTCTCTGGACGCTACACCATGCGGGTAGATGTCTACATTCCAGAGAACGCCCCAGCGCCCGCGCCGCTGGTCATTTATACCCACGGCTGGGGTGGTCGTCTCAGCGATGGCATGGTGGATGGCGAACACCTGGCCTCCTATGGATTCGCCGTTGCAGTGCCCGAACACATTGGCACCACAGACACCTATCGCAGTCTGTTTCTGGCGGGTGGGCTGGGCGACCTGACGAGTCCGACGGAGTATGTGAGTCGGCAGCAAGACATCATCTTCCTGCTGGACGAGTTAGAAAAGCTCGATGCGACCGATCCCCAGTGGCAGGGGCGAATTGACGTGCAGCGGGTCGGCATTATTGGTCAATCTCTGGGTGCAATGACCGTTTTGGGAGCGGCAGGGGCCAGCTTCGACCCGGCTCAGCTTGTGCCGCGCTGTGCAGAGGGGTTAACCCAGATCAATCCATCGTTTCTGCTGCAATGCCACGCTCGCTTCTTGCCGCCGACCCTCTACGACTTTACAGACCCCCGCATTCGTGCTGGGATTGCTCAATATCCGATGGGGGCAACGCTGTACGGACAATCAGGAGTTGGCAATGTGCAAATTCCGATGCTGATTCTGGCTGGGACTCGCGATATCTTAGCACCATCGGTGTATGAGCAAATTCCGATGTTTGCCTGGATGGATGCCCCTGATCAGTATTTGGGACTCATGGTGCCCGGAACCCACTTTTCCACCAGCCCGCCCCAAAATGAAGAACTGGTTCCTGCGCGGATTCGGGGGCCGGCTTGGGCGATCGGGCGTTCCTACATCCGCAACCTCAGCGTTGCGTTTTTCAAAATCTATTTGAGCGATCGCCCCGAATCGTCTGAATATCTTCCGTACCTAACCGCCTCCTTTGGACAAGTGCTGACCCAGCGGGCGGCGGCCTTCAGCAGCGACGAAAATCGGCTTTATCTGATTAAATCTTTATCCCCGGCGCAGTTGGCCGCTGCCTACGGAGGTCAAATTCCGGGGGGCGTTCGCCCTCTTGCATCTCGTTCTTCACCCGTCGCCGCCAGTCGTTCCGTGCTAGACGATCTAGACGCAACGGGCGTTCTGAGAATTGGGATTCGCTCTGAGGTGGCTCCGCTGGGTTACGTTAATCCACAGTCAGAGTGGACGGGCTTTTGCTTTGACATGGCCAGGCAACTGGCTGACTATATTACGACGACGGAATCAAGGTCGGTGGCGCTGGTGGTGCTGCCGTCCAATGCAGACAATCGCTTTGACCTGGTTCGGACTGGATCTGTCCATCTGGAATGTGGCCCCAACCCGATCCACACCACGGTCAACGGAATTGTCTTCTCGGAACCTTTTTACGCTACGGGCAACTTTGGGCTAGTACCCAATGAATCTCTGGAATGCAGTTTCTATGGTCTGGCTCTGCCCGATGGCGATCGCCCTTGGCGCTCCTTGGTCAATCGCTATCTGCGCTCGGAACCTGCTCGATTGCAGCGTCGAGAGTATGCCAGGAACTTTGATACCGATAATCTATTTAACCTGGAAACCTGCTTTCGCTGAGTCCTATAAAATGGCGATCGCCTTCAAATTTCGGCGTTTCGGGCTGTTAGGAATAAGATAAAAGCAGCATCTCCTAACCAAGCTGAAGTCGTGGCGCTAGTACACTTGAACTGCTTTTGCGTCTCAGATTTGAGTGCCCTAAGTTCTGACAATTTTGACACCCATTTGACACCTATCAGAGCGATTTTGGAGTTGTCATTTGCCTGGATCTCAATTCCTCCCTGAAAGGTGAGATATTTTTGCACGCTTTCTTTAGAAATAAGCTATTCTAAGTAAGCTATTCTGTTGAGGCTCTGGTCAAAATTAATGCACAGATTAATCCACACCAGGTTAATGCACGCCAGCTTGAGGCGAAGGTGACGAGTGCTGTGGGTTGAGCGTATCTCATGCCCACTGCCCCAACCGTCGCGATGGCAGACGATCGGGCGATCGCGCCAAATCGCACCAGATTGCGCCAAACTGCGCCGCATGGATAAAGCCGCCGCGCCCTACTCACAGTCTTCTGCCATTTTTGCACCTGAACAGCAGCACACGCCGATGCTCCAATCTGTAAAATCCTTGAACCATAAGCAGTTCAGCCTGCGAAGCCTGATCGCTGGAACCAAGGCGGGCGATCGCCCCACTCCCATCGACTCTCGTATCCCATCCGTTATCCCCAGATTTCCAAACCCATCATGACAGACGATTTCATCACGACCGACCAAGACCAAGTAAGCCACACTGACCTGACGAATGCTGCCGAAATGCTTGCCAAACTGACTGCGACGACCACTGACAAACCCCAAATGCCATCTGCCGCTGAGTCTGATGAAAAGCCGTCTAAAACCCGACGTGCCTACCGAAAGCCCGTGATTGTGGATTTGAACCTGCTAAAAGCTGTTGCAGAACAGATCGGCATCAAAGGTAAAAACCGCAGTTCTGAAGATCTATTGCACCAGGTTCTAGAAATATTTTTGGTGCTGGGCGTTGATCCAGCAGAGGCAGTCGAGGCGCACGCTCAGTCCACCCAACTCGCCTCCGAACCCGTCAACTCGGCCGAGGAGACTGCCGAATCTTCACCCGCCACTGTTGACCTCAAGATTGTGGCAGATCAGGCCAAAACGCTGGCCTGGTTTACCAACGAAATCGAAACCCTAAAAAACCAGGTGAAGCAGCTAGAGCAAGCGCTGCAACAGGGACAAACCCAGCCCAATGCTCAGCTTGCAGCCCTCCAGCAGGAAAACCAGCGACTCCGGCAGGAGCGAGATGCAGCCGTAGAAAAGCTGGAAGCCTTCCGCAAGCTGCTAAACGGCAGCAGCACGCCAGCCCTTTCTACACCAGCCCTTTCTACGCCAGCCCTTTCTACGCCAGCCCTTTCTGCGGAGGTCGAAATAATACCTCCAGCAGTGCCCACTGTCTCGCTTGCCGAACCCGAACCCGCGCCTGTAGCGTCGAAAAAAGCTGCGTCCCGCGCTTCATCGACCCGTGGCAAGAAGGCGATCGCCCCCACCGCCAAGCCCTCCACCACCAAGCCCACTGCCGCCAAGCCCAGCGCCATCAAGCCCAAACCTGCCCCAGAAGATGCATCGCTCGATCCGGGCGTGCTAAAGGCGCTGTACGCCATCATGGACTATAACAATGCCCAAACCTCCCATGCAGACAAGTGGGCCATCTCCTTTCCGGTGATGAAAGATCTCTGCAAAACCATCGGCGTGGCCACACAAACCAAAATCACCCAGGTATTTCGCACGAAGGCAGACCTGATCGAGCAGCACCACCAGGAGCATAGCCTGGGGCAGCGCCACAATCGGGTTCACAAAGGACAAAGCATTACCGACGTGATCTCGCTGGGGGTGTAGCTGGCATATAACTGCTCCATTGCAACTGCTCCATAACTCTCTATCGCTGCTTCCGCAATGCTCCAAATATCTGAAGCCGGGCTTGCAGCACGCTCAGAGCGCGGGCGATGAGGTCAGTGCTTGGCATGGCTAAAGTTTGTATGCCACATCAGTACCTTACTTAGATTTGCATCTGAAAGGTCAGCATAGCTAAAGTCTGTTCGCGTCAGAAACGCCCCATCCAGCACGGCCCCGCGCAGGCAGGCCCGATGAAGCCGTGCATCCGTCAGGTCAGTATTGACCAAGAGGCTTTCACTCAAATCTGCATCACTCAGGTTTGCTTCTCGCAGCAGTGCCCCCGTCAAGTTCGCGCCCCGCAGAACTGCACCCTGGAGATTTGCGCCGCTGAGGTCGGCATAGGAAAGGTCTTGCCCGCTGAAATCTGTCCCTGCTAAATCTGCCTGGAGCAGGTCTGCGCCCCTCAAGCAGGGTAGCTCTGGCACCGGGCGGGTTGGGCAAGGTGGAGGCTCCCAAAGCGTTTGTGGCTGAACTTGCGGCGCTGGCTCACAGCTCGGAGAACTTAGCTCAGACCCGTTGCCGCGTAGTGCAACATCCGATAGCGCAATATCCGATAGCACAACATCCGATTCGGAATGGCAGAATGGCTTGGCATTTGGAAAATCGCTTAGGCCGATTTCATACTGCACGGGTAGACCCTCCAGCAGGGTTCGATCTTCGCTGATATGGGGCAGCTTGAGCTGAGAATCAAATATGCCGCGCTGCACCTGGCGCTGATGGAGCGTGGCAAAGCTGCCTGCTGCCAGAACCCGCAGACAAGGCGGAGGCACCTGATCCTGGCGGGCGCTGGCATAGAGTAGATTAGTCTGTTGCAGCCAATGTTCAAACCGCATCAGGAAAGAATACGGACGCGCTAGGGAGTGGCCGGGGGCTAGCTCTATGTTCACCCAGTATCGCGCTGGAAACTCATCGGCAGACAGGGTAATGCAAAAGTCTTGGAGTTTGATGTTGAACTCGCGCTGCAACTGTTCCATGACCTGGATTGCATGAAATTCCGTTGTTTTCTCTGTCGTAGAGGACAGCAGCCCACCCTGCCGATGGCGAAACACAATTAGCGGCGCTTGTTCATAAAATCCAACAACTTCCACAACATCGCCGATGTCGTAGCGATAGAAGCCGCTGTAGCTGGTCACCAAGATACGATATCGTTCACCAACCTGCACCTCCACAGGCAGGAGGGTTTTGGGCTGTTCGACATGCCACTGATCCTGCGGGACGAATTCAAAAAAGCCGCTCTCGATTGCCAGAATGCTGCCGTCGGTGTTGAAGCTGGGATAAACGCCAAAGGTGGCTTCGGCGGTGCCATAAACGCCGCCAAATACCGGGATGTCGCCAAAGTAGTCAGGAAATCGCTCTAGGTAGAAATTGGAGGTGCCGCCGCGAGCAGTGGTGAGATAGCTGAGTCCTGGCCAGGCGGCTTTTGGGGTGAGCCGACCGTCGTAGTAGAGGGCAGCCCGCAAGTCTGTTGCCCGCTGGGGAGCCGCCGTAAATCGCCGTTCGAGCTGGGCCCGCAGGTGGGGTTCAAGCTGGAGCCACGGGGCGATCGCCCCCTGTTCTAGGTCGTGAATTAGCTCCTCGGCATAGGTTTCCAGATAGCGGCAGGTCCGCAGCATCAGCATCGGGAAATTTGCAACCCAGCCGCGCAAATCTGCATGGCGCAGCGCAAACAGCAGGCAGACGTAGTGGCGGGCCAGGGTATCGGCGATTTCTAGCGCGTCGAAGGGCTGGCTAAACAACTGCTCGAACAGGAGGCGGCCCTGGCGAATGCTGCCCACGCTGACGGGGCCGGTGGGGATGCCGCCGCTTGTTTTTTGGGGTTGGGGAACCGCATTGGTGAGCAGTCCTTTGCCAAAGGGGAGGCGGCGCTGCTTCATTTCGGCGATCGCAAAGCCCATGCTGGCCAGGTCAGCCCGGCGCAGCGTGCGCTGATAGCGTCGAGTCACGGGCACTTGTTTTTTGCGGCTGGTGGTTCCACTGGTGAGGTTGATATAGACCACCGGATCGGGGTTGAGGACTCCCCGCTCGCCCTGGGCAATTCGTTCTGTGTAAGGTTCATAGAAGCTGTAGGGCAGCACCGGAATTCGTTCACGAAACTGATCCAGCGTTTTGATCGTTGACAGATCGAACCGTTGTCCTAGCTCTGTATTTTTATGTGCTTGAATGAATTCTCTTAGAAACAGTTCTTGCGTTTCCATCACCTGCTTGGTCTTGTGGATCAAACGTTCTCGCGCATGAGCAGCGTAGGATTCCAGCAGTGCGAGTGTAAAGCGATGATTCATGGGCCTGATCAAATCTTGCTGAAGAAGCTGGGTTATTCCAAAAGACCTGCACAGAAAGACCTGTACAAGGCGAGATCCGCCGTGCAGCGCCAACTTCTACAGTGCCAGCCAAAAGTAACAAGAAGGTTTCAGAAATCCTGAGCGGTTTTTCCTTTGCGGCTTCCTTTTTGCCGGACGAGCGGCAACTGAATTTCAAAAACCGAGCCTTGGTGGAGCTGGCTGCGGACAGCGATGCTCCCTTGGTGGGCTTCGATGATTTGACGGGCGATCGCCAGTCCCAGCCCCACGCCCCCGGTTTCGCGCGATCGCACCACATCAGCCCGATAGAACCGATCGAAAATGTGTGGCAGGTCGGCTGCATCAATTCCGATGCCTGTGTCTCTGACTTGCAGGATTGCTCCGGCGGGCTGTTGAGCGAGAACTAGGTCAATTGCGCCGCCTGCGGGGGTATGGCGACAGGCATTTTGCAGCAGGTTGGCGATCGCCATTTGCAGAACTTGCGGCTCTGCGAAAACCAGAACGGCCGTCTGTGGCACTGTGCAGCGCAGGGTTTGCTGACGGTGGGTGGCTTGTGCCTGGGTCGCGTCTACAAGCTGTTTCACCAGTTGCCCCAGATCAACGACTCGCAAAACATGCGGCGGCAGATGTCCAGAGTGTCGCGCCAAAAACAGGAGTTGACCCACCAGGGCGCTCATGGATTCGGCAATCTCGACAATGGTTTGCAGGCGGTGGCTCTGCTCTTGGGAGTCCACTGGCTCCATCAGCCCGACCTGGGCGTTGCTGAGGATACCCGCCAAGGGCGCACGCAGCTCATGAGACGCATCGGCAGTGAATTGCTGGAGTTGCTGATAGGCCTGGTGGATCGGCTGCATGGCCACGCCACCCAAAATCCAGCCTGTGAGGGCGATCGCCCCCAGCGCCATCGGCACGCCAATCGACAAGAACAGCCGCAATTCTCGCAGGGGTTCCTGAACCGAATCGAGGGGTGCTGCAATTTGCAAAAAGCCCAGCACCTCCTCGCCCCGACGCACGGGCAGCGTGAGCTGGCGAAACTGCTGAGGTGGGCCGACCCGTGGCGGACTTGATGGAGCGTCCGGGCGCAATGCCGCACCCATCAGAGTGACCAGTCCAATAGGTGCCTCTAGCGTGGCAGCGGGAATGTCTCCCACAAACTGGAGGAGCCGTCGATCGGGCGTATACCACCGGGCAAAGTGCAAGTAGGTGTCTAGCACCAGCGTATCGTTTCCCAGCAGGGGCACGCTTTCTAGGTCGATGCGCCGAATCGATTGATACTCAATCTCTTCAACGCCGCCCGCCATGATTTGGGCCGTGTTGTAGAGGTCTGCGTCGAAGGTTTGCAGGCGATCGCGGGCCTCACGCCAATACAACAGCGCCGCAAAGACGACCAGAATGCCGCCCATCGAGAGCGTAAACCAGTTGGCTAGATTTTGGCGGCTGCGGTTGAATAGCATGTCAGCGGCATTAGAACGCGGCATTAGAGAGTGGCATTAGAATGCGGCATCAGAATTAGCATCTCAGTCAGTCGCCTCTGGCACGCTCAGGCGATAGCCCATGCCATAGACCGTCTGCACCCAAGTTTCTGCACCCAGGGGTTGCAGGCGCGATCGCAGTCGGTGGATTAAAATCGCGACTGCCTTACTTTCGGGCTGCATGTTCCATTCCCACAGCGCTCGCTCAATCTGGTCGCGGGTCAGGACTTGCTGAGGATGCCGCATTAGGTATTCCATCAGTTGAAACTCTCGCGTCGAAAGCTGAATGCTCACGCCTTGCCGCTGCACCGTCAGCGTGGCCAAATGCAGTTGCAGATCTGCCAAATGCAGGATGTCGCCTGTCCAAAGGGGCGATCGCCGCCCCAGCGCCCGCACCCGTGCCAGCAGTTCTAGAACATTCACCGGCTTAACCAAATAGTCATCTGCGCCTGCGTCCAGCCCCGTTACCCGATCCATCAGCCCATCCCTGGCAGTCAGCATCAAAATTGGCGTGCCTTTGCCCGTCTGACGATGCTGTTGACACAGATCTATCCCGCTAATCTTGGGCAGCATCCAGTCCAAAATCAGCAGGTCGTAGGTGTGTTCCTGCATGAGCCACTGCGCGGTTTCCCCATCCAGCGTGGCATCCGTGATGTGGCCTGCTTTTGCAAGGGCGGCATAGAGCGGCTCCAGTTGAATCGGATCATCTTCGGCCAATAGAATCTTCATAACCCTGCTCTGCTCAGGAAGCTCGTTCTGCGGCTGCCTCCAGGTTTCAAATTCTACCTGCTATGACTCCATTTCGCTGGCTGCGTGCCCGGTTCTCCCAAGGCCGAATTCTATCCGCTCAGGACGGGCAGACTGCCCAAAAGCCGGGGAGTTCGTCACCCCTGCGATCGCCCGCCAACAGCCCGCCGCTCCCCTCGCGCCTGAGGCCGGCCCTGCTTCTCTTGGCGCTACCTGCCGTCGGTGCGCTCTTCTGGCTGGGAACAGGCTGGCTCAATCAGCGCGTTTTGGGGCAATCCTATCGCCTGCCAGACCAAATCATTCTGCCCAATCCGCAGCAGGTGGAGCTAACGCTGCGGCTGACGGTGGTTTCGATTGATGTGGAAATCGACCGGCGCGAGGGCACGTCTGAGGTGGCCGTCCAGGTGCGCGGTTCGACGTTGCAGGCGCTGGAGTTTGAATATCCGCTCACAGATTATGCCACGGTGGAGCGGGCCATCGCCCAAGAGCTAAGCCTGCCGCCTGAGCAGGTTCGCCAACTGATTCGCTATCGAATTGAGTAAGCGTCGGTGTTGGACGCTAACACGGTTGGGCCAGCAGCCAGTCGGCAAATTGGGCGATCGCCGCTTGATAACAATCGGCTCCCAGTTCGCGGCAGAGGTTGACCAGTGTGCCCTGGGGAATGGGGCGATCGATCTGGATGGTGGAGCGGGCGGTCGGGTCGATCTGATGGTCGGGCGATCGCACCAGGCGCGACTGAAAGCTAGCCAATACCGGACATCCCTCATCAGCCGCAAAAACATGCCAGCGCATCGCCTCTTCCTCATCTGCTGACAGCACAAGGCAATGAGTGGATCGCCGCAAGATTTCGGCGTTCTCAGCCGTGCGCTTGCCACCCAAATCGAGCAAAATCAGAGACAACTGAGAGTTTCTTCCCAATTGCTCGATCATGTGCAGCGTCGAGCCAACAAACTCTTCCGAAAAGGCAGCTTTTTTGCGGATTTGCTGCACTACTGATGGATCGGCTTCATTGGACCACATGCCCTCTCCATCGGGACAGGCGCGGTGCAAAAACACACCCGACGGCTGTCGCTGCAACAACTGTCGATACAGTTCTGCCAAAAAGACTGATTTTCCTGAATGCGGCGGCCCGCCTACGGCAATCACTCGACCGTGATAGTGGACACGGGGATCAGTTGCAGAAGAGGGTTGAGACAGGGGGCTATGGGGAGTCGTCATGGTAGATAGGGGCACACAATTAGAGATTCAGAGGTTTGGAGATGAGAGGTTTGGGAGATTAGAGGCTAGAGATTAGAGGCTAGAGATTAGAGGCTGATGGTCTTGCCGACTTGAAAGCGTTCATCATGCGTTTGCACAATGACATAACCCAGGCGGGGGTCGTAGGTGGCGATCGCCGGACTGGGGTGCGCTGCATGAAAAATCATGCCGTATCCCCACACCGGGCCGCGGCCGTTGATCAAAATTGGCGATGAACCCACGAGTGCTGGTTCAATCTCTCGCACAGCTTCTGCAAATTGCTCTGGTGTCGTTACTCCAGTGGGAATTTCAAACTCCACCAAGCGAAGGACTAGCCCATTCTCATGGGGGTGATCAGTGATTGTGAAGACGGGTTTTGCCATGAGGGTTTACGTTTGAGGTGAGAGGATGTTTGAAAAGCCCTACTGTTTGTAGCAAAGCGTGCAAGATCCCCCTAAATCCCCCTTAAAAAGGGGGACTTTAAGGCGGTTTCCCCCCTTTTTAAGGGGGGCTGGGGGGGATCTCTGAGTGCTTAACATTACAGGCGATACTTTTCAAACACCCTCTGAGATTGTCTAAAGAATTTTCCAGGTTTGTAAGCAGCGTGCGGAGTTCTATCAGCATCGGGCTAGAAAAGCGATCGCCCACGGCATCCAGGCAAGCCCGATAAAACCACAGAATATCAGCAGGGCTAGCATTGAAACGCTGCCACACGCGATCGCCCTGACGCTGCCAGTCTGCCCAAATACAGCGCAGGTTGTGCAGCTTGTCGGCAAGGATCACGCGCTGAATGGCGGGTTCGGCTTGCTGGAGTTGGGCGATCGCCCGAAGTTTTCGTTCTTTCCAGGATGGTTTTGGCGTTTCGTCCGATTCCGTACAGGCATCCACAATGCGTAGCACGGCATCACCAAACTGCTTCCGAATCTCATTCCGAGTGGCATTCCCGCCCTGATCCTCGATTGCGTCATGAAGCAGCGCGGCGATCGCAGCGTCTTCATTCCCGCCATCCTCTAGAACCAGCGCAGCAACACTCATCAGATGGCTGATATAGGGGACGCTGCTGCCTTTCCGCAATTGATGTTGATGCAGGTGAAAGGCATAGGTCAAGGCGTGTGCAAAGCGAGGGCTAAGAGGTCGGGATTGGGTTTGAGTTTCAGGAATCATTGTTCTTGATTGCGCCTCCCCAATGCGGATGATGATAGGGACAGGACTTCGCACTTGCGAGAAGTTTTTGGGTTTTTCTGCGGGCGCATTTCACGAGAAACGCCCAACTTAATGGAGTCTCTTTATTCGTTCAGGTCGCTTTCATACAGCCTCCAGGTTTCTTGCATATCGTCTGTCATTCGCTGGCGCAAGCTCAGCGGCAGCAAGACTTCTACATTAGGCCCCCACGCCCGCAACCGCATGACGACGTTGTTGTCGCCGAGGCGATGTTGGGCGCTGCAAAAGACGCTGCTCTTGTGGCGGGGGCGATCGCCAAACAGCTTGGTTAGCGATAAGCCCTGCCTGCTAATCTCTGGATCAGCCCGAAAGCGCTTTTCTGCCTGGGCAAAGCCCATTTCAGTAAACAGCTTGGCGCGTTCGGTGTTGGCAATGTAGTTGCCGTAGAAATAGCGCTCGAATCTGAGTAATAAAGGGGCGATCGGGCGATGAATTTCGACACCCATGGCCAAGGCGACCTCCTGCTGCACAAATTCCGGTGTTTTCTCAGCAAATCGCTTGGGTAAGCCTGGGGCTGATGCTACTGACTGTGCCAAGGACTGTGCCCAGGACTTCCCCTGTGAAGTTTTGAACTGCCATTCGGCAGGCAGGGATGGATCGTTCCAACTCAAAAGCTGGAGAGACAAAATTCGATCGAGTCGATAGTCATACCAGCTCAAATGCTCCGGTTTACCATCATCTAAATGCTGCGGCGTTTGACCAAAGGCAAACAGGTATGGCGCACGCTGAAAGTAATAAATGCAAACGGGATACGTTAGGATGCTAAACTCTGCCTCGTAGTAGCGAATGCTGCGATAGACCAGCCGCACGGGAGGCACGGGAGTCTGCTGCCAGCCCTCCTTTAAGGTTTGGAGTAATTGCTCCACTTGGCGAGACACAGCCTGAGAAATAATGTATTCCGTATCCAGGATAAACCGCTGGATGCCGTTGATGGGCTGAGGAAAATGCTCAACGACGTTAGCCAAATCATTCGGGATGAAATGGATCAACGCTGGCTCGTCCGCAGATTCGGCAGCGATCGCAGCAATCCAGGGCAAGGTCGGCAAGACGCTCACCTTGTAGTAGCGCCGCTGGCTGCCTGTGCCGCTAGCCTTGAGCCAGCCCAGTTTTTCCAGCGTGGCAAAGTCGTTTCGCAAGGTGCGGTGATCGACTTGAAACGGAATCGGCTCTTCATCCGCTGGCGAATCTCCCAACAGTACAGAGAGGCGATCGCGCTCAATGCCATAGCGATTCACAAATGCCTGCCGCCAGTGTGTCTCATCAATCGCAGGCTGATGTTGAAAAAGCCATTGTTTGAGGGTTTTTTGCTGATTATCGGGTTGCAAAAAAGCGTCGCGCCATTGAGCATTGCTAAAGGAACCCTCTGCATCCGTAGAGAGCAGCATGGGTTTCTCGCTATAGAGCGATCGCAAGATCGCCCACAGCCGCACTGCCTTGAGCAGATTGCCCTTTTGCCCCAGCACACCGGGCACCAGATAATCCAACAGATCTACTGTCGGCGGATAGTCAAACGAAGATTCCATAGACGTGAATCGATTTTGGATTTTAGATTGGCGATTTTGGATTGTGAATCCAGCGTGTTATTCCCAATAGGGCAAACCTATTTCGTTCCAGAGCGGTGGGAGCGATCGCTTTTTGCTTTTCTCGTTTTCGGTAAACCATTTGTAGTTTTCGCCGTCTGGGTCTGGCTGTGGTTTCATTCTGGGATAGTGAACCGGCCCGTCCAGCCCTTTTGCAGCCTGCTTAAAGGCTTTAATAAACAGAACTTCTTCAAAGTCCTCTGTGTTCTTTTTCGGTGAGTAAGCAAGCGCAACGGCCTGCTTAAACGCATCGACACATTCCGTTGCTTGCCCTGGATCGGGTGGATCGATCGGCAGCAGCGATTCATAATATTGCTTCCAAGCTTGTCCTAATCGCAGATCGGTTTGGCTCCAATCAATCTTTAGCTGCACACTGCCAAAGCCGAGGGGCTTGCCGCCCCCCAGTCGGTGGTAATGGTCATCTGGCAACTCCAGCAGCCAGAGCAACGCGCCCAACTCCACGGGCGATAGATTTGTAATGTCAATGTCAAACTGAAATTGAGTGTTTTGCTTGACCCAGGCTTGGATCGAGCGGTTTTGGCTGTCGCGCTGCTCAGCACCGTCTTTTTTCGGGCGGCGATATTCTTGATAGTAGCCATTGACAGATTGCTCAGTGCGATCGCGCATGGGGTCGTCCCAATAGTCGGCATTTTTGGCGATCGCCTTGTGATGAGGATACACCTTCCGCCCCCGCAAACCTTGTTTGGCGGATGCGTATCCGTCTTGTTTAGATATGCCCTTATCTAAAGCATCACCTTGTTTATTCTTGGCAACGTAGAACCGCGACTGCTGGGGCTTTGGCTGGCCCAGAATCGTCAGCGGTAATCCAGGGTTATTCGCTGGATTTTTCGTGAACTTTTGAATTGCATCCGTTGACAAACACTTCACCGAATGAAGCCGCAACTGACCTTTATAAGCCCCTTTGCCCTTCTGATTCACCCAACCAAAGACGCGATCGGCGGGCGAAAGTATATCCATCTTCTCGCTAGGCTTTAACGACTCTTCTAGAAGTGCTTCTGGAACTGTTTTGAAAAGTTGACGAGAAACCATCACTGGTAGCAAAGCCGTAATTTTATCATTCTGAATTTGTGCATAGCAGAATGTGTTGCGTTTCAACTCGGCTATGCTTTTGGTATAGACATGCTTAGACCAGCCAGTTTGCCCTGGTTCATGACCTAAATAAGCACTGCAGGAATCTTTGGGTGAGTCTTCTTTCTTGCGTTCTTTCAAATCTTCTTCATGAAGGTCTTGATAGTCTTTAATGAGTTTCTCCCAGGCAGTAACCTCCTGTTCTGTGATTTCGTAGCTTTTCTGGTTGTCAGGACTGCGCTCAAAGAAAACACGCTCATAGCGCTTCTCGTTACAGTTTGGGCCAGTGATACAGGCCCAACCTTTCTGCCAGCCTTTTTCAGATTCTTCGGGTTCGTCGAATCGGAAACGAATCACCTTAAAGCTATTTCTGTTAAGCTGAAACCAAATTTTCTCAGTGTGCTTTGGTAGTCGATTTTCGGGATAATTATTCTCGCGAATAATTTCTGAAGCGCCCTTATCAATGGGAGCCTCTTCAGTTTCTTCATATTTCTTGTAGCAAAGGATTTTTGCAGCTTGCATCAACCGAAGAACCAGCTTGCCGCTGCGTTTATCCTCAGTTACTATTGCTGGGAAAATTCTGGGTGTTGGCTCCATTCGATAAGCTAGATGGTCGTTATGCTTCTGAAAGATTGATAGTCTTGAGTTGGTTATAACTTCATAGGCGGATCGAAGTGAGCCTTTTATAGAAGTAGGTGAGAGGTAAGGTCTTCCGTTAATTAGTCGGATAGGATAGGTTTTGTGTTCACTGTTTTGCCATTTCTCTGCTTGAGCAGCATCCGGAATGAGAAGTGGTGTAACTGTTGTCAGGTTGACGCGAATTCGCCCGCTCCAGAGATCATCCAAGTACTGGCCATGCAAGTACTTGCCATGTCCATGAGGAGCGCGATCGCCCAACTCGCCCTTAATATTCTGCCGGGGAGTCGCAGGAACAAAGTTGTACGGATTATGGAAAACCTGGCGTGAGTCAGAATTCTGAGATCCTTGTTTTTTCTGAGGCTGATTCTGCTTTTTGAGAGGCGGAGACTGTTTTTTAGTCTGATTTCCGGCGTTAGAGGGGTTGGGGCGCTGGGGATGATTGGGGCGTTGGATTTGTGTCGGTTTATTATTTGTCATTGGTATTTACCTTCTTCGTGGAGATCCAGGTTAACTTCATCAAGCGTTCTTCTTGCACTGCAACATTGCCGTATGGTTCAATCTCGCCCAGATACTCACGGCTATGAAGCTCAACAACGGTTTGGTTGTTAGAGCCTGGTGAAATCGGAACGGGCATTGCCCCAATTCGAGCGGCAGATAAAATACTCCAGTTGGCTGGTGCAGGCTGCTTCACCTTGTTCAGGGGTTCACCCCAAAGCAAATACTTCTGTTCAACAGCTTTGAGATAGTTCAACTCATTAGTGTCATCTGCAAATTTTTTCTCCAAATTTGTTTCCGAGATCAGCACGGCTTTTCCTTTGCTGCCGGGAATGCTGAGCCAGCGCAGTTCAGCCCGTTCATTAAACACTCTGGCTTCAAACACTGAGGACAGATCCAGGGTCTGCTCTTGCCAGTCTTGTTTACTATTGCCTTGTTTACTATTACAGCAAATGGTGACTTGTCCATTTGACTCGAATCTGCCGAAACTGCAAGCCTGGGGGCTGTAAAGTAGTGCGATCGCCCCCGACATCAGGTCTTTAACCTGGTTCAGCGCGTCTTCCAAAGAGATGTCCATCTTCGATTGTCTATACAGTTTCGTTTTGGTAGCGACTGCCTCGCTCATGATGCAACCTCCTGAGGAATTGTTGATTCGATCCAGGCTTTCCAGGCATCGTTCAAACCTCCAAGGCTGCTAATCTGAGCGAGATGCTGGGCAGTAAGATAAGTCTGCGATTGCTCTGGTTCAACCTTTAGCGTGATATCGTGAAGGGCTTGGATTTCGTCAGGTAAGTTCGCGCCGCTGGCTGAAAACGAGATAGATTTGATGGCGATCGCCCCCATGCCTCGATTCACGCCATACCCCAGGGGAATGCGTCCCTGAATCAGATCTCGCAACACCAGCAGCAGCAGCGCGACTCCTTGTTTTTGCAAGTCCGCTCCTGGCAGGCGAGATAAGTTGAGCCGGAGAGCGATCGGCTGCCACTGCACGCCCATCGGCTCCAGCGTGCTGTAGAGAAACTGATCCGCTGCGCCGCCTGTCCAGCGATCGATCGCAACGTGAAATGCCTGCTGTACATCGTGTAACTTCGCGTCTTGCAGCGCTTGCAGCAAATCAGAGGATTCCTTTGCAGTTTGCACTTTTTCCCACTTTTCTACTGAGATGGAATGGTCAGCGTAGCAATCGGCGACTGTCAAAGCACCCATACCTACTTTCTGCTGCTGATCCTCAGTTTTGGCAGCCTTGCCGAACAGGTTTTCAACCAGTGGAACCTCGATCTGTTGCAAAAATGCTTTTTTGGAATCGGCTGGCTTTGTTGCTGCGGCATGATTGAACGCAGGGCAAACCGTGCGAACGATGCGCTCTGCCTGGGTTCGCAGCGCCCCTTTGATGGCGCTTCCCGGCAGCACAAACGCAACTCGGTCGCCAATGCTGCTCACCAAAGGCAGCATATCGACTGCGATGCCTTCGCGCTCTGCCTTCACCATTAGGGGCGAAATGGGAGCCCAGTCAATGGTGACTGTTAGAGCAGGACGCGCCTTTCGCGGTGTGTCTGCCTCCAGATTAAAAATCGACGAGTTGCCAGACTCCCCTTTGAGCAGCGCAAGAATGCCTGCACGAGAATTGAACAGTTGCTCTTTGACTTCCAACTTTTCTAACTTTACGGTTCCCAGTCCCCGCGTTTTGGCAGCGCCCAGGCTCAGTTCGCCATCTTGCAGTGCTTGCAATAGCCCCGACCATGCTTCACAGGCTGCTTTCCATTCAGCATCATTCAGCGCCAACTTTGACTCTGAGACCCGATCTAACGTAATGTGCAAATCTAGCTTGCTGCCTTTTGGCAAAATCGCGCGATCGAACTTGATATATTCTGCGGCGCTGCCGCCAAAGCGATCGATTCCCACCCCATCACGCAGTTCGGTTTGCACGTCGCCCTGAATCACGGCATCTTCTACAAGCACCCAGCTTGCGCCGTCATCGCTCTGCGTTCTGCCGGTTTGTCCCAGGCGCGGACCCCAGAGCGTGGAAATGATTTGGGAGCCTTCTTCCAGTTCCTCCATCCAGCCGCGCAGCGCCCCGGCAAGGCTAGTGCCGGGAATGTAGTAGTCTCCGGCTCCGTTGACTGCCAGCGTTAAATCAACCATTGGGTCATTGTTTACCCCGCCAATGTGCAGAGGACTTTCGGCGGTTAATACCCCTGTGATGATGTATCGAGCCTCTATCTTACGCGCCATGATTTGCTCCTGCTGCAACGACTGCTTGCTCCTGCTTTTTCTCTAGCTCCTCTAGCTCTCGCTTATGAGCACGAATGCAGGCATCAATGACAACTTGAACTGCTTCTGCCCAAAGCTCTTGCTTCAAATCTGATTCGCCCGTTTGGGTTAGAGTGAGTTCCTGAAGAGAGGGATAGTTGAGGCTGTTTTGATTCGGATCAGCATGACAAAGTGCAGTGCTAATCCATTGCCAAATCTGTGTCTCTTCATGGATCAGACGCTCGATCTTGCCCAGTCCATCTTTTGTTTTCTCCCATTTGTTAGAGCGTTTCTCTCGAATGTTTTCGATCCAGGACAAAACTGGCTCTTTTTGATTGAACTTCAGTTGAGAGAGGACTGAGCGCAAACCACCGAGCTGGCTCATGCTGGGATGGCTGGTAATTTTGCCCTGCTTGTTTTCAATCCAAATGCCCAGAATCTCTCTGCGGCGATCGCCCTCACTGGCTAAAAACAAAGCAGCCCTGCGAATGGCTTCGCGCCAAGCAGCTTTCTCGATCAAACGGGCGTAGTCAAAAACGTCAGAATTGCGGTTAGACGCACTAAGCAATGGCGGCGGTGTATCTAGCTCAGCTTCTTGAGATTCCGAGTCTTCCTCTGTTTTGCGGTTTGGTCTCTCATTATCAAATGGTTCGCTGAGCAATGGATGGTTAAAGCAAAGCTGTCCGTAGCCTTCGGCGGTTCGTTCGCCTATGCCCGATAGCTCAAGTTGTCTGAGGCGCTGGGGATCGAGCGTTCCAGTAACCTCAAAGACCATGCAGCTTCCTGCCGCAATGCCCACCAGAGAGGGACGAGGCAAATTCCACCACGTCTGCCAGGACTCGACCCGGTGCGATCGCAGCATGGCGGAAATTAACCCCTCACCAGGAGTAGAGAGTTCTAGCTGAATAGGTGATTCATCTCCCCCAGCGTTGAGCGTCTGCTGGTTAGCGCTGAGTGTCTGCTGGAGTGCTTGCCGAAAGTCTTCGACCGATGCCGTCGGCCGCAGCGACTCATTCCGCAGAAGCATATCTGAAAGCAGCCACACCCAAAGTTTCTCTGTCGGTTTTGAATCCTCCGTTAGGGTATCTGTTTTGCGTTCCGGTTGAATGATCTTTACAGTGATGTCAACGGCTCCATAGTCATCTTTTTTAGATTGTCCAATGCGGTGATGTCCCTGCAATTTCTCGTGCCAGTCAGCCTGTTTTTGACACAGTGCATCATAAACAGACTGTCGCATCCGTAGCTCAGCCCAGAAGCAGGTTCCAGGGGCGATCGCCTCATAGCTATAGACCCCGCCGACCTCACTGGTAGGGCGCTGGTATCGGTCTTCAATCGTGTTGTGTGTGCCAACGAGCGTATCGACTGTTTTGTATTCGGGGAGCGTTTCCAAGCGCTTTGTGAACTCGATGTAGCCTTGGCGATAGCCCTTAAGCTGAGAGCCTTGCTCCGGTTCACAGAAACGGTTGTAGACTGTGCCCCCTTTGGACAGGCCGCCGCCCGATTTTTCATAAAACAGGCAAGCGGGAATCGGCTGTCCTGGCTGGTCGGCGATCGCAATCGTGGCATTTGTCACCAGCAGATCGCCCCGCGCCACCGCATCGCCCAGATCCACGCCGAGCGATCGCACCTGTTGCAGCACCAGCCGCAGCAAATTCGTGCCGGGAATGTAGTCCAGCGTTTCGACCACGTTGCCAATCGCGCGGGCGGGGATGACCAGAGGCGTTAGGGCTTCTAGGGCGATCGTGATTCGCTGCCACCCAGATTGATCACTGCGAATTTCCAGAGAATTCGTCTTTTCTGAAATATCTTCTGAGCCATCTGAGCTATCTTCTGAAGCTTCGGGAAGTTCAGGTGCATCTCGCGCCAGAATGTCCCACACCGCTTGCTGAATTCCAACCTCCTCAGGCCAATCAATCTTGAACTCACAGCGCCCTGCGCCGCGCCGCCGCTTGCCGCCGAGCCGTTCCACCACCGTTGCACCTGCTGCCAACAGAGTACAAGCTGCTTGCTGCTGTTCTGGATTCAACGCTGCCAGCAATTCACAATCTGCCGTCAGCACCGTGCCAATCCGCGCCATTTCTTCAAAGCGCAGAAAATCTTCCTTCGCACATCCTCTGTCATCAATGCTGATTCCGGGTTTGATAAAGGTAAACGCACTTTGCAAGGCTTGATGTGCAGGATTGGAGGCTTTGGCCCGATGCTTCAGCAAATTTCTCAGGGATTTTGGCAAGTGGGCGGCTCGGATGGAAAGAGCGGCGGGCTGGGGCGCAGTTGAAAGTGCAGCGTTGGCGATCGCAGGCTGATCTCCAAATAAGAAATCGACCCACTGGTTCCAGGATGTGGATGCATCCTCAGAGAGCCCAGCGCTATCCAGCCCATCGGCAATGAGTTCGCAGGCATCTCGCCAAATGCCCGTAAGCGTTTTTGCAGGCAAGTAAGGTAAGCCGTCGGTGTCGCGCTGAATCAGCCGATCGATGTCGCCTCGTCTGCCAGCGCCAGCGCCCACATGCCAATCGCTCTGCATCGTAATGGTGAGTTGAAATTTCATTTACCCATCCTCCTGGTCAGCAGCGCGTTGAAAAGTTGGGTTCGCAGAGAGGTCAGCGGATAAGAAATCAGCCGCATCCAGCGCGTCCAGTAAGCCAGTCATTTTGAGTGAGTTTCCTGTGTCAGGATCGGTAACTATTGTGAATAAAGATCCCTGATCTCCTTCCAGCGCTTGAATGTCGAAAAGGGGGCGATCGCCCTTCTCGACAGCATCCTCATTTTGTACATCTGCGTGTGAATCAATATAGCGATCGCGAATCAGCCGATACTGGGCATCTGCCAGTTCTACACCTTGCGGCAGCGCATTCCGCAGACTGTGCATCTGGCTATTCGGCAGTTTGCGCCGCCCGTCTTCATCCTTTGCATTTAGCGCTTCAACTCGACGCACTAGGTGTTCCCATTGATGCGGCTCTGCCCATTGCGCCATCTCGTCTTTGACCAACAGATCTTTAACTGGAGTGACAATGTAAGGCGCGATGTAAAGCTGAGTATTGGATGTGGGTCTAAGGCGATCGCGGATCTGTTTTAAGTTCACGCCGCTTGTGTCATACAGCACATGGAAATCTAGCGCAGAGCAGGGATAGGGAACAGCTTTTGTTTCATTAGGCAACACATGGGTCAGCTTTCGCTTCACCGCTTTTGCCGATTGCATGAGGGATTCCGAAAGCTCGTAGGCAACCGAAAAGGGAAAATGGGGCTTGATAATCGCTACGCCTGCACAGGACGAGAGACGATTCACGCCCAGCGCTGCTTTAGCAATTTCAGGAAGAATACCGTCATAGTGCTGCTCATCAACTTTTTGCGTTTCGGCTTCAAACGCGAGAAGAAACTGCTGCGTAAACCGCAGCGCCGCTTTGCCATCGCAAATCACCGTCAGGTCGTCGCCGCCCAACACCAGCGGCACAATTGGCAACTTCTCAAGCCCCGTGCCAAATGATTGCAGTGCTATGATAAACGCCTGCTCAGTGCAAACATCCAGCGCCAGGGAAAAGCGGCGCAATGCGTCAACATAAGTGCGATTATTTTGGCTAATATCACCCGTCATCTTCCCCAGCTTAGTCAGGTGCGTGCCAAACTTGAGGAAAATTTCGCCCAGTCCGTTGCCATCGGCATGAATCACGGCTCGCCAGGAACCCTGTTTGCTTTGCTGTTCGTCCTCGTCGTCTAGGGCTTTAATGCTCTTCGCAAAGCTTTGAGGAATCTGATTTCGATCTAACAGTTCTTGAATGCGCTGAGTATTACTGTCGTAATTCTTGCGTTTTGCCACTGAGACGCGCGATCGCAGCACAGCCTTTCCCCCAGCCGCTTTCGGATCTACTTCGTTGGCAGGCAATCCGCTGGTGGCGCATTGATCGACCACGGGTAGCCGCAAAAAGCGGAGATGATGGGTGGGATTGTGCGATCGCGCTTCTGCAAATTTATGATGCACCTGCTCGTTTACATCCGATAGGTTATCCCGTTCCCAGTCAAATTCCTCAAACACACCAAAGATATCCAATCCGGGTGCTTCTTCTAGTGCCTTTAGCGTGACGGCTTGAATGATTTTTCTTGCTTTTTCCTGATCACGAGTGATGATCAGCGCTTTGCCAGAAGTCGCCAGAATGATTTCAGCATCAATGTCTAGCGTTGACTCCAGCGGCGGATTCCACTTTGGATCTATTAGCTTGTCTCGAATTTCATTTTCCCGGACTTCTGCTTCACCTTGTGAATTCTTATTCCAAACTCTCAAATGAGAATGACCACCGTTTTCAGCCACGGCATCTAGCACCCATTTTGTGCCAGCGCGAAAGGTCAGCTCTGATGCGCCCACGTTTTCACGCAGCTTGTTGGTCGAAAAGATATAGCCCTGGTTGCCAGACGTTTCCAGAAGGACAAGAAACATAGCGCTTGCTCAAAGATGAAAAAGATAGAAAACCGAACACTAGAATCTAAAGCATCACCCCAAACTGACGGCAGATGGCGCACCTGAGTTAGCTTGCCTTTTGCCGATCGCCCCGATGCGATCGCCTCCCATTCTGCATCCCCAACGTCACGCGGATCGGATCGAGAGAACCGATGACTCTGCCAGTTTTTGGATCAGTCCGGGCGGGGGTATATTGCAGCGGGCGAACCGTGTTGATGCAGGCCAGCACCGTGCCCACAGAGGCGTGGGCCGTCATGCCCGTATAGTCTGCAATCACGTCTCGCTCAGGCAGATCCTTGGGTAGGCGAGTGAGATAAATCTCATTCACACATCTGTAAAATTGCAGCGGATCGTAGATATCGTTCACCACAATTGGAGCATCCACACATACATTCGGAAATTTGCGACGTAACTCTCGCGCCTTTTCCAAACTCTCGCGAGAGCAGACCAACCAGCAGCGTTTGAGCGTGGGCAGATGGAAGCGAATGGCCGTTTCGCAGGCTTCTGGATTACTCACCAGCAAAACCAATCCACGATACTTTCGATCTAGATTTTTTTGCTGCACTTCAAAAGGAATGTCGGTTGGTAATAGGGCGATCTGGCGGGAAATCAGCCACGACACGGCGGCGATCGCCCCCACCAAAATCAGCAGCGAAATCAGCGCAATGCGAACGAGCGCCACTGCATCATCACCCAGCCACGACTGGAGCAGGTCGTACACCGCACTGCCAAAGATTCCTAAGCAAACCGACCCCACAAAAAACGGCAAAATCGTCTCTGCATTAAACACAACCTTGATGGCTTGGGTGATGGCTTCAGTCAGCGTGTTTCGCATAGTTGTTTCGCAGAGTGCAGGGCAAACCTCAATGTCCAATGTCGATACCGGGTCTATACCTAACTGTTTTACACCCACTTGGAAGAGGGGTCTTCCAAGCCCGTTGAAGATAGGAACTGAAACCATGAACCAGACCAGTTGCCAAAGCTGAGCAGGTCGGTTCCCCCCTTTTTAAGGGGGGCTAGGGGGGATCGGGCTTATAGGCTCCAGGAGACTTTGAGCAGATCCCCCTAAATCCCCCTTAAAAAGGGGGACTTCCGGAGGGCGGCTCGGTTCCCCCCTTTTTAAGGGGGGCTAGGGGGGATCGGACTCAAGTGCATAAGCCTTAAATCTAATCGCTGGCTCTGGTTTTGCCTCGCAACCTTTAGCTTTTCTTTCCTTTCAGGAGATATCACCATGCTGGATCGGCCCACGCTGAATTGGCCCAAACTGGATTGGCAACGGTTTCTGTCGGCAGAAAACTTTGAGCAGACCTGGCTCAAGGTGCGGCGAAACCGGGGCTGTGCGGGGGTGGATGGCGAAACGGTTGAAGCCTTTGAGCAGGATGCCGATCGCAAGCTGACCACGCTGCGCCGCCAAATCGAAACGGGCACCTACCAGCCGATGCCGCTGCGATCGCTCCACATTCCCAAGAAGCCCAAGCTAAAACCGGGGGAACCACCCAAAACCGAGTGGCGCGGGCTGGCCGTGCCCACGGTGCGCGATCGCATCGTGCAACAAGCCCTGCTCAACCTGCTGCATCCCATCCTCGAACCCCAGTTTGAAAACAGCAGCTTTGCCTATCGCCCCGGCCGCTCCTACAAAAGCGCCGTGCAGCAAATCGACCAGTGGCGACAACGGGGCTATGACTGGGTGCTGGATGCCGACGTGGTGAAATATTTTGACAATATTCAGCACGGTCGCCTGTTTGATGAGCTGCAAGAGCGGGTGCATGATCCGGCGATCGGGCACTTGGTGGAGCGGTGGATCGGCAGCGGCGTGTCTACCGCGTCGGGGCTGATCTTGCCGAATAAAGGCGTGCCCCAGGGCGCGGTGATTTCGCCCATTTTGGCCAATGTGTATTTCGATAATTTTGATGAAGCCATTGAGGCGGCCGGACTCAAGCTGGTGCGCTATGCCGATGATTTTGTCATTTTGGCTAAGTCCAAAGCGCGGATCGAAAAAGCCCACGACTTGGTAGAAGAGTTGCTCGACACGATGGGGCTGGAACTGCATCCCGACAAAACCCGCGTCACCCACTTCAACGACGGCTTCCGGTTTTTAGGACATACCTTCGTGCGATCGCTCATCGTGCCAGACCAGCCCAAAAGCAAGCGGCAGCGGCAGACGGAAGAAGCCGCGATCGCCCAAAAAGCCGCTGATCCAGCGCGCTCGCCGATTCTCCACTACAGCGACCCGCCGCCCCAGGCGACCCAAATGCAGCAGGCGCTTTTGGCAGCCGTCCAAACCTCAGAGCAGCCGATTCCGCCGCCGCTGTATGTCGTCATGGGCTATCGGGTGCGCGACGAAAAGCCGGTGCAAATCGAATCTAAAGAATGGACTTGGAGGAATGGCATGTCTACGCTGTATCTGGTTCGCCAAGGCACGATGCTCCGCAAAGACCACGGGCGCTTTGTCATCGAGGGCGGCCGGTTTGAAACCGAGGAAAACGAGAGCATCACAGCACAATCGCCCCCGTCCCAACCCCCAACCCCAAAATCCAAAACCCAAAATCCCCAATCTAAAACCACCGCGCCGCCGCCCATACTGGAAATTCCCATTAAAGAAGTCGGGCGCATTTTGGTGCTGGGCAATGTGCAAATTAGCACCAGCGCCCTGTCGGAATGTTTGGAGCATCAGATTCCCGTCGTGTTTATGAGCCGCGCCGGAGACTATAAAGGACACCTCTGGAGCAGCGAGTTTTGCGACCTGCCGACCGAGGCGGCCCAGTTTGGGCGGCGGCATGATCCTGGCTTTCAGGTCAAAATGGCGCAGCAAATCCTGCATGGCAAGCTGACCAACTCGCGCCATCTGCTGCTGCGGCTAAATCGCAAGCGCAAGGTAGACGGACTCCGCGCCAAAATTCATCGCATCGATCAGCACATCGCCGCCCTCCCCAAAACGGTCGATTTGGATGTCATGCGCGGGCATGAAGGCGCGTCGGCCCGGCTCTATTTCACCGCCTTGGGGCAGCTCATCACCAACCCCGGCTTTAGCCTGACAGAGCGCAACCGCCGCCCGCCCAAAGATCCCGTTAACAGCTTGCTCAGCTTTGGCTACACGCTGCTGTTTAACAACGTCCTCAGCCTCATCCTGGCCGAAGGGCTAAATCCCTACCTGGGCAATCTGCACCGCTCCGATCGCAAGGAGCCACACCTTGCGTTTGACCTGATGGAAGAATGGCGATCGCCCATTGTCGATAGCCTGGTAATGGTGCTGATTAACAAAAAAATTCTGCGCCCCACCGATTTCACCTTCCCCAACGCCGAAGGTGGAATTTATCTAAACCCCACCGCTCGCCGAGTCTTTCTCAAACATTTTGAGGAGCGCATTTCGGAAGAAATTGCCCATCCCGCAGTGCAGCAGCCTGTCTCCTATCGTCGAGCCATCCAGCTCCAGGTGCAGCAATACAAGCGCTGTCTGCAAAACTCCCAGCCCTACCTCCCTTTCATCCGAGCCACCTGATCTAAAACCCAGCTTTCAATTCCGGTCGTCAATCAAAAATCCAAAGTCGCCAATCCAAAATCAAAGGTCTGATCATGCTAGTCCTAGTGGTCTACGACATCCCCGACGACAAGCGCCGCCAAAAGCTGGCCACTTTTTTGGAAGGTCACGGACGGAGGGTGCAATACAGCGTATTTGAGTGCTTCATTTCCCTGGCAGACATGAAGAAGCTCCACGAAAAAGTCAAACGACAGGTCAAACCCGCTGAAGACAATGTGCGGTTCTACTGGATTGCCGCCGACAGCCTGCCCAAAGCCCTGACGATTGGCAGTTCTCCACCAGAACCGCCGCCCCGAGCCTACATCATCTAATACCTTCAGAGCCAATCTGCTTTAACTCAGGACGCTCCGACACAATCTAGGGCGATCGCCAGATGAGTCATTCATCAGCGATCGCTCTTTTTGCTGCTTTCTTTTTTCTTTATCCTCTAGCGCTTGACTTTTAGAAACCAATCCGGGTTAATGGAGTTCAAGAGGGCATCGTCCAATCTCCACCGATCCTTGAAAGCCGCATAACTTCGTTGACCAGCGTCGATGCCTTATTCAGTGGGCATCTCAGGCGCTAAAAATTCAGGGTCTTAAGAGAGAAAAGTCGTTTTTGAACCCCAAAAATGACCACCGTCGATTTCCGCTCACGAGCCATTGCTGGGAGCAGGTTTCAGACGGCACTCTTTCACCACCACTTCCCCGCAAGGGGACTGAAACTAGCTTTTGCTAGGAAATATTGCCCGGCACATTTAAACCCAGGCAACTTTCACCACCACTTCCCCGCAAGGGGACTGAAACGCAAGTCTATATTTAACTGCTGATTTTCTAACTCTAAATCTTTCACCACCACTTCCCCGCAAGGGGACTGAAACAAACCAGGGGCAGAAACTTATCTGAGTGAGCTTGCAGAGCCTTAACTTTCACCACCACTTCCCCGCAAGGGGACTGAAACCTATTTCCAGATGGCAAGGAGATCATTGTTACTGATTCTTTCACCACCACTTCCCCGCAAGGGGACTGAAACTATACTAGACTTAGAATTATCTATTTCTTGGACTAGTCTTTGCTTTCACCACCACTTCCCCGCAAGGGGACTGAAACTAAGTAAGAGTAAGCTTGCCTTTCCCTATCCCCCTAGCTACTTTCACCACCACTTCCCCGCAAGGGGACTGAAACGAAGTAGAAACGGATTCATTACATATGTGCAGTCTTTCACCACCACTTCCCCGCAAGGGGACTGAAACTCGGTCTAATAGAATTCAGACTAATCAGATTAGAAGACTTTCACCACCACTTCCCCGCAAGGGGACTGAAACTTCTACCGTGGGATATCTGCAGCTCATAGATACTGCTTCATCTTTCACCACCACTTCCCCGCAAGGGGACTGAAACCTAAAGTGCTAACCTATAGTCGGATCAGAAAGGAGTAGACTTTCACCACCACTTCCCCGCAAGGGGACTGAAACAAACTTTTTGATATTTAATAGATAGTGCCATATCTTCTTTCACCACCACTTCCCCGCAAGGGGACTGAAACTTAAAGTTTGTGTGCTAGAACAAACTTTGGGAGGATAAGCAGACTTTCACCACCACTTCCCCGCAAGGGGACTGAAACTCTACTAGTAGTTTTTTATGCTCGCTAGAAAACTCTTTCACCACCACTTCCCCGCAAGGGGACTGAAACGCGGATTTTCGGCGCGTCGTCTGCGCCAAAGCCTACTTTCACCACCACTTCCCCGCAAGGGGACTGAAACATGTACAGTATTCGGTGTAGTACCTGTTTCCGATGAAATTATGCTTTCACCACCACTTCCCCGCAAGGGGACTGAAACGCTTTCGAATACTCCAGGCACGTCATAAATTCGAGAAGAGAGTCTTTCACCACCACTTCCCCGCAAGGGGACTGAAACCTACTATGAACTCTTTTGGAGACAAAGCATAATACTCTCTTTTCTTTCACCACCACTTCCCCGCAAGGGGACTGAAACCTTAGCTGTTCTTGTGTGATTTCTCTTCTTTGATTCTTTCACCACCACTTCCCCGCAAGGGGACTGAAACATTCCGCTGCCTTGGCTGAAACCTACCCGGCTATCCTGCCCTTTCACCACCACTTCCCCGCAAGGGGACTGAAACAATAGTCATATATAGAATATTCTTCTTCCTCATCTCTTTCACCACCACTTCCCCGCAAGGGGACTGAAACCACGTGTAGCAGGAGATTCCCCGCTGACAGAATCTTAGCCTTTCACCACCACTTCCCCGCAAGGGGACTGAAACCTTCAAAACTACTTAACGTGTATATAATAGCAGAAACTTTCACCACCACTTCCCCGCAAGGGGACTGAAACCAAGGCAACCGCCGAGGGGCGATCGCCTTTGAGTTAGACTTTCACCACCACTTCCCCGCAAGGGGACTGAAACACTCCTTAGCAGGATATATTACCCAACAGCCGGAACTTTCACCACCACTTCCCCGCAAGGGGACTGAAACGATCTCTACTCCGTAATATTCTATGTCCGGATGTAGACTTTCACCACCACTTCCCCGCAAGGGGACTGAAACAGTAAGTTCTGTATACTCGTTAGAAAGAGTTTTGATTCTTTCACCACCACTTCCCCGCAAGGGGACTGAAACGAATATTCCCAGAACTCCAGCAGCGCAATCGTGAGAAAAGACTTTCACCACCACTTCCCCGCAAGGGGACTGAAACTTTTAAACTCTGCTATCAATTATTTTAATGAACTAAAGCTTTCACCACCACTTCCCCGCAAGGGGACTGAAACGTGCTGCCGGCGATGGGGTTGGCGGGGGCGCTGGTCAACTTTCACCACCACTTCCCCGCAAGGGGACTGAAACGGCCGTATAGCCCGCATTGGTATTGCGTTCCTTTTTATCTTTCACCACCACTTCCCCGCAAGGGGACTGAAACAAAGTTAGGTTTTCTAACTGTCGCTTGAGGAGGTCTTCCCTTTCACCACCACTTCCCCGCAAGGGGACTGAAACATTACCGTAGATGTTGGTGAGCTAAAAAAAAGCCGATAAACTTTCACCACCACTTCCCCGCAAGGGGACTGAAACAGTAAATTAGTCACATGGATATGCATTCCGCACTGATCTTTCACCACCACTTCCCCGCAAGGGGACTGAAACTTGCGGTTTTTGGGGTATAGATAAATGGCGATCGCCCGTCCACTTTCACCACCACTTCCCCGCAAGGGGACTGAAACATTACTTTAGAATCAAAGCTGTGAATAGTGATTCTAATTCACTTTCACCACCACTTCCCCGCAAGGGGACTGAAACCAGGAGCTTATCCAGAAGAAGAAGGGGCTTAAAATATATGAGCTTTCACCACCACTTCCCCGCAAGGGGACTGAAACGAGAAAGATTTCAAAAAAGACATCAAGCAATTAAAAACTTTCACCACCACTTCCCCGCAAGGGGACTGAAACTTTACTTTCGTGGATGAGATTATAGCTATAGGTATAAACCCTTTCACCACCACTTCCCCGCAAGGGGACTGAAACTCTTTATGAATACCGATAAGGCCACTAGTAGCTGCTGCAACTTTCACCACCACTTCCCCGCAAGGGGACTGAAACTGAACTGAGGGCGCTATACAACCAGGTTCGGCAGGAGATCGAGGCAGCTTTCACCACCACTTCCCCGCAAGGGGACTGAAACTAGTTTTCATTTTGATCTACTGTTAGAAAAAAAACTTTCACCACCACTTCCCCGCAAGGGGACTGAAACACCACTATTTCGCGCTCTCCTAACACCCCGTATATGGGAACTTTCACCACCACTTCCCCGCAAGGGGACTGAAACCAGAAATTATTACTCCTCCGTTATTATAAGAGCTTTCACCACCACTTCCCCGCAAGGGGACTGAAACTCTCTATACAGTAATAATTTCGTCCGGGCTTTCTTTCACCACCACTTCCCCGCAAGGGGACTGAAACACTTTGTACATTTTTTACCCTCTTTTAGTTAAAGTAAAGCTTTCACCACCACTTCCCCGCAAGGGGACTGAAACCATCAGGTCGGCTCCCGGCATAAAAGGCGGGCTTTCACCACCACTTCCCCGCAAGGGGACTGAAACTCCTAAATCAATGACTAATCAAAAAGAGATTATTCTTTCACCACCACTTCCCCGCAAGGGGACTGAAACATTAGATGTCTATCTAGACTCTAAGTATGGACTTTCACCACCACTTCCCCGCAAGGGGACTGAAACCGGGTACTGATAATCAATAGCTCCGAAAGTTCCACTACTTTCACCACCACTTCCCCGCAAGGGGACTGAAACTCTGAATCAAGAGTTCCTCCAGAAGCAAAACTACAAATAAACTTTCACCACCACTTCCCCGCAAGGGGACTGAAACTTTCTACGCGGTTTTCGCGGGACGCGGGCTGTTTTATCTTTCACCACCACTTCCCCGCAAGGGGACTGAAACCCTATAGACCGTCTTTATCTGTACTTATAAAAATAGCTAGGTCTTTCACCACCACTTCCCCGCAAGGGGACTGAAACTTTCTGCACAACCGGTAAACACATTAAAAGAATCATATGCACTTTCACCACCACTTCCCCGCAAGGGGACTGAAACTAGTAGAGCTAGCCATATTATTCTCCTTGGCAATAAATCTTTCACCACCACTTCCCCGCAAGGGGACTGAAACAAGTAGGTCTAGCCATAAATTAAATGAAATTATGAACTTTCACCACCACTTCCCCGCAAGGGGACTGAAACACACGGTGGAGCGATTAACCTTCAGTTCGCGGGCGATCGCCACTTTCACCACCACTTCCCCGCAAGGGGACTGAAACTTTTGATAGAAACTATGTGTCTAATTATTTACAGAAAACCAACTTTCACCACCACTTCCCCGCAAGGGGACTGAAACAAATAAGTAGTTATATTATTAGAAGCAAATCAAATACTTTCACCACCACTTCCCCGCAAGGGGACTGAAACATTGAAGAAACGCAGGTTCTGCAAAATATGGACACTTTCACCACCACTTCCCCGCAAGGGGACTGAAACCATAGGGGTAGTAGTCCAGCAGGCAGCGCCGTACATAGGCTTTCACCACCACTTCCCCGCAAGGGGACTGAAACCGTTTTCGTCAATTGCGATCGCGTCAGCGATCTCAGAACTTTCACCACCACTTCCCCGCAAGGGGACTGAAACTTCTTTAGATACCCAAAGATCAATAAACAAATGAGTAGCCTTTCACCACCACTTCCCCGCAAGGGGACTGAAACTTTAGACTTGCGGCTGATACTTTTAATTCAAGTATCCTTTCACCACCACTTCCCCGCAAGGGGACTGAAACCATACCCATCTGGATCGAGACGAATCGCTTGAGCCTTTCACCACCACTTCCCCGCAAGGGGACTGAAACATATTTCCATAAAGGATACGGGGCCAGAAGCTACTAATCTTTCACCACCACTTCCCCGCAAGGGGACTGAAACTTTCGCACTGGTTCTCAGCAGGCAAGTCGCACCGCCTTTCACCACCACTTCCCCGCAAGGGGACTGAAACTGAATGCTTCAAGGTTTAATTCATCCAATATACTTTCACCACCACTTCCCCGCAAGGGGACTGAAACTTGTATCTAAAGAGCTTGCAGAAGGATTCCATCTTGCTTTCACCACCACTTCCCCGCAAGGGGACTGAAACACAAGGCAACTGTCTTTGAATTGGAGCTTAGACAGCCTTTCACCACCACTTCCCCGCAAGGGGACTGAAACTTCATTAATATAAAGTTTAACTATTTGATTGCTTAGATTCTTTCACCACCACTTCCCCGCAAGGGGACTGAAACATGGGAAGTACGCCTTCGCACGTCGCAACATGTGTGTGCCAGCTTTCACCACCACTTCCCCGCAAGGGGACTGAAACTTTATCTTTGGATGTGTATAGAGAAATTATAAACTCTTTCACCACCACTTCCCCGCAAGGGGACTGAAACGCTGCTAATAAAAATGGAGAAACAATATTTGATACTTCCCTTTCACCACCACTTCCCCGCAAGGGGACTGAAACCTTCTTCTTTGGTACCATTTGAGGCTGAAGCTGGGCCAATTCTTTCACCACCACTTCCCCGCAAGGGGACTGAAACCGATTCCTGATTGGGATCTATTGACTGAAGACCTAGAGCTTTCACCACCACTTCCCCGCAAGGGGACTGAAACAGGATATTCTTCACCTTCACGCTTACGTTTACCAGAGTTAACACTGCTTTCACCACCACTTCCCCGCAAGGGGACTGAAACTTTGAAGCTCAGTGGGTCAAAAGATCATACGCAAATAGGTATACTTTCACCACCACTTCCCCGCAAGGGGACTGAAACCTAGCTTTCGCTAGAAAATACTCTAATGAATACTTCTTTCACCACCACTTCCCCGCAAGGGGACTGAAACTCTTCTGTTGCTAATATGATCATCCCAGGCATAATCTTTCACCACCACTTCCCCGCAAGGGGACTGAAACTGGTATTGATCTTGTTATCCTAACTTTAGGTGATCTAGGACTTTCACCACCACTTCCCCGCAAGGGGACTGAAACGGATGGATTTTGTAGTCAAAACTATGGATGGTCATTTCTTTCACCACCACTTCCCCGCAAGGGGACTGAAACCATCCGACTCAAATAAACCTCTTAAGTAAGAGCATCTTTCACCACCACTTCCCCGCAAGGGGACTGAAACAGTAAATAAGTAAATAAGTAAATAAGTATGCTTGCCTTTCTTTCACCACCACTTCCCCGCAAGGGGACTGAAACTTTAATGGTGAAGTTATCGATGAGGGTTTAGAAGTCTTTCACCACCACTTCCCCGCAAGGGGACTGAAACGTAAGCCCAGGATCATAGCGGCCATTACTAAGGCTGATTAACTTTCACCACCACTTCCCCGCAAGGGGACTGAAACTTAGAGCAAAGTCTGCAAGAGACATCGTTGCATCAAGATTAGCTTTCACCACCACTTCCCCGCAAGGGGACTGAAACGATTTTTTAAAAGTGTTACAGGAAAAAATTTAGATAGGTACTCTTTCACCACCACTTCCCCGCAAGGGGACTGAAACATCTGGTCATATAATTCAGTGTGGTAGTCGTAGGGACTTTCACCACCACTTCCCCGCAAGGGGACTGAAACCGGCTTTTTACTCGTGCAGAAAAACGAGTTTGGGGAAAAGCCTTTCACCACCACTTCCCCGCAAGGGGACTGAAACTTTAGTACCTAATCCGATAGTTTACTCAACTAGTTTACTCAACTTTCACCACCACTTCCCCGCAAGGGGACTGAAACTGGTAAAACATGGTTAGGTAAAATTTATATAGAAGGAAAAGAACTTTCACCACCACTTCCCCGCAAGGGGACTGAAACTCTACTGTAAATACATAAGCATGATTTACAGGTAAAGGGGTACTTTCACCACCACTTCCCCGCAAGGGGACTGAAACAGAAACTCAATATATGTATATCCAATATTCTGCCTTTAATCTTTCACCACCACTTCCCCGCAAGGGGACTGAAACGCCACTAATCCTTTACCGTTTTCTGATCCAGAAGGTCGCTTTCACCACCACTTCCCCGCAAGGGGACTGAAACATGATCTAAGTAAAAAAGATCATGAGCAGGAATCTGAAGATGACTTTCACCACCACTTCCCCGCAAGGGGACTGAAACTTTATAGCACGCATAGGGATTGCGTTTAACCTGATGACCTTTCACCACCACTTCCCCGCAAGGGGACTGAAACTCTTTATAAGTCATATGACTTAGATCTTCTAGAGTATATACTTTCACCACCACTTCCCCGCAAGGGGACTGAAACCGATGAAGTTGATAGTAGCCAGCAGGCTCTCCGTCTTCTTTCACCACCACTTCCCCGCAAGGGGACTGAAACATTTCGTCATCTCTGCTCATTTCGTCGCCTCTGCTCTAGACTTTCACCACCACTTCCCCGCAAGGGGACTGAAACGCTACGAGTACACTGTCGAAGACATGGAAAGCGCCGAGCTTCTTTCACCACCACTTCCCCGCAAGGGGACTGAAACCCTAATATCCCGAATATGGGGAGTGCATCCTCGCCTTTCACCACCACTTCCCCGCAAGGGGACTGAAACAAGATTCTGATCCTGTTGGATCACTTGGAAGCAATTGCCATCACCTTTCACCACCACTTCCCCGCAAGGGGACTGAAACGCGATCGCGGACTCGCCCGCACCACATCTTGCGAACTTTCACCACCACTTCCCCGCAAGGGGACTGAAACAATTAACTAGTTTCGATTGATCATAGTTCCAAGAATGCTTTCACCACCACTTCCCCGCAAGGGGACTGAAACTTCTGTATAGAAATCTAATTCTTGTTTTATTCCTTTTCTTCTTTCACCACCACTTCCCCGCAAGGGGACTGAAACAAGATGGAGTTTTAAAACTCCTCCACTCAATGGTGCTTTCACCACCACTTCCCCGCAAGGGGACTGAAACTTTAGCCATGTTACTCTCCTAAATACTAGAGGTGTGCAACTTTCACCACCACTTCCCCGCAAGGGGACTGAAACTTCTTGAATCCTGGTAACAGTTTAATTTCTGACTCCAGGCTTTCACCACCACTTCCCCGCAAGGGGACTGAAACTTGAAGGATTTGATCTAGCTTCTGCTATAGCTAGAGAATCTTTCACCACCACTTCCCCGCAAGGGGACTGAAACATAATACTCCGATTTTTTTGCCGTAGTAGGCGAATCTTTCACCACCACTTCCCCGCAAGGGGACTGAAACGTTAGTTCTAAAACACGAACTTTAAAGGATAAGCTCTTTCACCACCACTTCCCCGCAAGGGGACTGAAACTAATCGATTTTATCAATTTTCATGATGTAGTACCGTAATCTCTTTCACCACCACTTCCCCGCAAGGGGACTGAAACTTTTTGCCCTCGATTTTTGCAATTAAAACAACGTCACCATTTCTTTCACCACCACTTCCCCGCAAGGGGACTGAAACGTAGCTTGGCACGTTGGGATGTCCGATTAATCCCAGCTTTCACCACCACTTCCCCGCAAGGGGACTGAAACCTTTTGAGCCTTGTGTAGAGGCTTTATAGGCAGGATCTTTCACCACCACTTCCCCGCAAGGGGACTGAAACTTTAAATCATCTACTCCGTTGTTTAACCTTAAGAAACCTTTCACCACCACTTCCCCGCAAGGGGACTGAAACTCTCAGTATTACTGAGTTAGGTCTATCAAACATAATCTTTCACCACCACTTCCCCGCAAGGGGACTGAAACACGGAAGGCGGAACGCCTTGCACATAACAATAGTATCTTTCACCACCACTTCCCCGCAAGGGGACTGAAACTTGTTTATCGATAGCAAAATCGTTATTAGCACTAGCTTTCACCACCACTTCCCCGCAAGGGGACTGAAACCTCTGAGAAAGTGCCGGATCTCCCCATCGATAAAAGGCACGACTAGCGAACTCTTTCACCACCACTTCCCCGCAAGGGGACTGAAACCGTAAAAAGTCTCAGAATGAACAACCTCTGGATATCCCTTTCACCACCACTTCCCCGCAAGGGGACTGAAACTAACGCAGTTCCATTATCAGCATTATTGACAACAAAAGCTTTCACCACCACTTCCCCGCAAGGGGACTGAAACTGAATATTCCAAGCACGTTAGAAAATCGAACAATGAAGTCTTTCACCACCACTTCCCCGCAAGGGGACTGAAACTTTTTTATTATAGACTACAAAGTGACAGATAGAAGTAGACACTTTCACCACCACTTCCCCGCAAGGGGACTGAAACTTTTTATTTAGATGCATGTGCATTCCGGTTCTATTGTGTACTTTCACCACCACTTCCCCGCAAGGGGACTGAAACTTCAGGGCGATTTCTTCCTCAAAACCATCTTCTCCGGTACAGTCTCTTTCACCACCACTTCCCCGCAAGGGGACTGAAACATTCTACCGAAAACGCTACAGTTACAAAAATACTTTCACCACCACTTCCCCGCAAGGGGACTGAAACTTTCAATAAGTTTATCTAAGGCTTCTTGGGGACTTTCACCACCACTTCCCCGCAAGGGGACTGAAACTGTATATTCTTTAGACTCGTTACTGCAGAAAATATTGACTTTCACCACCACTTCCCCGCAAGGGGACTGAAACAGCCTGTGAGCCTACGGGTGTGTAACGTTCAGAGTTTTTTGCTTTCACCACCACTTCCCCGCAAGGGGACTGAAACACACACTGACGCTCGTGCGATCGCCCCGGACTTCCCCCAAATCCTTTCACCACCACTTCCCCGCAAGGGGACTGAAACCATGATTAGAGATAGTGTTCCTTTCTTCTGCCATCCGTCCTCACAACTTTCACCACCACTTCCCCGCAAGGGGACTGAAACATAATTTCCCTCAATTTCCCTCTGATTCGCTATTATGTCCTTTCACCACCACTTCCCCGCAAGGGGACTGAAACGTCTTCGACGAGAGTACGAGCACCTTGAACGACAGTCCGACTTTCACCACCACTTCCCCGCAAGGGGACTGAAACAGGCTCCAGAGGGGGCAAAGCATGTAGAACTGTCAGCTTCTTTCACCACCACTTCCCCGCAAGGGGACTGAAACTCGATCAGTTGCCCAAATTTATAGATTGGACTCTGCCCTTTCACCACCACTTCCCCGCAAGGGGACTGAAACCTGAAGTGGACGAGGCGGCGGGCGATCGCGCTCTGTCGACTTTCACCACCACTTCCCCGCAAGGGGACTGAAACTTGGGGTAGCAACGTGCCACACAGCAGAGAACCGCACCTGGCTTTCACCACCACTTCCCCGCAAGGGGACTGAAACTTTGGCAGAGTCAGCGGGCAACAGGGACACCGCTTCTTTCACCACCACTTCCCCGCAAGGGGACTGAAACGCGCCAGCAATGGGACAGCCAAGCGGCGGCGTTTGGCTTTCACCACCACTTCCCCGCAAGGGGACTGAAACGCAGAAGCTGCTACAGCGAGAAGGAAAACCCAAGCAACTTTCACCACCACTTCCCCGCAAGGGGACTGAAACCCGTTTGAGCGAAGATCGCGTTAACGATCGAGACGTTCAGCTTTCACCACCACTTCCCCGCAAGGGGACTGAAACTCTTGCAGCGAGTTTCCCAGTTCGCGCACGGCGTCTTTCACCACCACTTCCCCGCAAGGGGACTGAAACCTGCTGAGGAGTAACTGTGATGTCACCCACGTTAGCATCGGCTTTCACCACCACTTCCCCGCAAGGGGACTGAAACGAAGTCATGAAAGTTCTCCAAATAGTTGATCCAACTTTCACCACCACTTCCCCGCAAGGGGACTGAAACACGCTCTGGGGGGTTGAATCGGTTGATGTTCCGACTTTCACCACCACTTCCCCGCAAGGGGACTGAAACTTGGTAGATGAGCGACTCTAGCTCGTCGGGGTAGTCGGCTTTCACCACCACTTCCCCGCAAGGGGACTGAAACAAAACCGTAAGGCGGCAAAAGCCCTTATGGATCAACTTTCACCACCACTTCCCCGCAAGGGGACTGAAACTACGACGCAGACGGCGACGTGTGGGATAACGCCAGACTCCCGGCTGCTTTCACCACCACTTCCCCGCAAGGGGACTGAAACGGCGGGATATCAGACTGGTTTGCGTTTGACCCGCACGTCCAGCTTTCACCACCACTTCCCCGCAAGGGGACTGAAACATCGCGGCCCGGTTTGGCGGCACCGATGAGATCCGAGATTTAACTTTCACCACCACTTCCCCGCAAGGGGACTGAAACGCTAACCATTGAGGGGCTGATGGCAGACCTGCCCATGCACTTTCACCACCACTTCCCCGCAAGGGGACTGAAACAACTTGTTTAGGTCTGCCGTATTGCGTGATTACTTTCAAGCTTTCACCACCACTTCCCCGCAAGGGGACTGAAACATGCGTGACACCGATTTGGTGCCGTCAGCGATCTCAAGGATCACCTTTCACCACCACTTCCCCGCAAGGGGACTGAAACCGCCAACCCTGGTTTTTGAATGTTGTCCTCGTTATGATTTGATCTTTCACCACCACTTCCCCGCAAGGGGACTGAAACCTTGACGACGGGATGGCCGCCAAAACTCGCGGCAAAGGTGCTTTCACCACCACTTCCCCGCAAGGGGACTGAAACAGAGGTGGAGGCAGCCGTCGCCATGCAGGCGTAGACCCTTTCACCACCACTTCCCCGCAAGGGGACTGAAACATCGCTCAGCACACACCGGAAATAACCCGGCGTGCCGTAGTTGCTTTCACCACCACTTCCCCGCAAGGGGACTGAAACTTTTCAGAAAAAAGCAAGCCCCCTTCGTTCTAGTCCCCTTTCACCACCACTTCCCCGCAAGGGGACTGAAACCCTTGTGGATCACGGTCATCGGTGTTATAAGTTGTCGTAGGCTTTCACCACCACTTCCCCGCAAGGGGACTGAAACTCGCGTCGCAGGCGACTCATTAGGCGACTCATTATGATTCCTTTCACCACCACTTCCCCGCAAGGGGACTGAAACGCCAGCTATTGGAAAGCCCATCACGGACGGGGCACGCTTTCACCACCACTTCCCCGCAAGGGGACTGAAACACCTTCATTTAGAAGCAAAGAGATGTCCGCGCATACTTTCACCACCACTTCCCCGCAAGGGGACTGAAACGGTTTCGCGGCGATCGCCCCCGTCAAAAGCGGGGCGTTCCCGCTTTCACCACCACTTCCCCGCAAGGGGACTGAAACCGCCAACCCTGGTTTTTAATTTTGGTCCTCGTGATAGCGTAAGCGCCATCACGGCTTTCACCACCACTTCCCCGCAAGGGGACTGAAACCAGTAGCGGCACACATCAAGATTTTCGCATCCCGGCTTGGGATGCCAACTTTCACCACCACTTCCCCGCAAGGGGACTGAAACTTTTCGCATCCCGGCTTGGGATGCCAGCCCTGGTTTTTTACTTTCACCACCACTTCCCCGCAAGGGGACTGAAACTTTCTTACTCTCGACCCTGCCGCATGAGGTGCGCCAGCCGTTTGTCTTTCACCACCACTTCCCCGCAAGGGGACTGAAACGCTGATCCTAGTGGCTCCCGACCGACTATCTGCACAACTTTCACCACCACTTCCCCGCAAGGGGACTGAAACCGACTACGAGCAGGTTGAGGCGCAGTTGAAGCAAGTAAATGCTTTCACCACCACTTCCCCGCAAGGGGACTGAAACAGGTCCGCCGTACTGTGCGATCACTTTTAAGTACCTCTGCTTTCACCACCACTTCCCCGCAAGGGGACTGAAACCTGAATATCAAACTCAGGGAAATTCGACAGCGTAGCGGCTTTCACCACCACTTCCCCGCAAGGGGACTGAAACAAGATGAATGAGGGCGATCGCAAGAAGTTCTTGTCAACTTTCACCACCACTTCCCCGCAAGGGGACTGAAACTTTTGGCAAACTTGTTCAGGTCCGCCGTACTGTGCGATCACTTCTTTCACCACCACTTCCCCGCAAGGGGACTGAAACACACCTCTCGACGTGGCAGCTTTAACCAGCGGGTTATCAAGCTTTCACCACCACTTCCCCGCAAGGGGACTGAAACCTACGCATTTTCTGGGCATCGCCCGCGTCTTTGATAGTCCCCTTTCACCACCACTTCCCCGCAAGGGGACTGAAACCTGCAGAGATTTCGGTGAACAATCTGGGATGATGATTAAAAACCTTTCACCACCACTTCCCCGCAAGGGGACTGAAACAGCCCACAGCAGAGGGGGCGTTATTGTCCAGCAGAATCATCTTTCACCACCACTTCCCCGCAAGGGGACTGAAACCACCATCTGGTAGTAGTTGAGGACTCCCCAAAGGGCAACGCCTACCACTTTCACCACCACTTCCCCGCAAGGGGACTGAAACTGGTCCTGTCTGTTCAAGATCTTTAAAGCTGTCAGCTTTCTTTCACCACCACTTCCCCGCAAGGGGACTGAAACGACAGCGAGAACGCATTGGCTGAAATCGTCGCCGACGAAACTTTCACCACCACTTCCCCGCAAGGGGACTGAAACAATTCATCGCCTAAGCGACCTTCCAGATATTGGCGAATCTCTTGACTTTCACCACCACTTCCCCGCAAGGGGACTGAAACAAACTTTTTGCGTCCGTCACGTTCACGTTGCTGGTGCCGCAGTACTTTCACCACCACTTCCCCGCAAGGGGACTGAAACACGGAATTCATCGCCTAAGCGACCTTCTAGATATCTTTCACCACCACTTCCCCGCAAGGGGACTGAAACACTAGGGTGAACCACTCGTCCGGTATTGTCTCCCCCACTTTCACCACCACTTCCCCGCAAGGGGACGGAAAGCTTTGGGAAAGAACGAAAAACGAAAAACGAAAAAGGAAACTGGATTTGCCCAGAATCGCCTCGCTCTTCGTTCTTCCCTCTTCGTTCTTCCCTCTTCGTTCTTTGTTCTTCCCTCTTCGTTCTTCGTTCTTCCCTCTTCGTTCTTCGTTTTTCCCTTCTCCCCCACCACTTCCCCGCAAGGGGACGGAAAGCTTTGGGAAAGAACGAAAAACGAAAAACGAAAAAGGAAACTGGATTTGCCCAGAATCGCCTCGCTCTTCCTTCTTCCCTCTTCCTTCTTCCCTCTTCGTTCTTCGCTCTTCGTTCTTCGCTCTTCGTTCTTCCTTTTTCCTCCTTCCCTCTTCCCTTGGGCACTTTAAACAGGTAAGTGCCTCTCCCTACCGCCATGCCCGAATTTCCCAAAGAAGACCTGCGACAGCGCACGAAAGCCTTTGCCATGCGGATTATCAAGGTGTATACCGCTTTGCCCAAAAGCACCGAAGCTCAGGTTTTGGGTAAACAGCTACTCCGCAGCGGAACCTCTGTCGGTGCCCACTATCGAGAAGCAGTTCGCTCTAGGTCAAAATCTGAGTACATCAGCAAAGTAGGCGTTGGGCTACAAGAACTCGAAGAAGCAATCTACTGGCTAGAGTTATTGACCGACGCTGGGCTGGTTGCTCCCCAAAAAATCAGCAGCCTGATGAACGAGGCAAGTGAACTCATCGCAATCTTTGTAACCCTCTCTAACCGGGCGAAACGATGAAAAGAGAAGAAGGAAAAAGGAAGAACGAAAAATGAAAAATGAAAAACGAAAAGGAAAACCGGATCTCGCCTAGAATCCCTTCGCTCTTCGTTCTTCCCTCTTCGTTCTTTCCTCTTCGTTCTTCCCTCTTCGTTCTTCCCTCTTCGTTCTTCGTTCTTCCCTCTTCCTATTGGGTATATATGTTGATATTTACATTACAAGCCCCCAGTGGATTGACGCAAAACGGCATACTGTAGCGCACTCGAAAAACACCTTCTGCACCGGCGGGAACATTGAAGAAAATGGTTTCGTTTCCAAATCGACGACCCCGAGCAAATTGCCGACCTGTGGGGTCGTAGAGTTCTACATCCACATCGCCAAGTGCGGAGCTTACTTCGAGGATGTAGCTTCCTGGTCTATTAATTGTTAATGTTGCCCAATTGGCCTCTCCAGCATAAAGGGGGCGTACTGGCTCTGCTTTCGCCGCGAGCGGATTCAGCCCTTCCATGAGCGCGATCGCTAGGCACATCAGGGAAACTCGACTGACCAAGCGTTGATAGTTCATAGTGGTGTTCCTATTTTTTGAAAGTACCGAATCGGGAGTTAAGCGTTTGCAGTGAGCAGGACTGGTTTAGCGCAACGGAATCAGTCAACTAAGGCGCGGTCAGTGGAACTGGTTTGGCGCAACAGCATCAGAAAACTAAGACATAGAGGGCTGGGGCTTTTTCGATTGGGGCATCCTGTAGGTGGAGCATTGAACGCAACTGACCACAGAATAGATCCCTGCTGGAAAGCTCCCTTTCCAATCAATGGGGCGATCGCCCAGCACCCAATCCCCAATTCCCACTACCAAATCCCCGTGGGGGATTAAAATGAAACGCAAACACTGCTGAGTTTCCCTGGCATCTATGCCCCGCCCTCGCGCCACGGTTCAAAAAACCCCTGCTGCGGCAAACTGGCCCGCAGACACGCAATTGGTCGGCCTGACGCTCCAGCTTCAGCCCTATGCCGACAGCACGCTCTATCCGCAATACACTATTGGGCTTCATGCCTGGTTGCTCGACCAGGTGCGCCAGATGAATCCGGAGTTATCTGCCTATCTGCACGATGGCGAGTCCGAAAAACCCTTTACAATTTCTGCGCTGCAAGGCGTGGAAATTGCCCCCGGCGGCAGCCCAAGGCTCAGGGGCGATCGCCCTTATACCTGGACGATTACTGCCCTCTCGCAACCCGTCGTCACCTGGCTCACAGACTGGCTGCGGCAGCCTCCCCAAACCATCGACCTGCGGGGCGCACCGCTCAGAATACTCGACTGGGGACTGACCAATTCCGTCCATCCGCCCACTACTTATGAGCAGTTGTTTGACGTGGCGATTCCGCCCAATCCGGCGATCGCCCTCTCTTTCCTCTCGCCCACCAGCTTTCGCCGCCACAAACATCACTTTCCACTGCCTGTGCCCGTTAACTTATTCCACAGCTACTTGCGCCGCTGGAATGATTTTTCAGAGGTTGAGTATGACCAGGAAGATTTTCTGGACTGGATCGATCGATCAGTAATCATCACCCGCCATCACTTGCAGTCTGTCAAAACAGTCGCAGGCAAGCGCGGCTCGGTGACGGGATTTACCGGAGCGATTGAGATAAGCTTAAGTAAGACAGCGCTAGAAGACTCCGAATATGTGCAGTTGTTTATGGCGCTGGGCCGCCTCGCTCCCTATTGCGGCACTGGGCACAAAACGACCTTTGGGCTGGGGCAAACCCGCTTGGGCTGGTCGTCTGCCGAAACCGAAGCCCCCCAGTCTACCCTGCAAGACCTGCTGGCTCAGCGAATTGCCGCCCTTACTGAGCATTTCCTGACGCAACGTAAGCGCACTGGAGGAGAACGAGCAATGGCGATCGCCGAAACTTGGGCCACCATCCTGGCCCGGCGCGAACTGGGCGAATCGCTGCAAGACATTGCCGAAGACTTGGGACTGCGCTACGAAACTGCCAAAACCTACGCCAAACTGGCCCGAAAAGCCGCAGAAGCACTGCCCTAATACTTCGCTTTGAAGCACTCTAAGACAAATCGCCTTAGACCGGATTCTCCAAGTCGGCTTGCTGCAAAATCTCACGCACCCACGCTTCATCTTCGGGGCGCAACGCGGGTTTTGGGGGTTGGGTATAGTCAATTGCTAGGTCAAAGCGGGCACGTCGATATACGTCATTCAGGATGCGTTGCAGATTGACCACGGGTTCTGGGTCATGAACGAGCAGCGGAATAGGAATTGCAGGAATTGGGTCTTGCAACTCGAAAGCGTAAAGATCGGCGATGGGGCGATGGCTTGCTCGACTGATCAGAATGCGGTACAGCGAGTCTGCTGCACCCAGAATGGGCATTGGCTCTCCCTCTCGCAACAAGTCAATCTCGACTAAGCTAGTGCTGGAGCCTAAGATTTTCTGGCGCTTGCTAATGTAGGCCGCTCGTCCATCCTTATTCCGTTTATTTTTGGGAGACAAAATCTCAATCACACAGACAACCTCTCCGGTTTGGGTAGAGCGCACTTCCAAGAATCGCTCGACCACCTCTTGTGGCACAGGAACCTGAACTGGAATCGGAGTTTTTTTGCTGGCAGGGGCGATTTGGCTGGATGGCTCGATATCATCCGCAGAGCAGCGAGTCAAAGCGACATCAGCAATGCCCACCAAGCCAACTGATAAGGAGTCGTCAATGCTCTGGTAAACTCGCTCTTCGATGGCGACCCGGTAGCGAGGCGCAACTTGGGGTGTGAGGTCATCTGCGATCGCCACAATCAAGCGATTATGAACCTGATGCCAAAGTTGGGGATGTTCCAGATAAGGATTCATTCCGGGAAATGGATTATCCACAACGCTCTCTCCGTTCTTCTGAATCAATTCAAAACCAGGCAGATCCCAGATTTATCGTCTTAATTCATCGTCTTGTAGGTCATGCTTCATAAGCAACGCTTTGCAAGAAGCCGATTGTGATTGGAGTGGGGAAACTTTGAGGGGCTGTTGCCCAAAGCAGAAGACTTGTCCGGCGATCTACGTTAAGATTCTTTAAGAGCTTTCTCAGAAGGCTTGCTAGCGTCATTCTAGACGGTGTTCCACGATATCTCACGGTGTCCCTATGTCAGCAAGTTCCTGGTGGTCTGGTCTGTTTGCCTCGGCTAAACCTGCGATCGCCCTCGAAAGCGCCTCGCCTGCTCAGGGGGCCAGGGTCGAGCTAAAGGATCTCTGCAAAGAATTTCAGGAAGGCGACGTGACGCGGAAGGTGCTGAATGGCATCAATTTGCAGTTTGACCCTGGAGAATTTGTCGTGCTGCTGGGGCACAGCGGCAGCGGCAAGAGTACGCTGCTGAACCTGATTAGCGGCATCGATCAGCCGTCTGGGGGCACGATTCGCATCAATGATTTGGCCATTACGGAACTGGACGAGAAATCGCGCACCCTGTTTCGGCGCGATCGCATCGGATTCGTCTTCCAGTTTTTCAACCTAATTCCGACGCTAACGGTGCTGGAAAATGTCACCCTGCCGCAGGAGTTGGCGGGCCAGTCTCCGGCGGTGGCGCGTCAGTCGGCGCTCCAGCTTTTGCAGCAGGTGGGGCTGGGCGATCGCCTAGAGACTTATCCAGATAAGTTATCCGGCGGGCAGCAGCAGCGAGTGGCGATCGCCCGCGCCCTGGCCCACGATCCGCAGGTCATTTTGGCGGATGAGCCGACGGGCAACCTGGACGAGGAGACGGGGCAGCAGGTGTTGGAGTTATTGCTCAGTCTCACCCGCACGAAGGGCAAAACCCTAATCATGGCGACCCATAACCCCGACATTGCCCGATACGCCGACCGCGTGTTGCGGGTTCAAGACGGGCATCTGATTCCCGTGATCGTGACATCCCGATCTCGCCGAGGAAGTGGTGGCATGACGAGTAGCGGCATGGCGAGTAGCGGCATCACGAGTAGCGACATGACGGCTAATGGCATGACGAGTAGTGGCATGACGGCAGGGGTGTCCAACGCCCCTCTCTGGCGCTTGGCGTGGCAGCGGATTCGGCAGCGCCCGTTGCAATATCTCCTCTGCATTTTGGGGATTGCCCTCGGCGTTGCCATGATGGTGTCGATTGATCTGGCGAACGGTTCGGCACAGCGGGCCTTTGCCCTGTCTACTGACGCAATTACCGGCCGCGCCACCCACCGCATCGAGGCGATCGCCCCCACGGGCATTCCCGAAACGGTGTATGCTGATCTGCACCGCGCCGCCCCCCGCATTCCCCTCGCGCCCGTGGTGGAGGGCTACGTGCTGGCGGATGAACTGGGCGCTCAGCCGATGCGCCTGGTGGGGGTAGACGTGCTGGCAGAATCGCCCTTTCGCAACTACTTTGGGGCGGAGGGCGAAAGCCTGGACGCGGCTTCGGTGCAGTTGCTCACCAATCCCCAGGCGATTGTGCTGTCCCAGGATGTCGCCCAGCAGTACGGGGTGGCACTGGGGGATACGCTGCATCTGGACATCGCCGGCCAGCATCGAGAGGTCACCGCTGTTGCCCTTGTCCAGTCCGATGATTCCCTCAACCGCCGCGCCCTCAGCACGCTGCTGTTTGCCGACATTGCCACGGCGCAGGAACTTTTGGGACAGACGGGGCGGCTGAGCTATATCGATGCGATCGCCCCCTCTCCTGCTGAGATCGACGCAATTCAAGCCGCCCTGCCTGCTGGCCTGAAGCTGGAAACGGCGGAAGCTCAGAAAAACGCCGTGCAGCAAATGACGGCCGCCTTTGAACTCAATCTTACGGCCCTCAGCCTGCTGGCGCTGGTGGTGGGCATGTTTTTGATTTACAACACCGTCACCTTCAGCGTGGTGCAGCGCCGTCCCCTATTCGGCATTTTGCGCTGCATTGGTGCGACGCGGGGACAGCTCTTTGCCCTGATTTTGGGCGAAGCGGCGCTGTTTAGCGTCATCGGCTCTCTGCTTGGCGTGGGGCTAGGCATTGTGCTGGGCCGCAGCATTGTGGGGCTAATCACCCAGACGATTAATGATTTTTACTTTGTCGTATCGGTGCAGCAGGTCACCCTATCGAACGCCACCATCGCCAAGGGTCTGGTGATTGGCGTTGCGGCGGCGCTGTCTGCCTCTGCGTTGCCCGCGCTGGAGGCGATGAACACCACGCCGACGCTCACGTTGCAGCGATCGACCCTGGAGGGCAAGGTGCAAAAGCTGCTGCCCATGCTGACCCTGGGCTGGGTTGGGTTTTCCCTTGCTGGCGTGGCCCTGCTGCGGTGGTCGTCGGGGGGGCTGGTGGCCGCCTTTGCCGGACTCTTTGCCGTGTTGCTGGGGGCTGCGCTGCTGGTGCCGCCTGCGATCGCCCTGCTGATGCGGGGACTAGCGCCAGCGGGCTACCGTCTGTTTGGCGTGGTGGGGCGACTGGCTCCACGGGATATTTTGCGATCGCTCAGCCGAACCTCCGTGGCGATCGCCGCCCTGATGGTGTCGGTGTCGGTGATTGTCGGCGTATCGGTGATGATTGGCTCGTTCCGGGGGACGGTGGTGGAATGGCTGGATCAGACGCTCCAGGCAGATATCTACGTGTCGCCACCCACGACTACAGCCAATCGCGTGCTAGGGAAGCTCGATCCTCAGGTCGTGGAGTCGCTGAGGCAGTGGGACGGGCTGCGTTTTGCCGTCAGCTACAACGATGCCGATGTGCGCGTGGTGGACTTTGACCGCAATGCAAAGCTGATCTCCGCCGATGGGGACGTATCTCAGGGCAAGCGGCCCTACGCCTGGATTCGTCCGGGGCTGGAACCCGACCCCTGGATGGCGCTGAGTGCGGGCGAGGGCGCGATTATTTCCGAAGCGCTGATCCGTCGAGAAAACCTGCCCGCGCCGCCGGAGACGATCACGCTGGAAACGCCAGTGGGCGATCGCCCGTTTCCCGTCCTGGCGGTATTCTACGACTATTCCTCCGATCGCGGCACGATTATCCTGGATGACGACGTGTACCGGAACCTGTGGCAGGACGACCGCATCGCGTCGCTGGGGCTATTCACCCAGCCCGGTGTCGATGTGGAAGCGATGGTGCAGGATATTCGATCGCACTTCCAGGGGCGGCAGGATTTGCTGGTGCAGTCGAACCGCAGCCTGCGGCAGGGATCGCTGGAGATTTTTGACCGCACTTTTGCCATTACCAGCGCCCTGCAACTGCTGTCGGTGGTGGTGGCCTTTATTGGCGTTCTCAGCACGCTCATGAGCCTGCAACTGGAGCGGACGCGGGAATTGGGCATCCTCCGCGCCACCGGCATGACCCCCAGCCAGTTGGGCCGGCTGACGCTGCTGGAAACGGGGCTGATGGGGACGCTGGCGGGCGTGTTTGCGATGCCGCTGGGCTTTGTCCTCGCCTGGATTTTGATTTATGTGATTAACGTGCGTTCCTTTGGCTGGACGCTACAAATGGCGCTGGAAGCCCGCTATTTCTGGCAGGCGTGGCTGGTGGCGATCGCCGCTGCGTTGCTGGCGGGTCTGTATCCGGCGCTGCGGCTGGGGCGGATGAATATTGCGGCGGCGCTGAGACAGGAGTGATTTTGGATTTTGGATTTTGGTTAGGGCCTACGCAGGGGTTGTCGGGGAGGGTTCAGTAGGTCGTTCGGATGAGGATGCGGCGTGGGGTTCGGAAGAATGGGTAGGGGAGAGGTGAAATGCGATCGCGCTTGATTCGACTTTGCGTACTGCTGGGGTTCTGCGGCGTGTTCCTAGTTACGTTCCTGAGCATATTCCTGGGTGTATTCCTGGGGGCTGCGGATTCGGCGATCGCCGCCAATGCCGTCACCTGGCAACCGCTACCCGCAGCCAGTGGAGAATACCGCAAGGCGATCGCCCTTCGAGATTGGCACTTTCCCGAAGACTTTGGCCCGCACAATGACTACCAAACGGAATGGTGGTACTACACGGGCAACCTGGAAACCGAGGAGGGGCGACCGTTTGGCTTTCAGTTGACCTTTTTCCGGCAGGCGATTTCGCCAACGGCGGCAACGGTGGCAGCAGCCTCTACGCCATCCCGCTGGCGCACAAATCAAATTTATTCCGCCCATTTCACCGTCAGCGATATTGCGGGCAGCGGCTTTTATGTAGACGAGCGATTTAGCCGCAACGCCATTGGGCTGGCGGGAGCCGAGGCCCTGCCCTACCGCGTCTGGCTGAACGATTGGTCGGCTACGGAACTGGAGCCGGGCCGCGTGCGGCTTCAGGCCCAGTCCGAGGGGGTCGCCATCGACCTCACGGTTCAGCAAACTCGTCCGCCCGTGTTGCAGGGCGATCGCGGCCTGAGCGTCAAGGGATTGGAGCCAGGGAATGCGTCCTACTACTATTCTCTGGTGCAGCAGCCTACCAGCGGAACCGTCACGATTCAGGGCCAATCCTTTTCGGTACAGGGCAAAACCTGGAAGGATCACGAGTTCTCCACCAGCGCGTTGACCGCAGGCACGGTCGGCTGGGACTGGTTCTCGATTCAATTGGAGGACGGAGCAGCCCTGATGCTCTACCAGTTGCGCCATGAAGACGGTACGCCCGAAATCACGTCGGCGGGTACGTTTATCTCGGCCTCCGGCGAGACGACCCATCTGAATCACGACGACTGGACAATCCGCGTCCTCAAAACCTGGACAAGCCCCCGCAGCAAAGCGGTTTATCCTGCCCAGTGGCAAATTCGCATTCCCCGACTGGATCTGGTGCTAGAAGGGCGATCGCGCCTCGCCGACCAAGAACTCAACACCTCCACAGCCACCTATTGGGAAGGGGCAACTGCCTTTGAGGGCACGCGGCAAGACCAGCCGATTCGGGGAGAGGGCTATGTAGAATTAACGGGTTACGCCACCCGCCTAGATTCTCTCCTGTCGGAAAGCACGCCATAACACGCCATAGCACGCCATAGCACGCCATCAGCATCCATACGAATACGAACAGCGGCTTCATGACTGAGCAGCACGCCCGTTGAGGCTGCGGGTTTACCGTAACGTTTTGTATGCAGTCTAACCGTTTGAAAGGAATTCACTGTACACTCTTCCCTAAGTCAAACTCATGACGAGTATGACTTGATAACGTGTTGAAAGTTGTTTGAAAGTTGTTTGAAAGTTGTTAGAACTTACGCAGTTGGATCAATTGGACAATTTCTCACGGGCGCAGCCCACGAAAAATTCTCCAAAACTCAAAGAGCGTATCGCAAGTGCGTAAGTCCTGGCTGTTAAAAGTTGTTGAAAGTCGTTGAAAGTCAGTCATTGAAAGTCATTGAGCGACTGGGCACAACTATATCATGCTTGGCAGATTGGGCAGACCCAGGCGGAGGTGTGAGGACGAGTAACTGTTCCAAGGCGACCTCTTTACTCATCTAAGAGGCCGTCTTTACTCATCAATCTCGCAGTCAGGAAGCGTTTAATTGACTTCGAGTTTAGATATTGAACAATGCACAAGTAGGAGTCACGAATGAGCAGCGAAAGCAAATGCCCGTTTATGGGCGGAGTTCAGAAGTTCACGGCGGGCCATGGCACGTCGAACCGAGACTGGTGGCCGAATCAGTTGAACCTGAGCATCCTCCATCAGCACTCTCCCAAGTCAAACCCGATGGGTGAAGCCTTTAACTACGCTGAGGCGTTCAAAAGCCTAGACTATGCTGCCCTAAAAGCCGACCTCTTTGAGCTGATGACCACTTCCCAAGACTGGTGGCCCGCTGACTATGGTCACTATGGCCCCCTACTCATTCGCATGGCCTGGCACAGTGCGGGAACCTATCGCATCGGCGATGGTCGCGGCGGCGGGGGCACTGGGAGCCAGCGGTTTGCACCCCTCAATAGCTGGCCCGACAACGCCAACCTCGACAAAGCCCGGATGTTGCTCTGGCCCATCAAGCAGAAATATGGCGAGAAAATCTCCTGGGCTGACCTGATGATCCTAGCGGGCAACTGCGCCCTGGAATCGATGGGCTTCAAAACGCTGGGCTTTGCAGGCGGACGGGCCGACATCTGGGAACCGGAGGAAGATATTTACTGGGGGTCTGAGGGCGAATGGCTGGGGGATAAGCGCTATACGGGCGATCGCGAACTGGAGAATCCCCTGGCCGCTGTGCAGATGGGCCTGATCTACGTGAACCCAGAGGGGCCGAACGGCAATCCCGATCCCGTGGCTGCGGGGCGAGACATCCGCGAAACCTTTGGGCGGATGGCCATGAACGATGAAGAAACCGTGGCCCTGACGGTGGGTGGCCATACTTTCGGCAAATGCCACGGGGCAGCGAGTGCGACGCTGGTGGGGCCGGAACCGGAAGGAGCCAGCATCGAAGAGCAGGGATTTGGCTGGAAAAACAGCTTTGGCACGGGTATGGGTGCCCACACGATTACAAGCGGCATCGAAGGGGCCTGGACGACCAACCCGGTGAAATGGGACAACAACTATCTGGAAAATTTGTTTGGCTATGAGTGGGAACTGGTGAAAAGTCCGGCAGGGGCGCATCAGTGGACCCCGAAAGACGGAGCAGGCGCAGGGACGGTGCCCGATGCCCACGACCCCTCCAAGCGCCACGCCCCCATTATGACCACGGCGGACATGGCGATGAAGATGGACCCGATCTATGAGCCGATCGCGCGGCGCTTCCTGGCCCATCCCGAAGAGTTGGAAATGGCCTTTGCCAAGGCCTGGTTTAAGCTGACCCACCGCGATATGGGGCCGCGATCGCGCTACCTAGGCCCGGAAGTTCCCGCCGAAGAGTTCCTCTGGCAAGACCCGATTCCCCCCGCTACCTACGACTTGATTGATCAGCAAGATATCGCTGCACTCAAGGCTAGAATTCTGGCTTCGGGATTGTCGGTATCGCAACTGGTCACAACCGCTTGGGCTTCGGCATCCACCTTCCGTGGCTCCGACATGCGCGGCGGAGCAAACGGGGCGCGGATTCGCCTGGCCCCCCAAAAAGATTGGGAAGTCAACCAGCCCGCCCAACTGGCCGCCGTGCTGCAAACCCTGGAGGGCATCCAGCAGGAGTTCAATCGCTCCCAGGCGGGCGGCAAGCAGGTTTCCATTGCGGATCTGATCGTTTTGGGGGGCTGTGCCGCAGTCGAGCAGGCGGCCAAAAATGCCGGGTATGATATCACCGTTCCCTTCCAGCCGGGACGCACCGATGCAACCCAAGAGCAGACCGATGTGGAAGCCTTTGCCCCCCTGGAGCCAACGGCAGATGGATTTCGTAACTACCTCAAAGGGGATCACACCCTGTCGGCCGAGGAACTGCTGGTGGATCGGTCGCAGTTGTTGACCCTCAGCGCCCCTGAGATGACCGTCCTAGTGGGGGGACTGCGGGTATTGGGGGCAAACTTTGGGGGCACTCAGCACGGGGTCTTTACCCGGCGGCGCGAGACGCTGACCAATGATTTCTTTGTGAATCTGCTGGATCTGGGGACGACGTGGAGGGACGTCTCCGATGCTCAAAACTTATTTGAAGGGCGCGATCGCAAAACGGGCGAACTCAAGTGGACGGGAACCCGCGTCGATCTGATTTTCGGCTCCAACTCGCAGCTCCGCGCCCTGGCAGAAGTCTATGCCTGTGCAGACTCGCAGCCGCGATTCGTGCGCGACTTTGTAGCCGCGTGGAATAAGGTGATGAATCTGGATCGCTTCGACCTGGCATAGGCGGGGTACAACCGTTGGTGAAGCGATCTCAAGGCAGGGGCATCGTTGAGTGATTCCAGGTTCAGGCGATTTGTCTACAGGGCAATCTCGAACGGGGTTGAACACCCAAGACGGCCTGAGAATGCGGTCTGAGAATAAAGTGAAACGGCTTCAGGTGGGGATATCTAGCATTCCTGCCTGAAGCCGTTAAACTCTGTAAGTATCCTCAGCGATTCTGATTGGGGCGCTGCTTATCCACTGCGGCTCTGTGCAGGGGGCTAGCGCTTCTGAGCTTGTGGATGCTGAATGACGGCCGCCTCGCCGCCAGATGCTCCAGATGCCTCAAAGTTTGATCGGAAGAGTATAGTACTGCTTCCGGTTAAAACACACTGGACAAGAAACCCAGAGATTGGACTGGGCAAACTCGCTGGGGTGTTTTGGATCGGCACAAGGGGCTGCTCTGGAGGTTAAGTTATCGGGTTTGGATTAGGGCGCTGATTAACTGCTGGATCGCGGGTTGGTGCAGGTTTAGCAGACGATTGGCTTCTTCTCGTTTATCGAACTGGGGAGGATACTCCCCGTAGTCGAGGTTGATGGCGACTGACCCATCATTGCGGATACCGAAAAATAGGAGAGGGCGGTCAAACCCGTCGGGGTTGAACTGGTTTGGCAGGGTTCTGTCGTCCACAAAGACGGAGTAGACCAGGTTTGCTGGGTTGGATTCCATCTCGACAACTCGGATGGTCGTCACGGTGCGCGTGAAAATGTTGGGGTCGGTGTAAATGTAGCCCATCATGGCTAACCGTTGTCCAGGACGCTGGCTGGTAGGCAGGTTGGTTACGCAGATTTGCCCATTGTTGACCACCTGCCCGCTGCACAAATCAGCGTTGGCGGCAAAGTCGATGGGCTGACGACCTGCGCTTTGAGCGATAAGCAATGGGGAAGTTTGGGCGATCGCCCGCAAAGGCTCTGACAGCACCGCCGAGACTCCCAGCAAAACAGACCAAACCAAGGCAGACTTCATCATCGTTTTCTGAATTGTGAGGAACATAGTCGGCATCCACTGGATACTGTGGGCAAGAATATCGTGGGCAGGGAGCAAGATTTTGACGCAGACTAGGTGTGGGATAGGAGCTTTTTCCAGACTTAGTTCTAGGGGCGGTTAACCGATTCAGCAGGGTCAGAGAGCGTCACCACAGGGTCTTTGCCACGGGCGATCAGGGCAATGCGCTGGCTGGCAGGGTGCAGCAGGCAGATTTGGTCGCGGTCAAGCTGAAAGACCAGCCAATCGTCCGGCAGGTGGGTGGCGTGGCTGATTGCCCAAACCGCAAAGGGGGTTTCTAGGGCAAAGTGCTGGCGTGCTTGGGTGGCGCGGTTGATACCGAGCAGACCACCTGCCGAAAAGACGTGGGTGTAGTAATCCCAGTCCGTGTGTGCAGCGAGTTTGGGCACGGGGCCAAAGCGGGATTGGGGTTCGGGGCTGAGGGCATCAAAGGCAGCGCGATCGATGGCGATGGGTTCTGTTTCGCCTGAGGTCAGTCTTAGCGCCTGAGCGCCATCGGGACTGAGGTAGTGCAGGGTGTAGGCGGGGCTGGGCGGGAGTTGGGCTACGGGAACGACTCGTGTTTGGCTGATTAGGCTGGTCTGGCTGTTGAAGCTGTACCAGCCAAACAGGAGTAGGTAGCTGAGGCCGTGGATTAGCAGGGTCGCCTTGAGCGCTGTCTGGATAGGCCGCTTGCGCTGCCGCAGCAGGAGCCAGAAGAAGGGATACTCGATGACCAGAGTGAGTAAGAAAGCGAGTAAGGAGGCGATCGCCAGCCAGACCTGCACATTCGCAATCGTCAGTCCAGGATACTGCGACAGGCGATTTGCCAGCAGCAGCGCCCCCGCCCAGGCCGAGGCGTAGTTCGCAGCCAGCAGCACCCAGAGCGATCGCCCCCTGGGAGTGCCAAACCACCAGGAGAGTAGCCCCGCTTCTAGATAAGCAATCACCAGGTTGCCGACCACCAAGTGAATCAGACCTGTCCACAGCAGGGCGCTGCCGCCGTTGGCCCACGCGGGGCTGGGGCACAGAGCCAAAGACAGACCGATGCCAACGAGCAGCCTGAGAGCAGCAGCGATTGAACCGCCCCAGAGTTTCAAGCACTTAAAAATGGGTGGCATAGAGCGTTTCCTGGCGGCGAATAAGGGCGATTAATTGCGGTTGAGATACGTAAACTCTATACCGTTCTCGGCTTGGCAGATGGCTCCTCGATATTGACCACCGATGAGAGTGACACCGCAGGAGCCACGTATCTCTCTTGTTTCGCCACCATACATCAGCCCCACAACACGATAGCTTGAGGCATGATCCAAGCGAAATTCAGAAGCGGCATCAGTGACAAACGAAAAGGGACTGCCATTAAAGTAGTAGCTAAAGACCAGAGCGCCTTCAGAGTGAACCCTTGCGATTTGAAAGGCTTCACATCTGAGCAGGGTATTGCCTTGAGCTTGACAGCGACTGGGTGCATTATCTCGATGAACCACCTGGATATCGCTCGAAGCCGGAGCAGGGCGAGACGCGGGAGGCGCAGAAGGGGCAGAGTTCGCGCTGGGTGGGGCGGACTGGGGCTGCGGGGCAGGCTGGGCTTGGGGAGATGGGTTGCTGCGATCGCCCCTGTTGCTTCGCGGGAAGGATGAGTCAATTGTATTGATCGTATCTGTAACATCTCGAACGGTTTCACGAATGCGCCGGAAAATGTTAGCCGTCAACACTGGGCTAGATTCGCCAGGGATGGTGACTCCACGGACTTGAGTTGCGGCAAGGCTGGGAGAAGCGCTGAGGAGTGAAGCGAGAATCAGGCTGGGGAGTTGCAGTTTGCGAGTATGACTAGCGCGAATAAGGTAACGAGCGATGGGGTATGGCATGGGAGGCTTCCTTCAAGTTTTAAAGTCAAGTTCTAAAGTGGGGGCTAATTGCAAGTTTTTAGTTCTCTGTGGTCTGGACTTATTCAGCGCTATGGAATTGAGTGGAGCGCCCCAGTGCTATGAGACTGGGGCGTATTGAGGGCTACCAGTGGCGATCGCCATAGAAGGGGCTGATGGGAGCAACTGGCGCAGGAGCGGGCTGAGGAGCGGGCCGATTGTCTGGAACCACATAGTAGTCAGGACTACGTGACGGAGCAGAGCCAGACCCGCCTGAACTCAAGCTATTTGAAAGTATCCATATCCAGAAGAGGGCAGCAGCCTGATCCGCTTGCTGTCTCAAAGCTCTCTGTTGGGCTAAATAGGCCTGCTGCTGTTCTGGAGAAAGACTTTCAAAATATCGCCGCCGCCGCTCTGCTTCTAGCCGATGTTGTTCAGCGATGCGCTGTTGGCGTTCTTCATACCGCTGTCTGCGTTCCTGGGCCTGTTGCCGCTGCTGTTCAGCCCGTCGCCTGCGTTCCTCTGCCCGTCGTCTGTAGGCTTCAGCCTGCTGCTGCAATCTAATGCGATTGACTTCACGGGGAGTTTGAGACAGGAGATAGTGAGTAGAAACTGGATTCTCCTGAAAATTTTGAACAGGTAGATGAGTGGTATTGAGCGCTTGCGGGGCTTCCAACGGGTTCGTTACGATTGCCGGATTGCCTGCGGCGACGTGGGCTGCGCTTGAGGGTTGGGCAGCGGCGAGGCTGGGTGCGCTTCCCAGTAGTGAGGTGAGAGCCAAGCCAGGTAAGCCTAGCGCAAGGGCGCACCGATGAGCGCGAGAAATCTGCATGGGGCAAGTCCTCATAAACGGGTTGAATTGCAGTTGCCGGGTCATAGTTCTGGATGGGACGCACTTATTCAGCCAATTTGCGATGACCACTTTTTGAAGGCCGGTCGTGCTAACGAGGAAGAACGTGTCCATCACAGGGGAAAGGCGAGGTAGTTCGCAGAAACGAACGCAACGGGGCGCAATTCCTCAGTCTGTAATGCTTTACCGGGTCGATCGCCAATCCCGGATGAATGTGTCTAGCAGACCTGTCAGCAGATCTCGTTCGGCCTGAGCGTAACTGACCCGATAACCTAGAGATCCATATCCTCCCCCCCTGCTGTAGATATCGGCTTCAATGGTGCGGCCATTGAGTTGGACGTTGTGAAACACACGGCCTCTGACACTAATCGCCCCACCATCGTCGGTACATTCAATGGCGATTACGTATCGCGGGGTAGCCACAGGTTGTCCGCGTGGGTTAGAGACAGCCGGAACGTCATGGCGATTGAGGTATTGCACCACCGCCGCTTGCAGTTGCTCTTCACGACTGCCCAAATGACAGAGTTTCATAACTCGCACAGGCATTTGCGAGAAGCCGCGCAGGGCATCGGCTTGCGAGCTGCTGGAGGCGATCGCACTTTCCCTAGCGGCACCCAGGACAGATAGGGCAGCACAGGCAACCAGTAGCGATCGCCCCATGATGGAGGACGGGGTTGTAGGAATCGGTTGTCGAGCCATTGTCAGGTTGGAAAAATTAGTTAACAAGTTAACACTGGCTCTTTCTAGTTCTGGCAAATAGCAACTGATTCACCCGGTGGTGCCTATAGCCCCAGGGGAAAACTGCAAATCGCCGCGATCGCCTCGGACTGGAGGGCAACCCAATCTGGCGTGGGATTGGCAACTGCAAAGAGGACATGCAGCGCATCGGCGGGCATGTCTTTTTCCAGGAAATAGGCGGCCTTGGCCTGGGCGATCGCCTCCCGATTGGCTCCCTGCTGCGCCAACTCCGTTTCCATCTGGGCCAGATCAGCGGCAATTTGATCCCGCTCTTTTCCGGCTGCCATGATGGAGAAGGGCAAACGGTAGAGCAGGTCATCGGCGGGCGTGTCGTAGAAGAGCCACTCGTACTCAGCGCCAGGTTCCAGCGCCAGATTGCCAAAGCGAGTCGTCACGAAGCCATCAGCGTTGGGGGTTGCCGAATCGGTTCCCAGCGTGGCGGGCGCGGGCTGGGTCAGGTCTTTCCAGGCGGGCCGCAGGTGCATTCGATTCACCTGCCCCTGCATGACAAACATCGGCTGCTGGTGCCAGACCACTTCGCGCCGTCCAGGGGTGACAATGCAAAAGGAGTCGTCGGGGGGGACATCGGGGCCGCGGGATAGCCCCGGCTCGCCCCGGCTGCGATCTTCTCGCTCGCGCTGAAAAAATTCCACAAAGCGCCGCCAGGAACCAGCGCCTTGAGAGTCTGCTTGGGAGGGGTCGGTGGGGTTTGCTAGGGCGATGGATGGGGACAGAGCGGATAGTCCCACCCACAGACCGACCCACAGGCTTAGGGGGATTGCTGGGGTTTTAACGAGGTTCATCCGTATTCTCCCGTAGTCTGGGTAAACTATAACACCACACCGCCAGGGATGGCAGTAGCCAGGGCAGCAGCACCCCGGCGCTGATGTAGAGTTGCAGAGACAGCAGCCCATATCCAGCGGTCGCAGCCACCAGCCCTGCTGCAACCAGGCGACGTGGGTAGGGGCGATCGCCCAAATACAGACTTAGAGCCTTGCCGCCCACCGCCGCCAGCAGAATCATCCACAGATCGGGGATGGGGACGACCAGCCGATGGGCGAGGTGGTGGTGGGTCATGTAGGCGTGAGCTTCGCCACCTGTGAAGTGGGTGGCGGGGTGCAGCGTGCGATCGCGCCAATAGCGCAGGGCGGGCGGCGGCACCAGGTTGTCGGCTCCATCGGGGGCCAGCCCGGCCGCTTCGTAGCCCCCTGCGGCCACGATCACAATCGCGTCCTTAAAGTCGGGCGACGCTGCTGCATCCTGACGCAGCGACCAGGCAGGGATGGCAGTAAACGCCCGCTCTGGCGGCAGAGACAAATCAAGAATCGGCTGGAGCCAGTGCTGCCAGGCATCGTAGGACAACTCGGTGATCGGGTGCAGCGTAGCCCGTGGGGACAGATCCAGCTCGTGGGTTTGCGGGTAGCGGCGAACCTGCTCAGCTAGGGGCGGCCCCTGGAGCGTGGGCTGTGGCCCGAAGAGCGTCCCTGTGCGTCGCCGTTGACGGAGCCGTTGGGCCACAACAAGCTGGTGGCTAAACGGGCCGGGGCGATCGCTGTGGGGGCGGTAGGGCTGCACCCGTCGCCAGGGCAACCAGGCATCTCCCAACAGAACGCGGTCTGAATCGATGACATTGGGATGGGGCGGCAGCCAGCGGCCGTTCTGTCGCACCGTGCCAAACACAAACCAGGTTTGCTGCTGGGCGATCGCCTCGGTCAGAACCCTGTTCAGTTGCTCATCCTGCTCCGGCTGAGCCAAATCGAGCAGGTAGTCGATGCCCACGACGGCCGCACCTCGATCGGCCAGCGCGGCGACAATATCAGCCACCATCGCCCGGTTGATTGGGTGGTAGGTGGAAATATCCCACTGGCGGAAGCTTTCGCCATCGATCTGCACCAGCACCACGGCGGATGGGTCGTCGTCTCCCAGTTGCCCAGTGAGGTCCCGATAAACGGCCTGGGCCAGCACCCGCCGATCCAGCAGCCAGGCCTGGGGCGAAACTGGAAATTCCGTCGGCGGCAGCGTTGGGATCAGGCTCACCAGCGCCAGGGCCGCGACGATCCGGGCTTCGCGCCCGGTGGGCCGCCAGCGCCGCAGCCGCGATCGCCAGCCCTGGGGTTCCAGGCGATAGGGCACGGAGGTCGGGTGGCGAAACAGCGACGGCACCAGGTAGGCCGAGGGATAGGTGAGGCTTTGCTCGGCTCGGAGACTCTGACAGGCTCCGTGCAGCGCCTCCTGCACGTTGTGCCCCTGGGTTAGCCGTTGCAGCAGTTGCACCAAAAACGCCTGGGCGACTTCGTTATGAATCGGCTCTCGCATGATGGCGACCTGGCTGAGGCCGAGGTTAATGAGCCCCTGGGCGATGTCGAGGCCGCTGCACGAGTTGAAGAGGGCAAACTGGAGTCCCCGCTGCTGGGCGGTTTGCAAATAGGGAGTCAGGTCTTTGAGGGTGAGGGTGGTTTGGGGGGCGATCGCCACTTGTCCGCCCACCAGGGCCGCCTCATTGCTGTGGCCCGCAAAAAACAGCACGTCCCACCCCAGCGGATCGGCGATCGCCTCACACACTCGCTGCTTCAAGGCAATGGGGTCTTCTCCCGGTTGCCAGCCCAGGTATTGAACCTCCAGGAGTCGCCGCTGGGCATTGAGGGTCTGTCGTTCGCCGCTAAAGTTCAGCCCTGTTTCGTCGCCCAAAATTGCCAGCACCCTGGCCTTGCTGCGTCGGCCAGTGGGTCGGTGGGCTGTGGTGGCTCGGATCGTGGCGGGCGATCGCACGATTTGCACTGGCGCACCCAGTTCCCAGGTTTCCCAAGGCAGTCGAGCCAGATCCAGCGGCGTGCAGGTGAGAAACAGTTCCGCAACCCCTTGAGCCTGGGCCGCCGCCACGACTTCTTGGCGCAAATCGTAGAGATCGCCCTGTTTCAGCCAGGTGTGAAACTCCGACAACAGCCCCGCCTCTGCCTGCACCAGTTGGCTATGCCAGTCGATCGCGGGGGCGACCACCTGCCCTGCGCCCCCTGCCCGCCCCCGCAATGCCTGCTTGTAATAGCCCAGGTAGGCCCGCTGCCAAGCTGCATAGAGCGACAGCAGCCCCTCTGGCAAGACCACACTGGCGGTGAGCCGCTGCCCCTCGCCCCAAGACAGGTCAAACAGACAGCTTTGGTCGATTTTGTGGACGGTGAGGCGATAGACCATTGCTGCCCCCTCATGCTTCGGGATGAAACACAAAGGGCGGCCAGCTCAGGGTCGCCCCATCCGGCAGGGTAACGGAAACCCTGAAGGCTTCCTCCCAGGTGCCAAAGACCTGGGCATAGAGGTGGTTTGCGCCTGAACCCGGAGAGAGGGTGCTATCGGCCAGGATCGTTTCGGCATCGCGCACCACCAGGCGCGTCCCCGGCAAGATCTGCTCACCGGGGGTCGGCCCCAGCACCAACAGCAAACACCATTCCGGCTGGGGCCCTTCCAGATGCGTCCAGGTGAGGGCACAAAGGCGCAGGGGCACGCCCGCCCGTTGCAAATCTGTATAGGCTCCCCTGGCCGTGGGGGGAATCACCACCCCAGCCGGTTCTAGCTGACGCAGCACGGTGGCCAGGGTTTCCGCCGGGCCGTGGCTCGACCGCAGCGCGGGGGACATCACCAGCGGCGGCAGCAGCGCCCAGGTCAGGGTACTGGTCACGGTGTTGGCTAGCGTATCGAGGCGATCGCCCAGCCAGCGCCATACATTAATCGCCTCCTGGGTTGGGGAAGCGGCTTGGGGCAGTTGACCCCCTGTTTCCAACTGGGCGGGGCTGAGGCAGTTGAGATAGAGCAGAATTTCCTCAGGAGCCGTGTCGAAGCAGGCTACGGGAATGAGGGATGTGCCGTTGGGGTGTCGAAGGAGCAAGTCTTGCTGGGCCAGCAGGCGATCGCGCCGCAGACCACCCAGAATCGTCACCTGGTCGGCCTCTTCGCGCACCTCCACCAGCAGATATAGATGAGCAAAGGTGTGGGCATCTTCTAGAGTGCGTTGTGGAAGAGGCACCTGGCCATCGCTGAGGGTTCCCTGGGGCACAATGCAGAGGCGAAACCCGTTGACCGTTCCCTGCACCTCCGAACCCGGCGGCTGGGCTGGGTCGTAGGTCAGCGTCAAGCCTGAAGCGCCGTCCTCCAACCACTGCTGCACCCCCCGCAGCGCCAGCGCCCGCAAAAACGTCATCCACTGCTGCTCTGGGGACACTTGCTGGCAAATCTGCACTGCCCAGTCCACCGCAGCAGGGGGCAGCACCACCGTTGTCGGTTGCAGCGGTTCAAACGCATAGTCTGAGAGTTCGGTGGAATGGCGCATGGGGTGCAGGCTCAGAGAGGGAATAGAGACAAAGGGAATGGAGACAAAGGGAATAGAGGCTATTATCCGTGGGTTCATGGGGTTTGACCTGTCAGAAAGGTGTGGATTTTGGCGCAGAGGCGAGCGGCAAATCGACTCTTGACCTTGCGGGGTTTGGGGGACTGGGCCTCGGCGGCCGCATCTGCCATCAGGGTGTCTACCTGCTCAGACAGGAGGGTTTCTAGGGTGGCATCGAGGGTTCGGAGGCGATCGGCAGATACCAACTCTGCTGCTTCCTGCCGCACCGCTGCGGTGAGTTGGGGAATCAGGATATGGCGCACGTCCGCCCGCAGCCGCTTCAGATTCAGCAGGCGTGTGACCTGCACTTGAGAGGTCAGCCCGATGCGGGGCGCAATTTGGGTCATGGAAACTCCCTCGCAGAGGCGCAGGTGTAGCCCCTGGACATAGGGCCCATCCTGGGGCGGGGTGCGGCGGCTCAACCGAGACACGTTGGCGGCGATCGCCTCCGCAATGGTCTGCCCAAGCAACTGGTCGAGGGCCTGACGATAGCGGCGGAGAAATGTGTTGGAGTCGTCTTCGGCCTCAAAACGGGTCTGAGATCCGCCCAGGCGCTCTAGCTCGCCGTCGTCCTGGGGCTGGTAGATTTGGGGGTTGCCGCTGCGGGCGTGGATGCGGTACTGGCGCAGTTGGCTGGCCAGGTGTTTGAGCTGGGCCTTGACCGCTTTGGGGCTAAGGGACGGCATCATTTCCTGGAGTTGGGCGGGGGTCGGTTCGGGGCAGCGCCCGGTTTGTCCAGCCTGTCGCTGGCGGAGGCGATCGCGCTGATACACCGCCTGATAGCGAGCCAGAAGTTCTACGGCCTGGTCAATTTCAAAGTCACTCCAGAGGTGATACTCCCTCAAAATTCGCCGCACCCGCTCCCCCTCGCTGTCATTCAGAATGGCCCAGTCGCTAGCCAGGTAGATGCCCTTTTCCAGCAGCAGGCGCGTCAGGGCTGGGTGGCTCTTGGTTAGCAAGTTGCACCAAGTGCCCAGGCTGGCTTTGGCGGGGTCAAAGCTGGTGAGAATCTCCAGGCTGAGGGGGCGATAGGTGGGTTTGGCGTGGCCATTGTCATCCAGCACCAGCGGAAACAGATCGGCTGCTTCTAGCCCGTGGCGATCGCCATAGCGCTGGGCCAAACTGACGCAGGTATTGCGAATCTGGTGGGAAATCCAGCAGCGCAGGCTCATCTGGGCCAGGTCGTGACCGCTGTCTTGCCCCTGCCATACGCCCCACAACGCCTGTTGCAGCCTGCGGTCTGCCCCCTCCAAATCGAGCAATGCATCAGCATAGGTGTCCTCTAGCCAGGTCTTCACGGTAGGCAGTTCTATCGGTTGGGACTGGCCGGTGCTAGTCAATCGCACCAGTTGCCAATAGCGAAAAACGTTATCCATGAATCCTATGACCGAATCAACAGCAGCATTTCAATCAAAGAGGCGACCCCGCCTAAACCATAGCGTGACCCTGCGCGTGGGCTTTGTTCTCAGAAATCCAGCCCCTCAGATCCCATCCGTCTGCTTGAAAACTAAAACAGTGGACTTTCGCCCTAACTTCCTCCTCAAAGGGGGCTAGGCTGCGGTGTACATACAAGTCTTCTATGCCTGAGTAGCGATGCTGTGATCCCCCCTAACCCTCCTTAAATAAGGGGGGAACCGAGCCACTCCGAAAGTCCCCCTTACCAAGGGGGATTTAGGGGGGTCTTGCAAAATAAGGGGGGAACCGAGCCACTCCGAAAGTCCCCCTTACCAAGGGGGATTTAGGGGGGTCTTGCAGCGCATGACGCAAACCATCAAGATGTGTGTACACAGTAGAGACCTAAGGGGGAGATCAGCCCGAATCTTTGGAACAGTAGTTCCCTGGACTCAACACCTATTCAATGTTCAGAGCGACTCCATCGGGGTCCACTGTCCTGAGAGGAAAAAGGCGGCCCAAAAGTAGGGATGGCGATGGGCTGGGTTTTGCAGCGCCGCGAGCTGCACCTGACGCAGGGCCTCGCTGCGCCCGGTTCCTTGCGCCAGGCGTTCATAGTATTGCTGCATGAGGTCAGCCGTGCGGCGATCGCTCACCTGCCACAGGCTCATCAGCAGGCTTTCGGCCCCCGCCAGCACAAACGCTCGGCGCAACCCGTAAACCCCTTCGCCATCAGCCACATCCCCCAATCCGGTTTCGCAGGCACTCAGCACTACCAGGCGCGTCCCTCGCAGGTTCAGACTGGCCACCTCCAGGGCTGTGAGTACGCCATCTTCGCCATCGCTCTCCCGCTGGTTAAAGCCCGCCAGCGCCAGCCCCGACCGCAGCAGCGGATTTTCGACCCGATTGGCGCTCTGGGGAAAGGCTCCAACCCCTGCTTCTGGTGGGGAAATGGGGACATCCGGCAAAAAGAAGCCGTGAGTGGCCAGGTGCAAAACGCTCGGCCCCTGCACCTGCTTGAGGGCGTTTTCTGTGGCTCTAGCTTCGGTCAGCACCACCGCCTTTTGCCCCAGCCAGGGACGAATCGCTGCCACTTCCAGGGCGCTACCCGCCAGCGGCCCAAACCGCAGGCTGCCCATATCGGGCGATCGCGCTCCTCCACGACTGGCAGAGGCCACCTGAATCACGCCCTGGGCATCGGCTGTGTCGAAGTCTGGATTCGCCAACACCACCGGGGGCTGCTGTGGGGGAGCCGTATGCTTTTGCCGCAGCAGGTCGCGCCCGCTGGTGAGGTAGGTCAGGGTGTAGGTTTCAATCAAGTAGCGATTTTGCCCGTCCGCCAGCGCCGCAAAGGGCACCAGATTCAGATGTCCGTCGGGAGAGAGCAGCACATAGCCGGCGTTGCCCAAGTGGGGCTGAACGGGCGCAAACACCATCTGGTAAAGCGCCTGGGCAACGGGCTGCAACTGTTCAGGCTCGTAGCAGGGCGTGGCCCGCCGTTCGCCACAGCGCAAAAACTCCAGAAATCTCTGAATTTGCCCCTCAATGGCGGCTGCATCCCCCAAGTCGGCCCAGCGCACCTCCCCAGACGGCAGCAGCACGTAGGCCGCATAGCGGGGGTCACCAAACCCTCTGTCGCTCCAGTCACTTAGGTTGCTAGCTGGCTTTTGCCCCAGGGGATTGCGGGGGTCAAAGGGTCGGTAGCGCACATACTCCACCAACGCGCCATCGGTCGGCAGGCGGGCCTGAATGTCTGCCAGGTTCACCAGCGGCGCATCCCCAGCCAGGGCCGCGCTGCGACGGGCTAGCACCGCTTCGATCTCATCGATTTGGCTCCGCAGCGTCCTCAGTTGGGCTTGCGCTTGCAGGGAAGACCCCTGTTCTGCAAAGGTGATTTCTGCGACCTGTCGCCGCCGCCGATCCAGCTCGGCCAGCAGCCGCTCATCTTCTGGGTTGGGGGCCTGCTCCAGCAGCGCTAGGGTGGTGATGCCTGCCTCCAGCACCCGCCCCTTGCGACGTAGCAGCATCGTCGCCGCCAGTTGAGCCGCATCCAGATCGTCTGGCGCAGTGTTTAAATGCAGCGAAATTGCGTGGTTCAGTGTGTTGGCTACCGAGGCTGCATAGCGCTGTCGTCCAACTTCGTTCAGCGTGGCCAGGCGGCGATCAAACTCTTGCTGCTCTAGGGCGATGCCCGCTTGCAAAACCTCCAGCGCAGCCGGGATTTTTCCCTGGGCCTGGTATAGACCCGCAAGGTTGTAAAAAATGGGCGCTCGGAAGGCTTGCAAATCGCGGCTATACCAAGCCTCCGATGCGGCCAGGGCCTGACGGTAGAGGCGCTCGGCCTCGTCGTAGCGCCCTTGGCTATGGTATGTCAGCGCTCGACCATTGAGCTGGTTTGGATCGCGGGGAGAACGCTCTTTGGGCGCGGCCGGCTGGCCTTCAAAGGCTTCTAAAGCCAAAGCGTCTGCCTCGGCATTGCGGCCCTGGGTGCGATAGAGGGTGGACGCTGCCTCTAGGAAAATGGCCCGTTCTGACGGTTGGCTGAAGCGTCTGGCGAGGTCAATCATCTCGATGAGCAGCGGTTCTGCTTCGTCGTATCGCTGTTGAGCCTGGTAGACCTGAATCAGAGACAGTAAGCTCGCGGCGATCGCCCGCTGCGCTACAAAGCCTTCCTCCCCATTCAGCAGTGCAGTCCGCCCCAGCCTGGCCCGTTCCAAGGAAAGCGCCTCTTGATAGAGGGCTGCGGCTCGTTCCAAATCCCCCTGCTGGTAAGCCATCGAAGCCATGCCGTCGAGCGCTTGGGCTAGGTGCTGGGGATTGGGGTGAGGCTGGGCCCGCAGAATCTCTAGGACTTCTGCATAGGCACTGCCCGCGTCGGCCCAGCGGCCCAGGAGGGTATAACTTGTAGCCAGGGAGATGAGAGGTTCGGCCACCTCAGGGTGGCGATCGCCCTTCTCAGCCCGCAACCGCGCAATCTGCTCCTCTAGCCTTGGGGCTGCCAGGGTATAGAGGCTATCTAATGAATATTCTTCGCCCCTGGGAACTCGATTGTGTTCTCCCCGATAGGTGAGGGCGCTTGTAGCTGCGCGGCCGCTGGCGTTGCCCCACCACAGGCGATAGCGCCCCGTGCGGCCCGCCGTCCGAGACCCCACCATCACCTGATAAGGGCCCGCGTCTTCGAGCGATAGCGCTATCTGAGTTGCTCGACCGCTGGCGGCGGCGATAAACCCCTGCTGGCGGCTAAACACAAAAATGATTAAGTCATCGAGATCCTCACTCGTGACCGCCAGGTTCACCGTCTGTCCCGCCACGCTATCAAACTGGTGGAGGTTGAAATAGCCCCCCGTCAGCGGCATCCGGGGCAATTGGGAGAGCGGCACGCTGGACAGCACAGGCTCAAACACTTCCAGATAGCCGTGACGATTTGCCTGCAAGCTGCGGGCATCGAGTTGCCCAACCACGCTTTGGGGAAAAGTCTGGGTCAATTGGGCGATCGCAGCGGGCGCAATCGGCGTGCCCTTGCCCCCGCGAGTCATTAAGCGAGCAATGGTGTGATAGCTTTCGGCTTCTTCATGGCGCTCCAGCAGGCTCAGCAGCATCGCCACCTGGTTAAATCCGTGGGGAATATTGGGATTGGTCGATGGCAGCGCCCGTTCCAACACCCGCAGCGCCTGTTCAGCTCGATCCAGCGCCGCCTCATAGCGCCCCTGGGCATAGAGTCGATTCACCTCCTCATACAGCCGTTCGGCATCTGCCAGCGTTGGCTCTGCTGGCGAGCGGGCCACGCGGGGAGCGGCGACCAGTTCGGGCGATCGCCCCGTAATTGCAGGCACAAGCGCAAGTCCTGGCATCTGTCCGCCCAGGAGCCACGTCAGCAGCAGGGCTGCCGTGAGGTTGGGTTGTTTCATAGCTCACCTCGCTGATGCAACAGTTAGGCACGAGTTAGGCACGAGTTAGGCACGAGTTAGGCACGGAATCTTCCTTGCACAGGCTAAACCATGTAAGAGGCAGTTGTCGCGAAAAACCTGTTAAAAACTCATGCAAATCTGCGTTTTTTAAGGAATTGCCTAAGTTGTTTGGAGTTCCGCCAACTGGCTGACCTGTTGCCGATGTCATCAGCGTTTGCCAAAACTCATAATCTGAATAGTTACACGGGCTGATGCCCTTACTGCTGCATCACTGGGGATAGCGCTCCCGGCTGATTCCCGGCAGCATAGGGTTTGTGCGGCCTGCAATGCTGGTCAGTTTCAAAGGAGAATGCGGTGTTAACGGTTGCCATTGGCCATAGCGACGATCCGGACGCGTATGCGGCTGCAAAGGACGTGATTGAGCAGTGTCAGACAAAGCTTCAGGGGCGATCGCCCCAGGTCGGCATCCTGTTTGCAGCGCTCGATTTTGACCACAGCCTGATTCTGGAAACCCTGAGTACGTCTTTTCCAGAGATGGTCGTCGTCGGCTGCACCACCGATGGTGAACTGTCGTCTGAGCTAGCGTTTCAGCAAGACTCAGTGGTGCTGATGGCGATCGCCTCGGATACTCTCGCCATTGGTGCAGGTGTGGGTTACGACCTCTCGCAAGATCCCGAAGCGGCCATTCAGCGGGCGATCGCCCAGGCCCGCAGCGGACTGAACCTCCCTGCCGAGGCGGTTCCGTCCCTCTGCCTCACGTTTCCTGAAAGCCTAACCTACGATAGTCCCCTGGTTGTTGCTCATTTGCAAAAAGCGCTGGGCGACTCGGTTCCTCTCTTCGGCGGCTTTGCAGGCGACCAAAGCCAGTTTCAAAAAACCTATCAGTTCTACGGCTCCGAAGTGTTGACGGATGCGATTCCCATCCTGCTGTTTTTTGGAGACCTGAAGCTGGGTCATGGCGTGGCCCACGGCTGGACACCCACGGGCGAAAGAGGAACCATCACCCGCGCTGATGGGCATCTCCTCCAGGAAATTGACCATCGGCCAGCGCTAGAGTTTTATCAGCGCTACATGAACGATTTGTTGCCCTCGACCGAGTTTCCCCTGGCCGTTTGGGAAGAGGGCGCAGATGGCTATTATCTTCGAGCTTCCATCGGCTTTGATTCAGAGACAGGCAGTATTCAGGCTATTCCCCTCTGGCCCCAAAACGCCCAGGTGCAAATTGCCCGAAGCAGCCGGGATGAAATTATCGGAGGCGCACGCACTTCTATGCAGGCGGCTTTGGCCAGCTATCCAGGACAGCGCATCGAGGCCGTGCTTTTGTTTTCCTGCTGTGTACGTCATACGCTCTTGGGCCTGCGGACCCAGCAAGAATACAAGCTGGTTCAAGAAGCGCTGCCACAGATGCCAGCCACTGCCGGGTTCTATACCTACGGCGAGATCGCTCCACTGACTCCAAACACGACATCCCGGGCGCATCACTCCACGTTCGTTACCCTGCTGCTAGGAACCGCTTAGATGGATATAGCCCAAAAGCTTGTTGCTGTTCCCTCTGTTGCATCGGCTCAGAATTGCATCAGTGCCACGCCCCTGCGGTCTGTTGAATGTCAGGAGAGTTCCGAACCGACTCCAGCGCAACGGCTGGCGGCGCTAGAGAAGGAGAACCGGATTCTTCGCAAGAAACTGGAACGCTCAGAGCGCGATCGCCAAATCCTTGAAGCCAATATGGATCGCTCTGAAAACCTCATGCGGAATGTGATTGCAGAACTGGAGGCATCGAGGTCTTCTTTGGCGCGGCGCGGGGAAGAACTGGAGCAAACCCTCTCACAGTTGCAGCAGGCGCAGGTTCAGCTGATTGAAGCTGAAAAGATGTCGGCGCTGGGAACGTTGGTCGCAGGGATTGCTCACGAGATTAACAATCCCGTGGGTTTTGTGCATGGCAACGTGAACTACACCCAGACCTATGTCCAGGAACTTCTGCGGGTCATTGCCGCCTATCAGGACGCTTATCCCATCCCAACTCCTGGCATTCAGGCGCTGCTGGAGGAGATCGATCTGGAGTTTTTGCAGCAGGATGTAGCCAAGGTGCTGCAATCTATGCAGATGGGCACCAAGCGGATTAGCGATATTGTGCGATCGCTCCGCACTTTTTCACGCCTCGACGAAGCAGACTTTAAAGATGCAGACCTGCATGAGGGCTTAGAAAGCACCCTGATGATTCTGCAACATCGGCTCAAGGCCTGTGGCGACCTGCCCGAAATTGAAATTGTCAAAGATTTTGAGCCGCTGCCCTTGGTCGAATGTTATCCGGGTAAGTTAAATCAAGTGTTTATGAACCTGCTGGCCAACGCCATTGATGCGGTGCAGGAGCGATATCGCCAGGCAGCGGAGCCGAAGCCAGCGCCAAAAATCACGCTAAAAACCCGTCAAACGGGCGATTCAGTAGCAATCCATGTGATTGACAATGGCATCGGGATAGCAGAGGGCGATCGCCCCCGGTTGTTTAACCCGTTCTTTACGACCAAGCCCGTTGGCCAGGGCGTGGGGTTAGGACTATCAATTAGCTACCAGATTGTCGCCGACCAGCATCATGGTCAGCTTTTGTGCTGCTCCAAGCTGAATGAAGGCACAGAGTTTATTATCCAAATTCCTCGCCGACAGAGCCGTCCAGCAGCCGCAAGCCCACTCGGACAGTGATGCCATTTCCCAGTCATCCTAGAGAAATGCGATGATCGAGGCAAGTCCCTGAAACTGCCTTCCTCTGCATGAACTCCTGGCTCAATATCCCCCTGATTTTACTCATTCTCGGTGGGCTGATGCTGGCGCTGCGGCACTGGCAGCAGACGGCGCGGCCCAATCCAGAACTGGTGCGGAAGCTGCTGCACATTCCGATGGGGATGGTGACGCTGACGTTTCCTTGGCTCTTTGAGTCGGTCTGGCAGGTGGCGGTGCTGGGCGGACTGGCGATCGCCTGGCTGATGACCTTGCGGCTCTATCGCCCGCTGGCGCAGGGGTTGGGGTCGGTGCTGGGGGGCGTAGGGCGGCGATCGCTCGGCGAGGTCTATTTTCCGCTGTCGGTGGTGATCTTGTTTGCCCTCACGCCGGGGCAGCCGTTGCTCTATGTCATTCCGATTTTAATTTTGGCGCTGGCGGATGCGGCGGCGGCGCTGGTGGGCACGCGCTACGGGCAAATGCGCTACGTTGCCACCGAGGGCTACAAAAGCACCGAAGGATCGCTCAGCTTCTTCATGGCAACGTTTTTTAGTGTGCATGTGCCGCTGCTGCTGTTTAGCGAGGCGGGGCGACCCGAATCGCTGCTGATTGCCACAATCTTGGGGCTACTGGTGATGCTGATCGAGGCGATCGCCTGGCAGGGACTCGACAATCTGTTCATTCCGCTGGGCAGCTTTTTGCTGTTGCAAACCCACCTGGCAATGGATACGCCCGCCTTGGTAGCGCGACTGGCTGTGTTGGGCGCACTGATCGGATTTCTCTGGCTATGGCGCAGCCACACGACACTCAACGACGGGGCGCTGCTAGGAGCGGCGCTGGTGGGCTATTTTTGCTGGTCGGTTGGCGGCTGGCCCTGGCTGCTGGCTCCACTGACGCTGGTGCTGTGTTATCCCCTGCTGATCTACCGCCCCACCGCACAACAGCCCCTCAGCCCCGCCGAAAAAGCCGTCATGATCTGGCAGCCCACGGAGAACGATTCAAACGCCTGGACGCGCATTCACAATGTCTACGCCGTGCTGAGTGTGGCGGCGGCGGGGCTGGTGTGGCTATTTCTGGCGCAGACCTTTGACCGGCCGCAACTGATTTACCCCTATACGCTTGCCTTTGCGGTGAATCTGGCGGTGATTTGTGTGGCAGGCCTGTCGCCTGTCGGCTACTGGAGCCGTCGCCATCAGTGGCAGGTGGTGCGACACATTGTGCTGAGTTGGGTGCTGCTGTTTGGGCCGCTGCTCGTCTTTCAGGGAGCCTCAACTCGTGCGATCGCCGCTGCGCTGGTCGGGCTGGTGGGCACAGCCCTGGGGGCGATCGCCTTCTACCGCATCCAGCCGCTTTTGCAGCAGCACTGTGCAGAATCCGTGCGCTGGGTCTATCGGGCACTGTTCACAACGCTGGTGTCGTGTTTGGGATTGGGGGCGATCGCCCTTGGCGCGGGCAGATAGCTGCACAGGGGGCAGAGTCTCAATTTTCTTGATGGGAATTTTACGGAATTTCCCAGAACCCCTGACAAAAAGTTTACTGACTTCCCAGTAGAATTTGCAGTAAGGTTGAAGTCTGTAGATGAACGTTTGCTGATAAGCAGCTTATAGATAAACGAGGTAGACGTAGATAAACGTCTGTAGATAAACGTCTGTAGAAGATAAACGTCTGCCACTGAACGTCTGCCACTAATAGTTGGCGAGGAATCAGTTTAGCGAGAAATCAGTTCGCAGAAACTCCTCGCTATCTTATCTCTCATTCCACTTGAGACGTGCGAAGTTCCAGGCTACCAGACCCAAGCCTTGCCCAGTTCCTGAAACTCTCACGACAAAACACGACAAAACCAGGTTAGCTCAGTGCTGGACGGGATCATCCAGATCTCGCTGGCTATCTTTGCTGGTGATTCCCTGCTAAGAATCTGAGTTGACCCGGTTTGGCTCCTTTGCTCAACTCCTTTGATGTTGATTGACGGATACTTCTATGCAACCTTCAACCGCTGCACAACTGAGTCAAGTCGCTGGGCAGATCATTGGAATTGGGGCTTTGGGTGTGGCTCTCACTGCCCTGCTGGAACCAACCGTTTCTGCTGTACAATCCTGCAATTTCTACGACTGTTCTGGTGTCGCCGCAAATATCTGCAATTTTGGGTTTTGCCTAGACCCAGGACTGGCAGATTGTCTGTTCGGTCAATGCAAAGTCGCCACGCCAGATACGGAACATCCTGCTTTACAAGTGCCTGCAAATCCGCAGTCTGACATTCTCCTGAGGGATGCTCCGATAAAGTAAGGATTTGTCGGCGTAAGGATTCATCGGCGATCGCCCGCCAGATTGTGATGAACAGCATTGGGGTAGCCTATCGGTTCGCTCTGTGCCACAGCAAAGGGCGGAGCTTGCAATGGCATTGCCCATCAAACCTGCATTTGCCCAATTGTTATCCAATTGTTATAAAGTGCAGGCCGACTGCGTGCGCCTACCAAAAAGGCTTGCTCTGCACAACGCTTGCGTCATGGATTGCGTCATGCAGAGTCAAGCCTTTACCTTCCTAGACCTTAATCTCGATTGAACGCAATCAGCAGGCGCAGAATAAAGACAAACAAATTGATGTAAGTCAAATACATCGACAGCGCCGCAGGCAGATATTGGTCATCGCGATACATGCGGGGAAGAATGTAGAAATCTACCACCGCCGCCCCGGCAAATAGAAACACGCCAAAGGCAGAAATACCAATTTCCAAAAAAGTAGGCGTATACACTCCGAACAGAGCCAGCAGCAATTGCCCAACCAGGACGACCAACAGGGCAATCATGCCAAGCTGGACAGTTCTAGTGAGCGCCAGGCCGTCCTGATCCGACAGGTTAGAGCCGATCTGCCGTGCCACAATGAACGTCGCGCCACAGCCCAGGGCAGCCAGCCCAATCCCTGCAACACCGACCCCAGAGGTTCCCAGGGCAACCGCAATCAGCCCAGTCAGCGTGTAGCCCGTCAGCAGGCTATAGGTCGCTAGAAGGGGCAGCGCCACACCGTTGTTGCCTTTTTCTGCGACACCCCGCGCCACAAAGAAGAGAACCAACTGGGCAATCAGCGCCGCGATGAAAGTCGGCATGAACAGCGCAGGACTGTTTTGCATTACGCCCAGCCCCCCGTAGGTTCCCAGGGCCGTCAGCACCAGCCCACCCCCGACGTAGGGCAGGGCATTGCGAATCACATTAGGGCCAACCAGGGCATGAGTCTGGGCCTTGCGAATGGCATCTCGAAAATTACTGGTGTTGCTCATACGTACTCTGTTAGTCGCTGAAAGGTTGTGATATGGAACAGTTGACGAATGGAGTTAGCTCATTCCAGGTTACTCAAAATCCGAGGATTACGCCCGGCAACTGAAGTATGGAATCGTTAACGCAATCGTTAACGAAATCGTTAATGCAGTTGCAGTCTTTAAGTTCGGGACTGATGCACCAACGCAGTTTCAGTCTTTAAGTTCAGGACTGATGCACCCGCAATAAGTTTTCTGAATTTTGAGCAACTGCTCGCAGGATGCGCCCGCGAGCAGTCGCCCCACTGCGTAAGTCCTAGAGTTAATGCCTTGATTTTAGGCGATTTGGCGGATGTTAGCCGGGGTCGGGCAAGCGCTTTCCCGTAGACTTGCTGCCTCACAAACCGCAAGCAAAGGGGGCGGGTTTTCAGGGAAACTCCGTGTTTACGCTGACATACCAGAGAGGTACGCTGTTCATTCCCGTGAAATAACGATGGTTTCACCCCTCGCCAGTGCGGACAATGAGCCTAAATCTTAGAGAACAGGTACTTCCCAGATGACGGCTACTCAACCTTCTCTCCGTTCCCACAGCATGGAATTGCTGATGGCTTATCAGCAGAACAAGTCGGTGAGCATTCGCAATCAGCTCGTGAAGTTGAATGCTGGTCTAGTTCGCAAAATTGCCCACCGGGTCAGCCATCAGTGCGCCGAGCCTTACGAGGATTTAGAGCAGATTGGCTATCTGGGTCTGATTCGGGCAATCGAGCGGTTTAATCCCAGCCAGGGCTGTGCCTTTAGTTCCTTTGCAGTGCCCTATATTCGCGGTGAGATGCTGCACTTTTTGCGCGATCGCGGCAGTGCTGTGAAAGTTCCCCGCCGCTGGCAAGACTTGCAAAAAGAGGGGCAGCGCGTGCGAGCAGAATTGGTCAAAGATCTGGGTCGCCAGCCGATGGATCAAGAAATTGCTGAACACATGGGCATTTCAGTTCACGAGTGGCGTGAAATCAAGATGGCCGTGCGTAACCGCCTGCCCCTGAGCTTGGACGCAACCGTTCAGCAGGTCGATTCCTCTATCACCCTCGGTGAAACGCTGCCCGATGTGCGTTACCAAGCGCTTCAGCGCCTCGAAGAAGACCGTCAGCAGCTTCAGCGGGCGCTGAATCAACTAGAAGACAAGACCCGCGCGGCGATTGAGTTTGTGTTCTTTAGCGACTTGTCTCGCAAAGAAGTGGCCGAGCGCATCGGCGTTAGCCCAATGACCGTGACGCGCCGCATCCAGCGTGGACTGGAGCAGATGGTGTCGTTCCTGCAAATGCAAACGATCCAGACGGGTTCCTAAGATTTTTGAATCTTTTGGGTTTGGTTGAGTTCTGTTCTGAAAATCGTCAACAAGCCGTCTCCATGACCAGTCCTTTGGGGCTGGTCATTTGTCATGTTGGGATTGGCGGGTTGGGATTGGCGGGTTGGGAGAGGGATGGGCTGGACTGGAACTAGTTGATTTACGTTGCATCTACACGCGCCCAGAGGCCGATCGCCGCTGAAATTGTCCCTGCCCGACGCGACCGAGCCAGCGATCGCCCTCCACAATCAACTCCCCGCGCAAAAATACCTTCTGTACCTTGCCCAGAATTTCGCGACCTTCATAGAGCGAATAGTCTGCGTTGGAATGCTGAGCGCTGGCGCTGAGGGTGTGGCGCTGGTGGGGGTCGAACAGCACCAGGTCGGCATCGCTGCCAACAGCGATCGTCCCCTTGCGGGGAAACAGTCCAAACATCTTCGCGGGGGCAGTGGCGGTCAACTGCACAAAGCGATTGAGCGAGAGGCGACCCGCATTCACGCCGCCATCGTAAAGCAGGTGCAGGCGAAATTCGACACCGGGCGCACCGTTGGGAATTTTCTCAAAGTCGTCGCGGCCCATCTGCTTAGATTTACGCAGTCCAAAGGGCGACTCGTTGTAGCAGAAGGGGCAGTGGTCGGTGGAGACGATTTGCAGGTCGTCGGTTTTCAGGCCGCGCCAGAGGGCGTGCTGACAGGCGTGCGATCGCAGCGGTGGGGTCATCACGTATTTCGCGGCTTCAAACCCAGGGCGATCGTATTCCGACTCGTCCAGGAATAGATAATGCGGGCAGGTTTCGGCGTAGGCGGAAATGCCGCGATCGCGTGCTTCGACTACTGAGTTCAGCGCCTCCTCGGCTGACAGATGCACAAAATACACCGGAACCTCCGCCAGTTCCGCAATCCGGATGCCCCGGTGGGTGGCTTCGCCTTCCATGATGCTGGGGCGGGTCAGCATGTGGTATCTGGGTGAGGTGTTGCCCTGCTCCAGCGCCTCCTGGATCAGCGCCTGGATGACGCTGCCATTTTCGGCGTGCAGGTTGATCATGCCGCCATGCGCCCCGACCTTCCGCATGGCGCGAAAGATGTCCGCATCTTCCACCATCAGCACGCTGGGATAAGCCATGAACATTTTGAAGCTGGATACGCCGTCATGGTTTACCAAGTCGGGCAGTTCGGCTAGGGCTTCTGGCGTGACGTGGGTAAGGATGATGTGAAAGCTATAGTCCACACAGCACTGGGGTTCGGCGGCGGCAAGGCGGCGATCGAGCGCCTGTTTGGGCGTATCGCCCTGTTTTTGGAGGGCAAAGTCCACAATCGTCGTGGTGCCGCCAAAGGCCGCCGAGCGCGTCCCGGTTTCAAAGGTATCGACGGTTTGCGCGGCACCTAGGTCAAATTCCATGTGGGTGTGGACATCGATGCCGCCGGGAAACACGATCAGACCGCTGGCATCGTGAACCGTGGCACTGTCGATGGAGAGGTCGCGGGCGATCGCCTCAATTCGCCCATGTTTCACCCAAATGTCTGCTGTATAGTCGTCCACCGCTGTAACAATTCGCCCGCCCTTGATTAGCACCTCAGACCGCACCTCAGACATTACCGCACTCCTTGCAAAGGGGACTGATCTAAGCTGCTAAAGGCTGGCGCTTTTTCGAGCCGTGCCAACCTTGAAACCAGCCCTAGACTCTGAGTTCTACATCATTTCGGGCGATCGCAAGACGGCTTTGCTTAGTTCTTTACGACTCGTAATTTGTCGTTGCAGAGGGGGCGCTGTGGATTTTCTGCGGAGGGGAATTGGGCGTTGAATTGAGCAGAGCGAGATCTGCTGACCGTGGGCTGCAAATCTCACTCTATGACGCAGTATTGACGCAGTATTTCAGTTCAGTGTTTTTGCCAAAAACCGCTGAATCGGGCTATTGCCCCTGCCCAGATAGGCCAGAACGGCTCATCCCGCGACCCATTGGGCCCTGGCCTGGGCGATCGCCCCGATTTGGGCGCATGTTTTCAAGCTGCTGGCGCTGTTCTGGGGTGAGGACTGCCTCGCTCTGCGTCCGGGCGTTTTCCATAATGGTGCGGATTTGCTGACGCTGGCTATCGGTCAGGTTCAGGTCGGCAAAGGGTTCTGGGCGAGGCCCACGTCCTGGGCCACCTGGCCCACCAGGGCCACCGCCCTGTTCCATCCGTTCGCGGCGAAGCTGCTGGCGCTGTTCTGGGGTGAGGTTGGCAAATTCCTCACGGCGGCGCTCCATCTCGGCGCGGCGTGTTTCCATCTGCTGGCGCTGTTCTGCCGTCAACACGGCCTCAATCTGGCGGCGGCTGTTTTCTCGAATGGCTTGCAACTGCTGGCGCTGGGCCTCCGTCAAATTCAGACGCTCCATTGGGCCAGAACGGGGCCCACCCATGCCGCCCGGAGGATCGGCGATCGCCGCTAGGGGTGCGAATGCCATCACACCAGCCGCGATGCCAGCCCAAAGAAACGTCTTTCGATTCAGTTTCATAGAACCTCCAAATGGTTTATCCAACATGCATTTCAGTCGCAGATATCGATTCTCTTAAGCGGCACTACGACTACGCAGCGCTACGAATGAACTGGCTGGAAGCCGGGTAGATGCTCGACTAGCAATCCAAGAATCGCAAATCTAAAATCGAGAATCGACACGAGACTGCTTGGGGGGATGAATTAATCCTATGAAGCTGAATGGGGCGATCGCCTCAGGCAAAGGTCACGACCTGAAGCATGACTTTGGTCACAGGATCGGCTCAATGCTCAAGCAAAGCGATTCCAGCGTTTCGCATCCCCGTTTCGCATCTCCGTTTCCCATCTCTGCTCGACGGCTGCTATTTGCTATCTACGAATGCTGCGTTCCCAAATGCTGCTTCTTACAAATGCTTCTGCCCAACCTTTGGCTCTGTGCCTGCTAGGAGGCGCTGAATGTTCGCTCGGTGGGTAATCAGGACGTAAATGCCTCCGGCGATCGCCAGCAAGAGGAAGGGCAAGGGCTGTCTCAGGGCAATCATCCACAGCGAGGCGGAAATGGCTCCGGCGATCGACCCCAGCGACACGATGCGAAACAGCGCCAGCATCAGCAGAAAAACGGTCGCCACGCCCAGCCCCACCTGCCACGACAGCGCAAACAGCACGCCCAGCGCAGTTGCTGCCGATTTGCCGCCCTTGAACCCAATCCACATGGATTTGCTGTGGGCCACAATGGACATCAGCCCAGACAGCATGACTGCCCAAGGGAGCCAGGTGCCCAGCGGCAGCCCGCTTGGCAAAGGCAGCGCGGCGATGTTGGGCAGGCTATAGACGTAGCGAGTGAGGGCGATCGCCGCTACACCTTTGAAGATATCGATCAGCAAAACGGCGATCGCCGGGCCGCGCCCCAAAATCCGCAGCACGTTCGTCGCGCCCGTAGACTTGGAGCCATATTGCCGAATGTCGATATCCTTGAGCAGTTTGCCCGCCCAGTAGCCTGTCGGCGTGGCCCCCAGCACATAGGCCGCTAACAGCACCAAACCCAACACCAGCCAAGCGTTCATATTGAATTACTCTGGCAAACTTGTGTTTACGGTTCTGAGCTTATCAGTAGATGGGGCTTCCGTGGCGGAGAGCGATCGCCCCAGTCGCGCAGGCTGGCGAACGGCAGGGCGTTGTGCGGCAGGGCGTTGTGCAGCAGGGGTAGTGCGGGCAGCGGCCGCAGAAGATGAGGCAGAGGGCGTGGCGATTGGTGCAGCAACAGGGCTAGATTCTGGGGACTGGCGCGTGGCGTGCGCCTCTGGCGAGAGCGGAGCAGTGGGCTTGTCGCGCAGGGCGATCGCCGCTGGGGTCAAGAGTTGCTCTAGCTCGACCTGCTGCTCGAGCTGCTGGGCAGACGACAGCAAATTGTCCAAACTCCGCAGCAAATCGCGGACAGTGTTGCGAAATGTCGGATCGCCCGTCAGTTCATCTAAGTCTGCGGTAATCTTTTCTGCATTTTGAAACGTAGCGCGGGCCGAATCTAGCGTTTGCTGGAGCGCCAGCGCATTTTCAGGCGTGCCGATTGCGTCCGTCAGGCTCCGCAGTGTAAGCGAGGCACGGGCCGCATTGTCCGACAGCGCATTCAGGTTTTGCACAAAGGCGCTATCGTCTACGAGCGGCGTGAGTCGAGTCGTCAGCAGGCGCACCTGGTTGCTGGCTTGCTCCAGGTTAGACAGCGTGCTGCTGATGGCGTAGCGATTGGTCTCCAGCAGCGAGTTGACCTGGGCAGCAGTGAGTCCGAGCTGAGTCGCTGCGCCGCCCACCGATGTTGTGGTTCGATTTGCAGACCCCGCCAGCGTCCTCAGTTCCAACTGCACAGATTTTGCGAGTTCAGTCACCTCGCCTGTCAGCGTTGTCACGCCCGCCGCTGCCCGGGAAGAGTTGAAGGTCAGCGCTTTCAAGTTTTCGATTAGTTCTGGATCGGAAAACTGGTTAGACAGGCGAATCGTGGAGCTAATCAGCGCGTCGAAGGTTACGCCCACTTCTCCAGGCAGGCGATCGCCATCACAGATAATCCCGCTCCCCGGACAATCTGCCGCCAGCGGATTGGTCGCCACCGCCTCCACAAACTCCTGACGGGGCACAATGTCAATCGCTGTTTCTCCAATCAGCCCAGCCTGGTTGGTCTGAATTGCCGAATCTCGCGGAATCCGCACCGTCGCAGGCGAAATCTGAATCTCCACCTCCGCAAACTGCGGCCCCGGCCGAATCTTCCGCACCTTGCCCACGATCACGCCGCGATACCGCACCGGGGAGCCTTCCACCATGCCCACCACGTTCGGAAACTCCACCACGGCGCGATAGCTGCGATTCCCCAGGCTCAGCCCCCGCAGCCACAGCAGCAGACTGCCGAATATGCCCAACGCCAGCAGAATCAATAATCCAACAGAGCCTTCTCGAATGGTTCGCGATCGCATGAGCTTATCCTACAAACCAGAAAAATCCCCAAACCCGCTTTACGAAAAACCGGGCATTCACTCGAACCAGAGTACTCCAAATCGAGCGAAACGGGGTAAGGGAAGAGGGAAGAGGGAAGAGGGAAGAACGAAAACAGAAGAACGAAGAGGGAAGAGGGAAAGGGAAGAACGAAAACAGAAGAATGAAGAGGGAAGAGGTTTCCGTTTTTCGTTTTTCCTTCTTCGTTCTTCGTTCTTCGTTCTTCGTTTTTCGTTCTTCGTTTTTCGTTTTTCCGTTTTCCGTTCCTACCCGCCACTCACCTTCGCCTTATACCCCTGCTTCACCAAGACCTGCACGATCTTCTCGCGGTGATCTCCCTGAATCTCGATTTCCATATCTTTCACTGTGCCGCCCGCGCCACACTGGGTTTTCAGCGTTTTCAGCAGCGTCGCCAGCGTTTCGGGCTTGGTCTGAAACCCGCTGATCACCGTCACCGTTTTGCCGCCGCGACCTTTGCGCGAGGCTTGTACGCGGATCTGCTGCTGGTTGGGCGGCAGTTCCTGCACCGGACGCTCCATTGCTGCATCCTCAAAAGCACCCGCGCCAAATTCCTGCCAGACGGTTTTTCTTCCTGGCTGAACTTTTCCTGCGGATTGAGAAGTAGGTTTACGCTTTGTGTCTGCCATAAATTGCTCTAGATAGCCGTCTGCTAAAGTCCATATTCAGAGAATCAGGAATTTTATGGACTAGGGCTGTATCAGAAAGCGAAATTCCTGATTTTACAGCGGAGAAATTTTAGTGAGAATACGCAAGGGCGATCGCCCTGATGAAAATCCACATAAAAGCTTCATCAAGAAGCCTCCAAGCTTTCAGCAATTTCGCTAACACTTGATCCCTCAGATGGGCGATCGTAGACATGTGACACGCACGCCATCGCAACAGCCTGTGTTGAAAGACACGCTGGACTGCTGACCTCTTTAACTCATACGCGCAGGTTTCATGTCAATTAGCAATAAAGATAACACTCTCAGAGGCGCTCGCAATCTGGGTAGGCTGGGTACTCGGCGCATCAATGGATATGTCGGTTCCCGCGATCGCATTGACTTTGCCAAATTCACGTTGGGCGAGGTTCGCGAACTCAGCCTCTCCATCGGACGCATCGCCAACCGCGCCAGCAGCGCTCGAATCACGCTACGCGATGCCCGCGGTGCCATTATTCGCAGCTTTAACACAGGCCGTCGAAACATTACCTTTCGGGATGACTTTGGCCCCGGCACCTACTTCATTGGCATCCAGCAGATCAAAGGCGAAGTTAACTACAAAATCACCGCCGCCGCCCGCCCCACCGAACCCGGCGAACGCCTCGACACTGCCCGCGATCTGGGAGTGCTGACGGGAACCTCAATCGTCTCGGAGGCTGTCGGCACCACCGACCCCTCCGACATCTACAAGTTCACCATCAACGATGTGGGCAACTTGCAAGCGCGGGTCAACAGCATTTCAGCAGGCAGTCGAGTAGAACTCATCCGAGATCTGAACAACAACGGGCTGATCGACAGCGGCGAAGTGATTGCCTCTGAGGTCGATTCCTTCGCGCCCTTCCAGCCCAGTATTGTCACAGATCTGCCGCAGGGAACTTACTACGTTCGAGTTTCGCCCTCCAACCCCAGCAACTCAACCCAATACGAACTGACGCTCGTCAACACGCCCTTTGGTGGCAGTCCGCCCCCCGATCCTGGAAATATCCTGGCGACTGCTCGCAATTTGGGCGCAGTGGCAGGCACAGTGACTGCTAGAGAATATGTAGGTGTGCTGGATGGTCTTGATGCTTATCGATTCACCCTAAATGATCTGTCCAATATTCAAGTCAGCGTCCAGGCAACTTCTACCAACACCCAAATTCAGCTTGTTCGCGATGTCAACGGCAATGGGCTAATTGATAACGGCGAAGTTATCGTTTCTGAAACAAACTTCAGTTCTACCAATCTGTCTCGATTCACACAGGACTTACCTGCCGGTACTTATTTCATTACCGTAGCTAGTCGCAATGCCAGCGCCTCCACGCTTTATGAACTGAATTTAGTGGCGACACCCTTTGGCGGAAATGGCCAGCCCGACCCTGGCAACTTGCTGTCTTCTGCCCGCAACCTGGGTCCCGTGGCAGGAACGGTGAACGTTAAAGAATATGTCGGGGTCATCGATGGACTTGATGCCTATCGATTCACCTTGAACGATATCTCTAACGTTCAGATCAATGTTCAAGCCACTTCTACCAATACCGAGATCCAACTGGTTCGAGATATTAACGGCAACGGGCTGATTGATAACGGCGAAGTCATTGCTTCGGATACAAACTTTAGCTCTACCAATCTGTCTCAGATTACGCGAGACTTACCTGTAGGCACCTATTTCATTACGGTGGCCAGCCGTACGGCTAGCGCCTCCACGCTTTACCAGATGAGCCTCGTGGCAACGCCCTTTGGCGGCAACGGGCAGCCTGATCCGGGCAGCACGATTCCCACCGCACGGAATATTGGCGTGTTGTCCAACACGTTCTTAGCCAAGGAACATGTCAGCGTTAATGTTGACCCCAGCGATTTCTACCAATTCACACTGAATTCCACAGCAAACTTGCAGGCACGAGTTCAGGGTACATCAGGCAACACAATCATTGAGCTAATTCGAGATTCAAACGGCAATGGGCTGGTTGACAGTGGTGAACTGATTCGGAGCGATACTAACTTTGGCAGTTCTTACCTCTCCAGCTTCATCCAGAACGGGCTGGCTGCTGGCACTTACTTCTTTAGAGTGACACCCCGTCCCGGTGTTGCAACTAACTACACTGTGGATTTTGCACTCGTGTAAATCCAGGTCACTAATTTGTAGGTAACTGATTAGTTTAGTTAAGGATCGCTACGTGGCTATGGCTGCGTGGCGATTTTGCTTTCAAGGGGCATAGTATCTCGGTTCTCCAAAGCCCACACCTCTAGCCATCTCGCGCCAGTAGCCCGATAATGGGGGCTGTAAGTATTCAAAGCGCCTTTACTACCGTGACACTGACTCCGCTTCCCCTTAACCAAACCTCAGTTCAGCGACCCGATGCCCTTGGCCGATACGGCAAGTTTGGCGGTAAGTATGTGCCGGAGACGCTGATGCCCGCGCTGAGTGAGTTGGAGGCGGCGTTTTATCAGTATCGCGACGACCCGGACTTTCAGACCGAGTTGCAGGGCTTGCTGAAAGATTATGTGGGACGCGCCACGCCGCTGTATTTTGCCGAGCGCCTGACGACCCACTTTGCCCGCCCCGACGGCACCGGCCCGCAGATTTATCTAAAGCGCGAAGACCTGAACCACACGGGCGCGCATAAGATCAACAACGCGCTGGGGCAAGTGTTGCTGGCAAAGCGCATGGGCAAGCAGCGCATCATTGCCGAAACGGGCGCAGGACAGCACGGCGTGGCCACTGCAACCGTCTGTGCGCGGTTTGGACTGGAGTGCATCATTTATATGGGCGTGCATGACATGGAGCGGCAGGCGCTCAACGTGTTTCGGATGCGGCTGATGGGGGCGGAGGTGCGCCCGGTGGAGGCGGGTACGGGCACGCTGAAGGACGCGACCTCGGAGGCGATTCGCGACTGGGTGACGAATGTGGAAACGACGCACTATATCCTGGGTTCAGTGGCGGGACCGCATCCGTACCCAATGATTGTGCGTGACTTTCAAGCCATCATTGGGCAGGAGACGCGGCAGCAGGCACAGGAAAAGTGGGGCGGCTTGCCCGACATCCTGCTGGCTTGCGTGGGCGGTGGCTCCAACGCGATGGGGCTATTCCATGAGTTTGTGAATGAGCCGTCGGTGCGGCTGATCGGCATTGAGGCGGGCGGCGAGGGCGTGGATTCGGAGAAGCACGCGGCGACGCTGACTCGCGGGCGGGTGGGTGTGCTGCACGGCGCAATGAGCTATCTGCTGCAAGACGACGATGGGCAGGTGATCGAGCCGCATTCCATCAGCGCGGGGCTGGATTATCCGGGCGTGGGACCGGAGCATAGCTTTTTGAAGGATTCCGGTCGGGCGGAATACTACAGCATTACGGACGCGGAGGCGCTGGAGGGGCTGCAACTGCTGTCGCGGCTGGAGGGCATTATTCCGGCGCTAGAAACGGCCCATGCGATCGCCCATCTCAACCGCCTCTGTCCGAAACTGGAGGGCAGCCCCCGGATTGTCATTAACTGTTCCGGCCGCGGCGACAAGGATATGCAGAACGTGGCAAAGTACCTGGACTTGAAATAGCGTCTGGATTGGTTGAGAACATTGAAAGCATGGCCCTAGACGAATTTCAGGTATTCGATGAGGATCTGTCGGCGGAGGCGCTGGCGGAGTATTTAACCGCAGAGGCGATCGCCGTTGACACAGAGACAATGGGGCTGCGGCCCTGGCGCGATCGCCTTTGTGTGGTGCAGCTTTGCGATCCTGCGGGGCGCGTGTCTGTCGTTCGCATCCTGCGGGGACAAACCGCCGCCCCCCACCTCCAGCAGTTGCTAGAAGCGCCGCAAATTACCAAAGTCTTTCACTTTGCCCGCTTTGACATGGCGGCGTTTCAGTACCATCTCAACATTGCGGTTCGTCCAGTTTTTTGCACCAAAATTGCCAGCAAGCTGGCCCGCACCTACGCCCCCCGCCACGGCCTCAAGGAGGTGGTGCAGGAGCTAGAGCGGGTGGAACTGGACAAAACCGCCCAAAGCTCTGACTGGGGCAACGCGCTAAACCTGTCGGAGGAGCAACTCCGCTATGCCGCCAATGACGTGCGGTTTCTGCTTAGCATCCGTCAAAAGCTGGCGGACATGCTCCAGCGCGAAGAGCGGTTAGCGTTGGCAGAATCTTGCTTTCGGTGTCTCCCCACCTTCGTGGATCTGGATTTGCTGCACTACGAGAACATTTTTGAACATTAATTGGTAAAATAATCAGTAGATTTACTGAGTCTCGATTTCAGCACTCTAGTTCCTCGGAACAGCTCTATCTTCCGACTCCTGAGGCCCCTGAACCCAAGTATTCACCCAGACTCCCCATCGGCCCCACTCTGGGGATAGGATGGAAGTATGATGAATGTCGTCGATGTCCTGGGCACCCCCCACGCCTACGAGCGAACTGCTCCCACCCAAACACCGATAACCCTGGTTTTTATTCACGGCTGGCTGCTGAGTCGTGCCTATTGGCAACCCGTAATTCAGCAGCTTGCGCCGAATTATACCTGCCTGTCCTACGACTTGCGCGGGTTTGGCGATTCGCAGCCGGGCCGGGCGATGTCGTCCCGCAAGGCAAGCGCCAATACTTCTTCTTGGTCTGCCCAAACCAGCGCTTCGAGGGAATCCACGAATCAGTTGCCCAGCAGCGCCGGGGGCGGCTTCGTCCCTGCAACGGCTGCGCTCCCCACTAGGGCGATCGCCCCACAGCCTCGACCGGGCTACACCCCCAGCGACTATGCCCGCGACCTAGAGCAGCTCCTTGAAACCCTAGATATCTCCAACGTCTGGCTGGTGGGGCACTCCCTCGGCGGCAGCATTGCGCTGTGGGCCGCAGACCGAATGCCCGATCGGGTGAAGGGCGTGGTCTGCGTCAATTCCGGCGGCGGTATTTACCTCAAAGAGGAATTTGAGCGCTTTCGGGCCGCAGGGCAGCAATTGGTCAAGCTGCGCCCCCGCTGGCTCTGCCATCTACCGATGGTAGACCTGATGATGACCTATATGAACGTTGCCCATCCCATCGACCGCGCCTGGGGACGACAGCGCTTGATGGATTGGGTGAGTGCTGACCCAGCGGCGGCTGTGGGCGCACTGCTCGACTCGACGACCGAAGCCGAGGTGCATCGCCTGCCGCAGGTCGTTTCTCGCCTGTCCCAGCCGGTCTACTTCATCGCCGGACAAAACGACACCGTGATGGAGCCGCAATATGTGCTGCATCTGGCCAGCTTCCATCGTCTATTTCAGCAATGTGGACAGAACGTGGTGCAGCTTCCCGACTGCGGACACCTGGCCATGATTGAACAGACCGACCTAGTGGTAGAACACTTGCAGGCGATTTTGGCGCGGCACGTTGCGGATCAGAGTTTGCAAACGATTGCTGATTAGTTCAGGACTTACGCACTCGCGACATGTTTTCTGGGTTTTGGACAATTTCTCGCGGGCTGCGCCTGTGAGAAACTATCCAACTGCGTAAGTCCTATAGTTGCTAGCTATTTACAGATGGCTCATCAGCGCCAGTTATATCAAATCTCCAAAGACCTGCTACATGTAAGAAGACGTTAGAGCTAGCCGCCATGAGTGGAGTCCTCAAAATCGATATCGCTGAAACAGCAGAAGAACTAAGAGCTAATTTGTAAAGGAGCCTGAAAGCCTTGTTAATCAAGGATTTCCGAGAAACCGCTTTTCCTGGGCAAACATGACCTCAAAGCCACACATGCCAAGAGTTTCAGGCTTCTTAAGATTTGCTTCATAAATCATATCAAATCTCCAAAGATCTGCTACATGTAAGAAGACGTTAGAGCGAGCCGCCATGAGTGGAGTCCTCAAAATCGATATCGCTGAAACAGCAGAAGAACTAAAAGCCGTCTTGGAACAACAGCAACGGTCATCACAGCGCCGTAAAGTACAGGTGTTGTGGTGGTTAAAAACCGGACAAGCGAAGAGCGTTGAGCAGTTAGCCCAACTGAGCGGTTGCCATCGCACGACCGTGTCTCGTTGGCTGAGCCAGTATCGACAGAGTGGACTCGAAGCGTTGGTGAAGGTGGCATCTCGCAGTGGACGACCGCGAGCGATTAGCGGTGAAGTCCTGGCATCTTTGGAACGGGAACTGCAAGATCCAGAAGGCTTTAGCAGTTATGGAGCAGTGCAGCAGTGGCTCGCAGCGGTGCATGGTCAACCCGTCCCCTACAAGACGGTGCATAAGACGGTGCGCTATCGGCTCAAAGCGAAGCTCAAAGTGCCCCGTCCGGTGTCAAAGAAGCAGACTCCTGGGGCGTGCGAGTCCGTTCAGCAAACCTTGCAGCCCAGATAAGCCAGTCGATTCCGCCAGCCTTGAGACAACGCTACGGGGGGCGAATCCGCTATTGGTGCAGCGATGAGAGCCGCGTCGGACTGCTGACGGTTCAACATCGCAAGTTGACGGGCTTTGGGGTGCAGCCGATTGGTTCAGTTCAATGGGACTTTGTGTATCGGTGGCTGTACGGTCTAGTGGAACCGCTGAGCGGTGCATCGTGGATAGTCGAGTTTTCTCATCTCGACAGTTCCTGTTTTGAGGCGTTTTTGCACAGCTTTGCGGCTCAGTTCCCCGATGATTTACATCTGATTCAGGTGGATAATGCCGCAGCCCATACGGCTCAGACCCTGACGATACCGGACAATGTCATCTTGGTGTTTCAGCCGCCTTATTGCCCTGAGGTCAATCCCATTGAGCGGGTCTGGCGGGAACTCAAGCGGGAGCTAGCTTGGGTTCACTTTGATGATGTTTGCCAACTCCAGCACGCCATCAGCCAGTGGGTTTGTCGCCTTTCGGCGGAGTCGCTGCGATCGCTGACTCAGTGGGATTGGATTGTCGATGCTCTATGTGTAGTGGGTATTTAGAGAATTGATATGACCAAATGAGAGGATTAAATCCTCCACCCAACTGAATCCTGACACTGTTGGCTTCACACTGGCTTTCATTCAGCACAATCTCTTGAGTTTGTCCTGGGTGCAGCACAGAGTTTAGAATATTGACTCCGCCAATTTCTACGGACTGCAAATTGACGTTGCTGTTATTAACTACCTTCAACTGACTAGAAGAAGCGGTGTAGTTAATCACGCAGACAATTTGATAGCGACGGTGGAAGCCGCAGCCAACGCCAGCATGAGTCCATCCGGGTGAGAAAATGTTGGTTCGATGTCCTCGGCTGGGAACGCCATCATCCACAATTAGATCCAGGACAACTTCCTGTGCCGTCGGAGAGCCATAGGCAATGTTTTCTCCGCTCTGGGTAAACCGTGTGCCCTGACGCTCTAGACGCTGCTGCCAGGTGCTACCGTCTGAGCCGATGTGTCCGAATGCGCCACCGGCCTGATCATGGGCATGGGCTTTGGCGGCCTGAGCAGCGCTGCTAGAGGGGCTGATGGGCGGAAGGGGAGCCTGATTTTGCAAAAAGGCGATCGCCTCTCGCACCGCAGCCTGTCCTTCTTGGGTTGTCAACGTGCAATTGGGGCCACAGCCGTTTGGAATATTTCCTACTGCATCCATGCTGGCTAAACGCGCCTCTAGCAGCGGAATGTAGCTGGCTGGCTCTTGTCGAACTTTGTTGTGTTCAGCAATGATATCTTGCTCGATTTGCGCCCAGTTATAGCACTACGTATTTGGGTTAGGACGTTATCATAGAGCCATCAGGAGAGTTTAGGAACACCTATGCCCGCCCCCTTACAGCTACGACTTGCGTTGCAAAGCGATTGAAGCCGTGAAACAAGGTCACCGCAAAGTTGATGTCTGTCGAATGTTCAACATCAGTCGCAATACCTTAGACCTGTGGTTGAAACGGGAAAAAGAAACGGGAGATTGCCGAGCGATGACTGGGTTTCAGCGAGGAAATCGGCATAAGATTACCGACTGGTCGCGCTTTCGTGAGTTTGTCAAGCAGCATGGGGATCAGACCCAAGCGAGACTGGCAACCCTGTGGGGGGATAATGTGACACAGCAGGACATCAGTCGAGCCTTGCGAAAGATTGGGTTTAGTCGAAAAAAAAGACCTATGGCTATCGGGAACGAGACGACCTGAAGCGACAGGAGTTTCAAGAGCGCTTGAGGAGTAAGCTGCCGCATCAGGTTGTCTATGTCGATGAAGCAGGCATTGATCATCGAGACGTGTATCCCTACGGCTACTGCGAGGTTGGAGACCGCTTCTATGGGCTTAAATCAGGAAAACGCACCGAACGAGTCAGTTGGATTGCGGCCTTACGAGAGAACAGCCTCTTTGCGCCAATGACCTTTGCTGGCTCGTGCAACCGGGATTTAGTGGAGAGGGGGTTGGAGGAGTGCTTAGTCCCCCAACTGCGAGCGGGAGATGTGATTGTGATTGACAATGCCAGTTTCCATCATTCTCAAACCATTGAAGAGATCGTGGCTCAAGCAGGGTGTGAGATTTGGTATTTACCCCCTTATTCCCCAGACTTGAACGAGATTGAGCATTGGTGGTTTGTGCTGAAGAATTGGATGCGGCAACGCTGGGATGAGTTTGATAACTTTCGCGATTGTGTTGATGCTGCTTTTAGAGAATGCTCTAACGTGACTGCGTAGGGCTGCTTGACTGACAAAACAGGTTAAAGCTGGAACGAAAGCCATGCGGGAAGCAGAGCATGATTTAGGCTGAGAAGTAACCACACAAACCAGTCAAATCAATGTCACCGACTTCCCGTCTTTATGATGCGTTGAATGATTTTCTGCGTCAATGCGACATTCAGTGGCAGGATGCTCGCCATCTGCAAACACTGTGCTGGATGATCATTGGCATGATTGGAAGCCAAAACGTTCATCTCAATGGATTTGGGGTGTATGTGAGGAGTCGCGCTCAAATGGCTCAATCCCACCAACGCCGGTTTCGCCGCTGGTTGTCGAATCGGCGGATCAATGTCGCGTCCGCTCATCATGCGCTGATTGGGCAGGCTCTGTCCAACTGGCAGACCCAACGACTCTACTTAAGCCTCGATACAACGGTCGTATGGAATTGTTTCTGCATCGTCTGGGTCGCAGTGGTGTACCGAGGAAGAACGGTTCCGGTCGCTTGGAAAGTGGTGGCGCAATCAAGCAGCACCGTCAGGTTGTGGACGATTCAACGGGTACTGCGGCAAGCGCAACGGCTGATGCCCGAAGGTGTCGCGATTGTCCTTTTGGCAGACCGAGGGTTTGCCGATGGCAAGTTGATGAAATACCTCCGGGAGAATCTGGGTTGGCATTTCCGCATCCGCATCAAACGCTCCTTCCAATTTCAGCACCAAGGGCAGTGGCGCCAGGTATCGTCGGTTCAATTGCAACCAGGACAAGCTTACTTTACGCCTGCAGTGTCGGTGGGTAGAACAAAGCCCTACGACAATGTTTACCTTGCCTTTGCCCACGACAAACTCAGCAGCGAGAATTGGACAATTGTGAGTGATGAGCCGACGAACTTGCAGACGTTTGCCCAATATCGACTGAGATTTCAGGTGGAGGAGTCGTTTTTGGATTTGAAGTCCAACGGGTTTAATCTCGAAGCCTCCAGACTCAGAGACAAGGTTGCCCTTTCCCAGTTGTGTGGGGTAATCGCCTTGACGATGCTGTTCTTAGTTCTCCAAGGGGTGCAAGTGGTCGCATCCGGCAAGCGTCGCCAAGTCGATGCTCACTGGAAGCGCGGCATGAGTTATCTCAAGCTGGGCTGGAATTGGATTCGGCTGGCTATCACTCACCAGTGGAAGATTCACGTTTATCAGTTCCTCTCCTGTTCACCTGACCCTCAACCTGCCATCGCATCAAGGCGACAACACGATGACTCCCTAAAGCGTGAATTCACTGTCCTCAGCCCTGCTTGACTGACAAAACAGGTTAAAGCTGGAACGAAAGCCATGCGGGAAGCAGAGCATGATTTAGGCTGAGAAGTAACCACACAAACCAGTCAAATCAATGTCACCGACTTCCCGTCTTTATGATGCGTTGAATGATTTTCTGCGTCAATGCGACATTCAGTGGCAGGATGCTCGCCATCTGCAAACACTGTGCTGGATGATCATTGGCATGATTGGAAGCCAAAACGTTCATCTCAATGGATTTGGGGTGTATGTGAGGAGTCGCGCTCAAATGGCTCAATCCCACCAACGCCGGTTTCGCCGCTGGTTGTCGAATCGGCGGATCAATGTCGCGTCCGCTCATCATGCGCTGATTGGGCAGGCTCTGTCCAACTGGCAGACCCAACGACTCTACTTAAGCCTCGATACAACGGTCGTATGGAATTGTTTCTGCATCGTCTGGGTCGCAGTGGTGTACCGAGGAAGAACGGTTCCGGTCGCTTGGAAAGTGGTGGCGCAATCAAGCAGCACCGTCAGGTTGTGGACGATTCAACGGGTACTGCGGCAAGCGCAACGGCTGATGCCCGAGGGTGTCGCGATTGTCCTTTTGGCAGACCGAGGGTTTGCCGATGGCAAGTTGATGAAATACCTCCGGGAGAATCTGGGTTGGCATTTCCGCATCCGCATCAAACGCTCCTTCCAATTTCAGCACCAAGGGCAGTGGCGCCAGGTATCGTCGGTTCAATTGCAACCAGGACAAGCTTACTTTACGCCTGCAGTGTCGGTGGGTAGAACAAAGCCCTACGACAATGTTTACCTTGCCTTTGCCCACGACAAACTCAGCAGCGAGAATTGGACAATTGTGAGTGATGAGCCGACGAACTTGCAGACGTTTGCCCAATATCGACTGAGATTTCAGGTGGAGGAGTCGTTTTTGGATTTGAAGTCCAACGGGTTTAATCTCGAAGCCTCCAGACTCAGAGACAAGGTTGCCCTTTCCCAGTTGTGTGGGGTAATCGCCTTGACGATGCTGTTCTTAGTTCTCCAAGGGGTGCAAGTGGTCGCATCCGGCAAGCGTCGCCAAGTCGATGCTCACTGGAAGCGCGGCATGAGTTATCTCAAGCTGGGCTGGAATTGGATTCGGCTGGCTATCACTCACCAGTGGAAGATTCACGTTTATCAGTTCCTCTCCTGTTCACCTGACCCTCAACCTGCCATCGCATCAAGGCGACAACACGATGACTCCCTAAAGCGTGAATTCACTGTCCTCAGCCGTATTCCAGCTTCTTAGTTTTGTCAGTCAAGCAGGTCCTCAGCCGTATTCCAGCTTCTTAGTTTTGTCAGTCAAGCAGCTGCGTAGGGCTATATCTGCCCAGTCATCTTGGGCCTGTGCATTGGCTCGTTTGCCAATGGTCAATCCATTAAACCGATTCGATAATTGGGGCGATTCTGTCTGGCGAGATAGAGACTGTGAAACCAGGAAAATAGGTAGGATTAAGAACAATCGACCTGACTGCCTGACACATCTCTGGAAACCCCTGATTTCTCGTAGGGGACGCTGGCCCAAAAGCTCCTCTGACCAAGCCCTCCGGTTCCAACTCAGGAGCTATGGGCTTCGATCCCAAGACAACGAATTTTCTGGGCTTTCGGGACTTGCGTCAGGCAACCAGACAATCGACACCAGATGTTGGTGAAGAAACTGCGAACCTTAGGCATGGTTTTGTGAACGTTTGACCGAATGAAGTCCGAATGAAACTGACTTTGCTTTAGAACGCCCCAACTCACTCATTGGAATGAGCGGTGGATACTTCCAGCATAGGAATATTCATTCTCCAAACGTCAACAGCAACTCTGAGGAAATTCTCTGACTAAACTTGAGTTGCACCCTGCTTTTCAGGAACCAGTTTGTGATTGGAATGCTCACTCCGGATCAACATAGAAAGTTGGCGGCGCATGAGGATTCCCGGCTGATCAGAGGGGATGTGCTGTTCGGCCGCAATATCGATCGGCGTGTCATAGTCGGTCGATTCCAGCACCCGCTTATCTTCGTCTACCACCTGTCGATCAAACGCAATGATGGATTCGGTGCTGGCATCGGCTTCAGTATCATTGCGAATGCAAAATTGAACGATTTGTGACGTGCGATCGCTCACAGGGGTTGCTGCCGTAAAAATCAGGTGCATTAGCCCATTGGGATAGGTAATTTTGAGCGTGCGGCTAAAAGGGGCATACCAGGTCGATTCGACCTGCCGCACCGTGAGCGTGTCAGGAATGTTCAAAAGCTGCTGCTGGATTGGCGGATTCACCACGGGCACCGTCGCATAGACCTTCAAACCCAGTTCCAGCGACACAATCTCTGACTTGGCAGGCTTGGGTTGTTCCGTCACCCCAAAGGATTCTGCGTGAACAATGCTGAAATGGGCATTGTCAAATGAGTTTTCCATCACCCGCAGCCCGCTGCACTGCCAAGGCTCATAAAATTGCGGAATCAGGCGATGTTCGGCCGCCTCGGCTTCAGGGATTTCTGGGATGGGCAGCAGCGGATCGTCCGACAGGCAAACCCAGGCATAGCCGTAGCGCTCGGCACACTGAAACGCTGTGACGCGATAGGTCTTGGGAATTGCCGCGCCGGGATCAAGCTGGGGTACGTCGGTACAGGTTCCTGCGCCGTCAAACGACCAGCCGTGATAGGGGCAGCGCACGCAGCCATCGTTGACAGTGCCCATCGACAGCTTTGCTGAACGGTGACAGCAGCGATCGCCCAGGGCCGCAGGTTTCCCATCTCGATCCAGCCACAGCACCAGCGGTTGCCCCAGCAGAGTAAAGGATTGTGGCCCATCCATCAGTTGGGCAAGCGGCATGACGGGATACCAGAAGCGCCGCAGCACAGGTTCTTGAGTTACAAGCATGAACAGTTCTCGAATAAAGATAAGGTAAGCTTTGGATGAGAATTTGAGGGTTTGATCCCCCTAAATCCCCCTTGATCAAGGGGGACTTTTCCCCCTAAATCCCCCTCGGATCAAGGGGGACTTTGAGGCTTGCTTTCCTATGCGAAGACAGTCTAGCTAATAGGATGCCCCATGAAATATCAATGGCGGGACTTTGAGGCTTGCTTTCCTATGCGAAGACAGAGCGGGGGATCAATCCCGCAGCGACCCACCAGACTGCTAGACGCGGGTTGCTTCGACTTTTGCAGGCGTGGCGGGGGCGACTCGATCGCTGCGACGCTGCTCCGTTTCGCCATGCTCCTTCAGCAGCCGGGCCAGGCGATGGCGCATAATGATGCCGGGGCGATCGCTCGCCATGTGCTGCTCTTCTGCCAAACTCAGCGGCGCATCATAATCCGTCCCTTCCAGAATCACGCGATCCTCCAGCGTCACCTGGCGATCGAACGCAATAATGTCTGCCGCCTTTGCCTCCGCTTCGGTGTCATTTCGCAAGCAAAACTGAATCACCTGCGAAGTCTGGTCGTCAATCGGCGTGTATGCAGTAAAGATGAAATGCGTCAAGCCGTTTGGATAGTCAATCTTCAGCGTGCGAGCAAAGGGCATGTACCAAGTGCGAGTGTTGGTGCGAATCGTTTTTTCCTCACCAATGCCCAGGTTTTTTTTCTGTAAATCTGGGTTCAGCACCTCCAGCCAGTGCTTCATCACAAAGCCAAATTCCGTTTCCGTCACCTCGTCGATTGGCGGCGGCTGGGGATTGGACTGGTCACCCCAAGAACTGGCATGGACAAAGTGACCGTGGGCACTGTCGAAGGAGTTTTCAATCGCCCGCAGGCCGCCTACCTTCCACGTTTCATAAAACTCCTGGATGAACCGAAAACTGGGGTCAGTAAATTCGGGAATGCGGGGAATCGGTTGCAGCGGGTCTTCGTCTAAACACACCCAGACATAGCCATAGCGCTCGGCACATTGAAACGCAGGCACGCGGTAGGTCTTGGGAATAGCAGTGTCGGCATCTAGCTGGGGCACCTTGGTACAGATTCCCTGCGAGTCAAATTCCCAGCCGTGATAGGGGCAGCGCACACAGCCGTTTTCGACAATTCCCAGCGACAACTGAGCAGAGCGGTGGCAGCAGCGGTCGGCTAGCACCGCAGGTTGGCCGTTGGCATCGAGCCACAGCACCAGCGGTTGTCCCAAAAGCGTGAAGGCTTGTGGGCCGTTGAGCAACTGCTCGATTGGCATGACGGGATACCAGAAGCGGCGCAGCACGGGCTGTTGGGTCGTCAGCATTATGTTCTCCAAATGAAACGAGTGAATGGATGAAGCGAACGATGGCACTCAAGATAAGAGGGACAACGGGATTAAAACGGAATGAATTGACACAACGGAACGAATTGTTAGAGCTAATTTGTAAAGGAGCCTGAAAGCCTTGTTAATCAAGGATTTCCGAGAAACCGCTTTTCCTGGGCAAGCATGACCTCAAAGCCACACATGCCAAGAGTTTCAGGCTTCTTAAGATTTGCTTCATAAATTAGCTCTTACAGGTAGACGGGTTACCGATAGGCGGGTTATGGACAGGCGGGTTACCAATGGACAGGTTACCGATGGGCAGGTTCAAGGCACGATGTCAGAATTCAAGAAACTTTCGTATATTGGTTCTACAGGGATGCATTCCCTCTTGTGTTCATCTTTGTATACAAAAAGATAGTGTCCTTAGGGGGGTCAACTCTGTATCTAAGACTACAGAGTTGACCTTTTCTACTACATTTTGGAGTCGTCTTGTGGCTAAAGCTAGCGCTCAGGCTGCCAACGCAGACCGCAAACCCTCAGGCAGCAGTGTCGATCGCATCTATGAGCAACTCAGGCAAATGGCGATGAACTATCAGTTTCGCCCCGGTGAGCCGCTGAACGAGGTGGACTTGGCGGCCTCATTTTCCGTGAGCCGCACTCCTCTGCGGGAGGTGTTGAACCGTCTGGTGGCGGAGGGCTTGCTGGATTTTGTGCCGCGCAAGGGCTTTTCTTGCAAGCCGCTGGATACGCAGCGCATATTTGACCTGTACGAAGTCCGCTGCGGACTGGAAATGATGAGCGCCCGACTTGCCACCGAACGCGCCACCGATGCTGAGCTTCAGGACTTGCAGCAGCGCTGGAGCGCCATCTCAGGCTCTTTCTGTGACCTGACTGCTGTGGAATGTGCCCGCTGCGACGAGCAGTTTCATGAACAGATTGCCCAGCTTTCCCACAACGCTGAACTGTTGCGATCGCTCCAAAACGTGAATGCCCGCGCCCACTATCTACGGCTGATTTCGATGGAGCAGGAACATTATCGTCGCACCACCTGCGCCGAGCACCGCCTGATTTTGCAGGCAATGGGCGATCGCAACGCTGAAGCCGCTGCCCACTGCATGTCGGCCCACGTCACGCTACGGCAGGAGGAGTTGGTGGAGGTCATTAAAGAGGCGATCGCCCGACTCTACATGACCTGAGATAACCTAACCTGAGATAACCTGACCTGAGATAACCTGACCTGAGATAACTTGAGATGCAAAAAAGCTGCGTCAGAAAAGACTGCCGCAGCCTGGGGATTTGAGCGCTATATCTTGAGCACTATATCTTGAGCGCTATGTCTAATGTTTTCCAGGATTACTGAATAGCAGGGCTTTTAGAGAGATAGAAACTGGCGTTACAGTATGTAAAGGAAGCTCGCTCTAGTCACGAGGTTAAATGCCCAGGCATGAATCGCACCATCGTCTGGTTTCGGCGAGATTTGCGCGTCTTTGACCACGCGCCGCTGCATCGGGCCGCCGCACGGGGCGCGGTGATCCCTGTGTTTGTGCTGGATCGGGCGCTGCTGCACCATCCCGAAACCGCCGTGGCGCGGGTGGCGTTTATGCTAGAGTGTCTGCACGCGCTGGATCAAGATTTGCGCGATCGCGGCGGGCGGCTGATCCTCCGCTCTGGCGATCCGGTTGAAATTCTGCCTCAGTTGGTGCGCGAAACCCAAGCCGAGGGCATTTATGCATACATCGACTTTGAGCGAATTTATGGACGGGTGCGCGATGCGCGGCTGAACCGGGCGCTGACGCAGCAGCAGATGAAGATCCGCTGGTTTGAACCCGCCGCGACGACACCAGATCTGCTTCCCTACCCCAAATACCGAGAACTGTGGTATATCCACATGGCGCAGGAGATCGTGCCCGCTCCAACTCGCGTTGCCGTGCCCGATGATATTCCCAGCGAAGTCATTCCCAGCCTCAGCAACTTGGGACTGATTGCCGATGGCAAGCCGATTCCTCCCGGTGGCATCGCGCCTGCCCGGGCCCTGCTCCAAGAATTTCTTGCCGAAAAGAGCGATCGCTACTACTGGCAACTCTCTTATCCGGGCGCAGAGGCCACATCGGGGCTGAGTCCCTACATCAAATTCGGCGCGATTTCGGTGCGCGAGTGTGTGCAAACAACCCAGGCACAACTCAATGACGCGCCCGATTCGCGGGTGCAGCGCAGTCGGCAGCAGTTCATTGCACGGCTGCGGTGGGGCAGTGGCTTTGCCCAGCGGTTTCGCTACATGCCCCAATTGGAAGTGCGATCGCTCTATACGGTCTTTGATGAAGACGGCTGGGCCTTTGACGAAGCGCTCTACGAAGCATGGCAGCAGGGCGAAACAGGCTTCCCCATTGTGGATGCAGCAGCCCGCTGTTTGCAGGAAACAGGCGGCTGGAAACAGCTAAACTTCCGCGTCCGCGCCATCTACTCCAGCTTTCTCAGTAACTTACTCGGCATGGACTGGCGCTATGGGGCGCTGCACTTTATGCGGCACTTGATCGATGGCGACTGCCCAATCGACCATTACCAGTGGGCCATGCAGGCAGGGGTAACGCACTGCGTCGATAAAACCTGGACCCGCATCTACAATCCGGAGCAAACAGCGGTGGATCGCTGCGACCCAGACGGACTATTCATCAAGCAATGGCTGCCCGAACTGGCGCACCTGTCGCCTGCGGAACTGGGAGTGCCGCCGCGCCAAAAAGACTACCCCCCGCCGGTCCTATCTTACAAAGCCGCCCGCCAGCGCCGTGTGCAGCAGCTAGAACGACAGCGGCAGGTGTTTCTGAATCAGGATAACGTGTTGCCTTATCTGGCGCGATTGCCCGACACGCTCACACCCTTTGGAGCAGATTTGTATGCCAGCGAAATCGCCTGGTCTCAAGCAAGTCCCTTAGATTTGTTTCCGCCGCCGCTCGACTTGGAAGCGCTGGATCTGGAACAGGCAAAGGCACTCCGCACCTGGTTTGTTGCCCATGTGGACATCGTGCCGCGCAAAGTGCCAAGCCGTAAGCGGAATGCGAAATCGAAAGCTCCTGTACCTGCCGATAGTGTTCAATTAAATCTGTTGGGTTAGCATGTAGGAACGCAAATCGTCACGCCCCGATAAATCCTGTAAACACCTGACCAGATGCCAGACGGAATGGCCCACTGGGCAGAGATACGAACGTAGTAGTTCGCACATCTGCAATCAAATCTGTGACTCCGTTGCGAAACACAAACACGCCAAAACCACTGGCATTGCGCTGGGCTTGGTAGACTTCGCCTGCGCCAAGCTGAATCAGATCGCCTGGTGTAAAGTCTGTGATTAGCGCATAATCACGAATGCCGCCTGCATGGTAGTAGGAACCAGCGCGATCGCCCAGGACGAATCCATCCTGACCTGGCCCACCCGTTAAAATATCTACCTCCAAGAACCCTCTCGATCCCGCGCCAGCACCATTGAGAATGTCGATACCTGTGCCACCCACCAGGCGATCGCCACTCCCGCCACCAATCAGCACGTCATTGCCGCCCTGCCCGTCTAGAAAGTTGGTGCCGCTATTGCCCACAATGCGATCGCCATTTTGCGTCCCCCGCACGTTGACGAAATTCACCACGCTAAAGGTCAATGTCCCCAAAAACGGCACATTATTTACCGTCAAGCGGTTTGCCCCCAGATTCACATCAAAGGAAGCGGTGCGTCCACTAATTCCATCAATGGTGTTGGCAAACCCTGCTGCGCCAATCACCTGCTCGACACTATTGAGGCGATCAACCCCCAGCCCGCCCTTGTTAATAAATCCACCCGGCAGCAGCGTCATGGCTCGTCCCATGCGGCTGTAGTCGGCCGTGTCGAATCCATCGCCTCCCAGCATTTCATCATTGCCAACGGAGCCAGTGAGAATATCATTTCCGCCCAGTCCCAGCAGGCTATCGCTGCTGTTTGTCCCAAAAATCCGTTCCGAGCGGATGCTGCCAATGATGCGTGCCATGTCTACCTCCGTAATGTTATGCGGCCAATTCAGTCGTCATGGTTTGTTCTAGATAGCGTCGGAAGCGTTGAGCCAGAAGTCCCTGAGAGCTGCGATTTGCCGTACTCGCCTCAGCGCTATCTGCGGTCATCAGCCGATCAATCTCAGCATCCAAAATGCTGTCAAGCTGAGAACCTAGGACATTCATGCTCCGTTCCTGGGCATATTCCGCAACCAGGTAATAAAGCTGTGTCTTCAGGCGTTCTCGAATTTGCTGACAGACGTGAATCCGCAGTTCGCGCAGCTTTAGCAGGCGAGACACCTGGGGCTGTCCGCCCATGCCTACCAGCGGTGCGATTTCGCCCATCGATCGCCCCTGGGTGTAGAACAGGTGCAGTGCTTTGAGAAACTGGCGATCGCGCTGTCCCCGCTGCCCTTGTAAATCCTGGAGGCGATCGCAAATCACCTGGGCGATCGCCCGATCCAGCACCGTTACCAACGCTTTGCGATAGTGCTGAAGAAACGCAGACTGGTTCTGCTCGGCTTCATCCGGTGCAGCAGCAGGCACATCTACAGATTCCAGCGGCTCGGTAGACGGCTGACGCTGACGCAGTTTTTGGGCCAGATTGCTCAGTTGAGCCATCACTTGCAGCGGAAAGCAGGGCTGCCCCGTCGTTTGTTGTAAATGCTGGGCAATGTCCTGGAGTTGCTGCGTCGTGGGCGTGGGGCACTTGCCACGATAGCCCCGTGATCGCACCTGGCGAAGCTGCTCAGAATATATGGCGTGGTAGCTTTCCAGCAGTTGACACGCCTGCTGAATTTCAGCTTCGGTGAGGGCATAGCGCAAAGCGAGAGTGCGTCGAATCTGGCCCGTTGTAGCACTATTCAGGAGTGCCCAATCGCTAATTAAGTAAATTCCACGCTCTTGCAAAAAAGCGTTCAGTTCTCGATGGTAAAAAACTTTGCGCTTTGTCCAGGTGCTTAGGCAAGTATTGCGCGACGGATCAAAGCTACCCAAAATATCGTAGGCAAACGCTCGATAAACCGGGGAATCTGGCTCTGCCAGAGGCTGAAGAGGCCCATTCGGATTCCACGCGATCGGCGCGTCATCCAGCACCAGCGGCAGCAGATCGCTCAGTTGAAAGCCACCCCGCAGACCAAACCGACTGGCTAACTCAATGCAAACCTGCACAATTTGATGTGAAACATAGCAGCGCAGGCAAATTTCGGCGATCGCCCGTTCCGTTTCGCTGCCCGCTTTCCACAGCGTTATCAACTGCTGCTGAAGCTGTTTGTGCGACGAGAAGGGATTTGCCGCATCCAGGCAGTTTTCTTGTAAAAATGCCTTTGCTGGCAGGCTCGTCTGCGTCTTGCGTGCGCCGGAGGACGTTAGCGTGATCTGCGTATAGTAGGGACGCAACAGGCTAGACGACGGACGAATCATTACCGAGGGCGTTGCAGAGAGACAAGCAGGATTCATGGACTTGTAAAGGGGGGTTACAGACACAGCGTTACTCCTGAATATGAATTTTGAGCAAGACAGACTGGACAAACGGGCGAGTCGCTTGCGTGAATGTAGATTGAAGAGATTAGGGATTAAAAGAAGACTGGGAGCTGATTCAAACTGGGAATGTGTTCAGGAACAGCTAAGACCCTAGTTCGTCTCAGGAAAATCCGAATCATCGGAAGACATTTCTAACACTTGCTGACGCTGAAAGCGATGGTAAGCAAACGTGCTGCGAATCGCATTGATGAACGCAACGCTGATTAACGTTGCGACTGCCATTCCGAAGAGATTGGTGGGAATTCCCGACATCTGCAACAGAACGCGACTGAGCAGGTAAGTCGATAGACCGGCGATCGCCGCAATTCTAGACATCCGCTGGATTCCCCAGGCGATCGCCCCATAGATCAACGCATCCACAAACAGCAGCGGGTTAAAGACTTCATCCAGTTCTAATAGCTCTGAAGGCAGCGTGTTTTGCGTTGCGGCGATCGCAAATGCAGTGGTCACACCCGCCAAAATCAGCGAAGCAATCACGCCCTGACGAGCCACTCGATGGGCCGTTGCAATACTGTCAATTTCGGGAAACCACCTGTTTTCGCGGTTTGTAGCGTTGGCTTGCATAGCCGTTTGGAGTTTCATAATAAGCAACCTCAGAAGGCGGGTGAGTGTGTTGAGCGGTTAACTTAATCAGACCACGAACCTCTTTTGAAAGAACTACCCCTGGGCGCAAACCTAGTCGCACAGAAACACAATCCAGATTGCAGATTTGTGCATGTTGCAAAGCCGGGTCAAAATCTAGGCGAATAAAGCCGCCTGTATAAAGACGCTATGGTGTTTTCAGTTCGTTTTGCACCCTAAAATTCAGTAAGATTCTTCAGCAGTTCTTTCAAAAACTTCAACTTGGATGGGTGGCGCTGGCTATGAGCGGGGACGAGGATCGGTTCTCGATTTTGGATTTTCGATTGTGGATTGCTAGTCAAGCTCATTCGTCGCTCTGCCTAGGAGATAGAGATAGGGAGCCTATAGCTAGCCGCTCACGAGTAGCGCTAGGAGGGGCGATCGCCCTTGATGAACAGTTCGCAGGCTGCTGCATGGTTGCCATAGTCAGTTTGAAACTCGCGCTCAAACAGCGCCTTGGTCTTGGCAAAGCCCGACTCGCTGCCCGCACCAGGAAGATGTTCGGCCACAGCGCGATCGCCAAACAGCAGCGCCATGTCCTGAGCAAATTCTGGCTGCTCCATGTGCTGGTGCAGCACGTCGTCAATTGCGTCTGTGGGAACTGCGACCAGTCCCGGATTTTGCGATAACAAAAATAGGAGTCCAGCGTATTGGGCGATCGCTTTTACGGAGTATGAACCGGAGCGCTCCACCCGAGCCAAAAAAGACTGGAGCGACTGATGAAATGCGGGATTTTTAGCCTGAATGATGGCGAGAATATTCATAGGATTAGACCTCATACATCGGGGGGTTGATAGGAGGCTTGGTTTAATCAGGCTATTTTTGCTGTCAGAAGCCTGATGGTAATAACACAATTCGACAAGCAAGCATTATGAAAATCAAACTGGTTTTCAGGTCAACTTTCTGTCTACTCGTTAGGAAGAAATCAGGTAAAAAAGACCAGGCTACGAAAATGGTGAATAGAGATTTCGCCCTTCGGGAACGTTGACAGAAATCAAGTGGGAACTTTTTGGAGGCTGTTAGGTCTTGATTAACTTGCTCCTTCAATACCTCTATAGAACTATGGATGGACGAGTTATGCGATACCCATCCCCGTAGACTCCTTCGCAGAGAAGCACCAACGGATTTGCGTTTTCACGTAGGTCGGTTTGCCAAATTGAAAAATGTGCGCTTTTGCGTATCTCTCTCTTGAGGCAGACCTGGTATGATAGCGACCGAGCTTGAGCAGTCTAAATGTTCCGGTTCGCAGTATCGATCCTCTGATCGATCAAAAGATCGATCAGAGGATCGATTAGAAGCTACTCAGAAGTTGGTTCTTCATTTGCCTGTTTTGTATTTATGAAGCCCTTATTGTTTAAGGCAGTCATTCTTCTGCCAGTTCTTTGTCTCACCAGCCTGCTTTCGATTGGCTGGGTTGCGTTTCCGGCGATCGCCCAAACGCTGCAAGGTCGGGGACAAATTGTGAGCGGCCCAGGGCAGGGCAGTGTAGTGCAAATTAGCCTGACGATTAATGGCAACCAGGTGACCTTTCATAGCGGGCCCTCTCAAGGACAAACCGCACAAATCCAAAATGGAGTAGCGAGAACTCCTGACGGCAATGTATGGCAATTTGCTCAAGGACGCAGACAGGTAACGCTCTATTCTGGCAATCGCGTGATTGTCTACGTTCTGCGGTGAAGCCATGCCTTTCGATAAACGCTGGAAACTGCGATCGCTCGGACTTGGCGCACTCTGGGGACTGCTCTACACCCTCATTCTGCTGCCCTCCCTTTCAGTGGATACCCCGCTCAAAGAGTTTGAAATTCAGCGCAAAGAGCAGCTTTCTAAAGTTCCAGAACCTCGTGAGACCGGATTAAGATCTGATGCCGTCAACCAGATTCTTTTAGTCACCATTGATAATCAGGAAATTATTGGAAGTCCCAAAAGCTTTAGCCGCTTCAGAAAGCTAGAAGATTATACAAACCTAATTAAAAACCTCATTGACCTGGGCGCTCAAGTTGTCTTAATCAATCTGCCCTCAGAGGTGCTTGATTCTCCAGAGCTTCTGACCCCAGTCGAGTCGGGATTATCCGGAGACTCGATTCGTTCTCTGGTTGAAAATTACAGTCATAGAATTGTGCTATCTTCTCCTCCAGAGTTGAAGCGATCGGGCCCCTTCTTCCGCGTTTATAACCAATTTCTACCAATCAATAGTCGAACGTTAGAGCCTATCTTTCCGCCGGAGACAATTCAGGGATTTTCAGAATTTTCAACCCCTGTTGCAAAAGATGGGCTTGCAGCCTCTTTGCAGATCAGGACAAGCCAGCAGCAACTCATCCGGCAACCGCTGCTCAATCTGCTTAAGGCCTATTCAATCAATCCTGTCCGGTATCCCTATGCAGTTGAAAATAGCTTCAATTCAGGAATGTCGGACACAAATACCTCTAAAAATGCGAAAGGCGGCCCTGTCAACACCTTCCAGTCAGCCGTTTGTCTTGCAGCAAATAAGTTGAATCCGAGTGCTGTCTGCTCAAACAGTCCACTGCCTTCTTATTCAGATCCCCACGTCAGTTTTTCAATATGGGAAGCAGATTTTTCCAAAAGCTTGGGACAAGAATTTTGCGGAGCCAAAATCATTGATCCAGTTCAGCAGGTGACAGGCTGCGATCGCGCCTCCCGAAGAGATTTTTCCTCATCTCGTATCGAGAAAGTCAAAGACAAAATTGTCATCATCGACTTTCCCAAAAATGATCCCAACTGGTCTGAACTGCCAACTTCAGTTAAGGCTGAACCGCTGAGTCCGGCAGAGATGCAGGCAAACGTACTGGCCAGCATCCTCAGCAACAATATCCAGTATCCCCTCAGTCAGGAGTGGAGTCTGGGATTGACGCTAGCAGGGTCAATGCTGATGGCATGGTTGCTCAGCCCTGGATTGTCAAAATCCAGCTTCTGGTGGCTGACTCGTGGGCCGCTGATTGTTCTGGGGATTCCGCTCGCCTATGCCGCCTTGCTGCCCAGCGCATTTGCCGGGCGCGTGGTTTTGCCAATCATGCTGCCCATTGTGACCTGGGTGCTGACGGGCATTTCGATGACGCTGGTGCTGCTACTCAAAAAATCAAGAGAGCAGGCCGCCAAGCAGCGACAAGAGTTGACCCAGCGAAATGCCACGCTGTCGCGGACGCGCAAGGTTTTGGCGAGGGTCGCAACCGATATTCACGACGGGCCGCTGCAAGAGCTAAAGCTGGTGATGGATCAGGTAGAAGAACTGGAAACCCTGATTGATCCAAAGTTGCTGGTGGTAAAGACCAGCGTCAAGTCGGAGCCGATTGTGGATAAGTTAGTTCGCATTGGCCAGGATATTCGCAATCAGCTTAATGATTTACAGATTATTGCTCGAAAGCAGCTTGATATTTCCCCAGAGTTAGTTTCTGGGCTAGCTCAAGGAATTCAAACCCACCTCAAACAGCTTGAAGAACGCGGCGACCTGAGATTAAAAGTTAAGCAACGCATTAGACCACTTCAGGAACCAGAATTGAATCCAGACTGGATAGATGATCGAGAAGACATCTTTCGATTCTTTAAGGAAGCCATCAACAATGTGATGCGCCACGCTCAGCAGCCCTATGGACGAGCAAGCTGGGTCGAAGTTTGCCTGGAACAGCAGGGCGAACAATGTAAACTGGCGATCGCCAACGATGGAGTATATGTATCGGGAAACACATCTAAAGCCTCCAATCATCTCGCCGATGATCTGCCAAAGGGGACAGGTACAAAAACGATGGAAACCATCGCAATCAGCCTGGATAATGGACGCTGGCAGAGGACTTTATCTCCAGAGGGCCTATTACGGGTTGAGCTTTTTTGGAGTCTAAAGCAGGGTTTACGCTAGGAGTCTAAAGCAGGGTTTACGCTAACAGCTTCTCGCTATAGAATAAAAGTATCGCGAGAAATTTGGCGTAGCCAAGCAACAGAGATGCCCCCCAGCCAGCCTTTTTTTCTAATTGTTGAAGATCATCAAGAGGTTGCTGAGAGAAACCGCGATTTTCTTCAACAGGTTGATCCGAACTGTCGATGTGCGATCGCCAATAATCCCTCTCAGGCAATGGAGTTTCTTTCGTTAGAATCTCCAGATCTGATAGTTGTAGATTTGCTCTACGGAACCTTTAGCGGCGAGCAGTCGGCTGAGCCGGGGATTAACTTATTGCGCCATATTTTTGAGAAACATACAGAGCTGAATGTCCTGGTATACAGCAGCGAATATCGATTGCTGACTCCGCTCATTTCTTATATCGATAGCCATAAAGGCGGATTTGCGGTTGCCAATAAGCTCGATCGCCGATCGACCTATATCAAATTTGCCCAGAGTGCGCTGAACGGTGAACTTTGCCTGCCTAGAGAACTGCGCCAAAGCTCTAACTTGAATCATCAAGATTTGGAGGTTCTAAATCTCCTGTGCAACGACTGCCTTTCAGATGATGCTTTGGCCAATCGGCTGAATGTGTCTCGGCGGGCTGCCCAAAATTACGTCAAGCGACTCAAGCAGCGCCTGGATGTGGATCTGATTTACACAGAAGAAGCAAATCACCGGGTTGCTATCTGCAAAATGGCCCGTGAAAGGGGCTTTTTGGGGTAGCTAAATAGGAAATTACAGCTATTAAAGTTACACATAAAGTAACACAAGCTAGACAGATTTTTGCAGCATTCAAGCATTGCAAAAAACCTGTCTAATATCAAATCTCCAAAGATCTGCTACATGTAAGAAGACGTTAGAGCCTGACTGCCTGACACAAGTGGTTGAAAGAGTTGAAACCTCGTCAACAGAGGGAAAAGGTGAGCTGACATGAGACGCTGAAATTTGCGTCATCTCAGGGTCTGTATCATGCCAGCCACCACCTGCCTCTATGATCAAGTGCTGTCGTTATTGCGTCAATCCAGTAATGCCCGCGACCTGCGCCACCTCAAAGCGCTGGCGTGGATGGTGACGGCCCTGGTGTGCAGCGGTCGGTTGAGCCTGCCGCAGTGGGAAGCCTATGTGCCCAGTCGGGCCCGTCAGGCGCAAAGCACCGAACGCCGGTGGCAGCGCTTCCTAGGCAATCGCCGGGTGCGGGTCAAAAGTCTGTACGTGCCGCTGGTGCTAGCCGCCATCCATCGCTGGCAAGGTCGGCGGCTTTACCTGGCGCTCGATACGACGGTGTTGTGGAATCGCTACTGCAGGATTCACCTGACGGTTACCTGTTGCGGACGAGCGGTGCCGCTGCTGTGGCGGGTTTTGGAGCATCCCAGTGCCACCGTCAGCACGAAGCGATACCTCCCCATGCTGCGGTTAGCCCATCGGCTGTTGCAGTCGTACCCCGATGTGATGGTGTTAGCCGACCGCGGGTTTGCTAACCATGACCTGCTGGAGTGGCTAAGCCAAAGTCGCTGGCACTATTGTTTACGCTTGCCCAGTGACGTAGTGGTGCAGGGTCCGCGCCGTCATCCTGTTAAGGTAGGCTATCTGTGGCCTCCCAAAGGTGAAGCTCGACTCTATGAAGGGGTGGGAATCTGGAGCGAGGGGCGCTGGCGCTGCAATTTGGTGCTGGCTCATGTCAAAGGCGTCGAGGAACCCTGGGCGGTCATCACTGATGAGTCTCCCTCCCTCAATACCCTGTGGCAATATGCTCTCCGCTTTCGAGTCGAGGAGCTTTTCCTCGATTCTAAATCTGGTGTCTTTGAGTTAGAAGCTTCCGGCATCCGCTCCGCTCCGGCTCTCGAACGCCTCTATCTGGTCGCGGCGATCGCTATCCTTGATGGCACGACCCAGGGCATGGCGGTGCAACTCGATGGGCTACGCTGCCAGGTTGACCCGCACTGGAGGCGAGGGATTAGCTATCTCAACATAGGTTTGCGCTGGCTCAAGGGTGCCGTCAATAAAGGGCGAACACTGCTTCAGCTGATTGCCCTATTTACCGTTGACCCTGAACCCTGTTTTGCCTCTAAAAAAGCTGAAGCCCACTATTATGACCGCATTTGGTTTTCTAGAATTCAATCCTTGTGCTGCCAGCCGACACCCGGGCAGTCCGCATAAAAAGATGTGTCAGGCAGTCAGGGATTTGGCAGCAGATGCACGACCAACTCCGAGCAGACCTGCGGCAGAAAATGGGCAGAACCATAGACTCCAGTGTGGCAATTGCTGATTCCCAATCGGTCAAGACCACCGAAAAAAGGGGGGGCATCTACGGTTTCGACGGTGGCAAAAAGGTTAAGGGGCGTAAGCGCCACCTCGTTGTAGACTCCCAAGGGCTTTTAATTGGGGTATTAGTCACCGAAGCGAATGCCTCAGAACGGCTTGGAGCCGTGGTCACGCTCGATGAAGCCAGCGATAAACTCTCCCGGCTTGAGGTGGTGTGGGTAGACCAGGGGTATAGCGGCAAGAAGTTTGCCCATGCAGTCCAACAGGTCTGTGGAGAACCTGTCCGCGTAGAAGTCATCAAACGAACCTCCAAGTCGTTTGAAATTCTGCCTAAGCGCTGGATTGTGGAGCGAACTTTTGGCTGGTTGAATCGCTATCGACGCTTGAGCAAAGACTACGAATTGTATTGCGAAATGAGTGAAGCCATGATCTACGGTGCCATGATTCAATTGATGCTCAAGCGCTTGGCAGCTTAGCTACTTTATAAATCAGCTCTAATATCTCTTCAGTCGTTACTCCCTTCAGAAGATTCATAACCTTTCCTGCGATAAGGTTACGAGTCCTCTCAACCGCATCATGGTTTGAAGCAGATGGGCGATCGCAGCGAGTGGTTTGCGGTTTTGTTGCGATCGCGCCATATCTTCATGCAAAGCTGAAAACGACGCTGCTCCAATACAATGCCCCATAATCCTTCAGAAAGCTCGGCAAAGCTGAAACTACTCGTGTGTATAGGTTCTGGATTTTGGACTGACGAAATGATATGAAATCCTATGGCGATCGCCGAAAATGATGAAATCGTTTCAGAATAAAGATTCCACGCGATGACTTACAAGGCGATCTTGATTTCCTCGATGGTTATACTGATTTCTTCGCCTGTGAATATACGACATGGACGCAGACGCTCCTAATCCATCTATCACGCTTAGCAAAAAAGAGTTTTGGGCGCTCTGGCTGACGTTGTTTCTGATTGCCTACAACATCAGCGTCATTTCGCCCGTCATGCCCCTCCTGGTGCGGGAGTTGAACACCAGCATCGGCTATATCCAGAGTGCGCTGGTGCTGTTTTCCCTGGTCACTGCATCCTTTGCGCCGACGAGTGAAAACCTGTGTCGGTTCTATGGGCGAGAGCGAATCTTTTTGGGTGGACTGTTGCTCTATGGCCTCGGCATTGTGGCCATGGCCCTCAGCCCCACGATTGGGTTCTGGGTGGTCAGCTTTTCGCTGCTGACGGGGCTGGCGGCGACCCCCTTGGTCAGCGCTCCCTGGAGCATTATGGACTTTGCCTACGACGGCAAACAGGAGGAGCAGGCCACCGTTGCATTCATCCTGGCCTCGGTAATCGGCGGTCTGTCGGGGAGCTTGCTGGGCGGTTTCATCGCGTCTCATTTTGGCTGGCGCTGGTCGTTTACCCCGTCGCTGATTGTCTTTGTGCTGGTGCTGGTGATGGGCAGAACCTTGCCCTCTACCTCGGTTCCCCGCAAGGTTCCGATCGATTGGGTGGGCGGTTTGGTGTCCTTTTTGGGCTTTGGCAGTATTTTGCTGGGCGTGGGGCTGGCGGGGGAGTATGGCTGGTGGAAGCCCAAGCAGGTCTTTTCGATTGCGGGGCTGGTGATTCCGCCCTTTGCGGTGTCGATTGTGCCGACGCTGATTTCGGTGGGGGTGATTTGCCTTGGCTTTTTTGCTGTCTGGCAGCGACAGCAGCAGCAGCCCGCTGGCATTCCGCTGATGCGCGTGGGGCTGCTGCGAAACGCTGTGTTTGTGAACGGTTTGCTGACGGCGATGCTGCATACGCTGGTCACGTCTGGCATTCAGTTCAACCTATATCAATCGCTGCCGATCATTCTGCCGCTCAACCCCTTTCAGACGGCGATCGCCGTTTTGCCCTACACCCTGACGATGGTGGTAGTCGTGGTGGTGCTGCTCAAGCGGTTGAAAATCGATCAGCAATTGTTTCCCAAATATCTGGTGCATATTGGGCTATCGCTGCTGATTGTGGGATTGCTGGCGATGTATTGGGCGATCGCCCCCGACATGACAACCCTCAGCATCCTGCCCGCGCTGATGCTCATGGGCATGGGGTCGGGACTATTTTCGGTCTATATTGGTAGGCTCACCTACGCCACCACCTCAAAGCGGGAAAAACCCGAAGGAACCGGGATCTATAACCCGTGCCAGCAGTTGGGCAGTTCTCTGGGGCGCGGCATTTTGGGCACGATTTTGATTACCTCGGCCTCTATTGATGTGGTGGATCAGGTCGCGCAACTCATGGGGCTGAGCCTTTCGAGCGAGCAGCGACTAAACGCCATTACCGCTTTGCAGCGGATGGTGCAGACCTTTTCCAAGCAGGAACGCCGAGAGGCGCTGGCTAGAGTGCTGCCCGAACCCGTGATGGCGCAGCTTCCCGAAGTGGCCCGCCTGGCCGCCGTCGAAGGCATGAAGATTGCGCTACTCGTCGCCATTGCCGTCAGCGTGGTCTGCCTGCTGCTTTCCACCCAACTCCCCAAGCGGGGCCGCCGCCGTCCCTGATTCTACGTCCCTCAGGCAACGTAGGTGAACTGGCTGCTCGTGAGGTTGAGCCGTGCGCCTTGCACAATGGCAATGAGTTCGTCGGGGCCGCTGCTTTGCCGCAGGAAAATTTGCGTGCTGATGCCCAGGTTTTGTAGGCGATAGTCGGCGGCTTTGCCCTTCAGTTGGAGGCGATCGCCCGTGCCAAATTCCGTAATCAGCGCGTAATCGTTTAGCCCTGCTTGGTTGGGGTTGCCGTCATCATAAAACACGCCCCTGGCGTTGCCCAGCAGGGATACATCGGGGCCGTTGCCGCCATTGAGAACATCCACCTCGCCCCGCCCGGGCCGCTGCGAGTCTGGGTTCACGCCAATCAGCGTATCGGCTCCGTTGCCGCCAATCAGCGTATCCCTGCCTGCGCCGCCGACCAGTTGATCGGCTCCGTTGCCGCCATTCAGCGAGTCGTTGCCATTGTTGCCCAGCAAGGTGTCGTTGCCCGCCCCGCCGAAGATCGTGTCGTTGCCTGCGCCGCCTTGCATCAGGTCGTTGCCGCCGTTGCCAAAGATTTGGTCATTGCCGCCTGCGCCGTTGGCCGTGTTGTCGGCATCGTCGCCCACCAAAAAGTTATCTTGCTCTGGAGCCAGGGCCGCCCGTGCGCCCAGCACCAGCCCCAAAAAGGAGAAGTTGGGCGAGATGCGGAGGGCTTCCACGCTGGCACGAGACACCAGTTGAGCCGCCAGCCCCGGATTGACAAAATTGAGCGCTGCCAGAAACTCGTTGAAATCGGAATCGCCAATGAAGCTAAACGTAGGGCTGCTGAGTTCGGCAATGGAGAGTTCTGTCGTGGTGTAACCTTCGGGCGGCGTGCTGAGCAGGCGGCGGATTTGACCATGCTTGTCGAGCAGGGTGATGGGGTTAATCGCAGGGTCGGTGTAGGCCTGCAAGACCACCTTGCCGTTGATAAACGCCTGCCCGCCCAGCGACACAAAATCGCCTTTGACCACGTAATGGGTGACGGTCTTGTCTGTGCCACCTGCGGCAAGGAACTGAGCGGCGATCGCCCCGCTGGTTCCTGGCGAGTTAAACGTGACGATTTCCCCCACCAAATCCGTTAGCTCAGCGGCCGCAATTTGGGCAATGCCGCCGCCCAAGCTGTGGCCGATAATATCGGGACGCACGCCCGTCGCCGCAAAGGTGGCTAGCAGCCCGTCTTCCAGGTCGTCTTGATTTGCTTGAAACTGGGCAAACCCAACCCCATTGGGATCTCGGTTGGCCAAATCGTCTAACAGTTCGTTCGTCTGCCGAAACACCAGCACGGGCGGCTTCCCCGGCGTGGTGGACTTCAGCCCCAATGCCTGAAAGCCCGTCGTGGGGTCGTTGAAAATTTGGTCAATGGTGTAGCCTGCCTGAGCTAGAGATGCATCAACCTGCGGCTGAAACTGGGGGTTGTCGGATACCGCGACGATTTCTTTAGCCAGAATTTCGTAAATCGGATGGAGAGGGTTCATGGTGTCGTGTGGTTGTAAAAGAGCCTAGGGCTGAGTTTTGAGGCTGAGTTTTGAGGCTGAGTTTTGAGGCTGGGTGATGAGGCTGGGTGATGGGGCTGGGTGATCGCCCGTCTGCCATCTGTGCTGCCATCTGTGCTGCCATCCGTTCTGCTATCTATAGCGCTGATTCTGGGCAGGTTTATTTTTTCTTTCACCCCGCCATGACCGATGAGACACGCACTGGGTTCCACTTTGTTACAAAATAGCCTGTGAGAATTAATTCATCCGGTTATCTGGCGAACTGTCTGAAATGGCAGACTAAAATGGCAAATTGCTCGGAGACATCCAGATGTCTGACTTTCAAGTTCTGGCGTTCAGCCTGCGAAATCCCCAGTTTTCTGTCTCCTTCGCCCCCCTAGCTTCCTCCCATGAGTCTTGTTAATCTTCTAATCGTCTTTTTTCTGATCTCTTCCATTTCCCCTTTAATTCAGCGGTTTTTAACCGAGCGGCGGCGGCTGATGACGATCCAGGCGTTCGAGCGCAGTCGCGGCAGTCGGGTCATTTTGCTCATCCACCGCCAGGAATCCATCAGTTTTCTGGGCGTTCCCGTTTCTCGCTTCATCAGCATCGAAGACTCTGAGCAGGTGCTACGGGCGATCCGGCTGACCCCACCCAATGTGCCCATCGACCTGATCTTGCATACCCCAGGGGGACTGGTGCTGGCGACCGAGCAAATTGCCCGCGCCCTAGTGCGCCATCCGGCCAAGGTGACGGTGTTTGTGCCCCACTACGCCATGAGCGGCGGCACGATGCTGGCGATGGCTGCCGATGAAATCGTGATGGACGAAAACGCAGTGCTGGGCCCGGTCGATCCGCAGTTGGGCAGCACGCCCGCTGCCAGCGTGTTGAAGGTGCTGGAAGACAAGCCCATCAGCGATATCGATGACCAGACCATCGTGACCGCCGACATCGCCCGCAAAGCCATTCGCCAAGTGCAAAAGTTTGTCCGCACGCTGCTCGAAGACTGCGTGCCCAAGCGTAAAATCGAGCCTGAAAGAATTGACCGCATTATCGAAGCGCTGACGACGGGGCAGGTGACGCACGACTACCCGATTTCGGTAGAAGAAGCGCAGGAACTTGGGCTACACGTCGTTGTTGGGCTACCCAAGATTATCTACAGCCTGATGGATCTGTATCCGCAGCCGTCGATGGGCCGCCCCACCGTGCAATACATTCCGCTGCCCTACGAAAACCGCCCGATGCTGCCGGAGTCTATTAAGGAGTAGGGATTAAGACCGATACATCTGGGTGACTTCTCGCAGTTTTAGTCCAGGCGGGATGATTAGAGCTTAGGGAGATTGCTGCAAGCGCGTTAGTCCTGAGCGTAGGGATTGGTCGGGTCTTTCTGGAATTTCTGGAATTTTAAGGATGCGATAAAGCCCTTGAGAACTGGCGCGGATTGAGTCCCCGTGCGGATTAAGCTGGATTTCAGGTCGGTTTTCCAACTGACCTCTCACTCTGGCAAACAATCGCTAAAATAGTGGAAAGAATAGCCAAGAGCTATACTTAGTAACTTCGCCCTCTTCACAAGTGCAGACGTTCAGGCTTTAATTTGCATTAACGAGACCTGGCCTTGGGCATTGGTAAAGTTTAATGGTCTACCCCAACTCAAAAACCTTCTGGACTGGGCAAGTTCTCCATCCTCCTTTGCTTCCAAAGAATTTAAGCTCTTCGCGGCTGTTCTTTTTGCAAAACCGCATCGAGATTAACAGACAGCCCGTGATCAAAAGTTTTCAGATGGTAGGAATATCTAGCTGGGGTCTGCCCTTGGGTTCAAGTTTGAGGCTGTGCCTGCTTGACCTGCCAGCTTGATGTAGGGGCTGTGACCTAGAGATGAGGTCGCAGCAGGGTTACGGTTTGATTGTTATCAGTTCAGGAGAAGCAATTCATGCTACACCGCAAGATCTATCAACTCTGTTGTGATGGTCGGGAAGTCTGGATTTTCTTGCGGGATCAGCAGCGATGGATTGAGCGAGCGCGAATTCTCGACATCGAAGGCGATCTGGTGACGCTGCGCTACGAAACGGAAGAAGAAGACGAGATGTGTTCGTGGGAAGAGATGATTCGACTGGAAAGCATTGGCTCGGTGATGCAAAAGTTGGCGACGGTGCCGCGAGGCGATTCGGAACCGCTGGTGTCGGAAGATTGCCCTGAGGCGGAGCAAATCCGCAACCATCATCCAGAGTCAAACCCTGAGTAGAGCTTTGGGGGTTCTGGGCGATCGCCCCCAAATTGCCCCCAAATTGCCCCCAAATTGCCCCCAAATTGCCCCCAAATTGCCCCGAATGCACCTGAATCGCCCTGAGCAGAGGTTCGCAGTGTTGCCGTTGACTGGGCTAAAGTCCAGCACGCTGGGGCAGACTCCGTAGAACAGACTCAATAGAAAAGGTGCCGAATGGCGATCGCCCTGAGAGTTGCTCTTGGGGCGATGTCGTTTTGGGCAATGCCAGCTTAATTAGAGTTTAATTAGAGCGAAGCAAGTTTAAATGTCTTAATCTAAGTGGGATGCGGTATTCTGAATGATGTTTTAGCAAGTCCGTCGCTCAGCCTGTCTCTCGACCTTCTCAATGAGGGCGATCGCCCTCACCTGCCCTAACCTCACTTAGCCTCTAACCTCACCTAGCCTCTAACCTCACCTAATCAGTGCGTCCTGGCGGCGTTCACTCGAAAGTTTTTTGATACGCCCAGTTTTGGGGTACAACATTGCGTAGGTTAACCATAAGTCCTTTTGCACTTCGCCTCCCAAACTTCAGATGCCGCCTTATATTCACTATCATCTGATCGCGTTTCTCGTCGCTGTCGCGGTTGTTCTTGTTTCAACGCCGATCGTCAAAAACTTGGGCATCCGCAGCGGGCGAGTCGATATGCCAGGTGGCCGCAAGGTTCACAAGCGCCCGATGGTGCGGCTTGGCGGCGTGTCCATTTTTCTGGGGACCGTCGCCGCGCTGGTGGTGGTTTGGCTGATGGGCGGGTTTGGCGTGCTGCCGCCCGATAAAGAATACGAAGTATGGGGCGTGGTCATCGGCGGACTAGCCTTTTTCCTAATTGGGCTGGCGGATGACCTGTTCTGCCTGTCGCCCAGCGTGCGCCTGGTGCTGCAAGCGGTTTTTGCCACGGCAGCCTGGTTTGCAGGCGTGCAGATTGATTTCCTCTCGGTTCCCTTCGATGGGCTGGTAGGGCTAGCGCCGTGGGTGAGTCTGCCGATTACCGTCCTCTGGCTGGTGGGCATGGCCAATGCGATTAACTGGATCGACGGGCTGGATGGACTGGCGGCCGGTGTGGCGGGCATTGCCTCGATGGTGATGCTGGTGGTGTGTTTATTCATGAACCAGCCTGCGGCAGCGCTGATTGTGGCGGCTCTCGGCGGCGCGAGTTTCGCATTTCTCCGCTACAACTTCAATCCAGCGCAGATTTTTATGGGCGATGGTGGTGCGTATTTTATCGGCTTTACGCTGGCTGGCGTTGGCGTGATTGGGCTGGTCAAGAGCGTGACCACAGCGGCGGTGCTGCTGCCTTACATTATTTTGGCCGTGCCGATTCTGGATATGTCGGCGGTCATTTTGGATCGCATCCGCAGCGGCAAGTCGCCCTTTAAGGCTGACAAGCGCCACCTGCATCACCGCCTGCTGAAGGCTGGACTGCCTCACCGCATGACGGTATTGGTGATCTACGCGCTGACGTTTTGGGTGGGCAGTCTGGCGCTGGCGTTTTCTGGAATCCCCAGCGGTCTGGCCTATGCCATCGTGGCCACGCTGCTGCTTACCTATGCAGCGTGGCAGGCTCGCAAACACGCCCGCTCCCAAGGATAGTGTGGTTAAGGACGGTTCATGATTGACCTTTCGGCTGGTGCGGCGCATCCTGCCCAGAGTTTTGGGGCAGAGGTGATTTGCGTTGGCACAGAGCTACTGCTCGGCGAAATTCTTAACAGCAATGCCCAGTTTTTGGCTCAAGAACTGGCGGCGCTGGGCATTCCGCATTATTACCAGACCGTGGTGGGGGACAATGTTCGGCGGCTCCAGGCGGCGATCGCCATTGCCTGTGAGCGATCGCGCTTGCTGATTTTCACGGGGGGATTGGGCCCCACACCGGATGATTTGACCACCGAGGCGATCGCCGATTTTTTTCAGGCCCCCTTGGTGGAACGGCCAGAAGTCTTGGACGACATCACGCAAAAATACGCCGCCCGTGGCCGCGTGATGACCGACAACAACCGCAAACAGGCCCTGCTTCCCCAAGGGGCGGCGGTGCTGGCAAACCGCACGGGCACGGCCCCCGGCATGATTTGGGAGGCGCGTCCGGGGCTAATCATTCTCACCTTTCCTGGCGTGCCCAGTGAAATGCAGGCCATGTGGCGCGAAGTGGCGGTGCCGTTCCTCCGCAGTCGTGGCTTTGGGCAAGCGCCGATCTACAGCCGCACGCTGCGCTTTTGGGGCATTACGGAATCGGCGCTGGCGGAGAAAGTCGCCCCCCTGTTTGACCTCACCCATCCCACCGTTGCGCCCTACGCGGGCAAAGGCGAGGTGCGGCTGCGCGTCTCTGCCAAGGCCGAGTCTGAGGCGGCGGCAATGGCGGCGATCGCCCCCGTCGTTGAGCAAATCCAGCAAATTGCTGGGGCCGACTACTACGGTCAGGACGACGACACCCTAGCCTCGGTGGTGGGGCAGCGTTTGCAAAGGGCCGGCCAAACGCTCTCGATCGCAGAATCCTGCACAGGCGGCGGGCTGGGCAGCTTTTTGACCACGGTTCCCGGCAGTTCCCGCTACTTTTGGGGCGGCGTTGTTTCCTACGACAACTCGGTCAAAGAATCCCTACTGGGGGTCAATCCCGACGATCTGGCGAACTCTGGAGCCGTCAGCGCGACGGTGGCTGAACAAATGGCCCAGGGCGTGCGATCGCGTCTGGGCACCACCTGGGGCCTCAGCATCACAGGCATCGCCGGGCCAGACGGAGGCAGCACCGACAAGCCCGTCGGCCTGGTCTACATCGGCCTCGCCGGGCCCAAAAACCAAGTCACCAGCCACCGCTTCCTCTTCGGCGCGAGCCGCGGCCGCGAATGGATTCGTTGGCTAAGCGTATGCAGCGCCCTAGATCTACTGCGACGGCAGCTACAAGAGCCATAAAGAAGATAACCATCCCTTTTTATCTTTTCGTTCTTCGCTCTTCCCTCTTCGCTCTTCGTTCTTCGCTCTTCGTTCTTCGCTCTTCGTTCTTCCCTCTTCCTGCCATAGCCGAAACACCCGCGAGTCACAAAGATCTCGTAAAATAAGGATTCGCGCTGTTTGGAAAGTTGCATGTCTTCATTGTCCAAGTCCGCTGCCTCGGAGTCGCTGTCGCACCAAATTGAACAACTGCTCCACGACCTACCTTCTCTGGAGCATGGAGATTTGATCCAGCAGGCGCTCTCGACCATTGTGCAACTGTCCCGCACCGATGCCGATCGCCTCGATTGGAAGATCCTCAGCGCGGCGCTGCAAGACATGGGGCGAGCGTTTGAACTGTTTCACCCCTATCGCCACGTCCGCAAAATTTCTATCTTTGGCTCTGCCCGCATTAAGCCCAGCAGCCCGACCTATCAAATGGCGATGGACTTTGCTCGCTGCGTGACGCTCCACGGCTTTATGGTAATCACGGGCGGCGGGCCGGGCATTATGCAGGCCGGCAACGAGGGCGCAGGCACAGACAAATCCTTTGGGCTAAATATCCAGCTTCCATTTGAGCAGGGGTCGAACCCAATTTTAGAAGGCGGCGACAAGCTGGTGAATTTCAAATACTTCTTCACCCGCAAGCTGTTTTTCCTGCGGGAAAGCGATGCGCTGGCGCTGTTTCCTGGCGGATTTGGCACGCAGGATGAGGCGTTTGAGTGCCTGACGCTGATGCAAACGGGCAAGTCGGGCTTGCTGCCGCTGGTGCTGTTGGAAACGCCGGGAGATGATTATTGGCAAAGCTGGGAAAGCTACATCAAAGATCAACTGCTGGAGGCAGGGCTGATCAGCGCCGACGACCTGCATCTGTATACGATTACCGACCGGGTGGATGCCGCCTGTGAGGCGATCGCCAGCTTTTATCGGGTCTATCACTCCAGCCGCTACGTCGGCCCCAACCTAGTGCTGCGGCTGAATCAGGCGCTTTCAGAAGAAGAACTGGACTATCTCAACGCAAACTTCAGCGATATCCTGGTGCGTGGCAAAATTGCCCAAATGTCTGCACTGCCCCAAGAAGCCGACGCAGTAGAAATTTCCCACTTGCCCCGACTGGTGTTTGAATTTAACCAGCGCGACTTAGGGCGGTTGTACCAGATGATCCGCACTATCAACCGCCTCGGCGCAACCCCACCCGAAAAAGCCCACCCAGAGCAAAAGTAACACCACCAGTGATGTTTAAGTAGATAGAAAGAACAGATCCTGAACCCTGTGCCGCCCGCTGCGCAGGCGGCACAGGGTCTTTGGGTTTTATATTTATTAATGTCCACCTACTTACCATTGGCTGGAGACTGCGCCCGAACAGTTCACCGCGCTATGCAAAAGGTTTGTATGGTCTAGCGCAAGCTGTCCTTCAAAGCGTCTGCAAAGCCTGTAGTTTTTCCTTGCACGGGGCGATCGCACTCCTGTTCTTACTCGTTTGCGCTGGGGTTGCTGCGGATTTCGCGGTGGAGGTAGCGCAGCACTTCGCCGGGGCGACCGTCGAGGACGATGCCGTTGGGCAGGAGGTCGAGGGCGTGCGTCCACTCGAAGCGTTCGGCGTAGCGGAGCAGGTGCAAACGGTCAATCGCCAGTTGCGCGTCTTCGGGCAGGCCGATGATGCAGTGGCGCAGGCGGCGACGGTGGGGCAGTTCGCAGGTGAGCGGGGGCAGCGAAAACTGGGTCGCCTCCGAGAATGGGGACGACCAAGTGTATTGAATTGTCAGCATTTGGAGCTTCCTCCAGGAAACGAGGTAGGGAAACCCCGAAATGTTGGCCGCCCACGGACGTGAAGCGCTAGGACAGGGCGGCCTACAATGAACGCAGCCCTGAGACAGCCGTTACCTGTCAAGGGGTCAGGCGTTGGTGGGTGTTGGACGCACCTGCCAATACCGTAGGTGACTAAACGACCAAAATTTCGGGGGAAAGGCAAGCTGCACTGATAGGAATCGAATTGCAGCCTGATGGACGTTTGTACTGGATGCGATCGCCCTCGTCAATTGTCCTGCGCCAGGAGTCAGCACCTCGGCGATATTTGCAGTAGCGGCGGCCATCGGAGCTTGCTATTATCGAGCCGGACTGCATTTTCCAGAGCCAAGTTTCTGGGGCCCTCTCTATGGTGATTTCAACATTGCGAACGGCAACACCGGATGCAAGGCGGGCTATGACTGGAGGCGATCGCCCTTCTGGTCGGGCAAGACCATCTCGCCGCGGCGTTTGGGCCAGTGGACTGGCGATCGCCCTCCTCACCACAGGCTGTAGCGAAAGCAAGCTGGCTCAGTGCAATCGGCTATCGCAGGTGGTGAACGGCACAGTCGCGGAGGTGCAGGCGGTGGTGCAAGCCAATAGCCAACCCAATGACCAGGCATTCTCCGCCGTTGCCGACCGCTTCGAGCAGGGTAAGGCTGCCGTATCTGCTGTAGACCTCAGCGATGCCCAATTGAATGACTATAAGGGACAACTGCTGACCCTCTACGACCAGATCATCACCGCCGCCCGCAAAGTCTCCACCGCGCTTCAGCAGGAAAACTTTGAGGCTGCCAGAGCCGCCCATCAGGAGTTTCTCACCGCCGCCAATCAGGAAAGCCCGCTGGTGGATGAGGTCAACACCTATTGCCAGGTTTCGCCCTAGATGCGCCTTTGGGTCGTCAGCCACACCTACATCGTGGATCTGAATTGCGACAAGCTGAAGGTGATGGCGGCGCTGGCGGTTGATGGGGGCAAACCCTTGGATATTACTGTGATCGTGCCGCGCACCTGGAAACCGGGCGGCGTGGTGGGCGGCACGATTCGTCCCCAGGGCTATGACCAGGGCAACTTCCGCGTCGTGCCCGTGGGCAACTTTAGCCAGACGCATCAGGGCTTGCTCTGCTTTCGCACCGAATTGGTGTCCCTGCTGCGGCAGCATCCACCGGACGTGATTCAGGTGGAGCAGGGGACAAAGTCCCTGGCCTATGCCCAGTTGATTGCGCTGAATCGGCTGCTAAAGCTGGGCGCAAAGCGGGTGCTGTTTACCTGGTGGAATTTGCCCTACAGACTGCGGCCGCCGCTGCTCTGGCTGGAGCGTTATAACCTGCACCACACCGACGGGGCGATCGCCGGAAATCGGGATGCGGCGGCGATTCTGCGACAGCGCGGCTACTGTGGCCCAGTCACCGTGCTGCCCCAGCTTGGGGTAAATGAGCAGCAGTTTTGCCCCCGTCCCCAGCCGGAGTGGGCGGCGGCACTTGGCCTTTTGCCCAAAGACTGTCCCGAAGAATTTACCGTGGGCTATATCGGGCGCTTTGTGCCAGAAAAGGGACTGCGAACCCTGGCAGAGGCGCTGGCGGGGCTGCCTGAGTTGCCCTGGCGCTGGCTGTTGGTGGGGCGGGGCCCGCTGCGGGCAGAGGTGGTGGCGCGGATGCAGCAGGCGGGGTTGGGCGATCGCCTCCGATGGGTTGAGTCTGTGCCCCATGCCGACATTCCGCGCTATCTCAACGTCATGAATGCGCTGGTGCTGCCGTCGGAAACCACGCCCCACTGGAAGGAGCAGTTTGGCCATGTGCTGATCGAGGCAATGGCCTGTGGGGTTCCGGTAATCGGCTCCGACTCTGGCGAAATTCCCCACGTCATTGGCGATGCGGGGCTGGTGTTTCCTGAAGGCCAGGTGGCCGCCTTGCGCGATCGCCTCCAGTCCCTCATGCAGCGCCCTGCCCTGGCCGACGACCTGGCCGCCCGTGGCCACCAGCGGGCGATCGCCCACTTTACCAATCGCGTCCTAGCGGAAAAGCAGCTTGCGTTCTATGACCAAGTAATGATCGAGTAATGACCAAGTAATGATCGAGTAATAATCAAATAATGACCAGGTAATGATCGAGTAATAACCAGATAATGACCAAGTAATGACTAAGTGATGTTATCTGCATGACGTGATTTCATAATGTGATCTTGTGATGTGATTTCATGATGTGACCCGATTCCCCCATCCCTTAATGCGCCTTGTCCACATCATTCCTGCCATTTCTCCCGTCTACGGCGGCCCTAGCCAGATGATCGCAGGCTTCTCGAAGGCGCTGGCGGCGGCCGGGGTGGCGGTGACGATCCTGACGACGGATGCCAATGGGGATTCAGGACAAGCGCCGCTGGCGGTGCCGCTGGGCGTGCCTATGGCGCAGGATGGGTATGAGATTCGCTACTTTCGGCGGACGGGCTGGCGGCGCTACAAGTTTTCGGCGGGGCTGCTGGGGTGGCTGGCAACCCAGACGGCGGCGTTTGACCTGGCCCATATCCACGCGCTGTTTTCGCCCGTCAGCTCGACCGCAGCGGCGATCGCCCGCACGCGACACCTGCCCTATGTCCTGCGGCCGCTGGGCACGCTCGACCCCATCGATCTGCAAAAAAAGCGGCGGCTGAAGCAGCTTTATGCCACGCTCATCGAGCGGCAAAACCTGGCGGGGGCGGCGGCAGTTCACTTTACCAGTCGCCAGGAGGCGGCTACTGCCGAGCGGTTTGGGCTAACCTTGCGGGACTGGATTTTGCCACTGGGGGTAGATCTGGCGGAGTTTGCCGCTGCGCCTGCCGAACGACGGGCGATTCGCGAAGCAATCTCTACGGGAATCGCCCAGACCGTGCGCGATCGCCTCGCCATTCCGCCCGATCGCCCAGTGGTGCTGTTTCTTTCGCGGCTCGACCCCAAAAAAGGGCTAGATCTGCTGATACCCGCGCTAGAGCAGGTGCAGGCAGCGGGCATCCCGTTTCACTGGATTCTGGCAGGCGGCAACCCCCAGAATCCCGATTACGAAAAGCAAGTGGGCGATCGCCTAAATGCCTCTCCGCTGCGGGCTTGCACCACCCAGACCGGGTTCGTGTCCGCCCAGGCACGGCGCGATCTGCTGCTGGCGGCAGATCTGTTTGTGCTGCCGTCCTACTACGAGAACTTTGGGATTGCCGTTGCCGAAGCGATGGCGGCGGGGCTGCCCGTGGTGGTGTCCGACGCAGTGCCGCTGCACGAAGACGTGACCCAGGCGCAGGCGGGCTGGGTTGTGCCCTGCGAACCTCGTGCCCTGGCCCACACGCTGGCGATCGCCCTGCAAGCCGCCGACCGCCCACAGCGCGGCATCGCCGCCCAGCACTGGGCCCGCGATCATTACGACTGGCGGGCGATCGCCCACCGTGCGATTCAAAAATACGAGGAAACTTTGCAGCAGGTTCGGTAGCGGGTGCAATGCCTTTAGGACTTACGCAGTTGGGCGATTTCGCGCAGGCTGTGGCCACGAGAAGTCGTCCGAAATCCAGAAAACTTATTGCAAGTGCGTAAGCCCTGGCGTTATTGACTTAGGGAATAGACAACGGGAATAGACAACTGGCGCGGCTAGTAGCGGGTGCCGCGCTTGCGGAGTGCGTCTAGCATTTGCTGGCGAACGGCGATCGCCCACTGGTCAAAATCAACTGGATCAACATCAACTGGACTGGTAACAGAATCGGGCTTTTGCTCTAACTTAACTCCGGTAGGCGGAGTGTCAACGCGCTTCGTGTCGGGCTGAGTGCTGTTCATGAGTCGAGCCGATAATGCCTCGGTTAGGTGACCTGCAATTTCTTTCTCATAGTTAACGTAAATAGCAGGGATTTGCCAGATCTGCTATGCAAAAAACGCATTGAAAAGTTGCGCTTTTTGCATAATCCCTCTTGCCATCGTTCAACAATTCCCCTTAGCCGCGATTGCTACAGCAGAATCAAACCCCATCGTCTACCGAGGATAACCGCTTCCGTTCAGCCAGACACCTGGAGCTGGGCGAAGAGGCAGATGACATGAAATTTAACAGTGTGTTTAGCAGGTGTTCCGACAGGTAGAGGCGCTGGGCGATCGCCATAACCCATCCACGCCTTGCGGGGCAGAGGACACAGCTCCGCCTGACAATTCCCTGCAAGGCTCCCAAGCATCTAATTTCCAAACACCTCTGCGGGGTCGGCCGATTGCACCTTGCGAATGGCGATCGCCCCCGAAATTAGGCACATCACCACTGTCGCCAGTAAGGTATTCAGCCCGCGCCCCAGCGTCATCTGCATCAGCAGCCCTGTGGCGTTGGCCGTGAGCCGATACAGCACCAGCGCAATCAGATAGCCAGGAATAAAGCCCATCACGCCCAGCAAGAGCGCCTGTTGAAACACCACACCCAGCAGATAACGATTGGAATAGCCGATCGCCTTCAGGGTGGCGTACTGCGTCCAGTGGTCGGCGACATCGGTGTAGAGAATCTGGTAGACCAGGATGATGCCGACGACGAAGCTCATGATGGTTAGCAGCGTGAACACAAAGCCGATGGCGGTGTTGTTGCGCCAGTAATCCAACTCCATGTCTACGAACTCTGGCTTGGTCAACACGGCCACGTCTTTGGGCAACTGGTCGCGCAGAGTGCGGGCGATCGCATCCACATCCGCCCCGGGCCGCACCCTCAGCAGCCCGATGTCCACCGTGTTCAGGTCGCGGCTCTGCTCCTCCGGCCCCAGGCTGGCAAAATAGCGCAAAAAGTTCTGATCGCTCATGATCACATTGCCATTGGCAGAGGCAAAGTCCGTTCCCAGCGCGTAGGTTCCCACAACCTGTACCTGCTGCTCCGCCAGTTCCGTCACTGTGCCCGTCGTTACGGTTCCCACCTCTGCGCGCGATTTCTCGTCCACAATCACCGTCCAAGGCAACTTCAGCGCCTCCTGGCTGGCCAACACTTCGGGAATCGTCAGCACGGGGTCATTGGGGTTAAACGCCAACACCCGCAGCGGCCGTACCGCCTTGGTTTCGGGATTCTTCCAGGCAGCGCCATCGCGGACATAGAGCGGATAGGCCGCCTCCACGCCGTCAAAGGCCTGCGCCTGATATAGCCGTCGCCGGGCAAACTGTGCCGGAATAAACATGGTGTATTTCAGCCGATTCACCACGATAATTTCGCCGTTTAGCACCTTGAGCAACTGCACTTGGCTGTCGTAGAGTGCGTTCTCAAATCCGCGAAACATGAACATCAGCAGCACCGCAAATGCCACTCCGGCGATCGCCGTTAGCAGGCGGCGACGTTCATAGGTCAGGTTTGACCAGGCAAGGGGTGTTCGCATGGGCCAGGGTGCAAGTGGGCAAGTCAGCCAGTCGGCAAATGAGCCAACTCAGGGAAACGCCGACTCTTTCCTAGGGCATGTTTTAAAACCCTTCTAAAACCCTCGATCCCCCCTAGCCCCCCCCTTAAAAAGGGGGGAACCGAGCCGAACCACTCCGGAAGTCCCCCTTATTTCTAGCGAAGCGGCGCGTAAGCGCGGGGATTTAGGGGGATCGACTCAAGGCAATCAACGACCTAGAAAGTTTTAAGACACTGCCTAGTCTTTTTAGTCTACAGACACTAGTGTGCGGCAGCGTGATGCAGCCGTTCATTCAGTCGCAACCGAACCATAAGCAAATTTAATTGTGAATATTGCTGTCTTTTTGTCTGAAAGGCTAGACAGAATGAAAAAGTTTTGGTACACTTGTTCTTTGAGGTGTAGCTCCAAATCACTCCTCATCAATTCGCCTTTCTCCAAAGCGCTATGGAACCCTTAACCGAAGTCCAGCAGGAACTCTACGACTGGTTGGTGGAATACATCCGCGAAAATCAGCACGCCCCCTCTATCCGCCAGATGATGCAGGCAATGGGGTTGCGATCGCCCGCGCCGATTCAGAGCCGCCTGGAACATCTGCAAAACAAGGGCTATATCGACTGGACGCGGGGCAAGGCCCGGACGCTGCGCCTGCTCCACGGGGTTACCCAAGGCGTACCGATTCGGGGTGAGGTGTTTGCAGGGGGAGCGCTGGAACCCGCGACGGGCGATACAGAGTTCCTCGACATTTCTGGTATGCAGCTTAAGCCGCAGGATTATGCGCTGCGGGTGACGGGCGACAGCATGATCGAGGCCCTAATTGCCGATGGCGATGTGGTGATTATGCGTCCGGTGAAAGAACCAGACAAGCTCAAGAACGGCACGATTGTTGCAGCGCGGGTTGAAGGAGAAGGCAATACCCTGAAGTATTTCTATCGGCGCGGCAACAAGGTCACGCTGAAGCCCGCCAACTCCAAGTACGACCCCATCGAAAGACCCGCTTCAGATGTGCAAATCCAGGGAATGCTGATTGGCGTTTGGCGAGATTTTGGTGCTGGGGTTGGCTAAGACCTACTGCCTTCCTGAAGATTTCTGGATCAGCGCCGCGCTGCCAGTCGATGTGATAGAGAATCGAAAATGCATAGGACTTACGTAGTTGGATAATCGCAGTTGGACAATTTCTCGCGGGCTGCGCTCGCGAGAGAGGCTTTGCTCGAGAGAAATTGTCTAAAACCCAGAAAGCTTATTGCAAGTGCGTAAGTCCTAAAGCGAATAATCAGGCTGAAGGCTATCCATCGATTCTATGCAGACACGTTGGGACTGGTTCCTTATGAAAACCCGTAATTTTGGAGCGCCCTTTGGGTTGCCTAACCAGGCTAGGCTGGGGCCAGCTTCCCAGATCTGTGCCAAAGCGGGGCGAATGGCAGTGCATATAGGGGCGATCGCCCTCTCTCTCCTGCTCTTCAGCAGTTGCGCCAGCCCCGACCCCCAGGCTCGCCTTGCTGACACCAAAGAATGTATCGAGTGCGATTTGCAGGGCAAGGCGCTGGCCAATGCGGATCTCAAAAGTGCCAAGCTAAATCGCGCCAATCTCAGCGGCGCTGACCTAAACGGTGCCAATCTCAGCGAGGCGCTGCTCGACACCGCCAACCTCAGCGGCGCAAATCTGAGCAACGCAGACCTCAACCGTGCTGCGCTGCCCTCTGCAAACCTCAGCGGTGCAAATCTCTCCGGTGCCAGTTTGAAGAATACTTTCTTGCGGAACGCAGACTTTACCAATGCCAATCTCAGCAATGCCGACTTTAGCGGCAGCGACCTCAGCGGGGCCAAGCTAGACGGCGCAACCCAGGACGGCGCTGTTTTTCAGGGCGCGATTCTGCCCGATGGGACAGTGCAGCCGTAGTTGGGGCCCGCAGCAGCGTTCCTTGCTTGGATTCTAAAATGGAGCGATCGCCCCGCAGTGCTGACGCACAAACATAGGAAATTTCAGGCATGGGGTAAAATCCTGACAATGCTTTGCACTATCTGGACTAATGGTCTGGACTATCTGGACTAATGGTCTTGGCTATAGAGTCTGGGTTATAGAGTCTGGACTAACACTCTGGGCTATTAGTCTGAACCAATAGCCTGGACGCAGACTCGTAAGGGGTTCCAGCAGGAGGTTCCAGCAGGAGGTTCCAGAACGACGCACTTGAGCGGGTGATGCTATGCCTCCCAGGTTGCACATTAAATTGCTCGGAGACTTTGCCATCACCGATGAGCGACAGGTTTCGTTGGGTATTGGCAGCGATCGCCAGCAGGCTCTCCTGGCGTATTTGTTGCTGCATCGCCACACGCCGCAGCCTCGCCAGCGCCTTGCCTTTCACCTCTGGCCCGATTCCACCGAATCCCAGTCTCGCTCTAACCTGCGAAAGGCCCTTTCCCACCTGCGGCAAGCCCTACCAGAACCAGATACGGTGCTGCTGGCAGATGCCAAAACGCTGCAATGGTCGCCCAGCGCTCCCATTTTTCTGGATGTGGCGGAATTTGAGAATGCGGTAAAGCTTGCTGCCCAAGCGACCGAACCCGACATCGCGCGATCGCACTTAGAAGCTGCCCTATCTCTATACCAGGGCGACCTGCTACCTGGCTGCACAGATGAGTGGATTGAGCCAAAGCGCGATCGCCTCCAGCAAACTCACAGGCGGGCATTGCAGCAGACTATCGCGCTGTTCAAAGCGCGGCAAGACTATGGCACGGCGATCGCCTATGCTCAGCAGGTACTGCGGAGCGACCCGCTCAACGAAGCCGCCCACGCGACGCTGATGCATCTGCACTGGCTGAATGGCGATCGCGCCAACGCACTCCAGGTCTATCATCACTGTATGACGCTGCTGCGGGAGGAATTGGGCGTTGACCCTGGCCCCACCCTCCGCAAGCTGTATGACCAAATCCTCAATGCAGACGATGAGCCAGTTAGCAGTCTTGCAGGCAGTCTTGCAGGCAGTATCGCAACGGCTTCTGGGGGCGATCGCCCGCTGGACAGCGCCGCCCTGCTGTCTCCTGCATCGGCAGCGCAGCAGCCTAGCCCGCTGATTGGGCGAACCCACGAATGGGCCACCATCCAGCAGTGGATGGGGGCAGAGAATTCGCCGGATAATGTAGCTTTGGACACCCTGGGCGATCGCCCGGTACTGCTGCTGACGGGGGAGCCGGGCATTGGCAAAACGCGCCTGCTGCAAGCAATCCAGGAGCAGTTTCAGCAGCGGAATCAGTGCGTTCTGTGGGGGCGTGGCTTTGAAGCGGAAATCGTGCGTCCCTATGGCGTATGGATTGATGCGCTGCGTGCGTTTGTGACGAATGCCAACGTGCAAATACCAGAAGATTTGACTTACCTACTCAGTGAGTCGAGTCCTTCATCGCAAAGTTCCGATCGCAGTCCGTCGGATCGCAGCTATCTATTCGACAGCGTGGTTCAGTTTATTTCCACGCTCTGTTCCAGCCAGCGTTCCGTTCTGATTGTTTTGGACGATATTCAATGGATCGATGAAGCATCGTCATCGTTGTTGCACTATGCCATTCGGCTGCTGAGTCAGCATTCTGTCTTTTTTGCCTGCACCGCCCGCTCTAAAGAGCTAGACGACAATGCAGTCGTACTTCGGGGATTGCAGGCGCTGCGGCGAGAACGGCGCCTGCTGACGTTGGCGCTGCAACCGCTAGAGCCAAAGCAAACGGCGGCGCTGATTCGCAGTGTTTACGCGCTTCCAGATCTGGACTGGTCGCCAGAGAAAATGCAGCAGGTGTTTATCGACAGCGGCGGCAATCCGCTGTTTGCGCTGGAAATTGCGCGGGCGCTGTCTGTGGGCGAGGCGACCCACGCCGATAGTTTGGAACTGCTGATTGGCGATCGCCTGCAACGGCTGGACGACTATGCTCGCGAACTGATTCCCTGGGCGGCCGCACTGGGCAGAACCTTTGACCCCACCACGCTGTCTGAGATTGCCGATGCGCCGCTGTCTAAGCTGCTGACGGGTATCGAGCAGCTAGAGCGGGAAAGCCTGATTCGAGCTAGCGCGTCCCACGGGAAGGAAATGCGATACGACTTTGCCCATGACATCGTGCGGCAGGTGGCCTATCGGCAACTGTCGGAGCCCCGTCGTCGCTTGCTGCATCTCCAGATTTCCCAAAAGCTGCACCAGCGGGCAGGTCAAGACCCGGCTCTGGCGGCAGAAATCGCACATCACGCCGCATTGGGGGGCGATCGCGCTTTGGCGGCGGCGGCCTGTTTGGCGGCGGCCAATTATTCGCTCAAGCTGTTTGCCTATGCCGAAGCCGCAGAACTTGCTCTACGCGGAATTCAGCATTGTCAGGTGCTAGATCAGCGCACCCGCGTTCGGCTGCATATCGAACTGCTGCAAGTGCTGATGTTTGCTGGAGTTCCCGCTGATCGGGTAGCGCCCCTGGAGGCAGAAGTTCAAGAACTGGTGCAAGAAGCCCATCGGCTGGGCCTCTCGGAAGCGGAGATGGCGGGGCTGGAAGTGCTTATGATTCTGAACTTTCAGTACAGCAATTTTGCCCATGTGCAGCAGCATTCTGAGCGAGTCGTAGAAATTGGGCGGTTGGCCAGTCCCCTGATGACGGCCCGCGCCCTGGCATCCAGCGGTTCCTGTTTGGCGGAAGTGGGGCGGGAGATGGCGCGGGCAGAGGCGCTGCTGGAAGAGGCGCGATCGCTGGCGGCGCGAGTGGGGCAGGAGTCGGCGGATTTGTACGGCGGGCTGGGGCGCGTGCGGCTGCACACGGGCAGCTATGACGAAGGGCGGGAACTGCTGCAACGGGCCTACGAGATCGCGCAGCAGGAGCAGGATCATTGGCGCGAATGCTGGGTGCTGAGCTATCTGGCCATCACCGAACTGGAAGCGGGAGACCCAGCGGCAGCCCTGGCCTACAGTCAGGCGATCGCCTCCGTTGCTTCGCAGATCCAGGGGCAGGGCAGCGAGTCCGCCGTGGCAGATGCGCTTACCGCGCTAGCCCAATATCATTTGCAGGAACCGAATGCCGAAGCTGCAATCGAGCGGGCGATCATCGCCCTGCGACAGCTAGACAACCGACGAACGCTGTCTTATCTGCTGAGCAGCGCCGCCGAAGTGGATCTAGCGGGCGATCGCCCCGCCCAAGCCATTGAGAGAGCAGCCGTGGCGCTGTCCGAAGCCCAGGCAATTGATCAACCAGTCGATTTGGCACTGGCGTGGGCGCTGCTGGTGCAGGGCTGGCTGCGAGTTGCCGAAATTGCCCCCGACCCCAACGCCGTCGGCGCGGCTCAGCAGCAGGCAATGGATCTGTTCCAGCAGTTCTATCCGCAAATCAGCGTCGCCGATCTCAGCCGCCGCGCCCGCGCCGCCGTTGCCCAAACCCGACACCAGATGTCCCTGATGCATCCCCATGCCGTTGCTCTGAAAAAAGCGCCATGACCCTCATTATTGTTGAAACCGATCGCCCCGCTCCCATCACGCCAGAGGTTCTGGCAGACGAAGGAAATCGAGTGTTTCCCTGTTTGGCAGCGCGAAAGGCAACCTGGCGATATTCCCTGCTGTCAGGCGATCGCCGCCGCATGATTTGCAGCTTTGAGGCTCCTGATGCCGAAGCCGTCCGCATGTCCTACCGCACGGCTTATCTTCCCTTTGAAAAGATGTGGGTTGACCATCTCCGCGAACCGGAGGGTATTCCGCCTGTGGGGAACGAGTCTGCGCTGGTGGTGGCTGAGATCGCCTATCCAGCGGGACTTTCGGAGCCAGAGCAGCAGGCGCAGTGGCAAGTTATCACCCAGCGCTTGCTGCCTTGTTATGCAGAGCGGGGCGTGGAATGGGTGCGATCGCACGTTTCGCCAGACCAAACCCTGATCCTGTCGGAACTCAATGCGCCCGATCCGGCACTCATCGAGGCGGCCCATCGCCAAGTCGGTCTACCCCTTTCCCGCTTGTGGTCAGCCACGCTGCTGAAGCCCTAGTCCGGTTTCTATGGGGGCAATGCACTAAAAAGTGTGAATCCCCGCAAGGTTTTACCCAGCAGGGATTCTAAATCAGAGACAAAGATGAGAGACGAACCTGGCTTACAGACAGATTAGGATGCAAGGCGCTGCTGTTGCCATACCGTGTTGGGCACACGAGTAAAGCGGGTCTGCTGCTTTTGCGCGGGCTGCTCTGCTTTCAGGTTTTCCATCTGAGCCATCATTTGCTTCAGATGATTCAGCAAGTCGTCGATCTGAGCGGGGCTGTCCGCACCCTTTAGCGCCTGAGACACACTTTCGACCGTCGCTTCGAGAGAAGCAGGCTGAGCCGCTTCGGCAGAAATCGCATGGCGCTTGATTGGCTCAAGGCTGACTAATTCTGCTTGCTTGCTAACCGCAACCGTGGCTCGCTGTTCCACTTCGACCTGCGCCAGCGAGTGCTGAAGTAGTTCAGCCGCAGGAGAAACAGTCTCCACCTCATCCAGGAAAGACTCCAGACCTGCCGAAGCCAGCCGCGTCTCCGAAAATCGCAGGCTTTCCAATTCGTTTTCCTTATCTTTTAGCTGCTGACGTAGGTCAGACACTTCATCCTCTGCCTTGCTTAGCTTCCGAGAAGAATTGCTCCAGCTCATCAGCGCCAGAGCCGTCACACCAGCACCCAGACTGACTGCCGTTGCAAGCCCCAGGTAGGGCCCCGATAGCTCCTTAAGTTGCCCTGCGAAAATGGGCTGGTTCTCTAAATGAACCGTTAGGGGCTGAGAACCCATTGCAGCCATAGGAAGCGTAGCTGCCGAAAACACAACACCTGCGAGCAGTGACGAGGACAGTAAAGTACGTGGAAAGCTCATAGTTCAGGAACCAAAAAACAACAGAAATATAGAAGCGGCTAACTACGTGAAATCGTCATCCCTGTTAGACATGCCCACTTTCAAGTCGTGGTACAACCCGTGCTGCGTAACGATACCCTGGTGGCTAGAGTTTGGGAAGACATCTGCTTACTTACAAAACTAACCCGTAGACCAAGGGGCTTGGGTATGCCTTTCGTAAAGAGCACAGTCTTGCGTTTAAAGCTCAAGTAAACTTTCATATCGCGCTCTATATAAACACTCATTTCGCCACCTGAGACAGAAATGATCTAGAGCAAAGAACAGGCGCTTTAGTTAACTTATATCCGTACGTCTTTTGCTAGAGGCAGAGGTTTCTATGGAACAGATCCTTAACTGATATAGAGAGCTAACTATACGTAGCTATCCATAGAGTGACTGTAAACCTGATCATTTCGAGAAAAACTGTATAAGATTGGACAAAATACGGTTTTGAAGAACTTTCAATTTCCTGGCAAGAGGGGCGATCGTCCATCAATAAATGCTGGAACAATACCAGAATCGAAAATCCCATCTCTTGAATATTAACGCTTCAATTTGCTGGAGGCTTTTCGGATTCTTTTCCAATACTTTTCCAAAGCTTTATCAAATACATGAAAAATAAAGCAGGCATGAAGCACTAATTTTCAGAGAATTATTCGGCTCACCTTCAATCTCCACATCAGCCTTCAAAGCAATTGAGATTTCTGGATAAATACATGCCGCACAGAGAATTCTCCGAGATTCTTCCAAAGTATTTTCTGTGATGAAACCATCCGAAAAATCACCGAATTAGGTTTCTTTATCAAAACTTGAATCTTGCTTTAGGAAGAATTCAAGCTTCCCGGAGTTTTGCGGAAACCTATGTAGAGGAAAGAGGTCATTTTTGAATCAGGTGGTACATCTTCCGAGTGTCTTGCACTCTCCAATACGTCTTTCGATGGAGGACTTAATAACCATGAGCAGAAAACTCACGCAGATCTTTCGAGGTGGGTTTATCGATCGGGGAGGACGACGCCAGAGGGGACATCAAGACGCAGACGGTTTTTTGACCAAACGGCAATGGAGACTCGGCAAAGGCCTGAAAGGCTTCCTGCTGTTTGGTTTGTCACTGTTGCTCACCGTTGGCTTCACGCTCCGCCTGTTGCCGTCGGGGTTGTCGGGTTCACCCGTGGCGATCGCCTCTACAGTCGTGCAAACTCCGCTCTCGACCCGTGGCTCACAGATTCTCGACGCTTCGGGCAAAACGCTCCTGCTGCGCGGGGTGAACTGGTTTGGCATCGAGACAGAAACACACGCGCCGCATGGACTTTGGGCCCGCGACTATAAGCAAATGCTGGCGCAGATTCGCAGCCTGGGCTACAACGTGATTCGCCTGCCATTCTCGATTCAATCGCTGCGATCGCAAACCATCAGCGGTGTGGATTTTTCTATCGGCAGCAACCGCGAATTGCAGGGCAAAACGCCCCTTGAAGTTATGGATCTGGTGATTCAAGAAGCCCAGCGCCAGGGCCTGATGATCGTATTGGATTGCCACCGCCTAAACGACCAGCGCATTCCTGAACTGTGGTATGGCGATGGCTTTACAGAGCAGGACTGGATTAGCACCTGGACAATGCTGGCCAACCGTTATCGAAACCAAGCGAACGTCATCGGAGCCGACCTCAAGAACGAACCACACGGTCGAGCAAGCTGGGGTACAGGTGACCTGGCAACTGACTGGCGATTGGCCGCTGAGCGAGCCGGAAACAGCATCTTGAACGTGAACCCCAACTGGCTGATTGTGGTCGAAGGCGTGGAGAACAACGTGCCAGGTCAGCGGCTTGCAGTTCACTGGTGGGGCGGCAACCTGGAGGGCGTGCGAAACTTTCCTGTGCGCCTGACCCGTCCCAATAAGTTGGTGTATTCTCCCCATGAGTACGGGGCAGGGGTTTACAACCAGAGCTGGTTCAATGAACCCAGCTTTCCCCAAAATCTGTATGAGCGCTGGGAGATCGGGTTCAACTATATTGCCCGCGAAGGTATCGCGCCGATTTTTGTGGGCGAATTCGGCGGCAGACAGGTCGATACTCGTTCCAAAGAAGGGATCTGGCAGCGCCAGTTTGTCAATTTCATTGGGCAAAATCAGCTTCATTTCGCCTATTGGAGTTGGAACCCAAATAGCGGCGACACAGGCGGCATCTTGCAAGACAACTGGCAGACGATTCATGCAGACAAGCAGCAACTCTTGAACCAATTGCTGCCTGTGCCGGGGGTTGCGCCGGGGACGAGTCCGTCGCCTAGTCCCAGCCCCAGCCCGACTCCGAAGCCGAGTCCGTCACCCAGTCCGTCGCCGAGTCCCAGTCCGTCACCCAGTCCGTCGCCGAGTCCCAGTCCGTCACCCAGTCCGTCGCCGAGTCCCAGTCCGTCGCCGAGTCCCAGTCCGTCACCGAGTCCCAGTCCGTCACCCAGTCCGTCGCCAAGTCCGTCGCCAAGTCCCAGTCCCTCATCTGGACTCAGCACTAGCTTGACGATGCAGTCAGACTGGCAGACTGGTTTCTGTACTGCCATTCGGGTGGCAAACCAGGGACGCAGCGCAGTGAACAACTGGCGACTGACGTTTGACATGAATCAGGCAACGATCAACCAGAGTTGGAACGGCACCTTTAGCCGCCAGGGTTCGCGGTATACCGTTGTGCCACCCAGTTGGGGACAGCGGTTGCAGCCGGGACAGTCGGTTGATTTGGGATTCTGTGCAAACAAGCAGGGATCGGATTATCGACCGAGAAATGCGATCGCCACTGCGATTTAGGCGATTTTGGATTTTAGATTTTGGATTGAAGCTCTGAGCTGAAAAGCCTTGATTGGTCGGGAAATTAGCCGCTTCCAAAATCAAAAATCAGCCTTCTAAAATCGACTCTCTTTGGGCGGCTTGATGCGAGGCTTTGCTGCATCAGCCGTCTATTTTTTGTGCCTGTTTTTGTGCCTGTCAGAACCTACTTTAGTTTGGACTAATGGTGAAGAGGAAGGCAGTCAATGAGAAGCACCGACTGCCGTAAGGTCAATGAAGTACAACCAACATTGACCCCATGATTTTCAACGAACTTCAGCAATTTCGCCAAACGTTGTATGCCAGCTTGGGAAACGCCAGAGATGCCCTGTTTGATCTGATGGATGCCGTGTTAGTGAGTGCGTGCATCGTGTCGTTTGTGAGGCTATCGCAGAGTCCTGTCTTTCGTCGCCAGTGGTCGAGCCCCTATGAAGCGTTGCGCGATAGCCGCCTACCCCGCTCAAAGGTGCTGAAGCTGTTGGTGCAGCAGATACCGACTCAGCAGCAACCGTTGTTGGCAGGTGATGCGAGTCGGTGGAACCGTCCTGCTGCCAGGCGTTTGAAAGACCGCACCTTATCAGGCAGAACAGGACATGCCCCGATAGCCGGACAAAACTACAGTACCTTAGCCTGGATTGCTGAAGACAGGGGCAGTTGGGCATTACCATTGCGGCATGAGCGCATCACCAGCTTTGAAACACCCGCCAGTAAAGCGGCATTCCAACTCAAACAAGTGACTCGGCAGTTAGCGGTGCGTCCGTTGGCGATCTACGACCGAGGGTACGGCAATGCCAGTTTTGTCAACCAAACGGCAGGGATTGAGGCAGACTTGCTGCTGCGGGTTACATCCAATCGATGTGTCTATGGCGCGCCCCCAGCGTATCGAGGGCGAGGCGCACCTGCCAAGCATGGACATAAGATGAAACTCAATGACCCTGACACTTGGAGTGTCCCGGTCGAAACCGTTGAAGTCGATGATCCCAACTGGGGACGAGTGCGGGTCAGTCGTTGGAGTGCATACCATTTCCGCAAATCCCCCAAACGGGCAATGGAAGTGTTGCGCGTGGAGGTGCTGGAGACACAGAGCAGCACGCGACGCTTGGCTCCTTTGTGGTTAGTTTGGCTGGGTGAGCAGATGCCTCCGTTAGAAACCCTGTGGTTGCACTACCTCCGTCGCTTTGCCATTGAACACTGGTATCGCTTTGCCAAGCAGAGGCTATATTGGACACATCCCCAGTTCAGTTCTGTATCGGCAACCGAACAGTGGAGCAGCCTGATGCCGTTGCTCAGTTGGCAGTTGTGGTTAGCGCGAAAGGACTGTACTGACCACCCCTTGCCCTGGCAGGCACCGCAAGAAACGTTGACTCCGGGTCGGGTCGCACAAGCGTTTGCAGGCATTTTGGCAGCGATTGGCACCCCTGCTCCTGCGCCTAAACCTCGTGGTAAATCGCCAGGACGAGGCAAGGGGCACAAGCCAACTCCTCGTCCCTGCTATCCGATGGTCAAAAAACGAGCCTCGAAACGCAAGACATCCGAACAATCCCTGAACAGTCCGGTTGCAACAGCAGCTTAACTGCGAGCAGGATTGTATCCAATTCCTTAAGTTCAACTGTTATGAACGGTTGAGCAAATTCTTTATGGCATCCTGTTGAGCATTATTGTGATGCCAGTTAGTCCAAACTAAAGAACCTACGCACTTGCGATAAGTTTTCTGGGTTTCGGATGATTTCTCGCGGGCTGCGCCCGCGAGAAATCATCCAACTACGTCAGTCCTACTTGTTTTGCACTCGATTTTTTGGCGCTCGAATAGCTTCGGCTTGGTCGATTCTCTGACTTTAGTTTGGACTAACTGGCATCACAATAATGCTCAACAGGATGCCATAAAGAATCTGCTCAACCGTTCATAACAGTTGAACTTAAGGAATTGGATACAATCCTGCTCGCAGTTAAGCTGCTGTTGCAACCGGACTGTTCAGGGATTGTTCGGATGTCTTGCGTTTCGAGGCTCGTTTTTTGACCATCGGATAGCAGGGACGAGGAGTTGGCTTGTGCCCCTTGCCTCGTCCTGGCGATTTACCACGAGGTTTAGGCGCAGGAGCAGGGGTGCCAATCGCTGCCAAAATGCCTGCAAACGCTTGTGCGACCCGACCCGGAGTCAACGTTTCTTGCGGTGCCTGCCAGGGCAAGGGGTGGTCAGTACAGTCCTTTCGCGCTAACCACAACTGCCAACTGAGCAACGGCATCAGGCTGCTCCACTGTTCGGTTGCCGATACAGAACTGAACTGGGGATGTGTCCAATATAGCCTCTGCTTGGCAAAGCGATACCAGTGTTCAATGGCAAAGCGACGGAGGTAGTGCAACCACAGGGTTTCTAACGGAGGCATCTGCTCACCCAGCCAAACTAACCACAAAGGAGCCAAGCGTCGCGTGCTGCTCTGTGTCTCCAGCACCTCCACGCGCAACACTTCCATTGCCCGTTTGGGGATTTGCGGAAATGGTATGCACTCCAACGACTGACCCGCACTCGTCCCCAGTTGGGATCATCGACTTCAACGGTTTCGACCGGGACACTCCAAGTGTCAGGGTCATTGAGTTTCATCTTATGTCCATGCTTGGCAGGTGCGCCTCGCCCTCGATACGCTGGGGGCGCGCCATAGACACATCGATTGGATGTAACCCGCAGCAGCAAGTCTGCCTCAATCCCTGCCGTTTGGTTGACAAAACTGGCATTGCCGTACCCTCGGTCGTAGATCGCCAACGGACGCACCGCTAACTGCCGAGTCACTTGTTTGAGTTGGAATGCCGCTTTACTGGCGGGTGTTTCAAAGCTGGTGATGCGCTCATGCCGCAATGGTAATGCCCAACTGCCCCTGTCTTCAGCAATCCAGGCTAAGGTACTGTAGTTTTGTCCGGCTATCGGGGCATGTCCTGTTCTGCCTGATAAGGTGCGGTCTTTCAAACGCCTGGCAGCAGGACGGTTCCACCGACTCGCATCACCTGCCAACAACGGTTGCTGCTGAGTCGGTATCTGCTGCACCAACAGCTTCAGCACCTTTGAGCGGGGTAGGCGGCTATCGCGCAACGCTTCATAGGGGCTCGACCACTGGCGACGAAAGACAGGACTCTGCGATAGCCTCACAAACGACACGATGCACGCACTCACTAACACGGCATCCATCAGATCAAACAGGGCATCTCTGGCGTTTCCCAAGCTGGCATACAACGTTTGGCGAAATTGCTGAAGTTCGTTGAAAATCATGGGGTCAATGTTGGTTGTACTTCATTGACCTTACGGCAGTCGGTGCTTCTCATTGACTGCCTTCCTCTTCACCATTAGTCCAAACTAAAGTCTCTGAAAGGGCGCTTGAGATGGCACTGCGGCTAAAGCGGCTGGAAGCTCCGCAGACATTAGACAGTCCCTCCAAAAGCTAAAATCGAAAATCCAAAACCCAAATTATCCCCTCAAAGCGGCGATCGCCACCTGAGCAAATCGCCGCCAGTTTGGGCTTGCCAAAAACTCTACATAGCGCCGCGTCACCTGCTGCAAGGTGCGGTGGTTGGCAAACCAGATGGGCTTGGGGCGGATGTGGAACGGGGCGTAGACCACGGATTTTTGGGGATAGTCGAACAGGTAGGCGTTGTGAACGATGCCGCGACCGGAGCCGATGGCGCTGAGGGGATTGCCGGGAAAGGCTCCCCAGGTGAGGGCGCTGAGCAGGAAGTTCATGCCTGTCCAGGCGTTGATCCCGATATTGCCATAGCGCAGTTGGGCGATCGCTCGCTCGACCGCTGCGGCATTTTGTCGCTGCGTTGCCGGGTCGATCAGCAGAACGCAGGACAGCGTGCCCCAGAGGGTTTCATTGGCAAAGTCTACGGCCTGTTGCAAAAACGCTGCGGTGTTGCCCGCGTCTAGGCTGACTTCGGCCAGCACACCGCAAAAGGCTTCCGTCGTCAGGGCATATTCGCCGGGAGCAGGGGGCACGTCGGGGATTAGCGTCCAGGGCACAATGTCGGGGGTGCGGGGCGCAAGGGCGATCGCCTGCGGGTAGCGGTCGAGAAATGCCTGGTAACGATCCTGTGCGCCGGGATAGTAGGCCTTGCGGGCGGGTGTGGCGGCCAGCGCAGACTTTAGCGCGGCCAAAAAGTCGTCTCGCTGCGGCCAGTGCTTGGACAGCACCAGCGCTTTTCCCGCGACACAGTTGAAGCTGGCGTTGTGGGCGACCATGCTGGCGACGTGCTGCGCTTGGTATTGCAAGTCGGCGACCGACCAGCGACCCGGCACCACCAAAATCGGCGTGACGCAGCCCAGTTCTGAGGTGATGGGCTTGGCAAGCACGGGCTGATTTGCGGCCTTGCGCTCGGCCTGTTCTGCGGGCGTGTTGCCCCAGAGGATCGCATCATGGGTGTGGTGCGATCCGGTGACGTGAATCGTGTCAATGCCTTCATGCTGGCAGAGGAATGCGCCCACTGCTGCATCTCCGGTGATTATTGCTAGAAACCCGCCCTCGATTAGGGGCCGCAAGGCCGTTTCCAGAAACGGCTTTACATAGTTACTCACCGGGTTGAGCTTGAGCAGCACCACCTGGTTTTCGGCGAAGAGTTTCGACAGCGCATCCATCGGGGCGATCGCCGACACATTGCCTGCCCCCAGCACCAGCGCCACGCCCGCAGTTGAGTTGCCACCCGGCCGGTAAATTTGCCCCTGGCTGGCGGGCTGGCCTGGCTCGATCCACACCTCGCCCCGAAACCCCAGCCACATCAGCCGATCTTGCAAGCTGTCGGGAAACACCTGGGCCACCTGCTGCCCATCTGCCCGCGAGCGCACGGACACGGGGCGCGGCTGTCCGCCTGCTGCCAACGCCTGAATCAGCAGCCGCAAATTCAGCAGCAGGCCCACCGGCCCCAGCAGCCACTCCTCTCCCGCCAGCGGCGCATTGGGATCAATACCCTTAGCACGACAGGCGGCGATCGCCCAATCCTCTGCTACTGCCACCGTTCCCGCAATACAGCGATGCAGCAGGTCTAGCCGCGCTGGAATTGGCAAATTAGCCCAGGCAGACTTGTGGGCTTGGAGATGGGCGATCGCGGTGTCGGCAGCGTGCATGAGCAGGGATTTGACAGACGGAAAAGGGCAGGCGAGATGGCGGTTGGGAGGCTCCTACTTTGCTAACCCTATCACTCCATCCACTATCCCTCCACCGTCACTCCGCTATCACTCCATCCCGCCCTTCGGCCAGGTAAACCAAAACGTGGTTCCTTGACCCAGCTCAGATTCCAGGTGAATCTCGCCGCCCTCAGTGTCGATGATTTTCTTGACGATGGATAGCCCAATGCCCGTGCTTTCCTGATCGTCTTTGGACTTTAGCGTCTGGAAAATGGCGAAGATGCGGTCGTGATAGCGGGGGTCGATGCCGGGGCCGTCGTCCGCGATGGTGAATCGAAGGTGGCGGCCCTGGTCGGCAACGGTGACTTCGACCCGTCCATCCGGGCGATCGCGGTGTTTAATGGCATTGCCAATCAGGTTTGCCAACACCTGGCTAAGCAGCAGCGGCTTAGTCGTCAGGGTTGGCAACTCTTCAGGGATAAAAACCTGCACGGTGTCCGGCGGGTCGAGCAAATCAACGACTTCATGCAGCAGCGTCGTCAGGTTGACGGTTTCCGTCGTCGTATCAGAGCGACCAATGCGGGAATATTCCAGCAGCCCGTTGATCAGCCCCTCCATCCGGCGGACGCGGCTTTGCATGAGGGTGAGATGCTGCCGGGTTTCTTCTGGCAGGGAATCGTCTAAGTCTTCTTCGATCCAATAGGCGAGGTTGGCGATCGCCCTCAGAGGAGCCTTCAAATCGTGCGACACCACGTAGGCAAACTGATCCAACTCCTGATTGCGTTCGCGCACCTGCGCCGTGCTTTGCGCCAGCAGCAGGTTCAACTGAGCCAACTCCTGCGCTCGCGCCTCTAGTTCTCGTTCGTCGCGCTTGCGCTCGGTCACTTCTTGCACCGTGACGTTGATGCCCTGCAAGTTGCCGTCCAGCCCCCATAGAGGATAGTAATTTGCCAGCCAGTCGCGCAGCACGCCTGGTTTCAGCGGCGTTTCTCCCTGCACCTCCAAGTTGAGAACAGGCTGCCCCGTGCTGGCAACCTGCCTCAAAACCCGTTCCTGATGCTCGGCCAGTTCTGGCACGATATCCCAAACCGTTTTGCCTAGGTGATCCTCGATGGGGACACCGTTGATTTCTGCCAGAAAGTCATTCAGCCGCACGTAGCGAAACTGAGTGTCAAACACGCACAGGCCAATCGGCGCAGTAGTGTAAATCGCCTCGATTTCTGCAAGCTGTCGGCGGGTCGTCTCTTCGCTTTCGCGGAGGCTGGCTTCGTCGAGCCTACGCTGGGTCGTATCGATCAGCACCCCCGACATTTGCATGGGCTGCCCGTCCGCATTATACTCGCAGCGGCCCACCGAGTTGACCCAGCGCAGGCTGCCGTCAGGATGCTTCAGGCGATATTCGCAACGAAAGGTCTGGCACTGGGCGATCGCCGCTTCTGTCACCGAAGCAGCCAACGCCCGATCTTCAGGCAGAATCTGCGCCTTCCAGTCTTCCACGTCAAAATTCTCCAGACTGGACGGTTCGCGCCCCAAAATCCTGGCAAACTGCGGTGTACCCGTAATCCGATTAGAGTCGATATCCCATTCCCAAAAGCCCATCTCTGCGGCATCCAGCGCCAGCGTCAGGCGATTGGCGTAGCGCTGAATTTCGGTGCGGGCTTGCTCGGTCTGGCTGCGGGCTTCCTGCTCTCGACGCAGCAACTCTTCCATCTGATGATTGGACGCTTCAAGCTGGGCCGTGCGCTCTGCCACCCGGTCTTCGAGCTGGGCCTGATGGCACTTCAGTTCTGCCTCAATCGCCATGCGCTCGGCAATCTGCGCCTGGAGTTCCTGGTTTGCCTGTTCTAGCTGAGTCGGACTGGGCAGCGCCAGCGCGTTGGGTACGATCGAAAACAGTTCTTTTGCCGTAAACAGGGATATGCCTGCGGTCAGCAGCTTAATCGAACCCGACAGCCAGTAGTCTGGATGCCATAGCGTCCACACCTCCAGCAAATGCGTCGTACCGCAGGCTACGATAAATGCGCCAAACAGCAGAAAAATATCGTTAAAGGGCAAATCCTTCCGCTTGCGAACAAAATAGTACAGCGTCAGCGGAATGGAATAATATGCCAAGGCAATCAGCGCATCTGAGCCGACATGTAGCCCCACCAGCCCCGGTTGCCACAAATAGCAGTGTCCATGCGGGATAAACGAAGACGCAGCAGATCCCATGCCCAGGCTTGCTCCCTTATAAAACTGCCCAATATTTTCAAACCCCAATAGTCCAACCCAGAGTGCAGCCATTCCCTACCTCCTCGATCCCGCTGCGTCTCCCAGGTTTGTCGCCGCAAAGCCCGCACTTGCAAAGCCTATATTGCTCGCTGTGGCGATTTTGGTTAAAGCAATAATTAAAGCAATAAAATGCAGTGCTTTGGTGGCTAAGCCTTTTGCAAATTCCAGCGTGTGCAGCAACATAAGGCGCATTCTTGATTGTAGTCAGGGTTGAGGCTCATTGGGGTCTGGTCTAACCGGATAACCGCTTATATCGCCTAGTCCAGCAGGAATTGCGAAACTTTGCTTCTGAGTTTTTGGAAGTTTCTGAGTTTTTAAGACCTGAAAGCGAGATCGGGCGCAGCGTTACTATTTGATTGCGGAGGGAATGATAAAGCTGAGTTTTGACAAGACTGATATCGTGCCTCTCTGCAATTGCCTGACTTTCAGGCTACTTAGGCTAAAAAGTTTCAATTGCTACATAGCCTTCTAAAGGGGGCAGCGATCTGTTTGTGATTCTCACTTGCAATTCTCAAAGGCTATCAAAGACTTGACCCGCATTCTGAAGCAGTTTCGCCGCTTTTGCTGCAAGAGTGTGCCCATCGCGCAAACCAACATCCAAAGTTGCAAATAGTACGTTGTTTCGACACAAGCACTGGATGGAACTCTTGAAACTCTCTCCCTGAAGCAGCCTCAAACCTACCTCTAAGACCCTGACGGCTGGGGGGCTGGGGGACGATACAACACAACTCTTAACTTAATCAATTTTTTATCATTTATCAATCATTGTTTCATCATTGCTCTATTCTTTGCGATTTGTGTCCCCTTGCGATTTGTTTGTTGTAAGAGTATTACGGAGTGCTGTCCCCATTCCAGCCCCATTCCAGCCCCATCCCTACCGAACGGTAGCTGTATTCGCCCCAACACAATCCAGATTATGCACCCATCCATCCCCCCGTGCCCGCCCCAGCCTAGCGAGAGGACTGCCGTTGCGATCGTTCTTGGTGTTGCCCTTTGCGCTGCACAAATCTTTGCGGTGGTGGGGCTGACGGGGTGGCTATCGATCCGCAATGGCTAGCGGGCGGTAAACGATGTTGCCAGTCAACTCCGCATCGAGCTGGCTACCTGCTGTCCTCGATCGAGCAGGCTACATCGTAACCTCTTTTACAGATGAACGACTGTTCATCGATTAGGGCAAAGGTCAGAATTTCGACAGCTGGTTGACCATTTTCGGTATAACCTCATCCTTGAAATCATTTGGCGTATGATTCAGCCATGACTAAGAGACATCCCAAGGCCTATCCGGGAATATCCTAGTAGTTCAATATCCCAGTAGTGGACGACACCGCCAACAACCTGCGGCCGTTGGCGGGCTACCTGATGGGCCAGGGTCATTATTGGGGTCGCCCCCTGCCGCCTTGGGAGGTCGGGCAGTGGTTTCGGGAATTCAGCGTCAAGGATTAGGGCGACGTGGTGGGAAGGTCGGACAGCGGCTGACTGTCTATCGCCACGATTATGACGGTAATGTTATCGCGTCCGCCCTTGTCCTTGGCGGCGTTGACCAGAGCTGCCGCCGCCTTGTCGCAGGCGCGAATCGACTTGAGGTGAAAGGCAATCAGGTGATCCGATAGCTCTTCTGTCAGTCCGTCGCTACAGAGCAAGAGGCGATCGCTCCCCTGCACATCAATGGGCTGCACGTCGATCTGTCGCAAGTCTTCCCGCCCCAGGCATTTGGACAAGATATGTCGCCACGGATGCACGCGGGCCTGATCTGGAGTAAGGTCGCCCACCTTCATGGCGCGAGCCACCCAGGTATGGTCTTCAGTAATTTGCTCAAGCTTGGCTCCCCGCAGGCGATAGAGCCGCGAATCCCCGATATGGGCACACCAAGGCTGACCGTTGCGAAACATCACCACAACAGCCGTTGTGCCCATGTCCGACCGTTCGGGATGCCGAGACTGATCCTGCACGATCGCCCGATTGGCGATTAAAAAAGCCCGCTCCAACAGCGTCCGCGAATCCTCGTCGGAAGTCCAGTGAGAGTCCAGATAATTCTGAATCATCTTGGTGGCAATCAGGCTTGCCTCCTGCCCGCCCGCGTGCCCCCCCATGCCGTCTGCCACGATAAAGAACCGGCCATTGGGGTCAATGTAATATGCGTCTTGATTGACGCTACGCAGCAGTCCCGGGTCGGTAATTCCGGTAAAAAGGCACTTCATAATCGAGGCAGCGGACGGAGGGGTGAGAATCGGTAGGGTAAAATGCGGACGCTCAGGGTTAGGACACTACTAATTAGGAAATTACTAAACAGATCGCCACTAATTCAGACAGCTACAGAGATAGCTTACGGAGATAGCTCTAGAACATGCGGTCGGCGCGGTCAATGCGGATCATTAGGCGCACCCAGGAAAACAGGGCGATCGCCGCCGGAATCGCCATCAGCACCGCCACCCAAATCAGGTTATTCACCAGCAGAATCGTCGCCGACAGCGTAAACGCACCCGCCAATAGCGCATAATTAGTCCCCATATTAACGTTACTCAGGCGACGCAGGACGCGATCCGTCTCCTGCGATCGCACCCTCAGCCGAATATCTCCCCGCTCCAGCCGATCGATCGTATCCTCAATGCGGCGCGGCAGCCCCAGCGCCGAACTGCTGACCTGGGCTGCCTGACGGCTGAATTCCTCCAGCAGCCCGCCTGTTTCCGAACCAGTTCCATTAGCCATAATCTGCATCGCAAAGGGTCTTGCGACCTCCATAAAATTAAATTCGGGATCAAGGCCCTTGCCCACCCCCTCCAGCGTGGAAAAAGCCCGCATCACAAACGTAAACGTTGCCGGAAAGCGGAAGGGCTGATCGTAGGCAATTTCATACAAGTCATCGCTGATGGCGCTGATGGACTGGGTTTCAAACGGTTTGTCCATAAAATTGTCCAGCATATACTGGATCGACCGCCGCACAGGCCCCATGTCCTCCGACACCGACAGCGCCCCCAGCGACACCAGCGCATCCACCACCTTATCTGCGTCCTTTTGGGCAATGCCAAAGAACGTATTCATCAGCTTTTCGCGGGTGACAGGCTGCACCTGACCCATCATGCCAAAGTCGTAGAAAATCAGCGCCCCGTCGGAGCTAACCGCAATATTGCCCGGATGCGGATCGGCATGAAAGAAGCCCTTGTCCAAAAGCTGCTGCAAATAAGCCCGCGCCCCCAGTTTTGCCAGTGTCTTGCGGTCTAGCCCAGCAGCTTCCAGCGCCTCGTAGTGGCTGATCTTGATCCCCGGCACATATTCCAGCGTCAGCACGCGGGGCGAACTGTAGCGCCAGTAAACGCGGGGCACCTTCACCCAGTCTTCATGGCGAAAATTACGCCGAAATGTGTCAGCGTTGCGCCCTTCATTAAGATAGTCAATCTCTTCCCACAGAATGCGACAGCACTCGCCGTAGATACCCAGCCAGTCGCGCCCACGCCCCCACTTGGGATGCCGCTGAAAATAGTGGGCGATGCCTTTGAGAATCTTCAGGTCAATGTCAAACAGCTTTGCCAGACCCGGCCGCTGCACCTTCACCACCACTTCCTCGCCGGAATGGAGTTGCGCCCGATGCACCTGGCCCAGACTGGCGGCGGCAATGGGAATCGGGTCAAAGCTGCGGTAGAGTTCGGGAATGCCCTTGCCCAATTCCTGCCAGATAATTTCTTCGACCTGTTCGTAGCCGAAGGCCGGCACCCGGTCTTGCAGCTTCGAGAGTTCTTCGACGTATTCCACCGGAAACAGGTCGGCGCGGGTCGAAAAAAGCTGACCCACTTTGATGAAAGTCGGCCCCAGGTCGAGCAGGGTTTCGCGAATCCAGACGGCAAGCTTGCGGCGGCGGATAGCCTGGTTTTCTTCGGTCATGCCGCCGGGATAAGTCCAGGGTTTGCTGTAGGCCCACTGCGCCGTCAGCAGTTGCAAAACAAACGTCCAAATATCCACATAGCGCCGCTGCCGCGAGTAGCTTTTGCGGTTCCAGCGGTAGGCATTGGAGGAATAGGATTTACCGCTGTCGATGGGCGAAGTCACCGTTGCGGCCTCCGAGGGGGTGAAAGGAGCGTTAGCAGAAGATTTGGAGAAGGGAGCCTGTGGAGTGTGACCAGTTGGGGCGGCCCTATGCGAGACGGGCGGTGCGGCAGATTCAGCACTCCAGTCTGGGGACATAGCATCGTTAAAACGGGCAGACACGCGACAGGCTTCTCAAAAAAACAACAGAATACCGGGCAGGAGCGCAACCTTGAAAAACCGAAAATCGGGATTAGAAAAACCAGAGCATGTCTTCTATAAAGGCACCGGGGGTAAAATCATTGGAGATAAAAGCACCAGATATCCCCAGAGGAACCACCAGGCTAGATACCAGAGCGGCTGCGGTAGCGCTGAAGCTCGGTGCGGAGTTGGGCAATTTCGGCCCGCAGATCGTCGATTAGCGCTTGCAGGTCTTCCCCGGCTCCATCCGCCGCATAGGAGCGTCCCTGACTGGCCTGGGCGGCTTCTCGATTCGCCTTTTCCAGTACCGTTTCGGTAAACTGGCGGAGGCGATCGCGCTGTTCGGCATCAAATTTGCCGGCCTCGCTGACCAGCGTAGATGCCAGGTTGCTGGCTTGCTCGGTCAGTGCTTCGGCCAGTGCCCGACCAACGAAAAATGCGTGAACCAAAGGGCTGCTCATAAAGAAAGTTTGCAGTATATCCGCAAAAATTATAACTTGCCCTGCTTTGAGAGTGCCCGGATTTGGGCGGCGAGGTGACGATTTCGGCGCAGGTTTTGTGGAAATTCGGCGCAGGGGGATGATGCGATGATGGGATGACCAGAGGAGCCTGCCTCTAGTTGAGCCTGCTTCCTGCCGGATAGCTCAGGCAAGGGCTACGAGATGTGCAACGTTCAATCTGCCCTCATCCCCCACCCCCTTCTCCCAGGTCGGGAGAAAGGGAGCAAGAGAGGCTTGAAGTTCCTTTTCTGCTCTAGGAGAGGGCTTAAAGCCTTCGGCCTACCAGAAAAGGATGAGAGGATCGGCAAAGTTGCACATCCCTTCGTGCTATGTACCCCCAGGAGTCTCATCTTTAACCCGCCTATGCCTCTAGACCTCCTTATCCTCTCCAACGGCCCTGGTGAACTGGCGACCTGGGTTCGGCCGGTGCTGCGGGCGCTGCGGGCAAAGCTGGGGCAAGATCGTTCACGGGTGCGGATTTCGCTCGTGCTGTCGCCCTGTCCGAATGCAACCGGGCGGGAGGTGGCGATCGCCCAGCGCTATCCCGAACTCGACCGCATTCAGGCGGCGGCCCATTTCTTCCCGTTCTTGCTGTGGGGCAGGACAGCAGAAGGCTGGGACTGGGGCGATCGCGGCGTGGTCCTGTTTCTCGGCGGCGACCAGTTTTATCCGGTGATCATCGGCAAGCGGCTGGGCTATCGCACGGTGCTGTATGGCGAGTGGGAAACCCGTTGGCACGGCTGGATTGACCGCTTTGCCGTGATGAATGCAGATTTGGTCAGCCGCGCCCCCGCGCAATATGTCCACAAGTTCACCGTTATCGGCGACCTGATGGCGGATGTAGATTCGGGAATGAACCTGAGCGGGGATTCCGCTGCTTCAGCGCTTTTACCCGACGTTCCAGCGTTGCCAGGTGCGGATAGGCCGCTGGTGGGGCTGCTGCCCGGTTCCAAGCCCGCCAAGCTGGCTCAGGGGGTGCCGCTGGGTCTAGCGATCGCCCAGCAGATCCATGCCGCCCGCCCCGATGTGCAGTTTGTCATTCCGGTTGCGCCGACGCTGGACTTGGACACGCTGGCCCGATTTGCTGATCCAGCGCAAAATGCGATCGCCCACTACTTTGGCGCAGTTTCGGCCCGCCTGCTGCCTGCGGCCGACCCCAGCGGCCCCTTTCCGGCCCATTGCCCCAGTCTGAAAACCGAGAGCGGTCTGCAAATCAGTCTGTGGACCCCGTTTCCGGCCTATGACCTGCTGCAACGATGCCAGCTTTGCCTGACGACGGTGGGGGCAAATACGGCGGAACTGGGAGCGCTGGCGGTGCCCATGATTGTGTTTTTGCCAACGCAGCAGCTTGACGCAATGCGAGCCTGGGATGGCATTCCGGGGCTTTTGGCCAACTTGCCGGGGGTGGGCGGGGCGATCGCCAAACTGATCAATGGGTGGTTTCTCCGCAAGTCTCGCCTGCTGGCCTGGCCCAACATTTGGGCAGGGGAGGCGATCGTGCCGGAACTGGTAGGCAACCTGAAGCCGGAGGATATTTCGACCTTGGCGCTAGACTGGCTGGAGCATCCCGAAACGCGAGATGCTGTGCGCGATCGCCTACGCCGAGTGCGGGGAAAGCCCGGAGCCGCCGAAAAGCTGGCTGAAATTGTGGCGGCGGAGCTAGGAATCCAGGAATAGGGCGGTTTCAGGGTCAGGATTTTGCTTGGCAAAATGACTCCTAATTCATGAGCCACGACAAAAGGCGCACCCCCAGCAGGAATGCGCCTTCTTTGGGTTTGAACGGTGGGTTAGGCGAAACTAGGCGATCGCCGCCATCTTCACATCGCTGTTAGCCAGTAGCTCCTGAAACTCTTCAGAGTCTACCGTTTCGCGCTCAATCAGCATTTGGGCAAGCTGATCAAGGACTGCGCGGTTTTCCATCAGCACGGTTTTGGCGCGGCGATAGGCCTGATCCACCAGGTTGCGAACTTCGTCATCTACCGCAGCGGCTGTCTCCTCCGAAAAGTCGCGCTCGGCCATGATGTCGCGTCCCAGGAACATGCCGCCTTGGGAACGACCCAGCGCCACTGGCCCGAGGCGATCGCTCATGCCAAAGCGAGTCACCATCTGACGCGCCACCCGCGCCACCTGTTGCAGGTCATTGGAAGCGCCCGTAGTCACTTCCTCTTCACCAAAGATGATTTCCTCGGCGACGCGCCCCCCCAGGGCAACGGCCATCTGGTTTTGCAGATAGGAGCGAGAATATAAGCCCGAATCCATCCGCTCTTCGCTGGGCGTGAACCAGGTCAGACCCCCTGCGCGGCCGCGAGGAATGATACTGATTTTCTGCACCGGGTCATAGTCGGGCATCAGCGCACCCACTAGGGCATGTCCGGCTTCGTGATAGGCCACCAGCGACTTGCGCTTTTCGCTCATCACGCGGTCTTTCTTTTCGGGGCCAGCCAGCACGCGGTCGATGGCATCGTTCACCTCGTCCATCGACACTTCTGTCAGGTTGCGACGAGCCGCGAGAATCGCAGCTTCGTTCAGCAGGTTTGCCAGATCCGCCCCCGTAAAGCCAGGAGTCCGACGAGCAATTTTCTCCAGATCCACATCCTTCGACAGGGTTTTGCCGCGAGCGTGGACATTGAGGATTTCCAAGCGACCCGCGTAGTCGGGACGATCCACCACCACCTGACGGTCAAAGCGGCCGGGACGCAGCAGCGCCGCATCCAGAACGTCGGGACGGTTCGTGGCTGCGATGATGATGATGCCCGTATTGCCCTCAAAGCCATCCATCTCCGTGAGCAACTGGTTCAGCGTCTGCTCGCGCTCGTCGTTGCCGCCGCCGAGTCCAGCACCGCGCTGACGGCCAACAGCATCAATCTCATCAATGAACACGATGCAGGGGGCATTGGACTTGGCCTGCTCAAACAGGTCGCGGACGCGAGACGCACCCACACCCACGAACATTTCCACAAACTCGGAACCAGAGATAGAGAAGAAAGGTACCCCTGCTTCACCCGCAACGGCACGAGCCAGCAGCGTTTTGCCGGTTCCTGGCGGGCCTACCAGCAGCACGCCCTTAGGGATCTTGGCCCCCACCGCCGTAAAGCGGTCAGCATTTTTCAGGAAGTCCACCACCTCTGCGAGTTCCAGCTTGGCCTGCTCAATGCCCGCCACGTCGCCAAAGGTCACTTGAGTCTGCGGCTCCATCTGGACGCGGGCGCGGGACTTGCCAAAGTTCATGGCCTGACTGCCGGGGCCGTTTTGGGCGCGGCGCAGCACGAAAAACAGCACCGCCAGCAGCAAGAAGGGAATCAGCAGTGTGCTGAGGACACGAGCCACAACGCCATCATCCGAGGGCGGCGTGACCAGGATATCCACCTTGTTCTCGGTCAGGATATCCAGCAGCGCCGGGTCGTTTGGCAGGTTGACGATCGCCTTTTCGCCGTCTTCCTGGGTGACGCGGGCGCGAGAGCGATCGGCGCTGATTTCGACGCGCTTCACGTTCTGCTGCTGCACTTCCTGAATAAACTGGCTGTAGCGCCAGGTTTCAATATCTTGGGGCTGTCTGTCCAGCAGCGCCGTAGCCAGGAAAATGACGACGACGACAAGAAGGGCATACAGTCCTGCATTTCTCCACCGCTTGTTCACTGAGGCTATTCCTCCGAATGTGTTGTGTGGCGGGCTTGCGGGCCGCGCAACGGAACGTCTTTGTTAACTAATATTAACTCAATTTCATAAATGAGCGTGAAGCGGGCCGCTTTCCCGGTTCAGCGCTTGGCTCAACCCGTCCTGAGCCTCGACAGATCGACTCACCCGGTTGACTCAGCAGATTGACTCAATTGAAGGACGAGTGAGGGGCAAGATCGCCCGTCGTCACTCCCTTTTCATTTCGACCCATCCTATTCCTCGGATTATAGACCGTTGCTCAATGCCGTTGCCTGATCGCGGGTTGATCACGGCTTGGCAAGGGATTAATCAGGGGTTGCTTAGGGATTAATCAGGGGTTGCTTAGGGGTTAATCAGGGGTTAATCAGGGGTTAATCACTGGGGGGCGGCTTGATTTGAAACGTGCCGTCGGGCTGGGGAACCACATCGCCTCCCAAGGCTTTGATGCGGTCGGCGGCAGTGCTGCGGGTGCGGCGGTCGGGGGCGTTTGTCAGCACCATCATCCAGGCCGCAAACTGGGCGTAGCTGCTGTCGGGGTTGTTGGCTAGAAACGTCGCCGTCTGGCGCGAGAGGCTGGCGACCGACTGCCCCTCTGGCTGGCCAGACGCTTCTGCCCAATCCGCAGCCGTTTCAAACGACTGGCGAGCCGCCGCCGCATCGCCCAAAAACAGCAGTTCGTCGATGGCCTTGGTGCGCCAGATGTAGTGGGAATCGGGCGGCAGCGTTGGCGACAGATGTTTCAGTCCTTCGTTGGTGAGGGCGATCGCCCGCTGGGGATCGCCCGCATACATGGCAGTGCTGGTAGACAGAAACGTGTAAGCGCTCAAAAACCGCGGATCGCGGCGGAGGATCACGTCGAAATACTCTGGGCTAAGGGTGTAGTCGGTGCGCGATCGCACGGGTTCGTCGCCGAAATACTGCAAAAAGTTCAGAAACGTCCAGCTTGCAATCAGATTGTCAAACCCTAAAGAAGGTGCTTGCTCCAGGACATTGAGCCGCACCCGCTCTGACTCCAGATCGCGCTGAATTTCTTGCAGGCTGGCCGTCTGGCTGCGTGTTTGGATTTGCCGAAGCTGGGGAACCTGAAGCAGGGCGATCGCCCCCAAACATCCCGCCACCCCCAGCACCGCCAGCCCCAGCTTCCCCCATTCCCGCGCCGCCGTCTCCCGGTCGCCGTTCTCTAATGTTTGATCTGCAAAGACCATCCCATCCTCTCCCATCGCAATCCTCCCAATGACTTCAGTCCCACCCTTCTCACCCCTCAACACCCGGACACTCTCACCATTCCCTGATCTTTCCGCCTGTAAACCTGGGAACGCTAAAGTTATCCACATTCAATCTTCATAATATTGAAGAATCCAGACCGCTATGTTGGCGAAACCACGGTTGCAACGCACCTTTATCTTAGTTTCGGGGCTTTGTTTTGCAGGGTCGATGGTGATGGGGCTGGTGCCGCTCTATGCCGGGCAGAATCAGCAAACCGGGCAGCCCGTCGCCTCCATCGAGCAGCCCTCTGAACAGGATCTTTTACGCGAAGAAGAAAAAGGCTTTGCGCTAGTGTTGCAGCGAGAGCCGGAGAACCAAACGGCTCTGGAGGGGTTAGCCAATGCCCGGATGCAGCTTAAAGATTATGCTGGGGCGATCGCCCCTCTGGAAAAACTGGTGTCGCTCTATCCTGAGCGAGCGGACTATCAGCAATCTCTGGAAGAAGCCCGTCAGAAGCAACGCCAGCCATAGACGCGGATAGTTAGAAATATCCAGAGATATTCCAGAGATATTTCAGCGATATTCAGACCCATCCTCTATCCCAACTTGCCTTGCCCCAATTTGCCCCTTTCCAAAACTCTAAAGGTATGTCTCAACATCTCTTGCTCTACACAGATGACTTTGGCAGCGGCGGCGTTGCCCAGTACAACCATGAAGTTGTTTTGGGGCTGCGTGCCCAAGACTATCGGGTAACGCTGGTGCAAACTCAAGTGGACACGGTGCAAACGCAAGCACAAGCAAGGGCAGGGGTCGTCCATGAATGGTTAGACTACAACACGATCTCGGAGGTGCAGCGCACGCTCGACGATACGGCAAGCCCAGATCGCATTTTCCATCGGGTGCGTCCGGACTTTATTCTGTTCAGCGATTCACATCCGCTCTCGAACTTCGCAGCCAAGCAAGTGGCGATTCAGCAGGGTATCCCTTACGCCATTGTGATTGGATACGTTGCGCCTGATCTGGCAGAGCGGTTTGGCGATCGCCTCGATGCCCTGTCAGAGCAGTATCACCACGCCAGAGAAGTGATTCTCGTCTCTCAGGAAAACCTCCAGCTTCTCCGACAGCATTTCCGTCTGCCAGAAAACAAGGGGCGCGTCATCCTCTATGGGCGGCCGGCTGAGTTTTTTGAGCCGAGAAATGCAGAAACCCGGCAGCGGCTACGGGCAGAACTGGGCATCAAAGACGACCAAATATTGTGCTTTTCTGTGGCTCAAATCGTCGCTCGAAAAGGCTTCCAGCTTCAGCTAGGGGCGATCGCCCAGTTGCGTCATCTGCCCGTCTGGTCGTCGTTGCAGTTTGCCTGGGCAGGCAGCGGCGATCCGGCACTGACTGCACAGTACGAAAAAGAAATTGCCGAAATGGGCGCGAGCGATCGCGTTCACCTGCTGGGTCGGCGGTGGGATATCCAGGATTGGTATGACGCGGCAGATATGTTTCTCCTGCCCTCCTGGCGCGAAGGGATGCCCCTGGCCATCATGGAAGCCATGGCCAAAGGCCTGCCCGTCGCTGCGTCGGCGGTGAGCGGCATTCCAGAAGAACTGGGGGAAACGGGCAAACTGCTCAGCGACCCCAATCAAAATCCTGTGCAAACGATTGCAGACTTGGTAGACATTATCCAAACCTGGGCCCTGCACCCGGAGCAGCGTCGTGCGGCTGGCGAGGGCTGCCGTCAGCGGGCTATCAATCTGTTTCAGCAGCACCGAATGCTGGACGAAACGATTAGTTTGCTTGCAGACCTAATGCTTCCAGCGGGGGACTATGTTTCACCGGGGCTGGCGCTGGTTCGTCCAGACCACGCCTTCCCCAACAAGATTGTGGGCAACTGTGAGGACTGCGGCTGGCCCTACTTGCGTCGCGAGGTTCCCCACAACTGGTACGTGGATCGGCGGCATCCGGTGGTCGGCTTCCTGAGTCGCGACGAGGCGCATATCCTATACAACACGGCGCTCCAGTTTCGAGGACAGCGGGCCCTGGAGATTGGCTGCTGGATGGGCTGGTCGGCCTGCCACTTGGCGCTGGCGGGCGTTGAGCTAGACGTGGTTGACCCGCTGCTGGAGCGGCCTGAGTTTTTTGACAGCGTGAGTCAGTCGCTGATGGCGGCCGGGGTGCGCGATCGCGTTGCGCTCTATCCTGGCTTTAGCCCCGGTGCAGTGCAGGCTCTAGCAGCGCAGGAGCAGCGTCGATGGTCTCTTATTTTTATCGACGGCAACCACGAAGCGCCCGGGCCCCTGGAGGATGCGATCGCCTGTGAGTTGCTGGCCACAGAGGATGCCCTCATCATTTTCCACGACCTGTCTTCGCCCGATGTGGCCCAGGGGCTAGACTATCTGCGCGATCGGGGTTGGAATACGCTCGTTTATCAGACCATGCAAATTATGGGTGTGGCGTGGCGCGGGAATATCAAACCCATCCACCATACCCCAGACCCGACGGTGTCCTGGACGCTGCCTGCCCACCTGAAGCACTACACCGTTAGCGGCTGGCAGGAAACTGCACCCACTGCTCATACGGCACTTCATGCGCTAATCCAAATGGCAGAGCAGGTAGAAGCGCTGCCGCCTCTGGCAGAGCCAATCTCCCAGGAAACTGCGCGGGCGATCGCCACGGCTCTGCGCGAAGGACAGGCCGCCTACGTTGCGGGAAACTGGGACACTGCGCTGGACTGTTGCCATCGCGCCATCGAGCCGGGTGCGGGCGCGGCCTCCGCCCATGCCATCCTCAGCAACCTCTACGGCCAACGCGCCCAGCTTCAAGCCAGCGTCCAGCACTTTGCCTGGGCCAATACGGCCCACACCACGCTTGGCAAAGCCTCCTATGCAGAGTTCCAGGAACTCGTTCAGGTGGTTCGTCCCTACACGCTCCTGTCGGAAGAGCGCCTGTTCTCGCTTTACGCCTTGACCCGGCAGATTTGCCTCGAAGATTTTCCAGGAAACATTGTGGAGTGCGGCACGTTTAAGGGGGGAGCCGCTGCGCTGATTGCCGCAGTCGTCAAGCGCTATAGCCAGCGATCGCGCAAACTCTATGCCTGCGACACCTTTGAGGGAATGCCCGATCCGGTAGAAGTAGACAAGCACAACGGCGTTCCGGCGAATGACACGGATTGGGGTGCGGGCACGCTCAAGGCCCCGATCGAAGAAAACCTGGCCGTCGTCTGTCAAGCCCTGGACGTGCAGGACATCGTAGTTCCTGTAAAAGGGCTATTCCAGGACACCCTGCCCGAATACCGCGCTGAAATGGGCGATATTGCACTGCTTCACGCGGACGGCGACTGGTATGAATCGACCCTCGCCATTTTCAACCTGCTATACCACCAGGTGATTCCGGGCGGCGCGGTGCAAATTGATGACTACGGGTTCTGGGAGGGCTGTCGGCAGGCAATTCATGAGTTTGAGCGGCAGCAGCGCTCTAGCTTTGCGCTCCGGCGGATTGACTCCACGGGCGTTTGGTTCCGCAAATCAGACGCGATCGCCCCCGCGCAGGACTATGGGCAGTTGCTTTGTCAGTTGGGCACGCTGGCATACCAGTTGGGCGATCGCCCGCTGGCGACTGCGGCGACTGCGGCCGCCCTGCGGCTCGTCCCCAACCTGCTCACTGCGGAACTGATCCAGCAGCAGCTTCAGCAATCTCAGGGGTCTGCCCTGCAACAGGTGCAGTCGGCGATCGCCCGCTATCAGTCTGCGGGATCGGCGGCAGACCGTCTCTCTGCTCTGGAACGGCTCCGTCAGCACCGTCACCAACTGATTGAGCAGTTGCTTAATATCGCACCGGAGAACCTGGAAACCGCCTTTGCGGGCGAGTTGGGACAGGCGCATCGCCTCATCTTGGATTCTGGGATTCGGCTGGAACCCCTCACAGAAACCGACGAGGCGATCGCCCTCCAGCTCATTGCCACTCTTTCGGAGGGATGGGCACGCCAGACATCCGCACTGCTGGCAGCGATGCTGTATTGCTATCCCCACCATCTCCCCGATGGATTCGACCCGACCCTTGTGCCATCGTCTCTGCTAGCAGACATAGTGCGGTATCTCTGTGCGCCGCCCACGATGTTTATGGAACTGGGCGAGGCTGATGAGTATGCCAAATACCTGGAGCGATGGGTGGACAGACTCTACGAACAGGTTCAAAACGACCCCACCGACTTCCTCTGGCAAAAGGTTGCTCAGGTCACACTGCAAACCCTCGATCTCACACCGCTTTACCTGACGCGGCGATCGCTCAAATCTCTCTGCCAGAAGCGTTCAGCGCTGATTGCCCAAGCGCTCACTGCTGAAGGAGCCGCGTTAGATTACGACTTCCCGGTTGCCCCAGAGCCGCGGCAGAAGCTCCGGCTGGGGATTCTGTCTCCTGGTTTTATTCCCCAAACCAAGACGGCTGCAACGCTTCCTGTTTTCCGCGACCTCAATCGCGACCAGTTTGAAGTCATTCTCTTTTCTCTCACCTCCTACGAACACCCCGCTGCCCAATACTGTCTGCAATATGCCGACCGAGCGGTGCAGCTCCCTGGGCGACTGGCTGAACAAGTTGACACCCTGCGGCAAGCGGAATTAGACATCCTCTGGATTGCGACCAATACTGCGGCTGTGACGGATGCTGTCACCCTCCTGGCATCCCATCGGCTGGCGCGGGTGCAGGTGTGTGGCATGAACTCGCCCATCTCCAGCGGGATTGCCCAAATCGACTACTGGCTCACCAGCCGCCTAGCGGGGTCGGCGGATCAGGCGCAGCGCCACTTTACAGAACACCTGCTGCCTCTACAAGCCGCCGGCCAGTGCTTTGACCTTGCGGTGGAGGGATCTGACCCGCCGACCGAATCCGTAGATCGCGCCATGCTGGGCATTGCGGACAATGAGGTGGTGTTTGTATCTGGCGCGAGTTTTTACAAAATCTCGCCCGAACTGGAAGCAGCCTGGGCGGAAATTCTGGCCAGTGTTCCGGGGTCTCGGTTGCTGATTTACCCGTTTAATCCAAACTACTCAAACCAGTACCCACTGGCGGCGTTTCAGCGACGATTGTCGAAACAACTGACCGCCAGAAACGTAGAAGGCGATCGCCTCTTGATCTTGGGGCCCACCCCCAGCCGAGCCAACCTGCAAGCGCGAGTGCAGCTAGCCGATGTGTATCTCGACTCGTTCCCGATGTCTGGCCTATCGTCGCTGCTTGATCCGCTGATGGTCAGCGTTCCAACGCTGGTGATGGAACAAGATACGCCCGTTTCCCTGGGTCGGGGTGCAGCGTTCTTGCGAGAGTTGGCACTGCCAGAGCTAATCGCCACGACAGTTGAAGAATATGTCACGCGGGCGATCGCCCTAGGCACTGATGCCCAGCTTCGGAAAAACCTGGGCGATCGCCTCCGGGCCGCCATGCAGCATCCGCCCAGCTTCCTCGACAGCAAGCGCTACGGACAGCAGCTTAGCCAGGTGTTTTGGGACTTGTATCACACCCATCAGCATCGGCAGCTCGTTGAAAGCCTGCACCTGCGCGATCGCAATTTGATCGCCCTACCCGACTGGCAGCAGCCCGAAGACGTGCTGTTTGCCGAACTAGCGGACCTGCTGCGAACCGTGATCACCGCTCCCGGCGGCGAAGAAACCACGCTGCTGGTAGACATGGGCGATTTGGACGCGCAGGAAGCGGACTTTGCCCTGTCTAGCGTGACGCTGCACCTGATGGAGGAAGAGGAACTGGAACTGGGAGAAGACGCGCCAGAGATTACCCTGTTGCCGCCGCTGCCTGCCGACCAGTGGACGCTGCTGCGCCCGCGCCTGACCGCCCGCATTGACCTGCCCCACAACAACACTGCGGCGATCGCCCGCGCTGCCCTCGACACCTTACCCACGCAATCGGTAGGCTAGCCATGAGCGAGGTGCTGGACTGGGTGTTTCAGGGCGATACCGGCGGGGCGATCGCCTACTGCGAAGCCCGGATTGCCCAGGGCGAGACAGACCTCCAGCACTACGCCCTACTGGGTTTGGCGCTGCTGCTGCAAGGTCAGGAAGCCGAAGCCCAGGCAGTGTGGATGACCCCCCTCTCCGACGCTGAGCCAGACGCACTAGAAGCCTATCTGAGCAGTCTGGCAAATCTCCTGGAGCAAGCGCTAACGCACTGTTTGGCGCATCAGCAATACCCGGCGGCTGAGCGGCTCTCGCGGCAGCTTTTGGAACTGGACGCTGAGCAGGCAACGTATCACCACAGGCTGGGAATCGCGCAGGCGCAACGGGGTGACCTGGACGCAGCGCTGGCAAGCTGGCAGCAGGCGATCGCGCTTCAGCCCGATTTTGTGGATGCCTGGGCGCAGCAGGCGCAGACCTACCAGACGCTTGGGCAATTTGCCGAAGCAGGCGAATCCTACGCCGCATGGACGAGGCTCCAGCCCGACAATGCCGATGCCTGGGCGGGTTTGGGGCTGTGTCAGGGAAAACTGGGCAATTGGGCGGCAGCAGTACAGGCTTGGGGACAATCTCATGCGCTGGCTCCCGATGCTGCGCCCGTTCTGGCAGATATGAGCTATGGGCTGCTGCAACTGGGGCAGGCGGCGGAGGCGCTGTCGGGGTTACGTCAGGCGCTCTGGCAACGGTCAGACTTTGCCGAAACCTATTGCGCCTGGGCAAAAACACCGCCGCAAAATCCTGCGGTATGCGCCAACGCAGCGTTTTTAGAAACCCTGGCGGTGGCCGACCATTCCGATGCGGCACTGCACCAGGCGGGAAATCTGCTGGCTCGTGGCGGGCAGCTAGAACGAGCGATCGCCCTCTATCAGCAGGCTCTCCAGGAAAATCCCTCAAATTTCGCAGCCGTTATAGATTTGGGCAACGCGCTGGTGCAAACGGGGCAAATGTCAGAGGCGATCGCCCTATATCAAACCCCCCTCAGCGAAGCCCCAAATGCCGCCGATCTCTGGCTAAGTCTGGGGCAGGCGCTCTGGAAACAGGGGGACGCAGAAAGGGCGATCGCCGCTGCCCATCACGCCTTGTCCTTACACGCTAATCGCGAAGACGCACACCGACTGCTGGGGCTGGCGTATCTGGCCCAGGGGAACGCAGACCTTGCGGCCGAGCATTGGCGATCGCTCCTGGCTCAGCAGCCCGAAGCCGTCGAGGGCTGGTATAACCTAGCGGCGGCGCTGATGCAGACGGGTGAGCCAGCGGAGGCGCTGCAATGCCTGCAAACAGCGCTAAAGCTGAATTCCAACCTGGCCCCCCAAGTGGCCAACCTGCTGGCGGGCTGGCAAAACCAGGGGCGTGGGCATCCGCCTTGGGGAGCCACGTCGCCTATGCTGGATGACCCGCTTTGGGAAAAGACGCGGCCCGTGGACGCGCCGACCCGCGAAGTCAGAACCCTGCCCGATTGGGTGGCATCGGAACCTAGAGCCTCGTTCACGCCCGTTCATCCGCCCCAGGTCGTTGCGCTTAAGCCGCCCCGCTGCCTGGAGCCGCGGCCCCACTTGAGCTTTGGGCTGGGCGATGCCCTGTCGATCCCTGGCACCTTTGTCGCCACGCTGCCAAACGGACGCTTTTGGCTCGATTCGGATCAAAGCAGCCTGGCCGTTTTTAACGCGGCGGGCGAGGTGATGCGCGATTGCTCCGCTGAGTTTCCGCTGCTCACCCCCGGACATCCCGACTTGCTCGCCCGCCAGCACTGGGTCTTTTCGTCCCAAAAGCTGCCACCCATAGAGCGCCTATCAGGAACTGTCGCCGTTCTTGCAGGCGTGTCGAATAACATCTACTTTCACTGGATGCTGGATGTCTTGCCGCGTCTCAAAGTCCTGCAAGACGGTGAGTTTAATCTTAACGAAATCGATTACTGGCTGGTGGGCGATTGCCATTCCTGGCAGCAAGACAGCTTGCATCATCTCCAGATTCCATCTGAGAAAGTTCTGTCTGTTCAGGAGCATCTTCATATCCAGGCAGATCAACTCATCATTCCTTCATTTCCCGGCGCGGCGGCCTGGCCCCAGGCTTGGGTTTGCGACTGGCTCAAGTCGTCCTTTTTGCATTCCCAGACGCTTGCTCCTGATTTACCAAAGCGCTTGTATCTCTCCAGGCAAAAAACGCGCGATCGTCGAATCATCAACGAAGAATCCGTAGTGAAACTTCTTGAGTCCCAGGGATTCGCCACGGTCTACCTGGAGACTTGCACCATCGCCGAACAAGCCCAGCTTTTCTACAATGCTGAACTCATCGTCTCTCCCCACGGCAGCGGACTCACCAACCTTGCCTTTTGTCGCCCCGGCACTCAGGTCGTAGAACTGTTTTCGCCCAACTACGTCTATCCCTGCTACTGGTATCTCAGCAACCTGATCGGACTGGACTATGCTTATCTGCTGGGCGAGGTTCCTGCGGGGCACTTCTGGCAATCGCTGCTCTATCCGCTGGTTCGAGTTGAGGATATTTTTGTAAACCTGGATGCGCTGGCGCAAATGGTCGGTGGGATGATGAGATAGAGTCACACAATACCCCGATGCCTCTCTCTGCCATTATTCTCGCAGGTGGCCACAGCACCCGCATGGGGCGCGACAAGGCGCTGATTGAGATTGAAGGCGTGCCCCTGCTGCAAAGAACCGGAGCGATCGCCCAGTCCTGCGCCAGCCCAGTCTTCGTCGTCACGCCCTGGCCCGATCGCTACGCCACGCTGCTGCCCGACTGCCAGTTTGTCTCCGAAACGCCGCTGCCTGGGGAAACAGAGCCGCACGGGCCGCTGGTGGGCTTTTGGCAGGGGTTGGAGCGGGTCGCGGCGGGTGGAGCCTCAGCGTGGGTGCTGCTGCTGGCGTGCGACCTGCCCCGGCTGCAAGCAGCGGAGGTGCAGCAGTGGGCCGCGCAGTTGGAAACAGTCCAGTCGGGGGCGATCGCCTATTTGCCGCGCGATTCGCAGGGCTGGCAGCCGCTGTGTGGATTTTATCGCCTGAGTAGCCTGTCGCTGCTGCGCGACTTTGTGCAGGCGGGCGGGCGATCGTTTCAGCAGTGGCTAGCCCAGCATCCAGTTGCCGAAATTCCGGCTGTTGATTTTGCCCATTTGTTGAACTGCAACATGCCAGAAGACCTGACGCATCTCTGATGTCGGGTGTGGGGTGTCGGGCTGTGGGATATCGGGCTGTCGGGATGTGGCTGCACTGATTTGAACCTGGTTTGAGTTTGAACCTGGTTTGAGATGACATCCCCTCTAACCAGCGGCGCTCCGAATGAAATTACTGGAAGCGCCACAGACACGGGACGGGCCTTCCAAAACGGGCCTTCCAAAATCGCAAATCCAAAATCCAAAATCAACACAGAAAGTAAGTAGGTGGCTTCAACAGTGAGCGCTACGTGACTTTGATGAATTGGCAGGCCCAACGCGCTGCCGAACGGTTCGCGACGACTGGACAACTCACCGTCATCATTCAAGATGGTGCTTCATCCCACCGGAGTAAGCTTGCCAAACAATACTGGCAACAGTGGCATGAACAAGGCTTGTCGATCTTTTTCCTGCCACCGTACAGCTTCCTGCCACCGTACAGCCCACAGATGAACCGCATTGAGGACGAATGATTGAATCTCAAGCGTGAGCAGTTAGCCAGTCGCTTGTTTGATGATGAGTATGACCTGGCTCTAGCTCTCATCGAGGCGATCGAGCAGCGGGGCTGGGACGGCAACTACTCAGTTGAGCGTTTTAAGTTTAATCATGTCTAGCTACTTATCGCAACTGACTCCCGGGGCGTTTGCAGCAAGCCACCCCGCCCCTCACTTCGGCTGCCACACCACCAAAATCACACCCGCCACGATCAGTCCCAGCCCCACCAGCCGCAGACCAGGAATCGTTTCCTTGAAGACAAAATAGCCCAACAGCACCGAAAACACGTAGCTGAGCGCGACTGTTGGCCCCACGACGCTGAGCTTAACGCGAGTCAGCACCAAGATATACACCACCGCGCCCAACCCGTAGCAAGCCAGCCCGATCAGCAAGTCCGGCACGGTGAGAATGCTCAACACATGGCTGATGGCGTTACTCGCCTCAACGCGACCCAGCTTCAGTGCGCCCGACTTCAAAAAAAACTGCCCCGCAACGCCAAGGGCAATAGAGGAAAGCAGCAAAGCAAGCTCGGCTGGGGTCACGGCAAGTCCCGCTGAAAACGTCTCCATCAGTCTACAGCGTTTCTAAAGCCCTCAACTCGTTTGCGATGGGTATATCAGGTCGTTAGCGATGGCGGTGGCTGCGGCAGCGCACCAGAAAATCAGGCAAATCCAGCGGATTGAACCGCGAGACGGGCGGTGCAGAGAGGCTGCTGAGGCTGTTGCTGTCGAGGGTGGCGACAACTTCCATCATAGTCATTAGCTCAGAGAAAATCGCGGTTAGCTCTGGATCGACCTGTTCGCTGGCGAGTAGATGCACCTGTACGCTGTCGAGCAGTTCTTTGAAGCTGGCGATTTGGCGCTGGCTGGCAATGTACTGATCTTTCCAATGATGGATGGTAGCTTCGTACTCGCTGACCTGGCGGGCATGGTGAAAGATTTGCTCCTGGATGTCGCTATTTTGGGCTTCCAGATCGGCAATGCGGGCCCGATAGCGATCGCACTCTGCCTCCAACTCCCGGTTATTTTGCAGCCATAGGGTTTGCAGCCGCATCTGCCGTCCTAGCTCAATTTCTAGCTCATCGGCTTTGATCTGGGCGCGGGCTAGGTCTTGCCCCAGCGTGGCGATCGCATTTGTCCGACGAGCAACAGGGCGAGTCCGGATCGCAGACGATGGCAGCGCCGACCGCAACCCGCCCGGTTGTTCCTGGCTTGGGCCCTGGGCCGCCTGAATCTGGGCCATCATCGATTCCATCTCGGCAACTCGGGTTTCGGCAGCGCTCAGGGCAACGGCTAGACGCTGAACCTGCTGCTGCGATGCTTCAAGCTGTTCCTGGAGGCGATAGGACAGTTCTTGCGCGTACTGGGCAGCCTCCTCTAGTTCCTGCATCCGTTGGCGGGTTGCGTCTGGCGATTCTCGGCCGTTCCATCCATCGCGCCCGTGGCCTTGGCTCAGACCGCTAAGCTGGATTCTCAGCCGATCCAGTTCTTCCTGCTGCGCCTGAAAGCGGGCTTCGGCCGCGGCAAGCTTTTCCTGGGCTTGGCGATCGCGCTCGTAGGCTTCGGCCAGATGGGCATCGATGGTCTGCTGCTGCTGCTTGAGGCGGACTTTGAGGCGGGCGATCGCCTGCTGTTGCACGCTGGCAAACTTTTCGGTCGCCGCCAGTTGGGTTTCCAGCAAGCCCTGGTCTTGCATTTGCAGCCGCAGTTCGTCCATGCAAGACAAGGCCTGATCTAGCGCCTGTTCCAGGTGGTGAATGCGGGCAATGCGTTCTCGATCCTGCGATCGCAATTGGGCCAACTCGCTCAACAGCCGCGTATGCGGTGATTCGACAGGTAATTCGGCTGATAGTTCCACAACTGGCGCTTCGACAGCCACCACGCTTGGATTAGAGTCATCTCCCCTGAGAAGACTGCCGCCCAAATCGTTTCCACTAAAGCTCCCTCCATCGGAACCGGCTTCGATGGAAAGACGTGATTGCTCCGGTGTCGCGGAAACCATTGTCCAATCTGGTTGTGACACGCAGCGCCTCCCGATCGTTTTGCCACACAATACTCAGCCAGCCGTGGGATAACCAGTGGGTTTAATAAAGAAACTTAAATCAGAAGCGGAGCCAGCAGAAACTAATCAAAACGACAAACTAAACCTTGCGCCCAGGATGACAAGAATCGACCCATCAAAATGAATTAAAGAATTAAACCTGCTCAAACTTGCTCAATGCTTAGCACTTTGCTGGATGTCAAACAAATACCAAGAGTAAATGCTAAAAGCTTTAACTCAAGCCACTTACAACATCAGCTAAATAGTTAGCAACAAGCAGTTGCCAAACAAATTCCTAGAAGACTCCAAACAACGACCAAAACTCGATTACTCAATCATTTGAATCTGTATCATTCCCCGTGTGTCTGAGCCTCATGAATAGCTCAACCTGGACTCAGCCTCAATCCGGAGGATCAAGCTAGGGAATTAAATCAAGCCTGTATCAAGTCGTTCAGGCAAATTTACCTGAACGAAACTGCTCTAAGAGATGCACGATCAATCTATTAAAAACAGAAGCGTAGTGAAGAAGACCAAGTGACCAGCAATACAACCTATGAAAAACATAGCTTGTATAACCGATGCTTGTTTCTTGTTGATCCTAGTTTACAGGATGTGTTCAGCAGATCCGAGATTCAAATTGAAAGAAGCACGGCTGAATCCGCTTTCCTCTTGCGCCAACCCAGCTAGCACTGCCCATCCATCTGCGATCGCCCGATTTGTTAAAGAAATCTGAAATCTACAGGGTGCGGACTGCCACCTCAGCGCACCTCAGAAGAGACTGTCTCCAAACCCGCGCTGTTGAGCGACCAGCGATAGTCAATAGGCACATTGGCGCGGCTTAGGCTTTCCTCTAGGCGCTTCTGTTGGGTCAGCGCCTTTCGCAGCGTGCTGATTAGCTCATGAACCTGGGCCTGATGCTGAGACTGGTGCTGAGCAGCGGGCGTGGTCTGGCGTTCCAGCAGTTGCAGCAGCAGCTCGTAGTGAATATGGGACGGCAGGGGAATCGGTTCCATAGGATTCTAAAGGCTAACTCTAAATTGAAGATGCAAAAAAGATACGGAAAAGCGCCTCGTCCAGCGCGGGTCGGAGCGAGTCGGATGAGGGGTGGGCAACCTAAAGAATCGGCGGTAAGCCGCTGTCTCAGGCTCGTTCAAACCTGAGATGTGCAGTCACCACACGCGGGCGCAAACCGCTATACACTCCCAATATGGAAGCTTTGGGTTTGAGTCACAGTCAGTTGCCCAGTTCGGTTGCCCAGTCGGTTGCCCAGTTATTTGCCCAGGTCGAGCGTCAGCAGGCTAGCAGACAAACAGACTAGCGATCGCTGCTCCAGGGTCGGGCTGTTTGACCAGCGACTCCCCAATCAGCACGGCTTCGACTCCGGCTTGCTCGACCTGGCTGAGGTCTGCTGGAGTGTGCAGTCCCGACTCGCTTACCGTTAGAATGCCCTGTTTTTGAATTTGAGCTTGGCGATCGGCCAACAAGCTGCAAGTGGTTTGCAGATCTACAGAAAAGTCCTGCAAGTTGCGGTTGTTGATGCCGACCAGATGGACACCTTGCAGTGCCAGCACTCGATCCAACTCTTCGAGGGTGTGAACCTCAACCAGGGCAGTCATGTTAAGCGCCTGAACAATCTTGATAAAGTATTGTAAATCCTTGTCTGAGAGAATTGCTGCAATCAGTAATACCGCATCGGCTCCGTGCAGCCGGGCCATATAGATTTGGTAGGGATAAATCACAAAGTCTTTGCACAGCAGGGGAACATCGACCGCATCGCGCACCTGCTGGAGATAGGCAAAGCTGCCCTGAAAAAACTTTTCGTCCGTTAAAACAGAAATGCAGGCGGCTCCGGCTTGCTCGTAGGCGCGGGCGATCGCCACAGGGTCAAAGTCTTCCCGAATCACGCCTTTGCTGGGCGAGGCCTTCTTGACCTCAGCAATCAGCGCTGGACGGGTCTTGCCCTGCCGCAGCGCCTCGACAAAATCCTTCGGCGGCGGCAGATCTTTCACCTTTTTTTGCAAATCCAGCAGCGACAGACGCTCCCGCATCTGATCGACTTCGGTTTCCTTATGCCAGACGATTTCTTCGAGAATATGCTGCGGCTGCGCGTCGGGCGCACTGATCTGATACCGCAGATTTTCTACCGCAACAGCGGGGTTGGGCGGACGACGACGGATTTGCATTGAGGGAAAAGGGGGAGAGGGGAAGAGGGAAGAGAGAAGAACGAAGAGGGAAGAGGGAAGAACGAAGAGGGAAGAGATAAAAGGTTTCGTTTTTCGTTCTTCTTTTTTCTTTTTTCTTTTTTCGTTCAGTGCGCTGTAACTGCCCGCTTGTAGGCTTCGTCTAGCACTTCCGACAGGGTGGGATGGGTATGCACCAGGAAGGCGAGGTCGCTGACGGAGCGGCGCTGGGCGATCGCATTGGCGGCTTCCTGGATCAGGTCGGAGGCGTGTAGCCCGATGATGTGGGCCCCCAACACTTCGCCCGTATCTTCACGGTAGATTACCTTGGCCACGCCGTCGGTTTCGCCTTCGGCCAGGGCTTTGGAGTTGCCTTTGAAGTAGGAGCGAGAAACAGCGACTTTGAAGCCCTCGGCCTTGCCCAGTTCCACGGCGGCGGGTTCCGTCATGCCGACAAAGCTGACTTCGGGATGGGTAAAGGCGGCGGCAGGAATGCTGCGGTAGTCCACCTGACGGGGGCGATCGCACATATTTTCGACGGCCACAATGCCCTGGGCCGAAGCGGCATGGGCCAGCATCATTTTGCCCGTTGCGTCGCCGATGGACCACAGATGTGGCGCAGGCTGCCCGTCTATTAGCACCTGCATCTGATCGTTCACCGGAATAAAGCCGCGCCGATCGAGTTCGATGCCGACGGTTTCCAGACCCAAGTCCTTCGTGGCGGGGATGCGGCCCGTTGCCACCAGGCAAGCATCGACCTCCAGCACTTCTACGATTTCTTTGGTTTTTACATCTGCCAGCTCAATCACCACGGGGGAACCGGGTTTCACGGTTTTCGCCAGCAGCCCCACGCGGGTTTCGATGTCGCGGGGCGCAATCAGGATGCGCTGCGCCAGTTTAGCAATGTCAGGATCAAATCCGGGCATCAGCTGATCCAGCGCTTCGACGATGGTGACTTCGCTGCCCAGCGCGGTGTAGACATCAGCAAACTCTAGCCCAATATAGCCACTGCCGATGACCGCGACCCAGTTGGGCAGCCAGTCTAGCTTGATTGCGTCATCGCTGGTGAACACGGTCTTGCCGTCTAGTTCGATTCCGGGCGGCACGAAGGGCACTGATCCGGGCGAAAGAATAATGTCCTTGGCGGTTACGGTCTTTTCGCCCTCGGCGGTGGCAATGCTTACCTTTTGGGGGCCCGCCAGCCTGGCCCAACCGTGAATGATGTCCACCCCCAGCCGCTTGAGGCTGTTGGTGAGGTCGCCCTGGATCTTGCTGACGAGGTTGGCGGCGTGGTCGGCGATCGCCTGTCGGTCAAACCCCACGTTGCCCAACTGAATGCCCAGATTCTTGAGGTGATGAGCATCGCGCAGCTCGCGCACCCGCCCCGACGCGGCCAGCAGCGCCTTCGAGGGAATGCAGCCCCGGTTGACGCAGGTGCCGCCCATGTCAGCCGCTTCCACGATGGCGGTCTTTAGCCCGCTGCTGACGGCATGGAGGGCCGCGCCGTGCCCCCCCACGCCCGCACCAATAATCACCAGGTCATAGTCAAATGCTTCGCTCACGTCTGCTTCTCCGAGGGGATGTCCGTTTGGATTTCTTAACTGTTATCTGTTCTAGGGGCTACTCATGGAGTGTTTCTTGCGGGTGCAGCCCGCGAGAAATAGTCCAAAATCCAGAAAACTTATCGCAAGTGCGTAAGTCCTATGTTCTAAATTCTACGTGAATTTCGGGCACGGCTTTGGGAGGTGGCTGCGGGGAACGTCGCATATAATTCCGCGTATTTCACAGGCAGGCGATCGCCCTTCAGCGCCGGAAATTAAGCAGATTTCCTGACGCATTGCTAAACTCTCAGGGGCAAGCTGAAGAAACAGAATTGTGTTCCTCAGCCCCACCGGGCTGCTCCCAGTTCTCCAGCAAAGCTGGGCATTTCCAACACGGTTCACTAGACTGGGAAGGGTTTTCCGACCAGACCGCGTGAACAAACGAGTTTCTTCTCGCCGGGGCTTTCCATGAGGGGCTTTCCATGAATGGAGGTTTCTATGCGTGGAGAGATTCGGATAGAGACGATGGAGACTGTTTTTCCCAGCGTCGATCAGGAGTCTGCTATGAACTCACATCAACAAGAGCTACGGTACGCAGCGTCTCAAGCGTTTATCGAGTCGCTCGATCAGCTCAGCGATCGCCTCAGCCAGCCTGAGCCTGCCTCGGCAGAAGCGCCTCATCGGGAGGTGGACAAAGCGCGATCGCCCCGGTTCACGGTTCAAGACCTGGAAGATGCCGTGGCAGACATTGAGCAATTTACTCAAGAGCGCGGGGCATAGGCTGACTCGGCTCTGATCCAGCCACCATCGTCGCAGGGATGCGCTGCCGTCGAGCTTCGTAGACCAATAGCGCCGCGGCGATCGCCACATTCAGCGACTCTACACCAGCCGCTAGGGGAATCCTCACCGCACCGTCTGCCAGCGCCGCCAGCCCAGGCGACAGTCCTGCGCCCTCATTTCCCAACAAAATCAGCGTGGGCCGGGTGAAGTCGGTTTCCCAATAGGTTTGCGTGGCGCTGGGCAAAGTAGACACCACCTGCCCCCCCACTGCTCGAAACTGTTGCACGACGTTGATCAGGTCGTCTGCCACCGCCATCGGCAGCCGAAACCACTGCCCAGCTGTCGCCCGCAGCACCTTAGGATGATCTAGATCGACACTATCGGCGCTGAGCCATAGCCCCTCCACGCCGGCCGCCGCCGCAGTGCGAATCATCGTGCCCAGGTTGCCCGGATCTTGCACGGTCTCTAGCGCTACCCCCAGGCTGACCTGGCGGGGATCGTTGGGCTGTCTTGGCGCGACGCGAAAAGCCGTTGCGATCACGCCATCGGGGTTAACGGTGGTGGCGATCGCCGCTAGCACCGCCTCGCTCACTAATTCCAGCCGTTCCGCCCGCTGACCGGCCGCCGCAAACAGGTCGGGATAGCGCGATCGCCAGGTTTCCGTGCAGCACACCACCGCCAGCGGATAGCCCACCGCCAGGGCCTCTTGCAGCAAGTGTGTGCCCTCCAGCAAAAACTGCTGCTGTTCGCGCCGCCCCTTGGCTTGATGCAGCTTGCGGAGTTGCTTAACCAGGGGATTTTGCAGGCTTGTCAGCATGAGTTCAGCACGGGTTGAGGAAGCAGGGAGTCGATGCTGGAATCTTCTGGAATCTGGGAGTTTTTCGATTAGTCTTTTATGACAAGGTGTAACGAAATGATAAGTAAATCAAACGAGCGATCGCCCTTCCCGAAAATGGCGGAAATTCTCCAAACTTTTAGCGGATGCGTGAACACCCTAACCCCAGTGAGTGCTAGAAGAATTCCCAAAGAGAATGGCTAGCAGCAATCGCCACTAGCCATTCTTCATCCATGCGGAACCCGGGACTTGAACCCGGAAGTCTTTGCAGACACTAGAACCTGAATCTAGCGCGTCTACCAATTCCGCCAGTTCCGCAATCAACGCATTTCAACGCTGCGACTTACCATCATGCTGCATAGATGAAACTTTCGTCAACTCCTGCCGACAATTTTTTGCTACTTTTTTGGCGGTTCTGTAGCGTTTCTGTTCGGGGGGCGATCGCCCGGCTTTGGCAAAGTAATGGTCAGAGCTATAGACACACGAAACCTTTCCGGTAAAATCAAGACCAAATTCTGCTGAGATAGATGCGAAGGCTGAGCATCTACTCAGGGAACGATAGGGCATGAGCCGGAATACAAACCTAGAAGCAGGCCCTAGAAGCAGCCCCTAGAAGCAGGCGCAGCCAAAAACAGGCATGCCAGAAATGGAACAAACAGAAGAAAAGCTTTAAGATTGACAGGCGCACTTGGAGGATAGACCCATTAACCCCTCTCTCAATTCACCCGTGACCCATTCTTCACCTGAAGATCGCAGCCCAGTCCTAGAAATCATCGGTGGACACCGCCTCAGCGGCGAGGTTCGCATCAGCGGTGCCAAAAACTCGGCGCTGGTGCTGATGGCTGGTTCGCTGCTGTGTAGCCAAGACTGCCGCATTCGCAATGTCCCCTCGCTGGCCGACGTGGCCCGCATGGGCGAGGTGCTGAGCGCCCTCGGCGTAAAAATTACCCGCAAGGATGACGCGCTAGAAATCGACGCTCGCCATCTCAGCCAGTCCAAAGCCCCCTACGAGCTGGTCAGCCAACTCCGGGCTAGCTTTTTCATCATTGGGCCCCTGCTGGCGCGGCTGGGCATTGCGCGGATTCCCCTACCCGGCGGCTGCGCGATTGGAGCGCGTCCAGTCGATTTGCATGTGCGCGGACTGCAAGCGATGGGAGCCGATGTGCAGATCGAGCATGGTACGGTTCACGCCTGCATTCCGGGGGTGAATCGACGGCTCAAAGGCGCGCGGATTTACCTCGACTATCCCAGCGTCGGCGCAACGGAAACGCTGATGATGGCAGCGACCCTGGCCGATGGCGAAACGATTCTGGAAAACGCCGCCCAGGAGCCAGAAGTGGTGGATTTGGCCAATTTCTGTCGGGCGATGGGCGCACGGATTCGCGGTGCGGGCACAAATACGATCGTGATTTCGGGCGTGCCCAGTCTGCACTCGGTTGATTACGCGGTGATTCCCGACCGGGTGGAAGTGGGCACGTTTCTGGTGGCAGGCGCGATTACCCAATCTGAACTGTCGCTGGCTCCGGTCGTGCCGGATCATTTGACAGCAGTGATTGCCAAACTGAGGGCGATCGGCTCGGAGGTGGTTCAAGAAACGCCTAGCCGTCTTCGCATTGTGCCCGGTACATCGCGGTTGGGGACGGATATTGAAACGCTGCCCTATCCTGGCTTTCCGACGGATATGCAGGCGCAGTTTATGGCGCTGCTGACCCTCAGCGAGGGCGATAGCATCATCACCGAAACCGTGTTTGAAAACCGCATGGGCCATGTGGCCGAGCTAAACCGCATGGGCGCAGATATTCGCACCAAGGGCAATCACGCTGTGATTCGCGGGGTGCCGTTCCTCACGGGTGCGCCCGTGGTGGCGACGGATCTGCGGGCATCGGCGGCGCTGGTGCTGGCGGGGCTGGCGGCACGCGGCACCACGATTATTCAAGGCTTGCACCATCTGGATCGAGGCTACGATGATCTGGAAGGTAAGCTGAAGCTGCTGGGGGCCCAGATCCGCCGGGTGAAAGGCGATGCGGGGGCCGAGTCGGTTTCATCCCTGCCCGTGATGCCGCGTAGCTAGCGACTACAGTTCCGCAAGAAGGCTAGCGCGAGGGGTTGAGGATTAGACTTGATCCTCAGCCTCTTCTTTTTACTTTCTGCGCTCTACTTGCTCAAAACGGCGACTCTGGGGAGAAATACTTCCAGAAGGGCGGGCTGGCTGACAACGAGGGTGGGGAAGGGGCGATCGCCATAGTTTTGCCCCGGCACCAGCGGAAAAATCGGCCCTGGCTCTAGGGGCTGCCACACGGCTCCAGCGGCTTGCACAATGGGCCACACGGCGGCAATGTCCCAGATTTTGGGGGTGGCTTCGACTGCGCCCAGCGTCGCTCCTGCTGCCACAGTGAGCAGGTTGTAGGTGGCAACGCCCAGCATTCGGATTTTGCAGGGGAAGGGCTGCTGCTGGAGGATGGCAATGCTGCGGGCGCACAGGTTAAAGAAGTGGTTGCCGCTAGGCGCGTCGGGGCTAGCGGCGATCGCCCGTCCATTGCAAAAGGCTCCGGTGGGCATCTCCAGTCCGCTGTCGCCGGGCCAGTAGCCATGAAACGACTGCTGAATCGGCGGCAGATGCACATAGCCGAAGACCGGCGTGCCCTGATAGAGCAGCCCCAGGGAAATGCCCCAGATGGGAATGCCCCGCGCAAAGTTGGTCGTGCCGTCGAGGGGGTCGATGATCCAGCACCAGTCCTGAGCCGGAAAAACGTGGGTCAACTCTTCGCTGAGGATGCCGTGGTCGGGAAACCGCTGGGCGATCGCCCCCCGCAGGGTTTCATCAGCCCAGCGGTCGGCCCGCGTCACCAGGCTGCCGTCGGACTTTTCATCGGCCTGCACCTGCCCAAAGTCCTGGAGCAGTTGCTGGCCAACTGAATGAGTAGCGGCTTCGGCAAAGTTGAGAATGTCGGGCCAGTGCATTCGGGGTTGGGGGGTTAGGGACGCTTGTGCTGCTGGTTGCGGACTTCGCGAGAAACATATCCATCCAGGGCGGGATCGTAGATGCCAAACAGGGAGCCGTCAGCGTTGTAGACCTCAATGGGAATTTGGGCGGTTTCGCCGACGGTGGCGATCGCCCGCAGCAGTGGATTGAAGTGGGCCATGATGGCCGAGTCCGGATCAGTCTCTTGTGTGACCTGAGTAATGGCGGCCGCCTCTTGCAGCACCCGATCATAGCTGGGCGTAATTCGCACCTGCATGACGCTGCCCCGCTGCGCGTAGGTGCAAATGCGGGGCGTACCGCTACAGTTGCGCTCCAGGTCTTGCTCGGCTGCCTGAGCGGCGATCGCCCCTTTCAGTTTTTCCTGTGCCGTCGCCAGGGATGCCCGATAGGATGACAGCAGCGGTTGCACTTGGGGATGGACGGTCGTGCCTGCGGCCACCTGCTGCGCCGCCGCCAGCGCCCCCTGCCAGTGCTGCACCGCCTGCGACCACTGCCTGCGCTGCTCCGCCTCGGCCGCCAGATCTGCCAGCCGCAGCGCCCGCTGATGGGCATCCACGGCCGTTTCTTCCTGCTGGAGACGGGCGCTGCTGTCGAGCAGGCGTGGCTGATAGAGCGCCAACAACTGCTGGGCTTCGGCGTAGGCCATCGCCGTTTCGGGAACCTGCTGCAACAGGGCGATCGCCGTTCGCCAGGTGCCGTGGGCCTCCAGCCGAGTGTCCATCGACGTGGCCGCGCCCTGTCGCGCTTCCGCCAATTCCACCGCCTGCCGCGCCCGATTCACCCAGTCCTGCGCCTTTTGCTCCAGGGTGATGCGCTGCTCAATCATGGCCAGATTTTCGGCATACTCCAGCCGTTTCTGCTGGGCCAGATCGTAGGCCGGGCTGGATTCTGACACCTGCTGCAACTGGGCGATCGCCTTTTCCCAGAGCGCCTGCGCCCGCTGCCACACCTCCAGCGGATGGGGAGGATTTTGGGCCATCTCGACGGCTTCGGTTGCGATCGCCTGGGCCGACAGCACTTGCCCCAGCGCGGCGACCGTCGATTCGGTCTGCTGCTGTACCTGGTTCGCCGCTGCGTAGTGGCGCGACCAGCGAGGAACCCGACTGAGGCGATAGCTGGCCTCCGTGAGCCGCGTGTAGGATTGGGACAGGTCTTGCAGCGTCGCGCCCTGGCTCAACTGCTGGCTCACTGCCTGATGCAGCCGCTCCACGGTTTGCAACTCGGCACAGCCGCCCATCACGCAAGGGCGAGTCAGGGCATAAAACGTGCCGCCAAAGGCCAGCGCCGCAACCCCTGCTGCCAGGGCGATCGCCATTCGAGAGAGCGAATATCCCCCAGCAACAGCCGTGTCTGGGTCTGGAGCCGGGGCTTGAGCCGGATCTGGCAGCCCGGTTTCCGCCGGGTCTGTATGATCCAAGTCTGCATGATCCAAGTCTGCATGAGCCAAGTCTGCATGATCCAGATTTGCATCATCCTGGGGGAGACGACGCAACCGCTCTGGCGCTGCGGTGGGGACGAATGCGCTGAATTCATTCTGCTCAGCCTGGGTCTGTTCTGGGGCGATCGCAGAAAGCGCTGATCCATTGATGCGAAACTGATGGATGGCGTAGGGGCGAGACTGGCCAGCCGCCCGCAGATACACCCGCACGGGCAGCGGCTGAACCTGGGCGGGAGAAAAGGGAGATTTCGCTGGGGGAATCTTGGGGGGCGATCGCCGCAGTTCATCTTCCAGACAAGCGAAAATCTCTGAAGCCTCAGAAGCCTCTAACCGACGGACGGCGGAAGCCGCTCCAGGGTCAGGTGAAACCTGCTGCACCAGCACCATCAGCACGCCTTCCCGCAGCGCACACCGCACCTGCACTGGCGGCAATCCTGGCAGCGCCGTCCGCAACAAGGTTTGCAACTGGAAGCCCAACCGATGCAATTCCGAAGGGGGGGTAGCTGTTACCATGCCGTCTATCATGCTCTAGAAGAACCGTAGATCAGCGGTCTGCCACACCGCTACGCTAGGATCGAGTCCCATGTCCCTGGATGCTCACTCAATCAATTGACCAGAGCAATTGACCAGAGAAATTAGCCAGGACTGATGCAGCGAGCGGCTTACAAACTGCTCTCATACCATCGCTCAGGTTTAATGGTAAACGCAAGCGACGAATCCTCCACAGGTCATGGATATTTTAATCGTTGAAGACGAAGCCGAAATTGCCCAACTGATCCAGCTTTATCTAGAGAAAGAAGGCTTTTCTTGTCGCGTTTGCAGTGACGGGCAGACGGCCATTCGCGTATTTCAAGAACTCCAGCCCGACTTGATTATTCTGGACTTGATGCTGCCAGAACTGGACGGGCTTGAGGTGTGTGCCCGCATTCGCCAAAAGCCCGGCCACAAAGACCCCTACATTCTAATGCTGACGGCAAAGGGCGAAGAGATGGATCGCGTAATCGGCCTGTCTACTGGAGCCGATGACTATATGGTGAAGCCGTTTAGTCCGCGAGAACTGGTGGCCCGCGTCCGGGCGCTGCTGCGGCGCACCCTGCGCCAAGGCGGACAGAGCAAGACCTACCACACGCAGCATTTTACGGTAGACGTAGACCAGCGGGCGGCCTATCGCCACGGCGACGGGCCAGGACAGAAAAGCGAACGGCTTGACCTGACTACGCTGGAATTTGACCTGTTGACTACCTTTATGAGCTATCCCGGCCGCGTGTGGAACCGGGCCCAGTTGATTGAGAAACTCTGGGGTAGCGATTTCTTTGGGGATGAGCGCGTGGTAGATACGCACATCGCCCGCTTGCGGAAAAAAATTGAGTTTGACCCAGCAACGCCGAGCTTTGTGAAAACGGTAATCGGCGTGGGCTATAAGTTTGAAGATGCACCCAGTACCTAGAAACTGCTATGAGGACTTGCTGCCAAAGACTCTTGCTATCAAGACTCTCGCTATAAGGACTCAAGATATTCCAGCAAATCCGCCATTTCCTGAGCGTTGGGCTGGAACTGGGGCATGGGGGGTGTTTTGCCGCTGATTACCTGCTCGATTAGCTTGATGCGAGACTTGCGGGCGGAAACATGATGCAGGCTGGGGCCGACTACGCCATCCCCCGTCAATCCGTGGCAGGTTGCACAGTTCATCTGGAAAATAACTTGCCCCTGGGACGGGTTGCCCTCTAGAGCCAGCACGCTCCGCACGTAGGGGTCGGGATGGCGGAGCAGCAGCAGGGCGGCGATCGCCACCAGCATTACCACCGCCGAACCCAGCAGCAACCAGAGTGCTTGCCGCGACCGATCCGGAGCATCGCTGGCTGCACTCGTCACTTGCGATTCTAGAATAGGCTCGTTCAAGAGATTCGGGGTCAAGGCGGGGTGTGAATAGCGTTTCGATTTATAACCTAGCTTAAAGTTTCTTGAGCGGAGACGGCAACTCTGCACAGATTTATTTAAGGAGTGCAAATAGCAAGGTTTTGCTGGGTCTGACGGTTGCGACCCCAAGTCCTGGCGGAGTGGATTAGATGAGAGGGCGATCGCCCTTTTCTGAGAAGGGGCGAGCGAAAACGTAAAAAACCTTAAAAGCCGTGCCAAAAAATCGCCCCAGGGCTGACTGCTCAACCATTCGTTGCTAAAATTTGACTTAACGTTAAGGAGATCGAACCGTGGTTGAACCGCTGCTTTCTGGAATTGTGTTGGGCTTGATTCCCGTGACGCTGGCTGGTCTGTTTGTCGCGGCTTATCTGCAATATCGCCGGGGCGACCAGTTGGGTCTGTAGACACCCTCTGCCCGCTCTCCGTGTTGAGTTACTGTGTACACACAAGTCTTGTATGCCTAAGCGGCGATGCTTTGATCCCCCCTAGCCCCCCTTAAACAAGGGGGGGACTGTATCCGGAGTGACCCGCAGCAGGGAGAAGTGGCTCGAAAGTCCCCCTTATCAAGGGGGATTCAGGGGGATCTTTCAGAGCTTGATATAGGCAGTCGAGATGTGTGTACGCAATAGCCAAGTGAGATCTCGCAGGGGACATTTGAGACGCACCCCAGCAACCCTTGAAAGAAACCTTGTGAACTATCTCTAGAAATTTCTGGAAAATTGTCGGAATGGAGGCCCTTTTGGGGGTCTCTTTTTATAACTTGCTCGACTCCTTCAACCCCCATTCACGCCAACCCCTCATCTTGCCACCCAAAAAACATCAGCGCCGTATTGCCATAGACCTTCTCGCGGCAGGGAACTAGGGGCGCGATGCGGGGCAGCAGGGTCGCTAGGGCCGTTTCAGAAAAGCGATCGCCCCCGTGTTCGACCGCCAGTTCGCCATCGGGGGCCAGAAGCTGATGACGGGCGATCGCCTCCAGTACGGGTTCATACAACTCACTGGCGTAGGGCGGGTCAAAGTAAATCCGGTCGAAGCGTTGCCCGCTCAGTTTTGGTAGCATTTGCCGCACATCGCCGCGCAGCAGCCGAAACTGCTGATCCGGTTTGGCGACAGTTTGCCAGTTTTCTGTGACCACGGCGGCGGCCCGCCCAGACTGCTCGATGCCCACGACCAGCACCGCGCCGCGACAGAGCGCTTCGGCCCCCATTGAGCCACTGCCGCTGCACAAATCCAGCCAGCGGCAGCCCTCGATTTCCCCTTGCCAAATATTGAACAGCGCTTGCCGTACCCGCGAGGGCGTGGGGCGGGTGTCGCCGCCAGGGAGGGTTTTAATCAGGCGGTTGCCATAGATGCGGAGAGACATGGTTAGTGGTCGGCAAAAAAATAGGGGGTCTGTTGCCCCCCGATCTCCAGTTTGGGTTCACCATAGGGCGATCGCCCCGACAGTCGGCAGCTAGCCGCGAATACCCGCAAGTTCTTTGGCCTGCACTGAGGCAACGAAGTTGGCCAGCAGCTTTAGCCCGGTGTCGGAGGATTTTTCGGGGTGGAACTGGACAGCCATCAGGTTGTCGCGGGCGATCGCTGCGGTTACGGTTTGCGACCCGTGGGTGGTCGTAGCCGCAATCACTCCTGCATCAGCAGGGTCGGCATAGAAGGAGTGGACAAAATAGACCCAGGGATCATCTGCAAGCTGGTTCCACAGGGGCAGATTGGGCTGCCGAAGCTGCAACTGGTTCCAGCCCATGTGGGGAATGGTGATGCCCGGTTCATAGCGGAAACGACGCACCCAACCAGGGACGATGCCCAGACCCGGTTCGCGTCCTTCTTCGCTGCCGTCCAGCAAGATTTGCAGCCCTAGGCAAATGCCCAGGAAGGGTTTGCCGCTGGCGATCGCATCTTTGAGGGGCGAGATCAGGTCGCGATCGCGCAAATGCTGAATTGCCGGGTCAAACGCGCCCACACCAGGCAGCACAATGGCATCTGCCCGTCCGATATCCTTGGCCGAATCGGTGACGTGGGGAGTGGCTCCAGCGTTGGCCAAGCCTTTGCAGGCCGAGTGTAGGTTGCCCATGTCATAGTCCACAACGGCGATCACGGTCATAACAGTTGCTCCTGGGTGGGTGGAGAATAATTTTCCTATTCTAAGCGCGGAGGCAAAACGAATGCCGGGTCTAAAGAGATTTGCAAGATTTGCTACATTTAATGGCTAAAACGTTGTCAAACTTGACCGAACGGGGGGAAGAGGGAAGAACGAAGAGGGAAGAGGGAAGAACGAAGAGGGAAGAGGCTGACTGCCTGACACATCTCTGGAAACCCCTGATTTCTCGTAGGGGACGCTGGCCCAAAAGCTCCTCTGACCAAGCCCTCCGGCTCCAACTCAGGAGCTATGGGCTTCGATCCCAAGACAATGAATTTTCTGGGCTTTCGGGACTTGTGTCAGGCAACCAGGGGAAGAGGGAAGAGGGAAGACCAGGTTTTCGTTTTTCGTTTTTCGTTTTTCCTTCTTTCATGTTTCCTTCTTTAGATAGATGGAGAATAGAAAAATACTGCTCCTTTTGCTCTGTGGCTCGAATTGCGCTGAACCAAATTACGCGAATCTTTAATGCAACGACGGCGATCGCCGATATTACCTTTGAAGTCCCCGATGGGCAGTTTTGGGTGATGGTGGGGCCGTCGGGCTGCGGCAAATCGACGATTTTGCGGACGATTGCGGGGCTGGAGATGGCTACGTCGGGCGATCTGTATATTGGCGATCGCCGCGTGAATGACCTGCCTGCCCGCCAGCGCGACGTGGCGATGGTGTTCCAAAACTACGCGCTGTATCCCCACATGACGGTGGCGGAGAATCTGGCCTTTGGGCTGCGGATGCGGGGAGCGGATGTCCGCACGATCCAGTCGCGCATCGAAGCGGTGGCCCAGTCGCTTGGATTGACACCCCTGCTCGATCGCAAGCCAGGTCAACTTTCCGGCGGGCAGCAGCAGCGGGTGGCGCTGGGTCGGGCGATCGCCCGCAAGCCCCAGGCGTTTTTGATGGACGAGCCGCTGAGCAACCTGGATGCCCAACTGCGCGACGACACTCGTGCTGAACTGAAGCAACTGCATCAGCAGCTTGGCATCACCACAATCTACGTCACCCACGACCAGACCGAAGCCATGACCCTGGCGGATCAGATCGTCGTGCTAAACCAGGGCCGGATTCAGCAAATCGGCCCACCCCAGGAAATCTACCAGCAGCCTGCAAATCAGATGGTGGCGACGTTTGTGGGCAATCCGCCAATGAATCTTCTAAACGCGGTCTATTTAGAGAATAGGCTGCACATCGGCGAACAAGTCCTGCCCTGTCCCGCAGAGTTGCAGTCGGTGCTGGGCGATTCCCGTAGGGAAAGTGCGCCGCACCGCTTGCGCGAACGCGTCGCGAATCGCCCTGAACGCTCCATCAACCTGGGCATCCGGCCAGAGCAGTTGCAAATTGCGCCCGATGGGATTGCGCCCGATGGGATTGCGCCTGATGGGGAAGATGGCAGACTGGTGGCACAGGTGACGCTGGTGGAGCCGCTGGGCCGCGAAACGCTGGTGCGGGCAAAGCTGCCGGGGGTGGCGCGTCCGATCAACCTGCTGGCTGCGCCGGAGCGGACGGTGCAGGTGGGCGATCGCCTCTCGCTGCGGTTCGACGAGCGGGCGCTGGTTGGGTTTGATCCAGAGACGGGCGATCGCCTCCGGTAGTCCTTCTATTCGTTTTCCCAGTTGGGAGATTGCTCCGGCGCTTTGCCGTGGCGCTCCAAAATCTTGTTGCTGCCCCGCTTGGGTTTTCCAGGCTGAATTTCCTCAAGCTGCACATTAAACTCCCAGCAGTCGCCAAAGTCGAATAGGTAAGTCATCGACATACCAGGCTGTAAAGGCAGGTCGCCAATCAGCACTTCGTTACTGGCTTTTCTGTCGCGCCAGTCGTTGTAGGGATGATGAATTTCAACCGTGCGACCCATCGCGTCTTTGAAGGAAAATAGATCGAGATGATCCGAGTCGAAATCTACCGACTCTCGAATCAAGCCACCCAATGCCTCTAGAGTAGACTCGCTCGAAATTGACAGTCGCCGCCAGATTTTTCCGAGCGAAACTTTGAAAATGTAGGTTCCAGTTTGATGCGCTAGGGGCTGGAGCGCGGGCAGGTTTTGCTGCCATTCGGGAAAATAGGGCTGAAAGTAGGGCTGAAAATCGCCCCAGGGCAGAGTGAAATCCTCTTCAGACTCCCACTGAAAGTCCTGATCGTGGTAGGCACTGAGCGCCAGAGTGGCGATCGCATCTCCAATCGGCGTAGGTTTCACCTGTTTAACGCGCCAGCCCTTGCCTGCCTCAGGGCGGGGGCAGACCAACTCCACCCAGCCAAACATTTGCATCAGCGTCAGATTGTGAAATCCAGGCCAGTAGCTCAGCCGATCTTGTTCGCTGTAGTTTCGGTAAGTTTTGGGCTGCTTCGACAACTCAGTCCAGGCTTTTAGAACTCGGCTCCCTTCATTCAGCGGATTCCGGTCTTCTCCCAGCAGTTCCAAATCACCCCGGATCAGCCAGGCCTCCAGCAGCGTGAAATATTTCTCGGTGGGGTTAAGCGTTTGCCACGCCGCGTAGAGTTCAGGATTGACCACCAGCTTGGGGGTCTTGCCTGTTTGGCGGATCTGGGTTAGCCCCGTCACCCGCAGCAGTAGATAGAGTCCGTACAGATTGGGGTAGGATTTTTGCTGCGGCCGTTTGAGGTCGATTTGAATCGGCTGGCTCAGCAAAGCGTTCAGATCTTTGAGGGTATTGAGATTAAGCTGTTGACGGGTGCTGCTAAGCGGAATGCCGTCCGCGCCGATTCTTTCCAGCAGCCGATCAAAATCTTGAACAATGGTGCCGGGTGTGGTGGGCGTGATGCGGAGGTCTTGCAGGAGGGCGATCGCCTTTGCCGATAGGGTTACGCCTTGCTCCTGAACTGCATTTTTCAGCGTTTCCTGCTGGAACTGGGTAGCAAAACTCAGCAGCGAATTCAGCGGGTCTGCGGCATCCTCAGCGCCCGCGTCGAGGCTTTCTGATTCCTCAAGAGTTACTACGCCCGTGTCTATGAGGTGTTGGGCGATCGCGCTGATTAACGCCTGCGGGTCGGTCGGCAAATGCTCTAGCCCTGGCACTGGGCCAAGCCCAAGCTGCTGGCTCACCAGCGCCACAAACTCTGGCGGCACGCCCTCTGGCACGGTCATAGGTGAGAGCGCTGCCAAGGGATTCTCGCGAATCTGCTGGTTATATTGCTCCTGATAAGCGGTTATTCCCTCTGGCGCGGTCATATCAAATCCGCTAGCCTGCCCTGACATGAAAAACGACTTGGCAATGCCAAAGTTGCGCGGGTTGTTCATGGGGCTGAGCCTTTAGATACGCCTGTCCTTCGGGAGAGTTTGCAAACGCTTTTACCAGCGCAGGCACATAGTCCGACTCCAGCACGGCGATCGCTTCGTCAAAGTCTTTAATCCGGTCGATCTGGTTAAACTGGAGAGCCATGATCTTCTCCAGGATTGCAATAGGATAGAGCAGACGAGTGGAGATCGCTGATGGAGGGAGGGGAGGGGAAGGGGCGATCGCCCCATTGCTACCGCCCCCTACAAGCGCCCTTTACAGTTGCCAAGCCTGGCTCTGAACCTAGCTCTGAGGCTGACTCTGCCGCTGACAATCCCTACGCCAGCCACTTGGCGCTCAGCACAATCGTCAGCCCAATAAACAAGACCGTCAGCGTCCAGGTAACTCGGTTCAGCGTGGTTTCTGCGCTCTTGGTGCTGGTAAACAGTTGCGCCTGTCCGCCCAGCCCGCCCAGCCCATCACCCTTGGGGCTATGCAGCAGCACCAGCACAATCAGTCCAACGGCAGAAATCGCCCAAATGATTTGAACAATAGAAACGAGGGTCATGAGGGGTTAAAGGTTAGGGATCAGAGGTCAGAGCGAAATTCCAGTCGCCAGAGTGCTGCGGAACTGGAGCTTGCCCGACTTTAAAGATTCGACCAAAAAATCGGTCAAGCTCTATTCTATCGAGAGTTTAGCGCTGTGAGAACGGCCTGCCTCTGAGTAATGCGCTAGGGGCAGGTTAATAGGGGCGATCGCCCAAGAGCCGCACCCTCTCGTCTCCACCCCTACGTCTTCTACAGGGAAACGCGCACTGGGGTTCGGTTCTGGCGCACGTCAAAGCCAGCGGGTTCAATCAGCGACTGACCCGTCATTTCCACAGGCTGGGGAATTCGCAAAATTTCCAGAATGGTCGGCGCAATGTCTGCCAGGATGCCACCGTCGCGCAGCACGACATCGGTGCCGTGACCAGGAATCTTCCGCTTTTCACCCTCGACCAAAATGAAGGGCACCGGATTGGTCGTGTGGGCCGTCCAAGGGTGTCCATCCTCGTCCAGCATGACTTCGGCGTTGCCATGATCGGCGGTGATCAGCGCAGTGCCGCCCGCTCTGCCAATGGCTTCCAGTAGCCGCCCCACGCAGCGATCGACCGTCTCGACCGCCTGAATCGCAGCTTCCATTTTGCCCGTGTGCCCCACCATATCGGGATTGGCGTAGTTAATGACGATCAGCCCATAGATGCCCTTTTCAATGGCAGCGATCGCCTCATCGGTCACGGCTTCGGCCGACATCGTAGGCGCACTGTCGTAGGTGGGCACTTGGGGGCTGGGCACCATCGCCCGGTCTTCGCCCTCAAAGGGTTCCTCAATGCCGCCGTTAAAGAAGTAGGTGACGTGGGCGTACTTCTCGGTTTCTGAGGTGCGAAACTGGCGCAACCCATTGCGAGAAATCACTTCGCCCAGAATGTTGTTGAAATCTTGCGGCAAGAAGGCGACCAGCACCGGGAAGGCGGGGTCGTATTGGGTGAAGGTGACAAACGTCACGTTGGGAATTTGCGTCCGCTCGAACCCGTTGAAGTTGGGATCAACAAAGACCTGAGTCAGTTGACGCGCCCGGTCAGGACGGAAGTTGTAGAAGATGACCCCATCGCCCTCGCTGACGGCTCCGGACGCAATCCGCGTCGGCTTAACAAACTCATCCGTCACGTTTTCGGCGTAGGAGGCTTGCAGCACTTCCAGCGCTGTACGACCATCGCCCTCGCCGTCCTGGGTCATCAGGTCATAGGCGGCCTGGGTGCGCTCCCAGCGGCGATCGCGATCCATGCTGTAGTAGCGCCCGCTGAGGGTGACGATCCGCCCTACCCCAATTTCGTCAATATAGCGCTGGATCGTTTTCAGGGCTGTGAGTCCATCCGTGGGCTTGGTGTCTCGCCCGTCGGTGATGACATGAATGCACACGTCCGAGATATTCTGCTCCTTAGCCAGTTCCAGCAGCCCCGACAGATGGCTGATGTGGGAATGCACGCCACCGTCGGAACATAGACCCACCAGATGCAGCTTGCCACCGCTCTGGCGAACGGCTTCACAGGCCTTGAGCAGGGCAGAGTTGCTGAGAATTGTGCCGTCTTCAACCGCGTCGCTGATGCGGACGAGTTCCTGGGGAACGACGCGCCCCGCGCCAATGTTTAGGTGCCCAACTTCGGAGTTGCCCATTTGCCCTTCGGGCAGCCCGACGCTCTTGCCAGAGGCTTGCAGCAGGGTATGGGGATAGGCCGCCCAGAGGCTATCCATTACGGGCGTTTGGGCAGTGGCGATCGCATTGCCGTCATCGCTGGGACGATAGCCCCACCCATCTAGAATGACCAGTACCACTGGAGAGATTGGCGCTTGTGCCATGAGAATCGCCTGAATGACAACAGATTAGGAACAGTAGATTAGGAACAGTTGGGAACAGAATTCAGCGCTTAAAACAATTGAGTATGTAAATACTTACATGAGTAATGCAAATTTTCCAGCAATAATATCACCCAATTCTTAAAAATCACCTAACTCCATCAGGAAAAAGATTTTTATGGAGCTTATGTAAGGAATTGATTAGTTTTCCTGAGTAATTTCACCCAAGCGGATTACAGATGACTCTATCCTGTCTTGCTGCCAATTAAGACGGGGTTCTCAATTCTCAGCACATCCAGAAAATACTGCAATGCTCAAGTTTTGAAAGGCTGACATGCTCTCTGTATCTAGGACATCAACCCCTAGATCGACTTAAGGACTGGTTAAGAAACCGGCTGTGAACCCTCACGCTTCTCCGCGTGTATGGGGCATTACAAAACTAGCTAAACCGATAAAGTGACACTATCGATCTCGGTTTTGTCCTGGAGATTCTCAGGATCAAGCTGACTTTGATTTTCTGCCACAAAACCGTTGAGCTTCAAGCACAAGAAACTGTTATTCAACCGATTAGCAATCATTAGCAATCATTAGCAATCATTAGCAATCACTGGCAATCAACTGTAGTAATCAACGGTCAATTCGCTACGGATTGCGATCCCCAGTTCGACCAGATTCTTGAATTGCGTCATGTTAATCTCTGATCCCTGTACTGATGCCCTCTATTTCATTTAGGCAGAACGCAACCTCACGACTCGCACCTTTACGGTGGCGATCGCCCGTCTAAGACGATTCTTTTTTGGCTTTCATTTTCTGTTTCTGCTTGTCGCGCTTGGCGGCAGCTTTGGCAGCTTTTTCGGCGGCGATCGCCTCCAACCTAGCGCGTTCTCGCTCCTCCGCGACTTTTTCAAGGTAATAGTGATAATCGCCACGATAGAGCCGCAATTCTCCGTCGCGCACCTCGACAATTTTGGTGGCCACCTGAGAAATAAAGTAGCGGTCATGGGACACCACAATTAGCGTGCCGTCGTAGTTTTGAATCGCCTCCTCCAGCATTTCCTTGGCGGGAATGTCGAGGTGGTTGGTCGGCTCGTCCAAAATCATCAAATTCACCGGGCGCAGCAGCATTTTGGCCAGGGCCAGCCGCGCCTTTTCGCCGCCGCTGAGGGCTTCTACTTTTTTGAACACCATGTCCTGGCTAAACAGAAAACGCCCTAGCAGCGTCCGCACTTCCTCGTTGCTCCAGTCAGGCACTTCGTCGTGGATCGTGTCCATCACGGTTTTGCTGAGATCCAGCGCCTCCGCCTGATTTTGCTCAAAATAGCCAGGGATCACGTTGTGGTCGCCGAGGGACACTTTGCCATCGGTGGGCTGCTCCATGCCCATGATCAGCCGCAGCAGCGTGGACTTGCCGCAGCCGTTGGGGCCGAGAAACGTGATGCGATCGCCCCGTTCGATCAGCAGGTTTGCGCCCAAAAACAGAATCTTGTCTTCGTAGGTGTGGGTCAGTTCTTGAATCATGACCACTTCGCGGCCGCTGCGGGGTGCAGGGGGGAAGCGAAACTGGAGCGTCCGCACGCTGCCCGTCGGCGCATCGATCCGCTCGATTTTTTCAAGCTGTTTTTCGCGGCTCTTGGCCTGGGTGCTGCGGGTGGCGCTGGCGCGAAACCGATCGACGAAGGCCTGCTGTTTCTCCAGTTCCTTCTGCTGCCGCTCGTAGGCAGAAAGCTGCGCCAGTTGGGCTTCTTCCTTTTGCTGGAGATAGGCGGTGTAGTTGCCCAGGTAGGTGGTGGACACGCCGCGCTCGGTTTCGACAATCTGCGTGCAAAGGCGATCGAGAAACTCCCGGTCGTGGGAGACAATTACCATCGGCGTGGTCAGCCCCTTGAGGTAGGTTTCCAGCCACTCGATGGTTTCCAGGTCGAGGTGGTTGGTCGGTTCGTCCAGCAGGAGCAAATCGGGCGATTGCAGCAAGATTTTGCCCAAGCTCATTCGCATCTGCCAGCCGCCGCTGAAGGCGCTGACGGGGCGATCGCCATCTTCGGCAGTGAACCCCATTTCCGGCAGGATTTTTTCAATCTTGGCCTCTAGCCCGTAGCCGTCCATCGCTTCAAACTTGCGCTGGAGCCGATCAAGCTGATGAATCAGGTTGTCCAGTTCCTCTGGCGAGGCGGTCTGCATCTGGTGCTGCACATCGGCCAGCCCCTCGTGAATCTGGTTCACTTCGGCAAAGGCCCGCCAAAACTCGTCGCGCACCGTGCGGCTGGGATCGACCTCAAATTCTTGCGTCAGGTAGGCTATGTGCAGACTGGCAGGGCGGATAATTTCCCCCGTCGTTGGCTCCATTTCGCCCGCGATGATCTTGAGCTGGGTCGATTTGCCCGCGCCGTTGACCCCTACCAAACCGACGCGATCGCCCGGTTTCACCTCCCAGTTGATATCCTTCAGAACTTCGCCCGTAGGATAGATTTTGCTGATGTGTTCTAAACGCAGCATGGGTGACCTTGTGATAGGAGCGCGATGAACCTGGCCAACACTCATCCGTTACAGTCGGTCATGAATTCGTGTGAAGCTCTCCATAATCTTAAGCATTTTTTAAGCATTATGGTTCGCTCTGCCTAAAAGGTTGGAGCAACGCTCAGAGAGCCGTCCTGAGAAAGATGCGAGAGAGATGCAGCCGTGGCGCTTGCCCGTCACCAAATCTTTTCGAGACGCAGCGCAAACCCCGGCAGCACAGGGTCACCCCTGAGCGTTTCTGGATTTTCCAAGACCTGTACCGGGCGATCGCGCTGATACACATACACCGTGCGGCCAGGGCGATCGATCAGCCAGCCTAGGCTTGCGCCGTTGTCGAGATACTCCTGCATCTTGTCTTGCAGCAGGTTGAGGCGATCGCTCGCAGACCGCAACTCCACCACAAAATCCGGGCAAATCGGAGCAAAGGAGGCCTGTTGTTCATCCCTCAGCGCGTTCCAGCGCTCCAGCCGAATCCACGCCGCATCGGGCGATCGAATAGCCCCATTGGGCAGCGTAAACCCCGTGCTGGAATCAAAGCCAATCCCCGTAGCATCTTCCTCTGCCCACAGGCCTAACTGCACGGTTAGGTTAAAGTTTCGGTTTCCACTATCAGAAAAGGTAGGGGGCATAATCATTACGACTCCGGTGGCGCTGCGCTCGATTCGCAAGTCGGGGTTAGCACGGCATAGCTCGTGAAACTGCTCCAGACCTAGCGACATCTGAGCAGGCAACTCCACGGTCAGCGGTGTCAGTTCAGCGTGAATGCGGAGCGTCGTCATAGGGTACTCATGGAGTGCTCATGGGGTTCGGCGGAAAGCGGACGGTTGAGGCCATTGTAGTGCGACTGTAGTGCGACCCTGACAGGGACAAAGATCTGACAGGGACAAACGCCTAGACGTGGTTTGCTTCTGAGCCAGCTTCCGCAACCAGGGTTTTCAGTTCCACCAGCAATTGCTCCTCTTCGCGGCGCAGGTCGTCCAACCGGGTGAGAATCTGGTCAAGCCGCTGGGTGGGGTTGTCTGAGTCAGTTTTGTGGGGGTGTCGGGTCGAGGATTGTGACAGGCGCTTTGCAAGCTGGAAGCCGCCGCCAAAAATGAACGCAAATAGCCATAGCGGCACCTGAAATAGCCGCAGCCAGAGGTTTTCCGTGAGCCGCCCAATTGCGCCGAAGAGACCTACCAGCAGCGCGATCGCCCCTACTATCAGCCCCAAAGCCCAGAGGGGATGCACCACTAGCCATTGCGCGATCGGGTGGGCGGCCAGCCAGGTTTGTAGCGGCGTGCTGAGGGACTCTAGGAGGCGATCGCCCAGTCCATCCAGCAGAGATTGTCCAAACGGGTTCATGAGAAATTAGGGGGAGAGATCCAGACAGCGCAGGCGGCAAACGGCATCGCAAAAGACACCTGCATAACGTGCATAATCAGAGTCTTCACGATAACCGCAAATTTCTAACCCCTGACCCCACAGCCCAAAATCCCCCAGCCTAACCCCGTCCCGGCGCAGCCAGGTTGCGGAAGCGGGTAAACTGTGGCTCAAACAGCAGCTTCACTGTGCCCACCGGGCCGTTACGATGCTTGGTGATGATAATTTCGGAAATGCCGCGATCGGGGGTGTCGGGATTATAGTATTCGTCGCGATACAGCATGATGATCAGGTCAGCATCCTGCTCAATTGCGCCAGAATTATGAGAGACCAACCCATCTGCCATCCAAGAAGCAGGGCCAGGAACGGTCAGATCGTAAACCATCTCCTCTCCATCTGGCTCAATAGACGTTATCGCATCCCAAAATAAATCGGCAGTTGCAATTTCCTTGAGCGCCGTGTTGTTCAAAATGTCGGCATAGCTTAAAACCACATCGCGAGTGGGGGAAAACTTGAAGTGCGCGGAGCCACCATAGGGTGTTCCTCTCAGGGATGCCATCTGGCGTTGAGAAATACCCTGATCTTTCATGTCTTGCTTAATCTGTTCAAAAACCTGTGCTGGCAGCGTATCTCTGTTAGGATTCGCTTTGCCTCGATGCGCCAGTTCTCGCATCACCACGGCCGCTGGTTCGACCCTAGGCCCAAACGCACCTACAGTTTCTAGAAACTTAAGTTGTTGAGTTTTACCGTAAATCTGAACGTTATAGCAGTTGGATTTTGTCCAACGGATTTGGCTAAAAATTCCTAGCCGCAGCAGGAGAGCCGCCACGTCTCGGGCCAACCCTTCGCTTACCGTTGCAAAGAAAATGGTGGCCTTGTACTTACGTCCATCAGGACTTAAAGAACTGCTGATGCAGCCATCAGTTGCCCAGAGATGGCGCAAAAACAGCGCAATTTGCTCATCAGGAAGTTGAAAAATCGCCTGAGGAATCCGCTTGCTTGCTGAGCGCTGCCCAAAAATTCCTAAGGCTTTTAGCCACTGCCCCATCCCCTCTGGATGCCAGCGATTGCCATTGCCTGAAATGACAAGCTGATGCCAATTTCCCCGCCCTGGATGGCGATTGACCTGACAGCCAAACGATTCGGCGGCAGCTTTTACAATTGCTGAGTTTTCTTCTGAGCCTGTTGTGTAGCGCAAGGGCTGATGGGAAACGTAGCTACCGTCTCCAATCAAATGGGCCAGTAAGACCACCTGGAGATCTGGCCAGGCGATCGCCGCTTGAGTCAGACGGGGCATATGGTTTGCAAGTGCGAGGCGATCGCCCACCCGCAAATCCTGAAGCTGTTGCCAGCCATCAAATGTGTAAAGCCTGTGCTTACCAGTTGCTCTAATCGTTCTACCCGTTGCAGTCGTCAGTTTGAAGACGGGCTTAACCCCAACTTCCCAGACTAAATCTGCCTTAGCAGCCACTAGGCGACCCCGGTCACCGAGACTAATCACCTTTGGGGTTTGACCGACCAACTCCCGGATCGGGATGCGGCGACCATCCGCCAGCCACACCAGCGTTTCGCCCGTTACGCATTCCCGCAAATCGCTCATCATCGGGCGCTTGTTGGTGCGCGATTCCACTCCCCGACTCAACTGCGATAGCGCGATCACGGGCACGCTCAATTCCCGCGCCAAACCCTTCAGCGCCCGCGTCACGCGAGAGAGTTCCTGCACGCGGTTTTCGCTGCCGCTGCCCTCCATCAGTTGCAGATAGTCAATCAGCACTAGCCCCAGCGCCCCGCCCTGTTCTGCCTGGAGCCGCCGCACCTTCGAGCGCATCTCGGTGACGGAAATATCGGGCGTGTCGTCGATGAAAATCGGCATCTGGGAGAGGGCACTAATCGCGTAGCCCAGTGGCTCCCATTCATCTTGGCTGACCCGCCCTGCCCGCAGCCGTCCGCTCTCGATCTGCGCTTCGCTCGATAGCAGGCGATAAACCAACTGCTCTTTCGACATTTCCAGGCTAAAAATGGCAACGGGCAGCTTGTGAAAGGCGGCAATATTGCGGGCAATGTTGAGACAAAAGCTGGTTTTGCCCATGGCCGGCCGTCCCGCAGCGATGATCAGGTCTGACCGCTGAAAGCCCTGGGTCATCGCATCCAGGTCATAGAAGCCGCAGGAAATCCCCGGCAGCACCAGCCCCAGGGAGCGACTTTCGATGTCGGAAAAGGTCGCCGTGAGGATATCGGAGGTGGCCGTGAGGCTCTGGTTGGGGCGGGATTGCGTAATGTTGAAAATCTTTTGTTCAGCCTGGTCTAGCACCTGCTCTAGGGGGGTGCTGGTTTCGTAGCCCAGATAGGCGACCTCGTTGCCGGCCTGAATCATCCGGCGGCGCAGGTATTTATCCATCACGAGGTGGGCGTATTGGTCGATGTTGACAGCGCTGACAGTGCGATCCACCAGTTGGGCAATGCGGCTCTGCCCGCCGATTTTGTCGAGCTTGTTGTGGTCGTTGAGGTAGCTAGTGACGCTCATCAGGTCGGTGGGTCGTCCTTCGCTCTGGAGCGCCAGCGCGGCGCGATAGATTTCCTGGTGGGCGGAAATGTAGAAGGCTTCGGGGCGCAGCAACTCCGCGACGCGACCCAGCGCCTCCGGGTCGAGCAAGATGCCGCCTAGAATGGCTTCCTCTGCGTCAATGTTTTGCGGGGGGAGGCGATCGCTGTAGGCTTGAAAGTTCAGTTCTTGAACCATAGGGCAGGGCAGCAGGAGCAGGGCAGCAAGCAGAGCGACGAGAACAGGGTTGCAGAAACGAGTTTGGAGTAATCCCTTGAGATCCTACCTGTAGGAGGTGGTGCAGGAGGTGATCGCTATTGTACCCCTATAGATAGAGTCGGCAAGGGGGCGATCGCCAAAAAACGGGCTAGATTTGGGGTTGGATTCGGGACCGGATCTGGGTTTGATTGGGGCGGTTTCCTGCGGCGATCTCCGCTAATCTAGCGAATGCTTCGTCGCAGCGCCCTAGGCAGAGAATTCACAGGAAACGGATCAAAAAATCAAAAAAATACTCTGCGACTATTCTCGCAGAGTACTCATGTACTGTCCGATGACTGATCCAAATCTTTACGCCTCTGCGTCCGCAGGCACCACCTCAATGTCTACCGTAGCGGTCACTTCAGGATGCAGCTTGATATCTACCTTGTAGGTGCCCAGCTTGCGGACTTCGGGCACCGTAATGCCGCGCCGATCCACTTCTTGACCGATCGCCGCTTGCAGCACCTCTGCCACTTCCCGATCCGTCACCGAGCCGAAAATTGCGTCCTTTTCTCCGACCTGCTTGGCGATCGCCAGGCCAGACAACTGCTCCAGCTTGGCTTTGATCACATCCGCCTCTTTCTTTAGCTCGATCAGGCGCTGACGCTCCAATTCGCGCCGCCGCTCCACCTGCTTCAAAATGCCAGGGGTCGTATGCACGGCCAATCCTTGCGGCAGCAGGTAATTGCGGGCGTAGCCAGGAGCCACCTCTACCAAATCGCCCGCCTTGCCCAGCTTGCTTACATCTTGATTAAGAACCAACTGAATCCGTTTCGCCATGAGCCTTCCCAAATAGTCCAGCCTGCTATTGTACCGAAATGTCGGGAGGAGTGTAAAGGAAGAAAGAAGAGAGAAAAAGGAAGAGAGAAGAATGGAGAGCGAAGAGGTTCTGTTTTCCTTTTTTCGTTCTTCCTTTTTCGTTCTTCCTTTTTCGTCCCTCCCCTTCTCTCCCTGTCCCTCCGTCCCTCCATCCACGCGCTCTCTAGGTAGTAGAATCTGAATCGACCCGTTACCCGACGCTGGACTTGTGAACTTTCAGTCTGTTATTGCCACGCTGCATCAGTTTTGGAGCGATCGCGGCTGTTTGATTGTGCAACCCTACGACACCGAAAAGGGCGCAGGCACCAAAAGCCCCCACACGTTCTTGAGGGCGATCGGGCCAGAGCCGTGGTCGGTTGCCTATGTGGAACCCTGCCGCCGGCCAGGAGACGGACGCTACGGCGAAAACCCCAACCGCGTGCAGCACTATTACCAGTATCAAGTGTTGATCAAGCCCTCGCCCAATAACATTCTGGACGTTTATCTCGAATCGCTGCGATCGCTCGGCATTCAGCCCGAAGACCACGACATCCGCTTTGTGGAAGACAACTGGGAAGATGCCGCCGTCGGCGCGTGGGGCGTGGGCTGGGAAGTGTGGCTAGACGGCATGGAAGTCACGCAGTTCACCTACTTTCAGCAGTGCGGCGGCATCGACTGCCATCCCGTGTCGGTCGAGATTACCTACGGGCTAGAGCGGTTGACCATGTACCTCCAGGGGGTCAACTCAATTTTCGATATCCGCTGGAACGACACGCTGACCTACGGCGATGTGCATCTCCAGGGCGAAATCGAAAACTCCACCTACAACTTTGAAGCGTCTAATCCCGATCTGCTGTTCAGCCTGTTTACTCAGTTTGAGCAAGAGGCCACTCGGCTGATGGAAAAGGAACTGGTGCTGCCTGCCTTTGACTATGTGCTGAAATGCTCCCACACGTTTAACCTGCTGGATGCGCGGGGCGTGATTTCTGTCACCGAACGGCAGCGATATATCCTCAAAATTCGCGGGCTGGCGCGGCAGGTCGCCCAGCTTTATCTAAAACAGCGGGAGGCACTGGGCTTTCCCCTCCTGAAGCAAGACCCCTGTCCCGTGTGATGCCCATTGCCAAAGATTCAGTTCATGATGGTGCTGATGCGCCAGCCCGACAGCGATCGCACGTTTGGCAGCGCAGCCCCTCTGCTTCCTTTGCAAAGCCAAAGCTCCGCAGCAGCCGCCGCCAGCGACACTCGCGGGTATAGAGATAGTCCTGCATTTGGCGGATGGCGGGGTCTGCCTGGAAGGGCTGCGGTGTCGCACCAGGCAAGATGCGGTAGTGAAACGGATCGTCCCAAACAAGCTGACCGTTGCGGTGGAGCAGGGCCAGGGCGATCGCCCCATCGGGAAACTGGCGGGCCACCTCGGCCACGGGCCCTGCTTTGGGCAGCTTGCGGATCAGCGATTGGGCAGTTTGGTGCTGCGATCGCGCTTTTTCGGTAAAAAACTGCTGCCGCTGGCGATCGTCTGGGTTTAGCCAACCGGGGCGATCGCTCACCAGCGTCAGCGCCTCGGCGGGTTGACCGTCGCGTCCTGCCCGCCCCACCTCCTGCACATACTCGCTCAGCAACAGGGGTGCGTGATAGTGCAGCACCCAGCGGACGTGGGGATGGTTAATGCCCATGCCGAACGCGCTTGTGCAAACCACAAACGGCATTTCTCCACCCAGCCACGCCTGCTCAATCCGTCGCCGCTGAGCCGGAGCCAGTCCCGCATGGTAGGCCGCCGTGGGAAAGCCTTCCTGGGTCAGCCAGTCCGCCAGTTCTTCGCCTTCCCGGCGCGATCGCACGTAGACCAGCCCAGCCTTGCCCCGCCGCGCCCGAATAAATCGCCAGAGCGATCGCCTGCGCCCGCGTGGACTCCACACGGTTTGCACCGACAGCGCCAGGTTTGCCCGGTAGGGATTTTGCAGAAAGACCTGCGGCTGTTGTAGCCCCAACACCTCTTGGATGGTGCGCTGGGCGGAGGGGTCGGCGGTGGCGGTAAACGCGGCGATCGCCAGGGAGGTTCCTGCGGGTTTGTGGGCCAGTAGCGCTGGACGCACCGCTCCCAGCCGCCGATAGGCCGGTCGAAACGAGTCGCCCCACTGCACCAGACAGTGCGCCTCATCCAAAATCAGCCCGCGAAGCTGCACCTGCGGCTGGCTCAGCAGCTTCCATACGGAGGCACTCAGCAGCGTCTCCGGCGACAGATACAAGAGTCGCAGCCGCCCGCGCTCCAACTGCCACAGTGTTTGCTGGCGCTGGCGGGGCGGCAGTTCGCTATGCAGCAGGGCTGCGGGCAGCCGCTTTTGGCGTAATTCCTGCACCTGGTTTTCCATCAGCGCCACCAGCGGCGACACCACCAGCGTCAACCCCGCTTGCAGCAGGGCCGGAAGCTGGAAGCAAATCGACTTGCCACCCCCCGTCGGCATCACCACCAGCGCATCCTGCCCCAACAAGAGCGATCGCACGATGTCGTCCTGCGGGGGGCGAAAGTCCTCATAGCCCCAAACTTGCTGAAACGTTGCCCGGACACGCGCCCACTCTGGCGCAGAAACAGGGTCGGTCAGATGCATCGCCAATGGGAAAGCAAAAGAACTGCCTTCAGGATTCCCAGATTGAGTCAGAATGTCGCGATGGGAGCCTCGCCTGAAGCCTCTAAGCCACATCCCCCCTGCCCCCTTGGAGAGTCAACCCATTTGCTTGCAACTGGCAGGGCGACGATAATAAGAGCGGCTCAACGGCTCACATCGACGGCTCACATCCACGACTCACATCGACGACTGACAGAAGGTTGGATACCCCAAGCCCTTTCCCAATATGCAAACAGCCCCCACCCCCACAGCCGCCCAGATTGATCAAGCCAGAGAGGCGATCGCCGCCTACGTCCGCAAAATCGAGTCCAGTCCCGATCGCCGCGAGGGAGCCTATCCCTATTGCCTGTTTCACGAGGCAGGACAACCGATTCGCGGCACGGTGATGATGTTTCATGGGTTCAGCGCCAAGCCGCACCAGATGTGGCGACTGGCAGACTACCTGTTTCGTAATGGGTTAAATGTCTACCAATGCACCCTTGCTGGCCATGCCTTCGTCAACCCCGACAAAAACTGGTGTCAGGTGGATCTCAAACCCGAAATTGCCATTCCCCTCAAAGAAAAAGTGGCTGCCGACCCCGTGCTGCAAGCATCGCTGGCCAACCTGACGAATCCCGAAGCGGCTGGCGACCTGCCCCGGCCCAGCTATTTGCAGCGGATGGCGCTGATTGCTCGATTGCTGCGGATAGAGCCGCGCCTGCTGGACATTCTAAAGGCAATCGATCGCCCGAATGATCCCGACTTTGACCGCTATTTTATCTCATCGCATCTGCACTATCTTACCGATGCCCGCGATCGCCTGCGGGAACTGGACTCTCTGCCAGGGCCCATCTTCACCGTGGGCCTGTCCGTAGGGGGCGCAGTGGCGCTGGCGCTGGCCGCCGACCAACCCGACCGAATTGCGCGAGTGGTTGCCTATGCGCCCCTGCTAGAAATCTACGGCGAAGAGCGGCGCAAGTATGTGGAACTGGCGGGTCCGCTGGATATTCGCGAACTGGGCTGGGACCCTGCGCTACGGTTTCCGGTGGGGGCGCTGACGGCAAATGCCCGCTTTGGCAAAGCCTACGTGCAGCAAAATGTTCGCAGCATTTCCCGCACGCCTGTCTTCATGGTGCTAACGGAAAACGAAGACGCAGCCGACATTGATACGAACCGCAAGTTTTATCAAAACCTGGGGGGCGATCGCCAGGGGCATCGCTTTTATCAATATCCGCAGGAAGACCTCGTGCCTCACCCCATGATAGACCCCATCGAAGTTAGCCAGGGCATGAGCAACCGCTTTTGGCAGAGCCTTTATCAAGAAACCTTCCGGTTCTTAACCACGGGCGAAATTGATCCCAGCAACCTCCGAAGCATTGATCAAGACGCTACCTTACCCGCCGTGCCCCCGGTCTAAATCGCAGCCAGGACAAGCATGGTTGGCACGCGGAATCTGCTCTGACGGTTTTGGTATAACCAGGGTATGACCGTCAACACACACCCCCTTGCGACACGGTTGCTATGAAAACTGCCATTTCGCTACCCGATTCCGTCTTTGAAAACGCAGAGAGAGTTGCTGAACAGCTAAGACTGTTTTTTGATAGGAGAGCTAGATGAAGCTAACGGTTCATTAAGGACATCAAAAAGGACATCAAAATCATTGCGAATTTGCCGCAGTTCCTCCTGTTCTCTAGGTGTAATAGGTTCCAGCACCAGAAATGGCTCGAAGGAAGGGGCATAGCCTCGCTGAAACCCAAGACGCTTGTGGACATCTGCAATGGAGAGTTGCTTGGTCTGAAAAATGGTCATGGTTTTAGAGCTAATTTGTAAAGGAGCCTGAAAGCCTTGTTAATCAAGGATTTCCGAGAAACCGCTTTTCCTGGGCAAACATGACCTCAAAGCCACACATGCCAAGAGTTTCAGGCTTCTTAAGATTTGCTTCATAAATTAGCTCTTATAGATAGATAAAAGAACTGCCGGAATATGGTGGCATATCCCGGCAATGAGGAGACTGCTACTGTTCTGCACCCTCGATCGGGGCAAAGCCTTGCCGCTGGATGTTCTCGCTGATGTGGCGTGGCTCTAGGAATTGCAGCAGGTAGTCTGGGCCGCCAGCTTTGGAGCCAACGCCAGAGAGCTTGAAGCCGCCGAAGGGCTGCCGCGCCACGATTGCCCCCGTGATGTGGCGATTGATGTACAGGTTGCCCACTTCAAACTCCGCCTTGGCGCGATCGAGGTGGGAGGGCGTGCGCGAGTAGATGCCGCCCGTCAGCGCGTAGAGCGTGCCATTGGCAATGTCCATCGCTTCATCAAACGTCGTCGCCTTGATCACCGCCAGCACCGGGCCAAAGATTTCCTCCTGGGCAATCTTGGCGTTGGGCGACACGTTGGTAAAGATCGTCGGCCCGACGAAATAGCCATTGTCGGGCGCGGGCATTTCCAGCGCCAGGGTTGCTTCTTCCTTCCCCTTTTCAATGTAGGCTTTGATGCGATTTTGGGCCTGCGCGTCGATCACGGGGCCAACCTTGGTGTCGGGTGATTCTGCGATGCCGACGTGCAATGATTTTGCTGCTTCGATGAGTCGGTTTACGAACGTGTCGTAGATGGGTTCCAGCACGATGACGCGAGAGCAGGCGGAACACTTCTGACCGCTATAGCCGAATGCAGAATAGACCACGCCCTGCACAGCCTGATCCAGGTCAGCGCTTTCGTCTACGATAATCGCATTCTTGCCGCCCATTTCGGCCACCACGCGCTTGAGATGGCGCTGGCCTGGTTTCAGGATAGCGGCTTCTGCGTAAATGCGACAGCCCACTTCTTGGGAACCCGTGAAGGTAATCATGTGAACATCGGGATGTTTGACTAAGTGTGCGCCCACGGTGGAACCTTTGCTGGGAATGTATTGGAACACGCCAGCGGGAACGCCTGCCTCAATCAAAATTTCCGCTAGCTTGGCCGCAATCACAGACGATGTTTCCGCAGGCTTGAGCAATGTGCAGTTGCCCGCGACGAGGGAGGCAACCGTCATACCCGTGGGAATGGCCAGCGGAAAGTTCCACGGCGAGATGATCAGCGAAATGCCGCGTGGCTGGTAATGGTAGCGGTTGGTTTCGCCCACCACGTCGAAGTTTACGCCTGCGTCTAGCCGCTCCATCTCGTCGGCATAGTAGCGGCAAAAGTCGATCGCCTCCGAAACTTCTGGGTCTGCCTGGCCCAGCACCTTGCCCGTTTCCAGCACCATCCAGGCGCAGAGTTCGGCGCGGCGCTGTTCCATCAGATCTGCGGCACGGCGGAGAATGGCGGCGCGTTCTGTCGCGGGCGTATTCTTCCAGGCAGGGAAGGCGGCCTTGGCTGCGGCGATCGCCCCCTCTGCCTGCTCAATGCTCAGCAGCCCTACCTTGCCCACCACTTCTGACGGATTTGACGGGTTCACCGACTCGATCACCTCCAGCGTATTCACCCGCTGCCCATTCACCAGCGGCAGATAGGTTTGCCCCAACTGCTGACGCACGGTTTGGATAGCAGCGAGAGCGCGATCGCGCTTTGCGGCAATCGAAAAGTCCGTATCTGGGGCGTTGGCGAAGGCGTGGGAGGTGGGTGGGCGGCTGGGCTGATGCGCCTCCTGTCCCCTTTGATCTCGCATTTGCGGAATGGCCAATAGCTCCTCCACCGGGCGCTCCTCCAGGTTTTGGCGCAGGAAGGAGGTGTTGGCAGTATTTTCCAGCAGGCGGCGAATCAGGTAGGCCATGCCGGGAATCAGGTCGCCGTAGGGACAATAGACCCGGACGCGATGCCCCTGGTTCACCATTGCCTTGGCCAGCTTGTCGCCCATGCCGTAAAGCACCTGAAACTCGATGCGGCGGCGGGGAATGTTGAGTTCCTGGGCGATCGCCATTGCGTGGGCCTGCGATCGCACGTTGTGGCTCCCGATGGCAGCGTAGAGGGACTCGTGATTTTCCAGCAGCAGGCGCGTCAGTTTCTCGAAGTTGGCATCGGTCGATTCCTTATGCTGAAACACGGGCACATCCCACCCATGCTGGGCGGCTTTGATAGTTTCCTGATCCCAATAGGCCCCTTTCACCAGGCGGATGGTGATTGGCGTGCCGCGTTCTTTCGCCCACTCAATCAGCCCCTTCAGGTCGGCTTCGGTGTCCTTCAGGTAGGCTTGGAGCGTCACGCCGATGTCGCTGCGGCTGCGAAACTCCTCCTCCATCAAAATTTGCTTGAGGATGGAAATCGTCAGGTCTTTGTAAGCGTATTGCTCCATGTCGAAATGGACGGCAGCACCGAGTTCCTTTGCGCGGCGCAGCAGGATACGAGCGCGATCGCTCACCTGTTCCTGGCTGCCCTTTGCGTCCAGCGGGTCAAACTGCGAATAAAACGCCGTCAGCTTTACCGACACCTGCACCTTCGGCAGGGGTTCGCCATCGGCTTCGTCGATTTGCGGAATCGTGGGCCAGGACTGGGATGCCGCCGCCAGTTCCGTCATCAGTTCCAGGTAGCGATCGAGGTATGATTGCGCTTCGACCTCCGTGATCACCGCTTCGCCCAGCAGATCTACGGTAAAGCACATTTTTTCTTTGCGAAGCTGCTCCAGGGTTTTGATCACCTGTTTAATGGTTTCGCCAGAAATGTACTTGTGGGCAAGGGTTTCAACGGCGGTGGAAACGGTCGTCGCGGCCACCTGGCCAGGCATCGAATCGGGGCTGGCAAAGTTCAGCATTCCCTTCAGCGCGGCGGGCAGTTCCACATTTTCCTTGCTGAGATATTCCTGGAGATGGCGGGCAATTTCGGGTTTGCTTTGCAGGGCGGGCAGCGCGTCGATGAAGTGAAACAACTGCACCCGCAGCCCTGGGTTGCCCATCGTCCAGCCCAGCAGTTTTTCGCTCATGTTCATCTGGTCGCGCATCTGGGCAAAAAAGGAGCGGTTTTCCCGCGTGGCGCTGAGCAGTTGGCGGGCGATCGCCTGGGTCTTGGATTCGTATTGGGTTTGGGCAATATTGCTTACCACAGGTAAACACTCCTAATAAGTTTGGTGTGAAGGCGGTGTGTCGCTCTAAGAAACCCCTCATCCCCCAGCCCCTTCTTCCAAGCGGGGAGGAGGGGAGCCGTCCGGTTCGGAAGTTCCTCTCCCGCCTTGGGAAAGGGATTTAGGGTGAGGGCAGTTAGGTAAAGCTACACATCAAGAATTTGAGGGTCAGACGGGGGCTTCGGACGTTGCTATCTTTCCATTGTCTGATCCGGGGATCAAACCGGGGGAGGGCCTTAAATTAAGGTAACGACTTTGGGGCAGGACAAACGCGAACAGAGCCAGAATGCCTGTTGATTTTGTTAGGTGATCTTCAAAAGCACTGGAAAAAACTGGGGGCGATCGCCCTTCCCTCTACCCCGCCTGCCCTTATGGTGAGACTAGGGTGCATCGTAGCCAAGCGCACAATTTTTCCTATTTGCAACCTCCTAACCTGACGATCAGCAGGTTTCTTTCAATCACAGGGTTCGGCAAACCGGAGGTACGTTTTGGAACAGCACTATCCCGTCATTGTGGTGGGGGGCGGCCAGGCTGGATTGTCCATGAGCTATTGCCTAAAGCAGCGGGGCATCGCCCATCTCGTCTTTGAAAAGCACAAAATCGGCCATTCCTGGCGGGAATATCGCTGGGATTCGTTTTGCCTGGTTACGCCCAACTGGCAGTGTCAGCTACCGGGGTTTCCCTACGCGGGCGACGACCCCAACGGCTTCATGGTCAAAGACGAGATTGTGCAATACATCGAAGCCTACGCCGCCGCGTTTGATCCGCCTGTACTGGAAGGCATCGAGGTGCGCCACCTGCGAAAAGAGGGCGATCGCTTCTCGATTAGCACCACCAGCGGCGACTACACCGCCGATCAGGTCGTCGTGGCCACGGGGGGATATCATCGGCCCAAAATTCCGGCGATCGCCCAGCAACTCCCTGCCTCGATTCAACAACTGCATTCGTCGCAATATCGCAACCCAGAACAACTGCCCAACGGCGCGGTGCTGGTGGTGGGCACGGGCCAGTCTGGCTGCCAGATTGCCGAAGACCTGCACCTAGCAGGGCGGCAGGTACACCTCTGCGTGGGCGGTGCGCCGCGATCGCCCCGTCGCTATCGCGGCAAAGATGTGGTGGAGTGGCTGCACGAAATGGGCTACTACGACCTGCCCGTCGATCAGCACCCGCAAAAAGAAGCCGTGCGCCATAAGGCAAACCACTATGTCACCGGGCGCGACGGCGGTCGTGAAATCGACCTGCGCCAGTTTGCCCTAGAAGGAATGCGGCTACACGGGCGGCTTAAGCAGGTGGGCGCTCGCGAAACGTTTCCGCAGGAAAATCGCCTGCTCTATTTCTGGGACGACCTCAAGCAAAATCTGGATTACGCCGACGAAGTTGCCGAAAGCATCAAGAAAACCATCGACGGCTACATTGAGAAAAACGGCATCGACGCTCCCGTTGATCCGCCCTTTCGCCCCGTCTGGGAACCCAGCGATGAACCGCTGACCCTCGATTTGGAAGCCGCAAACATCACGTCCGTCATCTGGTGTACGGGCTACCTCTCCGACTTTAGGTGGATCGAGATTCCCATCTTCGACGGTAAGGGCTATCCGGGGCACGAGCGGGGCATCGTCCCGGGAGCGCGGGGGCTATATTTTCTGGGGCTGCCGTGGCTCTATACCTGGGGGTCGGGGCGCTTTTCTGGCATAGCCCGCGATGCCCAATATCTGGCAGAACACATTCTCTCTCGCTACAAGATGACGCAAGCCAGTCCCCCCAGCTATATGAACGTGGCCGCCTTTGGCTCATAAGCTCCTAAATTTAGGAGCAGGGAGGAGGCTCTGCATTCCTGCTCACCTGTCTAACTCACCTATCTAAATCGATAGGTGCTGGTGAAAAAAGAAATAAAGTCTGGTAGTAAAATTTTCTGTGCTACCTGTATGGATAGTCCTGGATGCTTTGTATGAAGAGATACAAACTATCCTCGCCGAAACCTCGTAACGTTGCAAGTCAAGTGCCCGGTTGTGTTAGCAAGGCTCTGAGTCCATTGCTCAACTGTGGGGTGATCGCCATTGGGTTCCTGTGCATCCGGCGAGTATGGATTCTTCATGGTTTTTCCTGCATCGTTTTTCTGCGCTGCAACGGGTCATTCAACTGCGTCCCAGACTTTACCTGAGCGTCACCTGAGCATTCATGAGCATTTGAGGATTGTAGATTGCGTCACACCCCTCTCCCACACATCTCAAGTTGCGCCGCACACGAGCATCGTCAGTCATTGTCAAGCTTTCACCGTTAAGCTTTCACCGTTTTCAGTCTTTCACCGTTTTCTAAGGAGGAACGTATGCCCGAAGTGACAACACCTGCCCATCAGCCGGGGGACTATTTTGTTGATTTTGAGGAAAAAGTATTTCCCGATGTCAAGGCTGATCCGGGGGAGAAAGCGCTCATCACCTTCCACACGGTCGCCTTTGAAGGCTCGATTGGCTTGGTGAACCTGCTGCAAGCGCTGCGGCTATTGCGGAAAGGGTTTGAAACCTCCGTGCTGCTCTATGGGCCGGGCGTAACGCTGGGCATACAGCGCGGCTTTCCCAAGATTGGCGATGAAGCGTTTCCTGGTCATCAAAATTTCAACAACCAGCTCAGCAAGTTTATGGCCGAAGGCGGTAAAGTCTACGCCTGCCGCTTTGCCCTCCAGGCGCTCTACGGACACGGCGAGCCGTCGCTGATTCCCGGCATTCGCCCCATCAGCCCGCTCGACGTGCTGGACTTGATCTTGCTGCACCGCAAGGACGGCGCGTTTATTCTGGACACCTGGACGCTCTAGGTTTCGGGAGGATTCAGCATCAGAGGTTAAGGGGCCGGGTCGGATTGGGTAACTTAAGGTCGCCCGCTGTCTAACGCCTGACCTCTAAGCTTCCGCAGACTTCTTCAAGCTTTCTGGTTCCCTCTTCTCAAAGGGGGGCAAGCGGGAACCAGAATGGCTGCTTTGGGGCGATCGCCCTCAAGGCGGCGTTTCATCTTCCGGCAGCTTTCGGCTGTGGATGGGTGAGGGGGGCGATCGCCCGGATGCTCCTAGTTTTTTGCGGGCGATTCCTTGCCTGGAGTCCCTGCCTGGAGTTTGAGTTTGCACCCACGCCGTCCGCAGCAGGGTTTGCCGATCGGTTTCAGAAGCGGCGCAGAGCATTGCCTAGGTGCGCCGGGTTTCCATGTGGGACGTTCCGTAGCGCTGATTGAGTATTGTGCAGCGCTCCTGCCTTCTTGCAGCAATTAAACGAGGTGAACAGTGATGGAATATTCCCGCACGGTTCGAGCGGCAGCGGTTCAAATCAGTCCGGTTTTATTCAGTCGGGAAGGCACAACCGAGAAGGTGTTGCAGGCGATCGCCCAGGCCGCTCAGGCGGGGGCCCAACTGGTTGTTTTTCCTGAAACCTTCGTTCCGTATTACCCCTACTTTTCCTTTGTGCAGCCGCCCGTACTGATGGGCAAGGAACACATGCGGCTATACGAAGAGGCAGTCCTCGTGCCCGGCCCAGTCACGGATGCCGTTAGTCGGGCTGCCCGCTCCTACGGCATCGTGGTGGTGCTGGGGGTCAACGAGCGCGACGGCGGTTCGCTGTACAACACACAGTTGGTGTTTGATGCAGACGGAACCTTGCTGCTGAAGCGGCGCAAGATTACGCCGACCTATCACGAGCGGATGGTGTGGGGGCAGGGCGACGGCGCAGGGCTGACCGTGCTAGAGACGGCAGTGGGTCGCCTAGGGGCGCTGGCCTGCTGGGAGCATTACAATCCCCTGGCGCGGTATGCTCTGATGGCGCAGCACGAGCAGATCCACTGTGCCCAGTTTCCCGGCTCGATGGTGGGGCAGCTCTTTGCTGAGCAGATGGAGGTCACGATTCGCCACCATGCGCTGGAGGCGGGCTGCTTTGTGGTGAACGCAACGGGCTGGCTGTCGCCGGAGCAAATCGCCCAAATCACGCCCGACGAAAAGCTGCAAAAGGTGCTGATGGGCGGCTGCTACACGGCAATTATCAGTCCCGAAGGTGTACCGCTGTGCCCGCCAATTACCGAAGGCGAAGGAATGGCGATCGCCGATTTAGACTTCTCCCTCATCACCAAGCGCAAGCGAATGATGGACTCGGTGGGCCATTATGCTCGCCCCGACCTGTTGCGGCTCCATCTCAACGCCAGCGCCTGGTCAGTCATGCAGGATAATCACGGCGCGGCATCGGCGCTGCCCGATCTGCTGTCTGCTGAGGCTGGCTCTTTCACGACGAACCATAGGATTCATGAACAAACAGCAGTTGATTACGGCGCTTCAGTCTCAGGGTCTGAAGCTGGTTGAAGACCGCGTGGGGGCATCGGGGCGCAGGGGCGGCGCGGGCCCGTCGGATCACAAGGCGGTGACGGTGGACGGCACGACCGTAATGGTGCCTGTGTTTACGGACACGGCGGCGCGATCGCCCTTCTCTGTGTCTCTGGACGACCCCGCCGACTTGCCCCTGCTGCGCGTGGATGGCGAGGCGATCGCCCCGCTGCATTTTCCCCAACAGCCCAAGTTTTATGGGCTATCCACCGCCGACGGCATTCCCTACTGGAAAATTGCCTTGCTGCACAGTCACGACGTGTTGGCGACGACGGTGCTGCAAACCTGTCGCCGCTATCGAGACGACTCCACCGTTTGCCAGTTTTGCGCCATTGAAAAGTCGCTAGAGGCTGGCCGCACCATCGCCCGCAAAACGCCCGCCCAGCTTGCTGAAGTGGCCGAAGCGGCCGTGCAGTTGGATAGCGTAAAGCACATGGTGATGACAACGGGAACCCCCAACACGGGCGATCGCGGCGCGGCGTACCTGGCAGAGTGTGCGCGGGCGGTAAAGCAGCGGGTGGATTTGCCGATTCAAGCCCAGTGCGAACCGCCAGACGACTTTGCCTGGTTTGCCAAGCTGCACGCAGCGGGCGTAGACAGCCTGGGAATGCACCTGGAGGCGATTACGCCGGAGGTTCGCGCCCGCATTATGCCCGGAAAAGCAGACGTGCCCGTGGACTATTACTTCCGGGCGTTTGAAGCAGCGATTCAGGTGTTTGGTCGAGGGCAGGTCAGCACCTATCTGCTGGCAGGACTGGGCGACACCGTAGAAGCGTTGGTGCAGGGGTGCGATCGCCTTATTCAGCTTGGCGTATATCCGTTCGTTGTGCCGTTTGTGCCGATTACCGGAACGCCGCTGGCCCAACATCCTGCACCGAGCAGCGAATTCATGATGGCAGTCTATCAGCAGGTCGGCGCACTGCTGCGGCAAGCCGGATTGTCCTCCCGCGACATGAAGGCCGGATGTGGAAAGTGTGGCGCTTGCTCAGCACTGTCCACCTTCGAGTAACCACCTGTTCACCGTCGAGTAACCCCCTTCGAGTAAACAGCACTCACACATCAAACGACGCCCAACATCCAAAACCCAAAACCCAAAATCCAAAACCCAAAATCACATCTCCAGGAACGCAGTATGGACGGTAAGCGATATCACTTTGAACTGGCGCGATCGCCCCAGGAAGTGAACGAATATTTCAACCTGCGCCGCATGATCTTTTGCACAGAGCAGGGCTTGTTTCAAGATAGCGACGTAGATAGTATTGACAATATCGCCTATCCCATCATTGCGATTGAAAATGAAACGGATCAGGTCGTCGGCATTGTCCGCATCTACGAACCCGAACCGGGGCTGTGGTATGGCGGACGACTGGGCACACATCCCGACTATCGGCGCGGCTGGCAGATTGGCAAAGGGCTGATTTACAAAGCTGTCACCACCGCCAACACTTGGGGCTGCCAACGGTTTTTGGCGACGGTGCAACTGCAAAACGTGCGCTTCTTTCAGCGGTTGCACTGGAAAACCCTGGAGGAACTGACCCTGTGCGATCGCCCCCATCATCTCATGGAGGCTGATTTGCACCATTACCCGGCCGGAACCGAGGTGCGGCCTGCAATGCCCTACAATCTCTACAGCACGGTGCAGTACGAGCGGGCGAGCTAGGCGCGTGAGCGAGGCAGGACAGTTCCCAACAGGACAGTTTCAAACGCGAGTGAAAAAGCTGAGAGAATCCCTGGGCATTTTGCACAAGCAAGACATCCAGGCGATCGCCCATTCGTTTCGTCTGGATGCGCCCCATATTCTCCTGGGTGACGACTGCGCCGCCATTCCCGATGGCGACGGCTATCTGCTGCTCGCGGCAGAGGGCATGATGCCGTTTTTCGTGGAAAACGACCCCTGGTTTGCGGGCTGGTCTGCGGTTATGGTAAACGTCAGCGATGTGTACTCAATGGGCGGCCGCCCGATCGCCGTGGTGGACATGCTCTGGAGCCAGTCTGCCGAGCGCAGCCAGCCGCTGATCGACGGCATGAAGGCGGCCGCCGCCGCGTATCAGGTTCCCATCGTCGGCGGGCACACCAACTGCCACAGTGTTTACAACGCGCTAGGCGTGGCGATTTTGGGGCGATCGCACGCCCTGCTAACCAGCTTTTCGGCAACACCGGGCGATCGCCTCTTGATGGTCGTGGATCAGCGCGGCAAAGCCCATCCCCGCCATCCCTTCTGGAACGCCAGCACCGATGCCGACCCCGCCCGCCTCCGCGCCGATCTGGAACTGCTGCCCCAGCTTGCCGAAGCGGGCCTCTGCGACACGGCCAAAGACATCAGCAACGGCGGCGTGATCGGCACTGCGCTAATGCTGCTGGAAACCTCCGGCTGCGGCGCGGCAATCGACCTGGATGCCATTGTGCCGCCGCGTAACATTGCGCTGGACTGGTGGCTGACGTGCTTTCCTAGCTACGGATTCTTACTCAGCGTGCGGCCGGAGCAAGTCGAAACCGTGCAGCGGCAGTTTGGCGATCGCCATCTAGCGTGTCAAATCATTGGCGAAATTCAGCCCATGACGCAACTCGTTCTGCGTTCTCAGGGAGAATCCGTTACTTTCTGGGATTTTGCCCAGCAGCCCCTCACCGGATTCTCGCCTCCATGATTCACCCCGATCGCCCCCTGCGAATTGCCCTGTTCACCTATTCCACTCGCCCCAGAGGCAGCGTTATCCACACGCTGGAACTGGCAGAGGCGCTGCATCAGCAGGGGCATATCGTCTGTGTCTACGCGCTGGATAAAGAGGGTCAAGGGTTTGGTCGAGATCTATCCTGTTCATATCATCTGATTCCTGCTCTGCCTGTGCAAGGAGGCGTGGATGACTTAATTCGCCAGCGCATTCAAGAAGTTGTGATTTTTTTGGACAATGACCCTCTTCAGGATGGTTCGTATGACATCTATCACGCCCAGGACTGCATCACTGCAAATGCGCTCATTCTCCTGCGAGATCAGAGCAAGATTCCCTCCGTCGTGCGAACTGTTCACCATGTCGAGGCATACAACAGTCCATACCTGCGGGAATGTCAGGATCGCTCCATTGACCGTCCTGATCTGTGTCTCTGCGTCAGCCAGCATTGGCAGCAAGCGGTTCAGCAACAGTATCAGATCCGTCCCGATCGCGTGATCAATGGCGTGAAGGGCGATCGCTTTTCTCCCGTTTCCACGGTTCGCCAAGCTCAGATCCAGCAAACCTTTGGGCTATACGGCTCCCCCATCTACCTAACCGTCGGCGGCATCGAACCCCGCAAGAATTCTATTCTCTTACTCAAGGCCTTTGCTCAGGTTTTATCTGATCAGCCCCAAGCGCAACTCGTGATTGCGGGCGGTGCGACACTGTTTGACTATCAGTCCTATCGAGATGAGTTCTTTGCGCGGGTGCAGGCGTTGGAAATCGAAATTGGGCGATCGCTCGTCTTGCCCGGTGTGGTTTCAGATGCAGACCTACCCGCCCTCTACCGCAGCGCCAATGCGTTTGTGTTTCCTTCCACCAAAGAAGGTTGGGGTTTAGTCGTGCTGGAGGCGATCGCCGCTGGGCTGCCCGTCCTCACGGCAAACCGTCCGCCCTTTACCGAATTTCTCACCACCGGACAGGCGGTGCTGGTTGACCCAGAGGATGTGGGGGCGATCGCCCAGGGGATGCTAGAACTCAGCCAACCCGCCGTTGCTCAGCGCCTCGTCCAGGCCAGTCAGCCCATTCTCCAGCACTATACCTGGGAGCGCTCTGCTCACCTACATGTGGCGGCTTATCGCAAGCTGCTCCGGGCAAAGCCATAAGCTGGCAAAGCCATAAGCTGACAAAGCCATAAGCTGGACAAAGCCATAACCTCAGGATCGCCGTTTTCGGGAACGAGTCGTACGTTGTTTCGATTTCTTAGATTTCGGTGTCTTGGGCAAAAACGCCCGCCAGCCCTGCGTCTTGAACCGCTTGCTGCTGGACACGAAATAGTCGGCGGCGTAGTGGCTCAGCGCTCCCAACTCCAGCCCGCCGCAAAACGTCAGCCAGGCCCAGGCGTGTGTTTGGAGCGATCGCCCCATCACGCCACCAATGTCGCCCCACGTCCAGCCAAGCTGCCAGATTTGATTCAGCAGCGCTAGTCCGAAAAAGCTGGCCGCTCCTACCCATGCCAGTAGATACAGAATCCGCACTACGGTTCCAGTGATGGGCGCGTGCGAGAGGGGCGAGCGATGCTTTAGGCTGCCCCGGTAGGGAATCCAAATCCACCGAAACCAGCCCCACCGCTTGAACTGTACCGAGTGAATATCCAAATCGGGCCCAAACAGCAGCCCGCCTGCCAAAAAACCCGCACACAAAATCAGCGTCAGGCTGCTGCTGCGCGTCAGCCCCAGCGCCAGCCCGCCCACCACAGGCAGGGTCCAGAGGGTAATGCGATCGTGTGTACGGCCCGACGGCATGGCGCTTGCCAGAATTGCAGAACAGAAATACTGTTATGAATCCTAGCAGGTGTTGCGAATTCTGCTATAATCAACTCTTGGGGTCGGTGAAGCAATGCTAGGTTGCAATGCTTTCGTCGGGCGGTTAGCTCAGTTGGTAGAGCGCCTGCCTTACAAGCAGGATGTCACTGGTTCGAGTCCAGTACCGCCCATACTGGTTTTAGTGCTTGAATTGGTTTTAGTGCTTGCTGGTTTTGGTTCTTGCTATGGATTGGCTGCTGCACCTAGACCAAACACTTCATCAGCCGTCGTATAGCCGACAATAATACAGTAATCATCAGAATTGGCGCAGTTTCGCCTGCGGCCCGATAGCCCTGACAAAGCGCCAGACCGCTGATAAGAGGAAGCATCCAGTCTAAAACCAGCCTTCTCAAACACCAGCCATTGCGACGTTTCTCCACTTCTGACAGCATCCACAGCATGGCAAGACGGAGTGAAAACTAGCTTGGCTGGGGAAGGCTATTCAGATTTTGACGAAACGACAGCATCCACAGCATGGCAAGACGGAGTGAGAACCGTTTACAAGGAATTAGCTAATGACCACCTCTGTGCTGAGTCGCCCCTACAGCACCAAAGATAAGCTGCAAGCCAAAACCCTAAGTATCCAAAAAACCTTAAGTATCCAAAAAACCTAAATATCCAGGTCGGTCAGGTTGAGCTTCGGGCCGTAGGTTTCAATGAACTCGCGACGAGGGGCCACGCGATCGCCCATTAGCACGGTAAAGATGCGGTCGGCTTCGGCAGCATCTTCAATTTCTACGCGCTTGAGCGTCCGGCTGTCGGGGTTCATGGTGGTGTCCCAAAGCTGCTGCGGCATCATTTCGCCCAGACCTTTGAAGCGCTGAGTTTCCACTTTGGCGTTTTCGGGGAAGCTGGCGATGAGCTGATCCCGTTCGCGATCGCTGTAGCAGTAGTAGTGGTTGCGGCCGCGCTCGATCTTGTAGAGCGGCGGGCAGGCGATGTAGACATAGCCCTGATCCACCATCGACCGCTGATAGCGATAGAAAAACGTGAGCAGCAGGGTGCGGATGTGTGCGCCGTCCACATCTGCGTCCGTCATGATGATGATGCGGTGATAGCGCAGTTGCGATGCGTCAAACTCTTCGCCCTTGATGCCTAGACCCAGCGCCGTGATCAGCGCCTGAATCTCCGTGTTTTTGTAAATCTTGGCATCGTCTGTTTTTTCAATGTTGAGGATCTTGCCCCGCAGCGGCAGGATGGCCTGAAAGCGGCGATCGCGCCCTTGCTTGGCTGAGCCGCCCGCCGAGTCGCCTTCCACAATGAAAATTTCTGACTCGCCCGGGTCGCGAGAGCTACAGTCTGCTAACTTACCCGGCAAGGTAGAAGATTCCAGCACCGACTTGCGGCGCACTAGTTCCCGTGCCCGCCGCGCTGCCTCTGCCGCGTTGAAGGCCTGGATTGCTTTTTCGAGAATCGCGTCGGCTACGTTGGGGCGAAAGTCGAGGTATTCGCTCAGGGCCTCGCCCACCAGCGTATCCACAATGCCGCGCACTTCGGTATTGCCCAGCTTGGTTTTTGTCTGTCCTTCAAACTCAGGGTCAGGCACTTTGACGGAGATCACGGCCGTCAAGCCCTCGCGGACATTTTCACCCGCCAGATTAGAGTCGGATTCTTTCAGCTTGTTGCGCTTGCGGGCGATCGCATTCATCGTCCGTGTTAGCACTGCCTTTAGCCCCTCTAGGTGTGTCCCGCCGTCTACCGTGCGGATATTGTTAGCAAAGCCTAGCAGGTTATCGGAATACGCATCCACGCACCATTGCAGCGCCACCTCCACTTCTACGTTGTTGCGCTCACCCTGCACGTAGATAATCTCTTCGTGGAGCGGCTGCTTTTCGTGGTTCATATACTCCACGTATTCCCGAATACCGCCCGCATAGTGGTAGGTTTCGACTCGCGGCTCGTCGCTTTTCAGCAGTTCTAGGCGATTGTCGGTGAAGGTAATTTCTACGCCCGCATTCAGATACGCCAGCTCCCGCAGACGACCTGCCAGCGTGTTGTAGTCAAACTCGATGCCCGTGGTAAAGATTGCAATATCGGGCATAAAGGTGACAGACGTGCCCGTGCGGTTCTCTTTATAGGGCTGAATGTCCATCTCGCCTTTGGTGAGACCCCGCTCAAAGCGCATCTTATGCACTTTCTTGTCGCGCCAGACCGTGACCTCCACCCATTCCGACAGCGCATTGACCACCGAAATGCCCACGCCGTGCAGACCACCCGACACTTTATAGCCGCCCTGACCAAACTTGCCGCCCGCGTGCAGAATCGTCAGCACCGTCTCCAGGGCCGATTTGCCCGTGCGCGGGTGAATGCCTGTAGGAATGCCCCGACCGTCGTCAGTTACCGTGACTGATCCATCTGCGTTGAGGGTGACCTGGATATGTTTGCAATAGCCAGCTAGCGCTTCGTCTACCGAGTTGTCAACCACCTCGTAGACCAGGTGATGCAGCCCTCGCGGCCCTGTGCTGCCAATATACATCCCCGGACGCTTGCGAACGGCTTCCAAGCCCTCCAGGACTTGAATTTGTTCGGCATCGTAGTTGGTCGTCATGGATGAAGCGCTCCAAACGTTAACTTAATAGAGAAACCTAGAAAGAATTTCTAGAGAGAATTTATAGATTGAGTAGGTGCGGACTAAACCGAGCGGGCTTCCTGATGGTTTCCTGATGGCTGCCTAATGGTTTACTGATGATCTGTGGATTGGGTGGGTGTGCTGCTTTTGGTGAACGAGTCTAAGACGCGCTGGACTAAAATAGGGATTGCCTGTCTGTGGCGATCGCCCAATAAATTGACTTAAAAGCTCAACCAGATACGGAAACACCAAATCTATCCAAAATTATAGCACAAAAGGCTTAGATGCGCTTCTAGGGGCGACAGGAGCAAGATTTGACTTGGCAATCCAGATTTCCTTTTTGAGGCTTCTTCGAGGCTTCTTTGGGTGTTCTTAGTGTTGTCTGCGATTTGTCTGAATTGAACAGTGCTTCAGACCCCTGTGGCTGAGATGGCTGAGGGGCGATCGCCCTAGTCGCCATTACACCATCGAAATCACTCTCCAAATCTAGCCAGAAGGTTCACCATCATTCATTTCCAGCCTGCTGCATTGCCAACTTCCCACCTTGCATTATAATACCCCTGTACTAAACCCATCTTTCCCCATTTTAATCGTAATCTGTGGGCCCACAGCCACCGGAAAGTCGGGTCTGGCACTAAATCTAGCGCCTCGGCTCAACGGCGCGATTCTCAACGCCGACTCCCGCCAAGTGTATCGCGAATTTGATATCGGCACTGCAAAACCTTCTTCTCAAGAACAGCAGCAAGTTCCGCACTATTTATTAGATATTTGTGACCCCACGCAAACGCTCACGGTCGCCGAGTATCAGCAGCAAGCCACCGAGTTGATTGAAGCCTGCCATCGCGGGCAAGAAACCATCAGCGTGTCAGAGATTCAGAGCGCTGGAGAACCTGCCCCCACCGCCTCAACCCCCTTCCTGGTGGGCGGCACGGGCCTCTACATCCGCGCCATCACACGGGGACTCCGCATTCCCCAGGTGGCTCCCCAGCCAGATTTGCGATCGCAGTTGACCGATCTGGGGCAGCCCTTCTGCTACGACCTGCTGAAGCAGGTAGACCCAGCATCTGCCCATAAGATTCACCCCCATGATCAGGTACGGACGCTGCGATCGCTCGAAGTGTTTTATGTCACGGGTCGCCCCATGTCGGCGCAGCAGGGCGAACAGCCGCCCGCCTACCCCATTTTACAAATCGGGCTGGACTGTCTGGCTCCCGCAGCCAAGGGCGATCCCGACCCGCTGATGCAGCGCATCCAAAAACGTACCGTGCAGATGGTGAACCAGGGCTTTGTAGACGAAGTGGCGGGTCTAGTGGCGAAATACGGCGCGGAGTTGCCGCTGCTGGATACGCTGGGCTATCGGGAAATGCGGCAATATTTGGCGGGTGAGGTGTCGCTGGCGGAGGCGATCGCCCTCACCGCCCTGCACACGCGCCAGTTTGCCAAACGCCAGCGCACCTGGTTTCGCGCTGATCCGTCCATCCACTGGTTCGACACCGAAGATCCAGAACTGATCGAGCGCGTCTGGGCCCAGATTCAGCAGTTTATAGCAACGCTCCCCGCCCAAGCCTGAGATTCATGCTTCTGAGCGAAACTAGGCAACAATGTCTGGAAGCCCCGCAGACGCTAGATTCGCACCCCAAAATCGCAAATCCAAAATCTAAAATTCAAAGTCTAAAATCGACTAATCCCAACTTTCGACCTGCGCTGCAAGCTCTGTGAATCCTTTGCAATATTCAGCAACGCTGCAAAGCGGCTGTGCTAGGTTGGGAGCGTTCTTGGGCGGGAGGCTTGCCCCATGGCCACCGACTATCTGCTGTTTGTGCATGGCGTGAACGTTCGCCCCCAGCGGGCCGATGCAGACAGCGCCAACTACGCGGAACCCCTGATTCACCAGATCACCCGGCTCAACCAGGCGGCTGCCAGTCCCCTCACGCTCAAAATGCAGGAGTTGCAATGGTATAGCCTGATGAAGCAGGCGGAGGCCGAGCTAAAAGACCTGTTTGCGCGATCGCCCGACTGGTCGAAATTCTGGTTCCGAGACTTCCGCGAAACGCGGATTATTCCCTTCATGGGCGACGCGGCCCTCTACATCAGCCGCTACATCGGCTCAGAAGTGGCCAAGCTGCTGCTGGCCCAATCGCTGCAATTTCTGGCCAATCGACAGACGGGCGATCGCCTCCACCTCGTCACCCACAGTTGGGGCACGGTCATCCTGTTCGACATTCTCTTCGCCGGCCGCTGGGATGACCCCAAAATCCCTGGCTACCAAGACGTACAAACCATTCGCAGTGCGCTCTTTGGCGTAGAACCCAACCTGGCCGACGGCATTCCCATCGCCAGCATCCACACGATGGGTTCCCCCATTGCCCTGGCCAACCTGATCAACCTCAAGCGCGAGGAGATGGCCCCTGCAACGCTCACGATTCAGGAAACGCGAACCGTATTTACCCACGACATCACGCTAGGACTGGAGAAGTTTCTGGCTGCGCTCTATCAGCAGCGCCAGCGTCCCCTCCCCTGGAAAAACTACGCCCACCCTGGCGACCCGATTGCCTATCCGCTGGCTACCGTGATCCCGCAACTGCTCGCACCCCAGGGGGCAAAAGCAGACTACTTGAACATTCAAGATGTGCTAACCAGCGGCGGCGGCCCAATGGAGTGGGTCGCCAGTCCTTTCAAAAGCACCTTCCTCTCCCTGGCAAACGGCGGCAGCGCCCACGGCAGCTATTGGAACAGCAAGCAGGTCGCCCAGACGATTTTGGCAACCGTGAGAGTGGGGGGCTGATGACGTGTTGCGATGCGGGGCGGGTTGCGGTTCCTGCATGACTCTGTGACCTCACATCCCAATTCCCTGAGCCACCGTCTGCAAATTACGCAATACTGGAGAGAAATCTTAGAACACTCTAGAACAACTAGAAAAGTAGGACACGATGGAGCTGCGAGGGATTAATACGTCACTGCTGGAATGGTCAGGCGATCTGCTGGTGGTGGGTCTGTTTGAAGACGGCATAGACCTGGGCGGCGACCTGGCAGCGCTGGACGAAAAACTGGCGGGTACGCTGCAAGAACTCATTGCCGAGGTCGAGTTTAAGGGCAAGCCAGAGAGCAGCGCGGCAGCCCGCGTCGGGTCAAACAGTCCGGTGCGAAAAGTTGGCGTGGTGGGGCTGGGCAAGGCCGAGACTCTGACGCTGGACGGGCTGCGGCGGGCGGCGGCGGCGGTAGCGCGGCTAGCCAAGCGCGAAAAGGCAAAGACGCTGGGCCTGAGTCTGCCGCTGTGGAATCAGGATGCCCGCGCAACGGCACAGGCGATCGCCGAAGGAATTGAACTCACCCTGCATCAGGATAGCCGCTTCAAATCGGGCGAGGATGACAAAAAAGCGCCCCCGCTAGAGCGAGTAGACCTGCTGGGGCTAGAAGGGCAGGACGCTGCGCTGACCCGGGCCCGCCAGATTTCACTGGGCGTAATCCTGGCGCGGGAACTGGTGAGCGCTCCGGCCAATATCGTCACGCCGATTACGATGGCGGAAACGGCAGAGGCGATCGCCCGCGAATATGGGCTGGAGATCGAAATTCTGGAGCAGGCCGAATGCGAAAAACTGGGCATGGGCGCGTTTTTGGGCGTGGCCAAAGCGTCTGATCTGCCGCCCAAGTTTATCCACATGACCTACCGGCCCGCAGGCACGCCCCGCAAGAAGCTGGCCATCGTTGGCAAAGGACTCACCTTTGACAGCGGCGGGCTAAACATCAAGGGCGCAGGCAGCGGCATCGAAATGATGAAGACCGATATGGGTGGCGCGGCGGCTACCTTTGGCGCGGCCAAGGCAATCGCCCAGATTCAGCCGGATGTGGAAGTCCACTTTATCAGCGCGGTGACAGAAAACATGATCAGCGGCCACGCGATGCACCCCGGCGATATCCTCACCGCCTCCAATGGCAAGACGATTGAAATCAACAACACCGATGCCGAAGGACGGCTGACGCTGGCGGATGCGCTGGTGTTTGCCGAAAAGCTGGGCGTGGATGCGATCGTCGATCTGGCGACGCTGACAGGCGCGTGTATTGTGGCGCTGGGCGAAGACATGGCCGGCCTGTGGAGTCCTAGTGACGAACTGGCGGCATCCATCCTGGCGGCGGCAGAACCCGCAGGCGAAAAGTTCTGGCGGATGCCGCTGGAGGAAAAATACTTCGACGGCATGAAGTCGGTGGTGGCCGACATGAAAAACACGGGCCCACGCGCAGGCGGCGCGATCACGGCGGCGCTCTTCCTGAAGCAGTTTGTGAAAGATACGCCCTGGGCGCATCTGGACGTGGCCGGCCCCGTGTGGATCGACAAAGACAGTGGCTATAACAATGCGGGCGGCACAGGCTTCGCAGTGCGGACGCTGGTGAACTGGGTGCTGAGCTAAGCCACGGGAGTCCTTCTGCCCAATCGCCATGCTGGAACTGCACTGCCACACCACCTATTCCGACGGAACGCTGACCCCAGCGGAACTGGTGCAGGCAGCCGTGACAGCGGGCGTGCGGGCGCTGGCAATTACCGACCACGACACGCTGGCGGGCTGGCAGGAGGCGATCGCCGCTGCCCGCCAGTGGGCTTTAGACCATGCTTTAGACCATTCTCTCGAAATCGTCCCTGGCGTAGAACTGAGTACCGTTTGGGGCGATCGCTCTTTGCACCTGCTGGGCTTTTATCCCAACCCTGCCCAGCTTGCGCCCGTGCTGCAAGACCACATCGCCGGCCGCAAACGCCGCGCCCAGCAAATCCTCGACAAGCTAGCGGCCTTGGGCTGTTCGGTTGAAATGCCGAAGCTGGGTGTGGGCATGGCTCCCGGTCGGCCCCACATCGCCAAAGCGCTGGTGGATGCAGGCTATGTACAAACAGCACACGAAGCCTTTGAGCGGTTTCTGGGGGACGACGGCCCTGCCTATGTGCAATACGAAAAGTTTTTGGCGACGGACGGCGTGCGTCTGCTGCGCGAGTGCGGCGCAGTGCCCGTGTGGGCGCATCCTTATCTGTTTCGTGGGGGGCCGCTAGAAGAGACGCTGACGGCGCTGCTGGATGCAGGACTCATGGGTCTGGAGGTGTATCACCCGTCCCATACGCCTGGTCAAATTGAGCGACTGGCAGCCCTGTGCGATCGCCATTCGCTGCTGAAAACGGGCGGCAGCGACTATCACGGCCCCGGCGAGGCTGCCGACCAGCCCTATGCCCTCAACCGCTTCAACCTGCCGCTGTGCCTGCTGTTGCCGCTGCAACGCGCTGCCCAAGCCCTCGTTCCACAGACCTGCGAGTTTGGGGCAAGCTCCGGGTCAATAGGAAAATAGTCACGCCCAGACTGGGTTTCCGGGTCTTCCTATATCTCTAGAGGTAGATTGCCCAGGTGTGATGAGGCAGTTAATACTATGGTAAGGGCCAGGTTTACAAAGCGTAACGATTGCCGGAAGGCGATCGCCCGCACCCCATGCCCTCTTGATGCGCCGGGTTTGCACGGCTCAGGCTTTTTCTGCAAGCCGCCCGTGATTCGCCAACTTCACGCCCCATTCGCGCCCCATTCGCGCCCCGCGCTGGTCTTCCGCCAACCCTGACTCGTCGCTGACTTCCGTAGCAGTCTCCAGCCGGAATTCTGCGCCAAGGTTTCGCGCCTGGCCGCCCCTGTTTGGCAAAGCGCCTCCCTCAAGCCTTTCAAGTCTTTCAAGTCTCTAGAAGATTCAGATTCGCTGTCGGCCTCCAGCTACTTTGCCTCAAGTCCTGTCCTCAAGCTTGATTGTCCCCAAACTTGATATTTATGCTGCGCTCTCTCTCGTCTCTCTGGAATTGTCAGCCTGTGGAGGGCGGTCGTCCGCCTCGCGGTTCAAACCTTGCCCTGTTTCTCGCCTGTTCTCTGGTGGGGCTAGTGGCGATCGCCGGATGCCGCATTCCCTCGGAAACGGCGCAGGCGCAGCAGGCCCAGCCAGGGCAGGCAGGCGGCCCCGGCGGCGGGCGACCGGGCGGCGGGCCGGGTGGCCCAGGGCAAGGCGGCCCGGCTTCGGTGGAAACGGCGATCGCCCGCTCTGGGGCCTTGCAGGAAGCGCCTACCTACACCGGCACGACGCAACCCGTGCGGCAGGCATCGCTGCGATCGCAGGCAGAGGGGCGGCTCCTGGAGTTGGGCGTAGATGTGGGCGACTCGGTGCGAGAGGGCGAAGTAGTGGGACGGCTGGATAGTCGGCTGCTGTCTGCCGCCGTCAGCCAAAATCGGGCAGAACTGGCCGCCCTGGAATCGCAGGTGGCCCAGGCTCAGGCAGAAGTGAGCGATGCCCGCGCCCAGGCGGCCCAGTCCGAAGTCGAGCTTCAGCAGGCCCGGATGGACAGCGATCGCCTGCAAAAGCTCGCCGCTGAGGGAGCCGTTTCCCAGCAGCAGGCAGACCAGGCAAAAACCGCTGCTCTTTCGGCGGAACAGGTGTTTCGCTCTGCCCAAGAGCGCATCCGCACCCGCGAGCAGGCAGTCGTGGCAGCCCAGCGCCGCGTCCAGGCGCAGCAGGCCACCGTCGCCGAAACCCGCGAACGCCAGACCTTCAGCCTGCTGACCGCGCCCCTCACGGGCATTGTCTTGGAGCGGCTAACGGAGCCGGGCAACCTGGTGCAACCGGGCAACGAAGTGCTGAGGGTCGGCGACTTCAGCGCCCTAAAGGTGGCCGTGCAAGTATCGGAGCTTGACCTGGGGCAACTCCGGGTCGGCCAGGCTGTTGAAGTCCGACTGGATGCCTTTCCCGATGAACCCTTTGCAGGCCGCGTCAGCCGCATTTCTCCCGCCGCCGACCCTGCCTCTCGTCTGGTGCCCGTGGAGGTGGTGATTCCCAACTCCGGCAGCCGCCGACTGGGGAGCGGACTGCTGGCACGAGTGCAATTTCAGGCGGGGCAAGCCGGCCGCGTGGTGATTCCCGAAGAGGCGCTGGAAGCAGGCGGCGAGGGCAACGACTCGGTGCTGTTTGTGGTGGAAGGCGATGGTGCAGAAGCCAGAGCCGTCGCTCGCCCCGTGCAGGTGGGCGATCGCGCTAACGGTCGCATCGAAATCCTCTCCGGCCTCCAGCCCGGTGAATCCTTTGTCCTCCGCAGCAGCCGCCCCCTAGAAGACGGACAGCCCGTGCGGTTAAGCATCCTCTCAGAACGCTAGACGGGCCGAGGTCGCGTCAAGATAGAAGCCCCGAAGCCACTGAAAAGCCACTGAAAAGCCACCGAGAAGCCACTGAAAAGCCACTGGGAAGCTACTCAACTGGCAATCCAAAATCCAAAATCAACCAAGCCCCCCTCCCCCTGCGACCCCGTCCCTCTCTCCCCCTCCTCACCCATGACCTCCCTCAGCACCCTCTCCATCCGCCGCCACATCGGCACGCTCATGCTTACCCTGACGGCTATCGTCTTGGGAGTTTTCTTCCTGGTGCGGCTGCCGGTGGATTTGCTACCGTCGATTACCTATCCGCGCATTGGGGTGCGGGTGGATGCGCCGGGGGTTGCGCCAGAGGTGGCGGTAGACGAGATTACGCGGCCGCTGGAGCAGGCATTTTCGGCGACCGATGGTGTGCAGCAGATCTATTCTCAGACGCGGGAGGGACAGGTCAGCGTAGACCTCTACTTTCGTCCTGGGGGCAATATCGATCGCGCCTTAAACGACGCAACGGCTTCCTTCAACCGCGCCCGCAGCCGATTGCCCAACACGATTCAAGAGCCGCGAATTTTTAAGTTTGACCCGTCCCAGCTTCCGGTGTATGAGTTTGCGCTGACATCCGATTCGCTCCAGTCGGTTGATCTGCGCGTGTTTGCCGACGAAGAACTGGCGCGGGAACTGTCGGTGGTGCCGGGGGTGGCCAGTGTGGATGTGTCGGGCGGCGTGCGCGAAGAGGTGCAGGTCAATGTAGACATCAATCGTCTGCAAGCGCTAGGCGTGGGCTTGACCGATCTGCTCAACGCGCTGCGGGGGCGCAATCAGGACATATCGGGTGGCCGCTTGCGAGGCGGGGAAGCGGAAGTGCTGATCCGCACCGTCGGACGGTTCCAGTCGGCAGAGGAACTGCGGAACCTGTCGCTGCCTGTAAACGGGGTCAGCAGCGCGTCTGGCGGCGAGGCATCGACCAGCAGTTTTCCGGAAGCGCGGCGCGTCTACCTGCGAGATGTGGCGCAGGTGGTGGATGGCACTGAGGAACAGCGGATTTTTGTGACGCTGAACGGTGATCCAGCGGTCAAGGTCAGCATTCAAAAGCAGCCCGATGCCAATACGGTGTCGGTGGTAGAAGGCGTAAAGCAGCGGCTAGCAGAACTGGAGCAAGCGGGACTCTTCCCAACGGGCATGGCGGTTCGCACCACGCTGGACGAGTCGCGGTTTATTCGCAACTCGATTTCCAACGTGGCCATGTCGGGACTGATTGGGGCGCTGCTGGCGGCGATCGCCGTTCTTCTGTTTCTAGGCTCACTCCGCCAAACCCTGATCATCGTATTCGCCATTCCTCTGGCCACGCTAATTGCGATTTTGCTCATGGGCACTTTCGGGCTGACGCTAAACGTGTTTAGCCTAGGCGGTCTGGCGCTGGGCGTGGGCATTGTGGTGGACAACTCCATCGTGATGCTGGAGAGCATCGTGCAGGGCGTAGAGGCCGCCAAGCGTCGCCGCGCCGTAAACAGCATTGAGACTGCTGAATACTCCACGACCGAGGATGGGGAAATACCGGATGAATCGAACAGCGGCGGGCATGATTACGGTTACGGCAATGGACATGGCAACGGTCACGGTTCCAGCAATGGACATGGCAATGGCAACGGGAATGGAAGCGGAAATAGCGATGCCAACGGGAATGGGAATGGGAATGGGAATGGCAACGGGATTTATGACAGCCGTAGAAACGACTATGCCCCCAGCAGCGATGTTGAAAATGTGACCCGTGGACGCACAGGCAAACGGGTCAGCGCGACGGCGTTTCTCCTGCGGCAAGCGGAATTAGCCAGCCAGCAGCTAGAGTCGGCGCTGGTCGCGTCTACGACCACCAACTTAGTGTCTGTATTGCCCTTTTTGCTGATTGGCGGTTTCTTTTCGCTGCTGTTTAGCCAGTTGATTCTCACCATTAGCTTTGCGGTGGCGGCTTCGCTGATCGTGGCGCTGACGGTGGTGCCCATGCTGACCTCGCGGCTGCTGGCGGTTCGCTGGTCGAGTCGGGTGGGCGATTCGGCTCCGCTACGGGCGTTTCGAGCGCGACTGGCCGACGCGACCCATACCTATGTGCGGGGGCTATCGTGGGTGCTGCGGCATCGGCTGGTGGTGATTGGGCTGGCGATCGCCCTGTTTGGCGGCACGAGCTTCTGGATGGCGGGTCAGTTGCCACAGGAGATTCTGCCCCGCATTAACACGGGCCAGGCCCGGCTCAACGCCCAGTTTGCCCCCGGCACAACCCTGGAAGACAATCGCCGGGTGATGGCAGCAGCGGATCAAATTTTGTTGCAACAGCCCGAAGTGGAGTATCTCTTTTCCACCGCAGGCGGGTCGCTGTTTGGCACAAATACCAACGCCAATCCCCTGCGCGGCTCCAGCACCATTACCCTAAAGCCAGGAACCAATGTGGCTGAGTTTACTGAGCGGATGACCGCCGAACTGAATCGGCTGAACTTGGTGGGAACGCGCCTGCGGCTGAGTCCAGAATCGGTGCGCGGGCTGATTGTGAATAACTCGCCTGTGCGCGGGGCCGATGTGGATATCCTGCTCCAGGGGAGCGATACCCGTGCCCTACAGCAGGCGGGGCGCGAAGTGCTGGCGGCGCTCGATTCGCAGGCCAGGCAGGCCCGCTATCGCCCTGATGCGGATCAGGCGCAGCCCGAAATCCAGGTGCGCCCAGACTGGGAGCGGGCTTCGCAGTTGGGACTTTCCACCGAAGACATTGGTGACACGATTCAGACCGCCATTACCGGATCGGTTCCGACCCAACTTCAGCGGGGCGATCGCCTAGTGGATATCCGCGTGCAGCTTGCCGACAATGCCATCCAGCGCCCGACCCAGCTTGCCCAACTGCCCGTCTTTACGAGCGGTAGACAGCTTGTGCGGTTGGCCGACGTGGCACGGATCGAGGCTGGCGAAGCGCCCGGAGAAATTCAGCGCATTAACCAGCGGCAAATTGTTCAAATCGTAGGCAACCTGGTGGATGGCGCAAACCTCAGCGATGCGATCGCCGAATCGGACGCGATCTTGGCGGGATTGACGCTGCCCGAAGGCGTGAGCCGCCTGCCCAGCGCCAGTGCCCAAAGCGCCCAGGAAGTGCGTTCATCCCTGATTCTGCTGGGGGGGCTGGCTGCCTTTCTGGTGTTTGTGGTGATGGCGGTGCAATACAACTCGCTGGTCGATCCGCTGGTGATCATGCTGACAGTTCCCCTGGCGCTGGCAGGGGGCATTTTCGGCCTGTTCCTGACCCAAACGGCGATCGGCGCGACGGTGATTGTGGGCGCGGTGCTGCTGGTGGGCATTGTGGTCAACAACGCCATCATTTTGGTAGAACTGGCGAATCAAATCCGCGAAGAGCAAGGGTTGGATCACCGCAGTGCCATGCTGCAAGCCGCACCGCAGCGCCTCCAGCCCATCCTGATGACCACCATTACCACCGTGCTGGGGATGTTTCCGCTGGCGCTGGGTATTGGCGAAGGGTCAGAATTCCTGCGGCCGCTGGGCATTGTCGTGTTTTCTGGTCTGTCGCTGGCGACGCTGCTGACGCTGTTTATCATCCCTAGCTTCTACACGCTGCTGCATGAAGTGCCCTGGGCCAAAGGCGCAACGCTGGGCGCAAAGCGGCTGCGGCAACTCAGCGGATCGACTCGCAAGCAGCCGTTGACCAAGTAGGCAGGGACGCTAGCCCAGCCCCTGGTCTGCCAGGGTTGCAACGATCCGTAATTTTCCGTAATTTTCAGCTTGCGACGACCTGACCCGATCCGAGCTACAATTTCGGGACGAATTCGGGTTGTCTGGAGGATCAGTCCAGGCAGCAGATGTTTGCCATGCGAAGGGCGATCGCCCTGTAGCTTGGCCGTATCTGTGGGGAAAGTCCGGTGTAAATCCGGCGCTGTGCCGCAGCTGTGAATGAGCGGTTCGACGAGGGTCTGAGGGCCCATCACAGAACCCGCCTCAAAGTCAGAATGCCCGCCCGATGCTGCCCATTGCAATGCCCGCGATGCACGGGTCGAGGTAAAGATGCAACATTTAGAACGGCCGCAGCCTCCGAAGGCGGAGGTTCACGGGCCTGCGCTTCGTTTGGCGATCGCCCCGCCGCCGACTCCCCTTCCGGCCATGGATTGCGTCGGTACGGTGCTGTCGTCGATCGCCCTTACGCCAACGATTCAGGCCATTCGCCTCCATCTGGATCAGCCAGCCTTCCGGTTTTTGCCGGGGCAGTCGGTCTGGCCCCGATTTCAGCGAGACGGCAAGCAGTTCACCAAGATTTACTCCATCGCGTCGTCGCCCTCGCGCTGCCCAGAGGTGGAATTGTGCGTGTCGCGGGTGGGCTGGAGTTCCGCCTATTTACAAGATTTACCCATCGGTGGGGCGATCGCCCTGCGCGGCCCCTACGGCTTGATGACGCTGGCGCACCTTCCCGACCGACCGCGCCTCTACATTGCTGAAGGCTCTGGGATTGCCCCCCTAAAAAGTCAGATTGACTGGCTCTATGAGCAGGGCTTTGACCAACCTGTGTGGCTGGTGCAGGCAAATCCAGAAACGCCAGACTATTTGCCCTACCAGGCCGATTGGCGATCGCTCTCGCAGCGGTGGCCGACATTTGGCTATTTACCCACCCGTCCAGACCAGATTCGCCAAACCTTGAGCCAGATGCACCTTGACTGGCGAGGCGTGGATGTGGAAATTTGCGCGGTGGGCGATCGCCCGGCCCAGCTTCAGGACATGGCGGTGCTGCTGGGGGCTAAACTAGACCAGGTACGCTCAGAATCGTTTTACGCCTTTTAGAACGCCTTTTAACCGCCCTTCTTAGCCGCCTGCGTTTTCCCATGACGACTCCGCCCGGTGACCCCCCTGCATCAAACGCCTCGCTGCCCAACGCCATCGAACCCAGCCCAACGGTTGCATCTCCAAAGCCATCCGAAGCGCCTGCGGGCGATCGCTCAGACTTGGAAACTCAGCGCAGCGCCAGCTTTTGGAAGACCCAGCGAGAAAATGGGCTGGTTTTGGCGATCGCCCTTGCTCTGGCGCTAGTCATTCGGCTATTTGTGGCAGAACCGAGGTATATCCCGTCTGATTCGATGGTGCCGACGCTGCAAGTGGGCGATCGCCTAGTGGTCGAAAAAGTATCCTATCGGCTGCATCCTCCGGCGCAGGGCGACATCGTGGTCTTCGACCCGCCGACCCAGCTTCAGCAGTTGGGCTACACGACCGATCAGGCGTTCATCAAGCGGGTGATTGGTCAACCCGGACAAACGGTGCAGGTTCACTTGGGCAAAGTCTGGATCGACGGAAAACCCCTGACGGAACCCTATATTGCCGAACCACCAGGCTATGAAATGCGTGCCGTAACGGTGCCGCCGGGCCACGTCTTTGTCATGGGCGACAACCGCAACAACAGCAACGACTCCCACGTTTGGGGCTTTTTGCCCGTTGAAAACATCATCGGTCGAGCCATCTTTCGCTTCTATCCGATCGCTCGCTTTGGCAGGATAGAAGCGCCCGATCCCAGCGTGTCTGTCCTCCATCCAGCAGCACTCAGCAAATAGGGAAGCGCCCCGTCATAGGCAGCACTTCCCACCTTTGCTCAGCAAGCCTTTGGGCTGAATTTAGATCACGCCAACGCCCTTGCTGCGATTGTCACCATCTTCGGTTAACTTGCTGTCTTCATCGGTATCGTTGATTTCGGCGAGTTCGGCGGCGCGGGCGGCTTCCTCTGCCTCTTCCTTCGCCTTCAGGTCACCCGGCACCTCGTAATACATTTCGGGTTCAACGGCGAAATTATTCACCAGGCCCTCGTTGTCTACTGTATAGCCTGCAGCCGTGTCGATGTCGCCTTCAGCAGTCGGGGGTTGCTTGTAGTTCTCGCCTTCTCGCTCTTTGCGGGCGGCAGTTTCAGCGGGGATAATCCCGCGATCATAGGTGTCCCGTTCGACTCGTTCGTTCGTTGACATGGAATTGTCCTCCAATAGATTTGCAAGCAGTCTTGAGGGAAGGGTTTCGAGGGCGATCGCCCTATTTTCAAAACCCCAGCAAGAACCTCAAAGAAGACTCAAAGAAAACGCAAAGAAACCCAAAAACTTCAAATCAAAGCCCAGTCTTTAGCCCAGTTTTTGCTAATTGCCTCAATCAATTTCCTGAGTCCACACCTGACTTAAACGTGTGGATTCGGATCGACTTCGGGCACAATATCAGGACGTTCCTTATCTTCCCAGCCCGTCGGACGGCGAGAGTTGTACCAAGCAATCGACCCCAAACCTGCCGCAGCCAAAAAGCCAATCACAAATACCGCAGCTAGAGACGCGCCCGCACCTTCCTGGGCAGCAGAAACTGCAGGTTCCACTAAAAACAAAGCATTAAAACTCAGCACGTTTAGCACCTCAACTCAGAGATCATCAGCGCGAGATTGAGATACATTGGCGACCCAAACATTGCCCTTTTAACTATTAATTTGGGGCAGCGTGATAACCTTTAATCGCTGTTTCAATCTTGCTGTATCACAGCATAAATCGATGAGCTGTTATCGGTATCTCCCACAGGGAGTGTTGGGCGATCGCCCCTAGTGATAGGTTTGAGACGGGCTTTTCTATCTACAGGAATATAAAGCCCCCATTTCTGAGGGTGGGTGTATAGCCTCCCGTGCGATCGCCATAGGTAGCGACATCCAGGCATCTTGACTGCGGCAATTCCCAAGCTTCTCGCGCTATTCTGGCCTCATCTCGATTTAAGAGAAAACGGATGCAGTTGAAGAGTTTTTGGCGGGCTGCGTCTGCAAAGCGCGATTCAACCCCATTCTCATTGCAGGCGGGTAAGCTCCGTTGGAGATGGATAAGACACTAAGGTAAGTTATAGAGATAGGCTATAGAAATATGGATAAGATTCGGCGGGTGCTGCTGGTCGGCGGCACACATGGCAACGAGTTGACGGGAATTTACCTGATCCGGAGATTTCAACACGCTCCCCAACTGATCTCGCGCCCCAGTTTTGAGACGATTACGCTGCTGAGCAATCTGGAGGCGATCGCCGCTGGAGTGCGCTATGTCGATCAGGATATGAACCGATGCTGCGATCGCGCCCATCTGGAACTACCAGAACCCGTCGATTATGAAGTCCGTCGGGCGCAGGAGATCAACCGTCGCTTTGGGCCCTCCGGCTCCACACCCGCCGATGTCATTCTCGATATCCACAGCACCACGTCGAACATGGGGATGACACTGATCCTGGATGATCATCACCCGTTCAAGCTGCGACTGGCAGCAGCCCTCAGCGCCCAACAGCCCGACCTGCGGATTTACAGTTCGGTCAACTCAGGACGACAGCAAGACGCGCTGCGATCGCTCGGTCGGTTTGGTATTTGCCTGGAGGTTGGCCCGGTAGCTCAGGGCGTGCTACAGGCAGACCTGTTTCAGCGCACCGAGGCGCTGGTTCAACAAATCCTGGATGTGCTAAACCAACAAAATCGAGACGAGCCACTGCCCAAGGTGCAGCCCGTGACCACCCAACCCGTGACCACCCAACCCGTCACCACCCAACCCGTCACCACCCAACCCGTCACCATGCAGCCGCTAACGGTTTATCAATATTTGGGCACGATGCCCTATCCCAGAGATACCGAAGGACAGATCACTGCGATGATTCATCCCCACCTCCAAGGGCGGGATTATGAAAGCCTGAACCCAGGGGACCCCATATTTCTCTCACTAACTGGAGAAACGCTGCTCTACACGGGCGAAACGGTCGTATTTCCCGTGTTCATCAATGAGGCCGCCTACTATGAAAAAGACATTGCGATGGTGCTGACGCAGCGGCACGATCTTCAGGTGGATTTTGCAGAAACCCTGTAGATAGACCCTGTAGATAGAACCAAATAAACCCTGTAGATAGAACCGCTACGAGCAGAACCGCCTGGGCAGAACGCAATCAGCCAACGCTATTGCACCCGAATGCGCGACAGAATCGCCCCGCGATAGTAATGCGTCACGATGTCTCGATAGCTGGAGCCTTGGGAGGCCATGCCAAACGCACCATACTGGCTCATGCCAATGCCATGCCCAAAGCCCCGCCCCGTCACCTGGAAGCTAAGGGGAGCCGCTGCGCCCTGAGCGCTGGCCACCTGACCTGCTTGGGGTTGAATTGTAAACAGGGTGCTGCGGAGATTCAGCGCCTGTCGCATCTGATCGCCCGTTAGCTCTCTGCTGCCTGAGTCCCCCACCACGCGCACCCGCCGCAACCGCTGATTGGGCGAAGCCTGAACCAGTTCAAACCGGAGGATATTGCCCACGCCCGTAATGCGCTGCCGCATCTGCTCAGCCGTAAAGGTTTCCGTCCACTGGAACACGGGAGCCGCTTGGTCATAGTCGGGCACGCCGCGTAGGTAGGGCAGCGGACTGACCCACACGTCCTCGGAGTTTTCCGTATGGCCGCCAGAGGAGGAGTGATAAACCGCGTTTATAAGTTGTCCGTTATAGGTTAGCACTTGCCCACGGGTTGCCCGCACAGCAGCGATTGTGCTGCTGGCTTCTTTTTCTGCGCCGCCATAGGCCTGCCAGCGTGTGGTGTTGCCTAGGTCGAAGACGGTGTTGCCACTAGTCTGCCGCTGATAGAGGGCATAGGTGCGGGCAGCAACGGCCTGGGCCTTCAGGGCTTCTAGATGCCAGCTTGCGGGCATTTCGCTGCCTACCACACTGTAGAGGTATTCCTCCAGGTCAACATAATTTACAGCGGTTAGCCCAGAGGAGGTAGGCACTACCAGCACTCGCCCGCGATAGTAGCGACCGCGCGTGTTGTCGTTGGGGTTGTCAACATAGACAAATCCGCCGTTTTGCGGCTCTAGCCAGACGGCGCTGAGTTGCCAGTCGTTGATTTTTAGTCCTGCGGTGTCGGGCGTGGCAATAAGCGACGTTCCCTGGGGGAGTTGCCCCAGCACCCGCCCGGAGCCATCTTTGAGAACAGAGGCGGTGTTGCTGCCAATTTGCACGGCGGGCACGTCGCGCTCGATCGACACGCGCAGGTCAAGCTCGGCGCGTGCAGGGGCGATCGCCACTAGCCACAGCACTGCCGTCAGCCACCAGGAGCGTTTGCCCAGTTTGAAACCCAGCTTGACGAGGGCTTGCAAAAAGCCTGTGTATTTCAGCGTTTGAATCACAACAACCTCACACCGACAGAGACAGATTGTTCAGGACCAAGAACAAAATTGAAGACAGATGGGACTGGTTTTTCGGGGATTACAGGCGAAACAATCGAAAAATTCGCAGCAAAACCGTCGCTACGATTCTTTACAGAAGGGTATCACGGAATGTTGGGTTGAATGCAGGGTGAGGGCGATCGCCCCCGTTCTCTGTAATCACCCCCAGTTACATAGCTTTGCTCAGAGACCTGCAATCCCTGGAAATCAACGCTTTGCAGGGCAAGGCACACGTAAACCCCACTTTGTAAAGTTTCGATGAATCTCCCAAAATGTAGTCTTCCTTCTTTAGACCGCGTAATCTGCCTAATTAGTTCCAGCCAGAAAACCGCAGCTAGAGCGTTTATGATGCTTGGGTGCTGTTTTTGCAGATTTGCTGTTTAGAAAGGATTTTGAGGCATCTTTATGAACGCTAAATCTAGTCACACCTCTACTAACAAACCGGCGTTGACATCCAAATTGGCGTGCGGGTTAGCGGCCTTGGCGATGGGGCTGACGAGTGTGGGCATCGCGCATCCTGCTCTGGCGCAGGTCAGCGTGGCCCGCCCGCAGGTGGCGCAGGCACCCCCCCTCAGTGGGAGCTGGCGGCTCGTGTCGATGGCTGGGATTGAGCCGGGAGTGCCGTCGCAAGATGTGCGGCTGACGGCGGAGTTTGTGGGCGATCGCCTGTCTGGGTTTGGCGGCTGCAATCAGTTCACCGGCCGCTATCAAACTATAGGGAGCCAATTGAGCATTAGTCCTCTAGCCTCAACCCAACGCGCCTGCGAGAGCTTTTTGATGGATCAAGAGTTTCGCTATCTGACGGCGTTGCAGGGCGCTCAGCGCTATGAAATTGATCCCCAGGGAATCTTGATCGTTTCATATCAAAACGAGCGTGAATCGGGAGAATTGCGCTTTGCGCCGATCGCCGTTCGGGGTCTGTGGTAGAACCAGTTCGCGTGATGAAGGATTGGGGCTTGAGGGCTTTGACGCTCCATCACGCGGTTTTTTGACAAATGACTCCACTTCCTCCAACCCCACGATTTTGAAGCTATGGTTTTTCGCTGGGATGGGTCAGATTGACTGAGGATGGGCGCTTTGTGGGGGCATTGGACGGCGCGGCTGGTGGCGGCGCGGTCGGGGGGGTGGATGCGGTGGGCGGTTGGGCGATCGCCCCGTACATAAACAGTTCCACCAGTGCTTCAATAAAACTCTCTCGACTCGGCCATAAATTATTAAATTCACTGGTAAATTCTAGGACTGCGTAGCCCAGTAGCATACTGTTAAGAAGACTAGCCAATTTTTCAGTTGGCAGACAGGTTTGTAGCTGCTCATGCTCCATGATTGTTGCGAGGTATTGTGCCGTGTAGCGATTGGCCTGGAGCAACCCCCGTCCCAGCGCGCGTCGGTTTTCATCAGGATAGTGCCCTGCTTCACCAATGAGCGATCGCACAAATTCCTGAATTTGTTCTAGCGCCTGTAGGTGAACATTGGCATAATCTTTGATGGCTTGCGAAGCGCTGCCCATTTGGGTCGATTGTTGGCCTAAGGCCATGCCCAAACGGCTCAGGGCCTCTTTGTCTTGCATCACCGCCAGCAGCAGTCCATGTTTATTGCCAAAGTGACGAAACAGCGTCACTTCATTGACACCAGCCTGCTCAGCAATTTGCCGCGTCGTGGTTTCTGCTACGCCTTGCGTCATGAATAAATCCACAGCAACCTGAATCAGGCGTTGGCGGTTGGAGGTGCGTCGATCCGACATAGACAAATGCAAGTGAAACTTGCACAGAAAGGTTGACTACTGCTAAGCTCAGGATGTAAGTAGCACTTGCATTACCCCTACTGTAGCGACAACTTTACCAAAAAGGCAGGATGCACCCCAGCGAGCTAGTTAAAAAGCCATCGGTACTTTTTGTTCAGGACATCTTTTAACCTCCTGCTTGACCGACTTTTTTCTTCTGGAACCTGTTTATTAGCTAAATATTGCGATCGCCCAGTAGGCCTGCAAGCCTCATCACTAAGGATGATCTATGTCATTGATTTCATTTAGCCCCACGCTCAAGGGTATCAAACTACCCCCGTTGAGTTGGGGACACGTCTTTTTCTTTGGGGTGTACCACATTCTTGCGCTCACTGCCCCATTCCACTTCTCCTGGGCAGCCCTGGGGGTCATGCTGTTTTTGCACTGGCTCACCGCCAGCATTGGCATCTGTTTGGGCTATCATCGCCTGCTGACGCACCGCAGCTTTCAGGTTCCCAAATGGCTGGAATACATCCTGGGCACCATCGGTGCTCTCGCTGTAGAAGGCGGCCCTATCTTCTGGGTTGCGAGCCACCGCCTGCACCATGCCCACACCGAAGAGGAAGAAAAAGACCCCTACGCCGCCAGCCTGGGCTTTTGGTGGAGCCACCTGCTGTGGATGATCTTCCCCCGCGAAGAATTCTTTAACAAAGAAGCCTATCGCCGCTTTGCCCCAGACATGGCGCGTGATCCCTATTACCAGTTCCTCGATCGCTACTTCCTGTTCTTGCAAATCCCTCTGGCAGCCGTGCTGTATGCCCTCGGCGGCTGGCAGTTTGTGCTGTACGGCATCTTTGTCAGGACGGTTTTGGTGTGGCACAGCACTTGGTTCATCAACTCTGCCACCCATATGTTCGGCTATCGCAACTTTGACTCCGACGACAACTCTCGTAATCTCTGGTGGGCTGCCCTTTTTGCCTATGGCGAAGGCTGGCACAATAACCACCACACTTACCCCAACATGGCCAAGGCAGGTCTGCGCTGGTGGGAAATCGACATGACTTGGTGGGCAATCCAGGTGCTTCGCGCGACAGGACTGGCCAAGAAGGTGGTGATGCCGCCTTCCCAGGCGATCGCCAAGATCAGCCCTTCTACTTGAGCCACCTTTGGGCTCCGCAGCGCTCTCTAGCAATGCAAGGAGTCCCCTTAAGAGGACTTTAAATGCATAAGCCGCTGTCAGAGTTTTCCCCTCGGCGGCGGCTTACGCAATAAAAGGCAGCATCCTCAGCGCAAGAATAGATTTGTGCTAATACTTACAATTGATTGTCTTTAAGGTTAAATACTTCGTCATTTTTGCGTGAAGTTCAAATTAAGTCCGTTCCGCTTTTTGTAAAGCAAGTGATGGAGGAAGCTCCAAGTCATTCTCTACTAAAATGACCGTAAAATGCCCGCTGGAATGTTTAGCTCCCTGCAAGCAAATCGCAGCGATATGCAGCCAGACGATAGGTTCAGAAAGCTGGCATTTTGCCGCCATGATTGAAAGGCTGAGGGTGCCAGATCCTCTTCAGCCAGCACTTGCAGACCGCGAATATGTCAGGACTTACGCACTTGCGATAAGCTCTTTGGGTTTTGGACAATTTCTCGCGGGCGCAGCCCGCGAGAAATTGTCCAACTGCGTAAGTCCTATATGTATTCTTTGAAACGAAAATTGAAGGATTTTCGCCAAATTGGCACTACAAACTTAAGAACATCTTAAAAGGCAGCGCAATTTGGAAATCTGCGAGTAATCTTATGGACAAGATACCTCCTAACTGCGTCTCCAGCCTCGCCCGCCTCCCTCTAGGCATTGATGGGTGAGGCTGATCTTTTTGGAAACCTAACGATATTTTTTGTTTTGTTGACGATTCCTGACAATCATTGTTAGGGTATGTTTGAACAGCTCTAGATGCATCAGCCTAATTCGAGGTCTGACAATTGCGGTGGTTTGCTAAGCTAGCCCCTTGAGATCCTTGTCTCGAGCAGGGGCTGCCTTTGGGGACGTTACTCTGTCCCGGCAGCGTTCATGTTTAGCAGTGCGCGATGTGCGCGATCGCCCCTTTGTGCAGCACACCAGAAGCGGAGGAACCATCCTTTGGGGCGTATCTTTCGTGCGGTAGAAGGCAGCTTTTCGATCTGCCGCGTATAGTGAAACTGGTTCTGTCTAGGTTTCATGACATTGCTCTACCGTACTCAACGAGGGGCACCTCTCAGCCCTAGCCCGTCAGCTAACTCCGTCGGCTTTGGGAGGAGACTGAAGCAAAGTTATTCAGTGTCCTCAGAACTGATAGAGCCTCCAGCTTGCACACTCTGCCTGCTGGATCGTTGCATGTGGCGTTTTTCTGAGGAGGCTACAAGTGGTTATAGGCGGATATAGAAGTTGGTAATTGGCAACGTCTCTCCTGGAGATTTTCTTCTCAGGATTCTCTGGTTGAGATGGAGTCCTTTGAGTGATTTCAAACAAGTTGGCTGGGGCAAGTCGCTTCATAGAAATGGGGCGGGTTCGCGCTGAACCTTTTGCGAGTTCTGAGCAGAACCTATGTTTCTAGGCCACTTGGCCGAGAAGGCTGCCGCCTGTGCGGAGGGTTCACCTCTGGTCTGGTGATAGCGATTGATGCTCCGATGGGCGATCGCCACGAGGGTCAGCAGTCTTGTTCTGACAGATTTAGGGAGTTGTATCTTCAAAATTCTGTCTTGTAAGTCTGGACAATGAAGCCAGAGTGCCGCTTGTAGGAGGGTTGTCTCCAAAGGGGCGCTGTATCAAGAGCGCTGGTTAAGCAGAAGCCGACTGCATTTCCTGCGCTGGCTTCTTTAGCAATTGAGTTGCTCGATCTCTGCCGCGTTCCCAGTTTTAGCGGGTTTGGCTTTTTTAGCTTTGTTTTGAAGTTCTGTCGGTCTATTGTTTTCTGACGAGGTGAGTATTGTGAAGATTAAGTCGATGCTGATGCGTCTGCAAAATGCCCTGGGGCAGCCTGAGTTGGTGGAGCAAATGCTGCTGGCATCTGGCAAGACGACGCTGGATACCGCAGAAACCCAGTCAGATGAGACGGTGAATCTGGTCATTGGCTACAACGGATCGCCCAATAGCCAGGTGGCACTGGATTTAACGCTGTGGATTGCTCACCAAACCCGGTTGGCAACGCAGAAGCAGGTCATGGTGCATGTGGTGTACGTGGTCGATCGGCTGCTTAATGGGCAATCGCCCCAACCTTCTCAGAAATCGCAAAGAGCGCGATCGCGCCAAACAGCAACGCTAGAACGACAGACCGAGCGCGTGGGCAACACCCTGACCTTGCCTCGACTGACTCCGGCAGAATCGTTCGTCCCGCTCAGTACGCATATCCACTACCACGCCAACCCAGCTTGCTTGACCGATTGCTACATCAACCCTGCCGAACCACCAGCGCAAAATCTGCTGGAACAGGCGGACTGTATCCTCTGGCAGGCTCGCTGTCTGGCCGAAGAGTGGCGCGGCTCTCTGGAAGCACACCTCCGGTTTGGCGCAACGGATGCCGAACTCCATCAAGTTGCCCAAGAAGTGGGCGCGGACCTGATGGTGCTGGGCTGTAGCACCAAAGCTCATCCACTGGTCAACAAGCTCAGAGCCAACACACACTGCCCAATTTTAGGTATCCCAGAGCAGTTGGCGGGGGTTCGTCCGGTGGAGCGCGGATAGGCCAGGTGAATTGGGCTAGATCAGGCTGAACAGGGTGCAGTTGGGAAAGGCTTATTTGTCCCGTCTGTGCCCATTGCTTTATGTCCGCTTCTGTACAAACGGCTTTTGCTATGGGGACAACCTAGGGCTCTTGCGCCTGCGATCGCAGCACATTCCCCACACCCAACCGTCCTGGGGGCTTGATATAGTGAAGAGCGAGTGAGCCAAGTTGCAAAGGGCAGAGTGCAGGGCAAGCAAAATGTCCGGTGCCACCTAAAAACCTGCCACCTAAAAACCTGCCACCTAAAAGTTGAGGCTGATTTCGCGCTGCCCTGACCGAGCGAAATCAAAATCCAGTGAACACAGATCCAGTGAACGCAGATCCAGTAAATCCAGTAAATACAGATCCAGTAAATACAGATCCAGTAAATACAGATCCAGCGAACACCTGATAAAGCGAGCGCAATAGACGTTTTGGTTATGCATCCCCCTGTTGACCCCGTTATTTTTGAATTTGGCCCGTTTGCGCTGCGCTGGTATGGGCTACTGATGGCGATCGCTGTGATTGTGGGGGCAACCGTCGCCAGTCGCGAAATAGAGCGGCGGGGGCGTTCCTCTGACGACTTCTGGGACATGCTGATTTGGGTGCTGGTGCCAGGGTTTCTGGGGGCGAGGCTCTACTACGTCTTTATCCAGTCGCCGCGCGATCGACTAGGAGACTACCTTTCAGACCCGCTTTCCATCTTTCGCGTATGGGAAGGCGGCATCCATATTTTTGGCGGGTTTATCTTTGGGGCGATCGCCCTCTGGCTCTATACCCGCGTCCGCAAACTTCCTACACTGGTTTTCCTAGATGCGATCGCGCTGGGGTTGCCACTGGCCCAGGCGATCGGTCGCTGGGGCAATTTCATTAACCAGGAGCTATACGGGCCGCCCACCAATCTGCCGTGGGGCCTCGCTATTGACTACAGCACCGATCCCGCGAAAAACCGCCGCATCCCCCCGTATGACAATATAATCCTGTATCCTGAAAGCACACGATTTCACCCACTCTTTCTCTACGAGTCGCTGTGGAACCTGGCCGGCTTTGTCCTGTTGCTATGGATTTCCCGTCGGTTTGCACGCCAGCTTCGTCCAGGCGATTTGCTGTTGATCTATCTCATTTGGTATCCATTAGGGCGCTTTTTCATCGAGTTCTTGCGAACCGACTCATGGTTCTTTCCAGGCACACCCTTCAACACGGTACATTTGCTGAGTGCCGTTGCTTTGATTATCGCCAGCATTTTGCTCTATCGGCGACATCAATCAGCCCCCTCCCAGTCTTAAACTTTTGAGATTGACTTGATACTGACTATCGACACTGCTGGTTTATCAGTCTCCAGAGCAAATTCATGCGGTTCAAGATTGCTAACCAGTGCATAAATTCACCCGATCAGGTTCAGTCAAAATAAGGAGGTCAGATTCTGTGGACAAGGGTACGCTGACATATAGATAAGAGAGAACGCTCATGGACTCCTACTTGGATTTACTGGTTCAGGAGATTGTTCAGGCAGCACAGCCCGAAGAAACGCCTGCAAAACCGAAAAAGCAGCCGAATCCACCCACAGATGAGCTTCCTGCCGAGTCTCACCTCGACCTGTTGCTACAAGATATTCGCAACATTGCAGATTCTTCATCTGACCCATAGCTCTTGACCCATAGCTTTGGCACAGGGGGCAGAGACTGGGATTTGTCGTGCGTCTGTTGTATTGAGGCGATGTATTCAGGCTAGGTGACGCAACTTCTGCTGCTAGTTGGAGCGCTGTTTGGGTCAGGAATGATTTGGGCTGAAAATCGTTTGAACGGCACGAAACTTAAGCAGAGTTCTCGCTTGCTTTGCAAAAGTTGTCCAGTTTTTTGACTCTCAGGACTCACGTAATGGGTGGGTTCTCGCGAGTTGCGCCTCAACAAGGTTTCTGGAATGCAGGCATTCTTCGCCAGCGCGTCAGTCCTAACGTGATGCTAGTTCCTTCAGCAGTCGATCAGCAGTCAGTCCCCTCCAAAAAGAAATCCCCCAAAACTCAATCGCGTGAGCCTGGGGGAATGTTGAATCAGGGTGCATCTACCACTCCATTGTTCTTAGGCTGGGGGGGAGTATCCGGAGGGTTTTGCAAAATTCGGAAATTTTTTTGCTGATCATGCTTCAGAATTCTGCACCCCTGACCTAGCAAGGACTTCAGGCATGGCTCCAAGCGACGTAGGGCAGCTTTGCTGCTGTGGCTTTAATCTGCTCTGTCTGTGCCACCAGTTGTCCCGTTGCGTCCCAACTGCCAGAGAGAAACATCTGACGCGGCCCCTCACCCATCTGCACCGGAATTGATACGTCGCCGCAGGTCGCAGTCATGCTGTCCAGGTTGACCGTCACGGTCGCCTGGGGATGGGCGGCGATCGCCCCTTGCAGGGCCTTCACGTCGTCGCCAGTCGCCGTGACGCAGGGAATCCCCATTGCTACGCAGTTGCCAAAAAAGATTTCCGCAAAGCTCTCGCCCACCAGCGCCTTGATGCCCCACTTGGCGATCGCCTGGGGTGCGTGTTCTCTCGAAGAGCCGCAGCCAAAGTTGCGATTCACCACCAGCACCTCTGCGCCCTGATATTGTGGCTGGTCAAACGGATGCTGTCCCTGCAACTGAGCGCGATCATCCTCGAAGGCATGGGCCCCCAGCCCGTCGAACGTAACGCACTTGAGAAACCGCGCTGGAATGATGCGATCGGTGTCGATGTCGTCGCCGACCAGAGGAATGCCGCGACCCGAAACTGCTTGAACTTGACTCATGGTGTTCACCTCAACTAAAAACAACAAAACTCAAAAACCGACTCGCCTATGATGGATGTACTGATGAATGTCTAATGAATGTCCCGATAAATTGCCCCTTTCACCCGCGAGTTTAGCCCGCGAAGGCTCATGGTTCTGAATGCGCCGCGCCCGACCCAATCGCTCAAGGTCACCTGGGAAGCGCTCCCCGATGACTATCGCCTGCCCGATGATCCTGTGGAAAATATTCAACAACCGCTGCTGGCCGCTGCCCTCACCGATGCTCTGGGCGAGGCGGGACTGATTCAGCCGGAAATGCTGATTGCCTCGAACTTTGGGCTAGTGGCGACTGTGAACCAAAAGGTCGTGGTGAAAGCTCCCGACTGGCTATACGTGCCCCGTGTGTTGCCCTGGACGGGTGAAGGCGTGCGCCGCAGCTATACTCCCATCCTCCAGGGCGATCCGGTGGCGATCGTGATGGAGTTTTTGTCGGATGAGGAACTGGGCGAGTATTCCATTCGCCCCACATTTCCCTACGGCAAACTGTTCTTCTATGAGCAAATCCTCCAGGTTCCCACCTACGCTACGTTTGATCCCTATAGCCAAATGCTAGAGGTACGGCAACTCAGAGACGGAGCATACCAACTTCAGGAGCCAAGTGCCGAGGGGCGCTTCTGGATTCCTGAGCTATCACTGTTTTTGGGCGTTTGGTATGTCCCCCGGCTGGGTTCTACGATCCACTGGCTGCGCTGGTGGGATTCGGACGGCAATCTGTTGCTGTGGAGCTTTGAGAAAGCCGAGCTAGAACGCCAGCGGGCAGAGCAAGAAGCTCAACGGGCTGAGGCAGAAAAACAGCGAGCTGAGGCAGAAAAACAGCGGGCCGATGCAGCCGAGGCAGAACTAGCCAGACTGCGATCGCGCCTCAACCCACCCCACCCCTAACGCCCAATCCCTACTTCACCTCCTTGATCATGCCGGCTTTGATAAACCAAGTGAATAGCCCATCGGGAAGCAGCTTTCGCAGCGTTAGCAGGAAGGACGCATTGCCCCCCGCCGGGTAGCGCAGGCGAGAACTGCCATCGGTGGCGGCGGTGTAAATCACCTGGGCGGTGACTTCGGGCGGAGAGGCCGTATCGCCCACGTTTTCGAGCTGGGGCAGGACGCTGGCGACGAAGGGATCGTAAGCCGTTAGCCCTTCCTGCTTTGCCACAACGAGCGATCGCGAGAAAAAGTCCGTCTTGATTGGCCCCGGCTCGATGATTTTGACCCGGATATTGAACGGCTCTAGCTCATAGCGCAGCGAATCCGAAAACCCTTCCACCGCCCACTTGCTGGCGTGATAGAGGCTGTAGATAGGCAGCGCCATTTGCCCTGCAATCGAGGCGACGTTGACAATTACACCGGATCGCCGCTCCCGAAAATGTGGCAGCACGGCGCGAGTCATGTCCATTAGCCCAAACACATTCACCGCGAACTGTTGCTGGATTTGCTCTGGGGTGCAGGCTTCAAAGGGGCCAATTAGCCCGTAGCCTGCGTTGTTCACCAGCACGTCGATCTGCCCAAAGTGGGACAGCGTGGTGGCGATCGCCCCCGCAATCGATGCCTGACTCGTCACATCCAGCGGCGGACAAATCACGCGATCCAGCGCCGCCAGGTCAGAGCCAGCGGGCGATCGCATTGTAGCCGCCACATTCCAGCCCTGCCGCTGAAACAACTTCGCCGTTGCGTAGCCGATGCCCGTCGAGGCACCCGTGATCAACACCGTCTTTGGCACGTTTGTTACTCCTGTAGGGCTGCTTGCAGCATATCTGCTAACTCGTCTTTATTCAGCGCTCCTTGCGCCACGCGAATCACGAGGTGGTACGCCTCATCGTCGGTGAAGCCAAGCAGAACTCCATTCAGCCGCAAAAACGCATCCATCGCCGCGAAGGCAGTGCGCTTGTTGCCGTCGATGAACGGGTGATTCATTGCCAGATGATACAGGTAGGCAGCGGCTTGTTGGGCGATCGTGGCGTGCAAAAACTCGCCGCCGAAGGTCGCCTGGGGCTGTGCCAGAGCCGATTCCAGCAATCCCTGATCGCGCACGCCAGGGCTGCCACCAAAGCTATCGATCTGGTCAGCATGAATGACCAGCACGTCGGCAATTGAGAGAAATTCAGGAGTTTGCAAGGCGGCGATAAACCTCCTCCCGCTCTCGCTTGGACGCGAGATAGGCTTCCCAAACTTTGGGATTGACCCCTTCCGGTAGTTCGTTTTGCTTGAGCGATCGCACGAACTCAAGCACCGTTTCCACCATTGAGTCAGGCAGCGTCTCGACCTCTTGCACCAGCTTTTCGCGATTGGTCATCTCAGACTCCTACAGTTCAGACTCCTACAAGAGCGTGCGAACGTCTGTTACGTGACCCGTCACCGCCGCCGCCGCCACCATCGCCGGACTCATCAGCAGCGTCCGTCCAGAGGAAGATCCCTGCCGACCCTTGAAGTTACGGTTCGAGGAGGAAGCGCTGATTTGCCGGCCTACTAGCTTGTCGGGGTTCATGGCCAGGCACATCGAGCAGCCCGCATTGCGCCATTCAAAGCCCGCCGCTTCAAAGATTTTGTCCAGCCCTTCGGCTTCAGCTTCTTGTTTCACCCGTTCGGAACCGGGCACCACAAAGGCTTTGATGCCCTCCGCTACATGGCGACCCTTGGCGACTTTCGCCGCTTCCCGCAGGTCGCTGATGCGGCCGTTGGTGCAACTGCCGATGAAACACACGTCTACCTTAGTGCCCGCAATCGGTGTGCCAGGAGCCAGATCCATGTAGGTGTAGGCTTCCTGGGCGATCGCCCGGTCTTCTTCCGGCAGCGAATCAGCCGTGGGCACGACCTCACTCACGCCAATGCCCTGACCCGGCGTGATGCCCCAGGTAATCGTCGGCTCAATCTCTGCCGCATCGAACACCACCACATCGTCGTATTCTGCATCGGCATCGCTGCGGAGGCTCGTCCACCAGGCCACGGCCTTCTCCCACTCGTCGCCTTTGGGCGAAAAGTCGCGCCCCTTTAGATACTCAAACGTCGTTGCGTCGGGGTTCACATAGCCGCAGCGCGCGCCGCCCTCGATGGACATATTGCAGACGGTCATGCGCTCTTCCATGCTCATCTGCTCGAAGGTGGTGCCTGCAAACTCGTAGGCATAGCCCACGCCACCCTTCACACCCAGCTTGCAAATAATGTGCAGAATCACATCTTTCGCATAGACCCCTGGTTTTAGCGTGCCGTTCACCTCGACTTTGCGGACTTTTAGCTTTGCCAGCGCCAGGGTTTGCGAGGCCAGCACGTCGCGAACTTGGCTCGTGCCAATGCCAAAGGCGATCGCCCCAAACGCGCCATGCGTCGAGGTGTGGCTGTCTCCACAGGCGATCGTCATCCCCGGCTGGGTCAGGCCCTGCTCCGGCGCAATCACATGCACAATGCCCTGGCCGCCAGAGCCGATGTTGTAGAAGCGGATGCCGTTGTCTTTGGCGTTGCGCTCTAGCTCCAGCATCATTTCTTCTGCCAGGGGATCGACAAAAGGACGCGTCTGGTTTTCTGTCGGCACGATGTGATCCACCGTCGCCACTGTGCGCTCAGGAAACAGCACCTTTAGCCCCCGCTCTCGCAGCATGGCAAACGCTTGCGGGCTAGTCACTTCGTGGATCAGATGCAGCCCGATAAAGAGCTGCGTCTGTCCTGAGGGCAGCGTCCCCACCGTATGCAAGTCCCAAACTTTGTCGAATAACGTTCCTCGGCTCATGGCTGTGTTTTCTGTGGTTAATGTTCTCCCTGATTACACAATAGACAAGTCAAATACTCTCGTCCAATATATTTTTCTATACATATCGAGATCTAAAAAGTATCAGAGATTGATCTTAGGACTTACGCACCTGACTGCCTGACACATCTTTTTATGCGGACTGCCCGGGTGTCGGCTGGCAGCACAAGGATTGAATTCTAGAAAACCAAATGCGGTCATAATAGTGGGCTTCAGCTTTTTTAGAGGCAAAACAGGGTTCAGGGTCAACGGTAAATAGGGCAATCAGCTGAAGCAGTGTTCGCCCTTTATTGACGGCACCCTTGAGCCAGCGCAAACCTATGTTGAGATAGCTAATCCCTCGCCTCCAGTGCGGGTCAACCTGGCAGCGTAGCCCATCGAGTTGCACCGCCATGCCCTGGGTCGTGCCATCAAGGATAGCGATCGCCGCGACCAGATAGAGGCGTTCGAGAGCCGGAGCGGAGCGGATGCCGGAAGCTTCTAACTCAAAGACACCAGATTTAGAATCGAGGAAAAGCTCCTCGACTCGAAAGCGGAGAGCATATTGCCACAGGGTATTGAGGGAGGGAGACTCATCAGTGATGACCGCCCAGGGTTCCTCGACGCCTTTGACATGAGCCAGCACCAAATTGCAGCGCCAGCGCCCCTCGCTCCAGATTCCCACCCCTTCATAGAGTCGAGCTTCACCTTTGGGAGGCCACAGATAGCCTACCTTAACAGGATGACGGCGCGGACCCTGCACCACTACGTCACTGGGCAAGCGTAAACAATAGTGCCAGCGACTTTGGCTTAGCCACTCCAGCAGGTCATGGTTAGCAAACCCGCGGTCGGCTAACATAGGCCCTGAGGGAGACGGAGTCAACAGTCAACCGTGAAAAGGTACTGAGTAAATTGATGCACAGACTCTAAACGCAGCAAACCATAAGCCAGCCCGAGGTTGGCTACATTGCATTAAATGTTTCATTCCTAAATACGTTCCATTTGTTGAACTGTCATGTGTCTTTTAGCGTAACTTGAACCCTAGAATTACTGCACTCACCTCCTGCACTCGTCGTCACTTCAGCAGCGCTTTGAACTAGCATTACCGCCAGTGGTGACCTCTTGCGCTGGAGCGCCGCCAGATAGCGGTCTTCGTCATAGGGCACTCGGTCTTGCCAGCAGCGCCAGAGAATCCGTCCCCACTTATACGCCAGAGCGCGAATCGCTTTGGGATGACTTTTGCCCGATCGCCGCTGCTGCTGATAGAACGCATTGGCCCACGATGAGTGCCGCCGCGACTGGTCAGCCCACTCTACAAAGGACTGCCGCAAGAACTTTGGACAACTCCAGCGCCAATGCGTCCAGCGTTTCTTGCCACTCTCCTCTTTGACCGGTGCAATGCCGATATAGCTCATAAACGCCTGGGCGCTGCCGAAGCGACTGCGGTCATCGCCAAACGCAATCAGTAGCCGGGGCGCAAGATGGGGTCCTGCTCCGGGTAAAGCATCGAAAAACGCCGCATCTGGCAAAGACTGAAACAATTGCTCAATCGTTTGATTTAACTCATCGAGTCGATGCAACAGCGCCTTGAGCTGAATCACCAGCGTTTGCACCAGCCATTGCATCGGTTCAACAATCCCTGGGTCTTCTGTCAGGGGGATGCCAGCGGTTTGGATTTGGTGAATGCGCCGCTCAATGGCGCTCCGGCGGATGACTCGATGAGACTGGAAGAACAGAGTCAATTCCTCAGCCGAAACCGCTTGGGCAGAGTGGAGGTCAGGGTATTGAGTGATAAAGTCACAAAACTTTAGTTTGGACTAACTGGCATCACAATAATGCTCAACAGGATGCCATAAAGAATCTGCTCAACCGTTCATAACAGTTGAACTTAAGGAATTGGATACAATCCTGCTCGCAGTTAAGCTGCTGTTGCAACCGGACTGTTCAGGGATTGTTCGGATGTCTTGCGTTTCGAGGCTCGTTTTTTGACCATCGGATAGCAGGGACGAGGAGTTGGCTTGTGCCCCTTGCCTCGTCCTGGCGATTTACCACGAGGTTTAGGCGCAGGAGCAGGGGTGCCAATCGCTGCCAAAATGCCTGCAAACGCTTGTGCGACCCGACCCGGAGTCAACGTTTCTTGCGGTGCCTGCCAGGGCAAGGGGTGGTCAGTACAGTCCTTTCGCGCTAACCACAACTGCCAACTGAGCAACGGCATCAGGCTGCTCCACTGTTCGGTTGCCGATACAGAACTGAACTGGGGATGTGTCCAATATAGCCTCTGCTTGGCAAAGCGATACCAGTGTTCAATGGCAAAGCGACGGAGGTAGTGCAACCACAGGGTTTCTAACGGAGGCATCTGCTCACCCAGCCAAACTAACCACAAAGGAGCCAAGCGTCGCGTGCTGCTCTGTGTCTCCAGCACCTCCACGCGCAACACTTCCATTGCCCGTTTGGGGATTTGCGGAAATGGTATGCACTCCAACGACTGACCCGCACTCGTCCCCAGTTGGGATCATCGACTTCAACGGTTTCGACCGGGACACTCCAAGTGTCAGGGTCATTGAGTTTCATCTTATGTCCATGCTTGGCAGGTGCGCCTCGCCCTCGATACGCTGGGGGCGCGCCATAGACACATCGATTGGATGTAACCCGCAGCAGCAAGTCTGCCTCAATCCCTGCCGTTTGGTTGACAAAACTGGCATTGCCGTACCCTCGGTCGTAGATCGCCAACGGACGCACCGCTAACTGCCGAGTCACTTGTTTGAGTTGGAATGCCGCTTTACTGGCGGGTGTTTCAAAGCTGGTGATGCGCTCATGCCGCAATGGTAATGCCCAACTGCCCCTGTCTTCAGCAATCCAGGCTAAGGTACTGTAGTTTTGTCCGGCTATCGGGGCATGTCCTGTTCTGCCTGATAAGGTGCGGTCTTTCAAACGCCTGGCAGCAGGACGGTTCCACCGACTCGCATCACCTGCCAACAACGGTTGCTGCTGAGTCGGTATCTGCTGCACCAACAGCTTCAGCACCTTTGATCGGGGTAGGCGGCTATCGCGCAACGCTTCATAGGGGCTCGACCACTGGCGACGAAAGACAGGACTCTGCGATAGCCTCACAAACGACACGATGCACGCACTCACTAACACGGCATCCATCAGATCAAACAGGGCATCTCTGGCGTTTCCCAAGCTGGCATACAACGTTTGGCGAAATTGCTGAAGTTCGTTGAAAATCATGGGGTCAATGTTGGTTGTACTTCATTGACCTTACGGCAGTCGGTGCTTCTCATTGACTGCCTTCCTCTTCACCATTAGTCCAAACTAAAGCACAAAACACTTGGGTGTCTTTATCCTCAAACCACTCCAGCACTTGAGGATAAAAGTTCTTCAAAGCAGCGGTGATGCGATTGGTCAGTCGTACCTTCTCTCCCACCAGCATGCGGCGGGATTCACTCCACTGCCGCAACGCTCGCAGTTCACAAGATGCGGCTTGCCACGGGGGGATCTTGTCTGGGTGCTTGAGCAGCAGCTCAATCAAAATCTGGGCATCTACGGGGTCTGATTTTGCTCGTGAGGGCTGAAAGGCTCGTCGATAGTTAGAAACCGTGCGCGGATTGATGGGAAACAGCACTAGGTTGTCGTACTGGCACAGCGCGTAAATCAGGGGTCCTCGCTTTTGCTCCAGGCAGATGGCAATTGGGCTGTTGCCGTATCGCTGTTGCAAGGTCGCAACCCAGTTGGCAATCTCTTGCGGTTGAGCGCCAATCACGCTGTATTCTCGCTGTGCGCTCTCGGGGTCGTACAGACAGATGTCGTGTTTGCGATCTGACCAGTCAATGCCGATGTAGGCGACAAAGGTTCTTTCCATCAGCTAAGTTGGGGATAGTTTGTTGTCTGGAACTGGGCTGCCTGCTTCTGAGCGAAGAGATTATGGAAGGTGTCTGTCACCACTCCCTGAGAATTCGTTGAAGGAAGCTGGTCAAGGTTGAGGCGATGCAATATGTTAGTAGACATCGAGATGTCTGACGTTGGATGGTCGTCCTCAATCCCTAGCCCAGTTCCTTTTCCTATTACCATTTCTTTGGCTCTTAGTGAGCTGTATGAGAGGAGCGAAGCGATATGTTAGTAGACATCTGACTGTCGCTCACTGCATGGTCGTCTCCTCTCTGTTGCGGTTCTGTCTCCCCATAACCATCACATCGGGGTACGACTGCAACAGCCGATGGGCTAACCGCAGCATGGGGAGGTATCGCTTCGTGCTGACGGTGGCACTGGGATGCTCCAAAACCCGCCACAGCAGCGGCACCGCTCGTCCGCAACAGGTAACCGTCAGGTGAATCCTGCAGTAGCGATTCCACAACACCGTCGTATCGAGCGCCAGGTAAAGCCGCCGACCTTGCCAGCGATGGATGGCAGCTAGCACCAGCGGCACGTACAGACTTTTGACCCGCACCCGGCGATTGCCTAGGAAGCGCTGCCACCGGCGTTCGGTGCTTTGCGCCTGACGGGCCCGACTGGGCACATAGGCTTCCCACTGCGGCAGGCTCAACCGACCGCTGCACACCAGGGCCGTCACCATCCACGCCAGCGCTTTGAGGTGGCGCAGGTCGCGGGCATTACTGGATTGACGCAATAACGACAGCACTTGATCATAGAGGCAGGTGGTGGCTGGCATGATACAGACCCTGAGATGACGCAAATTTCAGCGTCTCATGTCAGCTCACCTTTTCCCTCTGTTGACGAGGTCTCAACTCTTTCAACCACTTGTGTCAGGCAGTCAGGTCCATAGCTCCTGAGTTGGAGCCGGAGGGCTTGGTCAGAGGAGCTTTTGGGCCAGCGTCCCCTACGAGAAATCAGGGGTTTCCAGAGATGTGTCAGGCAGTCAGGACCAGAAGACATGAGCTTTTGATGCAATCGACCCAGTTTCAGCTTCAGAACTTCGATTTTTTGCTCCCATTCTTGCGGCAAGAGTTGTTCACCCTCCGGTGTAAGATCGGGGTCTTTTAGCCACGCTTGATACAGCGCTCGAATCAGTCCAATCGTGGTATTTGCAAGCAGCGTTTCGGGTTCTTCCTGGAGGTGCGATCGCCCTTTTTTCTCAGGACGATTTCTCTCAGGGCGATCGCCCACCAGCCGCAGCCCAAACAGGCTTAAAATCATCTGAAAATCGCCTGAAAATCGCCTGCCAAATTTCTCAACTCGTCTTTCCGGAGTCCACCTTTTTCTAAGAGTCGGATATTGGCAATCAGCGCTTCTAGCTTCGATTCCACAAGCTGAAGCTGATCATTCAGCGTCTTATAGACCAGAAGACGCAGCGGGAGCATCCCACTTTCGCGAAAACAGTGCGAAGGGTGAGAATGGGAGGGTAGCCCCAGGGATGACTCACCATGACACCTGAAGACCAAAAGCGATTGGAAGCTTGTACAGCAGAGATCGCCGAGATTTTGTATCGCAATAGCAACCGAGAGGGGCTCGATAGTCTAGAAGGCATCGAGCAGACTGTACGACGGCAAATGCTAGAGGAGGTGAGCCCTCGAGTTGCCCTTTTTTTGTCAACCAGAAAGCCTACCCCGCCCGAGGCCGGGTTCGCCGATTGAAGAGTTTGGTAGGGGTCCTTGAGATTCGTCAAAGTCAGGCAGAACGGTTAGGCGTAAAGGCTTACAGCCGTCTCAGTGGTGGCCTAGAGAAAGCCAACCTACGCTTAAGTGCCAACGAATCGTTTCAAGATGCAGAGGATGACATCGTAGCCCTGACCGGGATGCGGGTCGGGCACTCGACCCAACAACGTCTGGTGGGGCGTCAGTCGTTCGAGTCTGCCGAGGCTAAACAAGGCGTCAGTGAGGTCAGCATTGATGGCGGCAAAGTCCGTCTGCGTGACCTGCTAGAGTCCGATAGCCCGTGGCGAGACTACAAAGCGGTGCGGGTGGAGGGGATTTATTACAACGCCTTCTTCCAAGACAATGACAGCTTGATTGATTATCTCAGCGCTCAACGCTTGCTCTCCCCACTGGTCTGTCTGGGCGATGGTCACGCTGGGGTGTGGAATCTGTTTGCTCAACTCACTACCGTTGAGACCCGTTGGGAAATCCTCGATTGGTACCATCTCAAAGAAAACCTCTACAAAGTCGGTGGGTCGCTCAAGCGCTTAGCAGCGGCGGAAATGCTGTTATGGCAAGGTCAAGTGGAAGCCGCCAGGGCCCTCTTTGCCGACTGTCGGCGCGAGCAAGCCCGCAATTTTGAAGCCTATCTGAGCACCCATCGCTCTCGCATCGTGAATTATGGGTTCTACCAGGCTGAGCAACTCTGTTCTATTGGATCAGGAGCCGTAGAATCGGCTGTCAAACAGATTGGGCGACGCCTCCAAATTTCGGGTGCTCGCTGGAATACGGCCTCCGTTAATGCCATGTTGAGTCTGCGCTGTGCCTACCTCAATGGACAGCTCGCCAGTTGACTGTTTCATCGAAAGTGGGATGCTCCTGACGCAGCCGACCTGCCTCTACCTTAGAAATCTCGCCATTTTCCGCCTGCTTCAGCCCCAAAAAGGAGTCCAGACACCGCAGTTTCTCATCTAAATCTCCTAGAATATCGGGATGCCCATTCACAATTTCCGACAGAATGTTGGTTGTCGCTACGGGGTCAGCATCGACCCGCACAGACACGTTCAGCGAGTAGGCATAGTGCGGCGTGGGGCGGCTCAAGTTAACAATATCTCGCTTTTCTAGCTCAGCATTAGGAATATACACTTCGCAGTAATTATCAATCACATAGAGATGCGTCACGCGCAGCCCTACTTTCTTGATCACAGCCGTGGGACCATCCGGCAAGCGCACCATGTCGCCAAACTGAAACGGCGTATCGATGAGCAGCACCAGTCCGCTAAAAAAGTTTGCCAAAATGTCTTTGAGCGCAAAGCCCAGGACAAATGTAATACCGCCAAAGGCAACCCAAAGCCCCGTTAAATCAATTCCCAAACTTTGCAGGAAAAAGAACGCCCCAAACACATAAATTAAGGGCGGAATGATGGTTTCTAAAATTGGAATGAGGACATCATCCCAGGCGGCTTCGGTTTTTTCGGCAAAGCCTTTCAGGTAGTAGACTGCTGCCTGAGTGAACAACTGCCCCACCAAAAAGGTGAAGGCGGCGACCAGCAGGGCCGCGCAGAATCTCCCCAGCCACAGCAGCGCCGTGCTGGGTGCCAAAAAATTCAGCGCCAGCCGCAGACTCCCAAAAATTAGAATGACTAGGGCCGGAATTCGTGCCAGGTTGAGAATGGCAATGCCCAGTTCAAAGTCGAGGCGGCGAAAAACCGACCGCAGCACGACAAACAACAGCCCGTAAAAAGCCGCAGCCAAGCCCGCCAGCAGGGCCAGCGTACCCAGGAAGGCGATCGCCTGTTCGGGCGTGGGCGGCACAAACGGTGGCAGGACTGGCGTAAGGCTGGGGACGGATAGCGCAGGCGCTTGGGCAAAAAGTGGGGCAGATAGCCAGGGCACGGCGCAAAACACAGGGGGCGATCGCAATAGAGTCTCTCAGACGGCTCGAAGGATTATTCCCCAGGGTACAGCGTTTTTGAAGCGCGTGAGCGATGCGGTTAGTCAAGAAACCCTGGTCGCTTCGGGGCAGCGCACCCCACCCCGCACACTCAGGTACCACCGTCGCAACTCAGGAGCGCACGAGTTTCCCCCTTGCCAGACCATCACGCAGCCGTCAGCATAGACTGCGACAAAATCGTTTGATAGAAACCCTGCAACTGTCGCGTTGCTGCGGCCCAGCCCCAGCGCTCGGCCTCCTGGCGGGCGTTTTGACGAAGCTGATCCCGCTCGGCGGCGTTGCTCAAGAGGCGCTGCGTGGCGGCGATCGCCCCCCGGTCATCCGCCGGATCAAACAGGTAGCCATTCACGCCATCGGTCACAATGTCGGGAATGCCGCCCGCATTCGCCGCAATCACCGGGCAGCCCGCCGCCATCGCCTCCAGCAGCACCAACCCCAGCGTCTCCGTCCGCGACGGGAAAATAAACGCATCCGCCGAAGCAAACGCCGATCCCAAGGTCTTGCCCGTCATGTAGCCCGCAAAAAACGTCGGCGTGCCTTCAAAGATTTTCTCCAGATCGGCGCGATAGGGCCCGTCGCCCACCAGCGCCAGCCGCGCATTGGGAATCGCCTCCAGCACAGGCTTAATGCGATCAATTTCCTTCTCTGCCGAGAGGCGACCCACGTAGAGCAGCAGCGGCGCGTCGGGATGTCCCTGAGTCAAGTGCGATCGCATGTCTGCACTGGCCAGCGACGGGTCAAATAGCTCCACATCCACGCCCTTCTGCCAGACATGAACCCGCTCCACGCCGTGGCTCTCCAGCGCCTCCTGCATTGCCGTCGAAGTCACCAGGTTAATCACCGCCTGATTGTGCATCAGCTTCAGGATTTCCCACAGCACCCCCTCCAGCATCCCCAGCCCATAATGCTCCAGATACTTTGGCAGGTGCGTATGATAGGAAGCCACCAGCGGAATCCCCAGCGACTTGGCATAATACAGCCCGCCCACGCCCAGCACCGCCGGATTCACAATATGGATCAGATCCGGCTTGAATAGCTCCAGTTCCCGCCGAATCGACGGGCGAGGCAGCGCCAGCTTTAGCTCCGGATACAGCGGCAGCGGAAACCCCGGAATCCCGTTGATCCGCGCCCCCTTATACTCCCTCAGCCCGCCCTCCGGCGAAAACACCAGCACCTGATCGCCCATCCGCTGGAGATGGTCCACTGTGTGGCTTAGGCGCGTCACAATGCCATCGACTTTGGGCAAAAACGTTTCGGTAAAGAGGGCAATACGCATAGGAAAGGGGATTAGGAAGGGGGATGTAGAGAGCAATAAAAAGTGCTGACTTGGAGAGGGTTCAGAAGCCAGAAACTAGGATTTACTGGGTTTACTGAGGATCTGACTCCTGACTCCTGACTCCTGATCCGGAAACCTACCCTTTCCACTTCACCTTCGGCAAAATCTCCTTCTCGTCAACACGGTGCTTATACTTCATGGCAAAGTTCAGCAACGAGTCGAGCAGCGAGTCAGACAGGTAGTGGGGCTGCAATCCCAAATCCAGCAGCTTGGTGTTCTTGGCGTTGAAGTAGTGTTCTTCCTTTTCAACGCGAGGATTTTCCAGGTGATCCACCTGCACCTTCAGCCCTAGCGCTTCGCCCGCCTTTTGCACCATGTTGGCTAAGTCGCCAACGCTAAATAGCTCGGTGAACTGGTTGAACACGCGGAACTCGCCGGGTTCTGCCGGGTTGTTGCAGGCGATCTCGATACAGCGCACAGTATCGCGAATGTCGAGCAGTCCGCGAGTTTGCCCGCCTTTGCCGTAGACCGTCAGCGGATGCCCAATGGCCGCCTGGATGCAGAAGCGGTTAAGCGCCGTGCCAAATACGCCGTCATAGTCGAGGCGGTTGATCAGCAGTTCGTCCATACCCGTTTCTTCGGTCAGCACGCCGTAGACGATGCCCTGGTTCAGGTCGGTGGCGCGTAGTCCCCAGATCTTGCAGGCAAAGTGGATGTTGTGCGAGTCATGCACTTTGCTGAGGTGATAGAAGGAACCGGGCTGCTTGGGATAGGGCAGCGTGTCTTTGCGGCCGTTGTGTTCGATAGTGATGTAGCCCTCTTCGATGTCGATATTGGGCGTGCCGTATTCGCCCATCGTGCCCAGCTTGACGAGGTGGGCATCGGGAAAATGCTCGCGCATCACGTAGAGCAGATTGAGCGTGCCCACGACGTTGTTCACCTGGGTCAACACGGCGTGTTCTCGGTCAATCATCGAAAAGGGAGCAGACCGCTGTTCGCCAAAGTGAACAATCGAGTCAGGCTGGAACTGGAGCATCGAATTTTTCAGAAATTCGTAATTGCACAGGTCGCCCACAAACAGGTCGATTGCTTTGCCTGTCAGGTCTTTCCAGCGCTTCAGCCGGGTTTGGATGGGCGCGATCGGGGTGAGGGTGTCGATGCAAAGCTCGTTGTCCCAATGCCGCCGAACGAGGCTGTCCAGAATAGCCACCTCATGTCCCCGATTCGAGAGGTGGAGCGCTGTTGCCCACCCACAATATCCATCGCCACCAATGACTAAAACTCTCATTGCTCAAATTCCGCTTGCCGATACTCCGGTAATTTACCAGTTTTGGGGGCACACTAAAACATTTAGCCGCATTTCAGTTTTCAGAAGCCGCTGTTTACATTCAATCTACTCATGGTTGAGATGAGCCTCCTTTTTTGTATCTCTCAATACCATTCATTACACTGGATCTATAGACCAGTGAATCGAGTGAATCACTCAGGAGGACTGAGGCGATGAGAAAGCTAAACGGCTCGTCTTGGACAACCCAGCGGTTTTTGCAGTTGAGTCAAGACCTTGGCCATGCCTTTGGGCCGGGTCTGGACTCCGCCACCCTGAATCGCCACAGCGATGCATGGACCCCAGAGAAACTGACTTACCTGAGCAAAAGCTTGTCTCGCGCTTTCTTGCTTTAGCAGCCTGTGAAAAAGCGCTGCTAGAGAAGCGATGGCGGGCTTTGTAAGAGCGAAAGCTGGTTGTCGGGCGGCGTGTAGCCCAGGTGTCGCCAGGCAGCGGGAGTAGCGACGCGGCCGCGGGGGGTGCGGTTGAGGTAGCCGATCTGCATCAGGTAGGGTTCGTAAACTTCTTCGATCGTCTGGGCATCTTCGCCTGTGGCAGCGGCCAGCGTTTCGAGTCCGACGGGGCCGCCGCCATAGTTTTCGATGATCACCGTCAGCATCCGGCGATCGGTCCAGTCCAGTCCGCAGGGGTCTACGTTGAAGAGTTCCAGCGCTTCGGCGGCGATCGCCCCATTCACGTCCGCGCCCCTGGCCTTCACCTCGACATAATCGCGCACCCGACGCAGCAGGCGATTGGCAATGCGGGGCGTGCCGCGCGATCGCCGAGCAATCTCCGCTGCGCCATCGGGCGTAATCGGCGTGTTGAGAATCTCCGCTGCCCGCAGAACGATTTGCTGAAGCTCATCTACTTCGTAAAATCGCAGCCGTTGCACCAGCCCAAAGCGATCGCGCAGCGGTGAGGTCAGCGCCCCCACTCGCGTCGTCGCGCCGACCAGCGTAAATTTTTGCAACGGCAGGCTGCGGGTGCGGGCGCTCTGTCCCTTGCCGATGGTGATGTCGATCCGGGCATCTTCCATCGCCGGATAGAGGATTTCTTCGGTGACGCGGGGCAGGCGGTGAATTTCGTCGATAAACAGAATGTCCCCCGGCTTCAGATTGACCAATAGCCCCACGATGTCTCGCGGCCGCTCTAGCGCGGGAGCAGTGGTAATTTTGCAGTCTACGCCCATTTCTGCCGCCAAAATCAGCGACATCGTGGTTTTGCCCAGCCCCGGCGGCCCGTAGAGCAGCAGGTGATCCAGCGACTCGTTTCGCGCCTTGGCGGCCTGGATGGCGATCGCCAGCACCTCTTTCAGATCCTTTTGCCCAATGTATTCTGCCAGTCGCTGGGGGCGAATCCGCTCCTCCGGCTTGCCTGTGTCTTCTGGCTGGCGATCGGGCGTGAGCAGCTTTTCGTCCGCAGCAGGTGATTTAGGCGATCGCCCTACCAAAGGCAGCCCATCCCGACCCGATTCAGAATCCTCAGGCTCCAGAGGGGGCTGTTTTGAGGAAATAATCGCCATTGCCCAACCTGCTCCTAACCTGTTTACAGCGGCTACAATCGTTTGATCCGATGCTTCTGCACTAGATACCTATGTACTAGATGCTTCTGTACTATGGTTAAACTTTAGTTGAACCTTGCGCGAGTCGTGCAAATTTTGCAAACCCTCAAGATTATCTCCGGCGGGCAGACAGGGGTCGATCGGGCGGCCTTGGATGGGGCGATCGCCCACGGGCTAGCCTACGGCGGCTGGTGTCCCCAGAGCGGCTGGGCAGAAGATTTTCCCACACCACCGGGACTGCGGGCCCACTACCCCCACCTGCAAGAAACCCCCAGCCCAGACCCCGCCCAGCGCACCGAATGGAACGTGCGAGACAGCACAGCAACGCTGATTTTGGTACGCAGCGAAGACTGGCAGCACTCCGCCGGAACCCAACTAACGCAGGCGATCGCCACCCACCTGAAAAAGCCCCTGCAAATCATCCAGTTAAACGAAGCGATCGCCCTCGCCGCACTCCGCGCATGGCTGCAAACCCTGCCCCAAAACGCCATCCTAAACATCGCCGGCCCTAGAGAAAGCGAATCCCCCGGCATCTACGCGATCGCCCACAAAGCCCTACTCCATACCTGGCGCACAAACCCAACAGAATAAAAAGCCCCCTTCCCCCTTCCCTCTTCCCTCTTCCTTTTCGTTTTTCGTTTTTCGTTTTTCGTTCTTCGTTCTTCGTTCTTCCCCCCTCACTCCTCCACCCGATACCCCAACTCCGACAACCGACTGCGTGACTGTCGCCACTTGGGCTGCACTTTCACAAAAAGCTCCTTCGTTTTTCGTTTTTCGTTCTTCGTTCTTCGTTCTTCCCCCCTCACTCCTCCACCCGATACCCCAACTCCGACAACCGACTGCGTGACTGTCGCCACTTGGGCTGCACTTTCACAAAAAGCTCCAGATACACCTTGCCCAGGATCAGCTTTTGGATTTGTTCGCGGGCCGCAGTGCCGATCGCCCGAATCATGCTGCCGTCCTTGCCAATCAGAATGCCTTTTTGCGAGTTGCGCTCGACGTGAATCGTGGCAAGAATGCGGGTGATGTCGGGGTCTTCGTCTACGCGGTCAATGGCGATCGCCACCGAATGGGGCACTTCATCGCGGGTCAGCGCCAGAACCTGCTCACGAATTAGCTCACCCATGATGAAGCGTTCGGGCTGATCGGTCACTAAATCCGGCGGATAGTAGTAGGGGCCGGGGTCGAGCCGCTGGATTAGCTGGGCTTGTAGCGCCTCCAATCCCTCGCCTGTCAGGGCGGAAAACTTGGCCAGTTCCCAGTTCTGAGATTCGGCGAGGGCGCGATAGCTGTCGTCAATGTCGGGGCGATCGCTCGGCTGTCGGTCTGCCTTGTTGATGCCCAGCAGCACGGGCGTTTCGGCGCGTTCCAGCAGCTCAGCAATAAAGCGATCGCCCCCGCCCAGTTCCGCCGAGGCATCCACCACAAACAGCACCAGATCGACCGAGCTAATGGCCATCCGCGCATTCTGCACCAGTACACGCCCTAGCTCATGATGCGGCTTGTGGATGCCGGGCGTGTCTACAAAAATGATTTGCGCGTCGGGCGTGGTGAGGATACCCCGCAGCCGATTGCGCGTGGTCTGGGCGACAGGCGAAGTAATGGCGATTTTCTGCCCCACCAACTGATTCATTAGGGTCGATTTGCCCACGTTGGGGCGGCCCACAATGCCCACAAAACCGGACCGGAAGCCGTCGGGCGCAGCCGGAATCAAGAACTCGATGCGACTATCGGGTAAGAAATCGTCGGATGAGGAGTCGTCAGACCGGTCGGACATTTCTCTCTCTGGGTGCAGTAAACAGGTTGCTCGTGGTCACCCCTGCATTATCTTGCACGATGGCGATCAAATCACTGCCCAGAAAAATAGCCGTATCTCGATTAGAGCCGCCGATCAGGTTGCGGCTATTGTCCAAACGGTAGCTGGCGGGGTTGCCCCGCACCTGGATTTTGTCGCCCTGCGCCTGCGAAAAATCGCCAATAATCGCGTAACCAGAACCCAGGTAAAACACCCCGTCTCGGCGCGTACCCAGCACGAAGGTATCGGCTCCTGCCCCGCCAAACAGGCGATCGCGCTCGGTACTCACGCCGCCATAGCCGATCAGCACGTCGTTGCCGTCTTCGCCAGAGAGCAAGTCATTGCCGCGATCGCCCCACAGCCGATCGTTGCCCTGCTGCCCGTATAGCTCGTCGTCGCCGTCGCCGCCCGATAGTTGGTCGTTGCCCGTGGCTCCAAACAGGCGATCGTTGCCGCCTCTGCCCAGCAGCGTATCATTGCCCGCCAGCCCCGACAGCACGTTGCCGCGCCCGTTGCCCTCGATCCGGTTATTCAGCCGATTGCCCGTGCCGAACTGGGCGCTGCCGTACAGCGTCAGGTTTTCAAACAGCAGCGACTTTAGCTCGTAATCGAGCGGAATAATGATGGTGTCGATGCCACCGCCTCTGGGCGGCTCGATAATTTTGAAACGGTAGCTGGTAACGAGGTAAGTATCATTGCCCCGCCCGCCATAAAGCTGGTCAAAGCCTGGCCCGGCCACCAGCAGGTCATTGCCATCACCCCCAAAGAGGCGGTCGTTGCCGCTGCCACCATACAGCTTATCGTCGCCTCCAAACCCTTCTAAAACGTCATTTCCTTCGTATCCAAAGAGTTCATTATCTTCTGCATTTCCCTGGATTAGATTGTTCTCGCTGTTGCCCTCACCGCGTCGGCCCGCAATCAGTTGCAGGTTCTCAACGTAATCCGTCAGGCGGTAATCCACATATGCAAAAACAATATCTGTGCCTTCGTTTGGCAGTTCAAAAATAATGTCACCATCGCGGATGATGTAGGTGTCGTTCCCCAATCCTCCAACGAGGGTGTCAAAGCCCGCGCCCCCGTCTATCAAGTCGTTTCCAGGTGTTCCGATGAGCAGGTCATCATCATCAGTGCCAAGGATAGGGATGATCATTTACGGGGTTCCAATAGCAATCTTCCCAAATCTATCAACCAAGTTTGGGCAAATGTGTTAGGAAACCGTAAATTCTCGGAGGATTCGTGTTTGTTTTGTCCTAATTTTTCCTTTTTCAATCGGGATGAAACTTTCAATCGGGATGAAACAGAGTGGAGCCGTCTTGCATTGCCCTCAGGATTACCCTCAGTATGGCCCTCAGCGCCTTGCTAAAAACCAAGCCTCCGTGGTGAAATTAAGCCTCCGTGGTGGTCTGCGCCCGCTGTTGCCCGTGCAGATGAGCTTCCAGGTTGCCGCCTGCCAGATAGATGGCGCGGATGTCTTCTGGTAGCGCAGTTTCCAGGCGTTCATACCCGGCTTGCAGTTGCGCCTTTACGCCCGCAGCAGTGATGTGTTCGCCTTCTGCCTGGAGGTAGGCGGCGATGCGCGGTTCGCTCCAGCGAAAGGTCTGCGCCATCACGATCATCAGCCGTTGGGACGGGGAAACCTGATCGAGCGATCGCTCGACATAGCATTGCAGCGGCGGCGGCGATGCCTCTAGAGAATAGTGAATGTCTTCGGCAGGGGGCAGTTCTGCCTGATTAATGCATAGAGCTGTGACGTTGATAATCCAGGATTGCAGTGTGATACCGGGGGTGCTGAGATCCAGCCCCAGCAGTTCGTGGAACAGGTGCCGCCAGGTGATGGAGAAGAGATAGTCGGCCTGCATGGGCGATCGCGCGGAGTGGCGAATCAGCGTATACACCAGCGGGCTATAGCGACAGTAAAGCGCAGTAAAGTATTGCCCAGCATCGGGATGCCGCTGGAGCAGCGTCAGCAACTCCTGATCGCTGTAGTGCGACAGAGACTTAATTAAAGGATGATTGGATTCCGGCAGAGAAGGCGTTTGCATAGGCGTTTCTTTTCGGCTTTCTGGAGGTTGTCTTTCAGGGCTTATTTAGTAGCTCCCAATCATAACCACTGCACCCCAGGATGGAAGCCCCTGACAACAAAAATCTAAGAAAAAACTTCAAAAATCTGGCGCAGTAATTTGGCTTCCCTATCACCACACCAGAAATTTGTCATAGCTTGTCATGGGCTACAGGGGACTTTGGCATGAACCTGTACCGTATACTAAACGCAGGTGTTAAGGATCATTACCTGAGCGCCGCCGATTTAATGACCAATCGCCCTTTAGTTGAGTCGCAGGATGTATGAGTTCGGGAATTGACCTGCAAGGCAGCTTTATTCAAGCGTTGATGGATTTGGGCTTGTCGCCCGGTGTCGCCAAGACCATCTGGATTCCCTTGCCAATGGTGCTGATTGTCGGCGCAGTGACGGTGCTGGCGCTCGTGGCTACTTGGCTAGAGCGGAAGGTGTCGGCGGCGGCCCAGCAGCGGATTGGCCCGGAATACGCCGGCCCGTTGGGGATGCTGATTCCAGCGGCAGACGTGGTAAAGCTGCTGTTCAAAGAAGACATTCTGCCCGCCAAAACTGACCCCTGGCTTTTTGCGATCGCCCCTCTGTTGGTCTTTATCCCGGTGTTCCTGTCCTATCTGATCGTGCCCTTCGGTCAAAACCTGCTGATCAGTGACTTGGGCATTGGTATTTTTCTGTGGATTGCGCTGTCGAGCATTGCCCCTATCGGGCTGCTGATGGCAGGCTATGCGTCCAACAACAAGTATTCGCTGATCGGCGGGCTGCGGGCTGCGGCGCAGTCAATCAGCTATGAGCTACCTCTGGCGCTGTCCGTGTTGGCGATCGCCATGATGTCCAACTCCCTTAGCACGGTAGATATCGTGCAGGGACAGTCCGATTACGGCATTCTCGGTTGGAACCTGTGGCGGCAGCCCGTGGGCTTCGTCATCTTCTGGATCGCGGCGCTGGCCGAGTGCGAACGGATGCCCTTCGACCTGCCAGAGGCCGAAGAAGAAATCGTCGCAGGCTATCAGACTGAATACAGCGCCGTAAAGTTCATGCTGTTCTACGCGGGATCCTACGCCAACCTGGTGCTGTCGGCGCTGCTGGCTTCGGTGCTGTATCTAGGCGGCTGGGAGTCTCCTGTATCGGTGAGTTGGTTGGCCAGTCTGATCGGGGTTAGCGAGTCTACGCCCTGGCTCCAAGTCATCACCGCCAGTCTCGGCATCGTCATGACGCTGTTCAAGGCCTACCTGTTTATCTTCCTGGCAATCCTTTTGCGCTGGACGGTGCCCCGCGTCCGCATCGACCAACTGCTTGACCTGGGCTGGAAGTTTCTGCTGCCCGTGTCCCTGGTTAACCTGCTGCTAACGGCCGGGCTAAAGCTGGTGTTTCCAGTGGCCTTCGGTGGCTAAGGTTCAACTCCAAAGACCATTCGTTCTTCAACCTCCCTCCCCCTCCTTCCTATGCTGAAATTTCTCAAGCAAGTCTCTGACTATACCAAGGAAGCAGTTCAAGCAGCCAAATACATCGGTCAGGGCTTGTCGGTCACCTTTGACCACATGCACCGTCGCCCGATTACGGTGCAGTATCCCTACGAGAAACTGATTCCTTCGGAGCGCTTCCGCGGTCGCATCCACTTCGAGTTTGACAAGTGCATCGCCTGCGAAGTCTGCGTTCGGGTGTGCCCCATCAACCTGCCCGTGGTGGACTGGGAATTTAACAAGGAAACCAAGAAGAAGAAGCTGAATCACTATAGCATCGACTTCGGCGTGTGCATCTTCTGCGGCAACTGCGTGGAATATTGCCCCACCAACTGCCTGTCGATGACCGAAGAATACGAGCTTGCGACCTATGATCGCCACGAGTTGAACTACGACAACGTAGCCCTGGGTCGCCTGCCCTACAAGGTGACGCAAGACCCAATGGTGACCCCGCTGCGGGAGTTGGGCTACCTGCCCAAGGGCGTGATGGAACCACACGACCTGCCTGCCGGGTCGCGCCGTGCTGGCAAGCTGCCCGAAGAAATTCTCGACGAGGCCCAGCCTGCGGAAGCTGCACCCGAAGCCTAACGGACAGGTTTATGGGCGCTTTCATTAGCGCTTCCGGGCAACCCACAGGCAACTCGCTCGATCCGTACTCTCGACCTTTCCTCTTCTCGTTCAGGAGACCGACTGTGAATCTGGCAGATGGCGTTCAACTGGTTTCTTTGATTGTGCTGGCGGCAATGATGCTGGCGGCGGCGCTGGGTGTGGTGCTGCTGGACAACATTGTGTACTCAGCCTTTTTGCTGGGTCTGGTGTTTATCAGCATTTCCGGGCTATACATTCTGCTGAATGCCGGGTTCGTGGCGGCGGCACAAATCTTGATTTACGTCGGTGCGGTGAACGTGCTGATCCTGTTTGGCATCATGCTCGTGAACAAGCGCCAGGATTTTGCCCCCGTGCAGAAGGCGTGGCTGGGGAAAGCGGCGACGGGTTCAGTGTGCGCCGGACTATTTGGGCTGCTGGCAACGATGATTGTGGCAACTCCCTGGGGGCTTTCGGACGCGCCGATTGCTGGAGATGAGGCGTTGGTGACCATCGGGCTGCATTTCTTCAGCGATTTCCTGCTGCCGTTTGAGCTAGCATCGGTGCTACTGCTGATGGCGCTGATCGGGGCGATCGTGATTGCCCGTCGCGAGTTCCTGCCCGAAGAGGCGACAACCGAAGACGGCCCCCGAACCTCGCTGACCCTCCCCGAACGCCCCCGTGAACTCACTGGAACCAGTTCTAGAGATTAGGTTCACCCCGTTTCCACTGGACATCCCGACTCTTGACCTCTGACCCCTGATCTCCGACCTATGCAGCTTCAGTATTTCCTCCTACTCGCCGCCGCTCTGTTTTGCATTGGCATCTATGGCCTGGTCACTAGCCGCAACGCCATCCGTGTGCTGATGTCGATTGAACTGCTGCTCAACTCCGTCAACCTCAACCTGATGGCGTTTTCCAACTCTCTTGATCCCAGCGCGGTCAAGGGGCAAGTGTTTACAGTATTTGTGATTGCGATCGCCGCTGCGGAGGCGGCTGTGGGTCTTGCCATCGTGCTGTCCATTTACCGAAATCGCGATACGGTGGATATGGAGCAATTTAATCTGCTGAAGTGGTAGCAGATTGAGACGGCGAGCGGGTGGAGCTAAAGCAAGTCATCATCATTCACAAGTCGGGAAATGCCCTTAGCCAAAAGTGGGCCGAGCGCTGTGCAAAGGAACTGGAGGCACGGGGCTGTCGCGTGTTGATGGGGCCGAGCGGCCCAAGGGACAATCCATATCCAGTATTTTTGGCTTCTGTTTCCCAGCCGATTGATCTGGCGCTGGTGCTGGGAGGCGACGGCACGGCTCTGGGTGCAGCACGGCATCTAGCAGACGAAGGCATTCCTATCCTGGCGGTGAACGTGGGGGGGCACCTGGGCTTTTTGACCGAGCCGCTGGATTTTTTGAGTGAAGATTCGCAGCAGGTGTGGGAGCGGCTGACGAGCGATCGCTTTGCGGTGCAGCGGCGGATGATGCTGCAAGCGACGACCTACGAAGGCAACCGCACCAACCTGGAGCCAATGAGCGATTGCTTCTTTGCGCTCAATGAAATGTGCGTCAAGCCTGCCTCGGCCGACCGCATGGTCACTTCCATTTTGGAAATGGAAATTGATGGGGAAGTAGTGGATCAGTACCAGGGCGACGGGCTGATCGTCGCTACGCCGACGGGTTCCACCTGTTACACGCTGGCGGCCAACGGCCCGATTATTCATCCCGGCATGGATGCGATCGCCATCACGCCAATTTGCCCGCTCAGCTTGTCCAGCCGCTCGATTGTGCTGCCTGCGGGTTCTGTGGTCAGCATTTGGCCGCTGTCTGATCCTGACATGACAACCAAACTCTGGATGGACGGCGTGCTAGCCACCTCCATTTGGCCGGGGCAGCGGGTGGATATTCGCATGGCAGAACGTCCCGCCCAATTTATTATCCTGCAAGAAAATTATTCCTACTACCAGACGCTCCGCGAAAAGCTCCAGTGGGCAGGGACGCTGGTGCGCTACAGTAATAACCACCGAAATTAGAGGTTCTGCTGGGTCGAGTACCCGACTATTACAGGTTCAGGCTTAGTCCGATTGGGGAACGCTCTTTAAAGTCCACCCAAAAAGTATACCCAATCGCGCTCGAACGGGCTAAAGAGGAACCTATGAACCCTAAATCTATTGCGCTCAGCCTTGTGCTGGGGCTATCTACGCCACTGCTGGCAGCAGACTTGTTGACTCCCCAAGCAGCGATCGCCCAAACATTCCCCACTGGAGACTATGCCAGCGACCGATGGTTTATCAGCATTTGGTTTGAGGGCGGCAGCCTGCAATACCAGGGAATCGATCGCAGCAACCAGGCAACGCTAAGACTGGCGGGCGCTGCGGTGTCTGGAGATAGCAGCCGTCGGGTTTACACCTGGCGCAATGGGGACTATCGCTATCAGGTGAGTTGGCGACCCAGCGATCCCGGCTTTATCCGGCTTCAGGTATTTCACCCCAACGGACGGGAACTGGTCAACAGCCTGCTGCAAGAAATCCCGCAATCTCCTTAGCGTCTGTCGGATTCCGAGAAAAAGTGCTGCCGTAGCCACAGATCTGGCTTAACCCAACGCTCGATAGAACTTACACAGTAGGACGATTTCTCGCGCTGGCAGCCCGCGAGAAATCGTCCAAAATTCAGAAAACCCATCGCAAGTGCGTAGATCCTGGCCTTTAGTTTGGACTAACTGGCATCACAATAATGCTCAACAGGATGCCATAAAGAATCTGCTCAACCGTTCATAACAGTTGAACTTAAGGAATTGGATACAATCCTGCTCGCAGTTAAGCTGCTGTTGCAACCGGACTGTTCAGGGATTGTTCGGATGTCTTGCGTTTCGAGGCTCGTTTTTTGACCATCGGATAGCAGGGACGAGGAGTTGGCTTGTGCCCCTTGCCTCGTCCTGGCGATTTACCACGAGGTTTAGGCGCAGGAGCAGGGGTGCCAATCGCTGCCAAAATGCCTGCAAACGCTTGTGCGACCCGACCCGGAGTCAACGTTTCTTGCGGTGCCTGCCAGGGCAAGGGGTGGTCAGTACAGTCCTTTCGCGCTAACCACAACTGCCAACTGAGCAACGGCATCAGGCTGCTCCACTGTTCGGTTGCCGATACAGAACTGAACTGGGGATGTGTCCAATATAGCCTCTGCTTGGCAAAGCGATACCAGTGTTCAATGGCAAAGCGACGGAGGTAGTGCAACCACAGGGTTTCTAACGGAGGCATCTGCTCACCCAGCCAAACTAACCACAAAGGAGCCAAGCGTCGCGTGCTGCTCTGTGTCTCCAGCACCTCCACGCGCAACACTTCCATTGCCCGTTTGGGGATTTGCGGAAATGGTATGCACTCCAACGACTGACCCGCACTCGTCCCCAGTTGGGATCATCGACTTCAACGGTTTCGACCGGGACACTCCAAGTGTCAGGGTCATTGAGTTTCATCTTATGTCCATGCTTGGCAGGTGCGCCTCGCCCTCGATACGCTGGGGGCGCGCCATAGACACATCGATTGGATGTAACCCGCAGCAGCAAGTCTGCCTCAATCCCTGCCGTTTGGTTGACAAAACTGGCATTGCCGTACCCTCGGTCGTAGATCGCCAACGGACGCACCGCTAACTGCCGAGTCACTTGTTTGAGTTGGAATGCCGCTTTACTGGCGGGTGTTTCAAAGCTGGTGATGCGCTCATGCCGCAATGGTAATGCCCAACTGCCCCTGTCTTCAGCAATCCAGGCTAAGGTACTGTAGTTTTGTCCGGCTATCGGGGCATGTCCTGTTCTGCCTGATAAGGTGCGGTCTTTCAAACGCCTGGCAGCAGGACGGTTCCACCGACTCGCATCACCTGCCAACAACGGTTGCTGCTGAGTCGGTATCTGCTGCACCAACAGCTTCAGCACCTTTGATCGGGGTAGGCGGCTATCGCGCAACGCTTCATAGGGGCTCGACCACTGGCGACGAAAGACAGGACTCTGCGATAGCCTCACAAACGACACGATGCACGCACTCACTAACACGGCATCCATCAGATCAAACAGGGCATCTCTGGCGTTTCCCAAGCTGGCATACAACGTTTGGCGAAATTGCTGAAGTTCGTTGAAAATCATGGGGTCAATGTTGGTTGTACTTCATTGACCTTACGGCAGTCGGTGCTTCTCATTGACTGCCTTCCTCTTCACCATTAGTCCAAACTAAAGTCCTGGCCCAATGACCTGTAAAAGACTTGAGGGAACCCACAAGCCTTCTCAAGTCTTGTGGCATTTATGGGTCTTCGATACATCTTCAATACGGGGTTATGCAGGGTCAGGTGACCCGCTCTTGGCAATCCAAAATCGCCAATCCAAAATCCAAAACCAAATTGCCGCTACGCAATCAGGGCTTCTAGAAGGCTCGTGCCGACGTAGATATAAAAGCCAACAAGCACGGCCGCAGCAGGAACCAGCGCCAGGAAAAAGTGGAAGTAGTCGATCTTGGTGAGGCCAATGGCGTAGCTCACGACATCCTGACCCAGCAGCATAATCAGTGCCATATAAAGGACGCTGTGATGCCCCTTTAGGCGAGCCACAAACGCATCCAGTTCCTCAATCTCATCTTTGCCCACCAGTCGCACTGCAACCCGGCGACCGTAGCGACGGGAAATCCAATAATTTATGCTGCACCCGATCAGCGACGCGATGAAGCTCAGCACAAAGGCAGTTTCTTTGCCAAACAGCGCCCCACCCGCAATAAAGATGGAACTGCCGCTAAGCGGGGCAGCAATCAAGCTCGCCGCACAGACAACCGTGAACAGGAGTGGGGCCCAAGGGCCGGCGCGTTCAACCCAGAGGTGGGCATTCTCTAGCCCGATGAGCTTGAAGGCAAACGCCATGACGGCATAGGCGATCGCCAGCGAAAGCAGAGCCACCAGCAGCTTTTTCAGCCTGGGCGAAAGTTTCATGGATCGAACGGCTCCAGAGGCTTAGCATCTTGAACCTCTTCACCGTACTTAACAATTCCCGCCAGCGTCAACAGGCTTGAAGGAGAACCAGCACAGCAATAGCGCTGAGACCGCCCCACTAATCCCTAGCTCCTTCCAGGCGCGATCGCCGATGCGCTGCAATTTTTTCATTCACCGCTTCGATTTCGGCTTCAATCTCGGCCTCCAGTTCCGCCGCCAGCGAGGTCGCAGCCTTTTCCACTGCCGCAGGCTGAAACTTCGCTGCCAGCACCTCACGCTGGTTGATCAGGTAAATACTCACCAGCGTCAGCCCTACCCCGACCCACTGTACCGGATTCAGCACTTCAGACAGGAACAGGTTGCCAAATAGCAGCGCAAAAACAGGCGTGAGGAACGTCAGGGAACTGAGGCTAGTCAGGTTGCCGCTGGCTGCGAAATAGAAGAACAGTCCATAGGCGATCGCACTGCCAAAAATCGTGGAATAGCTCATCGCCATCCAGTCTGTCCAGCCAAGCTGCTGCCACTGATTCGTTTCCCCCAGCGCCGACAGCACAAACAGCGGAATGCCACCCAGCACCATATGCCAGCCCGTCGCCGCCACCGGGTCGGCATGGCGCGACACATAGCCCATCATCACCGTGCCTACCGCCATCGACAGCGCCGCCATCAGCATCAGCCATTGCCCGTTTTGAAACAGGTCGTGCAGCAGGCTTGCGCCCAGAGCTGGGGAAAAACTGCCGTGCAGCGCCGCCTGGATTACGCCCTCTGGCAACCCTAGCAGGCTAATCCCCACCACGCCAAACAGCAGCCCCAGCCAGCCAAAGCCCCCCACTCGCTCGCCAAAAAGGAACCGCGCCATCAGCGCCACCGCCAAGGGCTGCGAGTCGATCATCACCGACCCCAGACCCGCGCCCGTCCGCACCAGTCCCTCAGCCAAAAAACCCTGAAACAGCGCCGCATCCACCAGACCAAACAGCGCAATCCAGCCCCAGGCCTTCCACCCCTTCGGCTGCGATCGCCCCATTACTGCCGCCGCCAGCAAAATCAGCAGCCCCGCCGGTAGCACCCGAACCCCCGCCATGAATAGCGGCGTGGTTTGCGGAATCACGCCCTTCATCGCCACCATCGCCGTTCCCCACAGGAAAAACGGCGCAATCAGCAGCAGCGGCGACACAGACGCTCTCGACGGAGTAGAAGCTTGAGTCATGGGGGGCGATTTGCAGGGAGTGCGTTCAGTGGTTACATCAATTGAACCAATTGTAACTATTATGTACTTCTGTAACAAAACTGAACTGTATCGCGAGAGGCGGTTTTCAGGGGAACATTTCCTCACGCCATCCACCTCTTCACTCTCTTATTCTCAAGACTTACGCACTTGCGATAAGCTCTTTGGGTTTTGGACAATTTCTCGCGGGCTGTGCCCGCGAGAAATTGTCCAACTGCATAAGTCCTAATTCCTTCAGCCCTTTAACCTGCCTTCTCCCTACCGGACTAGAGCGCTGGGCAGATCCCTACGCCTCAAGACTCCCGCCCTGTGAGGGATGGAAGCTTTGGGAGAAGCGCCTATTGTGAAAGTGTTCGATTGATTCATGCACTGATTCGCCCGATGAATTGCCTGCTAAGCAGCACCGTGATTCGCGGTCAGATGCAGAGTCAAGACGTTAAACCGCACAACGAGGTACGAAAACTATGAGTATCGAAGATCGCGTGAAGGCAACTGCGAAAAACATCGAGGGTAAAGTGCAAGAAGCCGTCGGTGAAGTGACGGGCGATCCCAAGGACAAGGTGGAAGGTCACGCCAAGCAGGCCGAAGCCAAGGCTCGCCACACCACCGAAGACATCAAGGACGAAGTGAAGAAGGCGATTGACTAGTAGCGTCCTGCTCAGTGCCCTCTGAAAATACCCGGATGCCCAGTCCTTTTAGTGAGGGCTGGGCCTGGTTGACTGACAAAAGTTACCTGAAATCTGCTGAACAGCTTGTGGCGCGGTAGTTTCAGGGATTGGAGGAAGAAGTGGGGAGCCAGCGTTCTAAGCTTAGATACCACTCAAAAGCGTAGATGCTGTGAAAAAAACTCCCCCCTCTACAATGCCTTGAACGCTTGGCTGGGTCAATCGGTGCCCTGGGCTCATCGTAGCCATCTGACGACCTGCCTGTGGATGGTGGTGGCTTTGCTCCAGCGCGGAGAAATCAACCTGACTCGCTGGCTGCCCTATGTGCCGTGTCGAGGGGTGCAGGCACAAAGCAAACAACGACGGCTAAGCCGCTGGCTGCACAACAGTCGCCTGAACGTCCATCGCCTGTACAAGCCCCTGATTCAAGCGGCATTAGCCCATTGGGATGAGGATTGTTTGTACCTGAGCTTGGACACCTCGCTGTTTTGGGATGAGTATTGCTTGATTCGCCTAGCGGTGGTGCATCGAGGCCGGGCGTTGCCTGTGGTCTGGCGGGTGCTCCAGCACCGCAGTGCGTCCGTCGCCTTCAGTGACTACCGGGAGATGCTCCACCAAGCCGCCCATCGCTTGCCGGCGGGGGTAAAAGTGGTCGTCTTAGCCGACCGGGGCTTCATTCACACCGAGGCCATGAGCGCCATAACCGCTGAACTCGGGTGGCACTACCGCATCCGCATCAAGCGGAATACTTGGATTTGGCGGGCGGGCCATGGATGGTGTCAATTGAAGGACATTCACCTTCAGCGCGGGGAGGCTCTCTGTTGGCACACCGTGAAGCTCCACAAAGGCGAGTGGTACGGGCCGGTGCATATCGCCTTTGGTCATAACAGCCTCAACGGCGAGTTTTGGACCATCGTCAGCGATGAACCCACCCACCTGCGCACCTTCGAGGAATACGGCTTGCGCTTCGACATTGAGGAGGCGTTTCTCGATGACCAATCCAACGGCTGGAATCTCCAGAAATCTGAAATTCGCTCCCTCTGCGCCCTATCCCGGCTTTGGTTCCTTTTGGCCGTCGCGACGCTCTACGTCACCGCTCAAGGTCTCGAGGTCGTCGCAACAGGCAAACGGCGATGGGTTGACCCCCATTGGTTTCGTGGCAATAGCTACTTCCGCATTGGATGGGATTGGCTGAAAGCCGCCCTAGAGAACGGGTGGCCACTCATCCGTCATGTCTGTTTCACTCATAACCGCGATCCTGAACCCGCGATGGCATCTCGCAAACAGCATGAGCAACGCACCTATCGAATCGAATTCAAAGTACACACGTACTGCTGTGTCGCCGATTAGTTTTGTCAGTCAACCAGGTTTTTAACTTCTTTGCTCTGAAATAAGTAAGTAGATAGACCACATTTAGAGCTAATTTATGAAGCAAATCTTAAGAAGCCTGAAACTCTTGGCATGTGTGGCTTTGAGGTCATGTTTGCCCAGGAAAAGCGGTTTCTCGGAAATCCTTGATTAACAAGGCTTTCAGGCTCCTTTACAAATTAGCTCTTACAGGATTAACGATTGAATTCTGCCAAGCTGCTAAGAGGGTGTTTGAAAAGGTATCGCCTGTAATGTTAAGCACTCAGAGATCCCCCCTAGCCCCCCTTAACAAGGGGGGAAACCGCCTTAAAGTCCCCCTTTTTAAGGGGGATTTAGGGGGATCTTGCACGCTTTGCTACAAATAGTTGGACTTTTCAAACATCCTCTAATATCAAATCTCCAAAGATCTGCTACATGTAAGAAGACGTTAGAGCGAGCCGCCATGAGTGGAGTCCTCAAAATCGATATCGCTGAAACAGCAGAAGAACTAAAAGCCGTCTTGGAACAACAGCAACGGTCATCACAGCGCCGTAAAGTACAGGTGTTGTGGTGGTTAAAAACCGGACAAGCGAAGAGCGTTGAGCAGTTAGCCCAACTGAGCGGTTGCCATCGCACGACCGTGTCTCGTTGGCTGAGCCAGTATCGACAGAGTGGACTCGAAGCGTTGGTGAAGGTGGCATCTCGCAGTGGACGACCGCGAGCGATTAGCGGTGAAGTCCTGGCATCTTTGGAGCGGGAACTGCAAGATCCAGAAGGCTTTAGCAGTTATGGAGCAGTGCAGCAGTGGCTCGCAGCGGTGCATGGTCAACCCGTCCCCCTGACTGCCTGACACATCTCTGGAAACCCCTGATTTCTCGTAGGGGACGCTGGCCCAAAAGCTCCTCTGACCAAGCCCTCCGGCTGCAACTCAGGAGCTATGGGCTTCGATCCCAAGACAACGAATTTTCTGGGCTTTCGGGACTTGTGTCAGGCAACCAGCCCGTCCCCTACAAGACGGTGCATAAGACGGTGCGCTATCGGCTCAAAGCGAAGCTCAAAGTGCCCCGTCCGGTGTCAAAGAAGCAGACTCCTGGGGCGTGCGAGTCCGTTCAGCAAACCTTGCAGCCCAGATAAGCCAGTCGATTCCGCCAGCCTTGAGACAACGCTACGGGGGGCGAATCCGCTATTGGTGCAGCGATGAGAGCCGCGTCGGACTGCTGACGGTTCAACATCGCAAGTTGACGGGCTTTGGGGTGCAGCCGATTGGTTCAGTTCAATGGGACTTTGTGTATCGGTGGCTGTACGGTCTAGTGGAACCGCTGAGCGGTGCATCGTGGATAGTCGAGTTTTCTCATCTCGACAGTTCCTGTTTTGAGGCGTTTTTGCACAGCTTTGCGGCTCAGTTCCCCGATGATTTACATCTGATTCAGGTGGATAATGCCGCAGCCCATACGGCTCAGACCCTGACGATACCGGACAATGTCATCTTGGTGTTTCAGCCGCCTTATTGCCCTCTTTAGTTTGGACTAATGGTGAAGAGGAAGGCAGTCAATGAGAAGCACCGACTGCCGTAAGGTCAATGAAGTACAACCAACATTGACCCCATGATTTTCAACGAACTTCAGCAATTTCGCCAAACGTTGTATGCCAGCTTGGGAAACGCCAGAGATGCCCTGTTTGATCTGATGGATGCCGTGTTAGTGAGTGCGTGCATCGTGTCGTTTGTGAGGCTATCGCAGAGTCCTGTCTTTCGTCGCCAGTGGTCGAGCACCTATGAAGCGTTGCGCGATAGCCGCCTACCCCGCTCAAAGGTGCTGAAGCTGTTGGTGCAGCAGATACCGACTCAGCAGCAACCGTTGTTGGCAGGTGATGCGAGTCGGTGGAACCGTCCTGCTGCCAGGCGTTTGAAAGACCGCACCTTATCAGGCAGAACAGGACATGCCCCGATAGCCGGACAAAACTACAGTACCTTAGCCTGGATTGCTGAAGACAGGGGCAGTTGGGCATTACCATTGCGGCATGAGCGCATCACCAGCTTTGAAACACCCGCCAGTAAAGCGGCATTCCAACTCAAACAAGTGACTCGGCAGTTAGCGGTGCGTCCGTTGGCGATCTACGACCGAGGGTACGGCAATGCCAGTTTTGTCAACCAAACGGCAGGGATTGAGGCAGACTTGCTGCTGCGGGTTACATCCAATCGATGTGTCTATGGCGCGCCCCCAGCGTATCGAGGGCGAGGCGCACCTGCCAAGCATGGACATAAGATGAAACTCAATGACCCTGACACTTGGAGTGTCCCGGTCGAAACCGTTGAAGTCGATGATCCCAACTGGGGACGAGTGCGGGTCAGTCGTTGGAGTGCATACCATTTCCGCAAATCCCCCAAACGGGCAATGGAAGTGTTGCGCGTGGAGGTGCTGGAGACACAGAGCAGCACGCGACGCTTGGCTCCTTTGTGGTTAGTTTGGCTGGGTGAGCAGATGCCTCCGTTAGAAACCCTGTGGTTGCACTACCTCCGTCGCTTTGCCATTGAACACTGGTATCGCTTTGCCAAGCAGAGGCTATATTGGACACATCCCCAGTTCAGTTCTGTATCGGCAACCGAACAGTGGAGCAGCCTGATGCCGTTGCTCAGTTGGCAGTTGTGGTTAGCGCGAAAGGACTGTACTGACCACCCCTTGCCCTGGCAGGCACCGCAAGAAACGTTGACTCCGGGTCGGGTCGCACAAGCGTTTGCAGGCATTTTGGCAGCGATTGGCACCCCTGCTCCTGCGCCTAAACCTCGTGGTAAATCGCCAGGACGAGGCAAGGGGCACAAGCCAACTCCTCGTCCCTGCTATCCGATGGTCAAAAAACGAGCCTCGAAACGCAAGACATCCGAACAATCCCTGAACAGTCCGGTTGCAACAGCAGCTTAACTGCGAGCAGGATTGTATCCAATTCCTTAAGTTCAACTGTTATGAACGGTTGAGCAGATTCTTTATGGCATCCTGTTGAGCATTATTGTGATGCCAGTTAGTCCAAACTAAAGCAGATGCTTGCACCAGCCTCTATCGTCGTAGGGGCAGGTGCAAGTCCCTTCGGGAATGCCATGAGTGCCAAAGGTGATCCGCACAGTGTAAGAGCTAATTTATGAAGCAAATCTTAAGAAGCCTGAAACTCTGGGCATGTGTGGCTTTGAGGTCATGTTTGCCCAGGAAAAGCGGTTTCTCGGAAATCCTTGATTAACAAAGCTTTCAGGCTCCTTTACAAATTAGCTCTAAGGATCAGCCTCGCTTTCCTCCAACGCTGCATAAACGGTTCGCCCACGCCGAACGATCTCTAGAACTGCACCTTGGTCGTAATAGTCCTCACCCCGCTCAAAGGATTTTTCAGTGGCGGCTTGGCGAATCTCGTCTTCCGAAAGCGATAGCTGCGTCATGGAATTTCCCTGCGTCAAGCGTCGGCGCACATTTCGAGGCGCTGAATCTCAAGGTGCTGAATCAGGTTGCTGAAAAATCTGCTGAAAAATCTGCTGAAAAAGTCGGGCGGACAACTTCTGAGCAGCCTCAGCCGATGGGTATTCTTGCTCCACAGTACGGCAAACGAGCAACAAATTCACCTCAGCTTCAGTCAACTCTCAGAGAGCTTCTCAATTCCTTCATTGATCCCCAAGTTGCGCTTCCTAAGCTTGAGATGAGGGCAATTCCAACAGCAGAACTGCTCTCTCAGAGCCGCTTTCGGCAATCGGATCAAGATTTCTCAGAAAAGTTCATCATTTCTTACCGAATGCTGCGTGAAATTGGCGGATGGAACTGAGTAGTAATCAGTAGAGAACTGCATCGAACCTGTGAGTCCTATGAACGCCACATCCTCTCTTCATCAAGGTAGTCATCAAGGTAGCGATCGCCCCTCGTGGCTCCAGCCCCTCCGCAACTGGCTGGATAACCTGCAAATCCGCGATCGCCAAACTGCCCACTTCATTTCTCGGCTCATTCCCGCCCAGTGCCCCTTCGAGCGCGACATCATCGTGCTAGGTCGCAAAGTCGGGCACATTCCGCCCCTGTGCAAGCTAAACCCGCTATACGAACAGTTTGTCGGGCTGCGATTCCGCTCACTGTGCTATTTGGCCGATCAATGCGGCGAAGACATCAGCGCCTACTGCTAGGTCGAACAGCGTCTAGACGTTAACCCCCCCCCAATCTCCCAACACTTCACCCCGGAGTTTCACTATGCAACCCACCACCCACCAAACCAAAGCCGAATTTCCCTTTTTCCTGGAATCTAGCCTGGGCATTCTGGGCTTCCTGCTGCTGATTTGCCTGATCTAATTCGGTTTTGGTTTCTTAATTCGGTTTCTTATACGAGGCCAGAAGTGTTGAATCTTGATGGTAAAACTTTACAAAAAGCACTCTCAAGAGGCGGATTATTGAGAATGGAAGCAATAAGTAGGTCATTACAGGCAGAATTATAGATCTTTTGTACTGGATTCAGCTATGAACTTGCCCTGCTAACATTGCGTTCAACACTTCTGATACGAGGCGATTCAAGCAATCCGAACAGCGATTTAAATCAACAACCTGGATAAACCTTGGTTGAGCAATTGGTTGAGCAATTGGCTAAGCCACTGGCTGAGCCACTAGAGGAGCAACTGGCTCTGCTAATCTCTTACCTCTGCGCTCCGCTGCATTTCTTCCCGCATTTCCTCGAAGTGTAGCTGTCGCCGCTGCTCATATTGCTCCATCGCTTCGCCCACGGTGACGTTGATCTCGTCCCCCAGCAGCATGACCAGCGATGTGAGATATAGCCACAGCAGCAGAATAATCACCGCACCCACTGCTCCATAGACGCGGTTATAGTCGGCAAAATTTGCAACGTATAGCCGAAATAGATTGGACAACACAGCCCAGAAAATTGCCGCCAGCAGCGCCCCCGGCAGAATGGGCCGCCGCTTGTCCCAACGGCTGGGGCCAAAGCGATAGACCGCTGCAAATGTCAGGGAAATCAGCAGGAGGGCCACTGGCAGCGGCAGCAGTTGCCATAGCGTCAGCAGCCAGGGTCGCAGCGTAGGAGCCTGAATCGACACCTGGCGCACCAGCAGATCCCCGATAAACACAATCGCCAGCGCCAGCATCAGCAGCACCAATCCGCTAACGGTCAGCCCCAGAGAAACAAGCTTGGCTTTCCAAAAGGGACGGAGGCGATCGCGCGGAATTTGATGAATCTGATCCAGGGCGGTCATAGCCGCACTCGCCGCCCCCGATGCCGCCCAAATCGCCACCAAAAAGCTGAGAGAGAATAGAGTGCGATCGCGGGAGGTACTCAGTTCCTCAGTAAAAGACTGGATAATCCGCCACGCCTCCACAGGCACCACTTCGCTGACCTGCTCCATCAGGCGCAGAAAGGTCGTGTTTAGCGGCTGAAACAAGCCAATCGCCGTTAAAATTGCCAAAATCGCTGGGAACAAAGCCAGCATGGCGTTGTAGGCCATCTCTGCGGATAAACCCGGCAGGCGATGAGCCGCGGCCCGCTGGGCGACTCGGCGCACCACAGCCGGACGCAGGTGAGTGAAAAACTGGAAAAATCGGGGGGGGATGGGCATGAAGTTTGTAATGACAGGCGCAATAGCAGGCGCAATAACAGGCACAGAAATTCCGTAAACGCTACGGCTCAAATCATAGCGAGTCTGCGCTTCACAGCCTCACATTTTGCAGCCTATCCTAGCAGACGGCTTTATGGCGACGCTCCGAGGACAGAAAAACGGACCTCCACAAGCTTCCACTTCAGGAAGCTCGGAAAGACCCGATTCGTAGAACTGTCCTGCCACAGCGCTCTAATAGCGAACTAATAGCGAAGCGGTCAGTCCATCAGTGCATGAAAAAACTCACGGAAGAAATTAGAAAACCGCTAGAACGAGAACTGGAATCGCAGGTTGCCGACATACACAGTCGGGTTGCTGTCGAAGTTATTGGCGTTCCAGATGGCATAAAAGGCCGGAACCAGAGAGATGTTGTCGCTCACAGGATAGCGATAAGACACCTCAAGCTCTGCCTGGGTGCCCCCATCGCCGCCGCCCGACAGCAAAAACTGCTCACCCGCCAAATAGTCATGGGGAATCAGGAACGAAATCACGCCCAGCGCACCCCGCTTGAACAAATCAGGGAAGCCCAGACCGACCTGGAAGGACTGTACCCGCACCTGTCGGCCTTCCTCGCGGGCGACCGGGTTCACATCCACCCGTCCCCAAGAGTAGCGGGCAAACAAGCCAATCCAGTCGGCAATCTGCCAGTCAAAATTGGCCATCAGCGTGTCTGCGCCAGAATCATTCAAAAATCCACCAAAGCCATCGTCGATATAGCCGTAGGGCACTGGCTCACCCACGGCCCCGCCAATAAAGCCGTTATAAGGCTTCAGGCTAGAGCGGGCATAGAGCAAACGCAGGTTGAAGTTTCGGGATGGGGAGAAAGCAAGCTGAGCCGTGATAATGTTGCTGCTGTTGAACAGGCCATCACCAGGATTACTGGACGTATTGAACCCAAGGGCAGGGTTCAAGAACTCAGCGTTTTCGGCCAGATAGCCCACAGTGAGTTGCAGTGGGTCAATAATTTTCCACCGAATGACAATGCCGCTGCCCCGGTCGATGGCGCTCAGCAGGGTGCTGCCCGAAGAGTTGAAACTAGAAGCACCTGTCTGGAAGAAGGTAAAGCGGTTGCCATCAAAATAGCGATAGTAGTTGAGGCGGGGGCCGATATCCACCTGTACTGCGTCGCCAATGGGGAATGAGTAGAACAGTTCCCGCACGACGACGTTGTTGGGTGTACCAGCGCCTTGGTCGGTAAAAGGAACCCCCCAGCTATTGAAAAAGCCAGACGACACCAGCTCATTGGCAGGCGAGTTGCCGTTTCCAACCGCAAGCTGCGTGACGAGTGAATCGCGTCCTGTGAAGGAAGTATTCAGGTTCAGGTTGACGTAGTAGCTGAAGGTGAGTTGGGGCTGGTCGCGGAAAACGCGGCTGGGGCGACCGTTGGCATCTCGAATGGGCGGCGCAAAGGCGTTGGGCGCGAAGGGGTTGCGCTCTGTCAAAATGCGGCCATCGGGGAATGCCTGGGTCAGGTTCATCCAGGCATTGCCGCGCAGAACGGTGGTGGTTGAAAACTGGTTGGCTTCGAGTGCGGCAACGGCTTCCTCCAGCGCGTCTACCCGACCCCGCAGCACAGCCAATTCTGCGGCAAACTCTCGCTGGAGGGCTTCGATTCGTGCCAGGGCTTCTGGGTCGAGGGAGTCGAGCCGGCCCACGACCGCATCCAGGCAAGAGGCCAGACCCGCAGCAAATTCATAACGAGTCATGGCGCGGCCGCCTCGAAACGTGCCGTCAGGGTAGCCTTCCAAGCAATCTAGTCCACCTTCTGCCTCAGAGTTTGCCAAGTAGGCCAGGGCTTCGTAGGCCCAGTCGCTCGGCTGTACATCGGAAAACTGCTGAACTGAGGTGACCTGCGCCATCGCAGGGCTGACATCCACTGGCAGTGTACCGCTCAGTAGCATGTCTACTGGGATGGCGATCGCCTCGCTGGTGATCTCTGAGGCCGACAGGTCTGCGGCACTGGATGCGCCGTCCATTTCGGGGGGCAGCGTCGAAGGAGCCTCCAGCGGCTCTACCTCTGGAGATAGCTCTGGTGAAACTTCGAGTAGGTCAGTCGTTGCAGGGGCGGACTCCAGATCGGCGACTGGAGACGGCTCAGACAAAGCTGTGTCCAAACTTGCATCCAAAGTTGCGTCCAAATTTGCGTCGGCCAACCTTACCCTTCCCAGGTCTGGCATAGGCAGGCTGGAATCGACGGCTGCACCGGCAACTGGGGTATCCAGAGCGGGCTGCGTCTCAGCTTCGGAGGGTGCAACTGGGCTGGCGATCGCCCGGTGATCCATTCCAAATGCCCCCGCCACGACCAACGCCGCTAGCAGAGGTCTAAACACCTCAAATCTCATTTCAAAAGCTCCTCAAGCACCACGATGAACGGTCGAGAACGGTCTGATAGCTTGCTAGAAATTAAGTACGTCTTAATGCATTTCTGTTGGACTTAAAGCATTTCATGTATCCTTGCAATGCATTTTTTCTAAATATCCACACCCAATAGAAATCGAGACATGAAGACTTAGAGATATAACTTTCAAGCAAGCCAGAAACATTTCATATAGGCTAATCTCAGCCGAATCTCGAATTTGTATTCCGAGTCACATTTGCAAAAGAATATTCCGGTTTACTAATCCAAATCCGAAACGTTAAATTGCGTCGTGATTTCAGATCAAGGCATCGACAAAAGTAATTGACGAAAAGCCCAATCCCAATGTTGTTCAAGACACTTGCTGAAAGAACCTTTCAGAGTCAGGGATGGATTTAAGAGGATGTTTGAAAACAGAAGTGTTGAACGCAATGTTAGCAGGGCAAGTTCATAGCTGAATCCAGTACAAAAGATCTATAATTCTGCCTGTAATGACCTACTTATTGCTTCCATTCTCAATAATCCGCCTCTTGAGAGTGCTTTTTGTAAAGTTTTACCATCAAGATTCAACACTTCTGGTTTGAAAAGTCTTACTGTTTGTAGCAAAGCGTGCAAGATCCCCCTAAATTCTCCTTTAAAAAGGGAGACTTTAAGGCAGTTTCCCCCCTTGTTAAGTGGGGCTAGGGGGAATCTCTGAGTGCTTAATATTACAGGCAGTACCTCCTCAAACACCCTCTAAGAATCCTTAGAAAAGACCTCTTTCGAGGCTTTTCAATCAATTCGCAATCTGCTTGAAAAAGAAGGCATGGCGCGCGCTTACTTCACGACAACCATGCCTTCTCTAGAAACACTTTTGCGAGGGCTAAACTGCTTCGCCTACTCAAATCAAACTCGAATCAAAATAGAGCATCAAGCCTATGATTCTTCAACGAAGCCCTGCGAAATTTCCTCTGCATCATCCTTGCGAGGCAGCAACCAGCTTAGCAGGATTGCCGTCAAGCCGCCTGTGGAAATGCTGGAACCAAAGAGATTTCTGAAAAGAGGCGGCTTGCCATCAAAAATCTCTGGGGCATACAGCACACCCAAGCCCAGCGCCAGAGAAACGGCAACAATGATCATCGACCGACGATCCAGATTTGCAGAAGATACGATGTTCAAGCCTGCAACGGCGATTGAGCCAAACATAATCAGCGTTGCACCGCCCAGCACAGGCTGAGGAATGGCCTGGAACACGCCCCCTACGATGGGCAGCAGACCCAGGATAGCGAAGATACCAGCGACAAAGAAGCCCACATAGCGGCTGCCCACACCTGTCATCTGAATCACGCCGTTGTTTTGGCTGAAGGTGGTGTTGGGGAAGGTGTTTAGCAAAGCGGCGATCGCCGAGTTGACCCCATCTCCCAAAACGCCGCCCTTGATCCGGCGAACATAGAGCGGCCCCTTCACGGGTTCGCCAGATACGGCCGAAGTCGCAGTCAAGTCGCCCACGGTTTCAATTGCCGTCAAAACGTACAGCAAAATAAAGGGCAGGAACGTCCCCAGGTCAAAGCGCATCCCATAGCGGAACGGAATGGGCAGGCTGAAGAATGACAGATTGCTCAGGGCGCTGAAATTGACCAGACCCATGAAAGCAGCGATGATGTAGCCCACCAGCAAACCAATGGCGATCGCCCCCATTCTCAGGAACCGATTCCTAGAGACGGTGAGAATAACCACGATCGCCATCACCAGTCCACCGAGCGCTAGATTTTGCCAGCTTCCAAAACTGCCGTCCGCTGCTCTCTGGGCCGCAGCACCACCCGCCAAGCTCACAATCCCAGTTCGGATCAGCCCTAGACCAATAATCATCACTACTGTGCCCGAAACCACCGGGGTAATGATCTTGCTGAGCAAGTGCAGAAAACGGCTCAGGATAATTTCCACCGCAGAGCCAAAAAAGCACACGCCAAAAACAAGCGCCAGCGCTTGCTCTGGGGTGCTTCCGCCCTGAATTGCGCCTGTGCCCGCGCCGATGATGGGGCCCAAGAAGGCAAAACTCGTTCCCTGCAAGCTGAGCAGTCCAGAGCCGACGGGGCCGATTCTGCGGCACTGAATAAAGGTGCAAAGACCGGACGCAAAGAGCGACATGCTCACGAGGTAGCTTGTATTGACGGGATCTAACCCCAAAGCGCCTGCAATAATCAGCGGTGGCGTAATGATTCCGACGAATGATGCCAGCACATGCTGAAGTGCCACAAATAGGGACTCCCCAACCGGAGGCTTGTCGTTTAGTCCATAGAGCAATTCCGATTTGATAATTGGCTCGCCCGATGCGGAGGCTTCCTCCAGCGTTAAATCATGATCTGCTTGTGTCATTCCCCTTCCACATCTCCTGAAATAAAAGCTAGAACAGAAATTTATAAAACAAGGGTTTGCATCAAAGATTCGCAATCAATCAGAATTTTATTTGTCTCAAAAGATACGAAATTCATCTGTAAATCACCTGAGATAGGTGTAGACAGATGGAGTCGAAAACGGAGTCGAAAACCGGCTTTTGACAGGGCAGCATAGAACCTTAAAAAAATTGGGGCAATCAGACCTTTGTCCAACAAAAACTGCTGTCAGGACTGTTCCCCAAGACCTGTACACAGAAGCTTGCACGACGTATCCCGCTACCTCTTGAAGAAAGCGCCATGCAGGCAAAGGCTTACCGATGATACTTGTCATCAAGGCGCGAGAGAATTGCATACAAAATACTGTATACAGCCCACGGCTATAACTGTAATCGAGCGATCGCCTAGACGCTGTAGCTTCAGATACGAAAGCTTGCCTCCTTCCTACAAAGCCACGGTTGGACGCTCATCGGATGCGGTTGGGAGATAGAACCCTGCCTACAGCCGGGTATCTCGCAATACAAAAGATCGCCAAAACCTGCGGCTACGATACTGAGCTTGATGGCGCAAGCGAATAGATGTTTTGGGAGGCGTGATGCATAGCGTCGTAATGCAAGGTGTTTTGTTCGATCTAATCCGTCGATTGTGGGGAGGGGGTTGGGTTCGGGGTGTATTGGCGATAGGGCTGGTGCTGTGGTTCGGGTTTGGTGGGGCGATCGCCGCCTATGCCGACAAAGCGCCCCAGGTGCTTCTGTTTGACACAGAGCCAGAGGCGGTTAGCGTCCTGTCGGTTTACGAAACCACACCTGACACCCAGATCAACGCCGTTTCTACCGTACTCAAGTCCAGCAAGGCGTTCTTCAAGGGTGCAGAAGGTTTTAAGGGGCTATCGGTGTTGCAGAGCGAGGACGGTTCTCGCGTGGTTGCCCTGACTCAGTGGACGGATGCCGCTAGCTATGAAGCGTTTATGTCCCAGCCCGTAGAAGACTATACCAAGTACCAGAAGGAGTATCAGAAAGAGTCTTCCAAAGGCGGTCAACCTCCTATTGCGGTAACGCCTGCCAAGACAGAAGTGTTTGAACTCGCGGATATGCAGATTCCCAGCGGCATGGTGCCTGTGATTCGCGGGCAGGGGGCGCTGGTGCAACTGGGCGAGGTCTCCGTAGCAGACACAGAGGATTTGCCAGAGGTGCTGTCTGAGGTAGAGCAAGCGCTGCCAGCCGTCACCAAAATGTATCCTGCCCCGCGATCAGTCATGCTGCTGAAGTCTGTTGATAATTCGGAAGCCTTGCTGATGGCCTATTGGGGCTATGCAGAGGAATTTCAAGACCTGACCCAGGTTCCAGCGGTGGATGCGCTGTCTGGATTAGGAACTGTGGAGGCTGAGGATGGTGAGGCAGGGGCGATCGCCCTTCACGCCCCTCCCACAGTCGATCAACACCTCTATAAAGTCGTGAACGTAATCGCGCCCAAGCCGCCCAAGCAGTACAGCAAGAAGTCCTACTAGGGTTGAACCCGTTCTGCAACCAATTCTGAAAAATTCTGTGATTAGGATTCGGGCTTGGACGAGAGCGCTGAGGGGGTGACTGTGGAATGGGCGATCGCCGGATTCATTGCCTCAAAAACCCACAAAATTCCCACACACAGCAGCGAACTCGCCCCCACAACGAGCCAAAACACATGAGCCACCGATGCTGATTGATCCATTGCCCAGCCGCCCAGCACCGGCCCAATAAAATACCCAATCGTCCAGCACTGAGAGCTAACGGCCATATACGCCCCTCGTAGCGTATCGGGAGCCAGATCAGACACAATCGCTGAAAAGAACGGCTTGTAAGCCACTGAGCCAATCGACAATAGACACAGCGCCACCACTCCCCAGATAAACTGACCCTCCACAAAGGAACCCGTCGCCCACAGCAGCGAAAACCCCGCCCCCCACAGCAGCATCGCCGCCATCAGCACCCGCACCCTGGGATAGGGCGTGAGCAGTTGCGCCAGCGGCAGTTGCAACACCGCCCCCACGCCGATATAGCACCAGGTAAATAGATTGGCCGTACTCGACACCGACACCCCTGGTGTAGGGTCAGCCCCTGCCACAAAATTCGTGAAGTAGAGCGGAATAGTGCTGGTAACCAGCGCCACATAGGTTGTAAAAAACACATTCGCCGCCATAAACACCAGCAGCAGCTTATCTTTTAACGCAACCAGAATGCCCTGTTCTGCCGCGCCCGGTTTTGCCTGGGGCTGTTGTCCTGGCTGCATGGTGAACTGCATTAGCAGCAGATAAGCTAGGAAAATCGCCGCGCAGCCTAGAAAAATGGTCTGCGGCATGTCCTGAATCACGCCCAGCAGAAGGCTGCCGCCAAACACCCCAGCCCCCACGCCGACATATTCCGAAACGCCCATCAGCGCAAAGGCGTGATGACGCTCTTCTGGCGGCGCAGCATCCATAACCGCTGCATTAGAAGCCGTCCAATAAAACCCCAAACTAATGCCCAGCACCAAGCTCGCCACAATCAGCAGCGGCAAGGTCGTGGCCACGCTCAGCATCAGCGATACCCCAATCCCCAGGGCCGCCGCCAAAACCAGCACCCGCTTGCGTCCCCAGCCAGACAAATCTGCCAGCGTGCCGCCGATGAAGTGACCGCTGACCTCGCTGACGGCACTCAGTCCCACTGCAAAACCCACAGAAGCCGCCGACAGGCTAATGTGATTCACAAACAGGATTGGGATATAAAAGCTGATCAGTCCGTAGGCAATCTGGCAGAGCAGCCGACCAATTGCCTGAATCCAGACAAATTGGTTGGCTGATTGGACAGAGGCAAACAGAAGGTTCATGGGCAGTTTCTGGGGTTACGAGGTTTCTTCGCAAGATTTCTTTAAGAGTAAAGGACTGGCGGATACGTGGCTACTCCTCTGGTTCGAGCTGTCAAAACCCGCTGACACAGCCTGTGGACAAACACCACGGTCTGTAATATCAATTCTTCTAATCTTCTAACTTCTAAGTAGTGCGACACCTGAAATCGCTGGAAGCTCTGCAGACGCTCGACTATCCAAAATCGCAAATCCAAAATCGCAAATCCAAATAGGACTTACGCAGTTGGGCGATTTCTCGTGGGCGCAGCCCGCGAGAAATCGTCCAAAACCCAGAAAACCTATCGCAAATGCGTAAGTCTGACCAAAATTGAGAATCAATGTGAGCCAAGACGTGAGCCAAGACTTTCAAACGTAAAATGCCCGGAGCCAGGCCCCAGGCATTTGTCTTGAAGGTGTTTAAGAGTCGTCAGCAGGGGTTAGCCTGCTTCAGCAGTTCCCATTTCCTACACGACTTCCCGCTCGCGCGCGTACTCTTCCGTTGTGACAGAAGGCTCAAACACGCTGTAGTAGAGCCATCCAGCCAGAACAGCACCACCGATGGGAGCCAGCCAGAAAAGCCACAGTTGGGAAACGTGAGATAGACCCGCAAACAGGGCAACACCCGTGCTTCGAGCAGGGTTGACCGAGGTATTCGTGACGGGGATGCTGATCAGGTGAATCAGCGTTAGCGCCAGACCGATGGCAGCGGGGGCAAAGCCTTTGGGGGCGCGGCGATCGGTGGAACCCAGGATGACCAGCAGGAACACAAAGGTCAGCACAACTTCGATTAATAGAGCCGACCAGAAGCCATAGCCACCGGGGGAATGCACACCCCAGCCATTCGTTGCGAGCGGGTTGGAACCGGAGAGCCCAAAGCCGGGACGGTCTTGGGCGATTAGGTAAATCACGCCGCCAGCTAGAATTGCACCCAGCACTTGAGAAATGATGTAGGGCAGCAGGTCTGCACCAGAGAAGCGCTTGCCCGCCCACAGACCAAAGGACACGGCGGGGTTGAAGTGTGCGCCAGAAATGTGGCCGAAGCCATAGGCCAGGGTGAACACCGTTAGACCGAAGGCCAGGGAAACACCCAGAAAGCCCAAGCCGAGGGCGTTGCCGCCGTCACCATAGGGAAAGTTTGCTGCCAGCACGGCGCTGCCGCAACCGCCCAGCACCAGCCAGAAAGTGCCGATAAATTCGGCGATTAGCCGCTTTGTAAGGGGAACAGGAAGGGACATATTTACACAAGCTCCTCAAAAGAATGTGGCTAGAGATCTAGACACTTAATCTGTGAATTTAAACGGAATCGCGCAAAGTCAAGATTGCGCTTAGTGTCAACCCCGATAAGGCGGAAAACAGATTGCTTTAGAGCAACAACATTCCATTTGGTAGCAGGATATACGTAACCGCATGGAAAGACAAGTTGTTGTGCGACACAAACGTCGCAATTTCGTCAGGAAATATTGATAGCTTAAGGAACTCATTGGAAAGCTTAATCCTGGCTGGCGACGTGGATTGGAAGCCAAACCAAAAAGGCAGTGCCGGGTGAAGTGCTGGGTTCGATTAATCCACTCTCGTCGGCTGGGCTAAAGACCTGGATTTCGCCCTGCATTTGAGACATGAGATCGCGGGCGATCGCCAATCCTAGCCCCGTTCCAGGAATCTCGCCCTGGGACTGCACGCCGCGAAAGTGTCGTTCAAACAGATGCTCAAAGTCGGCTTTGGGAATGCCGGGGCCGGTGTCGAGAATGGCGATCGCCTGCTGTCTGTTCCCCCTCTCCGACTGGCGCTCGATGCCGCCAACCAATCGCACCGTGCCGCCCGATGGCGTGTATTTCAGCGCATTGTCTAGCAGGTTATTCAGAACTTCTTGCAGGGCGCGGCGATCGCCCCACACGGGCGGCAAGTCGGGCGGCAAGTCAGTGTGCAGCGTCAGACCCCGCTCCTGGGCGATCACCTTAGCAGAATTGACCAGCGGCGCGACCACTGCCGCCAAATTCAGCGCTTCGAGCTGCACTTGCCCGGTCACGGAGCGGGGTTCTGACGGAGTGGGGGCTGCCTGGGATGGCAACGCTAGGGGCGCTCTGCCAGAATGAACCTCTGCATCACGGGATGGCGATACGGGACTGGCTTCGGGCAGAGAAGCAGGGTCGAGATCGATGACAGTATCAAACTGGCGCAGCAGATCTTGCAGGCGATCGCTCTCACGCACGATGCCCTCTGCCACGGTGCGGTTTTCGTCTTCCGGCTGGACGCGACGCAGCAGCAGTTTGCCAAAGGTGCGAACTGCCGTCAGCGGATTGCGAAACTGGTGCAGCAGGTCATCCATCTGGTCGCGCTGCTGGCTTTGCAACACCTGGCGCTGGTGTAGCTCAAACTCAGCCCACTGCGATCGCTGATCGAGCAAGCGGGCGATCGCCAGCGTTTGGGCAATATGCTCGACCTGGCTCTGCTCCTGTTCTCCCCAGAGGCAATCCGAACACGCCGTCACCAACAGTCCCATCATCATGCCTTCATAGACGAGCGGCAGGACAATTTTCTGGGAGTATAGCCCTGGTTCGGCAGCAGGGCCGGCAGCACGCTGAAAGGCAGGGTTTGGTGTTCCTGACGGGCGCTCCGATTGCTGCGGCGTTGAGGCAGAGTTAGGAGGGGAGGCGGGCGATCGCTCTGCATCCGCCAACAGCCGTTGGGGGGGTAAGGGGGTGCTAGACGGCCCGCCCGATAACAGCCGCAGAATCTGTTCCTGGCTCCAATCCACGGCTTCTTCGGGATAGGCAGCGACGGGCGTTAGATCAGCGTCGCCGCCCGCTGCCGGGTCATCTGTTAAATACACCACGCTCAAAGCAGCCCCAAGCCCCTGAGTCAGGGCCGCAATCTGCGACTGACAAAGCAAAACAAACTCAGGGCTGGCTGGCATCAACATGTTGCAAGCTATTACAGCATTTCTGAAGCTGAGAGGATGTTTGAAAAGTCCTACTGTTTGTAGCAAAGCGTGCAAGATCCGCCTAAATCTCCTTAAAAAGGGGGACTTTAAGGCGGTTTCCCCCCTTAACAAGGGGGGCTAGGGGGGATCTCTGAGTGCTTAACATTACAGGCGATACCTTTTCAAACACCCTCTGAGAGGGGCACATAACTCTAACTTTTCTAGGGTGGTGTGTACCTTACCCCTCAAGGAAATGCGATATGCAGTTTCAAAAGGGATTGCAGATGCTCGATCCCCATTAGCCACTCATTATAGAAGCGATATGAGCGTCAGACGGATTAAAAACGGGGTAGAGCAGGCTCTAGGAGTGCCTTGCCAATTGACTTACATGCAAGCACACGATCAACAAATTGGCTCGGTGATCCCACTGTTATAACCCTCACCCCAAATCCCTGTCACGGAATTTTGTCAAGGGTAGTCATACAACTCCAGAGAGGGACTTCCAATCCGGCTTTCCTTCTCCCTTGTTGGAAGAAGGGGTTGGGGGATGAGGGCAAACTTGCAGAACTGGGATGCGCTCAAGTGGCTTTGCTGACACGTTGGATCAAGAAGGCTGGATCTGGCTGGATCTTCTAGATGGATCTTAAGGAGGCATCTGCTCAGGGACTGTGCCAAGCACCTGTACCATCAGACAGATGACAAACAGCCAGGCCTGAGCAGGGCTTCGGCAAGTTTATAGTGCCTTGGACGGGTGGCAGAGTATAACGAAATATTAAGCCTCGCCGCAGATAAATTAAGCAATCCTGCGAAATATCGAGGCTTCTAAGCCGACATCCCTAAGATTTTATGTCGGTAGGTTAAAAGAAGTTGAAATTTTGAGACCAGGACACTATACTGGCGACGGTTTAGTTTTTTGTAACTACAGTTACATCTATTCCTAGAGAGAGAGGAGGTCAGGAGGTTGGCAAGGAGACGTAAGCGTAAGAGTCGTCGCCGCCTAGAGGGGCGTAGAATCCTGGAGTTGGTGCCTCAGTACAGTATTGAAAGTGGCGAAGATAAACCCGTCACGGCTGCTAGAAAGTTCATTCAGGCTGAGGGCATTGCGCCACCGGCCTTACTGCTCGTTAAGCGAAACGAACATACTACCGATCGCTATTTCTGGGCAGAAAAGGGGCTTTTTGGGGCACAGTATGTTGAGGAAAACCATTTCCTGTTCCCCAGTTTGCGGCTGTCGGAAGATGAGTCCGATGAGCTTTCACTCGCTTCAAGTCGGTAGTCTCGCTTCGGTTCTCAGCTAGCGCAAGTGGTTTGAATCGTTCATCCGCATCTCTAAAGCTCCTGTAACGTTCAGGTGTCGGGCGCTGTTCAATCAACGTAAGCGGCGAATAGCTAGATCAGCGAATAGCTAGATCAGTAGCTAAAGCCTGCTAGCCCGATCGCAAGGATGCTCAGGGCAGTTTGAATCAGAACCTGTAAAGCTGCAAGCGCATGAATTGAGACAGCTTAGAGAAAATCAAAGCAAGCGGTTTTCAAATTTCATCAGAAATTGCTGGCTTTTTCAACTAGTGGGACGCGGGGCTATGCATGTAGCTCCGCTTTTTTTTGGAGCTTTGGGTTGGGGTTGGAGAGGTGGATTGTGGGCGATCGCCCAGGCGTTGAACCAGGCGTTTACTACGTTTGCGTTTTAAGTTGAATATTAGATTGGGGACTAGTTGGGTATTAGTTGGGTATTAAGTTGACACTAGGAATAACACCGTTACCAGACAGTCGGTGTATTTTATGTAACCAACAGGCATTTTTGCCCGAATGCGACGAAAACCGTTGCAAAGCTTTACGGTTTTGCATCTCGCTCGTAGGCAAGCTGTCCGGCAATATAGGTCGCGGCGATCGCCCGCTCGTCTGCCAGGATCATTGTGGCAAAGACTGAATCCGCCATCTCCTGAAAATCAGCGGGCACGGCGACGGGGTTTCGCTTCGCCAGGAGCGGTGTGGATTGCAGATCTAGCGCCACCAAATCAGCTTCTTTGCCCACCTGGAAGTTGCCGATTTTGTCGTCTAGCAACAGCGATCGCGCTCCCCCCAGCGTCATCATGTAAAACGTCTGGAACGCAGACAGGCGATCGCCCCGCAGTTGGGTCACTTTATAGGCTTCGCTGGCCGTCCGCAGCATCGAGAGGCTCGTACCGCCGCCCACATCGGTCGCCAGCCCCACCTGCACAGGCGCTTCGGGCGATTTGGCCTTTTTCAAGTTGAAGAGTCCGCTGCCCAGAAACAGGTTCGACGTGGGGCAAAAGGCGATCGTTGCGCCCGACCGCGACAGCCGCTCAAATTCGGAATCGCTGAGCTGGATGCCGTGGGCGAAAATCGAGCGATCGCGCACTAGCCCAAAGGATTCATACACATTCAGGTAATCGGTACACTCTGGAAATAGCTCTAGAGTAAACGCTACTTCTTTAAGATTTTCTGACAGGTGCGTGTGTAGGTAGACATCAGGAAACTCCTCCAGCAGCTTGCCCGCCGCCCGCAGTTGCTCTGGCGTAGAGGTGATGGCGAAGCGCGGCGTAATAGCATAGAGGAGGCGATCGCACTTGTGCCAGCGCTCAATCAGGGCCCGACTGTCTGTATATGCGCTCTCGGCTGTATCCGTCAGATACTCCGGCGCATGGCGATCCATCATCACCTTGCCCGCTACCATCCGCAGGTTGCGCTGCTGCGCCTCTTCAAAAAAGGCATCCACGGACTCTGGAAACACCGCTGCCAGCACCACAGCCGTCGTCGTGCCGTTTTTTACCAGTTCCTCTAAGAAAAAGGCCGCCATCTGACGGGCATAATTCTTGTCTTTGAACTTTGCCTCCGTTGGAAACGTGTATTTGTTCAGCCACTCCAGCAGTTGCTCGCCGTAGGCCCCGATCATCTCCGTCTGGGGGTAATGCACATGGGTATCGATGAATCCTGGAACCAAGAGGCGATCGCGCTGATGGGTCACGGGCACATGGGGATACTCCGCCCGCACCGTGGCATAGTCGCCCAGCGCCTTGATGCAGCCGTTCTCCAAGACCATCAGCCCATCGTGGATGTAGCGGACGCTTTCTGGCTCCGGCACGTAATATGGATCATCCAGAAAATCCAGAAACGCGCCCCGAATGGCATGAAGCGTCGCATCGCTAGAAGGCGTGGCGTAGGCAGTGGTCATAGGATAGAAAGGTCGGGAATCGAAGGGCAAGGGGCAGGAGGGGGTAGGTTTCTAGGTTCAGAAACTGCGAGGAACGCAGCCCAGAATTTGCCCCCCGCAGCAAACGCCTATGCCCAGATTAAGACGTTTTGCACAGGCTGCTGTAGCGCTGCTATCAGTCGGGCGCTGAAAAACCTCGCCCCTCAGAAACCGGGCAGCGAGACCGATCGCGCCTGCAAAAAGGCGCGTAACTCTTCGCGGGTGGGCAGGGAGGGCTGTGCGCCGGGTCGCGTCACCGAGATCGCCGCCGCCGCCGCCGCCTGAGTCGTCGCCTGTCGGAGCGTTAGGCCAGCCGCCAGCCCGGCCGCCAGCCCGCCGTTAAAGCAGTCGCCTGCGGCCACCGTATCCACAGCCTGCACCGGAAAGCTGGGAATTTCAAAGGTTTCGTCCGCCGCCATGCAGACTGCTCCGGCTTTGCCCAGCTTGCTAATAACCGTGCCCACCCCCCGCTCGTGCAGCACGGCCGCCGCTTTTTGAGCCGACTCTAGGTCGGTCACCGGGAACCCCACAAGCTGGCCCGTTTCCACCTGGTTGGGCGTAATCAGGTCGATCAGCGGAAATAGCTCGTCAGGCAGATCCGTGCGGGCGGGGGCGGGGTCGAATAGCACCGTCACCCCAGCAGATTTAGCGGCCCTGGCTGCGGCAACCACCATCGGCAGGGGAATTTCCAGTTGCAGCAGCAGCACCTTCGCCTGGGGCAAAATCTCCGTCAGCCGCGCCACGTCCGTTTCATCGACGCGACCATTTGCGCCAGGAATCAGAATGATGGTGTTCTCGCTAGCATCATCAACAGCGATCATGGCGATGCCAGAGTGAGTGCTGGAGTCAATCAAGATGCGATCGCACGTCACGCCGCTCTCTTGCAACCCCCGCAGCAAGTCCTGTCCAAAACCGTCGCCGCCCACGCGCCCCACCATCGCCGTTGGCACACCCAGCCGCGCCACCGCCACCGCCTGATTTGCGCCCTTGCCCCCCGGCACGGTTTCAAACCTATGCCCCGTCAGCGTTTCACCCGGTTTGGGCAGACGCGGCGTGCGGGCGACGAGATCCATATTGAGGCTGCCAAAGACGATAACAGACATGAGGAGGGGAAAGACGGAAGAACGAAGAGGGAAGAGGGAAGAACGAAGAGGGAAGGGGTTGCGTTTTTGGATTGTCCCTTGCTGTGTTGAGCAACTTATCATCCTGACCCTTGATCACAGACTCGCCAGTCGCATCAGCGCACTCTTCACTGCTGGCGGCAGCACGCGCATGATCTTGCCCTTTTCGCGATCCACGGCGACAAGCGTAACCTGGGCTGTGGCGTAGAGGATTTCGCCATCGGGGGACTGGATGCGGTAGTCGCAGTTGAGGCGCACGCCGTCCATCTGCAACCGAGTGCGGACGATCGCCCCTGCGCCCATCTGAATCGCCCGGTGATAGCGCAGCGAGAGTTCGACGACGGGCAGTTCGCAGCCGATCGCCACGAGGTCTTCATAGTTTACGCCGATGGAGCGCAGATACTCGATGCGGGCTTCTTCGAGCCAGGCGATGTAGGTGCCGTGCCAGGCCACGCCTGCATAGTCGGTGTGGTGGGGCTGGACGCGCACAGGATAGTCGAACCAGCTATCGCTGGCGGCGACGGCGGGCTGGATGGCGTGGGTGGGGAGTTCGGTCATGGATGGGCTGCAAACAGATCAAAAGTCTTCCGAAAGCGGCCGAGCGCTGGGCGCGGCCTCCTCTATGCTATCAACGCGATTGGGGCGATTTGCCAAGAGAATGCAGCCTGACACGGGCACAAACTGCAAAATATTCAGCAGTGGAATTATAAGGCGCTCGGCATGGCGGGCGGTATTGCCACGTCAATTTTTACATCATTTCCGCCGCAGCCCAGACCGCCGTATTTTAAGCTGGAATACGGATATTGCAAGGGATTCGGGCTTTGGGGCGATCGCCCGCTGATTCATTCAATTGGGCATTGTCGGAATGATTCGGAGAACGTTCCGATGTATGTTTTGCGAATGGTCTTGAATGGTCTACTGACCTAAACATTCTCTTTAAGACACCCCTAAAACACCCGTTCTGACTTAACTTGTTCTGACTGAAAAGCTGTTAAGAGGCAAGCATGATCGAGAAAATTTTGCTGGCAGATTCTGGCACTGGGCATACCGAGGAAATGCTCAAGAGCCTAATGGAAATCCCAACTGTTCAGGCGGCGACGGTGACTGTGCTGCACGTCGTCCCACCGCAGGTCACCTCCGATGAGATGGTAGCCAAGTGGGAAGAGGGCGGCCGGGTTTTGTCGCAGGCGATCCAAAATCTGAAGCTCGATTCGGCGCGGGTGACGGCAGTGCTGCGGGAGGGCGAACCCAAGGACGTAGTGCTAAAGGTGGCGGATGAAGTGGATGCCGACCTGATCATCATGGGATCTCGCGGCCTGAAGCGGATTCAGTCGATTCTGGAAAATTCCGTCAGCCAGTACGTGTTTCAGCTAGCTTCGCGGCCAATGCTGCTGGTGCGGGATGATCTCTACGTCAAGAAAATCAACCGCATCATGGTAGCAATGGACAAGTCCGACTCGGCAAAGGAAACGCTGAAGCTGGCCATTACCTTCCTGCGCGACATCAAGGGCGGGCAACTGGTGCTAGTGCATACCAACCCAGAGATGAAGCTCAAGCCGGGTGAAATTGCGGCGAACCCAGACGAAGATCCGGTGCTCATTCCGGCGATCGCCGAAGCCAAAAAATACGGCATTTCCTACAAAACCGTCGCCCCCGAAGGCAAACCTGGCGAACGCATCTGTCAGCTTGCGGAAGACCTGAACGTAGACCTGCTGATGCTCGGTTCGCCCGATCGCCGCCCCACCATCGCCAAGGGATTGCCCGATCTGGATCGGCTGCTGGGGCAGTCGCTGTCGGACTATGTGCGGGTGTATGCGCCATGCCCCGTGCTGCTGGTGCGAATCCCGAATCCGTAGCCAGGAGGCAGTCGCAGAGGAGCGGGTCATTTGAAGAAACCTTAGCCTGCCCCTTTGCCTGTCATTTCAAGTCGCTGTGCCGGAATCGTTCACAACAGGACGTGCCTTAGCCGATCGCCCTCAGGTAGGCGGCGCTGAGTCGATTCAGGTAGTTCTTCAGGCTAAAGTTCTGGGCAACCTGTTTTCCGGTTTCGGCAAGCTGGTCGCGCAGGGGGCGATCGCCCAAAATTTGCTCCAGCTTGGCCTGAATATCTGCCACATCGTAGGGATTCACGTATAGCGCCGCCGGGCCGCAGACCTCTCGCAGGCAGGACGCGCTCGACGTGACCACCGGACAGCCCATCGTCATCGCCTCGATCGGCGGCAGCCCAAAGCCTTCGTAGAGCGACGGAAAAACGAAACAGTACGCCCCCTGATACAGATAGCGCAGGGCATCGCCGGGGACATATTCCAGCAGGCGCACGTCCTGCTTTGTGCCGGGGTCAAACAGGTAATCCAGTCGCCCCAGGTCGTCCTCAAAGGACCAGGCCTTTTTGCCGACGATGACCAGCGGCAGGTCAGTTTCCAGCGCGGCATAGGCCTCCAGCAAGCGCCCGACGTTCTTCTTGGGTTCGATCGCCCCCACAAACAGCAGATAGTTCTGATAGCCCAGCCGATAGCGCTTCAGGAAGTCGCCGATTTCCTCCGGCGTTGCGTCTAGCGGCTTGATATTCACGGACTGGTAGGTGACGACGATCTTGTCGGGGTCGGCATCAAAGTAAGACAGCACATCTTTTTTGGTGTGTTCCGACACAGCAATGGTCAAGGTGGAATCCTTGAGCGATCGCTTCACCTTGTTATAGAAATCCTTCTTGTTGTCCAGCGTCGTATAGGGCAGGCGCAGCGGAATCAGGTCGTGAATCGTGGTGACTTTCTTTGCGCCGGGAATGCTGACGGGCAGAGGAAACGTGGCGTGCCACAGGTCGATTTTTTCGGGAATCGTCACCTGAGTAGACCGTCCAAACAGGTTAAACGCCGCATTGGCGACGCTATAGCACTTCGGCAAATTGTACGACCGGGCAAGCTGAATGAAATCTTCGGTAAACTTGCCCTGCTTTAGCACCACCTCGCCCACCGCTTCCCGCCGCCACGCCCGATAGAGCGACGGCACAGAAGATTTCAGCAGGTCTTTGACCAGCATCAGGTTTTCTACCAGTTTGCGCCCGCCCACGTCCTGCTCGTCAAAGAACAGCACCTCGTCCAAAATCGGGTCTTTTTTGTTGCTGTTGCGGCTGAGCAGCACGTCCACATCCGCCCCCAGCACCGTCAGCGCCCGAATCAGGTTCACCGCGTAGGTGCGGATGCCCGTGCCCGTGGTCAGTTGCAGGTTATATCCATCAACGAGAACTTTCAGGCCGGCGAGGACGGGTTCGGCTAGGGGCGGATCTGGAGGGCGATTCCCGCAGGGATCGCTTCGCGAATCGCGCTCCACCCGTTCCACTGAATCCGCCTTGGCCACTGCGGGCACCGCCAGTTCCTTCAGCGCCGCATCTATTATCGGCTGCCCGTCTTCCTGCCGCTCGCTGATGTTGCCCCAGGTAGACCCCTGCTCCGTAATCTGGAAGCTTCGCACCAGTCCGGGTACGCAGATCAGGTACTTGCCCCGCTTGGGAATGGCATGGGGCGACCAGGCAGTAATCCACCAGTCTTCGTCTGCGCCCTGGCCCGGCTTGCCGCCCGTCGGCTTGGGTGCGCCCAGATCCGGCGTAGGAATGGGCATGACCCCGGCCCAATAGTCCCGGTGGGCGTGCAGGTGTTGCCCTGGCATAGAGCGCTTGAACAACACCTCGTAACCCGCGATGCTGCCTTTGGCAAAGGTGGGATGCTCCAGCGCGTCACGCCCCGCCAGAATCGGCCGCTCCACGGGATCTTGGATTTTCTCCAGAATCTTGAACAGGTCGGGATGCACGTCCACATCGTCCTGGAAGTAGGAAATCCAGTCGATGGCGGGGTCGGCTAGCCAGTAGCCGATGCCGACGTTCATGGCGTTGGGCAGGCCGCGATTTTCGGGAATGCGGATGAGGGGAACGCCGTGTTCGTCGGCGATGCGCTGGTTGGCGGCGGCGTTTTCGGGACTGGAGGCATCGTCCACAATCACCACGGGCGCACCCAACTGGCGGATCTGCGGGAGCGATCGCCCCAGGCTCTCCGGTCGGTTGTAGGTGGTAATCGTCACGCCATAGCGAATCGGCTTTACCTTGCCCCGCTGCTGCGCCTCCACCACCGCAAGCTGCTTCAGCAAGGGCTGGAGATGCACCCCTGCTGCTTTGGGCGCGTTTTCCGGCGGCTGTTTGGCAAACACCACAAACACGGCGTTTGCAAAGAGCGGCTGAAACGTCCGCAGCACCTCCAGCGCAAAGGGCGGCTCGATTTCCGCCACCATGCCCTTGTGTATCACCACATAGTCAAAGTGGGACGGCGGCAGCAGGTAGGTGATGTTGTAGTGATAGTTGCCCGGAAAGAACTCCATGAACTCGTTTGGCGCAAGGATGGCATCGAGTTCGCGGGCGTGTTGCTTCAGGAAATCGCGGGTTTCGATCCAGGCGGGGTCGGTGAGGGGGAAAGGCATTTTAACCAGAGACAGGATGAACCAGAGACGGGATAAACCAGAGATGAGGGGGCTTCTCAACCTCCCATCATCCTATCATCCCCGCTTTCCTACGCTCTTCCCCTCAGCCCTACCTCCGAGGGCACTGTGCGCCAGAGTTGTTCCAGATGGGTAGCAGGCATGGTCAGGTAAAGCACGTCCCCGGCTTGCAGCGTGACATCCAGCAGGTTCCAGCCGTGGGTGGTTTTGCGTTCGGCCTCCAGGTACAGCGGCACAAAATCGACATCCATCGCGGCTTCCTTGAGGGGGCGATCGCAGAAGGGATGACCCGGCGTGATCAGCGTCGCCAGGGCCACCCACAGGCTATCGCCGGCCATACCGTTGCCCAGAATGCGTCCGCCCAGCGCGGCGGCGGCAAAAGAGGGAGCCGCCAGATCCGCCGGACTCAGCACGGCTTCAAAATCAAACACCTGCTCTGCCAACGGCGCGAACTGGGGGTCTTGATTGCGAACGATGACGGAAATGCGCGGCGCAATCCCTTTGGCCGTCAGGGCAATTTCCAGATTGGCTACGTCATCGCTAGTGACAGCAATCAGGGCCCGCGCTGAGGCGATATGGGCATCCTGGAGCGTGCAGGCCAGACTGGCATCGCCAAGAATCACGGGCACGCGCAGCGATCGCACGGCGCTCAAAAAGCGATTGCCCGGATCTTTCTCGATTACCACCACGCGGCCACCGCTGGCGTGGAGCTGGCGCACAGTCTGAATACCCACGCCGCCCAGCCCGCAGACGATGTAGTGATTGCGGCGGGGAATGGGGGCAGACTGCCAGAGCTGCCGCAGCCGCGTCCCCAGCACCAGGTCATTCAGCAGGGCATAGCAGATGCCAACCACGCCCGTACCGATCAGCATCATCGACACGGTGAACAGCTTAATTTCGGGCTGCGCTCCTTCCGCCACGCCTTCGTTGCCGCCTGCCCCCGTAATCATGCCCACCGAAAAGTAGAGGGCATCGATGAAATCTGCGCGGACATGCTCGGTGTAGAGCAGGGTGGCCCCCAGAATAGCCGCGAGCAGGAGCAGAATCGCCATTACCGTCGGGCGGACATGCTGCTGAAACTGGCGCAGGTGGTTGCCCCAAACCAGCAGCGTTTCGCTGAGCGATCGCCCGCTAACCTGGGCTTCGGGCTTGGTGGCCACAATCAGGCGATCGCCCCATTGCAGCAGTTGCCCATGCACCACCCCCGACACCAGATCCATGCGGCTATTTTCTGGCAGGTAATAGATCAGCATCCGCGAGCGGTCTTCCCAGAGTTCGCTCAGCGGTCGCCCCAGCCAGGGATGGGTTTCGTCGATAAATTCTTCCCGCATCGGCCAGACCTGATCAAACAGGCGCAGTTGCCCAATCGCCCGACTGCCCATCGCGGCAAAGGCAAACACCGGAGCCGCCAGCGCCGCCACGCTCATGCTGACGTGATCGGGCAGCGTGTGATCGAGGCGATCGCCCAGGCTGGTATTAAACAAGCGGTTGATAATGCGAATGCGAGGATTTAGCACTCGCGCCTGCGTCAGCACGGCCAGATTTTGCGCGTCGTCGCTGCTGGCCAGCACCAGCGTATGGGCCTCTTGCACACCTGCTTCTAGCAGAATTGCCGCCGATCGCATGTCGCCCACGATGATGTCTGCCCCGCCCTGCTCTGCCTGAGCCAGCGGGCGACTGTTGATCCCCACCACTGCCGCACCCTGCTGCTTTAGCAGGCAAAAGATCTTGTACCCCGCTCGACCCAGACCACAAACGATAATTCTTGGTTTCATGAATTCCTGATTGTCAGCCATACGCTCTGTCAGCGGGACGCAAGGGTTGATGGTTTATGCCTGAACAGGCGATCGCCCGCTGCGTTCCAACGTCTCGAAAAACAAACTCAAAAACCAGTCTCGAAAACAGCCCAGAACAGCCTTTAGTCACAAGTTCTGATCTACTGATCTACCAATTCTTTGGCAGGCGGTGCGGGCAAACTGTAGCCCCAAGCACGATGCTGCAAATGTTTACCCAATGTAAAGCTTTGGGACTTGGAGGTTTACAGTTCTCAGGGGGGAGGAGGGAAGAACGAAGAGGGAAGAACGAAGAACGAAGAACGAAGAGGGAAGAACGAAGAACGAAGAGGGAAGAGGGAAGAGGGAGGGTTCTTGGGGTGTGTTGAGGGATGAGATGGGGCGATCGCTCTGTTGCTGTGCCTGTTCCCTGATAGCGCCGCACCAGACTGGGCACACTAAGCAGGAGTCTTTCAAAAGACACCCCACAAGCCATTCACACTTGGTGATTCCTATGCGTCCTCGCTCCACCCCTGGCGCAATTCGCCCTAAAATCAGCACGATGCCCCGCCCCAAAACCGAAGCCGCCGCGTTTCTGGATTTGTATAAACTATCGGTCGAAAAGAAACGGCTCCAGCAAGAGCTTCAGTCGCTAGACGCACGCCGTCAGCAAATTGGCGATCGCCTCGCGGCGCTGGACAGCCAGATCGCCACCCTTGAAACCCGCGTCGAGGCCCTGCGCGAACAGGAGGAGCCGTCGTCTCGTCCGGTGCCCGGATTGGCTCACCCCATTCCTGACAGTTTCGATATGGTGTTTTTGGAATATTAAGTCATGGTTTTGTAGCTATCGGTGGAATCTTTGCGAACTCTGAAATTCCGGGTTTAACAAGTCAAGGTCACTCAGTCAAACCAGCGCTATGACCACCCTAGAGCTAATCACCAGCTTCGCGTTTGCATTCGTTGTTGTCGGTCTGTTTTTTGATTTGGATTCCACCGTCAAGCGGATCGATCGGCGCACCAAACGCCTGGAGCTTTGCCTGGATCTGATTCTCGATCGCTTGGAAATCGACACTCCGTTTCAGCTTTCCGAGCGAATCAAACAAATTGCGCTTGATCCCAAACGTAAAGTCGAAGCGATTCGGCTCTACAAAGAAGAGACAAACGTAACGCTGCGAGAGGCAGTTGATGCCATCAACGCATACATCGCGCAGCACCAATCTTCCAGTAATTCGTAGAGTGCGCTGCTTGACGCATCTCTGCTTATCGCGTGTTTAATCATTCAAATCATTCAAATGAATGCAAAGGGCGATCGCTCATGAGACAGTCCTCAGCCAGCAACCGGGTCGCTGCTTTTCTCTGTGCGTTTCTGGTTCTCGCGCTGTCGGGGATGATTTACCTCGATGGGCAGGGATTGGGCTTTCCAGACGGATTTTTGACCGAGCTAGATCGCGCCAAAAAGCTGCTGGGTCAAATTTTTCTCTGGGTCAGTGTGCCAGTTGCCCTGTGGCTCGGCTGGCTGGGCTGGGTCGCGGCGCGGCAACCGATTGGGCCGCCTCTCCGCAGCACGATCCTGGGCTACGGGGTGTTTCTGCTGATATTGCTGGGCATCTATGGCTATTTGGGGCAGACCCTCGATGCTGGCGGTGGCGGGTAGCGACGGGTTTGGAAGTCGCGATGGCTTGGGAAGCTGATCTCGAAAGCAGCAAGGGAGGCGATCGCCCCGATTCCGCCCAGCCTCAGAACTGCGGCAGAACCTCGGTCGGCCAGCCTCGCGTGTAAGATAGAAAGCGTTCATTCCATTCCTGCTTTTTTACTCAAACCGTCAGCCAATCCATGTCGAACGCCGTTCCTTCTGCACAACCCGAAGACGAATCCGCCCAAAAGATTTATCTGCCGCGCACCAGCGAATCGGAAACGCTCAAGAAGATTCGGCACACGACTTCCCATGTGATGGCGATGGCCGTGCAGAAGCTCTTTCCCAAAGCCCAAGTCACCATTGGGCCCTGGATCGAGAACGGCTTTTACTACGACTTTGATAGCCCAGAACCCTTTACCGAAAAGGATCTGAAGGCCATCAAAAAAGAGATGACCAAAATCATCAATCGCAAGCTGCCCGTGATTCGCGAAGAGGTCTCGCGGGAAGAGGCCGAGCGCCGCATCAAAGCACTGGGCGAACCCTATAAGCTAGAAATCCTGGCGGATTTGAAGGAACCGATTACGATTTATCATCTGGGCGACCAGTGGTGGGATTTGTGCGCTGGGCCCCATGTGGAATCGACCGCTGAGCTGAATCCAGATGCGATCGCCCTAGAAAGCGTGGCCGGAGCCTATTGGCGCGGCGATGAAACCAAAGCCCAACTCCAGCGCATCTACGGCACCGCCTGGGAAACGCCAGAACAACTCGCGGAATATCACCGCCGCAAAGAAGAAGCCCTGCGCCGCGACCACCGCAAGCTGGGCAAAGAACTGGGACTGTTCATCTTCACCGACATCGTGGGGCCGGGGCTGCCCCTGTGGACTCCGAAGGGAACTCTGCTGCGATCGCTCCTCGAAGACTTCCTCAAGCAGGAGCAAATCAAGCGCGGCTACCTGCCCGTCGTCACGCCCCACATCGCCCGCATCGACCTGTTCAAAACCTCCGGGCACTGGCAAAAGTACAAAGAAGACATGTTCCCCATGATGGCGGACGATGACGAAGCCCGTCAGGACGAAGAGGGCTTTGTGCTCAAGCCGATGAACTGCCCCTTCCACATCCAGATTTACAAAAGCCAACTGCGCTCCTATCGAGAACTGCCCATGCGGCTGGCAGAATTCGGCACGGTCTATCGCTATGAGCAGTCGGGCGAACTGGGCGGCTTGACCCGCGTGCGCGGCTTCACGGTGGATGATTCGCACCTGTTCGTCACTCCGGAGCAGCTCGATCAGGAATTCCTCAACGTGGTGGATCTGATCCTCAACGTGTTCAAGAGCCTCCAGCTTAAGAACTTCCGCGCCCGCCTCAGCTTCCGCGACCCAGAACAGGATAAATACATCGGCTCCGATGAGGTCTGGGACAAGGCCGAGGGCGCGATTCGCCGCGCAGTCGAAACGCTGGGTATGGATCACTTCCTGGGCATTGGCGAAGCGGCGTTCTACGGGCCAAAGCTGGACTTTATCTTCCAGGATGCGCTCGATCGCGAGTGGCAACTAGGCACGGTGCAGGTGGATTACAACCTGCCGGAGCGATTTGATTTGGAATACGTCGCCGAAGATGGTTCCCGCAAGCGCCCTGTGATGATTCACCGCGCCCCCTTTGGCTCGCTGGAGCGGCTGATTGGGATTTTAATTGAAGAATATGCGGGCGACTTTCCGCTGTGGCTGGCTCCGGTTCAAGTGCGGCTGATGTGCGTGACGGAGGAGCAGGTACCGTTTGCCCAGTCGGTGGTGGAGCAGATGCGATCGCGCTCCATCCGCGCCGAACTCGACACCAGTGGCGAACGCCTGGGCAAGATGATCCGCAATGCCGAAAAGGACAAAATCCCGGTGATGGCGGTGATCGGAGCCAAGGAGATGGAAACCCAATCCCTCAGCATCCGCACCCGCGCCTCCGGTGAACTCGGGGCATTACCCGTGGCGGAGGTGCTAGAACGGCTGACGGGGGCGATCGCCCACTACGGCAATTTTTAAGGGCAATTTTTAGGGGCAATTTTTAGGGGCAATTTTGAGAGGGCCGATGCGGTCAGGGTTCAGGTCGCCCATGTTGCCCTAAATCAGATTCCTCCCCCGGCTGCCGGATGTCACCCGGATTACCTACAGGGACGCAGCTCACAGCGGATATTAGGGGCTGGGGCTTTGCCGTGCGAATGCAGTTCCGACCGCTGTCTCAAGCAGATAGATGGTTGGGATGACAGCAGAATGGCGATCGCCCAATATTTAGACTCTCCCATCTAGCTACCCTAAATCGCCTTACAAATGAAAGATAATAATGTAACCGTCATCAAAGGTATTGACGACGCGGCCGCCAAAGCCCTGCAAGCCGCCGGCATCGAAACCACCGAAGCCCTGCTAGAAAAAGGCGCAACCCCCAGCGGGCGCAAGCAGTTGGCGCAAGCAACCGGATTGCCCGAAGCCGATCTGCTGCGCTGGCTCAACCTGGCAGATCTGTATCGCATCAAAGGCATCGGGCGAGAATATGCCGACCTGCTCGAACTGGCGGGCGTAGACACCGTGCCCGAACTGGCCCAGCGAAACCCCGAAAACCTGCATCAGCAAATTGTCCGCTTGAACGAAGAACGGAATATCGTCAAGCTATTGCCCGAAGCCGTCCTCGTTGCCAATTGGGTCGCTCAGGCAAAGGAACTGCCCCGTGTGATTCAGTATTAATCTGTTCAATTAATCCGTCTCAATCTGCCCCATCAAATCTGCCTCATCAAATCCGTCCTATCAAATTTGCCCAAATCTGCTGCATGATGAAGCCGCTAAGCCGCTGCGGCCCTCGTCAACGCTGCGGTTTGGCCGGTGGTTCCACGCGCACCTCTCCGAACCTTGACCCTGCTTGCCCTGTGGGATAAACACCTCCCCCGTTGAGCAAGGCCAAACCGTATTTGGGCATTCCCAGATAGACTTGCCCGCTGACGGGGCATTCTAGATCACGTCAGGGAGCGTCATCGGTTTTGTAGATCAGGGCATGTTTAGCCCAGAGGATTTATGGGGGCGGCCCGCGCTATCCCAAAAAACAGACCCCGCCCCCTGCCCATTCGACACACTCGCTCGACATCCATGCCTGGGGTTTGACTGCTAGGGCATGTTTTAAAACCCTTTGATCCCCCCTAGCCCCCCTTAACAAGGGGGGAACCGGGTCAAACCGCTCCGGGAGTCCCCCTTTTGAAGTGGGATTTAAAGGGATCGACTCAAGTCAATCAACGACCTAAAAAGTCTAAAGTCCCCCTTGTTAAGGGGGATTTAAGGGGGATCGACTCAAGTCAATCAACGACCTAGAAAGTCTAAAGTCCCCCTTGTCAAGGGGGATTTAGGGGGATCGACTCAAGTCAATCAACGACCTAAAAAGTCTAAAGTCCCCCTTGTTAAGGGGGATTTAGGGGGATCGACTCAGGGCAATCAACGACCTAGAAAGCTATAAAACAATGCCTAGGCTATCTCCGTCCAGATGCAGCTTATAAAACGTTCTGTCCCAACAGACAGCTTTCGGCACTCTCGCTAGATTTAAGCTGTGATTAGACTTAAACTGGCACTCAGCAGCAGGGTGTCGTTGGGATTTCGGGGTGCCGTGCCAATTGGGTTTTCAGTCGATACAATGAGTCGGTTCAGCGCATCGGGTTGCCCAAGCTAGCCCCCAAAGGCCAATTGTGGGCTTGATACAGGCTTGATGTGGGCTTGATGTGGAAAGAGGGTGTTCTTAGATTTGTACCAGGCTATTTCACGCTAGAGCGATCGCCCTAGCCTGTCCAATCGCTCTGCCCTACAGCGGTTTTGCGCTAGCCACCTATCTGCCCGGACTACCCAGGCTTTTCGCAGATTGTTCCCTGTAGATTTCTCTGTAGACTTTTCCCAAGACTCTTCCCAAGGTTCTTCCCAGATAGTTATTACCCGCGCACGATCGTCACGCTGACATGGGTTCTTCCAAAAAGCCGTCAAACCCTGAAAAACAACTGGCGACTCTAAAGCAAACTCTTCAGGCTCTGCGTGAGGAGGAAACTGAAGATGTGCTGGTAGAAACGGCGATCGCCTATGTCGAGGAAGAATGCGACTATTCGCTCATCTGGATTGCCTCCTATGACCGGGTGGGGCACTGTCTGCGCGGGCGGGGTGGGCGCGTGCCCAATGGTGACACCGGCCCCCTACGGCAGCAGTTTGGGCTAAATCCGGGCGATTTAATGGAGCAGGTGGTGATTCAGCAGCGGCCGATGGGCGTGCCGGATCTGCGCGAAGAGATGCGGGCAGGCGACTGGCGCAAGCTGGCCCAAAAGTATGCCATCCAGGGAGCCTCCATCTTTCCCTTACGGCATCGGGATCAATGTCTGGGTGTGGTAATTTTGGGGTCGTTTCTCTGGGGGGTGTCGCCCCATGCCGACGAGCGAACCCGACTGTCGATGGTCTTTGGGGCGCTGGCATCGTCGCTCTTTCAGCTTGAAGCAGAGCGACAGCGGCAGCAGACCAAGCGCCCCGCCGAGCCGCTCTTGGCGCTGTTGGGCAAGCTGCGATCGCTCCCAGATCTCTCCGCTCGTCTGGCGGCAGTGGTGGACGAAACCCAGCGCTTTGTCGCCCCTACGCGCACCAACGTCTACTGGTTTGAGACTGAGCGACGCTACTTTTGGCTGCGGGCCAGCAGCCGCGATGGCAACGGCTACGGCAGCGGACAAGCCATCACGGGTTTTACTGCCCAGGAAGTGAACAGCTTTTATCAGGCGTTGGCGGCGGATCAACTGGTGTCGGTGGGCGAGGCCCATAGCTCGCTCAAGGCAGAAGTGACGGGGCGACTGATGCAGCAGATTCAGGCGCGATCGCTCTTGGTGGCTCCCATTCTGCTGCACAACGAGCTACACGGCTTTTTGGCCGTCGAGGGCAGCGAACCCCGCATCTGGTCAGACGAGGAAAAGAGCTACGTGCGCGGCGCGGCTCAACTGATCGCCCTGACTGCGCCCCTGGAGGGTATGGAGGAAACCATTCAGCAGGTGAAGCTGGATCAGGCGCTCACGGCTGAACTGTCCACCGCCATCTTCAGCGACTATGACTGGAACCAAACCCTGAAGCGGGCCTCCGACTTGCTGAGCCAACGGCTGCGGGCCGAAACCTTTGCGGTGCTGCTTTACAGTTCCGATCAGGAGGGCTTTGAGGTGGTCTATCAAAGTCATGGGTCGCAGCGACGCAATTTGCCCCCCTGGCTAGACGCGCTCAACCAGGTCGATTGGCAAATGCTGGAGCGCAGCACCGACCCCGTCGGCATTGAAAACCTGACCGAAGACCTGAAGCTGATGGCTTGGCGGCAGGCGTTTCTGGATGCGGGGCTGCAATCAGTCGTGGTGTGCCATACCGCGATCGGGCGATCGCTCGAAGGGCTGGTGGTCTTGGGTCACGACCTGCCCCGCACCTGGAACCGCGCCGAACGGGCCGTGCTGCGCGTCGCTAGCCAGCAAATCGGCGTAATCCTGCACCAGTGGCAACTCCAGCGGCAGACCGAGCAACAGCAAAAGATCAACCAGACGATTCAGTGGGGCATGACCACCCTCCAGCAAATCCACACCCTGGAAACGCTGGAGCGCTCAGCCATGCAGCAAATTGCCCAAATTCTTGAGGTTCCCTTGGCGGCGCTAGTCACTTGGCAGCCGGGCCGCAATCTGGGATACATCACCTCCGCCGTGGTCGGCAATGCTCGCTTTTCGATTCATCTGGATGCGGCGATCGCCCTCCATTCTGACTCACTCGTGCAGTGGGCCAAGCACACCGACGGACTCCTCCCGCTTACCATCGACGACATCGATGCCGAAACGCGCCGCTGGCTCAACGGCAGCGACATTGGGCAAATTCTGGTCATGGCGCTGCGAACCACGCCTGAGCATGAACCGGGTGGCATGGTCATCGTGGCAGATCACCTGGATCGCTACTGGCACGAGCGTCAGCTCAATGCCTTTGGCACCCTCGTTAGCCAGCTAGCCTGGTCGCGACGCTACCTCATCCTGTCGGAAGCCCTCACCCTGCGACAGCGCGATCTAGAGCAAATCAACTGGTATAAGCATCGGCAACTGGAAGAGATCTACCGGGCGCTGGGCATTGGGGTGAAACGGCTCAACGAACTCAGCAACCAAAAAGACCCCCTGGCCAACAACCGCTATCAGCAGGTCGTGCGGCAACTGGGGGGTCTGCTGTCGGCGATCGCCCCAGTGCTGAAAAACGAGCAGTGGCAACTCCACAGCGAATACGAGACGACCCCCCTGGCCTCGCTGCTCAAGCGGGCAATGGAGCGCGTCGAGCCGCTGATTCGCCAGCGCCAACTCTGGCACCAGGTTCACAACGAGGAAAGCAGCCTGAATATCGGCGGCGACCTGACCAAGCTAGAGCTCGTGCTGCACGAAGTGTTGACCAATGCCTGCTTGCGATCGCCCGCGGGCAGCCGCCTCGACGTATGGTGTCGCCCGCTGGATGCCCGCTGGCTGGAGTTGTCCATCACCGACAACGGCATCATCGAACCGCGACTGCTTGAAGAACTGCAAACGGGCCGCCCCGAAGATCTGCTAGCGCCCTCCATCCTCGACACCCCACCTGGGCTGCACCTGGAAATCTGCCAGGCCCTCATGCAGCAGATGGGCAGCGAACTGAGCCTGTATCAGCTTGAAGACGGCCGCATTCTCAGCCGGATGTTGCTGCCAATCGCCCTGGGAATGCCGCCCGACAAGCCAAAACCCTAAAAAGCCCAGAGCGCTGCGCCGAGCGGAGGCGACTGGATGAATATTTGAAAATTTGAAAACGCGCCCTGGAGGACTCGAACCCCCGACATCAGGTTTTGGAGACCTGCGTTCTACCAACTGAACTAAGAGCGCAAAGCTGTAGGTTTTTGACAGGATTTACTACAACTAGCAAAGCCTGTTTACCCAAGTCTATCAGGTTGCGATCGCCCAGCCTAGCCCAGTGTTGAAGATTTCTGAGCGATCGCCCCTGAGAAACCAGACCTAGAGCGGGCGATCGAAGCGCTGCTTCAGACGGGTTGCCTTGCCCACGCGATCGCGCAGATAGTAGAGCTTGGCGCGACGGGCCTTGCCTCGGCGCAGCACCTTGATGCTGGCGACGCGGGGCGAATGGAGCAGAAACACCCGCTCTACCCCAACGCCCTGAAAAATTCGGCGAACCGTGATGGTTTCATTGATGCCGCCATTCCGCATGGCGATCACGGTGCCCTCATAGGGCTGAACCCGCTCCTTGCCACCTTCTTGAATCACAACTCCGACCTTGACCGTATCGCCGACGTGGATGACGGGCAGATCGGTCTTCAACTGTTCCGACTCAATGGAGCGGATGATCTCCTGGGCTTTCATGGCTCTCTGGCTCTTTGCAAAAACTCACAGTCTTCTATAGTAAACTGCTGGGTCGCTTTGCGTCTAGTGCGATCGCCCAAATCAAATATTTTTTCTCGACGAGTAGATGACTAGCCCCAGGCTCAGCCATGACGACGAAGCTACGATAACCCAGATTGCCTGCATCAGGATCGCTTCAAGCTGGCAACCTTTTGGCGGAGGCTATTGAGGTAGCGACCGACGTAGAGATGCCGGACATCGGGCGTGAAATAGGATAGCGAGGGCACGTCTGGACGGCGGCGGACAAAGACCACGTACACCTCATTGGCAAACACTGGGCGAAAGCCGCAGCGGGCAAGTTGAAACAGCAGTGCCTCCACAGGTAGCGCCATGCCTTTGTGCAACACGAGCCAGTGATAGCGACCGGGCGATCGCAAAAAGTCTGCATATCCTTCTACCTGGCCCGAAAACGGTAGCCGAAACTGGGGTGGCGCGGCGATCTGCTCTTGGGGCTTGAGGCGATCGCGCATAAAGTCGATGGTTGCCGTGGTCAGGGCATCCTGCAAGAGCGATCGCAGCAGGCTGAATTCTGCTTCTCGCGCAGCGGGGAACAGTTGCAGGTAGCTTAGCGCCACGCCTACCAGCCGTTTATCTTTGGGGGCGGGATTCTTGTGGTTGATTGGCGCAACTCGGTCAACCTGAAGCGTGAGTTCTGCAAACAGTCGATCCGGCGGTAGCCAATCTGCTGGAATTTGCGCCTGATAGAGCCGCGTGGTGTCGCTGCTATAGGCGATCGCCAGCTCGCTTGGATGCCCATTGACCAGACATTTCAGGCTATCCAGCACCTCCGGTGCGGTGGCCCAGACTTGAGTTACCTGAAACTCGACTCGATAATCGGTCGGCGTGGGGGCAATAGGCAAATCTAGAGTTGACATGGTGACGGGGCCCGTCCAGCGATGGGCGGCGTTGGGCCGGTTCTGGTCACAGTCGCGCCGCTGCCAGCCCAGCCCTCGTAGCGGCTGACAGAAGTTGTAAACCGACACCTCCGAAGGGGGCGGGTTTTGCGCCTGGTAGCGGTCTTGGGAGTGCCATTCCAGCAGTTGTTGCAGCGTGGCAAACTCCAGCACTTGACCCGGTGGCGGCGCATCTAGAGCGAGGCGATCGCCATAGCGCTGCACCAGATCTTGCTGCATTTCGTCAAACCGCTGCTGGAAAATCTCGCAGCCATCGTCATATAGCGCCCGATCCAGCGACATGGCTTCCCGAATCCGCGCCAGCGCTTCCGGCGGAATCTCGCTCAGGGGCGTTTTGGATTTGGCGACGTTTTCGCGGCGGCTGTTGACAATTGGCTTCCAGCCAAAAATGTAGGACAGCAGAAACAGCGACTCTTGAAATCGCTCTAGAATTCCAGCAAAAGCGCACAGATTCAGGCTTTTTTGCGCCAGCGACAGCGCCTCTTCTGGCTCCAGGCTGCCAATGTCGTATTGCAGCAGCCGCGCAATGTGGTATACCTGCACGTTTTTCCCGCTGCGCCCTGGCCCTTCGCCCGTGGCGAACTCCTCCAGCGACATCTGGCTGACGGATTCGTAATAGGGGTCATCCGGCGTGCGGCGGATGTATTCGTAGTGCGAAATCACCCGCGACACGGGTTCGCGCAGCACGGTTACCTTGATCAGGTTTTTGCCTGCCAGCAGCCCCGGAATGTTGACAAAGCCCAAATGCCCGCGAAACAGGCGATATTCGCGCAGTTGCTCTGGTGTGTAGTCGGCAATCTGGTTGGACAGCGTGGCTGGGCAAATCTCCTCGCAGGCGAAGTAATCTTCCAGAATCGTCCGAAACGTCATCCCTGCCGTTTTGGGAATGTGGCAGAAATAGAGCGTGTCGTCGGGCTGCAAGTCGTATTGAGCAGGAAAATGTCTCATTGTTCCCCAGAGCTTTCCAGAGCGATCGCCCGGCTGCCGCATTACGGTAAAACTATACCAGGCGAACCCAGAAGTGTTGAATCTTGATGGTAAAACTTTACAAAAAGCACTCTCAAGAGGCGGATTATTGAGAATGGAAGCAATAAGTAGGTCATTACAGGCAGAATTATAGATCTTTTGTACTGGATTCAGCTATGAACTTGCCCTGCTAACATTGCGTTCAACACTTCTGAGGCGAACCGTATCAGGCTAAAACGAGTCCGGCCGAAACCAGACTAGCCGAAACCAGACCCGCCAAAACCTGGCCGGGCTAGAACAGCGGCCCGCTGACCTTTTCTGAAAGCTTGCGGCGATTGATGCGTTTCCCTGCGGCGGCGATGTCAAGCTGGGCGGCGGCGGTATAGGCTTCGGCGACCTCGGTGGCGCTGCCGATCATTTTCACATGGTGGTCTTGAATCCACAGAGCGCGATCGCAAATTTCCGAAACGCTCGTCATGGAGTGGCTCACCAGCACAATCGTCACGCCGCTATTGCGGAACTCCGCCATTTTGTTGATGCACTTTTGCTGAAACCGGATGTCGCCTACGCCCAGCACCTCGTCGATCAGCAAAATCTCTGGGTCGAGATGTGCCACCACGGAAAAGCCCAGCCGCGCCATCATGCCTGTAGAGTAGGTGCGAATTGGCCGTTCAATAAATTCGCCCAGTTCTGAAAACTCGATAATTTCCTCTAGTCTTGCCTTTACCTCGCGGCGGGTCAGCCCCAGCAGCACCCCATTGAGCAAGATATTTTCGCGGCCCGTTAGCTCTGGATGAAAGCCCGTGCCCAGCGCCAGCAGAGGCGAGATCCGCCCGCGCACCACCACGCGCCCACTGCTGGGCTTCAGCACGCCCGCAATCAGCCCCAGGGTGGTGCTTTTCCCTGCGCCGTTATAGCCTACAATGCCAAACTTTTCGCCGCGATAGACCTCAAAGCTAATGTTGTTCAGCGCTTCAAACTGCTGCCTGCGGAGAGCCTTCAGGTTGTGGGGAAAGTTGAACATCAGGTTTTTGACCCCCCGGACGTGGTGATACATCGGGTAGGACTTGTAGACCTGATCGAAGCTGATAACCGGTTCTTCCATAACACATCCGCAGGCTGTAAACAAACGGCGCTCTCTTCTCTTTAGTAAGACTGCGCTTCCTGAATGCTATGTTGCCAGAGGGCGATCGCCCTATGCCTGGAACATACGCTATCGAAGCATTCGAGCGCATTAAAAACGCCCGCTGGCGAAGTCTAAAGCCAATCTTAAAAACGTGGCATTCCAAGGCTGATAATACTCTACTCCTGCCCGCTGCGACATCCGGCAAGTTTGTAGCGGTGAAGGGTAGGGCACAATGCACCTGGACTTGGGGCGATCGCGCTCTTGCCGGACTGTTGACCTTCGCTCCCAAAGCAAGAGGTTTAGAACTTACGAAGTCGTCCACAATCCAGAAAGCCTATTGCAACTGCATATACTCTGAGGTTATTAAAAGATTCTGGTTAAATTTGGGGCGACCGTGACCCCACCGTGTAGAGTGCTAGTATGCTCTATAACCTTACAGGATTAAGTTTTTCAAAGTTCTTATGGAAATCGAGCGTCCGAATGCAAAACCGCTGACCCGCGAAGACCTGGCAAACCTAGATCGCCTCAAGGCAGTAATTGAAAGGGCGATCGCCGATGGAGTACTAACCGCAGACGAGCAATACAGAATCAAGCAGGTCATTTATAGCAACCACGTTGTGAGTCCTGAGGAAATGGAGCTAGTGCGGGAACTCATCTGGAACAAGCTAAGCAGCGGTGAACTGGTTCGGGATTGGGGCTGGTAGCATTTTATGGCAACTTTAGGTACGGCAACTTTAAAACACCCTCAGAACACCTTTAGAACTGTTAGATAGGTAGAACTGTTAGATAGAATTGTTAGAATTGGCGGTTCCCAGGCTTCTATTTCTGATTCTTCTAGGCTGCATTCTGTTCAGGCAAGCGGGAGCGAAAATCGGAACGTGCTGCCCTTGCCCACTTCGCTTTCCACCTCGATCTCGCCCCCCTGAAGCTGCACTAGCCGCTGGGAAATGGCCAGCCCCAGTCCCGTGCCTCCAGAGTGGCGATTGCGGGAGCGATCGGCCCGCCAAAACCGCTCAAAGACGTGGGGCAGGTCTTCGGGCGCGATGCCCTGTCCCGTATCGCTCACGGCAATCCAGGCGTGGGTTTCGGTATGCCAGACTCGGAGCGTAATTTTGCCGACGGGCGTGTAGCGTAGCGCGTTGCTCAGCAGGTTGACGAGAATCTGCTCGACCCGGCCAGCATCGGCCAGCACCAGCGGCGTTTCCGGCGGACATTCCAGGCTGATCAGCGGGCCGTCGCCGGTCAAAAGCTGGTCAGAAAATCGCTGCACCACTGAGGTCAGCAGCGGATACAGATCCATCTGCTGCGCGTCGATAGGCAAGTAGCCTGTTTCAATCTTGGACAGTTCTTGCAAATCATTGACTAGACGGCGCATTCGGACCGTTTCTTTGCCCAGCAGTTCATAAACCTCTGGAGTCGGGGCGATGGTTCCGTCTGCCAGTCCTTCCAGATAGCCCTCCAGCACCGTCAGCGGCGTTCGCAGTTCATGGGTCAGGTCGGTCACTAAGTCACGGCGGCGCTGCTCGACCCCCTGGAGGTCAGCCGCCATTCGGTTAAAGCTGGCAGCAAGCTGGTTGAGTTCTGGGATTTCGCTGGCGGGAACCCGCTCGTCGAGTTCTCCGGCGGCAAATTTCTGCGTAATCTCTTCCATCTGAATTAGCGGCTGCACAATCCGCTTGGCTACCAGATAGCTGAGCGCTCCGGCAGCACTGGCTCCCAGCGCCATTGACCAGAGTGCGCCCCGGCTCCAGGCAAACTCAAAGCCGCGCACGAGCTCGGTTCGCAGGGTTCGAATGCTGATGACGCGCCCTTCGATGTGCTGGAGATAAACTACAAAAAAGCGGGGTGACGACACCTTGCCAATCACCGTCAGCGTCACCAAACCCACCAGCATCACGGCAAAGTGAGAGAGGAAGAGGCGCGATCTCAAATCAGGCTTGGCCATGCCGTGTGGGGATTTGGATGGGACGCGATTAGATCAGGGCTGATAGGCTTAGGGCTGGTAGACTTGGGCGGGGAGTCCTTGCTGTTGGAGCGAGGCGGCCAGGTCGCGGGCGCTAGCGGCATCGCCAAATACGCCAAGCTGAATTTTTGCCCCATTGTCGAAGTTGCGAACCCAGGCATCGCCGACCACTTCGCGGGCTTGCTCTAGGCTGCGATCGCCGCTGAAGTCCACCACTACATAGTAGCGATTTGACGAGGGAGCCGCAGGACTAGGGGCGATCGCAGGCTGGCGGGGCGCAGTAGCTACGTCTTGAGGTGCAGCAGGCTCAGCACTGGGCACAGGACGCGGGGCTGGCTCGGCTGCTCGGCTGGTGGCGCTGGATGCGCTAGCACGGGGCGCTGGTGCAGCAGCGGTGGCAGCAGGACGGCTCTCGCTGCGGGAACTGGCGGCAGGCTGAGAACGGGCTGGGGCGCTGGGGCGGCTAGCGGGGCGAGGAGGGGTTGGGCTAGAAGGCGTGCTTCTAGCAGCAGGTTGGGCTGGTGCAACAGGCTCGGTTGTGGAAGCTTCGGCTGGGGCAGTGGGAGCCTCTGCGGGGAGCGGTGAACCCGACAGAACGGGCGGCTCGGACGATGAATCAGCCTCGGCCGAGGGTTCCAGAATGGCAGTGCGTCCGCTGGGAAGCGTACTTAGGGTATCCAGATTCACCTCAGGGAACTCTTGAGCAGATAAATCGGGAGAAATGGCGCTGTTCCCAGCCCCCGCATCCGCCGTCAAGGAGCCGTCTGCGCCCGCATTTGCCCCTGGACTAGAGCCGTCTGCCGTCCTGCGAGCCGCTTCGCCCAGACCAATGACGCTCAATCCAGCCGGGTTCATCACCAGATAGCCAAAGCTAAGGCTCGACAGTAGCAGCAAAATCATCGACCCGATCCCCAGTGGCGTGAGCAAGCTTTGCAGCATTCCTGGCTCTTGCTGGCTGGCCCGCAAGTCGCGCTCGTCTTCCGCCAGATTCCGCAGCAGATATTCAGAGGATTCCAAATAATCGTCTGGCTCGTCCGCTGGTTTGGCGGTGGGGTAGAGGTCGTGGTCATGCTGAGGATGCAGCGGAACTGCACCATAATCCGCAGCAGGAGGAGCCATTTGGGGGGCGATCGCCCCACCCAGCAGCAGTTCTGAGCGAGCTTGTGGCTCAGGGGCATACCCCAGATCTGGCAATGGGCTATGCGAATCGGTATTCCTGGCTGCGTCTGGTGCAAGCTGGAGATAGGGACGAGACTCAGCAGCACCCCTGGATGCCTCGTTCCATCTTGCCGGGAGCGATCGCGCTTCAGCCTGAGCAGTCAGGCTGTCTGCTCGTCGATTGCCCTGAAGCACAGGTGCAATGCCCCGCCGACCTTGCTGACGACGATAGCGGGCTAACTCATCTTCTAGCCGCAAATCCAGATTTTCAAAAATGGCTTGCAGCGCCGGGTGCAGCGGCGTAGAGGAGCTAGATTGGGACGGGGTAGCGGGTGAGCGACGCATCGCAGAACTCCTGGCAAGGCTAAATTTAAGTAGCGATTTATGTTGAAAGCTGTTTGATGAAACGTTGACGACTCCAGTACTGTTTCTAATCCCGTTTAGGTCAGCTCAGCACTGCTCAATCAAATTGAATACATAGAATACTATCTAGACGGTTGCGAGGGATTTGACGATTCTGGAGCAAGTCTTTCGACTAAACCTTCGACTCAACCAAGGAGCCACCGATAGCGGACGACCAAAGAAATTCTAGCGAAGGAGCTCCTGCGCGATATAAGGCTTTGTGCAAAAAGCCAAGCAAACACAGCGTTCGCTCGCCACGTAGAGGTTGAGTTAATCTTAATCACGCGCCAAAGCACGATACACCCAGGCTGCTTATAATTCTCGGTCAAAGCAGCTATCTGGAATTGTAATTAAAGAATCATCCCTTGTTGCATTTGCAATTCACAAATCTTGCCGCTCATGACGTTTCAATCTCTCCAGCGTGTTTTAGGTGACCTCGATCAGCAGTCCTCTTGGCGATCGCACCGACAGATCCAGCAGGTTCTCACGGTTTGGCCAGAACTGGTCGGCCCAGCGGTGGCAGCCCAGACTCGTCCGTGGGCCCTACAAGCGGGGGTGCTTCAGGTGGGCGTGTCTAGCTCTCCCTGGGTGCAAACGCTGATGTTTGAGCGGCTCCACATTTTAGAAAAGCTGAATGCTCGACTGCCCTACCGCATTACCGATATCCGCTTTTCTACGACCTGGTGGCATCGGCGATCGCTCCATAGCTCGGCCGAGTTGCAAACCGAATCCGCGCGAGTCTGGCGAGAACACCCTAGCCGACTAGACGGGACAGCGGGCGATCGCCCTCACCACGGCGCGGCTGCTCAACCCACAGACCCCGAATCAGCCTTTCGCGCCTGGGCCAACCAGATGCGATCGCGCACGGCTCAGATGCCGCTCTGTCCCCGCTGTCAGTGCCCCACCCCCCAGGGAGAACTTGAGCGCTGGTCTTGCTGTGGGCTGTGTGCGGTCAAGCAGTGGTAAACCGGCAATTGTAACACCGTAATTTCACGCTCATTTCACAGTAATTTCACCGTAACGGTCTTTGCGGAGGGCTGCTAGCCTTTAAACGGGCAGGCGTGGGCTAAAATCCGGGTGCTGAAGTACGGGTTTAGTTCAGCCAGTCAAGACGGCCTGCGGATGCAGTTTTGGGCTGGTTGCGTTGATGCTTTCAAGGCTGCTTTATGGCGATCGCCCATCGATGATCTTCTTGTGGTTCTACAGCGGGAAGCCGTTCTATTAGCCCGCTGCTCACGCCTCAAAAGTCTCTTATCTTTGCTTTTACTTACAGTTCTAAAGCTATTATTTTCAATTCTTAAAGGCATCCAAGAAAAATCATTAAGGCATCCAAGAAAAATCATTTTTGTCTCATACATATCTCATTTCCTCGTGATCCCCGCTCAGTTTTAAGCAAAACTACGGGGTTTATTGGTGTGCTTGCTTGAATCAGGGGAATTCTAAATTTGGAGATCTCTCAGAATCTGAAGCTAAAAACAATCTAAATACTTACTTTTTATTTGGGATCGCTGAAAGGGTTGCCTGCTCTACAAAGCAACGTTTTTCTGATGATTTTTGACCAAATTTGTTGACTCAGAATAGTAGAGAAGATCCGGTCTTTGCCTCTCCTTTACCGCTCCTCTCGAAATGGATGATTTACATCACAGCATTTCTTCCTGCCGTCGTTGTGCCCATTACCACATTGAGGGGCGACGCGGCGGACATTGCCAACTCTTGGGGGTTCCCGTGCAGGGCGCTTGGGACGCTTGCCCGATGGCGCAGCCGCAGTTTTTGCCAGTGGCGATCGCCGCTGCGGTGGCAGATGTCGAGCAGGTGATTCATTGCCCGCCGCTTGTTCTTCCAGAACCTCAGCCCATTGCCCTACTGGTTGAGATGTTTGTAGACGAAACCCCGCGGACAGAACTGGAGCCTGTGGCGGCGGCTGCGGCTGTGGAAGCTCCATCGCTGCTGCCGAGATCCTTCTAGCGCTGGGTGCTGATCTGCCGAACCCAGGCTGGCTTTTGGGTTATCGCTATTTGGGTTATCGCTATCTGGGTTATCTAAGTAGCAGCCACACCGGAATGGTAAACAGCAGCGTGGCCGTTGTGAGGACAATGCTGCTGGCGATCAGCTCACGGTCGAGGTCGTATTCCTCAGCCAGAATGAGTCCGGCAAAGGCTGTCGGCATTCCCGACATCAGCACCAGTGCTAGTCTTGGCTCGGCAGACAGGCCCAGCAGCGTGGCTAGTCCGGCCACCCCAACGGGCAGCACCATGACCTTGAGCAATGCTGGGGCGATTGCCCCCTTGAGGCTACGCCAGCCGTGGATTTGCCGCAGCCGCAGCCCCATCAGCAGCAGCGCAGCAGGAATAATCACCCACCACAGCGCCCCCCGCAGCCCTGTATCGACTCTATCCGGCAGGGCGATCGCCCGCGTCAGCATTCCCAGCCCAAAGGCCCACAGCGAGGGCACTGTCAGCACGTCGCGCAGGTGAACCCACCAGGCTTTGCCGCCGTGCGATCGCCCATAGATGCTCGCCAGCCATACGCCCAGTCCGTAGGTTCCAACCACGTTCTGCGTGACGCTGTAGAACACTAGCCAGCCCAGGTAAGGCTCGGAAATCAGACTGGGGGCGATCGCCAGCCCCACAAAGCCCGTGTTGCCTAACACCGCAGAGATGAGGAAACTGCCGCGCCGGGCCGAATCTTCCCAACCGGAATCGACCGGGCGTGCCAAACCTGGCTCATCTAGCGCTGGAGTGGACGTTAGCGGGTCTACGCTTGCGGAGGAACTGGAAACGCTGGTCATGATCTTTGGCGGATTTGCGGCGAGGGGGTTCCAGGGCGATCGCCCTAGCTCAAACCAGCGCAGCCCTTGCAGCGTCCCCCAGGAAACACCCAGCCCGCCTACCAGGGCCAGCATGACCACCAGCGGAGCCAGCCCCACCTGCGACGAGAAATCCGTCTGCCGAGCCAGTGTAAAGATTTGTATCGGCACGCCCACCCAATACAGACCGCGCCCTAGCACGCGCGGCAGCGAATCGGGCAAGAGCGAACAGGACAGCAGCCCTAGCCCCGTCCAAAAGATCAGCGGCCCATAGGCATGGAGCAGCGTATCAGACATTTCCAGCACCAGAGTGTCAGCAATCAGCGCCTTCGACTACTGGGTACTTTACGGGAACAGCCGCCATTCGCCAAGCCAGTCCGCACTTAATACCCCGGTCATTAGCCAGATTATGGCTTGAGTGCATCTCAATGCCTCACTGAAATGCCTCACTGAAATGCCTCATCGCAAGGCCTCACCGCAATGCCTTGCGAACCCTAATTACTGGCATCTGCCGGATCGATTCTGCCAGAAGTTCCACTCCCCGCAGGAGCGGTATTGGGCGCACCGGGAACCGCGCTGCCTGGTGCAGGCAAGGAGCCTTCGGGGAGCGGGCTAGGGCCAGGGCTTTGGGGCAGCGCAGGGGAGGGCGCAGGCTGCAAGCCTGGAGAAGTCGTAGGCAACGCAGCAGGGTTGCTGGCCGGGTCAGAGGGTTCATTGGTGGTCATGCTCTCTAGCGGCCCATCCGGCAAAATTTCATTGCTGCGAATCCGCCACTGTCCTCCTTGGCGAGTCAGGTAATAGCGGACATTCAGCGTATCGCCGTTTTCCACCACCACTGCATCAATCTGGGCTTCGTCGGTGCTGCTAGAAGCGGTCGGGGGCAGCACGTTGACCTGCTGAACCTGGTGGGTATAGGTCAGGGGTTCGCCCGCCAGTCGCGCCGCCTCGGAGTTGCTGCGCCACTGCGACAGCATGGGATCTGCCAGGATTTGTCCAAGCTGGCTGGTGTCGTAGCTGCTGCCCATTGCGGCAGATTTTGCCCGCAGCCAAGTTTCAACTAGTGTCTTCCCAGACTCAGCCGTGAGGGGGGCGTTGGAGTCAGCAGGGGAGGGCGATGGCTCTGTTTCTTCGGGAATTGGAACGACGGGTTCTGCAAGGCTGATGCTGAGCTGTTCGCCTTCCAGCACCGGGCCGCTGTTGAACGAACGGGCCACCCAGCTAAACAATAGCCACAGGAGTCCCAAGCTGAGCACGCCCAGCGCCAGCAGCAGCATCAGCCGATCCAGCCGCAGCGTAATGCCCCCGCCGCCGGAACTGCTGGGCAGCGAGGTGGTGGTGCGGCGGCTGCTGTCGCTGAAGGAAGTCCGGGGCGATCGCCCGCCGCCGTCCCCCGTGGTCAGCCGTCCCGAAGGAGACATCTGGGACACGCGCTCGGCTGTTGGAACGGCTGAAGTGCCGTTTGTGGCAGTGTAGGCGGCGGCCGCAGGCTCTAGCGTCGCCGTGCCACCCATGCCGAGTCCATTACCTGCCGTGCCGGCCTGGTCATAGCGGCTCTGGGGCGCAGTCGCCCGACGGGCAAAGGGCGTGGTCGTGCTGCCCACTGGAGCCGGAGCCGACTCCCACTGAGCTGTGTCCGGTTCGCTGGGCAGTTCCTCTAGATACGCCTGCACCTGATCGTCGGCAAAATAATCCTTCAGGGATGCCCGCTGCTGGGACAAGTCGCGGAAATGAGGGAACACCTCGTTTTGCAGCCAGCGTTCGCCGTAGAGACACAGCCCCGGCAGCAGGTCGGGTGAGCCTTGGGAATGTTCGCGAATGAAGGTCAGGGAATCATGCTCCTGGCTGCGTTCTAGGGCGCGGGTGGCTTCTTCGGTTTGCCCCAGCAGCAGGGCGCACACTGCCTGCTCTAGATACACATCCTGGCGCGTACCCAGACGCATCAGCATTTGCTTGGCGCGACGAATCAGGGCGGGCTGGCGATAGGCAAAGCCGCGGGCCAGCAGGGCATACACTGCCAGGTAGGTCGCCACAGCCGACGGGCGACGGGCTTCGACCTCAAACAGGGCGTGCTGCTCGGCGGCGGTGAGGTAGCCCCGGAGTTGCTGCATAAACCGCAGAAAATCTTCTACATTTAGCCCAGAGCGGTCGTCGCCGGTGCCGTCGATGCCGCCGCGATCTTGCAGCATGTCGCGCAGCAAGTTCATGCCCTGGCCCCGCTCAATCTCGTGGGCTTCGGGCAGCGCCAGCAGTTCCAGAATGCGGTAGGGGCGTAGCTTGTAGAGGTCGGACTGCATTTCGCCGCGCACTCCGGCAAACATGCCCTCCCGCAACAGCAGTTCTTGTCCTGCTTCTAGAGATTCGGCAGCGCTTTCGTACTGTCCCTGCTGCCACTGTTCGCGGCCCAGTTCTAGGTAGGCGAAGGCAAGTGTCAGCACGACATCCGACCGGGCAATATCGGCCTGGGCGCTGCGGCCCGCGCTGCCGCTGAAGGCGCTATTAGACAGGTAGGGATGCCCCAGCTTCAGCACCAGTTCGTACTCTCCCAACTCCAGCAGGATCAGCAGCGCCCCGACCAACTGGCTGTCGTCGATGTCGATGCTGGGGGCGTAGGGGTCTGCCTCGGTTTCTAGGGCGATCGCCCCCGATTCTGCCCCAGCAAAGCGATCGCTCGTTGGGTCGTAGCTGCTGGCGAGGAAGGTGGCATCGTAGGCGCGGCGCTGCTCCGGGTTCGACAGGGCGGCGTAGGCCTCGTCCAGAAGCTGCTTGCGAGAGGCGATCGCCGCTTCGGAATATTCGCGTCGGGGAAGCTGCTGCGTGCGATCGCGGTGGGCCTGCTGAAGCTGGTCAGCCGTTGCCTGAATAGGTAGCCCCAAAATGCGGTAATAATCAAGCGGAATTCTCACGGCCCACTTCCCCAAAACTCAACGTTATCAAGACATCTTCTAAATCGACCCATGCCAGCAGGCGGCATCACGTAGCCTTGTAAGACCAGCTAGACTAACTTCCAACAGGCTTTAGCACCTACCATATCCAGGCTCCCAAAGCGGCTTCTAAAAGCAGCATCTAAGCTCAGCAAGCTGACCTCAGATGCTATCAAGCAACGATTCACCCAACGATTCACCGACAAATCACCGAACGAATCACCAACAAAGACTCAACCCATGCTCAAGAAAACTCAGTGCGGGTAGAAGCACGTTTCGTAAACCCCTCGAACCCTGCATATTCCAGGCACTACTCCATTGAGCAGAATTGAGCAGACCCGTCAGGCGGACATTTGTTTACAGGCGGATGTTTACAGGCAGACACCTTCACAGGCGGACACCTATTATCAGCATTAACTGCTGGATGAGCAACCTCAACGTGTCCTCCGAACAAAAGTCCTGATTTGAGTTTTGCATTTGAGTTCCATGATGGGCCACGCCAGTCTATGCTACGTCAATCTCTCTTATCCCAGTCATCTTCTTCTCTTAGCAAACTGCGTCAAGTGAGCGACTCCTGAGACAAAATTTACTCATCAGCATACAAAAAACCTAGAAAAATGCCACAGGTTTTTAGCATTGTGCGAGTTTTGTGCAAACTTCTGTACAAACTTCATGGACGGCCAATGCACCCTGATACACCGATGCACCCGGTTCATTTCCAGTCCCTATAGTTTCCAGTCCCTATAGTTTCACGTAAACCCCTGCATTTGTCAGTGAAGGAAAAGGTTAAGGTTCGCGACACTATATTTCGCTGTATCCGAATATTCCGCCGCATCCAGCAACGCGAACCTCCGGCACAAACAAAACCGGCATCCATTTTAGTGTAGGCAACCGAATTCCTGTTACGATTTGTTACTAGGCAAGTCAAGCCATTGGCGGAGATCCAAGCCATTTGGCAAGTTGATGGCCCTTGGGTTTCTGGCGCTGGTTTCTGGCAGCGGCATTTGGCAGTGGCATTTGGCGAATAGGTCGCTCAGGTATTTTAATAGCCATAGCTGCTTTTCCCAGAAGCCCGCTGGCTTGTACGTGCCAGTTTGGGTTTGCCAAGTTTTTCTGTAGGGGCGATCGCCCTCGCCACATCCTTCTCAACCCCATAGGACAGTCTCATGGTTCAGGAACGTGTATTGCCCGCCTTTTCCGCTAGCCCTTCCCAGATCAGCCGGGAAGATGGGATGGTGGTCTACGAAGACATGGTGCTGGGACGCACCTTTGAAGACAAGTGTGCCGAGATGTATTACCGGGGCAAGATGTTTGGCTTTGTTCACCTCTACAACGGGCAAGAAGCAGTGTCGTCCGGGGTGATCAAGGCTATGCGGAGCGATGACTATGTGTGCAGCACCTACCGCGACCACGTCCATGCGCTTAGTGCAGGCGTGCCCGCCCGCGAGGTGATGGCAGAGCTGTTTGGCAAGGCGACGGGATGCAGCAAGGGGCGCGGCGGCTCGATGCACCTGTTTTCGGCAGAGCATAACCTGCTCGGTGGCTATGCGTTTGTGGCGGAGGGCATTCCTGTGGCGACGGGCGCGGCGTTTCAAACCAAATATCGCCGCGAAGCGCTGGGAGACGAATCCGCAGATCAGGTGACGGCCTGCTTCTTTGGCGACGGCGCAAGCAACAATGGTCAGTTTTTTGAATGCCTGAACATGGCGGCGCTGTGGAAGCTACCAATCCTGTTTGTGGTGGAAAACAACAAGTGGGCGATCGGCATGGCCCACGACCGCGCTACGTCGCAGCCAGAAATTTACAAAAAAGCCAGCGTGTTTGACATGGTGGGCGTAGAAGTGGACGGGATGGACGTGCTGGCGGTGCGAGCCGTGGCCCAAGAAGCCGTGGCCCGGGCCCGCGCAGGCGAAGGCCCCACCCTGATCGAAGCGCTCACCTACCGCTTCCGGGGGCACTCCCTGGCTGACCCTGACGAACTGCGCTCTAAGGCAGAGAAAGAGTTCTGGTTTGCCCGTGACCCGATCAAGCGCCTTGCCGCCCATCTGATCGAGCAAAACCTGGCGACAGATGAAGAACTGAAGGCGATCGACCGCAAGATTCAGGCAACGGTGGAAGACGCAGTGCAGTTTGCGCTGGAAAGCCCTGAGCCAAATCCTGCCGATTTGTATAAGTATGTCTTTGCGGAAGACTAAAACCCATCCCCCTTATGCCCGACCCGATCATGTTTCGTGAGGATGCGTTTGTCGTGCTGGAAACTAACCAGCCAGAACAATTCCTCACTGCCGAGGAACTGTTGCAGAAGCTGGCATCGGTGCTAGAAACTATGCAGGATAGCTTGCCCCGCGAACTGCAAGACATTCCCACGTTGGCAGCGCAAGCGCGTCACTTGCTCGACACCGCCTGCGAACTAGACATCGGGCCGGGGCAGTTCTTGCAATGGTATGCAGTGCGATTGGAGAAGTAACGAGTGAAGTCACTGGAAGCACCGCAGACGCTCGACTAGCAGTCCAAAATCGCAAATCCGAAATTCAGAATCAATACAGTCCCGACTATCAGCCCGACCATACCCGACTATAAAAGATTTCGGGCTTTGAGTTGGAGATAGCGATCAACCAGTTGCGTGCTGATCCGATCAGCAGGTGCGTCTAGGATTAGCACGCCGCGCTGCTTTAGCTTGGCCAGGGCAAGCTGCCGCTGAGCCAAGAGATCGAGGGCAACAGCGCGACTATAGGCCGTCTGCACGTCTTCGGCGGGGTGGTTTGCTCGGTCGTCTACGCGGCGATCGCGCAGGGCCACGCAAAACGGCAGATAACGGGGTGCAAGCTGAGCCATCGCGCCGAAGAGTTCTGCCGAAGCAGTCTGGTCTATGATATCGGTCAGCAGCACCACCAAGGCGCGGCGGGTCTGGCGCTGGGCGACGGTGGTCACGGCGTTGAGATAGTCTGGCTCCTGGAATACAGGCTCGATGGGCGTGAGCTGAGCCAGCAGTTCTGGTAACTGGTGTGCGCCGCGCTCTGGCGGAATCCAGGCGTGCATTTGTTGATCGAAGACCCCAACCCCGACGCGATCGCCCCGATGCAGCCCCGCCAGCGCCAGCGCCAGCGCCGCATTCAGCGCCCAGTCAAACCGTGCCAGCCCCGCCACCTGCGCCGTCATCAATCGCCCCCGATCCAGCAAAATCACCAGGGTTTGCTCCTGCTCTGGCTCCAACACCCGCATCAGCAGATGACTTTTGCGGGCCGTCGCCTTCCAGTCCACAAACCGCAGGTCGTCCCCGGCGCTGTAGTCCCGCAGTTCCGTAAACTCCGTGCCCATGCCCATGCGCCGCGCCCGGCGGATATTGCCGCTGGTTTGCAGCGTCAGCCGCAGCGACAGTTCCCGCAGACCAATCAGGTCGGGATAGACCGCCACGGAAGCCGCCTGGGGAATGCGCCAGTCGTGCCATGCCAGCCCCCAGGGCCCAAGCTGTCGCAGATAGAGATCGCCCCAGGCGTAGACTCCGCGCTGCTTTGGGAAAACAGTGTAGGTGATTTCCCGCGTTTCCTGGGGAGCGATTTCACATTGGATTGCTTCGCGAAACGCCAGGGGTTCTTCCGCTTGCGGCCTGCCAAAGTCGGTCGGGTAGTCGTCTCGCAGTTTGATCAATGCAGGCGCGTTGCCCGCGGTCACGGTCAAATGCACCGGATTTTCGCGCCCAATCGAGAGCTTGTCTAACGGCCGCCGCGCCACGGACACCCGCCGCGATCGCCCCCGTCGGGCATCCACCACGCCCAGCCCCAGCACCACCCCGTCGTAGAGCAGCGTCAGCCCCAGCGCGATCGCCAGCCCAGAGGGACGAGTCTGACCAGACAGCAGGAGGGCGATCGCCAGTCCCGCACCCGTTCCAGCCAGAATCAATTGATACAGTCGCGCCGCAGGAAGCATAAGGGGTTTGAGTTAGGGGGTTGGGATTGTAATTATGACTTACTGAGTGCAAAAGTTTATGTAGCGTTTTTCATTCTGGCGAGGCATAGTAACAGCAATGGGAGAACCAATTCTGTAGGTCATTCAATGACACTTGGGAGAAGGACTCCTCAATGGCTTTGTCTAGATCAAGATAGCTCCGTGCCCCAAGGGAGCGCAGAATACTCTTAATCTTTGAAAAGCAATTCTCGATGGGTGAAAAGTCCGGCGAGTACGGCGGTAGAAACATCAGTTTAGCACCTGCATCCTCAATCAACCTCCTAACTTCTTCACCAAGATGAATCGAGCAGTTATCCATGATGACACATGCCCCTTTCCACAACTTAGGAACGAGTCTCTGGGAAATGAAGGCTTCAAAGGTAAGTCCATCGACTGAACCGATGAGATTGGAATAGGTAATTACCTTTTTAAGGCTAATTGCACCAAGAATCGAGACCCGTTTCCCTCGTTTGCTGGGACGCTTACCATGGGCTCGTTTTCCTTTCGGGGCACGTGCCCGGAGTCGAGCCAAAGCCAGGTTCACTCCTGATTCGTCAATAAAGATTAAGTCTTGAGCCAGGAATCCTCGAACCAGTTGCCAAAATTTGACTCGTTCGATTTGCACCCGTTCAGTTTCCTTTTTGTCGGGATACAGCGTTTTTTTTAAGGGTTAAGTTCAGTTTCTCTAACATACGAAACATCGTCGAAACGCCAATCCGAACACCGACCCTTTGTTCCAGCAAGTCACACAACTCTGCCAATGTCGCGTCATGATTTGATTCAGCAATCGTTTTTAGGATCTCTAGTTGCTCATTACTTAATTTGGTTGGCGTTTGCTCAGTGCGGCGTTTGGGGGCAATCTCACCTGTTTCCCGATATTGTTTGATCAGCTTTCGCACGAAACTGTAAGCAACTCGAAATTGTTGAGCGATTTGACGTTGCGACGTATTCCCTTCAATGTAGACATCAATAATTTTTTGTCTAAGATCTAGTGAGCAGGGTCGCATTTGAGTTAAGGGTAAAGTAAATTCACTGAATAGATTATATCAAAATACGCCTCACTAGGCTAGAAATTGCTATATCCTGAAGTTCAACAACATTCATATCAGGGAATCTTAAGAGAGCTGTCAATTGCGAGTTTATCCATGTTACGCAATTTTATTGTCTCAGTAGCATTCATCTGCTTGCTGCTTATTATTGGTTCTATAGCTGTACCTGATAAAGCCATAGCCAACTCACAACAGCTTCAAATTGTATCGGCATACTTGCGACAAATTCCTGATGCTTCACCACGAAATGATCATGAGCTGATCATCGCATTCAACAGACCTTTGACTCGCGTAGAACTTAATCCTGCCGGGTTTCTTAGATATCCATACGGTATAAAATATTGGGTTGAGTCTTATACTGGATGGAAACATGAACCTTCAAGTATTGAAGGAATACAAGAGGGACTGGCGAGAGATGACAATCTTTCATATTGGCCTTTCATATTGGCTTGATAGCGAGAACTCATTCTATCCTATAGGTCGCTACAGCTATGACGAGGAAGTTGATAGATCCTTCAGAAAAGGAAACATTAAAAGCTTGCGCGTTAAGTTATACAAACAGGACAGGAAAAATCCTGATTCAGAATATCAACTGATTCAAACATTTGAAGCTAATGCTCTGTGAAAAATGACACTGGACTGCTAGGCGAGGATGAGCTTAACAGAGTCCTTGCGGACAGACATTTCGCAGTCCGAAGTCAAAATCGCCTAAAGTCTTTGTACGGCAGATGCTTTAGATATCTATTCTCCTTTCTAGAAACCAGTGCCGAAATCTGGCAATCTCATAAAGTTAACAAGCGGCTGATGGGAAACAGCGTACAACAAGCCAGGATATGGAGGCGGGGCTTTTTATCCTGCTGCCTTTTGAGGTTCACTCAATTTCGGCAAACCCTGCCTCTAACCCCTAATCCCTAACCCCTCCTTTTGCTAAGGTAGGCAATGTCGTAATTTTCTGCCGGATTGCTATGGTTCGTCGCATTGCCCCCCCTACTGGTTCCTCTGGCTGGCTCCAGCCGCTCGACCGGGTGGCTTGGCTGATGATGGCGGTGCTGCTGGTGCTGACGGGGCTGCTGCTGGCGGGGGGCGACCATGCTTCGCCACGGGTGCGCGATTTTAGCTGGGACGGGCGGCAGGTGGGCGCGGAAGATCGGGCGTTTTTGATGACCTTTAGCCGTCCGATGGATCGCCAGAGCGTGGAGCAAAATCTGCGAATTGAGCCGCCGCTGTCGGGCAAGATCAGTTGGGCGGGGCGGCGCATGGCCTACACGCTCGATACCCCAGCGCCCTACGGAACCGAGTATCAGGTGCGGCTTCAAGGGGCCCGCGATCGCTTCAATCAGTCCACCGATACCAACCTGCTGCAACCCTTTGAAAGCAGCTTCAAAACGCGCGATCGCGCTTTTGTGTATCTGGGTGCGGAGGGCGACGAGGCGGGGCGGCTGGTGCTGCAAAACCTGACCCGCGACGAAAAGACCATTCTCACCCCGGCGGATCTGGGTATTTTCGACTACGAGCCGTATCCAGAGGGCGATCGCATCCTGTTCTCAGCTGTCGATCGCAAACATCGCGCCGACGATATTAGCCCGTTTCTCTACACGGTCACCACGGGGCTGCTGCCGGAAGCACCCGCCCCCACCATTAGCCAAATCAAAGCGGGAGAACGAGTGAGGAGCGATCGCGCCCCCCAGCCCGCGGGCATCGTGCAACTGGTGCTGGGCGACAATGAGTACCAGAATTTGAAATTTGACCTGTCGCCCGACGGGCAGCGCATCGCCGTGCAGCGGGTCAATCGGCAAAATCCGGCCGAGTTTGGGCTGTGGGTGATCGAGCCTGGTGAGCCTGCCAAGCCCGTGCCGACTGAACCGGGCGGGGACTTTGTGATTGCCCCCGACGGCAAAACGCTGGCCATGGCCCAGGGCGAAGGCATGGCAATCCTGTCGCTCACGCCAGAGGAAGATGCAGCCGAAGAGGGCAAGCCGCTGGACTTTTTGCCAAAGTATGGCCTAGCGCTGAGCTTTAGCAAAGATGGCGCGGCGGCGGCGATGGTGCGCTTTAACCGCGACCCGCAGAACCCGACGCGATCGCTCTTTTTGGTCACCAATCAGGGGCAAGAAAAGGAACTGCTGACCACCGACGGCTCTATTTTCACCGCCCAGTTTGATCCTACAAACTCGCTACTCTACTGTCTGGTTTCCACCCGCCTGCCAGGGGATATTTACGTCGAACAGCCCTATCTCGTGGCCGTTAACCTAAAATCTGGGATTCGGACTGACTTGCTCAAGCTGCCCATCCAGCGGGATATCCAAATCGCGCTGGCCCCGGATGGATTGGGGCTGCTGTTTGATCAGGTGGTGTCCGCCTCAGATAACACTGAGGAAGGTATTGCTCAGGGCAGCGACGGACGGGCGATCGCCACCAGCCGCCTCTGGTTCTTGCCCCTACAGCTTGACGACGAGGGCAATCCCCAAAAAGTCGCCCCCCAGCCATTGGCGGTGGCAGGGCTACGACCGCGATGGTTACCGTAGGCTAGCCTGTCGGGAATGGGGTCTGCGAATGGAACCTTCAGGCACGACTCGCTCAACCCAGCGAAGGAGACGTGCTAAAATTTTTGCCCCCTTGGGCTGAGTTTGCCGGGCAAACGCCTGGATTTGGGCTGAATCCTTTATGATGAGTGAAACCTTTAGGACTTACGCAGTTGAACAATTTCTCGTGGACTGCGCCCGCGAGGAATTGTCCAAAATCCAGAGAACTTATCGCAAGTGCATAAGAGCTAATTTATGAAGCAAATCTTAAGAAGCCTGAAACTCTTGGCATGTGTGGCTTTGAGGTCATGTTTGCCCAGGAAAAGCGGTTTCTCGGAAATCCTTGATTAACAAGGCTTTCAGGCTCCTTTACAAATTAGCTCTAAGTCCTGACTTTTTTCGCTGAGCGATTTTTGGCTCAAAATCGGCCTCTAGACTTCCAATCTTTGGAGGTTGAAAGAAGTTGCAAAAAGTTTCAAGAGGTTGCAAGAAGTTGCAAGCTGCTGTTGCAAGTCGTTAGTGCAATCGTCAGAACAGATATAAGAACCGTTATTCAGAACAATTAGGAAGGTTCAGCAGCCTCGATTAAGCGGGCTTTCCGCATCCTGACTCCCACTCTTCTATCGCGCCCAAATCTAGACTATGCAAGGTTTCAACATGCACGTTTCCAAGTCCCTGCGCCGACTGCTGATTTTGCCCCTAGTGGCGCTGTTTTCCGCCTTTGTCGTGGTGTCCTGCGCGGGCGGCAGTGGCGGCCCCAGCGGCTCCGCCTCCGGAGGGACGGTCACGGTCGGCTCCAAGGACTTCACCGAAGCATTTATCATTGGCGAGATGTATGCGCTGGTGCTGGAAAAGGCAGGGTTGACGGTGAACCGCAAGCTGAACCTGGGGGGAACGCCCGTGGCCCAAGCTGCGCTGATGAGTGGCGAAATCGACTTGTACCCCGAATACACGGGCACGGGGCTGCTGACGGTGCTGAAATTGCCTGCCCGGAGCGATCGCCAGGCCGTGTTTGAAGCCGTCTCTAAAGGCTATAAAGAGCAATTTGACCTGGTGTGGCTGGAACCGTCGCCCATGAACAACACCCAGGCGCTAGCCATGACCCGCGCCAAGTCTGAGCAACTGGGCATTAGAACCATTTCTGAGATGGCTGCTAGAGCCAGCGAACTGACGATTATCGGCCCGCCAGAGTTTGAGCAGCGTGAAGACGGTCTCCCCGGCATCAAAAAAGCCTACGGCGACTTCCAGCTAAAAGGCTACAAAGCCGTTGATCCGGGTCTGCGCTACAAAGGGCTGGTGGATGGCGAAGCCGATGTGGCTGTTGCCTTTGGCACCGATGGCGAAATCGCGGCGTTTGACTTGGTGCTGCTGGAAGATGACAAAAATCTCTTCCCGCCCTATCAGGTTGCGCCCGTGGTTCGGCAAAAGGCGCTGGATGCCAATCCCCAAATTGCGGATGCGCTGAATGCCCTTGCGCCCAAGCTTACCGACGATGTGATGCAAACCCTCAACTTTGAAGTCAGCGGCAACCAGAAGGAACCCGCCGACGTGGCCCGCGAGTTTCTGACCAGCGAAGGGCTGATTTAGGGGCTACTCCATGAGCGCTATCCGATTTGACAATGTGCTGCTCCGCTTTCCGAGCATGGCGCGGGCGGCGGTGGATCACGTCAGTTGCGAGGTGGAGTCCGGCAATCTGGTCGTCATCTTGGGGCCGAGCGGCTGCGGCAAGACGACCCTGCTGAAGATGGTGAATCGGTTGTATGAGCCGACAGCAGGCACCATTTATCTGGGCGACACGGACATTCGCCAACTGCCGAAAACCCGGCTGCGCCAGCAGATTGGCTATGTGATTCAGCAGTCGGGGCTGTTTCCCCACATGACCGTAGCGCAGAACATTGCTGTTGTGCCCAGGCTGCTGGGCTGGGCCAATCCCCGCATTCAGGCGCGGATCGACGAACTGCTGGATCTGGTGGCGCTGCCGCCAGGGGAATATCGCGATCGCTATCCTGCCCAACTCTCCGGCGGACAGCAGCAGCGGGTGGGGCTGGCGCGGGCGCTGGCGGGCGACCCGCAGGTGATGCTGATGGACGAACCCTTTGGGGCGATCGACGCGATTACCCGCGCTACGCTGCAAGACGAAATTTTGCGGCTGCAACGGCAGTTGAAAAAGACGATTCTGTTTGTCTCACACGATGTTGAAGAGGCGCTGCGGCTGGGCGATCGCATTTTGATCATGAAAGCCGGCCAGATCGTGCAATACGACACGCCGTTCAATATTCTGACCAAGCCCACGAACGAGTTTGTGCATGACCTGGTGGGCGCAGACGACATGGTGCGCCAGCTCAGCCTGCTGCGCGTGTCCACCGCCATGACTCGCTTGCCCGACGGCTACGCCCTCAATGGACACAATGGACACCCCACTATCGCCCGCGAAGACAGCCTGCGCGATGCCCTGTCGCTGATTCTTCGCACAGGCGCACCCAAGCTCACGGTTTTAGAAGACGGTTCCCCCGTGGGCACGCTGACGCTAGAGCATATTCGCGACTCTGCTAGCGTGGGCGCGAGGGGCTAGAGGCGTATCGGAAGCGCGACGGCTTGTGTAAATCGTTGATCTTCCGCTGACCCATTTTCCGCGCTAACCCATTTTCCGCTAAGCCATTACGCCGTACTGCACCCCCAACTGCCGGAGCCACTTGCGATAGGCCAGCGACGTGCGATCGCCCGGCAGGTGAAACTCGACCGCAGGATTCAGCGGCAGTTGCGGCGGGTTGTGGGATTCCAGATTGTCTAAGTCTTGCTGCACGATGCGATCCTGAAAGGCAATCAGTTCTGCATCGGGAATCTCCTGCCCAAAGTTCAGCGCCATTGCCATCCAGCCGACGCACTCCGTCTCGCTGACAGGCGTGACGTGATACAGCAGCGCCAAGTTTGCGCCACTGGGATTGGGCTTGCGGAGGTGCGCCGTGAGCGGACGCTCCACGCGGTAATCGTAGACCACCTCGCTGCCGCTGCCTGTGCCATAGGGGTCGGGCTGCCAAATTCGCAGGTTGCGAGCCTCGATACCAGTGGGCGTAACCTGTACCTCATAGTCGGCGATTTCGGGGCGCTGGGGAGAACCCAGGATGTCGGCGTGTAGAATCGGCAGGTGGGTCACGTCCAAAAAGTTCTCGATTGCCCGCGGCCCGCTGGTGTGGATCGTGTAGGGCCCGGCGATCAGCCCGCGATAACCCGGTTCGTGCCATTCGGGAAAGTCCACTATTTCCTGCCCCGGAACACCCAGGCAGACATAGACTAGCCCGTAGCGCTCCTGCACTGCGTAGGTTTCGGCGTGGGACTGGGGCGGCGGCGTATAGCCGGGGTGCGCCGGAACCAACACGCAGCGCCCAGTGGGGTCAAATGCCAGCCCATGATAGGGACACACAAGGCGATCGCCCGCCACCCGCCCTTTTGACAACTGCACGCTGCGATGGGGACAGCGATCGCGCCACGCCTGCACCGCCCCATCTGCACTGCGCCAGAGGACGATGCCCGTATCGAGCAAGCGCGATCGCCCCACTGCGCCAATGGGCACATCCACCGACCGAGCCACCACATACCAGTCGTTCCAAATCACCGGGTCAATCGCCGCCGCAGTTGCCTTCAGTGGATTGGCAGCCGGATTGGCCGGGCGATCGCCAGACTCTTCAAGACCGCCCTCCACGCCCAGATCGAACCCTATTCTTCCAGTTGCCACAGCTCTTTATTAAAGTCTTCGTCCAGCACGCGCTTCGGCCGCATGATCAGCACCACTCGCCCCAGGATTGGCTTGGCAGGCGGCACGTCAAACCACTGAATATCCAAATGTCCTTCTTGGTCTACCACAAAGTAGCTGAACTCGTCCCACTGGCGCTGCGCCCGGTCAAGAATCACTAACACCGACTCCGACGGGCCCTCCGGCACATTGGGCAACTGGTCGCTGTCGGTGATCAGCGCTACGGGGTCTTCGGCCGCCAAAATCACCTGCCAGCCGGGAACTGGAACCCACGCCCCTATGCCCGAAAATTTGACAATGCCAAAGGGTTCCTCCTCTTGCAGAATCGGCACCGCCTGGAGGTGGGCGCGAGACAGCGGCAGCCGACCCGCCACCGGAATCACCCTCGGCACCTCCGACTCCGTTTCCAGCCGATAAAACGGCAGCCGGGGAGCCTGCTGTACACGAGCCACGCCAAAATCCGTCAGCAAATGCTCGAGCTGCTGGCGGGCACTGTCGCTGCTGGCGAATTTCAACCCCTGGGCAATCAGGCGCGATCGCGCTTGCAGATCCGCCTGCTGCCGCGCCAGGTTCCAGCAAAAATAGGCCACCGCGTCGCCTGGTGCCTGGGGAAACTTCTCTGGCGGGGCCGCCAGCCGCGAATACTCCTTCACCGCCCGCACTAGATCCCGTGCCCCTTCCGAGTCCACGCCTTTTTGGACTACCAGTTCTGCAACCGCCGCGCGATCGCCCTGGCTCAGCACCCGAAACTCGTACAGCGTATCGCTACCCGTCCGCTCAAAACGGGCCCGCACCGCGTCCGACACGCCCACCTTCAGCATCGACAAATACACCTGCGCCGCTACTACAATCTGGTTTTGCTGCACAGGCTCAAACCCCGTTGCCTCAAAAATTTGCTGCGGCGAATACCCTGCTTTTTGCAACTGCAAGCAGGCTTTGCCCCAGTCCATCCAGGTGCCCTGCTTGCGCCGCAGCAACAGGATCAGCGCTTCTATGTCTGGCTCGGCGGGGGCGCGGTCGGGAGCGGGCGACGCTGGAGACGTTTCGGAAGGTTCGGGTGGCAGGTTAATCATAGAGTGTGAGGTTCTGTGCCGAAGGGCGAGCAACAAGGCTATTCCCCATTAAACGCCAAATCTCTTACTTGAAATCCAAAGATTAGTTGACGAAGTTACTGTTCGTCAGGCATTATAGGAAACGCACAAGGGGCTATAGCGCAGTTGGTAGCGCATCTCAATGGCATTGAGAGGGTCAGCGGTTCGAATCCGCTTAGCTCCATTCTTAAGTTCCGTTTGATTTTTCATAGCTCTGTTTCTCTGTTGCTGATTATGCCTGCGCCTAGGCTGCGGAAGTGCTAGCATCAGCCTATTTTCCAGACTCACTGCGAGCCTAAGGGCATCTCGAACTACCTTTCTGCGAATTATTGCTAGAGTTAGCCGTGCTGTATCAAATTTAAGATCAAGCTATTTTTAGCAAGCAACCCTATTTTTCGAGGTGCCCCCAAGCATCAGTGTTAGACAAACGTAGGCAAGTGGGAATGGGCGCTGCGTGAAATTATGGCAACAGAGTCTGTCAGTTCTACTACAGTCAACCAGGGACTAGCGGGCCGTGATGTTTCAAGGCCATGTATCTTTGCTCGTCATGAAACGTTTCACCCTCGCTTTGGTTGGTTGAAGAAGGGTTTTGATCGTGCCTCTATCGATTCAGAAATTTTCTTAAGGGAGGATGCCCCTGTTCGACTCGGCGTGGGAAAGAACATGGTGCGATCGATTCGGTACTGGTGTTCTGCCTTTAAGCTGCTGAAGAATGACCAGCCGACAGAATTTGGTCAGCAACTTTTGGGGCAGGACGGTTGGGACTCTTATTTGGAAGATCCGGCCTCCCTTTGGCTGTTGCATTGGAAATTGCTAGAAGCGCCTAACTTGGCAACTGCCTGGGATGTTGCCTTCAACTATTTTCGTCCGATCGAGTTTACGGCTGAAGATTTGTTTTACCAGCTTTGTGAATACCGCGATCGGGTTGCGCCTCGTATTTCTGATTCTTCACTCAAAAAAGACGTGAGTTGCATTTTGCGGATGTATGTCGTGCAACCCAGTAAAAAAGCGAAGGTTAGCGAAGACTCTCTGGATTGTCCATTTACGGAACTGGGGTTAATTTACACCGCAGGGGATTCTCGACACTATCGGTTCCGCGTTGGGCAGAAGCCAAGCTTGCCCCCCGAAATTGTGGTCTACGCTTGCTTAGAGCACCACGCTCGAACGGGTAGCCCCGCCAAAACGATTCCAATTGCCAATTTGCTCTACGACCTGGGCAGTCCAGGGCTTGTTTTTAAGCTGACCGAGAGTGCGATCTGCGACGCGATCGAAGTTGTCGCCCGACGGTGGAATCAAATTCGACTCTCGGATGCCGCCGGAAAGCTGCAATTTTCCTTTGAAGGGGAGCCACTTAAGCTGGCAGCAGCTATCTTAGACGGCTACTATCGGTTCTTCTGTGGAGACGCTCCGCGAACGGGAAGGTGAGCAAAATGACCAATCAGGTTCTATTAACCTATTTTGAGCTACACCGCCGCTACTACCGATCCGTCAATTTAGAGAGAGACTTAGATAAGCCTGATGCGGTTCAGGGCTATGTTCCGACGGAGCGATCGGCGATCGCGTTGCGACGGATTTTATCTGCCATTGGCGATCCGGCTGCTCACCGCGCCTGGACATTAACAGGAGTCTATGGAACAGGAAAGTCGGCATTTGCTCACTATCTGGCGGCTTTATGTGCGCCTGGAGGGAGTCGCGTTGCTGAGGAAGCTTGGGCGATCGCCGAATCCGTTTTTCCGGCTGACAGTCCTGAAATGGCTGTCATCACAAATGTTCCTCAGCCTGGATTATTCAGGGCTGTGGCAACGGCTCAACGAGAACCCCTAAGCTGGACGATCGTCCGTGCCTTATCGCGCGGGTTTGAGCTTTTTTGGAAAAAGAAGCGAAAGCCAGATTTTTGGATGGATCTCAATGAGTGGCGCTTTCAGGCGGAGGCGGGCAACTGCCAAGTGACTGACCAACAAGTGCTGAAATTGCTCCGAACGATCGCCCAGACGGCTGAAACCGATGTGCTGCTGATTATTGATGAGTTGGGCAAGAATCTGGAGTATGCGGCGCATCATCAGGGGATTCAAGATCTTTACCTGCTGCAACAGATTGCTGAACTAGAACTTCAGGGAGACTATCAGGTTCACCTGTTGGGGATTCTCCACCAGTCGTTTGCAGGCTATGGCGATCGCCTCTCCACAGCAGAACAAAGTGAATGGGTAAAGATTCACGGAAGATTCACCGACATCGTTCTCACTGAATCACCCAGCCAGATGACCCGCTTAATCGGGCAAGCTATTCGTTGCTCTGACCCAATCCGACCCAGGGTTTACAGCCAAGCTGAAAGCTGGTTTGATGCGTTGAAAGAGCTACTCTCGGAATACGAGATTTCAGCGAAGGTGCTAGCAGATGCTTACCCCCTGCACCCCCTGACGGCTCTGGTGCTGCCAATGCTCTGTGTGCGTTACGCCCAGAACGATCGCTCTCTATTTACCTTTCTCACGAGCGACGAGCCTTACGCTTTCAGTCAGTTTCTTAAAACTGCCACCCTTGAAGGAGATCAAATTCCTACCTTAAAGCTGCACCAGCTTTATGACTACTTTGTAGAGACCGTCGCCGGGCTGGCATCACGGCTTAATTTACAACGTTGGGTTGAAGTACAAGGGTTGATTCAGGATGCCAAAGACCAGAATCAGGATGTTCTTAAGGTACTGAAAACCATTGGAGTCCTCAATCTGGTCACCTCAACCGGAAGGTTTCGTGCAACGCCTGAATTAGTCGTGCTGGCATTGTGCGACTCTCCCACGGATGCGAAGGGACGTAAGCATTGGCAAAAGACGATCCAGCAACTCAAAGACAAAAGATTAATCACCCACCGCAGTCGAACTCAAGATGAATTGCGGATTTGGCAAGGCTCAGATTTTGACGTTGAAGCGGCAATTCAAACGCAAATCGAGCAAGCCTATCATCCCCTAGCCGATTTGTTGACTACAACCTATCCCTTAAAACCGCTGGTCGCTCAACGCCATTACACCACAACGGGCAACCTCCGCTATTTTGAGCAACGGTACATTGATAGCCGGGTTAATCTACAGACTTTGACGTGTACGACAACAGGGAGTGACGGCTTAATTGCTTACTGGTTAGATCCAGACCCTCTGAAAACCGTTCCACCCTTTACCGCAGATGGCAAGCCTTTAATTGTGATTACAGTTGCCAATCTTGACCTACTGCAAATGCGTAGTGAAGATTTTTTGGCACTGAAAAAGATCTGGAAAGATGCCCCTGAGTTGCAAACGGATGGCGTGGCAAAGCGAGAGGTGAGACAACGCCTTGTGGAAGCAGAGCAACTCCTAAATGAAACCGTTGCTCTAGCGTTCAACTGGTCAGCCCAAAAGAATACTTGCTGGATCGATGGGCGACTTGCTGCCATTGAGTCTGACCGGGGTTTTCAAGCTGCGCTTTCAGACTTGTGCGATCGCGCTTACAACAAAGGCCCAGTGCTGGACAATGAACTGATCAATCGCCGCGAATTGACCTCCCAAGGGGCAAAAGCACGACGTGAACTGATTGAGGCAATGCTGGAACGTTCTAGCCAAGAACGACTAGGGTTAGAAGGTTATGGGCCTGAAGTCGCTATATATGGTTCGGTGCTAGAGGCGACAGGGATTCACCGCCAGGAACAGGGAGTGTGGGGTTTCTATCCGCCTAACCCCGCATCAGGTGTGGCAACGACCTGGCGGGCGATCGCCCAGTTTTGTCTAGAGGCAAAGGAGCGATCGCGCAGCTTGGATCAGATTTACGCCGACCTGCAAGCACCCCCCTACGGAGTTAAGCCAGGAGTAGTTCCCGTCCTGATAGCTGCTTTTCTGCTGGCTCATGTTGACGATGTCGGAATCTACAAGGACGGCACCTACATTCCTGTTTTGGGAGCAGAGCATTTTGAGTTGTTGGTGAAATCGCCCTCGCGCTTTTCGGTGAAGCACTTTGAGATGACTGGACTGCGATCGCAAGTCTTCAAGGAACTGGAAACCGTTCTGAAATCTCCAAATGCCAAAACTCCTGATGGAGTGCGTAATGCATCATTGCTAGCAGTTGCTAAGCCCTTGTTTGGATTTGTCCGTCAACTGCCGGAATTCACGCGATCGACAAAGCGGCTGAGTGCAGAAGCACGAAACGTTTTACAGGCATTACAGACGGCTCAGGAACCTGATGCTTTACTGTTTGTCTCTTTACCAGAAGCTTGTGGGTTCAAGCCAATGACAACGGGTAGTGAGGAAAATGAACAGGAAGCAAAAGCATTTCAAAAGAAACTGGTGCAATGCATCCATGAGATTCAGACCGCTTACGACAATTTGCTGACTGACTGCCAAAAGCACCTTTATGAAGCATTTGGGGTTCGCAGCAAGGAAGCCAACTTAAGGGAGGATTTGCGAGTTCGTGCCAGCTACTTGATAGGGCAGTGCATCGATCCAGTACTGCGGCATTTTGTCGCTAAAGCTGTGGAAGAGGATTCGTCTGACAGAGATTGGCTAGAGGCACTCGTTAGAATTGTGGCGGACAAGCATCCAAAGGGTTGGATTGACGAGGACTTCAGTCGATATGAAATTGCTTTGAGTGATTTGGTTCGTCGGTTCGAGAATCTAGAAGCCCTTCGGACTGAAGTCAGGCGGCAAGGTAAAGGATTTGATGCTCTGCGAATTACGGTGACTGGGCCAAATGGTCAGGAAGTTCATGAAGTTGTTTGGATCGATGAAGAATATGAAGCGTTATTCGATCGCCTCACTGAAGAGGTGTTGAATACGCCAGCATTGAAAGACAATCCCCGGCTTCAGAAGGGCCTTTTAGCAAAGCTCAATGAAAAACTCTTGAGTCGCAAGGATGTTAATTCTCAAGGTGAATTTGGAAAACCTAAACGGAAGCGGGATCAGCCAGCATGAGTAAGAAGAAGGTTCGGCACATAGTAGGTCTCTCTGGTGGCAAGGATAGTACAGCCCTTGCTATCTTTATGCGTCGAGAATATCCTGACTTGGAAATCGAGTACTTCTTCTGTGATACCCATAAGGAATTGAAGGAAACTTACGAGTATCTAGGGCGAATTGAAGATTGGCTTGGGATTAAGATTAACTACCTCGAAGCAGAACGAGGCTTCGACCACTGGCTGGATGTATACGGTGGAGTATTACCGTCTCCCAAAATGCGATGGTGTACCAGGCAGATGAAAATCATTCCCCTGGAAAAGTGGGTAGGTGACGATGAAGTGATTACCTATATTGGTATTCGTGCCGATGAAAATCGAGATGGCTACATCTCGACCAAGCCCAACATCACACCTAAATTTCCTTTCAAAGAACACGGACTTGTTAAAGCTGACATTATCCGCTTACTTGAAGAAAGCGGAATTGGAATGCCTGACTATTACCGCTGGCGATCGCGATCGGGCTGTTACTTTTGTTTCTTCCAGCGCAAATATGAGTGGGTGATGTTAGCACAAGAGCATCCTGACCAGAAGTGTTGAACGCAATGTTAGCAGGGCAAGTTCATAGCTGAATCCAGTACAAAAGATCTATAATTCTGCCTGTAATGACCTACTTATTGCTTCCATTCTCAATAATCCGCCTCTTGAGAGTGCTTTTTGTAAAGTTTTACCATCAAGATTCAACACTTCTGCATCCTGACCTCTTCCAAAAGGCGGTCGAATACGAGCAAAATCATCGAGACGGCAGAACTTACACCTGGACACAGGGCGAAACCCTGCTAGAACTATTAGCGCGAAAAGACCAGGTTATCGCTGACCATCACAAGGCAATGGCACGGGAAGCCCAGAAAAAGCCCGATCGCCCCTTGGTGGAAGCATTAGAAGCCGTTCTGGATGAAGAAGACGAAACCTTACCCTGTCTCGCCTGTCATTTGTAAGCCGAACTCAAGGCATTTTGCACAGTCCTGGATGCCATCAAGGAGACTCAATGATAGTAGCCGCCACAAAACCCCTTCAAACGCCTCAACCCGTGCGGTTTACAGTGCAAGACTATCACCGTTTAGTAGAACTTGGCCTTTTGGGTGAGGATGACCACATCGAACTCATTCGGGGGGAGTTAATTCAAATGGCAGCACGAGGTACTGCCCACGAAACCTGTATCACTCGCTTACTCAGAGTCTTACCTGAGTTAGTGGGCGATCGCGCCACTCTCCGCTGCCAGTCTCCTATTACTTTATCCTTTGATGGGGAACCAGAACCCGATTTTTCGATTGTGCAAAACCGAGAGGATGACTATGAATCAGCCCATCCCACACCTGCGGAAACGCTCTTGGTTATGGAAGTAGCAGATTCGTCGCTGGAGTACGATCGCACAGTGAAGTTGTCTTTGTATGCAGAAGCCGGAATTCGAGACTACTGGTTGTTTAATGTGGTCGATCGCTACCTGGAAGCCTATAGCCAACCTGCTGAAGTGGCTCCTGGTCAGTTTGGGTATCTACATCGACAGATCGTCACAGCACAAGCTGCGATCGCCCTTCCCCCCTTTCCTGAGCAGGTCTTATCCCTGGATTGTATTTTTCCTTAGTCACTTCTGGTTTTTCACGCCCTATGCCTGGTTTACCCACCTCCTTACTGATTAAAGCTGACCTCCGAGTGCTGCTGGCTCAGAGTCTCCAGCCCAATGCCCCAACGGGTTCTTTGTCGGCTCAGGCGCGGCAGAGGGCAAAACAATGGGCGATCGCGGCAAATTTGCTAGACGATCGGGGTTTGACACCCGAAGGAAATCTGGTAGCGACCAAAGATCCTTACCTGGAAGCAACGGTGACAGATTGGTTGATTCATTTTTACTTAAGTTTGAATGATCGCAGTTTATGGCACTATTTCATGTGTGAGTTTTTACCAAACCATTCATCCTTCACTCAAGAGGAGTTAGTCAATAGCTGTATTGAAACTTTTCCAATTGAATCGCCAGAGACGTTAAAAAAGAGCATTCGATTAATCCTGAGGACCTATACAGAATCAGAAGCGATCGCGAAAATTGGGTTTCTGAGACAAGACAAAAAGATATATTCGATCAGTAGTCCAGATCTATCAAATCCTTATACGACTGGATATCTTTTTGCAAAGCTTTGGGAATATAACTACAACATTCGAGCATCTGTTCTAGTGAATGAGATTCTTGACACAGATATGGGTTTAGTTAGTGTTTTGGGAATTAATAAAGCACAGTTGAGACAGCAATTAGACATTCTGGAAAAACATGAAATTATCGAGCAGCGATCGGCAAAGCCACATCTTGCAGGAACAAAACCGCAAACAAAAGATGATGACGAATTTCCCTATCAAGTTCATCGTTGTTGGGATACGGCAATAGAGTTATTGAAGAAAGCATACGAAAATGATATGGCAACTCCAAATAGACCCTTAATTCAATCATTAGGAGAAATCCTTGATGATGACGATAACATTCCTGACTTCTCACAATTTTTAGAATGGGCTTCGAGATTAATAGCCCTGGATGGCGGATCAAACACGATTGTCAAATTAGTGTCGTGAATGTGCTGCCGTAAAAGGCGCAAGTAATTTTCTGCATCGCTTCGACGACGAAACCGATTAATTACGGTACGTTGCATATTGGGCAGCAGACGAACCACCGCCCAGACATGAAGCGGACTAGTATCCATAATATTCCTCAAAATCAACGCAAAGTTTAGCGAGACACTAGCTAAAGTGCCTCCCGAAGTCGTTTAATGGAGGATGAGAAAGAACCTCTTACTAGAAAAGTTTTCTAGAAAAGCGGGGAGTTGTCAAGTGTTTCTAAAAACTTTTTCCAGATGGAACAGGATCGACCAAAACTTACCCTAAAACAATTGAGGGAGAAAGCGGAACTCTCGCAGGAAGCTTTGGCACGTCTAGTTGGGGTTAGTAGCAAGACTGTCAGCAACTGGGAACGAGGAACCAATGTGGCTAGCTTGACAGTTCCTCAGATGAAAGCCCTTTGTGAGGCTTTAGGTGTAACACTCAATGAACTGCCGGATGACTTCAGTTCGGAGCGGGAATAATAGGGAATGCTCTCTTAATATATTTCTATGGATACTCCTGATCATCTTACTTCTCACGTTAGACATGATCGAGCCGCTGAAAGTAGTTCTAGTGAGGATTTGTTTATTGATATCTTTCAGGAGACTCTGGGGTTTGAGCGAACTCAATTGCTCATTCCTCAGTATTCCGTAACAGATATCTACGGCACTAATCGGTTTATTGATTTCGCGTTTCTTTCCCGACTGGATAAGTATGCTTTTGAAATTGACGGTGAAGTGTGGCACGCACCTGATGGTGCAATGGTTAATTCACAAATTTACCGTGACCAATTATTACGTCAGAACAGTTTGGTTTATCAGGGGTGGAAAGTTTATCGTTGGACAGATATTCAATTAAGCACTGAGCGAGAACGCATTCAGGAGCAACTTTTACTCTTCCTAGAAAGAGAAATTGTGCAGGGAACCTTAGTGGTGCAGAAAACTTTTAGAGTCTCAGGATGAGAATACGGTGACACGGGAAAATTCAACACGGGTTTCCAATTGCGCTCGTTTTTTCAGTGAAGCCGCCGCCGTCGATGGACTTTTGCGAGGTAACGTTGCCAATCGAGGAATCGGCAGATTGAGATAGTCCAAGCGTTGAATTTCGCGTAATCCCAATTGTAAAAAACTCAAACCGCGTTGATTGTGCCAGTCCAAGGCTGCCCGTCGTCCCTGTTCGATGACTGCAACAACGGCAATGGCAATGGCAATCAACGTTGCCGCCGCTAACAGCATCAGTAGACAACCGAGGGCAGCAGCACCACGCAAATGAGAACGGATCAGGTCAAACGCCGCCGACTTGTAATCTTTGAAATGCGGTTCGATACCACCAAAGCGTTGACCATAGAGTTCAAAGGTTGCTAACGTGGGCGGCAGATTGGAGAGGACTGCCCAAGGTTCACTCGCTAAGTCCAGATGAGCCGTGGCAAGATGAGCGTCGATGTCTTGGAGAATCGTCACCTTGCTAAACAGATACGCTTCTCCTTGTGGCGGCAACAACTCAGCGACCGCAGCGGTTCTGCCCGTTGAGAGGGTGATGTTCAAGTCCGATTTGGCTCGAATCGCCCAGTTCCATTGCTGCTGTTGCAACCAACGAATTAACGCTCCGTGTTCAAAGCCTCGGTCGGCTAACAACGTGACTTGAACGCCTTGAGGCAAGCGTTGTTGTGCCATTTCCAACACGACCTTGTAGTCTTCAAAGCCAACGCTAGCACTGCCATGTTCCAACACGTGCTGAGCTATTACGACCGAACGACCGCCCCAGACCAGACACACTTCAATCAAGCAATACTGGTCCCACAGCATACTCGTATCGAGCGTGAGTAGCATTACCATGCCTTCCCAAGCCCTCAAAAACTGCTTCAGCAACGGCACGTAAAAGGTTTCAGCATTGATGTGAGCATTATGGACAAAATAGTTCAGGCGTTCCATGTGGCTACGCGCCTGACAGTCTCGGTGACTCAAGTAGGGTAGCCAATGACTCAAACAAGCACTCTGGGCTTGTAAAATCGCTGCCACATTCTCACAAAACCCGTGGAGGTGGCGTTGGTCTTTTGGAAAAATCCATTGACTCAATTGAGTTTGCAGTTGACGATAAAGTTGGGGGACAGACATGGGGAATTGCTTTTTGTGTGGAAACTTGAGCATCCCATGTCATCCCCTTTCCTGTCACTTCTGTCTCATCATGAGACTCCCTAAATATCGAGCTTTTGGGACTTTTCTGCACCACTAAGGCAGGGAACACTAGATGGATTTTTGCCAAAACAGGAAGTTGGAGAGATTTCGTTAAGAGAGCATCAGATGGATGCACTGAAACAACTGGAAGAATTACGAAATCGAGGTAAAACAATTGCTTTACTAACTCATGCAACAGCAGAAGTGTTGAAAGATAGCTCAACATACAAAAAATGGGGGCAGAATATTGTATTCTAGCCCCCAGCAAACAAAAACAATGTTTAAGATGCTAGTGTCATTTCCTGCGCTTGTCAAACCGATACTCAAGCAGTTGTGCCCACATAACTATCCTGTTTTGAACTCTCGCTTATTCTTTGAAATCTGGTTGACCTTCGTTTTAGACCAGGGTTTAACGAGCATGAGAAGCCTGTTTTATCGTCTCAACAAAGCAGGAATCAAGGTTGATATTTCCACCTTTTCTAAAGCCTGCAAGACTCGACAGGATGAACACTTTTGTCGCATCTACGCTGAGCTCATAAGACAGCTAAAACAAAAAAATCCAGCGACAGCACAGATGCTGTTTCCCATTGATTCAACGGTCATCACATTGACAAGCAAGTTGTTCTGGATGCAAGGCTATCATCAAGTCAAATTGCTTAATGGAGTCAACTTAACGCAAGGTAATCCCAGTGAATGCCTGATTCATTTTGGTCAAGGACATGACGCAAAATTTGCTGACAGAGTGACAGGAATGATTCCTGAAGATGCCATCGGCGTCATGGATAGAGGCTTTGCCAGTTGGGATTTCCTTGACCAATTAAGCCAGGATCAGACTCGCTTTGTTGTCCGCCTTAAGAACACGATGAAGACCGAGTTTGAGCATGAGCGATATCGAGTGGTTTGGTTTTGTGACTTAGAGAGCCAAACGGAGTTTCGGCTGGCGACCAATGTAGAACTGATGACGAATGAAGAGATTAGTGAAGTCTATCGCCATCGGTGGCAGATAGAAGTGCTGTGGAAGTTTCTAAAGATGCACTTGAAGCTAGATAAACTAATCTCTAAGAGTGTCAATGGAGTCACCATTCAAATCTACATGGTGTTGATTGCCTATCTGATTCTGCAATTGATAGAAATTCCAGAGTTTTATGGTCATCAATTACTAGATAAGTTGCGCTATTTGCAACTTGAATTGAGTCGTCGTTGTTCGATTGTCCATTGGAGCTACGATCTGCTGCCAGAGACACTCGTAGGAGCTTCGTAGGGTTGAATGTAAAGTTTTATGTCTCAATTCAACACTTCTGATGCAACAGGTACAGGAAAAACCCATGTTGCTATTTCCCATGCTCACTATCTAGGTTTTAGAACTCTGTATCTTGCTCATCGCAAGACTTTAGTTACTCAAACACAGGAGAGATTTTCTGAGCTTTGGTCTGATGCAACTTCTGCTATTTATCAGAAGAAAAAGAGCAAGCCGGATTCTCATATCGTGTTATCTACAATCCAGGCAATTGCAGATTCATTAAATCAATTTGATGAGCGCGAATTTGGTTACATCATTATTGATGAGAGCCATCATGCAGCCGCAGAAACTTACCGCAAGGTGATCAGCTATTTTCGTGCAAAATTCATTCTTGGACTAACAGCAACGCCGGAACGCCATGATGGGCAATCCTTAACAGAAATTTTTCAGAACTGTGCCCATCGACTTGAATTAGAAGAAGCAATTCAACGAGGTTTGTTAGTTCCAATCCGCTGTATTCGAGTTAAAACGAAGGTTGACTTGTCCAAAGTTCGATTTAATGGCGTTGATTACCGGAGTAATGACTTGGGACATGCTTTAAAGGTGCCCGATCGCGATCGCTTAATTGTGGACACTTATTGTAGTCATACGCTGGGTAAACGTGCTGTTTGTTTTTGCATTGATATTGCTCATGCAGAACGAATGGCAGAGCTATTCAATCAGCAGAATGTTCAAGCATCTCATGTGTCTGGGCGCATGGCAGAAAACCAGAAAGAACAGATATTAACAGACTATCGAACTGGTAAAATGCAGGTTCTTTGTGCCTGCGACATCCTTAATGAAGGCTGGGATTCTCCTGAGACAGAAGTATTATTAATGGCACGTCCCACACTGAGCAAAGTTGTTTACATTCAGCAGCTTGGACGTGGCACCCGAACTGCTCCAGGTAAAGAATACCTGCTAGTATTTGACTTTATTGACAATACCAGTCGTTATACTCAGGCACTTAATACTCATCGCTTGTTTAAAAATCCTCACTATCGCCCTGGGGCACTCGTCGCAGCCCCAAATGATATGCTGGCTGAAGAGGCAGCGACCTACGCAAAAGGCGAAAAACCGAGTGATGTATTGGGGCTTCATTTATGGGTCGATAAGTACGAAGCAATCGACATCTTTCGTTGGCAAGATGAAGTCAAAGAGCAGAAGTGTTGAATCTTGATGGTAAAACTTTACAAAAAGCACTCTCAAGAGGCGGATTATTGAGAATGGAAGCAATAAGTAGGTCATTACAGGCAGAATTATAGATCTTTTGTACTGGATTCAGCTATGAACTTGCCCTGCTAACATTGCGTTCAACACTTCTGGTCAAAGAGATGTATCAAACTCGTGAATTGGAAGCTGAATTGGGAGTTGCTGACAATGTTGTAAAACAGTGGGTTGTGACGGGCAAACTTATTCCTGATCACACAATTCCAATTGGGAATCAAACTTATTTCTACTTCAGAAAAGAACGACTAGATGAAATTCAGAAACAATTCAACATCATACCGATCACAAAAGAGAATATTAAAGTTAAGTTTGTTGAGTTTGTCCAGAACATGGATATGAAATATTCCTATAAACCTGTTTTATTACTGGGCTTACTTCAACTTGCAGACTCTAGCGGAAAAATCAAAATTCCTGATCTTGTTACTTTCTTTAAAGCCTTTTACCTGAAACGATTACAAAATGGTGAAATAGTGGAAAAAACTGGAAGCAAGATGGTGCGAATTGCTGAACTGAGCGATCGCGATATTGAATCTATCCTACTTTCAATGCCTTTCGAGAAATTTGAGCGGCGCAAATTCATCCGTCGCCTGAAAGAACTCACCCTGCTCAAGTTTGACCCTGTACTTTGGAAAAGTCTCACTCAACAGGACAAAGCTGACCTCAAACAACTGGCTGAAACCGCCCTGGTAGAATATTATCAACGTCTGGAAACCCATTCATCTCTCACTCACCATGACGACCGAACGATTGGTTAAGCTACCCCCCTTGGAAAATGGCGATCGCCTCACCCGCAGTGAATTTGAGCAGCGGTACAACGCCATGCCCCAGCTCAAAAAAGCCGAACTAATCGAAGGAGTCGTTTACGTGAGTTCTCCCGTCCGCGTCATTCATAGCCAACCCCATGCCGACCTCATGACTTGGCTGGGTTCCTATCGCGCGGCTACACCGGGTATTGCCTGCTACGACAACCCCACCGTGCGCCTGGATGCCGACAACGAACCTCAACCTGATGCCGTGTTGCGTCTGGAACAGGGGGGCAACTCATGGATTAGCGATGATGGTTACCTAGAAGGCGCGCCCGAACTTGTGGTTGAAATTGCTGCTAGCAGTGCCTCCTACGACTTGCATGACAAACTGCGGGTCTACCGTCGCAATTGCGTACAAGAATACATTGTTTGGTGTACCTACAGCCAGCAGATTGATTGGTTTTACCTCGAAGATGGCCAGTACAAGCCCCAGTCTCCAGATGCTAGCGGCATTCTGCGAAGTCGGCAGTTTCCTGGTCTATGGTTAGCGGCTTCGGCACTCTTGGCGGGTCATCTCGCTGCGGTGCTGCAAACGCTTCAGCAGGGGATTGCTACCGCCGACCACCAGACCTTTGTTGAGTCTTGGGCGGCGGCGGCGGCGGCGCGGGTTGGGCGGATTGCTACCGCCGACCACCAGACCTTTGTTGAGTCGCTCCAGCCAACCCCCTTGTGATTTACCTCGACTACCACGCCACTACTCCCGTCGATCGGCGTGTGGCCGATCGCATCTATCACTTCATGACACTCGAATTTGGCAATGCCAGTAGTGTAGATCATGAGTGGGGCGATCGCGCCGAAGCAGCCATCATGCAAGCGGCTAAACAAGTTGCAGATCTAATTGGAGCCTCACCGAGGGAAATTGTTTGGACATCTGGCGCAACCGAGAGCATCAATCTGGCAATTCAAGGGAGTCTCCCCCCTAACCCCACGAAACCGCATCGCATTGGCTTAATGCCGATCGAACACAAAGCTGTCCTCGATACCTGTCGTGCATTGGAGCAGCGAGGTTGGGCTGAACTGGTTTATCTGCAAGTAGATTCCAGAGGCAGACTTGACCTGGAACATTTGGAACAAGTCTGCGCTGAGGGACTGTCTCTGCTCTGTGTCATGGCAGCTAACAACGAGATTGGCAACCTCTACCCGATTCAAAGAATTGGGCAGATTGCTCAACATTACGGCATTCCTTTTCTATGTGACGGCTCTCAGGCAGTCGGTAAAATTCCCATTCAGTTTGAACAGTGGGGCATCACCTACCTAGCAATCTCTGCCCACAAGTTCTATGGCCCCAAAGGAGTTGGGGCCCTAGCTGTTCGTAAAGGCTATCACTTGGAGCCGCTTATATTTGGTGGCGGTCATCAACAAGGAATGCGATCGGGTACTCTTAACGTCCCTGGGATTGTTGGGTTAGGAGAAGCTTGTCGGTTGCGATCGCTGGAGATGGAAGAAGATGAGCGGGCGATCGCCATGAAGCGCGATCGACTTCAAGATCTGCTCCTAGAGAAGATCCCTAACCTAGTGATTAATGGAGATCTAGAGCATCGGCTGGCAGGAAATCTTCACATTTCAATTCCTGGTATTCCCAATAGTGCTGTCATCGCTAGAGTCCGTTCTAAATTAGCGATATCAACTGGATCAGCTTGTTCTTCTGGTCTAGAAGAACCTTCCCATGTGCTACGTGCACTGAAGCTACAAGACACAGTGATTGATGGGGCACTTCGTATTGGGATTGGTAAGTTTAGTCAGGATCAGGAGATTTACGCAGCAGCAGACTTCTTAATAGAAGCCTATGAAATGAGGAGCATCCCACTTTCGATGAAACAGTCAACTGGCGAGCTGTCCATTGAGGTAGGCACAGCGCAGACTCAACATGGCATTAACGGAGGCCGTATTCCAGCGAGCACCCGAAATTTGGAGGCGTCGCCCAATCTGTTTGACAGCCGATTCTACGGCTCCTGATCCAATAGAACAGAGTTGCTCAGCCTGGTAGAACCCATAATTCACGATGCGAGAGCGATGGGTGCTCAGATAGGCTTCAAAATTGCGGGCTTGCTTGCGCCGACAGTCGGCAAAGAGGCCTGGCGGCTTCCACTTGACCTTGCCATAACAGCATTTCCGCCGCTGCTAAGCGCTTGAGCGACCCACCGACTTTGTAGAGGTTTTCTTTGAGATGGTACCAATCGAGGATTTCCCAACGGGTCTCAACGGTGGTGAGTTGAGCAAACAGATTCCACACCCCAGCGTGACCATCGCCCAGACAGACCAGTGGGGAGAGCAAGCGTTGAGCGCTGAGATAATCAATCAAGCTGTCATTGTCTTGGAAGAAGGCGTTGTAATAAATCCCCTCCACCCGCACCGCTTTGTAGTCTCGCCACGGGCTATCGGACTCTAGCAGGTCACGCAGACGGACTTTGCCGCCATCAATGCTGACCTCACTGACGCCTTGTTTAGCCTCGGCAGACTCGAACGACTGACGCCCCACCAGACGTTGTTGGGTCGAGTGCCCGACCCGCATCCCGGTCAGGGCTACGATGTCATCCTCTGCATCTTGAAACGATTCGTTGGCACTTAAGCGTAGGTTGGCTTTCTCTAGGCCACCACTGAGACGGCTGTAAGCCTTTACGCCTAACCGTTCTGCCTGACTTTGACGAATCTCAAGGACCCCTACCAAACTCTTCAATCGGCGAACCCGGCCTCGGGCGGGGTAGGCTTTCTGGTTGACAAAAAAAGGGCAACTCGAGGGCTCACCTCCTCTAGCATTTGCCGTCGTACAGTCTGCTCGATGCCTTCTAGACTATCGAGCCCCTCTCGGTTGCTATTGCGATACAAAATCTCGGCGATCTCTGCTGTACAAGCTTCCAATCGCTTTTGGTCTTCAGGTGTCCTGGTGAGTCATCCCTGGGGCTACCCTCCCATTCTCACCCTTCGCACTGTTTTCGCGAAAGTGGGATGCTCCCTATGAAATGACCCGTCAATCTTTGTATGCTTAGGACTAATTCAATCTGTAATTCAATCTGTTAAGCTCTTTTGACGATCGAAGAATATCGAAGAATATTTAGAGCCAGCTTTGTTGAAGATGTTTCGGCTGAAGATCAGCCAGACGTGATTGCAGTCCCTAAAAAACGAACTTTGAGTACACTAAAAGCGCTGCCTGACTTTCAAATTCTGCCCATGCACCCTTGCTGTTGCTCAGCGAGTTCGTTCCTTCTGCTCAGGAAAAACTCATTTCTGGTTTCGGGCATCCAGTTAAATTGGAGACACTCCGAAGATAGCCGCTGGGCTTGCAATGTACCCGCTATATTTGCCAAAACCCATGTCCTCCCCGGCTGACGGAGCTAATTTTCAACGCCCGCTGCGATCGTCCCTGCAAGTGAGGCTGACGCTGGGGGCGATCGCAGCAATTTGGGGTGGGCTTGGGTTGGGGATGCTCTGGATGTCTTGGCGGACGGAGCGAATGTTTTTGTCGGATCACCGGGCCAAGCTGTCGGCCATGGTGCAGCAGATGCCCGATCAGGAAGTGGCGATCGCCCACGGATCTGCCTCCCAGAGCGATTTGCAGGACATGGTCAACCGGCTGTCGTCGGCCAATACCTGGCTGTGGATTCGAGATCACCAAGGCAACATCTTAGCCCGCTCCAACAATCTCCAGGTTTCTGAAAATCAGGATGCGCTGCTGGATCTGTCGGAAACCACCACTACCCCCAAAATCCTGCGGCTACATGGACAGTACATCATTTGGTGTACCTATCCGCTACAGCATGACGGGCAGATGATTGGGCAACTCTACGTCGCCAAGGACGTGACCCGCGACTACAGCATGTTGCAGTCGGTCAACCGCGATCTGATGATGGGCACGGGTATGGGCGTGGTGACGATGAGCGGGCTGGCGGCCTGGTTGATTTGGCGATCGCTCTCGCCCCTGCGGCAGGCCAACCAGATCGCTGAAGCCTACAGCGCTGGCAGCACCAACATCTCCCGCCTCGACCCAGATCAGGTGCCCGTCGAGGTGCAGGAATTGGTTCACACCTGCAACCGCCTGGTCGATCGCCTGTCGCAAACCGCCGAACGGCAGCGCCAGTTTACCAACGACGTGTCGCACGAACTTCGCACGCCGCTGAGTCTAGTCTATGGCTATCTGCAAAGCACCCTCCGCCGCAGCCCCAACCTCACCGAGGCGCAGCAGGAGATGCTGTCGATGGCGGTTTCTGAAACCGAGCGCACGATTGAGCTGCTCCAGGGATTGCTAGAACTCGCCCGCACCGACAGCAGCGCGGTGTTGTTTAACCTGGAACCCGTGCCGATTGGCGAAGTGGTTGGTGACGTAATCCGCATGACAGAACAGTTCAAGCAGCGATCGCTCAAGCTAGAAGCGCCCAGCCAGCCGATTGTTGCCCGGGCCGACCGCGAACACCTGCTGCGTGTACTGGTTCACCTAATCGACAACGCCATTCAATATTCCGAACCCAACCAGCCCATCAGCCTGACGCTCAGCCGCAAAGCACCCTGGGCGACGATTCAGGTGCGCGATCGCGGCTGTGGCATCTCCAAAGAAGACCAGGCGCGAATTTTTGAATCCTTTTACCGGGTTGATGCCTCCCGCAGCCGGGCCACAGGCGGCGTGGGGTTGGGGCTGGCGATCGCCAAATCCCTGGTCGAAGGCATGGGCGGGCAGATCGGTGTCGAATCAACTCCCGGTGTAGGAAGTGTGTTTACCGTAAAGCTGCCGCTTTTGGAGTGATGGAGTCGCGGAGCGATGGAGCGATAGGGCATTTCTACGCCTTCACCCCTTCATCCCAATCCTCTCTCCCCCCCCCAATCTTTAACCCCCCAACCCCTGATCATGTCTACTATCCTTTTAGTTGAAGACGAAGAAAAACTGGCTCGCTTCATTCAGCTAGAACTGGGCTGCGAGGGCTATCAGGTAAACGTCGCCCACGACGGACTGAGCGGGCTGACGCTGGCGCGCGAGACTCCGCCCGATCTGGCAATTTTGGACTGGATGCTGCCGGGAATGACAGGCGTGGAACTGTGTCGCCGCTTGCGCTCGACAGGCAGCAAGATTCCGGTGATTTTGCTGACGGCGAAGGATGAAATTGGCGATCGCGTGACGGGGCTGGATGCGGGAGCCGATGATTACGTCGTCAAGCCCTTTAGCATTGAGGAACTGCTGGCCCGCGTCCGCGCCCACCTGCGCCGCACCCAGGAACCCGACCCCGACGCACTGGAGTTTGCTGACCTGACGCTGAATCGCCGTACCCGCGAGGTGTTCCGCAACGGTCGCCTGATCGAACTCACTGCCAAGGAGTTTGACCTGCTGGAACACCTGATGCGCCGCCCCAAACAGGTGATTACGCGCGATCGCATTTTGGAAGAAGTTTGGGGCTACGACTTCATGGGCGACTCCAACATCATCGAAGTCTACATCCGCTACCTGCGCCTAAAACTCGAAGAACAGGGCGACAAACGGCTGATTCAAACCGTGCGCGGCGTGGGCTATGTGCTGCGAGATTAGGGGTTGAGTATGACTAAACTACGCCCAAAGCACCAATCCCGGCTGATAGGGGCTGCTGAGGTTTTCGTGCTTGGGCAAGATGCGGAGGGAAAGTCCCTGAAAGCCGCTGTTGCGATAGGCGATCGCCCGCTGATAGACACTCATGGCAGGATTATCCGAATCAGCCCCAACATACTCCATGACCACAGGCTGCCCGTTGGCGATTTCGCCATGCTCGTCGATTGCCCCCTGGTATAGCTCTACCTGTATGTCGTCCGGTGTCAGTTTGCCCAGGCGGATGTAGGCCGTGACGAGAATCTCCTGTTCCACCTGCACATTGCCATCTGAGGACACGTCCACCCGGTCGATTTTCATGTCATACCAATGCTCAAACAGATGGTGATGCCAGCGGGCCAGGTCTTTGGCCGGGGCATAGTCATTGGAGATCATCGCCCGAGCGCGATCGCTCGCCGGGAAATAGGCCCGCTCTGCATATTCCGCCACCATCCGCGCTGTGTTAAACATGGGCAAATTCAGCCGAATCGCGTCCTTCATCTTGGCGATCCAGCCGTGGGGAATATCGTTTTCGTCACGGTCATAAAATAGCGGCACGATCTCCTCTTCCAGCAAATCATAGAGGTCATTAGCTTCTACCTCGTCCTGCTCCTCTGGGTCATCGTAGTCTTCGCCATGCCCAATCGCCCAGCCCGTCCGCACATAGTCTGCCTCATCCCACCAGCCATCCAGCACGCTGAGGTTGGGCAGTCCGTTCATCGCCGCCTTCATGCCGCTGGTTCCAGACGCTTCGCGGGGGCGGCGTGGCGTGTTTAGCCAGATGTCGCAGCCCGCCACCATCATCCGCGAAACGTGGATGTCGTAATTGGGAATAAACACGATGTGGTGGCGAATGTCGGGGTCGCGGGTAAAGTGGACAATCTCGCGGATTAACTCCTTACCAGGATTGTCTTTGGGGTGGGCTTTGCCCGCGATGATGAACTGTACCGGATGGTTGGACTTGAAGCGATCGCCCAGCCCCAGCATAATCCGCTTGATCCGCTCCACATCTCGCATGAACAGCGTCGCCCGCTTGTAGGTGGCAAAGCGCCGCGCAAAGCCGATGGTCAGCACTTTGGGGTCTAGCACGTCCTGCGTCTGGCTGAGTTCGATGAGGGAACCGCCGCGATCGCGCAAGCTTTGTTGCAACCGCTCCCGCACAAACAGCACCAGTTCCGACCGACAGCGCTCGTGGTTCCGCCAAAATTCTTCATCGGGAATGCTGCTCACCCGCTCCCACAGGGGATCGCTGGCAGGGGCCATGTTCCAAGCTGGGCCCAAGTAGCGATCGTAGAGATCCTGGGTAGATTTGGCCACGCAACTGCGGGCGTGAACGCCGTTGGTGATGGAGGTAATAGGCACCTCTGCTAAGGGTAGCGCCGACCACAGCGTTGCAAACATCGACCGTGACACTGCGCCATGCAGCTTGCTCACCCCGTTTACGAAGGAGGCCATCTTGAGCGCCAGAATTGCCATGCTGAAGGGAGCCGCCAGATCGCCCGGATTTTCGCGCCCTAGCGAGAGAAACTGCTCCCGCGCCAGCCCAAACTTTTCGGCGTAGTGCCCTAGGTAGTAAATGATTTTGTCGGAGGGAAACAGGTCAATGCCAGCGGGCACGGGCGTATGGGTGGTGAAAACCTGACTGGCTAGGGCCACCTGCGCGGCCTCTTCGTAGGTCAGCCCGGCTTCTTCAATCATCAGGCGAATCCGCTCCAGCGCCAAAAACGCCGAGTGCCCCTCATTCATGTGATACACGGTGGGGTTTAGCCCCAGCGCCCGCAGCATCCGCACGCCGCCAATGCCCAGCATGATTTCCTGGTGAATTCGCAGGTCGATATCGCCGCCGTAGAGTTCATCGGTAATGTCCTGGTCGTACTGGTTATTTGGTTCAATATTCGTATCCAGCAGGTAGAGGGGAACGGTGCCTACCTGCACGCGCCAGATGCGGGCGTAGACCTTGCGACCGGGATAGTCCACCTCAATGCGGATTTCGGAGCCGTCGGGGTGGCGCTCTAGGTGCAGCGGCATATTGTAAAAGTCGTTGATGGGGTAGCGCTCTTGCTGCCAGCCGTCGGCGTTGAGGTATTGGGCAAAGTAGCCTTCTTGATAGAGCAGGCCCACGCCCACCAGCGGCAACCCCAAGTCGCTGGCGGATTTCAAATGGTCGCCCGCTAGCACGCCCAAGCCGCCGGAGTAGATGGGCAGGCAGGAGGTTAGCCCAAACTCGGCAGAAAAGTAAGCGTAGCAGTCGGTTAGCCCAGTCTCAGGGGCGATTCCCGCTGGGGTTTTGCCGTTGGGGGTAGGGGATTTGGGCGATCGCCGCTTGCGAAACCAGCTTGGCTGCCGCAGATAGTCATCCAACTGCCGCTCTACGCGCTCCATCTGCGCCAAAAATCCGTCGTCTTCGGCCACCTCCCGCAGCCGCGCCTGACTGATCGTCCCTAGCATCAGCACGGGGTTGTGTTTGCTGGTTTCCCACAGGTCTCGATCCAGCCGCCGAAACAGGTCTATCGCTTCATAATCCCAGTCCCAGTGGAGGTTATAAGCAATGCGCCGCAGGGGTTCGAGCAGGGGCGGCAGGGCGGGGGTGACGTTGAAGGTGCGGATGGGTTTCATAGAGGGAAGAAAAAAGAACGAAGAAACAAGAACGAAGAAAAAAAGAACGAAGAAAAAAGAACGAAGAGGGAAGAACGAAAAATAAGGCGGGAAGGGAGGTTAATGCTTCTGAGGGGAAATGGTGGGGGGCTGGGGATGAGGTTGCTGGGAGCTTTGGAGCTGATGGACTAGTAATCCAGAATCGCAAATCCAAAATCGAGAATCGATCTGACTCCTGTATTGTGTCCTGAGCAGATTCTAAGGATGCGGGGCTTAATACTTTTTCTCTACTGCATTGCGTTGCGTTACGAATGAGCAAAAAATTAGGCAAAAAAAGAGCGGCCAGCGGCCGCTCCTCAGGAGAACTCTGAGCTAGAAAACAGGAGTTAGAAAACCAGAGATTGCATGGATGTGGCTAGATGACGAAGTTGAGGGAGGTGACGCTGCTGACCTGGGTGTTGTTCAGGTTGGCGATCGCCACGAAGTTAGTTCCTGCGCCGCTGCCATCTGCATCGACAAAAATGCGGGTCGCTGTGCCCACCTGCGACAGCTTAACGTAGGCGCTGAGCCGCTGGAACGGCGTGCCACCTGCTAAAAAGGCGGGCTGTTGGAAGATGCCGCGCAGGTCGATGACATCGGTCGTCTTGAAATCGGCGATCGTGTCAATGCCTTCGGCCAGGCTATTGAACACGAACATATTTCTGCCGCCGCCGCCGATTAGCACGTCGTTGCCTGCGCCGCCGATCAAGATATCGTTGCCGGCCTGCCCGCGCAGCGTGTCATCGCCTGCACCGCCGACGAGTTGGTCATTGCCGCCGCCGCCTCGCAGGTCGTCGTTGCCGCTGCCCCCATCCACCAAGTCATTGCCGCCGCGAGCAATCACGCGGTCGTTGCCGCCCCGCGCAATAATCCGATCATTTCGATTGGTTCCCCGCAGGGTTTCTGCTCGGTTGGTGCCTCGGACAACGTTAGGGCGACGGCCTAGCGAAAACACCAAAGGTGTTCCCAGTTGCCCATTGGGGGCTGAGGGAATAACGACGAGTTCTTCGTTGCCTGGCCCCACATCGTCTGCGGTCATTTCCCAGGTGTCGAAGGCTCCCGCAGCCAGCGCGTTGCCGGCTAGGTCGGTGATGTCGCTGACACGCAGCGTCAGGGTATAGGCTCCGGTGCGGCTGGTCAGCCGATTTAGGTTCCCCACCGTAAAGGTGCGGTTGTCGCTGGTGGAGAGCGTGGCGCTGCTCAAGTCCAGCGGGGTGCCGCTACGGGTCAGTTGCAAATCGCTCAGGTCAAAGTTTCTGACGGCTTCGCTGAATTGAATCGTGATCGTGCCCAGCGCAGTTGTCCGGGGGTTGGGAGTAACGTCCACAATGTCCACTGTTGGGGCGATGCGGTCGATTGTGTAGGCGGCCGTGCCGTTGACCCCGGCCACGAGCGCCAAATTCTCTGAATCTTTGATCGAGCCGTCATTCAGCACGTTGAGGCGAACCGTACCGTTGCCTGTGCCCGTGTTGACCACCACCGTAAACTTGCCGTCTGTGCCCGTGACGCTGGCCACGGTTGCCCCGGTCAGCCCAGTGGTCGTCAAGCTGAAGTCGGTGACATCGACCCCGGTCACGGGTTCGCTGAAGATGACCGAAAAGCTGACGGTTGGGGCATTGGTGGCTTCGGGGCCGACGCGGGAAATGGCGAATACGCGAGGAGCCTGGCCCGGCAACTCTGCCGACAGAATCACGCCAAAGAAATTGTCGTTGTTGGCGGGCGAGTTGTTGTCGCTGCTGGCGCTGTTGCCTTGGGCAAAGAGGCGATCGCCCGTCACCGTGGGCAGGCGGGTCGGCATTCCCAGATTGTTGCCGTTGCTATTGGTCAACGAGTTGAGCGCAAAAATCGCGCCGCCCAAGCCCTGACCATCGCCGCCTGCGCCCGCACCGCCCTGAGCGCTGTTGTTGATGAAGCGCGTGTCGGTCATCGTCAGAGACCCCGTGCGGATGAAGATGGCACCACCCATGCCCGCGCCGCCGCCGCCGCCGTTGCTATTGCCATTGCCGCCGCCAAAGCCGCCCTCGCTCGACAGCGTTAGGGTCGTTCCGCCGCCGCCGCCGCCAAAGCCGCCCTTGCCGCCCTGACTACCGTTGGGGTTGGTCGCGCCAGAGCCGCCGCCTGCGCCAAAGCCGCCATCGCCGCCGTTGCCACCAAAGCTGCCGCCGCCGCCGCCACCGCCGCCTGCGCCAAAGCCGCCACTTGCGCCAGAGCCGCCGCCGCCGTCTGTGCCTGCGCTGTTGCCGCCCACACCGCCAATGCCTGCGCTATTCAGCAGCCCGCCGGAACCGCCCGCGCCGCCCGTGCCGTTGGCATTGCCAGGGCTGCCATCGCCGCCAAAGCCACCGCCACCGCCTGCGGCCCCAGAGGGGTGGGCTACTCCGCCATTGCCGCCCATGCCGCCGCCGCCCTGGCCCAGTCCAGCCAGTCCTTGTCCGCCGACGGCAACGTTTTCGCTGAGGGTGATATTGCTCAGGGTGACGTTGCCATCGAAGATAAACAGGGCGCCGCCCATTCCGCCGCCGCCGCCTGAACCGTCACCCCCTTCGGCCCGGCCCAGGGTTAGCGTCAGGTTTTCAAAGGTGACATTGCCGCTTTCAATAAAGAAGAGTCGGACATCTCCTTCGTCATTGATACCGTTGCCGTTGGCATCGCCGCTGAGGCTGAAGGTGTTGCCAGTGCTGCTGCGAATTGTGAGGCTGGCGGATTCTCTAATAAAGGGCAGCGCACTGGTCAGGACGATATTATTAGTAATTTCAATAACATCTGCCTCAGCGTTGGTGTTTGCCGAATTGATAGCGTTGACCAGCTCTTGGAACGTTGCAACCGAAAAAGTAGCCATAACTGCTTCTCGTAGATCTGTAAAACTTCAGCGGGTCGTGACTGTCAAATCGCCAAGCAGTTACCTTAGACAGTGACCGTCAGATCCGGCCCGGACGCGAAATTGACGTTTACGCACGCCAAACAGGCCCCGCTCTGTGACGACCGCAACTCCCAAGAGAGTCCGTGCCCTCCCACAAAACGACGCTAAGCGTGACTTCCTATACAAGTACCTGAGGGCGATCGCCCCTTGCAAAGGAAATCTAGTAAGTTTTACGGAGCCTTTAAGTTAAGAGAATCTACGTAAGGCTTGAAAAAACTTTTCTCAGGATTTTTCCGGATACTTCAAAGAATCGAAAGGAAGAAAGCTGAGTGATTTACAGAATCAAAGCACTTTTAGTTGCCGAAACCTGTCAAATGCGCTTCTGGAGAAACTTTGGGCCCTTGTCAACTTTAGTTTGGACTAACTGGCATCACAATAATGCTCAACAGGATGCCATAAAGAATCTGCTCAACCGTTCATAACAGTTGAACTTAAGGAATTGGATACAATCCTGCTCGCAGTTAAGCTGCTGTTGCAACCGGACTGTTCAGGGATTGTTCGGATGTCTTGCGTTTCGAGGCTCGTTTTTTGACCATCGGATAGCAGGGACGAGGAGTTGGCTTGTGCCCCTTGCCTCGTCCTGGCGATTTACCACGAGGTTTAGGCGCAGGAGCAGGGGTGCCAATCGCTGCCAAAATGCCTGCAAACGCTTGTGCGACCCGACCCGGAGTCAACGTTTCTTGCGGTGCCTGCCAGGGCAAGGGGTGGTCAGTACAGTCCTTTCGCGCTAACCACAACTGCCAACTGAGCAACGGCATCAGGCTGCTCCACTGTTCGGTTGCCGATACAGAACTGAACTGGGGATGTGTCCAATATAGCCTCTGCTTGGCAAAGCGATACCAGTGTTCAATGGCAAAGCGACGGAGGTAGTGCAACCACAGGGTTTCTAACGGAGGCATCTGCTCACCCAGCCAAACTAACCACAAAGGAGCCAAGCGTCGCGTGCTGCTCTGTGTCTCCAGCACCTCCACGCGCAACACTTCCATTGCCCGTTTAGGGGATTTGCGGAAATGGTATGCACTCCAACGACTGACCCGCACTCGTCCCCAGTTGGGATCATCGACTTCAACGGTTTCGACCGGGACACTCCAAGTGTCAGGGTCATTGAGTTTCATCTTATGTCCATGCTTGGCAGGTGCGCCTCGCCCTCGATACGCTGGGGGCGCGCCATAGACACATCGATTGGATGTAACCCGCAGCAGCAAGTCTGCCTCAATCCCTGCCGTTTGGTTGACAAAACTGGCATTGCCGTACCCTCGGTCGTAGATCGCCAACGGACGCACCGCTAACTGCCGAGTCACTTGTTTGAGTTGGAATGCCGCTTTACTGGCGGGTGTTTCAAAGCTGGTGATGCGCTCATGCCGCAATGGTAATGCCCAACTGCCCCTGTCTTCAGCAATCCAGGCTAAGGTACTGTAGTTTTGTCCGGCTATCGGGGCATGTCCTGTTCTGCCTGATAAGGTGCGGTCTTTCAAACGCCTGGCAGCAGGACGGTTCCACCGACTCGCATCACCTGCCAACAACGGTTGCTGCTGAGTCGGTATCTGCTGCACCAACAGCTTCAGCACCTTTGATCGGGGTAGGCGGCTATCGCGCAACGCTTCATAGGGGCTCGACCACTGGCGACGAAAGACAGGACTCTGCGATAGCCTCACAAACGACACGATGCACGCACTCACTAACACGGCATCCATCAGATCAAACAGGGCATCTCTGGCGTTTCCCAAGCTGGCATACAACGTTTGGCGAAATTGCTGAAGTTCGTTGAAAATCATGGGGTCAATGTTGGTTGTACTTCATTGACCTTACGGCAGTCGGTGCTTCTCATTGACTGCCTTCCTCTTCACCATTAGTCCAAACTAAAGTGTCAACGGGTTCGCCTCATACCAAGGCAGCAGAGGACTTGCGAAGATATACGCAGGTCAACCCGACAGTAAATGCCGCACAGCGCTGAGTCAACAGTCAGCACAGCACGTCGATATCTGGTATAAAAAAGAACCCCCTCCTGTGCGTTCTCTGCAAGCACGTCCCGACAGTGTTCTGGCAGTGTTCCAGCTTTGCTCCAGCGTTGGTTCCAGCGCTAGTTCAACGGGTCGCGCCAGAAGACAATGTTTTCGTTGAGCGTGACCAATTGAGCGCCGGGGTAGTAGAAACTGAGGATGCGGGCGGCCGACCAGCCCAGTCGTCCCAATCGATAGGACCCCGTTTGGCTCATGCCGACGGCGTGGCCCAGGCCCCCGCCGACAAAGGTGTAGCCCTTGAGTACCGTCATCGTCGGCACGCGGTTCTGCGCTTCTAGCGAATTGCCTGTCGCTTCCTCGGCGGGCTTTGCAGCTTTGATAGGCGCTGTCTCGGCGGCATCGGGTTCGGTAGCAACAGGGGATGGCTTGGACACCGAAGGAGAAAGGTTGGCTTCAACCCCTGTTTCTCCGTCCTCTGGTGCGGATGAGCTAGGCGCGTTTTGGGGAATGGGCACCTGGGCGTAGACGGGTTCCAGGTAGAACAGGGTACTAGTGGGGGCATAGAGTGCCCGGAGAATCTCGTCTTTTTCTAGGGTGATTGGGCCGCGATCGCTCTGGATGAGCAGCTTTTGCACCCGACCGGCGGGCGATCGCTCCACCACCTGCACCGACTCCACCCGCGTCAGGTTGGCAAACGGATGGCGCTGGCTTTGCAAATAGCGGCGTAGCCCTTCGGCAATGTTTTCCAGAGTGCTTTCCTTGCGCCAGCGGAAGCTGTCCCAGCCTGCTTCATTAAAGCCCTGCCGCAGGTTTAGAAAAGCTCGCAGATTCAATTCGTCCGACAGGGGGCGATTGGCCAAATCCCACACGCCTTCTACGGAGTCCACCACGGCCCGCAGGTAGGGACGGTTCTGCCCGTTCCACACGTCAGCAAAAGGAGCCGTGATGCCGCCCGTGGTGGAGGAATAGAGCGCGTCGATTAGCTCGTTGCGATAGGTCAGCACTTGACCCCGTGTGGCGGCGATCGCCCGATCCGCCGATTCCACCGCGCCCGTCAGCCCTTTGTAAACCTGGCACTGAGTATCAGCACAGAGTTCGTAGCCGTCGATGGCAAATCGCCGCAGGTTTCGCAGGGCATAGGTGCGTGCCAAAATTGCCTGAGCTTGGACTGCGGTGGGCGGCGCAGACGGCCCAATTTCGTGGGGCACGACACCGCGCAGGTAGGTTTCCGTGGGGACGTAGTTGACGAGGGTATAGTTGCCGTAGGCGTTGGGCTGGAGGCGCAGACTGCCACCGTAGAGCCGACGGTTTGGCACATTGGCATTGCGAGCCGCGTTGGGAGGCAGTTCGCCTTCGGTGACGAACACGCGGCTGTAGGAAGAGAGAATTTCCACCTCATCGCGCATCAGGCGGTTGCCCTCCACCTCCAGCACAGCGCGGGGCACCTGCCGCTGCACCTGGCGATCGATAAAGGCGGTGCGTGCGCCCTGAGCTTGCAAATTCTTCAGCAGCAGCCGACGTACCAGCGGCGTTTCGTAGGTGTCTCGCTTGGCCCATACCTGCCACTGGCGCGGCTGGGCCAGTTCTACCTCGATGCCGCGCGATCGCCACTGGTTGGCCTGGTCTTCTGCGCTCTCAAAGCTGCGGTGGTTGCCCAACACCACTTTTTCCACCACCTTTGGCTCTGGCAGCGGCTCCATCACCACACCCACCCTCACCGGGGCGGCAGTGGTCACGGTCTGGTCTTGCCCGTCGTCGGTTTTGAAGCGGAGCGAGAGGCGATCGCCCTCGGCAGGTTGCAGCGTCAGCACGTCCTGCGGTTCGTCGCCAAAGCGCTGCACGATGCCGATTTTCAGCACGGGGTTTGGCGGGGCCGCAGTCTGAGCCAAAGCGCGATCGCCCATGCCCAGCCAACAGACCGCCGCAATTGCCGCGCCCGTCAGACCCGACAGCACAAAGGCAGGGCGCTGAGTGGATACATCCGGGCTTGCGGGGGCTTTATCCCGGTTCACAAAGCTGCTAAGTCCCATCGTTCCAAGTGATATAAGGGGGCTGCCCATGCTTGCTCTTGATTTGCTCTGCGTTTGACCGACTGACCTGTTTTCTCAGTTTGTTTTCTCAGTTTGTTTTCTCAGTTTGTTTTCTCAGCTTGCTTTATCAGGTTGCTTTATCAGGTTGCTTTATCAGGTTGCTTTATCTTCGCCAGCTTGCTTTATCAAAGAACACATCGACCGCGCTAACCGTTCAAGACGGGAGAAATATGGAATCTTGAACCGCACCCAGTACAAATTATGAAGTGCGATATGCCGATCGGCAACGGTTGTGGCTAGCCAGGATATGCCAGGTCAATGTGCCAGGTTCGCTATGACCCTGCGCTATCCTAACGTGAAACTCAAAGTCCGTCCCTCTCAAGAGAGAGTAAGCTGCGACAAATCTTTCAAAACGCCCGTCTCTTCAGAAGAACGCCGATCTAGACTAGAAGAGCGATCGCCCATAAACCGTGGTTCCAATTACGCAATTACACACTAAAATTTGGGCACGCTCTACAGTGCTGGATGTGCCTCACCCCAGGAGCCTTGCATTCAAGTCTTACACTCAAGCCCTGAAATTCAAGTCTTGAGCGAGTGTTCAACCCAAAATGTAGCTCCAAAACGTTGATTTTTCTTGCAGCATGGGAAGAATAGCGACGTTTTTGGGGAATCCTATAGCGATATAAGCGAGCGATATAGATGTACTTGAGTAGGCGTACTTAAATCATCGATGGACTTGGGGGACTGGGGATACATGGACTTGGCGTATGCATAGCGACTACTTACGTAAGCCAATTACGTAAGCCAACCGCAAGCCAACCGCCATCGGCGAGTCGTTACGTGGGCGAACCGCTAAGCTACCCCTAAGTCAGTCCAGAAGGGTCAATCCAGAAGGTCAATCCGAAGGTCAATCCAGTCCACGACGGCAAGCGTAAGCGTAATAGCTAAGCCCAGTTCAGGCAAATCCACTCGCAAATCCACTCTAGGTAAACCCAGTCCAGGTAAACCTAGTCCAGGCAAACCTTTAACCCATCGACCTGCCAGCTTCGGCAACTCCAGGCCGCTTCCTTCGTTCCCCTCAAGACAACCGTGACGTATCAACCGGCGCAACTTCAGGACTTAATTCGGGCGATCGACGAGGTGCTGGGCAAATCCAGCCCCCGGCTGCCTTGGGTAATGAGCGGCGAGGCAGACCAACAGCGCCGTGTCCTGGAGGAAACCCGACGCTATCTGGCCCAAATGCAGCAGCAGGGAACCCCAGCAGCGGGGAGCGCCCTCGCCCACGACCCCATGAATCAGGGCTATGCGGTGCCCCTGTCGCCGACCTCGCCTGCGGAATCGGCCCAACAGGTGCTGCAAGCCATGCTGCAAGAGATGACCTACTTGCGGACGACGGTGATGCAGCCGCTGCGAAATGACCTGGAAGTGCTGTATCGCCAGCGCGATCGCCTCCTGCAAGAAATTCACGAGCTAGAATCTCAGCGCCAACAGGCCGTGCTGACGGATGCCACACCGCCGCCTGCGGCCACGCTGCCCGCCGCTGACCAGCAGCGCCTCATCTCCGAGTTTTTGCAAACGCTGATGAGCCGGTTGCAGGCAGATCTATCGGGGCAGGTGGCCCAAATGCTGACGGAGATCGAGGCTCAGGCTGCGGGTGCTGGTGCCAGCGTTGCAGAGCCACATCGCCCCTCTGCCGCATCAGAAGCATCTGACTCGGCTGTGTCCCCATCTGCAACTGAGGTGCCCGCCCTTACGCCCGCCGAGCGCCTCCAGCAAATTCAGCGCATCCAGGCTCAGTCTGACCAACTGCTGCTGAAGCTAGACAACAGCCTACGAGTCATCTTCGAGTCGCTCCAGAGCAACATCGAAACCTATCAGGAATCGCTCAGCCTGGGGCTGGACAAGATGAATACCCTGGGGCAGCAGGGCGAGTCCATCTTTGCGGCAATGGTGAACCGCCTAGCCGAACAGCTTAGCCGAGAAGCCTCCCACTACCTCCAGGCCTCGATTCAAGATGCCGAATGGCAGCCCGCTACTAGCCTGCCCCAGTCGTCGGCCCGCCCGCCTGCCGAGCCGCCTGCCCCACAGCCGACGACAGAGCCAGCCACGGAACAGTGGCCACCTGCCTCGCTGGAAACTGCTGCTTCGTCTGCCCGTCCGCAGTCCGACAGCCTCGACCCAATCGACCAACTCCTCAGCGAACTGGAAGACGAACTGACGGTATTTCAGGTGCCGGAACCTGTTTCGGATGAAGACTTGACCGTGTTCCAAGTGCCAGAACTCGATTTGGATGAGGAACTGACGGTATTCCAGGTGCCGGAACCCAGCCCGGACTCTGGTGCGGCTGACCGTGTGGCCTCCGAAAGCGAGTCAGACCCAATGCCTGCCGATACCCGCCCCATGGGTTCCACTGCCTATCCGGGGCTGCTGGACGAAATTGACGACCTAGAAGCATTGGAACTGCTGACTCAGGAGCTAGAGCGGCTGGAACTGGCATCGGTGCCGGAACTGCCAGAACTGGAGGACGACGCGGAGTTTGCATCGCTAGACGATGGCGACGAAGACCTGACGATGTTTCAGATTGACGAGTCGGCGATGACGGATTTCCGGCCGGATGAGCCACTGGGCGATCCTCGCACGGTCTTGCAGGTCGATGCTGAGGAGGCTGAAGAGACAGAAGAGACAGAAGAAGCCTCCGTCAGTCCAGGCTTGTCAATTGAAGATTTGGACTCGGCGCTAGATCTACTGGGGCAAATTAGTACCCAACTGGATGCCGAGCTAGAGCAGGCAGGCTCCACCGACGGGCCCGATAGCGCCGACCTGACGACGGGATTTGGACTGGATGCCGACTCTGTTAGCGGTACAGACTCCTATGACGAACTGGATGCGTTTTACGAGAGCCTGTTTGGCATAGACGCGGCTGGGGCCACCGGAGAGACGGCAGAGACGGCAGATGAAGAGCCAGTCGATCAACACCTGTCGGATGCGGAACAGCGATCGCGCGTTCAGCTTGTCCCCGATATGACGGACGTAGCAGAACCCAGTTCGGTGAGTGAAGGTGAATCCGATCTGCCTGATCTGTCTGGTTCGACTGATCTGACTGATCTAACAGATCTGAGCGATACGCCCCCCATTGATGCCGAGTTGGGTAGCCTGGACAGCCTGGATCAGGCTTTGTTTGGCGGACAGGCAGACCCAGCCAGCGATGCAACCGATGCGACCGATGCGGCGATCGCCAGCCCCAGCGTTGATGAACTGGTGGATTTGTTGAGCGAGTTCATGAATGTCCCTGCTGCGGCCGCTGCTGGGGAAGCCCGTGCTGGAGAAATAGCAGATCCAGCCGAGCCGACGGCGCAAACCGAGTCCTCCGCCTTGCAGCCGCCTCATTCCACAGAGCGATCGCCCGAAGCAGTCGAGCATCTGCTGTTTGGGGAATCTCCAGAGCCGCCCCCCGCCGAGGAGCCGGACGGTGGCCTGTCTTCGCCCCAGCCCAACAAGCCGGAGGTGATCCGCTCCCTCAACGACCTGCTGCAACTGATGGCGGCAGAATCCGCAGAAGAGTCGGCGGTGGGGCTGCCAGCGAGTGGACTGGCGACCGATGCCGAAGATCGCTACGAGCCTGCAAATCCGGGCGAAGACCTGTTGGGTGGCGACGATGTGCTGTCCAGTCCCCGTCCCGATGTACAGGTGACCCAGACCACGCTGGAGCAGCTTGTGGCTGATTTATCAGATCTGGAAGGGCTAGCGGCGGATGCCTTTAGCACCGACTTGGCTGCCCTCAGTTCGTCCGCAGCAGCGCCCGCCACAGACGTATCTGAAACGGACTCTGAAACGAGCAGTAGCTTTACAGATTCGCTGGCAGACTGGGGGCAATTCCCGCAGGAATCGCTGCGCGAGTCGCCCGATCCGTTCCCCGCTGCGGGTTCGGTTGCCGACCCGACTGACGAAGGTCAATCCTACTGGCAGGGCAGTTCTTTCGCTCAAAATGCCCCGACGGAAGAGGATCTGTTTATCTCCAGCCTGTTTCCTGTCGAAGATGGGTCGGACGACGAGATGACGCTGCTGCTGGACGGGCCGCCGCCGGGACTCTCCACCCCCCTGCCCGAAAAAGCGATCGCTCCTCTGACCACACCAGAATCGCTGGCGGATTGGGTCAACGCGCTGGATGAAACCGAACTGCCGCCCGACCGAGAAGACCTGAGCCTGAGCGACTTTCAGGCGGTGATGCAAACGGAGCCTGCACCATTTGCCCCATTGGACGGAATGGGGGCGATCGCCGATGTGCAAACACCCCTCCATCCAGCGGATTACTCGCCCTTAGTGGAGGAATCATTAGAGGACTCGTTCGCTGACGATTTTTCGGATGACTCCTCTGGTGATTTTTCTAGTGATTTTTCCGGCGATCTGCTTGCTGAGGATCTATTCTCTGGACTAGAAGGTTCTAGCGCAGATAGTGCTGCCGTATCTCCCGCAGAAGTGCCCTCAGCCGCGCCCCCAGCCACGCCTGCCGAGAACGTCGGGTTAGAGTCTGCCAGTCTTGAAGATTTTTCGGCGGATTTTGCCGTGCCTGCCTCGCCTGCGCCGTCCCAGGGCGTTCCTGCGAACTCCCCCGACCTCGCTCCCCCTCCGGCAATTCCCAACAGCCTCGAAGACCTGTTTGCAGAACTGCCGCCTGCCCCGCAGCCCAGTCCGCGCCAACCCAGCGTCCCCCCACCCAGCGACTCCCTCCCGGATAGCATCCTAGAAAATCTATCGCTATCGGTGCCTGCGCCGCCGCCGGGTGAGGCAGCATTGACGCTGAGCGGCTTGGAGAGCCTGTTTGAAGATTTGCCGTCGGTCGGCGAGGTGACTCCTGTGCCGCCGCCAGGGTCGCCCAGCACCAGCCTAACCGCAGCCGATTTGACCAGTTTGTTGGATGACGCAGAACCCGCTCCTGCGGCCGACTTGGGGAATCCAGTGAATCCGGTGGATGAGGCGCAGCCTGCGGATTCGCCTGATTCCTCCAGCGAGGCAAAAAAAAAATCCTCTAATCCGCCCAACCCCCGCGAACCCAGAGGCTTCGGGCGGCTCCAGCCCAACACCCGCCGTCCCCAATAGTGCTGAGCCGGATTGGGAACTGCTGTCCGCTGCCGGAGGCAATTCGGGCCCAAACCCAGATTTTGCCGCTGCTCCTGCTGCCGAGTTGCCGCTGTCTGCAACTGACCCATTGCAACCCTGGCTCGAAAGCTTTGATCCAGAAGACTATGAGCCAGATCTAGAGCTACAGGATTTGATGCAAACTCTGGGGATTGCTCCGGAGGCGCTGTCGCGGCTGCTGTCTGCCCTGTCGGGTGTGTCTGGATCTGGTTCGCCCCAGGCAGGCAAACCCGCTGAAGCATCGGCAAAGCAGGCTGAGAATGTCCAGTGGTATCTGGGGTTGGACATTGGAACAACGGGCATTTCGGCAGTGCTGCTGCGATATCCAGCGGGAGCGCTGTACCCGGTTTACTGGCTGGAATTGCCGCCTGCGTCGGAGCGCAATCGCCTGCCTGCCCGCAAGACGTTTCGGCTGCCCGTGCAGGTGCAACTCAGCGCGGTAGATGAGAAGGATCAAAATACGGCTCCCATTGCGATCGCCCCCCTCTCTGCCAGCCTCGGCCATCCGCGCACCCAACAGCCCCACCGGCTCACTCTCAGCCACCTCAAGCCCTACCTGCAAGTCGGCGTGCCCTACTATTCTACCGAGACGCTGCAATGGGAACCCGTCGCCCGCTGGAGTGATGCCCAGGCCCTGCCGCTGAGCCTGTTTCAGCAAGCGCTACGGACGCTGTTGGTGAGCCTTACCCTCTCAACGGGCGGCTATGCCTCCGAAGATGTTGCCACGACAATCCCATTGCTCACCTGCGGCGCAGTGGATCTGGAAGAAGCCCAGTTTCAGCTTGCGCTGCGGCAGTTGACGGGCGTGATTGTCAGCTATCCCGCCAACTGGTCAGATACCTATAGCTTCAACCTGCGGGAGGCGATTTTGTCGGCTCGTTTGGTTCGCCGGCCTGAGCAGATTTTTCTGCTGGAAGAGGCGATCGCCACGCTGCTGTCTGGCTTGCCCAGCCCCGATGCGCGTCCGCTCCGGCTCTCGCCTGCCCCGGCCCAGCCCGCCGACCTCTACAGCGGCAACTGGCAGGGCGGAACCCTGGTGCTGAGCGCAGGCGCAACGCTGACAGAGTTAGCACTGGTGAACTTACCCAGCCAGTTGCAGCACCTCAGCCCCTGCGACTTCGTAACTCGCACGCTGCCCTACGCGGGCACAGCCCTCGACCAAGACATTCTGACTCAACTGGTGTATCCTGCCTGGGTACGCCAAACCCACGGCCCGCAGCGCCCTATTGTCGAAACTCCCAAGGTCGAAACTCCCAAGGTCGAAATTTCCAAGAATGAGGGCGATCGCCCAACATCGTCCAACGTCTTGTCCCACAAACCGGGCGGAGCAGACTGGCACGAACCTCCTGTTTCTCCCGAAGCGGCAGCCGACCCCTGGCTCGCCGTAGGATGGGACGACTTGACCCTGCCCGCCGTGGGCGATCCCGACCCGGCCCACCGCCACCGAATGCTGCAACGCCTGCGGAGTTCCGATTTGGGACTCTGGCTGTTGCATGTCGCCGAGCGGGTCAAGATTGCGCTCCAGCAGCAGGAACAAGTGGCGCTCACTCTGGGCAACCAGACCCTCAGCCTGACGCGCCACGACCTCAGCAGTCGGGTGTTGCTGCCCTACGTGGAGCGGCTCAATCGGGAGCTAAACACACTGCTGCGGCAAACCGGCCTGTCGCGGCTGGAAATTCGCCAGGTGGTCTGCTCTGGGGGCAGTGCCTCGCTGGTGGCGATCGCCCGCTGGCTGCACCAAAAGCTGCCCAACGCCACCATTCTTCAAGACACCTACCTGTCGGCAAGCCACGCCTCTACTGCCTGTAGCCGCGTCGCCTACGGTCTGGCTGTGTTGCCGCTGCATCCGCAGGTGCTCAATCGGCCGCGCCACCAAACCAGCGACTATTACCTGCTGATGGAACTGCTGCGAACCTTTCCCCAATACCCCGTCACCCTCGACAGCGTGCTGCACACGCTAGAACGGCGCGGCATCGACACCACGGCCTGTCGTCAGCACATTCTCGCGCTGCTGGAGGGGCATCTGCCACCCGGACTGGTGCCGATGCTGGACACAGGGCTGCTCATCCCCACTGCCGCCAGCCAGTCAACCGCAGCTCATCTGCTGGAAGCACCCCTGTTTTTCAAGCAAGACAACCAGACCTATCGCCCCAACCTCCAGCAGTGGCATCGCCTCCGCGCCCACCTCGACATGCTGCTGGCCACCACCTACCAGAAGCTGACCGAGCCGCTGCGAGGGGCGCTGGTTGAACCCAGAAAGCAGAGCAGCAGGGATCAGAGATCAGGGCTAGACTTCAGTCGCTAGCCCCAAGACTCAGCCCCAAGACTCTATTTCTTGACTCTATTTCTTAGGGCGATCGCCTCCCCGCGACAGATTTCGCGCCGGAGCTTCGGGACGGAGCTGGCCCCGGCCATTGCGAACAACACGCAGCATATCGGAAAACTGCTGCTCTAGATCTTGCAAAATGCGATCGGCGTAGTCATCTGCACCGGCCTGGATTTCCTCACATTCGGCGATCGCCCGCCGCCGCATGTCTTCAATCTCCTGCTGAGTCTGCCGCCGCATCCGCTCGATTTCTACCATCGCCTGCTCATGGGCCACTTCACATTCCTGCTGCACACGCTGGCGAATCTGCTTCATCTCAAGCTCTGCCTGCCGCACTAGCCCCATCTCGTCGAGAATTTGCGCGGCCCGCCGCTCTGCCGTTTCGATGATTTCCTGGGCGTATTGCTCCGCCTCCAGCAAAATCTCTTCCTTGTGCTGGAGCAGTTTCTTCGCCTCTTCAAAAGCCGGATGTAGGTTCATCTGCACCAGCTCTAGCTGATCCAGCACCTGATCCTCGTTGATCAGCGTCCGATTGATAATCGGCAGCCGCGATCCTTCCAGGATCATCTCTTCCAGCTTAGCCAGTTCGCGCTGGATATCTACTCCACCGACTCGGCTCGCCTCTCCATTGAGGCTGGCGTTGGCGCTGGTTCCGTTGCGGTCTGGGGCAATGCGGTTGGGGGAGTCTTGGCGTAGCATTGGCAGATATCTAACGCGACGGCGGAAGGGACGAGATGATCAACAGGGCCGCCAAATTTGGCGATTTCTTTAACTAGGCTGCTACTCAGAAAACTATACTCGCTCGAAGTCGCTAAGAAGAAAGTTTCGATATCCTCAGCTAGGGTCTTATTGGTGTGGGCCATCTGCAACTCCTTCTCAAAATCAGAGAGGACACGCAGCCCCCGCAGCAAGACCTTTGCTCCCTGCATTCTGGCATAGGTCACGGTCAATCCATCAAATGTGTCAACTTCGACATTCGGCAAGTGCTGAGTCGCCTGCTGAATCTGTGCTACCCGCTGATCAACCGGAAACAGCGGCGTTTTGCTGGGATTCCGCATGACAACGACAATCAGCCGACCAAATAGCCGACTGCCACGCTCGATGATATCGAGATGCCCCAGGGTAATAGGATCAAAGCTACCAGGATAAACCGCTATCACAGGATTGTGTAGTCAGATTTTAAGGATTGATGGCAACGGTGACGACGCAGGCAGGACGCAAATCTGATCAAATCAGCGAAACAATCAAGTCAGCACAACAAGGATCGAATGTAACCGAGCAGCTTATCAAGACGAGTTCAGTCGGGTTAGTGTCAGTCGGGTTACTTAGTGGGATGCACTCAGGAATGCACTTAGAGGGTGTTTGAAAAGGTATCGCCTGTAATGTTAAGCACTCAGAGATCCCCCCTAGCCCCCCTTAAAAAGGGGGGAAACCGCCTTAAAGTCCCCCTTTTTAAGGGGGATTTAGGGGAATCTTGCACGCTTTGCTACAAACAGTAGGACTTTTCAAACATCCTCTTAGAACAATTCGGCTAAAAATTCGGTTCATGCAAATGTTCAGTTCATGCAAATGATAGATGCCCAGACATTATACGGCGAAGCTTTCTAGAAGCTAACCGGAAAGTTTTATCTAAAGTTTTGCAAGGGTTTTGCCGAGGTTTTGTTAGAAATCGTCAGAAATCATGCGTCAACCTGGCAAATCTGGCGATTCCGAACGCAGCATCAGCCGCAGCACCGACAAACCCAAAATAATCAGAAACAACACCAGCCCTATCGTACAAGCGTAGCTCAATTCCAAATCCTGAAACGCCCGCTCGTACACGTAGTAAACCATTGTTTTGGAACTGTTGCGCGGGCCGCCCTGCGTCATCACAAACACTTCCTCAAACACCTTCGTTGCCGAAATGGCAGAAATCACCGCCACCAGCAGCAGATAGGGCTGCATCAGCGGCACTGTAATGTCCCAATGTTTTTTCCAGCCCGTGGAGCCATCGATCGCCCCCGCTTCGTATAAATCTGCTGGGATTGCCTGTAGCCCTGCCAGGTAAATCACCATGTAATAGCCCAGCCCTTTCCAAATCGTCACCGCCATGACGCTAAACAGGGCAAGTTGTGGGCTGGTCAGCCAGGGCACACCCGCCTCCGATAGCCCCAGCCAGCGCAGCAGTTGGTTCAGCAGCCCCGTTTCGGCATAGAGCCAGCGCCAGGCGATCCCCGCTACCACCATCGAAATCACCACAGGCGTATAAAACGCTGCCCGAAACCCGCCAATTCCCGGTAATGCCCGATTTACCAAGATGGCCAGGCCCAGCGGCAGCGTCACCAAGATAGGAACAACGCAAATCAAGTAAAGCAGCGTGTTTCGCAACGTTTGCCAGAAGATGGGGTCGCGGACGAGGCGCTGGAAATTTGCAGTGCCGACCCAGGCGGGGGGCTGGGTGATGTCAAATTCAAACCGGGTGAAGCTGAGGTAGAAGGCGTTGAGCGCGGGGTAAAAAATCGTCAGCCCCAAGACCAGCAGTGCCGGAGCCAGAAACAGGTAGGGTGCGAGCCGTGAAAGCCATACCCTGGTGCGGACTGAGCGGGCAGCCGAAGCGTGTTCGGGAGACAAGGGAGAGGCCATGGGTTTGAGGATCGGGGGACGGCCCAGCAAGTGCGTGATACAGAAGGAATCATAACGTTGCTGCGTCGCTGGGCGCACGAGATAGGCGAGATGGCGTGGGAAAAAGCGGCGGAAATCGTTCAGAGAATGGGAATACGAGCCAGACACTGACCTCCAGAAAAAGCGCACAAAAGCCAGGGCGTTAGATCATTTACGTTTTAAGTACAATTGTACTAAACTAAAGGAACGCAGTTTTTTTGGGGGCGAGGTTGCTCCGCAACGCTAGTGCGATCGCCACTTTCGCTTATCCCACTGCTGATTGCCCACTGCTGATTGCCCACCGTTTACTGCCCCCCCTTATTGCATTGCACGATCTTGCACTGCCTGTTTTTAACTGCACTGCTTTAAACCCGCTGTAAACCTGCTTCGTTCCAAGCCCGACCTGAAGTTGGTGTTCTGAATTCCCGAATCGCCTGCGACTCTTCTAATTGCTAATTGTCGGATAGACCGGGCTTCGGGCTTCCCAAGCTTTCCCTTGCGCTAACGTGCCCCATGCAAATCCGTCCTATGCAAATTCAGCTTGCCCCTGCTCCGCCCGAAGCAAACGGTTCATCCCCAGCGGCTTCCCCAGCTACTCCGCGTTCTTCTGTGTCGGCTGACCCTGCTCTTTCTAAAGGGCGAGCGGTCAGACGGACTCGCCCCCAATCGTCGGCTGGCTATCCAGCTTGGGGGCGAAGGCTGGCGAAAGGGCTGCAACCGCCGAGCGAGCCGCTGTCGTTCTGTGCTGAAGCGGGGGTTTGGCTGGCAGGTGGTGTGCTGTTTCGGGTGGCGACGCACCAAATTCTAGTGGCGCTGCCGCAGCTTTGGGTTCCTGTGGCGATCGCCCTACTCACCCCTGCAATCGTGGCAACGGCCCTGTCGTTCCGAGTTCCTCGTCTGTCGCTGCTATTGGGCTATCGCCTCTGTCTGATTGCTGCTGGACTCTTCCTGACCGGATTCTGGCTCTAAGTTAACCCCCTAACCCCCCTTAATTCCTATGAGCGTACTTCTTGGAGCGGCCTGGCTGTTAATTGTGTTGTCTTGCTTCGTGCTAGTTGGCGAAGGAGGAAATGATGAAGCGCCGTAAACCCGAACGCAAAAATCCCGCGTCCTATCTGGTGATGGGTGGATCGCTGCTGATGCTGGCGATGCTGATGACGGATTTGGGCGATCGCCGTCCCAAGCCCGTCAGCAACAAGTGTTTGGAGGTGGTGCAGTCGCAGTCGGTGCTGCACCGCGACAAGCTTTCACAACTGCTCAGCATTCCTGAGCGCAGCAGCCGGGAGCAGGTGAAAGCAGTGATCAGCGAACCCTACTGTCGGCTGCCGCAGGTCGAGATTCGCGCCGGAGTGCCCGCCGACCGCGAAGCCTACCCCCTGGCGTTTGACCCGCAGACCTGGTTTGTGGTGCTGTACGAGGGCAATGAGTATGTGGGCTATGACTTTGTATTTAAGAAGTAAGCACCCATTAGGCGCGTATCGGAATCGGCGGCCCATGTGGGGGGCGATTTCCGTAGAGAAAGTGTGCCACACCGCTTGCGCGAACGCTTTGCGAATCGCCCTGCTGATTCCCCTGACAGCTTGTGGCATAGCCCAGGAACCGCCAACCGCTCGCAGTGTGCTCATCCATCAGACCTGGCAAATCCAGCCGGGAAGTGCGATCGCGGGTCATCGCGTGTTGGCGGGGCTGGGCGATATTTCCATTGACTTGGCAGGTCAGCGGGTCTATGCCCCATTTGACGGACAGATGCAGCCAACCGCTGGGAATTGCGTTGTGTTTTCCAGTCCTGAAGTGCCTGCCTATCTGCTGCGGCTGTGTGGGCTGCGGCGGCCTAGTCTGGGCAGCGTGCAAGAAGGGCAAGCGCTGGGGCGTGGCGAGGTGCTGCATTTCGCCACGCTGCGAAAACAGACTGATGGCCGCTGGGCCCTGGTGGAACCGTCGTCCGCACTGCTGACCCGATTGCTGCGATCGCCCTGACTCCCCGCTCCTCCCCTATACTCTTCCCCGACAGACCAACCCCCAACATGGCAGAACTGGCAATCCTGGGCTATATCGTCGGCGGCTATCCGCTGGAGGGGGCTGACCACTCGCCCGCCCCATCGCTGACGCTGGTTCTAAAGTCGTCGGCTTCCCGGTGGAGTGGGTTCAGGGGCCTGCTGGCGGGGTCGATGGCGCTAGTGCTGGCGGGGTCAGTTGTAAACCAGACGGCGATCGCCCTTTCTCCCGATCGGGTGTCGCTGGAGTTTCCTGCTGCTGCTAATTTGCCCGCCACCAGTCCGCTGGCCACTGGCTCACAAGACGCTACGACTGTAGCGTTGGCTTCAGCCTTGCAAAGTGACATCGCCCCCTCTAATGAGGAACACCCCGTTGCCGACCCGCCGCCAATCGCGCCGCTGCCTGTGCCTCCTCAGGCCACCGAGCCACCATTGGGAAAGGGGCGAACTGCGGCTCAGCTAAAATTGCCGCCCCCACCGCCCAGCCCGGCCCAGCCCAATCAAGGAAATGTACAAGTCCAGACACAATCTGCGCCACCCTCTGTGGTGTCATCGTTAGGCCAGGCTCCCCCATCCCAAGACTCGCCCCCTGGTTCCCACTCTGAAGCCCCTGCTTCTATAGCGCTGGCGGGGTCGCCCTCCGCTGCCAAAGACCCGGCGCTGAGTTTTGATCTAGAGTTGGTTCCGGCGGCGATCGCTCCTGTTGTAGCGTCGGTCTCCTCAGAAAGTCCAGTTCTCGCAGCGCTGCCCGCCATGCTTCAGGCGGCGTTTGCAGGCGGGGTAGACTCGCTGGTGGCGATCGCCGTAGGCAGCGCCGAGGGCACGCGCACCCCACGCGGCGACTACACAGCCGCCTACCAGGGGCATACCGATCCGGGCAATGGCGTATGGAACCTGGGCACATTCTCCTATCAGCACGGCGCAGCCTCGCCCGCCGAAGCCGACCGCAAGCAAATCCAGCGGCTCCAGCGGCAAGCGCAGCAGCTCCAGCAGACCGCCGCCAACCTAGGACTAGAGCTAAGTCTGGCAGAACAGCTAAACGGCATTGATCTGGCGAATCAATCGCCCCGTGCGGCGTTGAGTCGGGGCGGCTATCTCGATCGGCTGCTGGAAGCCCGCCAGCAGGGAATCACAGGCGAAGAGGCGATTCTGTGGGCCCGCACCCGCGCCTTTCTCGACCCCGACACGCAGCGCTGGAATGCACCAGGGCTGGGCAACACGACCGAAAGTATCACCCGCGACCAGGCCCGCCGAATGGTGGACGTGCAGCGGGCGATTGCTCTCAATCCTCCGAAAGTCGCATTAACCAGCCCAGCGACCAACTCTGCTGCTGCTCTAAACGCAGCACAATCCTCGTCTTCACCATCCGAAATTTCGCCCAATCGACCTGTAGCTAAAAACACCGATGAGTCGGTCAGTCGCTTGTTGTCGTTCGACCCGCCGTAATCTTACGTAATCCAATTGGAAGAGGGTTAGGACTTACGCAGTTGGACGATTTCTCGCGGGCTGCGCCCGCGAGAAATCGTCCAAAACCCAGAAAACTTAATCGCAAGTGCGTAAGTCCTGAGGGTAATTTCAGGTGATCTAGCTTCGGCAGCAGGACACTGGAGGATTTGACCTCAGAAAGTCAGGCTCAATTCTGTGGGGCTGCCCGTCGGGAACTTCCTGGGTGAATCCTAAGTCGTGCCCGACTGTAAGTGACACCATGAAGATTTAGCCTATCCTCATTGGAGGCATACGGAATTTTACGGAGTTGATGCGCGAAGATCCGCAAGCAGATCAGTTAAAGTGATAATTGTTACATAAATCGGTTGATCTTCTGCGGACTATACGGTATGTTTGTGTATACGTTGTGCGACACACTCAGTTGAAATACGGAAAACGCAAAAGTCTGCGAAAAGTTTTTATCAAGAAATAGCTTTTCTTGCCAGACTCTTCCGGTTTCTAAAAGCGACTGGGATGTTGTGTCCGTATAGCGGCTTTTGAAAGTGCAATCCCTGCACTGCCCGGAGCGTCCGTTGGAGCGTCCGTTTACACCTTATCTGTTTGCATATGACTGCAATATGGCTGCATAGGACTTATGGCTAAGGAGCAAGATGGGCCGCCGCCCGAACGTGTTCCCCGCTGCCTTTTTCTCAGTTGGGTTTCCCCTATGATGGGGCGGCTTTAGGGCATGACGACTTGGGCGATCGCCCTCCGGATTGCAGGTTCAGGATCACGCTTGTTTTGTGTCTTCTCGATCTCGTGTCTTCCCCGTTTGTTGATGTCTTGGCTTTGATAACCCTTAAGGTGGCATCCTTCAAGATGAGCTTACGGCAATTTCTTTCAGAGCCAGAAGAGAACCAGAGTAGCGACAGCTCTGGCGCTCTGTCAGTTTTTTCTCCCGTTCTGCCGCTCTTCCGACGCATTCCGCCAGAGCGGGTTGGGCTATGCGGCGAATTTGACTACGACGGCCTCTCCAAGAGGGTCGAACACTGTTTTCGTCAGCACTGCCGCGAGACTGATCTGCTGGGGCTGCGCGTCAGCCAGCGGGGGGCGATCGTCTTGCTGACCGGTCGCTTTCCCAACCCCCAGACTAAGCACGAACTGGTCGCCTTGGCGCTGGGCGTAGATGGAGCCGTCGGCGTAGAAGTAAATGGAGAGACGATCTTCCCACCGCTGCGAACCTGTCACCTGAGCGTGCCCGCGTCGCTGCACCGAGCTGGCTAAAGGAAGCCCGGATGGGTGGATGGGCTTTGGGGTTTGGCTCAGCACTGGACGAGCCGATGCCCCAGCGACTCAATCCATCAGCGCTCGAAGGGCACTCGCAATTGGCGATCGCCTTGCGCTCGACCACTGGCAGATTCAGCCAGCAGCAAGTTAACGAGGGGCCGGTTCTAACCCGCCTGCAAGCAACCTGTCTGCAACAACTGCCTCTGGCCGCGGTTTAGGGCCAGAACCCGGCAGTTCCAAGCTGCCTGCAAGCAACCTGTCTGCAACAACCCAGCAGCCTGTTTATAACAAAAATGACGCGAAAAAAAATGACGCAACAAAGGCCTGGCTAGATCCCAACGGCATCTAACGCAGGCCAGAATAAGGACGAGCAGGCTCAAGAAACCTGTCTGGATGTTTCATCTAAGTGGGCACTCAGTGCAAAGCAGCCCTGAGCGCCCTCCAGCGAACCCTTCTAGGCCTCGGCATCGGCCTCAGTTTCTTCTAGCGCTCCGTCACGGCGCTTCTTGATTGCCGCAATGCCCATACCAATAATGCCAGGCAGCAGCGCTGGCGTGGGCACAACTCGGTAAGCTACGTTGTCGATATTAATCCAGCCGTTAGTTCGAGTAAAGGTGACAGATTCGATGGTGGGGTCACCGACACCAGCCACAAAGCTGAAGTAGTTACCAGGATCCGATAGGCCAAGCAAATAGGAAAGGGTAGTGGAAAAGGTGCCACCGCCGACCAGATTAAAAACGATGTTCATGTCTGCACTAGGACCGCTCCTACCTCTAAATAAAAACCCGAAAGAGTCCCAGGTTTTGTAGTCGCTGGTGAACGTGACGTTGCTGCCGCTTAAATTTCTCAGACGCAGGTAGTTATCGACCGCAGAGCTTGCAGGCAGAATCCGCAGCCTATTACCTGTGGCAATGATATCGCCATAGTCTTCGTTAAACGTATTGTAGAAGCCAGGAGCAGGTGTCTCGAAGTCAATCACGCCCGTTGGGGGTAGACCCTGGCTGAACTTGGGACCAGTGTCCCGGAACATGCTTAGCGCTTCGGCGGGCAGAGCAGACAGGACGGAAACCGCAGCGGCGATCGCCGTTAGAGCAAACGTTGAGGCTAGTTTCATAAGTTGAATGAATGATCTATCTAAGTGGTTTTGTCGGAACAGACTTGGCAGAGCACCACTCGGTAGATCGAGGCAGACGGGCTTTCACGAGAAACGCTTCTGAGGAGAACCCTGTCTAGGTACTGAGCGCCTTTAGCCTCAGTGCTTGTAACACTCGATGTAGCAACCTACACTAGATTTTGCCTTCGATAGCAAGAGATGACAACGCTACAGCCTGAAATTCACGGAGAACTTACAGTTCTTTCACGAAAGAAAATGCGAGATGCGTGTTTCACTCAATCAAATTGCGACGGAACCCAAATTGCGACGGAACCAGATTTTGACGGGTAGATCGCAAAGTTCAGGGCTTTACGAAACGCCGAATCGTTCAACAGATTCACACTGAACAGGTTTATTGAGACAGCCATGCTCAACTCTACGGATACGATTGGCAAGTTGGAGCTTGAAACTTCAACTTGCTCGCTCACTTTATCAAGGCTGTATCAAGCATATCCGGATCTCTGTGCTGAAAATAACTAGATGACCTGGCACAGATTGCCCGAAATGGCGGTGGTTTCTAGGAAAATACCGGGGCGATCGCCCTAGAGTTCGGATCTTACGGAACAATGCCCGTGTGTTTTTTTTGAGGGCGATCGCCACCAAAATCGCCGCACAAATACGCAGGTCATAAATCCCAGCTTTTTGGTAAGAGTTCCCAGGGTCAAGAGGCGATTGCCTCGTCTACCGCCTCGTCTACGATCGGTCGGCTGTGGCGCTGGGCGGCGCTGAGGAATGCGTCTACGTCTGCTTCGGCCGTGTTAAACGCTGTTACTAGGCGCACCATCGAGCGACCGTCCGACTCCCAGGCATAGAACTGAAAGCCGTCTGCCTGGAGTCCTTTCAGGATGGGGTCGGGAAAGCGGACAAATAGCTCGTTGGCTTCGACGGGATAGGCGAGGGTCACGCCGGGAATTTTCCGCAGTCCAGCGGCGAGGCGCTGGGCCAGGCAGTTGGCGTGGGCGGCGTTTCGCAGCCAGAGGTCGTCTGTCAGGTAGGCTTCCAGTTGGGCGGAGAGAAAGCGCATCTTGGAAAACAGGTGGCCGCCCCGCTTGCGGCGATATTCAAATCCGGCTGCTTGCTCCGGATTAAAAAAGAGGACGGCCTCGGCGGCGATCGCCCCATTTTTTGTTGCCCCAAAGGAGAGCATGTCTACGCCTGCTTGCCAGGTCATCTCGGCAGGCGTGCAGCCCAGGCTAACTAGGGCATTGGCAAACCGCGCCCCATCCAGGTGCAGCGGCAGATGGTATTGGTGCGCGACCTGGGCGATCGCCCGAATTTCTTCCAGCGTATACACTGTGCCCGCTTCGGTTGCCTGGGTAATGCTGACGGCGGCAGGCTGGACATGATGCACAAACCCAATTCCGGCATGGGCCAGCGCGTGGGCCAGCGCCTCCGCCGTGATTTTGCCGTTTTCCCCTGGAAGCGTCACCAGCTTTGCACCGCCAGTAAACAACTCCGGTGCGCCGCATTCGTCTACGTTGATGTGGGCTTCGGCGTGGCAGTAGATCGCGCCGTAGGGCGGCGCAACGACCGACAGAGCCAGCGCGTTTGCCGCAGACCCCGTGGCAACTGGGAACATCGACAGGTTGGTTTCAAACAGGTCACAAAACCGCTGCTGGAGCCGCTGCGTAATGTCGTCAGCGCCATAGGGCATCGCGGCTCCGCCATTGGCAGCAATCAGCGCAGACAGAATTTCGGGCGACGCTCCGGTCACGTTATCGCTGCAAAAGTTCATGGGTGGCTGAGGGGGTGCTGGTTGCAGGTTTAAGGTTGGATGTGTCAAATTACGAACCGTTTAAGGATTGCCCGTGACGCGGGATGGCGAAGAAGGGCTGCTCTCGGCCGCAGGACTGCCTGCCGGGAGAGCCGTTGGGCTGGGCAGGGGCGTTGTGCCTGTGGGTGCGTCCGATGGAGACGATTCCAAGGGCGATGCAGCGGTTTGCCCCTGTCCGCCGCTGGCTAGCTGATTGATCTGATCTTTATATTGGGCTGGAGCTAGGGCAGCGGCGCTGTCGAATAGCGGCTTGGATTCTTCGGTGCGTCCGGCGGCTTGCAGAACGAGCGCCTTGCCCAGCACTGGGCGAAAATCGAGGGCGTTTTGCTCGATGGACTGGTCATAGAGGGCGATCGCCTCTTGCGTCCTGCCCTGCTGCGCGTAGACCCGTCCCAGCAGCAGTTGCACCGAAACCACATCGACACTGCCCGGAGCCACTCGATTTCGCTCATCGGCGGTGCGGAGCGTGTCTTGCAGCAGGCTGACGGCCGCTTCGGGGCGCTGCTGCTCTAGCATCAGGTCCACAAACCCTTGCAGCGCGTTGATATTCCCCGGCTGGGTTTCCAAAATGCTGCGGTAGGCCTGGGCGGCTCCTTCGCGATCGCCCACGCGCTGTTTTGCCTGGGCCAGCAGCACAGTGTAGTCGCTCTGGTCGGGGTTGAGCTTGGCCAGCTTTTCCAATGGCTCGATTGCGCCCTGCACGTCGCCCTGGCGAATGCGGGTTTCCAGCAGCCCCCGCAGCGCGGTTTGATTGTCGGGTTCTCGTTGCAGCACCAGCTCATAGCCCCGCGCCTGATCTGCCAGTTCCGCCTGTTGCGACGCAGGAGACGCGCCGGGTGTTGCGCTGGGCGACGCACCCGAACTGGCCACTCCTGACCGCAGCGCCGTCATAAACGGCAGAAACAGCAGGGCCAAGAAAGCGAAGGCGGCGATCGCCATCACCCCGTTAACAATCCAACGATTGCGCTTGTCAAACACGGCCAAACCCCAAACTCAAATAGAAATTCGTCATTTGTCAAATGCCATTCCATTATGATCCAACATCGAAAACATCAGCCGAAATCCCTGACGCGGGGCGATCGCCTCTGTATAAATCAGCAGGGAATAATTATGCCCCGCGCTTTGTCAGGGGCAGACCCTGCTCTATCTGGGTTTACGCCTTGCCTGTCTGTCGGGACGCACCCTACTCACCCTTGGTCGCTTGGCCCAGAAACCGCTCGATCGATAAAATGCCTTAATCAAGACTGGCAGCCAGCATCAACCTGGATGTTAACCTAGTGTTTATTTCCAAGTGGTTCGCTTGTTGTTTCACTGGCATTTACCTGTCAGCGTTTGCGGGTGGATGGGTTCCCGCAATAAGGAGGTTGCATGAGTTCGTCTCGCGCTCAGTCGTCCAAGTCTTCTGGGTCATCGTCGTCCCCCAATGAACCGTCTCAGGCATCATCTGCACCTGAGCTATCCTCACCAGTACCGACCGATATGGATCAGATTTCCGCCCCCGCTTTGTCCAGCGATGCCCCGACCGTGCCATCCGATTTGCCCACGCCCAACGGTGCTGACGCTCATGCCCACCAGCCGTATGCCTCAGAAAGTCTATCGGAGGATGACAAGACGGCTACTGTGAAGCCGCTGACACCGCCCAAGCCGCCCAAGCCGCCTGTTCGCCCGGCCGCCGCCAAGCCCGAAGAAGACCCCAAGCCTCAGAGCATCAAGCCTTCGGTCGCAGAACCCACAGCAACGCCAGACAAACTAGACAGCACAGTAGCTGAGTCCCCAGCGACGACTGAACCCGTGGCGGAGGTGGGAACTCAAGGGAACGCTGAGGCAGCCTCTGGAACTATTGACGCAGGCGTAGCTGAAAAGAACACCCCGCGAAATCACCCCATTCCGCCCGCCAGCGAACCCATGCAGTATCGCGCAATTGGGCTGGTGCGCGGCGTTTATGCCCCCTCTGAGGAGCAGTTTACCCGTGGCACGCTGACCACAGAAGACGGCACCGTGATCGATGCAGTGCTGCTGGGTCGAGTCATGAGCTTGGTGAAAAAGCATCTTGACCTGACCCAGGCTCACCTGTGGGTGGTGTATCCCCGCACCCGCGAAAAGGTGGCCGATCTGCACGCCCAGATTGTGGGAGTCTGGGAACCTGAAAGTTTAACCAAACCCAAAGAGGCAGATGAGCCAAAAACGGGTGAAGCTTCATCTGAATCTGAAACAGTGCCAGAGTCCGCAATGCCTGATGGACTCACCGACGGCTACTTCTCGGTGCGCGGTGAGGTGCTGTCGGCTTCTCCCGAAGAGAATCGCGTTGTCGTGCGCGTGCAGCAGGCTCCCAAAAAAACCGACAAACCTGGTGAAGACAAGGAGCGGATGTTCAAAATCATCCTGCATGGAACCCTGGAAGGTAAAACCGTAGGCTATTTCTGGGATTTGCATGTACAGCGCAAGGGAAACGACCTGATGTTGCAGGGCGGAACGTTGATTGGTCTGGTGCCACCCAAGAAGCGCAAGTCTAAGGGTGGCGGCCCACGCAGCAACTTCGCTCGCAAGAAGCGCTTCCCTGATCGGGGCGGTGCGCCGTCTCGTCCCGTTCGCGCTGGCGAGGGCGGATCGACTCCGGCTCCTGTGCGACGCGAGGGCATATCTAAGCCCGTGAAGCGCCAGAAAGATTCTTAGTGCAGGTTTGGTTCCTGGGGCGATCACTACTCCAGGCTGATTTGCGACCCCAGTCGATCTTGTGCCAGAAATGTGCGATCGCCCGGAATCGGGGCTATAGGTTCCGTCAGGGTAAACTCGCCCGCCTCGATCCACTGCTTCAATTCCTGAGCTATCTGCCGTGCCAGAAAAATGCTGGACAGCGGCGCAGATCGGACACTGCGGCCGTCGATGGTAATGCGGCCTGATTTTAGCTGGGCATAGCTGACCAGCCCGAAGGTGGGGCGCACCCGCCGGGGAATCGAAAAATCTACCACTGGAGCCACCAGATCTGCATCCTGGACGGCGCAGCGTTCTACCACTGCCTCGTTGAGGACGGGCAGCGGCACGCCAATGCCAATCATCAGCGACGGGCCGTAGCCCCTGAAATAGCAGCCCTTGACCCAGCGATCGCTCATTTGCTTGGCATCGCCAATCAGTGCCAGCGTCGCCGCCGGGCCGATGGGTGTATGGTTGGGCAGCCGCTTTTGCAGCGGAAAATGCTGCGTTCCCTCCCAGGCTACATAGCCCACGCCGCCGCCCAGAAAAATCCGCGTGCCAATGCCCACCAGGTTCAAATCTGGGTCATTCAGCAGGGGCGACAGCGCTCCCGGATTGGCATAGACCGCATTGCCTAGGCGTGGCTGGAGCGGGCCTAGGTAGGTATAGAGCGGGCGATCGCCCCCGTTCACGCCCACGATGAAGTTCTGGTATAAATTACGCGGGTTAAACAAGTAGAACTGGTTAATCGTGTCGCGGGTAATCGTTGTCTCCACCGACGCACGGGGGTAGCAGTCCGTCACTTGGCCAATCGCCCGCAGCTTTACAGGCTTTCCGGCGATCAGGTCGGCGATGACGTGGCCACCGCCCCGCTCTCGCGGTACATTGCGCCCTTTGCCCTCGCGCAGTTCCTCCGGATCAGGTGTATCCCACGCGCCGCCCATCTCCGCCATCTGACTCGCGCCTAGATACAAGTCCACCGCCCCAAAGCCCGAATAGGCCATCACGCCATCCAGCCAGCACTGGCGAATTTTAATCGGCGGATCAGTATGCCCCAGGTTCAGCACCGCCCCCGACGATTCCGCAGGCTCAAACGTGCCCGTCGTCACCACGTCCACCGTCTTTGCCACTTGGGCTACACCCAACTCCGCCACCTGCGCCTTTAGCTCCTCCACCGTCCACACTACGGCTGTTTGCTGCTGAATCTTGTCATTGATTTCGGCGATGGTTTTCATAAAGGGTCGGGTTGCAGGAGTCGGGTTGCGGGGGCAGGAGTTAGGCTTCGGGATTAGGGTCTGGACAGTCCCCCTTGATAAGGGGGATTTAGGGGGATCGTTACGCCAAGGGACGGAAGAGTTGGACGGATTAGGGTCTGGACAGTCCCCCTTGATAAGGGGGATTTAGGGGGATCGTTACGCCAAGGGACGGAAGAGTTGGACGGATTAGGGTCTGGACAGTCCCCCTTGATAAGGGGGATTTAGGGGGATCGTTACGCCAAGGGACGGAAGAGTTGGATGGATTTCGAGTCCCTCCTGGATAGGCTAGATAGGAAAAATGTAGGGGAATCTGCATCCTTGGCAACACCTAGCATCTTTCAGCAAAACGCCTGATGATAAGGTTAGGGCAAATTATTCATTCGCATCTCGGTTAATCCCTTTCTACAGTCAATCTTCAGTCAATCTTCAATTTCTAACTCCTTCTCCTACCACTCTGAACCTCTGGCCATGCTGACACTCGAAACGTCTTCCCAACGCGACTGGACCCCGATTTTGCAAGAATTTGACGCGATTTTGGGCGAGTCCGGCGTGATTCGGCGCAAGGAAGAGCTGCTGGTCTACGAGTGCGACGGGCTGACCAGCTACAAGCAGCGGCCGGCGGTGGTGGTGCTGCCGCGCACCACAGAGCAAGTGGCGCAGGTGATTCGAGTGTGCGATCGCCACCAGGTTCCCTTTGTCGCCAGGGGAGCAGGTACAGGACTCTCTGGCGGGGCGCTGCCCGTCGAAGACTGTGTGCTGATCGTCACCGCCCGCATGAACCAGATCTTGGACATTGATCTGGAAAATCAGCGCGTTGTCGTGCAGCCCGGTGTGATCAACAACTGGGTGACGCAAGCCGTCAGCGGCGCAGGTTTTTACTATGCACCCGATCCCTCCAGCCAGATCATCTGCTCCATCGGCGGCAACGTTGCGGAAAACTCTGGCGGGGTTCACTGCCTGAAGTACGGCGTAACGGTGAACCACGTCCTGGGGCTGAAGGTGGTAACGGCGACGGGCGAGATCGTCGATTTGGGCAGTAAGATTCCCGAAATGCCCGGATACGACCTGACTGGAATCTTTGTCGGCTCCGAAGGGACGCTGGGCATCGCCACAGAAATTACGCTGCGGATTCTAAAAGCGCCGGAAACTATCCGCGTGCTGCTGGCGGACTTTTCCAGCGTGGAAGCAGCGGGACAAACTGTGTCAGACATTATCAGCGCGGGCATTATCCCCGGCGGCATGGAAATGATGGACAACTTCAGCATCAACGCGGTGGAAGATGTCGTCGGCACGAACTGCTACCCCCGCGATGCTGAGGCGATTTTGCTGATTGAGCTAGACGGCTCCGAAGTAGAAGTGGACACCAACACGCAGCGCGTCGAAGCCCTCTGTCGCCAAAACGGGGCGCGGAACATCACTGCCGCCAGCGATCCGCAGGAGCGACTGACGCTGTGGAAGGGACGCAAGGCCGCCTTTGCTGCAATGGGCCGGATTAGCCCCGATTACTACGTGCAAGATGGCGTGATTCCCCGGACGAAGTTGCAATACGTGCTGCAAGAAATTGAGGCCCTGAGCCAGAAGCACGGCTATCGCGTGGCGAACGTGTTTCATGCGGGTGACGGCAACCTGCACCCGCTGATTCTCTATAACAACGCGATTCCGGGAGAACTGGAGAAAGTTGAAGATCTGGGCGGCGACATCTTGAAGCTCTGCGTGAAAGTAGGCGGGAGCATTTCGGGAGAACACGGGATTGGCGCAGACAAGCGCTGCTACATGCCCGAAATGTTCTCCGCTGCGGATCTGGAGACGATGCAATATGTCCGCCAGGTATTTAACCCCAAAGGGCTGGCGAATCCGGGCAAGATCTTTCCTACGCCCAAGACCTGTGGAGAAGCCGCAAGGGCGATCGCCCCTAGCGCATTTCCCACCCTAGAACGGTTCTAGAGGATAAGATAAGCCTCATGGCTCAACCCACGGTCTGACTTGCGCCCAAGCATCTTCGCCCAGCAAAACCATCACGATCGATACCCACGATGTGCTGATCACAAAAGCAAGCACAGATCCGAATAACAAACGGACTGACAACGAGACTAAGCAGCAGGTAAGTTTGCATGGTTTAACTACACCTGTTAGCATCTTGTGTTCGCATGAAGTCCAAAGCGGGGCTTTGATTGGATTCAAAGCATTGTTTGTCTAAAAAATTTGTCTAGAAAAGGATGAAATGCGCCCTTCAAACTTCACATCTATTCTTCAGATCTAGGACTTACGCAGTTGGACGATTTCTCGCGGGCTGCGCCCACGAGAAATCGTCCAAAACCCAGAAGACTTATCGCAAGTGCGTAAGTCCTGAAATCTTCAAACAAGTAGTTCAGGATTCCGTAGTGTTGATAAAAATCGGATACATCTAAATCGAAAAACCTCAGTAAATTCAAAGGGTCAATTTGAGATTGACGCTTGAAAAACTCGTAGATTATCCCTCTTTCCTTCTTGTAGCACAGGCGACTTGACCTCAGGAATGCTCTCTACTAACCTACGGTCATCAAGTTTTTTAAAGATTTGCTGACTCTGTTCAAGAGTAGAAATAATTGCTGAGGTGTCATTGTTAAGTTGCGTGGAGTAGTGCAGGAGTAGCGCGATCGATAGAGCATTCATTTTCTAATGTTTTATTGCTCCCACTTCTGGGGATTTTGCTTCTAGGATTCTCACTGTTTGAAGGTTTTGGTCTGCTTTGTAGCGCTTGTTCAACTCTAGTTGTAATGCAATACCCTTAACTTCTTTGGGATTTCTTAATAGAGCGAGTCTACGTTCTGTGATTAGATTCTGCTGAGTCAGCTTTATCGAATTCAAAGGGATTTTGTAGTTTTATGACTTCATTTTTCAATCGGGTTCTTGTTGGATTCCTCGCGGGAGTTTTGTTACTGCTGTCTGCTGTAGCTGGCGATGGGGCGATCGCTGCTCCGATGGGCTTCACAACTCCAGTGCTAGCCAAGGTGGCCGAGCCAACGCTGTCCTCCCAGATCAAGAGCTTCCTCGAAACCCTGTCCAGTACCCAGGAAGTTATTGATGACTACGCTTCGGATGTCAGCAAACTCGTGCCGAAGAGTCTCAAAGAAGCTCAGAAGCTGGCAGATGACCTGAAGCTAACTCTGGACAAGTTGGCGACTGCGCCTGCGGGTTCTGCTGAGCAAGCCAAACTCTCCAAGAGTTTTGTTAAAGCTAGCGCCAAGCTGAATGAGTCGGTCGCTGCGCTGGATGCCCTAAAGGTCGAATCTGACACCGTGGCTGATGCGTCTAAGGCTGCTGCAAGCAAGCTCCAGGCTGACCTGAAGGCGTTTGCTGACGATGCTGGAAACGCTCTGAAGGAGCAGATTGAAACTAAGGTCTTCGGTTCCAAGGATCTGGTTTCTCAGGCGGCTCAGGCTATCAAACAGCTTGCAGACGATGCCAGCAGCATCAGCACGGGTTCTGTCGATGTCAAGTCGATTTCTGAGCATCTGGCTGGTTTGAGCAAGGTCGTCGAGTTGGCTTCTTCGCTGACTAGCAAATAGCAGGGTGGTTTATCGGGTCACACTGCTTTTGCAGTTGTGGTGACGGTTGTGATTGCAGTTGTGATTGCAGTTGTGACCTGATAGCCTGTCCTTAGAGCTAATTTGTAAAGGAGCCTGAAAGCCTTGTTAATCAAGGATTTCCGAGAAACCGCTTTTCCTGGGCAAACATGACCTCAAAGCCACACATGCCAAGAGTTTCAGGCTTCTTAAGATTTGCTTCATAAATTAGCTCTTAATCAAGCCTGGGTGCATCTGCTTTACGACAAATGTTGGCTTGAGTTGTTGAATTAGATTGCTTGCTTGACGAACTCGATTTAACGATTTTGTTTGATGACTTGTCCTTATCTAACGCTTGGTTTTCTGATTGGCTGGTCGATTTTGGAGAAGTATCTTATCCGTCCAATTCGTCCGCTTTGTCCAAATTTTGTCTAAATATTGATTCCCGTTTAGCTTTTTGCCCCTCTTTATCTAAATAGGATGGTTTGAACATGAAGAACTTAACGTCTTTAGCAATTCGTTCGGCTGGCGTGGCTGTGCTGCTGACAGGTGCAACGCTGGCGGCTCCTGCTTTTGCTCAAGATCCGGCAGTGGTGCAGACGGCTACCGATTCCTGCATTAGAAATGCTCAGCAAAATGGCTTTGCCCTGAAGGAAGTGGTGGAAGCGGGTGCTTCTGACCGTCCTGGTAAGGATGCGAAGGTGGTGCTGATGGTGACCAAGGACGGCGCAGATGCTCGCCAGACCTGCTACTACAGCGTGGCTGATGGCGGCGTGACGTTCGATGATGCTGTGGGCGCTGCTCGGAACTTCCCTTGGTGGTGGCTGCTGCTGCCGATCGTGGGCTTCCCCCTCTTGCTGGCAGCATTCCGCGGCCGGGATACCGTGACCCGCACGGTCGCCGAAGACCCCCGCTATGTGGGCGCTCGTGAAGTTCGCCCAGAAGGGATTGTCCGCGCTGCAAACCAGTCGGTCAACGTTCACTCTGGCCCAGACGGAAGCTACCGCGTTACCAGCACGCTCTACGACGGGCAGCGTGTTGCGCTGACAGGTCGCCGCGAAAACAACTGGGTGGAACTGGCCGAGGGCGGCTGGGTGCAGTCTCAGTACATCGACGCAGCCTTCACAGGTTATGCCAACCGCTAGGGGCTGTCTCTGGGATTGACTAACTGCGTTTGGACGACTGATTCGATTTCGTTTTCAAGACTGCTGTGCGGCGATGCTGCACAGCAGTTTTTGTTGCGTTTCCGGGAACCCGTCATACGAACAGCCAGACCAGCCAGTTCACCAAGCTAAGAATAATCATCAGCGTATGCCATAGCTGCTTGAGGGCTTTGCTGGCAGGCGCGTTGGAGGTTGGCAATTTTCCACAGTAGCCACGCCAGCAAAATGGCTAGCGCGATTGGAATCAGCAGATTTTTGACCACAAGGGGAAGCTGGAGCGTGCTGGCCCGGGGGATGTAGACTGCGTCGATAAGATAGGCGATCGCCCCCGATTTCGTCAATTTCTTATTTTTCTGCAAAGTTTGCGTAAAACTATCCTGCCTTGAGCGCCGATTTTGGGAATTCTGGACTGTGAATGGGAATGTCCCTTCAGGGATCGCGAGGCATCCGGTGACGCTGGATTCGGATCGATTGTTAGGTTACGGTCACGAGACGCACGCTCCAAAACGCACGGAATTTCCAGGAAGTTTTATGAAAACGCAAATCGGTTCGGCAACAGGTCGGTGGAGGAGGTTGTGCTGGAGACAGGTTTCGGCAATGCTGCCAGTGGCGATCGCCCTCTTGCTCACGGGTTGCCCCACCGCAACAACCCCAGACTCATTATCCGAGAATGGTAAAGCCTTTAGCAATTCAGCATCTCCGCAATCGGTAACAAATTTAACGAGTGCCGAGAAACCCTCAGTGCCAACAGGGGGCAATGGGCGAACCCTTGCGTCGTCAGCAGCAGCCACCAAAAGCAGCACTTGCCAGCTCAAGAGGAAATCTGGAACGATCTCGACTTGCGTCGTCAGCAGCAGCCACCAAAAGCAGCACTGAGGAGAATTGGGCCGTTCAGCAGGCAGTACTCAATGATCTATTGCTCAATACAGTTCTCCATCAAGAATTCGAGCGAGTGCCAGGGCGCGACCCGGCAGATGTAATTCCTTTGCAGGTGGGGGCGATCGCAGTTGTCGAAAACTACGCCCTAGCAGAAGTTTTTGGAGGAGTCGGCGACCTCCCAGTCATTGATGGCTACCACCTGCTCATTAGGCAAAATGGTCAGTGGATTGTGGTGGAAAGTCTTGGGGTTGGCCCAGAGATTTGGGTTGCCCGCCTCACCAGAATGGGGGTGTCCAACGAGACGTTCTCTCGGTTGCTCGACGGGCTGCGGGCAGTTGGCGCAGATTATACGATTTTCGACGTGCCCATTGGAGCGTCAAATATGCCCTGTGTGACCCGACTTGACGACCCCAATCCTCCCACTAATGTGCGGATAACACCAACCACTGCGGGCAATGTTATCGGACAGATTCCTAACGGGACAGCGCTCACAGTCATGCAGCCACTCAACGGCTGGCTCAAAATTCGACAGCCGCTGGTGGGCTGGATGTCCATGAATCTGACGCGGGTGTCCTGTGGGAATTCCCTGGACGAAGTGCAGCGAAACCTCGATGAATTGCAGTTGAAGGAAGAAGAACTAGCCATAGAAGCCGCCGATACGCTAGTTCGCTATCTCTATCGTGGAGCAGAGGGAACCTCGGCGGAAGCGGCGATCGCCCATTTTAATGGGTTCGCTATCGGGAAGTTCTACGCCCTAGAAGCAGCCCTCAACCAACACACCGAAGAGGTTCGCCGCCAGGTGTTTCAGCGGGTCATCGCTCCAGGAATGCATCCCCAAGCCGTGGCCAACTTTAACGAGGCATTGCTCAACAGATCAGATTCGTCGCCAACCCTCAGAACTTGGGAAGCGCTGAAGCCTTGAGACTCGCTAGATTGAAATCAATTGAAATTGACCCGACGGAACCGCAGAGGACATTTCCAGGAACTTGTATAAAAGTTATGAAAACATGGACTCGCTCAGTTTCAAGGCAGCGATTAAGCAGACCTGCCAGACTATTGCCAATGGTGCTGCCGGGGGCGATCGCCCTGTTGCTCACGGGCTGCCCCCCAAGCACAACCTCTGCTTCGGTAGAGAGAAACGGATTAGATGATTCACCCAGGAATGCCTCCGCTCAGCCAACGGACGGTGCTGCCGAAACGTCACTGCCTAAAACCGATCCCTCACAGCCATCTGCACCACCCACTGCTGCAAAAAGCAGCGCCAGTGAGCAAGATACCGTTCGACAAGCGGTGGTGAGTGACCCGGCAATTGTTGAGTTCCTCCAGCGTCGGGCAGCGCGATTATCCAGTGATACAGATCCCCTCTCTCTGATTGAAGTTGGCACAATTGCCATTGCTGACAACTACGCGATCGCAAGATACAGCACGAGGGAGGGCGATCTACTGGACTACTACAATGTGCTGCTGGTCAAGCAAAACGGCTTTTGGGTCGTAGCGGATTTCCTCGGCATGAGTACAGAAATCACCAAAGCCCGTCTTGTCTATTGGGGAGTGCCAGAGGGCATCATCACCCAACTGGTAGACATGCTCCGCGCTCAAGATCCTGAGATTTATCTGAATGATGCCTATGATCATGGCGATGCCCCGATGCCCTGCATAACGCAGATAGAAGACTCCAACCCGCCGACCAACGTGCGTCAGTTAGCACCTGTCTCAGGCGTGCTGGGGCGAGTCATTGGTCAATTGCCCAATGGCACCCCGGTGCGCGTGGCCCAGTCTTACAACGGCTGGCTCAAAATTCGGCAGCCGCTAGTGGGCTGGGTGTCGATGGATCTGACGCGGGTGTCTTGTGGTGATTCGCTGGCAGAGGTGCAGCAGAACCTGAATGCATTGCAGGCAAAGGAGGAGCAGTTATCCGCAGAAGCAGCCGATACGCTGGTGCGCTATCTCTATCGCGGGGCGGAAGGAGCGTTTGCTGAAGCGGCGATCGCAAAATTCAATGAGTTTGCGATGTATCACTTCTATGCCCTGGAAGCAGCCTTCGACCCCCACAATGAAGAGGTGCGCCGCCAGATATTGCAGCGAGTGATTGCTGCCGGAATGCATCCCGAAGCGCGAGAAAGCTTTGAGCGGGCATGGCGAAATCGTGATCCAGATGCAGCGCCATCACCGATTCTGCAAACTTGGCGATCGCTCAACTAGTATCAGTCTTTCGCTACCGAAAAGGGCTGCATTTCTGAGCTGGTTCCTGTACAGCGTAACGCCTTGAAACCTGCTTGTCACTAATGTGTTGATCCTTGTTAGTTGTTGTTTCCATCGTCTTTGTTCGTCAGCTTCTTCACCCTGATTAACCTAATTTTACCCCAACCCAAATATGGAAAAAGCACCTAAAACTGTTGTCAAACCTTGCGCTAAGGCGATCGCCGTCCCCGCAATGCTGGGCTGCTCAACGCTAGGTCTTCTGTTGCTGTCTGCCTGTAGTTTGCCGATTCGCTTGAGTATGGCATCACCGATTGAATCGGTTGCTGAACGGCAACCGGGAGCAACAACCTTATCAAGCTCCACTGCCGATGTGTCTAGCCCGCAAAGATTGCACGAAGGGGCGATCGCCCAAGCAGACGGGATCATCTTGTCGTTTGAGCAAGCCACCATTGGCGGGATTGCCCTATCGATGAATGAAGCCGCAGTCCGCCAGCGCCTTGGAGAACCCATGAGAGTTTTAAAGGATGAAACAGAGTGCTGCGGCACACTGACAGTTCTGGACTATCCCACCCTCTCCCTGGGGCTGACCGAAGATGGAGTGTTTTCCTACGAAATAACCAGCTCAGAGATGGCAACGGCTGATGGCGTGCGTGTTGGCGACACTCGTCAAAAGCTGGTTGCAACCTATGGTCAGACGGGAACTCCAACCGCAGAGTGGATGTGCTACGTCGTCGAGTTTGAAGGATCAACCCTTTGCTTTAGGCTGGAGGGCGATCGCATTCAGATGATTACCTACGACGCTCTGCTGAACTAAGTCTGACGGTTCTGAGGACGTACACCCCCTGCACACTGAACGCGACTCCCGAAAGAACACCCCAAAGACGACCTTTCCTGCACACTTCTATGAAAACCTGGACTCCTCTAGATTCAAGCAAATTGGTTAGGAAACCACCGCTTTGTCTAAGTCAAATATTATCAATGGCAGCGACATGGGCGATTCGCAAAGCGATCCCTGCGGGAATCGCCCTCTTGCTCGCAGGTTGCCCAACATCTACAACATCTGCTTCTTTGTCGGAAGATGGGGCTAGCAGTGCACCCAGCGCCCCTGCTCAGCAGACAGCCAGTGCATCAGCAGCGTCTACCGAACCATCGCCTGAAGGATCAGCAGCGAAGGCCGACCGCTCGCAGACTCCGGCAGCGCCAGCAGCAACAGCTACAAGAGCAGCTAAAAGTAGCACTAGCGAGCAAGAAGCAGTGCGACAGGCGTTGCTCAATGACCCATCGCTCAGGGAACAGCTTCAGCAAGCTCTAGCAAACTACAATACACCGGGTCGAACGTTGGTGCCGCTATCGGTGGGGGCGATCGCCATTGTTGAGAATCATGCCCTTGCAGAAGCTTCTGGGGGGTATGGCGACTTGCCCATTATCGACGGGTACTACCTGCTCAGGCAGCAAAATGGTCGGTGGGCGGTTGTGGATAGCGTTGGTCGCGGGCCAAGCATTGAGACTGGTCGGCTGACGCTTCTGGGTTTGTCGAACGATGCCATTTCTGGATTGCTCAATGCGCTGCGAGCCGCCGGAGTGAATTTTACAGTCTCCGACGCGCCACTGATTTCGCGAGAGCAAGTCATTCTGGGCAGCATTTCTCCCGATATGACCGTTGCCGCAGTAAAGCAGCAGTTGGGACAGCCGCTCTCTGAAAAGGTTGAGGAAACGGGCTGCTGCGGCCTGCTGGTTTATCTAGAATATCCCCATCTTTCGCTGAGGCTATTCCAAGATGGCAATGTCTTCCAAATGACTACCACTCATCGTGACGTGGCGACGGGGGCAGGGGTGCGGGTAGGAGATACGCACGAGGCAGTGACCAATGCCTATGGCTCGCCTTCTCTGTCAGATGGCGAAACACTGCTCTACTACATCAGCGGATCGGATCAATCCGAGTCGTTTTCCTTTTCGCTGGAAAACGGTCGCGTCGTGGGAATCAGCTACTCTGCCTTGCTGAATTAGCGCAGTTATGTGTAAGGGAGGGGCGATTGCGCTTTTTTACACACACTTACCAGCTATACCTCCCGTTCCACCACCAGCGCCTCGCCCGGCCGCAATGCCCTGACCTGCTCGGTCAAATCCTGCCAAGGCTGGAGCTGCCCCGCCTGAAACGTGCGGCTCATGACGACGTAGATCGAGGTCTGGTCGCCGCCGATGCCTGCCTTCACCACGGTCTGCCAGTCGTCGGCGCGGAGTTCGTCGGTGATGTGCCAATGCCCCGTGTTGCCATCGCCTACCCAGCGCAGCCGCCGCGAAAAGCGGAACGGCGCGGGCTTTTTGCCGACGATCAGCATTTTTTGCAATAGCTTGCGGATTAGGTTTGGGAAGAAGCGTCCCACCGTCAGCATGACCAAGCGCAAAATCATGAGGTTTAGCGGGGTCATCTGCTTTTGCTTGGCCCAGCCGAGGTTGCCTTGAATTGTGAGGTCGTCGGGTTCCAGGTGAATATCATAGCTGCCGACGAGGTGACCTACGGCGTTTTTCAGCTTGCGGCCCTGTTGTACTTGCAGAGAGAACTGTGTGTCGGAGAGCAAGAGGCGATCGCCCCGAAACAGCTTAAACACGCCGCCCTTGTTCAGCCCCAGGTATAGCTCCGTGTCGCCCCGGCGATCGACCAGAATCTTCGCCTCCGGCAGCCACAGGCTTTCCTTGGGGCGATAGTCCACCGTCGGGCGCTGCGGCACAAAGTCTTGCCACGCCAGCAGATAGTTCCAGGTGTGGTGGCCGATGATGTGGTCGTCGGCATAGCAGGGCGCTTTGCCGTTCGCCAGCCCGCGCAAGAAGCGATCGTTAATGCTGAGCGCCTCCGGCATCCACTGCCCCACCAGCTCAAAGCCATAGGGAAAAAAGTTGTAGGTGTTGCGGCTGGTATATTCGCCCCCAAAGGAGCCATCGGGATGGACAAAATGCGCTGCCAGCCCCACGGCTTTTTCCAGCGACTTCTTCAGGCGAATATCGGGAATCAGCCGATATAGCCACGCCAGACAGGAAATCGTCAGCGTGTGATAGCCCGGATCGCAGCCTTCATATTCCTGAAACCATCCCTCCGCGCTCTGCCAGGACAACACCTGTTCTAGCCGCTGCGCCTTGGCCGCCTCCCAGTGCGATGTATTCAGCATCCGCGACAATAGCTCCAGACCCAGCACGATCAGCGCCTGGTGATTCGTCAGCCGCCCGCTTTCTTGATGATGGGCCAGCCAGTCGGCCCGCCGCACCAGGAACCGAATGATTTCGTCATTTTGCAGCCCTAGCCGCCGATAGCTCTCGACAAACGCCAGCAGCGAAAATGCCGCCGCCCCGCCCGCCCGCTCAAACGGGAAATAGTCGTCGCACGACCCATCTTTGTGGGCGCTTTTCGCCGCGTAGAGGATGCCCGCCTCCACCCAGTCACGAATTGCCGCCTGTCGGTAATAAGGATTCTCTGGCGCGTCCGTCTCATAGGCCAACGCCAGCGGCAGCACAAATTCCTGCGCCATGCCGCTGGGAAAGTCGATGATTTTGTAATGCCAGAAGTTGCGATCGAAGCAGCCGTAGGTAGGGCTGTGGGGATTGCGATCGCCCAGCGTCAGGATCTTGGGAATTTGGGCCAGCGCTTCGCGGGCAAAGAGGTCACGCATTGCTTCAGGAAAGGTTTGGGGAAATATTTGGAGGGAAAGGTTTGGGGAAATATTGGGGGGAAGTATTTGGAGAAATATTGGGGAACGGTTTGGAGCGACCGAGCATCCGGCAATTTAATCATCCCATTCCATCATTTCTATCCATTCATTCCAGTCCATCATTCATTCCAGCGCCCTTTCCCCTTTCTGTCTCTCCCGCTCCAACTCGATGCGCCGTAGCCGCAGGCGATTTTCCTCCAGCAGTTGCCGATTTGCCGCCATCAAGTCTGCTACTAGTCCAAACATCCAAAGCTGGAAGCCGATCAGCACCAGCACCGCCGCCAAGATTAGGCTCGGCGCACGGGCGCGGGTGGGGTCATCGAACCAGTACAGCAGCAGCCAGCGCAGGCCCAGCAGTGCGCCCAGCCCCATTGGCAGCGTGCCCGCCATCAGGAAAAAGCGCAGCGGCCGATAGAGCATGAAGATTCGCAGAATCGTGGTGGCCGATCGCCACACGTAGGACGGAATACTGCGAACCAGGCGCGACTTGCGGGTTTGCGGATTGGTGCGAATCGGCACGGAGGCGATCGCCATCCCCTTTTGCCCCGCCTGGATAATGGTTTCCAGCGTGTAGGTGTAGTTGTTGAACACGTTAAGCTGCATGGCGGCCTCGCGGCTAAAGGCGCGGAACCCGCTGGGCGCATCGGGCACGTCGGTATTGCTAGCTAGCCGCACGATGGAGCTACCCAGGTTTTGTAGCACCTTTTTGGTGGTGGAAAAGTGTTTTGTCTCCCAGATCGGGCGTTCGCCAACGACGATTTCCGCCTGCTTGTGCAAAATTGGCTGGATCAGCCGGGGAATGTCTTCGGCGCAATATTGATTGTCTGCGTCGGTGTTGACGATAATATCGGCCCCAGCCCTGAGGCAAGCCTCTAAGCCTGCCATGAAACCTTTGGCTAAGCCCTGATTGGTCGAAAAGTTGACGATGTGATCGACCCCGTAGGCTTTGGCCACGTCCACCGTGCGATCGCGGCTGCCGTCGTTAATAATCAGCCATTCCACCACGTCTACTCCCGGAACTTGGCGCGGCAGTTCCGACAGCGTGAGCCCCAGCGTCTTTTCTTCGTTGTAGCAGGGAATTTGAATAATCAGCTTGGTCATAGGTTCAGCCCATCGCCCTCACACCCCGATTGCCCCACATCCCGATTGCCCCACGTCTCGATTGCCCCACTTCTTGATTGCTATAGAGGGCGATCGCAGGCGCAAAACAGTTCCCACAGTTGATCCAAATTCCGTTGATCCAGCGTCCAGACCGTTCGCAAAAACGGTTGTAGAAGGATTAAACACCCAATCATAAATGCCAGTAAAACACGAATAGGCAACCGCCGATTTACCTGGGCAGATTCGCTTGGGCAGATCAGTCTGGGCAGATTCGCCTATCGATCGGTCAGGGGCCCTTGCAGTTCCTCCCGGCTCCCTTTGCTAGACTAGGCTAGGTTTAGCCAGGTCAGCTTGCAGTTCAGAATTATCGGAATTATTCGGAATTCAACGACTGCTCAAGCATTCCAGGATTTTGCAACCCTAACCCCCCACCCTTTCCGCCATGTCGCTCTATTGCAGCCAAGGCCACGCCAACACCCCCGGCAGCCGCTTTTGCAACCGGTGTGGAGAGGCACTGTCGGCTGCGGCGGGCGGGCAGGAATTATTGGGCGATCGCTACAAGATTGTGCGCGAGCTGGGGCACGGTGGCTTTGGGCGGACGTACCTGGCAGAAGACCAGAACCGCTTTCGGGAATCCTGCGTGCTGAAGGAGTTTGCGCCCCAGGTGCAGAGCAGCTACGCCCTGCAAAAGGCAGAGGAACTGTTTCAGCGAGAAGCGGGCGTGCTGTATCAGCTTCAGCACCCCCAGATTCCCCGCTTTCGGGAACTCTGCCGCACCCAGTTCAACGGCAAGCCCAGTCTGTTTTTGGTGCAGGACTATGTGGACGGGCCGACCTATCGCCAACTGCTAGATCAGCGCCGCCTCCAGGGAAAAACCTTTTCGGAAGCGGAAGTGACGCAACTGATGCGCGATCTGCTGCCCGTGCTGCACTATATCCACAGCCTGGGCGTGGTGCATCGCGACATTGCGCCGGATAACCTGATTTTGCGAACCGCCGATCAACTGCCCGTGCTGATCGACTTTGGCGGCGTAAAGCAGGTCGCCGCGTCCGTCGCCTCGCAGTATACGCCCAGCGCCCCCACGCCGACCCGCGTCGGCAAGGTCGGCTATGCGCCAGACGAGCAGATGGATCACGGCCAGGTCTATGCCCACAGCGATTTGTATGCGCTGGCGGTGACGGTGCTGGTGCTGCTGACGGGCAAGGAACCGGGGGAGTTGGGCGATTTGTCGGCGGGTACGTGGCGGCAGGGGATCAAGCTGAGTCCAACGCTCAGCCGCACGCTGATGAAAATGCTGGCCGACTCGCCGCGCGATCGCTTCCAGACCGCCGCTGAGGTGCTGCAAGCCCTGCAACCCCTGCCGGGAGCGAATCCCAGCCTGCTGCCCCCACCAGGAACCTTGCCACCCGCCGCCTACGCGCCGCCCTCGACTCAGCCAACCTACGCCGTTTCGCCCCAGCCGCCCGTTTCGCCGCCGCCGAACCCAGCGCCTACGGCGGCGGTTCCTGTGCCTGCGCCTGCGCCCCGCTTGCCTGCAACAAAGGCTCCCCTGGGTGGCATTGGGCTGGGGCCGATTTTGGCAACGGTGGCGATCGCCGCAGGGGTGTCTGCGGCCGTGTGGGGGACGCGCGACGTGTGGCTATCGCTGCTGCCGGGGGGCGAGTCGCCGCCGGACGTGGTGGAAACCGTCAGCCCGTCGCCAGAGCCAGAATTTTCGGCAGAGGAGCGCCAGCGCAAAGCAGCTCTCACCCAACGACGGCAGGATTTGGGCGTAGACTCTGGCTTTCTGGTGCAAATTACCGATAGCACCTTTCACCAGCGCTATCCCGAACTGGGTGGCCGCAGCCTGGGTAAAGGCGAGGCAGATGCAGAATGGCGAGAACGCTGGGATGCGATCGCCACTGAGTGGCTGGATATCTTTGAGCAGGAACTCAGCAGCACGGCTCGGCGCAAACTGGGGAAATATTCGACGAGCGATCGCACGGCCTGGCGAGATGCCGTGAACAAACTCTACGTCAGCAGCCGCGCCCTCAATGACCTGACCGATGCACAGTTTTTCAACCGCTTCCCCGACCTGCGTGGGCAGGATTTTATCAACGCCCCCATCGGCCAAGTCTGGCAGGGCATGGCGGCGGATCAGGTGGCGGCGATGCAGTCGGGTAAAACCCTCAGCCGCATTGAGTTTTCACCCGGATCGCTAGGCGAATCAGTAAGCGGCAACCTCAAACCTGGGGAGGGCAGGGTCTATATTGCCAACCTGCAAGCCGAGCAGCCCGCCCGGTTTGACCTGGAAACCAATTCTGGCGCGGCGCTGTTTTCCATCTACCCACCGACCCCCAGCGCCCAGGTGCCGCCGATCCTGGAAGACTCTGAAACAACCCGCTGGGCAGGAACCCTTCCCCAGAGCGGCTATTACGAATTTGTCGTGGTGTCTAGAGGCCGCGAGGGGCTGCGCTATCGGCTCAACTTGGCAGTCGATCGCGTGATCACAACCCCCGCCAGCCCCGACGATCGCCCCACGCCGCGCCAGTCTGACGAGCCAGTGCGGCCGGGAAACTAAGGAATTAGCAGTTATCCGCTCTGCACTACACCTAAACCGCTTCTACAGGATTTTTGGAAAAGTCAGAAAGCTAAAGCTCTCACCTCGCAAAGGGCGGTAAACACCGGATGCAGCGTGTTATTGAGCGCAAAGCAAAACAAGAACTCATACATTAGGCATTTTCAAATCACATTATGCATTTTCAAATAAAGATTTGCCGAAGTGTTCAGTGATAACTTCTTCTAAAGATCACGTAGTACGAGAAGCGCTTTGTGAAAACCTCAAACCTGCAATGCCATATTAGATTAGTCAGGGTAATTACAGAAGTTCTCCAAAATGCGACTGTTTTCCCTGAGCATCCTATCGCGTAAACTCCTCAGCAACCAATAATCAGCAACCAATAAATTTATGGAAGACGTAGTAGATCTCGAAAATGGCAACAGAGATGACAACAAAGGCAACCCCCCGGTCTTCCCGGTTGACCCTCCTGTTGTAGATCCTGATAGTCCTGGTTCCAGCAATCCTGATGTGGGTTCTGGTGGTGGTCCGGTGTCTGGGCCTGGTGATTCTGGCAGTGGATCGGGCGGTGGTGCTGGCGGTGGTGCTGGCGGCGGCGGTGGTGCTGGCGGCGGCGGTGGTGCTGGCGGCGGCGGTGGTGCTGGCGGTGGTGCTGGCGGCGGCGGTGGTGGCGGTGGCGGTGGTCGCGGCGGTGGCGGCGGTGGCGGCGACGGTGATCTTAACAATTCCAGATGATGGTTTCGTTCGTATCCCCGTGACTGACTGCATCTGCTGTGGCTGCTACACCACAGACACCAGCGTTGGTATTGATGATTTGGTTTCTGGCGATGCCGCAAACAACGTGATCATTGGCACGGAGAGGAATAATACTCTTCAAGGTTTAGATGGCGACGACCGGCTAGAAGGGCTATTTGGCAATGACCGACTGAAAGGCGGCAACGGCAATGATACTTTGATTGGCGGCGAGGGCAATGATCTGCTCTGCGGCGACAATGGCAACGATGTTTTAGTTGGCGGGACGGGTAATGATACGCTGGTCGGCGGTCTAGGCAAAGATACCCTTGAAGGTGGTGAAGGGGCAGATATCTATCGATTTGCAGGCTGCTCGCTCCCAGAAGCGTTAAAGAACTCGACGCTGCGGCAAATGGATACGATTGTGGGTGCTAATTTTCGAGAGGGCGATCGCCTAGAAATTGCGGTTTCCGGCTTCCCTGCCCGTCCCCGCAGGTTGTTCAACGCAGGGCGCATCCAGGCGAAAAACCTGCAAGCCGCGATTCGCCAGGCCTATGCTGATGTTAGCCCGCGCAAACGAGGCAGCCAGCCGCTCGGTACCCAACAGGCCGTGTTCTTTCAATTTGGACAGAGATCCTATCTGGCAGTCAATGATACAGCTCGCGGGTTTAATGCCAAAAACGATATGGTCGTGGCATTTCAGGGCAACTTGAGAACCGTTCTGGGTAGCGACGCTAGCGCAAATGTGCTGCAAGTGCCGTCCTATTTTGCATAGCGGAATTTGCACCATAGATCTGCATCGCTGGAATTAAGTTGTAGGAATTTTTACTGACTGCTGTTTAGTTGAAAAGAAGATTTGGGTAAGCTCTGCGTAGTTTTTCCAGTATGGCGGCTACTCTTTCAGTCGCCATACTGGACACTTTGTAGTAGTTCATACCGCTGATCTCGAGTACGTCGGAAACTAGGGGAAATAAGAAAGTTCTATGGCAAATCTTGCGCCCGTGCTGGACACCTCAGGAGCCATCACTCTGGGGGCGATCGCCGCTGATATTTCCCCAGCCGCCAACCTCGGCATCAGCCTGTCGGAACTCGTCGGCAGCGGGATCACCGATGCCAACGGAGACCCCACGGGCATCGCCATCACAGGCGCAGACAATACCAACGGCACCTGGCAATATTCTCTCAACGGCGGCACTACCTGGATTGATTTCGGCTCCGTTTCCGAGAGTTCTTCCCTCATCCTGGGAGCCTAAACCCTTTACAGCGGACTATTGGGCACCAAACCTACCGACCAGCCCTGGCTAGCCTTTGGCAATTTGGGAGACATGACCGAATCACTGATCGCTGGAGGCGTGAATCTCAATACGCTGGGGAACTCTGCTTTTCCTGGAGGCATCCGAAACTTGACCTATGCTGGATACGGCAACAAAAACACCAGCGGTAATCTGGTCAACTCCCGTTTTCCAGAACTGGATGCAGACCAGGGATTTACAGTTGCCTTCAGCATTAACTTCGTTTCAGAGGCTCGCAGCAACGAAAACCGGGCCGGCTTCAGCATCCTCGTGACAACCCAGACCAACACCAAGGCGATTGAACTGGGCTTTCAGCAGATTAATAGCTCAACGGGCAAGATCTTTGCCCAGGGCGATGGCATCACGCCCAATCCTGGCGGGGAGCCGAACAACCTGTTTGTGGCGGCAGAGTCCGTCAGTTTTAACACCAATCAGGTTGCCGACTACCGACTGACGATTCTGGGCAATCGCTACACGCTGTTTGCCGACGGCAATCAAATTCTGTCTGGACCGCTGCGAAACTACACAGCCTTTGAAGGAGTTACACCACCGGGCGGCACGGAACCAATCGATCCCTACGAAGAACCCAATGTCATCTTTTTGGGCGACAACACGACATCGGCGCGGGCATCGGTGAATTTCTATCAACTGGTGCTGCAAACCCAGACGCGGGTGCGGTTTCAGCCAAATGCTGGATTTAATGGCACGTCGAATTTCACCTTTCGAGGGTGGGATACGACGGATGGTAAATCGAATGGCGATCGCACTAATACCAGCACAAACGGCAGCTCTACTCCCTTCAGCGCAGCCTTTGCAGCCGCGACTATCACAATTCAAGCGGGTGGCACAGGCGGCGGCACAGGTGGTGGAACGGGCGGCGGCACGGGTGGCGGCACAGGTGGTGGAACGGACGGCGGCACGGGTGGCGGCACAGGCGGCGGTACGGGTAGTGGTACGGACGGCGGCACAGGCGGCGGCACAGGCGGCGGCACACCCCTGCAAATCGAATTTATCGGCACTGAAAATGACGACACCCTGACAGGCAACGCCGCGAATAACCGAATTTGGGGATTGGCAGGCAACGACCTGCTGGTTGGCGGCGACGGCGACGATACGCTGGTCGGCGGGCTGGGGCAAGACACCTACGACGGCGGGCTGGGGGCCGATGTGCATGTGTTCGCAGGCGCAACGCTCAGAGCAGCCCTGCAAACCTCTCCAGTTCGCAGACCCGATCGCATTTTGAACTTTGGGCCGGCCGATGTCATTCAGTTTGATTTTGACGATAATCTTGCCACTCCTGATCTGCCCAGGAAGCTCTTCAACGCAGGCAGGATTCGCGCCAAAACGCTGCTGGATGCCACCCGGCTCGCCTTTGCCGACAAAAACCAGAAGCAGCGAGGCAAACAAGCGCTGAGGGCGCTGGAGGCGACGTTCTTTACCTATCGAGGCACCCGCTATCTGACTTTTAATGACCCAAAGGCAGGCTTCAGTCCCCGCAATGATTTTCTAGTGGCGATGCCGGGAATGCAGTTTGACGCGAGCGATGCCAACCGGGGTGCGCTGCGGGTCAGCAATTATTTTGTGTAACCATGTTTTGTGTGTAACTGTGTTTTGTTTCGCAGTTTTGTTTCGCAGCAAGACCTATATCGCTAATCTGTATTGCTAAAAATTCAGTGTCGCTACACAAAATCGCTACAGAACACGCTACAAAAGTCGCTACACAAAGTCGCTACAAAACAAGAGTGGGGCGCTTGATTAAGCGCCCCACTCAACTATGGCTATCCAAAATAATTAAACCTCTCAACTCGACAATGGCGACGGCCGGCTAAACTCGCCCAAGAGCAGGCACCAGACGGCGCAGACGATGCATTTTCACCCTGGGTTGCTCAGGCTGAGCAGTTTGGGGGTCAGGATTGAGCGCTTTGTGGAGCGCCGTCCAGGTTCGGGGACAGACAGTGCCGCTGGGGGTGAGGCTGTTTTGGGCTTGAAAGGCGATCGCCGCCTCAGCCGTTTTTTCGCCAAACACGCCATCCACGGTCAAAGCATTGCCCAATCGATTCAGCACTTTCTGCAATACGTAGACATCGGCTCCAGAATGGCCAGGGCGCAGAGTGCGACAGCCGGGCTGGAGGGTGGCCTTGAGGGTGGCGAGGGTTGTTGGATCAACGATCCCGTCTACCCGCAGATTTTGCCGGCGCTGGAAGGCGCGAACTGCTTCTTCTGTTAGCCAGCCAAAATCCCCATCCACCTTAACCCGATAGCCATGAGCGCAGAGGAGTTCCTGCACTTCGGCAACGGCATGTCCCGTATCCCAGGGGTACAAACAGGTTGGGTTGGCAGAAACGATTGCTGTTGCAAGTGGCTTGCTGGCGATCGCCCGCGATTGATCTAGGGTCATTTCGAGTCTCCTTCCCCTGGCGTGGGACTTGATTGTGTGCGTGTCGCCGCGTGGTTTGGTTTTGGGACAAGATGCCCCGCTCCGCACACGGCTTTTGTTTCATGGTTGGGTTGTGAGGATTACCTCGTGAAAGTAGCCTTAGAATGCTTTTCTGACGTGCTGATCTCAGCAGTTGGACACCTTCGAGCCGCGCTAGAACCTGTGCGCCTTGCGTCGCAAGACGCGCAGGACTCCCAGCGTTGATCTATGGGCATCCGTCTACTCAGATTGCGTCTTCGATGCTTTCTAAAGTAGAGGACTTGTGAGTTGAAAACTTCACCGGGCAAGGTCAATAAAACTTCACCCATATCGGCGATTATACTGTGAAACTACAATCGCCGTGGGTTCTCGTCCGGGTAGCTTCTTCAAAGCTTTAAGGATACCACGCGGTGGCCAGCGTTATCCTACAAGTCCAGATCCAGGTCGTCCAGATCCAGGTCGCTCAGGTTTAAGTTGCTGAGCGGGTCAGGTTCCGCCGCAAGCACCTGTTCCGCTGTGACCACGTCCGACGCTGGGGGAACTCGGACAGGTTCAGACTGGGCTAGCTTGATCCAGCGGCGATCGCGCGTCACGTAACCCAGTTCCACCAGATAATCTCGATGGGGCTGCGGAATCGGGATGTGGCAATCGGGTACGGCCTCGTTGCACTGGAACTGGCGCACAGGGCGCAGAACACCCCCCGCTTCGCGCTCGGTCACGTCGTAGAGATGCAGCGCCATCACCTCGCCACCGTTTTGCCGCGCCGCTGCTTTCCGCTGTTCCGAGACTTCCCAATACACGTAGGCATCGGTCTCATCGCGGGGCACCAGGATAATGCGGCTGGGGGCGATCGCCCCAATCGGCGGCGCAGTCGGGGCTGGCACGCCGACCGGAGGCACTGCACCCATCGCAATGCCCGACTCAGTACCCGACCCAGTGCCAGACTCTGCCCAACCGCCCTCGGTTTCACCCGGAACGCAGGCAGGTACATGCACCGCCGCCGAGCGTGCCAACGGCAGCCACTCTCGCTCATTCGACAGGTAGCCGACTTCAGCCACGTAGTCTCCGGCTTCTTCGGCAACCGGGATGTGGAAATCTTGCGTATTTTCGTCGCAGTCAAACTGCTGCATATTGCGCTCGTCGGCGCGGCTCGCGTCTTTTCCCGTCACGTCATACAGCCGCAACTGGAGATTGCGCCCGCCTTGTTCTGCTAGCAATGCGCGATCCGCCTCCGACAATTCCCAATAGGCATAGACATCGCGGCAGGAGCGGGGTGTTAGCACTAGCCGACTCGTACCTGGCAAATCGAGCAGGGCTTCGTCTTCGGGCTTGCGGAATAGCCACCACAGCAGCCCGCCCAGCACCGGCACAGCCAGCAGCAGGAACCAGGGGAAACTGCCGCCTTCCGCAGGCTCATCGGCAGTCTCCGCCGGAGATTCTGGCGCAGGAGAAACCGTTCCCGCAGGCGTTTCCCCAGGCACAGGCTCACCCGGCGCGGGCGTTGCGGCAGGCTCCGCAGGCGAGGCATCGGGCACTGGGGAGGCATCGGGCGCGACGGGCGAGGCATCGGGCGCGGCGGGTGAGGCCGGCGCAACGGCGACCGGGGGCGGGGCAACAGGTGCGCCACTTGCACCGGGGCTGACCGCAGCCTGCACATTGGCATCGGTCGCAAAGCCCAGAAACGCCTGGGCCGCCTCATTGGGCTGGGGCCCTTTGTAGACATAAAACACGGGCAGCGAGAAGGGATAGCGGGGGTCAGACGGCAACACGTCGTCCATCGGCACAGCGCGAACGTCCGAGCGACCCAGCACCTCATCGGCGATCGCATAGCCAATGCCGTCGTTGCCCAACTGCCGCACTAGCTCATCGGTGGTGTCTGGATTCAGCCGCACCACGCTGCCGCCACTGCCAAAGGGACGACTTCGATATTTGTCATAGCTGGCGATCGCCCGCCGCAGGTCACTGCCTTCGGGTCGGTCGATGGGGCGAATCGCTCCTGGCGCACCGCCAAAAGCAGACCAATCCGTTACATCGCCCCAGTAAATTTGGGACACGGCTTCATCGCTGAGGCTGCCATTAAACGGATTGTTGCTGCCGACGATAAAGGCAATTTTGCGCCGTCCCGCAGGCACCGCCACCAGCCCTCGCGCTTTTTCGGCATCCGTCAGCGGACGGGCGATCGCCGCTAGATCTACCCGGCCCGCATCCACCGCCTGCAACGCATCCTCGGCCCCGTCGGCAGAAAGGTTGACCTGAGTACCTGGATAACGGGATTCAAACTGCTGTTTGAACGCCTGGTTAATTGCGCTGAGGCTGGGGGAGCCGTTGATATTGATACGAGTGCCGCTGGGAACGCTGGCAGGCAGCGCAAATCCGGTTGTGCCGCTTTGAGCCAGGGCCGGCGCTAGTCCCATTGTCTTCCAGGCAGCAGTCCCCGCGATGGACGGTGCGATCGCGGCCGATAGCAAAAACACCAGCGTCGCGGCGGAGGTTCCCCGATGTTTAATCCTACTCATAGCGCAACTCTCAGATGAAACGGTCTTGTTTAGCGTTTTGATAAACCAAGCGGACGCTCTATACGAGTTTGTCTATCGCCTGCTCTCTATGCGCTTACATCCTATGTCACTTGCGCCAAAAATGAACCAGATTACGCAAGATTCTTGGTGCTTGTCAGCCGACAGCGCTTCAGGAAATGCCCAATCAGATACAGCGATCCACACAACACGACCAAGGGTGCGCCATCGCCCGATTGTGTAGCACCAGGGGCAGACTCTTCAGAGGCACTGAAGGCCGCCTCCAGTGCTGGCCATACGTCCGAATGCTGTTGCGATCGCGCCAGTTGCGGCTGTGCCTCGGTGGCCAGCGCGGCCAGCTTTTCCAGGTCAACGGGAGAATGCTCTGGAACAGGGACAAGATGGAGGCGATCGCCCGGCCGCAGCAGCGCCCGAAATACGTCCGCGTGATCCTTCGTGCCGATCATACCGATGACCCAGGTGATGGGGGACGAGCAGCGGTCGCGCCAGCGTTGCGGAGCAATATCGCCCTGCTCGATTTGCTGATCGACATACTGCCGGAGGGCGATCGCCCCAGCCGGATTGTGCGCCCCGTCGATCATCAGCCGATGCCCTTGCCAGTCCATCCACTGCATCCGGCCGCGCCACTGCGTCCTGGCCATGCCTGCCACGATGTCTGCATCCGAAATGGCCCACCCCCGCAGCCGCAGCAGCTGCAAGGCAGCTAGGGCAACGGCGGAGTTGGTGAGCTGGTGTGCGCCGGGGAGGGGTAGCGGGTAGGAGATGGTGGCTTTGGGGCGTGGGGCGTTATCTACCTCGTTGCCTATCTCGTTGCCTATCTCGCTACCTAACCCGCCATCCCACTGCCACTCGGCCCAGCCGTTGCCCAGATCGACCGCAGGCTGCACCCAGATCGCAGGACACTGGAGCGCGTGCAGACGGGCTTGCAGCACGGCGGCGGCTTCTGGTGGCTGGGGGGCGATCGCCGCTGGACAGCGAGCTTTCAGGATTCCGGCTTTTTCGCCGGTGATGTCGGCCAGGGTGGGGCCGAGGCGCTGCCAGTGTTCGCGGCTGAGGGAGGTGATGAGGCTGACGAGGGGGCGATCGCACACATTGGTGGCATCCAGCCGCCCGCCCAGCCCCACTTCCATCACCGCTACATCGACCTGCTGTCGCGCAAAGTATAGCCATGCCGCAGCAGTGACCACTTCAAACTGGGTGGGCGACGGGTAGTTGGGATCAATCGCGGCCACGACTTCTTCCAAAAGCGAGTGCAGCGCGTTCACCGAGATATCCTCGCCGTTGAGCCAGATCCGTTCGCACCAGTGTTCCAAATGGGGGGATGTATAGCGTCCCACTCGATAGCCCGCCTGCATCAGCACGGCAGACAAATAGGCACATACAGATCCTTTGCCATTACTGCCTGCGATGTGCAGCACGGGCACTTGTCGCTGGGGATTTCCCAGCGCCGCCAGCAGCCGCGAAATCCGCTCTAGCCCCAGTTCCACGCCAAAATGGGTAAAGCGACTCAGCAGCGCATCTACCGGATCGAGGACGGGTGAGTCGCCAGGGAGCGTAAGGTTAGGGTCGAGAACCATTCATCGAAGCATTGATACAGATCGAAGATATAGATCGAAGCGAATTGAATCGAATTGATCGGGAAATCAGGCGAAAACGTAATCATCGGGCTGATATTCAGCCGTGGGCGTGAGCCGCCAAGTGGTGTCGCCTGTGAGTTCCAGCACGTAGTCGTGATATTTCAGCAGGCTGGGGCGATGGCCAACGCTGATGTAGGTGGTGTCTTTTTGGCGGAGTTGGTCGTAGAGGCGGCGCTCGTTTGCCAAATCCAGAGCGCTGGTGGCCTCGTCTAGAATGGCGTAGCGCGGCCGGGTCAGCAGCAGGCGGGCAAAGGCGAGGCGCTGCTGTTCGCCCAAAGACAGCACGTTGGCCCAGTCTAGCTCCACGTCAAAGCCGCCGACCCGCTCCGGCAAATCCGACAGATTCACCTGTTCTAGGGCGTAGCGCAACTGCCCCTCGTCAATGAGTGCGTCGGGATGGGGATAGAGCAACTGGTCGCGCAGCGTGCCCAGCACCATGTAGGGCCGCTGGGGCAAAAACAGCATTTCGTCTAGGTCGGGGCGGACAATGCGACCGGTGCCCTGGTTCCACAATCCGGCGATCGCCCGCAAAATGGAACTCTTGCCCGCGCCGCTGTGGCCCACGATCACCAGTCCCTGACCTGGCTCCAGCTTGACGGACAAATCGCGGACTAGGAGGCGCTGATTTTTGGGGGTCACCAGCGTCACATGCTCCAGCGAGATTTGAGAATCTTCCACAGTATCAATGGCAGTTTCGCCTGCTTCCAGGGGCTTGTCTACCTTGTCTTGGAGGGACTCGGTAAAGGTTTCTAAACGGTTTACGCCAGCCGCAAATTCGCTGAGCTGGTTGATTTGCAAAACGACTAGGGCAAAGGCTTCAAAGATTTGGGAAAAGGCGAAGTTGGCCTGGCTGATGTCGCCAAATCGAATCTGGTCTTGAAACAGCATCGGAGCCAGAATCGCAGACGGCAGAATGAAGGTGAGATATCGGTAGGGCGTGCGAAAAAAGCCCATCGTTCGCTGCCAGCCAATCAGGAAATGGTAGTTCCGCAGCACCTCTACAAACCGTCGCTGGAGTTGCCCTGCCTCCTGCGCTTCGCCCTGGTAGAAGGCAATCGATTCGGCATTGTCGCGCACATGCACCAGCCCGTAGCGAAAATCGGCTTCCTTTTTGAGCTGGTTGAAATTGAGCGAAATCAGCCGTCGCCCCAGCAGCGCCACAACGACCGTTCCCACTAGGGCGTAAAAAATCAGAAATACGGTCAGACCGACAGACTTGGACAGCAAGATGCCCGTGAAGGAAATCACGTCGATGATTGACCCCAGAAAGATCAGCAGGAAGTTGAGGCTGTAGCTTGTGAAGGAGTTGATGTCTTGGGAGATGCGCTGGTCGGGATTGTCGATCAGGTCGTCTGAGTTGAGGTTGTAATAGGCGCGATTGCTGAAGTATTGTCCCAAAAAGCTATTGGTCATCCACTCGCGCCAGCGCAGCCCCAGCAGGTCTTGCACATAGCGGTAGAACACCACAAAGGGAGTGGCGATCGCAAACACGCCCGCATACACGATGAAAAATCGCCAGAACGTCGGCGCATCTTTTTCCGCCAGCGCCGTGGTGAAGAAATTGCCCACAAAGCTGATCACCACGTTCATGCCGCTGACACACAGCAGTAGCAGCAGCAGCGCCGCCAAAAACGTCCACTGCTGCCAGCGCGGTAGCACCTTGTCTCGCGCAAAAAAGAACGCAATCCAGGGCACAATCAGCCCCGCCGTCAGCACAAACACCATCGGCGGGCTGAACAGCGTATTTGCCAAAGACACCATGCCGCCTGCGGTTTCTGCCATGAATTCGGGAAAGCCTCGTTCGATCGCAAGCGTGAGCAGGCCCACCACCGTGGCCAATAGCGCAAACAGAAACACAATCAATAGCCCTAGCAGCACAAAAAACTGCCAGCCGCCGCGCCCGGTGGGAAACCAGTAGGGCTGGGCGATCGCCACGAAGCGATTCCACAGCCGCCAGTCAAAACGATTGAGACGATTCAGGGAGGAATTCGGGGTGTCAGCGGTCATGGGTTGTGTTGCGAGTTAAATCAGAGGGCGTTTACAGGCTGCATCGCACTGCGTTTCAGCAGGCTGCATCTCATTGTAGTGTGAGAGACGCTGGCAGGAAGAATTGCCGCCGATTTCAGGAAAACAAGGGCAGGAGCCAGGGCTTTGGCGCGGGTTTAGTCTAGGCTGCCGACTTCTCTCCCTTGCTTATTGCTCCGATTAGCATCCATAAACACTAAGACGGGCCGTGCTGTTCGATAATAAAGATTGCTTGCTAAGACGCACCGACTTTGCCCGTTCTCTGTAGATTGATTCAGAGATTAGATTTAGTCAGAGAGAGTAAGTTGGTCAAAGCAAGCGCCTTTTAACCCCCTCTTCCCGTATTTTCATCGCCCAAGGCATCTCGCCATGAAAGAATTAATTAAGGGTCTGCGTGAGTTCAAAAAGAGCTTCTATTGCACTCATATCGACCTCTACGAAGAATTGGCACAAGGGCAGCATCCGATGGCGCTGATTGTCTGCTGTGCCGATTCGCGGGTTGGACCGGAACTGTTGACCAACGCTGAACCGGGCGAGATTTTTGTAATCCGCAACGCAGGCAATATCATTCCGCCCTATGGCGCAACCAACGGCGGCGAGGGCGCGTCGATCGAGTATGCGGTAGAAGCGCTGGGCATTCGCGATATCGTGATTTGCGGGCACTCTCACTGCGGCGCGATGAAAGGGCTGCTCAAGCTGAACACGCTAGAGGAAAAGATGCCCTTGGTCTACAACTGGCTAAAGCACGCCGAGGCTACTCGTCTGCTGATCAAGGAAAACTACACCCACCTAGAGGGCGAGGAACTGCTAAACGCCACGATTGCAGAAAACGTCCTGACGCAGATCGAAAACCTAAAAACCTATCCGTCGATTCACTCCAAGCTATACGACGGCACGCTCAAGATTTACGCCTGGATCTACGATATGGATCGCGGCGAGGTGTGGGCCTACGATGCCGAAAAGCACGCCTACATTCCACCCCATGCCCAGCTTCCGGAAGACGAGCTAGATCCCGATTTGCTGACGGATGCGCCGATCACTTGTGAGATTCCGGCAGGTTCGGCGGCTAGCGCTGCCAGCAGCAAAAGCAGCAGTACCAACACCAGCAATACCTGGTATGTCAACAGCGCTAGCAGCAGTTCGGGCAACAGCGACGGTAGTAGTGCTGGCGCGTTGAACGGCAATGGCGCATCGAACGGCACTGGCGCGGGTAATGGCGCATCTAAGGGCGTAACGTCTGCCCCACCTGCTGCGTCAGAAACTTCTAGCTCAGGCGCGTCTCGCGGGGCGCACTGGTTTCCTCGCACGCGCCTGTCGCCAGAACAGCAGGATCGCATTTATCGAGGCTCTGGCTCACGCTAGCAGGGTGATGATTGGGAGTAATGATTGGGAGAGAGGGAGGGCGATCGCCCTCCCTCTCTCCTTCCTTTAAGGGATAACGGATAAGCGATGACGGATGACGGATTTCCCAAGCTACGACGTGGCAAAGATCGCTGCATCGTCTGCAAACGCCTTGAACTCTAGCGCATTGCTGCTGGGGTCGAGGAAAAACATCGTTGCCTGTTCGCCCACTTCGCCTTTGAAGCGAGTATACGGCTCAATGATGAACGCCACGCCGTGCGATCGCAGCCTTTCTGCCAGCGCCTCCCACTCATCCATCTCCAAAATCACGCCCCAGTGCTGGGTGGGCACTGCTTTGCTATCGACTAGATTGGTGGCATTGGTGCCCATTACCCCTGGGGCATCGTCCACTAAATGCGCCGTCACCTGATGCCCAAACAAGTTGAAGTCAATCCATCGCGAATCGGTTCTGCCTACCGCACAACCCAAAACAGCCTCATAAAAGACACGGGTTGCAGATAGATCTTGGACAGGAAACGCAACGTGAAACGGACGAGGCATGGTGGGATTTTGGATTTTGGATTTTGGCGAGGATACAGGCTTGGAAATTGGGGCGTTTGGCTTTGGCAGCGGGATTGGGCTGATTCCACAATCCAACATCCACAATCCAAAATCCCCAATCTAAAATCCAAAACCCTGCTCCCTAATTCCTATTGGCAGGTCGCTCGTCCCCATTGACCGTCGTAGCTGACCGACACCTGATCGCCGCGCTTGGCAGGAAAGGGCGACAGGTGAACCAGCGTAGTGTCTGCCATCTGGGCCACATTGCCTTTCCAGATGGTTTCTCCGGCGGCGTTTTTGCCGACGTAGGACAGGCTGGAGGTGAGGACGTTGGTGGACGTGCGGGGGCGAAACTCGACGCGGCTAAACCCGGCTTCACGAGTGTAGAAGGCGGTGAAATCAACGCGATCTTGCACCGTGCCGTTGCAGGTCATGGATAGGTTGTCCTGGTTGGGTTCCTCCGGAGCTACGGTGACGGGCGGCGCGGGAGTTGGCGCGGGGGGCGGCGGGGCGGGCGTGAACTCGGCAATTCTGCCGGACTCTTCGACGAGGAGTTGCCCCGAACTGGTCAGGGATTGCACAAAGCAGGTGCCATCGGGAAAGACGCGGGCGTAGAAAATGGCTTCACCTTTATATCCATAGGTAGTGCTGCCGTCGGGATTGCTGGTGACTGTTACGCCCGGTGCGCGGCTGAGGTTGTTTAGATTAGGCTTTTGCAAAAACGACATCAAGGGCTGGTTGTTTTCCCACAGCACTTCGGCAAAGTAGTTGGTCGTGTTGCAGGTAACGGGCTGCCTGGATATGGGGACATCAGGTGAGGCGGGCGCAACAGGCGTGGCGGGAGGGGGCGTTCCGTCGCTGGTTCGGGGATCTCGGCAAGATGCCAGGGCGATCGCCCCCAGGATCGTCCCCAAAACCGTCAACCTTGCCCAGCCCATCCGTCTATGACTCATCGCTCCTGATTCCCTCATCACAAACTCTTTTGGTAAATGCGATAGGTCTTGTAAATCTTCGCGCCCGTCGCTTCGATAATCTTACGTGATGGCATGTTGTCTTCATATACCCAGGAGAGTTCTGCTTCGCGGTAAGGTTTGCGCTTGGTCACACCGCCCTCTCGCCCCAGATAAATCAATGCCATTGGCACCAGTTTGCGGATATATTCCGGCAGGGAGCAGATCGCCACGACGCGCCCCGTATCGATGCTGCGGCGATACCAGAGAAATTTCAGAATGCCCAGCCAGTCTAGCTTGCCATTCACCTTTTGCAGCACGGGGCTGTAGTTGGGCAGTGCCATAAAGAAGCCCACCATTTCGCCCTCGTATTCTGCAATGATGAACACGTCAGGGTCAGCAATATCCTGAAGCGATTTGGCCTCTTCCAGAAATTCCTCTAGCGTGCGCGGTGTAGAACTCCAGTTGTCGGCAAAAGCTTTGTTGAACAGGTGATAAATTGCGGTGCAGTCTTCGATAAATTCATCGCCCTTGAGTCGCAGGTTGCGGAAGGTGATGCCTGATTTTGAGGCAATGCGGTGTGCCCGCTCAAACTCTGGGGGCAGGGGCTTTGTGAGATCCAGTAGATAGGCGTAGGCATCTTTGGCTTTTTGCCAGCCGTGTTGCTCAAACAGGCGGGGATAGTGGCGCGGGTTGTAGGGCATCATCATATAGGGCATGGAGTCGAACCCGTCTACCAAAAATAGGCAGTTGTTGTGGGTTGATAGGTCGATGGGGCCTCGCGCCTGGCTCATGCCCTGCTGCCGCAGCCAGTCGCAGGCCGAGTCGAGCAGGGCCTTGCCGACTTCGGCTTCGTCGATGCATTCAAAAAAGCCCACCAATCCAATATTTTCGCCCTCTCGCGCAATCAGGCGATCGTTCACCGCAGCCACCACACGCCCCACGGGCTGCGTGCCGTTTGGCCCAAAGCGCGTGGCGATGAACTGCTGCAAGCGCCCGTATTCAAAAAAGGTATTCTCAGGTTTGAAATACTTGGCGATGCTGCTGCGGAGGGGCGGAACCCAGTGGCGATCGCCCGCATATACCACCGACGGCACATCCAGGAATAGCTCCTGGTCGCCCGGCGATAGCACTGGGCGCACCTGCACCTCGCCAACCTGCTTGACGGTCTGAGTCATCGCATTGCAGCCAAAACGTTATTTAGAGAATTTAGACCGTTGGTTGAACTGTGTCTAGGGGGATGAGGGTGATGGATTGGATTATTTCAAAACGCGGTCACTTTGTCACTTTCAGGACTTACGCACTTGCGATAAGCTCTTTGGGTTTTGGACGATTTCTCGCGGGCTGCGCCCGCGAGAAATCGTCCAACTGCGTTTCTGGCACTTCAATACTCCAACCCTCTGCCACTCGTCTTACCCCTGTACCAAAATCGTCTCACCCTCTACCTTGACAGGATAGGTCGCCAGCGCCCGGTTTGCAGGGCCCTGCACGACTCCGCCCGTCGGCGAAAAGAGGGAATTGTGGCAGGGGCAGGCAAAGAGGGCGGTTTGCTCTCGCCATTCGACGGTGCATCCCGCATGGGGACAGATCCGGCTGACGGCCATGAGGTCGCCGCTGTCGGGATTTTTGAGCAGGGTGATGGGGGCAGTGCCCACTTGGGTATTGAGGCGATCGCCACTCTGGGCAAGCTGGCTCAGGGTTCCCACCTGTTGAAAAGTGCCTCCTGCCGCAGGCGGGCCGGGCGGCTCGGCAGATCGACAAGCAGGCAGGGCAGCGCTGGCAGCACTGGCGGCAGTCAGTCCGAGAAAGGTGCGACGTTCCATAGACTATTTCGGGATATTTCGGGATATTTCGGGAGAGGGTTTCCGGGGAATCAGGATTGGTCTGCTCTAGCTAAGCTCGTTCTTGCCCACTAGAATGTTAGGCACAGATTGACCCATACTGCATGGCGGCGCTGTACGTAATACCTCCGACACTTATGCCTCCGACTCGCAAATTGGCAAAAGGTTTCCCTAGGCGATTTACCAAAGGGCTGAAAATTTTGGTGCTGCTGAGCCTGCTGGCGCTGGTGTATGTAGGGCTTCAGGGGTGCGACGGCGTGACGGGGTGACAGCAGAAAAAATGAAGAAGGAAAAACGAAAAAGGAAAAAGCTTCGTTCTTCATTTTTCTTCCCTCTTCGTTCTTCTTTCTTCTTTCCTCTTCCCTCACGCCCTGCCCAAATACCCCCACCGCCCGCCTTGCTTGACCGCAGCGCGATCGCCATGAAAGGAGCCAGCGTCGGCAAACTGCGGCTCAACCACGAAGGTTCCCTGGAGATCGATAAAGCCCCAGAGTCCGCCCAGCTTCACGGCGGCCAGACCTTCAGAAAAGGGAAAGGCATCTTCAAACTTCAGCGGAATGACGACTTTGCCCTCTGGAGCAATATAGCCATAGCGGTCTTCGTGGCGCACGAGGGCGAGTCCATCGGTGAAGCTAAAGGTGTCGTCGAACTGGGCGGGGATGACGAGTTCGCCTGCGGGGTTGATGTAGCCGTAGCGCCCGTCGATGCGGACTCGCGCCAGCCCATTTTGAAACGTGTGGGCCACGTCAAACTCGGCAGGAATCACCAGTGCGCCCGTTTTGTCGATAAAGCCGTATTTGCCCTGGAGCGTGACGCGGGCCAGCCCTTCGGAGAACTCGTCGGCGCTGTCGAACTGGGGCGGGATGATGACTTTTCCGGCGGGGCTGATATAGCCGTAGCGATGGTCGATTTCCACCCCCGCCAATCCTTCGCGGAAGGCGGGCGCGGCACTCTCAAACTGCGGCTTGATCAGCCATTGCCCCCGCGTGTCGATGTAGCCGTAGCGGTGGTTTTGCTCGACCCGCGCCAGCCCGTTGACGAAGTTTTCAGCGCTGTCGAACTGGGGGGCGATCGCCAGTTTTCCCAGATCATTGATGTAGCCCCAGCGCTGCCCAACGGAGATTCGCGCTAGCCCCTCAGAGAACTCGTAGGCCCCTTCGCGGTAGATGCCGATGGGATCGACTTCGATTTTGAGCGGGATGGCAATTTCGCCAGACGTGCTGATGTAGCCGAGGCGATTCTTTAGCACGACGGCCGCCAGCCCCTCAGAAAAGTTTCGTGCTAGGTCAAACTGGGGGGCGATCGCCAGTTCATAGCGCGGCGGTTCTGGCTCGCCCAAAAAGCTAGCGAGTTCTTCTGGGGAGAGGGTTTTTGCAGTCGGCAGTGCAGGCAGCGCCGCCAGCACCTCGGCCACGGACTGGAAGCGCTGCTCGACGGATTGACGCACCATGCCATCCAGCGCATCGGCAAGCTGAGCGCTGACCCGCGCCTCGTCCCGCCATGCGATTTCGCCTGTCGCCGGATCGCGGGGAAGCTGTTTGGGAGAATAGCCCGTGAGCGCCTGAATTGCCAGCATTCCCAGCGCATAAAGGTCGCTGGCAGGAATGGGCTGTCCGGCAGACTGTTCGGGCGGCACGTAGCCCGCCGTACCAACGGTCTGCGTAAAGTAGGGCTTGCCCTCGGCATTCACCATCAAATGGCGGATCACCTTGACATTGCCAAAGTCGATCAGCACTAGCTTTTTGTCGCTCCAGCGGCGCAGCAGGTTTTGTGGCTTCAGGTCTTGATGCACGACGTTCTGGGCATGGGCCACTGCGAGGATCTCTAGCACCTCATGCAAAAAGCCCAGCACTTCTTTCTCATCGCGGCGATCGCCCAAAAAGAGCGACTGCCGCAAATCGTGCCCGTCGATCAGCTCTTGCACCAGATAAAACTCGCCACCCTGCTCCAAATGGTCGTAAAGTTTGGGAATCTGGTCGTGCTTGCCGATCAGATACAGCTTCTCGACCTCGGCTTCAAAGAGCGATCGCGCTGGAGCCAACACCGACGGCAGCTTCGACTGGGGCTGAATCTTTTTGACCACGCACTTGGGGCTATTGCGACGGTAAGTGTCTTCGGCCAGATACGTCTTGCCAAAGCCCCCGCGCCCTAATTCTCGAATCGTTTCATACCGCCCGCCGATTAACATTGCTTTGCCCTACCGCGCACCCCGGCGCTCGCTACTGTACTAGCCGTATTCATTAGCCGTATTCATTAGCCGTATCCAATGGCAAATCCCGAAACCATCGATGCCTGTTTCAGACAGCCCTGTTTCAGACAGCCCTGTTTCAGAATGCCCATTTCTCAGGGGCAATTTCTCAAGCGTGAACCCGTCAAACCGCCTTTGTCTGCCCGTTTCCCATTGTTTTAAGAAAAATTAATGGAAACCGTATTGCGCGGGGTGGGAAGCCCGATCCTGGCGATCGCCCCTCCCTCCGTAGAATGAGTTTATATACCGGGTTGGCCAGACTGTAAGCCGGACTGTAAGCCGGACTGTAAGCCGGACGATTAGCCAGACTGTATGATCCCACGCTTCAGGGATTCCGGTAGCGGATTTTGGATTTTCGATTTTCGGTTTCGGCTCAAACCCGATGGCTCCTAAACGTCCAAAATCCCAAAATCCAAAATCCCAAAATCTAAAATTCTTACCCCTAACCCCCAACTTCTAACGACGCTATGCAACCGACTAGTCCTGACAAATTCACCGAAAAAGCCTGGGAAGCCATTGTCAACACCCAGGAAATTGCCCGCCAGTCCAAACAGCAGCAGATTGAAACCGAACACCTGATGAAGGCGTTGCTAGAGCAAGACGGGCTGGCCGTCAGCATTTTCAACCGGGCGGGCGTAAATGTGCAGCGGGTGCGCGAGTTTACCGATAGCTACATTGCGCGGCAGCCGAAGGTATCCGGCGGCGGTTCGTCGGTGTATCTGGGGCGATCGCTCGACACGCTGCTAGATCGCGCCGAAGCCGCCCGCAAGGAGCTAGGTGACGACTTTATTTCCGTCGAACACCTGCTGCTGGCCTATCCCAAGGATGACCGATTTGGGCGATCGCTGTTCCAGGATATCCGGCTCGACGAAGCCAAGCTCAAGCAAACCGTAGAACAAGTGCGAGGCAGCCAAAAAGTGACCGACCAAAACCCCGAAGGCAAATACGAGGCGCTGGAAAAATACGGACGCGACCTGACCGAATCGGCCAAGCAGGGCAAGCTTGACCCAGTGATCGGGCGGGACGACGAAATTCGCCGCACGATCCAAATCCTGTCGCGCCGCACAAAGAATAACCCCGTGCTGATTGGCGAACCGGGCGTGGGCAAAACGGCGATCGCCGAAGGGCTGGCCCAGCGCATCGTCAAGGGCGACGTACCCGAATCGCTGAAAGACCGCAAGCTGATTGCCCTGGACATGGGCGCACTGATTGCGGGCGCGAAATATCGCGGCGAGTTTGAAGAACGCCTGAAGGCGGTGCTGAAGGAAGTCACCGACTCCAACGGGCAAATTATTCTGTTTATCGACGAGATCCACACCGTCGTCGGCGCGGGCGCAACCCAGGGCGCGATGGATGCGGGCAACCTGCTGAAGCCCATGCTGGCGCGGGGCGAACTGCGCTGCATTGGCGCGACCACGCTGGACGAATACCGCAAGTACATCGAAAAAGATGCAGCCTTGGAGCGCCGATTCCAGCAGGTGTATGTGGATCAGCCGTCGGTGGAAGATACCGTCTCGATCCTGCGGGGTCTGCGCGAACGCTACGAAAACCACCACGGCGTGAAGATCTCCGACAGTGCGCTGGTGGCGGCTGCCATGCTGTCGAACCGCTACATTTCAGACCGCTTCTTGCCCGATAAAGCGATCGACTTGGTGGACGAAGCCGCCGCCAAGCTGAAGATGGAAATTACCTCCAAGCCAGAGGAACTGGACGAGGTAGACCGCAAGATCTTGCAGCTTGAGATGGAAAAGCTGTCGCTGCAAAAGGAAACGGACACCGCCTCGCGCGATCGCCTAGAGCGGCTCGAAAAAGAACTGGCTGACCTCAAGGAAACCCAAACTGCGCTAAATGCTCAGTGGGATGCGGAGAAAGGCATCATTCAGGATATCCAGCGCATTAAGCAAGAGATCGAAAAGGTCAACATCGAAATTCAGCAAGCTGAGCGCGACTATGACCTCAACCGCGCTGCGGAGTTGAAGTATGGCAAGCTGGCTAGTTTACAAAAAGAACTGGCTGATGCTGAAACGCGCCTGACGCAGACCCAAACCAGCGGCAAATCTCTGCTGCGGGAAGAAGTCACCGAGTCCGATATTGCAGAAATTATCTCCAAGTGGACGGGCATTCCCGTCAGCAAGCTGGTGGAGTCGGAAATGCAGAAGCTGCTGCACCTAGAAGACGAACTGCACCGCCGCGTGATTGGGCAGGACGAAGCCGTGACCGCTGTGGCGGACGCGATCCAGCGATCGCGCGCCGGACTCTCCGACCCCAACCGCCCGATCGCCAGCTTCATCTTCCTGGGGCCGACGGGCGTGGGCAAGACGGAACTCGCTAAAGCCCTGGCCAGCTACCTGTTCGACAGCGAAGAAGCAATGGTGCGGATCGACATGTCGGAATATATGGAGAAACACGCCGTTTCCAGGCTCATCGGTGCGCCTCCGGGCTATGTCGGCTACGACGAAGGCGGACAACTCACCGAAGCAATTCGTCGCCGCCCCTATGCCGTGGTGCTGTTCGACGAAATCGAAAAAGCCCATCCCGACGTGTTCAACGTCATGCTGCAAATCCTCGATGATGGGCGCGTTACCGATTCTCAGGGACGCACGGTGGATTTCAAAAACACCATCATCATCATGACCAGCAACATCGGCTCGCAATACATCCTCGACGTGGCCGGCGACAACAGCCGCTACGACGAAATGCGGGGTCGGGTGATCGAGGCGATGCGATCGCACTTCCGTCCCGAATTCCTCAACCGCGTGGATGAATTCATCATCTTCCACAGCCTGCAAAAGTCGGAACTGCGGAACATCGTGCGCCTGCAAGTGGCCCGGCTGGAACAACGTCTGGAAGTCCGCAAGATGGTGCTGCGCCTCTCCGACGCAGCCCTCGACTTCCTTGCCGATGTGGGCTACGACCCGGTCTACGGCGCTCGTCCGCTAAAGCGAGCCATCCAGCGCGAACTGGAAACGGCGATCGCCAAAGCCATCCTGCGCGGCGAATTCACCGACGGCAACACGATCTACGTCGATGTGGAGCACGAGCGGCTGGCCTTCAAGCGGCTGCCCGCCGAGCTAACCACCGTCTAGTGGCGCGATAAGGCAACTCTTGCATCCCCCCTCGGCCTTTTTAGGCTGAAGGGGGGATCGGAATTGCCCACTTCAGGCCCAGTCCTAAATACATCGGGTTTGCACCCAAAACCTCTATAACTGGAAATAGTAAATTCCTGACACCGCCAATGCTCATCTCTGCCGATACTCGTGTTCCGTTTCCCCGCCCGCTGGTCTACTCCACCTACCGCGACAAGCTCATGGAGTTAGTGCCCTATATGCCCAATATCCGAGGCGTGCAGGTGCGATCGCGCGAGGGAAATGGCGACTGGATAAAATTCGTCAACGAGTGGCAGGGAGGCGGCGATATCCCAACCGCAGCCCGCGCCTTTTTGAACGAGTCGATGCTGTCCTGGACAGAACACGCCGTCTGGCATGGCGATCGCTTCACCACTGAATGGCAAATCGAAACCCACGCCTTTACCGAAGCAGTACGCTGCTTGGGCACGAATCACTTTTTTGAAAACGAGGGGATGACCGTCATCGAAAGCCGGGGAGAACTCATCATTGATCCCCGCAAGCTCAAGGACGTTCCGCCGTTCCTGGCAGGCATGGTCAGCGGCATCGTGGAGGACTTTTTGGGCAAAAAGATCGGCCCCAACCTAGTGCAAATGGGCAGCGGCGTGACGACCTATTTAGAACGCCAAGCCGTTCGCCCGTAGAGCGTTCAGAATCCGTCACTCATCTTTCAAGCTGCCTGTCTGCTTCAGGACAGCTTGGAAGATCAGCAATTTCTTTGAAAGACCACCTATCAGGCTAGCGACGTTTTGCGGCGGGTGGTTCGTGCTTTTTTAGTCGTCTTTGCAGCAGTCGTCGGAGTAGCTTTAGCAGGCTGCTCTGTCGCGGGACGGATCGGCCCATCAAAGGAAATCAGAAACGAAGTTTGGGGCAAAACGCGACTCACCAGCTTCAGATAAGATTCCGCATCGTTGCGATAGCGAAACCGCGCTACGGGAGCATTCTGCATAGTGGGCAGCAGCTTGTAGACAACCCAAGGGCTAAGCTGATCTTGATAGGTCATAAGAATGGCTCCTTGCTGAGATTTAGTTGAAATTTAAGCAATGGTATGGTTGCCGCCGGACTTGAAAAGCAGCTTGTTGAGCAAAACCCTGGAGCATATTCCAGGTAGCGCACCCCAGGTAGCGCACTCCAGACAAAGCGCTCTCTAAAGCAGCGTCTAGTTCTGAAAGATTTGCCAGAAAGAACTGCCTGAAAGACCTGGTTGAATCTGCTTCAATGAAGCCGAATCTACCTCAGCGCCCACGCAGGCACGCGACACCCTGATCTTCGACCTGCGGCATGAAACAAGCCGACAAAAAGCAGATCTTCAATGCTAGAAACATTGAAGAATCAGCAGTTCAAACAACTTATGTCAAACAACCTCTAGCAGCGCTTGAACCGCTGCCCACAGTCTTGAAACCTGAGTGGTAACCGAAACCCGTAGCGTAAACTCAGATCAAATCCAAATCAAATCCAAATCAAACCCGGAACATCAAAGCCAGATCGACTTCAGTCGAAATTGCGTCCGATCGAAATCATCTCCACAGCTTCACCAGCATAACCGACTGTTGGCGTTCTAACTTCTTTTTCAACAATCTAGACGCGCTCCCAGAGCAGATTTTCGAGTCATTACACAGTCTTTACAGACAAAAGGACAGCACAATGCAGAAACTCAGCCTAGGAAACAACACCCAAATTCGCTGATCAGAAGTATGCAAAACACGCCTCAAGACGCTACTGCTGACCAAAGCTATTCCCGTAACTACTATATATAGTTGTCTGATCGAAAAAATTCAACTGTATATGGGGTCTATCGGGAAAACTAAATATTTTTTTACACTTTACGCTTTTGGGTCGGCAATCGGAATAAGCGCCATTCTTGCAATCTTGGTCGAGTCAAGGCTCAGGCAGAAGCCGGAGTTTCAACCACAGTTTTAATTGCAGCCTCAGCCACGGCTTTGCCAGCGACTACTTGAGAAGTGTGTGTCCGCAGTTGCTCCACAATATCCTGCACGCCGTCTTGATTGAGCCGATAGCTGAGCGGATGGGCAATCAGTCGGGCCGTACTTTCAAACAGGCGATCGATTTCAATCAGGTTGTTTTCCTGGAGGGTGCGCCCGGTAGCCACCAAGTCCACGATCGCCTCTGACATCCCTGTGATTGGCCCCAGCTCTACAGACCCATAGAGCGGCACGATGTCTACGGGTAAGTCTAGGCTCTGAAAATAGTCGTGGGCGCAGCGCACAAACTTGGACGCAACTCGGCAGTGGGGCGGCAGATCGAGTGCTGAGCGATAGGGGCTGGTCGCTTTGACCGCGACCGACATGCGGCATTGCCCAAATCCCAAGTCCACCAGATGGGCAACCTTGGGCTGTTTTTCACGCAACACGTCGTAACCAATCACGCCTAGGTGTGCTTGTCCATATTCCACATAAACGGGCACGTCGTAATTACGAACTAGCAGCCCGTGCGCCCGCCCACTGCTATCAAGGATTTCAAGCTGGCGATTGGCTGGGTTGAGAAACTCGCTGAAATCAAGCCCGATGGCTTGAAAAAGCTGAATACTGTCTTTTAGCAGCCCGCCTTTGGGCAGCGCAACGGTCAGCATAGAGGATGAAGTCGATAGCTTTACTAATATAAATTTTAGTTGATTTCTATACCCGTTTAGCCGCAGCTAGCGTTAATCAAACTCAGAAATGATGCGTCTGGATGAGGCAGGCGGGTGAGGCGATCGCCCCTTCCTCAAAGTATTCTCTAAGTATGTCTCTTGATGGGAGAGAATTGAGTTACGACTCTTACTCCCGGAGTTTGGCATTTGATTTCTAGAGGGAAGATTCCAGAAGTGTTGAACGCAATGTTAGCAGGGCAAGTTCATAGCTGAATCCAGTACAAAAGATCTATAATTCTGCCTGTAATGACCTACTTATTGCTTCCATTCTCAATAATCCGCCTCTTGAGAGTGCTTTTTGTAAAGTTTTACCATCAAGATTCAACACTTCTGGGAAGATTCAAGTCCGATCTTGCGTTTCAGAATCCAATCCTGAAGCAAGCTGACACAAATAAACGGAAATGACTTTTTGCAAGTCTATTTGCGTAGCCTCGACACTTCAACTGCAAAACTCTAACTGCAAAAGTTTAATAATCTTTGCAGACGCTTAGCTATTTTTGGGGTTGATCTTATGTACAGTTATCCTACAATGCCACTTCCTCAGATGATGCTCGGAGCATCCTTGCAAAGGCAGTGGCGATTCCCTCAGGCGATGCTTGGAGCCTCCTTGCAAAGGCAGGGTCGATCCAGGCTGTATCTCAATCTAATTTTATCTAGCGTAAATAGAATCAACCTATGGTTGCCCAGTTTATTTTCGCTGATTTGGTGCAGCAATCAGTCGGGGCAAACTAACTCTTCAGATAGCCGACCAGAGGATTTGGGTACGGATAATGCAGTCTCTGAACCACTAGCTTATACAACAGAAGACACTCAACTGGACGTTCCGGCAGTCGAGTTGAGTGGCTTTTGGATACAAGAACAATTGACAGAGAATGCGGATATAACCTCAGCCAGCGCTTACGCTTTTGATGTGACTGAATCTCGCTGTTTGAGACACTGTTGGACATCCAATCGAAACGCAGAGCATCGATGTCTTGTAGGATGTTGGCAGGAATGTGAGCCGGGTGGGTGTTCCAATTTGGACTCTGAGCATGGGGGCGATCTCTGATTCGGCTGACCTGATTGTGAGTTTGTCGGTGGTGGGCGATCGCCCTACTGGATTAGCCACCTATGCGCTCAATGTTGCACCCCATCTGGCAGTTCAAAACACTCTGCTTTTAGCCTCCCTAGAAGCACAGCATCAAATTTCTAAAACCCAGACGCGAGACATTTCCTACTACGAAATTCCGTCCGGAATGAGCGCAGAACATGGCAAGGCAGGGCACTTTAGGCGACTGCGCTGGACGCAAACCCAACTCCCCAAAATTTATCAAGTCCTAAAGGCAAATCTCGTGTTTTCTCCGCTTCCCGAAGCCCCAATTTGGAACCCGTGTCGCTCGGTGGTGATGGTGCATGACTTGATTCCGCTGCGGTTTCCAAACTGGCGATCGCCCCTCACAATTTATGCCAAATACTATGTGCCGCTGGTGCTAAATCAGGCGCTACATATTGTCTGCAACTCGCAGGCGACAGCGGACGATATTGTTGCTTTTTACCACATTTCAGCAGATAAGATTACGCCTATTCCGCTGGCCTACAATGCCGATCATTTTCGCTTGCTCGATTTACCCACCAGCAATTATTTTGTCTATCTGGGGCGGCAAGATCCCTACAAAAATCTGCACCGCGTTTTAGATGCGTTTGCAGCGCTGCCCCGCTGTCAGGACTATGAACTGTGGCTGGTGGGTTCGACCGACCCCCGCTTTGCGCCCGACCTGTCCACCCACGCCGAAGCGCTGGGCATTGCGGCTCAGGTGAAATTTTTGGACTACGTGCCCTACACCGACCTGCCCGAGGTGCTAAATCGGGCGATCGCGCTTCTGTTTCCCAGCCTGTGGGAAGGGTTTGGCTTTCCGGTGCTGGAGGCGATGGCCTGCGGTACGCCCGTCATCACGTCGAATCGCTCGTCGATGCCAGAGGTGGCGGGGGATGCGGCGCTGCTGGTGAACCCGGAAGATACCGGGGCGATCGCCCATGCTATGCAGCGCTTGGTGACAGAACCCGACGTGCGATCGCACCTCCGCACCGCTGGACTGGCCCGCGCCCGCCAGTTCAGCTGGGAAAAAACCGGAGCCACGACTCGCGCACTACTGAGTCAATTTTTGTAGCCAATTTCTGTAGGCAGTTTTGTAGCCAATTTTTATATCAAGCTCTTGAGCAAGTTCTAAGTAGCTAGACAGGAAAAGTTATAAGATAGGTCAGTTGATTTTGAGTGCATCTATGCCTGCGGTTCATCACAGTAGACCTCCTGCATGAATGGGAGGGAATGTGCCAGTTAGGGATAAAAGCTTGCAAAGATGGGTAGGCGCATGGCAGAACTAAATCCAAGGAGGAAATGCCATGCCTTATCAAGCCTTGCAAAGTCTGTCTGCTGGAGAGTTTAAGCGATTCTGCGGTGTCAACCGCATCATCAGGAAAGTGGAAGACATCTTGATCAAGTGCGGCAAGTTTCGCTTGCCCAGCCAACGGCAGTGGTACCAGCCTGGATGGGAATGGAAAGTGTTTATCGTAGACGCAGGTGAAGTTGAAATTGAACGTCAAAAAAAACAGAAACGTGACTACAGTGGCAAGCAGAAGAGCCATACCCTGAAGGCGCAACTGTTGGTGGATTTTGAGAACGGGCAGGTGATTGCGACTGCAATCGACAAAGGCAAGACGCATGACTTCAAGCTGCTCAAACGAAGTCGCCTGCCCTGGGTATCGTCGCAGTTATGTTTAGCTGACCGCGGGTATCAAGGGTTTGCCAAGCGTCATGCTGGAGCTTGTACGCCCACCCAAAAGCCGCGCAACCAACCGTTAGCCGAGGACGAGAAGCAACACAATCGGGCATTAGCGAGACTGCGGGTGAAAGTAGAGCATGTGATTCGTCGCTTCAAGATCTTTCGCATCTTCTCAGGGCGCTATCGCAGCCGGAGACGACGCTTTGGCTTGCGCTTGAACTTGATTGCAGGGTTGCTCAACTACGAACTGGCACACGCTTCCTGATTCATGCAGGAGGTCTAATGCCTCAAGCACTGCATCCCCCCAACCTTCCAGATATGACCCAAACGCCCTCCGCCAGCCCCGACCCCACTCTTGCCGCGTTGCAGCGACTGATCGACGTGGTGGCAGCGCTGCGATCGCCCGATGGCGGCTGTCCGTGGGATCTGGCCCAAACGCCGGAGACGCTGATTCCCTACGTGATCGAGGAAGCCTATGAAGTGGTAGATGCCATTCGCCAGGGAAAACCGGAGGCGATCGCCGATGAACTGGGCGATTTGCTGCTGCAAGTGGTGCTGCAAGCACAGATCGCGTCGGAGGCGCAGCAATTTTCGCTCAAGGACGTGGCAGAGGGGATCACCCAAAAGCTGATTCGCCGCCATCCCCATGTGTTTGGCGAGGTGACGGTGGCAGACGCGGGCGAGGTCGTGCAGAACTGGGAGCAAATCAAAGCCCAGGAAGAAAAGGCATCGGGGATTGAACGGCTGACCCCCCGGCTAGAACGCTACGGGCGATCGCTCCCGCCCCTCACCGCAGCCCTTAAGATTTCCCAAAAAGTGGCCAAAGCTGGGTTCGAGTGGGACAGCATCGACGGCGTGTGGGACAAGTTTCACGAGGAGCTAGAAGAATTTCGGCAGGCGATCGCCCAGGAACCCAAAGCCAACCAGCAAGCCGAATTGGGCGACCTGTTCTTTACGCTGGTCAACCTCGCTCGCTGGCACGACCTCGACCCCGCCGAAGCCCTCCACAGCACCAACCAGCGATTCATCCAGCGCTTTGCCTTAGTAGAAGAGGCGATTTTGCAAGAGAGCGATCGCCCTTTAGCCGACTATTCCCTAGAAGAACTCGAAGCCCTCTGGCAAAAAGCAAAAGCTCACCTAAAGTCTCATCATTGAACTCTCTATCTGTAAAGGAGTCCTTGATGAATTTACATCCTATTCCAAGGCTTCAGGTTCTTGCACTCCTTGCCATGGCAGATGTGGATATTGCTTTTTGATTCCTTCAACATCTTCTAGCGACTCTAGAAAAAATTCCTCAATTGCCTTTACGTGGTCTTCTTGGGATAAAAAGTCCCGCAAGCTTCTCTCTTTGACAATACCTGACCAAGCGTTTGGCTCATTTAGACGATATCCTTGCCAATTGCTGAACTGATTACAAATCTCCCTCATTGCGGGGATAATTATTTCTCTCTTTGGAGATCTGGAGCTAACTTCTAGCCTTACCTGCACAGATGGATACTCGGCAGAGTTTACTGTTTTCACAAAAAAGCCCAAGCCGCACCACCATCTTCCATCAGGCATCCAAATTGTGATGATATATCTGCCATACTTTTGAAGTTCATTTAGTGCTTTACGCTTTCGCAGCGCAATGTTTAAATGATTATCCAAAACACGGGCAAACTTTTCATTTACTTCGCCCCATAGAGTGGCTTCCATGAGCTTCAGCGCCGACGGAAAGTTTGCTAGCGATAATACATCTAAAGAAGAGAATTGATTGCTCTGAGTCATTCGATATTCCTGCATAAACGAAATTACTTCTTGAATTAGCTCAGTGCTTTCTTGAGTTGTGAGAAATTGGTAAAACTCATACCACCGCAGTTGCTTAAATTTCACGCCAGAAGTTGAAATTTGCTTGAAAATTCCTTGCTCATCTTTTGGGTCAAAATCTCTTGTAATGTACAGAAGTGCTTTATTTCGATAGGCAGACAGCGAATCCAGAATTTCAGCATAGCGTTCAAGCTGATCTACACCTTCTTGGGAAGCTATCTTGCTTTCTATGAATAGAATGTCTGTCTTAGTTGCGCTTACCAGTTCGATGACAATATCAGGTCGGCTTTCAGTAGAGTGCTGCTCTAGTGAAGCAAAGGTTAGCTGCGTTGAAACGCTTGCATTTTCATAATCGTATTCATCGAATACATGGAAATACTTAAGCCATGAAAACAGAAGCTCCTGATTGCTTTCTAGCAAGTGAGCAACCATCTCCGTAAAAAGTCTTCTAGGGGTATGTTTCCAGTATTTAGCTTTAGCAACCGACTAAAAAGTGCCATAACTTCCATGAATATGGCTCAGTTCAAAAGACTTAAGATAATGACCTCAACGCTATGATTTCAGGGCAACCCACTCTCTGACAAGCGCATGAACACTATTGCAATTATACTGATCTCTAGCGCCAGTGATGAGGAATCCTATTGGGCGATCGCCCACCCACCCAAGCGCGATCGCCTCCTTGCTATTCGCCTACAATAAAGTCGCAGGCCTCAAAGCAGTGTTCTATCACAATTAACCGCTCAGGCATTATGGAAACGATTCGACAGGGTGTGACTGTAACCAGCGATCGCAAGATCGAAGTGACGCTGCCAGAGTCCGTACAGCCAGGACGGGTAGAAATAGTCATTGTGCTACAGCCGATTGCTGATGAATCTGTCTCTGTCCAGCCACCCAATTTCAAAGAGCTACTTGGCTTTTTGCCCAAACGAGTTGATCCGCTAGAATTTGAACGACAGATTCGAAATGAGTGGAACCGCTAATTCCTATTTGCTAGACACGAATATTTTCATCTATTACTTCAACGGTGAAGCTTTGCTAGAACCCCTGTTTGAAGATATTTTTTCAGGCAGGGCGATCGCCGCTTATTCTCCAATAACTTGGGTTGAGTTGCTCTGCTATCCCGCACTGACAGAATCCGAAGCCGAGCAAATTCGGTCATCCTTGAAAAGCCTAAAGCGTGTAGACTTGACGGAATCAGTTCTGGATACCGCTGCCCAAATTCGTCGAAGTGCGCGGATTACCTTACCAGACGCAATCATTGCCGCTTCTGCTCTCGAAACAGCGAGTCAACTCGTGATCAGAAATGTCACAGACTTTGCGCGAGTTGAGAACTTAACGGTACTGAATCCTTTTGCAGAAATTTAATTGTGGAAATCTAAGCTAGAGCGATCGCCCTTTAGAGGATGTTTGAAAAGCCCTACTGTTTGTAGCAAAGCGTGCAAGATCCCCCTTAAATCCCCCTTAAAAAGGAGGATTTAAGGCGGTTTCCCCCCCTTTTTAAGGGGGGCTAGGGGGGATCTCTGAGTGCTTAACATTACAGGCGATACCTTTTCAAACACCCTGTTAGGCGGTACGGAGTACCCTTGCCCTTTAGCCGACTATTCCCTAGAAGAACTCGAAGCCCTCTGGCAAACAGCCAAAGCTCGCCTGAAGCAGGGTTAAACTGACGCAAACGAAACAGTCGGGCGATCGCCCCGCCGCTATGCTGACGGTCAACTGTTTCGCTCAAAACCTCTGATGGTCACTTCTGTTCTCTCCCCCATCCACACGATTCCAGTGATTGACATCGGCGGGCTGCGATCGCCCGATTGGGCAGAACGCAAAGCCGTCGCTGCCCACCTCCGCAAAGCCAGTCACGAAGTCGGCTTTTTCTACATTGCCAACCACGGCATCGATGCTGCGCTAGTTGACCAGATCTTTGCCGAATCTCATCGCTTCTTTGCGCTGCCCGATGCAGACAAGCTAGAGATTTCGATCCAGCACTCTCCCATCTCTAGCGGCTACGAGCCTTTGAAGCACCAGACGCTCGATCTCAACGCCGCGCCGGATCTCAAGGAGAGCATTTATATCGGGCTGCATCGCGGCCCCGACGACCCGTTGGTGCAGGCAAACACGCCCAACCACGGCCCCAACCTGTATTCCCGCAACCTCCCCGGCTGGCGCGAGGTCGTAGAGCAATATTTCGCTGCCATGCTGAATTTGTCTTATCAACTGATGCGAGGGCTGGCGCTCTCGCTCGACCTGGAGGAGCATCACTTTGATCCCCTGGCCGACGACCCCATGCCCATTTTGCGACTGCTGCACTACCCGCCCCATCCCGTACAGGCAGACGATCGCACTTGGGGCTGCGGCGCTCATACCGACTGGGGCTGCCTCACAATCCTGCTGCAAGACGCGGCGGGCAGGCTAGAGGTGAAAACCGCCAGCGGCGACTGGATTGCTGCCGAGCCGATTCCCGATACCTTTGTAATCAACATCGGCGACATGATGGCCCGCTGGACCAACGACTACTATCAGTCCACGCCCCATCGCGTGGTGAACCGTTCAGGGGGCGATCGCTACTCCGTTCCCTTCTTTTTCGACATCAACTACCATGCGCTGGTCGAATGCCTGCCCACCTGCCAGAGCGAAACGAACCCGCCGAAATATCCGCCCATCACCGCAGGGGATCACATTGTTGAAATGTATCAAAAGACCTACCAGCGAGTGATGGGGGCGTGATGAGGAATAGCGCCCTCTAGTCCCTGGGTCTGCGGCGCACCTCCAGCACCGACTTCACCGGCCGCTGAATCGGGCTGCCCTGGGCATCGACGCGACCCAAGACGGTGTTCCCGCTGACGTACAGCGAAGCGGAACTGCCGCCATCCAGGTTCATTGCGTCTACCACACCGAGCGATCGCAGAAAGTTCGACAACTCCGCCAGCGACAGCCCAGAACTGGTCGGCGCGTCGGGGCGCTGAGCGGCCATCGCTAGCACAATGTCTCCATTGGGCAAAATCCCGACGGCAGAGCGGGCATTGGGCTGGGTGCTGCCAATGGCATCGCGGCCCGTGGCGGGGTCGGCAAAGCCCTCGGCTTCGAGCGTCAGGTCTGGCAGCAGGCGCGGGCCGCCGCCGATCGCGTCTTGCAGCGTACAGCCGAGCGGGACGGCTTCGGCATGAAGGGCGATCGCATAGTGGTCGCGTTCCTGCCCCGGTTGCCCACAGCGATAGCGGCGAAACTCCGAGCGGTTGAGGATTTTGGGCAGGTAGGGCGCGAGGTTGGGGTTTTGCATGAGGCGATCGTTTTGGTGCGGGTCGGCGACGAGTTGCCCGTTTTGCACTACATAGGAAGTGGTGAGTCCGTTCACCGGGTCAAAAAAGCCCGCGTTGATAGCGGCCACGGTTCCCGACTGCGCGGCAAACTGGGGCAGCGGCTGCAACGCTTGGGCGATCGCAGGCACAACCTCAAACGTGCGAATCGGCACCATCACCCAATGCACGTCCGCCGTGGGCAGCGCTTCTACGCGATATTGCACGTCATGCTGGTCATGCTGCACGTCTGGGGACGCTTCTGGAGGCAAGTCTGGGGGCAAGTCTGGAGACACATCTGAGGACAAGTCTTGGGCGGGTGGCGCTGATGAAGCCGATAAACCCGTCGGGCTGCCTGCGCCTGCCACAGAGCGATCGCACCCCGCCAGTCCGACTGCCAGTCCAGCAGCCAGTCCGCCTGCCAGCAGCCAGCCCAGCCATAGCCCCTGCCAAACTCTCATGCCTGCTAAATCTCTAAGGTTTAACCCCAATTTGCCTCGGTGTTGTGAAGCGATATGGCTGACCCCAAGTTCCCGAGTCCCGACTTATTACAGCAGATTACAGCAGATTTTTGAACAGCAGCACCACCCGTCCCGCGAGATGGTCAAACAAGGGGCGATTTTGCCAATCGGCATAGGTGAGACACTGGCTATCGGCGATCGCCCCGATAAAGAACTGCTCCAGGTTTTGAGCCAGCGCCGGATAGCGCCCCGAAATGTTGAGTTCGTCATTGTGAAACGCACTGCGCGGGTCGAGGTTGGCGCTGCCCGTGCTGACCTAGGCCTCATCCACCAGAATTAACTTAGCGTGCATCATGCTGGGCTGATACTCGCAGCAGCAGCGTCGCCACTTCGCCTTCGTAGGCTACTTCAAACTCTGCCCAGGGTGCAGCGTCGTGGTCAAATTCAGTGCCGTCCCAGTAGTCTGACATACCTGCCCCGCTAATCAGCAGACTACCCTGGTGGACTTTTGGACTAATCATCCAAACGCGAATCTAAAATCCAGAATCGACATGACTCGTATCATAAGAGGGTTGGCTGAGAAGTCACTGGATATGAAAACGAACGCCGCCCGCGCCCTGGATAAACTGGGCATTGCCTATGAACTGCTGGAATACGAAGTCAACCCCGATGACCTAGCGGCGGAGTCCGTGGCGGCAAAAATTGGGCTGGAGCCGGAGCGCGTGTTCAAAACGCTGGTTGCCAGGGGCGATCGCACAGGCGTAATTCTCGCAGTCATTCCTGGCAACATGCACCTGAACCTGAAGGCGCTGGCCGCCCTCTCCGGCAACCGCAAGGTTGAAACAGTTCCCCTCAAAGAGGTGCAGCCGCTCACGGGCTACATTCGCGGCGGCGTGACGGCCCTCGCCTGCAAAAAAGACTACCCAGTTTACGTAGACGAACTGATCGAGCTATTCGACACGATCACCATCTCTGCCGGAATGCGCGGGCTGCAAATCCTGATCACGCCTACCGACTACATCCAGGCAGTTCAAGGAACTGTCGGGGCGATCGCCCAGGACAAGGAGAGCTAAGGGAGAAAGAGAGAAGAACGAAGAACGAAGAGGTTTCGTTTTTCATTTTTCGTTCTTCGTTCTTCATTTTTCCCGTCTCTCCTACTCCGGGATCGTGATATCAATCGGCTGCGGGCTGCTCCCTAGGGTCGAAAGCGGCGGCTGAATCGCAGCGGCATTGCCCACCACCAGCGTCACCAGCTTATCGGGCTGGAGATAGGTCTGGGCGGCGCGGAGTATGTCTTCGGCGGTGGTGGCTTCGACCTGTCTCTGGTACTGGAAGATAAAGTCCTTGGGATAGCCATAGTATTCGTAGCGCATCAGGCGAGAGAGCGTTTGCCCCGGCGTTTCAAAGTTAAACACAAAGGCGTTGAGGGCTGAGTCCTTAGCCTGCTGTAGCTCGTCATCGGACACGGGCGTTGTGCGGACTCGCTCGATTTCCGTCTTGAGCGCCTGGATAAAGGGAACGGTGGCATCGGAGCGGGTCTGGCCGCCGCCCACAAACACGCCCGGATAGTCAAACTGAGGCGACCAGTAGGCATAGACCACGTAGGCGAGTCCTTGGCGCGATCGCACTTCGTTCACCAGCCGCCCGCCAAAGCCATTTAGCACGTCGTTCAGCACAGTCATAGGGGCATAGTCGGGATCGCTCAATTTGCCGCCCAGATGTCCGATTAGTACGCTGCTCTGAGTCAACTGGGGCCGATCGACTAGGAAAATGCCGCCCGGTTGCGCCTGGGCCACCGCGGGCAGGGGATTGAGGTCGGAATTGTCCAACGCTGGGTTGCGCTCCCAATCGCCAAACTGGGCTTCGATGAGCGATCGCATTTCGGCACTGTCAAAGTCGCCCACGATGCCCAGCAGCATATTGTTGGGATGGAAGTAGGTGCGATGGTAGGCGATCGCATCTTCGCGCTGAATGCGGTCGAGGGTGGCGTATTCTGTCGTGCGGGCGTAGGGACTCTGCGGGCCGTAGATGAGCTTAAAAAATTCGCGGCGGGCAATGTCATCGGGGTCATCATTGCGGCGGGCAATGAAGCCGCGTCGCTGGTTTTTCACCAGCGCAAACTTGTCAGGTGCAAAGGCGGGCTGGCGAATCACCTCGGCAAACAGCCCAAACACCTCTGGCAGGTCTTCGCTGAGAGAATAGAAGCTGGCATTGCCCGACGCATTGCTGATGCCGGTTTCCACGTAGGCGGCGCGGCTTTCCAGCAGGGCGTTCAGGTCGTCGGGCGAGTGTTGGAGCGTGCCACCACTCCGCATCACCTCGCCCGTAATGCCGCTCAGCCCCACCTTGTCGGCTGGCTCCCAGCGGCTCCCGACGCGAAAGATGGCCGTGCCGCTCACCAGGGGCAATTCGTGGTCTTCGACCAGATACACCATCAGCCCGTTGTCTAGCTGAAACTGGGTGTATTCCGGCAGTTGCACAGGTGGCAGCGGCGGAAAGGTGAGCTGGTCGTAGGGCACCGCAGGCGCTGCCCGCACTGGGTCAGGGGTGAGCCATAGCCCCAGCAGCAGCAGCGGGGCGATCGCCCCCCATGCCAATCGCCGTAGCCATTTCGAGCGCAAGCCGAGCCGCCAGTTCGATTGCAAAGCCGTCATCCACACTTTCCTCATGCCTTCTAAATCTCTAAATCTTTCCTGCCCTGGCGCTGCACATTCAACCCCTACCCCCTACTCCTCCGGCAGCAGCTTACCAATCGTCAGCTTTTGCGGCACAAATAGCGACTGGGCGACCCGCTGCACGTCTTCTGCCGTCACCGATTCAAACGCCTTCAGGTCTTCAAATAAATTGCGCCAGTCTCCAGTATTTGCTTCATATTCCGGCAACAGGCTAGCCATGCCCCGATTCGATGCCAGCAGTTGCAGCATTCCTGCCCGCGCCTGGGTCTTCACCCGCTCTAGTTCTGCGGGCGCGACTGGCTCCGTCTTCAGCCGCTCTAGCTCAGCGTTGAGGATGGTGGCGATTTCGTCAATGGTGTGTCCCGGTGCGGTTTGGGCGAAAAATAGCATCATGTTGGAATAGCGATCGCCCGGAAAGCCATTTGCCACATCCGTACTCAGCGAGATGCCCGTTTCCACCAGCGATTTGTAGAGTCGGGAGGTGCGGCCGCCCGTCAGCACAGAGGCTAAAATCTGATAAGTGGCATTGTCGGCATCGTCGCTGGCAGGGCGCTGATAGCCGACCAAATACCAGGGTTCCGTCTTCTGTCGCAGCACCACTTCTCGCGGCCCGGTCTGGTTTGGCGGAGGAGCCGTAATGTTTGGGGCGCGGCTGCGAGTGCGGAAGCGACCAAAGTAAATCTCTGCCAACCGCTTCACCTCGGCGGGATCAACGTCGCCCACCACCGCTATTGTGATGCGGTCTGGCGTGTAATAGGTGTCGAAAAAGTCCTGAATATCTCGGCGGGTCAGGTTGCGAATATCTTCTTCGTAGCCGATGATTGGGCGGCCGTAGGGATGATCTGGAAAGCCCGCTTCTAGAAATGCTTCCACCATCTTGCCGATGGGCGAGTTGTCCGTCCGCATTCGCCGCTCTTCCAGGATTACGTCCTTTTCTTCGTAAAACTCACGAAAGACGGGATCAAGGAATCGGTCGGACTCTAGCGACATCCATAGTTCCAGCTTGTTGGCCGGAAAGCTGTAGAAGTAGCGCGTTGCGTCCGCGGAGGTGGTCGCGTTTAGCCCTACGCCGCCTGCCCGTTCCACCACCTGCCCATATTCGTTTTGGCGGACGTATTGCGCGGCCTGCGATCGCACTCGGTCAAACTCTTCCTGTAGCTCTGCGGCGCGACCCGTCTGCCCTGCGGCCTTGGCCGCCTGGATGCGGTCAAATAGCCGATCCAGTCGAGCTAGCAGCGGCCGTTCAGCGGCGTAGTCGCTGGTGCCCAGGCGGGTTGTGCCCTTAAATGCCAGATGCTCCAGGAAATGGGCGGCTCCGGTTTTGCCTGCGGCTTCGTAGGCCGCTCCCACATTTACATAGGTCATGAACGAAATTACCGGAGCCTGATGCCGCTCTAGCACGATGAATTTCATGCCATTGTCGAGGGTAAATTCGGTTACGCGATCGACCACCCGATCGATGTAGGGCTGGATCGACAGCGGTTCAGAACGGGGGGCGGTGCGGGCGATCGCCACGGTCGGAAACAGGCTCCACACGCCCAGCAGCAGAGCCAATGCAACCACAGGAATCAGGGCCAATCGTGCCCGATGAGTCTTCAAAGTCATGCAAGCTGAGCGCAATCTATTCAGCGCAGTAAATTCCACAAGTTTTACAAAAAAATCCACGAGCCTCTTGCATGGTATCCACTGTAGGGGCAAGGCTGCCGTGGTAAATCATCGAAAATATTCGATAAAAAAAGAAATAGCCATAGATTTATATCAATCTTGACGGTCATTTTGTTGATGATTAGAACCAACGGCATCGCCGCTTGCCTTTTGTTTAAAAAAGCTCTCTAGAAGTAAAAAAGCTCTCTAGAAGCGTTCTTTAGAAAAGCTCTTTAGAAAAGCTCTTTAAAAGAGTCCTACAGGCCTTCGCTCCAATCGGGACAAAGTTCACCTTCCCAGCCAAAAGGATGAAACCCGCAGATCAGCATTTGACGGCGATCGCCATAGCCATAGGCAACCCCGTGATAATGTTCGCAGCCCAGGCAAGACTTGGGGCGAGAAGGAGACGTTTCGGTAAACCCAAGCTGCGATCGCAAAATATGCAGGCGACTCTGGTGACGATGCCAGCTTGCATGGTCGGCTTTTCGGAAGCTGTCGTTGGCGCGCCTGAAGGCATTGCTGGGAGCATTCATAGGCCTGCGCGGAGAGTAAAAAACAAGCTGCTCAAGCAGAACATGCGGACAGCGGACATCCAGCCTGCTTCATCTACATTTTATAGTTCCCCACAGTCTCCCAAAGGCCAACAGCAATGAACCGCAAACCAATAAGCCGTAAGCTAATAAGCTGCGAACCAATAAGCTGTGAACCGATACGCTGCGAACCGATACGCTGCGAACCGATACGCTGCGAACCGATACGCTGCAAATAAACTACAAAGCACGGCTTGCTATCTGCATATGACGGATTTTGGGCAAGCCGTGTTAGCAGTCGAAGCCTATGCAATATCAGGCGGCACTTGCGCTTTGCCCTGAGACTGCTGCAAAAACGCCTGAATCAGCGCTTGCAGGTTGGCACGAGTGACCTCAGTGCCCGTATTCAGATTCCCCGGCACTTCAAAAAAGATAATGCTGTCCACGCTAGTCATCGCTACCAGTTGAAACAGGATGTGCGTGACGGGCATTGGAAACGCCATAATCTGGGGATCTTTTGCCAGCGGATTCGCCGTTGCGTCCTTTAGGCTGGCGAAGGCGTAGACGACGTTTTTTTGAGCATTGGTCTGGCTGCGATGGTTTAAAGTCGTCATCACCCATTGCTGCTCAAGGGTTTGTAATATGTAATATTGGAGGTGGCGAAGCTGTTGAGCAATCTCCCTGAGAGCAGGGGCGATCGTTGCCACTGCTGCGGGCGTTGCACCGTCTTGGGGAGCATTTTGAACGAGGTCTTGAAGCTGCTGATCCAGAGTCATACCGTTTGCTAATGGCGTTGTGTGTTGCGTGACGTTGAGTACTGACGACGCTCTGTGTGCTTTGGGCTATCATCCTCATCAGTCTAGTTCAGAAGCTCGTTTACGAGTCTAGCTTGCCCGCCTGATGTTTCCGTACAGATGCTTTTTGTACAGGTTTTGTACGGACGGCGGGCGATCGCCGCTGAATCACTCCTAAAGGTGGCAACTTTAGTTGGTGGCTTTAGGTAGCGGCTTTAGCCGGCGGCTTTAGTAAAGCAGAGCGGTAAAGCAAAGCTTGCTGAAGCAACGGCTGTTTCCCTCGGAGCGCTACAATAGCGCCCTCCAGCAACCCGTAGGCTTGCTGACTTGACTTGAATCAGGCTGTTGATCGAGAACGCCAGTCTGCCACAGACTGGGGCTGCACTACCCCACCCTTGCCACTCCGTAGGGGTGTGTTAACGTTGTAACGATCTACATCCATCAGGGAGAGAGCACCCAAGGCGTGGAGGCTATTTTTAACCTGGTTTTTAACGAGCTGAAGCAATGCACCCGTGCGTCTGAGCAAAACTGCCGCGACGTGGCATCCCGCATTACCGGAGAGGTCGCCCGCATTTGTTCAGAAAGCAAGCGCATTCAGTCGTCTGGAGAGGTCGATGCCTGGTCGGTTGCCCTTGCCCGTCACCGACTTAAGCAGTGTTTGAAATATTACCAGCTTGGGTCGCGCCGGGGTCGGGTTGACTTGCATAGCACCCTCAGCGCCGTGGTCTATCGCTACATCACGCCGCCCCAGGTGCAGTCCAGCTATCAGGCGCGACTAGGGCTGATCGAAGATTTTCTGCAAATCTTTTACATCGAAGCCATCAACGCCTTCCGACGTGAGAATCAGCTTGCCCCTAGCTACAGCCCGCGTACCGCGCTGGATCTGGCGGAATATATGGCCTTTACCGAGCGTTATGGCAAGCGGCGGATTCCGCTGCCGGGTCGCCGCAGTCAGCAGTTGATCATTCTGCGGGCGCAGACCTTTTCGCAGCAGCAGCCGCCTGAAACGATGGTGGACATGGAGCAGGCCGCCGAGGGCGCAACGGGCGAAACCGACCAATCCCGCAGCGGCGCACCCATGCAGCAAGTAAGAGAGCAGATGGTCGCCCAAGAGCCAGAGGTGGAAGAAGACTCTCTGCGGCATACTGTGGTGGCAGAACTGCTCAGCTATTTGGAAGAGCGCCAGCAAAAGGACTGTGCCGACTATTTCACGCTACGGCTCCAGGATTTGCCGACGCAGGAAATCGAAAAAATTCTGGGACTTACGCCCCGCCAGCGCGACTATTTGCAGCAGCGGTTCAAGTATCACCTGATTCGCTTTGCCATGTCGCATCACTGGGAACTGGTGCATCAATGGCTAGAGGCAGACCTGGAGCGAAATCTGGGGCTAACGCCGCAGCAGTGGGACGAACTGCTCAGCCGCCTCAGCACAACCCAGCAAGAGATGCTAAAACTCAAACAGCAGGGTAGACCCGACGGGGCGATCGCCCAATCTCTTGGCTGCACGGCAACCCAAGTGCAAAAACAATGGTCTAAATTGCTAGAACTGGCCTGGGAAATTCGTAACAATGTTGTGTCCGGAGCAGGGGTAGCAGGGGATGAATAGTGACTCAGAAGCTGAGGATATTGTTTCCTGGCTCCTACAACAGCTAGATCAATCGACTGCTGCACCATCAGGGGAAACCAGCTCAGACGCTGGACGTGATGCGTTGGATGCAGCACATCCGCAATCGAATCACGATAATCTGCTCGACTCGGAAGAGATCAACACGCTGTTGAACCACTTGACCGGGTCGGACGTTTTTTCTTTTCAAGACACACCATTATCCCATTCAGGAGAGATACTTGCTGTGCAAGACCGTTTTTATGCTTTGTTGAGACATCGGTTGCGGGAGGAAATCGAGCGCCGACCGCCCCTCTATCCCTGGGAAACCGAAGTGCGAGAGTATGAAGATGCCCTCGCGCCAGAGCTGGCGACTGCAACTGTTTGGGCATCCCAAATGCAGGCACTCAACCTGCCCGTGCCGATGCCCGAAGGCGTGCTGAATCGCTTGCTGGAACAGTGCCAATCCCTCCTGCAATCCTCATTGCAAGAAGGCAGAAAGCTGGTGCAAGCCGTAGAAGCTCTGTTTCCTGGTGAATCAGATGCGCTGAACCACTTGGCTGGCTATGTCATGGCGGCTCCAGCCCGCTCCGGAGCCTCGGCCCCGGTGCTGGAAGGCGTACTCGACCACTATGATGCAGCGACCCAGCCTCAGCAAATGTTGCTGTCGCTGGTGGCGGCGCGGGAAATTTTGAACACGCTGGTGCTGACGGTTTCCCCATCTCAGCCAACGCTGGAGCGCGAGTGGCACACCACGGCTGGCTTGCTGACTCTGCAGGCAATGCTGCTAGAATCGGGCAGCCTGCGCCTGGTGGCGAACCTGCCTTGCGCTGGACGGCTGAAGTTGCAAAGCAGCGAGGTTGAAAAGACTGCCCATCGTGCCAATGCTGGCCCCGTCAGCCTGGAACTGCTGGAGGTAGAAGCGCTGCAATCTTACTCGGTGCAGGTGGAGCTAGAGCAAGCGGGTACGAGTTCGCTCTCGTTTGCGATCGCCCTTGGCGAGTAAGCCCAAATCTGGCCTTGCAAAAGGCTGGTATCGCACAGAAATAGACAGCTAGCTAACTAATCGACCCAATCCCGTGTGAATGAAGCACGGGATTTTTTTGTGCAAGATTGTATTTTGTACTACTTAGTGTTTAATGAGTAGACTTCTCGCACAAATGCTTTTCTGAGAGCGTGAATCGTTGGGCAGCGCCGCCGCCCAACGATTCACGCAAGAGGTTTAGCGTTTAATCTTACGGGAAGCGCTAAAAACAATTCAGCGTGTCGCGGGTGTTGCGACCTGTAACCGGATTCGTGCCCTGAGCCACCGCACAGAGCTTGTCCTGCATATCCTCCCGCAGCAGCACATCGGTAAAGTCTGCCCCGTCGATGATTGCGCCCTCAAATCGGGCGTTAAAGGCAAACGCACCTTCCAGAATGGCGTTTTTGAGGTTAGCTTCCACCAGGCGAGCCGAATCGAGGGTGGCGTTGGTCAGGTTAGCTGCTTCCAGGTTGGCATCTTCCAGATTTGCCGCAAAGAAGCTAACGCCCTGTAGCTGCGTGTGGCTGAGGTTGGCGTTGCGGAGGTTGGCTTTGGTAAAGCTGGAGTCGGTGAGGTCGCGCCCCGAAAAGTCGGCATCGACCAGGTTTTCGCGGTTATAGTCGAGCGCTAGGGCAGGAACCGGAGACAGTAGGGCGATCGCCCCCACCAGCACCAAGCTCCACACCAGCATCCGCCGGGCTGGCAAAAGCAAGGCTTGCAGACATTGCCAAAGCTCAGCACCATTGACACGTCGCACCAGCCGCGCCCAGACTTCATACATTATTCCTTTGTCTAGCATCTGACCCAGCATCCTACCTGGCATCCCAAGTTGCACAGTAAGCTATGTTGATTGCAGAAGTTGATTGCAGAAATTAATTGCAGGAAAGCCCTACAGAAGGTTATGTCAATTCTCTGGAGTGGCACTATGGATGAAATTGCAGGAAGACCCGCAGACCCCTGACTAGCAATCCAAAATTGCGAATCCAAAATCGCAAATCCAAAATCAAGAATCAACACGACTTCTTCCTTACTGATCCTACCCGAATCCCTGCCAAAGTCTGCGATCGCCCAGCCCATCTCTGCCCTTGATTCACCCCCCTTGATTCATCCCTATTGATTCACCCTGATTCACTTTTTGATGCCTCATGCCCAAGCGCTCTCCTCAGTCTGTTCCAAACCCCCGCATCTCGGCATCAGGTGAGTTTGGGCGCTTGGCCGAAACGCTGGTAGCGCGGTGGCTTGTTCAGCAGGGGGCAACCATTTTGCAGCAGCGGTGGCGCTGTCGCTGGGGTGAGTTGGATTTGGTTGCCCAGCTACCAGAATCTTCTGGGGCGGCTGCTACGCTAGCTTTTGTCGAAGTGAAGGCACGGCGAAACGCGGGATGGGACGCGGGCGGTCTGCTGGCCGTCACGCCGCAAAAGCAGGCAAAGCTGTGGCAGGCGGCGGAGTTGTTTCTGGCAGAATATCCAGAATGGGCCGGGAGCAACTGCCGATTTGACGTGGCGTTGGTGGCGGGGCGATCGCGCTCTGTTGAGTCTTCTGATTCTCCTGCCCAGAACAGCGGCCCCGATTGCAGCCTCCCAGACGGCACTATCCGGCTGGGTCATCCCGTGGCGATCGCCCACTACACTCTCACTCTGCAACACTACCTGCCCAACGCCTTCGGCCATCTTTAGCCATCGCTCCCCCCAACCCCAAGCTCTCCAATGCGTCTCCACGTCATCAACCCCAACACCAGTCGCGACATGACCTACTCCATCGAGCAGATTGCGACGGCGAACGTTTCTGGAGAAACAGAAGTCCTCACCACCTGCCCCGCCCACGGTCCCGCCTCGATCGAGAGCTACTACGACGAATACCTGGCAATTCCCCATGTGCTGGCAGAGGTGCAGCGGACTGAAGCGATGACGGACGGCTATGTGCTGGCCTGCTGGGGCGATCCGGGGCTGGATGCGGTGCGCGAAGTGACGACCCGGCCTGTGGTTGGCATTGCCGAAGCGTCGATGTATGCGGCCAATGCGATCGCCCCCCGCTGGTCAGTCGTCACCACGCTGCGCCGCAGCCACCACATGGTCGAAGCGATCGTGAAAAAGACGGGACTGATGGAGCGCTGCGCCTCGATCCGCTGCGTGGATATGCCCGTGCTGGCGTGCGAAGCAAACCCCGACGCGGTGATGGAAGAATTGGTTCACATGGGCGAACTGGCGCTCAGCGAAGATGGCGCAGAGGCAATTATCCTGGGCTGCGCGGGCATGGGCGGTATGGCAGACTATCTAAGCGAGGAACTGGGCGCACCGTGCGTCGATCCAGTGGCGGCAGGGGTACGCTTTGCCGAATTGCTGGTGAACCTAAACCTGCAAACCAGCAAGTGGCTCACCTATCAATTTCCAGAGAAAAAAGCGTTCAAATAAATCAAACAACTAGTGTTCAAATAAAAATGTTCAAATAACTACGACTCTGAAGAACATCGCTCAGGCCGGCTCAATATTAGCAATGCGGAACCCCATCTGGCACTCATACTGCTCCGGCAGGTTTTCCGACGGCTTTTCCAGGGCGCGGCCGCAGCGCAGCCGTCCCTGCTGCCAGCGGGGCTGACCGCTGCGATCGGCCATCAGGCAGCTTTGACACACCTGCTGTGGCTGAAGCAGTTGATCTTCCATGAGGATGACGAGCATAAGCACCTCCCGCAATGAGGGTAGGATTGGTCTTGCGACAATACCCTCGCCAGTATCTTCCCAGTACCTTCATTGTATGGCAGGTTTTTTGAACCGCTAGTTAAGTTTATCGGAGGTTTATGGTGGGCTTATGGGGCGTTTAGGAACGCGCCCGCAAAAAACAGCGGGCAATCTCGCGCGATCGCCGACGGGCCCCATCTTTGAACGTTTGGGAGTTTTGTAACCCTTCCACCTTACGACCAATTTCAATCAGATTTCAATCAGACTTCGATCAGACTGAAATGGGTTGGCGTGAGCTTTTCGATTTCTCGGATTATCGCAATGTGCAACTTTGCCGATCCCCCTTACCCTGTTCTGATACGCCGAAAGCTTAAGCCCTCTTCCAGAGAGGGGAGGGACTTTAAGCCACTCTTGCTCCCCTTCTCCCGACTTAGGAGAAGAGTCCGGGGGATCAGGGTGATTCATATCTGCGTTCAGCAACGCTTTGAAGTTTAGATGGGCAATTTTGGATGACTGATCTGCTGGCTCAGTCAAGGACTGGCATAGCGTTTAGCTAATCTCACAGATAGCACTGCGGAGAGAAATTGACATCGGCTTTAGGGCGGATCAACCGGGATGACGAGCGTAAAGGTTGCGCCCTGATCGGGTTGGCTGACCAGTTCGACAGTGCCGCCGTGGGCCTGGGCGATCGCCCGCACGATGGCCAGCCCCAGCCCCGCACCTTCCGAGCGTCGCCTGCTGGTATTAGAACGGGCAAACCGCTCGAAAATGCGAGCCTGTTCCGCTTGGGGAATGCCTTTGCCCGTGTCGCGTACCCAAAAGCGAACTTTATCTCGATCGAGCGCTGTGCCTAAGGTGATGGTGTCGCTGAGCTGGGTGTGCTGGGTAGCGTTTTGGGCCAGATTCATCACTGCCTGAGTCAACCGTTGGCGATCGCCCACAATCCAGCCCCTAGCACGATTTTCTAGTCGCCACTGGCGATCGCCCAGGGCTTTTGCCTTGGCAAATAGCGCCTCCGCTAGAGCGGCCACGTCTACCATTTCCATCCGCAAAAAATTGGGCTGCTCTGCCTTCGCCAGCAGCAGCAAGTCATCCACAAAGCGACTCATGCGGTCTAGCTCATCGGTCACTAGATCAATGGTTTCGCGCTGCTCGGTGGGGTCGTCGCTCAGCAGTTCCAGATGTCCGCGAATAATGGTGATTGGTGTTCGCAGTTCGTGTCCTGCGTCGCTGACGAAATCGCGCTGGGCGGCAAAGGCAAGCTGCAGTCGATCTAGCATTTCATTGAACCGCAGCGTCAGTTCACTGATTTCGTCTACACCATGCACAGGAATACGCTGAGTTAAATCGGACTCGCTCATGGTCTTGGCGGCCTGGGTCAACAGGTTGAGCGGCTCCAACGCTCGCTGTGCCACGAACCAAGCCACCACCGCCGTCAGCCCCAGCACCGTCAGCATCACCTGAATCACGATGGCGATCGCCTCGTCTATCCCCCTCAGTTCAGCCGAGAGCAGATGCGCGACGACAAACACGCCCCGGCTACCTTCCCGAAAAATCGGTTCGGCCTGATAAATGATGATTTCCCCATCCGGCAGGGTCACCCAGCGCCGCCGGGGTGTGGCAATTTCTGCAAACTCTTGAGCCAGCGGGCTAGATAAATCCAGAACCTTGGGCACAGCACGGGGACTGGAGCGATCAAACTCGCCATCCAAAAACGTCAGCAAAAACTCGTTATCGGCGGGAATATTGCGGCTGAGGAAAACCCGAAACAGAGCATCAATATCGTTCCCAAACGGCTCGCTGGTTCTAGGATTTAGCCCCGTTTTGAGCTGGCGCAGCTCCAGCACCTCTTGCTCTAGCGATTGCTCGATGCGCTCATACAGGCGAGCCAGCAGCGTTTGGCGGATTCCCACAATCGACACCAGCATCGAAGCCGCCACTAACAAAATATACCAACCCAGAATTCGCGTCCGAAGACTGGAAAATAGCCGATTGAGTCGCATGGGTAAATGAGCAGACCGAGCAGATTGCAATCCTGAGTGGGCTTCTTGACCGCAGCAATGGAAGAAAGTTCCGGTGGAAGTGCTTCTTGCTCAGGATAGGGGGCATCAGGATTTATACCGTATCAGGATTCTCGCGCTTTTCCCCTTCGTCCAGCCCAGTTCCCGCTATAGAATAGGCTTAAGCGCAGGCTTAACAATTTTTTAAGAAACCATTCCAAGGGCAAGGAGAACACCATGTCAGAGTTTGCAACTCGCTTGAGCGAATGGCTAGACCCCATCGCTGATGTCTTTCGCAATCTCAATGTGCCAGAGCCGATTGTGCATTGGGGGCACCCCGCGATGATGGGCATTGTGGTGCTGGTGATGGGCAGTTTTGCAGCGGTGACGGGCTGGCAGGGCCGCTTGCTGACGGCGACCGACGACGCGCTGGCCGCAAAAAAGCGCACGGACCACAAGAAAATTGCCGGACTGATGTTTCTGTTCATCGCAATGGGCTATACGGGCGGCATCCTGTCGCTGGTGATGCAAAACCAGCCCATTTTGCAAAGCCCCCACTTTTGGACGGGTTCGGTGGCGCTAGGGATGCTGGCGGTCAATGGGCTGATTGCTGCGTTTGGCTTTTCTCAAGGCAAAGGCTTCCGCACGGTTCACGCTTACTTGGGTAGCGTAGCGCTGGCGCTGCTGCTGATCCACGGCATCTTTGGGCTAAAGCTGGGTCTGTCGATTTAGTCGATTTAATTGATGCTAGTCGATTTGGGTTGGTGGATTAGGGGCAACCCGCAACAAACCTCCGCCAGTATCCGGTTCCTACGCACTTGCGATAGGTTTTCTGGGTTTTGGACGATGTAAGTCCTATCCGTTTGGACGGCTGATTGGACGGTTGAGCCACAGGCAGTGCAATGATGCAGCCCTGCAACGCTCAGCCGTTCCGCTATTCTGGCAGCTTGTATTGCCCCACGATGCGCTTGGCGTAGTCGGGGACGTGTTGCTCTAGCTTGTCGGGATAGTTGCGCTTCACGTAGAGATAGTTGCGGGTGAAGTGCGAGTCGATGGAAAAGCGGGCATATTCCAGCCCTTTGGGGCCAATTTTTTCGATCACCACGCCCATTAGCTTGGCCGCCCACATCGGCAGCGTCACGCCTTTGTCGTAGGCGGGGATGCTGTTTTGCACGGCTTGATGGCGATCGCCCTGGGACATCACAGGCTGCGTCTCAAGCTGGTCTTTCACCAGATCCAGCATCTCCGCGCCCGTCTCGTTTCGCACCACGATCCACTGCCAGCCGAAGGGTGCGCCCATGTAGCCCACCACCAAATCCGCCAGCGAGTTTACATAGTCAAAACAGGTCATGCAGGAGGGCGCAAACACGTCCTTCAGTTCGTTCGTCTTCAGCCCAAAAAACGGCACCGTCTCCGTCGAGCCGTCTTCGTGCTTGAAATGCACGCGGAAGTCCTGCATGAACTCGTAATAGACCACCGTATCGGGCGATCGGCTGGTGGTGTCGAGAAATTTCTGCAAGCCAGCGCGGGTCACGTTGTCCACACAGGGCGTTCCCAGCACATAGAGTTTCTCTAGCCCCAGCTTGTCTTGCACCGCCCGTAGCGCCTGGATTTGGCAACCCACGCCAATCACCAGCAGCCGCTTCATGCCCGACTGCTCTACCAACTCCAGCACCGACAGGTTGGGCGACAGGGTGGGCTTATTGACCCGCGCCGCCAGGATTTCTTCGGGCGTGGTAGCGATCACGGGCTTTGGCTGAAACCGATCCTCCTCCGTGTTTTGCACGCAGACCACCCCTTCCACCAGCCCCCGGTTCAGCATTTCAATGGCAATGCTGCTGACGATGCCCGTCCACTGGGCCCCTTCGATGGGCTGGGTCTTGCGGGCTGCCATCATGTCTTGATGCACCCCAAAGTACACATCGTTTTCTTGGGACAGATCGCGGCTGCGCCCGTGAAATTCCTGCTCTAGGTCGGCAATCTGCTGGTTGATAAAGGCGCAGGCTTCCTTCACGTAATGCACATAGTACGTATCGCAGAGGCCGCACTCGCTACACAGTTCCTTGGCGGGGCGACGGCTGCCGGGTTTGAGGGCGCGGGCTTTTTTGTGGGCGTTGGGCGAAACGGCGGTCATGAGGGATCAAGGGTCAGGTTTCAGGGGTCAGGCGACCTGTTTTCACAATACCGTAGGGTGGGGGACGAGCGATCGCCCTTTCTCGTCACCACCCTTCGCGAACACTCCAACATCCTGACACCCCAATACCCCGCCCCCTGTCCACTCGACCGAATCCACTAAACTGAAGGCAGTTGGACGCTCGTCGTGGGGGCACGCTGCCGATGCCAGAACCCGAACTCCTCGCGCCAGATACGCCAGAGCTTGATCCGTCAGACCCGGTGCAATTGTCGCCTGAGCAATCTGCGCTGGAGGAGCCTGCCGAAGCTCGCTTTTCGGAGGAGGGCGATCGCGAGTTGCCCGTGATGCCTCCCTGTAATCTTGACAGCGACGAGCCGCCTTTGGAATCTGATCTTCATCTCCAGCAAATGATTCTGTTTTTGGAGTGCCTGAACTGGCTGTGGCGCGATCGCACGGACTATTACGCCAGCGGCAATCTTACGATTTACTACAGTACGAGCAAAATCAAGACCCGCGACTTTCGCGGCCCCGATTTCTTCGTGGTGCTGAATACGGAAAAGCGCCCGCGCAAAAGCTGGACTGTTTGGGAAGAGGACGGCAAAACGCCCAACGTGATTATCGAAATTTTGTCGAACAGCACAGCCCAGCAAGATCGCGGCGCGAAAAAGCAGCTTTATCAGGACGTGCTGCGAGTGTTTGATTATTTCTGGTTTGACCCAGTAACGCTGGAATTTGCCGGATTTACGCTTGTGGGTGGACAGTATCAGCCCCTACAACCGGGCGATCGCAACTGGCTGTGGAGCGAACAACTCCAGCTTTTCCTCGGCATCCAGGACCGCAGGCTGCGCTTTTTTACCCCCGACGGTGTGCTCGTTCCCACCCCTGCCGAAGTCGCTCTCCAAGAACAGCAGCGGGCCGAGCAGCTTGCGGCAAAGCTGCGCGAGCTTGGCATTGATCCGGACGCGCTTTAGACAGCGAAATCTTGCATCCACGCCATGATGAAGTTCTGATGGTTTCCGTTCGCGGCTGCTTCGCGGTTTCCGGAGTCGCTGATGGGCACACTGAGGCTATGGATAGAGTGCCAGACGGCGGAGCGGGACTATGCAGATTGTGGAGCAAACCCCAGGGCGGCTAAAACTGCGCGATCGCGGCTGGTCGCTGTGGCTCACGTTTTTTCCGATAGCGCTGCTCGGGCTGGGCATCATGCCTTTGGGCAGGCACACGATTTTTTCGTGCCAGCGCGTTTCAACGCTCAGCGCCCAATGCACGCTAGAGGAGAGCAATTTCCTAGTGTCTACCCGTCGCCCGATTCCTTCCAGCAGCATTCGTGGGGCAGTCGTAAAGCGGCGATCGAGTGGACGCGGCAGTGTTCGCTACAGCGTGATTCTGCGAACCAAGAGCCAATCCATCACGCTCAGTTCTAGGTCGTCAAGCTGGAGTCGTCAGGAGGCGATCGCCAACCGAGTCAACGCTTTTTTCATGGACAACACCCAGCCCTCGCTCTACGTCGAAAATGACGACCGAGTAGCGATGTTATTCATCGGCGGCATCACTGCGGCAATGGGGATTGGCGGGCTGCTGGGCATGTGCGAGATTAACCACGCCACGCTAGACAAAGCCAGCGGCAAACTGCACCATATCCGCCAGGGCGCAATTGGGCAAAAAGAATCGGTGCTGCTGCTGCATCAAGTGGCCTATGCAGACGTGGAGCAGGGCACAGGCAAATCGCGATCGACCGGACGGATTGTGCTGCACCTGAAATCGGGCGATCGCTTTCCAATGACGCGCAACCTCTATCCCGGCCTGAGGCATAAGGAGAAAGTCGCCAGCTTAATTAGCGAGTTTGTGGCCGCTCCCGCTCCTGAGCCTGTGATCAAACCGGAACGGGCAAAATCGTCCCCTGTGCCCAGCACTCCCGAAGCGGCGATCGCCCACTATCAGCAGGCACTTCAGAGCCATCCCGACGATGCCGAAACCCACTATCGACTGGGCATGGTGTTTTACAAGCAGCACAACGCCCAAGCCGCCGCCAACCACTTGCAACGCGCCCGCGACCTGTTTGCTGCGAAGCACGAATCTCATCGCGTGCTGCAAGTGCAGGATATGCTGTGGCGGCTGGAGCAGGGATAGCTCGGCTAGGGCAGATGGCGCTGGGCAGTCCGAAAAGGTGGCATCCGCAAAGGTTATGAAATTTCAACACAGGCGTTGCGGGATCTGAAGCAAATCGAAAGTTTCCAGCGATCCCCAGAGTTCGGATGGTATTACAGGGAGAGAGTTCGGGGATTAGCGGGGGCGATCGCTACAAAACGTTACATCTCCAGCCTCACCCAACCCATCTGCGACTCATACTTTGAGGATTCATGAAACAGATTCCAGCATCCCTTCTCACGCTCACCGCTGGCATTCTGATCACCCTGGTCAGCCTGTGGGTGGGTCAGCACCACGGTCTATTGCCAGAGCAAGCGTCGGAAGCGGCGGTTTTGGTAGATCAGCTTTTTAATGTGATGGTGATGATCGCCACCGCGTTGTTTTTGGTGGTGATTGGGGCAATTCTGCTGTTTTGCTTTCGCTATCGCCGTGCGCCGGGGGACGAGGGCGACGGCATTCCCATCGAGGGCAACCTGCCGCTAGAAGCCTTCTGGACGGCGATTCCGGCGATCCTGATCATCGGGCTAGGGGTCTACAGCGTCCAGGTGTTTCAAGAAATGGGCGGCTTTGACCCCGGCAGTATCCACGTCGGGCATAGCATGATCGGCGGCGCAGTGTCGCACGCGATGCCGTCTCACGAAATGCACGCCGTGCCGCAGGGTTCTGTCGCGATGATGGCGCAGGCTCCGGATGATGGGGCGATCGCCACCGATGCCACGGCCGATCTGCTAGCGGATCTGCCCGAAGGCACAGAACCGCCCGCCACGCCAGTTCCCCGCTATGGTTTTGGCGCAAACGCTGCTGAAGAAGGGCATACGCCCGACCTAGTGGTGAACGTTACCGGAATGCAGTATGCCTGGCTGTTTAACTATCCCAATAGCGGCATCATGACGGGCGAACTGCATATTCCCGTTGGCAAAGACATTCAGCTCAACATCTCTGCTCAGGACGTGATCCACTCCTTCTGGGTGCCCCAGTTTCGCCTGAAGCAAGACGCGCTGCCGGGCCAATCCTCTGGCTTGCGATTCGTTGCGACCAAGGTGGGCACGTATCCCGTCGTTTGTGCGGAACTCTGCGGCAGCTACCACGGCGGCATGAGAACCCAGGTGGTTGTTCACACGCCAGAAGAGTTTGACGAATGGCTCCAGCAAAACGCCGTGGCGCAGCAGCAAAACCCATCGCAAACCGTGGCGGTAAATCCGGCGGAACTTTCGGATAGAGACTATCTCTCGCCCTACGCGCAGGAAATGGGCGTGAGCGATCAAGTGCTTTCACAGGTACTTGCACAAGTGCGATCGCGCTCTTAGCGGGCGATCGCGCCGCTTCGCGGTTCAAGAGCATTCATTCGGCTGTTCTAATTCTGAACTCCTTCTTCGCGCCAAGTCTTCATAAAAAAACTGGTATATTCCCTCTGCGTATGACTCAAGCACAAGTTCCACTCGACGACGCAGCGCTCGTTGCAGACCACGACCACGCCCAGGTTCACAAAGCCTGGAAATGGTATCACTACTTTGGTTACAACATCGATCACAAGGTGATTGGCATTCAATACCTAGTGACGGCGTTTGTGTTCTATCTCATCGGCGGTCTGATGGCTGTGGGTATGCGGATGGAGCTAGCCACGCCCGATCCCGATTTCGTCGATCCCAGCCTCTATAACGCGCTGCTGACCAACCACGGCACGATTATGATCTTTCTGTGGATTGTGCCTGCGGCGATCGGGGGCTTCGGAAACTATCTTGTCCCGCTGATGATCGGCGCACGGGACATGGCATTTCCCAACCTGAATGCGATCGCCTTCTGGCTCAACCCGCCCGCTGGCTTGCTCCTGCTGGGCAGCTTCTTTTTTGGTGGGGCACAGGCGGGGTGGACTTCCTATCCGCCGCTCAGCGAAATCACCGCTCCAGTGGCCCAGTCGATGTGGATTATGGCAATCGTGCTGGTGGGTACGTCCTCCATCATGGGCGCAGTGAACTTCATCGTTACCATCATCATGATGCGGGTTCCCAGCCTGACGTGGGACAAGCTGCCCCTGTTTTGCTGGGCGATTTTGGCGACTTCGGCGCTGGCGCTGGTGTCTACACCCGTGCTGGCGGCGGGGCTAATCCTGCTACTGTTTGATATCAACTTCGGTACGTCGTTTTTCAAGCCAGATGCAGGCGGTAACATCATCATTTACCAGCACCTCTTCTGGTTCTACTCGCATCCAGCGGTTTACTTGATGATTTTGCCAATTTTCGGCATCATGTCGGAGATTATCCCGGTCTACGCCCGCAAGCCGATTTTTGGCTACAAGGCGATCGCCTATTCCAGCCTTGCCATCTGCTTGGTTGGCCTGTTTGTCTGGGTACACCACATGTTCACTAGCGGCACGCCGCCCTGGATGCGCCTGTTTTTCACCATTTCTACGCTGATTGTGGCCGTCCCCACAGGGGTCAAGATCTTTAGCTGGGTGGCAACGCTGTGGGGCGGCAAGATCCGCTTCACAACGGCAATGCTGTTTGCGGTCGGGCTGTTGGGCATGTTTGTGCTGGGCGGACTTAGCGGCATCACCCTGGGTGCAGCACCGTTCGATATCCACGTCCACGATACGTATTACATCGTGGCGCATTTCCACTATGTGCTGTTTGGTGGATCGGTGTTTGGACTCTACGCCGCAATCTATCACTGGTTCCCCAAAATGACGGGCCGCATGATGAACGAGCGCTTGGGGCAGGTGCATTTCCTGATGACCTTCATCGGGGCAAACCTGACCTTTTTGCCGATGCACTCGCTGGGAACGCACGGAATGCCGCGCCGCGTCGCTATGTATGACCCGCAGTTCACCGCGCTGAACCAGCTCTGCACGTTTGGCGCGTTTATGCTGGCAGCATCGCTGATACCCTTTATCATCAACGCGGTGTGGAGCTGGACGCGCGGCCCCAAAGCCAGCGACAACCCCTGGAATGCGCTGACCCTGGAGTGGACCACCGCCTCGCCGCCCATCATCGAAAACTGGGAAGTGCTGCCCGTAGTGACGCACGGCCCCTATGAATACGGCATGACTGAGGAAGCCCTAGCGGTAGAGTGATGGGGAAGAGGGAAGAATGAAAAACGAAAAACTAAAAATGAAAAGCGCAAAACAAGACCTCTTCGTTCTTCCCTCTTCCCTCTTCCCTCCCAACTGACCTGAACTCTCGACAAACACCCAACCATGACTGACGCAACTGCACCCACCGGAGCGGCGATCGCCCCCGAAATTACTGCCGAGGCTCAGGCCCATGACCACGCGCATCCCGATTTGCGAGTTTGGGGGCTGCTGACGTTCCTAATTTCCGAATCGCTGATGTTTGGCGGATTTTTTGCCGCTTACTTGATGGTACGCGGGGCCGCAAGCCACTGGCCGCCGGAGGGAACCGAGGTGGAACTGCTGCTGCCAACGATCAACACCATCATTCTGGTGTCGAGCAGCTTTGTGATTCACCTGGGCGATGTCGCTATCAAGAAAAACGACGTGAACGGTCTGCGGAAGTGGTACATTGTCACAGCGCTGATGGGCGCAGTCTTCCTTGCAGGACAGGCCTATGAGTATGCAACGCTGGGCTATGGCCTCAAGACGAATATCTTTGCCAATTGCTTTTACCTGATGACGGGCTTTCACGGGCTGCACGTCTTCATTGGGCTGGTGCTAATTTTAGGCGTGTTGTGGCGATCGCGCCGCGCGGGTCACTATTCCGACCACAAGCACACAGGCGTTGAAATGGCGGAAATTTACTGGCACTTTGTGGATATTATCTGGATCATCCTGTTTGCGCTGCTTTATATCCTGACGCAGTTTTCCTAGATTCCAACTAGCTTCTAGAATTCATTCACCGCTGGTTCACTTCACAATTCCACTTCACCACTTAAACTCATCACCCAACGCACGATTCTTCCCTGTGAAAAATCGTGCGTTTTTGCATTCACGCTTCAATCTCCTAATCTTCAATTTGCAATCCTCAATAGATCGCTTGCATGAATGCTTTTCTAAGAGCGTGAATCGTTGGGTGGCATCGCCGCCAAACGATTCACGCAAGAGGTTCAATTTGCAATCTCAATTTGTTGCAATCTCAATTTGCAACCCGCAACCCATTGATGCGCCCAAACTCTTGCGTGTTGTGATTGCATGTTATGAGCGACTATTGTCTGTCAGACTGTGAGGGCGATCGCCCATGCTTTATAACGGCGCTTTAACGGCGTTTGCCCCGCTTGCTGGGCGGCTTTTTCCGGGATGACGTGAACTTGGATGTAGGGCTGCTAGAGGACTTCGCAGACGGGCTAGCGGCTGGCGGCTCTGCCTGGGGAGTAGTTTCAACAGCAGGGGTTTCAGCGGATTTGCTAGAAGCTGTCTGGTCTGGCTGGGACTGGTCTGGCTGGCGCGATCGCTCTCGTGCTTCCTCAATCCACAAATTGGGGAAAATGCGCTGCCAGGATGCGGGCTGAATGATGTCTAGAATCTGTGCCTCAGAGGCTTCCGCCAATGCTGCAAAGGTGGTAATTCCAGCCGCAAACAGCTTCTGCTCGTAAACCGGGCCGATGCCATTAATTTCATACAGCGGGTCGCGGGGTACCTCTGCCGGGATGGAGGCGGGCGATCGCCCACTAATCATCTGCGCTTCGGCAATCCACGCCTCCGGATCAAACCGCTGCCAGCTTTCCGGCTGAATCAGGGTTTGCAACTGCTCTGGTGTTGCAGTGGCCAAATCCCCAAAGGTGAAAATGCCACCATCGAATAGCTTCTGTTCATACACCGGGCCGATGCCATTGATGTCGCGCAGCGGGTCATGATCGGTGTCTGCGGGAATGTCTACGCCCTGAGCAAACCGCGCCGCTTCCTCGATCCACAGGGCGGGAAAAATCTGCTGCCACGCGGCCGGACGAATGATCTCTTGCACCTGCGCTGGCGTGAGCGCTGCCAAATCCGCAAAGGTGTAGATGCCTGCATTGAACAGCTTTTGTTCATAAATTGGGCCGATGCCGTTGATATCGCGCAACGGGTCGCGCCGAATATCGGCAATCTGTCCGGTTGCCTGAACAACTTCGCGATCTGGCGATTCAGTGGCGATGCTGGATGTGTCTGCGTCTGAGAGGGCGATCGCCCCTGTCACCCTAGCCCCTGTCGTCCTAGCCCCTGTCGCACCAGTCTCCGCCGTCAGCGCCAGCGGCAAAGCCTCTAGCTGCAAGCGCACCTCAGCAAGCTGTGCCGTGAGGGTATCCCGTTCTGCCTGAAGCGCTTCTCGCTGAGCCTGGGTTTCTGCCTGCGCCTGTCGAAGCGTTTCGGACTCGGCCTCAAGCGTCTGGACGCGCGATCGCCATTCTGCTTCGGTATCCTCTAGTTGTGTGCGAAGAGCGACCAGTTCTGTTTCAATTGTCGTGCGATCGCTGTTCGCCGTCGCGAGATGCTCTTGTAAGGTGGCAATCCGTTCTTGCAGCGCAAGACGTTCCTGATCGTGTTCTTGAACAATCTCCTCCTGATGTGTCTGTGCAGAAGCTAGCTCAGCCTCAAACTCATTTCGTTCCTGCGTTACTTGAGCCAGTTGTTCTCGCAGCACTCCCAGTTCTGACTCTAGAGCAACCTTTGCACCTTGTGCCTCATCCCGAACCTCTTTTAGCTGAGTCCGCAGCGTGTTCACTTCTGATTCCAGCGCTTCTCGTCCGCTTTCAAACTCATCGAACTGAACCTGTAGCGCGGTTAAATCTGCTTCAAAGGTATTGCGTTCCTGCTCAAGTTCATCCAGCCGTGCGCGGAGTGTAGCGATCTCTGCCTCAAATGTATCCTTTTCCAGGGTGATGTCGTTTATCTGAGAGTGCAGCGTGGATAGCTCGGCTTCACGGCGATCGCGCTCTTGGGTCATTTCGTCTAGCTGTGCCTGGAGCTGTACAATTTCTGCCTCAAATGCATCCCGTTCAGCGGTTAGATTCTGCATCTGGGGACGTAGTGCAGTCAGTTCAGCTTCAAACGCAGAGCGCTGTTCAGCAATCTTATCGAGATGGGCTTGCAACTCATCAAGCTGAGTTATGAATTCATCGCGTTCTTCCGTGACGTTGCCGAACTGCGTTCGCAGAGCCGCCAGTTCGGATTCTAGCGTTTCCTGTGCAGCCGTTTTGTCTGCTACCTGGGTGTTGAGATCAGCCAAGTTTGCTGCCAATGCGTCGCGCTCCTGCACGGTTTCGTCAAACCGAGTTTGCAGCGTCGCAAGTTGTAAGATAACTGCTTCTCGCTCAGCGGCGATCGCCTCTAATTGAGTTCGCAATTCCGTTAATTCTTGCGCCCCTGTTTCGCCTGCGGCAGTGGCATCCGAAAGCTGAGAGCGGACAGTGGCCAGCTCTAAATCCAGCGCATCACGTTCCTCTATGAGATGGTTTAACCGGGCTTGCAGGTCTTCCAGGTCTGCGGCTGTGGCTTGCTGGGCGGCCGTTTGTTCCTCAACGAACGCATCCAACTGGGCCCTCAGGGTCACAAGCTCTGCTGCATGGGCATCTTGTGCTGCCTCCAGTTCTCTCTGAAGGTCTTCTACACGAGTGCGAAAGGTCGCAAGCTCATCCCCAAGCGCATCCCGCTCGGCTGTCAGCGCGTTGGCTTCCGACAAGAGTTCTGCCCGCGCGGCTTCCTCTTCTGCCCGAACACGGGTTGATTCCGCCACGCTGGCCCGCAGCAGCGTCACTTCTGCGTCCAACTCGCTTCGGGTTGCCTTCTCAGCGTCAAGCTCTAAGCGCAATGCCAACAAGGCGTTTTCCGTTTCAGAAACGGCTGCTTCAGCGTTTTCAGTTTGCGATCGCGCGGTTTCCAGTTCCGTTCGCAGTTCTGTCTCCAAGCCTTCCAGTTCTGTGAGCCGCGATCGCAGCGATATTAGTTCTCCCTCTACGTCATTTCTTTCAGCTTGAATACGTTCAAACTGCGATCGCAGATTATCTAGCTGCACGTCTAGATCCGTCTTCTCTGCTTGCGCTGACTGCAACAAAGCTTGAAGACTCTGTGTTTCTTCTTCAGCAGCCGTTTCTGAATTTCGCTGTGCTTCTAGCTCTCGCTGAAGCAAGACAATCTGATTCGTCAGTTCATTCCGCTCGGCGTTCACCTGGCGCAGCTCTGCGCTTGCGGCTTCCAGATCGGCGGCGATCGCCTCTCGTTCGCGCTGGCTTGTTTCAAGCTGATCGTGCAATGCCGCCAGATCTGCCTGACGATGCTCAATCTGGGGACGAAGCTGGGCGAAATCGACTCGCTCTCCAGGGTTCAGCGATTCGCCCACAAACGCCGCATAAAAGCCGCTCAAAGCCTGCCAGTAGCTATCTTTTTCTTGAATAACGCCTGCCAGCGTTTGGCGCAGTTCATCCAGGTCAGCCGTGCGGTCGGACTGTTCTGCGTGTGCAGTTTCCAACGCTGCTTCTAGCTCAGATCGTCGGGTGTCGGCATCCTGCAAGCGCGATCGCAGCGTCTCGATTTCTAGTTCCAATGTTTGCTTTTCTGACCGGAGCGTTTCTATGAGCGATGGTGTCTGTTTGGGTTCGCCCGTCAATGCTTGTGAAAGGGCCAGTCCAGTCACCAGAGCGGTTTGAACGTCCTCTGCCGTGAATTCTCCTGTGGGTTCATCTACAGGCGTATTAGACTCATTTTCACGTTCCTCCATGCGTTCCGGCTCAGCTACCAGCAAAGGGCGATCGCCCTCTGCGGGCAGCGTATTTTCTGCTGGAAGCTCCACGTTCGTCTCGGTAATGGCTTCAGATTCCGGCTCTGGTTTATCCTCTATCTCATGAGTCACTTCGGCATCAATCGCTTCAGCATCAATTGCTTCGGCATCAACCGTGTCAATGTCTGTCGCTTTCGTATCAGTATTTGATTCCAGGAATAGTTCGCTCTCAGGTTCGAGATTTGATTCTGAACCTAGAAGCTCTACGGTGCCAAATTTAGAATCGATGCTTTCCGATTGATCATCAGTCTGTGGAACGCCCGTATCATCGCTCTGCTCCTCTGTTGATTCAGGCTCTAGTTCAACATCTGACCCCTCAATTACCACTGCGTCCGATACGGAAGTCCAGGCGGTGTCGTTTGGGATACGAACTTGGGCGCTATTGGTTCTGGTTTTGGCAGCCGTCGCCGCTGGGCGAGTTGGGGTAGAGTCTGGCGATCGCCCCAAAGACACGGCCTGCTCCGCCGCAGACAACGCTTGATTTCGCTGACGAGCCTGCCGCGCCAGCACCGCCTGCACCAGCGTCAGCAGCCCGCCCAGCACCAGCAGCGGCAGCAGCACCCACTTCAGCAAAGAGCCAATGCCGCGCCCGCCGGGAACCACCTCGCCAGGCGCGATCGCCACGGTTTTGCGTTTGCCCGCCTCCAGCGCGATCGCCCGTTTTGCCTCGCTCAGCAGCGCTTGCCCATCAGGCGATGTGGTCAGGTTTTGCGCCACGGCTGCTGCGGGAGAACCGGGTCGATAGGCGATCGCCCCCACCTGCTCCAGCGGATACCGCGCATCCATCGGCAAGACCTCTTGGGGAACCGCCAGCTTCACCACGCGGGCTTTGGTCTGCTGGGTCAACTGGCTGGCGATCGCATAGCCAATCCCATCTTTCCCAAGCTTGGCGATGACCTCGGCCGTGTCGTCGGTTTTCAGCAGCACCCGGTTCACGGTCTCTGGCAACGCATCCGGCGGCACGAGTCCATACTGCTGCAAGGCCGCCCGCGTTTCGCTAGTGGGTGGGCGATCGATCAGGCGAATCGGGCGATCGGGCCCGCCCACCTGCGTCCAGTTGGTGATATCACCGCGCAGGATTTGCTCGAACTGCTGCACCGTCAGATGTCCCTTAAAAGGATTATCCTCGCTCACGATGACTGCAATTTGCGCCTGATCCAGCCATAGCGTTTTGAAGCCTTGGGCGAGTTCGTCTGGCGTGAGCGATCGCCCCACTGCCACCAAATCCACCTCACCTCGCTTCAGCGCTGCCAGCCCTGCATCCGTTCCATTGGACTGCACTTCCACCGTGAGGTCGGGCGATTCTGCTTCGAGTTGCTGCTTGAGCGCCCGATTCAGCGACAGCAGATCGCGGGCCCCGTCAATGCGAATGAGCGTTGCAGGTTTTGAAGCCACAGTTTGCAAATCTGCTGCATTAGCAGGCATAATTCCCAGCAGCACGAGCAAAAGACCCGACGCAGCCAGACCAGCCGAAGCAAAACGGTCTATCCAAAAACCAAAATTTTTTGACATGAGGAGGATACTGGCGAAAGGTGAATAAAACCGTGCAGTGCGGGCTATCTGAATGCTCACGGAACGCCAACCCAACTCAACCCGCTACAACGCTGCCGCGAACAAAAACCTAAGCGTTACGTCGGCGCAGCGCCATCCCTTTAGAAATAGTCCAGATGCCTGATTTGCGTCAGTTGTACAGAACACAAGCGATGCCCATGTGCCTTAAGCAATTCCAAAGTTTGCAGCGCGTTTTTGTGTGCAACTGGTGGAATGATCCCTCCACCCGGCATAATGAGGAAGCAATGTCAGTTCTAAAGTTTAGACTGACGATTTTAGATTGGCGATTTTAGAATGTTGGGTTAATTGTTGGTTTAGCTGATTTAACTTGATATGCCGCAAGACTTTCAGCTATTTTTAGCAGCTTCATGGGTCGCGCTGTCTAGGCTATTGTGTACACCCTGACCGCCTGACACATCTTTAGGCAGCCTCCCAAGGGGATACTAGCAGCGCATGGATTGGATTCTAGAGAACCAGATAAGGTCATAATGCTTGGCCTCAGCTTGTTTAGAAGCAAAACAGGGTTCAGGGTCAACGCTAAAGAGGGCAATCGGTGATAGTGGCCGCCCTTGGTTGACCGCCCCCTTGAGCCAGCGGAGACCGATTTTGAGATGACATCGTTCAGGACTCTGGAGATATGCAAATTTCAGCGTCTCATGTCAGCTCACCCTTTCCTACCCACCTTCACGAGATTTCAGAGCTAATTTGTAAAGGAGCCTGAAAGCCTTGTTAATCAAGGATTTCCGAGAAACCGCTTTTCCTGGGCAAACATGACCTCAAAGCCACACATGCCAAGAGTTTCAGGCTTCTTAAGATTTGCTTCATAAATTAGCTCTCAAGCCTTTTGCCCACTTGTGTCAGGCAGTCAGGTATTGACCAGCGAACGCACCTGAGCGAATAACTCTGCTCCCCAGTCTGAGCGGAATCCGTTGGTCACCTTGCGAAAGATTACACTCCAGCGCAACGCCTGTTCACTCGCATTATCTTTAGTTTGGACTAATGGTGAAGAGGAAGGCAGTCAATGAGAAGCACCGACTGCCGTAAGGTCAATGAAGTACAACCAACATTGACCCCATGATTTTCAACGAACTTCAGCAATTTCGCCAAACGTTGTATGCCAGCTTGGGAAACGCCAGAGATGCCCTGTTTGATCTGATGGATGCCGTGTTAGTGAGTGCGTGCATCGTGTCGTTTGTGAGGCTATCGCAGAGTCCTGTCTTTCGTCGCCAGTGGTCGAGCCCCTATGAAGCGTTGCGCGATAGCCGCCTACCCCGATCAAAGGTGCTGAAGCTGTTGGTGCAGCAGATACCGACTCAGCAGCAACCGTTGTTGGCAGGTGATGCGAGTCGGTGGAACCGTCCTGCTGCCAGGCGTTTGAAAGACCGCACCTTATCAGGCAGAACAGGACATGCCCCGATAGCCGGACAAAACTACAGTACCTTAGCCTGGATTGCTGAAGACAGGGGCAGTTGGGCATTACCATTGCGGCATGAGCGCATCACCAGCTTTGAAACACCCGCCAGTAAAGCGGCATTCCAACTCAAACAAGTGACTCGGCAGTTAGCGGTGCGTCCGTTGGCGATCTACGACCGAGGGTACGGCAATGCCAGTTTTGTCAACCAAACGGCAGGGATTGAGGCAGACTTGCTGCTGCGGGTTACATCCAATCGATGTGTCTATGGCGCGCCCCCAGCGTATCGAGGGCGAGGCGCACCTGCCAAGCATGGACATAAGATGAAACTCAATGACCCTGACACTTGGAGTGTCCCGGTCGAAACCGTTGAAGTCGATGATCCCAACTGGGGACGAGTGCGGGTCAGTCGTTGGAGTGCATACCATTTCCGCAAATCCCCAAACGGGCAATGGAAGTGTTGCGCGTGGAGGTGCTGGAGACACAGAGCAGCACGCGACGCTTGGCTCCTTTGTGGTTAGTTTGGCTGGGTGAGCAGATGCCTCCGTTAGAAACCCTGTGGTTGCACTACCTCTGTCGCTTTGCCATTGAACACTGGTATCGCTTTGCCAAGCAGAGGCTATATTGGACACATCCCCAGTTCAGTTCTGTATCGGCAACCGAACAGTGGAGCAGCCTGATGCCGTTGCTCAGTTGGCAGTTGTGGTTAGCGCGAAAGGACTGTACTGACCACCCCTTGCCCTGGCAGGCACCGCAAGAAACGTTGACTCCGGGTCGGGTCGCACAAGCGTTTGCAGGCATTTTGGCAGCGATTGGCACCCCTGCTCCTGCGCCTAAACCTCGTGGTAAATCGCCAGGACGAGGCAAGGGGCACAAGCCAACTCCTCGTCCCTGCTATCCGATGGTCAAAAAACGAGCCTCGAAACGCAAGACATCCGAACAATCCCTGAACAGTCCGGTTGCAACAGCAGCTTAACTGCGAGCAGGATTGTATCCAATTCCTTAAGTTCAACTGTTATGAACGGTTGAGCAGATTCTTTATGGCATCCTGTTGAGCATTATTGTGATGCCAGTTAGTCCAAACTAAAGTTCTCAGAAAGTTTCTCAGAAAATTTCTCGATGAGCAGTTGCGCGACTCTCCATTTTGTATAAAGCTTCTTGTAGACAGCTTTTTTATAAAGCCTTAAGAATTGTCCCTGAACCTCTTTGCAAAGGGTCTGGACTGATGGATGAGCTTTGTTAAAATTGATACCAAATCAAACCCAGGAGAACCCGCCGCCATGACCCTGCCTACTTCACAAAAGCCCATCGTCATTGCCCCGTCGATTTTATCTGCCGACTTCAGTCGCCTGGGTGATGAAATCAAAGCGGTTGACCAGGCCGGAGCCGACTGGATTCACGTAGACGTGATGGACGGTCGCTTTGTCCCCAACATCACCATCGGCCCGCTGATCGTAGACGCGATTCGTCCCTACACCCAAAAGCCGCTGGACGTGCATCTGATGATTGTGGAGCCAGAAAAATACGTGGCAGATTTCGCCAAAGCCGGAGCCGACATTATCTCCGTCCACGCCGAACACAATGCCTCTCCCCACCTGCACCGCACCCTCTGCCAGATTAAGGAACTGGGCAAGCAGGCCGGAGTGGTGCTGAATCCGTCTACGCCGCTGACGCTGATTGAGTATGTGCTGGAGGTGTGCGACCTGGTGCTGATTATGAGCGTCAACCCCGGTTTTGGCGGCCAGAGCTTCATTCCGGCAGTGGTGCCCAAGATCCGCAAGCTGCGCGAAATGTGCGCCGAGCGCGGCCTCGACCCCTGGATCGAAGTCGATGGTGGGCTGAAGGTGAACAACACCTGGCAAGTGCTGGAAGCAGGCGCAAACGCAATCGTGGCCGGGTCTGCGGTCTTCGGCGCGAAGGACTATGCCGAAGCCATCGAAGGCATTCGCCACAGCAAGCGTCCAGAGCCTGCCCTGGCAACGGCTTAGGAGCAGCGGCTTAGGAGCATGGCTGGGGATCACGGCTTAGGATCACGGCTTAGGATCACGGCTTAGGCTTACGAGCGAGGGTTCCGGCAAGGGAAAGCCGGGGCGGGTGATAGGATGAATCCGGATTCCTAAAACCTGACCCCTCCAATGGCTTCTATCCAAAACCAAATTGTTCTGATTACGGGTGCAAGCAGCGGCATTGGTGCGGCTTGTGCCCATTTTTTTGCGGAGGCAGGGGCGCGGCTCATTCTGGTAGCGCGGCGATTGGAGCGGCTAGAGGAGCTAGCAGCCGCGCTCAAGACCCAGTTTGGAACGGAGACGCTGCTGCTGCAACTGGATGTGGGCGATCGCCCCAGGGTCGAGTCTACGCTGAGCGCACTGCCCAAAGACTGGGCGGCGGTCGATATTTTGGTGAACAATGCAGGGCTAAGCCGGGGGCTAGACAAGCTCCACGAAGGCCAGGTGCAAGACTGGGAAGAAATGATCGACACCAACGTGAAGGGGTTGCTCTACGTTACGCGGGCGATTCTCCCTGGGATGGTGCAGCGCGATCGCGGCCATGTGATCAACATCGGCTCCATCGCCGGACACCAGCCCTATCCCGGCGGCAATGTGTATTGTGCCACGAAGGCCGCCGTCAAAAGCCTGACGGAGTGCCTCAAGCTGGATTTATTGGGAACCGCTGTGCGAATTACCTCGATTGATCCGGGCATGGTGGAAACCGAGTTTAGCGAGGTGCGGTTTCATGGAGATGGCGATCGCGCTCGCAAGGTATACCACTTTAGTTTGGACTAATGGTGAAGAGGAAGGCAGTCAATGAGAAGCACCGACTGCCGTAAGGTCAATGAAGTACAACCAACATTGACCCCATGATTTTCAACGAACTTCAGCAATTTCGCCAAACGTTGTATGCCAGCTTGGGAAACGCCAGAGATGCCCTGTTTGATCTGATGGATGCCGTGTTAGTGAGTGCGTGCATCGTGTCGTTTGTGAGGCTATCGCAGAGTCCTGTCTTTCGTCGCCAGTGGTCGAGCCCCTATGAAGCGTTGCGCGATAGCCGCCTACCCCGCTCAAAGGTGCTGAAGCTGTTGGTGCAGCAGATACCGACTCAGCAGCAACCGTTGTTGGCAGGTGATGCGAGTCGGTGGAACCGTCCTGCTGCCAGGCGTTTGAAAGACCGCACCTTATCAGGCAGAACAGGACATGCCCCGATAGCCGGACAAAACTACAGTACCTTAGCCTGGATTGCTGAAGACAGGGGCAGTTGGGCATTACCATTGCGGCATGAGCGCATCACCAGCTTTGAAACACCCGCCAGTAAAGCGGCATTCCAACTCAAACAAGTGACTCGGCAGTTAGCGGTGCGTCCGTTGGCGATCTACGACCGAGGGTACGGCAATGCCAGTTTTGTCAACCAAACGGCAGGGATTGAGGCAGACTTGCTGCTGCGGGTTACATCCAATCGATGTGTCTATGGCGCGCCCCCAGCGTATCGAGGGCGAGGCGCACCTGCCAAGCATGGACATAAGATGAAACTCAATGACCCTGACACTTGGAGTGTCCCGGTCGAAACCGTTGAAGTCGATGATCCCAACTGGGGACGAGTGCGGGTCAGTCGTTGGAGTGCATACCATTTCCGCAAATCCCCCAAACGGGCAATGGAAGTGTTGCGCGTGGAGGTGCTGGAGACACAGAGCAGCACGCGACGCTTGGCTCCTTTGTGGTTAGTTTGGCTGGGTGAGCAGATGCCTCCGTTAGAAACCCTGTGGTTGCACTACCTCTGTCGCTTTGCCATTGAACACTGGTATCGCTTTGCCAAGCAGAGGCTATATTGGACACATCCCCAGTTCAGTTCTGTATCGGCAACCGAACAGTGGAGCAGCCTGATGCCGTTGCTCAGTTGGCAGTTGTGGTTAGCGCGAAAGGACTGTACTGACCACCCCTTGCCCTGGCAGGCACCGCAAGAAACGTTGACTCCGGGTCGGGTCGCACAAGCGTTTGCAGGCATTTTGGCAGCGATTGGCACCCCTGCTCCTGCGCCTAAACCTCGTGGTAAATCGCCAGGACGAGGCAAGGGGCACAAGCCAACTCCTCGTCCCTGCTATCCGATGGTCAAAAAACGAGCCTCGAAACGCAAGACATCCGAACAATCCCTGAACAGTCCGGTTGCAACAGCAGCTTAACTGCGAGCAGGATTGTATCCAATTCCTTAAGTTCAACTGTTATGAACGGTTGAGCAGATTCTTTATGGCATCCTGTTGAGCATTATTGTGATGCCAGTTAGTCCAAACTAAAGCTTCCGGTTGGGTAAGCGATTCGCCCCCCAATTGCAGAGGCTGGGTTCTTCGAGATCTGGGTCAAGCCGAACACTCCCAGCCGCTTCCGGGTCAGCCGCAGAAGTTGGGTAGCGATATAGCAATTTCTAGCCTAGTGAGGCGTATTTTGATATAATCTATTCAGTGAATTTACTTTACCCTTAACTCAAATGCGACCCAGAAGTGTTGAAAGATAGCTCAACATACAAAAAATGGGGGCAGAATATTGTATTCTAGCCCCCAGCAAACAAAAACAATGTTTAAGATGCTAGTGTCATTTCCTGCGCTTGTCAAACCGATACTCAAGCAGTTGTGCCCACATAACTATCCTGTTTTGAACTCTCGCTTATTCTTTGAAATCTGGTTGACCTTCGTTTTAGACCAGGGTTTAACGAGCATGAGAAGCCTGTTTTATCGTCTCAACAAAGCAGGAATCAAGGTTGATATTTCCACCTTTTCTAAAGCCTGCAAGACTCGACAGGATGAACACTTTTGTCGCATCTACGCTGAGCTCATAAGACAGCTAAAACAAAAAATCCAGCGACAGCACAGATGCTGTTTCCCATTGATTCAACGGTCATCACATTGACAAGCAAGTTGTTCTGGATGCAAGGCTATCATCAAGTCAAATTGCTTAATGGAGTCAACTTAACGCAAGGTAATCCCAGTGAATGCCTGATTCATTTTGGTCAAGGACATGACGCAAAATTTGCTGACAGAGTGACAGGAATGATTCCTGAAGATGCCATCGGCGTCATGGATAGAGGCTTTGCCAGTTGGGATTTCCTTGACCAATTAAGCCAGGATCAGACTCGCTTTGTTGTCCGCCTTAAGAACACGATGAAGACCGAGTTTGAGCATGAGCGATATCGAGTGGTTTGGTTTTGTGACTTAGAGAGCCAAACGGAGTTTCGGCTGGCGACCAATGTAGAACTGATGACGAATGAAGAGATTAGTGAAGTCTATCGCCATCGGTGGCAGATAGAAGTGCTGTGGAAGTTTCTAAAGATGCACTTGAAGCTAGATAAACTAATCTCTAAGAGTGTCAATGGAGTCACCATTCAAATCTACATGGTGTTGATTGCCTATCTGATTCTGCAATTGATAGAAATTCCAGAGTTTTATGGTCATCAATTACTAGATAAGTTGCGCTATTTGCAACTTGAATTGAGTCGTCGTTGTTCGATTGTCCATTGGAGCTACGATCTGCTGCCAGAGACACTCGTAGGAGCTTCGTAGGGTTGAATGTAAAGTTTTATGTCTCAATTCAACACTTCTGAATGCGACCCTACTCACTAGATCTTAGACAAAAAATTATTGATGTCTACATTGAAGGGAATACGTCGCAACGTCAAATCGCTCAACAATTTCGAGTTGCTTACAGTTTCGTGCGAAAGCTGATCAAACAATATCGGGAAACAGGTGAGATTGCCCCCAAACGCCGCACTGAGCAAACGCCAACCAAATTAAGTAATGAGCAACTAGAGATCCTAAAAACGATTGCTGAATCAAATCATGACGCGACATTGGCAGAGTTGTGTGACTTGCTGGAACAAAGGGTCGGTGTTTGGATTGGCGTTTCGACGATGTTTCGTATGTTAGAGAAACTGAACTTAACCCTTAAAAAAAACGCTGTATCCCGACAAAAAGGAAACTGAACGGGTGCAAATCGAACGAGTCAAATTTTGGCAACTGGTTCGAGGATTCCTGGCTCAAGACTTAATCTTTATTGACGAATCAGGAGTGAACCTGGCTTTGGCTCGACTCCGGGCACGTGCCCCGAAAGGAAAACGAGCCCATGGTAAGCGTCCCAGCAAACGAGGGAAACGGGTCTCGATTCTTGGTGCAATTAGCCTTAAAAAGGTAATTACCTATTCCAATCTCATCGGTTCAGTCGATGGACTTACCTTTGAAGCCTTCATTTCCCAGAGACTCGTTCCTAAGTTGTGGAAAGGGGCATGTGTCATCATGGATAACTGCTCGATTCATCTTGGTGAAGAAGTTAGGAGGTTGATTGAGGATGCAGGTGCTAAACTGATGTTTCTACCGCCGTACTCGCCGGACTTTTCACCCATCGAGAATTGCTTTTCAAAGATTAAGAGTATTCTGCGCTCCCTTGGGGCACGGAGCTATCTTGATCTAGACAAAGCCATTGAGGAGTCCTTCTCCCAAGTGTCATTGAATGACCTACAGAATTGGTTCTCCCATTGCTGTTACTATGCCTCGCCAGAATGAAAAACGCTATAGACTTCGGTCAGTGTGCAACGTCCCAAAAGGTATCCGAGGGGCGATCGCCCAAAGGGGTCGGTGCTGCCAGATGAGGGCGATCGCCGAAAGGTACGGGTACAAGGAGATGAAGGGCGATTGCCCGGACTCATCCCACACTCAGGTTTCCTGCCGTCGTGCGTAGGCCGTCATCGGCTCCTTGATGAAGCGGATGTAGAGATGGCGGAAGGTGGACTTGATCACGCGGGGCATTCCGAAGTCAATCGGCATGAGGCGATCGGAGAGTTTCCAGTTTTCGATTCGCAGGTCGGCGGGTTGGCAAAGCGGAAAATTGATTTGCTGTAGCGACGGACATAGCCCCATCCGCTGGGAGGCGGCAACCGTGGGCACTTGGTCTGGATTGACCTGGAGGATATCGACGAGAGCGCGATCGCACGCAAAGACATCTGCCGACGCAGCCAGCACGCCCAGCATCCTCGGTTCGCCGCCGCTGGGGCCGTTGCCTTCGTGGCCAATGATGCCGTCGGCAATGGTGAGGTTGGGGGCGATCGCCCGCGCAGTTTCGACCAGCATTTCCCCAAAGCGGCGGCTGTCTTTGCCTGCCTCCATGTGCCACCAGGCTTTCATTTTGCCAGGGACGCAGCCAAATAAATTCTTCACACCCAGCGTCAGCGTCAGTTGCATGTGTGACTTCACCTTGGGCAAATTGATCACCACATCTGCTTCCATTGCCTCTTTGCACAGCAGCAGGTGGTTGAAATTCTCGCTCACGGTTTCGTAGCGGCGGCCGTTCCATTCCACAATCGGCAAATTTAGCTCGTCGATTAGCGGCTGATAGCCATTGGCGATCGCCACCCCCCGCGCACTGCCAAAGGCGGGACTGTCGCCCAAAAACGGCTTGCCGCCTGCTTCTTGCACCAGTTGCGCGACAACGTAGACCAGTTCCCAGCGCGTTACGCATTCCTTTTTCGGTCGTGCCCCCGTCAGCAGGTTTGGCTTGAGCAAGACGCGATCGCCCGGTTTCACGAACGCCCCCATGCCGCCCAGGGGTTCCAGCAGGGTTTGCAGGGCTTGGCGCAGCGATTCATGTTCGTAGCTGGTGGCCTGCAGCAGGCTGACTGTAGACATAACGCAAGACCTAACGCAAGGTTGAAAAACTATCTTGATTTTGCACCATCTCGCCCAAACGAGTAGCCGCTCACCCGTCCCACCGGAAATAATGGAGAAGACCCACTCTATCCCTCGTCGCCCCATGCCCTACCGCCGTCTTCTGGCGATCGCCCTCGCCTGCCTGCTCTGGTTCTGCGGAATTTCTCCCACCCGCGCTCAGGATCTTGCGCCCGTGCTAACGCTCGACCCGCCGCCGCCCAATACGGAATTTTACGAATATCGCGTGCTGCACAATCCCGACGGCATTGGCAAATTTTACATGGGGCGAGAAATCGCGCAGGTGATGGGGCATCAGGGGGCGGCGTGGCTGGAGCGGCCGGGGCGATCGATCCAAGAGCAGCCCGACAAAGTGCTGCCCGCCCTCAACCTAAAGCCAACCGATGTGGTTGCCGATATCGGCGCAGGCACGGGCTATTTCAGCTTTCGCCTAAGTCCCCTAGTGCCCCAAGGCAAGGTGCTGGCAGTAGACATCCAGCCAGAGATGATCGATATTCTTGAATTCTTTAAGCAGGAGGCCGCAGAAGCGGGCACACCTGCCGACAACGTGGAACCCGTGCTGGGCGAGCCGGATAATCCCCAGCTTGCGCCAGACAGCATTGACCTAGCGCTGATGGTCGATGCTTACCACGAGTTTGAATATCCCCGCGAGATGATGGAAGCCATTTTCAAGGCGCTGAAACCGGGCGGCCGCGTGGCGCTGGTGGAATATCGCGGCGAAAATCCCTTCATCTCTATCAAAGGGCTACATAAAATGACCCAGCGCCAGGTAAAGCAGGAAATGCAAGCGGTGGGGTTGGTCTGGCGAGAAACCAAGGGCTTTTTGCCGCAGCAGCACTTTATGATCTTTCAAAAACCTGCATAATGCACTGGCACATCCGCGATTTGCAGCCCGATGAACCCGACACGATTCAGCAATTGGCAGCAATGCTGGTGGATGCCTTTGGCCAGATGGAGCATGGCTGGCGCGATATGCCGTCTGCGGTGGCAGAGGTGGAGGAATCGCTAGAGGGCGATCGCCTCAGCCGGATTGCCGTATTGCTGACGGGTGAAGTGATTGGCTGGATTGGGGCGATCGCCCAGTATGGCGGTTCTGCTTGGGAGCTACATCCGCTAGTGGTGCAGCGCAACTGGCGCGGGCGGGGTGTCGGGCGATCGCTCGTACAAGACCTAGAACAACAAGCCGCGGCGCAGGGTGTCCACACCCTGTATCTGGGCACAGACGACGAACTGGGTCAAACCAGCCTGTTTGGGGTTGACCTCTACTCTGACCCATTTCAGCACATCGCCCAAATTCGCAATCCCGGCAACCACCCCTACGAGTTCTATCAAAAGATGGGCTTTCAGATTGTCGGTGTGCTGCCCGATGTCAACGGGCCCGGCAAGCCCGACATCCTCATGGCAAAACGGCTAGTGCAGGATTTCCTGACCTGAAGTCGTACCTACTCAATGCCTGTGAGAATGCTCACCGTGGGAAGGCTGGTGGGAATGGTTATGCGTATGTCCGTGGGCATAACGATGCTCAGGCGGGTGAGCATGTCCAGAATCATGCGAGTGGGAATGTCCGTGGGAATGCCCGTGGGAATGCCTGTGGGAATGTCCGTGAGAATGTCCGTGGGAATGTCCTTGGGAATGCTCGTGGTGATAGTGATCTGCATAGGACTGGGCCAGGGCGATCGCCAGCGATGGATTCACCGCCAGCGCCTCTGCCTCCAGCAAGTCAGCAATCTGCCCATCAGCCCAGTCTGCTGCCATTTGCAGAAAGTCAGGGTGGTCATTGACGCAGGGCATCTGCACGCAGGTCACTTCGGGATGGCGGCGACGCAGCCCGTGGATGATGTGATCCACATCCAGCAAGGTTTCGTGGTTTTCGGTGGCAAAGCCAATGGGCATGAACACCAGCGCCGTTGCGCCCAAGTCGATTAGGTTTCTGGCAGCCAGTTCGGCATTGGGCTGGGTCCACTCGATTAGCGGTGTTTGGTGATTCAGCCAGCCCACGGAAATCAGCGGATAGCGGTGAATCAGCTTTTCGCGCACCCGCTCATAGAGCGCCTGACTTTCGTCAATGCCGGAGGTAAAGCCCTTGGCCTTGTGAGGGCAGCCGTGATTCATCAGCACAATGCCCGTCTGTGACGGCAGGTGCGCCACCGCTAGGTCAGCGTGAATCTTGTCTTCGACCAGCCGCGCCATCAGGTCGATGTATTCTGGCTCGTTGTAGAAGGAGGGAATGTAGCGCGTGCCTTTGAGCCAATGCTCGGAGCCAACAAAGGTTTTCGCCAGGGCTTTGTTAACCTGCTCCACTGCAATGCCACTGGTAAAGATTGAGTCCACCACCAGTAGTGGATAAATTAGCAGCTTGTCGAATCCCTCTGCCTGGATTTGCGCCAGCACTTGCTCCGGTAAAAACGGGGCGCAAAAGTTGAACGCCTTGAAGACCTTGATGCGATCGCCCCATTTTTCCTTCAGCCGCGCCTCGATACCCGCCCGCTGCTGCTCAAAGATGGCGTTGTGCGGCGAGATAAAGTGATCGTGCTGATGCTGCCACTCGTGTAGGTCAAACACGGCCAGCAGCTTGGCCAGCGGCGGATAGATCCATGTGGGAACGGGGGCAAATTTTGCCGTCAGCAGGTTCAGCGCCTGCTCGTTGTAATTGGCGAAGTCTTCGTAGCTCTCGACCTCGCCGTAGCCCATCAGCAACACCGCCACTCGGCTGGACGGGGCCACGCCGGGGGAAAGCTCGGTGGGAGTTTGCTCAAGTCGTTCGGGAGTAGCAACCACGCGATACACCTACCAGTTAACGTATGGGGGCAATGTGATAAGGAATACAGGGATACATTGAAGCGGTTCCCAGCATCCTCCATAGCCTAGCATCCCCCTACCGGGTATGGGCATTTTTTTCCTGCAATCTCTAACATTTTACCGCTGCGACGATCAGCGTTGCTGAATAGCGACAGGATTTACGCACTTGCAACAGGATTTCTGGATTTTGGACAATTTCTCGCGGTCGCAGATCGCGAGAAATTGTCCAACTGCGTAAGTTCTAAGCTGAATAGCTAAATATGAATTAGGACTGACCCCAAACTGCCCTCACCCGAACGCCCTCTCCCGGACGGTATTGCCGAACCATTTACGGCTCCACCCGAAAGAAAAATGCAGATTCGCTACTCAAAAAGCCCTTAATCTCTATCCGAACGTCAACACCCCAGGCGACCCAGTGCCGCCCATAGCCAGTCTTCTCCTCGATTGTGGGAACCGCGTCGGGTGGCAGGCAAAACTGCCAGGTGTGTTCAACCTGCATCAGCCCAGAGGGCAGGTCTTTGTCAGGTAGATTTTCGATCCAGAAGGGTGAAGCGCGATAAGTTGATGTCTCATCGGTAGTATCTTTCTGCACGTCCAGTCCAAAGGCCATTGCCGAAACTTTGCCGGGGTTGCTGCCCGACGGGGTTTTGAAGCGGCGAGAAAATGTCACGGTTACCCAATCGCCGGGATGGAGGGGATAGGGCGAAACCCGAAGCTCAGCGGGTTCTGCCCGCCGGGTCGCCTGAAGCTGAAGAATCATGCGCCGAATTATCCCAATGCCGCCCAGCAGGGCGATCGGCCCCAAGACGAAAAACAATCCCCGCAGCAACAAGCCAGTCCATCCGGGTCTAGTTCCCGTGATCGCCTGCCCCAGCATCCCCAGCCCAATCAGCATCACAAGCCCACCGACGAGGGCTTGCACGGTAGGTTTGATCCCTACCCGCGTGCCCAGCGGGTCAAGCAGGACGGTTTCGCCATTGCGCTGCTCCAGGCAAATCCCGTGTCGGTCGAGCTGGTCTGCCAAATACAGCGATCGCCCTGAGCCAAACCTGGCAAGTCGTTCATCGGTCATGCTTTTCCCTCCACAATCACTACGCTTCCAAGCTAGCCTTGCTGGGATCTGAGCGGCAAATTTTTGCGACGGAGGCATTAACCCCAGAGGCGGCGACGCGGCGATCCGCCCAGGCGGCGATGGGCATCGCGCAGCAGAGTGGGAATGTCTAGTGCTTCGGGACATCGCGGCAGGCAGTCGCCACAGTCGGTGCAGCGATCGCCCCGGCGACCAGGAAACCAGTGTCCCGCGTTTTCAAACATACCGTAGCGGTAGGTGCCGTATTGGGTCATGTCGTAGGCCACTGCCAGGTTTCTCAGCCGCAGCACTTCGGGAATATGGATGTCTTCGGGGCAGGGCAGGCAGGCATAGCACTGGTTGCATTGGTCGGTTCCCAAGACGGCAGATTGGTGCGATCGCAGCCGTTCCAAAATCTCTACCTCTGTGTCTGTGAGCGGGTGCGTTTGGTCTGCCATTTCCAGGGGCCAATCCAGTTCCTCTGGTCTGGCTGCGCCCAGGCTGAGGGTGGTGATGCGCGGGTCGCTGAGTAGCCAGCGATAGCCCAGGTGCAGCGGCGATTGGGGGTGGCATAGCGTGTCCAATCGTTCTGGCGGCGTGTAGAGCAGGCCGCCTTTGTCCGCTGGGGAAATGATGAACACACCCATGTCCTTTTGGTGCGCCAGTTCAACTGCGGCTGCGTTGCGCTGGAACAACCAGTTGTAGTGCAAGTTCACAAACTGGAACTGGTCGGTGGCGATCGCCCCCAAAATCACATCCAGCGGCCCATGCGTCGAAAAGCCCACCCACCGCACACGCCCATCGGCGATCGCCGCCCGCACCGCCGCCATGCAGCCCCTTTCCACCGTCAACATTGCCAGATGTTCTGCCGTATTCACCCCATGAATCGCCAAGCAGTCTATATAGTCCAGCCCTAGCCGCGCCAGCGATTCGTCAATGCCCCGCGCCATTGCATCAGCATCGATGGTGGGTGGCAGCTTTGTGGTGATGATCAGATCTTCCCGCTTTGCCCGCTCTTCCCGCCGCAGCCCCGCCAGCGCCTTGCCCAGAAAGATTTCGCTGTTGCCATAGCCCCGCGCCGTTTCGATGTGGTTGATGCCGAGGGCGATCGCCCGCTCCACCGTCTGCCGCGCCGTTTCTGCCGAGGCCAGATAGCGCATCGTCCCCAGCGAGAAGACAGACAGATGCAGATGGGTTTTCCCAAAGCGGCGATAGTGCATGGCTGCGAGTTACGCTTGCGAGTCGCCCTCATGCAGGAGCCAGTCTACTGTCTTCACTACCAGCCGCGCCGAACCGAGGAAAAACGCTGTATTGAGCGTGTCGGGGGTGTCGCTGGGCTGGTGATAGTGGGGATTGCGGAAGTTGGCGGTGTCGGTGAGCAGCACTGCGCTGATGCCCGCTTTCCAGAAGGGGGTGTGGTCGCTGCGGAGGAGGTCGGGAGTGAGGTCGCCCAGCAGCGGCACGGCCAGGCTGAGGACGGGGGGGACGGCGGCAGACGGGGTATCGGCAATCTGGTGAAACGCCTGGATGAGCGGGGGGCGATGCCCGTAGGGATTGTGTTGCAAATCGCCAAGCACCGCCAGAAAATTGCCCCGATCCGTCGGTGGGGCGATCGGCAGCATCGCCGGATAGGACTGGCAGCCCGCCACGTCGCAGCCATAGCCGATCATGTCCATCACCACCGCGCCCCGCACCCCCTGCCGCCGCGCCGCCTCCGCCACAAACGCCTCGCTGCCCTCCAGCCCCGCCTCTTCCCGGTCAAACAGCACCAGTTCCAGGCGGGCGGGCGCGTCCTGCGGGTCGAGCAGCCGGGCCGCTTCCAGCACGGTTGCTACAGCCGTCGCATTGTCGTCGGCTCCGGGGGAATTCTTTACCGTGTCGTAGTGGGCCGCCAGCAGCAGTTTGGGACGATCCGGCGGCGCGTCTGGGCGGGTGGCGATCAGGTTCTCTCCAGCGATTTCGCCTGCGCCGAAGGGCTGACGCGCTACCTGCCAGCCCGCTGCGGTCAGCGATCGCTCGATATATTCTGCTGCTCGCTGGCGATCGCCCGCTTCGTATCGCACAAAGCTGAGCGCCTGCACATCTCTCAAGAGCCGTTCGGGGTTGATGTCAGGCGTAGACAGGGCTGGTCGCAAAGCGATGGGCTGTGGGCGGGAGTGCGATTCCCCCAGAAACCCCGCTGGCAGCAGCCCCGCTACTAGCCCTACCAGCAGCGCGATCGCCAGCCACAGCCCCACCCAACGCCGTCGAATTCGCATGGTGAACGGTTCAGCGTTTTGCAAAATGAATCCCCAATCATCCTAGCGCCATTGCCGGGCCTTGGGAAATCGCGGCAGTCTTGGGCAAAACCCGCAGAATTCCTGGCCCGATTGCGGGCGATCGCTGCCATGATGGAGCAAAGCGTTTCGCAACTCCGCGCCACCCTATCATGAGAGACCGCATCGAACAGCTTGTAGAAAATTTGGGACGCACCATCGTCGGCAAATCGGAGGCGATTCGGCTGGTGCTGGTGGCGCTGTTTTCGGGCGGCCACGCGCTGCTGGAGGACGTGCCGGGGGTGGGCAAAACGCTGCTAGCCAAGTCCCTGGCGCGATCGATCGACGGCCAGTTTCAGCGGCTGCAATGCACGCCCGACCTGCTGCCGTCGGATGTCACCGGGACGAATATCTGGAATCCCCGCAGCGGCGAGTTTGTGTTTATGCCGGGGCCCGTGTTTGCCAACGTGGTGCTGGCCGACGAAATTAACCGCGCCACGCCCCGCACCCAGTCTGCTCTGCTAGAAGTGATGGAAGAACAGCAGGTGACGGTGGATGGCGTGTCGCGCCGCGTGCCCACGCCCTTCTTTGTCATCGCCACGCAAAACCCGGTGGAATATCAGGGCACCTTCCCGCTGCCCGAAGCCCAGATGGATCGCTTTGCCCTCTCGCTGAGCCTGGGCTATCCGACGGAGCTAGAAGAATTGCAGATGTTGCAGCGGCTAGATGGTGGTAGTGTGCCCACCGAAGCGCTGCGCCCCTGCCTGTCGCTAGAGGAGGTGCAGGCGCTACGACAGAAGTGTGCGGCGGTGCATGTAGAGCCGCATTTACAGCAGTATATGCTGAGCTTGGTGCGGGCGACGCGGCAGGATGAGGAGATTTTGCTGGGCGTGAGTCCACGGGGGACGGTGGCGCTGCATCGGGCCGTGCAAGCGATCGCCTTTTTGGAAGGACGCGACTACGCCATCCCCGACGACGTGAAGTATCTGGCCCCGTTCGTGCTGGCTCATCGCCTGATTCCCGCAGGCGGACGCAAAGCACGGCTAATCGTCGATCGTCTGCTGCACACGGTGGCGATTCCGTAGCAGCGATAAGGGGAGGGTTGGAATGGTGGAGGGAGGAAGAAGGAGAAATGAAGAACGAAGAACGAAGAGGGAAGAGGGAAGAGGGAAGAGGGAAGAACGAAGAGGGAAGAGGGAAGAACGAAGAGGGAAGAGGGAAGAGGGAAGAGGGAAGAGGGAAGGGGTTCTGGTTTTCGGTTTTCGATCTTTCCGTCCCTTTCGCCTGTCACCCAAATCACCCCGTCACCCAAATCTCCCTACCAGTGCGCCCAAGGGTGCCGATTCCGGCTAGATTGATGTTAAGGAATATTTTCTTTTTGGTTTTTCCGTTTCATCCTCTGAATCTGCACTGAAGGAGTCCGTTGTGCCGTACTACTACTCAAGCGCTCCGTATTTTTTGTTTGTGGCGGGGCTGTTGGCGGGGCTGGCATCGGGTGCGGCCTTTTCGGCAACCCTCAAGCAGCAAGTCAACGAATGGGACAAAAACCGCTCGACCCGCACGCTGGCAAATATGCAGGGGCCGCAGCTTTTGGTGCCGTTTTTAGGAATTTCCGGCGGCGTGTGCTTCTTTCTGGCGGCGGGGCTGGAAATTTTTGGGTTTCCCACCAAGTTGGCCTACGCGGTTGCCATTCCGCTGACGGTTCTGACTGGACTGCTGGTGTGGACTCAACTGGCACGACTGCTGGAGCAACTGGAGCGTGGCGGCTCTAAGGCGCTCGATCTGGACTCTTTTGGCTAAAGTGAAGGAGTGGCTAAAGATCGTATCTCGACCTCTACGCCAAACCTCTATTCCTTAACCCCTAAACATGGTCTACCTCTACTGGATTCTTGTTGCGGTGATGCTGGTGGGCGTGATCGGTTCCATTGCGCCTGCGATTCCGGGAATTGGGCTGATTGCGCTGGCGATCGCCGTTTGGGGACTTGTCAATGGATTTACCGGCCTGGGCATTCCCCTGACGGTGGCAGTGGTGTGCCTACTGGTGGGCACGGGGGTCGATTTTCTGGCCACCTACTTGGGCGCGAAAAAAGCTGGCGCTAGCAAGTGGGGGCAAATTGGTGCAGTGGTGGGGCTGCTGCTGGGCTTGTTTGGGCTGCTGCCTGCGCTCCCCTTTGGTGGCCCGTTTTTGGGGCTGATTATCGGGCCGATTGTGGGCGCAATTTTGGGTGAGCTTCTGTTTCGCAGAAACCTGAGGCTGGCGATTAAGGCCGGTTTGGGGATTGTGGTGGGGTCGCTGATTGGGCGGCTGATGCAGTTCATTCTGGCGATCGCCACCTTTGCGGTTTTCCTGTGGACGACGCTGCCCACTGTGACAGCAGTTCCGGGCGCTGCCTGATCTTGGCTATTGGTTAGAAGAGAGTCCTGATATTGGTTGGAAGAAATACAGCGTGTGCCTCTAGGGTTCGCGCCGCACTTCTTCGACTTGGCTGACGGACAGAATCAGCGTCATGGGTCGTCCCAACTCTCGGCTCACAAATTCTTCCAGCAGTTCCACCTGGCGCGGGGTGACAGGTTCTCGGCTCCTCACCGTCAGCCGTACCTCTGGCGGCTGAGTATACCAGTTGATGTCGCTATCGACCAATTGCACGCGCTGAAAGGTTTCTGTGCGCGTCAGCAGCGCCCGTTTTAGGGCGGTCTCAAGCTGGTTTTGCTGCACCATTTGCACAAAGCTGACCCCCAGCGGAATCAGCAACAGCCCGGTAAAGGTGAAGGCCCACAGCAAAGCTCTTTGCGCCTGTTCGATAGGCGTATAGCCCGCTAGCAAAAAGGTCAACATGCAGGACAGCGTAATCCCCAACAGGTTGGTGAGATAGAGCAGCGTCGCCCCCAGGCTGAGATGCCAGTCGCCCTGGGAGAGGCCTAGCCCAATCACGCAAACGGGCGGCATGAGTGCGACGGCGATCGCCGTTCCGGGCAGCGAGGCCGACACTTTGGGATTGATCTTGGCGTAGCCGCTCACCCCGCCAGCCGCCACGGCCACCCCCAGATCCAGCAGGTTGGGGCTGGAGCGGGCCAGCACCTCGCTGCCGAAGCTGGCAATGCCCACAACGCGCCCCAATAGCCAGGCGATCGCCATGGCCAGCAGCGTTCCCAGCAAAACCGACGCAGCCGCTCGCCGCACCAGCAGAATGTTCCCCTCCAGCGCCCCAAAGGCCAGCGCCCGAATTGGTGACATCAGGGGAGCGATAATCATTGCGCCGATGATCACAGCCGCGCTGTTGGACAGCAGCCCAAAGGTGGCGATCGCGCAGGATGTGACGACCAGCACCAAGTAGGGCGTATCCGCAACGGACTCGCTCAGCATGTCGCTGTGCAGGCGCTCCAGTTCCGAGAGGTTGATCCGCCCCCGCTGGAGCGTTTTCACCGTCTCCCAAAAGTTCGCCATGAATAGCGCTATCCGTCTTCGCCTCATCGTTCCTCCTCCCTGCTGAGCGATGCAAGCAGATGGTCATCCCCGTTCAGGAGACGCAAGTCCTTTCAGACGCAAGTTTTAGAAGCAAGTCCTTTCAGACGTAGCCTGCCGCATCGCAGATATTACGCTTACAGGGACTATCATTTCAGATGATGGAGCCAGATGATAACAGGACTTACGCACTTGCGATAAGCTCCTTGGGTTTTGGACAATTTCTCGCGGGCTGCGCCCGCGAGAAATTGTCCAACCGCGTAAGTCCTAGATAAATCAACTTCGCTACAGTCGGGCGGCTCTTACGGCGGCCCCGATCAGCCCGACCTGAGGATTCAGCACTACATGCACCGGGACTTGCTCCAGCAGGGGACTCATGCGCCCCTTGTCAAGAAACGCCTCCATAAAGCCGCCCGCCTTTAGCACGTCCAGGTTTTTGGCCGCGATGCCGCCTGCGATGTAGAGGCCGCCAAAGGGCAGTAGCTTCAGCGCTAGGTTGCCTGCTTCGGCTCCATAGGACGAGGCAAAGAGGGTCATGGTCTGCTGGCAGAGGCGATCGCCCGCATGAGCGCCCAGGGAAATCACCGCGCCCGGATCGACGGATTTTTCTGCCTTGCCCGCCTCGCGCTCCCAGGTGAGGATTTTTGCGCCGATGTCGGGTGACTCTTCGGCAAGCTGGCGATCGCGCAAAAACTGATAAATTGACACAATCCCCTGCCCCGACACAATGCGCTCGGCCGAGAGGCGATTGATGCTGAGCTTGTCTAGCAAATATTTCAGCAGTTGAAATTCCAGTTCTGAACGGGGCGCAAAATCAGCGTGTCCCCCCTCCGACGGGTAGACGTAATACACGCCCCCTTGAGGAATCAAGAAGCCCTGACCTAGCCCTGTGCCTGCGCCAATGACGGCGATGGGGGCATTGGGCTGGGGCTTGCCGACCTGGAGCGTGTAATAGTCGTCTTCACCCAGGCCTAAAATGCCGTAGCCGACGGCTTCAAAATCGTTGATCAGGCTGATATTGGGAATGTTGAGTTCGCGGCTGAGGCGATCGCCCTCCAGGGTCCAGGAGAGATTGGTCAGCACGGAGGTATTGTTGACCACGGGGCCGGCGATCGCAAAGCAGGCTTTCTCGATTCCAGGAGCGCAGCCCATGCAGCTTTCTGCATCTGCCAGAAACGCCCGCACCATCGGCACCAGGTCGAGATATTCCGCACTGACATAGCGCATCTCATGGAGCGTTTGCAGCTTAATCGGGCCGTCGTCGCTGTGGACTTCTGCCAGCCGCAGAATGGTCTTGGTGCCGCCGATGTCGCCTGCCAAAAGTCGAGTCATGATGCGATGTCATCCACAAATAGGGGGTCTAGAACGGGCTGGGGGGCTTCGTCCGCGTCGTCGTCCTCAACGTCCTCAAAATCATCGACATCGACATTGTAGGCGGGATTGTAGTCGGGTTCCAACTCGGCTGCCGCCGCTGCCCAAATTCCTTCGGAATCTTCATCGTACTCGTCGTATTCATCATCCTCTTCAGATACTGCGGCAGGGGCGATCGCCCGGTTGGCCACCGTGCCGATAATGGGCAGGTGAAATTCCTCCAGCTTTTTCAGCACCTCTTTGGTCTTGGAATAGGCCGTCTGGCGCACTGCCAGCACCAGCAAGATGCCGTCTGCCTGGGCCGCCAAGAAGTTGGCATCCACCGTGCTGCCCAGGTTGGGCGTGTCGTACAGGATCAGGTCAAACTGGGCATCAAACGCCGCCATCAGGTCTTTCATCTGGGGCGAGGCCAGCATTTTGGTCGTGCCGGGGGGCGTTTGCCCTGCGGTGAGGATGCACAGATGCTCCAGGCTGGGGCACTCTTGGATGGCATCTTCGGGATAGACTTTTTGCGCCAGCAGTTCACTCAGCCCGCATTCATTCGGCAAGTTCAGAATGCTGTGCAGCTTGGGCGATCGCAGGTTAGCATCCACCAGCAGCACGCGCTGCCCCGCCGCCGCCGCCGTCTGCGCCAGGTGGAGGGCAGTGGTGGTCTTGCCGTCGCCCGCTGCAGGAGAGCAAACGACGAGCGATCGCACCAGGTTGTTGGGGTTCAGGAACCGCAGGCTGGCGTAGAAATTGTTCACCGCGTCCAGAAACGGGAAGGCATCCTCGCTCAGTTCCCCACTGCTGGGCGCAATGCTAAGCAGGCTGCCGCAGGGGTCGGCCGTGGCGCAGGCCGGCAGCACCCCCAGCAGAGGCACGGGCACGGCATCTTTCACATCTTCTGCGCCGAAAAAGATGTTTTGCCGCTTTTCAATCAGCACTGCCGTTCCCAGTCCCAATGCCAGCCCAGCCACCATGCCCATCATCAGCTTCTTGCGAGAGCTATTCGGATCGGGAATGGCAGCGCCGCTAGGATCACGAGGCAGCATGGGTTCTGAGATTAGTTCCCACGGCACTTGCGTCTGGGCGGCTTCTACTCGCAGCGTCTCGCGCTGCCCCAGCAGTTGATCCAGCGTGCGGGTGGCCACGCCCAGCTCGCGCTGAATCTCGGCATACCGACGGGCGATCGCCGGAAACTGCTGCACCTGGCGCGAAACCTCTGCCTGTCGCCGCGCCAAAAACTGATCCCGCATCTGCAACACCTGCATCTCGTTCGCCGTCGTGATCAGTTGTTGAATCAGCCCCAGCCGCAGCGAGTCTTGATAGGTCAGCGAATCCGCCTTGCGGGCAAGCTGTGGTCCCAAAATGCGATTGGCCTGCTGCCCCAGCACGGTCGTCAAATTGGCCTGCCGCTGTCGCAATCGCTGAATAATCGGGCTTTCGTCGGTAAAGCGACTCGACTCCAGCGCAATCTGGCTGTCGATTTCATTGATGCTGCTGAGCAACTGCTGATAGCGCGGATCCTGGCTGAGGGCCGAAGCGGCGATCGCCTCATTGGGCGACAGACCCAACTGCCGTTGCAGCGTGTTATAAAGCACGCGCTGTTCTTGAATCTGCTGCTGGGTTGCGACTTGCTGCTCCGTCACCGTCTGGAGTTGCGAAAAGATTTGCCCCCCCTGCGAAGATGGATCGATGAGTTCGTAGGATTGCTGCAATTCCTGGAGTTGTTTTTCTAGCTCAGCCACCCGCCGTTGCAGGCTAGGAAGCTGATCTTCGATGAACTTCACCCCCTCACTAATGCGAGACTTGCGATCCTCCAGGCTATAGCGCAGATACTTACTCGCCAGCTCATTCAGCACCATCTGCACCAGTTCCGCATCAGAGCCAGAGTAGCCCACCTGCAAAATCTTCGTTTCCGTTGTGCGAGTATTGCCAATTCGCCCCAGCTCCAACCCCTGGATGAGCTGAGAGTAAGTAAACGCTGGGTACTTCGCCTGAACCTTTTCATACACCTCTTCCAGCACCTTGGGACTCCGCAAAATTTGCAGTTGCGTCGGATAGTCCAGGCTGAAAATGTCCCGACTGGGCACACCGCCCGCAGAACGGGTCAACGCCGTTGGCTCGGCAATCCGCGCCTCCGAGGTCACAGGCTCCACCAGCAGTTGAAAGTTGCCGCGATAGGTGGGCAGATCAGAGGCAGTGGATAACCAGGCGGCGATTGACAATGCCCCCGTCATTCCTCCAATGATCAAGATCTTCCGCTTCACCATGCGGATCAGTCCGCCGATTGGCAGTCCGCCCTTTTTCGGAGCGCTGGCTTCTCCAGGCTCATCGAGGGCTTGCATATCCAAATCCTGATCCATAGTTTTCTCGCTGTGATGTCTCTCGCAATGCGGGGTCATCCATTTGCCTATGGAAACCGCTAGGGCTTAAAGGCTGATAGGAACCCCTGAATTTTTTGCTTAGAACCTTGAGAATCCGCGCTTAAATTTCAGGTTGAACGCCCCACTCTGAAAGGCGTTTTTTGAAAGGCGTTTTTTGAAAAGCGGCTCTAGAATGCACCCCCAACCGAACCAGCCATGCGTCTTCGCCAGAAATTGCCCAAACCCTGAGCCATTTGGGTAGCTCCCCTCTGCTCTAGGGGTTCCGAGGAGACGGGGCCAGGAGATTGCCCAGCCCATCAAACACGCGAAAAATGGAAAACACGCCGTTGAGCGGGCTGAGCAGCGTATTTAGAAAATCAGAGGTAGATGCGAGGGACGATCGCCCGACTACGATAATGTCGTTACTGCGAAGCGGCGGATTGGTGGCATCGTTCAGGCTGGCCGCAAAATCAATCTCTACATCGCGCTTCGTCACGGTTCCGTCGGGATTTAGCCGGATCAGGCTGACTTCGCTCTGGCGGGCCCGCTGTCGATTGAACCCGCCCGCCGCCATGATGGCCTGATTCAGCGAGACATTCGGCGGCAGCGCAATAGTGCCCGGTCGCATCACCTCGCCCACGATGTTGACGTTAATCGTAGCGGGGGAAAAGCTGGCGGCGGCAATCTGGGCGGATTCTGCCGGGTCGATAGTGTCGGCCTGAGGAATGACCACCGTATCACCATCTTGCAGCGCAATATCTTGAGAAATGTCGCCGGCCTGCAAGAATCGCCACAGATCAACCGTAATGCTCTGCTCTCCGCTGGGCGTGGGGCGGCGTACCTCGATAGCCCGCACGTTGGCCAATTGGGTGATGCCACCTGCCGCCTGGATGGCGGTGCTGACGGTTTGCTTTTGGGAGGTTGCGCCCGTTGCTGGGTTGACGGTGTAAATTCCAGGGCGATTCACCTGACCGATAATCCCAATCCGCATGGGCCGGGGAGCCAGCAGCGTCACGGTAATCAGCGGATCGTCGATATAGCGGGCGTAGCGCTGAGCTAGGGTGTTGGCGGCCTGCTCCAGCGTCATGTTCTGCACCGATACATTGCCAATCCAGGGCAGGTTTAGAGAGCCATCCGACAGAATGGTGTACTGCCCATTCTGCCCGCTGAATTCTGGCACGTCGAAAATATCAATGCGAATCGCGTCGCCTGCGCCCAGGATGTAGGTATCGCGGCCTTGGGCGGCGGGTAGGGGCTGTTGGAGGGCGAAGGGCGAGTCCGTTTGGGGTGTGGCGGGCAGGAGCGGCATCAAGGGCTGCAACCCCGGTTGGGGCGAGGGTTGTCCCTGCGCTGGGGCGTTTGTCATCGGCGCAGCAGGAGAGGTCGGGGTTGCTGTCCATCCTGTCGAAGACGTGCCTGTCGAAGACGTTTGCGCGGCAACAGGGAGGGCAGTGGCGCTAATGACGGACAGGGCAATAGTGCTAATGAAAACTGTTAATGCCGTATTAACACGGATATTGTTGCGGTGGGCGATTGGACGGACACGCTGCGGCACAGGAGGGCAGAGAGCGTCGGGAAGATGAGTCGCAACAGTCTGGATTGGGGGTGTCATAGACGCTGATTTTTAAGTGAGACGCATCTTTGCGATCGGTGCAGTTTGAATTGGGCTTAGGTGAATGAGCGGGTTTTCAATTTTGGTGCTGTTCGGTGCTGGATTCGACTCTGGTAAAGGCAGAGCGGGCGATCGCACGCTGCGTTGATTCAGAAACTCTGGCTTTAGAATGCCCAACTGCTGGCTCTCAGTAACGCCCGCAAGTCTAGTCAAAATTGCGGAGATTGCCAGGATTTGCTTCGGCTTTGATGCATCTTGGCGTGCTTAAAACCGGGACGATATTGCCCCTCAATCCGGTTTCAGTCCAGCCGTTGGAAGTTTCTGCAACGCATACTTGGCGTGGCAAATGTTACCACCTCATCCCGGATGGGCACACTGGATTGGGGCGCAGCCTCAGCCCGCCCCTAGCACATCACCCCTGCAAAAGCAGCCATGACGATTGCGTATCTGGTGAATCAATATCCCAAGGTCAGCCACAGCTTTATCCGGCGAGAGATCCTGGCGCTGGAGGCGGCTGGCACGCCCGTTGCTCGCTTTTCGGTGCGCTCCTGTAGCGGCGAACTGGTCGATCCTGGTGACCAGGCAGAGCTACACAAAACTCAGGTGATCTTGTCGCGGGGTGTTTCTGGCTTGCTGACCGGATTAATTCAAACGGCGTTGGCTCACCCCGGACAGTTTCTAAAAGCACTTGCCTTTACGCTAAAGATTAGTCGTCGGGGTCAGCGCGGGCTGGCTCATCATCTGGCTTACCTAGCAGAAGCCTGCATTTTGCGACGCGAGTTTGAGATCCAGGGAATTACGCATGTCCATGCTCATTTTGGTACGAACTCCACAACCGTAGCCATGTTGTGTCACGCGCTGGGCGGGCCGACCTATAGCTTTACGGTGCATGGCCCCGAAGAATTTGACCGACCAGAGGCGCTGCTGCTACCCGAAAAGATCCGGCGGGCGGCAGCGGTAGTGGCGATCAGCGCCTTTGGCAAAAGTCAGCTCATGCGCTGGTGTGAGGCTGCCGACTGGCGCAAGATTCAGGTGGTTCACTGCGGCGTAGATGAAGAATTTCTCACTCAGGCGGCGACCCCGGTTCCCGAAACGCAGCGGTTGGTCTGCGTGGGGCGACTGAGTGAGCAAAAGGGACACCTGCTGTTGCTGGAGGCGATCGCCCCCCTGGCGGCCGAGGGTATTCCCTTCAAGCTCGTGCTGGTGGGCGATGGCGAACTGCGTCCCCAGGTAGAGGCGGCCATTGCTCAGTATGGTCTGGAGTCTTACGTCGAGATTACGGGCTGGGCCAGCAGCGCAGAGGTGCGGCAGCAGCTTCAGACTGCCCGTGCGCTGGTGCTGCCCAGCTTTGCAGAAGGGCTGCCCGTCGTGCTGATGGAGGCGCTGGCGCTGGCGCGTCCGGTTGTCAGTACCTACGTAGCGGGGATTCCCGAACTGGTGGAGCCGGGGCGATCGGGCTGGCTGGTGCCGCCGGGTGCGGTAGAAGACCTGACGGCGGCGCTACGGGAGGTGCTGCAAGCAGACACAAAGACGCTCAGCGCGATGGGACATCATGGGCGATCGCGCGTGGTTCAGCAGCACAACGCCGCCACCGAAGCTCGTAAGCTGGCCGCCCTATTCCAGCAGATTGAAGCCGAAGCGCGATTGTCTGAGGCGATCGCCCTACCTGACCTGTCCCAACCGATCCCCGAAGGCTAGGCATTGCCTGTGGTTGCTCCTATGCTGTCTGCCCCAACCTCATCTGCTGCCTTCGCTCAACAGCATCTAGCCTGCTTGGAACGCGACCAAACGTCTCTCTGCCCCTTCTCATGGAATTCGCATGGCCTCTTCTGCCTCTCTCAACCGACTAGCCCTCAGCGGCGTGATCTGGACTATTGCAGGCTACGGAGCCAGCCAGGTCATGCGCTTTGGCGGCAACCTGATCCTGACGCGGCTGCTGTTGCCGGAATATTTCGGACTGATGGCGCTGGTGAATATTCCCATCATCGGGCTGCAACTGTTTTCCGATGTGGGCATCATTCCCAGCATTGTGCAAAACAAGCGCGGCGACGAACCCGCGTTTTACAACACGGCCTGGACGCTGCAAATTGTTCGGGGCTTTGGGCTATGGCTGTTTTGTCTGGCGATCGCTTATCCCACGGCCCAGTTCTACAACGAGCCGCGCCTGCTCTGGCTAATTCCCGTCGTCGGGCTGACCACGATTCTCAATGGGTTTGAGTCCACCGCCGTTGCCACCCTGCGTCGCCACGTTGACCTCGCCAAAACCATCAAATTTGACGCGCTAATGCAGGCGGCCTCCCTAATTTTCATGATTATCTGGGCCGGATTCAGCCCGACGATCTGGGCGCTGGTGGGCGGCAACCTGGTGGCGGCAGCCCTGCGAACGGCTCGAAGCTTCTGGCTGATTCCGGGCTATCGCAACCAACTGTGCTGGGACAAAGACTCGCTGCGAGATCTCTTTAGTTTTGGCCGCTGGATCTTTATCTCTACCGCGCTGACCTTTCTGGCAACCCAGGCTGATCGTCTGATTCTGGGTAAATACATCTCCATCACCATGCTGGGGATTTACACCATTGCCTTTACCCTGTCGGACATTCCCCGGCAGGTGATTGGTGCATTGGGAACCAAGGTGATTTTTCCCGTGGTGTCGCGCACGGCAGATCTGCCCCGGCCTGAACTGCGGGCCAAGATTTTGAAAAAGCGCTGGCTGCTGCTGATGGGGTCGGCGCTGCTGCTGTCGGGCGTGGTGGGCTTTGGCGATTTATTCATCCTGACGCTGTATGACAACCGCTATCGGGATGCCGCGTGGATGGTGCCTGTGATGTCCTTTGGGCTATGGCACACGCTGCTGTATAGCACCATGAACCCCTGCCTGCTGAGCGTGGGCAAATCAGTTTACGGCGCTTGGGGTAATCTGCTGCGGTTTGGGGCGATCGCCCTTGGGATTCCCTATGGGTTTGATGCGGCGGGGCTATGGGGTGGCGTGCTGGCCATCACCTTTAGCGATTTGCCGATGTATGGCGTGGTGCTATACGGACTGGAAAAAGAGCGGCTGGGCTGCTGGCGGCAGGATGTGCAGGCGACGGCCGTGTTTTTGGGACTGCTGGCGGCGGTGCTGGGGCTGCGGCTGGCGCTGGGTTGGGGGCTGCCTGCCTTTGGCGGATCGGTGTAAATCCTGAGGAGCGATCGCCATGAGTCCAACAGTTGCCCTGGTGATGTACGGCTGGATTCCCATCGTGCTGTACCTGTTCACGCGCTATTCCCCCCCGCGGGCCGTCATCATCAGTTTTGTAATCGCGTGGCTATTCCTGCCGCAGGCGGCCATCGTGCTGCCCAGCATTCCCGACTACACCAAAATGTCGGCGACTTGCTATGGCATTTTGCTGGCAGTGTTTGTGTTCGACTCAGGACGATTTAGCACCTTCAAACCCGGCTGGATCGACGGACTGATGGCGCTGTATTGCATCAGTCCATTTGTCTCGTCAATGGCCAATGGGCTGGGGGCCTACGACGGCGTTTCCAGCAGCCTGGAGCAGGTCGTGAGTTGGGGGCTACCCTACTTTTTTGGGCGATTGTACCTGAGTAACCTGGCGGGCATGAAGCACTTGGCGATCGCCATCTTTGCGGGTGGCCTAACCTATATTCCCTTCACCCTCTACGAATCGCGCTTTAGCCCCCAACTTCACCGGATGGTCTACGGCTATCACGCCCGCGCCGACTTTTCTCAAACCATGCGGATGGGCGGCTATCGCCCTACGGTGTTTATGTCCCACGGGCTAGCGGTGGGAGCCTGGATGATGGCGGCGGCGCTAGTGGGCATCTGGCTCTGGAAAAGCGGCGTGCTGAAAAAGTATTGGGATCAGCCGATGAAAACGCTGGTGCCCGTCATGGTGGTCAGCTTTCTCAACTGCCGATCGACGGGAGCCTACCTACTGCTGGTGTTTGGCCTGATCATCCTATTTCTGGGCAGCAAGCTGAAAACCTACATTCCGCTCATCTTCCTGGTCGTGTTCATCGGCACGTACCTCTACATGGGCGCAACGGGCTACATCACGCCCGATCGCCGCGACAGCATCGAAGAATTTGTCACCAAGACGCTGAATGCGGAACGCGCTCAATCGCTGATCTTCCGGTTGGAAAACGAGGAACTGCTGAGCGAGAAAGCCCGCCAGCGGCCTGTGTTTGGCTGGGGCGGCTGGGGGCGGGCCCGCGTCTACGATGACTACGGCAAAGACATTTCTGTGACGGACAGCCTGTGGATCATTGCCTTTGGGAATCAGGGCGCGTTTGGGCTGATCACGCTGTTCAGCACCATGATCGTCCCGTCGTTTCTGCTGTGCGTCAGTCGCTACCCGCCAAAAGTTTGGGCCCACCCGCTGGCGGCTCCTGCGGTCTGCGTGGCAGTCGTCACGATTCTGTTTGCGCTGGACTGTGTGCTAAACGCCATGCCCAATCCCATTTTTACTCTCTCTAGCGGCGGCATTGCGGGGCTGGTGCTGAAACCGGAGCCGCTGCGAAAACGAGTGCCCAAACGCAAACCCGCGGGGCGATCGCTCCCACGTCGAAGGCAGAGCATACCGCTCGCTTCACCCTAGATTTGGGAACGCTAATTGAAAGACTTGCGATGTGCTGCGACTCACTTTTTTGCTGCTCTTGAGGTTATTTTCATGCAAAAGATGATGCCATCATCTCTGCGCGTTTTGTACGCGGCTGGGCCCGGTAACGTGATTGGTACGTATCAGCACTGGAGCCAGCAAAAAGATGACCCATCGCAGGTGTCTGTGACGTACTCCGGACAGTTCTTTGAAGTCTGTCGCGAACTCAATGCGAATGCTTATGTGATTTCTTCGTGTCGAGATAAACGAACGCTTCGGGATGGCGCATTTATCCTAGAACATCGACCCATTCCCTTTCGGAAGGCAACGGGGCTGCTCTACCACGCAGGGCAGATTTGGTATGGGCTGCGGCTGGCGATTACAGCTGTGCGGTTCCGCGCTGATGTGGCGGTTGTGGCTGATGGCACCACCCACTGGTTTATGCTGTCGCTGCTGCCCCGGCTGGGGGTGCAGGTAATCCCATCGCTGCACTGTGTCCTGTGGCGCAAGTTTTTGCCCATGCGAAAACTTGAAAAGACCGCGCTCAGGTGGGGAAAACGCTTGTTTCAGCGGGATTGTCGCGCAATTTTGGCGATTTCTGATGATATCGCTGAGCAGGTCGCCATGATCACCCATCGTCAGCATCGCACCATCTCCATCTTTACCCCTGTTTATCGGCGGGAACAGTTTGCCCTGCTGAAGCCGCCTGACGAAGCGCGATCGCCCTTCCGCGTGCTGTTTGCGGGACGCATCGAGCCAGAAAAGGGCGTGTTTGACCTGCTGGACATCGCCAAGCAAACGCGCAGCCTCAGCCCCAATATCGTATTCGACCTGTGCGGCGATGGCTCGGCGCTGGATGCCCTGAGACAGGCAGCGGCCACAGCGGGATTGGCGGATTCCTTTATCTGCCACGGCCACTGCGACCAGTCCGCTATGCGGCGGCGCTACGAAGCATCCCATGCCGTCATCGTGCCCACCCGCACCGACTTTGTGGAGGGCTTTAACAAAGTGGTGGTGGAAGGGGTGCTGGCGGGTCGTCCGGTGGTCACGTCCGCTGCCTGCCCTGCCCTGTCTGCTGTGCGCGAGGCGGTGGTCGAAGTGCCGCCAAACGATATCGCAGCCTACGCCGAGGCGCTGGTGACGCTGATGGGCGATCGCGCTTTCTATCAGCAAAAGCAGCAAGCCTGCCTCAAGCTGCAAGACCGTTTCTATGACCCCAAGCGCGGCTGGGCTGCCCGATTGAAAACGCTGCTGCTGACTTGCAAATCGCAAAACTATGGTGCGAGTGCGCTGCAACCCGAATATCGCGAAACCTGACCGCAGTCTTGGGAATCGAATCCGAACAGCGCAAATCCAGAACCAAAGCACACTAAAGCACATTACGGAGCAACCCTATGTCATCTGTCGCCCATTTGCCTGACACGCCACCGGACACGCTACCGAACACGTCTTTGCCGGATAGAACCCCGGACATCACCCCGGATATCACCTTTGTCTGCTGCGTCGAGTCGGGCTGGCTGGAAACCCAGACCGTGCGGATGGTAGAGAGCCTGCGGCGCTGGGGCGGGGCCTTTGCCGATGCGCCCGTGGTGGCAGTCACGCCCCGCTTTGGGCCGCCGCTGTCGGGCAAGACGCTGCGGGCGTTTGACCGCCTGGGTGTGGAATACCTGCGTTTTCGCGCCCCCAATCCCTACGCCTGGAAAAGCTTTTTGAACAAGCACTACGCGATGGCGGCGGTTGAGGAACGCTGCACCACGGAGTTTCTGGGCTGGTTGGATAGCGACCTGCTGATTTTGGGCGAACCCGACCAGCTCCGCCTGTCCGACGACGAAGACTTTGCCGCCTGCGCCCCCGACAAAAACATCGGCACATCGGGCCCGGACGACCCGTTTGAACCCTACTGGCGCGAAGCTTGCAAGGTAGCAGGGCTGGAGCTATCCGATTTGCCGTGGGTGGTGACGGAGCGCGAGGGCATCAAAATCCGCCTGTACTGGAACAGCGGCGTGTTTGTCTATCGCCGCGCCACGGGCTTTTCCAAAGTCCACCTGGACACGACGCTGAAGCTGCTGGATGCTCACATTGCCTCCGCCAAGGCGGGCGTGTATTTCACCCAGCACACCCTGGGCATGACGATGGTGAAGATGGGCCTGCGCTGGCGATCGCTCCCCCATTCACACAATTACGGCATGGGCACCAAAACCCATGCCCAGTGGTATGACCCCGAAAAGCTGCGGCAAGCCAAGATCTTGCACTATCACGATGCGATGTGGATGCCGTTTTGGGACACGTTTCTGCAATGCCTGAACGACACGCATCCCGATGTAGGAACCTGGCTGGCAGCGCAGGGGCCCCTGGTCAACAGCGCCCCGCCCCAGTGGAAACTGCTGAGCAGGGGGCTAAATCGGCTACGCCAGCAAAAGGCCGCCGAATATCAAAAGCTCTGTACCGTGATTTGACGGATGAGTGGATTGATACCGTGATTTTAGCCGCTGTGTGATTTAATCTCAGTGGATCGAAAAGGACGGGTTCCGGTGCATTGATCGACCCATCGCTAGCCCAAAGCAACCCAGTTGTGCGCGTTTTTGATCAACCCCTATGACTCAATCTTTACCCCTGACCCCAGCGACCCGCCTGCTGGTGGTGATTGTGAACTATCGAACGCCCGACCTGACCATCGACACGCTGCGATCGCTCGTCCCCGAAATTCAGGCCATGCCCGATACCCGCGTGGTGGTGACCGATAACCTCTCGTCAGATGACTCGGTCACAAAAATCGGAGGGGCGATCGCCGCTGAGGGCTGGGACTCTTGGTGTACCTTTATGCCCCTCCCCAAAAACGGTGGCTTTGCCTATGGCAACAATGCGGCGATTCGGCCAGCGCTGCAATCAGAACACCCGCCAGACTATGTGCTGCTGCTCAACCCAGATACCATCGTTCGTCCGCGGGCACTGCAAGTGCTGGTGCAGTTCATGGACGAGCATCCCAGCGTGGGGATTGCGGGCAGTCGGCTAGAAGATCCAGACGGTACGCCCCAGCGCTCGGCCTTCCGGTTCCACACCCTGCTGAGCGAAATCGACAGCGGGCTGCGGCTGGGCGCGGTCAGCCAACTGCTAAACCGCTGGACCGTTGCGCCGCCTGTCTCAGACGAGACGTTTCAAACCGATTGGGTCGCTGGAGCCAGCATGATCATCCGCCGCGAGGTCTTCGATGCCGTCGGGCTAATGGATGAAGAATATTTCATGTACTACGAAGAGATGGACTTTTGCCTGCAAGCCTATCGCGCCGGGTGGCCCTGCTGGTATGTGCCAGAGAGCCACGTCGTGCATCTGGTGGGGCAAAGCTCCGGCGTGACCAACCAAAAGCAAGCGCCCAAGCGTCGCCCGCAGTATTGGTTCGATTCCCGCCGCCGCTATTTCGTGAAAAACCACGGCTGGCTCTATGCCGCTGCCACCGATGCCGTATGGGCCAGCACTTTTGCTCTCTGGCGGCTGCGGCGCGTCCTCCAGCAAAAGCCCGATGCCGACCCGCCCAATTTCCTGTCTGATTTCATCGCCAACAGCGTGTTTTTGAAGGGCGCAGATATTAAGCCCGCCCGCTGTTCCTGAGATGGCTTCGGCGGAAAGTCTGGCTGGGTTTTTCAGGTAGCGTTGAAAAATAGCGTTAAAGCGCTAGTCCCCCAAAAAAACTCTTTGAAGGGCTACTGCATACACACAAGTCTTCTACGCTTGAGCGGCGATGTGTTGATCCCCCCTGACCCCCCTTGAACGATCCCCCTTAACCCCCCTTGAACAAGGGGGGAACTGAATCTCTCCTAACCCCCTTTAAATAAGGGGGGAACCGAACCTGGAGTGCCCCGAAGCAAGGAGAACTGGCTTGGAAGTCCCCCTTATTAAGGGAGATTTAGGGGGATCTTTCAGAGCCTGACGCAAAAAGATGGTGTACATAGTCGCTTGCTAAGGAGGGAGTCGAGCCGCCCGATCACAGTCCCCCTGATGAAGGGAGATTTAAGGGAGATCAAACGCCGACTTCCTAAGCCGACTGCCTAAACAGAACCCTCACTGCATACCCTAACCCCAAATTTCATCTATGGTTGCTCATCCCGACCCCTCTATCCCCTCGATAATGTCTGCTGCTTCGGATGATGCGCCGCTGTCGCTGTGGCAGCAGATCAAAGAAGACTGGATCGCCCACGGCCGCGACTGGACGAAGCCGGGATTTCGCGCAGTGGCAGTGCATCGCTTTGGCGTGTGGCGCATGAGCATCAAGCCGAAGCTGCTGCGGGCCCCCTTCAGCATTCTCTACCGGGCCATGTTTCGCCATGTTCGCAATGTCTACGGGATCGAACTGCCTTATACGGTGCAGCTTGGGCGGCGCGTGATTATTGAACACCAAAGCGCAATCGTGATTCATGGGCAGACGGTGATCGGCGACGACAGCGTGATTCGTCAGGGCGTGACGATGGGCAACCGCTATCTCGATCGCCCCACCGAAGCGCCCCGCCTCGGCAAGCGGGTGAACGTTGGCGCGGGGGCGAAGATTCTGGGTGCGGTGACGCTGGGCGACGATGCTAATGTGGGCGCAAACGCCGTGGTGTTGAAGGACGTACCCGCAGGCAAGACGGCGGTGGGCATTCCTGCCAAGATTATCGACTAGCGGGGGCAAGGGCTAGCGGGGGCAAGGGCTTGGCAGCCAAGTAAGGGACGGGCTGGTGCAACGGCGATCGCCCCTAGTCTGATAGGCTTGAGGGAATTGTTTTAGGGCTTCGGGGGCCGCTGAGCCGTGCCATCGTCTGATCTGGAAGAAAAATCTTCACTGCTGCCGCTCCAGCGCGTTTTGGGCAGCTTGCGGCACTATCCCTGGCTGACATTGGGCGGGCTGCTGAGTGCGCTGCTGCTGATTGCGGCCTACGCAGCAACACCGCAACTCTTCCGCTGGGCCATTGACCAAGGGGTCGCGCAGCGCAATCTGCGCGTGGTGCTGTACGGGGCGGGTGGGCTGGTGGCGGCGGCGATCGCCCGGGGCGTGTTCAACTTTGGGCAAAGTTTCTGTGCCGAGGCGCTGTCGCAGGGGGTCGCCTACGATCTGCGGAACCGTATTTTTCAGAAAATTCAAAACCTCAGCTTTAGCTACCACGACCAAGCGCAGACCTCGCAACTGCTGACGCGAGTGACCAGCGACATCGAGCAGGTGCGGACGTTTCTCAGCACCAGCCTGATTCAGGTGATCAGCGGCGTGGTGACGCTGGTGGCGATCGCCATCATTCTGCTGATTATGAACTGGGAACTGGCGCTGATCACGCTGACGGTCGTGCCCGCGAGTAGCTGGCTGATGGCGCGGTTTTTGCGGCAAAACAGCAGCCTATTTCGCCAAGTGCAGGAACAGTTGAGCAATCTAAACGCCGTGCTGCAAGAGAACCTGATCGGCGTGCGCGTAGTCAAGGCGTTTGTACGCGAGGACGTGGAAACGGAGCGCTATTCCCACCTGAATCAAGACCTGGTGGCGGCGAACCTGAAAACAGTGCGGTCAATTCGCAACACGTTTCCGTTTATCTTTTTGCTGAGCAACCTGGTGACAGTGGCAGTGATCGGCTATGGCGGCGCGGCTGTGATTGGCGGCCGTTTTTCGGTAGGCGAACTGGTAGCGTTTAACTCCTACCTGCTGCTGATTTTGCAGCCGATTTTGCTGATTGGCTTTGCGGCCCCGGCGATCGCCCAGGCAGCGGCTTCGGCAGAGCGCGTGTATGAAGTAGTGGATGCTGAAATCGAAATTCGCGATCGCCCCAAAGCGGTTCCGTTTGTCACCTGCGGCGGCCGCATCACGTTTGAGAATGTGTCGTTCCGCTATCCCGGCTCTAGCACGCCCGCCCTCCGCCATGTGTCTTTCGAGACCCGGCCCAACGAGCTAATCGCCATCCTGGGCATGACCGGATCGGGCAAAAGCACCGTGGTTAACCTAATTCCCCGATTTTACGACGTGACAGACGGAGCCGTGCGGATTGATGGGCGGGATGTGCGCGATTTCACGCTGCAAAGCCTGCGATCGCGCATCGGCATCGTGTTTCAGGAAACGACGCTGTTCTCCGGCACAATCTTGTCCAACATCACCTACGCCAAGCCCCACGCCACCCTAGAAGAGGCGATCGCCGTGGCAAAAACAGCGCAAATTCACGACTTTATCATTAGCTTGCCGGAGGGCTATCACACCCTCGTCGGGGAACGGGGCGTGGGGCTATCAGGCGGGCAAAAGCAGCGATTGGCGATCGCCCGCACACTGCTGACCGACTACAACATCCTAATCCTGGACGACAGCACCTCGGCCGTGGATGCCAAGACCAGCGCCGAGATTCAAGCCGCCCTCGACGACCTGATGCGCCGCCGCACCTGCACCTCCTTCGTAGTAGCCCAGCGCATCAGCACTGTCCGCACTGCCGATCGCATTCTGGTGATGGACAAGGGGCGACTGGTGGCCCAGGGCACCCACGAGGAACTGCTGAAAACCAGTCCGCTTTACGGCGTGATTTTGGAATCCCAGGTGAAGAAATCCGTCGTAGCCTCCGCCTAAACTGCCCATCTCAACTATCTTGTCCAATGCTTTTGCCCCGCCCCCCGTCCTGACACCCAGATCAATCCCAGATCAATTCTTACAGCGCTTCTCACAAGCGCCAATGCCCGGAGACCTCATCAACGCCTAGTCTGGCAATCCCCAATCCAAAATCCAAAATCCCCAATCCAAAATCCGAAATCCCCAATCCAAAATCCAAAATCCCCAATCCAAAATCTCCAACCTGTCTCCAAATGGGCATCAGCGGGTAAATTGGGAGGGCAGATAGTCGTTTGGAGCCGCGACGGATAATCGCGAAGCCGAATTGCAAGACTGGGAGGACAGGGAGCGATGGAACCACTCAACGCCGCACAGCGCAGGGCATGTTTTCAACAGGCGGGCGATCGCGCTGGGGTTCATGCGCCGCTGCTGGCGGCCCTCCACGCGGTGCATCAGGCTCCAACCCTGAGCGATGGTGAAGTCGGCCTCGGCATCTCGCCTGCCAACCAGGTGGCGCTGACAGAGGTAGAAACGCTACCTGGACAGGCGCAGGTCGTCGCCAGCACGGTTCGCAGCATCACCGATCGCCTGATTGCTCAGGGCTGGCAAAGCGCTGACCTGTGGGACGTGGATCGGGGGCGCTATGGCGATCGCTTTTTGACCGCCTTGGCGGAGGGCTATTTGCCGCCGCCCAACGACACCCACGCCGCCCAGCTCGAACCCTGCGACGGCGGGGCGCTGCTGCGGGCCTATGTCCAAAGGGTGGAAGCAGACCATCTGGCGGCGGGTTTGCCGTCTAACCTGGCGTTTGTGGATGGGGCGCTGCTGAATTTCCTGGAACAAGTGCCTGCAACCTATCGCGGGCTAAGCCACGAGCGAGACGGACTGCTGGAGGCAGTGCGACTCTGGCGGAAGTTGGACAGCCAATCAGCCGCCATTCACTCGCTCTTGCCCCGTGGGTCAACCTCTGAGCCAGACGCGCTGCCTGCTACGGACCGCCTGGACATCGCCTTGCAAGACCTGAGCCGCCGCCTGCCGCTCAACTACGCGGGCTATCCCCATCAGCGGGAGGCGCTGCTGCGGCTGGTGCAGTGCTGGCGACAGTTGCCCAGCCGAGAAGCGGCGATCGCCTCTCTAGAAAAGAAAGATCCCCTTTCCCCAGATTTGACCACGCTAGACCCGGCGCTGATGGCTTTTGTGCAGCGGCTTCCGGCGCATTACCTGGGCAAAGGGGAACAGCGCAATGCCCTGACGGAAACCTTTCGCCTATGGCAAGGCCTGGATTCGCGCACGACAGCCGTGCGGACGCTGGGTGTAGATCCAGAATCCTTGATGAGCGCCAGCCCCGCTGCGTTGCTGGATGCTGCTCGCCAGCTTGATCAGCAGCTTCTGCGATTTGTCCAGCGGATTCCCGCTGCCTATCGCCAAACCGACGCTCAGCGCGTGGCCCTGCTGCATCTGGTGCAGACCTGGCGGGGGCTGGAGACAGGCGAGACCACCGTGCGATCGCTCGTGGATGACCTGCGGCAGTTGCAATCGGCACGTCCCGGCTCTCCAGACGCAACGCCTGCACCCGTACCCGACCTGCTGCCCGTGCTGCAAACCGAGTGGACGCTAGACACGATTCAACTGCACGGGGCGATCGCCCCTGGCGGACGGCTGACCTGGGCGGAGGCGACCCAAGGCGGGCTGTACCTGCCGAAAAATCTGGCGGCGATGCGGGCGATCGTGCAGTTGGCGACGGCGATGGAACAGGTGGCCACGCGATTAGGGCGATCGCCCCATATCATCGCATGGCACTGTTCTCCAGAGGCAGCCAGAGCCTTGCCTGGCCCCAGTCCAGAGCAGCATACGCTTGGCAGTGCCCTGCTGTTCTACTGCGACGGTCTTACCGGGCAGCAGATTTACTGGACGCTCGATCCCTGGTGGACAGGTGGGCTAGGGCGGTTTACCCAATATCCAGCGCTGGTCTACCTAGAGAGCAGGGGGGCGATCGCCAGCCCAGAGCCAGATCACCGCGTCCGCTGGGTTTACTAGAATCAAGCGCTTCTAGAGTTAAGCGTTTCTAAATTAGGCTTTTCTAAATGCCCAGCATCAGGCATTTCCAGTCAACAGCACCAGCCAAAGTCAATCAGACGCTCAGGACGCTTTGGTGGACTTGGTGCTGCGCGTGGTGGATGCCGCTTTTTGGGTTGTGGACTTGGCAGGGGTGGATTTTGCTGCCGTTTTTTTGGCGGGCGCTGGTTCGGTTGGCGTTACCTCAGCTTCGGCCTCCGCCGTCGATTTAGCAGATTTGGTTGTCTTCTTCGCAGCGGCCGCCTTAGTTGTGCTGGATTGAGCCGTGCTGGATTTAGTTGTACTGGATTTAGCCGTGCTGGATTGAGCCGTGCCAGCCTTTGCGCGGGTTGTTTTGGTGGTTTTGGTCGCTGTCTTGGTGCCCGAAGTCTTCGTGCCTGCGTCGCCAGTTTTGCTGGAACGGCGCGAGGTTTTCTTGGTGGCGGCTTTTTCTGCCAGCGCTTTCAGGGCCGCTTCCATGCTGATGGACTCGGCTTTTTCGCCTTCAGGCAGGGAGGCGTTAAGTTTGCCGTGCTTGATGTAAACGCCGTAGGGGCCGTTGTAGAGGTTCACGGGTTCGCCGTCTTCCGGGTGGGGGCCTAATTCTCGAATCGGAGCCGCGGCCCGTCCGCGTCCGCGCCCTGCCTTCGGTTCTGCCAGCAGTTCCAGCGCTCGCTCCAGGGTAATCGTCAGCACGTCGTCGTCGCCTTTGATCGAGCGGTAGTCCTTGCCGTTTTTGCCCTGGTCGTGGACGATGTAGGGCCCAAAGCGACCCAAGTTCGCCTGAATCTTGCAGCCCGTTTCCGGGTGCATCCCCAGTAAACGCGGCAGCGCCAGCAGGTTCACCGCCTGCTCCAACGTTACATCTTGGGGCTGCACGCCTTTGGGCAGCGAGGCGCGCTTGGGCTTGGGGTTTTCATCCGTTACATCGCCAAGCTGCACATAGGGGCCGTAGGCTCCGATCAGCACGTAAATCGGTTCGCCCGTTTCGGGGTGAAATCCAAGCTTGTCCGGCCCTTCGGTTTTTTGACGCAGCAGCACTTCGACCCGCTCGGCATCCAGGTCAGACGGCGTAAAGTCTTGGGGAATGGTAGCTTTAACCGGCCCCTCCTCGGTTTCGGTTTCGATATAGGCTCCGTAGCGGCCAATGCGGACTTTGGCATCCAGCCCCTCCAGATCCACGCTGCGGGCTTCGGCAGGGTCGATCTGGCTCTCGCGCTGCTTCACCTGCCCGTCTAGCCCGGTTTCGCCCAGGTAAAACTGTTGGAGATAGGGCAGCCAGTCGGCTTCGCCCGTGGAAATGTCGTCTAGCGTGCGCTCCATGCGAGCGGTAAAGCTGGTATCTACCAGGTCGGGAAAGTGCTTTTCGAGCAGGCTGGTGACGGCAAAGGCAGTGAAAGTGGGCACGAGACTGTTGTTCACCATTTGGGCGTAGCCCCGGTCGATGATGGTGCCGATGATGCTGGCGTAGGTGCTGGGGCGACCGATGCCTTCGCTTTCCAGCGTTTTCACTAGGGACGCTTCGGTGTAGCGGGCGGGCGGCTGGGTTTCGTGGGCGATCGCCTCCAACTCCTGACAATTTGGATGGTCGCCCTCCCGCAGCACAGGCAGGATCACTTCCTGGTTTTCGATTGCCGCATCGGGATCGTCCGATCCTTCCACGTAGGCCCGGAAAAAGCCGGGAAAGTCAATGCGTTTGCCCGTAGCGCGGAATCCCGCATCTTCTGCCTGGATCTGCACGGTGATATTCGTCTGGCGAACTTCTGCCATCTGGGTGGCCACCGTGCGCTTCCAGATCAGGTCATAAAGCTGAAACTCGCGCCCGCTCAGGCCCGTTTCCTGGGGCGTGCGGAAGGTGCTACCTGCGGGACGGATGGCTTCGTGGGCTTCCTGTGCGCCCTTGCTCTTGGTGGAATAGCGGCGCGGTTCGGGGCTGAGGTATTCGCTGCCATACATCTGTTGAACGCAGCTTCGAGCGGCGGCGATCGCCTGTTGCGACAGATTCACCGAGTCGGTTCGCATGTAGGTGATATAGCCCTGTTCATAAAGGCTCTGAGCCACGCGCATCGTATCACGGGCCGACAGGCGCAGCTTTCGGTTGGCCTCCTGTTGCAGCGTCGAGGTGGTGAAGGGCGGCGAGGGCTTGCGTGTCGAAGACCGCTCTTCTAGTCCTGTGACAGTCCAGGTTGCCGACTGGAGGCGATCGTGCAACGCCTGGGCCTCTGCCTCACCCAGCAGCAGCACATCGCGTCCGGCGATGATTTGTCCCGTCGATTCGTCAAAATCTGCCCCCGTGGCAATGCGGCAGCCACCCAGGGTCACCAGTTTCGACTCAAAGCTGCTGCCGTCTTTCTCCAGCGTCGCCTTCAGATCCCAGTAAGACCCTTTGCGAAAAGCGCGGCGCTGCCGTTCGCGGTTGACCAATAGGCGTACTGCAACCGACTGAACTCGCCCTGCCGATAGACCCCAGGCAATTTTTTTCCACAGCAAGGGCGACAGCGTGTAGCCCACCAGCCGATCTAGAATGCGCCGAGTTTCCTGGGCATGAACCAGTTGCTCATCCACATCGCGGCAGTTTTGCAGGGCCTCGCGGATGGCTTCCTCGGTGATTTCGTGGAACACCATGCGCTTCGTGGGCACCTTGGGCTGGAGCAGTTGCAGCAGGTGCCAGCTAATGCTTTCTCCCTCGCGGTCTTCGTCCGTCGCCAGGATTAGCTCGTCGGCCTGTTTTAGAGCCTCTTTCAGAGCCTTGACGACTTTCTTCTTGTCCTGCGGCACGATGTAGAGCGGCTCAAAATCTGCGTCTACGTTGACCCCAAGTTTTGCCCACTCTTCGCCCTTGACCGAAGCGGGAATGTCGCTCGCCGACTGGGGCAAATCTCGCACATGGCCCATCGATGCCTCGACCCGATAGCCCGGCGGCAGGTAGTTGCGGATGGTTTTCGCTTTGGTGGGGGATTCGACAATGACGAGAGTTGACATGGATCTCAGTCGTGCTAAGAAAAAGGACGCAGATGGAGAACGTATCGGTAACGCTTCGATCTGGTGGGGGACGGGCGAGGACGAGACAGATAGGCGATTACAGACAGGCGATTACAGTCTGTTTGACTGATGCCTGTTCTCTACTTATAGACCATAGCCTTGAAAAGTAGGGAATCTCAAATCGTAAGGATTTTACAAGAAGGAAATCTTTTGGGGGCTATTAGGAGAAACAACGGGGATTATCGGCCGAGCCGCACGTAGCGCACAGATTTGCGCGGTATGATCCATTAGAAATGGAAGGAAATGGAACGAGCCTGACCTGCAATGCAGGCGGTTAAAAAGCAGTTTGCCCACAGAAAGCGGATTCGGCAACCACGTTTGAACGTTTTTTCGGTTTGAACTTTTCGGTTTGAACGTTTTGTCGAGTGTTTCGTTCAAGCGCTTTTGTCTAAACTGCCCATGATTCTGATAAGGTCGTCTTGTTCCGTCACGTTTTCAACTTTGCGCCGTTTACGCTAGACCCCCTATGGACTTTTCCACGCTTGTCGGCCAGCTTAATGCCGGAACCATTCTGCCGGAAGGGATTGTGATTGCCACGCTGATGGTGGTGCTGATCGGAGACTTGATTGTGGGGCGATCGTCGGCTCGATGGACTCCCTATGTGGCGATCGCCGGACTGTTGGCGGCCGTTGTGGCGCTGGTGCCGCAGTGGGATATCGCCGAACCCGTTTCGTTTTTGGGGAGCTTTAGCGGAGACACCCTGAGCGTCGTGTTTCGCGGCATCATTGCCCTGTCGGCGGCGCTGACGATCCTGATGTCGGTGCGCTACGTAGAGCAATCGGGCACATCGCTGGCCGAGTTCATCGTGATTTTGCTCACGGCGACGCTGGGCGGCATGTTCCTCTCTGGGGCCGATGAACTGGTGATGGTGTTTGTGTCGCTGGAGACGCTGAGTATCTCGTCTTACCTGCTGACGGGCTATATGAAGCGCGACCCCCGCTCCAACGAGGCGGCGCTGAAGTATCTGCTGATTGGCGCGGCCAGTTCCGCCATTTTCCTCTATGGCTCGTCGCTGCTGTATGGGCTGTCGGGTGGGGAAACGCGACTGGGGGCGATCGCCACCAACGTTGCGATCGCCGGGCTAGAAGACTCCATTGGCATTGTGATCGCCTTGGTGTTTGTGATTGCGGGCATTGCCTTCAAGATTGCCGCTGTTCCCTTTCACCAATGGACCCCAGACGTGTACGAGGGGTCACCAACGCCCGTAGTCGCGTTTTTGTCAGTGGGTTCAAAGGCAGCGGGCTTCGCTTTGGCGATTCGCCTGCTGGTAACGGCCTTTCCTGCTGTTTCCGATCAGTGGCAGTTTGTGCTGACCGCCCTGGCAATTCTCAGCATGGTGCTTGGCAACGTGGTAGCTCTGGCACAGACCAGCATGAAGCGACTGCTGGCCTATTCCTCGATTGGTCAGGCCGGCTTTGTGATGATCGGGCTGCTCGTGGGTACTCAGGCCGGCTATTCCAGCATGGTGTTCTACCTGCTGGTGTACCTGTTCATGAACCTGGGCGCGTTTTCCTGCATCATCCTGTTTGCGCTGCGGACGGGCACAGACGAAATTACCGAGTACAGCGGTCTGTACCAAAAAGACCCGCTGCTGACGCTGGCGCTGAGCATTTGTCTGCTGTCTCTGGGGGGCATTCCGCCGCTGGCAGGCTTCTTTGGCAAGATTTATCTATTCTGGGCAGGCTGGCAGGCTGGGGCCTATGCGCTGGTGCTGGTCGGCCTGGTGACGAGCGTGATCTCCATCTACTACTACATCCGCGTGGTGAAGATGATGGTGGTGAAGGAGCCGGATGAAATGTCTGAGTCGGTAAAGAACTATCCGCCAATCCGCTGGACGCTGCCAGGAATGCGCCCGCTCCAGGTAGGCATCGTCACGGCGCTAATCTTCACCTCGCTGGCGGGCATTCTGTCCAATCCGCTGTTTACGCTGGCGAATGACTCGGTTGACCGCACGCCGATGCTGCAACCCGCGCTACGGGTTGAACGGGCCCTGATGGCGATCGCCCATCCAAATCCTGTGGAGTAGGGCTGCGTCCGCACTCCGATGGAAGGGGAAGCGCGAAAGAGGAACAAGGAAGAAGGAAGAGCGAAGAGCGAAGAATGAAAAGTGGGTGGCTGATCGCTTGGCGATTGGCCACCTGCTTTTTGTGGTTACGGTTTTTCGGTTACGGTTTTGCGATCGCAGTGCGAGACCGCACAAGATCTGCAAAATACAAAAATTACACCAGGAAAATCACACGACGGTCAGGTCGCCCTGCACATCCAGCCGCTTAAAGTTGCCCAGCGTTAGGTAGCGTTCGGTCAGCGTTTCGGCGATCGCCGGGGTCACCCAGCCGATCTGCTTGAGCAGGTGAACCGCGACGGCATACTTGGCCCGCTTGGCTCCGTCCATCACCTTGATCGCCAGCCCCATGCCTTCGCCCACGCGACCAATGCACTGAATCCCCTCTGCACCCGACTTGCTCACCAGCGCCCCTTCCGACAAGCGCATCACTTCTGTATCAAATTCGCCCTCGCCTGCCACCAGAATGGGGTGATGGGTCATCGCTCGCACAATGCGTTCCAGATCCAGGCTGCTGCCCGACGCAAGCTGGGCAAACAGCGTCGCCATCTGCCCCAGTTGCATAAAGTAGGTGGGTGCGCCGCAATCGTCGTGGGCGGAGATAAATTCCGCCGCAGGCATCCGCAGCAGTTCTGATACCTTGGACAGGATCAGCGTCTGCACCGGGTGGTTGCGCTGCAGATAGTCGGAGGTGGGATAGCCAAGCTGGCGGCAGACTGCTAACATGCCCGCATGTTTACCAGAGCAGTTATGCTCTAGCGGGCTACGCTTGCCATCGGGAATGGGGCATTGCAACATTGACGGGTCAACGTCGCAACGCCAAAGAATGTTGAATACCTGACGCACCTGCTCAATCGTGCCGCGATGGGAACTGCACATAATCGCCAGATCGCGATCGCTCAACCCAAAGCGCTCCAGCGTGCCCGTGCTGGTCACTGCCATCGCCTGAAACGGCTTGAGCGACGATCGCACAAAGGAAGCCGTCTCCGCACTGCCCGCGACGGACAGCACGCGACCACGATTGTCTGCGACTGCCGCCTGCACCAGGTGCCGCGACTCGATAATGCCCTCTCGCAGCAGCCGAACTTCTAGCTCTGCGGTCTGTACTCGTTTTCCCCTAGTCATTCCTGGCCTTAGCCATTTCCAGTAAATAAAGTCCAGCGTCTTCCGCCTCTAGGACTGTGACACACTGCGTCCACCAGCGCAATAGAAACGCCATGATGTGTCATGAGATGGCTTGACAGCAGGTGTGGTGGACGGCAGATGTTTTGGATCGAGGCGATGCCAGTCAACGATTCTCGCGAGGGAGTCACGTCAACGAGCTACGATGCGAAAGAATGCCCCAGATAATGCTACTAAGAACCAGCAATAGCCCAAAGATGGCAAACGTGCGCCAGAGCCGCTTCATAATAGGCTGAATTTGGTAGCTCACGATCAGGCGATCGCGCTGCAACACCTCTTCGGGCTTCGTCCAGGTCTGTCCGTCATACCAGCCCGATTCTTCATAGAACACGGTTTCCTTGGAAAGGCGATCGCGCACATACCACCAGCCCAGCGTCAGCCGCACTAGCGCCAGCAGCGGAATCACGCAAGCCCCTACCGCCGCGCTCAGGGCAAACAGCGCTGGATATTTCGCGGGCGGAAAGCTGACCGCCGCCACAGGCCCAGACACCGCCCAACTCAAGCTCCAGAGAATCAGAATCGGCTTGATGTAGTGCCAGAGGTCGAGCGTCGCCCAGCGAAAAAACCAGGACTCCTGCAAGTCCTGAAACTCATTGATGGGTTGCTGCTCGGAGGGAACCGGGCAGACGGGCAGAGAGGATTTCATGGGCAACAGTTGGGCTGCATCCTAGCGCGAGGTGGGAAACGGTGAACGAAGTGCGCTGACTTCTCGCGTCATCCGCACTGAGTCTGGTTCCAAATCGGATTCTGAAAACAATCCTGAATGCAGTCTACTGTAATCCACGAATCTGGTGTAGCTAGGAGCAGACAGAAGGCAGGAGGCGGTGCCAAAAGTCACGCTGCACAGGGCTTTTGTGATTTCCAGGCTCCTCGCTACCTTGTTTAACCCCAGCCGCCTAGGACAGAGGGCACTCGACCCAGCGAGATTCTAGTTAAATGCTCCGGACTGAAAGACGCGGGTCAAATGCCCCTTCTCAAGGCCGGCCGTCAAACGCTCCCCTAGCCTTTTGCAGAGGGGCTTGCGCTTTGCAGTGCCGCAAAAGACAGCCGCTCGGCGTGTCCCCAAAACGCTTCCAGGTTGTAGAACTCGCGGTCTTTTTCAAGGAAGATGTGGGCAATCACATCGCCGTAGTCGATGAGTACCCAATTGCCTTCGGCTTGCCCCTCGATTCGCACGGGCACTCGCTGGAGTTTTTCCTTCACCGTTTGCTCAATGCTGTTGGCGATCGCCCTCACCTGCACATGCGAAAAGCCCGTCACCAGCACAAAATAATCTGCCAGGTAAGACACATCAGCCACCTTCAGCAGCACAATGTCGCCGCCTTTGCGGTCGTCGGCGGCCTGGGCGATCGCCAGCGCTAGGTCATCGCTGCTGGAGTCGGTTTCGAGGGTGAGGTGAGGGGCGGATGCATCGGCAGCCAACCGAGTAGAAAGCAGGGCCTCTAGCGGAGATTCATGGGTCATCAAATGTTCAGTACCTCTAGGTTTGATAGGACAGGGTTTGATAGAACCGGGTTTGATAGAACCGGGGATTCAAGACTGGCTAAATCGAGATTGCAGGCAGGATAGCAAAAAAACAAAGTTTTGCATTGTGTGATGAACAACGAAGCAGCGGGCAAAAAATCAAGTTGCGGTAAATCTTGGAACCGATCAAGTTGCAGCGCGATATGCCTCGGCAGCGGGGCTGCGCCATCGCCCCGAATCTGCCTGGAGAAACCAGTTTCGGGTTTGCAGGGCGCGGGGATGAATTAAATGTCCAGCGTCCAGCAGGTGTTTGAAGGTATAGTCGCAGGTCATCCAAACTGCTTGCGTTAAATTTTGCTGACTCACGGTTCGCAGATGACGCAGTTCGTCGGTGTTGCCGCGACCCGGTTCTAGCGTGTCTGCCAAAAACACAACACAGCTAAGGGCGCTCATGCCGGGACGACCGAGAGTATGGTTGGCGATCGCCGCCAACACGTCGGCATCGGTCACGCCAAATTCTCGCTGCGCCACGATCGCCCCCACGTCGGCATGGAGCAGGTGGGGATTGGCTTCATCTACCGGATCGAGCGGCAGCCCCGCCTCGTCCGCAATGCTCAGCAGCGTTTGGGGTTTGAAGTATTTCGCCAAATCATGCAGCAGTGCTGCCAGGGCTGCCCGCTGTGGATCGAGATTATGAACATGGGCCAGGGCGATCGCCATCTGCTCGACCCCAAGCACATGCTGCACCCGCGAGGCTGGAACCTGCGCCTCTAGCCAGCTCAGGATGCGGCTCCGCAGCGTGTCGTCGTCTAAATCAACCATGCTGGATTCATGCTGCTTGAGGATGCATAGGAATGCATAGATTTGCTCACTGTCCCCTGCCAGATGAGTCACCAGATGAATCAATTGTAGCGCAGGTTACGAGATGGCTGGCTTACCGCTAGGATTGGCGACGGGCTGGCTCGGTGGAATTCGTGGGGCTGTCAGACGTTGATCCGCTGGGCATGGAACCGTTAGCGGTTGAACTGTTAGACGTTGAACTAGGTAGTGAATTAGGCACTGAACTAGGCACTGAACTGGGTGATGAACCATTGGGCAGCAGGGCGGCGGGTGGCGTGGCAGTGGGCGTAGGGGGTGGGGCGATCGCCGCTGTTCCTGGCTCTGTCAAACCGGTCAGCGAGTGGAATAGCTGTTCATAGGCGGCGATCGCCTGCTCAAAGCGATAGTGCTGGAGGGCATACTGTCGCCCTTGGTGAGCCCACGCGGCCCGCTGCGGCGCATCGTGATAGACCGAGCGCAGCATTTCTGCCAGTTGCTCTGGCTGCTCCGGCTGCACGACCGTTCCCGCCTCGCTGTGCAGCACGAGTTTTGCCAGCTCACCCTCCATCGGGGCCGAAGCCACCACTGGGCAGCCGCTGGCCAGCAGCAGTTGAAACTTCGACGGCATGTTAAAACTCACCACATTTTTGCGCTGCACCACCAGCCCTACATCGGCCGCTGCCATCAGATGGGGCAATTGTTCTCGCGGCTGAAAGTCAAAAAACTGCACGTTGTCTGCATGGCACTGCCCCGCATAGTCCTGCAACTGCTGACAGGCTTCGCGCTCGCCCACAATCGCAACGATTAAATCGGGCAAATCGCGCAGCAGCGCTGCGGCCTCAACCACCGTTTCCATGCCCTGCGTCAGAGCAATGTTGCCTGCATACAGCACGATAAATTTTTCTTGCAAGCCGTGCTGCCGGCGGAATCGGTTCTCGGCTGGCGGCATCGGGCGAATAAAGTTTACGTCTACCCAATTGGGAATACAGGTTAACTTTTGGGGCGACACGCCCTTGTTTATCAGGTTTTGAGCAAAGCCGTCGGCAATCACGGCGATCGCCGTTGCGGTGCGGTAGGCAAATCGCTCAAGCGCCTCGAACGCGCGAATGGCCAGCCGATTTTTCACAATGCCCAGCCGCACCGCCGCTTCCGGCAAGATATCCTGCACGTTTAGCACCACCGGACAGCGGTAAATCTTCCCTAACAGCGCCGCAGGCACGCTGACGGGCAGCGGCGGAGTGGTCAGCAGAATTACATCCGGTCGAAAGCCCCATAGCGCCTGCACGACGCTCGTAATCACAAAGCTGCCATCCAGCAGCACCCGCCCCAGCAGCCCCGGTCGCGGCCGAATCCAGACATAGCAGCGCTGTACTCGCACGCCGTTTTCTACCCGCGTTTGATACAGCCGTCCGCGATAGCCAGGGTAAATGCGCCGCTGCGGATAGTTGGGCATCCCCGTCACCACGCGCACCTCATGTCCTCGCTGTACTAGGCCTTCGGCTAGCTCGGTCATCAGCGGCGCAATTCCAATCGGCTCTGGAGAATAGTTGTAGGAATAGATCAGAATTCGCATGTAGCCAAAAGCGCCAGCAGAATGAGCATCCTAACGCAGAAGCCAAGGAGACTGAAAAACTGCTGTCAGGGATAAATAGCTCTCAGGGATAGATAAATCAAGGTTGCCCACGCGCTGTATTCAGGCGTGCTTTCTGGGATTCGATACAAAGATTCAATGCAGGAAGATTCAATACAGGAAAATCAAGACTGAGGCGATCGCTAAAATCAACTTGCAATCTGGCGATTTGCCTACCGCCTTAGCTCAAAGCCCCGTAAGTGTTCCGGCGATTCATATTGCACTGCCACGTCTTTTACGACCGCTGTCGGTGGCCCCTGATGGCACCAGCGAATCATTTCCTGAACGCGATCGCCCGGCCCCTCAAACACGGCCTCAACGCGCCCATCTGCTAGATTTCGCACCCAGCCGTTGATCTTGAGCAGTGTTGCCGTATCACAGGTCGAAAAGCGGTAACCTACCCCCTGCACTTTGCCCGAAATCCAGACATGGGCCCGCACCCAGTCGCCTACAGCCCTCACAGCCCTTGGTGGTTGTGCATGTGTCATTGGTTGGTTGCTCCTCATCCAAAACCCTTGTGAGTTAGCCAGGGTTGACCTGATAAAGAACTACTTCATAGAGAACTACTTCAACCCTCTGACAACGCGCTCCTGATCCCAATCCCGAACCCTCAATTGCCCTCGCGTTAGCAATTGCCATACCCCAACCTCCAACCGCTAGTTCGGGAACCCGTACACCCCAAAAAGTTGCAGAGGGGCCCACCTGCCAGGTAAATTAGCACTCAGGAGTTGAGAGTGCTAAATTCTCGACTCGATAGCAACGGCTCGATTGCAGATTGGCATAGGGCAGACGGCTTCTGCTGAGCTTACGGAGCTTGTTTCCCGATGGGCGATCGCTCTGGCAAGTGTCCGGTTCAGCCTTTCAATATGAACGGGAATGCGGAGCGCGTCAAGGGCAAAGTCCTTGCAGCAGGTCTGTCTGGTCAAACAAGCCAGCAATTGAGCAAGATTCTTTCAACCTAACTGCAACTTTATCGTCTGGAGAGACTATACGTATGGCTGCTGTGTCCTTGAGTGTTTCCACCGTTAAGCCATTGGGCGATCGCGTGTTTGTAAAGGTCAGCGCTTCCGAAGAAAAGACCGCAGGCGGCATTTTTCTGCCCGACACCGCTAAGGAAAAACCTCAAGTCGGCGAAGTGGCGCAGGTGGGCCCCGGCAAGCGCAACGACGATGGCACCCGCCAAGAGCTAGAAGTGAAGGTGGGTGACAAAGTGCTGTACTCCAAGTACGCAGGCACCGACATTAAGCTGGGCGGCGAAGAGTACGTGCTGCTGAGCGAGAAAGACATTCTGGCGATCGTTTCCTAAATTTTGGATTTTGGGTTTTGGACAGGCGGCTGCGGTTGCAAGCCGCATGTGTTCCGAGGCCTAGCCCGAAATCGAATCTGTTCAACTGTAAATTCTCAATCGCAAATCCAAAATCGAAACTATGGCTAAGCGCATCATCTACAACGAAAACGCACGTCGCGCTCTGGAAAAGGGCATCGATATTTTGGCAGAAGCCGTCGCAGTCACCCTCGGCCCCAAAGGTCGGAACGTGGTGCTAGAGAAGAAGTTTGGCGCACCCCAAATCGTCAACGACGGTGTGACCATTGCCAAGGAGATTGAGCTAGAAGACCATATCGAAAACACGGGCGTTTCTCTCATTCGTCAGGCTGCATCCAAGACCAACGATGCTGCGGGCGACGGAACGACCACTGCGACCGTGCTGGCCCATGCAATGGTGAAAGAAGGTCTGCGGAACGTGGCGGCGGGGGCCAATGCAATCTCGCTGAAGCGCGGTATCGACAAGGCTTCTGCGTTCCTGGTAGACAAGATTGCAGAACATGCTCGTCCGGTGGAAGACTCTAAGGCGATCGCCCAGGTTGGCTCTATCTCTGCGGGCAATGACGAAGAAGTTGGCGCGATGATTGCCGAAGCGATGGACAAAGTGGGTCGCGAAGGCGTGATCTCGCTGGAAGAAGGCAAGTCCATGACGACCGAACTGGAAGTCACCGAAGGGATGCGCTTCGACAAGGGCTATATCTCGCCATACTTTGCCACCGACACCGAGCGCATGGAGGCCATCCTGGATGAGCCGTTCATCCTGCTGACCGACAAGAAGATTACCCTGGTGCAGGATCTGGTGCCCGTGCTGGAGCAAGTAGCCCGCGCTGGTCGTCCGCTGCTGATCATTGCTGAGGACATCGAGAAAGAAGCCCTGGCAACGCTGGTGGTGAACCGTCTGCGGGGTGTGCTGAATGTGGCTGCGGTCAAGGCTCCTGGTTTTGGCGATCGCCGCAAGGCCATGCTGGAAGACATTGCCGTGCTGACGGGTGGCCAGGTGATCACCGAAGATGCGGGTCTGAAACTGGACAGCGTGAAGTTGGAAAGCCTGGGTAAGGCTCGCCGTGTCACCATTACCAAGGACACCACGACCATTGTCGCCGAGGGCAACGAGGCTCAGGTCAAGGCTCGCTGCGAACAAATCCGTCGTCAGATCGAAGAAACCGATTCTTCTTACGACAAAGAGAAACTGCAAGAGCGCCTAGCCAAGCTCTCTGGTGGCGTGGCTGTGGTCAAGGTCGGTGCCGCAACCGAAACCGAAATGAAGGATCGCAAGCTGCGTCTGGAAGATGCCATCAACGCAACCAAAGCTGCGGTAGAAGAAGGTATCGTTCCTGGGGGCGGCACTACGCTGGCTCACCTGGCTCCCCAATTGGAGGAGTGGGCTAAGAGCAACCTGACGGCGGAAGAGCTGACGGGTGCGCTGATTGTGGCTCGTGCCCTGTCTGCGCCGCTGAAGCGGATTGCCGAAAACGCAGGTCAGAACGGCGCGGTGATTGCTGAGCGTGTGAAGGAGAAGGACTTCAACGTGGGATACAATGCCGCTACGGACGAGTTCGTGGATATGTTCTCTGCGGGCATCGTCGACCCTGCGAAAGTGACCCGTTCTGCGCTGCAAAACGCCGCTTCGATCGCGGGCATGGTGCTGACGACCGAGTGCATCGTGGTTGACAAGCCCGAGCCCAAGGAAGCGGCTGGCGCTGGCGCTGGCGGCGGCATGGGCGGCGACTTCGACTACTAAGTTCGTTCAACGACTCAGTTCAACGGCTTAGTTCGACGAGTTAGTTGGAACATTCCCAGGCGCTACGCTGCTGGTGTAGCGCCTGGGAGCCGGACTCAGAGTTGGAGGTCAAGAACATTCAGCGAAAAGTTCACTTATGTAATCTTAGGCGAAGCTTGTATAAACCTCAGAGTTGGAGGTCAAGAACATTCAGCGAAAAGAGCGATCGTTCCAAGCGGGCGATCGCTCTTTTCTTAGTTTTCTTCTAGTTCTCCTTTAGTTCTCCTGCCATGCCCTATTCCTGCACGCGCGGCAAACGCGAGGGCGACAGGCGCTCCACCCAGGCTTCGAGATAGGCCCGGTTGGACTGTTGCTGGGCAAGATCGGTTGTATCTAACGGATGCGGTAGCGTGCCCAAAATAGCTGCCGTCGTCACGCAAAACATTGATTTTTGGAAGCTGAGACAGATCTTCACCCGCAGGTCATCTTCGCCGCGCAGCCCTTGCTGATAAATTTTGTGCAAGTAATCAGGCAGAAAATGGCGCATATCCTGCATCAGCAGCGTGGGCGGAATGCCTCCACCCCCAATGGGCAGCGGATCGGCAAACAGCGCTCCATAGTTAAAGTCTGCCTGGTTGGCTGAAATTTGGTGCGCCTGTGCGTTGTAAGACACCGTGCCAAAGAAGGGAAACGACCGGAGAAACACCGCTTCCACATAGGGCAGCGCGGTATCGGGCAAAAAGGTCAACCCAGCGGAAGCTGGCAGCAGGTCGTAGGATTTTCCGTCAATATTGACCGCATAGGTGATCGGCAGTGCGGCTGCATCGACTAAGCCCTGCTTGACATGCGCCACAACATCGGCAATTGTCTGGATTTCTCCCCGGTCGTAGCGATCCGAAAGCGTCAGGAACATCGGACTCATGACCCGCCAAAACTGCCCTAGCCCACTGTAGTAGCAAAGCTGCCGCACCTGTTCTACCAGGAAGTCGGGAAATATCTGATTGAGGCCGCTCATCAACGGATTGGACTTGACCTTGGCGCGAATCGCCGTTTTCGCCAGGTTCACAAACTCCGGCGTGTCGAGAAATGCATCCAGCCCGCCGCCACCGTGCCAGAACATGCCTTTCATGCAATATTCGGCAAATTCGTAGTTAATCCGGTCGTGCCACCAGTGGCGCAGCAGCTTGGCTGTTGTGATTTCGCCGTTGAAATATTTGAAAAACGGAAACAGCACCAAAAACTGATGCTCTGAAATGTAAATCAGGTTGCGCCAGTAGGCATCCAGCACCACGCCATAGCTCTTGAGAATGCCCACCACTTCCACGACGTTTTCCGGGGTGTCGGGCAGCAGCGCACCGCCAGATTCAATCCGGTCCACGATGTAGGCGAGGGGATGGGCGGCGGGAGGAGGTGCGGTTAGCATAGCAGGAGCTTCAGGATCTTATAGAGCAAGGGGGTTGGGTGTGGGGTGGTGGGATGGTTGCGTAAGCTGCGTGATCCCTGATCTTTAAGGATGTTTAAGAAAATTACTCAAAAATTACTCAACGCTTCGGCGGAGGGGGCGGGGTGCCAGCGCAGCGGCGATCGCCCGGTCGTCTAGCGTGCCCAGCGACAGGGAGGTGAGTTCACTCCAGCGGGTCATCCAGTTGGGCTGAAGCCCCAGGAAGATGACCAAAACGACGACCACAATCGAAGGAATGCGGTCTTTCCAGTAGATGGCCGGCAGGTTCGCTAGGGCATCCGGCAGCCGTCCAAAGAAGACGCGGTTAATCAAATTCAGGAAGTATACGGCTGTTAGCCCAACGCCGAGCATACACAGCAGAGTCTGGATGGGGAAGACCAGCAGGCTGCTGCGGTAGATGATGTACTCAGCAATAAAGCCCACCATGCCGGGAATGCCCGCGCTGGCCATGACCCCAGCAATCATTAGGGAACCCACCAGCGGTAGACCTCGCTCTGGGGTCAGCAGGCCCCGCAGCACCGTCACATCCCGCGTCCCGGTTTTGGCATAGACCACGCCCACCAGGAAAAACAGCAGCGCGGAAATTAGCCCGTGGCTGACCATTTGGGCGATCGCCCCGGCGATGCTCAGCGGCGTGGCGGCGGCGGCGGCTAACAGGATATAGCCCATGTGCCCGATGGAACTGTAGGCGACGATTTTCTTCATGTCGGTCTGGGCGATCGCCACAAAGGAGCCATACAGCACATTCACCACCGCCAACCAGGCCAGCCACGGTGCGACGACTTGCCAGGTTTCAGGAAATAGCCCCAGCCCAAAGCGCACAATTCCGTAGGTTCCCAGCTTCAGCAGCACACCCGCCAGCAGCACCGAGGCTGGCGTTGGCGCTTCGACGTGGGTATCTGGCAGCCAGGTATGCAGCGGCACAATTGGAATCTTGATGCCGAAGCCAATCAGCAGCGTAATCAGCAGCACCAACTGAGTGGCAATCGGCAGCGCCGGGTTTTGCAGCGCCGCATAGTCAAAGCTGCCTGTCCCACTGAGCAGCGCCAGCCCGAAGAAAGCAGCCAAAATCAGGATTCCAGACAGGGCAGTGTAAATCAGAAATTTGGTTGCCGCATAGCCTCGCCGCGCACCACCCCAAATTGCCACCATCAGATAAAGCGGAATCAGTTCCACCTCGTAGAACAGGAAGAACAGCAGCAGGTTTTCTGACAAAAACGCCCCCGCCACGCCCGCTTCTAGCAGCAGCATCAGGCAGTACCAGAGCCGGGGACGGTTCAGATTCGCATCGGTGCTGTAGATTGCCAGCCACACCAGCAGGCTATTCAGCACCAGCAGCGGCAGCGACAGCCCATCCATCCCTAGCTTGTAGCTCAGCCCAAGCTGCTCAATCCACGTCAGCGATTCCTGAAACTGAAATCCAGCCGCACTCGTGTCAAACTGGCTGACCAGCACCCCAGTCCACGCCAGAACCATCGTTGCAAACACCAGCGCCACCTGGCGACCCCGCTCTGCTGCCTGCGCCTGGGGCAAGAAGCTGATGATCAGCGCACCAATGACCGGAAACCAGATTAGAACACTCAGCATGGCGAATCGGAAGGGTTGGATGCTTGGGCGAGGGTTTGGGTAGAGGGTTTGAATGAAAAGTTTGGTTAAAACGCTCGGATGACAGCTTTTTCTTTTAGACGTTTTGGCGACGGGCGTTTTGAATTCAGCAATAGCGATTTAAAACATCCAGCCCAGCCAGGCGATGCCCAAAATGACTCCGATAAACACGGTCAGCAGGTAGTGTCTGGCGCGTCCTGAGACGGTGTATTTCAGGCTCTCGCCACCAATCAGCGAGGCAACGCCAAGGAGATTCACCATGCCGTCTACCACGTATCGGTCAAACCAGGCCGTGAGCCGCGACCCCTGAGCCACAGCAAACACGACCGTCAGCTTGTAAAGCTGCTCAATCCGAAAATCGTGGGCCAGGAAATCCTGGAGCGATTTCCAGCCCAGTCCTCCTGGCTGCGGCAGGGGGCGAGATCCCATGTAAAAGAAAACACCCAGCCCACAACCTGTGATGCTGGAGGCAAATAGCGCCCCGGCGATCGCCAGATTCACGTCTCTCCAGTCGGGCAGCAGTCCCCAGTTGTGGAGCATGACGGGCACAAGCAGCGTGGCGATCGCCACCGATACCATCGGCACTGCAATCGGCCAGGGTGCTTCAGGAGCGCGTCGCGTTTTAGGCTTTACCTCACCACAAAAGACCAAACCAAACACTCTCGTTAGCCCAAAAGCCGTCAGTCCATTGACGATCAGCAGCACCGCCAGCAAACCTGGCGAAGACCGCCACACCGGCAGCGCCCACTGATACATCGCCCAAAAGCAGCCCATCGGCACCAATCCCACAGACCCTAGCGCCCCGATAATAAAAGCGCTAGCGGTTGCAGGCATCCGCGACCCCAGGGCCCCCATTTCTCGCAGATCTTGAGTGCTGGTGGTCAGAATCACTGAGCCAGTGCACATAAACAGCAGTGCTTTGGCAATTCCGTGGGTTAGCAGCAGCAGAAGTGCAGTGTCATGCTGCTGTAGCCCTACGGCCAAAAACACCAGACCCAGGTAAGCGCTCGTGGTGTGGGAAAGGGCGCGTTTGATGTCGATTTGGGCGATCGCCACCAGCGAAGCCCCAACCGCCGTCACCGTCCCCAGCACCATCAGGGTCGTCAGCGCCACAGGCGACAGCACCACGATCGGCTGCATCCGAATCAGCACGTAGGCTCCGCAGGCCACCACCACCGAGTTCCGCAGGATCGAAGCCGGGTTTGGCCCCTCCATTGCCTCATCCAGCCACAGGTTCAAAGGAAACTGGGCACACTTGCCGACCGGGCCCGCGATCAGGGCCAGACCCACCAAATTTGCCACCAGCGGCGACAAATTCGCTGTTTCAGCCCAGGCTTCTAGATAGGGAAAATCTAAATCACCCGCCAGTAGACCCACCGCAACCACGCCCATCAGCAGCAGCACATCGCCCACGCGCTTGGTCAGAAAGGCATCACGAGCCGCCGTGACCACCAGCGGTTGGGCATACCAAAATCCCACTAGCAGATAGGTCGAAAGCGTCAGCATCTCCAGCAGGGCATAGCTGAGGAACAGCGAGTTGCTCAGCACCAGTCCGCTCATGGCTCCCTCAAAAAAGCCCATTAGCGCGTAGAACCGGGCCAGCGCCCAGTCTTTCTCTAGGTATCCCAGGGCAAACACTTGGGCAATCAGGCTCAAGGCCGTAATAATCAGTGCTGCGCCAACGCTGATTCGGGATAACTCTAGCGATAGGGTAATGTCCAGATCTAGCACCGACAGCCAGGGTAGCGGCTCATACTGGGGCGGCATATCCCAAACGGCCCACAGCAGCAGCGCACAGTGAACCAGGGCCAGCAGCGTCATCAAAATATTGAAATAGGCCGCTGGCCGGGGACCCGTTCGCCGCACCGCCCCCGCAGACCAGGGCAACGTCAACAGCGCCCCCAACAGCCCATAGCCTGGTACCCACCAACTGGTTTCAATTAGAAACTGAACCATCGATACCATCCCCTACGCGCGTTACACATACCAAGATAGGTGCCAAATAGGTGCCAATATTTTGGGCTGTCTCTTGTCAACTCGTAGACATGCCATAGTGGCTCAAACGTTTCCCTAGCGAGCCTGAGGCTACTCTACCGCAGCAAACCCTATAAGCCTGACTAATTTCAGACGAATCCAAACCCTGAGCCTAGTAGGTTCGTGCCCTTGTCCAAACCAAAGTGGTCTTAGCCAAGGTTTGAACTAGCTTGAACCCATTGGTCTAGAACTATTTGAGCAACTTGAGCGATTCTCGCATCGCTGCTAATGCCAGATCAAGCGAACCGAGGATTTTCCTGGATGCTGGCGGGTTGCGACGTGCTGTTGACTCTGTTGACTTGGTGCTAAGTTGACTTGGTGCTAAAAAGGCGATCGCACTTTTCTCTAGAACGTGCGATCGCCGCTACACAAAGTTTTTGTAATAAGGACTATAGCATTACCGCCGCAAAAGCTAAAAAAAGCAAACAACTTGTTGACCCTCTGGCTTCACACGATTGACAACGTTGAAATGTAAATTATTGTGTTGATTCTCAATCAAAAAACACAAAATATTAAATCCCCTCAAGGTTTACGAACTGTTTTCCTAGAATAAAACATTGGCTCTCGCTTTCCTCATAGAATATAGGGGCCATTACAGGATAAGGAGTTAAAGGTTCAAGGATCTGGCAACTTCCGAAACAGCACTTTTCGGTAGGTGTGCCTGTCCTTGGTATTGTTCACAGATATTTGTCAGATAGTTTGTCAGATATTTTTTGTAGGTATTGCCACAATGCACAGGATGTGCGGTTCTATGTGCAGCTTTGCTCACACCACGCATTACACTACAAGCCTTTGCGCTCTGTTCTTGGGTCAAGCCTGTTAAGGAGCAGATTGCCAACGGATATAACGCTGAGTTATATAGACCATAAAAACAATTACTTTGGTTTATATTGCCAAAGCGTCCAACCCCCTTGTATTCTGACAATGGGAATTCCGTCGTGCTTTTCCAATCTATTTCTTGTGATGCAAATGCCGAGTTTGTTTGCTCATTTAGAGATTTTTTGGACATCTTGTGATATCGGCTGAATCTAAATTTCAGCACTTTATCTAAGGATTTGAAGCCGTACAGGTTGTTGACTATGGCTAGATCTCCTCAGAGGTTCCTACAGGAAACTCCAGAGTAATTGCTCTATGCCCATGTTGCACGGTTGTTCTGGTTTGAAGCACGCTGAGGATGATGGTTGCCGGGTTGGCTAACCGCAGCTTGTATAGCTGAGACAAAGCGTTATCGCTTGCGTCATTTCCCACACCTATGGTCGCTTAAGTCCATTCTGCAAGACTGATGGAAGGTTGAAGCAGAGTCGTTATATCTAAAGTCGCTGCTGGCTGTTACTTAGTTGCACATAACTTGTCATAATTAACAGTTGCAGACAGATTGACGGTGTTGGGCTGGTGAATAAGGGTTCTGGACGAGTTTGCTGGCCCAGGCTGCGAGTGGCGATGAATGGCGATCGCAGGTTGTAGTTTTGTTTGAGTACCGTTTTTTGGAAGGGAGAAAACGATGGCAATTGCAGTTGGAATGGTAGAAACTCTGGGCTTTCCTGCCGTGGTCGAAGCGGCGGACGCAATGGTGAAAGCAGCACGGGTGACGCTAGTTGGCTATGAGAAAATCGGCAGTGGGCGGGTGACCGTGATTGTCCGTGGCGACGTGTCCGAAGTGCAAGCTTCCGTGGCAGCTGGGATTGAAAACGTGAAGCGAGTCAACGGCGGACAAGTGCTGTCCACTCACATTATTGCTCGTCCTCATGAAAACCTGGAGTACGTGCTGCCGATTCGCTATACCGAAGCCGTTGAAGCCTTCCGGGAAAGCGTCAGCGGGATTCGCCCCGTCAACCGTCCGTAGTAGCCGCTAGATGCAGATTGCCAAGGTTTGCGGTACGGTCGTTAGCACTCAAAAAGAGCCTAGCTTGCAGGGGGTCAAGTTTCTGTTGTTGCAGTTTGTCGATGTGGAGGGAAACCTCTTGGCAGACTATGAGGTGGCAGCAGACAGCGTAGGGGCCGGGCTAGATGAATGGGTCTTGGTCAGTCGAGGCAGTGCTGCGCGTCAGACCCCTGGCGGAGAGTCTCGTCCCCTGGATGCCCTAGTGATTGGCATTATTGATACCGTGAGCGTGGAGAATCTCATGCTTTATCGCAAGCGGGATCAAGATCGATGATTGTCAATGGTTGTCTAAGAGGGCTGTCCAGCAGTGGTTCCGATTCTAGAGTTCTAAGTTCTAGCGTTCCGATTCTAGAGTGGTGAGGGCGATCGCCCGTTGAGTGCTGTGGGAAACCGAGAGCCTGACCATGTGTTTCAGGCTCTCGGTTTACGGCTGATCGGGGTCGATCGGGCTGTGAGGGTGGTGAAAGGTTTGGATTGACCTTGCTCGATCTGTGTCGGCCGGTTTTGCGGGTTGATCGGCCTGTTAATTTTGCCGGTCACGGTTCGAGTTTTGTTGCTGGGTCAGGAGAGCTGTGGTCATGGTTGCTCAAAGCTCCGTTGCTGCTACACCCTGGGCAAAGGGGGTAACGCAGCCCAAGATTCATGAGACTGCATACGTTCACTCCTTTTCGACAGTGATGGGAGATGTGCAGATTGGTGCAAACGTACTGATCTCACCGGGCGCTTCCATCCGAGCAGAGGAGGGCGCACCCTTTTATGTCGGTTCGGGCAGCAGCGTTCAGGAGGGGGCGATCGTTCACGGGTTGCCGCAAGGGCGCGTGCTGGGGGATGATCAGCAGCCCTACTCAGTCTGGATTGGTCAAGACGCTTCTATTACCCACATGGCGCTGATTCATGGGCCGGCCTATGTGGGCGATCGCTGCTTTATTGGCTTTCGGTCTACGGTGTTCAACGCCCGCATCGGCGAGGGCTGCATTGTCATGATGCACGCGCTCATCCAGGATGTGGAAATTCCGCCGGGTCGGTATGTTCCCTCTGGGTCGATCATCACCACCCAGCAGCAGGCCGACCGCTTGCCAGAGGTTCAGTCGGTTGATATCGAGTTTGCTTCCCAAGTCGTTGGTTTCAACGACGCAATGCGGTCTGGTGGGGGGGGCGCTGGTTCTCCGGCCCGCTCCGAATCAGCCCGCCTTCAGCAGCCGAGCGATCGCGCTGCCGAGTCCTCCTATCGTTCCAGCCAAAATCCTGAGATGCTGAATACTCAATTAACTCCAGAAGTTGTCGAACAGGTACGCCATTTGCTAGCCCAGGGCTATCGAATTGGCACCGAACATGCGGATACTCGCCGATTCCAAACCAGTTCCTGGCATAGCTGTGCGCCCATCCAGTCTTCCCGCGAGGCAGACGTGCTGGCGGCGCTACAAGCCTGTCTGACGGAGCATAGTGGCGAATACGTGCGGCTGTTTGGCATCGATACTCACTCCAAGCGGCGCGTCGGGGAACTGATCGTGCAGCGACCGGGCGATCGCACCAACGGAAACGGCGCATCGACCAGTGCTGCCAGCTATTCCAGCCAAAGCTACACTAGCCAAAGCTATAGCAAGCCTGCTGCGTCCTATGGCAGCACAAACCCGTCTGGACTGTCGGCGGAAGTGGTGGAACATGTTCGTGGGCTGCTGTCTCGCGGCTTGAAAATTGGCACCGAACACGCCGACAAGCGCCGCTTTCAAACGAGTTCCTGGCATACCTGCGCTCCCATCCTGGCAACCCGCGACTCTGAAGCGATTTCGGCACTGCAAGCCTGTCTGGCAGAGCATTCGGGTGAGTATGTCCGGCTGTTTGGCATTGATCCCAAGCTCAAGCAGCGGGTTGGAGAACTGATCGTGCAGCGTCCTGGCAATGGGCAAAACGGCAGCGCTCCTGCCCCTAGCTACAGCAGCAGTGGCTTATCCTATCAGCAGCCCGCCGCCAGCAGCTTCAACGCAGGCCATAGCTCTGCTACTTCGAGCCAGCGCCTCAGCCCCGAAGTCGTCGATCAGGTTCGCCACCTGCTGGCTCAGGGCTACAAGGTTGCCGTAGAACACGCCGACAAACGCCGCTTCCAGACTGGCTCTTGGGAAAGCTGCTCGCCGATCGAGTCGGGTCGCGAATCGGATGTGCTGGCAGCTTTGGAGCGCTGCTTGGGAGATAACCAAGGGCAGTATGTCCGGGTTTATGGAGTCGATACTCAGTCCAAGCGGCGGGTTGCAGAGACGATCATTCAGCGTCCATAGACCCTCTAGCCATTTTGTGTAGCTGCCGTGTAGCTGCTCTATGGCGTTGCGGCTCGTTGATCGGGTGGGGTCAGGTTTAACGACAGATTGGTTTATACACCTTTAGGGCAATGCAGAGGTCATCGCTATCGTCAGTTGAGGGCAGCCCTGGGCTGACAAGTGGCGATGTGGTGATTGAACCCGGTGCGGCGATCGCCCCTGGGGTTTTGCTCCAGACTGATCCTGGCAGTCAGATTACGATTCGGGCAGGGGTTAGCGTTGCGGCGGGGGCTATCTTGCACGCCCACGGCGGCCCGCTGACGATCGAGGCAGGCGCGACGATCGGTTCGCGGGTGCTAATCATTGGGGCGGGACACATCGGCGCGACAGCTTGCATCGGTGCTGAGGCGACGATTCTGAATCCGGCGATCGCCCCCGGCGAAATAGTGCCACCCAGGGCATTGCTGGGAGACACGAGCCGTCGGGTTGACCTGGATACTCCACTCGTATCCGCGATGCCAGACTTCAGCGGTGCGGTTCCATCTATACTTCCATCCATACCGCTGTCTACTCCACCCTCCACGTCTGCTGCTGGGCCCGGGCCCGATGCGCTGAGTGAGCATCGCTCTGTGGGCAGACTCTCGACCACTGCGCCGATTAGTCTGTCCACACCCCCGGTCTACGGACGGGAGGCACTTCAGCAGCTTCTAGCAACCATGTTTCCCTATCGGCAAGCGGAGACAGATGGCGCTTCGCCGCCTGATGCTGGCTGAATCATTTGGTTTAATGTTGTACAGAATTGTGCAGAAATATTGTGCAGAAATCATGCAGAAATCGCGCCAGTGTCTAGCGCAAGTTGGGCAGTGCGAGCCAAAAGACCGCCAAGCCGAGGGCGTAGTGTTAAGCTGAGAAGGCGATCGCCAATCTGAGCATCAAACCCTATGGACGCATCCGGCAAACTTCAGGTTGGAACGACCCCGCCCCGGCGAGACTTTGGAGACAGCGCTTTGGGGTTAGTTTGCACGCGCAGCTTTCCCGCCATTGTGGGCACGGCTGACATGATGCTGAAGTCCTCCGGCGTGACGCTGATTGGCTATGAAAAAACAGGCAGCGGCTATTGCACTGCCGTCGTGCGGGGCGGCATTTCCGATGTCCGCATTGCTGTGGATGTGGGTGAAGAAACGGCGCGACGGTTCGACCAGTTTATTTCTAAAACCATTATTGCTCGCCCCTCGCCCAACCTCGAAGCCGTGCTACCCATCGGCAGTCGGCTGGCAAAGTTTCTCTCCGACCGGGGCTATAGCCGCCTCAGCAAGCAGGCCGTAGGGCTTCTGGAAACACGCGGCTATCCGGCGATGGTCGGCGCAGCCGATGCCATGCTGAAGGCGGCCGAGGTGCAGCTTGCGGCGTGCGAAACGATTGGCGACGGACTGTGTACTGCAATTATTCGCGGGCGTGTGGCGGATGTGGCAATGGCCGTAGAAGCCGGGATGCACGAAGCCGAGCGGATTGGTGAACTGCACGCTGTGATGGTGATTCCGCGCCCGCTAGATGATTTGGAAGAAACCCTTCCTCTGGCTAGCTACTGGATCGAGAGGCCGCAGCCGATCGCCCTGCCGCTTGATCTAAAAGCGCCGCAGAAGGAGTTGGCGGCACCAGAACAGCCCGAAGTTGAAGTGCAAAAGATAACCGTACAAAAGACCATCGAGTCGGCGGAGCCGCTGGAACCCGAAGCGCGATCGCCCCACGCTGCTCCCCCTCTTGCCGAACCGATTCCCCTGCCAGAGCTAGCCCCCCTGGCTGATCAGCGTCCCAAGCGCCTGGAAAATCCTGAAGAATAATCAAATCAGAATCATCTGACTTTCCCCAGTTCTAAACTCGCTCTCACCTTTCAACATGCCTCCAGTTCTGGATTTGCCCACCCTGGCCCGGTGGCTTGCGGGCGAGTTTGACAATCGCGCCCAGTCGCTTGACCAGCCGGCCTGGTTTGTTCACCTGCGGCTATGGCACCGCCCCCTGCCCATTCGGATAAATGGATGCCTTGCGCTGTTTGCGGAACAGGCCAACGCGCTGTATTTGCAAAACCCCTACCGACAGCGGGTGCTGGTCTTGCAGGAGAATGACGACGGGAACACCGATGCGGGCGGTGGGGACGACGGCAAGCCTGCTGTGCAATATACCGTGCAATACTGGGCCTTTCGCCAGCCGGATCGGTTTCGGGGCGCGGGCGCACGACCGGAGCTACTGTCTGACTTAGCGCTAGACGACTTGCAGCCCCTACCGGGCTGTCGGCTGCGGCTGCGGCCTCAGGGAGACGGGGTGGCCGCAGAACCCATCGAGGGCGATCGCTGCTGTTTTCAATACAATGGCGAAACGCGCCAGGTTGTGCTGGGGTTTGAAGCCAGCCCAGGCCGCTTTCGCAGCTACGACAAAGGCGTTGACCCAGACACCGGCCAGGCGCTTTGGGGAGCGCTGATGGGCCCTTACGAATTCACCAAACAGGTGGACTATCCCCTCTGAAACGCCAGCAGGAGTGCCAAGATCGCCTACCAGGGATGACCCAAACCCCTGCAAAAGAAACATCGTCAATCTTCCCAATGCGATCGCTGAGGGCTTTCGGCTTTTGCCGCCGAGGAGTGACTTCACCCAATCAGAGGATTGTGGAGCGTCTGAAAACAAGGGTTCCTAATTGATTCTCTATAGACCCATAGAAGAAATGAATATTGCCGCCTGCATCCGGGATTTTGAGATGCAAGACTGAAGGGATGAGCTAGGATGTGTTTCGACAGATAAGTTGCTGGCTGAGTTTGAGTTGATCTGTTACCCAAGTGCGGCCGATTGAGCATCGGCTGATTGAATTGAACCGCTGGGTGCGGCTGTGGCTCCGCGCTGCTAGACTCCACGCTGCTGAGGGAGCGCTCTGCGAGGTCAGGATAACTTTTACCCTAGAGGAAATTTAACAAGTTAATTATGGTGAATCGTGTTGTTAGCCCGGATTTGCATCCGATGGTGAAATTTCAGCGTCAGGTGAAATCGCTCGTAGATTCAGATATTCTGAAGCCGAGCGATCGCCTTTGGAAGATTGCGCTGCTCTATGGCGACGAGTGGGCCTACTGGAAGCGCGAACTGGAGGACTTCGACTTTTCCATGCGAGATCCCGTAGCCGACTTGCTTGCTGTAGAGTCCTGGGACGAAGATTAATGAGCAATTAGGTTGCGATCGCCTATCCGCGCTTCATCAGGTCTAGATTTGGACGCACGCGGGCATGGATGGCGATCGCCGTGATGTTGTCATGGCCATTATGCTGATTTGCCAGGTCGATGAGCATGTTCACACCGTTATCTAGGCTCACCTGCCCGTCGAGCATTGGGTCGAGGTGGCTCTCGACATGGGTTTCCAGCAGGTCATTATCGGTCAGCCCGTCGGAACACAGCAGCAGCAGCAAATCCTCAGTCAGTTCGACAAACTGCACATCGGGATTGACGAAATGCTCGTCTCGCGGGCCGAGGGCTTGGGTTAGCTGGTAGGCATCGGGGCGACCGTAGGCGATCGCAGGCTCCACACCCCGCTGAATCTCTCGCTGCCCCACCTCATGATCTACCGTCAGCTGCTCCAGCCCACGACGGCGACTGTAGCGATAGAGGCGGCTGTCTCCCACATGGGCGATCGCCGCTTCGGTGTCCTGGATGAGCGCCAGGACTAAAGTTGTACCCATGCGACCGCTGCCCGAACTGGCATTTTCCTGGTTCAGCGTGTAAATCGCCTTGTTTGCCAGCAAAATGCCATCTCGAATGGTTGCCTCGCTGGGCAGTCCATCCTTCCAGTGATCTTGAAAATACTGCTGGAGCGTACTGGCAGCCAGGGCGCTGGCCACCTCGCCACTGGCGTGGCCACCCATGCCATCGCAGAGAATGTATAGCCCTTTCGCCTTGAGCGATCGCCCGTTCTGGCTTTCCAGCTTTTTCACGTCCACCTGGATGGCGTAATAGTCTTCGTTGTGTTCTCGCTGGCGGCCAATGTCGCTCCGTCCTGCATCTTCCAGCCCAATCAGCTTCATCGGCAGCACCACCGTTGGCAGGTCGTCGCCTTCGGTCTCGCTGTCTTCGTCGGGACTGCCCAACTCTAGGCGGGTGGGGCTGGACGACACGCTGATATCTGCCATCCGCGACACCGTGGGAAAAAGAATCTCCGTTGTTTCCGATTCAGCCGAATCAGACATCGGCAAGGCTTCTGAGTTGGTCGCCGGGGCCGGCGCAGGGTTGGCAGCAGCAGATTCTGCGGTGATGGGTTCCGCTTCCATTGCGGCAGGTTCTGCGGCGGGTTCCGACGCGACGAGTTCTGCGGTGATGGGTTCGTCTGTAACTGGTTCGCCCGTAATCAGTTCGGACGGGATTCGCTCACCGGTGATGGGTTCGTCTGTGGCTGACTTCGGAGGGGCTGTGTCAAGGAGGCTGGCGGTAACCCCACCGAGCAATACCGCTGTCGGATCGAGGGGGCGATTGGGATGATTGGCAGATGCAGCGTCGGCCGGCGCGGTGTCCTTTGCGGAAAGCGCAGGGGGAAGCACGATCGTATCTTCTGCCTGTATATCATCTGCTTGCAAATCAGGTGCTTGCAAATCAGGGGCCGTTTCGTCAGCCGCTTCAGGCTTATCGAGGGCGATCGCCTCTGTAGTCGCATCGAGGGCGATCGCCCCTGCATCAGGCAATTCCTGCTCTCCCTGCAACAGATCCGCAATCATGCTGAGGCAGTGCTGCAACACATCCACTGTGGCGATTGTGCCCAGTTCCAAATCCTGACAGACCTGCACCAGGGGATTCAGATTTTCGTGGCTGGGCTGTTGCTGCAACAGGAGTTTCCAAACGCGGCCCAGGTCGCGGAGCTGGGGGGACGCGTCGGGTTTATCCTGATAAAGCCGCTGAAGATAGAGCAACTGATCTTCATCGACCTTCAGGTTATTGAGTTCTAGCAAGCTCTGGGCATAGCCCACGGGTTGCAGTGCGTTCCACAGTTCCGTCATCTGGTGGAGCAGGTGGAGAATCTGGAACGGAGGCAGCACCTCCGACGCGCCCAGTTCTGCCAAGGAAGGTAGGCTGCTCCGGTCTTCCAGTAGCACCACAATTTGCCCATCCTTCTCCCAGGCATCGTGAATATGGGGCAGAGACGGATAAAGCTGCTGTTGCAAATCCAGATAAGTCTGGGCGATCGCCGGAATGGTGTTCTTGCTGCTCTGGGCGATCGCTTCATCACTCCGTGCTAGCCCCGCATCAGGTGCATCGGGGTTCTGGCTATAGAGCATCTCCAGCGGCGACAGGCGAAACGGCTGGCAGTCCAGTACGCGCACCTCAGCCCCCACCAAAGAGAGCGAAGTTGCAGACAGCGCCTCCAGCAGCCGATAGCGATGTTGCAGATCCAGGTAGGGCAGGGCGGGCAACACGAGCGGCCAGCCGACGGCTGCATCAACGGCGGCAATAATGGCTCGCCAGGACGTTCCCGCCGTTGCGCCGCAGGTCGGGCAAAGTTCCACATCAAAGGGCACCGACGACCCGCAGGCAGGGCAGGCGATTTCCTGGAGGGAAGCCCCACACTGCTGACAAAACTTGTTACTGTCGGGATTCTCGAATTCGCACTGAGGACAAACAAGCATGGGGGAACTTCCTTCACTCCCGTAGGCGGCAAGCCGGACTGGGAACTCTACTGAATAGCTCTTGAATCACTCTACTGAATCACTCTGCTGCCGTTGAAGCTGGCTTTGGCGACCTGACTCGGCTTTCGTGACCTGACGAATCGGCCGCTTGACTAAAAGGTTACACGATCCATTCTCGACCCGCACCCCCAACTCTACGGGCGTGGGCGCGATCTTGGAGACAATCTTGCCAATTCAGCCAATTCATCAGGTGTGAGATCGCGCCACTGGCCCGGCTGCAACCCGTCCAACCGCAGATGGGCGATCGCCACTCGCACCAGTCGCAGCGTCGGAAACCCCACTGCCGCCGTCATCCGACGCACCTGGCGATTGCGCCCCTCCGTCAGCGTTAGCTCTAGCCACGCCGTTGGCACGGTCTTGCGGAAGCGAATCGGCGGATCGCGCGGCGGCAACTCTGGCTCCTGGGACAAGATTCGAGCCTTGGCCGGGCGCGTCCGGTAGTTTTGAATTACCACCCCCTGACGCAGTTGTTGCAAGGCAGCCTCATCGGGCGATCGCTCGACCTGCACCCAATAGGTGCGAGGATGCTGAAACCTGGGGTTCGTTAAAACATGCTGCAAGCGCCCGTCGCTGGTGAGCAACAGCAGTCCTTCGCTGTCTCGATCTAGCCGACCCACTGGATACACCCTTGGAACCGGGATGTAGTCCTTGAGCGTGCGATAGGCTGGCGCAGGGTCGGGCAGTTCGCTAGGCTGCCCAAACTGGGTCAGCACATCGTAGGGTTTGTAGAACAATAGATAGCGATGAGGCACACGGTCGATCCAGGGGTGTAATCAGGCGGAGATGGGACAAGCCGATCCTAGCGAACTTCGGCTCCTGGAATGTGACTCGATCGACTAGCTAGACAGAGCAGCTAGACAGAGCAGCTACGCAGAGCAGCTAGGCAGAGCAGCTAAACAAAGCAGCCCGCTACCCAGCCCAACTGATTTCTATCAAGCTGGTTGAAGGCTCCTGGCGCGAAGGATGGCCAGAGGCGAGACTGATTCACCACTTGATGCCAGAGAATACCATCGGCGTAGCTCACCAATCCCGTCAGCAGCACCCATTCCTCATGCGGCACGACACCCCGAATGCCGTGGTTTGCCAGCCCCGGATAAGCTCGAAAGTTTGCCGCTGCCGGATAGACTGTGCCGCACTCAACGATTTGAAAGAAGCCACGTCCGTAGCCATAGCTTGGGTCTGGTGCCAGCGTGGAGGTGGAGGGGCCACCCACAGACAGCGGCAAGTTGTTGGGCCAGTCAGCGGGAAATTCTTCTGCGGGTGGCATGGGATCGGCAAGGGCGATCGCCGGGTTGATGTTGATGTCTGGCAGCATCACTTTCAGCGCCAAACTTGCGGCAATTGAAATTGTGGTGATGGTCACCACAGTCTTTCCAGCGTCATTGGAGGGGGGTGGCGGCTCCTTGTCTTTCACGAGCCGCAATTCCATATGATTTTCGTAATTCAGCATTGGGCAAGTCATGGCGTTGTGTGGAGTTCACTGGGTTATTCGCTGGGTTCGCTGGATTGCGAGTGGTATCTACTCTCCGAAGCAGAGCTACGCATGAAATGGCTGGAAGCCCCGTAGACGCTTTGGCTGGCGACCCAAAATCGCAAATCCAAAATCGCAAATCCAAAATCGCAAATCCAAAATCGAGAATTGATGGAGATCTGGAATGCAAAACGGGCGCAGCACACTGTGCGGTGTAGACGGATGTTCTACATCGTGTCAGCCGTTGGAAGCGGCCTATTCCGGTATCCCGAATTTAGATATCAATTTTTGATATTGAATTACTGATATCGTAATCTGGTATCGGAAAATATGCAAGAAAAATTCTGGGCAAAGTTTTTTGTGAATCTAGTTTAGAAATCTTCATGAAAACTAGGCATAAAATGGGGCGATCGCCCACTCTGCTGAAGATCCAGCAAAAGACGGGCGATCGCCTTGACATTGATAGCTTATCTTGATAGCGTAAAACAGGCTCTACAACCGCCCTCTCAAAGAACGTCTTAGATGTTCCGCAGCCCGTTTTTGGCTCCTATTCTGGAAGCGATCCGGCTGGCTGAATATTTGAGCAAGCTTTGTCAGGACAATGATTTCCGCTACTCTAGGTCTGGAGCGGGCTGATTTCCCTAAGCCCCAATCGGATATCCAGGGTAGGATATGGAAAATTCTGAAATCCATCCGCCAGAGGTTTCGCTCTGGTTAATGGGGTTGGGTTTGCGGTTCCAGAGTGCATCTCCATGACGGCCAGTGACGACCATCAGCAGACGTATCAGGCAATTTTTGAGAACCCCCCTCGGCCTGATATTTCATGGGAGAAGGTTTTGGATTTGCTTTGCGTATGCGGAGCGAAGCTGTTTCAAAACGGTGGCAACGACGGTCAATGGATTCAAGTCTGGTGTGAGACGCGCCGAGCCAACGCGATCTTCCATCGGCTAGACCATCAGCCCTGCCTCGCCCCATTGATGGTGATCGAAGTCCGTCGATTCTTGATCGCGTCAGGCATACAACCTCCCCGCACGAACGAGTAATGTTATGAGTACTTTGCTGAATTACCGAGGCTACACCGCAAAAGTAGATTACGACCCTGAAGCTGAGGTCCTTCATGGAACGGTTTTAGATTTGCGAGATGCTATCGTCTTTCAGGCAAAGGAAATAAAGGACGTTAAGCGCAATTTTCACGACGCGGTTGATCAGTATTTGAGTTTGATGGAGCGAACGGGGCAGGAACCCGAAAAACCGTTCAAAGGCAACATTGCGTTTCGTACCTCATCGGCAACCCATAAGAAGATTTCCCTGGCCGCCGCCCGCGCTGATATGAGCATCAATGCGTGGATGGATCAGGTATTGAGTGAAGCGGCCGATGCCGAGCTAAAGGGCTATCGCTATGAGCGGGGCAATGCCGGACATTTCAATCAGCTTGTGGCTGTGCCGCTGGAGCAGGCGGTTGCGACTTCTTCTGCGGTTTTGTTGACTGAGGTTCTGCGCCAGGATGGAGCGATCGCCCCTCAGTTGGTTAGCGCCTTCAACCCCTACGCCAGCCGCAAAGACCCCCACGCCAGCCTAGAGATTATGAAGTCTCTGGATCTGATTCTGCGAGGCATCGCCATTGATCGCGCTCAAGTTCAAGAGGGCATGGCAAAACTTTTAAGTCTCACCAAGTCGGATGATGTCGCTGAGGTGCCGCCCTTTGTGCTGAGGGCGATTTCAGATCAGATGTTGAGAACAATTAATCTAGACCCTGCTGCACCGGCGAATGTTAATTTTTCGCTGCATCCTGAAAATACACCCGTAATTAACACCTGAGCCGTGGTATTGGCATTGGAACTGCCCGATACCCTGGGCAATCTCTTTCCCGTGCTTCTCTGTTGACGCTTGAACTCTGACGCTTGAACGTCTGACGCTTGAACCCCACTTGCTGACCCAAGGCGCTGACCCAAGGCAAGGATTCTCGAACCCGGATGAGTTTGGGGCGATCGCTATGATTGCTCTGCACCAGTTGGGCGGGTTAGCATTGGCCGGGTTCATCTGGCAAAACTTCAACTGTTTACCCATCTATTGACCCATCTATGCAAGAAGCCGTTTGGGGTGCTTCAATCTTTTTAGGCTGATCAAGTAATTTTTTGAACGTTGTGCCCACACCTGGCAACTGGTGTCAGGCTTTTATCAATCGTCGCAATAGTCGCAAGAGTCGGAAGAGACAGTTCTGAGAGGGAGCGCTTTCAACCCCGCTAGGTGGAGCTTTTTCCAGGGTTTGAACCTCTAAGCTGTGCCACTTTTTAGAGTGGAACTAGTCCGGTTAAGCTACTGGCATAGGTGGCCGCATCCCCCAAATAGATGAACCTATAGACTACTACTGGTTTTAGCTCCCCTCAGGAAATTTCTCGTGAGTCCTGCCCGCCCCCCTCACGTTTCGCTGGTTTCCTCGACTAGCCTGCCCGCTGCGATTTTGGCTAGCGAGGTTTTTGCGTTCCTGTATCCAAGCGCAGAGATTGACTCTTTTATCGTCGAGCTGCAAAAGCAGGCCCACAGCATTATTCAAGAATTAATTCGCACTCGCATCCCGGTGGTGGTTCTAAAGCCAGGGCTAGATCGAGTTTTGGACGTGATTCGCAGAGAGTATCAACATCCAGAACTGGCACAGCGAATTGAAGACCTGATTGACCAAATCAACCTCTGCCTGGTGCCGCTGCCAGAGGGGCATGAGTGGGGAGAGGATCACGATTCCAAGCCACATGAGTTGGCGATCGCCCAGCGGGATAGGTTAAGCATTGTTGCATTCATACCTGGAAACTACTTCAATTTTGATGGCAGCATTCAGATCCACACGGCCAGCGACTTCCTCAAGTGGTTGCAGCAAATACCCCACCCTGTCGATGAACCTAGCGAAACGCCAGTCGCGGAAGAGTCCAGCCCGGCCCTAGAAACCGATGCTCCCACCGCTTCAAAATCGGTTTTGCCCTGGATCGGGCTGAGCGTTGCAGGGCTGTCGTCCCAATTTTTGCGATTTCACTCGGAAAGACCAGAGCAGACCGAAGCCCTTGTCGCGCTACTGTTGTACCACCTGCTGTCTACTGAGGCGCATCGCTGGAATTCTGCCAAGCCTGTGGAACTGGCCGAAAGCCTCGACTGGCTCCGCCGCTGGGCCAATTTGGATCGATTGGTCAGAGCAGAAGACGCACCTAGAGGCGGCGGAAAGTTTGACGATCTCGTAGCATTGCACGTACTAGGGCAGACAAGTGGGTCTGCTGTAGATGGGGCGCTGGATGGGGCGATCGCCCCAGGTGCGCTGCGTCCTCAAGAGACTGCTCTACCAAAACCCGCCATCCCTGCGGAACCAGACGAAGATCATAGCCCCAGTCTGCCAAAAGCTGGCGGGAAGCGATCGCAGTTTCCGATTCTTGACGGCGAAACTTGGCCCGACGACGGAGCCGGAGATCCGCCCGCGTCCGATCTAGACCCCACGAATGGCGGAGAGCCGACGCGCCCAACCCCTCCACCCATCTTTGAGTATCCAACCTTAGACCTTTCCGAACCTGGAGCGGATGGGGCAGGAGGCGATCCCGTTGTCGGCGATTTGGATGGCGACGATCCGGGAAGTCCTGGCAGCGACGATGGCGGTAGCGATCCGGGAAGCCCTGACAATGGGGGCGGCGGGGGCGGCGGCCAGCCAAAATCACCCAGAACTCCACACACTCCCCAGCCGCCCATCGATAGCCCGCCTGGAACAGATTCCCCAAACATCCCGGAACCCCCTGCCCCTCCACCAGGGCCAACCCAACCGCCACCCAATTTGGGTAATCCAGGCGATACCCCCGGTGGTGAGGTGCCAGGTAATAATGCGCCAGGTGATCATACGCCGGGTGGCAATGCGCCGGGTGGCAATGCGCCAGATGGGCCGGGTGGCAATGCGCCGGATAACAATACGCCGGATAACAATACGCCAGGTAATCACGCGCCGGGTGATCATACGCCAGGTGGCAGCAATGGTGGCAATAGCGGAAACAGTGGCGACAATGACGGACTGCCTGAGCCGCCAGGACTGGGAAATGGCGACGATGAGCTTCCTAGCCCGCCCATCGTTCCGCCCAATCTGCCAGAGCCGCCAATCGGGCCGCCCCCACCCAATTCTGGCGGCGCAGACGGGCCCCCACCGACCCAGCCGACTCCGCCGGATGAATCGGGTTTGCCCGGTAGCAGAGAGAACGACCAGCCAGGCGACGGGGAGTTACCCAACCCGCCGGACAATGTGCCTGTGTCGCCGACACCCCCTCCTGCGATGCTGGATGGCGCAAGCGGCAACAAGACTTTTGTGCTGCAACTGGGTCACCCTGAAGCCCTAGTGAGTGCTGGAAAAGAAACCCTCTCAGTCTCGGTGGGCCGCGAAGTCGTGATTGCGAACTTCAGCGGCGTGGGCACAGGCAGCATTACAGCGGCGAATCCGGATGAGCTGGATATGATTCAGCTGGTGGGTACGCCGTTCACTGCAAGAAACATGCTGCTGACCCAGGTCGGGGCTGACCTGCTGATTACTTTTGATGGCGCGTCCGATTTCACGATTCGCCTGAAGGACTTTGCGCTGAAAGACCTCGACAACTTTGTTGGGAACGGCAACCTGCTGTTTGACGGACACACGGCGATCGCCGATGACTTTGATGTCATCCACTGGCGCGAAGACCTGACTGTCTTCCGGAGTAACGTTGTCACCTTCCTCAATGACTATGACAACCGCGTTACAGGCCGCGACAACTCCAACGACACGATTAATGGCATGGGCGGCAACGATGTGCTGCTGGGGCTGAGTGGCGATGACCTGCTGCGCGGCGGCGATGGCAATGATCTGCTAGACGGCGGCATCGGCAACGATACGCTGGTGGGCGGTGCTGGGCGAGATACCTTCGTGCTGGGCCTGCGGCCGGGCGTGGATGCGATCGCCGACTTCGAGGTGGGGCTAGACAAACTGCGACTAACGGGCGGCCTATCTCCTAGCCAGTTGACCTTTAGCGCCAGCGGCAGCGATACCCTCATCCGCTATGGAAGCAGGACACTGGCAATTTTGCAGAATGTGCAACCCAACAGCCTGGACTTTAGCAACCTGTTTGATCCAACGAGCAATGCCACGGCGACCTAACCTATCGTCCTGCCCGCAACTGGTTCTGCCTGCAACTGGTTCTGCATACCAGTCGTTCCACCCACAACTGCTGACCTGCCGCGCTAAGATCGAAATCGCCTAAAAGCCTGGAATCCTCGACTTGGCGATCGCCCACAGCATGAACCATCGAGGAATTTCGAGGGTTGGGCTGTGAATCTGTCCGGGTTTCGGCGTTTTGCTGATGAAACAGACTAGAGGCGGGTGATAGCACATCTTGCAATCGAACTTCTTGGTATCTTATTGCGAAACCTGATAGGCTTTTTCAAAAGTTCATCCGGTCTAGGATAGATTCGTTCCCAAACGTTCTTTCATTAAGCTTGCTTGCAGATTTGTAAGTTTGCTTGCAGAAGTCTTTTGCTTGCTCGCGGCTGCGTTTCAGCCCTGTGGCGATCGCCCTGATTTTGGCGACCTCCCCAGGGCTGAGCCAAGATTCCCTCCTTTGAGGAACGCCACAGCAGCTAGTTCTCAACTAAGGTAGAAGCTTCAGTTGAGTCTGAGTTACTGAGTCTGAGCTGCACGAATCACGCTGATGATGGGTTTGGGTCAAGATCGACATGCTGGAATGCAAGATGTTGGAACGCAACATGTTGGAATACAAAGGCTATACAGCAGAGATTGAGGTGGATATTCAGGCCGGCGTGCTGCATGGTCGCGTCCGCGACATTCAGGATGTCGTGACCTTTGAAGCCGAGACTGCGGCTGAGCTAGAGCGCAAGTTTCGCCGCTGTATTGATGTATACCTAGAATTTTGCCAGGAAACTCAGCAAGAACCCGATCGCCCCGGTCTTCAGCTTGATTCCAAAACTATCGCCTTAAAAGCCACGCCCGATTTGTGCCGTGCCGCCGACCACGCAGGCAAAAGCATTGATTCCTGGGCGCAGGATGTCCTCTCTGAAGCTGCTCGTCGCAGCTTGGAACCCTTTGCTTAATGGGCGTACCTAAAGGTTGCATGAGAATTTAGGGAATTCTAAGTAACGCCACGTTTTACGGTAACGCTGCGTTTTATAGTGGAGTTGCTGCTCATTCCTTAAGCAATTGTGAAAGCGATTACTCTGCTTGGCTCCACTGGCTCCATCGGCACCCAAACCCTGGACATTGTGAGCCAATATCCCGACCAGTTTCGGATTGTGGGGCTGGCGGCGGGGCGAAACGTAGACCTCTTGGCTCAGCAGATTCGCCAGTTTCGCCCCCAAATTGCTGCAATTTGTGATCCGGCGCTGTTGCCCCAGGTGAAAGAGGCGATCGCCGACCTCACGCCGCAACCCATCCTGCTCGCGGGCGAAAATGGCGTAGTCGAAGTCGCCCGCTATGGCGATGCCGAGGCCGTGGTGACGGGGATTGTGGGATGTGCGGGGCTGCTGCCCACCATTGCTGCCATCGAAGCGGGCAAAGATATTGCGCTGGCAAACAAGGAAACCCTGATCGCGGGCGGCCCGGTCGTGCTGCCGCTGGTGCAAAAGCATGGCGTGAAGCTATTGCCCGCAGATTCTGAACATTCCGCCATTTTCCAGTGCCTCCAGGGGGTTCCAGAGGGCGGGCTGCGGCGCATCCTGCTGACGGCATCGGGCGGCGCATTCCGCGATTTGCCGGTGGAAAAGTTGGCCACTGTTAAGGTTGCCGACGCGCTCAAGCACCCCAACTGGACGATGGGGCGTAAAATCACCATCGACTCTGCCACCCTGATGAACAAAGGGTTGGAAGTGATCGAGGCGCACTTCCTATTTGGGCTGGACTATGACCACATCGAAATCGTCATCCATCCCCAGAGCATTATCCATTCGCTGATCGAGCTAGAAGATACCTCCGTGCTGGCACAGTTGGGGCTGCCCGATATGCGCTTGCCGCTGCTCTATGCCATGTCCTATCCCGACCGGGTGCCGACCCAGTGGGAACGACTCGACTTGGTGAAATGCGGCGATCTTACCTTCCGCGCCCCCGACCATCAGAAGTATCCCTGCATGGGGCTGGCCTATGCGGCGGGGCGGGCAGGGGGTTCTATGCCCGCTGTGCTAAACGCTGCCAATGAACAGGCGGTGGATCTGTTCCTGCGGGAAAAAATCCAGTTTCTCGACATTCCCCGGCTGATTGAGCAAGCGTGCGATCGCCATCATCCGCACAATCTGCCCCAGCCCACCCTCGACGACATCCTTGCAGCCGATCAGTGGGCGCGGCAGGCGGTGCTGTCGGCGAGTCAGCGCTTGGTAGCGTGATGGGGGATGCAGGGTGGCGGAGATTCAGAGATGATGGGATGGGGGGATAGGATGCGCGAGTGGTCGTCTGCAACACGCCAAACCCGCAATGCTCGTCCCCGTTACGCCAAAACGCTCACAGCCCAACATTCCCTCACTATGTCCAACCCCCTCCGCCGAATCAAGCAACTGCCCTGGCTGCCGCTGTTTCAGACGGCGGGCTATGCCGTGATTGGACTATTTGCGGTGGAACTGTTGCTGTGGTGGGGCGGTTCTCGACTGCCGTTTGTGGCGCGGACGAATGCCCTGATCTTTTCGCCGCCGCTGGATTTGCTGATTGTGCTGTCCATTGCGATTGGCGTGGGGGCTTTGGCGGTGCATTTGCTGGATCAGTTTCAGCGGCAGATTTTTATTAACCTGGGTGTTCTTTGGGGGCTGATTGCTTGCTTGGTGGTGATGGTGTGGGTGCGATCGCTCTCTGGCATCCCCTCGCTGCTGCCGCCCAGCCAGCCTGCATTGATGGGCTTGATTATCGGCGTGTTTTGGCGCGGCAAAAATCACTGGCGCTGGTAAACTGGCGCTGCTAAACCAGTTTGGCAAATTGAGCCTTTGGGGGCGATCGCCTTTGGTGCTGAATCCCACAGAATAGAGATAGATCTGCCCCTTCTCGCCCCAACTTGCCGCCATGCCTGCTTCTCCTCAAACTGTGGGGCCAACTTTGCCAAACGCAGCCGATAGCGCGGCTCCTGCCAAGCCCCTGCGCCTCAGTGCGGTGCTAACCCGGTTTCAACCCACGCCCGATTCCCGGCTGCTGGGGCTGGCGCTGCTCATTGGCACGGGTGCAGGGCTGGGCGTGGTTACGTTTCGCTATCTGATTCACCTAGTCAACCAACTCATGCTGGGGCGCGTGGCGGGCGTGCTGTCCGTTTGGGGACACTGGACGCTGGCGCTGCTGCCGATTTTGGGTGGGCTATTGGTGGGCGGGTTGCGCTGGGGTGTGCAGGGCTTTGGGCCGGGCCTGTCGGCGCTGATGGAAACGGTACAGGGCGGCAAGGAACTGGCCCCGCTCAAGCCCGTGAGCAAGATGGTGGCGGCCGCAGTATCGCTGGGCAGCGGTGCGTCCCTGGGGCCAGAAGGTCCGAGTGTGGAAATTGGCGCAAATTTTAGTCTGCTGTTGGGGCAGGCGCTGAAGGTGTCGCAAGCGCGGCAGTTGTTGCTGCTGGGGGCGGGGGCGGCGGCGGGTTTGGCGGCGGGGTTTAATGCGCCGATTGCAGGGGTGTTCTTTGCGCTGGAAGTGGTGCTGGGCAGCCTGTTTGCCCCGTCGTCGGCGAGTGTGGTGCTGCTGTCGGCGGTGGTGGCGGCGTGGATCGCACAGATTGGGCTGGGGGCAAAGCCTGCCTTTGCGCTGCCGGCCTATGAGGTGCGGAGTCTGCTAGAACTGCCGCTGTATGTGGGGTTGGGGGTGTTTGCTAGTCTGGTGTCCATTCTCTATCGGCAGGCAATGGCGATCGCCCAGCAGGCGTTTCAGGGGCAACTGCCGGGGACGCAATGGCTGGCGAAAATTCCCAATCCGCTGCATCCGGTGCTGGGTGGCATTGCGGTTGGGGCTGTGGCGCTGTGGTTTCCGCAAATTCTGGGCGTGGGCTACGAAACCATCGAGTCCATTTTGCAAGATGTGCAGTTTCCGCTGCGGATGGTGATCGCGCTGCTGGGGCTAAAGCTGGTGATGACGGCGGTGAGCTTTGGCAGCGGGTTTGTGGGCGGCGTGTTTGCCCCGGCGCTGTTTTTGGGCGCGTCGCTGGGGTTGGTGTATGGCAAAACATTGGCGATCGCCCTGCCCGTGCTGCATCCCTATATGGCCTCGCCGCCGGCCTATGCGATGGTGGGCATGGCAGCAGTGCTAGCAGGCAGCGTCCGCGCCCCGCTCACGTCCATCCTGCTGCTGTTTGAGCTAACGCAAGACTACCGCATCATTTTGCCGCTGATGTCGGCGGTGGGGCTGAGCATCTGGCTGGTGGAAACCCTGCAACCCACCAAACTGATGGACTCCGACGGCGAACAGCAGGAAGCCCCAGAGGAGACAATTGCCGGAATCTCCGTCCCCGCATCGCTGTTGGTGGTCGATGCTTTGCAGCCGATCGCCCTCAAGCTGTCTGCGAACCTGCTGCTGGCACAAGCCGCCCGCACCCTGATCGACCAGCGGGCCACCTGCGCCTTAGTGATGGACAACCTGGCCGGGCTAGATAACGTAGATCACCTGAATAATTTAGACTATCTGGGCGGCGACGAAACACTAGTGGGTATCCTGACCCTACGCGATATCAACCGCTTGATTCTCAAGGCTGAAGAAGCCCCCGACCTGCTCCAGCAACCCATCCGCGACCTCTGCACCACTCATGTCCTGTTTGCCTACAGCGACGAAACCGTGAAAGAGGCGATCGCCCGCATGGGCACTCGCGGCTTGCACCAGATCCCCGTCGTCGAGCGCGACCACCCCACCCACGTCATCGGCCTGCTCACGGAAGAGAGCATTACCACCGCCGCCCGCCTGGCCCGCATTACCAAAGCCCTAGGCGACAGCGAGGAGTCGTCGGAAGATTTTCAGGCTGACCTGGCAGAACGAAACGGAAAGGCGATCGCGCCGCCAGAGGAAAAAATCGAGATCGAGAGCCAAATTCTGCCAAATTCTCTAACAGTTGATGACTCTCTTGATGCCGAGAGCCTTGGTAAAGTTAGATCCTAATATCCATCATTCGCAATCCTTCCACCGCAATTTTTCCGCTATGAGCAATCGTAGTGTTATCACAATCAAGCCTGATGAGCATGGCGATACTCCATACATTCGCCACACACGTATCACGGTGTATGACGTTTTGGGCTGGCTTGCCGATGGACAATCCATCGCTGAAATTGTCAATAAATTCCCAGAACTGACAGAAACCGATATCAGGGCTTGCCTGGAATTTGCAGCCGATCGCAGTCATTACGGTTCATCTATTTCTAGACCTGAAGCCTCTAGAACTGAAACCCTCTCTTCGCCAATTCTTCACTCCATCAGCCCCGCCTATTCCGAAACCTCGATCAACGCTCAGCAGCATGTCGATGATCCAGTTTCGTCCCAAGAAATCGATCAAACTCCGCCTGCCCCGCAGCCCAGCGCCTTGCTTAAACCCTTTGTCTGGATGGAGAAGCGGATTTGGGAGCCGCTACTTTCCTGGGGAGAAAATCAGGCCTTAATCAGCCTGCTGGGGTTATTGGGTAACCTTGGTCTCATCATTGCCGTCGTCAGTTACATCGGCTTAGAAAAACAGCGGCGCGACGATCAGGTTTATGCAGCTTGGCAGACCATCACCAACGCCCAGGGACAAAGCGGGAACGGAGGACGCATCCTGGCTCTAGAGTTTCTGAATGCTTCGCCAGGGGCAAACTGGCGTTTGCATTTTCCCTGGATTTGCATCTCTGAAGATTGGCTCTGTTCCAAGTGGGAACCGGAAAGCTTGGACGGGGTGGACTTGGCAAAGGCCTACCTAGCCGGAATTCAGCTACCCAAAGCCAGCTTGGTTGAAGCGAATTTGGAAGGCGCAGTTCTATGGGGAGCCAACTTGCAGGGGGCAAATTTGGAAGAAGCGAATTTGAGAGGGGCAAAGTTGGGCGCAGCCAATCTACAGGGGACAAGACTGGATGAAACCAACTTTCAAGGAGCCTTTTATTCTGACGAAAAAACGTCCAGGAGTTTGTGTGTAGATATTACCTATCCGCCCATTTATCCCTGCCCGACTCAATTTCCAGAAGGCTTTGATCCAGAATCCGCCGGAATGAAACCGCTTCCCTAGCAGTCTATTCATAAACAGTCTATTCCAGAAGTGTTGAATTGAGACATAAAACTTTACATTCAACCCTACGAAGCTCCTACGAGTGTCTCTGGCAGCAGATCGTAGCTCCAATGGACAATCGAACAACGACGACTCAATTCAAGTTGCAAATAGCGCAACTTATCTAGTAATTGATGACCATAAAACTCTGGAATTTCTATCAATTGCAGAATCAGATAGGCAATCAACACCATGTAGATTTGAATGGTGACTCCATTGACACTCTTAGAGATTAGTTTATCTAGCTTCAAGTGCATCTTTAGAAACTTCCACAGCACTTCTATCTGCCACCGATGGCGATAGACTTCACTAATCTCTTCATTCGTCATCAGTTCTACATTGGTCGCCAGCCGAAACTCCGTTTGGCTCTCTAAGTCACAAAACCAAACCACTCGATATCGCTCATGCTCAAACTCGGTCTTCATCGTGTTCTTAAGGCGGACAACAAAGCGAGTCTGATCCTGGCTTAATTGGTCAAGGAAATCCCAACTGGCAAAGCCTCTATCCATGACGCCGATGGCATCTTCAGGAATCATTCCTGTCACTCTGTCAGCAAATTTTGCGTCATGTCCTTGACCAAAATGAATCAGGCATTCACTGGGATTACCTTGCGTTAAGTTGACTCCATTAAGCAATTTGACTTGATGATAGCCTTGCATCCAGAACAACTTGCTTGTCAATGTGATGACCGTTGAATCAATGGGAAACAGCATCTGTGCTGTCGCTGGATTTTTTTGTTTTAGCTGTCTTATGAGCTCAGCGTAGATGCGACAAAAGTGTTCATCCTGTCGAGTCTTGCAGGCTTTAGAAAAGGTGGAAATATCAACCTTGATTCCTGCTTTGTTGAGACGATAAAACAGGCTTCTCATGCTCGTTAAACCCTGGTCTAAAACGAAGGTCAACCAGATTTCAAAGAATAAGCGAGAGTTCAAAACAGGATAGTTATGTGGGCACAACTGCTTGAGTATCGGTTTGACAAGCGCAGGAAATGACACTAGCATCTTAAACATTGTTTTTGTTTGCTGGGGGCTAGAATACAATATTCTGCCCCCATTTTTTGTATGTTGAGCTATCTTTCAACACTTCTGAGTCTATTCATAAACAGCTTATTCATAAACATTCATAAGTATGTGATTGCTTTATTGCCGAATATGGATTGCCAAAGAGAGCTAATCCGAGGGGCTAAAGCGATTTGGTCTGGACTGGTTGTTATCAGTCATGGTTTGATTTTCAAAATCTTTGTGATTTCCTGGATGACGAAGCTCGAAAACGCTTGTGATTATAGAAGTGCGAATAGTGTGACTATAGAAGTGTGACTATAAAAGATAGTGGTGCTTCATTGAGAACTGGCATCACCTGTTGGCTTCACGCTTGAAAAACAGAGGTCACGATCCGAATCAAGACGCTAAAGGAGCAAACATGAATTCGTTGGGTATTTTGAAAATGGCTCAAGGGGTCGTGGAGCGATTGGGCGATCGCGCGAAGGTTTACATCGGCGCGGGGCTGGTGGGTCTTGCAGTGTTGGCGATGCTGCTGTTTTCGCTGTTCCGTCCAGCCCAGATCATGACGACTGAAAGCGTGCGAAACCTGATCTTTAGCGGTGTGGAAAATGCCAGCGAGTTTGTGGCCGCCACGACGGACAGCTATGCTACGGTCAAGGTGGAAGAAGTCGCCAAAAAGTTGGGCATTCCTATTGGAAAAACCAGCCTGATCTATGAAGGCGTGGGCACGGTGCAGGCAGGCTTTAACCTGAAAGACTTGGTGGTTTCAGATCTCGACTTCAAGAATCGCGTCATCAAAGCCGAATTGCCCGCTCCTCAGATTTTGAACATCAATCTCGACATTGCGCGGAGTTCAAAAATCGACGACTACCGCTCGTGGTTTGGCCCCGCGGCGACCGCCGATCTATACGAAGAAGCGCAGCACGAAGCACTCGCCATCATTCGCGAAAAAGCGTGCAGCGGCAACCTGTTCAAAGCCGCCAATAGCAGCGCCAAAGAGCAGATCAGGACGATTCTGAATAAAGCTGGATTTAATACCGTGACGGTTGAAGTGGAGTCTGGAAACTGCGCCGCCTAGCGTTGCAGCCGCCTTAGCTTGAATCAATCGTGAATAAACCGGCATGAATAAACCGGGCAGGCTGGATGGGGCGATCGCCCTCTCCAGCTTGTTTATTTCTCCCCTATGCCGCTTGCTTTTTCTCGCTCACCTGTGGCACAAGGGCAGTAGACCGTTCGTTATCGTTCCAACATCGCGTCGCCACCCAACCCCCAACATGCTGTATTGGCTTATCTGGCTCGGCTTTATTGCCTACGCCGCCTTCCTCGCGCCGCCCGATCGCCCCGAAACGCTTAGCCTGATTCAGAACCTCTCAACGGGCCAGTGGGATGGCATCAATCCCCTGATTATTGCGCTGTTTAATCTAATGGGCATCTGGCCGCTGATCTATAGCGCGGTGCTGTATGCCGACGGGCGCGGGCAGCGGGTGCGGGCGTTTCCCTTTGCGGCGGGTAGCTTTGCCGTAGGTGCGTTTGCCCTGTTGCCCTATCTGGCACTGCGAAAGCCGAATCCCACTTTTATCGGCGAAACGTCCTGGCTGATTCGCATCTTGGATTCCGTCTGGACGGGGCGCGTGCTGCTATTGGGGGCGATCGCCCTGCTGGTCTACGGCTTCACCCAGGGCAACTGGGCTGATTTTGTGCAGCAGTGGCAAACCAGCAAGTTTATTCACGTCATGAGCCTGGATTTTGTTGCCCTGTCGGCGCTGTTTCCGGTGCTGCTGCGCGATGATCTGGCACGGCGGGGTCTGGGAAGCCGCTGGTTCTGGGCGATCGCGCTGGTTCCCCTGCTGGGGCCGCTGGTCTACCTATCCATCCGCCCGCCCCTTGCCCGTGCCACCGAATTTGCCACCTCAGAAATTGCCCCAGAAACCGCCCCAGAAACCGCCCCGGAAGTCTCCCTAGAGGGATAGCTGCAACAATGGGCGATCGCAGCTTAATATCCCTGCGGAATGAAGTTTGCTGACATGTGATCTCGTAACATTCAACATATCAAGCAAGTTTGCAAAACTAACAGGGGATATCGAGCGATCGCCCTGTGCAGTGTTTTTGATTTTCTAAGAGCTAATTTATGAAGCAAATCTTAAGAAGCCTGAAACTCTTGGCATGTGTGGCTTTGAGGTCATGTTTGCCCAGGAAAAGCGGTTTCTCGGAAATCCTTGATTAACAAGGCTTTCAGGCTCCTTTACAAATTAGCTCTAAAGCGGGTTATGCGTTGTACCGAAATATTGGGTCAACGCACTGCTTTCCGTGAAATTAAACGCTTCTACGGACCGAGTAGGTTCGTCGGCTGTTGAGATCAATTTGTTCTTTAATTTGTTCTTTAAACTGTGGGAGAAAGATCATGGCTAATCTATTGACTTGGCTGTTGTTGGGCTTTATCGCGGGCGCGTTGGCAAAGCTAATTTATCCAGGACGGCAGGGCGGCGGCATCTTTGCCACAACGCTACTGGGTATTTTGGGTGCAATGGTGGGCGGATGGCTGGGCACGGTGCTGTTGGGAGGAGCCGTTACAGGGCTGAATCTGACCAGCATTATCCTGGCAGTGATTGGGGCAATGCTGCTGATCTTCCTGTGGGGTGTATTTACTCGCGCTGCCTAACTCATTTGAAACAGCAAGGGGAACCTCGAAAATTGATATGATTCCTGCAATTCACTTCTGTCTCATCTGAGACTGTGATCGGGTCAAATTCAATCCATCGAGGTTCCCAAAGATTCATTCAAAGTTGAATAGGCAGGAACCCCTATTTACCCAAAGGGTATGACTATCTGCGCGATCGCACGACTGGGAACATCATGCCGCCGCTGGAACAGATAGCGAAGCGCAACCGAAAGATTTACGACTTTGGCGTTTGGTCTTCCATCAGCTTTTCCCAGGCAGCTTTGGCCGCCTCCGAAAGGCGATCGCCCAGTTCGTTGACCTCGCTCACCAGCGCATTCCAGTTTTTCTCCGCTTCCTTTTGAATCGAGTCGATCGACTGCTCCAATTCATCAGGCTTGAAAAGCTGGTTTTTCTCAACGGCCTCGCGGGCCTGGCGCACCACCTTGAGATAGGTTTCGCGGGTAAACTCCCCTGCGGAACGGGCTTCCTGTTGGGCGCGGTGCGTAATGGCATCAATCAGCGCCTTGGTTTCTCGCTGAATTTCATCCAGCCCTTCCAAGGCAGAGCCGTGGTCGCCCGTAGCGGGTCGCGCTTCCAGGACGATTGGCTCTTGGTCAGACCCGTTCGGTGAATTTGGATCAAAGCTCATCGCGTTGCCTCCTAAAAACCTAAAACTATAGCGGGAGAGTCGGATTGCGGCAGGCTCAAATGACAGTCTCAGGAAATGACAGCCTCAGGAAATGACAGTCTTAGGAAATGACAGCCTCAGCGAAACGTTAGAGTCCAGACGACTTCAGCGTTGCCGAGTCTCCTGCCGCCAAAAGCTCTTGCTCGACCCGCAGCAGATTTTCGATGCGGGCTTCGGTGGTTGGATGGGTCGAAAAGAGGCTGGAGAGAAATTGTTGAGGAATGGCGTTCATAATCAGCAGTGGCTCGAACGCAGGATTGGCCCGCAGCGGCATTTGTCGGGCGCTTGCCTCCAGCTTTTGCAGCGCGCTCACCAAGGCACGGGGATTGCCCGTCATCCGGGCAGAGCCAGCGTCGGCTTCAAACTCGCGGGTGCGAGAAATCGCCATCTGAATTACGCTGGCGGCCAGCGGCGCTAGAAGAACGGTGAACAGCAGGCCCAGGGGATTGCCGCCGCCCTCACGCTCGTCGCGACTGCCCATGCCGCCAAACATCAAGCTGTACTGCATCATCTGCGCCAGCCAGGAGATTGCCCCAGCAACCGTTGCAGCTACAGCTTGGGTCAGCGTGTCGCGGTTGCGGACATGGCTGAGTTCGTGGGCAATGACGGCTTCTAGCTCCGGCTCTGTGAGCATTTGCACGATGCCCTGCGTAACGGCGATCGCCGCATGTTCTGGGTCGCGCCCGGTGGCAAAGGCGTTGGCTCCTGGAGAGGGAATGACAAAGATCCGAGGCATCGGCAGGTCTGCCCGCTCACACAACCGCCGCACCATTGCATATAGCCCCGGTGCTTCGGCTTCAGTAATCGGTTGGGCCTGATAGGCAGCCAGCGCAATCTTATCCGACGAATACCAGGACATCAGGTTTGTAAAGGCGGCGATCGCCAGTCCAATCAGCGCCCCGCTGGAACCACCCAGCATCCAGCCAATGCCAACCAGCAGCCCACTCAACAGGCTCAACAGCGCCAGGGTTTTTACTTGGTTCATATCCGGCTCCTATCGCAACTCACCCGCTATTTTGCACTCAAATTGTACGAGTCGGGGATCGCCAATCGTGAGGAAAAAACCGTTAAAGTTGGGGCGGTTTTCCGTATTGGGCAGTGTTAGGACTTACGCAGTTGGACAATTTCTCGCGGGCGCAGTCCGCGAGAAATTGTCCAAACCCCAAAGAGATGATCGCAAGTGCGTAAGTCGTGAGTGGTTAGATTTGGAGGAAAAAGGATCACGATTCTGGAGCGGAGTGCCACTGGCGGTAGGGATGCTTCACTAGCGCCGCGTTGAAATAGCGCGGGTCGTGGGAGACTTCTTCGCCAATCCAGTCGGGAAGTTGCACCGTCTGGTCGGGGCTAGAGAGTTCCACTTCGGCAACAATTAGCCCGTCGTTGTCGCCCCAAAACTCGTCCACTTCCCAAATCAGCCCTTCGTAGGGAATTTTGTAGCGAGTTTTCTCGATCAGCGGGCGATCGCACAGGGTATTCAGCAATTCTTCCGCATCCGCCAGGGGAATTTCATACTCAAACTCGCTGCGCGATACTCCTTCCGTCGCACCCTTAATCGTCAAAAAGCCCCGCGTTCCTGCAATCCGCACCCGCACCGTCCGCCCTGCCCCCGACAGCAGATAGCCCTGGCGATAGGTTGTGCCTTCCGCCAGCCCACGCCAGCGATCGCCCACCACGAGAAATTTTCGCTCGATTTCCTGCGCCATATCGATTTTGGGTTTGAGATTACTAATTTTGGAGCCAGGGTTCGGTCTCGCGTCCAGCGACTTCATGGGCAGCAGTGATCCCGGAACCACCAGGTAGTCTACGTTGAAACCCAGAACGCAGACTCGGAAGCAGCCCACGAAATGCCTGCACAGGTTCTATCACAACCAAAGATTGGCCTTGGGTTGTTCAGATTACGCTGGGGACGCAAACTTGATAGGGTTATAAAGGAGGATCGGTCGCTAGAGGTTTGCTGGAAAGAACTTGGAAACCATCCAAACCCCGCGATTGAACCTTGAACCCGAACTCCTGAATCCTGATTAAAGTCCAACGTCTACGCACCCTATGTGAGGGGTGGAACGCTTATGCAGTCTGTTCGCAACGTGGTGAATGTGGTGATTATGTTCATGCTGTTGGCGTTTATTGCCAGTAGCCTGTTTCGGCTGGGTATATTCTTTTTGGGGGATGGCTTGTCTGCGTCTTAGAGGATGTTTGAAAAGTCCTACTGTTTGTAGCAAAGCGTGCAAGATCCCCCTGAGAGCTAATTTATGAAGCAAATCTTAAGAAGCCTGAAACTCTTGGCATGTGTGGCTTTGAGGTCATGCTTGCCCAGGAAAAGCGGTTTCTCGGAAATCCTTGATTAACAAGGCTTTCAGGCTCCTTTACAAATTAGCTCTGAATCCCCCTTAAAAAGGGTGACTTTAAGGCGGTTTTCCCCCCTTTTTAAGGGGGGCTTAAGGGGGGGATCTCTGAGTGCTTAACATTACAGGCAATACCTTTTCAAACACCCTCTTAGCTTGTCTGCGTCTTCAATTAAATCTATGCCTTAATCTATTGGCGGCAAGCCAATTCCCTCAAACCTCCCTGGCAAGGAACCCTTGAGGAAAAAGGAACCTTTGAGCCAGGTTTTCCTGCTTCCACACGCACTGTTTTAACCTTTAGTTTGGACTAATGGTGAAGAGGAAGGCAGTCAATGAGAAGCACCGACTGCCGTAAGGTCAATGAAGTACAACCAACATTGACCCCATGATTTTCAACGAACTTCAGCAATTTCGCCAAACGTTGTATGCCAGCTTGGGAAACGCCAGAGATGCCCTGTTTGATCTGATGGATGCCGTGTTAGTGAGTGCGTGCATCGTGTCGTTTGTGAGGCTATCGCAGAGTCCTGTCTTTCGTCGCCAGTGGTCGAGCACCTATGAAGCGTTGCGCGATAGCCGCCTACCCCGATCAAAGGTGCTGAAGCTGTTGGTGCAGCAGATACCGACTCAGCAGCAACCGTTGTTGGCAGGTGATGCGAGTCGGTGGAACCGTCCTGCTGCCAGGCGTTTGAAAGACCGCACCTTATCAGGCAGAACAGGACATGCCCCGATAGCCGGACAAAACTACAGTACCTTAGCCTGGATTGCTGAAGACAGGGGCAGTTGGGCATTACCATTGCGGCATGAGCGCATCACCAGCTTTGAAACACCCGCCAGTAAAGCGGCATTCCAACTCAAACAAGTGACTCGGCAGTTAGCGGTGCGTCCGTTGGCGATCTACGACCGAGGGTACGGCAATGCCAGTTTTGTCAACCAAACGGCAGGGATTGAGGCAGACTTGCTGCTGCGGGTTACATCCAATCGATGTGTCTATGGCGCGCCCCCAGCGTATCGAGGGCGAGGCGCACCTGCCAAGCATGGACATAAGATGAAACTCAATGACCCTGACACTTGGAGTGTCCCGGTCGAAACCGTTGAAGTCGATGATCCCAACTGGGGACGAGTGCGGGTCAGTCGTTGGAGTGCATACCATTTCCGCAAATCCCCAAACGGGCAATGGAAGTGTTGCGCGTGGAGGTGCTGGAGACACAGAGCAGCACGCGACGCTTGGCTCCTTTGTGGTTAGTTTGGCTGGGTGAGCAGATGCCTCCGTTAGAAACCCTGTGGTTGCACTACCTCCGTCGCTTTGCCATTGAACACTGGTATCGCTTTGCCAAGCAGAGGCTATATTGGACACATCCCCAGTTCAGTTCTGTATCGGCAACCGAACAGTGGAGCAGCCTGATGCCGTTGCTCAGTTGGCAGTTGTGGTTAGCGCGAAAGGACTGTACTGACCACCCCTTGCCCTGGCAGGCACCGCAAGAAACGTTGACTCCGGGTCGGGTCGCACAAGCGTTTGCAGGCATTTTGGCAGCGATTGGCACCCCTGCTCCTGCGCCTAAACCTCGTGGTAAATCGCCAGGACGAGGCAAGGGGCACAAGCCAACTCCTCGTCCCTGCTATCCGATGGTCAAAAAACGAGCCTCGAAACGCAAGACATCCGAACAATCCCTGAACAGTCCGGTTGCAACAGCAGCTTAACTGCGAGCAGGATTGTATCCAATTCCTTAAGTTCAACTGTTATGAACGGTTGAGCAGATTCTTTATGGCATCCTGTTGAGCATTATTGTGATGCCAGTTAGTCCAAACTAAAGTTTAACCCTCCAACCCCCTTAACCTCTCATGGCCGACATCCTCTCTCCTGCAATCAGTGAGCGCATTTGCAAGCACATGAACGAAGACCACGCCGACGCGGTGTTGCTCTATGCCAAGGTCTACGGCGGGGCAGTGGCGGCCACGGCGGCGAAAATGGTGTCGATTGACCCGGAGGGCATGACGCTAGAAGCGGAACAAGCCGGGACAGCAACCCCCGTGCGCGTCACCTTTGACCATCCGCTGCAAGACTCGGAAGACGCGCATCAAACGCTGATTGCAATGGTGCGCCAAGCGCGATCGCAGACACCCGGAGAATGAGGGGGCACTGCGCCTGCTAGCCCCGCACCTTAACGCTGACTTTGCCAGCCGGGGGGCGGCGGGCCAGGCGAACGGTGTTGGGCATGACACCGACCATCAGCGCGAAGGATTCGTCAGGAATGCGAGCAATAGTAGGCGCGTCGAAGTAGGTTTCAAACTGGTTCAAAATCTTTTTGGCCCGCTGAATCGCCTCGGAGGTGTCGGTGAACTGCTGCGTCAGGCGAATCCACTGTCGCCGAATTAGGTACGCTTCTTGGCGCTCTTCGTGGGTTTCTGGAGCCACCAGCGACAAGTTGCCCACCGGGATCACCTTCTTGCAGTCTGCATCAAACACGCCGCCGACCGCTGCACCAGGCCCAGCGAACTCAGCATGGAACTGTTTGTAGAGAACGAGTCCGTTGCGCCTGCGCTTATTGACCGCAAGCACGCGCCCTTCTTGGATGTAGCGCAAAAGCTCGTCTGGATTTGTGCAGTCAATAATTTGCACGGAGGTGTTTGCAGCGGATTCGTTAGGGGATCGCTCAGCCGAGGCCAAGCCAGAGGACGATTGGAGACTCTCTTTAGAAGAATAGTCTGAACCTGTGGGATTTGTGCGATCGCCCTTCGCAATAGGCTGAGAAATCTCCGCATGATCCAGCAACCCATTCTGCTGAGTTGTCAGGCGAGGGGATGAATGGTGTAAATCGCGATCGCTGATAGCAGCAGACTCTTGACGAGCAGAATCTTGACGGTTCCCTTTAGCGGTATCTAGCATGTTCCCACGAAGCTCTGAGGACAGACGGCAGTCCGTATCTAGAGTTAATTCTAAGGGCAGCAAATCCAGAACGCATCGGAACCCACAATGGCTTTATAAAGCCCCAGTAAAAGTTGGATGCGACAATTTAAACCTCTCGTAAAGTTGCGTTAGCGCTGTCCAGCCAACTCTCCTGAAAAGTCCTCATAATCCTCAATCGCGCCGGATTGGCCGGGCGATCGCAGATCAGCCAACAAACTTCAAAGATGTCAAGAAGAGTAGATTGTTCCACCGTTGCGATCGGCACCTCTCCGCTGGCATAGAACTGAAGGTAGAACCGATGGTAGAACTGATGCGATGCATTTACTCAATACATTCTATAAGTGCTATCCCTGTAGCTGTGACCTATCCCTGTGGCTGTGACAGGCGTTTTTGCAAGAAAAGCTGCTGGGGTTGCCCCACTGCCCAAGTGAACGGATTCCACTCAGATTTACTAACGTGATAGCCTGCCTTTTCATACAGCAGTCGGGCTGCCGTATTGTTTTCCAGCGTGTGCAAATAGAGTGCTGCAAAGCCCCACTCGACCGCAATGCGATCGCACGCTTGCAGCAGTTGCAGCGCAATGCCCCGCCGCCGATAGCCCGACCGCACCGCTAGGTTGGAAATATAGAGATAGCGATCGCCCACCACATTCCAAAATGCAGGACGATGCAGATTCATCTCCAGCGTGCCCACTACACGCTCGGTCAGGGTGTTGTCGCTGCCGTGTTGTTCAACGGCGACCAGGCAGGTATAGTGTGGCGTTTTGCGATGCAGCCGGCCGCGCAAATCGTCCAAAATACCCGCTCGAAACAGCGGATAGGCCCAGCCCAGCAGCCCGTCTGGATTGTGAAAGCTGCTCGCTAGCACCTCGGCTAGATCGGGCAGGTCGCGCGATCGCGCTGTTCGGATTAAGATCGTTCCAGGTTCATCTACTTGGGATATCCCACACGGCTTATCCATCCACCCAGCCAGCAACGCCGATAAAAACACGTCTCGACCCACGGCCACGCCCGTAATCACTGCATCTCCCCATTCTAGACCGAGCGAAAACCGAGAACGAGCGAAAACGAGTCGCATCTACCCTGCCTTGTCTCATCTACCTTGTCCCATCTGCCTTGTATCAGTATTCCCCCACTATTGCGCGTCTGGCATTTACAGTTACATCTATTGCTAGATTGGGAACGCTAAGAGTCAGGTAAGTCCGTGGTGCATTTGGTGTTCACAGTTTGGCAGCACGTTGAATTCTATGCGGCACATTATTTCTAGCCGTCCCTTGAGAGCGATGAACTCCCGGCAGGAGCGCGATGCATGGCGGCGATAAATCCCAACAAGCCCAAAATTCTGGTCGTCGATGACGAACCCGATAATCTAGACCTGCTCTATCGCACCTTTCACCGCGAGTACAAAGTGCTGCGGGCAGAGAGCGGGCCAGAAGCGCTCAACATTCTGGCCAGCGAAGGTGGCGTGGCGGTGATCATTTCCGACCAGCGGATGCCGTCTATGAGCGGTACAGAATTCCTGAGCCTGACCGCAACCCAGTACCCAGACATTATCCGGATTATCCTCACGGGCTATACCGATGTGGAGGATTTGGTCGAAGCCATCAACTCCGGCAAAGTCTTCAAGTACGTTACCAAGCCCTGGGACGATGAGGAACTGAAGGGCGTGGTGCGACAAGCCGTAGACACGCACAATGTCCTGAAAGCTCGCACTCAGGAATTGCAGCGATCGCTCCGTCAGGAATCTTTGCTGAATGCCGTCACCAACACCATTCGCGGCGCGTTGAACTATCGGCAGATCCTTCAAACCATTGTGGAAACCGTCGGCCACATGTTTGAGGTGGACTGCTGCCTGCTGCGGCCGGTTCACGATAACCGCCTGGGGAGCGAGGTGTTTGTCTATCGCTCTCGCAGCGTCACCGAAGCCGAGGAACACACCGACCTGGCCCACCGACTGGATGATGTCAGCAGCCTCGCCCACACCGTCTGGGAAACGCGAGACGTGCAGATAATCTACGATGCCCGCGCCGAAGCGGAACTGCTGGCCACCTGCCCTACCGAAGCCGGACAGCAGGCCTATCGCGCTGCTAACATTGCCTCTAGCCTGGTGGTGCCGCTGATCTGTCAGCAAGAACTGATGGCAGTGCTGGCGCTGCATCAGTGCGAAATGCCGCGCACCTGGCAAGACGACGAGGTGCAACTGGTGGTGATGGTGTCGGATCAGGCAGCCCTGGCGCTGTCGCAGGCCAAGGCCTATGAACAGGTGCGATCGCTCGCTCGGCGAGAAGCGCTGGTGAACACAATCACCACTGCCATCCGCTCTAGCCTCGATCCCCAGGATATTTTCTCTGCTATTACCCAAAAGCTGGGTCAGGCGATTCATGTAGACGGCTGCGCCCTGTCGCTGTGGACGGAGGGCAACGAGTTTGTGCAATGTGTTGGGCTGCACGAGCTGACCCACGACGGCAAAGAGGTGTCCTCTGGGCTACCGCTAGATGAATGGGGGCGGAGTGACCCCAGTTCACGCCACCAGTTGCCGCTGTCGTTGGTTCCCATTTCGGGCAATCCCGTGCTGCAACGGCTGCTGTCTACCCAGGCTCCGGTGGTGATCAACGATCTCAGCCAGCATCCAGAGCTAAATGTCCCTGACCTGCCGCTGCGATCGCCCGCCCGTGCCCTGCTGGTTGTGCCGCTGCTCAGCGATGGCCAGATTATCGGCAGTATTTCACTGCGCCAGATGCACCAGCCCCGCCAGTGGTCGGCGGATGAGATTGAACTGGCCCAGGCCGTGGCAGCGCAGGCGGCGATCGCCGTGCAGCAGTCTCGCCTTTATCAAAAAACGCGCCAGCAAGCAGAACAGCTTTTGGAACTCGATCGCCAGAAAACCGAGTTTTTCCAAAACGTATCCCACGAATTTCGCACCCCGCTGACCCTCACCATCGGCCCGCTAGAGTCGGCCGTGTCCCAGCAGCAGGGCCTCAGCTTCGAGCAGTCGCAAATTGCCCTGCGAAACTCGCGCCGTCTGCTGCGACTGGTGAACCAACTGCTCGATCTCCAGCGGCTCGATGCGGGACGAATGCAGCCTAGCTTCCGCCCCTGCGACCTGCGCGACTTTGCCAGCCAAATCATCGACAGCTTCCGCCCCTATTGTGAAAAGAAGCAGATTCATCTGATTACCCACCTAGAGCCGTGTCCCCCGGTGTACCTGGATGTCGAAAAGTTCGACAAGGTGCTGTACAACCTGCTGTCGAACGCCATGAAGTTCACGCCGTCGGGCGGCACAATTACCGTCACCGTGGCTCCAGCAGGGGATCATTGCCAGATTCGGGTGCAGGATACGGGCATCGGCATCCGTGCTGACCAGATTCCGCATCTGTTTGAGCGATTCCGTCAGGCCGACGGTTCTGCTAGCCGCAGCTACGAGGGCAGCGGTTTGGGACTGGCACTGGTGAAGGAACTGGTCGAAATGCACGGCGGCCAGGTAACGGTGGAATCGGTCTATGGCGAGGGTACGTCCTTTATCGTGTGGTTGCAAACCGGACTGACCCATCTGCCGTCCGACCAGGTGATCGAGATTCCCGCTGAGTTGGAGCATAGCCGCTCTACGGTGGAACTGGCGGATATTGAGGGCGATCTAGCGCTTGCCCAGGATACAGAGCAGCGACCCGTGGCGATCGCCCCTTCCCCCAACGCTCCCCCGACCCAGATTACGGGCGCACCGGCCCTAGAGTCGCTGCCCCTTGCCCAAGCTGCTGCCACTTCACAAAGCACGGTCTTGGTGGTAGATGACAACGCCGACATGCGCGGCTATGTGTCCAGCGTCTTGCAGCAGGCGGGCTATCAGGTGATTACTGCCCGCAACGGAGCCGAAGGCTTTATGACGGCCCAGGTGCATCGTCCGCAGCTCATCCTGACCGACCTGATGATGCCGCTGGTGTCGGGGCTGGAGTTAATCCAGATGGTGCGCCAGGACGACGACCTGAGGGGCACGCCCATCGTGCTGGTCACTGCTAAGGCCGACGAAGAAACCCGCATTGAAGGAGCCGAAAAGGGAGCCGACGGCTATCTTTCTAAGCCGTTTAACGCACGGGAACTGGTGGCCGAGGTGCGGAACTTGCTGGCGCTGAAAGAGAGCGAACGGCGCGTGGCGGAGCTAAATACCTATCTGACGGAATCGGTGCTGAAGCGATTTTTGCCGCCGTCGCTGGTGGAAAAAGCGGCACGGGGCAACCTGGCGCTGGATTTGCGACCGGAACCGCGCATGATTACGGTTCTGTTTAGCGACATTATCGGGTTTACGCAGCTTTCCAACACGCTGCGATCGCGCCGGGTGGCCGAACTGCTGAACGAGTATCTGACCGAAATGACCCACGCCATTTTTGAGCATGGTGGCACGGTTGATAAGTTCATGGGCGATGCGATTTTGGCGATCTTTGGTGCGCCAGAGGAAATTAGCCCCAACGAGCAGGTGAAGCGGGCGATCGCCGCTGCCCAGCAGATGTATCGCACCCTCGACAAGCTCAACGAGCGCTGGCAGGCTCAGGGCATCAGCCGCGTCCAGTTTCGCTGCGGCATCCACCAGGGAACGGCCGTCGTCGGCATGTTCGGCGGCTCCGAACGCACCGACTACACCGCTATCGGCCCCAGCGTTAACATTGCTGCCCGCATCCAGGAAGCCGCCGAACCCGATACGATTCTGGTGTCTGCTGCCGTGGCCGATTACCTGGATCAGCACACGATTACCAAGTTCAGCCCGCTGGAACTCAAGGGCGTAGATGAGACTGTGCTGACCTTCGCCATTCGCATCGATCACCTAGACGAGGCGATTGCCAAGACACAAGGATAAGATAATCCAAGTTGTCCAGCCAAAATCGCTTATCCAAAATCACCCAGCTAAACTCTAAAATCGCCCCAGGCCTTGCCGGATTTCTTGTCCCAAGCTTGCGCCTGTGATCAGGTTTCGAGACAATATCCTAGATATTCTAGAAAGATTCAAAGGAAGAAGTCGGCTTGACCTAATCCTGACGCAATTTTTGAGACCCATTATCACATCTCATCACATGCAGATTCGGGTTCAGCCGTTTACCGTCCACAAGCGAGTCCCGCTCACCATTAGCCGGGGAACGACGGCCGAAAGCACGAACCTGTGGCTAATTTTGGAACACGACGGGATTGAAGGCTGGGGCGAAGCGTCGCCGTTTGCCGCTGGGCGATCGCCCCAGACGACCAGCACGATCGCCGCCGCCCTGGAAGCCGCCGCACCACACCTGGCAGACTATACGCCCTACGACCAGCAGGCGATCGCCGCTCGTCTGGGGGAGCTGCACCTGCCCTCGGCGGCCCGGACTGCGCTGGATCTGGCGCTGCACGACTGGCTCGGCAAACGAGCGGGGCTGCCGCTGTGGAAGTTGTGGGGATTGGAGCGCGATCGCATCGTGCCCACCTCCATCACCATTGGCATCAACACACCGGAGTCCGCCCAGCAGCGACTCCGGGGCTGGCTGGAGCTAACCCAGGTTCACGCGGTGAAAATCAAGCTGGGCAGTCCGGCGGGGCTGGAAGCCGACCGCGCCATGTTTTCGGCGGTGCTGCAAGACGTGCCGACGGGCGCAAAGGTGAGCGTGGATGCCAACGGCGGCTGGGATTTGCCAGGGGCGATCGCCATGAGTCACTGGCTGGCAGAGCGCGGGGTCACCTATCTAGAACAGCCGCTCGCACCGGGACAGGAAGCCGATTTGCCAAAGCTCTACCGCGAGTCGCCGCTGCCGCTGTTTGCCGATGAAAGCTGCTTTGACCGCGCGGATATTCCCAAGCTGGGCGATCGCGTCCACGGCATTAATATCAAGCTCATGAAAGCGGGCGGGCTGAGTGAAGCGCTGGCAATGGTACATACGGCCCAAGCTCACGGCTTGCAGTTGATGTTTGGCTGCTATTCTGACAGCACGCTGGCCAACACCGCCGCCGCCCACCTCACGCCCTTTGCGACCCACGTCGATCTGGATAGCCACCTGAACCTGCTGGATGACCCGTTTCTCGGTGCGGAGATGCAGGAAGGACGGCTGATACCGGGCGATCGCCCTGGATTAGGAGTCTACTGCTAGGGATGCACTTCGATGATGCCGCCGCCCAAGACGCGATCGCCCCTGGCCGCGTCCTGCCCGTCGCCGTCATACCACACGGCCGCTTGCCCTGGGGTAATGCCAAACTGCGGCTCGTCGAAGGTGATTTTCAGGCGAGTCGCGTCGTCGTTGAGCGGGACGAGCATGGCGGGGACGGGCGTAGCGCGATAGCGGGGCTGCACAAAGGCGCGAATCGGGCCGCTGGGCGCGGCAATCGACACCCAGTTCACCCGCTGCACGGTGCATTCTGGCTGGTGAACACTGGCGCGATCGCCCACAATCACCTGATTCCGCCCCACGTCAATGCCCACGACATACAGCGGTTCCGCCGCCGCAACCCCGATACCCCGGCGTTGACCGATGGTGTAGTGGTGAATGCCGTCGTGCTGACCCAACACGCGACCCGACTGATCGACAATATCGCCCGGTTTAGGAGCCAGATATTTGTCCAAAAAATCACGCATAGAGCCGTGTGCTTCAATCAGGCACAAGTCCTGGCTTTCGGGTTTTTCGGCGGTGTGCAGGTTAAACTCGGCGGCCACCCGGCGCGTTTCGGTCTTGGTCTGGTCGCCCAGGGGAAAGTGGACGTGGGCCAGCACGTCTTGCGGCAGGTCGTAGAGAAAGTAGGACTGGTCTTTGCTCAGGTCTGCGGCGCGGCGTAGCTCATAGCGCCCAGTTTCGGGGTTGTGGCTGATGCGGGCATAGTGCCCTGTGGCGATCGCGTCGATGCCCAGTTCCTCTTTTGCATAGCGCAGCATCGGGCCAAACTTCACCGCCCGGTTGCACTGCGAACAGGGCAGCGGCGTAATGCCCGCGCCATAGCCTTCCACCAGATAGTCCACAATATTTTCCTGGAAGAGATCCCGGCTATCGACAATGTGATGCGGGATTTCCAGTTCCTCACACAGCCGAGCCGCGTCCACCATGCCCTCCGAGCAGCACTGACCTTTGCCCTTCATCAGCCACAGCGTCACGCCCACCACCTCATAGCCCTGGTGGTGCAAAATGGCAGCAGCGGTGGAACTGTCTACGCCGCCGGAGAGGCCGACAACAATTTTGGTCATGCTTGGATATGCGGGTGAGAAGGGCGTAAAAAATATCGGGCTTGACAGCTTTTCTTGACAGCTTTTAAATTCTAGTCCAAAACGCTGGGTGGCTGGTTTGGGGTGAGGCGCGTGCTGGGGGCGCATGGTGGAGGCGTATAGTGAGGGCGATCGCCCCGTCCTTCAAACCGCAAGCGATAATGGAAAGCGTGCCAACTTTCTGCCCTCTGCCGCCCTGATGCCATCCATTCACTCCGACTCTTCCACGCTGCCCGCCGATCTGTCATCGGCTGAAGCTGCCGAATCCACTGCTGCACCTGCGGCCGACTCGCTCCAAGCACCGCTGCTGGGCCAGTCGCTCGACCAGTTGACCGCGTGGGTGCAGCAGCAGGGACAGCCCGCCTATCGCGGCAAGCAGCTTTATCAATGGCTCTATCAGCGGGGAGCGCGATCGCTCTCGGAGGTGACCGTGTTTCCTAAGGCGTGGCGGGCCGAGGTGGCAGATTATCCCATCGGGCGATCGCACGTCCACTATCGCGCCACGGCTCCAGACGGCACGGTGAAGTTTCTCCTGCGCCTGGGCGATGGGCACATCATCGAAACCGTCGGGATGCCGACCTATGCCAGCCCGCTTGATCCCCCTAAATTCCCGCGCTTACACGCCGCTCCGCTAGAAACAAAGGGGACTTCCGAGCCTCAACACCTCAGTTCCCCGACTCCCCTCTCGCGGCTGACGGTCTGCGTCTCCTCCCAGGTGGGCTGTCCCATGGCCTGCGACTTTTGCGCCACGGGCAAGGGCGGCTTTTTGCGAAACCTGGAAGCGCATGAAATTATCGACCAGGTGCTGACGGTGCAGGAAGACTTTGGGCAGCGGGTCAGCAATATCGTGTTTATGGGCATGGGTGAGCCGCTGCTGAATACGGACAATGTGCTGGCGGCCGTGCGATCGCTCAATACCGACGTGGGCATTGGTCAGCGCACGATGACGATTTCCACCGTGGGCATTCCCGGCCACATCCGCCGCCTGGCCCAGCACAAGCTCCAGGTGACGCTGGCCGTCAGCCTGCACGCCTCCAACCAGCCCACCCGCGAAGCCCTCATCCCCAGCGCCAAGCATTATCCTCTGGAAGCATTGCTCGACGAGTGCCGCGAATACGTCCAGCACACTGGGCGGCGCGTCACGTTTGAATACATCCTGCTGGCAGGGCTGAACGACGAACCCGAACACGCCGAAGATCTGGCGCACCACCTGCGCGGCTTCCAGAGCCACGTCAATCTAATTCCCTACAACCCCATCAACGAAGTCGATTATCAGCGCCCCGACGAGCGGCGGATTAAAGCATTCGTGCGATCGCTCCAGGATCATCACATCGCCGTCAGCGTCCGCTATTCTCGCGGGCTAGAGGCGGATGCGGCCTGTGGGCAGTTGCGGGCCAGGAGGGGGTAGGGGAAGAGGAAAGAGAGAAGAACGAAGAGGGAAGAGGTTTCGTTTTTCGTTCTTCGTTTTTCGTTCTTCGTTTTTCCGTTTTTCCCTCAACCTCCCCACACCTTGCTCAACACCGTCTTCGGGTCAATATCAGCCATGTTGCCTGTGGGGGATTTGATGCCTGCGAAGCGATCGCTCTTGGGCAGCAGCTTTTCGGGATCGGTGGGGCCAAACAGGGCGAGGGTGAAGACCTTCAGCGCCACGGCCAGGTGCATGGGGGCGCTGTCGGTGCAGAGCATCAGGTTTGCCCCGGCAATCATGGCGGCCAGTTTGCCAATGTCCGGCGGCGAGGTGATTTTGATACCGGGGGCTGCCTGAGCCAACGTCGCCACAAACGCCTCATCCTCTGGGCCCTTCACCACTACGATCGGCAGGTTGGGCTGCTTGGTCTGAAAGTCTTGAATAATCGCCTGCCAGCTTTCGACGGGATAAATCTTGTCGATGCCCTTAACCTTGGCAAGCTGGCTAGAGCCGCCGTGGATCAGCACATAGCCGCCGCTGCCCAGTCCCAGCCGGGCCCGCTCGGCCTCGGCCCAGTCCAGATCTTTTTTGGGAATGCTGATGGACGGATCGGGGCAGGGCGTGTCGATGCCTAGCCCCTTCAGCAGGTCGTGGTACATCGCAGCCGCATACTGGTCGGTGTTAAGCGGCACTGCATCGGTGAGAAACAGACCGCTCGAACCGCTCTGATAGCCGATGCGCTTGGGCGTACCCGTCAGCCACAGCAGCAGCCCCACGCCCCAGCGCTGCCCCAAGGAAAGGGCTACATCGTAGTAGCGATCGCGCAATACGCCCAGCAGGTTTGCCCAATCCGCCGGGCTATTGTTGTCTTTGAAGTCAAAGGACAGCACATCGCTGACTGACTTGCTGACCCGATAGGCACTTGTTGCCCTGGGTTCCACCACCACATCAATATCCGCATTGGGATAGGCTTGCTTCAGGTCATCCAGGGTGGGGAAGAACAGGATCTGGTCGCCAATTCCCCCCGGAACAAGGGCCACAACTCTCATACCACTTGGTTACTCATACATCTCCCCCAAAAGCTTACAGCAAGACGGCAAGGGGCGATCGTATCCAGAGCATCGGAGTCGCACCAGAGTTTGAGCAAACCCAGACACGCGCCGCGTCTTATAGAATGGAGCGGGATTTGCACGCGCACCCGCCTCGATCACCGTAGTTCTTCATGTCGCATATGTCGCATTAGTTCTCCTAATGCTGTGGCGCTTGATGTAGCGTTCCGAATGAAACTACCAGAAGCCCCCAGAAGCTCGACTCGGCAATCCAAAATCACACAAAATCGCAAATCCAAAATTGCAAATCCAAAATTTATGATTGACCTCTACTATTGGCCAACCCCCAACGGACACAAAATCACCATCTTTTTGGAAGAAGCGGCGCTGGACTATCGCATTGTGCCCGTCAATATCGGCGCAGGGGATCAGTTCAAGCCTGATTTTTTGAAAATTGCGCCCAATAATCGGATGCCTGCCATTATCGACCCAACTCCGTCCGATGGCGGCGAGCCGATTTCGGTGTTTGAATCGGGGGCGATTTTGCTGTACCTGGCGGAAAAGACGGGGTTATTTCTGCCGAACACCCTGCGAGGGCGCAAGACCGTCACCGAATGGCTGTTTTGGCAGATGGGCGGGCTGGGGCCGATGGCGGGGCAAAACCATCACTTTTCGCAGTATGCGCCAGAAAAAATTCCCTATGCGATCGCCCGCTACGTCAACGAAACCAATCGGCTCTACGGCGTACTCGATCGACAACTCCGGGGGCGTGAATATATTGCTGGGGACTATTCCATCGCCGATATGGCGTGCTATCCCTGGATCGTGCCCTACGAGCGGCAGCAGCAAAACCTGGAGGACTTTCCCCACCTGAAGCGCTGGTTTGAAACCATGCGCGATCGCCCTGCCGTCATCCGCGCCTACGAACGGGGGCAGCCCTTCAGCAACACGCCCACCATCAACGACGAAAGCCGCAAAATCCTCTTTGGGCAAACCGCCGCCTCGATCTCGCAACCTGGAGAGTAGACAGCTTCACTCGTTTCTCCGAACTCCATCCCGCCTCACCTCTCCAGCCAACTGGAGGGTTTATCATGGGCATAAGAGTTTGGCGGAATTGAGTATGCTCACGCGCGAAAAAACAATGCGAATTGGTGAAGTTGCCAGAGTCAGTGGCCTGCCCATTAAGACGATTCGCTACTACAACGAGTTGGGCTTGCTGAAAATCTCTGGCAGAACCGAAGGCGGCTATCGGCTCTTTGACCCAGACGTGTTGGGTCGGCTTCGCTTCATCAAACACGCCCAGAGCCTTGGGCTGAGCCTGATGGAAATCAAGGAATTCCTGGCGGTCTATGACCAGGGAAACTTACCTTGTGACCATATTCGCGAAAAGCTGGAAGATAAGTTACTTGAAATCGAGCAGCAGATTCAACAGCTTCAAATTCTCAAGCAAGAACTGGGCGGGCTGCTGTCTGGCTGGCAGGCAGCGCCAACTGCTTCGGCGGAAACCATTTGTCCAATTATTCAGCGGAGTTAAGGGGAGTTGGGGATGATAGTCTGATGTCCTTCGTTCGCGGAGATAAACGGGAAAGCCATCAAGGTCTAAAGCAGGGCTGAAGCAAGTGTCTGAACCGTCAAAAGTCGAGGACTGGTGGGGGCGATTGATCGGGCAATTGACGGGGGCGATCGCATCCCTTACAATCAACCATCAAGCTGTGATGATGCCAAGTCAGCGCGGCTTGACTTTCCCCCCGAAACTTTGGTCGTTTAGTCATTTACGGCGTTGGTAGATGTTCCTAGCATCTACCAACACCTGACCCCTGGACAGGTATAGTCTGTCTCAGGGCTGCGTCCATTTTAGGCCGCCCTGTCATCAGCGCTTCACGTCTATGGGCGGCCAACTTTTCGGGGTTTCCTACCCCTCTTTAGTTTGGACTAACTGGCATCACAATAATGCTCAACAGGATGCCATAAAGAATCTGCTCAACCGTTCATAACAGTTGAACTTAAGGAATTGGATACAATCCTGCTCGCAGTTAAGCTGCTGTTGCAACCGGACTGTTCAGGGATTGTTCGGATATCTTGCGTTTCGAGGCTCGTTTTTTGACCATCGGATAGCAGGGACGAGGAGTTGGCTTGTGCCCCTTGCCTCGTCCTGGCGATTTACCACGAGGTTTAGGCGCAGGAGCAGGGGTGCCAATCGCTGCCAAAATGCCTGCAAACGCTTGTGCGACCCGACCCGGAGTCAACGTTTCTTGCGGTGCCTGCCAGGGCAAGGGGTGGTCAGTACAGTCCTTTCGCGCTAACCACAACTGCCAACTGAGCAACGGCATCAGGCTGCTCCACTGTTCGGTTGCCGATACAGAACTGAACTGGGGATGTGTCCAATATAGCCTCTGCTTGGCAAAGCGATACCAGTGTTCAATGGCAAAGCGACGGAGGTAGTGCAACCACAGGGTTTCTAACGGAGGCATCTGCTCACCCAGCCAAACTAACCACAAAGGAGCCAAGCGTCGCGTGCTGCTCTGTGTCTCCAGCACCTCCACGCGCAACACTTCCATTGCCCGTTTGGGGATTTGCGGAAATGGTATGCACTCCAACGACTGACCCGCACTCGTCCCCAGTTGGGATCATCGACTTCAACGGTTTCGACCGGGACACTCCAAGTGTCAGGGTCATTGAGTTTCATCTTATGTCCATGCTTGGCAGGTGCGCCTCGCCCTCGATACGCTGGGGGCGCGCCATAGACACATCGATTGGATGTAACCCGCAGCAGCAAGTCTGCCTCAATCCCTGCCGTTTGGTTGACAAAACTGGCATTGCCGTACCCTCGGTCGTAGATCGCCAACGGACGCACCGCTAACTGCCGAGTCACTTGTTTGAGTTGGAATGCCGCTTTACTGGCGGGTGTTTCAAAGCTGGTGATGCGCTCATGCCGCAATGGTAATGCCCAACTGCCCCTGTCTTCAGCAATCCAGGCTAAGGTACTGTAGTTTTGTCCGGCTATCGGGGCATGTCCTGTTCTGCCTGATAAGGTGCGGTCTTTCAAACGCCTGGCAGCAGGACGGTTCCACCGACTCGCATCACCTGCCAACAACGGTTGCTGCTGAGTCGGTATCTGCTGCACCAACAGCTTCAGCACCTTTGAGCGGGGTAGGCGGCTATCGCGCAACGCTTCATAGGGGCTCGACCACTGGCGACGAAAGACAGGACTCTGCGATAGCCTCACAAACGACACGATGCACGCACTCACTAACACGGCATCCATCAGATCAAACAGGGCATCTCTGGCGTTTCCCAAGCTGGCATACAACGTTTGGCGAAATTGCTGAAGTTCGTTGAAAATCATGGGGTCAATGTTGGTTGTACTTCATTGACCTTACGGCAGTCGGTGCTTCTCATTGACTGCCTTCCTCTTCACCATTAGTCCAAACTAAAGTACCCCTCGTTTCCTGGAGGAAACCCCAAATGCTACACATTCAATATGTCTGGTCGTCCCCATTGTCGGAGGCGACCCAGTTTTCGCTGCCGCCGCTGACCTGCGAGCTGCCGCACCGTCGCCGTCTGCGCCACTACCTCGTCGGCCTGCCCGAAGATGCCCAGATGGCGATCGATCGCCTGCACCTGCTCCACTACGCCGAGCGCTTCGAGTGGACTCGCGCCCTGCAAGTCCCCCAAAACGGCATCGTCATCAACTCCCGCCCCGGCGAGGTGCTGCGATACTTGCATCGCGATGTGTGAAGTGATGCTGCGGCGAATGAGTAACTGCTGACTGAAAGCGTGGGCGATATTGCTCTGCAAGACTTTGCCCACGCTTTCTTATGCGCTTAAAGATCAAGGAGAACGATATTGCTCCGCAAGGCTTCGCCAACGCTCAACTGCATTCCATGAGTTTTCCTTATCTAAAGATTTACTGAAGTTGTCTGCCTAATTCCCGGAATCAGGGGTATTATGCAGATTATAGCGTTTTTCATTCTGGCGAGGCATAGTAACAGCAATGGGAGAACCAATTCTGTAGGTCATTCAATGACACTTGGGAGAAGGACTCCTCAATGGCTTTGTCTAGATCAAGATAGCTCCGTGCCCCAAGGGAGCGCAGAATACTCTTAATCTTTGAAAAGCAATTCTCGATGGGTGAAAAGTCCGGCGAGTACGGCGGTAGAAACATCAGTTTAGCACCTGCATCCTCAATCAACCTCCTAACTTCTTCACCAAGATGAATCGAGCAGTTATCCATGATGACACATGCCCCTTTCCACAACTTAGGAACGAGTCTCTGGGAAATGAAGGCTTCAAAGGTAAGTCCATCGACTGAACCGATGAGATTGGAATAGGTAATTACCTTTTTAAGGCTAATTGCACCAAGAATCGAGACCCGTTTCCCTCGTTTGCTGGGACGCTTACCATGGGCTCGTTTTCCTGTCGGGGCACGTGCCCGGAGTCGAGCCAAAGCCAGGTTCACTCCTGATTCGTCAATAAAGATTAAGTCTTGAGCCAGGAATCCTCGAACCAGTTGCCAAAATTTGACTCGTTCGATTTGCACCCGTTCAGTTTCCTTTTTGTCGGGATACAGCGTTTTTTTTAAGGGTTAAGTTCAGTTTCTCTAACATACGAAACATCGTCGAAACGCCAATCCGAACACCGACCCTTTGTTCCAGCAAGTCACACAACTCTGCCAATGTCGCGTCATGATTTGATTCAGCAATCGTTTTTAGGATCTCTAGTTGCTCATTACTTAATTTGGTTGGCGTTTGCTCAGTGCGGCGTTTGGGGGCAATCTCACCTGTTTCCCGATATTGTTTGATCAGCTTTCGCACGAAACTGTAAGCAACTCGAAATTGTTGAGCGATTTGACGTTGCGACGTATTCCCTTCAATGTAGACATCAATAATTTTTTGTCTAAGATCTAGTGAGTAGGGTCGCATTTGAGTTAAGGGTAAAGTAAATTCACTGAATAGATTATATCAAAATACGCCTCACTAGGCTAGAAATTGCTATAGCGTCAGCCTAATTGCCCTTCTGGAGGTAGATAGGCAGACACGATCAGTCTAATTACTAGTTAGACTACCAGTCTGTTCTACGGTTCTAGCCGAATACAAAACCTGTAATTTTTGTTTATTCAAAGGGAAATCTATAGCCCAAGCCATATAATGTTTACTGATTCCTTTCCTAATTCTTTCCGGATCAAAGAATTGGTCTTATTGAGAGGTAAGAAACATGAGCTTTGGTAAATTGCTTTTAATGGCGGTTGTTATTGGGTTCGTTTCAATATCTAAATGTGCTGATGGTATTGCTCAGGATAGGGTCAATAGTGAGCAAAGTAGCCAAGTAGATGCTGAACCCTCAGAATTGGAAGTACGCCTTTCAGGAAAAGAATTATATGATGCTTTAGTTTCTCAGACTGTCAGCGAACTTGACAGATTAGCTAGAGAACGTGAAGCATTGCGTTGGACTATTGTTAGTATTATCACAGCATTACTGGTAGGTGCAATTACTGTTGCTGGAGTTGCAGGATATAAGGATTTGCAGAAGAAGATATATGCACAACTCAAGGATGAAATTAACATCAATGAGTCGATTAAAGCAGCTATAGAAGAAAATGTACGCAAAGTTGCGTTGTCAAGAATTGATGAAAAAGTAGAGCAGCTAAACAAAGAATTTGCATTTTATAAATTCTCTAACCTAGCTTCGGATTTATCAGATAAATCTAGAGATAGTTTCTCCAATGCAGAGCGAGATGCTGTCATGGAAGTCGTTGATATCATAAAAGATTCTAAAGAAATTACGAGTAGACCTGAGTTTTTAGCTTCGTTAGAAAAAGTCGTAGATGTTTTTATCTCTGCTGATTTAGACGATTATATTGACGATTTAGAAGGGGTGTTGGAGGCGATAATAGGAAGATATCCTGGAATCGTCTATTCCTTGATGAACCAGTATGGTATGCGTGTTCTGGGTGATACTGAAGTTAGTGATGCTACTAAGGCGAGATTCTTCAAGTATGCCTATGCTTGTAAACATCACCGAATTTGGGAGATAGCCTTACCTTGGCTTATGGTGTACGAATTTAGCAACCAGCTTAATGGATGGGAAAAGAAAATCGAAGAGTACTTCATAGATGCACAACAGCTAAATCCAAATGATAAACAGAGATTCCTTGATGTTTTTGAACGATATACAGATCCTTCAAGATACAGAAGATCAACAGGGCAGATAATTCGATTTACCTGTAAATTTCAAGAATTTATCAAACACTATGAAGAGAAAATAGCTGCATTAAATCTTGCAGCTTCAACTTAGTAGAGGCTAAATATCTGCTTGACTGACAAAACTAAGAAGCTGGAATACGGCTGAGGACAGTGAATTCACGCTTTAGGGAGTCATCGTGTTGTCGCCTTGATGCGATGGCAGGTTGAGGGTCAGGTGAACAGGAGAGGAACTGATAAACGTGAATCTTCCACTGGTGAGTGATAGCCAGCCGAATCCAATTCCAGCCCAGCTTGAGATAACTCATGCCGCGCTTCCAGTGAGCATCGACTTGGCGACGCTTGCCGGATGCGACCACTTGCACCCCTTGGAGAACTAAGAACAGCATCGTCAAGGCGATTACCCCACACAACTGGGAAAGGGCAACCTTGTCTCTGAGTCTGGAGGCTTCGAGATTAAACCCGTTGGACTTCAAATCCAAAAACGACTCCTCCACCTGAAATCTCAGTCGATATTGGGCAAACGTCTGCAAGTTCGTCGGCTCATCACTCACAATTGTCCAATTCTCGCTGCTGAGTTTGTCGTGGGCAAAGGCAAGGTAAACATTGTCGTAGGGCTTTGTTCTACCCACCGACACTGCAGGCGTAAAGTAAGCTTGTCCTGGTTGCAATTGAACCGACGATACCTGGCGCCACTGCCCTTGGTGCTGAAATTGGAAGGAGCGTTTGATGCGGATGCGGAAATGCCAACCCAGATTCTCCCGGAGGTATTTCATCAACTTGCCATCGGCAAACCCTCGGTCTGCCAAACGGACAATCGCGACACCTTCGGGCATCAGCCGTTGCGCTTGCCGCAGTACCCGTTGAATCGTCCACAACCTGACGGTGCTGCTTGATTGCGCCACCACTTTCCAAGCGACCGGAACCGTTCTTCCTCGGTACACCACTGCGACCCAGACGATGCAGAAACAATTCCATACGACCGTTGTATCGAGGCTTAAGTAGAGTCGTTGGGTCTGCCAGTTGGACAGAGCCTGCCCAATCAGCGCATGATGAGCGGACGCGACATTGATCCGCCGATTCGACAACCAGCGGCGAAACCGGCGTTGGTGGGATTGAGCCATTTGAGCGCGACTCCTCACATACACCCCAAATCCATTGAGATGAACGTTTTGGCTTCCAATCATGCCAATGATCATCCAGCACAGTGTTTGCAGATGGCGAGCATCCTGCCACTGAATGTCGCATTGACGCAGAAAATCATTCAACGCATCATAAAGACGGGAAGTCGGTGACATTGATTTGACTGGTTTGTGTGGTTACTTCTCAGCCTAAATCATGCTCTGCTTCCCGCATGGCTTTCGTTCCAGCTTTAACCTGTTTTGTCAGTCAAGCAGGGCTAAATATCTCAAAGATTTAGTAGTCTAACATAGGCCCTGAGGGAGACGGAGTCAACAGTCAGCCGTAAAGAAGCACTGAGTAAATTGATGCACAGATTCTAAATGCAGCAGACCATAAGCCATCCTGAGGTTGGCCACATTGCATTCTTAAAAGCGTTCCGTTCGTTGAATTGTTGCGTGTGTTTTAGTGTGATCTAAACCCTAGAATTACTGCACTCACCTCCTGCACTCGTCGTCACTTCAGCAGCGCTTTGAACTAGCATCGCCGCTAGCGGCGACTTCTTCCGCTGGAGCGCCGCCAGATAGCGGTCTTCATCATAGGGCACTCGGTCTTGCCAGCAGCGCCAGAGAATTCGTCCCCACTTATACGCCAGAGCGCGAATCGCTTTGGGATGACTTTTGCCCGATCGCCGCTGCTGCTGATAGAACGCATTGGCCCACGATGAGTGCCGCCGCGACTGGTCAGCCCACTCTACAAAGGACTGCCGCAAGAACTTTGGACAACTCCAGCGCCAATGCGTCCAACGTTTCTTGCCACTCTCCTCTTTGACCGGTGCAATGCCGATATAGCTCATAAACGCCTGGGCGCTGCCGAAGCGACTGCGGTCATCGCCAAACGCAATCAGTAGCCGGGGCGCAAGATGGGGTCCTGCTCCGGGTAAAGCATCGAAAAACGCCGCATCTGGCAAAGACTGAAACAATTGCTCAATCGTTTGATTTAACTCATCGAGTCGATGCAACAGCGCCTTGAGCTGAATCACCAGCGTTTGCACCAGCCATTGCATCGGTTCAACAATCCCTGGGTCTTCTGTCAGGGGGATGCCAGCGGTTTGGATTTGGTGAATGCGCCGCTCAATGGCGCTCCGGCGGATGACTCGATGAGACTGGAAGAACAGAGTCAATTCCTCAGCCGAAACCGCTTGGGCAGAGTGGAGGTCAGGGTATTGAGTGATAAAGTCACAAAACACTTGAGTATCTTTATCCTCAAACCACTCCAGCACTTGAGGATAAAAGTTCTTCAAAGCAGCGGTGATGCGATTGGTCAGTCGTACCTTCTCTCCCACCAGCATGCGGCGGGATTCACTCCACTGCCGCAACGCTCGCAGTTCACAAGATGCGGCTTGCCACGGGGGGATCTTGTCTGGGTGCTTGAGCAGCAGCTCAATCAAAATCTGGGCATCTACGGGGTCTGATTTTGCTCGTGAGGGCTGAAAGGCTCGTCGATAGTTAGAAACCGTGCGCGGATTGATGGGAAACAGCACTAGGTTGTCGTACTGGCACAGCGCGTAAATCAGGGGTCCTCGCTTTTGCTCCAGGCAGATGGCAATTGGGCTGTTGCCGTATCGCTGTTGCAAGGTCGCAACCCAGTTGGCAATCTCTTGCGGTTGAGCGCCAATCACGCTGTATTCTCGCTGTGCGCTCTCGGGGTCGTACAGACAGATGTCGTGTTTGCGATCTGACCAGTCAATGCCGATGTAGGCGACAAAGGTTCTTTCCATCAGCTAAGTTGGGGATAGTTTGTTGTCTGGAACTGGGCTGCCTGCTTCTGAGCGAAGAGATTATGGAAGGTGTCTGTCACCACTCCCTGAGAATTCGTTGAAGGAAGCTGGTCAAGGTTGAGGCGATGCAATATGTTAGTAGACATCGAGATGTCTGACGTTGGATGGTCGTCCTCAATCCCTAGCCCAGTTCCTTTTCCTATTACCATTTCTCTGGCTCTTAGCGATCTCTATGAGAGGAGCGAAGCGATATGTTAGTAGACATCTGACTGTCGCTCACTGCATGGTCGTCTCCTCTCTGTTGCGGTTCTGTCTCCCCATAACTGCGCTGCAACGGACGGAGCAGAGATCTTGACTGGGACTCAAAGGTTGTCTGCCGCCGTTGAGCTTCACCGTTAGCCGTCTTAGGCTTCAGCCTCGCCCCCTCTGTCCCTCTTGAAAAAATGCTGGAGTTAAGCGACAAGCTCAGGCTATCGTGATAAACTGCTGCAAGATCATTTGTTCTTGCATGATGATGGCGAATCTACCCCACTTCATTCAATATCAAGGCAGCAAGAGGAATCTGGCAAAGCACATCCTCCAGTTTTTTCCAAAAAATCTCAATAGGCTGGTAGAGCCTTTTGCTGGAACTGCTGCGATTAGTGTTGCTACGTCTGCAAGTCAGATTACCCACAGTTTTTGGTTGAATGATCTGAACAAGCCGCTAATCGAGCTACTAGAACTGTCTATAGAAAGACCAGACGAAATAGCAAATTTTTACTTGGAGCTATGGAATGAGCAACATACTAATTCTGTAGCCCATTATTTTGAAGTTAGGTCAAAATTTAATGAGACTAATGATCCAAAATTGTTCCTTTATCTACTAGCGAGATGCGTTAAAGGTTCGGTTCGCTACAATTCTGAAGGATTGTTCAACCAAAGTCCGGACAAAAGACGCAAAGGAACACGACCTGAAACAATGAGAAAAAATATAGCAGGTGTATCTAGTTTGCTCAAAGGCAGATGCAAGTTTACGAGTTTGGATTATCGAGAAGTATTAGAGCAAGTCCAAGAAGATGATTTTATTTATATGGATCCTCCGTATCAAGGTGTATGCGGAAATAGAGATTCAAGATATCTGTCTGGGATAAATTTCGATGATTTTGTGTTAGCTCTTGAACAATTAAATCGAAAAGGAGCTACATTTGCTATCAGTTACGACGGTAAATTGGGTGATAAGGCTTTTGGCAAGATTCTTCCTAAAAGCTTAAATCTTGAAAGAATCGAAATCGAAGTTGGCAGATCTTCACAGTCTACATTATTGGGCAAGGAAGAAACTACAATTGAGTCGTTGTACTTATCGCCAAGTTTATCCAAAAGCTTAATGAATACTAAGATCATAGATTTTAGCTATGTTGGAAAGAAACCAAAGCAGCTAACCCTCTTGGAAAAGCATGGAGAATTCGCAGCAGCTACCCGATGACTTCTTAGAACTTTGTCGCTCTGTAACAGCAAAGAGACCGAAGGCAGTCATTGATCACATCTTGCAACACGGATTTATTACAACTGAGGAGTTGAAAGAAACCTACGGTTATAACCATCCTCCAAGAGCAGCTAGAGATGTCAGAGAGAATGGTATCCCGTTAGAGACTTTTCGTGTTACTGGAAGTGATGGCAGAAAAATAGCTGCATATCGGTTTGGAGATATTAGCAAGGCAAGATTCACTCGCCTTTCTGGAAGAACAGGTTTATCCAAGCAGATTAAAGAGGCACTGATTAGTAGATACGGATGTAAGTGTTTTATTTATCTTGAAGAGGTAGATGAACGCGAGTTGCAAATTGATCATCGTGTTCCTTTTGAAGTTGATGGTGAGCCGGATCTAGCCCCGGAAAACTTTATGTTACTTTGTGGCTCTGCCAACCGGGCTAAATCGTGGTCATGCGAACATTGCGAAAACTGGAACAACATTAAGGATCAGAAGTGTTGAATCTTGATGGTAAAACTTTACAAAAAGCACTCTCAAGAGGCGGATTATTGAGAATGGAAGCAATAAGTAGGTCATTACAGGCAGAATTATAGATCTTTTGTACTGGATTCAGCTATGAACTTGCCCTGCTAACATTGCGTTCAACACTTCTGATTAAGGATAAGTCTATTTGTCTATCCTGCTACTGGGCGTATCCGGAAAGCTATGAGCATATTGCAATGCGGCAAATCAGAAGAATAGATCTGCTTTGGGAAGGAGATGACATTGAGATTTATGAAAGGCTCAAGCAAAGGGCTGTTAGCGTAGAAAAGGAACTGCCTGAGTTTGTCAAAGAGATTATTGAGCGTGAGATCGAACGTAATGGCGACGGCTAACATAGGCCCTGAGGGAGACGGAGTCAATAGGTAGCCGTGAAGAAACATTGAGTCAATGGATACACAAAATCTAAACGCAGCAGATTATAAGTCAGCCTCATGCTGACTGCATCACATTCATCGCCACATTCCCAAAAGCGTTCCGTTCGTTGAACTGTCATGTGTCTTTTAGCGTAACTTGAACCCTAGAATTACTGCACTCACCTCCTGCACTCGTCGTCACTTCAGCAGCGCTTTGAACTAGCATCGCCGCTAGCGGCGACTTCTTCCGCTGGAGCGCCGCCAGATAGCGGTCTTCATCATAGGGCACTCGGTCTTGCCAGCAGCGCCAGAGAATTCGTCCCCACTTATACGCCAGAGCGCGAATCGCTTTGGGATGACTTTTGCCCGATCGCCGCTGCTGCTGATAGAACGCATTGGCCCACGATGAGTGCCGCCGCGACTGGTCAGCCCACTCTACAAAGGACTGCCGCAAGAACTTTGGACAACTCCAGCGCCAATGCGTCCAACGTTTCTTGCCACTCTCCTCTTTGACCGGTGCAATGCCGATATAGCTCATAAACGCCTGGGCGCTGCCGAAGCGACTGCGGTCATCGCCAAACGCAATCAGTAGCCGGGGCGCAAGATGGGGTCCTGCTCCGGGTAAAGCATCGAAAAACGCCGCATCTGGCAAAGACTGAAACAATTGCTCAATCGTTTGATTTAACTCATCGAGTCGATGCAACAGCGCCTTGAGCTGAATCACCAGCGTTTGCACCAGCCATTGCATCGGTTCAACAATCCCTGGGTCTTCTGTCAGGGGGATGCCAGCGGTTTGGATTTGGTGAATGCGCCGCTCAATGGCGCTCCGGCGGATGACTCGATGAGACTGGAAGAACAGAGTCAATTCCTCAGCCGAAACCGCTTGGGCAGAGTGGAGGTCAGGGTATTGAGTGATAAAGTCACAAAACACTTGAGTATCTTTATCCTCAAACCACTCCAGCACTTGAGGATAAAAGTTCTTCAAAGCAGCGGTGATGCGATTGGTCAGTCGTACCTTCTCTCCCACCAGCATGCGGCGGGATTCACTCCACTGCCGCAACGCTCGCAGTTCACAAGATGCGGCTTGCCACGGGGGGATCTTGTCTGGGTGCTTGAGCAGCAGCTCAATCAAAATCTGGGCATCTACGGGGTCTGATTTTGCTCGTGAGGGCTGAAAGGCTCGTCGATAGTTAGAAACCGTGCGCGGATTGATGGGAAACAGCACTAGGTTGTCGTACTGGCACAGCGCGTAAATCAGGGGTCCTCGCTTTTGCTCCAGGCAGATGGCAATTGGGCTGTTGCCGTATCGCTGTTGCAAGGTCGCAACCCAGTTGGCAATCTCTTGCGGTTGAGCGCCAATCACGCTGTATTCTCGCTGTGCGCTCTCGGGGTCGTACAGACAGATGTCGTGTTTGCGATCTGACCAGTCAATGCCGATGTAGGCGACAAAGGTTCTTTCCATCAGCTAAGTTGGGGATAGTTTGTTGTCTGGAACTGGGCTGCCTGCTTCTGAGCGAAGAGATTATGGAAGGTGTCTGTCACCACTCCCTGAGAATTCGTTGAAGGAAGCTGGTCAAGGTTGAGGCGATGCAATATGTTAGTAGACATCGAGATGTCTGACGTTGGATGGTCGTCCTCAATCCCTAGCCCAGTTCCTTTTCCTATTACCATTTCTCTGGCTCTTAGCGATCTCTATGAGAGGAGCGAAGCGATATGTTAGTAGACATCTGACTGTCGCTCACTGCATGGTCGTCTCCTCTCTGTTGCGGTTCTGTCTCCCCATAACCATCACATCGGGGTACGACTGCAACAGCCGATGGGCTAACCGCAGCATGGGGAGGTATCGCTTCGTGCTGACGGTGGCACTGGGATGCTCCAAAACCCGCCACAGCAGCGGCACCGCTCGTCCGCAACAGGTAACCGTCAGGTGAATCCTGCAGTAGCGATTCCACAACACCGTCGTATCGAGCGCCAGGTAAAGCCGCCGACCTTGCCAGCGATGGATGGCGGCTAGCACCAGCGGCACGTACAGACTTTTGACCCGCACCCGGCGATTGCCTAGGAAGCGCTGCCACCGGCGTTCGGTGCTTTGCGCCTGACGGGCCCGACTGGGCACATAGGCTTCCCACTGCGGCAGGCTCAACCGACCGCTGCACACCAGGGCCGTCACCATCCACGCCAGCGCTTTGAGGTGGCGCAGGTCGCGGGCATTACTGGATTGACGCAATAACGACAGCACTTGATCATAGAGGCAGGTGGTGGCTGGCATGATACAGACCCTGAGATGACGCAAATTTCAGCGTCTCATGTCAGCTCACCTTTTCCCTCTGTTGACGAGGTCTCAACTCTTTCAACCACTTGTGTCAGGCAGTCAGGTCCATAGCTCCTGAGTTGGAGCCGGAGGGCTTGGTCAGAGGAGCTTTTGGGCCAGCGTCCCCTACGAGAAATCAGGGGTTTCCAGAGATGTGTCAGGCAGTCAGCGCTGTACCTTATGTATCCTGCCGCTCACTAATCCAAGTAGTAAAACAAATACACTACAGTTGCCCAATTGTCAGACAGCATTGTTAAAGATTTGTCTATCGATAGAGTGACCTCTCTTGTCTAAGGGGTGGTTAATATACTGTTGGTGGTGTGGTGTTTCTAGATAAGTCTTGTTCTAGCTGATGTTGGTCAGGGCTGCTGAGATTTTGCATCATACGCCTCCATTACCTTAAAGGTTCGGTCGATCCTTGGGGAACTTCTTCATCAGTTCTCAGGATGCCGTCTGAACAGTTGGGTTGTCCTCTTTGCATCTGAATGGTTTTATGGTGTTTGATTCTGCTTTTCTGACAAACATTAGTACTCAGTTGGGAAGTTTTTTGCCCAGTCTGCTGGGTGCAGTCTTCATTCTTATTGCCGGTTGGGTTCTGGCGGCGATCGCAGCTTCGATTACCAAGCGAATTCTGCTGCGAACGAACCTAGACAACCGACTGGTCTCTACCTTTTTACCCGCCGGATCAACGGCTCGTCCCCATGTAGAGCAGTGGGGCGCGGCGCTGGTGTTTTGGATCATTATGATCTTTGCTATCGTGGCGTTTCTAAATGCGCTGCGGCTGGATGTGGTTTCGCAACCTTTGAATAATTTCCTCCAGCAGATTTTCAGCTATCTGCCTCGGCTGGGCGGTGCTGCAATTTTGGTGGCGTTAGCCTGGGTTTTGGCAAGTCTGGTTAAAGCCTTGGTAACTCGCGGATTGGCTCGATTTGGATTAGACGAAAAGCTAAATGTTGCCCCAAAAGAGGCAGAAACGGGGATGGCTGATCCCAATGTGGCTGCAAGAAGCGCAGAGGCAGGCGTGGTCGATCCATCCCGACAGCCCGTAGCCGAAAGCCCGTTTCTCTTGAGTGAAACGCTGGGCAATGTGCTGTATTGGTTTGTCTTTCTGTTTTTCTTGCCGCTGATTTTAGATGTGCTGCAATTGCAGGGGCCGTTGCAGCCTGTGCAGACCTTGCTCAATGACTTTTTGGTGATTTTGCCGCGAATTTTGAGCGCGATCGCCATTGGTGCGGCAGGCTGGTTCATTGCCCAGGTCGTGCGGAATATCGTTACGAATCTGCTGCGGGCAGCGCGGGTCGATCGGCTGGGCACTCAGTTCGGCCTTTCCCGCACTCAGGGGGCGCTGTCGCTTTCTAGCTTGATTGGCACGCTGGTTTATGTGCTGATTTTGATTCCGACGGCGATCGCCGCGTTGCAAGCACTGGGAATTCGGGCGATTTCCGATCCGGCAGTCGCCATGCTGAACGACATTCTGACCGCGTTGCCTCGCATCTTCACGGCGGCAGTGCTGCTGATCGTGTTTTATGTCATTGGGCGATTTATTGCAGACTTGGTGACGAACCTGCTGACCAGCTTCGGCTTCAACAATGTGTTTGAGTGGATGGGGCTGCCTAGACAAACGGTGGCCACGGTTTCGCCCTCGCCGTCCAGCTCGCCCTACGATGCAACGCCGGGAGGAGAACCCACGGTCGTCCAGCCTGCTGCGACGCTGCCTCGGCGCACCCCTTCGGAAATTGTCGGCATTTTGGCGCTGGTGGGGATTATGCTGTTTGCCGCCGTGGCAGCGGCTGAGGTCTTGCAATTCCAGCAGCTAACGGCCATTGTGAATGGTATTTTGGCAGTGTCGGCGCGGGTGCTGGTGGGGGTTATTGTCTTTGGCGTGGGGTTGTACCTGGCGAATTTGGCCTTCAATCTCATTGCGGGATCGGGCGGTCGGCAGGCGCGAATTTTGGCGCAGGCGGCTCGGATTGCGATTATTGCGCTGGTTTCTGCGATGGCGCTCCAGCAGATGGGCATTGCGACCAATATTGTGGCGCTGGCGTTTGGGCTGCTGCTGGGGGCGATCGCCGTGGCGCTGGCGATCGCCTTTGGGCTGGGCGGGCGTGAGGTTGCCGCGGAGCAGCTTCGCGAATGGCTGGCTTCCTTTAAGCAGCAGTCCTAGGGTGTGCTAAACCGTTTGATCTCCCCTAGCCTCCCTTAGATCCCCCCTAGCCCCCCTTAGAAGGGGGGGAAGCTGAGCGGCACTGCTTTAGGAAGGGGGGGACTGGGCTGCAATGCTCCGGAGGTCCCCCTTTCTAAGGGGGATTCAAGGGGGATCGACCAGGAAATTCCTGCGTGAATCGTTGTGTAGTAACGCCGCGCAACGATTCACGGCCTCAAAGAGGTCTTCGTGCAGGAGGTCTAACATGGATTAGGTGTATGGATTAAGTGCGAGTGTCTGCCAATGACTGAGCCTGTATCCAAACCTGCATTCAAAAGAGTTAGCGCCATGAATCCACTGCGATCGCCAGCAATTTCACGCTCCCCAGTCCGCAGGCTTGCGCGATCTCGGCGAGAAGTCCTTGGCTTTTTGGGCAGCGTTGCGGGTACGGCGCTGTTTGGGTGTTCCCGTCAGCCGGAGGGGTTGCCGCCCATTGCGTCTTCTGGCTCGGCGCAGGCGGAAGCCCTGCTCGATTGCATTGTGCGGCCTCAGCAAACGGCAGGGCCTTTCTTTGTCGATACGCAGCTCAATCGGGTTGATCTTCGCACTGACCCTGCCACAGGGCAGATCAGTGCGGGAGTGCCGTTGGGGTTGCTTTTTCAGGTCTTTCAGGTGGAAAGCTTTCAGCCAGAAGGCCCCCGCAGGTGTGTGCCGCTGCCCAATGCTGTGGTGGATGTTTGGCAGTGTGATGCAGCGGGCGTATATTCTGGCGTGCGCGATCGCCGGTCAGACACCACAGGTCAGGCCTTTCTACGGGGCTACCAGCGGACTGATCAAAACGGTGTGGCTGAGTTCCTGACTATCTATCCGGGTTGGTATCCTGGCAGAGCCGTTCATATTCACTTCAAGATTCGCACCGGGTCTCCCTCAGGGGCGATCGCCCCAAGCAGCTATGAGTTTACCTCCCAGCTTTACTTTGACGATGCCTTGACCGATCGAATTCATCGCCAAACGCCTTACACAGCTAGGGGGCAGCGGGCCCAGCGGAATCATCAAGATGCGATCTTCCAGTTTGGCGGAGCGCAACTTCTGCTGCCTGTAGCGCAGACCGATTGGGGGTATTTCGGCAGATTTGGGATTGGATTAGAGATGGGCTGAACCAGGGCTAAACCAGGGCTAAACTAGGGCGGGTAGGGCGATCGCATCTCTGCAATAGCTGGCTAGATGGGGCGATCGGTAGCCCTCCTGCGTCCACAGGATGGGGAAGAAGGATTCATCCAGGGTGCTGTCGTTAATCCGCTTGTAGCGACCGTAGATATAGCCGGGGGGAACGTCGCTAAACCGTGCTTCAGAACTGATCGTGTGAATGCCCAGGCTGCGGCGCGGGGTGGTTTCACTCAGGTTTTTGCCAGAGCCGTGCCACAATAGCCCGTGATGGAAGGCGCAGCCCCCGGCGGGGATTGTCAGGGGCACAATGTCTGGCTCGCTGACTCCGGCTGCTTTTGCGGTTTCCAGCATGGCCCAGCGATAGTCTTTTTGGGGCGCATGAAACTCTCCCGCGACCTCAAGCAAGGGCCAGCGGTGGGACCCTCGCACATACTGAAGCGTGCCCGTTTCCAGGCTCACATCATCCAGCGCAATCCAGCAGGTGACCATTTCGGCGGGCGTGAGATAGTTGATGTAGGCTCCGTCCTGATGCAGGGCAATCTCCTTGCCGCCACCGGGTGGTTTATACCAGAGGCTATCCTGGCCGATGCGTGCCCCTGGCCAGCCCGCCAGTTGGGCGCTGATGCGGCCGACCTCTGCTGATAGAGCGACACTGGCAATCGTGCGATCGCTCTTCCACGCATTGCAAATTTCGCGGGTCACGTCTGGCAGGCTCAGCCCTGGTCGCCAGTGCCACTCGTCGGGGTAGACCGTCGTTTCAAATTCACCCCGAAACAGCGGCTCGATGCGATCGCGCAACTGCTGCACTAGCTCCAGATCAATAAACTGCTCCAGAATGATAAACCCGTCTGTCTGAAACCGTTGAATGTCGTCCTCAGTAATCTGAAGGGGAGAATAAGCCATACCGCAGAAATTCCGAGTGAAACGTGGGGGGAATCGAGCCTGTTTGGACAACCAGCAGGACAGGCCCCCGGCATCGAGGGCCACTGTAGCGCTGCCTGCCCACTCTATTTGTGAAATTCGCTACGGTCTGCGGAGGCCAAGTTCCGCACAATGGGGTGCGTCTGTTTGTGCAGGATTATGGAATTTTCAACGCTAACGCCGGGGCATCTCACGATCGCCGCCAGTGATTTTGATGCTCGCCCAATGAGCTACCTTGAAAACGGCGAGCGGCTGGGGTATGAACCCGCTGTGGCGCGGGCGGTGTGTGCCAAGCTAGGGCTGGTGCCCGTGTGGCAAAATTTGCCCATGTCTGAGTTTTATTCCACACTGCACGCGGGCCAGTGTGATGTGGTGTGGTTTAACCAGGCGGTGACGGCAGAGCGCCTCAGCCACAGCCGCTTTACTCGGCCCTACGGGATCTATGACGAAGCGGTGATTGTGCGGGCCGATAGCCCCATCCACACGGCGACTGATCTTCAGGGCATGAAGCTGGGCGGGCTGGCGGATAGCACAAACCTGGCGCTGGGGGAGCAATTTGCCGACGTGACGCTGGTGCCGTTTCCGGGGAGCGATCAGGTGTTGCCGGAGATGCTGGCGGCGCTGCGGGCGGGCGAGATTGACGCGCTGGTGGATGATGAACTGGTGCTGATCACGGCGGCCGAGGCTGACCCGTCGCTGCGGCTGGCGTTTACGGTGGAAACGCGGCATCCGTTTGCGATCGCCCTCCGACCGACCGACGAAGACCTGCGACAGGCGCTGGATCAGACCCTAGAGGCGCTGCTCAGCGACGGCACGCTGGCGGCGCTGTGGGGCCAGTGGATTCCCTGGCGACCGTTTCCGTTTGTGTAGTGGAGGCTATGTAGTGGGGGCTGTGTAGTGGGGGCTATGATGCAGCAGGCTTGGGTGTCCGCGCCAGACCGCTATGATGACCTGCCCGCGCCCCTCGCGTCTGTTGTGGCAGAGTATCGGATTGCGCCCGGAACGGCGATCGCCTATCCGGTCAAAGCGGGTCAATTCATCCAGATTATCGACGTAGACGGCAGCCAGTGTTCAGATTTTCTGGCTTTTGCGGGCGAGGGCTATGGGGAGGAACTGGACGGCACTGTGACGCGGACGCTGCTGGGCTTGGCGATGCCCCAGGTGGGTTTGTTCGGCCACTATTTTTCTCAGCAGATGCGGCCGCTGGTGGAAGTGGTGCAGGATACCTGCGGTCGCCATGATAGCTTCATGCTGGCCTGCACTCGCCGCTATTACGAAGATGCAGGCTATCCAGGGCATCCCAGTTGCAGCGAAAATTTTAATCAGGTGCTTGGGCCCTACGGCATTGCGCCCCGGCTGGGCTGGCCTGCGATCAATTTCTTTTTTAATACTGAGGTGGATGGCACGGGCGCAATTATCGCCGGAGAAGCCTGGTCGCGTCCGGGGGATTATGTGCTGCTGAGGGCGCACCAGGACTTGCTCTGTGCTAGTTCGGCCTGCCCCGACGACATCGACCCTGTAAATGGCTGGAACCCTACGCCCATTCACGTCCGCATCTATGGGGCAGAGTCTTCGTTCCCCAGGCTGAGGGGCCATCGCGCTGCGCCCAGTCTGCCGCTGCGCCTGACGCAAGACAGCGCCTTCACGCCGCGCATTCGAGACCTGACGCGGCATCTGGCAGACTACAACGGCTTTTGGGTTCCCCTCTCGTATCCTCAGCAGGGCAAGGCGGCGGACTATTGGGCCCTGCGGGAGCGGGTGGCGGTGATGGATCTGTCGGCGTTGCGAAAGTTTGACCTCACTGGAGCAGATGCGCTGGTGCTGCTCCAGTGGGTGTTTTCGCGCAATGTGGCTCAACTGGCGGTGGGGCAGTCGGCTTATGGCTGCTTGCTGAATCCCCACGGGGGGATCGTGGACGATGGGATTGTGTTTCGCTTGGGGGAGGCGGCTTTTCGCTATGTGGGCAACTGCGACACCGATGCCCTGTGGCTGCACACCGTGGCCCAGGAGCGGGGCTTTGCGGTGGAGATTCTGCCGATGAGCGATCGCCTCCATAACTTATCCGTGCAGGGCCCCTGCTCCCGCGATTTGCTGACTCCGCTAATCCGGTTCGACCCCCAGTGGGGCCTCTCGACGCTGGCGGAACTGGGCTACTTCCGCTTTGCCACGGGGACGCTGGAGGGCATCCCGGTGTTTATTTCGCGCACGGGCTACACGGGAGAGTTGGGCTATGAACTGTTTGTAGACCCCTGCGACGGACTGGCGCTGTGGGATGCCGTGATGCAGGCGGGCAAACCTTTTGGGCTGTTGCCGATGGGGATGGAAGCGATCGACTGCGCCCGCATCGAAGCTGGGCTGCTGGCGGCTGGTCGCGAGTTTAGTGATTTGATCTCGCCGTATCAGGCGGGCATTGGCTGGAGTGTGGCGCTGAAGAGTAAGGGCGATTTTATCGGTCGGGCAGCTCTGGAAGCGCTGCGATCGCGCCCCCCCTTCGTCGCGGTTGGGCTAACCCTGGCGGGGAATGAGGTCGCCTGTGGCGGGCAGGGGGTCTATGCCGCAGGGCAGCCCTGGCGGATTGGGCAGGTGACGAGCGGGACGTTTTCGCCTGTGCTGAACCGCAGCATTGCGATCGCCCAGATTGCGCCGGACTATGCCCAACTGGGGACGGTCGTTGAGGTTGGCTTTTTGGATGGCATTAAGCGGCGCGATCGCGCAACGGTCGGCCCCCTTTCCCCCTACGACCCCACCAAAAGCCGGGTCAAAGCATAGATAGCCAGCAGACTCCGACTTTTGGTGTTCCGCAACGCTTGTATCTCTACCTCCGTCTCCACCTTTTGGCGTTCCGCAACACTTGTATCCCCATCTCCATCTACGCTGCGTTCTATGCCCCTCGCCCCCTCGACCGATCGCACGCTCTGGGACTTTGCTGGAATTGACGGGCTGCAAGTCGCCCGCCACCTGTTTGGTGAGTCCATTGCCCACATTAGCCCGTTCCAATCCCTGACCACGGCGCTGCAAGGCTATCCCTGCGCTGTGCTGCGGCTGTGTGAAAACAACTTTCGGGTTGCCTTGCCCCAGGCGTTGGCGCTGAATGAGCTGATTCGTCCGCTGCCCTGGCGGGTCTGGGTGGCGCGATCGCCCTACCTGACTGCACTCACGCTGCCTGTTGGGCCGGGCCTCTCCTGGCTCTATCGGCGGGCCACGACCAAGCCGCTGTATACGCTGCAACCGCTGCCGGGCGATCGCGCGGTTCCTGCCCGACTGGATGGCATTGCTGTTCTAATTTGGCATCACGAGTGGTTGGGGCAACCCCGGCTCGACCTCCACCTGGCCACCGCTGATGTGCCCCTGGTGCGGGCGCAGATGGCGGACGCGGGGATGGAGGAAGACCAGCGGGCGATCGCCCCTTAGAAGCGCCCTACAACGAAGCCCAGAACCCTGACCCAACGAAGCCCAGAACTCTGACCAGAGGAAAACATTTCTGCTCACCCGATCCAAACCCCATCGAACCTGGTCAAAATTCACAAAGTCCCGCCCAGCAAGCACCCCAGACCGAAGGACTGCCCCCCTCTGCTCCTGCCGACGGCATTCAGTATCCGCTTTAGCAAAATCAGCTTGTCGGAACAAGCTATAAACCCCAGTATTTGGAGCGGGCGATCGCTCTAGGCTCAGAGCGTTAATCTCAGCTCCAAACTGTCGGGCAAAAGAGGTGAAACCAAACGATGACTCCTCGCGTGGCAATCATTGGGGCGGGCCCTTGCGGACTCTCTCAGCTTCAAGCCTTCGAGCAGGCGCGGCTGAAGGGGGCCGACATTCCAGAAATCGTCTGCTTTGAAAAGCAAGCCGACTGGGGCGGGCTGTGGAACTATACCTGGCGCACTGGGCTGGACGAGTATGGCGAACCCGTCCACGGCAGCATGTATCGCTACCTCTGGTCGAATGGCCCCAAGGAATGCCTGGAGTTTGCGGACTACACCTTTGACGAACACTTCCAGCGCCCAATTCCCTCGTTTCCGCCGCGCGAAGTGCTGTACGACTACATCACCGGGCGGGCTAAGAAGAATCATCTCCGGCGCTACATCCGGTTCAGTACGGTTGTGCGGCAGGTGGAGTTTACCGAAGGACAGTTTCGCGTCCGCGTCAAAGACTTGGTGGCTGACCAGGAGCGCGTTGAAACCTTTGACTTTGTGGTGGTTGCAACGGGGCACTTTTCAATTCCCAACCTGCCCAAGTTCGAGGGGATTGAGCAGTTTCCCGGCCGCGTTCTGCATAGCCACGACTTTCGGGAAGCCCGCGAATTTGCAGGGAAGGATTTGCTGGTGGTAGGCAGCAGCTATTCGGCCGAGGACATTGCGCTGCAAACCTATAAGTACGGCGCGAAATCGGTCACCATCAGCTATCGCACTGCGCCAATGGGGTTCAAGTGGCCGGAGGGCATTGAAGAAGTGCCGCTGCTGACCAAGCTGGAGGGCAAAGTGGCGCATTTCCAGGACGGCAGCAGCAAAAAGGTGGATGCTATCGTATTCTGCGTGGGCTACCAGCACAACTTTCCGTTTGTGGAAGACAGTCTGCGGCTCAAAACCAAGAACCGACTCTATCCCGGCTCCCTCTACAAGGGCATTTTTTGGATGTCCAATCCCAAGCTGATGTATTTGGGAATGCAGGATCAGTTTTATACCTTCAGCATGTTTGATGTGCAAGCATGGTATGCGCGGGATGTGATGCTGGGGCGCATTGCTTTGCCGTCTTATGAGGAGATGGCTGCCGACATTGCCCACTGGCAGGCGCGGGAAGAGAGTCTGGCCAATCCCTTTGAGCAGATTGACTTTCAGAAGGATTACATTGTCGATCTGGCGGATCAGGTGGACTATCCTTCCTGTGATTGGGAACTGACGACGGAGCTATTTAAGGTTTGGGAACACGATAAGGAACAGAGCATTTTGGGCTATCGAGATAAGGTGTTTCGATCTCCCTGCACGGGGACGGAAGCAACGGTACACCATACCCCGTGGATTGAGGCGATGGATGATTCGCTGGCTAGCTTCTTAGGGAACTAGTTGGGGAACTAGTTAGGGAACTAGCGTCCCGGTTCCTGATGCTTCGCTGCTTGTGTCGAACTGACTTGAGACCTACCAGAACTGACCTGGATTTTGCACTAAGATTTTGCACTAAGGAGGTTGACCCGTGACTGCTCTCGTTCCCAAGCCAGAAACCCTGACCCACCTAGAAGCCTACGTCGCTCAGCCGGGGCGTGCAGACCTGGTGGCCCAAGTTCGCGCCAAGATTGATGAACTGGGTATCCAGTACATCTATTACCAGTTTGTGTCGGTGACGGGGCGGATTACGGGTAAGGGGGTTCCTGCGGCCCACTGGGAAAGCGTTGCAGAGCGCGGCATCCAGCTTGTGTATGGGGCGATGGCCAATCTGTTTCTCGACCGCTACGGCAACTATATTGGCTACGGGCCCGAAGCGTCGGAACTGGTGGCGATTCCTGACCCGGATACCTTTTGCCAGTTACCGTGGGACAAGCGGGTGGCTCGTGTCTTTTGTACGTGCTTCCGCAACCGCGAGGAGCCGGAAGCGCCCGGATCTTATCTGACGGCTGACTGTCGCGGCAATTTGCGCCGTATCCATGCCCAGTTTCAGGCGGATCATAACGGGCTGCACCTGCGTCATGGCACAGAGCCGGAGATGATGTGGCTGAAGAAGGGGCCAGATGGCAAGCCGGATGGCGGAGTGACGAAGCCCAACTGCTACCATATCCACCAGTTTGAGGAATTGCGGCCGGTGGTGCTGCGGGTGATTGAGTATGCGAATGCGATGGGGCTGGATATGATTCAGGGCGATCATGAGGATGCGCCGGGGCAGTTGGAGCTGAATTTTATGTTTGATGAGGCGCTGCGGACGTGCGATCGCCTCACGACCTATCGCCAGATCTGCGCCCAAGTGGCCCGCGAATTCAATCTGATTGCCTGCTTTATGTCGAAGCCGTTTATGGGGCTATCGGCCAACGGCTGCCACCACAACCTGTCACTATGGTATGGCGGACAGGATGAGGTCAATGCCCTGGGGCTGGATTCGCTGCCTGGAATGCCTGGTACGTTTAGCTATCGCAAGGGCGGCGAAAACACCTTCCTGCCCGACCCCAGCCTCAGCAAGACCAAGCCTGGCCCGATCGGGCTACAGTCGATTGGCGGCGTGATTGAGCATTTGGGGGCGTTGACGGCGATTGGCTGCTCTACGGTCAACTCCTATCGCCGCCTGTGGGATAAGGGACTGTGGGCCCCGGTCTATGCGGATTGGGGCTTTCAGAATCGTACCTGCGGGCTGCGAGTCTCGGCACCGGGTCGGTTTGAGTATCGCGCGGTGGATTCGATGGTCAACCCGTATTTGATGGCGGCTGCTCTGCTGAAGGCGTTTGATGATGGGATTCGGCGCAACCTCGATCCGGGTGAGCCGGAAAGCCGAAACCTCTATGAAGCGATGGAGGCTGGAAAGCAGGTGAAGAAGCTGCCGATGTCGCTGGGGGAGGCGCTGGTACGACTGGATGAGGATGAGGTGATTCGGTCTGCGCTGCCGGGTGAGATGTACAAACTCTACGCCTGGTACAAGCGAGATGAATGGGAGAAGTTTCTGGCGACGACCTCAGACTGGGATGTGGAGATGTATCTGGATTGCTTGCCGTAGGGTGTTTGTGAACCGTTTGGAACTGCCGACAGGGTGACTGGGTTTGAGGGTGTGTATCTGGATTGCTTGCCGTAGGGTGTTTGTGAATCCTTTGAAGATTAGTTACTTGAGGTACTTTACTTGAAGTAATTTACTTGAAGTAAATAAGCAAGTTTAGCCCCGGAATGGTGCGCGAGAGTGTCCACAGCAACAGGCCGGTGTAGATCAGTCCAAAGGCCCACTGATACCAGACCAGGGTGGTGATTAGCCCCGGCAGATGCTCGTCGCGCAGGCGGATGTCGTTGAACCCGAAGCGCAGCAGGTTGTTGGCGCTGAGGTCGAGATAGTTGAGCCAGTTCCAGCGGCGATCCCACAGTAGCGGTGCATAACGTTCCCGAAACATGGGGTAGCGGGGAATGGTGGGCAAGCGTCCGATGAGAATCCGCAACTGGCGCAGCGTGCCTTCTTCGACGAAGTAGCTCACGTCCATTTTGGGATGGAACCGCCCGCCGCGATAGAGCAAAAACAGCAGGATCGCCGGGACGGGAATGATGACTGTGCCCAGACAGGCGAGGGTGAGCCAGGGTGATTCTGCGAGCCGAAAGACGATGGATAGTCCGACGGTGGCCAGTAGCCCGGTGCTGCTAAGCATCCACACGGCTTCGGTGGGGGTGGGCAAGATGGGCTGGGGATGGAGCCGCCGCACGCGGTCTACTAGCCAGAATACGAGCGCAAAGTAGGCGACGGCAATTAGCCCCACGCCGAAGGTGAGTCCGGAACTGGTGCCGTAGCGGGTCAGGGTGAGCAGGAGCGCTAGCCCGACCCAGTTTAGCGCAGTGCCCAGCCAGCCAAAGATAGAGCGGGGTTCGCTGGCAACGACGCGATCGCGCACTTTGACATAGGTGGCCAGGTCGATGCTGTCGAGTTTGAGCAGGTCGCCCAGGCTGCGAAAGGGGTGCTGGGTGCGGGAAAGGGCGATCGCCTCGGCCTGTTTTGCCGAAAAGCCAATCTGCTGAAGCTGTGCCTGGGAAGCGGTGTTCAGGTTCAGGCCCCAGAGGGAGCGCTCGATTTGGCGCGATCGCAGTCGTTGCGCCAAGTAGCCGATCTGGTTGGCATCGTCAATTTGCTCGATGGAGCGGAAGTTTCGCACTAGGTTTCGCAGAATGGTTTCGTTGCCTTGCAGGGTGGGCACGGAAATGGCCCGGCCGATCTGCCCTGGACTGCCGAGGATTTTGGCGCGATCGGGGTTGAATTGTAGCCCTGCAACGTTGAGATAGGCCCCTGGGGCAAAGCTGGCATCACCAAAGTCGGTCTGCGCCTGAATGACTGCGCCGCGCAGATTCACGGGCTGCCCAAACTGCACTTCGCGGAAGGTTGCTGCCTGCTCAAACACTGCATCCGAGAGGAATAGCGACTGGGCAAACTGGCTCTGGTTGAAAATTGCCGCTGCTTCCCAATGGGTTTGGGCAAAGTCGGCATTCCCCTGCCAGCGCACCCGGCTGAAGTTGGCGACTTGCTGGAACGTCGCCCGATTGAAATTTGCTGCGCCCTGAAACTCGCTGCTTTGGAAGGTGGCTGCGCTCAGGAAGCGCGATCGCCCGAAGGTGGCTCGCTCAAAAAAGATGACGCTGCGAAACCGGGCCTCCTGACGAAAGCGAGCATCGGCAAAGCTAGTGGGCTGCCCAAAGCGGGCATCGGACCAATCTGCTTCTTGGCTAAAATCGGCTCCGGCGATGTCTACTTTGCCCAAAAAAAATGTGTTGCTGAAATCTGCTACACCCTCGATGCGCGCCTGGGCCAGCAGCAGGGGGCCGCGCAGTAGGGTCAGCTTAAGTACGGGGGGTGGGTCCTGGGTGAGCAGGGATCTGGATAGCTGGCTGAGTTGGGTAATTCGACGGCGATCGCGCTTGAGTTGGTTTTGCTCGTCTTCCGTTAGCAAATCGGATAGCTCGTCGCCAAAGACCGGAGCCTGCAAGCCCAGTTGGGCGATGTCGAGCTTGCCCTGGATGAGGCTGTTGCTGAGGTCGAGGCCGAGGGGTGTGGGCGATCGCCGCAAGGTTGCCTGCACCAGCCGATAAAACTGGTCGCGGAAGGCGATATTTTCCGGCCGCAGGTCGATCGCTACATTCCGCAGATCAATTGCTGCGCCATCGTCCAGGGTCAAGGGCTGTTTGAGCCGCTGCTGCAATAGCTCCAGCGTCAGGGGCTGCTGATCTTGTAGCGGGGCTGCGGCCTGGGCGGGAGGCATCCATCCCAGCGCAATCGCCAGCACCAGCAACGCCACCGCCCCGACCCATCCCAGCCTCCGCAAGCCTGCCCACGGTTGCTTCAGTTGCCTGCCCAGCCGCGCCTCCACGTTTTGCCTGACCCCCATCTACCGGTCACAAGGTTCGCCACAGCGTTTGCCCTTGCATCATCCCACGCACCCGCCACCAGATTTGCCATAGCCCGTTAGTCTAGCCGTGCCGCTGGATTCGGCGGTGTTCCCCGTTTTTCGCCTTTCGCCAAAATCACCAGGGCTTTTTCAATATCCTGCACTTTAATCGCCCGCACGGCCCTCAGCAAAGCGCGAATCAGTGCCACTTCATCGTCAGACGAGACCACCATTTGCTGAAGCTCCGTTGTTAGTATTTACCAAGTCTCTGCATTATTGTACAAAAGCAAATAAGCAGTTAAACGGATAAGCAATTCTGCCAAAGCGCATATTGCCCTATGACAGAATTGCAATAATGTTTATCTGTCTTCGCAATGGTTAAGGTTAAAACTGTTCAGTTTAGAGCGCAGGTTCCACAGGATATTGATTTCCTGATTCGGGCGATCGCCCCCTTCAAAAACGCAGGGAAAGACTGGACGCTCAGTGATATTGCAGTGGAAGCTCTGACAGAGTGGCTGCAAAAACCAGAAAATCGTGAGTTGGTGGAGGCTCACAACATTCTGGAAGGATTAGAGCGTAGAGGCTTGACTAGCAATATTTTTTGAACCCTCTATGCTTGAGTGGCGATGCTTTGATCCCCCCTAACCCCCCTTAAACAAGGGGGGAATCGAACCCGGAGTGACCCGAAGCAGGGAGAACTGGATCGAAAGTCCCCCTTGTTAAGGGGGATTAGGGGGATCTTTCAGAACCCGGAGTGACCCGAAGCAGGGAGAACTGGATCGAAAGTCCCCCTTGTTAAGGGGGATTAGGGGGATCTTTCAGAGCCTCACGCAAACTATCGAGATGTGTATACACAGTAGCCCGCTCTGGGAGAGGGTTTAAAGCCTTCGGCACACCAGAAAAGGGTGAGGGAGATTGGCAAAGTTGCACATTGCGTTGCACATTGCATGTGACCTTGCATTCCGAACCTCCCTTATTTCCCTGCCCGCCTAGAATAGATGCATTCGAGAGATACATTCGAGGACGTTTGAGGTTTCGCTATGCTGCCGATTGACCTACAGCATTTGCCCTCCAGCGAAGAGCTACCTTGCTCGGATGATACGCCCGTGGACAATGAAGACCAGAATCTTTTGCCCAATATCCTGCTGTTTTTGCTCAACTCGATTTGGGCGAACCGCAACGATTGGTACTTTGGCGTGGACATGGGCATTTATCACACGACGGGCAAGAGTCCGAAGGTGCCTGTGATTCCGGATGGTTTTTTGAGCTTGGGGGTTGAACGTCGCAAGCCGAGCCGCAAGGGACGAGGACGGCTCAGCTATGTGCTGTGGGAAGAGAACAATATTCCGCCGATTTTGACGCTGGAGCTGGTTTCCCACAGCTATGGCGGGGAGTATGACGAAAAGATGGACATCTACGCCCGCCTGGGAGTGCTGTACTATGTCATCTACAATCCAGAGTTTTGGCAGCGGGACGGGCATCAGCCCTTTGAGGTGTACAAATTAACCAATGGGCAGTACGAGTTGCAGATTGGGGAGCCGTACTGGATGCCGGAAGTTGGGCTGGGAATTGGGCGACATCAAGCGCTGTTTGGCAATCTGCCGCAGGAGCAGTTGGCGTGGTTTGATGCGAAGGGCGATCGCTACCTGAGTGAAGCTGAAGCCGAACGGCGGCGGCGAGAACAACTGGAGGCGTTTTTGCGATCGCACGGCTTTGATCCAGACCAGTTGCCGCCTAGCTAAGTGCCTGAACAATAGGGGCGACGGAGAAGGGGGTTTCTTCAGCAAAACCCGGTTCAAGGCCTAAGCGCTACGCCCCAGCTCCTAGCTTGGTTAGCAGCGCTTGGGTAGCTTGGGTCGGCTGCTGCGCTTGCATGATGGCTCGCACGACGGCAACCTGGGTTGCGCCAGCAGCGATTACGTCGCCCAGATTTTCGGCATCGATGCCGCCGATGGCAAACCAGGGTATGGGCGAATGGGCTGCGGCGTAGCGCACGTAGTCCAGCCCAGCAGCGGCTTTGCCCGCTTTGGTTGGCGTTTCGTATACGGGGCCCACGCCGATGTAGTCTGCGCCTTCGCTAAGGGCCCGCTGCATTTCGTCGGGGTTGGTGGTGGAGCGGCCGATGATGCGGCTGGAACCTAGGATTTGCCGGGCCAGGGCGATGGGAATGTCCTGCTGACCCAAATGTACACCGTCGGCATCGACGGCCAGGGCAATGTCTACCCGGTCATTCACCAAAAACAGGGCATCGTAGCGACGGCAGAGGTGACACAGCTTTTCGGCGATCTGGAGGCGGGTGGGGTCGTCGGCATTCTTATCACGATATTGCACCAGGCTCAGCCCGCCCTGGAGCGCGGCTTCCACGATGGGCAGCAGGTGTTCGTGGGGCGAGGTGACGAGGTAGAGAGGCGATCGCCGCAGTTTGTGCATCCGTCCGTCGTGCGATCGCCCCATTAGCTGGCTGTCCAGCGCATAGACGCGATAGCGGAGTTGCTTGCAGGCGGCGGCCATCTCTGGTCGATCGAGCTTGCCGTATTCTTCTAGCACTCGCAGCGCCTCTTGCACCCGGCAGAGGTTGGCTTGTAGCAGCGCACCCAGGCTGGGACGCTCCATTTCGGCAGTGTGGGTCAGGTCGGTGCCGGGGTCGCCGGGGGTGTCGCGGGCGGCTCGCAGGTCGGCGGTGTGCCACTGGGCGAGGTGCTGGCGCAGGTCTTTGCATTCTGCGGTCAGGCTGGCATCGTTCAGCCCAAAGCGGCACCATTCTTCTACGATTCGCAGTCCCTCGCGGGCCCGATCCAGGTTGGCATCCAAAATGCGGTGAATCGCGGTGAGGGGGCGGTCGGCTGGGTGGTTCATACGATAAGGGATGGGGGTGGAAATGATGGGCTTTAGAGGGGGGTAGGCGGAATCGGGGAGCAAGTTGCAGCAAAACAGAGCCGAGAGCCATGCCGAGAGCGATCGTAGCGAATTTGGGTAGCGGGGGCAAAGGCGGGAGGGGAAGTGTGAATGTTGCTGGGGAGAAATTGGGGCAGAGGGCGCTAGAAGGAGCGGGGGAAATGATGGGGGCGATCGCCAGAAGTTGTCTTTATTCGACCGGCTTCAGAACTTTTTTACATAGAAAAGTGAGCAGTTTTTGAGAGATTCGCTAGTATGAATGGCTGAATTTCTAAACACCATAACCCCGTCAGAATTTCCAGCTTTTTTGGGAGGGCAACGATGACTCTAAAGGGATGGGTACGGCCGCCAGTTGGGATGCGAGTGCAATCTATTCGGTCGATTCGGCAATCTCCAGCGACTCTGCACATCCAGCAGTGGAGCCAGTTGGCTGTTCTAATGTTGGGGCTGTTGGGGACGTTGGGAGCGCTGGAGGGTGTGCCTCGCCGATCTGCCCAGGCCAATGAACCTGTGGTGCAAGCGGCCGTTTCTCAACTGATCTTTGTGCATCCGGTGCTGGGCAGCGATGCCACGGGAGACGGATCGCCGCGATCGCCCTTCCGCACGATTACCCACGCGGCCCGACTTGCGCCGCCCAATACGGTCATTCTGCTTGCAGCGGGAACCTATGCAGCGGCTAACGGGGAACGGTTTCCGATTTTGCTGCCGCCGGGGGTGGCGGTGCAGGCAGACCCGACCACGGGCGGCGAGGGGGTGGTGATTCAGGGGCAAATCGCGCAGGGCGGTGCGACCCCGATGGCTGTGACTGCTGCCCCTGCTGCCCCTGCTGCAACTGCTGCCCCTAATGTTATGCCGCGCCCAGCTACGCCGCGCCCAGCCGCCCAGTCTGCTATGCCAATTGCGCCGCAGGCGAGCATCAGTGCTGAGGTTGTGGAAGAACCCGCCGTGCCGTTTCCCTTTGCAGCAGCGGGCGCAGGGTTTTTGCCAACCACGCCGACGGGCGATTTTCCGGTATCCAGCGGGCTGAACCCGCAGCGAGGAGCCACCCCGCGCACGTTTGGGCGGGCGGCTGGAGGGCGATCGCCCTCGTCTGCCAGTGCATCCGCAGCGCCGATGCCAACGCATGGGTCTATACCAATGCAGGGTTCGATGCCAACGCAGATTGCGCCCCAGTCTCTCCAGGGCATTCCCATTTCCGTTGCGCCGCCTGCGGTGATCTACCCGCAACAATCTCACGCTGGAGATGGCAACAGCCCATTGTCTAGTCAGTTTATTGGCCAGCCCATGCCTAGCCAGCCCCTTTCGTCCGGGGGCTTTGCTGCGCCGACTCCTGTGCGGCGGCCGGTTGAGCAGCGTGCCTTTCGTCCTTTGCCCCAGCGCACCTCCCAGGGTGGTGCAGTGGCGCTCTCGCCGTCTCGTCAGGAACCCGTTGCGAATTTTCAGGGCGTGATTGAGATTCCTGTACCGCCGCCAGAAAGCTCTGGACGTGTGGCTCCGCGCCAGTCTGGGGGAACAGTGCAGCGATATGAGCGGCCGCCTGCGGCGGGGCGATCGCCCGTCGCTGTTCCGCCTGCCCCTCCCTACACGCAATACACGCTGCTGCCCGTGCCCGACCCCAATGCGCCGATTGGCAATGTCGGCGGTGTGCCCAGTGTGCCTGTGTCTGGCGCTCGTCCCCGCCCCACTACGCCCGTTGCCAGCCGCGCCAGTGAGCTAGGGCTGCGCTATCGGGTGGTGGTTCCCGCTGCCAGTGCGGCTGTGCAGGATCGCGTGCTGAGCGTGTTTCCTGGCGCGTTTCTCACCTACGATCGCCGTCAGTCGGTGGTTATGCAGGTGGGCGCGTTCAATAGCGAAGCCAATGCTCAGGAAGTGATTGATATTCTGCGTCAGAACGGGGTTCGCGCCCAAATTGAGCGAGTGGACTAGGCGGGGTTTTGGATTTTGGATTTTGGATTGCCGATTAAGCTTTTGGGCAGCTTTCAGCGATTTTATTCGCAGCGCTACGGAGGATGGATTGGGCGTTTGTCTGGTTTCTGCGTCTAGATTAAACCTCATTAAACCTTGCTTACAATCCCAAATGTTTTTGCACCTGCCGCAGGGTGCGCTGCATGTCGGGGAGGCGTTTCCAGGCGGCGGCGATGCGGCGAAATTCGGTGGCGGGCATGGCGGGTGCGCCCATGATGATGCTGTTGGGCGGAATATCGGCGTGGATCATGGATTTCCCGGCAATTTGGCTGAAGTTGCCGATGTGTATTTGGTTATTGATGCCGACCTGTCCGCCAACGATGACGCGATCGCCCAGGCTGCTGCCGCCGGCCATGCCTGTTTGAGCGGCGATCGCGCAGGCTTCGCCAATGGTGCAGCCGTGACCGATCTGGACGAGATTGTCGATCTTGGTGTTGCGGCGGATGCGGGTTTCGCCGACGGCGGGGCGATCGACGGCACTGTTGCAACCGATTTCTACGCCGTCTTCGAGGACGGTGCGGCCGGATTGCTCCATCTTGAGCCAGCCGTCGCGGGTGGGGACGAAACCGAAGCCTTCGGAACCGATGACTGCGCCGCTGTGGATGACGCAATCTGCGCCGATTTGGGTGCGCTCGTGGAGGGTGCAGTTGGCATGGAGGATGGTGCGATCGCCCACGGAAACGCCGGGATACAGCACGACGTTGGGATGGATGCAAACGTGGTCGCCAAGGACGCAGCCTGTCTGGATCACCACATTTGCGCCGATGGAGATATGCTTGCCGAGGGTGGTGGTGGGGTCGATGATGGCGCTGGGGTGAATGCCGGGGGCGGGCTGAAAGGGTTGGTAAAACAGGGCGATCGCCTGGGCAAAGAGGAGGCGCGGGTTGGGGGTGGCGACCCAGGCGATGGAGCGATCGCTGGCGGCCTGTTGCAGGGCGGCATCCTGGGGCAAGATCAGGGCGCTGGCGGCGGTGGTGGCGACCTGCTTGGCAAATTTACCGCCTTCGATGTAGCTGAGGGTGCCGCTGGGGGCCGATTCGATGGGAGCGATCGCGCTGATCTCTGGGTCAAGGTCGGGCTGCTGGGGGAGGCTGCTATCCAGGGTGTGACCTGGCTTGCCAAGCTGGTAGACAATTTCGCTAAAGCGCATTTTGACAGTCTCTTCGACAGACTCTTAGGGGTGGATCTATGAAGGGTGGGCATCGTTGGGCTGCACCGGGCTGACTTTGGCTCGAAACAGCAAGCGATCGCCCCAATAGTATCCAGCAAAGCGCACCCGAATGCGATCGCCCGGTTGCACTGCTGTCCTGGAAGCCTCCATCAGCTCGTGCTTTTGGGGGTCATAGCCTGCTTCGCTGCCAATCGGCGCAATGGTGGTCACGTCCCAATCGGTGAGCAGTCGCTCAAGCGGGCGCAAGTGGGGCACGAGTTGCCGAGCTGGAAAGTCGGGGTTTTGCTCAATCACATTCAGGAAGACGGGCAGTTTTTCGAGCAACGGCTCTAGCTGCAACAGCGCGGCCCGCTGGCAGGACTGGACGGCTTCGGCGGTCTGCTGTTCGACCTGGCGCTGCAACCGCTCATACTCTTTTTGCAGAGTCGTATTTTGCAGAGTCGTATTTTGCAGAGTCGTATTTTGCAGGGTCGTAGGCGATTCGGATCGAGCAGCTTTTGAAGTGGACTGTAGGTCTGGACGTGCGACGGGCGAAGAACCCGAAAAGGTGGCAATCAGGTTGCTAATCGAGGTGTCTAAGGCGTGGCTGAGTCGGGCGATCGCTCCCACGCGCAGCTTTAGCACGCTACCGCGCCGCATTTGGTCGATTTGCCAGGTGGACACGCCTGCTTGCTGAGCTAGGGCGGCAAAGCTGGGGATGCCAGCCTGCTGCATGAGCGATCGCAACTGCGGCGTATAGGGAAACGAATCTTTAGACGAAGCCATGCGGTGAGCCAAACACGCGGTGAGCCAGACGCTATGCCAAGTGCATCTTAAGAATCGACGGAGAGGCCCGCCGCACCTTGCATAAAATCGTCTCATGTCCCAGGCGCGAACAGGCCTCAAAACGGTGGCAGCCTGAAAATCCGTAATATTGCCCGTCTACTTCTAGTACGTCAATCGGCTCCTGGAGTCCAATTTCTTGGATGGATTCCATCAGCGCCCGGACTTTTTCTTGGTCATTTTGGCGAAAGAGCGGTCGCTGGATTAAGCGAATGGGGATTGCTTCGATTCTCATGGCAGTGAAAAGGGTGGTGGAACGTCGTGTGCAGTGCAGTTTGTGCAATGTAGTTTGTGCAAGGCAGGTCTGGTGAGGCTGCATCTGCACCAGCAGCCTTGGCTGCCTGACACAAGTGCCTCAAGTGGGGGAAGTACGTAACGTAGTTTCAAGGATTTTAGGAGATGTGTCAGGCAGTCAGCCAGCAGCCTGCTTCTCTTAAGCATACTCATAACGAGTATGACTTGCAAGCAATCGCCCTGGAAACTCGCTAGACGGGGCTTTGCGGCTTGCTTAGGTGTTTTTCGGACTTTTTTAGAGCTAATTTGTAAAGGAGCCTGAAAGCCTTGTTAATCAAGGATTTCCGAGAAACCTCTTTTCCTGGGCAAACATGACCTCAAAGCCACACATGCCAAGAGTTTCAGGCTTCTTAAGATTTGCTTCATAAATTAGCTCTTAATACTTCTTCACGGATTCTTCATGATTTTTCTGCGTAAGTAGCGCTGCAGGAACCGCGTTTCTGATGAAAATATTGTAAATTATGCTAGCAATATAAAAACTTGAGAGGGAGCATCCCACTTTCGCGAAAACAGTGCGAAGGGTGAGAATGGGAGGGTAGCCCCAGGGATGACTCACCATGACACCTGAAGACCAAAAGCGATTGGAAGCTTGTACAGCAGAGATCGCCGAGATTTTGTATCGCAATAGCAACCGAGAGGGGCTCGATAGTCTAGAAGGCATCGAGCAGACTGTACGACGGCAAATGCTAGAGGAGGTGAGCCCTCGAGTTGCCCTTTTTTTGTCAACCAGAAAGCCTACCCCGCCCGAGGCCGGGTTCGCCGATTGAAGAGTTTGGTAGGTCCTTGAGATTCGTCAAAGTCAGGCAGAACGGTTAGGCGTAAAGGCTTACAGCCGTCTCAGTGGTGGCCTAGAGAAAGCCAACCTACGCTTAAGTGCCAACGAATCGTTTCAAGATGCAGAGGATGACATCGTAGCCCTGACCGGGATGCGGGTCGGGCACTCGACCCAACAACGTCTGGTGGGGCGTCAGTCGTTCGAGTCTGCCGAGGCTAAACAAGGCGTCAGTGAGGTCAGCATTGATGGCGGCAAAGTCCGTCTGCGTGACCTGCTAGAGTCCGATAGCCCGTGGCGAGACTACAAAGCGGTGCGGGTGGAGGGGATTTATTACAACGCCTTCTTCCAAGACAATGACAGCTTGATTGATTATCTCAGCGCTCAACGCTTGCTCTCCCCACTGGTCTGTCTGGGCGATGGTCACGCTGGGGTGTGGAATCTGTTTGCTCAACTCACTACCGTTGAGACCCGTTGGGAAATCCTCGATTGGTACCATCTCAAAGAAAACCTCTACAAAGTCGGTGGGTCGCTCAAGCGCTTAGCAGCGGCGGAAATGCTGTTATGGCAAGGTCAAGTGGAAGCCGCCAGGGCCCTCTTTGCCGACTGTCGGCGCAAGCAAGCCCGCAATTTTGAAGCCTATCTGAGCACCCATCGCTCTCGCATCGTGAATTATGGGTTCTACCAGGCTGAGCAACTCTGTTCTATTGGATCAGGAGCCGTAGAATCGGCTGTCAAACAGATTGGGCGACGCCTCCAAATTTCGGGTGCTCGCTGGAATACGGCCTCCGTTAATGCCATGTTGAGTCTGCGCTGTGCCTACCTCAATGGACAGCTCGCCAGTTGACTGTTTCATCGAAAGTGGGATGCTCCTAACTTGAGAACAAGGCTCTCGAATGTAACCTAATATTTCTCTGTTGGCTTTATTTAGTTAATGTTTTTCGCTTTATTAATAGCTGATAGGCCTTCGTATTGTGGCTGTAGATTGTGGCTGTAGATTGTGGCTGTAGATAGTAAGGCAACGTTTTACAGCGATGTCGTATTGGTATTCTTCGGGCTAACAATATCTTGATTTCTATCTTCTAAAACTCTTAGCTGTTGCTGTATATGGGGCTGAATCTCTACGTCTTGTCTGAAAATTCTCCTGATAATCAACATGTAGGTTGGTCAGTCAGTCAGAATCTAGAAGAAGTTCTATCCAGTGTTTTTAAGCCTGTCTTTCTCTACCCCACTCATAACCAGTCAATTCGGCTGGGTTCGCTGAAAGTTTCCGATCGCTATGTGTCTTTTACTCGACGATATCGGCATCGCCTGTTTCGCTCCTGGTATGAGTTAGAGCAGTTGCCCAGTTTGGATTCTGGGATAAATGTATTGCTTATTGTAGGGCTTGGGTCGCAGTTCCTACTGTCGATGCATACGCTCGGCCCTCTGCTGAAACGGTTTGATGTCAGAATTGGTTACCTGTTGGATGGGTTTAGCGCAAATCACCTCAATCCTGCCGCCATTTCTTGCCTGGACTATCTGTTTACAATCAGTCAGGATATGGCTGATTCTGTGAGAGAGACGCACGGCATTAATGCGATGTACTTGCCGCTTGCGACAAATACGTTGAGGGTGGAACTCAATCGGCAGCATCGCTGGATTGATATCTTGAGCTATGGTCGGCGAAATGAAGCGATCCATCGACAGCTTCATGCGCGATTTGGAGGAGCAGAGAGCGATCGCTTTTATTTGTATTCCACCTTTTCCAAGCCTGATCTGCTTGACCGAGGCGAGCATGTGATGCTCCATTCGAGGTTGCTCAATCATGCAAAAATCAGCCTTTGCTTTGAGGAGCATCCCACTTTCGATGAAACAGTCAACTGGCGAGCTGTCCATTGAGGTAGGCACAGCGCAGACTCAACATGGCATTAACGGAGGCCGTATTCCAGCGAGCACCCGAAATTTGGAGGCGTCGCCCAATCTGTTTGACAGCCGATTCTACGGCTCCTGATCCAATAGAACAGAGTTGCTCAGCCTGGTAGAACCCATAATTCACGATGCGAGAGCGATGGGTGCTCAGATAGGCTTCAAAATTGCGGGCTTGCTTGCGCCGACAGTCGGCAAAGAGGGCCCTGGCGGCTTCCACTTGACCTTGCCATAACAGCATTTCCGCCGCTGCTAAGCGCTTGAGCGACCCACCGACTTTGTAGAGGTTTTCTTTGAGATGGTACCAATCGAGGATTTCCCAACGGGTCTCAACGGTAGTGAGTTGAGCAAACAGATTCCACACCCCAGCGTGACCATCGCCCAGACAGACCAGTGGGGAGAGCAAGCGTTGAGCGCTGAGATAATCAATCAAGCTGTCATTGTCTTGGAAGAAGGCGTTGTAATAAATCCCCTCCACCCGCACCGCTTTGTAGTCTCGCCACGGGCTATCGGACTCTAGCAGGTCACGCAGACGGACTTTGCCGCCATCAATGCTGACCTCACTGACGCCTTGTTTAGCCTCGGCAGACTCGAACGACTGACGCCCCACCAGACGTTGTTGGGTCGAGTGCCCGACCCGCATCCCGGTCAGGGCTACGATGTCATCCTCTGCATCTTGAAACGATTCGTTGGCACTTAAGCGTAGGTTGGCTTTCTCTAGGCCACCACTGAGACGGCTGTAAGCCTTTACGCCTAACCGTTCTGCCTGACTTTGACGAATCTCAAGGACCCCTACCAAACTCTTCAATCGGCGAACCCGGCCTCGGGCGGGGTAGGCTTTCTGGTTGACAAAAAAAGGGCAACTCGAGGGCTCACCTCCTCTAGCATTTGCCGTCGTACAGTCTGCTCGATGCCTTCTAGACTATCGAGCCCCTCTCGGTTGCTATTGCGATACAAAATCTCGGCGATCTCTGCTGTACAAGTTTCCAATCGCTTTTGGTCTTCAGGTGTCCTGGTGAGTCATCCCTGGGGCTACCCTCCCATTCTCACCCTTCGCACTGTTTTCGCGAAAGTGGGATGCTCCCAGACGGATGCTTTTCCCAATGGGATGGTTGATGATAGAAATGGGAGCTTGTGAGGCGGGCAAGTTGCTGGATGTTCTGCGCCAAATTCCCCAATCTCCAATCCCCAATCCCTCATGACCCTACCAACGATTGAATTTTTTGAAGGCATTCCCGAAGACCTGAGCGGCGTGAGCCTGAGGCGCGATCGCACGACAGGCGCTCAGTTTGTCGTGATGACGTTCGAGCAGCTCAAGTCTATCGAGCGGTTCCAGAGCTTCACTAACCGCTTTAATAAAGCCCTCTGCCTGACAGATGAAGAAGGCCGCATCGAGATCGAACCCGACAGCATAAAGTTTATCTTTGGCGGCGACGAGGGCGACGAGCTAAAGCGGGTGGAATGCCGCTTTGAGCTAGTCCGCGAGGAACATTGGGCGCGGTTTATGCGGTTTATGAATCGCTATGCCGAAGCGAACGGCATGGAATATCAGGGCAAAGAGACTAACCGCGAAAACTAGCTGGGCGGCGATCCTCCCTGGATTCCTTTTGATACAAAAGGGCTGCGTGAATTAGCTCACTTGCTTAGCTTGCAGACCCACTAAGTCCGCAGGTTTCACCACGCCATATTCGGTGATGATGCCCGTAATTAGCTCCGCAGGCGTGACATCAAACGAAGGATTGTAGTAGTCCAAGCCCTCCGGCGCGATAATAGTTTCGCCGATTTGATAGATCTCGATGGGGTCGCGCTCCTCGATGGGGATTTTGCCACCGTCGCTGAGGCTGAAGTCCACCGTGGAGAGCGGCGCAGCGACATAGAAGGGAATATTGTGGGCGCGAGACACCAGCGCCAGACTGTAGGTGCCGATTTTGTTGGCGGTGTCGCCATTGGCGGTGATGCGGTCTGCGCCCACCACGACGGCATCCACCAGCCCGCGCTGCATACAGTGCGCCGCCATGCTGTCGGTGATCAGCGTAGTGGGGATACCTTCCTGCACGCATTCCCAGGCAGTGAGGCGGGCCCCTTGCAGGCGGGGGCGTGTTTCGTCGGCATAGAGCCGCTCCAGCCGATCTTCTCGCCACACGGAGCGCACGACCCCCAGGGCCGTGCCGTAACCTGCGGTGGCCAGGGCCCCGGCGTTGCAGTGGGTCAGCAGGCGCAGCTTGTGGGGCGTGGTAGGCAGGGCGGCTAGTCCGTGGTCGCCGATCGCCCGACAGGTTTCCAGGTCTTCGGTCTGGATTGCCTGCGCCGTTTGCAATAGCGCTGTTTTGAGATAGTCCACCGGGCCGATGGTCTGCCGTGCCACCTTCAGCATCCGCTCTGTGGCCCAAAACAGGTTAACGGCGGTGGGCCGGGTAGCCCGCAGCTTCATCGCCACAGACTCTAACTCGCGCAAAAACTGATCGCGATCGCCCGTCTCGATTTCTCTGGCTCCCAGATACATCCCGTAGGCAGCCGCCACGCCGATTGCGGGGGCCCCGCGCACGATCATGGTTTTAATGGCGATCGCCATGTCATCACAGCGGCTAATCTGCACCAGGTCATATTCAGTCGGCAGTCGGTTTTGGTCAATCAGCCAAACATGGTCGTCTTGCCAAATCACAGGATAGACCTGCGAGGTTGGGAGGTTCATAGGACAGGGTCAGGGGGGTAGAGGTCTAGCTTTGTCCTAAATTAACCCCCCAGTGGGCCGAAACGCCAGAGGCCAGACCGTCTGGGCGTAGCCCACAGAATTCAGGAACATTTTCCAAAACGAACCAGGAGCGCAGGCCCCCGGTTCTGGAATTCCCTAGCGGCGCGATCGCCGGGGTACAAGCGTCAGCGTCAGAGACGCAGGATCGACCGGGCTGGACAAGCTGCTGCTGGCGCGGATGGCGCTGCTGGTCAGGATTTGGCGCACCTGGGCATCGGTCAGGCTGGGGTTTGCCTGACGCATCAGGGCGACCACACCCGCGACGTGGGGGGTAGCCATCGACGTGCCGTTCAGGGATTGATAGCGACCGCCCGGACGAGTCGAGAGAATATTCACCCCTGGGGCTACAACATGCTGCATTCGGCTATCGGTTCCGGCGCGATTGGAGAAGGATGCCAGGTTGCCGCTGCTGTCGATTGCCCCGACGGAGACACCATACTGAATCGCAAGGCTGGCCGGGTTGCTGGGGCGGGCTGCGCCTTCGTTGCCTGCCGCCATAACCACGATCGCCCCTCTGGAAACGGCATGGGCGATCGCCGACTCAATGTCGCTGCTATAGCCACCGCCCAGGCTCAGGTTAATCACGTTTGCCCCGTTGTCGGCCGCATAGCGAATCCCCCGCGCCACGCTCAGGTTTGTGCCCGATCCGTCGTCTCCCAGCACCTTCACAGGCATAATCTGGGCATTGTAGGCAACTCCGGTAATGCCTGTGCCGTTGTTCTCTGCGGCAATCGTCCCGGCAACGTGGGTGCCGTGCCCGTTCACGTCCATCGGATTGTTGTTGCCGTTGGCAAAGTTCCAGCCGCGCACATCGTCCACAAAGCCATTGCCGTCATCATCGATACCGTTGCCCGGAATTTCCCGCGTGTTGCGCCAGATGTTGGCATCCAGGTCGCTGTGGGTATAGTCCACGCCCGTATCCACCACAGCCACCACCACGTTGCGTCCGGTGTAGCCCTGTGCCCAGACCTCTGGCGCATTCACCAGGTTATTGCTCCAGCTATGGCCTGCGTCTGCCACTGGGGTATACGGCGTGCGACCGATCGACTGCGCGACGGCCGCTGCGGCATTGACCAGGCCATAGCCATAGGTGCTGTTGAACCCGTTGGCGGGGGGCTGAGCATTGGGCGTACTCAGCGTCAGCGAGTAGTTCCCCGTTTCATTGGCCCAATAGCTGGTCACGCGGACGATATAGCCAACCCCTGCTTGCAGATTGAGCGTCAGGCGGGCGTTTGTGCCGCCGCCCCCGTCATCGTTTGCGGCGATGACCCTACCCGTGCGGCTATCGACGATTTGCAAGTACGCATCAAACGCGCCAGAGGTCAGGTCTAGCTGTACCTGTCCGCCCGTTGTGCTTTGCAGCCTGTAGTCATCTTTGTAAGTATTGGGGCGAGTGGGGTTGCGGGCATCCCAGCGTGAAAGCGATTCGTGGATGGTTTGCTGAGCATTCACGCCGCCCGATCTGCGGTTTCGGGTGGCTGTGGCGACTAGGCTTTCATCGTCTGCGAGTCCCGTGAGCGCGTCTGACTTTGAGGTATGGCGCTGGCCGGGTTGGGAATTCGCGAAAGACGGGCGATCGCCCCCCTCCTGTCCGTTAAAAGATCCGCTGAAGAGAGAGCCGGATGCAAACCGAGAACTATCCCAAATACTTGAACTCGATATGGATAAATTAAACGATAACGAACGGCTTCTTGAACCTGAGATTGAATCAATATCGGATAAGTTTTTGAACGTATCCTGATCGTATCTGGCACTGAAGGCAGTCTGCTGCGGGTATGCTTGGCTGCCGAGGCGACTGAAGCCATCGGTTGTGCCTGCTAGTCCAGACAAGTGAAAGCCTGAAGACAGGCCGGGCAAGTCAGCACTTAAGGTATCGGGCAATGAAGCGTAAGTAAGGTCTGGCATTACTAATATCCATCTGAATTAAAATTATCCGGGTCGCAGCTTAGGCTGCACAAACAGACATAATTCAGACGCAGCAAGACGTATGCAAAACCAATGCAGAGTTGACACAAAACTGTTGACACAAAACTGACGCAAAGTTGATGCAGAGCAATGCAAAGCTCTACGCCAGACCGTTGTACCAAAATGCGCTGGGCGATTGCCGTCTTTCAGCCAACGCCCGACCATCCAGAATCTTCAGCAACCTGAGCAGATGGACTTCTGGATAATCCTTAAAAACCGCAATCCGAGTTACTTGGAGTCCCCTCTGGATACAGATGCACCCTGATTTATAATCAGTTTCTACTGTGGCTACTGTGGAGCCTTACTCCCCGAATCCTAATCCTCAAAACCTGATTCCTATGAACCCAACGTGCGATCGCCCTTATACCGTAATGCTGATTGTGCCGACGGGGGTGGGCGCAGCAATCGGCGGCTATGCGGGGGATGCGCTGCCCGTGGCAAGGGCGATCGCCCAGGTGGCCGATCGGCTGATTACTCATCCCAACGTGCTGAACGGGGCACAGTTGTATTGGCCGCTGCCCAACGCGCTGTACGTAGAAGGCTATGGGCTGGATCAGTTTGCCGCCGGACAGTGGGGGCTGCGGCCGGTGCGCCAGAACCGAGTGGGGCTGTTGCTGGATGCGGGCATCGAGCCGGAACTACGCTGGCGACACTTGCAGGCGGCAGACGCAGCGCGGGCAACCCTAGGGCTGAGCCTGACGGAGTATGTCGTGACGGATGCGCCGCTGGGTGTGAGCCTGCAAACGGCAGCTTCCGGCGCAACCTGGGGCACGCTGCAACATCCCGATAGCCTGCTGCGCGGGGTAGAAACGCTGATTACGCAGGTCAGAGCAGAGGCGATCGCCGTTGTGGCCCGCTTTCCCGACGACGAGGGCAGCAATGCCTTGCAGGACTATCGCCACGGGCAAGGAGTCGATCCTCTGGCCGGAGCCGAAGCCGTCATTAGTCATCTCGTCGTCCGAACCTTCCAAGTTCCCTGCGCCCACGCGCCCGCCCTGTCGCCGCTGCCCCTCGATCCGACGCTTTCTCCCAAGTCTGCTGCTGAGGAATTGGGACACACGTTTCTTCCCTGCGTGCTGGTCGGCCTCAGCCGCGCCCCGCAGTTTGTTTGCCAGACGAATCAGAACCCACTGAGCCAGGACATCTGGGCCGATCAGGTTGATGCGCTGGTGATTCCTGCCACGGCTTGCGGCGGCAGTGCTGTCCTCAGCCTGGGGCAAACCCACACCCAAATCATCACCGTGGCGGACAACACCACGCGGATGCAGGCTCCTGCTAAGGCAATGGGCATTCGGGCGATCGCCGTCCAGTCTTATCTGGAAGCCCTCGGCGTGCTGGTCGCCCACCGCGCTGGCCTCAACCCCGCTGCTCTATCGCCAACGGTGGAGACTTTGCGGGCGATCGCCCCTTCCGCCAGCCTAGAATCCCTCACAGCAAACCTCCCCAAAATGCTAGCCTGAGAGAATTAGGCAGCAGGCAGACGGGATGGAGTGATAGAAAGAATTGGATACGGGATGTGCAACTTTCAATCTGCCCTCATCCTCCAAACCCTTCTCTCGACCTGGGAGCAGGGGAGCAAGAGAGGCTTGAAGTCCCCCTCCCGCTCTGGGAGAGGGATTGAGGGTGAGGGCGATCGGCAAAGTTGCCCATTGAGAATTGGATAGTGCGAATTGGATAGTGCGAATTGAATAGTATGATCAAGCGCAACGGAATGATCACAAGCCCCTGGGTAAACCTTACCCTCCAAAACCCCAACCCTTGAACCCCTAGTCCTTCAGCACCCTAGCCCTTCAGCACCGTGCCCACCCCCACCCAACCCCAACTCGAACCGCTCGATCGCACCCAGGTGCTAACGGCAATGGGCATTACGGCGCTGGTGCTGCTGATTGCGTCCCGGTTTTGGCTGGCGTTTGACACGGTGGACATGCTGCCCGTCAGCGTTCGTCCGTCTGCGGTAGGGCTTGGGGTGGCGCTGGCACTGGGTATTAGCCTGGCCAGTGAGGGAGCCTATCGCCTCTGGCCGGCCTATCGCACCAGTGCAGACACCTACCTGGCGCTGGTCATCAAGCCGCTGACCTGGGTTGACCTAATCTGGCTGGGGCTGCTGCCGGGGCTGAGTGAGGAGCTGCTGTTTCGCGGCGTGATGCTGCCCGCCATCGGGCTAAATTGGTTTGGTGTGCTAGTCAGCAGCCTGTGCTTCGGCGTGTTGCACTACAGCGGGTCGCAACAGTGGGCCTATGTAGTTTGGGCAACAGTGGTGGGCGCGGCGCTGGGGGCTAGTGCGCTGCTGACGGGCAACCTGCTGGTGCCGATTGTGGCGCATATCGTGACGAATCTAATTTCTAGCGGCACCTGGAAGCTGAAGCAGCTAGAGGTCAGCGGTTAGGGGCAGTCTCAACTTTAGTTTCTGTTTATGGAGTTTCTTGTTTACGGAGTTTCTAGAGCGCCTTTTGCAAGTTTTGGTAGTCTTTGAGTTCCCCTTGCACGTTCCCTAGCCCTTCCCAGCAGAAAAGATCGCGCTTGCCCGGAGCCGCAGATTTGGGAAAATGGTTGAGCTTAAGTCGTCATCTTGATGAAATAAGCGCTTTTGATAGCGATCGCCCTCTAGTTGACCAATGGTGATCGTTGGCTGCTTGGGAATTCCGATATAATCTCGACCTCCCAACCCCAGGTAATCCGCAATCCAATCCTCAGGCACTCCCAGTAGCGCGTAGTCTTCAGTCTTCCGAGCATAGTCATTTTGCCAGTTTGTACTCACTACTTCAGCAATCAGCTTAATTGCCACACCTGATGTAATTACTGCTTGATGCCGCCACAGCAGTTCATGGACCAACTGCGTCTGATCAAGAACAATTACATCTGGGCAAAACGCTGTGCTGTCAGAGATGCAGATCAGGCAACGATGGGGAATCACATAGGGCAAGTTTAGTTGGTCAATTTCAACACTGAGTTTCCGAGCGATAAAGCCAATCCCCTGTTTATGTAACCCTGTTGGCTCCAAATCAATTAGCTCTCCATCAATCAACTCATAGGAATCCCGATCGCCACACTGTGCAATAAATTCGTCTGCATGAAGTCGAGCTAAATTTATTTGAAATTTGAACCACCGATTTTCTCCTGACCTGATTCCTGAAATCTACAAAGGTCAGGACTTACGCACTTGCGATATACTTCCTGGATTTTGGACAATTTCTCGCGAGCTGCGCCCGAGAGAAATTGTCCAACTGCGTAAGTCCTAAAAGATCTACAAGTTTCCCAGGCAAAGCTGCCATTGGTTTATGTGCAGTTTACATGCAAAAGCCGGGCGATCGCCTCACCTGCGCGGTGAAAGCAAACGTCCGGCTACAAACTCGGCGGCTGACCCAATCTCCCGTCATACTCTAGGCAGTGAGCATATCCCAAGCGGTGAGAGCGGGACAACTCAAGGTGGTGGGAGCCGATTACGACCTATCGACTGGAGCGGTGGGCATCCGGGTCGATTGAGTGGAGACTAAGTAGAGACTCTGTATAGAGAGTATAGAGACTCTGTGCAAGCAGCGCCTCCTGAAAGAAAAGCGCTTAAATCAACGCTGACTCCAGATTGCCAGCCTACAGACCTTGGCGAGACACAAACTTCTCGAAGTCGGCCTGCGTCTGGTGCAACAGCTGCTGACGGCTACCATCGGTGCTGTTTAGGTTGGGAACCAGCTTACGGGCGTGCAGGGCCATGTGAAGTTGAAGATGTGCAACGTATTCGCTGAAGTCTTCCCTCAGGACGGGAGCGGCGATGGATTCAGTCGAAGAAATTAGAATGTTCTCCTTCATGTGCCTGCGATATCTCAAATACATGTGTTTAATTAACAGTATCGACCGTAGCATGATGGGTTTACACAGTTTGCGAATCGCAATGAAGTGTAATCTATGCAGCAGAGTAGCGTTGGGAATCGGGAAGGACTCGGTTTTCGGCTTGTTAGGGAGAATGGGCTGGAGGCCTCAAGGGGGTGTTTGAAAAGGTATCGCCTGTAATGTTAAGCACTCAGAGATCCCCCCTAGCCCCCCTTGAAAAGGGGGGAAACCGCCTTAAAGTCCCCCTTTTTAAGGGGGATTTAGGGGGATCTTGCACGCTTTGCTACAAACAGTAGGACTTTTCAAACATCCTCTAAGGGCCTGAGGCTGACTTGTTTGGCTTTCTTGGGGCAGGTTGTAGAACGCTATGGGGAATGGATGGTGGGCGATCGCCCTGTTTGCGCCGATAGTCATCACGCCATCTGCCGCCAGGGGTTTCGATCTGGCAGGCAGCGGGGGAACGCTCCTGCACCCGACGGAGCCAATCCATATCGCCCAGCGTTCTCGCGAGCCATCCCGGCGCGTGCCGCAAACCCGCTGTCCCGACACGATCGAGTCCTTGATGCCGCTGCTGCTGCGTGATTTGCCCAGCTATGCCAATCGCGTTATTGCGCGATCGCGCTCCCGGAGCCGCGCCACCGACCTGCCGCCCAGCTACGTGCTGCTGGCGGGGCCGCCCGACTATCGCCCCCTGCCTGCAAATCTGGAAGCACTGGGGCTGGCAGAATATCAGGCGATCGCCCCCGACGACCAACCCCAGCAGGTCTTTTTCACCACGCTAGAGCGGCAGTACGGCTACGGCGGCTATACCCGACTCCAGGGATTTTACTGGGTTTTTCTAACGCAGCAGGCAAACCAGTGGCACCTGGCAGGTGTGCTGTCGAGTGTGGGTGGCTATCCCCAGCGGCAGCCCGCCAGCCCGCCCCGCGACGGCAGCGAAGGTGTGGTCGCGCAGGCGATTCGACTGTGGCTTCGGGATTGTCATGCCGGATCAATCCGAGTCGGTCTATAAGTTGATTCCTAAATTCCTAATAAGTTGATTCGTGGGTTAATCAAACGCCCTGATTAAATGCCCAGATCGTTCAAATCAAGCTGGGGTAGGTCAGGCGGCACCACCCGGCGCGACTGGACGACCTTGCGGCTCTCGCGCTGGGTAGACATTTCGACGGCGATTGCCTCGAATTGCGTTTCCACGCAGCCAAAGGGCACCGTGACTTGGGTGTAGGCAATCTGGTAGCCCTGGCCATCGGGTGCAAAGTTCATCACCCAGCGCGGCCCGTCCAAAATCGTGCGAGATTGGCGATCGCGCAGCCACAGCTTGATGTAAAAGCGCGGCTCCAGATCGGGTAAGGCAATACCAATTTCAATACGCTGGCCAGAGGTGAGTTCGCCCTGAGGCACGTCCATCACAGGTGAGGGCACAGGCTCTTCCGCAGGCAACACCACGGGCGGCAGCTCTGGTGCGTGTTCGGGGCGATACAGGCTGGAGCGCTGGGGCGGCGGCAGGGGCGCATCTTCCACCACGATTTCGTCCGTGGTCAAGTCCAGGTCACGTCCCAGCGGCGGCGAACCCGGCTGCATCAGCGTCCCCAGCTCTCGATCGGTCGCCAGCGCCGTCAGCCGAGACAAAAAGCGACGCTGCAAGTTCAACGCCTGAAAGGCCCGATCCTCCGGCGACAAAAAGCGGGGTGTGCCGTTGGGCAAGGGCGCAGGCTGCCCCAGAGAGAATGCTTCGTGGTTCCACTCCAGCGGGGTATCTGCCGAATCGGCGATCGCCGGAGTCGGCTGCGTCTGGTCGGGCTGCGGCTCTGAAACTGTGGCTTCCAGGTTTGCAGTTTCGGAACTGCCTGCCTCCAAAGGGTCGGCTGCTGCTGGGGACACTTCTCGGACAGCGGCTCTGGGTTCGTCCGGGGGGATTTCGACGGGCGGCTTTGAGCGACTGGCGCGATTGACGTGAGTCAGGTAAATCGAAAGATCGGCATCGTCTGCTGCGGCGAGGGGCGGGGGAGGCGATTCTGGAGCTGCCGCGTCGGAGTCCGCAAAATTTGCAACCTCCTCAACCCATGCTGCTTGATCGTCGGGAAGCAGGCGATGGGTCAATTCGCCCTCGGTTTGATCCGCTGTCGATTGGATTTCGTCCGTTTGGGATGGATCGGGCGGCGGGGCGCTGCTGTCGAGGCGAGTGACGGGGGTTTGCCCAGTCGAAACGGCGGCTGCCAACTGCCAGAGGCTCATGCCGTTTTCAAAGCCAGGCAGCGGGTTGCCCCAGGGCGGTAGCTCCACAGGCTTGGCGGTCGGCGCATCGGCGGCCGCTGCTGGCTGAAAGATCTGCGGCGGTAACACCTGATCGCCTGCTGGACGGACTTCTGGCAATGGCGCGGCGGAGACGGGTGTGCCATCCACCAAGTTGAGCAAGGACAGATCTAGGTCTTCTTCATCGACAAACGGCGAGGTGAGGTCGCCTGGAAAATCGTTGGCGATCGCCTCCAGCAAATCATCCAGCGCCGCCGTCACCGTGAAGCTCTGGGCCGCCAGCAAAAATGGCTCCTGCTGTTCTCCTTGAGGCGCGGACAGCGTTGCTTCGCCCAGCATCAGCCGGGTGGTGTCTACATCGGGAATGTCGATCGCGCAGTCTATGGGGCAGGGCAGGGTTCCATCTGGCAAGTGATGCCTGACTTGCACCAGCGGTTCGCCGCTTTGCGGATCGCGCAGGATCAGATCCAGAGACAGGGCGGGAAGCTCTGGTCGGGAGCCTTCGGCCCAGTCGGGAGTCGCGGCGACCACCTGGCCAGTGATCCGCAGCGCACTGCCCCACTGCGCGGCATAGTGGTCGGGCTGTAGCACCAGGCGCAGCGGCGGCAGGTCGGCGGGGGAGAGGATCGCTGCCGCCAGAGTCGGGTCAAGTTCCGACGGCTCGGTTGGACGGTGTGAAACTTCTGCACCTGCTGCCGCACCAGCGTCTGGTAAGTCTTCCGCCTCAGCCTCGGCTACCGTTGCCCCAGATTCAGACGCTTCGGGGGGTTCCGTCTCGATCGCCTCTAATGCTGCTAGAAAGTCGTCTGCTGCCGAAACTGGCTCGGTAATGGCGGGTTCGGTAACGGCTGGCTCGATGACTGGCTCGGTAATGGCGGGTTCGATCGGAGGTGAGGCTAGGGGGCGATCGCCCAGATCCTCTAGCTCCAGGAAACCTTGGGCGAAACTTTGGGCTTCTGGCAGTCTTTCAGGCTCCAAAGGCTCATCCGCTCGATCTGGGGCTGAATCTGCCACCTGATCGGTCACTGCAATGCGGCTTTGCCAGTCCGTCGGCGACAGGTCATCGTCTCCGTCTGCCTCCATCTCATGGCTCAAGACCTGGAGCTTGACCCCATAGCCCCAGCCCTCACCCACCAAGTCAGACATGAGATCGCCAACGCAGCGCAACTCCCATGCCCCCGGCTCCAGCCGAGTAAAGGGCAACACCACCAGCAGCCCGTCAGGATTGGTCTGCCCCATCCGCTTTTGTACGCGCCGTCGGGGCGGATGCTCGGTGGTGATGGTCTGGATAATAGAAATTTCGACGGGTGTATTTACCCGGCTGGAGCGGGCCACGACCCGATAGCGCCCTTCTAGAACCTCCACATCGGGAGACTCTAGGGGCAACCAAGAGCGATCGCCCTCCTGCTGAATCAGAAATTCCCAAAACGCCATCAGAACCTCTTGCCAGGACTGGGAAACGCAAAATACTAATTTCGGTCAGCTTTCGGTCAGCTTTCGGTCAGCTTTCGGTCGGCACTCAGTCCAGCATCACGCCCTGAAAAACAGGCTGAAACAGATTTGCTGAAACATGTGCTGAAACAAATGTTTCGAGATGTCTTCAGCACTCGCCCAAGCTGGATGATCACCGTGCTTCTTTAATTACACAAATACACAGTCCAATACACGGTTTTAGTGTATCGAATTACTACAGAAGTGGAACCACCAGCCTGACTTGAGCAGATTTTGTTAAAAATTCTTAGCGTTTCGACATTGCAGCACAATTCGCAGTACATTCGGTTCTGAACCGCTTGTAGTTCCCGATAGGAAATTTGATATGGCAGCTTCTTATTTGCCTTCCATCTTTGTTCCCATTATTGGTTGGGTGTTTCCCGCTGTGACGATGGCGCTTTTGTTCATCTACATCGAGCGTGACGAGTAATTCACTCTGCCCGACTTTGCCCGATCCTATCTGAGGTTTTCTTCTCCTCATTCTCAGATATCGCAACGAACCGTTACAAATTTCTTGGAGATTCTCGAACATGACAGACGTAGTGCAGCCCGCTGGCGATCCCCAGATCGGCAACCTAGCAACTCCGATCAATTCCTCCGGCTTTACCAAAGCGCTGATTAATAACCTGCCTGCTTATCGTCCTGGGCTGTCGGCTCAGCGTCGCGGGCTAGAGGTGGGCATGGCGCATGGCTACTTGCTCTTTGGCCCCTTTGCTTACACCAGCCAGTTCCGCAACTCTGGCGTGGGCGATCTGGTGGGGCTGATCGAAGCCGTGATTCTGGTGGTGATTCTGACGGTATGCCTGTCGCTCTACAGCAGCGCTGGCGTGAAGAAGCCGATCGCCACGGTGACCACGCCCAACCCGCCGGAAGCTCTCTCTACGTCTGAGGGCTGGAGCGAGTTTGCAGGCAGTTTCCTGGTGGGCGGCATCGGCGGCGCAGCCTTCGCCTATCTCGTGTTCCAGGTGTTCAAGTCGGGCGTGTTTGAAACGTTTGGCAACCTGGCAGGCTAGAGGGTTGGGGGTTAGGCGTTTGGTTCTGGTTTGAATCTGCGCGAACCCGTGTGTTAAGCCTGCAATCGGCTTGGCCTTTCCTGGGATTCTTTGACTAAACCTCTACCTAAAATTTTCAGAGGGGGCGTGGATCGGTATCCGCACCCCCTTTTGCGTTAGAAAGTTCTACTGGATTCTGGATGTGCATCGCCGCGAAGTGCTGGTGTTTCGGGAGCCAACTCCAGACGACTATCGGCAATTGAACACGCAACCAGGGAATGCGGCGATCGCCCCCCTCGCTTTTCCAGATATTAGGATTCCGATCACTCAGTTGTTTCTACAACAGATGGGGTAAAAAGCATGGGTGCATCAGATTGCTGGGTAAATCGCAGGTCGGCAGCCCGCCAGGACGCTGTGAAGCTGGACGACGTTGCCGATGACGGCGATCGCCGGAGCCTCGAAGCCGGTTTCTTCGACCTGTTGGGCGATCGTGCCCAGCGTGCCCAGCAGTTCTTCCTGGTCGGGGCGCGTGCCCCAGCGGACGAGGGCGATAGGCGTGTGGAGGGAGAGTCCGCCAGCCTGGAGTTCTGCGACGATGTGCGGCAGGTTGTGAACGCCCATATAGACGACGATGGTTTCGCTGCCCTGGGCGATCGCCCGCCAGTTTACCTCTGGGCGATATTTGCCCGCCGACTCGTGCCCCGTGACGAAGGTAACAGAGGAACTGTAGCTGCGGTGGGTCAGCGGAATTCCAGCATAGGCCGGCGCGGCAATTCCCGATGTCACCCCCGGAACCACCTCCACAGGCACACCCGCATTTACCAAATCCTCCATTTCCTCGCCGCCCCGCCCAAACACAAACGGGTCGCCGCCCTTCAGTCGCACCACAATCGCGTGGGTCTGTGCCTTTGCAATTAGCAGGCGAGTCGTTTCTTCCTGCACCAGCGAATGCCGCCCGCGCCGCTTGCCTGCGTTGATCTGCTCCGCCTTCGGGTTGATCATCGCCAAAATCTGCGGACTCACCAGCGCGTCATACACCACCACGTCTGCATGTTCCAGCAGGGTCTTGCCCTTCAGGGTAAACAAGCCCGGATCGCCGGGGCCCGCGCCAACTAGGTAGACTTTGCCGAGGGGAGTTTGCATAGAAGAAAGAAAGGAAATGAGTGAATGAGGGGTTGGAGGGTTGGCGTAAGCGACCTGACTCCTGTTTCCGTCAGTGTATCGTCTGTCTTTGGCGAACAGAGAAGCGCCATGCGGGAATCATCGCTTTACCATGCACAGGGTGCATTCCGTACCTTTTGATACATTTTTTGATAGTAGACCGTCGGTTGGATTCGATTTAGAGGATGTTTGAAAAGTCCTACTGTTTGTAGCAAAGCGTGTAAGATCCCCCTAAATCCCCCTTAAAAAGGGGGACTTTAAGGCGGTTTCCCCCCTTTTTAAGGGGGGCTAGGGGGGATCTCTGAGTGCTTAACATTACAGGCGATACCTTTTCAAACACCCTCTTAGCCGTTTGGCTCAATACCGTTCGGATCAATTTGCATCAATCATCAATTCATCAATCATCAATTCATCAATATCGAATCATCAATATCGAATGCGCGGATCGACCCAGGCGTTGAAGATATCGATCAGGATGGAGGCGATCGCCACAATCACTCCAAAAAACACCATAATTCCCTGCACGACGGGATAGTCCCGAAATTCGATCGCTTGGTAGAGCCGATTTGCCAGCCCCGGCCAGGAAAAGGTCACCTCCGTGAGGATTGCGCCGCCCAGCAGCGAGGCCACCATCAGCCCCAACACCGTGATCACAGGAATCATGGCATTTTTGAGCGCATGTGCTGTAACGATTCGCACTTCTGGCACACCCCGCGCCCGCGCCGCCTCGACATAATCCGACCGCAGCGTCTGCTTCAGGTTGACCCGCACGATCCGCTCAAACACGCCACTGAGCAAGATCCCCAGCGTCAGGCTGGGCAGCGTCAGATAATAAATCGTGGTGAAGAAGTGCCCCAGATTTCCCTCTAGCAAACTGTCGAACAGGTATAGCCCCGTGATGCGCGGCGGCGGGGTCGCTGCCAGTGGAAAGCGCGTGCCGATGGGAAACCAACGCAACTGCACTGCAAACAGCAATTGCAGCAGCATCCCAAACCAGTACATCGGCACCGCGTAGGTGAGGATGCCAAAGAGCCGCCCGCCCGCATCCAGCGGAGAGTTGGGGCGCGACGCGGCCAGCGCCCCAATGGCAATTCCCACCAGCGCCGAAACCACCATGCTGCATACGGTTAGCTCTACCGTGGCGGGAAAATGCTGCTGGATAATCTGCCAGACGGGTTGCCCCTGCGTGGTCAGCGAGGTGCCCAGATCCAGCCGCAGCAGACTCCCCAAATAGTTCACGTATTGCAGCCAGAGCGGGTCGTTTAGCCCCAGTCGGGTTCGCATGGCTTCTTTCACCTCGTCCGGTGCCCGTGCCCCCAGGATTGCGTCCACCGGGTCGCCGGGTGTGGCCCGCAGCAGCAGAAACACCAGCGTCGTGATGGTGAGCAGCATCAGCGGAGCCAGCAGCAGGCGCGAGAGGACGTAGGTGCGGAGGGCGGAGGAACGGGACATTCAGAATCGGGGGTTCGAGTTGGGCTGGGAATAATTGAGGCGGGATAGCGAGATATCTTTATATCAGCAAATCGTCATCGGGGTCTTCATCTGCAAAGGACGGTTCTGATTTTGCGGGTTCTAGATCCTCGGTCGTTTCGGCAGCGTTGGCGTGGGAAATAGCCGCTGCTTCGTTGGGTCGCTGCTCGATGGGGTCTGCCAGCGCTGGCGATAAATCAAGGCGCTCAATGGAGACAATTACCGCATTTTCCCCAGCATTTTCCGGTTCGGGGTCAAAATCGTCGCTGAAGTCGTCGTCGAACTCGTCCTGCCAGTTTTGGGCGATCGCCCCGGCCTCGTCTGTCCAGTTTTGCAAATCTGAGTCTTGCAGATTTGGCGCTGGCAAATCCGGCGCTGGCAGATCTGGCGCTGGAGAGCCTGACCCCGGCGAGTCTAGTGACGGCAGTTCCCAGTCAAACTCCCAGGCTGCGTCTTCGGGCTGAGCAGGCAGCGGCTGCACATCGAGCGATCGCGGCGCATCCAACAATTCCTCTATAGGCAATTCCTCCATAGGCAATTCCTCCACAGGCGCATCCAGACGCGACGAACCAGATTCAGGCTCCGTTGCCAACTCGAATAACCCATCGGCGGATTCAATCAAGTCCTGAATCTGAGGCTGGGGCTGATTCTCAGTCTGAGAGTTTTCAGGCTGTACATCAGTCCGCAAATCAGTCCGCAAATCAGTCCGCACGTCAGGCTGCACATTAGCCCGAACATCAGATAAATCTGATGGATCTGATAGACCTGAATCTGGTGAATCTGGCAGAGGTGCTAGAGAACTGGGCTGCATGGTTCGCGCATCAGGCTCCAGTTCAAACGTCTCTGGCTGCCGCTCAACCCGCACTTCGGGCGCAGCCGAGAAGGGAATAGGGGTATCAGTAGGGCTGCGATCGGCAGGCACGTTAACAGACATTTCGCCCGACATTTCCCCGGTCGCTAGCTCTACTAGCACCTCGTCCAGCGTAAACGAGTCCTCGGTCGCAGGCCGGAATGCGTCTGGAGAAGCCGAGTTTGTTGAGTCTGTTGAGTCTGTGGCCAGTTCTGCCCACGCTGCTGGCTCCGAGGTTTCGTCAGCAGCGACCTGTTCCAGAGTCCTCCCAAGTTCAGCATCGGATGCAGGATCGGATGCAGCGATGGCGGTCGATGGGATAGTCGATGGGGCAGTCAATGGGACGGTGGATGGGGCAGGAGCGAGGGGATCAGATACGGCTGGTGCTGCCTCCGACTTTGTAGGCGGGGCGGTCGATGAAACGGCTTGGTCTGGCGGCTCAGCCCCTTCGACGGATGGGGTCGGCGATTCCTCAGGCATAGTTGGTGTAACGCTGGGGGCAGCGGCCGCAGGGGTGGTTTTGGCTGGGGGGCGAGGTTGTCGAGTTCTGGCAGCGGCTGGGGTAGCGAGCGCAGGGGTATCGCTGGACGCATCAGCAGGCGCGGGCTGGGGTGGAACGGTTTTGGGGCTGGCTTTGGGGAGCGATCGCGCGGGTTTGCCCGCCAGCTTGGGTGATTTGCCGACACGACTCGTCACCTGACTCATCCAGCCCGATGCTTGCTGCGGCAAAGCCTTGAACTGGGTCTGGAGGCGGCCCGGCAGTTCCTCGGCTGCCAGTTTTAGCAAATCGCCCAAGTTGCGCGATGATCCGGGCAACCGCGTTTGCTGGTCGTAGGGTGTAAGCAGTCGCCGCGATTCGATCAACTGCCAGCCCATCCAGCCCAGCAGGGCGACGCTGGCCATCTGTCCCAGCAGCACGCCGCCCGTGATGCGACCCGCGCACACCCACAGCACCAGGGCATAGAACATGCCCACGCCGCTCCAGACAAAGTCGTTTTTGCGGTAGACCTCCGGCAGAAAAAACGCCGACATATACAGCCCAAAGCTGCCCAGGGCAACGACTAGCGCCAAAATGTGGGACATTGTTTCTGCCTCCCGTTTGAGGACTACTTCTATATTTTGCGTGAGATTGGAACCTGTGCGAGATTCGGGTTCTCTGGGCCGGAGCCACGCGCTTTTTGAACCGCCGGTCTTTCTGATTTCTGCCCAGCCTGGGTTCTCGCGCAACTCGGACGATTTCTTTGGGCTGATTTTTCGAGCTTAATTTTTCAGGCTCATTTTTAAGGCTTATTTTTCAAATGTGTGACTCAAATGACGCGCGATCGCCGTAAACTAATGTAAATTTCCGAATGAAGGGTGGAAAAAAGCCTGCCCGTCTGTATTATTTGTGGTGTGACGTTTGCTTACGATTTCTGGATTCGTCGGGTTTGAGTTTGAAGTTTGATATCAGCTTCTAGATTTTTGGCTCAAATCGTGCTTTAGGCATTACGCTGAGTAATCCAGAATTAAATAACTCTTCTGGGGTTTAAGTTCTCGAAACGTTTCGGTAGTTTCTAGGCGAAAGTAGGTCGCCTTGGCTTCTGAGTCCAGGTTTTGAGGGTTTGAGTAGCAAGAAGAGGCTGTGGTGAGGAGTGAAGGCGCAAACTGTGGATGCAAAGATTTCTCCAGGTCGGTCAATTTCAGTAACGGGGCGCACCTTGCTCCTGACGTTATCCGCGATTCTGGTCTGTCTGATGGCGGCGCTGGATGTTGCTGCGGGGCGATCGCCCTGGCAAGCGGCTAGTCTGACGTTGCCCTTTGCCCTGTCTGCGGCGGGGGTCGGAGCGTTGGGCTATGCGGCCGTGCCACAACTCCGCGCATGGAAAGCGGGCCAGGTGATTCGCGAGGATGGCCCCCAAGCGCACCTGAAGAAGGCAGGCACTCCGACGATGGGCGGCATTTTCGTTGTTCCTGTTGGCGTGGCGATCGCCCTGCTGCTCTCCGGGTTTCACCCGACCGTGGTAGCGGTTGCGGGGTTGACCCTTGCTTACGGATTTATTGGCTGGCTTGACGACTGGCAGATCCTCCGCCGCAAGTCGAATAAGGGTATTTCTCCCCGCACGAAGCTGGCGCTGCAACTCGGCTTTGGGGGGCTATTTTGCCTCTGGGCTTTTAGCCACTCGTTTCCAGGTATGACCACGGTGCTGCTGCCCTTTGGACTGGCGCTACCACTTGGGGCGCTGTTCTGGCTGGTGTCGTGGTTTGTGCTGGTGGCCGAGAGCAACGCCACCAATCTGACCGATGGGCTGGACGGGCTGGCGGGGGGCACAGGGGCGATCGCCCTGCTTGGTCTGGCGGCACTCGTTGCCCCGGCTCACCCTGAGCTAGCCGTTTTCTGTGCGGCGATGGGCGGCAGCTACCTGGGCTTTTTGGTACACAACCACAACCCCGCCCGTGTGTTCATGGGCGATACGGGTTCCCTGGCGCTGGGTGGAGCGCTGGCGGCTGCGGCGATTGTCAGCCAGTCGCTCTTTGGCCTACTAATTCTGAGCGGTATCTTCCTGGTCGAAACGTTGTCCGTCATTGCTCAGGTCGGCTATTACAAAGCCACTAAAGACGAGAACGGTATCGGCAAGCGTCTCTTCAAAATGGCTCCGCTGCATCATCATCTGGAACTGGCGGGCTGGTCAGAAACTCAGGTGGTTGGGCGATTCTATCTAATTGGCGTGCTGCTGGTTCTAGTTTGCTTGTCGCTGTTTCAGGGCTAAGGCTAGGGCTAAAGCTCTGGCGCTTCCTGTAAAGAATGGTAGCGAACGCAACAAAAAAAGCCTTGGATTTCCTATGATTGAAGTGGGGCAAGTTAAGGATAGTTTATATTTCCTTTTGATTTCCGCTCTATCCAGGTGACTCGCTCCTCGTTCACTCGTTGCTGAGGCCAGCGTATATGAATCTTTTTAAGGTCATTGGACAGGCAATTCAATTCCTTACCGAAGGAGCATCGGAGATTTTCAGCCCTGACCGAGACGAATATCCCAAAACGGGCGTGCAGCCCTACGAAGGTGATCCGCTGTCTGAGCGCGTAGAATCCACTAAATAGCCGCTAGATCATTCGCCGACTGTCATTTCTGAACGAATCCGGCTGGCTAATCAATCGGTTGACTAATCGAAAAATTCCTCCTCTATGCTGTTATTGGCTAAGGGGGGATTTTTGTAGGGACGCTGCTAGGATTGAAGCGCCACGAAGCGATCGCAGGCGATCGCCCCTCCCTGCATTTTGCTCTACCCCACAAGCCATCGCCCCTATGAATGCATCGACCCACGAAGCGACGAATGGATCAACCAATGCTCCTACCGACTGGTACATCGTCAAGCAGCCCGAAGGCCACTGCGATATCGTGGCTGCGGCTGATCTGAACCCCGAACTTGCCAGCCCGTCGCAGACCGCAGAAGATACCGAAATCCAGCAGTGGGGGCCGTTTGCGCCCCAAAGCGAGGCGATCGCCCGTCGGGTGGGGCTGATTCGCGCTGGAAAATGCCTGCCGCGCTAAAAATAGTCAGATCGAATGGATCGCTGGATCGAGTAGTTGAAATCGAGTAGTTGAAATAGTTTGGAGCGCAAAGCGTCGCACTAGGGCAGCGATTCGGCTCGGCGCTGCCGATGGGCCGCAATTTCCTGCCGCAGGGCCTCCAGTGCCCGCGCATATTGCGGATCAGCCAGCGTACCGATTTGATCCCGGTTTTGGCTGAGGGTTTCCCGCTGTTCGTCGGTCAACTCGACCAGCACGTTGGGTTCGATCCCCTGCTTGTTAATATCGCGCCCGCTTGGAGTCAGATATTTGGCAACCGTCACCGCCAGCCCAGAGCCATCGCCCAGCCCCCGCACCGACTGCACCAGCCCCTTGCCAAACGTCTGCGTTCCCACCAGCACCGCGCGACCATTGTCTTGCAGCGCACCCGACAAAATCTCGCTGGCGCTAGCCGAACCGCCATCCACCAGCACCACGAGCGGCTTATCTGTCAGAGCGCTGCCGTTGGCCCGCTCCTGTTCTGCAATGCCCTGGCGGTCTACGGTAGACACGATCACGCCTTCATTTAGCCACATGCGGGCAATGTCGATGCTGGCATAGAGCAGCCCGCCTGGATTGGAGCGCAGATCCAGCACGTAGCCCGTTGCCTGCTGCTGCTCTAGATCTTGAATTGCCTCTTTCATTTCTTCTGAGGCGTTGGCGCTGAACTGGTTGAGGCGGATATAGCCGACCTTGCCCAGCGAGGAGTCTTGCAGAGAGTACCTAACTGGATGTAGCTCGATCCGGGCCCGTTGCAGCTTGAACTCTAGCTCCTGATCGCCCCGACGAATGGTAAGCGTAACCTCGGTGCCGACCGGGCCACGAATCAAGGACACCGCCTGGTTCACATCCATGCCCTCAGTCGTCTGATCGTTGATTTTGGTAATGACATCTCTAGCCAGAATGCCAGCTTGAGACGCAGGCGTGTCTTCAATCGGCGCAACAACCACCAGTTCCTTGGTTTCTTCGTCTTGGGAAAGCTGGATGCCGACCCCCGTCAGTTCGCCCGACGTATCCACCTGCATATCCCGAAACTCCGCCGGGTTCATAAATCGCGTGTAGGGATCACCCAATAGCTCCAGCATTTCGCGGATAGCGGTGTAGGCTTCTTCGCGGCTTGTGTAGTTTCGCCCTAAATACTCCTGTCGGACGGACTGCCAATCCACCTGATTAAACGTGGCATCGACGTAGGTGCGATTGATCAGTTGCCAAACCTCGTCAACTAGCTCCTTTGGGCTTTCTTGAAAGAACGCTTGGCCTTTGGACAGGTGCATCCCCGCCCCGGTAACGGTCATTGCTGCGACAGCAAATGCCGTGCTGCCCAAAACGAGTCCGCGTTTTGTAATATCCATAGCGATAGGAGGAGAAGGTCACGACGAGGGTACGCCCAATCTAGCACAGGCATCTTGAGTCGGGCTGCTTAATCATTACAGAAGCACAGAAGCATTGGCAACAGAAGCATTAACGAGAAAATCCCTGTGTCAAAGTTCGCGTGTCAAAGTTCGCCCAATCAGAGTGAGGAACTGAGCAACACCGACGTTGGCTGGGATGTCCAGGGTGGAACGAGGGCGATCGCTCTCTAGACCCTACGGCTCAACCCAGCGTCCATCTGCCTTGATCAAGTTAATTAACTCCTGCACACCCTGATCTTCCGGAACGCGCTTAATTTCTTCACGTCCCCGATACAGCGAAATGTAGCCTGCCTGCTTGCCCACATAGCCATAGTCGGCATCAGCCATTTCGCCCGGTCCGTTGACGATGCACCCCATCACGGCGATATTCAACCCAGTCAAGTGGTTTGTAGCAGCGCGAACCTTGGCCAGCACCTCTTCCAGGTTGAACAAGGTGCGTCCACAAGACGGGCAGGCAACATACTCCACCATCGTCCGCCGCAGCCCCAGCGCCTGCAAGATGCCGTAGCAAACCGGAATCTCCTTCTCCGGGGCTTCCGTTAGCGAGACGCGGATTGTGTCGCCGATGCCCTCGGCCAGCAGCGTGCCGATGCCTGCGGTGGACTTGATGCGGCCGTATTCGCCGTCCCCGGCTTCCGTCACGCCTAGGTGCAGCGGATAGTCCATGCCTAGCTCGTCCATGCGCTTTACCATCAGGCGGTTGGCAGCAATCATCACGGGTACGCGAGAGGCTTTCAGCGATAGTTCAATGTTGTAGAAATCCAGCGATTCGCAAATGCGGATGAACTCTAGCGCCGACTCGACCATGCCTTCGGGCGTGTCGCCGTAGGTGAATAGCATCCGCTCTGCCAAAGAGCCGTGATTCACGCCAATCCGCATGGACTTGTTTTGGTCGCGCAGCTTGACAACCAGTGGCTCTAGGGTTTCGCGTATCTTTTCGCCAATTTCAGTAAATTCGGCGCTGGTGTATTCCGTGCGATCGCTCTTGGGCTTTTCAAACACATACAGCCCCGGATTGATCCGCACGTTGTCCACATAGTTTGCCACTTCTAGGGCAATTTTCATGCCGTTGTGATGCACATCGGCCACCAGTGGCACGGGCTTGTAGGACTTGTAGAGGCGATCGCGGATTTCCTCCATCGCCTTGGCGTGGGCCATGCTGGGCACGGTCACCCGCACAATTTCGCAGCCAATCTCGTGCAGCCGCCGAATTGCCGCAACGGAACCCTCAATATCCAGCGTGTCTTCGTTAATCATCGACTGCACCGCCACGGGATAGTCGCCGCCGATGGTGATGTCGCCCACCGGAACCGGGCGCGTTTTGCGACGCACAATGCCTACGTTGGCATCGGCAGGGGCAGACGGAGCAGTGGGCGCGTTGACAGGATTAGGAAGCGTTTGCATACCCTTGGGCCTGAGTAGAGATGGGCGATGAAATACGAGATGGGCGATAGAGTATCCGAAGAGCCAAAGCTGCGGCTACGAAACAGCATGAGAGCCACTTAGAGCGTTACTAATAGCCACTCAGAGCGTTACTAAATAATGCTCTACAACAAGGCTCTACGTTCCAGAGTGCCATAAACGGGGCACGTTTGGCGGTTATGGACAGGTTATGGAGGTCAGGGATTTGGTGTCAGGGGATGATCGGGGTCGAACCTAAAGCCTGACCCCCGATCCCTAGCGTCTAGTCAATCTGAATTGATGTGGGGCGGTTGGCGCTACTGCTGGCGCTGGGGGTTCCGGTTTTGCGGAAGTCGGCGTAGAGGCGATCGCGCCATTCAAAAAACGGCGCAAACGTGCCCACATCGGCAATGCCCGGAACGCCTTTGCCCTTGAGCGGTTGGGGAATATCCAGGTAGTCGCCATCGGGAAACTTGACGTACATCGTCAGCCCCGCCACAGCAAAATCTGCCAGGGTGGGATGGTCGGTGATCAGGTAGGGCTGATCGAGCAAGATAAAGCAGAGCGCCGCCAGATCCCGCTTCATGGATGCTTCGGCTGCTTTGATGGCATCCGGGGTCAGTCCCACGCCCAGTTCCAGCACGCTGAATAGCTCATTGGGCATAGAGCTAACGACTGTTTTTAGAAAATCAGGAATCGTATTCGGGAGAAACGACTGGCGGAAGCTCTGGTCTTTGCCCAGTGCGCCAATCATGCATTTGCGGGCATTTAGCCCAATGGATTCGTCGGCCCACTGCTCCATTAACAAACACAGCCCGCGCTGTTTGGGATCGGTGGGAATAATCGGGCGATCGGGATAGGTCTTTTCCAGATACTCGGCAATTTCGGTGGAGTCGGCAATAGCTGTGGAGCCGTCTTTCAGCACGGGCACTTGGCGCTGGCCGGACATCCGAAACAGGTCAAGCTGGCCGACACCAGGGGTCACTTCCACCTTGCGATAGGGCAAGCCCTTGTAGTCCAAAATTAGCCGAATCTTTTCGCAGTAGTGGGATAGCTCAAATTGATAAAGCTCTAGCATGGCCTGCGTCCTCGGTGAGTAGGGCGGAGAAATGGTTGATTGTGTGAATGGGGTGCGGCAGGGAACTGGGTTGTCGAGTGGTTCAGATTGCCCCTAGTCACCATACCCTGAGTCTGTCGGCTCTACAAAGCAAGTAGGCTGCAAATCATCGGCAAATAATCGGCCATCTTGCAAATGAGCGTCCCTGAAGGATTCGCGTATGATGGCTAGTGTCTCCTGCAAATTTTCTCTGCAAATTTCTTTGCTGTATGACTGGAACCGCGATTGGTAGCTACGCGCCCGACTTTGAACTGCCCGGTGTAGATGGCGAGGTGCATCATCTCGCTCGGTATCTTGAATCCCATCGGGCGGTTTGCGTGGTTTTTATGTGCAACCACTGCCCCTATGTGCGGCTGTATATTGATCGCCTCAAGCAAATTCAGGACGACTTTCAGGGGCAGGGCGTGACGTTGATCGGCATCAATCCCAACGACGACACGCGCTATCCTGACGATAGTTTCGACAAGATGAAGTCCTTTGCCATCGAGCAGGCGATCAACTTTCCCTACCTGCGCGACGTGACGCAAGAGGTGGCGGAAGCCTTTGGCGCAGAGCGCACACCGGAGATTTACCTGCTGGATAGCGAAGGGATTCTTCGGTATAACGGGGCGATCGACGATAGCCCGCAGAATCCCGACGGGGTGCAGAAGGCCTATTTGAGGGAGGCGATCGCCAGCATTCTCTCCGGCACTGCGATCGCCGACACCCACACGCACACCATCGGTTGCTCTGTAAAATGGCGACAGCCGACAGAAGGATAGCGAGAACGTCCCGTGTCGGCCGTGGCCGATCGTTTGCCTTAGCCAATCATTATTTAGCCGAGCATTATTAGGAAATTAGGAACCGCGCTACAGCAATGCCTGAATATCAGCCTCCAGATCTTCTGGTTTGGTGGTGGGCGGGTAGCGCTTCACGACGTTGCCCTGGCGATCGACCAGGAACTTGGTGAAATTCCACTTAATCGCCTCCGTGCCAAAGATACCGGGGGCAGATTTCGTCAGGTATTGAAACAGAGGATGGGCGTTGCTGCCGTTCACGTCTACTTTTTGGAATAGCGGGAACGACACCCCAAACCGGGTTTCGCAAAATGCCTGGATTTGATCTGCTGTCCCCGGTTCCTGCTGTCCAAACTGATTGCACGGGAAGCCCAGTACCACCAGGCCCTGATCGGCGTATTTGCTGTAGAGGGACTGAAGCCCCTGATATTGGGGCGTAAAGCCGCACTGGCTGGCCGTGTTCACAATCAACAGCACCTTGTCTTTGAACGCATCGAGCGATACGGGCTTGCCGTCGATGCTGGTGGCTGAAAAGTCGTAGATAGAGGCAGAAGCGGCAGTCATAGTATTAACCCAGGATTAATCTGAAGACTCTGAAACATTACTTAACAATTTTAGCGAAATCCCTGGGGTCGAATGCAGGGTTTGCGGCCTTCGCGATACCCTTTTGCGATGCCCTTTTGCGATGCCCTTTTGCGATGTTCTTTTGCGATGCCCATCTGTCTGCTAGAGCCAGTGGCAAACCGGCCGCTTGGCGCTGACGGATTTTTCCGGTCTACTGCTATCTTGGGTTGGAAACAATTTTAAAGTTCTAGAGAATTGTCACGACCTATGGGGAATACGTATCGGCGGGTTTTGCTAAAGCTCAGCGGCGAGGCACTGATGGGCGATCTCTCCTATGGGATTGACCCGGCAGTGGTAGATGCGATTTGTGCAGAGATTAAAGATGTGGTGAATACGGGCGTAGAAGTTGCGGTTGTGGTGGGCGGCGGCAATATTTTTCGCGGCATCAAGGGCGCAGCGGCTGGGATGGATCGGGCAACGGCGGATTACATCGGCATGATTGCCACCGTGATGAACGCGATGACACTGCAAGACTCGCTGGAGCGAAAGGGCGTGCAAACTCGCGTGCTGACGGCGATCGAGATGCAGGAAGTGGCAGAGCCGTATATTCGTCGCCGCGCCATTCGCCATTTGGAAAAGGGGCGAGTGGTAATTTTTGGTGCGGGGTCTGGTAATCCTTTCTTTACGACGGACACGACGGCGGCGCTGCGGGCAGCAGAAATTAGCGCAGAGGTCGTGTTCAAGGCGACAAAAGTAGATGGCATTTACGACGCTGACCCGAAGGTGAATCCCGATGCCCGCAGGTTCCAAACGCTGACCTACAGCTATGCGCTGGAAAAAGACCTGCGGGTGATGGATGGAACGGCGATCGCCCTGTGCAAAGATAACAATATCCCTATCATGGTGTTTAACCTGGCGGTTGAAGGCAACATTCGCCGCGCCTTGATGGGTGAACCCATTGGCACACTTGTTGGAGGCTCTTGTGGAATTAGCTGAAATTGAAGGCAATATGCAGAAGACCATTGAGGCCACTCAGCGGTCGTTTAACACCATCCGCACAGGACGGGCAAATGCGAGCATTCTCGACAAGGTGCAGGTGGAATACTACGGTACGCCTACACCGCTGAAGTCTCTGGCCAACATCAGCACGCCCGATGCCAGCACCATCTTGATCCAGCCCTATGACCGGAACACGCTGAACCTGATCGAAAAGGCGATTCAGATGTCTGATGTGGGGCTAACGCCGAATAACGATGGTTCCGTGGTGCGGCTGAATATTCCGCCCCTGACGAGCGATCGCCGCAAAGAATTGGTAAAAATCGCCGCCAAATACGCCGAAGAAGGCAAAGTTGCCCTCCGCAACATCCGCCGCGATGCTGTAGACAGCGTTCGCAAGCAAGAAAAAGACGGCGACCTGCCCAAAGACACTGCGCTGGATTTGCAAGACAGCATCCAAAAGCTGACCGATAAGTACGTGGCCAAAATCGACGCGCTGCTCAAAGAAAAGGAAACCGATATCACGACGGTCTAGCGTTAGATTTACGCTAGATTTGCGTCAAATTTGCCTCCGGCTTGCATCAGGGTTCTGAGCGGTGCATCGAGGTTGGGTCGAGCTTTTGGCATCGCGCTCAGCCGTGATCTAGGTTTGATCTGCGTTTGATCCTTTAGTTTGTGACCCGCGTTCAGGAGTGACCTGTTCATGTATGACTGCATCATCGTGGGCGCTGGGCCTGCGGGCGCAAGTGCTGCCTATCACCTGGCAAAGCGCGATCGCTCGGTGCTGCTTTTAGAAAAGGAATCCCTGCCCCGCTACAAACCCTGCGGCGGCGGCGTATCGCCCCAAGTGGCCGAATGGTTTGATTTTGACTTTGGCCCGGCGATCTCGCTCAAGGTCAACACCCTCCGCTACACCTGGAACATGGACGATCCGGTGGTGGCTCAGCTTGAAAACCTAGAGCCGATTTGGATGGTGCGGCGCGACGTGTTCGACCATTTCCTGGTCAAAAAAGCGCAAGAACAGGGCGCAATGCTCAAAGACCGTACCGCCGTATCGGGTATTGAATGGCGAGGCAACGGCTGGCGGGTCAACACCGCTCAGGGCCCGTTTCTAGGAACCTATCTAATCGCCGCTGACGGAGCAAAGGGCTTCATGGCAAAGTGGCTGGGATTTGGCGATCGCAAGCGGAAGTTGGGCGGTGCGCTGGAGGCGGAGGCCCGTCAGCCCATTGCCGATGCCCAGACCATCCACTTCGAGTTTGGCATGGTCAAAAACGGCTATATCTGGAACTTTCCCAAGGCAGACGGCTATTCCATTGGCATTGGCACCTTTCGCGGTGGCGAAGCGCAAGACTTCAAGCGCATCCTAACGGAATATTCCAAGCTGTTTAACGTCGATTTTGCAACCACCGAGCAGCACGGGCATCCCCTATGCCTGTGGGATGGCGACCAGACCTTGCATACTCAAAATGCGCTGCTGGTCGGCGAAGCCGCCTGCGTGGTTGATCCCATGACAGCCGAAGGGATTCGCCCTTCGATCTTTACGGGCGTGAAGGCGGCGGAGGCAATTCATGCAGCGCTGAGCGGCGACTTGGACGCGCTCGAAGGATATACCCACACCATTCAGCAAGAGTGGGGCCAGGAAATGATCTGGGCAAAACGGCTGGCCAATGCTTTCTACGCGGCTCCCAGCCTGGGCTATCGGCTGGGGATCAAGCGTCCCTCTGCCACGGAGCGGATGGGGCAAATTCTCTGCGGCAAGCTAGGCTATCGCGATGTGGCCAACCGCGCTATTCAACGCCTCAGTGCCGGGTTGATCCCAGGAATGTAGAGCCGACTCGACGGGCAGAATTCTCCACTGCAAAATTCTCCACTGAGAAATGCTCAATCTCAACTAGAGATTGCTCAGCCGTGCCCTGCTAGCGAGACGGAATTTTGACCGTAAAGCTCGTCCAGCCGTCGGCGCTGTCGGCGCTGATCGTGCCGCTCAGTTGCTCCACCAGCTTTTGCACCAGCGCCAGCCCCAGCCCGGTGCCGCCGTGCTTGTAGCGATCGACTTGCAAGACGCGATAGAACTTTTCAAAGATATGGGGCAGGTCGGCATTGGGAATTTCGGCCTGATTCTGGAGTCGGAAAATGGTGTAGGCTGTGAACCCGTTCTCCTCGGTGGGCGGCTGGAGCGATACGTCTAGCGCAATGCTCAGCCCCTTGGGCGTATACTTGCAGGCGTTGTTCAGTAGCTCTGCCAGAATGCGCCGCAGGATGGTCGGGTCGGTCACCAGCGGCGGCAAATCTTCAGCGCAGGAGACTTCGAGGGTTTGCTGGGAGTTGGCGATGCGGGTGCGGAAAGGTTCCACCAGGGCGGGCAGCCAGTTGGGCGGGTCGATGCGCTCGACGGTGATGGGAAAGACGGATTCTTCTAGTCGCTGCAAGTCCAGCAGGTCGTTGATGAGTTCTTCCTCTCGCGCCAGTTCGCTTTCCAGGATGCTGAGATACTGTTTTTGCTTTTCTTCGCTGGGGGCGGTTTTCAGCATGTGGATCGCCATTTTGACGTTGGCGATGGGGGTGCGTAGCTCATGGGAGACGGTGCTGAGGAACTGATCTTTGAGCTGGTTGAGCCGCTCCAGTTCCGTGACCTGGGCCTGGGCTGCCTGATAGAGCCGGGCCTGGCGAATGGCGATCGCACACTGGTTGGCCACCTGCTGCACCATGCGAATCTCGAACTCGTTAAACACGTACTCTTTGCGGTGAATCAGCCAGAGGTCGCCTAGCACGGCCTGCTCCATACCCTCGGACGAGTTGGCATCGACAAAAATGGGGCAGGCCAGCATGGACACCCGTCCCCGCTGGGGGTTGGGATAGAGCGAGCAAAACTGGAAATACAGCCCCTGCTTGAGCTGGTGGTAGATATCCGGCGAGTCGTCCATCTGGGCCACACGGCCGTAGAAGGTGGGAATCGAGTGGGTATATTCGTAGCGGATGGTGGACGTGCCTTCCTCTAGGTCGTACAGCGCCGAGTTGCAGCCCGCCAGCCCCAGCACCAGCGTTAGCTCCTGCACAGCCGCCTGCAAGATCTGGCTTTCGTCGAGGCTGTCGCGCACCTTGTCGGTAATGCGCTTGAGCATGGATTCGTATTTCAGCACGCGCTCCATCTGCTCGGCGCGGCGCACGATTTGCTGCTCTAGGTCGGCATTCAACTGCTGCGCCTGTTGATAGAGGCGCGACTGTTGGAGGGCGATCGCCACCTGTTCGCTGAGATAGCGCAGCAAATCCACCTCGTGGGGCTGCCAGTGGCGGATACCAGAACATTGATGCACCGACAGTAGCCCCAAAAGCTGGTCATCCCGCAGGATCGGCGCGACCAACACCGCCCGCGTCTGCTGTTGCCGGAAGAGTTCTAGCAGTTCCGGCGAATAGTCGCCTGTTTCGATGTCATCCACAATCCGGTAGTGGCCCTGGCGAAAGTAGGCAATTCGCTGTTCGGCGATCGCCTGACTAACCCGCTCTCCCAGCAGCGATGGCCACGGGGCAACCACCGACTCTGCCACAATCACCGACCCGGCATCATCTTCAAAGCTGTGAATCACCACCCGGTCTGCCTGGAGCGCTTGCTGCACCTCGATCACCGTGCTGTTCAAAATTTCGCCCGGATCAAGCGACTGACGAATTCGCTGGGTGATGCTGGCAACCGAGTGCGATTGGGCTGACTGCTGCTGAATTTGCTCAACCTGATGATCGTAGCTATCTAGCACTCGCGATAAATTGGCACGAATCTGCAACAGCGCATCGGTCAGTCCCGCATCCTGAGAGGTGGCTGGCGCAGGAGACTGAGCAGATGACCTGGTGGATTTATCGGAGCTAGATCCGGTACGAGGAGATTTGGGATTAGAAGATCGGTCGCCAGCAGACTTCGCATTGGATGAATCATGGGATGGATCACGGGAGGGGCGATCGTCCCGATCCTCCTGCCGATCCTCCCCCTCAATAACGCGCTCTAGCGACAGTCGCGACAGCAATTGCTCAACCTGATCCAGCGCCGCCTCCAACTCTGTGTATCCTTGGGGATGCTTGTTGGCTGGGCGTGCTGAAACCGAAGGCTGCGAATTCTGAGGCAAATTCCCTTGACTCACTACACGGACTCTCCTCAGCACATAACATCGTTGCAGCCGATCGTCCAGCGAAGCAAATATGCCCAAAATCTGGAAACCCTACCGTAGTACCCAACACTCATCAGACTTCGGTAATTACGCAGGTGAGTTGACACGGGAGCACCGCGATCCCAAATCGAGCAGTGTTCAGATGGCTTGCGTGGCAAAGTGCCTGTGAATCTCAAGCTAGCATCCCTCAGATAGGGCGCTCCCAGACAGTTTCGTAATGCTCGATACAGAGTTTTCATCGGAACCCCGAAGCCGACACTCAGTTTGCCAAGAACACACGAATATCATGGTCTGGGTTAGCATCCACAAGAATAGCAGTTTTTTTGGAGGGACGCTTTTAGGGAATTGGGGTGCAGGAATAAGGCTGGGAATAAGGCTCAATCAACCCCGGCACTCCGTTACCTTGCTGCTCCTATCACCTGTGTCACCGCTGTCAACTGTGTCACCGCTGTCACCTGTGTCACCGCTGTCAACTGTGTCACCGCTGTCACCTCACCCCGTCACTCCGTTATCTCCGTTATCTTATGTATACCCCGTTCCTCTACGATCGCACTCGTCCTGTCGGCAGCTTTTGGGAAACTACAGTAGACCCGGTGGAAGGGGTGGCGCTGGCGGGCGATCGCACTTGCGACGTGGCGATTATCGGCGGCGGCATCACGGGACTCTCGGCGGCGCTGCACCTGGCGCGGGCGGGCGTGGAGGCGTGCGTGCTGGAGGCGGGAATACCAGCCTGGGGCGCGTCGGGGCGGAATGGCGGCTTTTGCTGTGTTGGGGCAACCTGGCTCGACCCGGAAGCCCTGCTGAACCAGTTTGGGCACGAGGAAGTGGGGCGATTTTTTCGGCAGCAGCGCGAGGGCACAGAGCTAGTGTGCCAGATTGCCCAGGAGGAAGGCATTGACCTAGACGCGCAGGGGGACGGCGAGATCGAAGTGGCCCATCGCCCCAACCGATGGCGATCGCTCGAAGCGGCCTACGAATTTTTTAGCGACATTGCGGGCTATCCCTGCCAGCTCTGGTCGCCCAAGGAACTGACCGAACGGGCCTACCATAGCCCCGAAGCACATGGGGCGCTGCATGTCGGCGTGGGCTTTGGGCTGAACCCGATGAAATATAGCCGGGGACTGGCGATCGCCCTCCAGCGGCAACCCGTTGCAGTCTACGCCCATAGCCCCGTTCAGCGCTGGGAAACAGACGGGCGTGGACATCGGCTGCACACGCCAGGGGGAACCCTGCGGGCCCAGCGAGTTATTATCGCGACCAACGGCTACACCGAAGACCCCCTCCACCCGGCCATGTCTGGCCGCCTGCTGCCCGTCGTTTCCAATATCATTACCACGCGCCCCCTCACCGCCGCCGAACTCGCTGCTCAGGGCTGGAAAACCGAAACCCCCATCTACGACACGCGCAATCTGCTGTTTTACTTTCGCCTGCTGAAAGATGGGCGCTTTCTGTTGGGGACGCGGGGCGGCACACGGGGCACCCCGCAAGAAGCCGACCGCTATCGTCAGTGGATGGGGCGACGGCTGGGCACGATGTTCCCCGCCTGGCGCGACGTGGAAATTTCCCACTACTGGAGCGGGCTGCTCTGCGGCTCTAGGGCGCTCGTGCCCCATGTCGGGCAGCTTGCCGATGATCCCACGCTCTTCTATGCGCTGGCCTATCACGGCAACGGCGTGGCCACCGCCACCTGGAGCGGCCGGGCGATCGCCCATCTGCTAATCGGCAAGATTTCAGAAACCGATCTGGCAACCCCCTTCCGCCAGCCTCTCCGCCGCTTCCCGCTGCCCTACCTGCGCCCGTGGTATCTGCGGGGGATGTTTAGTCTATATAGCTTGCAGGATGCCTGGTAAGCGGGCGGGAAATGCTGGTAAGCGGGCAGGAGATATTGGAGTAAAGCGACCCTATCTTTGCATTATTCGCACTACTCTAGTATTTGCACTATTCCATCGCAGCACAGGTCAGCGGCGAGCCGCCAGGATTGGTCGCAGCGCGAGCAGCCTGGGCAACGCGAAAGTCGAGATTCGTCAGCCCGCCTGCGTCGTGGGTGGTGAGTCGCAGCGTGACGCGGTTGTAGGCAATCGTCAGGTCGGGGTGATGGGCGGCGGCTTCGGCGGGTTCCACTAGGCGATTCACAAAGGCGATCGCCTCCACAAAGTTCCCAAATGAGTAAGTGCAGGAAATTTCCTGTCCTGCCAGGGCCCAGTCAGATAGATCCTGCATTTGTCGGGCTATCTCATCACTGCTGAGCAAGACTGGGAGGGCGATCGCCCCCCGCGCTCCGGTTGCCATTGCCAGCACCAGTCCCAGCCCAGCGCCCAGTATCCAATTGCGCCGGGGTGCGAGATTTCTATGCATACGAAACTCCATTTTGATGGACTTGTTTAATGGGCTTAGAGGGACTCATCTGACTGCCTCAAAACTGCCTCAAACTTGTTCTCCTAGTATCACAACCTCTGGGCGATCGCCGCGGCCCAAGGGATCGAACCGTGTTTCTTAAAAAAGCTTTACGCAGAAATTAAACAGTTCCGTAAGCTGGTACTTTTGTGGTTAAATTTTGCAGTCTTGTTTTCTAGACTGCTGCAAGCTTCGCAGCAAATATTTAAGGTTGAAACATATTGGCGCACCCAGAGGTCATCACCAATGGGCGCTTTGCTGTTTTCTTGGCTTTGCTGTTCTGATTGCTGCTTTTGATCGCGGTCGATTCAGCTTGGATCGGGCGTGATCTTGTTTCGGGTGCGCTGGAATGTCGTTTCGGCTCGCATATCCGTCTGGCAGCGTTCCAATATGAATGGTTATGAAATGCTTTTCAGCGTTTTGCAATTTCAGCGCCTTGCGTGCAGAACGCATTCTTAAAAGCATTCCTGAACGCATTCTGTAACTGTTCTGTACCTGTGGTGTGACGTAGCGTACTCTCCTATGATTCAACCAAACTCATTCCCTAACAACCCTCTTGATCCTCAAGATTTTAATCTCCAAACATTTGCCAAGCCAGTTCCCCGAATAGATGTACAAAACCTGACGCAGAGGCTGTTTCGGCAGCAGCATCTTGTACCTGGAAAGCCCGTTGTGGTTTCCTGCGGGCTGGTGGCATGAGGTGTCTAGCCTCGGAACCGATGCCGTCTGTTCGGTAAACCGATTTTGGAACGTGTTGCCGTTGTCGCGGGCGCTGACGAACTGGAGTAAGTGGCGTGTTCACTTGGGATTTGTGATGGCGATGCCTCATCTGCTGGGCAATCTGGCAGGGGCGATCGCCAGCACAGATCGCGAGCAGTCCTTTCGTAAAATCATGCAGCGGATGTGAGGAGAGAGGATGAAGTGAGAAGGGTGGGGTGATAATGGAGCAACTGTGCCATCCACACTCCATCCCTCTTAGGCTCCCCATACTCAAATCCCCACCCCCGTTATTGTGACTGCGATCGCCCCTGTCAAAACTGCTCCCCCGCGCCGCACCCGCCGTCCGGTCGGGCTATATGCCTCGCTGCTGCCGCCGCTGGTATGGACGACGCTGCTCTATTTTGTCCCTTTGGCGCTGCTGATTTCCTACAGCGTGTGGCGGCTGGAGGCGTTTGATATTGTCAAAGAGTTCAGCCTGGTCAATTTCAAAACGATTTTTACGAATGCCGCCTATCGCACGGTGATTTTGCGAACCGTGGGCACGGCGCTGGGAGTGACGCTGATTGATATCGTGCTGGCGCTGCCGCTTGGCTATTTTATTGCGCGGTTTGGCGGCAAGTGGCGATCGCTCCTGACGATCCTCGTCATCCTGCCGCTGTGGTCAAGCTATCTGGTGCGGGTGTTTGCCTGGAAAATCATTCTGGGCTATAACGGCGTGTTGAATACGGCACTGCTGTCGCTGGGCATTCTTCAGGAACCTAGCACGGTGTTCCTCTACAACCAGTTTTCGACCATGCTCACGTTTGTTCACGTCTGGCTACCGTTCATGATCTTGCCCATCATCACCGCCTTCGAGCGATTGCCCCAAGACTTGCTGGAAGCCTCCGCCGATCTGAACGCACCGCCGCTCACAACTTTTCGCCGAGTCATTCTGCCCCTGGTGAGACCGGGCGTATTTGCGGGTTCTATCAGCGTGTTTGCGCTGACGATGGGCGACTATATCACGCCGAGTCTGGTAGGCAGCCCCAGCGGCATCATGTTGGGTAACGTCATCTCATCCCAGTTTGGTGTGTCCTACAACTGGCCGCTGGGCGCAGCGTTTTCGCTAGTGGTGATGCTGATTGTATTTGGTGGACTGGCGATCGCCCTCCGCCAGGGAGCCTTGGAAGCCTAAGGTTTGAAGCCCAAGCCTGGAAGCCTGAGGGTTGAAGCTGGGTGGAATAAATGCGATTTTGGATTTTAGTTGGTGTCCCGATTGATTCGCAGTTCCCTTCGGAGAATGGAGACAAGTCATAAAGCAAGTCATAAAAAAGGCACTGACATACTTGAGAGGGTGTTTGAAAAGGTATCGCCTGTAATGTTAAGCACTCAGAGATCCCCCCTAGCCCCCCTTAAGAAGGGGGGAAACCGCCTTAAAGTCCCCCTTTTTAAGGGGGATTTAGGGGGATCTTGCGCGCTTTGCTACAAACAGTAGGACTTTTCAAACATCCTCTGAGACATCAAACTGATTGCCCTCATCCCCCAACCCCTTCTCCCCGCTTGGGAGAAGGGGAGCCAGCTATGGGTTTGAAGTCCCTCTCCCGCTCTGGGAGAGGGATTTAGGGTGAGGGCTGAAATTGCTGCGTGAAGTACATTAGTGACATAAAAAAGGGATGAAAGCATCGCTCTCACCCCCCGCAATCTCTAGGAGACATCAAATCTAGAAACGAAACATAAAGCAAAGCACAGACACTGAGCCAATCTGCCCTAGTTCAGCGGTTGGCGATCGCCCGCAGGCGGCAAGCCACGTTCCGACGCAGGCGGCAGGTAGCTATCGTCAAACACTTCGCCAATCGGGGGTGGAGTCACTTCAAACACGCCAGCCACCTGCTTGATCGTCTGCTCAAAGCGAGCCGGATCGATGCCGCCCAGACCGTTCGCCTCAGTCTCCGGAGTGACCCACAGCCGCTCTAGGGCAATCTTTAGGCGCTGCTTTTCTGACACTTCCTCCATCAGGGAATCGCCCGCCTTCATCACCGATGCCAGCCCCGCAGCCGGGTCTTTGATCACGTCCTGCATTCCTCGGAAATAGGCCCGCAAGAAGCCCCGCACCACGTCGGGATTCTGCTCCAAGAAAGACTTCTTGACCACAATGGCATTGCCATAGAGATCCAGCCCAAAGTCGTTGTAGTAGAACATTGTCAAGTCAGACTCTTGCTTGCCTGCCTTGGCAAGCGCAGGCAAGATGCTGGTCGAAAACCCGCTGACGGCATCGACATCGCCCTTAACCAGAAACGTTTCCCGTAGTTTTGGCTCCATCGTAATCCATTCCACCGAGTCGGCAGGAATGCCCACCTGTTCTGCAAACACAGGCCAAAGCTTGCGCGGCGCGTCTCCGGCAGGTGCGCCCAGTTTCTTGCCCTGGAGGGCTTTGGGATCAGCAATGCCGTTGGTGGACAACGTGGCGATCGCAAACGGAGAGCGGTTGTAAGGCACGGCCACCGCCACCACCGGATCATTCGGATTCTTCGCGTTGAACTCGATCATCGAGTACATATCGCCAAAGCCGATCTCCACCGTCCCCGCTGCAACATCAGTGATGGTCTTCGCAGAGCCATAACCCCGCTCAATCACCACGTTCAGCCCTTCCTCTGCAAAGTAACCCTTCTCGCTGGCCAGCGTGATCGGCGCATTGTCTCCTTGCAGGAGCCAAGAGGGGTTGACCTTGATCGTCCGCAGTTCGTTCGGAGCCGTCGGGGAAGAAGCCGCCGTCGTCCCTGGCAATGCCTCTGGAGCAGTCGCCTCTGGGGTAGGCGTTTGGCAACTGCTCAGCAGCATGGGGGAAGCAACCAGAGCAATGGAGAGAAATCGAGCCAGCCAATTAAGTTTCATAGTGCGCTTTGAGAGTTGATCTGCACCAAGCAATGCTTCAAGTTGTTTACTACAGGGTGTCCCTAGCAACGCTGAACCTACCTCAACAACTGAGCTTGCGCTGTCGAGAATCCTGCATCAGTCCTGAAAAGTTAAGCGCATTGCCTGCACAGATTGCCTGCACAGATTCAGTTCAGCTCAACAAATCATTTAAGCGATAGCAGGCGAAACAGCGCAAAATCAATACTCAGCAAACCTAATGAGGACACTGCTGGAAGGGCGCAGGTGAGCAGTGCCCTTGGCTTAGTTTGGTTCAGCGTAAGGTGTACTGTATACACATCCGAAGCGGCGAAACGTGACCCAGGCTACAATTTGCGATCGCCAACTTTTGAAAATTCATTAAGAACCTTGTCAAAACTGGCAAAACTACCGTCTTAAAAACTCTTTGCCTTAATTCCCAGGTTTTGTGTCAAGAACTACAGAATCCCTTCCTGCTTAGCTGCCCAAATGGAGGGCATCTTGAATGCGTCAAGGGTTTTCTCATCATGGTTCAATCCGAAACAATCGACAGCGCTGCAAAAACCGACAAGCCTGTCATTCTGGAGTTCGATCGCATTGGTCTGCAATACCAAGTCGATGGCAATCCGCGACGCATTATCGACGAGATTTCGCTGAACATTGCCGAGGGCGAGTTTGTGTCGTTTGTCGGGCCGAGCGGCTGCGGCAAAACATCGATTCTGCGGATGGTGTCGGGTCTATCGCCCGCGCCCCTGGGAGAAATCCGATTTCGCGGAAAAAAGATTACCCAACCGCTGAAAAACGTTGGCATTGCCTTTCAAAACCCGGTGCTAATGCCCTGGCGCAATACGCTGGCAAACGTGATGCTGCCGCTGGAGGTAGTGGAGCCGTATAAGCAAGAAATTCGCAATCCCAGCCGCAAGGCAATCCACGCTCGCGCTGCGGAAGAGCTGCTGGCTACGGTGGGGCTGAAGGACTTTGCGAAGCAGTATCCCTGGCAGTTGTCGGGTGGAATGCGCCAGCGGGCTTCGCTATGTCGGGCGCTGATTCACAAACCTGAAATTTTGCTGCTCGATGAGCCGTTTGGGGCGCTGGATGCCTTCACTCGTGAAGAGATGTGGGTGATGCTGCAAGAGCTATGGATGCACAATCGCTGCACCTGCATTTTGATTACCCACGACCTGCGAGAAGCGGTGTTTTTGTCTGACACGGTGTATGTCATGGGGCCGCGACCTAGCTCGATTATTTACAAAGTGGACGTATCGCTGCCGCGCCCCACTACGCCAGACATGATGCTATCGGACGACTTTAACCACATTGTGGCCGACCTGCGTCGCCACATTCATCGCAACTAGCGCAGCATCATTTTTTCTATTCTCATTTTTCTATTCTGCTTTATATTCCGCTTTGCCTCCGCAATCCCTGCTTTTACCATTCTTCTGGTTATCATGACTACGTTCGATCGCCTTGAAAAATTCTCTCGTACCAAATCTGCCAGCATTATATTTCCAGCGGTGGCAACCGTGCTGCTGTTTGTGTTTTGGGAGCTGATGGTGCGGTTGTTCAATATTCCCAGCTACAATCTGCCAGCCCCGTCTGCAATTTTGCAATCGGCGATCGCCCGCAGTTCGGCTTTGTGGGAGAATTCTATGCAAACGCTGTTCACGACCTTGGCAGGGTTTCTGCTGGCGATTCTGGCGGGTGTGATTCTCGGTTTCATGATTGGCTATTCGCGGCTGGCATACATTGTGCTGTACCCGCTGCTGGTTGGGTTCAATACCATTCCTAAGGTGGCGCTTGTTCCGCTATTTGCGCTGTGGTTTGGAATTGGCACGATTCCGGCCATCCTCACAGCGTTCCTGCTGGCATTCTTCCCAATTGCGGTCAACGTGGCGCTGGGGCTGGATACGGTGGAACCAGAGATGAAGGACGTGATGCGATCGCTCGGCGCATCTCAGCTCGAGATTTTTCAGAAAATCGGCTTTCCCCACGTCATGCCCTATGTCTTTGCATCGCTGAAGGTGGCAATTTCGCTGGCGTTTGTGGGGGCAGTGATTTCGGAAACTGTCGCTTCCAACAAGGGCATTGGCTACCTCATTGTCACCGCCAGTTCCAACTTTGACGTACCACTGGGGTTTGCGGGTCTGATGGTGCTGGCAATTATGGGGACTGCGCTCTACGGATTCTTCGCGGCGGCTGAAAAATACCTAATCTACTGGGCCCGTTAGATCGGTGCTGCTCGACCACCTGCCGAAAATGGGTCACGGTGTCCGTCGTCTCCCAGGGAACAGCGCCCTGCGGCCCAAACCAGCGCTCAAGCGACTGTGTCGCTGTCGTTTCTCCCGTCAGCACGCCTTGCATAAAGCGAATCAGGCTTTGATTCACCTGGGCACGAAACGGCAGATCCTGTTTGGGTAACAGACAACCATACACCTCGCGGCTAAAAGGCTGGGGAGGAATGACTTCATAAGCGTCGGGATCGGGGAGCGATCGCCGCAATCCCTCCAGCAAGATGCCGTCGCTGGCCAGCGCGTCAATCCGTCCCTGTTGTAGCAAAGACAGCCCCTCAGCGCGATCGCCCACGGACACAATTCGCGCCAGCGGCAGCCGCCTGCGAATTAGCTCTGCGTTAGTTGTGCCCGATACGCCGCCAACTCGTAACCGATTGCCCGAAAGCCCCTGCCCCCGCGCCAGCAAAAACTGCGTCCCTGTCACGAAATAGCCGACCGAAAAATCCACCATCGACTCGCGGCTGAGGGTAATGCTGCTTGTGCCACAGGCTACGTCCAATGCGCCCTGGCTAACCTGGGCAAACTGCTCTGCTGCCGTCGTAGGCACCAGTTCTAGCTGAATCCTCTGCCCCAAGCTGCGAGACAAATCCGCCTGCATTCGCCGCAGCAGGTCAACCGAATATCCCATCGGTTCGCCCGACTCATCCAGCGTGCCAAACGGTGCAGCATCCGTACGAACCCCCGCCCTCAGCACGCCCGTCCGCTGAATTTTCTCCAGACGCGCCTCTGCCCAAGCGGGAGCCAGCATCCCCAGCCACAGCAGCAGCCCCAAGCTCGCCAATCTACCCCGCCTCGCAGTCCTGCGTTTGTTTCGAGACATCCGCCTCTCCTAACTCCAGTCCTCAACCTTACTCCAATCCTCAACCTTTCGCCAGCTTCAAAATTTTCTGGGCAACCGCCTCGTCTACCGGCATCACCGATAGGCGATTGCCCTGGCGCACCACCAGCAGTTCCTCTGACGAAAAGGTTTGCCGCAGTTGTTCCAGCGTCACTATCTGAGGAAACTGCTCCACAAACTCGACCTGCACCGTGCGCCAGCGGGGATTGTCCTGCGGCGACTTGGCATCGTAATACTTGCTCTTGGGGTCAAACTGCGTCGGGTCTACGATATCCGGCTGCGACACCTGCATCAGCCCCACAATTCCCGGCGGCGTGGCGTTGGAGTGATAGAAAAACGCGCGATCGCCCACCTCCATTGATCGCAAGAAATTTCGCGCCTGATAGTTTCGCACGCCATCCCAAATCGTCTGGCGATCGCGCTCCAGGTCTTCAATGCTATACACATCTGGTTCCGATTTCATCAGCCAATAGCGCATCAGTGGTTCGAGGTCAGGGGTTACGGGTTAGGGGTTAGGGGAATGCAAAGCAGGGAAAAAGCGTATTCCCGCAATGCTTTGACCCTTCATGACTGCAACGCTCCCCCACGGCAACGCTCCCCGACAGCAACGCTCCCTCACGGCAACGCCCCCTCTACCCCAGTCTCCGGCAGCGGCCGCACGATGGTTCCATTGGGGGGTGCTTCAGGATTCGCGTCAACAGTGCCATCGGCAGGAGTCCCATCCACCGGAGCCTCTGCAAAGATGGCATCGAGGGCCTGCTGGAGCGTTTCCGCCATAACGATGCGGTTTCCATAGGCCACGATGACCCTTGTGAGGGTGGGCAGACGGTTTTGATCTGCCTGGAGGTACAGCGGCTCGACATAGAGCAACGAGTCCTCCACGGGGATCACTAGCAGATTACCCTGGATCGCCCGCGAACCCTGCCGATTCCACAGCGAAATCTGCTGAGAAATCAGCGGATCTTGGTTAATGCGGGCTTCGATTTGCTCTGGGCCAAAGATCAGCCGCTGCTTGGGGAAGCGATAGAGCAGCACTTTGCCATAATTTTCACCATCGGAGCGAGCCGCCAGCCAGCCAATCAGGTTTGTGCGCTGGGACGGCGTGAAGAGGCGCAGCAGAACAAATTCTTCCGCATCGGCGATGGGCAGCTTGGTAATCAGGTAATAGGGCGCAACAATTTGCGACTCGTTAGCGTAAATTTCATTCGGTTCGCGCCATTCGTCTTCGCGGTTGTAGAAGATTTGCGGATCAGTCATGTGGTAAGTCATGAGCTGGTTCGACTGCACCTGATAGTAGTCCTGCGGATAGCGAATGTGATTGCGGAGAGCCGGGGGCATGGAGTCGAACGGGCGGAACATCTGAGGCAGCAGACGGCTCCAGGACTGGATGATCGGGTCGCTGGGGTCGGCAATATAGAAGGTGACGCTGCCGTTGTAGGCATCGACGACAATCTTGACGGAGTTGCGAATGTAGTTGAAATCGTTGTTGCGCGGGTCGGAATAGGGGTAGCGATCGCTCGTCGTGTAGGCATCAATAACCCAGTACAGCGAACTGGGCGGCGAGTCGGTGTTGCTAATCTTTTCATCTAGTTCAACTGCGACCGGGTAGGGGTCACGGTCAAACCGCAGGAAGGGGGCGATCGCCTGCACCCGCTTGACGATATTGCGGCGATAGAGCAACTGCGATTCTCCCGTCAACTGGTCGCTAAACAGCATTCGCCAGTCGTTGAGATGCCGCGCAAACAGCAGTCGCCGCCAATAAGACCCGATGGGGATGCCGCCACTGCCGCTGTAGGTGTTGTAGACGTTTTCGCCGCCGCTGGGATAGTCCAACTCTAGGGCGCGAGTGCGCGTCAGCACGAAGTTATTGGTCAGTTCGCCAAAATAAATGCGGGGATTGTCGGTCGGCAGCAGGGCAGGAATGCGCGGATCGCTTACAACTTGCTCCACGCCTTCGACAAAGTAGCTGGGTAAGCCACCCTCATCGGCGGTGTTCACTGGGCTGACCGTAAAGCCATAGCCGTGGGTGTAAATGAGGTGTTGGTTTACCCAGGTTTGGGCATCGGCGGGCACGCCGCTATAGTCCAGTTCGCGGGCCGCGATCAGGACTTGCCGTAGGCCAATCGTGCCCTGAGTGGTCGGCAGCTGGTAACGGTCGAGGTCGGCATCGGGAAATTCGTAGTAGGGGCGGATGCGCTGAAGCTGGCGGTTCGTCTCCAGCAGCGGGCGCGAGTCCCATAGGCGGATGTTGTCGATGGTGAGGTTGTTAGCTTGCAGATCCTCCCGCGTCAGGTCGGTCTGGGGGTCAAAGATATCGTCCTGAATGACCTGTAGGTTAAACGCATCTCGCGTGAGGGCGATGGTGCGCTGAATGTAAGGCGTTTCCAGCGCCAGTTCGTTGGGCTGCACAACGAAGCTTTGCACTACAAAAGGAATCAGCGTCGTGGCGATCGCCGCAACAGCCAGATGCAGCATCGGCCCCCAAAACAGCGGCGGCACTCGACGCGGCAGCAGCGCCACGGTTTCCTCCGCCCCCAGCCCAGAGCGCAGCGGCAAATCAACCGCAGCCCCCGACCACTGGGCATATTCTGCAATTCGCTCTTCGCGCGATCGCCAGCCCCGGAGCGATAGAGCAGAATCCGCCGAAGCCGATGGGACGCGACCGCGAGACTGCGAAGCGAACGGTGGCAACCCTGGTGTCGCTGCGGTTCGAGAAACAAAGCCCCGATTCGGCAGACTGGCCGCCGACCCCCGCAGCGGCGCAGCCGACACCGCCGGAACCGCCCGCCAGCGCTGCGAGGCGATCGCCTGCCACAGCAAAATCACCCCCAACACCAGCGCCGCCACTGCTAAGATGCTGTGAATCGGCAGCCGCACATGGACATTGGTAAAGCCAGCCCCGTAGGCCACGCCGCTGGTGGAATACAGCAGCCCGTAGCGATTGAGCCAGTGAGCCAGGGCGATCGCCAGCATCAGCACCCCACCCAGCCCACAGAGATGACGCAACTGCGGCAGCGACCAGCCCAAAAATTTCCCCTCGCTGAGGCTGTCGCCCGCCAGCAAATAGACCAGCACCACCGACAGCAGCCCCAGCAGCGTCAGCCCCATCGCCCAATAGGACAGCAACTCCAGCGCAGGCAACCGAAACACATAAAAGCCAATATCTTGACCAAACAGCGGATCGGCTCGGTCAAAGGGCGTGGGCGAAGCGGCGAGCAGCAGTTTGGCCCAATATTCCGACAGCACCAGCCCAAAGCCCAGACTGGTGAGCAGCGCCCAGCCCCACAGCAGCACTCGCGGATACACCAGCAGCCCCACCGCCAGCCCCAGAATCATCAGCGCCAACCACGGCTGCTGAAAGCTCTGAATCAACAGTTGCCCTAGCACCTCAGCGCGAAATCGCACTGGGACTTGGACGGCAGGGGTATAGACGCTGAGGGCTGGCCGCCAGTGGCTAATCGCCACGCCCGCGTGATAGGCCAGCGCCGCACTCATCAACAGGCTGATGCCCGACACCAGCACCGCCAGTGGACGCAGCCGCAGCCCCCCAAACCGGGGAATCGCAGTCAGGTTCAGGTGTGGGTCAGAATGTCGATGGGCGATCGCCAAATTTCCCCACAGAAACACCAGGCTCAGCCCAAACCCCAGCAGCCCCAGCCCTCCCTGCACACCCAGCCGCAGCCAAAACACCCGCAGATGCTCCACCCGCTGAAACCACAGCCCCTCTGCAACCAGCAGCCGCAGCAAATCGAGCAGCAGCAGACCTCCCACCCCGGCTAGCGGGATGGCATAACGGCGCGGGAGTCGGAGCCAGCAGGGAAGGGGCATAGGAAAGAAGCGGGAGAACCGAGAGAGGCAGCAAGGGATCGGGTGTCAGAAGACTCGACCAGAATCCTGGGGTGGAATCCTAGTCTTGAACTAATCCTCATGCTGCCAGTCGAGGAGTTGTCGCCATTCGCGGACGGCAAAGGGAGGAATCGTCAATTCGAGCGATCGCCCCTCTTCTAACGGTAGCGCCAACCGCAGGGGCATGTCGGTTTGCAAGCGTAACATTGTGTCTCGAAAATCGTACTCGCCAACATTTCCTGCCAAATCATCATTCAGGCGAGACGTGCCAAAGACATCGGGAGCAGTCCACTGTTCACCGCTCCCGGTGGAAATGCTGAGCGGCTGGGCATGGGCCAAGTAGGCCGCCCCTGGATAGCCCACCAGCCGCAGCCGAAAATCCACGACCTGTCCATCGCGCACCCGCTTAAACAGCACCGCCTGCCACGCATGATCCGACTCGTCTCGCAGCGTTTGGAGCGATCGCACCATCACCTGCCCCCCACCCTCCAGATAGGGATGAATCAGGGCAATCGCAGGCAACGCCCACCCCAACCACAGCACTACGCCGCACAACAGAACCAGACCCCAACGCCCCAGCCGTTGAATTTCCATAAGCCAACCTTGCATGATGCTCTGGTTCTTATATAGCAGGGAGCCGGAGATTCCGGGGGGATTGATGCCGCCGTTCATGAATTCTCCCAACAACGGAATCTCGATTTTAGATTTCAGATTTTCGTTCTTCCTTCTTCGCTCTTCGCTCTTCCTTCTTCGTTCTTCCTTCTTCGCTCTTCGCTCTTCCTTCTTCGTTCTTCGCTTTCGCTCTTCGCTCTTCCTTCTTCCCTCTTCCTTCTTCCCTTTTCCACCAACCCCCTCCCCTCCCTCAGCCTTCCAAATACCGTTCCCACATCTGCTCGTAGGCGCGTTCCATGTCGCGGGTAAACTGGCGGGCATTCCACAGCGGCGAGGTCTGGCGCGATCGCCGCAATTTGGCCTGAATCTCTTCGCGCAATTTCGCATCCTTGCCCAGTCGCACGCCCCATTCCACATACTCTTCCGGCGTATGGGCGATGCCTTCGGTAATGCCTGCGTTCATCATCATGCCGTAGCTGTTGCGGCTGGCAAACTGTTTGCCCACCTGCGTCACCATTGGAATGCCCATCCACAGCGTTTCCATCGTGGTCGTTGCGCCGTTGTAGGGGAACGTGTCAAGTACCACATCGGCGATCGCCAGATTGGCCCGGTGGTCTAGCTCTGTCTTGTCGCGGCTGAGGAAACGGAGGCGATCGCCCGCCACACCCTCTTCTTCCGCAATCTGTAAAAACAGCGATCGCACCGACTCCGAATCCCCTGCCCCCTTAATTAAAAAGTAGCTATTGGGAACCTCGCGCAAAATTTGCATCTGCCGCCGCACCGTTTCGGGATGGCGCTTGTAGGCAATCTGAGCGCTCAGGTAAATAACGGCATGGCTGGGAATGCCCAAATCGTCGCGCCGCAGCGTCGGCACACCCACCTCAAAGCCGTCCACCGCCAAATACGTCTGCGGCAAACGCCAGATGGTCTCGGCATAGTATTCGTCGGCATCGTCAGGCACGACGTAGGAATCGGCAATGAAGTAATCCACCGCCGGTAGACCCGACGCATCCATCCCCAGCCACGTCACCTGCACGGGCGCAGGCTTCAGCGCCAGCACGCCCATGTTCAAATCAGACGTAATGCTATCTAAATCAACCAGGATGTCGATTTCATCTTCACGAATAGTCTTGGCAATGCCCAGAATGTCGCCTTCGATGGCGTAAGCGCTGTCGGCTTTGCTGGCAAACCATTCGCGCCCAAAGGCCCCTGGTTCGATTTGCTGATTAAACAAAACGTGTATGTCAAAGCGGTCGTGGTCATGATGATGCAGCAGCCAGCGGCTCAGCCAGCCGACCGAGTGCGCCCGCATACAGCGCGAGATGTATCCTACTCGCAGCTTTTTGCGCTCGACGCTCCGCACCAGCGGCGCTTGCGGATACGGGATGTAAAGATCGCTTTTCTGCTTAACAGATGCCGTGAGATCGTCTTGATAGAGCTTGGCCACTCGATTTTGCAGCGATCGCGTCTCTCTGGGCGAATCGCTAACATACGGGTAAAAGTACATCGACGCAGTTAAGATCGAAGCGTCCAAGAGCTGATCGTCTTTAAACTCGTACTCAGCGAGAAAGGTTTCTGAAAGCGCCGTGATGTCTTGCAGCGTCGCCGTCACCCGTTCCCACTGTCCGCCGCGAATCATCAGCCCCCGCAGCAGCATAGCAGTCCCCATCCAGCGCTGTAGTGTTGTTTGAGTGCCCGCCAAAAACCGCTCCGCAAAGTCGATTCCCTTGTCGTATTGCTCACTGTCCTGGTAATAGGCGCTCAGCCGCAGCAGCGTGGCGGAATGATAGGGGTCAATTTGATGGCATAATTCCGCATAGGGAATGGCGCGACTGTAGTTGATGATCTTGGAAGAAATGTTGTAGGCTGCCGCCAGCAGCGGGTCGATCCAGTCAGCTGGCTGCTCCACTCGTGGAATAAATGCCTGCACCAAGGCAATCACAGCAGTTTCGTAGGGGATGGTTTCCAGCAGTTGCTTGACGAGGGTAGACAAATGCTCCATCTCTGCGGCGGCGGGCTGCTCCGTCCGGAGCCACTCAATTAAGCCCAACTCCTCCAGACTGTTTGCCTGGAACTGCTTTAGCTCTAGCTCAAGTTCCACCAGGTGCAGCGCATTTTGCCAGTCTGCTGGATTGACTTCCCGCAGATGGCGGCGAATCAGCCAGGCCGCTTGCGCCTGTCCTTTGCGCTGCTGGCGCAGGGCCTCGGTGTGCAGGAGGTTTGATAGCTCTGTCGTCCAAGGCTCAAGCTGGTCTGGCGCTGCCTCAGACATCATCATTGTCCAAAGCAGTTGCGCTTCTTCTTCCTGTTTTTGCAACAGCCGCACCAAGCCCAAATGCCAGACTGCCGAGGGAATTGCAGCGTTTTCCTCGATCAGTTGCTCCAGCGCAACGGCGGCTGCATCATAGCGCTCAGCCCGAACCAGGGCGATCGCCTCTTGCAGCCTGGAATCGACAGGGGCGGCGCTATCAGACACAGGCTCGGAACTCAAAGTCAGCTCTGTCATAGGAATCGGGGGGTATCTTGCAAGGGAAAAAGCTGGGGCAGATGCAAACTTGCAGGGATTTAGAGAGCGATCGCAATGCTGACTCTCTGTTCGATTAGGTTACCCAATCCTCCCGCAAAAATCGAAACGCTGGCGCACTCTGACGCACTCTGACCCACCCTGACGCACTCTAAAACAAAAGGCTGTCAGGAGATTCTCCCAACAGCCTTCTGTAAAAGAAAAGAGAACGTAGCACCAGTTGCGAGTTGAGAGAAAAACAGCGCTACGGCTGACTCCTCTCCATCGCAGTCCGGCTTACATCCAAATCCTACGGGCAGACGGTACCTGCGATCGTGGGGACGCTACCAATGCCGCCTTCGCACAGCAGCGCTAGGGTGGTGGCGCTACCATCGTTTGCGGTCGCAACCCACACCTTGCCAGCGTAGCCCTTCAGCGTTGCGGTCGGGGTAGCGGTGGTGGTTGCCACAGCAGCCGCGCCCGAACCTGCGGCGCTAGAGGCGTAGGTGTAGTTCTTGGTGTTGCTGATGCCCAGTTCCAGGTTGCTCAGCGCACCAAAGGTGTTCTTCTCCAGGAAGTAGGCTTGCTGACCCCGGTTGATAGAGCCGACGTAGGTTTGAGCCTCAGACTGGCGAGCCTTGTTGGCTTGGTTCAGGAAGGAGGGCAGCGCGATGGCAGATAGGATACCGATGATGATGATCACCACCAGCAGTTCGATCAGGGTGAAGCCTTCTTCGCCGTTTTTCTTGTCGATCAGGTGCTGCAAAAATTTTGCCTTCAGTTCAGTCTTCATAGGGTAGAGTCTCCTTGAGGTTGCGGGATACTGGGTTTCTAACTCCTAGCGTTAATTTGCCCAGCTTGCGTCAGTTTCATATCAGGGGTCTCAAAAATTTTCTGGGATTTTCCGAAGGGCTGAAAGCCTTGCAGTGTCAGGAATCTAACTCAGTGAGTACGTATAAAAACGCATCGAGTCGGTTCAACAAATTTTGTACCCTGGCAAATGCCGTGTTCTCACTGAGTGGCTCCAGCGTTGCCCAGTCTGTGGGCTGGATCTGTTGCCAGCGCTGGGCTAGGGCTGCCACGGTCTGAGCGCCCTCCCAGAGGGGCAGCAGGCAGGCGGTTTCTAGGGCCGTCAGCAAGACGGGGCCCATTGCAGGCAGGTCGATGTAGCGGGTTAGCTCGAAGGGTTGGCTGGTTTCAATCTGGGCGATCGCCGCTTCTCGGATCGGCGCAGCCCGCAACACCGGATGCAGATGCACCCTTGCCTCCTGCCATGCTTCATCATCCCAGGCATCGACAGGAATCCCCGGTGGGTCCGCATCCGCCCGCACACACCAAAAATCCATCAGGCGATTGACCGGATGTAGCAGTTCATACATACGTAATTGCGCTGGCGGATCGGCGGTCATCAGGCTCATGCCCCATAGCGCGGGCAGGTCGTCGCCGTCCTTAAACAGGTCGGGCACTTGCCAGTGTCGCCAGTTCACCATGCTGAGAAATTCCAGATTAGCCGCGCCCAGCAGGTCAAACACGTCGGGAATCGTGAAGCCTTTGTCGCCCACCAGCAGATGATTCGCCAAAATGCTGCCGTCGCTTTCGGGCCGTTCATATTCAGGCTTCCAGGCGTGCTGCTTTAGCACTACGTCTGGCTTTAGGGCTTTCATCGTGTTGATCACCACCTGCACGGCTTCGCTCTGGGAGGTTTCCGGCTTCATCAGCCCGATCGCCCGAAAGAGTTCCTGCGCTCGATAAAACGCATGGCGCTGGAGGGCACTGTGCAGATTGACCCGCAGGATGCCGTCGGGCTTGAGAACGCTGGTCATGGCCTGTAATGCTGCCAGCGGATCGGGCACGAGATACAGCGTCTCATCGCAGTTGATGTAGTCAAAGTGCATCCCCAGGCTGGGCAAGTCTTCGATCAGCAGCGTATAGAACTCGGTGTTGGGAATTTGGTGATAGTCGAGCCGCTGCCGCGCCAGCTTGACCGACGCTTCCGACAGGTCAACGCCGATGATCGTGGCACCGGGATTGGCGATCGCCAGCAGATGCGCCTTATAGCCCGTCCCACAGCCCGCGTCCAGGATCACCTTGCCTACGGTATCCACTGCTCGCCGATAGCGCAGATAGTAGGGCGTGACCATGCTATGCACAAACTGCATGTCATAGTCCGCCAGGGGTGACTGGTCGAGCGGAATCCGGGGATAGGGCGCGTTGTCGAACTGGGCGCGGAGCTGGTCGAGGGTAGAAGAGGACATTGGGGTCATGGGGGAACGGGATAATCGCTCAGATGATTCAGATGAGTAAAGGGGGCGTTGATGTTGTTCGTTAATGATGTTGTTCGTTAATGTTGTTCGTTGATGTCGTGGCATCACGCCATTGCGCTAAAGCTCAACTAGGACAAACAAACACCGCTCCAGCCGCTTGATCAGTTCAACCGCTTGCCCCAAGGCAGCATCCGGGGTCATCGGTTCCAGGCTGGGCAGTTGGACGGGGTGGAAGCGCTGATACTGATGGGCGATCGCCGCGATGGAGTGCGGCCCGTCCCACAGCGGCAGCAGCGAGAGTGCCTGACTGCTGCTCAGCACCACGGGCGTTGGCGAAACCTGGCTGAGGTGGCGACTTATTTCAAACGGCTGAGAAGCCTGACACGCCGCCAATAGTGCCTGACGCACTCGCTCGGTGCGGAGTTGGGGATGCAGGTGCAGGGTCGCCCGCTGCCAGTCGCTCAGCGCCCAGTTTTGAACTGTCCGGTCTGGGCGAGAGTCGGGCGGTTCCGCTTCGGTGGCAACGCCGCACCAGGCATCCAGCAGGCGATGCACCGGATTCAGCAGTTCGTAGAAATAAAGCTGGTCTTCAATCGAGCAATTGGGCACCAGTTGATCCCACGGCTCTGGCAGCGCATGAGGATTTTGGAACAGGTCGCGCAAATCCCAGTGCAGCCAGTTCACCATGCTGACCAGCTCCAACCCCGCCTCGCGCAGCAGCCCAAACAAATCGGGAATCGTGTAACCCTTGTCGCCCACCAGCAGGTGATCCACCAGCACACCCTCTGGCTGCTGATCATAAATTGGGTGCCAGGTGGTGGTTTTCAGCACGACGTGATCCTGGAGGGCGTTCATGGTTTCATGCACCAGGCCCACCTCCAAATCCGTTGGATTGTCGTCCATCAGCCCCAGCATCCGAAACAGGGCTTGCGCCTGATAGTAGCGGCGGCGCTGATAGGCGCTGTGCAGGTTTACCCGCAAGATGCCGTCAGGTTTTAGCGCCGATCGCATTGCCTGCAAGCCTGTCAGCGGGTCGGGCAGCAGATACAGCACCTCATCGCAGTTGATGTAGTCGAACTGTATCCCCAGGTTGGGCAAGTCTTCGATCAGGCCGGCGTAGCACTCTACCTGATCAAACCCGTGATGCGCCAGCCGTTGCTGAGTCATCTCTACGGATTTTTCCGACAAGTCCATGCCGACAATCTTTGCGCCCGGATTGGCCTCCGCCAGCATCAGGCACTTGTAACCACTGCCGCAGCCCGCGTCCAAAATCAATCGATCTTGTGGGTCGATGACGCGACCATAGCGACGGTAGTAGGCCGTCACCAGGCTGTGTTTGAACAGAGAGTTTGGATCGTCCTTGGGCGACTGCTCCAGCGGCACACGGGGATAGGGCGCATGGTCAAATTGCTGGCGGATTTTGTCCAGGGCTTCGGGGGAGAGCATGGGTGGGAAGAGGGAAGAGGGAAGAGGGAAAAACGAAGAAGGAAGAACGAAGAGGGAAATAGGAAGGATTGTGGAATTTGCGATTGTGTCTTCTGTATGAGTATGCCCATCTACGAGACAGAGTTACCTGGGCAGCGTGACCTACGCGGGCGATCGCCCTTTTATCCCAAAATCACCCAACGTCCATCACTCCGACTCCTGATCGGCCAACCGCTCTTCTCGCAGCGCCCGCAAAATCGGAATCTGGCGGTATTGATCGGGCTGGACGGCGGCCCAGTCAATTCCGGCGGGCTTGGGGAATGTGTGGCGAGTGGCGATCGCCCCTTCTGGCGTGATCACCCAGTCCAGCGGCCAGTCGTGCGGCTCTACGGGCAGTTGGGCTGCGTCCACCAGTTGCAGCGCGTGGATCGTGGTGACGATTTGCGTATCGGGCTTTAGCAGGTTGAACTGTTGCAGCATCGCCAGTTCCAGGTCGGCGAAGCCCGCGCCCTTGCCCGTGCGCCCGCCCGCGGCTGTGGCGGCGACGCTGCCCACGACGACCAGATCGATGGGCTGCATCTCTTCAAAGCGGACGAGGCGACCGTGGATGAGCGCCTGACGCATGGCGGCAACCTGCTTGAGGGGAATGCCCCGCTGCTGCAAGTCGGCCGGGTCGAGTTCGACGAAACACTGGCGGCGGGTGAGGCGCGGCACGGCCATATAGAGGCGCTTGCCGTCTTGCAGCGCCCGCAACCGCACGGGGGCTTGGGGACGGTCGGGGTTGCACTTGACGACCCGGGCCTGCTGCCAGCCGGGAAGCGCGGCCAGTTGGGCAGCGGCGGCATCAGCTCCAACGAAGTGGGGAATATGGCACACCGGGTTGCGGAGGGCTGCGCCGCTGTCCTTGAGGGTCTGCCAGACTTGCATCCGCAGGTGGGCTTTGGCGGGATGGCGATCGCCCCATTCCACCGCAGGCGGGTGGGCATTTGGATCGGCGGGCGGGCCTGTCATCCGTTCAGCCCTAAGGTGATGATGATTTGGATGCCGGAGCCATCAATCTGGTCGCGCAGGGCCTTCATGGTTTTGAGGGTGACGGGTTCCACCCAGTCGGGCGCGATTTCCGCCAGGGGCCACAGCACGAAGGCGCGATCGCGCATCCGGGGATGGGGCAGTTGCAGGGTGGGCGTGTTGACCATGCGGTTGCCGTAGAGCAGCAGATCAAGATCTAGCAGCCGGGGGCCCCAGCGCTCTCGCCGCACTCGCCCAAACTGACGCTCAATTTCGAGCAGCGCGCTCAGCAGCGTGTCTGGCGGCAGCAGCGTATAGACCAGCACGCAGGCGTTGATATAGTCTGGCTGGGGCGGGCCAACGGGGGCAGTTTTGTATAGGTGCGATCGCTCGATGAGCTGCACACCGGGAACGCGGGCGATCGCCTCAATGGCCGACTCGACAATCGCGATCGAATCACCCAGGTTGCTGCCAAGGGCGATCGCCGCCCGCACCGCATTCGGCAGCTCAAATTCATCAATCATGGAAAATTATGGAAAGTAATCAGGAGAATTACCAGGTGGGATCCACGTAGAGGTTGATGGTGAGCTGGGTCGCCCCAGCGGGAACTGCACTAATGCAAGCGCACACCGACTCGTCGCCATTCACCTCCACTTCGCAAGCATGACAAGACCCCATCAAACAGCCTGTAGGAATCATCACACCCGCCCGTTCCGCCACCTCCAGCAGCGGCTCGCCGGGGTCTGCCTGCACCGTCACATTGTCGGGCAAAAAGTGAACTTCTACACTCATTTCTAAATCATGTCTAAACTCATGGGCGACGCAGATCAGCTATCCAAAGATCAGCTATCCAAACCAAAGATCAGCCATCCAAATAAGACGACAGCGCCGATAAATCCAGGTAAGACTCAAAGGCATCAGCCAGAGAGTCTAACATAGACTCCCGCTGCTCTCGATAGTTGGAGACACCCGTTGGCAGCGACTTGAGTCCGCGCTGCTGCCGCAGTCGGTTCAGCCAGGCCCGCCGCCACGCGCCATTGTCGAAAATACCGTGCAGATAAGTGCCCCAGAGCGACTGGGTAGAGTCCACCACGCCCAAATTGCGATCATCAAACAGCGGCTTGAACACGGGCCCCTCCGGCTCTTGGTCGGCATCGGCCAGATGGGTGCGTCCCTGGTGAATTTCATAGCCCAGCACCGGCAGCCCCACCTGCGGAAAATTAGACGTGACCTGTCGCTGCCGCGCCACCTTTTGCCCTGTAATTACCGTCTTAATCGGCAGCAGACCCAGCCCCTTGTAACGGCCTTCTTGACCTTCCACGCCCTCCGGATCGGCTAGCATCGTGCCCATCATTTGATAGCCGCCGCAAATGCCCAACACCGTTCCGCCCGCAGCAGCGTATTTCTGAATCGCCTCAGCCAACCCAGTGCGCTGGAGGGCAATCAGGTCGGGAATGGTCGTTTTGGAACCTGGCAGGATGACGGCATCGGGATAGCCCAGGGAATCCTTTAGCCCGATATATTTCACTGAAACGGTAGGTTCCGCCTCTAGCGGGTCAAAATCGGTAAAGTTTGAAATGCGCGGCAGGCGAATCACAGCGACCGTCACTTCGTTGCCGCCGCTCTGTTGCCCCCGATCAAACAGCGAGAGCGAGTCTTCTGCCGGAAAGGAATGCTCCATCCAGGGAATCACCCCCAGAACCGGAATGCCCGTCCGCTCCTCTAGCCAGGTGAGTCCGGGGTCGAGCAGCGCCTTTTGTCCACGAAACTTGTTAATGATGATGCCTTTCACCAGAGCACGCTCCTCTGGCTCCATCAATTCCAGCGTGCCGACAATCTGGGCAAACACGCCGCCCCGCTCAATATCGGCAATCAGCAGGGTCGGCGCGTTGAGGTGGGTGGCAACGCGCATATTGGTCAGGTCACGCTCTTTCAGGTTCACCTCGACCGGGCTGCCTGCCCCCTCACACACGACCAGGTCGAATTCTTCGCTCAGCCGCGCCAGAGATTCTTCGATCGCCTGCCAGCCTAGCTCGAAATATTCGGCGTAATAGTCAGCCGCACTGACGCGCCCGACAGGCCGTCCCTTCAGCACCACCTGCGAAGTCATATCGCCCTGGGGCTTGAGCAAGATAGGGTTCATCTCCACGCGGGGCGCAACACCCGCTGCCCAGGCTTGCACTGCTTGAGCATGACCAATTTCTCCACCCGTGGCGGTAACGTAGGCATTGAGCGCCATGTTTTGCCCTTTGAAGGGGGAAACTCGCCAGCCCCGGCGACTCAGGATGCGGCACAGGGCCGCCGTCAGCATAGACTTTCCGACATGAGACGCAGTTCCCACCACCATGATGGCTTTCATCCAAGACCTCCGAAAGAACGTAGGCGAGCAGGGGCGATGTGCATGAGCAAGGTGCGAAGCAGGTACGGGCGCAGGAATAGATAGTTTCTTTCGAGATGTTTTGACTCGCTGTTTTGATTTACAGCCTATGAAGCAAGAAAACCTGAAAGACTGGCGGAAATTTCAGAGTAGAAATGAGCTACTGAAGCCAGGCAGGTGGACGAAACCAGCGAGATAGCAAATTGGCAAGGCGATCGCCTAGGGTTGGTGCGGGAATCCAGTTGCGCTCGACCCACTGGTCTACCAGAATGCGGCCCAACGGCGTAAGCCGAAAGCTATCGGTGAGTCCCTGTCCATCGACCTCGCGCCGCAGGACACCCACATCGATGAGCCAGAGCAGCGCATCTTCAGCAGCCAGTTCCGCCAGCGGGCGGCGAGTATAGCGCTGCTGCACACCCGATGATCCGGCGATCGCCCTCAGCGACACTCCCTCCTGGCGCATCGTGGCGAACAGCGGCAGCAAAAAGGGGGAACAGGCGACTGCCCGGCGGGCCCGCTTAAGCGTAGACAGCGGATACCTTGGAGCAGATTGATCGGGGGTCGCAGCGCGGTCGGGGGGCTGAATCGCAGTCATAGGCGCAAAAAAGGCTAGACGCAAAAAAGGCAGGGGCGAAACACAGAGCAAGAGAACACGAGGCAGACTGACAAAGGTCGGAATGCGGCACTCTGCGTGAGATGACGGGCGGGCAGTAACGGGCGTGAAATCTACGAGTCTACGACTCAGGCAGGATGATGGGCTAGCAAAACCCAGAGCATCCTACCAGAACCAGGCTCGAACGTGGCTTTTGCAAACAACGCTTCGTTTATTCTAGGGCCGATAGAAAGGACGGGGCGATCGCACGACGGTCTGACTTCCAGAATGCCCCAATTTGCCCTGAAAGCAACAGAAAAACAGGACTGGCAAGTTTGGAGGGTTTCGCCACTGTAGCCCAAAAGAAACCGATTCACTCGATTCACCAGTCCTGCCAATCTTGAACTGACTACAGGCGTTCAAGCCCAGTATCAAGAGACATAAACAAAAGGGTTGACGGATTTAGTACATAAATACTATTTTGAGCTACCATGAGGGATATGCAGAAGGAAGTACTTACGTACTAACTCGGATCATCTTTAATTTTAGTGCATTTGATTTAGCGCATGATTTAGCGCATCTGAGCAAGCGCTCCGAATCAACGGAGCAAGACCTGAGCAAATCGACCCGCTCGCTGCTCTGCGCTATCCCAGGTTCTCAGACTGTCAGCACGCTTCAGGAGTTGAACGCATGAAGGAATCCCCCGCCGCCCAACCCACATCCATGCCCGCTAGCCAGGTCGAGATTCGCGCAATTCAGGAGCGGCTCCAGGCCATTCGGGCTGGACAAGTCGCTGTCTCGTCGTCCCCTGCCTCCCGCATGGTAGAAATGTTTCCTGCCAAGAGCGCAGCTCCAGGACGGATGAGCGCGAATCGCGAAGCGATCCCTACGGGAATCGCCCCTCCAGAACGCCCTCTAGAGCGCAGTCGTGCTGGTGTTGCGGCGCAAAATCGCCCTACGGATGCCGACGTGACTGCGGCCGTCCGCATAGCCGCCGCCGAAGCCCAGCAAGCCGCCGAATTGCAGCAGGCTGCCGAGTCGCTGCGGGCCATGTCAGCAGCGCTGACCTCAACCTTTGTGCCGTCGGCTCCGTCTGGTGTGCCGTCTGCGTCGTTTGCGGCGGGTGCTGCACCTGTGGCCGCTGCATCGCCCAAAACCCCGATTGCCGCTGCATCAGGGCGCAGGTCTCACCCTGAAGCGCCGACCCGTCCTGAGTTCCCGGCGGCGGAAGTGATGCGCTTGCTAGAAGTGAAGGCAGACGAAATCAACCAGCTTTCTGCTGCCCAAGAAGCCGCTATGCTGGAGCTAAAGGCGATCGCCCAAAAGCTAGAACGCGACTGGAAAGCCCTGGACACCCAGCAGTACATCTTTGCAGGCGAGGCGAGTGACCTGCCTGCCCTCTGCGAATACCTAGACCCTGAGGTTCCCCTCGTGCAGCGAGATGACAGGGGCGCATTTGTGGTCACCAAGCGTCCGGTTGACCTATTCCAGGCAGAGCGCGATGCCGAATGGATGGCCCAAAGTCTGCGGCATCGAGGTGATGGGCACAGCAGCGGGTCGGTTGGTGGGGGACGGCGACATCGCTCCACGGGGCTTGCGCCAGCGCCCTCCTCGTCGGCGATCGCAATCGCACTTACGGCGGCTCAGCGGACGCTGCGGGGCTTGATGGCGCTGGTCAGCCAGGTGCTATTGCCCAGCGATCGCCAGCGGACGGCCCGCTCGATGCAGCGGCAAAGCACCCCTGCCACAGCAGGGCGGCCCCCCATGACGGAAGCACCCTCGATGCAGACCTCTGCGGTGCTGCTGATTGGCGCGGCGATCGCCCGTATCGGCGCAGACTGGCTGCTGGCGGTGAATGCGGGCTTCTGGCTCCCCGTTGCGCTGCTGATTGTCGCTCCGGCGGCCCTGGCAATCTATCGCACAACCGTCGCCCCACACACCAGCGTCACCTGGGGCTATCGGATTTTCCTCATTTTCCTGGGGCTGTTGATCGGAGGGCGCGTGCTATGACCTCAGTTTTACTTGGAGCGATATGGCTCCTGATTGTCTTCAGCGGCCTGGTGATGGTTGGGGAGGGCGGCAACGATGAAGCGCCGTGATCTAGAGCGTCATAATCTGGAGCGTCACCCTCTAGAGCGTCACAGTCTGGATCGACCCACGCTCAACCCGGTGCTGGTCGGCGGCATGGTGATTGCGATGGCGGGGCTGCTGGTAGATTTGCGCGGCATGGTGTCGCCGGTTGCCTCCGGCAGCCATCACGAAGCCTGCCAGGGCACGGTCAATCAGCAGGTTACCCTCTCCCGTGAACAGCTTGCCCAGTTGCTCACGGTGCCCGAACGCGACAGCCGCGATCGCATTACGCAAATTGCAGGCGCTCCCTATTGCCAATTGCAAAACATTCAGGTGAGGGCGGGCGTGGCCGCCGAGCGCCAGGTCTATCCGCTCGCTTTTGACCCGCAGACTCGCCTCGTCATTCTCTACGAGGGCAACGAGTATGCTGGGTATCGCTTTAGCTTCCAATAAGCCTCCTATTAAGCCCCCCTTACAGAGGTGCTGGCGCAACGCCTGGACGAGCCTGATGGCGATCGCCCTGCTGGGGTCTGCCTGCTCCCAAGCCCCTCGCCCGGTGCGAACCGTGCCAATTCAGCAAAGCTGGGAATTGCAGCTTGGCAGTACCGTGGGCAAACACCGCATCGCGGGCGGGCTAGGCGACATCTCTATCGAGATGAAGGGCGATCGCGTCTATATTCCCTTCGACGGCGAGGTGCAGTCCAATGACATACCGGGCTGCTATATCTACTCCACGCCCGACGTGCCTGCCTACCTATTTCGCCTCTGCGGCCTCAAGTCTGGCAAAACTGGGCGAGTCCGCAGTGGCGACTCCCTTGGCTCCGCCGACTATCTCCACTTCGCCGCCCTCCGCCGCCAGCCCGACGGCACCTGGGCCCTGGTAGAACCCTCCAAGGAAATGCTGGAGCGGATGATCAGTAAGTAGCGGTAAATAGCGGGAGAGCGCGGACAGAGGCAAAACCCCTGGGATTCCAACACTCCAAACAAATCTGATTTTCCTTTTCCCCTTATGAACCGTACCCTCTTGCTGCTGGGCGCGGTGGCGATCGCCCTGGGTGACTCGACCGCCGCCCATGCCGATGACCTGGCGCTGAATTTTGAGATGGCGGTGGTGCAGCCGTCGTCGGTAGAGCCGTCTGCGAGCGCAACTCCAACGGCCATGCTGGAGCCACCGCTGGATGTGCCCCTGCAAGTGCCCGCGAATGCGACCGAGCCGCCCATGCAAGAGGCTTCGCGGGCCAATCCGGAGTTGCCGCCCCCGCCGCCGAGGGGTGGCTTCGAGGCAATTGCCCAGCCCTTTCCCCAAACCTTTCCCCAGTCCTTTCCCCGACCTGCGCCCCCCCGTCCGTCTGCGGCTCCGGCCCTGGTGGCGACGAGTCAGCCCGCCTCTCCTGAAGAATCTCTGACCCTATCCATTGCGCCATCGGGGTCAAAATCCGTTGAACTACGATTCGATGTGCCCGCTGGTCATCTGGCCCAGGCAAAAGCCGAAGAACCGCAGCCTTTCCCAGTCAATCAGGCAGTAGGTCAAGCGATAAACGGTGCAGCGCGGCTACTCGGCCTTGCTCCGCCAGTTCCAAAGCCTGCCAACGGCGAACTGGAAGCCCTGTTTCACGGCGGCGCAGACTCGCTGGTGGCGAGGGTTGTGGGCAGCGCCGAAGGGACTCGCGCCGCCGACGGCCAGCGCACCAAAGCCTACTACGGCCACACCGACCCCGGCAACGGCGTGTGGAATCTGGGCAGCTTTTCCTATCAGCACGGCGCAAGTTCCCCAGAGGAGGCCGACGAACGCCAGCTTCGACGGCTGCAAAAACAGGCCGACCTGCTCCAGCGCAAGGCAGCCAGCCACGGCATTTCTCTCACTCTGGAGGAATTGCTAAACGGCATCGACCTGGCAAACCAGGCCCCCATGGCCGCGCTCGATCGGGGCGGCTATATCGACTGGCTAGCCGAAGCGCGGCGGCAGGGAATGCAGGGCGAATCGGCAATTCTGTGGGCCCGCACCCGCGCCTTCATCGACCCCGATACGCAGCAGTGGAATGCGCCCGGACTGGGCAACACCGCCGACAGCATTTCCCGCGACCAGGATCGCCGCATGAGGGCGATCGCCCGTGCCTACGAACACTACCGCACCCAAACGAGCCAGCCCGTTGCCCTCAATTCGCCTACGCCGCCGCCCACCGCCCCAGCCACCAACCTAGCCGCCAACCTAGCCGCCAACCTAGCCGTAGGTGGCGATTTGCCCAGCCCTACCAGTCCCTCCCTCGGTCAGGCCCCACCGACTGAGAAATCGCCTGAAACATCGACTGAGAAATCGGGCGTTCTCGACTCGCTGTTCAGCATTAACCTGCCAGAATTCGCCTTTTAGCTAGTCTTAGAAGGGCTAACTTGTGGGGCGATCGCCCGATCGATTGGGGACTTGCCGGAATTCACCTCTTAGCAAATTTCGCAAGTTTCAGAAGGGGCAGACCTGGGCTGAACCCTAGCCCAAGCGGGGCTGACCCGCCTTTTCATCGCCCCAAGCTTCGCTTCGTCGCAGGGCCGCCTCCACCGCCATCTGCTGGTCGCGCCGGGTAATCCAGCGGTGATAGGTGCGCGTGTGAACGGCGACGGAGTGGCCCATCATGCGAGCGGCGACGGTATCGGGTAGCCCCACATGAATAGTTCGCACAGCCCAGGCGTGGCGCAGGTCGTAGGGCGAAAAGGGCAGGTCATAGCGGCGAAACTGGGTAGCGACCTGCTGCCCAATGCGCTGGAGCGTCGTCTGGCGAAGATCGGTGGTGATTGGCGGCAGCATTACCTCGCGCAGGCTGAACCGATCCACCCACTCTACTGGAAATGGCCAGACCTGGTGCGCTCCAGTTTTCGTGGTATCTTGCACCTCGATCACACCGCTGGGGTCGCCCTGCCGCAGCGCATCATAGTCGCAAAAAAACACCTCGTGGTTTCGCAAGCCATAGGTCGCCATGATGCCAAACACGAAGCGCCAAGCCGGGTTGGGGATTTGCTCGTAGGCGGCGAGGATATCGGCTTCGGTCGGCAACTGGCGCAGTTGGGTTTTGCTGTTGCCGTAGTTGCCCCAATAAGTTTTTAGGTCGATGGGTAGCTCGACATGCAGGAAGTCTGCCAGTGCGCCAAGGGCGGTGCAGCAGATTTGGCGGCTGCGGGTGTTGGGCTGGGTGGCTTGCACCGTGGCGTAGATGGCTTCGGCAAGGCTGAGGTTGGGGCGAGCTTGGGCGATCGCCTCTAGCTTTTTCAAATACGGCGCGTAGGCCTTCTCCCACGTCGTCCGCACCGAAGCGGGATTTGCTGCACCCTCTTGCCGCGTCCAAAACTCCTGCTGAAACGCCGCCAGCTTTTCTGACAAGTCCATCTGGCTCAGCCGTCCGCCGCCCTTCACAGGCAAATAATTGTGCCAATCGAAGCAGTTTTGCAAAAGCTGGGCAGCGATAATTTTGGCTTCGGCTTCCGCTTGCTTCAGTCCATCATGGGTGGCAGGCAGGTTCAGGCTGATGCGCTGCTGGTGCGGATTCAGCCGATGGCTGCCCGGGCGCGGCGGCAGCGTCCCCCGCAGGCTCAGCTTTTCTCCCCGCCGCTCGATTTGTAGCCCCAGTCGTGCTGCCCTGAGGCGCTGGTTGGTTTGCAGGATGCGATCGTCGAGGCTGGGCATGGGAAAGTCAGAGAGGGGAGGATTTTTGGGGTTTTGGATTTTGGGTTTTGGCAGCCGGGTGCAGTGCTGATATGGCGGTTCCGAAATCACCAAGCTAAAATCGCCAAGCTAAAATCGCCAATCCAAAATCGCCAATCCAAAATCGGTTGGACGATTGGAGCATAAGCCGCTAAGTTTCTTATATACCGTGCAGATCCAAACTGGGATTTGCAGGGGACGCTAGTTACAGCTTCAGCGACAGCCTCAATAGACAGACTTGAGACAGACTTGTTATAAACATTACGAAAGTTTAAGCTTTTGGGGTTCGGCGTAGTTGAGAAAGTCTCTCAGGTTGAATCGTTGTTAAAATCAGTAACAAATATTAAAGCCAAGGGAAGCCGTAGTCACTATGGGTCGTGTTGGGGTTTTGCTATTAAACCTGGGAGGGCCGGATCAGCTAGAGGATGTGCGCCCGTTCCTCTATAACCTGTTTTCCGACCCGGAAATTATTCGGCTACCGTTTCCTTGGCTGCAAAAGCCATTGGCGTGGCTAATCGCCAACAGCCGCACCCGCAAGTCTCAGGAAAACTATCGCCAGATCGGCGGCGGTTCTCCCCTGCGGCGGATTACTGAGGAGCAAGGGCAAGCGCTGCAAGCTGAGCTTCAGCAAAAAGGACAGGAGGCGCAGGTCTACATTGGGATGCGCTACTGGTATCCCTTTACGGAAGAGGCGATCGCCCGCATCAAGCGTGATGGGGTCGATCGGCTGGTGATCTTGCCGCTTTACCCGCAGTTTTCCATCAGCACTAGCGGTTCCTCCTTCCGCCTGCTAGAAAAAATTTGGTCAGAAGATCCCGCGCTGCAACGGATCGACCACACGGTAATCACCTCCTGGTACAAGCGCCCTGGCTACCTGAGGGCAATGGCGGATCTAATCGCTCAGCAGTTGGATCAGTTTGAGAATCCTGACGCGGTTCACATCTTCTTTAGCGCCCACGGCGTGCCGCTGAGCTATGTCGAAGAGGCGGGCGACCCCTACCAGCGCGAAATTGAGGAATGCACGGAGCTAATCTTGCGGACGCTGAATCGTCCTAATTCCCATACGCTGGCCTACCAAAGCCGCGTGGGCCCGGTGGAGTGGCTACGGCCCTATACCGAAGATGCGATCGCCGAACTGGCTGCCCAGGGCGTTCAGCATCTTCTGGTCGTGCCCATCAGCTTTGTGTCAGAACATATCGAAACGCTGCAAGAGATTGATATTGAATACCGCGAGATTGCTGAAGAGGCAGGGATTCACAATTTCCAGCGAGTGCCGGCGCTCAACACCCATCCGGTCTTCATCAACGACCTGGCCGAGATGGTGGTAGACGCGCTGAATTCTCCCAATCTGACCCTGGATCAGATTGCCCGCCCCGCCGAAACCACCAAGATCTACCCACCGGAGCGCTGGGAGTGGGGCATGACGACGGCGGCGGAGGTCTGGAACGGACGGCTGGCGATGCTGGGTTTCTTGGCGCTGCTGGTGGAGCTAATCAGCGGCCACGGCCCGCTGCACTCGCTGGGGCTGCTGTAGCTTTAAGGCGCTCAGCCGTGCAAAATTGGCGATGCAATCTCTTCTCTGAGTTCGACCTTGCGCCGACTCGCCTCGCACAGCAGATTCAGTTTGTTCTAGAAATCGACAAGCTGAAGGGCGTGCTGCGCCAGACCTTGCTAACTGATGCCTCGCGCCGTGAAAATAGCGCCGAACACTCCTGGCATCTGGCGCTGATGGCGATCGCCCTGGCAGAATACGCACCCGCCTCCATCGACCTATCGCGGGTGGTGCAAATGCTGCTGCTGCACGACCTGGTAGAAATCGACGCAGGCGATACCTTTGCGTTTGACATCCAGGCCAATCAGGACAAAGCTGAGCGGGAACAAGCCGCCGCCGATCGCCTGTTTGGTCTTCTGCCGCCCGACTTGGGGCAACCCCTCCGCGCCTGCTGGGAAGAATTTGAGGCGGCGGAGACCGTGGATGCCCAGTTCGCCCACGCCCTCGATCGCTTCCAGCCGTTTTTGCACAACCTGCAAACCGAGGGCGGCACTTGGCGGCTGCATGGCATAACGTGCGATCGCGTCTTGGGGCGAATGCAGCCTGTGAAGCAGGGCGCTCCCGCACTCTGGCCGATTGTGGAGGCTTTAATCCACCAGGCGGTTGCAGCAGGCTACTTGCTGCCAGACCCAGACACCACTCCTCCCTCTGACAGATCGTACCCCGACAGATTACATCCTGACTAATCACATCCTGACTAATCGCCCCCCGACAGATCGCCCCCCGACTGATAGAGCGACATCACCTGCGACAGCGGCAAGCGAGACTGTACGCCCAGCGTCAGCGGCGAGGTGTGCCCGTGCTTCAGGTGGTCGGCAGCGGCGCAGGCGATCATGGCGGCGTTGTCGGTGCAAAACTTGAGCGGCGGAAACAGGACGCGCAGATTTTCGCGCTCGGCGGCCTCCTGGAGGCGGAACCGCAGGCCGCTGTTGGCCGCCACACCCCCGCCAACAGCGATCGCCCCCAGTCCATAATCTTTGGCGCAGGCGATCGCCCGTTTGGTGAGCGATCGCGCCACCGTGTCTTGAAAGCTGGCGGCCAGGTCAGCCACGGGCAGCGGTTCAGACGATTCCTGCAAACTTTGGGTCAGCCGCAGCATCGCCGTCTTTAGGCCGCTAAAGCTGGAATCGTAGGGATGATAGCCGCCCTCTGGCAGAGAAATTTTGCCGTCTGGCAGCACAAACGCCATCGGATTGCCGTCTTTTGCCAGACGGTCGATCACGGGGCCGCCCGGATAGCCCAGCCCCATCAGCCGCGCTACCTTGTCAAAGGCTTCTCCGGCGGCATCGTCGCGGGTTTCGCCCAGCGTTTCATACTGGCCGCAACCTTTGACGTAAATTAGACTCGTGTGCCCACCCGACACCAGCAGACAAAGAAACGGCGGCTCTAGCTCTGGTTCGCTGAGATAGGAAGCGTAGATATGGCCTTCGAGATGATGCACACCGAGAAATGGCTTATGGTGCAGCATGGCCAGCGTTTTAGCAGCCGTCAGCCCCACCAGCAGCGCCCCCACTAGCCCCGGCGCACAGGTCGCCGCTACGCCGTCAATCCCTGCCCAGCCCAGCCCACTATCGGTCAACGTCTGGGCGATCGCCCAGTTCATTGCCTCTAAGTGCTGCCGCGAGGCCACCTCCGGCACCACGCCGCCATACTGCTGGTGAACCTGGATTTGCGACGACACCACATTGCTTAACAGGTGGCGATCGCGCACCACCGCCACAGCCGTTTCATCACAACTTGTCTCTAACGCTAAAACCGTCGGCATCTCAAGCTTGGTTCCTAACTCGAATACTCAACTTCCCGCCCAACCTCAAATCCAACCTCAAATGTAGAGTTCTTTGAACTTTTGTAGCGCCTGTACCCGCTTCAAGCTAATATCAAAAGTCGTCAAGAGCTAATCCTATCAAGGCTTCTGGCAATTGCCAGCGATTTTCCTTGAGCGCTTGTCAATTTTCTAAAAGCTTAACGTGGTCACGCTTCGCTTGCGGAGTATGATCGCTCCAAAGCGTGAATGCTGTTCTAAAAGCATCTTAATTGTTTGTAATAAGTCGTTGCATTTTGTAACAAGGGAAGCAATTCCATGCGCAAGTTGTTTGCTCAGCTATTTGCCCTCGTATTGGCGGTTTCCTTGTGGGGAGGGTTTGCAGCCCCCGCCTCCGCCTATAACCTGACTCCCTGCGCCGATTCGCCAGCGTTTCAGGCGCGTGCTGCCAAGGCTGTCACTGCCCAAGCCAAAGCCCGATTCCAGTCCTATTCCTCCGTCCTGTGCGGCGAAGACGGCCTGCCCCATCTAATCGTAGACGGCAGCCTCTCCCATGCGGGCGAGTTTCTCATTCCTAGCATTTTGTTCCTCTATATTGCCGGGTGGATTGGCTGGGTCGGTCGCGCCTACGTGATTTCGGTGCGTGGCGACAAAGAGCCTGAAATGGCTGAAATCATCATCGACGTGCCCCGCGCGGTGAAATTCATGACGACCGGGCTGCTGTGGCCGCTGGCTGCGGTGCAGGAGTTTACCACGGGTAAGCTAACTGCCCCCGACAACGAAATCACGGTGTCTCCTCGCTAGGCGCTTTCGCCTTGGTGCGGCCCGCGCATTTCGCGTTTTTACAGGATTTCAACCAAGTTTTCAACAGTCTCTCAAGCTAACGTCTCTCACGTTTCGGAGCATTGTTCATGCAGTATTTCTTGAAGTACCTCTCGACGGCCCCCGTGCTGGCAACGATCTGGATGTTCATCACGGCTGGCATCCTGATTGAGTTCAACCGCTTCTTCCCGGATCTGCTGTTCCACCCCTAGTGCGGATCTTGAGTAGAGGCCTGTGGCGCTCGATCGTTCCAGGCCTTGCTTTCGACCCGTTTGCTACTGCGGCTCGTGCGATCGCACAAAGGCTAAACCGCCCAAGATCACCCGCAGGGAACCCAACGTTGAGGCCGCTTTCTGCTGAGGAAGCGGTCTTCGTTTTTATCTGTTGCGGTAAAATCTGCATTACATCCCTGCTAATCGGCTGCGTTGCTTTGATGAGTCGTATCTAGAGTCCGCTTGCATGGCTGCACCACTGTCTTGGCTGCACTGCTGTCTTGGCTACGCTGCTGTAACGCCTTGTGGGGTAATGGGAAGCAGTCAATTTGGATGGGGGCATTTATACTGAGGTGCATGGCGCTTGTTCTGACACATCTCGCAGACTGGAGCGTCTTACCCAGAGCTTGCTTAGGAATAGTGTTCGGAGCAATGGTATGTCGGAGCAACAGTATCCGGAGTGCTGTGAATTTATCCGGAGCTTTATGCAGTCATGTCATAAAGTCAACTGGATGGACGGGTAAATCTGTGCATCCCATGAGCCAAACTGGTTAAATCAGGGAATGCTAAATCTATCGCTGAGGCTTGACTTGGGTGAATCGGTCTGGGGCGATCGCCCACTGAGGCTCGACTCATGACCCAACTGCTCTAGTGCGACACATCCTCTGCAAGGCCCGTACGTTTGACCTCCCATGTCCGGTTCTAATGTTTCTTCGGTTGGTTTTTATGCGGTCGCGGACACCCCTCAACTTATGCAGATAGACCCCCAAACCTTTATGGTCAAATTTTGGGGCGTTCGCGGCAGTGTGCCCACGCCAGGTGTCGAGATGGTGCGCTATGGAGGCAATACGCCCTGCGTAGAGATGCAAGTCGCCGGGCAGCGGATTATTTTCGACGGAGGGACGGGGCTGCGCCTGCTGGGCAAGCACCTACGCGATGAAATGCCCGTCGAGGCGCACCTGTTTTTTACCCACACGCACTGGGATCGTATCCAGGGGTTTCCCTTTTTTGCGCCCGCTTTTGTGCCGGGAAATTGCTTCTATATCTACGGGGCGGCCGGTCCAAATGGCGCGTCAATCAAACAGCGCCTCTCAGACCAAATGCTGCGCCCCAATTTTCCCGTGCCGTTGCAGGTGATGCAGGCGGAGCTGAAGTTTGTAGATATCGTGCCGGGGTCGGTGATTCCGATTGAGGATGTGACGGTGGAAGCGGTATCGCTCAATCGACCCAATGGGGCGCTGGGCTATCGCGTAACCTGGGGCGGCTATTCGGTGGTCTATGCCACAGATACCGAGCGATCGCCCGATTCGGTGGAGCAAAACCTGAAGTATCTGGCGCAAGATGCAGATCTGCTGATTTACGACGCAGCCTACGTCAGCGACCACGCTCTAGTTGACCCCGAAGCAGCCACTGGGGAGCAGAGCCACGGCTGGCAGTCGGGCATCGATTTGGCGATCGCCGCTAGGGTCAAACAGGTCATCATGTTCCACCACGACCCAGCCCACGAGGACGATTTTCTGGACAGCATCGAGCAGGATGTGCAGTCTCGCTATCCCAATGTGAAGCTAGCCCGCGAGGGCATGGTGCTGGACGTGACGCGATTCGGGAACAATCTTTCGGCGTAGATTAGAACTCCGGCATCATAAGTCGGCATAACGATCGACCGCGACGCGCAACTTTCAATCTGCCCTCACCCCCCAACCCCTTCTCCCAGGTGGGGAGAAGGGGAGTAAGAGAGGCTTGAAGTCCCTCTCCCGCGTTGGGAGAACACTTAAAGCCTTCGGTAAAGCCTTCGGCAGACCAGAAAAGGGGAAGAGAGATTAGCAAGGTTGCACCTTGCATAGTTACACCTTGCATAGTTACACCTTGCATAGTAGTTGCACCTTGCATAAAGGTGGACAACGCGATGCGCTGCCCATCCTTATGTCTTCAGGGCATCTTCACGATTGGCCCCAATCCCTAAACATGAGTCAACTGCCGCTTCATTTCGTCGGCATACTGATCCGCATTTAGCCCCACCAGCACATGTAGCTTGTGGTCGTTCAGATGCATCACGCCGTTAGCACCAGCCGCACTAAGCGCAGAGTCATCCACTACGCTGTCGTCTGCCACCTCGACCCGCAGGCGCGTCAGGGCAGCAGGTTCCACGCTACGGATATTGCGGCGACCCCCAAGGGCAATGATCAGGTTTTCAGCCTTCTCGGCGGCCATCGGGTCGCGGGCCGGAGCGCCACTGCCCACAGCCGCCTCTTCAGCAACTTCGGCTTTACCCGCCGCCGGAGTGTAACCCAGATCCGCTTCCGGGCCAGCGGTTTTCAGATACTCGATCATGTCAGTCTTGAGGTTTTCTGAGCGCGGGCCGAAAATCGCCTGCACGCTGTTGCCCACCTCCAGCACACCAGATGCACCCAGCGCCTTCAGTCGCGCCTTGTTCACCTTGCTCTTGTCTTTGACGGTAATCCGCAGGCGGGTGATGCAAGCGTCCATCACCTCGATGTTGCTGCGCCCGCCAAAGGCCTGCACCAGACCCAGCGCCATGCCGCCTGCCGCTGCGGGTGCTACGGTCATGCCTTCGGGCAATTCTTCTTCAACTTCGCGACCCGGCGTTTTGAAGTCAAACAGGCGAATCGCCGCGCGGAACACAAAGTAGTAAACCGCCGCTGCCACAATGCCGCCGCCGACAATTAGCTTCCACACGTCGCCCTTATTGCCGTTCCAGTTGCCAAGCTGGTTGAACAGGGCAAAGTCAATGAATCCCTGAGAGAAAGTGAAGCCCATGCGCCCACCCAGCGCCACAAACAGGAAGTCGCAAATTCCCGCCATGACTGCGTGAATCGCATAGAGCGCCGGAGCTACAAACAGGAAGGAAAACTCCAGCGGCTCGGTGATGCCTGTCAAAAACGAGGTCAGCGCCGCAGACACCATCAAACTGCCGGTAACGGCGCGGTTTTTGGGCTTTGCCGATTGCCAGATAGCCATAGCCGCCGCGGGCAGCCCAAACATCTTAAACCAGTAGCCGCCGCCCAGGATGCCCGCTGTGGGGTCACCTGCAAAGAAGCGGTTGATGTCGCCCCGTACTAGTTGGTTTGTCACCGGGTCGGTGTAGGAGCCGATCTGGAAAAAGAAGGGCACGTTCCAGACGTGGTGCAGACCAAAGGGTAAGAGCGATCGCTCAACCAGCGCATACAGTCCAGCCGAAAGTGGAATGTTATTTCCACTGGCGGCGGCGTTGGCAAAGCTGTTGATTGCGCCGCCGATGGGGGGCCAGATCAGGCTCATGAGGGCCGCAACGGCGATCGCCACCAGGGAAGTAATAATCGGCACAAACCGCTTGCCCGCAAAGAACCCAAGGTATTGCGGCAGCTTAATTCGGAAGAAGCGGTTGAACAGATACGCCGCAATACAGCCCATGATCAAGCCGCCAAACACGCCTGTATCCAGCGTCAAAATGCCCAGCACAGGCTTCATCCAGATGTTTGGCGTATCCTGCCCCTGCTGGATCAGGTCTTGAATCTGCGCCTCGGTGACAAAGCCCCGTGCCGAGCCAAACGCACCCAGCGCCGCAATGAACACCATAAAGCCCACCGTTGCCGCCAGCGCCGAAACGCCGTCGTTGCCTGTGTAGGCGATCGCCACTGCAATGGCAAAAATCAGCGGCAGCACGCCAAAAATCGCGTCCCCCGACGCTTTCATGATCGTCGCCAGCCACTCCGGGATAAACCCAAAGGTCGTTTTCGTAATCGTGCCGCTGGCCAGGTTCTGAATCTCAATCAGTCGGGCGCTGCCCAAACCCAGCAGCAGCCCCGCAATCGGCAAAATCGACACAGGCAGCATCAGGGCCTTGCCCATCTGCTGCGCGAGCGCGAAGAATTTTTTCCACATAGTTTTTTTGAAGAGAAGAGGGGAGGTCTATCGATTCTCGATTTTGGATTTGCGATTTTGGATTGCCAGTTTTGGATTGCCAGTCGAGAATCTACGCGGCTTCCGGCAATTTTATTCGCAGCACCATTGAGGAGAAATGGATATTCGAGGAATGGCGTTGATAGGAATGGAGGGGTAGGAAATTAGAGCAATCGGGCAATAGAGCTATGGGGGATTCAATCCCTGCGCTCCGTCCCTCCATCCGCCCAGCGCCTAATCCTCAGTCAGGGGCACGAGTTCACGCACGGCTTCGGCCGTATCTGCCGCGAGGGCTTGCTCTGCAAGGCGCTGACAATCGGCGAGGCTGAGCGTGCGGATTTGGGCCTTGACGCTGGGAATCGTGGGAGCGCTGACGCTGAGTTCTTTCACGCCCAGACCGATCAGAATCGGCACGGCCTGCGGGTCGCCCGCTACGCCGCCACAAACGCCGCACCACTTGCCGTACTTATTTGCAGCGCGGGCCGCCATGCCAATTAGCCCCAGCACACCAGGACTTAGCGCATCAGCGTAGGGAGCCAGCTTGGGATGGCCGCGATCCATCGCCAGGGTATATTGCGTCAGGTCATTGGTGCCCACGGAGAAGAAATCTACCTCGCGGGCAAACTGCTCCGCCATGACTGCGGTTGAGGGCACCTCCACCATGATTCCAGCTTCAATGGGCGCAACGCCGAGGGACTGGCGCTCCTCCTCCAGCATTTGCTTGGCCATGTGCCATTCTTCCAGTCGGGCGATCATGGGGAACATGATGCGAACCTTGCCCGCCTCGGAGGCGCGGAGGATTGCGCGAAACTGGGTGCGGAGAATCTCTGGACGATCGAACCCAAGCCGAATACCGCGTTCCCCTAGGAAGGGATTTTCTTCGTGGGGAATAGGCAGGTAGGGTAGGGGCTTGTCGCCGCCTACGTCCAGGGTGCGGATGATCAGCGGGCGACCCTCCAGCGCTCTGGCAGCAGCACTGTAGATGGCGGTCTGCTCGTCTTCGTCGGGGGCGCTGTCGCGTTCCATAAACACCAGTTCCGACCGCAGCAGGCCCACGCCCTCGCCACCAAACTTGACCGATTTTGCGCCTTCTTCAGCGTTGCTGATGTTGGCCACGACCTCGATGCGGTGTCCGTCTGTCGTGATTGCAGGTTCAAACGCAGTTGCCAGTTCTCGCTGGCGGCGTTCTTTAACGCGGGCAATCCGCTGCTGGGTGCGCTCCATTTCCTCCGTCGAGGGATTTAGCCGCAGCCGCCCCTTGCTGCCGTCCAGAATCGCCGGGGTTCCTTCCGGTAGCTCCAGCACTCGCGGCTCTGTGCCTGCCATCGAGGGAATGTCCATCGCCCGCGCCAGGATAGAGACGTGGGAGGTTGCGCCACCCGCCACCGTGCAGAAGCCTGCGATCTTCGTCGGGTCTAGCGTGGCCATGTCCGATGGGGTGAGGTCTTCGGCCACCAGGATGGTGTGTTCGGGATAGGTGACGACTTCGGCCGTAACTCCAGTGAGAATTCGCAAGACGCGATCGCCCACATCCCGCAGGTCATTGGCTCGTTCTGCCAAAAGCGCATTATCCAGCTTGGACAGCATTTCGGCTTGGCTTGTATAGGTCTGCTTCCAGGCGTAGGCAGCGCTCTTGCCCTTGTCAATGGCGCTGGCGGCCGTGTCCATTAGCTCCGGATCGTCCAGAATTTCCTGATGAGCGGCAAAGATGGCGGACTTTTTCGGATCGCCCTGGCCGTGAACCTTTGCCCGCAGCGCCTCTACATCTTGCGAAGCCTTGGCGATCGCCTGCTCCAGCTTGCGACGTTCTTCATTGGGTGCGCCACCATGCTCCGAAACAGTGATTTCTTGCTGCTGCACCCGACGCAGATAGCCGACCGCCACCCCAGGCGACGCAGCCACTCCCAGAATGACGTTCGGATCTTCCGATCGGGGCCGGGGCGCGGGCTTCGAGATTTCTGGCTGTTCGATGCTGGCCGCCACGGCCACGGGTTTTGCGCCTTCTTCGCCCAGGCCGGTGCGGAGGGCTTCGCTGAGTTCGGCGATCGCCGCTTCGGCATCGGGGCCGCTGGCTTCCAGTTGCACGGTCGCGCCATTGCCCACCGACATACCCATCAGCCCAATCACGCTGCGGGCGTTGGCCGACTTATCGCCATACTTGAGGCGGATATCGGACTTATACTTTTTCGCCAGCGTAGACAGCACCGCAGAGGGGCGGGCGTGTAGCCCCGTCGGGTTGGGAATGACGATCGGCTCCGAGGCAACCGTCACCCCGCCAATGACCGTCCCATCCTCCGAAACGTCGCCCAGCGCCAGATCCAGCGCGATGTCCTGGCCGCCCACGACCGTTCCCAGGCGTGGCTCAAACTTGACGACGCGATCGCTGTTGGTGATCACAATCTGGGTCAGCAGGCTGCGGGCGTGCGTGGCCACGAAATCTGCGTCGAAGTTGATCAGCGGGTCGCCCACCCGGACGCGATCGCCCACCCGCACTCGCGGCACAAACCCTTCACCGCGCAGCGTCACCGTGTCCAGCCCGATGTGCATCAGCACTTCCAGCCCGTCCGGTGTTTTCACCGTCACCGCGTGGTTGGACGGGTGAAGCTGGATCACCTCGCCATCGCAAGGGGCTAACAGTGTCTGGCTCGTGGGGTCAATCGACACGCCATCGCCTACCATTTTTTGAGCGAATACCGGATCGGGCACCTGCTCAATCGGAACCAACTGACCCGACAATGGGGCAACCAGCGCCACCATGCTGCGAGTCTCTGCTGGCGCTACAGCATAGCTCATTCGTCAATCTCCTGATTTGATATCCAAGATGAAATGTTTTGAACCGTAAAGAACTTCTCAGTATTCCAATCCACACAGCCCAAAGCGGGCGATCGCAACCCGATGACTCTTTGAAAGACAAAATTGCAAAGATAAAAAACTGCACTCACACCGAATACAGCCCGTGAAAAATCACACGCAAAGAATCACCCGCGAGAAATCACACGCGATTGCAGACCTGTGCAGACTTTCAACTCCTGGCTTGCCAGGAACCAAACGATAGACCTTATCCTCACAGGGATCAGCAAGGTGCTGGAATTTACGAATTAAAAATTTAAGCTTTGAGCCGCCAAACGTTACCAAACGCTTTACAAATAAGGGCGATCGCCCATTTTTGGCAGTTACGCAAAATACATCGGCAGCCAGGTCGGGATCAAGAGATTTGGGATTAGAAGCTTTGGGATTAGAAATTGGAGTTCGACCCCGAACTCTACTCTACGTGCCCACTCTATATGCCTACCCTGCGTGCCTACTCTACGTGATTAAACACCGTCATCATGAGCAACAGCGCAACCCCCACCAGCACTGCGCCCTGGAGATTGACGCGGGTGGGCGATCGCCGATAGGGCGGCTCTAGCCAAAAAGCCAGCAGCCGCGACACCAGCGGCATCACGCCCCAGGTCAGGATCGAGCTAGTAATCAGGTTATTCACCAGCATGGCGCTGCCCGGCGGCCAGTCTTGCATAATGCCCAGCGCCCCAAACACCAGCGATTGAATCATCACCGTAGGGTATAGCCCCATCACCACCGACAGCACTTGTTTCCAGGGCGCAGGGCCCAGCGCGGGGCGCTCCGTGCCCGATGTCTGCGAAAACCAGCCCTCTAGCCCTGTGGTAAAGGATTTAAAACGATATTCCTGCAAAAAGCTCTGCCCCGCGATGACCAGTTCTTTGCGATCGCTCGACTGCACCCACTCGTTCAAATGCTCTGGCGTATCAAAGTGCATCACCGAATACCACTTCACCACGCCATCCCGACACACCAGCGGCGGGCAGAGATCCGTCCGAATGTAGCCCGGAAACTGCCGAGCGCGATGCAGCAGTTCTGCGTGCCATCGCCGAAACGGCAGTTCCTTGCTGCGGGGCACAATGTGTTCAATCATGACGCTGGAATAAAAGACCGGATCGGCTTGCAGGTCTGACATGAGTCACGGTTGGGGTAGAGGGACAGGGCAACCGAGAATCATTTACGCATATCCGCAGCAGCGATAGCGTCTGTCGCAATGCCAAACTCCAAATACTCAGCGGGGTCTATCCCACTTTTGTAACCCTCACCCTAAATCCCTCTCCCAAAGCAGGAGAGGGACTTCCAATCCGGCTCCCCTTCTCTCGTTTTGGGAGAAGGGGTTGGGGGATGAGGGCAAACTTGCAGAACTGGGATGCGCCCTACTCAGTGCCTATCCGGGCACATCCTATCCCCTCACTTGCGCTAGCGTAGAGTTGATGAGTTTTCAGCCAGTGAATCAAGCCTGTGACTGTTGTGCTGAGGGGAAAACAAATCGCCATCGGGCTGCTAATTAGCACGGTGCTGCCGCTGGCGGCTTGCAGCGCCGAGTTTCAGCGTCGCCTTGCGCCTGATCCAGCGCTGATCAATGGCCCAGGGCAGGAATCGGGGCTGGCCAGTCCGCCTGCTTCGCCGGAGGCCACGCCCTCGCCTAATGCGCCAGAATCTCCAGGGGCGATCGCCCCGCCTGCCTCCCCGTCCGAATCGCCCGCCACCTCGCCATCGCCCCGCCCCGCCGCAAACTGGCGACCCGGCCAGCCCAGCGCAACGACCAGTAGCCCAGGCACACTCCGCACCGCGCCCCAGCGCTTCACCGACCTAGCCCAAGCCCCAGCCGATTTGCAGCCTTACATTACCGACCTGGCAGAGTTGGGCGTTCTCCAGATCACCCCTGCTGCGTCCGAGTTCAAGCCCGGTCAGCCCATCACTCGCCGCGAGTTTGCCCGCTGGCTGATGGCCGCCAACAACGAAATTTTTGCGAACCAGCCCGCCAACAAAATTCGCCCCGCGTCTCCCTCAGAAACACCCGCCTTCCAGGACGTGCCCAGCAGCGATCCAGATTTCGCCGCAATTCAAGGGTTAGCCAGTGCTGGCCTCGTGCCCAGCCCGCTATCGGGCAACAGCACCATCGTCACCTTTCGCCCCGACGCGCCCCTCACCCGCGAAGACCTGATTTTGTGGAAAACACCGCTGGATCTGCGCCGTTCGCTGCCCAACGCCACCCTAGAAGCCGTGCAGCAAACCTGGGGCTTTCAGGATGCCGCCAGCATCGATCCCCGGGCCCAGCGGGCGGTGCTGGCCGATTTCCAAAACGCCGATTTGTCGAACATCCGTCGCGCCTTTGGCTATACCACCCTGTTTCAGCCCAAAAAGCCCGTGACGCGGGCAGAAGCGGCGGCCGTCCTCTGGTTCTTTGGCACCCAGGGGAACGGGCTGTCGGCCCGGGAAGCCGGACAGCAGGCAACCGAACCCACCAGCAGCCAGACTGCTGAACAAGTCGGGGGACAGTAGCAAGCAATGGTCGCCCTATCGGAACAGCTTGTATTGCAGCCGTCTGCTCTGTGGCGATCCGCATGGCGGCGATTTCGGCGAAGCTGGACGGCGATGCTGGGGCTGGGGCTGCTGAGCCTGCTGGGACTGGCGGTGCTGGTGGGGCCATGGGTCTATCCCGTCTCGGCAACAGCGATTGACTTTGGACGAGCGGCGGCTCCGCCCAGCCTGGCTCACCTCTTTGGCACCAACGATCTGGGTCAGGATCAACTGGCGCGAGTGCTGGTGGGTGGCCGCATTTCTCTGGCGGTGGGCGTGGCAGCAATGGCGCTGAGCATTGGGCTGGGCGTGGGCATTGGGGCGATCGCCGGGTTCTATGGCGGACTCCTCGACACGCTGCTGATGCGCCTCACCGACCTGTTTCTGGCGCTGCCCCAACTGCCCCTGCTGCTGCTGGTCGTCTACCTGTTTCGCAGCGCCGCACAGGCGATCGCCGGCCCAGAGTGGGGCATCTTCCTCCTCGTCGTCTGCGTCATTGGTGGGCTGAACTGGATGAGTACCGCGCGGCTGGTGCGGGCCGGGTTCCTCTCCTTGCGAAACCGCGACTTTATCGCCGCAGCGCGGGCAATGGGGGCGCGTCCGGGCCATCTCATCTGGCATCATCTGCTGCCCAACGTGCTGAGTCCGGTGATTGTGTCGGCTACGCTGGCGATCGCCACTGCCATCCTCACCGAATCGACCCTCAGCTTTTTGGGACTTGGCTTTCCGCCCGACGTGCCTACCTGGGGGCGAATGCTGTTCGATGCCTACAACCGCATCGAAACCGCCCCCCACATTGCCGTCTTTCCAGGTCTGATGATTTTCCTCACCGTCCTCAGCATCAACTACATCGGCGACGGCTTGCAGGATGCGCTCGATCCGCGCCGGGAAGCATGAGGCAGCGCGTTTGAGGGTCAGAAAAAGCTCGTGAAGCCATTCCAGCCCTTGCCATCCCGTTCCTTACTTTTCGTCAACCGCAACCATCCTTCCCAAATGCCCAACCCCTACGACGACCCCTACGATCCCCAGCAGCTCAAGCGAATTCGCATGTTTGTCTATCTGGTGCCCGTGCTGGGCGTAATTCCAGCGATGTGGGCGCTGGCAGTGCGAAAGGGCGATTCGCGCGAACGGCAGGCGGCGCGACTATCCACGACGCTGGGGCTGGGCTGGCTGGTGGGCTATGCGGCGCTAGCGGCGGGGGCCCACACGGCTGACCCTTCTGCAATTCCGCTTCTCGTTGCCAACAGCGCCCTCACCTCCGGCTATTTCGTCGTCATGCTGTGGCTAATGCTGCGGCTGTGGCAGCGCAGGCCCTTGCGGCTACCGGGCATTAGCGACGTGAGCGATCGCCTGCCGTAGCCCAGTTCCAGAAATCTAGATCTACCCACAATCAACTCACACCCCACATCATCCATTCTGCAAAATCGTTGCTAAGATGCTGCATGAAGCGTCGGAACTCACCCCACCACCACAGTCGTCAACGCTTTCAGCCACGTCTTTCACCTCTAGACCCGTTCTCCCTTAGCAACCCCTCGTGACATCCCCAAAGGCTCGATCTTCTTTGTCTCCTCAAACCCAACCCCTGCCCCCTCGAAAAATCAAACTCCCCTGGCTGTTGCTAGGGTTGCTGGGTGTGGCAACCGTTTCCGCGGGGGCAGGAGCGCTGCTTGCTATGACGCTGGCCAGCACACCGCTATTGCAAAGCAGGCTTTCGCCAGAAGAGTCCAAGGTTTTTGGTCAGGGGGAAATCGCGACCGGCCTAAACTTTCGCCTGCCCCGGCTGACCCGCCCCGTCAATATCATGGTGCTGGGAATTAAGGTGCTGAGTTCTGATGTGGACAACCCGCCGCCCGAAGTTCGCGATCTGGGCTATCACGCACTGGTCAACTCCTTCGATGGGCTATCCGACACCATGCTGATGCTGCGGTTTAACCCCGAAACGGGCAAACTCGTGGTGCTATCGGTGCCGCGAGACACACGCACCCGCGTCGCTGGGCTGGGCGTAACCAAGCTGAACGAAGCCAATGCTTACGGCGGCCCGGCGTTGGCGGCTCAGTCAATTAGCAATTTACTAGGGGGTGTGCCCGTTGATCGGTATGTGCGGATCAATGTGCAGGGGGTCGAAAAGCTGATTGATGCGCTGGGCGGCGTGACGGTCTACATACCTAAGGACATGAAATATACCGATCATTCCCAGCATCTCTATATCGACCTGAAGCAGGGCGAACAGCACCTCAACGGCGAACAGGCGCTGCAATTTCTGCGGTTCCGCTACGATGCCTACGGCGATATTGGGCGGGTGCAGCGGCAGCAAATGCTGATGCGGGCGCTGGTCGAGCAGACCCTCAGTCCGGCCACACTCACGCGCATTCCACAAATCCTGTCAGTGATTCAGGAAAATGTCGATACTAACCTGACGGTTGAGGAACTAGTGGCGCTAGTGGGCTTTGCAGCGCAGCTCAAGCGGGCCGACTTGCAGATGCTGATGCTGCCAGGAGAGTTTAGCGGGGCGGGCGACTATGAAGCCAGCTATTGGCTGCCGAGTTACTCTCGCATTCAGGAGATGAGCAGCCAATACTTTGGACTCAATCCAGCCTCAAGCGAATCGGTTGCCGATCCATACGCCGAGCCAGGGGTCGATTCGGTTCCCGCAGAAACAGACTATGGCATTGAGATCGCGATTCAAGACTCCACAGGTAACCTTGCGGCGGCCGAGCAACTGATGTTCGCGCTGCGAGAGGCTGGGTTTTATAACGTTTACATTGACGAAAACTGGAGCGAACCCCTGCGCGAAACCCGCATTATTGCCCAGGGCGGCGACCTTGCAAAAGCTGAGGCGGTGCGGCGATCGCTCGGACTTGGCGAAGTGCGTGTCGAAGGAACTGGCAACCTGCAATCGGACGTGACGGTTCAGGTGGGCACAGATTGGCGGGTGGAGTAGAAGAGGGTGGAGTAAGGTAGGGTCAGCGTATCGGGGCAAGCCCATGCCATTACGCCGCTACTTCTTCTCTCCCTCTTCAAGCGCCACTAGCGTTACGTCCGGCGCAAGCTTCCGCAGTTCTGCTAGCAGGTGATGGGCTGGATAGTCGTAAAGCTGCAAATAGATCGTGCCGGGCAAGTTTTGGGCAAAAGCGTTGGCGGTGTTGAGGTTTAGCCCGGAGATGCGGTGCAGGGTGGTGCCAATCTCGCTGAGATTGCCCCGATTCAGGGGCTTGCCCATGCTGAGTCGCCAAGTTCGGGGGGGACGCATCTGCCCACGCTCAATGCGCCGCAGTCCGTCGATGGTGGACAGGACAATGAGGCGATCGCCCGCTTTCAGCATCCAGGTTTCCGACGGCATCAGGCTGTCGCTGCTGTCGAGCGTCCGCCGCTCGCTGTTGCGTTCATAGAAAATCGGCACCACACCATAGCCATAGGACACCTGCGAAAGCAGCTTGCCCACCAGCGTATCGCCCGCTTCTACCAAAAATTCCGTCACCAAGATCGTCTGTTCATTCAGCCGAAACAGGCTCAGGATATTTTCGCCAAAGGCCGAACCCACAAACGCTTCGGCGGCCAAGGCCGACACAGCCATCACGCGAGCGTTGGGAATCAGCGCGGCCAGACTGGCGCTAAACCGCTGGTTATAGGAACGAATCACCAATTGCAACGACTGCTTTTGCTGGCGGGTCAGCTCTCGCGCCGTAAGCGCCACCTCCAGATTTAAGATTTGGTCGTCCGTGACGACGACTAGGCTTTTGGCGGTTTCAATATTGGCGTGGCGGATCTGTTGAATCGGATTCCCCACGATGATCGGGATTTTGGGAAACAGCGCCAGGTTGTCCGCCACATCTGTCAACACAACAAAGGGCTGGCGAAACGTCTGAAGCCAGGTTGCTACCTGCTGGCCAACGCGCCCAAGCCCAACCATCACCACATGCCCCTGTTTGGGCATCGGCGACCGCCGCTGGAGGAAGCTAAATCGGGCGCTGAGCAAGTTATCCGCAATAATACCCACCACGCCCAACACAAACAGCAAGCTGATGATCGTGATCAGCAGGCTGACAAAATAAACCCAGCCGGGAACGGGGTCGTTCTCTAACCCGCCAAATACGTCGCCATAGCCCCCTAGCAGCAGCACTGCACCAGAGGCGATCGCCTTTGTCCAGGTTAGCTCTGGCACCGTCATCTTGAGCATGGTCGCCCCTAGCACCCACAGCACCAGTGCCGTGATCAGACCCATCGCGATGAGTGGACGAGTTCGATTGGCCTGCATCCACGCCCGCACTCGCTGAACCCACTGCAATGGCTGCTCTTTCAGCACGGCTTGCAGTCCAGCCTGCCAGCGCGATCGCCAGTCGCCGCCTGCCTGATGCTGGGTATAATCCGGCGCGTCTGCGATTTCTATGTAGGCAATGGTGTCGCCCGCCCGAATGCGGGTGTCTATCTGCCAGTGATAAAACGCCCGGTTTGGCAAGGCAGGGATTTCTGCCTGGGGGCGGTGGCTGAGCAGTCGGTAGGATTTTTTGTGCTGAGCCACCGCACGCGCATCATCAAACCGCGGATCGCGGGGCTGCACGGTTTGTTCCACCACCTGCAAGCGCGTGTCCCCAATGTTGAAGCTGCCCAGTAGCCCCACCTGTAGCCCTGCCATCGCAAAAGCAAAAGCAGGCATCTCCATCGGGTCGTAGGCGTTGAAGTTGCCGAGCCGCAGCTTGAGCAGTTCGTTGAGGCTTTGGCGAGACGAGCGCACCACCAGGCGCACCTCTGGATTGAGCCGACGAATGGCGATCGCCGCTTCGATATTCACCGTTTCGTTACTTGTGACAATTAGCGCCGCACGGCACTGCTGCACCCCCGCCTTCAGCAGCACGGGTTCATCCCGACAATCACCAATCAGCAGATCCTCCGCCAGCAAATCGGTCAGATTTTCGACCTCCCATTCTTCTGGGCGCTGTCGGTCGATTGCGGTAACAGAGACCACTGTCCCCTCGGTCGCAAACCGCTGCAAGTGATAGACGCAATATTGCCCCAGGCTACCTAGCCCGCAGACCAAAAAGCGATCTACGCGCGGCGAGGAACCCATTAGTCGCTGCACACAAAGACGCTCTCGCCATCCATAATGACGCGGCTGCACCGGGGGCTAACGCCGCGCTCACCCACCACCTGGCTAAATTCGCTGCTCTCCATTCCGGCGAGTTCTGCCGCCTTGGCAAAGGACAGCATTTCTTGCGCGTAGAGGGCGATCGCCAACTCTTTGAGCAGCGCCTGTTCAAGATGCTGCTCCGGCAACCGCATCGACTTGAGAACAGAATCTGGAATCGTCAGTTCAACACTCATGGACTGTCCCACTCGTTCACTCAACAAAATCAAAAAACGCTTAATTAACTACCTTAGCGAAACCCAGCAAACACAGCCTTGACACAGGTATCCTGGCTCTCGCTGAAATCCTGGCGCTATGAGAACCTGGCATTTTTGCGACCAGTCCAGGAAGCTCACCCCCGCCCTCACCCTGCGTGCCCCCTTAGAATCTAACGTTCCCCAGATGGAACAAAGATTACTCAGCGCTGTATCAGCCAGATGCAATCAGCGATCGCCCTATCGCCACCGCCCCCGCTCCAAAAGCCACTTGCTCCGAGCAGGTGGCGGCTGCCCAGTTTTGCCATCACACATCACTGCCCATGTAATCGGTGTCACCTCCCCCGTTGCCTCCAGATGGTGCGATCGCTGAAACGCCAACACTGCATCCTGGGTGTCACGGTCGAAGCAGTCTGTGCGACGAACCCGATAGCCATAAACCTGCAACAGCCCTTGCAGTTCCCTTACGTCTGACCCACAGTAACCCAGCCGCATCGTTCGCGCCCCTGGCTTTACCTTCGAGAGCAAAAGCGCCCAAGTGCGATCGCCCACAATGCCATCTACCCGTAAGCCATTGCGCCGCTGAAAATCACGCACCGCCGCCTCTGTAATCCAGCCAAAATCCCCATCCGTCCTCAGCTGATAGCCACAGGCACCCAAAAGCTCCTGCAAGTGGGCAACCAGCGGCCCCTGACTCCAAGGATAGAGACAACTCAGATCGATGCGGTCGTCATTAGGAGAATGTGCAAACTTTGGTGTCGCGTCCATGCGCCTTTCGCTCAGCCTTAGCTTTAATCATAGAACTTTGCCCCAAAGATGCCGAAGAGATTTAGATTTCGATCCAATTTCCCAACACTTCCTCCCCATCTCCCAAAGCAGGGTCATGCACCCAAGTTCAATCATTCAACCCAAGTCATCAATCCCCAGTTTCATTTCGACAGTTTCATTCCGACAATTTAATCGACTGTTGTGCCCAATACTTTCCATCTCTAAAGCAATCTGCGACTATCGTCTTGCCTATTGTTCTTAGAAATTAAAGAACACCTTTTTGGCTGAAATCTGTCTCCAGGTATCCCCTGGCACTCGTCCGTTCTGCAAAAAGTTGGATTACCTGTTTCTTCAAACTTTTCTGACATTCTTAAGATTTGACAGCATTTCACTATCAAGCGCTCTCAATAGCTTTCATGCTTTCACCGCTATAGAGCCTATAGAGGCTACCGAAAATCCTCTACTCCCAAACCCCTTTAGCCGCCTGGATGTTCTAAAAGCGGTGCTGTTTCAGAGAGTCGGAAAAGCAGTTGAAACATAACCGAATTGGAAAGTGGCTGGATTAGGCATACGTTTGAGTTTCAACCAATCCTCTCAGCGAAAACCTAAAGAGATGCTGTGTAATCTAACGATCCGTGGATTTTTAGCTAAGAGTTATTTCATCTGAAGTTTCGCTTGCTTTCAGATCCTCACTTGACCGTACTTGTCTTGCTTCACAGTTCAATGCGTTTGAGAGATAAACGAGATTATGGTAGCTTCCTCCGAAAGACCGACCGTCGAAACCTCAATTAGCAGCTTTGGCCTAGCCCGCTCTACGGTGCAGGGCACTCCCCTCAGCCCTGATGAGCTGTGGAAGATGCACGCCTTTTGGCGAGCCGCAAACTACTTGGCGCTGGGCATGATTTACCTGCGCGATAACCCACTCCTCCGGGAACCCCTCAAGGACGAACATATCAAGCAGCGCCTTTTGGGTCACTGGGGATCTAGCCCTGGCATCGCGTTTCTCTACACCCACCTCAACCGCATCATCAAGAAGTTTGACCAAGATATGCTGTTCATGGTCGGGCCCGGTCATGGCGCACCTGGCTTCCTTGGTCCCTGCTATCTGGAAGGCACCTATTCCCACTACTTCAGCCATTGCACCGAAGATGTCGAAGGAATGAAGCGCTTCTTCAAGCAGTTTTCCTTCCCCGGCGGCGTCGGCAGCCACTGCACTCCCGAAACACCCGGCTCCATCCATGAAGGCGGCGAACTGGGCTACAGCATTTCTCACGCTTTTGGCGCAGCTTTCGACAATCCAGACCTGATTGTGGTGACGATGCCTGGAGATGGTGAAGCTGAAACCGGCCCCCTGGCAACCTCCTGGCATTCCAACAAGTTCCTCAATCCGATCCGCGATGGCGCAGTGCTGCCCGTGCTGCACCTGAACGGCTACAAGATTAACAACCCGACCATCCTGGCGCGGATTAGCCACGAAGAGCTAGAGTCGCTGTTCCGGGGCTACGGCTGGACTCCTTACTTCGTCGAAGGCTCTGAGCCAGAATCTATGCACCAGGCGCTAGCGGCTACGCTGGATCATTGCGTGTCTGAAATTAAGCGGATTCAGCACGAGGCCCGCAGTAGTGGCGTTGCAACTCGCCCCCGCTGGCCGATGATCGTGCTGCGAACCCCCAAGGGCTGGACTTGTCCTGGCGAGATCGATGGGCACAAGGTCGAAGGCTTCTGGCGATCGCACCAAGTTCCGATGGGTTCTATGCACGGCAATGAAGAACACAAGCGCATCTTCGAGGAATGGATGCGGAGCTACAAGCCGGAAGAACTCTTTGATGAAAACGGCAAGGTCTTCCCCTACATCCGTGAGGTCGCGCCTGAAGGCAATAAGCGCCTTGGCTCGACTCCCTACGCCAACGGCGGTCTGCTGCGGCGTGAGTTAAATATGCCCGACTTCCGTCAGTACGGCATTCCGGTCGATCGCCCCGGTGTGGTCGAAGCCGAAAACACTCGTCCGCTAGGCGTGTTCCTGCGAGACGTGATGAAAAACAACATGAATAACTTCCGCATCTTTGGCCCCGACGAGAACACATCCAACAAGCTGAACGCGGTCTACGATGTCAGCAAAAAATTCTGGATTGCAGAATTCTTGCCTGAGGATTTGGATGGCGGTGAGCTATCCCCTGACGGTCGGGTGATGGAAATCCTCAGTGAACACACCCTGGAGGGTTGGCTGGAAGGCTACTTGCTCACAGGTCGCCACGGCTTTTTCTCTACCTATGAGTCCTTTGCCCACGTCATCGACTCGATGGTGGGTCAACACGCCAAGTGGCTGGAAATCTGCCGCCACATTAACTGGCGTGAAGAGGTGTCATCGCTCAATCTACTCATCACCTCCACAGTCTGGCGGCAAGACCACAACGGCTTCACTCACCAAGATCCGGGATTCTTGGACGTGATTCTAAACAAGAGTCCAGAAGTGGTGCGAATCTACCTGCCGCCGGATGTCAACTCGCTGCTGTCAGTAGCAAATCACTGCCTGCAAAGCGAGGACTATGTGAACGTCATCGTATCCGACAAGCAAATGCACTTGCAGTATCACGACATGGATGCTGCTGTTCGCAATTGCACCAAGGGCATTGATATCTGGGAGTGGGCTAGCACCGATGCGGGCGAAGAGCCGGACGTGGTGCTGGCGACGGCGGGCGATATTCCCACGAAAGAGTCTCTGGCCGCCTCGGTCATGCTGCGGGAAGCGTTCCCAGACTTGAAGATCCGCTTTGTCAATGTGATTGACCTGTTCAAGCTGACCCCTGCCACGGAGCATCCCCACGGGCTAAGCGACAGCGACTTTGACAGCTTGTTCACAACGGATAAGCCGATTATCTTCAACTTCCACGGCTACCCCTGGCTAATTCACCGCCTCACCTACCGCCGCACCAACCATGAAAACCTGCATGTGCGCGGCTACAAGGAGAAGGGCAATATCAACACGCCGCTGGAACTGGCGATTTGCAACCAGATTGACCGCTTTAGTATCGCAATTGATGTGATTGACCGAGTACCCAAGCTGAAGAATGCAGGGGCCCATACTAAGGAGCAACTCAAGGATGAGCAAATTGCCTGCCGCAACTATGCGTTTGAGCATGGGATTGACCGTCCCGATATTGTGAACTGGAAGTGGCCTTACTAGGTTCTTCGGGTTGATGCTGAACGGTCTATTGCCTACCGATTAAGTGTTCTGGGCAGTAGACCGTTTGTCTTTAGTTTTGAGATTCCGTACTGTTGGGAGTGCCATCTTGAAATGTTCTTAGAGTGAGCGATCGCCCCATCCGCAACCTTGCTTGCTAGCAGCATTTTCCGAACTTCAGGACTTCGTTCCCTTGGAGTTCCTTCTTGATCCCTACGAGCCTTAGAAATATCCAACTCATCCAGGATTTTTACCATGCAGACGTTACCCACCCCTCCTTCCGGCTCAGTGCAGATTGAAGACGATCGCACTGGGCTATCGATCGAAACCCTAAAACGGGCGTTTCTGGACAACCTGTTCTATATCCAGGGCAAGTTTCCAGCCCTCGCCAGCAAAAATGACTACTACATGGCGCTGGCCTACACCGTGCGCGATCGCCTCCTGCGCCGCTGGCTCAACACCGCCGAAACCTACACCAACACCCAGGCCCGCACCGTCTGCTACCTCTCCGCCGAATTCCTCATGGGCCCGCACCTGGGTAACAACCTGATTAACCTCGGCATCTACGACCAGATCAATCAAGCCATGACCGAACTGGGGCTAGATCTCAACGAACTACTCCAGCAGGAAGAAGAACCCGGTCTGGGCAACGGCGGTTTGGGTCGTCTCGCCGCCTGCTATCTCGACTCTCTAGCCACGCTAGAAATTCCCGCCCTCGGCTACGGCATTCGCTACGAATTCGGCATCTTCGACCAGGAAATTCGCGACGGCTGGCAGGTCGAAATCACGGACAAATGGCTGCGCTACGGCAACCCTTGGGAAATTGCTCGCCCAGATTGGGCTGTTGAGGTGAAATACGGCGGACACACCGAGTCCTTCATCGATGAGCATGGTAACTACCGCGTCCGCTGGGTTCCCTTCAAAGTCGTGAAAGGGCTTCCCTACGACACGCCGATCCTAGGCTACAAAGTCAACACTGCCAACACCCTCCGCCTGTGGTCTGCTGAAGCAACCGAATCCTTCGACTTTGGTGCCTTCAACTCCGGCGATTATTTCGGCGCAGTCCATCAAAAGAGCAACTCCGAAAACATCTCCAAAGTCCTCTATCCCAACGATGAGCAGTATCAAGGCAAGGTATTGCGGCTGGAGCAGCAGATGTTCTTCGTCTCTTGCTCTCTGCAAGACATGATTCGCATCCTCCAGATGCAAAATATGTCGCTGGAGAAGTTTCCCGAAAAATTCTCGGTGCAGTTGAATGACACCCATCCGGCGATCGCCGTCGCAGAACTCATGCGTCTGCTAATGGACGAACACGGAATGCAATGGGACAACGCCTGGAACATCACCACCCGCACCTTCGGCTACACCAACCACACCCTCCTCCCCGAAGCCCTAGAGCGCTGGCCCCTCAAGCTCTTCTCCGAACTGCTTCCTCGCCATATCGAAATCATCTACGAAATTAACCGCCGCTTCCTCGATGACGTACGCATCAAATTTCCCGACGACCCTGGCCGCCTCAGCCGCCTATCGCTTATCGACGAAAGCGGCGAAAAGTACGTCCGCATGGCAAACCTCGCCTGTGTCGGCAGCAGCGCCATCAACGGGGTCGCCGCACTCCACAGCGAACTGGTCAAACAGACCGTGCTAAAAGACTTCTACGACATGTACCCGGAGAAATTCACCAACGTCACCAACGGGGTCACTCCGCGTCGGTTCGTAGTGCTAAGCAATCCCCGCATGACCAGCCTCATTACCAGCAAAATCGGAGACAACTGGATTAAGCATCTCGACGAACTACGCCGCATTGAGCAGTTCGCAGACGATCCCGGATTCCGCTACGAATTCCGACAAATCAAACAAGCCATCAAACAAGACCTGGCAAACCACATCAAGTCGGAAACAGATGTCGAAGTCGATCCCTCATCTTTGTTCGATATTCAGGTAAAACGGATTCACGAATACAAGCGGCAGCATCTCAACGCACTCCACATCATCCACCTCTACAACCGCATTAAGGCAAATCCCAGCGCTGAAATCACGCCCCGTACCTTCTTATTCGGCGGCAAAGCAGCTCCGGGATACTACATGGCGAAGCTCATTATCAAATTCATCAACTCCATCGGAGAAGTGGTTAATCGCGATCCTGATGTCGCCGGACGGCTTAAGGTCGTTTTCCTCAAAGACTACAATGTAAAATTCGCCCAGCGAGTCTATCCAGCCGCCGACCTCTCAGAGCAGATTTCCACCGCAGGCAAAGAAGCCTCAGGCACAGGCAACATGAAGTTCTCCATGAATGGAGCGCTTACAATTGGCACGCTAGACGGCGCTAACGTCGAAATCCGTGAAGAAGTCGGAGCCGAAAACTTCTTCCTATTTGGTTTAACCACAGAAGAGGTCGCCGCCAAAAAAGCAGCAGGCTACAGACCAATAGACTACTACGAGAGCAATAACGACTTGCGCCAAGTCATCGACCGGATTGCCTCAGGCTTCTTCTCACACGGAGACACAGGTCTTTTCCGTCCGCTTGTAGACAACTTGCTCCACAAGGACGAATACCTACTCCTAGCAGACTATCAGTCCTACATCGATTGCCAAGAGCAAGTTAGTCAAGCCTATCGAAATTGGGATCACTGGACTCGCATGTCCATCCTCAACACAGCCCGCATGGGCAAATTCTCGTCCGATCGCTCGATCCGTGACTACTGCCAAAACATCTGGAAAGTGCAGCCCGTTCCCATCGAGCTAAAAGACTACACTCAAAGCTAATCAAACCCTGACAAAGCTCCCCGACTTCTTGTGGAGGAGCTTTGTTCAGAAAAACAAACACCCCCTCGGGTGATTACATCCGAGGGGGGTTGTATTATCGCCCTGGCACCGAGCTATTTTTGCAGGCAGCTACCCACCAACTATCTTCGCCGCAGGTGCGTTTCACAACTCAGTTCGGGATGGATGAGCGTGGTTCCACACCGCCATAGGCACCAGGAAACTCATTGGGCTGTCTAGACTCTCTTCCACGCGAGAAATCTTCTTTCCAGAAGACCCCGCTAAAAGAGGGAACCCAGAAGGCTGCATAGAAAATCGTCTAGACACACACTTAAATTCAAGACACGAAACAGAGGTCAAGCCCTCGGTCTGTTAGTACTCCTCGACTTCATACATCACTGCACTTCCATCTAGAGCCTATTAACCCGTGTTCTGCGGGTGACCTTACTGGCTTTTGCCATGAGAGTACTCATCTTGAGGTGGGCTTCCCACTTAGATGCTTTCAGCGGTTATCCGCTCCGCCCATGGCTACCCTGCGTCTACCGTTGGCACGATAACAGGTACACCAGCGGGGCGTTCCTCCCGGTCCTCTCGTACTAAGGAGGAATCCTCTCAATACTCTTGCGCCTGCACCGGATATGGACCGAACTGTCTCACGACGTTCTGAACCCAGCTCACGTACCGCTTTAATGGGCGAACAGCCCAACCCTTGGGACGTACTACCGCCCCAGGTTGCGATGAGCCGACATCGAGGTGCCAAACCTCCGCGTCGATGTGAACTCTTGGCGGAGATCAGCCTGTTATCCCTAGAGTAACTTTTATCCGTTTAGCGACGGCCCTTCCACACAGTGCCGTCGGATCACTAAGGCCGTGTTTCCACCCTGCTCGAGATGTTCCTCTCGCAGTCAAGCGCTCTTCTGCCTTTACACTCTACGGCTGATTTCCAACCAGCCTGAGAGCACCTTTGCGCGCCTCCGTTACCATTTAGGAGGCGACCGCCCCAGTCAAACTGCCCGCCTGAAACGGTCCCTCTCCCCGTTGAGGGGCTAAGGTTAGAATTCTAGCCTCACCAGAGTGGTATCTCACCGTTGGCTCCACACTCCCCACAAGGAATGCTTCATCGCCTCCCACCTATCCTGCGCAAGCAAAGCCCGAACCCAATTCCAGGTTACAGTAAAGCTTCATAGGGTCTTTCTGTCCAGGTGCAGGTAGTCCGTATCTTCACAGACACTCCTATTTCGCCGAGCCTCTCTCCGAGACAGCGCCCAGATCGTTACGCCTTTCGTGCGGGTCGGAACTTACCCGACAAGGAATTTCGCTACCTTAGGACCGTTATAGTTACGGCCGCCGTTCACCGGGGCTTCGGTCGCCAGCTTTGGGTTTCCCCTAACCGACTTCCTTAACCTTCCGGCACTGGGCAGGCGTCAGCCCCCATACCTCGTCTTACGACTTTGCGGAGACCTGTGTTTTTGGTAAACAGTCGCCTGGGCCTCTTCACTGCGACCCCCTCGCGGGGGCACCCCTTCTCCCGAAGTTACGGGGCCATTTTGCCGAGTTCCTTAGAGAGAGTTATCTCGCGCCCTTTGGTATTCTCAACCATCCCACCTGTGTCGGTTTCGGGTACGGGCAATAGTGAATTAACGTGGTTCGGGCTTTTCTAGGAAGCCTGACATCACACACTTCGGAGACGTATCTCCTCGTACTCACGCCTCAACTCGGAACGTTTTCACCGCTCCTCATCGCCTCGGACGCTTGAACCAGTAACCAACCTCTGGCTGTGTTAGCCTTCTCCGTCCCTCTGCACAACTACACATCGGTACAGGAATATTAACCTGTTGTCCATCGACTACGTCCTTCGACCTCGCCTTAGGACCCGACTAACCCTCCGCGGACGAGCCTTCCGGAGGAACCCTTGGGATTTCGGGGCATTGGATTCTCACCAATGTTTGCGCTACTCAAGCCGACATTCTCACTTCTGCTTCGTCCACACCTGCTTCCGCTGATGCTTCTAACTACTACAGAACGCTCCCCTACCGATACATCGATAGATATATCCCACAGCTTCGGTACATCGCTTAGTCCCGTTCATTTTCGGCGCAGGAGCGCTTGACCAGTGAGCTATTACGCACTCTTTTAAGGGTGGCTGCTTCTAGGCAAACCTCCTGGTTGTCTATGCACTCCCACCTCCTTTGCCACTTAGCGATGATTTGGGGACCTTAGCTGGTGGTCTGGGCTGTTTCCCTCTTGACGATGGAGCTTATCCCTCACCGTCTCACTGGCAGAGTGTACACGGGGTATTCAGAGTTTGACTCGATTTGGTACCGCTCTCGCAGCCCGCACCGAATCAGTGCTTTACCCCCCCGCTATAATCTCTACCGCTGCGCCTCAACACATTTCGGGGAGAACCAGCTAGCTCCCGGTTCGATTGGCATTTCACCCCTAACCACAGCTCATCCGCTGATTTTTCAACATCAGTCGGTTCGGACCTCCACTTGGCTTTACCCAAGCTTCATCCTGGCCATGGTTAGATCACCGGGGTTCGGGTCTATAAACACTGACTGTCGCCCTTATCAGACTCGCTTTCGCTTTGGCTTCGCCATTCTCGGCTTAACCTGCCAGTGCCTATAAGTCGCCGGCTCATTCTTCAACAGGCACACCGTCACCCGTTTAATCGGGCTTCGATTGCTTGTAGGCTGACGGTTTCATGTTCTATTTCACTCCCCTCCCGGGGTTCTTTTCACCTTTCCCTCGCGGTACTGGTTCACTATCGGTCACACAGGAGTATTTAGCCTTTCGAGGTGGTCCTCGATGATTCAACCGGAATTCCACGTGCTCCGGCCTACTCGGGATTCAGCTAGTATCTTTAAGCTTTCGACTACAGGACTTTCACCTTCTCTGGTGCAGTATTCAGCTGCTTCGTCTAGCCGCTAGAGTCCATGTCGCTGTCCCACAACCCCAGGAGTTAAAACCCCTGGTTTAGGCTCTTCCCGCTTCGCTCGCCGCTACTAAGGGAATCGAGTTTTCTTTCTCTTCCTCCAGCTACTAAGATGTTTCAATTCGCTGGGTTCGCTCTTTCCACCCTATGGATTCAGGTGGTAGTACTTGGGGTTGCCCCATTCGGAAACCCACGGATCAATGCTTGCTTCCAGCTCCCCGTGGCTTATCGCAGGTAACCGCGTCCTTCTTCGCCTCTGTGTGCCTAGGTATCCACCATCAGCCCTTTGTAGCTTGACCACTTTTTCGCTTTCGTCTTGCTTACATTGGTGTCTGTGATAGTGACAGCTTTAATTGACAGCAGGCTGTTATTCTTCCGCCAACTTTCGCTGTCTGCTACCTGACAATTTTCTATGCAGTTTTCAAGGTTCTGGCTGGTTTAATCCAGCAGGCTCTCTTGGTCTTCCTTAACTCGGTGAACAAGATAAGTTGCTGAACTAAGTAAGCGGACTACTAAACAAACTGCCTGCTAAGCAAGCTGCATTCTAAGCAAGTTAACTAGCTATCGCCTCATGAGGATTCAAGATTCCTCAGTGGAGGTTAGCGGACTCGAACCGCTGACATCCTGCTTGCAAAGCAGGCGCTCTACCAACTGAGCTAAACCCCCATACGAAAATCAGAGAATTGAAGAACGAAGAAAAAATAATAAAAGAACTAGAGCAAAAGCTGAAACCTAGTGCAACCTAAACAGTTCTTAAGGCTCCAAGCAAAACTTAAAGACCCGTTACAGAACAGACTTCGTTACAGAAAAGGCTTCGTAGACTTCGTTACAGAGGCTTTGCTTGCTCTTATCTCTTTTACCTCTTCATTCTTCGCTTTTCCCTTTTTCAAAGGTGGGCCATCCTGGACTCGAACCAGGGACCTCACCCTTATCAGGGGTGCGCTCTAACCACCTGAGCTAATAGCCCATAAACCGAACCAGTATAGTTTGGAAGCCTATCTGTAATCCGAACGACCTTGGGATGACCGACTTTGAATCTATTTGCACTGTGCGTTCGACTCTAAAGTGGGTAGGTCTCCCTTAAAGGAGGTGATCCAGCCACACCTTCCGGTACGGCTACCTTGTTACGACTTCACCCCAGTCATCAGCCCTGCCTTCGGCGTCCTCCTCCCGAGGGTTGGAGTAACGACTTCGGGCGTGGCCAACTCCCATGGTGTGACGGGCGGTGTGTACAAGGCCCGGGAACGTATTCACCGCAGTATGCTGACCTGCGATTACTAGCGATTCCTCCTTCATGCAGGCGAGTTGCAGCCTGCAATCTGAACTGAGCCACGGTTTATGGGATTAGCTTGCTCTCGCGAGCTTGCAACCCTTTGTCCGCAGCATTGTAGTACGTGTGTAGCCCAGGACGTAAGGGGCATGCTGACTTGACGTCATCCCCACCTTCCTCCGGTTTGTCACCGGCAGTCTCGCTAGAGTGCCCAACTCAATGCTGGCAACTAACGACGAGGGTTGCGCTCGTTGCGGGACTTAACCCAACATCTCACGACACGAGCTGACGACAGCCATGCACCACCTGTGTTCGCGCTCCCGAAGGCACCTCTCACTTTCGCAAGAGTTCGCGACATGTCAAGCCCTGGTAAGGTTCTTCGCGTTGCATCGAATTAAACCACATACTCCACCGCTTGTGCGGGCCCCCGTCAATTCCTTTGAGTTTCACACTTGCGTGCGTACTCCCCAGGCGGACAACTTAACGCGTTAGCTCCGGCACTGCCCGGGTCGATACGGGCAACACCTAGTTGTCATCGTTTACAGCTAGGACTACAGGGGTATCTAATCCCTTTCGCTCCCCTAGCTTTCGTCCCTCAGTGTCAGTTCAGGCCCAGTCACGCGCTTTCGCCGCTGGTGTTCTTCCCAATATCTACGCATTTCACCGCTACACTGGGAATTCCCGTGACCCCTACCGAACTCTAGTCAACCAGTTTCCACTGCCGATATGCGGTTAAGCCGCACGCTTTAACAGCAGACTTGATTAACCACCTGCGGACGCTTTACGCCCAATAATTCCGGATAACGCTTGCATCCTCCGTATTACCGCGGCTGCTGGCACGGAGTTAGCCGATGCTGATTCATTGGGTACCGTCAGTGCTTCTTCCCCAATAAAAGAGGTTTACGACCCAAAAGCCTTCCTCCCTCACGCGGTATTGCTCCGTCAGGCTTGCGCCCATTGCGGAAAATTCCCCACTGCTGCCTCCCGTAGGAGTCTGGGCCGTGTCTCAGTCCCAGTGTGGCTGATCATCCTCTCAGACCAGCTACCGATCATCGCCTTGGTAAGCTCTTACCTCACCAACTAGCTAATCGGACGCGAGCTCATCTACAGGCACATTAAGCTTTTACCTCTCGGCACATCCGGTATTAGCAGTCGTTTCCAACTGTTGTCCCGAACCTGTAGGCAGATTCTCACGCGTTACTCACCCGTCCGCCACTAGGCTCCGAAAAGCCCCGTTCGACTTGCATGTGTTAAGCATACCGCCAGCGTTCATCCTGAGCCAGGATCAAACTCTCCATGGTGTTGTCCATTTAGAGTTTTTTGGCTCCAGAACTCTCGTTCCGGTTTGAGATTATCTAAATAATCTCCTTGTGTTTCGTTAATTCAGAAAAGTCATTCCCTCGTCTCTCGACTCTTCAGGCAAAATCAATCCCTAAAAACTAGTTCAAGAACTAGTCCCTAAATATCAATTTCCCTGAAAAATCTCTGAAACCTCAGAAATAACTCCCCCAATATTTGCATTAACGGGTCACAGATGCTATTCTGGCTTCCAAACTATTATCTTTTCTAGGTTCGGGCGGCGAGACTTTAGCCTTGCTTCGCCTTCACTCCGCTTCGGCTGTCCTCCCGACCGCTTTACTAATGTAGCCCTATCTCCCTATAACTGTCAACTACTCTCTCAAAAAAAACTCCCAAAACTTGAAAGCCCCAACAAATAAGGGGTTGAGGAGGCTAGTACGGGGCGATCGCCCCTGATTCCCGTCTTCATCTTCAAAAAAATCCTCAAGAAATCTAGGAGCGGATAGTTAGGCTCACATTTTTTCTATGCTCTTGCCAAGGTTTTAAGCCGAGTTCCCTGAAGAAGGGATTGGGGTGAGTGGTCATAATGCAGAAAACGGCTGGATAATCCCAGAGCTTATCTGGTTCTCCAGCCGCCTCAAGCTTTGTGCAGGCAATGTGATTAGAAGAGATTAGAGCAGGCTATTTAACCGTTGCACTTGAGTATCCATCTTCCGCTGCTTGATGTAGCGATAGGTTTCTGCAAGTTCCAGGGCGAACTGATCTTCGATGGCTTCGGCAGCCTGACGATTTGGGTAGGCGATGAAGATTGCGGCTCCTCGTTCTGACTGGAAGAGTGTGGTTGACAACTCTTGAAGAAGAGGCTCGTCGAAGGCTAAGCAGCCAATCCCCATTGATTCGGCCTCTAAGACTCTCATTTTGGCTTTGTGTCGAATAAATGCTCGAACTGGGTACGAATCGCTAGCAAGTTCCATAGGGCGTGAGGAGGGTCTGTGAAAATGGCTGTCGCGTTAGGATGCAGATGCTTCAGCTTGAGAGCTAGATTTTCTATCGCCTCAGAATGAGTAGAGAATTCGCGCGAAGAAAGAGCACTCTAAAGTGCTGCAATACCTTGATCAATAGCTTAAGAGAAGCTTAAGAAGTGACTAGGATAACAGCTAGATTGCCCCGTGTGTAGATGGCGATCGCATTCAGACATAAAAATTAATAGTCATGTCTTGTATTAGTCTTTACAAAAAATTTGCTCTTATGTCGCTCCTCTCTCATGTCTGGCTCTGTTTTTAGAGCAAGGTCAAGCCTCAACCCCAGCTTTACCAATCCTTATCTACAGCCTTAAGTTCTCCGCTTGAGGTGTGGCCAATTATTCACCAGCCACAACATGTAGTTTGATCGTATGGCCGCAAAAAACTGGTAGGTCACGAAGACCTACCAGCGAGTTCAAGCTTCAGGAGTGACCCTAGAGCAGGTGGCTAGCTCACATGCTCTGGGGAAATGGTACGAACCAATCGTCGCTTAGACCTCTTTGTAGACTTGCAGCAGCGTGCCAGAGATGTAGCCGTAGCCCAAGATGAACTGGCTGCATTCGTGTTCGGCAGGGCCAATTTCGGCTGTGGCGGAAACCACATACAAACCGGGGGTGAGTCCTGCTTTTTTGGGCACTTCAGACAGCTTCACTTCGTACTCATAGACATCCTTCTGGGTTGTAATTTCCGCTAGGAGGTCAATTTCCGTAGCCTTCCGGCCTTGGCCTTCAAAGTGGAAGTTCATCGAGATTTGGGTGCCCAGGCACATCAGCAGCGATGATAGGGGGGTTCGGTTGAATACGATTTTCACGCTTGAAACGAACTCTTCATCAGCCGCGATGATGTACGGAGACTGTCCAGGAGCGACGTAGGTGGGGGGCACAGGCAGATCGGCCGTCCCTTCTACACGCAGCTCAGACAGTTCAAACATCACTGGGCCCAGAATGCTACGGGAGTAGGTTTCTGTTTCTGCGTATTGGGGAGGTTGGGCCCCGACCGGAGGCGCAACAGCCGCAGCAGCTTCAGCACGCATTGCTTTGGAGGGAGAACAAACAGTAGCCATAATTAAAGTTCCTCAACAGGTTGATAGTGTGTGGTTGAAAGCCTTGGCAGATAAACGTTCTGACGTTTTTCCTTGGCTTACTCAACTGAAACCAATATGGCACTGACGGTTGGGCGATACAGTCCCCTGGCAAGGTACTTTTTTGGGTGTGCAGTTTGGAGTGCAGTTTTAGGCGTGTAATTTTGAACGAGATTTCGTAAGCTTTCGAGACGTTTCGAGGGGGCTACTGTTTTCAATCCAGCCGAAATCGGCTAATTATTAACGAGTGTTGATCTGCGTTGACGAAAGTCAACGAGCGTGGATTAGCTTGCAGTCTGTTCCAGATTGAACTGTGATTAGCTTTAAAACTTCTAACTCTGTGGCGGCGATCGCCAGCTTTTTTCTCTCTCTGCCTGTCGCTGGTTTGGTCAACCCTCCTCTGGCCATCGCCCAGATTGAAAATTCTGGCACTACGGCCCGACAACTGACTCCTCAGCAGCGACTAGAGCAAAGTCGGCGGGTAAATGAACTCGTACGGCAGGGGCGCGACCTGATGCGATCGCGCAATTTTAGCGAGGCGATCGCCATCTACGAGCAGGCCGCAGCACTAGAACCAAACAACGCCCGCATCCACTCTGCGATTGGCTTCGCTCATGCCCAGGAGCGTAACTATGCGGCAGCCGTGTCGGCCTATCGTCGGGCGATCGAGCTAGATGGCAACAACGCCAACTTTCACTACGCGCTTGGCTTTTGTCTGGCCAACCTGGGGGACAACGCAGGGGCCGCTGAATCCTATCGTCGAGCCGTCGCGCTGGATTCTAATAACCTAGACGCGAATTTGGGTCTGGGCGTGGTTTTAACTCGCCTGCAAGACTATGACGGAGCGCTAGCCGCCTATCGACGAGCCGCGACGCTGCGCGGCGCAAACAGTGCCCGCATTTATGAATCGATGGGTGAGGTACTGCTGCTGGCTGCCCGCTATCGAGATGCCGCAGAGATGCTGCAACAAGCCGCCGATTTGGCTCCTAGGCGGGCTGAGGTACAGGCCAATTTGGGAGTGGCACTGGTCAACTCAGGACGGGTGCAGGATGGGCTGAATGCACTGCGTCGAGCCGCCGAGCTAGAACCTCGAAATGCTGATATTTATCTGCAAATCGGGGACTTGTATCGCGCCCAAGGCAATATGCAAGAGGCGATCGCCTTTTATCAACGGGCAACTTTTGCCGAGCCGAATTCAGTCGATGCCCATTCGACCTTGGGCAACTTGCTGTTGGAACAGGGGAATTATCTCCAGGCAATCATTACATTTCGGCGGCTAACAGAACTGGAGCCAGAAAGTGGAGATGCGTTTTATAGGCTTGGCGTGGCGCTAAAGGAGCGCGATCGCCGGAACGAGGCCCTTGCCGCCTTTCGCAGTGCCCTCCAGCTTTACGAGCAGCAGGGCAACGCAGAGGGCGCGGCACAAGCCGAATCTATGATCAAAAAGCTGGATTGACGCGGCGCAACGTTCTTAGTGTAAAACTTAGTCGAGTTGTCAAGCCAGACTACCTTCTCATTGCCCTGGTCACACAACAAATTAAACCTTTAATCAGAAAGGGTGGGACGCAGTGCGCCTCACCCTTTTTAACTCGTTAAGCTTAACTCGCTAAGCTCTGAATTTATCCAAGACGATGGACTGAACACCTTTGATAAATACCCAGTTTTGCCTCAAGACACCGCGCCCGATAGCACGGTCTGATCAAACGCTTCCCGATTCGGAAATACTTCAAACACCTGATCCATACTGGTCAGCTCAAACAAAATCTTAACTTGTTCGCCAATCGAGCAGAAAGACAGCCGCTTACCAGCAGCCCGCACCTTTTTGTGGGCGCTTGCCAAAGCACCCAGCCCAGAACTATCCATAAACGTCACTTTCTCTAAGTCCACCAAAATGACGGAAGCGCCGGTTTCCAGAGCCTCACCAATTTGCTGATGGAAGGCATCTACCTGGGTGCCATCTAGAATGCCAGAAAGCTCAATAACTTTAATCATGTTTCCAGTTTGACAAGGGTTTAAGGATTGAGGCGTGCGGCTGCCAGGATGTTAACCAAAATGCACATAGCCTCTGCACGTTCTATGAAGATGCAGAGCCAGGGCATTAAATTTTGGTGAACCCACGCTGCAACCCCAGCATATGCAATGGGTGAGCGCGCAGACCCATACGGAGAATACGGATCTATGGCTACGCGGCTTATTAAGCACTCCTCTAAACTGGCATAGCTGTGAACGAATTGCCACTAAGTTAGATACAGTCCCCTACGTGTTGCTACCAAAATGATTTTTTAGTGACGGTCAAATGCTTGATGGACAAGGCGATCGCTAAAATTAAAGAGTTGGTGAATAGACCTTCAAATTTATGATGTTCAAGGATGTGGTGTGGACGATTGACGCAGGTTGGAAGCGGTGGCTCAGGGCGATCGCCCTGCTTTTTTTGGTCGGCTTATTAACCGGGTGCAGCGCAACGGCTGCCTCTGGCCCAGAGTCTTCCAGCGTACACACCACCACCCGTCAGGACTCCTCTCATCTCCCATCATCCCCCTCTCGCTCCTTTGGAACATCCACACCGCTCCCGGCAGAAGTCGCAGCCCGCATCAAGACCACGCTAGCGGAGAAAACGGGTCTTTCAACAGCGCAAATGACGCTGAGCAACGTCAGCCCCCAAACCTGGAATAATGCTTGCCTGGGTGCCGCAGAACCTGACGAGGTTTGTGCTGAGGTCATGACTCCTGGCTATAGGGTCACAGTTTCCACACCTCAAGGGAAATATCACGTCCACACCGATCAATCTGGCAGCAGGGTGCGGGTTGAATGAATCTGACCTGGGAGATATGCAGAGCAGAGATATACATAGCAAGGTGCATGAGCAGCAAGGTGCATGAGCCAAACGCAGCCCATGCACCTTGTTATAGATTTATTTGCTATAGATTTATTTTGCTGGAGCCTCTTTAGGGCGTGATAGGCTGCCCGCCGTTAGACGGTGCAACAGGAACCACGTCGGGAACGGGAACGGCCGTCGTCCTCGGAGGCACAGCACTCGGATAGGCAATGTCGGGAATGTCAATGACTGGACGATCCAGCGCGATCATCAGTTGAGAATCGGACTGGGAAATCACGTTGACATGCGGGGAAAGATAGCTCGGAGCCACCACCGTCGTCACTGCGCCTGCAAACAGCGCTGCTGCCGCCGCCATGCCGCCCCAGGCCACAGTACGCTTTGGCTTACGCTCCAGCCGCTTCATCACCTGGCTGACCGTCTGTTCGACGGGGCGCTCGGCAGGAACAGGGAGGGTGCGTAGCCCATGCAACCCTTGACGCAGCTTGAGGAGGCGAGCATAAAGCTGTTGTGCAGAAGCGTCGCTGGCAAGCCATGCCTCAATCTGGCGGCGATCGCTCGCAGAGACTTCGCCATCTAGATAGGCGCTCAATAACTCAAAGCGATCGCGCTTCAAATGGTCAATCGGCTCTACAGGTGAACGATGCGCCCATTCTGGGGGCAGACCGCTCCCAGAGGCAGGGCGAGAGGCACGCTGCCGGGGAGTTTTACCGTCGTTAATATCAGGCATCATGGTCAAATCAATCAAGGACTCAGAATCGAGAGCAAACCGCTAAACCGATGAGTCAATGCACAGGGCTAGTGTGCAAAGGTTATGCACAATCGCGAGAGGATAGAGTTCCAACATTGAGTTCAGACCTTACTCAGATCATAAGGGGAATCATAAGGGAAATATAGTAAAACCAGCCTCAGCCTCTAGTTGCACACACTACATGCCGAACCAGAACTTCGACGCGATCGCCCATTGTTTCCCTCAATCCTCCACAACACGGGTGGAGAGATATCCCTCAGCTGTCCAGATAGGTCTGGAGCTGATACTGAAGCCGCTGACGCGCTCTGGCAATTCTAGACTTCACCGTGCCCAGAGACACACCCGTAATTTCAGCGATTTCTTCGTAGGCCATGCCTTCAATTTCCCTCAGCACGATTGTGGTGCGGAAGACTTCTGGCAAATCGGCGATCGCTGCCCGCAATTGGTCATAGAACTCGCGTGTAACCAAATCTTCGGAGGGCCCTGGCCCGTCCGACGCAAGCTCCCAATCCATCTCGCCATCGTCTAGCGTGCGCGGTGCGTCTAGCGAGAGAGGGCTATCGACCCGCTTCCGCTTCCGCAGTTCGTCATAAAACAGGTTGGTGGCAATTCGGCTGAGCCAGCCCCGAAACTTTTCTGGCTCTTGCAACCGACTAACGTTGCGATAGACCCGAATCCACACCTCCTGCGCCAAATCGGCCCGGTCTGACCAGTCGGGCGCAAGGTGATACAACACCTTGTCCACATGAGACTGATAGCGCCGAATTAATTCCGCAAACGCCGTCTTGCTTGGCCGTAGCCCTGCCTGACATTGCAGAATCAAATCGTAGTTCGACAGAGACTCTGCCGGAACCTTGGCCTGGGGCGCAGATGCCCCAACGGCAGACCAGGACGCAGACATAGACTCGCTCATGGGCAACGCTTGGCTTTGGGAGATGACACTTCTAGATGACGCTTGCATATCGGTGATGTTCCTACCGGAGTTGCAAAAGTTGCTTTGGCTTGGGTCAGGAGTGCAGGGTTCCACAGGCAAAGCGGTGTAAAGGGCAGCGATCGCACTGGCTTCAAAGTCCTTGTATAGCAACGACTGTCGCCTTCGCAGCCTAAATCTACCGCGATCGCCCCTGGCACAATTGGCCAGATGGACGGATTTTCAATCTGCACAACCCTGGGGCCCAATTCGCATTTCTTTTTCATCCGCACCGCTGTTTGTCAAAACCGGATCATTTTAGAGATAACGGCTTCTCTCCATTCCGCCAAACAACATCCCCCTGGAAATCGCCCCACGCCCGATAAATCGGTGAATTGGCAATCCAAAATCCAAAATTCAAAATCACCCCCAGTCCCTTCATTTCAAAGGCCCAGCTTCAGGGTTGGAGATTTTTCCTTGGGCATCGGCAACCATAGGACAGCGCCCCCCGCTGTCCCAAGGTTTAGGCGACATTCACTTCTCAGCAAAGATACCAACCATGCAGTATCAATTGCTGCGAGACAGCATGATAGAAACTTGCAGAGGGAATTTTCTATGTGTCGCCCATCTGACTCTTTTTAATAGCGCTAATAGCTCTAATAGCGTTAATAGCGGGGAATGGTGGGGTCAACGGCAATCGCATAGGCTTCGATTCCACCCGTTAGATTTTTGACATTCTGAAAGCCCTGCGACAGCAGCCAGCCGCACATCTGCGCCGACCGCATCCCGTGGTGACACATAACGATGGTTTCTGCCTCCGGATCTAAGCGGCTGTGGATATCGGTTGACCATTCGCCATACTGACTCAGCGGCAGGTTGATGAAGCCGTCTACCTGGGCGATCGCCAGTTCCTCCGGTTCGCGCACGTCCACCAGTTGCAGCCGCGCTCCCTGCGCCAGCCGTTCGGCAAGTTCCGTTGGGTGGATATGAGGCAGTTGAGACATCGAGTGCATCGTAGGATAAAGCAGTTTTGCAAAGGGGAATGACTGCATGATCCCACAAACACCGACCGACTCGCCGCTAGACAACCTGCACATTCGCCCTGCCACTGAGGCCGACGTACCTGGCATCTTGACAATCTATAACGACGCGATCCTGCACACGACTGCGGTTTACGACTACGAGCCACATACGCTGGAAATGCGTCAGTCCTGGTTTGCCGCCCGCCAAACAGAGGGCTATCCCATTCTCGTTGCCGTTAATGCCGCAGCCGCATCAGCCGCAACCGATGATGCCGCAACCGATGATGCCGCAACCGATGATGCCGAGATTCTGGGCTACGCTGCCCTCGGTCCCTTCCGCGCCTGGGCCGCCTATCGCTACACCGCCGAAAGCTCAGTCTACGTCGCAGCCCCTGCCCGCGGTCTCGGCATTGGTCAGCGCCTCCTTGCGCCCCTCATCGAAGCGGCCAAAGCTCGCAGTCTGCACACCCTAATTGCGGGAATTGATGCCGACAACGCCGCCAGCCTGCGCCTGCACCAGCGCTTTGGCTATGCAGAAGTCGGGCATCTGCGACAGGTGGGCTACAAGTTCGATCGCTGGCTAGATTTGAAGTTTTTGCAGTTGTTGCTATGACTGGCGCTTCAACCCGGCATCACTTCAGCACAGTATCACTGCAACCCGGTGTCACTTACCCGGCATCACTTCAGCACGGCATCACTCTACCGCGCCCAGCATCCGCAGGGTGGCCCGCTGTGCGTCGGTGAGTCCTGTGACTTGGGCGATCGCCATTCCTTCGTAGGGTCGCGGCACGCGCAGCACCCAGGAAGCTTCGGGTTGCCGCAGGTGCGAGGCTGGCGGACAAGCGCTTAAGGACGTGCCTTCCCCGCAACACCCCTGATCCTCAAATCCCAACTCCCAGAGGCGGATTGTTTCATCCTGCCCGCAGCTTGCCAGGGTGTTGCCATCGGGGCTGTAGGCCAGGAAGCGCACCCAGCGGTGGTGTCCGTGGAGCGTGTGCAGGCAGGTGGCAGCACCAGAATCCCAGAGCTTGAGGGTGGTGTCGGTGCTGCAACTGGCGAAGTGGTTGCCGCTGGGGTGAAAGGCGATCGCCAGCACGGGCCCCCGGTGCGCCTTGAGGGTGGCAACACAGACTCCATCCTGCACACGCCAGAGCTTGATCACGCCGTCGGCGCTGCCGCTCGCCAGGAGTTGTCCATCGGGGCTGAGGGCGATCGCCCGAATCCAGCTCGTGTGCCCCGTTAGCGTTTGCAAACAGCTTCCATTCTCTACATGCCACAGGCGCAGGGTCTGATCCTGGCTGCCGCTGGCCAGCAGGCGACCGTCGACACTCAGCGCCAGACACCATACGCCGCCCTCGTGGACAGCCAGCGTGCGACGACACAACCCTATTGGGGCATCCCAGAGCTTGATTGTGCCGTCAAGACTGCCGCTAAGCAGCGTTTCCCCAGTGGGGCTGTACAGCACCGAAATCACTGCGTCGCGGTGTCCCTCCAGGGTTTGCAGCAGGCGTTGCGTCTGAACATTCCACACCTTGATGCTGTGGTCTTCGCTGCCGCTGGCTAGGAGGGGCTGCTTTGGGTGAAACGCCACCGACCAAATCCAGCGCGTGTGGCCCTGCAAGCTGCCGAGGAGTTGTCCCGACTGCCGATCCCACAACCGCAGGGTGCGATCTTGGCTGCCGCTGGCAAGAATGCGCCCATCAGGAGAAAACGCCACCGACCACACGCCGTTGCTGTAGCCCTGGAGCGTCCGCAAACACAGACCCCGCCCGTCCCACAGGCGCACAGACTGGTCTTCGCTGCCGCTGGCGAGAATGCCGCTGTCTGGACTGAAGGCGATCGCCGCAATCCAGCTTCGATGCCCAGTCAGCACACGCCGACAATCGCCCTGACGATAGTCCCATAGGCGCAGACTGCCGTCATCGCTGCCGCTGGCGAGGGTGCGCCCATCGGGGCTAAAGGCGATCGCCCGCACGGGTTGCCGAGAGCCTTGCAGGGGGGGGTGCGTGGTCGGGATTACAGCCCTCGAAGATCCGGCCGATTCCACCGTCCACAAGCACACCGTGCCGTCGTCATTGCCGCTGGCAAGGGTGTGGCCGTCGGGTGAAAACGCCACTGACCAGACCCAGGGTAGCGCCCCTGTTGCAGGGGGATCTGGATGCTTCAGGGTGGCAAGGCACGCACCGCTGCTGACATTCCACAGGCGCACCGTTCCGTCGTAGCTGGCGCTGGCCAGCAGAAAGGCAGAAGATTTGGATACACACTTCGCGGTCGGCCCCTGCCGCAGCGGGGCAGGCGAAAAGGCAACGGAGCGAACTTCATGGGTATGGCCCGCCAGAGAATGCAGCAGGGTTCCCGATCGCACATTCCAGACGCGCACCCAGTGGTCTTCGCTGCCCGTCGCCAGGTATTGTCCATCCGGCGAAAACGCCACCGAAAAGACGCGATCGCTATATCCGGGCAGCGTTTTCAGGCAGGCCCCGGTTTGCAAATCCCACAGGTGAACGCTGCGGTTGGCGCTGCTAGCGAGGGTGCGTCCGTCCGGCGAAAACGCCACCGACCAGACCCAGCCTTCATCAACCCGCAAGCTGAGCAGTTGTTTCCCATCTGACACTTGCCAGAGGTGGATTTCGTGGTTTATATCGCCCGTGGCCAGCAGCTTGCCATCGGGACTGAAGGCGATCGCCAAAATTTGGCTAAAGGTTTCGGTAAAGCCCGATCGCACCAGATTCGCCCCGGTGAAATTCACCCGATGCAGATTCACACCGCGCAGATACGCATTCCACACGGCGAGTTCCGAAAAGTCCCAACCCGTCAGGTCTGTACCCAGTTGCACTAACAGGTTCAGCAGGGTTCCTGCCGTATAGCCAGACCGAGCTTGAGACGTGCAGCGGAGGTGCTGGAGGTGCGATCGCACTCGTTCTTCTAGCTGGGTCTGGGTCTGGTTTTCCAGCAGGCGCTTTGCCAGGGGCGCAAGGATCATGCGAGTCTGCGTTTCGCGGATGTAATCCTTTGCCTGGGGCTGGAGGACTGCGTGGGTATGCAGCAGGTTGCTTGAAATCACAGAAGGGCCACTCGCACATTCAGCTTGAGCAGCACCAACGTGACCAATCTCCTGCTGAAGCCGTTCAATAAGTTGTTCCGTCACATACTCCATCACGGCAGGCTGGAGCGTGAACCTTGCCTGCGATTTTTCAGTGAGACGGGGTGCGGTTTTCTCAATCAAACAGCGCCGCTCCAGGGAACAAATCGCCTCCAGCAGCGCCCCCAGCGCCACAGGCGGCACCAGCCACGATCGCAGGTTGGAGAGGGTTACAGGCTTGCGGGCGATCGCCAGCCAGTCCATCACCTGTTGCTCCAGCAGCGAGAGGCGGTTTACCTGCTGCGCCAATAGATCGCGGATATCGCCAAAGACCGAGGTTCCTGTTTCCAGACAGTCCAGAAAGTCTGTAAGTTGCCCGTCGAAGAGATCCTGAATCACCGAGGCAACCATTTGCAGCGCCAGAGGATTGCCCGCATAGTGGCTTACCAGCGTTTGCCATTCGGCATCCGTGCCGCTAAATTCGCCCTTCAGCGCAAAGAGTTCCTGCCCAATGTTTGGCGGCAAGCCCGACAGCCGCAGCGAGCGAATCGGGAGATGCGACCCTTCACGCACCGCCAGGTTTCCCGGCTTTTCGCGGCTGGTGAGGAGGACGGTACTCTGGTGTTCTGCTTCGCCCAGGGCTTGCAGGAGTTGACCATAGCCCTCGTAGCCAGGTAAGTAGCCGCCGCCGCGATCGCCCTGGCGCATCACCGTTTCGCCGTTATCCAGAACGATCAGACAGCGGTGCTGCCGCAAATAGTCCAGCAGGCGACGGATGCGCCCATCCAGCGAGTCGGGCAGGTCGGCATCCCGGCGATGGGAGAGAACCTGAATGAGATCTGCCAGCAGTTCCAGGACAGGCGGCGCATTGCGGAGCGATCGCCAGAGGGTGAACTGAAACGGTGCATCGCATCTGCCCGGTTCAGCGGTTTGCCGCTCCGATAGCCGTTTTGCCAGCTTGACGGACAGCGTGGTTTTGCCGATGCCCCCCATGCCCAAAATCAGGATCAGCCGACAGCGATCGCCCAAAATCCAGTCTGCGACCTGCTGCAACTCGGCATCGCGACCATAGAAGGCAGGCAGATCGACCGCATCGCCCCAGTCGGCCACGGGCGCAGGGAGGGAAGCAGCCGCGGGAACGGGAGGGGCGATCGCCACGCGGGTTTCGGGCAAGGTGGCGACCGGAGCAGACAACAGCAGAGCAGAATTTCTCAGCAGCGTCTCTCGATTTGCGCTGGGTTCGGCACGCTGCTCCAGCACAGCCGGCGGCTCTGAAATTATGGGTTCTAAAGCAACGGGTTCTAATCGCTCTGGGTCTGAACCCGTGGCTTTGACCCGTGGAGCCTGCCGCTTCAGCACGACCTGCAAATTGTGCTTGGTGACCTTTTCCTGGAACGTATCCGACAGCAGTTGCCAGAGTTGGGAACCCGTCTGTTTCACATAGCCCAACTCATAGCCATAGCGACGAGCAATTTCTAGATAAGATTGCTCCTCCCATGCCTGACAAAATACCGCACGTTGCAGCTTGCTGAGGCGATTGTCCCGCAGGGCGAACTCAACTATGGCTAGGGCTTCTTCGGAGTTCATAACTGTTTACAAAAAAGACTCAAACAGGACTTACCTTGCGATAAGTTTTCTGGGTTTTGGACGCTTGCTTGCGGGCTGCGCGCGAGAGAAAGCGTCCAACTGCGTAAGTCCTATCGAAATTGCCCGCTATCAGGGCGATCGCGCTCATTGCTCCCCATTGCGGCTCCCCACTGCGGCTCCCCACTGCGTATCAGCGATGCTAACGGTTTGGGCGATCGCCCTTTGTAGCCCAAGGCACATTCTGTTTGACTCAGATCGAACCTTTTGCGAACCTTTCCCACACCTTTTAGAACCCCGTTTCCGGCGCGGCTTTGATAGGCTTTGGTCTAACTTCTAATCGCCCCAGTCAGGACGGCTTCAGGGTTTTTCGAGCCGCCGCAATCTGGGGATTCAGAGTTTCAAGAGTTTCGAGATTTTTGAGATTGGGATTTCACCGCAGAGGTTTCGTCACCAGGTTTTGTCGCTAAGGGAGCTAGCACTGTGAGCAAAGAGATGGGCAGGAAACGAATTTTGAACGTGTCTCGTCGGCAGGTGATTCGAGGGCTGCTGGCCACCAGCGCTTTTGGTCTCACGGCGAAGTTGGGAACAGCGTGCAGTCCTTCTGGCACAGGCGGAACAGATGCCGCCGCCGAAGGAGGCGCATCAGGCAGCGGCGACCCGCTCACCATCGGCTTTATCTACGTCGGGCCGAAGGACGACTACGGCTACAACCAGGCCCACGCCGAGGGCGCAGCGGGCATGGCAGCCAAGTTCAACTGGGTGAAGCTGGTGGAAGAGGCAAACGTGCCCGAAACCACCGCCGTTGCCGAATCCATGCGGAGCATGATCGACATCGACGGCGCAAAAGCCATCTTCCCCACCTCGTTCGGCTACTTTGACCCGCACATCCTGAAGCTGGCGGAAGAATATCCCGATGTCCAATTTTTCCACGCGGGCGGACTGTACCAGGAAGGCAAAACGCCAAAAAATATTGGCAGCTACTTTGGCTATATCGACGAGGCGCAATACGTTGCGGGCATCGTCGCAGCCCTCACGTCCAAGAGCGGCAAGCTGGGCTTTGTGGCCGCGAAACCAATCCCCCAGGTGCTTCGCAACGTCAACAGCTATACCCTTGGCGCTCGCAGCGTCCGCCCCGATGCCACAACTCAGGTTCTCTTCACCGGAAACTGGGCGGAGCCGATCAAAGAGGCAGAAGCCACCAACAGCATGGTGGATCAGGGCATTGATGTTGTCACCTGCCATGTGGACAGTCCGAAGGTGGTGATGGAAACAGCGGAACGGCGCGGCATTTTTTGCACAGGCTATCATGCCAACCAAGCGGCCCTGGCTCCTAAGGGCTACCTCACCGGAGCCGAGTGGGACTGGACGAATATCTACTCCAAAATTGCCGAAGACATCTACGCGGGCAAGTCGCTGCAAGACGGCACAATTGACCACATCCTGCGCGGCGGCTTGCAGGACGGCTTCTGTAAGGTATCGGACTACGGCCCGGCAGTCAGCGCCGAAGCCAAGGCCGCTGCGGACGCAGCCAAAGCCACGCTGATGGACGGCAGCCTCGTCATCTATTCCGGCGAAGTGAAGGACAACAAGGGCGGTGTGGTGGTCGGGGCGAACGAAAAGCTGGAGCAAAAAGATCCCAAGCTGGAGCAGATGGATTATCTGGTAGAAGGCGTAATCGGGTCGGTGGGAGGCTAGAGAACAATGGCGCTTTCACAAACCTGGCGCAGGACGCTGGAATCTCTCTGTCTGTCGTTTGGGGCCATTCTGGCCGGAATCTTGCTGTTTGGAATTTTTTGTGCGCTGGTGGGAACGAACCCCTTCGCGGTGTATGCCTCGATCTGGAAGGCTGCCTTTGGCAAGTGGAGCACCTTCCAAAATACGCTGGTGCGGGCGGCTCCGCTGATGCTGTCGGCCCTGTGTACGGCGCTGCCCGCCCGACTGGGGCTGGTGATCATTGGCAACGAAGGCGCACTGGTGGTTGGTGGACTGGCAGCCGTTTCGATGGGTCTCGCTATGGGAACGGCTTTCCCTCCTTTGATGGTGCAGATCGCAATGGCGATCGCCGGGATGGTGATGGGTGGCATCTGGATCGGCGCGGCGGGATGGCTGCGGCACTATCGCGGCGTGAATGAGACAATTAGCAGCCTGCTGTTGAACTACGTGGCGATCGCCCTGCTGAATCACCTCGTTGGCGGCCCCATGCGCGATCCCAGTTCGCTCAATAAGCCATCGACCTTCCCGCTGGCGGAGATTAATATGCTGGGCGACATTCCTGGCACGCGGGTTCACTGGGGCTTGCTGTATGGGCTGATCGCCTGCGTCATCGCCTATTTCCTGATGCAGCGCACCACCTTTGGCTTCGCCGCCCGCACCGCTGGTGGCAACATCCGCGCCGCCAAAATTGCGGGGCTACCCGTTGGCAGGCTGACGGTGATGATCTGCTTTCTGGCAGGTTCCTGCGCGGGTTTGGCGGGCATGGTGGAGGTGGCCGCTGTGCAGGGTTCTGCCAATGAATCGCTGAATGTTGGCTACGGCTACGGTGGCATCCTCGTCGCCTTTGCCGCCCGCCACAACCCCCTCGCCGCTGTGCTGATCTCCCTGCTCGTCGGCGGCATCCTCGCCAGCGGCGGCATCCTCCAGCGGGCCCACGGACTGCCCGATGCCACCGTGCTGATCTTCCAGGGACTCGTCTTCTTGATGGTGCTCTATAGCGACTCGCTCTACGGCAAGTTCGGCCTCTTCAAAGAAAAGCCCATCGTTATCGAACCCCCCGCGCCGCCGCCGCCGAGTCCGGGGCAGGAACCAGTTATGACGGTGTGATGAGGAAGGATGAAGGCAGAAGGATGAGGCATGAATGGGTGCTTTATTGAGCAAAGTAGGTTCATCTCTGTATCACTCTAACGTTCCTTATTCGTTCCTACCATTCGTCTTCCAAGCATCTCTTCCTTGATTTCACAAGGTCATTTCACCCACTAGAAATCTCTGATTCATCCCTCATCATTACCCCTATGTCAGAACCCTCACAAGCAATTGGCTGGCTTGGTGTTCCCCTAGCAATCATTGCGGGAACCATGCGCGGCGGCACACCCTTTCTGTTCGTTAGCCTGGGCGAGTGCCTGACGGAAAAGAGCGGCAAAATCAACCTGGGTCTGGAAGGGACGCTGCTGACGGGCGCGATGGCTGCCTATGCGATTTCTTATCTTACCGGGTCGCCGTGGCTGGGTGTAATTGCGGCGGGTATCGCCGGAGCCGCCCTCGGCGCAATTCACGGCTGGCTATCGCAGCAGTTTCGCGTCAATGATGTGGCGGTGGGCATCGCCATGATTATTTTTGGCAGCGGTGTGGCGTTCTTTTTTGGCAAGCCTTTTATTCAGCCCAAGGCTCCCCAACTGCCGACGATTGACCTGGGTAACTGGAGCCAGGTTCCCGCCCTGCAAGCCGCGCTGCAAATCAGTCCGCTGTTTTTAATAGGGCTGGCGATCGCCCCTCTGATGGCCTGGTTTTTCCGTTCCACCCGCTGGGGACTCTTCGTCCGCGCCGTAGGCGACAGCCCCGAAGCCGCTCGTGCAATGGGCGTGTCGATTTTCAAAGTGCGGATGCTCAGCGTCATTGCCGGAAGTTTCCTAGCGGGCATCGGCGGCGCGGCCCTGTCGCTGTATTATCCCGGCCTATGGACAGAGCGTATCTCCAGTGGTCAGGGATTGATGGCAGTGGCGCTAGTCATCTTTGCCCGCTGGAACCCGATTATGTGCCTCTGGGCATCGCTGCTTTTCGGCGGCGCACAGGCCCTCGGCCCCGCCCTGCAATCCGTTGGCATTAAGGAAGGCTATTACTTGTTCAACGCTGCGCCCTACGTGCTGACGCTGCTGATCATGATTTTTACCTGCTCGCCCAAGCGCACGCTCAACGGCGTTCCCGGTGCGCTTGGAACCGATAGCTGATTCAGGAGGTTGATGATGGGACGATTTGTAGAGGCCGATCCCTATCCCTACCCATTTAACGGCGAACTGCATCCCGGCAATACGGCTGTGCTGGTAATTGATATGCAGATCGACTTTTGTGGCCCAGGCGGCTATGTAGACAAGATGGGCTATGACCTGTCGCTGACTCGTGCGCCGATCGAGCCAATTCAGTCCGTGCTGGCGGCCGCACGGGCGCAGGGCTATCACGTCATGCACACCCGCGAGGGACATCGCCCTGACCTGTCGGATTTGCCAGAAAACAAACAGTGGCGATCGCGCCAAATTGGGGCAGGCATTGGCGATCCGGGGCCCTGCGGCAAGATTCTGGTGCGCGGCGAACCCGGCTGGGAAATCATCCCCGAACTGGCCCCACTACCTGGCGAAGTGGTAATCGACAAACCCGGCAAGGGTTCCTTCTACGCAACCGATCTAGATCTTGTGCTACAGCGCAATCGTATTCAAAATATCATCCTTGTCGGAGTCACCACTGATGTCTGTGTGCATACCACCATGCGGGATGCAAACGATCGCGGCTATGAGTGTCTGCTTCTCTCGGACTGTACTGCTGCAACGGATTATGGCAATCATCTGGCCGCCCTCAAGATGATCAAAATGCAGGGCGGCGTGTTCGGCGCAGTATCCGATTCACGTTCCTTCATCGAGGCGATCGCTCCATAACGTCTGAATCATCAGCAGATTCATCAGTAGATTCATTGGTAGATTCATTAATCAATACATTTGCTCTGCATATCGCATCTCAAACAGCCCTATCTTCGACCTTGGTTAACCTCTAACTCCATCACCCCTCATGACTTCCATCGCCACAACCAGCCCAACCCTCCAAGTCGAGCGTCCACCCGATCTCCAGGTCACAGGCATGTCCAAGCACTTTGGCACACTCATCGCGCTGGATAACGTATCGCTGCACCTAAAACCTGGCAGCTTTCACGCGCTGCTGGGCGAAAACGGCGCGGGCAAAAGCACCCTGGTCAAGTGCATCATGGGCTTTTATTCCCCCACCTCTGGGGCCGTGCTGATCGACAGCAACCCGGTAAAAATCGCCAATCCCCGCGATGCACACCACTACGGCATCGGCATGGTGTATCAGCATTTCACCTCCGTTCCTGCCATGACGGTCGCCGAAAACCTGGTTCTGTCTCGCTACGAAAGCAAGGCGCTAATCAACTGGAAGGATGAACTAGAGGAGCTTCAAGCCTTTATGGATGCTTCGCCCTTCCGCGTGCCGATTGACGTGCCGATCGCCCAACTTGCCGCCGGACAAAAACAAAAACTGGAAATTCTCAAGCAGCTTTACCTGAAGAGCCGCATCCTGATTCTAGATGAGCCGACTTCGGTGCTGACCCCTGCCGAGGCGGACGAAGTCCTGGGTCTGCTGCGCGAACAGGTCACCGATGGCAAGCTGAGCGTGCTGATGATTTCGCACAAATTCCGTGAGGTGATGGCCTTTACCGACGAGATTACAGTCCTACGCAAGGGCAAGTTTGCAGGCAGCGGCCTGGTGAAGGATCTGACCGTGCCAGAGATGGCAGAAATGATGATGGGCGAGAAAAAAGAGCCAACACCTGTTAACAAAGTTGACGACTTGGAAAAAGTCTCTGTGCTGGAAGTGCGGGATCTGCACGCCAACAAAGACAACGGCGTAGAGGCCGTTTCAGGCATAAACTTAACCGTTCATAGCGGCGAGATCGTCGGCATTGCAGGCATTTCGGGGAACGGTCAGCGGGAACTAGTAGAAGTGCTGGCAGGACAGCGCGAACCCACGTCTGGCAAGATTTGGGTCAACGGTGAACCCTACAGCGCGACCCGTGCTGAAATGTTCAAACACAAGGTTTTTGCCTTGCCGGAGGAACCTCTAAAGAACGCCTGCGTTCCACATATGAGCGTCGCGGAAAACATGGCTCTGCGAACGTTCGATCGCCCACCCCAGGCAAAAGGAATCATGCTGATCTTGAACGCGATTAGGAACATGGCAGTGGGGCTGATTCACCAGTTTTCCGTCAAAACGCCATCACCCGAAACGCCCGTCGGCAATCTCTCTGGCGGAAACGTGCAGCGTGTGGTTTTGGCACGAGAATTGTCTGCCGATCACATCAAGCTGCTAATTGCGGCAAACCCCTGCTTTGGTCTGGATTTTAACGCGGTGGACTTCATCCACACTCAGATCGTAGATGCCCGAAACCGTGGCGTGGCGGTGCTGCTGGTCAGTGAGGATCTGGATGAACTGCTGAAATTGAGCGATCGCCTCATCGTCATCAGCGGCGGCAAGTTTGTATACGACAGTCCAACGAGTGAAGCAGACTTTGGGGCGATCGGCACCAGCATGGCCGGCCATTAGCCACGCATCCAAAATTCAAAACCCAAAACCGACCTGCCGGAGAACACCAGTCATGGATCTAACCATCACAGCGCTTCCTTACGAATACACCCTGCCAGACGACCTGAGCAAACTGGCACTGGTCATCATCGACATGCAGCGTGACTTTATGGAACCAGGCGGCTTTGGCGATGCGCTAGGTAATGACGTAACGCGACTCCAGGCAATCGTTCCAGCGCTGAAGGAACTGCTGGCAGCGTTTCGGACACTGGGTTTGCCTGTAATCCACACGATCGAGTGCCATCAGCCCGATCTATCCGACTGCCCGCCTGCCAAGCTCAATCGGGGCAAAGGCTCACTGAAAATTGGCGACGAGGGCCCGATGGGGCGAATTCTCGTGCTGGGGGAACCGGGAAACGGCATTATTCCCGATTTGGCTCCGCTGCCGGGTGAAATCGTCATCTCTAAGCCAGGAAAAGGCGCATTTTACGCGACACCGCTGGGCGCAATTTTGGCAGAGCGCGGCATCACCCACTTATTGATGACGGGCGTGACCACTGAGGTGTGCGTGCAGACGACGATGCGCGAAGCCAACGATCGCGGCTATGAATGCCTGATGGTGGAAGATTGCACCGAGAGCTATTTTCCAGAATTTAAGCAGGCGACTCTGGAAATGGTGCGGGCGCAGGGCGGCATCGTCGGCTGGACGGCTCCCTCAGCAAACGTGCTGGACACATTCGCCGCATTCCGAGCGTCAGAGGCTTCTCCTGTCTGAGCTACCGCTTCACCCTAAATCGGGCAGAGAACCTCTGCATGGCCGCCTGTGAATTCAGCCCCGCAGGCGGTTTTTCTTTTCGGCTGGCGCGTCGGTTCGCACGTCGGTTCGCACGTCGGTTCGCAGACCCGCTTGCTGCCTAAAATTCAGCGCTGAGCGGCGTTCGGGGGAAGGGGATGACATCGCGGATATTTTGCATTCCCGTCATGAATTGCACCAGACGCTCGAACCCAAGCCCAAAGCCCGCATGGGGCACCGTGCCAAACCGTCGTAGATCGAGATACCACCAGAGATCTTCGATGGGCATTCCTAAGTCTTGAATGCGTTTTTCCAAGACATCCAGGCGTTCCTCGCGCTGTGATCCACCGATGATTTCTCCAATACGTGGCGCAAGCACATCCATTGCGCGAACCGTTTTCTCATCGTCGTTCAGCCGCATGTAAAAAGCCTTGATCTCGACTGGATAATCTGTGACGATCAGCGGTTTCTTAAACAATTCCTCTGCTAGGTAACGCTCATGTTCCGATTGCAAGTCCAGTCCCCAGGAAACAGGGTACTCAAAGGTGCGATCGCTCTTTTCCAGAAGGGCGATCGCCTCTGTGTAGGTGATCCGTGCAAACTCGCTGTTAATAATATTCTCGGCCGTTTCCAGCACTGTGTTTTCAATGCGCTCATTAAAGAACGCCATATCTTCTGGGCATGTCTCTAGCACATGCTTGAACACGGACTTCAGGAAGGACTCGGCCAGTTCCATATTGCCCAGCAAATCGCAAAACGCCATCTCTGGCTCAATCATCCAGAACTCCGCCAAATGGCGTGACGTGTTGGAATTTTCGGCGCGAAACGTGGGGCCAAAAGTATAGACATTGGAAAACGCCATCGCCATGATTTCCGCCTCTAGCTGGCCGGAGACAGTGAGATAGGCGCGTTTGCCAAAGAAATCTTGCCCAAAATCAACCTCGCCTTCTTTCGTCTTGGGCGGATTTTTCAAATCCAGATTCGTGACGGTGAATAACTCTCCCGCGCCCTCACAGTCGCTCGCGGTGATAATCGGCGTATGCACCCAGAGAAACCCCCGCTCTTGGAAAAAATGATGCACCGCCTGAGCAGCAGCGTTGCGGACGCGGAAAACTGCGCCGAGAGTATTGGTGCGCGATCGCAGGTGGGCAATCGTCCGCAAAAACTCAAACGAGTGCCGCTTCTTTTGCAGCGGGTAGGTTTCCGGGTCTGCCTCGCCGTAGACCGTAACCGATTCCGCCCGCAGCTCAATCCGCTGCCCCTTGGCAGGCGACTCCACCAGCACACCGGAAATTTCCACCGCTGCACCCGTGTTGATGCGGGCGATCGCCTCGGCATATCCCGGCATGTCTTGATTTGCCACCACTTGCAGCCCCGCCATCGAGGAGCCATCGTTCACCTCGATAAAGGTGAACTCCTTTTGTTCACGTTTCGTCCGCACCCAGCCGCGCACGCTCACGGCATCGTTGGGCTGGCCCTGGCGGAGGAGGTCAAGAATGCGGTTCGGCATATTTCAAAGATCAGGGGTCAGGAGATGGGAGTGAGAGCCGGAAAGCCCTTCATTAAAAATAGCGGGTTTGGGGCGATCGCTCCCACTCTTTCACCACGTTTATCGCCTAATCCCACCTTCCTAACCCAAAAAAGACCATTTGCTACAGAGCAGCAGCTTCGTAGCACTGCATAAAACTTGTGGGATTGCCCCTCTGACAATTGCAATCCCAACACCGACACTTCTGGGCGATCGCCCTTCATCTCCCAACACCTGCACCTTTGGGCGATCGCCCTCATCTGGCAGCACCGACATCTTTCGGCGATCGCCCCCCGGATACCTTTTGGGGCATTACACACTGGCCTGAGTCTGTCGCTACTCCACCTCTGCGGCTGACCCGAAAGCGGCTGGGAGTGTACGGCTTGACCCAGATCTCGAAGAACTGAACCTTCGCAATTTGGGGGGCGAATCGCTGACCCCACCGGAAGCTGACAGAACCAAGGCGCTGAGGGCTAACGGTGAAGTTGTGCGGCAGCAGATAATCTTGAACTCTCACCAATAACCTCTGTACCGTCCGCACCAACGCAGTGTTTGACAGCTGACGCCAACCTTAGACAAAACGTCGAGATAAGAACATTTGTTCACAACACTTGCAAGCATGCTACCATCCAAGTAGCATGGGTACCTAGTTTTAGTTTCGCTCCCGAAAGCATGGCTACTCAATACCTCTCTGTAAAAGAAACCTCTGAAATCTTAAACTGCTCGGAGCAATATGTGCGTCAGCTACTCAGGTATGGCGAGATCAGCGGGGAGAGGATTAGTAGTCGGTGGATTGTGGCATCAGAGTCTGTTCAGAACTACCGTATTAAAGGAGAAGATGTTAGCTTAAAAGTTCCTGATCATGGGCGACGCTCGTTCAGCAAACCTGAGCTAAAAGCCTTGAGTTTTTTTTCTGGTTGCATGGGTTTGGACTTGGGACTAGAAAAAGAAGGTATTCAGGTGCTACTTGCTTGTGAAATTGATGCAGCCGCTCGAAAAACAATTGAGATCAATCGACCCGATATGGCATTGATTGGGGATATTCGGGATTACTCAGCTACAGAAATTCGAGAAAAAGCAGGACTGAGTTCAACCGATGAGATTGATGTCATCGTTGGCGGACCACCGTGCCAAGCCTTTAGCAGTGCAGGAAAGCGCCAAGGATTTAATGATGAACGAGGCAATGTTTTCTTGACATTTATTGATTTAATTACTGAGCTTAAACCGAGATTTGCAGTCATTGAAAATGTTCGAGGATTATTATCTGCTCCGTTGAAGCATAGACCTCACGAAATGCGAGGAAAAAATTTCCCACCCTTGTCTCAGGATGAGCAAAGAGGTGGTGCCTTGCTGTTTATTACTCAACGGCTCAGAGAGGCTGGGTACAGTATTTCCTTTAACCTGTACAATGCTGCTAATTTTGGATCGCCACAACAACGGGAAAGAGTTGTCATTGCTTGTAGTCGTGATGGAGAAAAACTTCCCTACCTCACACCCACTCATTCAGAAAAGGGTCTATATGGGCTACCAACCTGGAAAAGTCTACGAGAAGCCTTAGAAGGTCTTCCCAAAGATGGACATCATTTTGTCAAGTTTCCTGAAAAACGGCTTAAGTATTACAGGTTGCTGAAACCCGGACAATACTGGCGGGATCTACCAGAAGAGCTACATCAAGAGGCACTAGGCGCTTCTTATCACGCAGGAGGGGGAAAAACAGGCTTTTATCGCAGGCTAGCGTGGGATAAACCTGCCCCTACCTTAGTCACTCATCCAGCGATGCCTGCAACGGATCTAGCCCATCCAGAAGAGGATAGACCCCTGAGTATTGAAGAATATAAGCGTATTCAAGAACTTCCAGATGATTGGATTATTGCAGGCACCTTACTCGATCAATATCGTCAAGTTGGTAATGCTGTACCTTGCTCTCTAGGAAGAGCGATCGCAAAGATGTTGCTATCTCATCTAAGGGGTGAACAGCCTATTGCCTATCCAGATTTTCCGTATTCTCGTTATCATAAAACCGATGATGTTAGTTGGATGAGTGATATGGGCTGTCTTGAAGATTCCTCGACAAAGCAACTATCTCTTAGCTTAGTTTGATGAATTCGATAAATCCTTCCAAGGATTGTCCACCTCAATGGCTAAGGCATCTGGATTGCCAATTAGAACTTGTTGAACAAAAGCAACAAAGTTTTCTTCTGAAAAGCGATTCGTATTGTACTTGTCGTTGAAATAAGACCATTGATACGAGCCTGTTCTGGCATCAACCCGATGCCATTTTTCAATGGGCTGATTAATTCTGACTCTAGAAGATGAACTATTTTCCGAGTTGCTACGGTTTTTGACCTGTAAAAGAGAACCGTCAACATTGCAAAAATCTACGTGCCGAACAGATTCTCCCCAACAACAATACCAACCATAGTCAGCGAGTTGCTCAGCCAAAAACTCCTCTAGCAGTAGTCCTTGAATATTTTCGGCAGACATCGATAGCCTATGGGCATATTTGATTTGCTCAAGATGTTCTGTTGTTAGTCCTGTCAATCGAGCCTTGATAATTATACTGACGATTGGATCGGCAACTGTGCTTGGGAGTTGTGAGATCCGTCTTGAAATTCGATTTTCATAGCTATCGTTATATTTCTTTAACCAAGCCTTGGCTAGCGCTTCTGGTGTATTGGCTTTTAGGGTTGGAGAAAGTCCTGGATTTCTGTAGCAGGCTGTGAGAATTGTTCGGTGCGCTTCAAGCAATCGCTGATCCTGTTGAGAGAACGCATCTTCAAAAATCTTTAAAAAGTCTTCTTCAGAACTTGAAGTGTTGATAATGCTATCGAAGTTAACAGACATCTAATATTTTTCCTCTGAACGTACAAATCATGTGCCAGAAATGTCCACGATTGTACGTCACAGTGATTTTCCTGGATTTACTCCTCAAAGCTTAAACGGTTGTCCTCGAACAAGCAAGGTCTCGGCTACTGCCTCAGCCGAGACTTAAAGCTGTCTAACGGTGAAGTGCAGCGGCGGCAGATAGGCTTGACTTAGCACCGGCAGCTTTCGCCCGTCCGCTGCCACGCAGTGTTAGCCTGCGCCACTACTACGACGCTACAGCAAACTCCGTATACTGTCTCATCTTAGGCTCATGGAATGCCAGTACAATATCCTCTTTGGGAACACCTTCACGAATTAAATCAGTCGCAATACCGTTTTCAGTCCAATCCTCTTCGATCCAGAATTTACCATCCCGAATCCGAACATAGACCGTCATCCCAGTAATACGTTCCCCATTCTGCCAACCAAGGTTCATCCAGATATAGTGGGCTTTAGCCTCATCTACAATCAAAAACGTTTCAATGTCTGGGTTAGGGTGACGTTTACTCAGCTCCACGTATTCAGTCAAAATGCGCTTAATTAACTTTGGATACTTCGTTAATTTATCCATTGCAAAATTTCCTCCGTTTCTATATCTACAACAATGACGGGAAGTCGATGTTTATTGAGAATGAGTTGAGTCACATCCTGAGCAAAAAAGGTATTGTATGCAACTTTGTTGACGGCAACGTACAACTTACGGTCTGGGGCTATTTCCTCTAAAAGATAGCGGTATATGTCATACTGACCGAGAGCCCTGGTTGCCTGACACAAGTCCCGAAAGCCCAGAAAATTCGTTGTCTTGGGATCGAAGCCCATAGCTCCTGAGTTGGAGCCGGAGGGCTTGGTCAGAGGAGCTTTTGGGCCAGCGTCCCCTACAAGAAATCAGGGGTTTCCAGAGATGTGTCAGGCAGTCAGGTTTTCAGCACTTTCACCTACAGCAATTGTACCCACCAGCTTTAAATTGATGCACATTTAGAGATCTTGTACACCTCAGCTTTATCTTGTCATCCCTAACTGTAGCCGTACTAGCAGTTTTGAGATGTAACCTTACCACGCTGTTTTCTTGCCTACTGTGTTCTGGCTACTAACGGGTATGCTTTTGGTTGTGGCCTTATTGTTGACTCAGCAGGCTAACGTTCCCAATCACCCGCCGCAGACAATCTCGGACTCCAACCGATAACTGATTGGCGGCCGGTGTGCATTGGGGTTGTTAGCACTGAGCGATCGCCCTCATCTGGCAGTACCGACATCTTTGGGCGATCGCCCCCCGGATACCTTTTGGGGCATTGCACACTGACCGAAGTCTATCGCTACTCCACCGTGCCTTTACCGTCAAGTATATACCCGCCAGTTCTAATCGCACACCGACCGAAGTCTATCGCTACTCCACCTCTGCGGCCGACCCGAAAGCGGCTGGGAGTGTGCAGCTTGACCCAGACCTCGAAGAACTGAACCTTCGCAATTTGGGGGGCGAATCGCTGACCCCCACCGGAAGCTGACAGAACCAGGGCGCTGAGGGCTAACAATATTATTAGACGGAAAGTTTCTGGATAACTGCCCATCTGGGGGTGTTATACGGAAACCGTCGGGCTAATTCCGGATGTTGGGGAATTAAACCGAAACTTGCCGTATAATATCCGCCCCAGGGCAATTAAACCGACATTTTCCGTATGTTTTCAGAATCACGGCAAAGACCGTGAGGAATTTATACCCGTACACTGAATCGGGGTGGACGGGGGGAAAGAGTCCGTTGGATGGGTGAGTGCAGAAGAGGGCTTTGGGGGTGTTTGGACGGGTTGAGTTTTGGAGTGGGGATTTTGGATTTTGGATTGAGGGGATGCCCTGCTAAAATCCAAAACCCAAAATCCTCCTTATCTGTTCTTACTCGTTTGCGCTAGGGTTGCTGCGGATTTCACGATGGAGGTAGCGCAGCACTTCGCCGGGGCGACCGTCGAGGACGATGCCGTGGGGCGGGAAATCCAGGGCGTGCGTCCACTCGAAGCGTTCGGCATAGCGCAGCAGGTGGAGCCGGTCAATCGCCATCTGTGCGTCTTCGGGCAGGCCGATGATGCAGTGGCGCAGGCGGCGACGGTGGGGCAGTTCGCAGGTGAGCGGGGGCAGCGAAAACTGGGTCGCCTCCGAGAGTGGAGACGACCAGGTATATTGAATTTTCAGCATTTGGGGTTTCCTCCAGGAAACGAGGTAGGGAAACCCCGAAAAGATGGCCGCCCAAACGACGCAAAGCAGGTTTCAAGGCGGCCATACAATAGGCAAAGCCCTGAGACAGCTCACTCTGTCCTGGGGTCAGGCGTTGGTAGGTGCGCCAACATCTACCAATGCCGTAAACGACGAACCGGCCAAATTTTCGGGGAGTGAAGCAAGCTGCGTCTTGGAAAAATTACAGCTTGATGGACGATTGTAGTGGATACCCCTGATCGGCGCAAGCAAAATTTTGCTACGGAGTGTGAAGGGGTTTGTCGCTGCTTGGGAGGCAAGATTTCCCTGCCAAGGCTCGCACCGCAATGTCGGCCCTAGCCTACCCGCAGCCCGTCTGATCGGCGCAGCACCGCCAGGTCTTCCTCGTCTAGTTCTGCGGGGATGCCGCTGCGAATCAGTTCGGCAAAGTCTTCATTGGGCACCATGATGCAGAGTGCATACAGCCGCCCTGGCCCGGTGTTTTCAATTTCATGCGTGCCCGTTGCGGGAACCAGAATGCTGTCTCCTGCTGAAATATCGACCGTCTTGCCGTCGCAAGTGGCTCGCCCCTGGCCCTTCAATACAAAAAACATTTCCACAGCAAGCTGATGCCGATTGGGTGGCGTTTTTCCGCCCACGTCAAAAATTTCCACGCAATAGGTCAGCGACATATTTGCGCTGATGGGGTCAAATACGATCGCCAGTCGATTTGTATCCTGTGGACTAATGCGAAACGCCTGATAGTCCTTGGGCGTTCTGATCACTGGAATGACGCAGGTTTCGGTAGTCATGGGGGAGGGAAGAGGGAAAAAGGAAAGAATTTCGTTTTTCGTTTTTGCTCCATCACTCACTTCATGGCATCCAGAATTGCGTGAGAGTGAGTAACAAAACCGAAGCACTGATTCACGTTGTAGACCGTGGCTTGCCAGCAGTATTCAGGCGACGTGGTGGCTGTGCAATCGCTAACCAAAATGCAATCGTAGCCAAGAAAGTTGGCATCTTGCAGCGTGGCCATGACGCACTGATCGGCGTTGACTCCGCCAAAGAACAGGGTCGTCCGCCCCAGGTTTCGCAAAATGCTGTCGAGCGGCGTGTCCCAAAAGCCGCTCATGCGATACTTATCGACTTTGATATCTTGCGGCAGTTGTTCCAGTTCGTCTACGACGGCGGCGGCCCAGCTATCTTTTTGCAGGACGGGTGCGCCGTTTTTGGGCAGGGGGTCGCCCAGACCCACGCCATCGCCGGAACTGTTGTAAACGTGGCGCAGTCCGGCGCTGATGTTGAGCAGGTCGGGTCGGTTGCCCCAGTTGATCCAGAGGATAGGCACGTCCAACCCACGCAGCACGGGTAGTAGGCCTTGCAGCGGGCCGATGGGGGCGCGGGCGGGGGTTACGTCTACGCCGATGTGTGCTAGCCAGCCGTCGGGATGGCAAAAGTCGTTTTGCATGTCGATGACCAGCATGGCCGCTTTTGCCAGATCGACCCGCAGCGTTTTGGTGTCTGCTTTGAGCGAGATCGGGCGGGGGGGGAGCGGCGGGCGCGTCAGGTCAGCATTGTGGGCATCGACAAGCCAAGCGTTGGGCGGCGTGCCAAGCGATCGCATAGGAAACCTCGTCCAAAGTTGTTATGACAAGCCAGTATCGACTAGTCCTACGATAAAAGGCGATCGCCTTCAGTATTCACCGACACTTCTGCGATTGGCAGATTTGCACCACAAAGCTTAATGTGCCACGCTGATTTTAGATTTCTAGATTGCCAGTTTCAGATTGGGATTGGGAATTTTGCACTGCGAAACCAGGGACAGGCTCTCTTGGCTTTGTTCCCAGAGCCAATCCCTGATCCTCAGCCCCTAAAGCCTACTCTCCGCAGTAGGCAATCAAATCAATTTCGACATCGCCAAAATCTGCCAGCGCCGACACGCCGACCGTGGTGCGTCCTGGCAGCCGTCCTGATTCAAAGTACGACTTGTAGATATCGTTAACTGCGTCGTAGAAGCGAAAATCGGTGACAAAAATCCGCGCCATCACCACCTGACTAAAGCTGCTACCCGAAGCCTCCAGCACCATCTTCAGATTTTCCATCACCCGCACTGCTTGCTCCTCAATGGGGCCACGCACGACCTCGCCAGTTTTGGGGTCTTCCGCGAGTTGCCCCGTCACAAACAGAAAATCTCCTGCCCGTACCGCATGGCAATAGGGCGCAACACAGGGTAGACCGTCGAGGGTGATGTACTGAAGCATAGTTGGGAACAGGTAGATGAAAAGACAAACAGAATGTAGTTTTGTAGGCAGTAATTCAGAGAATTCATTAAATCTGACTTAAATCCGACTTAAATCTGACCTGAATCTAGTTTTAATCACCAATTACTCAAAGCACTGGATATTTTGAACGGTTTATACCCATTTGCAACTTGAAAGTTGGAACTTAAAAGTAACTGTATTCCCCTACAAACATCCGGTCACTCTATCGCAAAACGAGCATCCCTTGAAATAGGTACTTTACGGAACTCGCGTGCGGATAGCAGTCAAGAAATGTCATAATCCTGCTGTGCAGGGACAGCATTTTTGAAACGTCTTGGATGCTTTTGTGAATGCTATTTCAACGCCATTTGTGATACCCCCCAGGAGGGTTGCGGCAGTTTGCTAATTGTGCTGTTAGGCTTTAAGGGCTGTTAGAGGATGTTTGAAAAGTCCTACTGTTTGTAGCAAAGCGTGCAAGATCCCCCTTAAAAAGGGGGACTTTGAGGCGGTTTCCCCCCTTTTAAGGGGTTCTAGGGGGGAGCTCTGAGTGCTTAACATTACAGGCGATACCTTTTCAAACACCCTCTTAGGCTTTAGCTTTGCAAAGCACACCCTAAGGCAAGCGCAAGGGGCGCATCCTAGTTCTGTAAGTTTGCCCTCATCCCCCAGTCCCTTCTCCCAAAAACGGAGAAGGGGAGCCGGATTGGAAGTCCCTCTCCCGCTTTAGGAGAGGGATTTAGGGTGAGGGTTACAAAAGTGGGATGCACCCAGCGCAAGGATTTTGTTATAGAGCGATTCTGAGGGTTAAACCATTGACAGGCTATACGATTCGGCAGGCATGGATTGCAAGTGAAACGGGCTATGACACGGTAGATGTGCAAATTGAGGGCGGGAGAATTGCGAATATTGCTCCCCAGCTTGACCCTGTGGGAATCGTTGTGGATGGACGCGACAAGCTCCTGTTGCCAGGGTTTGTCAATGCCCATACCCACTCCTCGGAACTGTGGCAGCGGGGGGCAATTTTGCCTTATCCCTTGGAGCTATGGCTGGCGGAACTCTACGACTTTGCGCCCGCCGATCCAGAGCAAGTCTACCTGAGCGCCATTGGTACGGCGGTGGAAACCCTGCTCTCTGGGGGCACCACCGTTGTCGATCATCTGACCATCATGCCGGGTCAAGAACTGGAAACCATTGGCGCGGCGGTGAAGGGCTATCGCGAAGCGGGCATTCGCGCATTTGTTGCGCCGCTGATTCAGGATCAGTCGCTGCCCTCTAGCATTCCTACGGGAGGAACTGTCCAGGTCTACGAGCCGTATGCCCGCACAGCCCAAGAAACGCTAGAGATGATGAGCGAGGCGATCGCCCAGTTTCATCGTCCCGATGACGGTATCTATATTGTGATGGCTCCGACCGGGCCCCAGCTTTGCTCTGACGAACTGTTTGCTGGGTGCAATGAACTGAGCGATCGCCACGGACTCTGCCGCCACACCCACCTGCTAGAGAGCAAAGCCCAGAAGCTGCTGGCAGAAGAAAAATACGGCTGTACGGCAGTGGAATATCTGAAACGGCTGGAGTTCTTGGGGCCACGCACCTCCCTGGCCCACTGCGTCTGGCTCAACGACCACGACATCCAGCTTCTCGCCGCCACACAATCCACCGTTGTCCACAATCCCCTCAGCAACCTGCGCCTGGGGAGCGGCATTGCGCCAATCTTGAAATATCGGCAGGCCGGGGTGAACGTTACTTTTGGCTGCGACGGCTCCGCCAGCAACGACTCCCAGGACTTGCTCGAAGCAATCAAAATCGGCTCCATCTTGCACAACGTCACCGACTTTGACTATCGCCACTGGATTACACCCCGTCAGGCCGTCAGCATGGCCGCCTTGGGCGGCGCAACCGGGCTGGGAATGCAAGACCAGATCGGCTCCCTGGACGTAGGAAAGCTGGCAGATTTGGTGCTGTATGACCTCACCAGTCTGTCGCTGTTGCCGCGCACCGACCCCATCGGGCTGCTGGTGCTGGGTCGCCCGGTGCAGGCTGTTCATAGCGCCTGGGTGGGCGGCCGCCAGGTAATTGCTGACGGCAACATGACGACGGTCAATGTCCACCAGCTTCGTCAGGAACTCTTTGCCCGGAGCCAGTGGGCTGTCGATCGGCAGTCCCCAACGCGGGATGCGCTGGAGGCACGGTATCGCAGCGTAATGGGATTGCAGGGGGACTGAGCGCAGGGTGATGGCGGGACAGTGATGGCGGGATGAGACAGGCTGATAGACCCTGCTTCGACCCTCCATCACGCCCGCCCGCCGATCACAGAACTTGACACGTCATCCCACGCTTGTTGCGCTAAAGTTTCTGAATCGGAGTTTGTGCAACATCCTGGGATTTCGTCATGCTAGGCTTTTTCACCAAATCGGATTATCTGCTGCGAGAGACGCTGCTGGGGCTACGGCGGGGCGGCTGGATGAACTGGGCCGCTATCAGCACCATGACCGTGTTGCTGTTCCTATTTGGCATCAGCTTGCAGGCATCCTGGCAACTGGAAGGGTTGCTCAATCAGTTTGGCAGCCAGCTTCAGGTGTCTGTATTCCTCCAGTCGGGAGTTCAGGCCAGCACGCTTGCGCCCCAGGTGCAGGCAATGCCAGAGGTGGCAGAGGTGGTGGCTGTGTCTAAGGAGGAAGCCTGGGAGCAGTTGGTGAAGGAGTTGGGCATCTCCGATATTCGCGGCGCGACGCAGCAGCTAAATGGCAACCCGCTGGTGGACGAGCTAAAGGTGCGGGCGCGGAGTTCTGAGAGTGTGGCAGCCTTGGCGCAGCGGCTAGAGAAAACGCCGGGGGTGGATGCAGTGCAGTATGTCGATGAGGCAGTGCGCCGGATTGCTCAACTGCATCAGGGCTTGGGCTGGATCAGCGCGGGAATTATTACTGTGCTGACGCTGACGGCGATCGCCGTTCTAACCACTACGATTCGTCTGATTGTCATGGCTCGCCGCCGCGAGATTGAGGTCATGCAGTTAGTTGGGGCAACGTCTGCCTGGATCTATCTGCCGTTTATTTTGCAGGGCCTAGCGTTTGGCGTGGTGGGGGCGATCGCCTCCTGGGGACTCATTTCAGGCGTTCAGGGCTTTATCCATGAACTGCTCAGCCAACAGGCAGACTTTATTCAGTTTTTGACCGAAGGACTCCGCCTCAGCCCAGAAAAAGCGCTTATCTTGCCGCTAGCATTGCTGGCTCTGGGCAGCTCCGTTGGACTGCTCGGCAGCCTGTTTGCGGTGCGCCGTTTCGCCACCCGCTAAGCACCCTTCCGCGTCTAGCCGCTACGGTTATCCCAAATCTACTATCCCAAATCCGTCTACGAAGCAATCCAGATTCCCGTATCGCCTGAAGCAGCAATTGCCACACAGGCTCAAACTAGCGACGGATTTTTGTTTTTGAACGGGCTTTATGATTGCTTCAGGATGACGGCTTCAGGCTAGAATGCTATGTGGGTCATGACTTAACACTTAAATTTTCGAGGTCACCATGAAGTTGATTGCTCAAATTTCACGGAGTCTAAGTCTTGCCCTCTTCGCGCTTGTGCTGATGGTTGGTAGCTTTGTAGCAGTGGTATCTCCCGCTGCGGCTGAAACCTTCACCGTCAAGATGGGAGCCGATAGCGGCTTGCTCCAGTTTGAGCCTGCCAATATCACCGTTCATCCTGGCGATACCGTGAAGTGGGTGAATAACAAGCTCCCTCCCCATAACATTCTGTTTGATGAGAAGCAAGTTCCCGGCGCTAGCAAAGATTTGGCCGATAAACTAAGCCACAATCAGCTAATGTTCTCTCCTGGCGAGTCCTACGAGATTACTTTCTCTAGCGACTTCCCTGCCGGAACCTACACCTATTATTGCGCTCCTCACCGGGGGGCTGGCATGGTGGGCAAGATCACGGTTGAAGGCTAGTTCCCTTCCCGTAGCTTCAACCCGTAGCTCCAAAATGTGTGGCGCTTGACGCACGTCTACACATGGCTTGCTTTAGTCAAAGTCTAGTCAAACTTGATTCAGAATTAGGGCTTGTGAGTCCAGCTTGGTTGATGGTTGTCATCGACCTTTCTTGGGGCACAAGCCTTAATTGTTCTTTAACTGTTGGAGAGAATACTCCGGCAAGTTTTGATGCACCTTAAGCAATATCGTTCGCAATAGATATTCCCCCCTGAGCGTCCCTATAGTAGAGTACTCGGTGTAAGTTAGCCGGAAAAATTCCCTGTGGTTCCCTTAAACGACGAAAATCCAACCCGAATCACCCCCTATGTCACCTACGGGTTGATTATTGCGAACGTTCTGGTCTTTTTGTATGAGATTTCGCTGTCGCAGCCAGAGCTAGAGCGGTTTCTACAAACTTGGGCAGTGGTGCCTCGCCAGCTTACGGCAAGTTTTGGAGGTGGCGCAGGGGTGGAATCTCTTACCCCGGTTCCAGAATGGGTGACGCTGTTTACCTCCCAGTTTCTCCACGGCGGCTTTTTGCACCTGGCGGGCAATATGCTCTACTTGTGGATCTTCGGTAATAACATTGAAGACAAGCTGGGGCATGGCAAGTTCTTGATTTTTTATCTGGCCTGCGGGGCGCTGGCGGCGTTGTGCCAATGGTTTGTTGCGTCGGGATCAGAGATTCCCTCGCTGGGCGCGAGTGGGGCGATCGCCGGAGTGATGGGAGCATACATCTTGAGATTTCCTAAGGCGCGAATTCTAACGCTGGTGCCCCTAGGGATTATCTTGATTCCCTTCCGAATCCCGGCACTGCTGTTCCTGGGCTTTTGGTTTGTGATGCAGGCGTTCTCTGGTCTGGCCAGCCTAAGTGTGACCACGGCGGCGGAAACGGGCGGCATTGCCTACTGGGCCCACGCGGGCGGCTTTGTTTTTGGCATGATTTTGGGGCCGCTGCTGGGGCTGTTTAGTGATGGCACTCGCGAGTTTCGTTGAGGCGCGTGTGGGTCGAGCTAGGATAGAGGGAGAAGAGGGAAGAGGGAAGAGCGAAGAACGAAGAGCGAAGAACGAAGAGGGGAGAGTGAGGTTTTTGGGGGTGCTTGGTCGCCTGATTGAAGTTCGGAGATCCGGCTATGTATTTGGAGCGGGCGATCGCTATACTGCATGAAAGTACCTTTACGAAGGTGCTGTCTTAGAATTGCGGGGGATTGGGTGACGGCAGATTCGTGGCGTACTTGGCGATTCCCGGTTTTCCTGTAGAAGAAACTAGACCATATTCTTTAGACCATACTCCTTAGACAAGTCCAGACAAGTCCTATGACCTCTTACGCAACTGCTTCTGCCAGAGCCGATTTAAGCGAACTGCGCCGACTGAAATCGCTGCTGCCGCCTGAGTTGCGGAGCTGGGTAACGATCGAAGCGTCGCCTGGAGTCAATCCGCCGCTGATCACTAGCGAGGAGATTGGCAAAGATCAGGTCGAGGTTCAAGTCGATCTGGCGAAGTGGGATGCGCTGGCGCTAGATCAGCGGAACCTGCTGTTCTGGCATGAGGTGGCCCGCATCCAAAACGACACTATTCCTAAGGATGGCTGGGAAATGGCGGCTTTGGCCATCGGCCTGGGTGGTGCGGTCGGCGAGCTGTGGGTTCAAGATGGGCTGCTGTTGCTGCTGGCGCTAGGGCTGTGCGGCGTGTCGGGCTGGCGGCTCTATGCCCGCAACAATGGCGAGAAGACGCTGCGAGAGGCAATTGAAGCGGATGAAAAGGCGATCGCCCTGGCGACGCGCTTTGGCTATTCTCTGCCCAATGCCTACAAGAGCCTAGGCAGTGCGCTCAAGATTTTGGTGGAGCAAAGCAAGAACAAAAAGGAGCGCCGTCGCTATGAACTGCGTCTAGACGCGCTGAAGAAGAGTGCTGCTAAGGCAAAAGCTCGCTCGAAGGGAGAAGCGTATTAAGGACTTGCGACGCTTGACGGCTTCAGTTTGACCCGCTTTAGGTTGACCCGTAAGAAACTTGTTAAAAAACTTGTAAAAGATGCGATCGCCTTTCATGAGTGCGATCGCATCTTTTCGCTTTCTCTGTTCGGGCAGACCTTTCTGGCAGAACTTTCTGACGTACTTAACGTCTGAGTGCTTAACGGCAGCCTTATTTTCCAGAGGCCGTTTCAGAAAGCTGGTACGCATTTTCTAGGTCTGCAATGGACTTGGCCGGAGTGCCGCCCCACATTGCCGTCAGCCAGCCCGACAGCAACGCATCCACCGAAAACAGCCCCGCACCGTTGATAGTGAAGAACAGGAACACGGCTGCATAGAGCGTCGAGAGTTCCAGGTAGGGAATGCTTAGGCCTGCCACCTTGACATGGTGATACATGGCAACCAGCATCGTCGAGAACAGACCGAGCGCAGCAGGGCGAGTGAACAGGCCCAAGGCCACCAGCGGCGATGCCAGCAGTTCGGTGTAGGCGGCAAGGTAGCTGAAGAAAATCGGGAATGGCAGCCCAATCACCTTGACATAGGCTTCTGCGAAGCTGGGAATGTCGGACAGCTTATCGAGTCCGTTATGGATCATCACCACACCAGCAATCACACGAAGCACTGTCCAGGCAAGTTGTGAGGGATAGTTCGGCGTGAGGTTTGGACGAAGGACGGCGGACAATAGCCCGGTGGCACGCTGGATTATATTCATAGGGGGTGCGACTGGAGGTAAACGAGATTAAAGCGGATACATATCTTCATTAAGTAATATAACGAAAATTAATAGTCAAGACCAGTTCCCAAATGCAAATTCTCGGTGAGATTTCCCCACCTCGAATCTGCATCTTGCATGAACTCTATTCCAATGCGGCATTGCAATGCGGCCCTACTGAACGGCAGACTGACTCAACGGCGGCCCTACTGAACGGCAGCCCTTAAGCTTCAAGCACCCAGCCCAAATTCCAGCCCTTTGGCACAGTCACGGCCCTGACGTTTTGCATCTTGTAAGGCTTTCTCGGCGCGTTGCAGCACGCTGCGGGCGTTGCGATCGCCCCTGGGATCTTGCTGCGCCACACCAAAACTAACGGTGACCGAAACCGGCCCCGCCGATGTGTCAAACGGGTGGCCATGAATCGCATTCAGCAGACGCTCGGCCACGTCTAGCGCGGCGGTCAGCGAGGTGCGCGGCAGGATAATGGCAAATTCTTCGCCGCCGTAGCGATAGGCCAGCGTGCCCTGGCGCAACTGGCGACGCAGGCGCTGAGCAAGCTGGCTCAAAATTTGGTCGCCGACGCTGTAGCCATAGGTCTCGTTAATCAGCTTGAAATAGTCGATATCGCAAATGATCAGGCTAAAGGGCGGCTGCACCGTCCACAGCGCTGGCCGACTCAATTGTTGAAGCTCCTGATCAAAGGCTTCGGCGTTGAGCAACTGCGTCAGCGAATCGCGCAGGGGCGTTTGGGGAACCATGACTTGCAGCCGCAGCGCCGCAGTTTGCCGATGGGAATCGTGGTGGTGCTGGGCGCTGGCGAGGGCGATCGCCGTATGGTCGCCCACCTGCCGCACGGTTTGCACCTCGTCCAGCGCATACCACCGGACTTTGAAGTAATCCAGCAGGCAGATGGCCCCAAAGAAATCGGACTGGATCAGGATTGGGATCAGCAGCGCAGACGTTGCGCCCATCTGTTGCAGCCAGTGTTGCAGACTGCTGGAGGAGGCATCGGGGCGCACGGTCAAGTAAGACGCTCCGCCGTCTAGGAAGGTGTCGATTACGGGCTGCCAGACCTCGCTGCGCTCCAGATGTTCTAGCGCAGGCAACACCACTTGCGATCGCTCCCAGTGAGCCACTGGCGCAACGCCTGTCGCCTGGAGCCGCATCACCAAGCAGCGATCGCCCATTAGCCCCTGTCCCAACTCAGCAGCAATTTGCTGCAAAATGTCATCTGTTTCCAAACCAGAATTCAGCAGATGGGCAATCCGGCCCATCAGGGCGATCTGTCGCTGCGATCGCTCAAACTTTTCTCGCCACAGCAGCGAACTGTATGTCAACCCAAGCTCATTGGCCAGCCGCTTGATCAAGCTAACGTCGTGAGCCGTCCAGCCCTTCAGTGGATTGACATCGGCAGAGTCTCCCAGCGGTGGGGCGATCGCAGCAGTGCTGCTCAGGTCTGCGTCTTGGGCTGGGTCAGACAGGATCGAGTCTTGGGGCGATCGCCGGACTTGCAGCAGCAGTTGCAGATTGCCGCGAGTCCCGCTGTAGGTTTCTGGGGTGAATCCATCCACATCAAACGCCTGCGCCAAAATGGGCACGATCAGGTCGCCTGTCTCTAGCTGGGTCAGCCGGGGCGCGTCGAGTTGGTCAATCAGCCATGCTGGAAAGTTCCTCGGCACATAGCAGGCGATCGCCCCCTCATCCTGCGCGGGCTGCTCAGTGTCAGAATCAGCATCACAATCGGCGGGATGAGGGGCAGCAGGCTCTACCCCAGCAGGCTGAACCTCCACATCATGGAGCATGGCCCCTGCCCCCGGTGAACCATACACGCGAGACTCACCCGGTTCGCCCTCTAGAGATGTCCACAGTAAACACTCGACATGGAAGTAGGAGGCAATCGCCTGAACGGCCCTTCGCAGCAGCAAATCGGTGGGGCTTGGGGGAGCGATCGCCCGCTCCTCAATGCTGACCAGTTGTTTTAAGGGTTTCACTTTTTCACCAAACGGCCTGCGCCGCTCAAAGCGCAGAGGACAGAAAAAACGCCCAAACTCAAACCCGAAACCTCAAACTGCGCTCAAACACTCGCTCAAAAGTCCACTGAGCTAGATACCTGGCTAATCGCAAACCTAGAACCGACATAGCAATCGCTTGCCATAGCAGCCTAGCCCCAATCGCAACCCTCTAACATCCTCCAATGAGAGGGTATCAGTATCCTCCCAAGGGATACACGCCTGTAAGTAAAGCTAAATGCGCTGTTCCAACTATTCGTCTTTGAGCGTCGGATCTTGTTTGCTCTTTGGTTTCATATTGTTTAGCGAAACGGCCGCCGCTTGCGACAAAATTTTGTGAATTTCATCTGGTGTGAGATCACGCGGCGGCGGCGCAGATTTTTGCGGATGTGCGGCGGTCTGGCGCGGCTTGTCCGACCAGCCACATTTCATGCAAACTTGACGACCCGAGGACTTCAGCGGCGGCCCCAACCGATGCTGGCATTTTGGGCAATTGTCGAGTGGCATAGGCAATTGGCAACAAATCAACGAAACACGTCAGTCAGAGCAACCAGGTTAACGGCAAGGTCAAACCATCCTGTCCCCTCCGTCTGCTAAGACTATCCTTGCTTAAATCATAGAATAGCCTCCCGACGCGGCAGGCTGCTTGAAATTTAGAATGCCCCAATACCCCATAACCCACTGCCCCCATAAAACCCATAAAAGGAGAAGGCTCGTCTCAGTTGGCTAGGAGCCGCAAGACGAGCCTCACACTTGTAGTTTTCACACGGATCTCAAAACAATTGAATAGTTAGGATTGATCTTGGGATTCGTTCTTGGGATTCGTTCTTGGGATTCGCTGTTGAACACACCTGCTGAGGATTGCGTTTGAGAAAGGATTGAGAGAACGCCGTTTCGCCTTCTCTCAGTTCACCTTCTCTCAGGCAAGCTTTGGGCAAGCCTTGCTCAATCAACCCAGAGAACTTATTGCTCGGCGCTGCCTACCAATTCCAGGCTGTCGGGATCTACGTAGTGACAAGTCGCGTCATCCACGCAGATCAGTGCCCAACCCGATTGGTCAATCCCCATGAACTTGTATTGACCTTCCTGGATGAAAAAGCCCTTGTGATTGCGAGTATCCGGCTTTACTTCGACATTGTCATGCGACATAGCTGCCAACTCCTTGAATATGAATATGCTTTGTAGGCGATAAGTCATAGCCGAAACTTATCACCGATTTCATGAAATCTTATCATCCGTCTTGCTGAATCATAGTTAAAAGTCTTGAGGAAAGATTGCGTCTTCTAAATAATTAAATGATTGTGTAAGTGCCCCAATCCAAAACAGCAAAACCTCCATTCTCTATCGGGTTGAGCAATATTAACCCGGCAGAAAATGGAGGCAGTACAGCAGTTCAAACTATTAAGCGTTGTAACTCAGCCCTCGAACAACCACGACTGGACGCGCTTTAGGCTCTTCCATTCGGGGCGGCGGCTTAACCCTTCTTTAAAGTTGCCTTCGACTTCTTCTTTGAGTTCGGGGGCGATCGCCACGATTTGCCCTGCGATTTCCACATGCTCTCGCACGCCCTTGCTGGCGGTTTCCAGCATGGCGATCGCCAGATTAACTCGCGCCTGTGGGTCTTGGGGGTTTAGCTTGACGGCTTTTTGAGCAGCCTTCTGGGCAGGCGTGGGCTTGCTGTCCAGCAGGTATAGCCACGAGAGGCAGGTCCAAGCGGCGCTACTCTTGGGCGAGCGATCGCACACTTCCTTAAACAGCGGAATCAGAGCTTCTGGGCTTTCACCGGCCTGATAGCGCTGCACCCCCTGCTCAAACAATTCTTCGACGGTCAGTTCGGTCATGGTTCAACGGATAGTTTCTAAGCAGATGGACACAAATAAACATAAAACAAAAGCCCTGAGTCACCCACGCAGCGGGCAGCGCAGGGCTTAAGATCTGGTCTTTTTGGACTAACTACTTAGGAGAACGACTTCCCACAGCCGCAGGTTTGATTGGCGTTGGGATTGGTGAACTGGAAGCCGCCGCCAATCATCGCGTCGCTATAGTCCAGCACCAGTCCGTAGAGATACAGCATACTCTTGGGGTCGCAAACGACCTTAAACCCGTCATAGTCAAACACTTCGTCGGTGGGCTGGATGTTGTTGGGATCTTCAAAATCCATCATGTAGGACATGCCAGAGCAGCCGCCCTGACGCACGCCCACCCGCAGACAAAGATCCTTGCCCTGCTTTTCGCGCAGTTGCAGCACATGCTGAAGCGCTGCGTCGGTCATCAAGATACCGCGCTGTTGGGATTGTGGTGCTTGAGTGGTCATGGGCTTGAAGCTCTCCTTGGCGGGGTAAGTGAACTGCTCAAACGTTTCCAGAAAGACTTGAGGAAAGACACGCAAACGGCTCACAGGTGGGTTTTAGCGCTGCGAGCGTGAATTTATGCTAACAAAACCTGGGTTCTTCGGTCTGCCGAATCATCTAGGATTAGTATCATTTAGCATCTAGATATGCTGCATATGCCGTTGAGCAGGCTTTCAATAGCCAAGTTCTCAAAGACGGTGTATTCAGTTTGCAGAATCGCTTTATCTACCCAGCCCCACTGGGCTTGCTCTGGTTAGACTATGACACCATTGACTCCATCCACTCGGCGACGGCTGCAAAAATTGCCCCAGCTTTCTAGCGTGTGGGAGGGCGATCGCCGGACGCTGATGCCAGAGATTGCCGAAACCCTTGATGCCGACGATATGCAAGGGGACTGCATTCTTTGGGTGGATGGGGTGGAAGAAGTCGTGCGGGCAATGGATGTTGTCCCCAACGAAACTGGCTCGGAAGCCATCGTGCGAACCCTGCTGCGAGCGATGGAAAATCCCCACAGCGGTAGCGCTCGACCCGGAAGACCCCAGCGCATTTTGGTGCGCGATCGCGAGCTTCAGTTTTTTCTGCGCGGCGTGCTGCAAGGCCTAGATATCGCCGTGGAATATGTCGCTGAGTTGCCGATTATCGACGAAATCTTCTACGGCTTGCAGGATGCCGCCCGCCAGCGCCCGCCGTCGCTGCCCCCGGACTATGCCCGTGCTGTGCTAAGAGCAGCAGCAGAAATCTGGCAGGATGCCCCGTGGGAAAACCTAGATGAGGAGAAGATTTTTGCGGTCGAGCTAAACTACGGCGATGTGGGCACGCTCTACATTTCCATCTTGGGGCTGATGGGCATGGAGTTTGGCGTGTTGATGTATCGCTCTATTGAATCGCTCAAACAGTTTCGCCAGCAGGTGCTTGCTGCCGAAGATTCGCCCCGAGACTTGCAGCAGGCCTTTTTGCAGCAGGACTGCCTTTTTCTAACCTTTGACCCAACAGACGAGGATTTTTTGGACAACGGGGATGACCCCGAGTTGCACCCGGAAGAGCTGGCAGAGTTGCGCCTGGAAGCGTTGGGGGAGATGAGCGAAATGATTCCGACCTTCGGCAATCTGCACCCGCTGGAGGGAATGCGGTCGGTGCTGTACGACGAAGAGGCGATCGCCGTTTTGCTCACCCTCCAAGCACTCCACAAGTTTTTTGGGCAGCACCTCGATCGACTCAGCCCAGAAACCTTTCCGGCGTTGACCAAGAGCTATCGTCTGCCCGATCCCAAAAATCCCAAAGCAAAAGTATCCGTCAAAGTGTCTACCTTGCCCGATCTAGCCGCAGAACTGGCGGAAATGTCGGGCAGTGACCCTTCCGACTATATGAACTATCTCAACTCGCTAGGGGTCTTGGAGGATGATTCGGAGCCAGTGCCCATCTTGCTAGACGACCTAGTGCCCAAAGATGCGATGTACAGTCTGGGGGCAATCCCAACTACGCTGATTGAAACCCTGCGCCTGAGGGTGTCCCATCACCAGCCTGGCCCCGCCCCACTCCCTGCCAAAGCCAGCGAGTTTCCCGTTATCATGATCCAAACTTCGCGCCCCAAGGCAAATGAACTGCTGGCGGAAATTCAAGCGTTTGGCGGCGTGAAAGGCATTTCCTTCAACCCTGGCGAAGACCCCTCCAGCCAGAGCCGCTACGACCTCGCCATTTTGCACACCAACGACGGCAAGATGCATTTGCTGGGCGAGTTTCGCGATAGAGACCCGGTTCACCTCGCAGCGCGGCGCAAGTGGGATCAGCGCTGCAAAAAGACCAAGGGACAGTGTGGGCTGGTCGTGGCAATGGGGCTGACAGGCAAGTCTCGCGGCAACCCGGCTTTGCAACACATGCTGGGCTTTTTTGAAGCGCGATCGCTCTCCTCCGAAGAAGTTGGGCTGGGGACGCTCCAGCTTCTACCAAGACCATTTGACGAGCTTTAGCCCACGCAACCCTACCCAAGCCCGCCAAACTTTAGCCCGCCAAGTCTGTGGCTCAACAGGAGCAGGACTTACGCACTTGCGATAGGTTTTCTGGGTTTTGGACGATTTTTTGCGGGCTGTGCCCGCAAAAAATCGTCCAACTGCGTCAGTCCTAAGGAGATCAACAGGCTTGACAGGCGTGCCCCTGTTGCCCCTAAATGTCCACCTGTGGATGGGGGCATCGCCTCGGAATCCCTTCTGCCTAAAGAACTGTAACAGTTCCTCAAGAATTTGATTCGGGGGTTCAAACCCAGTGATAGGATGCGTAAAAACTGTTCAGGGAAATACTTTTCATGACAGAGACGCTTACTGGACAAACGCCCAAATTCGGCGGCAGCACCGGCGGCCTGCTGAGCAAAGCTGATACTGAAGAAAAATACGCCATCACGTGGACCAGCCCCAAAGAGCAGGTCTTTGAAATGCCCACGGGCGGCGCGGCCATTATGAACCAGGGTGAAAACCTGCTCTATCTGGCCCGCAAGGAGCAGTGCCTCGCGCTAGGTGGACAACTTCGCACGAAGTTCAAGCCCAGGATCGAGGACTACAAGATCTATCGTGTTTATCCCAACGGTGAGATCCAGTACCTCCATCCGGCCGATGGTGTGTTCCCCGAAAAGGTGAACCAAGGCCGCCAGCAGGTGGGTACGGTGATGCGGAACATTGGCAGCAACCCCGACCCTGCCACGGTCAAGTTCAGCGGACGGAATACCTTCGATCCCTAGGCGATCGCCCTTGGTCTGTCCTCATTTCTGGTCTAAACTTCTTGGTTTAATTTCTGTCTAATCTCTATAGGTTTTCGCGACGGGGCAGGCTCAGGTCTGCCCTCTTTTTTTGCGGGTTTCCTCTTAGAATGGGGGGTCAGAGGTTAGGGAGTGGTCGGCAGGGGGAAGTTCCGCCTTCACCCCCATACTTGCCCTCTCACCGGCTTCTAATCTCCTCACCCAACCCCTTATCACTCCTTTCCCAATGATCCTCCCTGATTTTCAGCACTTCACCGAACTCGCCGCTCAGGGCAACTTTGTCCCGGTGTATCAGGAGTGGGTCGCCGATCTGGATACGCCCGTGTCGGCGTGGTTTAAGGTGTGTGCGGGGCAGCCCTACAGCTTCTTGCTAGAGTCGGTGGAAGGGGGCGATCGCGTCGGGCGCTATAGCTTTGTGGGCTGCGACCCGCAGTGGGTGCTGGAGGCGCGGGGGGCTCGTACTGTGCAAACCCATCGAGATGGCGCTCAGGTTGTCTTTGAGGGCGATCCCTTTGAAGCGCTGTCGGCCTGTCTGGAACCCTATCACCCAGTGACGCTGCCGCAGCTTCCGCCGGGCATTGGCGGGTTGTTTGGCTTTTGGGGCTACGAGCTAATCCACTGGATCGAGCCACGGGTGCCTGTGTTTGCTGCCCAGGAAGACGACACGCCGGACGGGCTGTGGATGCAGATCGATCACCTGCTGGTGTTTGACCAAGTGCAGCGCAAGATTTGGGCGATCGCCTATGCCGATTTGCGCGACCCGGCCACTGATTTGCAAGCGGCCTATGAGCAGGCGGGCGATCGCGTCCGGCAGATGGTAGAAAAGCTGCAACTGCCGCTGGCAGGCAAAGACACGATTTTGGAATGGACCCCACCGAGAAAAGACGCTGGCGCAAAGGCAGACGCAGGATCTTTGCCGCCCGACTACCGCAGCAACACGACGAAGGAGCAATTCTGCGCCAATGTGGTCAAAGCAAAGGACTACATCCGCGCGGGAGACATCTTCCAGGTGGTGATTTCCCAGCGGCTTTCGACGCAGTATCGTGGCGATTCCTTCTCGCTCTATCGCTCGCTGCGGCTGATCAACCCTTCGCCCTACATGGCCTATTTCCACTTCCCCACCTGGCAAATTATTGGTTCTAGCCCAGAGGTCATGGTGAAGGCAGAAAACGGCGAGGGTGGAAGAATTGCCACGGTGCGCCCCATCGCAGGAACCCGGCCGCGCGGCAAAACTCCCGCCGAAGATCATGCGTTTGCCGAAGATCTGCTGCAAGACCCGAAGGAAATTGCCGAACACGTCATGCTAGTAGACCTGGGGCGCAACGATCTGGGGCGCGTGTGCAGTAGCGGCACAGTGCGCGTGGATGAACTCATGGTGATCGAGCGCTATTCCCACGTCATGCATATCGTCAGCAACGTGGTAGGCTGCCTCGCGCCCGGAAAAACCGCGTGGGAACTGCTGAAGGCTTGCTTTCCGGCGGGCACCGTCAGCGGCGCACCCAAGATTCGCGCAATGGAAATTATCCATGAACTGGAGGGCAACCGTCGCGGGGTCTACTCCGGAGCCTACGGCTATTATGACTTTGAGGGGCAACTGAATACGGCGATCGCCATCCGCACAATGGTTGTTCGCAATCAGCCCGACGGCTCCTCGACCGTCAGCGTGCAGGCAGGCGCAGGCCTCGTCGCCGACTCTGACCCCGAAAAGGAATATCAAGAAACCCTGAACAAGGCGCGGGGAATGCTAGAGGCAATCCGCTGCTTGCGACAGGGCTAGGCAATCGAGATTGGGTCAGTCCTGCTAGTTAATCCCTTGCGCCTGGGTGCTGATGGGTTCAGCAACAGGGGCGGCCAAGGGTGTGGGCAGCGCGACGGGCTGCGCGGTGGCGGGGGCAAGCTGTTTGGCGGCTTGCTGCACCAGGGTTTGCAAAAAGTCCGTGCGCTGGTTGTTTTGAAACACGGCCTTGATGGCCTGAATCAGGCGATCGCGCTTCAGGGCAAATTCGCCCGCCGGGGCCGCCGTGGAACTTTGCTCTTCAAAGTAGGCGACTAAGCTGAGGCCAGCGACGCGGGTCAGATACGCCGCACTCACGCCTTGCAGCGCCCCGCCTACAGCAAAGGTGGCCAGATGGCTCTTCAGCAGGGGGGCGATCGCCTGGGTAGACACTTCTACCAGCCCTAGCTTCAGCATCACTTCGGCCATCGTGGTGGCGATCGCCTTCGCCTGCTCTGCCGAAAACGCCTGCTGATAGACCTTGCCCAAGTCCATCACCATCTGTGCGTTAATCGCGCCCGTTGCCAGCAAATCTAGGCTGGGCATCGGCGTGGCAAAGGCGGCCGCGCCCGCAATCCACTGTGCCTGTTCGATCAAGGGCATCGCGCGATCGCGGCGCAACTGGTTCAGCGCTGCCAAAATCTCGGCCTTCAGCGCAGCGGCGCAACGCAGAACCGTGTTCAGCACCAACTGCGGCCCCGCCACTGAGACGATTCCCGTCAGCCGCTCAGTCAGCGCGGAGACATCGGGCGCAGGCTGCTCTAGCGTTTCCTGAATCGTGCCGTCGGCCTGGTGCTGACGCACTTTTAATGGTGCAGGCGCAGCGGTAATGGCAACCACTTCCTGCACCGGAACCTGCCCCAGCAGCCGCTCCCGAATTTGCTGGAGAATCAGCGGGCGATCGCCCGGTAGGTATTGATCCTGCTTGTTAAACGCCAGCACGATGCGCTGCTGCTGGCGCGACAGTTCCTTCAATACTTGAAATTCTGAATCCGTGATGTCGCCTGCTGTGACGAAGACCACCAGATCGGCCGCCGCAGCCAGGGCAACCTCTGATGCGGCATCTAGCTCATCAAACAGCGCGGGCGTATCGGTCAGCGTCACCGTTTGGGGCATATTGGGCAGCCAGTCGGCAGTGAGGCGCTCGGCAAGCGTGGTTTTGCCAACGGACTTGCCGCCGATCAGGGCAACATTCAGCGCGTCACGGTCTAGCTCGGTTTTGAGGAGGGCGAGGCGATCGCGCCAGTGTTGCGGAGCAATATCGCGCGGATCGGGTTGTAGCGACAGCGCAACGGTGCTGTCGGTCGGGCTGCCAGAGGTCGTTGCCGATTCTCGCTCTAGCTGATCCAGCAGCGGCTCCAGCGCCTTCAGCACTTGCTCAACGGTGGTGCGATCTAGCGGAGCCGTGGTGTCCAACTCTGGCGCGGGCTGCTGTTGTCTGAACCACCACAGGCCACCCCCCAGGGCGATCGCCCCCCAAACAATCGTTTCGCCCCAGTGCGCCCCGGTGGGATGCCCCAGTTGCAGCAACCAGGCACTCGCCGTCAGCCCCACACTCCCCACCACCAACGGTCGCCGAATCTTAGGAACCATGCTCGTTTCACCGCTTTCGCATCACCTGTTCTATTCTACCGGGCTGGCTGAAGGCGCTGGGAGTGCGGAGTCCTCTACAAAACCAGGCAGTTTTCCCCTGAAAATCGCAAAAAGCAGGAAAATTGCGTCATGAATAGGACTTACGCAGTTGGACAATTTCTCGCGGGCGCATCTCGCGGGCGGGCGCAGCCGTAAGAAATTGTCCAAACCCCAAAGAGCTGATCGCAAGTGCGGAAGTCCTGATCAAAACAGATGATTATTTTTGCATCCGAAAAAGCATCCGAAAAAAAGAGAAGCCAGCTTTCACACTGACTCCTCCTGACCTAGAAACCCATTACAGGGATCAAATTTGGTGGCGGGAAGTGGATTTGAACCACTGACCTTCGGGTTATGAGCCCGACGAGCTACCAGGCTGCTCTATCCCGCGTTGCCTTTTCAAGTATAGCGAAAGATTGGCGGGTATGGCCAGGTTTTTCGGAAAACTCTTGAAAAACGCTTAGAAAACTTGCTGCAACGCTTGACTAACCTAGTCAGGGTGGGGCTTTTGTTGAACATTTGTTGAACAATGTGGGAGTGTAACGGAGAGGGCGATCGCACCTGATTCGACCGCATCTAATTCGACCAGCCCACTCGTCTTGTTGGTTTTCACCTGTTGATGTTTATAAGCTAAGGAGGACAAAGGCAATGACTCAAGCCGCCAACCCGACCTCCAGCAGCGAGCTGCGTGACATTGTTCGCGATCAGCTCCAACTACTGCTGGAGCAAAAAAACTACGAAGGCGCAAAAATGCTGCTGGTTCCGGTTCCTCCTGTCGATATTGCCGAAGCGATTCAGGGATTATCGAGGCCGATGCAAATGCTTGCGTTTCGCCTGTTGAGTAAATCAGAGGCGATCGCCGTTTATGAATATCTCGACAGCGATGTTCAGCAATCTCTTTTAGAAGAGTTTCGCGATCAAGAAGCGATCGACATCGTAGAGAGCATGGCTCCAGACGATCGGGCCAACCTGTTCGACGAAATGCCCGCAAACCTGGTGCGGCGGGTACTAGCCCAACTCGACCCCAGCGAACGCCAGGCCACCGCGCTGCTGCTGGGCTATAAACCCGACACTGCCGGCCGGGTGATGACCCCCGAATTTATTTCGGTGCGGGCAGATATGACCGTGAGCCAGGCCCAGGAGCGCATTCGGGAACTGGCCCGCGACAAGGAAGTCGCCTACTACGTCTATGTCACCGACCCAGTCAAGCGACTGCTGGGCACCGTATCCCTGCGCGATCTGATTCTGGCATCGCCAGATCAGCGGGTAGAAGACGTGATGGAGCGTGATGTGATTTTTGCGCGGGCCGATGTAGACCAAGAGGAGGTGGCACGGCTGATTCAGCGCTATGACCTGCTGGCGCTGCCAATTGTGGATCAGGAAGGCATTCTGCTAGGCGTGGTCACGGTTGATGACGTAATCGACATCTTGGAAGAGGAAGCGACCGAAGATATCTACGCCATCGGCGGCGTGCGGGCTGAGGGCGAGAGCTATTTCGACAGCGGTTTCTGGTCAATTTTGAAAAGGCGGGTGCCTTGGCTGCTGGTGTTGGTGGTGACGAACATCGCCACGGTGTTCATCATGTCGCAGTACGAAGAGGTGCTGGACAGCGTGGTAGAACTCGCCTTCTTCACGCCGCTGCTGATCGACACGGGCGGCAATATCGGGGCGCAGTCTTCAACCGTGCTGATTCGCGGGCTGAGTACCGACGAGCTGCGAAACAAGAAACCTGCACGGGTGATTTTGCGAGAACTGTTTGCTGGGGCCGCGCTGGGGATTGTGCTAGCAGTGCTGGTATTGGGCATTGCGATGGTGTTTGTGGGCAAGGTGGAGATTGGGCTGACCGTGGGACTGAGTTTGATTGCGATCGCCGCACTGGCTGCCACTGTCGGCACGCTCCTGCCCTACCTGTTCCACAAAATGGGCTTTGACCCAGCATTTATGGCATCGCCGTTCATCACCACAGTTGCCGATATCCTGGGGATTTTGATCTACCTCAACATTGCCAAGCTGTTGCTGAACATTGGCTAGCCATCTCCAGTTACCCCTTCGACTAGCCCTTTGACTAATACTCTGGCTAGATTGCTCTGGCTAGACTGTTTTGCCTTCGTCAAAAGTTCATATCCTCAAACACGGCAAACCAATCCGAGAATCATAGTATGATTGCTATCAACGGGTATTTGATGATTGAATTAAGTCTATAGTTTTGGCTCACGCCATACAGGACTGGTCGAGGCGATCGCCGAAGGGATTGGGCTACGGCGGGGCCTGGGGTCGGTCTTAGTTTGGGCAAGGAGGATGCTGTGTTAGAGGCCTTTGTGATCGCCACCATTCTGTGCGGGTTCTTTGGCATCGTCTTCAAAAAGAACCTCGTGATGAAAATCATCTCGATGGACGTGATGAGTACGGGCGTAATTGCCTATTACGTGCTGATTGCTTCGCGAGAGGGCTTGAAAACGCCGATTCTGACCGAGGCACTGGACAACGCAGCAGGGATTGCCTATGCCGACCCCGTGCCCCAGGCCGTGATTTTGACTGCGATTGTGATTGGGTTCTCCATTCAAGCGCTGATGTTGGTCGGCATCATGAAACTGGCACGAGACAACCCCATCTTGGAGGCCAACGAGATTGAAAGGGAGAACACGCCATGACCAACTTCGTCGGCCTCCTAGAAGGGTTCAATGGGTGGATGAGCGGGTTTTCGTTTAGCAGCCCGATTGCCACAGATCTGAGCATTAGCAACACCACGATGAGTCGTTTGACCATTGGTTGGGTGGCATTGCCGCTGTTTGCTGGCTTTGCAGTGTACCTGATACCCCGTCTGGCCCGTCCTCTGGCGCTGGCGGCGGCACTCGCCTCGGCGGTTTATGCCACGCTGCTGTTTCTGCGCGAGGTGCCCCTCAGTTTGGGGCTGCTGGATCGGTTTGGCGTGACGCTGCTGCTCGATCCGCTAAGCGGCTTTTTCATTTTCACAAATGCTCTGGTGACGGCGGCAGTGATTCTCTACTGCTGGGATACGGGCAAGTCGGCGTTTTTTTATACCCAGCTCACGATTTTGCACGGCAGTGTCAACGCAGCGTTTGCCTGTGCCGATTTTATGAGCCTCTACGTGGCGCTGGAGGTGATCAGCATTGCGGCATTTTTGCTGGTTGCCTATCCCCGGAGCGATTGCTCGATTTGGGTGGGTCTGCGCTACCTCTTTGTCAGCAATACGGCGATGCTGTTTTATCTGATGGGGGCGGTGCTGGTCTACCAAGCGAATCACTCCTTTGCCTATGTGGGGTTGAGCCGTGCGCCCTTGGAGGCGATCGCCCTGATTTTTCTGGGGTTGTTGGTCAAGGGCGGTGTGTTTGTTGCAGGGCTATGGCTGCCGCTCACTCATTCGGAATCGGAGTCGCCCGTGTCGGCGCTGCTGTCGGGTGTGGTAGTCAAGGCCGGCATCTATCCCCTGATGCGCTGCGCCCTGCTGCTGCCAGAAATTGATCCGATGGTGCGGGTGTTTGGCGTGGGGACGGCGCTGTTGGGCGTGGCCTATGCCGTCTTTGAAAAAGACACCAAGCGGCTGCTGGCATTTAGCACCATCTCACAGTTGGGCTTTGTGCTGGCGGCTCCGGAGGTGGGTGGCTTCTACGCGCTGACGCACGGAATGGTCAAGTCGTCCTTATTCCTGCTGGCAGGCAACCTGCCCAGTCGCAGTTTCAAAGAGCTACAGCAAGTGCCAATTCGCAGGTCGCTGTGGATTGCGCTGGCGATCGCCAGTTTCTCGATCTCTGGCTTTCCGCTGCTGTCGGGCTTTGGCGCAAAAGTGCTGACGATGAAGAGCCTACTGCCGTGGCAGGTTGTTGGCATGAATCTGGCAGCCGTCGGAACGGCGATCGCCTTTGCAAAGTTTATCTTCCTGCCCCATCGCCAATTTCCACCAGACTCGCAGAGCCAGCCACTCAAGCCCGGATTTTGGGCGGCGATGCTGGTGCTGCTGGGTGGATTGGTGCTGGCTAACGCAGTCTACTACGAAGCATATACGGTCGAAAATGTCGTGAAGCCGCTGCTCATTATTGGAATTGCCTGGATTGCCCACAAGCTGATCTTCCGGCAAGCCAATGTCAAACTTCCCCGCACGGCTGAAAAGTTCGAGCATTTAATCGGCGGCATGAGCTTAATGTTAATCCTCGTCTTCTGGATGGTCTTTGCATGGGTGGCAAACTAGCTCGGCAGCTTATCTTACGGCTCACAATTTGGTTCTTGCTCACCGCAAATTTGAGCTTGGCAAATATCGTGATCGGCGTAACCGTGGCGCTGCTGTTGCCCCGGGGCGATACTGGCCGAAACGACCGCCTCAGCGAATGGCTGAGGGTGTTGTTCAAGGTGTTTGCCTCTATTCCTCAAGCCTATGCCGAAGCCCTTGAAATGATTCTCCGTCCCCACAAACGGGAGGAAATTGTTTTGCAGCATGTGCAGCCTCGGCGATCGCCCCACTTGCTTTTTCTGGATATATTTCTGATCACGTTCACACCCAAAACTATTGTGCTGAAATATCACGAAGCGGGCTGGTTCGAAGTGCATCGCGTGACGCGAGGGGGGCCATCATGAAGCTCATTCTCCTGATCATGTTGGTGGCGTTGCTGATTCCACTTTATGAAGCATGGCAAGACGATAATATCTGGCAAAAAATGTTAGCTTTTGCCAGCATTGCCACCAAAACCTCAATCATGATTTTGATTGTGTCGATCTTGCAAGACGACTGGATGATCGGCGTAGTGGGTGTGCTGATTCTGAGTGTTGGCAATGCAGGCTTGATGCTGCTGGCTCACGTCATCAAACGGCTCAATGACCTGTCACAAACTCTCTAGAAAACTAGAGGAAAACTTGTGTAGATCTGTAGAACTTTTGTCTAAGAGGGTGTTTGAAAAGGTATCACCTGTGATGTTAAGCACTCAGAGATCCCCCTAGCCCCCCTTAAAAAGGGGGAAACCGCCTTAAAGTTCCCCTTTTCAAGGGGGATTTAGAGAGATCTTGCACACTTTGCTACAAACAGTAGGACTTTTCAAACATCCTCTAAAACCGCCTTTCAACAGATTAGAAACCCACCATGATCACTATGCCAGTTGTGAATACCTTAATAGACCTTTTGAGTTATGGCTGCATCGCGCTGGGGCTGGTGTTTTGGTTTTGGGGAACCTGGCCGCTGGTGGGCGATCGCTCAGTTCTCTACAAACTGCACAGCCTCTCGATTGCCGACACCCTGGGATCTCTCAGCATCGTCTTCGGGCTACTGCTGAAAATTCCTCGCGAGTGGCCGCTGCTGCTGCTGGCTATCTTCTCATTGGCGCTGTGGAACACCATGCTAGGCTATGTGCTGGCCTATTGCGCCAGCGACCTGCCTGCCAAAGAACGCTGGGGAGAGGCTGTAGAGCCGTTTAGCAGCATCACCAGTGAACCGCAGACTGACCAGGGGGACGTATGATGCCACACAGCATATTCGGGCCACACGACGAATACGTGTACGCAATTACGGCGCTTCTGCCTCTGTCCGCTGCCATGCTGGTGTTTCAGGTGAATCCCTACCATGCGCTAGTGATTCGCGGCATCCTGGGCGCAGTGGCGGCGTTGGTATACACGCTGCTGGGCGCAGCAGACGTGGCACTGACGGAGGCAATGGTGGGCACGATGCTAGCGGTAACGCTTTACGCGGTAGCGGTGCGTTCCTCGATGGTGCTGCGGCTGGGCGTGCTAAAGGACGAAGCGATCGCCCTCAACCTGCTTTCCGAGGACGCTAGCCTGCCTTTGGGGCAATCCACGCCAGCAACCTCGGACTCTCCTCTCAAGTCGCTCATCAACGACCTCCGGCTAACGTTTGGTAAGTATCACCTGCGACTGGAGCTAATTCCCTATCTCAGCCCAGAAGATTTGCAGCAGGCGCTCCTCGAAAAGGAGGTGCATCTCACCTGCACTCAGCTTGAGGCAGACGACCCCTCTACCCCACACGATGTAGCCGTGAAGGCGACTTACCAGACTGCCACGCGCCTCCGCCGCATCTACGACATCTTGCAAGCCGAGTTGCCCTCTTCCCCGGCGATCGCCTACGTTGGCCCACCCACTCCCGGAGCAAAGCACCCATGATCTGGATTTATCTGCTGGCAGGCGTTGCCATTTTTTTGAAAATCCTGCTGATGCCCCAGCCTGCCCCTAGTGAACTGGATTTCTCCATTGTTGAAGCTATCGTGCAAGATAGCGGCGTGCCCAACGCCGTCACGGGCATCATTTTTCGCAATCGGCTCTACGACACCATTTTTGAAGTCGTGGTGTTCACTATTGCCATCATGGGAGCCTACTTCTTGCTGGCAAACGAAAAGCCTTCGGCCAAGTTTCGCCGCTTTACAGACGAACCCTCCATCGTGCTGGCACGGCTGGGCGCAACAATCGCGGCGCTGGTGGGCATTGAACTGGCGATTCGCGGACACCTTAGCCCTGGCGGTGGCTTTGCGGCTGGCGTGGCAGGCGGCACGGCTATTGGACTGGTGGCGATCACATCCTCTTCCGAACTGATGCAGGGCATCTATCAGCGCTGGCACACCGCCCGCTGGGAAAAAGTCTCGGTGATGATTTTTATCGTGCTAGCCGTGATGACGCTGGTGGGCCTCGAACTGCCGCACGGCGAACTGGGCAGCCTAGTCAGCGGCGGCGTGATTCCCATTCTGAATATTTTGGTGGCGCTAAAGGTGGCGCTGGGTTCCTGGGCGGTGATCCTCGTGTTTATCCGCTATCGAGGGTTGCTGTAGTCAAAGCGTAGGGCTGAACGCAGGGGATTCGCAGTCCAGCAAGATGAGCCTGACAACACACGCAGAGAGCCGATCCCAAGTTCAGAATCGACTCTCTGCCACAACTCTAGTCCGAATTTTTGGCTCAACCCCCACCCGTGACTCCTTCATTGCCGAAGCGCGGCTCGACACTGGCCACTTTGGGAAAGGGCGATCGCCCACTTTTGAGGAACACACTGGGTCAATGCAGACGATGCGGCTTCTGAGACCTTAGTCACCTGAAACCCCAGTCACCTGAAACCCCAGTCACCTGAAACCCCAGTCACCTGAAACCTTAATCGATGGAAACTGCTTGCACATCGACAGGCGTGTCCGCAGACGTAACCTGCTCAGAATCCACCACTTCTTTCTTGTTTTTCACGCGCTCGATTAGCAGTTGAGAAACTTCTGTGAACAGCAGCGTGATAATAATCGCATCATCAATTTGACCAATGACGGGAATGAAATCGGGCGCGATATCGAATGGCATAACGATATATGCAATCGTGCCTAAGATAATCCACCAGCGGTATTTGGGATTGCGAATGACATCGCGATACCAGTCGTAGAGGCTTTGCAGGGAGAACGCCATCGGGAATGTCCTTTACTCAACATCTTCATTCTGCGAGATTGTGCCTGCGCTGTAGAGTGGGAAAAACCGTCTGCGTTGGGATAGGAACCCCACCCACCCTTGGTCTAGCTCTCCAGGAGGATGCGCTCCAGATTTCAGTATCTTATGCTACAAAATGAAAGTTTGTTCGATATGATTAGAGAAGAGCCAATTTTTCAGCCTGTTTGAACGCTGAAACGGCTGCCCCCCAAGGCACAAAAAAAGATTCGCACATGCCCTTGCTGTCCAAGTTGCCTATAATTTGGCTGCATCAAGCATGGTGACAGGTTTGGATGTGCCTCCTGATCGTTGATTTACCAGGAGGTTCGCAATGCGAAATCTAAAATCTGACTGCTCCAGTTTGCTTGCTTCTGATCCTTCACTTCGAGATCGCCTGCCCCTGACCGTGGGCGATCGCCATGAGCTAGGCTCCATCCGCCATCCTGCCTTGCCGCGCCATTTGCATCCCAACTATCAGCACTGGCAGTGGCTCAGCCGCTGAGCCTGATTCGCAAATCAGGACCGTAAGCTGAACAATGCTAGCGGGCGATCGCTCCTATTCCAGTCCTTCCAGTAGCTCCGTCGGGTCGATGCCGCGCTGCCGCAGTTGCTCCAGGAGTCTCTGGGTACGCTGGCGCTCGGCAGCGAGTTCTGCGGCCGCGTCTTGGAGCCGCTGTTCTGCTTGGGCTGCGCGTTCTTCGGGCGTGGGGTAGCGATCGCCCGCTTCAGAATACCAGTACAGCCATTCCCGCGTGATGCCCAGGTATGTGCCGCGATCGCGCCCCAGCCCCAGCCCAATTTCCGGCATCCACAGTGGATTGTCGCGCTGGAGCGTGTACACACCGTCTTGCAGGCGGTAGATTTCTAGCGGCGGTTTGCGGCGGCGGCGCGTGGAATAAACGGCGTAGTATTTCACGCCCATCTCAGCATAGAAGGCTTTTTTGCTGCTGTACTCGCCCCGATACTTGCGCGAGACAACCTCCAGCACCAGCACTGGAACGATGTTCTGCTCCTCCCACAGCACATAGCTAAGGCGCAATTCTTCGTCTACAATCCGCTCTACGCCCAGGCTCAAAAAGCCGTCGGGGACGATGGCTGGCTCCTCTGGGTCGTAGTAGATGCCCATGTCTACGCCAAAAAACCAGTCCTGCCGATCGGCCCAGATCTGGGCCAGGATTGCTTTCAACAAACCGGGCATCAGATCCTGGAGTTCGTTATCCACGGGCGTTTCGTCGGAGTCGGGCAGTTCTTCGGACGAGGGCAGACAGAGGCGCGGGTCGTAGAACTTGAGCATGGCAGCCGGAGTGAGAGCAACAGCGCGAGGGGCTTGAGAGTCGGTGACTTGATTCTAGCGGCTGGGAAACAGTTGCTCAATGGTAGAATACTTCTCAAGCTAGGGGTGCTTGCCCTGTCTGAATCAAGACATGAATCAAGACAGAGCAGGCTGAGATTACACCCTTGGAACCTGAGACTGGGTTATGCCAGCGGAGGGAAGCGAGGCTTGCATCGACGACATCCGAAGGGTTGGCAGAACTAGCAGAATAGGGAAGTGAAATTACGGAAGTGAAATAGGTAGGGGCGATCGCCCTCTACCCTACCCTAAGCTGTCCTCCAATCTGTTCACGTCACCGTTCGCGATCGCGTCTTCAGCGTCAGTCCAGCCGATTCGCGCAAGCATCCGAGTTGCATTCACGAGGGCTTGCGTAAATCCTGGCAAAAACCTGTAAGGGCGGACTAGATTCAGCGACACTCGCTTGCGAACAAGCTGCGACAATCCCCAAGACCAAACCAGCCTCTAGCGACTTTACCGAACAATTCCCAGAGGAGGGTTTGAGCATGTCGGTTCAATCTGTGGCGCTGTTGGTGACGCTGGCAACGGCGGGCGGGTTTGCCCTGCTGGGGCTGGTGCGGGCCAGCCAGCAGACGATGAATTTGGAAGATTACATGGTCAGCCGAAATCGGTTTGGCCCGTGGATGTCCTTTGCCACCGTCGTTGCGTCGGCGCTGGGTGTGTGGATTTTGTTTAGCCCGCCCCAGGTGGGGGCCAGCAGCGGCATTGCGGGCATTGTGGGCTACTGTCTGGGGTCGGCGGCTCCCCTGGCGCTGTTCACCCAAATTGGCCCGCGCCTGCGCCGGATCTTGCCCCAGGGCCACTCCCTCAACGAGTTTGTGCTGTGTCGCTTCGGCAATGCGATGTATCTGCTGGCGCTGGGGGTGATTGTGTTTTATATGTTTATCTACCTGGCGGCGGAACTGACGGCGATCGCCAAAGCGGTGCAAATCCTGGCAGACGTGCCCCTCGGCTGGACGGCGCTGGTGGTTATTGCCGCAACGTTTCTCTACACCACCTACGGCGGCTTGGGCGCGACTATCTTCACCGACGCGATTCAGTTTGCGGTGATGGTGCCGCTGCTGCTGGTCAGCTTTCTCGTAGCGCTGGCGGCAATGGGCGGCTGGGAAGCGGCGCTGCAACCTGTGCGGCTGAATGCGCCCCAACTGCTCTCGCTGGGCAACGTGGACGGCATCAAGTTTGGCGCAACGCTGGTGCTGGCAATTGTTGCTGCTGAGGTGTTTAACCAGGCAAACTGGCAGCGGGTCTACGCCAGCCGCACCGACAAGACCGTACAGCAGGCGTTTCTGGGGTCCGCGGTGATTACGCTGCCGCTGTTGATGATAGCGGGGGCACTGGGGCTGCTGGCGGCCAGTTTGGGCTTCACGGACGATCGCGCTTTCTTTTCTCTGTTGCAGCAGCTTGCTTTGCCGCTGTGGTTCACGGTGCTGGTGCTGGTGCTGGCGCTGGCGCTGGTGATGAGTACGCTGTCGTCGCTGCTGAATGGCATTGCCAGCGTGTTTACCATTGACCTGATCCGCCTGTTTCCGCAAATGCAGACCAGCGGGCTGCTGCGGGCTTCGCGGCTGCTAACGGTGGCGGTGGGGCTGCCCGCGATCGCCATTGCGGCACGGGGCTTCGACGTGCTGTACCTATTTCTGCTGGCGGATCTGGTCTGCGCTGGGGCTGTGTTTCCGGTGATTTGGGGACTTTACTCCCGTCGTCTGACTGGGCAAACTGCCTTTTTCAGCGCTCTCGCGGGCATTGGCGCAGGGGCCCTGTTCTTCCCCAAGCCCGATTTTTCACCCTGGAACGGCCTACCCTTCGCGGGCGACCTGCTGGTGAGCTTTGCCGTGGCGATCGCCGTTTCTGCTGGAATTGCTCTCGTCGGAAGTGCGATCGCCAACCGCCGCCAGCAATTTGACTTTGCCACCCTGGGCGATCGTAGCCGCGCCTACGCCGTTCCTGCGCCCGATCAGATTAGCATCGGAAAGTAAGCAGCGGGGCGACGGAACGCCAACTCCAACCCTCGTCGCCGCCTCCCTCTCTCCCCTTGCCTAACATGGACTGGAACCTAATCATTGACCTCTGCATCGGCATCGGCCTCAGCGCGGCTGCTGGTTTTCGGCTGCTGGTTCCGTTTTTGGTGCTGAGCATGGCGGCGCTGTTTGGGCATTTCCCGGTTGCGCCCGATTTGCAGTGGGTAGACTCGTTCCCGGCGCTGCTCACGCTGGGCGTGGCGGTGCTGGTGGAGGTGATTGCCTACTTTGTGCCGTGGCTGGATACGCTGCTGGATTTGGTTGCGTTTCCCGCGTCGATTATTGCGGGGACGCTGCTGACGGCGGCGTTCTCCAGCGGGCTAGACCCGTTTTTGCGGTGGAGTTTGGCGATTTTGGCGGGGGGCGGCGCGGCGGGCGCAATGCGGGGGCTGTCGGGGTTTTCGCGGCAGTTGACCACAATCTTCACAGGCGGACTGGCGAATTTTTTGATTACGTCGCTGGAAATCCTGATTGCAGTAGTGCTGTCGGTGCTGGCGATCGCCCTTCCTGGCGCAGCGATTGGCTTCCTCCTGGGTCTGTTGGGGCTATTGGGGCGGCTGTGGTTGCGAGTCCGAACTGGACTGCTGGGACAGCCCGTAGCGGAATCACCCGCGCCCGCCGCCGCTGCGCCACCCCCGCCATCTCCCCCTGTCTGAACTTCTACTGAGCTTCTACTTGAACTTCTACCTGAGCGTCTGCCTCAGCGTCCGCAGTTGCGCCAGCCTAGAACACCAGAATATTTGCTGCGGCGATCGCCACGCCTGCGGGTAGCTGAGCAATTTGCACCTGGGGAGCGCTGCCGCTGCCGTCGGGGTCAAAGAACAGGTTGCCCGTGCTGCGGTCATAAATGAAGCGATCGCCCTCTCGCACTGCCCGCGTGCCCTGGCGCAGGAGTGTTGTAGGCAGTGTTGTAGGCAGTGTTGTAGGCAATGTCCCTGCCAAATCTGCCAGACCAAACTCCGCAGCGGGAACCAGCAGCACATCCTCACCGGGGCGAAAGTCGATCAGCGTGTCCAGTCCGCCGCTGCGCGTGGTCGAGAGGTCAAAGGAATCGCGCCCTGTGCCGCCAGTCAGCGTGTCACGGCCCACGCCACCCACCAGCAGGTCGTTCCCCCCATCGCCGACTAGCACGTCATTTCCGGCTTCGCCTTTGAGCGTGTCATTACCACCCTCGCCGCGTAGGGTGTCGCCGCCGCCGCCGCCCCAGAGCAGATTATCGGCTCCATTGCCAATGATCAGATTGCTCAGCCCATTGCCGCGCCCCGTGAGGGCATCGCCGCGGAGGGTGAGGTTTTCTAAAGAATCGCCCAGCACCCAGCTGATCAAGGCAATCACCGTATCAGCTCCCGCCCTGAGCAGTTCAATGACCCCATCGCCGAGGCTGGCTACGACATAGGTATCGTTGCCGCGACCGCCCTCCAGCGTGTCGTTGCCGCTGCCCCCATCCAGCCAGTCATGCCCGTCGAAGCCGCGTATCCGGTCGTGGCCGCCCATGCCCGCCAGCGTGTTGCTGCGGAAATTGCCCAATATCCCGTTACGGAGCAAATTGCCAATGCCCTCTGGCGCTGTGCCCTTCAGCGTCAGGTTTTCTATATGGTCGGGTAGAGTGTAGCTGATGCTGGCCTCTACCGTGTCGATGCCGCCGTCGGCTCGCTCAATCACGCGATCGCCCACATGGTCTATCACGTAAGTATCGTTGCCCCTGCCGCCGACTAGCTCATCGGCCCCAGGGCCCCCGTCGAGGCGATCGCCCCCGTCGTGCCCCATCAGCGTGTCATTGCCGGCGCCGCCCATCAGGGTGTCGCTGCCCGCGCCACCGATTAACCGATCGTTGCCATCGGTTCCCGCTAGGTTCAGCGGGTCAGACGGGCGGGGGGGATCTGGCGGCACAGCGCCCAAGTCTGGTTCTGCCCACCAGCGAGGATTGGCGCTCATGAAGGCTTGCAGGGCGGTGTACTTGGGCGCATCGGTCTGGTCGAGGCTTTCCATCATGCCCCAACTGCCCCATTTGCTGGGCCGGGCAATATCCACAAAATGGTTGAACAGCGTGCCGCCTGCCTCTTTCCAGCCGTCGAGCAGTTGTTGATAGAGTTCCGCCATTTCGGGGCGACGGTTGAGCGCGATGAAAAACTCGGTCAACTGCGCGTCGTTTTCGATGCCCGACGTGCCGACGATGTGCTGCCCGCCCTCGTAGGCGACGAGCTGCAAGTTGTGGCGCTGGGCGATGTCGGCGTGGTACTTGAATAGGGCGATCGTGTCTTTGACGGAATCTTTGCTGTCGCCCAGCAGACCGCCCTCGCGGAGGTGCTGAAAGGCTTTGGCAAAGCCGCCGTCGGGTTCCGAGAGCCAGGCGCGCACCGTGTCGGCGTGGGTGGGGCTGCCCAGGTTGTTGCCAAAGTAGCCTGTAACGGCGTAGGCATCGACGGCTTTCCAGGCGGGTTCGTTGCCCTCGGCAACCCAGGCGGGCGTGTTTAGCGCATAGGTTTCTAGCCCCTTCCAGCCCGTTTGCGTAGCCAGCACAGCGATGACGCGATCTTGCGCTGCAAGGCGATTGCCACCGCTCTTTTCTGCAAAGGTTTCCTTCCAGATTTTGGCGGTCTGCGCCGCCCTCATGCCATACCACTGCATCCAGCCGCCCTGCACGTCTTTGCCCCAGCGGGCCTCGGCCTGCGCCTGGGCATAGTGCGCCTGGTCAAACTGCCAATTCCACACCTCGTTGGAAAATTCCACATACACCCGCAGGTTGGGGTCGAGGTGGTCGCGAACGTAGGCGGCAAAGTTGGCAATGTATTCATCCGTTGCCTGGTGCGGCATGTTGAACCAGGGCGATACCTGCATCTCATTTGCCAGGGCCACCATTGTTTCTACCGACGCGCCTTTCCAGGCCCAGCTTGCGTCGGTCGGTTTGGGGCGATCGCGCCATTCGCGCTGGGTGGAATCATTGGTCTCCATCCAGTCCATGAACCGCAGTGTGCCAAAGTTGCGAATCCGCTCCTGAAACGTGGGATTGAAGACTGAGCCTTGCGCCACCAGCGGCAGGTCGTCTTCGTGATAGACGCGGATGTTTCGCAGATAGTCGCCCGTTTTCTGCGGGTCGGTCGCGGTGATCGAGAGCAGAATGCCCGCGTCTTTGGCGGGATCAACCTGGATCACGTCGCGGCCGGGCCGGGACAGGTTCTCCAGTTTTGCGGCGTTAAAACCGTATTCCAGCGTGCCCTGCCCGTCATACATCACCACATAGCGGCCGGGGCGATAGGCTCCGGGGATGTCGCGCAGCAGCAGCGTGCTGAGCTTGGTGTACGTCGTGCCTTTGGCGGCAGTGGGCAGACGGGTGGGCCAGCCGTGGGCATCCAGATTTTGCACCGCCTCGCCGGTATTCCAGACCTGGCTGGTTTGCGGAATCCAGGCGCGGGCTGTTTTGAACAGGTCAAGAAACGGAAGCTGGGGCGAAAAGTCGTTGATGCTCGTCAGACCGATGCCGAGCGATCGCCCTGTGGGTTGCCCTATGGATCGCCCTGTGGTTAACCGCTGCTCATTCAAACGTGCCGTTGGCATGAATGCAATCCTCCCAGACTGTCGTAAAGCTGGCTGCAAGCGGATGCGACAGGAGGCGGGTCTTGACCCATCACCCCTCCCACCCCGCTGACCCCTGAGAGCCAATCTCTAGTACTATCCCCCCTGCCGAAATCCGGGCAGACGACCGGAGAACTGCATAAATTCGGCAAAATACCGGAGATGAGAACCCCTGACAATACAAAGTGTGCAGTGATGCTTTAGACAAAGACCTCCGAAAACTTTGGGAACTGGATTTTTCACCCAAAATGCTGGGGGCGATCGCCCAACCCCCTTCCAGGAAATGGTTTCAACACGCTGCGCGACACTTCAAGTAGGCTTTATACCTGCTAATCTCCGTGTCTGTAGGTTGCTAACCTCATCCGTGCTTTACCTTTTGAACCCGGTGAGCCTACAGAACCGCATTACTCTTTGGCGAAGGCATCCCATTTTCTGCGTCAAACCACGCAGACGAGGGCGATCGCCCAAATGCGGATTCGCCCGATTTCTCGAAAATTTCCTGGATGATTCGCAAAATCATCCCAGCTTGATGAAGCCAAGCCTACGAATTGCGCTCAGTCATAAAGATTACGGAGAGATGACGGAGGAGCCTGATGGGGGAAATGCGATCCCAAAATGCGACTTACAAACTCCGAATCAGGGCGCGGGCGTAGGCAAGGGAGTTTCAGCGGGCGCGGCTCCTGTTGGCGAAGCGCTGGCGGCAGGCGCTTCGGGAGTGGCTGGTGAATTGGGAGCAAACGGATCGAGGGGAACGGGGCAATCATCGTGGGCGATCGCCCCATCGGGCATCGTTGTGCGGCAGAGCGTCGCGCCGTCTAGCTTTGCCCCGTTCAGGCTAGCTCCGGACAGGTTCGCATCGGTCAGGTTTGCGCCTGTCAGGTTCGATCGTCGCAGGTTCACCGATTGCAGGTTGGCGCGTTGCAGGTTTGCCCCTGGCAGTTGGGCCCGCCCCAGGTTGGCCCGCAGCAGACTGGCTCCCGCTAGGTTTGCCTCACTCAAGTTGGCAGCCGTTAGGTCGGTATCGTTGAGCGTAGTCTGTTGCAGCTTGGCGCGGCGCATGTCGGTGCGGGTCAGGTTTGCCCGCGACAAGTTGGCGTTGCGAAGCCTCGCATCCTTGAGCCGCGCATTGCCCAGATAAACTCGCCGCAGATCGGCATTTCGCGCATCCACGCCCGTCAGGTTCGCTTCGCCCAGGTTTGCACCCACCAAGTAGGCTCGATTGAGCGTGGCTGCCTGCAGATTTGCCCGACTAAAAATTGTTTCCCCCAGATAGGCCGCATTAAGCTGGGCCCGCTCTAGGTCTGCATCCCCTAGATAGGCCCGCCGCAGATCGGCTTCCTCCAGCCGCGCCTCTGCCAAAACTGCCCCACCTAACGTTGCATCGGTCAGGAGTGTCTTCCGCAGGTCGGCTCTGTCTAGGGCGGCTCCGGTCAGGTTGGCACTGCTCAAGTTTGCCCGCTTCAGGTCTGCTCCGCGCATCAGTACGTTTTGGAGGTTGGCATATTGCAGGTCTACTTCATCGAGTTCTGCATTATTCAGCCTGACGCGCTCCAAGTCGCAACTGACGCAGGCTTTCGTCCGCAAGAGCTGATTGACTCGCCCAGCTTTTGCGGCATTGCCCATACGAACCAATCCTACGGCGGTGGCCAGCGATCCCAAAAAGACGGCGATCGTGAGCAGCGCCATGACATCTTTTCGATCCATAGCAGGAAAAAGAAGAGAAATCGGCTTTAGCACGGAACTCTAGAACCCTAGGCATTGTTTTAAAACTTTCTAGGTCGGTGATTGCCCTGAGTTGATCCCCCTAAATCCCCCTTGAAAAGGGGGATCTCCGGAGCGGTTTGGCCCAGTTCCCCCCTTGTTAAGGGAGGCTAAGGGGGGATCAAATTGATCCAGTTCCCCCCTTGTTAAGGGGGGCTAAGGGGGGATCGTTAAGGGGGGCTAAGGGGGGATCAAAGGGTTTTAAAACACGCTCTAGCAAGTTGGCCAAACACCTCTAGCCTAACCGATGAGGAATCGCCCGCTTGCACCTATGGCGCGAATCATTCACGCTAGAACACGAACGGGGCAACTCATCCTATCCCCCCATCACCTCCCCTTATCACATCCTCCATCACACCACCCATTACAACACTATGGCCGACTATCACGAGCGTCGCAGGCTGATTCGCGAAAGCTTGAAAATTCAGCCCCTCAGCCACGGACAGGTCTATACCTACACCGTGGGCGTGCGATCGCAGCCGGAGATTTCTCCCGAACGCTATGCGGAGTTGCGCTGGAGCCTGGAGAATCACAAGAGCAACCTGATCCCCATTGTGGTGCGCCGCACCGATAGCCTCGGCGATGAAAAGGAATACGAAGCGATTTACGGAGCCGATTGGGTTAAGGTCGCGGAGGAGATAGGCATTGAAATGCTGTGGGCGTGGGTGTTTGACCTGAGCGATGAAGAGGTGAAGACGACGCAAGCTGAATTCGCTATGTTGCTAGATGCTTCTCTGAACACTTCTCTAGAAACTTCTCTAGACACCTCCGCCGATAACCCTGCCTCGCCCCTCCAGGCAGCGACCGCACCCGAAGAATCTGCCCCCATGCAGCCCAGTTCTGCGCCCCAGCCAATCGGCTCTGCGTCTGAAGGATCGGTGTCTGAAGGATTAGTGTCCGAGCTGATGTTGGAAACGTTGACGCGATCGCTCAGTTCTATGCTCGATCAAAAGCTGAATCAAACGCTGGATCGAAAGCTGGATCAAACGCTGTCTCGGCTGTCGAGTTTGGCGGGTGCAGGGAATGGGGGTGGAGGGGCGATCGCCCTCCTGGAAAATAAGCTAGATCTCTTGGAAAGACGGCTCAACCATCTTACTGATGAAATTTCCAACCTTGCCCGGAGCGTAGAAAGCCTCAAGCACCGTCCTGCCACTTCGCGTTCTACTGCTAGTTCTACTAATAAAGTCGATTTCAGCGAACTTGCAGCTAGGCTCAAACAATTCCGCCAAGACCCCAGTTCTGTGCCCGCTGCCCAGCTAAAAGCCGACCTAGAGCAGGCGACAAAAGACCTTCTTCGCGCTTGGGCAAACGAATTGGGAATAAGAGCCCCTAAAAGAGAGAACAAAGCTCCCCTAATTGATCGCCTTTTGACTTTCTAAGGTTAGGTGTAGGTTCGATATTTCGATGCTTTCCTGTCGTTTTTGTTGGCAGCATTGGATTTTCTTGTGCGATCGCCGATCTTTACGAAAATATCAGTCAGTTGTTCTGATGAATATTCTGACGAAGGTTCTGACGAAGGATGGCGGTGCTGCTGAACAATTCATGGCCTGTTGCTGCGTAGAACTGCTGCATAGAACTGCTGCACAGGACATCGATGACCCAGAGTACCAGGCGTGATTGGGCGTGATTGGGCGTGATTGGGCGATCGCGCAGTCACCCTTTAAACTGGAAATTGAACTGGAGATAAATCAGCAGCAGCGTGATTAGCAGCAGCAGGGTCGCCGCCGCCGCCGCATAGCCAAAATCAAACTGGGCGAAGGCTTCGGTATAGACGTAATAGACCAGCAGGTTCGTGGTATTCAGCGGGCCGCCGCCTGTGATCACGTAGGGCTGCTCGAAGCTGCGGAGCGTGAAGAGGGTCGTTGTGACGATTGCAAAAACCAGGGTGGGCCGCAGTCCCGGAAGTGTAATGTGCCAAAACTGCTGCCAGTCATTGGCTCCGTCTAGCTCGGCGGCTTCGTAGCGGCTTTGGGGAATGGTTTGCAGCCCCGCTAAAAAAACGACGAGGTTAAATCCAAGCTGCTTCCAAATGCTGAACAAAATTAGCACGGGCATGGCCCAAGTGGTGCTGCCTAGCCACGGAATTGGGGTAATCCCCAGCCAGCCCAGCGCCGCATTGACGGGGCCATCGGTTTGGAATAGCCAGCGCCAGCCCAGACCCACGGCCACCAGAGACGTAATCGAAGGGATGAAATATGCCGCTCGCAGCCAGTCCCGAAACTTCACGGCTCGATTCAGCAACACAGCCAATCCAAGCGGCAAGACTAGGCTGGGCAGCACTGTGGCCGCGGTGAAGTAGAGCGTATTTCCCAGCACTTGCCAAAAATCGGGCGTAGCCAGCAACCGTGTATAGTTTTGTAGCCCTACCCAGTGGATGCCGCTGCGGGTGAAGCTGCCCTGGGTCAGGCTGAGATAGGCGAGATAGGCAATCGGGAAAAATACAAAAACGCCCAAAAACGCCAGGGCTGGGGCGAGAAACAGCCAGGCGGTGAGGGTATCCTGCGAAGGGCGATCGCCCCCACCGGGTCTTTGAAACCTTGGGGACATCAGAAGCCGTTGTGGTCTATTAAATGCTTCACAATGCCAGAGATCACCTGCTTCACGGCGGGTTCGCTGGCGGTGTAGTTAATGGCGACCGAAATCACGTAGCGTTTGCCCTTGATGTTCACGCCGACGGTCGTGCCCAGCACGCTGGAGTTTTGCCCCGTTTTTTCGCCAATCCACACGGCGGGTCGCCGAATGGCCTCATAGCCCAATTCCCAATCGTACTGGTTTACCAGTCCTTCCAAAATCAGGTCTGCACCGGGAACTTCATTGTTATAGATGCTCACCATCATGTCAGTGAGTTCGTCCATGTTGATTTCGTTGGGCACGCCGCCGACATTATCCGTAGGACTGATGGAGTTTCCTGTGAGCTTGGTGCTGATGCGAGTGTACTGATAGCCGCGATCGCGCAGGGTTTGGTTAATTGCGTCCCAGCCCACGTAGTCGATCAGTTGATTCGTGGCGATGTTGCTGCTGTGGGTGATCGTTTGCAGCAGCACTTTGCGGATGGGATATTCAGTGCCGACCCAAATCTTGGCTGCGTCTTCGGTGTAGTTGCTAGGGTCGATGAAAATCGGCGTGTCGGGGTCGATCTTTTCGCGGGTCAGCTTGTCCATTGTGGCGATCGCCAGCGGCACTTTGATCAGGCTGGCGGGGCTGGCGGGTGGCTCTTTGCCCTGATAGCGGCGACATTCGCGCTCTAGCGAGCAGACCGTGACGTGAACCTGACTGCCCATGCCCGTACTGTCGGCGATCGCCTTCAGGAATCCAGAGCGGGCAGTATCGTATTCATAGGCGACCACGCTCAAGATGCCCTCATATTCCTTCAGCTTCTTGGCAGCCTGTTCCCCCACAAACGAATCGGCGGACACTTCCCGCAGCGAATCGGTTGCGGATTTCCAGAGCTGATAGCGCTTGGCAATGGTTTCCTCGGTTTGGTCAGGCTGCTGCTTCAGTTCAACTGCCTGGTTTGCCGTGCGGATGGCTTGCTCCCAGCTTACTTTGGCAGATTCTTCGACCCCAATACGAATTTCGACCGCTTGCAGCTTTTCTAGCAAGGCAGTTGGGACAGAATTTGCTCTAGTGGCCACGGAGACCAGGGTCGGCGGCTGGTTTTCGATGTCTTGCTGGAGGCGATTGCGGAGTTCGTATAGCTCTGCCAGCGACTTGGCTTCAGAAATGAGAGATTCTCCCTCTTTGTAGGGACGCTCCAGCACTGGTGTCAGGGCTGGATAAGAATGAACCAGGACGGCTCCTGCCATTACTCCGACTGCGCTGATGGGTGCAACGAGGGCATACCACCACCCGCGCTGCGCCACTGATTTCATGATTGCGACCACGGACTCACCCCTCCCCACGGAAGACCAGATGCTTACTAACTAGGCGTACTGATAGGAATGCAACCTTGAAGCTCAACCTTGAAGTTCAAGCTTGAGCAAGTGCAACCCTGCAACTGAACTTAATTAAAGTTAAATAATAAGACCATTCTTCATATTTAAATGGTGCAGTGTGACGCAATCTGGCAAGACACTGTGGCGGAAAAGGTTACCCAAGGCGCAGTCGGCTAACTGCTAAACCAGCTCAAGTATATGGCTTGCCGATTAAACCGGAACGCTTCGGTAGATAGACATTGGGGCTTCGGGAGATAGAAGGCGCAAAGCCACAGGGGGTCAGGGGGCGCAGCTTGGACGGGGCGATCGCCAAAAAGCGTCTGGAAATCGTCTAGAGTGAGGGTTGGAGTTTTTTGCCATCTGCTCCGATTGCCGTCTACGCATCACGTTTCCGTTTCATTTTGAGGTTTTCCAATGGCATCCATCCGTGAGTTGCATCAACAGCTCGTCTGCAAAGAGCGCTCGGCCGTCGAAATTGCTACCGAAGCCCTAGAGCGGGTTCAAGCCCTGGAACCCAAACTGCACAGCTTTATCAGCGTGACGGCCGACCGGGCGATCGCCCAGGCGCAGCAGGTGGATGCCAAAATCGCCGCCGGGGAAGCAATCGGGCCGCTGGCAGGCATTCCCATCGGCATCAAGGACAATCTGTGTACCCAGGGCATTCGCACCACCTGCGGCTCCCGCATTCTGGAAAACTTTGTGCCGCCCTACGAGTCCACCGTGACGCAGCGCTTGTTCGATGCAGGCGCAGTGATGGTGGGCAAAACGAATATGGACGAGTTTGCGATGGGCAGTTCGACGGAAACCTCTGCCTATCAGGTGACGGCAAATCCGTGGGATTTGGAGCGCGTACCGGGTGGCTCTTCGGGCGGTTCTGCCGCAGCGGTGGCCGCGGGGCAGTGTGTTGTGGCGCTGGGATCAGATACGGGCGGTTCGATCCGCCAGCCTGCGTCTCTCTGCGGTGTCGTAGGCATGAAGCCAACCTATGGATTAGTGTCGCGCTATGGGCTGGTGGCCTACGCCTCGTCGTTGGATCAGATTGGCCCCTTTGCCCGAACGGTGGAAGACGCGGCGATCTTGCTGAGGGCGATCGCCGGACATGACCCGCAGGACGCCACGAGCCTCAAGGTCGAAATCCCTGACTATGCCGCCGCCCTCAAGCCCGATTTCAAGCCGCGCGGCAAGCTGCGGATTGGCGTGATTCAAGAAACCTTCGGCGAAGGGCTGGACTCAACCGTAGAAGCGGCCGTCACCACAGCAGTCGAAACCTTGCAGGAACTCGGAGCCGAAATCCAGGTGATCAACTGTCCCCAGTTTCGCTACGGGCTGCCCACCTACTACATCATTGCCCCCTCCGAAGCCTCCGCCAACCTGGCCCGCTACGACGGCGTGAAGTATGGCTTCCGCGCCGACAATCCCGAAAATCTGCTGGATATGTACGCTAAGACCCGCGCCGAGGGCTTTGGCGCAGAGGTGAAGCGGCGAATTATGATCGGCACCTACGCGCTGTCGGCGGGCTATTACGATGCCTACTACCTCAAGGCGCAAAAGGTGCGGACGCTAATCAAGCAAGACTTTGAACGCGCCTTTCAGAAAGTAGATGTGCTGGTGTGCCCTACCTCGCCAACGACGGCCTTCAAGGCGGGCGAAAAGACCGACGACCCGCTCAGCATGTACCTGTCTGACCTGATGACGATTCCAGTGAACCTGGCGGGATTGCCTGCCCTCAGTCTGCCCTGCGGCTTTGACGACCAGGGCTTGCCGATTGGTCTACAGATGATCGGTAATGTGCTGCGGGAAGATATTTTGCTGAGCGTGGCCTACGCCTATGAGCAGGCAACGGAGTGGCACAAGAAAGCGCCAGTGATTTAGGGATTAGAATTGTTAGGGATTGGAGTTGCTGAGTTGGGCTACTCGCTCAGGCTGGCAGTTTTTAGGCCGGACTCTTGATCAGCCTTGCCAGAGAACCCAGGCGGTGGCGATCGCCAAGGTGGCCAGCGTCAGCGGCAGCCCAAACCGCAGATGCGTCCAAAATGATAGCGAAAAGCCCTGGCTGGCAGCGGCTTCGGCTGTGATCAGGTTGGCCACTGCGCCAAACAGCGTCAGATTGCCTGCCAGCGTGGAGCTAACCGCCAGCAGCAGCCAGGATTGGCTATCCTCGCGGGCAATCAGCGATTGCAGCAACAACACCGCAGGCACATTAGAAATCAGGTTTGACAAGATGGTAGTGACGCTGACCAGACCTACCGGATGGGCAATCCAGGGGAGCAGCCCCGACAGCAGGTTGAAGGATTGCAGGCTGCGCGTCAATACAAACAGTCCCGAAAAGATCACCAGCAGCCCCCAGTCCACATCCTGCAACACACGCTGGGGCTTGATGCGGCGCGTAATCAGCAGCACACCCGCCGCCACCAGGGCCGACTCCGCCAGCGGCAATCCCACCACAAAGGCGGCCAGCATTAGGCTACTCACCATCAGCGTCTTTCGCAGCAGCGGGCCATAGGCGCGGGGGCGAAAGGTGGGCACGTAGGGGCGCGGTTTGAGCGATCGCACCTCTGGATACATCCACCCCAGCAACCCAATTTGCAGCAGCAGGCCTATCAGAGCGATGGGGATCATCACCCGCGCAAACTCGGCGTAGGCGATGCCCGAAAAGGAGCCAACTAGAATATTCTGCGGGTTGCCGTTGAGCGTGGCGACGGAGCCGATATTGGTGGCCGCCGCTAGGGCCAGCAGGTAGGGAATTGGGTTGAGCGACAGGGTTTGGGCCAGGCTGACGGTGAGCGGCGTAAACACTAGGGCGATCGTGTCGTTCAGAAACACCGCCGACAACGCCCCGCAGCCCAGCGTCAGTGCTACCAGCAGTCCAAAGGGGCTACTCGTGAGGCGGATGAGATACAGCAGCGCCAGTTGAAAAAATCCGGCGTACCTGAGGTAGGCGTTGACAATCATCGTGCTGAGCAGAAACACGATGGTTGTCGGGTCGATGGCCTGCCAGGCCTCCTGTAGGGACAGTGTGCCTAGGGCAATGAGGGCGGCTGTTCCGGCGATCGCCATTGTGGCCCGGTTCATCCGCAGCCCTGGCACCGACCCCAAGGCCAGTCCCACGTAGGTCAGCCCGATCACCACCGCCTGGGCAACGGGCAGCCAGTTGGCGAGGGCGCGAAACTCGATGCCAAGGTACAGCACTGGTTTTGATGCCCAAAATTCAGGTGATATAATGGTAAGTCCAGGGTGACTAGCGCAACGGTAGCGCATCGGACTCTTAATCCGCTGGTTCTGGGTTCGAATCCCAGGTCACCCATATCCCAGGTCACCATATTACATGGCCATGTAAATGGCCCTAGTTGAAAGACCTAAGCTGAAAGACCTAGTGACGAGGCCTAGCTGCGGCGGTTGGGGGTTTGTCGATCCCTTCCCCAAGCAATCCCCTTCGCGATCGCCAGCTTAGCGGGTCGCGACCCCGTCGGCGCGGGCGGCCCGCTGAACCGCAGCAGAGACAGCGGTCGCCACACGCTCGTCAAACACCGACGGCACGATGTACTCGCGGTTGAGGTCGGCGGCGGTAATGAGCGAGGCGATCGCCCCTGCGGCCTCTAGGAACATGGTTGTGGTCATGGTCTTTGCACCACAGTCCAACGCGCCGCGAAAGATGCCAGGAAACGCCAGCACATTGTTGATCTGGTTGGGATAGTCGCTGCGGCCCGTCGCCATCACCGCCACATCATCGGTCACGAGTTCGGGCTGAATTTCAGGAATTGGATTGGCCATGGCAAACACAATTGGATCTGTCGCCATCGACTTCACCATGTCCACCGTCACCACCCCCGGCGCACTCACGCCCATGAATACATCCGCGCCCACCATTGCATCTGCCAGGGAGCCGCTCTGGTCTATGGCAAATTCTTTCTTTTGGTCGGTCAGGTCGCTGCGGCCGTGGCTGAGGATGCCCCGCGAGTCGCAAATCACGATCTGGGTGGCTCCTGCTTTTTGCAACAGTCGGGCGATCGCCAGCCCCGCTGCCCCTGCGCCATTGATCACAATCCGCACAGACTCCATCGACTTATTCACCAGCTTCAGCGCGTTGTAGAGCGCCGCCAGCGAGACAATAGCCGTGCCGTGCTGGTCGTCGTGAAAAATGGGAATGTCCAGTTCCCGCTGGAGCCGCGCCTCGATTTCAAAGCAGCGGGGGGCGCTGATGTCTTCCAGGTTTACACCGCCAAACACAGGGGCGATATTTTTTACCGTTTGCACAATCTCGTCGGTGTCTTGGGTGGACAGGCAAATCGGGAAAGCATCAATGCCGCCAAATTCCTTAAACAGCATGGCTTTGCCCTCCATCACGGGCAGCGCTCCGGCGGGGCCAAGATTGCCCAAGCCCAGCACGGCGCTTCCGTCGGTGACGATTGCCACAGTGTTGCTTTTGATCGTTAGGGAATAGACCTTGGATGGATCTTCGGCGATCGCCGTGCAGATGCGCCCCACCCCCGGCGTGTAGGCCATCGCTAGGTCGCTCTGGTTTTTTAGAGAAATCTTGCTCTGGACGCTGATCTTGCCGCCCCGATGCAGGTTAAACGTGCGATCCGACACGTTCAGCACCTTGATATGCTCCAGCCCCTTCAGCGCGGTGACGATTGCCTCGGCATGTTCCACGCTCGACGCTTCAATCGTGATGTCGCGGATGATGGTTTTCAGCGTCCGCTCGATCACCTCGATCTGGTCAATATTGCCGCCCGCCTCGCCAATGGCCATGGTGACGTAGGCCAGCATTCCCGCCTGGTTGGGCAACTGCACGCGCACCATGAGGCTGAAGCTGGGATTAGGAGTGAGGCTGACCATAGGATTCTCGATTTTGGATTTTGGGTTTTGGATTTTGGGGACGCTGAATGTTTTCCCCGTCCGCAGTGCAGTGATGATCTTACCGCTACGGATCGTCCCTAGCGTAAGGGAGTCGCCAGACTGCAATTGTGCCAGAGTGAACAATCGATCAGGTTTCAGGTTCGGTCGGGCCAGACGGCCAACCGTTGGTGCTAATGGTGCTAAAGACCGGAACCCGAACCGAATTTCTAACTTCTAACCTCTAATTCCTGCTTCGGGGGCAACTAGGGCGATCGCCCGTTGCAGCGCAGACAGGCGCGTAGGAAACACATGATTTTCGTCCATGGCGTTCAGCAGGTTGAGCCGCTGGAGGCGATCGCGCACGCTGCCCTCCACGCCCACCAAAAACACCTCCCGCTGATGTCGATGTGCTTCTTGCACCATACCCTCGATCGCCAGCGCCGCCGTCACCCCCAATCGCGGCACTTCCGTCAGATCCAGAATCAGCACGTCGTACTCTTGCACCAGCGTCATCTGCTGCGAAATTGCCTTTGCCGCACCAAAGCTCATGGGCCCGCTGAGTTGAAACAGCATGATCCGACCCTGACCAGCTTCCAACAAGGCCTGTTCTTCTGGAGCCAGCGCTTCGTCTGTCGGATGAATAATCGCACGGACGCGCTTGCTCTGCAAGTCGCTCAGGCTTTTTACGGTCAGCAAATTGGCGAAAAACACGCCCACCGCCACCGCCGTAATCAGGTCTACAAACACCGTCAGAAACAGCACGCTATACATCAGCCCCGTTGCCTTCAGCGACAGCCGATGCGCCCGCCGCAAAAAGCTCCAGTCGATGATGTCAATCCCGACTTTGATCAAGATCCCCGCCAGCACTGCATTGGGAATCGGCTCCGTCAGCCTGCCCAGCCCCAGCATCACCAGCAGCAGCAAAACACCGTGAATCATGCCCGATAGCCGCGTTTTGCCGCCCGCCTGCACATTCACAACCGTCCGCATCGTTGCCCCGGCCCCCGGCAATCCCCAAAAAATGCCCGACAGCAAATTGCCGATGCCCTGGCCGATCAATTCCTGGTTGGAATCGTGCTGTGTCCGGGTGATGTTGTCGGCAACGAGAGAAGTCAGCAGCGAGTCGATCGATCCTAGCGTCGCCAGCATCAGCCCGTAGCCCGTCATCACGCGCAGCGCCTCCCACTCAAACGCCGGCCAGTGCGGCTGCGGCAGTGTCGTGGGAATGGCTCCAATCCGCGTCAGGTTTGCACCCTCGCCAAAAGCCAGTGAAATGAGCGTGCCAACCACCAGCGCCAGAAGGGGGGAAGGAATGACACGATTCAGCCGACGCGGCCAGTTAAACACGATCGCCAGCGTCATCAGCCCCAGCCCCAGCGCGAACCCGTTGGGATGCGTCAGATACGTCGGCAGGTTCCGCAGAGAATCCACAACTCCACTCGACCCTTTGTAGCCAAACAACGGCCCAATCTGGAGGAAGATAATAATGACCCCGATACCCGACATAAAGCCAGAAATGACCGTGTAGGGCATGAGCGTGATGTACGTTCCCAGACGCAGCACCCCAAAGAGAATCTGGAACAGCCCCCCCAGCGCAATGACGGTAAACGAAAGCGCTAGGCCGGTTTCGGGATACCGGCCAATCAGTACCGTGAAAATCGTTGCCATCACCACCGTCATTGGCCCAGTTGGGCCAGACACCTGAGCGGGCGTGCCGCCAAACAACGCCGCGAAAATGCCGACGAAGATTGCGCCGTAGAGTCCCGTAACCGCTCCCGCCCCGGACGATACGCCAAACGCCAGCGCCAGCGGCAACGCCACGATCGCTGCGGTGAGTCCGCCCCAAAAGTCATCTCGAAAATTACGAAAATTGAGATCCGGGGGTTTCAGAACATGAGTAAACTGTCTGAGCCAGGAGTTGATGGCAGTCACAATGGCAAGCCTCCAGGATATGGCCTAGATGTTGCGATAGGCCCTAGCTTCGCAGGATACGGCTGGAAATCTGGTTCAGGCGTTTCTTTCAAGATGTCTTCACTTCATTTATCCATACTTCATTCATCTGTTAAGCATTTACCTACTGATTCAACCCAGGCGCTATGGCAAGCTCTCAAGACCCCTTTCAAAACTCCCAGGATCAAAGCTCCCAGGATCAAAGCTTCAAAGCTCAGATTGCCGATCAGATTGCCGGGGATCGCCGGGATCACCAGGATCGAATAATTGTGCCGCTGGATGCACCGACGCTAGAAGAGGCGATCGCCCTTGTAGACCAGATCTCCGCAGTCCGCTTTTGGAAAGTCGGGTTGGAACTCTTCGTCAGCACAGGCGCGACCATCCTGGCAGAACTGAAGGCGCGGCAGAAGCGAATTTTTCTTGACCTCAAATTTCACGACATTCCCAACACCATGGCCGGAGCCTGTCGCGCCGCCGGACGCTATGGCGTGGACCTGCTTACCGTTCACGCCACGGCAGGCAAAGAGGCCCTCGTCGCCGCCAACGCCGCCGCCCAAGACGGAGCCGCCGCTGCGGGCAGCCCGCCCCCCAGGGTCATCGCCGTGACGGTGCTGACCAGCATTTCGCCCCGCACCCTCGCCTTCGAGCTAAAGGTTCCCCTGGAACTGCCCGACTTTGCCCTCCAGATGGCGCTACTGGCGCAAGACAGCGGACTATCCGGCGTGGTCTGTTCACCCCAGGAAGCCGCCCACCTGCGCCAGGTCTGTGGCGATCGCTTCCTGCTGGTCTGCCCCGGCGTGCGCCCCACTTGGGCCAGCGCCAACGACCAGCGCCGCGTCATGACTCCTGCCGAAGCGCTTCGGGCGGGCGCAAGTTATCTGGTGATCGGTCGCCCAATCACCGCTGCCCCCAATCCAGCAGAAGCGTTTGCGCGGATTTGTGAGGAGGCAGCGGCCTGACAAAGCCGCCTGCTCCAGTTCTCCTGAATAGCGCTTAAGTAACGCTATCGACCAGCAATCCAAAATCCAAAACCCAAAATCTGCACTACGCTATCCCCACCACCTTCCAACCCCCTCCCCCTCACGCCTGCCGGGCACGGCAAATGCAAAACACCGATGTATAGCCGTGCAGAAATGTTGTGCTGCCGACGGGGCCAATTTCGCCATTGCAGAAAAAGCCGCTGACCGGCGCTTGGGTGATGTAGCGTCGGAACAGAGCGGAGTCGAAGTTCGGCTTGCCATACAGCCCTTCGCCGCGCCCCAAGCAGGAGAACATTAGCGCTCCGGCAGCAGACGTTTGCCCAGACTGGGCCTGGTAGCGGCGCAGCAGGGTTTCCAGGTCTGTCGCCGAGGCATCGGCATCGCGCAGGTGAAACTGGATGCGCTGGCCCGGACGGACGCGATCGCCAATGGCCACTGCTCCAGCGCGGGGATCGACCCCCAGCAAATTGCGAATCAGAAAATCGCCCTGCTCGAGCTGCTGCTTGAACTCACTCTGGGCAATGCCGACAAACAGCGAATGCTGGGCCAGCTCCCGGTCTTCTTCGCTGAGGTCTTGCAGTAGCTCTTGCAGCGCCTCTAGCGGCGTGCTGTCGGGGGTGGAACCAGGTTGGGCGGCTTCTGGCGCAATCTTAATCATAATATTGCGATCGCCCTCCACCACGCGAAACGGCTGGCCAATGGGCCGACAGCCCTGCGCCACAATGGTTTCCATCACCAGGTTGCCGCTCAGCGCCACGCCTACCACGCCGTCTCGGTAGAGCTTGCCGTTGCAAAACAGGTTGCCATGCCCCATCCCGCTGCCGTCCGTCAGACCCCCCACTTTGATTGCGCCCGGATAGGCATAGTCCAGCCCTTGCAGCAGGTCGTTAATGCTAGAAAACACAGGTTCCGCCATCAGGATAAAGTTGGGACGTTCGGCTGGATCAACGCCGACCAACTCAGCCCAGGCATCAGGCGGGCTATCCAGGTCGGGCAAGTCTTCCGCAGACAGGTGAAAGGCGTGGAGCTTGACCCCTGGGAGGCGGGCGAGGGTGAGGCTGAGGGCGGTTTCGCCTTCGATTTCCTGAATTTCCTGGATCGAGTCGGGGCCGGCCATTCCCACAATGCCGCCGCCGCCACAGCCCACCAGCACAGGCAGATCCAGCACCTCACTGAGTAGGGGCAACAGGCGGGGATATTCGCTGGCAAAGGTGGATGAGATGAAGACCAATCCCAGATCGGCAGGGGAACCCAACTGCGCTTGCGATCGCGCTACCACTTCTCGCACTGCCGCTTCTAGAGACGGGCGCGTGGATAATGCATTGACCCATCGCATCGTGTCAGCCACGGGCAGTTCCCCCTCGTATCAGTGACAACTAGCTACTCATAGAAAAATGGTAGTGCCGAATGGGACAGTCGGGATATCTCGACCCACGGGAAAGGGCGATCGCTTGCTAGCATGGAGACGAGACAAAAACCTGTTTGATTCCAGCTTTAGGTAGACAGACCCCTTGCCTTAAGACCTTAAGACATTCCCGCCATTCTCTTGACGGCTCCCGTCCTCAGGGTACTCTAAGAAAAAGGATACCGGCCTGCTACCGAGAGGTTCCTCGCACGATCTGTCTGGATGCCTTCTACCGAGATGCCTGTTCTGAGCGCTGCTGCTCAGATCCGTCTCAGATTAGATGCCTCTCAGATTAGATGTTTCCTATGCTCCTTAGTAGAGCTTGTTAGTAGAGCTTGAAGCTCGAACCTTAGAATCAAATTTGCAACTTTAGAGCCACTGAAATCTATGAGCGATATCCAAGCCAAAATTCAACAAGAGCGCCAAGAAGCTCGCGAAGTCTGTGAACTCAAGGGCGACGGATCTGCCGAGTGTGCTGCCGCATGGGATGCAGTTGAGGAACTTCAGGCAGAAGCCTCCCACCAGCGCGACAAGGAAGTAGAGAAGACTTCGCTGGAGCAATACTGCGACGACAACCCCGAAGCCGCAGAGTGCCGCGTCTACGACAACTAGTCGAATCAATCGAATAATAGAGGGTTTCCTTAGAGGGTGTTTGAAAGGGTATCGCCTGTAATGTTAAGCATTCAGAGATCCCCCCTTAGCACCCCCTTAAAAAGGGGGGAAACTGCCTTAGAGTCCCCCTTTTTCCTTAAGATCCCCCTTAAAAGGGGGGATTCGGGGGAATCTTACACGCTTTGCTACAAATCGTAGGACTTTTCAAATGTCCTCTTGGGCGGAGCCATTGAGTTGGCTCTATGTACCAAGAGGCAGGCTACTTTGGATTGAAGTCGCCTGGCTATGGCTTGTGATTCCGCAAGCTTTGGTGATGGGCAGAGAGATGGAGAGCGATCGCCCGCTCAATTCTCTCTGTCCATTGCTGTTTCTGCCCTCTGCCTTTTGCCCCATCTGGCATTAGCATGAAGAAAACTCGGTTTTACCACTCGGTTTTTTCAAACGCTGTGCTGTGATGGTTGCGCTGCTCATTTTGATGATTGGACTCACCCCCTCACTGGTGTCGCTCTGGATCATGCGACAAGCCGATGCCCAGGCTCAAGAGCGACTGCGCCATGCGCTAGAGGCGATCGCCCATCGAGGACTCCCCTCCCTCCAGCCCACGCCAGACCTGCGCTACATCGAAGGCATCGGGCTGCTGATTGGAGACTTTACCTGTCGCTACAACGCGCGATCGCGCTACCTCCGCTGCGCCATCAACCCGTCGGGCCCCTGCGAAGGCTGCCGACAATACGACCCGGTGATTCCCGATGAGTCGGTGATGCTCGATTCCTGAGCAACGCGCACAATTTCCTGAGGCGAATTGCTCTATAGTGCAGAAGTTGCAGAAGTTATAGTGCAGAAGTCAAACGTAAGGTTCAGGTAGGCAGCAGGCGGTCGGGCAACTTTGAGTAACGCAGAACAAAATCTGGAGCCGCAAATGACCGATTTGGCGGCAGATTCGGCAGTCGGCTCGACGGATCTGGAATGGCAGGCCGCGGCCGAGTCTTCGGCGGGCCAGACCGGACAAAGCCGCCCCGCACACTGGCAGGCGGCCGCAGCGCTAGGGATGGCCCTATTTGGTATTTCCATTGGCTCTATCTTTTTTGTGGCGGCGGGGCGCGAGATGAGTCCCAACGCGATCGCCCTCAATCGTCTGATCATCGCGGCGATCGTCTTTGCTGGGCTAAACGGGATTCAGGCAGTGCGCCAGCCCGATTTGATTCCGGAACTTCGTAAGACCAATCCACCAAAAGTTTCAGACGGGCTGCTGCTGCTGGCGGCGGGCGTTTGCTTTGCGCTGTCGCTGGTGCTGCTGGCCTGGTCGTTTACCCAGACCAGCGTTGCCAAAGCCTCGCTGTTTACCCACATGATGCCGCTGTTCACCACGCTGGGCGCATGGCTGGTGCTGGGGCGGCGGTTTAGCAGGCGATTTTTGATTGGCATGATGGTGGCGGTGGCCGGGGCGATCGCCATTGGCATCGACGACTTTGGCGGCGGCGACAACAGCCTGTGGGGGGATGCGGCGGCCCTGGGCGTGGCGCTGCTGTTTGTAGGTAGGAAACAGGAATCGAAAACTTCCAGAACAGATGCGGCGGCCCTGGGCGTGGCGCTGCTGTTTGCCACCGAAATTTTGATTATGGAACAGTTGCGATCGCGCTTTTCGGTACCCCTGCTGGCAATGGGCGAATGCGCGATTGGCAGTCTGCTGCTGCTGCCCACTGTGCTGCTCCAAGGCGAATCGCCCCTGCCCCCAAGCAGAACGAGCGCAGCGGCCGTCGTGGGGCTGGCGCTGGTGACGCAAATGGGTGGCCACGGGTTGATTACCTACAGCCTCAAGCGGTTTTCGGCGGGCGTGGTGTCGGTGGTGCTGCTGGCGGTGCCCATAATCTCCGCAGGGCTGGCGCTGGTGGCGTTTTCGCAGACCATTAGCCTAATGGATGCGATCGCCTTTGCGGTCGTGCTGACAGGTATTTACCTGTCCATTACCAAGTAAGATCGCGAAGTTTTTGCTTTAGTTCTTTCCAAAAGAAAAACATAAGTTACGATTTAGAAAATCGTCGAAAGCCATCGCTATACTTTCACCTGAAGCCTTACAAGTTAAACCAGCAAAGCGACGTGAACCTGGTTGCCTGACACAAGTCCCGAAAGCCCAGAAAATTCGTTGTCTTGGGATCGAAGCCCATAGCTCCTGAGTTGGAGCCGGAGGGCTTGGTCAGAGGAGCTTTTGGGCCAGCGTCCCCTACGAGAAATCAGGGGTTTCCAGAGATGTGTCAGGCAGTCGCGACGTGAACAGCATTTTACCGTCCAATCTATTCGATACACTGGTCTATGTCATTCCAGGATTTTTAATCGGCATTTCTCTGCTGTTTCTATTCTCACCAGAATCCTTAAGCCTGGATAATGACAAGATTGGCCTTGGAATGCTGACCCTTTTTTTGATTCTGTCCTACGTGTTGGGCATCATCGTTCATCGGCTCTCAGAAACGGTCATCTATCCGCTGTACTACCTGTTTGGAGAGGGAGTGCTAGAGGAGATTATTAGAGACTTTCCAGATATAGAGACGGTTCGAGCGCTGATCGACAACAGCCTGGAAATTACTCCCCTGGGCGATGTTGACTACTATCGATATGCATCGCTCATTGTCTATGAAAAGCTGCCTAAAACTGCCGAAATCGCTGAAAAGATGATGGCTATGAGTACGATGTCTCGGAGTCTTCTCATCTGCTTTCCCATTTTTGCCCTATCTGCAACAAAGGCGTTTACCCGAAAGTTTTCCAAGAGGATGGAACTCTCAATTTTCTTATTGTTGGGTGTTGTTTTGCTATTTATCGAGGTTGTCTTGCTGAGGAGCTTTTTGTCCTATTGGTCTTCTTCTGTATGGGAAGTTTTGAGGGGATATATCGTCTATAGTAAGCTGGAGAGTTAGGATAAAGCTGTCCTGAAGATTGATTCAAGTCCCAATCTGAAATCAAGCCCCGATTCATCATCAGGTTGACTCACCATGCCCCGCCAGACACCACTCCTCTCTAGCCCGACGCAATGGGTGCAGGTTCCCAACGGCGATTTGCAGATTGATGCTTATCTGGCGATGCCTGCGGGCGACGGGCCGTTTCCGGCGGTGGTGGTGATTCAGGAGATTTTTGGGGTGAATGAGCATATCCGCGACGTGACAGAGCGCGTTGCAGGGCTGGGCTATGTGGCGATCGCCCCTGCCATTTATCAGCGACTTGCGCCGGGGTTCGAGGCGGGCTACACGCCAGAAGACGTGAAGCAGGGACGGGTTTACAAAGAGCAGACGAAGCGAGAAGACCTGTTGAGTGATATCCAGGCGGCGATCGCCTTTTTGCACGCGCTGCCCCAGGTCAAACCCGGCGGTGTTGGCTGCATCGGCTTTTGCTTTGGCGGGCATGTGGCGTATCTGGCGGCGACGCTGCCAGAAGTCGTGGCTACTGCATCTTTCTACGGGGCGGGCATCACCACCTGGTGTCCTGGCAATGGCATTCCCACCGTCAGCTACACGCCAGATATCAACGGCACGATCTATCTATTCTTTGGCAAAGAGGATGCCAGCATTCCCCAAGAGCAGGTAGATCAAATCGAATCGACCCTCCAGGAAAACTACATCGCGCATCGCGTCTTTCGCTATGACGGTGCGGGGCACGGCTTCTTCTGCGATCGCCGGCCCGACTATCGGCCCGAAGCGGCTGCTGATGCCTGGGAAAAAGTCCAGCAGCTTTTTCAACAGCTTCAGACCGACAGCAACACCGATAGCGCTTTGTAGGCTGCGATTCCGAACCGCTACTCTGGATCGAGTCATCGGAAACGCCAGCGCTTCTGCTGCTAAAGGCTGAAGTTGGCGGCTGCTTCTCCGGGCATGACCAGCGGCAGCGTTTCAAGAAACTCCACCAAATCGTTCATTTGGCTGTAGGGACGACCGATAAAGTATCGACTTTCGACCCAATACAGAAGGCGATTGTCCATCATGCCGATGCGGAGGGTGCAGCCCCGTTCTTCCGCGAAGCGAAACACGTCTGCAATATTCACGGTACTACCAATCATGTGAGTCTTGACTCCATCTAGGTTTGGACGAAGTTTGGATGAACCTACAGCTGAGGGGATATGCGGATGACTCAGCGTTCCATGTCAGTGAGATTTGGCAACTGTTGCACGGTCTTAGAACAAAAAAGGTTCTTTGGATTTTGCATGTCCGTGGTTTTGCGGCGGGCGTTCCGAGAACCTGAGCAGAGACATTCCTGAATGATCCTATTTTTTATATTTTTTTAATCTTTGGGACTCCGTAGTTTCAACGATTTTTTCTTTGCAGACAAGCTTTTCTCCGTGGAATACGCAGGTATCAGTATTTGGAGTAAAAGATTTTAATCAGTAGCTACGCAATTACGACGAATTTCTGGGATTTTGGGTTATTTTCTATCAACTTTCATCGGCTGAGTTTACTAGAAATCATTGAACTTTGCCGAGCCTGAATGGCGTGAGGGATTGATAAAGTGGCGACCTGAAGCCGCGATTTGAGACTAGTATTTAGGTATTACTCAGTTCAATCCATGCAGGTTCGCTATGACGCTCAAGCCTTCCCAGATTTTGCAACTGCTGGATGCTCGACGGGAGCAGTTCACCGCGTTTGATCGGTCAGCAGTGCAGCGGTTGCAGAGCTACTGGGCGGCGCTGCGCCAGTTTTCTCAGCTTTCCGACGAGGGGCGATCGCACTTGCTGGCCCAATATCCGGGCGATGACTTGGGCGCACGACCGATCGAGAGCCTGGCCCATGCGCCGCAGTGCGTGTTGCCCTGCCAACTCCAGTGGGACAACCGAGAACAGAGCTTGGCCTGGGCCCGCGATCGCCTGCTGAATGTCACCACCTTTGCCGTTGATGGGTCGCAGATTTACCCCGGCAAAGACCTGTCGATTCCTGTGGCGCTGGTGCAAATTGGCTGGTATGAAAATCATCACCGTCCCAGCGGAGCCTACGAAAAGGACGTGGCGGTAGACCTAATGACCCCGCAGGATTTGCGCGAGGGCGGCAAGGGCGACCCAGTGGATCGGCGGGTGAATATGCGTCGATTTCAGCTTGAAACGCGGCGGCTGACGGAGTATATCCAGGGCCGAAAAGAGCAATTACAGAACCTCTCCGAGAAAACGCTGGTGTTTCTGGACGGGTCGATGGTGGCCAGCTTTGCAGAACCGTTTGACGAGGCAAACCAGCAGTTTTATGTAGATTGTCTGCTGCCGCTGCTGCACGCCAGCGAAGCTCAGCGAGTGCCCTTGGTGGCCTATATCGACACGTCCTATGCCGATGACCTAGTGCGGATGCTGCGGCTGTTGTATGACCTGGAGCCAGCCGACGCGATTCACGACGCGCAGATTTTGAACGCGCTGATGCGCTGGGGCGATCGCACGCCGCTGTTTCTCTGCGAGCGGCCGGGCATTTTAAGTCGCTATGGCCACCATCGCCGCCGGATTGCCTTTACGTATTTAAAGACCACCCGCGACACCTACCCGGCTCGGCTGGAACTCCCGCTGTGGGTGGTGGAGGCGGGCTTGGCGGACACTGTGATTGACTGGGTGCGGGCGGAGGTGATTGCGGGCGGCGGCTATCCCTACGCCATCGAAACGGCGGATCAGACTGCGGTGCTGCAAGTGGGCGATCGCCAGTTGTTCTTTCGCCTTTTGCAAGAATGGGCCGACAAGCAGGGGCTAGACCTGCGCTTTTCTCGCAAGATGGTGAGCAAAGCCCGGCGGCGCTAGCCCCACCAGATCGCGGTCCATTTAGAACAGGAGTTACGCACTTGCGACAAGTTTTCCAAGTTCTGAACGATTTCTCGCGGACGCAGCCTGCGAGAAATCGTTCAACTGCGTAAGTCCCATAGAACATTCAGGATCAATAAAATTTTCTAGAGATTATCCCTAAACGGCCCGCAATAGGGGTATCTATGAGGTCGGGACTCTCCAGCGTACACACTGGCGGAGAGCCACCGTGAGGAGAGCCATTCATGCAAAAGATTGGGCAGACCATTGCCGCTGCTGGCGTTTGGGTGCTGCTGGGGTTCCAGTGGGGGGGGATGTCAGGCGGGGCGATCGCTCTGGCCCAGGCGGTTCCGCCCCAGTTTGCGCCGACCCAGCCAGAGCGCAATCGCCTGCCCGCGCCGACCCTACCAGCCGTTCCCCTGTCGCCCGAAGCGCAAGCCCCTATCCTGTCGCCTCCCGATGGGTTTCCCCAACCGCTGCCGACGGATGAAGCAGTGCAAATCCCCATTCGGCAAATTGAGGTGCTGGGCAGTATGGTGTTTACCGAAGCAGACTTTGCGCCAATTGTGCAGCCCTACGAAGGGCGATCGCTCACCCTGGCCGATCTGCGCGAGGTTGCCGATCAGTTGACCCAGCTTTATCTCGACCAGGGCTACCTGACCTCGCGGGCCATTCTGGGCGACCAGCTTGTGGCCGATGGCGTGGTGCAATACCGCATTGTGGAGGGCAGCCTGGAGCGCATTGAGGTCGAAGGAACCAATCGTCTCCATCCGGACTATGTGCGGAGCCGCATCTTGCTGGGGGCAACCACGCCGCTGAATCAGGCGCGACTGGAAGACCAACTGCGGCTTCTACGGCTGAATCCGCTGTTTGAAACCGTTGAGGCCAGCCTGCGGGCGGGCAGCGGGCTAGGTCAGAGTATTCTGGTGGTGCGCGTGACGGAGGCGCGCCCCGTCACTGGCTTTGTCAGCGTAGACAACTATTCGCCCCCTGGCGTTGGCTCCGAGCGGCTGGGTATGGAGCTGGTGGCCCGCAACCTGACGGGCTGGGGCGACGAGCTTTCGGGAACCTACTACCGCAGCACCACGGGTGGATCGAGCAGCTTCGACTTTGCCTATCGCCTATCGCTCAACCCGATGGACGGCACGGTGCAACTGCGCTACGCCCCCAGCGAATATCGCATCACTGACCCAGAATTTGTAAACCTCGACCTCAGCGGCAGCGCCGATGAATATGAACTCAGCTTTCGCCAGCCCTTGTTCAAAACGCCCCGCGAAGAATTTGCTCTGTCGCTGAGTCTGCTGCACCGGGATGGCAGCTCGTTTTTTAGCGACAATCGCTTTTTTGACAATTTTTTGCTCAAGAGTGAATCCACCAGCCTGATTGCCTTTGGGCAGGATTTTGTGCGGCGGGATGCGTCGGGGGCCTGGGCGCTGCAATCGACGCTGAATGTGGGCGTGGGGCTGCTGGATGCGGATGTGGGGGGCGATCGCGACAGTTTGTTTGTCTATTGGCTGGGACGGGCGCAGCGGGTGCAGATTTTGCAGCCGGGGAACGTGCTGATTGTGCAGGCGGATGTACAGCTTTCGGGCGATCGCCTCCCGGCCTCGCAACAGTTGGCGATCGGCGGCGGACAATCCCTGCGGGGCTATCGGCAAAATGCGCTGCTGGGCGACAGCGGCTTTCGCGTCTCGGTGGAAGATCGCATCACGCTGGGGCGCAACGAAGCGGGCGAATCGGTGTTTCAGGTCGCGCCGTTTGTGGATGCGGGAACCGTTTGGGTGAATGGCGACGGCGACGACAGCCCGTTTCTCGTCGGGGCAGGCGTGGGGCTGCTGTGGGAAGCACTGCCCCGGCTCAACCTGCGGCTGGACTTCGCCATTCCCATCACCGAGTTTGACGGCGCAGGCGAAAACGCCCAGGATCGCGGGTTCTACTTTTCCGTAGACTATCGGTTCTAATGACCCAAAGGTGTTCTCACTCTGACTTTACCGCCATCCACACTCAACTCCTCAATCGGTTGTTCAACCTCTGGTAAATCAAATGTCTGACGATGTACGATGCGTTGTTGAGTTTTGGCAGGAACCCGAATTCCAGTCAGGTAAGCCAGATCCCGTTCTGCCTGCTCGTAAGAAACCGTCGCACTCAGAGGTAAACAACAGTTCTCTAAATGTGGGCTGATTTGGCGATGCGGCAACACCTTCAACTTTTCGGCTTGTTTGCTGGTAATCTCTAACTCTCCCAATGTGCTTTTCAACCTTCGGGGTCGTCCTGCGGTTGTTGCTGTAAGCGATCCAATAAAAATTTTTCCAACTCTGGACTCACATGCGCTTGAATCTTCTGCCGGACGGTCATTTCAATCCCTTCTGGTGACATGCTCCCAAAGCATCTCGCACCTGATCCAGCAATTTTTCAGGAGGTGACTGCATAGAGATAAGTAGATGTACCTTGCGCCCGATAGTACACTTGCTCGACTCCCTGAGGGATCTGAAATTATGCGGAATAATTCCTGCTATTTCGTCTGAGCAGCGTTTTATACAGAAAAAATCTGCATAAGTAGCGTATTTAGGGTGTTATGCCGAATTGTTCTGCCTATCTACCCTCTGCGGGATCTTAGACGGAAAAATTCAGTCTATTAATAGTTAGAGCTAATTTATGAAGCAAATCTTAAGAAGCCTGAAACTCTTGGCATGTGTGGCTTTGAGGTCATGTTTGCCCAGGAAAAGCGGTTTCTCGGAAATCCTTGATTAACAAGGCTTTCAGGCTCCTTTACAAATTAGCTCTTAGCCCTCAGTGCCCTGGTTCTGTCAGCTTATCGGTAGGTAGGCGATTCGCCCCCCAAATTGCGAAGGCTCGGTTCTTCGAGGTCTGGTCAAGCCGAACACTCCCAACCGCTTTTGGGTCAGCCGCAAAGGTTGAGTAGCGACAGACTTGGGCCAGTGTGCAATGCCCTAAAAGGTATCCGGGGGGCGATCGCCGAAAGGTGTCGGTGCTGGGAAATGAAGGGCGATCGCCCGGTTTCTCAGCCTGCGTTCGGCAAAACAGCAGCCTCTAAATTCTCTAAAAGTCAACCCCGCGCTTCAAGTCGATGCCCTTTTCGGCGTAGTGCTTGTGGCAAAAGACCTCGGAGTGGATGCTGGCTAAGTCGAAATAGGCCGGAGGATTTTTGCAGCGGCCGGTAATGATCACTTCCGTATCGCGGGGTTTTCGCAGGAGCGCCTGGATAATCGGCTGCTGGGGCAATAGCTCTAGATCTACTGTGGGGTTTAGCTCGTCGAGAATGATGGTTTTGTAAAGCCCAGAGGCGATCGCCGCCCGCGCAATTTCCCAGCCCCGTTCGGCTTCCACGTAGTCTAGCTCCTGCTGCTGTCCGCGCCAGACGATGGCATCGCGGCCGCAGCGCTGATGATCTACTAGGTTGGGATAGCTCTGGTGCAGCGCGGCGATCGCCGCATCTTCGGTATAGCCTGCGCCGCCTTTGAGCCACTGCATGATCAGCACGCGATGCGACTTGTCTTGGCTGATCCCGCGCCCGATTGCTTGGAGCGCCTTGCCCAGGGCGCTAGTGGACTTGCCCTTGCCTGCCCCCGTGTAAATCTCGATGCCCTCGATGCCGTGGGTGGCGGCGTTGGGATGAAAGTGGGGCTTCATTTCTGAGTGCAGGTCGGCAATATCCAGGAGGGGCGGGGGTGCGCCGCGCCCGGTGGCGATGATTTCCAGATCTTCGGGCTTATTTTTCAGCGTGCGAACCACGTCATCAATCGACAGCAGCCCCAGATCCAGCACAGGGTTAAGCTCGTCTAGCACGACGACAGAATATAGCCCAGAGGCGATCGCCCCCTTGGCCACATCCCAGCCGCGCTGTGCCTCCTGCTTGTCGAATCGGGTGATATTGTCGGGGCCAAAGAACTCTGCCCGCCCCGTCCGCACCTGATCAATCAGATGGGGAAAGCCCCGCTGGAGCGCTTCGATAGCGGCATCTTCATCGTAGGTGCGCCCCGGCCCTTTGAGGAACCGCAGCAGCAGCACCCGGGTTTGCGCCGACGTGCGAATGCCCAGCCCAATCGAGCGCAACACCACGCCCAGCGCGGCCTGCGACTTGCCTTTGCCCGCGCCGTCGTAGACGTGAATTTGCCCCAGGATGCGCTCGCTGCGCTGCTGCGCCGTCCGAATGCCAACACCCGCTCTTGTCATGGCTCTAAGATAGTTTTGAACGCAGAATCACCGAACGCGAAATCACCGGAAGCAATCATCCTACCAAACGCTACACTCGGTCTTGAGAATTACAGGCTTTTTCCTCAGAATCTTCCTTAGGGGACTCTGGGATTAGGCATTGTCTGGGCAGGCACGCTACCAGTAGCGCCTCCGAACAACTCCTTAATCTATATAAGCAGGTAATGTTCGCATCTGTCTTGCCCCTGCGGGCGATCGCCTTTCAAATTTTGTTTTTGCTGATGGCGATCGCCATTGAATCCCACGTCTTTGCCGTGCAGCTCACCCTGCCGCCCAAGCAGACCAACGGCATTTCGCCGCAGCAGTCGGTGCAAATTGCCGCAACGCTGAACCTGTTGACGGCGATCGCAGGATGGTTTGTGTTTTTCAGCGTCCAACCCCTGCTGTCGCCGCTGCTCAAGCAGCAGTTGCTGGGCTTTATTTTTTTTGACCAGTGGTCTGCCGATGCGGCGTTTCCTGCTATCCTGGCAGGTTTTCTGACGTTCTTTGCCAGCTTTGCGGTCAAGCTACTGGGGCTGTCGGCGCTGGAATGGCTCCTGCTCTCCCCTGCCGAATGGGCCGCCCTCCGAGAAGCCTCCAGTCCCCGCTACCGTTCGGGGCAAGGGCTGCTGCGAGACAAAGACCGCGATAAAAAACCCCCCACCAACCTATCCAATACCCTCTTGGCGGCAAACGCCTTCAGCTACACAGCAATTTTGGCAGTGCTATTTGCCCGCAGAATTGTGGATGAGGTAATTCTGCGGGTCGGCTGATCCACACCTGGTGCTAACAAGTGCTATACCATCAAGGTCTATCCTCTTGTTCCCCAGGGTTCTGATGTACGACTGGCAATGGCGTGACTGGCGCGGCGCGTCTTACCTGACCTGTAGTTTGCTGGACGGGTTTGATCACGGTTTTTTTACCCGGCAGTTTGCGCCGTGTGGCCCAGAATACCTAACCCCGGCGCTGAAGCCGGAGGCACGGCCGCTGCGAGTAAAGCAGGTGCATGGCAATCGGGTGTTGAGCGCGGCAGAGATTTGGGCAGAAGCGTCCGCAGGTCTGGGCGCGGCAGATGAATCGGGCTGGCCGCCGGCCGATGGCGGCGTGACGGATGAAGCGCTGGAGGCGGCGTGGGTCTGTTCGGCAGACTGTGTGCCTGCGCTGATTGCGGATGTTTCGACGGGGCAGGTGGCGGCGGTTCATGCGGGCTGGCGGGGCACGGCGCTGGAGATTGTGCCCGTGGCGATCGCCCGGTTGCAGGAGCGGGGCAGTCGGTTAGCAGACCTGCGGGTGGCGCTGGGGCCGGCGATCGCCGGCGCGGTGTACCAGGTTTCGACGACCGTTGCCGCCGAAGTGGGCGCGACCGTATTGCCGGAATTTGCCGGACGATGGCGACAGGACGCTACCCTGCTCGACCCACAAGCACCGTCAAGCGATGTGCCCGATCCGGCTAAACCGCGACTGCCCGATGGCGTTGCTGAGGCCATTCTGGAAACGCTGGGGTCGCTGCCCCTTTCGCCGCTACATCCCGACCCACAGCCCGGCCGGGTGCGGCTGGACGTGCGCCGGGTCAACCAGTTGCAACTGCTGAATCTGGGTCTGCTGCCAGAGCAGGTGGCGATCGCCCCCTACTGCACCTATCAAACACCGGAGCATTTCTTCTCCTATCGGCGAGAGCGGCGCAAGCAGGTGCAGTGGTCGGGAATTGTGAGTCGGTAAGTGTTGGGCAAGCTGGTGAACAGCAGAGCATCAGGCAAGGTGCGTCAGTGTTGAGAAAAGTAACCTTTGTGGGAATTCTGAGTAAGAAGCATTGGGCAGAGAATTTTCTGGCGGCGGATGCCCCGTGTTTCGTCTCCCATGTTTCGCCTGGTGTGTGAGTGATGGTTAATCAGCGTCAATGAGTAGGGTGGAGCCGATCGATAGAGTCAGCAGCGTTGTGGACAGTTGGGAGCAGCAGGGATCGATTCTGGACGCAGTAAGCGTCGGGGTGGTGGTCTGTGGACGGCGGGTTGAGGTACAGTTCTGTAACCAGATAGGGCGATCGCTCTTGGGGCTGACGGGCGATTTGCCGCCGGATAGCCCGCTCGAGTGCCTGACTGAAGGCTGGATTTGTGAAACGGGGTCGAAGCTATCGGTGGCGCAGTTGGTTCAGCAGGCGATCGCCACTGGAGCGACCCTGCAAGCGGTGGTGGGGATACCCCAGGCTTGGCAGAATAGTGCTTTCGGAGGGTCTGTGACCTGGCTCAGGCTGAGCATCCAGCCCCTGCCCCCAAGCGCCTCTCCGTCAGCGGCAGTTTGCACGCTGATCGACCTCACCGAGCAGTGCCGCGCAGCGCAACAGGGACAATGTCCGCAGGGATCGCTTTGCGAATCGCAGCGTGATCAAGTCGCAGACCTAGTGCTGGCCCGGCAGGAATTAATGCAGCGCACCGAGCAGCTAGAGGCGATCAACCGCGAGCTAGAGTCCTTTTCCTACTCGGTGTCGCACGATTTGCGGGCCCCCCTGCGCCATATTTCGGGCTTTGTAGCGGTCTTGGGCGATCGCCTAGCGGCCAACGGCTGGCTGGATGACCCCAAAGTGACTCACTATCTGGACACCATTCGCAACAGCAGCCGCAAGATGGGCCTGCTGATTGACGGGCTGCTCAATCTGTCGCGAGTTACCCGGCGATCGCTCGTGCAGCGCCCAGTGCCGCTCCGTCCCCTGGTCGATCGGGCGATCGCCCTGGCCACGTCCAACGAACAGCCCGGTTCCCCCGTCGAATTTGTGATTAGAGATTTGCCAACGGTGTCGGGCGACGCGACCCTGCTCCAGCAGGTGTTCGCCAACCTGATCGACAATGCCGTCAAGTTCAGCCGCCCTATGCCCCAGCCCCGCGTCGAAATCGGCTGCCTGCCCGACCACACGCTGTTCGTCCGCGACAACGGCGTGGGCTTTCCGCCCGAATTCACTGATCAGATCTTTGGCGCATTCCAGCGGCTGCATCCGGAGCAAGAGTTTGAGGGCATGGGCATTGGGCTGGCGCTGGTGCAGCGGATTGTCTTGCGCCACGGCGGCAAAATCTGGGCAGAGAGCCAACCTGGGCAGGGCAGCACGCTCTATTTCACCCTCCGGGGGGTTCAAACCTCTGGGGAGCGTGAATCAGAGTCAGGCTTGGAACGCGGCAGGTGAGCGCGTGAGACAAAAGCGCTACCATAATTGCCTTCCCGACCCCTGATTATGGATATATGTATAGGACTGACGCGCTTGCGATGAATGTTCTGGGTTTTGGATGATTTCTTGCGGGCCCAGTTTGCGAGAAATCATCTTGCGAGAAATCATCCCACTGCGTTAGTCCGAATTGAGTTGCTAAACCCCTTGAGTAAATTCCATGATGCTGACGGCTGAGAGTCGGGTTGCCATTCTGCTGCATGAGGGAACGCAGGGTTCCCACGGCAAAACAGGGCTGTCTCTATTGCGCTATAGCGACATTCCAATTGTGGCGGTGATTGACCAAGCGGCGGTGGGGCGATCGCTCCTCGAAATAACTGGGATTCCCCGCGATGTGCCGATTGTGGCCTCGGTGCGCGAGGCGCTGGCCTATTCCCCAACCGTGCTGACCATTGGCATTGCGCCGTCGGGTGGGGCGCTGCCCGATGCCTGGTGGCAAGAGGTGAAGGACGGCGTGGCGGCAGGATTGTCGGTGGTCAACGGGCTGCACACGCCAATGGCGACGGCTCCCGACTTGCGGGATCTGGTGCGCGACGGACAGTGGATTTGGGACGTGCGGCAGGAACCCCCAGGGCTGACCGTGGGCGGCGGCAAAGCGCGATCGCTCTCCTGCAAGCGAGTGCTGACGGTGGGCACGGATATGAGCGTGGGCAAAATGTCTGCCAGCCTGGAGCTAGACCGGGCCTGTCGGGCGCGGGGGCTGCGATCGCGCTTCATCGCCACCGGGCAAACGGGGCTAATGCTGGGGCACGACGGCATTCCGCTGGACGCGGTGCGGATTGACTTTGCCGCTGGAGCCGTCGAGCAAGCCGTGCTGCGGAATGCGCCCAACCAAGACATTCTGCACATCGAGGGCCAGGGTTCCCTGATGAATCCCGCCTCCACGGCCACGCTGCCTCTGATGCGCGGCAGCCAGCCCACCCACCTCGTCCTGGTTCACCGCGCGGGCCAAACCGAAATCCGCAGCTTTCCTGGTTTCCACATTCCGCCGTTGCCGGAAGTTATCCAGGTCTATGAAACCATCGTCCATGCAGGCGGCACCTTCGCCCCGACCAAGGTGGTGGCGATCGCCCTCAACACCTTTCACCTAGACGAAGCAGCCGCACAGCGGGCGATCGCCCAGACCCAGGACGAAACCGGACTGCCCTGCACGGACGTAATCCGCTTTGGCGCAGAGGGAATCTTGGAGGTGGTGCTGGATTGATATTGCCTGATATTACCTGTCATCACCTGATATCATCTAATATTACCTGACATTACCTGGTATTATCTGGCATTACCCCGTCACCTCGGCCACCTGCCGCTCGGCCGCGGCTTGCACAGACTGCGCGGCTGCCAGGGCCGCTAGCTGTTCCTCAAGCTGCGCTTTCACCACATGGCGAAACTGGAAGAAATGCTCGCCGGTGCTAAGGGCAACGAGATAGTCGTAGAGCAGGCGCGGCCGGGTGAGGGCGATCGCCAGCAGTTGCCCCCAAAACCGAAATCGCGTGGAGCGCAGCACGCCCTGTCGCCAGCAAATCGCGCTGAAGAGTTGCCACTCGGTGCGGGTGAAGGGGCGATCGCTCTTAGCCCGCCAGCCATTCATCATGCGGAAATGGCGAAAGGTGCGCTTCAGGAAATTCATCGGGTCATAGATATGCCAGAAAGCGTCGATATACTCGCGAGCAATCTCTTCCACGGGGCGCGTCGGCACAAAGTTCATAATCGTGCCCTGATGGAAGGTTCCCAGACCATCGGTGAGCCGTCCCTCCTGCTGGAGTCGGTTCCACAGGGCGGTATTGCGGAGCGCCTGCAAGATGCTAAATTGCGCCTGAGGAATTCCGGTTTCCTGAATAAACTCACGCACGCGCCGCCCCGCCCCCGGCCGTTCGCCATCAAAGCCGATGATGAAGCCTGCCATGATTTGCAGCCCGGCCCGTGTGACCTTGTGGCAAGCATCGATCAGCGATTGGCGCGTGTTTTGCAGTTTATTAATGCCCACCAAGCTCTCGGTATCGGGCGTTTCAATGCCCATGAAGACGATCGTAAAACCTGCTTTCACCATGAGTTCTAGCAATTCGTCATCTTCTGCCAGGTTCAGCGAGGCTTCGGTCAGTAAGATAAACGGATACTGGTGCGCCTCCATCCAGGGAATTAGCGCCCGCAGGAACACCTTGGCATTGCGCTTGTTGCCGATAAAGTTGTCGTCTACCACAAACACATAGCGCCGCCAGCCCAATTCATAGAGGCGATCGAACTCAGCCAGCATTTGCTCTGGCGTTTTGGTGCGGGGCTTACGGCCGTAGAGGTTAATGATGTCGCAGAATTCGCACTGGAAGGGGCAGCCGCGTGAAAACTGCACAGTAATCGCCAGGTAAGCTTCTAGATTCAGCAGGTCAAACCGGGGAATCGGCGTTTGCGTGACATCCGGCTTTTCAGCAGAGCGAAAGATGCCGCTGGGTTCGTGGCGGGCGATCGCCTCCAGAAACAGAGGAATCGTGCATTCTCCCTCGTCCAGAATCAGATAGTGGGCCCCTGCTTCCTGGGCCACGTCTGGATAAGAGGTCGGGTATGGGCCGCCCACTGCCACTTTCTTACCCAGCGCTACGCCCTTGCGAATCAGCGCTTGAAAGTCTGCTTTTTGAATCACCATTGCCGAGATCATGACCAGATCACACCAGTCCCAGTCGGCCTCGGTTTCGGGGCAGACATTGCGATCGGCAAAGCGCAGGTTCCAGTCTTCAGGCAGCATCGCCGCCACCGTAATTAGGCCCAGGGGCGGATTGGTCGATCGCAGTCCCGCTAGATCCAGCGTTTCCTGATACGACCAGAAGGAATTGGGCATCACGGGCCAGAGCAACAGCACATTCATAGGCACTCCAGGGAGCGAGGAGAATCCGTGATGGCAAGGCGTTAGGAATTGGGAATTGAGACGTTAGGGGTTGGGGTAACGGTCACTGCTCAAATCACCATTGAAATCACCGCTGAACAGGCTGAAAAGAGAGTCATCGATTTTGCCTGTCCCATTGACCTGTCCCATGAACCTGTCGCATTGACCGATCCTAACTGGCTTGCCAGGGGCTATTTCATGTCCCCTTAACCTACGCCGATTCATAACATTAGGGATTATCTATTCACTATTCGTTTCATTTCTCGTTAACTTCCGTTACGCTCTGCCCTCCCGTTCCCTAAGTTTCTGCCAACTGGGGCCGGGTGTCCCCAAAACGCCCCCCAACTGTACCCAGTTGTGCCCATTGCAACCGTACAAGTGCGCTATTTTGAAAAAATCACCGTATTCTTGAAGTTAAGCGTTCTGAAAATGAGGAAAGACGAGTCATCACCCGGCTTGCCCATTTTTCTGGAACTGTCAACCCGGAGCAGGTTGCTCCGGAATCGGGTGACCTTCCCAGCCGCACCAGATTCTACTGCTGGCTCAGGCGTTCACTATGGGGAAATATGCCCTGCTGATTGGGGTCAGCAACTACCAAAATCAGGATGCCGTCCGCCCATCTCCGAGCGCCCGAAACGATGTCAACGCGCTGCGGGAGGTTTTGCTGCATCCAGAAATCGGCGGCTTTGATGAAGCCCCGCAGGTGTTTGACCCCGACCGCATGGAGCTAGAGGAACGCATTGAGGAGTTTTTTCGCAAGTGCAGCGCCCACGATCTGGCGGTGATGTACTTTTCGGGGCGGGGGCTGCGCGACGATTTGGGGCGGGCCTACTTCGCGACCCGTTCCACCCGCCGCAACTCAGACGGACAACTAGTCAAAGCAACCGCCCTGCCTGTGGGGCTGGTGCGCGATCTGTCGGGCAGCAGCCGCTCGCGCCAGCAGGTGATGATTCTAGACTGTGGCTTTAACGCTCAGGTAGACCCGGCCGTGGCGGCACGGGCCAATGGCTCCTTTAGCATTGGGCATCAGTTGGGAGCGCAGGGGCGGGCGATTTTGCTGGCGGCAGATGATGCGCCTGTGGTGCTGGATGACTGCGATCCGGATCTGTCGCTGTATACGCATCATCTAGTAGAGGGGATGACAACGGGCGCGGCGGATCAGGATCACGACGGCCAGGTGTCGGTGAAGGAGTTGCACACCTACACGAGCGATCGCGTGCGCCTGGTTTTGCCGACGATGCAGCCGGAACTGATTGCGCTGCGGGATGAGGACGGGGCGATCGCCCTCACCCGCGTTTTCCCCCAAGACCCCCGCCAGCGCTATCGGGAAGCAGTGCAGCGGCAGCTTGACCCCGACGGACGACTGACTCCCGCATCCGTGGCGATTTTAAAACGGCAGCGATCGCAGTTTGGGCTGTCGGATGCCGATGCGCTCAGCGTCGAGGCAGAACTGATGCAGCCTTTCCGAGAACACGCCGAGCGCCTGCAAGACTATCGCCAGACGCTCAGCGCCGAACTGGCCCAGGCGTATCCGCTGTCTCCAACACAACTGGGTCGGCTGAGGGAATTGCAGCAGGTGTTGGAACTGTCGGATGAGGAAGTGGAGCCGATCCACGAGGCGCTGATGCAGCCCTACGCCGAGCGCGAAGCCGCCTACCGCACCCATCTGATTCAGTATGAGCAAGCCCTAACCAAGGCGCTGCTGCAAGCCGACCCGCCCAGTGACGCGGTGCGCGATCGCCTGCGACAGCAGCAATCTGTGTGGGGACTGGTCGACGCAGACGTGGCCGCCATCGAACGGCGCGTGCAGCAGCAAATTCAGGAACGCCGCGAGCGCGATCGCCACAACCTGTTGCGCTATGAACAGGAATACGAAGCGGCGCTGCGGGCTAGCGAAACCCTTGGCCCCGCCGATCGGCTCAAGCTCGACAAGCTGCAACACACGCTCGACCTGCGCCAGGTGCAAATCGACTCGGTGGAACAGCGCGTGCAGGCTCGGTTGCAGAAGGAACGGGCCGAACGAGAGGCGCGGCGGCAGCAATATCAAGCGGCGTTTTTGCAGGCGATCGCCCAGGAGCCGACCCTGCGAAAATCCGAGCGCGATCGCCTCCAGACCTTGCAAACGCGCCTCCAGCTTAGCGATGCAGACGTGGAAGCCCTAGAGCAGGCCGCGCTGCTCCACCAGCGCCAGCAGCAGCACCAGCAAAATCTGAAACGCTACGAGCAGGCGATGGCCCAGCGCCTTAGGCTAGAGTGTCCCTTAAACGAGTCGAGCCTATCTGAACTAAAACTGATTCAGGAGTCTCTCATGCTGACGGATGAGGAAATTGCCGCGATTCAGCGCAAGCTAACGGCCCTGGCCGAAGCCCAGCGCCGCGCCCAGGCAGAAGAGCAGCCCCAAACTTTCGCCGCGGGTGTGCCGCCTGCATCGCCGGCCGGAAGCAATGCTGCCAGTCCCCCGCCCGCCGCTGCACCTGCCCCATCCGTGCCGCTGCCCCCGCCCACGGGCCAGCCCGCGCCGCCCCAGAGCTTTGTGCCGCAGCCCGGTTCGGCTGCCCCAGAACCACTGAATTTGGGGACGAACCTGGGGACGAACCTGGGGACGAACCTAGGGACGAATTTGGGGGAGACTCCCGCAGGGGGCACTGCGCGAATCGCCCCGCCGCCCCCGCCCTCACCAGCGTTTACCACGCCACCCGCCGTCGTTCCCGCTGCTCCGTCTGCTAATTCATCCACAAAGCCTGCGACGGCCCCGCCTCCATCCCCCCTGCTGCCCGACCCCTGGGAAACCTCACCAGAAGACTTGCCCACCGACGCGACTTCCAAGGCGACGGCTGACACGACGGCTGACAATGGCGCAGGCGCAAGCGCAGAGGCGGCGACAACCGCAGCGCCTCCCCTCCCGCCGGAATTCACCGAAACCACAGCCAGCGACCCGCCCCCGCCCGCTGCCGAATCCCAACCTGCCCCAGACTCCTCACCCGCAGCCACACCTGCGGAAAATGGCAGTGCGCCGCTGCCCCTGCCGTCTCCGCCGCCAGCCCCCGAAGCGCCGTTGTCTGACCTGCCGGAACCCCAGCTTCAGGTCGAGGCGTTTGTGGTCGAAGGGCTAGGACAAGCCCCCCCAGCCCCCGAAGCGCCGTTGCCGCCAGAATCCGTCTCGCCGCCAGCGGGATCGCCTGAGCCTGCTGCCCCGGAGCCTGCTGCCTCTAAACCGTCGGTTGCCGATCCTGCACCTGATCTTGCAACGGAATCCGCAGCCGCACCCGCCACCCCTGATGATTGGCTGGAGGACATTGCCACCCACACCCCGCCGCCACCGCCCGATCTGGTGAATAGCATCGATGGCAGCGTGGACACGCCCGCCCCGCCAGCCGACTATCCAGAGGATGAACCAGAGGACTTGGGAGAACTGCCGCTGCCCGAAGGATGGTCAGCCGGAGTGCCGCCGGGTCTGGTTTCCCCGGGAGGGTCTGGGAATGGCGATCGCCCCATTGCAGATGCCCCCATTGCAGGCACTCCCATTGCAGACGGTTCCGCACCCCATCATCCCGACAACGCAATGCCGCCCGCAGGCATCCCAGCCTGGGGCAATGGCGGAGTCCCCATGCCGCCGGGCCAGGTTATCACCGCCATCGACCCACCGCCAGGAATCATAACAGGGGGCGGCATGGCTCCAGCGCCCCAGCCCGTCCAGGCTCCAGCCGACCTGCTGCCCTCCGAGTGCGGCATCGACTACACCCGGCTGCAAGGGCTATTGCAGGAACGACTCTGGCTCGAAGCAGATAGATACACCTGTCACCTGATGCTCTTAGCCGCAGGTCGCCAAAAGCAGGACTGGCTCAACCCAGACTCCCTGGCCCGGTTTCCCTGTGTGGATTTGAACACGATCAACGGCCTGTGGCAGAAGTATAGCAACGGACATTTTGGCTTTACGACGCAGGAGCGCATCTATCAAGGACTGGGTGTTGAACTGCCCCACGCGCGGCGAGCGCTGGACTTTGCGGTGCTGGTGGATTGGGCCTGGAAAGGGGTGGGCGGCTCCTACGCGATGTTCAAGCCCTACAGACAACTGACCTTTGGTCTGCACGCGCCACCGGGACATCTGCCCGCGCTGTGGTATTGGAAGCTGGGTCTGTGGTCTGGGTTCCGCTCTGGTTCCCTGGGCAAGATGCGCGATTTTGGGGGCGAGGACGAAATCCAAATGCTGGCGGCACTGATGGGGCGACTGTCGGACTGCAACATTCGCTAAAAACCAGGGGCATCCCTGCCCTGCCAGTTCAGGGTCTGCCCGATCAAACCCTGAACCCTGCTACACTGTGATGTTTGGAAGTTGGGAACTGGCAAGCTGCACGTTCCAGCCATCCACTGAAGCAGCACGTTAGGACTTACGCAGTTGGACGATTTCTCGCGGGCTGCACCCGCGAGAAATCGTCTAAAACCCAGAAAACTTATCGCAAGTGCGTAAGTCTTGCATGTTTTATCCCGTTTTATTCAGAATTCAGAACACAGGGCATGAGCGCAATTCAGGCGATTCGGGGCACGCGAGACATTTTGCCGGAGGAAGTGGGCTACTGGCAGCAGATTGAGGCGGCAGCCCGACAAATCCTGGGCAATGCGGGCTATCGCGAAATCCGCACGCCGATTTTTGAGCAAACCGAACTATTTGAACGCGGGATTGGCGAAGCCACCGATGTCGTGGGCAAGGAAATGTATACCTTCACCGATCGGGGCGATCGCTCTATTACCCTGCGCCCAGAGATGACGGCGGGCCTGGTGCGATCGCTCATCGAACACAAGCTGTATGCAGCGGGCAACGCCCAGCGGCTTTGGTGCGTCGGCCCCGTGTTTCGCTACGAGCGGCCCCAGGCCGGGCGACAGCGCCAGTTTCACCAACTGGATGTAGAAGTCATGGGCAGCGCCGATCCCCGCGCCGATGCCGAGGTGATTGCCCTGGCGACGGACTTGCTGCAACATCTGGGGCTGAAAACGCTGACGATGGATTTGAACTCGGTGGGCACGCCCGCTGACCGTCAGCAGTATCGCGCCGCCCTAGTGGACTATTTCACGCCGTTCAAAGCCGAGCTAGATCCCGATTCTCAGGATCGGCTGACGCGCAACCCAATGCGAATCTTGGACAGCAAAGATGCCCGCACCAAGGAAATCGTCCAGGACGCACCCAGCATTCTCGACTACCTGAGCGCCGAGTCGCAGCAGCGGTTCGAGGCGGTGCAGCAGCGCCTCACTGACCTGGGCATTGCCTACCAGGTGAATCCCCGTCTGGTGCGCGGGCTAGACTATTACACCCACACCGCGTTTGAGATTCAGTCGGCAGACCTGGGCGCACAGGCGACGGTCTGCGGGGGCGGCCGCTACGACGGGCTGGTGGCAGAACTGGGCGGCCCCGAAACGCCCGCGGTCGGCTGGGGGCTGGGCATGGAGCGGCTGGTGCTGCTGCTGCAAAAACTGCATCCGGCGACCGAAGTCAGCGTCGATTTTTATGTGGTGTCTAAGGGCGATCGCCCCGAAGCCCAGTCGCTCCAGATTGCCCAAACGCTGCGTCGACTGGGCTTTTCGGTCGATCTCGACCTGAGCGGCAGCGCCTTTGGCAAGCAGATGAAGCGGGCCGACCGCAGCGGTGCGGCTGCCTGCCTGATTCTGGGCGACGAAGAGGCAGAAACCGGCATGGTGCAGGTGAAATGGCTGGCATCGGGAGAGCAAGAGGCGATCGCCCAGGCCGACCTTGCTTCCAGGGCTGACCTGCTGCGCCAGCAGCTCGGAAAACGCTAAAGCCCAAAAGCCTCGCCCACACACTCGCTATGATGAATCTGCCAACCCTCTACCCCGGTTCTCCCTGACCCCCAACCCCTCCTCTCCTGCCCATGCGTCCGATTCTGCTTTTCCTTTTCATTGCCCTACTCGCCATCGTAGTGCTGCAAAACCTCTCGCCTTCGGTGGCGCTGACGTTTTTGGGGATGCAGACGGTGGCGCTGCCGCTGGCAGTGTGGCTGGTGGGGGCGGTGCTGGCGGGGGCCATCACAACGGTCTTGGTGGCCACGCTGATTCGGTTTTTGGCGAACGGGCGATTCGCGAAGCGATCCTTGCATGAATCGCCCCGTCGCAAGGCCCGCCGCCCCAGCCGCAGACCCTCCAGCACGCAGGGCGAACCCTGGACCCCGCCCCCCTGGACTGGCGGCTGGACAAAGCCGCTTGACCCGGAACCCGTCGATCGAGCAGGCAATGCGCCCCGTCCGCGAGAAGCCGCCTGGGCCGCGGCCGAAGATGACTGGGAAAATCCCCGCCCTAGCAACGAATGGGACGACTGGGAAGACGCACCGCGTGCTTCCACGGCAGGCAGCCGCACGGTGATTCAGGACGTACCCTATCGGGAAATTGCGCCGCCCATCGAGCCAGACCCCGCGTATCGCGATCGCCCCTACGAAGCAGCAGAATCGGCCTATCAATATCGCCCCTACGAGGCAGAAGCAGCGGCAGAGTCGGCCTATCAATATCGCCCCTACGAAGTTGTCGAGGAGCCGCCAGAGGCCGACGACTCCGCTGGCTATCAATATCGTCCCTACCTGGACGAGGAGCCAGAAGAGGAGCGCGAGGTCTGGGACGACTGGGAGGAAGAGCCGCCCGCCCAGCCCGCCTCGTCGCCTTCGCCAGAGGAGCCGCCCGCCGAACCTCGCCGCCCCATTGTGGAGATTAACCGAGAGCCAGAGACCGGCTATCGATCAGGCACGGTCTACTCCTTTAGCTATCGCCGCGCCCAGCCAGACACCCCCACCGACAACATCAAGGCTCCGCCAGACGAGTCGGCCCAGAGTTCTGCCCAGAGTTCTGCCCAGAGTTCCGCCCAAAGTTCCGCCCAGAGTTCCGCTGGAGAGGCTTCATTACAGACTCCTGCGGCAACGTCGGCTGACCCCTCGACCGATCGCCCAGCCGATTCTGCAACCGCCAATCCACCCCATTCACCCAGCGGGGAATCTACAAAGCCCGGTTCGATTTACGAGGCAGACTTTCGGGTCGTTGCGCCTCCCAGCGACCCAAACCAAGAGCCGATCGCCCCGGTCATGGCGGAGGATGACGCAGACTGGGACGACGATGGCGATCGCCCCATTGCCCCCGACGACGACTATGACCGCAGCGATGGCGGCGAAGTGTGGGACGACGAAAGCTGGGGCGACGAAAGCTGGGACGACGGGGCAGATGAGCCTGGGGCAGGGCAAGGGTCGCTGGATCGAGAAATTTGGGATGATTGGGACGATGACGAGGACGAAGAGAATGACGACGGAGACAATCCTCCTCCTCGCTCTGGGGGATCGGGGCGATCGCCAGAGGGCGACCCACCACTGCGGTTGGGATAAGATTAATGTTTACAGAGTCGCTGCTGGAATTTTTGTGGGTCATCTTCACCGACTTCTCGCCGCCCTTTTCACGCCATGAACGACACGCCGCCCAACGGCAAACCCACCGAATCGGAATCCCTGCTGCTTCACCTGTCCACCGATCACACCGTTCCCGCCGATGCCGAAACGACGGTGCGGCGGCTGCGGCGCACAAACCTCTATCTGGTGGGGATGATGGGCTGTGGCAAAACGACCGTCGGCCGCTTGGTGGCGCAAAAGCTGGGCTACCAGTTTTTTGACACCGACACGCTCATCGAGACTGCGACGCATCAGACCGTAGCGCAGGTGTTTGCCGAGCGCGGCGAAGCAGGATTTCGCGATCTAGAAACGCAAATTTTGGCGGAGCTGTCGTCCTATGCCTACGGCAGTCTGGCGATCGCCACAGGCGGCGGTGCGGTGCTGCGTCCCCAAAACTGGAGCTACCTGCACCACGGCATCGTTATCTGGCTGGATGTGCCCGCTGATCAGCTTTATTACCGCCTGCGCCACAGCACCACGCGCCCGCTGCTGCAAGACCCCGACCCGCGCCAGCGCATTCAGGAGTTGCTGGATCAGCGCCGCCCGCTCTACGCCCAGGCAGATGTCCACGTCCAGCTTCGCGGCCGCGAGTCGCCCGAATTCGTGACGGCACGAGTGCTAGAGGCGATCGCCCGGGCCATTCGTCCTGAAGCCGAAGACCCCGAAGCCGAAGCAGAATAGACCCGCCCTGCCCGATCTCCCTCTGAAATATTTTCCCTTACTGAAGCCAGCTTGCCATTGGCTCAGTAGACTTCACGCGATGCATCCCTGCGGCGGCAAAGCGCTCGTAGGCAGCATCGGCCGCGTCGGTAAAGTCCACCACGCCAGGAACGACGACGGGCGAACTGCAATCTTCCAGCAGATAAATTCGGTTCGTTAGCTTGGGGTGAATCGCCTGGATTTCCGTCAGCAGGTCGTCGATCGTCCAGGCGACGCAGTGGCTCTTGGCCTGTCCGGCAATCAGCACTGCGTCGAAGTCCAGCAGCATAGAAATCAGCGGCAAGTTCTTTTGGGCGATTCGCGAAGCGACCCCTGCGGGAATCGCCCGCTGTTGGGCATCCTCGGTCACTTCGGGCTTTAGCACCGAGTAGTTTTCCGTCAGCGGATGATCGCCTTTGAGTTCAAACAAGGTCTGCGCCTGACGGGCGATGCTGTGAAAAAAGCAGGCCTCCTCCACCGCCGACACCAGCGCGTGCCCAATGCCACCCAGCATGGAGTGGTAGGGCCAAATGGTGAGCGGGTATTTGCCATCCTGGCTCAGCTTGCGGACGTAGTAGAGGGCGTAGGCTTGCAGGCTGTCTGCGGTGCCGTAGGCGATATTAGGGGCGATCGCCGGATTCACACGCCACACGCCCGTTTCTACATCCTCCAGCGAAATCATCGTCATCGCAGGCGGATGTTCCCCAGCCTCGTTGATCCAGAACACCGCGTGGAAAATCTGGGTTGCGGTGTGGGTGTCCATCGTGGCGGCGATCGCCGTAATGCTGCCCAGGTTGCGATAGATAAACTCACACAGCCGCACGTTGTCGTCCACCGCGCCCCGTCCCGATCGCCCCCCCACAAACAGTTCATAGTCGGGAATGCAGAACGTATTCTGCACGTCGATCGCCAGCAGACACACCCGCTTCTCATCCATCACCGCTGGCGTTAATTCATGCTCCTTTGCCCACAGCGCTGCCTGGGCCGCCCGCGTTTCGTAAGGGACGCGCCAGACCTCGCCCACGCGCTGCGGGTCGAAAAAGGTGGGAACAGGAAGGGGGGAGGGCATAGACAAGGGCGGAGAAAGGGGCGGATCGAAGCGTTGGCACGAGAGCAGATTCACCATAGGCATATTCACAGCAGATTCACCATAAAGTGATCGCCGTATACAGCGATACATAGCGATCCTCTGCCCTCATACCGTCACTTTATCACGCAAATTATCACGCGAAACCCTCACACGCGGGCAAACGACATCCGGCTGAGAAACGCCCGCAGGCGATCGCTCTGGGGCGAATCTAGCACCTGCCGCGCCGGGCCTTCTTCTTCGACCTGGCCCTGGTTGAGAAACAAGACGCGATCGGCCACTTCGCGGGCAAACTGCATCTCGTGGGTCACAATCACCATCGTCATCCCCTCTTCGGCGAGTTGCTGCATGGTAAGCAGCACTTCGCCCACCAGTTCTGGGTCGAGGGCGCTGGTCGGTTCGTCAAATAGCATGATCTTGGGCTTCATACAGAGGGCACGGGCGATCGCCACACGCTGCTTTTGCCCGCCAGAGAGCATTTCGGGATAGACCTCGGCCTTTTCGCCCAGGCCCACTTTTTCCAGCAAGATCCGCGCCGTCTGCCGCGCCTCTTTATCAGACAGGCCCAGCACCTTGCGCGGAGCCAGCGTCAGGTTATCCAGCACCGTCATGTGGGGAAACAGGTTGAACTGCTGAAACACCATCCCCACCTGGGCATGGAGCAGGCGCAGATCGGCTGCGCTGAGGACACTGCCCGCCGACAGGTCAATTCCGTTCACCACCAGCCGCCCACTGTTGATCGTTTCCAGATGGTTAAAACACCGCAGCAGCGTGCTTTTGCCGCAGCCCGACGAGCCAATCACCGCCACGACTTCGCCGGGGTTGATATGGCCGCTGATGCCGCGCAGCACCTTCAATTGTCCAAAACGTTTTTCCACCTGAGCAAACTCAATCGCAGGCGTGGCGGTGGCGTTGGGCGAAATCAGACGGTCGTTCATGGGCGGTGCAGGCTGGGATAGCAGGAGAAGTAACCAAAAGGGGCAGAAATAGTGCTATAGGCAACGGAATTTCGCCCGCGGTCAGCAGACGATGCAGTTTTAGCACAGGCGATCGCTTCTACGGAGATGCGACGGCTACGGTCGGCTATTTTTAGGTCTGATTTAGGTCTGATTTGGGTCTGATTTGGTTATGTTTCTGGCTAAATCTTTTGAGCAAATTGTTTAACGATCTGTACCATCTTTGCGCGAGAAATGGGCGATCGCCTGTACAATTTCAGTCTCTCAAGGCAAACGACAATCCGCCTATCCCATTGGGATTTTGTAATTTTTGGAATCCTATTTTTGGGAATCCTGTAACGTTTAGTAACTTTAGGCTAGTAACTTTAGGCAAGTTTAGGAGCGTTCGATTTTCATGCTGAGATTTACTCGTATTCGCTGGCGGGCGCTGGTGCTAGGGCTGCTGAGCCTAGTCTGTGTGGTGCTGTTTGCGGCCTGCGGGGGCAGTGCGCCAACCGCCGACAGCGGCTCTCCGTCAACCGCCGACGCGGCTCCGCTGAAGGTGGCGCTCGATCCCACCTTTCCGCCATTCCAATCCCAAACGGGCGCGGGCCAGTTTGAGGGTTTTGACATTGACCTGATGAATGCCGTGGCCGAGGCGGGCGGCTTCACGATGAACATGGAAGGTCTGCCCTTTGACGGCATTATTCCGGCGCTCCAGGCGGGCACGATTGATGCCACCATCAGCACCATGACCATCACCAAAGAGCGGGCCGAAGTGGTGGACTTCTCTCGGCCGTATTTCAAAGCAGGGCTGGCGATCGCCGTTCAGGACGGCAACACCGACATCACGGGCTTTGATTCCTTGAGCGGCAAGAAAATCTCTGCCCAAATTGGCACAACGGGCGAGGCCGAAGCCCGCAAGTCTGGCGCAAGCGAGGTCCGCACCTTCGACAGCACGCCAATTGCCCTGCAAGAACTGTCGAACGGCAACGTCGATGCCACCATTAGCGACGCGCCGGCCATTCTCTACGCCATCAAGAGCGGCGGCGTGCGTGGTGTGAAGGTCGTCGGCGAACTGCTCACCGAAGAGTTCTACGGCATCGCCACGCCCAAGGGGTCGCCCAACCTAGCAAAAATCAACGCGGGATTGCAAACCATCATCGCCAACGGCAAATACAAAGAGATTTACCAAAAATGGTTTGATGGCGAACCGCCGGTGTTGCCCGAAGCCGCACCGATTTAGTCGCTCCAGGTGAATCGTGGGCCGATCGCGTCTGCGATTCACAGTTAGCTTCACAGCTAGATTCACAGCTAGATTCACAATTATCGGTTTACTTGTTTTTAGGAAACACCGTGCAGCGATCGCTCGAAGTCATTCTCAACGCGCTCCCCAGCCTCTACCTCGGAGCCATTACCACCCTCCAACTCACCATCGTCTCGATCTTGCTGGGGCTGGTGCTGGGGTCGGTGCTGGCGATCCTGCGGCTGTCGCCGTCGCGCTTGGTAAGGCTGGGGGCGATCGCCTATATCGACTTTTTCCGGGGCACGCCACTACTGGCGCAGTTGTTCATGATTTATTTCGGGCTGCCCAGCCTGCTGCAAGGCATGGGCATCGGGCTAAAGTTCAACCAGTGGACTGCGGCAATCTTCGCGCTCAGCCTCAACGGAGCCGCCTACATTGCCGAAATCGTGCGAGCGGGCATCCAGTCGATCGAACTGGGGCAGCGAGAAGCCTCGCAATCTTTGGGACTAGGGCCCCTGCAAACCCTGCGCTATGTGGTGTTTCCGCAGGCGTTTCGCCGGATGATTCCGCCCTTGGGCAATGAATTTATCAGCCGCCTCAAGGACACGAGCCTGGTAGCGGTGATTGGCTTTGAGGAACTGCTGCGGCGGGGGCAGTTGGTCGTGGCGCAGACCTATCGGGCGTTTGAAATTTACTTTGCAGTGGCGCTGGTCTATCTGCTGCTGACGCTCCTCTCGTCTCAGTTCTTCAGCTTTTTGGAGCGCTGGATGAACCCGGTGGAAAAGCTGAAGCGACAGGCATTGCGAGTTCACGAACAGGAAAGCTAGAGAAAGCTGAGCCTCTCGGTGTCTTTGGGAAAGTCAGGACTTACGCACTTGCGATCAGCTCTCTGGATTTTGGACAATTTCTCGCGGGCGCAGCCCGCGAGAAATTGTCCGACTGCGTAGATCCCAAAAGTTTCAACATTTTTTGCATGAGCTTAAAAAATGTTGGCAGTTTTGCTAACCTGTGCAGAATCCATTCCACAATTAATTCACTCATTCCACAATTAATTCACTGAAGTGAATTATCACAATTTGGGCAGGGTTGGGCAGGGTCACAATTTGGGCACGGCGCGAGATCTCCGTTCCGCAATCTCCAACCCAAAATCCAAAACCCAAAATCCCCAATCCAAAATCCCCAATCCCGCTTGTAGTCCCCAGCGCCAGGAGACGTTGTTGCGATGGTTTTTCCTGATTTCGTCCGATTCCCCCGATTCGTGCGATCGCTCTTTTTTATCCTGCTGGGTCTAACGTTCACGGTTGCGATCGCCGCCTGTAGCGCCCCCACGCCGCAAGCCGTTGCACCGGGTTCGACGATGCGCGTTGCAGTTGTGCCCAACTATCCACCGTTCGCTTCTAAAACGGCGGATGGCCAGCTCCAGGGCTTTGAGATTGACTTGATGAATGCCTTTGCTGAAGCCACCCAAACCCAGATGGAATATGTGCCGCTGTCGTTCTTCGACGATGTGATGCGGGAGCTGTATGGCAACGAGGTCGATATGGCGATCGCCGCCATCACCATCACCCCCGAACGGCAGCGCGTCGCCGATTTTTCGCGCCCCTATTTCAAATCTGGCATGGCGATCGCCGTCCGCGACAGTGAAACCAGCATCACCAACCTGGACAGTTTGGCAGGCAAGCGCATCGGGGTTGAAACGGGAACCGTTCAAGCCAGCATTGCCCGCACCATCCCCAACGCCACCGTCATCGGCTATGACAGCAGCAAAACCGCCTGGAATGAACTGCTGCAAGGCAAAGTGGATGCCGTCATCAGCGGCGAAACCGCCGCCTCCTACGCCATCCAAACCGGCAGCGTGCGGGGTATGAAGCTTGCAGGCGAACCCTTTACTGACGAATTCTTGGGAATCGCCATGCCCAAAAACTCGCCCAACCGAGAGTTTGTCAACAGCGGCCTCGCCTCCCTGATCGACAGCGGCAAATACGCCGAACTCTATCGCAAATGGTTTGACCGAGATCCGCGCCCGCTGCCTGAGAAAATTGAAGGCGTTGGCTCGGACGGCGTACCCGATTTTCCCTCGCCTCGCCGCCCCGCCCGCTGGACGCTTCCCAAAGCGGCCTAATCACCCGTTTGCATGAATCGCCACTGCGTTCCAATCCATAGAATCTGACCATTCAAATCTGGATGGTGCAACGCCCACTTTTGTGGCTCTACCCAAAGTGGAACAGTTGTGTCAATTTCCAAGTCTTGTGAATGATAGATTGGCCTGCATCCTGCGGGATGAATACTTGTAACGTGGTGTGAGTTGCGAATTCATGGGGAGTCTTTTGCTTTCACTGGTGAAGGCTGCTGCGCGTCGGAAGAAAAATCGGTTTGTCCAGCAAACCAAGAATGTCGCAGCAGTTCAAGAGAAGTTTTTACTGGACTTATTGCGCTGCTATCAAAACACGGAACTAGGGCAGCACTTGGGGTTGGCAAGTATCAAAAGCGTAGAGCAGTTTCGACAGCAGGTACCGATTTCGCCCTACGCGGTTTATGAACCCTACGCTCAGCGCGTTGCCCAGGGCATTCCCAACGTCCTGACCCCCGACCCGGTGGTGTACATCAACATGACCAGCGGCACTACGGGACGGCAAAAGCTGATTCCGGCGACGAAGCGATCTCGCCGAATGCTCTCGAAGGCAAACCAGGTCAGCACTGGCTTTATGGTAGCCGCAGCGGAAGAACGCGGGCTACCGCTGGGCAAAATGCTGATGACCAGTTCGGCGCGGATATTCGGCACCACCGAAGGCGGTATTCCCTACGGCCCCATCAGTGCAGGCACCGTGATTCATAGCGGCTGGCTGTACAAGCAGATTTTTGCCCATCCCTATGAAACGCTGTTCATCGGCGACAGCACAGCACGGCATTATGTCTGTCTGTTATTTGCGCTGCGGGATGCCAACCTGTCGCTGCTGGGGGCGACGTTCCCGGTGACGGCGCTGCAACTGTGCGACTATCTGGAGTGCTACGGCGCAGAGTTGGTTGAAGATTTGGATCAAGGGGCGATCGCCCCCTGGCTAGATCTAGAACCGCATCTCCGTGCCAAACTAGAACGCCAGCTCAAGCCCGCCCCCAAACGCGCTGCCCAACTGCGAGCCATCCTCAAAACCCACGGCACGCTCACGCCCAAACTTGCCTGGCCCAGGCTTTCCCTGATTGTCACTGCACGCGGCGGCACCTCCAGCTTCTACCTGGAGCGCTTCCCCCACTACTTCGGCAATACGCCCGTCTTTGGCGGCATCTATTCCTCCGCCGAAGCCACCTACGGCGTGTATCACGACATCGACCGCGATGGCACCGTCCTGGCTATCGAAAGCGGCTTTTTTGAATTTCTCCCCGAAGATCAGTGGGACTTGGAAAATCCTCAAACCCTACTGCCCCATGAGGTGCTGCTGGGCAAGCGCTATCGCATCGTCGTCACCAATTACAACGGGCTATACCGCTACGACAATGGCGATGTTGTAGAAATTCTCGGCTTCTACAACCAGGCTCCAATCGTCATCTTTCGCCATCGGTTGGGCGGGCTGCTGTCTTCCACGACCGAAAAAACAACCGAGTTTCACGCGATCCAGGTGATACAAGCCCTCCAGCACGAATTCGACCTGTCGCTGGCAAACTTCTGCATCACGCTATCCAAGCATGAAGTGCCACCCCACTATCTGGTCAACGTAGAACTGGCACCGGGGCAGACCCTCGCCGATCCAGAGCGATTCTTGCAGCGGTTCGACGAAATCTTAAAAGAGGTGCATCTGTCCTATGCCAAAAAGCGGGCAGATGTAGTGCCGCCGCCGCGCTTGCGGATCTTGGCACCGGGCAGCTTTGAAACGCTGCGTCAGCGCTTGCTCCAGCGGGGGATTCCCGAAGCCCATCTCAAGTTTCCCCACATCACCGAAGACCGCCAATATTTGGCAGGATTAACTGTAGAGCGCGAAATCCGCATGGCGGAAGAACGGGTTGGACTTAGAGGATAGCTACGGAGTCAGTCACAAAGGAAATATTAACCAGCACTATGGGAAACACGCTAACGGAAGTCGTCAAATTTATCGAGAGCAAGGTTCCGGAGTATTCGATCGTCGGCGAGTCGGTGTTCTTTAGCAAAGAGCAGTTTCCCTGGGCCGAGCGCCTGGAGGCAAACTGGCAGGTGATCCGCAAAGAACTGGATCAGGTGATGGAATATGCTGACGCACTGCCCAACTTTCAGGACATTTCGCCCCGGCAGCACCGCATCGCCAACGACGACCGCTGGAAGACCTTTTTCTTTTGGGCGTTTGGCTTTCGTTCGGAGCCAAACTGCAAGCGCTGCCCAGAAACCGTGAAGCTGCTGGAAACTATTCCAGGGCTAAAGGTCGCCTTCTTTTCGATCCTCGCGCCAGGGAAGCACATCCCGCTGCACCGGGGCAAGCATAAGGGACTGATCCGATATCACCTGGCGCTGAAGGTGCCCGAACCCCGCGAGAACTGCCGCATTGAAATCAATGGGCAAACCGCCTATTGGGAAGAAGGCAAGAGTCTGATTTTCGATGACACCTACTATCACCAGGTGTGGAACGACACGGATGACTATCGCGTGGTGCTGTTTCTCGACATTGCCCGCCCGCTACGTTTCCCGATGTCTCTGGTGAATTGGACGGTGAACAGTATTCTCGGCTATACGCCCGTTATTCAGGTGGCGCGGGGCAACCATCAGACCTGGGAGAAGCAGTTTGAGGAGATGTTGAAGTAAAAGAGAAGAGGGAAGAACGAAGAGGGAAAAGGGAAGAGGGTGGGATGATGGGGGGAGGGGAATCGACGACCCCGGTGTTCTAATACTCCCAATTTCTGATGAACCGACTTGCAAACGCCCAAAGCCTGTATCTGCGGAAGCACGCGGAGAATCCGATTGACTGGTGGCCGTGGTGCGACGAGGCGATCGCCTTGGCGCGGCGGGAGAGTTTGCCGATTTTTTTGTCGATTGGCTACTCAAGTTGTCACTGGTGTACGGTGATGGAGGGCGAGGCGTTTTCTAACCTGGAAATTGCCGACTATATAAATGCCCACTACGTTGCCATCAAGGTCGATCGGGAAGAGCGGCCAGACGTAGACAGCATCTACATGCAGGCGCTGCAAATGATGACCGGGGCGGGCGGCTGGCCGCTGAATGTGTTTCTCGATCCAGAAACGCTGCTGCCGTTTTATGGTGGGACTTATTTTCCAGTGAATCCGCGCTATGGGCGGCCGGGCTTTTTGCGGGTGTTGCAGGAGTTGAAGCGGATCTATGAGAGCGATCGCCCCCGTCTGCAATCCGTTCAGGCAGAGATTCAGGCGCGATTTCAGCAGACGGCAGCCCTGTCAGCGGTGGAGTCGCTGGACGATGTGCTGTTGCAAAAGGGCTTGCAATACTGCGCGGGCATCCTGTCGGCCAGAGACATGGGCCCCAGTTTTCCGATGATTCCCTACGCAGAGGCGGCGCTGCGGGGCATCCGGTTTGCCGACTCGGAACTGCTGGACGATGCAACCGTCCGCTATGATGCGCGGGAACAGTGCCGCCAGCGGGGGCTAGATCTGGCGCTGGGGGGCATTTTTGACCATGTGGCGGGTGGTTTTCATCGCTACACTGTAGACCCGACCTGGACTGTGCCCCACTTTGAAAAGATGCTCTACGACAATGGGCAAATTGTGGAGTATCTGGCGAACCTGTGGGCGGCGGGAATGCAGGAACCGGCCTTTGAACGGGCGATCGCCCTCACGGTGCAGTGGCTCCAGCGGGAAATGACCGCACCGGAGGGCTACTTCTACGCCGCGCAGGATGCCGATAGCTTTGTGAACGCAGACGATGGCGAACCGGAGGAGGGCGCGTTTTATGTGTGGCGCTATGCCGACCTGGAAACGCATCTCTCCGAACCTGCGCTGCAAGCCCTGACGGAACACTTCACGATCACGCCAGCGGGCAACTTTGAAGGGAAAATCGTGCTTCAGCGGCGGCAGCCGGGAAATCTACCCAATTCGGTCGAGGAATCCCTGGCGGCGCTGTTTGCGGTTCGCTACGGCAGCGCTCCGGGCGTTGCCCCCTTTCCGCCCGCCCGCAACAACAACGAAGCCAGAACCCACGCCTGGCCGGGCCGCATTCCCGCCGTCACCGACACCAAAATGATCGTCGCCTGGAATAGCCTGATGATTTCCGGGCTGGCCCGGGCGGCAGCGGTGCTTCAGCGAGAAGACTACTTTCACCTGGCCAACCGTGCTGCAGACTTTATCTGGCAGCATCAAATTGTCGGCGATCGCCTGCATCGGCTGAATTATGACGGCGCAGTGAGCGTGCTGGCCCAGTCCGAAGACTATGCCCTGCTGATCAAAGCGCTGCTGGATCTGGATCAGGCGGCGTTGGCACTAGCCTCGCGGAGCGATATCGCCCTTGCGCCCATTGCCTCCGGCGACCTGCCCCTCCATTTCCTCGATCGCGCCCTGACGCTGCAAGCCGAATTTGACGCATACCTGGGCAGCGACGAAGGCGGCTATTACAACACCGATGCCCGTGCGGATCTGATCCTCCGCGAACGCAGCTACGATGACAGCGCCGTGCCCGCGGCCAATGGCGTGGCGATCGCCAACCTGATCCGCTTGTTTCTCCGTGCCGGACGGCTGGACTATCTGGACAAAGCCCAGCACGCGCTCCAGAGTTTCGGCAGCGTCATGGAAAAAACGCCGCAGATCTGCCCCAGCCTGTTCATCGCGCTGGACTGGCTGCAAACCTATACGCTGGTCAAAACATCGGGCGATCGCCTCCCGTTCCTGCTGAGCCAGTACCATCCCACAACCATGTTCGCCGCAGAATCAAGCCTCCCCGCCGAGTCCATCGGCCTCGTTTGCCAGGGACTTAGCTGCAATGAGCCAGCCCGCAGTGTGGCCCAACTGCTGGAGCAGCTTTGGCAAAGTGAAAAACGGGGAGGGGAAAAGAGGGAAAAATGAAGAACGAAGAGAGAAGAGAGAAGAGAGAAGAGAGAAGAACATTTTCATTTTTCGTTCTTCATTCTTCGTTCTTCTCTCTTCCTTTTACCTCACTTCCCAGGGCTTCCAGCAATCGCTGATTCTCCGCCTTTGTCCGCACGGCAACGCGAAAGAAGCGATCGCCCAGTTCGGGAAAGCTGGTGCAGTGGCGAATCAAAATCTGGTGGTGCTGGAGCAGGTGGGCTTGCAAGTCAGTGGCAGAGATATCGGTTTGCACTAGAAGATAGTTGGCGGCACTAGGGAGGGGATGCAGACCCGGCAGAGCCGCGAGTCCGTCGAAAAGCTGCTGACGGGCAGGGGGCAGCCAACTCCAGGTGCGCTGCTGAAAGACTGTGTCGGTCAGGGCGGCGATCGCCGCTACAGAGGCCAGAGAATTCACACTCCAGGGATCGCGCCACTGCTGCCAACGCTGCAATCGGTCGGGATGGGCGATCGCATAGCCCAGGCGCAGCCCCGGCAGGCTATAAAACTTCGTGAGCGATCGCACGATCACTAAATTTGGATATTGCTCTACCCACGCCAGCAGGCTGGTTTGGGACTGTGCTTCCGGCGGCAAGAAGTCCATAAAAGCTTCGTCCAGCACCACCAGCGGCGACTCGTCCAGCAGCGCCCGGATAATTTCGCGGGATAGCAGGGTTCCGGTGGGGTTGTGGGGGCTGTTGAGCAGCCAGCCGGATTGAGGGTGGGGGCTTAGAGGCGTGGGGATGGCTTGCTCTAAGGCTCCATCCATCGTCAGGCGATCTACCGTCAGGCGATCTACCGTCAGGCGATCCACCGCTAGAGGGATTTTCTCCACGTTGGCCCCAAAGGCCCGCAGGGCGCGGAGATAGTCGCCAAAGGCAGGTGTAAGCAGCCGCACGGTGTCCAATGTGGCAAGATCGCGGGCGGCCCAGGTGAGCAGTTCGGCGGCTCCGTTTCCGGGCAAGATCCAGTCGGGGGAAAGATGGTGGAACGCGGCGATCGCCCGTCGCAGATCCGCATAGCTGGGGTCAGGATAGTGGCGCAGATCGCCCAGGTGAGCCTGGATCGCGGCGATCGCCGACGGGGGCGGCCCCAGCGGATTGATACTGGCCGAAAAGTCCAAAATTAAATGGGGAGAACAACCCGCCAGAGCCGCAGCCCAGGCAATGTTCCCCCCATGTGCAGGTTGGGCAGCCCCAGCGTGTTGAGAATCTGAGCGCTGCGAGTTGGATGGTGGCAGGTTGAGGTCTTGCCAGTCTTGCAACGAATTTTGCACGAGGCCGCTTGCTATTTTGCCACCAGGTCTTTGAACAGTTTGCCCGCCGAAAAGGCAGGCACTTTGGTCGCAGGAATTTTCATCGCCTCTCCCGTTTTGGGGTTGCGGCCTTCCCGCTCCTTGCGCTCACGGGGTTCAAAAGACCCAAACCCCACCAGCGTCACCTTCTCACCCTTCGACACCGCTTCCATGATCGAATCAATCGCGGCAGACAGCACTGCGTCGGCCTGTTTCTTCGTCACGTTTGCCTTTTCGGCTACGGCATCAACCAATTCACCTTTATTCATGAGAATCTCCTTCGATTAGATTATCCAGGATTCAAAATCTCTCAAATCTCGCAGATGCAGCTAGAGCAGTTGCAATCTGAACAACTCTCATCTGGAGATCGAGCAGCTAGACGTAGATAGACTTCATCGGCTTCAGGAAAAATCGCTGAAACCCTTGTCATCTCGAATTTTCAATGCCCTATTCTAAGGGCAACTCAGGGGTTCTGGATCGTTGAAACCTTTAATTTATGTGGATTTGAAGGATTTTTTTTTGGGTTTTTCATCCCGCAAATCGCTCGAAAGGCAGTCAAACTAATCCTGGAGGCGGGTTAGGGAACCGATGCACCCCCTCCAAACAAGCTGAAAACTCGGTATTCACCGCTAGCGTCTCCCCCGCTCCAAAATCTGCTGGACATCGCGGCTGGGCACGTAGCGATAGCCAAAGGTGGAGGTATCTGAGTCGTCGATAATCTGCGGCGTAAGCATCACGATCACTTCCTGCCGCTGATTCGTCCGCTGAGTCCGGCGGAACAGCGCACCCAAAATGGGGATATCGCCCAAGATGGGGACTTTCGTCACTTCAGCGCGATCGCTGTCTTGAATAATCCCCGACAAGATTAAGGTCTGCCCATCTCGCACCCGCACCAAGCCAGAAGACAGTCGCCGAATGGCCAGCAGCGTCACTCGCAGCACAGAATCCTGAATCTCGAAGGTTTCCACACGAGAAGGAGACGAAATCGTTGGACCAACCGAAAGGGTCACAAAGCCGTTGTCGTCAATCCCCTCTACACGCACGTTCAAAATCAGACCCGCAGGAGTAGTTTCTACCGTAATAGTCTGAGTGCGCTGGTTGCCCGTTCCCTCTGTCTCAATCTCAAAGTTCGTCACCACATCTTCCGTCAGTTGAACCTGCGCCTCTTGACCTTCTTGAACCACTAGCGTTGGATCGGTCAAAATCTTGGCATTGCCGCTGGTAACTGCAAAGCGCAGCTGGGCCAAGAAGTTTCGCGTGAAGTTAAACGCATTAGTGGGTTGGCCTACAATCAGTCCCCCCAACCCACCAATTTCAGTGACCGGACTCAAAATGCTTCCCGGTGTTCTGCCAGTATTCGGCCCACCAGAGCCAAAGTTGATAACCACTTGCCCACCGTCTTGAATGACGCGAGTATCATCGATACCAAAGGAGAAGCTGGTTCCAGCCCGATCGATTCCTAGCAGGTTCACGTCAATCACGCGGACATTAATCGCAACCTGGCGTTGACGAACATCAAGCTGGGAGAGTTGGGCCGTCGCAATCTCGATTTGCCGGGGCGTGCCCACCAGGGTAATGGAGCGCGTCCGCTCGTCGCCAATCACCTGTAGCCCGCGTAGCAGCGGCGTTGCGTCTCGATAATCTACCCGCTGCACTTCAATGCGATCTTCCTCGGTTGTTTGCACCTGAGTAGGCCCAGCAGCGGCCCCAGCGCCGATGTCGCTACCCTGCACGGGAACTGCCAGGGCGGTGACCACCTGACGACGACGGCTGACAGCGGTTTCTGCGCCCAAGCCCACCAGGAAATTCAGCGCAGCGCCGACGCTGGCCTGGTTGAGCCGGAGGGTTCGCGACACAACAGAGCGAGCGGAGTTGGGCAGGCGTGTGCCAACGAAGATGGTTCGTCCAACTAAATTGGCATCCAGCCCGCTAATTCGCAGCACGTAGTTAAACACGTTCTGCACGGGTTCGTTTTCGATGTCTAGCGAAATGCGAGCATCGGCGGCAGCAGAGGTCTCTTGGGCCGACTGGGCATCTACTCCTTCAGTTTGGGATGGTCGATCCAAATATGCTACGTTTAGCCCCGCAGCACGACCCAGCAGCGACAGCACATCCCGTACGGGCGCATCCCGCAGCACCAGGCGCGGCACGATCTCTGAAGTGCCCAGATCGATAACCGTGGGCGAAACATCGGTCGTAGCGACGGCAATATCCCCCACGGGTGGAGCCACTGCACGCGGCAGCAGCGGCGGCACCTGCCCTGGGAATGCGCCGGACGGGCTGACCGGGGTGCCATTGATTGAAACCTGCGGGTTGGGTACGAGTACCTGAGATGGCGGAATGGCGGGGTTAGACGGGAAGGTGCTTCCGCCGGGGAGTGTTGGTGGAGGAACTTGGGCAGAGGGGAAACTGGGCTGGCTAGGCAGGCTGCCGACACCTGTGCCGTCAGCAGTTAGGCTAAATACAATGGCGGTGCCGTCTTGCCGCACCTGGTTGGCTGGGGGAGCCGCCGTACCCATGACCGCGACGCGCACGCTGTTGGGATCGAGTTGCGTCACCATGACGGAGCTAATGCCAGGGGCGGGGTTGTTTTGCAAATAGCCATTGCCTTCGGGGAGACGCAGTTGAGCATTGGTGATATCGGCAACGAGGGTGTTGCCGCGATTGACGGCAAAGACTTGGGGGCGATCGCCATTTCGCGTTTGCAGCACCAACTCCATCCCAACGGCGGTTTGAAATACCTGTACACCCGTAATTTGGGTTGCAGCGGCTTGGGCTGGCTGGCTTGCCATCAGCACCACTGCACCACTCGTCACCAATCCAGCCAATCCAAGATGCGGTTTCACAGGTCACTCCTCCTTAACAAGCAGGCGAATTCTAAAGGATTAAGTCTTTGAGACAACAAAAGCAGGCATCAGCAGGGGGTAGTCCAGCAAACGCTACTGCGGGGGCGCGTTTGGGTCGGCAGCAGGCGCATTTGGATCAGCAGGCGGCGCAGGCGGGGCAGGCGGCTGGATCGGGGCGGGCATGAGCGCCTGCACCTGGAAACTGGTTCTCAGCCGAGGCTCCGTATCCTGATTCGGCAGCGGCCGTCCCTGCTGATTGAGCCGCAGCGTGGGCGGGTCAGTTGGGGTAGAGCTGAAGTTCCGCAGCACAAGCAGCGGCTGCAAGCGCTCAATGTTACGAATCACCGACTGCGCCTGAGCAAAGCTGCCCTCCATCTCCACGTTGTAGAGACGCTGGCGCAGCTTGTTGTTGACTGCAACGCCCAGAGAACCATCGGTCACCAGATCGCTGGGCTGACCGTCCGGCCCAGCCGGGGGTGGCACTAGCTCAAACTTTGACAGGGTGGCTCGACGATCGGGATCGGTAATGCGGGCATTTGCCGCCTGTACCCGCTCGTTCACGTCAATCAGCAGCGTATCCAGCCCTTCTTCATCAGCAAACAGCGCCAGCACATCAGCCCGGAGTTGCTCTGCCTCGGCTAGCTTGGCGCGGGCTTCTTCAATTTGCTGCTGCGCCTGCCCCTGGTTCACCAACTGCTGTTCTTTGGCGGCGATGTCTGCCCGCAGGGCTGCATTCTCTTCCCACTTGGGCAGCACAGCGTTAAACAGCAAGTAGCCAGCGCCCAGTAGCCCCGCTAGCGCCAGCAAAATCCCATTCACGCGGGGCGTGAGCCGCATCCCAAAGACAACGGGATAGCTCGGCTCTTCTAAAGCGCCGTACTCTTCTCCAGGAATGTAATCTCCACCCACGGTCATGGCGTTACAACCCCCAATTTGCGAAGCTGATCAATCCGAGCGGGCAAGCCCACCGATAGCGTGTTTTCCATATCTTGGAGCAGTTCAGAAGAAGGACGGGGCGTGAGTCCAGCGGTGATTTTGTACTGAACGACCTTAGGTAGCTGTACTTCCAATCCGTCAGGGCGATCGCCCTCACCCACAAACTCTGTCTGAATCGGGCTATCCACGAGCCGCGCATCCACTAGCCTCACCTCGCGGCTGTCCAAGAACGGCGACTGCTGAAGCAGCAGCATAAAGTCATTGGCTTCAGCAAAGGTGCGGGCGTTCCCCGAAATTTCCAATCGAGAAGGCGGCACCTCTGGGGGCGGCGGGGCGGGCTGGCTGGGGTCAGCGGGTGGGGGCGGCGGCGGAACAGCCTCCGGAGCCAACTGTGTCACGTTGGTCAACTGCACGCCCGCCGGAACCCGGCTGCGAATATCTTGCAAAATTGCCGACCAGGGGATAATCCGGTCAAAGACCTGAGCCAACGCTTGGTTCTCGGCATTCAGTTGTGCAACCTGAGCTTCGACATTCTGCACCTCCTGCATCGCCTGTTGCAGCGTTGCAAGCTGACTATCCAATTCTGCCTGTCGAGCCGTCAGCGAGGCCGTCTGGCTTTGCAAAAAGAGCCAGAACCCGCCCACCAACGCCGGAAGCAGCACCCCGATCGCCGCCCCCACATACATCGGACGCGGATCGTCCTGCACAACGGCCCTGCGGGCAGCAACCCCACCCCCATCCGTCGGGCGCTCTATGCGGTCATTGAGAAAATTGACATCCAGACTATACATCTCACCACGCCTCCCGTAAGCCCAAGCCCAACACCACTCCTAGTCCCGGACGCTGCAACTCAGGAATTTCCTGATCGACCTCCAGCGACAGCGCCGAAATCGGATCGACCTGGCTGGCGGGCAGGCTGAGCCGCTGCGAGAAAAACTCGTCAAGCTGCCCAATTGCCCCGCCCGGCCCCGCCAGCAGCAGTTGAGCCACTTCCAGGTTGTCGCCTTGATTCAGATAAAAGTCGATGGAGCGGCGCAACTCGTCCGCCAGTTCGCCCAACACGCGCAGCATCGCCGCCGTGCCAGGATTGGTTCCGGGTGCCTTGGGAGTGCCCATGCTGTCCATCGGCGCGATTGGCACCGTCATCCCCTGGAGCAATTCCGTGTTGCGCGAGGGGGGCAGGTTCATGGCGCGGCTCAGGGCAGATTGGATTTGGTAAGTGCCGATGGGAACCGTGCGGGAAAATTGGGGAACGCCATCCACCACAATGGAGATTTCAGTATTTTCAAATTCAATATCGACAATGGCCGCCGCCTCTTGGGGCGTGAACTGGCGCAACTGCTCTCGGATTGTGCGAATTAGCGCAAAGCTGCTGATTTCCAAAACATCTACGTCTAGCCCCGCCTGCTGAAACGTTGTCAAGTACGAGTCGGTCACTTCCTTGCGGGTGGCCACCAGCAGCACCTGCACCTTTTCGATGCCGTCTTCGTCTACAAAAAAGCCGAGCTTTTGATAGTCCACATCTGCTTCCTCACGGGGGAAGGGCAGGTATAGCCCAGCTTCCTGGTTCAGCACCATTTCGCGTAGTTCCCGGTCATCTAGCTCAGCGGGAACCGGAATGATGCGGGTTACGGTGTCTCGGCCACCCGGAATCGCGGTTGCGGCGTTTTTGACCTTGAGCTTGCTCTCACTCAGCACGGACTGAATGATTTCAGACATCGCGGCAGTGTCCAGGATTTGCCCTTCCTGGTAGATCCCCTCTGGCACCTCGGCCGAGGCCAGCGTGGTGAGCTGAAAGCCTTGCCCCTTTCGTTTCAGCCGGGCGACGTTGACACGCTCAGGGGTCAATTCAATGCCGACACCCTTTGTTTTTTTTGAAAATAATCCCTTGACGTTGCTAAACACAGTTTTAGGAATGAGGGTGGAGAGGGTCAGTATGGAAAGTGCCTGCAAACTTAGACCGTATCAAACTGCAAAACTGTGTCCGAAAACGAACACAACCCGGACTATTAACTGAGACTAAGTTTGGAGATCCTGAACACACATGCTACCCAATTTAATTCAGAATCATGCAGCCGAACACAAGAATATAGGCCTTCAAGCTAAAAAACCGCAAAGATCGCCGATCAAGCCAGAGAAATGGGTCTAAATACTCTAAGCACATCTCTCCTACAGCTTGCCCTCCATCGTTCAAACAGCAACGACCCACACAAACCGACACCCTGAATTGTCGAATCGGCTAACCTAAACCGACCTGCTGAACGAAATTTTTGAACCAAGCTGGCGATCGCCCGACAAAGGACACCAACCCGCCTCCCAAATCAACAGAGGAGAAATCTCCTGATGTAGCTACACTTAGCCAGCAATGGTACACGCAATTTAGAAAAATGGCACAGTTTATCTACAATTTGTGGAAAACTTGCGGAAACCCCAGGCTATATTTTGAGCAAAGGGTTAGGAAAAAACTGCCAGAACGCTTTCAGAGGGCTGTTTCTTGGGGTTCTTTGCGCGATTTTTGCTGGGTTGGCAGGGGCGGCGGGGTAGATTCGGTATGCGGCGACGGGCGCCTTTGGCGCTCGCGCTCCCGCTCGCTCACCCTGCGATGGGCGATCGCCCAGGAACTTTGCTACGGTAGCGCAATCTACGATAGGGTGAGCAATGCAGCAATCGAAACCTGCTCTAAACCACTGCCCTGAATGACCATGTACCTACGACACCCCTGGCGAAAACCCTGGAAATCTTTGAGCCTGATGACCCTGTTTGGACTGGTTTTGACCTGGGTCATTAGCTGTAGCCCCGGCGCACCGCCAACCGCGCGATCGCCCGAAGTCGAGTTTTGGACCATGCAGCTCCAGCCGCAGTTCACCGACTACTTCAATGAATTGATTGCCCGGTTTGAGCAAGAAAACCCCGGCGTTAAGGTCAAGTGGGTAGACGTGCCCTGGGGCGACATGCAGAGCAAAATTCTAACGGCCGTTTCCGCAGGCACTGCACCCGACGTGGTTAACCTCAACCCCGACTTTGCAGCCCAGCTAGCCGGACGCAACGCCTGGATGGCGCTCGATGACCAGGTGCCCGCCGAAGCCCGTCAGCAATATCTGCCCAAGATTTGGCAGGCGAACACGCTCGATGGCAAAACCTTTGGGCTGCCCTGGTATCTCACCACCAGCATCGCCATTTACAACCGGGATTTGCTCAATCAGGCCGGCGTGCAGCAGCCTCCGGCAAACTTTGCAGAACTGGCCCAGGTGGCTCGCCAAGTCAGAGAGCGCACAGGCAAGTACGCCACTTTTGTTACCTTTGTACCGACTGATTCAGCAGAAGTTCTGCAATCGCTGATTCAGATGGGCGTGTCGCTGATAGACGACAGCGGCAAGGCGGCGTTCAATACGCCCGAAGGACGCGCCGCCTTCCAGTATTGGGTGGACTTATATAAGGAAGGTCTGCTGCCCCAAGAAGTGCTAACCCAGGGACACCGCCGCGCCATTGAGCTATATCAGGCTGGGGAAATCGCCATCTTAAACTCCGGCCCGCAGTTTTTGAAGACTGTGGAAACCAATGCACCGGCGATCGCCCAAGTCTCCGCTGTTGCGCCCCAAATCACCGGAGACACAGGCAAAACCAACGTCGCTGTGATGAACCTCGTCGTTCCCCGCAGCACCGATGTCCCCGAAGCTGCCGTCAAGTTTGCCCTATTTGTCACCAATCCCGAAAACCAGCTTGCCTTTGCCAAAGCTGCGAACGTGCTGCCCTCTACGACGACCTCGCTGACCGATCCCTACTTCAGCACTGCCGCTGAAACGCCCGCCTCTACGCTCGACACCGCCCGCGCCGTCAGTGCCCGCCAGATGCAGTCTGCCGAAGTGCTGCTGCCCCGCATGGAGGATATCAAGGAACTGCAAAAGATTATCTACGACCAGCTTCAAGCCGCCATGCTGGGCGAAAAATCGGTCGATCAGGCCGTCAGCGATGCGGCCGCGACCTGGGATGCACGGTCATAAGGGGTGGCGATCCAGGAATAAACTGCGGGCAATGGGCACTCAGGAATGGTCGAAGTTCTTAACATTTCGCAATCAAAACCTCGCCCAAACCCTAGCAATCTGCGTCAGTTCATCGCAAAATAGAAATCAAAGATGAGAGCCTTTCACAAAACTTATAGAGGAGGATATCGACATGGACTGGCGTGTTCTGATTGTGTTGTTGCCCGTGATTCTTGCTGGTAGCTGGGCGGTTTACAACATTGGCCAAGCTGCCCTCCGCCAAGTCAAAGCGTTCATGGCCAGCAAGTAAGCTTTGGCAAGTGAGCTTCAGACATAGGTTTCTGCTAGGAACCCATCTACACTTCGCTCTAAGCTTTGCTCAATTCTTTGAATCACCCATTACTTTGAATCACCCATCAGAAGAGGTGGCTGCAAATTCTGAGGCAGTTGCCTCTTTTGTTTGTTTTTTCGCCTCTTTTGTGTATCGTCTAGCTTGAATCGCTAATCAAAAATCGCTAATCCAAAATTACCAATCCAAAATCCAAAATCGGAAATCTCCCCTGCTAACGCGGCACCTGCTGAAGTAGCTGGGCTGCGCTGTTGGCCCACTGAGCGTTGCCCTGAGAACTGTAGAGATCGCGGGCGTGCTGCAAGACGCGCTGGGCTTCGGCGTAGTTTTGCTGCTGAAGAAACACCAGGCCTGCGCCATAGTAGGCATTGGCGTAGGTCGCATTGGCATCGGTCGAGCGTCGGAAGGCATTGAGGGCGCTGCCGAGGTCGCCCTGCTGCATGAGGACGGAACCCAGGCTGTAATAAGCTTCGGCGTAGCGGGGGTTGATGGCGATCGCCCGCTGAAAGGCCTGGGCTGCCAGCGCCAACTGCCGCTGATCTTGATACGTCAGCCCCAGGTAGTAGGACGGTTCTGGCGCAGTGGGCGTAAGCTGGGCGGCCCGCTGAAAGCTGGCGATCGCCGCTGCTGCATTGCCCCGTCGCCGCTGCACCAGTCCCAGGTTGTAATACGCCAGCCCCAGATTTGGATCAAGCTGCACCGCCCGCTGGAGATACTGATTGGCAATATCGAGATTGTTGCCCTCCAGCAGCGCTGCACCCAGGTTTGCAAAGGCCAGCGCAAAGCCAGGATCGGCCTGGGCAGCGCGATAAAACGACTCCGCCGACGCTTGAAGCTGTCCCGTTTGTCGCAGCGCCAGGCCCAGGTTATAGTGCGCGGGAGCCAGTTGCGGATTGACCTGCACGGCCTGCCGAAAGGCGGCGATCGCCCCTTCCACCTGCCCCGCCTGAATCAGTTGCAGTCCCCGGTTTAGCTCCGCGACCCCTGCTTCGGCTTGCGCGACGCGCTGCGGGATTTGCTGCGGAGCTTGAATGGAGCGCTGCGTAGGGCGCAGTTGTGCCACGGTCCCTGTGGGTGTTGCGGATGTTGCACTTGTGAATGCCGGATCTGGTGATTCCAAACCTCTAGACACTGCACCCATAGATGCTGCACCCATAGATGCTGCACCTGTAGATGCTGCACCCATAGATGCTGCACCAGATGCTGCACCCAGCCACAGCAAGCTGCCTAGAAAACAACCGATTGAGCCACAGGAAACACGCATAGTTAAAACTCTAAACAGAAAGCAGAAGGCACCCTAAAGGTTTTATCTCAAATCGTTCCGCCCAAAGGTATAGGCTTAGACCATACAAAGGAGATGTTCTCAGGATCACAAATAGGAGGGAACAGCCTTCATTAACCACGCTTTGGACTCAGCCTAAAAGGGCTAAAACCATCTTTTGGGTTAATCAAGCAGCACCCAGACAAAGCTTAAATCTTGACGGGGAACGCCCCTGAGCAGCCTAGTGCGATCGCCTATAATGCAGTTTTGATCAAGCATACACGCGCTCATGGATAAATATTTTCGGATCGAGCTGCTGGAGCAAACCCCCAACCCCCAGCGCCTCATCTGGCGGTCGGCTCACCAATGCGTTTGCGAGGGCCCGGCCATCGATGACCCCGCGCCCGACGAAGAAAAAGCTGGGGAATATGCCGTGAAGCACCTGCTGGCGGGCGATCGCGGCCACTGGAGTCCGTTTGAAGCGCCGCAGATTTCGCTGAACGTCATCGGGTTTAATCATCGCACAATGCAGCAAATTACCCGCCACCGCGTCGGCGTGCATTTTTCGGTACAAAGCCTCCGCTATACCAGCGTCCGGTTTTGCGAGTTTGCCCAAAATCCTACCGTAGAAGACCTGGAATCGCTCGTGTATTTTCGTCCGGTTGGTGAGTATCGCGATCGCCAGGGCAAGCGCTACACCTACACCGAGGGCGATCGCCAGGCCGACATGGCTCTGGCCACCCAAATGCTCCAGCACTACGCCCGCAAGATAGATGCAGGCTATTCCGAAGAACATGCTGCGGGGCTACTGCCGATGGACACGCGCCAGCACTGGGTCATGAGCTTCAACGTGCGATCGCTCTGTCATCTGCTCGACCTGCGCTCCAAAGCCGATGCCCAACTCGAAATTCGCCAGCTCTGCGAACTGGTCTGGCCCCATTTTGAAGCCTGGGTTCCGGCGATCGCCCACTGGTACAAAACCAACCGCTGGGGCAAAGCCAAGCTCTCACCCTGAGGATTTCCTAATCGCAACGATTACGATTTCAAACTACGTTTGAGGGACAGAATCCTTTACCCTGAGTATCAGATGGTTCACTTGAAGAGTATCCGCCGTAAACTGCTAACGGGTGTCTAACGGTTGCCTCATGGTTCCTAACCGTTTCCTAATCGTTGGCAGTTTGCCCACTGTATCGCGTTTGACTGGGGATTTTTTACGATGCTGATTTTGCCAGGTTCTGCGGTTCGCGTAACAAATGTGGATGACACTTACTATGGCTTTCAAGGCTTGGTGCAGCGCATCAGCGACGGCAAAGCAGCAGTGCTGTTTGAAGGCGGAAACTGGGACAAGCTCATCACCTTCCGCCTGTCGGAACTGGAGCTCGTAGACGCAACAGCAGGCCGCAAAAAAGGGAAATAGGCGCAACGTTCTAGATAGGATTTTGCACAGAAACAGTTCAGATAATGAGGCGGACGCTGCTCAAATCCTGGACAAACTTGTACAAACTCGCCCAAAAAAGTGCATTTGTACGCTAGTTGCGGTATGAATGAGAAAGATTCTGGATTCAAGTTTGAAACTTAAGTTCAGAACGTTCGTTCATGCCTGAACCCTGGATGGTTGACCGATGCGCCTGCCGCTGCCGGATGCTGCTCACCAAACGCGATCGCCCGATTACCTGGCCGAAGTCATCGAAACTGCTACCACGGAGTTTCTGGCCCAATGCCTGGAGCCAGATGATTTGAACTTTGCCGCGATGCCGCCCTTCGGCAGTTGGGTCAAGTCCAGCGACGAAGAATCGGGCAACCAAATCTATGCGGTGGTCTATCACGCCACCACCAGTCCCATCGATTCTGTCCACCGAGCGCGGGCGCTAGGCCTGTCGCTCGCCGACCTGCGAGAGCAGCAGCCGCAAATCTTTGCCATGCTGAAAACGGAGTTTCGGGCGGCGATCGTTGGCTTTCGTCCCCGCGCTTCCGGTCGCAATGGCAAGACCCGCCTCAGCGAGACGGTCTATCAGCACTTGCCGCCACGCCCGCCCCAGATTCACCAAGCGGTCTATGCCTGCACGCCAGCAGAAATCATCCACTTCAGCGAACAGTTCGACTTTTTGCGGACGCTGCTGCAAGTGAGCAATGCCCCCGTCGAAGCGCTGATCGCCGCCGCCATCCGCGATATTTACCAACTGCGAAAGGGCGATCGCCCCTGGCTGGTGCAAGCCGGCCGCAGCCTCAGCCAAATCTTAAAAGACGACTACGATCGCCTGCGGATTATCCTCAGCCAGATCTATCTGCAACCCGCAGAGTAACGGGATGACAGGCTCATTAAGAGCAGACATTTTCGCCCTGATTGGCCGTCCGCATTGCGCCCAATAGCGTCTCAATTACCACACAACGCCGTACCCCTCCGGTCGCGGGCACCGACAGCGTAATCACAATCGGCAAGTTGGTGGCAGGCGTAATGTCCTGAGGGCCAGCAATGGGACCACCCGTAATCCCAAACGTAATGGTAGTTGCAGCAGTAGAGGTAACCGTCATCCCCACGCTACCCTGGCCAATCCTCCGGACTTCGCTCAACACATTAATGGTCGGGTTTGCCCCTGTATTCAGGGTCACCTGCTGAGGATAGCGCGTCCGAATGGCTTCGTCCTGCGCCTGACGGAGAGCTTGCAGCACGTCATTAGTGGCGTTGCCCAATCGCTGACGATTCAGCAGGGCCACCCAACTCGGAGCTGCGATCGCCGCCAAAACAGATATCAGCACCACCACCACGATGACTTCGGTCAGAGTAAACCCTGCTGCTGCTTGATTATCAGATTTATCGGGTTTATCTAATCCAACCTGGGCTGAGGGCGATCGCCCAAAAGACCGCTGCAAAAACCAATTCATCACGCGCCTCCTGAGACTGGGATACCGCTCACACTGAACCGAACTGAGAAAGCAGAACAAACCTTGCGCTAGGGCCCCGCACCAGACGGATTCCGCTCCAGCACAGCACGACCCAACACGCGCGTTTGCAATGTCGTTGTAAACTCGCGGTCTGAATTAATGCCTGGTCGCCCGAAGGCATTCCCCCGAATAAACAGCGAAACGTCTCGGAATTGGCTAGTCAACGTTTCATTCGTCACACAGGCATACAGCCCGCCCCGGTAGGTTGTAGCCGCCGTTTCTGGAGAAATGTTGTATCCAGTTGGACAGTTCGGCGCAGGCACACCCAGCGCATTCGCCGCTTGCCCGTCATCCACAAAATCCACCAGAACGGCCCAATTGCCCCCAAGTGCTTCTCCAGTAGCAGGCTGCCACGAAGCAAACGCGCCACTGGCTGGAGCCGTATAGCCCCCTGTTTTACTCCAGTTCGCACCCGAACCTGTAAACTCCGGCAGCACATACCGCACAATTCGCGCCCGCCCCCGCCAAATTCCTGTGTTGCTCGTCGTCAGTGCATACACAATCAGAGAGTAGGAACTACCCGTAACGCAGGGCACTGGATAATTGCCTGCCACAACCTGGGTGGTTCGGCAGCGCTCCCGCAGCGCGTTGGGCAGGGGATCTTGCTTCCAAAAGCCGATAACGGGTGTGCTATTGGCAGGCAGTACGCCATTCAGCGCATTTTGCAATCCAGGGCAGCCCGGCTCCGGAGGCACAGCAGCCGGATTGGCCGCGATACCCGTGCCCAAACAGCGTCCTCGATAGACAAACGTCGCCTCGCGCAGTTCCGCAGAAATGTAATCCAGGGCTTGCTGCATTTCTCGCTGGGTTTCCGAGCGAGATGCCTCGCGCTGATCAGCGGTCAGCAACTCTACCACCAGATACATCAGCCCCGAAACGATAATGCTGCTGATAATCGCGACAACGAGCAGTTCTGAGATCGTGAAACCTGCTGTCGAAGCCCCTGGAGAACTTCGCCGCCGCTTCAACAACTCCCTAATCCCTGCTGCCAGACGATCCCCCATCCCCGTTTTAGCCATAGTCGCTGCTCTTCTCAAGATGTTCTCCAGATACTTGCCGGATGTTCGCGATAAGTCGCGCGGCATTCACGTAAACTTCGATTCACCTTCAATTCAGTAGACGGATTAATCGACTCGATGAACTAGCCAAATCTCATCACCAGGTTCACATCTCCCAAAGTAGCCCTTGCAGTGAGCCATGCCATGCATCAGGGACAAGGCGTGCCGCCCTGCTGGTGAAGCTGACAAAGCGTCGTCCCCTGATCGCTCCAGGTCATGCGCGGATACAGCGCCACCAGCGGACGTACTCGCTGACTGCCCGTGCCAGAGGTGATGTTGAGCGCCGCAGGCTGTACCGGAGTCGTCATGCTGCCAAAGTTGTCTCGAGCAATTGCTGAGTAGACACGAACGCCCAGAATGAAGCTGTTTTGCCTTGTGCCGCCGGGAGCGGTGTCATTTGGGCTGACGCTACGAAATACCTGCATATAAAACTCAGGCGCACAGGGGTCGCCGTTCACCGTAATGCCGTCGATGTCTATCGGGATAGCCTGGAGTACGCCTACCCCCGTGCCAGTGTATTGATTGGCTAAGCCCGTATTGACGCATTTCCGCACACCCGCAACCCCTGTTGGCGGGCCAACGTTTGCGCCGTTTGTGAATGCCCCTGCTGAGGTAGGCAGATTTGTGGCATTGTGTCGGCCGCTGGCAACCAGCGCCTGGATGCGATCGATCTCGTCTTGGGCAATCTGAAACGCCTGCTCAGCGCGACGGTTCTGCGCCCGCGAGGCAGACGCAATGAACAACGGCGGCAAGATCAGCGTCGCGGTTACGGCAATAATCGCGATGCCGACCAGACATTCCAGCAAAGTCACGCCTGCCTCGGACGAGCGGTTCGAGCCGGACAAGGACTGAAGCCGTCGGACGCACTGGCTCAACGCCTTGGCAAAAACGCGGCTCGTTGCATTTGTTCTCTCAGAGTCGAGCGTTGGAGAGTTCGCAGTTGAGAATTTCATGGTGATTGACCTCTCAATTACGCAGGACACGGACGACGGTTAGCAGCGGGCAACGCGCCCTGAATTGCGCCGCAAAGCTGCTGAATATAAGGGTCATTGGCAGGCGGTTCGCTGTAGAACTCGCTGCGGATTGAGCGAACGGTGACAAATCGCTGGGCGATTGGCCCCGCTGGCGCAAGCTGTAGACCCACGTCATACCCCCAGCGTCGCAGCGGCGGCACGTAATAGCGAATTGCCTCATTGACCACTGGGTTTGTCCCTACTTCCCAAGCATCCTGGTCAAAGGGAGCCGTCGCTTGCTGACTAAAGCTCAGTTGGAGTAGCGAACCCGAAATGAACAGGGGCGAGTTGTTTGTCCAGTCCTCATTAAATCGAGGGAAGTTGTGCAATCCGCCGTAGGACTGGTTTGCGCGAGAGGGAACTAGACCACTGATGATGATGGAATTCACCCGCGTATTTGGCAACGCTGGAATCAGAGGACGGTTATCCGTAATTGGATAGTAGGCTCCCAGGTAGCGAGGGTTCGCAGTGACCCCCAGAACAGCACGGAGAGGGACTCCCTGCGGATGAACAATGATGGGAGAGTCACCTTCTTGGGGCTTTAGCGTCGCTGTTGCCAGCGTTCTGAACATGCTGTCCGCGTAATTGGTTCGCATCCAGCGTGCGGTCGGGTTACCGTTCTGATCTCGAACAACGTCGAGCGTATTTGGTGCGGCAGCAGTCGTGCCCGTGGCAAACGCAGCAGAGGCAGGTCCTGCATCGCTGGGGCGCGAGAAATTTAGATAGGTCGTGCGATTGCCATTTCCCTGACAGCCGTATCGAGCAGAGGTTGCACCCACTCTTGCACCATTGCGCGCATCAGCCAAGGTTGCAGCTTGCCCGACCCCAACGGTCAAGAAGACATCCTGCATACTGCCGTCGCAGGAGTTATCTGACAGAATCGTGATCGCGTCTGCCAGAACCTCGCTGGGTCGCCACAAATCCCCGGCACGGGCAAAGTTGGTATCAATTTGAGCCAGGGTGCGGTTGTGGAAGTTGGCGTATCGCTGCTGTGCGTCGTAAGTCAACAGGTTCGTAAACTCTTGAAGTTCAGTTCCAGCAGCATTTTGGTGCAGGTTGAAGTTGCCCTGGATGTAAACTGGGTTATCAGAGATAAAGGACAAGCCACGCCCGTTATCTCCGGGACGATCAAGCCGAGAGCCGTTCTTGAGACGGAACCCGTTTGGACGACGATCCGGGTCGGGGTAGTAGTCCACCGGTTTCGGCGTCACACCGTTGTTTTCATTTAAAGGCGGGTCAGTTGATCTGAACGCATCCACATTCCCTGTGTTCATCCGACAAGTTGCGTCTGTTCGTAGGTTCTGTTCAGAGTCGCAGCTTGGCCAGTCTGCCGGAGATGGACGGACAATCGTTGCTTCAGAGACAGCATCTTCGCGGAAGGCGTAGACAATCCCTGTGACAGGTAGCCAGCGATCGCTCGTCAGTCCGTTTGTAGCCCGACGCAGCAAATCCAGATTCACGTCTAGCACGCGCACGCTGAGCAGTTCACGGCCGTTCATCAAGGCAGCATCTTTGAAGCCAACGCGGCGGAAAGTGCCGTTGGTGGGGCTACCTCCCAAGCTATAGCGAGAGCAATTCTCTGTGATACAAACCTTAATCAGAGTGTCGCGGTTGTTGTTTGGCGTTGATTCGGCCGTGCTGCCCGCAGGAGCCGCCGTCAGGTTTTCAAACGGCAGCACCCAGCTTGCAGCAGGACGAGGCAGCAGGCGCACTGCTTCCGGACGCACCGGCTGATAGGTGACACTGGCATTGCGAGCTAGCAGATAGGCATCGTTTGCCGCATCAGCCTGGTCACGGGCAACAGTGCCGCCACCGTTGGCCAGTGGGCCTGCGGCATCCGGGTGAGCGCCTGTGCCGGTATCCAGCGCACCCCCCAGCGTGGGAAACAGGTTGTAGAGCGAAGGATAGAAGGGGCGATTAGAGCAGAGATACTTGATGGAATCACCAGAGTTGACACCATTGTTGGCCCACATCTCGCGGCAAGTTTTGCCATCGCCATAGAAGCCTGCAACCTGCACCGCTCCTCCAGGCGCACGGGAAGCGTAGGTTTCCGCCGAGTCAGCCAGGTTATCGTAACCAAAGAAACCCCACTGGCGATCGCGCGCGACCTGCTCTTTGGAAATAATCATCTGAGCCAGTCGGATGTAGTTGTTCATCTGGTCAGCCGTCAGGGTTCCGCCGCCATTGGGGAAGCTGTAAGGCGTTCCAGATGCAACAATCTGATCGCGCCACTGCTGCATCAGGGCAATGATGGTTTCGGGCGATCGCGGACGTTCAATAGCACCTCGATCCTTCACCATGATGCCAAAGTCGTTGCTATTGGCTGCCGAAAGCGGGCCAAAGGGGCTGACTCCGCGATCGAGGGCGCGAATGACACCCCGAAGCCCTGCGTAGAACTGGGCAGACAAGGCTGGATTGGTGAAGGCCGTGTTTTCTTCTGCCTGAGTTGCATAGGCATTCCCCAGAGGTACTCCCGCCGCATTCGGATCAAATTTTTCCAAATAGTCCAGCTGATAGGCCAGCATCCCCATCGTGCAGGCAGAGGTATACAGCGTAGACTTATCTGCTGGGCTGAGGTTCGCGAAGGACGTACCTGCTGCCATCCGAGCAATGACCCGACGCAGGATTGAGAAGTCGCCCCACATCGAGAACCAGGGGTAGGGGTGAACCTGCTGATCTTGAACAGGCGTGAAGGATGGTGCGCCGCCGCGCGGATCGCCCGCAAAGTTGGCTAGGTTTTGCAGCGCCAGCATGGTTGGCGTATTTAGCGCACTGAATGCATTGGCAGGCGGGAGGTTGTATTCCCAGCCATTGGTTCCACGTCCCCGCAAAAAGTCAGAAATAACTGAACCTGGGGTGTTATACGGCGCTGAGAATCCGGCTTCTATATTGAGCGCCAGATTCTCGAAGGTGGCGCTGCGGTCGAGCGTGCCTGCCGTGCCAGGGTGAACCGTGAGGGCAAGACAGGCCGCAGGGCGATCGCGGTCGGCGGAGGTTTCTGCTGCGTTCCGATGGTAGATCGCGGCCCCCTGTACAGCGGGAAGGCTGTCGTAGAGCGATCGCCGCTGCCGAGCTTCATTACAACGGTTTGCATTGTTCGTCAAGCAACCTGGCCAGGGCTTCAGGGGTTCATGAATCGCCGTGTCTCTGGGGAACGGGCCACCCCAGCCTGCGGCATCCCCCAGTTCCAAGCGCTGCCCGACGATGATCCGCATTCCTTCATTGCGGGCGCGGCGTTCCCAATAGCCATCTAGACCCACCGCACTTTCATCCTGCCCAACGCCGGGCGTATTGCCGACGAGTCGAGTTTGGGTGGTGGGAATTTGCTCCCCAATCAGACCTGGGATTGAAGTCGCCGGGTCGTCTTCGCGTCCGCCATAGGTCGGCTTGGGCCCATAGCGGTCATCGGCGCGATAGGAATCATCCACATAAGGCGGGTTTTCCTGCGGCGGCTGAATCAATCGTCCCTGACCATTTCGATTGAGGACTGTACCTGCCCAGCCAGGACGCGAAGCCGTGGGGTTTGCCAAGCCCCGTGAGGCAGACCGAGCCTCAGTCTGCAAGATAACCGGGTCTAGCGCGTAGTCTACGGGTGTGTTATTTCCCAAGTTGACCGAGTGGGTCCCTGGGGTGAGGTTTGCGTTGCTGGGGTTAATCCCATAGCCTTCATAAAGCTCAAACGTTGAGTTGTCGTCATTAAGGCTGCTGTTGTTGTTCAGCTTCGCAGCTAGGAATTGCCCTCGAAAATCGATTTGCCCCGCAGCGTTTTTGGTTTCCACTGTACTCACCTCCGAGGCATCGGCGCTGTAGAGGCATGAAAACCGAGAGCTAATCATGTAGCTCCGGAAACTACCGTTGCCAATGATGATGTTGCCCTCGGAGTGCATCGCGCCGTTCCAGTTAAACGCAGGACCAGGGAAGATCTCCAAGTCATTGCGGAACCAAGCTCCCCATTTGTTGCCCTGCTCCACTGTGCGGTCTTGCTGAAACTCCAGCGCTGCCACAGGTCGGTTGGGCGTATTGGGCTGGACATATACGTCAACCTGGAAGTTTTTCCGCAGCAAGGAGGTATTGTTGCCATCTGGTAGCCAGCCCCGTCCCACACCGTCAGCAGTTGCGGCGACGGCTCCGGTAGAGCAGGCGTTATTTTGAGAACTGTTGTTGCTCAGGGGGCCGTTGCGAACCTCTTGGCGACGTGCCCGCCCTGGGTTTGTGCCACTGCCGCGAATCGCAGTGTCACTGGTGTCTTGAATATTGTTCAGGTCGGTTTTGTAGAGAATTGAGTAGGCAACCGTTGCGTCATTCGTGCCGTCGCCATCGGTGTCGGTTGGATAGCGCCACGCATTGTCCACAAGGCCGTCTCCGTCCAGGTCAATGCGCGTTTCACCCGGCAGTGTGTAGGGGTCAAAGGTAGGATTCGCCAAACTGGAAGGATGGCGAGGAACGGTGACAGTTGTTCCAGGAACGGCTGTACCTGTGTTTAGCATCATCCCCAGCAGCCAAGTTTCCGATGGAATACCACTGGGGAAGCGGGGGTCGCGGCGGGGGTCAAACAAATACTCTAGCTTTGCCTTGGCACGGTCAATCGTGGGTGTGGCGGTGTTATAAACGACGCGCTGCTGCCGTTCTCCAATTGTTTGCACCGTGCGCGTGTAGGTGCGGTAGCCAATCGAGCCAACCGTCAACAGCACCACCAGCAGCAGCAGAATAGTGGTTGGCAACACAAAGCCAGCCTTGGCTGAAGCGCGATTTAAGCTGAGCCAGTTGTGAAATAGCCAGAGGACACTGCGCCGGATGCCTCGCTGGATGCGCTGGGTGACGGCACGATGAACCTGATTCAAGCCGCTGTGGATGGCCCTGGTGAACTTGCGGGTTGACATAGCTGCCTTCCTCTTACCTTCCTTGTGGGACGGGTTGGTAGATAAACGTTGGGATTTACGAAACGAGATTGACTGCGCCTAAAGCCGAGGACGACAGGAACAGAGACGCTGCCGTGGAGAAATCGGATGAGGGAAGCAATTCAGGGAAACACTCTGGGGGAGACACGCTCTCTAGGAAGCGCTGACGCTGACTCTGGGGACACGCTGGATGCTGGGAAAAGCTGAATGGGCGATCGCCCCTGACCACACCCCAAGCCCAAAGCGGTAGCTTAGAAAACAACTCAAGAAACCACAGTGTTAACAATTGAACCGCGCAAAATCAACAGGGAAAACACGAAAATTTGCCAATGCAGGCACGAATGACCATCAGTACAGATCTCTAAAGCCAGTTATGAATAACACCAGGCATCAGTGATATCAGAGTTTAATATATCAAATCAACAGTGTTAAGGAATGTGGCCGCAGAAACCTCCAAACTTGTCTGGGCAGCTTGCACAAGTCAATTGCACTGATTGCACAAGCCAATTGCAAAGCGAAACTGCACGAGTAGAGCTTGCAAGTAAGGCTTGTTTAGTGGGCTTTAGGGAACAGAAGCAGAACTTGTTTCAAACTTCTTTTGAAAATGCCAAGATACCAAATGCAGGTCGCGCAATTTCCCTTTCGCAAGAGGTTTGGGACTGCATTTGAGCTAGCTTAGCAAGCAAAAGAGTACCCTCCTAAGGGTAAAAAACGATCAGTCTGGGAAGGGAAATTTGAGAGCCGCTCAGCTTGCTAGGCAGTGTCTTAAAACTTTCTAGGTCGTTGATTGCCTTGAGTCGATCCCCTTAGAGCTAATTTACTGGTTGCCTGACACAAGTCCCGAAAGCCCAGAAAATTCGTTGTCTTGGGATCGAAGCCCATAGCTCCTGAGTTGGAGCCGGAGGGCTTGGTCAGAGGAGCTTTTGGGCCAGCGTCCCCTACGAGAAATCAGGGGTTTCCAGAGATGTGTCAGGCAGTCAGGCTAATTTATGAAGCAAATCTTAAGAAGCCTGAAACTCTTGGCATGTGTGGCTTTGAGGTCATGTTTGCCCAGGAAAAGCGGTTTCTCGGAAATCCTTGATTAACAAGGCTTTCAGGCTCCTTTACAAATTAGCTCTTAAATCCCCTTTAATAAGGGAGACTTCTGGAGCGGTTCGGCTCGGTTCCTCCCCTTTTTTAAGGGGGGTTAAGGGGGGATCAAAGGGCTTCAAAACATGCCCTTGACTACCGAAACAGTATCTAGGATCTCGGCTCCACTGGCGTTTTGAGAGAAAGCGGGAGGGCACTGGATGCGGACGCAGCAGTGCTAGAAGGCGGCGGGGGTTGCCCCATCCCATAGGTGAGTGCGTAGCTCCGGGCAAGGAGCCATAGCCACAGCGACGGATAGCGCGGCTCAAGCCAGGGCTGGATCTGGCGGGCAAACCCTGGTAGCCATTGAAACAGCCAGCTCAGGAGTGCAGCTAGCGTAAAGCTGAGATAGCTGCCGACCCAGCGCAGCAGGTCTGCCGGGCCTGCTAATTCCCAAATCCACAGCAGCAGTGCGGGATTAGTGCGAGCTGCTTTAAGCGCCATGCGGTTAAATGGCACCCAACCCGCACGGTCTTTGATAAAGCGATCGCTCACTTGGGGATCTTCGTCTGCCAGGATGCCAAAGAACGTGTTGAGCATGGCGTTGACCCGTTGCGGCGCGACCCATTTCCCGGTCGGCACCATCATGCCTTTGGAAAATAGCCAGGTGACGGCGATGTTGCTCTGGAAGGCGCGAATTTGCTCTAAATGGCGGGCTTGCAGCAGATCATGGCGCAGGGCAGTGTCGAGCAAGTCCGTGAGCCGGGGCAAGTTTCGCACGAGCGATCCAAAGCCCGTGAACACCAGCGGCGACTGGAGCGATGCCGCATCGCCAATGGCAATCAGGCGGTCGAAGGCCACGCGGCGATCGCTCTTGATCCCGCTGAAATGTCCTGGAATGTAGCCAAACGTAGCCTTACGCCAGGTCAGCTTATCCAGATCACAGCGGCGATACTCTGGCAGGATGGCGAAGAAATCCTCATACATTTCCAGCAGAGAGCCGGGGTTGTCGGGATGCACCTGGTGGTAGTGGAACAGATAGAAAGTCAGTTCTTCCCCGCGCCCCGGAAACAGTTCCCAAATCAACTGTCGCCCGCGGGAAATGTCGCCGTGGCTAAACAGCACATCGCCATAGCGGGCATCCCATACGCCTGGTTCAAAGCCGCGCTCGACCACCGCGCCCACCGTGGGACATACGCTGTCAAACGTGCGATCGCCATTCAGTTGCCACGCAATGGGGGAAGCCGTGCCCATTGCGTCCACCAGCAGCCGCCCAGTCGCCGTGCGGGATGTGCCCGTTGGCAACTGCTTTACATAAACCGTCACGCCACCAAGCGCAACGTCCACGCGCTCAAACTCGGTTTCATCCCAGATCTCGCCGCCCGCCGTCCGCAGCTTGTCGCCACAGATCTTTAGCAGCTTTTCTGCATCAATACCCACATTCAAAACCGTTGGCGTATGCAGCACGGGCGCTTTTGCCTGGGGCGGATTGTTGGCATCAAAGAACTTGCTGAAGCCGTCTATATACTCCCGCGCAATTACGCTCTCAAACTCCGCAGGTGTGAACAGTTCCAGGTCAATCAGGCTTTGAAACTCGGCCCGCGAAATATTCCACTCGCGGTTCATCCGGCCAAAGGGCAGCCGCTCGACCAGCAGCACCCGATAGCCGCGTCGCGCCATCACCGCCGCATGAATAATGCCCAGCGCTCCGCCGATGTAAATCAGGTCGTAGGCAGGTTGCGTCCCTGTATCTGCGACCGCTTCGACCGCTTCGACTGCTTCCACCGCAAACACAACCTGCTTGGGCTGCTGGGGATTTCGCACGCTCTCGCGCCAGCGCTGTTCCCACCAGTAGACCCGGTTCAAGTCGTACTCCCCGTTCGGAATGCGCTGAAAGTATTTCACCGTCTGGGGATAGTAGGGCGCTAGGGCCTCAAAGATAGATTGATGAGACAGGTCAACCTGCGGCGGCGCGGGGTAGCGCTGGGGAAACTGGGCCCGGAGCGCCTGGGTCAACTGCTGCAAAACGGTGCTCTCGTCAGGAAAGGGGCGATCGCCCCAGCGAAACACCTTGAGATACGTTGTGCGCTGCACCGACCAGACAAACCCAGACAGCACTGGCGCGTCGAGGAAGTCATCTCCCAAGTTGCCGCTGGAACCGCTTCTGGCGACAGTTTCCGCCGTGATCAGGAAACCATCGGGGGTAGCAGAGGTATTGCCGACGGCGGGCTGAAACTGGTGCTGAAGCCAGCGACGCACGGCATCCAGGTCAGGCGTAGGCACCTCTAAGTAAAGTAGCTCTGTTAAAGAATCTTTCATCCGATGACGTTGATAACGGCTGGCGAATTCACTGGGCAAGCTCACTGGACAAGCTCACTGGGCGAATTCACTGGGCAAGTTCATTGGGCGAATTCACTGGGCAAGTTCATTAAGGAGGCAGAGTTGACAGAATTGAAAATTGCGCTACACTTCACCAATACAATCAGAACGCTTGAAGAAAGTTTAAGACTTCTCATTTTACCTTTTGACCTGCCGGCCATTTAAGGCTTCACGTCATCCAGCTTGTAAGCTCTGAGAACCTCAAGTCTGAGAACCTCAAGCCTGAGAACTTCAAGCCTGAGAGCGTGTCTTGTGATTACCTGGGGCATTTCTGCCTGACTATGAATTATCCCATTCCGAGTAGTTCTCAAGAAGTCGTTGCCCTCCGCCAGCAGCCCGTAGACGATGAGCTGATTGCCGCGGCGATCGCCGGAGTCATCTACGTCGCGCGATCGCAGGGACAAACGCTGCAAGATCTCACCGCCGAGGTTATGGCGGACGATCGCCTGCTGGATGCCGATTTGCGGCGTTGGCTCAGCGATATCGTCTCGCAGGCGTGGGATCAGCTTGCCTAGCGCCCAGAGGTGCGTCGTTTATCGACCCTGTGCTTTACGTAATAATCATTCTGTTGTGCAGAAGCATTTTGTTTTACAGGCTGTTTACAAGCTCTGTTCGTAACCCCTGTTTGTAACAACATCCTGTTTGTAACAACATTCTGTTTGTAACCAGAGGGAATACGCTATGCTGAGTGCTTGAACCTCTAGCCAGGATGCAGGCTCATGGGCAGCAACGGTCGCAGCACAAATGGCAAAAGCCAACCGCTTTACGCAACCCGGATTGACCTTTCCTCCGAACTTCGCACAAAAGTCATTGCTATTTTGAACCACTCCCTTGCCTCGACGCTGGATTTGAAAACCCAGGTCAAGCAGGCTCACTGGAACGTCAAGGGATTACAGTTCTACCAACTGCACCAGCTATTCGACGAGATGGCTTCGGAGCTAGAAGAGTATGTGGACATGGTGGCAGAGCGCGTCACGGCGCTGGGCGGGCTAGCCGTTGGGACTGCTCGCACTGCGGCATCTCAGTCTATTCTGCCAGAGTATCCCTTCGACATTTTGGACGGCAAAGATCACGTCATCGCTTTGGCAGAGCGCTATGCTGCCTATGGAAAGCTGGTGCGCGAGTCCATCGACGCGACCGATGACCTGGGTGATGCCGATACGGCTGACCTATACACCGAGATCTCGCGGGATATCGACAAGCGCCTTTGGTTCCTAGAAGCGCACCTACAAACTTCGGTGGAGGAAGGGGTGGCCGCCGCTGTGTCCGAAGTCGCAGAACCGAAAGCCAAGAAAACGGCGAAACGGGCAAAGTGAGCAACTGTTCGGATGAGTCTTAACTTGCCCATTACTCCTCCATTACTCCTCTCTTGCCTCCGGCTTTAGCAGGGGGAAGGCAATCACGTCGCGGATACTGGCAGAATCAGTCAGCAGCATGACAAGGCGGTCGATGCCTGTGCCCATGCCCATCGTGGGTGGCAGCCCATACTCCAGCGCCATCAGAAAGTCTTCGTCTACACCGTGGGCTTCCAGGTCGCCTGCGGCCTTGCGAGCCGCCTGGGCTTCGAGGCGCTGACGCTGATCCACCGGATCGGTTAGCTCAGAGTAGCCATTTGCCGTTTCGCGCCCTACGATGAATAGCTCGAATCGCTCCACCAGACCGGGTTTGCTGCGGTGCGCCTTAGCCAGGGGTGAGTTCTCGACTGGGTAATCTGTAACAAAGGTGGGCTGAATCAGTGTCGCCTCGACCTTTTGCTCAAAGGCTTCTATCAGCAGGCGACCGATCGAGTCGCACTTGTCTAAATCTTTGAGACCAGCGGCGATCGCCCCTTCTTTTGCCTCCTCCAGCGTCGTGAACTGGGTAAAATCCAGCCCCGTGTGTTCCTGCACTAGCTCGTGCATCGTGACTCTGCGCCAGGGCGGGGTCAGGTCAATGGCTTGTCCCTGGTAGGTGATTTTCAAATCATCGAGAACTGACTTGGCAGCGGCGACGATCATCTCCTCCGTCAGCGTCATCATCTGCTCGTAATCGCCGTAGGCCTGGTATACCTCGATGGAGGTGAATTCCGGGTTGTGCCGGGTCGAAACGCCTTCGTTGCGGAAGATGCGCCCGATTTCAAACACCTTCTCAAAGCCGCCCACCACCAGCCGCTTCAGATGCAACTCGGTGGCAATGCGGAGATACAAATCCATCTCCAGCGTGTTGTGGTAGGTAATGAACGGCCGCGCTTCGGCTCCCCCCGCCTCCGATTGCAGCACGGGTGTTTCAATTTCGATAAAGCCCCGGTCGGTGAGAAAGCGACGGATGGCAGTGGTGATGAGCGATCGCCGTCGAAATGTCTCCCGCACCTCTGGATTTACGATCAAATCCACATAGCGCTGACGGTAGCGCTTTTCCACATCCGTCAGCCCGTGCCACTTGTCGGGCAGGGGTTGCAGCGACTTGGTGAGGATGGAATAGCGCTGCACGTTAATCGACAACTCGCCCTTCTCGGTGCGTTTGATGGTGCCCGTTGCGCCCAGGATATCCCCCGCATCGGTCAACGTTTTCAGATGGTCAAACGCCTGCGGGTCGAGGTCTGCCATGCCCGCTTCGATGGTCTTTTTGTCGAGATAAAGCTGAATGGTGCCCGTTTCGTCTTGCAGCGTGAAAAAAGCCAGTTTGCCAAAGACGCGACGATTCATCACGCGCCCCGCCACCGACACGACGACCTCTACCTCTTGCCCTGCCGCCAGATCCGCATATTTCTCCTGCAACTCCGCAGCGTGGTGCGTGACATCCCAGCGATAGCCGTAGGGATTGAAGCCTAGTTCGCGGAGTTGGGTGGCTTTTTCGAGGCGGGCAGCGCGGAGATCGTCGGACGACATTAGATTCAGAAGATTAGATTAGAAGTTTAGAGATGTATCGGGTTAAAGGGGACTCAGTGTCCAGCCTGGGGCTTCTGGGCGCTAGTCTCGCTGGTGGGAGAACTGGTATGCGCCGACGGCAGAGAGGGCGATCGCCACCGTCAGCAGCACTGGAATACTGTACCAGGGAAACTGGCTCAGCGGCAGATAGGCGGCAGCGCGGAGTCCAGTGCTTGTGTAGGTCAGCGGCAGCAGGTAAACGATAAATTTGAGGATTGCAGGCAGGGTTTGCGGGTCAAAAAAAGTCGCGCCCAGAAACGACATGGGCACAATCAGAAAATTATTCAACAGCCCCACACCCTCCAGCGACTTCACATTCAGCCCCACAATCACGCCCAGCCCAGAAAACACGGCGCAGTTCAGCACCAGCACCAGCAAAAACAGCGGACTGATGAAGCCCAGGTTGCGGGTAAACAGCAGCGCAATCAGAATCACTGAAGCCGAGGTCATCAGCCCCCGCAGCACGCCCGCCATCATCTTGCCCAGGAACAGCGCCAGGGGATGCACAGGCAGCAGCAGGATTTCTTCAAAGGTTTTGCTATAGAGCCGCTCGCCGCAGATGGAAAATGTCGTGCCGCCGAAGCTGATGGTCATGGAGGACAGGGCGACCATTCCCGGCAGGATGAAGTCTAGGTAGGTATTGCCGACGGGAGGCTTCATCGCCGAGTCGAGGGCGCTGCCCAGCCCCAGCCCAAAGGCGAGAATGTAGATCAGCGGCGAAACCAAGCCCGATGCGGCGACCTGGGCGATTCGGACTCGCAAGTCAAGCCAATCGCCCCAAAAGACGGTCAGTGCATCTTGCAGGATGTTACTGATAAGAGACGTTTTGCGAATTTGCCCAAATTCCAGCGAAGGTTGCGCGGTCACGGCAGCGTGGGTAAATGTTACCCCTAAATTTTACATTTCTTAGGACTTTCCGATCTGATTAGGACTTATGCAGTTGAACAATTTCTCGCAGGCTGCGCCCACCAGAAATTGTCCAAAATTCAGAAAGCTTATTGCAAGTGCGTAAGTCCTGCTGATTTTGGATGTTGGATTGGCGATTTTGGTTTGGCGATTTTGGATTGGCGATTTTGGTTTGTCAATCCGAGCCGCTGTAGCGCTTTCAGCAATTTGATCAGGAGGTTCGGGAGCCAATCGTGCTTCTCGTCAGGGCAGCGACGGCAGGCTGCTATTCGCCTTCTGTGCCCGTCTTAGCTACTGAGGAACCAGCTCAGTGTTGATTTCGTTGACGATTCGGCGCTTTAGCTCGACGGATTCTGAGCGCGGCAGCAGGTCGAAGACTTCCCGCAGCACGTCGTCAATGCGCTCGTAGGGAATGACTCCCGATTCATTCAGCACGACCTTGCCTGCCTTGTCGAACACGACTGTTTGGGGCGCATAGCCCGTTAGGTAATAGCCAGGTTCGCTGGGGTCATATTGGTCTTTGACAGGAATGGAGTCGATGCTGATGGGCAGGATGTCGGCGGCGCGCCCGTAGAAGGCATCGAGTTGGGAAATGACGGGGGCAAACTGCTTGCAGTCGGCGCTGTCGTCTACGTATAGCACCAGGATAGCGGGCGTATGGGTGCGGAGCGAGTCAGACAGCTTGAGGCTGGGCGGCACTAGGGAGCCGTTGCCTGCGTAGAGCGGAAAGATGTTGCCGTCGTAGTGATCATCTGTGAGGCTGGCGATCGCCGGATTGCCGCCCAGCAGCATACTAGCCAACACCAGAACGAGCAAGAGCGATCGCTTTGCCCACACAAGCTTCCGAAGTTGAGCGATCGCCGGATGCATCATTATGTTTTTCAAACCGCTTCTAAAACCCATCGCACGTTTAACGTCTTTTAACGTCCCGAAATATCCTGTCCTATTGTGACATCGAGTGACGTTCCGTGACGCTGCGGCGGGGGCGTGGCGTGTCCGGGGTGATGCATTTGGAGCGCGATCGCCATGCTTACCCACCGGACTGCTGTTCTTGAAAGCTCTGGATTACCTGTTGCAGCGTCGGCTGATTTTTCTCGAAATCAGCAGGCGGTGTCCAGGCGAGGATCTGGGCAAAGCGGGTCGGCGTTTCCACCACCGTATGCAGATACAGCACGTCAATGTTGTTGAGCGAGCCGCGCACCTGATACTGCACGGCCGGGTTGCCGCCCACCTGGGAAACGGGCGTGGGGCCACTGACTTCGGATTTTTCCAGTCGCCGCGTCAGGTAGCCGCGCGTGATTTCTGCATAGGTCTCGCGCTGCATTCCGCGAAACTCTGCCTTGGGCTGAGTCAGCACGATCAGATACATCTGCTCTGCCCGGTTCGACGCTTCCAACTGGGCGCGATCGTTCAGTTCGTCGTCTTTGACCCAACCCGACGGTAGCGTTATCGCAATCTGCCCGTCCTCGGAAATCAGCCGAGCCTGGGTCGGCAACGGTAAATTCGCTGGGGGCGGCGGCAGCGTCAGCACGATTTCCTCTGGCTGCGGCTCTTGTTCTGAAGGGGTGGGCGCAGGAACCAGGGTTGCGGCGATCGCCAGCCCGCCCAGCAACGCCAGCGGCACGCTTCCTTTTACCCATCTTGGAATATCTTTCAAATGCGTTATGTCCTCATCTCGCTTAAACTCGCCAAGCTAGCGTCCCCGGCTCCGTCCATACCGTCGCTCTTGGCGATCATAGCGCCCATCCTGCACAACGTTGTTCACGCCTTTGATGATGCCGCGCCCGATCAGCCCGATGCCGCGCCCGATCACCTCCGTCAGCACGTAAATCACGCCGCTGCCCAGCACAGAGATAACCGAACGCAGCCGAGGGGCGATCGCATCCCGCGTTTCCAGAGCCAGCGTGACCGCATAGGGCAGGCCCGACAGTTGTTCTAGCTCGTCGCGGCGGGGCGCGTAGATTGATTCCTGCTCAATGCCCCGCAGCCGCAGCACAAACAGACGGTATTGACTTTCAAAAATATCCTTCGGTTCTGCAAAATAGCGCTGCATCCGATAGCGCCAAGACAGGTCATTGCGAAACCGCTCAATGCCCCGACTCGACAGCAGCCGACGGTCATAAAACGACTGCTTGATGTCTTCTACATCGGCAAAGCGATTGAGCAACGGCTGCACGACAGCGTTGGCAATCTGAATCATCGTGTGGCTGAGCAGCAGCCCAGCCCGCCGCACCGCTTCGGGATTTCCGGCTGCGTAGGGCACACCGTCGATCACCAGCGGAGCCTGCACCAGCAAGTGCGCCAACAGGTCGCTGAATAGCGGAATCTTGCTGAGAATATCCGCCTGCACAATTGCCTGGTCGGCCAGCAGGTAGGGCGCAATTTCCACCTCCTGACCCGACAGCGCCAGCGTGCGATAGCGACCAAAAAACTCCACCGTCGTCGCCTGCCACAAATCCGCCAGCAGTTGGGGCTGCATGTCTGACAATCGCTGCTCTGGTACTTCGGCCACCCGCAGGTCATCCAGCAGGTCGTCTAGCTTGCGTAGCACCAGTCCAAACAACTCGCGCTTGCGATCGCTCCGCAAAATGTCTGTTTCCAGGGGCAAATCGGTGAGGTTGTCCAGATTGCCTTCCAGCGTTGCCAGCACCCGGTTAAATAGAACTGCCCGCATTTCACGAGAGGCTTGGGCCGTGGCCGTAGTCAGCGCGGGCTGGGGTGTGGCTGCCAAAGCCGTGGGGCGATTTCCCTCAGGAACCGATTGACCCACAGACGCACCAGATACAGGCTGGGGGCGGCCAGGGCGCGACGAAGATGCTGGACGGGCGATTCCCGTAGGGGTCGCTTCGCGAATCGCCGCTGGTGTGGCAGGGACGCTGAGGCTGGGCACGGGGTCTGGAGACACAGCATCCAGGGGGGTAGGAACCGTGGGCAGCGAAGGCTCCGAGACGGTTTCCAGCAGTTCCGGCGTGGCCAGCATCCGCAGCACAATCCACCGAGCCGCCCGTAGCTCTCGCCTGCGCCCCAACAATACCTGTCGCTGCAAAAAGGACAGGCGACGACTGCGGAGTTGGGCAGTGATCAGGGCGATCGCCTGATCGATTTGCTCTAGCCCCGACTGGCGCAGCGTCCGCTTTAGATAGCTGGCTTGGGACACGCGACGCGACAGCACCGGCCCGCGAGCCGCCGTTGCGCCACCACCCGCCAGCCCAGAGGAGGCCATCCAGTAGGGTTCCCCCGCGGCCACTTGCCGCAGGCATTTGGCGATCGCCCCGGGTTCCGCCCCCTTCAGGCAAAAGCCCTGCGCCCCCGCCCGCCGCACCGCATCCACCAAAATCGGCTCCGCTGTGGAACCCAGCACCAGCACCGGGATTTGCGGAAACATCGCCCGCAACTGCTGACACAGCGCCAATCCCTGCACTCGCGCTGGATTCGTGCGCCCCAGTTCCAAGTCCAGCAGCACCAGATCCACCGTTTCGCCCTGGCTTGTGCCCGTGTCCAAGCGCGTGCGAATCAGCAACGGCGCGTCTTCTCCACTGCCAGACTCAATCCCCACGCGAAACTCAGGAAACTGCTCCAACCACAGCCGCAACCCACCGCGAAACACCGCATCGTCGCTAATCAACGCAAGCTGGAGCGGGCGGGTGAAAAACACATCGGCAGAGCGCGAGGTCATGGGCGGGGCGAGAGGATGGGGGAAGCTTAATAAACTTTAAGGCATAGTTTAGGCGATCGCCCTACCGAGTTTCAGTTCGGCAGAGACAAGTTCGGGATTAAGGCTCATCCGCTCTCTCAAGCCCTCACCGCACATAAATTGCGCCAGACACCAGCGTCAGCCCGACGGACAGCCAAAAGGCGATCGCCGCTGCGGGGGTATCCATCGTCGGCGGACAGATTAGGAGGGCGATCGCCGCAATCTGGCTGACGGTTTTCAGCTTGCCCCAAAGGTTCGCGCCAGAAATCGTGGGTTGGCTGACCCGCCACCCGGCGATCGCCAGTTCTCGCGCCAAAATCAGAAACACCGCCCAGGCAGGAACCTGCCCAAGCTGGATTAGCATCAGCAGCGGAGCCAGCACCAGCAGCTTGTCTACCAGCGGATCGAGAAATTTGCCCAAATCCGTTACCTGGTTCAGCTTGCGGGCCAGATAGCCGTCTAGCCAGTCGGTTCCCGCCGCAACCAGAAAAATCGCCAGGGCAATCCAGCGCGATCGCTCGGTAGGATTTTGCAGCAGCACCAACAGCAGCGGCACGCCCAGCAGCCGAGAAACGGTGATCCAGGTGGGGAGGTTCATGGTGATGCAGGGAATGACTGACGGAGTAACTTCAACAAGTGTCAGTCTTTCACAAAAGTGCCAACAGACATCGGAGCCACTGCGACGAGAAGCTGTGGAATGGGTGCATCCCAGTCTTACAAGACTCAGGATGAGAATTGACCATTGAGATAAGCGCAGCGATGGCGAAGGACTTGTGGAACGTTGTCTTCCTTCCACTGAGCGCCTGAAATTTTCACCCGCCTACCAATTTGCTTGATAGTCGACTCCACGGCACCCGAGCCAATTGAAATCCCCTCAGCTTGGTAGTAGCTGTAGTTAACGATACGGAGCCGATGCTTAGCCAGATAGCCGATAAACTGGTCTACCCGCTCATGGGACCAGTCGTCGAATAGCCTAACCGCCCCATCCACATCCCCTTGCCACAAGCAGGCTTCGACGGCATCAAGACGCTGTTGAGACCCACCCACGTTACCCAAATTCTCCATCAGGTGGTACCAGTCCAAGATCTCAAGGCGCTCGCTGCGATGCCCGATCTGTGAAAACAGGTTCCAGATGCCGTCGTGACCATCCCCAAGACAAACGAGGGGATGCGCTAAGGGCTGCTGGTTGAGCCAGTTGACCAAGCTGTCGTTGTCTTTGTAGAAGGCGCTAATGCTGCACTGATGCAGGTTTACCCCCTTGTAATCGCGCCACTGGCAGGGCTGCCCCTGAGGAGTCCGCAGACGGACTTTGCCCCCGTCTAAGCTCATTTCCTTAACCCCGCTGTCCACCGCTGGTGGCTCTAGGTCTTGACGATGCACCAGCCGTTGCTGGGTACTCCCTGACACGCACACCCCGGTGAGCACAGCGATATCGTCGGCAGCTCGCGCATAGGCTTCGTTGGCACTCAGCAGCAAGCAGCACGTCTCAACCTGAGGACTCCACTGGGTGCGGGCCTTGACCTTAAACCGCTGGCTCTGGCGCTGACTCAGACTTAAGCGTCCGACGATACTCTGGATGTGCCGCTTTCGCCCAGAGCTTGTGCCGCTGCTTGTGCAGATAAAAAATTTCCGATCTCAGGCCCCACATACTCCAGTGGGTGGTCACGAACGGCGACTTCGATCCCGGCCAATGTTTTGACTTGTTCAGGGTCTGTCTCGTCGTAAAGCAACTCCGCTAACGCCAGTGCATGGGCTTTGATTTGGGCTTCCTTGGTGGCATCCATCGCTTCAACTATCCTTAGAGCAACTGCTCTGAGCCTACGGCGTCTGCCCTTAATCTGCACTAAGCACTTCTACTCATTGCATAACTGGGATGCACCCTGTGGAATCGTAGTTTCTTCTGATTGGGAATCATAGATTCTTCCTGATATAGCTGGGTTGTGCAAGTTTGCCCTCATCCCCCAGCCCCTTCTCCCTTTTTAGGAGAAGGGGAGCCGGATTGGAAGTCCTTCTCCCGCTTTGGGAGAGGAATTTAGGGTGAGGGTTACAAAAGTGGGATACACCCTCGTCCAAAACCCAAAGAACTTATCGCAAGTGTATAAGCTGGTTGCCTGACATAAGTCTCGAAAGCCCAGAAAATACATTGATTTAGAGATTTAGAACCGAAACTAATCTCCTTGAGCTAGAGATGGAAGGCTTGGCTGAAGGGGTCTTCAGACTGATACTTGCCACGAGAAATTAAGGGTTTCCCGCGATTTGTCAGGCAGTCAGGTGTCAGGAAGCTAGCACATTATCTGTCCGAAATCAAAAGCCTTGTGTTTGTAGCTTTCTCAGAAGCTATTAGCCCAACCCTTACTTTCCAGGAGTGCAACCTATGTCAGATAAAGAGTTGGTTCAGAAATCAAATGTCTTAATTAAAGTAGGCGGATTGTTAGGAGCCTTAGCTGTTGTAACCACATCTTTAGCGACTATCGTTAAAGACAGCAGCACTATCTGGGAGAAACTGCCTTTTGAAGCAGTGCCCGAAACAAAAAGCTCTTTGAGCTTGTCATCTCCGAATCCACAACTGAATCAGCCACAGAATAAAGAAAATGTATCCAAAACGCCATTCCCTTCAGAGAGGTACGAGTATGAGGAAGATGGCAAAACAAGGGCATTCTTTCGTGTTTCTGATGTGGTCTGGAAAGAAGAAAATGAGTTTGGTAAAGAGATTAATACCTTCAAAGAGATTGCGCGAGACTCAGATTTCATTACTCTTTATGACAAGAGTAGAGATATGAGAGTAAAGATACCTATTGAAGGCGGTCAAGTTTTAATCACATGGCCAGAAAGAAACTGGGTTGATTTGCAGTATCGTTACGTAGCGAAGAAATCCAGTACGAATTAGCTGTAGGGCACCTCAATTAATTTCCGGGCACCTCGATTAATTGCCTGATTGAGAATTTTAGGAGCCTGGAAACCTTGTTTTTTCGTAGCTATTCTCAAGAGGATCTGAATTTTTCGAGGTGCCCTTTCCTTATTGAGAATTCGAGGAGGGATAATCCAAAGAGGAATATAGATGGACTATTCAAGGGCGATCGCCCATTTGCAAGCGGCTGATCCCATCCTGGCAGCGACAATCGAGCGCAGCGGCCCCTGCACCCTCTGGCACGATCGGCAGACAGGCGATTTGCTGGAATCTCTAGCGGAATCCATCATTTACCAGCAGCTTTCCGGCAAAGCCGCAGGCACCATTCACCGCCGCTTTTTGGCACTCTATCCCCACACGCCGCACCCCACGGCTGCCGAAATTCTGGCTACGCCGGACGAGGTGTTGCGGGGTGCGGGGCTATCTCGCGCCAAGACGCTGTACGTCAAAGACCTGGCGCAAAAAGTGCTGGACGGGCTGCCCAGCCTAGAGGATCTGGAGCAACTGGAGGCTGATGCAATTATCCGCACGCTGACCCAAGTCAAGGGCATTGGCAAATGGACTGCGGAAATGCTGTTGATCTTTCGGCTGCACCGCTGGGACGTGCTGCCTGTAGACGACTTGGGCATTCGCAACGGAATGCGCTTGCTCTACAGCCTGCCCGACCTGCCCAACAAGAACACCATGCTGCAAATCGCCGAACCGTGGCGACCCTACCGCACGATCGCCGCTTGGTATCTGTGGCGCAGCGTGGATATCAAAGCGATGGGAAAAGAGGGGTAACGGGGTGTGGAGATGAAGAAGCACAGAGCGGGAGAGGGACTTCAACCCTCTCTTGCTCTCCTTCTCCCAAGTCGGGAGAAGGGGGCAGGGGATGAGGGCAGATTGAAAGTTGCACATCGCGTCTCGTAACGTTCTTCCATCACGCTCCTACACGCCCAGCGTCTCCTTCACCACGGCCTCCGCCGCCTTGAATCCCACCATCACGGCCTTGCCGTCTTTCACAAACAGCGGTCGCTTTAGCAGCATGGCATCTGCGGCAAAGGCTTTGGCCCAGTCTGCGTCGTCCCAGGTGTCTTTTTTCTCGCCCAGCGCCCGGTAGGACTGCCCTGAAGTGTTTCGCATCGGCTTTGACCCCAGCGCCGCGATCCAGTCCTCAATTTGCGCTTGGGTGGGTGGGGTTTCTTTGGTGTTGATGAACTCGTACTCGACTGCGTTGCGATCGAGCCAGGCGATCGCCTTTTTGCAAGTTCCGCAGTTAGGAATTCCGTAGACCTGGAGTGCCATTGCTGATTGACTTTCTGAGTGCCTTTGGTATCGATTTTAGATTTTGGATTTTAGATTTTGGATTTGCGATGTTGGGCTGCCAATTCAGCGGCTTTAGGACTGCGGCAAATTGCATCTACAGCGGCCTTCAGGCACGCTGACCCTTCAGGCACGCTGATACAGTGCCCAAGATTTTAGATTAGCAGGCTCTGGCTGGCAGTCCTCTGCAAAACACCAGATTCAAAAGCTTCAGACCATTAAGAACATTCAAAACATCAAATCCGTATCCATTTCCTTCAGGTTGAGCAAATGAAGTTGGGATTGGGCTTCGGTCTGGGTTGCCAGGAGGATGCCTGTGGTAGCAAACAGGGCGATCGCCACAGGTGAGGCAGGGCCCTGAAACCGCCCAACGGGTTGTCCCAGGTCGTCCAGCAGCAGCAGATCGCCCGCAGCGCTGGCCAGCACATAGCCCCAGTTCGCCGCCGCAAGCAACTTCGGCACAATTTCCACACCCAGCCGCACCACCCGAAATGGCTTCAGGTCAATCATCAGCAGCGCGTTGGGGTCGTCTGCATCGCAAGCGACTAGGCGATAGGGGTCGGAGGCGGCGGTGATATGGCCCAAACGCACAGGTAGCGTCAGGCAGCCCAGGCGATCGCCCCGTCGGTTAAACACCTCCAGCCAGGTTTCAAGGTGAGTATTGCCTCTCAAAATCTGCGACACCAGCACCAGATGCCGCCCGTCCAGCGCCGCCACATACAGCAATTGCCGACGATGATCGGCGGGGACTGGCAGCGGGATGGGGTTTGGCGCAGTCCACAGGGAGGTTGGGTGCTGCCCCAACGCGGCCCCATCAGGCAGCGATCGCAGCGTTAGGGAACCCGCTGCACCATCCCCCGACGGAGCGGCGATCGCCAGCCATCGCCCCGCCGCCTCGATCGCCACCAGACAATCCTGCTCCGTTTGGGCAATGGTCTGACAGCGCCAGGGCTGATTTGCATCGCTAGGCGGCACATCTAGCAAATAGATAGCCTGAGCGGCGATCGCAAAACAGCCCTGCGGCCGCACCTGCAATGCCCGAATAGGCTGCGGCAATTGCACAGCAGCCGGTGGGTCAACGTCTGCCAGGGGGCTGGGCCAGACCTCGGTGAGGTGGGTCTGGAACGAGACGCGATCGCCACTGGCTCGGTAGGTTTCTACCCTTTCTGGAAAAGGCTGGAACAGTGGCGTTCCCCGGCTGGGAGCGATCGCCAGCGCGGTGGTCGGCTGCTCTAGGGTCATAACGGAGCGCGATCGCCACGGCAGGAGCTTTAGGGGCTGGACAGGAGAAACAGTGGGCAGCGCCGGGGAAATCGTCATCGAGCGCGATTCGCAAAGCGATCCCTGCGGGCAGCGCCCATCCCAGTTGAGATTACCCAACCCATAGTCGGTGGCAGATTGCACGAGCGATCGCCACATCTCGCCCGCATTAGAAAATCGCCTCGCCGCCAGCTTTTGCAGCGCTTTCGACAGCAGCGGATGAAAGACAGCCGGAATCGAGTCCGGCAGCACCAGCGGCCGATTCAGATGAGCCGACATTAGCTCCGTTGGCGTGCCCGAAAACGGACGATAACCCGCCAGCAGTTCAAACAGCAAAATGCCGACGGAATAGAGATCCGCCGCAGGGGAATATTGTCCGTAAAACCGCTCCGGGGCCATATAGGCGGGAGAACCTGTATTTCCACCCCCCGACGGCGACTCCGCCAATTCCTGCCGCAGCCGCGCAATGCCAAAGTCTGAAATGCGGGCCGTCCAGCCCCACCGCTCCACGCTGAGGAGGATATTTTCTGGCTTGATATCGCAATGCACAATGCCCTGGCTGTGGGCATGTTCTAGCCCCGCTAGCATATCCGCTACCAGCTTCAGGCTTTGGGCAGGGTGCAGCCGATGGTCTTCGTTCAACAAGCTGCGAAGCGTCCCCCCTTCGCAATAGTCCATCACCAGATAGCGACCCGTGGCAGTATGCTCTAGCGCCTGACAGGTGACGATGTTTTCGTGCTGGAGCGTCAGCAAAAAGCGCAGTTCGCGCAGAAACTTGTGGGTCGGGAAGCGCTGTCGCTCCAGGTTTTTGAGGGCGACCAGTTGCCCCGTTTGCCGATGCACCGCGCAAAACACCCGACCGAATTGCCCCTGCCCAATCAGCCCCAACTGGCGATATCTAGAGCGCTGCCGCTCTTTTTTGGAAAAGCTGGCCACGGGTCACGCGAAAAAGAAGGGTTGAAACACAACAGGAACCCGAAGATGATTCAGGTTCCCTGAAGACTGGGATCGGTTGCAGCAGCATTGGCTCTCAAATCAGTCACAGATAAAGCGCTGGAGAACATTACAGGACGTTACGCTAGGCTTTGCAAAGCTGCTGCATAATTGCCTCGTGGTCGAGATTGGTGACCATCGTTTCGGCTGGCTCTAGCCGTTTGGGTAGCCCCAATACGAAACGATTGCAGTCTGCGCCCATCGACTCGCAGGTTGTTTGCACGCAATGCAACTCTCGCCCCGTAATCTGGCTAAAGAAAGAGGCCAGAACACCCGCTTCCAGATGACACACAGGCTGGTCTTTGCGGGGAGCCAGTCGCGCAAAGGGCGAGTTCCAGATCTTCACCACCAAAAAGCCGCGATGCTGATAGGTTTGATCCAGATCAATCTTGCCCCAGCCGTGGGTAATCCAGCACTGCTGGAGGCTCTGTAAAAACTCCACCATCGGCATATTCGACAGCGGCGTGCCGTAATAGTCGGTCAGCTCTTCCGAAAAGCGGCTGTAGAAGGTCTTGCCCCACCAGCGCCCGCAGTTGTATAGCACCAGCCGCGAGGCTTGGCCAGTTTCTTTGTCTAGCCCGCTGTAGATTGCCTGGATCAGCGTTTCGGGGAGGGCAATCAGGCGATCGCCCTGACGGTTTTCCAGCAGCCCCATTTCCAGATCGCTGCGGACGTAGGCATCGGTCGCAAAGTAGCTGCCGGGAATGCGGTTATTAACCAGTAAATCAGCGACGGAGATCATAGGTTTGTAGGGGTCAGGGATTGGGGATTAAGGAGCGGGAACTGGGGGTTGGACGGTCAGAAGTCCGCAGGGCAGGACGCAGGATTTTTGAAGTGGGGCAGTCCTTTGGCTAAATACTGAACACTAGATCCTGAACACTAAATCTGAACACTATCTGATTGCTGCCCCCCTTGACCTGTGCTGCCTAAAACAGGGCGGCTGCGGTGAGCGGTGCTTCGCCCGAAAGGTGCAGATCGCTCTGGGCGATCGCCAGCATCGGCAGCAGGAACTTGACCTGCTGGGGCGCGAGGTGATGGCTGAGGGATTGGCTTAGCAGGCGAAACAGCGCCGAGTCGATGCGCTGGCTGTCGTAGGCCTGAATCATTTGGGCCATGGGTTGCAGGCGGTCTTTGAGGAAGGCCTCATCGTTCATCAGCATGGCAGTAGCGCAGTGACGCAGCACCAGCAGCGCGTTTTTGACGCTGCGCTCCAGGGTTTCGGTCGATTCGCCGGGCAGTTCTGCCACCAGCCGATCGGCGGCTTGCTGCATGATAGTGATTTCGCGATCGCGCAGGCTGCAATAGGCATCCAGGCGGGCGGGAAGCGACTCGACATACTGGCTCAGCACGGCCAGTTCTTCGGGCTTGAGGTAGCGGTTTTCGGCTTCGTCGAAGAGTGCGTCGATTTGTGGGTGCATGGTGAGGGAAGAGGGAAGAACGAAGAGAGAAGAACGAAGAGAGAAGAACGAGGAGGGAAGAAGTTTGGATTTTTGTTTTTCGTTCTTCGTTTTTCGTTCTTCGTTTAAAACGTGGGGGAAAAGAGGGTTTAACTAGATATGGCGGGTTTAGAAGAGGTCGGAGAAGTCGTCGAGGGTGAAGGCATTGGCGGCGGGCTGGGGTGGCTCGCTGGAGAGGGGCAGATCGACTTCGGGGGCGATCGCCCTGCTGCTAGATGCACCATCCCAGTTCACTGAGGTAAAGAACTGGCGCACTGTCAGCATCAGGCTTAGCGGGCCGTCGCTGCTGGTCGCATCTAGGCGCACCTGCTCCACTTCGGGCGGGTTGTCGTCCCAGTTGATGCTGCTAAAAAAGCTGTGGGTGGTTTGGTGCAGCCAGGACGGGGGTTTGGGTTCGGCACTGGCGGGCTTGCTAAATCCGTTGCGTTCCATCAGGGCAGTGGGGTTCATTTCAGCCGATCTCCTGAGCGCAGCCGTTTTTCAATGTCTCGCGCCGTCGCGCCCTCGTTCATCCAGAAGGTGGCGGCATCGATGCGATCCTGTCCGCCCAGCAGAAACTTGCAGTAGGTTTCGCCCATCGAGTAGCACTGGATTTCGATGCAGCTCAGTTGCTTTTTCACCAGTTCAGTAAAGAAGCCTGCAAACAGGCCAGCGTAGAGATAGCAAACGGGTTTGCCCACGTCGCCCAGCGTCCGCGCCACGGCCGAGTCGAAGATATTGATGAACATGAAGCCCTGCTTGCGATCGCCCATGTCCACTTCCCAGCGTCCCCAGCCCTGCGAGGTGAAGGGCCACCACCAGGTTTCCAGCAAGAACAGCAGATTGGTCTGGCGAATGTTGCGGTCGAATTCTTTTTCAAACCACTTTTCAAAGAAGAAAGCGTCTTTTTGTCCCCATTCGCACCCAATCGTGTACATTGTGGCGGCGGAAGCATCGCCCACTTCTTCCTCCAGCCCTTCCACCAGACCAATGATGAAATCTTCGGTGGTGAGCAGGTTTTGACTGCCGTTCCAGTCCACAATCGTGCCCTTGTCGGGGTCAAACTGGAAAAAGTCGCGGAAGCCGTAGTGGTTGTGCTTCTTCGGGTTCCGCTGTTTGGTTGGGTTCTGAATGGCGTTCACCATAGTGGATTGCGGGGAGTAAGGGGGAACAGGAATCAGATCCGGCACATTTAGTAAAGGTTATACAGCGTCCGAATTTGATTTTTGAATTGTAATGTTGTGTGTTGTTTGCAACGGGGCTAAATCAGGACATACTGACCCGCTGCCGACTGGGTTGCAGCACGACTGACTCCAGCGCTGAGTTGCTTTGAGCTTAATGTTCCCACCAAAGGCTGGAACTAACGAGGGCGATCGCCCTCTGGTTGTAGAGATTTGTGAAGGGCGACGTTGCGACTGGCTCTGGGCAAATGGGTTGGGCGATCGCCCTTCTGCCTGATTTGGTGCAGATCAGAAGGAAGGCTTAGCACTGCTGCGTGTACCGTCCTCCCGCGCTCCAGGCTTGTCACCAGGCTCGGCACCAGGCTCATCAAAAAGGTGGTTAGGTAACTCCTCATGGGCGTGGGGGCTGCGGAATAGCTGCTGTGGCATCCCAATGTCGATGCCGTTTTTTTCGAAGGCGATTCGCACCCGCAGGCGAAACTCGCGCCCCACCGCGAACTGCTGCATCGGCTGCGTATCTAGCCACACGCGAATTGAAATCCCTTCATGGGACAGCGTTTCTACGCCCAACACCTGCGGCGGGTTATAAAACTTATCGCGCCACTGTGGGTCGTCGTACAGGCCCTGCGCCACGTCACGAATGACCGACAGCACATGCTCGATATTGCTGTCGTAGGCGACCGTGATGATCAAATCCACCCGCGACCACAGGCGCGTTTGGTTCTCAACCCGATCGACCATGCTGTTGGGAATCGTGATCAGCCGCCCATCGCTGTTGCGGAGTTGCGTCACGCGCAGGTTCATGTTTTCCACTAGTCCGGTGGAGTTGCCAATGGTGACGACATCGCCAATGGCGTACTGATCTTCGGAAATAATCAAAAACCCGTTGACCAAATCGCGAATCAGGTTTTGCGAGGCCAGCGATGCCGCGAAGGCTAGCACTGCACCAAAGGTCAGCACCGACCCCACAGGCAGCCCCAGTACGCTAAGTGCCCAGCCCAACCCCATCAGGTACACCAAAAAGGTCTTCAGCCCCTTCATGGCAGTGACGATGGTGGAAATGCGGAGCGATCGCCGCTGGGCTTCTTCCGGGGTGAACAGGTCATTTTCTTGCCAGGCGTTGGAGAGTCCGTTGATCAGCGCGTCGCCCAGCCGATTGAGCAGACCCACCAAAAACCAGATCAGCAGCAGGCTGAGGGGCTTGAGCCAGATGGATTCCGTCAGAGTGTACGTGCCGGGAAAGCGCGACACGATTAGCACGATGCCACCCAGCCAGATCAGGATTTGTCCCCAAAAGGCAAGCCATTGCAGAAAGGAAACGGCACTGAGTCGCCGATCGAGGGTGAAGATGCGGCGGAGGGCATCGAGCCAGGAGGGAGAGTATGGGGGAGCAGCAGGGGGGGTGGGGGTGTTCAGGGCTTGGGGCGATTCCTGCCGGGATTGTTTTGTGAATCGCGCTGGGGGACTGCTGTCGGTTAGGGCACTGCCAACGGAGCTAGATGAGCTTCCGCTGTCTACCTGGCTGTCTAACGTGGTGTAGCGCGGGGACAGGAGTTCTGCGTCGGCAGTGGGCGGTGTGGAGTTGGGTGCAGCCAGCGGATCATCCCTGAGATTGACCGCCGCTGCGTAGGTGACATCGGCCCGCATGGCGGTTCTGGCGGCTTTGCGGCGGGCTTGCAAGCGATCGCGGCGACGTTTCAGCCAGCGCTGCACCAGCCACAGCAGAAAACTAGTGCCGATCATGGCCAGGGCGATTGCTTGGGCAATCAGGGTTTGGCGCTGAATCGCCGCAGGCTGGCGAATTTCAATGGCCTGGGTCAGTTCCCGCTGCAAAATCTGCTGCCATTCTTCCGCCAGTTGCGGCACGCTGCGGCGGTGAAACTGGGCATCGAGCGGCGTGACGGTCAGCAGCGGCTGGGGCAGAGAGTTGGCATCGCGCACCGTCAGCACGGTTCCGTCGCGCAGGGAATCTGCCTCGACTCGCAGCGTATTGGGGTCGAGGGTTGGGGTTTGAAAGAGCCATGCCATGCCTGCGCCGCCCCGTTCGGTCGGATTGCTGGCCAGCACCCATCTCAGGTTGGACTGAATCGTGGCAATGCGGTCTTCGACGGGCACCCGGTCGCCCGGATTGCGGCGATCGCGCACTGTCAGCCCCGTGACTGCAAACAAAGGCTTGCCTTCAAACCGCACCATGCCCCATTCCAAATTTCCCACGCGCTCTATTGCATCCGGCGGGCGAGTGGGGTCAGCAGCCGTAGAAGTGGTGGGAAGGGGAACCTGGGCCATGGCGGGCGCAAAACTGCTGGGGGCGATCGCCAGCATCAGGCTAAGCCAACCCACCACACAGCACAAAGCTGGCCGCCGCAAGCTGCGCCGAGCGAACCAAAATTGGCGATCGCGCTGGGTCAGATATCGCCGCATGGATTGCCACACGAATTGCTGCATGGGCCAGAGTCGCCGACAAATCAGCGCAACCTCAGCCGCCGATCCGCAGCAGTTCTACATCAAAGACCAGCGTGGCATTGGGGGGAATCACGCCGCCCGCGCCCCGTGCGCCATAGCCCAGTTCCGGCGGAATAATCAGTTGGCGACGGCCGCCGACGCGCATCGTGCTTAGCCCTTCGTCCCAACCGCGAATCACCTGACCCATCCCCAGCCGGAACGAAAAGGGCTGGTTGCGATCGCGCGAACTGTCGAACTTGGTGCCGTCTTCCAGCGTGCCTGTATAGTGGACGATGACGGTTTGTCCAGCCTGGGGCTGTGCGCCCATCCCCTCGACCAGATCCACATACTTCAAGCCCGATTCGGTCGTCACCACCGCCGCATCGTCTCCCAAAGGTGCGCTCACAGAACCTTCTCCTGGGTTGATAAGATCAGCCGCCCCCGCTTCAGCCAGCAGCACGGTGTCCGACTTCACAATGCCAGACCTTGCTGCGGCAGGGGCAGACGGCTGGGCAGAGTCGGCGATCGCCGCTTGCCGCGACCCGGTGAACTGCGCCACCAGCAGCACCACACAGCACAGCACCATTACCCCAAAGCTAATCAAAATCTCTCGCATAGAACCCTCCCGCAGCAGGATTACCAAGTCAGCCACTCCCCAGTGTATACCGATTGCGGATCGGGCGACTGCGGATATGGCGATCGCGGCGGGGTGATTGCGCTAGGAGGTTGGAATCGGGCTTCCAAGATTCAGAGCGAGGTCAGAACGCCGATATTGCCAAAACTTCACTATCGCCAGAGCTTGTTTTCCAGGTCGCGCACCTGCCGCTCCAGCCGATCCAGCCGTCCGCGCAGCTCGTCCATTTCGTTTTGTCGGGGCACACCGAGATCCTGCAAGACCTGCCGCATCTGCCGCTGCATCTGTGCTTCAAAATTTCCCTGCTCCGACTTCAGCTGCTGCATCAGGTCGTTCATCAGCCCGTTGACCTGATCAGGGTTAAGACGACCTTCGCGTACCCACTCGTCGCCGACTTCCTTCAGCTTCTCGGCAACCAGAGAGGTAGTGCCAATGCCGAGCATGAGCAATTGTTGGATCAGGTTGTTATTGTCCATAGTTTTTAAGGGTTACAACGCAGAGACTTCGTAGAGATTTCGCAGAGATTTCAAAACCAGCAGCAAACCCAGACGCGCAACAGAACTCTATGCAACGGCAGAAAGCTGGCGACGGCAAAAAAGCTGGCCAATCATCCTGCTCTATTCTGTCAAACTTGCTCTGGCGTTCGGGTGAGGTTAGCCTCCCCAATCTTGCAGGAATACCGTCCGTGGCGCAGGCTTCATAACAGGACTTTATGATAAACACCCTGTAGACACTCTGCGGACATCTTGCAGACCCCCGAAGCTTATCCTGGCACGCCTTTGCCTTAAATCTGCCTTAAACCTGCCTTAAGAGCTAATTTATGAAGCAAATCTTAAGAAGCCTGAAACTCTTGGCATGTGTGGCTTTGAGGTCATGTTTGCCCAGGAAAAGCGGTTTCTCGGAAATCCTTGATTAACAAGGCTTTCAGGCTCCTTTACAAATTAGCTCTAAATTGGTTCACAACAGCCTCAAAGTAACGATTCACCTCAAACAAACGCACCCCTTCAAAATTCATTCATTCAGAATTCATTCATTCAGAAGAGTCTCTAGACCCATAATTTCGCTAGGTTAGTTGCAGGCAAAAGCAGCTTAACTGGGTCTGTCTGGAACTAGGCCATCCAGACAATATCCCCGGTCAATCAAAAATGATGAAATTTGAAGGTGACAGCGTGGTTATTGAATGGTTGCGGTTTGATGTGTCGCCTGAAGCGCGGGAGCGGTTTGTACAGCAGGATGCCGAAATTTGGACAACGGCATTATCGGAATATGGCGGCTTTTTGGGAAAGGAGGTCTGGATCAGCCCTGAGAATCCGCGGGAAGTGATTACGGTGGTTCACTGGGAAAGCTTTGATCAGTGGTATTCCATTCCCGAAGCTCGGCTGGCAGCGGTAGAAGCTCGTTTTAGCGAAGCGATGGGCCAGGGCACCTATCAATTGCTAGAGTCAAAGGCATACCAAGTGCGAAAGTTTGCCCGCGTACCCGCATGTTAAAGCGTCTGCTGACCCTAATACCTGCTTGCTAAGCTGCCATGCCAGAGTGTCCCAAATGCCGCCAGCCTGTCGAGACGACGGCGATCGCCTGTCCCCATTGCCGCACGACGCTGAAGGCGTTTGGGCATCCGGGGGTGCCGCTCTATCGGGCGGAGGGCGAGGCAGCGCTGTGCGACACCTGCGTGTACCACCACGACGATTCCTGCAACTATCCCCAGCGGCCCCATGCGCGGGAGTGTACGCTTTATACAAACCAACTGCGGCCGCTGACCAGCTCTGTCTATCGTCCCAGCGCCAGCAGTTTGGTAAAAAGCTGGCTTCAGCAACATTTGGCGTGGGTCATCCTGGGAGCGATTTTGCTGATCAGCGTGCTGCTGGCGCTGCGCGGCTAATCAAGCGGTTTATGGGGCTAATCGAGCGGTTTATGCGGCTAATCAAGCGATATTACAGCGATTTTATGTGGATCAGGGCGTAATCACAATCTCGCCTACCATGCCCGCTTCGGCGTGTCCTGCAATCACACAGCGCAGGTCATAAGTGCCCGGTCGCTGCGGCACAAACACCCACTCTGCAACGGCTCCGGGCTTTAGCTCTAGCTCGTGAATTGCGCCTTTGATTTCGACATTCCCGGCCTCCACCTTCTGCGTCCACACGCTGTCGGCAAAGTCTTTGGCGGTGAAATAGTGCTTCTGGGAACTGGGATTATCGAGAACGAGCTTGTATTTTCGTCCGGCGGTAAATTCCAGATGATCGGGCACAAACTTTAGCGCCTCTGATGCATCGCCCAGTTGAACCTGCACTTCGCTGACCAGACCCACATTCGCCGGACTGGCGATCGCCCTCGCTTGCGGCGTTAGCACCCCCAGCCACAGCACCCCGCCCAACAGCACACTCAGCAGCCCGCTCAGCAACCCACTCAGCGCGATTCGCAAAGCGCTCTCTGCAGGAATTGCCCCCACCCCCTGCCAGACTGACCTTTTGCCCCAGTTTTGTTCTCCAAACGATTTGCCAGCCATTCCAAAACTCTCCTTCACAGCGCGATACTCCCTACTTTATTCACAGCCGGCCCCATTTCTCAAATCTCATTTCTCAAGCAAATCTGCATTTGCTGCGGAATCGTATCGCAAGCGGGTAAGATATTTGGGCTTCTATTCATTCTCCTGCGGGGCGCTATCTCCTGCGGGGCGCTATCTCCTGCGGGGCGCTATCTCCTGCGGGGCGCTATCTCCTGCGGGGCGCTATACGTGGAAGATCCGCACACCCCGCAAACACCAGACTGGCAATCCAAAATCCAAACTCCAAAATCCAAAACCACCAAGCATGGCCCGTCTGGCGCTGGCTCTAATAATTCAAATTTTCACTATGGCAGCAAAAATCCCCGTCACAATCATCACCGGATTTCTCGGCAGCGGCAAGACCACGCTGATTCGCCACCTGCTGCAAAATAACCAGGGGCGGCGCATTGCCGTGCTGGTAAACGAGTTTGGCGAATTGGGCATCGACGGCGACTTGCTGCGCGACTGCCAAGTGTGCGATGAGGAGCCAGGGCAGGTCGCAGACGAGTCCAGCGCAAATATCGTCGAGCTAACCAACGGCTGCCTCTGCTGCACCGTGCAGGAAGAGTTTTTGCCGACGATGCAGGAGTTGCTAAAGCGGCGCGATCGCCTCGACCACATTTTGATTGAAACCTCAGGACTGGCGCTGCCCAAGCCGCTGGTGCAGGCGTTTCGCTGGCCCGAAATTCGCAATGCGGCGACGGTGGACGGCGTGGTGACGGTGGTGGACTGCGAAGCCGTTTTGACCGGGGCGCTGGCCCATGACCCAGAAGCCGTCGCAGCCCAGCGGCAAGCAGACCCCAGCTTGGATCATGAAACGCCGCTGGAGGAACTGTTTGAAGACCAACTTGCCTGCGCCGATCTGGTGGTGCTGAATAAGACCGATCTGGTAACGGCAGACGCAGTGAACCAGGTGGTTGACCGGGTGCAGACGGAGCTACCCCGCGCCGTGAAGCTGGTGCAGAGCGATCGCGGTCAGTTGCCTGCCGACCTGCTGCTGGGCTTCAACGCAGCGGTGGAAGACAACCTGGAAGCCCGTCCCAGCCACCACGACCACGAAGAAGACCACGACCATGACGACGAAATCGACTCCACCCACGTCATTTTGAACCGCGAGTTTGACCCAGACACATTGCGGCGATCGCTCGAAGCGCTAGTGCAGTCCCAAGAAATCTACCGCATTAAGGGCTTTGTGGCCGTGCCCCAAAAGCCGATGCGGATGGTGGTACAGGGCGTGGGCAGTCGCTTCGAGCAGTTCTACGATCGCTCTTGGCGACCAGACGAAGCGCGGCAAACGCGGCTGGTGTTTATCGGACGGGCAGTGGATGCGGGGGCGATCGCCCAGCAGCTTGCAGCGATTTAGGGGATTTTGGATTAGCGACTTTTGGATTGTGGATTGACGATTTTGGGATTTTGGATTGCTCAGTTCAGCGCTTTGCGAGGCTGCGGCGCTTGGTGTGTGCGCTATGACCCAAGCAGGTTGGTCGTTAGACAAAATCGCTCAGGCTGAGGTTTCGCACATCTACGCCCGTCAGCACTGCCAGCACGTCGGGGCCATAGCGAATCACCGCGTCTGCCCCCCGCTGACGCAGCCTCAGGCTTTCTATTGCCACATCGCCCAGCACGGTTAGCGCATCGCTGCCGCTGCGATAGTCGGTAATTGTGGCAAACCCTCTGCCCACTGCGAGCGCAAACAGGTCTGAGCCTCTGCCGCCCGTCAGCAGTGACCTGCCTAGCCCGCCAAACAGCACGTCGTTGCCTGCGCCGCCCAGCAGGATGTCGTTGCCATTGCCGCCCAGCAAGATGTCTGCGCCGCCCAGCCCCAGCAGGCGATCGCCCCCGCCAAGTCCGCTCAGAATATTGCTGGCGATGCTGCCCCGGAGCAGATCCGCTGCGCGATCGCCCAAGTCTAGCTGAGCAAGCCCGGTCGAAAAGTCGTCGAACACATCGCTGGCGATCGCCCGCACGCGCTTTGCCAGTTCGCCCCAGTCACTCGTGTCAATAGAGTCGTTAAACAAATCTTCTAAGTCTACTGAGCCAAGGAGTTGATCCAAATCTTTGACCAGCCGATTCAGGCTGATGTCTCCTAGCACGTCCTTCAGCAGCGCATCAAAGTTAACGTCGGACAAGTCCACGCCGCCAAACAAATCGTCGATATTCCCAACCAGTTTGGTAAAGTTGAAATCTTTGGAAAAGGTGTCGAGCGCGCTTTCTATGCCACTCCGCAGATCGTCTGTCCAATCTTCGAGCGAGATATTGCCAAACACGTCGCCCAGATTAATGTCAGACAAGTCCAGATCCTGAAGAAAATCAGCAACGCTTTTTGCCAGGTCACTTTCCAGCAATCGGTTGACGAGTTGATTGGCAGCGCGGTTTAGTCGAATAGCCATAGCCTGTCTAAGGGGAAAAAGTAGCTTTGGATTTCAGATGTCAAATATTCAGACCAGAGTGAATTACGTGGATTGCATGAATCGTGGATTGCATGAATCGCAACGCATTCAGCGCCGCCCGATGTCTAACCAAAGTCCTTGAACAGGGAAACCTGACGGATTCAGTCAGAAAAGGTTTCAGTTAGATTCGGTCGGATCTGCCAAACAAGTCTGAGAGGGTGTTTGAAAAGGTATCGCCTGTAATGTTAAGCACTCAGAGATCCCCCCTAGCCCCCCTTAAAAAGGGGGGAAACCGCCTTAAAGTCCCCCTTTTTAAGGGGGATTTAGGGGGATCTTGCACGCTTTGCTACAAACAGTAGGACTTTTCAAACATCCTCTGAGCAATCTCTAGTCAAAGTTCAACCCAAAAGTGCATCCGTTGGCGTGCATAACATAACACAAAAATCGTGCCCGACCCAATTCGTCAGACGCGATTTCACTTAAATCTAACCTTAGACAGATTCTAGACAAATTGAACGCAAACGTGCGATTGCCAGAAATCCATTCGCCGTGATTTATCGGTGAACAAACTCCGATCGGTTTAGTTCTCGATCGCGGAGTAACACCGGGTCTTTCCCTCAATCCAGCGCAGCGCTTCTATTTCTGAGAAGAAACTTTCTGTGCGTCCAATCATGGGATCATAGACGTGCCAAACCTGTTCGCCATTGCGTAGCTGCTGAATGGAAACTTTGATTTCGTCTTGTACCAGTAGAGTGCGGGCGATCGCCCAAAACGTGTTGCTAAATAACGCGGCAAAGCCGTAATTTCTGCGTATCGAGAGAGTGGCTTGGAGGGATTCTGAAGAGAGAGTTTTAGCGTTCATTGACTTGCTCCAAATGCTATGCGAATTACTTGCGGAATCACGATGCATAACCTAAGTACAGATGCAGATCGTTGCGTGTGGCAAAAGCCCAAAAATGGCTAGCTAATTGCTTTATCTCGTTGCTCTGTCTCGTTGTTCTATCTTGTTGCTCTATTTCGCTGGTTGCTTTATGGAACCTAGAATAGGCGATCGCCCAAGGGCTGTCGTTACAGAAAAGTTCAGGAGTTTAGCCCACCCACGTCTGAAAAGTTAAGGAAATCTTCCAAATAGCCGAAGCACAGCCAAAATGCAGGACACAACAAAACGGCAGTCAAGTTTTAATCAAGTGTTAATCACCTTGGCAATGGGCTAAATCCCCGACTCACAAGGCATTTGAAACATAGCCCGTAATAGCCCGTTCGAAAAATTTTTAGAAAAATTTGCTGGCTGCAAAACCCGACAAAACGCAGCCCAGGATTCAGAGCAGAAGCGATGTGGCCTGCAATACTAAGCCCTGTTTGTATACTCTTCTTGACACAAAAACAGTTTGATTTTGATACAGATTTTGTCTATCCAAGCTGCTAGAACTGGCTGGTAAACCCTATGACAAACGTTAAAGAATCTGCCCCTGCCGCGAAGTCTGCCGTTAACCTGAACGACCCGCAATACTACATCAACCGTGAGCTAAGCTGGCTGGAGTTTAATCGGCGGGTGCTGCACGAGGCGCTAGACGAGCGCACGCCGCTGCTGGAGCGCCTGAAGTTTCTGGCAATTTTTAGCTCCAACCTGGACGAGTTTTTTATGGTGCGGGTGGCAATCGTGAAAGACCAGCTTGAGGCAGGGATCACGACGCTAACGCCAGACGGGCGCACCCCCCAACAGCAGCTTGAGGAAATTAGCCAAACCCTGCGGCCTATGGTGGAAGAGCAGCATCGCTATTTCGAGAAGGTTTTGCGCCCCGCACTGAAAGAGCATGGCGTATTTCTCTTGGATCACATTGACTTGAGCCAGGAGCAGCGGAACTACGTGCGAGATCATTTTGAAAAGCGGATTTTTCCGGTCCTGACCCCGCTGGCGGTTGATCCGGGGCATCCGTTTCCACGCATGTCGAACCTCAGCCTCAGCTTGGCAGTGATAGTCAAGGATCAGCAGACGGGCGAAGAGCATTTTGCGCGGGTCAAGGTGCCCAGCAGCCTGCCCCGCTTTCTAAAGCTGCCTGCAGAACCTGGCCAAGAGGGCAGCAAAAAGGCAGTCTGGGTTGGCATTCCAGTAGAGCAGGTCATCGCGCATAACCTGGAAATGCTGTTTCCCGGCATGGCGATTCAGGAGTATTCTCTCTTCCGGCTGACCCGCGATACAGAAGTGGAACTGCGCGAAGAAGTGGCGGAGGATCTGCTGCAAGCGATTCAAGACATGGTGAAAAAGCGGCGAATGGCAGAAGCGCCTGTGCGACTAGAGATTCAGTCTAATGCGTCGCAGTTGGTGAAAGATACGTTGATAGATGAGCTAGAGCTACAACCCCACGAAGTGTACGAGATCGACGGGCTGCTCAACCTGAAGGATTTGTTTGCGCTGACGGGGGTGCCGCTGCCTGCGCTCAAGGATGCGCCTTTTTCGCCGATGCCGCCGCGTCAATTGCGGTTTACGGGGGATCTGCTGCCTGCCAATGCTGAGCGAGAAGACATTTTCTCCATTATTCGCCGTCACGATGTGCTGGTGCATCATCCCTACGAGTCTTTCAGCGGATCGGTGGAGCAATTTATTGCCCAGGCGGCCCGCGACCCCCAGGTTCAGGCGATCAAGATGACGCTGTATCGCACATCGGGCGATTCGCCGATTGTGAAGTCGCTGATCGAGGCGGCGGAAAACGGCAAGCAGGTCGCAGCGCTGGTAGAGCTAAAGGCGCGGTTTGACGAAGAGAATAATATCAACTGGGCGATGCAGCTTGAGCAGTCGGGCATCCATGTGGTCTATGGTCTGGTGGGGCTAAAGACTCATACCAAGGTGGTGCTGGTGGTGCGTCAGGAAGGGGACGAGCTTCGCCGCTATGTCCACATTGGCACGGGCAACTACAATTCCAAGACGGCCAAGCTCTACACCGACCTGGGCCTGCTGAGCTGCCGCGAGGAACTGGGTGCGGATTTGAGCGATTTGTTTAATTACCTGACGGGCTATTCACGGCAGCACTCCTACCGCAAGATTTTGGTGTCGCCTGTGAATATGCGCGATCGCATGACGGCGCTGATCCAGCGCGAAATTGAACACGCCAAGGCCGGCAAGCCCGCAAAGATCATTGCCAAGATGAACTCTCTGGTCGATCCGGGCATGATTGCCAAACTGTACGAAGCGTCGCAAGCTGGGGTGGAAATCGACCTGATTGTGCGGGGGATTTGCTGCCTGAAGCCGGGAATTCCCAACGTCAGCGAAAGCATTCGGGTGATTAGCGTCATTGGGCGCTATCTAGAACACTCGCGCATTTTCAACTTCCACAACGACGGCAACGAAGAATACTACATCGGCAGCGCCGACTGGATGCCGCGTAACCTTGATCGCCGCGTGGAAGCTGTCGCCCCCGTCGAAGACCCTGCGCTGAAAAAACTGCTGCGGGAGATTCTCGACACGACGCTGAGTGATAACCGTCAGGCATGGGAGCTTCAGCCAGACGGCAACTATACACAGCGCCGGCCGAAGGAAGGTGAACCCGTGCGTAGCTCTCAGGAGATCTTTATGCAGCGGGCAATCGAGCAGAGCAAGCCCTAGAAGTGCCTTTTCAGCCCCCTTGAACCCTTAGCTCAATGCTGCAACAGACACGCGGGCTGCCATTTGCTGGGCGATCGCCCTCAGTGCCCCGGCCGAAGCCGAGTCGGGGTATTCCACCACAATCGGAATGCCGCGATCGCCCCCCTGCCGCAGCGAAATCTCCAGCGGCACACGGCCCAACAGCGGCAGTTCCAGTTCTTTTGCTGTTTTTTCGCCGCCGCCAGAACCAAAAATATCGTACTGGCGATCGGGCAGGTCGGGCGGGATGAAGTAGCTCATATTTTCCACGATGCCCAGCACGGGAACTTGAAGCTGCTGAAACATCCGCAGGCCGCGCCGCGCATCTTGCAGCGCCACCGTTTGCGGCGTAGTTACAATCACCGCGCCCGCCATCGGCACGGCTTGGGCCAGCGTCAGTTGCGCGTCGCCCGTGCCGGGGGGCATGTCTACCAGCAGATAGTCCAACTCGCCCCACTGCACCTGATAGAGGAATTGGCGGATGATGCCGTTTAGCATTGGCCCGCGCCAGATCACAGGCTGATCCGGGTCGATCAAAAAGCCCATCGACACCAGCTTTACGCCGTAGTTAAATACAGGTTCCAGGATTTCGCCCTGGGGCCCCGGCTGCACCTTCACCTCTGCCTGTGTCAGTCCCAGCATCGTCGGCGTGTTGGGCCCATAGATATCGGCATCCAGCAGCCCCACCTTTGCGCCCGCCTGGGCCAGCGCCACGGCCGCATTCACGGTGACGGTGCTTTTGCCGACACCGCCTTTGCCGCTGGAAACGGCAATGATATTTTTGACACCGTCGATACCGGTTCGGTCTGGCAGGGCCTTTTGCTGGGGCGTTTCGGCCGTCACGTCCACCATCACCGACTGAACACCGGGCAGCGTTTTCACGGCTCGCTCACAGTCTTCCACAATGAACTGGCGCAGCGGGCAGGCGGGCGTTGTTAGCACCAGCGTAAACCGCACCTCACCCTCTGCCACAGTGACGTTGCGGATCATGTTTAGCTCCACCAGGCTTTTGCGTAGCTCTGGGTCTTGGACAGGGCGCAATACCTCCAGAACGGCATTGGCATCGAGGGTATTTAGCATTCGAGATACAGTTTAGGAATCCTTAATGAGATCTTACCGTTAGCCGCACCCCAGGCTCATGGGCGATCGCCCTCGGTATCCTTGAGAAACCGTAGGGAAATCATCAGATCTATCGCAAGGTCTATCGCATCCAGTCACGCTGACCGGAGGGGCGATCGCCCTTCTCGCGTTTCAGAAATCGCCCCTCTGACATTTCAGAAATTGAGGGAGACAAGCGCCGAAAAATGGGCGAAAAAGTTTTCCGAAATGGCGATCGCCCACCAAACTGGGCACTCTGAAGCTAAAGCGGCAAGCTGACTGTAAACGCTCACTGAGTCGATCTCGCCCCCGATCTCGCCCCTGATCCCTCCCCCGATCCCTCCCCCGATCTCGCCCCCGAATCTCGCTGCCCGATTTTCCGCTGAGTCTCGCTGTGAACCTCCGGTCAACCTCTACCTGCGCTGTTGCTCATGTCTTTGGGAATTGCTAGCACTATTCTGCTCGGCGGGCTTGCCTTTTGGTGGGGCATTCGGTTTGGGCGGCTGCTGTTGCGAAAGGGAGCAACCGCAAACGACCTGTTTAAGGGAAAAACCTCCGTATCGCTGGCTTTCTTAGGAATTTACATTGCTCTACTGCTGCTGGCGCTGTATATTCCTCAGTGGCAATGGCTGCCGCTGGCGTGGCGCGTATCGGGAATGCAGGTGTCTTGGGCGGCGATGCGGATTATCCTGCTGGGTATCTGCGGTGTGGCGTTTGTGGTGAGCTGGCACACGCGCCGTTTGCAGGTGATTGCGGTCGTGCTGATTGGGCTGATTGGGCTGGGAAGCTTTACAGCGGCCGAGGCCTATCTGCTGGCTCCGATCTATTCCACGCTGGATGATAACTTGCGCCCCAATGGCGTGTTTCAGCAAACCTCCACCAGCAGTTGTGCGCCTGCTGCGATGGCCACGGTGCTGCGCCGCTGGGGGCTAGAGGAAACCGAATCGAGCGTGGCAAAGCTGGCAGGCACCAGCCGCCTGGGAACCTCCATGCCGCAGTTGATTACCGCCGCGCACCAGCTCAAGATGGACGGGCTGGAGATCACGGGCGCAACCTGGGAGCAGATGCAGCGCGTCAATCGTCCGGGCGTGCTGGCAAGCTGGCTTTTTAATCGGGGTGGTCGGCGATCGCCCCACGCGATTGCGCTGCTGTCCCTCAGCGATGACACTGCTACCATTGCTGACCCTGCTTGGGGGCGGATCTATCGCCTCAATCGCCAGCAGTTTCAGCGGATCTGGCGACGAGAATACGTCCCGTTCTTTCGCCCAGAGGAGGTGGTGCTGTCTGCGGCGCAAGTGCGGGACTACCTGACGCGCCTAGGCTACCTGAACCCTAGCAGCGCGATCGCTAACGATACCATCGACCATGCCACCAACCATGCCACCATTAACGCGGCGCTTCGCCGATTTCAGCAGTCCGCTGGCCTCAGCGTCACTGGAACCCTAGATGCCAAAACGGCGCTGATGTTAAGCGGGCCGTTTTTGACAGAAGGGCCAAGTTTGAAGGATGAGATTCAAGGGTGAGATTCAAGAGTGAGCAGGGTGCTTGCTTTCAGGCCCCCTTGCTTCCGCTGCCTTACCCTCGATAGATCGCATACATCCCACCAACATAGAGCAGCAAAATCGCCACACCGTCCCAGGTCAGGTGAAGGCGCGATCGCTGACTGGCTCGATAGATCAGCCCCACCAAGGCGATCGCCGTCATCATGATGGCAATGACGGTGGCGAAAGCATGAATCAGATGGTTGATTTCGCTAAACAAACTGCCGCGTAAATAAGCCACGGCGTAAATGCCTAGAATCGCCAAATTGAACAGGTTAGAGCCAAAAATATTGGACACCGCTAGGTCAGCGGCATTCAGGCGAATCGCCGTCAGCGACGACACGACTTCGGGCAAGGAGGTGGCCGCCGCCAGCAGCAGCGCCCCAACAAAGCTTTCCCCTAGCCCCGTAACCACAGCCACGCGATCGCCCAGGGCGGCCAGCCAGATGCCCAGCACCACAATGGCGATCGCCAGCAGCCCAAAAGTGCTATACGCTCGCCGCTGCGAAATATGACCATACTGCAAGGCTCCGGCTTCCTCCTCTAGCAGTTGGGTGCGGCGGCGCAGTTCAAACTGAGCAATCAACCGGGCACTCACGGCATATAGCAGCAGCAGCAACACACTCGGCAGCGCAACCCACCCCAGCGTCAGATCCACGCCCCGCTCCGCCAGCAAAATACCCGCCGCTGCCATGCCCAGCATGACGCAGCCCAGTCCCGCCGATAGCCCATGACTCACCTGCACCTGTCGCAGCAGCGGTTCTGGCCCCGTAAAAATGTCCACAATCACCAAAATCAGCAGGTTAAACAGGCAGCTTCCCAGCACGCCGCCCACCGCCAGATCGGGGACTTGAAACAGCGCCACTGCGCTGATGCCGCTGGCCAGTTCTGGCAGCGAGGTCGCCCCTGCCAACAAGATTGCGCCGACCCAACTGCGCCCTAGCCCGGTCTCTTCTGCCAGCACATCGGCACTCTGCGACAGCCGCGCCCCCACCCACACCACCAAGCTAACGCAGAGAATGACCTGGAGAAAGAGCAGCATAGCAAGTCGGGCAAAACGAACAAAAAAGGCGCTCTTTTCGGCGCTTACGCCCAACTGTAGCAAGGATTCGCCCCTGTGCCTTTAGAAAACTAGAAGCGAAAACTTACAGCCAGAACTTAGAAGTGGAACTGGAAGCTAGAACTAGAAGCGGGTAATGTCCTGAAAGGCGGATGGGGCTGTGGCTGTGCTAGAGACAAAGAACTCAATATCTAAGGTGCCCAGCCGCACAATGTCGCCATCTTGGAGCGGGATGCGCTGCATTGGGGGGACGCGACGACGGTTAACCCAGGTGCCGTTGCTGCTGTTGAGGTCGGAAATGTAAAGCCCTTCGTCGGGGTGATAGCCAATCACCGCATGGCAGCGAGAGACGGACGGGTTATCGAGGGCGATCGCACAGGTGGAACTGCGACCCAGCGACCAGACCGTACCTGACTCGGTAGACCTCGACGGGGTATGCAGCAGGTTTGTCATCAAAATCGTCTTGCGACCATTTTGAAGCGCCTGTATGAAAAATTGGCTAACCTGGCATCTCGATTGGGTGGATTCCAGCATCGCTTCAACAGAACAGGTGTCCTCGAAACTGGTTCCATAGTCTGCCAACAGCGAATCTTTAAGATGAGGACTAGATTCTCCGACAGGTGGCAGGGGGTCTGCTGTGGTGTCGTGAAGTTTTAGATCTAGCATGACTTCCAGGTTTGTGTCGGGTGGGCAACTGAGCGAACGCAAGCGTAAAAAAGGGCTTGATATACCGAAGAGACTGGTTAAATTTCTTGAGTCAGGCTGTAGCAAGTACCTCTCGCCACAACTAAACACAGACGAATCAAATACAGACAAGCTAAGCGCTGCCGGAAGGTTAATACTGGGCTGCAAAATTCTACCGGGTCAACCTTCCAGATACCTTGACTAAATACCTTGACTAGAGACACTTCGGACTCGTAAAACCTGTTGTTGAGCCTAACGCTCTGGTTAATCCTTTGACTCCTCAACCGACCTCACACTATGAACTTAGTATGAAGCAGCGGCTAATACTGTAGCCAGTTTGCCGAACCTTTGACCGCCCGCCCAAAAAGCTTGCGATCAAGCGCTGCACACTAAGATACTGCATTGGGGGGACAAGTTGAGAAGGGGTTTCATCAAGGTTGACGAACAGGGTTGAATCTTGCCGTTCACCGCTGATGGGGGGGAAACTGTGAACTCAGATGCAAACTCAGAATTTACACGCAAGTATGACTCGGCAGATAGCTAAAAAATCTCTTGCGAAAAATTTCTGAAATTCCCTCAAACGCAACATTCAAAAATATAGTGAAAGGCTCGTAAAAACTGCACGCCTAAGGCCAGCACCCCGGCTGATGACTTCGACTCCAAGTGCGATCGCCCTGAACAAAACCAGAGTTGGTTCTGAAAGGCAGCGAGATGTGTCGATGTCGAGAAGACCAGTGAAGCAATCAAACAGAGTGAGTAGGCTCTATTGCTTAGACATTAAATGGTCATAAGAGAGCATTCGACAACAGGCTGATGAATGAAGTTCATAGAAGATTCATCTAGTTATGTATCAAGAACATCTATTTGAAAATTTGGTGAAGATTCAGCGCCCGATAGAGTGTAAATTGACACGCTACATCCGTAGAAGCCGCTGACCCCTTTGTGAAGCAGATGGTGAAGCGCGGGCTATAAGAAATCTTTCGACTACACGTTCGACCACATAAGTCCCAAAGGAATCGGGAAAGAATAGGGCTAAAATTAGGCACGATACTTACTACGCCCGTTTCTAAACCCTTTGATGCGCCATGTACCTTGATCTCAGGTCAGTGAGATGTGCAAGAGAGACGTTCTCCGCATGTGGCAGCACCAAACTGGGCGATGCCCGCAGGGATCGCTTCGCGAATCGCTATCCCGCTCAGGGCGCGTCGTTTGTCGTTTTAGGGGAGGTTTGGGTCAGGTGTAGGCGGGTCGCAAAGTCCTCTCGCAGCGCGATCGCCCGCCATGATGAGAAGGACGAATATTTTGGGCTGAATGGGAGTATGGTTTTCAATCGCAAGGAATCATGAGGTCTTATCTAGCGGCAGCAGTGCAAATGAATAGCGTGCCAGATCTGGATAAAAATCTGGCTCAGGCAGAAGATTTAATCGATTTGGCGGTGCGTCAGGGTGCGGAACTGATTGGGCTGCCAGAGAATTTTTCATTTTTGGGCGATGAAGACGCGAAGCTAGCCCAGGCAGAGGCGATCGCCCAGGGCAGCGAAAAATTTCTAAAAACCATGGCCCAGCGCTATCAGGTGACGCTGTTGGGGGGTGGCTTCCCGGTTCCCACGGGCACAGGCAAAGTCTACAACACCGCCCTGCTGGTAGACCCCAGCGGCAGCGAACTGGCCCGCTATGAAAAGGTACATCTGTTTGACGTGAACCTGCCAGACGGCAACACCTACCAGGAATCGAGCATTGTCCTAGCCGGAACGCAACTGCCCCCGATCTACCCCTCCAAAGACTTCGGCAATCTGGGGCTATCGGTCTGCTATGACGTGCGCTTTCCTGAACTCTATCGTCACCTGGCGCAGATGGGGGCGGAGGTGCTGTTTGTGCCCGCGGCCTTTACCGCTTATACGGGCAAAGATCACTGGCAGGTTTTGCTCCAGGCGCGGGCGATCGAAAACACCTGCTACGTGATTGCGCCCGCTCAAACGGGCAAACACAATGCGCGGCGACAGTCCCACGGACACGCGGCGATTATCGACCCATGGGGTCTGATTTTGGCAGAAGTAGAAGAGAAACCTGGCGTGGCGATCGCCTCCATTGAACCCTCTCGGCTAGCGCAAGTGCGGCGGCAGATGCCGTCTTTGCAGCACCGGGTGTTTATCTAAGGTAGAAAGCGATTTGCGGCTAATGTGCCAGGCCACTTCTAGCGCCACTGCTATCGAACTTCTTTATGTTTGTTGATGGAAAAATCCAGGGTTTAGTTCTACTAATTGCCCGTTTCTACAACTTTTATCGAAGCCTAGGATGCTTGTGTTTTCAGTAATTGTCTGGAGATCTTGAAGAATATCCAGGGGCGATCGCTGTTTTACGCAGGAATACTCACGGTAAAGTAAACAGGACGAGTCTTGTCAAGTGAATGCTGAGTCCGGCTACTTTGTTTCATCCATTCGGTTTAGACATTTCTGCCCTGTGGTTTAACCCCGCTTCCCAAAATGCCTTCTCGGTGGTCGCCGAGTCTGCTTCTCCGGAGGAAGCAACCTTTGTTCTCGGTAGCGTATTAGTCAGCCTGATTGTGGTCTATCTGGCGGCCAAGGCAGGCGGCGAACTCTGCGTCCGCGTGGGGCTACCCCCCGTGCTAGGAGAGCTAATTGGCGGCGTGGTGGTCGGGGTATCGGCCCTCCATCTGCTAGTGTTTCCCGAAAGCGGGTTCCAGGAATCTGGCTCCCTGATTATGCGGCTGATTGAGGCGACAAGCGGCGTTGGCACTGAGGCGGCAGGCAGCGTTTTTCAGGCAGAGAGCGAAGTCATCTCTGTGCTAGCCGAAATTGGGGTCATCATCCTGCTGTTTGAAATTGGGCTAGAGTCCGATTTGAAGGAACTCATCCGCGTCGGCCCCCAGGCGGCGGTCGTCGCCGTGATTGGGGTCGTGGTTCCCTTTGCCGCAGGTACAGCCGGACTCATGCTGCTGTTTGGGGTGCCGACGGTGCCCGCCATTTTTGCCGGAGCCGCGCTGACAGCGACCAGCATTGGCATCACTGCCAAAGTGCTGGCAGAAATCCAGAAGCTAAGTTCGCCCGAAGGTCAGATTATTATCGGCGCGGCGGTGTTGGACGATGTGCTGGGCATTATCGTGCTGGCAGTGGTCGCTAGTCTGGCCAAGACGGGCGAAGTCCAGATCGGCAACGTAATTTACCTGGTGGTCAGCGCGGCCGTGTTTCTCATCGGCTCCATCTTTTTGGGACGATTGCTCAGCCCCTTCTTTGTGGCGCTGGTGGATCGACTGAAAACGCGGGGGCAATTGCTGATTGCCTCGCTGATTTTTGCTTTCGGACTTGCCTATATCGGTGCAGCCATTCAGCTAGAAGGAATCTTGGGTGCGTTTGCGGCGGGGCTGGTTCTGGCAGAAACCGAAAAGCGGGAAGAGCTAGAAGAGCAAATTATCCCGATCGCCGATATGCTCGTGCCCATTTTCTTTGTGGTGGTGGGAGCGCGTACCGATGTCAGCGTGCTGAACCCATTTAACCCGGAGAACCGTGAAGGGCTGATTATTGCAATTTTCCTGCTGGCAGTTGCGTTTTTGGGCAAGCTGGTAACGGGGTTGGGCGTGTTTGGCAAGCCGGGGATTAACCGATTGGCGATCGGCGTGGGCATGGTGCCCCGGGGCGAGGTCGGTCTGGTGTTTGTGGGTGTGGGTTCCGCGACGGGTGTGCTGTCGAAGTCGCTGGAGGCTGCCATTATCGTGATGGTGATCGGCACGACCTTCATTGCGCCTGCCCTGCTGCGGATCGTCTTTAAGGAGCCAGATTCGCCCTCGGCTGGAACGGCGATCGCCCCCGAAGCCGCCGATGCCAGCGCTGTGTCTGCTGAGTAGCTACAAACCCTACGGTTTCTCGCAGGCCCCGGTTTTTCTCGTTGTAGGGAACCGGGGCTTTGCTTGATGCGTCTATGCGAGTTTAATAACTATTACTGGAGTCTGGAGACTGGGGAACCTGTAATGAAACAACGACTGACCGCAGCGCTAATGTCCTTCCTGCTGGCAGGCTGTGGGCTGGCGGTCGAGGTTGGAACTAATCCTGAAACGCCGCCGATGGCTCCTGCGCCCCGTGTGGGCGAGTTTTCCCTTGCAGAAAACAACCTCTACGGCTGTGGGATGGCGCTCTGGAAGGCAGACCGCACATCCCGCGAGCAATACGTCTTTTTCAACGGCATCGAAGACGGGTCGATGCGGATGCTGATTGACGGCAACTTGGTGGCGTTTAGCCGAGTCGATGGCAGCGGACAAGATTTCTATGGACAAAAAACGACCCAGATGTTTCGCAGCACTGACGGAACCATCACCGCAACCGTCACCGTGACGCTAGGCGCAGAAGGCGAAATCGAAAGCGTGGCGATCGCCGATGGCACAATTCAGGTCGAGCGGAACGGCGCAATGGTGGAGGTTCCAGTCGTGGGCGATGCGGGCTGTTAAGGCTGGTTTTGGATTTTGAGACTTCGGATTTTGGATTTTGGATTGACAGTTTGGATTGTCCAGAGCAACAAGAAAGCGAGTCATAGGCGATCGCCCGTTTCCGCGTCAAACCAGTGCAGATGCTCCGGCGGCAGTGCTAGCGCCATCTCGTCTGAGTTCCACACCGCATCCATCGGCAGCAGCGCCCGCAGCGTGCGATCGTTCGCGCCGGGAATGCGAATGCTGACAAGATTGTTCATGCCCAGATGTTCGGTCAGAAACACGCTGCCGTTGATCAGCGTGCGATCGCCCGTTCGAGCGAGCCGAACCTGTTCTGGGCGAATGCCGAGGGTAACGGCAGAAAGGGACTTGAGGCGATCGGGCAAGGGAATTTTGGCATTGTTAAGCAGGGCAAACCCGTTTTCGCAGGTCAGGTCAAACAGGTTCATTTGGGGACTGCCGACGAAGCCTGCCACAAAGCGATTAGCCGGGTGGCGATAGATCTCCGCAGGCGGCGCGAGCTGCTGGAGTTCGCCGTTGTTCAGCACGGCAACCTTCGTCGAAAGGGTCATGGCTTCGGTCTGATCGTGGGTAACGTAGACGACGGGGGCTTGCTGTTCTGCAAAAAGCTGCTTCAGGTCTGCCCGCACCTGTTCGCGCAGCAGGGCATCCAGGTTGCTGAGCGGCTCATCCAGCAAAAACACCTCTGGCTGCCGAACGAGGGCTCGACCCAGTGCTACCCGCTGACGCTGCCCCCCCGAAAGCTGACCAGGCTTACGATCTAGCAAATTCCCTAGCCCCAGCGCCTCGGACGCAGAGGCGACCCGCTGCCGAATTTCCTCTGGGGGAACCCGCCGCAGCTTTAGTCCCGACGCAATGTTGTCGAATACCGACAGGTGCGGGTAGAGTGCGTAGCTCTGAAAGACCATCGCAATGTTGCGATCGCCCGGTGGGATGTGGGTGACGGGGCGATCGCCAATCACCACCTCGCCCCGCGTCGGCTGCTCCAACCCCGCAATCATCCGCAAAATCGTAGATTTGCCGCACCCCGACGGCCCCAGCAGCGTCAAAAACTCGCCGTCTCCCACCGCCAGGCTCAAGTCTTTCACGGGCACGACGCTGGCGCTGTAGGTTTTATTGAGGTGTTGCAATTCGAGTTTAGACATGGGAGTTAGGGGTGCAGAGAGCCAAAATCAAAGTTCATCGCTGGATTAGCCCTTCACCGCGCCGGAGGTGAGGCCCTGGACGATGCGGCGCTGGAACAGGAGGACGAGCACGACCAGCGGCAGCGTGCCGATGACGGTGGCGGCGGCGAGCGGGCCGTAGGGCACCTCAAAGATGCTGGTGCCGCCGATTTGGGCAGCGGCAACGGGGACGGTTTTCATCGACTCGCGGGTGATGAAGGTGAGCGCAAAGATGAACTCGTTCCAGGCGAAGATGAACGCCAGAATGCCCGTGGTGACGAGGGCAGGGGCGGTGAGCGGCAGCAGGATTTGCGTCAGCATTTGCCCCGTATTGTAGCCATCGACCTTGGCGGAGTCTTCTAGGTCGCGGGGAAGCTGCTGAAAGAAACTCCGCATCACCAAAATCGTCAGGGGCAGGTTGATCGCAGTGTAGGGAATGATCAGCGCCAGGTAGTTGTTGCCTAAGCCCGCAGCCCGCACCAGTTCCAGCAGACCTAGAAACAGCAGGATGTAAGGAAACAGCGTGACGATCAGGATCAGCGAGAGCAGTAGGTTTTCGCCGGGGAGTCTTAATCGCGCTAGGGCGTAGGCGGCGGGCGTGCCGATCGCCAAACAGAGCACCGTGGAAATCACCGCAATCAAGAGGCTGTTCAGCATGTAGGTGAGGAACGGGCGGCGGCTGAACAGTTCCGCATAGTGCTGGAGCGTGAAGCGGGTGGGGAAATAGACATTGGGCACGGCGGAAATGTCGGCGTTTGTTTTCACCGAGGTCAACACCTGCCACAGGATGGGCGCGAGGCTGAGGATGACGACGAGGGCGATCGCCCCCATCATTCCTACCTGTCGCCAAGAAATTCGGCTGCGCGGCGTGTCGGTCGAAATCGGCTGAGTCGTCATCCTGTTTCTCCTGAGGCACTGCGGGCTTTGGCCAGGAGCAGCGTGGCGATCGCCACCACCGCCACCAGCAGCAAAAATGTGACCACCACCAGCGCCGCGCCATAGCCAAAGTCGAGATAGCGCATCACCGTGGCATAGATATAGACGGACACGGTTTCCGTTGCGCCTGCCGGGCCGCCACCCGTCATCACCTGCACCAGATCAAAAATGCCAAACGCCTGAGCAAAGCGAAACAGCGACGCAATCACAATCTGCGGCATTAGCAGCGGCAGCGTAATTTGGCGGAAGCTTTGCCAGCGGGTGGCTCCGTCCATCGCGTGCGCTTCATAAAGGTCTTGCGGGATGGACTGCAACCCCGCCAGCAGCAAAATTGCCACAAAGGAGGTCGTCTTCCACACATCCGCCGCGATCAGCGCCAGCATAGCCAGCGTCGGGTCGCCTAGCCAGTTCACGCCCGATTGCAAAATGCCCAGCCGCATCAGGATGTCATTCCACACGCCGTATTGGTCGTTGAAAATCCACACCCAGCCCAGCGCAATCAGCGCGGTCGGCAGCGCCCAGGGCAAAATGGCGATCGTCCGCACCCAGCCGCGCCCGCGAAACGCCTGATTTAGCACCAGCGCCATGCCCATGCCCAAAATCAGCTCCAGCGTCAGCGACGCCAGTGTGAACACCGTCGTATTCCCCAGACTCTGCCAGAAGCGCCCATCCGCCGCCATCCGCCCCAGATTCTCGAAGCCCGAAAACACTGGCTGTAGCTCCGTCCCCAAATTCTGGGTAAACAGCCCCAGCCAAAACGCCCGCAGAATCGGATAGGCATACACCACCGCCAGCAGCAGCAGCGCCGGAGCCACTAGCAGCCAGCCCGTGCGGCGATTCCCATAGGGATCGCTTCGCGAATCGCGTTGTTGGAGAGTCGGTTGGGGCATGGGGATTTTGGATTTTGGGTTTTGGATTTTGGGTGTGCGAACGAAGGATGGTGGCTTACGTCCTAATATCTATGCCTTTCTGGGCTTCTGGGTTTTCTAAGCTACGTTCCTAACAGTCGTCGGGTTTCCGCTGCGGCTGCCTGCATTGCGTCTGCGGGCGAACTGCGGCCGGTGATGGCGGCGCTGAGGTAGCGCTGGAGGATGTCGGAGGCTTGGGCGTATTGACCGATGGGGGGACGCAGGACGGTGGCGTCGAGGACGGGCAGCAGGGCGGGATAGTGGCTGAATTTTTCGACGATGGCGGGGTCGGTGAAGAGCGATCGCCTCGTGGGGACGTAGCTGCTTTCTAGGATGAACTGCCGCTGGGCTGCGGTGCTAGTGAAAAACTCGATGACGCGCCACGCTTCGTCGGGATGGCGGCTGCTCTTGGAAATGCCAAAGCCCCAGCCACCCTGGCATGCGCCGCTGCTGTAGCCGGGGGCGTGAACCATCGGCTTGATACCAAACTTGCCTTTGATGATGGAATCTTCTGTATTGCTGAGCGCCCAGGCGTAGGGCCAGCTTCGCATAAAGACGGTGTTGCCGCTTTGGAACAGGCGCAGGGCTTCGTTTTCCTGATAGGTCGTCACGCCGGGTGGCGAGATGCCCTCATCGATGGTGCGCTTGAGGAATTCCGCAGCGGCGATCGCCCCTGGAGCGTCCAGCCCCACCTCCCGTGTCTCCGGATTCACCCAAAACGCGCCAAAGCCCTCCAGAATTTCTACAAACATCGCCGCCAGCCCCTCATACTGTCGCCCCTGCCACACATAGCCCCAGTCCGCCAATCCGGCCTGCTTGGCAGCGCGGGAAATCTCCAGCAGTTCGTCAAACGTGTCGGGCGGGGTTGCCCCAAGCTGTTCCAGAATGTCGGTGCGGTAGTAGAGCATTCCGGCATCGGAGCGGAGGGGAATGCGGTATAGTCCGTCGCGGTAGCGGCCGCCGTCGATGTCGGTGGTCAGAAAATCTGAGAAGTCGCTCTGGGCCGCGCGATCGCTCAAGTCCATTAACCAGCCCGCCGCCGCAAACTTGGGCACCCAGACGATATCCATGTACACCAAGTCGTAGGGCGAGTCGCCCAGCAAAAACGACGAGGTGTAGAGGTCTTCGACCAGATTGGTGGCATTGGGGCCCTCGATCACGTCTAGCTTGATGTCGGGATTTTGCGCCTCAAATTCCTGAATGAGCGAGGCCCATTGCGTGCCCTCTAAGGCCTGAATCAGCACTGAAACATGGGTCGGCTGCTGCGCTAGCCCCATTCGTCCAACTGCCAGAAGACTGATACAGAGAGCGATCGCCAGCCCGACCCAGCGCCAGTTCAGCCGTCTTCTGCCAGACTCCAGGGGCGATCGCCAAAACCCATCCATCCTGCTGCCTACCCATCACAACATTGCCACCCTGCGAGAAAAATCAGGGCTGTGTTTGTTCCCTTTCAAGAAACCACAGGAAGAGGGCGATCGCCCGCCAAAGGCTCAGATTTGCAACGAAACTTAAAGCGACCGCCAGCAAGGGTTCAAAGCGCGATCGCCACTTTTACTAATTTCGATAAAAATATTAGTCCCAAATATTAGTCCCAAATATTAGCCCCACTCAGAGCTAATTTATGAAGCAAATCTTAAGAAGCCTGAAACTCTTGGCATGTGTGGCTTTGAGGTCATGCTTGCCCAGGAAAAGCGGTTTCTCGGAAATCCTTGATTAACAAGGCTTTCAGGCTCCTTTACAAATTAGCTCTCAGTCTAGATAGGTCGCATTTTTAGAATCATTCAGTTGGACTTTTCTGTCCCCAACTTCAGTTGTACATCGCGCCCTGATCATACTTCTAAGCTTTGGTCAAAAAGGGAGACTCGTATATCCTATCAATCTCGAAATCCATACTGGTAACTCCGTTTTCCCAAACAAGCTTGTGAATTTTAATGTCTGCATGAGCAAACCAACCCTCATCCACTAAAGGAATGGGAACATCTATTGGAACAATTCTATATCCCTCTTTTTGGGCAGAATATCTCTTTCCCTTCTCAAGTTGATAAGGATAGCCTTGAGAAGGCTTTAACTTTAAGATGCTATTGACTTCACAGGGCATTCCCATAATCTTTCTTCTTCAAGCTATTATTTCAGGACTTACGCACCTGCGATAAATCTTCTGGGTTTTGAAGGATTTCTCGCGAACACAGCCAGCGAGAAATCCTCCAGATGCGTAAGTCCTATGATTACAGAAAGACTTTGTATTGACCCAGAAGTGTTGAACGCAATGTTAGCAGGGCAAGTTCATAGCTGAATCCAGTACAAAAGATCTATAATTCTGCCTGTAATGACCTACTTATTGCTTCCATTCTCAATAATCCGCCTCTTGAGAGTGCTTTTTGTAAAGTTTTACCATCAAGATTCAACACTTCTGGTATTGACCAAGATGCCAGCTAACGGTCGCGTGCAGACTGCTTAAAGACCCTTCGATAATTATCAGGACGCTTCTGGTCGGAGACGGCGTTGAACCGAGACGGGATGCTGGAGGCGGGGGCCAGCGTGTTTCTATCCAAGCCCTATGCCCTAAACGACTTGCCGCAATGCGCCTATGACATGCCCGATCCCTGAATAAGCCTTAAGAGGTGGGCGATCGCCTTGAAAATTAGGGATAATTAGGTTAACCATAGGTTAAGAACTTGTTAAGCCCTCAAGGAGGCATTCATGGCTGATTACTCTGATTTCTTCGCGCCGCGCAGCCGCTACTACGGCCCGGTCAAACCCGAAAACCTGGTGTTCAACGCCAACCTGCAAGAGTTTTCCCACCGAGTCAGCCTGCTGTGCGGTCTGGAAACCAACGGCAAACTCTCGCCTGAAGAAACCTACCAAGAGATTAAATCGCTCTGGAAGCAGCTCAAACAGTCTAAGAAAGCGCTGGGCATCGGGCAGGCTCCGAGTGCTGCCGACGACGATCACTGACTGGGCATTCCAGTCTTTCAAGCGTCCCAAACAACAGTTCAAATGGGGAGTTCAGACCGCTGGACTCCCTTTCTGTTTTCTAGTCTGGAGGCGAGGATGCGGAACCAATCAATTTTGGATTTTGGATTGGGATCTTGGGTTGAGATCTTGGCTTGGGATCTTGGGTTAGTGCTTTCGGATGGCGATTTTGGATGGCCTGTCCAAGGCTCTGTAGGGCTTCCAAAACCCCAAGCCCAAAACCCAACCTCTAAACCGCAGCGCCACTCAATCGCCTCCAGCGCAGCAGCCCTGAAATCCAAAATCCAAAATCCAGCCTCTACCCCTCAACCCCCAAATACTCGTTCACATCCTCCAGCAGGCGCGTCAGTTCGGCTTCGGTCGTCAGCCGGATGCGGTCGTCGCGCACTGTCACCAGCACCTTCGCCGCAAAGGGACTGGGCCAGATGTTGGGGTTGCAGAAAATTTCTAAAAACACCTCGCCCGTATGCTGATATTCCATAGATGGCTTGGGGCTGGGGCGACCGCCGGTGCTGCTAGCGGAGACTGCCTTCAGGTGTTCCAGCAGCGTGGCGATCGCCCCCTTTAGCTCCTGCGCGGCTGCTGGCGAAAAGTTAAACGACACCGACCCTTCCACCAAATTTAATCTCAGTTGCGTCATCAAAAGCCCCACTTGCGTTTCACGCCCACGTCAAGATGCAGAATATGCCGTCGGTTGCCCGCATAAATGCCCAAGCCACCCGGCCACCAGCCCACCAGCATCTTCGCCAGATCTGCCCCCATATAGCCCTGCACGACGATATCTACCGCCCCCCCGCCGAGATGCTGGCTGCGCCGCGCTCCGCCAGCTTTGGAGTTGAATGGCTCTGGGCGATACCAAGAGGTAATCCGGAAGGGCTTGCCGATTTGCTGGCGGGCTTTTTCAAGCTGCGTCGCCAGTTTCACCATGTTCTCCACATGCTCAGCCGTTTGGGGCAGGCGCGTGCAGTTGTGGGTCGCCTCGCCCCATGTAAAAGAGCCGTTGGGGATAATCGGCTGGTCAGAATAGACGGTGCCCCGATTTCCAGCAAGCTTGATTTCCTTGCCAGAAAAGGTTTTGGGTGCCGCCGCCGGAGATGCCGCCGCCATTGCCGCTGCCGGAGCCGCCGCTGGAATCGGATACACCACCCTATCGTCAAATTTTACCTGGGCCTGCTGATCCGACACATGCCACAGGCTGATGCCACGAATATATTGCTCTGGATTGTTGATGGCAAAGCGAATATGCCCTTGCAAGCTACCGCTGGCATCGGCGTAGGCGTAGGAATGTAGGTCAAAGGTCATGCCCTTGGAAACTTTGAAGATTTCTTCTTCAGTGAGTTCTTCTACGGGCACGGGGCGGCGCTTGATGACCGTATCTTGGGTGATTTCTAAAATCTGCGCGGCGGTTTGCTCTTCGATGGGATACACCACTTCGCCATCCGACAACACTTCGGCAAAGCGATTGTAGATATACCACGTGTTGAATCCGCCGAGGTTGCCTTCCTTGAGCGCAAACTTGATGTGTTCGTCAAAATCTCCCGCTGAGTCGGCATAGGCGTAGGACTGAATTTCATACTCAGTGCCCGCGTCTACTTTATATTGCTCGTTTTGCGGCAGATGACCGACATAGGCGGGACGACGCTTTAAGACAGCACGACTGTCGGTGATCTTGATGATTTGCTTCGTCATTGGAAGATCCTTGGATAGATGCGAGGGGGCTAGATGCAACGGGCTAGGTACGACTGACCAGGCGCAGATGGTGAGGTGCGAACAGTAAAACCTGTGCTGGCAGGGATTTACCCTGTACGGAGAGGCTAGTAACCCGATTTAGAAGACTGATAGCAACTGATAGCAAGACAAGAATCGTTGCTCCGTTGAGGGTTGGAGGGCAACTCAGCGCAAAGCCTGACAACCAGAGAGCTTGGGTTTGTAGTCAGAGTTTTCATCTGGTTACAAGATTGACCTCATAATAACAATCAGCAGGTGGTCAGCGGGCGATCGCCCCTTGCCAGAGCGTTACGTTTCTCGAAGCGCCTCAACGTCCAAAGTACGCCAAAGCGCGTTAGTATCTCTGCGTAATTTCTGCCTAATTCCTGCCTACTGTACCGCCTATGACTCGCCAAGACCATCGCGCCACCGTGCGCCGCGTCCTGCTGATCACGCTGGGACTGAATCTGCTAGTGATGGTGCTAAAGGCGACCGTGGGATTTTTGACGGGTTCCCTCAGCCTGCTGGCCGATGCGCTCCACAGCGTCACCGACTCCGCCAACAACATCCTGGGGCTGGTCGCCAGTCGATTCTCGTCTCCCTATCCCGACCGCAGTCATCCCTACGGCCATCAAAAGTTTGAAGCGGTGGGGGCCTTGGGGATCAGCGCATTTTTGGGAATTGCCTGTTTTGAAATTTTGCAGGGGGCCATCACTCGCATCTTGGGCGGTGGCGAACCGCTGATCTTGGAAGGCTGGGAGTTGTTGCTCTTGCTGCTGGTGCTAGGCATCAATATTTTTGTCACATTTTATGAACGGCGCGTGGGAAAGCGCATTGGCAGCCCTATCCTGCTGGCTGATGCCCGCCACACCATGAGCGATGTCTGGGTGACGATTACGGTGATGGCTGGACTGTTGGGTGTGTGGGTGTTGGGGGTGCAGTGGCTAGATGTGGCGCTGGCGTTTCCGGTGGCGCTGCTGGTCTTTTGGAGTGGTTGGCAGGTCTTGAAGGAAAACTTGCCCTGGCTGGTGGATGAAATGGCGATCGCCCCCGAAAAGATTCATGCCATTGTCACCCAAGTTCCGGGCGTGGTGAACTGCCACAGCATCGCCTCGCGGGGGGTCGTAGGGCGGCAGGTGTTTATCGAAATGCATCTAGTGGTGAATGCCGAGGATGTAGACACGGCCCACGACATTACCGAAGCCGTCGAAGCAGCACTGGAAGATGCGTTTAGCCCAGTGCGAACGACAATTCACGTCGAACCGCAGCGGTATGTCTCCGACCAACTGACCTACGATACGACCCCTGAAAAATAGGGCGATCGCCCTTTCAAACATGCATCCCCAACTCAACCGTTCATTCACTAACCCGCTTCATGGGTGATCAGCTTCATCGGCTGCATGGATTCAAACCTACAGAAAACCTATAAAAAACTCAACCAGTCCAAGCGGTCTGAAAATTTGAGTGCTAGGGGACAGATTGAACCACAAACAGATTTACCAACGAACCGCAAACAGATTTACCAACAATTTAATGAGCAGTTAATCAGCAGGGGTACGTTCGCCACTAAACTTGCATTCTGGTAGCCCTATCTCTAGGATCAACCCTAGTGAGGTGAGTGCCCTGGTCTCCAGGGAAAATCGATAGCAGCCGATCCACGCTCCAATGCTGGCGATCGCTCGCACTGCCCCAACATAAATCTATGGACAAACGCTATGACTGCAACTGGCGCAACCTTCCCCATCGACCTCGGCGCATATCAAAAACTAACGCTTGATCCCACCGTGCCTACCCTGACGGCGGATCAGAAAGCGGCCCTCCAGGCTAATATCCAGCTTTGTCGAGATGCGATCGTCTTCTTCACGGCCACAGGCGCGGCCCACGGCGTGGGCGGCCACACAGGCGGCCCCTACGACACTGTGCCCGAAGTCATGATTTTGGACGCGCTGTTTCGCGGCAAGCCAGAGTCTTTTGTCCCCATTTTCTTCGACGAAGCAGGGCATCGCGTGGGCACGCAATACCTGATGGCAACGCTGAATGGCGACCTGCCCGCCGAGCAGTTGATGAGCTATCGCCTGGCCCATTCCAAACTGCCCGGCCACCCAGAACTGGGGCTAACGCCTGGGGTCAAGTTTAGCTCCGGTCGCCTGGGGCATATGTGGCCCTATGTGAATGGCGTGGCCTTTGCCAATCCGGGCAAGACGGTCTTTTGCCTTGGTTCCGATGGCTCCCAGCAGGAAGGCAACGATGCGGAAGCGGCCCGTCTCGCAGTTGCCCAACACCTCAACGTCAAGCTAATTATTGATGACAACGACGTGACGATTGCCGGTCATCCGTCTAAATATCTGCCCGGCTACAGCGTCAAGCGCACCCTGGAAGGACACGGACTCAAAGTGCTGGAAGTCAACGGCGAAGACATCGACGCGCTCTATGCCGCCATCTGCGAAGCAGTGAACACCCCCGGCCCGATCGCCGTCATCTGCAAGCGCCCCATGTGCCCCGGCATCGAGGGGCTAGAAGGCTCGAACCACGGACACGACGTGATCTCCGTGAAGCTGGCGCTGCAATATCTGGAAAGCCGCGGCCACAGCGCCGCCGTCGCCCACCTCAACGGCATCCAAAAGCCCAAGCAGGACTACACCTTCCTGGGCATCAGCGATAAATGGGATTCCAACCGCAACGTGTTTGGCGACGCGGTGAATGGAATGCTGGCCAAAATGAGCGAAACCGAGCGCAAAGAAAAGGTGCTGGTGGTCGATAGCGATCTGGAAGGCTCCTGTGGGCTGAAGAAAATCCACGATGCCTACCCAGAAGTGTTCATTCCCTCCGGCATCATGGAGCGGGGCAACCTATCGGCGGCAGCGGGCTTTGGTATGGAACAGGGCAAGCAGGGCATCTTCGCCACCTTCGCCGCTTTTCTGGAAATGTGCATTTCCGAAATCACGATGGCGCGGCTGAACTATTCCAACCTGCTGTGCCACTTCTCGCACTCCGGCATCGACGACATGGCAGACAACACCTGCCACTTTGGTATCAACAACTTCTTTGCCGACAACGGGCTGGACGACGGCTATGATACCAAGCTCTACTTCCCTGCCGATGCCAACCAGATGAAGGCCTGCGTCGAGGCGATTTTCTTCGATCCGGGGCTGCGGTTCATCTTCTCGACCCGCTCCAAGACACCGATTTTGCTCGACAGCAGCGGCAATGAGCTTTACGGCGGCAACTACACGTTTGTCCCTGGCAAAGACGAGGTGGTGCGCGAGGGCACGGCGGGCTATATCGTCGCGGTGGGCGATGCGGTCTATCGCGCCCTGGATGCGGTGGAGCGACTGAAGCAAGAAGGGCTGGATGTGGGGCTGATTAATAAATCTACGCTGAACGTGATAGACGAAGACGCGATGGCGAAGATCGGCAAGTCGCCGTTTGTGATGGTGGTGGAGGCGTTTAACCGCCGGACAGGGCTGGGCAGCCGCTTTGGGTCCTGGCTGCTGGAGCGGGGCTACACGCCGAAGTTTGCCTACTACGGCACGCACGAAGAGGGCTGTGGTGGGCTATGGGAACAGTTCCCCCACCAGGGCATCGACCCCGTGGGCATCATCGACAAAGTGAAAAAGCTGGTGTAGAAGAGATCCCCCCAACCCCCCTTACTAAGGGGGGCTTTGCTAGGCATTCCTCATTTGCTAAGGGGGCTTTGCTGAACATTCCCCCCTTTTTAAGGGGGGTGAAGGGGGGATCGCTTCTGGCTCAGCTTTTTTGAAAAGCCTTTTGTTAGGAATTATTGGCTGATGCCCCATCGCCCGATTTATCTCGACAATCATGCGACTACGCCCGCTGATCCGCGAGTAGTGGAGGCGATGCTGCCCTATTTCACGGAGCATTTTGGCAATGCGTCTAGCACGACGCACCAGTACGGCTGGGAGGCAGAGGCGGCGGTGGGGCGATCGCGCTCCATCCTTTCCGCCGCGATCAACGCGACCCCTGAAGAACTGATCTTCACTAGCGGCGCAACGGAAGCCAACAACCTGGCAATCAAGGGCGTGGCGGAAGCCTATGTTTCTCAGGGACGACATATCATCACCCTGACAACGGAACACAGCGCCGTCCTCGATCCCTGTACGTATCTGGAATCCCTGGGCTTTGAAATTACGCGGCTGGGCGTGCAGCCCGACGGCTTGGTGGATTTAGCCGCCCTAGAAGAGGCAATCCGGCCTGATACGATCCTGGTGTCGGTGATGGCGGCGAATAACGAAATCGGCGTGCTGCAACCGCTGGCAGAGATTGGCGTGATTTGTCATCAACGCAACGTGCTGTTCCACACGGATGCCGCGCAGGCGATCGCCAAAATTCCGCTAGACGTGCAGGCGATGCAGGTTGATTTGATGTCCCTGACGGCCCACAAGGTCTACGGGCCAAAGGGCATTGGGGCGCTGTATGTGCGACGGCGCGACCCACGGGTGCAGCTTGCGGCGCAGCTTCACGGCGGCGGGCATGAGCGGGGGATGCGGTCGGGGACGCTGTATGTGCCGCAGATTGTGGGCTTTGCCAAGGCGGTGGAACTGGCGCTGGAGAGTCGGGAAGCGGAGTCGGCCAGAGTGACGGAAATGCGCGATCGCCTCTTTTCCATAATCCAACCCCTGGGCGGCGTGTATCTCAACGGCCACCCCACCCGGCGGCTTCCGGGCAACCTGAATCTAAGCATTGAAGGCGTAGACGGACAGGCGCTGCTGCTGGCGTTGCAGTCGCAAATCGCAGTTTCTTCCGGTGCGGCCTGTAGTTCCACAAAAATCGCGCCCTCCCATGTGCTGACGGCGATTGGGCGATCGCCCGACTTAGCATTCGCCTCGCTGCGGTTTGGCATTGGGCGCTTTAATACCGACGCAGAGATCGAGCAGGCCGGCGCGGCGGTGGTGCAGACAGTGCAGGCGTTGCGATCGCAGCGTTCTACTTTCCCAGCACTTGCCTAAGGCAGCATGACGCATGGCAAGAGTCCTGACCCATTCTCTGAGCAAATTGATCCCCAGGACTCGAAGCTCCAGCCATAGCGCTCTACGCCCCTTAAGACGTTGTTGTTGGGGCAGAAGCGCCACCTTACAACAACATTTGTGTCCTAATGTGTCCCAATGTAAAGTGACTATAGCCATAAAAAGTATTACTTTACACAGTCTTATTGGCTCCTGTGTTTAGGAATACACGGGCCCGCGAAAAGACCGATGTTATTTTCTAGCTAAGTATTTCCTCAGAAATATGACGACTGAATCAGGGTGACGATCTGCTGATCAGACCGTGCATCCGATTTCAGATTGTCCCAGTTGCTCTCATTTACAGGATTGCTTTTGCAGTCCTCGGATTTTGGCGTGCGCTTGAGACAGCTTTGCAGAAACGGCCATCTCTAAGCTCAGTAAATTTGCGTAGATCTTTCAACCGTAGTTCTAATTTTTACGAAGATTATGACAATTACACTCTCAACCCTTGGAACCTATCAAGGTGCAGGTTCAGAAATCTCGGCCTACGACGTAACCACACGGCGCCTCTACGTGGTGGCAGGCACCAGCGCGTTAGAGGTGCTGGATGTCAGCAACCCTGCCGCACCGACGTTGGTAAAAACTATCGACACGTCTGCCTTCGGAATTGCCAACAGCATTGCTGTCAAGAATGGCATCATTGCTGTTGCTATCGAAAACGGAGACAGCAAGCAGGCTCCGGGCTTCGTCGCGTTTTACGACCTAGATGGCAACCTGCTGAACTCCGTCACCGTTGGCGCACTGCCTGATATGCTCACCTTTACCCCCGACGGCAAAAAGATCGTCGTCGCCAACGAAGGCGAGCCAAGTAGCTATAACCAGCCCGACTCTGTAGATCCAGAAGGCTCGATTAGCATTATCGACCTGTCAAAGGGTGTGCTGCGGATCGATCAGAGCAGTGTCAAAACGGCTGACTTTTCTGCCTTTAATGCAGCGAAGGATGCGCTAGTGGCTGCTGGAGTGCGGATCTTTGGGCCCAATGCGACTGTTGCCCAAGACCTGGAGCCAGAATACATCACCGTGTCGCCCGATTCCAAAACGGCTTGGGTGACGCTGCAAGAAAATAACGCCCTGGCAATTGTTGACCTGGAAACGGCAACGGTGAAAGAAATCAAGCCTCTGGGTTTCAAAGACCACAGCTTGCCAGGGAATGGACTGGATGCGAGCGATCGCGATGGGGGCATCAACATCCAAAACTGGCCTGTGTTCGGCATGTATCAACCCGATGCGATCGCCAGCTTTACCATTAACGGGCAGACCTACCTAATCACCGCCAACGAAGGCGATGCCCGCGATTACCCAGGCTTTGCTGAAGAAGTGCGCGTCGGGGCCAACAGCTATCGCCTCGACCCGACCGCTTTCCCCAGTGCCACCATCCTCAAATCTGCTGCCAATCTGGGACGACTGACGGTCACCAATGCTTTGGGCAATCCGGACGGAGACAACGACTTTGACCAGATCTATGTGTTTGGCGCACGCTCCTTCTCGATTTGGAACGCCAGCGGCGATTTGGTCTACGACAGTGGCGACCAGTTGGAACAGATTACCGCTGTCCAAGTCCCAGATTTGTTTAACTCCAACGGCACCGCAAACACCTTCGACACCCGCAGCGACAACAAAGGCCCCGAACCCGAAGGCGTAGTAACGGGCATCATCGACGGACAAACCTACGCTTTCATCGGGCTAGAGCGCACAGGTGGAGTGATGGTTTACAACGTCACCAACCCCAATAGCCCCGCCTTTGTGCAGTACATCAATACCCCCGGCGATGTATCCCCTGAAGGACTGGCGTTTGTTGCCGCCGAAGACAGTCCCACCGGGAAACCGCTGCTGGTTGTGACTAACGAAGTCAGCAATACTACCACCACTTACGAAATTACCACTGCCAGCGGGAGGGGCACTGTGCCTGTGATTCGGGGCACTAGCAGCAGCGATCGCCTGAATGGAACTAGCGCTACTGAAATCTTTTACGGTCTTGACGGCAACGACACCATTTTTGCGGGCGATGGCAATAACCGCGTTTATGCGGGCAATGGCGATGATACGGTCTACGCAGGCAACGGCGACGACGTGCTGAACGGTGGCGCAGGCAACGACAGCCTGTACGCTGGCGAGGGCAACAACCGACTCTACGGCGGCGACGGCAACGATAACCTGTATGCAGGCAGGGGCAACGACACGATCTACGGCAATGCCGGGAATGACAAAATCTATGCCGGAGAAGGCAACAACCTGATTCTGGCGGGCGATGGCAATGATTTGGTCTATGCAGGCGCGGGCAACGACGAAATCCTCGGCGGCGCAGGCAACGACAGCCTTTATGCAGGCGAAGGCGCTAACCTGATCGACGGCGGCGAGGGCAATGACCTGATTTTTGCGGGTGCAGGCAACGACACAATTTACGGGGGCACGGGCAACAACACCATCAACGCGGGCGAAGGCAATAACGTGATCGTCAGCATTGGTAACGACGTGATCAATACGGGCAGCGGCAGCGATCGCTTCGTATTAGGGGCAGGCAGCGGCGTGGCCACCCTCAATCGCTTTGGGCGAAACGACCGCATCCAGTTGACGGGTGGTCTGACCTTTGCCGATCTCACGGTGACGGGGAATAACCGCGAAGCCACGATCAGCGCAGGCAGTGATGTGATTGCCATTCTGAAAAACTTCAGCGTTGCCCAAGTGAACGCAGGGCTGTTTGTCTAGTCCATCTCCGGGTTTGGAGCAGGTGAGCAATACTATGGATTTGCGATTTTGGATTGCCCATTAGGTGCTAGTAGGGCTTCCAGCAGTCCAATTCGCAGCGCTCTTTAGGAGGATTGGTATTACGCTGCTCTCAATACCCCCAAGCCTATGAATGCACCTCAGAACTACAAGACTGGGGTGCATTTTTCTGTCGCAAGATACGACATCCTAGAATCCGCATCGATTACACTGTGATGCAAGCATTCTGGACAAACGGCCAGGCTTGACTCCCACACGACTGAACTTGCTATGAAAGACGAGGCTTTTGGCATTGTGCCTATTTTGCGCCAGGAGGACGGCGACAAGTTTTTGCTGATTCAGCACCACGCTGGGCATTGGGGCTTTCCCAAAGGACACGCCGACCCCGGCGAAACGGCGATCGCCGCTGCCTGCCGCGAGTTTGAAGAAGAGACGGGCATCACCGCCTACGACCTGCTTAGCGAAGACGCTTTTATGGAACACTATCGCTTCATGCGTGACAAAAAGCCCATCGACAAAACCGTGACCTACTTCCCTGCGCTGGTGAAGTCGGAAATCGTCACCTGTCAGCCCCAGGAAATCAAAGACTACGCCTGGCTGCCCTACGATGATGCTGTCAAAAAAATCACGTTTAACCCGGCGCGGCAAGTGCTGTCGCAGGTTTATTCTTATCTGAAAAATTCTGGAGCGTTGCTGTAGGCCGTCCATCTTGCTCAAGTGCCCCGATTGGGTGGCGTATGGCAACGCAAGAACGCGCTAGGATGGCGGCCGTTCTCTTGCAATCCGGGCGATCGCCCCCACTCCCATGGCCCAGCAATACGACTCTCTCACGCCCAAACTCCAGGACTTTATTGCCCAGCAGCAAATCTTCTTCGTTGCCAGCGCCCCGCTTAGCGCCGAAGGGCATATTAACCTGTCCCCCAAAGGACTCGACAGCTTTCGCATTTTGTCGCCCCATCGGGTCGCCTATCTGGATCTCACAGGCAGCGGCAATGAAACCTCTGCCCATGTCCAGGAAAATGGTCGTATTACCCTGATGTTCTGCGCCTTTCAGGGGCCGCCGCTGATTCTGCGGATTTACGGCCAGGGCACGACGATTTTGCCGCGATCTCCCGAATGGGACACGCTTTACCCACTGTTCCCGCCGCTGTCCGGCGCTCGACAAATCCTCCACGTTGAGGTTGCCCAAGTTCAGACCTCCTGCGGTATGGGGGTTCCCCGCTTTGGCTACGAAGGGCAGCGCAATGAACTCATAGACTGGGCCAGCCAGAAAGGCGAAGACGGACTGAACATCTATCGCCAGACGAAAAATCGTGTCAGCCTGGATGGACTGACTACGCCACTCGGCGCAGTAGATAGGTAGTGATAGGTAGTGGATAAGACAAGTAGTAGATAGAACATAGGGGAATCCCCCATTACTCTATGAGGCCGACCCCGACCCACGGAGTTTGGGCCAAATCGGCAAAGGTGGTGTTGCGCTGCTCCTGTTCCAGCACCTTGATGCGCTGATCTTCCAGATAAAGCTGCTGCTGATAGTATTGCCCCAATTCCGGTGACGTGGTGATGTCCGTTTTCTTCCACAGATCGAGAAAGTGCCGCCGCCGCTTTTCGCACATCACCATCTCCATGCAGGCCGTGGCGGTGCGAATCACTAGGGTGGCTCGCGCCAGGTCACGTCGCGTTTTTTCGTCAAGCTGAAAGAGAGAATAAACGGCTTCGTGCTGACCAGGGAGTTCGGCGAGGTGGTCTTGCAGGCGGGTGAGGAGAGAGACGGGGCTGGGCGGCTGAGCGCTGGTAGGCCACTCTGCCCCGCTCTCCGGCTCCGCGCTATCCTGCGCTGCGGCAGAGTCCTCAATCGCCAAAATCTGCTGCCACAGCAGGCGATGGTGGGCGATGCTGAATTCCAGATCTCGGGACTCCAGCGCTGCTCGGATTTCGGCGCGGTGTTCCGGCTGGTGTAGATAGAGGCGCAGCAGTTGGGCTTCGGCTTCTTCTAGCAGCGTGCGATCGCCCGGTGTTTGCCATTTTTGCGATCGCCCGTGCCAGCGCTGCCCCCGCACCTGGGTTCGCAGGTCTTGCTCAAGCTGCACGGCCAGGCGGGCGTTGCCCCGGCTCAGCAGTTCGGCGCAGCGGTGGATATAGTGGGTGCGGAGGGTGGCGTTGGGCAGGCTGCCCAGGAGTTGGGCGATCGCCTGGGTGCTGGCATGAAACTGGTCGGGCTGGCTCAGGTCTTTGTTGGCCAGGAGTTTTTGAATCTGCCAGTCGAGCCACAGCGGCGCGTCTTGCAGCAAGTCCTGATAAGCAGACGGGGAGTGGGCCTTGAGAAACTCATCGGGGTCTTTGCCCTCCGGCAGGTTCAGAATCCGCACCTGCACCTCGCCGCGATAGGCCAGATCTGCCAATTCGCCAATGGCCCGGTCAGCGGCTTTTTGCCCGGCCTTGTCGTCGTCAAAGTTAAAGATAATCCGCTTGGATTCGGTGTAGCGCAGCAGTTGCTTAATCTGCCCTTGGGTCAGCGCAGTGCCCATCGACGCGACGACGTTGGTGATGCCTGCGGCGTGCAGGGCAATGACATCAAAGTATCCCTCCACCACGATCGCCTCGTCTCGCTTGGCGATCGCCCCTTTGGCTAGATCCAGCCCATACAGCGTCTTGCCTTTGTCGAACAGGTCGCCCTCTGGCGAGTTGAGATACTTGGGCTGTTCGTCGCCCAGGGCCCGCCCGCCAAAGCCAATGACGCGCCCCTGCACGTCGCAGATGGGAATCATCAGGCGATCGCGGAATCGGTCGTAATATCCACTGCCGCCCTGCCGGGGCACCAGCAAGCCTGCCTGCTCCACCTGCTCCACGGGATAGCGCTTTTGCTCCACCAGATAGCCGTAGAGCGTCTGCCATCCGCCGGGGGCATAGCCCAGTTGAAACTGCTGGACGATTTCGGGCGACAGCTTGCGCTTGGTTCGCAGATAGTCGAGGGCGATCGCCCCCTGGCTCTGGTGCAGCGCATGTTCAAAAAACTTGGCCGTCACCGCCAGAATTTCGTAAAGCTGGTCTCGCTGCGACAACTGCCGCTGAAATTCCTGCCGTTGCTCCGGTTCCAGCGTCTTCACAGGCACCTGATAGCGCCGCGCCAGATCCAGCACCACCTCCCCAAAAGACTGCTTGCCAATCTCCATCAAAAACTTGATGGCGTTGCCCCCGGCTCCGCAGCTAAAGCAGTAGTAAAACTGCTTGCTGGGGCTGACGGAAAAGCTGGGCGATTTGTCATCGTGGAACGGACACAGGCCGGTGAAATCTTTGCCCTGCTTTTTTAGCACCACATGCTCGGACACGATATCGACGATATCGACCCGCTGCTTCACGTCTTCGATGGTGTCAGGGTGGAGGCGCGGCGTAACCATGCGGCTGGAGGGGGCAAGGGCGTATCCTTTATTCTGACGCTTTTCTACAAACTTGCACGGGTGGGACAGATTACGAATTTCTGATTGATTTCTAATATTTCTAACGCCGAATGGCCGGGGGCATTGCGGTCAATAAACCTGCGCCAAGGGTGCGGAATTTAGCTAGTCTTACGGGTAGCGCGATCGCCCCGTCTCCCGGTTCTAGAGTGCAAGGGGCGATCGCTGCCAAATTAGAAACGGGCACGCAAACGAGGATCAGCAGTCGATGGGACGGATTTTTATCTCTGCGGGGCATGGCGGCACAGAAGGCGCGGGCATCGACCCCGGCATTGTGGTAGCAGGCACAACGGAGGCGCGGGAGATGATCCTGACCCGCGACCTGATTGTGGCCGAACTGCGGGCGCGGGGGCTGGAGGTGCTGTCCGTGCCGGACGACCTGAGCATGGCCCAGACCCTCGCGTGGATCAACGCGCGGGCGCAAAACCTGGATGTGGCGCTGGAAATCCACGCCGATGCCTCCCCCAACCCCTCCGTGCGCGGCGCAACCGTGTTCTACATCCCCACCAACAGCCAGCGCAAAGCCCACGCGGAACTGCTGCTGCTGGCGCTGCTGCGGCGCGTTCCCCAACTGCCCAATCGCGGCGCAAAGCCCGACACCGATTCAGGGACAGGCAGCCTTGCCTTCTGCCGTCAGTTGATCGTTCCCTCGCTGCTGATGAATGTCGGCTTTCTCACGAGTCCAGAAGACCGCAGCATTTTGCAAAACCAGCGGCGCAACCTGGCACTGGGCATTGCCGACGGACTCTCGTCCTGGAGCCGGGCCGTGGCGGGTCTGCCCCCCGACCCCGGCGGCGAAACCTACCCCAGCATCAGTATCAATATCAACGGCGGACTATATGACGAGCGCGGCATTATCGTCAACGGCAATGCCTTTATTCCCGCCGATCTGGTCGATCGCCTGGGCATTGATATCAGCCAGTCGCCCGACATCCGGCGTGTCACCTATCGCAATATTGTCTACGTGCGGGCGGTGGAACTGCGACCCTTTAATGTGTCTGTCACCTGGGACGCGGCCACGCGCACCGTGATCTTGCAAAACTCTGGCATCTGTCCGGGGCAAATCGACCGGATTATGGGCCTTGGGCAGACCTCAGAACTGCAACTGCGGATGTTTTTGAAGAATAATAACGAGGCCGGGCTGAACCAGTTTCCCGACCTGCCGCGCCTCTACCGCGAAGAGGGCAGCGTGGAGGGCGTGAACTATGACCTCGCCTTTTGCCAGATGTGCGTTGAGACGAGCTTTTTGCAATTTGGCAGCACGATCCAGCCAGGACAAAACAACTTTGGCGGGTTGGGCGACGCGGCGGGCAGCCCCAGCGGTGCGTCTTTTCCCAGCGCTCGTATTGGCGTGCGGGCCCACATTCAGCACCTCAAGGCCTACGGCAGCACGGCTCCGCTGGTGCAGGGGCTAGTCGATCCGCGCTTTCGATTTGTGGCGCGGGGGGTTGCGCCGCTGGTAGGGCAGCTCAGCGGGCGCTGGTCCGCCGACCCGCAGTATGGCGACAAGATTATGGCGCTGGTGCGGCGGCTGTATGAGTCGGCGGGAATTTTGTAGGGATTTTGTTGAAAGACTGTCCCAGGGCGTTTTGCAAAAAGTTGCAAAGAGGCAGAGGGAAGCGCGATCGCCCCCTCCTCATGCACCAACACACCTTGGAACGACAAAAGAGACGCAGCTTCGAACCGCGCCTCTTCTCAGAACTACAAATCAGAATTACAAAGACTCAGAATCGCTGAAACTTAGATCTGTTGAGAGCTACAAGCGCTCAAAACCAAAAGACCCAAACCCTTGAACCTGAAACTTTGGCTGCGAGTTTCCGCTAGACTAGCCCAGCCCAGGCAGATTCAGCCCGCCTGTTAATTCTTCCATCCGCTCACGCATGGTGGCGGTGGACTTGTTGTAGGCATCTTTGGCCGCCGCCAGCACCAGATCGGCCAGCACCTCTGGGCCCTCGCCCATTGCGTCTTTCGTAATCTCGACTCGGCGAGGCTCTTGGTTGCCGCTCAGCACCACCTTCACCAGCCCGCCGCCTGCTTCACCTTCAATTTCCATGACTTCTAGCTCCTCTTGCAGGCGCTTTGCACCCTCCTGCACCTGCTGAGCTTTTTTGAACGCTTCGGTCAGCTCTTTCATTTTGCCGAGTCCAAAGCCGCCGAATCCCTGTCCTTTGGTCATAATAGTTGCGCTTTGTGGAATTACACACACTCGAATGCTAAAACCTTAGCACTTTTAGATCGCGATATCGTCAGGAACTGTGGACTTCGCAATAATCGCGCAATTCGCCCAGACCTGGCAGGAAAGCCTCCGGGTGGCGATCGCCCACGCCAGAATAAATTTCTAGCCCCCTTTGCTCGTGATCTGCCTGTCATTCGCCCATGATCGCCCGTGATCTGAATTCACCTTGCTCTCGCCTCACTCTGCGTCTCAGGCATCGAGCCATGATCAGGCCGCGTCTGACCTAATCTGCCTCGCATCCCCAGCCCCCTCTTGCTTTAACAGGTTGCCTTCACAATTTGCCTTCACAATTTGCCTTCACAATTTGCCTTCACAATTTGCCTTCACAATTTGCCCCTTAGGGTACGCGCTTTGCCTTGCCTGCCCGCCTCTCCAGGCTGCGGGACGAATTTCCCCAAATCCACGCAGGCGTTATCCGGCAAGGCGGGTCAGAATTTTACTAGGGCTTTAAGTAGATGAAGCTTGGGTATAGCCCCTATCCAGAATGAGAGAATGCGGTTTAAAACCAGAATCATCCCAAGGTTGGAAATCTATTGGAAATATGATGGGAGCATTAGGAATGCCAAGCCTATCTGGAGATGGGCAAATCCCTTGAAAATCCACAGAATTTCCTAAATTGGTTTATGCTACTGGGTAGGTTGTGAAGGGCAGCAAACGCTGCTCCAGACAGTTGGAAAGTCCGCTCGTGCGTTTCGTTGGCGCAGGTATCAGAACCGTCTGGCTCGGACTCAGGGATTTTTCGGATCAGCGCTGGCTTCTTTAATTTTGACTTTACATCTCAAACTTAATGATGGCGTCCTCCACCACCCCCCTAAATGCAGCCCGATCCTCCCGGCAACTGCTAACTCAGCCCGGCCAGCTTTGCCAAAATAGCCAACTGTTTCGCGATCGCTATCAGGTGCTGAAGGCCCTCGGACGCGGCGGTTTTGGCATCACCTTCTTGGCACGAGACGTGTCGCTGCCCGGCAGCCCCCTCTGCGTTATCAAGCAGCTTTGCCCCAAGATGGACAACCCCGCCGTGCTAAAGCGGGCCTCTGAACGGTTCGAGCGGGAAGCCAAGACCCTCAGCCAGTTGGGCAGCCACGCGAGTATTCCCCGCCTGCTGGATTACTTTCAGGTAGAAGGTGAGTTTTATCTGGTTCAGGAATACGTGCGGGGATATACCCTAGCGAAGCAGGTCAAGCAAAACGGCCCCTTTTCGGAACTGGCCGTCAAGCACTTTTTGCGAGAATTGCTGCCGATTCTGGGCTACGTCCACCAGCAGCAGGTGATCCATCGCGACATCAAGCCGCCCAACCTGATTCGCTGCGAAGACGACGGGCGGCTGGTGCTGATTGATTTTGGCGCAGTAAAAGAGCGGATTGTGGAAGCTGGCGAAACCACCCACAAAACTGCAACGACGCAGTTTGTGGGCACAGTGGGTTTTGCGCCGCCAGAGCAGCTTGCCCTGCGCCCCACCTACGCCAGCGACCTATACGCGGTCGGTGTGACCTGCCTGTATATGCTGACGGGCAAGCCGCCAATGGAGTTTGAGTATGACGCTTACACAGGCGAAATGCTCTGGGAAGACTACGTTCACGTCAGCGACCACTTTGGCAAAATTCTGGCTAAGCTGCTGCGGGTGTCGCTGCGCGATCGCTATACGTCGGTCGAGCAGGTGCAGCGAGCGCTTGACCTGGAGCCATACCTAGACAACCTGGCCGACTGCATGAACGTCAACCGCCGCCTGTCGGCTTCGGGGGCTGCGGAAGCGGTCGTTGAGCCTGCGCCCCGGTTTTCGCCCTTTGCCCAGACCGCCCAGCAGATTCGCCAGTGGCGATCGCGCCTCCAGCAGCGCCAGCAGGGACAAACCTGGAACAATGGCGAACTGGTTAGCTCCGGTTTTTGGGGCTGAGGGGCAGGTTCGCGCAATGGGCTAGCTCATCACTAGCTCACCGAAAATGACTCCACAATCGTCCGAAACGTCTTCTCGGCCTGGGCCCAGCGCCGCCCTGTGGTGGATAGGTTGAAAGTATACAGTTTGCCTCGCTTTACAGCGACACTCGCTAGGTTGTGACGCTGGAGATCGGGCGCATCCACGGCAAATTCCAGCAAATAATAGGTTTGCCCGTTGACCTCATGGGATTCGGCGCTGATTAGCTCCGCCCGTCGCCCGGCCGGGTTGGGTTGCAGCGCGTTTTTCCACAGCTTATAGCCCACCTCGCTGGGGCTGCCCAGGTCTTCCAGCGTTTTGTCGTCGGGCACGGGGCTGATGATCACGCTGACATTTTCGGTGCTTTCGATCAGGTCATGCAGCACGAGCTGGGGGCCGTCCTTCACCGTGACGGGCACCCAACTGTTGAGATAGAGAAACTCATAGCCCTCGGTGCTGTCTACATAGCGATCGAGCGCCGCCGTGACGGACGTGCAGCCCTGCATCGTCAGACCAATCGCGATCAGCACCGTGACAATCCATCGCTTTAGCATGGAGGCTTCCAAACGCAGCGGTTCTATTGTCCCACGGTGGCTTTCCCACAAGCTTGTCAGGCGCAAAAAAAACCTCCGGCCGCGAAACCGGAGGTTATTGAATCAGGGTGCATCTACCAATGACTTTTACGGAAATGACGACACGCATCAGGACGGATTTGGGGACAAACCTGGAATGAATTTGGAAAATGAATCTGGAATCCATTCGGAATCCGTTCGGAAGCAAACTCGAATCCTCGATCTGGAACCATCAACTGTGGTCGATCAGGAATTCGCGGGAACTGTCTGGAAGCCAATTCGGATTGATGGTGCGGATTGCATTAAGATCCAAGTCTAGGATCCAAGTTTAGGGTGGGCGATCGCCCCCTTCCCCGTTCAGAAATCTTCGGCCCCCCTTGCGGAACTCGCCCTTTCGGAACCCGTCCCTATGCCTCTACCTGACGACACGCCCGCCTGGGAAATTCGTCCCAACGATGCCTTGGTGCCGCTGCACTACGACGACGAACTGGTGGGCTTTCTGAAGCCCGATATCGCGATCCGCGTTGCCAATATCTTGAACGAAGAATATCGTGCTCGCAGGGCGCTGCGGCTGGCGTGCTATGACCTGGTGAGTCGTGCGGGCGGCGGCAATAGCGAGATTGAGGAACTGATGAACAAGTATCTAGCAAGGGCGACGCAGCCCCGATCGGGCGTGGGGGCGATCGCCCGCTGGCTAAAGCAGCGCCAAGACGAGCTAGGCGTAACCGATGCCGAATTTGAACGGTTTTGCGATTCCTATCGACTGCCCAAAGAAAAGCTGGAAGCGCTGTCGATGGGCGACATAGACGGCTCGATGCTGGTGCCCTTGGCGCGGGTGCTGGGCTGCTCCATTCAGGACGTAATGGAAGTTTTGGAAGGGAGTCGAAGATAGCCGTTTGAGGCTTTGCTAGAAATCCCAAGCCAATCTGAGCCAGCGGATTGACAACGGGCAGAGCAGCGGCTCCGCTCTGCCCAAACAACGAGCAGCAGAACAGAAAGCCGACTTGATAGGAGATGACAGAATTCCTGATACGCTCCCGCCGCTTGGATGATGCGATTTGGCGTACAGTTGGCTTATTGTTAATTTTGTTAATTCTCGTAGGACTTACGCATCTAGACAATTTCTCGCAGGCTGTGCCCGCAAGAAATCGTCCAAAACCCAGCAAACTTATCGCAAGTGCGTAGGTTCTGTCTCGATTTCGGGTGTGCGATTTTGGATGACCAGTTCAGCGTCTGCTGAGCGTCTAGCAACTCCATTCGTCCTGCCACCCAGGAGAGTGGATACTACCGCGTGCTGAGCCACTTGGGTTAATTAGGCTGTATCGATTTAGGTGAATTGCGAATTAATGGCAGATTGCATTTATTTAACCGGGCTGCGGGCCTTTGGCTATTCAGGCTATCTGGAAGCAGAGCAGGTCTTGGGGCAATGGTTTCAGGTGGACTTGACCCTGTGGGTTGATCTGTCCAAAGCAGCAGAGAGCGATCGCCTCGAAGACACCTACGACTACCGCAACAATGTGGCCACCGTTCTCCAACTCATTCGCACCGAACGGTTTCGCCTGATCGAGCGACTGGCCGGGGCGATCGCCCAAATCATGCTCTCCAGCGGCCAGGTCGAACAAGTCACCGTGCGCCTGACCAAGGTCAACCCACCGATTCCCGACTTTACAGGACAGGTCGCGGTAGAAATCACGCGGAGTAGAAACTAGCACAATTTTGCGTAAAGCAATTTTACAAAGCCCAAAACCCAAGACCCATGACCCAAAATGCTACCAAGCCTCCTCTGGACTCTCCTCATCGGCTTCTTTGCTGGACAACTGGCACGACGGCTGAAACTGCCCGCCCTCGTCGGTATGGTGCTGGCAGGCATCGTGCTGGGGCCCCAGGCGACGCAGACCCTTGCGCCAGAGCTACTGGAGTCAGCAGGTGTGTTGCGGACGATCGCCGTCATGGTCATCCTGATGAAGGCCGGGCTGGGGCTAGATCGAGAAAAACTGGCACAACAGGGGGCTGTGGCGCTGCGGCTAGGCTTTTTGCCTGCAACCTGCGAGGCGGTGGCGATCGCCCTTGCCTCCATTTGGCTGCTGGGGTTTGACTTTGCCACGGGGCTGCTCCTGGGCTGTATCATCGGCGCAGAGTCGCCCGCCGTCATCGTACCCGGAATGCTGCGGCTAAAAAGTCTCGGCTGGGGCGTACAAAAGGGCATTCCCGATGCAATTTTGACGGGGAGTGCCCTGTCGGATGTGCTGCTGCTGCTGGTGTTTAGCCTGCTGCTGGCATTTCTCTCCCAGGGCGCGGCGGCGGGGTTGACCCTCCCCGGCGGTCTCACGCTCACCCCCCTGCAACTGCTGCCGCTGCAACTGATCTTGCAAATTGCGCTGGGGGTGCTGCTGGGCTGGCTGACGGCGCAGTTACTGGTCTTTCTGCTGGCGAAGCAAAACTGGACGCAAAACGCTGTACAAGATGCGCTGGTGGCGGCAGGGTTTGCGCTGCTGCTGGTGGTGCTGGCAGAGGAATATCCCCTGTTTTCGGGCTATCTGGCGGTGATGTCGCTGGGGTTTTTCCTGATCGAACTGGATGCTCCCCTGGCGCGGCGGCTGCGAGGTGGGTTTGATGCGCTGTGGGGCGTGGCGGAGATTTTTCTGTTTGTGCTGCTGGGGGCTAGCATTCAGCTTAATGTGTTGGGCAACACGCTGGGCGTGGGGCTGGCGATTCTGGCGATCGGCACGCTGATTGGGCGAATGGTGGGCTGGTATCTGTCTACGCTGGGCAGTAATTGGAACTGGAAGGAACGGCTGTTTCTGCTGCCTGCGAACTCGGCCAAGGCGACGGTGCAGGCGGCGATCGGCGCAATTCCGCTGTCTCAGAGCATCGCAGGTGGAGAGGCAATTCTGGCGATCGCCGCGCTTTCTATCCTGGTCACAGCACCCCTGGGAGCCTGGGCCATCCCCACGTTTGCACCCCGACTGCTGGAAAAGGGCGACGTAGACCCGACCAAAGTGGCGATCGCCCGTCCTATTACCCTCCTGGCCGCCGTCGATACCTCGCCCCTCGCCCCCGCCGTCCTCCGCAAAGCCGCCGAACTGGCCCGCCGCGCTGATGCTAGCGTCATTGTGCTGCACGTTGTTCAGGTCAACGACCCCGCCAGCATCCAGCGCCTGCAAGCCCAAACCGAAACGCTCCTCGCCGATATCCGCCACCGCTTTGTCACCACGATCGGCCCCGCCCCAGAGGAAATCGTGCGCGTCGCTCAGGAGTTTCGAGTAGATGAGATTGTTATGGGCAAACGGAGCGATCGCGTTAGCGTTGCGGAGCAAGATCGCGCTTGGCAGGCTGGCTTCGTCGGCTCCGTATCCCAATCCGTCCTGGAAACCGCCGCGATTCCCATCGTGATTGTGGATGGCGAAACTGTGTAACCCTGGCCTGCACCAGCAATCCTACGGAACAGATTTCCAGTCTATTAAGCTAGATTGATATCTAAGTCAAAGACTCGCTACTCCACGCAAAGCGCTATGCAAGCCGCCGACACGTCCGACAATTTTCAAAAAGCAGTGCTAGAGCGCCTAGATAACCTCAAGGTCGAAGTAGACGGACTAAGGCAAGAGCTAGGACAAACCAATGTGCGCGTGGATGCGTATCAAAAAGCTTCTAATCAAGTTGTGAACCTGGCCTTTGGGCTGATCGCGACTGCGACGCTGACGATTATTGCAAGTACGGTTCTGCGATAGAACCCGCCAATAAACCGATAAAAACTTACCTTTTTGGCACTACGCATGAGATTGCTGGAAGCCCCACAGACGCTTGACTGACAATCCAAAATCGCAAATCCAAAATCGAGGATCGATATTAGGGTGTTGCGCTGCCGACTAAATCCGGCTGAAAAGGCTGCATGAGGATTCCCAGAATTTGCCCGATCTGGCTGATGTAATACTCTAGTGAATCAATCCAGACGGTCGTTCCTTCTAGCATTAGGAAGCGCCAGTTGGTGCCGCTGGTGACGGCTCCATAGATGCGAGGAATCGGCTGCTCTCTTTCCGCATTGAAAATCTGGGCGGCGACCATTGTGGCGATGCACTGCCCCAGCCCGCCGATAATATCCTCCCGCTTTGCCTCAACGACGGTCATCACCGGAGCCTCGATGTAGAGCTGCTCCCTGGAAGCAGAAAGAATGAAATCACAAAAGCCTTGCAGGCCTCTGGCGGCATCCACATTAAACTCAACGCCAGAAAAGAGGGCGATGCGGTAGTGCATCTGGCGGCGGACTTCGGCCAGGATGGGCGCGATCAGAAATTCGGAGCGGGCTTTTTCGGTGCCGATGCTGGTGGCGAGGGTGGTGAATTCGGTGAGGGTTTGGGACAGGGCGGGGGACGGCGGGACGGCGGGAATGCTGGCGAACAGGCTGCCGCTTTCCTGGGTGGTCAGCCCAAAGGCGGATTTGACTTTGGCTAGGGTAAAGTCGCTGTAGGCCATTAAGAGTCTCGCCTGAGTTGTTTCACTTCAATCTTATCGCTCCTCCGAGCGGGAGACTTGGGCCAGAGATGTTGACGAAATTGTCGGAGAAAGCGGATTTCTAGCTGAAAAGGTGAATTATAACGGTGCGTGGGTGGGTTCAGTGGGAATACTGAGACGACACTTTTATTTTGCTCATCACCCTCTATCCCGGTAGGAGGTCTCGGTATGAGAAAAACGACCTATAGCAAAGATGTCGATGCGCTGCTGATCGAGCTTTCGGACGAAGCGATCGCCCACGCAGAAGACGAGGGACAGGTGATTTTGCATTACTCTGAAGCGTCGGCTCCCTGACGTGCAAGCGCGAAGATTTGCAGCGGGGTGTGGAGCCAGACAGGGCCTACTATCTTCAAAACGAGCCGCTGATTCGGCAAAATGCCCAAGTTCAACTGCCCGACGATCCGCCGCCCGATTTAGTGGTGGAGATTGAGTATTCCAGCGCGGCGCTCGACAAGCTGCCCATTTATGCGGCGCTGGGTGTGCTGGAGGTGTGGCGCTATGATGGGCGATCGCTCTTCGTCTACGCACTGACAGCCAGCGCCTACGAAGAAACCGATCTCAGCCCAGCGTTTGCGCCAATTCCTGTAAAAGATATTCCCAACTTTTTGCAACGGGCATCTACGCTCGGAGAAATCGAAATGGTCAGACAATTTCGCGCATGGGTGCGACAACAGGTCGATATGGCGTGAGGAAATCCCTACCCCAACGCGGCATCCCGTCTAGTGTGTGCGCTCGAAGGACAAGAAACCAGCCGGGCGATCGCCCATTTGGCAACACCATCCTTTCGGCTGCCCTGCGTTTGGAATGTGAATCCTGCCCGGTGGCAAACCGCGCCTTTATCCCGCTTCCAAAACTAGCCCTTTCAAATATTGCCCTTCCGGGTGGTAGAGGCTGGTGGGGTGGTCGGCCGGCTGGCTGAGGTGGCCGAGCAGTCGCACGGGGCGGCCTGCATCGATTGCCCCGGCGGTGACGGCTCCTTTGAAATTGTCGAGTGAGACGACCTGGGAGCAAGAAAAGGTAAAGATCAGACCGCCGGGGCGAATTTTGAGGAGGGCGAGATAGTTGAGGCGGCGGTAGGCCAGGGTGGCCTGGTGGCGGGCGGAGAGGGATTTGGCGAAGGCGGGCGGGTCGAGGATGATCACGTCGTAGTCATCGTCGCAGTCTTTCAAAAAGTTGAACACATCGGCTGTGTAGGACTGGTGAGTGCCTGGGGTTGCCGGATTCAACGAGACATTTTGCTCTGTCCAGGCGATCGCCTTTGCGGAACTATCCACCGAATGCGCCACCGCCGCACCTGCTTGCAGGGCATAGACTGAAAAGCCGCCGGAATAGCAAAACGTATTCAGCACCTTCTTTCCGGCGACGTGCTGCGACAGCAGTTGGCGATTGTCGCGCTGATCCAGAAAAAACCCCGTTTTCTGCCCTTCTTCCCAGTCCACCGCAAAGCGATGCCCATTTTCCAGCACCTCGCCTAGCCGCTTTTCGCCCAGGTTTGCTTCGCCAAACAGGTATTGATTGGTGGGCTGAGACTTGCCCCCGTGCAGCACGGCCGCGCTTTTGTCATACACTGCCCGCAGGTCGGAACCGTAGAGCGTTTTCAGGCACTCCACAATGCGATCGCGCTGCTGGGCCATGCCCAAAGAATAGGTCAGCACCACTGCCACGCCGTGATACCAGTCCACAATCAGCCCCGGCAGCCCATCGCCTTCGGAATTGATCAGACGGTAGCAGTTGGTGGGATTGGGGTTGGCATTGGGGTTGGCATGGGAGGTAGCATCGGGGTTGGCATCGGGGCGATTCACAAAGCGATCCCTACGGGAACCGCCCGCCGCCAGTCCTAACTGTTTTCGCAGCGCATAGGCCTGCTGAAATCGTTGCAGAAACAGCACGTCTAGCGACTCAACGGGCTGAAACGAAACGACTTTGACCGCAATGCTGCCTGCGCCGAAAAAGCCCGCCGCCAAAAACTCGCCGCGATCGCTGTACACCTCGACCCAATCTCCCTCTTGAGCCTCCGGCTCGATGCGCTTAATTGCCCCCGAAAAGATCCAGGGATGGAAGCGCCGCACGGCATCGGCTTTATGATCTCGAAGAATAATGCGAGGAAGCGATACCATGACGTTGAGCAGGGTGTGATAAGGAGCCAGTCGGTCGATGGGGCGATTCGGAGCGACTCGGGGCAATTCGAGGCAATTGACCAAAGCGCATCTTCCACTATACAGCGCCTGATTTTTCTTGGTTTTGGGTACTCCACCCCGCAGTTTTGAAATTTTATTTTTCTGTAGCGTTATAACTGCGACAAATGTGCCCAAACTAAAAGCACAGTTACAGCATTCTCGAAGCGAGTGAGGAACGGGGGCCCAGAAGCCCCTGTCTCTTCGGGGCAGTGCTTACCTGACCCCGCCAGAAAATGTTGTATCCAACAGCCAAACGTTATCCAGTCACATTGCTGAATCACGAGAACAGCAGGCGAGCGGTTCCTGGCGATTCTTTTTATCAAAGGGGTGTGTTGTAGATCTGTTGTAAACGTGTAAATGCCTATTGAACGCCGACTCAGCCTCGCCACTGCTCAGGAGCAGCATTTTTCAATCCACTACCCAGCAACACAGCCAGTCAAACAGCAGCCAAGGATGGTTATGGACATTGCACTGCCGGAATTAGAACACATTAGTCGCCAGTTGGCCAGCTTGGAGCGGCCCAAGAAGCCCAAAATGCTGGTGGTCGATGATGAGCCAGATAATTTGGATTTGCTCTATCGCACGTTCCGGCGCGACTTTAACGTGCTGCGTGCAGAAAGCGGCGTGATGGCGCTGGAGGTGCTGGCTGCTGAGGGCGAAGTCGCGGTCATCATTTCCGACCAGCGGATGCCCGAAATGAAGGGCACTGAGTTCCTCAGCAAGACCGTCCCCCAGTTTCCCGACACAATGCGGATTATCCTGACCGGGTTTACCGATGTGGAAGACCTGGTGGACGCGATCAACTCTGGGCAGGTTTATAAATACATCACCAAGCCCTGGGACCCCAATGAGCTAAAAGCCGTGGTGCAGCGGGCGGTGGAAACCTATGACGTGCAAAAACATCGCACGGAAGAACTGCGCCGCGCCCAGTCGCAGACAATCCTGCTGGGAACGCTGGTCAAGGTGACTCAGGAGGCGACCGGGCTGGAGCAAGCGCTGGAGGCGATCGCCAAGACCTTTGGGGAAACCTATGAGGCTGATGGCTGCACGCTACAGTTGGTGGAAGCGGGCAAACCCGGCACGCTGCAAGGCAACTATGGCACTGCGCTGCCGTCCCTGGGCGATGACCCGGTAGTGCAAGAGGCGATCGCCACCCAAAAGCCCCAGGTGAAGGTCAATGAAAGCGCTGAAGAGGGCGTATTGGCTCATCTGGTGCTGCCCGTGCTGTTCCAAAGTGCCAGCATTGCCGTGCTGTCTCTCCGCTGGGGCAAGCCCTTCTCGCTGCAAGAAGACGAACTGCTGCGTTTGTACCTAGCGGCTCAGCAAATTGCGCTGGCGCTCACCTGTGTGCGGTTTGGGCAAGACTGGCGGGTGGCCGCGTGAGAGGAGGCTGGAGGAAGTGGAGTGATGGGGAAGAGGGAAGAGGGGAGCTTTTTCTCTCTTTTCTTACCCCACTGCACTCGCTGGGCCCACTAGTGATACGTACGGCTCTATAAAGTAGCGCTGGGCAGCAGCCTGGGCCTGGTCTGGCGTAATCTGGGCGATCGCCGCTTGAAACTGGGTGTCAAAGTCAATGCCCAGCCCCAGCGTTTCGTACCAGCCATAGATTTGGGCGATTTGGGCGTTGGTCTGTTTGCCGAGGGCGTATTGGCCCAGCAGCTTGTTTTTGGCAGATTGCAGTTCGTCTTCGCTGAGGGGTTCGGCGGCGAGGCGATGCACTTCGCGGTGCAGTCCATCGAGGGCGATCGCCACGTTGCTCGGAGCCGTGCCCATGTAGGCGATGAACTGGGACGTATCCAGCCGGGTGGGATAGTAGGCTGACACTTCGTAGGCGAGGCCCTGCTTTTCGCGCAGTTCCACAAACAGGCGGCTCGACAGCCCGTTGCCCAAATAGGTGCTGATCAGTTTCAGCGCCATATAGTCTTCTACATGAACTGCCGGGGCCAGGTAGCCCAGCATGACGATTGCCTGCTGTGTCTCTTGCACCGTCGCCACGCGGTGCGGGTTGGATAGGACGGACGGCGTGGGTGGATACAGCAGCGGCAGGGGTGCGCCAGTGTCATCCGTCGGTGGCTGCCAGTCGCCAAAGGCTTCGGACACCAGGGCGATCGCCTCATCAGGGGTAATTCGTCCCGTAATGCTGATGACAAGATTATCGGGGCGAAAGTGGGTTTGGTGATAGCGCAGCAGATCGGCGCGGCTGAGTTTCGACACGGTTTCCTCTGTGCCCAGCCCCGGTAGCGCGTAGGGATGGTCGCCATACATTGCCTGCCGGAGTTGCTTTTGCGCCACCGCAAAGGGCTGTTCCTGCATGGAGCGGATGCCCTGGAGGGTCAGCCGTTGCTCTAGCTCCACTTCGGATTCGGGAAAAGAGGGCGATCGCAGCAATTCTGCCGCCAGTATCAGCATGTCGGCAAAATCCCGCGACACCGTTTTCAGGCTCAGCAGGCAATAATCTGGCGATGAATCCGTGCCCAGGCTTGCACCCACCGACTCGATTTGTTCCGCAATCTGCATCGAAGACTTGTGCGTGGTGCCCTTCGTCAGAACCGAAGTCAGCAGGTGCGAAATGCCCGACTGCTCTGGCACTTCGTAGCGGCTGCCCACCCGCACAAACAGCCGCGCCGCCACAATATCAGCCGCCGAATTCTCCGTCGTCAGCACGACCAGACCGTTACTGAGAACCGTCCGGTGGAGGGGGAGCGCTGCGGGTTGGAGGGTGGAGTTGGACATAGGGGTGCGGCAGTGATGAAGGGTTGAGGGATGGCTGAGAAGAGAGGGAGAGCGTGTAGAAGCAAGAATGGAGGCTCGGACAGATGCTCAGACAGATGCTCAGACGGTTCCGTCACGCTACTCCTCTGCAACTCCATGATCTTGCCACTCGGCCCCGACCGCTGACTCAACCTCTGCCCTAACCTCTGGCCCGACCGCTGAATCAAGCCTCAATGGGCCGCAGCGTCGTCACGGCATAGTGGCAGGGCGAGAGATGCTGACTGGCAAGACGGTGCAGGTCTTCGACCTGGAGACTCTGGATGCGATCGGGATAGGTGACGGATAGCTCGGCCTGGGCGATGGTGTTGTAGTAGCCGTAGAGGCCGGCAAGCTGGCTGGAGGTTTCGGTGGAAAAAGCGTAATCGTTGCACAAGAGCCGCTTCACTCGGTTTAGCTCTGCGTCGGGAATGGGCGCAGCGCTGAGGGCCGAGAGGCGATCGCCCACAATCGCTTCCACCACGTCCAAATACTCTGGCTCCAACCAGGCCGTGATTGTAAACAGGCTGGAATCTCGCTGGAGCGAAAAGCTGCTGACAATGTCATGAACCAACTGCCGCTCTTCCCGCAGTTCTCGCACCAGACGCGACGTGCGCCCACCCGCCAGCAGCACCGACAGCACATCCAGCCCATAGGCACTTTGGAGTTGATCCACCCCAGGGCCCACCCAGGCCATCATCAGCCGCGCCGTTTCCAGCCGGGGCAGCCGCAGGTGTTGCCGTCGGATACCTGTCAGCGGCGGCTCTGCCTCGATCGGAATGGTGGGAAACTCCACTGCTGAGGCAAAGTCTGAAAAAGCCTGACGCGCCAGATCAATGGCATAGGCCGCATCGATATTGCCCACAATGACCACGGTCATTCGCTCTGGCTGGTAGTGGGCGCGATGAAACGACCGCATTTCCTCTGGGCGTAGCGCCATCAGCCGTTCCACATCGCCCAGCACCGATCGCCCGTAGGGATGGGTCTGGTAGACTGTTTCCGACAGCGCTTGAAACCCCAGCCAGTCCGGATCGTCTTCCGACTGACGCAGTTCCTCCAGCACCACATCCCGCTCCCGCTCAAACTCTTCATCGGGAATCGCCGCCCGCAGCAGCAGTTCTGCCAGACAGGGCAGCGTGTCGGGCAGGGATTCGGCTGTGGTGTTGATGAAGAAGTGGGCGTAGTCGTGGCTTGTTGCCGCGTTGGTCACGCCGCCATAGTTTTCGATCACGTAATCGAAGTATCCCGGCGGCAGTTGCTCGGTTCCCTTGAAGATCATGTGTTCCAGGAAATGGGCCACGCCAGCCCAAGGCTCTGGTTCGGCGATCGCCCCCGCCCGCACCCACACGTCTACCGTGACAACGGGCGTGGGAACCTGTTGATGAATAATCGTTAGCCCATTTTCCAGGGTGTAGCGCTGGGCAAGAAACTGGGCTGTCTGGGTCGAAAGAAGTGTAGTCAAGCGTTTGATGATCCTTGACGGAAATCTGGGATTAAGAAACGGTTAATTTGGAAACAGCTAATTTTACCTATGGTAGCGCTTTCTGTTCGCTTTGCCGAATTCCTACCTAGGGGCGGAGATCGGGGCAAGGGACGAGTCGCGGGCGATCGCCCTCAGTCATCTGCGATCGCCCTCAGTCATCTGCGATTGCCCTCAGTTCAGATGCGATGATTACTTGCGGTGACTACTGCGGTGACTACTTGCAGCGATTACTTGCGGTGACTACTTGCAGCGATTGCTTTTAGATTGCCCATCGGTTTGCTTCGTGTCGTAGCGAATCACACTGCACAAACGCCCGGCTGTACCAGTACAATTCAAGCTACAGCGTTTTTGAAGCCAGTGAGGTACGCAGGAGGCTGTCAGCCTTGAGTTTTTAGCGCAGGGCGTGCCTTATTCCGCAGGAAAGTGCTGTATTGCAGTCTATGAATCTTGATTTTGATTAGGACGTTTCCCAATGACGCAGTATCACACGGACGCAATTACCAACGGCAACGGTCATGTTGGCTCAGAGCCGGTGATCCTGGCTGAAAATGTGGAGAAATGGTACGACAACAATTTCCATGTGCTGCGCGGCGTTAGCCTGACGGTGCAAAAAGGCGAAGTGGTGGTGGTGATGGGGCCTTCCGGTTCGGGCAAGTCCACCTTTATCCGCACGTTCAACGCGCTGGAAAGCTATCAAAAGGGCAAGATTGTCATCGATGGGATTCACCTGTCCCACGACCTAAAGAATATCGATGCCATTCGCCGCGAGGTGGGAATGGTGTTTCAGCAGTTTAATCTGTTCCCCCATCTGTCGGTGCTGCAAAACGTGATGCTGGCTCCCATTTGGGTGCGCCGCTGGCCCAAGGCTCGTGCGGAAGAAAAGGCGCTGCAACTGCTAGAGCGGGTGGGCATTTTGGAGCAGGCGAAGAAGTTTCCGGGGCAGCTTTCGGGGGGGCAGCAGCAGCGGGTGGCGATCGCCCGCGCTCTGGCGATGGAGCCAAAAATCATGCTGTTTGACGAACCCACTAGCGCCCTCGACCCAGAAATGGTGCGCGAAGTGCTGGACGTGATGCGGACGCTGGCCCGGTCGGGAATGACGATGGTCTGCGTGACCCACGAAGTCGGCTTTGCCCGCGAGGTGGCCGATCGCGTGGTGCTGATGGCGGACGGGCTGCTAGTGGAAGAAGGCACACCCGAAACCTTTTTCAACAATCCCAAGGAAGAACGGACGCAAAAGTTCCTGTCGCAGATCTTGTGAGGGAAGGGTTTGCGGCTGGGAGTGAAGGCTGGAAGCTGGCCGCTGATGTGTCATCTGGCTGACTGTCATCTGGCTGACTGTCATCTGGCTGACTGACAGTTCTAGCGACTTGAAGCCTGGCCCTGATCCCTGTCCCCCAGCGCCGTGTTATTGTGGAGAAGACCTGGATCCACGCGACTACAACGCCCAAACCTTGTCAGGACCGGAAGGTAGCAGCAATACGGGATGCTTGTAGTAGGCGTGGTCTCCGGGTCTTTTTGTGCATTTATTTTGTGTATTTGTTCGGGTATTTGTTCGGGATATTGAGCAGACGGTGGAACGGCTTCAGGCAGAGCGGATCGAGTCGATTAAGGCTGGGGGACTGAGTGCCCTGGTTTGCGGGACGGTGGTGCTGGTAGGGGCGATCGCCAACACGGTGCTTGCCACTCGCTGGAACGCGCTGACGGTCTTTTCGCTCAACTGGTCGATTGGTTTGCACCTGGCCCATGCAATGCTGGCGGGCTTGCTGTTTGGCGTGACCTATCGCTACGTGGTGCGCCAGGGCGAAAATCCTCACCTCAGCGCGGGCGCGGTGCTGGCCTTTGCGCTGGTGCGGGGGTTGGCGCAGCTTGAGACGGGCTGGACGCTGCATGGCAACCCGACGCTGCTGCTGCTGCTGGGTGGCGAGAGTGCGCTGATGCTGGCGATCGCCGCTGGGGTTCTCAATGTTGCGCTGTCTCGCAAAGCCATTCAGCCCTTCGTGTGATTCTGACAACGGGTTCTGCTCAACGAACCCAGGCCAATATACTGCTGATATACGCCGATATACTAAGAATCGTAGCGAACCCGATGGCGCGTGGGACCCAACAGAACTTCCGCACACCCTCGGCAGAGGAGGCATCGTGAAAATTGCAGTGACCGGGGCGACCGGATTTGTAGGAACGCGGCTAGTTGAACGGTTGCTCGAAGAGGGGCATCGCGTCATCGCGCTGACCCGCAGCAAAGCACACGGCGATCGCGTTTTTCCCCAGGCGGCGTTCCCCAATGTGGACGTGGTGGAATACACGCCGCTGGAGTCGGGCGAGTGGCAGCAGGTGCTTTCCGGCTGCGATGGCGTGGTGAATTTGGCGGGCGCGGGCATTGCCGACGAGCGCTGGACCCCGGAGCGCAAGCAGGAAATTCTCGATAGCCGCAAGGTAGGAACAGAGAAGATTGTAGAGGCGATCGCCCAGGCAAGCCCCAAGCCCAGCGTCTTGGTTAACGCCTCTGCCATCGGCTACTACGGCACCAGCGAAACCGCCACCTTCGACGAAAGCAGCGCCCCTGGCGATGACTTTTTGGCGCAGGTGTGTCAGGCGTGGGAGGCCGCTGCGGAATCGGCCCAGACCAGCGGTACGCGAGTCGTGATCCTGCGAACGGGAATTGTCCTGGGCATGGGCGGCGCACTGGGTAAAATGCTCACGCCCTTTCGTCTGTTTGCGGGTGGGCCGCTGGGCACGGGCCGTCAGTGGTTTTCCTGGATTCACCGGGAAGATCTGGTGAACCTGATCCTGAAGGCTCTGACCGATTCCAGCCTGTCGGGAGTGTATAACGCCACGGCCCCCAACCCGGTGCGGATGGCGGAATTTTGCCAAACGCTTGGCCAGGTGATGGGTCGCCCCTCCTGGCTGCCTGTGCCTGCCTTTGCGCTAGAAGCCCTGCTGGGAGACGCGGCCCAAGTCGTGCTGGAGGGTCAGCAGGTTCTCCCCAAGCGCACGCAGGAGGCTGGTTTTGCGTATCAGTATTCAGATGTGAAGGCGGCGATCGCCAACATTTTGCAGCAGGGCTAGCTAGCGGCGAGCTTGGATGCGACCCAGGCTTCCCACCCGTTGGCTGATCCCGCTAGTTAATCCTGCTGGTTAATTCAGCAACGCACTCCAGAAAACTACTCCACCCGTTGCACCGGAATCGAGATACTCGCCTGCAACTGGCGCTGCATCTCCTGGCGGGCAATAAAGCGGCATCCAGCACAGTCGCAACCGCGCAGGGCGATCGCCATGTCGCCCTCTGCGTCTGAGCCAGTCAGCACCGCCAGCCCATCGCCTAATCCCGTACAGCCGCAGTCCAAGTCGTCCGGCGGAACCATCTCACCCGTCTGTGTGCTGGAGAAAATCAGTTCTCGAATGGGCACCGTTTGTGCCAGCAGCGGCTTTGGCAAGACCAGCCCCAGCGCCACTGCACCAGAGCAGCCCAGCCAAGTTAAAAAGCGTTTTTGAGTTGGGTTCATAAGCAAGAATGGGATGAACTCGCAGCTTGTCTACAGTTTGCCTACAGGTTGCCTTAGTACGACAGTTTATACCTTGGTGTGACAGTCTTTGCCTTGGTACGACAGTTTACCGCAAAAGCAGTGGGCGATCGCAAACCCGGTTATGCACCACTCGATCACGAGCGACCCAGGATTTGCTGAGTGAGTTCCCAAAAACCAGCCACTTCTTCAGCCTCCGTCATCGTGTGGGGCCTGTAGCTCAGCCGATCGAGATAATGGCGCACATTGCCCACGCCGACGGAATAGGGAAAGCGGCTTTTGTCGAACAGGCTCTCGTCATTCGGGCTATCACCCACGGTCACCAGTTGCGCGGGCAAGATGCGGGGAAAGTGCCGCTGCAAAACTTGTTCTAAGGCGCTGGCTTTGTCCTGAGCAGCAGGCTTGATATGGCACTGCACGGTGCTGTAGGTAAAGCCCCAGCCCGCGTCCTGGCAGCGATCGCCCATCGTTTGCAAATCCGCTGCCGACAAGCCCCGCACATCAAACGTCCAGTCCGTCAGCCGGAAGCGGTTGTCGGGGGCTTCCTGGATTTTGGGAAACGTGTTTTGAAGGTCGTGAAAGAGATCGGCCAGCGATCGCCGATGATCGGCCAGATCAGGCACATGAACCAGGAACTCCGGCTCGGTGTCTCCGGGAAGAAACACGCCGCCATTTTCGGCGATCGCCCCCGCTACGGGCAGATACGACACCACGCCCTGCACCCAGCCCGCCGATCGCCCCGTCACTATCACCACTGGAATGCCTGCCGATTGCAGGACTTCCAGCGCTTGCAGCAGCAGCGGCGTAAACTTGCCCCGGCGGGTCAGCGTCCCATCCATGTCGGTGGCAATCAGGCGAATTGAATTTGGCAAGTCTAGGAGCATGGTTTAACGCAAAAAAAATCGAGGGCCGTCCCGCAGGAAACACCCTCGATGAGTCTAAACGAAGCCGTGTGGCTTACACTAGCATTTCATTGCCCTGTCACCCATCACGCCTTACTTAAGCAATCGAGATTTGAGCATGGGTCAGAGACGCGCCAGCGTTGAGTTGAGCAATCTTCACCTGCTGACCCGCGCCGCTGCCGTCGAGGTCAAAGAACAGCGCTCCGGTCTTTTGGTTATAGACAAACCGCTCGGTTTCGGTCGCTGCCTTGCTGCCCAGGCGGAACTGCTCGGCGCTGATACCTTTGCCAATGGGCAGCTCTGCAAACTCTCGACCCAGCGTGATTTCGATGCGGTCTTCTGCGGCCTTGAAGTCGCGGATACGGTTGCTGCCCTTCTTGTTGGCGGCAAGCTGGAAGGTGTCGCGACCTCTGCCGCCGATCAGCGTGTCTTTGCCGCTGCGCCCAATCAGCACGTCATCGCCCGCGCCGCCGATCAGGGTGTCGTCGTCCTGCCCGCCGTTCAGCGTGTCGTTGCCGTTGCCGCCGTGCAGCCAGTCGTTGCCCGAGTCGCCGGCCACCATGTCGTCGCCGCCCAGTGCCCGGATGCGATCGCCCTTCTTCAGACCCACCAAAATTTCGCTCTGGTTGGTGCCCTTGAGGAAGTCGATTTCGTTGGTGCCTGGAAGGGTCGCTCGGTTTTTCATGGCTTCGCGGCGCTTCAGCCCGGCCAGCAGCCCATCGCCGGTATTGGCATCTAGCACCTGATCGATGGTCTTCGTACCCAGGATCGCAGCCGCCAGATCCTTCGAGGTGTTGTTGACCAGGAAGCCCTGGAGTTCGCTAACTTCCCGCAGCAGCGCCGCCGCATTGCCCGGTTTTGCCAGCACCGCCTGGAGCCGCTGCACACCTTCCGCCATGATGGTGGCGACCTGATCGGCGATCGCCGTCACCTTGGCTAGCTCCGGGGCAGGGCTGACCATTTCCAGTGCGCCAACGGTCGTCTTCAGGATATTCGCCACCACCGAGCTATTGCTCAAATCCAGCGGCTGACCCGGTTCAATCGCATCGGCGATCGCCCCCGTCACCAGCATCGCCAGCATCTCGCCCGATAGCCCCGTCGCCCCCCGCAGCAGCGTTGCCGCCTGATCCATCAGCGTGTAGATGGACACATGGGCTGCCATCACCTTGGCCCCGTTCGGGTCGCCGTCGCGCATGGCAATGATCGGGTCAAAGGTTCCCAGATCCAGCGTCTCAGGCAGCCCCAGCGCCGCCTTCACCTGAGCGGCGACCGTCGCCACATCCACATCGCCCATCCGCACCAGCGCGTTAATCATAGTGGTGACTGGCGTGATCATGCTATAGCCCACCGGAGCCGACAGCGGCACATCCATCTTCTCGTTGGTGAAGGTGTCGTAGCCGCCCACCGCCAGGATCTGTCCTTCGTCGGGGTCAATCACGCCGTTTTCATTCTTGTCAAACAGTTCGGTAGCAAACTTCAGCTCGTAGGAGCCGTCGAAGCTGCTGATGGTGTAAGGCTCGTTCTCGTCCAGCACCCCATTGTTGTTGGCATCCAGGAAGATCGTGGCCCCCGAAATATATTTCTGGCTGATCCGTCCTACAGAAGCGCCGCCCCCCACGCTGAACTCCATAATCTTAAACGTCGCCAGGTTCTTCCGCCACTCTTTGCCAATCAGCTTGCCAAAAACCCGCACCCCAACCCGCGCATAGGCATCCAGGAACACATTCACCACGCCCTGAATCTGGAACAGGCTCAGCGGATTGCTCAGGCGAGACGTAATCTCAGTGGTGCGGATGCGGCCGTCGCTGAGGTTAACAAACTCGCGAATACCCCGCGAATTGAGCGTTGCAATCGTTTGTGCGCCAACGAGTGGACGGAGGAAAGAGATATGGCCAATCTGCCGATTGATCTCGTTCCAGACTCGGCTATACTCCGAATCCCAAACTGGATTTCGAGCATTTTCGCCCACGTCGATCAGGTCGATGCCTGCCCTGCCTCGCAGACCCCCGTCAATACGTCCTGCGGCCACACCCACGTTCACCCCAAAGCCTGCGCCAATCGTCGCATCGACGGTAATTTCGTCGCCGGGGAAGTCGGTGACATAGAAGCCATCAATCAGCCTGGAGGCAGCAGAACTGGAGTAGCCTGCTCGCTGCCACTCTTGGAAGCCAAAGGTGTCATAGCCAAAGTCGAGATTGCTTCGCACGCGGAGATCGCCGAACAACCTGCCTTCGAGTGGCCAAATCACGGGGAACTTCTGCTCCAGGCGGAGGTTGAAGTCCAGGTCGGGCATGTCGTAGCGGAACAGCGTCGCCGTGCGCCCCAGCAGCAGGTTAATCGCCTGGTTGGGATCAGACAGAATGGGGAAGCCCAGCCCTTCGACTCGGTTTAGCGCATTGATAAAGTTCCGCACACGCGAGTTGCTCGAAGCCTGGGTCAGGGAGTTTGTGCTTTGCCCTCTAGTGGTGCGGGGGCTGCTCTGGGACAGGCTGCTAGGTGCCGCATTGGTGTCTACAGTGCCAATGCTGTAGGAGCCAAAGTTGATGGCCAAGTTGCCGTCGCTGGCGGTGAGCTGGTTGAGGGCAGTGATGGCGGCATCTAGAGCGCTAATGGCATCGATAAACCGAGTGTCGATACCACGCCCAAAGCGCCAGCGGCTGAGGGTGCTGACGACTTCTACGACCGTCGCCCGGCCGTCGCGGTTCTGGTCGAAGGGGCCGGTCAAACCCAGACTGCTGAGAATCCGAGTGTCAGCATTCAGGAAGTTGATGACCGGCCGGAAGGGTCTAATGGTGTTATCGATGCGAGTGAGGACGGGTCGGGCAAAGCCAGAGATGAAGGAACCTAGATCTAGCGTGACGTTGTTGAACTCAAGCTGGGGGCTGCCCGATGAGCTGCGGCCGTCGCGGTAGGTAAAGGCGTTCCACTTGAGCGCCAGATCAAAGTTAATGGAGGGCATTCCCTCAAAGTTGGCGATGCCTGTTCGGGCTTTCATGCCCAGGTTTGGCGTGATGGCAAATTCGGTGCCAAATAGTTCACGGAAGCTGGAATTGGCGTTGCGTCGCCGCAGCTCGGTGAGGGTGAGGCGATCGCCATCGTTGGGCGCACCCGGAATATTGTCGATGTCCTTCAGAAGCGCCTTAAAGCCGCCCGTCACCCGCGTAGGATTGGACAGATCATTGGTCAAGCTTGCCTGCAAGAAGCCCAGCGTCGCCTGGGCGCTGAAGTTATTCGACAGCGCAGCCGTCAGTTCTGCCCCAAAGAAAGTCTTACTGGGGTTCGTGTTGAAATAGAAGCCGAAGTCATCATGGAAGCCGAAAGTCAGCCTCATGCCGCCGAGGACGCTGGCATTGGCAGAACCCGTGGTTCTCATGCTCAGCATTGGCAGGCCCATGTTGCTATTCAGCCCGACGGAACCTAGGTTATAGGTCTGGGTCATGTCTAGCGTCACTTCAAACTGCTTCGCCTGACTGAAGTCGGTCAGCACTCGAATACCCGGCAGATTCCGACTGATGCGGTTTTGGAACTCGCCGACCGTGAGTTGCTCCTCATTAGCCATGCCGCTGACCAAGGTGCTGGTCAGGTTCCTCAGGAACGCAGGAACGTAGCGATCGCTCAGCGTTCCCAGAATCGGCAGAGAACTCCGCGCCAGGTCGTTGTCCAGCACCACAGCGAGCTGGGTCAGCGCCCCCGTCACGCCAGAGCGGAACTTCTCCACATCAATTTCTGGCACATCCTGCACGTTGATCGTGAAGCTCTGGGTGCGGCTGAGGCTGGGCGACCCGTTGTCAAAGGCCGTGATGCTGAGATTGACCTGCTTTTCCTGTTCAAAATCGATGCTCTGTCCAAACTTCAGCTTCAGTTGCCCATTCACTACTTCAAAGCGCTGATCGCTAACCGTAAAGCTATGAGTTTGGTTGCGATCTTGATCGGCAACCGTCAGGCGGCCAATCACCACGCCAGCATCGTTTTCTCGCACAGCGTTGTTGCTGAGGGTGATGCTGGTGGGCGCTTCGTTCAGGTCGTTGACGGTAATACTAAACTGCCGCTCAAAGAACTGCCCGCCCTGATCTGTCGTGCGGACGCGAATCGTGTAGTTCGGCTTGGTTTCAAAATCGGGTGCGTTGCGGATGCGGAGCTGGTTGCCAACGATGGTGAAGGCAGCATTGTCAGCCGAGCCAGCGCCTGATACCAGCGTGTAGGTGTGGGTATTGCCTGCATCGGGATCGGTGGTGGTGAACGTGCCGATCACACTATTCGCGGGCACGTTCTCATTCACGTTCGTAGCGCTGAACTCCAGTTGAGTCGGCACTTCGTTGACGTTGTTGATGCCGATATTGACCGTGCGTTCGGTGAACAATCCACCCTGGTCGGTTGAACGAAGACGAATGCTGTAGCTATTCTTGGTCTCAAAGTCAGGTGAAGTATTGATCCGAAGCTGGTTACCTACAATGCTAAATGCAGCATTGTCAGTGTCACCTTCGCCGCTCACTAGCGTATAGGCATGCGTGTTTCCTGCATCGGAATCGACTGTGCTGAGAATTGCAACAGCGCTGTTCGCAGGAAGGTTCTCATTGATGTTCGTCGTGCTGAGGTTGATGGCGGTCGGGGTTTCGTTCACGTTGTTAACCGTGATCACCATCTGCCGCTCAAAAATGCCACCACTCTGGTCGCGCGATCGCACGCGGATGTTGTATCTGGGCTTCGCCTCAAAGTCGGGCGATACGTTAATTCGGAGCTGATTGCCGACAATTGTAAACGCGGCGTTATCCGTCGAGCCGACCCCATTTACCAGACTGTAGGTATGCACGTCGCCAGGGTTGGGATCGACCGTCGAAAACGTGCCCACGACGGTATTGGCAGGAACGTTTTCATCAAGGCTGGCGGTGCTGAGGCTAATGCTGGTCGGCGGCGCATTGCCCGACTCATCCACATCCGTGATGTTGATCTGAACAGCTTTTTCATAGAACAGCCCATCGCGATCGACGGCGCGAATCCGAACTCGATACACCGACTTGGCTTCAAAGTCTGGCATCTCGTTGATTCGCAGCTCGTTGCCCTCCAGAGCAAAGGCGGCGTTGTCGTTGTCGCCTGCACCTGCCACCAGCAGATAGGTGTGCTCGTCCTCTGCATCTGGGTCTACGGCGCTGAGCGCGGCCACTACCGTATCTGGCACCACGTTTTCTTCAACACTGGTGCTGCTCAGGATGATATCTGTCGGAGCCTCGTTCGCATTGTTGATATAAACCGTCAAAACGCGGTCAAAGAACAGCCCGGTCTGGTCGGTCGTGCGAACCCGGATGCTGTAGCTGTTCTTGGTTTCAAAGTCGGGCGAGGCATTGATCCGCAGCTCATTGCCGACAATCGTGAACGCGGCATTGTCTTCATCGCCTGTGCCGCTGACCAAGTCGTAGGTATGGGTGTCTCCAACGTCGGGATCAATCGTACTCAGTGTGCCGACGACAGTATCGGCAGGGACGTTTTCCAACAGGTCATTGCTGCTGAGTTGCAGATTGGTCGGCGCTTCTTCCAGGTTGTTGATGTTGACCGTGAACACGCGCTCGGTGAATAATCCGCCCTGATCCGTCGTGCGAACCCGAATGCTATAGCTGCTCTTGGTTTCAAAGTCGGGGGAGGCATTGATCCGCAGTTCGTTGCCGACGATCGTGAAGGCAGCGTTATCGGTATCTCCCGCACCCGCCACCAAGCTGTAGGTGTGGGTATTGCCTGTGTCGGGGTCAACGGTACCGAAGTTGCCAATTAGAGAATTGGCAGGAATGTTTTCATCTCGTGTGGTGTTGCTTAGCGTCAGGTTGGTCGGCGTTTCGTTCACGTCGTTCACGTTGATAGTGAAGACGCGCTCAAAGAACAGCCCACCTTGATCGGTCGTGCGAACTCGGATGCTGTAGCTGCTCTTGGTTTCAAAGTCGGGTGGGGTGTTGATCCGAAGCTGGTTGCCGACAATGCTGAAAGTAGCGTTATCGGTGTCTCCCGCACCTGCTACGAGGCTGTAGGTGTGAGTATTACCTGCGTCGGGGTCAACGGTACTCAGTCCACCCACTGTGAAGCCAGCGGCGACATTTTCATTAACACTGGTGCTGCTGAGGTTAACGTTTGTGGGCAGGTTGTTAACCACGCCAGTTGCGCCCATAACGTTGAGGTAGCCTGTCGTACCAACTTTCTCAACGGTGACGCTTTGCAGCGTTTTGCCCGTGTTAGGAAGGAAGCGTGCTCCAAAGACGGCTGGATTGTTGGCATCCTCAAAGAGTGTGCCTGCGGTATTGTGGGCCCGATCCATGCCGTTGATCATGTAGTACAGCGAGGCAGATTCAGTAATTTCGTCGAACCAGTCGGGAATCGTGATGCTGCCAGTGGTTTGCGTGGTGCCATCGCTGTAGTGAAAGGTCAGCCGCATGGAGGATGCCCCTTCTGTGGACAAGACGGCGATGTGAACTTCGCTATATTGACCAGGTGGAACTGCAAAGTTCATGCTCTGCCCATTGGCCGTAGCAAACCAAACGTTGTTGCCGTTGTTGGTGTTGCTATAAGCGAGCTGCATATTGGGGCGAAAGGCATTGGCTGCGAAGAAGCCGTTGTCGGGTAAGCCCTGACCATTTGCCCCGCCAATGGCAGTGGCAACGGACTGGGTTATCATGACGTTGGTTTGGTTGTCTATTGAGTCTTGAATGCTGTCCCCCGTATTGGCAATGACATCGCGGTTCAGCACGCCGGAAAGGTTGAACTGGACAGGGGAGAGAATGCCAGAAAATCGGGCGATCGCCCCTTCAGAAAACACAGGCTGATAGGAACCGGGGCCAACCTGCATCTCCAGTTCCCAGTTGCCGCCCAGGGATAGGCTTCCCGTGTCGGTGGTGGAGGCGATGATTGTGGCTCCAGTCAGTTGGTGCAGCTTTTGCAGAAACTCTGCCCCGGTTTCGCCTGCTGCCACGCGACAGCCGTAGAGGATTAGCCTCGGCGCGTTTGCAGCAGAAAACCAGGACTGTAGTTCCCAGGCGTAGCGGTCGAGGGTTTCCAGAGAGAGGGGGCGATCGCCTAGTTGCAGACAGCCCTCGCTGCCGTGAGTCACGAGATGAACTTGGTCAATCTGTGGATACTGGGTCAGAACTGCCGTAATTTGCGCGATCGCATCTTGCTGAGCGTCCAGCACCAGCACGCCCGCAGCGTCCGACACACCCGCCACCAGCGTTCCCAGATCCGCAATGCCTCGGTCAAACACGACGAGTGTGCAGGCGCTTTTGGGAACCGACAGGACTTGTTGAGTTGAATGGGTTAAAGCAGACGAGGACAATCTAGAAACCGGGGAGGGAAGACAAACTGCGGACATGGCTATGAGCGCTCCTAAGCAAGGATGAAACAGCAGGTGAATGAATAGCCCAAATCGACAGAACTGTACCTGAAAGCAGGCCAAACCTGAGGCAGCACGATCTGCCGCTCTGCAACCGCAGAGACGCAAGGTTACACAGATGCAAACTGTGTAAAAATCAGTGCTAAGAACAAGCGACAGGAAAGAGGGCGGTAGAATGCACCAAACGTCTCGACAATGCACCCGCTTGATCGAGGAATCAGGAGGAGGCGGGGATGCAGGCGAGCGTATTTTGATCGGAAAACGGCTTGGCTTGCTCGCTTCGACGCGATGGGAGCTGCTCTAAGAGGGTGTTTGGAAAGGTATCGCCTGTAATGTTAAGCACTCAGAGCTCCCCCCTAGCCCCCCTTAAAAAGGGGGAAACCGCCTTAAAGTCCCCCTTTTTAAGGGGGATTTAGGGGGATCTTGCACGCTTTGCTACAAACAGTAGGACTTTTCAAACATCCTCTGAGCAATCTTTAGAGGGTGTTTGAAAAGGTATCGCCTGTAATGTTAAGCACTCAGAGATCCCCCCTAGCCCTCCTTAAAAAGGGGGGAAACCGCCTTAAAGTCCCCCTTTTTAAGGGGGATTTAGGGGGATCTTGCACGCTTTGCTACAAACAGTAGGACTTTTCAAACATCCTCTAAGGAAGCGAACCAGATGAACTTACGGCAAGGCTAGCGGCTAGCAAATTCACAATTATTTAGTCACTCAGTCTCAAAGAGATCGCGATAAACGATAGAAAGCACTTGCCGTGATAGAACACTTCGAGAAACAGACAGGACAATTTTGTATAAACTGCTCCTAAACTCATATTCTGACTATCTATCTTTCAGTAGAGGCCTAGCGTCCTGAGACTCACGGTTAATTATGTGCTTCATAGAAAAATTACAGTGAGAATCAGCGTGTAATTACTGAAGACGCAAGGAATAGAGTCTGACGGTTGCCTGCTATGGTTAGCAAAGGATGCTCTAAATACCATCCCTAAATACCGTCTCTAAGTACCAATAAAGAGTGAAAATCACTGCATAGGACGGCTACATAGAACGGCTACACAGCAATTTGCCAAACGATTTAAGGTTTAAGATTGCCTGTGATTTATGATCCGGTCAAGGGTGATCCAGATTTAGGCATCGGATGCAGGCAAGCCGTTTGAGGCAATTCTCGATGGACAAAAGCGTTCCGTTGTGGAGCCAAAAGTATGCTGTTTATGCCCCATTTTGTGACCTATGAAGAGGCGATCGCCGCCTAGTTCTGCCCCTCCCAGCACGTCCAGCCTTGCACCTGTCGTCGAATGGTTTCAGCGGCAGGGCTGGGAGCCATTGCCGTTTCAGCAGAAAACCTGGGAGGCGTTTCTGGCGGGGCGCAGCGGGCTGGTGCAGGTGCCCACCGGGTCTGGCAAAACCTATGCGGCGGTCATGGGGGCGATCGCCGCTATGCTGCACGACCCCAAACCAGGGCTGCAACTGCTATACCTGACCCCGCTGCGATCGCTCTCCCGCGACATCGAGCAATCCATCCGCCGCCCCATCGAAGACATGGGCTGGGATCTGCGGGTCGAGTCGCGCACGGGCGACACCAGCGCCAGCCGCAAAGCCCGCCAGCTCAAAAAGATGCCGCAGATCCTGATCACCACGCCAGAATCGCTTGCTCTGATGCTGTCCTATGCCGGTGCGGAGACGCTTTTTGGCAATCTGCGGGCGGTGATTTTGGACGAGTGGCATGAGTTGCTTAGTTCCAAACGAGGCACCCAAACCGAACTCTGCCTTTCGGCACTGCGTCAATTGCGCCCGTCGCTGCAAACCTGGGCCCTGTCGGCCACGCTAGGCAATATTCAGGAAGCTGCCCAAGTCGCCGTGGGGCTGGATATCGAACCCGTGGTGATTCAAACCAACCTCCAGCGGCAAACGATCATTCGCAGTATCTTGCCCGACTCGGTAGACACCTTTCCCTGGGCGGGGCATTTGGGCCTGCGAATGTTTCAGGAACTCGTAGACGCACTAGATATCGAAACCTCCACGCTGATTTTCACCAACACCCGCGCCCAGGCAGAAAAGTGGTATCAGGCGCTCACGTTTGCCCTGCCCGAAGAGGGCGATCGCATTGCGCTGCACCACGGCTCCATCGACGTGCAAGAACGAGAGGCGATCGAAGCAGCCGTGAAAACCGGGGCCATCAAGTGGGTCGTCTGCACCTCGTCCTTGGATTTGGGCGTAGACTTTCAGCCCGTAGAGCGAGTCGTGCAAATTGGCAGCGCCAAAAACCTGGCTCGGCTATTGCAACGGGCCGGGCGATCGGCCCACGTCCCCGCAGGCACGTCCGAGATTTTCTTCCTGCCGACCAACTCGCTGGAGCTATTGGAAATTTCTGCTTTTCGCAATGGACTGGCCCAGGGCGATATCGAAGTGCGCCGCCCGCTCCACAAGCCCTACGACGTGCTAATTCAGCACTTAGTCACCCTGGCCTGTGGAGATGGTTTTACGCCTGCCGACACGCTCTCCACCATTCGCAAAACATTATCCTACGAACGCTTAACGGATGCCGAATTTACTTGGATACTCGACTTTTTGGAAAAGGGTGGGAAGTCACTCAGCGCCTATCCAAGGTACAGAAAAATCACGCTGGAGGATGACCGCTATCGTGTCACCGACCTGCAAATTTCCCGGATGCACCGCATGGGTATCGGAACAATTATCTCGAACCAGTCGGTACAGATTCAGTACACCAATCGCCGCAAGATTGGCACGATTGAGGAAAACTTTGCATCCAAGCTGCAAAAGGGCGACGTGTTCTTTTTTGCAGGGCGACAGCTTGAGTTTTTTCAGATGAAAGATATGGTGGTGTATGTCAAAAGCACAAGCAAGAAATCTACCGTAACACCCACCTGGGGTGGCGGAAATCTCGCAATATCTGACACGCTGAGTATGCACCTGAGACGTGAAATTGAACGGAGTCAGGATGCAAGCACGAATCTGGAACTGATCTGCTTGAAACCAATTCTGTCTGCCCAGCAGCGCATATCCCATTTGCCCGCCGCAACCGAGTTGCTGATTGAAACCTGCAAGACCCGCGAAGGACAGCATCTTTATGTTTATCCCTTTGAAGGGCGCTTTGTGCATGAGGGGCTGGGCTTTTTGTGGGGCTATCGGTTTGCGCGACAAAAGCAGGCGACGTTTACGATTTCCGTGAATGATTACGGGTTTGAAATCCTCGCGCCTAAGGACTATCCGTTTCAAGACCTGTTTTCCGAAGACTTCTTTAGCCTGGAAAATCTGGAAGCCGACATCCGCGCCAGCCTCAACCTGTCGGAACTCACTGCCCGCAAGTTTCGCGGCATTGCCCAGATTGCTGGGCTGGTGTTCAAGGGCTATCCCTCTGCCAAAAAGACGGCAGGGCAACTCCAGGTCAGTTCGTCGCTGATTTACGAAGTGTTTTCCAAATATGAACCGGACAACTTGCTGCTGAAGCAGGCAGAGCAAGAAGTCCTCACTGATCAGCTGGAGGTGCATCGGCTGGCCAAAACGCTGGATAGAGTGCGATCGCTCTCTCTGGTGTGGCAAACCACCAAGCGCCCGTCGCCCTTTGCCTTTCCGCTGCTGGTGGAGCGGCTCAACTCGCGCCTGTCGAACGAGAGCCTGCTAGAGCGCATCGAGCGGATGAAGCAGCAGTGGGACGGCAAAGCGTGAACCCCAGGCAGAAAAAGCATTTCAGCCAGCGTTCTATAAAATTGGGGACAAAAAGCTTGATGCGATCGCCCAAGGCTGCTATATTAGTAGACTGTTCAGGACGCATAGCTCAGTTGGTTAGAGCACCACGTTGACATCGTGGGGGTCACTGGTTCGAGTCCAGTTGTGTCCACTGAGTCTGCGTTTATTGGCTGGAGTTGGCCTTCTTGCATCTGGTTTGTAGCCAGTTTTTTAGGCAATTTCTGACCGATTTCTAGCCAGTTGGGAAACGGGTCGAGTCTTTGTCTGGAATTCTACGGCCAGAGCGTGAAGTATCTGGCAAGACGGCACAACACGCTCTGGACACCGTTTCACACCATTTCACCACTTCAAAGTGCCGTTTCACAGGTTCGAGTTTGCGATTCAGGATTGACCAGGCAGCTTGTTTGACCAGGCAGATTGCTGTTGGCTGTAGGATTTTCCAGATTGACTTGACCGCTTAAACACAAGATTGCCGTGTGAAGACGGATTTCATAGCGGGTCGTTGTGCTGCGGACGTGAGTTTGGGCATTCTAAACTAAGTCATTCAGCACGCATCTGCTAATCAAAACGCGCTGCCGCGATCGCTCGTTCAGTTTTGCCCCAGTCAGCGCGATCGCACGCTGTGTTGTCATCACTTCAGAATCAGGGAAATCGCCATGACTAATGCTTCGGTTAATAATGCGACCAATTCCGCGCCCAGTAGCGCTGCCAGTCCTGCGCCTACGCTTGATAGCGCAAAACTTAGGACATATCGAGATTACGGAATTAGTCGCTTTGAGCAGCTTCTGCTGCAATTGCCACCCCAGCCCCACGATGCCGATCGGTTCCTAGATCGGGCGATTCGTCAGCTCACGGGGTTGCCGCCTGCGCCTGCCAGTGCCCATCCCTATCACGGCATCTATGGCACAACGTTCACTATGGCCCATTATCGAGATGGGGGGAGCGATCGCCTGCGAGATCTGCTGATGAAACAGCCAGAGCTACACGCGCTGGATGAAGAAATCGACTCGTTTATCCGACTGCTCTCCGATTTGCCTGCCCGTCCTGCCGGAACCTTACCCTACGTGCGGCTATTTATCTTACCTCAGGACGCACCGCCCCAGCCCCCGCCGCCCAATACCCAGGCCAACTATCCCCCCGCAAAACGGCAATTCGTTACGACAGATCAGATTTTGCAGATCATCGGCTCTAGCCAATTGCGCGATCGCGTAACTGCCATGACCCCCGGCATCAACGCCACCTTCGAGCGGTTTGAAATCAACACTCCCCTGCGAATGGCCCATTTCTTTGGTCAGGTGTTGCACGAAAGCGGGGGATTCCGCTATCTGCGCGAAATCTGGGGCCCGACAGATGCCCAGCGCCGCTACGAGCCGCCGTCGAGCCTAGCGCGAAATCTCGGCAACACGCAACCGGGCGATGGCGCACGCTATATGGGGCGCGGCGTAATTCAGCTAACGGGTCGCTCCAACTATGCTCAGTTTTCCAGGGCAATGGGGGTCGATTTTGTAGCAAACCCCGATTTGGTTGCGTCGCCGCAGTATGCCGTCACTGCCGCCGGGTGGTTCTGGCAAACCCGCAACATCAACCAACATGCTGACCGCGATGACCTGATTGCTGTAACCCGCGTGGTAAACGGCGGGCGCAACGGTCTGGCCGATCGCCAAAGATACCTGAACCGGGCAAAGCAGGTGCTAGGCGTTCGCTGATCGACGGGGGATTAGAGGGGGATCAGGCCCGTTCAAAATAGCGGGCCCGCTCCCAACTCGTCACCACTTCATCGAATTTGCGCTGCTCAGTTTTGAAGAAGTGCAGATAGTGGTCAATCGTGGCTTCGCCAAAGGTGTCCCGCGCCCACTGGCTCTTTTCCAGTTCGTGAATGGACTCATTCAGGCTGTGGGGCACCTGCGGCAAATCCCGTGCCTCGTACACATCGCCCTCAAACATCGGCGGCGGCTCGATCTGGTTTTTGATGCCGTCGAGTCCAGCAGCGAGGGTAGCAGCAAAGGCAAGATAAGGATTGGCATCGGCTCCCGGTGCGCGACACTCTAGCCGCAGCGAGGGGCCATGTCCCAAAATGCGAAAGCCCGCTGTGCGGTTGTCATAGGACCAGGCAATGCCCGTTGGCGCAAAGGAACCCGCTACGTAGCGCTTGTAGGATGTGGGATAGGGCGCGTAGAACGGGAAGATTTCGCGGATATGCGCCATCCAGCCGCCGAGGAACCAGCGAAACAGCGGCGAACTATGCACCGGGCCGAAGGCTTCCTTACCGGGGAACAGCGCTATCTTACCTTCCTGATCCCACAAGCTGGCGTGTAGGTGCATACTCGACCCGGCGTAGCGCTCGTCCCACTTGGACATGAACGTAACGGCGACGTTGCTTTGCCAGGCAATTTCCTTGGCGGCGTGCTTGTAGAGAATGTGGCGATCGCACATTTCCAAAAAATCTGCGTAGCGTAAGTTAATCTCCTGCTGCCCCGGCCCCCATTCGCCCTTCGAGAACTCGACAGGAATTCCCGATCGCTCCAAATGCTTGCGGATTGAGCCAATGAGAAACTCTTCCTTGGTGCCCTGGAAAATATGATAATCCTCAATGTAGCTGCCGATGGGCTGAAGGTCATGATAGTTCTTTTGCCGTGCGGTTTCGTAGGAATCGGCAAAGACGTATAGCTCCAGTTCCGAAGCCCCTTTAGCAACATAGCCCAGCGACTTGGCCCGTTCTACCTGCGTCTTCAGCAGGCTGCGCGGCGCAATCTCAACCCGCGCATCCTCTTCTTCGTTGTAAACATCGCACAGCACGATCGCCGTTTTCTTTAGCCAAGACGCAACTCGTAGCGTACTCAGATCAGGAATCATGCGAAAGTCGCCATAGCCACTGGCCCAACTGGTGAAGCTGTATCCCGGAACCGGGTCCATTTCCATGTCGCAGGCCAGCAAATAATCGCAGGCGTGAACGCCATCTTGCAGCACGTCGTTCACGAAAAAATCGCCCGTGATCCGCTTGCCGATCAGCCGTCCATAGAGGTCTGGAAACACGGTGAGGATGGTTTCAATCTGCTCATCCTGAACAAGCTGCGTCAGCATTTCGACGGTCAATCGTCCACGAGAAGAAGAATACATAAAGGAATACAAAATAGAAGGATTAAAGAATGGGGAGTGTTGGGCTAGAGAAGTGACAAAGAGACGGACGCTCCATCACTCTGCAATGAAGATACTCTTCCACTCACTGTAATGATCTAACACGGCGAGTCCCAGTTCGCGACCGATGCCGCTGTGCTTCACGCCACCGAAGGGGGCTTCCAGGTGGACGCTGTGGCCCGTGTTGATGGAGAGAACGCCCGTTTCGATGGCGCGGGCAATGCGGAGGGCGCGGCCAATGTCGCGGGTCCAGATAGAGCCAGAGAGTCCGTAGAGACTGGTGTTGGCGATCGCCACGGCTTCTTCCTCGGTGTCAAACGGGATAGCACAGAGAACTGGGCCAAAGATTTCTTCCTGGGCAATTCGCATATTGGGCGTGGCGTGGGCAAAGAGGGCAGGCGTGAGGTACGCGCCCCGGTCGAGCGGGGATTCGGTGGGCACTGTGCCGCCGCAGAGCAAGGTTGCGCCTTCCTGCTGCCCCAGCGTGATATAATCCAACACGCGATCGCGCTGCTGGGTAGAAATCAGCGTACCAATTTCCGTCGATTCGTCGAGCGGTGGGCCAATTCGGAGCGCCTGGAATTGCTGCGTCAGGCAATGCAAAAACTCGTCGTAAACCGGGCGCTGAATCAACAGGCGCGATCGCGCACAGCAGTCCTGCCCGGCATTGCCCAGCACGCTCCACATTACCTTGGGAACCGCCAAATCCAGATCCGCATCGGCAAACACCAGATTCGCCGACTTGCCGCCCAGTTCCAGCGTCACGCGCTTGAGATCGTCTGCCGCAGTCCGCATGACGTGCATTCCAATTTCAGTCGAGCCAGTGAAGGAGATCTTTCGCACTAGCGGATGCCGCAGCAGCGCCTCGCCTGCCACCGATCCCGCACCAGGAACCACGTTAAACACACCGGGCGGAATGCCTGCTTCTAGGGCCAGTTCGCCCAACCGCAGCGCTGTGAGCGGCGTTTGGGTTGCAGGCTTTAGCACCACTGGATTGCCCATTGCTAGGGCAGGCGCGACCTTCCAGGCGGTGATGGCGATGGGAAAGTTCCACGGCGCAATCAGCCCACACACGCCGATGGGTTCTCGAAAGGTTAGATGGGTGCCCGCCGCAGCCACAGGAGTTGTCTGTCCGCCGATCTTATTCACTACCCCGGCGTAATACTCGAAGCAGTCTGCGGCCAGGTTCACCTCGTCGCGGGCATCGCGGATGGGCTTGCCGACGTTGCGGCTTTCCAGTTGGGCCAGCGGTTCCAAATTTTCGCGGATGAGGGTCGCCAGCTTCAGCAACAGTTGGGTGCGATCGCGGCTATTGACTCTGCGCCAGGGCGATCGCACTTGGTCGGCAACCTGCACGGCCCGATCGACATCATCGGCTGCGGCAGCGGCGACTTTGATCCAGGCATCACCTGTGGCGGGGTCGATGAGTTCGGTATATTGCCCTGAGTCAGCGGGTAGGCGATCGCCTCCAATCAATAAATCTTGCGTCACAAAACCTTGCGTCACACTATCACCATCTGTATCAAGTCTGTATCAAGTCCACGGTCGGGACATTTTCAACACATTGTTCAAGCGGATCGCAACAGTGCAAATCAAGCACCAATCAACGGTCTAAGCCAATAACGCAGCCATGCCAATGTGAACCATGCAAGCTATGTAGATTGAATGTTCTGAGTGGACATGGATGCAAAAGCAAAAAGGCAGCGTCCACCCAAAGGTCTGAATCTATTCCATTCAACCTCAGAGCTAAAAGTATGCGGTTATTCCGTATGCTTCCGTAGCTAGCGCTACAAAGTTTGGATTCTGGTGATCCAACCTAAGATACACCTTAAAAAGATACACCTTAAAACGTGATAGCGATGTGTGGCGATCGCCAAAAGTATTGAAATGGCTCGGTAAGCAACGAAGCCCACTACAAAGCCCACTTCTAGGCCGATGGCTCGTGTTCAAGACTTGCCCTAGTCTGCTCAAAACATCAAATGCAAACGTCAAATGCAAACGTCAAATGCAAAAGTTTCCAGGCGTAGAAGTTGCTCTAGAACAGAAGTGTTGAAAGATAGCTCAACATACAAAAAATGGGGGCAGAATATTGTATTCTAGCCCCCAGCAAACAAAAACAATGTTTAAGATGCTAGTGTCATTTCCTGCGCTTGTCAAACCGATACTCAAGCAGTTGTGCCCACATAACTATCCTGTTTTGAACTCTCGCTTATTCTTTGAAATCTGGTTGACCTTCGTTTTAGACCAGGGTTTAACGAGCATGAGAAGCCTGTTTTATCGTCTCAACAAAGCAGGAATCAAGGTTGATATTTCCACCTTTTCTAAAGCCTGCAAGACTCGACAGGATGAACACTTTTGTCGCATCTACGCTGAGCTCATAAGACAGCTAAAACAAAAAAATCCAGCGACAGCACAGATGCTGTTTCCCATTGATTCAACGGTCATCACATTGACAAGCAAGTTGTTCTGGATGCAAGGCTATCATCAAGTCAAATTGCTTAATGGAGTCAACTTAACGCAAGGTAATCCCAGTGAATGCCTGATTCATTTTGGTCAAGGACATGACGCAAAATTTGCTGACAGAGTGACAGGAATGATTCCTGAAGATGCCATCGGCGTCATGGATAGAGGCTTTGCCAGTTGGGATTTCCTTGACCAATTAAGCCAGGATCAGACTCGCTTTGTTGTCCGCCTTAAGAACACGATGAAGACCGAGTTTGAGCATGAGCGATATCGAGTGGTTTGGTTTTGTGACTTAGAGAGCCAAACGGAGTTTCGGCTGGCGACCAATGTAGAACTGATGACGAATGAAGAGATTAGTGAAGTCTATCGCCATCGGTGGCAGATAGAAGTGCTGTGGAAGTTTCTAAAGATGCACTTGAAGCTAGATAAACTAATCTCTAAGAGTGTCAATGGAGTCACCATTCAAATCTACATGGTGTTGATTGCCTATCTGATTCTGCAATTGATAGAAATTCCAGAGTTTTATGGTCATCAATTACTAGATAAGTTGCGCTATTTGCAACTTGAATTGAGTCGTCGTTGTTCGATTGTCCATTGGAGCTACGATCTGCTGCCAGAGACACTCGTAGGAGCTTCGTAGGGTTGAATGTAAAGTTTTATGTCTCAATTCAACACTTCTGGCTCTAGAAATATCTCAAAATATCTCAAAATACCTCAAACCAACTTTCATAGCAGAGCATTCAAGTAGCTGTTAGTAGCCAAAATATGCTCCTGAATTTTAACGCGGGCGAGGTCGGGTCGTCCCACGCAGATGGCATCTACAATCAACTGATGCTGATCATTGGCATGGAGACACTGGGATTTGCTATAGGGCGCGGCTGTCAGCAAATCCGACAGTTCAGCATGAACCTCTGCAACAACCGACGACAGCCGATCGGTCTGGGTTGCGGCGGCAATCAGCAGATGAAACCGCGTATCTAGCTTGCGATATTCTGCATGGTTGTCTGCTTGCTCCATTGCATTAACCAGCGCTTGTAGTTCCCACTTTTGCTCGTCGGTCGCCCGTTGAGCGGCTAGCTCTACCACGCCCGACTCCACCACCAGTCGATGATCCAAAATGCCTGTAATCGAAGTTCCCCTTGCGCTAAGGCGGGTTCGCAGATTTTGTAATGTTTCGGGCACCGGGTGCTTGGAAACAAAGGTGCCCCCCGTGCGTCCCCGACGCGCTACCAAAATGCCCTGCTCGGTCATCAGGCGAATTGCCTCTCGAACGGTAGCCCGACTCACGCCCATAATATCGGCTATTTCCCGTTCGCTCGGCAGTTGGTCGCCGGGTTCATACAGCCCCATCTTCACCGCTGAACTGAGCCGCTCTAGAGTGACTTCAAAGGCGTTGACCGTTGGCTTTGGGCCTCGCAGGAGGGCATCAGCCGATTGTCGCGATGTGTTGAAGCTGAGCAGTTCGGTGCTGTAGGGCGCAATTGAAACGGAGGAGTTTGTTTGCTGTTGTGACGTTTCGTTTTGGTGCAGGATAGTCATCAGGTGGGAGCGTTTTCTATCACGTCAAAAATAAGAGCGAACTCAAAAATTTACGGGGTGATCTTATGGGGCGATCGCCCTGATAGATTTCACAATATTTTTCATAACATCACATACCTGTCCAAACATCCACCCAATAGATAGGACAGTTAAGACCGTTTAGGAAATGGTTTCTGTGCCGTGAGTTTGAAATATAGCAATTTCTAGCCTAGTGAGGCGTATTTTGATATAATCTATTCAGTGAATTTACTTTACCCTTAACTCAAATGCGACCCTACTCACTAGATCTTAGACAAAAAATTATTGATGTCTACATTGAAGGGAATACGTCGCAACGTCAAATCGCTCAACAATTTCGAGTTGCTTACAGTTTCGTGCGAAAGCTGATCAAACAATATCGGGAAACAGGTGAGATTGCCCCCAAACGCCGCACTGAGCAAACGCCAACCAAATTAAGTAATGAGCAACTAGAGATCCTAAAAACGATTGCTGAATCAAATCATGACGCGACATTGGCAGAGTTGTGTGACTTGCTGGAACAAAGGGTCGGTGTTCGGATTGGCGTTTCGACGATGTTTCGTATGTTAGAGAAACTGAACTTAACCCTTAAAAAAAACGCTGTATCCCGACAAAAAGGAAACTGAACGGGTGCAAATCGAACGAGTCAAATTTTGGCAACTGGTTCGAGGATTCCTGGCTCAAGACTTAATCTTTATTGACGAATCAGGAGTGAACCTGGCTTTGACTCGACTCCGGGCACGTGCCCCGAAAGGAAAACGAGCCCATGGCAAGCGGGGAGCATCCCACTTTCGCGAAAACAGTGCGAAGGGTGAGAATGGGAGGGTAGCCCCAGGGATGACTCACCATGACACCTGAAGACCAAAAGCGATTGGAAGCTTGTACAGCAGAGATCGCCGAGATTTTGTATCGCAATAGCAACCGAGAGGGGCTCGATAGTCTAGAAGGCATCGAGCAGACTGTACGACGGCAAATGCTAGAGGAGGTGAGCCCTCGAGTTGCCCTTTTTTTGTCAACCAGAAAGCCTACCCCGCCCGAGGCCGGGTTCGCCGATTGAAGAGTTTGGTAGGGGTCCTTGAGATTCGTCAAAGTCAGGCAGAACGGTTAGGCGTAAAGGCTTACAGCCGTCTCAGTGGTGGCCTAGAGAAAGCCAACCTACGCTTAAGTGCCAACGAATCGTTTCAAGATGCAGAGGATGACATCGTAGCCCTGACCGGGATGCGGGTCGGGCACTCGACCCAACAACGTCTGGTGGGGCGTCAGTCGTTCGAGTCTGCCGAGGCTAAACAAGGCGTCAGTGAGGTCAGCATTGATGGCGGCAAAGTCCGTCTGCGTGACCTGCTAGAGTCCGATAGCCCGTGGCGAGACTACAAAGCGGTGCGGGTGGAGGGGATTGATTACAACGCCTTCTTCCAAGACAATGACAGCTTGATTGATTATCTCAGCGCTCAACGCTTGCTCTCCCCACTGGTCTGTCTGGGCGATGGTCACGCTGGGGTGTGGAATCTGTTTGCTCAACTCACCACCGTTGAGACCCGTTGGGAAATCCTCGATTGGTACCATCTCAAAGAAAACCTCTACAAAGTCGGTGGGTCGCTCAAGCGCTTAGCAGCGGCGGAAATGCTGTTATGGCAAGGTCAAGTGGAAGCCGCCAGGGCCCTCTTTGCCGACTGTCGGCGCAAGCAAGCCCGCAATTTTGAAGCCTATCTGAGCACCCATCGCTCTCGCATCGTGAATTATGGGTTCTACCAGGCTGAGCAACTCTGTTCTATTGGATCAGGAGCCGTAGAATCGGCTGTCAAACAGATTGGGCGACGCCTCCAAATTTCGGGTGCTCGCTGGAATACGGCCTCCGTTAATGCCATGTTGAGTCTGCGCTGTGCCTACCTCAATGGACAGCTCGCCAGTTGACTGTTTCATCGAAAGTGGGATGCTCCTTGGCAAGCGTCCCAGCAAACGAGGGAAACGGGTCTCGATTCTTGGTGCAATTAGCCTTAAAAAGGTAATTACCTATTCCAATCTCATCGGTTCAGTCGATGGACTTACCTTTGAAGCCTTCATTTCCCAGAGACTCGTTCCTAAGTTGTGGAAAGGGGCATGTGTCATCATGGATAACTGCTCGATTCATCTTGGTGAAGAAGTTAGGAGGTTGATTGAGGATGCAGGTGCTAAACTGATGTTTCTACCGCCGTACTCGCCGGACTTTTCACCCATCGAGAATTGCTTTTCAAAGATTAAGAGTATTCTGCGCTCCCTTGGGGCACGGAGCTATCTTGATCTAGACAAAGCCATTGAGGAGTCCTTCTCCCAAGTGTCATTGAATGACCTACAGAATTGGTTCTCCCCAGAAGTGTTGAAAGATAGCTCAACATACAAAAAATGGGGGCAGAATATTGTATTCTAGCCCCCAGCAAACAAAAACAATGTTTAAGATGCTAGTGTCATTTCCTGCGCTTGTCAAACCGATACTCAAGCAGTTGTGCCCACATAACTATCCTGTTTTGAACTCTCGCTTATTCTTTGAAATCTGGTTGACCTTCGTTTTAGACCAGGGTTTAACGAGCATGAGAAGCCTGTTTTATCGTCTCAACAAAGCAGGAATCAAGGTTGATATTTCCACCTTTTCTAAAGCCTGCAAGACTCGACAGGATGAACACTTTTGTCGCATCTACGCTGAGCTCATAAGACAGCTAAAACAAAAAAATCCAGCGACAGCACAGATGCTGTTTCCCATTGATTCAACGGTCATCACATTGACAAGCAAGTTGTTCTGGATGCAAGGCTATCATCAAGTCAAATTGCTTAATGGAGTCAACTTAACGCAAGGTAATCCCAGTGAATGCCTGATTCATTTTGGTCAAGGACATGACGCAAAATTTGCTGACAGAGTGACAGGAATGATTCCTGAAGATGCCATCGGCGTCATGGATAGAGGCTTTGCCAGTTGGGATTTCCTTGACCAATTAAGCCAGGATCAGACTCGCTTTGTTGTCCGCCTTAAGAACACGATGAAGACCGAGTTTGAGCATGAGCGATATCGAGTGGTTTGGTTTTGTGACTTAGAGAGCCAAACGGAGTTTCGGCTGGCGACCAATGTAGAACTGATGACGAATGAAGAGATTAGTGAAGTCTATCGCCATCGGTGGCAGATAGAAGTGCTGTGGAAGTTTCTAAAGATGCACTTGAAGCTAGATAAACTAATCTCTAAGAGTGTCAATGGAGTCACCATTCAAATCTACATGGTGTTGATTGCCTATCTGATTCTGCAATTGATAGAAATTCCAGAGTTTTATGGTCATCAATTACTAGATAAGTTGCGCTATTTGCAACTTGAATTGAGTCGTCGTTGTTCGATTGTCCATTGGAGCTACGATCTGCTGCCAGAGACACTCGTAGGAGCTTCGTAGGGTTGAATGTAAAGTTTTATGTCTCAATTCAACACTTCTGGGTTCTCCCATTGCTGTTACTATGCCTCGCCAGAATGAAAAACGCTATACCCTAACACAACCTTGAGAAAACTCAGAAGATCAGGGAGAAAACTCAGAAGATCAGGTCAAAAATCAATTCTTGTTGAGAATGGCAATGAGATTTCACTGGTTTAAGTGCCGAAAAATTTGCAATAAGGCAATTAATCGAGGTGCCCTGATGACTATTTTATGTTTGTGGCAAACTCCAATTTGTATAGGTTGTTCAACTCTCTATGCGACCTCCTCCCCAAGCCTGGGCTTGTATTTTCTAAAGGTTCCTGGTTGATGGATGAGGAGATTGAGTTTGTAAACTCAGAATTTTGCACTTTCAGTTCGGCCTAATGGCAGATACGATTGGTGAAATTGGGGCGATCGCCCAACCCTCATCCCCACACCACAAGATCCCTCATCTTAAATGAGTCATTGTAAAGAAAAAAGTCATTTTTTTCGCGCAATCCAGCAGAGATTGGCCGGCGTGCGCTGGCGATCGCCCAACAGCTTATCTGCCAATAGACTAGATAAGTTAAGGACGGTAATCACTGGAGACAGCAACAGCGCCATATTTGCATTAAACTGCTGGGAAACGCCGGGTTTACGCTGGCTGAGCAGCAGATCCATCACAATCATCAGCGCAGCCGCTCTAAAGACTCCCCCATTCCCTTCAATGTGGATGTCGCAATAACCTTGCTGCTGAAGCAGTTGCTTTATACCCAGCGCAGTGTAGCGGCGATAGTCGTGTGGTTCTAAATGAACTAGACCGACATGGGGAACGCTGCCAATGAAGTAGCCACCCGGCTTGAGGATTCGAGCCATCTCACGCATCGCTTGGCTTGGATCAAGAACATGCTCAAGCACTTGATTGCACAGAACGATATCAACTTCACTATCGCCCAAAGGAATATCCTCTGCCGTTCCGACTTTAGTTTGGACTAACTGGCATCACAATAATGCTCAACAGGATGCCATAAAGAATCTGCTCAACCGTTCATAACAGTTGAACTTAAGGAATTGGATACAATCCTGCTCGCAGTTAAGCTGCTGTTGCAACCGGACTGTTCAGGGATTGTTCGGATGTCTTGCGTTTCGAGGCTCGTTTTTTGACCATCGGATAGCAGGGACGAGGAGTTGGCTTGTGCCCCTTGCCTCGTCCTGGCGATTTACCACGAGGTTTAGGCGCAGGAGCAGGGGTGCCAATCGCTGCCAAAATGCCTGCAAACGCTTGTGCGACCCGACCCGGAGTCAACGTTTCTTGCGGTGCCTGCCAGGGCAAGGGGTGGTCAGTACAGTCCTTTCGCGCTAACCACAACTGCCAACTGAGCAACGGCATCAGGCTGCTCCACTGTTCGGTTGCCGATACAGAACTGAACTGGGGATGTGTCCAATATAGCCTCTGCTTGGCAAAGCGATACCAGTGTTCAATGGCAAAGCGACGGAGGTAGTGCAACCACAGGGTTTCTAACGGAGGCATCTGCTCACCCAGCCAAACTAACCACAAAGGAGCCAAGCGTCGCGTGCTGCTCTGTGTCTCCAGCACCTCCACGCGCAACACTTCCATTGCCCGTTTAGGGGATTTGCGGAAATGGTATGCACTCCAACGACTGACCCGCACTCGTCCCCAGTTGGGATCATCGACTTCAACGGTTTCGACCGGGACACTCCAAGTGTCAGGGTCATTGAGTTTCATCTTATGTCCATGCTTGGCAGGTGCGCCTCGCCCTCGATACGCTGGGGGCGCGCCATAGACACATCGATTGGATGTAACCCGCAGCAGCAAGTCTGCCTCAATCCCTGCCGTTTGGTTGACAAAACTGGCATTGCCGTACCCTCGGTCGTAGATCGCCAACGGACGCACCGCTAACTGCCGAGTCACTTGTTTGAGTTGGAATGCCGCTTTACTGGCGGGTGTTTCAAAGCTGGTGATGCGCTCATGCCGCAATGGTAATGCCCAACTGCCCCTGTCTTCAGCAATCCAGGCTAAGGTACTGTAGTTTTGTCCGGCTATCGGGGCATGTCCTGTTCTGCCTGATAAGGTGCGGTCTTTCAAACGCCTGGCAGCAGGACGGTTCCACCGACTCGCATCACCTGCCAACAACGGTTGCTGCTGAGTCGGTATCTGCTGCACCAACAGCTTCAGCACCTTTGATCGGGGTAGGCGGCTATCGCGCAACGCTTCATAGGGGCTCGACCACTGGCGACGAAAGACAGGACTCTGCGATAGCCTCACAAACGACACGATGCACGCACTCACTAACACGGCATCCATCAGATCAAACAGGGCATCTCTGGCGTTTCCCAAGCTGGCATACAACGTTTGGCGAAATTGCTGAAGTTCGTTGAAAATCATGGGGTCAATGTTGGTTGTACTTCATTGACCTTACGGCAGTCGGTGCTTCTCATTGACTGCCTTCCTCTTCACCATTAGTCCAAACTAAAGTTCCGACTCGCTGTTGGATCGGCCGCGTTTCGCCCAGCGGCAGCGCATCTGCCAAGTCAACAACAAGGTACTCCGATGTTTTGGACGCAAAAAAGGGAAAATAGGGCGATCGCCCACCCCCACATCCGCCAACCGCAAATTAGACCCCTCAATTTGGGCCACTGTGCGCTCCAAAAATCGCCGAATGTGGCGAACATTGTGCCAATTGAAGGCAAAGCAGGTGTTGTAGGGATGAACTCCTAAAATCCAATTTGCGAGAACCTGGCGCATGGGGATAGGCTATACAACCTGAGGGAGAGCTTCCAGCAGCTACGGGCTAAAACGTCAGGGATAAAACGTCAACTGTGGCAGCCCCAGCGTTTCTTCCCAGCCCATCATCAGGTTAAGGCACTGGAGCGCCTGACCCGCCTGTCCTTTCAGCAAGTTGTCGATGGCAGACATGACGATCACGCGGCCCGTGCGCGAATCTAATTCGATGCCGATGTAGCAGAGGTTCGTGCCGCAAGCCCACTTGGTTTGGGGATAAGTGCCGCTAGGCAGCACGCGCACCCACGGCGCATTGCGATAAAACGCGGAGTAGATTGTGTGCAAGTCGTCGCGCACCAGCCCCGGATCACGCATCGTGGCATAGATCGTCGCCAAAATACCGCGCACCATCGGCACTAGATGCGGCGTAAACTGCACCAGCACCTCATGCCCAGCCAAGTCACTACAGACCTGCTCGATTTCGGGCGTGTGGCGATGGCGACCGCCGACGTTGTAGGCGCGGAAGGAACTGTCGGCTTCGGCCAGCAGCATGTCCACCTTGGGGGGCTGGCGACCGCCGCCGGAGGTGCCCGATTTTGCGTCGATGATGGCCGTTTCGGGAATGATCAGCCCTTGCTTGAGCAGCGGCGCAAGGCCCAGCAGGCTGGCAGTCGGATAGCAGCCGGGACAGCCGACGAGTTGGGCTTCGGCGATGCGATCACGGTATAGCTCTGGCAGCCCGTACACTGCCCTGGGCGCAACCGCAAAATCGTCGCGATCGCCCCCATACCAGGTCTTATAGGTCTGCAAATCGCTGAACCGATAGTCGGCAGACAAGTCCAGCACCTTGCAGCCCTTGTCCAGCAGGCGCGGAGCCATCTTGTAGGCGAGGCCATTTGGTAAAGAGAGAAAGACAACCTGGCAGCGATCGCCAATCGCCTCTACATCCACCGACTCCACCGACAGATTCACTCGATGCCCCAGATGGGGATAGAGTTCTGCAAACGGCTTGCCCGCCGTGCTTTCGCCGCCCAGATAGACCAACTCCAGCTTGGGATGATCCAGCAACAGCCGGACCAGTTGAATGCCGCCATAGCCCGACGCGCCCACAATGCCGACGGGAATACGTTCTGAATCACCCATGATGATTGCCCTTATACAACGCTAGCCTCAGCAGTTTTCACTTCAACAGGTTCAGCCTCAACGGCTGCAAAAATCAGGTTTAGCATTCCATCGTTCAGCATTCTGTCATTGATCGACGGGTGTATACGACGGGTGCCTATATGGATGCATCTGAGAGGCATCTCAAAAGAGAAACCTCCAGATAAACCTCGATATCCTGCATCGCCTGATCGGGTGATGCCCAGCCCCAACCCAAAAACGAGAATCATTCAAATCGTTCAATTCAAATCGTTCAACTAGCTGACAAATTCAGAACTTACGCACTTGCGATAGGCTTTCTGGATTTTGGATAATTTTTCGCGGGCGCAGCCCGCGAAAAATTATCCAACTGCGTAAGTCCTAAAATTCATAAATCAGTAGGTTAACCATAAAACACCCTGCCCTTTTGCGCTATCCAGAAAAACAAAAGATTTTTGGGAAATCGAGCTGCCCCGCAGAGCCAGCCTGCCTTGACCGCACCGGATTCATACTCGCTAGCATTTTTTGCCAACTGCTGCAAATAAACCTGCCCGCAGCGCAAACCGCCCCCATCATAGCGCCCCGCTTGTCAATGGTTTAGCCGAAAGAGATACAATCGATTTAGCCGATCGCTTCAGAGAACTTTACATTTGAGCCTAATTTCAGCCCGACTCCACTGCTGAGACGGCCCTATTTACCAACCTCTATTTTTCTCTCTTCAATCAGGAATTTTCTCGTGGAACCGCTTACGCCTGCCGCTACACCTGCTCAACCCGCTCCTGCATTCCAATTCGACTCGATCGAGTCTGCCCTGGCCGATCTCAAGGCGGGTCGAATGATCGTCGTGGTCGATGATGAAAACCGCGAAAACGAAGGCGATCTCGTCTGCGCTGCCCAGTTCGCTACACCCGACATGATCAACTTTATGGCCGTGGAAGCGCGGGGGCTGATCTGTCTGGCCATGACCGGCGAACGGCTCGACCAGCTTGACCTGCCGCTGATGGTCAGCAGCTACACTGACGAAAGCGAGCAGACCGCCTTTACCGTCAGCATCGACGGCGCAACCCACCTCGGCGTAACCACAGGCATCTCCGCCGAAGACCGCGCCCGCACGATTCAAATTGCCCTAAACCCGCTAACCAAGCCAAGCGACCTGCGCCGACCCGGCCACATCTTTCCTCTACGGGCGAAGGAAGGCGGCGTGCTGAAGCGGGCCGGTCACACGGAAGCGGGCGTAGACTTGGCGCAACTGGCGGGTCTGTATCCGGCGGGCGTGATCTGCGAAATCCAAAACCCTGATGGGTCAATGGCGCGGCTGCCAGAGTTGGTGGAATATTCCCGGCGGCACGGGCTAAAGCTGATCAGCATTGCCGACTTAATTAGCTATCGGCTCCAGCATGAGCGGTTTGTGCATCGTGAGGCAGTGGCGGATTTGCCGACGCAGTTTGGGCACTTCAAAATCTATGCCTATCGAAATCTGCTGGATAATTCCGAGCATGTGGCAATTGTGAAAGGCGATCCGGAGACATTCAAAGACCGCTCGGTGCTAGTGCGCGTGCATTCAGAATGCCTCACTGGAGATTCGTTGGGGTCGCTGCGGTGCGATTGCCGAATGCAGCTTCAGGCGGCGCTGAAGATGATTGAGAACGCAGGGGCGGGCGTGGTGGTCTATCTGCGGCAGGAGGGGCGCGGCATTGGGCTGATTAACAAGCTGAAAGCCTACTCGCTGCAAGATTTGGGGCTAGACACGGTGGAGGCAAACCAGCGATTGGGGTTCCCGGCCGACCAGCGCAACTATGGCATGGGCGCACAGATTCTCAACGACATTGGCGTTCGCCAGTTTTGCCTAATTACCAACAATCCGCGCAAGATTGCTGGCCTCAAGGGCTACGGGCTGGAGATGGTGAGCCGGGTGCCGCTGCTGATCGAGGCGACTCCGTTTAATGCTGATTATCTGGCGACGAAAGCAGAGAAACTGGGCCATCTGCTGCTGCAAACCTACCTGCTGACGCTGGCGATTCGCTGGGAAGACGACCCCTCGGTAACGGAGCGCTACGACCGACTGGAGAAACTGCGCTATCTGGCTAAGGCCCACGATCTGCTGGTGCAGGAAGAGGCGCGGCCGGTGGCGATCGCCCTCTTTAACCAATCATCGCTGATCGTGCATCTGGGTTTTGGACAATCGCAGACCGCTAGCCCCGACTGGTTTCAGCAGCCAGAGCATCCCGCGAAACGGGCGATCGCCCAAATTCTCGACCAGGTTGCCGCCTGGCCGACTGTGCAGCAGCTAGAGTTTCTGGTGTCTGCGGGTGGCGACCCCATGACCAATTTGCAGGTGCAACTGGATCGCCAAATCTTTCGACTGAAGCGGGACGACAGCGCCGAGCCAGTGCGTCCGTCGGAGGTCTTTACAAATCTGGCGACCCAGCGGATTTATGTGTTTTCCACGCACCCGCCGACGGACTAGCGGCTAAATTTCTACATCCACCCATACCAGGCGATGGTCGGAGCTGATAATCGGATCGCCATCGCCCACCAATCGGAACAGCGGATCACCCGGAGCGGGCCAGAAAACACCCGCACCGACGACCCGGAGATCCGTCGAGGGCAGCACATAGTCGAGGCGGAGGCTCTGGCGACCGAAGCTGGCGGTGTGGAAGCGGGTGGGGCCGGTGGCGGTGCTGGCGGCGGCGATTGCCTGTCCGCCTGCGCTACTGGGCGTGAGGTCAGCGTTGACGCGGGGATGGTCGAGCAGTTGGGCGATCGCCCCCGGCATTCCGTCGCCATCGATGGGGTCGGCGTTCAGGTCGCCCATAATCACAAACGAAGCCGTGTCGCTCAGACCGCCCCGCTGTCGCCGGTCGTCATAGAGATAGTCGGCGCGGCCAGGCGTGATGTAATCTGCCCACAGCCGCAGTTCGTCGTGGTTGCGGCGGCCGTTGCGGTCTTCGGGCCCGTCGAACACGGGCGGCGTGGGGTGGCTGGCAAGGACATGAATCGTGCGACTCCCGCCGGGATCGCTTCGCGAATCGCCAATCAGAATCGGCACGTCCCAGTGATTTTTAGACGACAGCCGCAACACCGCTAGTTCCTCTGGGGAATACCAGTCACCCGCGTTGGGAGTCGCCGGATTGCTGGGCAGCAGCGCACCGGGCATATCTTTCCACAAAAACATCTGGAACGTCCGCACCTGCTCTTGAATAATGGGGTATTTCGACAGCAGCACCATGCCATATTGCCCTGGAAACAGCCCAAACCCAAACGCATCGCCTCCGTAGGCGCGAGTCCCCGGTGTGGTGCTGACCTGCCCGTCATTATCCAGGTCAAAGCCAGACGGAATGCCCGTGTTGCTGGGCGCGAGATAGACGTAGGGAAAGTGGATGGGCGCAGCGCCGTTGTGTCCCACAGCGAGATAATTTTCCTGAAAGCGGCGCACGGCTTCACCCGTCGGGTCATAGTCAAACTCCAGCAGCAGCAGCACGTCAGGGTTCACCCGCTGGATGATTTCGGCGACGGCCCGCACCTGCGGATTGTCGGGTGTTGCCAAATCCGCCAGCAGTTGTCCCTCTGCTTCGCGGTTGAGATAGGCGTTGAACGAGGCAAAGCGAATCGGCGCTGCCCCAGCAGAAGATTGCAACACTCCGAGGCTGAAGCAGGCGGCTATTCCCAGCCGTGCTGCCTGGTGAAGCGCACTCACTTTTATGTTTGTTCTAATTATGTTTGTTCTAACCGTTGAGAGAAGGCGAGAAAGCATGAATGCCTCTAGGTTTCAGGAATTAGTCGCTATCAGATCGCCTCTATTGTCTCCCCCTTTAGAGGGAAGTTCAATCTGATTTGGCAAGATTTAATCCGTCGCTCTGCTGAGAAAAAAACTGTAAAAACCTGACCGCTTTCGCTCTAGGGATTGATTTGAAACAAGGGGCATCCAGCGTATAACTAAATGCAGGATAAATGAGTCACTCAATGATTCAAAAATGACAAAAATGATTCAAATGAGTCAAGCGGTGCGTATGAATTAAGTGGATTTCCAAGTCCAACTATCTAATTCAATTAGCGCAGTTCAATTGAGTCAGGCTTGACGAATTGTAACTCTTGGAGGAACTCCCATGAAAACTTGGAACCAACTAAAGCAGTCGATCTATAAAGTGGCGATCGCCTTTTCGTTTGTCGTCCTGATGCTGTTTACCGCCTCGCCTGCTCTTACATTTGGCTTTGGCAATCAGTCTAGCGCACCCAACGAAGGCGTAGAAAAGCTAGATGGAATCTATGAAAAAGCAGAGGAAGCGCTGGATTCGGGTCTGCAAAGCATGGAAGAAGTGCAGGATCGCGCCCGCAAGGGAATCAATGAAGTTCAGGAAAATGCTGATGTAGATAAGATGAATCGTCCATCCAATTCTCGTCAGGCAGTGACGATTCAAGAAAAAGCTGAGCGTGCTCTGGAAAAGGCAACTCAAAATCGATAGTAGACTTGGCGGCGCAAACTCTTAGTCTGCAAATCTAGAGCACAGTTTATACGAAAGCCCCTTGAGTTTCAATGGACTCAGGGGCTTTTGAATTTGACTGTTTGGTTCCAGAACTCATGTCCTTGTGAATGTGAAACATGGTCTGGATGTCGGGTTCTCAATCCAATCCCTGAGCTTTGGCAACGTAAGTCTATTGTTCAGAGAGGAGCGTAAGAAAAAAAACTGAGCAAAGAACTTGCAAGAAACCTACTCATACGAATTGGCTCTAGCAAAATCACCAACGGCGTAGCAAACGTTTCGCAGGCTGGTTAATAGCTGCCGCTCCAAGTCCTTATCCTGAGCAGATTGGGCGATCGCTAGCCGTTGTTCATAGCATTCGATGGCTTTGGCATAGTCTCCCATTGCGTCATAAATCACGCCAAGGCTTTCTAGCGCCTGGTCTTCATTGCGCCTGTCGCGGAGGGTGCGGGCGATCGCCAGCCGCAGTTGATGATAGGTAATGGCTTTGTTGCAATCTCCCAGGGAATAGCAGGCGCTCGCCAAATTTTTGAGGATTTGCCCTTCGGTAGATAGGTCAGACTGCTGTCGAGCAATTTCTAAAAGCTGCTCGTAGCATTCCACCGTTTTCTGACCGTTTTCCAGCGCGTGGTAGGCATTGCCCAAGTTCCGCAAAACCTGCCCCTCTACCTGCAAATCATGCAGTTCTTTCGCCAGACGCAGGCTTTGTTCGTAATAGGCAATCGCCTGTTCACAATCCCCCATTGCCTTATACACCATACCGAGGTTGTTGAGCGCCGCCATTTCGCCCCGTCGGTCTTGAATTTCGCGGGCCACGACTAGCGTTTGCCCTTTATATTCAATGGCCTTTTCAAAGTTGTTCAAATGGCGATAGGCATTGCCCAAATTTCCCAAGGCCTGACGCTCGGTGCGCCGATCCATCGTCTGACGGGCCATTGCCAGCGCTTGATAGGAATGGGCGATCGCCTCTTGGTATTGACCCAGCGCATAAAAGGCTAGACCCATGCCGCTGAGGGTCATGCCTTCGCCCTGCAAATCATGCACTTCTCGATAGCCAAAGAGGACATGCCGAAATGTTTTCAGGGCTGATGGATAGTCCCGAATTTGATATTGTTCAATCGCCTTTTCCAGCAGTTGATCTAGCTCAGCTTTTCGAGTGCTGAAGCTTGCTGCCTTTGAATTGCGAACGTCCGTGGTTCGCTCGGTTTCTGGGACAAAAGTTCCCCGATAGGAATCAAAAAAATCAGCCATGACTGCGATCGCCTCCCGATTCAGTCCATCTTCCAATCCGTCGGATCATTGCAGATGCAAACGTCCATTCAGATGGAATCTTCTTCAATGAAATATATCTGTAGTCCTAGCTGCAAGTTACTAGTGACTCGATCACCTCGTAGATCAAAATCTAGCCCCAGACCTCATGAATTAGACCTCATGAATTATCTCTGGCTTTTTAACCAGCTTATCTACTCGTTCCACTCTCTCGATTGAGTTTGGAAATCAATCAGCGTTTAACAAATTTGAGTGTAACTTAGCCTTTAACCTATTGGGCTTTAACTAGAGTTTGATCAGCGTTTAACTGGGGTTTAACTAAGGTTCAACCGGGGTTTAACTAAGGTTCAACTGGGATTCAACTGGAGTTCAACTGGGGCTTAATAACTGCTCTTGAGGGCAGCAAAATTCGTCACAAAATTGTCAATGTATGAGAACAGAGCTTTTCGGTATCTTCAGCTTGCCATGAAGATTGTGCAAACTCCTACGGTAGATGCCCTGAAAAATACCGCCTATAGTTTTCCAATTCCTCAATTGCTCCTGCCGCATCTGCGTACATCCCCATATTTTTTAGTAGCCAAATATACATGCCTGGAGTCCATTGCTGGCGGCGATCGCTACATTGCCCACATCTTCTGGGCTTTTGCTATAGGCTGAAGGAGAATGTCTCCTCTCTTGCTTCTGCCTTTGTGACTGCTGTTTTCGCCGATGAGCGGCTGCTGTTTACGCCTGCAACGCCGGATGCCGACGCGGTTCCGGTGATTTTTGCGTTTCCCAATGACTATACCGTTGGCATTACTAGCCTGGGCTATCAGGTGGTCTGGGCGACGCTGGCGACGCGGGCCGATGTGCAGGTCAGCCGCCTGTTTACCGATCTGCATGAGCCGCTGCCAGCCTGCCCCGAATTGTTGGGGTTCTCCGTATCCTGGGAACTGGACTATGTGAATATTTTGGGGCTGCTGGAGTCACTGGAGATTCCCTTGCGATCGCCCGACCGCACCGATGCCCACCCGCTCATTTTCGGGGGCGGCCCTGTGCTGACGGCCAATCCCGAACCCTTTGCCGACTTTTTTGACGTGGTGCTGCTGGGCGACGGTGAACTGCTCCTAGATGCATTCATCACGGCTTACAAAGCAGTGCGGCAGGAGGGGCGATCGCAGCAGCTTCGACACCTGGCGCAGGTTCCAGGAGTCTATGTTCCGTCGCTATATGACGTGACCTACACTGCACCAGACGGAAAAATCCGGGCGATCGCCCCGCTGGAAGGCGCACCTGCGGTCGTCGAAAAGCAGACCTATCGTGGCAACGTGCTGTCGGCTTCGACCGTTGTCACCGAGCGGGCCGCCTGGGAAAACATTTACATGGTGGAAGTGGTGCGGAGTTGTCCTGAAATGTGCCGCTTTTGCCTGGCCAGCTACCTAACGCTGCCCTTTCGCCCAGCAAGTTTGGAGCAATCGCTGATGCCTGCGATCGAGCGGGGTCTGGCGGTGACCAATCGGCTGGGGCTATTGGGCGCATCGGTGACGCAGCATCCAGAGTTTGACGAGTTGCTGGATTATCTCAACCAGCCGCAGTTCGATGATGTGCGGCTTAGCCTGGCCTCAGTGCGGACGGGCACCGTGACCGAGAAACTGGCGCGATCGCTCGTGCGACACGACACCCGCTCCATTACCATTGCAGTCGAAAGTGGGAGCGATCGCCTGCGGCAAATCATCAACAAAAAGCTGGAAACCGAAGAAATTGTCCAGGCTGCCATCAACGCCAAAGCGGGCGGCCTCAGCAGCCTCAAGCTCTATGGCATGGTTGGCATTCCGGGCGAACAGCCCAGCGACCTAGATGCGACCGTAGACCTGCTGAAAACCCTGAAAAAAGCCGCGCCCGGTCTGCGCCTGACGCTGGGGTGCAGCACCTTTGTCCCCAAAGCTCACACACCCTTTCAGTGGTTTGGCGTGAACCCGCAGGCAGACAAGCGATTAAAGATTTTGCAAAAGCGGCTGGGGGCACTGGGAGTCGAGTTTCGTCCCGAAAGCTATAATTGGTCGGTAATCCAGGCGCTAATTTCGCGGGGCGATCGCCGCTTGTCCCATTTACTAGAAAGGGTGCGCCACTACGGCGACACACTGGGCAGCTACCGCCGCGCCTTCAAGGAACTGCGGGGAACCCTGCCACCGCTGGAAGCTTACGTTTTCGACCCCTGGCAGGTGGATGACCTGCTGCCCTGGGAGCATCTGCATGGGCCGCTGCCCAAGGCAACCCTGCTCAAACATCAGGCGAGCGCGATAGCCCTGTTTGCCCCCGCAATGATCTAACCCGGCTCTGGCTTACCCGCGAACAATTTGCCCAATTCCACCGTCTGCAAGTTTATTCCTACGTATCCTTGCGTTGGAACCAGGCACAATCTGGGTAGTCTACGCTAGGGTTGCCCTTTTCGTTCTTCCCTCTTCGTTCTTCCCCTTTCGTCCTTCCCTCTTACCAAACCGTTGTCATGATTGAAAAGTCCAGTGAATGGAACCAGAGAGCAACGCTGCGCCGCGCCGCCCGCTCGCCCCATGCCTACACCGGGTCGCGGGTCAGGGTGGCTGCTGCCGTTGCGCCCCAGCCAGAAGTGCTGACCACGAAGGGTCTGGATTTTCTATCGCTGGCGGTTTGCTCCTGTGCGCTGACGCTGCTCTGCCACTCGGCCACCAGTCCGCTCCATAGCGCCAGCCCCAGCAACGCGACTCCCGTGCGCCCGCCAGCCATGAGCCGCACAGCCACCACGCCCTCTTTTGCGCCTTTTACGCTGGTTTCTCCTTCGCCCGAAGTGAAGGAACAGGACGAAGACCAGGACTTATAAACTGCGTGTCCAGCCATTTACCAGCCATCTAGCAGACCGTTTGGCAAACCGTTTTGATAATTTGATAAATAGTCTGCCAGATTGTTCAAATCTTTCCGAAGCGGGCAGCGGGAATCGAACCCGCATCAACAGTTTGGAAGACTGTAGTTTTACCACTAAACTATGCCCGCAAGTATTTCCACAACAGCCCGTGTTAAAGGTGTTCGTGAAAGGCGTTGAGAAATTCTCAAGCTTTACTAGGTTAGCACAATTCTAAAAGTATGCTTCCAAAAGCGGACTGCTCTAAAAGCGGACTGTTAGAAGTGTCACTTCGGTTTTGGCGATCGCCCTCCCACGTCGCCTTCGATGCGATCGGCCCTAAGTGCTGACTTTATGGCTGGTTTCTGGCTAGGGACTGGCGATCGCCACCGCCACCATCGACAGCAGCGCGATCGCCCCTAAAACGCCCCCCGTCCACAGCGCCAGCCGCCGCGAGGTAAACCGCGCCCACACCAGCAAGGTCAAAAATGCCGCCAACCCCACCAGCAGCGCCACTAGCACCAGGGGCAAATCGGGGGGCAAATTGTCGCGAATCATCTCCCGAAAGCGCCCCGGCGCAAACGCAGACAGCAGCAGCGTGAACGAGGTGAGGGCGATCGCCAGCCCTCCCATAACCACACAGGTGCCTGCAATGCCTTGCAGAAAATACAGCCCGTCTTGGCGCAGACGGTTTCGAGTAATCCGCATAGTAACAGGTGAAATAGAAGCGCAATGAAGCAGTTTCGACAAGAAACGTTGACCCAACATTGAGTCACTGTTGTGAGTGTACCGGAAGTTTGAACACTTGCTGGTAGACGAGCAGCCCAGAGATGAAGTGGGCTTTTGCTTCAAAGCTTGAAAGGTGGCTTGCAGCCCTGAAATTTTGAAGAGAGATGGGTACACTTTTCATCAGACAGGCTCCAGACAGAGCGAATCTGGCAGAAGGCGAAAACTTTTAAGTTTGTGTTTTACCTATGGAAAACCACTCCTCCGCCGATTATGAGCAAGTTTCGCCAGCAGACTGGAACCGCACCCCTGCCTCTGTTAAACGGTGGATAGCAGCCCTTCAGCAGGAATGCGCTAACCGTTTGGAGCGCGAAAGCCGCCTGCTTCAGTGTCTAGACGCAGCACCCATTGGCATCGCTGCCTACGACGCAACGGGGCAGCTAGTCTACATCAATCCTTCGGGTCGCAGATTGCTAGAGCAGGACAATGATACCAACAAGGACACCAACGAGTTAGAAAATTCACCAGCGCCGTTTTTGGAGGCATCTCCGATTTATCGTGCGGGCACCCAGATTCCCTACTCGGTCGAGCAGTTACCTACGACGCAAGCGCTTAGAGGCGTGGCGGCTGCGGCAGATGATTTGGAGATTCGTTGGGGCGATCGCACGATTTTTCTAGAAGTGCAGGCCACGCCTATTTTCGACGCGCAGGGCAACGTCACCTATGCGATTGCTACGCTGCAAGATATCGGCCCCCAAAAGCGGCGCAACATCCACGAGCAGCAAATCATTGAAAACACGCGGCTGCAAAGTGATCGACAAAGTGATCAACGCTATCGCCAGGTGATTCAGGCGCAGACCGATCTGATTCTACGCTCTACGCCAGACACCCGTATTACTTTTGCCAACGACTCCCTCTGTGCAACGCTGGGTCTGCCGCTGGAGGAGGTTATTGGTCAGCGCTGGAGTAGCTTTGTTCCCGCCGAAGATTTGGATGAAATCTATCGAAAAATTGCTGCTCTGACACCTACACATCCAACCTTTGAAAACATTAACCGAGACCAACGACCCAATCATCAGATTGGCTGGACCCAGTGGGTTAACGTTGGCATTTTCGATGAACAGGGCGTGCTAGTCGAAATTCAATCCGTTGGAAGAGACATCACAGAGCTACAGAAGCAAATTCAGCGAGAACAGGCGCTGAACCGCGTCTTCCAAGCAATTCGCAACTCCCTTGACCTCGACACTATCTTTGCAACAGCAACGGCAGAAACTGCTCGCCTGCTTCAGGATTTGGACTGTTACGTCGTGCAGTATCTACCGAAGCAGGGTGTTTGGAAACACGTCGCAGCCTATCGTCACGATGCTGCTCAGCCCTCAACGCTGGGTTTAGAAATTTCTGATGCAGGCAATCCCTTTGCATCCAGACTGAAACAGTTTCAGGTGGTACAGATCAACGATGCCAGCGCTATAGAAGACACGATTAATCGAGATCTGGCCCAAATCGTGCTTGGGGCGTGGCTGCTGATTCCGCTGTCAGTGGACGGTAAGCTGTGGGGTAGCTTTACGATTGTGGCGGATGGGCGATCGCTCGTTTGGTCCGAAGACCAAGTGCAACTGGCCCAAGCCGTTGCCCATCAGCTTGAAATTGCCATTCAGCAAGCCAATCTTTACCAACAGGCGCAAATAGAACTAACAGAACGCCGCCGCATTGAGGCTGCTCTGCGAGAGAGCGAAGCAAGATTTCAAAACATGGCGGCCAATGTGCCGGGCGCTATCTTTCAGTATCTCCTTCGTCCTGACGGGTCTGATGCAGTGGTTTACATGAGTCCGGGCTGTCTCAGGTTGTGGGAGGTGGATGCACAAGCAGTTGTTGAAGATGCCACCGTGCTGTGGCAGATGATTGATCCAGAGGATCTGCCAGCGATGCAGGCTTCGGTGATGGAATCGGCGCGGACGCTGCAACCTTGGTCTTGGGCATGGCGAATCACGACTCCTTCTGGACGTAAAAAGTGGCTCGAAGCAGCAGGCAGACCCACGCGCTATGCCAACGGTGACATTATTTGGGACACGCTGATTTTAGACGTGACAGAGCGGCAGACAGCGCTGGCGCAACTCCAGCAGTCAGAACTGGCCCTGCGAGACAGCGAAGCCCGCTATCGACTTTTGGCCGAAAACACTAGCGACCTTGTTTGTCTGCATCAGCCGTCAGGCCATTACAGCTACGTCAGCCCGTCCTGTGAGGGGCTGCTGGGCTATCGCTATGATCAAATGCTGGGTCGTTTACCGCAGCAGTTTGTGCATCCTGAGGAGGGCGATCGCCTCGCCCAAGCGTTGGAAATCGCTGCCAGCAGCGGCAAGGCTGGACCCGTTACCTATCGGATGCGCCATCGGGCAGGGCACTACGTTTGGTTTGAAACCTTGCTTAAATCAATCGTTGATGGGACGGGCACGGTCGTGCAACTCCAGACCACCTCCCGCGACGTGACCGAGCGCGTGCGGATTCAACGCCAGCTAGAGTATGCGGCGGTTCATGATGCGCTGACGGGGTTGCCCAATCGCAAGCTGCTGATGGAACGGCTAGAAGCGGCGATCGCCCGTGCCAAATCCGCTGGGAACTATCAGTTTGCGGTGATTTTTCTCGACCTTGATCGGTTTAAAGTGATCAACGACAGCCTGGGGCATCTAGCGGGGGATCAACTGCTAGTTGCGATCGCCCAAATCCTGCAATCGACCCTAAAACCGTCAGACTTGGCGGCGCGGCTCGGCGGGGATGAGTTCATTATTTTGCTAGAAGAGATACCCCAAATTCAAGCAGCGATTGATGCCACGGCACGACTTTTCTCGGCGCTGCAAACGCCGCTGCTGTTGGAAGGACGCGAAATCTACACAACTGCTAGTGCGGGCATTGTGCTGGGCACTTCTGTCTATGACCAGGCTTCGCATTTGCTGCGGGATGCTGACATTGCAATGTATCGCGCCAAGCAAAAAGGCAAAGCTTGCTACGAAATTTTTGACATCCAGATGCACGCCCAGGCGCTCCGACGGCTGCATTTGGAAAATGACCTGCGACAGGCGATCGCTGCTGAAGAATTTGTCCTCCACTATCAGCCCACCGTCGATCTCAACACTAGGGCACTGGTCGGGTTCGAGTCCCTTATCCGCTGGCAGCACCCAACCCAAGGCTTGAAGTTTCCTGCCGATTTCATTACTACTGCTGAAGAAATCGGGCTAATTACAGCGATTGATCTGTGGGCGCTGCAAACGGCCTGTCAGCAGTTGGCAAGCTGGCAACAGGTCTTTCCCCAATGCAGCCAGATGAAAGTTGGGGTAAATCTCTCGGCACAGGACTTGAAGTACGGCGGGTTAGTCAATGAAATTGACCAAGCACTGGCGCAAAGTGGTCTCAATCCAACCTGTCTGATGTTGGAAATTACCGAGAGTATGCTGGTCGAAGATGCCGAGGCCGCAATTCGCCTGCTAGAACAAATTAAGGCACGCGGCATTCACATCAGCATTGATGATTTTGGCACAGGCTATTCTTCCCTCAGCTATCTGCATCGGCTACCTGTCGATAGCCTAAAGGTAGACCGATCCTTCGTCAGCCAAATTGAAGCAGATCCGCGCAACTATCAGATTGTTGAAACCATCGCAGCCCTGAGCCAACAGCTTGGGTTGGGGGCGATCGCCGAAGGCATTGAAACGCACACTCAGCTTCAGCGACTCCAGCGCCTTGGCTATCAGTTAGGACAAGGCTATCTCTTCTCTCGTGCGCTCACGTCAGAGGCAGCCGCAGCGCTCCTTGCTCAAGAGGGGAGTCTTCTGGGCAATCAGCCCGGCGATGCTTAGGGCAACAGTCCGTGTGGGCACTGGGTCTGCGCTGGGAGGGATTGCTTCTGAGCCAAGGGCCGACGACTACTCCGGGATGCCGCTTGACCAGGGAATGAGATTTGGGGCGATCGCTCGTCGGGCGATAGAGCCAGGCCATGTCTATTGACAAGCAATATCCGTAAAGCGATGCGAGAGGCAGTGGGTTCGGTAGACTGAGAGAACCAACGCAAATGTTAGTAGGAAGGACGACCCAGCGATGCGCCTGTCTCAGATGCTATTTGTCACCCTGCGCGAAGATCCGGCAGAGGCAGAGATTCCCAGCCACAAGCTGCTGCTGCGGGCGGGCTATATTCGGCGCATCGGCAGCGGGGTCTACGCGTATCTGCCGCTGATGTGGCGAGTGCTGCAAAAGGTGTCGCAGATTGTGCGCGAGGAGATGAATGCGACCGGCGCGCAGGAAGTGCTGCTGCCCGCCATGCAGCCGTCGGAACTGTGGAAAGAGTCGGGCCGCTGGGACACCTACACCCAGGCGGAAGGCATCATGTTCACCCTCACGGATCGGCAAAACCGCGAGGTGGCGCTGGGCCCGACTCATGAAGAAGTGATTACGGCGATCGCCCGCGACATGATCCGCTCCTACCGCCAACTCCCGCTGCACCTGTATCAGATTCAGACGAAATTCCGCGACGAGATTCGTCCCCGCTTTGGGCTAATGCGTGGACGCGAGTTCATCATGAAGGACGGCTATTCCTTCCATACGAGTGAAGAAAGCCTGAAGCAGACCTACGCCGACATGGATCGCGCCTATCGCAATATGTTTACCCGCACGGGGCTGAAGTTCCGCCCGGTGGAGGCAGACTCCGGGGCGATCGGCGGATCGGGATCTCAGGAATTCATGGTGCTGGCAGACGCTGGGGAGGACGAAATCCTTTACACCGAAGATGGCAAATATTCGGCCAATACTGAGAAAGCCGTGTCGCTGCCGCCCGATGCCGTGCCCTCCACCTTTACGAAATTTGAAAAACTGGACACGCCCAACACGCCCACCATTGAAACACTCGCCCAGTTTCTCAAATGCTCTCCCACGCAGATTGTCAAAAACGTGCTGTATCAGGCCGTTTACGACAACGGCGTGACGGTGCTGGTGCTGGCTAGCATTCGCGGTGACCAAGACGTAAACGAGGTAAAGCTGACGAATGAACTGGTGAAACTGGGCGATCGCTTTGGGGGCAAGACGCTGCTGGCACTGACCGTGCCCGATGCCGAGGCACAGGCGAAGTGGGCCGCCAAGCCCCTGCCCTTGGGCTACATTTCCCCCGGCTTGGAAGACAGCTACATCGGCAAGCAGGAAAAGCTGCATCCCAAATTCTTGCGGCTGGTGGACAAAACGGCGGTGGACTTGCAGAACTTCGTCACCGGGTCGAACGAGTCTGGCTATCACGTCGTCGGCGCAAACTGGGGCAAGCAGTATCCGCTGCCTGCGGACGTGGTGGACATTCGCAAGGCCCGGCCGGGCGATCGCGCGATGCATGACCCCAGCCAAATCCTGCAAACCGCCCGTGGCATCGAGGTGGGGCACATTTTCCAGTTGGGCACGAAATATTCCAAAGCAATGGGCGCGACCTACACTAGCGAAACGGGCGAAGAACTGCCGCTGGTGATGGGCTGCTATGGCGTGGGCGTGTCTCGGCTGGCGCAGGCCGCCGTGGAGCAAAACCACGACAAAGACGGCATTATCTGGCCCGTGGCGATCGCCCCCTATCATGCCATCGTCGTCATCCCCAACATCACCGATGCCGCTCAAGTAGAAGCTGCTGAGAAACTCTACGCCGACCTCAACGCCGCTGGCGTAGAAACCCTGCTGGACGACCGCGACGAGCGAGCCGGCGTGAAGTTCAAAGACTCTGAACTAGTGGGCATTCCCTTCCGCGTAGTGACGGGGCGATCGCTCCAGCAGGGCAAGGTCGAAGTCGTGCAACGCGCCACCAAGCAATCGCAGGAAATCGCGCTGGATCAGATCGTGTCCACCCTCAAACAGTGGATACAGGAGGCGATCGCTCCCTAGCTCTCTGTCCTTTCATTCCCAGAAACGCCAATGGTTCAACTCACCCCCGCTCAAGTCACCAATGCCTGGGTTCCGGCATCCTGGGAGGAGTTTGTGCGTCTGACGGATGATCCCGCTTACGCCAAGGCGAAGGGCTACTATTTCAACCAGCAAATGAGGATTGAAACCGTGGGAGTTGGGCCAGATCACGCCGGAGACAACGGCATCATTCACGTTGCGATCACGCTTTTTTGCGCTCTGCGGGGGATTCCAGTTCGCGGATTGATAAACGCCAGCTATCGAAAGGCAGGCGTGCAAGAAGCGCAGCCAGATATCTCCTATTACGTCGGTAGCCGTGCTGCACTGGCTCCTCAGGGGCGGGCGATCGCCAACCTAGACGAGGTTCCTCCCTCAGATTTGGCGATCGAAATTGCCGACTCCTCGCTGGCAGACGACCTGGGCACTAAGCGACTGCTGTATGAAGAACTGGATGTGGCGGAATATTGGGTCGTGGATGTGTCCCAGAGCCAAATCATTGCCTTTCAAATTGCCAACCAAGGCAGCCGCCGCATCCCGGTTTCCCAGGTTTTGCCGGGGCTGGAATTGTCGGTGCTGCAAGCTGCACTGGAGCAGTCCAAACAGGCAGAGAATAGCCAGGTGGTGGCGCAGTTGATGGCCCAATTTCAGCGCTCCCGAGAAGCCTGATTCGCGCAGAAGCACACCGACAGAATCGCAGCACGGCGCAGTTTTCAGCGAATCATCCCGGATCAGAGCAAGATTTCTAGAATAAAAGAGATGGGGTGTTGTGCTGGAGCTATTCCAGGCTGCTCCAGGCTGCTCCAATCTGCCAGCAGCGGAACAAAAATCCAGTCTGTCCGTCTGAAAACCTAGGCCAGAATTGCGTTGCGTTATTAGACTGGGTATTTGCATCAAGGCCGCGATCGCAGCAGATGAGGCAATCGCCCCGCCCTTGGACTGATGTCGATTCTCGATTAGGACTTACGCAGTTGGACAATTTCTCGCGGGCGCAGCCCGCGAGAAATTGTCCAAAACCCAAAGAATATATCGCAAGTGCGTAAGTTCTGTCGATTTTGGATTTGCGATTTTGGGTTGCCCAATCAGCCTTTGCGGGGCTTTCAGCAACTCTGTTCGCAGCGCCTCTGAGGAAGATTGACATTCCCCTCCACTGGTTTTCCAAACTTTTTTCAAACCCAACCCCTTACCCCTATAGCGTGGGGACGCTTCTATGGATAATCACTCGTTTCAAGACCAGCCCCTGCCGTCCAACACGACCGAACAGCCCGGTCTGGCGGAATCGTCTACCTCCTCATCCCGGTTGCCTGTGGGCGTAGTTGCCGCGCTGGCAGGCGTTGTGCTGGCGGCGGGCAGCGCCACGGCCTGGTTCACTTGGCAAACGGTCACCTCCAGAGCGCCCCAGCCGGAGCCAACCGTCGCCGTGTCGCCCTCGCCCCTAGCAGTCCCCATCGAAAATCCACCCATCGCGCAGGAACCCGCAGTGGATGCGCCCTCCAACGCAGAGCCGACGGGTGAGCCGATCGCTGTGGTGCAACAGCGGACGGTGCAGGTTTACTGGCTGAAGGACGACGGTCAAAAGACGACGCTGGTTCCGGCTTCGGTGTCTGTTGAGTCGGGCGATCGCCCTGAAGAAATCCTCAAAGCCACCTTCGAGGCACTGCTGCTCGGCCCCAGCGACAACACAGTAGGATCTACAATTCCCCGCGACACGACCCTCCGCAGTGTCGAGGTAGAAGACGATGGCGTGCATGTCGATTTATCCAACAGCTTTACCCAGGGCGGCGGCAGCACCTCCATGACTGGACGGCTGGCGCAGGTGGTTTACACCGCAACCACCCTAGACCCCAACGCAAAGGTGTGGATCACCATCGAAGGCAAGCCGCTGGAGGTGCTGGGCGGCGAGGGAATTCTGGTCAACCAGCCCACCTCGCGGGCGGACATTGCCGAAGATTTCTCGCTGTAGCACCTTGCTGTAGAACTGGAATGGCCTGATGAGCAGGTGAAGGGCGCTACTGGGAGCCAGTCTGGCCGCTGCGAGGTCCAGAAATTTGCGCTAGGATCGGGGGGCAAGCGGGAATCTGCCCCGGATTTGCCGAGGGCGATCGCCACTAGATTGCTGACTCAGGCTAAAATTCTGCCTAGACTAGAATCCGCAGCGGAGAAACCCATGTTTTTGGATGAGCTAACGCCTGTCGTTCGAGAAATCACCAGCCACCCGGTCGCCTTTTTGGGGGGCTTTTTCTCAGGATTATTCCGGCTAAATCTCAACGACGACCCCGTGAAAAGCTGGCTAGATCAGCAAGCAGGCAGCAGTGTTTCTGCTAGTGATGCGCCGCCCAGCAGCAGCAATGGCAGCGGGCCGCAGTCCATCTCGATTGATTAGCCTTTGATTATGATTAGCCTGATTAGCCTTTGATTAACGCGATGGATTAACGCGATGTGCAACGTTCAGTTTGCCCTCATCCCCCAACCCCCTCTCCCAGATCAGGAGAAGGGGAGCAAGAGAGGCTTGAAGTCTCTCCCGCTCTGGGAGAGGCATTCAGAGTGAGGGAGATCGGTAAAGTTGCATATTGCGTTTTGATTAACTTTTAATTAGCCCTTCAAGTTAATTAGCCCTTTGAGTAGCCGTTAGACTCGGTTGCGGGCGAGCCGCTTGCGTGCATGAGGCGTTTGATCACCTGAGCAACGGTGTAAAGCTGATTGTCTCGTCGAGTCGTTAGGGTGAACTTGTCTGACAAGTCATACTGGCGCGATCGCCCATCTAGCTTGACAAACAGATAGTCTTCGCCTGTGGTGATTAGCCCATAGACGGGGCGATCGCTTTGAGGAGCCGCCGATAGGTAAGCAAGGGTCTGCGGGAGTGCCTGCAAGACGCTAAATCCAAACCGCTTGCTTTCAATCAGCACTAGCCAAAGCTGGTCTTGAACCACCAACACATCAATTAGCCCCTGAAGCCGCCGATCGCCATCTTCAATTTCGATCTGCACATATTTTTCTGCCCGGATTTTGTAGGGCGGATCGCACAGACCCAGCAATTCCAGCAGCGGTGACACTAGAATGACATCGACTGTTCCTTCGGTGATTGAACCATCGGCCGCGTAGTATTGATAGCGCTGCTTCAAGCGGTCTAGAGCCGCTGTTTCCGCATGGGTCAGCCCTGGCAACTCCGTGAACCACTCGATGAAGAAATCTGCACTCTCAGCCAGTTGCAGATTAAAGCGCTCCTGAGCTTCCTTCAGGTTGGTGATGGCTGTTGTGATGGCAGTGGGTTGCGTCATGCTTCCAGTTTACTGCTGCTCTGCTGAGGGTCTACGCAAGCCCACTTAGGCTTACAAGCCGGACGACAGGCGATCGCGGTACAGGCAAATAATCTTTTCCACGACCGCCTCGATCGTCAGGTCATCCGTCACCAGTTCGATAGCATCGTCGGCTTTGCGAAGCGGCGAAATTTTGCGGCTGCTGTCCTTTTGGTCGCGTTCAAAGATGGCTCGTTCCAGGGTTTCCAAAGACACCTCTGGCTGACCCTGCTCCTTCAAGTCAAGCTGGCGGCGGCGGGCCCGCTCCTGCACCGAAGCCGTCAGAAAAATCTTGAGTTCGGCATCGGGAAAGACCTGCGTGCCAATGTCGCGCCCGTCCATCACCACGCCGCCGCGCCGACCGTATTCTTTCTGCTGCTTTACCAGCGCTCTGCGGACTTCGCCCTGGGCGGCGATCGCCGACACCTGCGCCGAGACCTGGGGTGTGCGAATCTCGCGGGTCACATCCTGCCCGTTGATCAAAACCGTCAGCGGAGCGGGCGTACTGGAGTGAAGGCGTGAAGGCATAAGGGCATGAGGCGCTGTTCCTCCAGCATCAACGTCCCCCTGGACTAGCTCAATCTCGCTCTGGCTCACCAGTTCGGCGATCGCCGCTTCGTCCGAAATCTCCACGCCTGACTGCTGCACCAGCCAAGTCACCGCACGATACATGGCTCCCGTGTCGAGATACAGCAGACCCAGTTCGGCCGCGACGCGGCGGGCAACGGTAGATTTTCCGGCTCCGGCAGGGCCGTCGATGGCAATAATCGGCTTGCGGGCGCTCAGCACGATGTTGTCGATCAGGCGCGTGCTGCCCAAATGAGCAGCGATCGCCACTAGCCCGCGCTCCTCCACTTCGGCCAGCGGCACCATCGTTTCTGGATGCACCAGTTCCACATACTGCGGCCGCACCGCCGCGACGGTTGATAACTCTTCCTTCACAATTGAAATTAGCTCCTGACTCTTGCGAATGCCCTGGTGAAACGCCTGCTCAGCCCGATGCAGGCTGCGATAAAGGGCAGCAGCGTGCGATCGCTCCTCTGGCGAAAGGTATTGGTTGCGCGAACTCAGGGCCAGCCCGCTAGCTTCGCGCACCGTAGGACAGGCAACCAGCTCTACGTGCAGGTTCAAATCCGCCACAACCCGCCGCAAAATGGCAAGCTGCTGAGCGTCTTTTTGCCCAAAATAGGCGCGATCGGGCTGCACGATGTTGAGCAACTTTGCCACCACCGTCGCCACGCCTTCAAAGTGCCCCGGCCGATGCGGCCCACACAGCACCGCCATCATCGCCTGCGGCGGAATCACCTGCGTCAGTATATCCTTTCTGGAGCCGCTGCGTCCGCCATACAGTTCCTCGGCGCTGGGGGCAAAAATTACATCTACCCCTGCTGTTTCGCAGAACTGGCTGTCTTGCTCCAGCATTTTGGGATACTTGTGAAAATCTTCTTGCGGGCCAAATTGCAGCGGGTTGACGAAAATGCTGACAGCAACCACGGCGTTTTCCTGGCGGGCGCGGCGAATCAGGCTGAGGTGTCCCTCGTGCAGTGCGCCCATCGTGGGCACTAGACCGAGCGATCGCCCGGCCTGCGTGGTTGCTGCACCGTCTGCCCCCTGACGACACGACGCAAGATAGGAGCGCAGTCCTGCAATGGTCTTAAACAGCCGCACTCCGTCCCCCTGCAAGGCTCTTGCATAGCATGTCTGGTTTCGATGATTCTGTCCTATTCATGGGGAATGTTCCGCAAAATTTAATCCGTGCCTAATAAGTGTTTGGGATAAGTGTTTGGGAGTTTTTGGGGCGATCGCGCCCGATCCCCACACTCAAGATTCTAATCAGAGTTTCCCGATGGGCAAATCTGGAGGCTGCCAAGTCGCGCCTCGATCCAGCCCCGATCGAACGATTTCTCGCGAGTACAGCCTGCGAAAAATTCTGCATCGGCGCTGTTTTCAATCCACAGCACGCCAATCACAGCCCTTCCGGGGCTGAATCTCTGGCTCTAGGGTGCTGAGTCTGCCTCGTATTCGATGAGCGGCTGCGTCAGTTGAGTAATAGACTCGAACTGGAAGTTTGTTGCCCAGTGGGTTAAAGCGCTAGCCAAGCGGGAATAATCTGGCGGAATTTGCCGCACCAGTTGCAAAACGCGATCGTCAAATCCTTCTGTTGCAGCCTGATGCAATTCGGCGATCCATTCCACAGGCATGAACGATAGATCGTTGTCTAAATTTTTGTCTAAATTTTCCGCAGATTCATTCGCTTCCGGTTGCCGCGTTTCAGCCATTTCATAGACATATTGAACGCCCAAATGTTCAGCAATCTTGGTCAGCAGCAGGCTCTCTTGTACGGGCTTGCGAATAAAATCGTCGCAACCGGCCGCCAGCGCTGTGACCTTGGTTTCTTCAAACGCATCCGCCGTCAGCGCAATAATTTTAGCGGTCTTAATTGGGGGATAATCTGTGTTGCTTCGCGTTTGAATTTGAGATCTGAGTGTCTGTTCATCCTGGCGGATTTGTCGAACCGCGTCGAACCCATTCATTCCTGGCATTCGCAAATCCATCAGGATTAGATCGGGTTGCCAGGTAGACCAGCAGGCGATCGCCTCATAGCCATTGGTTGCTTCCTTTAGCTCAAACCCAATGGACGCAAGCATCTCCACCAAAAACTGCCGATTCTGCCATTGGTCTTCGACAATCAGAATCCGGCAGGGGCCCTGATCTTGCGCCAGCGTCAGCACGCGGCGAGTTTCGACAGGCAGCAACACAGCCGCAGCGTCTTTCACCTGCACCTGAATTTCAAAGGCGAAAGTGCTGCCCTGCCCCAAGACGCTTTGAACGCGGATATCGCCACCCATCAAGTTTACAAAGTGACGGCTAATCGTCAGCCCCAACCCTGTGCCCTCACTGGCTTGTTGACTATGCTTCGCCTGGACAAAGGCATTAAACAAGTCTTCAATTTCCTCCGCCGCAATGCCACAGCCCGTGTCGATGACTTCAAACTGGAGTCGCTGGGTTTGGGGGGTGTTCGGCTGCGAAGAGTCATTGGGCAAGTGGTCAGGTGCTTCGGCAACCAAAGCCCGCAAAGTCACGCTACCCGCCTTGGTAAACTTGATGGCATTGCTGAGTAAGTTGAGTAAGATTTGTCGCAGCTTGCCTTCATCCGTCACGATATACTGCGGCAGGTTTGGGGCGCGATCTAGCACCAGTGAAATACTTTTCTCGGATGCCTTGAAGCGCAACAGTTGCATCAGTCCATCCAGCAGTTGATACAAGTCAAAGCTACTAGTGTTGAGCTTAATTCGACCGGCTTCGATCTTCGAGACTTCTAAAATGTCGTTGATCAAACTCAGCAAATGTTCGCCGCTGTGGTTAATAATTTCTAACTGCTCTCGCTGGCTGTCGTTGAGCAGGGGATCGTAGGCTAGAAGCTGGCTAAATCCAAGGATGGCGTTGAGCGGGGTGCGGAGTTCGTGGCTCATGTTGGCCAGGAATGTACTCTTGGCAGAATTGGCAGCCTCAGCGGTTTCTTTGGCCTGCTTTAGCTCTAGCTCGGTGCGTTTGCGATCGCTCACATCCCGACAAATACAAAGCTGCACCGTTTGCCCATCCCAATTGACCGGATTGGCGCTAATTTCAACTTCGTAGATCGAGCCATCTTTGCGGCGATGGCGCGTTTCAAACCGATGGCTCCGGTCTTTAAACTCGGCCTTGATTTGCACCAGTTCCTCTGCGGTCCACTTCGCTTCCCAATCGGCGACCGTCAGGGACTGGACTTCCTCTAGCGAATAGCCCAGCATCCGGGCAAAGCTGGGATTGGCTTCTATCACTCGCCCCTGGGACATCACCACGATGCCATCTACGGATGCCTCAAACAGGGCTTTGCTGCGGGCTAATTCTCTGGCGAGGGCGGCTTCTGCCTGTTTGCGATCGCTGATATCTCTCATAAAACAGTGATGTCCGGTGAACTGCCCTTCCTGGTTGTAGGCAGCCACCATAATGGCCTGCTTATAGAAGATAGAGCCATCCTTGCGGAGTCCCCGCAGTTCTAGCTCGGCCTTGCCATGTTGCAGCATAGACTCATAGCCTGCGATCGCCGTCGCCAGTTCTTCGGGGTGAACGGTTTGCCGCCAATTCATCCCGATCATGTCTGCTGGCTCATAGCCCATGATCCGAGCGTAGGCTCGGTTGACAGACAGATATTGTCCCTGTGGGTCGAGCCGCGCAATGCCCTCGATAGCGTTGCTCATGGCGGCGCTCATTTCCTGAAGCGCCAATTCTGCCTGCCGCCGCTCGGTGATGTCTTCGTGGACGGCGACATAGACCATGCCATAGTCGGGATGGTCGAACCGAACGGTGGTAGCTCGGCACCAAAAGGGTGTGCCGTCTTTTTTGCGGTTGCAGATGGTGTAGGTATATTCGCCGTAGGTATCAAGGTGATAGGTGATGTTGCGATGGACTTCCTGGGCATCCAGTGTGTCGTCTTCGTAGTTCACGACGGAGGCGTGTTTGCCGTTGAGTCCGCCACTTTCGTAGCCAAACATGGCCTCGAATTTGGGGTTGGCGTAGACGATGATGCCGTCGCTCGCCCGCACCAAGCACACGCCTTCGGCCATGTTCTGCACGATCAGGCTGTGCATTTCCAGAGATTTCTCAGTTTTGATGCGGTCGGTGATCTCCCAGCAGAGTCCTTGAATTTCTACGATTTGCCCGTCAGCGTCAAACACCGGGCTTTTCATGCTTTGGAAGTATTGGCGATCGCCCGTGGCTTCCGACATTTCAACACGGCTGACAGGTTCTCCGGTTTGCAGGATTTGCTCATCTGCCGCAAGGCAATGCGTGGCCAAATCATGCGGCACAATGTCGGGGGTGGTCTTGCCTAGGCACTCTTCTAGGGTCATGCCTAAGAAATTAAGATAGGCGGGGTTGGCGAACGTAATGCGATCGTGCCGATCTTTGCGATAGAGATACAGCGGCAGCACATCAGTCAGAGATTTGTATAGCTTCTGGCTGGCGACCAATTCTTCTTCGGCCTGTTTGCGCCCAGTAATATCGACAGTAATCACGGTCGCAATCCAGCAGTCGGCGATCGCATCTCGGCGGGCCGTGAGCGTGGCCAGGTGCCAGCGCAGCGATCCGTCTTTGCAGTAGAACCGATATTCGTAGGTGCAGGTGCCCTCCTGAAAAATCACGTCGTAAAGCGGCAGGATGACGGGTTCTAGGTCATCAGGGTGGACTCGCGACATCCACAGATGCTTGTCGGCCATGAGTTCTTCGGGTTCATAGCCATAGACGGCTCGGCTCCCTGCGGAATAGTAGTCATACACCCAGTCGTGATCACCAAAGACGCGGAAGCTGCACACGGCGGCGATCGCATTGTTTAGCACGTCCTTCAGGCTGGCCTCTGACTCTTGCAACCGCTGGTAGAGGGCGGACTGCTGAATGGCGATCGCCAGTTGATCCACCAGCGCCTGAATTAAGCTAAATTGCTCCTCAGTCCAAACAGTCCTTGGATTCTTGGTTACGGCGAGACAGCCCCAAACCCGGCCGTCTATTGCCATTGGGGCGATCAGCCAAGAGCCTGGAAAAAGCTCTGCAAGTTGGCGATTTACGTCGTCTTCAAGCAGGCTAGCATCATCAATTTTGACAATTTCCATACGCCGGAGCCGGGCCGCGATGAGATTGTCGGCATCCGGAACTTGCAGCCCTTTCACATCCGGCAAATCGGGGTGGGCGCAGTAGCTCGCTACAATCTGCCAATAGCCGCGCTCGGAGAAAAGCTGTATAACGTTGGTCTGATCTGCGCCCAGCAGTTGTGTAATTTCCTGGGTTGCAGTGTTGAAGATCGCATCCAGGTCTAGAGATTGACGAATTGCCTGAATCACTCGGTTAAGTGCCCGTTCCCGCTGTACCTTCCGCTTGAGGGCAAGTTTTGCCGCTTTGCGATCGCTGATGTCTATCATTACGCCCGTCATGCGGAGGGGCTGTCCGCGCTCGTCATAAATCCCCTGGCCCTTGGTCAGCACCCAGTGCTCGGTGCCGTCGGGATGCACCACGCGATACTCGACTTCTAGCAGCGTGTGCTGTTCGAGCGCCTGCTGAAATGCCTGCTCTACCCGCTCTAGATCTTCTGGATGGACGCGATCGCGCCAGGTATAGTAGTTGCTGGGATACTCTCCCGGCCGCAGCCCCATTAGGCGGAAGTGGCTCTCGCTCCAGACTGCCTCGCCCGTGGCCACGTCAAACGCCCAACTGCCCGTCTGGCTTAGCTCTAGCGCCTGCCGTCGGTGTTGCTCGCTGGCTTGCAGCGCGGCTTCGGCTTGCTTGCGGTCAGTAATATCCACACCAACTGTCATCAGATACTCGTAGCCGTCGATTTCATAGCGCTCCGCCGTCATCAAGACCGTGCGAATCTCGCCATCTTTGCGGCGCAGTTGAAACTCAATGTCCGTCGCGCCGCCCTTGGTTTGCACCTGTTGCAGCAGTTGTTCTCGCTGGGGCAGATTTACCCACAGGTCAAGTTCGGCGGCAGTGCGTCCGATGACTTCATCACGGGTATAGCCTGTGTATTGCTCGAAGGCGGGATTGACCTCGATATACTGCCCCGTCGGCAGGCAGGAGACGACGATCGCCGCTGGGCTACAGCGGAAAAAGGACGCATAGCGCTTCTCTGAGTCTCGCAGGGCGGCTTCGGCCAGGTCGCGGGCTAGTTCGGCCCGTTTGCGCTCGGTGAAATCTTCTGCAAAGCCCACGAAGCGAATGATGCTGCCTGCCTCATCCCGAACAGGGAAGACATCTGCCCGCACCCAGCGAATGCTTCCATCGGGGCGAACGATGCGATATTCCCGATGCGCGGCTTCACCCTGATGTTGGTTGGCAATGGAAGCGAGAACCGTGGGGCGATCGCCCGGATGCACTGCCTCTAGCCAAGACTGGGGATTGCGGTACAAGCTTTCGCAACTGCGGCCCCAGATTCGCTCGTAGGCCGGGCTAACGTAAAGGGATTCACCCGTTTTGGCATCGCACACCAGAAAAAGCTGGTTGACATGGTTGGCGATTTGCTGGAATCTCTCTTCGCTCTGGCGCAGCGATTCCTCAGCGGTCCGCCGCTCGGCTTCTAGCTGTTTGCGCTCGGTAATGTCTTCGATAATGCCTGCACAGCGAGTAAATGCGCCCGTTTCGTCTAGGACGGGAAAAAACTCGGCCTGCACCCAGCGGAGCGTGCCGTCGGGTCGGAAGATTCGGTATTCGTGATGGATGCGATCGCCCTGAAACTGGCGCTCTACGACTTCTTCTACCTCTAGACGATCCTCTGGATGCACCGACTCTATCCAAGAGTCACGGTCTTGATACAGGCTTTCGCAACTGCGGCCCCAGATTGCTTCATAGCCCGGACTGGCATACAAACACTGCCTCGACTGGGCATCGCGGATTAGGATAAATTGCTTGATGCTGTTGGCAATTTGGTGAAACCGTTCCTCACTCTGGCGCAGGGCTGTCGCAGTGTTTCGCAGTTCCGCTTCTAGCCGCTTTTGCTCGGTGATGTCTGTATCCACAAAAACAACTCGCCAGCAGTTTTCTGCGGCATCCCAGCGGGGCGACAGGTGGCTGGAAATCCACCGCAGATTGCCATCTTTGTGCAGAAATTGGTACTCTCTCCATTGCGATCGCCCAGCCAAAAGCGTGTCCACTTCCTGAGAAGGCATCGTTTCTCGATCTTCCGGCAGCACCCGCTCCAGCCATGCGCCGTCCATCAGTTCTGCATTTGTAAAGCCAAACACCCGCTCGCAGCCTGCGGAGCAATAGTCATACTGCCAGCGGCGATCGGGATACAGGCGAATCTGCCCGATCGATGCCGCCGCCTGATCGAGAATCTGGCTGGCAAGGTGCGGAGGCGCGGGCTGAGAAGATTCGACGGGTTCAGTGGGCTGGGCGATCGCCGTAATCCAGAGGCTCGGCTCGTCGCCAAACGACATAGCACGGGCCGACAGCAGCACCGGCCGGCGACTGCCAGCGCGGGTGCAAAAAACATCGGCGATCGCGCTCACTTTCCCCTCTGCCTGGATCTGCTGAACAAGCCGTGTGTAGCTGCCCTTCTCTGCCCAGATGCCCGTCTTAGCAATCTGCCGTCCCGCCATTTCGCTGGCGCTCCATCCCACCAGTTCACAAAACGCCTCGTTGATTTCCAGAATCCGCCCTTCGGGAAAAGACAGCAGCAGACTCGCCGCCGGAGTTGCCTGAAAAACCTCGCGGAATACTGACTTACAGCAAGCCTGCATTTCCGCTTGCTGATCCGAAGCGCGATTTTTGAAAAGATGCATAAACATGAACTGTGGAGCGTTTAGCAGCGAGGGCAACAGGAATTTATTAAGAAATGGTTTTTTGCTTCTAGTGTTCCAGAATACCCGACAAATCTACGCAAATCTTCATTTCGCTTTTAGCAAAATGAAATCCTTAAGAATTGAAAGATATTGACCTATTCGCCTGACGTAAAACGACTCAGGCTGATTTGTAATGGAAGGATTTGATGGGGCTGTATCTACGAAAAATCAATGGATGGAGCCGATTCCTATGCGTCCTGAATACAGGGCGATTATTACTTGTTTTATCGTTACGTATTTTGGTGATGCTGTGGCTCGGCAACATTGCGATTAGCCATACTTCATCTCATTAAACTTATCGAATGTTCATTGTCGAGAATTTTCTATGCCGAATGGCAGTCTTGCTTCAGTAGAGTTGCTGGCGCGAATATCGCTGCACTCTTCCGCAAAGGTTTTAAATCCAGCCATTGCGCGTGGCCTGATAAATCGCCTGATAGCGAGTCTGCACCTGAAGCTTGGACAGGACGTTGTTGAGGTGAAACTTGATCGTGCTTTCGCTGAGGATCAGCCGATCGGCAATGTCGCGATCGCGCAATCCCTGCACCAGCAGCCCCAAAATTTCGCGCTCTCGCTCCGATAGCCCCTTCAGTTCTTCGCCCAGCGTCGGCGGCCAGGGCCGGTCTTGCAGCACGGTTTCAACAGCCTGACGCAACTGCGTTGGGGTAATGTCTAGGTCAATCCGTCCCAAAACGGCGGCTGGCAGCGTGGGCAACGGCTGAGCCTGGGTTTGCAGCCACAGCACCCGACGGGCTTGGGCTGCGGCGGCTAGGTCGTCAGTGAGGAGCGGCAGATCTGCGCCATCTGCCAGACTTGTAGATGGAACGACGGAGAGTCCAGCCAGGACAGCCAGTTGCGTCAGGGCAAGCTGCACGATAGCACGGGTGCAAACGACGCGCACGGCGGGCCCTGCTGCTGCCCCTGCGTCGGGCAGTTGCAACACCACTTGCAGCACGTTCTGCGATAGGTTGGGCAAGAGTTGCAGCGTGCCCCGCAAACAGGCCGCCGCCAGCGGAAACTCGCCAAACGCTTCTTCACTCCAGTCTTGCAGGCGATGGGCTGCAAAGCTGGGCGGCGCAATCATCGCTTCTAGAATGACCTGGTGCGGCTCGTAGCTGAGGCGGCAGTAGGTGCAAGACAGCCCGTGCAGCACCTCCGCCAGCCGCAAAAACAGACAGGCGATCGCCGGAGACAGCACCCGCTCTGTCCCCACCAAGCTGAGGCGCGTCGGCGGCAGCCACTGGGCAATTTGTTCCGAAAGCAGCGGCGTGGGAGAGCCAGAACGCAGAGCGGCGATCGCCCTTTCTTCCTGCCGCTGCCGCTGCCCCGCATTGATCATCACGGCCAGCGTGGTGCAGAGGCTTTGCAGCACCTCCAAAAACTCTGGCGACAGTGGGCGATGGCTGAAGACCGCCAGCACGCCAATCACGCGATCGCCAATCGCCAGCGGGTAGCCCGCAAAGCCCGTAATCTGGTTGGCGATCGCCCAGTCGCGATCCTTGACCCAGGCTTCATTGGCGAGATTATTGCTCAAAAACGGAATGCGATTTTGGGCGATTTTACCCACCTTAAACGCCCCCAGGGGCACTCGCGCAAAGGAGCCATCCAGCCGGGTATATAATCCCGACGAAGCCACCAGCCGCAAAAACTGCCCGTCCGGTTCCATCAGCCAGATGCGGGCAAACGCACAATCAAACGCCTCCACCAGTCCGTCTGTGGCCCGGCGCACCATTTCTTCTGGCTCTCGACAGTCCCCAAACTGCTGCACCAGCGAACTGACCTGCTGCAAGCCCATCAGCAGGCGCGTTGCATCGACAAAATTGGCAGACGATTCGGACACCGACGTTTCGCAATCGCTCCAAAAAAGGGGGGTACGACCTGAACAGGCTGCTCACCTTCTTCCTATATCAATTATCTATATCATTAGCAATTCTCTATACCATTGAGCCTGCGATCGCCCCGGATGCTCTGTATCACTGGCTACCGTATCCTACTCCTCACCCAAAGGCTGTCGCGCCCCCGATCGAGCCGCCCTTGAACAAAAAAAGAAGGTGGCGATCGCCCTTACTGACTCACCGGAATCTGAATCACCGGAATCTGAATCATAAACTCAGTGCCCTGGCCCACTTCTGAGCAGCAACGTAGCGTACCCTGATGCCGCTCTGTGATGATTTGGTAGCTAATCGAGAGGCCCATGCCCGTCCCCTTGCCGACGGGTTTGGTGGTAAAGAACGGATCGAATAGGCGCTGTTGGACGGCAGCAGACATGCCGATGCCGTTGTCGACAATGCGAATCGCAATCGAACTGGGGCTAACCTGCTCAGTCTGGATCGTGATCATCGGCCCACTGGGAGAGTCTATGGGGCGATCGCCCAAGCTTGGCAGCATGTTTGGGTTCCAGCGGCCGAGCGCGTAGGATTCCTCTAGCGCATCGATGGCATTCGCCAGAATGTTCATAAACACCTGATTCAGTTGACCGGCGTAGCATTCCACCAAAGGTAAGATGCCATAGTGCTTATTGACCTGAATTTCTGGGCGATCGCCCTTGGCCTTCAGGCAATTTTGCAGAATCATCAGCGTGCTGTCGATGCCTTCGTGAATATCCACCGCCTTGCACTCTGCCTCGTCCATGCGGGAAAACGTCCGCAGCGAAGCCACAATCTTCTGAATCCGCTCGGCCCCCACCCGCATCGACGACAGCAGCTTGGGCAAATCTGCGAGTAAGAAATCTAAATCGACGTGCTGAATCTCTTGCTGAACCGCAGGCACCGGGTTGGGATAGTGTTGCTGATAGAGCCAAACCAAGTTCAGCAAATCCTGTATATAGGCGTTGGCATGGGCCAGGTTGCCGTAGATAAAATTCACGGGGTTATTAATCTCATGGGCCACGCCTGCCACCAGTTGCCCCAGGGAAGACATTTTTTCGCTCTGCACCAGTTGCGATTGGGTCCGCTGTAGCTCTTTCAGCGCTGCTTCTAGCTCCTGGGTTCGCTGTCTCAGTTGGGCTTCCGACTGGCGCAGCGCGGCTTCTGACTTCCGACGCTCCGTGATGTCATGCATCGCCACCACTGCGCCAATTTTTTGCCCTGCCGCGTCAAACAGCGGATCGCCGCTGGCTAGAATGTAGCGGGTTTCCTGACCCTGAGCGGCGATCGCCATGCCCGCCTGCCGCACAGACTCGCCCTGAAACGCCCGCAGCAGCGGAATCCGTTCGGTCGCCAGCGGCGTAATGCCATCTGCTTCGTACAGGTCATACAGCGTCGCCCACAGTTCCGGCGGCACCTCTCGCGGGTCGCAGCCATGCCACTCGCGGGCCGCTCGGTTAAACAACTTCAGCCGTCCCTCCGCATCGCAGGCCACCACGCCATCCGATACATTTTCCACGACTACCTGAGTAAATTCCTGCTCTCGCCGGAGTTGCAGCACCGTCGCCTGAAGTTCCAGTGTGCGTTCCCTGACGACTGATTCCAGCGCAGCTTTTGCCTTCCGCAACTGCACCTCAGACTGTTTGCGATCGCGGATATCCACACTCGTAGAGCGGCTCATCACGTAGTTGCCGTCTGCGTCATAGATTGCAGTGCTATTCAATAGCACAGGTAAGATAGAGCCATCGGCACACACCAGGTCAAACTCCACATCTTTCGCTTCGCCCCGCTGCTTAAACTCCTCAAACCCCGCCTTAAAATGGGCAATCCCCTCTGGCGTTAGCAACTGGGTGACATGCATCTTACCCACAACCTGCTCGCGGCGATAGCCCAGCCACGCCAGTTCTGTGTCGTTGATCTGGATAATCATGCCGTCTGGATCGATCGAGTGATAGCCGCAGGGCACTTGATTGTACAAATCGGCAATTTCATTGGCGTATTGCTGGAGGGACGCTTCGACCTGCCGATGGCGTACTTCCGCCTGCCTGAGTTGCTCAACCTCCTGGATGAGGGCACGATTGGCTTGCGTCAGGTGTTGCAGCTTCTGCTCTAGCTCTTGATTCCGCTGCTGCAAGGTTTCCCACTCCGAGGCTTGATAAATTTGTTCAGGCATATTTACCGGTAGATTCACGATCAACGCTAACCAGAACAGGACTTACGCACTTGCGATGAGTTTTTTGAGTTTTGGACGATTTCTCATGGGCTGCACCCGCGAGAAATCGTCCAACTACGTAAGTCCTACAGAAATTGAAATTGGCTTTTAAGTAGATAGACCAGATTAAAAAACAGATCCTGAACCCTGCGCCGCCCGCGCAGCGGGCGGCGCAGGGTCTTTGGGTTTTATATTTATTAATGTCCACCTACTTATGACTGGTTTAAAAATTCCCTATTCGAGGGAATTCTGAACACTGAGGACAGCCCCGGAGTTGCAATTTATACAATCTAAATTTCTCTATACGCTCTCTATATCTCTATAAGCGTCCTTTACTCAAGTGGCGTTGTCCTTGCGCAGTCAGAGATTCTCATTCGCTGCTGCTGGGTTGGCAGTGAATCCTTCCGTCGCGCTAAGAGAGGCGGCTAACCCAAGTTGCTTTGCTAAAATGACCGTAACGTGACTGTAAGATGCTTAAAATGAACGCAAGTTGCGAAGAACCGTAAATTGCAGAGATAGCCTAACCTCTCCAGCATGACGGCGGAACGACTCATCAAAATTCCTCCTTTAGAGAGCGGCGATCGCCTGACCCGTGATGAGTTCGAGCGGCGCTATCGGGCCATGCCCAACCTCAAAAAAGCTGAACTGATTGAAGGAGTGGTTTACGTGGCATCCCCGTTGCGTGCCGAAGCTCACGGCAAGCCGCACGGCGACATCATGGGCTGGCTGTGGACGTATAAAGCTGCTACTCCGGGCATTGAGCTTTACGATAATCCCACGGTGCGCCTAGATGCAGACAACGAACCTCAGCCTGATGCGATATTGCGGCTCAAGGAAGGGGGAGGCTCCTGGATTAATGAAGAGGACTATATCGAAGGTTCCCCCGAATTAGTTGTTGAAGTTGCCGCCAGTAGCGCATCCTACGACTTACACGACAAGCTTCGAGTCTATCGCCGCAATGGGATTCGAGAGTACATGGTCTGGCGCACCTACAGCCAGCAGATTGATTGGTTCTGCCTGGAGGCTGGAGAATATCGATCGCTCGCCGCGAATGCGTCGGGTATTCTGTGCAGTCAGGAGTTTCCGGGCCTGTGGTTAGCAAGCGAAGCCCTGCTCTCTGGCGATCTCAGCTTGGTGCTGCAGGTTCTTCAAGCTGGCATTAGCAGCCCAGAACACCAGGCGTTTTTGAGTGCGCTTCGTTAACACTCAGAACTGACGCAATTGAACTGACGTGACGCAATTGGCGGATGGTTTGCGGGCTGCGTTTGCAGGCGGGTTTAGCTGCTAGGCAGGTTGACGATCGCCATTGAGACGGCGCGATATTGGCGGGCGATCGCCTCTGGAGTCACGCCCAGCGTCGGCTGGCCGAAGGCGTAGGGGGCGTAGGACCGCGTTTCGTGCAGCAGTATCAGCAAATCGTTTGGGTCGAGGATATACGACAGGCTGCGAACGATGTCGCCGTGCAGCGGATAGACCGAATCCTTCAGTTCGCTTTTGAGGGAATCGAGTTGATTAGTGGCGATCGCCTCATCCGACATCGCCAGTCCCAGCACAAAGGTCGCCTTTAGCCCCGTCGCCAGCCCCTTCACCAGCGCCAGCGCGTCGGCAAACTGGGGCGAGGCAAAGTCTTCCGCCGTCACCACCAGCAGCACCCGCTTTACCGTGTTCATCGGCTGCATCAGCCGCGTCACCAAGACAGGAATGCCCGCCCGCCGCACCACGTTGTCGATCACGCTGCCAAACAGGTGGTCGCGGTAGGTGGAAAAGCCCTTCCAGCCGCAGACGATCAGGTTTGCCTCCCGCTCCTGCGCCGTCCGCAAGATGCCCCGATCGATAGAGTCGTCGATCCGTCCAATCGGTTCCACCTCTGCGGCGGCGGCGTTGGCCAGGGTTTCGGCCGCGCCCAATAGCATGGCTTGCTGGCTGCGATCTGCCGCTGTCAGCCAGTCTTGCGAATCGGGCAGGACGTGCAGTGGCAGCAGCGTCCCCTCCGTCGAGCAGACCAAAATCAGCGCCAGTTGCAGCAGGTTTGCTTCGGTATCGGGATTTGCCACAGGCACTAGCACTCGGAGCGGCACAGTTTTCAGTTCTTTTTGCGAATCGGCAACCAGCGTCGAGGCGGGTTCGGTCGCGGTGTCGGAGGCAAGGGGGATGCGATCGCCCCAGCGCGAGGTAATCCACGGCGACGCGATGCAGGTCACCAAAATCATCATGATCGTGCCATTCACGGTCGGCTGATCCACGAGTTCGATATTGTAGGCAACAGTGATCGCCGCCAGGGTGGAAGCCGCCTGCGCCACCGACAGCCCAAACATGACCATCATGCTGGGGGTGCTGAGGCGAAACCACTTGCTCGTCATCCAGGCGGGCAGATACTTCGCCACAATTGCCACGCCCACCATCACCGCCGCCACCGCAATCGACTTGGGTTCCTGAAGTAGAATCAGCGGGTTCACCAACATCCCCACCGAAATCAGAAAAAACGGCACAAACAGGCTGTTGCCGATGAACTGAATCCGATTCATCAGCGGGCTGAACTGGGGGATCAGGGGGGCGATCGCCACGCCCGCCAAAAACGCGCCAATAATCGGCTCAATCTCGATCAGCCGCGCCACGTAGGACACTAAAAACAGCGCCGCCACCACAAAGGTAAATTCGGCCCCTTCGTCGTGTCCAAACCGCTGAAAAAACCAGCGCCCGATGCGCGGCACTCCCCACAGGGTTGCGAAGGTATAGATTGCCAGCGACGGAATCAGAAACAGCCAAAAGCTCAGCGTCAAATCGCCCTGGTGCGCCTTCACCACCACCGCCAGCACCAGCAGCGCCAGCACGTTGGTAATCAGCGTGCCGCCCAGCGTAATGGTGACCGTCTGCGTCCGCATGATGCCTAGCTTGCTAGCAATGGGCAGAGACAGCAGCGTGTGCGACGCGAAGCACGATGCAACCAGGATCGCCGCCAAAAACGAGTAGCCCAACAGCAGCATAGCCACTGTGCCCATCAGCATGGGAATCAGAAACGTGGCCAGTCCGAAGGAAATTGCGCCCCTGGCATTGGTTTTCAAATCATCCAGGCTGGTTTCCAGCCCCGCCATAAACATGAGAAACAGCAGCCCCACCGTGCCCAGCAGGACAATCGTGCTGTCGCGCTCCAAAATGTTCAGCCCGTAGGGCCCCACAATCAGCCCAGCCAAAATCAGCCCCACAATCCCCGGCAGTCGAATCCGCTCAAACACCAGCGGCGACACCAGCATGATGGCGATGATCACCAAAAACACTGCCACTGGGTCGGTAATCGGCCGGAAAATGAACGCCACGAGGGCAGGTTGAAGAACCACAGGCAACCCTTGGATGTGCAAACGTGTCAGCATCATCCTAATCTGCCTGTTGGAATTCTTCACCCTGCTCTTAGGAGGAAATTCCTCTCGTGAGCCAGAGCGCCAGCACGATGCCCAGTTCTACGCACAGAAACCCCGCCAGCGGGCTGCCCAGCCAAAAGAGCAGCGCTGGGGCGATCGCCTTTCGTCGGAACAGGGAATACACATCCAGCGCATATGTGGAAAAGGTCGTATAGGAGCCGAAAAAACCAACCATAAACAGGTGATCCAGATTGGGCAGCGAAAAGCGAATGCGAAACAGCCCCGCTGCCATGCCCATCAGCAGCGACCCAGACAGGTTCACCAGCAGCGTCCCCACCGGAAAGTCCAGCCCAAACCGCCGGGAGCAAAACCGGGTGACGTAGTAGCGGCTCCATGCGCCCAGCACCGCACCCAGAGAAATGAGCAGCACAGTTAGCGGTAGCGAATCTGATCCAGCAGACATGATGAGGGAGGGGTAGTTTGGATCAATCCAGGGTGACAGGCGGGGCGATCGCCCTAGCAACCCACACCCCCAGCAGCAGGCTGCCAAACCCCAGCAAGGTACTCGCGCCCCAATACAGCCCATCGGCTGCCAGTTCTCGCTGATAAGCCAGCCGTGCCAAGTCTAGCTCGTAGCTGGAAAAGGTAGTGTAGGAGCCGAGAAACCCCGTCGTTAGCATGAGCTGGAGTTCGGGCGCATGACCCAGCACCCGCTGGCCAAACAGCGTCGCCAATAGCCCCATGCCAAAACAGCCCGTCAGGTTTATCAGCAGCGTGCCGATGGGCAAGTCAGAGCCGACCCAGTGGGAAATCCAACTGCTGAGGAAATGGCGGCTGAGGGCACCCAGGATAGCACCCAGGGCGATCGCCATTGGGGTTCGGAAAGCGGGATTTTGCAGCATGGGTTTGCAGAAGGAGAGAGGGGCGATCGCCCTAGCGCGAGTCACTCACGAGTCACTCACAAGCCACTCACAAGCCACTGAGTACCAGTCGCAGTACAAATCGCCTGGCAAAAGCAATCACGAAGCATCATAGATCTTTGCCACTCGTTTGTGCTGTTTGGACTCGCCGCTTACCCTCACGGATGCCTTGCGGCCGAGTTTATCGAGCGCCCTTCGAGGACATTGGCTCTGTAGCTGACTCCGCATCCGGCTCTCCCAGATTAAACAAAAAGGGCACACTCCCAGCATCCTTGCCCATCACCAGCACGCGAGGCATCTGAGCGCCTCCCTCGCGCCACGCCTCGATCGCCTCCTTTTGCAGCACCAGTTGCCCGCCTGCGCTTTTCAGCGTTTCTGCCAATAGCCGCTGGGCCTCTGCCTTGCCCTTGGCGCGGTTGATTTCTGCCTGGGCCTCTTGCTGTGCCTGTTGGGCAATGTAAACCGCCCGCTGGGCCTGCTGTTCGGCAATTTGCTTGTCTTCCACTGCATGGGCAAATTCATCGGAAAACTTCACATCCACCACGCTGGTATCCAGCAGCACAATGCCATATTTCTCTAGCCGCTGGCTGAGGGCGATGTCAAAATCCTGCCTCAACTCCTCTCGCTGGGTAATGGACTCTTCGGCCGTGCGGCGGGCAGCGGCGATTTTGAAGGCTTCCTGGGTTTGGGGCGCAATCACCTTGGACACAATGTTGGCCAGCGTGCCCTGCTTGCGGCGAATCTCTACAATTCGCATGGGGTCAAGCCGGAAGTTAATCGCAAAACTGGCGGAAAGGTACTGCAAATCCTTGGTGGAACTTTGGGCAGGCACCTCAAACTTTTGCACCGTGACATCGTAAATATCCACCTGGGACACGAACGGCGGCTTTAGGTGAATGCCCTCTAGCAGTGTGCCGTCCTGGGCCTTGCCGAGAATGCTTAGCACGCCGGCCTGACCGGGATTAATCACCACAAAGGAATTGAATGCCAAAAAGAGGGCGATCGCCCCCATAATCAGCAGTCCCCGAAACGCATTGTCTGTTATCGATTTCATGAGTCCCTATACGCTCCAAAACGCTCTTATACTCTGCTTTCAATATGCGCCAGACAGATTCCAGATTTTGCAGAGGTCAAAGGCGGCGAGCCAAGACAAGTGACAGAGTGTTCTAATGTCACCCTACTTAAATCGTCTTGCATCCAGAGCAAAGGACAGCTAGCTAGTTTGGGTACTCTGGAAGAGATGCAGCAAACCGTCCGAGACGGCTGATCTTGCATCCCCCATCATTCCCTCGTCCAAAACTCCCATCACTCTCCATGCCCACCCCCGAAGAAGCCCTCAAATTCTACTTCGGTTATGATGCCTTTCGCCCCGGACAGCGGGAGATCGTCGAAGCGGCGATCGCCCAGCGGGATCAGCTTGTAATCATGCCCACAGGCGGCGGCAAGTCGATTTGCTACCAGCTTCCGGCGCTGCTGATGGACGGGGTGACGATCGTCGTGTCGCCGCTGATTGCGCTGATGCAGGATCAGGTGCAGGCATTGCAGGACAACGGCATTGGGGCGGCGTTTTTGAATAGCAGCCTGGGGCCGACGGAGCTGCGATCGACGGAACAGGCCGTGCTGGCGGGCCAGATCAAGCTGCTGTATGTCGCGCCAGAGCGACTGATGGGCGATCGCTTTTTGCCGTTTTTGGAACGCATCGATGCCGAAGTGGGCATTGCCGCCTTTGCCATCGACGAAGCCCACTGCCTGTCGGAATGGGGGCATGACTTTCGTCCTGAATATCGCCAGCTCAAAACCCTGCGCCAGCGCTATCCCGCCGTGCCCATGACAGCGCTGACGGCCACCGCCACCCACCGCGTCCAGGAAGATATCGTTGCTCAGCTTGCCCTGCGCGACCCGCGCATCCACATCGCCAGCTTCAACCGCACGAACCTGTATTACGAAGTGCGTCCCAAGCAGCGCGATGTGTATCGCCACCTGCTGCAACTAATTCGCCAAGCCCCCGGCGCTGGCATTGTCTATTGCCTCAGCCGCAAAAAAGTAGACGAACTCGCCTTCCGACTCCAGCAAGACGGCATTGAGGCGCTGCCCTATCATGCGGGACTGGAGGACGAAACCCGCGCTGTGAATCAAACGCGCTTTATTCGCGACGACGTGCGCGTGATGGTGGCGACGGTCGCCTTTGGCATGGGCATCAACAAGCCCGACGTGCGGTTTGTGATTCACTATGACCTGCCGCGCAGCCTGGAAAACTACTATCAGGAGGCAGGGCGGGCCGGGCGCGATGGCGATCCGGCAAAATGCACGCTGTTCTTCGGCTATGGCGATTTGAACACGGTCGAGTTTCTGATTGCCCAGAAGGTCGATCCAACGACCGGAGCGCCGCTAGAAGACGAGCAGCGCATCGCCCGCCAGCAGTTGCGCCGCGTGGTGGACTATGCCGAAGGGACAGAGTGCCGCCGCAAGATTCAGTTGGCCTACTTTGGCGAAAGCTTTGCAGGGCAGTGCGGCAACTGCGACAACTGCCTGCATCCGCGCCCCGTGGAAGACTGGACCATCGACGCGCAAAAGTTGCTGTCCTGTATTGCCCGCTGCAAAGAGCGTTTTGGCATGAACCACATCATCGACGTGCTGCGCGGCTCTCGCAGCCCAAAAGTGCTACAACATGGGCACGATCAGCTTTCCACCTACGGCATTGGCAAAGACCGCAGCGCCGAAGCCTGGAAACATCTGGGGCGATCGCTCTTGCACCAAGGCTTGATGGACGAAACCACCGATGGCTATTCCATCCCCAAGCTGAATGCCCAAAGTTGGGAGGTGATGCGGGGTCAGCGGACGGTGATGATTGCCCTGCCTGCGCGATCGCTCGATGAACCTGCCCCCGTGGGCGATCGCTTCTTGAAACAAACCGGGCCCAAAGCCGACAGCCTGTTTGAGCGCCTGCGCCAGTTGCGAAAGCGCCTCGCCGACGCGCAAAACGTTCCGCCCTACGTGGTCTTTTCTGATGTCAGCCTGCGGCAAATGGCGGAGAAACAGCCGCACACGCTGCGTGAGTTTGCGCGGATCTCTGGCGTGGGCAGCCGCAAGCTAGAGCAATACGGTGAAACGTTCGTTACCGAAATCCGCGACTTTTGCACAGAGAATGACATTCCCCTGCGATCGCCCAGTCTGGGAACCATCCCCAGCAATTCCGATGATGATTCATTTGATCCTACACTCGCCTATGCCAAACCACCGCGCGATCGTAGTGAATCTCGTTCGGCGCTGCGTCTTAAATCTGTGTCTCGCACTGTGTTCTATACGCTAGAACTGCATCAGCAGGGCTTGTCACCCGCAGAGATTGCCGAAAAGCGCGGCTGCGGCATCCATACGATTTACAACCACCTGGATAAGTTATTAGAAGCGGGGCAGGCGGTGGATCTGGGAAAGCTGGTAGAGGGCGATCGCCAGGCAAAAATTGAACGGGCGATCGAAGCGGTAGGCACTGCGTCGCTCAAGGCGATCTACGAACACATCCAAAACACGCTGGGCGAAACGATTGACTACGACTCTATTCGCCTCGTCCGTGCCAAATGGCGACATACCAATCGCCCAGATAGCTAGAAAACAGCGAACATTTAGCCTCTATTTAACTTTCAGAAAACTCAATATTTTCGTAGAGATCTGCAATTTGAATTTGCAAGTCCAATGTGCGAAGTGAAAGGTTAAATTCTGGATCTTTATATTCAGAAAAAAGCCACTGATTTTCTGCAACTTTTACATGATGCTCAACGTGGATTTCATCCTGATCAATGAGCAGGTATTCCTGAAAGCTAGAGATAGTACGATAAGCCGCAAACTTATCACTCCGGTCATAGCTGCGGGTTGATTTGGACAACACCTCAGCAATAAAACAGGGGTTCATCACCGTGTCTTTTCGCCCAGCTTGCAACTCTAGCGGCTTTGGCAACACCATCACATCAGGATACGTGTAGAGACTTGCACCAGGAATCCAGAGCTGCTGATCAGCATAGAAGATCCGATAGTCTTTTCCTTTGAGGGCAGATTTAAGCAGAATATATAAGTTTCCTGCGATGTCATTGTGGTTTGGGGTGCCGCCCATCATCGGAACAATTTCTCCATCGCGATATTCGTTGCGGGTTTCCGACGCAACTTCAAGCTCCAAATATTCTTCAGCGGTATAGCGTTTTGTCTCAGTTTGAGCCATCATGACAGGCTTACCTCCAAGATTTGAAATGGTTAGTTACCAGAAGCATCTGATAGACAATGCCAAATGGTACGAGACGGTGCGCCAGATGGGCTGAAAATTGGGTGTTGGCTGCCCTAAGTGTAGGTATTGGCTGCCCCAAGTGTAACAGTGAGAGCGTGATCAAATGGAGCAAAGGGCGATCGCCCAGGTGCGGGTGCTTGCAGAAAAGGGCGATCGCCTTAATGGATGGCGATCGCCCGACACTCGTTTCCCAGAAATCACGGCTCACCTGGCCGATCTGCTGGGTCAAGGGCAATTTCGCAGATCGGCAGCAGCAGGGAAGAGACAGGCGGGAGATCGAGAATCGATGCGACCTCCCGCTTCTCTGGATCTACGCCAAGTCAAACAGCAGCACTTCCGCATCGCTGATGGCTTGCACCTCCAGCAGCGTTTCGTCGCTGATGGCCGCGCCGTCGCCCGCTTCCAGCGACACCCCGTTGAGGCTGATCTTGCCCTGCGCCACCTGCACCCAGGCATAGCGGCCAGGACGCAATTCGAGCGATCGCCCTTCACCGGCCTTCAGCACCGTGGCATACAGTTCCACATCCTGATTAATTTGCACCGCGCCATCGGCCCCCGTGCGGCTGGCAATACGTCGCCACTGCCCCTGCTTGGCCTCAGTGGGAAACACCTTCTCTTCGTAATTGGGCGTTAATCCTGCTTCCTCTGGCAAAATCCAGATTTGCAGAAAATGCACGCCCTCCGTTTGCGACGGGTTGAATTCGCTGTGGGCAATGCCCGTACCCGCCGTAATTTTTTGCACTTCGCCCGCGCCAATCGTGGCGGCGTTGCCCATGCTGTCTTTGTGCGCCAGCGACCCCGACAACACGTAGGAAATAATTTCCATGTCGCGGTGCGGATGCGTGCCAAAGCCGCGACCCGGCGCAACCCGGTCTTCATTGATCACGCGCAGGGCGCGAAAGCCCATGTGGTCAGGGTCATAGTAGTTGGCAAAGGAAAACGTATGGTAGCTATCCAGCCAGCCGTGGTTGGCGTGACCGCGCTCTTGAGACGGACGGACAGTAATCATGGAGAGTCTCCTTGAGTGAAAACTAGTGAAAACTTGAGTACAAAATGTGGATAAGCAGTCGAGTAAGAAAGACGAAATGGCGGGGTATCGGCGCGATAGGTTGGTAGCGCGGCTCTGCTCCAAAGCCCCATCACGCCAGCCCTCATCACTTCAACCCGGCGTGCGACCCATCGCAGAAGGGTTCATTACCCGTGCTTGCAGAGGCAGAACGCCACTTTCTGGGTTTCGGTGATTTCAAAGGCAAGGGGCGTAAAGTCCGTGCCCTGGTGGGAACCGTCGCAAAACGGCTGCCCCTGCGATCGCCCACAGCGACACCAGTAGTAGGTGCCCGGTTCTAGCTCCATTACCACGGGTTTCGTATCTGCAATTACGGGTTCGCTCATTGGTGTTCTCCCTATGTACGAGCTATGTACGAGCTATGTACGAGTTGACCTGTGTATGTTGACCTGACCCATGTACGGATCAACTGGCGTGCTAGTCGGCGCTCGTGTGTTCTCAAAGTGCTTGCGAAACGTTCGAGCAGACTTGAATCAAGGTGTTGAGCGGTTTAAACTCAAAGTCGTACTCGGAACTACTTTGAGTTTATAGTAGATACAATAGGTTTGGGAAGTATGCACTTTTTGGTAAGGTACTTCCCAAAAGGAAACTATGAGAGACTGAAGGTATGGCTATAGAAGGTATGGCCATAGAAAATATGGCTATAGAAAATATCCCTGCATTGGAACCTCGTTAGGCAATGTCACTCCAAAACGCCGATCCCAAAACCCTGCAACCTGCCCCTTCGCCCAGCGGACTGGAGCGCCCAAGCTGCGCGGTAGAAACCACCATCGCCATCATCGGCGGTCGTTGGAAGGTGCTGATCTTGCGGGAACTGCTGGGCGGCGTGAAGCGGTTTAATGAACTGCATCGATCGCTCACGGGCATTACCCAAAAGATGCTGACGCAGCAACTCCGCGAAATGGAAGACGACGGCATCGTGCATCGCGAGGTCTATCAGCAGGTGCCGCCCAAGGTGGAATATTCCCTTACGCCGCTGGGACAAAGCCTGGAGCCGATCCTGGCGATCATGCACGAATGGGGAGAGCGATATTTGGCAGAGCAGGGAGAGCGATAGAGTTGGGGATTTTGGATTTTGGATTGGGGAGTTTGGATTTGGAAGGCTACCGTTTGCCTACAAGAATTTGAGTGGCGGTGACGCGAAGCTCTGGAAAGGGAGGCGATTGAATCAAATCATTTCCTTGATATTCCGCCACGTCGTAGAGTTGCTCCAGCGCATCCGCCAACTATTTTGGGTCAAATTTGGGTCAAAAATCGCTGAACCCGGAGCCTCATTAGGGGCGATCGCACTGCTTGCTCAGACACCTACCCAACCCACCCAGCCCCATTGACGCTTCTCCCTCCTCCCTCTTCGTTCTTCCCTCTTCCCTCCTCCCTCTTCGTTCTTCCCTCTTCCCTCTTCGTTCTTCGTTCTTCCCTCTTCCCTCTTCCCCTATCCCTCTCCCCCCGCCTCGTCTTCCAAAATATCGCCCAGATAAAGCTGCACAAAAGCCCGCGCCGCGTCTGGGTTCAACTGCTTCAGCGCTTTGGTAATTTCAACAATCGTCTCGGAGCTAGGTTCTCGCTGGTCACGCACCCACTTAAACACCGCAGAGCGATCGATTTCCAGCATCACAGCAAGCCGATTTTGGCTGATGCGATAGGTTTCTAAAACTTCCTTGAGTGCTTGGTTTGCCCGTCCCATGCCCCAATCCTGTCAGAGGATGGGTGAGCCGTAAATGTTGTCTCTATAGACTACATCTGATAAATTTGATGTTGTCTCTGTAGACCACATTTGGCAAAAAATATGGCAAAAGAATGTTTCTCCAATAGCGCTGAGTCCCAGGTTCCCGCCGCGCCGCCGGAGAATCCTGAGCGGGAACCCGTGAAGATTATGGTGGTGGGTTCGCGCTGGGCGGTGCTGCTGATCATCCACACGCTGCATCGGCTGGGGTTCGCGCCAGCGGGCGAGTGGAGCAAGCTGCAAGTGGAACCCGCCACGCGCCAGTGGATGAGCGTGTTGACCAAGTGGCTACGGCGCTAGCCGAGTTTGGATTTTGGCTTGGCGAGTTTGGATTTTGGCTTGCGGAGCGAAACCCCATTCCTGCTGGGCTAGAAAAGCTGACTCACCAGACAGCGAAAACCGGGCAAGACCGGGCTGGTCAATTCATCCTGCGGATACAGCGTTGCCACCAGCTTCAGCACCGCATTCTCCCGGCGATACACTTCGACCCGTTGGGTCTGAACATTCACAATCCAGTATTCCAGCACCCCCCGCACTGAATACAACTTCAGCTTGGCTTCCCGGTCACGCTGTTCATTCGTCTTCCCCGGCGACAGCACCTCCACCACCAGTTCGGGAGCCGCCGTCAGATGCCCTGCCTCATCCAGCAATTGCGCCAGCCGCTCATGGCTCGCCCATACCACATCGGGAATCACCGCGTCCGATTCCGAAAACACAATCCCAGGGTTAATTGCGGCTTGCCCCAGCCCGCTCTGATCCGACCAGAGCTTTAGTACCGTCCCAATGTTGACACAAACCGCTTGATGTTTCCAATCGGGCGCTTGGGTCACAAACAACTCCCCATCAATGATTTCGTAGCGATTGGCCCGATCGCCCTCAAAGAGTGCCAGATCAGCCGTTGTCCAGCGGACGGAATGGGTGGTGGACTGCATAAAACCCTCGCTATGCGTGTTTTGATTCTACGGTATCCGCCCAAGTCCCTTGAGTCGGCCCAAGCAGCCGGGTCAGCCCGCGTTACGCTCAGCTTGCACCTGAGTCAGTAGCGCCTGGGTGAGGGGATGATCGGACAACTCGCCCGCCCGCCCCGCCTGCACTGCCGCGAGCAAAAACCCTACAAAATTTTGCCAAACCGTTTGCGATCTGGGATGCTCTTGCCCCAACTGGCTGACCAAAATCAACAGCGCCCTCAAATACAAGGGTTCTGCCTCGCTGTAGCGTCCCATTGATTCATACAACGCCGCCAAATTGTTCAAGCTGGTGGCGGTGGCGGGATGGTCTTTGCCCAACTGCGCTTCTCGGATGGCGAGCGATCGCCCATACAACGGTTCCGCCTCACTGTAGCGTCCCATTGATTCATACAACGCCGCCAAATTGTTCAAACTCGTCGCCGTGTCGGGATGGTCTGCGCCGAGCTGCGCTTCGCGGATGGCGAGCGATCGCCCATACAACGGTTCCGCCTCACTGTAGCGTCCCATTGATTCATACAACGCCGCCAAATTGTTCAAACTCGTCGCCGTGTCGGGATGGTCTGCGCCGAGCTGCGCTTCTCGGATTTCGAGCGATCGCCCATACAACGGTTCCGCCTCACTGTAGCGTCCCATTGCACGATACAACCCCGCCAAATTGTTCAAACTCGTCGCCGTGTCGGGATGGTCTGCGCCGAGCTGCGCTTCTCGGATTTCGAGCGATCGCCCATACAACGGTTCCGCCTCACTGTAGCGTCCCATTGATTCATACAACGCCGCCAAATTGTTCAAACTCGTCGCCGTGGAGGGATGGTCTGCGCCCAGGCGCTCTTCCACCTGTTTCTTACATCGCTCCGCCCAGCGAACGCCTTCAGAATACAAGCCCTGTCCGTAGTAGAACGCTGCCAACCCGTTGGCAGGGAAAAGCACCGCCTCATCGCTGACTGCCGCCATCTGGTGATGCACCACTTCCACCAGATGCGGTATTACTGGCGCAAAGCCCAAATAGGTTGCCTGTGAGTCCATCCAGGGAATCTGCTGAGCAACTTGCACCAGCACCGCGCAGTGGGCACGGGTCAGGTCGTCGGCATCGGTCGCCTGCTCTCGCTTTGCCGCAAAAAACTCGCGGATTAGGCTGTGCAGTTGATAGCTGCCGTCGCCCACGCGGTTCAGCAGGTTGCGGTTTATCAGCGTATCGCGGTCGTCTTCCAGGTCTTCAGCATCCGCTTCGGGCTGCCCGGCTTTCACCAGTGCCCAAGGAATCGGGGCCAGCGCAAACAGGCTCAGTCGTTCTCCCAGTTGCCGCTGTGTTTCCGTTAGGTCGTTCCAGCTTAGTTCAAAGGCGGCGGCCACGCTCTCGTGGGTGGCAGTCATCGCCTCTTGGCGAGACAGCGCTCGCGCCGCCAGCTTCTGCTGCTCCAGCCGCCGCAACAGTTCCGCCAGCGTTAGGTCTGGCTTGCTGGCCAAATATCGCCCCACCAGTTCCAGCCCCAGGGGCAAATAGCCCAGCCATTCACAGAGCAGTTTTGCGTCTGCGATCTGGCTGTCGATGCGGCTGGCTCCCGCCAAGTCGCGCAACACCTCCAGCGCCGCCGCTGCCGCCAACACCCCCAGCGGCACGGTGCAAAAGCTGGCTCCCAGGTTTTGGCGCGTCGTCACCAGCACCCGAAAGCGTGGGTCGGTGGGCAGGTAGGGTTTTGGCCTCGTAGTCCTCCACCCGCTGATAGGCCACATCATCCACCACCACCAGCACCTCGCCCTCGCGCCAGTGCCGCCAGCAATAGCCCACCTGTGCGGCCAGGTCGTCTAGACCGTCAGGCAGACTCAGCCCCAGTTGTGCCTGAAAGTATTGCGTAATCTGAATGCCAAGCTCCTGCTCTCGCGCCCCCAGCCAGCACACGCCGCCCGGATACGCGCCCTCCCGCAGCTTCGCCGTGGCATATTGCAGCGCTAGCTCCGTCTTGCCAACGCCGCCCATGCCGTGCAGCGCGGTGATGGCGACTCGCTCTGTCTGCTGCAAGGCGGCGTGCAGCCTGGCCCAGTCGTCTTCCCGGCCCCGAAAGCTTTGGCTGGGATGCTGCGGCAGGTTGCTGGGAATTCCAGTCGGCGAGGGCGGTGGCAGCGGTGGATAGATTTCGATATCACCAATGTAGACCGTGCCGCCCTTGACCTCGACTTGAAAGCCCTTGCCCTGGTCGTGAATGTGCTGGTCGCTCATAGAGACTTGGTTGAGTCGGGGTTGAGTCAGGAGTTTGCGGGCGGTTGGCTTTGGTGAATGGTGATGTCGCCGATGTAGGCCGTGCCGCCTTCGACTTTGGTTTGCCAGCCCTTGGCATGGTCGCCGATGATGTTTTGGGTCATGTGGCTCTGGTCAAGCAGCTTGCCGGCGTTGATTTCCTGGGCCAAAAGCCGAATCTCGTTGGCAAACTGCGGGTCGTCGTCCATCGCCACCTGAAGATAGGCCGCAATTTGATTCACCTGCTCCGCTGTGATGTTGCGGGTCTTTTCAACGGCGGCTTTGATCTCCTCCACGCGGGGTCGTCCGCGCAGTTTGGCCCAAATGCGCTTTAACAGATCATCCATGCGGGCGATCGCCATTTCGGAAAACTTCTCCGCCAGTTTTCCCGCACTCGTTTCCATAAACTTTTGGAAAGCAAGAGAGGCGATCGCACTGGCTGTCAGTGTTGCCGGGTCAACCATTTTTTCTATCCAGACTGAATGCGCTAACTCCGTTCTAACCCAAAAGTTTCGGAGATTCGAGCATTTCTTTTCCGCCGCCCTAAACCTGCGACGGGTCAATCCCCAATTCCCACAGCTTTGCTGCCAGACGCTCTGCCCGCTGGCGTTCCTGCTCCTCTGCCTCTTCTGCCGACAGGATCAGCGCTCCGTCGGGCGTGAAAAAGCGCAGCCGCTGGTGAGCAATGCCCAGGTATAGCCCCAGTTGCTCACTCCAGAGCTTGCCGTCTGTAGGTTCGATGGGCTGGTAGGTTCCGCCGATCAGCCGAAAGCCGGACAGTTCAAGCGTGTTGGGGTCGAGCCAAAAGTATTCGGGCGTGCGGAATGTGTTTTGGTAAAGCTCCTTTTTTGCGCCCTTATCGACGGCGGCGGTGCTTTTGGAGAGGATTTCTACAATCACGTTGGGGTATTTGCCGTCCTCCGCCCACACCACCCAGCTTTTGCGCTCTTTTAGCTCCGTGTCCAGCACCACAAAAAAGTCGGGCCCTCGAAAGTCGCGGGTGATGATCTTGTCCTCGCTGTAGTAGATAGTCAGGTTGCCCGTGACGTAGAAATCGGTGCGGTCGGCCCAATAGCGCTTCAGCAGGCGAATCAGCAGGTCAATCTGGTCGCGATGAAAGTCAGATTCCAAAGGGGGTTCGTCGCTCCATAAATCGGTGGGGGGCAGGCTGATATCTAGCTCTTCTGCCAGGGCTGCCAAGTCTTCTGGAGGAATGGCGGATTGGGGCGAGGCAGAGATAGTCATTGCAAAGTCCACCGAATCGATTGGGTCATCCAACGTCTTGGATTCAAAGTCCTGTATCCAAAGTCCCAAACCTTGAAGCCGCTTGGGGTGTATCCCACTTTTGTAACCCTCACCCTAAATGCCTCTCCCAAAGCGGGAGAGGGACTTCCAATCCGGCTCCCCTTCTCCCTTTTTGGGAGAAGGGGCTGGGGGATGAGGGCAAACTTGCATACTTGCATAATTGAGATGCGCCCAGCCGCTTGTGAATACCTTTATTTATGCTTAGTGTATACCCTCAGCTTTTCGGAGCAGAGGACGACTCCCCTTCTCCTGACTGGTCTTCTCTTGACTGGATAGCAGTTCCATCACCATGAAAGTCCTCCTCCTCGGACTCATCCACTCCTACCGCATCCTGATCTCGCCGCTGTTTCCGCCAAGCTGCCGCTTTCAGCCCACCTGCTCGCAATATGGACTGGAGGCGATCGCCCGCTACGGCTCCATCAAAGGCGGCTGGCTAACGGCAAAGCGCATCGCCCGCTGCCACCCCTGGAGCGAAGGCGGCTATGATCCGGTGCCGACGGAGGAAAAGTGACAAATGGAAAAAAGAAGAACGAAGAACGAAAAACGAAAATTCTTAAGCATCTCTCAAACCTGTCCTAAACCCTCTTCCCTCTTCCTTTTTTCGTTCTTCCCTCTTCCCTCTTCGTTCTTCCCTCTTCCCTCTCCCCCTCACTCTGCTGGCGACGGGCTGGGTGAAGCAGCAGGAGTTGGCTGGAGCCATGCATGGGGCGATCGCCCCACGGCGGTTTCAAAGTCGAGCGAGACGAGGGAAACGGTGAGGTTCTGCGGATTTTCTGGGGCATCGATCAGGGCGTAGATAGCGCTCTGGTTAAAGTTTTTGTTGCCGAGGGCGAGGGTGTGGGGTTTGCCGTTGGCAGTGAATTCGATGGTGGTGGAGGGCTGGTCGAGTCCGTAGGTGGCGAGGTCAGTCGGGGGAATGGAAAAAGTGCGATCGCTCATCCCGGTCGCAAGTAAGTTTGCCAAAAACGCAACGGCGGCATCGTTGGCTACGCCTTGCTGGGGCTGTTTCATTTGCCACACGCCATTTTCGTCTTTTTCAAAGAGCAGCGTTTCATTGGGCTTTTTCACGGTCAGCGACTGGATCTGGCTTTCCTCTATTGCAAACAGCTTTTGCGGAGTGGTTTGTCCTGCCTCTTCGGTGCGTGGAGGCTGCTGCAACGACCACAGGCTGACGCTGCCCAAGATCAGCGCGGCAAAGAGGAGCCAGAAAGTAGCGGGCTTGAGTTTCATAGCGCAGAGTAACGATAGCGAGGGATTGGGGGGCTAGAGGGTGGGGAAATTGGTGCAAAGTCTAGTGCAAGTTTCTGGTGCAAGTTTCCGGTGCAAAGGTCTGATGCAAGTTTCTGGTGCAAGGGTCTGATGCAAGTTTCTCAGGTATCCGCCGAACCCTGATTAGCGTCGTCGCCACCACACGCCCACCGCCAGCGCCAGCCCCGCCAGCGGCAAAAAGACCAGCGAGGCAAGAATCAGCGCAATTTGCTGGGAGGGCGAGAACAGTACGCGGCGATTGGTGGGTTCGGCAGCGCGGACGGAGAAGGTGGGGTCGGCTTCTTGACTGAGCCAGCCAATGGCGTTGAGGAAGAGGTCGCGGTTCAACTGCTGGTCAATCAGTCCGTTGGTGGCAAACGTGGAGTTGCCGATCGCCACCATTCGCGCTTCGTCCTGAACAGGCGGCTCCTCTGCGTCGGGCGAGGGGCTGGGGGTGGGCGCGTTTGACAGGCGACGGCTGAAGGCAGCGCCCAGAACGAGATTGCCCTCCGGCGCTTCGGGGTCAAGCTGGAGCTGGCCGTCTTCGCCGATTTGCTGGGCCTGGGTGCGGGCATTGGTAAACAGCAGCGGAGTCATCTCTACGCCCTCGACTTCGCCTAGTTCGAGCGGCCGCGCCAGGGGAAAGAAGGTGATGCCGTTGTTGAGTCCGTCGGTGATGGGGTGCGGGCCATATTCCGTGATGATGGTGACTGCGCCATCGCGGCCGGCGGCGGGGTCTACCAGGATGCGATCGCTAAAGGCAACGCCCCAGCCTTCTAGCAAATCGTCCAGTTCAGGATTCGCCTGAGGATCGACCAGCAGCAACAGTCCGCCCTTGCGGGTCTGAAAGTCTTTGAGGCGAGTGATTTCTTCTGCCAAAAGCGGCCGCTGGGGGCCAGCCACCACAATTACCGCAGCGTCGGCGGGAATTTCGGCAGTGTTTGCCAGGTTCAGCGGTTCTGCCTGAAAGGTTTCGTCCGTTAGGCTAGTGAGGGCCTGGGCCAGCCCGCCTTGACCGGGGTTCAGTTCTCGTTCGCCGTGCCCTTGCAGGAAGTAGACTTTGGTCTGGCGATCGCTCGTGATCTTCACCAGCGCAGTGGTCAGCCGTCGCTCCGAGAGGCGCTGGGAGGGGCTGATGGTCTGCACCAACTGGCGGCGATTCCCAGAGGAATCGCTTCGCGAATCGCCCTTCTCTACATACACTTCGCCAAAGTTCTGCACGCCAAAGCGCTCGGCAAGTCCGGGCTGCACCTGCGGATCGACATATTCATAGGCGAACCCGTCAGGATTTTGGCGGCGATAGTTTTCCAGCAGATCGCGATCGGCAGGATTCGGTGCCAGGTCAAAGATCCACACTTTGACGGGATCTTCCAGCGACTTCACCACCTCCTGCGACTGGGGCGCAAGGGTGAACAGGCGATTCTCCGTCAGGTCTAGGCGCGTGTTGTAGCGCGTCGCCAAAAAGTTTGTGAGCAGGAAAATAGCCAGCACCGCCAGCGTTGCCAGCACCGCATTCGTGCCCGCCTGGGTCGAGCGTTTGCCCCATAGTCCCTGAAATCCGCTGGCCTGCGACCCCAGCCACACCACCAATAGCCCAATGCCCGCGCTCAGCAGCCCAGCAGGTATGGGGCCCCAGGTTCCTGCCACCAAACCTGCCGTTAGCCCCATGAGAATCAGGAACAGGCCGGGCCAGATTAGGTGTTTGAGTTTGAGGTAGGAACGGAGGGGTTTCATGGGGAAGAGAAAAGAACGAAGAGGAAAAAGGGAAGAACGAAGAGCGAAGAGGGGTGTTTTTAGGAACGCGGGTTAGGAACGCTGGAATCGGAGGGCTTCGATGGATTGGGCGGTGAGGAAGATGCCCAGCAGGATGTAGCTGAGGTAGAGGACGAGGCTGCTGGTGTTGAAGATGCCTCGGCTGAGGTCGTTGTAGTGTTTGATTAGCGAGAGGTGGGCGATCGCCTCTCCGGTGGGGCCGCCGACCCCGTTGGCGATTAGGTCGGTGACCCAGAGCAGCAGCATCAGCCCAAAGGTCAGCACGGCGGCGAGGATGGTGCTGTCGGTGAGGGAGGAGATGAACATGCCCAGGGACAGCACGGCGGCGGCCATCAGAATCAGACCCAGATGCCCCATCAGCAGCACGTTCAGGTTGGCGGCGGGGTTCGATGCGGCAAACAGGGTGCTTTCATACAGCAGGATAGGCAGCAGCATGGTGATGAAGAAAGTCAGCACGCCCAGCAGTTTGCCGACGGCGACGGCCCAGTTGGTAATGGGCGAGGTGGCCAGCAGTTCCAGCGTGCCGCGCTTGCGCTCTTCGGAATAGAGTCCCATCGACAGCATCGGCAGCAAGAACAGCGCCAGGGAACCCAGCAGCCCTAGAAACACGTTCAGGAACTGGTAGGGCACGTCTACGGGTGGGTCGGTGATGCCGGCTTGGTCGCGCTGGGCAACGGCGGCGAACAATCCCTCTGGGACAAACAGAATGACCACGAAGAAGAAGCCGCTCAGCAGCCAAAACACGGCGGCGATCGCATAGGCAAAGGGCGAGGCAAAGTAGCTCTGGAGTTCTCGCCGATAAATTGCCAGAATGTTGCTCAAAATGACGCGCATCTAGGCTGCTTCCTCCTGGGATGGGGACTGGTTTTGGGGTTCATTGGAAAGACTGGGGTCGGGGTCGGCGGGCGCGTCGGCCATGGTGAGTTCCAGAAACACCTGCTCTAGGTCGGCCTGCACCCGCCGCATTTCATACAGCCCTAGCCCTGCACCGATGACCGTGGCGGCAATGTCGCGGCCGGGGTCGGTTCCTGGATTGGAGATGACGCGCAGTTTGTAGCGGTGGGGCGGCAGCCCTTCGACGGTTAGTGCGGTGACGGACTTTACGCCTGCGAGGTATTGCAGCCGCTCCTGAGCCACCAGCAGTTCGCCCTCCACTTCTAGCTCATAGCCCGCACCGCCCGACAGGTCTTCCATCAGGCGATCGGGCGTGTTGGTGGCGACGACGCGGCCGCGGTTGATGATAGCGACGCGGCTACAGGTCATGCTGACTTCCGGCAGAATGTGGGTCGAAAGAATGATGGTGTGGTCGCCGGCCAGACTTTTAATCAGGTTCCGCACGTCGATGATTTGGCGCGGGTCGAGGCCGACAGTCGGTTCGTCCAGCACGATGACGGGCGGGTCGTGGACGATCGCCTGGGCAATGCCGACCCGCTGCCGAAAGCCCTTAGACAGCTTGCGAATCAGGGTGTCTCGCCGTTCCACTAGGTTGCAGCGTTCTAGGGAAGACTGGACGCGCTGGGGGCGATCGCCCGCTGCCACGCCCTTCAGCCGCGCCACAAAATGCAGAAACCCTTCCACCGTCATGTCGGGATAGAGGGGCGGCGTTTCTGGCAAATAGCCAATCCGCTGCCGCACGGCCATCGAGTCCTCATGCACGTCGAACCCGGCTACGGTAGCGGTGCCGCTGGTGGCGGGCAAATACCCGGTCAAAATCCGCATCGTCGTTGTCTTGCCTGCCCCATTTGGCCCCAAAAAGCCCAAAATTTCTCCCGGCTCCACCGAAAACGTCACATCGGTAATCGCAGGGGTGGAACCATAGACTTTGCTGAGGTGTTCGACGGTAATCATGAGGGGCAGGCAGGATGAAGGGTTAGGTCGTGTTGGCGAAAGGGAACAAGCAGGGTTTGAGAAATTCTGAGGTTTAGGGAAGATCTAATTCCTGAGTGACTTCCTGAGTGGTGCTACGAATGCAATTGCTGGAGTCCATGAAAACGCTTGGCGAGCAATCCAAAATCGCAAGTCCAAAATCCAAAATCGAGAATCGACCTTGGAGGATCGAAAGCGATCCGGACCAACATTCCCAATCTTGGCTCTCTCCACTCCCAACAACGGCAAATTGTAGCCAACATTGCGAATTTTCGATCTGACGGAGATGTGTCAAGCGTGTGACAGCACCTCGAATTCTTGTCTTGCGACTGATTCACTGCGGCTGATTCACTGCGGCTGATTCACTACGGCTCATACCTTGCGGCTTATGCTTTGCGACTCATGCTTTGCGACTCAGGTTCCAATATCTGACCCCTAGCTCGGCCCCTAGCTCGACCCTTGGCTCGACCCTCAGCGCCATTCTTGGTTCAGTGTTGACTGACCACGCTCCACCAGACGAGGAGGGCGATCGCCCCTAGACCGACGTGCTGCGGCAGCAGATTTTGCAAGGGCTGGCGGGCAATTTTTTGCGTTAGGAAAATGCTGAGGGCGAGGGTGCTGAGCAGCGTCACGCCCTGTAGAAACGCAATCACGGCGGGATGGGCGACGACGACGGGCATCCCTGCGCCGCTCAGTCCAAAGGTGGCGAGGGTGACGGGCACGATGCGGCCGGCTTCGGTCAGTCCCAGATGCAGATAGTGCGCCAGGTTGCAGCCCAGCACCAGGGGCAGATAGCCGTAGGCCAGTTCGATGAAGGGCTTGGGCTTGGGGGTGATGCGCTCGATCAGGCTGTGGCAGAGGAGGGCGATCGCCCCTGGCAACACCAGCGCGATCGCCGCCAGTCCGGCATGAAGCGCAAAGGGGCCGAGCGGAGCCGCGTCGTATTGCAGCAGCGTGGCCAGCAGATCGCTGTCGCCAAACCCCAGCAGCGTCAAAATTGTCGGCAGCCGATGCAGCACCACCGCCCCCGCCAGCAAAAACAGCAGGCACACCTCCGGTCGCGTGGGCTTGTGGGTGGTCCAAAGTTCAATGCCGGGGGGCCGCAGGTTGAGTTCTACCGAGCGGTGCGGACAGGCCTTCAGGCAGGTCATACACAGCACGCAGTCGCGGTTGTCCTGGAGCTGCGCCGGGTGCGAATAAATTGGACAGCCGCCGGTTTCCTGTCCTTCGCCCTTTTGCGGCCCGCCCTTATAGCACTGGTAGGTCGTGCAGTTGGCGGAACAGATCCCCTGCTGCGCCCGCAGTTCAATCATCGACAGCTTGGCAAACAGGCCGTTCATGCCGCCGATGGGGCAGAGATAGCGACACCAGAAGCGCCGCTCAAACAGGAACGAGAAAATCACGGCTCCGGCGGTAATCAGCAGCAGCAGGCAGGCCGAGAGGTACGCCGTGTTTCCCAAATGCCACAGTTCTTCCCAGAGCAAAATCAGCGCAAATAGCCCAAACAGAAACCAGCCGCCCCATTTTTCTGCCTCTGGGCGCGACCAGGGCAGCAGCTTGCGCCCCAGCACGCGGGTCGAGAGTTTTTGCGAAATTTCGCCGTAGATCATAAACGGGCACACCGCGCACCACAGCCGCCCCACAAACGGGAAGCCAACCAGCACCAGCGGCCACCACCAGGCCCAAAAGAAATTCAGCGCAAAGTTTTGGTCGCGGGTCTGCGGGCCCAGCCAGAGAACTGCAATCACCAGCGGAAAAAACCAGACCGTGAAGCCGTAGTTTATCCGGTCGGGCCACCACGGGCTGCGAAGAAACTGGCGCAGTTTGGGATAGGCGTTGAGCAGGTTGACCCGAAAGCGGCGGGTCTTGCTGCCCGTTGCCCAAAACACCTCTTCCGTTAGCACAGGCGCACCGCTGGACTGGATGATGGCGCGGCCGACCATGCCCTCTAGCTCCGTCAGGTTGCCGGGAAAGTCGTAGCCCTGGAGCCGCCGCAGCGCCTCTGGGGCAAGGGTGGGACGGGCCAGGCCGCGCGAGGAACAGTAGAGGCTGATGTAGTAATTCACCTGGGTTTCGAGGTCGGCCTTTCGCACGCGCAGGGGCGGCACTTTGATGGCGTGGCCAACGTGGCGATCGAGTTCGGGGAGCGATCGCTCTGAGGTGAAGATAATTCGCGCACCCGACTGACGCGGTTCTGGTTCTGGATCACCTTCGCGGGCGACGGGACGGTAGGTTCCCGTTTCCAGCAGTTCCGCCAGCCTGGGCTGGAGCGCCTTGGGCACGTCCTGCACGTTGTTGATTAGCAGCGTGCCGTTGCCCAACCAGCTCAGTAAACCGGGCTTGCCATTCACCCGGCCAAACAGGTCTGCGCCGCTGGGTTGCAGCATATCGCCGTTGAGCTTGATCATGGGCTGCTTGCGATCGCCACTGCCAAAGTGGATCAGCGCGGCCGCGTTGTCCTTGCCTAGCCCCGGCTCGCCAAAGATGAGAACCGGACGGCGATCGCCCGCTGCTTTTTTGATCTCCTGCCGCAGCCGCACCGCATAGCGACTCGCGCCCACAATGCCCCGCCGCACCTTGGGCACCAGGTAGGGACGCAGGGCCGCCTGTCGCTCTTGCTCAAAGACAAGCTGGGAACTGAGTTCCGTCACCTCGTCTGCCAACTGCCGCGACACGGTGCGGTTTAGCTCCGGAAACTGCGCCACTAGGTCGCGGAATGCCCCGCGGGGCACTGTCCAAATTTCGCAATCGCTGAGGGTGATGACGGTATGTTCCGCAGGCGTTTCGAGCAGCAGTTCTTTCAAATACAGCACCGAACCGGGCAGCAGGCTAACGGTGTCTGCCATGCTGTCGGGTCGGGTGCGATAGCGCTCCAGCCGCCCCGATTTCAGAATGTAAAGCGCTTTGGGTTCGGTGTCTTCCAGCGCCAGCCGATGGTTTTCGGGAAGACGGATCTCGCGAACCTGCTGGGCGATCGCCCTCACCGCCGCCTCCGATAGCTCCCCAAACTGGGTCTGCTGCTGTATCCACTGCACCCGCTCGGAAATTTGCATGGGGCAACCTCATCGCGTGGCTATCCAGGGTCAATCATTCTTGCTTTTGGGCGTTCCTGCTTTTGGGCGTGGGGGCAATTTCGGAGAGGCCGGCCTTGTAAATTTTAAAGTTCTGATGTGTAATCTACTACTCTATTTTCAATTCTGAATAGATTGTTAATATTTTGGGATTAAGCCTTTTTGAAACGACCCGCATGAAAACGGTAGATCCGGTCTCAGTTGAGATTATGCAGCAGGTGGCGGAGTATTTCAGCGTCCTCAGTGAGCCGACCCGCCTCCGCATTCTCAGCGTCCTCCGCAACGGCGAACGGTGTGTGCAAGATCTGGTCGAAGCGACCGCCACCAGCCAGGCCAACGTCTCCAAGCACCTGAAAGTGATGCTGCAAGCAGGCATCCTCTCGCGCCGCACCGAGGGCACCTCTGCATACTACAGCGTGCAGGATGACCTGACGTTTGAACTGTGTAATCTGGTGTGCGATCGCCTCGCCAGCCGCATCGAACTCCAGGCACGCCGATTTCGAGCCTTTGGGCTGACCAGTGGGCAAGTCTTGAAGCGGTCGGTATGACGGGATCTTGAGGGGCACAGAAGCCCAGCGAGTCCCTGTTTCTGAAAAGAAAGCCCTTAATACGGGTAAACTCCCGGCGAGAGGAGCAGCCGCCGTTGAGCTTCGGTGAGGCTGGGGAACTCGTCGGGATTGTAGAGCGATCGCGCCCAGGCATTCGACCGCGGCGAGTATTTATAAAACAGGGTGCGCCGCTCTCCCTGGCCGCGCCAAGGCAGCGTGCCGTGGGTCAGCGCTTCAGTAAACAGAATGGCGCTGCCTGCGGACACGGCCACGGGCTGCATACAGGCGGGCGGGTTTTCCACTTTAGTTTGGACTAATGGTGAAGAGGAAGGCAGTCAATGAGAAGCACCGACTGCCGTAAGGTCAATGAAGTACAACCAACATTGACCCCATGATTTTCAACGAACTTCAGCAATTTCGCCAAACGTTGTATGCCAGCTTGGGAAACGCCAGAGATGCCCTGTTTGATCTGATGGATGCCGTGTTAGTGAGTGCGTGCATCGTGTCGTTTGTGAGGCTATCGCAGAGTCCTGTCTTTCGTCGCCAGTGGTCGAGCCCCTATGAAGCGTTGCGCGATAGCCGCCTACCCCGCTCAAAGGTGCTGAAGCTGTTGGTGCAGCAGATACCGACTCAGCAGCAACCGTTGTTGGCAGGTGATGCGAGTCGGTGGAACCGTCCTGCTGCCAGGCGTTTGAAAGACCGCACCTTATCAGGCAGAACAGGACATGCCCCGATAGCCGGACAAAACTACAGTACCTTAGCCTGGATTGCTGAAGACAGGGGCAGTTGGGCATTACCATTGCGGCATGAGCGCATCACCAGCTTTGAAACACCCGCCAGTAAAGCGGCATTCCAACTCAAACAAGTGACTCGGCAGTTAGCGGTGCGTCCGTTGGCGATCTACGACCGAGGGTACGGCAATGCCAGTTTTGTCAACCAAACGGCAGGGATTGAGGCAGACTTGCTGCTGCGGGTTACATCCAATCGATGTGTCTATGGCGCGCCCCCAGCGTATCGAGGGCGAGGCGCACCTGCCAAGCATGGACATAAGATGAAACTCAATGACCCTGACACTTGGAGTGTCCCGGTCGAAACCGTTGAAGTCGATGATCCCAACTGGGGACGAGTGCGGGTCAGTCGTTGGAGTGCATACCATTTCCGCAAATCCCCAAAACGGGCAATGGAAGTGTTGCGCGTGGAGGTGCTGGAGACACAGAGCAGCACGCGACGCTTGGCTCCTTTGTGGTTAGTTTGGCTGGGTGAGCAGATGCCTCCGTTAGAAACCCTGTGGTTGCACTACCTCCGTCGCTTTGCCATTGAACACTGGTATCGCTTTGCCAAGCAGAGGCTATATTGGACACATCCCCAGTTCAGTTCTGTATCGGCAACCGAACAGTGGAGCAGCCTGATGCCGTTGCTCAGTTGGCAGTTGTGGTTAGCGCGAAAGGACTGTACTGACCACCCCTTGCCCTGGCAGGCACCGCAAGAAACGTTGACTCCGGGTCGGGTCGCACAAGCGTTTGCAGGCATTTTGGCAGCGATTGGCACCCCTGCTCCTGCGCCTAAACCTCGTGGTAAATCGCCAGGACGAGGCAAGGGGCACAAGCCAACTCCTCGTCCCTGCTATCCGATGGTCAAAAAACGAGCCTCGAAACGCAAGACATCCGAACAATCCCTGAACAGTCCGGTTGCAACAGCAGCTTAACTGCGAGCAGGATTGTATCCAATTCCTTAAGTTCAACTGTTATGAACGGTTGAGCAGATTCTTTATGGCATCCTGTTGAGCATTATTGTGATGCCAGTTAGTCCAAACTAAAGTTTTGAGCAGGCTTAACCTTGAACCGTCAACGCAGAATCTTCGCTCTCAGATTCCGGTAAACGTTGATCCTCTGGGCGCTGTGGGGTAAGCCGCTACCGTTGAACGGCAGTTTCTCGGACATCAACGCAGGCTGCATCGATCAGGCGCGATCGCCCAGCGCGGACGGCGGTGCAGCGGTCGAGCAAAGGAACAATGGCCGGAGTTTCGCCCTGTTCTAGCGTGGCGATCGCCTCGTCTACCGCAGATTTGAAGGAGCTATGCACCAGCCAATCTTTCTGGCGCAGGTATTCGGGTTGGAAGGCGGCATCTTCAATCCAGATCCAGTCAATGCCGTAGTTTTGAATAACTTGCTGAACGGTTTGTAGATTGGGGCTGTATTGCAACTGCAACAGGGCGATCGCTCTATTTTGAATCTCTTGGTAATAGTCGGGGTGATAGGCCAGCGCAAACTCCCGACCCACCAGCGTAGACCGCAGCGCGAACGCGGGCACATTGTCGGCCTCGTCGGCCAAAGAGGCCACCAGCGCAGACTTGGGCTGCTCTGCCAAAAACTGATGGATGGCGGGCGTTTGGGCGATTTGCCAGTTTTGCAGGATATAGATCAACGGCGGTACGAGCGGCACGAGCGTCACCACGGCGGCAAGACAGCCAAGCAGACCAATCAGCGTGCGATCGCCCTTTGCCAGGGGCACTTTGCCGCGCAGCTTGGGGCCAAATGTTTGCCAAAACTGGCTGATCAGCACGGTGAACACGATCGCCGCACTCAGCGGCAGCACAATCCGAAAGCTGTGGTAGTTATAGCGGCTGGGCAGGTAGAGGCGCGGCAAGAACAGGTGCGCCAGCACAAACCAGCCCATCGAGGCCAGCACCACGTCCACCAGCACCCGCACCTTGGGCGTGAGGTGCTGCATGGCGGCAAAGCGCGATTCGCGAAGCGATCCCCGCGGGAATCGCCCCAGCAGCGGCAGCGCCAGCCCCACCAAGCTGAGGGAGGGAAACAACTGGAGCCGGATGCCGCTGCGCCCGTTAAACCAAAAGTTGAGCGGCGGCACGCCAAAGTATTCGTTGCGTCCCATTAGCCCGTGTTCGGGCATGGAGCGCATCAGGTCATAGGTGAGGGGATTGCCCAGCGAATCCATCGCCCGACTGAAGGGCAAAATGACCAGCAGCGCCACGCCCAGCCCCGCGGCCCAAAACAGGTAATCGCGGCGGTCTTGGGACAGGCGGAACCGGTTGCCGCACCATTTCACCAGCGCCACGGTCAATACACCCACGCCCACCAGCATCAGATGCGGAAAAAAGAGTCCCTGTAACCCTAGCGCCAAAACGCACAGCAGGAGCGATCGCCGCAGCAGGTAATACAAAAACGCGGTGAAAATTGGATATACAAAGGCTCTAGGCGTACCAGAAATGAGGTCGTCGTTGAGCCAGAGCAGTTGGTCGGTGATCAGCGTACTGAGGAATGCGCCGAAGGGTGAGGGAAACAGTTCCAGGAAAATTAAGAACAGATAGATTGTCGTGCCCAAACTGAGCAGCAGCGGCAGGATTTTAACAAAGGTGAGGGCAGGAAGACCGAGCTTGGCGGCTGCGGCAAAGACGGCTTTGAAGCCCAGGGGCGCAACGGATTGGAAGTAGTTGGCGATCCAGTCGTTGGGGAATAGCTCTGGATCGGTGAAGCGCTGCATCCAGACGACATGCTGACGAACGTCATCCTGCACAATGTAGGGATAGCTAAAGGCATGGGCAATTGTCACCAGGCCGTAGTACAGCGTGAACAGCAGGCTGATGCCCAACCAGAATGCAAGGGGCGATCGCACGGACACGCGAGACGCTGACGAGCCGGAGGATGAGTTGGATGCAGGCTGGAATAGAATCATTGCAAGTTTCTGACCTTGGCAGTGATTTTGTCAAAGGATTGATTGAGCATGGGCAGCAACACGCTGTGCAGGCGGTTCAATACGCCCATTTCAAAGCCGGGAGTGATAGCAAAGGCGCGGCGCTGCACACCCGCCAGGATCACCTCGGCAACGCCATCAGCGCTCCAGGTCTTGGCGGTGGCAGTAATTTTTTGAGTGACAAGGGGCTTGGTTTTGTTTTCCTCGGCGAGTTGCGGCGTGTCGGTGTCGGGCGGATAGACAATGGACACGCCGATGCCTTTGGGTTTGAGTTCGCCCCGCAGAGACTCGGCCAGGCCGCGCAGGGCAAACTTGCTAGGACTGTAGGCGGTGTAGCCGTAGAGGCCGATCAGCCCTGCCCCAGAGGACACGCAGACAATCTGCCCGTGCCGCTGTTGCTCCATTGCGGGCAGGGCCGCGCGGATGCAGTACAGCGTGCCAAAGTAATTCACCGCCATGGTTCGCTCAAATACCTCGACGGGAATTTCTAGAAACTCGCCCGGCCGCGCAATTCCGGCGCAGGTGACGAGCCAATCCGGTGGGCCCAAATGGGCGATCGCCCGCTGCACGGCCTGGTCTGCCTGCGCTCGATCGGCCACGTCGGCGGCAACGGTGAAGACCTGCTGGTCGGGCAAGCGCCGCTTGGCTTCAAGCTGCGCCCGCGCCGCCTCTAGCTTTTCGGGGGTGCGGGCAATCAGCGAGAGGGAGGCTCCCTGGGCGGCCAATCGGTGGGCGATCGCCAGCCCAATGCCGCTAGAGCCGCCTGTGATGATGGCGTGTTTGGGTGGGTTCATCGGCTACGGCGCTCAATTTCTCGACGCAGGGAGACTAGAGTCGTCTCCAGTTCGCCGCGATAAACCCGCGAATAGACATCGCGCATCAGGTCAGATCTGGGGGAAATAACCACCTGATGGGTTAACACCAACTGGCGGGCCGAGGCTTGCTGAAGCTGCCAAACGCCCTGCATGATCGGCTCGTTGCCGTCCATCACCACAAACTGAATCTGCGAAGGTCGCTGCTCGGACGAAGCGATAGTGACGCGGTTTCGCACGGGAACTGAGGCCACCCGCAGCACGTTCACCTGCTCGAACGTAACCTGATTACCATTGCGGCTCAGCAGGCGGCTGGATTCAACATTGGGCAAAAACGATGCAAAGTTGTTGTAGTCAGTCAACACGGCCCAGGCGGCCGCAGCGGAGCCGTTGATCACCACCTGCCCTACAAACCGCCCGTTTTCGCCTGAAATCGTGACACCGGGAGCCGTCGCCACCGCACCGGGCAGTCGCAGCAACTCCGTTGGGGCGGTGCTTGAGAATTCCGTCGAGGGCAAGCTTCGTTGGGGGGCAGCGGTTGGTGCAGCGGCCAGCCCTGTCCCCAGCGCTGAGGTCAAGACAGCAGACGCGCTCAGCAGCGCTGTCAACCGAGTCCAACCGAATTGAAGTGAAATTTTCATAGGCAACCAGAGTTCAGAAAAACCAACTCCCCCGCATTGTATAGCAGGTGCCAGTTCCAGGGGAGACGGATTAGGGGGCAGGAATCGGGCCACAGGGCTGGCGCTGGAAGGGGTAGGTGGGCAGGGCGACGGTTTGCTGAAAATAGCGGCGATCGCCATCGTGCCAGGTCAATTCGCTGCCTTGCACAAAGGCGGTGGCAATGTCGGGAAGTTGGCCAGCGGCGGTGTCGGGCGACAGGTAGCGGGTGGATGCCGTGGGCGGCTGGGACGCGGCGGTGTAGTGAATCTGGAGGGCGGGCGCGGTGGGCTGGGCGCGGCCCTGGAGAATGCCCGGTGCAGGTGTGCCTTGTAGGACGGAATGCAGTTTTTGCAGCAGGTCTGGCAGGGAATCGGTGAGGATGGCAAGGCGCTGGGGCAGGGGCGATCGCCCCGTGTTGGCCGTCCAGCAGAGGTCGGCGATGGGGAAATTGGGATGCCGCTGCAAATGCTGCACATAGCGCTCGACCAGTTGGCGCAGGGCAGGTTCGGTGCGGGCAGAGAGGGTCAGCAGGTGCAGCGGATAGGGGAGCAGGGGGGCGGATTCAGGCGCGGGCGCTTCCGTCAGAACCACATGGGCATTGGCTCCGCTAAAGCCGAAGGCATTCACCCCGGCAATGCGGCGCGGCGCGTCCCAGGGGGTGGGGGCAGTGGGCACCTTCAGCGGCAGTTGGGCCCAGTTGATTTTCGGGTTAGGCTGGCGCAGGTGCAGATGGGGCGGCAGGGTTTGATGCTGGAGTGCGAGCACCACTTTGATCAGCCCAGCCATGCCAGAGGCGGCTTCCAGATGCCCGATGTTGGGTTTGACGGAGCCAATCCAGAGCGGTTCAGGGCGATTTACAGCGCGATCTGTCCCAGAAGCACCAAACACCTGCCCCAGGGCCTCTAGCTCGATGGAGTCACCCAGCACTGTGCCCGTGCCGTGGGCTTCCAGATAGCTGACTTGCTGCGGCTCTAGGCGGCTCTGCTTCAGGGCTTGGCGGATCACGGCCTGCTGCGCCAGTCCGTTGGGCACGGTCAGCCCGCTGGAGCGGCCGTCGTGATTGGTGGCGGAACCCAGGATCACCGCTTGCACAAAGTTGCGATCGCCCAAGGCCTCGTCCAGCCGCTTTAGCACCACCACGCCGCAGCCTTCGGAGCGGACAAAGCCGTCGGCGCTGGCATCAAAGCTGTGGCAGCGTCCGGTTGCAGACAGCATCTTCGCCTTGCAAAAGTTCACCATCATCTCCGGCGACAAAATCCGGTTCACCCCGCCGACGATCGCCAGGTCGCATTCCCGCTGGCGCAAGCTTTGGTAGGCCAGATGCACGGCGACGAGGGAAGAGGCACAGGCTGCGTCGATCGCCATGCTCGGTCCGGTGCTGCCCAGCAGATAAGATAAGCGGCCAGCAGCGGTGCTGTGGGTGTTTCCCGTGGTCAAGTAAGCATCGATCGTGCTGGGGTCTTGCTGCAAAAGCTGATGCCAGTAGTCGATGCCGCAGATGCCAACAAACACGCCGACCGATTGCCCCAACAGGCGGTGGGGCGAAATGCCGGCCTGCTCCAGCGCTTCCCAACTCACTTCCAGCAGGAGGCGCTGCTGCGGGTCGAGGCTGGCGGCTTCGCGGGGCGCAATGCGAAAAAAAGCCGCGTCAAAGTCGTGCAGATGGGGCACAAAGCCGCCGTGCCGCGTGTACATCTTACCCGCTGCGCTGGGGTCTGGACTGTAGTATTGGTCAAGGTTCCAGCGATCGCCCGGAATTTCGGTGATCGCGTCTTTGCCCGCGTGCAGCAGCGCCCAAAAGTCGTCCAGCGTCTCCGCACCGGGAAAGCGACAGCCCATGCCCACAATGGCGATCGGCGGGTGCTTTTCTGCCTCCAGCGCCTCTAGCTTTGCCTGGAGTTGCTGAATTGCTAGGAGGGCGCGTTTGGTGGGGGAGGCTTCGGTCATGGGGGATTTTAGATTTTGGATTTTAGATTTTAGATTTCGGATTTTGGATTTTTGGGTTAGGGGTTGAGGTTGAGGCGGTCGAGTTCGCTGAGCAGGAGGGCTTCGGCTTCGGCTTCGGTGAGCTGGGCAATTACTGCTTCGGTGTCGTTCCTGGAGTCGTTCAAGATGTTGTTCTCAGAGTCATTCGCGGCTGTGTCCTGCTCTAGTGAGAAGTGATGGGATTCTGCCGGGTCGGAAGCGGGTTCCAGCAGATGCAGCAGGTATTCCGTAAGGGTGGCGATCGTGGGATAGCTGTAGAGCAGTGCGTTGGGCAACGGCTGGGGCACTTGCTGTTGCAACTGGTGGGTTAGCTCAATGGTGGTGAGGGAGTCGAGGCCGAGGTCGGTGAAGCCCTGATGCGGGTCGAGACTGGAGGCGGGGCGACCCAGCAGGTTGGCGACGGCTTGCTGGAGGCGGGCGGTCAGGGCGGCGGGGCGATCGCCCGTTGGCAATTGGCGAATTTGCTCAAACCAGGAGTTGGCAATAGGTGCAGATGTGGAGGCAGGGGCTTGCGGTTTGGCATAAGGCAGCACGGCGACCTGGGGCACAGTTTCGGCCAGCAGCGCTTTGAGGAGGGTCACGCCCGTTTCAGGGGGGATTGGCTCCATGCTCTGGAGGCCCTGGGGGGCAGCGCGGTCGGCGCGGCGGGCGGCCATGCCCACGGCTGCCCAGGGGCCCCAGTTGATGCTGAGGGCGGGCAGACCGAGCGATCGCCGCAGGTGGGCCAGCGCGTCCAGTCCGGCGTTGGCGGCGGCGTAGTTGGCTTGCCCCGCCGACCCCAAGACCGATGCGGCGGAGGAAAACAGCACAAAGCAGTCCAGCGGCCAGTCCTGACTGAGGCGATGCAGCGTCCATGCGCCCTGGAGTTTGGCGGCCATGACTGACTCGAATCGTTGCGGGGTCTGGTTGGCGATCGCCCCGTCGTCCAGCACGCCGGCCGCGTGAAACACCCCGCGAATTGGCAGATCGACAAAGGGGCGCTGGGATTGGAAAAAGTTCGTCACGGCGGCTTCATCCGCCAAGTCGAGTTGGGCAGTGGCGACGGATGCACCGGATTGCTCCCAGGTTGCCAACTCTGCGGCAATTGCGGGGCTGGGAGCCGTCCGCCCAATCAGCAGCAGGTGCGTTGCGCCCCATTCAACGAGCGATCGCCCCACCTGCACGCCCAGTCCACCCAGCCCGCCCGTGATTACATACACACTCTTGGGACGCGGCGCAAAGGTGGGTTTGGCGAACTCGATCACCACTTTGCCGATGTGCTGCGCCTGCTGCATACAGCGGAATGCGTCGATCACGCCGTCGCGCTGAAACTGGGTGTGGGGGAGCGGCTGAAGCTGGCCCGCCTCAACTTGCGCCATCACCCACCGCAGCATGGTCTGAATCTGGTCAGGCTGCTGCGTGGTCACCTGCATCAGGTCAATGGCGGTGTACTGCACGTCGGGGCGGAGTTGCCGCAGTTGCCAGACCAGCGCCGGGTCGGGTTTGCCGATATCCACAAAGCGCCCGCCGGGAGCCAGCAGCGCCGCACTTTTCAGCATGAAGTCGCCCGTGAGGGAATTTAGCACTAGGTCGATGGGCTGCTCCCCTGCGTCGCGAACCATCTCGGCGGCAAAATTGAGCGATCGCGAATTGTAGAGCCGGGTCACGCCGCACTGTTGCAGCACCGACCACTTGCTGGGGGAAGCAGTGGCGAACATCTCCGCGCTGATTTGTTGCGCCAGTTGCACCGCCGCCAGCCCCACGCCGCCCGCCGCCGCGTGAATCAGCACCCGCTCGCCCGGTTGCAGGCCGCCCACGGTTCGCAGCGCGTACTCAGCCGTAAGCATAGCCGTGGGCAGAGTGGCGGCTGCGACCGGGGTCAACGTGGCGGGTTTAGGGACTGCCAGCATTGCCGAAACCGTGACGAACTGTCCAAAGCAGCCGGGGGCGATTGCTACCATCACGTCACCCGGCGAAACGTCCCGCACTGCCGCACCCACGCGCACCACCTCGCCGACGCACTCCAGCCCCAAGGGGCCTGCCTCGCCGGGATAGCGCCCCAGCGCATTCAGCACATCGCGGAAGTTCAGCCCTGCCACCAGCACCCGCAGTTCGAGTTCGTCTGCTGCGGGCGATCGCCGCTCGACGGTTTCCCAAGCAAGGCGATCGAGGCTGCCCCGTTCTGCAATTTGGAGTTGCACCCCGCGAGAGTTCCCACCAGCCGCATTGCGATCGCCCCCCAGCAGGGCAGCCGCATAGGGTTGAACCTGAGCGACGTAGCGCTGTCCCCGGTGAATCGCCACGCCAGCATCCGCTGCGCCAGACTGCACCTCGGCCCACAGCATCGCCCCTGCGTCGGAGGCTGTACCCGGCTCTAGGTCGAGACAGCGGCACGGGAGGGCGGGATATTCCAGGGCGATCGTGCGACCCAGCCCCCAGAGGGGAGCCTGGGCCACGCCTGTGGACTGGGCTTCAGGCAAGATATTGAAGATATTGAGCGACTGGCTGCCCTGCGTCACTAGCCACAGAGGAGCCTGAACGCCCGTCTGAACCAAGGCTTGCGTCAGGTAGAGCGCTCCGGCATAGGCGGTGCGGGTGTCTGCCAGGGTCGCTGCATCCAGTCCCCAGAGGTAGATGACGCCGCCGAGCGTTGGGGTCTGCTGCAAAACCTGCTGCACCAGCGCGTGGAACTCGTCGGGGCGATCGCCCTTCACCCGCTGTGCTGCTTGTAGCGTGGGGGGGCGATCGCCTGGAACTTTGCCAGCCGGAACTGCTCCCGGAACTGCTCCCGGCACTACACCTGGAACTGCGCCCCTAACTGCGAGTGTATAAGTCTGCTGCGCCGCGTCTAGGCATTCGACCAATTGCTGCGCCACGCCCTGGGCGTCGGCAAAAATCAGCCAGTGGGCTGCGGGCTGCGAAGGCGGCGAGGCAGGGCGGGGTGCAGGCTGCCACGCGAGTTCATGGAGCCAGCGGGAAACGTCGGGCGTGCGGCCCCAAGCATGGGACGACACGGCTTTGGCGGTCAATCCGGCGATCGCCAGCACGGGCTTTCCCTGCTCATCAAACAGCCATACATCCGTCGTTAGCACGCTGGCAGACTGTTCTTTGACCGTCACATAGCTCCAGAGTTGATTGGATCGATGACCGTAATCGTGCAGGCAATCGAGACTAATCGGGACATAGGGTTGAGCAGGATTCTGTACCAAAGCCAAGACAACTTGCAGACAGGAATCGAGCAAAGCGGGATGAATGCCATAGTGTTCTGCCTGAGATTTCAGCGCGTCAGGAAGCTGCACGTATCCCAGAACGCTATTAAAAGGCTCCTGCGCCGGTCGCCAGACCTGCTTTATGCCCTGGAACCGTGGCCCATAGCCCAGTCCAGGGAAGGAAGCTAGCCACGTTGTCCAGTCGATTTCCAGCGGGTGGGTATGCTGAAGCTGGGAAAGATCGGGCGTGGAGATGGGGGCAGCCGCTGTGCTGAGGGTTCCGTGAGCGTGCAGCGTCCACTGGGCCTCGCCCTGTCTACCCTCGCCTTGGGCACTGTGAATCTCGAAGGTGTATCCAGTTTCCTTGGGTACAAGGCTGGTTTGGAGCGATCGCCCTCCACCCAGGGCTTCCTCCAGCACGAGCGCCTGCGCCAGCACCACATTTTCAAGCTGAAGCGGCTTGGACGGCAGCAGCATCGCCCCAGCTGCCAGCGCCATTTCCAGATAGGCCGCGCCAGGAAAGACGATTGCGCCGTGAATCCGGTGATCAGAGAGAAACGGCAGGGATGCCAGCCGAAGCTGCACGTCGAATAGGGTGGCGCGGGGCGTGGCAATTTTTTGGCCCAGCAGTGGATGGACAGCTTGAGGGAGTGGCTGGGCTGTGGCGCGTGCAGGTGAGACATCCAGCCAATAGCGCTGCCGCTGAAAGGGGTAGGTGGGCAGCGAGAGGCGCTGTCGGCCGTAGGGCTGATCGAATCCGCGCCAGTCGATGGTGACTCCGTTGCAGTAAAGCTGCTGGAGGCTGTGAAGTAGGGTAGCCCAGTTGTCTTGCGGCGGATGCAGGCTGGCTAGCCACTGAATTTCTGAATGGTTTTGAGAATGGGTCGGCGACGACCTCAGGATAGCTCCCGGATGATTCTGAGAAAGGGTTGAAGAACTGTTTGGAGACTGTGTTTCGGATGTCCGCTGTTCACGCTCTTGCCAGGCTTTTTGAATCGCTTTGCCCATGCCAGCTAGCACGGGTTTGGGGCCACATTCTAGCGCCACTGTGCAGCCAAACTGACGCAATTGGTCAACGCTGGCGGCAAACTGCACAGGCTGGCGCAACTGCCGACACCAGTAGTCCGGTGTCGTTATTTCCTCACCGCAGACCGTTCCCGTGAGGTTGGAGATCAGCGGCAGGCGGGGGCTGGTGAACTGAACTTGGCTGGCAAGGGCCCGGAATTCGTCCACCATCGGCTCCATCATTGGCGAGTGGAAGGCGTGGGAGACAGGCAGCGGCTTGACGGAAAACTGCGGCTGGAGGTGGGCGATCGCCCGATCGATCTGTGCAGGTTCACCGGAAATCACCGTATGCTGCGGGCCGTTGAGGGCGGCGATCGCCACGGTAATTCCGGCAGAATACAGGGTGGACTGGACGGCTTCGGCGCTGGCAAACACTGCCGCCATTGCGCCGGGGGGTTGCGCCTGCATCAGCCGTCCCCGATGCGCCACCAGCGTCAGCGCGTCCGCCAAGCTAAATACGCCCGCCACGCAGGCCGCTACATACTCGCCGATGCTGTGCCCCAGGACGATATCCGGCTGCACGCCCCAGGATCGCCACAATTCGCACAGGGCATACTCGACGGCAAACAGCGCGGGCTGGGCATAGCGGGTCTGCTGGAGGCGGTCAGCGGGTGCGTTGTCTGCGTTGTCTGCATTGTCATAGAGCAGGTCGGGCAGCGACCATCCCAGCAGCGGCCGCAGAATCTCGTCGCACTGGGCGATCGCCCCCCGAAACACGGGCTGCGCGTCGTAGAGCGATCGCCCCATCTGGGCATATTGCGCCCCCTGCCCCGTAAACAGAAACGCCACGGTGGGGCGGGTGGAGACGGTGTGAATTTCGGGCGCATTCAGCCAGCTTTGCAACTGCGCCTGGGCCTCGGCAGCGTCTGCCGCGACGATTGCCAGCCGGTGAGCAAAGGGCGATCGCCCGACATTGGCCGTAAAGCACACGTCGGCCAGGGGCGCGTCGGGATGCTCTGCGAAGAACTGGACATAACGACGGGCCAGGGCTTGCAGGGCAGCGGGCGTTTTGGCAGAAAGGGTCAGCGGGTGCAGCGGGCGATCGGGCGCAGAAGACCGCGGGGGCGGCAACGGGGGCGCTTCTTCCAGCACCACATGGGCATTCGTGCCGCCAATGCCCAGGGAGTTGACGCTGGCGCGGCGCGGGGAGCCGTCCGTGTTCCAGTCGCGCAGCGTCGTATTCACAAAAAACGGGCTGTTGGAAAAGTCGATCTGCGGGTTGGGCTGCTGGAAATGCAGGCTGGGCGGCAGTTGGCGGTGCTGCAAACAGAGGACGGTTTTGATGAAGCCGACGATGCCAGAGGCGACGTTGAGATGGCCGACGTTGGTTTTGACGGAGCCGAGGGCGCAAAACTGCGGGCGCTGGGAGCCGCTGCGAAAGGCCCGGGTGAGGGCAGCAACTTCGATGGGGTCACCCAGTTCCGTGCCTGTGCCGTGGGCTTCGACGTAGGTAATGCTGTCTGGATCAACGCCTGCCATGGACAGGCACTCGCGGATCACGGCGGCCTGTCCATCGGCACGGGGCGCGAGATAGCCCGCCTTTTGGCTGCCGTCGTTGCCAATGGCGGAACCCTTGACCACGGCGTAGATCTGATCCCCGTCGGCGATCGCCTCTTGCAGCCGCTTCAGCACCACCACGCCCGCGCCGCTACCAAAGATCGTGCCCCGCGCTTGGGCATCAAACGCGCGACAGTGACCGTCTGGCGACAGGATCATGCCGTCTTGATACAGATGCCCCGCCCGCTGCGGCGTTTCCACCGACACGCCCCCTGCCATCGCCAGGTCGCACTCGCCGCGCAGGAGCGATTGACAGGCCAGATGCACGGCGACAAGCGACGTGGAGCAGGCGGTCTGCACGTTGACGCTGGGCCCCGTCAGGTTCAGCTTGTAGGATACGCGGGTGGTGAGGTAGTCCTTGTCGTTGGCGATCGCCATCTGAAAGCCGCCCATCGCGCTCAGCGTCACTACGTCCAGCGAGTCGTTAGCATCCAGCCGATGGCGATTGGGATAGACGTGGTTCAGCAGGTAGCTGTTCATAGATGCGCCTGCATAGAGGGCGATCGCCCCGCCGTCGGCCGCGTAGGCAAAGGGGTCGTAGCCCGCGTCCTCCAAGGCTTCCCAGGCGCACTCCAGCATCAGCCGCTGCTGCGGGTCGAGCAGTTCTGCCTCGCGGGGGCTATAGCCAAAAAAGTCCGCGTCGAACTGCTCCACATCGTCTAGAATCGGGCTGGCTTTTACATAGTTGGGATGGCGCACCAGATTAGGGTCTATGCCTGTTGCCAGGATTTCTTCATCGCTAAAAAAAGTGATAGACTCCACGCCATTTTGCAGGTTTTGCCAAAATTCCGCAGGCGAAGCGGCTCCGGGAAAGCGACAGGCCAGCCCAATTACCGCGATGTCGTTTGACGGTTCTGCATTTGACTGTCCTGCATTTTCTCGGCGACGCTGTGATGCACGAAGCGCTTCCGGCGGGAATCGCCGCTGGTTCTGAGGCATCGCTTCAGCCATCGGGGGCCGCGCCAGAAACTCGGCCAGGCTGCCAATGGTGGAATGCTGAAACAAGTCCACTGCCGAAACAGTATGACCCTGCTGATGAAGCTGGTGCAACACCTGCATCAGTTGCAGCGAACTGCCCCCCAGTTCAAAAAACTGCTCGTCGAGGGCGATCGCCCCCAGCCCCAGCACCGACTGCCAGATTTTCAACAGCGATCGCTCTAGCTGGTTGCGCGGCGGCGGGGCGGGTGGAACCTGCTGAAACGCTTCGGCGATGGACTGGAGGCAATCGCCAAACGCGCCAGCCTGAAAGCGGCGGCTGAGTTCGCTGCGCTGAATTTTGCCGAGGGCGGTTTTGGGAATGTCGTCCTGCGCCACCGGGATAACATAATCGGGACTCACACCCAGCCGCATAGCCACCTGCCGCCGCACGGCTTTCACCAGTTCCCTCAGGGCTGCGGCATCCGTCAGTTCAACGGTGGGATGCAGAAAAATGGCGAGGCGATCGCTCGTTTCCTGATCCCGGCGCACAGCGCAGGCCGCGGTGTAGGACACTTCTACACCGGGCAATTCCTCGACTACGGCTTCGATTTCGTGGCTATACACATTTGCGCCGTTGAGGATAATCAGGTCTTTTTGGCGGCCCGTGATGGTGAGCCGCCCGGTGTGCAGAAAACCCAGATCGCCCGTAATGAACCAGCCGTCGGGCGTAAAGCACTCGGCATTCAGGTCGGGGCGATTGTAGTAGCCGGGAGTGAGGGTCAGCCCGCGCACTTGCAGGCTGCCGACCTGACCTGCGGGCACGACCTGCTGCTGCTCGTCCACAATCCGCAGCGACACGCCGGGAATTGGCTGGCCGACCTTGACAAAGGTATCCGCATCGCTGGTGGAGGCGAGGGAAAATTCGTGGGAATGCACAATGCCAGAGGTGGTTTCCGACATGCCATAGCCGGGGCTGACCACGCCATCCCGCAGACCGCAGGGCACCAGGAGTTGCAAAAAGCTGCGGGTGGTTTTGGCGACGACGGCCTCGGCTCCGTTGCCCATCCACTCCAGGCAGGACAAGTCCCACTGCCGCTGGGCCACCTCCTGCGGGCGATCGCAGATCAGCCCATAGGCAAAGTTGGGGGCCCAGGTGACGGTGACGCGATGGCGATCGCACAGATCCAGCCACCGCAGCGGGTCTTGCAGCACATAGTCGTTGCTGACCTGAATCTGCGGACAGCCGACAAAAACCTGCGTCAGGTGAAACATCACGAGACTGGCGACATGTTCCAGCGGCATCCAGTTGAGGCTGAGGCTGCGCTCGGTAATACGGTTCACGGTCGCCATGCCAAAGGCGCTCACCAGCAGGTTGCGCTCCGTCAGCATCACGCCCTTGGGTTGCCCCGTGCTGCCGGAGGTAAACAGGATCAGCGCCAGTCGGTCGGTCGCCAACGCGGTGTCGAAAGGCGGTTCGAGCGGCGGATCGGACTCAGCAGCGAGCAGCGCTGGCAGGGGCAGCAGACGGCTGGGGTCGCAGCGAAACTCGGCAGAGCCGTCTGTGCAAAAGGCTTGCAGGGCAGGGGCGATCGCCCCGCTAACCAACACCCACGGGTGATCCAACTGTCCCAAAATAGCGCGGAACTGGAGCGCCTTGCTCTGCGACTCGGCATAGGCTGGCGGCACGGCAATGGGCACCACCACCAGTTCCCCCAGCCACCCCGCCCAGATTGCAGCGAGAAACTCATCGGGATCGGAAACTTGCAGGACGAGGCGATCGCCCGCTTTCACGCCTGCGGCCCGCAACCCGGCTAAAATTCTTGCGGCCTGCTGAGCCAGCGCCCGATAGGGCTGATGACATTCGGCTCCGGCTGGAGAAATGTGGAGAATTGCCCCTTCGCCGACGGCTGCGCGATGTAAAACCCTTGAGAGACTAGGCAGGGAGCGGAGATCTGCAACCTCATCACCATGACACACGGACAAAAACGCGGAATGGGCATCCATCATGCTGTTGTCTGTAGACAGCGCTTGAGAAAGCGATGACTCGCCGCTCAGCCCCCTTCAATTCAGAGCTAATTATACAGCACGGGTCTGGTGGGGGATGGCGCTGGGTGTATGTTTATTATGTTGCGCCTCGCGTGTGATTCACGGTGCCCTGCGGTATAACTTGCGTACCTGCGGGTAATACGTTTGGGTTAGGTAGGCTGCTGGCAGGGGTGCATCCTTCCTGGATGCCTAGAAACCCTCTTCAGCAGGCTTTTCAGGGGCGATCGCCCTTGTTGAGGGGTGCAGTTGAGGGGTGCAATAGTCCTCTGGAACCCTGATGCACTTTGTGCGTCATGCGCTGTGTCATCCTGGTCTTGTGCTAAAAAACACTCATGACTAAATAAACACCAAACCGACCTGCATGAACCCCGAATCATAAACGCTAAATGCCACGCTGTTTCGATGAGCCTTTTCAATCAGCCGGTTCGATAAGCCTCTGATGCAGATAGGACTTACGCAGTTGGACGATTTCTCGCGGGCTGCGCCCGCGAGAAATCGTCCAAAACCCAAAGAGCTTATCGCAAGTGCGTAAGTCCTGGCAGATTTTTTGATGCAGATTTTTCTGATGCGGACTTTGTCGCCGTAGCTGTTGTTTCTTGGGACCGAGTCCGACCTGCAATCCTATGGAGACCATTCACCTGATCATCGCCGACGAAACGCTCCGCGACGGAGAGCAGCAGGTCGGAGTCTGTTTTAGCAAAGACATAAAGCGCAGGCTGGCCCACGAAATCGCCAGCACTGGGGTTCACTCGCTCGCCCTGATGCCCGCCGTTCACCCGGTCGAGGAGCAGTTGACGAAAACGCTGGTAGCCGATGGGCTGGGGGGCCAACTGGCGGCCTCCACAATGATGAGCAAAGCCTGCATTTGGCAGTCCCAAACGACGGGGGTGCAGCACATTATTTTGTTTCATGCTGTGTCGGATCGGCTGCTGCTGCTGCGCGACCCAGAGATGCAGGTGGCGGAAGGCGGCCAGGCGCGGGAGGCAGCGCTGCTCAACGGCATCAAGGCGACCCCGGCTCAGGTGCAGATGGTGCGAGCAAATATGTGCCGTCGCGTCCGCCAGCATTTGGAATACGCGGCTCAGCTTGGACTGCGAATTAGCTTTGCAGCGGAGGATGCCAGCCGCGCCGATTTTGATTTTTTGGTGGAATGCATTAACCAGTTTTCGCCCTACCTGGAGCAGTTTTTGCTGTGCGATACGGTGGGCTGCCTTACGCCAGAAAAATCCTACATCTGGATTCACGATTTACTCGCGTCGGCCCGCTGTGCGCCGCTGATTGTGCATTTTCACAACGACATGGGGCTGGCCCTGGAGAACACGATCCAGGCGGTGCGGGCCGGGGCGGCGGGGATCTCTGGCACCTTTGGCGGCATCGGGGAGCGGGCGGGCAATGTGGCCATCGAGCAGGTGCTAAACGGGCTGCGGCTGCGGTTTGGCTGGGAGGTGGCGGGGATAGACTATGAGGCGATCGCCCGCGTCGGCCAGCACCTTGACCAACTGGGCGCACGGGCCTATCCGCCCTATTCGCAGGCGGCCCAGCGTCACGAAGCCGGGATTCATGTGCATTCCCTAATGCGCGATCGCCTCTCCTACGCCATTTTTCCCTACGGGCAGCCCGAAATCTGGTTCGGCAAACACAGCGGCGTAAGCAACATTCGCTACTTGTTTGAACACTGCCTGCAAAAGCCGCTCGACCGAGAAAAGTACGAGCAGATCTGCCAGGATATTAAAAATCTTTCAATCCAGCAAAACCGCTCGTTTTCCACCGATGAAATCCTCCAGTGGCTCCAGGAACAATCCTACGATTCCGCCTAAGCCAAACCAGGGCTGATTTTAGACTGCCGATTTTGGAGCATTAAATTAATTTGTTGTCTATGCGAGATTTTCAGCTATTTTCTGTACAGAATTGAGCCGAGAAATTAACATAAAACCCAAAATCTAAAATCTAAAACCCAAAATTCTCCCTTCTCTATACTCACCTGTCCACTGACCGACTCGCGTATGCCCCCAGAACCCATCGCAATTATTGGAATTGGCTGTCGCTACCCCGGCGCTGATTCTCCCGACGCTTTTTGGCAGTTGCTTAAAAACGGTGTCGATGCCGTCACAGAAGTACCGCCCGCTCGGTGGAACAAAGACCAGTTTCAAGCAGTGGCGAATACAGAATCAGCCAGAGCCAGTCTGCGGTGGGGCGGTTTTTTAGAACAGGTCGATCAGTTCGACCCGCTGTTTTTTGGGATTGCGCCCCGCGAAGTGAACACGATGGACCCGCAGCAGCGGCTCTTGCTGGAGGTGGCGTGGGAGGCGATGGAGGATGCAGGCATTGTGCCGGAGCGCCTGCGGGGAACGGATACGGGCGTGTTTGTGGGCATCGGCACGCACGACTATTCCATCATGCTGTGGCAAGACCCCATTGATGACCCGTATCTCACCACAGGCACGGGCAACTGCATCGCCGCCAACCGGATCTCCTACCTTTTTGACCTGAAGGGGCCGAGTCTGTCGGTGGATACCGCTTGCTCTTCCTCGCTAATTGCCATTCACCTGGCCTGTCAAAGCCTGTGGACGGGTGAATCGACGATGGCGCTGGCGGGCGGCGTGAATGTGCTGCTGCTGCCGACGGTGACGCTGGGCTTTGCGCGGGGCGGGTTCATGTCCACCAGCGGGCGCTGCCGCAGCTTTGATGCCAGGGCCGATGGCTACGTCCGCAGCGAAGGGGCGGGGATGGTGCTGCTGAAGCCCCTGTCGCAGGCGCAGGCGGATGGCGACCCGATTTATGCCGTGATTCGGGGCACGGCAGCAAATCAGGATGGGTTCAGCAACGGCATGGCCGCGCCGAATGTAGACGCGCAGGAGCGGGTGCTGCGGGCGGCCTATCGGCGGGCGGGCATTTCCCCAGGGCAGGTGCAATATATCGAAGCGCACGGCACGGGTACGAAACTGGGTGACCCGATCGAAATCACGGCGCTAGGCCGAGTGCTAACGGAGGAGCGTCCGGCAGGTAACTTATGCGCGGTGGGTTCGGTGAAGTCCAACATCGGGCATACAGAAACGGCAGCGGGCGTAGCAGGGGTGATTAAAGCCGCCCTCAGCCTGAAACAGGGGCAAATTCCGCCTAGCCTCCATTGCCAAACACCCAATCCGCAAATTGGATTTGACTCACTGCCGCTGCGAGTGCAGACGGAGTTAACGCCGTGGAAATCCAGCCCTGCGATCGCCGGAGTGAATTCCTTCGGCTTTGGCGGCACGAACGCGCATATCGTCATGCAGGAAGCACCGCCGCCTGCTGAACAGAATGGGGCTAAGAATGCCCCTAAGAAGATAAATAAGAAGGTAAGCAAGAAGCTAAACAAAAACTCAAAAAAGAAGCAGATCGATGCGCTATTGGAACGTGAATCGGAAGGCGATCGCCCGCCGTATCTGCTGATCCTCTCCGCCAAAAGCGAAACTGCCCTGCGACAGCTCGCGCACCGCTATGGCGAATACCTGACGAATCACCCAGAGACGGATTTGGACAGTTTGTGCTTTACGGCAAACACCGGGCGATCGCGCTTTTCCCATCGGCTGGCGCTGGTGGCAGCGTCTCCTGTGCAGATGCAGCAGCAGCTTCGAGCCTTTGCCCAGCGCCAGGAAACGGCCAATCTCACCTACGGTGTGGCTTCTCAAGCAGCTACAGAGGTGGCGTTTCTGTTTACGGGGCAGGGGTCGCAGGCGGTGGATATGGGGCGATCGCTCTACCAAACACAGCCGCTCTTTCGCCAAACGGTAGACAAAGCCGCGAAACTGCTGGAGCCGCAGCTTAAGCGTCCCCTCCTGTCGGTGCTGTATCCCGCGCCAGACCAGGCTTCCGAAGCCGCCGACTGGATCGATCAGACCGCCTACACCCAGCCAGCCCTGTTTGTGTTGGAATATGCCCTAGCGACGCTGTGGCAGTCGTGGGGCGTACAGCCTGCGGTGGTCATGGGCCACAGCATTGGCGAGTATGTGGCGGCCTGCATTGCCGGAGTGTTTAGCCTGGAGGATGCGCTGCGGCTGGTGGCGGCGCGGGGCCGGCTGATGCAGGCTCTCCCGCAGGGCGGCGGCATGGTGGCGGTGATGGCGGATGCAGAAACAGTGGCGGCGCGGCTGGGGACGGCAGAAACGGTGGCGATCGCCGCTCTCAATGGCCCGCAGTCTACGGTCGTCTCCGGCGAGAAAACGGCCCTGGCAAAGCTCACCGCTCAACTTACTGCTGAAGGCATCAAAACCACGCCGCTGAATGTCTCCCATGCCTTCCACTCGCCGCTGATGTCGCCCATGCTGGCGGAGTTTGCCCAGGTTGCGAATACCGTTGCTTACCACAGTCCGCACATTCCGCTAATTTCCAACGTGACGGGCGATTTTATGACTACGGACATTGCCACGCCCGACTACTGGGTTCAACACATTTGCCAGCCCGTGCGATTTAGGCAGGGCATGGACACCTTGCAGCAGCAGGGCTGTGGCGTGCTGCTGGAGATCGGCGCAAAGCCGATTCTGCTGGGCATGGGACGGCTGTGCGTGCAGGCCGGCGATCCCGATTTGGCGAAAACCATGCTCTGGCTGCCGAGCCTGCGACCAGGGCAAGACGACTGGCAAACGCTGCTCAGCAGCCTGGGAGAACTGTATGTTCGCGGCGTGGATATCGATGGGCAGGCGATCGCCCCTCCCTCTGCCCGACGGATTCCCAACCTGCCGACCTACCCATTCCAGCGACAGCGCTACTGGTGGCAGCCGGATCGCCCGTCTGGATCAGTCAGCCCGCCTGTACCCAGTCGCCCGCTTTCTCTAGGGCTGCATCCCCTGCTGGGCGAACGGCTGCGGCTGGGCGGCACCAGCGACATCCGGTTTGAAGCGCAAGTCAGCGCTGATGCCCCCGCCTATCTTGCGGATCATCGGATAGCCACGCAGCCCGTCTTTCCCGCCGCCGCCTATGCAGAAATGGCGATCGCCGCGGGTCGGGCCGTGGGGCTATCCCCAGTGGAACTGACTCAGGTTCGCATTGAGCAAGCGCTGCGGCTGTCGGCGGCTGCCACCCCGCTGCAACTGGTGCTGTCGCCAGAAGCAGGCGGCTATCGGTTCCAACTCTTAAGCCTGAACGCTGAGTCGGAGGCATGGACGCGCCATGTCACGGGCTTTTTGGCAGCAGGTCAGCCGTTGAGTTCCGGCCCTGCGCTGGCAGAGATCCAGGCGCAATTTCGTCAGCAGGCGATCGCCCCGCTGGACTATTACGCCCAGTTGCGCCAGCAACACCTGAACTATGGCCCTGCGTTTCAGGTGATTCAGCAACTCTGGCAGGGCGAGGGCGCTGCCCTGGCTCGTCTGCACCTGCCGGATACGCTGGGGACTGAGGCGGCGGCGTACCATCTGCATCCCGCACTTCTGGACGGCTGTTTTCAAACGGTGGCGGCTGCCTGCGGGCTGGACAGTGCCGCCGGAACTTACTTACCTACGGGCATCGAATCGCTGCGGCTGGGGGTTCCGGCCCAGTCCACGGTCTGGAGTTGGGTACGACAGGTTCGCGCTATGGCTCCACCGGAAAACGGCGGGCATTGGCATCAGACCAGCGAAGCCGCATTGCCCCTGGCTGCGGATTTACAGATTCTCAATCCGAATAGCGAACTCGTGGCTGAGATCACAGGACTGACCCTGCATCCCGTCGGCGAAATGTCGCTTCTGCGGCTGGCCGGCAGCACAGGATCTTCGCAGGTTGTAGAACGTGATCCGGCCCACTCCACAGAACTGCAAACGGAATGGATCTATACCCTAGACTGGCAGGCGGACGGGAATGATCCTCAGCCTGCACCTGCATCGGCTCAATCCCGCCATTGGATGATTCTGAGCGATCGCCAAAAGATTGGCCAACAGCTTGCAGAACTTCTGACCCAGCAGGGCGATTCGCATAGCAATCCCTTCGGGAATCGCGCATCACTGCTGTTTGCGGATTGGGGGTCGGATGGGACTTCGGCAAACAGCATGAATCCGCTGGATGCCGAAGAGATGCAGCAACGCATTGCAGAACAGGTGGCGATCGCCCCGGTGACCGATGTGGTGTACCTGTGGGGACTGGATGCGGAACCGTCCAGCACGGGCCAAACGCTAACCCAAACCTGCACCCAGCTTTGCGGCGGTGTGCTGCATCTGGTGCAGGCGCTCAATGCCGTTCAAAAATCCCCCACGCCCCGGTTGTGGATCGTCACGGCGGGAACACAGGCAATTGCCCCATCTGACCCGCCCACCCACGTCCCTGCGGCGGCGCTGTGGGGATTGGGGCGATCGCTGCGCCAGGAACAGCCCGACCTGCGCTGCACCTGCATCGACCTGGATGTGGTAGACCCAGACCCCGCCAAGACCCTGCTAGCGGCATTGCACCAGACCGATGCGGAAGACCAAATCGCCTATCGCCAGGGCACTCGCTACGGGGCGCGGCTGAGTCCAGATCTGGCAAAGCCCGCCCTGACGATTCCCGCTGCGCCCTCATTTCGCCTGGGCTTGACGCAATACGGCGTGCTGGATCACCTGACGCTGATGCCCTGCCAGCGGCGATCGCCCGGCCCTGGTGAAGTGGAGATCTTGGTGCGGGCGGCAGGCGTAAACTTCCGCGACGTACTGAACGCCCTGGGAATGCTCCAGCCCTATCTGGAACACATGGGCTTTGCCACGGCAGATGCAGTGCCCTTTGGCGGCGAGTGTGCAGGGACGGTGGTGTCCCTGGGCGAAGGCGTAACGGCATTCCGTGTGGGCGACGAGGTGATGGCCGCGCAGGCAATTGGCAGCCTGGGGCAGCATGTCACCGTGAATGCGAAATGGGTTGCGCCGAAGCCCAGATCCCTCACCTTTGCAGAAGCAGCAACGATTCCGACGGCGTTTCTGACAGCGGTTCACGGACTCTGCCAGTTAGCAAAGCTGCAAAAGGGCGAACGCATCCTGATTCATGCCGCAGCGGGCGGGGTGGGTCTGGCCGCAGTTCAGCTTGCCCTGCGCCTTGGTGCAGAGGTCTACGCCACGGCCAGCGCACCCAAACAGGACTTCCTCAAGTCTCTCGGCGTGCAGCATGTGTTTGATTCGCGCACACTGGCGTTTGCCGACCAGATCGCCAAAGTCACGAACGGACAGGGCGTGGACGTGGTGCTGAATAGCCTCAACGAAGACTACATTCCCCGCAGCCTGGAACTGCTGTCGCCCAAGGGTCGCTTCGTCGAAATCGGCAAGCTCGGCATCTGGACATCGGAGCAGGTTCGCGCCCTGCGCCCCGATGTGGACTATTTTTCGTTTGACTTGCTGGAGGTGTCGCAGGCGCAGCCAGACTACATTGCGGCGCTGCTAAACGAACTGACCGACCAGTTCCAGCGGGAAGCGTTGCAGCCGCTCAAGCACACGGTGTTTGAGATTGCCGAAGCGCCGACTGCCTTTCGCTACATGGCCCAGGCAAAGCACATCGGCAAGGTGGTGATGACGCTGCCGCCCGTGCTGCCCCAGCAGCCTGCGGTTCGCCCCGATGGAACTTATCTGATTACGGGCGGGCTGGGGGCGCTGGGCCAACTCACGGCGCAATGGCTGCTAGAGCAGGGGGCAAAGAGCCTGCTGCTGGTGGGGCGCAAGGCTCCCTCAGCGATCGCCCAAGCCTGGATCGACGACCTGAAAGCCCAGGGAGTGGCTGTCATCCCAGCCCAGGCAGATGTGGCAGAACCGGGGGCGATCGCCCCTCTGCTAGAACGCTGTCCCCTACCGCTGCGGGGCGTGGTTCACGCGGCCGGCGTGCTGGACGACGGCATCCTGCAAAACCAGACATGGGAGCGCTTTCAGGCGGTGCTGGCTCCCAAGGTGCAGGGAGCCTGGAACCTGCATGAACTGACGCGATCGCACGATTTGGATTTCTTCGTCTGCTTCTCGTCAGCGGCGGCGCTGCTGGGTTCGGCGGGTCAGACCAACTACGCCGCTGCCAATGCAGCGCTGGACAGCCTGATGCATCATCGCCGCCAGTTGGGGCTGCCGGGCCTCAGCGTCAACTGGGGAGCCTGGGCCGTGGGCATGTCTACGCAACTGATGGAACGAGAGCGGCAGCGGCTCGAAGCTCAGGGCATGAGGCTGATTTCGTCCGCGCAGGGGATGCCACTTTTGGCTGAGCTATTGCGGCAAAACCCGGTGCAGGCGGGCGTGTTGCCCATCGATTGGGCCAGGTTTCGCGCAGCCCAGGCAGGACAGGAACTATCGCCTTTTTTTGAGCGCGTGCTACCCGCCGCCCCCGTTGCCACCCCTGCGGCCTCTCCGCTCTTGCAAAGCTTGCAGCAGGCGGGCGATTCCGGGATGGATCACGTTGCGAATCGTCTGGAGCGATTGCAGCAGTTTATCCAGCAGCAGTTGGCCAAAGTCCTGGGCTTTAGCGCACCGGAACTGATTGACATTCACGATCAGTTTTCGGACTTGGGGATGGATTCGCTGATGGCGGTGGAATTCACCAACCGACTCCAGGCAGGGCTGGGCTTCTCCATTTCGCAAGCGCTGCTGCTCGACCATTCCAGCGTGGCTGCCCTGGCGGAGCATCTGGCCACAACGCTGTTTCAAGACGATACCGCTGCGGGGAAAGGAGTAGTCACAACACGGCAGGCGATCGCCCAAACCGGGCAGTCTATTGCAATGGACATTGCCACAGCCACAGACCTTGCCATTGCCACAGCCACAGACCTTGCCGCAACGGAAACGACCGCCAGAGAAGGAGAAGACGGGCGATCGCCCTCGTCCTTGCAGCACCCTGAACAGTCAGATTCGCCACCCTCTAGGACAAATCAGGAGAACACCAACCTGAACGGACTGACGAATGCAAGTATTTCCGCCGATCGAGTCGGGAACAGCAGCCTCTATACCCCTCAGCCGGATGCGTCGGGTTCAAATCTAGGTTCAAATCTAATCGCTCATTCTGAATCAGAAAATCTTGAGGTTCCAGAATCCTATTATCACTTTCATCTCACGCCTGAGTATCAGAACCTGCGACAGGAATTGAATCGAGTAGAAGAACTCGGAAACCCCTTTTTCATGCAGCATACTGGGATTTCCCGCGACACCACTGAGATTCATGAAAAAACATTCATTAGCTACGCCAGCTATAACTACCTGGGCATGTCCGGTGATCCGATTGTGACCCAGGCGGCGATTGCTGCGGTGCAGGAATATGGCACGTCGGTTTCCGCCAGTCGCGTTCTGTCAGGCGAACGCCCTTTCCACCGAGAGCTAGAACAGGAAATTGCTCGGTTTTTGGATACTGAGGATTGTCTGCTGTTCGTTGGGGGCCACGCCACAAACGTAACGACCATCGGGCATCTGTTTGGTCGCCAAGACTTGATCCTCTACGATGCCCTCAGCCACAACAGCATCCGCGAGGGCTGCAAATTGGCAGGGGCGACGCTGATGGAATTTCCGCACAACGATTGGCGATCGCTCGAACACCTGTTGTCCCAGCATCGTCTGCGCTATGAAAAAGTGCTGATTGCCATTGAAGGCATCTACAGCGCGGATGGCGACATCGCTCCCTTGCCAGACATTGTGGCGCTGAAAAAGCGTTTCAAAACCTTCCTGCTGGTGGACGAGGCGCACTCCATTGGCGTGTTGGGGCAGAGCGGTCGCGGCATTGGAGAACATTTTGGCATTGCAGCCCGCGACGTGGATCTGTGGATGGGAACGCTGAGCAAGTCGTTTGCAAGCTGCGGCGGCTACATTGCGGGCAGCAATGCGCTGGTGGAGTACCTAAAATATACGGCTCCTGGTTTTGTGTACAGCGTGGGCATGACTCCTGCGAACACGGCAGCCGCCCTCGCCTCGCTGCGACTGCTGCAACGGGAGCCAGAGCGAGTTCAGCGGCTCAGAGCGCGATCGCAGCTATTCCTCCACCTCGCACAAGACCACGCACTGAACACGGGCAGCAGTGCAGACACGCCGATTATTCCGGTCATCATCGGCGACTCCCAGCGAGCGATTCAGCTTTGTCACCGCATAATGCAGCATAGGATTCATGTGCAGCCGATGGTCTATCCCTCGGTGCCCTACGATCGCGCTCGTTTGCGGTTCTTTTTGTCTTGTTTACATACGGAGGAGCAAATTCACCTTACTGTATCGGCGATCGCCAAGGAGATTTCGCGATTGAATTCTTAGTTAGTTAAATTTCTAACCCCACCTAATGTCAGGCTATGACCCGCACTGTTCATGCTCTTGTTCCAAAAACGTGAATTCAGAGCTTACAGCAACTCTCAAAAGCTGAGCGTGAGCAGATCCAAAACCCATCAAAAAAATGACATTTTCTATTCCTAATAACCTTGTAAGAGCCTCCTCTTTGAATCACCAGTCTGTTTCTTCTAGGATTTCCTACACCGCGCTAATTCTGACAACATCGTGGAGCGCTGTCGTGCTTTCTCCGATGTCAGCCCTTTCCCAGGAAGCATTACCCCAAGACGATATTTCCCCAGCTTCTATCCCCGCATTGGTTGAATCTTCTCCATCTGCGTTGCTGCCCGCCGCATCGACGGAATTCTTGCTTCCACCAGATTCAACTGATGCGATTGCGGAGAGTCCGATGCCGCTTACGTCTTACCAGGCGGCGGATTTGCTGAATATGGAAGCGCCGTTGCCATCCGAATTGGCCGCTACTGCCGACTACCCACCGGAGCCAGATGCAGACGGGAGGGCGATCGCCCAGGCTGAGCCAGCCGCACCATCCGCCCCAGAACGCTTTGGAGCCGTTGGGCAAAATTACTGGTACGCGCAGGCAGGGCCGTCCATTTCCTTCGATCCAGATGATGACGGCTTTGCAGCGTTTGGGCTGGCGGGCGCAGGCATTACGGACTTCTTTGCCCATGGGCACAGCATTAACCTGGAATTGAATAAGCTCAAGTTCATTCAGCCAGGAGACGATGCGGTGGGTCTCAATCTTGGGCTGATCCTGCGCTGGCACTTTGTACGAGAAGACACCTGGTCGCTATACGTGGATGGCGGCGCAGGGTTTCTGGTCACCAGTGAAGACGTGCCCGCAGAGGGTGGATCGCAGTTCAACTTCACGCCCCAGGTCGGCGGCGGTGCAACCTTCCGAATGCGAGACCAGGAACACCTCATGGTAGGGCTGCGCTGGCACCACATTTCCAACGCCGAGCTATACCCACCAAACCCCGGACGCGACAGCATTCTACTCTACGTCGGCTATATGTGGCCGCGCTGAGGATTAGGGGCTGGTAGCAACAGGCAGGCGCGAAGCCCAAAGGCTGACCAGGCGATCAACTGCCTGATCCCAACCGTAGGGCTGCACCCAGTCTCGCGCCTGCTGCCCCAGGCGTTGCCGCAGGTCTGGGTCTTCGATAAGCAACTGAAGTTTTTCGACAAAATCGGCCGTGTTGTCTGGCTTATAGAGCAGACCGTTAACTCCGGGCTGAATGCTGTCCAGAACACCGCCTGCCGCTGGAGCAACGGCGGGAATTCCAGCAGCAAAAGCTTCAAACAGCGTCAGCCCTTTGGTTTCCTTCTTGGAGGTTGTGACGTGGATATCACTATTTGCCATAAGCGCAGGAATCTGATTTGGAGACACGCGACCCAGCAGGTGAAAATCGACCACGCCCGTTAGCGATTGACGGATGGTATCCCGCAGTTCGCCATCCCCCGCAATCAGCAGCGAGATGCGATTTGAACCCAGTTTTTGGACTAACTTTAGAACTGCTTTCAGCGTGAATTTCCAGCCCTTGTCTGGGGTTAATCGCCCTAGGAAAAGAAGTTTTGTGCGATCGCCCACCTCGATTCCATAGGTCTTTTCAAAAAATAGTTCCTGCCGGAGAGTCGGGCTAAAGACAGCTAGATCAACGCCCAGCAATTCTTCGTATAGTGCATTCCTAATCCCCAGTTTTTGCAGCTTTTCATAGGTGGTTTTGCTGCCCGTTAGCGTCACATCATAGGCGTTGAATACCCGCTGAGTAATGAACACTTTGCAAAGCCACCTCACTAAGGTTTGCAGCGGGGCTGGCAGCGGAAAAAAGTCGTCAATATATTCCAAGAAATTGGTGTGATAGAAGCTGGTGCAGGGGATCTGGTGCGTCTTCGCATGGGCGATCGCCGGAATTTTGCCAAAGCCAAGAAAGAGGCGATCGGGTTCATCCACATGAATAACATCAGGCTGAAATTGCGCCAATCTTGGCAGCACAAGATCATAGGATGTTGAGGTAACATTGCGCTCAAACTCAACCCCCATAAATGAGGTGCTTGGCAAATTGATAACTTCTACACCAGGCAAAAAATGTCCTGTATAGTCTGCCCAATTTGGATAGATCGATTCCAGCAATTCATAGCTTGGACAAAACACTAAGACCTGATGACCCAACTCGCTCAGTCGCTTCAATCTGTGGAGGAGAGTGACTGTCACCCCATCGATTACGGGCAGAAAGCCAGACGTAAGAATTGCAATTTTCATATATAAATTTAGCTGTTAAGTTAATTATTAAGCCTTGTCACTCTTGTCACTGGTTTGGGTCGATTATTTCTGCCTGGCTTCCCACTCTAAAAGATTTTTGCGACCGCTCTGTACATAGGGCGACCAGGCAATCAGTTGGATCATAAACTGATTGAACCAGGATACGGGCGCACGCATTGGACGGATGAAATCAACAAACAAAATTACGCGCATGTCATCTGTATGATTCCAGGCGGAATGAGGAAACGTATCGTCAAAAATCAGGCTTTTTCCCTCCTGCCAGTGGCTCACTCCGCTGCCCACCCGAATGCCGCACCGCTCTGCCGCTGAGGGTACTTTTAGCCCCAAGTGATAGCGCAACAATCCCTTATAGGGGCCGCGATGTTCTGGGATAGCTTTATGGGGCAGCAGGATAGAAAAGAATGCCGTTTTCATGCCAGGAATCTGTTCAACTAGGCGCGTCGTTTCGGGGCAGCGCAGGCAGTTTTGCTCTGCTTTGTAGCCATAACCATAGAGAAAGTAGGTCTTCCACAGATTGTCCTGAGTGATGCTGATCTGATCCGTGGAGATGTCTTGAAAATTGGGAATGGAATACACGTCTTCCAGCAGATTGTCTAACTCTGCTCGAATCGTTTTCCAGTTTGTTTCTAGAAGTCCAACCCAGGGAAAGTGCTGAACTTCAAAAAAAGCCCCGTCACCAACAGCAGAATATTTCGCAATTAGATCCTCTAAGCTTCTGACTAGCTTTTCCCCTTGATGAACCGCAAAGGCTTTGTGCTGTTTCTGGAATTGATCGATTAAGGATTTCATAATCATGGAGAAGAGCAAGATTGGTTAACTTTCCAGAGAGACAGAGCCAGTTCATTGGGAACTAGTTTTTGGGGACGATAGGTTTCTTGAACGGGTTGGTTTGTTTCAGTTTGAATGCGGGTGATTAACGCTGCTGAAGGATTCAAAAAAAACACAGGCTGGCACGGTTCTAATAATAGGCGATCGCCCCTCCAATTCTCGCCTATCGAGGCAATCACCTGGATCTGCGTTTGGGGCTGCAAGTCGAGACTGAGGGAGACCAGATCCATCGCCTGGGCAGGTTCGGCAATCAGGCGAGGGGGAAGGGTCTGGCCAGTGGTTTGGTTAATCAACGCGGCGATCGCCCGATTGTGCAGATTGCGACTTTTCTGGTACTTGGGCGGCTGCTGAAGTTGGAAGCCGTAGGACAGAAAGCACAGGGCAACCAGGCAAAGCATCAGCCCCCGCCCAAATCGCCGCCGAGAGGGGGATTTGGCGCAGAGTGAGTCAGTGAGGTAAGAAGACAGCACCAAAATCATACCCAGGTGAAACGGCAGCAAATAGCGGGCAGCCGTGGAAAGCTGGCTATTGCGGACAACATCTAGCCCCAGCAGCAGGGCAGGAATCGTCAGGGCAAACAGCACGACAAATCCCCAGACCGGGCGTGGTCTGCGGCGGACGAGATGGCGGAGGGCGATCGCCAGCAGCAGCACCAGCAGCATGGAGGTCAGCAGTTTGGCGACGGTCGGCAGGTCGGGGGACAGCGTGGCGGGTACGTCAAACAGCAAAATGGAGGTGTTGTAGAGCCAGATTGCCAACAGCGGCAAAACGCCCATCGGCTGACGCATCCATTCAGTATTGGCTTGCAGGGTATCCCAGCGACCCAGCACGACAAACACCCACGGGAGAAATAGCCCGACTGCCAGCGTCGCTGCCTGGAGGAACCCACACCGCTGAGCGCGAGTCCGAGACGGGTCGCATCGCGAACTGCCCACTCCCAGCACATACAGCCCATGCCCCAGAAACACCAGCGCCGTCAGCAGCGACGTATACAGCCCCACCGCCATGCTGAATCCATAGGTCAACCAGCGCCGAAGCGAATGCGGCATCTCGTTCCCAACGGTGTTCTGCTTCACGTTCTGTTTCATGTCCTGTTTCATGCTCTCTTTTGCGTACCCCATCGCGTTCCATAACGCCAAACTGCTCCACAGCAGCGTGACGCTCCACAGGCTGTAGGGACGCGCTTCTTGGGCATAGGATACGAAAAAGGGCGATAGAGCGAGCAACATCGTGGCGATCGCCCCGGCAGTGGCAGAATTAAACAACTGGCTAGCCAGTCGCCCGATGAGCGCAAGTGAGATCAGGCTGAATAGAACCGAGAGCGATCGCACGGCGACTATGCTGCTGCCCCAAAGTTTTGTCCAGCCGTGGGCTAGCAAGAAATAAAGCGGGGCGTGTTCGGGGCTTTGAGCCAGGGCACGGAGGACTTGGGTCAAGGGCAAATCGGGGGCGGGATGCAAAAACTGCTGGAGGTCTGCGGGCGTGCGAGGAACGCCGTCGCTGAGTTGGGCGGTGACTTCGGCGCGGGTGTAGCCAGAAATGCGAACCGAGGTGGCGACTTCATCCACCCAATACACGCGATCGCCCAGCCCATACCCCCGAAACAGGATGCCAGCCAGAATCAGGAATACCAGCAATCGTCCCAGGATTTGACCCGGATTTTGCAGGAATTTGAGAGGCGATCGCGCTACATGAAACATCGCAACAGGAACGCAGTGAGGAGCGACATCACTCAGCTAGAAGGACAGGATCGATCGGGATTCTCAACGTGCCAGAGGGATAGATAAATGTCTGAATCTGTCAAGGTTTTTGGGCGAAAAACTTCGGTAATCTGGGGGCGATCGCGCTGCTGAATGTCCTGCTGGAGCGATGCAGATGGGTTAAGCAGAAAGAAGGGTTCACATCGCTGCGGCGGCATGGACGCAGGACTCAGAATTTGAACCCTGGTATCGGGTTTGAGGAACTGGCTGAGGGATACCAGATCGAGGGCATAGCGAGACTCGGCAACGATCTGGGGTAAAGGCTGCCGATTCACCAAGGCGGCGATTTCAGGGTTGTGGCGATTGCGAGATTTTTGATAGTCGGGAATGTGATGCAGGTTGGACAGACCCGATGAAAAGCTGACCGTGAGCAGGAAGGCTAAAACGCCGCGCTGCCAGGAACGCCCCGCAGAGAGCCAGCCTGCTGCCGAAATTAGTACGGCAAGCTGGACAGGGATGAGGTAGCGCGATGTGGCCGAGGCTTGGCCCTGACGGATGAGATCCAGCGCCACCAGAATCACAGGAACAGGCAGCAGCAGGGCGGCGACGAAGCTTCCGACATGCTGCTGCTGAAATGTCCACCGGAGCGCAAGGGCGATCGCCCCCAGGGTGAGCAGTGCAGTGAGAAATTTGACCGCCACCAGCGAAACTGGCCCCAGTTCCACAGGCGCGTCAAAAAACAGCACGACGAGACTATAGAGCCAGACCACCAGCATCGACAGCGCCCCCATTGGCTGGCGCATCCATTCAGTATTGGCTTGCAGGGTATCCCAGCGACCCAGCACGACAAACACCCACGGGAGAAATAGCCCGACTGCCAGCGTCGCTGCCTGGAGGAACCCACACCGCTGAGCGCGAGTCCGAGACGGGTCGCATCGCGAACTGGCCACTCTCAGCACATATAGCCCATGCCCCAGAAACACCAGCACCGTCAGCAGCGACGTATACAGCCCCACCGCCATGCTGAATCCATAGGTCAACCAGCGCCGAAGCGAATGCGGCATCTCGTTCCCAACGGCGTTCTGCTTCACGTTCTGTTTCATGTCCTGTTTCATGCTCTCTTTTGCGTACCCCATCGCGTTCCATAACGCCAAACTGCTCCACAGCAGCGTGACGCTCCACAGGCTGTAGGGACGCGCTTCTTGGGCATAGGATACGAAAAAGGGCGATAGAGCGAGCAACATCGTGGCGATCGCCCCGGCAGTGGCAGAATTAAACAACTGGCTAGCCAGTCGCCCGATGAGCGCAAGTGAGATCAGGCTGAATAGAACCGAGAGCGATCGCACGGCGACTATGCTGCTGCCCCAAAGTTTTGTCCAGCCGTGGGCTAGCAAGAAATAAAGCGGGGCGTGTTCGGGGCTTTGAGCCAGGGCACGGAGGACTTGGGTTAAGGGCAAATCGGGGGCGGGATGCAAAAACTGCTGGAGGTCTGCGGGCGTGCGAGGAACGCCGTCGCTGAGTTGGGCGGTGACTTCGGCGCGGGTGTAGCCAGAAATGCGAACCGAGGTGGCGACTTCATCCACCCAATACACGCGATCGCCCAGCCCATACCCCCGAAACAGGATGCCTAGCACCACCGCTAGCACCACCGCTAGCACCACAAGCCCTTGCCAGATTTGCTGTTTCGAGATCCACATTCTTTGCTTCACAGTGTTCCTTGCTTCACAGTATTCCTTGCTTGGCAGTGTCGATTTCCTGACAACAGACCTGGCAACAGATCGGTTTGGGGTTGGATGCATAGCGGCGCTACATTCCGGCAGCAGCAGGCTCAGCGTAGCGCGTAACGAAGCGCTGGAGCGTATGGAAATACAGCGTCCGGTTGATTCGTCGCAAATTGCTGTGGCCCGCCTGGGGAATCAGCAGCAGTTCCTTGGGCGGCGGCGCGGCCTCGTAGAGCGCTTGCCCCATGTGAACAGGCACGACGCGATCGCCCGTCCCGTGGATCACCAGCAGCGGCATCTGGAGCGATCGCACTTTTGCCAGGGAATCAAACCGCTGATGCAGCAAAAGATCCACAGGCAAAAGCGGCACAGGAACAAAGTAGCGGATCATGTCTCGCATGGAGGTAAACGAGCTTTCGACAACCAGGGCGGCCAGGTCGGGATTGTGGGCTGCTAGGTCGAGGGCGATCGCCCCTCCGATGGATCTTCCCATAACCACGATGCGCTGTGGCGGAATGCGGCGGGTTTGGGTGAGGTAGTCGAGGGCGGCGATCGCATCGGCATAGACCGACTGTTCGCTAGGAAAGCTGCCTTGGCTCTGCCCATAGCCGCGATAGTCGATGAAAAAGGCCGCCCAGCCTAATTCATGAATCTGCGCTGCCAGTCGAGGCAGATCCCCCAAATTGCTGCCTGTGCCGTGGAAATATAGCACCGTCGGTGCGTCGTCCCGATTCGCGCCAATCCACCAGCCGCGCACCCGCCCCGTCCCTACGGGCAAATCGACGGTTTCGTAGCGCAATCCTACCGCATCCGGCGTAGTGCGAATGTCAGCATCGGGACGAAAAATCAGCCGCGTCTGCCCCGCCCACACCAGCCCACAGGCCGCTACGTACAGCGCCGCCATGCTGATCAACAATCGATAGAGCCTCTTAGTCTTCGTAAAACGCATCCGATGTAGGTTTCAGGAGTCAGGGGTCAGGGGTCAAGGGCAGAACGACTTTCAAGTGTCCTAGCTCCCTCTCCGACCGCCGTAAGCACGGCCCGCCATCCCTAATGCTTATGCAGAACAGAGGTCGGAGGGGGTTTGGGGGACGCGCTTCGTCCCCCAAGCGGGGGTTTTGGGGGAAAGCTTCCCCCAAGGCTTGCTGGCTCGGATACTGAAACAAGCTCTTTAAGCACTGCCGCGATCGCCAACCCTAGGAAAGCTTGCTACCTCCAGGGAGCGCAGCCCTACTCACCGCGATCGCCAGCAGTAAACCGGATTTGAGATCATCCTGATCCCTAAAACCTGACCCCTGATTCCTATCTCCTGCCAGACGTATTATCATCCATAGGTTCGCTGTGGGAAGTGGGGATTGTGGGGATTCAAGAATATCGGTTGGTGGCACTGCCAGGGGAAGGGGTGGGCCCAGAGGTCGTAGAAGCGGCGCTGGCGGTGCTGGCGCATTTGGCGACGCTGCATGGCTTTTCGGTGCGGGTGACGCATGGGCTGGTGGGAGAACCCGCCGTACAGCAGTTTGGCACAGGGTTTCCGGAGGCGACGGCGCGGCTCTGCGAGGGGGCAGACGGTATTTTATTCGGGGCGGTGTCAAAGGCGGGCTTGCTGGAGTTGCGAAAGCAGTTTGACCTGTTTGCCAATTTGCGCCCGGTGCGCCCAGTCAAAAGTCTGCGGCATCGCTCGTCGATCAAGCCGGAAAAGCTAGACGGCGTGGACATTTTGTTCGTGCGAGAGCTAGTCAGCGGCATTTACTTTGGCCCGTCGGGGCGCGGGGTGGATGAGACGGCCCCCTACGGCTTTCACACAATGCAGTATGCCGATTCCGAAATTCGGCGGATTGCCCGCGTTGCGCTTCAGCAGGCCCAGCAGCGGCGCAAGAAACTGGCGATCGCCCACAAGGAAAATGCGCTGCCCTGCCTTCCCTGGACGCGGCTCGTGCAGGAAGAAGCGGCGGCGTTTCCCGATGTGGCGCTGGTGCCCATGCTGGTGGACAATCTGGCGATGCAGTTGGTGATGAATCCGCAGCAGTTTGACGTGATTTTGGCGGGCAACCTGTTTGGCGACATCCTCAGCGACATTGGCGGGGCGATCGCCGGGTCGATTGGGCTGCTGGGGTCTGCCAGCTTGAACGCAGACGGCTTTGGCCTGTACGAGGCGATTCACGGCACTGCGCCAGATATTGCAGGCAAGGGCATTGCCAATCCGATGGGGACACTGGCCAGTGTGGAGTTAATGTTGCGGCAGTGGGACGAGGGAACCGCAGCGGCCCATCTGGCGATCGCCCAAGAGCAACTGCTGGAGGCAGGCTATCGCACAGCCGACCTAGTGGACTCGCCAGAAGATCGGTTTGTGAATACGAAAGCCTTCACGGAGCAACTGATTCAACAGCTAACCAATTCAAAATCTAACCAATTCAAAAGCTAAATCATTCAAATCCCTATGAACACACCTGAGAATCATCCTGAGAATCATCCTACGAATCAATCTGAGAAGGTTTTAACTCTGGGAGATGATATCAATACGGATGATATTATTCCCGCAAAGCGAGGAACCAATCTCGACCCAGCGCATCTGAAACGGTATGCGCTGGAACACATTATCGGTATCGATCAACTCATGAATTATGACGTAATCGAAGCAGGCGCAAACTTCGGCTGTGGCTCCAGTCGAGAAATCGCAGCGATCGCCCTAAAAGCGGCGGGTATCCGCGAGGTTCGGGCGCGATCCTTTGCCGATATTTTTTATCGCAACAGCATCAATATCGGTTTGCCCTTAAAGCACTTAGGCGAAGCAGAATCTCACCCGATTGTGGCGGCGATTACGCAGGCAGGCGGACTGTTTGCCTTTAACCAGCAGCGATTGCGCGGAGACATAGCCCTGCCGCCCAGCGACACGCCGCGCCGCCCCATGACGATGGCAGAAAAGCTGCTAGCGCGGGCATCGGGCAATGCGTTTGTACAGCCCGGTGAGGTGGTGTTTGCCAGAGTGGATTTGGCGATGTCCCACGATGCGATCGCCGCTGGGGTAGCACAGCTTTTCTACCAGCATTTCGGTGAGTCGGCAAGGATTTGGGAGCGCGATCGCCTGGTGCTGGTGGCGGATCATTTTATTCAAATCAACGACATTCGGGTTGACCCCAAAGCTGACCTGCTTTATCAGCAAATGGTTCAGTTTGCCGAGGAGCAAGGCTGCCACCTGCTGGATGTGGTGTCGCCCGGAGAGGCGGCGGGCATTTGCCATGTGCTGCTGCCAGAGCGGGGGTTTGTGCGGCCGGGCATGGTGATCGCAGGGACGGATTCCCATAGCTGCACCTATGGCGCGTTTGGCTGCTTTTCCACGGGCATCGGCACGACGGACATGGCAAATTTGCTGGCAACGGGCGACCTGTGGCTGCGCGTGCCGCCGACGCTGCGAATCTGCCTGGAGGGAACGCCTGCACCAGAGATCAGCGCCAAAGATATCATGCTGTTTTTGCTGGGGCAGTTGGGCTGCGACGGGGCGATCGGGCGGGTGCTGGAGTTTTGCGGCGGGGCGATCGCCCGATTGCCGATGGACGAGCGGATGACGCTGGCGAATATGGCAGTGGAGTGTGGGGCGCTGTGCGGACTGATCGCGCCTGATGCAGTGACGTGGGAGTATCTGGCAGAACGCCAGAGGGAACGCACTGGCGAATCTTTGGAAGAACAACTGGAGGATGAGGTGATGGCAGAACTGGGGAGGGCGATCGCCAGTTCTGCGGATGCAGAATACGAACGCACCTACACGTTTGACCTGACCCATCTAGAACCCCAAGTCGCCTGTCCGCCCAAGCCCGATCAGGTCGTGGGCATTAGCCAGTTGGGGCGGGTTCCCATCACCAAGGCGTTTATCGGCTCCTGCACGGGCGGCAAATTGCATGACCTGGCCGAAGCGGCAGCAGTGCTAAACGGGAACCGAGTTGCGCCCCAGGTCAGCCTGTTTGTCGTCCCTGCGTCGCAAGCTGTGCTGCAACAGGCCGAGGTCTTGGGCTATGTGGAGATCTTGGAGGCAGCGGGTGCAACAATTCTCAAGTCGGGCTGCGGAGCCTGCATCAACGCGGGCAGGGGCGTTTTGGAGGCGGGCGAGAACGGCATCTACGCCACCAATCGCAACTTCAAGGGGCGCAGCGGCGATCCCACGGGGAATAACTATCTAGCCTCGCCGCGAGTGGTGGCCGTTTCTGCAATTCGGGGATACATCAGCAGTCAGTTGGACTAGGGGAAATAAGTTGTATCAGATCTTGCACGGCGTAAAGACGGTAGCAATACAGGTTAAAAGCTGGCTTGTTTACTGCAAACGCACTAGAAAAATGATTGCCAAGCGACATAGGTTCAATCTGCCAGTGTGAATCAGACGATGATGCATCAGTGAATACTGGGACACGAATTGAGCCGTTAGGAGCGATCGCCATCTCAGCCTGCTCCAGCCCGCTCAGCCCCAGCCCGATCGCCTTCAGATATGCTTCTTTGCATGTCCAGAGTTGAAAGAACTGAGCAAGTTGTTCGGCGGTTGAAAATTTGCTCAGGAAAGCGCGTTCTCCCTCTGAAAAAAAGGTGCGGGCGAGGGCTGATACCTCTAGCGGGCGGTGCTGCTCTAGGTCTACGCCAATTGGGTGGGTAAGGGTAAAAGCGTACAGCACCAGCCCTCCAGCATGAGATAGGTTGAATTGCAGCGGCGGAGTTTCACTAGACGGCGGGGCAAAGACCGGCTTGCCATAGGAGTCGTAGGAAAAGCGAATAGCAGCCGGAGAAAGACCTGTGTAGCGACTGAGCAGATACCGCAGGGTGCCCCGACAGATGATGAATCGCGTGCGATCGCCCTCTTGCCGAAACTTTGCGGCTCTGGCGTGTTCATCGGGTGAAAGGATTTGCTCAAACAATAACAGGCTTTCTGCACAGCTTTCGACATTCATGAGCCACAGATGAACGTCTTCGGAAGAGAGGATTGCTGACTCTGAAGATGATAGCCAAGTGGGGGCGATTGCCGCAATTTTAGGAACAGTGAAAGACATAAGTGACGGATTCAATCAGGATGCAAAATACTGTCGCAGATGTACGAACTTAAGAAGACATAACGGTACTCAAAATATCCCCCGTTTGACTCGTATCGTAACCGCCCAGCGTTTGTAGCTGCGACAGAACCCGACGATGGCCCAGCGTACTCAAAAGCTGCTGCACGGGCGCTTCTTCGAGATAGGATTGGAGCGTTACCAGATCATAGCGAGAGTGATGCAGCGGGATGAACTCTAGCCCAAACGCTGCGGCAACCGATGCAGTGCTAACGCCTGCGCTTGCCTGCCCAGTGGCGATCGCCCTGGCCACCTCCAGATGCCCCGCTGCCAGGGTGTCGAATCCTCGAACCGCTTGCGGCGGAATGCCTGCTGCCTGGAGCGATCGCTCTAACACCTGCCGACTACCCGCCCCCGCTTCCCGATTCACAATCTTTACGTCCGGTCGAGTCAGATCTTCAATCGTTTTGAGATGCAGCGGGTTTCCAGGCTGAATGAGTAACCCCTCTTCCCAACTGCCCAAATTAATCACCACAGCAGAGACATTTTGCAGGGCAGCTTGCGTTTGCAGAGCAGTTTTCACAAACGGAACGTTGTGATCTTGCGTGGCCGCATCGTAGAGATGCATTCCCGCAAGATGCACCTCTCCGCAACAGAGCCGATCCAGGGCGCACATGCTGTTATCCAGCGTCCAATGTACGCGCAGGTCGGGATGCCAGCGCTCGGCCGCCCGCGCCCACAGCGACAGTGCTGGCGTGCAGCCCGCGATGACAACTGTGCGGTGCAGCTTTTCCAGATCATCGAGCAGGTGGACGCGCAGCATTTGGGTAGTCGAATCGTAGCGACCTTCCCCGTCCGCAGGCACCATTTCTGTCCGAAAGGCGGTGCCCCCCTTCAGCGGGTGTGCAATCCACCGGCCGCCCACTCGGGCCAGGCTGAGTCGGATTGCCTGATCCGTCGGAAAGTCCCGGATCGGGATTGCATCCAACTCCACCGCATCTTGCTCCAGCCAAAACAGGTCTTCGACCTGGCAGCCCAGCGCCCCGGCTAGCCGCAGCGCCACGGTTGTAGATGGTGCGTATTGTCCTGCCTCTACGCCGCCGATGGTCTGGCGCGACACTCCGGCGATCGCCGCTAGGTCTTGCTGGCTCATGCCCAGCCGCAGCCGGATTTGCTTCAGATTATTGCAAAGGTCTGAGTCTTGCTTCACGGCTGTTAAGCTGAACGCAATTTGCTGCTTTTCACTTCAAGATAGTTTTTACTTCAAGATAGGTTTCACTTCGAGATGGTCTTCACTTCGGGATAGCATCCGATCTCAAGCTATCATGCCGGACTAGGAAACTGGCGTGAAGCCGAAGCTCTCGAATACTTCTGCAGCCTTGGGGCTAAGCAAAAATTGGACATATTCTTTCGCCTGATCGGGATGGACGCTGGCACGGATCACGGCCAGGGGATAGAGCGTCGGAGAGTGAAGATTTTCGGGGATCGCCTCCACAATGTTGACCTGATCTGTTGTTTTGGCATCCGTAACCCAAACCAGGGCTGCATCGACGTTGCCAGATTCTACATAGCCTAAAACTTGGCGCACGTTCTTGCCAAATACAAACTTAGGCTTCACCTGATCCAGCAGGTTCAGGTTCTTGAAAACTTCTTCCGAGTACCGCCCAATGGGTACGGTATCGGGGTTTCCAACTGCAATCCGCTTGACGCTTTCTTGGGTTAGATCTTGCAGGCTTTGAATTGCGGTAGAGTTTTTGGGAACCACAAGAACGATTTGATTCTTCACTAAGTCATTGCGCGTTTCTGGAAGCAGCAGACCGTCTTGCTCTAGGTCATTCATGTCTTTTTGAGCGGCTGATATAAAAATATCGACGGGCGCACCGCTCTGAATTTGCTGGCGCAGTTCGCCTGATGCACCAAAGTTGTAGGTAATCGTGATGTTGGGGTGTTCGGCCTGGTAGAGCGGCTTAAGGGCTTCTAGGGGTTCCGTGAGTGCGATCGCAGAGGAAACGGTTAGCTCGACAGGCTCCGCAAGGGGGGGCTGGGTTGCACAACTGACGCTAAGCATCAAACTCAACAATACACAAGTGATGAAAGTCAACCAGTTTGGGCGTTTCATGATCTATCCTCAGAAGTTTTTCAGTAGGAGTAGTTTCTGGGCATCGAGACAAGCGATCCAGGGCTGCGGCCGATGTTTCAGCGCGTCCCACTTTTCTTTCAAAACTTCAGCCTGGAGATGATAATCATCTGCATGGCTGGATGGCTCTCCAAGCTTGAGATATAGGGTCATGTGGTGAGGTGTTTCGCTAGCCCAAGCTAGCCAAGCCGGGAAGGTATTAGGGCGATGGGGCGTTTCTAGAAAGCAGATGTGATGGGCACGGATGCCAATGTGTGTATGTCTGCCATCAATGGGAGCATCCATTTGAAGCGTGCAGTTCCAATCCAGCGCCCGTACCGTTTGTCGATTGATTGGCTGAATGCAGGAGTAGTTTTTACATCCGGTTAGCCGGGCAACGCTCATGGTTTCAGGGCGATCGAAGATATCCTGTTTCTGTCCGCTGGCAATCACTTTTCCGGCGGAGAGAACGAGCAGTTGCTCACAAATGCGGTAGGCTTCGTTCAGATTGTGGCTAACAAACAGCGTGAGTCCCTGGTAGCCCGAGAGAGTTTTAATCAACTGCTTTTCCAGCTCGCTGCGGAGGTGAGTATCCAGGGCGGAAAAGGGTTCATCCAGCAGCAGCAGATCTGGTTCAGTGATTAGGGCGCGGGCTAAGGCAACCCGCTGCTGTTGTCCGCCGGAAAGCTGATGAGGATAGCGGTTTCCAAATCCGGCAAGCTGAACGCGCCCAAGCTGCGCTTCGACGGTTTGGACGAGTTCTCGCTTTTCTTGTTTTGACCCCTGGCGCTTACTCAGTCCGTAGGCGATGTTTTGGGCAACCGTGAGATGCGGAAACAACGCATAGTTTTGAAACAGAAACCCCACGCGGCGATCGCGGCTGGGGAGGTTAATGCCTTTGCGCGAGTCGTAGAGAATGCGATTGTTCAGCACGATGGTGCCGCTGGTAGGGGTTTCAATGCCCGCGATGCAGCGGAGGGTCATGCTTTTGCCCGATCCTGACCCGCCCAAAATGCCGAGTGGCTCTCGTTCAGCGCTGAAGGCCACGTTCAGGGTGTAGCTGGGGAGCCGCTTCTGAATATCCACCAATAGGCTCATCTGGGTTGACCTCTGAGTTGATCTCTAAGTCGATCTCTGAGTCGATCTCTGAGCAAATTGCGATTGGCAACTGCGAAGGAGATTGTTTGGACTCCAAGTGCCGCACCCACCACAACAGAGCAAAGGCGATCGCCGTCATTATCAGCACCATCGTATTTGCCAGCCCATAGCGCTGCATCTGCACGGCATCGTAAATTGCCAGGGGGAGGGTCTGGGTGCGGCCGGGGATACTGCCTGCCACCATCAGCGTTGCGCCAAATTCTCCCAATCCCCGCGCCACGCTCAGCCCAAAGCCCGCCAAAATGCCGCGATGGGCAAGCGGCAGGGTAATCCGCCACAGCACTTCTGGCTCCGTTGAACCCAGCGTGCGGGCGGCGGCCTCTAGCTCTGGGCTGACGTTGGCGATCGCCGCACGGGTCGATTCCACCATCAGCGGCAGCGCTACCACCGCCGAGGCGATCGCCGCCGCCTGCCAAGTGAAGAGCAAATCAATCTTCAGCCATTCCCTAATCGGGCTACCGCGTCCCAGAGCCAGCAGCAAAAAATAGCCCACGACGCTGGGTGGCAGCACCAGCGGCAAATTCAGCAACGTAGACACAAAAATCTGTCCCCGAAACTGCACCCGCGCCAAAAAAATTCCCAACCCTAGCCCAAACACCAGAATCAAAGCGCTGGCGACCAAGGTGACCTGGAGAGAGAGGATCGACGGCTGCAAAATCATAGGACTAGCTCCTCTCCCGGCAAAACGAAACCGTATTTTCTCATGAGGGGCCGACCCTTCTCCCCATTAATAAATGCGGCAAACTGCTGAGCCAGTTCGGGATGCGGCGCGGACTTGGGCACGGCCAGCATCTGCTCCAAGGGCTGGTGCAATTCCGCCGGAATCAGCGTCCATTTTCCGGGTTTGCCGACGCTAATCGAAAGGGCGGCGATCGCCACTTCCACGTTCCCCGTTTCGGCATACTGCTGGGTTTGCTTAATGTTTTCCCCAAAAACCAGCTTGGGCTGAATCGCATCCCAAATCCCGGCAGACTGCATCGCTTCGCGGGCGGCGACCCCGTAGGGCGCGTGGTCTGGATTGGCGATCGCAACCCGTGTCACCTCCGGCTTCGTCAAGTCTTGCAGGGTTTTCAGATCCAGGGGACTATCTGCTCTCTGCCACAGCACAATTCGCCCCACGCCATACAGCGTCTTCGTTTCGGATCGAATCAGCCCTTTCTCGTCCAAATCTTCGATAAATTTCCGGTTGGCTGCGGCAAATAAATCAACGGGTGCGCCCCGCTCAATTTGCTGTGCCAATTGTCCGGTTGAACCCAGGTTAAACGTAACCCGATGTCCGGTTTCCGCCTCCCACTGCTTGCCAATTTCGGGAAACACGTAGTTTAGGTCGGCCGCCGCTGAAACCGTCAGCGTGACTAGCTCCTGTGCAACGGGCAGTGCCGACTCAGGAGCCACATTGGAAGCCACATTGCAAGATCCCAACAATCCTACCAGTAGCCCAACCCACGCCCACCTCAAAAACCAATTCTGTCGTCTGACTCTTTTTCTGACCATTGGCTGACCCCTCTGCTATTCAAAGATAGCAGCAATGCAAGTAAGCTTAACAATATGCCAATATACTTGCTCGGCAGCCAGATGAGATTCTGTCGTCAAAACAGCAGATTTAGAAAAAATTCCATTTTGGCGGCCTCAGGGCGAGGCCAGAGCATCCATTCTGATACAGTAGCCCCGGATGATTGGGCTAAAGCGGTAGCCGCGTCAGTGGCACGAAGCTGGCAGCGGTCAGCTTGTTCGCCTGCACGCCCGACAGTTCCGCAATCACCTCATCCGAACCATTTAGCCAGATGCGGGCCCCCTGGCTCAACTGCTGAATCCGCAGTTCGCGGAAGGTCAACCCCTTCGCCAGCCCGATGACATCAACGCCCACTTTGAAATCTCGGATGACATCAGCGCCACCATGCTTGGCGAGGACAAACGTATCGCGGCCCGCGCCTCCAATCATCAGATCGCTGCGTCCACCGCCCACCAGCAGGTCGTTGCCCTTTCCGCCCTTCAAAACATTTGTGGCGATCGCCCCCCAGATTGCCGTCGCCTCCTGGAATCCGCGCAGAAAATCAGTCGTTTCGCCCGCAATCAGCACATCGTTGCCCGCGCCCCCAACTAGCACGTCCGCCCCGCGCCCGCCGACCAGCGTGTCATTTCCGCCGCCGCCCACGAGCCGATCGATGCCAGCGCCACCCAAGATATAGTCGTCGCCACCCAGACCCTCGATCACGTCGTTGCCGTCAAACCCCTCGATGCGATCGCCCCGTCGTGTTCCACGAATCCGATCCGGCCGGGGCGACCCCTTCATCCGATTCAGTTTCTTCGGGCCCTGCGGCGGCAACCCACTGTCTGACCTGACCAGCAGATCAAATTCGTCAACCGCACTCATGCCCGAACGATCTGTGGCCCGCACAACGATGCGATAGCTACCTGCGTTTCCGCCCGCAGGGGTGCCGCTAAAGGTGCGCGTCACGGGGTCAAACGTTAGCCACGCAGGCAGCGGACGACCGTCGCTCAAACTCGCCGTATAGGTCAGTACATCGCCTGCGTCTATGTCCACAAACGTATCCGACTCCAGCATCAGGCCAAAGCCCTGCCCCGCCACTGCCGTCCGATTCCCGATCGGCTTTTGCAGCACTGGCGCATCGTTAATATTCAGCACCGTCAGCGTGAATGTGCCCGTACCCTGCACCCCACTGGGATCGGTCGCTACAACCCGCAGCGCAATCGTGCCCACATCCCCATTCGCAGGCGTACCCGAAAATGTTCGAGTTGCTGCATTAAAAGTCAACCAAGCGGGCAGCGGCGCACCATTGGCCAGGGTTGCGGTGTAGGTCAAAGAATCCCCGTCTGGATCAACAAAGGCGGTGAGCGGAAGCTGGGCCACAAACGGCAGCCTTTCGGTGGCACCGCGACGCGGCAAGGGTGCAGTCAACACCGGGGCCTGGTTGGCCGCCACCAGCACAGAAATGGTGCCCGTTGCATTGAATACGTCGTCGGTGACTTGAAAAACGAAACTGTCTGGCCCGCTATAGCCAGGATTGGGCGTGTAGGTGTAGGTTCCTGTTGCCGTGTTGGTAATCACCACAGACCCGTAGCTGGGCGCAGTCACAATGCTAAAGCGGATGATGTCGCCATCGGGATCGGTGGCCACAAGCCGCCCCGATCTTTCCGCATTAACGCGGGTATTGAGGCTGCCATTGGTCGCAACGGGGGCGCTGTTGGGCGCAACCGTAATGCTGACCGTTGCGGGGGCGGAGTCATCCGTTCCATCGTTTGCCCGAAAGGTAAAGCTGTCGCTGCCCGAAAATCCGGCGTTGGGGGTGTAGGTATATTCTCCCGTCAGTGCATTGATAATCGTGACCGTGCCATTGGTCGGAGCCGAAACGATGCTGAAGCTCAGCGGATCGCCTTCCACGTCCGTTGCCGTCAGTACCCCCGCCTCGGTTTTACCCGTCCGAGTGTTTAGCGTTGCAGCATTGGCGACGGGCGCATCATTGACCGGGGTGATGGTAATGGTGATGGTTGCGGGTTCTGATTCCTCAAATCCATCGAACACGCGGAATGAGAAGCTGTCCGAGCCGTTGGCATTGGGGTTCGGCGTGTAGGTGAATGCGCCCGTGTTGGGATCAAACGCCGTGATGCTTCCCTGGCTGGGCCCAGTGGCGATCGCATAGATCAGCGGATCATTGTCGCCATCTGTGCCAGAGAGCGTCCCTAGCACTGCCGCATCTTCGTTGGTCACCAAACTGTCGCCATTGGCTACGGGGGCGTTGTTGCCAAAGTTGACCACAATGCTCACAGTCGCCACATTCGAGAGCGCATTGGCTGCCCCGCTGCCGTCATTCGCCTGGAAGGAGAAACTGTCGGGCCCAACGTGTCCCGCATTGGGCAGGTAAGTAAACGCCCCAGTCGCCGCGTCAAAGCTGGTTAGCGTGCCGCTGGCTGGCCCAGTCACAACGCTGTAGGTCAGCATGTCGCCATCCACATCGGCCGCCGCCACGGTTCCATTTTGAGGCTGATTCCTCGTTGTGGTCAGGCTGCCATCGGTGGCGACGGGCGCATCGTTAATGGGGGCGATCGCCACGGTCACCGTCGCCGTGTTGGAATACACCGTTCCGTCAAACACGCGGTAGGTAAAGCTATCTGCCCCGTTCGCATCGGCATTCGGCGTGTAGGTAAAGGCTCCGGTTGCCGCATTCGTAATCGTGACAGATCCTTTTGTTGGAGCCGTGACAATCTCATACGTCAGCATATCCCCATCTACATCTGCGCCAAGCAAAAAGCCCGACACGGCCTCATCCTCATTAGTAGTCACAATCACACCAGCGGCCGTCGGCGCATCGTTCACTGGATTGACAGTAATCGTGACAGTTGCTGTGCCAGAGTCATTCACGCCATCATTCACGCTAAACGTAAATGAGTCACCGCCATTAAAGTTTGCATTTGGTGTAAATATGTACGCTCCAGTTGCCGCATCTGTGAGGGTCACCGTGCCACTAGCGGGCTGATTCACGATGCTATAGGTCAGCGCCGCCCCCTCCGGATCTGACCCAGACAGGGTTCCCGAAAATGCTGTATCTTCATCTGTGGTTAACGTGCCATCATTCGCAACGGGTGGCTGGTTCACCACTGCGCTCGGCGAAAACGCCACCCCCCGAAAAACCTGGTTTGCCCCAGCCGTTGCCAGGACGGTTAATGTTGCATTGATATCAGCGTTAAAAGCAGCCGTGTCTACAATCCGAACCAGCGAGTTATTTGCTCCATTCCCTCGCGTGGCATACAGTTCAACCGTGCTGCCGACAACTTGACCTGTCAAACCGCTGAATTGACCGACGAGCCGCTGGCGCAGTGTCCAGGTTGTGCCATCAAAGGAATACTTCCGGATTCCGCCTCCTGATGCATCCGGACTTCGATCTGCAATATAAAGCGTGTCAACTCCTGCAACCGTTGCATCCCGGTCCAGCAGGACAAATTCAAACGGGGAGTTGCCGCTTGATGTGCCAGGAACCGCTGTAATTGGGATAGATCCGCTTTCGGGTAATCCAGTGCCAATAGTATTTAGTCCGACATGGGTGGGGCTAGTCGAACTGCCCGCTGTGGTATACAAACGCCCATCGAAGATTCCCACACTCCGGACTGCACCATCCACCGTGGTCAGCCGCGTTCCTGTGTCGCCGTAGGGTACATAGTGAATCCCGCCTGTGTTATTGCTAGATACTCCAGCGACCCAAAAGCTGCTGCCATCTACGGAAGCAACACTCCGAACACTATTCCCACTAAAACTACTGGTCAGATGTGTGGAGGTATCTACCGTCCCGTTCATATCAACGCGAGCAATCACTCGGTTGACTGCTGTGCTGGTGGTGCTGGCGATCGCCAGAGTGCCAACACTCGCGTCATAGCCTGCTAAAACCAGGTATCGACCATCTGTTGAGAGACTTAATCCCCCTTCTAAATCTGCTGTGCCACTCAGGGTCAATCGTCGGTTGCTGCCATCAACCGTAGTTGGCATGGCGATGGATTGCAGCAGGCTGCCACTCGTATCGTATACATCCAAAAAAACAGCAGTGGCTGCATTGGTCAGCAGGGCGCTGCCGTCGCCAGTTCGCAGCACGACAATGCTGCCCGTCGGAATCGCAGGCAGAATCCCTTTGTAAGAGTTGAGGGCATCCGCGTTGAAAGGATTGCTTGCTTCGATGCTGCCTGTGGTGTACTCTAGCGCCCAGTCGCCGCCGAGGGCAGCACTGCCTGTGAGGTTCGTTGAGGCTGCGAGATTGGCTCCTGTGAGGGCGGCTAGCTGCTGCACAAACGCGCTGCCCTCGCCACTGGCAATGTTGCAGCCGTAGAGCAGGATATCGGCATCTTCCGTCAGCGCCGCAGACCAGGATTGCAGGAACGTGCTGTAGTGTGCCAGGGTGCTGCGATTTAGCACGGTGGAGCCGAGATGGAGGCTGCCTGTGCTGCCGTGGGAGATAATGTGGACGCTGCTGATGTTGCTGCGCCCTGCTAGATAGTCGGTAATTTGCTGAATTCCATCTTGCCCAGGGTCGAGAATTTGAACGTCAATATCGGGATGGATGCCAGCAATTAGGGTTTGATAATCTGGCGTAGCTGCATCAACAAAAACGACGGTGGCACAGCAGGTGATAGGAGACATAGCTGGACAGAGGTAGATGGATAGATACACGAAATCGGATGTGCGAAAATCGCGGCACAAAAAACAAGGGCGATCGCCCCGAATAACCCCACTCAAATACTTTTGAAGCCTGAATCAATCAGACGCTTTGTGTCTGAATCAGCGATAAGCCTGTAAAATTAAGAAACCAAAAGGAATCCGCGAAAAGTAAGGCTTCATGAATCATTAGAAGAGCGTTAGACGTAACCTCAAACCATTTAATAGTCAAACTAATAGTCGAAGCCTAAAGTTCGTTCTTGGGACTGTCTGGCGTTTTATCCCTAAATTCGCTGCCTTAATGCATATTGCCTCTAACGATGGCTTCGCCGGATTATATGGGTCTTAAGCTTGGATTTCAAACTGGGAGTGAACTCGTTCACAGAGCAGCCTGAAACTGCCAAATTGCATTTGTAAACAAAGTATTCCCCATGTTGCGAAATATTGAACGACTCAAGCCACAAATTTTCAGTAAATTTACGTCCGAAGTCCAGAGGCTCATTGAACGCTAAAAATAGCAAAACTTTTAAGACTAAAGGCACTTCCTGTTGGCTTGGATTCCGAAATATTGCGGAATTTCTAAGCAGTTTAAGCGGCAAATCCGTAAAGTTTCGGAGCCATTTTTGCTGCCACATTCTCGGCAAACTGCCCTTGACAGACTTCCAGGCCCGCTGCCTACACGGAGATCTGAGTAGGATCTGGGAATTTTGAACTTTGGCTGACAAATGCCTGCAATATTTTGATTTGTGCGCTGGTGGGTGCTGCGATCGCCTGCACCTGCTGAACGTAGCGCAGCGCTTCCCACACCTCTAGCTGATGATAGCGGCACAAATAGGCGGCACACACCAAGGGCGATCGCTCTATTCCCCGCCGACAGTAGACGTAGACCGGGCGCTGGCGGCGGAGGTGCTGATGCAGCAGTTCTGTCGCCACCTCAAAGTGTTGAACCTGAAGCGGAACCAAGTAGGATTGATTTGGCAGAATATATCGCTGACAGTGGAATTTTTCTGCAATCGCTTGCGGCAGCGGCCCTTCTGCTTCGGCACAGAATGACAGCACCACCTCTACGTTGGCAGCAGCGAGGATGCCAGCGTAGTCTGGTTTCGGGAGCGCACCAAGGGCCAGACGGTTGGGCAAAATCCAGCAAATCTGGGTTTGGCGGATGAGCGTAGTGGAGGACTGGATAGAGCGGTAGGGCGATCGCCCTGTTTTTAGGACAAGCCCCTGTCGCGATCGCAGTGTTTTCAAGATCCCCTTGCCCATTGCGGATGCCTCTATTGGATGCCTCTATAAAATCAGCGCCGATTCTAGTTCAACCTTCAAGGCTACTGGCTCCGTATCAGGAACCGTTTTCTGCTCCCACTCAAACTCACATGGTTCACGTTTCTCACGTTTTAACCGCTTATCTTGTACTTTCGGCGATCGCCTTCACCGTTTACCTATCCATTTTCCTAAAAGACCCTTCAACCCCCAAAACAGACTCTCTATCTTGGCTAGTGCTAATTGTTGCCACGCTGCTCTCGCCCATTTCGCTGCCCATCTCGCTGCTGAAGTGGCTGAAATCGCTCCGCCGCCCAACTGAATAGACCCTTCAAAAAACGAAAGAAAGCCTATAAAAAATCTTTTCACAAAAAAATCACCTATAAGATACTAGGAGTTTCGCAATTCCAAATAGTCTCCAGCAATTCCATCTAGCTCAAGAGTTCGTCATTATTAACCCATATTTGCCGTGTCTATAGCCATGTCTACACTAAAAACCCCTTTGTCCCAAAACACGTCCTCAGAAATTGCTCAAGCTTCTCCGCTAACTTTTACAACACTGCCTGCTGTCCCAAGTCCATCCCTGCATCGCACAACCGCTCGTGCCTCAAGGCCAGATACACTAAGCCCCCAAAGCACTCGACCAGCGACTAGAAATGTTCGCCTGGTTGGGGCCTTTCTCGGCAGTGCGCCACTCAGAATCCGCAGCATTCAGGGCGTTGGTTCTGCGACTCGACTACGCCAGTCTCAAGTTGGTGGTATTTGGGAATTTTTTAGCAATCGGCTATTTCGTTTTACCCCCAGAGGAATCGGTACTATCGTCCGCGATGACCTCTTTCCTGTGGTCGGCACCTATCGACTATCCCGCAACTCTATTCGCGTCTCTGGACAACGCAGCAGCAGTATTGGACTAGGGGGTGGTGCAGCCGTCTTTATCGATGGCATTTTTGCACGCGCACAAAATGGTCAAGTTTTTGCCCGCATTATCCAATCCACCACAGCCTCCTCAGCCTTTGTAGGCATTGGCGGCCCTATTAGTGGCGGTTCCAGAAATACCTACGACTTTACAATCCGTATGGCGCGGCTTGTAGGCAATTTGTTGCGCTAAAAAATCCTGGATAAGAGCGCTTCTTACTCTTATCCAGGATTCAAAGCTGCATCAAATACTTAGCTAAACATTTAGCTCAATATAAAGTGTCAGCACCTATGCTGCGGGCTGCGTCTTAGAAGCTTTGCTGCGCTTTTTCTTGGCGCTGCGGGCCCAGCGCGTGAGGTGCCAGATATAGATAAACAAGAAGCCCGAAATTAGTGCGCTCAGATTCCACTTGGCAGAGCTTTCCATCAGGCGATTGCGGCGGCTTGCCTTCTCAATTTCAACCTGCTCCTGCATCCGCTCCTTGAATTGAGACAACTGGCTCAGCATTTGCTCCTTCGGCGCTCTGGCCGCATCGCCCTCCAGCGTTACGCCCTGGCTCTCCAAAAAGCCCTTGATTTGCTCTGCGCTGGCATCATTGATTTGCTTCTCGAAAGCAGCCACCTGCTCAAGCTGCTGGCTAAATTGGTTACTGATCAAATCCATGCTCTGGCTATTCAGCCGTAGCGTATTCGTCACGCCCAGCGGAACCAGAAGCAGCAGGAAAATACCAAACAGCATCGATACCCAAGAGAGGAACTTCAAAACGGGACGTTCCCACTTACTGCGAAACTGCATTTCCCCGAAAAAAATTAGCGCTGCTGCTAGCAGTGGAACGGGAACTCGCTCTACGATTGCACCCATTGTTTCAAACTCCCAGATGGGATTGGTGAATCGGGGCGGGAACAGAATCGTGAACAGGTCAAGCGTCGTTAGAACCAACAGTCCATACCCGGCCCAACGCAGCAGCACTGGGGAAAAGGGCTTGCTTGCGGGAGAGGGAGTGGGAGATTCGGGTTGGGCTTGAGTCATGGGATATCCTCCGAGTATGTCAATAACCGAGTGAAATGGGGTGAGAACAAGGGAGCCAAGAAGCGTCTCGCAGGCTTCAGGAAACGGGAAACTTAGGGAGTCGGAAACTTGGGTTGCCACCACGCCTGCCAGTCTGTCCAGGCGGCTTTGAGCTGCGGATAGACCTGATCCGCCGGGGTGTTTTGGAGTGGGGCAGACATCACCGTCCACAGACAGCGCCCATCTCGCAGCGTCTCTCGACCCAGCAGGACGGGCAGGGCCCGCTCTGGGCGCAAGTCGAGGACGTAGCGGTTTTGCATAAACTGCGCCTCGGTGACGGTGCTAGAGCCACGAGGATTGATGCAACTGGTGAGATGGGCGTGGGTTTCGTCGGCGTAGATGCTGTAGAATCCGCCCGATTCGTCTTGCTGAATCGTAGTGGGGAAGGCAACCGTCGGCGTTGACTTGCCGTACTTCAGCAGTAAATTGCGGACGCTGGGATCGGTGTTGACCAGGTATCGGATCTCGACGGCAAGAGCGCGATCGCCCTGCCTATAGCTATAGCGTTTGCCCGACACCATTTCCGCCTGGGCCTTTTCGGGAATTGGCAGCGCTGTTGCCGACTGGGCCTGCCAGCCAGGAAGGGGCACCTGCTCCGGGAAGTCAAATTCGGCCTTCGTCTGCCCATCAGTCGCGGGAAACAGGAGCAAGCGCCCCAGCACCAGCACCACGCCCCCTAGGGTCAGCGCCAGTAGCGGCAGCCGGACATATTTCACAACCGGACTTTCGGTTGAGTTTGCAGATAAATTTGCAGTCATGAACGTGCTATCACAAAAGGGACTATGGCTCTTGCCATTCCAGCGGATCATCAAGCGGATCATCCAGAAACAGTTCCTCTTCCGCCGGATCATCACTGACCTCTGCCAGGGCAATCCAGCGCTCTGCTACCTCCTGCCAGCGCAGCAGCAGCCAGCACACGCCGCCAAAAATCAGCACGGCAATCATGGAAAAGATGAGCGACCCGGTGCCTTCGTGCCAGTATTCAAACGCCTCCGGCTGAGAAGACGCGACCAGATACGCCATCAAAGACACCCGCACCCCGTTGACTACAAAAGCGATCAACACCGCCAGCACAACTGCCAATCCGCGACGCAGCCAGTTCAGAGGGAACATCACCACAAACAAACCCGCTAGCGACAGCAGGTAAGTGATGCCCTCAATGCCAGAACAGCCAGGATAGACCTCAACTGACCCGGTGGGCAGGTGAATATTGACTCCATCGCGAACTACTTCAAACCCGCCATACCAAAGCAATGCCGTCGAAAATTTCGCCGTCCACAGCGTCGGGTCAAACAGCGGCGGAATAAACACCTTGGGCGCACCCAGACAAAACAGCAGCAACAGTTCTTGTCGATATTGCCCCAACCCGCGAAAACCAGAGGATAGGAGGGCTAATCCTAAACCAGCCGTGAGCGGAGCTAGCAGCAAAAACGCCTCACCCGGAGTCGCCAAACTCCGCAACAGCACGAACGCAATCAGCATGGCCCCAAGCACGCTTGCGAGAATGCTGCTATCAAAGCGCAGTGTATGCTGGCGATCGCCCAACAGCGAGGTCAGCGCCGCAAAAAACAGAATGCTGCTGCCCAGCAAATCGACGTTATCAGCCCGCCAAACCAGCGTCAGGTGAATTGCAGCCAGCCCAGCGGCGATCGCCACCAGCCAGAACCGAAATTCAGTGACTGATCTGAAGTTCAAAGACGAAAACGTTTTCATACAAACTGTTAGAAGAGGTTCAAATCTGTTGTGCGAGGGTTCGCATTCAAACTTTGAACCGTACAACGCTAGTGTGCCCAGGTGCGATCGCTTCCTAACAGACGCAATATTTTGCGGCAATGCGCGCAATCCATAGGCGGGAAAAATCTCATTCAATGGGCCTAAATTTCCCTATCGGGCGATCGCAAAAGTGAGGAGGATGAGTACACAAACCGAACGGACTGGTGAAAAATACGGTCACCGGGGGCAATGAGGTCGCAGATCGGATTTGTGCTTTCGCTGCAAAAGATTATCCATTTCTATAGCCTGAAAACCCATCAGGACAGTGCTTTCAGTCCTTTTTGTTGGTTGATGAATCCCTCGCCGTGCGGGTGATTTATTCAGGCAAAGTATTTAACTCATTAAAACCACACAAAACCCATACAATATCAAGGCAAAAGAGCCGCAGTCCACCCCCTCAGAGGGCGGAAACTCGTACGTAATCTCCCTCTGTTTATCCGGGTTTTGCGAATGTTATCACCGAATATAGATGGTCATTGAGTCTGCGAATAAGCCGCCTGGTTTGAATTTCGGATGACTATCGAGCAAAAGACCTCAGGAATGGAGCGTGCTGGATGGACAGCGTTAAGATTCTGAACGTGCAAATTGACAACCTGTCAATGCAGGAACTACTAGAGAGGCTAACCAGCGGCGTTGTTTATACTCCCAATGTGGATCACTTGGTCAAACTGCAAAGAGATTCGTCCTTCTTTAAGGTCTACAATGACGCGGACTACCGGGTTTGCGATAGCAAGATCTTAATGTACGTCTCTCGCTTCCTGGGGTCACCCATTCGCGAAAAAATTTCAGGGTCTGACCTGTTTCCCGCTTTTTACGAGTATCACAAGGACAATCCAGACATTCGCATTTTCCTGCTGGGGGCCAAGGAGGGCGTTGCAGCAGCGGCTCAGCAGCGGATTAACGCAAAAGTTGGGCGGGAAATCGTCGTGGCGACCCATTCGCCGTCCTTCGGGTTTGAAAAGGACGAAGCCGAGTGCGATCGCATCCTGGAAATGATTCGAGAGTCGGGCGCAACGGTTCTGGCTGTAGGGGTTGGCGCACCGAAGCAGGAGCTATTCATTCACAAGTACAAAGACCAACTGCCCAATGTCAAAATCTTCCTGGCTATTGGGGCAACGATCGACTTTGAGGCAGGAAACGTTAAGCGATCGCCCAAGTGGATCAGTGAGGCAGGGCTGGAATGGCTCTATCGCCTCACGGCCGAACCCAAGCGGCTATGGCGGCGCTACCTGGTCGAAGATCCGCTGTTTTTTTGGCTGGTGCTGCTGCAAAAGCTGAATGTTTACACCAACCCGCTCCGGAATAGCTCCAGCGACCTCGACCGCATCGACTACGGCACGCCCCGCGAGGCTCTGGCGGCTGAATAGGTTCCAGGTTTATAGAATTGCTGAATCCAGCGAAAACGAGGAGAGGGAGTGCGGGAGCTAAGCTGCGACACTCCCTTTTTTGTGCTTTTGCGCTTTGTGCCTCTGCTGCGCTCTGCGCTGTGCTGACTTTTGCCTCTATTTCACCGGATGCTGTCCGTAAAAAGGCAGCGCGGACGACCAGTGGGGGCGATCGCCCCTTTGCCAGTCTGCATAGGCCAGGGCGAGCAAGTCAGCGGCGGTGTGGGCGCGATCGCCATTTGCGTCGATGGGCTGCCAGGGAAAGGTCCAAGAGTCGAGGAGCGATCGCCAGTCCGTTTCCGTCAGCACGGCATCAGGACACACGGGGACGAGTTGGCGGGTCTGCGGCTGGCTGCGGTAAATTGCACCAAACACTTCGCCGCGCTGGGCGGATAGCTGCACTGCCAGGTCGATTGTAGAATCTGTAGAATCGTCAGGCATCTGAGCAGCGGCGGCATGGGCGACGGCCGCCAGCGAGGAAATGGCAAATAGCGGAATCTCCAACTGCTGCGCCAGCGTTCGTGCCGTGACCATGCCGATGCGCGTCCCCGTGAAGCCACCCGGCCCCCGCGCCACCGCCAGAAAGTCCAGATCTGCCCAGGTCTGCGGCGGCAAAAACGCCATCAGGCAGTCGTGCAGATGCGTAGACAGGGCCCGCCCCAAATCCCAGGTCTGCTGGCGCTGCACATCGACAAAGTTGCTGAGCGCCAGACCCAGATTCGGACTGCTGGTGTGGAGGGCGAGGGCGGTGGGCATGGGGGTTTATAGACCAGCTAACTTTAGCTGCCAGGGTTCACGACAGTACCCATAAACAGGATGCTGCCTGTCTGATTATCCTGGATAGCGTAGAAGAAGGGGCGATCGACCACCATCTGGAAGGGTGGGTCGATGGGAGCGGAGGTAACCCCGATGCTGATGCCCGTGCTGCCTGCGGCTTCGGTGCCCTGCTCGTTGACCTCGATGAAGGTCTTGTGCTGTACGCGGTTGATGAAGGCCTGCGCGTCGATCATAGCGGAAAAGTCGGCCTGGTCTGGGTCGAAGGCGATCGCCATGCCCAGCGATTTGAGCGCGTCGTTCAGCCCCACGCTAAATTCTGTGTTGAAGCGGGGCAGCTTGACCATGCCCTCGCGGCGGCGAAACTGGGTATTCCAGGTCTGCCAGTTTTCGGCAGTGAGGGTCTGCTGGAACGCCTCCAGGCTGGTGGACTGCTTGGGCAAAAACACGACCATGCTAAAGTGGCGGTTGCCGTAGGGCAGGTTCACCGCTTGGAACTGGTCGGTTTCGGCGTAGACAAACTGCCCCGACTGCGACATCAGCGGATGATTGAGGCGATCGCCATTGGGCAGATAGAAGGGCTGCGTCTGGGTCATCGACGGATTAAAGGGCGCACTCCAAGTGCCCTTGAAGTAGATGGCATTCACCAAAAACAGCACATCCTCCGGATTGAGCCGCTCGACGATGGTGGGAATTTTGCCTTCGGTGCTGCGGCTGACCCAATCATTAATCACGCTGGGCGCATTCGGCTGGGAAAAGTCCAGACTGGTGACCTCGGCATTGTAGAACTCGCGATTCTTTGCCAAAAAGTCGGGCCGAAAATCTACTCCTTCCCGGCTCCAGAGGGAATTGGCGATCGCCAGCTTCACCTTCGGGTCGGCACTTTCCAGCAATGCCTCTAGTGCTGCATTGCCCTGATTCACGTCGTCCAGGCTCAGCCCTTCAAGCTGGAGCGCTTCGGCGATCGCCCGCTGGGTGTCGCCGCTGGCCCCGTTATAAACCATCGACAGGGCGATCGACACGCTTGACGGCGAAATCAGCACATTTTCACCCGGCGACTGGGCCGCTACTTCCGAAAACAGCTTGAAGCCAAAGCGGGTATTGGCCGCCACCAAACGCGCATCCACGGGTTGCTCCGTCACATCAGGGTTTTGGGAAATGGGGGATTCGGGCACCGACGGGATGGACGGCACGGGCGACGAATCGCCAGCGCGAGACTGATTCGCAGCACAACTCAGCAACCCAACAACGAGCAGGCTGCCCGCCAGCGCGGTGCCAATGGTCAACAGTGAGCGACGCATGTCTTGATTCTCCTTTAAATCAGCGGATGGGAACACTCCGCTGCAAAAACTTTCCACTTCTTTAGAATGGCAGCCGCCCCCTCGAAGTTTCCGCTGGTTTCGGTTTTTGCTACGCGATGTCGGGTCGCAGTTGACCAAGCGCGGGCGCAGTAGGCAGCAGTTTGGGCAAAAAAAACTGGCTTGCGAAAACAGCAATTCGCAGCCAGCCCAGTATCCCAAACTTTGCGTGTTGATATGTTCAGGACTTATATCAAATCTCCAAAGATCTGCTACATGTAAGAAGACGTTAGAGCGAGCCGCCATGAGTGGAGTCCTCAAAATCGATATCGCTGAAACAGCAGAAGAACTAAAAGCCGTCTTGGAACAACAGCAACGGTCATCACAGCGCCGTAAAGTACAGGTGTTGTGGTGGTTAAAAACCGGACAAGCGAAGAGCGTTGAGCAGTTAGCCCAACTGAGCGGTTGCCATCGCACGACCGTGTCTCGTTGGCTGAGCCAGTATCGACAGAGTGGACTCGAAGCGTTGGTGAAGGTGGCATCTCGCAGTGGACGACCGCGAGCGATTAGCGGTGAAGTCCTGGCATCTTTGGAACGGGAACTGCAAGATCCAGAAGGCTTTAGCAGTTATGGAGCAGTGCAGCAGTGGCTCGCAGCGGTGCATGGTCAACCCGTCCCCTACAAGACGGTGCATAAGACGGTGCGCTATCGGCTCAAAGCGAAGCTCAAAGTGCCCCGTCCGGTGTCAAAGAAGCAGACTCCTGGGGCGTGCGAGTCCGTTCAGCAAACCTTGCAGCCCAGATAAGCCAGTCGATTCCGCCAGCCTTGAGACAACGCTACGGGGGGCGAATCCGCTATTGGTGCAGCGATGAGAGCCGCGTCGGACTGCTGACGGTTCAACATCGCAAGTTGACGGGCTTTGGGGTGCAGCCGATTGGTTCAGTTCAATGGGACTTTGTGTATCGGTGGCTGTACGGTCTAGTGGAACCGCTGAGCGGTGCATCGTGGATAGTCGAGTTTTCTCATCTCGACAGTTCCTGTTTTGAGGCGTTTTTGCACAGCTTTGCGGCTCAGTTCCCCGATGATTTACATCTGATTCAGGTGGATAATGCCGCAGCCCATACGGCTCAGACCCTGACGATACCGGACAATGTCATCTTGGTGTTTCAGCCGCCTTATTGCCCTGAGGTCAATCCCATTGAGCGGGTCTGGCGGGAACTCAAGCGGGAGCTAGCTTGGGTTCACTTTGATGATGTTTGCCAACTCCAGCACGCCATCAGCCAGTGGGTTTGTCGCCTTTCGGCGGAGTCGCTGCGATCGCTGACTCAGTGGGATTGGATTGTCGATGCTCTATGTGTAGCGGGTATTTAGAGAATTGATATGACGTGGCATCTGGCACCTCGGAGGTAGGGCGACTTTGCAACCAAGCAAATAGCGCTGACCCCATCACCAAGTTGAGGGTGATGATAGAAACCAGTTGCAGCATCAGGATGTAGCGCATAGGGAAATGTGTCGATTCTCGACTTTGGATTTGCGATTTTGGATTTGCGATTTTGGATTTGCGATCTTCGGATTGCCTGCCAAGCTTCTTTAGGGCTTCCAGCAATGTCATGATTCTGTTCATGACTCAAAGCCATTTACACTAGGTTGAAGTGTTCCATGTGGATGTGCGTGGGCGGCACTTGGAGATGGTGGAGTCCGGCTTCGACTGCATCCATCATGCGGGGACTGGCGCAGATAAAGTATTGACGGCTGCCGCGATAGTGGGGAATGTAGCGTTCTAGCAGGGCTTTATCAACGTAGCCCGATTCCCCGGTCCAGCCCTCGTGCGGATGGCGGAGAACGAAGACGATTTGCAAATCCAGCTTGTCCCTCAGGGCTTCCAACTCCTCGCGGAAGATGAGGTCGTTCCAGCGATCGCCCGCGTAGATCAGCAGATGGGGGCGATCGTCGCCGCGTTCGGCGTGGGTGGTCAGAATGCTCATAAACGGCGTGATGCCAATGCCCCCAGCAATGAAAACAAACCCGGCGGTGTCTGGATAGCGATCGCTCGTGAACACGCCATAGGGGCCGTCTAGGTAAGCCCGCGTTCCTGGCGGTACGTGCTTAATTTCGCGGGTAAAGTCGCCCAGCGCCTTGATCGTAAACTCGATACGGTCGGACTGGCTGCCGCTGGAGGACATCGAAAAGGGATGCTCGCGCATGTGGAACGGCGATACGTCCAGCGTGATCCAGGCAAACTGGCCCGGCTGGAAGGTGAAGCCGTTATGGCCGTGGGGTCGCAGCGCCAGCGTCCAGCTATCGCCCCGCTGAGACTCGACCGCTTCCACCAGGTAGGGCTTTTTCAACATCATCCACGGCTTCACCAGACGCACATAGACCAAGAGCCAGAGGGCAGCGAGGGCGATCGCCCCCCACAGCACCGTCTTCCAAAACAGCGATAGGTAATAGCCAACCCCAATCGCGTGCGCCAGCCCCAGCCCCAGCGCCAGCACCGCCAGCAATCCGTGCAGCGTGCGCCACGCCTCGTAGGGAATTTTCAGTCGCGTGCGCCAGATCGAGGTGATAATTAGCGCCACCAGCGCCAGCGTCCCCATGACGGCAAATCGGGCCCGCCACGGCGCTTCTGGAAAATTGAGCAGAGCCACGGTTTCCGGCTGGTTAATAAACAAAATCGCCGGATGCACCAGGATAAACAGCACCGCCACGATGGAGATGTAGCGGTGAAATTGCAGAATAATGTCGATCCCGTAAGAAGCCTCGACCCGGTTGATCCGTGCCGTCAGCGCAAATTGCAGCGCCATCATCGCCAGCCCCACAAATCCCAGCGCCACCGAAAACTCAACCCAGAAGCCCCGCGCTTCAGTGGACATCGGCGGATAGAGCAGCAGCACCAGCAGCGGAACGAGCGTCAGTCCCAGATAGATGGAGATCCAAAAGATGGCGATCGCAATTGGACTATGGGTCAAGATAGTCTTCATGATTAGCGGTTCAAGAATAGAGGCTGAGTAAAGGCTGGAGTAACGGCTGAATAGAGGCCGATGCGTCAGGAGTTACGGCGCAACCATAAGATAATCTGTCTGCAAGCAGGAGTTCCTCTACCTCAGGCGGCGATCGCCCCTCTGCTGCCCTATGCCTCTAGAGAGAAATACTCTGACCCAACAAAAAACCTGTCTGGCGATCGCGCCAAACAGGTCTTTCCAAGTCCTAACTCCAACCCGCTCTCGCCTCAGCGCTGGAGAGCAATTACCCCAGGCTAGGCCTTCTTCAGCCAGCTAAACATGGCCCGCAGATCTTTGCCGACTTCCTCAATGGGATGCTCGGCCTCGCGGCGGCGCATGGCGGTGAAGCCCGGTTTGCCAGCCTGGTTTTCCAGCACAAATTCGCGAGCAAACTGTCCCGTCTGAATCTCCGTCAGGATCTTCTTCATTTCCGCACGGGTTTCGTCGGTGACGATGCGCGGGCCGCGAGTTAGGTCGCCATATTCTGCGGTGTTGGAGATGCTGTCGCGCATCTTTGCCAGACCGCCTTCCACGATCAGATCCACAATCAGCTTCACTTCATGCAGGCACTCGAAATAAGCCAACTCAGGCTGATAGCCCGCCTCCACCAGCGTCTCAAAACCCGCCTTGATCAAGGCGCTGAGACCGCCACACAGCACCACCTGTTCGCCAAACAGGTCGGTTTCGGTTTCTTCACGGAAGGTGGTTTCCAAAATGCCTGCGCGGGTGCCGCCGATGCCTTTGGCGTAGGCCATCGCGCGATCGCGTGCCCGGCCCGTTGCGTCTTGATACACCGCAAACAGCGCCGGAACGCCCTCACCCTGCTCATAGGTGCGCCGCACCAAGTGTCCCGGCCCCTTAGGAGCCACCATCACCACATCCACATCCGCAGGGGGCACAATTTGGGCAAAGTGAATATTGAAGCCGTGGGCAAATGCCAGCACCTTGCCTGCGGTCAGTTGCGCTTCGATCTCGTTCTTGTAGACCGTTTTCATCACCTCATCCGGCAGCAGGATCATGATGAAATCTGCGGCAGCAGCAGCATCGCTCACCGTCTTCACGGTCAGCCCTTCCGCCTCAGCTTTGGCAGCCGACTTGCTACCCGGATACAAGCCAACCACCACATTCAGCCCGCTGTCGCGCAGATTCAGGGCATGGGCATGGCCCTGCGAGCCGTAGCCAATAATGGCAATCGTTTTGCCAGCCAAAACGTCCAAATTCGCGTCTGCATCATAATACATCCGAGCCATAGGGAAGGAATCTCCGTGAAGCGAGGGTTATCTGTCTTGCAAATTGGTCTTTGCAAATCGGTAAATCTTGCAAATGTCAAGCATTTGATTCTACCAAACGGAGGGGAGTGGGTGAAAGGCATGGCCCGAATCAGCGCAAAAAGAAACTGGGTTACCCATCCGGCAACCCAGCCCTCAACACAAGACAGTGCTTAGATAGTGCTTGCAAACAAGTGCTGGCAAACAGCAGTTATTTACAGCTATTTATAGCTACTTACAGCTACAGCTATTAACCGCCACAGCTATTGACCGCTACTCCGCAGACTGAGGCAGCAACTCCCGCTTTTCACCCGGAAGCACCTTTACCTGTCCGTCTTCGCCTACATCCACAACGGCCACATCACCATCCTTGACTCGCCCTGAGAGGATTTCCTCTGCCAGGGAGTCTTCCAACAGGCGCATGATGGCGCGGCGCAGGGGACGAGCGCCGTAGCTGGGGTTATAGCCCTCTTCCACTAGGCGATCTTTGAACTTCTCGGTGACTTCGAGGGTAATGCCCTGCTCCAGCAAGCGACCCGATACTTCCCGCAGGAGAATGTCACCAATCCGCTTCACCTCGTCCTTCGTCAACTGACGGAAGACGATAATCTCATCCAGACGGTTGAGAAATTCAGGGCGGAAGTATTGCTTCAGTTCCTCATTTACCAGAGAACGGATGCGGTTATATTGGGACTCAGCCATGTCTTCCGAAGACAGGTCGAAGCCCAGACCGCCGCCACCCTTCTCGATCACCTTGGAACCGATATTGGAGGTCATGATCAGCAGGGTGTTCTTGAAATCCACCGTGCGACCCTTGGCATCGGTCAGGCGACCGTCCTCCAGGATTTGCAGCAGCATGTTGAACACATCGGGGTGGGCTTTTTCGATTTCGTCGAACAGCACCACGGTGTAGGGGCGACGACGAACCGCTTCGGTAAGCTGGCCCCCTTCGTTGTAGCCGACGTAGCCGGGAGGCGACCCGATTAGCTTGGAAACGGTGTGCCGCTCCATGTATTCCGACATGTCGAGGCGAATCATCGCATCTTCGGAACCGAAGAAGTAGGCCGCCAGAGCCTTGGTTAGCTCCGTCTTGCCGACCCCCGTAGGGCCAGAGAAGATAAAGCTGGCGATCGGGCGGTTGGGGTTCTTCAAGCCCACACGGGCGCGACGAATGGCGCGAGACACGGCCTTCACAGCTTCGTCCTGACCAATCAGGCGATTGTGTAGGGTGTCTTCCATGTGCAGCAGCTTCTCGGATTCGGTTTCCGTGAGCTTATTGACTGGAACGCCTGTCCAGGCTGCAACGATTTGGGCAATGTCTTCCTCCGTCACCACTGGGGAATCTTCGCCGCCCGTTGCCTCGCTCTGCTTGGATTGGACGATGGCGCGAATTTCGGCGCGTAGCTCCATCTCACGATCGCGTAATTCGCCTGCCCGCTCAAAGTCCTGATTGCGAACAGCATCGTCTTTCTCTTTTTGAACCTGGCGCAGTTCCTTATCCAGTTCCTTCGCAGCCGGGGGCATTTGCGAGTGGAACAAGCGGACGCGGGAGCCCGCTTCGTCGATCAGGTCGATGGCCTTGTCGGGCAGGAAGCGGTCTGAAATATAGCGGTCAGACAGCTTAGCAGCAGCCTCCAGTGCCGCATCAGAAATCTTCAGCTTGTGGTGCTGCTCGTAGCGATCGCGCAGACCCCGCAGGATCTCGATCGTGTCCTGCACCGACGGCTCACCCACCATCACGGGCTGGAAGCGGCGCTCCAGAGCCGCATCGCGCTCGATGTGCTTGCGGTATTCATCCAGCGTCGTTGCGCCGATACACTGGAGTTCACCCCGTGCCAGCGCGGGCTTCAGGATATTAGCCGCATCGATCGCCCCTTCTGCTGCGCCTGCGCCGATCAGCGTGTGAACTTCGTCGATCACCAGAATGACGTTCCCCGCTTGGCGGATTTCGTCCATGATCTTTTTGAGGCGTTCCTCAAACTCACCGCGATATTTGGTGCCCGCCACCAGCAAGCCGATGTCAAGAGTCACCACACGCTTCTCTTCGAGAATATCGGGCACGTCGCCGCTGGAGATGCGCTGGGCCAGCCCTTCGGCGATCGCCGTCTTGCCGACTCCCGGCTCTCCAATCAGCACCGGATTGTTCTTCGTGCGGCGACCCAGGATTTGAATCACGCGCTCAATCTCTTTCTGACGGCCGACCACGGGATCAAGCTTGCCTTCGCCCGCCATCTGAGTCAGATTCGAGCCAAACTCGTCCAGCGTGGGGGTCTTGGTGCGTCCCTGGCTGCCGCCCGGCGTGACCTCGGCAGTTTCACCCAGCATCCGAATCACCTGGGTGCGAACCTTAGAGAGATCAACGCCCAGGTTTTCGAGAACCCGGGCGGCCACACCTTCACCTTCGCGAATCAGCCCCAAAAGGAGGTGTTCTGTACCGATGTAATTGTGTCCAAGCTGGCGAGCCTCTTCGAGCGACAGTTCTAGAACTCGCTTGGCTCGTGGGGTAAAGGGAATCTCGACCGCCACAAAGCCCGACCCGCGACCGATGATCTTTTCAACTTCAATCCGAGCGTCCTTGAGGTTGACCCCCATCGACTTCAACACTTTGGCGGCGACACCGGTCCCTTCTCCAATCAGACCCAGGAGGATCTGTTCCGTTCCTACAAAGTTATGACCCAGGCGACGAGCTTCTTCCTGGGCAAGCATGATCACCTTAATGGCTTTCTCTGTGAAGCGTTCAAACATGGCAGTCTCTATCACCTGCTGCGTGCCGGTACTGCTGATTCTAGCATAGGGTAAGTGAATCCACCCGGCTGCTCAACGGAGACAACCGACCCCAGCCAAGACCCTGATCCCGAAACGAGCGCACCAAAGAATGCAAGCGAAGAATGCGATCGCACGCTTGCTGCTCCGAAGGGGATCTTGCTAGGAAAAGATACCTATGTCAAGAGGGATGGCAGAAAATCCCAGATCGCCTGCTTCTTCTTGGGTAGGGGATTGGGCGGGGATCAGGTTCCACCCATGCTGACGATGGCGATCGCCCACCCAGCCCCACCACTGCCGCAGCGTGTCTGAGAAGTCTGGCTCTTGCAGCCCCCTGCGCCAGAGAATCAGCGCGTCCTCTTCGGGGTTTTGGTAGTAGCGGGGCCGCAGGCCGACATCCGTGAAGCCAAATTTTTGATAGAGGGCGATCGCCGCTCTGTTTGATGCCCGCACTTCCAGCGTTGCCCAGTGCATCTGATGTTGCCACGCTGCCTGCATCAACGCCGTCAGCAGCAGTTGCCCCAGCCCCCGCCCCCGCTGTGCCGGATGCACTGCCAGCGTCGTGATGTGCGCCTCGTCCAGAATCATCCACAGACAGCCCAGCCCAGCGAGTGAGGTTTCCCCATCCGCTGCCGCAGCGGTCAGCGCCAGCAGCGTGCTATTTGGGCTGTCAATTTCTCTCAAATAACCGTCTTCCGTCCACAGGCCACCCAAACACTGCCGATCCAGCGCCACGGCGGCATCGACTTGATCCCGTGTCAACAGCGACAGATATAGCGTGTCCATGCCTATCTGCGATCCAGAAAATCCATCTTCAATCCCTCCAAGAAGGGTAGGTGCCAATTGTAAACTAGAAAAATTGGCATTCCCTCTAGCATTCCTCTGCAAACCCTCCTGTAAAGACAAGGACAGTTCCGCCCGATGGTTTCGACTCCTGCACCTGCTCTAGACAACTCTGGTCGTCAATACTTGCCTACGTTAGACCCTGCGACTGCTTCACCGAATCAAGTTCTAATGCCGCTGACTGCCCGCGCCAACGCACAGAACCATCTGGAAATCGGCGGCTGCGACGTGACAACGCTGGTGGAGAGATTTGGTTCGCCGCTGTACATATTAGATGAAGAAACGCTGCGAACAGCCTGTCGTCAATATCGAGAGGCCTTTCGTCAATACTATCCGGGCGAGTCGCTGGTGATCTACGCCTCCAAAGCCTGGAACTGTCTGGCCGTGTGTGCAGTGGTAGATAGCGAAGAGTTGGGGCTGGATGTCGTCTCTGGCGGAGAACTCTACACTGCGCTAAAAGCAGGCGTGTCGCCCGACAAGATTTACCTGCATGGCAACAATAAGTCGGTTGAGGAGTTGTCGCTGGCTGTCAGCGCAGGCTGCACGATTGTCGTGGACAATTGGCAGGAATTGAAAACCCTGGTGTCTCTGGCGGCTGATTCGGAAACTTCGGAAACTGCTGGCGGCCAGCCGATTCGCATTCTGCTGCGCCTGACCCCCGGCATCGAGTGCCACACCCACGAATACATCCGCACCGGACATTTGGACAGCAAGTTTGGCTTCGATCCTGAGCAGTTGGACGAAGTGTTTGCCTACGTTAGCCAGCAGCCTGCGCTGCTGTGTGTTGGACTACACGCGCATATTGGGTCGCAAATTTTTGAGCTACAGGCCCATCAAGATCTGACCAGCGTTATGGTGCAATGGCTGAGCAAAGCGGCGCAGTATGGACTGCCGATTAGTGAACTGGATATTGGCGGTGGACTGGGTATCCGCTATACCGAGTCGGACGATCCGCCCAGCATTGACGAGTGGGTGAAGGTAATTTGCGAGGGCGTTATTCGCGCCTGCCAGCGGCAGGGTGTGGCGATGCCCCGACTGATTGCGGAACCGGGGCGATCGCTCATTGGTTCAGCCTGCGTTACGGCCTATCGCGTGGGGGGACAAAAGACAGTTCCTGGCATTCGCACCTACGTCACGGTCGATGGCGGCATGTCCGACAATCCCCGCCCGATTACCTACCAGTCGGTCTACCGCGCGGTGGTGGCTAATAAGCTGTCGGCCCCGATGACAGAATCGGTGGCGATCGCCGGAAAGCACTGCGAATCGGGCGACATCGTCATCAAAGACGCAAAACTGCCCCCCACTGAGCCAGGGGACGTGCTGGTGGTGATGGGTACGGGCGCATATAACTACAGCATGGCCTCCAACTACAACCGATTGCCTCGTCCAGCGGCGGTGCTGGTCAACCAGGGCGATGCCAGCCTGATCTTGCAGCGCGAAACGGTAGAAGACTTGATCCGCCAGGATCGCCTGCCAGAGCGACTGGTGCGGCGCGAGGGCTGAGGGCTACCGGGGAAGAGAAGTTAAGTTGTGCAATGGCAACTTATAGGACTGATGCAGTTGGACGATTTTTCGTGGGCTGTGCCCGCGAAAATCGTTTAAAGCCCAGAAACCTGAACTTGATGACCCGGAGTGGTGAAGACAAGACTGGTTTTGGCGAGAGCAGCGTGAAGGGCGATCGCCCTTTCCCCGTCCAGCCGTGATCTCGTTTGTGCACTGCAAGATTTTTCCGGCTTGCTGATCTCCGGAGTCATCCGTCAGAGACGTGTATCAGGGAAAGGGCAACCCCCTAGCTTTCCGATCCCATCGGTCACTCACTGGTTCTTCTTGCCTCCCGCTCTTACAATTGGGGGGTGCGTTCTGTCCTCCGTAATACAGCTAGGACTTACGCAGTTGGATGATTTCTGGCGGGCTGCGCCCGCCAGAAATCATCCAAAACCCAGAAAACTTATCGCAAGTGCGTAAGTCCTGACAGCTTTTTAACGGATGGTTAAGACGTATCGCCTGGTTTGAAGTTTTCACGGTATCTCTTGTGGTGAAGAGACGTTTTTGGGCGGTTTGCCACGGATTTCGGGAAATACCTGTCCCTAACCCCATTCTTAAAATCTGTTTTCAGGAAATCTGTTTTCAGGTGCGATCGCGCCTGCCATAGCTGCAATTTACACGGGGCATAATGCCTAGCACCAGTTAACTGATGGGATCTTTGCTAAAGCAATGGCTGACAAACCCTGGCTGGACTCAGTCCTTGCTGCTGCATGGGATTGATGTCGTATTGGTGCTGATGCTGACCTACATGGTGCTAGTGATTATTGGCGATCGCCGCACGCTGTGGATGGTGCGCGGGTTAATCGTGCTGATGCTGGCTTCGGCGCTCAGCAAAGCCTTGAGCCTGCAACTGCTCAGCTTTGTGCTAGAAAAGCTAGTCATTGGATCTGCGGTGGCGATGGCCTTTATGCTGCAAGCAGAGTTTCGGCGGCTGTTGGAGCAGCTTGGGCGCGGCGAAATCTGGCAACTGCTGAAACCCGCCACCGAAGCAGTACCCAAATCTGACAGCGTGATTGATGAAATCGTCGATGCAGTCAAAGAACTGTCCCAAAATCGCACGGGCGCACTGCTGATCTTGGAAACCAACCGCCCCATCGACGAGCGCGATTTTTCGGTTCCCGGGGTCAAACTCAACGCCGAAGTTTCAAAGGAACTCTTGCAAACTATTTTTCAAACCTCAACGCTGCTCCACGATGGAGCCGTGCTGATTCGCGGGTCGCGGCTGGCCGCAGCAGGCGTAATTTTGCCCCTGTCAGAACGCAGCGCCTCGCGGCAACTAGGCACTCGCCACCGGGCTGCAATGGGAATTACTGAGCGAGTGGAGCAATGCCTCTGTATAGTGGTATCGGAAGAAACGGGTTCAATTTCTCTGGCAGAAGGCGGCATTTTGAACCGTCCCCTGACGAGCAGCAAGCTGCGAGAACTGCTCATTGCCCGGTTTTCTCAGTCGGTCGAGCGTGAACCCGTCGCCCCTCAGTTGCGGAGTTTGGGTCGCCAGTTTATCGATCGGCTCAAGCTCTTTTTGCCCCCTCCCTTTCGCATTTCCAAGTCGGCTTCTCGGAGAAAAAATGACAGCAAAGCCAACCGTTCTTAGAGACCTGCCCGCAGATTTGCAGCAGGAGCGCCTGCCCAAACACGTTGCTGTGATTATGGACGGCAACGGTCGCTGGGCCAAACAGCGGGGCTTGCCGCGCATCATGGGTCATCGCCGAGGTGTTGATACCCTCAAGGAACTGCTGCGCTGCTGCCGAGATTGGGGCATCGGAGCCTTGACAGCCTATGCTTTTTCGACGGAAAACTGGGGTCGTCCACTGGAAGAGGTGGACTTTTTAATGACTTTGTTTGAGCGGGTGCTGCGCCAGGAACTCCGCGAAATGATGGAAGAACAGGTGCGGATTCGGTTTGTGGGAGATCTGTCGAGGCTGCCTGCGTCGCTGCGGGCTGAGATTGAGCGGTCGATGGCAGAAACCAGCCAAAATCAAGGCATTCAGTTTTCTGTGGCTACGAACTATGGCGGGCGGCAGGAGATTGTCCAGGCTTGTCGGGCGATCGCCACTCAGGTCGAGCAGGGCAAACTGCACTCGGAAGACATTGACGAGGCGCTGTTTTCTCAGCATTTATATACCCAGGGGACGGTCGATCCTGACCTGCTGATCCGCACCAGCGGCGAAATGCGAATCAGTAACTTCTTGCTGTGGCAGATGGCCTACGCCGAGATTTATATTACCGACACGCTGTGGCCCGACTTTGACCGGGCAGAGTTTCACCGGGCGCTGGTGGACTATCAACAGCGCGATCGCCGCTTTGGTCGTCTCTCTTCGTAAACCTACAATACGCATAGTATTTAGCTGCTTAGTTTTCGATCGGTTGCTGAGTTCACCTGTCCTACTGGCTTCAATTGCGCACTCACTGATGAGACAAATTGCTAACCAAATGCCCACCATCTCTATCTCAGGGCAATTTCTCAGGGCAATTTCTCAGGGCAATTTGTCTGGATCTGCAATGCCGTAATTTTCTGGAGTGAACCATGTCAAACCTGCGCGGAATCCTTGGACGATTTTGGACAAATCTGAACTGGGAACTGGTGGATTTACTCACCAATCCAGCGAAAGTCACGCTCTTATTCGTCATCTTGCTGGCGTTGCTGTGGGTCGTTCCTAGGCTCATCCCCGGTTCAAAAAACTGGCTTCGGCAGCGAAAATCTCTAAAGCGCCTGCTGATGGGCGCGTTGGTGCTGTATTGGCTGATGGTTTCGCCGCTGGGTGCCGCCGCGCTCACCTATCCGCTGGTAACTGCCCTACCCCCTGATTCGGGACAAACTGCTGATGCCATTGTCGTGCTGACGCGCAATTCTCGCGATGAGGGGCGACGCTATGAGACGGCTGTGGATCTTTACAAGCAAGGGCGATCGCCCCGGATCTTTGTAACGATGGAGCACAATATGGAGGAGATCGCGGAACTGCTTGAGCAACAAAACATTCCGCTATCGGTTCTCGCAGCGACGCGGTGTGCCCGCACTACCAAGGACGAAGCCGAGTCAACGGCGACCATTTTGGGGCCCCAAGGCGTAAAGACGATTATCTTGATCACCGATCCGGCTCATCTGAAGCGGGCAACGCTGACCTTTGAGGGCTACGGCTTCTCGGTCATTCCCCATGCTGAAACTGCGCCCATTCCGTCTGCACGGCGATCGCTCCTAGCGCTGCGAGAATATCCCGCCCTGGTCAGCTACCTGTTGCTGGGACGGTTTCACCCAGATTCGCCCGATGCACTGAAAAATCCGCCCCCTGAACTGCTGGAAAAAGTCCGGGAGCGGGGATGTGCGATCGCCCCAAACTAGGCCAGCCATTGCACCAGCAGACCGAAGTCTTCGCCTTGCGCCGCTTATAGCATTGATTAATTGATTGATTAACTGATTAACCGATTAATTAGAGCGCTGATTAATTTAGAGCGCCAAATAACGCGCTAATTCACGCGATGGGTTTGCAGAAGTCCGTCGCGTTTCCGCTTGCGTCGCCTTCGGCATCCTGCCTGCATTTTGCCTGCATCACGGCCCAATGCATCACAGCCCAATGCATCACGGCCCAACAAAAATTGCCTCGTCCAAGTCTCGACGGCTTAGAGAATACTTGAACGATCGCACCAGATCTTGCCCGTTTTCGCCCGCACCAATGTAGCGAACGGCAATGGAGTCTACATCCATCACAATTTCTGCTTCCCACTGAGGCTTTTGTACATACCAGCAATGCAAATTGTCGCGGTCTTGCTGGCAGCCCTGCGAAATGAGCCACTGCTCAATTTCGGGCAGCGGATGATTATAGAGCGGCGTATCGGCAGGGGGGAGGGACATAAGGCGGTGTGAGGTGTGGGGATATGCGGAATAAAAGGGATCAAGCAGCGAGAAAAATGCCTGCGTCACTCCATCACGGCATCACTCGGGGCTTCCGGGTCAAAGTCCACTGGCGCATGACTGGAGACATCGGGGGGAGAAACCGCAGAGTGGGCTGTGGCCTGGTGAATAATTTCGACCAAGCGCTCGGACTTGAGGCTGGCGATGGTAAACTCGCCCCGCGAAACGCCCACCGCCAGCACCAGCAGCAGGCAGGCGACAAAGGTAACTCCCAAGATGAACAGGGCAAATAGCTCACCCGCAGACAGGGGGCGATCGCTCGGATCAAGATAAGCGCTTGATCGATAGCGGCGGGCTTCGGAAACGGGACGATTGAAATTTGCCGGGGTCTGGATGACCGAAACGCGGGAATAGCCGCTTTTCAAGTCATAGGCGGCGCGGCGCTCTGGGCTGCTCAGCGTGGCGTAGGCCTCGTTGAGGGCGTGAAACTTGGCCGTAGCCACGTCGGGCGGCAGTTCCGTCGTATCTGGGTGGTAGAGCTTGCTCAAGTCTCGATAGGCGCGACGAATCTCTTGCACCGATGCCGTATGGCGCAGCCCCAGAATAGTGTAATAGTTGGTGGATGGTGGCGTGGGATAGGTCGCATCGGGTGATTGCCCTGGCACTGTAAATCCTCCGGTTTTGGAGCAGCCCCTAATTTTTAGTTCGTATAGCTCTAGGACTTACGCACTTGCGGTGAGACTTTTTGGGTTTTGGACGATTTCTCGCGGGCTGCGCCCGCCAGAAATCGTCCAATTGCGTAAGTCCTAAGCTCATATTTTTAACCAATTTTAACCAAATGTCTGGGCGATCGCGCTAGGAGAACGCTTTTGAAGCAGGTCACGGAACCACTGCTCCGTGCGATCGCCCATCGCCTGCTTCGAGTAGTGAGCTTCGGCGCGGCGGCGACAGGCCGCCCGGTCGATTTGCCCCAGCTTGTCAACAGCCGCCACCAGTTCAGCAACCTGATCCGGCTCCACCAGCCAGCCCGTTTCCCCATCGGTGACAATTTCCGACGGGCCGCCCCGGCGGTAGGCAATGACGGGTACGCCGCAGGCCAGCGCTTCCACAGCCACATTGCCGAATGCCTCGACCCATTTAGGAGTCATGACCAGCGCCCGACAGCGGCCCAGGTCTTGCTGCAATTCTTCGGTTGAGAGAAACCCCCGGTACTCGACCGGCGCATCAGGATAGCGCTGCTGGATCTGCTGCCAGTAGGCGGGATCGGGCATCGCCCCCCACACCGAGAGGGGAATTTGGGTTTGTGCGGCGAGGGCGATCGCATCTTCCAGACCCTTTTCGGGAGCCAGTCGCCCCACCCAGCCCAGTCGATTCTCTGGCTCGGCACAAAACTCGTAGCGTGACAGATCCAGGCCGTTGCCCAGCACGCGGAATCCGCCTGCATCTGGAAAAGTATCCACCTGGGCGTGGCTGTGGGCGGCAAGCGTGCCCGGAAACATGCGGGCGACCTGCTGAATGGCAGCATCCATCGCCGCTGACAACGATCCCATGCTGATCAGATGGGCCACGGGCCGCTGAAAAAAGGGCGTGAGGTAAAGCGGCAGCCAGTCGTAGGCAAAGTTCACCAGCACATCAACGTCGTGCTGCGCTTGGCGGGCATAGTCCCACATGTTGCCCAGCACCGACTCTGGCGGTAGGGTAATCGGGTCGGTATAGTGCTGGGTCTGGGCACTGGTTTGCAGCTTGCCAGGAATCTGGGCGATCGCCACTGGGGCCGCGTCGGCAGACTGCGGCAGTTGGGAACCCTCCGGCGCGACGATTTGCACCCTGTGTCCCCGCTGGGTCATCTCTATTGCCAGGTTGTACAGCGTCAGTTCCACGCCGCCGCCCAGCCCTGTGCCCAGTGGCGCAACCGGGGTCGAAAGAAACAGCAGCCGCAGAGCGGAACAGTCGGAAAGGATTTGGGAGGTCATGGGGACGTGGTGAGGAGCGATCGCGCTTGGTCGCAGTCTTGCTGAATTTGCGCCTTCAGCGCGTCGAGGGAATCAAACTTTTGCTCAGCGCGGAGAAATGCCTCTAGGCCGACCACCAGCGTTTTGCCGTACAGATCGCCCGCCCAGTCCAGCAGGTGAACTTCCACCTGGCGCTGGCTGCCGTCTACCGTTGGACGATAGCCCAGGTTCATCACGCCGGGCTGCGGCTGCCTTGCTGGGTCTGCGGGCGGGAGGACTAAGGCGTTGGGAAAAGCCTCATTCTGAACCCAAACTCGAACCGCATACACGCCCAGTCGGGGCAAAAACTTTTCTTCGGGCAGGCACAGATTTGCAGTGGGAAAGCCGAGCGATCGCCCCAACTGCTGCCCCTTCACCACGTCGCCGACGAGCATGTAGGGTCGCCCCAGCAGCCGCGCAGCGGGCCGCACAAGTCCTTGCTGCAAATAGTCGCGGATGGTGGAACTGCTGACCCGCTCGCCGTCCAGCGTATACATGGGCACGATGTGAACGGGAATGTCGTACCGAGCGGCGATCGCCCGCAAATCTTCCGCCGTGCCCGCCCGCTTATGCCCAAAGCAAAAATTCTCGCCCACGCTAATTTCCTGTGCCGCCAGCGATCGCACCAAAATCTGCTCTACAAATGCCTCTGGCGACAGGCACGATAGGTCATGGTCGAACGGTAGCCGCACCAGTTGCGCGACCCCAAGGGGTTTGAGTTGAGCCACCTTTTCCGCCAGCGGAGTCAGCAAATCGCGGCGCTTGCCCGTAAAAAACTCGCGGGGGTGGGGGTGGAATGTCACAACGGTCGGAACAGGGGCGATCGCGCCAGAACCCACAGCGCAAGTTGCCCGAAACTGCTGCGCGGCCAGCCAAACAGGTTCAATCACAGTTTGATGCCCTGGGTGAACGCCGTCAAAGTTTCCTAGGGCAACGACTGTCGGGGTTTTTACCGTCTCTAAGCAGGATGTGATCCACACGCTTTACATTCTGACATAAAGCGGCTGAGCGAGGTGGAACCTGGATTGTATCTGCTGCCAAAGGCTGGAGCTAATCTCGGACTCAGGCAGAAATGCTGGCTTGCGAAGCAGCAGGCTTGCCGTCAGTCGTGTCTGCTGATTCTGCGGATGCTGCGGATGCTGCTGCCTCTGCCAGTACGTCAATCTCCAGCCCTTCGTAGGCAACGATGCTGTTGGGAAAATGCTTACGGGTGTCTTCCTGGACGCGATCCATAAACTCGTCGCTGTGCAGCGGGTCGTGGTGGAAAATCACGACTTTCTTCACGTTCGCTGCCTTCGCAACCTTCACCGCTTCCTGCCAGGTCGAATGTCCCCAGCCAACTTTGCTGGATTTTTCCGAGTAGTATTCCTCGTCGGTGTAGGTGGCATCGTAGATCATGACATCCGCGTTGCGACAGAGCCAGAGGACGTTTTCATCCAGCCGATCGGGAAAATGCTCGGTGTCGGTGATATAGGCAACCGCGCGATCGCCCCAGTTGACGCGATACCCCACCGACTCGCCCGGATGGTTTAGCAGGGCGTTTTCTACCAGCACGTCCCCCACCTGCACCGACTCTCCAATCTCTAGGTCGCAGAAGTTCATATCCGCCCCCATGATTTGCAGCGGCACAGGGAAGTTGGGATGCAGCATCTGGTCATTAAGCCGCTGCTCGATGGTGGAGCCGTTGGGGGCGATCGCCCCATAAATATTGAACTTATTGCCTTTGACAAAGGCTGGCACAAAAAACGGAAAGCCCTGGATGTGATCCCAGTGGGAATGGGTAAAGAACATATTGATTCGCAGCGGCATCTCTCGCAGCAAAGACTGCCCCAGCACTCGCAGCCCCGTACCGCCATCAAAAATCAGCCGCTCTCCAGCGACGCGCATTTCCACACAGGAAGTGTTCCCCCCATAGCGCACCGTCTCTGCGCCAGGACAGGCAATACTGCCCCTCACACCCCAGAAATGAATCGTAAACTGGTTTTTCACGCTAGACATTTGTGGTTCTTACTGGACTGACATTGGCCCTGCCAAACAAGACCTTCTCGTTGCATGGCGCTTTCATCCGTGAATGCTTCGGCTCTTGATAGATGGCTTTCAGGCGTTTGGCGGCTTGAGAATGCAGCCCCAGGTAGCATCGGCAGTGTTGACAATATGCAGCAAGCATCCGGCATTACTCCTGTGCTACCTGCGCCAAAGGCCCCAAAAATGTTTCACCCAGTTTGCACCGTACCTCTGATCGAGCCATTTGGAGGTAAACCAGGCTCAACACACCACTCACCAGCCTATGACCCTATTGTAAAGGGGGAAAGACCGCCCGGCTGCATCCTTAATCCTAGAGTTCCCTCTTCATCATGACATTGCTCTAATCTCACAAGAAATTTTGTTTGCTGCAAATTCATAGAACCAAATTCACAAAAAACCAAAAAACTTTCAGCATCGGTGCAGCACTGGGGTTTTGCCCGCGAGGGTGGAAATTTGCGACTGGCTCGTTCATCATGCTTCATTCAGTTGAAGCTGACATCCGCAATTCATAGAAAAAATTCAGATTCTACGAACTTTTGAACTTTGTTTGAAATTTGATTGAAATTTGTCAAGAAACGAGTGCTGTTCTTTGGCTAACCGATTATCCACCTCGATCCCATACTGCATTTGCTGCATTTGCCCCCATCTCTGCCAAACTGGCCGAGTGACTGCTGGCCAACTGACTGTAGCCTGGCTTAGGGCTGAGCTTGACTCATTATTCAACCGATAATGTCCAATCCCGGAGATGATGCAAACCGTGGGCACAGGAAAGGTTATATTGCAGCGGCGTAATGGTGATGTAGTGCTGGCGAATGGCCTGGACATCGGTCATCATTTGATTCAGCCATGTTCCGCTGGCTTCACCGAGCCGGGTCTGCGAAGTCACCACCAGTTCTAGGTCTGGCTGCGGCACGTCTTCCAACAGCTCGCCCGCCAGCCAGTAATAGGTTTTGCCCCTGGGGTCAATTCGCTTTTCAAACTGGTCAATGTAGCGCCGGAGTCCCTGTCGAGTTATGGCTACGCCCGCAATTTTTTCGACAGGCACAGCGGGCACGTTGACATTCAGCAGCATCGGCTGGGGCAGCGGGTTGGCGGCTAAGTAAGCAACGAGCCGCTGGGCAAAGTTGGCAGCAGGCTGAAAATCTTTTGAGGAGAAGCTGGTGAGGCTGAAGGCAATGCCAGTTACATCTTCGATAACGCCTTCCATTGCCGCCGAAACAGTCCCTGAATACAGCACGTCTGTGCCCAGATTAGAGCCGTGGTTGATGCCCGATAGCACCATGTCAGGGGGGGTGTTGAGGAGCGCTCCCAGCGCCAGCTTTACGCAGTCAGAAGGGGTGCCCGAACAGGCCCAGGCCATGACGCTAGGCTGGAAGATACCTTCGACCTGCTCTGCCCGAATCGGTTTGTGGAGGGTTAGCCCATGCCCAGTGGCCGATCGCTCTCGGTCGGGGCAGACGACGGTGATTTGATGCCCTGCTTGGGCAAGGGTGTTTGCCAGGGTGCGAATTCCTAGAGAAAAAATTCCGTCATCGTTGCTGATTAAGAGGTGCATAGTGGGTGGTTTGATTGAGGTGGGCCCATTCAGAATTATGAAAGCGATTGGCTGGCTTATCCATTACTATTCTTCCTCTGCTATTCTCCGCTTGCGCCATGCTTCTGTTGTAGAGGGCGATCCTGTGGGGAGGTGGGTCGTTGAGGGATGAAGCTCGGTAAACTATCGGTAAACTAAGGGAGTAGGGATTGTAGCTCTACGCCGACTGTTGCTCTTGAAGACTGGCTCGAAGAGATTCCTCTTTCCTGGTTCTTCTGGGCGACTTCTCCCCAGTCCTTTTCAGACATTCCTCAGACATTCCTTTCAGAACAACCCGCCAGACAACCTGTATGACCACCCAGTTGGTAGAGCTAGAAACCCAGTTGACGACGTTGCAGCAAGAAGCCGAAGGGGCGATCGCCGCTGCTGCTTCCCTCGAAGATTTAGAACAACTCCGGATCAAGTATTTGGGCAAAAAGGGCAGCCTGTCGCAAGTGCTGGGCGGCATGGGGCGGCTGAGCGCTGAAGAGCGTCCCCGCATTGGGGCCCTGGCCAATGAGGTCAAGGAAGTCGTGCAAACGGGGCTGGATCAGAAAAAGGCGGCGCTGCAAGCGGCCCAAATTGAGGCCCAACTGGCCGCGGAAACCTTGGACGTGACCATGCCCGGAACGTTCCGGCCCCAAGGGCGCAACCATCCCCTAACCAGCACCATTGACCGGGCGCTCGATATTTTTGTGGGTCTGGGCTATACCGTGGCCCAGGGCCCCGAAATGGAAACCGACTACTACAACTTTGAGGCGCTCAATACGCCCGCTGACCACCCGGCACGGGATATGCAGGATACGTTCTATCTGCCTGATGGCAACCTGCTGCGAACCCACACGTCTTCGGTGCAGATTCGCTATATGGAGGCGAACGAACCGCCGATTCGCGTGGCGGCTCCGGGGCGGGTCTATCGACGCGATACGGTAGATGCAACTCATTCGGCGGTGTTTCACCAGATTGAAATTCTGGCGGTGGATGAGGGGCTGACCTTCACCGACCTGCGCGGTACGATCAAGACCTTTTTGGAAGAGATGTTTGGCGAGATCGAGGTGCGGTTTCGGCCTAGTTTCTTCCCATTTACGGAGCCATCGGCGGAGGTAGACGTGCGCTGGCGGGGACGCTGGCTGGAGGTGCTGGGCTGCGGCATGGTCGATCCCAACGTGCTAAAAGCGGTTGGCTATGACCCGGAAATTTACACGGGCTTTGCGGCCGGCTTCGGGGTAGAGCGGTTTGCGATGGTGCTGCACCAGATGACCGACATCCGCGACCTCTACAAGAGCGATCTGCGCTTTTTGCGGCAGTTTTAGTCTGGCAAGTCATGGTCTAAGTTGGCGGTTGAACCGTGCTTGCGCCGTCGAACTTGCGCCGTCGAACTTGCGCCGTCGAGTTTGCGCCGTCGAGTTTGCTGTGCCTGCCATGCTATCCAACCTGCCATGCTATCCAAATTGTGCGGTCAGGTTGTGCTGTTGCAGCGGGCTGTTAAAGTGGGCTGTTGAAGTGGGCTGCCAAAACATGGCGGCAGAATGTTACGTTTATTAACGTTGGGAGCGTGAATTTCTAAAACGACCATGCGTTTACTTCGAGCGTTGCTGGGTCTGGTGTTTGGGCTGTGGGTGGGGCTGATGGGGCTGCCGCAGGGGGCGATCGCCGCGAGTTCTGCTGCCATCCGCGCCTACGACGACGTAGAAGCCACCACCAAAAATTTTGCAGGACAACAGTTGATTCAAGCCGAATTTGCCAATGCTCAGCTTGCTGGAGCAGACTTCAGCGGTGCTGACCTGCGCGGGGCTGTGTTCAACGGTTCCACGCTTACGGGGGCCAACCTGAAAGGAATCGACATGACCGATGGGATTGCCTACCTCAGCAATTTTGCAGGAGCCGACCTGAGCAATGCCGTGCTGACTTCTGCCATGCTGCTGAAAAGTAACTTCAAGGGTGCGAAGGTGGACGGGGCTGATTTTACCTTTGCCATGCTGGATCGAGAGCAAGTGCTTCATCTATGCAAAACGGCATCAGGTATAAACCCGGTGACTGGCGCTGATACACGAGAATCGCTGGGGTGCAAGTAGAGCTTTCCAGCGGATTTCTCAAGCTCCTTGCTGACAGTGCCGCCGTCTAACCAAATTGCTCTTTAGCCTGACCGATCGAACGGCTGACAGAACCGCTGGAGGTTGCTGCGGGGCTGGTTCTTTTGCAAAAATTGGGTGGCAGTCGCTGCATCTAGCGGACGGCTGAAGAGATTGCCCTGCATTTCTTCACACTGGAGCGATCGCAGCTTGGCGAGCTGGTCTATCGTTTCTACGCCTTCAGCGACGACGTTCAAGTTCAGCCCCTGGCCTAGCGCCACAATTGCCGCCACAATTGCCGCATCGTCTGGGTTGGCCGTCACATCTTTAACGAAGGATCGGTCGATTTTCAGTGTATTGAGCGGAAATTGCTTCAGATAGCCCAGCGACGAGTAGCCTGTGCCAAAGTCGTCCATTGCAATCCGCACGCCCATATCCTGTAACTCGTGCAGCAGTGTGGTGGTGAACTCTACATTCTGCATCGCAGCCGTCTCGGTAATCTCTAGCTCCAGGCCGGTTGGCGGCAATCCCGTTTCTTCTAGGATGCTGGCGATCGCACCTACCAGGTTAGGCTGCTGAAACTGTCGTGCGGATAGATTTACCGCCACTCGCAGCGGGCCGAATCCAGCTTCTTGCCACTGTTTGTTTTGCAGACAGGCTGTGCGGAGAACCCAAAACCCGATGGGAACGATCAGCCCATTTTCTTCTGCTAGCCCGATAAAAGTCTGGGGTGAAATTAGCCCAAGTTTGGGATGAGTCCATCGGAGTAGTGCCTCCATCTGAATAATTTCCCCCGTCAGGACATTGATTTGGGGCTGATAGTGGAGGGTAAATTCCTGCCGTTTTAGTGCGTAGTGCAGGCTGCTGTCGAGGGCGAGGCGCTCTGTAGACTGGCTAGTAATTGCGGGCGTGTAAAACTGATGATTATCGCGTCCGTGCCCTTTGGCAAGGTAGAGTGCGGCATCGGCATTTTTCAGCAGGGTTTGGGCATCGGTTCCGTGCTCTGGAAACAGGGCAATGCCCATGCTGCATGTGATGTGTAGCTCGTGGCTATCGACGTAGAAGGGGGGGCGCAGGTTCTCCGAGATGCGTTCAGCAATCCGGCTGGCATCCTGGGGCGATTTTAGATTGGGCAGCAGCAGGGTAAATTCGTCGCCGCCCCAGCGGGCGATGATGTCTTCTTCGCGCAGGCAGTAGGTGAGGCGCTGTGTGGCTTGTTCCAGCAGGCGATCGCCCACCGTATGGCCCAGCGTGTCGTTGATGGTCTTGAACCGATCCAGGTCTAGAAAAACGACGGCAAACGGCTCTTTTCCACGGCGGGAGCGGGCCAACATGAGATACAGATGGCGGTTGAACATCATCCGGTTGGGTAGACCTGTCAGCGCGTCATGAAAGGCCTGGTAGCGCATTTTCTCTTCGGTGCGTTGACGCTTGATCGCGCCCCCCAAACTGGCGGCGATCGCCCGTAGGCTGGATTCGTCGCTTGCAGACCATTGCCGCTCAGCATGACAGTCATCCAGCCCGATATACCCCCAAAACTCATCTTCGATAAAAATCGGCACCATCAGCGAAGACAGCACACGAACCGCTGCTAGTACATCCTGCTCAACCCTAGGCAACTCTCGCGCGATTCCTCCCACAGACTTGCCTAGCAAAAACTGCTCATACCAGCGACCTAGACCGTGGGCGGCGTAGGGCTGATTTTGCCAGTCGGACAGGCAGGGGACTGTGCCTTTGCGAACCCATTCATAGCGGACACTCATGGCCATCTCACCCGTCGTTTCGTGGGGATGATTTTCGGCAATAAACACCCGATCAACCCGGGCCATCGTGCCCAGAATGGCGATCGCCTCGGAAATGGCCGTCGATAAATCCTCATGGGTGAGCAGGCAGTTCGCAGCCTGGGCAACCCCCTGCAACAGATTGTCGCGGTTCAGCAGTTCCAATTCTGCCCGCTTGCGTCGGGTGATATTTTCCACGGTTCCTTCAAACCGGATCAGGTTTCCTGCCGCATCGTAGAGCGCTCGCGCCGATTCCGAAATCCAGATAATACTGCCATCCTTTCGATACACCTCCGACTCGAACCCTTGAACCGTGCCCACGGTCTGCATCAGCCGCACAAACTCTGCCCGACGCTGCGGATCTACATAGAGTTGCTGCCCGATATTGGTCAAATTCGCCACCAGGTCGGCGGGCGACTCGTAGCCATACAGTCGTGCCAGCATCGGGTTGACCATCAGATATTGCCCATCGGGGGTGCTTTGAAAAATCCCCTCCACCGCGTTTTCAAAGATGCCCCGATATTTGGCTTCGGCGGCTTGCAGGGCCGCATCCGCCCGCGCCTGCTCGATGGCAATGCCCGCCAGCGGCGCAGAAATTTCCAGCAGTGACCAGTCGGTGGCGGTTGGGGTACGCGGCGTCCGGCTGTGAATCGCAATGCTGCCCAAGACACTGCCCTGGGAGGAGAGAATGGGCAGCGACCAGCAAGACACCAGCCCAAACTGCCGTGCAAAATCGCGATAGTCTTCCCAGAGGGGGTCTTGGTAGAGGTCAGGGGTAATCACGGGCGATCGCCGATACATTGCTGTGCCGCAGGAACCCACCTTTGGGCCAATTTGCACGCCGATGAGCTGTTCGACATAGGTATCGGGCAGGCTATTGGTGATACCGCCTTCGATCCGCTGCCCTGTTGCATCAAGCAGCAAAATTGAGCCAATCAGCCCGTCTGCTTGAGATTCCATCACCTGGAGCAGCAGTTTCAGCGTTTCTGTCAGGTCGGCACCCGTCGCAATTTTTTCCAGAACCCGCTTTTGCCCTGCCAATAATTGTTCCGCCTGCTTGCGCTCGGTGATGTCGCGGGAAACGGCGATGATTTCTAGAACCTGCTGCGTGGCGGGATCGCAGAGCGCTTTGCTGCGCGTTTCAAACCATATATAGTGACCCTTGGCATGGCGAATGCGATAGACCACGGGCCCACGATTTAGCAAGAGAGACTGCAACGGGGACTGCGGCGGAGACTGCGAGGGAGACTGGGGAAGCGCTGTGTTGAGCAGACTTTCGCAATCTTGGGGGTGCAGAAGATCTGCGAGCGATCGCCCTACCAAATCCTCTGGACGATAGCCCAGCAGCGCTTGGCAAGCCGGGGAGGCATAGCGATAGGTGCCATCGGGCGCATGGACAGAAATCAGGTCAGTGGCGTGTTCGGCCAACAGCCGATAGCGGGACTCGCTCTGACGCAGCGCCTCTGCCGCCTGGGCCCGCTCCAAGGCCAGGGAAACGGCCGCCGCCGCCGCCCGCAGCAAACCCACCTCCGCCGCCGTCCAGGTTCGCACCTCTACGCAGTTTGAAAAGCCGATAAACCCAAAAAACTCGCCATTCACCTGCAGCGGCAACACCAGCAGCGACAGCACGCCCTGCGGCTCTAGCACGGCCCGCTCCGAGGCAGACAGTTCCGCGACAATCCCCGCATAGGGTCGCCCTTCGGAGAGGACCTGTTCAAACTGGGTAGAATAGTCGAGATAGCGCAATCCCTTGAGCAGCGGTCGGTCGATGTTGGGAGAGATTCCCTCGGCGCACCATTCATGCACATAGTGCATCCGCAAATTGCCGTCCGAGTCGCGGCTGTTTTCAAACACGTAGACCCGACTTGTGCCAGAAATCTGTCCTAGGCGCTGGGAGACAAGAGCATAAATTTTTGCTGGATTGTCCAGCGAGAGCAACTGCTGCTGCACGTCCACCAGCGTTGCAAGGTATTGCTCTCGCTGGGCCAGGGCTTCTTCGGCCTGCTTGCGCTCGGTGGTGTCATCGTAGGAGCCAAGAATGCCAATAATCTTGCCGTCGGCATCTCGAATGGGCACCTTGCTGGCATCCTGCCAGATCTCGCGGCCGTCAGCCAGCACCTTTTTGCGAACCATGTGCAGCTTGGCCTGTCCAGTTGCCAGCACTTCGCGATCGCTCGCCACGTAGCGATCCGCCTGGTCAGTAGGCCAGAGGTCGTGGTCAGATTTTCCCACCAGGTCTTCTGGACGCTCGAATCCGGCGGAATGGGCAAAGTTGCGGTTGCCGCCGCGATAGATGAGATTGCAGTCTTTCCAGAAAACGTGCTGGGGAATATTGTCGATAATCAGCCTCAGAAACGCCTCTTGTTCCCGCAGGGCCCGCTCAGTGCGCTTGCGCTGGGTAATATTTCGCACGCTGACAATGAAAATTGGGTCAGAGGCTTGGCAACCCGTCGGGCTGTTTAACGAACAGGCAAACAGATTGCCCAGCCGGTTGTCCAAGATTTGATTGCTGCTCTGAAGCGACTCTGGGCCGCAGTCGGCAATGCGAGCCTCAAAGCAGCGCTCCTCGCCTTGCAGCAGCAGGCTGTATTCCAGGGTTTGCACGGTTCCGGTTTGTGCTGCCTGGGCGATCGCCCGCATCATCGACTGCGCGACCTCAGCAGGCAACAGTTCCTCAATCTGCCGACCCAGTTGGTCACTTAGAGGACACACCAAATCATCGTCTTGCTCCGTTTGAATATGCAGACAAGTGCCCTGTCGATCAACGATAAACAGCATTTCCGGCAGCGCCCTCAGGAGATTGCGGTTAAGAGTTTCGCTCTGGCGCAGCGCATCTTCGGCCTGCTTGCGGTTAGTAATGTCTTCCACAATGGCAAAGGTAAATTGCAGCGCCCCTTGCTCATCGCGCACAGCACAGACCGTCAGGTTTGCCCAAAAGATGCTCCCGTCTTTGCGAATGTAGCGCTTTTCAAGCTGGTAGTGATTGCGCCGCCCTTCGATCATGTCTTGCAACAGGTCTAGGTCGATCTCCAAATCCTCTGGATGGGTATAGTCCTTGAAGTTCATCCGATAGAACTCTTCTCGGCTATAGCCAAAGAGCTGGGTCGAGGCTGCGTTGACATCAATAATGCGACCGTCCAGCGCTGTCATGCCAATACTGATGTTGGCGTGTTCAAAAACGGCGCGAAATCGGGACTCATTTTGCCGCAGGGTTGCTTCCGTTTGGCGAACCTGGATTACTGCACCTAGCTGAGCAGCGATCGCCCTCATCAGTTGCACGACTTGAGAATCTTCGTCCCGTGCATCTCGACTAGCGAACAGCAGCACTGCCAACGGGCGATCGCTCTCCATCACAGGCACCGCCAGCGCCGATCGCCAGTTTGGAACTCCGGTTAGAGCGATGTTTTGAGCCAAGTTTTGAGCCAAGTTTGGAGCCAGGCTTGGGGCTACGGCTGGATTCGGCTGCGTCGCAGGCACAGGCGATTCCTCTCGCGCCTCCGGAGGTCGCTTCGTCAGATCCACGATCCATTCCGCCTGTCGATGGTTCCACGCCCGCTCCAGCAGCGCCACACCTGCACGTCCCAACAGGTCTGTGATTGGTAGATCTACGACTGGTAAATCTGTGATGGGCAGATCTGTAACCGACACACCTTCTGTAACTGGCATATCTAAAGTGGGCACAGCGGGCACCTCTGGCTCTACCGAACCGTCCTGCGCCGTCAGCGGCCTGATCCAACTCGCCGCCCATCCCTGATGTTCTAGAGGATCTTGGGGAAGCCAGCAGACTCCCAGCGCCCACTCGCCCGCTTCACAGACCTGCTGGAGGAAACAGCGCAAATGAGCAGCAAACTCTTCATGTCGAGTTTTCAGAATCCAGCTTTGTGGGTCAAAAGAAGCCGCTAAGCGATGAAGCGCTTCTGTCCCTTGATCCAGTTTTGTAGTCGGCTCTGTAGTCGGCTCTGCAGTCGGCTCTATGGTCGGTTCTATTTCATCAAAGCCTTCAGTGTTATGTCCTTTGCTTACGCTACAGGAAACATCTGTCTCAGGAAGTAAGCGCCGCGACCGATCAGGCATCATCATGACAAACAAATAAGGCTGGGATAAGAGGTTTGTGCAAGGTATCGCCACGTATACGATGCACATACGACGCAAAACCGTACTCCTCACTATTCAAGGATGCGCTCAGTCACCCAGATTGTATCGCTGAGCTAGAAAGGTTAAGGATCTGTTTTTCTTTGTAGCTAGTTTTCTTTGTAGCTGAACTTTGTAGCCAGATTTTGTAGCCAGAAACCTTTGCTTGCCAAAAGCACCAGGATTATTTGCAAGCCTAACGGGACGAGCAATCCTTCCACAACTGAAACATTGCGTAGAGAAACAGTTCGATTTGCAATCCCTTCCGTTTTGTGGGGTTGAGTTCTGCTTGGCGGCCTTCTGATGGCGATCGCGCTTCTTCTAGCCTAAGGGCTGGCTTGGGGACGCATAACAGCAACAGCCTTGCTATGCCGATTCAAAGTTAAATATGGCAGTTAAACATGGCGCACCGGGCCCAGATACTGCCTGAGATAGGGCGAAAACACTTCGTAAATCAGCGTAATCGGGTGTCCGTGATGCCAGAAGAGATAGTGCCGCCCCCAAAACGGCCCCGCTTCGCCAAACGCCAGTTCCAAACTCGACGAATGCCCGTAGTAAATGCCCTGCACATCCCGATATAGCTCGGTGCGGAGCCGCGTCAGGTTGACCCAGATCCCCAGCGAACGATTTTGCAGATATTCATCCACATGCTCAGCGTTCCACCAGGACGTAGCATAGGCGAGGCGCTGCCCCGACGCGGTGCGGAGCCACACCTGTCGCCGCACCCGTGGCCCTGGCACTACGGAAAGTTGCTCCGGCGCATAGTCATGATCCATGCCCACCAGCGACATATCAATCACGTCCACCTCGGTTGGTTCGCCCGTTAGCAATTGCAAGTGGCGGGTGGGGGAACCGTCTCCCAGCAGCAGCATTTGCCACGCCGGAGCCAGTTGGTGATGGGGCAAGCCTTTTTGCACGACATCTTCTCCACCCTGCCAGAGCGGATTTAGGGCGTGCCAGGCAGTGGGCAGGGTTGGGCGTTGGGAAGGCTTGATGGCTGGAGTCAAGGCGCGTTAAGGGTAGGAGTGGGGGGACGGGCTAGTAAAGCGGAGCAACGACCGGCCGGCTAGCTGCCAAATAGTTAGCACTGCTGTCAACCCGTGACGATGGCGCTGGCTCTAGTGCAGTTGCCTCCTGAGACAATCGCGAGTGGCTGCCCAAGCGCAGTCGTTTACAAAACTTTAAGCTTGTACTTGCATAATAACGTGAATTGCAGAGGCGATGGACAGACGGAAATACCCCAACCCTTTTCGTTCTTCGTTCTTCGCTCTTCGTTCTTCGCTCTTCGTTCTTCGTTTTTTCTTCTCCCTTCTTCCTAAAGGGCGATCGCCACGCCATCTGCCCTGGGTTCCGTGGCGGCGATCAGGGTGCTGCTGTGCTTCAAGATAATTTGCCCTTTACCAAACTGGCTGACTTCGGCGCTGACCTGGACTGCATGATGGCGATCGCCCAACGCTCGCACCACAGAAGGCGGCACGGCCTGTTCCAGCAGCACCTGGTTGTCCCGCAGGAAGCGCCAGCGGGGAGCATCCAGCGCAGCTTGGGGGTTCATGCCGTAGTCGGTCAAGTTCACCACTACCTGCACATGGCCCTGGGGCTGCATGGGTGCGCCCATCACGCCGAAGGGGCCGAGCGGCTGTCCGTTGCGGGTCAAAAAGCCGGGGATAATCGTGTGAAACGGGCGCTTGCTGGGGGCATAGTCGTTGGGGTGTCCTGGTTCCAGCGTGAAGCCCGCGCCGCGATTGTGCAGGGCGATGCCCGTATTGGGGATTAAGATGCCGCTGCCAAAGCCTTCGTAGTTGGACTGGATGAAGGACACCATCAGGTCGGGTTCCGCAGCCACGAGGAACACCGTGCCGCCTTTGGGGATGCCGGGTTTTGCCAGGGGCAGGGCGGTGTCGGCAATGAGGGAACGGCGATCGCCCGCGTAGCCCTTGTCCAGCAGCCGCGCCGGGTCAAATTCCAGACTGCGCGAATCGGCAACGTAGCGATAGGCATCGGCAAAGGCCAGCTTCATCGCCTCGATTTGCCAATGGAAACTGTCGGCCGAATCGCGGGGATAGCGCCCCAGGTCAACGCCTTCCAGAATGTTGAGCGCCATCAGTGCGGCGATGCCCTGGCCGTTGGGCGGCAGTTCCCACACCGTCAGGTCGCGGTAGGTCGTCGAAATTGGCGTAACCCAGTCGGCGGTATGACTTTCCAGATCTGCCAGCGTCAAAAATCCGCCCGTGCTGGCAGCAAAGCGGGTGAGGTTCTGGGCCAACTCGCCGGTGTAAAATGCCTCGCCGCCGGATTGGGCGATCGCCCGCAGGGTTCTGGCATGGCCCTCGCTGCGCCAGATTTCGCCCGCTCTAGGAGCGCGATCGCCCGCAAAAAACACCCGCTTGAACGGCTCAAATTCTTTCCCTTGCAGCGGCAAAAACACCCGCTCTGCCCGTTGCCATGCCCGCGCTGTCTCTGGCGACACCGGAAAGCCCTGTTCCGCATAGCGAATCGCAGGTTCAAACAATTGCTCGAAGGGGATCTGGCCCCACCGCTGCCAGAGCAATCGCCAGCCCGACACCGCCCCCGGCACCGTCACCGCCCGCCAGTCACACAGCGGCACTGTAGCCGAGTCGCCAAAGTCTGCCCGCGCCAGCCCTTGGGGACTCCGCCCCGACGCATTCAGCCCGTGCAGTTGCCCGTCCCACACCAGCGCAAACGCATCCGCCCCAATGCCGTTGGAGGTGGGTTCTACGACCGTCAGGGCGATCGCCATCGCCAGCGCCGCATCCACCGCATTCCCCCCTGCCCAGATCATCTCTGCCCCCGCCATCGTGGCTAGTGGCTGACTCGTCGCCATCGCGCATCGCTGCCCCATAATGACGCGACGACCGGAGGGATAGGGATAGTGAGTGAGGGTCATGCGGAAGCCTAGCAGTAGGAAATCTAGTGGGTCAGGGAAATAGAACGAAGCGTCATGCTGGATAGCATGATAGGGAGAGAGTTGCGTTGAGAACAGCAGGCTCTCCTCGTTTCCTCCCCCCATCATCTCACCCCCCTCCCAAACTCCCAATCTCCTTTATGACAGGTACCCTCTACGGCGTGGGCGCTGGCCCCGGCGACCCAGAACTCATTTCTGTGAAAGGGCTGCGGCTGTTGCAGTCGTCGCCCGTGGTGGCGTTTCCGGCGGGGCTAGGGGGCAAGCAGGGCGTAGCGCAGCAGATTGTGGCGCAGTGGCTGCGGCCAGACCAGGTGCAGTTGGCGCTGGACTTTCCCTATGTGCAGGAGGAGGCGACCCTGAGGCAAGCCTGGGAAACGGCTGCGGCACAGGTCTGGAACTATTTGCAGCAGGGCGACGACGTGGTGTTTGTGTCGGAAGGTGATGTCAGCTTCTACAGCACCTTTACCTATTTGGCGCAGACCGTGATGCAGCAACACCCCGAAGCGCAGGTAGAGACGATTCCTGGCATCTGCTCTCCAATGGCGGCGGCGGCGGCGCTGGGTCTACCGCTGACTGTGCGGGCCGAGCGGCTGGTGGTGCTGCCCGCTTTATACACCGTTGCAGATTTGGAAACGGCGCTGGATACGGCGGATGTATTGGTTTTAATGAAAGTGAGTTCAGTGTACGAACAAGTCTGGCCTGTGCTGGAGCGGCGCGGTCTGCTTCAGCACAGTTACGTGGTCGAGCGGGCCAGCCAGCCCACGCAGGTAATCCATGCCGACTTGCGCGATCGCCCTTCGCTAAAGCTGCCCTATTTTTCGCTGTTGTTGGTGAAGTGTGGCACAGATCAGCAATTGCCGACCCCCACTCTGACCTCCCTACGCTAAAATTTCAGAGGCTTTCGACGAAGCGCGTATGACGTATTACTCTGCTGAACCCTATCCCGAAAATTGGCTGCAACGGTGGTCGCAGGAGCCGCTGTTCTGGGCGGCGCTGGCTTCAGTAGGGGCGCATCTATTGCTGTGGGCGTTTTTGCCGTTTTTGCCGGGGCAAAAGCTGCCGACCGAGCGACAGGTGCAGCGGCCTGTGTCGCTGGTGCAACTCACGCCGGAGGAACTGAGCCGCGTTCCCAGTTTTGCCCAGCCAAATTTGGAATTGCCCACCTTCTCGAATCCTTCTACGACGCTGCCGCAGCCCGCGCCGGGGTCGTCCTTTAGCCTGTCGCCGCTGCCGGGGCAAACGGGGCGATCGCCCTCTGCGCTGCCGCCCTTCTTTGTGCCGCCTGCGCCGCCCTTGCCGCCCTTGTCGTCCCTCAGTCCTCGCTTTAGCGCCACTAGCCGCCCCCGGACGACGCTGCCGCCTAGATCTACCTTTACGCTGCCCCCATCGTCCGCGCCCTCGTCGATTCCGTCGCTTGTGCCCTCGCCCTCTCCGTCAATTCCATCGCTAGACCCAGAGTTTTCCATCGATGGGCCCTCGCTGCGGCTGCCCTCTGGCTCCCAAAACAATTCGCCCCTGTTCCCCACGCCGCCGTCGGTGATTGCCAGCCCCTCGCCTGCGCCGTCGATTGCGGCCTCGCCCAGCCCCACAGCCTCGCCCAGTCCGGCGGCTTCTCCGACGGTCGAGGCCTCCCCAGCGCCCAGTCCTGCGGCTTCTCCGGCGGCTCCCAGTTCTCCAGCGGCTTCGCCAACCCCGACCGCACCTGCTCTGTCGCCTGCTCAGCAGCTCGCAGCCCTCCAGCGCGATCGCCCGGAACTGTTTGCCTACAATCCCCAGGGGACGAAGCCCGATGAGGCGAATCTGGCCTACATTGCCTGGTTTGAGCAGCTTGGCGTGGAAATTCCCGATCCCGATGCGGTGCGCCCCCGCGAGATTGCGGTCGAACTGCCGCTGAATGCTTGCCTGCTTCAGCTAGAGCTGGATGAAGATAAAGTGCCGTCGGCAGTGGTTGGTGTGGTGGTAGATGCCGAAGGCAAGCAGGTGCAGCCGCCGACGCTGCTGCGGAGTTCTGGCTACGGCATTTTGAACGCTGATGCGATCGCCGTCGTGCGGACTCGCCCAATTGAAAACACCACAGGCGAAACTCGTCCCTATTTGTTTGAAGTGAAATATTCGCAGAAGAATGAGCGCTGCCCAGACCTGCCTGTGCCCGCTCCGTCGCCTGCCAGCTAGAGAGGAGACAAGCGCATGGTAGAGGCAGCGTTTCTGGAACACCTGCGGGCGATCGCCCCCCGACTGAACGCGCTAATGGATCGGTTTACCGAGGCGCGGGTCATGGTAGCGGGTGACCTGACGCTAGACGAGTTTCTGACGGGGCAGGTGGAGCGGCTGTCGCGGGAGGCTCCGGTGCTGATCCTGCGGCACGAGGAGACGCGGCAAATTCCCGGCGGCGGCGCAAACGCGGTCTATAACCTGGCGAAACTGGGGGCGCAGGTCAAGGCCGTCGGGTTGGTGGGCAAAGACGAGCAGGGGGCAGTGCTGCGGCGCATTTTCGAGGCGGCAGGCATCGACACAGGCGGCATTTTGCTGGACGGCGATCGCCCCACGGTCACCAAAACGCGCATTTCCGGCCATGCTCGTCAGTCTGTGACGCAGCAGATCGTGCGGGTCGATCGCAAGTCCGACGCGCCCGCTGATCCAGACTTGCAGTTGGCGCTGGCGGACTATATTCGGCAGCACCTCAATACCGTAGACGCGGTGGTCTGTTCGGACTATGGCGACGGCGTGCTGAGTGCCCCGGTGATCGAGGCCGCCTTGCAGCATTCTCTCTGTGTCGTGGATACCCAGATCGACCTGCATCGCTTTGCTGGAGCCACGGTTTTCACGCCCAATCTGCCGGAAGCAGAGAAAGCCGTGGGCTATGGAATTACAGGGGGCGATTCGCGAAGCGCTCCTTCCGGGAATCGCCTTGCCCAGGCAGGAGCCGACCTGCTGCGTCTGACCCGCGCCCAGCACATGCTGATTACTCGCGGCGAGGAGGGCATGAGCCTGTTTAGCCAGGACGGTTCCCAGCACCACGTTCCTGCGTTTAACCGGACGGACGTGTTTGACGTGACAGGCGCGGGGGATACCGTGGTGGCGGCGCTGACGCTCGGGCTAATCGTCGGCGCAACACCCGTAGAAGCGGCGATCCTGGGCAACTTGGCCGCCAGCATTGTCGTCCGTCAATTTGGTACAGCTACGACCAGCGTGGCGGAAATGAAAGCTGCCCTCCGGAGCCTGGTGGAAGCCAGCAAGTAACCCGCTAATAATCGAAAGATTTCTATGGCCTGTTGGGATCTGCCCTAAAGTGATGCGATAGAGTGTAAGCACTTGAGTCGCCGTCTGCGGAGTCACCGTCTGCGGAGTCACCGTCTGCGGAGTCACCATCTGCGGAGTCACCGTCTGCGGAGTCACCGTCTGCGGAGTCACCGTCTGCGAAGAGACAATCGCCCAAATCGCACCCATGAAGTGCGGTGAGGCAAGTTCCCATGCCCACTGGGATTGCGGAAAAAGGTTTAGCTGGTTACCTTTTAAGGGTTCTCTCAAGTAAGATTGCTTCGGATTTGGATTACGCTGCGCCATGTCTTCTATCTTTCCTACCACTCGTCGTCGCCAGCGGCAATTTGGGCTTGCCAAACTGCTGGGTTTTGCCCTGGTTTTGGGGCTGGGCTATATTGCGCTCAAGGAGGTCAGGACTTTGCTGCGAGAGCCAGAGGCGGTGCTGGTGTTGGGTGGGTCAACGGCGCGAGAGCAGTTTGCAGCAGAGTTTGCTCGAAAGCATCCCGATCTGCCCGTTTGGATTTCGTCGGGCAGCAATCCAGAATATGCGGAATGGGTGTTTAGGGAGGCAGGAATTGAGCGCGATCGCCTCCGGTTGGACTATCGAGCAGTGGATACCCTCACCAACTTCACAACGCTGGTAGATGAGTTTAAGGCCCAGGGGATCAGCAGCATTTACCTAATTACGTCTGACTACCATATGCGCCGCGCCCGGGTGATTGGCAAAATCGTCTTGGGCAGCCGGGGTATCGAGTTTAAGCCAGTGGAAGTGCCTTCGACGCAGCCTGCCGAAACGACTGATAAGGTGGTGCGAGATGCCGCCAGAGCCGTGCTGTGGGTGACGACGGGGCACACGGGCGCGACGCTAGGCCGCTACTTTCGAGACTAGCCTCAGCCAGAAATCGGTCGCCTTGATCGGGCACATCCCAGTTGTGCAAGGTTGCCCTCATTCCCCAGCCCCTTCTCCCAAAGCGGGAGAAAGGGAGCCGGATTGGAAGTCCCTCTCCCGCCTTGGGAGAGGGATTTAGGGTGAGGGTTGTAAAAGTGGGATATACCCCCTTAATCCCATCATCTCTACGCCAATTCATCCCTACGCCAACACGTCTTGCACCAGTACGTAGGGCTGCAAAATCAGCGCGTTGAATCGCTTGTTGCGACTGCTGTTCCAGGTTTTGATTTGCTCAGGGCTGGGTTTTTGGATCAGTCCTTCGTCAATCCATCGTTGCACCGTTGTGGTGTGATCCGAGGCGATCGCCACGCCCACATCCAGCAAATCCAGACCTGTGGCCACCAGCACTAGCGCATTCCGCTCCGCATGGGGCATGAGCCAGTCCCACTCTGCCTCGCCCATCGTGCCCGCCAGCTCTGCCCGCAAATCCTGCATTCTGACAACCCTCGCTACTCAACATGGTTGGTCTAGTTCTATAGACCGCAGTTCGATGAGATTCCCCTAAAATCGGGCGGTTCCCTTACAAAAACTCTATAGACCTTCTCTGTAGACCTTAAGACCTTAAGACTTTACTGAGATCTGACTCAAAGTACAAATCATGTCATGTTCGTCGCACTGCACGCTGCAATGTAAAGCCCCGCATTCCAAATGTGGCTTGGACTTAGGAGTGCAAACCGCAAGCCCCTAAGCACTTCAGATTCCAACCCTCACCCTTGGACTTTCTCAGCCCAATCCGAGTTTTATTTATAATTCTTAACATAAATTTACCGCCCCAGGTCGTGCATTGCATGAATTGTTTCTACACAGCGCTGCGTGACCTGCTCTAGGGCAGCGCGATCGCCCGCTGGCGGCTGAATGGGCTGTCCTATTCGCACTGTAATGGGTACTGGGCGGGGAAATCGACTGCCCTTGGGGAGAATTGCCTCTGTACCCCAGAGGCTAACGGGTAGCAGGGGAGCTTGCACCTTAGACGCAATCATCGCCGCACCCAGCTTGGCGTCGGGAATGCGGCCGTCGGGGGTGCGCGTGCCAGAGAGGAAAATTCCCACCGCCCAGCCCTGCTCAAGCTGATGCAGGGCCGCTCGAATGGCGCTGCGATCCGCCGAACCCCGCTTTACTGGATAGGCTCCATAGAGGGCGATCGCCTGCTTTAGCACGGGCACGCGAAACAGTTCTTCCTTGGCCATGTAGGACACGGGCCGCCGCACACAGCACGACAGCAGCGGCGGATCAAAGTCGCTGGCATGGTTTGCCACCACAATCAGCGGCCCGCGCTGGGGGACGTTTTCCAGTCCATAGACCCGCCCGCGAAAGTAAAACCGCAGCATCGGTGCCACCACCGACCATTTGAACAGGTGGTAGAGGGCAAGGCTGACCGGGGGTTCGCGATCGCGCATGGTAGGACTGTTGGGTTGACGGGGAGTTCAGCGGCATCACACGGCCACGCGCTCGATGTCGGCGATCGCCCCCACGTTTTCCAGCGCTACGTCCGGGCAGGTGCGCTTGATAATACCCGTCAGCACCTTACCAGGGCCCACTTCGATAACCCGCTCGATGCCTGCCTGGGAAAGCTGGAGGGAGATTTCGCGCCAGCGGACGGAACCCGTCATCTGCCGATCGAGGCGGTCTCTTAGCACAGCAGCATCGGTGGCGGGCGTGGGGTCTACGTTCGACAAGACGGGGACTTGAGCCGTCTGAAACGCCACGCTATCCAGCACCGTGCGAAATTCTGCTGCCGCCTCCGCCATCAGGGGCGAGTGGAATGCGCCGCTGACGTTGAGCTTGACGGCCCGCTTGCACTTGACCCCAGACATGATGGATTCCACGGCGCTCGGCGTTCCCGAAATGACCACCTGACCGTCGTTGTTGTCGTTTGCCAGCACGACATCCGGCGTTTGGGCGATCGCCGCTTCGAGCTGCGCCCGGTCAAACCCCAGCAGCGCCGCCATCATCCCTTCGGACGCGCTATCCATTAGCTCAGCCCGGCGCTTCACCAGCCGCAGGCCCGACTCAAAATCAAACACCTGCGCCGCGTACAGTGCCACATATTCACCCAAGCTATGACCCGCTACCAGCGCAGGTTGTAGCCCCCTTTCCAGCAGCAAATCTGCCAGGATGCTCTCGACGGTGTAGAGGCAGGGCTGGGTGTAGAGCGTTTTGGATACCTTGTCGTCTTCGCTCTGGCAAATCTTTGGCACCGACCAGCCCAAAATCTCCGCCGCCTGCTCAAACCGCTGCTGAGCAGCGGGCAGGTCAAATAGGTCAGCCCCCATGCCAACTGCCTGCGACCCTTGCCCAGGAAAGACCCACGCTGTCTTTGTCATATTTCAACGCCTAGTGATCAAGACCGTGATCCAAACTGTGATCAGAACTCTAATTGTCTAATTCGCGTCTAACTCGCGCCTGACTCGCGCCTGACTCGCGCCTAACTTGCGCCCCAGCGAAACACCGCCGCGCCCCAGGTCAATCCTGCGCCAAAGCCTGCCGTGGCAATGATGTCGTCAGGCTTGATATCGCCCCGCCGCACGGCCTCGTCCAGCGCTAGGGGAATAGACGCAGCAGAAGTGTTGCCGTAGCTGGCCATGTTGCTGATGACCTTTTCGCTGGGAATGCCCAAACGCTCGGCAACGGCATCAAGGATTCGCTGGTTTGCCTGATGCATCACCAGCCAGTCAATCTGATCGACCGTCAGTTCAGCCCGAAATAGCGCCTTCTCGATGACTTCGGGAACCCGCTTGACGGCAAAACGGTACACCTCCTGTCCGTTCATCGTGATGGGCTGAAATGTACCCTGGGCGATCGCCACTCCGTCCACCAGTTCTCTATCCTGCCCCTGATAGGCCAGGTTCAGGCAGTGGTTCAGGGTGCCATCGCTGCGGAGTTCAAACCCCAGCAGGCGATCGCGCTCACTCGCTTCCATCACCACCGCACCCGCCCCGTCGCCAAACAGGACACAGGTGCGGCGATCGCTCCAGTCCACCCAGCGCGACAGCACATCCGCGCCGATGATCAGCGCCTTGCGATACACGCCATTTTGGATAAACTGCGCCGCCGTTACCAGCCCAAACACAAAGCCCGAACAGGCCGCCGTCAGGTCAAAGGCCGTTGCCTGCGTTGCGCCCAGATCATGCTGAATCTGGCTGGCAGAGCCAAACAGATCATCGGGTGTAGAAGTCGCCAGCACGATCAGATCAATCTCTGAGGCCGCTACCCCTGCCATGTCCAGAGCATTCTGGGCCGCCTGAGTGGCGATCGCCCGCAGAGAGCCTGCTGCATCTGCCAATCGCCGCTGCCGAATGCCCGTGCGAGAGGCTATCCATTCATCCGAAGTGTCCACCACTCGGCTCAGGGCTTCGTTATCGAGATAGCGCTCCGGCACTGAAGAGCCGCTGCCCGTAATCGCCACCCCCGCTCCAACTCGTTGCGCCATTATTCAACACTCTCTGGTTGTTCACCGCCGCGCGACAGCGACGACTGCCCATCTGCAACTGCCAGTTCTGGCGATTCATACTGCGCCCGAATCCGGCCCAAAACGCCATGATCGACCGCCTCCTTTGCCATCCGAATCGCATTGAAAATCGAAGGAGCCTGAGAACTGCCGTGGCTAATGATGCAGATGCCCGCTACGCCCAGCAGCAGCGCACCCCCATGCTCAGCGTGATCCATCCGCTGCTTAATGCGGCGCAGGTTCGGCTTGAGCATTGCAGTACCCAGCTTGCCGTTCAAACCCTGAGGCAACTCCTCGCGGACAATTTGCAGCATGACGCTGCCCACCGCCTCGGCAAACTTCAGCAGCACATTGCCCACAAAGCCGTCGCACACTACCACATCAAAGTCGCCCGACAGCACATCGCGGCCTTCTGCGTTGCCAATAAAGGCAATCCGCGAATTTTCTTGCAGCATTTGATGGGCACGAACTGCCAGATCGTTGCCCTTAGAAGACTCTTCGCCAATATTCAGCAGTCCGACCTTGGGTTCTGGAATGCCGAGGACGTACTTGGAATAAACCGACCCCATCACGGCAAACTGTTCCAGAAACTTGGGCCGACAGTCCACATTTGCGCCCACGTCCAGAATCAGCACGGGCTTAGCCGTCATCGTAGGCAGCACCGCCCCAATCGCCGGCCGATCAATCCCCGGCAGCCGCCCTAGCCGCAGCAGCGCTGCCGCCATCGCCGCACCCGAATGCCCCGCAGACACCACCGCGTCGGCCCTGCCCTGGCGCACCAAATCCATCGCCACGTTAATAGAAGCATTGGGCTTGCGACGAATTGCCGTCAGCGGCTCCTCGTGCATTTCCACCATGTCTTCCGTTGGCACAATTTCCAAACCGGGAGGCACGCTATGGTGCTTGAGCGCTTCCTGAATCTGATCGGGCTTGCCGACCAGCAGAATATCTGCATCTAACTCTGCCTGGGCCCGCAGGGAACCCAAAACAATCTCCACCGGGGCAAAGTCCCCGCCCATTGCATCAACGGCAATCCGTGCTCGAGTTGAACCCATCGATCAACGTTATAGAAACCTCACAAATTTTATCAGATGGACTCTACCGGAAACCGGAGCGAGTCAGCGGAGTGCCCTGAATTCTTTGCCCTGAGTCTTTACAGACCGGATCAGCGCATTGGGGTGCATTGATAGAAGGTGCATTAGTTTCAGATGCATTAGCTCAAAGATGCGAGAGACAGGCGCAACGGAGACGCAAGATTACTCCACTTCACCCGGCGGCACAATCCGCTGGAACAGGTAGCCTGTTCCGCGTGCCGTGAGGATGAGTTCGGGGTTGCTGGGGTCGTCTTCGAGCTTAGCCCGCAGTCGAGAAATGTGAACATCGACCACGCGGGTATCGACATGGCGTTCTGGCGTGTAGCCCCACACTTCTTGCAGGATTTCGGAGCGGGAGAAGGGTTCGCCCGATCGCCCAACGAGCAGCTCCAACAGGCTAAACTCCATGCCCGTCAGCCGAATCCGCTCGTCGCCCTTGTAGACCTGGCGCTTGTTGGTATCAATCCGAATCGTGTTGATTTGGATAACACCGGAACTGGGAATACCCGTTGTGCCCGTTTTTTCTACTCGGCGCAGCACCGAGCGGATGCGGGCCTCTAGCTCCTTGGGCGAGAAGGGTTTGACCACGTAGTCGTCTGCACCCAGTTCTAGCCCGGTGATGCGGTCAGCCACGTCGCCCAGGGCCGTCAGCATAATGATCGGTACGTCGGACTCTTTGCGAAGCTCTTGGCAAACCCCATAGCCGTCGAGCTTGGGCATCATGACATCCAGCACAACCAAGTCTGGATCGGAATGGCGGAAGGTTTCTAGCGCTTCTTCGCCGTCGGCAGCGGTGACGACATCGTAACCAATCATGGAGAGACGAGTTTCAAGAATGCGTCGGATGCTGGCTTCGTCGTCAACGACCAGAATTTTTTCTTTGTGATTCTCCAATTTAGTCAACACTCCTTGAAGCGATTATTTTTGATAGTTAATTCTTCCCAGACTATCATTAACAATAGTAGCCTATGGGCCTGTCTTGAGCGCGTGAAATTCCCAATCTCCCTACATTTCAGAGTTTTTTAACATTTCTTGCGAACTCTCAGATAGTAATAAATCTATGAAAGATTTCGCCTCGTTTCACATTAAGAAACATTAATCTCGAAGGGTTTCAAATTGTCTTTGTGGGGTTGGGCTATAAGTTGGGCTTACGTCGAAAATTGCTGCTCTGAGATGGAGCCGTTGGGATAGCCCCTACCAGGACGGAACTTTGATTCTTTGGGACTGGCGATCGCCCCTTTGAGGGAGGTGAACGCAGGCGGAAGCAGGCGGACGATCCGCTTTCTTGGGTGTATTGATTGAGTAAATCCCTGAATTCACTAAACTTCTCACTAAGTTTCTCACTGAACTTTAATTTTTGTGCTGACCAGGTCTGCTGCTATGCCCAAGCCTCGAACAAGCTATGTCTGTAATGAGTGTGGCGCAGACTCGCCGCAATATTTTGGCAAGTGTCCCTTTTGTGGAAGCTGGAATTCGCTGGTGGAGCAGACTGTTGCACCAGCCAGCAGCGCCAAGACCGCGATGGGAGCCGTGAGCCGATCGCCCAAACGGGCCAGCGCCAATTCCAAGGGGGAACCAAGGGCGATCGCCGCGCTCACCCTCCCCGAAATTTCCGACCATCCCCAGACCCGCATTGCCTCCGGCTACGGCGAACTGGATCGGGTGCTGGGCGGCGGCATTGTGCCTGGTTCTCTAGTGCTGGTGGGCGGCGATCCGGGCATCGGCAAATCTACCCTACTGCTGCAAGTGGCCAATCAGCTTGCGGCGCAGCACCGGGTTCTCTATGTCTGTGCCGAAGAGTCGGGGCAGCAGGTGAAGCTGCGGGCGCAGCGGCTAGGCGTGGGGAGCGGGGTGAAAATAGGGGAAGAAAGAAAAGAGAAAACTCAAGACCCTATCACCCTGTTGCTACAGCAGGCCAACGCCTCAACATTCCACTCCCTTTATCTTTTGCCGGAAATTGACCTAGAGACGATTCTTTCTGAACTGGAGTCGCTGCGGCCGACGGTGGCGGTGATTGACAGTATCCAGGCGCTCTATTTTGCCACGCTCAATTCGGCTCCGGGGTCGGTCTCGCAGGTGCGCGAGTGTACGTCGGCGCTGATGCAACTGGCAAAGCGGGAGCATATCACGCTGTTCATCGTGGGGCATGTGACGAAGGAAGGGGCGATCGCCGGGCCGAAGGTGCTGGAGCATCTGGTGGATACGGTGCTGTATTTTGAGGGCGATCGCTTTGCCAGCCACCGCCTGCTGCGCTCGGTGAAAAATCGCTTTGGCGCAACCAATGAACTGGGTGTGTTTGAAATGGTGGATCGCGGGCTGGAGGAGGTGCAAAATCCCTCGGCGCTGTTTTTGAGCGATCGCGATGAGGAAACCCCCGGCACGGCCACCATCGTCGCCTGCGAAGGGACGCGCCCGCTGGTGGTGGAGCTGCAAGCGCTGGCCAGCCCGACGAGCTATCCGTCGCCCCGCCGCACGGCCACGGGCATTGAATACAATCGACTGCTGCAAATTCTCGCAGTGCTAGAAAAGCGCGTGGGCATTCCCCTGTCGAAGCTGGATGCCTACGTGGCGTCGTCGGGCGGCATTAACGTGTCGGAACCCGCCGCCGATTTGGGCGTGGCGATCGCCGTGGCGGCCAGTTTCCGCGATCGCGTCGTCGATCCGGGCACAGTGCTGATTGGCGAAGTGGGGCTGGGCGGCCAGGTGCGCTCGGTGTCGCAGATGGAGCTGCGGCTGAAGGAAGCGGCCAAGCTGGGATTCAAGCGGGCGATCGTGCCGGCCAGTCAGGCGGAGCATCCGGGACTGGGACTCGACATTATTCCCGTGGCGCGGGTGGTGGATGCGATCGCGGTTGCCCTGACCAGCGGTAACCTGTCTACCCAAAAGAGCGGGCAAGAATGAGTCGGGCGTGAGGGAACCTGCAAAACTGCGCTCAGATGCGAAACCGCGCTCAGATAAGTTTGCTCTGGCGTAATCGGCAGTGCCTGCAACTGCTCAACTGCTGATGCTGCAAATCTGGCTCCAGACCCAGCGCCTCCAGCGGAATCATGCCCAGCAGCGCATTCTGTCTGCCGGGTAGTCAATCCGGCTTGTAGATGGGTGGGCGCTCCGGCTTGTAGATGGGTGGGCGATCGCCAAATATTGGAGCTTTTCTGAATTCCAAGCCAAAATCCGCAGTTTTTTGCATTTACGTTGCGATTGCTACTTTTTTCCCCAGGTCATGGCGTTATCTTGGGGCGATGCTTAAAACTTAGCGTATTTTACTCTGATCGCTATCTCTGGGCTGGTCTTATCAGCCCGATCTGTCCCAATCTGTAAAGTTTCTGCGGCTTTGGAGGATGTAGCCATGCACAGCACAAGTCTGGACGCAGGCAAGAGCGCGAGTCAGGATGGGCGGCCTGCGGGACAAGCCCTGCTGATAGGAGAAGCTGCTTCCAAAAAGGGCAAGAAGAAAAAGAAAAAGAAGAGTCTCGCGCCAGAGAAGCGGGCAAATCTCTCCAGTTCAAACGCGCTTTATCGCCCCTCTGAGCAGGAGGGTATTTCTAAACTCTCCAGCAAAAAATACGAAAAGGAACTGGCTCGGTTGCAGCTTGAACTGGTCAAGATGCAGTACTGGGTGAAGCACACAGGCGCTCGGATTGTGATTTTGTTTGAGGGGCGCGACGCAGCGGGCAAGGGCGGCACGATCAAACGCATCACCGAACCGCTCAACCCGCGCGGCTGTCGTGTGGTGGCGTTGAGTACACCGAGCGATCGCGAAAAGACCGAGTGGTATTTTCAGCGCTATGTCGCCCATCTGCCTGCGGCGGGCGAGATCGTCTGCTTTGACCGCAGTTGGTATAACCGGGCGGGTGTAGAGCGGGTGATGGGCTTCTGCACGGATGAGGAATACCAGGAATTCATGCGCTCTTGCCCAGAGTTTGAGCGGATGCTGGTGCGCTCCGGCATTATCTTGCTGAAGTACTGGTTTTCCGTCAGCGATGAAGAGCAGGAGCGGCGGTTTCAGTCGCGGACGCTCGATCCGGCGCGGCGCTGGAAGCTGAGTCCGATGGATCTAGAATCGCGCGATCGCTGGGTGGAATATTCCCAGGCCAAAGATGCAATGTTTGCCAAGACCAATATTCCCGAAGCGCCGTGGTTCACGGTCGAAGCGGACGACAAAAAGCGGGCCCGCCTCAACTGCCTGCACCATGTCCTGTCCAAGATTCCCTATGTAGACATGACACCGGAGCAAATGGAACTGCCGCCCCGCCAGATTGCGCCCCACGACTACGTGCGATCGCCCCGCAACGAGCAGTTCTTCGTGCCCCACGTTTACTAGCAGCGATGATCGACGCACGCGCCTATCGCCTTGAATGCAAGTTCAAATTCAATGCAGGTTCAATGCAGGTTCAATGCAGGTTCAATGCAGGTTCAATGCAGGTTCAATGCCAATGCCTTTCTGATTACCTTCTAATAATCGCCTTTCTGATTTTTCTGCAACTGTTCAGTCCCCAGAAACCAGCAGAGACGCTCTGGGGCTGAAGAGATTTCCAGCCCCGCTGACTGTTCAACTCACCTTCAAACAAACCAAGGTACATTGCTGTATGAGTGCTAACGAGCTACGGTTTCAAACCATCTGTCAAATCACCGAACGCCAGCCCGTCGCCCCCAAGGTGCCCAGCCGCCTAGAAGACCTGTGGGCGGTGGACGTGTTCACCCTCAACAAAATGCAGGCCTGCCTGCCTAAGGAAGTGTTTCGCTCGCTAAAACACACCATCCAGACGGGCGGCAAGCTGGATGTGTCAATTTCAGGTATCGTGGCCGCCGCCATGAAGGACTGGGCTATCTCCAAAGGAGCGCTCTACTACGCCCACGTCTTTTATCCGATGACCAACATCACGGCGGAAAAGCACGATGCCTTTATTTCGTTGCAATCCGACGGCACGGCCATCACTGAATTTACGGGCAAGGTGCTGGTGCAGGGCGAACCCGATGGCTCCTCCTTCCCCAACGGCGGCATCCGCTCCACCTTTGAGGCACGGGGCTACACGGCCTGGGATGTCACCAGTCCTGCCTACATCATGGAAACGGACAACGGCGCGACCCTCTGCATCCCCACGGTGTTCATTTCCTGGACGGGCGAGGCGCTGGACAAGAAAACGCCGCTGCTGCGGTCGAATGCGGCCATGAGCAAGGCGGCCACTCGCCTCTTGAAACTGCTCGGCCATACCGACGTGGCTCCCGTAAACTCTAGCTGCGGTGCAGAGCAGGAATATTTCCTGGTGGATGCCCACTTTGCCCACAGCCGTCCTGACCTGCTGCTGGCGGGGCGTACTCTGTTTGGCCGGCCCGCTGCCAAGGGACAGCAGTTTGATGATCACTACTTTGGCGCGATTCCTGAACGGGTGCAGGTGTTCATGCAGGACGTGGAGGAAAAGATGTATCGGCTGGGCATTCCGGCCAAGACGCGACACAACGAGGTGGCTCCGGGTCAGTTTGAAATTGCGCCCTATTTTGAGGCGGCGAACGTGGCCAGCGACCACCAGCAGTTGACCATGACCCTGCTGCGAAATACGGCGAAGAAGCACGGGTTTGTCTGTTTGCTGCATGAAAAGCCGTTTGCGGGCATCAACGGCTCTGGCAAGCACGTCAACTGGTCGGTGGGCAATGCCACCCAGGGCAACCTGCTCGATCCGGGCGACACGCCCCATGCAAACCTGCAATTTTTGCTGTTTTGCGGCGCGGTGATTCGCGGGGTGCATCAGTATGGGCCGCTGCTGCGGGCTGTCGTGGCGACGGCCAGCAACGACCACCGCCTGGGCGCAAACGAAGCGCCGCCTGCGATTATCTCGGTGTATCTGGGTTCGCAGCTTGAAGACGTGTATGAGCAGATCAAAAATGGCGATGTGCAGGGGTCAATGCGACCTGGCCTGATGAACTTGGGCATCGACACGCTGCCGGAGTTTCCCAAAGATCCGGGCGATCGCAACCGCACCTCTCCCTTTGCCTTCACGGGCAACCGCTTCGAGTTTCGTGCTGTTGGGTCAAACCAGTCCGTGTCGGGCCCGCTGGTGGCCATGAACACCATCCTGACCGACTCCCTCACTTGGGTTGCCGATCGGCTAGAAGCCGAGCTGGGCGAGGGCAAATCCCTCGATGCCGCTGCTTACAACATCCTCAAGGAGGTGATGGAGCAGCACGGTGCGGTGGTGTTTGGCGGCGACGGCTACTCTGCTGAGTGGCACCGGATGGCGGTAGAGGAGCGGGGCTTGCTGAACCTGCCCACGACGGCCGACGCGCTGCCCATGCTGAAAACAGAATCCATCAAGGAACTGTTTGTCAAAACTGGTGTGCTGTCGGAGAAAGAACTGGAAAGCCGGTTTGAAACCTATTCGGAGCAATACATCCGCGTGATCGATATGGAAGCCAAGCTGGTGATTAGCATGACGAAGACGCTAATCTATCCCGCTGTGCTGCGCCATTTGTCGGAGATTGCGGGGGCGATCGCCAGCCTGAAAACCATCGGGCTGCCCTTTGAAACCGCCAACGTCGAGCTAATCTCTGACCTGACTAGCAAAATGATGACCACCGTCGGCGAACTCAGCAGCGCCCTTGCTGTTCATGACTTCGCCACCACCGAGGAGCATATGCAGTATTGCGCTAAAACCCTGCGTCCGCTCATGGATCGGGTGCGCGGCTATGCCGATGCGCTGGAGGACGAGGTGGCAGACGACCTGTGGCCCCTGCCCAAGTATCAGGAAATGCTGTTCATCAAGTAGCGTCATCAAGTAGCGCTTTCTCCTGCCCCTGCTGTGCCCGATTTAGCCAGGGTGCGAGATGGGCAATTCGCGGACAATCCAAGTGCAAGGCGTTTGTCTAGACAGCGCCTTCCACGGGAACCGGGACTTCGACGAGAAGCGCGAGACGACTCTTAACCAAGACTACTCCCGATCGAGACTACTCCTAACGAGACTACTCCTAATAGTGACAAAAGGCGCACTTATCCAAGAAGGTGCGCCTTTTCCCTAAATTTTCCCTGAATCTGGTCAAATTTAGTCGCCTATGGCGAGCTTTGGAGTCTTGAACCGCGATCGCCCGAATCCCTGGCCCTAGAGACTTTGGGGACACCTCCCTGAGGATGCCTCTAGGACTCCTCCTTTGAGACTTCGGCCATGTAGACCATAGCAGGCAGCCCCTCCTGCGACACGGGCTGATTAAATAGCACCATCGTCGTCGTCTGGTTTTCCTCGAAACCGATGCGAGAGTAGAACCGCTGCTCGTTGGTGGTCATCAGATAAACGCGCTCGGCCCGGTTGACATGGGGATGCATCAGCACCGTTTCCACCATCTTGCGGCCCAGCCCTGCGCCCTGATAGTCAGGGTGAATCACCACGTCCCAGATGGTGGCGCGATACACGCCGTCGGATGTGGCGCGAGAGAACCCAATGAGGCGATCGCCATCCCAGGCTGTCACAATTGGGTTGCTGTGGGCGATCGCCGTGGCCAGGTCTTCGATGCGTCGGTTTTGCGCCCAAAATGCCGTCACGTTAAACAAATCCTGAAGCTGGTGCAGGTCGATCTCGCGGGCCGCAGCGGTCTGTGCAGAGGAGTCGTGTATACAAAACTGAACGTGGCTGCAATCCATTTCGGCAAAACTCCTTGATTCCCTTAGGTCAAATTACGTCCAATTAACATTCAATTCCGTCAAGCAATTCCGTCAAGCAATTCCGTCAAACAGGTGAAGACCGTTGGCAGCATCTCCGGCTACCTCAAGGTTCCGATAGAACAGGTTAATCAACAGGCCAGCAAAATCAAATCCCAGACAAGTTTCGCAGCGCTTGCTTGCCGGAGTGACATCGCTGCCAATACATTACGGCATGTAACTCAAAACGTGCCTCACCCAGCCAGACGAATGCTACCCGGTGATCCGGTCGCGTAAATGGGCTGAAACGCTTGATAAAAGGGCGATCGCCCCTCTGTCGCCCGCTCAAAACCACCCCAAAAAAGCATCCATTCGTTGGGAATTCATGACAGAATGACCCGTCAGAGGTTTGGGTTCCAGGCGTTGACTTTGGGGAACTGTAGGGATTTGTTTTCAGGGAGTTCGGTTTCAGGGAGTTCGGTTTCAGGGAGTTCGGTTTCAGGGATCTATTTCCGCATTCCGTCCGTCTATCTATACTCAAGCCACAGGGTGTATCCCACTTTTGTAACCCTCATCCTCTCTCCCAAAGTAGGAGAGGGACTTCCAATCCGGCCCCCCTTCTCCCAAAAAGGGAGAAGGGGCTGGAGGATGAGGGCAAACTTGCATAACGGGGATGCGCCCAAGCCACAGCCCACCTTTGGCTAAAACTCCCAAGCCCAAAACTCCCAAGCCCAAAACTCCCAAGCCCAAAACTCCCAAATTTTAATTTCTTTCAATTTCTAGTGTTCGAGAGACCTCATGGCAATCCAGCAGCTTCTTCAGTCGATCTCATCCCGCTCTCGCCGTTTCCTGAGCCGGGCCAGGCGGACATCGCTTGTGCTGGCGCTGGTCTTGGGTTGGAGCCTCAGCCTGGGCTGGGGATTGTCGCAGGTAGGTGGGGCACAGGAAACGGAGCGGGCGATCGCCGCCACCCCTCCGGCAAACACGGTCGAAATCGGCACCGTCGATGTCGTGCCCACACAACTCCAGCTTGGACAGCGACTCTATTTCCAAAACTGCTCCGGCTGCCATTTTGCCCCGCCGCCGGAGGTGATGCCGCTGCAATCCTGGGCGGCCATTCTGCAAACGCCCCAGCACTACGGCACAGTCATCACCCCACTGCAAGACCCTGCCCGTCGCATCATGTGGAACTATGTGCGTGCCTCTTCGCGCTCCATTGTGCAAAACGAAACCGTTCCCTCTCGGTTTGCCCAATCCCGCTATATGAGAGCGCTCCATCCCGGCGTAGAGCTGCCCGAACCCCTCTCCTTTGGCTCTTGCATCAGTTGCCATCCCGCCGCTATCGATTTCAACTTCCGTCGCCTCAGCCCAGAATGGCAGGCGAGGGAATAGTCCCCTGCTTTATCTGCCCTGATAACCAAGGGTGAACCTCTTACGAGAGCCTCTTATCAAAAGGCCAGTCTCCAAACTACGCGAAGACTGGCCCTTTTGATTGTTTTTGATTAGGATTTAGCAAGAGAGTATAAATACTCAAAGAGGTTACCCGATTCCCTCTTCTTCGGGCTAATCTGTAATTAAAGTTCATAAAACAGAGCAATGGTTCAAAAAAAATTACGAATCATCACAGATTTTGATGGGCCCATCATGGACGTGTCGGAGCGCTATTACCAGGTCTATCAGGTTTGCCTGGAGCAGGTGCGCCGTCCGGGGCAGACGGTCAAGCGATTGTCTAAGGCGGAGTTTTGGCAACTCAAGCGATCGCAGGTGCCAGAGCGCCAAATTGGTCAAATGTCCGGTCTGGACGAGCTACAGGCTCAAGACTTTGCCCGGATGCGGCGAAACACGGTTCACACGCCTCCCTACCTGAGTTACGACACGCCCATTCCAGGCGCAGTAGAAACTCTAGAGCGCATTCAGCAGGCGGGCATTGATCTGGCGGTGATGACCATGCGACGCACCAGCGAGCTAGACGAGGCGTTTCAGCGGTGCAATTTGGGACGATTCTTTGGGGGCGATCGCCGCTACTGTCTCAGCAATGATTACGTCAAAACGACTGACGTGCAGGACAAGCCCCTGCTAATGCAGCGGGCCCTCAGCGAACTGCCCCCCGCAGAAAACTGGATGATCGGCGACACCGAAGCCGACGTCGCCGCAGCAAAGGCCCACGGCATCCCTGTTGTATCCGTACTCAGCGGCATCCGCGATCGCACTCAGCTCAGCAAACACCAGCCCGACTGGATTGTGAATAACTTCGCCGAAGCCCTTGACGTGATCGTGCAACACGCAGGCTGGGAAAGCACAGTTCGGAAAGACATCGCCTGGCAAAATGCAGGCAGCAGCGACACCTACTCTAGCGCTGGGAACCGCTAGCGTAGTGGAATATCGAGAATACAGAGTGAGATTGGGCAAGGCAGCGACACCTACTTTAGCGCTGGGAACCGCTAGCGCAGGAAACTGCTGATCAGCCAGAGGATAAACAGGGCAATCATAGCGGCGGCGCTAGGCCCGCCCAAGTTAATCTGGGCAAGCTGGGGGGCGATCGCCTCCACCAGCGCCATCCCCAGCAGCACGCCCAGCAGCAGCCCTGCCAGCGACAGTAGAAATGCTCGTCCAAACTTATGCTCTTTGCGGTTCAAAAAGAAAATACTAATCCCTACGCCCAGCGCCAGCGCCAGAGACGGTGAGCTAAGGCCAAGCAGCCCTGCCCCTAGCAACAATCCGCCTGGCCAAAGAATATCGGCGCGGCTGGGTGTGTCAATCCACTGCCGAAGCCAATTGGGGGAAGGGCTGGGCACAGCAGGCGCAAAATCTGGCGGTGGCTCGGCAGTCCGTTCAGGAAAGCGAATCCGATCGGGCACCTTGATCTTGCCCTCCTGTCGCTGTCGCAGCCGATCCATCAGGATTGCATCGTAGGATGCTTCAATCGCCTCTAGTGTGCGTGGGTCGCCCTCATGCTCCTGGGTCAAACGCGCCTTCGCCGCCTGAATCTCTTCAAACGTCGCTGTTTCGTCTACACCCAGTCTTTCGTAGTGGCTCATGTCCTCCATTCGTGCCCTCCAGCCGAATCCCCACGATAATTGATTATGAATCGTCGTTTATGATGAATAGTATCAGTCGCGGCCTTAGTGCAAAAAATTGACGGAGCTTAATATTACAATCAATTTCGTTTCAGAAATGATTGGCAGCAAGGTTCAGATAGCAGTCAGCAGCAGACAGCGGAAAAGCATCAGATCGAGAACTTGCCCAGGGCCAGTTCTCCTTTATCCGGGTTGCAAGTCTCAGGCTTAGGCACAGTTCGACCATTATCGTTTGACCTTGAGTACTGAACGCCAGGTTTAGTCAGGCACTCCTGCTGAATCTATGCTGCTGACAAGCACTTGGGTTGCTCCAGCGCTAACAATTCCCAGTTATCTATTTAGTCACCGATTACAGGCTGCCTGTCCCAGAGCCACTCACTGTAGTCAGGCATCTGGGTCAAGTATCCAGCATCCAATAGTCAAACCCATGAGTCAAACACATGATTCAAACACGATGGTCAAACAATTGTGGTCTACCACTTATGGTCTAACACTAGAGTTTCAGGATGTCACTGAACTTCGAGATGCCACTTAAACTACTTAAACTATAGCTCTTGAATCCACTGCTCCTGAGTTCACTGGTGCTAAACCCACACTACCCTCAACTTCTGAGTTGAACACTTCTGAGTTAAACAGCAACGCTCCGACTGGCGATCGCCCCGGTTTTTGTGCTTAAACTGATCAGGTCAGGTTTAAATTCTACCTGCATCTCCCTTCCCTCGTCCCACCCCCATGATTCCTTAGTGTAGCCACCCGGTTCTACCAGGCAAATGCGTCTACAATACAAGCCCCTTCTCTCCGAGGCAATCTCTAGCAAGCCCGCGCCTATCCATAGCGGATCTTTAATGTCCTCACAATAATCCCTCACATAATCAACAAAATTTGTTTTACGCTTAAGTGCAACTATTTGCGACTACTACAGATTTCTATGCGGATACGTTTTTTTGGGGCTGCTTAATGTAAGTAGGGGCATGGCGGAGACTGGCGCTGGGGCTGGCCAGTGGACTACCAGAATCTACCCACCCGCTCTGGCTTGCTTCTTTATTCGCTCTTGATCCAAAAGTTTCAGTTTAGGGTTTACATTTACAATTTCACTCAACGTCCCTCTATTCATCGACCCAAGGTTACAGTCATGGCTTCAGCCAAGATTCTTGTCGTTGACGATGACCGTCACATTCGTACGCTGGTGCATCGTTTTCTCTCCACCCACAGCTATCAGGTCGAATCCGCCGAAGATGGCAAAGGGGCAATGGCGATTTTTGAACAGTTCAATCCCGACCTGGTGATCTTGGATGTCAACCTGCCAGACGCAACAGGCTACACGCTTTGTCAAGAGATGCAGAGCCGGACGGGTGTGTTTGTGTTGATGCTGACCAGTCGCGCTGACGAGGCTGATAAAATCCACGGGTTTTCTAAGGGCGCGGATGACTATCTCACCAAGCCGTTTGGTTTGGCGGAGCTAGAGGTGCGTGTAAAGGCGATTCTGAAACGGCAGCGCCCGGTCACAGCAGCGGAGCAGCAGTGCCTCACGTTCAACGGATTATCCATCGATCCGGTACGGCGTGAGGTGACGCTGAACAGCGAGATGGTGCCGCTAACGGCGCTGGAGTTTGATTTGCTGCATTTTTTGGCGAGTCACCCCGGTCGCGTGTGGCGGCGGGCAGAGTTGATTCAAAAAGTATGGGATTACGAGTATGTGGGCGATCAGCGGGTGGTTGATGTTCATATCGGGCAAATCCGCAAGAAGATTGAAATTGACACCCAGCAGCCCAATCTAATTCAAACTGTACGTGGTGTAGGCTATAAGTTTGAGGCTCCTGACACAGCAGGAGAAGAGGCTGCTTCCTAAGCCTCGTCTGAATCGCTGTTTTCGTGAAGTCGCAGAATTAGAATTGTAGGGCTTGGGGAGAGTGTGGGGCGATCGCTCTGCACTCTTTGCTTCTCTGCACTCTTCTTTATGGACGGCGTTGCTCTGCACTCCTCTTTCCCAAGGGGTTGGGGATTCCTAGCGGCATCTCCTGCCCTAGTGAGGTGTGGAAGACTGCCCTGGAAAAACGCAGCTTTCGGGCCCCCTTGCTGAGTTTACTGACTGGGGAACTGGCTTCGGAAGCGCTGTATGTGCTTTAATTTCAGCTTTCTTTGATGAAGAAGCGATGAGTAAGAGTTAAGGCAAAACAGTTTTGTGGAACTCTAGAGGGGGTTAGATCATCCAAAGATGGTGAGATTCAGGGAAAATTGGCTGTATTTGCACAGGGCCGCTAGTATTTCTTTTAGATACTTTGTTAAAGCCGTTTTTTGAGAACCACTTCTTAAAGCTGTTTTTGCATCCTTCTGATTGAAAGCCTGATTGTGGAAGTCTCTAACGGTAGCAAAGCTAGACATGGCCAAGGCGTTCAATCCCTAGACAGGTTTGAACGGTTGGAAAGTTTTTGCAGGCGTTATGAGAGGGCGATCGCCCAGACCTGCCAAGACCTTATGCGGAGAAATGAGTGGTAAGGAGCCGAATGCCAGACTATCCAGAACCCAGGAAGCTACTACTAGAGGTAAACTCAGGGTCTGCTCAGGCTGAGATGGGGCTGGCATCGCAGCAGCACCTTGCAGACCTGCTGGCAGAAAACGAACGACTGCGCCAAGAGCTGGTTGAGCGGGAGTGCAGCCTCCGTCAGCGTCAGCAGGCCGACGCAACTCAGCAGGAGAATCAGCGGTTCATTCAGCAGATTTTGGAAACCACACCCAATCTGCTCTATCTCTATGCCGTAGACGCGAAGCGAATTCGATTTATCAATCGCCGGGTTTCCGAGATGCTGGGCTACCCTGCCCATCAGGTCTATGAAATGGATTCGGAAGCATTGCGATCGCTCGTCCATCCATCCGACTTGCCCTTGCTCCGCAGCAGCATCCAGGAATTGCAGCAAGATTCTGTTGGACAAGGAGTGGAGGTGACGTTTCGGCTGCGTCATGCCAGTGGCGAGTGGCGCTGGCTGCAGTCTCGTCAGACCGTCTTTAGCCGAGATGACGCGGGCAATTTGGTGCAACTGCTGGGCACGGCGCAAGATATTACCAGCCGCAAACAGACTCAGGAAGCGCTCGCCCAGAGCGAACAGCGGTTTCGCTCCCTGGTTTCGCATTTGCCGGGGGTGGTGTTTCGCTCCCGCTACGGCCCCCAGCGCGAGGCAGAGTTTGGCTGGGTCATTGAGTTTATCAGCGAGGCGATCGCCGACTTGACGGGCTATCCCGCAGAGGATTTTTTGAACAACCAGGGGCGGCACTACGCCAGCATCGTGCATCCTGAAGACCGCGATCGCCTGTTTCAAGTTGTCCTGAGCCGCGCTCGCGCAGGCCAGCCCTACACCCTAGAATATCGGCTGATTCACCGGGATGGCAGCCTGCGCTGGGTCTACGAAAAAACGCAGGTGGTTGAAGAGGCCAAGGATCTAGTCATAGAAGGTGTACTGCTGGACATTACTGAGCGCCACCTGGCCGAAGCTGCGCTGGAGCGGCATCTTCAAAAAACCCTCTTGCTCCAGCAAATCACTGAGGAAATCCGCCAAAGTCTCGATCCGCAGCAGATTTTCCAGACCGCTGCAACGCAGATTGGGCAGACGTTTCGCGTCAGCCGGGTGCTGATTCATACCTACGTTGCAGAGCCGGAGCCAGAAATTCCTATCGTAGCGACCTATCTGAAGCCAGAGTACGAATTTGAGCATGTGATGAAATCTGTACCGATTACAGGCAACCTCCATGCTCAAACCATGATGGCGCAGGATCAGGCGGTGGCTTCTGGAGACGTGTTGTGTGAACCGCTGCTGAGCAATCTGCATCCGCTGCTGCAAGCGCTGAAGATCCGATCCATGCTGGCAGTTCGCACCTCCTACAAAGGTGAACCCAACGGCGCGATTTGCCTGCATCAGTGCGATCGCCTGCGGCGCTGGAGCGAAGACGAAATTGACCTGCTAGAGGCGGTTGCAGCCCAACTGGGCATTGCCCTGGCCCAAGCCCAACTGCTGGAGCAAGAAACCCAGCAGCGCCAGGAACTTATGATCAAAAACAAGGCGCTAGAACAGGCTCGGCGCGATGCCGAAACTGCAAACCGGGCCAAGAGCGAGTTCCTGGCCACCATGAGCCACGAAATTCGCACGCCAATGAATGCGGTCATTGGCATGTCATCTCTGCTGTTGAGTACGCCCCTTACGCCTCAGCAAGAGGAATTTGCCCAGACCATTAGCAGCAGCGGCGAAACGCTTCTGAAAATCATTAACGACATTCTGGATTTCTCCAAGATCGAGTCGGGCAAGCTAGAGCTAGATCTGGAAACCTTTAACCTACGACAGTGCGTGGAGTGTGCCATTGACCTGGTGATGCCAAAGGCGCTGGAAAAAGACCTAGAGGTAGGCTGCCTGTTTGAACCAGAGGTGCCCGACTGGGTGATTGGCGACTCGACCCGTGTGCAGCAAGTGCTGGTCAATCTGCTGAGCAATGCCGTGAAGTTTACATCACAGGGCGAGGTGACGGTGACGGTCAGTGCCCACTGCATCCATTTGAGTGCCGTGCCCGAAGAGGCGGGGGTGCCAACCTGCACAATTCGACTGGCAGTCAAAGATACAGGCATTGGCATTCCCACGGATCGGCTCGATCGCCTGTTTCAGCCTTTTTTGCAGGGCGATTCTTCGATTAACCGCACCTACGGCGGGACAGGGTTGGGATTGGCCATTAGCCAGCGGCTTGCGGAGCTTATGGGAGGGCGGCTGTGGATGGAGAGCGAAGTGGGCGTTGGCTCTACATTCTATTTTTCGTTTGTCACTCGATCCTGTGCTGGAGCCAGCGTGTCGGTTGACTATCGCAGCCCGTTTGAGGGGCGATCGCTCTTATTGGTAGACAGCCAGACCATTCACCGCGAAAATTTAGTTCATCAGGCAGAGTTTTTGGGGCTGCGGGTCGTGGCAGTGGGCAGCAGTGAGGCGGCGCTCCATTATCTCCGGCAGGCTGCACCGCAGGGCGATCGCCCAGATCTGATCGTGCTAGAAGCCCATCTTTCCACTGATTCCGGCAGCGCGTTAGTTGATGAAATCTCCCAACTGCCGGGTTGCAAAACCATTCCGCTTGTATTCCTGACTCGTCTCGATCGTTCTCTTCAGTCGGCTCGCTACGCCCTAACGCATTCTAGTAGGGCGATTGCTATCCCACGGTTGGCCAAGCCCGTTAAACAGTCTCAGTTTTATGCCATGTTAAGCAACTATTTCGGTGCAACTCCGCATTTTCCCTCTGGTATGGTGCATTCTGGCGATTCTCTTGGTGCTGGTTCTGCCCTAGACAACACCCATGAGCTAGGTTTGGATGGCGACGTTCACTCAGAAAAAGACAGTGATCTGCGAATTCTGATTGCCGAAGACAACCTAGTGAACCAGAAAGTGCTGCTGAGAATGCTTCAGCAGTTGGGCTACCATGCGGATGTGGTGTCCAACGGAACGGAAGCAGTCGAAGCCGTTTTGCGCCAAACCTACGATGTTGTCCTGATGGACGTACAGATGCCAGAGGTGGATGGCATCATGGCGACCCGGATGTTGCGCGATCGCCTACCGTCTGAGGAGTTGCCTTACATCGTCGCGGTCACGGCAAACGCTATGATGGGCGATCGCGAAGATTGCCTGATTTCGGGCATGGATGACTACATCAGTAAACCGATTCGGCTCGATCAGCTCTCAGCCCTGCTGAAGAAATGCCCCCGACGGGCGATCGCCCAACCTGTTTCCCAGTCTTCTCCTCTGGATGCCCGGTTCATCAACAGCTTCATCGCGGACATGGGCGACCAGGCTGCCGCGATTTTTACAGAACTGATCGACTGCTACCTCATCGAAGCGCCCAAGATGGTCGCCAGCATCCGCAACGCAGGCGCAATGCTCGACACTAGCGCCATCATGCGGACGGCTCATACCTTCAAGTCCAGCAGCGCCGTGGTGGGAGCCACCCGCCTCTCAAAGCTGTGTCGCTATCTAGAAGACACCGCTCACCAAAGCACCCCCGATGAAATTACCGCTCAGATCGACAAGCTGGTCGCAGAATATGAACAGGTTAGCGCGGCCCTGAGGGCGGAACGTCAACGCCTAACACCGGGCTAAAGCGCGGGCCCACGTACATCCACGCCAGCCCGTCGGGGTCGAGGCTCTGCGTCCATGCGGAGAAATCTTCTTGATACTTGCGGCGGCTGAGGGTGGTGCGGCTGGTGCCGAGTCGCCGGGCCAGCGCTGTCGCTGTCCAGCCCGATTTCTGGCTTGCCGCGTCAGCAGTTAAATCCACATAGAGTTGCCAAATGATCACCGCAATCAAATAGGCAACGAAAATGACTGCTTCCGGCCGCTGCCACAGATCGGATTGGGGCGCTTCCTCTGATAGCACTGCGGATGGCAGTGCAGATGGAACATCTGGCGGCACTGCGGATGGCACTGAAACCGGAGACATTGCATCCGATGAGGCAACCGGGCCCGCTTCAAATGGCCCCTCTTCAAAAAGCGGTTCGCCAGGGGGTGGGAAGACGTTCAAGCTTGCATCCAGATCGATGGAATCAGTTGCAGGGTCGGGATGCCCCTGAGAGTCGGGCGTTTGAGTCGCAGACATGGGGGAAAGTGCTGGGGAAAGAGCGGCAGGCTGGGACGGAAGATCGGTAGTTGGTTCAGAAATGGGCTCAGGAATAGATAGTCCGCCCTCGTCTTGCCTCCATGCTACCGAGTTATGGGGCGCAGGTTGTGTCCAGTTTGTCTGTGTCCGGTTCCTCTGCGGTTCCTGAGACGGCGAGGTTTCTGGCGAAGAATGCCGGGGTGCGTCTGGAGCAAGGGCGATCGCCACCGTTGGAATATAGGGAATATCGAGCTGGCGAATGACCTGATGCACCAACTGAGTCACGGTCGTTTCTTCTACCGGGTGCGATGCTAAAAGCTGAATCTCCAGCCGAATTTCGTGCCGCACCACAGTTGCCGTTACGCCGTAGGGTTTCAGCACATGGTTGAGCAGACTGGTCAACACGGTTGGGTCGCCAGCCTTGGCGAGACGCAAGATTTCCTCAGAAGCCATAGGAGGGATTGGAATCGAGAATAGGAATGAGGGAAAGCAGGCGACAACGGTGGGTATAGATTGTGGGGACAGATGCGGATGTAGCTGAAGAGAGAGCCTGCTGACGACTTCTAGATTTATCACATCAGGGGCAATGCTCACTGTGTCCTGCTCCAGCGCGATGTCTGATCCCGATGGTCGGCGCAGCCGCGCAACAGTCCCCAACCTCTGAACCCCCAACCTCTAAACCCCTAACCTCTAAACTAGGGCATCCTAGAGAGGGAGGTTCGGCGCTCACGCTCTATTCCCCGCCCCCATAACCCTGAGATTTCCAATGTTAATCGTTGCGCTGTTTGTCTTTGTGGTGTGGATTGCGTCGGTGTGCCTGCATGAGTTTGGACATGCGCTGGTGGCCTACTGGGGGGGCGATCGCTCGGTCAAAGACAAAGGCTATCTGACCCTGAATCCGCTAAGGTATACCGACGTGGGCACTAGCTTGGTGATGCCGCTGATTTTTTTGATGCTGGGCGGCATTCCCCTGCCCGGCGCAGCAGTGTATATCGACTCGTCCAAACTGCGGGGGCGGCTTTGGAAAAGTGCTGTATCGCTTGCGGGGCCGCTGATGACGGCGCTGGTGGCGCTGGTGCTGGCGCTTCCATTTTGGCTGGACTGGGCACCCGCCAGCCCGACGGGTGGCTGGAGTCTGCCTGACTTGCTGCGATCGCCCCTCCCCTTCAGTCCGCTCTGGGCTGCGCTGGCGTTTTTGGTCACGCTAGAAGTTGCAGGGGTGCTGATCAACCTGCTGCCCGTACCGCCGCTGGATGGCTACGGAATTTTAGAACCCTGGCTGCCCGAAACCCTGCGCCACCAGGTCAATCGCTGGAGTCGGTATAGCATGATTGCGCTGTTTGGGATCTTGTGGACCGTGCCAGCGGCAAACCGGGCGCTGTGGGATGGAGTAGACGCGATCGCCAGTTGGCTGGGCGTGCCTGCGGAGTTGTCTTGGCTGGGCTATTCGCTCTTTCGGCAGTGGGGCACGATTTTGCTGCTGGGGGCGCTGGCCGTTACTGCTATCGTCATGCGGCGATCGCCCCAGTTTCAAAATTCGGCTCACTATTGGGGCGGCAGCACAGGAAAACGCGACCCCAGCCTGGATCGATTTCACGCCTCAGCCCAGTATTTGAATTATTTGGTCGAGCAGCAGCGCTATGACCGGGCGATCGCCCTCTGCGACCAGGCCATCAAAAGTGCGCCCCACCGCTACGAACCCTGGCAGACCAAGGGCAATATCTTCCTAAAGGCAGAGCGCTACGCCGAAGCCCTCGCTGCCTACGACCAGGCGATCGCCCTAGAGCCAGACTTCTATGGCGGTTACCACGGGCGGGCCCTGGCCCTCAAGCAGTTGCAACAGCCACAGGCCGCGCTGGCATCCTTCGACGACGCTTTGCAGCGATACGAGTCCGACCCCAGCCTGTGGAGCGATCGCGGCTCTCTGCTCTACGAACTTCAGCGCTATGAAGACACGATCGACTGCTATACCCACGCGATCGCCCTAGAGCCAGACAATGCCCTATTCCACTACAACCTGGCCTGCTGTCATGCGCTGCTGGGAGACTCTGAAACAGCGCTGGACTGCTTGAACCGGGCGATCGCGCTGAATGACCTGTATCGGGCGATCGCCAAAACCGATCCCGACTTCAACACCCTGCACCAGACCCCCACCTTCCAGGCTCTCGTGCTTGACGCTTAGGCAAAACACCATAAACATTCGAGAAAATTACGAGAAAGTTATCGCAAGAGCATAAGTACCAAACTTTACCTTACGTCCCCCTTTCAAAGTTCAATAATTTTAACGATATCTTCTGGTAATGATTTGGGCAACCTAGCCATTGTCTAATACTACCCACAGAGACCATGGCGATAGATGCAGGCAATACCCGGAGAACCGCTCGTCGAATTAACGTAGGGCCAAACCCCAGAGTCTTCCGAGATTCACTGAGTAGCAGCGATCGCGATGACTTCTTCCGCTTCGTGGTTCGAGCGCGAAGCAGCTTTGACGGCGAAGTCTTTAACATTCCCCGAAACTCCAACTTCAACTTTCAGCTTCAAAACGCCAATGGCCGAGTCATCGCCCGCTCAACCCGGCCAGGCAACCAACCCGAAAACATCAACCTGAACCTCGATCCAGGAACTTACTTTGCCCGCGTGTTCTGGCGCAGAGGGCAGGGGGCCTATCGGATGCGCCTCAGCCTCAATCCCGATACAGCCGGAGAAACCCTGGACACCGCCCGCGACCTCGGCAACCTCACGAGTTCCACAGGCGTTGATGAATACATTGGACGCTCCGACCCTGCGGACATCTACCGCTTTACAATAGACGAGCGATTGACCGTCGGCGCAACCCTCACGCCCTTCAGCGCTGGGGCCGAAATCTCGCTCCTGGATGCCAGCGGCAACGTGCTTACGGGCACCTCTGGCAGCGGCACAGAAGCCCGCAGTCTCCAGCGCGTGCTTGATCCAGGCACCTACTTTGTTCGAACTACCCCCGTTCCAGGCGGCAATACGCGCTATAACCTGACGCTGAACGCCGGCCCCGCCCCCGACCAAGGCGGCAACGACTTTGGCAGCGCCTCGGCATTTCCTGGGTTTGGCTTTTTTCCAGCGTCGGTTCAGGAGTATGTGGGCAACAGCGACCCGGTTGACTACTACACCTTTACTACAACCATCGGAGGCGATCTGAAGATCGACCTCACCAACATTGCACCAACCGCTGACCTTAACATCACCCTGTTTGACCAGTTCCAGCAGATCCTAGCTTTCCAGGGCGGCGCTGGCCCCGGCGGCAACGAGCAGATTATCTTCAACAACGCTGCTCCCGGTCAGTATTTTGTGTTGGTGCAGACCGCCGGGCCAGGCAATAACTCCACCTACAGGCTGACAGCCGTCCTCACGCCCGAAGACAAATTTGGCGACACCTTTGCAGATGCAACCTCCATTACCGACCCGCTCTCACCGGGCATCCTAACGCCGCTCAGCAATGATCTGGATAATCCCAGCATCTATCAGGATTTTGTGGGGGCAGGCGATGTCGATGTGTTCCGGTTTACCCTGACTGAGCCAAAGAACTTCTTTGCGACCCGCCTCAAGGACTTTACGGGCAACATCACCTTGCAACTCTTCCAGGCAGGAAACCCAACCCCGCTCTCCGGCGGCGGTTCGGCCTTGCGGGGGGCGCTTGGCCCAGGTACCTACTTCCTGCGCGTTTTGGCCGGTGGCCCCACCGATGCCTCAACCTATACCCTGGAGGCTGCCTTCGGCGAGCGTGAGAGCGGTATTATCGTCCGCGACGTGAACCCAGGGGCGCTCGATGCCAACGCTAACTTCCTGACCGACGTGAATGGTGTGCTGTTCTTCGCGGGAACCGACGGGACTCCGGGCGCACCCGTGGGGCTATGGCGCAGTGAAGGCACGCTGAACACAACCGTCAAAGTTGGCTCGTTTACTAACATCACTGGCATCGCGAACGTCAACGGTACAGTCTACATTGCAGGTAGCACGACGCAAACGGGCGTAGAACTGTGGAAGTGGCAGCCGACGGGCGGTTCCTTGGGTACGCTGTCGCTGGTAGGAGACATTGCTCCAGGGCCCGGCCTGTCGTCTTCTCCGACCAACCTGACGGCGGCTGGAAACAACCTATTTTTCTTGGCGACTCCCACGGGTAACCCGGTCGGACGGCAACTCTATTTCAGCAACGGTGGTGCGCCAGTGGCGATCGCCAATGCAGGCGACAGCATCCAAAACTTGGTCTATGTGCAGGCGACCGATACCCTTTACTACGTCGCAAACCGGACGGGCGTTGGCACCCGACTCCTGTTCCGGATCAACAACGCTTCGACTGCCAACCCAAGCGATCCCGTATTGCTGGAAAATATCGGCAGCCCATCCTTCTCGCCTCGCTTTGTCGATAGCCTGAAGGTGGTTGGAGGCGATTTGTTCTTTGTCGCTAGCGAAGCAGTGAACACCGAAAACCGCGAACTGCGGCGGATCGCTGCCAACGGCACTGTGTTTACCTACGACGTAGACGGTGACCTGAATCAAGCCTCGATTGCTTCGGGTAATCTGAGCTTGGCAGTGGTCGAGTCGGGCGGTAATAGATACGTCTATTTCAGCGCTTCTTTTGAAGATCCTGTTGAAGGCCTTGTTCCTTCATTAACCCGTGTCAACCTGACCAATGGAACCGCTGAGCGAGTCTCGACTAACGTTAGCGGTACGTTTACAGCAAATAACTTGACCGTGTTTGAGGGCAAGGTGTACTTTACGGCAACAACCTCCGCTGAAGGGACGGAACTGTGGGTGACTGACCCGGCAGGCGCATTGGAAGTGACCGCCCTCGATAATCTGGTACCTGGAGCAGATAGCTCGTCGCCCGCCAATCTAGTGGTGGCTGGCGGCACGCTGTACTTCACCGCAGAGACGAATGCTACGGGCAGAGAACTCTATCGTCTGGATAGCAATGGTTTGCCAGAGTTGGCGCTGGACATCAACCCTGGGCCGACTTCGTCGAACCTGAATAACCTGATTGCAGCGGGTAATCTGTCGGCGGGTCTGGGGCAACTGTTCTTTGTGGCAGACGATGGCGTGAATGGACGGGAAGTGTGGACGGTGTAGGAGCCTGACTCGACCGTTTGCTTGATTTGCTGGGTCTGCTTGGTAACTAGAGACAAGGGGTTTCGGCCCCTTGTTTTTTTGTCTTTTTTAGCGGAAGTCGAGAAATGAACCAGAATTCAGTCCGCACAAGCACCGAGTCGATTGTGAGCGGCTGATAAAGTTCAACAAAATCACCGAACACTCCAGACTGTGCTGAAGGCAACACTGGTCGTTGGCAGTGCATCAGGAGTCTCGGAGTGAGTAGCTACCCTCAACGAACAGACGGATTTCGCGACGTTGGGCCGGCTCCCTTTCGCAGTCGGGAGTCCGGTAGAACGGTGTATTCCGGGTGGCTGGGCGGCAGGAACCCGCTGGATATCATTCGGCTGCGGGTGGCTCGTCGCAGCCGGGTGACGCTGGATCTGTCTGAACTGAGCGCGGGCGCGATCGCCCAGTGGTTCGATGAGACAGGAAAAGCAGTGGGGCGATCGCACGTCCTATCCACCCCTGACTCGGTTGCGCCCAAGGTCACCTTCAAACCCGGAACCTACTATCTGAAACTGTCGGCAAGATCGGGCGTTTCGTCCTATCGGCTGAGTCTGGCGATCGCCTCTCGTCCCCGTTCTGCCCAAAAGTCCCTGCGATCTTTTTCAGACCATGCGGGCGATCGCTTTGCGCTGAAAGTGCTGACGCTGACCAACGACTATCGCCGCCAATACGGGCTGCCTCCGCTGCGGCTGAATCCGATGCTGAGTGCGATCGCCCAAGCCCACAGCCAGGACATGGCCAGCAACGACTTTTTTGACCATCGCGGATCCAATGGCTCCACCGTTTTTGACCGCTTTTTGCAGGGGGGCTATGCCTATCGCAGCGGCGGCGAAAACATTGCCGCAGGTTTCAGCACACCAAAAAGCGTGGTGAACGCCTGGATCAAGAGTCCGGGCCATCGAGCCAATTTGCTCACGCCGTTCTTCCAGGAGATGGGCGTTGGATTTGTGCATTTGCCCAGCGACCCCGGCACGATCAAGCTGCGCTATTACTGGACGCAGGATTTTGGCGTGCCCGCAACCTGAAGATTAGCGATATGAACACTTCGAGCGCGTTGCGTAGAAACAGCCGACACTACACTGCGCCATCGCCCTGGCTAGTAAAGATAGCAAACAGTCGATAGAACAGGTTCATGCTGACAATCAGCAGAGGAAACGCAACCCCTGCCAGCGCAACCCAGTTGACCAAACGCCCAGACAGCATTCCCGCCCAGCGCTTGGCCTTGCTGGTGCTGGCTCTGGAAGCTCCCACAAGGCGGCTAGCAGAGGCAAGCAAGAACGAGCCACCCATTCCCAGGACGACGCTTGCCCAAAACCAGGGATTGGTCTGGGAGAAGGAGATGTGATCAAACCCAATGGCGGGCATTAGCCTAAAGGCAATGAGTTCCAGCGTCAGCCAGATGCCCAGACAGATGAAAAAGTCGCGCCGTGCGCCTTCGCTTAGGGACAGGTGTTGCATGGGTCAAGGGGAAGAATTGGATCGGGAAGCGGTTGCGATTTTGGATTGGCGATTTTGGATTGCTGAACCAAGGGTTTGTGAGGCTCTTTTTTGACTGTACGCCACGGCGAGAAAATAATCTAGCTGGGCAGTCGCGTTAGCGTTGCAGAGCAATCTCGCGTTAGCGTTGTGGAGACATATTGCCAAAATAGCGCCGATACAGCCCGTAGCTCAGCGCCACCCGGTTGCCGTGAAGATGCACCAGCCCCATGCTGCGGAGCTTAAACGCCTGCATCTGCTCCACCTCGACAGGCGCAGACGACTTCGCCACCTGGTCAAACGTGGCGGCCAGGTCAGGATGTTCCTGCAACTGCCGCAGCAGGCGATGCAGATGATTGGAGTAAATGCCCGAATCGGTCGGAGCCGTTTGCCAAAACTCATCCAGCGTCAGGTCTTGCCGCGCCAGGTGGTAGATGGCACGATGCACCAGGTAGGGATGCCCACCGACGAGTTCTTGCAACTGTTGCAGATCGGCTGCTGCAAGCGATAGCCCGTAGCGCTGGGCCAGATCCATCACCTGGGCTGGGGTAAATTCTTGCAGCTCCACTGCCAGCCCTACGTTAAAGGGCGACTGGTTAATATCGAGCGGCAAATAAACCTCGGTGGAATGCACAATCACCAGCCGCAGGTGTTGCCAGAGGGGATTGCCGCTGTCGCCGTAGGCCGCTTCTTCGTACCATGCCCGCAGCAGCGCAAAAAAGTCGTGGGCAATTTGCGGATGCAGAAACACGTCATCCACTCGATCGAGCGCCAGCACCAGCGGTGCATTCAGATCGGGCAGCAGGCAGTCTTCAAAGTAGGCGGTGCAGTTGCCCTTGCTGCCAAAGGTGGGACTCCAGTATTCTTCAACGCGATGGGGCAGGCGCAGCTTGCGAGTAATCAGCGCACAAAACCAGCGGAGAAAACCGTCTAAATCGTTGAGCGCTTGACTGTCTGCCTGCTGCAAACTGAGGGCGACGGTGTGGATTGGGCGATCGCCCCCTTCCGACAAGCGCCGCGCCTGCTCCAACACGCGCACCATCAGCGAAGTCTTGCCCATCTGGCTGGGGGCTTTGATGCGAATCAGCGCACCCGGTCGCAAAATCTCGTCATAGCAGCGGGTTTCCGACGGGGGGCGCTCGACGTAGACCGGAGAATTGAGCGCTACTAGCCCCACCGGGGGGTCGAGATCCTGCGGACGAACCGTGGAGGCTTGAGTCAGGGCTTGATCGGGAGGGGCGATCGCGCTCCTGTCTGCTGTCGAGGGGATGGGAGTCGCGCCGTTTTGCGAGACAGCCGAGCCGTTCGACTGGGCAGCCCGCTGCGACAACACTGCGACGAGATTCGTCTTGCTCACGCGCTCCCCTAGGCTAGAGGAGAGCAACTGCCATAGCTTTGGCCCGACATCGTGTTTGATATATTCCGGCGTGTAGCCTGTTTCTTCGGCGATCTCATCATACTTAAAGCCGTGCCATGTGCCCTTTAGCACGGCCACTTCAATATTTTTCAAATGGCGGGACGCGGCCGCCAACACTGCTGCATCGGCAGCCTGAAGCGCGGTTTCAAACAGGATGGGTTGGTTGCCGCTGGATGCTCGGTTGGCATCTGGCAATGGCTCATTCATGGGCGTTTTAGATCACGGCTTCCCTGCTCTGAGCCTAGCCTAATGCAAGAATAAAAACTCAGAGGCTCACGATTGAGATCGTCTACACAAGTTCGTTTATTTTACTCCTTCCCTGCGGCGTGGATTTGCCCCTGGTATACCATTCAGACTATGTTGCGCCCCTGCCCGATAGCCATCGCTTTCCGATGGAAAAGTTCCGGCGGCTTTCGGAGCTTTTGGTTGCAGATGGCGTGGCCCATCCCAGCCAGTTTCACACGCCGGAGCTGCCGCCGGTGGACTGGCTGGAGCTAGTGCATACGCCCGATTATGTGCAGCAGTATCGCGCAGGCACGCTGGATGCGCGGGCGCAGCGGCGAATCGGGCTGCCCTGGAGTCCGGCGCTGGCAAACCGCACCTGCATCGCCGTAGGCGGCACGGTGTTAACCGCAAAGCTAGCGCTGGAGCATGGGCTGGCCTGCAATACAGCGGGCGGCACGCACCATGCTTTCCCCAGTTTTGGGTCGGGGTTTTGCATTTTCAACGACATGGCGATCGCCACTCGCGTCTTGCAACACCTGGGATTGGTGAAAAAGGTGCTGATCGTCGATCTAGACGTGCATCAGGGCGACGGCACGGCGGTCATTTTTCAAAACGACCCCAGCGTGTTCACCTTTTCCATGCACTGCGAAGTGAATTTTCCCGGCACTAAGCAGCAGAGCGACCTAGACGTGCCGCTGCCAGAGGGTGTGGAAGACGACGATTATCTGCGGACGCTGGCAGACTATTTGCCCGATTTGCTGTCGCAGGTGCAGCCCGATTTGGTTCTGTTTGACGCAGGCGTGGATACCCATGTGGGCGATCGCCTCGGCAAGCTAGCCCTGACGGATAGCGGCCTCTATCGCCGCGAGATGCAGGTACTCAGCACTTGCGCCGCCCAGGGCTATCCGGTCGCCTGCGTCATCGGCGGCGGCTATGCCAATGATTTCAACGCACTGGTGTATCGCCACTCGCTGGTGCATCGCGCCGCCAGCGAGGTGTTTCGGCAATATCGGCTGTGATCCCCCTCAATTCCCCTTAGCTAAGGGGGACTTCCGGACGGCTCGGTTCCCCCCTTGCTAAGGGGGGCGAGGGGGGATCTCCGATACCTCAAGCTCCGATCCGATCCCCCTCAATTCCCCTTAGCTAAGGGGGACTTCCGGACGGCTCGGTTCCCCCCTTGCTAAGGGGGGCGAGGGGGGATCTCCGATACCTCAAGCTCCGATCCGATCCCCCTAAATCCCCCTTGGTAAGGGGGACTTCCGGAAAGCAGCTCGGTTCCCCCCTTTTTTAGGGGGGCGAGGGGGGATCGACCGCTACGCCTCGCCAAAGGTGGTGAAGTGCCAGCCCTTGCGCTGGTCGCCCGTGATGTCGAAAACGACGTGCTTGACGATGGTGTATTCCTCCAGCGCATAGTGCGACATATCTTTGCCAAAGCCGCTTTGTTTGAAGCCGCCGTGGGGCATTTCGCTGGCGATGGGCAGGTGGTCGTTGATCCATACGGTTCCGGCTTGCAGGGCCTTTGCCATTCGCATGGCCCGCTGCACGTTCAGCGTCCAGCAGCTTGCGGCGAGACCGTAGGGCGTGTCATTCGCCAGGGCGATCGCCTCTTCTTCCGTCGAAAAGCGCTTCACCACCGCCACCGGACCAAAGATTTCCTCACAGACGCAGTTGGCGGTTTGCGGCGGATCTACGATGATTGTCGGCGGGAAGTAGAAACCCTTGTCGGGTACGTCGCCGCAGGTAATCACCTGAAGTCCCTGCTGCTTGGCCTCTTCAACGTAGCCCTTCACCTTGTTCAACTGGGCCTGGCTGGAGAGGGGGCCGATGTCTGTGCCTTCGGCAAAGGGGTCGCCCACTTTCACCTGCTTCGACAGTTCCGTAAACCGCGCCAGGAATGCGTCAAACACCGACTCGTGGACATACATTCGGGTAGCGGCGGTGCAGTCTTGCCCAGAGTTGACGTAGGCTCCGACGACCGCGCCGTGGGCGGCGGCTTCGATGTCGGCATCCTCAAACACCACAAAGGGTGCTTTGCCGCCCAGTTCCAGGGTGACGCGCTTGATCATCGGGCTAGCGAGTTCTGCGATGCGCTTGCCCGTGCGAGTGCTACCCGTAAAGCTGATCATGCCGATATCGAGGTGGGTGCAGATGGCTTCGCCAACTTCCACGCCGCCCGTGACGATGTTGATCAGTCCGGCGGGCAGTCCCGCTTCCAGGGCGATCTTGGCCATCTCGATCGTCGTGGTGGGCGTGTTGGGGGCAGGCTTGAGGACGATGGCATTGCCAGCGGCGATCGCCGGCGCAATTTTCCACACCGCCATCATCAGCGGATAGTTCCACGGGGTAATCGCGCCTACCACGCCGATCGGCTCCCGCCGCAGCAGGCTGGTGTAGCCGCCGACATACTCCCCAGCGGCCGCGCCCTCTTGCCGCCGCACCACCGACGCAAAATAGCGAATATTGTCAACCGAGAAGGGAATATCGCCGTTAATCGTCAGCTTCAGCGCCTTGCCCGCGTTCTTGCTTTCTAGGTGGGAGAGTTCCTCGCTCTTGGCTTCCAGCAGGTCGGCAAATTTCATCATGGCGGCGCAGCGCTCGCCGTAGGACAGCGCAGCCCAACCGGGTTGAGCCGCTTTCGCCGCTGCCACGGCCCGATCTACGTCTGCGGTGGTGCCCATCGCCGCGGTTGCAAAGACTTCGCCCGTGGCAGGGTCGATCAAGTCCTGGCTGCCGCTGCTGACTAGCTCTTCGCCAATTACCATCGGGTAGTGGATTAACTTTTCTGTCGTAGAAACCATAAAAACCTCGGTTCGGGGTAAAAATCCCAAAAAGCTCGTCAATTGCGTTGCGTTGGGCATCTTGCGCTGTCGGGGCAGGGTGCGATCGCCCCATTGATCGAGCGATCGCCCCATTGAATCCTTCCGCCAGCTTCGCCAAGCTGTTCTGCCAATTCGTACAGATAACTTTGTACAGATATAACAATCGCGACTCGCGGCGAAGTCTAGCTGTATACCACCCTAGTATCTGTCGGCAGAAGTGGGGGAGGAACGTCATATTTTTTTGTGGCGCTGGGTGTTGGGCGACATTTCTCCTCATAGGAAGGATACGCTACAATCTCTACCCAAATTACACACACAGATTACCTGTTGCATAGTGACCTTTACAGGAGCAGCGGCATGACATCCCACTCTTCCAACCACTCTTCTAAAGCTGAAGCCCAGCGGCTCGATGCCGCCAACGCGAAAATTTCCGCTTGGAAAAAATGGGGACCTTATCTCAGCGAGCGACAGTGGGGCACGGTGCGCGAAGACTATAGCCAGACGGGGGATGCGTGGGGCTATTTCAGCCACGACCAGGCGCGATCGCGGGCCTATCGCTGGGGCGAAGACGGGCTAGGCGGCATTTCCGACGATCGGCAGCAGGTTTGCTTTGGGCTGGCGCTGTGGAACGGGCAGGACGCGATTTTGAAAGAGCGGCTGTTTGGGCTGACCAACAGCGAAGGGAATCACGGCGAAGACGTGAAGGAGTATTACTTCTATCTCGACAGCACGCCGACGCATTCCTATATGAAGTTTCTCTACAAATATCCGCAGGCAGCCTTTCCCTACGAGGATCTGGTGCAGACCAATTGCCACCGCAGCCGCCTGGAATTGGAATACGAGCTGATTGACACGGGCATATTTGATGAGCAGCGCTATTTTGATGTGTTTGTGGAATACGCCAAGGCGACCCCAGAGGAACTGCTGATCAGAATCACGGTGGAAAATCGCGGGCCTGAAGCGGCGACGCTACATGTTTTGCCGACCCTGTGGTTTCGCAACACCTGGGACTGGTTTCCCGAATCGCCGCCCAAGCCCCGCCTTCATCAACTGAATGGGCAGGCGATCGCCGCTCTGCATCCAGACCTGGGAACGCGCTACCTGTATAGCGATCGCCCCGTTTCCGCCCTCTTTACCGAAAATGAAACTAATCAAGAGCGCGTGTTTGGGTTGCCCAACGCCTCGCCCTACGTGAAAGATGCGTTTCATCGCTACGTGATCAACGGCGACGTGGAGGCGGTCAATCCTGAGAAAACGGGCACTAAGGCGGCATTTCACTATGTCCTGGAGATTCCAGCCGGGGGCGCGGAGGTGATCCAGCTAAAACTGGGCGATCGCCCCCAAGAGCCAGAACTACTCGGATTTGGACTGGCGTTTGACGAACTCGTGCAAACTCGCATCACCGAAGCAGACGAGTTCTATGCCGATATCATTCCTGCAAGCATGTCAGACGACCAGCGGAACATAATGCGGCAGGCGTTCGCCGGAATGCTCTGGACAAAGCAATATTACTATTACCCCGTGCGGGCCTGGCTGCATGACGAAATCTTGCCGCCCGACTGCAAGGTACGGATTCCCTTACGGAATCGTGAGTGGTTTCATCTGGAGAGCGCAGATATCTTATCCATGCCCGACAAGTGGGAATATCCCTGGTTTGCCGCGTGGGATTTGGCGTTCCATACCCTGGTGCTGGCGGCGGTGGATATGGAGTTTGCCAAAGACCAACTGCGGCTGATGACCCATCAGGTTTATCTGCACCCCAATGGGCAAATTCCCGCCTATGAGTGGAACTTTAGCGACGTGAATCCGCCCGTCCACTGCACGGCGACTTGGCAGGTGTATCTGATCGACAAGGCGCGGAACCACGGCAAGGGCGATCGCCCATTTTTGGAAAGTATGTTCCACAAGCTGCTAATGAACTTTACCTGGTGGGTCAACCGCAAAGATTCTACTGGCAACAACCTCTTTGAGGGCGGCTTTTTGGGGCTGGATAATATTGGCGTGTTTGACCGCAGCGCCCCGCTGCCCACAGGCGGTACGCTAGAACAGGCCGATGGCACAGGCTGGATGGCGATGTTTTGTCTGGATATGCTGTCGATCGCCCTGGAACTGTCTGCCGAAAACCAGGTTTACGAAGAACTGGCCTGCAAGTTTTACGAGCATTTCATGTACATCGCCGGGTCGATGGATCGCATCGGGCAAAACGACGATGAGCTATGGGACGAAGAAGACGGCTTCTATTACGACGTGCTGCAGTTTCCCAATGGTTACTCCACGCGCCTCAAAGTGCGATCGATGGTGGGGCTGATTCCGCTGTTTGCCTCGTCTGTTTTTGATGACAGCATTCTCAAAAAGCTGCCTGTGTTTGCGGCTCACGTTGCCCGGTTTACCCAGGAATATGCTAAGCATTTGGACAACCTCAGCGATCCGCGCAAACTCGGCGTTGCGGGTCGTCACCTGCTGTCTCCCGTGAGCGAGGACAAGCTCCGCCGCATTTTGCAGAGAATGCTGGATGAATCGGAGTTTCTTAGCGACTATGGCATTCGCGCCCTGTCTCGCTATCACAAAGACCATCCCTACCTCTTCAATGTAGGCAGCACGTCCTATCGGGTAGACTACGAGCCAGCAGAGTCTTCGACGAACCTGTTTGGCGGCAACTCCAACTGGCGCGGGCCGGTCTGGATGCCCGTTAACTCCCTAGTTACTCAATCGCTTCGCAAGATGTATGCCTACTATGGCGACGATTTTAAGGCCGAGTGCCCCACTGGGTCGGGCAACTGGCTGACGCTGTGGGACATTGCCAACGAAATCGACTTGCGTCTCAGCCGCATTTTTCTCCGCAACGAGCAGGGAGAGCGTCCGGTCTACGGCGAGACTTCGATATTTCAGAATGATCCGCACTGGCGCGACCTGATTTTGTTTTACGAATACTTCCACGGCGACAATGGCGCAGGCATCGGCGCAAGCCACCAGACGGGCTGGACGGGCTTGGTTGCCCGACTGATGACGATGCCCTTGACCAAAAATCCTCAGGAAGTGCTGGAACACGGTTTCTTGACCGTGACACTGGACAAGCAGAGCATTGTCTGATCCCAGCGCCGATCGAGTGAGGATTGTCTTGGGTGTATCCCACTTTTGTAGCCCTCACCCTAAACCCCTCTCCCTAGGCGGGAGAGGGACTTCCAAGCCGACTCCCCTTCTCCCTTTTTGGGAGAAGGGGCTGGGGGATGAGGGCAAACTTGCATAACTGGGATACGCCCGATTGTTTTTTGGGATTTTTGGGACTTTCGGGATTTTGGGGCGGGTCAGGATGAGACGTTGGCCGATGCGCCAGGGTCGCTGTTGGGATGGCGCTGGCTCACCTGCTCCACAAAAAACTCTTCGAGCGATCGCCGCGCTAGGTTCATCCCCACCAACTGCCCGCGCATTAGCTCTAGGCTGGCGATAAAGTCCTGCGGGTGGCCGTGCAAATGCCCCTGCCACAGCCCTTCTTTGAATTCCAGGTCGGGAATCCACTGCTGCAAAACGCTAGGCGTGCTGCCGCTGACTTTGACGAAATAGCGGTCGGCGGTGCCCAGCAGTTCTGTCAGCGTGCCGATGGCAATGAGTTCGCCCTGGCACAGGATGGCAATGCGATCGCACACCTTTTCCACATCGGACAGGACGTGGCTATTGAAGAAGATCGTTTTGCCCTGGTCTTTCAGCAGTTGGATAATTTCGCGGATCTGGTAGCGGCCGAGCGGGTCTAGCCCCGACATCGGTTCGTCTAAAAACACCACTTCGGGATTGTTGATTAGCGCCTGAGCCATGCCAACTCGCTGCAACATGCCCTTGGAGTATTGCCGAAGCTGCTTTTTCTCCGCAGCAGCCCGCGACAGCCCCACCAGGTCAATCAGTTCGGGAATGCGCTTGCGCTGCACGTCGGCAGGAATCTGGAACAGCCCGGCGGCGTATTGCAAAAACTCGCGCCCGGTCAGATAGTCATAGAAATAGGGATTTTCGGGCAGATAGCCGACGCGCTGCTTGACCGCGCGATCGCCCAGGGGTTTGCCCAGCAGCAGCCCGCGCCCCGCCGTGGGTCGAATAATGCCCAGCAAAATTTTCAGCAGCGTCGTTTTGCCTGCGCCGTTTTGCCCCAGCAGCCCGAAGGTTTCCCCTTCGTAGATTTGCAGCGAACAGTCTTTGAGGGTCGAAATTTTTTGGTTGAGCCAGAAGCCCGTGCGATAGACCTTGCGGAGATGAGAGGTCAGCACGACCGCAGGGCGATCGCTAAGACTAGACAGGGCAGCAGGAGGAGACGAATCCATCGGAATAGCTGAGGGGACGGCATCTGTAAGAAGCTGTACTCAATCTTAGACCAGGACAGGGGTGGTGAACCCTCCCGCAGATCTTCCAGAGAACCTCCTAGAAAATGCAGGAAAACGGGGTAGTGCAAATATTTTACGAAAAAGCTTGTAGCTCAAGCAGATTTAAATCCTACCCTGGGGTATTGTGCAAACATCAGCGCTACTGTTAAGGCCATCGTAGCAACGGATGACGATCGCCCAAGTCTTGCTTCAAACTCTGCGGATAATCGGGTGATTAGCCTGCGGCTGGCTGAGTTTGACCACACGCCCCAACGCTTACCTTCTATAAAAATCTGTGACCCTCCCTGCCCGATCGGTGATTTTCCCCCGCCCTCTCCGATTCGCACAGCTCAGCTTCGCCTATGTTTGGAAACAGGGCGCTGTTGCGGTTGCGTACTACGCTGCGGCTCAGTTTTCGATTGCCTACGCCACACTGCCCGATGCTGCCTCTACGCCCGTCTGGTTTGCAGGGGGCATTGCGGTGGGGGCGATGCTCGCCTATGGAGTCGAACTTTGGCTTGGCATCTTTGCCAGCATTCTGGTGCTGGAGTTTATCTTCTTTAAGGGTTGGGAAAGCACCAACAGCCTAATGCTGGCGATCGCCGTCACCTTCATCGCCACGCTGGGCAAAGTTATTGCGGCAGTGTGGAGCGATCGCCTCACCCAGTCCCGCTCTCCCCTAGACTCGCCAGCCGATGTGGTGCGGTTTATCCTGGCGGCGTTCCTCAGCCATCTGCCGATTGGGATGCTCTGCGCGGCGCTGGTTTGCAACTTTGGCAAAGCGCCCTGGACCGCCTATCGCCAGATCTTCATCACCTGGTGGCTGAGCGATGCCTTTGGAATCGTCCTGGTGGCTCCGCTGCTGTTGGCCTGGAGCAGCACGCGATCGCTCGATTTGTTCCAGTTTCGCAACGCCATTCGGCGGCACTGGCTAGAGGCGGTTGCAATGGCGGCGCTGGTCATCGGCATCAGCGAAGTGGCGCTGGTGGACAAATACCCAGTGGAGTATCTGCTGATTCCGGTGATTGTGTGGGCGGCGTTTCGGTTTCGGTCGCCAGGGGCCACGCTGGTGATGGTGCTGCTGTCGCTGCTAGCGGTGATTAGCACGGCAAAGGGTTTGGGTTCCTTTGCCCGCAGTTCGATGAACGAGTCGCTGCTGCTGCTTCAGTCGTGCATCGCGGCGATCGCCCTGACGACGCTGCTCCTGTGCGCCGTGCTGTACCAAAACGACCAGTCCAAACAAGCGCTGCGAGACGCAAATCATAGCCTGGAAGACCGGGTGCAGCAGCGCACAGCAGAACTGGCCCAAGCCAACGCAGCAATTGTGGATTTGAACGAGCGGCTCAAGCAAGAAAACCTGCGAATGGCGGCCGAACTGGACGTGGTGCGCCAGATTCAGGGCCTGATCCTGCCCACGCCAGAGGAACTGAGCGCAATTCAAACGCTGGACGTGTCTGCCTTGACTGATCTGACCGATGAAGACAGCACCGACTATTTCGACGTGGTGGAAACCGACGGCATCGTCACCCTCAGCGTTGGCATCGTGGGCGGGCGCGGTCTGGAAAGCGGCGTGCTGATGCTGATGGTGCAGACGGCCGTGCGGACGCTGGCAGAATTGCGCGATCGCAGCTCGGTGCGCTTTTTGCAAACCCTGAACCGGACGCTGTATAAGAACATCGAGCGCCTCAGCGCCCAGCAGCAGCAGCTGCTGACCCTGGCCGTGCTGAATTATCTCAACGGCAGCCTCAGCGTCAGCGGGCAGCATGAAGATCTTGTGGTGGTGCGGGCTTCGGGGCGCGTCGAGCGGGTCAGCATGACCGATCTGATTCTGCCGCTGGGGCTGGAGTTTGACATCACCGCCTTCACCAAACGCGCCTCCGTTGAACTGCAACCGGGCGACGGCATTGTGCTATATACCAGCAGCCTGCCCAGCGCCCTAGATGAAAATGGCGTGATGTATGGTCTCGATCGCCTATATCGCGTCGTGGGTCAGCATTGGGCCCAGCCAGCCAGCGCTGTTCACCGAGCCGTCATTCAGGACGTGCGCCAGCACATGGGGCAGGAAAACGTGCTGGATAATCTGTCGCTGCTGGTCTTGAAGCGCCGCCTGTAGGTCAACGCAGGGCCGCTGAGCGGTAAAATAGGCGATCGCTGTGCGTCTCCATCCAGCGCCCAGACCGAATCCCTAATCTCTAACCCCAGACTCCCGAACTATGACCCAGACCTACCGCATTACCCTCCTCCCTGGCGACGGCATCGGCCCCGAAATCATTGCGGTGGCGGTCGATTTGCTAAAAAAAGTGGGGCAACAGCATGACCTCCGCTTCGAGTTTCAGGAGGCGCTGCTGGGTGGGGCGGCCATCGACGCAACGGGGAGTCCCCTCCCTGCTGACACGCTGGAACTCTGCAAAAACAGCGATGCCGTGCTGCTGGCGGCGATTGGCGGCTACCAGTGGGACACGCTGCCCAACGACCAGCGGCCGGAACGCGGCCTGCTGGGGCTGCGGGCTGGGTTGGAACTGTTTGCCAACCTGCGCCCCGCTAGCATTTTGCCGCAACTGGTCGATGCCTCCAGCCTCAAGCGCGAGGTGGTGGATGGCGTGGACATTATGGTGGTGCGAGAGCTAACGGGCGGTATTTACTTTGGGCAGCCGCGGGGCATCTTTACTAGCGAAACGGGCGAACGGCGCGGTGTAAACACGATGGTCTACACCGAGTCGGAAGTGGAGCGGATTGGGCGCGTTGCCTTTGAAGCTGCCCGCAAGCGCCGCAAAAAGCTCTGCTCCGTAGATAAATCCAATGTGCTGGAAGTCTCGCAACTGTGGCGCGACACGATCACGAAACTGGCGGCTGACTATCCCGACGTGGAGCTAACCCATATGTACGTGGACAATGCGGCCATGCAGCTTTTGCGAAACCCCAAGCAGTTCGACACGATCGTTACGGGCAACCTGTTTGGCGATATTCTCTCCGACGCGGCGGCCATGCTGACGGGCAGTATCGGCATGTTGCCGTCTGCCAGCCTTGGCTCCTCCGGCCCCGGCCTGTTTGAACCCGTCCACGGCTCTGCCCCGGATATCGCAGGTCAGGACAAGGCCAATCCTCTGGCGCAGGTGCTGAGCGCGGCGATGATGCTGCGCTATGGGCTGAACGAACCGCAGGCGGGCGATCGCCTCGAACAGGCCGTCCTCAAAGTCCTCGACCAGGGCTATCGCACGGGCGATATTATGTCCGACGGCATGACCCTGGTGGGCTGCAAGGCGATGGGCGAGGCGCTGCTGGCGGCGCTGGAAGACTAGCAGGTTGCCCTGATCCTCCAAACCCTTTTCCCAAGTCGCAAGCAGGGGAGCAAGAGAGGCTTGAAGTCTCTCTCCCGCTTTGGGAGAGGGATTAAGGGTGAGGGGAATCAGCAACGTTGCACATCCCGTTGCTTAATCCGGCAGCGTCAGGGCTAACTGGTAGAGGTCGCGACGGGGGAGTTGGGTTTGCTGGGCAAGCTGGCGGCTGGCCTGGGAGCGGGAGAGTCCCTGCTGCATCAGAGCAACGAGTTCGGCTTTAAGGGCGGCTTCCGACAAAACGACGGGGGCGGCTATGCTGCCGGCCAGCAGGACGGTGTATTCGCCCTGGGGGTCGCGGGTTTCGTGGTGGGCGATCGCCTCCTGCACCGTGCCGCGCCAAAATTCTTCATGCAGTTTGGTCAGTTCCCGCGCCAGCACAATGGGGCGATCGCCGCCAAAGGTTTCCGAAAAATCCGTCAGGGTTTGCCGCAGGCGGTGGGGCGACTCGTAAAACACCAGCGTTCGTGATTCGGACTGGAGCGCAGCGAGGCGATCGCGCCGCTCTTTCCCCTTGGCCGGCAAAAATCCCTCAAACACAAACCGATCGGTGGGCAGTCCGGCGGCGCTGAGGGCCGTCACCACGGCGCTGGCTCCCGGAATCGGCACCACGGGAATCCCTGCCTCGACGCAGGCCGCCACCAGTTCATAGCCCGGATCGGAAATTCCCGGCATTCCGGCATCGCTGACCAGCGCAATGGACTGTCCCTGCTTTAGGCGGGCAAGCAGTTCCGGCAGGCGGCTGGTGCGGTTGTGGTCGTGATAGCTGATCTGCGGCGTGGTGATCTGGAAATGCTGGAGCAGTTTGCCTGTGTGGCGGGTGTCTTCGGCGGCGATCGCTTCCACCTCCCGCAAAATCCGCACTGCCCGAAAGGTCATATCTTCCAAATTCCCGATGGGCGTAGCGACAACGTAGAGCATTTTAGAAATTTCAAAGGCAATCTGGGTCAGCGACTCGCACCGAGCTAGCTTCAATCTAAGCCAACCCCGGCGGTAGGGGTTCTCCGCAGCGCTGATGCACAGTGGCGATTTTCTCAAATAGCCAGGGATGGGCCGCCCGATAGTGGGGCAGCAGGGCCAGCGGGCTGAGCAGGGCCGCAGTGGTCAGGTCGGCGGCGGTGATTTGGCTTCCCACCAGAAACTCGCGGTCTTTCCAGTGCTGCTGGAGGTATTGGAGAGCATCGGCCAGGCGATCGCCCGCCAGCCTGACCCGCGCTGCATTCATGCCATACTGGCGGCGCACGATGGCAATCATGGCCTGGCTCATCAGCGACGGGTCGATGGACTTGCCCGCGCCCGCACGATAGTCGTAGTAAACAAAGCGGGTGGCAACGCCGATGCTCTCATCGAGCCAGTCTTCAAGCTGCTTCACCTGGCTGCGCTGAACCGGATCGGCGGGATAGAGGGGCGGGTCGGGCTGGTGCTGGTCGAGAAATTCAAAAATGTGGCTAGAGTCGGCGATCGCTCCTGCCTGCCCCTCTAGCTCTGGCAGCAGCACAGGCACGGTAGTAGTCCCCGTCAGCGGCTTTAGCTTCAGCGCGTGCAGCCCCGGAGTCAGATTTTCCACCGTAAACGGCAGTTGCTTATAGCCCAGCGCCAGCCGAGCTTTGCGGCAATAGTGGGAGGTGCTGAATTGCAGCAGGTGCATGGGTCTTGGGCCAATAAAAATCCACAGCAGATGCCTCTCTCAGCATACGCGCATTGGAATACACGCATTGCCAGAATTTCTAGAGGGGCGATCGCCGTGGATGGCTGATCGAGATGAAAGTCAGGTGAATGAAGCTAGAACACGAGAATGCACTGAGTTAGCCAATACCAGCGACAGACAGCCAAGCGATGAGTCAACAGTGAATGCGAAACGGCAGGCTAACTCCCAACAAACTACGGCGTGGTCGTTGGCGAAGGCGCGGGCGACTCGGTGCCAGCGGGCGACTCGGTGCCAGCAGGCTCACTGCCACCACCACAAGCGCCCAGCATTGCTGCCAAACCCAGCGTGCAGACCAAAGCAACTAGCTTCTTGTACATTCGTAGCTCCTCATTCGTAGGGGTTTAAGTGTGTAGAAAAACATCCGAGAGGCTCGGAAGCAAAGCACTGTCTGCGTTTCAGACAGTCGCACTTTACCGCAGGTGAATGAACAAAAATGAACCAAATCAGTTTTATCAGATCCCGTGAACAATGTGTCTCAGCCAACAATCAGAGGTTTTAATCGGTCGCAGGGCATAGCTTTGAGTTGCCCCGTCACTTGAATATTTCAGGTGAATATTTCAGGCTGTCTTGGCTGGATCTATTCCAGCCCGTTTTGGGAACGCTGAAGGCAGTCGCTGGCAACCGAATGACCCAAAGCGACCCACATTCAAGTTCTGCCTCAAGCTGTTTCGGTCTGGCCAGCCATCCTCCAGCAAACAAGCTTTAGAAAATGGCGAAAACGGTTCCAGACCTTCCCAGCTTGCATAAGATGTAAGGCAGATATCAGGTATCGCTTCCTTCACGAGTTCCCTGGACAGCATGGCACGGACGGGTGGATCATCGCGCACAAACCCAGCAAAGAAATCCCGGCTTCCCTCCGGGCGGACGCTGCTGCAATGGCTCAACCTGCGGCCAGAGGAAAGCGAGCGCACCTTTTTGATGTTTGCCTTCTACACCGCCACGTCGATTGGCGTGCTGTGGCTGGAGGTCAGCATTGCCGCCCTATTTTTGGATGAATATGGCGCAAACTCGCTGCCCTGGATCTACATCGTCAGCGCAGGCATTGGCACGGTTCTGGGCTTCTTTTACTCGCTGCTGCAAAAGTTTCTGCCGCTGCGCCAGGTGATTGTGGTGATCGCGGTGCTGATGGCGCTGCCGCTGCCGCTGTTTCGGCTGGGGCTGGCGATGCCGCTGATGATGGGCTACAGCGTGTTTCTGATGCGGCTGTGGATGGAGGCGATTTACGTACTCAATGAGCTGACGACCTCGATCACTGCCAACCAGTTGTTCAACATTCGCGAAATCAAGCGAGCCTATCCCATGATTAGCAGCGGTGTGCTGCTGGCAGATGTGCTGAGCGGGCTGTCGCTGCCTGTGCTGCGATCGCTCGTAGGGCTAAATAACGTCGTGCTGCTAGCGGGGGCCATGCTGATGATCGGGGCAGGCATTCTCTATCGCCTCAGCCGCTCCTACAGCCAATTCTTCCCCGATTCGCCCCGGAGACTGCTGCAAGAACGCCAGCCCGACTTCACCACGCGCCGACTGCGGCGACCGCTCCAGCGGTATGTGGTTTTGCTGGTGGCGTTTTTTGTGATGGCGCAGGTGCTGTGGCTGCTGCTGGATTTTCAATATCTGGCGCAGCTAGAGCGACGGGTCAGCGGCGAGCAGCTTGCCGACTTTTTGGCCTTTTTCAGCGCAATTTTGGGGACGTTTGAACTGCTGGTGCAGTGGTTTGTCTCCAGTCGGGCGATCGAGCGGCTGGGCGTGTTTGTGGTGACGATGGCCCTGCCTGCACTGATCTTCATCATCAGCCTGGTGTCGATGATGGGCTGGCTCAGCCTGTTTGTCGGCATGGTGATTTTGAAATTTGCCGATGAACTGCTGCGCTATACCGTGCTGGCCAGTACCGGCCCAATTCTGTTTCAGCCTGTGCCGGACAACGTTCGTAGCCGCGTACAGTCCATCGTGCGGGGCATTGCCGAGCCGTTTTCCTCTGGGCTGACGGGCGCGGGTATGTTGACGACGCTGTGGCTGTGCCAACACGTCTTCAGGGGCAGCGACCCGGCCGCGCTGCAAGATGCCGAAAGCCTGGTGTTCATGTTCCAGATTATGCTGTGCGGGGCGCTGTGGTTTGTGACGGTGTGGCTGCTGCGATCGCGCTACGTCGATTTGCTCGTCATCAGTGCTGACCGGGGCGAACTCAGCCTGTCCGATGTGGATCTGCGGACATTTAAGCGGGCGGTAATCGAGGCGCTGGGCAAGGGAACCGATGCCGACAAGCAATCTTGCATTGAACTGCTCAGCCATATCGACCCGAAAGGCGTGGGCGAGGTGCTGGCTCCCATGTTGTATGACTTTTCGCCCGCGCTCCAGCGCCAGAGCCTGCTGGTGATGACGGAAAACCCCAACCCGCTGTTTTTGCCACTGGTGCGATCGCTCATCGAACAACCATTGCCGCCTGATGTGCTTTCCATCGCCCTGCGCTATATCTGGCTGACTGACCCCGACCCCGATATCGAGCGGCTACGCCCCTACCTCAACCCGTCGGCTGATCCCGAAGTGCGGGGCACGGCGGCTTCCCTGATGCTGCGGCGGGGCACACTCGAACAGCGGGCCGAAGCTACCGACACGCTGCGGCGAATGCTGACCCACAAGCGCGAACGAGAGCGGGTGATGGGCTGTCGGGCGTTGGGTGAGGCGCTGTACCTGCAAGCCTTGCGAATCTACATCGAGCCATTGCTGCGGGACGAGTCGCTGCGGGTGCGCTGTGCCCTGCTAGAGGCGATCGCCGCCACCCGCACCGAAGAATACTACCCCTCGCTGCTGCGGGCGCTGCAATTCAAATCGACCCGCGAAGCCGCCATGCAGGCGCTGACTCGCCTGGGCGACGATGCAATTCCGCTGCTGATAGCGCTGGGTAAAGATATCTACAAACCCGAAATCATTCGCGCTTGCGCCTGGAAAACGCTGGGGCGCATTGGCACGCCCGACGCGGTTCGCGCCCTGGTTCGCAACCTGGAAACCGCCTGGGGGCCCAGCCGCCGCACCATTCTACGAACCCTCTTAAAAATTCCTAACGAAATTGGCATTGATGCAGCAGCCGACGAATTGGGGCGGAGTGGCGTAGAGGAATTGATCAACCTGGAGCTAATGCTGATTGGGCAGGTCTATGCCTGTCTACTGGATTTGCCGCCGGAGCGGGTGCCGGGGCAAACCGCCGACCTGCTGCGCCGCGCCCTCAGCGATTTGCAAGACGATGCCCGCCAGCGCCTCTTTTTGCTAATGCGGCTGCTGTATCCCTCCAGCGCAATTCAGGCCGCCGCGTTTAACCTGCAATCCCATTCTTCGGAAAGCGTGGCGCGGGGGCTGGAAATTCTGGATAACACGCTCGATATCCAGAGCAAGCGGGCGCTGCTAAGCATTCTCGATAGCCGCCCCGATTTGGAAAAGCTGGAAAGCCTAGATGAGTTTGTGGACTATCAGCCCCTATCGCCGAGCGATCGCCTGCGATACCTGCTGGATTTGCGCCATTTTCTGTCCGATTGGGCCCTAGCTTGTGGTGTCCACGTTGCCCGTGAAAACCGCTGGAGCCTCACACCCGCTCAGATTATTGCCTGTCTGCAACATCCCACAGGGTTTGTGCGGGAGGCAGCAGTGGCCTATTTAGAAGTCGCTTCGCCGCGCACGCTGCGGGAGTTGCTACCCATGCTCCGCCGCGACCCCAATCGACTCGTCGCTGCCCAGGTCGAGCAACTGTTACACAAGTACAGCGCGGTTTCCACTCACAACGGCAACGGCAAGGTTCTCACCCATCCTGCAAAACTGCCCGACCCACCGCCGCGTTTCAACCCACCCCGCCCGCCAGACCTGCCGATGGGCTGGGAGCCGACTTGACCGTTTCCAGGCAAAACTCGATTCGCAAACTGATTAGGCTCGGTGAGTCTAGCAAGTTTGAGTTCAGCAAATTTAGCGAGTTCAACCTTGGTTCCATGCGGTTCAATAGACGTTCATGGTTCTTTCCTTCCTGGGTTTTTAATGTTCACGGCCCTTCAATGAACGACTCGACTAGCGAGCCATCAAGCTGGCTCCGGCTGTAAATTTTCCTTTCGGTCGTGATTCAGCGAAATTTCTGGACAAAAGATGAATAGAATTCTCTGCATGGGCAACCTACGGATGGAACAGACAACACGCAGGGACTCACGCGCTGAGGACTGGGCATTTGGGAGCGGATGCTACAGGCTTTGGGTCGGGGTAGGGTTCACATTGGTATGCTGACGAGCGTTGATCGCCTTCTATTTGTGCGCGGTGTCCCCATTTTCAAAGAACTGCGGGACGACTTTTTGGTGCGCCTCGCTTCCATCATGGACGAGCAAGAATTTCCGCCGCAGCACACAATTGTCAGCCAGGGACAGGAGGGGCGATCGCTCTATATTTTGGTGAAAGGTAGTGTGCGCGTCCATGCGGACAACCAGGAAATTGCCCGGCTCGACAAGGGCGCGTGCTTCGGGGAAATGTCGGTGTTTGACGCGGAGCCGCGTTCTGCCTCTGTCACGACCATCGACCGCTGCGAGTGCCTGACGTTAACCCAGCAGCAGCTTTATGAGGCAATCGAAGAAACCCCCAGTATTGCTGTCAACATCATTCGTCTGCTGTCGCGCCGCATCCGCGAACAAAACCAGAAAATTAACAAACTCCAAAACGGCAATATCAACCGTCGCCTGTCTGATGGAATCTATCAAAAACTGACTGGTGTTTGAGTTGGGACACGGCACGAGGAGGCTGAGGGACGAGGTTAAGGGCGAGCGGACTGGCTAGATGACCCGGCTAGATTGGGCACTGACATACTTGAGACAGCAACCTTACTGCCCTCATCCCCCAACCCCTTCTCCCAAGCGGGGAGAAGGGGAGTCAGACATAGGTTTGAAGTCCCTCTCCCGCTCTGGGAGAGGGACTTAGGGTGAGGGCTGAAGTTTCTGCGTGAAGTATATTTAGTGCCCTAGATTGTCTAGATGACTTGCCTAGATTACAAAGTTCAGTGTGCTGAAGCTGGCGATCGACGTGTTGTTGATCTGGGCGATCGCCACGAAGTCTTTACCTTCGCCCGCACCATCTGAGTCGATCAGCACCTGAGTTGCAGTGCCCGCCTGCGCCAGCTTGACAAACTCCCGCAGCCGCTGGAACGGCGTGCCGCCTCCGCCAAACGCGGGCTGTTTGAAAATGCCCCGCAGGTCAATCACATCCAGTTGGCTAAGAGCTAATTTGTAAAGGAGCCTGAAAGCCTTGTTAATCAAGGATTTCCGAGAAACCGCTTTTCCTGGGCAAACATGACCTCAAAGCCACACATGCCAAGAGTTTCAGGCTTCTTAAGATTTGCTTCATAAATTAGCTCTAAAGCCCAGAATCGTGTCGATGCCTTCGTTGAGGCTATTGAATACGTACATATTCTTGCCGCCGCCCGCCAGCGTGTCATTTCCCAGCCCACCAATCAGCACGTCGTCGCCGGCCTGCCCAAACAGGCGATCGTCGCCTACGCCCCCTACAAGCTGGTCGCCGCCATTGCCGCCGCGCAGCACATCATTTCCTGCGCCGCCGCTGACTAAATCGTTGCCGCCCAAGGCCTTGACGGTATCGTTGCTGCCGCGAGCCAGAATCCGATCGCTCTTATTGGTTCCCTTGAGGCGATCGGCACGGTTTGTCCCGTTGATCCGCTGCGGCCGCCTGCCCAATTGGAACAGGACGGGCGCGCCCAACTCCCCATTTGGCGCGGGGGGAATATCCTCAGGCTGAGGGAATCTCAAGTCGTCGAAAGCCATTTGCCAGGTGTCGAAGGCGGCCTGTGCCAGCGGGTTGCCCGCCAGATCGCTGATGTCGTTGATATCCAGCGTCAGTTGATAGCGACCTGTTCGACCCGTGGAAAACTGTAGCCCGCGCAGGATAAAGGTCTAGTTGTTGATGGTGGACAGCATTGCGCCCACCAGCGGGGCGATCGCCCCATGAAACTGAGCGGCTCTTAAAAATTAGAATTGGCAGGAGTCATCAACAGGGAAAAACCTTTACACGGTCTGATCTGTGAAGCAGTTCCTTACATCTCGGCATAAGCCAAGGCACTCTACAGATTTACCGAAATCACTGCCAATTCATACTGTCTAGAATGGCAGGGGCGATCGCCCTTTTTCTAGCAAAAACCCTTAGCTTTTACAAAGCCTTTAGATTTTTGAGAAAAAGTATGCGGCTTCTGACTTTTCTCGAAAACTATCCGGATTTTCTGAATGCGATAGGATTCACGCAGTGAGACGGTTTCTCACGGGCTGCACCCGTGAGAAATCATCCAAAATCCAGAAAACTTATCGCAAGTGTGTCAGTCCCGTACTAGAAGTCGAAATAAATGTAAGGCGGGCTTTCGTTGGGGGCCAGCAGCCAGGCCGCGAACAGGCAGAGGGGAACCAGCAGCAGCTTGACGGGCCAGTTGAGCCGCAGCTTTAGCCAGCGGTTGACCGTATACACCAGCGTCATGCCGCCGAAAAGCGCCAGCAGCAGGAGCGAAAGATGGAGGCGATCGCTCTGAAACGTCTCAACATAAATCTTTTGGGCAAACTGCACGTCGGCGGGGTGTCCCCACAGCCGCTGCACCACCAGCAGTGAATCTTGCAGGTTGGGCAACCGGAAAAAGATCCAGGCAAACAAGACGGAAGCCTGTGTCAGCCCCCAGCCCAGCAGCGTTCCCGGTACGCTTTTCCAGCCTGCCCTCAGCCAGCCCCACCGCTCGCTCAGCGCGTCCGTCAGGCGATGCACCACCAAGAACAGTCCGTGCAGCGCTCCCCAGACAATGAAGCCCCAGCCCGCGTCGTGCCAGAGTCCGGCGATAATCATCACCACCATCAGGTTGAGGCAGGTTCGCACCAGGCCTTGGCGGGAACCCCCCAGCGGAAAATACAGATAGTTGCGGAGCCAGTCGCCCAGCGTCATGTGCCAGCGTCGCCAAAAGTCCGCAATGCTAGCGCTGAAGTAGGGAAAGTTGAAGTTTTGCGGCAGGGTGATGCCCAGCAGCGCAGAAAGGCCCCGCGCCACATCGACATAGCCGCTGAAGTCGAAATAAAGCTGGAACCCGTAGGCGGCGATCGCCAGCCACAGGTCGCCGCTGCCCGCCCGCGCTATGTTGTCGAAGCTAAGATTTACCAGCGTAGCCAAATGGTCGGCAATCAGCAGCTTTTTCACTGCGCCACAGGCAATGAGCCACAGACCCTCAGCAATTTGGGGCGTAGTCAGCGACGGCTGGGCCTGAAACTGCGCCGCCAGCGGGTGAAACCGGGTAATTGGGCCCGACAGCAGCTTGGGGAAATATAGCTTGTAGGCTGAAAACTTGAGCCAGTCGAAGGTAGCAGGCGCACCGCGATACACGTCCACCAGGTAAGCAATGCACTCAAAGCAAAAGTAGCTGATGCCCAGCGGCGCGATGAGGGTTTGCCCAAGGGTGGCCGCCCCCGTCGTCAGCGCAGGCAGCTTGAGCCAGTTGCCCAGCACCGCCCCAAAAAACGGAATGTACTTGAACCCCAGCAGCAGCAGCACATTCAGCCCAATGCCAACGATCAGCAGCCGCAGCCGCCGACGGTTCCAGTCGTGCTGGGCAAACTGCCAGTTTTCGTTCTCGATCCGCCAGTCGATGGGCGCACTCAGCCCGATGCCGATGCGATAGGTCATGATCATCATCACTAGCAGCAGCGGCACGTATTGAAATTGCAGCGAGCTATAGAACACCAGGCTGGCAGCCAGCAGCACCCACAGTTTGAGCGATCGCCCTGGCGCTGACCAATACAGCCCCAGCACGCTGAGGAAAAACAGCCCAAAGAGAATCGAGAGCAAAGTCATGGCGGCGGGATTCGTTTCAAGGGGCAGATTGCGAGTTACCAACCGAAACTCGGCGGGAGGGGATGCTTTGATCCCCCCTGACCCTCCTTAAACCAGGGGGGAACTGAACCCAGAATGACCCGAAGCAGGCAGAACTGGATCGAAAGTCCCCCTTCTTAAGGGGGATTTAGGGGGATCGGTTCGGGTGCGAGGCTTCTGGAAATCCCCCTTACCCCACTCAAATAAGGGGGGAGAACTGAATCCAGAATGACCCGAAGCAGGCAGAACTGGATCGAAAGTCCCCCTTCTTAAGGGGGATTTAGGGGGATCGGTTCGGGTGCGAGGCTTCTGGAAATCCCCCTTACCCCACTCAAATAAGGGGGGAGAACTGAACCCAGAATGACCCGAAGCAGGCAGAACTGGATCGAAAGTCCCCCTTCTTAAAGGGGATTTGGGGGGATCGTTCAAAGCCTGACGCAAACAATCGAGATGTGGGTTCACAGTAGCCCCAAGGGAGAGGGACTGCCGATCCGGTTCCCATTCTCCTTTGGGAGGAGGGCTGGGGGATGAGGGCGACTTGGAACACCAAATCACAAAATCAAATGTTGCCAAGCTAATTTAAGACTCTAAGTTAAGACACTTATTTGGAACACTCATTTGGAACACTTAACTGTATCTCAGGTTTGCAAGATCAGACGCAGTTTTTGAACAAGCGCCCCCACATCTAGCGTGTGGGTTCATCTAGGGTGGGGATTTTGCAGCAGCGATTTCCATGAGCGTCACTTCCCACACCAAGCGCGGCTGCACATAGCCCAGCAGGTGACGGCGGGCAGTTTCCAGGCGTTCCAGGTGGATGGCGGGCTGCTGCGATCGCCAGTAGGCTTGCTGCACGTAGTCCACCAGCCAAAGCTGGGCTTCCAGGTCTAGCGCCTGATCGATCTGGCGGGCCAGTTCCAGCGCGGCACGGAGGGACGTGGGCACCTGAAGCGCGGCGTGCAGCAGATCCGGCGGAACCGACTGGCGTTGTTGCCACTGGGCGATCGCCTCACCGGGGCTGCCCTGGGCCAGCGCCAGCAGGTCTGGATGCTGCAAAATCTCATCGTGCCCCAGGTGTCGCAAAACGGTGGCTAAATCGTCGGTGCTGAGGCGGCGAAAGGGAATCCGTTGGCAGCGCGAGACGAGTGTGGGCAGAAGTGACTCCACGCTGGGCGCAATCAGGATCAGCGTGGCGCGGCCGGGTTCTTCCAGGGTTTTTAGCAGGGCATTGGCAGCGGCTTCGGCCATGGTGTGGGCATCGTCCACCACGACGACGGCGCGGGGCGCTTCCAGCGGCGGACGACTGAGAAAAGTGGCGATCTCCCGAATTTGCTCTAGCCGAATCTGCGGGGGCGATCGCCGCTTGATGCCCTGTTCCGCTGCCTCGGCCGCCGACAGCCGCTTGCCCTGGTGTAGATAGGTTGGCTCTATCCAGAGAAAATCGGGATGGTTGTGCTGGGTGATGCGCTGCTGGCGGGCGGCTGAAAATGGCTCCTGAAAATGATGCGCCAGCAGCCGCTCGGCAAAGCCCAGAGCCGCCAGACTGCGCCCCACGCCTGCTGGCCCAGCAAACAGATAGCCCGGCGCAATGCGATCGCGCTGGAGGGCGCTCTGCAATAGCTCGATGGCCTGCGGCTGGCCGACGAGATTTGCAAATGCCCTGGTTGTAGTACCAGTTGGATCAACGGAACCCGTTAGGGGCTGCACCATTGGGCGATCGCCTCTTGCAAAATCTGCTGCACGTCCTGAAACACCTCGTCGGCACTGCGGTTTGCGTCCACCCGCCGAATTCGCTGGGGATACGCCGCTGCCAGTTCACAAAATCCCTGCCGCACCCGCTGATGAAACTCGACCTGGTTTTGTTCCATGCGGTCGGCGCTGCCCCGCCGCTGGGCCCGGCTGAGGCCCGTGGTCACGTCTACATCCAGCCACAGCGTTAAATCCGGCTCCAGCCCGCCCGTGGCAATCTGGTTAAGCTGGTGAATCAGCGCCAAATCTAGCCCGCGCCCATAGCCCTGATAGGCCACGGTAGAATCCGTAAAGCGATCGCACAGCACCAGCGCCCCCCGCCGCAACGCCGGCCGCAAAAATCCCTCCACATGCTGCGCCCGATCGGCCGCAAACAGCAGCAGTTCTGCCCGATCCTGCGTTGGCTCTGCCAGATCGGGATGCAACAGCAGTTTCCGAATCTGCTGCCCCAGTTCTGTGCCTCCTGGCTCTCGCGTTTTTACAACCGTAAAGGAACTGCCATCAAACTGGTTCATGAGCCAATCGTGCGATCGCCCCAGTTGTGTCGTTTTGCCGCTGCCTTCGCCACCTTCAAATACAATGAGCATCCCTTTGTTAGGTAGAGGAGAGGGCTGTGATTTCAGCAAATCTAGTAAATTTTGCATTGATCAAGGAATACTTTTCACCTGATTTCATCTGAAACTGGGCGACGCGGCAGCAGCGCTCAAATCAGAGACAAAAAGTTGCTGAATTCTGTACAGCAAAACCATTTTGTTCAGAAAGGGGCATGGTAGAATGCGCCAATAATTCGTTATGTTAATTTCTTTATCAACAGCCGCCGCACTCGGCACAGTCTGCTGCTCACTGCGTCTAGCGTCAGGGCATTGCGTTCTGGATTGTCCGGTAAAGTGTAACGTTCCGCAAGTCCTGCTAGGCGACTGCCCTTGCTGTCGTTTGACGGTTGACCGAATGAGTTTGCTATCATTTTTTAATTGCACTTGCGTGTCCGAGGTTACTATGGCTCGCTATACCCAGTTGTTCACGATTGCAACGCCGCTCGATCGCTTTCGGCAGTTGCTGGAGGACGTGCTCCAATCCTGCAACTGCGCGGTGATCTACGACGGTGAGGACTACATGGTGGCCCGCGAGAAACCCGGTGGCGTTACCTATGCCCAACTCGTTACGGTGGAGGTGCTGATCGATAAAACGGCGATCGCCACCCCCAAGGACGAAGTCCGCATGAATGTGGTAGTCAAAAACGAAGAACTGCCGCTCAAAAGCGATAATCACTGCTGGCGCATGTTTAGCTTGGTGAACCGTGCCGTTGCCGAGAATAATCACTGGAATCTGCTGAGCAGCACGGCGGGGTAAGGTTTGGCAACGATCCTGCGAGATCTGAGCTATCGCCATCAGTGGCTCTACGACAGCATTTCCCGTCTGGCGGCCGTGGCAGTGGGCGGCGAGGGCCGGTTTCGGCAGCTTGCGCTGGCGGGGCTAACTTTTGACAAAAGCACGCAGGTTCTCGATCTCTGCTGTGGTAGCGGGCAGACGACTCGATTTCTCCTAGAGCGATTTCCGCAGTCCGCTGATGAGCAAGCTCTGCCGGTTACCGGGCTGGATGCGTCTCCACTGTCCATTCGCCGCGCCCAGCAGAATGTTCCCCAGGCAACCTTCGTAGAGGCCTGGGCAGAAGACATGCCCTTTCCCGATGCTCAGTTTGACTTTGTTCACACCAGCGCCGCCCTGCACGAAATGCAGCCCGACCAACTTCGGCAAATCCTCAAAGAATGCTATCGCGTGCTAAAACCCGGTGGCATTTTTGCAGCCATTGATGTGCATAAGCCAACAAATCCGCTCTACATGCCGGGTCTAGCCGTCTTTTTCTGGCTATTTGAAACCGAAACCGCCTGGCAATTCATTCAAACCGATCTGCCCCAACTGCTGTCAGAGGTGGGCTTCCAGACGGTCACTCAGACGCTCCATGCAGGTGGGAGTTTGCAGGTTTTGCGGGGCGTGAAGCGCGGAGGCGGTTCGGAGTAAGAACGAAGAACGAAAAACGAAGAACGAAAAACGAAAAACGAAACTTCTTCTCTCTTCGTTCTTCTGTTTTCGTTCTTCCCTCTTCCCCTTCGCACACCGATCGCTCCCAAACCATGCCCTACGACGATCTGTTTCAGCAAATTTCCGATCTCGTCATGTGCCACTCGCCGAGCGGGGTAGAGGGCGAGGTGGATGCGTATTTGCTGGAGCGGTTTCGGGGGCTGGGCCTGGAGGCGTGGCTGGATGAAGCGGGCAATGCGATCGCCAAGATTCCGGGCCGCAACTCTGGAAAACAACCGGACGATGCGGCGCGTCCGGGGATTGCGATTACTGGCCACAAGGACGAAATTGGCGGCATTGTGAAATCGATCGGCGAGGCGGGGCGCGTGCAGGTGCGAAAGCTGGGCGGGGCGTTTCCCTGGGTCTATGGCGAGGGCGTGGTGGACTTGCTGGGCGATCGCACGACGCTGAGCGGCATCCTGAGCTTTGGGTCGCGCCATGTCTCGCACGAGTCGCCCCAAAAGGCGCAGCAAGAGGATCAGCCCGTGCGCTGGGAAGATGCCTGGGTCGAAACCAAGTGCAGCTTGCAGGAGTTGGAGGCAGCGGGTATTCGTCCGGGTACGCGCATGGTCGTGGGCAAGCACCGCAAGCGCCCTTTTCGGCTGGGCGACTATATCGCCAGCTATACGCTGGATAACAAAGCCTCGGTCGCCATTTTGCTAGAGCTAGCCAGGGTGCTGAAGGAACCCGCCCTGGACACCTATTTGGTCGCCTCTGCCAAAGAAGAAGTGGGCGCGGTCGGGGCGCTCTATTTCAGCCGGAATCGATCGCTGGCAGCGCTGATTGCCCTGGAGATTTGCCCGCTGTCTTCGGAATACCCGATCGCCGATGGAGAAGCGCCAGTGCTACTGTCGCAAGACGGCTACGGTCTCTACGACGAAGGGCTGAACCAGGAATTGCGCCAGTCCGCAGAGCAGGCGGGCGTTCCGCTCCAGCTTGCCGCCATCAGCGGATTTGGCAGCGATGCCTCAATTGCCATGAAAATGGGGCACGCCGCCCGCGCTGCCTGCCTCAGCTTTCCTACCCAAAACACGCACGGCTATGAGATTGCTCACTTGGGGGCGATCGCCAACTGTGTTCCCGTTTTGCAAGCCTACTGCGAGACAGACTGGCCATGAGGTGCTGCAAAAGGCGCTGCAAAGGCAGCCTTGGATTAAAGGAGCTTAAGGGAAGTCAAGAATACTCGGCTTTGGTAGACTCAATCGGGCGCAAACTAACGTAACTTGGACATTACTTGACATCAGCAGGTTTTCCACAGATCTTCCACCGCTTTCCCAAAACCCATGACGCAACCCCCTGCCCCCCAAACTGCAATAGCCCCTCCTTCCCCAGATTCAGATGCACCCCCCTCGCCATCGCCAGGATTTCCGCTTCGGCGCTGGCTCAAAAAGCTGCGCGGCGGGCTGGTGTTTGGGATTGGCTATATGCTGTCGCCACTCTCCTGGTGGAATGATCTGGTGTTTAACCTGCCCGTGGCCTATGGGTTTGGGTATGTGGTCAGCCGCTTTGCGCCAGAGACACTAATCCCCTGCACCATCGCCGGATACTGGCTCTCCAACGTGCTGGGCATTTTGATGATGCAGTGGGGAGTGCTAGACGTGGTGCAAAATCAGCCCCAGCCGCGACATCTCAAACGAGAACTGCTGGCCAGCCTGGCAACTTCCACAGTCTATACCGTGGTGATTTTGGCGCTGGTGCAGTTCAACGTGCTGCAACTGCCGGAGCTAATTGCCGACGATGGCTCGATTAACCTGCGGCCGCTGATGAGCTGGTTGGATTCGGTGTGGAGTTAGCGAACACTTCGGGATTGCGGTCGGGATTGCGGGGACTGTCTTGCTGCGATCGCCGCTCTCGTGTGCGGCCCGCTGATGCAGACAAAGCTTATGCAGGCAAAGCTAGTGCAGGCAAAGTTTGTGCAGCCCGCTAGTGCTGTCCAATTGTGCGGTCAGCGCAGGGTTCTGCCTATTGAGAGAGCAAAACCCCCGATCGCATCATCCACCCGCATGAGGGCAGTTTCGGTTGCCAGTGACATCGTAGAAGTAGGGGTGTATTACTCGACTTTTACGTATTGTCTATCGTCTTGGGAGGTCACTGATGACCCGCAACAAGCGCAACCGTTGGCTGGCGATCGCCCTCGTCTCCACGCCATTGCTAATCGCAACCCCTGCACAGGCCGAAAACCCGGATCACGTCCTCCAACTGCTGTCTACCGGAGCCTGTGCCCGCTGCGACCTACAGGGGGCTGATTTGCAAGGGGCCCATCTCATTGGAGCCGACCTGCGCGGAGCCAATTTGCAGAGCGCAAACCTGCAAAGTGCCAATCTGGAAGGGGCGGATCTAGAAGGCGCAAACCTGACCTCGGCAAACCTGACGGATGCCTATGCCACCAACGCCAGCTTTATCAAGGCCAACCTGACCAACGCCAACCTGACCAACGCAACGGTTTTCCACGCCCAAACAACGGGGGCAACGCTGCGAGGCATTAACCTGGCGGGTGCGGAGACTGCGGGCAGCAATCTGAGCGTCGGCGGTGACTAAACCTCTGTTCTCGCAACAAAACGCAGCCCAGCGCCAAACGCGCTGAATCTAACGCGCTAAATCCAACGCGCTGAGCCAAACACGCTGCATCCTAAAATAACCCGAACCTATCGCCTTAGCACCGACGTAACAATCACCGTCAGCGTTGCTGAGGCGATTAGCGTAAAGGCAAGCTGCACAACCCACTGGGTTGCCCGCTGATAGTCATTGAAGCGATCGTTGAAGCGCTCTTGCTCGTTATCCAGTTTCGTAAAGCCCTTGGACAACTGTTCAACATCCGTTGAGAGCGTATCCACCCGCGTCGAAAGCGTATCCACCCGCGTCGAGAGCGTATCCACCCGCGTCGAGAGCGTATCGACCTGGGTAGACAGCGTATCCACCTGCGTCGAGAGCGTATCCACCCGATTGGTCAGCGAGTTGAACTGGGTTGACATCCCAATGACCCCGGTCGAGAGCTGCTCTAGCTGGGCTAAGACCTGCTGCTCAAAATTGCTGCTGTTTTCGGATTGGTCTGGATGATCTGGATTAGTCGTCATGCCACTATCCTACCAAGCTGTTCTGCCTAGTGAAGGCGCTTCGAGTCGTCTCAAGGTTCCAAAAACTCCCAAAAATATCCTGAAGCGAGAGTGGGTACGACGCTAGATGTGGGATGATCTTGATTTACTTACGCTACGGGTTGTTTTATCAGGAGTTATTCTCCAAAGGACTGGGCAAGTGACAATGATTAAGAACGACACCTGGATTAAAGAACAAGCCGCCGCTGGGATGATTAAACCCTTCGAGCCAAAACTCGTGCGATCGCTCGACGGGTTTCCGGTTATCTCCTACGGCCTCAGCAGCTTTGGCTATGACGTGCGGCTCTCGCCCGTTGAGTTTCGCATTTTCCGCCACGTGCCGGGCACGGTGGTCGATCCCAAGCATTTCAACCCCGCCAATCTAGAAAGTACCGAGCTACACGAAGACGAGTCTGGCCAATATTTCGTGCTGCCGGCCCACAGCTATGGGCTGGGCGTGGCGCTAGAGCGGCTGGAAGTGCCCGACTATATCACCGTTATCTGCATGGGCAAAAGCACCTACGCCCGCTGCGGCATCATCGCCAACATCACGCCTGCCGAAGCCTCCTGGCGCGGACACTTAACCTTAGAATTTTCCAATTCTTCCAGCGCCGACTGCCGCATCTATGCTAATGAAGGCGTGGTGCAGCTTCTCTTTTTGGAAGGGGAACCCTGTGCTGTGAGTTATGAGACGCGACAAGGGAAATATCAAGATCAGTCTGAGGTGGTGACGCTGGCGCGAGTATAGGTTCCTGCTCTGCTCGTCCTGCGTGTTGCTTTTTTAACCCTTTCTGCCAAGATTTGTCAGGAAATCCCACCGCCGGGGCTGAAGTCTATGAGAGTCAATATGCAAAGTCTATTGGCAAATTTGCAAGATCATTAACAAGGTCAGTCAAGAGACACGGCGTTTCAGGAATCAGGGCCATGCCTTTGCCATCGGTGTCTTGTATGTGTCTTGTAGATGCCTTGTACGTGGCTTGTAGATGATCGAGCAGTCAAGTAACCCAGTCGAGGATATTGTGAGAACCATGCTAAAACGATTTGAAAAAGCGAGTGTGGTGTTGGCAACGGTGTTGGTTTTGGGCGGTGGGTCTTGGGTGGCGACGACTCGCCCGGCCGCTGCACAGGTGCTATTTGAGGAGCGGGGCAGCTTGGCCCCAATGCAGAATGAATACACCTTTGCGGGCAAGGCCGGCGACACGGTGACGATCTCTATGACCAGCACCGACTTTGACACATTTTTGGTGTTGCAGTCGCCCTCAGGGCAAGAAATCGCTAGCAACGATGACTACGCCCGCAGCCTGAATTCAACAATTGTGATTACGCTGCCTTCTAACGGCACGTACAAGGTGCTGGCTCGCTCCTTTTCGGGGCAGGGCGGCAATTATCTGGTGACAGTGCGCCCCGCAACGCCCTATGACCGGGCCTATTCTCGCGCGACCGAGGTGTATCGGACAGGGGACATGAACGCAGCGCTAACTGCGTTTAACGAAGCGATTCGTCTGGATTCCAGTCGTCCCGAAGCCTACCTCGATCGTGCTGATGTGCATTATGTCCAAGGCAACCTGAACGGCACGCGGGCAGATTATCAGCGGGCGATCGCCCTCTATGAGCAGCAGGGCAACAGCGATATGGCTCAGATGCTCCGCGAACAGTTGACCTATCTGGACGAGGTTCCCCCGCAGTAGGAACTTGCCCAGTTCGATAGGGTTCCTTTCGATGGGTTTCCTAAGGTTTTGCGATGACTTCTCGTGGGCACAACTCGCGAGAAGTCATTCAACTGAACCAGCCCCGACTCAGTAACCCTGACCCTAATAAAGCGCCTGAATCCACTCCCACTCTCGCGCCAGCCCTTCTTTTAGAGAAACCTGGGGGGCGTAGCCAAGGAGTTGCTTTGCCTTGGACACGTCGGCGGCGGTGTGGCGGGCATCTCCGGCGGCGTTGCCAACGTGCTTGCGGCGCAATGGTTTTCCAGTGATTTGGTCGATGGTGTCTAGCACGTCCGTCAGCACGACTCGGCTCCCGCCGCCGATGTTGAAGGTTTCGCCGATAGCAGCCTCTACGCTGGCAGCAGCTAGATTAGCGGCGATCGCATCGCTGACAAAGGTAAAATCCCGCGTCTGCTGCCCGTCGCCATAGATTGAAATCTCGCGGTCTTCCAGCACCGCCTTAAAAAACTTGTGAAACGCCATATCGCTGCGCTGGCGCGGCCCGTAGACTGTGAAATAGCGCAAAATGCTGACGGGCACATTGAAATTTTGATAATAAAGCTGACACAGATGTTCGCCTGCCAGTTTGGTAATGCCGTAGGGCGAAACAGGCTGTGGACAGAGCGTTTCAGCCGTCGGCAGGGTTTCTGCATTGCCATAGATCGAAGACGACGAAGCAAATACCAGCCGCTTTAAGCTGGGAGCTTGCTTAGCGGCCTCTAGCAAAATCTGCGTGGCGTTGACATTGCGCTCGGTATACAGGCGGAAGCCCTCGCCCCAGCTTGCCCGCACGCCGGCCTGTGCCGCCTGATGAAACACCACATCCACGCCTTCAAGCAGCATGATCCAATTCAGCGTTTGGATGTCGGCTTCGATCAGGTGGAAGTTGGGGTTTTGCTCCGCCGTGGCGATGTTCTTGCGCTTGAGCGCCGGGTCATAGTAGTCGTTAAATTCGTCGATGCCAATCACGCGATCGCCCCGATTGAGCAGCGCCTCCGTCAAATGCGACCCAATGAACCCCGCCGCCCCCGTCACCACACACGTCGCCATACCTGTTGCCCACTCCTCTGGAATCGCCTGCTGTGCTAACCCTGCGCTGCCGTTTCAACGGGCGATGCGCTTTCCGGCAAATCCAGATTCTACACCCCAGCCAGAGGTCTGGAAAGGGCACAGTGTGACGGTTTTGCCGTGACGGTTTTGCCGTGATGGTTTTCCAGCGACGGTTTCACTGCAACGGTTTTCCAGCGGCGGTTTTCCTAGCGCAAATTTCCCAAACTCGCGGTCAGGCTTGTTTCAGCCTTATTTCAGCCTTATTTCAGCCTTATTGGGGCGGACGGTTTAGCAGCGCCTCAAACTCTTGCTGCATCGCCTGCACGTCGGCAACCCTGGCCACCAGGACGTTTTCTCTGCCCGCATCTTCGAGCCGCTGCCGCCAGTGGCGCACCTGTTCGCCATTGTTCAGCCAAAAGTTCACCACGCTGTCTACCACAGCATCCAGGTTCCAGCCTCGCTTTCGGGGCACCGTTTCCACGGATTCCAGAAATGCATCCAGCGTGCAGCGATAGGCTCCCAGATACTCTGCGCCCCGATGGGCAGGGGTGCTGTGCTGATGGCTAAAAAACGACAGAATGGGCGAAATGCCCACCAGTTCAAACGAGTAGTTCATAGCTGACTCTTACCGCTGGTTTAATCTCAGTGCTGATTGGTGAGGCGCGTTGATAGGCGCGTTTTTCAAAAAGGTGACGCAAACCGTAGATTGCTGAAGGGCTAAGTAAATGGAGAAAAAAGTATCAGAGACAACCCCGTGAGCAGCTTCAGCAAGAAGCGCGATCGCCCAGTTGGTATGGGATGTAACTGTTTGAAACCCCCCGTAACAACATCTTAAGCATGGGATTTTAATGGCTCTATCTGAGAATCGGAAGGCCCTAGCCGAGCAAGTTCAAAAAACTTTGAAATTCAGCGCTTCGACCTGAAACGCCATTCGGCTGTGGCCCGCGAAAAAGGCGAACGTCCGGCGTGTTGGGGATATTTTGCGGGCCGCTTTTGGGGAACTGGTTGTGCCTTGGGTGAGATTGGGCAATCTCAGCACAGCGGGGCAAGCGGATTGGGTAACGAATAAGCTAGAATCATTACGGCTTCTTTACACGGAATCTGGTGCTTCGGCAAGAAAGAATTTCTTAAGAGGTAGGGGCTAGAGACTGGAGCTAAGAGGCTAGAGCTTGGAGGCTAGAGCTTGGAGGCTAGAGCTTGGAGGCGATCGCCCCTGGCACCGCGTCCAGAACTTTTCCAGCAGCGTTCACCAGGCTTCTGTACCGACGGTTCCCTATAAAGGATTCCACAAAGATTCCTAAATCCTGCCCGCTGCTCTTTGCTAAACCACCCAGAGAGTGCTGGCACTGCCAGGTTTCAACCCACCCTATTCACGCATTATTCACTTTCAACCGGGACTTCTCCTTATGACACTGCCGATTCGCAATGTTGCCATCATTGCCCACGTTGACCACGGCAAGACCACGCTGGTAGACGCGCTGCTGAAACAGTCCGGCACCTTTCGAGAAGGCGAAGAAGTCCCTGACTGCGTGATGGACTCTAACGCCCTGGAGCGTGAGCGCGGCATCACCATCCTGGCGAAAAACACCGCTGTCCGCTACAAAGACACGCTGATCAACATTGTGGACACGCCTGGCCACGCTGACTTTGGGGGCGAGGTGGAGCGAGTGCTGGGCATGGTCGATGGCTGCGTGCTGATTGTAGACGCGAACGAAGGCCCGATGCCCCAAACCCGCTTTGTGCTGAAAAAGGCGCTAGAAAAGGGGCTACGTCCGGTGGTCGTGGTGAACAAAATCGACCGTCCCCAGGCAGATCCCTTCGGGGCGATCGACAAAGTGCTGGATCTCTTCCTGGAACTGGGCGCAGACGACGACCAGTGCGAGTTTCCCTATCTGTTTGCGTCGGGCCTGAGCGGCTTTGCCAAGAAGGATCTGGACGACGACAGCACTGATATGAAGCCCTTGTTTGAGGCAATTTTGGAGCATGTGCCCGCGCCCGTTGGCGACCCGGCTAAGCCGCTCCAGCTTCAGGTAACGACGCTCGACTACTCCGAGTATCTCGGTCGTATCGTTATTGGCCGCATCCACAACGGCACGATTCAGGCGGGGCAGCAGGCTGCGCTGGTGACGGAAACGGGGGCGGTGGTCAAGGCAAAAATCAGCAAGCTGCTGGGCTTTGAGGGGCTGAAGCGGGTAGAGCTAGAAAGTGCCACGGCGGGCAATATTGTCGCAGTGGCGGGCTTTGCCGATGCCAACATTGGCGAAACCATCACCGACCCCGAAAATCCCCAGGCGCTGCCGCTAATCAAAGTCGATGAACCGACGCTGCAAATGACCTTCTGGGTCAACGATTCTCCCTTTGCGGGCAAGGAAGGCAAGCTGGTTACGTCTCGCCAAGTGCGCGATCGCCTCATGCGCGAGCTAGAAACCAACGTTGCCCTGCGCGTCGAAGAAACCGACTCGCCCGACAAGTTTGCTGTGTCGGGTCGGGGTGAAATGCACTTGGGCATTTTGATCGAAACAATGCGCCGCGAAGGCTACGAGTTTCAGGTGTCGCAGCCGCAGGTCATCTATCGAGAAGTAAACGGGCAACCCTGCGAGCCGTTTGAACTGCTGGTGCTGGACGTGCCGGAAGAGAGCGTCGGCGGCTGCATCGAGCGGCTGGGTCAGCGGCGTGGCGAAATGCAGGATATGCGCGTCGGCGGCAACGGCCGCACGCAGTTGGAGTTCGTGATTCCGGCACGGGGGCTGATCGGCTTCCGGGGCGAGTTTATGCGGCTGACTCGCGGCGAAGGCATCATGAGCCACAGCTTTTTGGACTATCGCCCCCTGTCGGGTGAGGTGGAAACCCGTCGCAACGGCGTGCTGATTTCCTTTGAAGAGGGCGTGGCCACCTTCTACGCCATGAAAAATGCCGAAGATCGGGGTGTGTTCTTTATCACGCCAGGGACAAAGGTTTACAAAGGGATGATCATCGGCGAACACAATCGCCCCCAAGACCTGGAGCTAAACGTCTGCAAGACCAAGCAGTTGACCAACCACCGAGCATCGGGCGGCGACGAACTCGTGCAGCTTCAGGCCCCGGTGGAAATGAGCCTGGAGCGGGCGCTGGAATACATCGGCCCGGATGAACTGTTGGAGGTTACGCCAGAGTCGATTCGCCTGCGTAAGATGGTGAAAAAACTGGCAAAACGTTAGGATTCTCTGGAATTCTCGACCTCTTCCTTCGGAAACATAGCCAAAAGCGGGGTGAATTAGATTTCAACTCACCCCGCTTTTGTTTTTACCTGTCGAGATTACCGCTTGAGTGTCTCGTTGTCCAAAATCCCCGGCCAGTTGGCGTTGGCTTGAATGATCTTCGTCTCGGTGTCTTGCTGCCACTCCCGTTGGGCATCGGCGCTGTAGTTTAGATACAGCTTGCCGCCTCGCACTTCCCATGCTGTTGGAATTGTAGTTGCCAAGACACCACCTGCCGCAGCTTTGGCGCAATAGCCGCCGTATTGCGGGGCATATTGTCTAGGATTTTGAGCAAACAGGTCGCGGTTGGCGGCGCTAGAAAATAGCCACGTTGTGCCGTTCCATTGCAAGGAATAGGCGGTGCTGCCTTCGACTACGGCGCTTTGGGTGAAATAGGCAACAACGTCTTGACCATCCAACGCGACACCATTTTCGGTATAGACGGCGGGATGGCGAGTCGCAGCGACTTGGGCGATCGCCTCAGGTTGCACCACATCAGCCACTACCGACCGATTCAGTTGATGTCCTAGGCTCACAACTGTAAGACCAGCGATCGCGAGAATTGCTAGATGCTTAGATTTCATGAATTCAACTATCCTTGAATAGATTGCAGAGTCGGGAACCAATGTGTTCTGGATGAACGTTAGAGATCTTGAATCAGAAGTGTTGAATCTTGATGGTAAAACTTTACAAAAAGCACTCTCAAGAGGCGGATTATTGAGAATGGAAGCAATAAGTAGGTCATTACAGGCAGAATTATAGATCTTTTGTACTGGATTCAGCTATGAACTTGCCCTGCTAACATTGCGTTCAACACTTCTGATCTTGAATCATTAAGTAATCGGTTTTCAGGGCGCTACATTAAGAGCTAATTTATGAAGCAAATCTTGAGAAGCCTGAAACTCCTGGCATGTGTGGCTTTGAGGTCATGTTTGCCCAGGAAAAGCGGTTTCTCGGAAATCCTTGATTAACAAGGCTTTCAGGCTCCTTTACAAATTAGCTCTAAGTTCATAAACCGTTTCAAACTCAAGGTCAGCGTAGCGGGCTGATTCTGGTATTAAGTGAGAGTTTGCTGAGAACCGTATAAAGAACAAGTAAGAAAGTATTTCCAAATCTGAAAGTGCTTTTAGGACTCCTGAAAATGCTCATCTTTCGAGTGAGGAAATGCGTCCAATCTCATAGCAAACGGCTCGATGGGATAGGCGGACTTCTCGAATAATTAAAAATACTCCTAGAACCAAGGTTCCGGTTCCCAAGAGAAATAATCCTAGCGTTAGAGTGGCGATCGCCGCTGCATTAGACGCAACTGCAAGGGCGATCGCTAACATGCTGATCAGAAATATTAAAACAGCGCTGTAAATAACAATCACCGTTTTTTGCAAAAGACGATGGTGCTGCGTCAGCAGGGGAATTTGGCGATCGATTTCCTGGAGTCGTTCGGCATAGAAATAGTCCTCTTTGGAACGCAGCAAATTGAGGCGCTCTAAGGCGAGCGATCGCATTGACTGACTAATGGCGGAGTAGCGCATCAACACAGCATTTTGAATCAGCGCACAGGCAGTGACTAAAACCACGGGGGCAATGATCAATTGAATGGTTTGGGCAACCTGCTGGGCGTTCATTTCAACCCCTCTAGTCCACTACTTTAAGCGAGAGAAATTATGCAGAATCACTCTCTTTTTGCACATTTCGAGCCGTGTCGCCAAAGCGGCCTTTGATTAACTCAAACCTGGTTGCCTGACACAAGTCCCGAAAGCCCAGAAAATTCGTTGTCTTGGGATCGAAGCGCATAGCTCCTGAGTTGGAGCCGGAGGGCTTGGTCAGAGGAGCTTTTGGGCCAGCGTCCCCTACGAGAAATCAGGGGTTTCCAGAGATGTCTTTAGTTTGGACTAATGGTGAAGAGGAAGGCAGTCAATGAGAAGCACCGACTGCCGTAAGGTCAATGAAGTACAACCAACATTGACCCCATGATTTTCAACGAACTTCAGCAATTTCGCCAAACGTTGTATGCCAGCTTGGGAAACGCCAGAGATGCCCTGTTTGATCTGATGGATGCCGTGTTAGTGAGTGCGTGCATCGTGTCGTTTGTGAGGCTATCGCAGAGTCCTGTCTTTCGTCGCCAGTGGTCGAGCCCCTATGAAGCGTTGCGCGATAGCCGCCTACCCCGATCAAAGGTGCTGAAGCTGTTGGTGCAGCAGATACCGACTCAGCAGCAACCGTTGTTGGCAGGTGATGCGAGTCGGTGGAACCGTCCTGCTGCCAGGCGTTTGAAAGACCGCACCTTATCAGGCAGAACAGGACATGCCCCGATAGCCGGACAAAACTACAGTACCTTAGCCTGGATTGCTGAAGACAGGGGCAGTTGGGCATTACCATTGCGGCATGAGCGCATCACCAGCTTTGAAACACCCGCCAGTAAAGCGGCATTCCAACTCAAACAAGTGACTCGGCAGTTAGCGGTGCGTCCGTTGGCGATCTACGACCGAGGGTACGGCAATGCCAGTTTTGTCAACCAAACGGCAGGGATTGAGGCAGACTTGCTGCTGCGGGTTACATCCAATCGATGTGTCTATGGCGCGCCCCCAGCGTATCGAGGGCGAGGCGCACCTGCCAAGCATGGACATAAGATGAAACTCAATGACCCTGACACTTGGAGTGTCCCGGTCGAAACCGTTGAAGTCGATGATCCCAACTGGGGACGAGTGCGGGTCAGTCGTTGGAGTGCATACCATTTCCGCAAATCCCCAACGGGCAATGGAAGTGTTGCGCGTGGAGGTGCTGGAGACACAGAGCAGCACGCGACGCTTGGCTCCTTTGTGGTTAGTTTGGCTGGGTGAGCAGATGCCTCCGTTAGAAACCCTGTGGTTGCACTACCTCCGTCGCTTTGCCATTGAACACTGGTATCGCTTTGCCAAGCAGAGGCTATATTGGACACATCCCCAGTTCAGTTCTGTATCGGCAACCGAACAGTGGAGCAGCCTGATGCCGTTGCTCAGTTGGCAGTTGTGGTTAGCGCGAAAGGACTGTACTGACCACCCCTTGCCCTGGCAGGCACCGCAAGAAACGTTGACTCCGGGTCGGGTCGCACAAGCGTTTGCAGGCATTTTGGCAGCGATTGGCACCCCTGCTCCTGCGCCTAAACCTCGTGGTAAATCGCCAGGACGAGGCAAGGGGCACAAGCCAACTCCTCGTCCCTGCTATCCGATGGTCAAAAAACGAGCCTCGAAACGCAAGACATCCGAACAATCCCTGAACAGTCCGGTTGCAACAGCAGCTTAACTGCGAGCAGGATTGTATCCAATTCCTTAAGTTCAACTGTTATGAACGGTTGAGCAGATTCTTTATGGCATCCTGTTGAGCATTATTGTGATGCCAGTTAGTCCAAACTAAAGAGATGTGTCAGGCAGTCAGAACTCAAACTGCACCGCTGTTCCTGCCGTCAGGGTGCGATACCCTTCGCCAGGAATGGCTGTGAAGTTAAAAAACACGTCTTGTTCCCCGTCTTCCCTGGCGATCATGCCATTGCCCGATCGCAGGTCAAACCAGCGCACCACGCCACGCAACACGGGCAGCCCACTTTCTCCCAGGGTCGGCGTTCCGTTTGCCCAGGTCTGCTGCGGAATGCGAATCTGCCAGAAGTGTTGAATCTTGATGGTAAAACTTTACAAAAAGCACTCTCAAGAGGCGGATTATTGAGAATGGAAGCAATAAGTAGGTCATTACAGGCAGAATTATAGATCTTTTGTACTGGATTCAGCTATGAACTTGCCCTGCTAACATTGCGTTCAACACTTCTGCGAATCTGCTTTACCTCTGGCGCATCGTAGGCTTCGTAGGCATAGTCTACGCGGGTCTGCATGATGGCGCGGAGATCTTGCCGCAGTTTCTCTAGCGTGGGCCGTCCCACAAAAAACCAGCCATTGTAGAGGCTGTGAATCGTCAGGTCGGGACGCAGCACGAAGGTATAGGGCTGTGGACGGTAGGCATATTCGCCTTCGGTTTCGTCCAAAATATTGATTTGCCGCAAGAGCGATCGCCCTTTGTCGCAGAGAAACGGCCACTGCGCCCCCAGCCCTGCCCGAAACGCCGCCTGCACAATGGGCGGATCAACCGACACTGTGGCTAGCTTGCAATAATTCACTGCCAATTCGCTTTGAAACTGTACCAGTTGCGGAAGCTGCTGGCGATCGCGCGGGCAAAAAAAACCCCGATAGAACACCAAAATCAGCGGATAGCCGTCCGCAAAGCCCAGGTAGTGATCGACCAGCGCAGGCTGCGTCAGGCTAGAGAGGGTAATCGGTTCGCCGTTTTGGTTGGGCAGGGTTACGTCGGGAAAGCGATCGCCCACGGTTAGGGTGGTGGTCATGGCTGCGGCCCACGGCAGAGGGAACCTTCATGCTGACATGCCGCTCCAGCCCTAGAATGAGGAAATCCTGAGCGTTTTTCCTAAAGCTCAAAAGCCTGCCGGGAACAGCGCTATACCGATCGAAAACTGCTTCAGAAATATGCCCAACATTGCGATCGCCACCTCTGAGCTTGACCTGTTGCGCTGTTTTCCTGTGCTGTTAGAACTGCGGCCGCATTTAGTCGAAGCTGAATTTGTAGCGCAGGTACGGCGACAGGCACAGCACGGCTTTCGGATCGGCTATCTGAGCGAAGAGGATGCCGTAAAAGCCGTTGCCGGATTCCGCCTGACGGAATCGCTGTTTGCCGGGCCGTTTCTCTATGTGGATGACCTGATCACCACCGAGTCGGCCCGCTCCAAAGGCTATGGGGAGGCGCTGTTTGGCTGGCTGGTAGACTATGCCCGCGCCCACGGCTGCCGCTCGATAGAGCTAGATTCGGGGGTACAGCGGTTTGCAGCCCATCGGTTTTACTTGCGCCAGCGGATGGCGATCGCCGCTCACCATTTTTCTCTGCCGCTGACCCAGCGTTAACCTAGCGTTAACCCAGCGCTACCAAAGTCAGCCCATTGCCGAAGCAACGGGCGATCGCCCGCCCCAAAACCTGCTAAAACGGCACATCCTCCTCCTCTTCTGCGGCATCTGCGTCTCCAGAATCGGTGTTTGCGTTGGGCAACTCTCCGTCTAGATTGACCAATTGCCCATTAAACATCTGTGCCAGGCTCTTGGCCGCCCGCAGCACCTCGTCCTCGGCTTCCCAAGCTGGAATGGGTGGCGGCAGGGGTGAAATTTCGGGAAAGGGGTGGGATGGGGCGATCGCCGGAGTGGCGCGATCGGGTTCGGCAGCAGCGGGCGGCGGAGCAATTGGAGCAGTTGGGGCAGTTGGCGATTGCGGTGGCGCGGCTGGCACGGGTGGCACACTAGCAGGCGCTCTAGCAGGCGCACTGGCAGACCCACTGGCGGGCGCACCTGCAGAATTGGACGCTGCCATAGCCTCACCACCTGCGGCCACCTCCAGCGTCACGCGGATGGCTTCGTTCTGAAGCTTGGCAAAGGCTGCTTCGATATTGGGCAGCTTGCTCTTGGCCATGTTGAACAAAGGCTGCGAGTTCACGCCGATTCGCGCCGTCTGCCCGTCAAACCCCAGCAGGCGACACTGCTGCCGCAGCAGGATCGCAGTCGAAGGAGGGTGCATCAGGCTGAGAACGTCTTGCCAGATTTGGGCCAGGGCGACGGGTGGAGAAGCAGGAGGATTAGAGGGTTGGGGAGGTGGAGCGGGGAGATCCGCGGGTGAGGACGGGGCGGGCGCGGGGGCAGGCGGGGGAGCAGCGGCCGCGGGCGAAACGGCTGTCGGGGCTGGGCTGGGGGCGATCGCGGCAGGCGCAGGCACGGGTGTGGGAGGAGTCGGCGCGGGGGCAGGTGCGGGGGCAGGCGCAGCGATGACCTTGGGCACTATGCTTCCCGCCGACGGCAGCGACACCGCCGACGGCAGCAGTCCCATCAGCGCGACTTCAAGCCACAGGCGCGGCTGGCTGCTCTGGCGCAGGCGCGGCTCGTTTTCCTGCAAGCGCTGCTGCCCCTGTTGCAGCATCTCGATGGGCAGCGATGCGACAAACTCGCACATTTCTGCCCAGGTGTTGGGCGTGATGGCAACCAGGTCGCTGCGGCTGGGCGCGGTTTTGGCAATCAGCAGGTCGCGGTAGAAACTGGTCAGGTTTTGCAGCACGACAAGCGGTTCCCGTCCCCGATCCATTAGGCGGCGGGCGCTGTCGAGGACGGGGGCGGGCTGGTCAGCGGCGATCGCCCTCACCAGATCCAGCAAATCCCGCTCTGGCACAGCACCGACCAGATCCCACACTTTTTCCGTGGAGATTTCGCCCTCTAGCAGGCTGAGCTGGTCGAGTAAGCTCTCCGCATCGCGCAGCCCGCCCTGGGAGATTTGCGCCACCAGATGCAGCGCCTCTGGCGTGATGGGGATAGACTCGGCGCGGGCGATCGCCCCCAGATGCGTCACCATTGCCTCCAGCGGAATACGGCGAAAGTCAAACCGCTGGCAGCGCGAAATAATCGTCGGCAGCACCCGCTGTGGGTCGGTCGTCGCCAACACAAACACCACATGGGGCGGCGGCTCCTCCAGCGTCTTCAGCAGAGCATTAAACGCCGCATTGCTGAGCATATGACATTCATCGACAACATACACCTTGTAGCGACACTGGACTGGGGCAAACTGGGCCCGCTCAATCAGTTCACGAATGTTGTCTACGCCTGTATTGCTGGCGGCATCGATTTCGATCACGTCTAGCGCAGTGCCCTGAGCCACCATGCGGCAGACCTCACACTGACCGCAGGGCTTTTCGGTGGGCTGCCCGGCTTGCAGGCAGTTCAGCGATTTTGCCAAAATCCGGGCGCTGGAGGTTTTGCCTGTGCCGCGTGCCCCAGTGAACAGGTACGCCGGGGCGATCTTTTGCTGACGCAGGGCGTTGGTCAGCGTGGCGGCGATCGCCTCCTGGCCCACCAGTTCCGAAAAGGTCTGGGGACGATATTTGTGGTGCAGCGGTTCGTAGGTCACGGCGGCAAGGGGTGAACGCTCTTACTATTCTAAGGAGTCTGATCTAAACAGTCTGAGTTCTGAACAGTCTGAGTTCTAAACAGTCTGAGTTCTAGAGCCGCCGCAAGGCGGAGAATCCATGTTGACCTGTACCTCGCATAATGGGTTGCAGGCGCTAGCAAATCCTGAAGTTCCTAATATTTCTTGCCGTAATATTTCTTGCCGTAATATTTCCTGCTGTATTTATAGCCGCTGCGGTTCACCATGTCTGCTCAACTGTTGCCTTTGACCCTCGACCTGCCCGATGCTGCCGCTACCCAGCGCTTGGGAGAGCTTTTGGGGCGATCGCTCCCGGCGGGCAGCATTTTGCTGTTGGAAGGCGACCTCGGCGCAGGCAAAACCACGCTCGTCCAGGGCATTGGGCTTGGTTTAGGCATTTCAGACCCCATCGTCAGCCCCACGTTTACCCTCGTGAACGAATATACCGAGGGGCGCATCCCGCTCTATCACATGGATCTGTATCGACTGGAGCCAGCGGAAACAGAAGCGCTGTATCTAGACCAGTATTGGGCGGGGCAAGATTTGCCACTAGGCATTGTTGCCATTGAATGGGCCGAGCGCCTGATTGCTGTGCCTACGCCAAGTCTCCATCTGGCGCTCCAGACCTCGGCCTCCGCCAAACGGCGGGCCCGCCTCACTTCTGCTGGAGAATTTAACTGGGCGGCCTACCTGGGAAATCTACCAGCGCAATTTGCTTGAGCCATACGTCCAGACTCCATGACAGATGGATAAAGCTTTTATAGAAGGTTCCAGTTTTGTATTGGTTTTGTGACCTTAGCGCTTCATTCAGTCAAAAGGGCTACTAAAATATTACTTTAGATATATCGGAATTTTGCGTAGGGCTTTTCTCAGGGAAAACCCTACGATGCACTTCGCCTGATGATTCCTAGTTTGCCCTTTTGGGGATGACGAGTTCGATATATCCGCCGTTTGGCCGATGTCTATCGGGTTCTCAAAGGGGGAAATGGGGAATGGGTGGAGTGATTCACTAAGCCTGTGCGCCAACGGAGTCTGTGTGGGCATCTGAATGGCGGTCTGAACTGGCGCTATGTGTGAGTTTCAGCCTGTCCATCTTGACGCTGGCATACTTCTAGACCACGGTTTCGGGTGCATCTCTCGGCTCCTAAGAAAACTTACTTATGCTATCTCTGTAAAGTTGACGCTAAGATCGCCGCAAAAGAGCGATTGCAGTGTTCGAGTTTGCCAGGTCAGTAGCGTTGGTTCAGTATGGGGTCAAGCTTTGGCAATAACCTGCCAGGGTTAGCCCTTTGCTGAAGGTGGGTTTGATAGCAGTGCAAGGCATATTGCGCGATCGCCCAGTGTCCAGAAGCAGACTTCGAAGAATTCTCTGAATTCTCTCAAGGCTGTTTCTGTCAACGGAGAGTTGGGTAGCAATGAGCCGCGTCACGCTTTCAGACCAAAAATCTTGAAGCCCTTTACCAATTGCTAGGGCACGTTAAACGCTGTAGAGTTGCTGACTGAGGCAACCGCCTTCAAGCTAAATCGAATGGTCGTTTTTGTAGATCCACTGCGCGGCTACAGAATCGTCCTTTGTTATAGGCTTTTCGGCACTGCTGAAATCTGAGGCCAGCTTCTTTCATGGCGGAACACGTTTTTAGGGGCGCACATTTCTAATGGGGATGTGTTCCTTTTCACAAGGGCGTGCTTCCGTAGGTTTATGTTTTCGTAAGCACGTTTTCCCAAACGTGTTTTCGCAAACATCTAACATTCGCCTGTCGCTCCTGGAAATCTCGTTGCTTTTATAGCGCTCCAAAGCCAAAGGGTTGTTTGTTTACAGTTTACAAGCGCCCCGGCAGCTTGCTGTTTCTGAACTTTTGGATCACCGGGTCTGTCTGCTTGGGACAGGAGTTGGGCGAGATTCGAGTTCGGAGGGTCAGGCAAGACTGCTTTTGCTGAATGCTTTGGGGGCGATCGCCCGGAAATGGGCCACGCCTCACTGCATCTGGCTAGGCACGTCGGGGGATGCTTTTGGTGATCAAATTCCTGTGGAATGGAAAAAGCGCCTCAATCCCCTCAACCCTGCCCACATTTAGAGCCTGTAGAAGAGCCGGTAGAACCTGAGGAACTGAGGTTCAGGGCGCGTCCTCCGCGCTTCCGGGACTGGTCTTGGCTCTGCATCTTTTTCAGTTAACTGGCTAGTTAATGATCTGCATCGTTTACTGAGTTCACCCTTCTAAATCCTTGTTTAAGCCACTTACAGGTTAGGCAATGAAGACTACGACAAATCTTGTAACAGAAGCCTGGCAACTCCTGGAGCGGTCGATTGTGTATTACGGCGATCGCCCCGTCGGCACCGTAGCAGCTTGTGACCCCAGCGTCGAAGCCCTGAACTACGATCAGTGCTTCGTGCGGGATTTTGTGTCCTCAGCGCTAGTGTTTCTCACCCACGGCCGCCCCGAAATTGTCCGAAACTTTTTGGTGGAGACTCTGGCACTCCAGAGCGGCGAGAAGCAGATGGACTACTTCTACGCTGGCCGGGGATTGATGCCCGCCAGTTTCAAAGTTGTCAGTGCCGAAGGCAAGCAATACCTGGTGGCAGATTTCGGTGAACACGCCATTGGCCGCGTCACGCCTGTCGATTCCTGCCTCTGGTGGATTATTCTGCTGCGGGCCTATGTCAAGGCAACGGGCGACCTGGATCTGGCCCACCAGCCAGAGTTTCAGCAGGGCATCCTGTGGATTCTCAAGCTCTGCATGGCCGATCGCTTCGACATGTATCCCACCATGCTTGTCCCCGACGGTGCGTTCATGATCGACCGCCGCATGGGCGTAGATGGGCATCCGCTAGAAATCCAAACCCTGTTCTATGCGGCGCTGATGTCGGCCCGGGAACTGCTGGCTCCGGGCCCGCGCAACGATATCCACATCCAGATCATCAACCAGCGCCTCAGCATTTTGAACTACCATATGCGCCAGTATTACTGGCTGGATGCGCGGCGGTTGAACACGATCTATCGCTACCACGGCGAAGAATTTGGCGAGGGCGCAGTCAACAAGTTCAATATCTATCCCGATTCAATTCCTGAATGGACATTTGACTGGATGCCCGATGAAGGCGGCTACCTGGCGGGCAACCTGGGCCCAGCCCGGCTAGACTTTCGCTTTTTTGCCTTGGGCAACCTGATGGCCGTCGTATCGTCGCTGACCAATGCCGAAGAGTCGCAGCAGGTGATGAACCTGATCGAGCAGCGCTGGGATGACCTGGTGGGGCAGATGCCCATGAAGATTTGCTATCCCGCCGTCGTGGATCAAGAGTGGAAAATTCTAACGGGCTGCGACCCGAAGAATGTGCCCTGGTCGTATCACAATGGCGGCAGTTGGCCGATGCTGCTGTGGCTGATGGCGGCGGCCTGCCAAAAAACGGGACGGACGGATCTGTGTCGCCGAGCCATGGCTATTGCCGAACGCCGCCTCAGTGAAGACGAGTGGCCAGAATACTATGACGGCAAGGCCGGACGCTACGTGGGCAAGGCCTCACGTAAGTATCAGACCTGGACGATTGCAGGCTATCTGCTGGCGCAAGATTTTCTGGACAACCCCAGCCATCTTGATCTAATCTGCTTTGACGAAGATCCGCAGTTTTTCGACTGGATGTATCGTCTGCAAGAGTTCTAGCCGGCCCCAAGGCGGCGGCTTTATGCAGCTACAGACCTGACAAGGGGGCTATACGGTTGAGCCAGGTTTTCCAATTTGAGCAGGATTTTGCCGATTCGCTGCGGTGCGTGCCCATGCGCGTCCGTTATAACCTCGACACTTGTGGGATAAAGCTGAAGCTGACCCATTGGCACGCGCTGCCTTGGGGCGATCGCCAACTGCTGCTCGACTTGCCCTGCCAAAGCGAGGCAGACATCGCCGCCTATCGCCAGCGAGTGTATGACCTGGTGGCTGCCCAAGGGGGCGATCGCCCAGCCGATTTGCCCCTCGATCCGCAGCCCGCCTGGCTCAATGCACACCAAATTCCCGACTCGGTGCAGCAGCAGGGGCAGCGCGTGGGTGTGTGCCTCACTACTGAACAGTGGAGCCGCCTCGATCCGCTCCAGCGATTTGCGTTGATCAAGCTTAGCCAGTCTAGCCATGAACATCAAAATTTTCTGCCTGCGCTGCGAGAATTTGGCGTGCTACAGAGTGCTGGGTCAGAGGCGTAGCGGTTGATTGAGGGCGATCGCTGGGCAAAGACTGGGGCGATCGCTGGGGCAAGTACTGGGACGAGTTTCTTGTAAATCCACTGTTGCATAACTGTCACAAAGGTTCATAGAACCCGATTTTTAGGTTAAGCTTTTGTTTGATTCATTTCTTTGGTTCGATAGATTGAAGTTGTTCTATTGCTGATAGCAAAGCAATAGCCAGTTTTCCAAGCTTGACTGCGCCCTACGGGCTAGTTTTTATCGTTAATCGATAGATCTGGACTTATGGGTCATCTCAGGCGCGATCGCAGACGGTTGGCGCTTATGTAGGTAACAATGTCATAGCAGCGTCATAGCAGTTCGCAATGTTATAGCAGTTCATAGCAGCAGGTTACGGCGTTGGGGTATAGCGGTGGCGGGGGCAACAATCTCAGGATTTGTGGTTTTGCAAATCTTCCGGGTCTGATCCAGCGCCACGATTGCAACTAGAGCAGTTCGATGAGTCCAAATCGGTCTTTTCTAACTTCGCTCTGTCTGTGCGGTTTCAGTGGGGAGAGTTAGCGTGACAGGTTTCTTTGATCGAGTTCAGGGCTGGGTCAAGCCAGAGGGCGACGCGCTACACAGCGGCAAGGACGACCGTCTGGCTCAAACCTCAAGCGGCTTGGGTGTCCCGTTTGCAGACGACACTTCGACGCAGGACACGCCAGCCGATCTGCCTGTAGAAGCTTCCACTCAGGCTCCTGTGGATGTGGCAGTGCCCGTTTCTCCGCCCCAGCCCGACCCGGCACTGGTGGAATGGTCAAAACCCAACCCCGATCTGGAGCCGCCTAAGCGATCGCCCCGTCGGTTCTATCAGGCCTGGTATGCCTGGGTGGTGATGGCTGCCCTGGCGGGTGCGGGCGGTTTTGGCATGGCGGCCATCGATACGGTGCGCCAGATCCAGAGCGAGCTACCCGACCCGGAAGACGCGCTGACCTATACCCGCGATGGCTCGATGACCATCAAGGCGGCAGACGGCACGGTGCTGCAACAGCTTGGGCCCGCAACGCGAGAAGCGCTCTCGCTCGACCAGATCCCAGACACGATGATAAACGCCTTCATCGCTGCTGAGGACAAAAAGTTTTATGAACACAGTGGCGTGGACTATCGGGCGATCGCCCGGGCAGCCTTGGCAAACCTGTCGGCCGGCGAAGTGGTCGAAGGGGCTAGCACCATCACCCAGCAGGTGACGCGGATCGTCTTTCTGGGGCAGGAGCGCACCCTCGACCGCAAGCTGCGGGAGGCGCTGATGGCGCACAAAATGGAAAATGAGCTAACCAAGGATCAAATCCTGGAGCGCTACCTGAACTTGGTCTATCTGGGGTCAGGCGCGTATGGCGTGGGCGATGCCGCCTGGATTTATTTCAGCAAGCCGATTGGCGAGCTTTCTTTGTCTGAAACGGCCATGATTGCTGGGCTGGCCCCCGCCCCTAGCGAATACTCGCCGCTGGTGAACCCAGATCTGGCCCGCAGCCGCCGCGATATTGTTCTGGAGCGAATGTATGAGTCCGGATTCATCACCGCCGCAGAACTGGCGGAGGCAAAAGCAGCAGAAATTGAGCTAGCGCCCAGCCAGCCCCGTAACCTCATCAGCCAAACGCCCCACTTTACCTCCTACATCCTCCAGCAAGAACTGCCTCAGCGCGTTAGCCCGGAGGTGTTGGAAGTGGGCGGATTGACCATCGAGACGACGCTGAATCCCAGGTGGCAAGCTATTGCTCAGGAAACGGTCGCCAAAGCCGTCGAGCGCTATGGACGATGGGAGCGGTTTTCTGAAGCGGCTTTGGTGTCTATCGACCCCCGCACAGGCGAAATCAAGGCGCTGGTGGGCGGAAAGGATTTGATCGCGGGTCAGTTTAACCGGGCAACTCAGGCGCAGCGCCAGCCCGGATCGACCTTCAAGGCTTTTGTGTATACAGCGGCGATCGCCGCTGGATTCTCTCCGTACAAAAACTATCTAGACTCTAAGTTGGTTGTCGATGGTTATGAAGTCAAAAACTACAGCGAGAGACATGCGGGCGACGTATCTATGCGGGATGCGCTAGCCCGCTCAATCAATGTGGTTGCAGTCAAGGTAATGCTGGATGTAGGCTTCAACCCGGTGATAGAAACCGCCAAACGCATGGGCATTCAGTCTAAGCTGATTCCTGCCTACTCGCTGGCACTGGGCACGCTGGAGGTCAACCTGCTGGAACTCACCAGCGCCTACGGCACTCTCGCTGCTCAAGGGAAGCACATCGAGCCACACGGCATCACGCGCATCATCGACCGCTTTGGCAACGTGATTTATGAGGCAAACTTCACGCCAGAGCAGGCTGTAGATACCGACAGCGCCAATATCATGACCTGGATGCTGCGGGGCGTGGTGAATGGTGGCACAGGCGGCAACGCTGCATTGCAGGGTAGGCCCGTCGCTGGCAAAACGGGAACCACCGATGCTAGGCGCGACCTCTGGTTCATCGGCTATATTCCTCAACTGGTGACGGGGGTATGGCTGGGAAATGACAACAACCGCCCGACGGCAGGAGCCAGCAGCACGGCCGCCCTCGTATGGCGCAACTATATGGCGCAGGCAACCGAGGGAATGCCGGTCGAGTCGTTCCCGCAGCCCAACCTGCGCGGCGATCGCAAAGGTTCCATCAAGGCAGAGCGAATTCGCCCCCGGAGAATGTTCGTTGGCCCGACAACTGGAGGCGACGCGGAGGGAGAATCTTCTGGTTCTGGCAGCCGCTCTCGCCGTCGATCCGAGGAAGCAGCACCCGCGCGATCGCCCAGTTCTCCTGCGGCTCGCGAAGCCTCCCCAGATACTCGTTCCGAGCCTCGCAAGATTCGCAATAGTGACCCTGTGCAGGCAGCCCCATCGTCCCCTGAAGAGCCACCTGCTCGTCCACAGCCTCCAGCACCCCCTGTCGAGCCAGAGCCGCGTCCCGCAGAGCCGCGTCCTGAACCCGTGCGGGTCGAGCGTCCCCAACCAGAACCCGTGGAAGCTCGTCCAGCGCCGCCGCCACCGCCGCCACCGCCTGAGCGTCCTGCCCCGCCCCCTCGCCTGGAGCGGCCTCGCTCCGAGCCTGCGGCCCCAGCCCCGGCCCCGGCAGAAGCGCCCCCTCCTGCAACAGAGTAATTCCTGAAGGAACCTACACCTTGCAGCTAGTTGCGGCAAAGCACCCGATGCGGCTGTTCACAGGGCTGTTCCCGATCGGCCCTTGCCCAAAAATATTGGTGTGAGGGGTCGATTCTACGGAATGATGATTTTAGGAATAGGACTGACGCAGTTGGACGATTTCTTGCGGGCTGCGCCTGCGAGAAATCGTCCAAAACCCAGAAGACTTATTGCAAGTGCGTAAGTCCTGAGGAATCTGAAATTCTGAAATATTTGGAGCTTAGGGTTATGGTTCTGTTGATGGATGTAGCCGCAGGCGGCGGTTTTCCAGTTTGGTTTACGGCGGTCTACGTGGTGGGGTTTATTGCGGCCGTCACCATCGGCTCGATCGCCTGGTATAACTCGAAGCGGCCGCCGGGTTGGGAAGCCAAGGAGCGTCCAGACATCGTTCCGAAGATCGACGAAGACCCCAAGTAGACGCGGAAAAAGTAAGGAGTTGCTTAGTAAGGATTGCTTAGAAGGATTGCTGAGTTCAATCGGCAATCCGATAAAAAGTCCGATAAAAAATGGGATACAACGGCATTACCGCTATACCCCACTGCATAGTAGCTGCTCTAGGGAAAGGCTGAAGGGCCAGATCTCAACTCAGGATTGCCCGCTGGAGGGCTTTTCTTTGCTGCGGCGAGAGAGAAGCAACCAGTTCCCGAACCGTAGCCGTGTCTAGTTCCTGATTGTCTCCTCTAAGCAGCGCCAAGAAGGAGTCTGGCAAATGGTCGGCAATTCCTGGGAGCGGCGGCTCTAGGGCTTCGTCGGCCTCTGGGTGGCGGCATACGCCTGTGTCGCAGTTCAGCCCTAGCTCGTGCCAGATCAGGGTTGGCACGGCGTTGCCCCGTCGCCCTGCGTATTCCTGGTTTAGCACATGGGTTTCCAGGTAGGCTTTGGGCGATTCGTAGCACGACTGGGCGCGGGCATGGGGAATCGTGAACCCACCAAACGCCTTGCGATATTCTTCTGAGTCGAGCAGGGTCGAAATTAGCCCTGCTGCGCCCTGTCGGGCCAGAACGTTGCCATAGTGCTGCATTTCTTCATGGTTGAGGAGTGCCCGCCCCAAGAAATGCTTCAGACAGCGCTCTATAAATTTGTAGTTAGACGTATTGAAGTAAAAGGCGTTGAGATATACCTCGGACTGTCCCAGTTCGCGCAGAAACCGCCGTACCCCGATCCGGTTGGCCAGAAAGTCTTTTTCCAACCGTCCTAAAATTCGCCGCTCATAGCTGTAGGGCTGGCGTTCGAGGACTTGCCGATAGATTTGCTGGAGGGCGGCTTCGCGCTCGGTCTGAGAGGAATTGGGATGAATCGAAATGGGTGTGTGTTGCATATCGACCTCTGGAATGACCGCTAGACGTAGGCTAGGCGTGGGATTGTAGCGCTAGAACAACGCTATCCAAATACGGAGAAATGAGTGTGTTGGCGGCGGGCGAGAGGTTGGCGGCGATCGCCTCCTGGAGATAGCGATAGGCCGTGGCGCAGTGGCTATGGCGCTTGTGGGCCATCAGGATGGTGTCGAGCCAAGACATCATCTGCTCTTTGAAAAATGTCTCGTCATCTCGCAGCACCGAGAGGGCAATGTAGCGAACGACTTCGGTCATGTCATATAAACAGCGCTGTCCATGCTGCTGGATTAGCTCTGGATGCACCTGCGCCAGCTTCTTGAGCGCCTGGTGAATCATTGGCGTGCTGCGATCGCGCAATTGCTGATATGCATCTAGCCGGGTCTGATAGGTTTGCACGTAGGCACTCAGGATTTGCAGTCCTTGCTGATCCAGATAAGCGCCATCAGCGTTTCGCAAACTTCGGTCTAGGGTGTGGCTAAGGGTGAGCATAGGACAAAGACCATGCGATGGAGACGAGTGGGAAAAGGCGGATGGCGATCGCCCTGCACCCTCTCAACCGCTGCGGCGCTGAGCAACTTGCCATCCTTAGGATCAGATTGCCCACTCCGCAAAATAGCCCCCCATAAAGATGTATTTCTTAATACATCCTGGGGCGGGTTCAACGGTTTGGGGGCGGGATTGCTCTGGAAATCTGAATGCGGGTCTGGTTTGCCAATGCGCGGCTGGGAGAGCCGGAGAGCGGTTCGATCGTGCCGTATTTCGATCGCGCCGTATGATGAGGGGTGTAAAGCAATTAACCCCAGTCATCGATGTTCAATCAGAGTACACCGGAACTAACGCCGGTGGAGTTTGAAGTGCTAACCCTATTGCCGACGGGCGAAGTGGGCGATCGCCGCATGGGTCGAGCCAAGCTCTGGAAAGAATCTCTGGCTGCGGGCGTAGCGTTGGAGATGGTGATCTTGCCAGGAGGCCCGTTTACGATGGGCGCACCTAGAGAAGAGGAGGGCTGGCATCCCTCGCAAGGACCCCAGCGATCGGTTACGCTGCGGCCTTTTTCCTTGAGCAAATATCCTGTGACACAGGCCCAATGGCGAGCAGTGGCGGCGCTGCCCGTGGTGGGGCGATCGCTCGACCCAGACCCCGCCCATTTCAAAGGCGATCACCATCCGGTGGAGCAGGTGTCGTGGCTGGAGGCGGTGGAATTTTGCGATCGCCTCACCGCGCACACGGGCCGTCCCTACCGCTTGCCCAGCGAGGCCGAGTGGGAATACGCCTGTCGCGGCGGCACAGAGACCCCCTTTCACGTCGGCGAAACCCTGACCACCGACCTGGCAAATTACTCCGGGGTGGACTGGGAGTATCAGGGGCGACTGTGCAACCGGGGCAGCTACGGGCGGGGCCCCCAGGGCGAAGACCGCCGCGAGACCGTGCCTGTGGGCTATTTTGCCCATGCCAATGCCTTTGGACTCTGCGACCTGCATGGCAATGTGCGTGAGTGGTGTCAGGATACCTGGCATGACACCTACGCCGATGCGCCGACAGACGGAACCGCGTGGGAAACAGGCGGCGACCCCAAACGGCGCATACTGCGAGGCGGCTCCTGGAACGTGGGGCCCCGCAGTTGTCGGTCTGCTTTTCGGTCGCGGGCTGAGGGCGATTGCGGCCTGTATGACATTGGCTTTCGGGTCGCCTGCGGCTGGGACGGATTTGCTTGAGGTTTTCCTGAGGTTTTCCTGAGCTTCTACATCCCGGCAAGTCGCAAGCCTACGCGGGATACGGCTGCCGCAAAAAGTTGAGCAGTTCGCGGTTGACTGTCTGGGGCACTTCCTGCTGAATCCAGTGGCCACAGTCGGCGATGCGAGTCAGGCGCAGCGGTGCTTTGACCAGCGCATCCAGGTTTTCCAAAAGAGATTGGCCCAGGAAATGGTCATCTTCGCCCCAGAGGACGAGGGTGGGCACGGTGACGGGCAGGGGCGATCGCCCCCATTCGCGCATCAGCCGTCGGGGCGACAGCAGTTGTCGATAGTAATTGATCGCTGCCGTCAGCACGCCTGGTTTCTCTAGCGCCGCCTGATAAATGTCCATATCTCGACGGCTAAAGGCTCCCTTGCGGATGCAGAATTCCTGCATAGCCGTCGTCACAAAGTTTCGCAGGTTTTGGCGAATTAGCCATTCCGGCAGCCCCGGCACCTGAAACGCCAGCATATACCAACTCCGCCGCAGTTGGTCGAGATTGCTCGACATCTCCTGCATCAAACGGTGGGGATGGGGCGCGTTTAGAATCGCCAGCCGATGCAGCCGCTGGGGAACGGTCTGCGCCAAGTGCCAGGCGATCGCCCCGCCCCAGTCGTGCCCAACGATATGCGCCTTCAGATAGCCCAGGTTCTCAATAATGCCCTGGATGTCGGCGCTGAGGGTATCCAGGTCGTAGCCCGCGCTGGGCTTGTCGGAATCGTTGTAGCCGCGCAGATCCGGCACGACGACTTTGAAATGTTTTGCCAGCGCTGGAATTTGGTGCCGCCAGGAATACCAGAACTCAGGAAACCCGTGCAGCAAGACTACCAGTTCGCCCTCTCCCTGCGTCACGCAGTGCAGACGGATGCGGTTTGTTTCAATAAAGCAGTGCTGCCAGCCATTGGTTTCGGGCGATCGCGGAGAGGAAAAATCGAGGGTCATGGAACGCTGCGTAGCGGAGATTACAAAAAGTACCTATTTTTTTAATTTTATGTCTGGAGGCGGAGGATGGGCCGACCGTGAATTTTCCCAGCCCTTCTTTAAGATTGGCAAACCTCTAAAAAGCGTTCCGTTTTGACGGGTTATTGCTACATTGAATAGCTATTGAATAGTCATTCCGCAGCCATTCCGAGTAGCCATCACGGCGGGGCTTGCTGTGCTATCGCTCAAGGGATTGCTCAGGCTCGGTTCATCAGGTTTCATTGCTCGAATTGCTCCAGTCGTCTTTACGCCAGTCGTCATCAGTCGTCATTTTGATTTCGCCATGTCTCAACCCACGTCTGCCCAGTCCCCTGCGCTAGAATCCCGGAATTCTCAAGAGCTTGCCGATCGAGAATCGAGGGCGATCGCCACGACTCGCGTTTCCGGCGCGTCGAGCGTCGCCACGGAGGCCGACCGCTTTTCCATCGAGCAATATGCCGACCAACTGATGGACGAGCTGTTTAGCGACTTACATGAAGCGCTAGAGCAGGGCAGACCCGTTTCGACGGAACTACCGGAAGAACTAGCCGCCAGCCGCACTCCCACCCCGGTCAGCGTCACGGATGTTACGATTCCGCCTGTGCTGGCCACCGTCTCCCAGGCACAGCGGCAAGACGGCTCAACCAACGTGCCCGATGCTGGCGTGACTCGCGATCCAACCTTTGTGCCAGAGCTAAACCCAGAACCCGCGCTGATTCCTCAGTTTGATCAGAGTTCTGGGCAGAGTTCTGTTCAGAGTTCTGGGCAGGTGGCCGTGGATAGCAGCCCAGAAGATGAGTTGGTCGCCGCAGCGCTCATGCCAAGACCCACTGGCGTAAAGCACAAATCGCTGGATGGGCTGCTGGCGCTGTTGGTCTGCGGATCTTTGGCGGCGGCCGTGGCGCTGTGGTATGCAATGCAGGGGCGCTGGCAGCAGGCGAATGCTCCCGACACGGCCGGCTCATCTGAGGTCGCCACCCAGCCAGCCTCGCCCGAAAACCGCGAATTTTTGGACTACATTCAGCGATCGCTCAGGGTATTGGAACAACGGTCGGCCCGTCGTCAAGCGGAAACCGCTGGCACAGAGGGCAACTTGCCGAGCGTGGCGGTGGCGGGCAATCCAGCCGCGACCAACTCAGCCCCCACCGACCCGCTGATTGTCCCGGTTTACCGGCCGCCCGCAGACATGGCGCTTCCCGGTCGCAGCGGCGGCAACAGTAGTGGCAGCAGCGGTGGCAGCAGTGGTGGCAATGGATTCCCCAGTCTGCCAGGGTTCAACCTGCCGGGGCGATCGCCCGCCGTTTCCACTGTCCCGTTGCCCACTACTGCGCCAGCCGCCCCATCTGCTGCCTCATCGACCGACAGCACGACCGATACACCCGCCGCCGCCCCCAATATCGCCGCCGTCTCGACCCATACCCTCGTTGGTGTTCTAGAACTCAGCGATCCGGCCCGTTCCGCTGCCCTGTTTGAAATCAACGGCACGACCCATCGCGTGCAGGTGGGCGAACCGATTGGAGCTAGCGGCTGGACGCTTGTTTCCGTGAAGGGCAATGAGGTGATGGTGCGACGCAACGGCGACGTGCGATCCATCTACACTGGACAGCAGTTCTGATCCCTTGATAGGGTTTGGGTGCGGTGTTTTGATGCCGAAGGCCTGTTGCTTACAAAATCGCTGCACGCGATCACGGTGTGAAATCGCTGCACGAGATCACGGTGCAAAATCACGGTGCAAAATCACGGTGCGAAGTCGCAGTGCGAAATCACAGTGCAAAATCGCTGCACGAGATCACGGTGCAAAATCACGGTGCGATCGCCCCAACCCTGCCCTATCCGCTCCATAGGAGTGTTCCATGAGCCTTTTTGACGACCTCAGCACGTTTCTAGAAGCCCGCCTGGACGAGTTTTTGCGCGATAACCCGCACCTGGAACTCCAGGCCATCGAGGACAACCTGCGGGATCAGGAAGAAGAAGCGATTCGCTTACTAGGTGACTTGCGGCTCAAGGAAAGTCGGCTCCAGCAGGAAATCTTGAACACGGCACAGGAAGTGCAACTCTGGCACACCCGCGTCGAAAAAGCAAAGGAAAAGGGGCGCATGGATCTGGCCCAGCCCGCCGAAGAACACGAAGCCACGCTGCTGCGCCAGGGAAATCAGCTTTGGGGACAAATGGAAGCCCTGCGCCAGCGGATTCAGGAAACCATCGACCTCCAGCGACAGATTCAGCAAAAGCGCAAGGAAGTATCGGCCCAGGCGGCCCAGGCAAGAGCCACCTGCACCACAACCTCGGTTGACCAGCAGTGGCAAACTGCTGGCTGGCAAAACTACAACGCCTCCCCCCCCGGTTCGTCCTCTCCCCAAGACCTGGAAAAAGCCTTTCGCCAATGGGAGATGGATGAAGAAATCGAAGAGTTGAAACGAAATATGGGCAAGGGCTAAGATGCTGAAATCAGAATCTTAACCTGTAAAAAAGTGAATATTTGGGCTGAGTCGTTCGATTTGCAGCCTAAACTGGAATCTACAGAGCGCTAGATGCCATGCCAGTGAATCTTCCTGCTATTCCTGCCAAGTTCCGCCTCCGCACAGCGCTCGTGGTTCCCTTTGTGTTGGAAATTGCGGCAGCAGTTGGGCTGGTGGGCTACCTGTCGTTTTTGGCGGCACGGCGGGCCGTAAATGACCTGACCTCCCAGCTTCGCACGGGCCTCTCTTCCCAGATTTAGCGCGAGCTAGAGAGCTACTTTACAGCGCCGCACGACATCAATCAGCTCAATGCGGCCGCGTTTACCCAGGGCAGCCTGGATTTCCAAAATCCCCAAAACATTGCCCAAATGCACCAGCAGGTGAGAATTTCGCCCTATATTTTGGCACCTATTGCGGCACAGAGCAGGGGGAATTTCTGGGGGCAGGGCGCTCGGAGGTCGGCAGTAAGGAGATTCGGCTCTGGCTGACCAATATGGCTACGCGGGGTCGTTTTCTCTCCTATGAGCTAGATAGTCGGGGAAATCGTCTGGCTTTCCTCACGGAGGATGGGGAATACGATCCGCGATCGCGCCCGTGGTATCAAGATGCACTTAAGACAAGAGGGGGCTGCTTGGAGCGAGATCTATTTAGACTTTGCAACTTTCTTGCCCGTGTTGACGGCTAGCCTTCCGGTATACAGCGAGGAGGGAACTGTCTTGGGGGTCTGTGCCACCGATGTGCAGCTTCCGGTAGAGTTTCGCCAGTTTCTCTCTAGCCTGAGAACTGGGCACTGGTCTTATGGGGAGATGCATTCAAACCCTCTCATGCAAAGGATTTGCTAGGTTGATAGGGGGCGGGGGCAGAGGCCTATCGCCATCGCCGGAGTCGTCTTTTTCCCTAATCCCCAATGCGGTCTCACCCAATTATGGATGATCCGCTGGATCTCCAAAACACGCTGTAATCCTTCCCGAGTCTTAGCGTAGAGATTCTGACGCCGACGATAGGCACTGCACCGTCGCCTCAAAGCCGCATTCTGAGCCTCATTATGATTGGCATGCACCTCTGCCCTAGGGCTAATGGCCGTAAAGGGATGCTCCGAGTTTACCCAGACCACCCGTCGCTGGCCTTGAGAACCTTTGATTTTCATCGCCACTTCGAGTCCTGCCCGCCAGACTTTTCGCGTGCGATAACTCGGACAATTGCGGAGCGCCAGATAGACGCTGGTCAAATCCTATAACACCTTGGCATAGCGCCGTTCACCGACGGTGAACCACCGAATGTAAGGACACGCTTGTGCCCACTGCCAAGCCTGCTGCGTCCCCCGTTGAAATAGCAGTTCGTCTTTGTGACCAGCCTGGGCCGAGACCCAGTAGCGACTGCTGCATTCGATAAAGTGAATCGTCCAACCCTCCGAGCTAGAGGGGGGGAAGGTTCTCGCCGACGCGAGTGTACACTTCATCCCCTTCTAGCGTCACCTCTCGTTCTGCTGGTGCCGGAGGTGACCAGGCGTCCGCCTGAACGGCCAGGCGGTCTTCCCACCGCAAAATCGTTGAGTGCGACTTGCCAAAACGTCGACCTGCCGCGCGCACACCCAGGCCTTCGGTTCGACTATTCAGGGCTGTGGCCACGATTACACTGGGCGTTCGGAGGCGTGCCATCGGAGTGCCCGTGCGCTCGTTAAATTGCTTGCCGCACTCTCGACACCGATAGCGCTGCATCAGCATCCCGTTAGGGCGGGATTCACGTCCATTTTTCACGGTCTGTTGGCTCTGGCAGTGGGGACAGTCCATAGCGTGGGGGGGTAATTGCACTACAACCAGTTTACCTATCATCGCCTAGCAGACCAGTGCTCTATAGAAGCCCCTTCAACGTCTCCGATGGTGACTCGCCAAACATCTGCCGATAGTCACGAGAAAAATGACCCATGTGCCAAAAGCCATAACGGTTAGCGATTCCCAGCACAGTAGCTTGCGTGGGGTCGCTGGCTTTGAGGGCTCGGCGCACCTCATTTAGCCGCACGCTTTTAAGGTAGGCCATGGGGCTGAGGCCAAAAATTTCTTGAAAGCCGTAGGAGAGAGTACTTTTACTAGTTTTAACGGCTTTGCAAATCGCCTCTAGGGTAATGGGCTCATCAAGGTGGGCCAGCATATAGGCTTCGGCCTCTTGCACTAGGGTGGCTCGGCGAAAGGGGTGAGTGCAGAGGCGGGGGTAACTTTCGGTGCTAAAGCAGTTGACTAACAGGGGCAGCAGATCGCCCAAAAGGAGGGGATACGAACGCGCTAAAAAATCCGGGTTTTTAACTGCCAGGTAAAAGATTTGGTTGAGGTAGTCATGCAGATTGCCGAGCCGTTGGTCTTCAATTTGAATAACGTTTTGCCGAAAAAATTTGGTGTCTACATTGTCACGATCTACATCGTGTAGATACTGTTGCAAATGCAAACGGGCTAGGGCAGAAGTGTTGAATTGAGACATAAAACTTTACATTCAATCCTACGAACCTCCTACGAGTATCTCTGGCAGCAGATCGTAGCTCCAATGGACAATCGAACAACGACGACTCAATTCAAGTTGCAAATAGCGCAACTTATCGAGTAATTGATGACCATAGATAATTGATGACCATAGAACTCTGGAAGTTCTATCAATTGCAGAATCAGATAGGCAATCAACCCTTCAAAGCGTCCGGATTCTAGCTGGGTTAAGGAAAGTCCCTCGGCGTAAAAGGCTTGGCTAAAGGCATCAACATCCCGAAACTGACGATACAGGATAGAACTAGGGTGCTCTAAAGTACTCAACGCGTTGGGCCTATGGACTCAAAAACTGTGGTGTTAAGCATCGACTGATCGATTGCAGAGAGCAAACAGATCTCCCTCGGTTCACTGTGTATTAATCCACTGCATTAATCCACGCTTTGAAAATAACTACTAGGTTGGAATTTTTGAATGGTTGCAGATTTTGAAACCGATTATATTGCCTACATTTCTTCTATTATCAGCCCTGAATCTAAAATTTTCCTTTTGATCAACAGCAGGGGTCAGGTTAAACCTTGTCCAAGTCCAGACATAGAGTTTTGTCGGTTACGGAAACTTCACGTCTGGACTTGGTACAGCAACCCCCACATAGCCTAAGAGCAAAGGCACTGCCATGAGCTACACGATCAATTTTGTCGGCCTGGGGGCTACCGGGACGAGCGCCCCTGACTGCCCTCGCAGGAGTATTGCCTGGCCCCCTGACAGCCACTCTCATCAGCAATGTGCTGGCCCTTGAGGTTCACAGGCGCGATCGCCAAAGACCGTCCCCGAAGGCGATCGCCATTTCATAGGCTGGCGCTTTGTAAACAACTGTCGGGTTGGAATTTTGGGATATTCGCGAAAGGTGGAGAGCCTTATATTGGCACTGACATTGCGTCTCCAATACCAATTCTGCATCTAAAATCGCCGCTATTTCGGCAATGGCAAGTCTTACTTAAAAGCTTGCTTAGAGGCTTGCTTAGATCAGTCCCTGTCTGCTCTTAAAACACTTCATAAAGGGATAAAACCCATGCCCAACGGTAAACCCAACATTCTCATTCTTTGGGGTGACGATATCGGCTGGTGGAACATCAGCTACAACAGCCGGGGCCAGATGGGCTACCGCACCCCCAATATCGATCGCATCGCCAACGAAGGGGTAGCCTTCACCGACTACTACGGTCAACAGATCTGCACCGCTGGTCGGGCCGCCTTTATCTGCGGCCAAAACCCCATTCGCACCGGCCTCACCAAGGTAGGCATGCCGGGGGCCGATGTGGGTCTGCAAAAAGAAGACCCTACGATCGCCGAGCTGCTTAAGCCCTTAGGCTACACCACCGGCCAGTTTGGCAAAAACCACCTAGGCGACAGGGATGAATTTTTGCCCACCCTGCACGGCTTTGACGAGTTCTTTGGCAACCTCTACCACCTCAACGCCGAGGAAGAACCCGAAGACCCTGACTATCCCAAAGACCCGGCCTTTAAGCAGCGGTTTGGCCCGCGTGGGGTGCTGCACTGCCTGGCCGATGGCAAGGGCGGACAGACCATCGAAGACACCGGCCCGCTGACCAAAAGGCGCATGGAAACCATCGATGACGAGGTGACAGAGCGCGCCCTCGGCTTTATCGATAAGGCCCACCAAGACGGCAAGCCTTTCTTTGTGTGGTACAACACCACGGCCATGCACTTTCGCACCCACGTAGCCGATAAGAACAAGGGCAAGAGCGGCCAGGGCGACTATAACGATGCCATGGTGGCTCACGACAAGCACATCGGCGAAATGCTCGACAAGCTCGACGAGCTAGGCATTGCCGACGACACCATCGTCATGTACTCCACCGACAACGGTGTACACTATAACACCTGGCCTGATGCAGGCATCACCCCTTTCCGCAGCGAAAAAAACACCAACTGGGAAGGCGGCTGGCGGGTTCCGACCTTTTTCTGCTGGCCCGGTCACATCCCCGCCGGTTCAGTGGTGAATGGCATTGTCTCGCACCAAGATATTTTGCCGACCCTACTGGCGGCGGCAGGAGAACCTGACATTAAAGAAAAACTGCTGAATGGCCACACCATTGGCGATCGCACCTATAAGGTCCACCTCGACGGCTTCAACATGCTGCCCTACCTGTGTAGAGAGGTGGAGGAAAGCCGCCGCAAATCTTTCTTCTACATCAGCGACGACGGCGACATTCTGGCGATTCGCGTTGGCGACTGGAAGACGGTGCTGATGGAGCAGCGGGCCAAGACTTTGCAATGCTGGTTTGAGCCTTTTGTGAAACTACGGGCACCCAAGATATTCAACCTGCGCCGCGACCCCTTTGAGCGGGCCGACGAGAACTCAAACACCTACTGGGATTGGGTGATCTCCCACACCTATTTAATTTACTGGATGCAGGCAGCAGTGGCGCAGCAGATCGAGGCGTTTACGCAATTTCCGCCCCGGCAAAAGCCCGCCTCGTTCAACCTGGATGCGGTGATGCGACAGCTAGAAGAAGCAGGCAGCAGCCGTTACCACTAGGCTGAAGAGACCCTTAAACTCCCCCCCGTTAAAGCTCCGAGGGGTTTTCAAAACCCCTCGGAGCTAAACCGCCGAGTACCCTACATCTACATATGTTTTCCATGACCGACCCCCTACCCGCTTGGAATGATGGGGCTGCCAAGCAGGCAATTCTCGACTTTGTGGCGCAAGTTACCACGGCCCACAGCCTCACTTTTGTGCCCCCCACCGATCGCATTGCCGTCTTCGACAACGACGGCACCCTTTGGTGCGAGTACCCGATGTACGTGCAGGCGTTTTTTGTCTTTGATCGCATCAAAGCCCTGGCCCCCCAGCACCCCGAGTGGCACACCCAGGAACCCTTTGCCTCGGTGCTGAAGGGTGACCTAGAGGCGGCCCTAGCGGGGGGGGAGCACGCGCTGGTGGAGCTGGTAATGGCCACCCACGCGGGCATGACCACCGACGAGTTTACGGCAATCGTCACTGATTGGCTGGCGACAGCAACGCACCCTACCACGCAAAGGCCGTTTACCGAGATGGTGTATCAGCCGATGGTGGAACTGCTGGACTATTTGCGATCGCACGACTTCAAAATCTTCATCGTCTCTGGCGGCGGCATTGAATTCATGCGTCCGTGGACAGAGCAGGTCTACGGCGTTCCCCCCGAGCAGGTGATTGGCAGCAGCATTAAAACAAAGTTCGAGATACGCGACGGACAGCCTGTGATTGTGCGCCTGCCGGAACTGCTTTTCTTGGACGACAAAGAAGGTAAACCAGCCGCGATTCAGCACTACATCGGGCGGCGACCGATCGCTGCCTTTGGCAACTCCGACGGCGACCTGCAAATGTTGCAGTGGACAAGCGCCGGAGTTGGGGCCAGCCTAGGGCTGATTGTGCGTCATACCGACGGCGATCGCGAGTTTGCCTACGACAAATCTGCTATGTGCAGTTTGGATGTCGCCCTAGCCGAGGCATCCCAACGGGGCTGGGTCGTAGTGGATATGAAGAACGATTGGACGCGGATATTTGCCTTTGAGTCGTAACGGGTACAGTGAAAAGAGCGACAGGAAAGTAGGTAGGTTCATGCAAACCACGACACTCTATGACCAGGATTTCTATGGGAGCATCCCACTTTCGCGAAAACAGTGCGAAGGGTGAGAATGGGAGGGTAGCCCCAGGGATGACTCACCAGGACACCTGAAGACCAAAAGCGATTGGAAGCTTGTACAGCAGAGATCGCCGAGATTTTGTATCGCAATAGCAACCGAGAGGGGCTCGATAGTCTAGAAGGCATCGAGCAGACTGTACGACGGCAAATGCTAGAGGAGGTGAGCCCTCGAGTTGCCCTTTTTTTGTCAACCAGAAAGCCTACCCCGCCCGAGGCCGGGTTCGCCGATTGAAGAGTTTGGTAGGGGTCCTTGAGATTCGTCAAAGTCAGGCAGAACGGTTAGGCGTAAAGGCTTACAGCCGTCTCAGTGGTGGCCTAGAGAAAGCCAACCTACGCTTAAGTGCCAACGAATCGTTTCAAGATGCAGAGGATGACATCGTAGCCCTGACCGGGATGCGGGTCGGGCACTCGACCCAACAACGTCTGGTGGGGCGTCAGTCGTTCGAGTCTGCCGAGGCTAAACAAGGCGTCAGTGAGGTCAGCATTGATGGCGGCAAAGTCCGTCTGCGTGACCTGCTAGAGTCCGATAGCCCGTGGCGAGACTACAAAGCGGTGCGGGTGGAGGGGATTTATTACAACGCCTTCTTCCAAGACAATGACAGCTTGATTGATTATCTCAGCGCTCAACGCTTGCTCTCCCCACTGGTCTGTCTGGGCGATGGTCACGCTGGGGTGTGGAATCTGTTTGCTCAACTCACCACCGTTGAGACCCGTTGGGAAATCCTCGATTGGTACCATCTCAAAGAAAACCTCTACAAAGTCGGTGGGTCGCTCAAGCGCTTAGCAGCGGCGGAAATGCTGTTATGGCAAGGTCAAGTGGAAGCCGCCAGGGCCCTCTTTGCCGACTGTCGGCGCAAGCAAGCCCGCAATTTTGAAGCCTATCTGAGCACCCATCGCTCTCGCATCGTGAATTATGGGTTCTACCAGGCTGAGCAACTCTGTTCTATTGGATCAGGAGCCGTAGAATCGGCTGTCAAACAGATTGGGCGACGCCTCCAAATTTCGGGTGCTCGCTGGAATACGGCCTCCGTTAATGCCATGTTGAGTCTGCGCTGTGCCTACCTCAATGGACAGCTCGCCAGTTGACTGTTTCATCGAAAGTGGGATGCTCCTATTTCTATGCCTGGCCTCAATGCCAAATAGATCTGCTGCAAGCCCAGCAGTGGAACTAGGTGGACATTGAAAACTTAAAAACTTAATCGAGGAGCTGGATGCGTTGGGCAAGCAGCAGCGCCAGGAGTTACGCAACCGTCTAGGGGTGCTGCTGGGGCATCTTCTTAAGAGCTGCCATCAACCTGAGGCTCGTTCCAAAAGTTGGTCTTACATCATCATAGATATGCGGGAGCGTATCCATGACCACCTGGCTGAAAATCCCAGCTTGAAACCTTACTTACCTGAAGCCATCACCAAAGCATACCAGGATGGATTGAACCTAATAGGGCAAGAAACACCACTCAATCCTAGACAACTCTCTCAATAGCTCCCTCAACTCTGTCCTTTCTCACCCGCTAGGGTCTCGTAGGAAACCCGGCAATCGCGAGAGATCGAATAGGGCCTTGGGCCTCTAGGATGCAGGCATAGGTAACAAAATTCTTGAATTTTTCGTCCAGGGAAAAGCTTGACAAGACGACTTGGCAAAGGTAACTTGAACCTCAGCAAAGGCAGCTAACATCAGATCAAAGTGCAGGCGATTGCAGCTCAGTTGCGTCATCTGCACCTTGGCGGAGACCTGTACCTGCTCGGTCAGGTGAGCGATATCGCTGAACTGGCGATGGTAGATGAGGCTACCTTTACCCTTGACTAGGGGCTTCATGTTAGCGATCAGGCTTAAGATAAGTTTTCAAATTAAACAATCTTAAAGCTAAAGCTCTTGACCTCACTGATCAAAAAGCAGTTTTGGAATACTTCTAGGCTTAACCCCTTCAGATAATCATTCTTACTGAGTGACTCCTCTGTTAGTCAGCTGCCATGCGAACTGATTACCAGCGTTAGGAGAACCCCATGCAGAACCTAACAACCCAGGCGCAAATACTACCCACGACTGGCAGCATCGATACCTCCATTGGGCGGTTGGCCTTTGAAGGGGGATATCCAACTTTTGAGAGCGTCGTCAAACTCTATGACGAACTCGACTTTCAGCGGGCGGTGCAGACCTACCTCTGGGCCATTCCCTTGGTCAGCTTCGCGGCTTGGCAGGAGGCTTACGAGACGGTGTTTGGTCAGCAGGATGGAGATCTGGTGCTGACCACTAGCTTCCGCGATAAACTCGGCCTCCTCACTGCCAATGCCACAACGCCCTACGTCATCGGTTTCCTCAACCTGCAACGGACGGGGCCCTTAGTGATCGATTATCCAAAAGGGCAGACCGCAGGCGGCATTCTGGATTTCTGGCAGCGTCCCATTACTGATATGGGGCTGACGGGGCCTGACCGAGGTACAGGCGGCAAGTACCTTGTGATTGCTGCCGGACAGGAGGTTCCCCAGGACGCCGAGGGCTATTGGGTGGTACAGTCACCGACCAACAATCTCTTCCATGCCTTTCGGGTGCTGTCCACCGAACCTCAGGAAGCCGAGGCGCTAACCGCTAGTTATCAGGTGTACTCCTATGCCCAGCGAGAAAACCCTCGCAAAACGCAGATTATCCCAGCAGCGGACAAACCCTGGAGTGGCTGGCCCGCTAGCAATATGGACTATTGGCGACTGCTGGCTAAAATGCTGAACGAAGAGCCGGTGCATGAGCGCGATCGCATGATGGTAGCCATGCTTAAACCCCTGGGCATTGAAAAGGGTCGGCCCTTCCAGCCCGATGCCCGTCAGCAGAAAATTCTGGAACAGGCGGCGATCGTCGGAGAGGCGACAGCCCGTTGCTTGAGCTATGCCAAGCGCCAGCCGGAAGCACACATCTGGCCCGGTACACAGTGGAAGAACGCAGTGCTACTGGAAGCAAATCAGGAAACGGAAAACCATACGGCTCTGGATGAACGCATAGCCTGGTTCTACGAGGCAGTGACTCTGACTGCCGGGATGACAACTAAGACCCCCGGCATGGGTCAGCAGTACATTGGCATCCAGAAAGACAAGGATGGTGATTGGCTCCAGGGCGACAACAACTACAGTCTGCGCGTTCCGCCCCATGTGCCCGTCAAACAATTCTGGTCAATCACGCTCTACGACACTGAAACCCGTTGTTTTATCGACACCCCACACAATATTGCCGGAGTAGATTCGCGCGGAGATTTAATTCAGAATGCCGATGGTTCCATAGATCTCTATTTTGGTCCCACCGCCCCACTGGGCCAGGAAACCAACTGGGCACCCACGGTACCGGGTCGGGGCTGGTTTGCCTACTTCCGGTTTTATGCGCCAACCGAACCCTACTTCGATCGCACCTGGTCACTTTCAGACATCGAAAAAGTAATCTAATCGAGCAAGGCGTTATGCAAGAGATTATTCAAGTCCTTGCCAACCTCAACACTCTGGTGTTTGTGGTGAGTAGTATGTCCTCTTTGGGGCTGAGTCTGGCGATTCAATAAACCTAGACCGTCAATTGCTAGCTCGGTTCGGGCTGGCGACCAACCATGATTTAACAGCAAACTCAACTAACTGCATATCAGGAGAAACATTCATGGCTCTCAAGGAATACAAATCTGGTACTGCTTTCCCCGGTGTGATTGGTCGCACTGCCGATGTGTCTACCCCCGCCTGGCCCCAGCCCAACCGGGCGAGAGATGGTGCGCCTAACGTGCTGTTCATTGTGCTGGATGACGTCGGCTTTGGCCAACTGGGCTGCTACGGTAGCCCAATCGCCACCCCTAATCTAGATGCCCTAGCGAGCGACGGGCTGCGCTACAACAACATGCACACCACGGCCCTGTGCTCGCCCTCCCGCTCCTGCATGTTGACCGGGCGCAACCACCACTCCAACGGCCTAGCCTGTATTACGGAGGGATCGACGGGCTATCCCGGTTCTAATGGCAACATTCCCTTTGAGAACGGGTTTCTGTCCGAAATTTTGCTGCAAAATGGCTACAACACCTATGCCGTTGGTAAGTGGCACCTGACCCCCGTTGAGCAGTGCAGCGCAGCGGGTCCTTACGATCGCTGGCCCCTAGGTCGCGGCTTTGAGCGCTTTTATGGCTTTTTAGGCGGCGACACCAACCAGTACTATCCTGAACTGGTACGCGACAACAGCCAAACTGAGCCCGAAAAAACGCCAGAAGAAGGCTATCACCTAACAGTAGACCTGGTAGAAAAAGCGAAGCGCATGATCGCAGATGCTAAGCAGGTGGCACCTAACAAGCCCTTCTTTATGTATTTCTGCACCGGAGCCATGCATGCACCGCACCACGTTCCTAAGGAGTGGGCTGATAAGTATAAGGGGCAGTTTGACGATGGTTGGGATGCCTACCGGGAAAAGACCTTTGCCAAGCAAAAAGAAATGGGAATTATTCCCCAAAACACGGTACTTTCCCGCCATGACCCCGATGTGCAGGATTGGAACTCCCTTTCGAATGGCGAACGCAAACTCTATGCCCGCATGATGGAGGTGTTTGCCGGATTTCTAGAGCACACGGATCACTACATTGGCGAATTGATCCAGTTTCTCAAGGATCTGGGGGAATACGAGAACACCCTGATTATGGTGATTTCAGATAATGGAGCCAGTGCCGAGGGTGGCCCGACGGGTTCAGTGAACGAAAATAAGTTTTTTAACAATGTGCCAGAGAACCTGGAGCAAAATCTGGCGGCGATCGATGACATCGGTGGCCCCAAGTTTTTCAACCATTACCCCTGGGGCTGGACTCACGCCGGCAATACGCCTTTCCGTCGCTGGAAGCGGGAAACCTACCGGGGTGGCACCAGCGATCCATTTATTGTGTGCTGGCCCAAAGGTATCAAAGCTAAAGGGGAGATTCGTTCTCAATATGCTCACGTGATCGATATGGTGCCCACCGTCCTCGATGCCCTGGGCATTGAGGCTCCCACGGTGATCAAGGGGGTGACCCAGTCGCCCATTGAGGGCTTTAGTCTGGCCTCATCCTTCGACGATGCCAGCGCCCCTTCTAAACACCTCACTCAGTACTTTGAGATGATGGGGCACCGATCGCTCTATCACGAGGGTTGGCGGGCCGTGTGCCCCTGGCCCGGCACCTCATTTGTAGAAGCGGGTATGGGCTTTGGTGCCCCAATCTCCTACGACAAGCTGGTTGAGCTAGATGCCCACGGTTGGGAACTGTACAACCTGACTGAAGACTTTGCGGAAACCAATAACTTGGCGGAGACCGAGCGCGATCGCCTGATTGCCATGATCGGCATGTGGTATGTGGAAGCCGGCAAATACAACGTTCTGCCAATCGATAGTCGCGGCACTCAGCGATTTATGGAAGAGCGTCCCCAAATCGCCGCCGATCGCAAAAAGTACGTTTACTATCCTGGCACTCAAGTTGTTCCCAGTAACGTTGCTCCCAGGGTGTTGAACTGTGCACACTCAATTTCCGTTGACGCAGTGGTACCAGAAGGGGGTGCCGAAGGGGTGCTTTTTAGTATGGGTGGCAATGACGGGGGCTTTTCGTTTTATGTGCAAAACGGCAAGTTGACCTATGGCTACAACTATGTGACTGAGAGTTATTTCAAGGTGGAGTCATCCCAACCGTTGCCTAGTGGTCGCCACATATTTAGTTTCCAATTTACTCCCACAGGCCCTGTCGATATAGCTCGCGGCAAAGGCACTCCAGCCAACATTGAACTGTTTGTGGATGGACAATTGGTGGGCACAGGCGAGCTGCCGGTGACGATTCCCCTATCGCTGGGGCTGGGTGCCGGTGTTGCTGTTGGAGCTGATCCAGGCTCTCCAACAATGCCTGACTATCAGCCACCTTTCAAGTTTACTGGACAGATCAATAAGGCATTGGTAGATGTCACGGGTGAAGCAGTTGAGAACCTGGAGGAGAAGATGCGAATGTATCTGGCTCGGCAGTAAGGAAAATCTCTCCCCGACACGGAGAGGAGAACTTGTTAACGCCTCCTTCCTGAGGGGGAAGGAGGTGAGGTTAGGTCTGAAATGATCTCAGCCAACTACCACCTAGGTAGATTGGCACTTTCTGAATATTGTGTGACTGATTTGAGTATAGATAATAAGGCCGCAGTTGGAAGAACGACTATGAGGCACTGGTACTTGCTGTACTGCTCTTCCAAGCTACTCCATAGGAGAAAGTAGGACAATCATGCAGCTTTTTCATGGCTTGCGGGGCGTCAAGCAAGCCGACCTACCCACCGAGATTTTGGCCGGGGTGACCCTGGCGGCATTGATGGTTCCGCTCAACATTGGCTATGCCCAAGTGGCGGGGCTACCGGCCACGGCGGGGCTATACTCGGCGATTTTGCCGATGGTTGCCTTTGCTATTTTCTGCACCTCCCGCCAGTTGGTCGCCAGCCCCGATGCGGCTCTGTCGGCGTTGCTCGGGGCCACCCTGGCTGGGCTAGCGGCACCCGATGATCCTCGCTACCTACAACTGGCCTTTGCCATCACCCTGCTTTGCGCCCTGGTCTTTTTTCTGTTTTGGTACTTTAGGCTGGGCTTTTTGGCCAACTTTCTCTCGAAGGCGGTGCTGGCGGGTTTTATTACCGGCCTGGGCATTGAGGTGCTGACCAGCCAGGTCAAAAAGATTATGGGCATCTCCGTAGAGGCGGAGGGCTGGTTTCGCGAAGTCGTTGAGATCATTGGCAAGGTGGTGGAGGCCAACCTCTACACCGTGGTGATCGGGGTGGGCAGCATTGTGATCATTCGGCTGCTAAAGCGGTTCGCCCCCCAGATTCCTGGTGCCTTGGTGGCCCTAGTGATCATGACGGCACTGGTGTCCGGGCTCAACCTCGATCGACAGGGGGTAAGCGTGCTGGGGCAAATTCCTGCTGGGCTGCCCAGCCTAACCTTTCCCCAGGTCACGCTGGGTGATTGGGGTAGCCTGTTGCCTGGAGCCTTGGCCATGTGCGCCATTACCCTGGCGGAGGGGTTACTCTTGGGGCGCAGCTATGCCCAACGGCGGGGCTACCCCATTGATGCCGACCAGGAGATGTTTGCTTTTGGGGCGGCCAACCTGGCCTCAGGGCTAACCGGCGGGTTCACTGCTGGAACTAGTGCCTCCCGTACGGCGGCGATGGATAGCAGCGGCTCCCGCAGCCAGGTGCCCAGCTTGGTGGGGGCGAGCGTGGTGGCGCTGGTGCTGCTGTTTTTTACAAACCAGCTGGCGCTGCTGCCCAATGCGGCTCTGGCGGGCATTGTGGCTAATGCGGTGCTGGGGCTGATAGAGGTGGGTGAACTAAAGACGCTATTTAGGGTGCGGCGATCGGAGTTTTGGGTGGCGATCGCCTGTCTGCTAAGCGTTTTGGTACTCGGGCCGCTGAAGGCGGTAGCGATCGCCTTTTTGCTGTCGATGATTGACCTCCTGGGGCGCGCCTCTAAGCCCCCCACTGCCTTGCTGGCCGGGACTCCGGGCAAAGCCCGCTTTGTCGCCGCCGCCCGCTACCCTGCGGCTACGCGCACCCCTGGGCTTCTGATCTACCGCTTTAGCGCTCCCCTGATTTTCGCCAATGCGGAGTTCTTTAAGACGCAGGTCGCTGACCTAGTCGCCACCGCTGAGCCGCCCGTGCAGTGGTTTGTGCTCGATGCCGAGGCCATCACCGATATCGATGTCACCGGGGCCGAGGCGCTGGAACAGGCGATCGCATCCCTAGAGCAGCGCCAGGTTGGCTTTGCCATGACCCGGGTGAGCCAACCCCTTCGGCAACTACTGACGACCTACGATCTGCTGCCCCATCCAATTTCCCCAGGCCGACTCTATGACACCAATCGCCAGGTCACCGAAGCATTTTTGCAACGGCCCCTGGCCCCAGAGGTGGTGTGACTGGCCATGCTCTGCGTCTCCCATGCCGCCGCCCGATGGCTCTCCCGTTGTCGTAACTTTTCTCCTAGTGTGATCTAGCCCCCTATCGTCGATGAAACCTCTTGAACCCCACACCTCTTGCTGCACCCTGGCCGATATTAAGCCCCTTCGACTCCTTATTTTGCTGGCAAGTGTGGCGGCCTTTGCCGCTAGCCTGCCCCAACAACCCGTCGAAGTGGGAGTGATGACTCCGGTGTATCGCATGGCCCCAAGGCATTTACGGCTGGTAAGGAGATGTTTAGTCCAGAAGAACCCTCCCTTGGCCAGTAATGCTGTGCTTTAGCCCGCAGGTGATCTGCTCTGTGCCACCCAATCCACTACCCATGCGTGAGAAACACGATGCAAGACGTGATTCAAGTTTTGGCCAATCTCAGCACCCTGGTGTTTGTGATCAGCAGCATGCTCTCTCTCGGGCTCAGCCTTACAGTGCCGCAAATTCTCGCCCCCCTCAAGGATGTGGGCCTGGTGCTGCGGATGCTGCTGGCCAACTTTGTGCTGGTGCCCCTGGTCGCCTACCTGCTCAAAACGTTGATTCCCCTGGATGACTCCCTGGCGATCGGGCTGATTTTGCTGGCCACTGCTGCTGGTGCGCCCTTTTTGCCTAAGCTGGCCCAGGCATCCAAAGGCAACGTGCCCCTAAGTGTGGGAATGATGGTGCTGCTGATGGTGGTGACGGTGATCTATGTGCCGGTGGTGCTGCCGCTGCTGCTGCCGGGCGTGCAGGTTAACCCGGCAGAAATAGCCCGATCGCTTGTTATCCTCATGCTGATTCCCCTGGCGATTGGACTATTTGTGAATGCTCGCTACGAGGCGATCGCCCACTCGCTGCAACCCCAGATGTCCCAGGCCTCTAGCACCAGTTTGCTGGCTGTTTTTGTGCTGATGCTGGTGCTGAATGTTGACAGCGTGCTGGGGGCCATTGGCAGCGGCGCAATTTTAGCAGCGGTGCTCTTGATTGCTGCTTCTTTAGCGATGGGCTACGCCTTGGGAGGGAAATCCTTCGAGGTCAAATCTGTTGTTGGCCTCGGCACCGCCCAACGCAACATTGCTGCAGCACTGGTGGTCGCCAACGGCAACTTTGCCGACGACCCCAACGTACTGACCACGATTTTGGTCGGTGCCCTGCTGATGCTGGTCATTCTCATGTTCCTAGCCGGAGAAATTGGCAAACGCAGGCCCAATCTCACAGCCTAGCCCCTTGACCTCCCATAGGGGCCCCTTATCTTTAACAAAGAAGCCCACCAAAACCGTCGTGAAGAGCACCAGCAAGACCACAGCTTTGGCAAGCGCAACAGCGGCAATACCGTCTACAAAACGAGGGAAAAAATGATTGCCATCGGCGATGATTTTTTCATCGAAAATTCGGACGGCGATCGCGTGTTTAAAGTCAACGGCAAAGCCCTGCGCGTGCGAGAAACCCTAATCTTTGAAGATTTCCACGGCAACGAACTGTGCAAGCTCCAAGAACGCCTAGTGCGAGTCAAGGACTCTATGGCCATTGAATCTCCAAAGGGCGACAAACTGGCCATGGTGAAAAAGGCGCTGATTGCTCCCCTGCAGGATCGCTGGGTGGTTAAAATTGGCGATGTCCCCGACCTGGAGGTATAGGGTAATATTTGGGGTCACGCGTACGGCATCGCAGCCGGACGCAACAAACTGGCGGAAGTCTCTAACCGCTGGTTTCGTCTGCGCGATACCGACGGTGTTGAAATCGAACCCGGTCAAAATGATGTGCCAATGCTGACGATTGCCGTTGCCATCGACATAATGGCTCACGAGTCCTAAAAACTGGAGAACATACCATGCCCCCGCTGCCCGAAGCTCTCACTAAACCACCCGGTCGCCCCCCCGCCAAAGACATGGTGTGGATACCGGGCGGCACCTTCACCATGGGATCTGACCACCACTACGCCGAAGAAGCCCCGGCCCACTCCGTCACCGTAGACGGCTTTTGGATGGATAAGTACCTGGTCACCAACGCCCAGTTTCAAAAGTTTGTCAAAGCCACGGGCCACGTCACCTTAGCTGAGCGTCCGGCTAATCCCGACCACTACCCCGGTGCTAAAACCGAGCTACTGCAACCCTCCTCCTGTGTGTTCGTCAAGCCCGATCGCCCCGTAGACAAAGGCAGCCACTACAACTGGTGGGCCTATATTGCTGGAGCCAACTGGCGGCACCCCGAAGGCCCCGGCAGCACCATCAAAGGGCGCGAAAATCATCCTGTAGTGCATGTCGCCTACGAAGATGTCGCTGCCTACGCCCAGTGGATTGGCAAAGATATTCCCACCGAGGCCGAGTGGGAGTTTGCCGCCTGGGGCGGGCGCGAAAACGCCGAGTTTGCCTGGGGCGACGAGCTACACCCCAACGGCAAAATGATGGCCAATACCTGGCAGGGCGAGTTTCCCTGGCAAAACCTGAAGACTGATGGCTACGAAGGCACTTCGCCAGTCGGGGTGTTTCCACCCAACGGCTATGGCCTCTACGACATCATCGGCAACACCTGGGAATGGACCGCCGACTGGTATCAGGAGCACAATCAGATCAAACAAGACGCCTGCTGTGGCGAACGGGTCAACCCGCGCGGCGGCAACCTTGAGGCCAGCTACGACCCGCAGACTCCCGAGATCAAAATTCCCCGCAAGGTGATCAAGGGTGGATCGTTTTTGTGTGCCCCCAGCTACTGCCGCCGCTACCGCCCCCCCGCCCGCATGGCCCAGCCAGTGGATACCTCCACCTGCCATTTGAGCTTTCGGCTGATCGTGCGACCGAGCACACCATGACCCTAGATACCCCCTTTCCCCAACGCGCCCGGCTTACCGCGCCGAAGGCCGCCGCCATTGCGGACATTATGTTTTCGGTGTTATTTATCGCCAGTTTGGTGCTCTTTTTGGTGGCCCTCCCCGCCACCATGGATAGCGCAGCGGTGTTTGATGCCTATCGGCAATCGCTGATTGTGGGGCTAAACCTGATACCCTTTGCAGGCATTGCCTTTCTGTGGTTTATGGGGGTGGTGCGCGATCGCCTAGGCAGCAACGAAGACCAGTTCTTTGCCATAGTGTTTCTTAGCAGTGGGCTGTTATTTATTGCCATGCTGTTTAATTTATTGCCATGCTGTTTACCAGTGCAGCGGTGACCGGCAGCCTGCTAACGCTCTACGCCAACGAGCCTAACCCGCAGATTGCGGCTAGCTACTATGCGATTGGTCGCGCCTTTGCCCATGAGATCATGATTAACTACGCCGTTAGGGTGGCCGGGGTGTTTATGATTTCCACCGCGACTCTGTTTTTGCACACCCAGATAGGACCCTGCTGGATGTCGTTTTTGGGCTATGGCCTGGCGCCAGCCATGCTGTTTCGGGTGAGCTACATTGATCGCTTGGGCTGGGTGGTGCTGTTTTTGCCCCTGTGGATACTGCTGATCAGCGTCTACGTGCTGATCGACAACTATCGCCGCCAGGTAAAGGCTACGCTCTGAGCGTGGCCCCAGGCCCCATTCTAGAATGCTAAAGCTGACGGAGAAATAGACTGGAATCTTTAGAACCCGTGATCAACCAAGTAGCGGGGTTGTTAGCGCTGATTTTGGAGGGCATCTCGGTATTCTGCATTTTGGTAGGTTTGCTGTCTACCCTGCAACTGGCGGCCAAGCAGCGCTGGGGGCGATCGCCGCTGATTCAGCGCACCCCCTGTGATCCAGAATTGTCTCTGTCCAAAGTCAGTCTCAATTTTGACCTGTGGCTGTCGTTAACCTTAGAGTTTCAACTGGGGGCCGACATTGCCCATACCACCGTTGCTCCCTCCCTAGAAGCCCTAGGCAAGCTGGCTCTGCTGGCCGCACAGCTATGAAACCTGGCTGGGCAGAGGGGCGATCGCCACCACAGGCTTACTTTATCTTGCCTATTTTGGATATATCTTCGCAGTGTGGATGTAGCACTTTTGGGATGTGACCTGGAATGCGATCGCGCATCAAGCTGGAACGCCTATCTGAATGCAATTTTACTCGATCTTTCCTGCGCTGATTACAACATCTTCATAGAGTGCAGAAATCGTATCGGTAAAGTTGAGACTTTCTAAATGGAACGTCTCGGTGTCTAGCGTGTAGTATTGCAGCACCCATAGCCCAGCTTCATTGCGACGAAAGCACTCGACCCGCTGGTGGCGCGTGTTGATCAGAACATATTCTTCCAGGCTTTCTAACAGTTGATAATCTGCAAACTTATCGCCCCGATCAAACGCTTCGGTAGAGTCTGATAACACCTCCACAATCAGCCTGGGAAACTGCTTAAAGGTCTCATTTTGCTGATCGCGAGGATCGCAGGTCACCATTACATCGGGATAGTAATAACAATTTCGCGCTTCGATGCGAGCCTTCATATCCGAAATGAAAACCCGACAACCCGTCCCGCGCACGTGCCCCCGTAATAGCGCAAAAATATTTCCTGCAATCGTCACATGGGCATCGTTCGCACCCGCCATAGCATAGATTTCACCATCTCGATACTCGTGCTTGATCGCGCTTTGGGCTTCGAGTTGGAGATATTCCTCAGGGCTGATGAACTGGGGTGAAGCAATCATAGGGCTTGTTCTAGAACGCTGCGGAAGGAGTGTTGGGGGCTACTGCAAGGTAAATGGAGGTTGGCTGGAGGGTTGAGCCTGCGGCTTTGGGACTAGAAGTTTTGGATTAACGAATGCTGGCTGCATCGAGTTTCGGCGGAGATGGAGCCGAGCGATCGCCCGCTTTTTTCTTCAGTTTGGCTCAGTTTGGCAAATTTGGACTGAACCCCTGGCTTAATCCTGATGGGCCCAACGCCTAGTAACTAAATTCCACGATGAAACTGGTTGCACCGTCTCGACTGTCAACGCGAATCGTCGCCCCCAACCGCTCCACCAGTTTCTTAACCAGTGCCAGCCCTAGCCCCGTGCCGCCCTGATGCCAAACGTCGTGATCAGGAATGCGGTGAAACTTTTCAAAAATGCGATCGCACTCTGCCGCGGGAATTTCTACTCCTGTGTTGCGAACACAAATCCGCAGCCCATCAGACGTAGACTGTACAGAAAGAGTAATGTACTCTCCAGCGGGGGTGTACTTGCAGGCATTGTTCAGCAATTCGCCGAGAATACGCTCTAAATACGATAAATCGCTGGAAAAAGAGGGAAGCGACTCTTCAATCTGAATCTCTAGCTGCTGCTGCTGATTTCTAGCCCGCTCCACATAGGGTTCTGCAATGTAGGGAATAAAAAACTGGAGCGGAATCATGCTGATATTCAGCGGATCGGTGCCTGCTTCTATGCGGGCCATCTCTAGCAAATTGTTAATTAGCCGAATTTCGCGCTGGCTCTCGTCTTGCAGCACTCGAAAGTAGCGCTTCACGATTCCTGCTTCGTCTGCGAACACACCCAGGGGTTCTAGATGCACCTCCAGCAGTTGGATTGCCATGAGGATATTGGACATGGGCGATCGCATTTCATGAGACACGGTGTTCAGCAGATCGTCCTTGAGCCGATTTAGCTCCTCCAGTTCATGCAGTTGAAGCTGAGCAGCTTGGTAGAGGTGAGACTGGCGGAGGGCGATCGCACAGTGATTGGCCACCTGCTGCACCAGCCGATCCTCCGCCTCGCTGAAGGTTTGCTCAGCCGGACGAAAGAGCCACAAATCGCCAAGAATGCCCTGATCGTCATAAATCGGACGCGCCAAAATCGCCCAATGGCCCGCTCCATATCGAGGGCACTCAGGCAAATAACAGCAAAAGGGGCCAGAGTTCCCCTGCGCGATCGCCGCATACATTGTCGCCGATTCGATGGTTAAATCCTCGACCCTACAACACTGTACAGCCCCATCCTGGTGATACTCATAGTCAATCGTTACCTGCGTTTGCGCCGCATTGTAAAGCCCGGCATTGCACCCCACCAGCGCCAGCCCTGCCCCTAATTCCTGCACTGCCGTTTGCAAAATCTGCGCCTCATCCAGGCTATCACGCACCCGATCCGTAATTCGCTTGAGCAGCGCCTCAAACTCGAGCGCCTGTTCTAGCTGGGCCGTGCGCTGCTGCACCAGATCTTCTAGCCGAGCATTCAGGGCTTCTAGCTCCGTCTGCTTCTGCTCTAGGGCGGCCCGGGTTTGCTCTAGCGCGGCGTTGGCCTGGATTTGAGCTTGCATGGCAGCTTCGGCATCGCGGCGGGCTTGCAGCAGTGCCTCCTCATATTCGCTCCGCTGCTGGATCGGAATCAGAACGCACTCATTTAGCACTTCCCCCTGGCGCTGATGGCGGGTCGCATTCACCAGCATCGGCAGGCTTTCCCCCGTTCTAGAGCGAACTGGAAGATAGATTTCTTCAACCTTGCCTTGCAGCTTGAGCAGCGGAAAAAAATGAGTTTGGTAGAAAATGCGGCTAGCGGTTGGCAGCAAGGCTTCTAGGCGCTGCCCTTTCACCTCGTCCAGACCGCATTGCAGCAGTTCCAGCAGGGTAGCATTCGTCAGGGTGATTGTGCCGTCGTCGGTGAATGCCAGGAAACCGCATGGCGCGGTGTCCAGCAATTCATCTAGATGGCAGGCACACCGTTCGACAGGTGATGCGGTCTGCGGTTCATTCTGCGGTTTATTGTGCGGCTCTGATGACATGAGCGGCGGAAAGATAATCTTGGATTAGCTGGATGGTTTCGTCGGGATGGCTCATGTGGGGACAGTGACCCGTTGCCTGCATGAGCTTGAGGGTGCTGTGGGGGAGATGGCGATGGAGATAGTGGCCGACTTCTGTAGGGGCGATCGCATCTTCGGCACACTGCAAGATCAGCGAAGGTACGGTCATGTCAGCCAGAATCCCCCGATAATCTGATAAAAACGTTGCCTCGGCAAAGCGCCGTGCAATCACTGGGTCTGTTGAGCAAAAGCTCTCTTCCAGTTCCTTTGAGAGTGAGGGACGCTGTTCGTTTTTCATGATAACGGGAGCCAAAAAGCTGGCCCATCCGAGATAATTCTTATCCATCAGATCCATCAATCCCAGAATATCCTCTCGCTCAAAACCGCCACAGTAGTCCGGCGGATCGTTGAGGTAGCAGGGCGACGGCCCCACCAGGATGAGCCGCTCAAACCGCTGGGGGGCTTGCATCGCCGCCAGCATTCCAATCACGCTGCTCACCGAATGCCCTACAAACATGACATTCTGTAGATCCAGCGCTTCACAAATCTCTAAGACATCCTGAGCATAGCCCTCCAAGCGGCTGTAGCGCTCTGGGTCGTAGGCTCGCAAGTCCGACTTGCCCGACCCCACATAGTCAAACAACACAATTTGATAGTCGGCAGCGAAGGCTGGCGTAACGAGTCGCCACATATTTTGGTCGCAGCCAAAGCCGTGGGCAAACAGCATCGGCTGAGTGCCCTGTCCTGAAACAGTGACATTGTTGCGAGTAAGGATGGATTGGGGACGCTGGTGGGAAAGTTGGGGGTCGGCGGGAAAATCGTTTGGTATCAGTTGGTTTGTCTGTTGGTTTGTCATTTTTGAAATGGGTAGCTGAAATGGGTAGTTGAAATTGATAGCTGAAATTGATAGCTGGTGATAGACCGATTCTTTATTCTTTAAGGTCGATTTTCGTAAGCCTAGCAGTGCAGCCTGTATTTATATCAAGTCTTGAGTGATAGAGATTCTAAATCTCTTCGGGCAAATCGCGTCTGAAAAATTTAATAGAGCGAAAGCAATCGGGAACCCTTTCTGCACTCCTCTTCTACACTCCCTAGATTAGGTGCCTATGAGTCCTACTCCGGATCTTCCCCATGCCTCAAATCTCTCTAGCGCCGCCCTCCGGTCTGGTCGGGGGGCGATCGCCCTCCACTCGACAACGCCCCAACAGCAAGCCCTCTACGACCGACTGCAAGCCTTTTCGCTCGACCAGCCCGGCGCAGCGCTCAGCTTTAGCCAGCGCCTTGCTCGCGACAATTGTTGGTCTCTGAACTATACCCAGCGAGTGATTGAGGAATACAAAAAGTTTGCGTTTTTGGCAGTCTGTGCAGGGCATCCCGTCACGCCGTCGGATCAGGTAGACCAGGCATGGCATCAGCATCTCACCTACAGCCGCTCCTACTGGGAGGTGTTTTGTCCACAGGTGCTGCAAATGCCGCTGCACCACGAGCCAACCCAGGGCGGCCAGACCGAACACCACAAATTTAACGACTGGTATCGCAAAACCTTGCAGAGCTACGAAGCCTGGTTTGGGGAAGCACCGCCCCCAGACATCTGGCCCGATCCGAGCCTGCGGTTTGGGCGAGATTTGCAATTCCGCCGGGTCAATGTGCAGCAGCATTGGGTGCTGCCTCGACCAGACTGGGCAGGCCGGTGGGCGGCGATCTGGCAGTCTGGCTGGCGGTCTGGTTGGCAGTTTGTGCAGCAGTCTCCGGTGGTGCTGGGTGGCCTGGTGGTGCTGGCATTGAGTCTAACAAGCTGCGCGGCGATCGCCCCGATTCCCAACCCGCTAGATCTTCGAGGGCCAGAGTTTTTGCAGTTTTATCTCTTCGTGCTGGGCAGCACGCTGCTGGTGGCATGGGCGCTGCGTCGATGGCTCCGACAACCTGGCAACGTGGAGGGACAGTCGCTGCCGACGCTCGATCCCTACGACGTTGCCTATCTGGTGGGTGGGGCAGATCGGGCGATTGATACGGCAATTGTAAGCATGGCGCGATCGCAACTCCCTGCTATCGATGCCCAGGAGGGATTCCTGGTGCCGCTGGTTGCGCCGGAGCCGTCGCAGCACCCGCTAGAGCGGGCGATTCTGGAAAGCATGAATGGCTCAAAAGCCACGGTACAGAGCCTCCGTCGGAATAATGCGCGGGCGACCGAAACCCTGCGATCGCGCCTACAGGCGCTTGGACTGGCTCTGTCGCCCGCCCAGGCTGCCAAAGCGCGACTCTATCCCGTGCTGCTGCTGCTGTTGCCGCTGTTGCTGGGCATTGCCAAGGTGCTGGTCGGCCTTTCGCGGGGGCGGCCCGTTGGGTTTCTGCTGATGATGATTGTGGTGTGGCTGGTTGTTATCGCAATATTCCAACTGCCGCCTCTATCGAGTCGGTATGGCGATCGCGCTTTGCAACAGATCCGAGCGACTCATCAATCCGCCATGACGCTCCGCACCCGCGACCTCAGCGCCGTGCAGCAAACTCAATTTCTGTTCCTCATTGCCCTATCCGGAACCACCGCACTACGCGGCAAAGAGTTTGCCAGCTTACGGGCTGCACTCTCTCCTGTTTCCAGCACCGGAAGTGGCAGTGGATATTTGTCTTCCTGGGGGAGCGATGGCTGGAGTGGTGATGGGGGCGGCGGCGACGGCGGCGGCGGGGGTTGCGGGGGTTGCGGGGGCTGTGGGGGCTGTGGGGGCTGTGGGGGCTAGAAACGAAGAGGAAAGAGAGAAGAGAGAAAAGGGAAGAATCTTTCTTCGGTTTTCGTTCTTTTTTCTTGTTTCTTGGGGAAGAACAGGTTTCCGTTCTTCGTTCTTCCCTCTTCGTTTTTTACATCCGCTCCAAAACTTGAATCCCCAACAGCGATAGCCCCAGCTTGATCGTGCGGGCGGTCAGGTCTGCCAGGAGCAGCCGCGAGGTGCGCTGCGGGTCTTCGGCCTGCAAAATGGGGCAGCGGTCGTAGAACTGATTAAAGGTCTTGCTGAGGTCGAAGAGATATTCGCACAGGCGGTTGGGCAGCAGATCGGCCTCCACTGCGCTCAGCACTTCGTCAAATTGCAGCAGCGACTTGGCCAGGGCAAACTCTGCCTCGTCTTGCAGCACGACCCGGCTATTGTCCCCCAGCGCCTCGAAGTCGATTCCGCCCTTGCGGCTGATGCCCTGCACCCGCACGTAGGCATAGAGCATGTAGGGGGCGGTGTTGCCTTGCAGCGCCAGCATCTTGTCGTAGCTGAAGATGTAGCTGCTGGTGCGGTTCTGGCTGAGGTCGGCGTATTTGATTGCGCCAATGCCGACGACGTTGGCCACATGGACGATGAAGTCCTCGGATTCGGTGCGGTTTTCTTCGGTCAGGCGGGCTTCCAGGTCGGCGCGGGCCCGGGCGATCGCCTCTTCCAGCAAGTCCACCAGCCGCGCCGCTTCGCCAGAGCGACTCTTCAGCTTTTTGCCATCTTCGCCCAAAATATTGCCCAGCGGTGTATGCACAAACTCCGTTTCATCGGTAATCCAGCCCGCCCGCTTGCCCACCTGAAAAATCTGGGCAAAGTGATTGATTTGTTCTGCGCCAACGGGATAGATTACCCGCTGCACCCGGTCTTCTGTCACGCGATAGCGAATCGCCGCTAGATCCGTCGTGGCGTAGTTATAGCCCCCGTCCGACTTTTGCACAATCAGCGGCAGCGGCTTCCCCTCTTTGTTGGTAAAGCCGTCTAAAAACACGCACTTCGCGCCCTGGTCTTCCACCAGCAGCCCCAGCCGATCCAGTTCTGCAATCACATCGGGCAAGAGCGGGTTGTAGAACGATTCGCCCCGCTCCTGAATCTTGGGCGACAGACCCATCAGGTCAAAGATTTTGCGATTCGTGCGATTCGACAAATCGCAGACGACTTTCCAGGCCTGAATCGTTTCTGGATCGCCCGCCTGAAGCTTCACTACCGCCAGCCGCGCGGCTTCCTGAAAGTCCGTGTCTTCGTCAAACCGCTTTTTGGCGGCCCGGTAAAACGTTGCCAGGTCGCCCAGATCGAGTTCGCCGCCCGCCAGCGCGTCGGGATAGGCCTCGCGCAAATAGGCAATCAGCATTCCAAAGGGCGTGCCCCAGTCGCCGATGTGACTTAGCCGCAGCACGTCGTGGCCGAGAAACTCCAGAATTCGCGCCAGGGCATCGCCAATGACGCAGGGACGCAGGTGGCCCACATGCATCTCCTTGGCAATGTTAGGACTGGGGTAATCGACAATCACCCGCTTCGGGTTGGCCACGGGCGCAACGCCCAGGCGCGGGTTTGCCTGAATGGCCTTGAGTTGCGCTTCTAGGTATTCTGGCTTGAGCCGCAGGTTGATGAAGCCGGGCCCGGCTACTTCTGGCGGGTCGCATAGGTCGGATACGTCCAGATGGTCGAGAAGCTGAGAGGCGATCGCCTTCGGAGCCATGCCCAGTCTCTTGGCCAGTCCCATCGCGCCATTCGCCTGATAGTCCCCAAATTTGGGATTGCTGGCAGGCACCAGAACCGGGTCAGCATCAGCCAAGTCCGGCCCAAACGCCGCAACCAGTGCAGCTTCTAATCGGCTTCTCAACAGTGCAAGGGTGGAATTCATGGCGTTTTAGGCAGGCAGAGGAACCGAGCAGCAACCGTACAATAGGAAGAATTCTGGTGAAGCGGCTGACCCCACGTCTCAGAACGTGCTTTATCAGGATGCGCTTCATCCGTAGTGATTATAAACGTCAACTCTCCCAATCATGACGCAGACCCAGCGCGATTCGCGAAGCGATCCCTACGGGAATCGCCCCACCTCTCCTCCCGTCAGCAGACTGCCGCCCCTGGAAAGCGGCGACCACCTCTCGCGGGCCGAGTTTGAGCGGCGCTACGAGGCGATGCCCCATCTCAAAAAAGCCGAACTAATCGAAGGAGTCGTCTACGTGCCCGCTGCTCTCCGCTTTAGGAGTCATGGTAAACCCCATGCTCAGATGATGCTTTGGCTTTCCACCTATTGGCTTGCAACACCTGCCGTAGAAGTAGCAGATGCTCCAACCGTGCGGCTCGACCTAGACAATGAACCCCAGCCAGATATTGTGCTGCTGATTGACCCGGCTGCTGGTGGGCAGTCCCGCCTTAGCGAAGATGACTATATCGAGGGCGCACCAGAACTGATTGTCGAGATTGCCGCCAGCAGCGCCTCCATCGACCTCCACACCAAAAAGCAAGTCTATCGCCGCAGCGGGGTTCAAGAATATATTGTGTGGCGGAGCTTAGAAAACGGGCTGGACTGGTTCTATTTGAACGAAGGCGAATATCTTGTGCTGCCGCCCGATGCCGACGGCTTCCTTCGCAGCCGCATCTTTCCGGGGCTGTGGTTGGATGTGGTGGCGCTCTGTGGGGGAGACATGATGCAGGTGATGCAGGGATTGCAGACCGGCATCCAGTCTTCCGCCCATGCCGAGTTTGTGCAGCAGTTGGCGGCGCGGCGCAGCGGGCAGTTTTAGGAGAGGAGTCTCTGGAGTCTCTACTTTTAGGAAATGCACTTTTAGGAAATACTGCTTCAGGAAACGCTGCTTTAGGAAACGCTGCGCCAGGAAGCCCCACTAGGGAACCACATGGACTGGCGTACCAACCTGCACCATTTCAAACAGGGCAACCACGTCATCGTTGTACATGCGGATGCAGCCGTGGGAGGCAGCGCGTCCGATAGTTTCCTCGTTGGGAGTGCCGTGAAAGCCGATGGTGTTTTTGCCGTCTGTCCAGAAACCGATCCAGCGGACTCCCAGCGGGTTGCCGTGTCCTGGCGGCACGATTTCGCCCGTAAACGGATGCTGCCAGGTGGGGTGTTCCACCATGCTGATGACTTCGTAGCGACCGGTCGGCGTTTCCCAACCCGCTCGACCCACCGCGATGCGAAAGCTAGCTTTAATCTGCTCTTGCTCGTAGACATAGACGCGGCGATCGCTCAGATCGACCACCAGCGACACGGGCGATCGCCCTTCTGGTTCTGGCACAAACGGCTCAGCGGCTCCCAGCGCAGGCACATCAGGCCAGGTGGCGGCGGGCGCGATGGGGACGGCGCTGGGCGGCGGCGAGACAGGTGCTACGACGGGTTCAGTTCGCAGCGACCCCCACTCGACCAAGCTTCCCGGATTGGCGATCGCCGGACGTAGCCCCACCAGACCTACTATGGCCGGAGAAACCAGCCCCGCCGCAAACTGTATTGCTAACCGCCGAACGCCACGCACCAGCACCACCGCCTCCCCACGCAAAAACTGAGCCTAGTATAGCCCAGGGGTTGGGGATGGAAAGTCCTAGAGGGTGGGCGCAGGAGAGACACAACGCCAACCCTCCGTCTCCTTCATCGCCCTACCGCAGGCTCCTTCGCCAGGAACTTTTCCAACTCCGTCAGCGCTTCCGCATCCACCTTGGTCTGCATGGGGCAGAACTTTGGCCCGCACATCGAGCAAAACTCAGCAGTTTTATAGATATCGGCGGGCAGGGTTTCGTCGTGATACTCGCGGGCGCGTTCTGGATCGAGCGACAGGTCAAACTGGCGATTCCAGTCGAAGTGGTAGCGGGCGCGAGATAGCTCATCGTCGCGATCGCGGGCATGGGGGCGATGGCGGGCGACATCGGCAGCATGAGCAGCAATTTTGTAGGCAATCAGCCCGTTTCGCACGTCTTCGGCATTGGGCAGCCCCAGGTGTTCCTTGGGTGTGACGTAGCAGAGCATCGCGGTGCCGTGCCATCCGGCGATCGCCGCCCCAATCGCAGAGGTGATGTGGTCGTATCCGGGTGCAATATCCGTCACGAGCGGCCCCAATACGTAAAATGGTGCTTCGGAGCATTCCTCCATCTGCTTTTTCACGTTAAATTCGATTTGATCCATCGGAACATGGCCCGGGCCTTCAACCATCACCTGCACGTCCGATTCCCATGCTTTGCGCGTGAGATGACCAAGCGTTTTCAGTTCCGCAAGCTGGGCCGCATCGGAGGCATCGTGCAGGCAGCCCGGCCGCAGCGAGTCGCCCAGACTAAATGACACATCGTACTTTTTGAAAATCTCGATAATGTCTTGGAAGTGCGTGTAAAGCGGGTTTTGCTGGTGGTGGGCCAGCATCCAGCGGGCGATGATGCCGCCGCCGCGAGAGACGATTCCCGTGAGGCGATCGCGCACCAGCGGCAAATGCTCAATCAAAATTCCCGCATGAATCGTCATGTAGTCCACACCCTGCTGCGCGTGCTTTTCAATGACGTGCAAAAAGTCGTCGGGGGTCAGCTTTTCGATGTTGCCGTGGACGCTTTCCAATGCTTGATAAATCGGCACTGTGCCGATGGGAACAGGCGATGCAGCAATGATGGCCGAGCGAATCGCGTCCAAATCGCCGCCGCCTGTAGACAAGTCCATCACCGTATCTGCACCATATTTCACCGCCAGTTTCAGCTTATCCACTTCTTCTTGTAGGCTCGAAGAATTGGGCGACGCACCGATGTTTGCATTCACCTTGCAGCGGGTGGCTATGCCAATCCCCATCGGCTCCAGGTTCACATGATTCACATTGGCAGGGATGATCAGCCGTCCCCGCGCCACTTCCGAGCGAATCAGTTCCACAGGCAACTGCTCGCGCTCAGCCACAAACTGCATTTCTTCCGTCACAACGCCTTGTCGAGCAAAGTGCATTTGAGACACGTTGCTCTGTCCGCGTCGCTTGGCGACCCAGGATGCTCTCATATTTAGTTCCTCAGATAAACAGCTTCCCTCCGCTGGTGCTAACCAGTCTCAGGTTCTCAGGGTGTAATCTCAGCCTGAATCGCTCAGGCACCCCTAGCTGCGTTTGTTATACCATTCCTGGCAGGAGAATCCAAGAAACCGATTGCAAAACAGAGGAATTCTTTGCAAAACGTTCGATCGCAGGTGTTCAGTCCTGGTCGCGTCTAGTCCTGGTCGCGTCTAGTTCTGGTCGCCTAGTTCTGGTCGCCTAGTTCTGTTCACCCAACTGGGCTTGCTCCATGCTGTCCAGCAGCGGACTATTCCGCAAAATGGAAGGTTGCGCCAGCCGCTGACCGTCTGCCACAAGGACTGCGCCTTCGCCAGCCTCATCTCCGCCACAGGCAACGGCCCGCAGTTTGGCATAAAACGCCGACGCTTCAATGCGGGGAATAATCGGCACGTACTGATGGATTGGGTTCTGGGCCACGCTGCCCCGCCCCCACCAGCCGAAAGCGTCTTCGTTCTCGGTTGGGCCTGGCTGGTCTTCGGTTGTCGCAGCTACGTTTGTTGCAGCTATATTGCTCGGCTCCGAAGCCTCTTGAGGGTCTAACGGAGGGGCTGATTGGAGGTTTGGTTGAGGGTCTAGTCTAGAGTCTAATTGAGAGTCTGAACCTGAGGAGTCTGCGCTCGGATCAGACTGATCCGCAGGCAGTTCAGCGTCTGCGAGTTCAGATTCGCTGGGTGGGGCGATCGCCCTATCCACAGAACCAGGTTCATCCAGTGCAGACTCCGAAGAAAATACGGAGGTGGATTGGTTTTGGCGAGCAGGCGTTTGAGAAGCGGTTGATTGAGAAACCGATGATTGAGAAATAGTAGCACTGGCTGAGGGAGCCGCCGAAAACCCGCCGAATCGACCGCTCACCACTCGTTCAAAATCTGGCGTGTAGTGGGGAATGGGCTGTCCCCGCCGCCGCCACACGGCCAAGATTTGCCCCACTGATACGGCTCGGTAGCGTCCTTGATACAGCGCTTCGACGATGGCTGCCCGAATCCAGTGTGCCGGGTGGTTGACCGCCCAATAGCTCACCAAATAGTCCGCCGCGAAGCCGTCCATGTCAAACCCGTAGCCGTTGAGCAGTGCCACGGCATCCAGAATGGCGGGGTCGCGGGCTGGATGAGTCATAACGCTTAGTATCGTCGGGAAATCCGCCAGTATCGGGATTTTGGCTTGCTTACACCATATCCCAAGAAATGAAATGCTGCATCTATCTTGCAATAGTCGGCAATGATATCGACTGAGGCCGTTGCCTTTGCGACTGTTTTTGCGATTGTTTTGGCGACTGTTCTAGAGGGACGGGTCTACTGACGGATCTCCGATATCTGCACCTACGATATCTGCACCTACGGCAGTTGCCAGATCTGGCAGCCAGGGCAAATCCGTGACACCCGGATCAAGGCCCAACTGTGATAGCAGCGTAGTGATCTGTCCTCGGTGGTGCGTTTGATGGTTAAACAGATGCACCACTAGTGTCCAAGTCGGCAGCGTATGCGTTTTGCCATCAGCCTTGCTGTGAAATGTGAAGGGTTGTGCCAGCCAGTCGGCTGTAATCCTCTAAACCCAGATCAGAATTTCCTTGTCGCACTGTTCCCGTGCCTGTCGCAGTTCGTCAAAATTCTCATAAAGGTCTTGCCCAATTGCCAAACCCGTCAGAGGTTGATGGGTAAACCGTCCTAGCCAAGCGCGATCGCCATACAGCAAATGATTCAGCGTGCCGTGAATAGACTTGAAAAATGCGCCCCGATCTTGACGGCGATCGCCATCAGACATCTCAGCGCACAGGGCATACAGCCTGAAGTTCATCCACTGGTTGTATTTCGCCATCATCTGGCAATAATCCACATCAATCATAAAGCGCCCTCCCACAAGCCTGAACGCCTTTATGCTAGCGGAACTCAGCGGCTGCCAAGAGTCTGGAGCGATCGCCTTTCTTGCAGAACTCAAGAAAACCGAACCTGAGAGTAGTTTACATTTGTTAACTTTTGCGTTACATTTATTTACATAAGGTTTTAAGGAGGTTTGACATGAGAGGAGTTGTTACCGAAGAGCAGGGCAGACAAAATATTTACGCTGTTGAGCCGCAGATGTATGTAGATAGCGAAGCGCGGACTGGCTTTACGGAATATGCAGAAAAGCTCAACGGTCGGCTGGCGATGATTGGCTTTGTATCGATGCTGCTGCTAGAAGCTCTCACGCACCAGGGATTGGTCAGCCTCCTGCAAAACCTCTAAGGTTCTGGTTGGCAACTGCTTTGAACTGAGAGATGAATTGAAGTGGGCCAGACGAGGCATTTCCGTCTGGCTCATTTTTGCAGATTCTCTTGATTACTACTGGGTCTGCTGATCCTTGAACGTTAAGGTGGACGTTCGGGTCAAGGATTGGGAATTGCCCGGATCACCCTGCCTATCCCTGATCCTTGAACGTTAAGGTGGACGTTCGGGTCAAGAGGTTTCGGCGATCGCCACCAGAGACAGCACTCTCGGCAGCACGTCCTCCGGCTGAATCGGTTTGGTGATGCAAGAATCGGCAGCGGCGATCGCGGGTGCTGCGTAGGGTGAAGCTTCATCACTTGCCAGGGCAATCACTTTCAAATGCTGGGTAATTGGGCTATGGCGCAAGTTGTGAATTAGCTCCGCGCCCGCATTTTCGGGCGACTGCACATCAACGATGACCGCATCTGGCTGGAGTAGCTCGATCTGGCTAAAGGCGGTGGAGCCTTCTAGAACCCACACCACCTGATATCCTGCCGCCGTCAGCATGTCGCAGATGATGTTGGCCGTTAGCTCATCATTTTCCACCAGCACCACCCGTCCCAAAATGGTGCGCCCCAGCCCATCCAAGGCCGGAATGGGCGCAGTTGCCTCCGCTGCATCGTCTTTTGAGCGGGCCGGAAGCTGAACCGTAAACACCGACCCCACGCCCACCGTAGAATCGACCATAATCCGCCCACCGTGCAGATCCACAAGTTGCTTGGTTAGCGCTAGCCCCAAGCCTGTGCCCTGATAGAGCCGCTGGTAGGAGCTATCAAGCTGCTGAAATTTCTGGAAGAGCAAGGGGCGCTGCTGTTCGGGAATGCCGATGCCCGTGTCGATCACCTGGAATATGGCGTATTGAGGATCGGCCATCACTCGCAGCGTCACCTTGCCGCCTGCTGCGGTGAACTTCACGGCGTTGCTGAGCAGATTCAGCAAAATCTGCTTGACCCGATGCGGATCGGCGACGAAGCGATCGCGGCTAGGGTCAATTCGCAGATCCAGCGCCAGCTCTACGCCCTGCTTCAGGGCAGTTTCTTCGACTGTTTTCATGCTCTGCTGAGCCATCATCGTCAGCGAAAATGGACTCAGCTTTAGCACGGCCCGCCCCGACTCCACCTGCGACAGGTCGAGGATGTCGTTGATGAGTTCTAGCAAGTGCTGCCCGCTGTCATGAATCGTCTGCAAAAAGCTGCGCTGACGCGGACTGAGTTCCCCCAGAGACCAGCGCAGCAGCGTGGCAGACATACCAATAATGGTGGTTAGCGGGGTTCGCAATTCATGGCTAACTGCGGCCAGAAACTCACTCTTGGCGCGATTCGCGGTCTGGGCTGCCAGCACCGCCTCCTGCAAGTCGTGGGTGCGGGCGACGACCTGCTGCTCTAGCGACGAGCGCTCTGGTTCTATCGACAGTTCAGGATTCGTGAGCAGAGCTACCAGTCGCCGGGTAAATTCCGTCTGGGCGAGGGGATCGTTGGGCTGGAGGCGATCGCCCGCCGCCTGTAGCGCCGCCATTAGGTCTGCCTCGGTCTGACACAGTTCCATCAGGGATTGCAAAAAGGTGGCGATCGCCCCCGGATCAAAGGTCAAATCCACCCGCTGCGATTCCTCGGCAGCATCCAAATCACCAGCCTGTCCGGGCACATTAGTCCCCTCAGACTGCCAGCCGCTCAGCAGCACGCTAAAGGGGCGCGACACCAGCACCATAAACTGCTTGCCATCCGGCAGTTGCGTCTGTACTGCCAGCGGCAGCGTCGTCGCCCCCAACAGCAGCGCCCCATCGCCAGAAGACTGGACCCACAGCGCCATCTGTTGAAGCAAATCCTGAAGCTGATGCAGTACTGCCAGCGGCAAAATCAGAGAATCAACCGACGGTTCGGGCGTGGGCATATGGGATGAGTGCAGCAGCGACGGAAACCAGTCTCTCTCCGCTGCCTGGAGATGAGATGCAGGGGGCACGATGGAACGCTAGACAGGAGGACTCTGGACTAGGAGTTTAACAACCGTTCATTATGGTATCCTGCGAGTCTACCTGGCGCTGGGAGGCATAAGGATTTTGAAAGATGTTCACCCCAGAGCATAGATTTTCAACAATACGATGCATCGACTAGCCGCCAGCCCTGGAGGCTGGAATCCCGACACCGAGGGCGTGATTTTTCTGGAGCAAACGCCCGCGCCTATCGTTTTCCTGACTGCCGCCGACACGGATATCCAGAGCCTTGCCCACGCCCTGCCCCACCTGCCTGCTGGCGTTCCGGCCCTGCGCGTTGCCAGCCTCCTCCAGCTTCAGCAGCAGCTCAGCATTGACACCTACGCCGAAGAAGTCCTCAGCCAGGCCCAGGTCATTATTCTGCGCCTGCTGGGTGGCCGCGCCTACTGGCCTTACGGGCTAGAAGTGCTAAAGCAAACCGCTGCCCAAACGGGCGCAACCTTGTTTGTGCTGCCCGGAGACGATCGCCCCGATCCTGATCTGCTCAGCCACTCTACCGCCCCCCTCGCTGCCGTCCACCGTCTCTGGCGATACCTCACTGAAGGCGGCCGCGAAAACTGGGTCAATGCCCTGCTATTTCTGGCGGACGAGTGCTTTGGCCAGTCCTTTAGTCCATCGTTTCCCCAGCCTGTTCCTAAGATTGGCGTGTACGCTGCTTCAGGCATTTGCAAACCGCCCAGGCAAGCGTCCAACCCCCAGCCTGCCCCAAACGTCGCCCTCCTGTTCTACCGCGCCCACTACTTGGCAGGAAACACGCAGCCCATCGAGGCGCTGTGCGAACTGCTGGCGGCGCGAGGAATGCAGCCGATTCCGGTATTTGTCTCCTCGCTGCGCGATCCAGACGTGCAGGCGGAACTGCTGACGCTGCTCCAGCCCAAGGACGAAGAAGCCGTGCAGGTGGTGCTGAATACGACGAGCTTTTCGCTGGCACGACTGGAGGACGACGCGCCGGATGTGAGCCTGTGGACCCGGCTGGATGCGCCCGTGCTTCAGGTCATTCTCAGCGGCGGCACGCGGGAGCAGTGGCAGGCTCAAAGCCGGGGGCTGTCGCCGCGCGACGTAGCGATGAATGTGGCGTTGCCGGAGGTGGATGGGCGGATTATCAGCCGGGCCGTGTCGTTCAAAACTTTGCAGACACGACATGACGGGCTGGAAACCGATGTGGTGGAGTATGCAGCGGTGGGCGATCGCCTCCAGTTTGTCGCCGATCTGGCCGCCGCCTGGGTGCGCCTTCGCCAAACGCCCCCCGCAGAGCGCCGCATTGCGCTGATCTTGGCCAACTATCCCACCCGCAACGGCCGCCTTGCCAACGGCGTTGGCCTCGACACCCCCGCCAGCACTGTCGAAATCCTGAAGGCCCTGAAGCAAGCGGGCTACACCCTGAGCGATATTCCCGCCACGGGCGACGACCTGATCCACCGCCTCACCGCCGGCCCCACCAACGACCCCGAAGCCCAGCACCGCCCTATCGCCCAATCCCTCTCCCTGAGCGACTACTGGGCCTATTTTCAAACCCTGCCGCCGACAGTGCAAACGCAACTGGGCGATCGCTGGGGAGATGGGTGGTGTCAGGAGTCTCAGGACGGCGTTCCCATTCCCGGCATCCAGCTTGGCAATGTTTTTATCGGCATCCAGCCCAGTCGCGGTTATGACCTCGACCCCAGCTTGAACTACCACGCGCCAGACCTGGAGCCAACCCATGCGTACCTGGCGTTTTATCACTGGGTGCGATCGCACTTTGGGGCCCATGCCGTCGTTCATGTGGGCAAGCACGGCAACCTGGAGTGGCTACCCGGCAAGAGCGTGGCGCTATCGGCCACCTGCTATCCCGAAATTGCCCTGGGCCCGCTGCCCCATCTCTATCCCTTTATCGTCAATGATCCGGGCGAAGGCTCCCAGGCAAAGCGCCGCGCCCAGGCGGTGATTATTGACCACCTCACGCCGCCCCTCACCCGCGCCGAACTTTACGGCCCGCTCCAGCAGCTTGAGGCGCTGGTGGATGAATACTACGAGGCGCAAAGCCTTGACCCGTCGCGGCTACCTGTTATCCGCGATCGCCTCCTAGCCCTGTTCCAGCAAACCCAGGTTTTGCAGGATTTGGGGCTAACGGCTGACTCTGCCGATTCTAGGGAAATTGAGGCGCTCCTGCCCAACCTCGACACCTATCTGTGCGAACTCAAAGAGGCCCAGATCCGCGACGGGCTGCATATTCTAGGACAATGCCCCAGCGGACGGCAGTTGCGAGATCTGGTTGTGGCGATCGCCCGCCATCCCACACCGGGATACGTCGGGTTGACAAGGGCGATCGCCGTGCGCTGGCATCTCGACCTCGATCCGCTCACTGCCGACCCCGCCCAGCCCCTCACGCCAGACCAAATCCACCGGACGCTCACCGTCCCCAAACTCGCTGCGAACCCCGCCACCCTCCGCAACGCCGCCGACCTGATCGACCTGATCGAGCAAGAAGCCGCCGCCCAGGTTGAACGAGCCATTGGAGACCTTGGAGATCAAGTTGGAAATCAAATCGGGGAGCAACATCCAGGTCATCCAGTCACAGAGCACACAGATCACGAAGCTAGGCATCCCCTCCCCCCAGACCTCTTGCCCGCCCTCCGCGCCACTCCCCAGGAACTCATCCACCTGTTGCGTGGGCTGGACGGGTGCTATGTGCCTAGTGGGGCTTCTGGTGCGCCGACGCGGGGGCGACCTGAAGTGCTGCCGACGGGGCGCAATTTCTACTCGGTGGATATCCGCGCCATTCCGACGGAAAGCGCCTGGGATGTCGGCCGCAGAGCAGCAGAGGCGCTGGTGGAACGCTATACCCAGGAACACGGCGACTATCCACAAACGCTGGGGCTGTCGATGTGGGGCACGGCGACCATGCGGACGGGTGGCGACGACCTGGCGGAAGCGCTGGCGCTGCTGGGCGTGCGGCCCGTGTGGGATGGCGCGTCGCGGCGCGTGGTGGATTTTGAAATTCTGCCTGTGTCTCTGCTAGGTCGGCCGCGGGTGGATGTAACGCTGCGAATTTCCGGCTTTTTTCGCGATGCCTTTCCCAATCTAATCGACCTGTTTCACCAAGCGGTAACGGCGGTGTCCCAACTGGATGAGCCGCCCGCAGACAATCCCCTAGCGGCGCGGGTGCGACAGGAGGCGACCCAGTGGCAGGCGGCGGGGCTGACCCCAGAACAGGCAGAAGGGCGATCGCGCTACCGAATTTTTGGCTCCAAGCCAGGAGCCTACGGCGCGGGGCTACAGGGCCTAATCGACGCGCAAAACTGGACGACCGACGCCGACCTGGCCCGCGCCTATATCAATTGGAGCAGCTATGCCTACACGGGGCAGGGCGAGGGACGCGCCGCGCCGGAAGCCCTTGAGTCGCGCCTGAAATCCCTGCAAATCGTGCTGCACAACCAGGACAACCGCGAACATGACCTGCTCGATTCAGACGACTATTACCAGTTTCAGGGCGGCATGACGGTGGCCACCCGCGCCCTCACGGGGCAAACCCCGCAGATCTATTTTGGCGACCATGCCCTACCCGAAGCGCCCAAAATCCGCACTTTGCAGGAAGAAATCGCCCGCGTCTATCGCTCTCGCGTGATTAACCCCAAGTGGATCGAGGGCGTAATGCGGCACGGCTATAAAGGCGCGTTTGAGATGGCGGCGACGGTGGATTATCTGTTTGCCTACGACGCGACGACCCGCTGCGTGGCGGACTATATGTATGAAGGCGTGGCACAAGCCTACGTGCTGGATGAAACAGTGCAGGCGTTTGTGCAGGACAAAAATCCTTGGGCCCTGCGCGACATGGCCGAGCGGCTGCTGGAGGCGCACCAGCGGGGGCTATGGGCGCAGGCTCCGGGGGATGTGCTAAATCGACTGAGGGCGATCGCCCTCCAGGCCGAGGCCCACATCGAATCTCGCCTGTAAGTCTCCCAACCCATAAGCCCCCCAACCTGCAAGCCTCCCAACCTGCAAATCTCTCGAACACAGAGATCTCGCAAAGGAAAATTCATATACGGTTCTTTGGCGTTGCCATGTGCATTACGCTTTGAGCCGATTTGAAAGCGCTACTATACAGGCAAGATCTCTAATCTTTTGCCAGCCCTCCCTAAACGCATGACTCCCTTCCGCCGGGTTCTCACGGGCGCGGTTTTGTTCCTGATCACCATCATCGTGGCCACGGCCGGATATATGGTTGCGGGCTGGACGTTTCTAGACGCGATTTATCAGGTTGTCATCACGGTCTTTGGCGTTGGCTTTGGCGAAGTGAATCCGATTACAACGCCAACCCTGCGCCTATTTACCATGCTGGTCATTATTGGCGGCACTTCCTCAGCAGTCTACGCCGTGGGAGGAATTGTGCAGATGATTACTGAGGGAGAAATCAATCGGGCGCTGGGAGTCAGACGGATGCTAAAAGCCATTGAAACCCTGGAAAATCACACGATTATTTGCGGCTTTGGGCGCATGGGGCAAATCCTGGCGCGGGAGCTGAAAGACAAGCAAAAGCCCTTCGTCATTGTTGATAACGATGCCGGCCGCGTGGTTGAGGCCCAGGAAATGAGCTATCTGGTGATCAGCGGCAACGCAACGGATGAAGAAGTGCTAGAGCTAGCAGGGATTCGGCGAGCCAGATACTTGGCGACCGTCCTGCCAGACGATGCGGCAAATGTGTTTATCACGCTGACATCGCGGGGCATGAACCCGGCCCTGTCCATTTTGGCGCGGGGGGAATATCCTAGCACCGAGCGCAAACTCCGGCTTGCGGGCGCAAACCATGTCGTGCTGCCCGCCACCATCTGCGCGATGCGAATGTCCCAAATGATTACGCACCCGGCCTCCCTTGACTTGCTGAACCACAACGACGGCAGTAGTACACTGAATGAATTGCTGGGAAATCTGGACATGCAGCTCGACGAGTTGCGGGTGTCTCGTGGTTCGGCTCTAATTGGCAGCTTTGTAAAAGACCTAGAAGTGCGGGGGCGCGGGCAGGTCGGCCGCACCTATCTGATTGTGGCCCTGCGACGAGCAGACGGAACCTTGATTATGAATCCTGGTTCCACCGTTGTGCTGCATGAGGATGACACGGTGATTGTGATGGGGCACAGGGGCGACATGCCCAAGCTGTCCGAAGAACTGTCGCTCAAACGGCAAATTCGCTATCGTGGTGCAAAGCTTTAGTAGACGAATGGTATAGCACTACGTATTTGGGTTAGGACGTTATCATAGAGCCATCAGGAGAGTTTAGGAACACCTATGCCCGCCCCCTTACAGCTACGACTTGCGTTGCAAAGCGATTGAAGCCGTGAAACAAGGTCACCGCAAAGTTGATGTCTGTCGAATGTTCAACATCAGTCGCAATACCTTAGACCTGTGGTTGAAACGGGAAAAAGAAACGGGAGATTGCCGAGCGATGACTGGGTTTCAGCGAGGAAATCGGCATAAGATTACCGACTGGTCGCGCTTTCGTGAGTTTGTCAAGCAGCATGGGGATCAGACCCAAGCGAGACTGGCAACCCTGTGGGGGGATAATGTGACACAGCAGGACATCAGTCGAGCCTTGCGAAAGATTGGGTTTAGTCGAAAAAAAAGACCTATGGCTATCGGGAACGAGACGACCTGAAGCGACAGGAGTTTCAAGAGCGCTTGAGGAGTAAGCTGCCGCATCAGGTTGTCTATGTCGATGAAGCAGGCATTGATCATCGAGACGTGTATCCCTACGGCTACTGCGAGGTTGGAGACCGCTTCTATGGGCTTAAATCAGGAAAACGCACCGAACGAGTCAGTTGGATTGCGGCCTTACGAGAGAACAGCCTCTTTGCGCCAATGACCTTTGCTGGCTCGTGCAACCGGGATTTAGTGGAGAGGGGGTTGGAGGAGTGCTTAGTCCCCCAACTGCGAGCGGGAGATGTGATTGTGATTGACAATGCCAGTTTCCATCATTCTCAAACCATTGAAGAGATCGTGGCTCAAGCAGGGTGTGAGATTTGGTATTTACCCCCTTATTCCCCAGACTTGAACGAGATTGAGCATTGGTGGTTTGTGCTGAAGAATTGGATGCGGCAACGCTGGGATGAGTTTGATAACTTTCGCGATTGTGTGGATGCTGCTTTTAGAGAATGCTCTAACGTGACTGCGTAGGGCTATATCACCTAAAATCTGGAATTAACCCGACGGTTTTCGTATAACACCCCTAGATGGGCAGCTATCTAGAAACTTTCCGTCTAAGTAGGTGGGACATTAATAAATATAAAACCCAAAGAACCTGTGCCGCCCGCGCAGCGGGCGGCACAGGGTTCAGGATCTGTTTTTTAATCTGGTCTATCTACTTAGTAATATTTTTAACCCTCGCATGATTCGCGATCGCCTCATTCCAGCTTTGAAGCGCGAGTTCGCTGGTTGGGAGATTCAGTTCGACTCTCCGCCGCAGCCGATAGCTACTTTCCCTGCGGCCCAGCCCGCTGTCGGCAGAGTTTTCGTCTATGACGACGGCGACGAGGCGACAGTTTTGATCGAGAAGATTACGCACAGTCATTTCAATCCTTATGACAAGAAGCTTTCAGAGCCGCAGAGAGATGAGATTGTGACCGAAGATGTCCTGGATTTTCTCCAGGCTTTGTTCAGTGATCGCGTCCTTTTGCATTGCACCCTGGACGGTCGTATGGGTGGTTGGACGAGATTGGATTTGCAGAATGGATCAGTTGAGTTATCGCCCGCCCGCCGGTATTTTCTGTGGTCGCGCCCCTACACGCTATGACAACCGGACGCAAAGGTTGAGTCGCGACAGACTTGGGTGAGTGTGCAACGTCCCAAAAGGTATCCGGGGGCGATCGCCCAGAGGTGCGGGTGCAGGGAGATGAAGGGCGATCGCCGAAAGATGCTGGTACATCAAAATTGACTAGAAAATGCAGACCTCTGCATAGCCGCTGCGTTGGTCGCCGGGTCCAACGAACACCGGCAGACCACGATTCGGCAGGAATTAGCCACCCATGAATGCCTGGGCAAGACCAATGTAAAGCGGTATGCCAAGGGCGATCGCCACTGGTGTTCCAACGGCTGTAGACGCGCCGATGTAGGCAGAAGGGTTGGCTGAGGGGATACCGGCTCGCAGGGTGGGCGGTCCCGAAATGTCCGAACTGGAGCAGGCAATGACGGCCAGGATCACAACACCGCCGAGGCTAAACCCTGTTACAAAGTGAGCAATCATGCCAAGACCAAAGGCGATCAGCCCATGCACCAGTGGAGCTATTACAGCATAGACAGCGTACCACTGAGCCACCTTACGCAGTTCGCCAAGCCGGGACCAGGCCTCCATTCCCATAACCAGCATCAGAATAGAAAGCAGACCCCGAAAGAGAGGCTCGTAGAAACTTTCAAAGACGCTGTCTGGACGGGTTAGGATGCCCAAAGCGATACCGAGCAACAGCGCCGAGAGCGCCGAACCTTGAAGACTTTCCTTCACGATGGGCCAAATTCTAACTCGCTTGCCTGGGGTAGTGTCCGGATCTTTCGGATACCCGGCTGCGGTAATGCCCGACCCACCAGGATACCTGCTTGCAGGGCCGCTGATTTCGTCGGTATACCCACCGACAGCCACGGACTGCTTGCTAACGTACTCCTCATTGAAATAATACTTATCGCGCTTCCGCTTGCTGAGATAGATGCTGGCTACAACGATTGCCGTCACGAGCGCGGGGATATCCATAAAAGGATAGAGAGCCCCTGCCCAAGCTTCGTACTCAATGCCTTGCTCTTCTAGCAGCGTCAGGGCGGCGGCGAGGGTCGAACCACTCACAGCACCGAATAAGCCTGCAGTAGCAACAGCATCTACAACTTTAACATTTGGCATTCTGGCGAGCGTGTAGCGCCCGATAAATACGATAAGAATGCCCATGACCGCAGCGAACAGTGCAGGTAGCAGCATCTCCGACAGATTGGCATTGCGGATTGCGATGCCGCCGCTCAGACCCACTTTCATGAGCAGCATGAAGACAATGAATTTATAAATTGCATCTGGAATTTGCAGTTGGCTACCGAGGGAAGCAATAACCATGCCGCCAATCAGAAAACCGAGTGTCGGGGACTGCAACTGTCCCATAAAACGCATTAAGAAACCGGATAAGAAATCCACGGGTACCTCCTTCCGTCTCCTCTGGCGAGGAGCGATGATGTATGACAGGTGAGCCTTTATTTAACAGAGTCGAAGAGCTTAAGAGTGAAGCGCTTCACCCCTACTAGCGAAGGCGTTACGCAAGAACCTGCTGATAAGGTGTTGAGAGAGGGGGCGCTCTCTGAAAGATCTGAAAGGCGATCGCGGTTCCGAATAACCTTTCATAGACTTAGATCTATTAAGACTCAAATCTTCATGGACTCAAGTCTATCCTGAGATGAATAAATTTTTGCACCCCTGCGACGTAGATTTGAACTACGATGTCAAATCCATGCGATAAGTTTTCCTTTTGCTTGCTGCTTTCTGATATAGATCTAGTTAATGTGAATCGAGATCATAGATTTTTCCTAATAGTTCTAGGATTTACGAACTTGCGATTAAACTTTCTGGGTCTTGGACGATTTCTCGCGGGCACAGCCCGCGAGAAATTGTCTAACTGCGTAAGTCCTAAGTTCATGGAGTTCCCAAAGTTGTTTGGCTCATCTCGACCGAGACAGCAACTGGGCGCGAAAGCTTGCGCTGTCTGGGGCTGACTCGTGGCGATCGCCCTCCGGAATACCCCAGGAATAAGCGTTGTTTATGAAACGTTTCCGCTAATCTGAGGCAATCCTTCTCAACAAAGTGAGTCTCGCACCATAAACTCAGTGATATGGTACAAGACTAAATCATAGATTTATTCCTTGGATTTTTGCAGCAGGACGTTTTAGGAGGCGACCAAACATGACTCAGAAAGCCAGCAAACTCGTCATTGTTACAGAAAAATTGTTGTTGAAACAAATCACCCAGATCATCGATGAAGCCGGGGCTGCTGGCTATACGGTGATGCCTGCTGGCGGGAAAGGCAGTCGCAACGTGCGCTCGTCAGGGCAGCCGACCGTTAGCGATGTTTACTCGAATATCAAGATCGAAGTACTCACTGCCAGTCGGGATATGGCTCTCAACATCGCAGATACCATTGCAACGAAGTTTTTTGACGATTATTCAGGCATTGCTTATCTCTGTGATGCGGAGGTATTGCACGCGCACAAGTTCTAGTACCGGATCTAGGGACGGCCTCAGTTCTCGCATGGCGAGGGCAGTCAGGGCGATCGCTCTTTCTGGGTCATTCCAGGGGCGATCGCCTCTCCGTAGCAAGCTTGTAAATAGCAGGCTTATTGAAGTCGCAAGCCTACAGGCTTTGGTGAAAATTCTGACGGGTATTGCTCAGAGCATCAATTTGCAGTGCGTCGATTTGCCGCCATTCGGCATTGGTGATGGGCTGTGCAGCGAAGCAAATGCCAAAGCACTGTTCTGCTGCGGTTGCCAGAGTGGTGATGATAGTGGCGAGGTCAGGCGGATCACCGATGGCCGATTGGATCACCCCATCCGTTGCTGGTGCTGTGCCAAAGACCTGATAAGACAGATCGGAGTCGGGGCAAAGGCGCATAGAGCCATGTTGCAAAATGCACTCGCCGCGCCGCAGTTGGGCGCTGCCGATGAGTTTGTGGCCGCTGTCGGTGACTAGATCCGCGCGAGTCGCTGTGCCAAAGCAGTTGGGGTTGTGGATATAGCCGCGGCCGGCTGTGCCGTAGTGGAGCGATACGCCGAGCGATCGCCAGCCTTCGATTAAAAACGTGCAGATCTTCTCATAAGCGGCGTTGCGGCTGGGCCCCAGCCCCGACGTGATGACGGCATAGGTTAGGTCGCCCTGATGCAGCACCGCACGGCCGCCGCTAGGACGACGCACCAGATCGATGGGCTGATTCTGGTAAGTGAGCGATCGCCAGTGTTCAGGAATCTGACGCTGATGATAGCCAAGGGAAAGGGCGACTGGTTCCCAGGTATAAAACCGCAGCGTCGGCGGATGCAAACCCTGGGCGTGTTGCTCGAATAGCCAGCGATCGACGGCCATTTGCGTCGCGCCATCTGCGGTCATCGGCGGAATAAGCCGCCAGACAGAACGAGAATCGTCATCGTTTGCGTTCATGGCGGGGGAACCGCCCAGGTTCAAGCGCCAAACTCGGCCTGAAGGATCTCGTCGTAGCTGTCGGCGACAGAAGCGACCATTGTAATGTTGCGCGACACCTCACCGGGGGACAATTCCGCAACCGTGCGCTGCGCCGCGACGATCACCTTGCCATCCATGATGGCGAAGTGAGACTCGAAGGTACTCGTCCAGTTCAGTTCCAGCAGCTTTCGCATGAGTTCTAGCTCGTTTTTGGCGGGCAAACTCAGCACTGGCGACCAAACGATCAGCATGTCGTCATCCGTTTCGCCCGTTAGCTGCACAAACACTTCCACACTGCCATATTTGAACTTCCACAGATTGCCCTGGTCAGATCGGCTGACCATCGCGCTCTGGTCTTCTTGCAGGCTGGAAATCACAGTTTCAACGACATCCAGATGGCTGGTTGCTTCGATAATTTCTTCTGTCAAAGCTTGGCTGGATTCAGGTTCCATAGGAAGCAGGTCGCTCAGTGAGTGGACAAATGGTTGGGGGATTGGGGATAACCGTAGACGAACACAAATAGCCGAAGAAAATTGCAGAACCAGGAAATACCTTCGGGTGTAACCTAGGTTACAGCCTGATTTGCAAGGCTACTCACAACTTTAGCCGCTCAGGGTGCAATCCTGCATGTTTCTACCAAGTTTCTTTCTAAAGCGGCTAAAGCGGGCGATCGCCCCAGGACTTCATGACGCACTGCCTCGCCCAACGCGCTAGATTAGGCACAACGCCACCTCCCGTCCTCACTCGCTGTACTGCCGATGACCCGCCTGAACGTCCCCCAAAATTCCACATCCCAACGTCCAGACTCTTCTTCAGACTTTTCTTCAGACTCTTCTTCAGAGAATGCCAGATCGTTGGTTGCAGCGCTCAAGGAATGGGCGATCGCCCTCGAAGCCCTGCTCAGCGGCGACACTATTCTGCTGTTGCGAAAAGGCGGCATCCGGGAAACAGGCGGTCGGTTCAGCGTGGCACAGTCCCGCGTGCTGCTCTACCCCACCTACGAACACCAGCAGCCACACCTGCTCAAGCCGCCCTACGCCGACCGAGTGCAGCCCGTCCCCTCCGGCTGGCATCCCAACACCGTAACCCTCTGCGCCTGGGCCGACATCACCCACATCTTTCAAATCACCACCGCAGAAACCGTTGAGGCGCTGCTGCCGTTTCACATTTGGACAAACGCCCTAGCTACAGAACGGCTGAAATGGAAGCCTCAGCAGCCGCTCTACGTCCTGCTGCTGCGCGTGCATCGGTTCCCAGAATCTCTCACGTTGCCTTATCAAGAGTCCTACGGCGGCTGCAAATCCTGGATTGATGTGGAACTTCCTGCGGGGTATGTGGACAATCCCTTTGCAGATGCGCCCGTCCTGACGCAGGAGCAATACGACAGCCGTGTTAAGGAGATTGAGCGGGTGGTTTTGGGTCAGTAGAGAAGGCTCCGGATGCCAAGCCAGTAAGCCTTGGGGGGAGCTTCCCCCCAAACCCCCGCTTGGGGGACGAAGCGCGTCCCCCAAACCCCCTCCGACCTCGGTTTTGGCGATGCAGTCGAGATACTGTCCGTGCCAGATTTGACTGGATTTGTAGTGACACAAACCTGAAAGATTCTCCTCACCCTCCAATTACCCTCCCATTCACCAATTCAGACCAGTTTCCCCATCCAAGCCGCCCAATTCTTACAGAATGCTGCACAGTCCCCACACGCCCCAAGCCCCAGCGATACACTATGGAGTTGGCTACATGGGGTTGGCTACTGCAATAGATTGGGCTGGCGCAGCCGTTCTGTGCCGCGAAACACACCCTGGCGGGTCATTCTTGCCTAGTCTGAACCTTGTGAAACCCCGCTAGAGGCATAACTAAGAGATTACTAACATGCTGCATCGCATCTTCACCGCAGTTTTGATTGGGCTGCTCGGACTCATCCCGTTGTGGACCGCGCCCCAACCTGCCCAAGCCGCAGGCTGCACCCTTACGGCAATCGTCTGGGAAGGCTATACCGATTCTTCCTTTGCCGATATTTTTGAACAAGAAACAGGCTGCACCATCAAAGCCACCTACGCCGGGTCGAGCGACGAGATGTTCGCCAAGTTCCGCGCAGGCGGCGGCAAAAACTATGACCTCGTTTCTGCGTCGGGCGACATCACCGAGCGGCTCTACAAGGCAGGCCTGGTGCGCCCCATCGACACCAGCAAGCTGCAAAATTACAGTGCCGTATTCGAGTCATTTCAGGACGGCAAGTGGAACACCTTCGGCGGCAAGCCCTACGGCGTAACCTTTGCCTGGGGGCCCAACGTGCTGGTTTACAACACTAAGCAAGTAAAACCCGCGCCGAAGTCCTGGGATATCTTATTTGACGATAAATATTCTGGCAAAATTGCCCTGCCCGACAACCCCATGACCATTGCCGACGTGGCGCTGTGGCTGGGCAAATCTGACCCCTATGATCTCACCGACGCAGATCTTGCCGAAGTGAAAGCCAAGCTATTGGAACTGCGTCCACACATCCGCAAATTCTGGACGACAGCAGGCGAACTGGCCAACCTGTTTCAGTCGGGCGAAATCGTAATGGCTCACGCCTGGCCGCTGACCTATACCCAACTCAGCAACGAGGGCTATCCCATCGGCTCCGTCAGTCCCCAGGGCAAGCTGACAGGCTGGACAGATTCCTGGATGATTTCCAAAAATTCCAAGAACCCCGAAGCAGCCTATCAGTGGATTGACTTTATCCTCAGTGGCGACGGGCAAAAGGGCGTGATGGACGTGACGGGCTACTCTGGCGCAACGACGCTGGGCGCGGAGGCCGTGGGCCCCGAAAAGGCGCACGAGCTATTCATGGATGATCTGTCGCTGCATTCGCAGATCAACATGTGGCAGAGCGTAAAGAACTACGACCAGTGGGTTCAGCTTTGGAACGAGATTCGCAGCTAAACTGCATTTCTCGGTCAAACGAAATTGCTGTAAGTCTTGCAAATGCCGACTGGCAATCCAAAATCGCCAATCCAGAATCGTAAAAATCCAGAATCGTAAATGGGTAGCAGCTACGGCTCTTGGTACGTCCACATCAGACCGCCATCGACCAGGAACGTAGAACCCGTAATGTAGTCTGCTTCGGCAGAACAGAGAAACGAAACCAAAGACGCAACCTCCTCCGGATTGCCCATGCGCTGGAGGGGGATTTTTTTTGAGGAATTCTTTGGATTCGTCTGAGTCGTCTTGCAGGCTGGTGTTTTTGTCGGGGGCGATCGCCCCCGGTGCGACATTGTTAATCGTAATCCCCAGCGGCGCAAGTTCCGTTGCCAGCGTGCAGGTCATCATCTTCATGCCGCCCTTGCTGGCGCAATAGGACGCAAAATCGGGAAACGACAGTTCCTCATGCACCGAGCTAATGTTGATAATCTTGCCGGGGTGTTTGGCTGCCATGCAGTGATGACAAAAGCCTGCGCCGAAAAGAAAGCACCCTTCAAGTTCACATCCATCACCTGGTCGTAATCTTCCTCAGTGACTTCCCAAAATGATGCTTTCTTCTGGATGCCTGCATTGTTGACCAGAATATCCAGGCGACCAAAGTGAGCGACGGACTCTGCCACCATCCGGCGCACCTGCTCCACGTCGCTCACGTCAGCCTGCACGATTTTCCCTTCGACCGAGCAGCCATATTGAAAACATCGGCCGCCTGCTGCCTCAACCTTGCCCAGCGTTTCGGCTGCGCCCTCTGGATCGGCGCGATGGTCAATCACCACACTAGCGCCATCAGCCGCCAGACGAAGGGCGATCGCCTGTCCGATGCCTGTGGTGCTGCCCGTCACCAGCGCAACCTTTCCGTCCAATTTCATGGCTGCCTCCCAAGGAGATTATTAAGAAATACTTGTGATTGATGGAGTTTTTGTTGCCTCACAGCAAGATCTTGTTACGCAATGCCTCCCCCTGACCATCCTCGAAAGAGGCATTCTGGTGAGTTTTTTCTACTTCTGTAGACAGACTGTAGACAGAACCTTGAGTTAAACGCAGGGGTATTGCAGGACAGACTAGACCCACGAACTACTGATTCACTGTTACTGACTCACTGTTACTGATTCACTGTTGATGAACTATTGCTGAGCAGTCGAGAAGGAGCGCAACCGAATCTGCCATAATATCTTGAGCTTCAATCCATGACAGTCCAGGGTCAACCGCAAGAACCGTTCATTCCACAGCACGCTGATCATGCAGATCGTCCAAGTCGTCGATCCGCTCACTCAAGCAGATTCATGCAATCCCGCGCTCGGTGGCAACGAGACCAGCAGGTGATTGAGGCGCTGTCGTCTCTGCTGGACTATGTTGGAGATCTGAACCGCTATTTGGAACGAATCGCGTCTAGCGTTTGTCACTTGCTCCGAATGGATGTAACTGTGATTACGCTCTGCGAAGGAAATGGCTTTGATCGCGTCATTGCAAGCTCTGATGGCGAAGAAGATCACACGCTCTATACGCTCCACGGAACAGTAACGGGAACGGTGGTGGACACTGGGCGATCGCTTGTGGTAGAAGACACGCGCCTTAATCCCGAAGCAGGCGAAATTCCCGACGGCTATCTCTGCTATCTCGGCGTTCCTCTCCGCACCCCCCACGGCGACATCCTTGGCACGGTTTGTTCCTTTAGCTATTCGCCGCGCAGGTTTGCAGAAGAAGAAGTGCGGACGGTGGAACTGTTTGCTGAGCGGGCAGCGATGGCGATCGCCCACTATCGCCTCTATCAGGAGCAGCAGCGGTTTAACGAACTGCTGGAGGCAGAGGTGTTCAAGCGCACCCAAGAACTCCGCGCCGCCCAGGCAAAGCTCATCGAGCAAGAGCGGCTAGCCGCCATCGGTGAATTTGCCGCTATGATCGTCCACGAAATTCGCAACCCACTAACCACAGTAAAAATGGGTTTAAAGGCCTTTGGACGACTGGCTCTGGCAGGGCCAGACCAACTGCGGCTGACGCTGGCCAGCGAAGAAGCGAATCGTTTGGAAGACTTGCTAAACGAGATTCTCCAGTTTTCCAAGCCGCAGCGGGCCATGCAGACAGAGTCCGTAAACCTGGCGGCGCTGCTGCAAGACGTGGTGACGCAGGTGCAGGAAACGCCGATTGGGCAGGGACGCATCATCGAACTGGCGATCGCCCCAAACCTGCCGCCCGTGGTGGGCGATCGCAACAAGCTCAAGCAAGTCTGCCTGAATCTGCTGCGAAACGCCTGTGAAGCCGTGATGGAGGGCGATCGCATTCGCTGCACCCTGTTGCCCGATGCCGACACACCCCAGTCGCCCCAGAGACTCTGCCTATCCATCCACAACGGCGGCCCGCCAATTCCCCCCGAAGACCTGCCCAAGCTGACGCGCCCCTTCTACTCCACCAAAGCAGGTGGCACCGGCCTCGGCCTCGCCCTCGTCAAACGCATCATCGATGCCCACGGCGGCAGCCTGTCCATTCAATCCACCGCCACAGAGGGCACCACAGTCACCCTTCACCTGCTAATCTAAGCCTTACGTTTTTCCCTCTTCGTTCTTCATTTTTCGTTCTTCGTTCTTCATTTTTCGTTCTTCCCTCTTCCCCCTTCCCTTTTCCCTCCTTCCTTTTTCGTTCTTCATTTTTCGTTCTTCCCTCTTCCCATGTCCACGCCCCCCATCCAGTGGTATCCCGGTCATATTGCAAAAGCCGAGCGATCGCTTCTGGAACAGCTTAAAAAAGTCGATGTTGTGCTGGAGGTGCGGGATGCGCGAATTCCAATAGCGACGCGCCATCCGCAGATAGGGCAGTGGTTGGGCAACAAAGAGCGGGTGCTGGTGCTGAACCGCATGGACATGATCCCCGCTGGGGTGCAGCAGGACTGGCGTACTTGGTTTCAGAAGCAAGATGACACGGCGTATTTTACCGACGCGAACCACGGCAAGGGCGTGGAGGCAGTGTCTAGGGCGGCGCAGGCTTTGGGCGCAAAAATGAACCAGCGACGGCGTGATCGCGGCATGTTGCCTCGGCCGGTGCGGGCGGTGGTCATCGGCTTTCCCAACGTGGGCAAGTCGGCGTTGATCAACCGACTGCTGAAGCGGCGCGTAGTAGAGAGTGCCCGTCGTCCCGGCGTAACGCGCCAGCTTCGGTGGATTCGCATTTCCGACGAGCTGGAACTGCTGGACGCGCCGGGAATTTTGCCCTCCAAGCTAACGAACCAGCAAGCCGCGCTAAAGCTCGCCATCTGCGACGACATTGGCGAAGCTGCTTACGACAACCAGCGAGTCGCCGCCGCCTTTGTGGACTTATGGAAAGAATTGTCCGAAGCCGCGCCCACTCTTATCGGCAGCGGTCTGGAAACTCGCTATGAGCTGTCGCCGTCTGGAGTCACAGGCGAAACCTACCTGGCGCAACTGGCCGAGCATCGCTATCAGAATGACGTAGAGCGAGCCGCGCGACAATTGCTGAATGATTTTCGCAAGGGGCTGCTGGGAGCCGTGCCGCTGGAGTTGCCGCCAGCAGCGATCGCAGCGGAGGGACAGGGCAATCCTGACGAAAGGGCTGAAGAAAGGGCTGAAGAAAAGAGCGGAGAACACTCTGGAGCACAGTAGCCCCCAGAGATCCTTGTAAGGAAATATAAAGCGAGTTTACTTTTTCCTAAAAATCTGAATCGGTAAAGACACAAACTGAGCGTTTTGCAGCGCAGTCGGGCGATCGCTCTTATTACAAAACATGAACTTAGTTTGAAAACATTGCGTTATCCCATGCAGAGTATAAAAACTCGCGATATATATCGTAAATGTGGAACCCTGCAAGGCAGTCTTAACTGAAAGACTCATAAGGCCTCAAGTGTAGTGTAAGGACTTATATAGGACTCAAGCGCGATCGCCCCTTTGCCGCTTCAGGAATTTTTCAAAGACTGCTGTGACAAGTGCCCTGCAAGTGCCCTGAAAGTGCCCTGAAACTGCCCTGAAAGTGCCCTGAAACTGCCCTGAAACTGCCCTGAAACTGCCCCGAAAAAATTACTTTGAAAGATTGCCCCGACTGTCCACAGGTTTCTTGATGATCCCCGGATTGTGACCAGATTTTAATCACCAGGTTTTAATCAGATGATTTGAGCAATCATCTGATCGACTAAATCTGATAAATCTGATGATCGACTAAATCTGATCTGATAAATCTGATCGACTTAATCAGTTCGTTCGATGCCTGATTTTTGAGCTTTTGCAGACTGGATAATTGGCTAAATGACTGACCAAATTGTTAGCTAGAAGCCGATCCCCAGCCTCACCCCCAAATCAATGTGCGATCGCCCAGCATTGCAGCCCCTTTGCAATATCCCTGAGCAAACCGCGATGTATTTGGGTTCTGTAGATTTTGGACACGTTGCATGACTTTTTCTCGCCACGATTCTCGCTCCGAATGGTCTGCTTTGGCGTTTCAGACCGATAGTTTACGACTCAATGACCTAGCCGATCCCGCGCTCAATCAGCAGTTGCACACCGACCCACCTGCCTGCGATACCCAGGGAGAGCGTTCGGCAACAGGGATTTACGTTACCGTCCACGGGCATTTCTACCAGCCGCCCCGCGAAAATCCCTACCTGAACGCTATCGAGCGGCAGCCCAGCGCCTCCCCTTATCACGACTGGAATGAGCGCATCCACTACGAGTGCTATCGCCCTAACGCCTTTGCCCGCGTCCTAAGCGACCAGGGCGACCTGCTGGGGATCGTCAACAACTACGAGTACCTCAGCTTCAACATTGGCCCGACGCTGATGAGCTGGCTGGAACATGCCGATCCTGAAGTCTACCAGCGCATTCTAGACGCAGACCGCAAAAGCTGCGATCGCCTGGGAGGCCACGGAAATGCGATCGCCCAGGTCTATAACCACATCATCCTGCCCCTGGCCAACGACCGCGACAAGCGCACCCAGATTCGCTGGGGCAAGGCAGACTTCAAAGCCAGATTTGGGCGCGATCCCGAAGGCATGTGGCTGGCAGAAACAGCAGTAGACTACTCGACGCTGCGAATCCTGGCAGGAGAGGGCATTCGCTTCATTATCCTGGCTCCGTCGCAGGCCCAGCGCTGCCGTCCCCTGCCCACGCCCGACGAGCGCGATCCCCACTGGATTGAAGTCGGCGGCAGCCAGATCGACCCCGTGCGCCCCTATCGCTGCTTTTTGAATTCGCCCCATTTCCAGCGCGACGGCACCCTGGGGCAAGATGGGCTGGGTGAAACTGGAGCCGCCCCGAACCGAGCTGCTACGCCCTACATCGACATTTTCTTTTACGATGGCCCCATTTCTCGCGACATGGGCTTCAGCGACGTGCTGAGCAGTTCCGAGCATTTTGTGGGACGCATCGGGCAGGCGGTGCGCGGGGATCATCGTCCTGCTCAGTTGATCTCGGTGGCCACCGACGGCGAAACCTTTGGCCACCACAAAGGCGGCACGGAAAAGGCGCTGGCCTACGCCTTTACCCACGAGTTTCCGCAGCGAGGCTGGCTGGTGACAAATTTTGCCCACTACCTCAGCCTGCACCCGCCCACTTGGGAAGTGGAACTGAAGCCCGTGACGGCGTGGAGTTGTTCCCACGGAGTCGATCGCTGGCAAGACGACTGCGGCTGTGGTGGGGGCGGCGAGTGGCATCAGAAATGGCGGCGGCCGCTGCGGGATGCGCTGGACTGGCTGCGGGATCAGCTAATTGCAATTTACGAACAGTCCGGTGGTTCGTTTTTCCGCGATCCTTGGGCGGCGCGGGATGGCTATGTCGCTGTGTTGGGCGAGCGTTCTGATACCGTTCTCGATGCGTTTTTCGCAGCTTACCAAAGCCACGATCTGACACCGACCGAACGGGTCAAAGCGCTGAAGCTGCTGGAAATGCAGCGCCACGCCCTGCTAATGTACACCAGTTGTGGCTGGTTTTTTGAAGAGGTGTCGCGGCCGGAGGGGACGCAGATTTTGCGCTACGCTGCCCGCGCCCTGGAACTGGCAGAAGACCTTGCCGCAGTTCGCCTGGAACCAGAGTTTGTCCGTCGTCTGGCGGCGATCCCCAGCAATGTGGAACAGTTTGGCAACGGCGCGGAACTCTATCGCCAACTGGTTGCGCCTGCCCGCATCACGCCAGAGCAGGTGGCCGCGCACTATGCCATCAGTTCCCTTTTCCACAGCTATTCCCAGGAGCAGCGTCTCTATTGCTATAGCGTCCAGCGGTTAGACTATCAGCTTCGCCGCATGGGATCGCTGACGCTAGCCTTGGGGCAGGTGCAGTTGACCTCCGAGATCACCCGCGAGGTGGTGAATCTGGAGTTTGCGGTGCTACATCTGGGCGGCTGGGATTTTCACTGCTGCATTCGGCCCGCCAGCGGTCGTCGCGCCTATTTGCAATTGCGGGATGAGTTGTTTGAGGCGCTGTCCCTGGCCAGTGCGGCGCAGGTGATTTTGGCGATGACGCGCACCTTTGGTGACTCGCAAAGCGATCTCTGCGGGAATCGCTCCTTTAGCCTGCAAGATCTGTTTGCTGAGGAGCGTCATCGGCTGATGCACCTGCTCAGTCAGGAAACCCTGACCCGCCTGGATCAGCTGTATACCCAGGTCTATCGGGACAACTACGGCGTGCTGCGGGCGTTTCATCGGGATGCGCTGGAGCCGCCCCGTGAACTGCAAGTGGCCGCCGAAATTGCGATCGCCCATCGGCTGACCCACTCCCTGCAAGCTCTAGAGCGCGAAACCTCTGATTTGCCCCCCACCAATCCCGAATTGTGCGACAGCTATTTGTCGGAACTAGAGGCGATCGCCGCCGAAGCCAACCAACTCCACTGCCATCTGACTGTGACCCCAGCCAAGCAAATCCTGGAGCGGCTGATCCTGCGGCTGCTGTGGCAAGCTCTCAACGAATCGGAACTGGACACCCTGGAGCCAACGCTGGTCTGGATTGAGCAACTGCTGGCCATCGGCGAACAGCTTCATCTGGGACTGGCGCTGGATCGAGTGCAGGAGTTGTACTGGCGATCGCTCCACCGCTACCTCCTGCCCCGCTGGTCTGTCGCACAGCAACACTCTGATGCATCTGCCAAAGCTGAACTGGCGCTGCTTCAACCGCTGCTGTCGCTGGGCAAGGCACTGCGTATTGAAGTTCCGCTGGGGACGTTGGCATAACGCTCCCCAGGCTTCCTTGCTAAACTGTGAGAAACGCCGACTGCTGCGCCCTGAGAGGACCACCTAATGCTATTGACCAGCCTGCCCGATACGCTGCTTACCCCTGCGAAACTGCCCCATCTCAGCTATGCCGCGCCGCGCAATCGCTTTGATGAGTCGTGGGATGCGCCGCTGTCTACGCTGCTGGGGCTGGGTCGGGCGGCCGGAGCCGATTTTGTCGAGTTCTTCCTGGAACGGGTTAACTATATTAACTGCCTGGCCGAAGACGATACCATCACCAGCATTTCGCCCAGCTTGACCACGGGCGCGGGTGTGCGCGTGTTTCGCGGCAAGGCCGACTGCTACGTTAGCACCAATGATCTGACCTTTAGCGGGCTAAAGCTGGCGCTAGAAAAGGCGTTGTCCATCATGGGGCTAGAACTGCCCAGCGGCAATGCGTTCATCCCGGAAGTGGTGCTAGAGCCGCTGCGGGACTATGGTACGCGCAAGGGCAAGGAAGCCTGGCTGGAGCAGTGTAGCTCGATTCGCGAGATGGGCGAAATTTTGCTGGCAGCGAGCGATCGCCTCGGCAAAAAAGCCAGCCATGTCCAGTCGCGCCGCGCCTCCTACTTCCGCGACTGGCAGGAAGTGCTGGTGGCCGCTAGCGACGGCACCTTTGCGCGAGATATTCGCCTGACGCAATCCACCGGGTTTAGCCTGCTCTGCGCCGATGGCGACCACCGTGCCTCCATCGGGCAGCGCATCGGCAGCACCAGCCAGCCCGATTTTCTCCGCACCTGGGATATGGACAGCACCGCCGAAGAAGTGGCGGAGTCTGCCGGAAAAATGCTCTACGCCGATTATGTCGAGTCTGGCACGTACCCGGTGGTGATGGCGAATCACTTTGGCGGCGTGATCTTCCACGAAGCCTGCGGCCACCTGCTAGAGACGACGCAGATCGAGCGCAAGACTACGCCCTTTATCGACAAAAAAGGGGAGAAGATTGCCCATGAAGCGCTGACCGCCTGGGACGAAGGGCGATCGCCCAACGCCTTTGGCACGATTGACATGGACGATGAGGGGATGCCTGCTCAGCGCACATTGCTGATCGAAAACGGCATTCTGAAAAACTTCCTGAGCGATCGCGCTGGGTTTATGCGAACCGGCCACCCGCGCACGGGCAGCGGCCGCCGCCAAAACTACACCTACGCCGCCGCCAGCCGAATGCGGAATACCTACATCGCGCCGGGGCCGTACTCTCTCGACGACCTCTTCGCTTCCATCGACAAAGGGATTTACTGTAAAAAAATGGGCGGCGGCAGCGTTGGTGCAACGGGTCAGTTTAACTTTGCGGTAGACGAAGCCTATCTGATTGAAAACGGCAAAATCACCAAGCCCCTCAAGGGCGCAACTCTGATTGGTGAAGCGGTAGAAATCATGCAGCGCATCTCCATGTGTTCCCAAGATTTGGGGCTGGCGGCGGGCTTCTGCGGCTCCATCAGCGGCGGCATCTACGTCACCGTCGGACAGCCTCACCTAAAGGTCGATGCGATTACGGTCGGAGGACGGTAGCTCAAAGTAGCTTAAATACTCAAAGTAGCTCAAATAAGAGTGCGGGTGCGGGCTGGTGATGGGATGAGGCGATCAGGAGAGTAACTTGAGAGCCACTTGAGAGTAACTTAGAGTAATTTAATTGGATCGCGACTAAGCCTACCCGATCCGACTCATCCCCTTACCACTTCATCCGTACTTTTCTAAGTAGATAGACCAGATTAAAAAACAGATCCTGAACCCTGCGCCGCCCGCGCAGCGGGCGACGCAGGGTCTTTGGGTTTTATATTTATTAATGTCTACCTACTTATCTCTCCATCACTCGCCCCATCAACTGTTGCAATCGTGCGACCAACGGCAACGCCGGAAATTGCTCAGCCCGAATCTGGGGTAACTTATCGCGGATGTCGCGGATATTCCAACCCGTGAGTCGGGCCAGGGTTTGGGCTTCTTGCTCGAAGCGCTGCCGGAGCGATCGCCGATATTGCCGCCCTGCCTCACACGCCATCTCGCCCGTATAGGGATGCCGTAGGATATAGCGCCCCTGAAATAGGCTGCGGTTGTTGGTCTGCTGAAAAATCAGGTCTTCCGGAAACTTATCGCGGGTATAGCGCACATGCAGCCGCGTGATGAATACGTTATTGGGCATCTCCGGGCGCGTCCAAAACACCCCCGCCTGCCGCAGTTCCTCTGGCGACAGCGGCTCCGCCGAGCAGGGGTCGCAGCTTCCCATATCCCAGGCATATTCCAAAAACGCCACATTGCGCCCCTCGCGAGTGTAGCTGGTCTGGAACATGGCTTTGTAAAAGTCGCTAAACTCGTCCTTCACGTATACCGGAATTTCTGCATCCGACGGCACCTTCACCGTGCGATAGTTGCTGACTTCTGCCTGCCCTTCCGGCGACAAAATGTAGACCAGCAAATCCTGAGAACTTTCTGCGTTGACCATGCCCAACCGCAGCGGCAGCATAAATCGGGGCGATTCGTAGGTCATTTGCAGGGGTCGCAACGCCTGATAGCCCGAATTTTCGTATTCCTCCAGATTCACCTTTGCTACAAAGAACTTCATCCGCTGGCGAATGTAGGGACGCAGCAGGTCTCGCGCACCCTGGGGAATGCGGTAGCCATTTTGCACCAACCAGGTTTCCAATCCATCAGACTCGCGGGCGCTGAGAATCAAAATATCGTACTCGCCGACGGTGAACCGTTCTTCTATCGTCACCCCTAGCGCCTGATTGCTGCGTCCAGCCCGACCAGGAGCGGCACTTTCCATCGCCGGCGCGGCCATTGGGCGGTTCCAGAAGATGGGCGGAGCGCACGGATCAGGGTCAAAGTATTCCACCAATCTCGGTGCGCTAAACGAATCGAGCCGCTCGATGATCCGTGAATCGGCTATTTGCACCTGTTCGCGCTGCAAGATCACGGGAACTGGAACAACCATTGCAAAGTTTTTGACATCACCCTGGTAGTCATTGGCCATCGTGAGAACCGTGCGATTTCCACTGCGGGCGATCGCCACCTGAGAAGCCTGGTTATACAGCTTCGCATCGGCTTTTGCCACATAAAACCCGCAAAATGCCAGTGCTTTGGATGAAACTGTGAACGTGAGCAAGAATGCTATGAGGGCGATCGCCCACACTCGAAAAGACCGCAAAGAGTTCAGTGAATGTTTAAGCAGAGATTTCATAGAACCACCTATTCAGGAACGTATTTTTGTCGAGATGCAAGTCGGGGAGAAAACGGGAGCCGCAGCGCCGACTGCGACCACTCGAACCGGGCGGCAGGCAGCAGCCAGTCCAGCAGCAGACTCAGCGGAGCCAGGGCAAACAGGGCCCAAAAGGGAGCCGTGGAGAGAAAGAAGACATTCCGCAATATAAAGGTAAGAAGCGCGATCGCCCCGGCCCAGATCAGCCGTCCGGTGCGGGAATTGGGAATTGTGCGCGGGTCGGTAATCATAAACAGCGCAAAGACCAGCAGCGAGCCGCTCATCAGCCGATGCGCCCATACGTCCCACGTCCAGCCCAGCCACAGGTTCCGCACTGCCTCCAGCACCGCATAGCTGCCGAGAAACGCTGCCGACGTGTCCCAGCGCCCCACCTTTTGCAGCACCAGCCCACCCGCCCCCAAAAACAGCAGTCCATACCAGCCGCTTTCGCCCCACTGCCCCGGCGAAACCCACGCATCACCCGACCACAGCAGCGCCATGACAATGCCAAAATTGCCGGGATTAAACACATGCCCGCCCCGTAGCCGCAGCACAAACTTGCTGGCGATCGCCCCTATCACCGCCAGCGCCATTGTCAGCGGATGATCGACTCGCAGCAGCAGGCTCATTCCCAGCCCCGTCACCAGCGCACTGGGCAGACTGGAGAGAATTTTGGGATTGCGACACCGCAGGGCGATCGCCCCCCAGAAGTCGCCTGTGTGATTTGCGTGATTTGCTGTTTCTGTCGCTGGATCTTCTGTTTCTGGATCTTCTGTCTCTGGATCTAATGAATCTGATGGATAAAATACGGCTCCGCAAAGTGCCTGGGTGATGAGGCAAGTGGCGATCGCCGACAGCACCACAACCGGGTTCAGCGACCAGTCCCGCGTGCCCGCCCCCAACAGCAAAAACAGCGCCAAAAAGCCAATTTGATAAAGCCTCGCGTCCTGTACCATCGTTCGGTTTCGCCGCAACGTTGGCAGCTATTATGTCGCGCTGCTACATCGGCTAATCGTCTGTTTCAGATTTTGTAACCGCAGGTAAGTTACAGCGTTTCCCTACGACAGCAGCTTTTGGTATTCTTGCTCGGTGATCAGGTCACGGGTCGTTTCCACGCGATCGACAAACACCAGACCATTTAAGTGATCGACTTCGTGCTGGACAATGCGGGCGACGAAATCGGTAAAGACCTGACGGCGCAGATTGCCGTGGCGATCGCCATATTCCACCTCGATTTCTCGATAGCGGGGCACGAGGCCGCGAATCCCTGGCACGCTGAGGCAGCCCTCCCAGCCTTTTACCGTTTCGTCGGAATGGCTCAGCAGGCGCGGGTTCAGCATAGGCACAGGCTCCATCTCTGGCGCATCGGGGTAGCGCGGGTTTGGGCGCGACGCGACGATGACCAGACAAATGGGCTGACCGACTTGGGGCGCAGCGATGCCCACGCCGTTTGATGCGTGCATCGTGACCAAGAGCTGATCGATGAGGGCTTGCAGGGCAGGATCACTGGAAGAGGCGATCGCCTGCGCTGTGTCTCTCAACCTGGGATTGCCCAACTGCAAGATTTCTAAGCGGCGGGAGTTTGAGGAGGGGTGAGTTTGGGTCATGTCGGGTGAGGGTTACAAACTTGCAAACTGGGGTGTCGGGGCTGCCTGCTCTAGGCTGAGGCTAGCGATTGGGACGGCGCTCGGCGGTGGGCTTGCGGAGGCGCGTCAGCCCCAGTTCGGTCTGCACCCGCAGGCGCATGGCGGCGTGGCGATCGATGCCCTCGTAGGCGTAGCGGTTATATCCGTTCTGGCGGATTTGTCGCTCGATGTTGCGCTGTCGCTCATGGGTATCGGGGTGGGTAGAAAGCCACTCAAAGGGGGCGACTTGCCGCTCTTGTTTTGCCAGCGTTACCATCAGCCCGTGCAGCCCGTCCGCTGCGTAGCCTGCCGAGGACAGCAGTCGCGTCCCAAAGGCATCGGCCTGGCGCTCCATGTCGCGGCTGTAGTTGAAATAGAGCAGGTTTGCCGCATAGCCGCCATAGGGAATGAGCTGGAAGGCGTTGCCTAGGGTGTTGGCATCGACCGCAAGCTGGAAGCCATGCGAGAGGGAGGTGTGGGCGAGTTCGTGGGCGATCAGTCCGGCTAGCTCTGCTTCTGATCGGGCTTTCAGGATTGCGCCTGCGTTGATGAAGATTTTGCCGCCCGGCAGTGCAAAGGCGTTGAGGCTGCGATCGCGGATAATGAAAAACTCGTACTCAAATTCCGACCGCCCCGTCATCGCGGCGAGGCGCTGCCCAATGTTGTTGACGTAGGCATTCACCGCTTCATCCTGAATGAGCGGCAACTGGCGGGCGGCACGACGGGCGATCGCCTCTCCCACGTTCTCTTCGCCCCGCAGCAGCGCGATTCCGGTCTGAATTGAAGAGATGGGGCCAAACAGGTTGCCCGTCAGCGCAAAGCCCAGCGCCCCAGTCAGCAAGTTGGCGATCGCCCCGGCTCGCAAATCGCGCTCCAGCCGATTGCGGAAGGTTCTGGCGTGCTGAGCCGCCAGCGCTTCAAACGCCGCCGCCGCCGGGTCATCGGGATACATCAGGGCAAACTGCCGCGCCGCGATCGCCGCTTCCACCAGTTGCCCGTTGGTTGCCAGGGCCCCCACCCGTGCCTGCACCAGTTCTGCCGAGTCGGGATATAGCCCCACTGCCCGCTCCAGCACCGCCAGCGCCTCGTTCGAGCGATCGCCTGCCGCCAGCACCTCGGCATAGCGCAGATGCCCCAACATGAACTCTGGATACTGCTGAGTCAAGAGCCGCAGGGCAGACTCCATGCGCGGACGAGAATTCTGCGATCGCCCCGCCTCTGCCTCGCGCCAGTAGACCTGTCCTTCGGGCGGCAACGCCTCTGGCTCGGTGACCAGCGGGGGCACTTCGACGACATCCACTTCATCAAACGGCGCTTTTGCCAGCCGATAGCGGGCTTCCGCCTCGCGCCGCAGGCCCATCTGCCACAGCGCATCCCCCTCTCGCAGCAGTTCCAGCGCTACCGCCGGGTCGATCGGGGCAGCACTGGGTTCCGGTGCGGCGATCGCTGGCGCAATGACTGGCTCGGCGACTGGCCCGGCGACTGGCTCCGTAACGACTGGCTCCGTGACGACTGGCTCCGTGACGACTGGCTCGACTCGCTCCGTCAGCGTATCCAGTTCAGGGTGCGGCTCCGCAGATGGCTCATCGGCTGTGTTCAGGGTTGGCGCAGGGCCTGGGTTCGCCTCTATCGGGTCAACCCGTTCTCCCGCCACAGCAGGCTCATCCACCGCTCCCAGCAGAACTTCAGCAATGGGAGAAATTTCGGCGGTTGCTCCAAATTCTTCTAGCACCCAAGCCGATGAGGCATTGGCGAGGTCTGCTGAGGCCACGGGCAACATCGACGGAGGATCTGCCGAGGCTTCGGTGACGGGCGACCCTAGCCAATCGGGCGCTGAGATACCGTCGGACGCTACAACCTCTGAAACAGGCGCGACTGAAACGGACGCAACTGGCCCCAACGCACCGGGCGCATTGGGCTGGGCGGCGATCGCCCCCTCCACCAGCGCTTCTGCTAGGGACAGCGGGATCGCCAAAAGGCTGCATAACCAAAGACGATGGAGAAGAGAGGACATGGCGATCGCCTCCTCAGCATTCTACAAGTCAGGAACATTGCTGGGTAGCGCCGACGCGGGGGCCAGGGCTGACGCTAGTTGCCTACCAGCCACTTCTGCCCGTTTAGCCGCTGCAACGTGTAGAGCACCATCAAGTCCAGCGTTACCTTGCGTTCGTCAATCATAAACGACTCTAGCAGGCTAGGGCTTGCGCCATTCCCAGCGCAGCTAAAGACCTTTTGCCCTTGGATATCTTCCTTCACAAAGCCCACCAAAAACTGGTGCTGCCCACCTTGAAACTTGCCCTGCACCTGCCAGCAAGCGCCGAGTTCCTCCATGCCCTTAATCGGCAGCGGCAGCTTCTCAAATGTCAGATCCAGGTCGTCAAACCCTGTGGCGGCCATTGCCTTTTTTAGGCTGGGCATATAGTCCTGCGTGATGAAGTCTGCAAAGGGCTTGTCTTCTAGCGCAGGTGGCTTTTCTTTCTTGGGCTTGGCCGCGGGCGCTTCGCCATCCCCAGATTGCGCTTTGGGTGCGCGGGGGGGCTTCTTTTCATCGGGGGTCGCTGCGGGCGCGTCGGAGGCGGGTTGCGCCTCGGTCGGTGTCGATGCGGCTTCAGCCGGAGGATTGGTCGCTTCGTCTGGCATGGCTATCTGCAATCAGTCGTCATAAATTACTCCCATAGTACCGGGTTGTCACCGATTCAGAAACGGTTCGCCCGGCCCAACTGCCGTCAGAAGTAGCCGTAGCCTAACAACCGCGTTGCACCGGAACGCTCCAAGCTGATTGGCTGAGTCGCAAAGGTTGTCTGCGTCCAGTGAGCCGCAGGCCGTTCGCCCTCAGCGCTTTGGTTCTGTCAGCTTCCGCTTTAGTTTGGACTAATGGTGAAGAGGAAGGCAGTCAATGAGAAGCACCGACTGCCGTAAGGTCAATGAAGTACAACCAACATTGACCCCATGATTTTCAACGAACTTCAGCAATTTCGCCAAACGTTGTATGCCAGCTTGGGAAACGCCAGAGATGCCCTGTTTGATCTGATGGATGCCGTGTTAGTGAGTGCGTGCATCGTGTCGTTTGTGAGGCTATCGCAGAGTCCTGTCTTTCGTCGCCAGTGGTCGAGCCCCTATGAAGCGTTGCGCGATAGCCGCCTACCCCGATCAAAGGTGCTGAAGCTGTTGGTGCAGCAGATACCGACTCAGCAGCAACCGTTGTTGGCAGGTGATGCGAGTCGGTGGAACCGTCCTGCTGCCAGGCGTTTGAAAGACCGCACCTTATCAGGCAGAACAGGACATGCCCCGATAGCCGGACAAAACTACAGTACCTTAGCCTGGATTGCTGAAGACAGGGGCAGTTGGGCATTACCATTGCGGCATGAGCGCATCACCAGCTTTGAAACACCCGCCAGTAAAGCGGCATTCCAACTCAAACAAGTGACTCGGCAGTTAGCGGTGCGTCCGTTGGCGATCTACGACCGAGGGTACGGCAATGCCAGTTTTGTCAACCAAACGGCAGGGATTGAGGCAGACTTGCTGCTGCGGGTTACATCCAATCGATGTGTCTATGGCGCGCCCCCAGCGTATCGAGGGCGAGGCGCACCTGCCAAGCATGGACATAAGATGAAACTCAATGACCCTGACACTTGGAGTGTCCCGGTCGAAACCGTTGAAGTCGATGATCCCAACTGGGGACGAGTGCGGGTCAGTCGTTGGAGTGCATACCATTTCCGCAAATCCCCCAAACGGGCAATGGAAGTGTTGCGCGTGGAGGTGCTGGAGACACAGAGCAGCACGCGACGCTTGGCTCCTTTGTGGTTAGTTTGGCTGGGTGAGCAGATGCCTCCGTTAGAAACCCTGTGGTTGCACTACCTCCGTCGCTTTGCCATTGAACACTGGTATCGCTTTGCCAAGCAGAGGCTATATTGGACACATCCCCAGTTCAGTTCTGTATCGGCAACCGAACAGTGGAGCAGCCTGATGCCGTTGCTCAGTTGGCAGTTGTGGTTAGCGCGAAAGGACTGTACTGACCACCCCTTGCCCTGGCAGGCACCGCAAGAAACGTTGACTCCGGGTCGGGTCGCACAAGCGTTTGCAGGCATTTTGGCAGCGATTGGCACCCCTGCTCCTGCGCCTAAACCTCGTGGTAAATCGCCAGGACGAGGCAAGGGGCACAAGCCAACTCCTCGTCCCTGCTATCCGATGGTCAAAAAACGAGCCTCGAAACGCAAGACATCCGAACAATCCCTGAACAGTCCGGTTGCAACAGCAGCTTAACTGCGAGCAGGATTGTATCCAATTCCTTAAGTTCAACTGTTATGAACGGTTGAGCAGATTCTTTATGGCATCCTGTTGAGCATTATTGTGATGCCAGTTAGTCCAAACTAAAGTATACCAAGGGCTTACACCGCTAACGGCTGAGGACATTGCCGATGTAGTGCTGTACTGCGCCACGCGCCCCGCCCATGTCAATATCAACGACGTAATTCTCATGCCTGTAGCTCAGGCGAGTACCACAATGGCCCATCGCCGCCCCTAGGAACCTACGCAAAAGAGAAACCCTGCAACCGCAGAACCGAACAAAAGGCTTGGCAGAAACTTTGCAAAAGGGGACTGACTTCTTTTCGGATTGTGTTCGGATGAGTGAAGTGTTTCAGGAAAGAAGAAGTGGGAGTGATTGCTAGAGCAATTTCTAGAGTTCTAGAGCAATTTCTCTAGAGTTCTAGAGCAGTTTCTAGAATAGTCCCTAAGCAATCTTTCCCGAAGCAATCTTTTTGGGAATCTTGGGAATCGCCACTCACCGTTTCTAAACCCAATTAATCTGGGCACAATTAATCTAGTCAATCACAATTAATCTAGTCAATCTAGACTGCCATGAGCGCCCCCATGTCTGATATCTCTAGATGGCTCGTGCCTGAGTAGAGCATCTTGTAGTGGTCAAGCACCATCAACGCTTCTTTCTCAGAGCTAAACCGCAACTTGATTTTGTAAAGAAACGGCAGATCTCGTGCGCTGTCAACAGGCGCAGGTTCCCAGATTTTCAGCAACCAGTCCGTTCCGGTATGAGTAATCGTGTATTTCATAAATCAACAAAGAACACGCAGCGTCTCAGAGCCGCGACCTGTAAAAGAATAAAAGACCAGTTTCTAAAGAGACCCGTTTCTACATCAGTTCAGCAATTTGTGATTCAGCAACTTGTGATCATCATCTGTGAGCAGCAATTCTCGAACCGGTGAACTGTAGATGCGGTTTTGATCTCCTTGCCACCTTCTGCTTGCTACCTTTTGGCCGAAGACTAGTCTGGACGAAAACCAGACAGAAGGATGGAATTCCTAAAATCCTCCCTACAAAAGGAGTTTCCTCTATCAGGAAAAAGTAGTAAAAATCAACCGTAGAGGCTTGGGTTGAGAGCAAATTGTGCGATCGCCCGTCGATACAGGGGGCTTGTGGCGATCGCTCCGCAAGGCAACATCTACAGGCTACTCAAAATCTCCTCTGCGTCCTGGCAAACTTATGCCCTTGATCAGCAGATAGGACAGTTAAGATTCTGTCCACTTAGAGTTTTATGCCTACAGAATATTGTCAATTCTAGGCCATCTAGCCAGGATTACAAGTATTCCTGCGCCTGCTTCACGAAAACAAGCGCCTACTTAAAATCCTGCTGAACTAAATGCCGAAAATCGGCGCTTAAAGCGCCTATTCAGGCCTAAACGATATCTGAACTAAACTGGCACCCTGGCAAAGCGAAGCACCCCAGCTTTCAAGTCTCCGAAGCAAACGTCGAACCGTAACAGAAGCCGAGCGATGATGCCGAAGAAAACCCGTGCTAGAGCTACCTGGGTAGAGGGCCAGGAAGGTCAGGATTGGGAAGGTGAATGGTTAAAGGGCAGATGCTACGAGCCAGAAGCCAGCCAGCGGGCGGCATCTTTTGCGTGGTAAGTCAGAATCAAGTCTGCCCCAGCACGCTTAAAACTCGTGAGCGTTTCCAAAACGACGCGCTGCTCGTCAATCCAGCCATTGAGAGCGGCTGCCTTGATCATAGCGTACTCGCCTGAAACGTTATACGCCGCGACAGGCAGGTTGGATGCCTGCTTGACCTGCCAGATGATGTCCATATAGGACAGCGCAGGTTTGACCATCAACATGTCTGCCCCTTCGGCAATGTCTAGCTCAATTTCCTTCAGGGCTTCGCGGCGATTGCCAGGGTCCATCTGATAGGTGCGGCGATCGCCAAATTGCGGAGATGACTCGGCCGCATCGCGGAACGGGCCGTAATACGCCGACGCATACTTCGCCGCGTAGGACAGAATCGGAATATCTTGAAACCCGCCTTCGTCTAGCCCCTCGCGGATCGCCTTGACAAAGCCATCCATCATCCCCGACGGCGCGATGATATCCGCTCCTGCCTTTGCCTGCGAGACGGCGGTTTTCTTGAGTAGCTCCAGTGTTGGGTCGTTCAGCACGCGCCCCGTCAGGTCGCCCACCTCCAGATAGCCGCAATGCCCGTGGGAGGTGTATTCACACAGGCAGGTATCGACAATCACAATCAGGTCGGGCACGGCTTCCTTCACCGCCGTTGCCGCCAGTTGCACAATGCCGTGATCGTGCCACGCCCCCGTCGCGTCGGTGTCCTTGTCGGCGGGAATGCCAAACAGAATGATGGCAGGAATGCCCAAGTCGTAGACTTCTTTTGCTTCCTCTACGATTTTGTCGATCGACAGTTGGTACACCCCCGGCATCGACCGCACCTCGGTCGCCATTCCCTCCCCCGGCACCGCAAACAGCGGATAGATCAGGTCGCTGGTGTTCAGCACCGTTTCGCTGACCATGCGGCGCAACTGGGGATGACTGCGGAGACGACGAGGACGCTGAATGGGAAACATAGTTCTTAAAAAAGACCTGTGTATGAAGGATGAAGCTGGAGATAGGGTGCATCCCACTTTTGTACCCCTCACCCTAAATCCCTCTCCCAAAGCGGGAGAGGGACTTCCAATCCGGCTCCCCTTCTCCCGCTTTGGGAGAAGGGGCTGGGGGATGAGGGCAAACTTGCAGAACTGGGGTGCGCCCTGAATATAAGACTAGAAGCAAGCACAGCCAGAAGCCAAGTGCCAAGAAGCCAAGTGCCAAGAAGCCAAGTGCCATGCATTCATCAAGTCTACGGCGTGGGTTGGCCCCCCGGCTCAATGCAAACGTTACAAACTGTAAAAGCTTGCGGTGGCGGAAGTTGAGGATTGTTGCTCTGCAATGCAGGCGCGAGGGGGCTTGGAACTGCGAGAGTTTCGAGTTCTGATATCAATTCTCCTGAGCGACGCTACAGGTGAAACTGCGGAAAGCCCCGCAGCCCCTTGGCTGGCAAGCCAAATCGCAAATCCGAAATCGAGAATCGGTCCCTCCTGAACCCCGGAGCTTCCACGTCTTCTCTCCACATCTTCACAGAAACTTGCCTGTAAAGATTTCAAATCATTTGTAAAAGAGTTCGAGAAGTTGAGCGTCCGCGCCTGGCCGCTGACCCTACTCAACTTCTTCAATGAAAGTCGTTGCTGGATTGATAAACCATGACACAAGTTCAGGCAAGATTTCCACGGTGGGCGATCGCCCTGCTGGCAGCAGCTACAAGCTGCTCATACACGCCGCTTGCAGTTTCTGGTACAGCCAATCTCACTGACGCTGCACCGTCAGCAGAATCCTCCCATCCTACTTTGCTCAGCCGTGCGACGACTCAATCGCGAGTTTTGTGGCGCGGCAACTTTGGACAAGGCTGGGAACAGCGCTGGGGTGTGCAGACGCGCGGCGGCTTTGGCCCGCAAAATCGACAGATCGCAAGCGAACGGGGCGGTACTCATCCCCTGTTCCTGCGCGTCCGCTATCCCCAGGGTTCAATCAGCCCCGGAGCCGTGAGCCGATATAACGTGCCCTTGGGCGGCAGCCAGTTCTTCGCTCGCTTGCCCATTGGCCCCCAGGAAGCAGTGCGGCTCAGCTATGCTGTGCGGTTTTCCAGCAATTTCAGCTTTGTGCGCGGCGGCAAGCTGCCCGGACTCTATGGCGGCAGAGGCAATACGGGTGGCAGCATTCCCAATGGCACCGATGGGTTCTCAACCCGATTTATGTGGCGGCAGAATGGCGCAGGGGAAGTCTATGCCTATTTGCCAACCAGCCGGGGCTATGGCACCTCGATTGGGCGGGGCAACTGGCGCTTTAGCACGGGCGTTTGGCATCGCATCGATCAGGAAGTGACGCTAAATACGCCTGGTCAGGCGAATGGCCGCATCCGTGTCTGGTTCAACGGCCGTCAGGTTTTAGACCAGCAGGGTGTGACATTCCGCACCGTGCCAGAGCTTCAGATCGACGGCATCCTGTTTTCTACCTTCTTTGGCGGAGAAGACCCCTCCTGGGCAACGCCGCGCTCGGTTCATGCTGATTTTGCGGATTTTGTCGTCTACTCAGTTCTTTAGGCGCACCCGATTCAGCTCATGGGTCAGCTTACCTAATCGGCTGATTTAGCTGATTTAGCGACCTGGCTTTCCTGCCGGAGATATTCAAACACGCTCTTGTCGCCGATATCCGGCGGGATTGCCTGGACACACTTTCGCACCGCAAAGATTAGCATCAAGATCGCCCAGACCAATAGCAGCTTGCTCTCGATGCCCGGTGACAATACCCCCGCTAGGTGACCCAGCAGCAGCAGCGGCACCAGGGGCGTGAGCAGTTTCGTTTCCAGACGGTTAAAGCAAAACGCTTCTTTGAAGAAAATGCCCGTCAGCGCAGCAAAAGTAAACCCCACGCCCAGAAGGGTCTGCGGGTGCAGATAGACTGACTGCACGAATGGCTCTGGATACAGGTGGGCAACGGCGATCGCGGCGATCGCCCCCACCAGCCAAAACGCCTGGAGCGCCCGATGCAGCGGCTTCATATAAATGTGAATCAGCAGCAGACTCGCGCCCAGCGCCAGCGAAAACAGCGTATATAGCGGACTCAGCCACCGCAGCACCGTCGGGTCGTCGCCGCGCCCCAGCACCAGCCCCGTGCCCACATCAAAACACAGCGCCGCCACCATCAGCGCCGCCCGATATAGGACGACCCCCAGGCGATCGCCCTTCGTAATCGTGAACTCACCAAACTGTCCCTGATAAACCTCCGGCTCAGCAAGGGTGTGGGTCATGGCTATACCTCGCTCCATAATGCGAATGCGATGGGCTATGCAAACCTACCCCACAATAATCCTACCCCACAATAATATTCCCTGCGCCCAGCGACGGTCGATTGCTCAGCGTGCCAATCAACACCTGACGCTGGCTGCCCGTGCCGTCGGGGTCAAAGAATAGGCGACCCGTAGCGGCATCGTAAATGAAGCGATCGCTCTGGCGACGAGCACTTGTCCCCCGGATAAACTGGGCAGCATCAATTCGTCCGGCCGATAGCCCCGTCCCCCGCACCAGAATCCGATCTTGACGCAGATTGAAGTCCGTTACGATGCTGCGACCCAGCCCCCTGCCCACGCCAAACACAAACGTATCTCGTCCCTGTCCGCCTGTCAGGATGTTCCGGCCACGCCCACCATCCAGCAGGTCGTTACCTTCCTCTCCCAGCAGGGTATCCGCACCGGCTAGCCCCACCAGCGTATCGTTCCCCGCGCCGCCTCGCAGCAGATTTCTCAGCGCGTTACCCGTGATGCGGTTGTTCTGGGTGTTGCCCGTGCCAGTTCTGGCGTTATCAATCAGCACCAAATTCTCAACGTGATCCGGCAGCGTATAGTTCACGGCGGCTTGTACCGTATCGTTGCCTTCGTTGGGGCGTTCAATAATCGTGTCCGCTGGACTCCTGACAATGTAGACATCATTGCCCGGTCCGCCAATGAGCGTATCGTTACCCGTGCCGCCATCCAGCGTGTCGTTGCCAAGGCCGCCCACCAGATAATCATCAAAATTATCTGCGCCAATCATCAGCGCATTGCCCCGGAACCCGCTCAGATCAAAGACTTCAAACTCGGTGACCAGCGTCCCCGGAGAAACGTCAGGAAGCTGGCTATTGAAGTTGCCGACATTGACGGTGATTGTGCCCGTACCATCCGTCAGCACAAAGGTATCCACCCCTGGCCCACCGCGAATCACGTCCTGCTGCCGCAAGTTCGCCAGTGTAGACCGGACGATATCGTTTCCGGCTCGGCCCGAAAGCAGGTCAGTGTTCGGCGTGGTCACCAGCACATCGTCCCCATCTGTGCCATCAACCTGCCGCAGCCCCACAAAATTCAGCGTGGTGCGGGCAATGGGGCTAAAGGTTTGCCCGTCGGAGGCAGCGGCAAAAATTGTCCGAGTCGATGTGTTTGGAACAGCCGCCGAGTTTTCGTAGGTGACGGTGCGTAAAACTTGCTGATAGACCGAGGCAGGAGCGCTGCCCCAGATCGTGAGTACGCCCGTGGGATCATAGTTGGTTCGCAGGTTAGTGCCGCTGACATCGGCGATCAGGCGCTCGCTGGCTCCATTTATTGGATTGGTCAGGTTGACCACGAGCTGGGTCAGGTTAGTGGGGCTGGTTTTGGTAATGGTGGCGTTTGGCGCGGCAACTTTGATCGACGCAACCGTCGGCGCACCAATGCTGAAGTCGATTCCCGCAGCCGTGCCATTTAGGTCAACCACGATTGAGGCTGAAACATTGGGTGGCGTTTCATCCACATCCAGCACGCTGATGATAAATACTTTTTCAAAGCTGCCGCCGCTGGGGTCGGTGGTGCGGACGCGGATGCTGTAGGAGCGTTTTGTTTCAAAGTCGGGCGAAGACCGAATGCGGAGGCGATCGCCCTCAATCAGAAACGCAGCGTTGTCTGTACTGCCTGCGCCGCTGACCAGCGTATAGGTAAACCCGCTGGAATGATCCGGATCGGAACTGTCGAACTGGCCGATGATTGTGTTCGCCGGAACGTTTTCTAGAACGCTGAGGCTGCTGAGGGCAATGTCTGTCGGCGGCTGATTAACAACGGGTGGAAGTTCGGGCAGATCGTTGATGGTGATGGTGAACGACTGCTCGAAGAAGAGGTTGCCGCTGTCAGTCGTGCGAACCCGAATCGTATAGCTGTTCTTGGTTTCAAAGTCGGGGGAAACGTTCAGCCGGAGTTGATTGCCGACAATCGTAAAGCTGGCGTTGTCGGTGTCGCCTGTCCCTGCGACAAGCGTGTAAGTATGCGTATCGCCCGTGTCTGGGTCGGTGGTTGTGAATGTGCCGACGGTGGTTCCGACCGGGACGTTTTCATCGACATTGGTTGGCGTGAGGGCGATCGCCGTGGGTGCTTCATTGACGGGTGGCGGCGGCCCTTCTGGCAGATCGTTGATGGTAATCGTAAAGACTTGCTCGAAGAAGAGGTTGCCGCTGTCAGTCGTGCGAACCCGAATCGTATAGCTGTTCTTGGTTTCAAAGTCGGGGGAAACGTTCAGCCGGAGTTGATTGCCGACAATCGTAAAGCTGGCGTTGTCGGTGTCGCCTGTCCCTGCGACAAGCGTGTAAGTATGCGTATCGCCCGTGTCTGGGTCGGTGGTTGTGAATGTGCCGACGGTGGTTCCGACCGGGACGTTTTCATCGACATTGGTTGGCGTGAGGGCGATCGCCGTGGGTGCTTCATTGACGGGTGGCGGCCCTTCTGGCAGATCGTTGATGGTAATCGTAAAGACTTGCTCGAAGAAGAGGTTGCCGCTGTCAGTCGTGCGAACCCGAATCGTATAGCTGTTCTTGGTTTCAAAGTCGGGGGAAACGTTCAGCCGGAGTTGGTTGCCGACAATCGTAAAGCTGGCGTTGTCGGTGTCGCCTGTCCCTGCGACAAGCGTGTAAGTATGCGTATCGCCTGTGTCTGGGTCGGTGGTCGTGAACGTACCGACGGTGGTTCCGACCGGGACGTTTTCATCGACATTGGTTGGCGTGAGGGCGATCGCCGTTGGGGTCTGGTTGGGCGGCGTTTCGTCGATGTCGTTGATGGTGATGATGAACGACTGCTCGAAGAAGAGGTTGCCGCTGTCAGTCGTGCGAACCCGAATCGTATAGCTGTTCTTGGTTTCAAAGTCGGGGGAAACGTTCAGCCGGAGTTGGTTGCCGACAATCGTAAAGCTGGCGTTGTCGGTGTCGCCTGTCCCTGCGACAAGCGTGTAAGTATGCGTATCGCCCGTGTCTGGGTCGGTGGTTGTGAATGTGCCGACGGTGGTTCCGACCGGGACGTTTTCATCGACATTGGTTGGCGTGAGGGCGATCGCCGTGGGTGCTTCATTGACGGGTGGCGGCCCTTCTGGCAGATCGTTGATGGTAATCGTAAAGACTTGCTCGAAGAAGAGGTTGCCGCTGTCAGTCGTGCGAACCCGAATCGTATAGCTGTTCTTGGTTTCAAAGTCGGGGGAAACGTTCAGCCGGAGTTGGTTGCCGACAATCGTAAAGCTGGCGTTGTCGGTGTCGCCTGTCCCTGCGACAAGCGTGTAAGTATGCGTATCGCCTGTGTCTGGGTCGGTGGTCGTGAACGTACCGACGGTGGTTCCGACCGGGACGTTTTCATCGACATTGGTTGGCGTGAGGGCGATCGCCGTTGGGGTCTGGTTGGGCGGCGTTTCGTCGATGTCGTTGATGGTGATGATGAACGACTGCTCGAAGAAGAGGTTGCCGCTGTCAGTCGTGCGAACCCGAATCGTATAGCTGTTCTTGGTTTCAAAGTCGGGGGAAACGTTCAGCCGGAGTTGGTTGCCGACAATCGTAAAGCTGGCGTTGTCGGTGTCGCCTGTCCCTGCGACAAGCGTGTAAGTATGCGTATCGCCCGTGTCTGGGTCGGTGGTTGTGAATGTGCCGACGGTGGTTCCGACCGGGACGTTTTCATCGACATTGGTTGGCGTGAGGGCGATCGCCGTGGGTGCTTCATTGACGGGTGGCGGCCCTTCTGGCAGATCGTTGATGGTAATCGTAAAGACTTGCTCGAAGAAGAGGTTGCCGCTGTCAGTCGTGCGAACCCGAATCGTATAGCTGTTCTTGGTTTCAAAGTCGGGGGAAACGTTCAGCCGGAGTTGGTTGCCGACAATCGTAAAGCTGGCGTTGTCGGTGTCGCCTGTCCCTGCGACAAGCGTGTAAGTATGCGTATCGCCTGTGTCTGGGTCGGTGGTCGTGAACGTACCGACGGTGGTTCCGACCGGGACGTTTTCATCGACATTGGTTGGCGTGAGGGCGATCGCCGTTGGGGTCTGGTTGGGCGGCGTTTCGTCGATGTCGTTGATGGTGATGATGAACGACTGCTCGAAGAAGAGGTTGCCGCTGTCAGTCGTGCGAACCCGAATCGTATAGCTGTTCTTGGTTTCAAAGTCGGGGGAAACGTTCAGCCGGAGTTGGTTGCCGACAATCGTAAAGCTGGCGTTGTCGGTGTCGCCTGTGCCGGAAACGAGCGTGTAGGTGTGGGTGTCGCCCGTGTCTGGGTCGGTGGTTGTGAATGTGCCGACGGTGGTTCCGACTGGGACGTTTTCATCGACGTTGGTTGGCGTGAGGGCGATCGCCGTTGGGGTCTGGTTGGGCGGCGTTTCGTCGATGTCGTTGATGGTGATGATGAACGACTGCTCGAAGAAGAGGTTGCCGCTGTCAGTCGTGCGAACCCGAATCGTATAGCTGTTCTTGGTTTCAAAGTCGGGGGAAACGTTCAGCCGGAGTTGGTTGCCGACAATCGTAAAGCTGGCGTTGTCGGTGTCGCCTGTGCCGGAAACGAGCGTGTAGGTGTGGGTGTCGCCCGTGTCTGGGTCGGTGGTTGTGAATGTGCCGACGGTGGTTCCGACTGGGACGTTTTCATCGACGTTGGTTGGCGTGAGGGCGATCGCCGTTGGGGTCTGGTTGGGCGGCGTTTCGTCGATGTCGTTGATGGTGATGATGAACGACTGCTCGAAGAAGAGGTTGCCGCTGTCAGTCGTGCGAACCCGAATCGTATAGCTGTTCTTGGTTTCAAAGTCGGGGGAAACGTTCAGCCGGAGTTGGTTGCCGACAATCGTAAAGCTGGCGTTGTCGGTGTCGCCTGTGCCGGAAACAAGCGTGTAGGTGTGGGTGTCGCCCGTGTCTGGGTCGGTGGTTGTGAATGTGCCGACGGTGGTTCCGACCGGGACGTTTTCATCGACATTGGTTGGCGTGAGGGCGATCGCCGTTGGGGTCTGGTTGGGCGGCGTTTCGTCGATGTCGTTGATGGTGATGATGAACGACTGCTCGAAGAAGAGGTTGCCGCTGTCGGTGGTGCGAACCCGAATCGTGTAGCTGTTCTTGGTTTCAAAGTCGGGGGAAACGTTCAGCCGGAGTTGGTTGCCGACAATCGTAAAGCTGGCGTTGTCGGTGTCGCCTGTGCCGGAAACGAGCGTGTAGGTGTGGGTGTCAACAAAATCGGGATCAATGGTTGTGAAGATGCCAACTTCTGTGCCAATGGGCACGTTTTCATCCACAGACTGCGGATCGAGATTAATGGCAGTGGGCGCTTCATTGACGTTCGTAACCGCCACCACCACTTCTTTGTCATAGCTCAATCCGTTTGGATCGGTTGCCCGAATTTTGATGGTGTAGCTGTTCTTTGTCTCAAAATCTGCCGCCGCCCGCAGCACCAAAATCGGCCCGCCAGACCCAGTTTGGATTTCAAAACTGTTGTTGTCCGGGAAATTGACTGAATCGATCAGTTGGAAATTGGTGACGATATCTCCATCCGGGTCGATGGCGGAGAGATTCCCAATGACGGTATCCAGCGGGGAGTTTTCTGGAAAACTAGCAGGCGTTAGCAGGATATCGGTCGGCGCGGTGCTGGTCGGCGGCGAAAACCGCTGTCCATAGACACCGGTGCCGTTAGCGTCGGGCCCCGTCCAAACGACGACAAAATTGCCGCTGGGAGCAACACCAACGGCAGGGAAGCGCTGATCGCCTGGGGTGGTGGTGTTGACCAGAAACTCGTCACCCAGGGGAGTGCCCGTTCTGCTGAAGCGCCGCGCCACAATGCCCGTGGTCGTCACAGTTTCAGAAGGCTGGCTAAAGCTTTGCCAGGTGACGACAAAGTTGCCGTCGCTATCCATTGCCACCGTGGAATAACGCTGCTCGCCTGTGGTGAACTGGTTGACAAGGATTTCGCCCGTCAGCGGGTCGCCGTTGCTGTCAAACAGGCGAGCGTACACGCCCCAGCTAGAGCCGTCCTGGTTTTCGCTCGACCAGGTAATGACAAAGCTGCCATCAGGGGCGATCGCCACATGGGAATTTTGCTGATTGCTGGCAGTGGTGGTATTGACGGGGAATTCCGGGCCGACTCGTGCGCCCGTGCTGCTGAACCTTTGGGCGTATACGCCATAGCCGTCGCCATCCTGCAAAACGCTCGACCAAGTGACGACAAAGCTGCCGTCGGGGGCGATCGCCACGTTAGAAAAACGTTGGTTCCGATCTGTTGTGGTGTTGACCTGGACATCGTTGGTGCTGGCGGGCCCCATCGGCGGATTAATTGGCTGTGCCACACCTGCGCTGTTGAATCGCCGGACGAAAACTCCAGTGCCGTCCCCATCGCCCACATCGCTAGTCCAGGTAACCACGAACTCGCCCGTGGGAGCCATCGCCACGCTGACCTCGGTCTGTTCGCCCAGGACGTTAGTGTGAATCTGGGTTTCGCCACCGATGCGGTTGCCATCTTTGTCAAAGCGCTGAGCATAAACGCCTGAATCACCCGTTACCGGGTCTTGGATGCTTTCCCACACCACGATAAAGTTGCCGTCGGCATCCGCTGCAACGCTGGCAAGTCGCTGGATATTAGCTGTTGTCGTATTGATGCGGGCATCTGTGCTGACTAGGGAACTGGAGTCCGCATCGAACAAACTCTGCGCCACACCCGCACTATCGAACCGTCTGGCGTAAATTCCAGTGTTTGAGCCACCGCCGTCTGGCCCCGTCCACACCACCACAAACCCGCCGCTGCCGTCTACTGCGATCGCCCTCGTCGAGAATGCCTCAGCGGTGAGTAGCGACGTACTCTGACTGCCTGTTGTAATCGTGTTGATGGGAAACTCGGAGCCGACGAAGTTTACAGATGACATGGCAGGTTGCTCGCAATGGGCTGGGTAGACGACCGACTGAGGCTAAATCGAACGCGGCGCTTGGGTTTGGGCGCAGCAGCAAACCGCTGAATTGAGGAAGATCCGCACACATCGTACCCAAATTGGGCTATTTTCCCATCAGGAAGCGATCGCCCTTTCTCCGTATTTTCCGGTCTATTTTTGCGATTTTGCGATCGCCCTCCTACGCTGGCTGGCGGTACAGGAAGAGGCTGAGACGTTCGATTCTCAATCGCTAATGCCCCTCAAGCATCAGTTCTTCAAACGGTATTAGGACTTACGCAGTTGGACAATTTCTCGCGGGCTGCGCCTGCGAGAAATTGTCCAAAATCCAGAAAGCTTATCGCAAGTGCGTAGGTACTAGGTATGATCAAAGTTACAGCAAGGCTTTGTAAATTCAGCTTTGTAAATTCAGCTTTGTAAGTTTAGCTTCGTAAATTTAGCGCAGGTTAGCGTAAGTCAGCGCAGTTTTCTGTTGAAGAATCGGTCAAATGAAGGATCGGTCACGCCTGGATCTGAGATATTCAGAAATATTCAGAGGATTTTAGTTCGTGGATTCACCCGATAGCCCAAAGGCTCCTTCCCCCGACGAATCCCCTCACGAAATTGTGGTGATTGGCAGCGGCATCGGCGGGCTGACGGCGGCGGCGCTGCTGGCGCGATATGGGCGGCGGGTGCTGGTGTGCGAAAGTCACGCGATTCCGGGCGGCGCGGCCCACAGCTTTTCGCAGCGCGGTTTTCATTTTGATTCAGGCCCCTCCTTCTATTGCGGACTGAGTGACGGGCGATCGCTCAATCCGCTCAAGCAAGTGCTGGATGTGCTGGGTGAATCAGTTGCCGCTGTGCCCTACGATCCGCTGGGCCACTACCACTTTCCAGAGGGCACGTTTCCGGTCTATTGCCAGGGCGATCGCTATCGGGCTGCCGTGGCCGACATCACGCCCCAGGGTGCGCGGGAACTGGCCCAGCTAGAACAGCGGTTTCTCCAGATTTACGACGGACTGCGCGACATCCCCACCCTGGCGCTGCGGGCAGACTGGCAACTGGTGCCGTTTTTGCTCAGCCGCTATCCCTGGGCGCTGCTCAAGCTGCTGCCCCAAGTGCGATCGCTCCAGTCCTCGGCGGGCGACCTGCTGGATGAAACCGTGCGCGATCCGTGGGTGCGGCGGCTGGTAGACCTGGAATGCTTCTTGCTGTCGGGGCTGCCTGCGGCGGGCACGGTCGCGCCAGAGATGGCGTTTATGTTTGGCGAACGCACAAATTCTGTGGTGGACTATCCGCTGGGCGGCAGTGGAGCGATCGTGCAAGCCCTCGTGCGCGGGCTGGAGAAATGGGGCGGCACGCTGCGGCTGAATGCCCATGTGGAGCAAATTTTGGTAGAAAACGGGCAGGCGGTGGGTGTGCGGCTGCGGTCGGGTGAGGCGATCGCAGCGAAGACTGTCATTTCCAACGCCACCCTCTGGGACACCTACACGCACCTGCTCAAGCCCGATGATTTGCCTGCGGACCATCGTCAGAGCGCTCTGGAAACCCCCGCTGTAGACAGCTTTATGCACCTGCACCTGGGCATCCGCGCCGACGGGCTAGAGGGACTCACTGGGCATCATGTCGTGGTGCAAGATCCGGTCGAGCGCTACGACCTGGCAGCGCCGGGCCACACCTGCATGATCTCGATTCCCTCGGTGTGGGATGCCAGCCTCGCGCCGTCAGGTCATCACGTCGTCCATGCCTACACGCTGGAACCCTACGACGGCTGGCAGCGCGATGAAACCTACGAAGCCCGCAAGCGAGAACGGGCAGAGCCGCTTTATCGGGCGCTGGAGCGGGTCATTCCCGATGTGCGCGATCGCCTCGTGCTAGAGCGCATTGGCACACCGCTCACCCACGCCCGCTACCTGCGCCGCCATCGGGGTACCTATGGCCCGGCGATCGCCGCCCATCAGGGCCTGTTTCCTAGCACCCACACGCCCATTCGCGGCCTCTACCGCGTCGGCGACAGCACCCTGCCAGGGATCGGGGTTCCGGCGGTCGCTGCGTCGGGGATTCTCTGTGCCAATACGCTGGTAGCGCCTGCCGCTACAGCAGCACTGCTTAGGGAACTGGCCTGATTCCATCATTTGGCTACAGAGAGCAAACGCCAGTTGGCAAAGCGCTTTCGTCAGAAAGTGCAAGAGAAATTGCAAACTCAGCCCGCCGTCTGCAATCGAGGCTCTTTCCCCTCTTCCAGGGCGCGAAAAAAGGCGGTAGGATTACAGGCTTTTTTTCGGTTTTCTCTTGATTTTTAAAATTTTGTGCTTAGAATGAATGCTATCCGCTTCCAGCCCGCTGTATTTATTGAAAACATTTCTAGGACTTACGCAGTTGGACGATTTCTCGCGGGCTGCGCCCGCGAGAAATCGTCCGAAACCTAGAAAATTTCATCGCAGGTGCGTAAGTCCTAATTTCTTGGGAAGTTTCCTAAGAATCGGTTTACTCTAAAGGCAGGGGCAACTGTTAAAGATTCAGGAACGAAAGTTAATTGAGGGCATCAACTTAGGGGCGGATTGATGTTCTAGTACAGTTCTTAAGGTTTATTCGGAAAATACGGTCTTAGAATGATCGAGAATCTGGCAGGCTGATATCCAAAGTCATACCTTATCTTTAAGAGAGCTGAGTTTTGAAGCAGGGTTTTGACTGTTTTGACCGTAGTTAATTGCCATCTTTGGAACTGTTTTTGTATTTCTGTTTTTGTATTTTGCAATGCTCTAGCCCCCATGCTCTAGCTCCCGTCTGAAGTTAGTGCTTTTCGGTCTAGCGTCTCTCTGTGAAAGTCTTTCGAGGCAAGGCTTTGGCTTAGCCTCGCGACCATCTTGAAATTGGAAAAGGTTCCGCAGACTCAGGTGTTTACTTTGCTTGAGTCATATTTTTAGTGTTTTGTTGAATTTGGATCTCCATATCTATGACAGGTGCAGAGTGGATCTTTATTGGGTTTGCATTTGCGTGTTCATTCTTGTTCAACAAGCCTGCTGAGAAGAAAAAGGAAAAAACTAAGGAAGAAGAGTTTGCTGATCTAATTAAGCACTTCATGACCGAGGGAATTCCTGTAAAGATCAAGGGCGCATCCGAATGTGAAAAAGCCGAAAAACCGTCCTGAAATTCGGTTCAGGAAATCTGACTGATCGGCCGGTTGATTGTCCGAAAAATATGAATGGATGGTTTCTCGATAAACGCGAGAATTCTAATTGCTTGACGACCTTTTTCTGTGGGGGCGATCGCCCAAAAATAACCATCCTCTGTTTGGGTTTTGAGTTATTTTCGAGTTGATTTCGAGTTGATGGAATACTCAATTTGCCCCGTTCATTCGCGCCTTTTAGCAGCGTGTGTTGAAGGTGGATTTGGGGCGATCGCCCCCACCCCAAATACCCAAGCTAAATCCCCATTCCTCATTGGCGTATCGGCATTGGCGTATCGGCATCGGCGCATCGGTATCGGCGTATCAGCGCAGAATAGACAGCGCGGCTCATGCGGCTAAAAGTTCTATTGGCCACAAATTCACTTTGGAGTATACTTAAGCCTCGATTCACTTACCCAGACACAGCGCTGAGTTGAACGCCAGCGGGGAGGTTCTTATTCCTGAGACACTTACTTTAACGGTGAGCTTGCGCGGCACTCGGGAGGTGCGAGACAACAGCCAGGTCTTCCGCCTCGCGGGGCTTCTCGATGCGTTTTCTGAACCCACCTTCCGCAAGGTTGTCGATAAATATGTAGAGGAGGGGCCGTCTAGCGTCATCCTCGACATGTCCCAGATTGACTTTATTGATAGCTCCGGCATTGGAGCGCTGGTGCAGGTGGCCAAGAAAGTGCAGCAGGCAAATGGCAAGCTGCAACTGATCGCCAACTCCCGCGTCATGCAGACGATCAAAATGGTGCGTTTGGAGCAGTTTTTCAAGATTCAGCCCAACGTCGAGGCAGCGCTGGAGAATGCCAAGCGGTCTTGATGCGGCCGGGTCGTGCCCCGCTGAGAAGGGATTCCGGGAGCAAGACCTCCAGCGGCTCTCTCCGGCGGCATTGGCCTACGTGGGCGATGCAGTGTACGAACTGCATGTACGGATAGCCTGCCTGCTGCCGCCCAAACGCATTCAAGACTATCATCGGCAAGTCGTGGAGCAGGTGCGGGCCGAAAGCCAGGCCGCCCAAGTGCGATCGCTCTCTAGCCATCTCACCGAACAGGAGCAAGACATTGTGCGGCGAGGGCGCAATGCGGCTCAGCGAGGCCCCCGGCGGGTGGATGCTGAAATTTATCGTCAGGCCACAGGTCTAGAAACGCTGCTGGGATACCTGTATCTCAGCAATCCGGGGCGATTGCAGGAGTTGCTGGCACAGATGCAGCCCCTCGAAAACTTGAAGCCCCCGCCAGAAGAAAGCGGTGAGCGAGCTTGATAGACCTGATAGATCTGTTGCAATCTGCTGCAATCTGCCCTCCGCTCGCTTAAGAAACTGCAACGAAATCGCAAGAAATCTTTGGTCAGGGAATCGTGTTGGTTTTCCCCAATTTAGGGCTGGCTCCGCTATGCTAGAAACCCGGAGATGCTGACGGTTTTACTGCCCGGCGCGTCTTAGACATTTGGACACTATGACTACGTCAGGGAAGGAGACTCATGGCTGCTCAAAACCGCGATTCAAATCGGGGGTCGTCCCCGCGCAAAGGACAGGGTTCATCCCGACCAGGCAAACCGCGTGCAGGCGGGGGCGGGCGAAAGTTTTCGGGCGGAAAGTCGGCAGGCGGAAAGTCGGCGGGCGATCGCTACTTTAGTGAGCGGGCAGCAGGCGACGATCGGGGCGATCGCTATGGTGACGGATCTGCGAGTCGAAAGCCTTCTGGCGATCGCTACGGCAAACCTGCGGGCAGAAAGTTTTCGGGCGATCGCCCTGATCGTCCTGCCAGAGACTCCTACAGCGCCAGACCGTCGGATCAGAGGCAGCCAGAGCAATCAGTGGGCGATCGCCCTGCCCGTCGTCGCAGTGATGCAGACAAGCCCGCCAAAGCCAAATTTAGCCCAGACCGGCCCGTCCGCCTTTCCGGTGACCAGGTTCGACCTATTTCCCGCCGCCCGGCCGCTGCGCCAGGCAGAGACGGGAGCGATCGCCCCGGCCGCAAACCGCCCCGACCAGCCTGGGAGAGCGATCGCGGCACATCCCAACCGAGGAACTTTGGGGACGTTTCGGAAGCCCGCTATAGGGCCACGGAGAGCCTCGGCAATGAACTGCATGAATCCGAAGAAGCCAGCCTCGATTTGATCTATGGTCGTCATACGCTGGTGGCGGCCCTAGAGAGCGATCGCCAGCTTAACCGCATCTGGGTCACGCCGCGCCTGCGCTACGATCCCCGCTTCCATACGCTGCTGCAAAAAGCCAAGAGCAACGGAGCCGTCATCGACGAGGTAGACAATCGACGGCTCGACCATCTGACCCACGGCGCAACGCATCAGGGCATCGTGGCGCAGGTTGCTCCCTATGAATATCTGGAATTGGGCGACCTGATTGCCCAGGCCAAAGCCGCAACCGAACAGCCCGTGCTGGTAGCAGTGGACGGCATCACCGATCCCCACAACCTGGGTGCAATTATTCGCACGGCCGAAGCGCTGGGCGCTCAGGGCATCGTGATCCCGCAACGGCGCTCGGTCGGTGTTACCTCAACGGTGATGAAAGTCGCGGCGGGTGCATTGGAAAACCTGGCGATCGCCCGCGTGGTCAACCTGGGACGAGCGCTCGAAGAGTTGAAAGCCGAAGGGTTCTGGATTTACGGCACCGACGCAGAAGCGGGGCAGTCGATCAACACGGTCACGTTTCACAGGGCGACGGTGCTGGTGGTCGGCTCCGAGGGTGACGGGCTAAACATGCTGACGCAGCGCAGTTGCGATGTGCTGGTGTCGATTCCGCTGCGGGGCAAAACAGCCAGCCTGAATGCCTCGGTGGCCGCGGGTATGGCGCTGTATGAGGTGTATCGCCAGCGCTGGACGAATACGCTCTCGCTCAGTCCGGCGATCGCCAAGTGATTCACTGGCTGGGTATACATCTGCCCCCCGAAACAGAAAATATGCCAAAAAAACGCAGAGGCAAAATAAGTCTGAAATCAGAAGCGATCAGAATTTTTGCCTAAACGTCACACACAATACGATCTGGGGGGCAGATTTCAAGGGATGCTGTAGGCGGGACAAAACTTGAGCGAGGAGTCTTAGGGATTGAAGGGGATGGAAGCTTAGCCCCCTTGAATAGACTGGCTCATAGGATGCCTTATTTTGCTGAAGCTGGTTCATAAAGGATTGTAATAAATATTGAATTTTCCTAAAGAGAACCCTACAGTTTAAGCCAAAGACTTACATCCTAACGCCTTATGAAAGAAACCTGGACATCAATCTTGCAAACGGTAGGTGCGGCCTGGTGGGTGGAAATTGTGACTGACTCGCCCCGCTGCACCTACTACTTCGGCCCGTTCGCCAGTGCAACGGAAGCAGAACAACACAAGGGCGGCTACGTCGAAGATCTGGTGCAAGAAGGCGCACAGGGAATCAAGCTCAGCATCAAGCGCTGCAAGCCCCACAAGCTGACGATCGACGATGAGCAGGAAATGCCTACCCGCAGCGCGGCGGCGTTTGGCTAGGTCGAGCGAAGCCGGGTTTTGTCAGAATTGGGCGATCGCCTCTCTTTTTGAGTTCTCTGTTTGAGCTTGTTTGAACTTGTTTGAACTTTCTAGGGAGGGCGATCGCTTTTAACTTGTACAGACAGCTTGTACAGATAACTTGTACAGAAGCTGCTTAGTACATAAGCTCTGCTTAAGAAAAATTGCGCCTAGTGAGCAATTCTGCTTGCCAGAGGTAGGATCAAGGTGTAAGCCAAAGCCCATAGAAAACGCTTCAAACTCTCTATCTGCAAGGCTTCTACCAGGGAACCTGATCGCTGATCAGGAGGAGGGTGTCTACCATGACGCTGCATACTAATCTCAATCCCAACTCTTGGAGAGATATTCACTTACCCCCTATTTTGCTTGCATCGCTTCTTATTCTCTTTGCCGGTATTCCAACTGCGGTTCAAGAATATCGACTGCGGAATGTTGCTCAAAGCTCAAGCATGGTAGCAGAGCAGCTCAGGCTGACTCAAAAAGCTCTGCTGGCTAGCCAACAAACTGAGCTATCGCTTAGCCAGCAATTAGCGCAAACTAAGGCAGATGCGACGCTAATGAGTGCCTGTCTTGTCGATGTTCAACGCTTCTCTGAAAATGCCCAGACGGCATACAACAGGAGTAAAGCTCCTTCCGTAAACTGGCGAGTGGTGGGTGAACAATTTTGGTTAGCGGCTCTCGATTTGTCCAGCTTTACAGAGTCTTGGCAGACTGGTGCTTGTAGTCAGGCCAAGCCCATTATTCAAAACTACAAATAGATGCTCGAAACAAGGTGACTAGGGCTGCTAGGTAAAACTTAAAATTGCCCTTAGCAATGAGTAATATTTTTGTTAAGGGCAGCTTTTCAAAGTGAGAAGTCATGTTTATGGACAAGTTGGCCATGTTTTGCGGCGGCGACGAGCAGGAGGGCGATCGCTCCACCGAAAATCCTGGGTCGGGTTCACCATTTCAAACACTGCCACGTAGGGATTTCCTGAATCTGGCGTGGCGTAGGTCGAAAACACCTGCCGATGATCCCGCCAAAACAGACATGAATCTGCATAGCCCGCCTGCTTGAACTGTTGCACCAACACCTTTCCATATTGCAGACGATACAGCTCTGCGAGGCGCGAAAATTGCACCCACGGCCTTCCGCTTCTGGCAGACTCCGCCCGCAGCAGCGTGCAAAGCTGACGGCTTAACTCCCCCTCCTCAGCTTCCGAAATGCCCAAACGAACCTGAGATATTGCACTGTGATGATTGATAGCCATGACGATTTTCAGATTTAGCTGAACTATTGCCAAATTGCGATTTGAGGTGCAATTTGTGGATGTTGAAAAACTACATTCTGCAAGGTTTACGTTTCTGGCTAATTTGGGTGTGGATCTCTGCACCCTGACTGCCTGACACATCTCTAGAAACCCCTGATTTCTCGTAGGGGACGCTGGCCCAAAAGCTCCTCTGACCAAGCCCTCCGGCTCCAACTCAGGAGCTATGGGCTTCGATCCCAAGACAACGAATTTTCTGGGCTTTCGGGACTTGTGTCAGGCAACCAGCTCTGCACCGCAAAACTACTGCCCCAATCTCGTTGATAATGAGAGGAGACACGTTACAGTTCTTCATCATGACGCGAGATCTGCGGGGATTTTTGAACCAGCTAGAGCAGCGGGGGCAGTTGCGGCGCATTACGGCGCTGGTTGATCCCGAACTGGAAATTGCCGAAATTGCCAATCGCCTGCTGCAAAGCGGCGGCCCGGCCCTGCTGTTTGAAAACGTGAAGGGGGCTGAGTATCCCGTTGCGGTGAACGTGATGGGTACGGTGCAGCGCGTCTGTTGGGCAATGAACATGGAGCAGCCCGAAGAACTGGAAGCGCTGGGCAAAAAGCTGGCCCTGCTGTATCAACCCCGCCCGCCCAAGAAGATTTCTCAGGCGGTTGACTTGGGCAAGGCCCTGTTTGACGTGGTGAAGGCCAAGCCCATGCGCGAGCTTTTGCCGCCGTGTCAGCAGGTGGTGCTGAAGGGCGACGAGGTAGATCTGACTAAGCTGCCACTGCTGCGGGTGTATCCGGGCGACGCGGGCAAGGTGATCACGCTGGGGCTGATGATTACCAAAGACCCTGAAAACAAAATTGTGAACGTGGGCGTATATCGCCTCCAACTGCAATCCAAAAACACGATGACGGTGCAGTGGCTCTCGGTGCGCGGCGCAACGCGGCATTTGCGGAAGGCGGCCGAGCGGAGCGAAACGCTGGAGGTGGCGATCGCCCTTGGGGTAGACCCGATGCTCGTGATGGCGGCCGCAACTCCCCTGCCCATCGACATGTCGGAGTGGCTCTTTGCTGGCCTCTACGGCGGCGGCGGCGTGCATCTGGCCAAGTGCAAGACGGTGGACTTGGAAGTGCCCGCCGATTCAGAATTTGTGCTGGAGGGTACGATTACTCCCGGCGAGGTGGCGATGGACGGCCCGGCAGGCGACCACATGGGCTACTACGGCCCTGCAAACCCCAACGGCCCGCTGATCCGCTTCCACTGCATGACCCACCGCAAAAATCCGATTTATCTCACCGCCTTCAGCGGTCGCCCGCCCAAGGAAGACGCAATGATGGCACTGGCGCTAAACCGGATTTATACGCCCATTTTGCGCCAACAGGTGCCGGAAATTGTGGACTTTTTCTTGCCGATGGAGGGCTTGAGCTATAAGGTGGCCGTGCTGTCGATTGACAAATCCTATCCGGGGCAGGCGCGGCGGGCGGCGCTGGCGTTTTGGAGTGCGCTGCCGCAGTTTAGCTATACGAAATTTGTGGTGGTGGTGGACAAAGATATCAATGTCCGCGATCCGCGCCAGGTGGTCTGGTCGATTACGTCAAAGGTGGACCCAGCGCGGGATGTGTTCATTCTGCCGGATAACCCCTTCGACTCGCTGGACTTTGCCACCGAGCGCCCGGGTCTGGGCAGCAAAATGGGCATCGACGCGACCACCAAGATCTACCCAGAGAGCGATCGCCCCTGGGGTAAGCAGCTAGACCCCGACCCCGACACGGCGGATTTGGTGTCGCGCCGCTGGGCTGAATATGGCCTCGCTGACCTGAATCTGGAAGAGGTAGACCCCAATCTGTTTGGCTATGATATGCGCTGAGGCGTTTGGCTCGGCTTGCATTCTGAGAAATCGGCACGCTGAGAAATCGGCAATGGGTTTACGATTTTGCTGTTTTCCGTGCGTACTATGCCCTGTTTTACGTCGCTGAGGCGCTCTTGGACAAAAAGGGACTCTCTTTCTCTAGCCATGCTGCTGTGATTAGCGCCTTTGGTCAGTATCTCGCTCGCCCAGGAAAAGTGCCGCTCGATTTACACCGCCAGTTGATTGATGCCCAAGCCCTTCGCACTCGTGCCGATTACGACATTTATCCTAATCTCTCGAAACAAGACGCTCAGATGCTAATTGCCCAAGCAGATGCTTTTTTGGCGATCGCCCGACAGGTGTTTTCCTGAGCGACGAAGCGCGATCGCCCTCCAGTCTGCCACTCTGAACCCAACCGTGCAAAATTTAGCAACACTGAGTCCCCGCTTTATGGTACTTATAGTCAGATATTCGACTGCGGACGAGTGATTGTGGACGAGTACGCATTTTGCCTGCATGGGCTTGTTCGCATGAGCGTGTCTGCATAGAGCAGGGTCAAGTGTTTGAGGAGGGAGGGCAAACTGCATGAAACTTTCGGTTGTGGTGCCCTGCTACAACGAATTGGGAACAATTGGGCAGGTGGTGGAGGCTGTGAGGCGATCGCCCGTCCAAGATCTCGAAATCATCATCGTTGATGACTGCTCGACCGACGGCACCCGCGAACTGCTGCAATCTCAAATCGAGCCGCTAGTAGACCAGGTGATTTATCATCCCAAAAATCGCGGCAAGGGAGCCGCCCTGCGGACGGGCTTTGCGGCGGCAACGGGCGATGTCGTCATTGTGCAAGATGCCGACCTGGAGTATGACCCCCAGGAGTTTCCCCTGTTGATAGAGCCGATTCTCAATGACAAAGCCGATGTGGTGTTTGGCTCTCGCTTTATGGGCGGCCGCCCCCACCGCGTGGTCTACTTTTGGCACATGGTGGGCAACAAGTTCCTAACGCTGCTGTCGAACATGCTGACCAATATCAACCTCAGCGATATGGAAACCTGCTACAAAGCCTTTCGCCGCGAGGTAATCCAGTCTATCCGCATTCAGGAAAACCGCTTTGGCTTTGAGCCAGAAATCACCGCCAAGGTCGCCAAGGCAGGCTGCCGCATCTATGAGGTGGGCATTTCCTATTACGGCCGCACCTACAAAGAAGGCAAGAAAATCGGCTGGAAAGACGGCTTCCGCGCCATTTACTGCATTTTGAAATACAACCTGGTTGGGTAGAGCCACCCAGCTTTGTAAAGTTCGCGTTCTAGAAAATGAAATTTCTTGCACAAAAGCATCCCATGACTTGGTAGCCTGTAAGGCTATAGTATGCATTGCTACGTCATACCAGACAGAATGGCGATCGCGCTGGAGGGATCGCCCTGACTGCCTGACACATCTCTGGAAACCCCTGATTTCTCGTAGGGGACGCTGGCCCAAAAGCTCCTCTGACCAAGCCCTCCGGCTCCAACTCAGGAGCTATGGGCTTCGATCCCAAGACAACGAATTTTCTGGGCTTTCGGGACTTGTGTCAGTCAACCAGGGACAAGACACAGTTGTAGCCGTACCAGATCTGATTAGTTCTGATTAGTACGGTGTTAGAGAGAGGAGTTAAAGCATGAACATTTTTCATTGTTGCACCCATAAAACTGCAAGCCAATGGGTTCGTGCTATCTTTTCAGACTCCAGGGTACAAGAGTTTTCAGGGTTGCAGCCATATTTTTATGAAGATGAATTACTCTTAAAATATGGTGTTCAGAAGCCGACTGAGAAAGTTTTTAATGAGCCATTTCCAGACAATACGGTGATCACACCGCTCTACGTAGACTATGAGAGCTTTTGCAGGGCCAGAGCAATGGCACATTCCCCATCTTTTGCCTTTTTTGTGACGAGAGATCCGAGAGATATGCTCGTTTCTTGGTACTTCTCTATGAAATATTCGCATCAGGCAATTGTAGATGATGTGTCATTGATTAGGGAATTGCTTAACTCAAAGCCTGAAAAAGAAGGACTAAAACAGAGTATTCGATTATTGGATAGTTTTGATTTATTTGAGTCAATTCGCTCGTGGATTAATGCATCCTCAAAGGACAAGAATATTGTTCTCATTAAATATGAAGACTTGACATCAAAGAATAATGTCAAAGTTTTCATGGATCTTTTCAGAGGCTTCGGAATAGATGCGCCCGAAAATACTTTAAGAGAGGTTCTGGAGGAGTATAGATTTGAGAGTCTGACAGGTCGAAAAAAAGGGCTTCAAGATCTTCAGGCGCATCTCAGGAAAGGCATAGAAGGGGACTGGATTAATTTCCTGGATGACGAGATCCTGGAAGAGCTTCAAAATGTTGCAGGAGGATTGCCAGAAAAACTAGGCTACAAGTCGAGGGATGAATTAACTTGGCAAAATTTGTGTTTTTATCAACGGCTTTCATCTGAAGTCTATTCTGATCTGTGTGCCGCCGAGACGAGGATCAGTTCTATTGAAGGTGAACTGTCTTCTACCAAACAAGAACTGTCTTCTACTAAACAAGAACTGTCTCTCAGGAATTCTTGTCTTGCGGAAATCAGTCAAGAACTTTCGCACACTCAGGAGAAACTGGCTACTGCAAAATCAGTTATCAAGAGAAAGTCTTCCGCAGTCAAGAGATTGAAAGCCAGAGTTTCGGAGCAGGAACGTCAATTATGCGAAACTGTTCAAAATTTGAGGATTCTAGAGAACAGAATTAAGCAGATGGAAAGCAGCAAGTTTTGGAAGATTAAGCGATTTTTGTCAAGTTTGACGACCAAACGTTGTGGGATGTATCTATGAAGCTTGCGGTGTTCTACGCTTTTGCCCGCTCCGGTGGAACCTTGATTAATAGATGCATTGGTTGTATTCCCGGAAACTTGGTTCTGTCCGAGGTTAATCCTCATGCTTCTGTTGTTCCTCCTGAGCAACAGGCTCATGAATGGTGGAAGTTAATTTCGGACGAAGAAGTTGATGTTCTAAGGTCACAAACATACATCCAAAAGATTAGATACTTTTCTCAAAAAGCTCATGAACGTCAGTTGAATCTTATTATTCGAGACTGGCCATCTGTCAATTTTCTGGGGGATCTCCTTGTTCAAGATATTCTCACTCCTAGCTATGTTCTGGAGCAGGAGGTCTACTTATCGCATGGCGATTTTGAATGCTGCTCTGCGGTAATTACTAGGAGAGCAGAAGATGTCTATACATCAATTATTAAATCCTTTGCAGAAAAAGTGCCAGAAAGCTTCCGTTTCTTAAGTGCTGAAGATTTTGGCATACGCTATTTACGTTACGCAAAGTCTGTTTGCAAACATCGAATTTTTCACTACGAAGATATTTGTGAGGAGCCAGAGGCTCAGATTAAAGAATTGTGTGAGTGCTTAGAGATTCAGTACAGTGCGAGTTTCTTGGAAAAGTTTAAATACTTCAGGCAGTGTACAGGTGATAGTCAACCTGCTGTTGGGTCTAGGGGATTTAATCTGGATGTTATCACACGACTAAAAAGTTATACTGATTCCGAATACTATGTTGACACCCAGAAAAATGAGTCTTGTGTAGAAGCAAACAGACTATTAGGTTATGGATAACAATCTAGATACAGATTTTTCATATTCATGTATTAGCAATCTCTGGAAAATTATTGAGGCGCGTGACCATTCTGTTACTATGTCGCGTGAGCGCTTCTTGTCTTTAAATTATGAGTATCAAAGCTTATTCCAAAGACAAGATCAATTTCAAAAGTATCAGCAGGAACAAATCCAACACCAGCAGGAACAGATCCAACACCAGCAGGAACAAATCCAACACCAGCAGGAACAGATCCAAGAACTGAACAAACAACTTCAGGAAGTGTATCTCTCCCTAGAACAGGTTCAGTCTTACGCCAAGACTCTAGAGGTGCAAGCCCTACAATTGCGATCGCACGCAGAACAGCTACAATCACAACTAGCTGAGCGGCAATCTCGGATTGAGCAACTCAAAGGGGATAAGCAGAAGTTGCGCGATCGCCTGCAAAAAACAAAGCTCAAGATCAGCAACTTGCAGCAACAGATCGAATCTATGCAAAGCAGCAAGTTTTGGAAGCTCCGCACAGCATGGGTTTCTTTGAAAAACCGGTTGCGTTTGAATCCATAGCGGCTATGAAAACGGCGCTGATTTGCGGCGTTTCGGGACAAGACGGAGCATACCTGGCGAGGTTTTTGCTCGAAAAGGGTTACACAGTTCATGGAACCTCCCGCGATGCCCAGGTTTCGTCGTTTAAAAACTTGGATCGGCTGGACATCCGCGATCGCCTGGTGCTGCACTCAATGGCGCTTAATGACTTCCGCAGCGTCCTGCAAGTGATTCATCGGGTCAAACCCGACGAAATCTACAATCTGGCTGGGCAGACCTCCGTTGGGCTGTCGTTTGAGCAGCCCGTAGAAACGATGGAAAGCATCACCCTAGGCACGCTCAATCTGCTAGAGGCGATTCGCTTTATCAATGCCCCCATCAAGTTCTACAACGCTGGCTCTAGTGAATGCTTTGGCAACACGGGCGATCGCACAGCCGATGAAACCACTGCCTTTTCTCCACGCAGTCCCTACGCCGTTGCCAAGGCCGCTGCCCACTGGCAGGTTGCCAACTACCGAGAGGCCTACAATCTCTTCGCCTGCTCTGGCATTTTGTTCAACCACGAATCTCCGCTCCGTCCCAGGCGCTTTGTCACTCAAAAAGTGGTGACCACTGCGATCGAAATCTCAAAAGGTCGTGCAGAGCGACTGTACCTGGGCGATATCTCAATTCGGCGGGACTGGGGATGGGCAGCAGAGTATGTCGAAGCAATGTATCTAATGTTGCAGGCTCCACAGCCTGAGGATTATGTGATTGCTACAGGTGAAACCCATTGTCTGGAAGATTTTGTGGCCGAAGTCTTTGCCTATGTGGGATTAGATTGGACGGCTTACATTGAAATCGACAAGTCCTTGTTTCGACCGTCTGAAATTGCCGTCAACCGAGGCAGTCCCCAAAAGGCTCATGAAAAGTTAGGCTGGCTGGCCCAGCGAAAGATGAAAGACGTAGTACGGGGTATGGTTGATGCCATTCTGTGCGATACTAGTCTAAGTGCGTAAGCCAGGACGGAGCGAATCAAGGCGAATCTTGGGCGATCGCAGATTTAGGATTCCGCAAGGCGGCAGTTTGAGATGCAGAAGAAGGTTAATTTTCCAGCAAAACAGGCTAAACTTCGCCGACGCTTAGAGACTTTACTAACTGGTTACTCTGCATTTCCTAAGGGCAAAACGCTGACAAAAGCGGATGTTGTTATCACACCAAACGAGATCAATACTCGACACGGTACAGGCCTTCTCGTAAAGCGAATCTTTGGCACAGGGGCGAATACAATCTCAATTCGCTCTGCGGATACCTACCCTGGCGATCATCAGTTTGGGGATCTCAGCTTGTCAATTTCTCATCGAGGCTGTTCTCGACCAGAGTCTTTCAAGAAGCTATTGAAGCAGCTAGAGGACGTAACCATTCGTCGAATTCTCTGCATCCCCTTCTTCAAAGATGACCTGATTACGGCGATCGCCCTTAAGGAAATATTCAATGTCCCACTTTGCACTTACATTCTGGACGATCAGAACATATACGTTAAGAATATTCCAGATGGCTTGATGCGCGAGCTATTAGAAAAGTCCTCACTTCGTTTAGCCGTTTCTCCTGAAATGAGAGATGCTTACGAACAGCGCTATCGCCTAAAGTTTTGGTTCGTTCCACCCGTTGTACCCAGTGATCTAATTCAGAACTACTTCAAGCCCGCCGCCGATGACAAAAGCAATGACAAGACGGGCGTACTAATTGGGAATGTCTGGAATGAGCGATGGTTCAACAACCTGCAAAAGCTGCTGACTGGTTTCCCGCATCACATTGATTGGTTCCGCAGCGGGCAGGTTCAAGATTTTGAATGGCTTGCTGATAAACAAGCTTTTCTGCAACAAGGCATTCTTCGTGAGCAAAACTTCATTGAAGATGAGTTTGAATTCGTGCAAAAGCTGCGGCAATACCCCTACGCCGTAATTCCCTCCAGCACACTCGATCAAGAAGATGAACATCTTCCCGTTGGGTATCTCAGCCTGCCTAGTCGCATTCCTTACCTACTGGCCACCACAAATATTCCGATGATTGTGGTAGGTAGCCCAAAAACCGCAGCCGCTAAGTTCATTGAGCGCTTCGGCATAGGAGTAGTTTCAGATTACGATCCTGCTAGCTTCAATCAAGCTGTGGAGTACGTTACTGCTCCCGACAATCAGCGTGAAATGCGGCAGCGGGCTGCTATGCTAGCTGACGCATTTTCAGATAAGAAATTTGACACCTGGTTATGGAAATCTCTAGAAGCAGGACAGCCAATCGACTTTAGATTTGAGGAACTCTGCCCGCACCGCCCTAGCGACCTGCTTTATTTCATTGAACCGCCGACACCACGCGATTTGTTTCCGGAGTTTGTTCCATCATTCAATTCATTTCGTCGGCTAAAGCGGCGAGGGTATGAACCTGATTTCATCATTGACGTGGGCTGTTCTGTTGGTGTTTGGTCATTCACCATCAGTAAGCTATATCCCAGCGTTCGCTACGTCCTCATTGATCCACTGTTGGCAAAACATGATGCCAACTTATTGCGTCAGTTCGCTGGATCATTAAGACATCATGATTTGGTAGAAGCAGCAATTTCCAATCAGTCTGGAAAAACGCACCTGCAAGTATCTCAAGATCTCTATGGTAGTTCTTTGCTAAAACCTGCTGACTTCCGTTCATACGAATCTGTGGAAGTCGAAGTGAAAACCCTTGATCAAGTCTCTGAGGAACTGTCGATTGAAGGACGGGGTGTTCTAAAAATTGATGTTCAGTGTGCTGAACATTTGGTTCTAGAAGGAGCAGCCCAGTTTTTGTCCAAGGTCGATATTCTGGTTGTAGAGTTATCCCTCGTTCAGTATGATGCTGACGCTAGAACCCTCGCAGAGATGGTAGGCATTATTTCCGACTTAGGATTTCGCTACTATGATGATGCTGGAGAATGGCGATCGCCCGTTGATGGAGCCTTGCTCCAAAAAGATATTGTCTTCGTTCGCGAAGGACTGATCCCCTCAGAAACCAGTGATATTCTTCTAGACGAGAAAGCCTTTATAAAACCCTCAGTTCGCTCTAAGGATGAAGAGTTTCGCCTGGGTGAATCATCTCCTGCTTTACCTTCTTACTACGAAGGCGAGATGATATATAGCAAGATGTTTGGCGAACTAATCAATGAAGTCCAGCGTTTACATCGATACTATGTTGACTATCAGGCAAAGTATACGCTGACTGTCCATGACGAGTTGCTTGCGATGAAGCAAGATTTAGATGACCTAAAGAAACGTTTTATGTATTAATTCCTCCTGTTTGGGGTGTACTTAGTTGAGGCGGCAATAGGATTACAGAAAACCCACAGAGTCAAGGCTTAACATGAAGGTTAGCATTATCACCCCTTCGTATAATCAAGGGAAATTTATTGAGAAGACTCTGCTTAGTGTCCTATGCCAAAATTATCCCGACATAGAGTACATCGTGGTTGATGGAAACTCCAGCGATGAAACCATTAAAATTCTGGAATACTACAGGGATTTTATTGATCACCTAATCATTGAGCCAGATCGGGGTCAGTCCGATGCTCTAAACAAGGGATTTAGATTGGCTACAGGGGATGTCCTAGCCTATCTGAATTCTGATGATGTATACGCAGATGAAAATGTTGTTTCTACAGCCATCAAGCACTTTCAGGAAACCAAAGCAGATGTTGTTTATGGTTGTCGGAAGTTCATTTCAGAAGATGGCTATCAAACAAATTTTCATCCTTACAGGGAGTATTCAAAAGAGTATCTAGTTTGGACAGACTATATCCCTCAAGAGTGTGTCTTTTGGGGGAGAGATATCTTTAGGAAAGCAGGCGAGTGGATAAACGAAGAGTTCGATTTCGCGATGGATTATGAGCTTTGGTTTAGGTTTCTGGAGCATGATGCTCGATTTTACGCCGCACCTGAGACATTTGGCTTCTTTCGATACTATCCCGATCAGAAAACAAAGTCCCGCTGGGAAACTGTAGGACTTCCTGAGATTGCTAAGTTGCATCAGCGTTATAACGGTTCCACAATTCCCCAAGATAAAATGTACGCCTATTTTGCAGAGTACACGTTTGGTTCTAGCAATCAGGCACTCATCTCTAGCTTGTATGAGTCCTGGAGAAACTATGCTGAGTTTGAATCAAGAACTTTTGAACGCTTGCCAATAGATAATTGGGTTTATTATTGCCAAATCAATCCAAGACGGCTTGGAAAGCAGTTCTAGTACAAGTTCCAGATTCAATTGACGGGTTCTTAGAGGTACGGAGGAAGCAATGGTAGTTGGTAGACTAAAAACGATTAAAGACCTAATTCTAAACAAATTAGATCAGATTCAATCGAAGGTTGAGCAGTTTGAGCAGGTTTCTTCTGCCGCCTCTGAAAATGAGACTGCCCTATTAAGGTCTTCAGTGTTTTTAGTAGACGCGATGCAGCGCCAGGAAAAGCTTAATCAAGATTTTCAAACAACGCTTTTACATCAGATCAATACAATTCACCGCCAAGGGATGGCTCAGCATGAGTTGCTGAGCAATGCCATATCTCAAATTCGTGATATGAGAGAGCAAGTTAGCGCCCTCCAAGATAGGATTGATCGGCTTGAGAAGAGTTCGGAAAAAAGTCATGACATGGGTAGGGTTTAAAGCAATTTTGTGACCAAACTTGAGAGCTGATTTATGAAGCAAATCTTAAGAAGCCTGAAACTCTTGGCATGTGTGGCTTTGAGGTCATGTTTGCCCAGGAAAAGCGGTTTCTCGGAAATCCTTGATTAACAAGGCTTTCAGGCTCCTTTACAAATTAGCTCTGATGAACTTGAGTCTGTAGGTTTAGAAAATATGCTCAGAAGCTTAAGATCAATTCTCCGTCGAGCTGAGTCTGTTCAAGAGGTGCTTGCTGACGCTGATTCTGCTCAAAGAGCTTCTGCTCAAGGATCTACAGTGTCTCAAGTAACCTCTCAAACATTTCCTGTTCAGCAGCTAGTCGCTAACAAGAAAGATAGGGTGATTTCGCTGCTTGCGTTAGGCGTTCCTATCAATGCAGTGGTTGATGTGGGTGTTCAAAGAGGTACTCCAGAATTGATGGAGCCACTTCGGGAAAGACATCACCATCTATTTGAGCCTGTTTCCTTGTGGTATGGAGATATAGAGAAGAACTATTCCGCCATCAGCAATACGCTTTACCCTATTGCATTGTCAGATGAAATAGGATCTGCCTGGCTTATTCAGACGGCGCTCTTGAAGGATGGAGTTGCTACTCATGCAAGAATCAGCGAAGTACCAGTAATACCGGATGGGCAAGAAATTGTTTCCTGTGAGGAGATCAAGGTAGACAGACTTGACTCATACTCCGATTTACTTGAAAAGGATTACTTGCTCAAGGTTGATGTTGACGGAAAAGATTTGGAAGTTCTTAAAGGAGCCTCTGGCTGCATCAGTAATGCCTCCGTTGTGATTGTGGAGGCACATTGGGCTGCATTGACGGCTAGGGGAAAGATTCTTGAGGAATACGGGTTTGAGCTGATTGATATTGTGGATCGAGTTATGTATGGACAAGTTTTGTGGCAGTGTGACTTGGTTTATCTAAGGAGCGATCTGATGAATGAAAAACTACGTCCTCCCATGTTTGATCCCGCCCACTGGCATCCTCTTCCATAGCAGAGGCAGATTATAGATTATCTTAGATTGGGAAAGTGGTGCCCGATCTGGTTGACTGACAAATCTTTTTCCCTCATCCCCCAACCCCTTCTCCCAAAAAGGGAGAAGGGGAGCCGGAGTTTAGAACTGGGTTTGAAGCCCCTCTCCCGCTTTGAGAGAGGGGTTGGGGCGAGGGTGATTCGAGTTTTGTCAGTCAACCAGGGTGCCCGATTCAATAGATTAGACAAACCTGACCGCATCGATCGCATCAATCAAAACCTGAAAATCGAAAAGCTTTATTGCTAAAGAAAAATCATTACGGCGGCGGCTAGCGTGATCAGGATGGCGTTGTAGGCGGCGTGGTCGGCGGTGCTGGCTTGCACGCCTGCTTCTTCGGACTGGAAGGCGTTGCCCGTTTGCCGCAAATGGCGATCGCGCACATACTTATAGCGGCAGGCAAACAGGAACCCCGGCAAAATCAGCACGATCCCGCCGATTAGGGGGATTCCCGCCAGCAGGTGCGCCAGCCCAAACCAGGTGGAACGCACGCCGATTTGCCGCCAGGTGTTGGCCCCGCGCCGAAACAGCCGCTCCTCCAGCCGCGCCCAAAAGGGAATGCCCAGCAGCAGCGCCAGCCAAAACAGCAGAATCAGCAGCGTCGCCCAGTTGAAATGGGATACTGCTTCTGGCACAGGCGGCGGCTCCAATCCTGGCATCGGCGGGGTAGGGAGGTCTGGCACAGGGGATGGCGCAGGGGCGGCATCTTTGATCAGGTTAAACGGCTGAAACATGACGTTGCCGGGTCGCCCAAACACCAGATCCGACCAGCCCAGACGCAAAATCGGCGGGGCGATCGCATCGGCAATCGAATAGGTCACCAGCGTTGCCACGACGATGCCCAGCGCCCGCCCATAGGTCAGCCAGTGGGTGCCAAAGTAGGTCTGCCAGACGAAGCCCAGCCGCGACCGATGCCGCCACAGATCGGCCACAATCAGCCCCAGCACGCCCAGCGATAGCAGCACCGACACCCCCTGCCGCAGCAACTCCGCCGCCGGCCCCTGCCCCAGCGCCAGCAGCAGCACCGCCGCCGTCACAATCAGCAGCCGCAGCTTGGCCGCATTCAGCACTGCGCCCACATTGTGCAGCAGGGGCCAGCGCGTTTCCCCCCGCCGCAGGTGCATCCACAACTGCCCCGCCATGCCCAGGCTCAGCAGCCGATTCAGCGCCGCCGGAGCATAGCCCGGTTGCAGCCGCAGTGCCTCTTCGCAACTGGCGATCGCCCGCTCATAGCGCCCCAGCCGCATCAGCGCCCGCCCGTGATGCGCCCAAGCAGCCGCTTTCCACGCCTCCTGCCGATGCGGAGCCAGCGAGAGGGCCTGCTCAAAATTGGCGATCGCCTCCAGCACCCGATCTTGCCGCAGCATCGCAATCCCCCGGTTGCTCCAGGCCCGGTCTAGCCTGCTGTCGAGGGCGATCGCCCGCTCATAGCACTGCTGCGCCTCGGCATATTGCCCCGCCACCGAATGCACCACACCCTTACTGTTCCACGCTTCTGGCAGGTTTGGGTCAAGCTGCAAGGCACGATCGCAAAGCTGCATCGCCGCTTGCTTTTGTCGCCGCAGCACCGCCAGCAAAGACCCCTTCGCGCTCATCGATAGGGCATCCTGGGGCTGTTGTTCCAATGCGTTGCCAAAGCTGGCCAGCGCCTCGCCATAGCGCCCCAGACTGCGGAGCGTACAGCCGCGATCGCGCCACAGCCTTGCCCTCGGTTTGGCCGCCAGCTTGATCGCTTGGTCAAAATTTGCCAGCGCCTCCTTAAATCGCCCCAGCCCATCCAGCGCCCGCCCCCGCCCGTGATAGGCCGCCACCAAGTCTGGCCACAGCAGCAACGCCTGGTCAAACTGGGCGATCGCCGCTTCGATCTGCCCATCTCGCAACTGCCACCAGCCCAGCCGACACAGCAGCCCTGCCCGCTCTGCCTCTGGCAACGCCGCCTCACTCAGCCGCTGCCCACACTCCGCTGGCGTTAACCGAGCCAAATCATTACCAGACCATGAAACATCCGAATCAAACTCAGAATCAAACTCAGAATCAGCGTACATGCAAAATACTCAGCGGCGCGACGGTGTGGCAATGCCTCTATTTTAGGTTGAGCAGGATTGAGGCAGTTGGCAGATTTCTCACGGGCTGCATCCGCGAGAAATCCGCCAAAGTCCAGAACACGGATGGCTAGTGCATAAGTCCTGTTGAGGTTTTGGCGGGTTGAGGGGCGGGAGTGAGATGATTAAATAGCACCGCCCCTACCAACCCACCCATGCTCACCGCCCCCCTGCGCCAGCACAACGGCATTTTTGAAGACCGCGCCTTTACCCGCCCAACGCCAAACAGCGAACTTTCCTGCGCCATTCTCGTGGTGGGGGGATCGACGGCGGCCTATACGGCGGCGCTGGTGGCGGCGCGGGCCAATCTGTCGGTGTGCCTGGTGCAGCCGACGCAAATCTTGGGGGGACAGTTCACCGTGCAGGCGCTGCCCGCGTCGGACGATGGCGATTTGCTCAAAGAGCGGGCGGGCGCATTTCATCGGGCAGGGGAAGAATTTGCGATTTCGCCGTTGCAGCGCTGGTTTCGCGATCGCCAGCGACAGCTCCAACCCGTGCAGGGGGAGGTGCTGCAAAACCCCGGCGGCGGCTGGGTCAGCCCGATTTGCACCAGTCCCGTCGTATCCGCCATAGCCCTAAACGAGGCGATCGCCCCCTGCTTGGAACGGGGTACCCTCCGCTTCATTCCCTTTGCAGAACCCGTCGAGGTGCGGTTTGTCACTCCCCCCGGCGGGCGGCGGCGCGTCACGGGGGTTGTGTTTCAAGACCTCCAGCGGGGGCATCGCTTCACGATTTCGGCGCAGATCACCATTGAGGCAACCGATTTGGGGGATTTGCTGGAAGTCGGCAATATTCCCTCCCGCGTGGGGCAGGAAACCCGCGAAGAAACCGGCGAACAGGCGCTTCCCAAACATCCCCTGCCGGAATGTCAGCAGTCCTTTACCTACGGCGCGGTGATCGAACTGGCGGAACCGGGCAAAGGCAAACCCATTGGCGCACCGCCAGGATACAACGTCGCCCCCTGGCTGCTGGCGGCAGATTTTGAAGCCGATTTTTGGACGAAATCTGGCGGTCAGTGGGAGCCACAGCCGCGCCCCTTTTTGCATCCCTTTGGGATTTTCCGCTATCGCCGCCTGATTCGCGTGTCTACCCAAGAGAAGCTGGTAAAGCCGGGGGACGTGTCGGTGCTGAACTGGGGCCAGCATCAGCACGGCGAGGGCGGGCCCATGCTCTGCGGCAACGACTATCGCGTGGGGGAACTGGTCGGCGTGAGTCGGGAGGAACGCAAGCTGCATCTAAAACAAGGGCGCGATCGCGCTCGGGCCTACGTCCACTATTTGCAGCAGCGGGGCATTCCGCTAAAACCCCGGGGCGACCTCACCTGGACCGCCGACGGCATCGCCCTGGAACCCTACATCCGCGAGGCGCGGCGCGGTATCGCCCTCACCCCCATCCTCCACGAAGACGTGGCCAAGGCCTTTTTCCCCAACCAGGCGCGGGCCCGCTGCTTTGCCGACAGCGTGGGCATTGGGCAATATCACTATCTCGACCTGCACGGCAACGATCGCCAGGGCCACGCCAGCCTGCCCGGAGACAAGGTAATTGCGCTGCCCTTTACGCTGCCCGTGGGGTCGCTTGTTCCCCTGGACACCGACGGGCTGGTGCTGTCCTCCAAAAGCCTCGGCACGACCCACATCACCAACGCCGCCTACCGAATGCATCCGGTGGAATGGGCGATCGGGGAAGCCAGCGGCTATCTGGCGGCGCTGGCCGTGTGGGCGGGAGTGCAGCCGAGGGCGATCGCCCTGCAAGAACCCCTCCTCCGCAAGCTGCAAGGGCTGATCACCCGCAACGGCATTCCTATCTTCTGGTTTGACGATGTATCCCACAGCGACCCCGACTTCGAGCCGATCCAGGTGATGGCGACCGCAGGCATCGTCCGCAGCGAAACCACCACCGATCTGCATTTCCGCCCCGAAAACACCGTCACCCGCGCCGTCGTTTCTACCGCAATGGTGAAGCTGCTCAACCTGTCGCCCACCACGCCCCACCAGCCCACCTTTTCCGACGTGCCCAAAAACCACTGGGCCCATCCCTATATCGAGGCGCTGGCCGCAGCCGGACTGATCGCCGGAGTCGGCCGCGGCCGCTTTGCGCCAGAGTCGCCCATTACCCGCGAGCAGTTGTCCTTCTTGGTGAAAAAAGCCGCACCCGATGCCTATGACCGGGCCTTTGCCCGCACGCCCATCGACCGCCAATCCCTGCGCCGCCGGGAACTGTCGCGGGTGCTGTATGAAGTGATGAAAGTCGTGTTGAAGAATTAGACAATCATGGGGGCGATCGCCCGGATTGATTGCTATGCTGCACAGGGCAGGCAAGCATTTGAACAAAATGAATTAATTCAAGCTTGGTTCACTCAAAACTTGACTCAAAACTTGCAAGTGATTGGGGAGGCTTCCCGCTCGCTCTCTTCAACCCTGCAAGCTCATCAACCAGAAGTCCCTTGGGCCGACTCCATCATCCGCGCTAGCTTCTTTAGTACCTGTAATGCCCCCTGCCACTCTTAAGTGAGCGTATAGAGCGAAAAGACCCGCGACAAACTGTACTGTTTTTCTGGTCGCAGCACTAGCTTGATAAACAGCACATCATCCCCATTGGTCAACATTCCGTACTGGGGCTGGTCTGACTCAGGGGTTGCCATCATGTAGGCTAATGCCTGGGGCAAGGCCGATCGCGTTGAGATTGTCGTTTTCTTCGATTCCAAGACCAGCGCCCAAAACTGCCGCTGCATAATCAAAACATCAATGCGCCCCCGCAAAATTTCTTCGCCATCTATAACCGTCACTTCCACGCCTGTCTCTGCCTGCATCCGAAAGGGCGGGTCGTAGAAGCCGGTCTGCTCCAGAAGAGGCGAAGCCACCAGCAGCATCACCGAGCCTCCCAGCAAATCCCCTTCAGCCCGATGATAAAGTAACCGTTGACGCAAAACTTGCAGCCTTGCCCGTTCAGCATCATTCAACTCCGGCAAATCCTGCTGCCATTCGGTAAAAAATTGCTCATCTTCCACCCGGCGTAATCCAAACCGAGCTTCCACTTCAGATAAGCTTTTAACCGCGTCGGTGACTGCAATGACTTTTGCCATGATGGGTTCCCTTCACCGGAGTCCTAATCATATCAGGGACAAATCAGGGACAAATCTTTGGACAAATCTTTTAAGTAGATAGACCAGATTAAAAAATAGATCCTGAACCCTGCGCCGCCCGCGCAGCGGGCGGCGCAGGGTCTTTGGGTTTTATATCTTATTAATGTCTACCTATTTATCAACGGGATGTGCAACTTTGCCAATCCTCCTCATCCTAAATCCAGAGCGGGAGAGAGACTTCAAGCCTCTGTTGCTCCCCTTCTCCCGACTTGGCAGAAGGGGTTGGGGGATGAGGGAAAATTGAACGTTGCACATTGCGTTTCTAACATTGCGGTTTTAACATCGCGTTTCTAGTTTTTAGCATTGCGTTTTTGTCAGATAGCAAAATCTCGCTTCAAAGTCCATTGCCGATCAGGATAAACGGGGCCCAGAAAAACGGCGGCTGGTTGTCTTGAATGAGACTGATCTGGGCCTGCTGGAGGGCTTCTGCTTTGGAGATGGTTTTCTGATTCAGCAGTCGGTAAAACTGGGTCATCAGCGCCTCGGTGCCTTCGTCGTTGACCCGCCACAGCGAGGCGATCGCCGCTCTGGCCCCGGTGCGCTGCATCTGGAAGCCAAATCCCAGAATTTCTTCGCCATTGCTCTCGCCGCTCACGGCGGTCTGGCAGGCGCTCAGCACGATTAGTTCCACATTGGGCAATGACCAGCGCGACGCATCTTGAAGCGTGACGCGATCGCCATTCCCAAACACAATAAACGTTTCCTCCGGCGAACCCGCCACAAACTGCGCGTGGGTCGCCAGGTGAACTACCGTATAGTCATTCATGCGGGGCACGGTTGCCTGGGGGCTAAACTGGGCATCAATCAGCTTTTGCGTGTTGGGAATCTGGGCTGCAATATTCTCTACCTCGATGCCTGCAAACGGCAGCCCCGGAAACCGCAGTTCTCGCGTCCCCACTCGCACGCTAACTTCACCCTGCACAAACGCCCCTGCCAGCACCCGCAAGTCGCGCTGGGGTCGTCGATCAAACTCTGTGAGGGAGGCGGCGGTAATGTAGTTAACCCGGTAGCGCTGGGCCAGCCATTGCGTGCCGTCGTGCAGCGCCGCCAGCGGAATGTAGCGCAGTTGCCCGTCTGGGGCATAGACAATGGTTTGGGTGTTGGCTTGGGCCAGGTCTGCTTCGAGCGGCCGCACCAGCCAGTTGTAAAGTCGCTGGGCGCTGGGTCTGGGGTTGACCCGAATGTCGGTCAGGGATTGCCGCAGTTCCAAAACTGCCTGATTGAGCTGGGTGCGCGGGACGTTCACCGTGCGGCGGATGGGCGGCGAAAAGGGCGTAACCAAAATTAGCTCTAGCCGATCGTCTAGCACCAGCGGATAGAGCAGGACGGCGTTTTGATTCAGGTTTCGCAGATTGTTTTGCAGCGCGGTGAACTGCACCGGGTCAATGTTTTGGCGGCGCGTGGTGCGGCTGAGCTGATCTAGAGCGGCGGCCACCTCTGGGCGATTGAGGAAATCATCGAAGGTGCGGGCCAGGTTTTGCTCGGCGGCGACCAGCACGGCGAGGCGCTGCTGCTGGGCGGGGGTGCGGCGGTCGGGGGCGATCGCCCGCAGCCTGACCAGTTCCCGTCCCTGGGCGATCGCCCGATCGTAGAGGTTGAGCATGTTTCGCTCTTCCTCAGAGAGGGCAATGCCGCGTCCCGTCTGCTCGTTGCCGCGCACGTCGCGCAGATAGTCGTCTAGTTCCTGCACCTTGAGCAAATCCAAGACCTGCTGCGCCTCCAGCACCCGATCCTGGCGCAGCAGCAGATCTGCGAGCAGGCGATAGGTGCTGGCTACCCGGTCGGTGTAGGTCTGCTGAATGTCGGGGTTGGTCTGTTGCAGCCCGGCCCGCAGCGCTTCCCACAGGTTCACCGCCTGCTTTAGGAACACGATCGCCATCGCGGGCTGGTCTTGCTCCAAAAAGAGCCGCCCCAGGTTTGCCAGGGTGCGGGCTTCGCCCTCGCGATCGCCAATTTCCTGCTTCACCAGCAGCGAGTCTTGCAGCATATCCATCGCCTGGGGATATTGCTGAAGCTCGACATGCACCAGTCCCAGGTTGTTGAGCGCAGTGGCTTCGAGGGAGCGATCGCCAATCTCGCGGGCAATGTCCAACTGGCTTTGCATGGCGGCGATCGCCCGGTCATACTGGCGCTGGTTGAGCCACAGCACTCCGATGGCTCCCTGAATGGCAGCCTCGCCCTGGCGATCGCCCTGTTCCTGGGCAATTCGCAGTTCTCGCTCCAGTCGAGTCATCGTCTCCCCAGCGGGCTGCGAAGCCACCTCTCCCTCGCCGCCAGCCGTCCGAGCTTGTTGCACGCGGCGATCGGCCTCCTCTGGCTGGCCCAGCGCCCGATAGACGACCGCCTGATTAAGCAGCGCTGTGGCGATGCCCTCGCGATCGCCCACGTCCTGAGCAATGGCTTGCGCCTGCTGCAAATTTTCCAGGGCCAGGGTATAGTCGCCCGTGGCATAGTAGGTCACGCCCAAATTGCCCAAAATCAGCCCTTGCCGACGGCGATCGCCCGTTTCCTGGGCAATCGGGAGCGCCTGGGTAAAGGCCGCAATGGCTTCGGCATATTGCCCCAGGCTGCGATGGGCTTCGCCAATGTTGGTTAGCGCAACCGTGCGGCCGGGGCGATCGCCCAACTCCTGATAAATCGCCAGCGCCGCCTGCCATCTGTCTAGCGCAACGGCAAACTGACTGGCGCTATAGGCCTGTACGCCCTCTCGCAGCAGGCGATCGGCCTCATCCTGACGGGTTGCCGCTTCTAGCGTCTGTGGCAGGTTTGGGGCTTGAGCCTGAGCGCTCTGCCCCACCAGCGCAGCTAGCAAACTCAGACCGCCGATTAGACTGGTGAACAGCAGCAGCCAAGATCGAGATCTGGACTGGGAATGGCAGGAATCGATTGACGGAAGCGTCATGGCTGAACCCGTAAAGTTAACCGTTGACCACAGTTGACCGCAGTTGGCCGCAGTTGACCGCAGTTGACCGCAGTCCAGTGGAGACTAGGATTTTGCCTCCAGATCGGCTCCACACAACAGTTCTAACACCTGTTCTGCCGTGATCAGCCGCTTTAGCACGACTTGCCCAATCGATGCACTTGATCCGTCTGCTTGGATCGTAGGCGATGGACAGACTTCTACCATCAGTACCGACTCTTCGACCTGGTGCAGCCAGAGGCGCTCGCCCCGCTCCACGATAGAGAGCTGCATCCGCTGGATATGGGGCGGTCGCCGCCAGGCCCGCTCATCCCACAGCCCGCCAAATTCCCACACGCGCCCCACCGTCCAACCATCCGATAGAAAAAAATACTTCACAGGCTCCCACACCGATTTGTCTATTCAGTCTGTTGGTTCAATCTGTTGGTTCAAGCTGCTGGCTCAAGCTGTTGGCTCAATCTGCTGGTTCAAGCTGCTGGCTCAAGCTGTTGGCTCAATCTGCTGGCTCAAGCTGCTGGCTCAAACTGCTGGCTCAAGCTGCTGGCTCAACGGCTCAAGCTCCTGGCGATCGCCCTCATGTCAACACAGATGTCAATCCAGAAGCATAAAAATCACAGAAGCATAAAAATCACCACTCGAAGGGCGATCGCTCCGAGTGGCATCACTCAAACTGTCATTGGCCCCTTGCTGCTTAGAATACCGGGTTGCCGAGTGGATTTATCGCAATCTGGCTTCAAAGACGTTGGGATCTGCTTCTGGAAACCTGATGAACCCTATTAGGACTTACGCAGTTGGACAATTTCTCGCGGGCACATCCCACCAGAAATTGTCCAAACCCCAAGGAGCTTATCGCAAGTGCGTAAGTCCAGTGCTAAGTCCTGCCTATAATCTGGAACCCTGGCTATGAGGCAACCAGGGTGCTGCCATGCCGCTTTAGGTGCCAGGCCCAGGCGTGGGAAATGATATCGTCAATGCGGCTATACTGCGGCTGCCAGCCTAGAATTTGCCGGGCCCGGTCGGCGCTGCCGATGAGAGCGGGGGGATCTCCAGGGCGGCGATCGCACGCCTTCACCGGAATGTCCCGTCCCGTAATCTGACGCGCCGCCTCGATAACTTCCTTCACCGAGAAGCCGCTGCCATTCCCCAGATTAAAAATGTTGCTGCCGCCGCCGTTGAGCAGGTATTCCAGCCCCAGCACATGGGCCGAAGCCAGATCGGTCACATGGATGTAGTCGCGGATGCAGGTGCCGTCGGGGGTGGGATAGTCCGTGCCGAAGACCTGAATGGCATCGCGCAGCCCCAGCGCCGTTTGCAGCACCAGGGGAATTAGGTGGGTTTCGGGGTTGTGATCTTCGCCGAGCCGTCCGTCTGGATCGGCTCCCGCCGCGTTGAAATAGCGGAAAATCACCGATTGCAGGCCATAGGCTACGCCAAAGTCCTTCAGCACCCGTTCAATCATCAGCTTGGTTGCGCCGTAGGGATTGATGGGGTTCTGGGGATAGTCTTCGGGGATGGGCACGACGCTGGGAATGCCGTAGGTGGCGCAGGTGGAAGAAAACACCAGCTTGTTGATCCCGGCAGCGTGCATTGCTTCTAGCAGCGTCAGCGTGCCGACTACGTTGTTGCGATAATACTTCGCGGGTTCTTTGACTGATTCGCCCACATAGGCATAGGCGGCAAAGTGCATAACTGCGTCGATGGTGCGGCTGGCAAAGATTTGGTCGAGCAGGAGGCGATCGCCAATCTCTCCGACAATTAGTTCCGCTTTCAGAACGTCTTCGACTAGCTCCCGATGCCCATACACCAGATTATCCAGAACCAGAACCTCGTATCCCGCTTGCTGGAGCGATAGCACCGCATGGGAGCCGATATACCCCGCACCCCCCGTCACCAAAATCGTCGGTTGATTGGTTGAACCCATGACCAAACTCCTAAAGCGAAGTGCCATCTGATGCTTACCTATGTCTACTGGGAAAGTAACAGGCAAGTTTAATTTTCTTTATAAAGATTTAGTGAATTTATCGGTTTTTACGGAAAGAATCAAGCCTGGATCGGGAGTCATCCGGGCTTGATTCTTCCAAATCTCAGTCCATCGCTAGGGGAAATCATAAGAGCGGCGAGACTGCTGGGCAGGAGAATCCGATGCGGGAAGCTCGCCCATTTCTGCGTTCATCGACACGGCGTAATGAACCAGTTGCAGCAAGCGCTGTCGGAGGGTGCCCAAACCGAGGCGATCGCCCGCCGAGATAAACAACGCCTGCGGAAACTCCGACTGAGCCAGCGCCAGCGTGTCGCCGTCTACTTGGTCAATCTTGTTAAACACCAGCAGCGCCGGCCCCGGCGTAATCGGCATTTCGCTCAAAATCTTCATCACCGAGCGGATTTGGCTTTGCCAAGCCGGATGCGACAAATCCACCAAGTGCAGCAGTGCGTCTGCTTCAGTCACCTCTTCCAGCGTCGCCCGAAAGGCATCCACCAGCGATGGCGGCAGGTCGTGGATAAAGCCCACGGTGTCTGTCAGCACCAGTTCCACAGGTTCCTGGGTTTCGGCATCCGTCACCACCAGGCGGCGGCTCGTGGGGTCGAGCGTGGCAAAGAGCTGGTCGGCGGTATAGACCTCCGCATTGGTTAGCGCGTTCAGCAGGGTAGATTTGCCCGCGTTGGTATAGCCCACCACCGCCACCGAAGGCACGTCTCGATGCTGTCGGCGCTGTCGCAATCGGGCCCGATGCGCCTGGAGCTGGTTGACTTCCTGTTGCAGTCGGGCAATCCGCCGCTGAATCGCGCGTCGCTCGGTTTCTAGCTTGGTTTCTCCTGGGCCTCGCGTGCCGATGCCGCCCCCCAGTCGAGACATATCGCGCCCTCGCCCAGTTAGCCGGGGCATGGTGTATTCCAACTGCGCCAGTTCCACCTGGAGCTTGCCAGCCCCCGTCTGGGCCCGTTGGGCAAAGATATCGAGGATTACTTCCGTGCGATCTACCACCCGCACGCCGATCTGCGCCTCCAGGTTCCGCACCTGGGCAGGCGACAAATCCCGATCAAACACGATCAGGTTTGCGCCGACGGTCTGGGCGGCTAGGGCAATTTCCTGGACTTTTCCTTCCCCTACGACGGTTTGGGGATGGGGGTGGGCCCGCTTTTGCGAGAGGACTTGCACCACGTCGCCGCCTGCCGTTTCTACCAGCCGCGCCAGTTCCTCCAGCCCTGCCTGAAACTGCTGAGCCGAAAGGTTGTCGGTCATTACGCCTACCAGCAACGCGCGATCGTGATCGACTTCGACCTGCTGCGCCACAAACTCGCGGCGAAATTCTGACTCCAGCCCTTCCGTTAGCTCCAGAAAGTCTTGCTGGCTGACCCGATCGAGGCTGAGAGGCGGCGAAACGGTCCAGTTGGCCTCAGGATGGGGAATCAGGTGGGCCAGATAGGCTTCGCGGATATAGCCCGTTGCGCCGCCGCCGCGTCGCTCGAAGCCTTCGCCCGTCATCACCAGCAGCACCAGTGCATCTAGCCGTTGTAGCGCCATTGCGGTGAGGGCCGCGCTGCTGGGGGGTTCCGGTTTGAATTTGGTGGCCACACAGCGGATGCCGCTGAGACGCTCTGCGCCATATCGCGGGAGCTCTTGTGGCGGAATTTGAGTTTGTCGCAGAGTGCCCACTCCCACGCGAATCACCTGTCCCCGGCGATTAATATAGGCGCAAACGGGCTGACCAATCTCAGTGCTAACGGCCGCGAGGCGTTGGGCAAATTCGGGGGTCGTCAGGCGATCGCCCGGAAGTCGCTGGTGATAGAGCCGCTGCAATTGCTTGATCTGGCTGGGCTTGAGTCCCTGCAAGTTGCCAAAAATCGTTTCGATAGGCACAACGGATCGGCAGTCCGATCCCCTAGCTCGACTCCCTCATTTTACATGGCAGGTCTGGGATGGCTGTGTGGAGGTTAATAAGAGTTGAGATCCGTGCCGATTTGAGTCGAACTTCGGGCAAATGGCGGAGCAAAACGATCCATCGGGCGTGATGTAGGCGCTGTGCAAATCTTTTGTGAAGATTCAAGCTTGACTCATTTCGCCATATTTCACGGATACTACGCAAGTAAATTCAGAGAAAATACGCAGGGCGATCGCCACCGTACTAAATTTCAAAAGGTAAACTCCGGGATAATACATAAGCACATTAAGACTAATCTTACGATCGATAACAATCAATAGAATTGCTTTAAAACCTTCAGCGTCTTGGCGGATTGACGTAAGGTTTTTTGCGCCTTAAAGACCTAATTAATATCGATTAATAAAGGGTTGAAATGCTTTCAAATGAGGGGTTTTGCCCTCTTTTTATTAAAACTTGGTTTTGATTATAGTTGGATTAGTAAAGCCGATTCAGGTTTTTTCAATTCTAATTGATCTTGTTCTTGAGAGTATCGCATCGCTGACAAATGAAACAAAAACAAAACATAAGCGAGGGACATGCGAGGAAAAATTAAGTGGTGAAATCTGAAAACTTTAGGGCATTTTAGCAAACAAGGCTGAAAAATCAGGCTTCGGCAGCAAATGCTTTTCGAGAATCAGTAGTTTCCCGTAGTTGCCAAAGACCATTTTCAAGAAGCCGAGTTGTGAAATTGTCTCTAATGATTTCTCTAGTGATTTGAATTCAGCGTCATGGATTAGTTCGAGTTTGACCAAGTTTGACCCAGTTCGACCAAGTTCGATAACAATGACTAGCTCTACAGGCTCTACTGGCTCTATCGAGCATCTGCATTGACAGACTTTATCAGATTGACCTTTTGGCAGTGCTTTTATAGCTCGTGAGGGTCGTGAGCGATCACGAAACCCTTGCCTCTCATGGCAAACGCGCCTCGCGATGCAAGGAAACTCTATAAGGTTTTGCGATCGCAATTAGGCTACGCAAGTTTATAACCGCCTTCCAGATAACTTTAGAAACTGAGAATATTCAGATGCGGACATCGTGAAGAACGCTTGCCGTCATTTTGTCACGACTTTTTCAGGCGCTTTTTCAATTTTCCAGTCTTAGTTTTTCTGGCTGATTTAAGTGATTTGTTTAAGTAGTTTGTTTAAGTAATTTTCAGTGGGCTTAGCCTGCGATCGCCAACTCGATTAATACATCCAGAATTCTTTCTTCACCTGTCTTAGTCTATTCTTCTCGTCTAAGTTCTTATGTCTATCCATAGCGGTATTAGTCGTCAAATCCACCGTCGAAGTTACTACAGCTAGCCTTGTTTGTTGTGTGTGAGGAGTTGGGTCATGTCTCGGGATGCACTCGTTGTTGGAGTTAATGCTTATCAGTTCTTACAGCCGCTCAAAGCCCCCGCTAGAGATGCAGAAGCGATCGCCCAAATGTTGCAAACCTACGGCGAATTTCGGGTGCAGCGACTGCCCGAAGTTGTGCAGGTAGGGCAGCCCAAAATCGGTCAAGCGACACCCGTTTTTTTGCGAGATCTAGAAACTGCGCTGGTCAATTTATTCAAGCCCAAAGGCAGCAATATTCCCCAGACTGCGCTGTTTTACTTCTCTGGACATGGCATTCAAAAAGAAGCGGGGATTCACGAAGGCTACCTCGCAGTCAGCGATGCCAACCCCGATGCGGGATTTTACGGACTGTCGCTCTACTGGCTGCGGCGGCTGTTGCAAGAAAGCCCAGTGCGGCAGCGAATTGTGATTCTGGACTGCTGCCACAGCGGCGAGTTGCTCAACATGCTGGAGGCAGACCCCGGCGCACGGACGGGAACCGATCGCCTGTTTATTGCGGCCTCGCGGGAATATGAAGCCGCCTACGAATCGCTCAATAGCGACTACAGCGTTTTGACCCAAGCGCTGCTGGAAGGGCTAGACCCGCGCCACGCCAGCACGGGCACTGTGACGGCGCACTACCTGACGGCCTGGGTGAGCGATCGCCTCAAGCACGAACTCCAGCAGCCCTTGTTTGAAAACTCCGGCAGCGAAATCATCCTGACGCGCTGCGGCATGGCTACTTCCCCCCTTCTCCCCAAAACCCCGGAAAAGCCGGAGATTTGCCCCTTTCGCGGGCTGGAGTGCTTTGAGGAAGAACACGCCGACTTCTTCTTTGGGCGCGAAGAACTGACCCATCAACTGGTCGAACGACTCCGCACGAGTCCCTTTGTCACGGTGCTGGGTGCGTCGGGCAGCGGCAAGTCGTCGCTGGCGCGGGCCGGGCTGATGCACGAATTGCGCCGGGGGCAGCGGCTCGCAGGCAGCGATCGCTGGCGACTCAAGCTGATTACGCCGGGCGAAAACCCCCTGCGGAGCCTGGCCAGCGCTTTTGTCGATCCAAACGCACCAGAGATCGAGCGGGCGGAGCAAATCCAGCGGGCAGAGACCTTTTTGCAAAGCGGCGGCACGGGGTTGGCGCGATTGGTTCGGGCTAGCCTGCCCAACAGTCCCACTTCCAGCCCAGTCTCCACGCTTCCCTCTGGGGCCGTCCGTCCGCGCCTAGTGCTGATTATCGACCAGTTCGAGGAGGTGTTCACGCTCTGCTGTGGCTCTCAGGCGGAGACCCTACGGCAGCAGTTTTTCCAGTGCTTGACCAGTGCTCTGGCCCAGTCGGAAGACTGCCTTAGCATAGTTGTCGTGCTGCGGGCAGATTTTTTTGGCAAGTGCCTGCAATATGCGGGGCTAGCGGCTCAGATCAAGCGGCAGATTCTCAAAGTGCTGCCCATGAGCTATGAGCAGATTAAAAATACGATTGTGCGCCCTGCCAAACGGGCCGGGCTGATTTGCGAACCCAATCTTGTCTACACGATGCTGCTGGACGTGATTGGGGCACCGGGAGAATTGCCGCTGCTGCAATATACGCTGCGGGAACTGTGGGAACAGCGCGAGCGATCGCCCCAGGGCGCACCCTCCAAGCTGACCCTCAATGCCTACACAGAACTGGGCGGCGTGCGGGGCACGCTGCAAAAGCGGGCGACGGACATTTACAACAGCCTGGAGCCGGATGAGCAGGCGGCGGCGCGGCGCATTTTCCTGACGCTGACTCGACTGGGTGAAGGCACGGAAGACACGCGCCGCCGCGCCGCCAAGGATGAGTTAGTTAGCCCTGCGTTTCCCAGACCGCTGATCGAGCGCACGCTGGAAAAGCTGGTTGCCAGCAAACTCGTTGTCACCAGTCGGGGCAGCGAGGGCGATCGGACGGAAGGGAAGATGCGGAGTCGCCCATCGGCAGAATTGCTGGATGTGGTGCATGAGGCGCTGATTCGCAACTGGAGCCTGCTGCGGGGCTGGCTGGATGAGAGCCGCGAGATGCTGCGTCGCCAGCGGCGGATCGAACAGGCGGCGCTGGAGTGGGCAAAGCTGGGCAAACCCACCCGGCACGAGTATTTGCTGGGGAGCGATCGCCTCCAGGATGCCATCAGCTTCCAGAAGACCTATCCCCAGGAGCTTTCGACCCTGGCCCGAGAATTTCTCAGCGTCAGCGATGCCGAAAACCGTCGAGTTCGTCGCAAGGCTGTGTGGGTAAAGGTGTCTGTGCCGTCTGCCCTGGCGCTGGCGGTGGCGCTGTCGTTGGGGCAATATCGCACTACCGTAAAAACGCAGGCCGAGAAAGATTACCAGACGATGGTGGCCACCTCGCGGGCGCGAGCGGCGATCGCCCAGTCGATGTTGCAAGAGCCAGACCGAGACGCGATGGCGGCCCTCGTGGTCAGCCGACTGGCAGCGGCCCAGGGCGCAACCTACGAAGCCGAATCGAGCCTGCGGGCTGCGCTCCAGGACTTGCGGCTGCAAATCTGGCTACCGGGGCATCGCGGCGCAATTCGCCAGTTGGTCCATAGCCCCGATCGTCGCTATCTCGCCACAGTCAGTGCCGACGGCAGCATTCGCCTGTGGGCCAGCCCCGATCAGGTCATCTATGCCGACACGACCGCGAAGCCGCTGCGGGTGTTCACCAGGCCCGGCGACGCTAAGGCAGAGATTACGGAAATTGCCTTTAGCCCAGACGGCAAGAAGCTGGCTGCGATTTTGCTCCACAATGCCGACACAACCGCCAAATCTGCGACTCAGCTTTACCTCTGGGACGTGGACACTGGAACTCTGGCGCAAACCCTGCCGATGACCCAGCCTGCGACCCAGCTTCGCTTCAGTCCTGATGGCAACTGGCTGGCAACTGTGGGCGATTCGCAAACCGATCCCGTCGGGAGTCGTACCCTTTCCCTCTGGCATGTTGAAAGCGGTCAGCAGGTGGCTCAACTCACCCAAGAGTGGCCGATCCAGACGCTCCAGTTTAGCCCCCAGGAACTATCCCTGCTCATCGCAGGACAGTCGGGTATGGTGCAAATCTGGAAGATTACGCCCGCTCAGCCGGAGTCCTCAGAAGCAGAAGCGACTGCTGAAGCAAACGACCCAGCGCAACCCACGCCCCCGGCCCCGGCAGCCCTGACGCTCACGGGCAACCTCGATCTCCGACAGCACATTGCGCTGCCCTACACGGGCGGTATCCTGCACGCCACCTATAGCCCCAGCGGCCGGTGGATTGCAACGGCGGGAGCCGATGGCATCGCTCGTCTGTGGGATGCCCAAACGGGTACGCTGGAGATGACACTCACGGGGTTTGCCCAGACTGCTCAGCAGCCGCCCGCCCTTAGCCAGCTTCAGTTCAGCCCCGATGAAACCCTGCTGGCGGCGGTGTCGCCTGGGCAACCTATCCGGGTGTGGGACTTGCGGACTGGACAGGTGCAGCAAGATCTCTCGGTGGGGCGGGGGAAGACTCCGCAGCCCATCGTGCGGGCGATCGCCTTTAGCCCGCGAGGAAATCTGTTGGCCGCCGTCAGCGGGGCCACCACGCAGCTTTGGAACCCGCACACAGGGCAGCTTGTGGCGCTACTGCAAAACCCCAGTGGCCCTGTAACCCGCCTGCAATTCAGCCCTGGGGGAACCCACCTGGCAACCGGAGATGACGCGGGTGATGTTTACCTGTGGTCGGCTGAGGCGGGCGGGGAACTGCCCAGCATTGCTATTCCAGAGGGTGGTGTGTCCTGGCTGGCGTTTCTGCCCGATGGCGGGGTACAGTCGGCAATTCCCGCAGGGATCGCTTCGCGAATCGCGCCAGCGTTGCAAAGTAAAACCGCCTCTTCTGGCGACGAACGGGGCAGCGAGCGACAGATCGGGCTTCCGGCAAATGGGGCGCTGCTGTCGATTCGGCGCGATGCGGCTCCCCAGAGCTTGCGCCAACGCCCCAAGTTCACCCTGGCCGCAAAGCAGGCGGAGGACGCTGCGGAGGCGCTGCTGGCGGAACCCGAAGACCGTTTGCTCGACTCGACGGCTCCGCTGCCCGGAACCCTCAGTCTGGCACTGGTCACCGCTGAGGGCATCTTGCAAAACTGGGCGTTTTACGCCGATCGCTCGACAGATCCCTACGTTGAAACCGTGGTCCAGGAGATGCCCGACGCAATCCACCTGCATCGGCTTAATCCGAGAATGCTCTGGCAGCAGATCAAAACCTGGATGCCGCCCGATCGCCCTGCTGCGGACTCAGACTCCAGCGCTGACGCAACTGCATCTCAGCCTGCGCCTTCTGGAACCGTTGCCGAAGAGGCGCAAGAGCAGCCGAGCATCACTCAGCAGATTCTCTCCCGGTTTCAGCAAACCTCAGCGCGGGCTGCACGGGTGGCGGATGCAGAGGGCACATCGGGGCTGACCAGTTTTGCGCTGAGTGCAGATGGCGAACTGATGGCGATCGCCACTCGCGAAGGGCAGCTCGAGATTCGTCGGGTTCAGTCGGCCGACAAACAACCGCTACCCGGCTCAGCCACCACTACACGGCTGCACCAGCTTTTGTTGAGTTCCTCATCCCCGTCCGGTAATCCATCGGGTAATCCATTAGGTAATCCATCGGGCAATCCCGTTACGATTCAACAGTTGGCGTTTAGTCCTGATAATCGGCTGCTGCTGGGGTTGGGCAGCGACGACCGTGTGCGCCTGTGGCGGGTCGAGTCGGGCGAGTTGGTGGCAGCGCTAGAGGGGCATCAGGGGGCAATTCCCGTAGGGATCGCGTCGCGAATCGCCACGGCCCGCTTTAGCCCAGACAGCACGCGAATTGTTACTGCTGGCGCAGACCACACTGCGATTGTGTGGGATGCCCAGACTGGCCGGCGACAGGGCATCCTCAGCCACACGGCCCCGCTCACCAGCGCCAGCTTTAGCCCCGATGGGTTGAGCCTTGTCACCACCACTCGCGATGGCACGGTGCGAATTTCCGATGCCACCACGGGCGATCCGCGCATGGTGCTGAGTGGCCACCAGGGCCCAGTGCTGGATGCCCAGTTCAGCCCCGACGGGCGATCGCTCGTCACCGCGGGCAGTGATGGCACGGCTCGCCTGTGGAACCCCCACACAGGGACAGAGCAGGCCCAACTCCGGCCTGCCACCGAGTCGCCTGTTACCATTCAGCGGGTGTTCTTTACGCCCGACGGCAGCTACGTCGCCACGCTGGCCAGCAACGGCCGCCTGTATCTGTGGGCGGCAACCTGGGACACCCTGCTAAAGCTGGCCCGCGATCGCACATTGCGCCAGCTCAGCCCGGACGAGTGTCGCCGCTATCTGCGCCTTGCATCCAGCGAGTGCCCCCAGGTGGACTTGGGCAGCGACTATGCGCCTCCCCGTTCCCCCAGCACCCGGATAAACTCCAGCGGCAACCCGTCGGAATCTGCCACAAACGCGACTTCGTAGATGCGATCGCCGATCATCTGCTGCGTCGGCTCCAGCAGCACCTTCAGCGCATCGCCCTCGCCTGCGGCGGCCGCCTGGGCAAAATCTTGCTGCAAATGTTCCAGCCAGTCCGGCAAACTCTCGACTGCTTCCGTCAGGTCAAACGATAGGTGATAGTAACCCGTGTAATGCTCATCCCCAAAGGCATCTGCTGCGGCCCTGGGCTGGGGCACCTGCAATAGCTCGATGCGTCCGCCTAGTCCCTCCATCCAGCAGCCCAGCGTGATGCCCGCCGTGAACCGCTCGCACACCGTGAAGCCCAGCCGCTCATAAAAGGCGATCGCCCGAAAGATATCGGCAGTGCGAATTGAAGCGTGATGCATGGCTCGCGCAAGCTACTCAAACAGCCGAAAGTAGGGATACCGCACAGGCGCACCCGGCTCTTTCTCCAGGTCAAAGTTAATCACATCCCAACATGGCTCCTCCTTCGGGTCGGGGCTGAACTCTACGGGCAGCCCGTAGAGGCGGGGGCGAGTGCTAGCGTCTGCCTGGCCGCGCCAGGGGGCACTGCGGTCAAGGTAGGTGCTGATCAAATCCTGGTAGCGACGGGCAATGATTACGCGGGTAGCGCGATAGCCCTGGGTATAGAGGCGATCGAGCGCTTCATGGATTTCAAATCGGATGCCATCGGGATGCGTGTGCTGGCGATACCATTCGTTATCCCACTGCCGCCAGTGTCTGCCAGACTGGAGGTGGATCAGTTCGCCCGTTTTGGGATTCGCTTCAAAAGCTCCGTGGCGCTGGCATAGATAGGTGTCGGTCAGGGTCAATGCCGGAATTGTCTGACGACAGTGGGGACACTGAATCTCCGGGCCGAAGATTGGGTACTGTAGGGCTGGGTTCATCATGAAATCGCGACCCGCGTAGTCTCCATCTAGCATCAGCAAGGCTCTATTATAACTTTGGGTTTTTCTTAGGCTTTTCTCAGTTAGAAGCTAGAAACAATTCTACGGGTATTCGCTGGAAGCAAGGGCGCGAATCCTGGCAATCTTAAGAAATTTGACTGGAGTTTACAGCTTGTCTACGGGTTTCACGGAAAATTCACAGCAAAATCGCACCAGCGGTTGGTCTGTCCCAGATCTCTCCAGGGCGGCGTTTGTTGCGCCGGGGGCAGCGGTCATCGGTGAGGTGTTGCTGGCGGAGGGCGCAAGCATCTGGTATGGCGCGGTGGTGCGCGGCGATGTGGAACGGATTGAGATCGGGCACTGCACGAATATTCAAGACGGTGCAATTTTGCACGGCGATCCGGGGCAGCCAACGGTGCTGGAAGACTACGTGACGGTGGGGCATCGCGCCGTCATCCACAGCGCGCATATCGAGCGGGGCTGTTTGATCGGCATCGGGGCGATCGTGCTGGATGGGGTGCGCGTGGGGGCGGGCAGCATCGTAGGTGCAGGCGCGGTGGTGACGAAGGACGTGCCAGGGCGATCGCTCGTCGTGGGCATTCCCGCAAAGGTGGTGCGTTCCCTCAGCGATGAAGAGGTGGCCGACCTGATCGACCATGCTAAAAAATACGAAAAGCTAGCCCAGGTTCACGCAGGCACAGGGACAGATTTGGGGTTTAAGCGTTTGCCGCCTGCGTCATCTTGATTTTGGATTGGGGATTTTGGATTAGGGATTTTGGATGATTGGACGACCCATCCCCAAGCCAAAACCTAAAATTGACATAACTAGGACTTACGAAGTTGGACGATTTCTCGCAGGCGCAGCCCGCGAGAAATCGTGCGAAACCCAGCAAGTTTATCGCAAGTGCGTAAGTCCTAATAAGGTTCTTTGCATGGAAAAATAAACACTTTGCCATGGCTAGGTCACTGCTTACGGTGGGCGAACCCGCTCCCTGGTTCACCGCCCCTTCCACCAGCAACCCCCGCTATCATTTCGACTCGGTAGCTGGCCGCTATGTGGTGCTGTGCTTTTTCGCCTCCACCAGCGTCCCCGTCAGTCAGCAAGTGCTGACGCTGCTGTTCCAACATCGGGCGCTGTTCGACGATACCCACTGCTGCTTTTTTGGAGTCAGCATTGACCCGGAAGATCAGGCGCAAGCCAGAGTGCAGGAAGCCATTCCCGGCATTCGCTTTTTTTGGGACTTTGACCAGTTAGTGAGCCGCCAATACGGCGTTTTAGACGAAGCTACCCAGAGCTACACGCCCTGCACGTATATCCTGGATGAGCGGCTGCGGGTGCTGGGGGTGCTGCCCTTTGGCGACCAGCCCGAACAGCACGTCGCCCTGCTGGTGAAGATCCTCGAACAACTGCCGCCGCTCCACCCTGCCGAACCCGCCGCCGTGCAAGCGCCCGTGCTGGTGGTGCCGCGGGTGTTCGAGTCAGATTTGTGCGAAGCCTTGATTGATTACTACAACCAGCACGGTGGCGAGGAATCGGGCTTTATGCGGGAGGTGGGCGGGCGCACCGTTGCCGCACGCGACCACAGCTTCAAGCGGCGAAAAGACCAGGAAATTTTGGACGAACCCCTGCGGAATGCGGCGATGTATCGGATTCACGATCGCCTCGTCCCCGAAATCGCCAAAGCCTTCCAGTTTCGCGCCACGCGCATCGAGCGCCACATCGTCGCCTGCTACGACGGCCACTCCGGCGGCTTTTTCAGGCCTCATCGCGACAACACCACCAAAGGTACGGCCCACCGCCGTTTTGCGGTGTCGCTCAACCTCAACACGGGCGAATATGAAGGGGGTAAACTGCGCTTTCCCGAATTTGGCAGACGAACCTACGAGGCCCCCGCGGGCGGCGCAGTGGTCTTCTCTTGCTCGCTGCTGCATGAGGCCACGCCCGTGACGCAGGGACTCCGCTACGCCTATCTGCCCTTCCTCTACGACGATGCCGCCGCCCAAATCCGCGAGGAGAATCGGCAGTTTTTGGCCGTCGAGTAATCCGTAGTGAGGAGTTCGTGATAGTCCGTAAAACCGTGAGTCCAAATCCTGATGCCCTTTGTGGGATTAGCTGACCTTTGAGTCTACATCCGGGAGTCTACATCCAGGAGTCTCCATCCGGGAGTCCCTATCAGGGGAAGACCTACTCGTACTCATTACGAGTATGATTAAGGAGTGGGGGCTGTTTGGCTTTGGCGATCGCCCCTTTCCAGAGGGCCAGATCAGGTTCATCGCCCATCGCCACAACGCGCCTCACACGACACTCCTTACACACCACACTCCTTACACAATGGCTGGAGGCAGTCATGAACTTCAAACGGATGGAACACGTCAATCTATCTTGTCAAGATTTGGAGGCGAGCCAGCGGTTTTATCAAACGCTGTTTCCCGACTGGTATGTGCGGGCGGAGGGCAGCTATGGGGGCGATCGCTGGGTTCACCTGGGCAATGAGCAGTTCTATATGTCGCTGAACAATGCCCACGAACCTGCGGCGGCTCATCGCCCCTATGCCAGCGCGGGGTTCAACCACGTCGGCTTTGTGATCGAAGATGCCGAAACGATGCGATCGCACCTAGAAAAGCACGGCATTGAGTATTACACCTACACCTCGCCCGAAACGCGGCTGCGGCTCTACGTTAGCGACCCTGACGGCAACGAGGTGGAACTGGTGGAGTATCAGCCTGACTATGCGCTGCGATAGTCACGGCTGCGATACTCACGGTTGCGATACTCACGGCTGCGATAGTCACGGCTGCGATAGTCACGGCTGCGATACTCACGGTTTCGGGTTGGCCTAGCGCCTATGCGATGCCCAGTTCTTGCCGCCATTCAGCCAGCGGACGCTCCCAATGTTCCTCCCACTTTTGCGCCAGAAATGGCTTGGCGGTCATGCCCATGCGGTAGCCCTTCGACAGGTCGTTGAGGATGCCGTCGAGAGACTCTGGCGCATCGGTGAGGGTCTTCAACAGCCCGCCGCAAATCAGCACGATTGACATGGGACGACGGGTCTGCGCCAGTTCAAAGGCCTTTAGCCCTAGTTCGCCAAAGACGCTGGTTTCAAAGCCCGTCACCAGATGCCAGATGTCGTGCGTTTGCCGCAGGCGCAGCAGCATGTAGGTGATGTCGTCGGTGACTTCGACCTTGCGATAAAAGTTGGGGTCGAACCCGGCGGCGGTGAGCGTCGAAGCGTAGATGTAGCCGAGGGAATCGGGCGGCAGCTTTAGCAGGGCATCCAGATCGGGCGGCGGCGCGATGTAGCGTTCTGCAAACAGGCGGGCGATCGCCTCGTCACGCTTGACGTATTCCACCGCCAGCGCCATTGCTTTGGTCGATCGCAGACCGTCTTCAATGTCATACACCGAGTCTGTATTTTCAGCATTCCGCAGCAGGGAAATGGTGCCTTTGCCGACGCTCAGCAAATCAATGTTGAGCTGACGAAGTTTTTGAAACAACACAGCAGCCTCCTGGAGGACTTGGGTGAGGAGAGGGGTTCACAGGGAGAGGAACAGAGAGGACTACAGCAAGCCACAGCCGGATTCCAGAATGTCGGCACTTTCGGCGGATTTCTATTCTCTCCCATCTCTCAAACACACATCTACAACTAGGAACCACCAGGCTTGCGGATGGTAAAAGAAATTGGGCGGGGCGGGGGCGCAGGCGGGGCGGGGTGGAGGTTGGGAAGCTGGGTGGGGGGGCGCTGTGGCGCTGGGCTTGGGTGCGGTGCGGAGGCGGGGTTGGCGGGTTGAGCGGTTTCTGGAGGAGTGGCTTTTGGCGCGGGCTTTGGCGCGAGGCGGGGCGATTCCCGTAGGGATCGCTTCACGAATCGCCCTCTACCGTTGAGGGGAAACCGATTGGAGGCGATCGCCAGTCCCAGCCCGGCCGCCACCATCAGCGGCAGCGGTAAGCTCAGACCCTCGACCCAGGGATATAGCTCTGCCATTACAAAAAACAGCACCACGCCTGCAACCCACACCTGCATTCTGCCAAGCCCTTGAATTTCCAATGCTCACAATACCCGAAGGATAGCTGAAGATTGGCAAAATGCGACAGGATGGAGGCTGATGCGCCTTGCTCCAAATGCTTCCCTTCGTGTCCTTAATTATTCCCACCTACCAGCGCGAGGCGGTGCTGCGGGCCACGCTGCGGGATGCCCTGTGGCAAGATTACCCGACCTACGACGTGGTCGTGGTGGATCAGACGGCGGTGCATGAACCCGAAACCGAGGCAATGCTGGCAGAACTCAGCGCAGCAGGCAAGCTGACCTGGCTGCGGGTGGACTGGGCCAGCCTGCCGCAGGCGCGAAATGTCGGCATTCGGCAGGCAACGGGCGAGATTGTGGTGTTTGTGGACGACGACGTGCAGATGCCGCCGGATTTTTTGGCAAGACACGCGCGGCATTATCAAAACTTAGAGATTGGAGCGATCGCCGGCCGGGTGCTGGATCGGCTGAAGCTGGCGGATGACCCCGATCGCCGCATCGAGCAACTGCCGCCGGAGGCAAACGATCCGGCGATCGCCTGGTATCACCTCGACCTGGTGCATACAGTGCAGCCGCAGCGGGTGCTGTCGGCACGGGGCTGCAATATGTCCTTTCGGCGATCGCTCTTTACCCAGCATCATCTCTGGTTTGACGAGCGGTTTCGGGGCAGCGCGGTGCGGGAAGAGTCGGACGTGTGCTTGCGGCTGCGGGCGACGGGGCTGGTGATCTGGTACGACCCGGAGGCGTGGCTGGTGCATCTGGGGGAGGAAACGGGCGGCTGTCATGACCTCTCGACGCGATCGCCCCGCTATCAGATCAGCTTCTATCACAATCATTTCTGGCTGGGGTTCAAGAACCTGACCCCTGCTCAATGCCTCCGGTTTTTTGCCAAATTATTTGACTGTCATGTGCTGGGAAATCCGCCCTGCAACAAGGGCGGCCACCCGCTGAAGGTGATGACTCGTCTGTTTTTTTACCTGTTGGGGCTGCTGGCAGCAATGGGAACTGCGCTTTTGGCAAAGATGTCAGAACTCAGGAGCGGCCGTTCTTTGCTCTAGCCCCAGACGTGCCCGCCGTCTCCTGCGCCAGCGGCAGCGTAAAGTGAAACTGGCTGCCCTTGTCGCGCCCATCCGACTCGGCCCAGATCTGCCCGCCCAGGGCCAGGATGATCTGTCGGCAAATCGCCAGGCCCAGCCCCGTGCCGCCCGCCGTCCGCCGCAGGGCTCCTTCTTCCTGATAGAAGCGATCAAAGACGACCTCTAGGCGATTTGGCTCGATGCCGCGTCCCGTGTCGGCAATGGTGACTTCCAGCATCTTGCCGCCGTTTGGGTGCGCCTCGATCAGCACTTCTCCGGTGGATTCGGTAAATTTGCAGGCGTTGTCTAGCAGTTTGGCCAGCACCTCGACCAGCCATTCCCCGTCGGCCTTGACCAGCGGCAGTTCCCCCGGCACGTTGGTCTGGATTTTGGGCAATGGCGCGTCGGACTGGCGGGTTCGTAGGCTGCTGAGGGCTAGGTCTACGCACTCTTGCAGCGCCAGCGGTTCCAGATGCCACTCGACGCGGCCGCTCTCCAGCCGCGATAGGGTGAGGAAGTCCTGCACCAGTTTTCGCATTCGTTCTGCATCGGACAGGGCCGTGCTGAGCATGACTTGGCGCAGTTCTGTGGGCATGTCAGGTTCGCTGGCAAGGCTTTCCAGGCAAACCTGAATGGTGGACAGCGGCGTGCGGAGTTCGTGGCCCGTGATGGCGATCAGGTTGCTGCGGGTGCGCTCTAGCGCTTCAAGCTGCTCGTTCAGGTCTTCCAGGTTGGCGTAGGATTCGGATTGGAGGATGGCAACGCCCAACTGGGAGGCGACGGATTCTACGAGCGATCGCGCTTCGTCTGTCCAGGTATGTGGCTCTTTCTGGCAGTGGTGTAGCTCCACCATGCCCAGCAGTCGTCCCTGGTTAATCACAGGCACCATCAGCCAAGAGCGGATGGATGCACGCTTCAAAATTGGCTTGATCGGCGACAGGTCGAGCGGCGGGTCAGTGCTGGTGTTTGCGATTCCCGCAGGGAGCGCCTCGCGAATCGCCACCGAGGTCTGCTGCTGGGCCACGGCTTGAAACAGGGGATTGTCTCGCAGCGGCCAGTCCTGATCCACCAGGGAAGCAATGCGCTTGTCGCGGAGATATTCATAGGTGATTTTGGCGCTGGTGTCGGTGTCTTTGCAGCGATAGATGATGCAGCGACAGACCTGCATCGCTTTGCCCAACTCCTCCACTGCCACACGGAAGATGTCGTCGGTGTTGAGGGACTGGCGCATTGCTGTGGTGATGGAGTTCACCAGGCGTTCTTTGCGCTCCTGTGTAGCGATGGAGCGATAGGCCTTGAGCAGCTTGTATTGCCCTGCCTGCAAATGAGTGACTAGGCGCTGGGCAAAGGGGTCGGGGTCTACTTCCAGCTTGGTGGGCTGCGGCAGCAGAATTTCGGCCTTGGCGGCGGCGATTTTTTCCGCCAGTTCTGGGCGATAGCTCAGGATGCGATCGAGCAAAATTTCGGCGGCATGGTAGCTCACCTGGCGGTCAAACGTCCACACGCCTTCAAAGCGGCGGGTTTGATCCATCGTCGTTTCTGCGGTGTCGGCAGCGCTGGGCAGGCTGGTACGCTCGCGGCAGACCAGACAGGCGGAATACTGCTGCCCAATCACCACCAGATGCCATTCCTGGCTTAATTGGTCAGAGGGGTCAAAGGCGACGGTTTCATATTCTTCTGAACGGTTCATGAAGTCCGTTTCGGGCGCAGCCAGGACGTAGACCTGGGGTGTGAGCGCGGCGATGCGGAGGTAGCGGTGAGATTCCTGTCGATAGAACCGTTCGCGCTGGAAGCTGGCAATGATGAGCGGCTGGCCGGAGGATGCCAGAACCTGATCCTCCATCGCGTGAGAGAGGGCGGTGAGCGACGATTTGAAGTAAAGCTGGGGGCGCAAGTGGGGCGATCGCTTCAATAGCGCATCCAGCACGGACTCAGAAATGCTCATGCAGGGCTTGCTTAATCCAATCCGGACAATCCAGCAGCGGTAATCACCAAAGCAGGGTGAGGTGATCCTATTCTCGGATAAACTTGCGGTCTTAGATCTAGAGAATAGCTAGATTAAAGCAGGATTGGGGGATGGAATGCGGTCGTCTGGCTAGCAGAGGGAAGGGGAAGAGGGAAGAGAGAAGAACGAAGAGGGAAGAACGAAGAAAGACAAACTCTAGCGGGGCAAGGGTGATAGACCGGGAAGAGAGAAGAACGAAGAGAGAAGAACGAAGAGGGTTGGATGGGCGGAGACTGGGCTGACTGTAGTCAGTGGTAGGAATGACAGGCTTGGAGATGGTGGGCCGAAAGTGGGCTGACACAATATTTACGCAATTTACGCATATTTGCGCTTCAGGTATGTTTGCGCTTTAGGCAAGCTGGTGGGCCAGGAAGTAGTAGGCTCCAGCGATCGCAATGGCGGCGATCGCCCCCAAAAATGTGTTCACAATATTCACCATCTCGTTGGTGAGCCAGCGGTATTTGGATTGCAGCGTTGCGCCGATCAGGCTTTCCAGATTCGTGGCGATAAATGCGGCGGCAATGCACATGGGAATTTCAATCGGGGCGATCAGCCGCACGGCCCAGCCCAGCGTGGCAATCAGCGCTGCCCCCAACAGCCCTGCCAGCGTTCCCTCCAGGCTCACTGCGCCCTCAGTTCCCGCTGGAACGGGTTGGAAGTTGGTAATCAAAAACGTGCGGCGGCCGTAGGCTTTGCCAATTTCCGTAGCGGTGGTGTCGGCTAGCTTGGTGGCAATGCTGGCCACATAGCCCAGCGCTAGCAGCACGATGATCACCTTCGTTGTCGCCGTGCCCGCACTCCCCAGGGCGTAAATGCTCAGCGCACAGAGCGTCGCCGTCAGCGCCGACCCCCAGACGTTTTCGGGGCCCCGTGCCCCAGAGCGCTTCTCGGCAATGCCGGCCTCTTCTTTGCGCTGCTTGCCGATGCGAGTGACCGCCGATCCCACCAGGAAGTACACCACCATGACGACATAGCCGCGCCAGCCCAGCGTGCCAAACAGAATCACCCCCAGGGCCCAGGCGTGGAAAATGCCCGCCGGAGTCAGCAGTTTCTTGGGCAAAACCCAGGCGATCGCCGCCAGCAGGCTATTCAGCCCCAACCCCACCAGCCAGGGCATCCATTCGCTAGAGATAGGCATCGCACCTCCTCCCAGACGCGGTTTTGCAAGAGGACTCTGATCTTAGGGTAAGTGATGATTTCGGCAGAGGCATGGGAAAAACGAAAAATGAAGAACGAAAAACAAAAAAGAGCCTCCTTCCCTCTTCGTTTTTCCCTCTTCGTTTTTCCCTCTTCGTTCTTCGTTCTTCCCTCTTTGTTTTTCCCTCTTCGTTCTTCCCCCTTCCCTCTACCGCTTCACCGCCAGCGTCAGCCCGTCCGATACGGGAATCATGCTGAGGGAGACGCGGTTGTCCTGGTGAATTTTTTGGTTGAACTCGCGAATGGCGAGGGTGTTGGGGGATTGGTTATCGGGGTTGATGACCTCGCCGCCCCAGAGGACGTTATCGACGGCGATCAGCCCGCCGGGGCGCAGGAGTTGGAGCGATCGCTCGTAATAGTTCCAGTAGTTGCCCTTGTCTGCGTCGATAAAGGCAAAGTCAAACGTGCCCGCCTGTCCCTCTGCCAGCAGGCGATCTAGCGTTTCCAGCGCAGGTGCAAGATGCAGCGCGATCTTGTGCGCCACGCCGGCCTGCTGCCAATAGCGACGGGCGATCGCCGTGTAGTCTTCGCTCACGTCGCAGGCGATGACTTGCCCCGCTTCCGGCAGCGCCAGCGCCACCGCCAGGGAACTGTAGCCCGTAAACACGCCAATTTCCAGCGTTTTCGTCGCGCCAATCAGTTGCACCAGCAGCGCCAAAAATTGCCCCTGATCGGGCGTGGTCTGCATGATGCGCTCTGGATGGCGGGACGTTTCCTCTCGGAGCGATCGCAGCACCTCCGGCTCTCTCAGCGACACCGACAGCAGGTAATCGTGCAGCGGTTCCGACAGTCCCAAGCTTTTGCCTGTCATGGTTTTCAACGGTAGAAGGGCAATTGGATCATAAGATGTTCTGAGAAGGGAAAGGGGAGAGGGAAGAACGAAAAGAGAAGAACGAAGAGAGAAGAACGAAGAGGGAAGAGGCTTCGTTTTTCATTTTTCGTTTTTCATTTTTCATTTTTCATTCTTCGTTCTTCGTTCTTCGTTCTTTAACTTCCCCTTCCCTCCCTTTGTGCTTTATTCCTTCAATTAACCCGAAAATGCTCCGTCCCCTCCTCGCGCTCCTGCTCACGTTCCTCCTGACTGCCTGTAGCTCTGTCTCTGGGCCGGGTCGAGATATCGTGGAGCGGGCGATCGCCCTCCAGTTCAGCCAGACGCAGGAAGACCTGATCCAACTGCTGAATCCTCAAGACCCGACCTTTCCCCCATTTACCATCAGCAATGTCAAAATCACTGATGAGCAGGGATTGCAAATCGGCAACCTGCGGGGGTTTCGGGTGCGGGGAACCTATGATGTGACGCTGGAGTTTCCGGGGCGAACGGTAACGCAAAAGGCTAACCCGTTTGAGATTTACCTCCAGCGGCAAATTGAGGGCAAAACCTGGCGCTTGGCGCGGCGGCAGGCCAATCCCAAAAATCAGACCGATACGGAAAGCTGGGTGACGCAGTTGGTGTTATGAACAGCCCCGGCGGCTGTCAGTGGCGGCCCTGACGGGTGAAGGATTCGCTTCAGAATACTGCTCCTGTAAACCTTTGCCTTGTGGAGAAGCGCCCGTGGAACAGCCCGCTCTGGAACAGTCCGCTCTGGAACAGTCCGCTCTGGAACAGCCGCCTCTGGGTTCCGCTGCTCCGCTCGGATCGTCTGATCATCTCGTGCTTCGGCGCTATGGAGTGGCTCTGGAAACGCTGGAAGCCCACGCCGAGCAGCCCAGTGAAGATGTGATTTTGCAGGCGTTGACGGCGCGAGACGCGGTGCAGGCTGCACTGGATAAAGCACCTGCTGATCCGACAATTCGGGCTGAAATCTATCGGCTAGATCAGCGGCTGCGGCAGCAGAGCGGGGCGATCGCCCGTCATCTCGATCTGGCGACCTGGCGCGACAGCCTCAATCCGCCCGCAAGCGCCTGGTGGTGGAAGTTTCCTAAGCCGCCCGACCCGCGCGATCGCCTTGACTGGCTCTGGGACGCGCTCACTGTCACCACGCTGGCCGCCAGCTTTAGCCTGGTGATGGATATTTCCAGCAAGTTCTTGACAGGAGGCACCGACCTGCTCGGTTCTTTCATCATCGTGGGACAGAGCGTGTTGACGCTGCTGACTGGGAAAACAGCGCTGACCCAAGCTGGGCAGGAAGCCACCGAACGCAGCCTGGAGCGCTTGGGCGTGCCCTCCCCCTATCACCACGAGGCAAAGCTGGGACTCTCGACCGGGCTACTACTGCTGCTGCTGGGGCTACACGCCAATCTGCCCCGCATTGCCAGCCTCTATGCCGCCTGGGGCAACGACAATCAGGCTCAGGGCGAAATGACCCGCGCTGAGGAGAACCTGCGGCGATCGCTCGCCCTTAATCCCGACAATCCCCAAACGCGCTATGACCTGGGCACGGTGTATGAAGACGGGCAGAATCCCGAAAAGGCGATCGCCCAATATCGCCTCGCGCTCCAGGGTGGATTGCCCCAGGCCAGTATTCCGCTCTCTCGGCTATACATTCTCGATGGGCAATACGACATGGCTGCCAGCGTGTTGATGCAGGGCGAGCAAACTGCATCTGCTGGGGCGACTCCCGAAGGAACAGGGGCGCTACTAAGCTCAGACTTTACCTATAGCTATCACAAGAATTTGGGATGGATTGCGTTCAGACAGAGCCGTCTCGATGAAGCGGCTGCCCATCTGCAAGCGGCGATTCAGCTTGACCCCCAACGGGCCGCTGCTCACTGCCTGCTGGCTCAGGTGTGGACGGCTCAGGGCAAACCTGCGGTGGCAGAATGGCAAGCCTGCGCTAACACCGCAGACCGCACCATTCCCGAAGAAAACACCTGGTATACGCAGGCTCAGTCTGCCCTACAGCGGCGAGGTTCCTAGGAAGCCGGAAAGTTAGTTAGAAAAAGCAGGGTTAGAGCGGTTGCTTCATGGCCTCTAGCAGGGCAGAGAGCGCCTGATCCTCTGAGGCGGTGACCCGACGATCGAGCATCGACAGACTGACGGCCTTGGGCAGGGCGATCGCCGCCAAGTCAGCATCCAGCCCCTCCGTCAGCACCTCCAGCGATTGCGGAATCTTCAGCGCCGAACGAATCCCCAGCAGCATGTCTTCTTCATAGCCCAGCCCGCGCAACTGCGGCAGCACATCCTCCCACACCACCTTGCTATCGGGGCTACCCGCCTGAATCACGTAGGCTAAAAGCCGCTGCAACTTGCTCTGCTGTTGGGGAGTCAGCACGATCGGCTCTGCTGGTTCTGCACCACTGGCCCGCTCGCTCTCCTCCAAATTTTTCAAAATTTGCTCCCAGTCGTGGCTATCGCAGGCCTCAGGCTTGCCAACCACCAGCGACACCTGAATCTTGTCCGATGCGGCATCAATTTCGGTGACCCGTGCCTCCACGCCCAAAAAGCCCAGCCATTGGGCGATCGTATTCACCAGCGTGGCGCGGGTAGACTGGCTGCTTGCCAAAAGCCGCAGTTGCGTGCGAACCATCGGGCGCACAATCTGTGTCAGCATAGCCTCGATCTCTGAGGAATGAAGAATGAGTGTTGTGAGTAGGATAGCGCAGATCCCACCCGGCAAATGGTGGCCAAGATTCCAGTCCGAGGGGAAACCTAATTTTAAAGAACGAAAAACGAAAAATGAAAATTTCCAGGTACCTATCCAACCCTGACCAGATTTTCTTCGTTCTTCGTTCTTCGTTCTTCGTTCTTCGTTCTTCGTTCTTCCCCTCAACATCTCTTTACACCCCCAGTATCCTGTGATAACCTAAACGTAGTCGTTATGAGTTTATCTATTTCCCTATGGCGAACCCAGCGGTAGAAAATGCGGTAGAGAATGTGGTCATCATTGGCTCCGGCCCAGCGGGCTATACGGCTGCGATCTATGCAGCGCGGGCAAATTTGAAGCCGTTTATGTTTGAAGGGTTTCAGGCCGGCGGGCTGCCCGGTGGACAACTCATGACCACCACCGAAGTCGAGAATTTCCCCGGTTTTCCCAACGGCATCACTGGCCCCAACCTGATGGACAACATGAAGGCGCAGGCGGTGCGCTGGGGCGCGGAATTGGTGACTGAAGACGTGACTTCTGTAGATTTTAGCCAGCGTCCTTTTGTGATTCGCTCAGAGGAGCGCGAAGTGCAGGCCCACACGGTCATCATTTGTACTGGCGCAACGGCTAAGCGGTTGAATCTGCCCGGAGAGACGGAGTATTGGACGCGGGGCATTTCGGCCTGCGCGATCTGTGACGGCGCAACGCCGATTTTCCGAAATGCGGAACTAGTGGTGATTGGCGGCGGCGACTCGGCGGCCGAAGAAGCGGTCTACCTGACCAAGTATGGCTCCCACGTTCACCTGCTGGTGCGCGGCGATAAGATGCGGGCTAGCAAGGCCATGCAGGATCGCGTGCTGCGAAATCCCAAGATTACTGTGCATTGGAACACATCGGCGACTGAAGTATTTGGCGATGGTAACCTGATGACGGGGATTAAGACCATCAACAACCACACGGGCGAAACGGGCGAAATTGCCGCGAAGGGTCTGTTTTATGCCATTGGTCACACGCCGAATACGTCGCTGTTTCAGGGGCAGATCGACCTGGATGGCGTGGGCTACATCGTCACCCATGAAGATGTGAAGACGAATGTAGAAGGTGTGTTTGCGGCGGGCGACGTGCAGGATCACGAATATCGTCAGGCGATTACGGCGGCGGGGACGGGCTGTATGGCGGCGCTGCTGGCGGAGCGCTATCTCTCGGCAAACTCGCTGATTCAGGAGTTCCACCAAACGGAAGCCTCGGAACGTCCCCACGAAGCCCCTGCCCACAAGACCGAAGAACAGCAGGCTTCGGAATTTGACCTGGCAAATACCCGGCACGAGGGCGGCTACGCGCTGCGGAAGCTGTATCACGAGAGCGATCGCCTGATTGTGGTCATCTACACTTCGCCCACCTGCGGCCCCTGCCACACGCTGAAGCCGATTCTCAGCAAGGTGATCGACGAGTTTGCAGACCAGGTTCACTACGTCATCATCGACATTGAGCAAGATCCTGAGATCGCGGCCAATGCAGGCGTGACGGGAACCCCGACCGTGCAGTTCTTCAAGGACAAGGCCCTGGTGGGGCAGATGCTTGGCGTGAAGCAGAAGAGCCAGTATCGGGAAATGATTCAGAAGAATCTGGCGGCCGTCCCGGTGGGGTAGAAGAAGAGGGGAAGAACGAAGAGGGAAGAACGAAAAGGGAAGAGGGAAGGTTGGAGTTAACGAATCCCTCTGCGTGGCTACCCATTCCCCCTCCGCTTGGCAAACCACTGCTGCAACTGCGCTCGACACGCTGCTTCTAAAACTCCCGATAGCACTCTGGGGCTGTGGTTTGAGGCGGCGCTGTCGGGCAGGTTGAGGACGGTGCGGATGGCTCCGGCTTTGGGGTCGTCTGCGCCGTAGACCAGCATTCCCAAGCGAGCAAGGGCGATCGCCCCAGCGCACATGGGGCAGGGTTCCAGCGTGACGTAGAGCGTGAAGTCTTCCAGTCGCCAGGTGCCAAGGCGTTGCCCTGCCTGACGCAGCGCCAGAACTTCGGCGTGGGCAGTGGGGTCATGGTCGCGTTCGCGGCGATTTTCGCCCGTGGCGATCAGGGTGTTGTCTGGGGCGACGACGACTGCGCCGACGGGCACTTCTCCGGCCTGTCCGGCGGCGGCGGCTAGGGCGATCGCCTGCTGCATCCAGCGACAGTGGCGATCGTAGATTGACTCAGAGATCGATTCAGAGATCGGCTCAGAGATTGACTCAGAAATTTCAGACGATTCAGAGGCACCCATCATGGCTAAGGGGGCGGGGATAGGGGCGGAATTTTCTCTGGAAGAATAACTGTGAAGCAACTGCCTTTTCCGAGCTCCGACGACACCGTAATCTGGCCGCCGTGCAGCCGGGCCAGCTTGCTCGACAGCACCAGTCCCAACCCAGTGCCTTCGTATTTGCGGTTGAGGCCTCCGTTGAGCTGCTGAAAGGCTTGAAAAAGACGGCTCTGGTCGGACGGGGCAATGCCAATGCCCGTGTCGATTACGGCAAAGTGCAGTGCTTTTGCCTGCTGCCATACCTTCAGCGTCACCGACCCTTCATCGGTAAATTTAACCGCGTTGGCTAGCAGGTTCGACAGGATTTGCTTGAGGCGGCGCTTGTCGGCTGTGCAAACGGTAACATCTTGGGCGATGTCAAGAATCAACCGTAGTCCCCGCTTTTGGGCGGTTTCTTGCACCATGCTCATGCAGGCATCGCAGACTTCCTGAACCAGAACGGGTTCAAAAAACAGTTCCTCGCGTCCGGCTTCGATTTTAGATAAATCGAGCAGGTCGTTGATTAGCTCCAGCAGATGGTCGCCACAGGAGCGAATCCCCTCCACGTATTGCCGCTGGAGGCTGCTGAGGGGGCCGTGGAGTTGGCGGCTCAATACGTCGGCAAAGCCCAAAATGCCCGTGAGCGGGGTTCGCAGTTCGTGGCTCATATGAGTCAGAAATTCACTCTTGGCGCGGTTGGCGGCTTCTGAAATTCGCTTTTCTTGTTCTAGCTCTTGGGTGCGCTCCTGCACCAGTTTTTCCAATCGTTCATAGCTTTGGGCATTGAACAGGGCGATCGCCGTTGCGTCTGCTAGTCGCTGCACAAGCTGGATCTCGTCGGTCGTGAAGGTGCGGCGGGTCTGGGTGCAATCGAGCGACAGTTCGCCATAGTGCTGCCCGCGCACGAGAATTGGCGTGCTAAGCATGGACTGGATGTGCTTGCGTTGGCCCCGCAGGCGGGCGCTGGGGATTTTTTGCACCCACGGGTCTTCGAGAAACGTGGGGGCGTGCCAGACTTTCTGCGTCAGGTAGTCTCCCTCGGGTCGGAAAAAGTCCTGCCATTCGTGCATGGGCAGCGGCAAATCCAGGCTGGGTATCACCGCGTCCGAGGCTCGCCACTCTGTCTGGGGCACAATCCACTCCGCCTCATGCCGCAGCAGCACCACGCGGTCTACCCCGAAGTATTCCCCCGCCAGCCGCACCAGTTCTTGCAAGATAAAATCCAGATCTAGGCTGGAATTGAGGGTTTGCCCAAGCTGGTTGAGAAACTGCTCTCGCTGGGCCTGCTGCTGCACCTGTTCAAACAACTGGGCCTGGTGGATGGCCAGGGCAAACTGGCCGGCGATCGCCTCTACCAAATCCACCTCTTCGCGACTCCAATCCCGCTGATGCTGGCACTGATGCAGCGTGATCGCCCCTAAATAGGTCTTCTGACACAGCATCGGCACAATCAGCGTGGACTGAATATTCTGGGATTGCGAAATAGACAGAATATCGACTGGAGAATCAATCGGAATGGTGGATAAGACGATCGACTGACCCTGCAACAGGCGATCGCCATAGTAGCGCTGAAACCCGCACTCAAATTTTCGACCCAACAGGCGATCGCGCTCTGGTGTTGCATTGCTTACGCAACGAACCATCATCGTTTCGCTCCACGCTGACCGCTGAGCCGTGTTCCCTTGCATTAACAATGCACAGATATCTACACCTAGCACCTGATGCAGCACATCCATTGTGGACTGCATCAAGTCGTCCAATACCAGCGTTTCGCGCATCTTGCGTAACACCTGGTTCATGATGGCGACCTGGCGCGTCTGCTGCCGGAGGCGCTGGTCAGCAGCCAGCTTTTGACGGCGCAGGGCATATTCCTGGAGCGATCGCCTCAGCACCATCGGCAGCCGAAAGAGCCGATCCTTCATCACATAGTCCGTCATGCCCGCCTTAATGCAGTCCACCGCAGCCTCTTCGCCCAGGCTCCCGGTCACCAAGATCAGCGGCACATCCCGTCCGGCAGACTGCAACGCCGCCAGGGCCTCGTAGGCCGTAAATCCAGGCAGGCGATAGTCGGCTAATACAGCGTCATAGTCATGCTCTTTGACGCACTGTTGATAGGTCGATAATGAGTCCACAATGTCACAGGTAAACGACACGCCGTTCTCTTCTAGAGTCAGCGCAACCAGTTCAGCATCCATTGCAGAATCTTCGACCAGCAGCAGTTTGAGCGGCAGTTCGGGGGATGACGGCACTGTAGATGCTCTCTTCGATAGGGTTCAACTTCCAAAATGGCGTGCCCGCCTAGCTTATAAACGGAACAAAACCAAGGATGCTGCTGATAAATCCGGTTCAGCTAAATCTAAATAGATGAAATCTGGGCGATCGCCCTTGCTGAACACAAGCAGCTCCGACTTAATTAAGAGGTTGAATCAAGAGGTTGAAAAGCTTTGGAATTGAATGGAATTGAGTCACTCAATCGCGTCCTTTTACGCAAATTGAGCAGGCTTTTGAAATAAAAAATCTCAGGCTTAACCTTAGACAATCACTTCGAGAGACACATTTCCAGGAGAAAAATGCCCTGATTAAAAAAGCATTGAAGTGACTTCAAAACTGATTTGAATTCCAAATCTGTCTGTTCAGACTACTAGATATGTCATCCAGTAAGAAGCCCTAACAGATAGTCCCTGAATCGCTGCCAAGCCTTTAATCTCAACGGCTTGAACCGTAGGCTACCTCAACAAGGCGCATTGCGTTTGCTACGAATCGCCCGTTTCGGCCACACCTAATACCGCATCAAGCAGTTGATAACTAGCCTAACTTGGTCGGCACTTGTTTGCTAAAGCATTGTATCTGCTAAAGCCGAAGCAGCAGAACACGCCAAGGGTAGACTCTTTAACGGGAGCCATCCCGCTCCGAAAGTTGTGCCCTAATGCTCTGCGATGTTCTCATCTCAATCTGAAACTGACACCCTGATAGCCCACTTTCCAGTAATAAGAAGAGCTACCGTTGAAACGGGAACTCCTGCAAAAAAAGACCGACTCCATTTCGATTGCGATCCGAAATAGCGGTATGAGCAGCACGGCTGAAATTCCACAGCAACTCGCTCATTGCTTGAACCCATTTCAAAACAGAAATCAGATTCAAGCAGAACTTGCTGCTTCGATGGTTTCATCTGGCTGTGCTGGTAAAGTGGATAACTCAGTATATCGGGATTCTAGATTTAATGCATCTCCCTAGACAACTATTAGCGGGATGGGGCGAGATGGTGGGGGGCAGAAGTGTTGAACGCAATGTTAGCAGGGCAAGTTCATAGCTGAATCCAGTACAAAAGATCTATAATTCTGCCTGTAATGACCTACTTATTGCTTCCATTCTCAATAATCCGCCTCTTGAGAGTGCTTTTTGTAAAGTTTTACCATCAAGATTCAACACTTCTGGGTGGGGGGGTGCCCCCCTACTACTGAGAAGTTAAGAGGGCAGAGGAGTGGGTAGTGGCGGACAATTCAACTGCATCCAGTAGTGACTGATTTGCTGAACCGCGTCTGAAAATTGCTGGAAGTCCTGGGGTTTCACAATGTAACTATTGATACCCAGGTCATAGCAGGCGTTGAGATCTGGGTCTTCTTGGGAGGAGGACATGACCACGATGACGAGACGACGAGTGCGGGGGTGCGATCGCAGCCTTTGCAAAAGCTGAATTCCGTTGATGCGGGGGAGTTTCAAATCCAGCAGCACAAAGCGGGGCAGCGGACGCGCCGCCGCGGATTGGGAAGCGTCATCCAATGAATTGTCTAGAGCCTCGCCGAGTAAATAGTTCAAGGCTGCTTCTCCATCGTTGACTACATCCATTGGGGCTGCTAGCCCGCCAGTCTCCAGAGCAAGGCGGATCAGTTCAACATCATTGGGATCATCTTCGACTAAAAGTAAACGTGACGATTCGATTTCAGGAGGATTCATACGCGCAGTGCAACGAAATTGATCAACAGAGAAGAGACGCACCCGCGATCGCAGATAAAGCGAGAACACCGACTAGAGCAGATTGAGTCAGTCACCTGTGCGTTGGATGCAGCGTGAAGGTCTTGACTTTTTCTAAGTGTAAACACTTAAAATAAGGTATTATTATTTACACTGTTTAATTCAATCTAGTTCAGTATTCATTGCAAGGCAAAGACTTTATGGGAACCTTTAATCGCTCCTTTAATAAAAGTTGAAGTTTTAGAAAGCACATGGCTTTGCTGCGATTTTTCCGAAGCAGGCTTTGTCGATCTAGGGCGATTGATCGAGGGGGGGTGGCACACCAAACGAATACTTGGAAAAGAGCGATCGCCCAAAAACTCACCTGCTAACTCATCTGTTATTCACTGTTCAAAAGTAGACAGAAATAGGCCTAAAAAAAGAACCTTTTCGTGAATCTTGCTGAACAAGATCCTCAAAAAGGCCCTTTGTGATACGCACAGATTTTTGTTAGCAGCCGATGCTGCAAACGCTCTGAACGAATTGTTGAACGAGTTGCCTATGTCTGCACTGATGCAGAATGAATGAAACTATCACCTCAACCTGGTTGCCTGACACAAGTCCCGAAAGCCCAGAAAATTCGTTGTCTTGGGATCGAAGCCCATAGCTCCTGAGTTGGAGCCGGAGGGCTTGGTCAGAGGAGCTTTTGGGCCAGCGTCCCCTACGAGAAATCAGGGGTTTCCAGAGATGTGTCAGGCAGTCAGCACCTCAACTCTGAGCCAGACGATTTGCAGGGTGACAATTAGAGCAGTCAACTTGCAAACGGACTAGAAATAGAACGTCGTGCGAAGCACACCCAGGAAGGTGTCGCTATTGTCGTTGTTGTTGCCGGGGTCAGCCGTCCAGATGATGCCTGGAGTCAGCGAGATATTGTCGCTAAAGCTAATGCGGTACGAAAGCTCTGCTGAAAACGCAGCATCGTCAATAAACGCGCCGATGCGAGTGCTGCCGATTTCGTAGTCAGAAATGCGAGGCGGCACCCCTGCTGCCAAAACAAGCTGGTTATTGGGCCCGCCCAAGTCGTTAATCGCCAGATAGCCCGCATAGGCCACCGAGCGATAATCCGCCGTTCCAATCAGGATGCCGTCTTCATAGTTAAACCAGGCTCCGATGTTGAAGGTATCCGACAGCGCGTAGTTGATGGTAATGCCGTACTGGTTGGTCACGGCGGCGGGCAAACCGCTCGACTCCAGGTTGTTATACCCGTTGAGATAGATCAGGCCAATCGACAGGGGCCCCGGCCGGAAGGTGAGTTGCCCAAACAGAGAATAGCCCCCGTTGAACAGCCCAAAGCCAGGAGACGGATTGCCCTGGCCAAAGCCCGTCAGATAACCTACACCAATCTGGAAGGTGTCGCTAAAGTCGTAGGTTAAACCAATACCAGAACTGGGCGCACCCGCATCGTAGATCGGGTTATAGGCCAGAAAACTGATGGAGCCGTAGCCGCCTGCATCGATGGGGCTAATGCTGGAGACGATATCGGTAATGCCTGTGCCCGTAGCCGCCAGCGTGACGCGCAGGTTCCCCACCGGAAAAGCATAGAACAGGCGGGTTACGTCGAAGTTGTTAGTGCCAAAGAAATAGTAGGGCGAAGTTTGCCGCAAGTAGGGGTTGGGAAACGTCGCCATCGGCACAACATTGCCAGCCGTAAAACTGTCGGGCAGTCCGTTGTCTCCCAGGTTAAAAAACTCCAGGTTGGAGAACTGAAGACGGGTATTCAGCAGGTCTTGACCCGTAAAGCTGGTATTGAAGTTGAGGCGGACGCGGGCCTGGAAGACGGTGCTATTGGCATCGTCTACGTTGCTGCCAAAAATGTCGGCAATGGAAAAGATGGTTTCACCAAAGAGGGTGGTGGTAGTGGAGAACTGGTTCGCTTGCAGTTCTTCGACGGCGGCCTCGAGGGCATCGACCCGGCCGCGCAGGGCGGCGAGTTCAGACGCAAACTCTCGCTGGAGCGCTTCGATGCGGGCCAGAGCTTCGGGGTCGAGGCTTTCCAGCCGTCCCACGACTGCATCTAGACAGGACGCTAGACCTGCGGCGAATTCGTAGCGGGTCATGGCTCGTCCGCCCAGGTAGGTGCCGTTGGGGTAGCCCTCCAGACAGTCCAAACCACCCTGGCTCTCGGAATTTGCGAGATAGGCGAGGGCTTCGTAGGCCCAGTCGCCGGGGCTAACGTCAGAAAACTCGGTGACAGACGTGACCTGGGCCATGTTGCCGTCGCCTCGGTTTTCGCCGCCATATTCCGAAAGCTGGTCGAGTGTGGTCAGGCTGACAGCACTTGCCGGAGTATCCAGGCTGTATTCGGACAGATTGCTTCCAGCGAGTTCGCTTGCTGGAATTTCGGAGACTGGAATTTCGGAGACTGGAAGTTCGGAGACTGGAAGTTCGGAGGCGTTGGCGATATCGCTCTGCAAGGCTAGCGCCAACGTCCCCAACCCGGCCCACGCCATGCCCCCAGTCATCAGCGCCATACCCAGCATCAGCGTTTGCCAGAAGGACTTAGCAGGCGACGGCTGGATCTGCGACCGATGTCCTTCGGCTTGTTTAACCCCTGTGGAAAAATGATTCAGCTCAAACTCTTCAAACTTTTCAAACTTTTCAAACTTTTCAAACGTTGACCTCATGTTCTCCTCACAACCAAACGGAACAACCAGACGCAGAAACGCCTAAAGAAACGCCCAAATTGCAAAATCCGAATGCCTTGCGGCTTGCCGTCGCCGAGCATAACTCCAACAGCAATGCCCAAACCCGGAGCCGCGATCGCACAGGACAGACGGATTTTTAATTTCCTAGAATATTTGGGATATTGCAGGATTATTCAGGGTTCTACCGGTGTCCGTCGTAGCGCTCAATACACAGACACGGGCAGTTCAGATAACGATGACATTCTGCACGTCTATCTCCACTGTGATCTCGATGTAGTGGTGCCCCTGTAGATTCACGCTGCTATGTGAACGACTTTCCTTCGAGACGCGACTTTCTATAGAAAAGCTTTGGTTTATACACTCCGGGGCAAGTCAACCTGATACTTTTGGGCGTACTCCTCATGCAGACAGGGCCAGGTTATATGCAGCACGAAGCGTCGTGCGTATGCCGTAGAGATGCTGTGCGGCAGGTACTTGACACCTGATTTTCCGTTTAGTAAAGCTCGTTTTTTGTGTATTTGCGAGAGGTGCCGCCATCGGTTCTCTCAGAAAAGCTTGATAGGGAGTGTCCATGGAACGTGCGATTTCACTGATTGGGATTCTTATATTTTTTGGTTTAGCGTATCTGTTTTCTGTCAATCGTCGGGCTATTAACTGGCGGACGGTGACTATCGGCTTTTTGCTTCAGTTTTTGATGGGTTTGTTTGTGCTGAAGCTGCCAATTGGCTATCAAATTTTCAAGTTTATTGGCGACCTGGTTACGGGATTTCTAAACTTTGCGGATGCGGGTGCAGAGTTCGTTTTTGGAGCCGATTTTCGGGAGCATTTCTTTGCCTTTAAGGTGATGCCCACGGTGATCTTTTTTTCTGGGGTGATCGGGCTTTTGTATTACCTGGGCGTGATGCAGAAAATTGTGGGGGCGATCGCCGGACTGATGCGTCGCACCATGCGAACTTCTGGCCCTGAAACAACGTCTTGCGCTGCCAATATTTTCATCGGGCAGACGGAAGCGCCGCTGATGATTAAGCCCTTTGTGGGGCGCGTCACGCTGTCGGAGCTGCACGCTATTATGACGGGCGGCTTTGCGACGGTGGCGGGCGGTGTGTTGGCTGCTTATATTTCGTTTGGTATTAACCCAGAGCAGTTGATTGCTGCTTCGGTGATGAATGCGCCGGGTGCTTTGGCGATGTCAAAGGTGTTTTTTCCACAGACTGGAAAATTTTCCTATGATTCTGTTTTAGATGAGGAGCTAAAGGAAGACGAAATCGCGCGCAAAGAAGCAGGCGAAGAAGAGGTGCTGATTCCGCCCGAAGCTGCTTCTACAGCAAAAGATCCGATTGGGGCGATCGCCGATGGTGCGATTCAGGGCATCCAGTTGGTATTAGCCATTATGGCGATTTTGATTGCGTTTCTAGCGCTGATTGCTGCCATAAATGCCTTTTTGGGCTGGCTTGGCGGGCTGATTGGTGTGCCCCAGCTTTCGATGGAATTTTTGCTGTCTTATCTGCTGTTTCCGCTGGCGTTCATCATGGGTGTACCGATTGCCGACTGTGCCAACGTTGCCGTATTTTTGGGCAAGAAAATTATCCTGAATGAATTCATTGCTTACACCGATCTGGCAGAAGCTATTAGCAACAGCGCCATCGGGGCCCGTGCAGCAACGATCGCTACCTTTGCCCTCTGCGGCTTTGCCAACTTGGGGTCTATCGGTCAGCAAATCGGCGTGATTGGTGGCATGGTGCCCAGTCGTCGCGACGACGTAGCCCGCCTGGGCGTTCGCGCTATGATCGCAGGCTCGTTTACGAACTTTGTCAGCGCGGCGATCGCCGGCCTGTTGACCTGATCTGGAGTCTTGGCGTAACGGGGGGATGGGGGATGGGAATGGCTGAATCTCTATCCTCCCAAGTCCCCGCATGACCTGCTCCGAAGCACTCCAACCCCTGGTTGCCTGACACAAGTCCCGAAAGCCCAGAAAATTCGTTGTCTTGGGATCGAAGCCCATAGCTCCTAAGTTGGAGCCGGAGGGCTTGGTCAGAGGAGCTTTTGGGCCAGCGTCCCCTACGAGAAATCAGGGGTTTCCAGAGATGTGTCAGGCAGTCAGCTCCAACCCCCCAATCCTCTTTCATGAACATCTACCTCGCCGGGCCCGATGTCTTTTTACCAGAACCACTGGAAGCGGCGCGGGCCAAAAAGGAAATTTGTGCAAAATATGGCTTTGTTGGTCAGTTTCCGTTTGACAATGCGCTGGATCTATCGGGGTTGACCCCTGTTGAAGCGGGGCTGGCAATCTACAAAAGCAACATTCAACTGATGGATCGCTGTGACCTGATCGTGGCCAACATGACCCCGTTTCGGGGCCCCAGCATGGACGTGGGCACGGCGTTTGAAATGGGCTATATGGCGGCGCAGGGCAAGCCTGTGTTTGGCTATAGCAATGATGGTCGGCTGTATGGCGATCGCGTCCCTCAGCCCACGCCCGAGCACGACGAAAACAACCTGTTTGTAGAACAGTTTGGAATGCATGACAACCTGATGTTGGAGGGGGCGATCTACACTAGCAGTGGCGACTTTCAGGGCAAGCAGATTGACACAGCGAGCTATTACACGGATCTGAGCGTGTTTGAAGCCGTGATTCAGCTTGCTGCGGCAAAGCTCTTGAGCTAGCCCTGAAGTGCCGGGTTGCACTGATTCTTTGCGGCACTTATGGCTCTTGAAAATGGCGATCGCCAGCAAGATGATCCTGCGCCCAACCAGGTCGGGCTAACGCCTGAACAGCAGCTTGCTGCCCTAGAAGTCGCGGTCTACGGCATGGCTATTTTCAATGATGACGGATGCATCATCTATGCCAACCCCGCCTGCGCCAATCTCTGGCAATACGACAATCGCGAAGACTTGATCGGCCAATCCTGGCAGCGCCTCTACGCGCCAGAGGAACAACAGCGGTTTGAGCGAGAGATTTTGCCGCAGTGCCTTCAGGCAGGCAGTTGGACGGGAGAGGCGATCGCCCAGCGGCAAGACGGCACAACCTACCCCCAGGCCCTTGCCCTATCGCAGATGACCGATGGCAGCATGGTCTACATTGCCCAAGACATCACTGAGCGACAGCTCGCGGAAGACTCTCTCCGTCGCAGCGAAGCCGACAAGCAGGCAATCCTCCAAGCAATCCCCGATCTGCTGATGCATTTTCGAGGCGATGGCACTCATCTAGATATTGCTAACAGCGACGGCTACTCAGTTTTGGAGTTAGACAAGCTGGTTCAGGGAAATGCCAGCGTGTACGATCTCATGCCCTACGAGCTAGCCAAGCAGCGGATGCACTACATTCAGCGGGCACTCCAGACGGGACAGATTCAATTCTATGAGCAGGATATCGAAGTTAACGGGCAGATCCAGTCCGAAGAGGTGCGCCTAGTAGCAACTGGGCCAGACGAAGTGCTGGTCATTATTCGCAACATCACCGAGCGCAAACGCTCCGAATCCGCCCTCCGCCAAAGCGAAGCAAAAAACCGAGCGCTGATTGAGGCGATTCCCGATTTGCTGATCCGAATGCGGGGGGACGGCACCCATCTGGAACTGGCTAATGGCGATCGCTACCCAGTGCTCAACAAAGACAAAATGGTTCCAGGCAAAAGCACCGTGTATGAACTCATGCCGCCTGATCTGGCAGAGATGCGGATGCGCTACATTCGACAAGCCCTACAAACAGGCAAGTACCAGTTTTATGAACAGCAGATCGAAATCAATGGGCAGCTTGAGCTTGAAGAGGTTCGCGTGGTGGTGACGGGCCCAGACGAAGTGCTGCTGATCATTCGCAACATTACGGAACGCAAACGCCAGGAAGAAGCCCTGCGAATTGCCGAGGAAAATTACCGCAGCATCTTTGAAAACGCGCTAGAAGGTATTTTTCAGTCTACGCCAGAGGGACGGCTGATCACCATCAACCCAGCGATGGCGAGAATTTACGGCTACGATTCGCCCGCTGACATGATCGCTAGCATTACTGACATTGGCGAACAGATGTATGTTGAGCCGTCCCTCCGTCTTCAAGTGAAGGCGGTGCTGGCAACCCAGGGCTTTTTAAAAGGCTTTGAATTTCGTAGCTATTGCAAAGACGGCAGCATCATCTGGACGGCGATGGATGCTCGTGCCGTTTGTGACAGCGGCGGCACCCTGCTCTATTATGAAGGGATCGTGCAAGACGTGACTGAGCGCAAGCGCAAGGAAGAGGATCTGAAACGCCAGCTAGAGCAGCTCGAAATTCAAATCGACCAGTCCAGACGGGCCCAGGAAGTCGCAGAGATCGTCCAAACCGATTATTTTCAAAAGATTTTGGAAGAGGCTGAGTCTTTGCGCTATCTGGATGACTAATATTTGGATGACCAATACCAGATTAATATCACGATTAATCTGGCTGGGAAATTGATGTAGCGGGACGATATAGCGGGACGATATAGCGAGATGTGGCGATCGCCCCAAACTCCAAGCCACCCCAGCATCCCCCTTGTTTTGCTGAACCTTGAGACTTTTTCCATTGGGGGAACCTCCCTGTGCCAAGACGAGTCAACTGCATCTGACGGACTCGTTTCGAGGAATCGCGGGATGCTTAAGCAATATCAATACCGCTCACAAGCTGCGCTGCTGCTGGCAGTTGGCATGACCGCAACTTCGCTGCTGCCTGTGTGGACTTCGCAGCGTGCGGTGGCTCAGTCGATTCAGCTTGCTCAGGTCTTTTCTAATCCGGCGCGGGTGGGGCTACCTGCGGGCACGGTGCTGCCTGTGGCCTACAGCGGTGCAGAGAGAGTGGTGGTGCTACCGACCGAAACTGCGCCCCTGACCCTGACGCTGACCAGCGACGTGCGAACCCCCAGCGGCACGGTGATGCTGCGGGCGGGCAGCGAAATTAAGGGCGAACTGCGCCCGGTGGACGGAGGGACTCAGTTCTTTGCTCGCTCAGTCATTCCGGCCGGAAGCACCCGCGAAATTCCGCTAGACGCGACTTCCAACCGAATTACAAAGCGAGAAACCATTACTCGCCGCAATCGCCCTGACGTGTTGCGGGGTGCAGCCATTGGTGCAGCGGCGGCGGCGGTGCTGGCGGAAGTGTTTGGCAGCGTGCAGGTTGTAGAGGTGCTGGCAGGTGCAGGCATTGGTGCAGCGGCTGAACTGCTGATTCGCCGGAATCGCCGGGTCGAGGTGCTGGTGGTGGAACCCCGCACAGATCTGAGCCTGACGGTGCAATCTCCGTTTTCTCTGCAATAGCCCTGGGATTCGGTTCCTCAGGAGTTGGGCGCTAATAGCGTCAAGTTGCGCTGCGATCGCTCGATTTTGCCTTCTTGCTCTAGCTGGCTCAGCAGGCGAGTTACGGTGACGCGGGTGGTGCTGATGGTTTCTGCGAGTTCTTGATGGGTCAGCAGTACGTCGAGCGATCGCCCACCCGGCACAGGCTGCCCAAAATGGGTCGTCAGCCATTCCAAAAGCTGCAACAGTCGCATTACCACGGAGGGCTGATGCACAATCGTCAGCAACTCTTCACTCTTGCGGGCGCGGCGGATCAGCCCCTCCTGGAGATGCCGACTTTCAAGCGACAGTTTCACGACTTTGACCGGGGTAACACATTCGGCCTGGTAGGGCGAAATCGGCGACAGCGGCAAACCCAACACATCGCCCTGTCCCCAAAAGCCCAGCCCAATCGTGCGCCCTTCCTCATCCCAGGTTAGCGTTCGCACAATTCCTTGCTCGATCGACCAAACGCTATCCGGCTCGAGCGGGAGCAAATCTTTGCGCTGGAACGAGCGAACCGATGAAACAAGCTGGAGTGCGGGTTCCCCCATCAAGGGAGCTTCGTGAGTGGAAACGTTTAAATTCTGCATCATCGCTCACCACAGCTATACACTTATGAATTTAATTTTTGAAAAGCGTTACTATCAGTCTAAACAATACTACGCTTCAACTCTTAATCGGCAAATGCCCCCCACCCCCTTCTGTATGGATCGACCTCTTCGCAATACTTTGACCAGTATGCGCTAGAAAAAGTCTGCAAACTGGCGAAAAAAAGAAGGGACTTTAAAGAACACGGACTATCGAACGAAATAGCCTGACAAAGGTCTAGGATCGGACTTTTTGGGGCGATCGCCCTTTCCTGAGTGTATCCGCAATTTCACGGATCTGCTACTGGAGCCAATTGAGAGTATTCTCAATAACTGGAGGTTGAACTATCTCCCTCTGCCCAGAGAATGGACTCAGGTAATTCTCTTTCAAGGTTTCTCCGTAAATTCTCGGTTTGCAGACGCACCTTGATAATCTAACCAAACTTTCAGCACTGAAATAAAGTGTTGGTCAGTACATCATCAATTCATGCTCTTTGCGGAAGGACGATCGCCGCTATTTTTCGGCTATTTCGACCCCATGCGCCGATAGTATTCCCCTACGCGCCGCTGCCACTGGCCCCAGTATTGGGCGATCGCCCCCGGTTCAAACCAGAACACCTCGGCGGGCTGATGGGGAATGGCCACTACCAGCATGGCTTCGCGGATGTGAATCTTCTCGGCTTCGCAGTAATGGTTCACCGCGCCGCAGTAGGCCGCCAGTTGCAGTGGGCCGTCATACAGCCGCTCGATACTGCCCTTAGGGCGATCGCCCGTTTTCCAGTCCAGCACGCAGGGCACGCCGCGATAGCTGGCTACGCAGTCCACTTTGCCTGCATAGCCCAGGTCATAGTGAAACACGGGCGCTTCTAGCAGCCGCACGTTCTGGATTTCTGCAACAATCGGCTCCAGGCTTTCCCAGTAGGGGCGCACTGCATCAGGACAGGTGGGATGTTCGCCTGCCAGATAGCGGCGGATGTGGGCGTGGGTCTGACTGCCCCGACGGCTGGCAGCGGTGGCGATGCGTCCTGCCTCCTCTGCCCCCAGGCGATCGCGCCATTTTGCCAGCGCCTCTCGTGCCTCTGGCGGCTTGGTAGCGTTGAGAATCGTGCTGACGCTAGGGAGCGATCGCCCCGCCGCATCGACCAGATAGCCCCGCCTCGCCCGCTTCATCACGACAGAATTCTTGTAAACGCCGTTCGTCAAATTGCCCGTCGAACCGATCTTAGCCCGTTTAAACCCTGAAGCTGGGCAGGAGCGCGATCGCCCTTAAACCGGAACCTCAACGATGCAGGAGCGGCAAATAGCGGCAAATATTAGGGACGGCAAATATCCGGGGCGGCAAATATTAGGGACGGCAAATATTAGGGACGGCAAATATCCGGGGCGATCGCACAGTCTTCCTTTCGCTACACAGTTGGCTGCACAGTTGGCTGCACAGTTGGCTGAACCTTTGGCTGCACAGTTGCCTTTAGTCACTCATGCGGTGCGGCCTTTGCAAAAGACTCATCACTTCGCCCGGATTTTGCGTAGGCACTAAACGGCTCCAGTCCCGGACATGGGCAATGCCAGCGCTGTGCGGGCGGGCGATCGTGCCGCTCACCCAGTCCGGTGCGCCAACTAAAATCATCTTGTTGTAATGGGAACAGGCTTTGGCGGCACGGGGCGTGGGTTCATCAGTAGGGAATTCTCCTGCCATAGAGCGATGTATCCAATTGGTGACATCCGCAATCATAGCCTATTTGTCTCCAGTTGGGGACATTTACTCCGTCAAAACCCTCTGACACGATGAGGGCATGGGTAAAGCAGGCAACGCGCTAAGAACTGTTCTAACCACCTATGGCATTAGCCAAAATCGCCTGGCCGTAACGATGGGCATTAGTCGTGGCACGGTCAACAATTGGTTTAACGAAACGCGAGATCCTACCGCAGAATCAATTCCTGCGATTGTGGCGGCGTTGGACACGCTCAATCCGACGGCAGCACGAGACTTTTTGCGGCTGTATCTGGACGAATATTGGGCCAAGCGATTGGATTAACCCGCTGAGGGCATGGGTAAACCGTCGAGTTCTCCTGCGTGGTGAGCAGGAGAACAAGAGTCGCTTAAAGTTCCTCACCGCAAATCCAAAATCGCAATCGATCAAATTCCTAAAATCCCATTGCCTGCGCGACGGCCTCCAACTCCGGCGCAATGCCGCCTTTGAACTGGTTTTCGCAATGCTTGATGGCGGTGTCGGGGTCTTTTAGCCCATTTCCTGTGAGGACGCAGACGACAGTAGCTTCCGCAGGCACGCGATCTTTTACCTTGAGCAGGCCCGCCACAGAAGAGGCGCTGGCGGGTTCGCAGAAAATACCCTCGCGGCTGGCCAGCAGGCGGTAGGCGGCCAAAATTTCTTCGTCGGTGACGGCGTTGAACTCGCCCTGGCTGGCATCTCGGACGGCGATCGCCTTTTCCCAACTTGCGGGGTTGCCAATGCGGATTGCGGTGGCCAGCGTTTCGGGATGGGGAACTGGGGCCCCGCTGACCAGGGGCGATGCGCCCGCCGCCTGAAAGCCCATCATCCGGGGCAGGCGATCGCACTTGCCTTCCTGGTGATATTGGCAAAAGCCCATCCAGTAGGCGGTGATGTTGCCCGCGTTGCCGACGGGAATGCAGAGCCAGTCGGGCGCAGTGCCCAGCACGTCTACAATTTCAAAGGCAGCGGTCTTTTGCCCCTCTAGGCGGTAGGGATTGACCGAGTTCACCAGCGTAATTGGGTAATGCTCTGCCATGTCGCGCACAATTTGCAGCGCCCGGTCAAAGTTGCCCTGAATCGCTAGCACTTCTGCGCCATAGAGGAGCGCCTGGGCCAGCTTGCCCACCGCCACATAGCCATCGGGAATTAGCACAAAGGGACGCAGCCCCCCCCGTCTAGCGTAGGCGGCGGCCGCAGCGGAGGTATTGCCCGTGCTGGCACAGATCACCGCTTCGGCTCCGGCTTCCTTGGCTTTGGAAATGGCCATGGTCATGCCCCGGTCTTTGAAACTGCCCGTCGGGTTCAGCCCGTCGTACTTGACAAACACCTGCACGCCGCGACCAATCTCTTGGGCGATCGCCGGCACGGGGATCAGCGGCGTATTGCCCTCTAGCAGCGTCACCACGGGCGTTTGCGCCGTCACGGGCAGATAGCGGCGATAGGTTTCGATCAGCCCGCCCCAGGCAGCTGCGCTGCTGGCAGAACTTGCAGGTCGATCAACAGGTTGAACCAGATGAGAATCAGAAGTCAGGGTCACGGCAATATCACTGAGCGTAAGTTTGAAAAGCGGTGAAAAGCGGTTTTGCTGAAAAGCAGCGGTTTTGCTGAAAAGCAGTTTTATCGAAAAGTGGCGTTGGTTTCAGGCAACTAATTGGGCAAAACAGGAGTCTTTTAGCTGGAAGGTCAATTTTGAAGATTCAGATTGAGATTCAGACTGAGATTTAGTATTTCAGTCTCAACCCCGCTCCAAAAAGCTCGGACTACTGAATCTAGACGCTGTGTTCAAAAGGCTATCTCTAAAAGGGTGCTACAAAACTCGTTTCAAGATTCCCATTTTCGCCTATAGTGGCTGAGGCTTCATCAGACTCGGACTCGATTCAGACTCAGGCTCGATTTGAAAAAGCAGTTTGAAAAAGCGGTCTGAGGAAGGCATGTTCAGCGAGTGTGCGATCGCACAAGGCAATCGCACAAGGCGATCGCACAATTGGAGTGAAATGAGGAACAGAGCGAAATGGGGGATGGATCTCAAGTCTACCCGCAGAGGGCTTGCTGCGTAACCCGTCAGAACAGGCGCAACTGAGTGCGATCGCGCTGCCGTTTGGTCGGGACGCTGACCAGTGCCCAAACTGCCACATTCTGCGGTGGGTGCATCAATGATTTGACTAGGATCGATCTTTAGCACTAAGTTAAGATTACTTAATGGTGTGAGTGAGTACAAATGACTAGCGCAACTTTGCATCTGTCTTTGGATCAGGTTTCTACTGGTCAAGCAGTGAATGTTTCTGTGGATGCGTCTGTTTCTCCCATTGTTGGTGACGTTGTAGTTGGTGACGTTGTAGTTGGTAACGTTGGTGACCGAGCTATGCTAGATAACCCCGCAGTTGAGAGCGATCGCAGTCTTGTTTCAGCCGCCCCCGCTCCAGAGCTGAACAAGCTTCCCTACGACAAAGCCCATCAGCTTGAGCTGTTGCACCTCCGCGCCGAGGCCGAGGCCCTGCTCCAGCAGCTCCAAATTGAAAAGCAGCGCAAGTTGGTTTCCGCAGGCAGCTAAGTTTTAGCCTCCAGGTTTTAACTGGCTTTCGAGGATTTCAAAGCACCTCAGCCCTGTCAGCGTGTGCGGGTCTGACTTTGCCATATCTCTTTGCATCTCTTTTGAGAAGGGCTGCTTGAGAAGGGCTGCTGAGCTCGTTCCACCCTGGATCGCTCTTGGCTCGATGTCTTGGGCTGATGTCTTGGGCTAAGGATCTTCAGCCAAGCCTTCAGAATTCCAAATACTGGCAATATCTGGCAATATACCGACTCTGGCAATATACCGACCATTTAGGCTTTGCCTGAACCCTCCATGCCTTCATCGCTGCATTGGGTTCAGGCAAAGTCTTTTTCCGGGTGAACCGAGGTCGTCGGGCGCTATCTGGCGACGCTACCCGCCAATTTTATCCGCCGACGTTAATCGTGGACTTGACCTCGATTTGTCCGGCATCATTAACCGTCCAAACGTCGTAGCTGCCCACCACGTCACCCTGCTCGTCAAAGTCCAGGCTGCCGCTTGCCCCCTGAAAGTCTACGTCCTTGCCCTCGCGAACAAGGGCCAGCGCTGTGCAGATGTCGGTCGTTTGTTCACCTGGGGGGTTAGACACGCTGCGAATACTGTCTTTTATGGCGGGGCCACTGCCGCTCTTGGCTGCTTCTGCTGCCAGAACAAGGAGCGCCGCCGCGTCCCAGCTATTGGGGTCATAGACCTGTGGATCGCGGTTGAACTTTTCTCGGTAGCGATCGCGGAAGTCGTTTAGCCCTGGGCCACCTGCGCTGGGGGCCGTGCCCATCATGCCCGTCACGATGAACTTGCCGTCGGCCGTCTTGCCGACCAGTTCCGCCAGGTTGTCGGTCTTCATGCCGTCGGTGAAAAGCACCTTGGTCGTGCCGTCGAGGAAGCCCTGCTCTTGGGCAGCTTTGAGAATGATGCTGCCCGATTCGGGATAGGCAATGATCAGCACGGCATCGGGTTTGCTGCCAAAGGCGCTGCCCACTTCCGAGTCAAAACTGGTGGCGTTGGGGGCGTATTTGGTGGGGTTGGATTCGTTGACGACCGTGCCGCCCAAGGCTTTGAAGGCAGGCACAAAGGACTGGACGAGTCCGTTGCCGTAGTCATTGTTGATGGCGAGGATGGCGATCGTTTTGATGCCTTCCTGATTGGCGAGTTGGGCTAGCGCGTCACCCTGGAAGGTGTCGGGGGGCGCAGTTCGCAGCCAAAAGCCGTTAAATTCTCCCTTCTTCGCCCGCTCGGTAAATACAGGACTGGTGCTGGAGGGGGAGATTTGCACGACCTGATTTCGCACTGCGATATCCACAGCAGCGCTGGAGACGGAACTGGCGGCCGCGCCCACCACTGCGCCGACTCGATCCACCTCGGCCAGCTTGGTCATGCCCGATGCACCTGCGGCTGGATCAGTCTGGTCGTCCTCAGACACCAGTTGCACGGGTTGCCCCATCACGCCTCCACAGGCATTGACGGTTTCCACCAAGAACCCGACGCTATCTTGCATGGGCTGTCCATATTGAGCCAGGTCGCCCGTGACAGGCAACAGCGTCCCCAGTTTCAGCGCACCCGATCCGCCTGTGGCTGGGCTGGCGGCTGGGCTAGACGTGCTACTGGTCGGCGTAGGCGGTTGGCAGGCGGCTGTGGCCAACAGGAGGGCGATCGCCCCGCCTCGTCCCAGCCAGCGCAGCCCCAATGTGCCTGAACCATTGGCTAATGCGCCTGGGTGGGTTAGAGTCTTAAATTTTGGAGTGGTCGTTTCAGTAGGGTTTGCAGAATTAGCAGACCGAGACTTGGCAGACTTGAACGATGTGAAGCGTTTCATCATTGCACCATGTTCTCCTATGGTTCTCCTAAAGTCGTCTATGGATTTTAGCTTGAGTGATGCCGCAGCAAAGTCAGTCGATGGGTTTATTAACCCAATTGGTTGGCATCCCTTAACGCTTAAGACTTATGCAGTTGGACGACTCCTCGCGGGCGCAGCTCACGAGAAACCGTCCAAAACCCAGAAAACGTATCGCAGGTGCGTAAGTCCTGGCGCTTTCAACGATAGGAGAAAAAGCAAGTGGTGTCCTTATGGAAAAGTATGGACTGGACGTATGGTTCTTGCAGGCTGCGTGCTACACGAATGCTACAGATTGCGTCCTACAGGCTGCTTAACACAGCGGAACTATAGGCGGGGCAAGAGTTCGGGTAGCAAGTGGGCAGGTACGGTCGAGAGCGCCTGATTTTGCCCTGCCGTTCCAAACAGTTCGTAAAAGGCTTTCAGGGTTTGCAACACGCTCTGCATCGCCGCTTGCCGCAGTTCCGGCTGGTGCTGCCATCGGGTGGCGGCCTGGAGATGGTGGTGCAGCGCTTTTTCGAGGGGGGCAACCTCTGGCGCAGTGCCCAAGAGCCGGGGAACCTGGGTGGCAATGTGGAAATAGGCAAGGCCGAGGTTGTTGTGTGTGGTGGCGGGGTCAAAGCTGAGCATGGCTGGGCTGGATAGCGCTTCAAGCTTTGCTACGCCCTGCAATGCGGCTTCGTAAGCCTGGATGGCTGCCTGGAGCTTTTGAAGCTGCTCTTGGGGGCGATCGCCCAGACACAGCGCCAGATGCCAGAGGGCCGTGCCCAGGTTGTTTTGCGTGGCGGCAAAGGCGGCTGGAGCCGCATCCAGGGTGCGCTGCTGAAGCGATTGACGATAGGCGGCGATCGCCTTGGGCAGGTAGACCTCTGGCTGCTCGATCTGCGCCAAACTCCACAGCGCCGTGCCCAGGTTGTTTTGGATCATGGCGTAGCTCAGCGGCGGCTGGCTATTGGGATGTTTCAGCGCTTCCTGATAGGCGGCGATCGCCCGCTTCAGGGACTCTTTGGGCTGGTGGTGCTGTGCCAGATTCCAGTAAGTCGTGCCCAGGTTATTCTGCGTCGAGGCGTAGCGGGCAGGATCGCTGCTGGCATCCCGATAGCGCAGCGCCTCTCGGTAGGATTGCGCCGATTTCTGTAAATTCTCAACGGGCTGCTCGTAGCGGGCCAAATCGGCGTAGGCTGCTCCCAGGTTGTTGTGCAGCATGGGATAGCTCTGGGCCTGGGTGTGGGTGTCCAGCTTCTTGAGCGCGAGTTGGTAGGACTGGATCGCCTGCCGCAGGTTTGGCAACACTTGGTCAGGGGCAGACGAGTTGCGCGACAGCAGCCAGCAGAGATTGCCCACGTCATTCAGCAAATCAGTCCACAATGGCGATTTATCCGGCAGGTGCACCATCACCTGCTCGTAGGCTTGCAGCGCAGCCATCAGGGTGGGCAGACTGGTATCGCCCTGCTCAATGCGATCGCGATAGGCATCCCCCAGCGTGCGATAAGCGTCCTGCAATTGAGCCGCTGAGGCCGACTGTCGATGCAGATGGGCAATTTGCTCCAGCAATCGAGTGATCTGCGCGTCGGGATCGGTCGGCGGGGCTAGGTTAGCCAGTGGCGGCTGGGGCGGGGTGGGGGGCGGTGGGCTGGCTGACGAGTCTGCTGGAGGCGTTGGCGGTTTTCCGATGGCCGCCGATGTCGCAGGCGATCGCCCAACGGAAACCGAGGAGGGAGTCGGAGTCTGCGCGGCATCTAGCCGAAACGAGCCAGAAACGAGGCTAGACGACGGTTTGGCAGCAGCAGACGAGGCAGTCGGCGGGGCGGCCACTGGGGATGCAGGCGGTTTGGCGATCGCCGCAGGGCGGGCTGATGAGGCCGCTGGGGACTTTGCAGAGGGGTTCGCAGGCGAGACGGGGCGAACCGTTCCAGTCGGGGCCGCAGGTGGAGCAGACGGGGCGATCGCCCAGGGATTCACAGGAGGACTTGTGCCAGCCTCGGCGGGTTGTTTGGATTCTGGCGCTTTGGCGCTCGGTGTCTCAACTTTTTCAACTTTTTGGGCTACGTCTACCTTGGCAGGTGCCTGTGCAGCGGGCGGGGCTTTTTGGGGCGTGGGTTGTGTCACAGCGCGAGCCGCAGGTGGAGAAGAGGCGGCGCTATTGGACAGTGAATTGGGTGACGGATTGGGCGACGGGCTGGGCGGGCGTTGGGCTGCGGGGGCTGTGCTGACGATGGGGGTCATCGTTCTTGGTGGGCGCGGGGTCGGCTCCCCAACAAACTCAAACACGCCCGTTCGACAGCGCCAAAACTCCAGCGCCGACTGGGGCAACAGCCGAAACCAGGGCTGTGGCATCCAAAATAGCAGGCTAGAATCCAGCACGGGTAGGCTGCGCTCGATGCCCTGTAAACGGGTGATGAACATGCGCTGAGTGGTCGGAGACTGGCGCGTGAGTTGCTCGATCCCCAAAAACTGAAAGGCGGGTACGGGCGATCGCCGTTTGCCATTCATCGGCGGCGGCGAATCTGCTAGCCATTGCGCCACCTGCACAATCGGATTTGGGTCAGACAGGTTGAGATCGAGCGTCACCAGCCGGGGATAGCGGCGTTCTCCCACTTCCCAAAAAGCGCGATCGCCTTGGTGAATCGGCGACGGGTTGGAGAAATCTGCCTGGAGTTGGGACGCGAGGCGATCGCGCAGGGGCAGATCATCGCATACGGCGATAAATACCTGTCGGCGCAGATTCAGGCTCAGCGCCAGCTTGAGCCGCAGGTAGCTCTGCTGATTAAAGGTCAAATTCTGACGAGGGGAACTCTGGCTCACGGGAGGGAACGGCAAGAACGGCAGCGGTAAAATTTGGACGGTTGCAGGACTGTCGCAGGCTTGTTGCAGGCTGGATAGCGAGAACGAGGCGGGTGAGAAACGGGGCGATCGCACTACTCAGTTCTTCGCCTCAGGAAAATTCCTATCGGGACAGGATCGAGACAGGATTGACAATTCAACTCCAAATTCAACCCAATAACGAGCATTTCACCGATTTCAGAAAGTGACCGAGACGCATTCAACCGCCCGTCCGTTCCCAGCAAATTTCACATAGGACTTACAGACACTTCACCAGCAATCCAAAATCCAAAATCGCAATCAGTCACGCTCCACACGGGTCACGTTCCACACTGGATTCATGCCAGAGATTTCACACAAAAAGGCTCCAGTATTGCAGCGATGCCGCCAACTGGAGCCTACGATTCAAGACAAATATTCAAGAGAAATTCTGATCAGAAACCTGCCGCATCAAGGCGTGCTTCAACCGTCAACTTTCGTCAACTTTTCTCAGTCAATTTTTCTAGAGTCGATTTTTCTAGATCGAAGAACCAATGCCTGCGTAGGCACCATAGAAAAACAGACCCACGATTGCAATCACGCCAAGGCCCGCAATCGTCCCGACAACCCACAGCGGAATTCTGCCATTTGACAACATAATGCCTCTCCGAAACTCTCCTAACCTGACCAAAAACACAGCAAAATCGAATCTGAAAGTTGGATACTAGAACAGCTTGTTAGCAGGTATGAAAACTCATTTCGGCTAACAAGCGATCGCCCTAGTTAAAGAAGTAGCTAGAAAAAAGAATACCAACCGTGAACACCAGCAGCAGACCCAGATAGAGGGACGTGCGGTTTAGCTCGACAGGCTGATTGTTGGGATTCGGTGTGCGTTCCATGTTGCTCTCCTATCGCTGGATAAACTGCATTGCGGCGATCGCCCCCAGGAAGAACACTGAGGGAACGGCTAGCGTGTGAACCGCCAGCCAGCGAACGGTAAAAATAGGGTAAGAAACAGGCTGATTGGGATTGTTGCTCGTCATAATAAACTGTCGCTTGCTACTTCAAAAATTCCTGGATTTGCTCTTTTGCCGTGAACCGATCTTGCACAATGGGCACTTCTTGACGCTCTTGCGTGAAGTATTCGTTCGGACGCGGTGTGCCGAACACGTCGTAGGCCAAACCCGTGCTGACAAACAGCCATCCAGCAATAAACAAAGCCGGAATGGTAATGCTGTGAATTACCCAATACCGGATGCTTGTAACAATGTCTGAGAATGGACGTTCTCCAGTGCTGCCAGCCATTCAGATCCCTCCCAAAGAAACTACGAAATCATAACTTTTATCATACGAGAGCAGGGGAAGAGTCACAACCTCGTAAAGCCATCTCTTGCTCATCGCGATAGATTCGATATTAGATTCAGCATTCGATCAAACTGCGTTGGCTAAGCTGCTTTGGCAGCCGCGTCTGCATCGTAGCGCAATAGGTTGCCCTCCTGGCCGAGAATGAAACCACGCTCCGGTGAGTCAAACACAATTTTGTAGAAATTGGAAGGCACGTCTTCGACCGCGCGATCCTTTTGCCAGGTTTGTCCACCATCGCCGCTGTAAAGCAAGTTGCCGCTGCCGCCCGCGACCCAAATCTCGTCAGGGGTTCGATAGGCCAGATCGAGCAAGCCCCAGCTTGTAGCAAACTCCGGCGCGACCTGCTCTCCCCAGGCTTCGTAATCTTCAGAATCGCTGAACTGCACTAGCCCACCCCGCGCCAGCAGCCAGAGCCGACCATCTTTGGCAAAGCCCATATTCTGCAATCGGCGAGAACTGGTTCGATTGTGTGGCTGCCAGGCATCCTGACCCGGTTCCCAGGTGGAGTAGAAGTTTCCACGGGCCGAAACCGCCACATAGCGCCCATCGTCCGACCGAGAGATGTTGCGAACCACGCCGACTGCTTCCTGCACCAATGCCTGCCAAGAGCGTCCGCCGTCTTTGGTTTGGTAGATGGCTCCGATATCAGTGGTCATTTCAGCGGTCTTAGGACCGAGCGCTTTTACCGTGTTTGGCGAACCCGGTAGCTGGGCGCTCAGCGGCACCCGCAGCCAGGACTTGCCGCCGTCGGTCGTGTGCAGCAAGATTGAGGGTTGCCCCGCGATCCAGCCTTCCTCTCCAGCAAAGCTGACGGATGTGAAGCTGTAGGACAGGTCATCGCCCAGATCGAGCGATCGCAGTTCCCAGGTTTTTCCACCGTCCTGCGTTTCCAGCAGCGTTGCCGATTTGCCTACCAGCCAGCCGTGAGGCGAATTGCCAACAAACGCCACGTCTGAGAGCGTCGCAGTAGTTGGCAGCTCGACCACCTGCCAGGGGTTAAAACTCGTGGATGGCAGGTAGCCCCGGGAGCATCCGGTAGACAGAGCCAGAACCGCCAGCAAAATGAGAATGCGTCGGAAGGAGAGGAGAAGTCGATTCATCGAACTGTTGGGCGCTGTGCGCGTTGGCTAACGTTGAATAGGAGTTTCACTGAGGGGTTTGGGACTGGAATACCTCTGAAGCGGACTTGTTGAGTGGAGTCGCCAGAGCAGAGTCGCTATATGTGACTCCAAGCTTCTCCTACTGCAAGCCGTAGAGGCTGAGGAAAAACAGAACGGCGATCGCCAGCCCACCAAAAATCAGCAAATTCTTCTGACCCGGTGTGAGCGTGTTGACGCCAAATCCGTAGCCCAGGTTTTCCTTAAAGCCAGAGGGGCTGCCTGCTGGCCCGATGTTTGTAAACCGAGCGGTGCGGGCCCCGCAAACGGGACAGCGCCAGTCGGTCGGTAGGTCTTCAAACGGGGTTCCGGCTGCAATTTTGCCCAGGCTATCGCCTTTGACTGGCTCATAGATATAGCCGCAAGCGCCGCACTCGTGGCGGTCGAGCGTCCTTGGATCGATTGCCTCTGCACTGCTTTCTGCACCACTCATCGCTCTACGGGCCTCCCCTGGCCAAGATGAGAATTTATGTAAATGATTATGACACAGTGGGGGATCGGCGGAAGGGGGTAGGAAGAACGAAAAAGGAAGAAGGAAGAACGAAGAAGGAAAAATGAATAGGACTTACGCAGTTGGACAATTTCTCGCGGGCTGCGCTCGCGAGAAATTGTCCAAAACCCAAGAGCTTATCGCAAGTGCGAAAGTTTTGACGAAGAAGGAAAACCGAAGAAGGAAGGTGATGCGCTGGGTGTTCAGGATTTTTTGTCGCTGCTGCTGGGGCCGAAGGCGACGAAGAGCAGGCAGAGGATGCCCAGGTTGATGAAGACATCGGCAAAGTTGAAGATGGGGAACCGGATCAGGCGAAAGTCTAGGAAATCGATCACTTCTCCCAGCATGAAGCGGTCGATGCCGTTGCCAACTGCGCCTGCCATGATCAGCCCGTAGCCCAACTGCTCCCAGCGAGGCAGCCGTGCCCCCCAAATTGCCAGCGCTGCCAGGGCCAGGCTGACCCCCAGCGACAGCCAGCGCAGCCAGCTTCCGTCTTCGCTAAACCAGCTAAAGGCCGCGCCTTTGTTGGTGACGTAGGTGATGTGAAACACGCCGGCCCAGAGCGGGATAGTTTGGGGTGGATCGGTGAGCGTCATATTTTGGGCGATCGCCATCTTGGTGATCTGGTCAAAGACGACCCCCAACACGGCTGCTGCCCAAAAGAGAAAGTTTTTAATCGGCATGGTCATTTAGTTAAGTCAAGCGCAGCCAGAGAGAAGCGGAGTGCCGTCAGGCGAGGGGTCAGTTTGCAGAAATTTAGATTTGTATCAGTAGAACAAGAGACGTCGCAGGGCAAAGGAGACGACCGTGACGGCGCACAAAATTGCCAGTTGCCCCAGGAGTGGCTGGAGGGAATGCAGGATGAGAAGCTGGCCCAGTGGCAGCGTGGGAGCCAGGAGCCAGTTGCTGGAATGGGCGATCGCCAAATAGGCCATGCCCACCAGATGCACCGTCACCAGCCCACACAGGCAGCTAAAGGCCAGCGACTCCAGCCGGGGCGGTACGCGAAACGCCAGCGCTCCACAAATCCACGCACCAGGGATGAACCCCAGTAAATAGCCAAAGCTGGGACGATGAATATACTCCAGCCCGCCGCCCTGGGCGAAGATATTGAACCACGTCAGCCCCAGCAGCACGTAGGCAATCTGAGACATGGCTGCTGCGTTGCGCCCCCCCAGACACCCCGCCAGCAGCACCGCCCCAAGCTGAAACGTCACCCCCAGCGAGTGCGTTTGCAGTCCGCTGTGTGCCCACTCCCACGGGGCATTGGTAATCGAAGCCCGAAGAAACGTGCCGCCAATCGTCAACACCAACCCGATCAGGGCCCAAAGCAAATCGGTGGGGGCGATCATGCGACGCACAGGCAGCCTGGGGGTAGGAAATGGCAGCGGACGGAGATGGTTTCGTAGATGTGTCAAGCGGTTGCCCAAAACCTCAGACTCTATAGTAAGCCCGAACGAGAAATAGAATGACAGAACTTACGCACTTGCGATAAGTTGTCTGGGTTTTGGACGATTTCTCGCGGGCTGCGCCCGCGAGAAATCGTCCAACTGCGTAGGTCCTAAATGAATCTGGATTTTTGGGTTTTGGATTTTGGGTTTGAAGGACGAATGGTTGAGAGATTCAGTGGCTGGGTTAGCGTCGGGACGGGGATGGAGGGCGGCGACTGGCCGTGAGGGCAGCGGGGCGGCGGCGCGGAATTTCGTGAGTGTAAAAATCTTGTGCCATAAGGGTGTTTGGGAAAATAGCGCGGGCCTCGGTGAGCAAATCTTCGAGGGCGATCGCATTTCCAGGGGCATAGCGCGGGCTGAAATGGGTCATGATGAGCTGCTGCACGCCCGCATTCAGCGCCACCTGTGCCGCCATTGTGGAGGTGGAATGGAGCCGCTGATAGGCCAGTTCGGCATCTTGATGGGCAAACGTCGCCTCGTGAACCAGCACATCGGCATCCCGCGCCAGTTCCACCGCACTGTCGCAGTAAATGGTATCTGTGCAATAGACAAACTTGCGCCCGATCTGCACCTCGCCGCAGAGGTCTGCGCCATTGATCTGGCGGCCGTCGGGCAGCGTCACCACTTCCCCCCGTTTCAGCCGACCATAGAGCGGGCCAGAGGGAATGCCCAGTGCCTCGGCTTGCTCTATGTTGAAGCGGCCGGGTCGGTCTTTTTCTGATACGCGATAGCCAAAGGCTGGAACGCGGTGCGTCAGCGCCTCGCAGCTCACCACATACTCGGCATCTTCAAACACCACACCCGGTTCGACCGTGTGAACCTTGACAGGATAGGAGAAGTGGGTCTGGGAATAGCGGCCGCAGGCCCGCAAATAGTCATCCAGCTTTGGCGGGCCATAGACATCGATGCGCGTGGGGTTGCCCGCCAGCCCAATGCTCGACAGCAGCCCCATCAGCCCGTAGATGTGGTCGCCGTGCATATGGGTAATAAAAATGCGGCTGATCTGGCTGATGCGGATATCGCTCCGCAAAATCTGATGCTGAGTGCCTTCGCCACAGTCAAACAGCCAGGTTTCTGCCCGCTGCGGCAGTTGCAGCGCGATGCTCGACACATTGCGCGATCGCGTTGGCACCCCCGAACTGGTTCCCAAAAACGTAATTTGCAAAGCCCGACTTTATCCCCCATGCTCAACGTGTTTCCTATCCTCAGGACTTACGCACTTGCGATAATCTTTCTAGGTTCTGAACGATTTCTCGCGGGCTGCGCCCGCGAGAAATCGTTCAACTGCGTAAGTCCTAATCCTACTGGGCAAGTCAGTTGCAGGCTATATGACTGGCCCAAAGCTTACTCTTCCCCTTTCATATTGCACCAATCTCGCAGGCTTCTGGGTCTTGCGCTGATGCTAGATTCCGTTCTTCAAAAAAAACTGAAGATTCGGAGGCATCTAATCAACCCTTCTTCTCAACCCTTCTTCTCCAACTCTGCTACAGCTTGAGGATCAGCCGAGCCACGTTTAAGTAAATCATCACGCCGAGGACATCAACAAACGTGGTGATGAACGGGGCCGACATGAGGGCGGGGTCGAACCCCAGCCGCTGGAACAGGAAGGGCAGGCTAGAACCCGCCACTGAAGCCAAGACGGAAATGCTCACCAGACTCGTACCGACGGCGATCGCCACTACGAGATTTCCCTGCAACAGATACGCCCACAGCAGCACTACCGCGCCTAGCATGATGCCCAGAAACGCCCCGGCGATCGCCTCTCGTCCTATCACCGCCCAGGGTTTAGTAGAGCGCAGTTCGTCAGTATTCAGCCCGCGAATGATGACGGTAGACGACTGTGCGCCCACGTTGCCGCCCGTGCCAATCAGCAGCGGGATAAACGCCGTCAGGGCTACCACCTGCTCCAGTACGTCCTGCTGGCTGCGAATCACGGCACTCGTCCCCGTATTGGTAATCAGCAGCACCAGCAGCCAGACCACCCGCCGCTGTGCCACCGTCAGCAGATTGGTCTGAAAATAGCTGGCATCGCCCGACTGCACGCCGCCCAGTTGGTAGATCTCTTTCGTGGCCTCAGCCTCCAGCACATCCAGCACGTCGTCTACCGTGACAATGCCCACCAGCCGTCGCTCGGCATCCACCACGGGCAGCGCCAAAAAGTCGTACCGCTGGATCAGCCGCGCCACGTCTTCTTGGGCTGTGTCTGTTTGCACGCTGACCACCTCGCGCACCATAATGTCGCCGATGGTCTGCTCTGGCTGGGCTACCACCAGGTCGCGCAGGGAGAGGATGCCCGTCAGCCGCCGGGAGCTGTCCGTGACGTAGAGGTAATAGATCATTTCGCTGGCGCGGGCGAGGCTGCGGATGTGCGCGAGCGCCTGGGTTGCGTCCCACCCTTCCTCTAGGGAAATGTATTCGGGGGTCATGATGCGCCCAGCGGTGCCCGGTTCATAGCCCAGCAGCAGGGCCGTTGCGCCACGCTCCTTGGGGCTAAGCTGCGACAATAGCCGCGTCACGACCTTAGCGGGCAGCTCGTCGAACAGGCGGGCGCGGTCGTCGGGCGACATCTGCTCCACGATATCCAGCACGTCCTGGCCGCGAAACTCTTCGATCAGCGATTGCTGTACCTCTAGGTCGAGGTATTCGTACACCTCAATGGCTTCGTCTTTGGGCAACAGGCGAAAGGCGATCGCCTGTAGAGGGTTGGGCAAATCCTCGATTGCTTCGGCAATGTCGGCCGGCTGTGCGGGCGCGAGCAGGGCTTTGGCTTCTGGCAGGTTGTTGGCTTCTAGCAATAGCTGGAGTTGCGATCGCACGATGGGCCGCAACTCAGTTTGGGAAAGGCTTGGGGAACCCGACGGAGACTCGTTTTTAAGAGCGGTCAAGGGTGTTTGAAAAGGCGAGATGGGGTAGGACTGGCAGATGATCTATGGTGATTTGGGGCGATCGCGCTGGCTCTCGCTTGTTATCTCAGTGTAGAACGAGTAGGTAAAACGAGTGGGTAAAACGAGTGGGGCGATCGCCTTAATCTTGTCCCGAATCTCGTCGGATAGATCAATCGTTACTTGATTTTTCTTCGTAACCACGCGAATAATCCCTGCTTGCCTCTATTCAAGGCTATTTCCTTATGTTTTAATTAGGGTAAGGTACTTATAAGTACATATATTCAAAAGAGGAGGAATAACCCACGACCCACCTCACCGATGATGAAGTAGCGCTGCTAAAATCCCTGCTCATTGCCCTGCGGAGCATCAAAATCCGCGACATCGACAAGGCCCTGGTGATTCTGGCAGGGCAGATCGGGTCCGCAAGTCTTGAGCGGATTGTTGGGGAGCGTTTAGTTGGGCTGGGGCGGCGGCAGCGCCACGGGCAGTTGCAGGCGCACTAGGTCATACTTGCCCGCTTCGGCCAGCAGCGTCATCTGCTCCGGTGGCAGGTTCAGGTCTTCGATTTTGTAGCCCAGCCCCACCAGCAGCATCGACGGCGGATCGCCCTGGCCGCGAGACTGGCGACGAATGTAGGCGATCGCCGTTTCCTGGCGCTGGGCAAAGAAAATCGGTCGATGTCCATAAAACACCAGACTCGGCTTGTGTAAGCCCGCCATCATGATTGGCTCGTCGGGCTGCTGCTGTTCCACAATTTCGGCGGCAAGCTGGCGCAGGGGCAGTTGGCGATGAATGTCCAGAATATCCATCAGCGGAAACACAAACAGCAGCAGCGTCAGCGCCATTGCCGCTAGGTTTACGCCCCACAGCCAGCACCCCTGTCGTCGGATTAACAGGGCGATCGCCCCCAGCAGCGCCAACCCCCAGATCACCGTGCCCATGATGGGCAGCCCCGACCGGGTGATAGCTTCCTCTAGTCCGCGCACGGCGTTGTCGCTGTCTAGCCAGGGGGCGCTGTTGTAGCTGGCGATTGCCAATGCCGCCAGCAGCAGCAAATTCAGCCCGTGGCTCAGCGCCATGCCCCAGCCAGCGCGGGGTCGATGCAGCAGCAGATCACTCCAAAACAGCGCAACCAGAATGGCGATCGCCGGATAGAGCGGCAGCACATAGCTGGGCAGCTTGGTGACGGCGATGGTGAAAAAGCCAAAAATCACCGCTGCCCAGATCAGCGCAAATAGCCCAAGCTGGGTGCGGCGGTCTTCTGCCTGCCAGCGCGACCGTCGCCAAAACCGCAGTCGGGCGATCGCCGCAGGCAAATGCGCGGAATAGGGCGCAAACCCCACCAGCAGCACCACGACGTAGAAATACCAGGGCGCACGGTGCTGGTTCACCACGCGGGTAAAGCGCTCGACGTTGTGATAGCCAAAGAAGGCGTTGATGAACTTGTCGCCATTGGCAAGGGTGACGAGGATATACCAGGGCAGGGCGATCGCCAGAAACACCAGCCCGCCCCGCAACGGGCGCATGTCCCTCAGCACGGTTCGCCCGTTGCCCAGATACAGCAAAAACGCCGCCACCGTCGCCCCCGGCAGCACCACGCCCACGGGCCCCTTCGTCAGCACGCCCAGTCCACACAGCACAAAAAACGCCAGATACCAGCGCTCTTTTGCCCTCAGTGAATCTGGCGACGCGGCATAGCCCCAGAAAAATGCCAGCAGCGCCCCGCCCACGCAGGCACTCAGCAGCATATCCGAAACGCCCGTCCGCGCCCAGGCAATGGTCTGCAAGTTCAGCGCCATCAGCCCAGAGCCAAGGACGGCGGGGAACCAGTGGAATTTGAGGGATGGCGGGGATGGGGCGGATGACGGGGATGGCGGAGATGGGGCGATCGCCTCCTCACCGTCTGGCTCTGCCTTTGCGGACAAGCCGGGTCGGGAATAGCCAAACCGCAGCAGGGTGAAGAAGCCGAAGACCACCAGCGCCGCAGCAGACAGGGCAGAAGGCAGCCGGACGGCCCATTCGTTGACCCCAAGCGTTTTGTAGGCGATCGCCATCAGCCAGTAGATCAGCGGCGGCTTGTCAAATCGAGGCTTTTCGTTAAAGTACGGCGTGATCCAGTCGCCCGTTTCCACCATTTGGCGCGTCGCTTCGGCAAACAGTGGCTCGGTTTCGTCCACCAGCCCAATGCTGCCCAGTTGCCAAAAGAAGCCCAACCCGCAGAGCAGCCCCAGCCACGCCGCCACCAGCCCCCATCTCAGCATCGGGCGCTTGTCGAGGTGCTGGAGCCAGGGGCGGAGGTGGGGAAACGCGAACGAGGTCATGGGTCAGCGCAGGCGGGGAAGAGGGGAAAAATACCGTTCCCATCATCGCATCATCGCCCCTTCTGTACATCCTCAATCCGTCTCAATCCGTTGTACAGGCTGGACCCTACGCTCAAACTTCAAAGGTGGGGCAATCCCTACTCTGGTGTGGATAGAGTGGACAGAAGGGGGGGATGACGCGGGCGCTACACTGGAGGAAGCGAATCTGTAGGCCCGATGACCCATTTTCAACCGCAATCCTCTGACCCGACCACGGCCGACTACGAGGCTCCGGCGCTCGACCCGCAGGCTCCGGCGAGTTTGCCCGATCCGGATCGCAACCTGCCCGTGCCGCGCCAGAGCCATATCATTAGCACGATTCTGACTCCGGCGCTGCGGCTGTGGCTGCGATCGCAGGTGGAACACGTAGACGACCTGAATTTGCTGATTGAGGGGGGCGATCGCCAGTTGCTCACGGGTCTGATTCCCCGCGTCACGATTTCGGCGCGAAACGTGGTCTATCGCGGGCTATACCTGGAGCGCATCACCCTGGTCGGCCGCGGCATCAAGGTCAACTTTCGGCAAATCTTGCGGGGCAAGCCGCTCCAGCTAGAGCGAGCCGTCCCGGTGCAGGCAGAAGTGCGCCTGTCGCAGCAAGACCTGAACGACTCGCTCCAGGGGCCTCTGCTGGCAGGCGTGGTGAACGATCTGCTGCTGAATTTGCTGAAGGCGGGAGCCGCGCCGGATCTGGTCACGCCAGATGGCAAAACGCCGATTTTGCTGGACGACTTTCGCGCCAAAGTTGCCCCAGGGCTGTTGACGCTGGGTGCGGCGCTGGTGTCGAGCAATCAGGGCAGTCCGGTTCCCTTCATCATCCGCACCGGACTCCGCACCACGAACGGGCAGCAGCTTCATCTGGTGAATCCGGAGTGGCTGCCTACGCCCAAGGCAAAGCGCGGGCTGGCGCTGCACGATTTAGACGGATTTGCGCTGGAGTTGGGCAGTGATGTGGAGATTCAAGACCTGGAGTTGGGCGATCGCCACTTGGTCTGTCGCGGCAAGATCAACGTTTTGCCCGAATAGTTTTGCCCGAATAGTTTTGCCCGAATAATGGCCGACTGCACAGCGGCAAGTTAGCCGGAGGGATTCTGCTCGGTCTGCTGGTCTTTCATGTAGCCCAATAGCCAGTTGGCAATCGTGGCGCGGCGCGTTTTGCGGGGCACGAGTTCGCCCACCTTATAGCCACCAAAGCCGAGTTGCTCTTTCAAAAGCTGCTTGTTTTCGGGCGCAATGGAGCGGGTCAGCTTGACGGTGGCCGGGCGGCTGTCGATAAAGTCAGGCGGCTCTGGGTAAGCGTTGCGCCAGTCTTCGGATACGGCGGCAGTGTCCCAGGAGCCGTCTTCGCGCTGGCGATAGCCCAGGCAGTGCCACACCAGTCGATTGGCGGTGGCATCGTCGAGGGTGTCATTGAGGATGGCCCACACGGTTTCGACTGTGAGGGACGGTGGATTTGTAGTACTCATGGCGCTGATGGCGAATTGCGTCTGTCGGTGCAGTCGGTCTGCGAAATATGCAAAAATCATGACACGCAGTGAAGCGCATTGCAGCGTTTCGCAAGTTGGGTTTTGCAAGTTGGGTTTCGCAGGTCGGGATAGAGGGGCGATCGCCCAGCTTCTTTCCCGGCGCTGCGCTTCAGATCTCTTTATCAGATCTCTTCAAAGGTATCCCGTGGAATTGATTAACGGTCCTTACCAGATTCCGCCGCCGAAGGGGTGGTCGCCACCTGTGGAGCCTGTTCCCCCTGCTCAGGCATCTGCACATCAGACCTCTCCGAATCTGCCGCTTTACCCAATCGAATATCGACCCATTTCGCCGCCGATCGGGTCGCGTCCGGTAGGCGCAACTGTGCCGCCGCCGATTGGGTCAACCCCTGCGAACCTACCGATTCAGCCGCCGATTGGATCACGTCCGGTGGGCGAAATGATTCAGCCGCCGATCGGGTCGCGTCCGATAAACTCGCCGATTCAGCCGCCGATTGGATCAACTCCTGTGGGCGCAACTGTGCCGCCGCCGATTGGATCGACTCCTGTAAACTTGCCGATTCAGCCGCCGATCGGGTCAACTCCTGCGAACCTACCGATTCAGCCGCCGATTGGGTCGCATCCGGTGGGCGCAACTGTGCCGCCGCCGATTGGGTCGCATCCGATGGGCGCAACTGTGCCGCCGCCGATCGGGTCAACCCCTGCGAATCTGCCGATTCAGCCGCCAATTGGGTCACCTCCTGTTGGCGCAACGATTCGGCCACCGATCGGGTCGCGTCCGGTTGGCTCAACGCTGCAACCGCCGATTGGGGCTGCACCTGTGGACTATTACCGGCCGCCCTCGGTGGGGGCGTATCCGTCGGATTATGCGATCGCCCCTCCAGTTGGAGCGCACGGGGCCCAGCCTGCTGGAATGCCTGTGCGTCCCCCGGTTGGCGCTACGCCTGCGGAATACGCGGTTGCGCCGCCAATTGGTTCGCGTCCGCAGCAGCAGCCCCTGCCGCCGCCCGTGGGGGCCTACCCGTCGGATTACAGCATTGCGCCGCCCGTGGGTTCCCAGCCCCTACCCCACGCAGTGCCCCCCCCGGTGGGTGGAGGCTCGACCGAGAAGGTGCTGTCGCCGCCGATTAGCTGGGTGCCGCCGACCCATGCTGCGGGCCAGGCCGTGCCGCCGCCCGTAGGGGGCCCGCCCAAAGATGAAACCCTGGGCTATTGGCAGTCTTACGGAGCGAAGCAGGATTGATGAACGCTGTGATTTCGGTGGATCTGCCGCAAAATTCCTACGAGGTGGCGATCGCCCCCGGCAGTCTGTCGCAATTGGGAGCCTGGCTCCAGCCGTTGGGATTGGGGCGCAAGCTGATGCTGGTGTCGAACCCGATGATTTTTCGGCGCTATGGCGAAGGGGCGATCGCCTCGCTGGAGGCGGCCGGCTTCGACGTGTGCCACGCGCTGATTCCGGCGGGTGAGCGCTACAAGACGCTGGGTTCGATTCAGAAACTCTACGATGTGGCGCTGGCCCATCGGCTAGAGCGATCGTCGGCGGTTGTGGCGCTGGGCGGCGGCGTGGTGGGCGACATGGCGGGCTTTGCGGCGGCCACCTGGCTGCGGGGCATCCGGTTTGTGCAAGTGCCGACCTCGCTGCTGGCGATGGTGGATGCCTCCATCGGCGGCAAAACCGGGGTAAACCATCCCCACGGCAAGAACCTGATCGGCGCGTTTCACCAGCCGCGCCTGGTGCTGATCGACCCGGAGGTGCTGGCGACGCTGCCGCCCCGTGAGTTTCGCGCAGGCATGGCAGAGGTGATCAAGTATGGCGTGATTTGGGATGCCGACCTGTTTCAACAGCTAGAGCAGGCAAAGCGACTGGATCAGCAGCGCTATGTCTCGCCAGAACTCATGCAGACGATCTTGACGCGATCCTGTCAGGCAAAGGCGCACGTCGTCAGCAAGGACGAGAAGGAGGCGGGCCTGCGGGCAATTCTCAACTACGGGCACACGATTGGGCACGCAGTGGAAAGCCTGACGGGTTACAAGTTGGTGAATCACGGCGAGGCGGTGGGCATTGGCATGGTGGCGGCAGGGGCGATCGCCCTCCAACTGAACCTATGGGATGCAGACTCTAACCGTCGCCAAACCGCGCTGATTCAGAAAGCGGGCCTGCCTACGCGCCTGCCCGCTGGACTCGACCTAGAGGACATCATTGCTACCCTGCAAACCGATAAGAAGGTGAAGGCGGGCCAGGTGCGGTTTATCCTGCCGACGCAAATCGGCACGGTGATTGAGACTGACCAGGCTACGCCAGCGGTGATTCGCAAGGTGCTGCTGGCAATGGCTGAAGCGGCTTAGAAAAAGCTTAGAAGAAAAAATCTTAGAAGAATTCTAGACAGGCAGCTTCACGTCAACGCCCTGGTATAGAGGCTGGATTGAAAAGACGTAATTGCGGGGCAACTTGCGAGGCAACTTGCAGGGCGATCGCTACACAGGCTCACCCGTGCAGCGACGAAGGATATCTGGAGTATACGAATTGGGGTATAGCAAACTCGCTAGGCGTGCTATGCCGTGTAGCTGTAGCTGCCCAGCAGAGAAGCAAGCACCGCATGGAAAGACTCGGAGGCATTGCGGATGTCGTCTCGACTGGCGAAATGATCAAACCGATGCAGCACCCTGTCCCCTTCCACCAGCAGCAGCGTGGGCAGCGTCGTCAGCCGATAGGTATTTGCCAGCTTAAAGTTTTCGTCGGCGTTGATCGTCACCAGCTTGATCTGTCCGCCCCATTCTGCCTGAAGCTGATTCAGCATCGGGTTCATGAGCCGACATAGCCCACACCAAGGGGCCCAGAAGTTGATCAAAACTGGGGTCGAAGATTCCAAAACTTCTTTCGAGAAATTGCTTTCGTTAACAGAGAGTGGCATAGGAGTTTTTAAGAAGAAAGGTTAAAAACCAGCAGGGGATCAATCGGGGATCACACGATTACCCTAGATTACCTGTTGCTTGGATGAATAGCGGGTGGGCAAACCAGAATAGCAATACAAAAATCGCCACGCCGACATAGGCGGGGCGAAGAAACTCTTTGAATTCGAGCGTTTGACGACCATCGAGAATTGCTAAAAAGGGAATGACCGATGTGCGGGCTTTGACCGCTGCAAACGCTTCGCCGTAGCGCTGGGTCAGGCGGCGATCGCCATGCCACACGCCAAATAGGTGATGCAGAATCAGCCCCGCAGACGTGACCAGCATGAAGGTCGTCCCCAGCCACAGCGTATGGGCAATACACCAGATCACCTGTCCCACCATCTGTGGATGGCGGGTAATCCGAATAATGCCCGTTTCATAGAGATGAACTTGAGGTTTTTGAATAGCCGCAATTTCTAGCAGATTAAACGTAGCCGGATAGAGAAACAGGAACGAAATCGCCGACAGCGCCCACACCAGCGGTTCCACCCCTGGTACACCCTGCACATTCCACAGTCGCAGCCCGTCGTAGCGGTGCTGGATAAAGTAGACAATGAGCAGCGTGGCTAGGGGCAGGCTGACTAGCGCAAAAATCACTCGATAGGGACGTGCCCCGATGCGTTTTTCGGCATAGGGGCGCAAGGCCGCGAGGCCGCTATGGGCGATCGCAAACCCGATCAAAAGCCCAAACATTACAAAGTGGCTGGAGGTAAGCCAGTCGTCACGCATGAGATGAGAAGCCAAGTCGGGAGATCAGGGGGTACAGTGGCAGCGGTTACGGAGGCAAGTCCGTCGAACGGGCAAACCGGGCAGCATAATCCTGGTCTGTAACCTGGTTTATAACCTAGTCTGTAAGATCAGCATCAAAACCAGCCAGATTTTGAGCCAACCACAGCAGGGATCAAAACTCCCTTCGTGTTACAGGATACAGGTTCCTGCATATTCAGCCAATGCTAATTTCGCCAAAATGGGAAGATTCTTGATCCCAAATTGATCCTAAAGTTTCATTCCGACAGAAAACGCAGAATTACGGGTTCCAGTCCGTGGCTCATTTGTGGCTCATTTGTGACTCATTTTTAAGCAAAACGACCTGTTTGCCTTCCAGAAAGCTAGGACTTACGCAGTTGGACGATTTCTCGCGGGCGGCGCCCGCGAGAAATCGTCCAAAACCCAGAAAATTTAATCGCAAGTGCGTAAGTCCTAAAAGCATCCATTGATTGGGCAATTGTGTCGATTCCCTTGCCCCCTGATATTTTAGGGAGAGAGTGAACAGCCGATGCGATGGGTATTGCAGTGAGTCTTACGGTCTATTTAACGGCCTATTTAGCCGTCTATTCAGCAGGGGCGATCGCCACCGCAGCGCCAGAGGCCGCAGGCACCTTTGCCAAAACGAGTCTGGATTGGCAGGTGCAGCGATCGCTCCAGCAGGTGGGCGAGTGGATCGAGTGGGTGCTGTTTGGTGAAAGCCCGAACCGCCCCAATTTCTCAGGCTGGATGCCGCCAGAGTGGGTCTTGCAGGCGCTGTTTTGGGGGATTGTGGGGCTACTGGGAATTTGGGCTGCATGGTGGCTCGTGCAGTGGCTACGGCCTTATTGGGAGGCATTTCAGCGGCAGCAGGGCCGGGCGATCGCCCCCATGCCCCCAGCCCCAGCGCCGGATCTCAGCACTGCCGAATGGCTGGCCCGATCGCAGGCGGCCCAGCGCCAGGGCGACTATCGAGAAGCCTGCCGAGCGCTGTATCATGCCGCGCTGCATCGACTGAGCGATCGCCACCAGATTTCGCCCCTGCCCAGCCGCACAGATGGCGAATATCTCAACTTGCTGAATGCGCTGCCCAATGCTCAGCCCTATGAAGTGCTCATTCGCACCCACGAGCGGCTCTGTTTCAGCCCGACTCCGGTTTCGGCAGCAGCCTTCGAGCAGTGTGAGCGGGCCTACCGGGAAATTTCGACTTCCCAGTAGCAATCTTGCAAATTTTGTCGAAATCTTGCGGAAGTGTTGCTATGAATTTGCTATGAAGCTGCCATGAAGCTGAACCGTCGCGCCTGGATTGTTCTATCAGTTGCACTGGCGACGCTGGTGGTCTTGAGTGCGATCGCCGCTCCCAGCACCCGCCTGCGAGCCGGATCGACCTACGGCCGCGCCCCCGGCGGCTATGGAGCCTGGTTTGCCTACATGCAGGCGCAGGGAACCCCCGTGCAGCGGTGGCAGCGCCCCTTTGAGGACTTATTGGAGCTGCCCGATTCCAGCCTGCCCGAAGCCATGCCCATTTCGGCCCATGCTCAGAGTCCGGGGAGCGGCGCTGGCAATCCTCCGTCCCCTGGCTCTGGGGAAAATCCGGGGGCAGGTTCCTCCCTCGACGATCGCCCGGCGGAGCCGATGACGCTGGTGGGCATTGCGCCGCTCGTGGAGCAATTATTACGCCCCGACGAGGCCTGGCTGCGGCGGGGCAACGTGCTGGTGCTGGTGGGTGTGCGATCGCCCGTCACGGGCGCACCCTTTCGATCGGTCTTGCCCACCCCCCAGGGCGAGGTGACCGTGGAAACCACCCGCCGTCAGGCTCCGTCGCCCGGACTCAATGCCCGCTTGAGCGATTCGTTTGGACTCGTTGCGTGGGAGCAGACGGTGGGCGCAGGCAAAGTTATCCGCGTTGCCACGCCCCACCTGGCCGCCAATGCCTATCAGGACGAGCCGGGAAACTTCTCGTTTCTGGCCAATCTGGTGACAGAACCGGGGTATCCCGTCTGGGTAGACGAATATATCCACGGTTATCGTGACCCCCAGAGAGAGGCTGCGACCGGGCGATCGCCCCAATCCGTTTGGGCATACCTGAGCCGCACGCCGATCGCGCTGCTAGTTGTGCAATCCTTGGTGCTGCTGATGCTAGCGGTGTGGGCTGGCAATCGCCGCATGGGACAGCCGCTGCCTGACCCACCGCCCAAACTGGACAACAGCGAAGCCTACATCCAGGCCCTCGGCACTGTCCTCCGCAAAGCCAAATCGACCGAATTTGTAATCGACATCCTCTGCAAGGCTGAACAGATCAATCTCCAGCGATCGCTCGGCCTGGGCACTATTCCCGCCGACCTGCTCACCCTCTCCCAAGCCTGGGAGCAGCACACCGGCCGCCCCGCCGCCGAACTCCGCCGCCTGCTCAACCCAGAGCGAAAGAAACGGCTGGGCGATCGCGCTTTGCTGGACTGGGTGCGTCGGGTGCAGGCGTTGAGGCGGGAGTGATGGCATGATGGCGGCATGGTGGACTGGTGGGTTGGTTGGCAGATTGGAGTGACGGAGTGACGCAGGCGGCAGATAGCGAGATGATGGAAGGATAAAAGGAGGCTACTGTCGGACAGACCTCTCGATTGTTTGCATAAGGCTCTGTTTGCATAAGGCTCTGAAAAATCCCCCTTAAATCCCCCTTAACTAAGGGGGACTTCCGAGCCAGTCCTCCCTGCTGCGGGTCACTCCGGGTTCGGTTCCCCCCTTAAACAAGGGGGGCTAGGGGGGATCAAAGCATCGCCGCTCAAGCCTAGAAGACTTGTGTATACCCAGTAGATGAAAGCAGGAGAGTAAGATTTCAGATGCCCTGCTCGCCCGGACTCCTATAACTTCTATAAAAAGTCCTCCCAGATCTGTTACTCCAGCACCCCACGCTCTATGCCCAACCCCTTCCAGACCCTCGCCCAAGCGCTCGATCGCGTTGTCGTTGGACAGGCTGCCCTGTCGCAGCAATTGCTGGTGGCGCTGCTGTGTGGCGGGCACGTCATCCTGGAAGGTGTGCCGGGAACGGGCAAAACGCTGATGGTGAAAGTGCTGGCGCGGCTAGTGCAAGGCGATTTTCGGCGGATTCAGCTCACGCCTGATATCCTGCCGTCGGATATTTTGGGCACGAATATTTTCGACCTGAATACGCGCAGCTTCAGCCTCAAAAAAGGGCCGATTTTTACCCAAATCCTGCTGGCAGACGAGATCAACCGCACGCCGCCCAAAACCCAGGCTGCGCTGCTGGAGGCGATGGAAGAACAGCAGGTGACACTGGATGGCGAGAGTTTGCCATTGCCAGACCTGTTTTGGGTCATTGCCACGCAAAACCCGCTGGAGTTTGAAGGAACTTATCCGCTGCCCGAAGCCCAGCTGGATCGTTTTTTGTTCAAGCTGGTGGTGGATTATCCCGACCCCAAGGCAGAGCGACAAATGCTGGTCAACGCGCAGGCGGGACTGCAAAATCGGCGGCTCGACCTGAGCCGAATCAAGCCCGTCATGTCGGTTGAGCAAGTCCTGAAAGCCCGTCAGCAGGTTCGCGCCGTGCAAATGACCGATGCCCTGGTGGATTATCTGCTGGCGCTGGTGCAGCGGAGCCGACAGCATCCGGATCTGGGGCTGGGTGCATCGCCCCGCTCGGCGGTGGCCTGGCTGCAAGCCAGCAAAGCTAGGGCATGGCTAGAGGGGCGCGATTTCGTTACCCCAGACGACGTGAAGGCGATCGCCCGTCCGCTTCTTCGCCATCGTCTCATCCTCCGCCCCGAAGCCCAGCTTGACGGGCAGCAGGTGGATGAGGTGATTACCTCGCTGTTGGGTCAGGTGGCAGTTCCCCGATAGGATGGGAGATAGGAGAAGGATCAGTCATCTAGACTTGTTCAGGCTTGTCAGGACTCATCTAGACTTATCTGTACTTATCCGTCGGCCTTGTGCCACTTTAAGACAGACGGCGTGTGCTGCCAGCCGCCCAGCAGCAGCCACCACGCGCTGACGGCGATCCAGTGCAGGGCAATAATTGTCCATGCCGATTCAGTCAGACGATAGGTCAGAATAGTGGCTATTCCCAGAAGCATACTGAGCACCAGTCGCAGCGGAGCAGTTTTGTCTTGCTGCTTTGTCAGCCGGAGATACAGCCAGCGGTATAGCACGTATAGCCCCAGCGCCAGCAGTGCCCAGCCCCACCAGCGCCATTCGGCGAGCCAGGGCTTGGGATAGGGAATGAGCAAAACGCGAAACAGGTATTCTTCCAGGAACGCGGGTACGAATAGAAACTTGACCAGCGTCAGCAATGTCTGTCCCCAGGACAGGGAAGCCGGTTTCCAGGTGAGGAACTGCTTGACGGCATAGGATGGGGAGGTTCGTTGCATAAAGCGGGTAAGGGCGATCGCCACCACGCCAAACGCCAGCAAGACCGTCAGCATGATGAGCCAATCTACGACGCGAGGAATCGTCGCGCCGCCGAAGGTGCGATGCACCAGGAACGTGAGTAGGGGCAGTTCCGTGAAGGGCAATTTCCAGCCGCCAAAAATCAGCGTCGCCTCCAGGGGCGCAATGCCGGGGTCGTTGCCGCCGACCTGGTTGGGCCGCAGAAACCAGAGCTTTGCGCCGTTGGTGAGAAACAGCATGGCCAGTTCGTCGTGGGCCTGGCGGGGCATGGCGGTGCGCCAGCTAATCAGCCCCGTCAGCAGATTGCGGATTTGGAAATCGTCGATGCTGATGAATTTGCCGGGGTCTTCGTCGGGCGATTCGCGCAGCGCCCCCTCTGGAGATCGCACGCCCATTAGCACGTCGGCATTTTGCGCCCAGTCCCAGCGCAGGATTCCCATCGGCATCAGTTGTTTTTCCAAATCTCGTCCCAGCCGTGCCAGCCGCCGAAACCGCTGCGTGGTGGGGTTGTCGGGGTTTGCCCGTAGCCATTCCATGACTTGGGGATTGTTGGCAACGGTCTGGCGGAAGCGCTGAATCGCCAGAAACATTCCCTGCGCCGAGTCCTGCACACAAGACGCAGCCGAGGTAATGGTCGAATCGCCCGTGCCGTCGCCAATGCGATAGCGGGCCCCGATCAGGCTCAGTTCGCCCAGCAGTTCGTTAAAAAAGGACAGTCGAGTGCCGCCAAAGTCGTAGTCTTCGGTCAGCGTGTCGAGCTTGACTAGCACATCCGACACGGGGCGCGTTCCGGCTTTGCCGCGAATCAGGCTGCCCATATAGTTGTGCCAGGTGTTTGCGCCGGAGAGGGTGCCGTCGGAGCCGTTGCCATAGACCTGGAGGTAGTCCAGGTTAAAGATGAGTTCGTTCGTGAATGGATCGCGCACCACCTGCCCCAAGCCAAAGGAAAAGTGCCCCGCGTAGGTTCCCAGAATCAGCAATTCACGGGCTTTGTGGCTACCGCCGCGTCCGCCATATAGGTGCATGAGCAAAGCGCGATCGCCCTCTTTCCATTCAGCTTTGGCGTTCTCTGACGTATTCGCGCTGGCATCAATCAGGACGCTCTGAATCGTTCCCTTGCGCTGCTCTACGGACTGCCAGTTGCGGAAGTTAATGTAATCCAGCCCTTTGCGAAAATCGAGGATTGTTTGCTGGGGCTGGAGTTGCACCAGCATTCGTGGCTGCATGGATTGCACCGTGAATTTCCCTGTGCGATCGGGCGATCCGGTGATATACCAGCCTGCATCCGCGACAGGCGCTCGCACCAGGTCACGAGTCGTTGCGTTAAACACGCCGTCTTTATCTTGTGGCTGTTGCGGAACGCGAATAATTTCCTCTGCCCCGTCAAACTGGCGTGAGGTGGGGTTGTAGTGGCGCACTCGAAAATCATCACTCTCGCAGGGCAGTTCACCGGGACACTGGGCGGGCAGATCGGCAGGATTTGCAGGCGGCACGGGTTCGAGAAACTTCACTAGCCCGATGTATCGTCCGGTTTCCTGAACGGGTTCGCGCACCACGCGCAGCGTCGGCGATGCACCCGGTTGTCCTTCTGGCGTGACCCGGCCGCGCAGCACCACCGTCACGTCGTCGTAGGGATGGCCCCCCGCCAGCGATTGCAGCGGCCCGATGCGATCGCGCCCATTTAGCCGAATCGGGTGGATGATGCCCTTTTCCAGCGTCTTTTGCACAGCGGGCGGAAACCGTACATCGCGGGAGGCTTTGGCCACGTAGGCCTGGGTGAGGGGAGTTGGCTGCCAGGCCAGGCGCACGGTTTGCCCCACCCAGTCGCGATATTCCGCAGGCGCAAGGTGGACTTCGAGCCAGGCCCAGTCGGTTTCCCGCGTCGCGGCGGCGGTCTGCTGATACGCTCCTGCACTGGGCAAAATCAGCCGACCCACCCAGTCCCCCAGCGGACGATAAGCGTCAGACGGCTGCGCGGCGATGGGGTAATAGTCGGGCTGGTTGAAGGGCGCAATGACCGTGGAGGCGTATTGGGAAGGGAAGAGCGAAAGATGTTGTGGAGGTTCGCTGGCTTGCAGGGGCGTGTCTCGCAGGAGTGTGTATAGAGGCGTGTATGGAGGCGTGTATAGAGGCATGAACGCGAAGGCGATCGCGCTAATCGCCGAAACCCAGAGCCAGCGTTCCCATCGCCGTGCTGTTCTCATTCGTCGCCGCATTCCGAAACCTCATGCTATAGCGTCATCGGTGCAATCGGTTCAATATCTGGATCGTATCCACCGACCTGGTTCGTTCGCAGTACCCATATGGATGCACCATGTTTCAGAAACGCATGGGCGATCGCATCACTAGCTTTGCGCGGCAGGATGGTTCGCCAACTGCCTAGCCCAATCCACAGGTTCCGCAAGGGATAGTCTTCTAGCGTGCTGCCGAGGTTGTACTCGCTGCGTTCCCAGTCGCGTCGCAGTCCGCCAAAAGATTGCAGCTTACCTTCCAGATCCTTGCCCAATTCTCGAAGCTGCTGAAACTGTCGCGCCTGCTCTGGCTCTTGCAGCAAGAGTTCCAGAATGCGGGGATTTTCGCGCAGGGTGCGTTCTGTGTTGCGAATACTGGCAAATAGCGCCTGATTGGAATCCTGGGAACAGTTATAGGCGGCGTTGACATAGGTTCCGCCCGTGCCGTCGCCAATTCGATAGCGGGCCGTCATCACCTGCAACTGTCGCTCTAGCAAGTCCAGCGGCGAAACCAAGACATTGCCGATTTTGTAAGGGTTGGTGTAGGCGGGCAGCTTGATCAGCAGGTCGCAGATTGGGCGCGTGCCCAGCCAGCCAAACTGGCGATCGCCCAAGTAGCGCGACCAGTGCAGCGTGCCTGCCACCAGCCCGTCGGTGTTTTGCGTATAGACCTGGTAATAGCAAATATCGAACTGGCGTTCGTCCGCCAGCGGCTCGTGGATGACGGTCGCCACGCCGTAGGCAAAGTGCCCAAAGAAAATCGGCGTGGCCGCGGCGGGTTCCTTTTTCTCGCCGCCGATGCCGCCGTAGGTATGCAGCACCAGCGCCTCGTCGCCCACGCGCCATTCGTCGATCGCCGCCTGGATTGCCGCATCCGACCCGTTGGACAGGCCGCTGCACAGCACCGACGCAATCTTGCCCTTTTGGGCCGCGATGTCCGCCCAGGTCTGCTTGCGGATGTAGTGGTAGGCTGCTTTGCTGCCAAACAGCACCGATTCGGGTTGCAGGCGGAACAGGGCACGGGGGGCGATCGCCTGCACCACAAACGCACCCGCCGCGTCCTTCGCGCCGTAGACGTACCAGCCTGTCTCGTTGTAGGGCGATTTTTCCAGGTCGCGGGTGGTCGAGGGATAGCTGCCATAGGCCTTGGCCAACACCACCTCTGGCAGCCGCATCGTTTCCAGCTTGCCGCTAAACTGCCGCGTTGCCCGGTCAAAATGCGTCACCACAAACTGGTCGCTACCCGCCACTGGCTGCTCAAATCGCACCAGCGCGTAGAACCGTCCCGTAATTTGCACAGGCGTATCGGCAATCAGCAGCACGTCGCCCTGCACCACCACAGGCGGTTCCAGCCGCACGATCAGATCATCCACCGGATGCCCCGCCGCCAGCGACTCCAGCGCGTTCACCCGCCGCCAGTGGTTGAGCCGATCGGGATGCACCATGCCGCCGTAGCGACTGCTGAATTCTGCCTCGGCGCTAAAGTGGACATCCTTCACGACCGAGTTCATGCTCTTTTGCACATTGGGGTAGTCTACCCAGCGCAGCCGTACTCGCTCTCCCACCAAGTAGCGGTAGCCCTCTGGGGCGTGGTGAACCTCCAGCCAGGTTCCCTGGACGTGCGATCGCTCTTCTGGCTTAGGCAAAATGAGCCGACCCATCCACTCACCGATGGGGCGATACCACTGGGGGTCCACAGTTTGGGCGATTGGATAATAGTCGGGGCGGTTGAACGCGGCTGCCTGGTACAGGGCATAATTGCTGGGCGTTTGGGGAATCATGTCGCCGGCCCGCAGCGCCTCCCCCCGCAAAATTTGCAGAATCGTCTCGATGGTCTGCTGCAAATGGGTGCGACCGTCGGGTAGCGTTGCCTGGGGGTCCATATATCCACCGGGAACTTGGTGACCGACCGGCCCAGCCGAGAGAACGGTGACTTTGCCCTTGCGCTTGCCCCGATTCCAGTAGGACAGCGGAAACAGCTTCCAGCGGCCAGGAAAGATGATGGGGCCGACCCGCTCCACCACATCCTTATCGCCGACGATGTGATAAAGATGCTCCAGCACCAGCACGTTGTTGTTGGCGCTCATTACGCCGCCCAGAGAAATCACGTCGATGGGAGCATTGGTAGACCGCTTTAGGTAGGGCGCAGCCGCCACAGACATTTCGCCACCGCCGCTATAGCCCAGCAGCGTAATCGGCACACGGCTGCCGGGCCGATAGCCCCGGCGCACCAGCCCGTCGAAAATCACCTGGGCAATGCCCTGGTTATAGATGGGGCCATAGCGCTTATCGGACGACACCGCCACGATCAGCACGTTTCGCAGATTCACCAGCATCCCCAGCAGCGCCGCTGGGTTGTTCCACCGCATCTTGTCTGCCAGTCGCCACAAAAACGCCAGCGGCCGGTCTTCATACAGCGGGCGATTCAGCACCGAATACATCATCAGACCCTCAACCAGTTCTACATCTTTGGGCAGAGCGGGCTTGAGAGCATTCAAAAAGTCTTCGATATCGGGGGTGTATTCTTCGCCCGACTGGGCAATGCCGTCCAGATATACCAGATAATGATTGATTTGCGGGATGTAGGGGTCAGGGCGATATTGCTCCGCGGCGCCGGGGCGATCGCCCGCTTGCAACCCCTTCAAGCTGGTTTGAGCAGTTTCATACTCATTTTCATGCCCATACTCATACCCATGTAGAGATGCATTCACCGCTGTTGCATCCAACTCGTCGCCATACCAACCGGCCCACCAGCCCAGCGACTCCAGCGGCGCGATGATTCCCGCAAACACCGTCGCCACCACGCCAATCCAGGCTAAATCAAACGTTAGACGAAACGGGGTCGGCAGGCCGTTATACCAGCCAAACAGCCCATCCCGCACTGGGCGCATCAGCACAAAAACTAGCCAGAAGGCGATCGCCAGCGCCAACAGCCCCAGCACCACCTTCACCACCTGGGGAACGCCGCGTGTTTGATAGTCAAGCTGTAACACGGGGTCATTTGCTTCCGGCACGTCCACCGGACGCAGCGAATAGCCAGAAGACGGCTGCTCCAGCACCGCCTGAGACACGCTGCGAGCCGCCTCCGGATGCGATCGTCCCGCAGCCGCCACCAACTGACGCACCTCCGGCAAAGCCACATCCGACGGGGGAATAATTGGCTCTGCGGGGCGGGTCCCAGACAAAACGCGCTCCCGCAGTTCACGAGAGTCTTTAGCCAGTTCGACCCCCGCCACGCGATCGGCCAGACGGCGACCAAACTCGGCAATCGGCTGGGCGATCGTGCCTTCCAAAAGTTGCTTGACGACCCAGCCCAGCAGCACATAGGCCAGGGCTTCGCTGGCGCTGAGCCGAACCACCACCGCAACCCCTACCAGCATCGACAGCAAGTTCCACACTGACAGCAAATTCTGAATCGGGTAGCCCAGGTAGGGCAGCGCTCCTAGAAACCCAAACAGCAGCGGCGCATAGCCCAGCCCTAGCACCGTCACCAGCGTCGGCAAGGGCACCCGCACAAACCCCGGCAGCAGCCCAATGAGCCAAGTGCTGAGGGCGAGAAACAGAAACCCAAAGGCAAATAGAACAGCATTTAGCAGCAGGCTAAAGACAAAGCGGCTGGGCTTGACGCGGTTGACAAATAGAATGATGCTCTGCCCCACCCCTAGCGATAGCCCCGCCAGCAGCACAATTAGCAGCGCCAGCCAAAAGCCGCCGGGCAGTGTCACAGCCCGCCGAAATGCATCAGATTGTAGCGAAAAAGCTCCGCCGATCAGCTCAGCCGCCTGATTCCACGCTGTATCAGCCATGATTTCACTCCTAAATAACGCAATGGGCGATCTTGCTGACCGCCAGGCCGTTGCTGCGATAATAAACCGCACCGCGCAAATTCAGAAGTTAAATTGCCATAAAAAATTGCCCTAAAGCAAATTCACGCAAGCGCTCAAGTCGAAACTGCTCCTTTGGCAATGCCATTGCAGTAGTGCAGTAGCCGCTATTCCACTAGGGCTATTCCACTGGGGCTATTCCACCAGATGGTGATCCATCACGTAGCGGACGAGTTCGGCGCGGTTGCTGGTGTTGGTCTTGCGGAGGAGGCTGCTGACGTATTTTTCGACCGTGCGGGGGCTGAGGTGGAGGCGATCGCCAATTTGTGAATTCGACAGACCATCCGCCAGCAGCGACAGTACCCCCTGTTCTCGCAGCGTTAGACCCAAATCGCTCTCTGGTTCCGCAGCGGACGGCTCCTCGGCTGATCGATGCGTGCCAGACTCCGCCGCCTGCGACGCGCGGATCTGCCGTCGCCATTCGGTCTGGATCAGCTGCGATCGCTCCAGCAAATTTCGCACCACCGCCCCCAACTCCTTCAGGTCAAATGGCTTCGGCAGATAGGCATCACACCCAAGCTGATAGCCCCGAATGCGTTCCTCTGTGCGGCTCAGCGCCGTCAGAAAAATCACAGGCAAAAGCCGCAGCGCGGGCTGCGATCGCACCTGTCGCACCAGCTCAAACCCATCCATCCGGGGCATGGCCACGTCAGTCACAATCAAATGCGGCTGCACTTGATCGACCAAGGCCAGGGCCTGCTCACCGTTTTCCGCCATCACCACAAGATAGCCAGACAACTCTAAGTAGTCGCCAATCGAAAGCCGGGTGCCCAGATCATCATCCACTACCAGAATCGTCAGAGGCATTGCGGAGAGCCTGAGTTCAGAACCATTGAGTTAGTACAATAAATACAATAATTTCCACCGATTTCCACTAGCCTAAGCCAAGATTGTCAGAATCCGTCAATTTTTCCCAACCGAGCCGACCCAAACGCCAGGAAGGGCGATCGCCTCTCTACTGCGTCCTCAGCTTGCTTGATAACCAAATCTAGATACTTTCGGCCTTGCCAGATGCTAAGCCGGACTAAAGGCGATGCTTGCGATCTTGGGAGAGCGTGTGGGGGCTGTTTGATGGAGCATTTGTGGCGTAGCCCAGTAATACGGAACTTTCAGAGCGGAACTTTCAGAATGGAACAGCAGTCTTTCATGGTCAGATTCAGACAAGCCAACCCGCGACCCGCAGCTCCGGTAAACCAGCCTTATAAAATTAACCTGGAATTGGCTAGGCAGTGTCTTAAAACTTTCTAGGTCGTTCAATGTCCTGAGTCGATCCCTCTAAATCCCCGCGGTTACGCGCCGCTTCGCTAGAAACAAGGGGGACTTCCGGAGCAGTTTTGCCCGTTTCCCCCCTCGTTAAGGGGGGCTAAGGGGGATCAAAAGGCTTTAAGACACGCCCTAGGCAGACCGCAAGACAAGCCATAGTCAGCAGGTTATCGAGAAGTCAGCAGGTCATCGAGAAAAGTGAACCAGCAGAAACCTAGCGCAAGAAAAACCGACACAGGAAAAACTGACACAAGTGAAACTATATCTTGATCATCAGCCATCCAGAATAAAGACGACTACTGATATCATAACTTTGTCAAGATTTGTAAGTTTTCTTCAAACTGTCCCGTTCATATCCAGCGGCCCCAAGCCTTCCTGAGCAATGGATTGGGTCAGCGCTCCAAGAGAACAGCGGCTCCAAATTAGCGATTGTGGTGTAGGAGAGTGCAGGCGTGCAAAACGGATTTGTTGGAACTGCGGATACCTCAGCGCCACGCAGCTCGCATGATCCCATTCGAGTTGGCGTGATCGGCGTTGGCAATATGGGCCAGCACCACACCCGCGTCCTCAGCTTGCTCAAGGACGTAGAACTGGTGGGCATTTCCGATGTCAACGTCGAGCGAGGGCTGGATACGGCAAGCAAGTATCGGGTTCGATTTTTTGAAGACTATCGCGAACTGCTCAAATGCGTAGATGCGGTCTGCGTGGCAGTTCCCACCCGGCTGCACTACTCTGTGGGGCTGACCTGTCTCCAGGCGGGGGTGCATGTGCTAATCGAAAAGCCGATTGCCGCCAGCATTGCCGAGGCAGAGCTGTTGGTCAACGCGGCGGCCGAGTCCAACTGCATCTTGCAAGTGGGGCATATTGAACGGTTTAACCCGGCGTTTCAGGAACTCAGTAAGGTGCTGAAAACAGAGGAACTGCTGGCGCTGGAGGCTCACCGCATGAGTCCCTATTCCCAGCGGGCCAATGATGTGTCGGTGGTGCTGGATCTCATGATCCACGATATCGACCTGCTGCTGGAACTGGCCGCTGCGCCTGTCACGCGATTGACCGCCAGCGGCAGCCGCGCGTCGGATTCTGGCTATCTAGATTATGTGACGGCGACGCTGGGCTTTGCCAACGGCATTGTGGCCACGCTGACTGCTAGCAAGGTCACCCATCGCAAGATTCGTCGCATCGCTGCCCACTGCAAGAATTCCCTGACGGAAGCCGATTTTCTGAACAACGAAATCCTGATCCATCGGCAGACGACGGCCAACTATCGAACCGACTATGGGCAGGTGCTTTACCGTCAGGATGGGCTAATTGAAAAAGTGTATACCAGCAACATCGAGCCGCTACACGCCGAGCTAGAGCATTTTGTGCAGTGTGTGCGCGGTGGCAAACAGCCTTCGGTAGGCGGCGAACAGGCCCTCAAGGCATTGCGGCTGGCCAGTCGCATTGAGCAGATGGCGCTGGATGGGCAGGTGTGGCAGCCGGATGATCTGAGCGGCGTGCAGTCGGAGGTGTCGGCGATCGCCCTCTAGCCTCTTGCCTGTTCTAGCCTTTGGTAGCCTTTGGTAGCCTCTGGTCGTCGCAGGTGGCTTCAGGCGCTATCTTAGACTTTGCAAGTCTTCTGACGAATCTGGCGTTGATTACGAATCAGGCGACAAATGCAGGCAACAAATTCAGGCAACCAAGCAGGGTCGGATCTTTGGGATTTATCGACAGGCTCCCCACTCTTTACTATGGAAAGGTACGTTGTTTTGAGTGCGAGAGGCTATGGGGCTTGCTCAGCAGCGGCTCGTGCAGCAGGTAGCGCGGGCCTTTCCGGACGGACTGTTCTATAAAGAAACCACCGAGCGCGTGGTGACGCTGACCATCGACGACGTGCCCACGCCCGGTGAACCAGAGGATGAGTCTACCCAAAAGATTTTGGAGGCGATCGCTGAACACAATCGCCAGATCGAAGATCCAGACCGCCATGTACGGGCCACGTTTTTCATTATCACCAGCCACCTCAGCCCCGAAAGCACGATTATTCCTCGCATTCGCGCTTACGGGCACGAAGTCGCCAACCACGGCATCGTAGACGACACGACCGCCCTCCAGCACCCCGAACTGTTTGCCCTGCAAATGCGCGAAGCCCACAACCGCATCTGCAAAGATTGCAATCAGCCCATCCGCTGGTATCGCCCAGGTCGCGGGCTATATGCCAAGAGCATGGTTCCCAAATTGCAAGCCATGCCCGGTTACGAACCCCGGTTTGCCCTGGCCTCCATGATTCCTGTAGACACCTTCAAGCCAACAGACAACGCCCTATTTAGCGCCTGGTATGTGTCGCGCTTCGTGTTTCCTGGCGCTATCTTGGTGATGCACGGCGGCTCTGCCGAGCGCTCCGAAAAAACCGCCGCCGCCATTCCCCTGCTGCTCGACTACTTGCAGCGCAAGGACTATCGCGTGGTCACGCTATCCGAACTTTGGGATAACTATTAGGTTGTGGAACGGGTAGGCTGTGAAATGGGTAGGCTGTGGAATTAGGCTTTGGAAATCTAAAATCCAAAATCGCAAATCCAAAATCAAGAATCGACCTAAGTCCTGCGATTGGCTCCCATCCCTCCTGCCCTTTGCATTGCACCCCCAAACCTGTCATGATCAGCCTATGCTGATTTACATTTTTTCATGTTTGCTGGCAGCGCTGTTCTGGCTGGGCGCGTGGCCCTTTGGAATCGCGGCTGAGGCGCTCCCAACAAAATCACCGGAACCGCTTCCGGTCGAGCTTCCGTCGCTGAGCGAGCTGCGCGAAAAAGCGTTTGACGCAACCAACCGGGGCAGTTTCGCAGAGGCAGAAACCTATTGGACGGAAATTTTGGAGCAGTTGCCCGACAACGCGGCCGTATGGAGCAATCGCGGCAACTCGCGCGTCAGCCAGAACAAACTGCAAGCGGCGATCGCCGATTTTGACAAAGCCACCGAACTGGCTCCCGATGCTCCCGATCCCTACCTCAATCGGGGTGCGGCGCTGGAGGGATTGGGCCGCTGGGAAGAGGCGATCGCCAACTACAACAAGGTGCTAGAACTCGACCCCAACGACGCGGCTGCTTATAACAATCGGGGCAACGCCAAGGCTGGCCAGGGCAACTGGGAGGCGGCAATCGCAGACTACCAAAAAGCGGCAGACCTCGCGCCCGATTTTGCCTTTGCCAGAGCCAATTATGCGATCGCCCTCTACGAAACCGGGCAGATCGACGAAGCCATCCGCACCATGAAAAACCTCGTCCGCAAATACCCCCGCTTTGCCGACATGCGGGCCGCCCTCACCGCCGCCCTCTGGGTCGCGGGCAACCAGGGCGAAGCCGAAAGCAACTGGTATGCCGCCGTTGGGCTGGATGCACGATACAAAGATTTGGACTGGGTTGCGAATGTCCGCCGCTGGAGTCCGTCACTCGTCAGCGCCCTGGAGAAGTTTCTGACCTTGAAGTAAATAGGACTGACGCAGTTGGACGATTTCTCACGGCCTGCGCCCGCGAGAAATCGTCCAAAACCCAGAAAGCTTATCGTAAGTGCGTAAGTCCTGGTAAAACTGAATCCAGCCCCACTGGGAGCCTGACGAGTCTGGGAGCCTGACGAGTAATGAGTTTCAATGAGTTTCTCTGACATCCAAAGCCATTGGGCAAAAGCGTTTATCGAGGCGTTGTCCGAGCGTGGCATTGTGCGGGGCTTTGGGGACGGCACATTCCGCCCTGAGCAGACGATTACTCGCGCTGAGTTTGCATCCCTCCTGCGTTCTGCCTTTTCCGTTGCGCCCAAGCGACCTTACGTGCCGTTTCAGGATGTGTCGGAGAGTTTTTGGGCTGCGTCTGCGATTCGTTGGGCCTACGAAACCGGGTTCATGTCCGGTTATCCTGACGGATCGTTTCGTCCCGCAGAGGCGATCGCCCGCGTGCAGGTTTGGGTGGCGCTGGTGAGCGGGCTGGGGTTTGCGGCATCGGGTCAGGCTCTGTTGTTCGACCTATATGCGGATGCGGGCGAGATCCCCGACTGGGCAAGACGGGCGATCGCCACGGCGACGGAAACGGGGTTGGTCGTAAACCATCCCGACCTGAAACGAGTGCGATCGCAGCAAGCGGCTACACGGGCCGAGGCGGCTAGCTTTGTGTATCAAGCACTGGTGCGTTTGGGCCAGGTTCCGGTAATCGAGTCGGCGTGGATTGTGCGCTGGGTGCGGACGGTCGCAGTGTCGCATCGGCGCGAGTTTCGGGCGGCGTGGGTGGCAATCGTGTGGAATATTGACTTTCCCAGCGCCCGCACGCTGACCACCGACCAGCAGCAGGCAGAACTGATTGCCATTTTTGACCGACTGCGATCGCTCCATTTCAACGCTGTGATTTTGCAAATTCGCCCTGAAGGGGATGCGCTGTATGCCTCAACGCTGGAGCCGTGGAGCTTTTGGCTGACGGGCACTCAGGGCAAACCGCCCAGCCCCGCCTACGACCCGCTGCAATGGGCGATCGCCCAGTGTCGCCAGCGCAATCTGGAAATTCACGTCTGGTTCAACCCCTATCGCGCCCGCACGTCTCAGCAAACGGTCAACGTTTCGCCCCACCTAGCGGCGACGAATCCTGATGTGGTCTACCCTTGGGGCAACCAGATTTGGATGGACCCCGGCGCGACCGTCGTGCAGGAACGCACCTATGCCGTGATTCTGGACGTGTTGCGCCGCTACGACGTGGACGGCATTCACCTGGATGATTATTTTTATCCTTACCCAATTGCTGGGCAGAGCTTTCCCGACGACAAAACCTATCAGGCCTATCGCAATAGCGGCGGCACGCTCTCCCTGAAGGACTGGCGGCGGGATAACGTAAATCGCCTAGTGCAGCGCCTTTCCAGCAGCATCAAAGCCACCAAGCCGCACGTAAAATTTGGCATCAGCCCGTTTGGAATTTATCGCCCCGGCCAGCCGCCGCAAATCCAAGGACTCGATGCCTACGACCAACTGTTTGCCGACGCGCTGAAGTGGCTCCAGCAGGGCTGGGTCGATTACCTCGCACCGCAGCTTTATTGGCGCATCGACCCACCCGCCCAGAGCTATCCCGTGCTGCTGGAATGGTGGGCAGATCAGAATATCCAGAAGCGTCATATCTACCCTGGCAATAACTTATCTCAGCTTGATGGCAAAGCCTGGGACGTGACCGAAATCGAACGGCAGGTGGCCATCACGCGCCAGCTAGAGAGTAAACTCGCCCTCGGCAATATTTTCTATAGCATGAAGGCGCTGCTGACGAATCGCGAGGGCATTGGCGATCGCCTCCAGACCAATATCTACCGCACCGCCGCCCTGCCGCCCGTCATGCCCTGGCTCCGCAGCTTGCCCCCCGTGCCGCCGCAAAATGTGCGCGTCTTGGGAAATCGACTCGTCTGGAGCAGCGCCGCCAGTGTCCGTTCCTGGACGCTCTATCGCCAAGCAGGAAGCACCTGGACGCTGCAAAGTATCTTACCTGCCACTACAACACAGCTTACCCTGTCGCCCGGAACCTACGCACTGTGTACGGTCGATCGGCTGGCGAATGAGAGCGCGGGCGTAGTAGCAGTGGTTTAAGCAGCAGTAGTTTAAGCAGAAGCGATACAGGGAAGATACTCCGCCAAAAACCACCTGATGCGGCACTGCGCTAAGCTAGAGCATATTGCGCTGGTGCTGTGCGATGACGACTTCTTCTGCGCCCAAAACGGCTAGCCAATCTACAGATATTGCTACAGATATTGTTTATCCCACTGGGGATGGATCTCCTGTGGCAGAAACCTTCGATCATTTGTATGCGCTGCTGATCACGCTAGAAGTGCTGAAGCAATACCTGAGTGGGCAGCGGGCAACCGTCTTGGGGAACCAGTTCTTGTACTATGCCAAGGGCTATCCCCGTGCCCGCACTGCGCCCGATTTCCTGAAGAAATGGCAGATGCGCTACGGCAGGAAACGCTGAGCCGTCAGGAAGCAGAGGCAAAAGTAGAGGAACTGGAAGAGAAACTGGAACGCTATCGCGAACGCTTTGGTGAATTGCCAGAGGACTAGCCCGCATCTTGAAACAGACGCTCTAGCGTATTGATTTGCTGCCATCGATGGCGATCGCGCTTTTGCTTTATGAACACAGAGATCGCCGCGCTCAGCAGCGGAATTGTGAGCAGCCAGAATCCTGTAGCTAGGGGAAAACTGGGCGGCGTGGATTGGGGCGATCGCTGGTAGGCAACGCTGGTGCAAACGGGTGGCGAAAAGGCTTTCATGGAATTCTGAGACGGGGTGAACTGGTTAGCAAGTTTGCTAAACGCGCTGGCGCTGAATCAGTTGGCTAAACAATCCAGGCTGGGTGGCCAGCGCCTCGAAGTCACCTTTCTGCATGACGCGGCCGTTTTGCAGCACGTAGATGCGATTGGCATTGCGAATCGTGCTGAGACGGTGTGCCACTACAATTCGCGTCACGCGGAGGCGATCCAGACTCTCGCTGACAATGGCTTGTGTGCGGTTATCTAGCGCACTGGTGGCTTCGTCAAACAGCAGAATGCGGGGACGCAGGGCCAGGGCGCGGGCAATCAGCAAGCGCTGGCGCTGTCCGCCCGAAAGGTTTGTGCCGCCCTCGCTGACGACCGTGTGCATTCCCATTGGCATTGCCTGCACGTCATCGGCCAGTCCTGCCATGCGGGCTGCTTCCCAGGCTTCCTCCATGCCAATTAGCGCACCGCTGGCAATGTTTTCAAAAATCGACGCAGACATTAGGCGGCTATTTTGCAGCACTACGCCAAGCTGTCGCCGCACAGCCTGCATGTCTAATCCAGACAAGTCCTGCCCGTCGTAGTAGACCGTACCCGACTCTGGCGTGTCGAAGCCCAGCAGCAGCCGAAACAGCGTCGATTTGCCGCTGCCCGATGGGCCCACCAGCGCAATGAACTCTCCCGGCTCGGCGTGAATGCTGACACTATCCAGCGTTAGCGGTCCATCTTCGCGATAGCGAAACACCGCGCGATCGACGGAAACTTGCCCGGTTAAACGACCCGGATCAGCCTTGTCATCCGCCACTTCTGGTACGGCATGAAGAATGGGTAATGTCCGCTGCCAGATGGGTAGCACTTCCATCACATCGATTACTGTAGTGCCGAGACTGGTCGCCCCGCCGATGAACGTGCCGAACGCGGCATTGAATGCTAGAAACGTGCCGATGGAAAAGCTGCCGTCCTGGGATTGGGATTGCTGAAGTAACTGTACCGTGAATGCAAACAAGACGGCTGGGGTCAAGGCAGATAACAGGTTATTGATTACCGCCAGATTGTCTTCAATGCCCTGGGATGCCAGGGTTAGCTTCAACTGCTGGCTATATTGCCGTCCCCAGTAGGCAAAGGCGCGAGTCTCCGCTCCGGCAACGCGAAATTTTGCCACGCCGTTAATGATTTCTCTCATGATGCCTTGCAGTTTGCCCTGGCGATCGAGCAGGGGACGCGCCTTTCGCAGGGTCAGGATACTGGAGATGACCGTCACGCTGATGTTAATTAGGGCAACGAGGAGGGCGATCGCCGCTAGGGGTGGACTGTAGTAAAACAGCAAAAACAGGTTCAGAAGCGAGAATATACCAGATAAAACGCTTCTGAGAATAGTATTGCCCAATTTTTGCCGAATTTGGCTGACGGCAGACACTCTTGTGCTTAAATCACCGATGGAATATTGCCGAAAGAAGGACAGCCGCAGCGCCAGCAGTCGATCCCACACTGCCGCCTGGGTCGAGGCATCGGCAACGGTTTCTAGCCGCATCAGCGCAATGCTCTGGGTAATCTGAAACAGGGTCGCGCCGATCGCCGTAGCCAGCAGCCCCAGCGCGATTTGCAGCAGCAAACTGCGGTTGGCATCGGGAATGGCCTGATCGATCAGCAGGGCCGTTGCCTGGGGCGTGACCATGCCCAGCAGCGTTGCGCCCAGCCCCGCCAGCAGCACAACCCACAGTTCTTTGAAATGTCCCCGCAGGGCAAATTTCAGCAGCGCTAGGGGCTTGGCGACGGGTGGCAGCGGGCGATAGAAGGTGTAGGCGGTGGGCGCAAGGGTTTCCGCAGTGCGGGCATCGCAGATCGTGCGGGTTTGGCGCAGCGGGTCGAGCAGTTCGTAGCGCGAGGCAGATCGAGGCAGCAGCGCCACAGGACGGCCGTCTTCCAGCGAGTAGGCCAGCAGCGGGCCGCCGTCCTGATGCCACCAGCTCTCTCGCAGCGTGACGCGGCGAATGCGGATATGGGAGGCACGGGCGATCGCCTCGATGGGGTCTTTCAGCCGCCGCAGATCTTCTGACTTGCCAGGGGGTGAAATGGCAATCCCCAGGGCCCGCCCCACAGCCCCGGCCGCTTCCAGTAGCGCCGTTTCCGGGTTCGTGGCGATCGCCTCTTGTGCAGAATTCGCAGAAGATCTCGGTGCAACATCAAACACGGTCGATAGTTCATCCAGCGTCCGCGTTACGGCTTCTGTATTGAGATGCTGCCGTTCGCAATAGCGTGCGAGTTCCTGCTCCTGTTCCTGCGCTTCGAGCCTCTGGATTCCCTGCATCACCATTGCTTGTAGGTGGCTTAGTCCAGTCACCAGGGCGATCGCCGATCGGGCATCACTGGTGCTGGTTTCTAATTCTACAATATCGCTAGCTTGTAGCCAGAGATGTCGTTCCAGCGGCAGCCACACCCCCAGTTTCAGCGGCAAACTCGATACCCCTTGCAGCAGCGCAGTTCCTTGCAGCACGCGCACCCAGGTCACTGCACCCTGGGCAGGCTGAAATACCTCGCCTATGCCCAATACGCCATATCGATCGAGGGGCGTTGGCAAGATAGTTGCGGTCATGCTTGCCAGCGTCGTGCCCAACTGATGCACCCAGCCCTCAAGCTGCTGCTGGGCAGCCTGTGGTTCGTCGTGCAGCCATTGGAGGAATTCAGCGGGCGATCGCCCTTTCAAATCCGTCTCTTCCAGCGCCACTGCCATTAGTTGATACGGCTGTTGACACGGCTGCTGACACGGCTGTTGACAGGGCTGCGATAACCCCGGTTCGCCAGACTCGGCTGCGTCGGCTACAAATACGGCCCGGCCCGCGTTGACGCTGAACAAGTATCGCCGCCGCCCGCGTGGAATTCCATCTTGCATTGGCACAGCAAACAGCGCCAGCGAGCCGGATTGTACCTGCCAAACGGTCTGGTGGTCTAGCAGTAGGGGTTCATTTCCGTGCAGCGATCGGGTAGGATGAATCGGCTCAAGCTTTCTTTCTTCTGCCAGCATTCCTGCATTCCTTTTGTCTCGTTTTTTACATGCAATCTGCAATGCAATCTGTGATTCAATTTGCAATGCAATTTGCAATGCAATTTGCATTGCGATCTGTAATACGGTCAGCAACACGATCTGCAAGTTATTCAATCGAGCCGCCTTCGCTGCGAATGAGCTGGAGATAGGGCCCTTCCTGCGTCTTAAGTTGATCGTGGCTGCCTCGCTGAACCACTTTTCCGCGTTCCAGCACAATGATTTCATCACAGTCTCGAATGGTGCTGAGGCGGTGCGCCACGATGAGACAGGTGCATCCGCGTAGCCGCAGGTTGTAATCAATGATGCGTTCCGTTTCTGTGTCTAGGGCGCTTGTCGCCTCGTCCATAACCAGAATTGAAGGATTGCTAACCAGCGCCCGCGCAATTTCCAAACGCTGCCGCTGTCCGCCGCTGAGGTTCGTTGCGCCTTCCGACAGTTCCGCCCCATAGCCCCCTGGCATGGATAAGATAATGTCGTGTACCGCAGCATCCCGACAGGCTTGAATCAACTGTTGATCGGAAAGCGTTGTGTCCCACAGGGTCAGGTTGTCGCGCACGCTGCCTGCAAACAGCAGCACCTCTTGCTCAATCATTGCCAGGGAATTTGCCAGCACAGAACGCGGAAGTCCCTGGCGCGGCTGTCCGTCAAAGTAAATCTCGCCCGCCCAGGGCTGATAGAGTCCGCACACCAGTTTAGCAATCGTCGATTTGCCGGAACCACTGCCGCCCACTAGCGCAACCCGCTGACCGGGCTGGAGCGACAAACAGAAGTTTTCAATCAGCGGCGGTGCAGTGCGGCTATAGCCAAAGGTGAGGTTGTGAATGTCTAGATAGCCTTCAAGTTTGGTGAGGGCGGGAGAGGCGGCGAGAGAATGGGTCTGTTCCGAAGCAGGAGTGGCGTGAGACATGGCAGGTGAGTTGTAGGTGGGTGTCATGTGCTGTTCTAAAAGCGGATCTTTGGGATTCTGCAAAACATCATCTAGGCGGGTCAGCGTCCCTTCCAAATCTTGAAAATCGCCGCCCAGCCGAATCAGTTGACTGACAGGCTGCATGAACTGCTGAATCAGGGATTGAAACGCCACCAGCATCCCGATGCTGAGGTAGCCCTCCATAACGCGGAAACCACCGACAACGAGCAACAGCATGGTGCTGAGGCTGGTCAGAAACGTGGGCAACACGCCGAGTTTTTGATTGAGGCTATCCATGTCCTGACGCGCATTCAGTAGCTTGGCATAGTAGCCGGCCCAGCGCGTGAAAAAGTCTGATTCTAGACCGGATGCCTTGAGCGTTTCGATACTTTGCAAGCCAGACATTGCCACGCCGTTTACCTTGCCCTGTTCCTGCATCAGCCGGAGATTGGTATCGGTACGGAAGCGAGATACCGCCTGTAATGCCAGCAGGTTAATACAAACGAATGCGACTCCGATTAGCGTGAGGATACTGTCATACTGCCACATGACCAGTCCATAGAAGATGACCATGACCGCAGAGATTACCGTCGTTGCAAGCTGACCCGACAGCAAGCCTGCCAGACGATCGTTTAGCTGAACGCGGCTGCTGATTTCACCCGCAAAGCGCTGATCATAAAAGCTAACCGGAAGGTAAAGCAGATGCCAGAGAAAACGGCTGGACATCCCCATTGCCAGCTTGACTCGCAAACGACGGAGTAGCTGAAGTTGCAAGCGTGTGAGCAGCCCGGTGACCGCCGCAGTGAATAGCATCACGAACACCAGCGGACGCAGCCAGTCCTGTCGTCCTTGCAGCAGCACCTCGTCCACAAACACTTGAGAGAAGGCGGGCATTGCTAGCCCAGGCAACACCAGCAAAAATCCTACGGCAACACAGAACATCAGCGAACCGACGGAACCCCGCAGCCGCTGCTTCAGCGCCCGCAACACGCTTGGTTTTTGTCCACCTTTTTGAAACTCAGCACCCGGCGCAAAGGTCAGCACTACGCCCGTAAACGCTTCGCTGAATTCGTCCAAAGAAACAGTGCGCGGGCCCGTTGCCGGATCGTTCAAATAGACCCGCTGGCGATGGAACCCTTGCACGACCAAAAAATGGTTGAAATTCCAGTAGACGATAAACGGTGGCCTCAACCGTTGCAGTCCGGCAAGATCTAGCTTGAAGCCTTTTGCATCCAGCCCATAGCTGCGGGCGGCGTTGAGTAAGTTCGAGGCTTTGCTGCCGTCGCGAGAGATGCCACAGGCTTGACGTAATTCTGCAAGAGAGGCGATCGCCCCGTGATAGGCCAAAATCATCGCTAGCGATGCGGCTCCGCATTCCACCGCCTCCATTTGCAGCACCGTGGGAACGCGATAGATGCGGCCGTGCCCCCAGAGGGTGGTGGGCAGTTGCCGAAGCGTGTGCGGAAGCTGGCGGAGGTGTTGGGGAAGCTGTTTGCAGTGCTGGGAAGCCTGCTGGAGGGCTTGGGAAACCTTTTGAAATCGCTGGGTCCAGCTTGGGGGGGAAGGTTGTAGAAGTTGTGGAGTCATGCTAGGCAGTGTCTTAAAACTTTCTAGGTCGTTGATTGCCTTGAGTCGATCCCCCTAAATCCCCCTTACTAAGGGGGACTTCCGGAGTGGTTCGGCTCGGTTCCCCCCTTTTTAAGGGGGGCTAGGGGGGATCGAAGGGCTTTAAAGCACGCCCTAGTTCATCCCCGTCAGCGATTTGAAAATGGGCAGCACGTAGGAAATGGGCGATCGCGCTTCGGTGGTGATGCGCCCAGTCGCCGTTGTGCCTGCTGTGATCGCCTGGCGCGGCCCGTTAGAAGACGACCAGACATACTGGAGCGTGTCGTCAGACTGCCGCCCCGATTCGCGGGTTTCCAGCCGCACGAAAACAGCCAGATGGGGCTGCTCATTCATCAAGGCAGGTAAGATATCGGGATTGCCGACCAGACTGGCGGCTCCGGCCCGGGTCAGCGGAAACTTGGAGACTTCAAATACCCGCCCTTGAATGCCGCCATACTCTTCCCGCTTAACGGTGGTAGGCGTAAGCTGTACGGCCATCCCTGGCATAATTTTCTTACCTTCGCTGACGGGTAAGAACATCACCCCAACCAGCGGCGTAGCATCGCCCTGAGCCGACAGCGTGAGGATGCTTGCGCCCGCCTCTATCCGCTCGCCTGGTTTGGCAGAGACTTCTAGCACCTGCCCGTCGTAGGGACTGGTGATTTCGCTGTTTTTCTGAAGCTGTAGCTCTAGCTGGGCGATCGCCCGCTGGGTTTCCTGGATCTCCTTTTGCCGCACCGTATTGGTGATTAAATTCTGCTCTCGTCGCGCTGCCGCTTGGGTTTCCAGGTTCTTGATCTGCGCCTGCAACTCATTACTCTGGTTTTCGCTGCGGAGATACTCACGTTGGGCATCGGCTTCCTTTACGTCAAGCTGCTTGAGTTGGGATTCTGCCTGATTTAGCTGGGCGCGGGCGTTGAGGTATTCCTGCTCTGCTTGCAGCACCATATCGCGAGACAGTGCGCCTTCTTCGTGGGCTGTTTGGCGGGCTTGCCAACGCTGTTCGTAGGTGGGCAACTGGTCGCGCAGGGCTTGGAGCCGCTGTTCTAGCGCAATCCGCTCCTGCTGAATGGCTTCGATGCCCTTTTCGCGGATGACGGGCGTGAGGGATTGCACCGTGCGTAGACTCTGCTGGAGTGCTTGCCGCTGTTGGGCGATCGCCGCCTGTTCAAAGCGATCGCGCTGAAGTTGGGCGGTGCGGGCTTCCTCATCCTGCCGCTGAAGCTGGGCCAGCTTTTCTCGCGAAAGCTGCAACTGCTGCTTGAGTTCCGACTGATCCACCGTTGCCAGTACGTCACCGGGCTGGACGCGATCGCCCATTCGCACAGGCAGCGTCAGCAAGCGCCCAGACGTGGGAACCTGAACGCGAATGATTTGACTCGGATCAACGCGCCATTGATCGGGCCCTAACTGGGCAACGGGAAGGGGCACTAAAACCCCCTGTCCTGGAACAGTAATGGGAATGCGACCCAGCACGCTCCAGACCGCACCGCCGATTACAATCGTACCCAGCGCGAGTAAGGACAGCCAGCGCTTGGGACTGACAACCTGCACCAGTTGATCGAGCTGCTCCGGAGAGGCGCTCCGCTCCAGCGCCTCAGTGCGAAACAGCTTGTTTTTTGCAGAGGACTTTGCATTTGAGGACTTTGCATTTGAGGACTTTGCATTTGAGGTCTTTGCATTTGCTGGAGATGGACTCGCAGATGCATGACCGCCTAATGAACTAGATAAAGAATCTGGCAAACGATTTTCTGGCATTACCATTGCAAGTCCCTCCCGTTTTCTTGTTGCGCCTGGATTCGCTTGAGCAGCCACTCAAACCGCGCTTCGGCAAGAGAAATGCGGGTCAGTAAACGGCTACTCAAATCGTCGCGATCGCCCATCAGTTCTGTCCTTTCGTCTGCGGAACCCAGGGTTGCGGCATAAAGCTGATGCAGCATTGCCTCATATTCCGTAGCAAGTAATGTTGCCAGCACCCGGTAAAACCGCGCAGCAAAGCTAGGATCGTGCAGCAGTTTTGCCGCCAGTCGCCAGCGCGGAATCGACAACACCTGCGAATCGCGCAGAGCGCTGGCACAGAGCGTTAGGTCATGGGCATTGACCAACTGCATCTCGCCCACCAGATCGCCCCGCGACAGCCGTGCAATTTCTTGATGGGGTGCAGAGGGATTTTCAGCAGGTGCAAGCGTTTGGGCAATCAGGCTAGACATTTCGACAGGCTGGCTCAGCAGCAGCGCTCCCTCCAGGACAATATGCAACGCATCGGGCGATCGCCCCGTAGACAGCAGCACCGTCTGCGCTGGCAGGGATTGAACCATTCCCACCGTTGCCAGCCAGTCCAGATCGCTATCCTGCAATTCGGCAAATAAGGTAATGGATTGTCGCAAGGGCGATCGCCGGATGGGAAGGTTTTGATACTCGAACTCGCGCACCAGCCGCCGATTTCGAGCCGACATCAGCAGCGCAACGGTTCGATAAAACCGGGACGCAAAGCTTGCGTCTTCCTGGAGCTTTTGTAGCAGCACGGCACGCGGAATGCAAAGAACCTGGCACGGGGACTCAGAAATGACTGAGTAAGGAAGCGATCTGGAATCTAGAATCGTAGCGAGACTGGCAAAGTCACCCGGCAGGATTTGCGAAAGGGTGGTGATTGTCCATGATATTTCCCCGGATTCGGCAGAGGAGGGCTTCTTGGACGAGTAGGCGATTGCCTCTTGCCGTATCGGTGCGGCGATCGCCACCATGCCTTCGAGAATCAAAAACACATGGTCGGACGGCTGATCAGAATCCACCAAAAGCGTTTCTGCGGGAACGCTGCGATACACTGCGGCTTGCACTAGCCAGTTCAAATCTGAGGAATCCAGTTCCTCAAGCAACAAACAAGTCATTGACAACCTCCCGATCGCCATGAGAGCAAGAAATAAGGAATGGACAAGATCCAGTCTCTAATAGCCAAACAGCCTGCCAATGCTGGACAATGCTTTCATCAGACTATTCGTTGAGTCGAATCCCGTCAGATGAATCTGGAACACGGAGAAGCGCGTCTGCGAAGACTGGCTGGCTTGCGATAGAGCCGCGTAGTCCGACTCAGTAGATACCAAAGACAGTTCATCGCTGCCATCAAATCTGACCAAGGTGAGGGATAAATCGACCCCGCCTGAAATTTGCTCTAGATCTTGCTCTGACAACTCGACGGGAGCAGCGGTGGATGGGGGTGGTTCCGCCGGATAAAACTGAGGCGCATGAGACATGGGACTGTCCGAATTCAACACTTAGGCGCTTTACTGCACGGGGTCATACTGGCGCGTTGACAACATTCAACACTTAGGCGTTTTGCTGCACAGGGTCACACTGGCGCGTTAATCGACTCAAAAGGGCGATCGCACGACACCAGCAGTGACCCCTGTAGACTTATCTATTTACCGAGGGACGTGAATCGATTTGCGCCAGAAATCGTGCGCTCGAAGTCGAGGGTCGAAATCGTGCCGCTACCATTTGGGCCCGCAAAGGTCGCCTGGCCCAGAGACAGCCGTTCTTGCCCAAAGAAACTGGATGACCCGTCCATTAGGCTGCTGAAATCGCCCAGGCTCAGACCGCCCGCGCACTCATCCAGATCAGCCTCAGAAAGTTCGGTCATGGCCATGTCGCTGGGGGGAATCTCCTCGATATAGGTTGCAGTGAACCGTTCGGTTTGCATCGATTCCATGTAGATTTCTCCTTAAATGTAAGGTCGGATAATCGGGAGGCGTGGATGTCTCGCCCTCCCGTACTGCCATATTTTTGGTGGCTGGAAGGGTATACAGGTTTTGGATTTTGGATTTGCAATTTTGGATTGGTCATTTAGCAAGTGGAGTAAGTTCTGTATGTTGAGTAGATAAGTTCAAATAAAAAGCGATCGCCCTCCAAAAAGAGCGATCGCCATTTACTTGTGTGGGAAATTTGGGTAAAAATCTGCTGGAACGTCCGTCAGGCGCTCAAGAAACTGATCTAGAACCGCCTAGTTTAGATAGCCAGAACGTTCTCAGGAACAAAACTGGGCTTTGCTTCGGCACGATATTGTGCGCCGCGATAGGTCAGATTTACAAACACCTGTGCAGGCAGTTTAGAGGGGGAGTGCATCGTCATCTCTGCGCCGCGATAACATCCGTTGAAGCTTTGGCTGGTAGTGGGCAGTTGGTTGCTGGCGATGTATTCGGTGCCACGGTAGGTCAGATTCATGGTTGTGTCTCCTGGAAGTGAGGTAGTGTGAGGTGCGTTTCGTTCGATGCTTTGGTTATAGAGCGATCGCCCCGGTCAGCGCGATACTGAAAAGTTAAGGACTTTTTTCCGGCTCAACTCCTTAACTTTTCTGAATAGAGCGATCGCCCTTTTCGTCCTATAAATAATTTATGGCTCCAAAGCGATAGCTCGTCAGCCAAAGGTACGCCTCGACACCCCTCTATAACTTCCTTTACAACCCCGTCTACAACCCCCTCCAAACGCTCCCATGTTCTACACCACTGATGCTCCCGGATTGTCAATCGATGCAACACCCGACCCGTCCCCATTCTCTGTCGCAGAAAGATCCAGCAACCCCGCAGAAGCAGAGCATGGCGGCTGGATCGGGTTTGCTGTCCTGGCAATGCTGATGGCGCTGGGTTTTGCGGGTTTGACCTTCGGCTCTATCAAACTCGCCGAAGGAGCCATCCTATCCCAGCAGAGCATCGTTGGCCCTGCCCTGATGCGCTAAGATTTGTTGCACTGTGGGCTGGACAGCGAGTTAGACGGCGGGCTAGACAGCAAGTTAGACGGCGGGCTAGAACCTCAGACTGACTCGCTGCGGCAACACAGCGCTGGTTTTCTGAATCGTCCAGTGTGGCAAGACCGATTGCGTTGATCCGTCTGTAAACGCAGACACCAGCGCCTTCACGTTCTGCCGCATGGTGGCGATGTAGTAGTCCGGCTGCAAGGCTTCGGGGCCACCTGTTTCCATAGGGTCAAAGGTGCTGATATTCACGTCCAGGTCTTGGGCGATCGCCGCAAACGCATCTTCTCCACTTTGAGGCTCCGTCAGCAGCGTTTTTAGATTACTGGCTTTTACCGTATCCATGACGCGCTTCACGTCTTGGGGCGATGGGTTGACATCGGGCACATCCACTAGAAACTCAGCCTTTAGCCCATAGCTTTCGGCAAAGTAAGGCGCAAAGTCATGAAAGGCAACAAACGTTTTGTTGGCAAACGGCTGGAGCTGTTGAGCAATCTCCTCATCCAACGCTTGCAATTGCTGAATGTAGGCGGCTGCATTGGCGGTGTAAACAGCTTGCCCATCGGGATCGGCCGCAATCAGCCCATCGCGAATAGTTTCAACCTGTTGAATTGCCCGCTTCGGATCGAGCCAGATGTGCGGGTTAAACTCACCGTGATTGTGGCGATGGGCGGTTGGTTGGCTTGCTGCTTCTTCAGCGTGATCATGAGCATGAGCGTGATCATGACTATGGCTGTGCCCGTAATCGTGCGCCTCTCCTTCAATAGATTCAGTCGTAATTGTGGCAATGCCAGCGCTGGAGTCAATCACTTTCAGATCTGAATTTCCTGCATTTTCAATCAGGCTGTCCAAAAATGACTCCATTTCCAGACCGTTTTTCACCAACACATCGGCCTGGGCAATCCGCTGGGCATCTTCGGGGCGGGCTTGATAGTCGTGCGGGCCAACATTGGTGGGCAGCAGTTGGGTGACCTCAGCGCGATCGCCCGCCACGGCCTTTGTGAACTGGGTCATTGGGATAAACGTAGTGACGACCCGGAGTTCTGGCGTATCGGCGGCTGTCGGCGGCTGAGATTCGGCATTGTTGCTGGTGGAAGCAGTGGTGCAACTGCCCAAACCGAGGGCGATCGCTGACGCAACAACAATGGAAATGCGTTTTGGAGAGACATAGCGAATGGCTGAGCTTGCGTGTTGCCAGGTTGCTTTGGCAGGGGTCATAGTACTCATCCTCAGGTACAGGTCTAGTGGGAAAACGATTAGAAAAGCAGCTAGTAGCTATGAGAGCAGCTATGAGAATGATTATCATTTTCTAACGTTATACCACAGAACCAGAGGTGCAGTTTTCCTACAAGCAGTCATTAAAACTGGCTGAAACCCGCGCCATGAAACCAGCGCTATACCGGGCTCAATAACAAAACTTTCTTCTATATCACTGCATGAGATGGCTAAGAGTCCTGCAAGAGTGCATCTCACTTTTGTACCCCTCACCCTAAATCCTTCTCCTGCTCTGGGAGAGGGACTTCAAGCCTCTCTTGCTCCCCTTCTTCCGACTTGGGAGAAGGGGCTTGGGGATGAGGGCGAATTTGCGTAACTGGGATGCACCCGCTTGCAGAACCCTGAGTTGGCAATCCAAAATCGTCAATCTAAAATCCAAAATCAGAAAGTCCCGTCAGATTGGTACTCAGAAACTCCAGGTTTTGCAAAACGCTTGAGCGATCTGCGCTGCCCAAGGAACTTGGGAAACCGACCCAATCGATTCGACATTTGGTTAATCAGATGTCTAATCAGATTAGCGCCTTGAAGGATTGCAGGCTGTGGCATTGTCTTGAGTTCATAATCCGTGCAGCCGATTGCTAATTCCGACAGCGCCCGACAGGGATGCACCCAGAAGTGTTGAAAGATAGCTCAACATACAAAAAATGGGGGCAGAATATTGTATTCTAGCCCCCAGCAAACAAAAACAATGTTTAAGATGCTAGTGTCATTTCCTGCGCTTGTCAAACCGATACTCAAGCAGTTGTGCCCACATAACTATCCTGTTTTGAACTCTCGCTTATTCTTTGAAATCTGGTTGACCTTCGTTTTAGACCAGGGTTTAACGAGCATGAGAAGCCTGTTTTATCGTCTCAACAAAGCAGGAATCAAGGTTGATATTTCCACCTTTTCTAAAGCCTGCAAGACTCGACAGGATGAACACTTTTGTCGCATCTACGCTGAGCTCATAAGACAGCTAAAACAAAAAAATCCAGCGACAGCACAGATGCTGTTTCCCATTGATTCAACGGTCATCACATTGACAAGCAAGTTGTTCTGGATGCAAGGCTATCATCAAGTCAAATTGCTTAATGGAGTCAACTTAACGCAAGGTAATCCCAGTGAATGCCTGATTCATTTTGGTCAAGGACATGACGCAAAATTTGCTGACAGAGTGACAGGAATGATTCCTGAAGATGCCATCGGCGTCATGGATAGAGGCTTTGCCAGTTGGGATTTCCTTGGCCAATTAAGCCAGGATCAGACTCGCTTTGTTGTCCGCCTTAAGAACACGATGAAGACCGAGTTTGAGCATGAGCGATATCGAGTGGTTTGGTTTTGTGACTTAGAGAGCCAAAGGGTGCATCCCAGTTATGCAATGAGTAGAAGTGCTTAGTGCAGATTAAGGGCAGACGCCGTAGGCTCAGAGCAGTTGCTCTAAGGATAGTTGAAGCGATGGATGCCACCAAGGAAGCCCAAATCAAAGCCCATGCACTGGCGTTAGCGGAGTTGCTTTACGACGAGACAGACCCTGAACAAGTCAAAACATTGGCCGGGATCGAAGTCGCCGTTCGTGACCACCTACTGGAGTATGTGGGGCCTGAGATCGGAAATTTTTTATCTGCACAAGCAGCGGCACAAGCTCTGGGCGAAAGCGGCACATCCAGAGTATCGTCGGACGCTTAAGTCTGAGTCAGCGCCAGAGCCAGCGGCTTAAGGTCAAGGCCCGCACCCAGTGGAGTCCTCAGGTTGAGACGTGCTGCTTGCTGCTGAGTGCCAACGAAGCCTATGCGCGAGCTGCCGACGATATCGCTGTGCTCACCGGGGTGTGCGTGTCAGGGAGTACCCAGCAACGGCTGGTGCATCGTCAAGACCTAGAGCCACCAGCGGTGGACGGCGGGGTTAAGGAAATGAGCTTAGACGGGGGCAAAGTCCGTCTGCGGACTCCTCAGGGGCAGCCCTGCCAGTGGCGCGATTACAAGGGGGTAAACCTGCATCAGTGCAGCATTAGCGCCTTCTACAAAGACAACGACAGCTTGGTCAACTGGCTCAACCAGCAGCCCTTAGCGCATCCCCTCGTTTGTCTTGGGGATGGTCACGACGGCATCTGGAACCTGTTTTCACAGATCGGGCATCGCAGCGAGCGCCTTGAGATCTTGGACTGGTACCACCTGATGGAGAATTTGGGTAACGTGGGTGGGTCTCAACAGCGTCTTGATGCCGTCGAAGCCTGCTTGTGGCAAGGGGATGTGGATGGGGCGGTTAGGCTATTCGACGACTGGTCCCATGAGCGGGTAGACCAGTTTATCGGCTATCTGGCTAAGCATCGGCTCCGTATCGTTAACTACAGCTACTACCAAGCTGAGGGGATTTCAATTGGCTCGGGTGCCGTGGAGTCGACTATCAAGCAAATTGGTAGGCGGGTGAAAATTTCAGGCGCTCAGTGGAAGGAAGACAACGTTCCACAAGTCCTTCGCCATCGCTGCGCTTATCTCAATGGTCAATTCTCATCCTGAGTCTTGTAAGACTGGGATGCACCCGAGCCAAACGGAGTTTCGGCTGGCGACCAATGTAGAACTGATGACGAATGAAGAGATTAGTGAAGTCTATCGCCATCGGTGGCAGATAGAAGTGCTGTGGAAGTTTCTAAAGATGCACTTGAAGCTAGATAAACTAATCTCTAAGAGTGTCAATGGAGTCACCATTCAAATCTACATGGTGTTGATTGCCTATCTGATTCTGCAATTGATAGAAATTCCAGAGTTTTATGGTCATCAATTACTAGATAAGTTGCGCTATTTGCAACTTGAATTGAGTCGTCGTTGTTCGATTGTCCATTGGAGCTACGATCTGCTGCCAGAGACACTCGTAGGAGCTTCGTAGGGTTGAATGTAAAGTTTTATGTCTCAATTCAACACTTCTGGGATGCACCGCACATTTCAAGTGATACTCCCCAGTAAAGTAAGCACAGCGGCTGCACGGAACCTGATGCAGTCGCCTGAGTCGCGCTATCCCGTCCTGAATTGCAAAACAAACGGACAGACAAAAGCAGACCGTGACCAGCCAAATTCCAAGAATACAGAGAGGATTCATTTGAGAACGATGTTGGTAAGCATAGCTGTAAGGAGTGAGGTACTCATGACTGAAGGTTTCACTCTAGCCCGCAGACGCAATCTCGAATGCAGGGTGTTGGACAGGCAGACGCGAGAAGGATTGCCAAAAGTCTAGAATTTGCTCAGCCGTGGACTGGGGAAAGTGATAGTGAAAGAAATAGCGCCCACCCGGACATTGCCACAGGCGATCGCCCGGTGGAGTCCAGCCTGTTTCATCTTTTGGGAAGAAGCCTTCGTCTTTGAGCCAGGGTCGCCAGCCGTCCAGTGCGTTGGGGTCGATGATTGCGTCTTCTGAGCCACCGCAGACCAGCAGCGGCACGGGCACTCCGCCAGGAAACAAGCTTGCCCGCCGATATAGCGTGTGGGGCGACAGTGAGTTGTCCAGGTCTTTTTCCAAAAGCTGAATCAAGTTTTGCGTGACTGGCCAGGACTGTCGCCCAAACAGGGTGGGCACCATTTGCGCCAGCACCGTTTCGCGGCTACAGGGCAGCAGAGCAAAGCGGCTGTAGTAGTGCGCCTGCCAGTCTACCAGCGGGTATACGCCGACGGAGAGCAGGGTGAGCGATCGCACTCGTTCGGGATGCCGCCGCGCATAGAGCAGGGCCAGTGCGCCGCTGATGCCGTGCCCCAGCAGATGCACCGGGCGATCGCCCTGCTTGAGATAGTCGTGCAGTAGCACCAGCGCTGCTGCCATCGACACGGCTTCGTCCTGGGTCTGGCAATATTGCCAGTGGGCGATCGCCCCATGTTGCGCCAGATGCTTTAGCAGCGGGCGATCGAATTTTTGCAGCGCAGGGCTGACGTTGAGCCACAGTGCATCGGGCGATGAAGACATACAGAATTCCTTGCAAGATAAACACGAATGGAGCCGCTAGATGAGAATTTAAGTCAATTAGACTTTTAGCCTCATCTGGCATTCCTCATCTGGCATTTGAGTTGCAAGGCATTGGGCAGAGGGGGAGTCGGGAGGATGCTAAACGCCAAATCCCAATCCCAATCCTAATGCCTGCTACGCTACGAAAAACGGCTTTTAGGAAATCTTGAAAAGCCTTGCACTCTTAGAGGATGTTTGAAAAGTCCTACTGTTTGTAGCAAAGCGTGCAAGATCCCCCTAAATCCCCCTTAAAAAGGGGGACTTTAAGGCGGTTTCCCCCCTTAACAAGGGGGGCTAGGGGGGATCTCTGAGTGCTTAACATTACAGGCGATACCTTTTCAAACACCCTCTTACACCCCAAATTCCCGCTTGAGCTGAGCAACCCAGGTCTTTACACGCTCGTCCGTCAGGTCAGACTGATTATCTTCGTCGATCGCCAGTCCTACAAACTTGCCATTGCGTACCGCTTTCGATTCGTTGAAGTCATAGCCATCGACTGGCCAGTAGCCGACCGTTGTGCCTCCCAGCGACGAAATCTTTTCCTCTAAAATGCCCATCGCATCCTGAAAGTTGTCTGCATAGCCGACCTGATCGCCCGCGCCAAAGTACGCAACCTTCTTGCCAGAAAAGGCGATCGCATCTAGCTCGTCATAGAATCCTTCCCAATCGCTTTGCAGTTCGCCAATGTTCCACGTCGGACAGCCCACAATCACACACTCATACGCTTCAAAATCCTCAGGGCTGGCATCGGCAATGTCGATCAGTTCCACTACGCCATCTCCGCCAAATTCCTTTTGAATTTGTTCTGCAATGGTTTGCGTGTTGCCCGTCTGCGTTCCAAAAAATAGCCCAATCTTCGCCATAGTTTCTCCGACTTCTATCCATTGAACGTTCTAAAGAAAAGTGTTCTCATCTCTCAATGGATCGTTGGAGCCATAGACACTCATGATCACATTCCGCTAAGTGTTTGGCAATCTTGCAAACTGCCTGCATTTTTGCCTGCACTTTAGCTTACAGTTCAAGTCTATAGTCCAAGCCTGTGCTGCAAGCCTACACCTCAATCGTATTCAGCGCCCGTTCCACACGGCGAAAATCGAAGCCCATTGCCCGCAGCGCATGCCACAGGTGACCCTGCAAAAAGAAAAACGCCAGGAAGAAATGAGCATTTGCCAGCCAACAGCGCGAGGTGTGCGCCCCCATTGGAAGCTCAACGGTATCTGCGAAATAGGGCGCAACACCGAGCTTGACCTCTAGCGGCGGCCCGTAGAACTCGACGGAATAGGCCAGCGTATTGACCGCACAGAAGTAGGCAGCGACGAAGCCGGCCAGCGCAATGCCGCCCAGCGAGTAGGATAAGATCGCTTCTCCGGAGAACGTTAGCACCTTCTTGGCCCAGTCCAGTGGCGGCACCAGGATATGCCAGATTCCGCCCCCAATTAGCATCAGACCCACATAGATATGCCCGCCGACCAAATCTTCCAGATTATTGACGCTGGCGAAATGGGTCTGGTAGCCATAAATCACAGCGGGGTCGAGGGTTGGGTTTGTCACCAAGCGCACCGTTTGCGTGGCTGCGTCATACAGTCCGCCCCAATACATCGCCTTGGCAACCAGCAGCAGCGCTCCTGCACCCAAAAACAGCAGGTGATGTCCGAGAATCATCCCAAGTTGTTTGGGATTATCCCAGCTAAAGTCGAAGAGGCGGGCGCGACCCGACGCAGCGGATAAATCTTCGGGGGCGCGGAAGGTATGGAACAGCGCTCCTGCACCCAAAACGGCTGACGAAATGAGATGCACGGCCCCTACTACAAAGTAAGGATAGGTATCAACCACTTCGCCGCCGCTGCCAATGCCCAAACCGAGCGTGGCCAGGTGTGGCAGCAGGATCAGTCCCTGTTCCCCCATTGAGCGCGTTGGGTCAAACCAGGAAATTTCAAACAGGGTGAAAGCACCGGTCCAAAAGGTAATGAGTGCAGCCTGGGCCACATGGGCTGCGATAAACAATCCAGAGAGATTGGCAAAGCGGGCATTGCCGGCCCACCAGTCATATTTCACATCGGGATTATCGTAGGTTTGCATAAAGACAACTGTCCTCACATGTTAGGAACTGCAAGTCATCGAGGATTAATGAGAAATATCCTCAGTAAGAAGCCTACCCCACAAATCGGAATAGTTCTCAATAGCAGTCCATAAAGTTTTGTATCAATCGTCGCAGCAGTCACAAAAAAGAGGGCGATCGCCCTCCCTAACCCAGACTTTGTTTCTGCGTGGCCCAGTGCGTTCTACACGCGCCGCCGCACCAGATAAAAGCAACTGCTGTAGGCTTTGCCCTGCTGCATCGACCAGTTGCCCGTAAACGGCGTAACGCTGCTGTCGTCTGCGGCCCGCACCAGCACGCTGTATTGCCCAGGCTTGAGGGTATAGGTTCCCTCTGCTCCTTTTTCGGGGCAGGATCGGGGAGGCGTGCTGTATACCTGACAGTCGCGGCAGGGCGGCAATTCGGCAAACTGCGGTTCTGGCCCGCTAAAGACAATGCGTAATACATTGGGCGAGTCGTTGCGAATTTTTACCACACTGCTGCTGTTGCCGGAAGACCCCAGGGGTTGCGGCGGCGGAATCTTGCCTGCGCCTGTTTCATTGGCTTGGGCAACCAGCGTGCGGGCGATCGCCGCTTCAGCATCTCGCGCTTCGGCGGCGTTGGGATAGTCGTTCAGCACGCTGCCGTAGTGCTGTATCGCGCCCGCGTAATCTTTTTGCGCCTCATCCTTTTTGCCACAGGCGAAGTGGAGCGCTGGGGCTTGGGTTGCGGGGTCAACTATGAGGTTTTGGTTCATCAGCGCCGTCATGCTGGAACAGACTTTTTCATCGGCCAGCGCGTCGGGACTATGCTGCTGAAACAGCGTCCTGGTCTGCTGTTGGACAGTTTCGAGGAGGGCAGTGTCGGGGTTGAATGTCAAAAACTGGCTGTAGCTGACCAGCGTGGCGCTGGGGCCAGCCGCTGCTTGATCCGTGCCAATTTTCAAAAATTGTTCGCATTCGCCGCGCAGTGGGATGGCGCGAGTCACGTATTTTTTGGCGTTGAGGTCTTGCAGGCGAGTAAATTGGGCGATCGCCGTTGGGCAGTCGCCTGTCTGGTAGGCGGACTCGCCCTTGCGGTAAATTCCAGAGTTTCGCAGTTCTGGATAAACCACGCCGCCCAGCAGCGCTAGCACACCGACCAGACCCACCCAGAGCAGGGGGCGCTGGCGACGCGGAGACGCAGCAGGCGTAGCAGGTGCAGTACGATGGCTCATGGTTGGCTCCCGTTAGACAAGGAAGGGGGTTACGCCAATTCCTATTGCCCACGCTGCTGCACCTATGTATTAACGTGAGAGGACGTTTGAAAAGTCCTACTGTTTGTAGCAAAGCGTGCAAGATCCCCCTAAATCCCCCTTAAAAAGGGGGACTTTAAGGCGGTTTTCCCCCTTTTCAAGGGGGGCTAGGGGGGATCTCTGAGTGCTTGACATTACAGGCGATACCTTTTCAAACACCCTCTGAGGTATTAACGTGAGTTCGAGGGTAGAAACGTTTCAAAGAAATGCTGAGGCTGGACTTGAAGTTGAAACAGCCCAGCCATGACTTTCATCGTATCGCGCCTCGATTCCATCCAAATCTTCTATGACCTTGAGGATTCCTGCCAAGCGTCTGAGTCGAACTCATGTTCTATCTAAGACAAGGGCGCGGTCTTCGCCAAATCGGTCTGCGCCACGTCGGACTGTAGGGCAGTCGAGGGCGTGGGTGTCGTTTGCAACACCAACACCGCACAGGGGGCATGGTGCAACACATAGTTGCTGACGCTGCCCAGGAGGGCTTCCGCCAAGCCGCTGCGGCCGCGCCGACCCAGCAGCACCAAATCCGCATTCCACTCTTTCGCCAAGTCGCAAATGCCGCGTCCCGCATCGGTGCAGCGATAGCTGAATCGGGTAGACACACCCTGGGCGATCGCCCCTTGACACAGATCATTCAGCCAGTCGCGCACCTCTTGGGTTTGCCGATCCAGGTAGTTTTGCTGCGCCTCATAAGCTTGGGTCACCAGTTGCGGAGCTAGCCCCATTTCGCCTGGCAGCAGCATCGGGCCCAAGATCAAATCAGGGTTCAATGCGTGATACAGCATTAGCTCAGCGTTTTGCGTTTTCGCCAGCTCTAGCGCCTGTTCATAAATCGATTGCCCCAGTGGAGATTGATCGAGTGCCGCCAAAATCTTCTTGAATGTCATAACGGTGTCTCCCTACCAAATTGCAGCGAAGAGGGAATTTAACGAGGGTCATCAGCAGAGGACGCGACGGAGTTAATGCGTATTTCTGCTTACCTACAAGCTATCGCATTTTGCGTGGGTCATCTCAGGTTTGCAACAGGACTTTACGAGCTTGGGAGGTGGGAACGCAGGATGCAGGCTAAATTGCAGGCAGGCGGATCGAGACAAAATCGGCTTTGGTGATTTGGGCTTTGGCGATGCCGGGGAGGATGGCGAGGAGGTCGTTGCCGAGGCTGATGCGAGTGCTGACGCTGGAGCCGCTGCCCTGCTGCACGATTTTCAGCCGGGGAAAGCGAAGTCCGGGGGTGAGTCCGAGGCGATCGCCCCCATCCTGAAAATCCAGAACGCGGATCGACCCCGGCCCCCGCTCTAGCGCAAACACATCGCGCCCTTGGTTGCCGCGCAGCGTGTCGTTGCCCGCGCCGCCAAACAGCGTGTCGTTGCCGCGCCCGCCCGTGAGGGTGTCATTTGCGCCCAGTCCCAAAATCGTGTCGTTGCCGTTCAGTCCGGCGATCGCATCTTTCTGCGGCGTGCCAATCAGCAGATCATTTCCATTCGTTGCGCCTGCATCTTGGATGGTAACGGTTGCTAAATTTACATTCCCAATCAGCGTATCCAGTGTTCCTGCAAAGGGGTTATTTACGGGGGAAAGAGATAGCAGAATTGTTTCATCTCCTTCTACAAATGCATCCCTCAGAATGGGAATTTCAATCGTCTTCTGGGATTCGCCAATGCCGAACGTGATCGTCTGCGGAAATGGGGCAGCGCCGAAATCTACATCGGGAGTTGCTGTTCCACCGGCGATCGCCACGCTGACCTGAGACAATCCCGCCAGCGTTCCGGTGCGATTCAGCGTGATAGTCGCAACGCCTGCGGTTTCGTTAATCAGCAGCGTGCTTTGGGCAAACTGCACGCTGGGCGCTAGCGGCAGGGGGTTGCTGGGCGCTGGGCGGCGGCGCGTGTCGTCAAAGGTGACGATGTACGTGTGGTTGAAATTGCTGAGACTTGAGCCATCACCGCTGCTGAGATCGGCTAGCTTAATCTGCTCGGTGGGGCCAGAGCCATCGGGATCGAAAAACAAGGATGCGGAAGAATCACCAAAGCTACTTAAGGTAAGAATGAAGCGATGGTTGGCTGTAGTTGCGTTGCTGCCAATGACAAACTGGCTGGATAAAATAGCGCTGTTGACAGTCAGCCCAACGTTGCGAAAGCTAGACGATTCTGCGGTTCCTATGTAAATACCAACTGTATCGTCTGCCAGGCTGAAGTCACGAATAAAATCGTCATCATTAAATCCAGGACGATAGGTGTAGAAATCGAAGCGATCGCGCCCATCTCCGCCTTCTAAACTGTCTTTTCCAGGGCCACCCGATAAGTAATCATCCCCTGCATCACCAAATAACTTGTCGTTATCAGCTCCGCCAAAAATAACATCGTTGCCGTTACCCCCGCTTAAAACATCTTGTTCGTCTGTAAAAGGGTTTTCAGAATCAGGGTTATCCAAGCCAGGGTCAGGATTGTCGCCGTAGATTAGATCATCGCCCTCCATCCCATCAATTGTGTCCCAGCCTCCCTCGCCATAAAGCGTATCGTTGCCTGTACCACCATTTAGATAGTCACCTGCTGGGCGGGTATAGCTGGAATTTTGAATATCTGTAATTCGGCTATTGCTGCCCCGCAGCAAGTCATTACCAGCTTCACCGTAGAGCATGTCGTCGCCATTGCCACCTACTAGCCAATCGTCACCCTCTTCGCCCCGCACGGTATCATCGCTAGCGCCTGTGTCAATTGTGTCGCTACCTGCACCCGCATAAATCACATTGATGCCGCTAGTGTTGCCAATGCCGCTGCCGGGAACGGTGTTATTTTCTGCTCCAAGCTGAATAGGCAACGGGCTTTGAGCATCTTCGATGATAATGATGATTTCCTTGAAGCGTCCACCAGGAATGAGGCGAGGCGTGTTGAATGGGCGACTAGCACCATCAACTAAAAATGTTTTTGACAGGTAATCTGCCAATTGTTCTGGTTGAGGATAGGAAAATCGATAAGGGTCTGTGAAAACATCACCAGCGATTGCATTCCATGCAGAAGTGTTGAAAGATAGCTCAACATACAAAAAATGGGGGCAGAATATTGTATTCTAGCCCCCAGCAAACAAAAACAATGTTTAAGATGCTAGTGTCATTTCCTGCGCTTGTCAAACCGATACTCAAGCAGTTGTGCCCACATAACTATCCTGTTTTGAACTCTCGCTTATTCTTTGAAATCTGGTTGACCTTCGTTTTAGACCAGGGTTTAACGAGCATGAGAAGCCTGTTTTATCGTCTCAACAAAGCAGGAATCAAGGTTGATATTTCCACCTTTTCTAAAGCCTGCAAGACTCGACAGGATGAACACTTTTGTCGCATCTACGCTGAGCTCATAAGACAGCTAAAACAAAAAAATCCAGCGACAGCACAGATGCTGTTTCCCATTGATTCAACGGTCATCACATTGACAAGCAAGTTGTTCTGGATGCAAGGCTATCATCAAGTCAAATTGCTTAATGGAGTCAACCAGAAGTGTTGAAAGATAGCTCAACATACAAAAAATGGGGGCAGAATATTGTATTCTAGCCCCCAGCAAACAAAAACAATGTTTAAGATGCTAGTGTCATTTCCTGCGCTTGTCAAACCGATACTCAAGCAGTTGTGCCCACATAACTATCCTGTTTTGAACTCTCGCTTATTCTTTGAAATCTGGTTGACCTTCGTTTTAGACCAGGGTTTAACGAGCATGAGAAGCCTGTTTTATCGTCTCAACAAAGCAGGAATCAAGGTTGATATTTCCACCTTTTCTAAAGCCTGCAAGACTCGACAGGATGAACACTTTTGTCGCATCTACGCTGAGCTCATAAGACAGCTAAAACAAAAAAATCCAGCGACAGCACAGATGCTGTTTCCCATTGATTCAACGGTCATCACATTGACAAGCAAGTTGTTCTGGATGCAAGGCTATCATCAAGTCAAATTGCTTAATGGAGTCAACTTAACGCAAGGTAATCCCAGTGAATGCCTGATTCATTTTGGTCAAGGACATGACGCAAAATTTGCTGACAGAGTGACAGGAATGATTCCTGAAGATGCCATCGGCGTCATGGATAGAGGCTTTGCCAGTTGGGATTTCCTTGACCAATTAAGCCAGGATCAGACTCGCTTTGTTGTCCGCCTTAAGAACACGATGAAGACCGAGTTTGAGCATGAGCGATATCGAGTGGTTTGGTTTTGTGACTTAGAGAGCCAAACGGAGTTTCGGCTGGCGACCAATGTAGAACTGATGACGAATGAAGAGATTAGTGAAGTCTATCGCCATCGGTGGCAGATAGAAGTGCTGTGGAAGTTTCTAAAGATGCACTTGAAGCTAGATAAACTAATCTCTAAGAGTGTCAATGGAGTCACCATTCAAATCTACATGGTGTTGATTGCCTATCTGATTCTGCAATTGATAGAAATTCCAGAGTTTTATGGTCATCAATTACTAGATAAGTTGCGCTATTTGCAACTTGAATTGAGTCGTCGTTGTTCGATTGTCCATTGGAGCTACGATCTGCTGCCAGAGACACTCGTAGGAGCTTCGTAGGGTTGAATGTAAAGTTTTATGTCTCAATTCAACACTTCTGTAGATAAACTAATCTCTAAGAGTGTCAATGGAGTCACCATTCAAATCTACATGGTGTTGATTGCCTATCTGATTCTGCAATTGATAGAAATTCCAGAGTTTTATGGTCATCAATTACTAGATAAGTTGCGCTATTTGCAACTTGAATTGAGTCGTCGTTGTTCGATTGTCCATTGGAGCTACGATCTGCTGCCAGAGACACTCGTAGGAGCTTCGTAGGGTTGAATGTAAAGTTTTATGTCTCAATTCAACACTTCTGCATTCCATGATTCTTTCAAGATATAAGTTTCCTGAGTAAAACCGACTGTATCTGCTGGATCGAGCGATAGGGTAATCGTGTTAAATCCGTCTGTATCGTTGCCAATGCCGTCATTGTTGACATACAGCGGCAGAAAAAGCTGAGATCGTCCCTGCAAATCCGCGTTAAAAGATAGCGGCTCGATGGGGCTAAATGTTTCGCCTTCTGGCAGTTCCCAAACGGGTAAATAGTCGTCTACGTCCCAGTCCACGCCGTCACCATAGGGTGAGGAGTAGTTAACACCTTTTCCCTTGCCCTTCTTTTTTGCCATTGCAAGTTGTCTCCAGAAGCAATTCTCGAATATTCTCCAGGAAAAACTTGCATAATTCAGGAATTGATCGAAAAGTCTGAAGATTCTTGCAAGCTCTCGTCAAATTCACGCTTTTAGCGATCTGGAGTGCCGTTATGATCGAAAAAATGACTGGGCTGTGATTTGAATGATTGATTTGGATAGTTAATTCGGATAGTTGATTCGGATGCTTTAGCCATGCCGTCGCCTTTTCCTGGAATGGACCCCTATCTTGAAGGCTATCTCTGGTCAGATGTACACAACGCCCTTGCCAACAAAATTCGGCAAATGCTCGTGCCGCTGCTGCGCCCTCGCTACACAGCGCGACTGGAAGTGTACCTGGTCGAAGATACGTCGCCAGAGAGTGAAATCGGCATTTTGTATCCTGATGTAGAAGTGCTTCAGGTGCAGCCGACTGAGGCGAGTCGCCAAACAGGCCGAGCGTCCCAAGGCGCAACGGCAACCACGCCTGCCCTCCTAACCCTGCCGCTGCTTCTACCCGTCGAAGTTCGCATTCCAACCATCGAGATTCGCGATACGGCTCAGAATCGGTTGATTAGCTGCATTGAAATTCTGTCTCCGGTCAATAAGCGAGAACCTGGATTGAGCGAATATCGCCGCAAGCGGCAACGGCTCTATCAAGCCAATGTGCATTTGATTGAGATCGATTTGCTACGGCGAGGCGCTCGTCCGTATAATCATCCGCGCTTGCCTGCGGTGCCTTATCTGGTAACGCTGACTCGCGCCCATTCTGGATTAGTGGAGGTTTGGGCGATCGCCCTTGCGGATGAGCTACCCACTCTTCCAGTGCCGCTGCAAGCGCCCGATGAGGCGGTGCCACTTGATTTGGGGGCAGCTTTGAGGGCTATCTACGACGAGGCCGCCTATGACTTGTCGATTGACTACCGGCAGCCACCGCCGCCCCCCGCGCTCTCTGAACTGGACATGGAATGGCTACGGTCACAAATTGAAAAGGCTTAGAAAAAATCGGGTGGACATCGCAATGGCACTTGCTGCTTCAACTTCCAATCAGGTCAACGAGTTGCCCGTGTCCTACGCCGATGTGGCAGCGGCGGCAGAACGGCTGGCCGGCGTAGCCCACCGCACGCCCGTCATGACCAGCCGCACGGTGAACGATCGCACGGGCTGCGAGGTGTTTTTCAAATGCGAGAACTTGCAGCGGATGGGCGCGTTCAAGTTTCGCGGGGCGTATAACGCGCTGTCGCAGCTTGCGCCCGAAGAGAAACAGCGGGGCGTGCTGACCTACTCATCGGGAAACCATGCCCAGGCGATCGCCCTCTCTGGCAAGCTGCTGGACATTCCCACCACCATCGTCATGCCCGCCGATGCGCCCCAGGTAAAGCAGGATGCCACGCGGGGCTATGGCGCAAAGGTGGTGCTGTATGACCGCGCCGAAGCCGTGCGCGAACAAGTGGCCCAGCAAATCGCCCAGGAGCGCGGCGCAGTGGTGATTCCGCCCTACAACCATCCGCACGTCATCGCCGGCCAGGGCACGGCGGCAAAGGAACTGATCGAAGAGGTGGGCGAGCTGGATTACCTGCTGGTGTGCTGTGGGGGCGGCGGGCTGCTGTCGGGCTGTGCGATCGCCGCCCACACGCTTTCCCCAAGTTGCCGGGTGATTGGCGTGGAACCCGCAGCCGGAGACGACGCGACCCGCTCGTTTCATACCAAAACGCTGCAAACCGTGCAAAATCCCAACACGATCGCCGACGGCGCACGCACCCCCGCGCTGGGTAGCCTCACCTTTCCCCTGGTGCTGCACTACGTTCACGACATGGTGGCCGTGCCCGACGACGCGCTACTGCGGACGCTGTTTTTCCTGTGGGAGCGGATGAAGCTGGTGATCGAGCCGACGGGAGCGCTGGCTGCCACAGCCCTGCTCGAAGGCTACTTGCCCCAGGTTACCGGGCGCGTCGGTGTGCTGATCAGCGGCGGCAACGTAGACCTTCGGCAAATTGGGGCGCTGATGGCGGAAATCCTCCCTGCTGATAGGTGAGGAAACAGGAAGCCAGATGACAAAATATGAATGGGGTAGCCATCTTGCTGCTTAACCCAACCCCAGATCCAAAACCCCAAAACTCAAAATCCAAAATCCAAAAATCTAGATTCCTATGCCCCTGCGCGATCGCTTTCAACAACTCAGCGGCAAAACGCGGTTTGTCGTGTGTCGTATTTTTCTGCACTTAGCCGGCCGCGAGGTTGCGCCACTGCTGGGCGTGCTGAACCAGGCTGGACAGCGGGCGATCGCCGCCGAGGGTGACCTAGACGTGCTGGGGGAAGAACTCGTCACCCTCTGCGACCACCTGCTAGAGTACGAACCGTACTGGCAGTCTGCCGCAAACGAAGGCGATGTTTTCTGGGACGAGGGCGAAGCGGGCGACTACGTGACGGAACTCTTTACCGACTCGGCCCAGCGCTATGGCAGCGGTGCAGAACTGCTGGACTCGGACACCGAGGATGCAGAAACGCCGCTGATTCTGCCCATTACTCAAAACTTGGTGGTAATGATCACCGTCGCCTATGAAGGCGAAGTGCCTACCCTGGAAACCGACCTAACCAACGCCAGCGCCCTGCGAATGGGTCTAAAGTCTATCATCAACCTGCATCACAACGAAAAGCTGCGGGCGATTCAGGTGCATTTTTCCCCGGCGCAACTGGGCGACGAACTCACCTACGACGAGCTATTGCAGCATTACCCCGAACTTGTTCCCCTGTAGACTTCTAGCCTGTTTACCGAGCCTGTTTGCCGAGCCTGTTTCCTGTGACGCTGTGACGGACTGCGCTTGGTTCAGGTCTTGCGTCTGGTTTAGATTAGAGTCAGGGCCGATTTTTGCCGATTTTTTATTGAGCGTTCAGCCCGGTTCACTTGTTTTATCAAACCCTTGTCAACCCCAACGCCTGATAAGTTCCCTTCTTTGTTTCACCCATTGATTCTCATGATGCAGTTTTCTGTGCTTCGCAAGCTGGTTGCCCTCACGGCAGCCTTTACGCTCGCCTTCACTACGCTGGCCTGCTCGTCCTCTCTGGGAGATTCGGGGGCGATCGCCCCTGCCGATCAGCCCATAGTTGCCGCTGCGCCGTCCCAAGCGACGCTGCCCGATGGCAAGTATCCTGTGCAGCAAGCCAGCTACAACGACCTAGAAGGCGACTATACGCTGATGCTGCTGAATACGCCGCCAGGAACCTCTTCAGTGTTCCAATCTGCCGACCTGCCGATGGCGCGGCTGACGGATGAAGAAATCAGCGCTGGCGAAAAGAGCTACCTTAAGGTCGAAAACGGGCAGCCCTCGCTGCACCTGACGGAAGACTTTCGGATTGAGTATGTCCACAACGTCACCGAAACCCAGGTGAATCCGCAGACTGGGCGGCAGGAAGTGGTCGTGGTGCGCCAGGAGCCGAGCTTCTGGTCGCCCTTTGCTGGAGCGCTGGCAGGTCAAGCCCTGGGTAGCCTGCTGTTTACGCCGCATTACTACTTCCCGCCTGCCTATGTCCCTGGTCGCGTGATGACGGGCTACGGCGGCTATGGTCGCACCTACGGGCAAGCGGTTGAGCGCTATCAGGCGCAAAACAAGACCGTGCCCAATGCGGTGCGTAATCGCCAGCTTCGCACGTCGGGGCAACTGCGAGTGCCCACTACGGCCCGCCCGGCGACCGCTCGACCCAAGACGACGGTGAATCGTCCCAGCGGCTCTGGGTTTGGCTCCACCAACCTGCGCCCGAATACGGCTCCCCGCCCGAAGACTACGGTGCGCCCCGGCGGTGGCTTTGGCAGCGTCCGTCCGCGTCCGTCCTTTGGTGGCGGAATGCGGGGCGGTGGGTTCCGTCGTCGCTAGGCTAAGCAAACAGTTTTGATTGGATATAAAACCAGAGGGGACGATCGCTCCCTCTTTTTTTTGGAATCAATGGGATTTTTTGGAATTACTGGGAGCAGCAAGCTGCTGGCCATTTTCCCGAGGGGCGCGACGAGTAAAATTGCCGGAAGCCCCGAAGACGCTTGACTGGCACTCCAGAATCGCCATTCCAGAACACCATTCCAGAACACTATTCCAGAATCGCCAATCCAAAATCACCAATCCAAAATCGCAAATCGACATTATCCCCATCCTCAGCAGGGGCATCGCAAATTTAACGCAAACTCGGTAGTCTATGCCTTAATTCGACGGGACTACCTGTCGTCCCAAAGATAATCGTCCCAGTGATAGTTGTGAGGAAATGGGTGTTTATGCGATCGCTCGATTTACCAAAACTTTCAGTTGCAATCCTGACGGCCCTGGCTTGTCTGAGTGGGCACAGCGGATTGGCAAACGAACCCGTAGCGGTTGTTTCTCCAAATTCCAGCGTTCCGTTTTTGGGCGTGAATGGCGTGTTCACACTGGATACAGCCGTGCCCTCTTCGCTGAATGACCCTAGAAATCCGGGGCGCATCGTCTTTAACCAGATGGAGCAATTTTCCTTCTATCGGGATCTGGCGGGCGAAAATGCGATCGCCGAGAATTGTCAGTATGCCTATCGCGGCGCCGCGCCTGACCCGTTCTACTATCCCCGCTTTCAGTCGTCGATTTGGGATTTGTTTGAGCTAGTGTCCGAAGATGCGGCTTGTAGTGGCTTCAAGTATGTGGCGCTCCGCGCTCCCCACGGCGACCCAATCCACATGCATGTGCGCTATGGCGGGGTGAATTCCAGTTTTGAAGAGTTGCTGGGACACAGCACGGGCGAAGCAGATACCAATCAGCTTGATCCGTGGTGGAGCTTGTATTGTGCAGAAGGAGTGACCGCATGCGACTAGAAGGCAGGGTCAAGCAGTATCTAGGGCGATCGCTCGGCCTGATCTTGCTGCTGGGCACGTTAGCCGTTCCAGCCCTGGCCCACGAAGTCGGCTTAAGGGCCATCGTGCAGGCGCGGGGTGTGCGGGGGGAGAGCATTACCTACAGCGAATCTACGCTGCCCCAAAATGCTCAGATAGTCTCGGTGGAAATCATCGCCGACTATAGCACCGGGGAACCGATGGCAGGCGCACAGGTGTTGATCTTTGCGCCGGGGAATCCCAGTGTGCCCTGGCAACGGGGGACGAGCGATCGCCAGGGTCGCTACAGGTTCACGCCGGATTTATCCAGACGCGGCCGCTGGACAATCCGAGTAGAAGATGCCGGTCACAGCAGCTTCATAAACCTAATGATTTAGCACCAGATGATTTAGCACAGAGGGCGGCGGGCGATCGCGCAGATCGTCGCCGCCACTGGATTGCAGAGTTCAGCTTTTGAACTTTTCCACAATTCGGCGCATCGCTTTGTTTACGTTCTCGCGGCTATTGAAGGCGGAAATGCGGAAGTAGCCCTCGCCTGCCGCACCAAAGCCGGAACCCGGCGTGCCGACGACGTTGCAGGTGTGCAGCAACTTGTCAAAGAAATCCCAGCTTGACAAACCGTGGGGCGTTTTTACCCAGACGTAGGGCGCGTTTACGCCGCCGTGAACCTGAATTCCAGCATTTGTCAACTGTTCCCGAATAATGCGGGCGTTTTCCATATAAAAGTCGATCAGAGCGCGGGTCTGAGCCTTACCTTCGGGCGAGTAGACCGCCTCTGCGCCGCGCTGTACGATGTAGGACACGCCGTTGAACTTGGTGGACTGGCGACGGTTCCACAGTCCCCATAGCTCTACGTCGGAGCCGTCAGCCGCTTTGCCCTTGAGAGATTTAGGAACGACGGTGAGGGCGCAGCGAGTGCCCGTAAAGCCTGCATTTTTGGAAAAGGAGCGAAACTCAATGGCACACTCCCTCGCCCCTTCGATTTCATAAATGGAATGCGGCAGCGAAGGATCGGTGATAAAGGCTTCGTAGGCCGCGTCAAACAGGATGATCGAGCCGTGGGCGCGGGCGTAGTTTACCCAGTCGGTCAGGTGTTCTTTGGTCGCCGTTGCGCCTGTGGGGTTGTTGGGGAAGCAAAGGTAGATCAGGTCTACTTTTTGGCTGGGGATCTCGGCGGTGAAGTCGTTCTCGGCGCTGATGGGTAAGTACACTAGTCCGTCGTATTCGCCGCGCTCGTTGGCATCGCCCGTGTGCCCTGCCATAACGTTGGTATCGACGTAAACCGGATACACGGGGTCGGTAACGGCGATGGTGTTGTTGTTGCCAAAGATGTCCAAAATATTGCCACAGTCGCACTTGGAGCCATCGGAGACAAAGATTTCGTCGGCGCTGATGTCGCAGCCACGCGATTGAAAATCATGGGTGGCGATCGCCTCTCGCAGCCAGCTATACCCTTGCTCTGGCCCATAGCCCTTGAACGTCGCGCGATCGCCCATGTCTTCTACGGCTTTGATCATTGCCGTGCGGCAGGCTTCGGGCAGCGGTTCGGTCACGTCGCCAATGCCCAGCCGGATGATCGGCGCGTCGGGATTCGCCGCCGCAAAGGCATTCACCCGCCGCCCAATTTCCGGAAACAGGTAGCCTGCCTTAAGCTTCAAATAGTTGTCATTGATGGTCACCATAGTTTCTTGCGCCTAGTCTTGCGTCTGGGTAATCGTCTCAATAATTTAAGCCTCAATCCAGCTTACGGCAAACCTTGGTGCGCTAACCTGTGCTAAGGGAATTTTTGCGGAAGGGAAGTGGGCGGAGAGGCATGATTAAGAGTCCGTTGCGGTATCCAGGTGGCAAGTCGAGGGCGATAGCCCAGATTTTGCCGCTGCTGCCGGAGCGCATTGCCGAATTTCGAGAGCCGTTTGTCGGCGGTGGCTCCGTGTTTCTGGCAGCTCAGCAGCAGTTGCGTGAAGCTCCTCGCCTATTCTGGATCAACGACCTGAATCGCGACCTCGTTTGCTTCTGGAAAACTGCCCGCGATCAGAACGAGGCACTGGTCGAAAAAGTATCCTGGCTGCGTTCCAGTTTTCCAACCGGACGTGAACTGTACGCATTCCTGCTGGATGAACAAAACAGTTCTACGGATTTTGATCGTGCCGTTCGCTTTTTCGTGATGAACCGCATCACGTTTTCGGGCGTGATGGATTCTGGCGGCTATTCGCAGCAAGCCTACGAGCGGCGCTTTACCGAGTCGGCGATCGCCCGCCTTGCCAGACTTCCTGCCTTACTTTCAGGCGTACAGATTACGCATGGCGACTATGCAGAACTGCTGCAAAAGCCTGGCGAAGACGTGTTTATCTTCCTCGATCCGCCCTACTTATCTGCCACGCACTCTAAGCTATACGGAGTGAAAGGCAACTTGCACACGGCCTTTGACCATGCGCGATTTGCCGCCGCGATGCAGCGCTGCCCCCATCGCTGGCTGATTACCTACGACGACTCGCCAGAGGTGCGGCAGTTGTTTCGGTTTGCAACCATTGTGGAATGGGAGTTGCAATACGGCATGAATAACTACAAGCAGGCGATCGCCGCTAGGGGTAAGGAGTTGTTTATCAAAAATTACTGAACTAAACCTAAAAAATCACTCCAAAAATCACTCCACTGAGCGATAGGCAAACTATCCGGACGGAGCATCAGCCTACAGCAATAGATCTATTACCATTACCATAGTCGCAGATTGGCGAAAGGCTGGAGTTCCATGTTCACATCCCTGGTTCGTAAATCCCGGACACGCTTTGCGATAGCATCTACCTTACTTGCCGCAGCGCTGCTGGCGGGATGTGGTTCTGCACCCTGGCTGTCCTCTGCGCCCTTAGAGTCGCCCGCAGAGTCGCCCAGTCCCTCTGAACCCAGTGGCGGGGCGATCGCCCAGTCTCCCGCTGCCACGCTGGACACCACGATCGTTCCTGGCGAACGCTTTGGCCCCGTAACGAAAAACACGACCCGCCAGGATCTGGCTGCACAGTTTGGCGAAGCCAACCTAGAAGATAAAGAAATTGTCATGGGCGAAGGCGAAACCGAACTGGGAACCGTCGTAAACCTTGGCCCAGAACGTTCTTTCACCATCATTTGGGGCAACCCAGAACGCACCGAAGCCGCTGCTGTGATGAACCCTGGCCCGACTTGGCAAACGCCAGAAGGAATTGGGGTGGGAACCTCGTTTGCAGAGCTACAGCAAAAGCTGGGCCCCTTCAAGTTCTACGGATTTGATTGGGACTATGGCGGCACAGTTCTGCTAGAGGGAACCGAACTGCGGGACTACTATGGGCTATTGGTGATGCGCCTACACATGGATGATGCAGCCCGCACCCAGTCCGCTTCCGACTATCAGGCGCTGATTGGCGATGAACTGTTTGAGTCCAGCAATCCCCACGCCCAAAAGCTAAACCTGACAGTCGGCGAATTACTGGTTTCTTTGCGCGAAACGAATAACTAAGTGGGTGGACATTAATAAACATAAAATTCAAAGACCCTGCGCCGCCCGCGCAGCGGGCGGCGCAGGGTTCAGGATCTGTTTTTTAATCTGGTCTATCTACTTAGTGCGCCTGAATCTGATGGAGTGATCGGCGTGGGCGATCGCCCAATCGGGTGATTTCTAGAAAACTCCGCCCAAATCAAGCCAGGAACCCTTGACAGATAAATTCAAAACAGTAACAATAGATACAGAAAATAAATCGTTCATCTCTTCCCGCTGTCAGCTTCAGCCAGCCTAATCGCTCGAAGCCTGATCGCTCAAAAGAGACGGAAGTAGGGAGCAATCCCGAAGGAACGCGCCTCACCCTTACCCTTCAAAAAGAGAGGCGAATCCTATGAAACTCACCTATCGTGGCGTAACCTACAACTACGATCCCCAACCCCTCAACCTGAACAACAGCCACCCAACCACTACTGAACTGAAGTTCCGGGGCAACGAATATCAGACCAATCAACCCGTTGCAACTGACGCGGTGGCAACTGACGCAGCCGCGACCGTTCCTGCTGCTGCTGCACCCGTAGCCCAGCCCGCAGCCTCCGTTTCCATCGAAGAGAGAGCGCGGGAGCTGATGATGAATCACCACAAACTGGTGAAGCGCCGCCAGCAAGCGATGCTGACCCGTTTGGCGGCCAACGTCGGGCTAGATGCCGGAACCACCAGCCAATACTGGGGACACATTCAAGGCAAGGTGCAGCCCGGCTTCTGGGACAGCTACGACCGCAGCCACGCCAGCATCAGCTAGGGTCATAACGGGTTCTCATCTGCTTCCCATCTCCGCTCCACCAGTTTCCCGAACATTTCCTAAAAGTTAGCTGGTTGCAGGCACTCCCATCGGGGGTGTCTTTTCTTATGCCGATTCCTTGGTATCGAATGAAATACGGTAAACACCGTCACAATTTGTAGATTTTTTTGTAGATTTTTGCAAAGTTCCGCAAATCCTCGCCGTGCTTCTGCTGCTAATTTTTTAGAAAAAATTAATCTTTAGCCTTAATAATGTGATCCAAACAACAATGATGGGCATAATGCTAGTTAACATACGGTTAACCCTCCTATATACAGCAGTGCCTTAGCCTAGGAAGACTGCATTTTGAAGGTCGTTCACCTGATAGTCCTGACTTAGCTGTTGCAACGATGAAGTATCAAGACTTTGGTCTGATTACCGTAGGACAACGCCACACCCGATCGCTAGATGCAGAGGGAGCCGAGTTTACCTGGCGTTCCGACTGGTTAGAACTGACCCTAACCTTTCGCAATCCCTCCCTGGCTGAGCAGTGGGTCGTCGAGTCTGGCGTTTTTGAGGTTGCTCTTAACGTCGTCGAACAAGTCCCCTTTCTCTGCTTTCGGATTTTCCAGGTTGACAAGTACGCCGGGCCCGGACGAACAAAGCCCGCAACCCTGGTTCTCCCCTGGCAGGAATGCCCATTTCACCTCTGTCAACTCCATCCAGAGCAACTGCCCAACTTTGACCCTGTCTTACACAATCCCAACTTTCAACTGCCCCTAGCAGTAGTGCTGACTGATTTGGAAACCAAGCGAGTGAGAGCCGTGCGGCAATTTGCCCTCGGTTCTTTTCTGTCTCGCTCCTTCGTGGAGGCTTTGCTAAAAACATTCCCTTACTACACTCACCTTTCCTATCCGAACGCCGTTGACCGCATCCTGGCAAAGCACCCGATAAACACGATTGGTGATAGCGCCCGGATTCGATGTCGTTCAGAGCAGTAGCGTGGCAGAAAGCACGAATCGTTGCACGACAATGCCGCACAACGATTCACTCTAGAGGAGACGTTTTAAGTTCTAGCGAGCGCTACGAACTTTTTCCCAGGCATAGTGAATTACCGCCTTGTTCTGATCCCAAGTGCCGGGGTTCTTCTCTTCCCAAATGCGGCGAGCGTCTTGCTCCACGGCAGACCACGGGCTGCTGCGGAAGGGTTCGCGGGTGGCCAGGCTATAGCCATAGTTAAAGGCCGGACGGAGTTCATCATACTGAACGCCCTTGTTGGACAGCTTCTCGTTGTAGAAAGCGCGGAAATCGGCATCATAGTCAACAAAAGGACGGGCTGCCGGGATTTCCTCGATCTCTACATCCTGACGGCGGAGGGTTTCCTTGATGGTTTCAATCTTCTCGGAAACTTCCTTACCCAGAACAATCTCTTCAACCACCCGAGCAGTTTTGCCAACTAGGGCGATCTCATCCATCTCCACCATCTCGAAGGAGCGCTCCTGGAACAAGTCAGGGCGAATTTCGACCTGGCGGTTCACGGGGCGACGGCTGACGCGCAGGGTCTCATCGCGCAGAGCCACATTCTGGGAGACTTCACGCTCGGTGACAACGGAATAAATCCGCATCCGGCCCCGCTCAACGGCGGTCTTGCCGACTTGCAGATCTTCTTCAATCACCTCCAGAACGTTCTCATCCCGTGCAGGATCGCTGAGGGTCAGGTTCGGGTTTACCTTCCTGAGTTCGGCAACGCGATCAGCAATCACAACCATGTTGAAATTGGACATGATTTCGGCTGCACGAGTAGCAGTACTGTCGGTCACGTTTGCAGTGATGATCGTGCCACCTTGACGGACCCCTTCCAAATACACTTCGGCATCGGAAGCGGGCAGATTTCTGCGAAGATTTTCCAGCTTGGGCACGTCATCTTCGTCGTCGTTGGTCAGAATGTCCAAGTCTGCCAAGGCAAATCCTTCATCGTGCAGAGCAGTATAAGCACGCATCCCTTCTTCGCGATCATCAAACAAACCAATAACAGTTTTCATGAATTCGTCCTTTCGTGACTAACGATATGGGGTCAAAACGTAACCGAATCCCCTGTTCTCGCTACAAGGGCTACCTTAGATAGGCTGGATAACAAGGAGCATCCCACTTTCGATGAAACAGTCAACTGGCGAGCTGTCCATTGAGGTAGGCACAGCGCAGACTCAACATGGCATTAACGGAGGCCGTATTCCAGCGAGCACCCGAAATTTGGAGGCGTCGCCCAATCTGTTTGACAGCCGATTCTACGGCTCCTGATCCAATAGAACAGAGTTGCTCAGCCTGGTAGAACCCATAATTCACGATGCGAGAGCGATGGGTGCTCAGATAGGCTTCAAAATTGCGGGCTTGCTTGCGCCGACAGTCGGCAAAGAGGGCCCTGGCGGCTTCCACTTGACCTTGCCATAACAGCATTTCCGCCGCTGCTAAGCGCTTGAGCGACCCACCGACTTTGTAGAGGTTTTCTTTGAGATGGTACCAATCGAGGATTTCCCAACGGGTCTCAACGGTGGTGAGTTGAGCAAACAGATTCCACACCCCAGCGTGACCATCGCCCAGACAGACCAGTGGGGAGAGCAAGCGTTGAGCGCTGAGATAATCAATCAAGCTGTCATTGTCTTGGAAGAAGGCGTTGTAATCAATCCCCTCCACCCGCACCGCTTTGTAGTCTCGCCACGGGCTATCGGACTCTAGCAGGTCACGCAGACGGACTTTGCCGCCATCAATGCTGACCTCACTGACGCCTTGTTTAGCCTCGGCAGACTCGAACGACTGACGCCCCACCAGACGTTGCTGGGTCGAGTGCCCGACCCGCATCCCGGTCAGGGCTACGATGTCATCCTCTGCATCTTGAAACGATTCGTTGGCACTTAAGCGTAGGTTGGCTTTCTCTAGGCCACCACTGAGACGGCTGTAAGCCTTTACGCCTAACCGTTCTGCCTGACTTTGACGAATCTCAAGGACCCCTACCAAACTCTTCAATCGGCGAACCCGGCCTCGGGCGGGGTAGGCTTTCTGGTTGACAAAAAAAGGGCAACTCGAGGGCTCACCTCCTCTAGCATTTGCCGTCGTACAGTCTGCTCGATGCCTTCTAGACTATCGAGCCCCTCTCGGTTGCTATTGCGATACAAAATCTCGGCGATCTCTGCTGTACAAGCTTCCAATCGCTTTTGGTCTTCAGGTGTCATGGTGAGTCATCCCTGGGGCTACCCTCCCATTCTCACCCTTCGCACTGTTTTCGCGAAAGTGGGATGCTCCCGGATAACACCTATCTCAACCGAGGAGAAAGCTCGTACTATCAATCTTTTGAAAAAACCTTCGCTCTCAAGGAAAAGCGTAGAGAACGAACTATTCGCTACTATCCTCAAAGCTGATCTGCTCAATATCTGCAACCTCATAGCGTAAAGTGATTGCCTGAGGAATATTCTCTGTGACTCGACGCTTTGAAATTCGCACCTCTTCTCGAAGCAAAAGCTGCTTTCTGCTCACCAATACTTCTTCCAAGATGGGGATAATTTGTACGCCGTTTTCTTCGCGGATTTGCGGTAGATCACCCTGAATGGACTGGTTTCGAGGAATATGCTCGATAATCAGTTCCTCACGCATCACAGGTGCTTCGACAATTTGCTCTACTGTGTCAAACCTGGTGCGTACCTGCACCTTGCTACGAGCGATCTGTTGAACCGTTAAAGCAGCCTCTTCGGCCATTATCGGTACGACAATCTCTTCCTCAGCAATCGCCTCACGATTAGAAACTCGATTGGGAGTTTGGGGCTGATTGGCTTGAAGCTGTGCGCTGGAAACAAAGGCTAGAGCTTCTTCAGAGGAATCAACAGGAGGCTCTGTGCGCTTTGATTCTGGCACAGCTACAGTGTTAGCTTCAGCTTCATAAAGGTCAAGTGAGGTAGATCTCAATTCTTTTTGCGCTGTTGCTGGCCCTAACTGAGCTTCTGGATTGATTGAGGCGCTGGTTTGAGAATCTATAGCAGCCTGAGTTTGGTTCGATAGCTCACTCTCAAAAGCGGTACGCTCAATATCAACGACACCACGTTGAACCGCTACGGCTTGCTTTGCATTTGCTGTAACAAGCTTTTTAGAGATATGCACTTCTTCTCGCAAAACGAGATGCTTTTCAGCTACCGCAACTTCCTCAAAAATGGGGATGATATGAACCCCATTTTCATGCCGCTCTGTGGGGATCTCTCCCTCAATTACTTGATTGCATGGAACACGTTCCACGACAACTTGCTCATGCACGATTGGGGCGTTGACTATTTCCTCACGACTTTCTACTCGCTTATTAACTCGAATCTTGCCTCGTTCAACCTGCTGCTTACTAACCGATACCTCTTCTTGAATGACCGAAAGCGCTTCCTGCTGAGCAGTCGAACTCTCTTGCTGGGTGTTAGAGGTGGGTTCAGGCGTTATAGAAGCTGAATCAGGCAAGTTAGCTGAATCAGGCAAGTTAGATGTTTCTTCCATGAGAGAGTTGATCGTAGAATTGCTGGCTTCGGGCTGCTTACTGGAGGGCGGATGAGCAGGATAAGGAGCCTCGGCAGGGGAGATGCTTTGCTGCACAGATTGCCGTTTAGATCAGGAGCATCCCACTTTCGATGAAACAGTCAACTGGCGAGCTGTCCATTGAGGTAGGCACAGCGCAGACTCAACATGGCATTAACGGAGGCCGTATTCCAGCGAGCACCCGAAATTTGGAGGCGTCGCCCAATCTGTTTGACAGCCGATTCTACGGCTCCTGATCCAATAGAACAGAGTTGCTCAGCCTGGTAGAACCCATAATTCACGATGCGAGAGCGATGGGTGCTCAGATAGGCTTCAAAATTGCGGGCTTGCTTGCGCCGACAGTCGGCAAAGAGGGCCCTGGCGGCTTCCACTTGACCTTGCCATAACAGCATTTCCGCCGCTGCTAAGCGCTTGAGCGACCCACCGACTTTGTAGAGGTTTTCTTTGAGATGGTACCAATCGAGGATTTCCCAACGGGTCTCAACGGTAGTGAGTTGAGCAAACAGATTCCACACCCCAGCGTGACCATCGCCCAGACAGACCTGTGGGGAGAGCAAGCGTTGAGCGCTGAGATAATCAATCAAGCTGTCATTGTCTTGGAAGAAGGCGTTGTAATAAATCCCCTCCACCCGCACCGCTTTGTAGTCTCGCCACGGGCTATCGGACTCTAGCAGGTCACGCAGACGGACTTTGCCGCCATCAATGCTGACCTCACTGACGCCTTGTTTAGCCTCGGCAGACTCGAACGACTGACGCCCCACCAGACGTTGCTGGGTCGAGTGCCCGACCCGCATCCCGGTCAGGGCTACGATGTCATCCTCTGCATCTTGAAACGATTCGTTGGCACTTAAGCGTAGGTTGGCTTTCTCTAGGCCACCACTGAGACGGCTGTAAGCCTTTACGCCTAACCGTTCTGCCTGACTTTGACGAATCTCAAGGACCCCTACCAAACTCTTCAATCGGCGAACCCGGCCTCGGGCGGGGTAGGCTTTCTGGTTGACAAAAAAAGGGCAACTCGAGGGCTCACCTCCTCTAGCATTTGCCGTCGTACAGTCTGCTCGATGCCTTCTAGACTATCGAGCCCCTCTCGGTTGCTATTGCGATACAAAATCTCGGCGATCTCTGCTGTACAAGTTTCCAATCGCTTTTGGTCTTCAGGTGTCATGGTGAGTCATCCCTGGGGCTACCCTCCCATTCTCACCCTTCGCACTGTTTTCGCGAAAGTGGGATGCTCCCTTTAGATCGCATCAAAATGAGCAGCAATAGCCCTAGAAAAGGCAACAGTAGCCACAGCCAAAAAGGGAAGCCGATTAGTGCCTGACTACTGGGATCTGTGGGTGAAAATCTGCTCTGTGGACTATTCCTTGGTTCCATAGAAACTGACACATCATCCGTAGCTGCTAGATTTGCGATCGCCCAAGGAGCTATCTGCGCCTTAGAAACTTTCAGTAGGCAAGCCTCCCTGCGAAGGGTAGCTTGAAGGGTAGCTTGACCTTTAGCCTGGTTCCTGGAGGTGAGTAGGTAATCCGTCGTAATCAGACTTTCTAGCTCAGCGTATCCAGGACGCACATTTCCAGATGTAAACATTCCGGATGTAAACATTGAAGCCGCATTGCCTTGTAATGGGCGATCGCAGTAGCAAAGCCATAAATGCTTATCAAAGATGCTTACCAAAGCTGGTAGAAACGCTGGCAGTAGAACGAGATCACTGCTCCGACTGTCCACGCACACTTTTGTCACACAACACAACTCCAAAGAGCATCACTGGTTAACTGTCAACCCGCTGCTCTATGGGATAAGCCTATGGAACATGAAGGCTAATAAACTGGGAAGTATCTCAATACCAGCCCTACACTAAACCGTAATACTAAACCCCTGAGGTTTCTAGAGGGAACCAGGCTTCTGGCTCAAGCATTCTAAACAAAATCAGGCTTTAAGAACCGTTCATGAAATCTGGCGAAACCAGAGTTGCTGAAGCCTTGAATATTAAAACCATACTTATCCTCAAGCGGTATGTTTTCCAGACTACCTAAGAACAATCAAGGATCAGGCTCAACAGCAGAATACCTTGACTGCACTGAATTTCAGCGCTGTAAGTACGCAATACAGAGACACGCTGAGCATGAAGCAAACTATTGCGTTCTCTTAAGGATTCCAAACCCTATACGAGGCTAGCCTATTACGGCAAAAAAGCAAGGTTTGGTGGCGCACAATTTGTGAGTATGCAACTGCACATTTTGAGCAAATTGATGAAGGAGCTAGCATTTCTCGCTCCGTGGCAAACTAAATTCGCCTGAGATCCAAGCCTTTCAGACGGGTGCATAAAGGTGGATAAAAATCAAGTTCAACCAGAAATCGCATACGCATAGTTTGGGGCCGGAGAACCAAGAACAGGATGAGAGGATTGTGATGATTTGAAACCGAATAGCTCTAATAAACCCGCAATAAACAAGGCTCTAATGCATGGTTCGTGACATGCAGCATCTTCTTGCAAGGTGAGATACGTGCTGTTTTGCAAAGACGAAAGTTTCATAGCCTTCTGTGTACCTCACTGGCTTCAAAAACGCTGCATCCTTGTTTCAAAAGCGCTTTTCCTGGAATGTGACGACTGTAGGTGACGAATGTAGGAATGATTGAGAGCTAAGAGCTAATTTGTAAAGGAGCCTGAAAGCCTTGTTAATCAAGGATTTCCGAGAAACCGCTTTTCCTGGGCAAACATGACCTCAAAGCCACACATGCCAAGAGTTTCAGGCTTCTTAAGATTTGCTTCATAAAGCAGCTCTAAGCAAATTCAGTTTGAAACGAACGCGCTAGGGTTCAATGGTTCTCCATCTCTATAATTTTTGTATGGAAATGTGTAGAACTCTTGTGTTGTTGTGTTAGCAACTGAAACAGTCGTGTCAGGCGTTTGTGTGGAAATTCGCGCATGAGGCGAGAGGTTCCTGTTATTAGCAGGATTATGCTCAGGACATTCTATCGGTTCATCGGTGTCTTGGAAGTCGGAGTTTGTTCATGCATCAGGGAGTGCATCAGCATCGCTCCTGCTTGGTAGAATCAGGTATTCAGCGCGTTGCTGGTTGAGTAATATAGGGAGAAGGGGCTGGGGGATGAGGGCAGGTTGAAAGCTTCACATCGCGTGGATTTTGGATTTTGGATAGGCAGACTGAACCGCCAAAATCCAAAACCCAAAACCCAAAATCGCCCTTATCTGTTCTTACTCGTTTGCACCAGGATTGCTGCGGATGTCGCGGTGCAGATAGCGCAGCACTTCGCCGGGGCGACCGTCGAGGACGATGCCGTGGGGCGGGAAATCCAGGGCGTGCATCCACTCGAAGCGTTCGGCGTAGCGGAGCAGGTGGAGCCGGTCAATCGCCATCTGCGCGTCTTCAGGCAGGCCGATGATGCAGTGGCGCAGGCGGCGACGGTGGGGCAGTTCGCAGGTGAGCGGGGGCAGCGAAAACTGGGTCGCCTCCGAGAATGGGGACGACCAGGTGTATTGAATTGTCAGCATTTGGGGTTTCCTCCAGGAAACGAGGGGGTAGGAAACCCCGAAATGTTGGCCGCCCACGGACGTGAAGCGCTGGGACAGGGCGGCCTACAATGGACGCAGCCCTGAGACAGCCACGGACTGTCGAGGGGTCAGGCGTTGGTGGGTGCGGGAACACCTGCCAATGCCGTAGATGACTAAACGACCAAAATTTCGGGGGTAAGGGTAAGCCGCGCTGACTTGGGGTCATTCACAGCTTGATGGTTGATTGTAAGGGATGCGATCGCCCCTGGCAAGAAAAAGTTTCATGGGTTCAACACACGGGTTCAACATTAGACCTCTTGCGTGAATCGTTTGGCAGCACCGCCGCCCAACGATTCACGCTCTCAGAAAAGCATTTATGCAAGAGGTCTGAGGTCTATTGAAGACAAGAATTGGGGACAAAGATTGAGAACAAGGACTGGGGGCAAGAATTGGGGACGACCTTGAGCAAACCTGTGATTAGTTGCCGAAGCGAGAAAATAGCTTGATACTGGGGAGGAACCTTGATGCACTGAGACTCTGCCATGAGTGCCTCTTCTGCCTATGAATATCAGGTCGGCGGCAGGCTGCCCGCAGGCGCACCTAGCTATGTCGTGCGACAGGCAGACGACGAGCTATATCGGGCGCTCAAGGCGGGTGAGTTTTGCTATGTGCTGAACTGTCGGCAGATGGGCAAGTCTAGCCTGCGCGTGCGGACGACCCAGCGCCTCCATGCGGAGGGCTGGAGTTGCGGCGTGGTGGATTTGTCGAGCATCGGCAGCCGCGACATCACGCCTGACCAGTGGTATGCCGACCTGATTATGCGCCTGTTGCGGAGCTTCCAGCTTGCCAAGCAGGTTCCTCTGCGGCAATGGCTGGCAGAGCGTCAGGACTTGTCGCCTGTGAATCGGCTGGGTGAATTTCTAACAGAGACGCTGCCTGCGCTGGTGTCGCCGCCGATTGTGATTTTCGTGGATGAAATCGACAGCATTCTCAGTCTGTCGTTCAATACCGACGATTTTTTTGCGCTGCTGCGGGCCTGTCATGATGCGGGGCAGTTGACCTTTGCGCTGCTGGGGGTGACCACGCCCTCTGACCTGATTGCTGATAAGACACGCACGCCGCTGAATATTGGTCGGGCGATCGCCCTCACTGGGTTCCATCTCGACGAGGCCGAGCCGCTGCTGATGGGGCTGGAGGGCAAGGTCGATCATCCCAGAGCCGTCCTGCGCGAAATCCTTGCCTGGACAGGCGGGCAGCCGTTTCTGACGCAAAAGGTGTGTCAACTGGTGGCCCAGCACAGCCGGCTAAACGCCACGCCCGGACGCGCCCCGTGGGAAACGCCCGATTTGCAAACGCCGTTCTTGCAGCAGCTCGTGCGCGAGATCTTGACCAATCACGGCGCAGAGTCGGTGCAGGTGGCGGCAATTGTGGAATCTAAGGTGATTGAAAACTGGGTCGCCCAGGACGAGCCGCCGCATTTACGCACCATTCGCGATCGCCTCTTGAACGACGAGCGGCGGGCGGGCCGCCTGCTGGGGCTTTATCAGCAGATTCTCCAGCAAGATCCTGCAACCCTGTCGGTATCCCCACACTCTATGTTTTCACACCCAGGCAGCGGGCGATCCACAACCCTCACCGACGACAGCCGCGACTCGGTGGAACTGCTGCTGTCGGGGCTGGTGGTCAAGCAAAACGACCGCTTGCAGGTTTACAACCGGATTTATGAGCGCGTGTTTAATGCAGCCTGGGTTGAAAAGCAACTCTCGGCGCTGCGTCCCTACGCGGACGCGCTGGATGCCTGGTTGCAGTCGGGTGGACTGGACGAGTCGCGGCTGTTGCGCGGGCAGGCGCTGGCCGATGCCCAAACCTGGTCGGCTGGAAAAAACCTGCCCGCCGATGACTACCGATTTTTGGCGGCCAGCCAGGCCCTCGACCAGCGGGATATGCAAACGGCGCTGCGGGCCGCAGAACAGGCTAACGAAATTTTGCAAACTGCCCAGTTGCAGGCGCGGCAGACGCTTCAGCGGGGGATTGTGCTGCTGCTTTTGGCAGGGGTGGGGCTGGCGGCAGCGGCGATCGCCCTTTCGGTTAGTCTGTGCCGGGTTCGGGGATAAACTCCAGCCGATAGCGGTAGAGCGCAACGGGGCGATCGCCCGCCGCAAAGTAATCGGGGTCTTGGGGCGATAGATAAATTGCCGTCACTTGGTCAGCAGTAATGCGGGGCAGTTCGTCGGGGTGCAGTTGATAGGCCGTGCTGGTTTCCACCGTATTGAAGTAGATTTGCGGCGATCCTAAAAACTCCTGCTGAAAGACCTCAGTGGTAATGAACTCTGAGGGACTGGGCGTTTCCACCCCCCGCGCCACCACCGTAGACACCAACTCCTTGGCCCCCAGCACGCTGTCTTCCGACTCGTCGCGCAGCAGCGTAATCTGGCGGTTGGGATTTTTGGGATCAACCTTCACCGCCAGCACCGGACTTTTCTGATGGGGCTTGTCTAGATACGCTTTCGCCAGGTTCAGCCCGTTAAACGCGCGATCGGCGACGACTTGCGGCTTGCCCAACAGCGACGGCGGCAGCGGCAGCCCCCCAAAGCGATTGGGCAGCGTCGCCACAAATCTCGCCTGAAATGGCACTGGCTGGTTGAGATACTGCCGATTGCCCTCAAACCCAGGGGTTGTGATCTCTGGGGCCAGCGGCGCGACCAGATCTACCAGCGTTGTCGTCACGTTCCAGGTGCCCTCAAACCAGTCGGGATAGACCAGATCGCCCCTGGCGCTGGGCAAGAGTGGCTTGCTTTGCCAGTCGGGAAACTGGGCCAGGCGATCGCCCAGCGGCCCTGCCTGTGCGGTTCCAGCCGCTCCCAGCCCAACCCACAGCAGCAGCAACGCCACCACCAGCCCGATTCGTCTCAGGACGCACCAGCCGCCAGTGATCTTTTGGGATACACTCCTCACTGGAGTTTTAGAAAGCTCCAAAGATCGCTCTGGAGTCCAGGCCGCCGCCCCCAGCAATTTTGCGGAGCCGTTGACCAGGTATGGTTTCAGAGTAGACATGAGAACGGAGATGGGCAATTTTGCGGAGACGATTGCCAGACGTTTTGCAACGCTGGGGGCGATCGCTCGTTGCGTTGACACCGCCTTCACCGGGCACCTTCCTGTAGGTCTGATTTTCTGCAAAGCTACCATACAATAGGTTTTTAGGGGATCTTTAGCGAGTTTTTGGAAGATTCGCAAGCTCTTTGGGTGCCTACGCTGGACGAGGGGCGATCGCGACGATTCTGAGAAATTTTGAAATTTGGAGAAACTCAGGATAATTACTGAGATCATCACCCAGTAAATTCAAGCAATTGCCTGAAGTATGGCCGATAAATTACCAAAATGCGTCTAATCTAGGTATTAAAATCAAATTTTCTAAAATTCCGCCCAAATCGACTCTTTGGGAACAATATGAGAAGGCAAGCTTGCTTTATATGAAAAGCTAACTTGCTGGATTCCAGCAAGGCAATCAGATCAGTCAGATCGGTCGTATCAGTCATTTCTAGCGTTGGCACATACCCGCTAAGTGCGGTTTATGAATCACTCCCAATTTGAACAGTGGCTCCGGGCACTCCCGCGCGATCGCCCTCACCATAGCAATCTCACAATTCCACTTCTGCAATCGGTTGATTTTTTGGGCGACCCTTCGCAGGTGTCTGCGTGGCTCGATCGATTGCCGCTAGGCATTGCAATCTATCAAAAAGATGGCTGTGCTGTGTTTCTCAATCAAGTGGCGCGGGACATGATTGGCATTGCCCCATGCACGTTCTCAGATATTTCCTTAGACACTGCCCTAAGCACTGCCCTGGATACCCCAATGTCAGTTTGTCCGATCTTTCAGGCGGGCACGGGGCGGCTGTACGCTACCGAAGCATTGCCCATCTCTCGCGCCCTGCGTGGCGAAAGCTGCACAGCCGACGATTTGGAAATCCGCCGTGCAGAGCGAACCGTTCTGCTGGAAGCGCGGGCCGTGCCATTGTGCAACGGTCAAGGCGAAGTTTTAGGCTGTGTCGCGGTGTTTCAAGACATCACGCTGCGGCGACAGGCCGAGCGATCGCTCGTCACCCAAAACCACGCCCTGCGGTCAGAAATTACCCAAAAAACGGAGGCATTACACCGTCAAAAAATAGAAACGCAGGCCCTGCTCGATGCCATTCCCGACCTGATTTTTCGCGTCAGCGACCAGGGCATTTATCTCAGCTATCTCAAGACGAATCATTTGACTGATCTAATCCCGCCAGATGTCAACCCGGTGGGAATGCGGGTGTCTCAGCTTTTGCCAAAAGAAGTCGCCCAGCGCAAGCTGCATTATTTAAGAGCGGCCTTTGCCACGCAGCAGATTCAGGTCTATGAGCAGCAGGTTTGGTTTGGCGATCGCCTCCAGCATGAAGAAGTCCGCATTGTGCCCTATGGCCCTACCGAAGCGCTGACAATGATTCGCGATGTCACCGACCGCAAATCCGCAGAAGAGGCGCTGCGCCAGAGCGAGGCAAGGTTTCGCGCCGCCTTTGACCACAGCGCCGTGGGCAGTTCCATCAATGCCCTCAACGGTCAGATTCTGGCGGTCAATGCTGCTTGTTGCGATTTGCTGGGCTACACCGAGGCTGAACTGCGATCGCTTACGTTCCAGGCCGTTTCTCACCCCGAAGACTTGGCTGCTGACTTAGCGATGGTGCAGGAATTAATCGACGGTAAGCGAAACTCCTTTCAGATGGAAAAACGCTATATCCGCAAGAGTGGAGAAATTACCTGGGCACTGCTGAGCGTATCGCTGGTACGAGATGCACAACAAAATCCGCTCTATCTGCTGGCGCAAATGCAAAACATCACCCGGCAAAAGCGGGCCGAAGAGATGCTGATTCGAGCCAATCAGGAGTTAGAAGCCCTCGTCAACATTGACGGACTGACGCAAATCGCCAATCGCCGCCGCTTTGACCAGCACCTCAAACAGGAGTGGAATCGGCTCTTGCGAGAACAGCAGTTTCTCTCGCTGATTTTGTTTGATGTAGACGAATTCAAACGCTTTAACGACCACTATGGACATCAGGAAGGCGACGACTGCCTGCAAAAGCTGGCTGAAGTTGCCAAGCGCGTGGCGCAGCGTCCGGCGGATCTGGTGGCTCGCTATGGTGGTGAAGAGTTTGGCGTGATTTTGCCCAACACCGATATGGCAGGGGGGCGGGCGATCGCCGAAAAAATTCGCCTCGGCATCCAGGCGCTGGGCATCCGCCATGAGTATTCTCGTGTGGCCCGGGTCGTGACGGTTAGCCTTGGTGTCACTAGCCAGATTCCCACCTCTACGCAAACTATTGAAGCCCTGATGGCGCAGGCCGACCAAGCCCTCTACAACGCAAAACGTCGGGGCCGAAACCGGACTGTGGTCTACCGGGACTTCGACATGTCCTAATCAGGCTTTGCAGATGTAGCAAACTCTAGCAGGACAAAATAAATGGACCAATTAAGTACCAATCAAGTACCGACGGGAGTATCGGTACAGATTGCTTAATTTAATTAAACTCAAGGCGTTACGAAATTTATTGGTATTCGCAAAACTTATTTACAAATTGAAATATCAAACTTCGTAACAAAAATGAAAGCAAGGTTCCAATTTTTAGGGATTCATTTCTTAAAGAAACGAGCCTATATTGTTACATTTCATCACTTCAGAAAAATCTCTAAAAGTCCTTGCACCAAGACCGTTTCAGGCTGTTTGAACCTCCTTTTTAGGAATTCACGCATTAAATCTTTTTGCAATCCATCGTTTGAGTTTTTGATCTGCGCTTGAATAAAAGTATTGAAAAGAAGCGCAGTTGCGCGATCTCCTCAGGTGTTTCCCTAGAATCTTGCGTTTTACCGAATAGGTAGCTGCAAAAGAGGATGGGCGATCGCTGGGGGGCGGTTGCAGGTGCGTCGCCTTAATAAATCCATCTTTAGGGGTTCGCTGCAATGAACTGGTTTGCCCAACTCACTCGACTCATCCTCGACTTTTATCGGGAGAACCCGGTCGAGCTACGACAGTTGCAAGGGCTAAAGGCATGCCGACTGTCTCGCCGCTGGGGAGTGCTGCGAATTGAGTGTCGCGATCGCCAAGTCGCCGAAACCCTCCTTGCTGCTCAAGACTTGCTCAAGGAGCCGATTTCAGAACTCCGGATTGCTCACCAAATCAATATTCTGGTCAACGGAGTGTTGATTAGCAGCCTGGTTGTGGACCCGACCAAGCTCACCTTTTCGTAGCCTGGTCGGAGATGGGTTATTGATATCTCTGCGCGACATCTCTGCGCTGACATCCGTCCTGCTGGCTGAGCGATCGCTCGGTCTACTTTTGTTTTCAGAGCGCATCGAAATCAGAGCGCATCGCAAAAGGACTGGCAGGGGCGATCGCCCAGCGATTCCCCCCAGCGATTTCCACAGAAGAACACCGCTACACCCCAGTCCTGTCGCACACTAACGTTTTTCGCGTATTTCTCGCGTGTTTCTCGCGCAGGGCTGAACTACACCTTCAGCGCCACCAGCTTTTGCACTGCTTCCACAATTTGGGCAGGTTGCACAATCGTCAAATTCTCTAGCGTGCCGTTGTAGGGCGTGGGAATATCCTGCGAAGCGAGGCGAATCACGGGCGCGTCCAGTTCGTCAAAGAGGCGATCGTTAATCGATGCCGTAATTTCTGCGCCGATGCCGCCAGAGCGCATACATTCTTCCACAATGATCACACGATGGGTCTTGCGAATTGATGCACCAATCGTCTCAAAGTCCAGCGGCTTCAGCGAAATCAGGTCAATCACTTCCGGGTCAAACCCCTCTTTCTCCAGGGTCTTCACCGCCTGCATCACGTGGTGGCGCATCCGCGAATAGGTCAGGATGGTCACGTCATTGCCTTCGCGCACGGTCTCTGCTTTGTCCAGCGGCAGCAGGTATTCTTCCTCTGGCAAATCCTGCTTCAGGTTATAGAGCAGCACATGCTCAAAGAAGATCACAGGGTTGTCATCGCGAATGGCAGACTTTAGCAATCCCTTAGCATTGTAGGGAGTCGAGCAGGCCACCATCTTTAGCCCAGGTACGCCCTGAAAATAAGCTTCTAGCCGCTGGGAATGTTCTGCGCCGAGCTGCCGCCCCACGCCGCCGGGCCCGCGCACCACCAGCGGAATCTTGAAGTTGCCGCCGGAGGTGTAGCGCAACATTCCGGCGTTGTTGGCAATCTGGTTAAACGCCAGCAGCAAAAAACCCATGTTCATCCCTTCGATGATGGGACGTAGCCCCGTCATCGCCGCCCCGACGGCCATCCCCGTAAAGGCATTTTCGGCAATTGGCGTATCCAGAACGCGCAAATCGCCGTATTTCTTATACAGGTCTTTGGTGACTTTGTAGGAGCCGCCATAGTGCCCCACGTCTTCGCCCAACACGAACACGGACGGGTCACGCGCCATCTCTTCGTCGATTGCTTCACGCAGGGCGTTGAACAGGAGGGTTTCTGCCATTGGAATTGCTAATTTTGGTAAATCACTCAATCTAGAATCATACCCTGGTTGTCTCTCATCTGTTTGAAAGAGATGCACTTTTAGACGAGAGAAGCGACCGAGGCTTGACAGAAGCGACCGAGGCTTGACTGGCTAGCCAAAATCGCCAATCCAAAATCGCCAATCGGTGCAAGATAGATTCCTGCCAGCGTTGCTGCCTGCGCCGCGCTCTAGGCCAGCACCGACGGCAGCACAAACGCCAGCCCAATCAGCAGCGCCCCAAACAGCAGATTCCAGAAGCGGTGATAGCTGCGAACCGTCCACTTGGCGGGGCAGTCTAGCCGAATCAGGTCCACCCAGGGCATCATGCCGCGTCGGAACCAGCCCACCGCACTGACGGACTGGTGGATGAAGCTTTCGGCCTGACTTGCGCCAAACAAGAAGTTGCCCAGGGGCCCAAAGCGGGACGAATAGCGCAGCAAAATCATCCCTGTTGGGTCTTGCAGCTTGATTTCTGAGCCATAGGCATAGCCAGAGTCGCCTTTGCCAATAATTTCGCCGCTTAGCTTGACCGGACGACCCCGCAGCGGGCTGGCGTAGGGGTCAGACATGAGGGTGAGTATGTCCATCGCCGGGGCGCGGTTGAAGTCGGGATACATGACGAAGGTTTTGAACAGTAGCCCGATGCCGCCACCCAGCAGTGCAGGAGCGGCGATCGCCCCCAGGTTGCTTGCACCGCTTTGGTAGAGGGCGATCGCCACGAGCAGCCCCAGCCCAAAGCCGATCCAGTCTGCCCAATACAGCAGCACATCCAGCACAAAGTTGCCATAGAGCCGCGTTTTGTTTAGCCCGCGCCCTTCACGCACCACCTGCGCCATGTCGAACTCTGCACCCAGCCCAAGCTGTTCGGCATAGGTGCTGAGGGCGCGGACACGCTTGCCCGTTAGCGGGTGAGTGGAATTTAGCTCCATCCAGGCCGCCCAGGGGTTAAACATATCCCAGAGAAAGACGCGCCCCACCTGCACCGGGCTTGCTGCCACGCGGTAGGCTGTGCCTGTAAATCCGGCGCTGTTGCTGTCGGCAATGCCCAGCGTGCGTGTACCTTGCAGCACCTTGCTGGGCTGGGGGTTGTGCTGTCCCTCTTCCACAATCCCGTAGGCGATTTTCACCAGCGCCCGCGACAGCCCGTTGGGGTTGCCCGTCACCTCGGCGGCAAAATGGTCTGCATAATATTCCCGCGTGCGCGACAGATACAGCACCAGATATTCGCCTAGAACATAGAACACGTAGGCGGCGATCGCCACACTCCGCGTCCCCAGCTTGAGCCGTCGCGCCATTTCGCTGTCGCCCAGCCAGTCCTGGGCCTCTCGCAGATACACATACAGAAGATACGTAATCTGGACCAGCGTTGCCGCCAGCGTCATCACGGCAAAGTCCCAATGCACGACATGGCCCAGTTCGTGGGCGTAGACCGTGGCCACTTCGTCATCGTCCAGGTACTTAAACAAGCCCTGGCTCACCACCACCCGCGCCGTGTTGGGCAGCGAGCCGTAGGTAAAGGCGGTGGGGTTGTCGTCGGGAATTAGCCCCAGGCGAGGCTGAGCAAGCTTCTTTTGCTGGCAAACGGTGCGGATGACGCGGCCCGCCTCCGGACTGCGCCGCTCAATATCCGACAGCGAGACCCAGCGCGTGCCATAGAGCCAGCCCTGCACCACATCCATGATCAGCGGCGACAGGAAAAAGACAATGGCATTGAACAACAGGGTTGCCACCAGCGCCAGGCCCAGCCCCGCCGTGGGGTTGTCGCTGCCATGCAAAAACAGCAGCGCCATGCAGAGCGCAAACACCATGCCAAACAGCAGCGTGATCGTCATGCCCGATGCCAGGGCCAGGCTGCTGGCTACGCCTTTCATCACCAGCGAGACTCCGCCGCGAGGGGCGCGGGTTTTGGTGGGACTAAGGGCGGAAGGTTGGGTGTTTGAGATTTTAGATTTTAAATTTTGGATTTTGGGATGCAGGCTGGCTGCGTTGGCGAGGGGGGCTTCGAGTTGGGTTGCTTCGGCTTCGGGTTCGGGAGCCAGCGTGTTGAGGTATTGGCGGGCCCAGAGCTGCACGAATTCTTTTTCGTGATGCAGCAATCGACGACAGAGGGCGATCGCCGTCTCGGTTTGCCCATTGCCGTTGTAGGCTTTCACCAGCCACATCTGGGCTTGGGCGAAATCTTTGTGATGGGGATTGGCGGATCGGCAGTACGTTTCCAAATGCTCGACGGCTTCGGCAAAGCGCTTGGTTTTCAGCGCATGATTACCCCGATTGAACAGGTCGAGGGCTTCTTCGGCGCTGAGCTGGGGCAGGTCGGCGGTGGGTGCGTCGGTGGCGGCCGATCCGGCGGTGTCCAGGCCGATTGCAGGCGCAGCGGATAGCGTGGGCAGCAGGTTCATAGCCCAGGTTTGCACTTGGGGCGGCGCGTCGGTGCTGAGCTGCTGACAAAGGGCGATCGCCCGCTCTGCCTGCCCACTGTCATAGTAAGCCCGCACCAGCCACATCTGCGCCTGGAAATAGAGCTTGGACTGGCGATCGGCGGTCTGGCAGCAAGCCATCAGCGCTTGAATCGCCGCTTTATACTGCTGCTGTTTAACTGCTTGAATGCCCGATTTCAGGAGGTTCTCGGCCGTCATGACTCGTACTCCCCAAGAGACAATGAGGTATCAAATTGAACACGACACCTCTAGGGTTCCCATCTGAGAATCTTCCTTATTCTTCATCGCCAAAACTTGCGTTCCCGGAGTCTGCCCCAATCCCGCAGCCTGATGGGAGTAACCCAGTTGGAGGATGCTGCAGCAGGGCGATCCCGCTACATTAGTTGACTATTCGTGCAATATCATGAATAAATACTTAGATGCGCAAGAAAAAATTATAAAAATTGCCGTAAAAACACCGACATTGAATAGTTAAGGGCATAAAATCAAGGTGAGCCTGACGGAATGTCTTGAATATGGTTCAACTGGTATCAGTCAGAATAGCGGGCGAAGAGGTAAGCAAAATCACCTCTCTAAGACCTGTCAGTGGTAACCTGTTGAAGCCTATGGCTTTCCTTTTGCCTATTCTGATGAATTTAAGCGCGAGTATCTCAGAATGTTATTTCAATGACATGGGTTTTCGCAGCATCGAACGAGTCAGAGGGAGTTCACCATGACACGGTCATTATTTATTTGGGTCAAGCAAGTTGGTGAATTATTACCTAATGCCTATGATTCAGATGTTTCGTCAAAGGTGGGTGAGTTGGATGCATTGATGCATTGAAGATCTTTGTTGGGGCAAAAAGCAAAATCTGGCTCTAGGCTGCTGTTGACCGCTGCCGATAAGGGATCTTAGGTCGGGTTCTGGGCAACCAGAGTGCGGAAACATTCCGGCCATTGTGGGCAATGGTTGCAACTTGGAAGCGCTATTTTATGTCGCCGATAGCTCTGTACAACTTGGTAGCTCCATAGGAATGGTTTGAGGATAGGGCAACACGTCAGGTAGCGCCACTTTGTATGTCGCCGGTTGAAGTTATGAGATTGCTTGGTGGCTTGTGGCTTCTTGACTGTTATGGTTTGGTGCTAGCAATGCAGTTCCGGCAGTATTTTATGACTAGAGTATTCACATCTTTGTTTCGGGTTTATTTCGCTAACTCCAGGTTTCAACGTGAGCGTAGGGTGTCGCGTCGGGGTTCGCTACTTAGCGCCATGCTGCTGTCAATGGTTGCTGGGGCCTGCCAGAGCGGCCCGCCAGAAGTACAGGGCGGCCCGCCTCCTGTGCCTGTGGAGTTGCAAACTGTGCAATCTAGTACGGTGCTAGAAACTTCAGAGTTTGTGGGCGCACTGGAGGCAGAAGATCGGGTTGTGCTGCGTCCCGAAGCCGATGGGCGAGTGGTAGAAATTTTTGTGCGTCCGGGGGATGTAGTGCAAGCACGAACCCCGATTTTGCAACTGCGGGCTGACCGCAGCCGTGCAGAGGTCAGTGGGGCGATCGCCAACCTAGAGGCTGCACAGTCATCCCGAAACACAGCAGTAGCTCGGCTCCGAGCCGCAGAGGCTGATGCCGACCGCGCAGCAGCCGATGTCAGCTTAGCAGAGTCAGATTATCGCCGCATCGAGTTGTTGGTGTCGGCCGGCGCGCTATCGCGGCAAGAGCTAGACCGAGCGCGAAATAGACGGGATACGGCGATCGCCAGCCGTCGAGCAGCAGAAGAGAACGTGCGAGCGGCCGAAGCCTCACTGCGCGAAACCGAGTCCCAAATTGCCCGCGCCCAGGCAAATCGCAACATTGCTGTTGAAGACCTACAAGATCGGCAGGTGATTTCGCCGATTGCGGGCGTGGTGGGCAATATCCCGGTGAAGGTGGGTGACTTGGTCACGCTTAGCACTACGCTTACCAGCATTATTCAAAACAGCACGCTGGATTTGAACATTGCTGTGCCCATTGAACGATCGCGCCAACTCCGGGTCGGGCTGCCAGTCGAGCTATTAGACGAACAGGGAAAACCTGCTCTGCGCGGTCGCATCAGCTTTGTTGCGCCGGAGGTCAGCAGCGGTGAGCAGTCGGTTCTTGCCAAGGCCAGCTTTACGAACGACGGCAGCCTGCGCGATGGTCAACTAGTTCGCACTCGTGTTGTTTGGAGCAGCCAGCCGGGGCTGCTAGTGCCCACTGCCGCCATCACCCGCATCGCTGGACAAACCTTCGTTTACATAGCCGAACAGCCCGAAGTCAATCCGGATCAGCCCACACCGCCCAACGGCCAATCCGGACAGCCGCCCATGCAGGTGGCCCGCCAGCGGCTTGTGCAACTAGGCGACATCCAGGGTAATAGTTATCGGGTCATCTCTGGTCTACAGCCAGGTGAGCAGGTGGTCGTGTCGGGCGTGCTAAACCTTACTGAAGGCACGCCGATTATGTCCGCTCAGGCAATGGCGCAGTAGGAGTTTGGGATTTGGGGTTTGGCTTCGCGTAAACACCAGCATTCCAAACAATCCAAGCCCTTCTCTTGTTGCAACTTAGTGTGCTAGACCCTTAATCGCTGAACCCTCAATCCAACTCCACATGTTTGCCAACTTTTTCATCAAACAACCTGTTTTCACACTAGTTTGCGCCATTATCACGGTGTTTTTGGGATTGGTGGTTCTGCCAACGCTGCCGATCGCCCAGTTTCCTGATATCGCACCGACGCAGGTGGTGGTAACAGCAAATTATCCAGGGGCAGACGCAGAGACTGTAGAGAATACCGTGACAAATATTCTAGAGCGGGAAATTAATGGTATAGATGGGCTGCGCTACATGAGTTCTAGCAGCGGCAGCGATGGCACCAGCCAGATCACTGTTACCTTTACAGCAGGGCAAGATTCGGACATTGCAGCGGTGAATGTGCAGAACCGAGTAGCTCGGGCCGAGTCTCGTTTGCCAGAAGTGGTAACCCGTACGGGGATTAAGGTAGAGCAGTCGTCTAGCGACTTCCTGATGGCGATCGCCCTCTACCCCACCAACGGCGAATACGATAGCTCTTTCCTCAGCAACTACGCCGACCTGTACATGGTGGAAGAATTGCGGCGGATTCCGGGGGTCGGGTCGATCCAGATTTTTGGAGAACGGAAGTTTGCCATGCGCCTCTGGCTCGATCCAGCGCGGTTAGCAGCACGGGGTCTGACGGTGCAGGATGTTACGAAGGCTATTCGCGAACAAAACATCCAGGTAGGCGCAGGGCAACTGGGGCAACAACCTGCCGATCCGAACCAGGAATACCAAATCAACCTGCGGGCTGATAGCCAGCTCAAGTCCGTCGAAGAATTTGAAAACCTAGTGCTGAAGACGGGAGAAGGCGGCAACTTGGTGCGCCTGAAAGATGTGGGACGGGCGGAACTCGGTGCAGAGAACTATGCGACTTTCTTGACTTATAACGACATAGAATCTGTTGGTTTAGGGATTACGCAACGTTCCGGTTCCAATGCGCTAGAGACGGCGGCTGCCGTTCGCCGAGAGTTAGAAAACTTGAAACGTTCCTTTCCGCCTGGCGTTGACTATGCCATTGCGTTTGATGTCACAAGCTTTGTGCAGGTTTCGTTACGAGATGTGGTGTATACGCTAATCACCGCTATTCTGTTGGTGATATTAGTGCTGTTTTTTTTCCTGCAAGATTGGCGAACCACGCTGGTTCCAGCGGTCGCCATTCCTGTTGCGCTGATTGGGACTTTCGTATTTATCAAGATATTCGGCTTCTCAATCAACACACTGACCTTGTTTGGTTTGACGCTGGCGACAGGTATGGTGGTGGATGACGCGATTGTGGTAGTGGAGGCGATCGCTGCCAAGGTGCAAGATCGCGGCATGAACCCGTTTCGCGCAGCAGCAGAAGCTATGAAAGAGCTGTCTGGCGCGGTGATTGCAACTTCGCTGGTGCTGATGGCGGTGTTCGTCCCGGTGGCGTTTTTTCCCGGCACAACGGGCGCAATCTATCGCCAGTTTGCGCTGACGATTGCTTTTTCTATCGTCGTGTCTACATTCAATGCGCTGACCTTTTCGCCTACGATGTCGGCACTGCTGCTGCGGCCCCGTTCCGACCACCAGGGCTGGCTGGGGCAACAGTTTGAGCGATTTAACGGATTTCTGGAGAGTGTGCGGCAGCGCTATCGCCGATCGCTCACAGTGCTGTCTCGGTTGAAGTATTGGGTGCTAGCTGGGTTTGTACTAGCGCTGATAGCCACGATCTGGGTCTATCGAGTTGTTCCCGGAGCCTTTTTGCCAGAAGAAGATCAAGGCTATTTTATTACGCTGGTGCAGGCTCCCGAAGGCGTGTCACTTAACTACACCAAGAAAATCCTGGATGAAGCCTCAGCCGAGGTACGCAAAATTCCAGAGGTAGAGTCTAACTTTGCTGTGACGGGCTTTAGTTTCGGGGGTGTTGCACCCAACCAAGGCATCATGTTCACCCTGCTGAAGCCGTGGGAAGAGCGTAAGGATCGGGGACAATCCGTCCAAGAAATCATCGGGCAAATCCAGATGAAGTTCTTGGGAATGCCCAAAGCCCGAATTTTCTCGCTAAACCCGCCCTCGATTCAGGGCTTGGGCAGCTTCGGCGGCTTCCAGATGGAAATGCAGGATCGCAGAGGAAACATGCCCCTGGACGAGTTTGTAGGCTACCTCAACGCCCTAATAGGAGTTGCCAACCAGAATCCCAATTTGCAGGCAGTGTTCTCGACCTATTCTGCCAGCACACCACAACTGGTTGTGAATGTTAATCGAGAGCGGGCAAAAGCGCTGCGTGTGAATATTGATGATATTTTCTCCACCCTCCAAAGCTTGTTAGGCTCGAACTATGTCAATGACTTTACGTTAGATCGGCGCAGCTACCGCGTTTATGTGCAGGCCGACCAGCAGTTCCGCGCCCGGCCGGAAGACGTGAACCAACTCTACGTCCGCTCTGCTGCCGGAGATATGGTTCCCCTGGGCAACTTGGTAACGCTGACCCCAACCACCAGCGCCCAGTCGATTACGCACTACAACCTGCTGCGGTCGATTTCGGTGCAGGGCAGTGCAGCGCCGGGAAGAAGTTCTGGTCAGGCGATCGCCACGATGGAGCAGGTTGCCCAGCAGGTGCTTCCACCTAGTCTCGGGTTTGAGTGGACTGGCACTGCTCTAGAGGAAATCGAGTCGGGCGGGCAAGCACCGCTGCTGTTTGCCCTGGGGCTGCTGATGGTGTATCTGGTTCTGTCGGCGCAGTACGGCAGCTTCGTAGATCCGGCGATTGTTTTGTTTGCGGTTCCGCTAGCGGTGTTAGGGGCGATGGGAGCGCAGCTTCTGCGGGGGCAGGCCAACGACGTGTATTCTCAGGTAGGTCTGGTGATGCTGATTGGTCTGGCGAGTAAAAACTCGATTTTGATTGTGGAATACGCCAACCAGTTGCGCGAGAAAGGCTTGCCCATTACCAAAGCAGCCATCGAGGCAGCACAAGAACGACTGCGACCCATTTTGATGACGGGCTTTTCTAGCTTGGTAGGCTTTTTCCCGCTGGTAATTGCTACTGGAGCCGGGGCCGCTAGCCGCCGTTCGATCGGGACAGCTATTTTCGGCGGCTACCTGCTGTCTACGTTTCTCAGCCTGTTCATGGTTCCCGTGCTATACATCATCGTGAAAAAGCTGACGGATCGCTTTATGCCTGAATTGCCCACGCCGCCTGCCGATTTTGAAGATTTGGAGGAACCGCTGTCGACAACGCAGAAATAGGGCAACGCAGAGATAGGAGGGCAGTAAACTTAGTAAGTTGTGTTAGTAAGTCGTATTAGCAAGTCATGCAACTCGCTTGTCTAGGTTGCACGACTATTTGGCGATCGCCCCTCCAGTTCCTCCACAAAGGCCTGATGCGCCGGGTCAGCCAGCCCCGCTTGCAGCACATTTAGCATCTCGATCATCCGCCCCTCTAGCAGCGCGGGCGCGTCCAGCCACAGCCCCGGAAACACGCTGATGCGAATGATGCCCTCCGCATCGGGTTCCACCAGGACGTATTCTTCTGCCTGCAAGCGAAACCAGCTCAGGCGGTTCTCGAAGGTCTGCCAGACCAGATATTCCTGCACCCCGTTGCGGCGATAGGCGTTTTGTTTGGCTCCCAGGTCGATTGCAGCGCTGCTAGTGGCAATTTCTGCAATCAGTTCTGGCGCTCCTTCGATATAGCCGTCATCACTAATTGTGGAGGTTCCGCCCACCTCAATCCGCAGCAGCGCATCCGGCTGGGGTTTGTTGTCCATGTCCAGCCGAGTCGTCGTATTGTCTGAGCCGCTGACACCCGGCGTTGCCACGCTATAGACCCCTAGCCAGGTGATGAGATTGAAATGCGGGTTGCCATGAAACGTTCGGACGGGAGATGCCACGTAAACCACTCCTTCGATGAGTTCTGCTTTGAAATGCTCTGGGGTTGCCTGGTAGCGGCGCTCAAACTCGGCGCGGGTGAGGCGATCGCCACTTTCCAGCGGCGGCATCGGCACAGAGCGGGCAGGCTGTTGAGGATGTTGCAACACCATTGGCGACTCTCTGGGGCAATCTTGGGACAATCTTGGGGCAATCTTGGGGCAATCTTGAAGCGGCACGCTTAAAGCATCGAAGGAGATGGCGCTATTTTAACGAACGGCTACCTCCGCATAAAGCGTCTGCAAAAGCCCCGTTTGACCAGGGCTGAGTCTGCAACGCATTCATCGCTGACTAGGCATCGCGGGCTAGGCGTTGTGCTGGCTCGACTCCTGCGGTGAGCCATCGGGTTGCAAATTGCAGTCGCCCAGTCCGCACATCGGATAGGCAGACTGGTAGAGGCGATCGCGCTTGCCAAACAACGCATAGCGGTTGTCGCGGACTTGTTCATAGAGGCGATCGCCCGCCCACTTCACCCCCGGCAGCGCCCGATAGGCTGCGACAAACCCGTTGCCCAGCGGCAGCAGTCGCCCAATCTCTTCGGCTGCATCACTGCCCTGCCAGCGCACCTCCGGCGCATCTGCCCGCAGCAAAATCATTCCCATTTCGCAGTCCTGCGGCGTAATGCCAAACTGCGCCAGCGTCGGTTCATCCTGCATTGGCGCATATTGAAACATCTGGCCGCGATCCAGCGATTCCAGCAGTTTCACCAGATTGACGCAGAGATTGCAGTTGCCGTCGTAAATCACGAAATAGGGTGCGCTGGCTGACGAACTCATAGCATCTGGGAAGGAAGGATTGCGAACGTCAGTCATAGCGCTCCGATAAGCTCCGATAACTTGATGAATTCGTCCAGAACCTACGCACTTGCGATAGGCTCTTTGGGGTTTGGACGATTTCTCGCGGGCGTAGCCCGCGAGAAATCGTCCAACTGCGTAAGTCCTATCGTCTTTGTCTCTATTCTAGAAACTGAATGGGGGTGAATTCGGTTGCAAACTGAATTCTCGATTTCCTCATTTCTTTATCTTTCCGCTATCGCCTGCAACCCTGTAGGCTAAGGATAAACGCATTCATTCCCCAAAGCTTTTGGCAACTCAACCTATGGTGACTCATCCCTCGCCCCAACCCGAACCGACTTGGCTGAAGGTGGTGCGCCTCTTGCGCTGGGACAAGCCCGCCGGACGGCTCATTTTGATGATTCCGGCGCTGTGGGCGGTGGTGCTGGCGGCGCGGGGCAATCCGCCGCCGATTTTAATTGGGGTGATCGTGCTGGGGACGCTGGCCACCAGCGCGGCGGGCTGCGTGATTAATGACCTGTGGGATCGCAACATTGATCCGCAGGTGCAGCGCACCAAAACCCGGCCCCTGGCCTCGCGGGCGCTGTCGGTGCGGACGGGCATTGCGGTGGCGCTGGTGTCGATGCTCTGCGCCTACGGATTGTCGCTGTATCTAAACCCGCTCAGCTTTTGGCTCTGCGTGGCGGCGGTTCCGGTGATCGTGCTGTATCCGCTGGCAAAGCGGGTGTTTCCGGTGCCGCAGTTGGTGCTGTCGTTGGCATGGGGCTTTGCGGTGCTGATTAGCTGGAGCGCGGTAACGGGCACGCTGGAGCCGGAAACCTGGCTGCTGTGGGGCGCGACGGTGCTGTGGACCCTGGGGTTTGACACCGTTTACGCCATGGCCGACCGGGAAGACGATTTGCGCGTCGGGGTCAATTCCAGCGCAATTTTCTTTGGGCGATACGCGGCGCAGGCGGTGGGCGCATTTTTTACGGCGACGGCGGTGCTGCTGGGGAAACTGGGTAGCTTGATGGCGCTGGGCTGGGTCTATTGGATGGCGCTACTAGGGGCGATCGCCCTATGGATCTGGCAATACCTCCGCCTCCGTCGCACCCCCACCGCCGCCCCAAATCCCGCCCTCTATGGACAGATCTTTCGGCAAAACGTCTGGGTCGGCTTTGTTTTGCTTGCGGGGATGGCCCTTGGCTTTTTCTGAGATTCGCGATTTTGGATTTGCGATTTTGGATTTGCAATTTTGGATTTGCGATTGGGCTTTCTAGCAAGTTTGTTCGGGGTGCCGCTGAGGGGTCTTGAGATAGAGCCAGATCACGTTTAGTCCAAGACACGTCAAAAAGAGGGCAGGAGCAAGACCCCCACCCCCTTTCTGCTAACGTTGCCCAGCAGTGTCCTAAAATCAGCGCCCCAAATTCTGCACTAGGGCTTGGGTTCTTCGACCTTTTTGAAGGGCGATCGCTTCATTTTGCGCTTCATCGCCTTCTCTTTCGCCTTTTCTTTTTCGTACTCTGCTTCCTTCAGCTTTTTCATGATCAGGCTGAAGTATTCCTGCATATAGCCTTCCAGCGTCGTCAGTTCCTTGGGGTCGATGCCGAAGACCTGATAGGTTTCATCCATCGGCGCGGTCAGCGGCTTACCCGTTGCCAGCACTTCGGTAAAGGCGAGGCGATCGGCCTGGTTCCAGCCCCACTGAAAGAACCGGGCAATCTTGCGGGCGGCTCGCAACAGTTCCAGCGGCATCCGCGACACCTTAGATTCCTGCCCCGACAGACGCTCACACAGGCGGATGATTTCATACGCGCCCCAAGGCCGCGACCCCACGACCGGGAAAGTGCGGTTAGCGGTTTCCGGCACCTTCAGCGCCCGCACAGCAAACTTGGCCAAATCCTGCGTGTCGATGTAGGCGATCGGCGACGTTTCCCCCGTCACCCAAACAGCCTGCTTTTCGAGAATAGGAATGGCATACTGCCCGATTAGCCCCTGCATAAAGCCAGCCGTCCGCAGAACCGTGTAGCTCAGCCCTGATTCTGCCAAAAACTGCTCTGTGCAGTGCTTGATTTCCATCAGCGGCACGTCGGGATATTTCTCTGCATCCAGGATGGAGAAGAAAATGAAGCGCTCGACTCCGGCCAGCTTGGCCGCCTGAATCAGCGCCACCTGCCCTTCCCAGTCCACCTGGCGCACGCTGAGGGAATCTGTGGCACGAGCCGTTGCCGCGTCAATGACCGCTGTAACCCCTTCAAAGGCAGGGGGCAACGTCTCCGGTTCGCACAAATCTCCCAGCACCAGCTCTGCGCCCCATTCCCTGAGAAACGAAGCCCTACGGAAGCTTCGCACCAGACAGCGCACCGGATAGCCTTCATCCAGTGCGCGACGAACCACTTGTCTGCCCAGGGTGCCCGTCGCACCGACCACGAGTAACGTCATTATAGATTTCGTCCGAAATCGTTAACTTTTTATAAGATACACCTTTCATTCTCTAATATTTCGGCCTGCTAGAGAATCCGTTTTTTTGCGAGACGCGCTGAATAGCAAGCAAATTGCTAGGCTAGAGAGAGATTCACCTGTGCTGTGCAGGCTGTAAAGCGGCTTGCAGTTTGTCAAATCTTTATCAAAGCCCAGACCTCAGACCTATGCCCAAAGCAGTGTCCCAGAGGAATTCCTCTCCGCTTCGAGCGGCTGTCAGCGCGTCTATTCCTGAGAATAGCCCCAGTTGTGCGACGGAACATCCTGTTGATCTGGAGCATGTGCGGCAGGCGCAGCGGGGGCTGCTGAGTGTCGAAAAGGCGCAGCGGATGGCAGAATTTTTTGCGCTGCTGGGAGATGCCAATCGTCTGCGGATCGTGTCGGCGCTGGCTCAGCAGGAGCTCTGCGTCTGCGATCTGGCAGCAGTGGTGAAGATGAGCGAGTCGGCGGTGTCTCATCAGTTGCGATCGCTCCGATCGCTCCGACTGGTCAGCTATCGCAAGCAGGGGCGCAACGTGTTCTATTACCTGAAAGATAGCCACGTCCTCAATCTATACCGTGAAGTGGCAGAGCATCTGGACGAGCCAGAGGATAGCTGAGGCGTTGGATTTCGGATTTGCGATTTTAGATTTGCGATTTGGGGTTTGGGAATGCGCTTGGGGAGGGCTGCCTGGTTTTTCGTGCGCTTTGTCGTGTGACCGATCGACGGGGACGCAGCACAGTCTTACAGAAAACCAGGCCAGCTAACCTCAAAAATTACTCTTCGCCGCCTTGGAGCTTCAGCAGCGCAAAGCCCAGCGCTAGCCCCACCAAGATTAGAGTAAATGACAAGAAAGTTGCGTTCAGCATTTCACCGCTCATGTGTTCGATATCTCCTTAGTTTGTTTGCTTGAATTGATTGAGTGGGATGACGTGGGTTTGCGAGCTTGGGAACTGGCGATCGCCCTCAATGCCGCCTTGAGAATGCCGCCATTAGGAAAGCGCTGCCGAGAAAGCGCTGCGGCATAAACCTAGCGTTGACCGGGGTCGAGGTTGCCAGAGCTTGCACCATGCACTTGCACCATGCATTTTAAGGCAGTTTGCAGCCCGTTTGGTGGATTGGCTAAAGGTTCCGCTGATTTGATGAATTGTGCTTGGGGGCTTGGGGCAGGCATTGTCCGGTGTTTTGCGAGGCTCAACAGGTATTTAGCGAGGAGGAAGCAATGGTGCAGCCAAGAGTGGCGATCGCTCTGGGAGATCCGGCGGGGATTGGGGCGGAGGTGGTGCTGAAGGCGCTGGCGGCGCTGGCGGATGACTCCCCAGAAGACCCACCAGAACCGCCCAGCAAAATCACGCTGGTCGGCAACCGCGCTTTGCTGGAACAGACGTGCGATCGCCTCGTGCAGGCAGGGTTCTCCTATCTCCCTGACTTCTCTACGCTCGACCTGCTGGAGGTGCCGCTCGACTCGGCGCTGGTGTCCCAAATTACGCCAGGAGCGGAAAGCGCTGCTAGCGGCGAGGCCAGTTTTCGGTTTTTGCAGACGGCGATCGCCCACACGCTAGCAGGCAAGTTTGACGGCATTGTCACTGCGCCCATCGCCAAGTCTGCCTGGAAAGCGGCGGGTCATGTCTATCCGGGGCAAACGGAATTGCTGGCAGAACAGGCTGGAACGACGCGGTTTGGCATGATGTTTGTCGGGCGATCGCCCCATACAGGCTGGACGCTGCGGGCGCTGCTAGCAACGACGCATATTCCCCTGCGGCAGGTGCCCGATGCCCTCTCGCCCGATCTGATGACGCGCAAACTGGGGCTATTGCTGGACAGCCTGCGGGACGATTTTAGAATTTTGCAGCCGCGAGTGGCGATCGCCGGACTCAACCCCCACAGCGGCGAACGGGGCCAGCTTGGGCACGAAGAATTGGAGTGGCTGACCCCCTGGATTCACCAAATGCGGCAGCAGCATCCCTACCTGACGCTAGACGGCCCCATTCCGCCAGATACGCTCTGGGTGCGGCCGGGCCAGGCTTGGTTTGGCACGTCGCGCCCGGTGCAGACCCACGATGCCTACCTAGCGCTGTATCACGATCAGGGGCTAATTCCCGTAAAGCTGATGGCGTTCGATTGCGCCGTCAATACCACAATCGGGCTGCCGTTTGTGCGGACTTCGCCCGATCACGGTACAGCCTTCGACATCGCGGGTCGGGGCATTGCCGATGCCAGCAGCATGAAAGCGGCAATTCGGCTAGCGATCAGCCTATCCGCACAACGGCTGATCCTTCAAAATCAGTCTTGATTTTAGTAAGTTCGTATCACCAAAATGTTATGGTTTCGTGACTTTTTAACATTTTTTAATCTCACTACCGGGGAACTGGCGTGAGAATAGATATGGTTCAGTATACTGAAATACAAAAGGTAACACTGATTGTAAATAAACGCTAACTTTTGATACAGAGTGTTTCGTTGAGTGTTCCTACGTAGGTCAGTCATGCTTGAAGCACTCACGACGTTTCGATAGTTCTAGCGCAGAGGTCGAAATCATGCTCCAAACCGTTCAATACTCTATGGATCTCCTTCAAGACGAAGCCCGTCAACTGGTTCAAAAAGGGATTGTCAGCCGTCAGCAGCCCATCTACGTCCTCTGCAAGTACATTCCTGCCCGCGAGTGGGCCTGCGTTGAGTGCGAACTTGAAAAATGTGACTTTTTGTTGCGCGATCGCATCGGCGATCTGCTTGGTCATGAAGAGTGGGACAATGACTAGGCAAGCTTAGCTCCAGAACCGTCTGGAGTGACTCTAGCGACACAACCGTACAACTACGGAATCCAAAAAAGTCAACCGGGGATCTCTACGCATAATGGCGGAGTGCCCCGGTTTTTTTGTTCAGTACGAAACGGAATCACGTTCGGTCAGCGCAGACTAGGCAGGCGTGGCGACACGCCGCTTGAGGGACTCGGTGCGCCGTTTGGCAGTGCCGTTTTTCGGGTCAATGGCCAGCGCTTGCTCGTAGGCTTCGATTGCCTGGGTAACCAACTGCTTTTTCTCGTAGGCAAAGCCTAGATTATTCAAGGCAGTAACGTACTTGGGCTGCTTTTCCAGCGCTTCTTTGTATTGGCGAATGGCCAGGTCATATTGCTCCTGAGCGGCATAGGCATAGCCCAGTGCGTTGTAGACCAGAGCCGCGTTCTCGGCTTCTTTCAGGTCTTTGGACTTGAGCGCTTTTTGGAACTGGGCGATCGCCTGCGAATAGAGCTTCTTGTCCAGATAAATGCTGCCTAGTTCATAGTATTCCTGCGCCGTGCCGGGGCCCTTGGTGAGCTTGTTTTGCAGGCGCGTCAGGGCGGTTTCGACCTTGCGGGTTCTAAGCACTTGGCGAAACAGGAAGATACCCGCGATCGCCAGCAGCGCCACCAGCACACTGAGATAGACAACGGGCAGCAAGCTATCGTCCATAACCTTTAACTTCTAACTTCAGCTAAAAGAAAACTAGAAAACTATAAGAAACCCAAGAGAAATCAGACTCAACTCGATCGAGCGCGGCCATTATCCGGCGGCCAGTATCCGATTGAAACGCGGATCCAAAACCTCTTTACGAAACCTCTTTACGAAACCTCTTAGAGACACTCAGACCGCTTTCTTCAGCCTACACCATCGCGCCGATGCATCGAGGGGCGATCGCCGCTAATCCCTGAGATTTGGACAAGTAAGGGCTTTTGGGGTTCAGCGCTGCCGAGCGACTGTCCATCGATGCTGCGTCAAGCCAAACATCAACAGACCACTGCTCGAAAATCGTATGCTATGAGAGGTGATTTTAGGCTGTGTGCTTGCAGCGGTAGGCGGGTTTATGCTTCCCTTTTTGCGCTCCGATTTGGCTCAGTTGGTGTCCTACACGCCCCATCCCGGTGGTGCAGATGCGGCGGCTCACGGCTCTCCGACGCAGCCTGCCCAGGTCGATCGGCTGGATACCAACGAAAGCCCCTACGATTTGCCAGAGGACCTGAAGCAAAAACTGGCCTGGGCCTATCAGCATGAACTGGAGGCAAACCGCTATCCCGATGGAGGACATGCGGCGCTGAAAGGGGCGATCGCCCAATATGCCAACCAGTCCGCTTACCAGTCCGCTCAATCCTCTGCTCAATCCTCCGTAAGCTGGGTTACATCGGCGCATATTTCCGTCAGCAACGGGTCTGACGAACTCATCCGGTCGCTGCTGATTGCCACCTGCCTGCGGGCGGAAGGTTCGGTGCTGGTGGCCGACCCCACATTTTCCATGTATGGCATCACGGCCAATACGCTGGGCGTTCCGGTGGTGCGAGTCGGTCGCAACGCGCAAACCTTTGAAACGGACCTCGCCGCTGCCAGCCATGCGATCGCCACGCCTGCCGCCGGACAGCCCGCCATCCGCATCGTGTTCACAGTCCATCCCAACTCGCCCACGGGCAATGCACTCACAGACGCAGAGCTAGACTGGCTGCGGAGCCTGCCGCCCCACATCCTGGTGGTGATTGACGAAGCCTATTTTGAATTCAGTCAGCAAACCGTGCTGGCAGAACTGCCCCAGCATCCCAACTGGGTGATTCTGCGAACCTTTTCCAAGGCGTTTCGGCTAGCGTCGCATCGGGTTGGCTATGCGATCGCCCATCCCGAACTGGCCGCCACGCTGGAAAAAATTCGCCTGCCCTACAACCTGCCCAGCCTGTCGCAACGTGCCGCCGAGCTAGCCCTGGCGCATCAGGATGCGCTGCTGGCTGCTATCCCCATGCTGCTGTCCGAGCGCGATCGCCTCTTCCAAGCCCTTGCCGAGCTGCCGGGAATCACCGTCTGGCCCAGCGCCGCCAATTTTCTGTTCCTGCGGCTCCAGAACGATCCAGCCGAGGAACAGCTAGAAACCCTATTTCAAAGCCTGAAATCCGCCGGAACCCTCGTCCGCAAAACCTGCGGCGGGCTGCGAATTACCATCGGAACGCCAGCGGAAAACCAGCGCACCCTTAATCGCCTCCGCGACCGACTTTAGCCCGCCTCCAACCCTGCGGCATCTAGACAGAACCCTGCAAACGATTCATAATAAAAGCGAGTTTACAAATCTTAAGAAATAGTTAAGAATTCTCCTTTCGATAAATCCGGTTAGGTCGCTACGACCATTCACGACGATTCACCTTCTGAACGCCCCATAGCAAGCTTTAGAAGGCTTCCCATCGCTTGAGGACGATCGATGCCCGGATTGACCCTACCCCTTGCCCCCGCGCCACCAAGCGCAGCCTTGCTGTCTCAGGCCGCCACCCAGTTTGGAGCGCCGCTTTACCTATATGACCTGGCGCTGATTGAGGCCCGATTTGCGGCTCTCAACCACAGCCTCCCCCAGAACTTTCGCCTGCACTACGCCCTCAAGGCGAACAGCAACCTTACCCTTTCGCACCTGCTGGCGCGACGGGGCGCAGCCGCAGAGGTTAGCTCTCTGGGTGAATTCATTGCCGCGCTGAAGTCGGGCTATCCTGCTGAGGAAACGGTTTTCACGGGCCCTGGAAAAACCAATCATGAACTGGCTGAGGCTCTCAATTACCGCATCGGACTGATTGTCGTAGAGTCGGTCAATGAAGCACGACGGCTGAATCAGATAGCGGCGGAGCAGGGGAAACAGCAGCCCATCCTGCTGCGAATTAACCCCCAGTTTCGCACGCTGAATAGCTGTGATTCTGGCTGCGCGATTGACGCGAAGACGAATAGCGTTGTACACGCTGCCGAGAATCCCAACGCAGCCTCCGAAACCATCGAAACAATCTCTGAGTCAAATGGCGGTCATAATGGCGACACGCTAAGACCCATTGCCATGAATGGGCAGGGTGCGAGCAAGTTTGGCGTAGATGAGGCGCAGGCAGCAGCCGAACTGTTGCAGGTTCAGTCGCTTAGCCATGTGCGGCTTCAGGGAATTCATGTGTTCACCGAAAGCAACGTGCTGGATTATCGGCAACTGATTGATGCGTGGCAAAACACTGTGGCAATCGCCCATCGACTGCGGGCCCAGGGGTTTTGCATCGAGGTCATCGACTTTGGCGGCGGTATTGGCGTTCCCTACAACTCCGTAGATGCCGCGTTTGATGTGCCTGCGTTTGGGGCGGCCCTGCAAGCCCTCTTTAGCCACGAGCCGTTTCATTTCATTTTGGAAATGGGGCGCTATCTCGTTTGTGAGGCAGGCATGTATTTGACAGAGGTGCTGGATATCAAAGAATCTCAGGGCAAGCGGTTTGCGATTCTCAACGGCGGCGTTCACCATCTCTACCGCACCCCCGCCATGCAAAATGCCAGCAAGTTTCTGCGGGTATTGGGTAAAGAGTCATCCGACACGATGCCCACTACGATTGCGGGCCAGTTGCCAACGCCTATCGATGTGGTGGTGCGCGATGCGCTGCTGCCCGTGGATTTGGAAATTGGCGATCGCTTGGTCATCCGCAACTGCGGCGCTTACGGCTTCAATCACTCGCTGACAAACTTTGCGCTGCACCCCGCCCCCGCAGAGGTTGCCATCTGGGGCGATCGCCTAGAGCTAATCCGCGCCCGCAGCCACTACGAGGACTTCTTCCAGCATCAGCGATTAATCCAGTTTGACTAACCCAGTTTTAAGTCTTTGGGGGTTGAAACCGCCGAGTTAATTCTTAGCTCGACTCTGCCGAACGCTTCGCAGGTCTGATTCTGCACTTGGCTGTGCAAAATGCTGTGTAATGAATTGATTCAAAAGGTGTCATGACTAATCTAAGCTACGTGACAATTGGCATTCGTCGAGAGAACGAAGCACGCAAGTTTGAAGCCAGAGTGCCGCTGGTTCCATCCGATGTGCAGCGATTGAAGAAACAGTTGGGCGATCGCGTTCGGTTTATCGTGCAGCCAGCACAACTGCGGACGTTCTCTGATGCTGAATTTGCAGCAGCAGGAGCCGTGATTCAGGAAGACCTATCCGAGGCAGAGATCATCTGTTGCGTCAAAGAGCTTTACCCAGAGCAACTGCTGGATGGCAAAACGTACCTGGTGTTTGCCCATGTAATCAAGGGGCAGCCCGAAAATATGCCCCTGCTGCGACAACTGCTCGATCGCCGCATGACGCTGATCGACTACGAATGCATCACCGATGAAGAAGGCCGGCGGACAGTATTTTTTGGGCGATCGGCCGGGCAGACAGGCATGTTTGAAACGCTGAGGGCCTTTGGGCAGCGCTGCGTAGCGTTGGGCAAGTCCTGTGTGTTTGCAGAACTGAAGCCTGTGTATGAGTATGCAAATTTGGCCGAGGCAACGGCGCATTTGCGGACACTGGGCGATCGCCTCCAGCAAGATCCGGCGCTGCTGGGCGTGACGGACTATCCGCTGGTGGTGGCGATCGCCGGATTGGGCAACGTTGGCCAGGGCGCGATGGAAATATTGCAACTGCTGTCGCCGCAAATCGTTTCTGCAGAGGCGTTGCCCGCGCTGTTTGCCTCTGGTCGCACAGGGCTGTTTCAGTGTCCCCTGCGAAAGCCCGACACGCTCCGCAATGGGGACGGTCTTTTCCACAGTGCCGAGTATGCAACCTTCCCTCAGCGCTACAGCAGCCGCATCCCCGACTTATTACCTTACTTATCCATCTTGCTAAATTGTGTCTTCTGGGCCCCGCAATATCCGCGCATTCTGCCCCACGATGCATTTCAAGCTGCATGGCGACGTGGCAATCATCGTCTGCAAGTTGTTGGAGATCTGAGCTGCGATCCACCTGCGGGCAGCGTCGCCTGTACGGTGCAATCGGGCGATTTGTACAACCCGGTGTTTGGCTATGACCCGATCTCGCGGGCAGTGCTAGAGCCATTTCCTGAACAGGGGATCACCGTGATGGCAGTGGACAATCTATCGGCTGGCTTGCCCCACGATGCCTCCGTTGCCTTTAGCGAAATGCTACGCGACTGGATTCCACCGCTGGTTGCGGCCAAGCTGCGCGGAGACAACTGGGTAGCGACACTTCCCCCGGCCCTGCTGCAGGCCACCGTGACGCATCAAGGCCGCTTGATGAAGGGTTTCCAGCGGTTACAGTCTGATCTAGAACGATATGGTTCTATGGTGCAGCCCGTGTAGCGTCTGGAAATCTTAACCCGCGATCGCCCGTGAAGACTTCTTGACTTCTAGCGTGCGATCGCTGCTCATTTCTGATTGCGCTTGCCTATCCTGATCACCTCCTCTAGCTTGATAAATATGCTGATTTGTCAGGCTTTTTTTGCGTGAAAAATTGATTCTTCTCGATGTACCATCCTGGTGTTCTAAAACTTTCCTAGAAAACACCTGCGGAATGTTTTCTAGACATCATCGGAAGTGCTTTGGCTAACTCTAAAATTAAGGTTAATTTTCATTAAGCATTCTCTATTACATTCATCGTTGATACGACTCAGCTTTTCAATACTGGATTCCCTTTGAATCTTCTCGTCCGACGGAGTACGTATCGTGACCCTATCTGTTTCTACTGCAAGCTTTCTGAAAAAGCTGGCGATTTATGGAGCGATCGCCGCTGTCACTATCCCATGCATCCTCCTGTTCCCATTTCCATTCAGGCTGCCGTTCCAATTTGTGATGGGCGTGATGTTTGCCCACGGGGTCGAGCTTTCTCACGAAATGATTCACCAGAAGCACTTTGGGCGACGCTGGGGCGGGGCGATCGGCTTCCTGCTTGGGCTACCGATGGGTGTGGAGTTTACCCGCTACAGCCTCACCCACAGCTACCACCACCGGGCCGTAGGTACGCCCGAAGACGAAGAATCCTTTTCCTATGACTTTGGCAAGCTGAGCGCACCGCTGAGCTTTTTGCTGCACTTGTCTATGCTGAGTCACTACTGCACAGTGGCTCGCAGTTTGCTGAGTTCCCTATTGGGTCATGAAGCTGCGATTCGGATTAGTATGGGTTCGGCAGGCACAACAGCACCCCGCTGGGCGATCGCCAACGTGATGCGCGGCTACAAAGTCATGGCACTGCTGCTGTTTGGCATGGGGCTGATAACAGCCGTTCTGCAAACGCCTGTGTTCGTTCATCTCTGGCTCGTGCCGCTGCTGTTTGCGGGCCCCGTTCATGCACTGATCGAGCTGCCGGAACACTGGGGCTGTCAGCGAGATACCACAGACATAATGGTCAACACGCGCACGATCTTACCGAGCCGCTTTGCCGACTGGCTGACCAATGGCAACTGCTGGCACGTCGAACACCACTACAAGCCTGCCCTGCCAATGGCCGACCTCCCCAGACTACATGAGGCGATCGCCCCCCAGATCAAGTATCTGAACTTGGGCTACGGCGAGTTTTATCGCGAGTTTTTCACCGAACTATGGAGATCGCCAGTTGCCCCCACTGACTGAAGCCTATCGCAATCTTGGTCGCCGGACATTTCGCCAAGCAGTGAGGGACTGGGTTGAACGACAGATGGAACAAGAGTCAGCACAGGATTAGACCGGGTAATCCAATTTTTTAGAGCCTTTTGCGTTATTTTTTGTGCATGGCAGCGGTGCAGGCTTAGGATATCTTTGGAAACGCAAGAGCGTATGCAAAGACGAATTGCTATTACAGGCGTTGGGCAGGGGCTAGGGCGATCGCTCGCGCATCGGTTCATCACGCTGGGGCATACGGTCTGTGGCTGTGATCTGAATGGAGGGGCGATTGCCCAGTTGCAGCAGCAATACGCCGCCCTGCATCAGTTTCAGAGCGACCCGTTTCAAAGCCGCCCGTTTCAGAGCCACCTGTTTCAGAGCGTGGACGTAACCCGACCGGATCAGGTAAATGCCTGGGCGGAATCGATCCTAGAGCAGGGCGCACCAGATTTGCTGATCAATAATGCGGGCTATACGCCGCCGATGTCTGCCTTTTGGGACTTGCCTGCTGTCGAGTTTGACCGGACGCTGGCGGTCAACGTGCAGGGAGTCGCCAATGTGCTGCGGGCGTTTCTTCCGGCAATGGTGGCGCAGCAGCAGGGCATTATCGTGAATTTGAGCGCCCGCTGGGGACGACAGGGAGCCGCCAACGCTGCTGCCTACTGCGCCAGCAAGTGGGCCATCGAGGGGCTAACCCAGGCGATCGCCCTGGAACTGCCTGCTGGCATGGCGGCGGTCACCTTTTCGCCCGGAGCCGTCCACACCCACGCGCTAGAAGTGGTTTATGGTGCAGAAAAGGCTGCGACCTATCCCAGTCCCGATGAATGGGCAGAGCAGGCGGCTGAAACCCTGCTGGCGATCGCCCCAGAGCAAAACGGTCAAGCCCTGCCCTAGGCGCAAAATTCTGTCGCCAACTCAAAGATTTTCAAAGATTTAAAGATTCAGGACTTACGCACTTGTGATAAGTTTTCTGGGTTTTGGACAATTTCTCGCGAGCGCAGCCCGCGAGAAATCGTCTAGCTGCATAAGTCCTAAGATTTTCTGGAAAACACCGTGATTTCCGAAGTGTGGCAATCCGAACTGATCGGGTTGCGAAGTGTTGCGAAATGGGAATCCTGTCGTTGGAATCTACCCATGTACCAATTCTTGGATTGTCACAGCTATGACTGCTCCTTCACCCCAGGGTCAATCGCTACAAGTCCCGGTTACTCGTTTGATGGAACTGCTGCGCCAAGAGCCAGCGCTGCGATCCCACTTCGATACGACTCAGGTCGAAGCGTCGCTGGCAAAGGCGATCGCCCCTACGTTTGAAATCGTCTTTGCAGGAGCCTTCAGCGCCGGAAAATCCATGCTGATCAACGCCCTGCTGGAGCGCGAATTGCTCTATAGCGCCGAAGGCCACGCTACCGGCACGGAATGCCGGATTGCCTACGCCGAAGCGGGCCAGGAGCGCGTCGTGCTGACCTTTATGAGCGAGGCAGAAATCCGCGAACAGGCGGCGGCGCTGTGCCAGCGGCTAGGGGTGACGGCTCCGGCAGACATTCGCCAGCCCGACGTGGTCAGCCTGCTGCAAGGGCTGTGCCGCGACGTGATTGCCACCGAGGGCGGCGAGAGCAAGTCGGAACGGGCTAAGCAGGCCAGTGCGCTGAATTACCTGCTGGAAGGGTTTGTCGCCAATGGCGATCGCATCCACCCGACGCAAAACCAGACCTATTCGATGGAGCAGTTCCAGTTTGCCACGCTCCAGGAAGCCGCCGCCTACGCCCGCCGGGGAGCTAACAGCGCCGTCCTCAAGCGGATTGAATACTACTGCCATCATCCGCTGCTGCAAGACGGAAACGTGCTGGTAGACACGCCGGGAATCGATGCGCCCGTAAAGCGCGATGCGGAACTGACCTACCGCAAGATCGAAAATCCCGATACGTCCGCCGTGGTGTGCGTGCTGAAGCCTGCTGCTGCGGGCGACATGACCAGCGAAGAAACGGAACTGCTGGAGACGACTCGCAGTAATCCTGGCGTGCGCGATCGCGTCTTTTATGTGTTCAACCGGATTGACGAAACCTGGTACAACACGCAGCTTCGCCAGCGGCTCGATCGCCTCGTGCAGGAGCAGTTTCAGGACACCAACCGGATCTATCGCACCAGCGCCCTTTTGGGGTTCTATGGCAGCCAGATTCGCCACACCAGCGTGGGCGATCGCTACGGGTTAGATTCTCTCTTTGCCGACAGCATTCGCATCAGTGGGGAAATTGAAGACACGCCGCAATTCGTGAATGAATTCAATCGCTACTGCGCCAACTCTGGCAAACTGCCTGCCGATCGCTTTCGCATTGACGTGCGGAGCTATGAATCGCCCAATGAAAACTACGTGCGAATCTTGAACGAACAGGGGCGATCGCTGATTGAGCAGTTGATTCACGATAGCGGCATTGAAACCTTTCGCAACGCTATTACTCGCTATCTGACCGAAGAGAAGCGTCCCCAACTCCTCGCTACACTGGCAGACGACTTGCAGCCCCTCTGCATCGCCCTCCGCAAAGCCTATCTGGACGCATGGCAGCATATCGGCAGCCAGCCCCGCGACCTAGAGGGCATCAAGGCGATGGAATTGCGCCAGCTCAGCCACGACCTAAAGCGCGTTGGCGAAGCCTTTCAGCAGGATATCGAAGCTTCGGTGAATGAAGCCGTTGCCAGCAGCCTCAACACTGCCTTTGAAGACGATTTCAAACGCCTCAAAGCCCGCATGGTCAGTCGCTTGGATGAACTGCTGCAAACCTTTTCCGTCAGCGAGGTGCATCGTCAGGCACAAGCCAGCCATAAGCGCAATTCCGTCGTGCCCCTGTCGGGCATTCTGGCAGAGGCATTCTACTACCTGGCAAACGGGCTAGAAGAAGTGCTGGTAGAATCGTCGCAAGACCTGATGGGGCGCTTCTTTCAGCGGCTGATCGACCGGGTGCGCCAGCAGGACTATTACCGCGATTTGTATCGACTGCTGGGCAACGACGGCGGCATCGAGCAAGCCCTGCGCCGACTGCGCGACCGGGCGACTCTGGCGCTAGAAAACGAGGCCAAGACAGAGTGCGATCGCTACGTGCGGGAACGTCCAGAGTTCTATACCGAGGGCACTTGCTCCATCTGGCAACTGCGGCAAACGCTGCAACAAGCCTGTCGCGGCTACGACTACCAAACGATGATCGAGGCGGAACCCGCAATTCGCCAACTGCTCAAGCTCGACTTTGAGCAAAAGGTGAAGGACACCATCACCCGCACCTTCCGCCAGACGATTAACCAAACGCTGAATACGCACCTGCTGCCTAGCGCCCAGCAGCAGGCAGACCACATCCTCCAGCAATACGACGCGGCCCGCGCCTATCTGGCCCGCGTGCTGGAAAAGGAAGCCGAGGAAAAAATTCGCCAGCTCGATCGCCAAAAGGCAGACCTAGAGCAGCACATCGCCGCCTACAACGAGGCGATCGCCACGTTCAATCAGCATCTAGAAACCATGCAGCTTGATCGCAAGGCGTTGCCCAGTATCAGCGAGACAGATCTGGTCATTTTGCCCGCCGAGGAACCCGCCGAGACGCTGGAAACACCGGAAATCGCGACAGTAGAAGAAGGGGCGATCGCCTAATTTCAGCACCTTGGGAAACCCGGTCGTTCTCAACGGGCGATCGGGTTCCCTGCCTGCTTGTGGGATAGGGCGATCGCCCTTTCGGGAAAACTAGGTACGGCTAGATGGGGTGTATCCCAATTTTATAACCCTCACCCTAAATCCCTCTCCCAAAGCGGGAGAGGGACTTCCAATCCGGCTCCCCTTCTCCCGTTTTGGGAGAAGGGGCTGGGGGATAAGGGCAAACTTGCAGAACTGGGATGCGCCCGCCAGACGTGGGTTTACAGGAAAGTTAATCAGGCTAAAAATATGAGTGACTACCCCTATCAAATCTCTTCAGAACTCGCGGAAAGCACAGACGGAGTTATTCAGGTTTTCGTAAATCAATCCTCCGGAGATAACTACAATCGATCTACGGTCAGAGTTAGAACGGGTATTGAAACTATTGGACGTTTGAATTCGATTGAAAGTGTCGGTTGAATTTGTGCCAGATGAAGCAAACACTCCGCAGAATGAGCCGATTGGAGAACATTTGGATACGACGCTTGAGGAAATCCGGCAGATGATGCAGCATCAGGAGCAGTAAGAATTTCGCATGGACAAAACGCCACGGATACGGATTCCGTCGGAGGTGCGGCGGTATGTGATGGAGCGCGATCGCCATCAATGCAACCACTGCGGCGCGGGGCCACACCAAGCAGAACTGACGGTTGATCACATCATTCCGCTGACGCAAGGTGGGGCAAACGACCTGAGCAACTTGCAAGTGCTGTGTCGGCGCTGCAACTCATCTAAGCGGTATGGATTTGATACGAAGCGCGATCGCCGGATGGTTTGATCCAGAGCAATGCCTATAGGCAGCAGGTAATCGAGGATAGCCTCACACAGGTATCTCACACAGATATCTCACACAGGTATCTCATACGGATATCTCACGCAGGTATCTCATACGGATATCTCACGCAGGTATCTCATACGGATATCTCACACAGGTATCTCACACGGATATCTCACACAGATATTTAGAGAGACAGGAAATTTCTGTTAATAAAGCGTCAGAGCGGTTTTCGTTTGCGCTTTGGGATGGGTTGTAGTGATGACACAGAGCGATCGCCCTTGTCAGTTGTCCTGTGCCAGCCTCCCCATGTCTTCTCCTTCCACAACACAGCACACCGCATCCCCAGGTTCCCCAGTCTCAGGTCAGGAAGGGCGATAGGCCGTCACTTCGATTTCTATTCGCATATTCAAATCGGCTAATCCCGCCACGATCATCGTCGAAGCGGGGCGGATCTCTCCGAAGTATTTTCGCAGCACGGGCCAGCAGGGTTCAAAGTCTTCTCGGTTGGGCACGATATAGCGAACACGCACCACATCCGCCAGGGAAAACCCGGCTTCGTCTAGGGCGGCGCTGATATTTTTCAGGGTTTGCTCTGCCTGCTCTACTACGTCGTCCGCAATCGTCATGGTGCGATAGTCGTAGCCCGTGGTGCCCGACACAAACGCCCAATCGCCCTCCACCACAACGCGAGAATAGGCGACTTCACGTTCAAAAAAGGAACCGGAGGAAATCAGGCGGCGACTCATGATGAAGAGAAATCAGGTTTTAAGTAGGCGGACATTAATAAATATAAAACCCAAAGACCCTGCGCCGCCCGCTGCGCGGGCGGCGCAGGGTTCAGGATCTGTTTTTTAATCTGGTCTATCTACTTAGGTTGCAGAAATCTGGACAGAGCCATGCCCTCATCATGAACGAGGCGCTTATATTCAAGTCTTGCAAACGGCGCTCCAAATGAAATCACAAGAAGCCTTGCAGCCTCCTAGACTCGCCATCTAAAATCGCCAATCTAAAATTGCCAATCTAAAATCCAAAATCAACCTCAGCCCAACTGCCGGGCCTGTAAGTAGGAGCGCAACAGCAGCAGGCTGGAAATCGACTTGGAATCCACCGCTTCCCCGTCTAGGATTGCTTGCTCTAGATCCTGCGGGGTCAACAAGAGGGTTTCCAGATCCTCATCTTCATCCAATCCTGGCGGCGTGTCTAGCTTCTCCAACTCCGTCGCCAAGTAGGTATAGATAATCTCGTCGGAATAGCCCGGAGCCAGGAAAAACTGCCCCAGTTTGTGCCATTGGCTAGCTTTGTAGCCTGTCTCTTCCTGGATTTCGCGCTGGGCAGTGGTCAGTGGGTCTTCGTCTTTCTCAATCGTGCCTGCGGGAAACTCCAGCAGTCGCCGCGATGCCGCAAAGCGATATTGCCGCACCAGCACCAGCTTGCCTTCTGCCGTCATGGGCACGGCCACTGCCCCGCCCGGATGCCGCACACACTCCCAATCGCCCTCGGCTCCGTTTGGCAGGCGCAGGCGGCTCACCTCAAAGTTGAACTTGCGTCCCTGAAAGAGGAGCTTTTGCTTGAGGCGCTGGGGAGGTTCGTGGGCCATGGTCTGGAAAGGGTAGGTAACGAGATTTTGGGGTGAGGGGGTGAGGGGAGACGGTTGCTGGACGATGCCATCATGCTCGCATCAGCAGCGCCACTGCGTAGGCCGCGATCCCTTCTTCTCGTCCGACGGGGCCCAGCTTTTCGTTGGTGGTGGCTTTGATGCCAATTTGATCCGGGGCGAGTTGGAGGGTGGTGGCGAGGCGATCGCGCATCGTTTTAATATGCGGCTTCAGTTTGGGGCGTTCTGCCACGATGACAGAATCGATATTTCCGATCTGCCAACCTTGTGACTGAATTAGCGCGTGGACTTGTTCCAGCAGTTTCAGGCTGTCGGCTCCGGCCCACTGCGGGTCGGTGGGTGGAAAATAGTGCCCAATATCGCCCAAGCTGAGCGCTCCCAGCATCGCGTCCATGATGGCGTGGGTCAGCACGTCGGCATCGCTGTGGCCCAGCAGCCCCAGTTCATGGTCTATCTTAACGCCGCCCAAGATGAGGGGGCGATCGCCCACCAGTCGATGAATGTCGTAGCCGTTCCCAATCCGAATCGCCATAGAGTTTCAGAATTTCGTGGAAAGTGTGTTGCAGAGAGTGTGTTGCAGAGAGTGTGTTGTAGAAAGTGTGTTGTGAAAAAGATGCTCTCTCACGCTAAGCCCTGCGCGAAAGCGGGCGATCGCCCAGCGCTCGGTTGCAGGCTAATTACCGCCCCTTTGCCGCAGTCGATCTGCCTGTTGCAGTGCAGCGTTGCTGTTTTCCCGGTAAAGCACGACGCGGTTTTGGGCAGTGGTGTAGCGGCTGTCGGTGGCGGGCACTTGGGCCATGAGATCGGAGGCTCGCTGCCATCGACTGGCCAGGTCTAGCCAGTCGGCCGAGGTTTGCGCCGTTTGCCCATCGCGCACGGCCGCCTCTGCCAGCCGCACCGCTTGGACAAAGGGATCGGGCGTGGGGGCAGGCGCGGGAGACGGGGACGACTCCACTGGCGAGGCCGGCGCGACGACCTGCTCCATTGGTTTGGGAAGAGAAATGCCTAGCCAGTCGGCCAGGGCCCAGCCCACCAGCAGCGCCAGCACCCCCAGGCTCAGCCCGCCAATCAGAATGCCCCGCCAAAACTGTTTCTTAGCGCGTGCCTCGGTGGGGGATTGGGCCGCAGGTTTGGCTATGTCGAGCATTCGGTTATAGCGCCAGTCTTCGACCATGCGCTGGAGCGGGTTGGGCTGGGGCAGGGTAATTTCTTGCGACCAGAGGAGTTGTTTTTTGGGGTCGCGCTGGATATCCTCAAGCCAGAGAAGCTGCTGCTCTCGCACAATACGGCTGTTGATATTGACACGACGAATGCCATTGGGACTGAGCCGCTCCAAGATGTAGCGGACATCTTCAACGAGCGACTGCTGTTCCAACTGTTCCAGCGTCTCCGCCTCGCACAAAAGCTGAAGCACGCCGTGATCCAGCACCGCCCGAGTCCGCACGCCAGCATCCGCCAGCCGTTCGTTTAGCACCTGAATAATTGCCGACACGCTTCCTTGGCGTGCCTGGCGCTCGATATCGTCGATGGGATCTACCATAATCGCTTGGCAGCAGTCTGATGGCGTTTCCAGTGATTTTAGTGATTTTTAAGGCTAGCGTAAGATTAGCGCATCCTGAGAAATTTATCGCAAAGGATAAACAGCCCCCAATTTTGACCTGTTTTAGGCAGCCTGCTGGGTTTGCTGGGCAGCTAGAACTCTTGCAAATGGCTGGTGTCGTTAAATCGACGAATATGCCAGAGGTCGCTGTTCCAGCGGTTGGGATTGTTGGAGGGGAGTGTCCAGCGCGATCGCTCTAGCCAAAACTCAAACACAGCCGTATTTTTTGTAGAGCAATGCCAGGTGCGATCGCTCCCCAGCATCGCCGCAATGAGATGCTGCAAAATCCAGCTATGGGTGACGATCCATAGCGTTTCGCCGTTGCGATGCGTTGCCAAAACCCGCTGGATAAACCGCTCAGCGCGATCGCGCCCATCTTGTAGGGTTTCGGCTCCTGGTGCGGGAATCCAGTCGGGCGAAGCTTCCAGATCAGCACAGAGTTCGGGATATTGCTCCCGCGCCTCGTCCCAGGTCAGCCCTTTGAAAATGCCGTTTTGAAATTCCAGCAGTTCCTCGGCGTATTCAATCGTCGGTTCAATCGTAGGAATAGAAATTGGATGCAGAACTGGTTCGCTCGTTCTCTGAGCCAGCAAGATTTCTGCCGTTTGCGCTGCCCGCTTGAGGGGGCTGCTGTAGACCTTCGAGGGCGGCTGTCCCTTTGCCCACAGGCGTTCTGCCAGTTGCCGTGCCTGCTGTCGGCCGCGTGCTGTTAGCTCATAGTCGGCATGGCCCTGCATCCGCCGCTCCACATTGCCCACTGACTCGGCATGGCGAATGAAGAGGAGCTTAAGTCGATCTCGGCTGAAATCCTCGCCCTGCTCCATAGCGAACGGTTTTGAATTCGACGATGTTGCTGTATGGATTGTAGAGCGTATAGGTGGCCCGACCCGGAATACGGCCGACATTGCCCACGCCAATTATTTGCCGGGGACGGACGGTTGCTGTTTGGCGCTCTACAGGTCGATCTAGGGTGGCTATAGTAGAGACAATTCCACCCTCCTGCAAGGTGTATTGAAACGTTAGCCCCGATCGCCCGCAAAACAGAGAGTTGGCATCCATCCGCAGGAGACGATCGAGCATTTGCACAGGTGGAGTGTCGGGCGTGAGTTCTTCGCTGACGCTGACGCTGCTGCCGTGAATCAGCAAGCAATCTAGCTCAAAAAAGCCAAAATCGAGCGATCGCACCCATGCGACGACCGAGCGCGGTATGGATTCCCATAGCGCTTTGGCTGTGCTTGTGCCGTGGCGCTCCAGCAATTCGGTGGGTTCTGGCGTGCGTCCTAGCCCGTGCAAGCATAGCAATTGCTCTTCCCACCAGCCCTGGCAAACTTGCGGCTGGGGATTGGGATGTTGGGGCGATCGCAGCCATTCTACCAGCGCGATGCTCTCCGGCGTTGGGGCAATCACATCGCCTAATACGTAGAGGGCTTCGATGGGCTGTCGCTGTCGCCGCAGGTCAGCGAGTACGGCTTCATAGGCGGATAAGTTTCCCTCAATGCCGCTTAAAATTGCCCAGAGCATGAATGTTCACCAAATTTTTGATTTTGGGTTTTGGATTTTAGGTTTGGGCGATGGGTATGGGGCGATCGCCCGTTGCGTTTGCCCGCCTTAAGGATTCTGAAGGGATTCTGATACAATGCCGAACTGACCCAGTCCCTAGCGTTCGCAAACGTGGGTGGGATCATCGGCCCGCTCTGCAAATTCCAGACCGTGGGCCAAGCGCCAGGCAAAAATGGGTGACAGTCCCTTAGCGACAATATCGGCGCAGGTCTTGTGATAGTCGTATTCCACCTCGCGCAGTGTCACTTGCTCAGTATCGGTGTCATAGAGAACGTACGTGGCGTTGGGGCGACCGTGGCGCGGTTCGCCAACGGAGCCAGCGTTGACAATTCGCTTCAGCGGCGCATCAAATTTAGTGGTTCTAGAGGACTCCTTGGCAGACTCTTGGGCAGACTCCCTAGCAGACTCTTGTCCTGGAGAGTAGACGCGAACTTGTAGCTGGCCTGACTCAAGTTGCCGGATGTAAGGCACATGGGTGTGCCCGCAAAACAGCACATTGGCACCAGTGGATAGCACTCGCTCCAACGCCACAAAGGCATTTATATTCGGCAGCAGATATTCGTGCTAGCTATGGGGACTGCCATGCACAAAGCAAAGATCGCCATGCCGCAAACTCAAGGGAAGCTGAGCCAGATACTCGCGCACCTCTGGATGGATGGTCTGCTGCGTCCACTCGTGGGCGAGGCGACCGCGCTTTTCGGCCAGCACGGAGGGATAGCTACACTCACAAGCATTCAGCCCTTCCACAATGTCTTCGTCCCAGCAGCCTTGGCAAGTGGGAATATCCAGCGAGCGAATCATTTCTACGACGGCGTTGGGGTGGGGCCCATAGCCGACCAGATCGCCCAAGCAGTAAATTTTGTCGGCGTTCTGGTGGTCAATATCAGACAGCACGGCATTTAGGGCTTCGTAATTGCCGTGGATACAGGAGAGGACTGCCAGTTTCATAGGGGTGCTTGTGTTCTTGAAAGAAGAAGGGCGGAAAGGGTCTTGAATTGGAGGTTGCTTCGGCTGGAAGTCGAGAGTTGGGAGATGGAATGGTAAGGGGGGGTGGGTTGCTAGCCTAGGCTGGCTTTGAGCTGCTGCTGATAGTAGGCGATCGCCTCGTCATCTAGGCAACAATCTTTTAGAGTTTGGGCGATCGCTCTCTGATCTAGCCCTATGCCCAGCACCTCGACACCACTTAGGCGAGTGGGTCGGCCCTCTAGCCAGCGCGGCAGGTCAAGTTCGGTGTAGTCGGTGGTAGGTGGCGCTGCGGACAAGTCAGTTGCAGACAAATCAGAGGACAGCGATGGCGAAGGTGATGAGGTTGCAGTAGGCGCAGCCGTGGCGTTCACAAAGGCGTTCACAAAATTGAAATAAAACGCTCGCCCGTCGGCTACGTCAAAAAGGCCCTTCGCCCGCAGAACTTTGCCATACGCGCCGTGGGTTAGCTCAAACCAAACGGTGTCTAGACTAGCGGGGTCAAACACTTGCCCTGTAAGGGGCGATCGCCACAAATCCAACACCTGCGCCTCGCTAGATACCATCGCTAGCAGAGAAACCCCCATGCCCCCAACCACCACCTCCTCTGCCCAATCATGCCACTCGGTTTGTGTCGCAGCAGGCGGCAACACTGCCACTCGCCGACAAGCCGCCACTCTAGGTAACGACAGCGTAGAGGGATCAATCTGAAACCCTAGCTCCACAAACAGCGGACAGGATCGCTCGTCAATCTCCCAGTCCAATAAATCCGCCTCTTCCCATAGAAACAGGTTTGGCAGTTCTGCTGCCAGGTAGGTTCCATCCAGCGGCACAGCGCCCGCCCCCAAGTTGAGATAACCAGCAGGCTGACCTGCCGCTGCGATTTGCTGTCTAATCCAGGTCGTTTTGCCAATGCCAGGGGGGCCGGCCACAAGCGTGAGGAGGGGCGATCGCATCTCGAAGTTCTACTCGAAGTTCTATCTATATCTCAGCAGTCTTTATCTCAGCAGTCTTTGAGTTTGGGAGTTTGATTGAGAATCTGACTGCGAATCGAGACAAAATCTCGGTATTCCGGTGAATCTAGAAAATCGAGGCGAAATGCTGCCAGATTGTGGCAATTTTGAAACGCTAGCTTGACCTTGAAATGACGCTCCACTGCTCCTCGAATTGCATCACCCCCTACCAGGCGAAGCAGTTGCCCCCGTGCTTGCTCGCTCGGCGGCACAACGGCGTAGTGATCCCAGGCTTTCCCGCCCCGATGAATTTGGTGGGCCAGCTTTTCTACGATCTGCCAGGCATAGGGCAACGACTCGCGGATCGTTTGCACAAACGCAGCTTCATCGATGTCGCCAGTCTGGGCTTGCTGAATGAGGTCGGGTGAAACGGTCAAAGACATGGGCTTTGCTCCCTCGATAGCGAGATAAATCGCGAAACACAGGCAATTGGTTTCAGCATACCGAAAAAATGATAATGATTATCATTCTAATTGGATTCATTTAAGAATTGCGCTGGGCGGGCTGAGGTCAGGTTATCAGCGCTTTGTGTGGATTTCGTGACGTTTTTGAGTTTCTGCTATGGATTCGGTTGTGCGATCGCTCCCACAGGCTATTGACTTAGCGGTGATTGGGGCTGGGCCCCACGCGCTGACGCTAGTGACGCATCTGCTGCAAAAGAACAAGCGAATGCGAGGGCGAGTTTGGGTGTTTGACCCCAGCGGCACCTGGATGCACCAATGGAATCATCAGTTTTTGGCTTTGGACATCCCTCACCTGCGATCGCCCGCGGTGCATCATCCTGATCCCGACCCCTACGCGCTGCGCCGCTTTGCTGAGTCTCGCTGGGATGAGTTGTTTCCACCCTATGATTTGCCCGGAACACTGCTATTTCAGGAGTTTTGTCAAAATGTGGTGCAGCGGTGGAATTTGTCTGATTGGGTCTACCCCGCACAGGTGGTGCAGGTGCAGCCGGAGGGCGATGCTCGCAGGGATCGCTTCGCGAGTCGCCGTCGAAGCCGTTTCTTGCTAACCCTTTCGACTGGAGAAACACTCCACGCCCGACGGGTCGTGCTAGCGACGGGCAGCGGTCGTCCCCACTGGCCCGATTGGGTGCAACAGATTCCGCCAGGCTATCCGGGCGATCGCCTGTTGCACTCTAGCCAAATCGATTTACGAACCCTGCCACTCCGGGGCGAGCGGGTGCTGATTATTGGCAGTGGGCTGACCAGCGGCCACCTGGCCATCGGTGCTATTCAACGGGGTGCAAAGGTCATCCTGCTGGCGCGGCGAAAGGTTTACGAAAAGCTGTTCGATGCCGATCCGGGCTGGCTGGGGCCAAAGTATCTCAAAGACTTTTGGGCAGAGCCAGATTGGTTCGCTCGCTGGCAGATGATCCAGCAAGCCCGCAATGGCGGCTCGATGACACCGGCCATTCTGACCCAACTGCGGCGGCTGATGCGGGACGGACATCTGGAACTGTTTGAGCAGTGTGAAGTCGCGGCCGCCCGCTGGGTTCTAGAGGAACCGCCTGATGCATCAGAGCAGGCGGCACAACATCGCTCAGGCTATTGGCGCATTTGCTGCAAGAACCCAGCCCTGCACGACTGCATCCACACGCAGCGAATTGACCGCCTTTGGCTGGCTACTGGCAGCCAGCTCGATGGGTCGCAGCATCCCCTACTGCAAGACATCGCAGCCCAGTACCCGGTGGAATGGGTCAAGGGGCTGCCTGTGCTGGAGGAAACTCTGACGTGGCCGGGTATTGGGCTACACGTCATGGGTGGACTGGCAGCGCTGCACGTCGGCCCTACAGCCCGCAACCTCTCTGGGGCCCGGTCGGCGAGCGATCGCATCGTTAGAGCGCTGTTGACCTGAGGGCGATCGCCCCACCGCCGATCTGTTTCATCAATCCCCAGCTAGCCAATCGGCCGCATCGGCTGGGTTGGGTAAATCCGTTCGGGTGTGGGCTGCGGTCGAGGCGTTTGAACCCCGCCCGTATTCACCACGAGCCACAGCAGCACTCCCAGCAAAATCGCCAGAATGAAGCCGCCGTCAGGGCCGCCTGCTGGGTCTTGGCGTTCGATGCGATAGCGATCGCCCGTGTTGGGGTCAAAGGCTTCCCGGTCGGAAAGCTTGACTAGGCGGCGATAGTCGCTGCGGAAATCGTCGTTGTGGTCGTCTGGCAAAATCAGCATGATTTTCAGTTTCCCCCGAAAAATTTGGCAGAAAATTGCAGAAAATTTTGGCAATCGAGTGATTGAGCGATTCAGCAATCGGTCTAGCGATCTCTAGTGATTTCTAGCGATCGGTCTAGCGATCGGTTAGTTGCCTGCCAGTCTGCTGCTCCCGAAGCCGATTGGTGGAAACTATAAACAGTTTAGCCTAAAAAAATACAGGGTGAAAATATTAGGCTTATAATCTTACACAAGATTTAATACACAATTTGAATTGCCTAAAACTGTGTTAGGCTGAGCCTCTAGAACCATCAGATTGGGAGGACTGAATGCACACCCCAGAACCCCGCTCTCGCATTGCGGAACTTCGCAAAGCGGCTGGCCTCACTCAGCTTCAGCTTTCGCAGCGAGTCGGCGTAACAGAAACCACCATTGCCAACTGGGAACGCGGTCGCGGCGGTCTAGATTGGATTGTCAAGCTGATCCGGCTGTGCGATGCGCTGAACTGCAATCTCAAAGACCTGATCGAAGACCCGGCGACGACTGCTGCGCCGCTGCTGTCGCTGGAGGAGGCGCAAGCCCTGATGCGACCACCTGCGCCGACCCATCCGCCCGCCGCAGAAACCGAGGCGATCGCCCCCCCACCCCCTGCCCCAGTCGCAGAACCCAATGCGCTATCCCTCAGCGAGGCACAGCGACTCATGGGCAGTCCGGCTCCTGAGCCTGCTCCAGAGGCGACGCAGCAACAGCCCCGCTCCATCGGCTAGCGGCCGTGCCCCAGCCAGATTCTCAGCCCGTCCAAAAAGTTCATTTAGTTCAGCTAGTTCAGCAAATAATTCAACAGCTCTGTCAACTGCCCCCGAATACAAGCAAATAATGCTATCATCAACCCATTCGAGTCAAAGATATCGTTTTTCGATATCAACTCCGCCATCAATCCCGCCATCAATCCCGCCATCAATTGAGCTTTGTCGGGGGAGTCCACACGGCTAAACGGGCGATCGCACTGCCCGCGTCCTGGTTCTGACGGTTTAGCGCAACGGCCGCCTTGTGGATGATGACCGACCCTCGCGCCCGGTTTGCTCTGTCTTCAGGAGGAGTTTTGGGGCTGGGGCCAACGCCAAATCATAAAGCTGAGTCATCAGGCTGAGTCTTTTAGATAAGCCCCCTCACCAAACCCCTTGAGGAGTCTGCACCGCTACTCACGTCACGCTCAGGAGAGAGTTTCATGGTTTCTAATCGCTCCCCCCAATCGCTCTGTACCCGGTGCTACATGCTAGACGCAGATTTGTTGGTGGATCTGATTTTGAGCCGTCCGAGCATCAGCGCCGACTATGCCAGCTTTCTGTGGCAATGCTTGCAGCAGCGGCAGATCCACGGCTGCATCACCGAACTGGGCTATCAGCGGCTCTGCATCATTATGAACCAGCGCGACGCTCGCCACGCGCTGACTCTTGCGGAGGTGCTGATGCGGATGCTGACGGTGTGCCGGAGCGATGCCAATATCTGGCTGCGGGCTAATAGCCAGCCCTTTGAATACGACTCGGCAGAGGAAATCGCCTGTGCCTTGCACTATCGCATGGACGGGCTGATCACCCATCGCCCAGAACAGTTTGAGGGCGCGGGCATTCCCGTGCTGTCGCCGCGCGATGTGCTGGAATCTCACCTGCGGCGATCGCTCCAGCCCCCGTCTCACCATTCTTTCCCTCTCCCTGCCCGCTCGATCACGCATCTGGCGAACTGGCGCAATGGACAGTTCGATACGTCCTGGCTGCCGCTGGCAGACATTTGGGATCAGGGACATCTGGGCACGATTTGCCGCGACGCATCGCCCTATGCCGCCCCTTCATCCGCTGGCGGCACGCGGCCCGTCGCCCGTGGCAAATTCGTCGAGGTGCGCCATTTTGACCGACGGCTGGAGCGGGTAGCGCTGATTGTGCAGATCTGCCCGATGCAGCAGCCCGACGTGTTTGATTTGTCGGTCATCTGCGCGGCCCGTGATGGCGGCGACCTGCCCGCAGGCTTGCAACTGTGGGTGGTCGATCAACAGGGCCAGGAGTCGATGGTGGCCCAGCCCAGCCGCAGCGGTCGAGCCACGCTCCAGTTTGAGGGCCAGGCGGGTGAGGCGTTTGATGTGGTGATTAGTCTGGGGGGCGATCGCCACGTCGAAACCTTCCTGATTTGAGCCTTTCCGAACTCCCCTTAGCCCCCAATCCCCAACCCCTACGCCTACCCCGGAGGCATAGCCATGACGAAACTCGTTCTGCTGAGACTAGACGGCGATCTGGCATCGGGCGTGCAGGTGGGTCTAGAAGTGGGCGAAGACGGCAAGCAGCCTGAGCTAGAGTCGTCCGGTCGACTGCCGCCCCAGCCCCACCTGCTGGAATACTTCAACTACTGGCGGTATTGCTATCGCCAGTTGCCCGTGCCGACGCGCCTGCGCCCCAAACAGGTGTCTTATACCAGTTCGGTCTGGTCGTGCATCCAAGCCTGCCACACGGCGGCCAACTATCTCCAGCGGGCAATGTCGAACTGGCTGGCCGCAAGGGAATTTCGCCCCATCAAAGAGGATTTGCTCTGCGAACTCAAGCGCAACGACACTGTGCGTGTGCTGGTTCACACCCGCGACCCGCTGCTGGCGCAGTTGCCGTGGCACTTGTGGGACTTTTTTGAGCGCTACCCCAATACTGAACTGGCCTTTAGCTCGCCTGCTGCTCAGCGCACTCGTCCGGTGCTGGCTGTGCCGCCCAGCGGTCGGGTGCGAATTTTGGCAATTTTGGGCAACAGCGCCGGAATCGATATCGCCACCGATCGCGCTTTGCTGGAGCGCCTGCCCCAGGCGGAGGTGAGGTTTCTGGTAGAACCGTCGCGCCAAGAGATCAGCGATCGCCTGTTTGAGCAAACCTGGGACATTCTCTTTTTTGCTGGACATAGCGAAAGCGTTGAGGGTGCAGGCGCGGAGGGGGGCGATCGCGGGCGGATTTTTATCAATCAGACCGACAGTTTGGCGATCGCCGACTTTCGGGCCAGCCTCGACAAAGCCGTGCATCGCGGCCTAAAGCTGGCAATTTTGAACTCCTGCAACGGGCTGGGCCTGGCGCAAGATCTGCGACAGCTTCATATTCCCCAGCTCATCGTCATGCGCGAACCCGTGCCAGATCGCATCGCCCAAGAATTTCTGAAATACTTCCTCAGCGCCTTCTCTCGCGGCACTCCGCTGTATCTGTCAGTGCGGGAGGCCCGCCAGCGTCTAGCAGAACTGGAGCGCGATTTTCCCTGCGCCAGTTGGCTGCCCGTGATTTTTCAAAACCGGGCCGAGATGCCGCCGAGTTGGGCAGAGTTGCTAGGCGAGCCAGGGATAGTGCTGCAAGCCTCCTGGTCGGGGCAGCGGTTTGGGAACCCTGCCAAATCCGCGCTGCCCAGCCCGTCCCCCCAGCATAATCTGGCGCAAGAGGGGCGATATAGAGAACAGAAAGAACAGGAGCATCCCTTCCGAGAACCCGTACAAGCGGCTCCTGGGGGGCGATCGCCCCTCGCCGTGGCCCCGCCCAAAACCCATCTCCTCCCCCTAGCCGAGGCTTTCTCCCATCCTCGACAGATTTCCCCAGAGGAAACTTTATGGGATGCTTCTATTCCGGGTTCCACTCCTGGGAATTCTGAATGGAGAACTCCGAGTTCTACCCATCTGGATGCTCTACCGCCATCAACCACCGCCATGCAAAACCTGAGCCAACCCGCAGCCCAGCCCGACCAACCCACGCCGCCTGCTGTTCCATTCCCTGCGCCCACGCCCCAGCCAGCGGCAGTTCCTACACCTGCTGCTGTGCCGACTGCGACCGCGCCGACTGTACCACCTATGCCGACTGCGCCGACCGCGCCGACCGCGCCAGAGCGCACCAGTCCCGAATATAGCGCCCCCACCACTGACCCCAATTCCGCCGAAGCCAAGCTTGCTCCTGGTATTGAGGCAACGCCTGCCCCGCTTACCTGGCTGCCAGAAGAGGTTTTGCCTATCACTGACGCACTGGGCGTGGGCCCCGTCAGCGACCAGGGCGTTGTAAAAGAAGCCATTTATCCCGGCTATACGGGCTGGGTCATGCACGAAGGGATTCGCTGGAAAGCGTGCCTAGATTTGCCCTGGCGACAGCTACACCTGCCTGTGGATACGCCCGTGCGCGTGATGGGGCGGCTGGACGGCACAAATATTCTGGTGGTTCAGCCCATTAGAGTAGCGGAATGAGCGGCATGAAACGCAAAGGGATGATGCGATCCAGAGATCAGGCACGTCAAGATCCTATCCTCTTCTTCCGTCATCCCATCCCATTGATTCCGACAGCACGCTTGAGGCTTGCTACAACCAAGAGCTACCAACGAAATTGCGAGAAGCCCCGCAGGTTCTTGACTGCCATTCAATCGCCAATCCAAAATCCAAAATCGCCAATCCAAAATCGATATCACTCCCAATGCCTCGCACCCTCAAACGCGGCCCCGGCTGGCAAATCGGCTGGGACGAAGACGCGCCCGAATTTGTTGGACTCGTTGGCGGCGACGACTGGGCGCTGGAGCTAACCGCAGCGGAACTGGAGGATTTTTGTCGGCTGGCGGGGCAACTGGCGGAAACCATGAGCCAGATGACGGCAGAATTGATGGAAGAGGAGCGGATTGCCTGTGAACTGGAGAGCGATCGCCTCTGGCTGGAGGTCGAAGGGTTTCCCCAGTCCTACAGTCTGCGGATGATCCTGCTGACGGGCCGCCGTGCCGAGATGGGATGGAACGCAGCAGCCGTACCAGGACTAATTCAGGCGGCGCAGTCGCTCAGGGTTTTCTAGTCCCCTTTCTGTCCCCTTGCTTAGACTCCCTACTGCTGTTTGAGCGAGGCCGCAGGCTGCCCAGTCAGATATCCCTGCTGCTTCAGGAAATTCAGCACCTTGGCGGCGCTCTCTTCTAGGGTTTCTTGATCGGTGCGGCATTCCACTTCCGGATTCAGCGGCGCTTCGTAGGGGTCGTCGATGCCTGTGAACTGCTTGATTTCGCCCGCCCGTGCTTTTTTGTAGAGGCCCTTCACGTCGCGCTCTTCGCACACGCTGAGCGGCGCGTTGACATACACTTCCACGAAATCTCCGATGCGATCGCGCATTTCGTTGCGCACATCCCGATAGGGCGAAATCGCCGACACCAGCACAATCACGCCATTGCGGCTGAGCAGGTGCGCCACAAACCCAATGCGGCGGATGTTTTCGTCCCGGTCTTCCTTGCTAAAGCCTAGCCCCTTGGTGAGATGCTGGCGCACGATGTCGCCGTCCAGCACCTCTACCGCCAAGCCGCGATCGCGCAGTTCCTTTTCCACCGCCATGCGAATCGTCGTCTTGCCTGCGCCGCTCAGCCCGGTAAACCAAACTGTGACCCCTCGCTGCTGCATTGCTTTTTGCTCCTCACGATAGAACTAGCACAAGAACCAGCACGCTCTTGGGGGCACCGACGGGCGCAAACCAAGAACGCTCTGGAAAACCAGAAATAAAACTGCCCCCTAGTCTACTTGATCACGTTCTCCACTTGGGTTGGATTTGTATCACTCTCTCCCGGAAAAAACGCTGGCTTTGCAGGCAGCCGCGTCCCACAGTTTTTGCAAAACAAGGCATCCGAGTCATGCACCGACAGGTCGCAATTTGAGCATTGCACAGCGACACGAGTGCCCGTTTTAACCAACTGCTTGATCAAATCGCCCAACTGCCAGGGAATAAACAAAATTCCGGTCAATAGCATCAAAATGGTGAGCGATCGCCCACCATCGGTAATTGGCACCACATCCCCCAAGCCTGCCGTTGAAATGGTCGAAATCGAGAAATAAATCGCGTCAAAAAACGTGCTGAATTGCTCCGGGTTGACCGGATGTTCGACCTGATAGATCAGCCCAGAATAGACAAACACGATAGAAAACAGCGTGAACAAAATGCGGGCAACAATGGCGCTGTCTTCCGTCGTGACATAGCCAAACACCGTCCGCCCTTCAAAAAATCGCGCCAGCCGCAAAATCCGAAACCAGCGGAAAATGCGGATAAACCGAATATCCACTGCGCCCAAGAAAAATGGCAAAATCGCCATCAAATCAATCAGCCCAAAGAGGCTGAACACAAACTTGAGTCGATCTTCCGCACACCACAGCCGCAGCAAATATTCCAGCGAAAACAGCAGCAGCAGCACCAAATCCAGCGCCCCCAAAACCGTCCGCCACTCCTCCGACAGCGGATAGGTCTGCGCGACAAAAATCGCCACCGACAGCAGCACCAGCCCGGTAATCAGCAGGTTGAGCGCCTTTCCGGTAGGCGTGTCGATATCTTCGAGGTAAAAGGCGATGCGCTTGCGAAAAGACATTGGGAAAACGCAATTGAAAACGCATTGAAAAAAACGCAATTGAAAACGCAATCCGGGGAAGGACGCGATTCCGCGATCCTCTTATTATCCCCTCATTCCCAATCTGGGACACATCCCAATCCCCCTCTCCCCCATTCCACGACTCCCCGCCTGGGGTAAGATGGCTAGGCACATGTGAACAGCCGCAGGGTGGGAAAGTCCGGTGAGAGTCCGGCGCTGTGCCGCAACTGTGATGGGAGCTGGAGCATGTTTCGTTGGGTAAACATCAAATCATCCAAATCATCCAAAGCTCCCCAGCCAGAACGCCAGCCTGCTGCTTTTTCACTCTAGCTCTCGCGTCGCACGGGAACGGAGTTTTGATTTTTATGACCCTTTCTATTGACCCTGTTTCTTCAAAGTCCAATTTCCCCATTGCTGCAAACTCTGAGTCGCTAGCGCAGCCGCTGATGTATCCTCTGGAGTCAGAGCAGGGGGCGATCGCCCTCGGAAATTCGCCCCAGATCGATCTTCCCCCGCTACCGATGCAGCGTCCGGTGCTGCTGGTGGGCCACGGCAGCCGCGATGCCGATGGTCGCCAGGGCTTGCTAGATTTTGCAGCGGCGTATCAGGCGTTGGATCTCTCGCGTCCGGTCGTGCCCTGCTTTTTGGAACTGACGGAGCCATCGATTCAGCAGGGCGTAGACGAGTGCGTTGCCAAGGGCTATACCGACCTTTCGGTGCTGCCTGTGCTGCTGTTTGCGGCGCGACACAACAAGTTCGACGTGACCAATGAACTGGATCGCGCCAGCCAGCGCCATCCCCAAGTCACGTTTCACTATGGGCGGCATTTTGGCATTACGCCAGGAATTCTGGATCTATGGCGATCGCGCCTCGCAGATCTCGACCAGCCGCAGTGGAACCCCCAGGGCATTGCGCGGGAAGACACAGTGCTGCTGTTTGTGGGGCGCGGAGCTAGCGATCCCGATGCCAACGGCGACGTATACAAAATGGCGCGAATTCTCTGGGAAGGCAGCGGCTATCACACCGTCGAAACCTGCTTTATCGGCATTACCCACCCCCGGCTAGAAGAGGGTTTCCGCCGCGCCCGTCTGTATCAGCCCAGGCGGATTATCGTGCTGCCCTACTTTTTGTTTACGGGCGTGCTGGTCAAGAAAATTGCCACAATTACTGCTCAACAGCAGGCCCAGTTTCCCGATGTTTCGATGGTCTGCCTGCCAGAAATGGGGCTGCACAGGACGCTGTTTTCTGTATTGCGCGATCGCGAAATCGAAACGCAGCTTGGGCAGGTGCAGATGAATTGCGAAATGTGCAAGTTTCGTCTGGCGGCTGTCGGCAATGGCGCAGCCCACGGGCATGACCACGCGCACGCACACAGGCACAATCATAGGGATTCACACGCACACGGGCACAATCATGGGCACGATCATGGACACGATCACGGACACGATCACGAACATGCCCAAAATCATGCTCAAGATCATGCACATAGACCCAGCCATCCGCAGGATCACACGCATGACCACACGCATGACCCTACGCATGACCATGAACCCAGCCACGCCCACGGGCATCCCCACGGCCATACGCATGGGCATCATCATCATGGCGAAATGATCGATCCCTATGCGGAACCGAGCCAGTATCATGAAAAAATCTGGCAAGTTCCCTGAACGAGGGTGAAGCAATGGCAGAACTAGATGGAACAGAGGAGAAGGTGTTTCAGGTGGGCGATCGGGTGCGGGCGATCGCCCTGCCAACCTACCTCAAAACCGCAGAACCCATGCCCATGCTGCGTCCACCCGACCTGATTAAGGTTGGAGAAGAAGGTATTGTGCTAGATCGCCGTCCCGGTGGCTATTGGGGCGTGCGGTTTGGGCGCGGCGCGTTTTTGCTAGAAAGTCAGTATCTCGAAAAGGTTGTGGAATCAGGAAGTCTGTAACGATACCTGTGGCTTTCCAAAATAAGCAGACCTTACGCACTTGCGATAAGTTTTCTGGATTTTGAACGATTTCTCGCGAGCGCCGCCCACGAGAAATCGTCTAACTGCGTAAGTCTTAACAAAAGCATAAGATTAAATAAGTTTGGTAAACCTTATTTATGCTTTGGTGACTTTTTATGATGGGCGGGAACTCTAAGCTGAGTTCTGCCAATCTAGCATAGTCCCCAAAATGCCATGAAACGACGCAATTTCCTGTGGTATTCCAGTCTCTTTATTGCTGGCTGTAGTGCAACCTCCACGGCTTCGCGGGTATCCACTGTCAAATTACCTGAGAAAATTAGATTCGCAATTACGGATGTTCAGGGAATTGATGAATTAAAGGAAAAGTACGATCCGTTTCGGGCGGCTTTGGAAGACGTTTTAGAAACTTCCGTTGAGTTTTTTCCTATGGATGATTTGCTCACGGCCGCCTCTGCATTGCAAACCAATCAACTGGATTTGGTTTGGGCCGGCCCATCTGAATATGTCACCATCCACGCCCGCACTCAAGCCACACCACTGGTCAGCTTGATTCGCTCCAACTATAGCCCTACGCAGTCACGTTAGGGCATTCTCTAAAAGCAGCATCAACACAATCGCGAAAGTTATCAAACTCATCCCAGCGTTGCCGCATCCAATTCTTCAGCACAAACCACCAATGCTCAATCTCGTTCAAGTCTGGGGAATAAGGGGGTAAATACCAAATCTCACACCCTGCTTGAGCCACGATCTCTTCAATGGTTTGAGAATGATGGAAACTGGCATTGTCAATCACAATCACATCTCCCGCTCGCAGTTGGGGGACTAAGCACTCCTCCAACCCCCTCTCCACTAAGTCCCGGTTGCACGAGCCAGCAAAGGTCATTGGCGCAAAGAGGCTGTTCTCTCGTAAGGCCGCAATCCAACTGACTCGTTCGGTGCGTTTTCCTGATTTAAGCCCATAGAAGCGGTCTCCAACCTCGCAGTAGCCGTAGGGATACACGTCTCGATGATCAATGCCTGCTTCATCGACATAGACAACCTGATGCGGCAGCTTACTCCTCAAGCGCTCTTGAAACTCTTGTCGCTTCAGGTCGTCTCGTTCCCGATAGCCATAGGTCTTTTTTTTCGACTAAACCCAATCTTTCGCAAGGCTCGACTGATGTCCTGCTGTGTCACATTATCCCCCCACAGGGTTGCCAGTCTCGCTTGGGTCTGATCCCCATGCTGCTTGACAAACTCACGAAAGCGCGACCAGTCGGTAATCTTATGCCGATTTCCTCGCTGAAACCCAGTCATCGCTCGGCAATCTCCCGTTTCTTTTTCCCGTTTCAACCACAGGTCTAAGGTATTGCGACTGATGTTGAACATTCGACAGACATCAACTTTGCGGTGACCTTGTTTCACGGCTTCAATCGCTTTGCAACGCAAGTCGTAGCTGTAGGGGGCGGGCATAGGTGTTCCTAAACTCTCCTGATGGCTCTATGATAACGTCCTAACCCAAATACGTAGTGCTATAATAAATATAAAGCCCAAAGACCCTGCGCCGCCCGCGCAGCGGGCGGCGCAGGGTTCAGGATCTGTTTTTTAATCTGGTCTATCTACTTATTAGGCTGAGGAGAAGCTTTTGGGAGATAACGATTGCGCCGTATTTGCGGCAGCCAGTCCCCGCGACAACACTCAAAAGGAGCGCAGGCACACCCACACTCCTTTTGATTCCTTTAATTCCTGACTCCTAGATGGGTTAGCCAGCCCAGCGCAGAAGGCAGCCAGTGCTGTTGTGCGTCCTATCTACGTCCTGGCATTCTAACCAGTATGCTAAGACACATTCACTAGCGGCTGCTCCAGCGGCTCGGCGGGCAGTGAACTGAGGGCGGCTGCGGTGGTTGGAGCCATCGGAACCGACAGCAGATCGCCTGTGAGCGATTGTGCCAGCAGCCTGCGATAGAGGTCGCTGAGGCGAGCGGCCACTGCGCTCCAGCTAAAGTTTTGCTGGACTCGTAGGGAAGCCTGACGACGCAGACGGTGGGCCCAGAGGTCGTCGCTGAGAATGCGGGCGATCGCCCCCGCAAAGCCGTCTACATCCTGAGGAGCTACTAGCAGCCCCGTTTCCTCCGGCACGACGGCAAACTTCAGCCCGCCAACATCCGACGCGACCACGGGCGTACCGCAGGCCATCGCCTCCAGCGCCACTAGCCCAAAGGGTTCAAACTGGCTGGGCACAACGCACACATCTGCAGCGGTGTAATACAGCGGCAGACGATCGTGTCCGACCTGACCGACAAACTCCGTGACGGCGTTTAGCCCCAGTTCGGCTACAAGCGATTGGATGCGATCGCGCTCGGCCAGGCTCTCGGCATCGTCGGCCGCGCCCACCAGCAGCAGCCGCAGCGGTTCCCCTGCTAGGGTATCCATTTGCTTGATTTGGGCACAGGCTCGCACCAGCGTCTCAATTCCCTTGCGCGGGTCAAACCGTCCTACATGCAGCACCACGTTTTCCGAGGGCGACAGGCCCAACTGGGCGCGGGCATCGCTGCGCGACATCTGGTGGAACACATCCAAGTCAGTGCCACCGGGAATCACCTGCACGTTGCCGGGAGTGGCCACCAATTCCCGCAGGGTTTCTTGCTCTTGGGGGCTGGTTGCCACGATGCAGTTCGCGCCGACGAGCGTATGCCGCTCTACGGCCATGCGGTGGTCGGCAACCAGCGGCTTTTGAGCCATGCCTGCGTATTTAACCGCCGCCAGAGAGTGGTAAGTATGAACCAGTTGAATATTGCTCTCCTGCTTCAGTTGCAGCCCCACCCAGCCTGCGAGCCAGTAGTGGGTATGCACCAGCGGATAGTGAAATCCGTCCTTGGTCTGAAACTTACGGAAAGCTTCGACAAAGGCGGGCATATGCTCCAACAGGCGATCGCGCGGGATAAACTCCTGCGGGCCAGCGACCAGACGAATCGTGCGGTGGTGGGGCGAATGCTGCACGATCGTTGGATCGTCGGGATTCGTCTTGCGGGTAAACACATCCACCTGCCAGCCAAGCTTGGCCAGCGCCTCGCTGATTTGATTCACGTATACCCGGCTGCCGCTGGCTTCTTCGCGCTGAAATTCCAGCGCCGGATCATTATGAACCAGGATAAGGGCGATCGCCTGCCGCTGGGGCCCAGCAGAAAACGTTGCCCTAGGATGACGCGATTGGGATACGGGAGGGGTCTGGGACATTGCTAACCTCGTAGACTTGGATATCGTACCGGACACCGCAGCCAAGCCAACCCTCTAGCTAGGATAGGATCTTCCTGTCCGGTTGGTCTGACCTCGCCAGTGAACCATCGGCGAACCGCTAACAATCCTGAAATAAGCCGTGATGTTCGTTAGGGTTCCTTTACACTGCCATATTGTGCCGTGTGGAGCGATTAAACGCTGTATCGAGCGTGCTGCTTTTTAAGTTTTTCTCCAGGGGCATTGTATAGAGCAGAGGTACGCCAACAATGTGCTAGGTCACGACATGAGCGATGTCTCGGAAGGGGTGAACGAAAAAATCAGGAACACGCGAGGGACGAACCGCCTGTAGTCGGCGTATCACCTTGCAATACATCTGCAAGGCAAAATGTCTGTAGCGCGAAGGGAAACACGTCAAAGCGTCATCAGTCAAAGCGCCATCACAGTCAAAGCGCCATCATCAGGGGAACTTAGACTACTTCAAGCGCGGGAATTGCGTTCCCGGACTAAAGTGCAAAGAAAGCACGACGCTTTACAAAACCAACTCTGCAATTTACAAACCCTGCAATTTGCAAACCCTGCAATTTACAAAACCAGAACCCGATGCAGGCGGCTCGCACCCTGTGCTGATTCTGTGCTGACCCTGGGCTAACATGGGCTGAACTCAAACTGGGACCTGACTTGACCAGGGTCAACCTTATCTTGTGGTTTGGAAGCCAACTCTGCGGCAACCCGGATAGACTGCCATCCCTGCGGCACTACAGAAGCGCTATAAGCGGCGCTACAGATATAAGAGTTGCAACTCAACTTCAAAGCATTGCACGTTTGAAGGGTTGAGGCTTCGATCTTAGGGCAGAGTTCGCTCCTCAACCCTTGCTATAACCCCTGCTATTGGTCAAGGGTTACCCGGCCAGCTTTGGCTGCGGCAGGCTGAAAATTGCCGGACTGGTCAACGTGCGATCGCCCACCAGTTGGCGATAGACCTGCTCATAGCCATCGGTCATGCGCTGCACACTGAAGTTCGCCTGGACATGATCTCGACAGGCCCGACGATCGAGCTGCGGCACCTGGGCGATCGCCGCAACACACTCCTCCACCGAATGGCAGAGAAAGCCCGTCTTGCCGTGAGCAATCACTTCGGACGTGGACCCCAGTTCCATCGCCACGACAGGCGTACCCGCCGCCATTGACTCCACCATCACCAGCCCAAACGGTTCGCGCCAAGTGATGGGGAACAGCGTGGCGATCGCCCCGCCCATCAGCACATTTTTCTGCTGATGATTGGCCTCGCCGAGATACTGAATCTGTTCGCCATCGATGTGGGGCTTAATCTGCTGCTCATAGTATTCCCGATCCACCACGTCGATCTTGCCTGCCATCTTCAGCGGATAGCCCGTTTTCTTGGCAATTTCGATGGCGTGATGGGTTCCCTTTTCGGGCGACAGCCGCCCCAAAAATGCCAGATAGGGGGGATCATTCGGCACAGGATGAAACTTGTGGCTCTCTACATCAATCCCGTTGTATACGGTGGCAACATAGTTTAGTCCCAGGCACGGCTCCCGCTGCGTGTTGGAAATGCTCACGTAGGGCTGCCGTTGGGCATAGGTGAACATCTTTTCGTTGTCTGGCGTAAAAATGCCGTGCAGCGTGTGGACGGTTGGCGTTTTGACCAGATTTACATAGGGCAGCGCGGCACAGCCCACATGGGAATGAATTATGTCGAATTCGTCAGCCCGTTCGTAAACCTGAGCCAGTTCCAGCATTTCGTAAATGCCGTATTCTTTCACCGTGCTATCGAGCCGCAGCGCACGAGGATGAACCGATTCCAGATTCGCCAGCGTAATCGAATCTCCTGAAGCAAATAAGGTCACTTCATGCCCCCGTCGGACTAACTCATCCGTGAGCAAGCTCACCACCAGCTCTGTTCCACCGTAGGTGGTAGGAGGAACTCGTTCCCAGAGCGGAGCAATTTGTGCAATACGCATAATTTGTCTCTCCTTTCACGAACATGGCTAGCCGTTTTGATTGGGCTATTCGGTCTAGGAAATTCGCAGGAATTTAGCAAGAATTCTCAGGAATTTGTATCTGAAATGCGCGATGGAAGCAAGCGAGTCGGCAGCATCGGCCGCCAGCGTGACACCAGCTAGAAAACCATTTTCCGCGAAAGTTGATAGACATGAGTAGAGGCAGGGAACCCTGAATCTTGAGCTTCAGCGAAATCAACAATTCTGCTCTTTATCTGCTCTTTATCGGATGTCCACAACTGCGGATGGTCTTCTTTTAACGGTCAACATAATGTCTCATCTTGTGTCGCAACTTTATCAGATGTATACAGCAGATCCACGCCCCCCAAGGAGGATTAAGAAGTTCCTAGAGGCGTAGAACAGAATTTAAGAAATATTCATGTTTGAGGCAAGGCGGATATCTCTACCGTGGCAAATACGGATATCCGAATCGAGCGATCGCTCTCCATTTTGTTCTAATAGAAACCAAATCCCTGAAAGCTGCTTGCAAAGAGGCTTTTGGGCGATCGCACTGGACTGAAACCGGCTGACTTGGCGCATTCTAACGGTGATCATGACAAATACGAATGAGGCGATTAATCGTGTCATTTGCTACCGTTTTGCGCTGTTCCATTCCTCGATTTTTTCTCTTTTCGCCCTGCGTTATGGCGCTTTTCGTCGTTTGCCCTTGGGTGTGTGAACTTCGATGGGTTGCGTCGTCTCAAGGCAAAGCTCAGCCAGACCTAGATAGCGGATACCCGCAGGCGAAATCTCGAATCGACAGGGCAGCACTTCTAACCCCTGGGCGATCGCCCCCCGCAGCAGTTGCCCATAGACCGGATCAGCGCGATCGCCCGGCGAAAACCGGGTGCAGTCGCCTCGATTAATGAAATACAGCATCACCGGTCGCGCCTGGGGCAGCAGCGCCGTCAACTCTCGCAGATGCTTTTGCCCCCGTTCTGTCACGGTGTCGGGAAACAGCGCCAGGTCGCCCAGCGCCCAGGTGGTGTTTTTGACCTCGATATAAACGGGTCGCCCATCGGCGGCTCCCGTCAATAAAAAATCGACCCGGCTTTTCTGATCCTGTCCGTAGGGCACTTCGCCCCGAATCTGCTGATAGCTGCCCAGTTCTGGAAACAGCCGTGCTTCCAGCGCCGAGCGGACGATGCGGTTGGGCAGCGCCGTATTCACCCCCACCCACGTTGGCCCGTTGTCGTTCACCTCGATCAGTTCCCAGGTATAGGCGAGCGATCGCTTCGGGTTATTGCTAGGCGACACCATCACGCGACTGCCAGGGCAATTGACCCCCGTCATCGGCCCGGTATTGGGGCAGTGCGCTGTAACGATCTCGCCACTCTCTAGCTCAATGTCCGCGAAAAATCGCTTGTAGCGCCTAACCAACACGCCAGACAAAAGAGGCGGATAGGGATAAATCCAGTCCGTTTGCACCACTACCCGCCTTTAGCGATTTGCAGTTCCATTCAAAATGAAAAATCGGGATGACAGGATTTGAACCTGCGGCATCCTGCTCCCAAAGCAGGCGCGCTACCAAGCTGCGCTACATCCCGAAGCGAGTTGTCGCCTTCCCTAGTATAGCGGACTGGATAGCTGAGTCAGAAGTTGGGGTCATAGATATTCCCACACACCAGATCACAAGGATCAAACAGACCCAGGGCATACGCACTTGCGATAGGCTTTCTGGATTTTGGGCAATTTCTTGCGGACACAGCCCGCGAGAAATTGCCCAACTGCGTAAGTTCTAAGATCAACGTAAGTTCTAAGATCAAAAGGCACAAAATTTGTGACAAGGCCCATCAGCCAAATGCTATACTAGTATTCGCCTGTAGAGGGCACTGTACGGCGAGCGTAGCCAAGTGGTTAAGGCAGCGGATTGTGGTTCCGCCATTCGTGGGTTCGAGTCCCATCGTTCGCCCTTGTTTCACATCCTTATCCAACGCCAAGCTGAAACTCATCGAACTTGACCACAGGCGCATCCGGGGTGCGCGTGTCAAAGCGGTAGCTACTGATGGTGCCCGTGCCTGTGTCGAAAATGGTGAAGGCGGTGATGTCGTTGCTGGAGAGAAACGGCAGCGGCTGTCCATCATCTCCCGTCACGGGCGCAAGGGTCGGCGTAATCGGTTCCAGCCCCCCCGGATCGCCCGCCGTCACGTAGTTTTCCAGGTTGTAGAATTGCGGGTTCAGATCGGGCAGCTTCCGGGGCTGCGGTTTCCAATAGGCTCCGTAGGTATTGCCCACGTTGGAGGTTTCCAGCAGGTGCAGGCCCGCAGGCGAGCGGAAGCGGTTCCAGACGTGAGAATGCCCGTACAGCACCAGTTGCGCCTGCGCCGCCTCCAGCAGCGGCATCACATCCTTCAGCAAATAGTCGTCCGACTTTGGATAATCGTAGCGAATCACCGCAGGGCTGCCCTCGGCGTTGCGCTCCACTACGCGAATGGGGTCGGTATAAGGCGGCACGACGTTATCCCCCAGGGTATGGGTTGGGTGGTGCAGCATCACGATCTTATAGCGGGCCTGCCGGAACTCCGGGCTGCTCAGTTCCTGCTTTAGCCAGTTGTATTGCGGGCTGCCCTTGCGGATTGGCTCAAAGATAATTTGCCCATAACCCCAGTCTTCGCGGCTATTGAGCTTGGCTTCGGGTTCGCGGAAGCGCCCCTTGGCAGAGGGGTCTAGGCTGGGCACGCGCCACAGGTTGGTGGCAAACAGCGATACCAATCGCACATCGCCAATGGTGGTAGCGTAGTAGGTTTCGCCGCCCTCTGGACTTTGGGGCAGGCTGAAGATTTCTTCGTAGGTGTCGGTGCTGAAGGCGGTGTTGTTTAGTCCGTTGGGGCCGTAGAGCCGCAGCGCTACATCACGGGGAATCGCGTCTTCAAATTCGCCGTTCAAGCTATCTAGGCGGCCGTAGCGCCCCATGATTTCGTGGTTGCCGATTGCCACGTACATCGGCGCGTGCTGAATGATTTCGCCGCCAGTGTAAACCCGCGTAGTGCCGTTGCGCTCTAGGGAATAGCTGGCGCGACCCTGGAGGCAGGGGAAGAATGCACCGCCGCGATTGTCATCAAACCATTCCGAGGCGCGGTCGGGGATGTTCACCGTGTCGCCTGCCAAAAAGACCGCATCCACCTGTCCCACTGTCTCCACGACCTTTTGCAGGTTGGTGGCGGTCATGGGCATACTCTGGTGGTCGGAGGTGAGCAAGATTTTGAGCGGCGTACCGGGCGGTGGCAGGGGAGCCAGGGTAAAGGGGCGGCTGGCGATCGCCCGTGTGAATAGCCCATTGGCCCGCAGGCTGGCGACGCGATAGGGAATGCGCTGCCCCGGTGTCAGGCCCGTCACTTCGGCTTCGTGCCGCCAGATGTCGCGGGGCGTGGGCTGCTGATAGACCTGGCCGGGTTCGGTCTGCTGGCCGACGCGCGATCGCTGGTCTTCGCGCACGCGGGATAGCTTTGTGGTGGTGGCGATCGCCCGCTGCTGGAACCCGTCGCCATATTCCACCCGATGCTCGCCGCCCTCAAACTCGGTAAACCAGACAACGCGCACGCTGGTCGGCGTGGGCAGTTGCAAAAACGGGTCAGTGAGCAGCGTGGCAGCGGGGCGATTGGCGACGACACAGCCATAGGTCAGCGTCAGGACGAGCAGGATGAGAAGGGGCGATCGCCACTGCCCAGTCGATCTCCATCCGGCTTTCCATTGAATACTCCGGCAAGTATTTCTCAAGGAATTCCAAAAAATGCTCCGAAAAGCGCTCCGAAAAGCGTTCTGAAAAGCGTTCTGAACAGTGTTCCGAAAAGTGTTCCGAAAATCATTCCACAGGAAGTTCCAAGGTTGCCATTGAGGGTACATGATGGGCATCGGGAAAGAGGACACAAATCAACTTTACAGAGTTAAAACCCGTTCACCCTGCCTCTTCACCCCAATTTTGCCAAATTCATCGCCAAGTTATTGCCTTTAGGACTTACGCAGTTGGACAATTTCTCGCGGGCTGCGCCCGCGAGAAATTGTCCAAAATCCAGAGAGCTTATCGCAAGTGCGTAAGTCCTGGCTTTCTTGGATCAAGTAATTCAAAACTTTTAGCGATTCAAAACATCGTTGCGATGGGCAACAGATCCCACAATTTCCACCACCTCGTCAATTAGGGCTTGGGGAACCTCTAGCTCGACCAGCGTGGCGACCAGATCTTCGGCGATCGCATCAAAATGGTGATCCGTTAACCCCATCTCCGCAACCAAGCTGCTGTGGGCATCTCTCATCGGCCGACCGTTCCAGTGATTAGCCCCCCCAAAGGCGTAGGTCATAAACGCTTTTTGATGGCGCTTTTGCTGTGCCATGTCTGTATGAGCAAAGAAGTGTTGAACCCGCTCGTCTGCCAAAACCTTCTCGTAAAACTTCTCGACTGCTAAATCCACCGCCGCCGCGCCACCCAGTTTTTCATACAGCGTGTTCATGGAAATGTCTCCTCTGGCAGGTTGTTTTTAATGTCCCATAAAGTATTTTGGAAAAGCCGAAATATTCAACAATGTTGACCTAATATCCAGAGCTTTCTGAATAGTCTGTATAGTCTGTGATAACTGTCCCTGTGCTAAGAACCACAAAAGGGTAGCTCGAATGGCCGCGCACTTTACGCTCCACTGCGAGGCATACCCCTCTTTCCTCTAGCAAGTCAGTGACTTAGGTACAGGCAGTCCGAGTTGGCTAGGGCGTGTTTTAAAACCCTCTGATCCCCCCTAGCCCCCCTTAACAAGGGGGGAACCGAGCCGGGCCACTCCGGAAGTCCCTCTTTTTAAGGAGGGGGATCGACTCAGGGCAATCAATGACCTAGAGAGCTTTAAAGAGAGTTTTAAAACAGTGCCTAGGTTCTGTTTGATCCCCCCAGCCCCCCTTAACAAGGGGGGAACCGAGCCGGGCCACTCCGGAAGTCCCCCTTTTTAAGGAGGGGGATCGACTCAGGGCAATCAATGACCTAGAGAGTTTTAAAACAGTGCCTAGGTTCTGTCTTAGAAGCTGGCTTTCCAGGCGCGTCGCGCTCAAAGCATCAAGCCCTCTCTTTGTGAGATACAAGCGAGATACACCTGGCGAGATACACCTAGCGATTCATATCCTCTACTAGGGAGGCAATCGCCTGCTCAACTGCCCGACTCATTAACTCATCTTCACGGTTTCTATCAGAGCCGCCGCCAATGCCGACGATGGAAACACTGGAAGAGCGATCGCCCGCCGAGCCTCTCCCACGCATTGTGTCCACGATAGCGCCATCTGCTGTGCTGATCATGCGAGCCGTTAACGCGACATTGGCAGTGGTTTCCCGCTGTCCTACGCCGATTCCTAAAAATCCACCCCCTGACCTTTCGGTAGATATATTAAACTCCGTGACCGAACCCATAATCACATAGTCAACGCCGAGTTCGCGGCCGATGGCAACGGCTGTTGATACGTCAGTAACATAGGCCCTGAGGGAGACGGAGTCAACAGTCAACCGTGAAAAGGTACTGAGTAAATTGATGCACAGACTCTAAACGCAGCAAACCATAAGCCAGCCCGAGGTTGGCTACATTGCATTAAATGTTTCATTCCTAAATACGTTCCATTTGTTGAACTGTCATGTGTCTTTTAGCGTAACTTGAACCCTAGAATTACTGCACTCACCTCCTGCACTCGTCGTCACTTCAGCAGCGCTTTGAACTAGCATTACCGCCAGTGGTGACCTCTTGCGCTGGAGCGCCGCCAGATAGCGGTCTTCGTCATAGGGCACTCGGTCTTGCCAGCAGCGCCAGAGAATCCGTCCCCACTTATACGCCAGAGCGCGAATCGCTTTGGGATGACTTTTGCCCGATCGCCGCTGCTGCTGATAGAACGCATTGGCCCACGATGAGTGCCGCCGCGACTGGTCAGCCCACTCTACAAAGGACTGCCGCAAGAACTTTGGACAACTCCAGCGCCAATGCGTCCAGCGTTTCTTGCCACTCTCCTCTTTGACCGGTGCAATGCCGATATAGCTCATAAACGCCTGGGCGCTGCCGAAGCGACTGCGGTCATCGCCAAACGCAATCAGTAGCCGGGGCGCAAGATGGGGTCCTGCTCCGGGTAAAGCATCGAAAAACGCCGCATCTGGCAAAGACTGAAACAATTGCTCAATCGTTTGATTTAACTCATCGAGTCGATGCAACAGCGCCTTGAGCTGAATCACCAGCGTTTGCACCAGCCATTGCATCGGTTCAACAATCCCTGGGTCTTCTGTCAGGGGGATGCCAGCGGTTTGGATTTGGTGAATGCGCCGCTCAATGGCGCTCCGGCGGATGACTCGATGAGACTGGAAGAACAGAGTCAATTCCTCAGCCGAAACCGCTTGGGCAGAGTGGAGGTCAGGGTATTGAGTGATAAAGTCACAAAACACTTGGGTGTCTTTATCCTCAAACCACTCCAGCACTTGAGGATAAAAGTTCTTCAAAGCAGCGGTGATGCGATTGGTCAGTCGTACCTTCTCTCCCACCAGCATGCGGCGGGATTCACTCCACTGCCGCAACGCTCGCAGTTCACAAGATGCGGCTTGCCACGGGGGGATCTTGTCTGGGTGCTTGAGCAGCAGCTCAATCAAAATCTGGGCATCTACGGGGTCTGATTTTGCTCGTGAGGGCTGAAAGGCTCGTCGATAGTTAGAAACCGTGCGCGGATTGATGGGAAACAGCACTAGGTTGTCGTACTGGCACAGCGCGTAAATCAGGTCCTCGCTTTTGCTCCAGGCAGATGGCAATTGGGCTGTTGCCGTATCGCTGTTGCAAGGTCGCAACCCAGTTGGCAATCTCTTGCGGTTGAGCGCCAATCACGCTGTATTCTCGCTGTGCGCTCTCGGGGTCGTACAGACAGATGTCGTGTTTGCGATCTGACCAGTCAATGCCGATGTAGGCGACAAAGGTTCTTTCCATCAGCTAAGTTGGGGATAGTTTGTTGTCTGGAACTGGGCTGCCTGCTTCTGAGCGAAGAGATTATGGAAGGTGTCTGTCACCACTCCCTGAGAATTCGTTGAAGGAAGCTGGTCAAGGTTGAGGCGATGCAATATGTTAGTAGACATCGAGATGTCTGACGTTGGATGGTCGTCCTCAATCCCTAGCCCAGTTCCTTTTCCTATTACCATTTCTCTGGCTCTTAGTGAGCTGTATGAGAGGAGCGAAGCGATATGTTAGTAGACATCTGACTGTCGCTCAATGCATGGTCGTCTCCTCTCTGTTGCGGTTCTGTCTCCCCATAAAAGCCCTGCCGTCTTCCGCCAACTATGCTGTTGTCTAGAACGATGTAGTCTCCTCAATCCACTAGGGCATCGACAATCAAATCGCTAATGCCCGATGCATTTCCCCGTCTCCAGTAAGACCAATAATAGTTAGTGTCGCTGGTTGCAGAATAGTCAAAATCCAGAACCACGACCCGCTGGCGCTCTCGTTTGGTTGCTTCGACTTGCATCGGAGCAGCAGTTGCGGGGGATGCAAGCATCAGCAAATCCATTCCCCCGATACACAAAGTTCCAGCAAACAGAATCGCAAGGCTAGATTGTAAGTGACTCATCGCTCTTTTGGGCATAGAAATTACAGAGTGAATACGGATATCGTGCGCGACGATCATGAGGGCAGGGCGATCGCCCTGCTTATTGCTGGCAAAGGGTTAACCCCGACTGTTGAGGATTTAGTATTCAACAGGTCAGGGTTTATATAGCAATTTCTAGCCTAGTGAGGCGTATTTTGATTAATCTATTCAGTGAATTTACTTTACCCTTAACTCAAATGCGACCCTACTCACTAGATCTTAGACAAAAAATTATTGATGTCTACATTGAAGGGAATACGTCGCAACGTCAAATCGCTCAACAATTTCGAGTTGCTTACAGTTTCGTGCGAAAGCTGATCAAACAATATCGGGAAACAGGTGAGATTGCCCCCAAACGCCGCACTGAGCAAACGCCAACCAAATTAAGTAATGAGCAACTAGAGATCCTAAAAACGATTGCTGAATCAAATCATGACGCGACATTGGCAGAGTTGTGTGACTTGCTGGAACAAAGGGTCGGTGGGGAGCATCCCACTTTCGCGAAAACAGTGCGAAGGGTGAGAATGGGAGGGTAGCCCCAGGGATGACTCACCATGACACCTGAAGACCAAAAGCGATTGGAAACTTGTACAGCAGAGATCGCCGAGATTTTGTATCGCAATAGCAACCGAGAGGGGCTCGATAGTCTAGAAGGCATCGAGCAGACTGTACGACGGCAAATGCTAGAGGAGGTGAGCCCTCGAGTTGCCCTTTTTTTGTCAACCAGAAAGCCTACCCCGCCCGAGGCCGGGTTCGCCGATTGAAGAGTTTGGTAGGGGTCCTTGAGATTCGTCAAAGTCAGGCAGAACGGTTAGGCGTAAAGGCTTACAGCCGTCTCAGTGGTGGCCTAGAGAAAGCCAACCTACGCTTAAGTGCCAACGAATCGTTTCAAGATGCAGAGGATGACATCGTAGCCCTGACCGGGATGCGGGTCGGGCACTCGACCCAGCAACGTCTGGTGGGGCGTCAGTCGTTCGAGTCTGCCGAGGCTAAACAAGGCGTCAGTGAGGTCAGCATTGATGGCGGCAAAGTCCGTCTGCGTGACCTGCTAGAGTCCGATAGCCCGTGGCGAGACTACAAAGCGGTGCGGGTGGAGGGGATTTATTACAACGCCTTCTTCCAAGACAATGACAGCTTGATTGATTATCTCAGCGCTCAACGCTTGCTCTCCCCACTGGTCTGTCTGGGCGATGGTCACGCTGGGGTGTGGAATCTGTTTGCTCAACTCACCACCGTTGAGACCCGTTGGGAAATCCTCGATTGGTACCATCTCAAAGAAAACCTCTACAAAGTCGGTGGGTCGCTCAAGCGCTTAGCAGCGGCGGAAATGCTGTTATGGCAAGGTCAAGTGGAAGCCGCCAGGGCCCTCTTTGCCGACTGTCGGCGCAAGCAAGCCCGCAATTTTGAAGCCTATCTGAGCACCCATCGCTCTCGCATCGTGAATTATGGGTTCTACCAGGCTGAGCAACTCTGTTCTATTGGATCAGGAGCCGTAGAATCGGCTGTCAAACAGATTGGGCGACGCCTCCAAATTTCGGGTGCTCGCTGGAATACGGCCTCCGTTAATGCCATGTTGAGTCTGCGCTGTGCCTACCTCAATGGACAGCTCGCCAGTTGACTGTTTCATCGAAAGTGGGATGCTCCTGGGTCGGTGTTCGGATTGGCGTTTCGACGATGTTTCGTATGTTAGAGAAACTGAACTTAACCCTTAAAAAAAACGCTGTATCCCGACAAAAAGGAAACTGAACGGGTGCAAATCGAACGAGTCAAATTTTGGCAACTGGTTCGAGGATTCCTGGCTCAAGACTTAATCTTTATTGACGAATCAGGAGTGAACCTGGCTTTGACTCGACTCCGGGCACGTGCCCCGAAAGGAAAACGAGCCCATGGTAAGCGTCCCAGCAAACGAGGGAAACGGGTCTCGATTCTTGGTGCAATTAGCCTTAAAAAGGTAATTACCTATTCCAATCTCATCGGTTCAGTCGATGGACTTACCTTTGAAGCCTTCATTTCCCAGAGACTCGTTCCTAAGTTGTGGAAAGGGGCATGTGTCATCATGGATAACTGCTCGATTCATCTTGGTGAAGAAGTTAGGAGGTTGATTGAGGATGCAGGTGCTAAACTGATGTTTCTACCGCCGTACTCGCCGGACTTTTCACCCATCGAGAATTGCTTTTCAAAGATTAAGAGTATTCTGCGCTCCCTTGGGGCACGGAGCTATCTTGATCTAGACAAAGCCATTGAGGAGTCCTTCTCCCAAGTGTCATTGAATGACCTACAGAATTGGTTCTCCCATTGCTGTTACTATGCCTCGCCAGAATGAAAAACGCTATAGCTCGCCAGATTTATCATTCCCGGATTGGACTGCTACTTCACAGAAGTTCTGCGTCGAGGAGACGCACTGGCAAACCTGCTGCCAATCTCTTCCCCCCGTGGCAGAGGAACCTCTGTTAGACCAAAACATTGCTTTTGCCGGAGGACAACCCGTGCATTTCGTACTTCAATAGGGTGGGAACTGAATGCGGGGCGGTAAGGCGTAAGGCAGGTATGGTCAATCCTTCCAGAACATCTTTTAAGGCAACTTTTAGAGCAAAAAGTCCGTCGCGGCCGCTGGTGCGCTGGCTGGATCGTGCAATGGCGCTGGTGGTGCTGCTGAACTTGCTGCTGGTGTTGGTAGATACGAGTTACATCCCGCTGCGCGACTACTACCTGCGATTTTTTCCGCAATTCACAGCCTGGTATGGCGAAACTTATAAAGGTATTGAGCCGCATCGCGTCACCGAGGGCTATTTGGAGCAGGCGGCCAAGCTATGGGACGCAGACTTGGGTTCGCCGGAGTCGGAGGCGCTGCTGAGAAATTTGCGCGATCGCAGCGATGAGCTAATCGACGAAAACCCCTTCAACCTGGCGGGCAAAACGGGGCAACTGGAGCGCCTCAAGCACCGGATGCGGCGGTTTGTGGGCACGGACTCGTCGCGGCAGGCGTTTCGCACCTTTTGGAGTCGTGCCTATCTGGAGCAGATTGGCGAAGACCGAGCGATCGCCTTTTTTGACCGCGAAATCGAGCCACTGCTCCAGCGCAACTACTATCGCGGTGTTGACGAAAACGGACGACCCATCGATCGCTTTTGGCGCATTGACCTCTGGTTTATGGGACTATTTGCGGTGGATCTGGGCCTCCGGCTGTGGCATCTCTACCATCGCTATCGCCGCACCAACTGGTTTGATGTGATCCTGTGGCGCTGGTATGACCTGCTGCTGTTTCTGCCGATTTGGCGATGGCTGCGCGTGATTCCGACGGTGGTTCGGCTGGATCAGTCGGGGCTGCTGCCGATACGATCGCTCCAAAGTCGGGTCAGTCTGGCGATCGCCAGCTACTTTGCCGTGCAACTGACCGAGGTTGTCGTGCTGCGGGTAATCGAACAGGCCCAAGACTTTTTGCGGCAGGGTGGGCTGACCAAGCTGCTGCTCAATCCCGACACGCGGATGCGATACGTAGACGTGACGGGCGTTAACGAAGTCGAAGAAATCGCCCGCCAAATCGCCCATCTCACTGTGCATCAGGTCTTGCCTGCCCTGCGCCCAGACATCGAAGCGCTGCTGCACTACACGCTGACCAGCGTCTTGGAGCAATCACCGGTCTATCGGGGGCTTAGCCGGATGCCGGGGGTCAACGCGCTGCCCCACCAGATGAGCGAGCGGCTGGTGTCTAATGCGACCCAAACGGCCTACGGCAGCCTAGTGACGGCGCTCGACGACCCCAAGGGCGTAGAGCTAACTCGAAATTTAGTTGATCGGGCGGGTAAAACCCTGCGGCAACAACTGCGCGAAGGCGACACATCTCGCGAGCTAGAAAACCTGCTGGCCGACCTACTAGAAGAAATCAAGATTAGCTACGTTCGCCAGATTTCGGAACAGGATATCGAAGCGCTGCGCGACAACAATCGCCACCTGTATGAAATTGCTCAGGCTGGCTTCTTGTCGCCCGATTTGGAACATTCCTCGGAATATTCCGATGCGTAAGTGTTTGCCGAATAATTTGCCAAATAATTTGTGGTCATGAATCGCGTGGGCAGTGATACCGGGCATTAATTCTGTCTAAACATGACAGGATTCAAAGCAATCGCTAAGAATATCCACACATCTTGACAATAGCCAGCACCCCTCACCAAGCGTACTAAAATGTTAGATCGACTTTGTGTCGTGACTGAATCCATAGAATAGACCGCGAAAAGACCCCGAAAACAGCCGTTGGGCAGCGCCAGTTAGCCCCTGCAAAGGCACGTAGATTCACTTGGATTCTAGATCCAGATATCCAGCTTTGTAGAGGCTGGTTGGGCGATCGCCCCTGCGACTGATTCCGATTGTTGCCAGGGCTTTGCCACAAGTCATGGCAAGCATAATCTACGCCAGCTAATCTCCGCCAGCTCATCTCTCCTTTAACCCCCAATCCTTAGTCCTTAACCCCTGACCTACCATGAACTCTGCCATTCGGTTTTTGATGTGCCCGCCCGACCACTACGACGTGGATTATGTGATTAATCCTTGGATGGAGGGCAATATCCACAAATCCTCGCGCGATCGCGCCGTTGAGCAGTGGCACGGGCTGTATCACCTAATCAAAGACCGGGCAGCGGTGGATCTAGTAAAGCCCCAGGTCGGGGTTCCCGACATGGTATTCACCGCCAACGCGGGGCTGGTGCTAGAAGATAAGGTCGTCCTCAGCCGCTTCTATCACAAAGAGCGCCAAGGTGAGGAGCCGTTTTTCAAGGCCTGGTTTGAAGAACAGGGCTACACGGTTTATGAACTACCCAAGGATTTGCCTTTTGAGGGGGCGGGCGATGCCCTACTGGATCGGGAAGGACGCTGGCTGTGGGCGGGCTATGGCTTCCGCTCGGAGCTAGATTCTCACCCGTTTTTGGCGAAATGGCTGGATATCGAAGTGCTGTCGCTGCGGCTGATGGACGAGCGCTTCTATCACCTCGACACCTGCTTTTGCCCGCTGACGGACGGCTACTTGCTGTATTACCCGCCCGCGTTTGATGCCTATTCTAACCGCCTGATCGAGATGCGCGTGCCCGCCCACAAGCGCATCGCTATTGAAGAGGCCGATGCGGTGAACTTTGCCTGCAACGCGGTCAATATCGACCGGGTGGTCATTATGAACAAGGCCAGCGACGGTCTGCGCCAGCGGATGCAGGATCTGGGCTTTGTGCTGTTGGAAACGCCGCTGACGGAGTTTATGAAGGCAGGCGGTGCGGCCAAGTGTCTGACGCTGCGGGTGACGGAGCCGCTGGAGCCGCTGCACCAGGCGATCGCCGCTGTGGAGAGCCGCGTGATTCAGCTAGAGGGACACTTGCTCGATTCGGGTCTGATCAACAATGCGCTGGATTTAATTGTGGAAAGCGGCGGCAGCTTCCAGGTGCTGAACTTCCGTCTGGGCGAACAGCGCCAGAGTACGTCGGCGGCGGAGGTGAAGGTGTCGGCTCCCTCCCACGACGTGATGGAGAGCATTATGTCGGGCTTGATCGACATGGGTGCAGTGCCTCAACCCCAGGAAGTGTGCGACAACCCGCTGGAAACCGTGACGCAGGACGGCGTTGCGCCCGACGATTTCTACGTCACCACGATTTACCCGACGGAGGTGCGGGTGAACTGTGAGTGGGTGCGCGTGCAGAACCAGCGCATGGACGGGGCGATCGTGGTGTCGCAAACACCGGAGGGCCCCAGGGCAGAGTGCAAGCTGCTGAGGGATCTGCGGGTGGGCGATCGCGTTGTGGTGGGGGTCGAGGGCATCCGCACCGTCCGCAAGCCCGATGCCCGCGACAGTCGAAACGGCAGCGGCTCTGGCGACAAGGAATTCAGCTTTATGGGGTCGGGCGTGTCGAGTGAGCGCCGCGTCGAGCTGGTGGTCGAGCAAATCGCCTGGGATCTGCGCCGGATTCGCGACCAAGGCGGCAAGGTGGTGGTGGTCGCTGGCCCCGTGGTGATTCACACAGGCGGCGGCGAACACTTGGCGCGATTAATCCGCGAGGGCTATGTACAGGCGCTGCTGGGCGGAAATGCGATCGCCGTTCACGATATTGAACAGGCGATGATGGGCACGTCGCTGGGTATGGACATGAAGCGGGGCGTGTCGGTGCGCGGCGGCCATCGCCACCACCTGAAGGCGATCAACACCATCCGTCGCTGCGGCAGTATTGCCAATGCAGTAGAACAGGGCGTGCTGACCAGCGGAATCTTCTACGAGTGCATCAAGCACCAGGTTCCTTTCTCGCTGGCGGGGTCGATTCGCGATGACGGCCCCCTGCCCGACACACAGATGGACTTGCTCAAAGCCCAGGCAGAATATGCCGAGCTAATTCGCGGCGCAGACCTGATTCTGATGCTGTCCTCCATGCTGCATTCCATCGGCGCGGGCAACATGACCCCGGCGGGCGTGAAGATGGTCTGCGTAGACATCAACCCGGCCGTGGTGACAAAGCTGAGCGATCGCGGCTCGGTAGAATCCGTTGGCGTGGTGACGGATGTGGGCTTGTTCCTCAGCCTGCTAAACCAGCAGTTGAGCAAGCTCACCAGCCCCTACCGTATTGCTCAGATGGTCTAGGAATCGGAGGGCGATTCCCGTCGGGATTGCTTCGCGAATCGCGCTCTCTGTTCTACCAGCCAGGAATCCTGCTGCTCCCAATGCCCATGTCCACGCCCCATCCGCTTACCATTCATACCCACGGCAGCGGCTACCCGGTGCTTTGTCTGCACGGACATCCCGGCGCAGGCAGCAGCATGGGCGTGTTTACCCAGCATTTGGGGCGGCGGTTTTGGGCGATCGCCCCTGATCTGCGCGGCTATGGCCAGAGCCGGGTGGCGCAGCCGTTTGTGATGGCGGATCATCTCACAGATCTGGAGGCGCTGCTGGATCGGCTCCAGATTCAGCGCTGTCTGGTGTTGGGCTGGTCGCTGGGGGGCATTTTGGCAATGGAACTGGCCCTGCGGCTGCCCGAACGGATTAGCGGGCTAATCCTGGTGGCGACGGCGGCCCATCCCCGCAGCAGCCACCCGACCATTTCCTGGCAGGACAATCTGTTGACGGGCGTGGCGGCGCTGATTAATTCGTGGCAGCCGGGAAACCGCTGGAATATTGAGCTATTTGCCAAGCGATCGCTGTTTCGCCACCTGATCCAACAGCACACGCGCACGGCCTACGAGTACATTGCCGCCGATGCCGTGTCTGCCTACCTAAACACGTCGCAGGCGGCGACTCGCGCCCTCAACCAGGCCATTCGCGCAGGCTATAACCGCGTGCCAGATTTGCCCAACATTCGGGTTCCGGCGCTGATGCTGGCGGCAGAGGGCGATCGCCACATCACGGCGCTTTCCAGCGAAGAAACCGCCCGCAAACTGCCCAACTGCGACTGGCAATGCTACGCCCGGGCCGCCCACCTGTTCCCCTGGGAAATCCCCCAGCAAATGCTGCAAGACATTGACGCTTGGCTAGCGCGGCATCCGGAGGTGGTTAGCCCCTCTGCACCGTTGGCAAACCCGCAAAGCTCCTGAAATCAGGAGTCATAATTCATCCTTCCGCCAGCGCCACGAAGAACGAACACTGCCGCAAGCCCCGTCCACACCTGGCTGGCAATCCAAACAGGACTTACGCACTTGTAAGTTTTCTGGGTTTTGGACGATTTCTCGCGGGCGCAGCCCGCGAGAAATCGTCCGACTGCGTGAGTCCTACCAAAATCCAAAACCCAAAACCCCAAATCCCTAACTTTGTCCCTCTGCCTGCTCAACAAAGGGAGGCTTTGATGCTGAAATAGAAGCATGGGGCTGACACGGCGCGAATTTTTGCAGCGGAGCAGTGGGGCGATCGCCATCGGTGGGGCGCTCGGCAGCGGCCTGTGGGCTTGGGGCGATCGCGCTGGGCAAGTGCTGGCCGCGCCAACCTCGCGCAAGCTAGCCCTGCTAATCGGCATCAGCCAGTATCCCGAAGCCGTGAGCGATATTCCCCCTGTGAAAGGCGGGCTGCTGCCAGGAGCGCTGACGGACGTGGAAATGCAGCGACAGGTGTTGCAGCACCGCTTTGGGTTTCAGCCTGCGGATATGGTAACGCTGACGGATGAGCAAGCCACCTGGGCAGGCATTACGGAGGCATTTCAAGCCCATTTGCTGGAGCAGGCGAAACCCGGCGATGTGGTGGTGGTTCACATCAGCGGGCTGGGCAGCCGAGTGCGCTCGGCGACCGATCCGGAGCAGCTCTGGGACAGCATCGTGCCCATCGATGGCGGCCTGCCCACGAGCGATCGCCCCCTGATTGCCGACCTCACCCGCGCAACGCTGGAGCAGTTGGTGCGATCGCTCCCCACCTCACAAGTGGTGACGCTGCTGGATTTGGGCTTCTCGAACCTGGGCACCTCGCTCCAGGGCAACCTCCGGATTCGGGCCCGCCCCAATGCGCCCACGGGCGACCTGCATCCCCAAGACCTCGCGCTGCAAGAGTCGCTGGGCGATCGCCTCCGGGCTGCCAAGGCAACTCTTTCGGGCCCGCTGCCGGGGCTATTCCTCACCGCTGCGGCCTCCGGCCAGGCGGCGCTAGAAGGTCGCTGGAGTGGCTTTAGTGCAGGTCTACTCACCTACGCCCTGACGCAATATCTCTGGGATGCCACCGTAGGCACGGCCCTCTCGACAGTGCTGACTCAAACCAGCAGCAGCATCAAGCGGCTGTCGGGCGCAAACCAGGAGCCACAGGCAAACGGTACGCTTAGCCGCGACGGAACCAGCGCCTATCCGCTTGTGCCTGCGGAAGCCGGAGCCGACGGGGTGATCCTGGTTGCGCCGGACTCTGCCCGGACGCTGCGCCTGTGGGCGGGCGGACTGCCACCGTCTGCCCTCAGCGCCTATAGCCCCGGTTCACTTTGGGAAACCCTCGGCAGTGCGCCGCAACTGCTGCGGGTGCAGGGCCGAGACGGGCTGACGCTGAAGGTTTTGCCCGTGATCGAGGGCGCGTCCGTAGAGCCAGGACAGCCCGTGCAAGAGCGGGTGCGCCTGCTGCCCCGCAGCGTGGGGCTGACCATCGCCCTCGACAGCAGCCTGGATCGGATCGAGCGGGTGGATGCCACTAGTGCATTTACGGCAGCGAAGGTGTCGCTGGTCAACGCGGGCGAACAGTCGGCCGACTATCTCTTTGGCAAGCGCCGGGCGGTGGAAACGACGGTAGCAGCGGTGTCGCTGTCAGAGTTGCCCAATCCAGCCGTGCAGACGGACGTGCCCCCGTCCCAGCCTGTGTTGGAGATGCCCAGTTCACCTGCAAGCCTGGATGGAAAGTATGGTCTGTTTTATCCGGGGTGTGTGCCGCTGGGCATTGAGCTATCCACAGCAGATGAAGCGGTGAAAACAGCGGTCAATCGCCTCACACCCCAACTGCGATCGCTCTTTGCCATGAAGCTGCTGCGGCTGACGGTGAATGCGTCGTCCTCGCGCCTCAGCGTGCGGGCGATTTTGGAACAGATGGGGCCAGGTTCCACCACCGCTCGCCCCCTGCCCATCGTGCAGCAAGAAACCGTTAGCATTCCCAACCGCCTCAGCAGCAAGCGCCTGGGGGCAGCGGTCGAATCCGGCGCATCCGTCCCCGCAGGCAGCACCCTCCGCTATCGGCTGCAAAACGCAGGCGACCAGCCGCTCTACGGCATGTTGATGGGGCTGGATAACACGGGCCAGGCGATCGCCCTGCCCCTGTCTACCAGCACCGAGCAGCCGCCGCTGTTGCCCGGATCGAGCCTAGCGCTGCCCGCCGAACCCTTTCCGGGCTGGGTCGTGCCCAATGTGCCCGGCCTGGCGGAAATCTTCCTCATTTTCAGCGTGGCTCCCTTTAGCCAGACGCTGGCCGGGCTGCCCATCGCCCCCGGAGCGACCCCCCGACAGGCGATCGCCCTCCCCAACCCCCTCGATGTGGCCCAGTCCATCCTGCAAGACCTGCACGATGCCAATTCTCACGATGCCACTTCTACAGACAGCCCTTCCTTAGGAAATTTTCCGAGCAATTTCCCAGGCGACTCCTACGCCTTGGACGTAACACGCTGGGCGACGCTGCACCTCATGTACCGGGTTGAAGCAACGGCTTAGCGGAAAGCCAGCGGACGAGACTGAACGAGATTGAACGAGGTTGAGTTCCAGGAAAATTGCTGGCTAATAGTTGGGTTGAGGCCCTAGTTCACCCAGACGATCGACTGGCCAGAAGCGCACCACCGCCCGTCCGATAATATTCTGGCGAGGCACATAGCCCCAGAAGTGGCTATCGTAGCTGTTGTTGCGGTTGTCGCCCAGCACTAGGAACGAATCTGCGGGTACAACCTCTGGGCCCCACTGATAATCAGGCGGTGACTGAATATAGTTTTCTTCGATGGGCTGGCCGTTGATCAACACGCGCCCGCCCGTCACCTGCACTGTTTCACCAGGCAGCCCAATCACCCGCTTGATGAAGGCCTCGTTGAGGCTAGGGTTTTGCTGCTTGAGCGCCTCAGTGGGGTGAAACACGATAATGTCGCCGCGTCGGGGCGGGTTGAAGTGATAGCTGATTTTTTCCACAATCAGGCGATCATTCACCTCCAGCGTCGGCAGCATGGACTCGGAAGGGATATATCGCGCTTCTGCCACAAAGGTGCGAATGCCCAGCGCCAGCACTATGCTCAGGCCAATCGTTTTGATCCCTTCCATGAGGGGGCTGTCGGCCTTGGGCTTTGGGGCAGCCTGCTCAGCAGGAGGCGTTTGAGGAGTGGGGGAATCAGATTGACTGGACATCTGCGAGTCTATGTAGTTAGTGGTTGATGTACTTGATGAGGTAAACGATGAGGTGAACTCAGAATCGGGTGAGCCTAGAAATCTGGAGACGGTCTAAGAGGGTGTTTGAAAAGATATCACCTGTAATGTTAAGCACTCAGAGATTCCCCCTAGCCCCCCTTAACAAGGGGGGAAACCGCCTTAAAGTCCCCCTTTTAAGGGGGATTTAGGGGGATCTTTCACGCTTTGCTACAAACAGTAGGACTTTTCAAACATCCTCTAAGACTAGGGATGTAACCCAAGTCAGCCGTAATTTCAGATGTATAGCCGTTAAGTACAGCCGTTACGGTTTATGTGGGTTAATGCACAATCATCACGATAGACCACTTTCCAGCAGACGACACCTTTTCTTTAATCCCAGTTTATCTGAGGAGCAGATGTACCTTTTAGCTCTGGCAGAGGCTAACACAGGTGTTCTGTTTGAAAAGTCAACACTAAAGTCAACTTTTCAGACAGCCGCTCACAAAATTGGGGCCGCGCCGATACAATCATTTCACGGTTTGGAAGGGGACACGAGGGATAGCAGGTAGCATATGGCAAGTTTAACAACTGCTCCACTGGTCATCCGCCAGGCGCAGGTCTTGCTGCCGGATGGAGCGATGGCGCTGCGAGATGTGCGTGTCGAGAATGGGGCGATCGCCCAAATTTCTCCAGACCTTCCCCCAACGCCGGACGACATCCTCATCGACGCAGCAGGGCTGACATTGTTGCCAGGGGCGATCGATCCGCAGGTGCATTTCCGCGAACCAGGGCTGGAGTACAAGGAAGACCTGTTCACCGCCAGTTGCGCTTGTGCCCAGGGCGGCATTACCTCGTTCCTGGAAATGCCCAACACGCGCCCGCTGACGATTACCCAGGACGCATTGGACGACAAGCTGCGCCGCGCTTCGGAGAAGTGCCTGGTCAACTACGGCTTTTTTATCGGTGCAACGCCGGAAAATCTGCCCGATCTGCGGACAGCCCATCCCGTCTGCGGCATCAAGGTCTTTATGGGGTCGATGCACGGGCCGCTGCTGGTAAATGACGACGATGCGCTGGAGCGAATTTTCTACCGCGACCTGAGCGACCCGAATTACGAAAATCGGCTGATTGCCGTCCATGCCGAAGACATGGCGAGAATCCTTCAGCGGCGCGAAAAGTATGCCGGGGTGAGCGATCCGGCGATTCATTCCGTGATTCAAGACAACGAGGCGGCGCTGATCGCCACGAAGCGGGCGCTGGTGCTGTCCAAAAAATATCAGCGGCGGCTCCACATTCTGCACCTGTCTACGGGTGAGGAGGCGGAACTGCTGCGGCAAGACAAGCCAGCCTGGGTGACGGCCGAAGTCACGCCCCAGCACTTGCTGCTGAATACCTACGCCTACGAAACCATCGGCACGCTGGCGCAGATGAACCCGCCGCTGCGATCGCCCCAGGACAATGCCATCCTCTGGCAAGCGCTGATAGACGGCGTGCTGGACTTCATCGCCACCGACCACGCCCCCCACACACTGGAGGAAAAAGCCCAGACCTATCCCAACACCCCCTCTGGGATGCCCGGTGTGGAAACCTCGCTGCCGCTGATGCTGACCCAAGCCGCCAAAGGACGCTGCACCGTCGCCCAGGTGATGAACTGGATGTCTACCGCCGTTGCCAAAGCCTACAAAATTCCCAACAAAGGGGCGATCGCCCCCGGCTACGATGCCGACCTAGTGCTGGTAGACCTTAGCACCTATCGCCCGGTGCAGCGAGAAACGCTGAAAACCAAATGCGGCTGGAGTCCCTTTGAGGGCTGGGATCTGACGGGCTGGCCGGTGGTCACAATTGTCGGCGGCCAAGTGGTTTTTGATCACGGCACGCTGAATACGGCAGTGCGAGGGCAGGCGCTGCGATTTGAGTGAGGAAGGAAAAAACGAAGAACGAAAAACGAAAAACGAAAAACAGAACCTCTTCGTTCTTCCCTCTTCGTTCTTCGTTCTTCCCTCTTCGTTCTTCGTTCTTCCCTCTTCGTTCTTCGTTCTTCCCTCTTCGTTCTTCCCTCTTCGTTCTTCGTTCTTCCCTCTTCCTCCAGCCCCCTTCTGCTATATCGTGAAAAAGGCAGATGAGCGGACGAACCTCGCATGACACTGTCGGAAATTGGCGTAGCCGTTGTGGGCACTGGGTTTGGGCAAAAGATCCACATTCCCGGTTTCCAGATTCATCATCAAACGAAATTGGTGGCGGTGCAGCACCGCGATCGCCCCAAGGCAGAGGCGATCGCCCAGACGCACGGCATCCCCCACGCTTGCCAAACGGTGGAAGAAATAGTAGCCCTACCAAAGGTGCAGGCAGTCAGCGTCACCACGCCCCCGTTCTTGCACTACGAGCAGGCGAAAACCGTGCTGAATGCAGGCAAGCATTTGCTGCTAGAAAAGCCCACAGCTCTGTCGCTGGCCGAGGCGGAGGAATTGCAGAATCTAGCCCAGTCCAAAGGGCTCGTTGCGGCGCTGGATTTTGAGTTCCGCTTTGTGCCCACCTGGATGCGGCTGGCAGAACTGCTGGCTGAAGGTTTTGTGGGGCAAAAGCGGCTGGTGAAGGTGGACTGGCTGGTGAGCGGTCGCGCTGATGCCAATCGCCCTTGGAACTGGTACGCCCGCAAAGATCAGGGCGGTGGGGCGCTGGGGGCGCTCGGTTCCCATACGTTCGACTATTTGCGCTGGCTCTTTGGCCCGGCGACGCGCCTCTGCGGCAGCCTCAGCACCACCATTCCCACCCGACCCGACCCAATCACGGGCGAGCCAAAACCCGTCGATTCGGACGATACCTGCCGCGTCTGGCTGGATCTGGCGGACGGAACGCCCGTGCAAATCACCCTTAGCACCGTCACGTTTCAGGGCCGTGGGCATTGGGTGGAGGTGTATGGCGATCGCGGTACGCTGATTCTCGGCAGCGATCATCAGACCGATTATGTCCACGGCTTCAAGCTCTGGGCTGCTCCAGCAGGGCAGTCGCTCCAGGAGGTCGAAATTCCCGATCGCCTCGCGTTTCCCCAAACCTACCCGGACGGTCGGCTTGCGCCGTTTCTGCGGGTGGTGGATAGCTGGGTGCGGGCGATCGCCCAGGAATCGTCACCCATGCCCACGCTGGCCGATGGGGTCTATTCGCAGCGGCTAATCGACCGCACCCACGAATCCCATCAAAAAGGGGGCTGGGTGAGCCTGTAGTGACCCGTCCAAACCCCCTAGTTTGTCATAGCAGGAGCGAACTAGCGACGAACCTGCCCCTACCGGCCGCTAAAGTTGCTGCGACCGTGGTCAATCCCAGAGCCAGTCACGCTGCAAAAACTGCGGCTGACCGACGTGCCGCCGCTGGTCTGGATGTTGCAAGTGCCAGACGCAGAAACCGTGCGATAGCCCATCTCAGAAGAGCGGAATTGGTTAATCTGAAGTTCCACCGCACCCTCAAAGTTGCTTCGCACCGTGCCAATGTACTCGACGTTGAAGCGCCCACCCGTGAGGCTAAAGGAACCGTTGCGGTTTTGGCGACCAATCACTAGCTGGGCCTCGCCGGAGCCATTGTAGCGGGCGTTGTCGATAGTGCCCGTGCCGCGAAATACATCGTTTGTGGGCGTGGGGGAGGGGGCAGGAGAGGGGGTAGTGGTGGAGAGGTATTGACCAAAGACCCAGCCTTCGCCGCCGCGCTCGCCCACCACAAAAGCCCAGTTGCCCTGGCGGCGGATAATCTCGACGCGATCGCCACGACGAAGCACAAAAGTGACTGGGAAGCTGGTGCCTGGGCCGCTGCGAACGTTTAGCTCATTGGCCGTCACCGTGGCAACTTGGGCCAGCGCAGCCGTTGCTGCAATGACCAGGGCTGAGCAGGCTGCAAGACCGCCTGCGATCCAGTGTTTTACACGCATATGAATCATCAATTCCTGTTTTTGAGAACACGACAAAACGAACGCTAACGGTTCGATAAAGGCGCAGTAGAATTAACCCAAAATCAACGCTTGTTACACAACGCTTGTCACACAACACCTTCAAACCAGCGCATACGCTGCGTGAACGTCCTGCGTCATACAAGCCGACTCTTGTGTTTGATAAGCGGTTTGATAAACCTGAAGCTGATCCTAAACGCTTAAACTTTACCAGATTTGCCCAAAATCACTTCAAAAAATAGAGAAAAATTTCCTTAAGAGCTTCGTTCTCCAGCAAATTCCCGGCAAGTCTCCGATCAAGATAAACCAGCATCATCGCACAATCTCTTTTGCATCCTCTGTTTTCTTCACCTCTCTTCTGACGCAGTAGCGATTGTGAAACAGATTTAAGCCGAAACAGATTTTAACTAATGCGTTGGGTAGCGCCAAAAGTATCGGTTCTAAGGGATTCGGCTCTAGGGAATTGGCTCTATTGACGATCGCCTAGCCAGAATGCCAAAGATAGAACAGCGCAACGCGATTTCTTTTGGGCGATCGCCATTATCTCTTTGTTCGCACTGTTCGTGCTGTTTGCACTGTTCGTGCTGTTTGCACTGTTCGTGCTGTTTGCACTGTTTGCACTGTTTGCACTGTTTGCACTGTTTGTTTTGTACTGCTTGCACTGTTTGTACTGTTTCTTCACCAATACTCCGCATGTATTTGTCAAAATCTGACTTCAAGCTGGCTCGGTCTTGCCCTACGAAGCTTTACTACCACAAACTGGGCTATCCTTCGGTGCAGGCCGGCAGCGAGTTTCTGGAACTGCTGGCAGAGGGCGGATATATTGTGGAGGCGATCGCCAAACTGCGCTTTCCAGACGGAGTTCGGGTGCAAGCCGAAGCAGACCCAGAAGCGGCAAATGCAGAAACGCTGGCGCTGCTGAACCGTACAGACTCCATCACGCTGTTTGAGGCAACCTTATTGTGCGATCGCGTCGTGGCGCGGGCCGACATTTTGGTAAAACGGGGGCGACGGATTGACCTGATCGAAGTCAAGGCCCGATCCTTTGACCCCACCGAGTATCAAAAGCGCATCGCAGAAGGAAAATCCAGTCTGTTTTCGCTGGCGGCCTGGCGCGACACGCTCGAAGATGTTGCGTTCCAAGCCCACCTGCTGCGATCGCACTTCCCCGATTTCGAGATTCGCGCCTTTCTCATGCTGCCCGACAAGACCAAACCCTCCGCCATCGACCAACTGCATCGCCAGTTTCAAGTACGGCGCATTCCAGTAGATGCAGGCTTTTCGCAGATTCAGGTCGAGTTTTTGGGCGACGAAGCAGCGCTCAGCGCGGCCAGCTTTCTGACCCAGAAGATCGACATCACCGCCGAAGTAGAGGCGACGCTGCCGACAGTTCGTGCAGGCATTCAGCAATACACAGCGCTGCTCTGGCCCAGCTTGCAACGGGCCGAACCCGCCCTGTCGATCAGTTGCCGTGACTGCGAGTATTGGGTCGAGGACGAAGCCCCACTCAACGGTTTTCGCCACTGCTGGGGCGACTTAGCAGACGTGTCGCCGCATCTGCTAGACCTATATCGCGTCGGCAGCCTGGGCGATCGCGCTAATGAACTCATTCAGCACGGCAAGGTCAGCCTATACGACGTAACGCCAGATCTGCTGGTCAAAAAAGACGGCTCCATGAGCGCCTACACCGATCGCCAACTGCGCCAACTCCATCACACCCGCGAAGACACCGAGTGGGTTTCGGCAGAGCTAGCGGACATTTTAGACAGTTTTGACTATCCGCTGCACTTTATCGACATGGAAACCTGTGCGCCTGCCATTCCCTGCTACAGCGGGATGCGCCCCTACGAAACGATCGCCTTCCAGTGGAGTTGCCACACGCTGACCGCACCCAATGCCGAACCGCAGCACGAATGCTGGCTCTGCACCGAAGACGAGTTCCCCAACTTTGCCTTTGCCGAATCGCTGATGCAGCACCTCGGCAGCACGGGCACGCCCTTTATGTGGAGCAAACACGAAAACACCGTGCTGCGAGAAGTGCTGGAGCAAATGACCCGGCGCAGCTATGACAACCCTGCCCTGCGCGACTGGCTTGGCCACACCGTCAAGCTCAACGGGGACGATCGCGGCCGCCTGGTCGATCTCTGCCAGCTAACAGAAAAGCACTACCTCCATCCCCAGATGCGCGGCAGCACCTCGATCAAAGTCGTGGTAGAAGCGATCTGGCGCACCAATCCAGTCCTGCGCGATCGCTTTCCAGAATATGTCCGCTACGACGAGACCGGCCGCCTGCTCAGTCCCTACAAAGCACTACCCACGCAGTCGATCCACGGAGCAGCGATCGCCGTCACCGAAGGCCCTTCCGCCGTCCGCGCCTACCGCGCAATGGTTCACCACACCGAGGGCCCCTGCGACCCCGCTACCCGCGACCAGTGGAAAGACCTGCTGCTGCAATATTGTCAGCTTGACACCGCCGCAATGGTGATGATCTGGTGGCACTGGGCGGGACTGTTGCGGGGGAAAGCGAGAAGAGGGTGAGGGAAGAACGAAGAACGAAGAGGGAAGAACGAAGAACGAAGAGGGAAGAACGAAGAGGGAAGAATGGGGTTTTCGTTCTTCGTTTTTCGTTCTTCATTTTTCATTTTTTCTACAGCACCCGCAGCACGCTAGGAATCTCCGCCACGCCCTCAAAGCCGCGAATCTCTGCCAGGGCTTTGCGGAAGTTGCCCTCGCGCACGTCATGGGTGACAACGACAATTTCCGCCAGGTCGTCCTGAAAGCCAATCTGCACCACGGATTCCAGACTCACGTCATGGTCGCCAAAGCAGGTGCCCAGTCGCCCAATCACACCGGGCATATCGCGGGTGAGGAAGCGGGCGTAGAAGCGGCTGACGACTTCATCCATCGGGCTGATGGTGCAGTAGTGCTGATGGATGCAGGCCAGCAGCAGATGCAGGTCGGCAGTGGAATGAGGCGACCTGCTACCCGTTGCTTTCAAAATCGCCACGATGTTTTGAATATCGGACACCACGGCGCTGGCGGTGGGCCCAGACCCCGCACCCCGGCCAAACAGCATTACCTGCCCCACCGGATCGCCTTCAAACAAAATCGCGTTGTAAACGTCATTGACGCTGGCGAGGGGGTGGCTCTTGGGCAGCAGCGTCGGGTGGACGCGCACTTGCAGATGGTCGGTTGCGTCGTCCGGGGCGCTGGGTTCCCGCAGGGCTGTGGCCAGCAGCTTGATCACAAACCCTAGGCGATCGGCGTAGGCGATGTCGGCGGCGCTGATGCTGCGGATGCCTTCGCAGTAGACTTCGGGCAGCTTGATGCGGCCGCCAAAGGCGAGGGAGGCCAGGATAGCAATTTTGTCGGCGGCATCGAGTCCGTCTACGTCGGCGGTGGGGTCGGCTTCGGCATAGCCCAAGCGCTGGGCATCCGCCAGCACTGCATCAAAGTCTGCGCCTTCGCGGGCCATGCGCGTCAGGATGTAGTTGGTCGTGCCGTTGACGATGCCCATGACGCGGTGAATGCGGTTGACGCTGAGGGATTGTTTCAACGGCTGAATGACCGGAATGCCGCCTGCTACGGCCGCCTCGATCATGACGTACACCCCGGCAGTGCTGGCTGCATCAAAGATTTCGTCGCTGTAGCGGGCAATGACGGCTTTGTTGGCGGTGACGACGTGCTTGCCGTGGGCGATCGCCTTCAAAATGAGCGATCGCGCTGGCTCTAGCCCGCCAATCACTTCCACCACAATGTCAATGTTTGGATCGGTGACGATGGCTTCTAGGTCAGTGGTCAGCAGGTCGGCGGGCAGATCCACCGGGCGCGGCTTGTCGAGCGATCGCACGCCCACTTTGCCAATCTCGATTTCCTGCACCAGCGGATGGCGCAACTCCGGATTCAGCAGAATCTCTGCCGTCCCTGCGCCCACCGTTCCCAAGCCCAATAGCCCAATCTTGAATGCCACAGTTCTCGACCCGTGAAAATCGTCTTCCCCCAATTGTAGGAGGGAATGTCTGCGCGGGTGAGGGCGCTGCTACTGCAAAAAATTCGTATCCAGGGTTCGCCCCGGCTGCTCCAGGCGTTTGGCCGATGCTTTCCGGCGTAAGCGTTAGGTTTTGTAAGGTCTTGACAGGAGACTTCAGGGCGATCGCCAAAAGTCTCGATGCACCGCTACGATTTCGTCCTCCAGCGCATCGAACGGCCCCCAAACGCGAATTGGCTTTTGTCCAGCAGCAAACACCTGGCGACAGGGCAGGCTCAGCGTCGGGTTTTGCGCGTCGCTGCCCGTCAGCGCCAGCAGGCTGGTTTCGGCAATACCATAGACCAAGCGCCCAATGTTGCCCCAATACTGGGTTCCCGCGCACATGACGCAGGGTTCGGCGGTGGTGTAGAGCGTGCAGTTCCACAGATACTCCGGGCTGAAATTGGTGCTTGCAACCCGCACCAGCACGGATTCGGCGTGGTTCACCGTGTTGACGTTGCCCTGTTCTAGCAGCACCGTTTCGTGATCTGGCGCGACGAGAATTGCCCCGAAGGGATGATGCCCAAAGCCCCTAGCGCGGAGGGCGATCGCATTGGCCCGCCGCAGATGATGCAGCATTTGCGCTGGCGTGGGGTCTGGATGGTCGAAGGTGTAAGGCATAAGGCATACGTCTTTCTCAAAATTCGCGCTTACACCACACTCAGCGCGACTCCGCAAAATTAAGCTCGCCCATGACCGACTATATCCCGGCTTCGCTCCGCCAATTTGTCACCCGGCGAGCATCCGAAGCCAGGGAGTATTGCCTAATCCATCAGACTTTCTCTATCTATCGCCATGAGTCTCCATGAGGTTGCCCCGAATGTTGCTTAACGAGGATTCCGCTTGCAATGACCTGCCCACCGGCCCGGGCGCTCAGAAAAACTTGCGGCAAAGTTGGCGATCGCCCTCGTTCAGGGTCGGATGGGTTTTAAAGTAATCCCGCAGCCAGTTGCAGCCGTAGCCCATCAAGTCCAGATTCAGCAGAGAATCCATATTCCAGATAATGGCCACCCGGTCTTCGCCCCCCGATACCACCGTTTTCCTATCGGGGCTAAAGGCAATCGATCGCACGCCCGAATTGTGCCCTTGCAGATTAAACAAGCGCCCGGTAGTGCGATTCCACACAGTCACAGTGTTGTCCATGTTGCCAACTGCAACCTGCTGACCGTCTGGACTGATGGCTACCCGCGACAGGCCAAGCCCGTCTACTTCAACTGCTTCTAGCAGTTCTCCCGTGCGGCTCCATCGCCTAATCGTGCGATCGCGCCCCGTAGACACCAGCCACGTTCCATCTGGGCTAAACGCCACCCCCCACACGGCCCCCAGATGGTCTGCCAGGGTTAGCTTCGGTTCTGGAGATAGCCGTCCATCCGGTTCCAGTCCCCACACTTTAACTGTGCGGTCAATCGCTGCGGTTGCCACCTGCTGACCGTCGGGGCTAAAGGCCACGCTCCAGATCCGCGATGCCGGATGCGCCAGAATCGCTTGGTGTGGTGCAAACGAACCGTCCGCCCGGCGCGTCCAGAGCCGCAGGGCCCCGTCGTCTCCCACAGAGGCAATATGTCGTCCATCGGGGCTATACTGCACGTTCATAATGGAAGCCGTGTGGCCCGAAAGCGCGGTCGTGGTGCGGCTTTGTAGGTCGAGCAAGTAAAGGTTTGTATCTACGCTACCCAGGGCCAGGGTTTTGCCATCCGGGGCAAATGCGCCGGAGTTGAGCCGCTCTGGCAGGCTGAATTGATTGACTAATGCCCCATCCGATCGCCAGAAGCGAACCTGCGCTCCAGAGATGGTCGCCAATAGCAGCGGCTCTCCAGGCGCTTGAGGCTTATAGGCGACTTGATTCACCACTTCTGGTAGCCCAATCAGGGGGATTGAGAACGACGACGGTTTCCATAGCTTGACCTGTCCATCTTCTGATGCGGAAGCAATGGTCTGGTTGTCCGCTGCGATCGCCACATTCCGAACAACCGCCTGATGGCCTTGAAATGTTCTCAACGGGGTTCCATCGCTCCGCCAGAGCTTGACTGTCCGGTCGGCGCTGGCAGAGGCGAGGGTTCTGCCGTCGGCGCTAAAGCGGACGTGCAACACTTCGGCATCATGACCGGCCAACGTTTTGGAGAGGCGACCGGCCCGACTCCAAAGCCGGATTTGACTGTCCCCGCTGCCTGTGGCAAGCAGTTGCCCATTCGGGCTATGGGCGACACTCCATACAGGCGCATCGCTGACCTGAGTGGTCCGAATCAAGGTGCCATCCACTGTCCAGAAAGTCAGTTTTCCATCAGTGCTGCCCGACACAATCTGCTGACCATCAGGACTAAACACGGCTTGCCAGGTAGCCGCATCGTAGCCCGTTAGGGTGCGAACTAGGCTGCCGTCGGCAACGCGCCAGAGCTTGAGCGTGCGATCGCCGCTGGCAGACACCAAAAGGCGACTATCCGGGCTAAACGAAACGTTCCACACCGGGGCAGTGTGCCCTTTCAGCATTAAGCCAACGGAGCCGTCTAGCCTCCACAACTGCACCATGCCGTCTACGTTGGCCGTCGCTACAAATTGGCTATTGGGGCTGATGCGGATGCCGTGGGGCGTGGCGCTGGTGGACAGGGTGCGAACCAGGGTTCCGTCAGGCTTCCAAAGCTTAACGGTGCGATCAGTTCCCCCGGACGCAATCCACTCACCATCAGCACTCTGATCGACTGCCAGGACTCCTCCCTGATGACCGACCAGCCGATTCGTTTCATCCGCACCCTGAACCGCTTGCGCCAAAACCCTGTCAGTTTTCGCATCCAGATCTTGGCGCAGGGTCGGGTCGAGGAATAGCAGCGATTGAAATTTGTGACGCGCCTGAATCGCTTGGAACAGTGCATCGAGCCGCTGGTGTGAGGCGTAGTTGCCCTTGGAAGCAGCGGCGATCGCCCGCACCTCGCTCACTGCCGACCGCTGATAAGCATTGAGCGCCGCCAAACCAGACAGCACCGCAACCCCCAGCGCAATGCTCATGCCCACCAGTAGCCGCCGCTGGCTGCGAGAGCTCCGGCGCTCTAGCTCTAGCCGTGCTTCCACTTCTTGCAGCCGCTCCGCTTCGAGCTGCTGCTGCATGATGCGTCGATCTAGCCCCTGGCTAGCTGCCAAAAATTGATAATCTAAATCGCTTAGATATTTGCCCTGGGCCCAATCTACGGCCGCCTGGAGCGCCTGCCCCCGCAGCAGCCGCGATTCATCCTGAAAGCCAGAGTCTACCCAGGCATTCAGCGACTGGGCATAGGGACGCAGCCGATCCAGTTGCGTATTCACCCAGGCTTTGTCAAACACGGCTCTGTAAATGCGGTTTTTGACGCGCAGGATGCCGTTGTGCTTTTCGACCAGCCCGGAGAGCAGGAGTTGGGTTTGTTCGGGAGAGTCGGGTAGATTTTGGATTTTAGGTTTTGGATTGCTGGAGATTGCAGGTTCGCAGGGCGTTTGTGCAACAGGCTGGGGCAATGGAATCTGGGGCGATGGAATAGCCGTGTCGGCAGTTTCTCGCTGCAAGATCTGCTGATAAAGGCCCAGGAGACGGCTGGCGCATTGCTCGTTAATCAAGAGGCGATCGCGGATTGTTTTCAGGTGTTCTGGCTCGTCTTGCGATTCCCAATGCTGGAGAATGCGCGATCGCACCAGTTGATCAATCCACAGCGCTTCAGTGCCCGGTGGCAGCACGAGCTTGCCCGATGGAGCCTCCAGCGCAATCTGCACCACCAGATGACACAGCTTTTGGGTCAAAAACGGCTGCCCATTCGTCCAGCCCAAAATCGCCCGCACTACGGCAGACGGCTGGCTGACGATCCCCACTAGCCCTTCGATCAGCGGGGCGACTTCATCCGGCTGAAACCCAAATAGCTCGATCGCCGTGCCAATATTAAACGGGGTGCGGCGCTTGTCGTCGATCAGGTCAGAGGGCGTGGCTACGCCAAACAGAGCAAAGCTCAACTGCTGAAACAGGGGATTGTGCGATCGCTGGTTATAGCAATGCCGAATCCAGGCAAAAAAATCGCTCACGCCAAAGGGCAGGCTCAGCAGGCTGTCGATTTCGTCAATCAGAACTACGATGGGCTGCTGCGCCAACCGAGAGACTAGAACATCTTCTACAAACTGGTGCAACTGCTGCACAGGCGAGAGGTCAGCGTGGTTATCGCGCCACTGCTTCAGGTTGATCTGGCTATCTAGACCTACGCCGTGGTGCAGAATCGTGATAATGCCGCGATACCACTGGAGCGGTGTCAGGTTTTCGCTGCCCAGTTGCGTAATATCGAGATAAACGCAGAGACGGCCAGCTTCCTGAAGACGAGCGCTGGTGCGCTGGAGCAGCGACGACTTGCCCATCTGCCGCGAATTCAGCACATAGCAAAACTCTCCCCGAATCAGCGCTTGATAGAGATGCTCATCGGCCTGGCGCACCACATAGGTTGGGTCGCTGGCGCGGAGGCTGCCGCCGACCTGATATCTCATAGCAAGGGCGACTCAGACATAAACTGCTGCCGGAAGTATTGATGGTACAGCCGACAGCGGGACAGTACGCGATTCCCGCAGGGATTGTTTTGCAAATCACCCTCGTAGCGCAGCAAGCCCCGGCTTTCCAGCCGATAGGCCTGGAGCGGGTCTAGCAACACGCTCTGCCCACACTCGGCCAGCACAACGGTTCGCAGCGCCGCCAGCAGGTTTGGATGCTGTTGTATTGTTACCCAGTGTCGCCAGAGGTGGGGACGAAAAATGCCGCCTGTGGCGATCGCCCCTTGCACCAGTTGCGACAGCGACAGTCCATAGGTACAGATGTGATACAGCGCCATCCGCACCAGCCCTGGATGGCCGCCAATCAGATCGATCAGTTGCTCCACTTCGTCCATGCCCCAGGGTAGCCCATGCCGCTGCGCCAGATTTAGCACCTGCTCAGCCGAGAACTCCGGCAACCGCAGCGGCAAGCCGATATTAAAGGGCGATTGATTGATATCCAGCGCTACATACGCTTCGGTAGAATAAACCACCACCAAACGCAGCTTTTGCAGTGTTAGATCTCGCCGCGACTCCTCGTACCACGAGCGCAACAGCGGAAAAAAGTCCTGAGCAAAGGCGGTATGCTCAAAAAATCGATCGATCTCATTCAGCACCAGCACAACGGGCGCGTCGATCTGCTTGAGCAGATAGGTTTTCAGATAAAAGCTACAGCTTAGCTTGCTGCCAATCTCCTCATCCCAATAGTCTTCCAGGTTTGGCGGAATATGGAGCGCCTGCGCCAGCCGCAGACAGAAACTCCGCAAAAACTTACTGAGATCGTTTAGCAGCGCCGAGTCAAACTGGTTGCAGTCTAGCGTCACCGTGCGATAGCCTTGCGCCTCGGCCACCGTCAGCAGGCGCAGCGTCAGCGAGGTCTTGCCCATGCCGCGCGGCGCACGAATCCGGATGACGCAACCGGGTTGAGAAATTTCCTGGTAGGCTAGCGCCTCGATGGGCGGGCGATCGATATAGAACGGTGAGTCGAGCGGTACAGGCCCGTCGGGGTAGGGCAGCGCTCCTGAGAGCGACGGGTTTGAAGGATGAACCGCCGCAGCAGCGGGGCGAGGGCTGGCTTTGGGCCAATGAGTTGGAGGACTCAACGAACCAGACGATTCGCTGGAGCCTAGTTCTATCTCCGTTCTGGGTGATTGGGCAGGCAAGGGGCAAGGCGATTCGCCTGGGGCAACCTCCGATTCCGCCAAATCGCCGACGACAACGTAATCCCTGGACTGCAAATCTAAATTAAAGCTACTAAAGCAGAGGTGCAGCGTTCTTCGATCGATGCCAGAGTTGAGAGACCAGAGGCGGCTGAGGGTTTTGGTAGACACCCGAATCCGGTCGCCCAACTCTTCCAATGTAAAGCGTTCACCATCGTTTTCTGCAATTTCCACAGCGGCGATCGCCGCCTGCAATCGCTTCAGCCCTGCATGGGTCAGCACTACTCCTCGCCGTCGTTTCATTTTCGACTGCTTCGCTGTACCTGATTTTCCTATACTAGATATCTTTGCTTGATCTGCGTCTATCGTTGCCATAGCCCCTTTTCATTTCGCCAGTCCTATTGGTAGTGATACGGAGAGAGTAGTCTGCTGTACGCTACCACCAGAGATCCGCCTTCTGGAATTCAGGCTTACCATAGGCGATCGCCCGCTTAATCGACACGTTAGTCCAGCTTTTCTGACAGCCAACGCCAATATCCACTCATACTACCCGCAAATTTCCTGTAAAGACTTTAGATACGCTCCTGGTTAACTTCCTAACCGTTCCCACGCAATACCTCCCTTGACAACCGAAACCCGGCACAGAAATCCAGCGATGAAATCTGGCCCCTTATCGTCGCAAGCGATACAGCATTTCCTTTCGAGGGGACGCAAGTGCCAACTAAGAAAGGCGAGGGCTTTTGTCCCATCTCATGCCTCACCTGCTTCAAAAACGCTGTATTGGGCGCTTAGTAAACAAGCTTCTAGACAAGCCCCCACTCCATAGCCCGCAGGAATCGATGCAACTCCTTAAAGGCAAGGCAACCATGCGAAAACTGTAATATTAAGAATTTGTAACGTCACTTGTCGTGTCTGCCGCACTCTGACCTTTCTTTCGTAAAACTTCTCCATCCGTTTGAACCTTCCCTCTAGCGGGTATTCTATGCTGTATAGTAGCCAAAATATAGACTTAATCAGCTTTTATAGCTGGTTTTCCAGTATTTTAGAGATTCTGTCAATCCCCTGGCGAAGAAACCTTCTTGCCAATCCACTTGTATTTGGATCTCTCATCGTTGTGTTTGTGTTTGATGGTTTGCCCGACGCGTTTCTAGGCTGTTCTCTCTGGTTGGCTGTCTTTTCTTTTCATACTGTTTAGTATCCGTGTGTTTATTGTTCGTTCGCCTCTACTAGCAAAATGTTTAGCCCATTGATGAATGGTCTTCTGTTGTCCGAGCAGTATATGCCCCACGGTCATTGTTATCTTTGGCAGACACCGCTGGTCAGCCTGCATGTGGTCAGTGATGCCCTAGTGGCGATCGCCTATTTTTCCATTCCAGCGATCCTGATTTACTTCGTCCGCAAGCGCGAAGACTTGCCCTTTTCCAGAGTGTTTTTCCTGTTCAGCGCGTTTATCGTGCTGTGTGGCATTGGGCACCTGTTCGACATTTGGACGCTGTGGCATCCGGACTATTGGCTTTCGGGGTTGGAACGAGCGCTAACCGCACTAGTGTCTTGCTATACAGCGCTCCAGCTGGTGGAACTGGTGCCGCAATTTTTGGCCCTCAAAAGCCCTGAGCAGCTAGAGCGGCTAAACCATCAGCTTGCCGCCGAGGTGGAGCAGCGCAGGCAGGCCGAGTCTCTGCTGGAGGTGCGGGTACAAGAGCGCACCAGCGAACTGTTGAAAACCAACGAGGCGATGCGCCAGGAGATCGAAGAACGCACCATAGCCGAACGCAAGCTACAGCAGTCGTTTGAGCGGGAACAGGCGATCGCCCGCGTGGTGCAGCGGATGCGCCAGAGCCTCAGCCTCAGCCACATTTTTGAGACGACCACCCACGAACTGCGACAAACGCTGGCGTGCGATCGCACCCTCATCTATCGATTCAACCCAGACTGGAGCGGCGAGGTGGTTGCCGAATCGGTCGCCGACGGCTGGAGCAAAATTGTCGTGTCGTCAGAAGTGACCGACGCTTCGTCGCTTTCTTCCAGCCTGGAAAACACAAATTCACACCACTCTTACAACGCTTCTCGCAACTCTGTAGATCTATCCAGTCCCAAAGATCTATCCAGCCCAAAGGATACGAACCCGCCTCCTGAAGCCAGCACGCTGGTCAACCAGGCGGGCTGCACCGTCAAACAATTCGATGGCACCGAAACCCTGATTCGGGATACCTACCTGCAAAATACCGAAGGCGGCATCTATCGGCGCAAGACTGGCTCGTACTGCTGCGTTCCGGATATCTACACGGCTGGCTTTTCTCCCTGCTACCTCAACGTTTTAGAAACCTTGCAGGCTCGTGCGTATACGATTGTCCCCATCTTTTGTCGCAATCAGCTTTGGGGGCTACTTGCCGCCTACCAAAACAGCGCTCCGCGCCAGTGGCAAGAGAACGAAGTGCAGATGATTCTGCAAATTGGTAGCCAGCTAGGGGTTGCGGTGCAGCAGGCAGAACTGCTTGCCCAAGCGCAGACCCAGGCAGAGGAATTGCAGCGGGCCAAAGATCAGGCCGATGCTGCAAACCGCGCAAAGAGCGAGTTTTTGGCCAACATAAGCCACGAACTGCGGACTCCGCTGAATGCCATCCTGGGGCTTAGCCAATTGCTCAGCCTAGATCACAGTCTTCACCAGGACTATCGAAATGACTTGGATACCATTCAAGCCAGCGGGGAACACCTGCTCCAACTGATCAACGACGTGCTGGAGATGTCGAAGATTGAGGCAGGGCGGCTCACCATTCAGGAGAGCGTGGTAAATCTCCAGGATTTGCTCAACAGTTTGCAAAGTATGCTGCAAGTCCGGGCAAATGCGAAAGGGCTGCGGTTGGCGTTTGAGATAGATGCGGATCTGCCCGTGGCGATCGCCACCGATGAAGGCAAGCTGCGCCAGGTTCTCATTAATCTGCTGGGCAATGCGGTTAAATTTACAGAAAAAGGCTGTGTGACGCTACGGGTTCGTGCAGTTCCACATTCCAGCAATTTGACAGCCTCAGATCTGCTGGCGTTCTACCGGTCACCGGCCGACTTGTATCTAGGTTCCATTGATGCAGCGGCTCATTCCACAGCCCACGCTGAAGCCCATTCCGAAGGAGCAGTGAAGCTGGCAACGCCATCCGGACTCAGCCAAACAGCATTCCACTTGCCGTCCAATCCCAAATCAGGCAACGAGGCTGCTCAGAAATACACGCCCATGTATCTGGTGTTTCAAGTAGAAGACACGGGCTATGGCATCGCTGAAGACGAGCTAGACCAACTCTTTAAGCCGTTTAAGCAGACTCGCAGCGGCATGAACGCTTCAGAAGGAACCGGCCTGGGGCTGACCATCAGCCGTAAGTATATACAGATGATGGGGGGCGACATCACGGCTCACAGCAAACTGGGGCAAGGCAGTGTGTTTACCTTCTGCATCCAGGCAGACGCGGTGGATGAATTCCTTTGCGTCCCCGAAACGACGGAGCCAAAAGGACGGGTATTGGGGTTGGCAATGGATCAGCCCACTTACCGTCTGCTGGTGGTAGAAGATCATCCGGTGAATCGAGATTTGCTGATTCGCTTGCTTAGTATTCACGGATTTGAGGTGCAGCAGGCGACTAATGGGCAAGAGGCGATCGCCCTCTGGAAAGCCTGGCGGCCCCACCTCATCCTGATGGATATGCAAATGCCCGTGATGAATGGCTACGAGGCAACTCGGCAGATTCGTCAGGAAGAGGAGAAACTGTTAGATACCAATCCCACTGCCAGTCACACCTGCATCATCGCCCTCACGGCCAGTGCCTTTCGAGAGCAGCGCCAGCAAATCCTGAATATGGGCTGTGACGACTTCATCAGCAAGCCCTTTAAGCGAGAGCAAATCTTTGAGGCGATCGCCCGCCATCTCTCTGTGCGCTATGTCTACGACGATGTTTCGTCAGAACGTGCAGTGGGTAGCGCCAGCACAACCCTCCCCATGCAGCTAGAGCCGGAGCAGTTTCAGTCGATTCCAACTTCCTGGATCGCCAATCTTCATCAGGCTGCCCTCCAGGGAAACGACCTGCGGATTTTAGACCTGTTGGGCGAACTTTCTTCCGATCAAGCCGAACTGCATCAAGCCTTGTCTTACATGGCCCAAGAATTTCAATTCGACAAAATTCTAGCGGCGACTCAGCCGCTTCTTGCCAATGCTGCATCCTAATCCTCCGATGGCTGAGACATCTCAGCACACCAGTATGCCAAACTCTATGCCCAACGCCACCCTAAACCCATTGTGCATCTCAGTGTCGGAGCAACCGCCGAATTCACCCCGACCCGATCTGCTGATCGTGGACGACATCCCTGATAACATCCGCTTTTTGTCAAAATTTCTGATGGCGCAGGGTTACGAAGTCCGCAAAGCCACCAGTGGGGCAATGGCACTGCGGGCGATCGCCGCCTTGATGCCAGACCTGATCTTGCTCGATGTCAACATGGGCGAGATGAGCGGCTATGAACTTTGCACCCGGCTCAAGACCGATCCGGCAACCCAGCACATCCCGATCATCTTTCTCAGCGCAGGCAGCGATACCCTCGATAAAGTCCAAGCTTTTAAGGTCGGTGGTTCGGACTACATCACCAAGCCCTTCCAGCTAGAAGAAGTGCTGGTGCGGATTCAGACCCAACTCACATTGCGATCGCTCCAGGAGTCGCAAAAAATTCAAAACCAAAAGCTGCGACAAACCCTGGAAGATCTCAAACGAGCGCAGGCCAGCCTAATCCAGCAGGAAAAAATGTCCACCCTGAAAAAGGTTGTAGCTGGCGTTGCCCACGAAGTCAACAATCCGCTGAGCTTTATTGCCGGCAACGTCGAGCCGGCCCGCCAGTACGTGCAAACCCTCGTCGAGTTGTCCCATCTCTACCAACAACACTACCCAGATCCACCCGCTGCCATTCGCGACTTCCAGACTGAGGTTGATTTAGATTTTGTTGCTGAAGATCTAAACAAAATCTTGCGGTCGATGAAAACAGGCGCAGCCCGCATCAAAACTGTCGTGTCGGCGCTGCGTAGCTTCACGCATCTAGACGAAGCAGGCCTCAAGCGCATCAGCCTGCAAGATACCGTAGAAACGGTCTTAACCCTCCTCCGCTATCGTCTGGAAAACCGCTCCACAGGTACGACTATTCAGGTTCGCAAACACTATCAGTCTATTCCTCCGGTCAATTGCTACGCTGAGCAAATCAGTCAGGCAATTTTTAATCTACTGGTCAATGCTGTCGATGCCGTCGAAGCAAAACTAGATCATCTGGAGAAAAATCCCTCAGAGGTTCCCTACACGCCAGAAATTGTAATCACGATTCGACAAGGGTCGGAGCGGTGCATCCTGCTCCAGATTCAAGACAACGGCATTGGTCTTTCCCAGGAAAAGCAGAGCCGTCTGTTTGAACCATTTTTTAGCACCAAGCCTGCGGGGAAAGGGCTGGGGCTGGGGCTAGTGACAGCTCGCCGCATTATTGAGGAGCAACACTACGGGCAACTCACCTATGCCTTCGAGGATCATTGCACTACATTTTCAATTTCCATACCTATCAGCGATCTCGCACTCTCTCCCGTCTCTCGCCCTTAGAACAGGCGCACTATTTTCTCTTTATAGAGAGCAGCTTCAGGGTGCCTTCAGTTCGTGGGTCTGGCTTGGCGGCGTTGGTTTTGTGCCGCTGCAATGCCCAATCGAACCAATTAGCAAGCATCTTAAAATATTAAGTGTCTTAAATGTCTCCAGGACTCACGCACTTGCGATGAGTTTTCTGAGTTTTGGACGATTTCTCGCGAATTGTCCAACTGCGTAAGTCCCATGCAAGCTGAACTATCTGAGATTATTCTGACAGTACCTGTATAACAGTACCTGTATATACACCCCTAAACGCCTACTCTAAATTACTCTAAATATAGATAAACCTATACAGTAGGTAACATTATGTCTTTTGGCAATCCCCCGAATGGATGACTTAAATTTCCAAACTGCTATGTTTTTTTTCACCTAAAGATGGGATTGTATTAGGGAGTAATTCGATCTAAAGCCGCTTTGCAAATGGGGCAGGTGCGTTTTTGCGGGTTGCAGGGTTCGTGTCTAGGTGTGTCTGTTTTCGGGTTCAGTTCGTTCAAGAAGGTTTGTTCTCTTTTTTTGTGCGGTTTCTCAACTCTATGTCGGCTGTTTTGGCGAGGTGTGTAAGTCTGCTGGCAGTGTCTTGGCATTTTAGGATTCGAGTCAATTCGGAGTTGGGAACGAGGCGTGAGTAGTCCGTATGCCGCACGGCATGTTTTTGACATTTCTTTCACCAAGCGAGATACATAAGCAAAATACACGAGCAGTCTCAGGTCGTGGCGTTGCCGGGTGTTGGTCTTTGATCACACTGATGGGTTTGCCCTCTGCAGGCGTTGTGGCGCAGTTTACAGACTCTAGTGAGAGCGCTGTCTTCGCAGCAGGTCTTTGCTTTACCCCAATGGCACGACTTTTGAGCTTAGTTCTGACTTTCGACTATCAGAGCGGTTGTCGGCTTGTCTGACCGATGTTGCTGTGTTGAAAACGTGAGCCAGCCCAGAGCGGGTAATGGCTCATGCTTATGTAGTTGATTAATTGCGCTATGAAATGTCCTCAATGCGGTTCAAACCAGATTCGGAAGAATGGCCATCGCCAAGGAAAACAAAATTACCTTTGCAAGTGCTGTGGTCGCCAGTTTGTAGAGTTTTATTCCCAGCGGGGATACTCTGAAGATGCCCGCCAGATTTGTCTGCGGATGCATCGCTCTGGCATTAACTTTCACGAGATTGAGCGGCTGACGGGCATTAATCACAACACAGTGATCAACTGGGTGAAACAGCAAGAGATGTCTTCACTGCTCAGTATGGATGACGATGCCCTGCTGAGCAGCTAAGCGACTATCTATGTAGCTGGCCAGCCAGATCAGCCCTGGCAGGCTCAGGTTAATCACCAGCAGGCGCACCAAATGGGAGGCGGTGACTAGCTCCACATCGTGCTGGAGCGTGAGAGCAATCCAGATCATTTCTGGGGAGCCACCCGGCGCCGCAATCAGCAAGCAAGTGAGCCAGTCCCAGGGGGTCAGCGCTTTGGCGATCGCCGCCGTGAGCAGCCCCGCACTAAAGGTCAACGTGACCGGGATGATGGCCCGCGCTAGCGTGCTAAGCGTGATGCGCGGGCTGTTTGCCCAGTATTCGCCAATCGTTGTGCCCAGCAAAATCTGCCCCACTACCTTGAGCAGCGGTGGCAGGCTAAAGCTGGCATCAGCGCCGCTGGGCAGTCCAGCAAACCAGTCTGCAAAGCCCAGGGGCGCGAACCCCAGTCCTACTAGGATGGGGCAAAAGAAGGTGGCAACGGGAATGTTCAGCCGCGTGCCCAACTGGGCTGCGAGGGCTGCGGCCGCCAGCACAGCAGCTAGCTCTAGACCATTGCCTAGGGTCAGCCAGTGGGCATCGGGCAATAGCGCCGACAGGGTGCTTCGTAAATCGGTCGTGTGGGGAACCTGCGCCACTAGTGGAATCACGGCAATGATCGTGGTGAAGCGCAAAAGCTGCACCAGCGAAACGAATGCGGTGTTTTTGCTGTAGTCAGCAGCGATGCTGGCCATCACGCCGATATTGCCGGGGGTCGTCGCCAGCACGCCCGTTAGCAGGTCTACTTTCTCTAGACGGGAATAGAAATAGCCAATCACCCCGCCGCTGACTAGGAGCGTCATCCCCAGCAGCACCAGCACAGGAATTTGGGACGACAGGCTGGATAGCGTAGACTGCCGGATGGAAAAGCCAATCGCTAGACCGATGAGCACCTGACCCATTTTTCGCAGGGTTTTGTTGGGCAGAGCAGGTCGATGAAACCAGGTGCGATCGCCATAAAAGACCAGTGCCCCGGCTGCAACACCGCCCAAAATCCATGCGCCGCCGCTCAGCCCCAACATGATGAGCGCCAGTCCGATGAAACCCGCCAGCACCACTTCGGCGATCGCCCGCAATACCTTGACTCCAAGGCTACTTTCTAAATCAGCGGCGATCGCCTCAATCGTGTCTTCAGGTGGCTCAATAGGTGGCTCAATCCGTGGCGCGGTCGGGTCTGTCATGCTGCACAGGCAAGCGGTGAGAGGCTACGTCCCTGGCATGAGTGTATAGCAATTCCCGCCCCTCCAATCTCTCGGCCAAGGGTCTGCGGTTCTGGCGTAAGTTCAGCGTAATTTAGGACTTACGCAGTTGGAGGATTTCTCGCGGGCTGCGACCGCGAGAAATCCTCCAAAACCTAAAGAGCCTATCGCAAGTGCGTAAGTCCTGACAATTATTCAGGTTAAAAATCGGGACAGGTGCAGGAATCGTCCCTACAGGCGGAGCGTCTCGCCCAGCTTGTCGGCAATTCCGGCAATCCAGATTTCGTCCTGGCGGGTATAGCTGCGGGGGGCATTGGCGGCTAAGATAATCACGCCGCGATCGCCCATCGGCTGGCAGATCACGCCCTGGGTATTGTCTGGCAGATAGTCAAACTCAATCTTGCCGGGATAGAGTTGCAGGTTCACCAGATAAATCGGCTTCTGGGTATCCAGCGCCCGCTGCACAATGGGGCCGGGGGTTTTCATGACTTTGGGACTCAGCACACCGCGCCGCAGCAGCACGCGCCCGTCTTGCCACACCACGAGCGATCGCGTCACAGTATTGGTCAACAGCAGGTGCGAAGCCCAGGCCAGCTCCAGCTTGGCAGCGTCGGGCAAATCTTCTGCCAGGTCAAACCCTTCTTCGCCGTTGAGAATGACCGCATCGGGCGATCGCGGCTGGATGCGCTGCCACAGCAGCCCAGTAAGAATCAGCACCGCGCTCAAAATCACCCCCACCACGTCCGACCGGGCTTGAAAATCCGTCAGATTTGACGTAGCCAGTCGGTTAATCAGCAGCAGCGTGCCGCCCAGCCCGCCCACCGCCAGCGGCATCAGGCGCAGCACCCGATTTGGATCAGCCTTGCTCACGAGATTTGCTCAACGTGCAACACTTAGCGTAAAACAGCGTAAAACTACTCTAAACTTCGCCGTCGCTCTTTTCCTGGAAGCCCCGCACAATGCGGGATAGCTCGTTCTTCTCGTCTACCGAGATGCGGGTGGGCGAACCGCTGATGATCCGCTCAAAGTTGCGGAACGAATCCTTAATCTCTGGACCATTCTCGCTGATGATATATTCGCGGATGCCCTTGTCATGCCAGGAGCCACGCATCTTGAAGACGTTGATGGCGCGAGACATTTCGCCGCGAATCTCCACATATTGCAGCATCAAAATCGTGTCTGTAATCGTGGAAATGTGGGAATCGGTGATCGAGTGCGACCCCATGAATTGATCCGTGGTGTTGGTAAAGAAGCCCGTAATCTCCTCCTGCTTGGCATAGCCCGTCACGCCGATCACAAACTGCCGGAAGGCATTATTGCTCACGCCCCGCGCCAGCGCCGAGAGCGAGTCGATGGCAATGCGCGACGGCTTGAACTCGGCAATTTCTGACTTAATAATTTGCAGGTGGTCTTCCAAACCCGCCGATTCGGGATAGGCGCAGATGATTTTGAGCAGGCCGCGCTGCTCCAGGTCTTCAAAGTCAATACCCCAGGAATAGGCGTTGCGCGAAAGCTGCGCCCGCGACTCTTCATAGGCAAACAGGATGGCGCGTTCGCCGTTCTGACAGGCGTTTTGCAAAAACATGCTGACCAGCAGCGTCTTGCCTGTCCCTGTTGCCCCTGTTGCCAGGATGATCGAGTCTTTGAAAAAGCCGCCGCCACACATCGAGTCCAGCGTTGCCACGCCAGACGACACGCGGGCATTAGAGGAGCGCTGGGTCAGGCGCATGGCTCCTAGGGGGAAGATATTGATGCCCTGATTGGTGATGGTGAAGGGATATTCGCCCTTCATGTGGGTGGTGCCGCGCAGCTTCAGGATTTCCATCGTGCGGCGGCGGCGTTCGCCCTCTAGCACGTTCCGCACAATCACCACGTTGTCAGACACAAACTCTTCGACCCCAAAGCGGGCGACGGGGCCGTATTCATCGACGCGCTCTGTCGTCATGATGGTGGTTGCGCCGACCTGCTTGAGGCGAGCCACCAGGCGAAAGATTTCGCGCCGCACCACAGAAACGGCGGCATATTGCTGAAACACTGCCGTTACCGAGTCGATCGAGACGCGCTTGGCTTTGTATTTTCGGATGGCGTATTGAATCCGTTCGATCAGCGCCGACAGGTCAAAGTTGCCGACGACTTCCTGCCCTTCGGGATCGGGCGAAGCATCAAGGATGAACAGCTTGCCGTCGTCGATCAGCTTTTGCAGATCCCAGCCAAAGCTGTAGGCGTTTTTGATGATGTCAGCAGGGGCTTCTTCAAAGGTGACGAAGATGCCTGCTTCGTCGAAGTGAGTAATGCCGTTGTAGAGGAACTGCACCGCAAAGAGGGTTTTGCCGGTTCCAGAGGTGCCGCTAACGAGCGTGGCGCGTCCGACTGGCAGCCCACCGTTGCTAATGTCGTCAAAGCCCTCAATCATGGTGCGAATCTTCTGGACACCCATGAGAGCCGCGCCGTTCTGCTGCTGTCCAGTCTGACTCGAATCGTTCATACCCAGATATCTACCAAAAATTTAGAAACTTTTAGAAACCTTGAAGACTCGAAGCGAAGATTCAATGAGGTTTGCTGCTGGAATCGATGGGGCTGATGAGGCAGCTTTAGAAGACGCTGGTAGTCGTGTAGGGTATTCGTGTAGACGGGCGATCGCCCTATCCCTACACGCTGTCTAAAACGCAGCCAGTCCGGTAAAAACGCAGCCAGCACCCCCCAGAAATCCCAGACACTCTAGATTTCTGCCTCCTCTTCACCCAATTCATCATACAGAAGGTCAAGGCCGATCAAGACTTTTTCTCGGTCAGATAGATCGCCAATGATCTTGCGGACAGGGGGCGGCAGAATCTTAGCCAGGGTCGGCGTTGCCAGAATTTTGTCTTCCTCTGCAAGCTGGGGGTTCTTCAGCACGTCAATCACTTTGAGCGCGTAGACTCCCTGAAATTCATTCTCCAGGATGTGGTTCAGGGTTTTCAGCGCCCGCACGGAGTTCGGAGTATTCCCGGCAACGTAGAGCTTGAGGATGTAGGTTTTTCTTAGAGGACTCATGGGTTGATGGGAAAGGCAATCGAATAAAGAATATTGATATAAACCTGGGCGGATAGATAGTGAGATTTGCAACGAGCCAGTAAGGTTCAGCGGATTCAGGTTTCGCGAGGAATCGAGCGGCGATACATCTCACACAAATGGGCAATCACATCAATCAAAGTCAGCCGATAGTCAAGCAGAATTTCGTCGTTGCGTCCCTCCAGTTTGAGCTGTTTGGCAAACTCATCCATTAACTCCATATGAATCTCAACGACCTGCGCCACTGGCACGTCGGCAAAAAACGCCAGGTTCACGAAGTTATCGATTTTTTCGTTGAGATGTGAGTCTTCTATGAAGTAGCGGAGAATGATCTCTCGGTATTCGGCCTTAAGCTGTTCCAGAAATTCCTGCCGCTCTGGGGGGGGCATGTGTCGAAGGAAGTTTGCGGAATTACGCTTGTAGTAGACCCCCAGGTATCCTAGGCGTTCGCTCAACTTCTCAGAGAGGCGACGCTGCTGCTGAATCAGAGAGGAATGGGTCGTAAGCGTGCCAACCCGACTGGGGGTAGACGGATTCAAGCTGGAGGGGGTTGCAGACAGCTTGAGGAATTGGTTGATCGCCTTTTCGGTTAGATGTTCTAGATCGGAGAACTGAGTTACCGGGACGTGCAGGATCGCCGAGTGGTAGGTGATGGCATCTGCTTCTTGCAGCAACTCGTCGAAAATTGCATCGGCAGAGGGCACGGGCTGGAGGGGTTCCGGCTCTAGCACGATGGCAGGCAGAAAGATACTCCTTTGGCGAAGCTGAGAGAGGGCTGTTTTGAGGTCGGGGCTGTTCTCAAACAGCAGACAGTCGATCTGACGCTTTTCGCGCTGAACGTAGTCTAGAAAGAGGTCGAGCTGGTGGAAAGACGTGACCCGACATCGAGAGCGATCGCCCCCGATCATCATATCGCTTTGCCAAGCCTGCAAGAGTGAAGGAAGCAGGCCCTGGGGGTAGATTAACGCGCAGAGAGAAAGCAAGGGCGTGAGTCAGGGATTGCAATGAGCAAGTTGGCAAAAGTCTCGAAGATTCTGCAAGAAATCTGCAAAAAAGGTGACAGTTCTTCAGGCAAAATCGTTGGGAAACGCAACATTTAGCACTAATGTTAGAAGTTTAACACTAGTTATCGGGGCAAACGTTTCCAATCCCTGGATCACACCACCATAATGAGTTTAGGTCTTACGCAATGGGACGGTTTCTCGCAGGCGCAGCCCGCGAGAAATCGTCCAAGACCTAGAAAACTTATCGCAAGTGCGTAAGTCCTAAAGTTTATTGGGTTTAGTGGGTTTTAGGTTATAGCGCTCACCGACCCGGAGTTCTGCCTTGGTGCTATGCCCATTCCTCGACTGCGCGATTTTTTGGAACCCATGTTGTCAGTCTCTATCAAAGAGACGCTGATTGGGCTGATGGCTCAGGGTCGGCAGCAAGAGACAGCTGAGGCGATCGCCGTGGATGAACAGGGTGCGCCGCTGGGTCGGCTGCAAATCAGCCGTATCCTCACACTCTTGCACCTAGACCTGCCCGCAGAGGCGACCCCGCTGCTAGATACCAGCCTAGAAGATATTTTGATCGATCATCCTGCGCTGCTGCAACCGCTGACAGTGCTGCCAGCCGATTGGGAAGTGACCGAGGGTTGGCACTGGCTCCATGCCAGCGATCCGCCGTGGGTGCTGGTGGATGAGGCGGGCAAGGTGCTGGGCGCAGTAGATGCAATCGCCTTTTGGCGACATTTTGCCGTTCTGCCAGCGAGGGCTGACGGGCCGTCCGCTTTCACCGCTCCCGATGCTCTGGCTGCTTCAGCATCACCGACCGACTCATCTTTCCCACCAGACGCGCCTGAACCCCCCTCTGCACTGCCTACCGTCAAACCTGAGAATAGTGCGGGCGATCGCCCCTGGCAGATTGCCGTTGGCACGGCCTCGTCCCCCTTTGGGCGATCCAAGCACAAGGCTCAGCCAGCCGAGGGTGAATCGCCGCTGGGGTCGGGGCTGGTGGGGCTGGTCAAAGGGCTACCTGTGCCGATGATCCTGTGGCGAGCAGAGTGTGGAGGGGTGGCCTATAGCCAGGGTTGGCAGCAGCAGATTGGCGACGAACCCAAGGTGCTGGAGGCGATCGCCGCGATGGAGGAGGCCGACGTTGCTCAGACGGAGGTGCGGTTACCGCCGTTTTGCCGTCTCGAAGCAGAGCCACCCACCGGGCGATCGCCCAAACCTGCGGCAGCGTGGCCGACCCACAGCCCTGCCCACGGTTCCACTCATAGTTCCGCTTATAGCCCCACTCAAAAAGCCCATACGCTACACCAGCGAATCCCCAAAGAGCCAACCCCGACTCCGCCCAACCGCGTCTCTACCCTGCCGCCCTCGCCCCAGCCGCGTCATCTTCATCCCCAAGACATCCTTTCCGACAGCCCCGACGAGGAATATTTTCCAGACCGCGTGTGGCAACTGACCCGGTTCTCGTTGGGCAAAAGCAGCACGCCAGACCTCCAGCCCCTCTGGCTGGTGATTGCTCAAGATGTAACCGAGCAGCACCAGATGGCGCGAGAGTTGGCCACAAAAACCGCTGAGCTAGCCCAGCTTAACCGCCTCAAGGACGAGTTCTTATCCTGCATCAGCCACGAGCTGAAAACCCCGCTGACAGCGGTGCTGGGTCTATCGAGCCTGCTCAAGGAACAGCTAGTTGGGCCCCTCAACGATCGCCAGGCCCGCTATGCTCAACTCATCTATCAGAGTGGTCGCCATCTGACGCTGATTGTAAACGACATTCTGGATCTGACCCGGATTGAAACTGGGCAGCTTGAGCTAAATCTGGAGTCTGTCGAGCTAGCTTCCCTCTGTCATCGGGCCTATGAGCAGGCCCGCCAGCTTCATCAGGAAGTCTCTGTGTCTGAAGCCGGAAAAGCCGCCGAGACGCTTGAAGAACCAGAATTTAGCCTGAGCATTCAGCCGGGGCTAAGCGAAATGACGGCGGATGACCTGCGGTTGCGGCAAATGCTGACCAACCTGCTCTCCAACGCGCTCAAGTTTACGCCGACGACGGGCAAGGTGGGGCTGGAAGTGACTACTTGGGATGGCTGGGTGGCTTTTACTGTCTGGGATACGGGCATTGGCATCGCGGCAGATAAGCAGCATCTCATCTTCCAAAAATTTCAGCAGCTTGAAAACCCCTTAACGCGACGGTTTGAAGGCACCGGGTTGGGATTGGTGCTGACGCAGCGCATTGCCCGACTGCACGGTGGCGACGTTACCTTTATCTCTGAGGAAGGCAAGGGCAGTCGCTTTACGGTGCTGCTGCCCAAAGATGTGCAGCCCCGGCCGACCAAACTGCCGCTTCATGCATCCCGAAAACTTCAGCAGCGGCTTGTGCTGGTGGCCGAGACGAACACGGCCCGAATTGAGATGCTGGATTCTGGTTTGCGCCAGTTGGGCTATCGGGTGGCGATCGCCCGCAGCGGCACCGAAGCCCTGGAAAAAGTGCGGCGGCTCCAGCCTGCGCTGGTGATTTTGAACCCGAATCTGCCGCTGCTGTCGGGCTGGGACGTGCTAACGCTGCTCAAGGCCGGCATCGATACTCGCGCCACGCCCGTCATCTGGAGCGGCAGCACGGAGGAAAAACCGAGAGCGATCGCCTACGGGGCCAGCGCTTGCCTGAGTCACCCCATCCACCCTGAGTCTCTTCGCAAGAGCATTCTGGAAGCCACCCAGACACCGGATGAGTGGTCGCCGATTCCTGCCAATCGCCTGACTGTGCTGCATCTGCGTCTGTCGCCCCAGGCGCTTGCTGCCGATGGCCCCAGCGTGTCAGAGCTATTGCACAGCTACCCCTACCGGGTGGTGGAGGTGAGTGATCTCGACCAGGCAGATTTGCTGGCGCGGGTCTGGAAGCCCCATGTGGTCGTGCTGGAAGGCAGCCTGCCCGATCCCACTACCTATTTCAAACATCTCTATGAACATACGGTGCTGAGTACCGTGCCGATGGTTACCCTCACCCCTGAAGCTACCCAATCTGCTAACCGCGTGCCAGGGCTGACGGTGTTTCCCTGTCTGGCACCGCTGACCCCCGTCGATGCGTTTGGCGCGGTCGAAGAATCGGCCCTGTTTCAGGTCATTCAGGTGGCAAGCGGGCGAGGGTGAGTCTTGGAGTCGGTTCTCGAAGGCATCTCACCCGTCCGTCCTGTGGTTTTCTGTCACGTTTTCTAGTGCGATGTGCAACTTTCAATCTGCCCTCATCCCCCAGCCCCTTCTCCCGACTTGGGAGAAGGGGAGCAAGAGAGGGTTGAAGTTTCTCTCCCGCTCTGGGAGAGGGCTTAAAGCCTTCGGCACACTAGAAAAGGGCGAGGGGATCGGCAAAGTTGAACATCCAGTTTTCCCTATGACCCGCCTATGCTCCTGTTCCACATTACAACTCAACCCCAATGGCAGCGGGCCCAGGCGTTGGGTGAGTATCGGGCCCCCAGTTTGGACGCAGAGGGCTTTATGCACTGTTCCACCGCAGCACAAATTAGCTGGGTGGCGAATACTTTCTTTGCGGGGCAGACAGAGTTGGTGCTGCTGTGGATTGAGGGCGATCGCCTCCAGTCTCCGCTTCAGTATGACGAGGTAGCGGGCGTGCCTGTTGACCGCCACTTTCCCCACGTCTACGGTCCGCTCAATCTGGATGCCGTGGTGCGCGTGCAGCCGCTGCAACCCAGCGCAGACGGGTCATTTGCGATCGCCCTTACGCCTCAGTAGCGCGTTTCGTGCCTAATCTTTCGTGCCTAATCTACGGATTTGGGATTTGGCGGCAAATCGGCAGAAACAGATGGCAACTGACTGATGGGCGCGGGCGCTTTGATCACAGGCGCTTTGATCAGCTGATGGGCGATCGCCTCTAGCGCAAGACTGAGCGGATGGTCAGGATAGGTCAGGTAAAACAGCCCAGTGCTGCCCAGCGCCAGCATCTCATCCACCATCGGCAACACGCCAATCATGGCGTTGCCATAGCTATGCTCCAACTTGCGCCAGACTTCCCTCAGCCCATAGGCAGGCGGCACCTGGTTAGCCAATAGCCAGACTTGAGGGACTTCCAGCGTGTGGGCAATGTCCATCCGCACGGCCAGGCTTTGAAACTCGGTCGCATCCAGCCCCAGCACCAAAACGACTGCATCGGACACTGCCATCCATAGCATTGTGCCTTCGTCCAGTTCGGGGTAAGTGTCGATGAGCAGAAACTCTAGCCCCAGTCGCTCTGCCACGGTGCGGAGGCCCTGCCCCAGGGGGTCGGGATCGTAGCCCTGCTGAAGACACCGCTGCACATCCCGCACCCGCAGGTCGGGCGGCACTAGGCACAGATCGCCCCCCAGCAGCAACACAGTGCCTTGGCCTATCGGAATAGCAGTACTTGAAAAGGGTAGCGGGCGATCGCCCGATTCGGAATCGCTCGTCCAGTTGCTCCACACGTCCTGATTAATTGCTACATCGTCCAACGCAGCCGTTCGACCAAACAGGGCATGAATTCCTGGCGCAGCGCCATCCGCATCCAGAACGCCCACACGGTAGCCCTGGGCGGCAATGCAAGCTGCCAAATTTGCCGTCAGATTGGTTCTGCCGACCCCGTGGCGACAGGACTGGAGTGAAATCAACGTGGGCATGGAGGGGCAACCCCGTTACTTCTCACGTTATTTCTCATCAGTATGACGAAGTTTTGCAGGAATAGGATTAATCCCTGCTGCTTCGGCCGAGTTTCGACTTCAGGTGCTAAGCACTGCCTCCGCCTGATTTTGTAGCAGCAGACCATATTCCAGTCCCTCCACCACCGCCTGATAAGACGCTTCGATGATGTTGGTAGACACGCCCACGGTCGTCCAGCGCTGGTGGCCATTGCTCGACTCCACCAGCACGCGAGTTTTGGCCGAAGTCCCCGCGCCGCCATCGAGAATCCGCACTTTGTAATCCGTCAGGTGGAATTGGGCGATCGCCGGGTAAACATTCACCAGCGCCTTCCGCAGGGCTGCATCCAGCGCCGACACGGGGCCATTGCCCTCAGCCGCCTCCAGATAGTCCTTGCCGTCAATCCGGACCTTGATCGTTGCCAGCGCGTAGGAATTGCCGTCATTCATCTCTGGAGCCATATCGCACCGCGCCTGAAAGCCCTGTAGCTCAAAGAACCGCTGCCGCTGCCCCAGCGCCTCCCGCATCAGCAGCTCAAAGCTAGCCTCCGCCGCTTCAAACTGATACCCTTCGTTTTCCAGCGTTTTCAAGTGCTGCAAAATATGGCGACAGGTGGGATCATCCTTTTCTAGCTCGATGCCAAAGCTGCGGGCCTTGGCCAGCACATTGCTCAGCCCGGCCTGGTCAGAAATCACAATGCGGCGGCGGTTGCCCACCTGCTCTGGGCGGATGTGTTCGTAGGTCAGCGGGTTGCGCTCTACGGCGCTGACGTGGATGCCGCCCTTGTGGGCAAAGGCAGATAGTCCCACAAATGGCGCGTGGTCGTCCGGGGCCAGATTGACAATCTCGCTGATCAGGCGGCTGGTGTCGGTTAGTTTGGCCAGTTGCTCCTCACGGACGCAGGCATAGCCCAGCTTCAGTTGGAGGTTGGGGATCAGCGTGCATAGGTTGGCATTGCCGCAGCGCTCGCCGTAGCCGTTGATCGTGCCCTGCACCATGCGTGCGCCCTCGCCCACGGCCGCCAGGGCATTGGCCACCGCCGTGCCAGAGTCATTGTGGGTATGGATGCCGATTTGGGGAGCAGGGCGATCGGGGTCGAGCGGGTGGCTAGCCAGGTGATTGACAATATATTTGGATACCGCGCGGGTAATCGTGGCCACGTCTTGGGGCAGCGTGCCGCCGTTGGTGTCGCAGAGGACGAGCCATTCCGCCCCTCCGGCGATCGCCGCCCCCAGGGTTTCCAGCGCATAGTCAGGATTTTGCCGATACCCGTCAAACCAATGCTCTGCGTCGTAGATTACGCGCCGCCCCTGGCTGCGGAAATAGCTCAGCGTATCGCGGATCATCTCCAGGTTTTCGTCCAGCGTGGTCTTCAGCCCCTCGACAACGTGCAGATCCCACGACTTCCCAAACACCGTCACCCAGCGCGTCCCCGCCGACAAAATCGGTTGCAGCATCGGGTCTTCGGCAGCGGTGCGTCCCGGTCGGCGAGTAGAACAAAAAGCCACAATTTCCGCCTGGGACAGCGGTTCTTCTTTGATTTGCCAGAAAAACTGCACGTCTTTGGGGTTTGCGCCCGGCCAGCCACCTTCGATAAAGGGAATGCCCATCTGGTCAAGCTGGTGGGCGATTCGCAGCTTGTCTTCTAAGGAAAGCGACAGCCCTTCTCGCTGGGCACCGTCGCGCAGGGTGGTGTCGTAAATCCAGATCGGTTCGGCAGTGGTCATTGAGAGGTGTGGGGTTAGAGGGTAGAAATCAGGAGAAATCAGGAGGATAAGCGCAAACCTTGCGTTTCCCAAACGCTTCAAAAGATTTTTCAAAAGACTCCCTGAGGGAGGTGAATGCAAGTCAAAAAGGAATGTTAAAGTTCAGATGGAGTTTAGATGGACAAATGTATTTCAGTATTCGTGTATTTGGCTGATTTTGCAGAGTTCCAGTCCTCAGAGCCTCGATTTTTCAGAGCCTCGATTTTGAGGGAGCTTTTGAGGGTGCTACCGAACTGCTCCAGCCAAGTGGTTCTGTTTCTTCGCCGTGCTAGGTCTATGCTGCCAGTGCAGACTTTAGGAAAACCGTCTGAGGACAAAGCAGGAAACTATCTCCGTCAGATCCTATTACAGCAGGGGATTGACCTTCATAACAAATTGGCTTTCATAACAATTGGTTGAGTGGGTTGGTTTAGTGGGTTTAGTCTGAATCATGCGTTTGATCAACGGGCGTGAACTGGGGGCTAGCAGTACTCGCGCCATGCAGGCAGAGGGGGCTGGGGCAATCTGGGACTGGCTAGGCTGGGATTGTCTGGGCTGGGATTGTCTGGGCTGGGATTGTCTGGGCTGGGATTGTCTGGGCTGGGATTTTCCAGATTGGGCGCGGCCGTCGCTGTCTTCCAATTCTCCCACGAAGGATCGGCGGTTAGCTTGCCAGACTAAGGTGTTAGGCAGTTTGCGGTTAGGCAGTTTGCGGATGAAGTTTACGGTGAAGGATGACGGGGGCTGGAGGGCGATCGCCCTCTACGTCCAGATCCAAACCCAAAGGAAGTGTGGACTAGGGGCTATTTTGGGGAGCAGGTCATGCTGTTAACTGCTGAGTTTCTTGGGTTTCTCATTGCGTTTTTGATCCTGGCCGCCCTGGTCAACATCTTGGCAAAGGATTGGTATCGCTACCTGGGCTTTGGGCTGCTGGTGTTTTTCGCGCTGACGATTTTCCAGACCCGCTGGCCCATTTCGTTCACGCCACCATCCCTGCGGCCAACGCGGGAACAGCCTCCTGCGGCTCAGGCTCCTGCCAACCTGCCCTCGACCCGGACTCAGGTCAATCCCCAAACCGTTCCCCAAGCCACCAATCAGGCTCCTAGCCGCAGCACCCAGGATATGGGCGGCCCTATCTACGGCGATGGCCCCATCTATGGCGACGGCCCCATCTACGATGGCATGGGGGGGCCATCTGGGGTCTACTACGATGGAACCTACTATTACGACTCTGGTGGCCGCGGCCCAATTCGAGCGCTGTGGTAATCCGGCGGAGTTGAGGCGGACGTAATGCCGCAAGCTTATCTGAGGGCAACTGCCCAGCATAGACTTGAGAAAGCGATATGGGAACGCAGCACGATAGGCACGATACATCGAGATGTCGAGTGAACTCTGGAGGGGGCTAACTGCATGAATACGATCTCTATCGTGGGTTTCATTCTCATCATCCTGGTGTTGGGTGCTTTGATTAATACGCTGGCAACTGGGGCAGTGCGGCTGATTGCGTTTTCTGTGCTGGGGGTAATCGCCGCGCTGTTGCTATCCAATGCAGTCAAAAATCCCTCCGCTACGCTGTCGCTGCCTAGGCTTCCCATTCCCAATATCTTTCGCACCAGTCAGCAGACTCAGCCCCCTCCCAGCCCTGCTGCGGTTGGGGGTGAAGCCACAACCCCCGCCGGAGAAACGCCCGTTCAGCAGGCTCCTGCCTCAGTTGGCGGTGAGGCCACCTTTTCGCCTGATCCCGGCAGCGTTCCACAACAAGACTCGACCTTCCAGCCCCAACCTGCCCCAGCGGCTCCAGCGCAGACACCCGTTAGGGGTCTATGGTAGGGTAGTGGACTGTTTCACCCCCCTCCTTCTGCTGTAGATATGAACTCGGCCTCTGATGTGCTGATTATTGGCGGTGGTGCAGTTGGACTGGCGATCGCCGTAGAGTTAAGACTGCGTGGTGTGTCGGTGACGCTGCTCAGCCGCGACTTTAAGCAAGCCGCCAGCCATGCCGCTGCCGGAATGCTGGCTCCCCACGCCGAGCATCTCGACGGGCCGATGCTCGACCTGTGTTTGCAAAGCCGCGCTCTCTATCCTGACTGGACGCAAAAACTCGAAGACTTGACCGGACAATCCACGGGCTACTGGCCCTGCGGCATTTTGTCCCTAGAACTCGCCATTGAGGGTTCGTCCCCACGCCAACGCGCCCATTTGCCTTCTCCTCATTCCTCCCCTTATCTCGACACTGCGGCCATCCACCTGGCTCAGCCGGGGCTGGGCGATCGCGTCGTCGGCGGCTGGTGGTATGCCGAAGATGGGCAGGTAGACAATCGAGCGCTGACGCTGACGCTGCGGCTGGCGGCGGAGTCGCTGGGGGTGGAGATGCACGAAGGCGTGGAGGTGCTGGGGCTAGAGCAGCGCAGGGAGCAGGTGGTTGGCGTGCAAACGAGTGCGGGACTGTGGCGATCGCCCCACTACATCTTGGCGACGGGAGCCTGGAGCCGTGCCTTGCTACCCGTGCCCGTACAGCCGCGCAAGGGGCAAATGTTTTCGGTCACGGTTCCCTCTGGCGCAATGGCCAGCGCAACGGCGGAACTCCCGCTCCAGCAAGTGCTGTATGCGCCCGGAGCCTATATCGTGCCCCGGCGCGACGGGCGCATCGTAGTGGGGGCAACCAGCGAACCCGTTGGCTTTATGCCTGGAAACACGCCTGCGGGCCTGAACGAGCTGCTGGCGGGGGCGATCGCCGTCTATCCTGCCCTCCAGCACTTCCCGATTCAAGAAACCTGGTGGGGCTTTCGCCCAGCCACGCCAGACGAGATGCCTATCCTCGGCCCTGGTCCCTGCGATAACCTCACCCTCGCCGTCGGGCACTATCGCAACGGCATTTTGCTCACGCCGATGACTGCCCGCCTGATTGCCGACTGGGTGTGTCATCAGCAGGCTGACCCGCTGCTGGCTGCCTTCTCCTGGCAGCGATTTCAAGCGGGCGCTGGCTTGCTGCCTGCTCCAGTTCCCCAGCCACCTTCCTCCCAAGCCTCTCCCCCACCCTTAAATTCCGCTGCCATGATCCAAACTGCTACACCTGCTGACCCAATCTCCGCCGAAGTTCCCATTGCATCCACGTCAACGCCTGACCCAAAGCCGCTGATCATTGCTGGACGCGAATTCCGGTCGCGGTTGATGACGGGCACGGGCAAATATGCCAATTTCGACCTGATGCGCCGCAGCATTGCCGCTAGCGGCAGCGAGATCGTGACGGTGGCGGTGCGCCGCGTGCAGACCAACGCGCCGGGGCATGAGGGGCTGGGCGAAGCGCTGGACTGGAAAACGCTGTGGATGTTGCCCAATACCGCAGGCTGCAAGACGGCAGAAGAGGCAATCCGCGTCGCCCGACTGGGGCGGGAAATGGCGAAACTGCTGGGACAAGAGGACAACAACTTTGTGAAGCTGGAAGTGATTCCCGATGCCAAATATCTGCTGCCTGACCCGATTGGCACGCTCCAGGCGGCGGAGCAGTTGGTGAAGGAAGGCTTTGCCGTGTTGCCCTATATCAACGCTGACCCGCTGCTGGCCAAGCGCCTAGAAGAGGCGGGCTGCGCGACGGTGATGCCGCTGGGTTCCCCGATTGGCTCTGGTCAGGGCATTCGCAACGCTGCGAACATTCAAATCATCATCGAAAATGCCAGCGTGCCTGTTGTCGTGGACGCAGGGATTGGTGCGCCCAGCGAGGCCGCTCAGGCGATGGAAATGGGGGCCGATGCGCTGTTAATCAATACGGCGATCGCCCAGGCGCAAGATCCCGTCCTCATGGGTCACGCAATGGGCTTGGCGACCCAGGCCGGCCGTCTGGCCTATCTCTCGGGCCGCATCCCGGTGAAAAGCTACGCCAGCGCAAGCTCGCCGCTGACGGGCACAGTCACGGGATGACGCGATGACTGGGTGGCGAGGTAACGGGGAATAGGGTCGGGCGATCGCCCCTGATCCCTAGCCCCCAAGCCCGCCAGTCTGCTCTCGTCCAATTAGCTCTGGCAAGCGGCCGGTTCCAGGAAGCGACTTGGCATCCGTCGTGGCCATGTGCCCGGTGTAGAATGCGCCACCTTCGATGTCAATCGCGCCAGCCGTCACGTCGCCTTCCAGACGGGCGGTTTTGCTGACTGACAGCTTGCCATCTACCATGAGACGCGCCTTGACCACACCGTGAATAATCAGGTTGCGGGCGCGAATTTCCAGCCCTTCAACCAACCCGGTGTGCGACACTTCCATATCGCCCAGAACTTCCACATTGCCGTGGACAATGCCATCAACCCGCAGGTTGCCTTCCAGGTGGATATCGCCATTGATCTCGCACTTTTCACCCAGATAGGTCAACGAACCCGATGAAACCGCTGGCTTGCGTGCAAAAAACATCTTTCAATAACCCCCCAAACTGAGTTGCGTTGTCCCTCTACCCTGCACGAAATAACCTGCACGAAATAACTTGACTCCTCTAGGCAGAATTCTACAGCAGACCCAGCTTTGTACTATCAAAGCGGATACGTTCAAAGCGGATACGTTTGGCTGGTCGAGGCTGATCGAGAAAGTCAACACGACATCCAGAGAGATCCGAAGAACTACCGACGCGGTGCTTTAAGACGTAGATGCGCTGCTTCCAGCTAAATCCTACTCCAGATAGTCTTTGGGGTCGATGGGCTGATCGTTGTAATACACCCCGTAATGCAGGTGGGGGCCGCTGGAGCGTCCGGTGCTGCCTAGATAACCCACAAGGCGATCGCGCTCGATTTTCGCCCCCGCCTCGACCTCAACCTTGGTCATGTGGGCATAGAGCGTGCGATAGCCATAGCCATGATCCACAATGACGTGATAGCCATAGCCGCCCTGCGACCAACCCGCCGTCACAACCCGCCCCGGAGCCGTTGCATGAATCGGCGTGCCGTAGGCTGCGGTAAAGTCCATCCCTTGGTGTAGCTCGTAGCCGCCGCCAAAGGGGTTGCGTCGTAGCCCAAACTCAGAAGAAATCTCCACGCCTCGCCCTTTTAGCGGAACTCCCTTGGGGCGTGCGTCTTCGCGGATCAGCGTCTTTTCCAATGCAGGCTGCACCCGCTGCTGCAACTTTTGGAGCAATCCGGGAATTTGCGCATGGGCCGCTTGCAGCATTAGTTCCGGCGGCACTGCCTGCGAGAGTCCACCCTGGAAGTTGCTGCTTTCAGACTGTCGAACGGGAGGACGCAGGGGGCGATCGCCCGCCGACTCAGCCTCAGCAGTCCCAGAATCGTCTTCCATGCCGGCCCGCTGCTGCAAGTCACCAATCTGCGCCTCCAGCACCTCAACTTGCTCTAGGATTTCCTTTGCCTGCTCTGCCAGGGCCGAGTTTTCCTCCGTAAGAGAGTGATTTCGCTGGGTGTAGTTGTAAAAAACTTTGCCAACTCCGACGATGGGGATCGCTGCAACCACGGCCAGAGTTGTCAGCACAACGGCAGGCCGAAAGGTGATTGTGAGGGGCGATCGCCCAGTGCAGGCGATCATCAGCGTGTAGCGTTTGGGGATACGTGGGTTCATGGAAACTCGAACAAACAACTCCGCTTTAAGTTCTTAAAACAGAATTAAGAAGCAATGAAACAAGACCTGAGAATACCAACAAAAAGGCAATCCCGCAACGGGGATCGCCAAGCCACAGGCTTTTCAGCTTGCAATCATAACGTTTGAAATTCGCTAAAGCACTATAAAAATTGGGCTAAAGCAGCATAAAAAATTGGGATGGAAGAACAAACTCCTCCATCCCAATCTGATGAATTCAAACTCAGCAACGCTGAATTGAAACAAACCCTAGCTGTTGATTGCCGGAGCCGTCAGCGCCACAGGAATCGCCTCACCCGAAGCCAGGTCAAGCGGGAAGTTGTGAGCGTTGCGCTCGTGCATCACTTCCATACCCAGGTTGGCGCGGTTCAGGATGTCTGCCCAGGTGTTGATCACGCGACCTTGGCTATCCAACACCGACTGGTTGAAGTTGAACCCGTTCAGGTTGAATGCCATCGTGCTGATGCCCAGCGCCGTGAACCAGATGCAAACCACCGGCCATGCACCCAGGAAGAAGTGCAGCGAGCGGCTGTTGTTGAAGCTGGCGTATTGGAAGATCAACCGACCAAAGTAGCCGTGGGCGGCAACGATGTTGTAGGTTTCTTCTTCTTGTCCGAACTTGTAGCCGTAGTTCTGCGATTCAACTTCGGTGGTCTCGCGCACTAGGGAGGAGGTCACCAACGAACCGTGCATGGCGGAGAACAGGGAGCCGCCGAACACGCCTGCTACGCCCAGCATGTGGAAGGGGTGCATCAGGATGTTGTGCTCTGCTTGGAACACGAACATGAAGTTGAAGGTGCCGGAGATGCCCAGGGGCATACCGTCGGAGAAGGAGCCTTGTCCGATGGGGTAGATCAGGAACACCGAGGTGGCGGCGGCCAGAGGTGCGCTATAGGCAACGCAGATCCAGGGACGCATACCCAGGCGGTAGCTCAGTTCCCACTGACGACCCATATAGGCAAAGATGCCAATCAGGAAGTGGAAGCACACCAGTTGGTACGGACCGCCGTTGTACAGCCACTCGTCCAGAGAGGCGGCTTCCCAGATGGGATACAGGTGCAGACCGATGGCGTTGCTGGAGGGAACCACTGCGCCGGTGATGATGTTGTTGCCGTACAGCAGGGAGCCTGCGACGGGTTCACGGATGCCGTCGATGTCCACGGGGGGAGCAGCGATGAAGGCGATAATGAAGCAGGTGGTTGCGGTGAGCAGGGTGGGGATCATCAGTACACCGAACCAGCCCACGTACAGGCGGTTGTTGGTGCTGGTGACCCAAGCGCAAAACCGCTCCCAAGCCGAGGCGCTATCGCGCCGCTGAATGGTTGTAGTCATAATAAATGCGATCGAATTGCGAATGGATAAATGAGACGGGCTAGCATAAAACCTTCCCGTTCTTTGCATAATAGTTACATTGAGTCAATCTAGCCAAGGTTCTTTACATTTATTTGTATGTTGAAAGGCTCCGATTTTCTTTAGAATTGCCTCAATTTGAGGGGCAGAATTTGAAATAAGGCTGGGGAGGAAGATTCCAGCTTTTTCTAAACAGCAATGGGCGACTTTGTATCAGAATGTGAAGCGAGCGATCGCCCCTTGATTTATTTCAAATTGTGGTAGTGGATTAACGTAAAGGATGGAGAGAAAAAGGAACGCCATCGCCTTTTGAGAGTTTGAGCGAGTAGGCTCCACGACTATCGAGATGACCTGTCCAACCCGTGGGTCCCATGACATCTCCAAGAACGGCACCACCCGGCGCGGTAAGCAAAACTACAAGTGCCAAGACTGCAACCGCCAGTTTGTCGAGAACCCCCAGTGGAAGCCGAAAGACAAGGACACTCGATCTTTCGTTGGTCTACTGCTGTTGGAGAAACTTCCGTTAGCGGGTATCGCCAGGGCTGCCAAGGTTTCGGCTCGCTGGCTCCAGGCTTATGTCAACGCGTGCTATGCAGCCGTGCCGCAAGCAGCAGCGGTCATCCCCAAGGCTAAAGGCAAGCTGAGCGTGCAGATGGATGAAATCGGGTCTTTTGTCGATCGCAGAGGCAACAAGCAGTGGGTCTGGGTGGCCATCGATGCCGACACCCGAGAGATCATCGGCTGCCACATCGGTGAGCGCTCTCGAACATCAGCGATCGCCCTATGGCAGTTCATCCCGGCGGTCTATCGACAGTGTGCCAAAGTCTATACCGATTACTGGGAGGCTTCTGTCACCGTCATTCCCAGCAAACGCCATACGGCTGTGGGCAAAGAGATCGGCTTGACAAGCTACATTGAACGACTGAACAACACCCTGAGGCAGCGGATTTCTCGGTTGGTGAGGAAGACGTTATCCTTTTCCAAAAAGATTGAGAATCACATCGGTGCGATTTGGATGTTTATCCATGACTACAATCGTTGTATCAGAGAGAAGCTAGCAGAACAGGAAGAGGCTATCTTTCCCTTACTAAAAGGCATTACCTCGTTATCTGCTGCCTAGTGTCAAGAGGCTGATGATTCTGATGCGTGTTGGAGTGCCCAGTCGATCTGTTTGAACAGATCGTCCAGGGTTGAGGTGTTTTGAATGATGACGTTGGCGTGGCTGATTTTCTGACTGATTGGCATTTGGCTGTCGATGCGAGCGTGGATCTGTTCTAGGCTGAGGCGGCCGTTGCCGGAGCCTTCTACGTCTCGCTGCATGAGTCGTTCAATTTGCTGTTCGCGAGGGCAGTTGACGACCCAGATTTCGTTGACTAGATCTGTCATGCGGGCTTCGAATAGGAGCGGCACGACGACGACTGCGATCGCCTCTCGCCGCCGTGCCAATTCCTGTAGCTCTGCGGTGATACGATCACGCACGTAGGGATGAATGCGCTGCTCGATCCAAAGACGCTCTGGCAGACTATGGAAGATAATTTCTCCGAGTCGGGCGCGATCGAGTCGTCCATTGGGCATGAGGATACTTGGCCCATATCGTTCCACAATTTCATGGAGTACGGCACACCCAGGTTCAACTGCTTCTCGTGCATATACATCGGCATCTAGTACGGGAAGCTGTCGGACTGTTGCTAGATAGTTTGAAATCGTGGTTTTTCCCATCCCAACGCCGCCAGTGAGTCCAATTGTGCGGGGTGGCGCACTCCGGGTAGAACTATAGCCGCAATCGCTCATAGAGTCACCCTGCTTGTTTAGGAACTCTTTGCCCATTTGACTAATGCTTGCGTCAATCCCTCCAAAGTATACTCTTCTGCCTCTATGTCCACTCGTCCAAATGCGGCTTGGCAGGCTTGTGAGGTTTGGGGACCGATCGATGCCAAGCAGATGGAGCTTGACAGTAAGCTGGGATTAGTGTCCAGAGTTTGACAAAAAGCGGTGAAAAGTTGCTTGAAGCAGTGTACTGTTTTCGAGCTTGCAAACGTAATGATATCGACGTTTTGGTTTTGAAAGGCGTGTTGTACTTCTGCCGCGATGGCTTTCGCGCAGCTTGATTCGTAAGCAGGGACTTCGACGACTGCTGCGCCGCTGTGGGTAAAAGCCTGAACGAGAATGTCTCGACCGCCCGTTTCGACTCTTGGGAAGAGAATGTTTAACCCTTGCAGAGGTTCGGGAAAATGCTCGACTAGGGCATCAGCCACAAAATCAGGCGGGATAAAGTCGGGCTGAATGCCATAGTGCTGGAGCTGGGCGGCTGTTTTTTGTCCGACCACAGCGATTTTGATTCCGTTTAGGGAGCGGGAGTCCTGATTTTGGGCAAACAGGCGCTGAAAGAAGGCATCAACCCCGTTTGTTGAGGTCAAGATCAGCCAGTGGAACTTGGGCAGATGGGCGATCGCCCCATCGAGGGCATCCCAGCTTGAGGGCGGGCCTATCTCCAGAGTCGGCATTTCCAACACAGTTGCGCCCTGGGCTTGCAGGAGTTGTGTAAAGGAGCTAGATTGCCCTGCGGCGCGGGTTACTACCACTGTTTTGCCGGAGAGGGGCAGCGGCATGGGCTGATCTGCTGGAGAATTTATCTGCAAGGTGGAGTTGGACACGGGCGCGATTGCAGCTGACGAGGGAACTGAGCTAACTCCATTTTGGGCTGAGGACGGGGGATCAAGATAGGGGCGGAGGGCAACAACTTCACCAATTGTAATGACGGCGGGTGACAACGCTTCGTGGGCGGTTTGTCGTACGACCGCTTCCAGAGTGCTTGTCCACACTTGCTGCTGAGGATGCCCGGCCCAGCGAATAATGGCGATGGGGGTGTGGGGCGATCGCCCGTTGGCAATTAACCGCTCCACAACGACCGCAAGCTGCTGGGTTCCCATCAGCACGACCAGCGTATCGATCCCCGCCAGCGCTTGCCAATTGAGCGCATCTGGCTCATGGGCACTCACCACAGCAAAGCTGCGGCTTAGCACCGGGTCTGTTAGAGGGATACTTGCCAACAGGGGCCCTGCCAGGGCTGAGGAAATACCAGGGATGACTTCAAAGTGACAGCCTGCTGCGTTCAAGGCATGAATTTCAGACGCAGTCCGCCCAAAGATGAACGGGTCGCCGCTTTTGAGCCGAACAACTTGCAGCCCTTGCTGACACAGGTCAACCAAAAGACAATCGATTTCTGATTGCTTGAGGCTGGGCTGCCCCCCGCGCTTTCCAACGTGAATGCGCTGGCAGTTTGCTGGCGCAAGGTCGAGCAACTCTTGAGAAACAAGCGCATCGTAGACAACCGCTTCAGCCCGCTCCAAGCGCGATCGCCCTTGCAAGGTCAGGTAATCTGGCAGCCCTGGGCCCGCGCCGACAATGGACACGAACCCTGTCGGCACCCTGTCAGGACGCAAAGCCCGATGGGGGGCGATCGCCATCAATCTCTACCTGTAAATGACACAAAAACCGGCTCAGGAGATTCGCTAAAGTGATTCCTCCGGAGGCTCCGAACCCGCAATCTCGCGAGTCTTGCTGCGATCGACCTTCAGCACTAGCACCCCCAACGGCGGCAGGCAAAGATCGATCGAGTAAGGACGGCCGTGGAACGACCACTCATCAGCCCACTTTCCGCCCAGGTTGCCCATGTTGCTGCCGCCATATTCCCGCGAATCGCTATTAAACAACTCACGATAGAATCCAGGTTCCGGCACGCCGACACGATAGTGCGCGTGAGGCTGGGGCGTAAAGTTGCAGACCGTAATCACATATTCCTGAGGATCTTTGCTCTGGCGAATGAAAGATACAACGCTGTGGCGATTGTCGTTGCAATCAATCCACTCAAAACCGTCGTAGGAAAAGTCTTGCGTGTAGAGCGCTGGCTCACTTCTATAGAACTCGTTGAGCTTGCTTACGAAATGCTTCAGCTTTTGGTGCGGTTCGTATTGCAGCAGATGCCACTCCAGGTCGCCCCACACGTTCCACTCACTCCACTGGCCAAACTCGTTGCTCATGAACAGCGTCTTCTTGCCCGGATGCGTGTACATGTAGGTATACAAGCATCGCAGGTTGGCATATTTTTGCCATTCATCTCCTGGCATCTTGCCGATCATGGCGCTCTTTCCATGCACCACCTCATCATGAGAAAACGCCAGCATAAAGTTTTCGCTGAAGGCGTACATGATGCTGAAGGTAATGTTGTTTTGGTGGAACTGGCGGAACCACGGGTCCATGTGGAAATAGTCCAACATGTCGTGCATCCAGCCCATGTTCCACTTCAGGTTAAACCCAAGCCCGCCAACGTAGGTCGGCCAGGACACCATCGGCCAGGTCGTCGATTCCTCTGCAATGCTGAGGATGCCAGGGAAGTAGCTGAAAATAACGTGGTTCATCTGGCGCAAGAAGTCTGCCGCTTCCACGTTTTCTCGACCACCATACTGATTAGTCACCCATTCTCCAGGCTTGCGCTGATAGTCCAGATAAAGCATGGAGGCGACCGCATCAACCCGGATGCCGTCGATATGATACTTGTCGAACCAGAACAGGGCATTGGCAACGAGAAAGTTGCGAACCTCGTTTCGAGAGTAGTTGAAGACCAGCGTGCCCCACTCTTTGTGTTCGCCCTTACGCGGGTCAGCGTGTTCATAGAGGTGTGTGCCGTCGAATAGTGCCAGCCCATGACCGTCTTTGGGAAAATGACCCGGAACCCAATCTACCAGAACGCCGATGCCATTTTGATGGCACTGATCGATGAAATACATCAGGTCTTGGGGAGAGCCGTAGCGCGAGGTCGCAGCGTAATAGCCTGTGACCTGGTATCCCCAGGAGCCATCAAAGGGATGTTCGGCTATCGGCAGTAGTTCGATATGGGTGAAGCCCAATTCCTTGACGTAGGGAATGAGCTTGTCAGCAAGTTCACGATAGGTCAGAAAGCGTGCGCCCGGTTTGAGGTCGGCGACAATGACAGGCGGCTCCTCGGTTCCATCAGGGCGGATGTAGGGTTCGGCAGAGGAGGCGTGGAGCCAGGAACCGAGGTGGACTTCGTAGACAGAGATGGGCTGGGTTAGCGGATCGGTCTGGCGACGCTTTTCGATCCAATCTTGATCCTGCCATTCATAGGTTTCCAGGTCTGCCACGATAGAGGCAGTTTTGGGGCGCACCTCTTGGAAGAACCCGTAGGGATCGGATTTTTCGTAAATATGCCCTTCCTGGTTTTTGATTTCGTATTTGTAGTGCGTGCCCACGCCTAGTCCTGGGATGAATAGCTCCCAGATGCCGTTGCCTATGCGACGCATCTGGTGTTTGCGGCCATCCCACCAGTTGAAGTCACCCAGTACGGAAACGTTTCGGGCATTGGGGGCCCAGACGGCGAAGTATACCCCCTTGACTCCATCGACTTCGGTGAGATGTGCGCCAAGTTTTTCGTAGATTCGGTGATGGTTTCCCTCGGCAAAGAGGTGGATGTCGAAGTCGGTCAGCAGCGGCGAGCGAAAAGCGTAGGGATCGTAGGTGACCCGCTCGTGGTCGCCCTCTTTGATGCGGAGTTGATAGTTGGAGAGTTCTGCACGATCTAGGAGGCACTCAAAAAAGTGGGGATGGTGAGTGATTTCCATCGGGTACTCGGTGCGCTCTTCGGGGCAAACCACCCAGGCTGCGTCGGCATTTGGCAGATAGGCGCGAACAACCCAAACCGTTTTGTCGTCTTGTGTGATCTGGTGGGGGCCAAGTACCTCGAAGGGGTCGTGGTGCTGGTTCCAGACAATGCGATTAACCTGGTCGGGTGCAACGGTCGATGACATGAAACTACCTGCCTGCAAGAGCAATCTAGACTAAGGGGCGGACGTAGCAAAACTCAACTTGACCTTACTATACAGGTCGCTTTGTCCAGTTCATCTATCTATCCTGATGGAACTATCCTGATGGAACAATCCTGACAGAATTGGTGGATGCACGCTAATGCGGAGTGTGGCTGCGGGGTGCAGATGGGCGATCGCCCCTGCCTAGGTCAACAAACGGTGAGCATTAAATCACTACTGCCAACCTGGCCCAGTTCTCAAGTACAAACACTCTGGGAAATCGTGGCCAACACTCTGAGCAATCCGTAAAAGGTCATTTAGGGTCAAGAAACCAAAACGTCAAAGAGCTTTGTAAACAAAATCCAACATTTGCTTATTTATCTGTAATAAACCGTAGCAAATTACGGCTCAAGTCTCAAACGATGTTTAATTTTCTGAAAAACAAAAAATACTGCTAGACCCTTTGGAGCAGTGGGGTGTCTAACCTCAAACTTTCTATCCATAACAAAGGCGCGATCGCAGGTGTGGACGGAGGCGTGGGGGATTTCTCGCCGACGCTGCTAGAATCACTAGAATTACAGATATCTTTGCAAACTCACTGATCCTATGGATCGTTCGCTATGCCAAATGTCGTTGATTTCGCGCCAGTGCTTGAGGTTCGCAACTTGCAGGTGCAGTTCAAAACCGAAGATCGGCTGAATACCGCGGTTGACAACATTTCGGTGCAGGTGAAGCCGGGACAGACGCTGGGCATTGTGGGCGAATCGGGGTCGGGGAAGTCGGTCACGTCGCTGGCGGTGATGGGGCTGCTGCCGCGGCCGGCGGGGCGGGTAACGGCGGGCGAAATCTGGTTTCGCGAGTCGCCGGAGGCAGAACCCGTGAACCTGCTGGCGCTGAGCGAGGAACAGCGGCGACGGCTGCGGGGCGGCAAGATTTCGATGATTTTTCAGGAGCCGATGAGTTCGCTGAACCCGGTTTATACGTGTGGGTTTCAACTCGTGGAGGCGATTCGGCAGCACACGGATATTTCCGAAGCTGAGGCGCGGCGGCGGGCAATGGGGCTGCTGCAAGAGGTGCGGCTGTTGCCCAGCGATGCGGAACTGGAGCGGCGCGTGGTGGAGGATTGGCAAAAGCGAGTGCCCACGGTGGGACGGGGGGGCATAACGGAGCGGGAACTGAGCGATCGCCAGATTCAGCAAGAGGTGATCCGTCAGAAGCAGGCGATGCTCGACCGCTATCCGCATGAACTCTCCGGCGGGCAAATCCAGCGGGTGATGATTGCGATGGCGATTTCCTGCAATCCGGTGCTGCTGATTGCCGACGAGCCGACGACGGCGCTGGATGTGACGGTGCAGGCGACGATTCTGGGCTTGCTGCGAGAACTGCGCGATCGCCGCAATATGTCCATTATTTTCATTACCCACGACCTAGGTATTATTGCTGAAATTGCCGACTGGGTGGCGGTGATGTATCGCGGGCGGGTGATGGAGATGGGCCCGGTGATGGACATTTTTTCTAACCCCCAGCATCCCTATACGCGGGGGCTGCTGGCGTGTCGTCCCCAGCCGGATCGTCGCCTGCGGTTTTTGCCGACGGTGGCAGATTTTATGGAGGTGGAGACCGGGCCCGACGGGGCGATCGCCATTACCGAAAAGCCGATGGATCGGGAACGCCAGCGCCAGTTGAGCGACGAGATTACCGATGCCGAGAGCCAGGAGCGGCTGGCTACCTTGCAGGGGCGATCGCCCTTAGTGTCTGTGGAAAATCTGGAAGTCGGCTTTCCGGTGCGCGGCCTGTTTGGCAGAACCCAGCGCTATCTGCTGGCGGTCAACGGCGTGACCTTTCAGGTGTATCCGGGTGAAACGCTGGGGCTGGTGGGCGAGTCGGGCTGCGGCAAATCTACCCTGTCGCGGGCGCTGCTGCGGCTGATTCCCACGATGGGTGGGCGGATTGTCTTTGACGGGCAAGACGTGACGCATCTGGATCAGCGCCAGCTCCGGCAGCTTCGCCGCGACATGCAGATTATTTTCCAGGACCCCTTCAGCGCCCTCGACCCGCGCATCAGCATTGGTGCGGCCGTGCTGGAGCCGCTGAAGATTCACAACATCGGCAACGCCCGCAGCCGCCAGGAGCGTGTCGCTTACCTGCTAGAGCGCGTTGGGCTAGACCCGCGCTGGAGCAACCGCTATCCCCACGAGTTTTCCGGTGGGCAGCGGCAGCGCATCTGCATTGCTCGCGCTTTGGCGCTAAACCCGCGCTTTATTGTGTGCGATGAGTCGGTTTCGGCGCTGGACGTGTCGGTGCAGGCGCAGGTGCTGAATTTGCTGAAGGAATTGCAGGACGAATTTAAGCTGACCTACATTTTTATTTCCCATGACCTCAGCGTGGTGAAATTTATGAGCGATCGCATTATGGTGATGAATCGCGGGCGCATTGAGGAAATCGGCCCGGCAGAGCAGATCTATCGCCAGCCCCAGCAGCCCTATACCCGCCAACTCATCGACGCAATTCCGGCAGGCACTCTCGACGCGATTCGTCAGCGGCAGTCTCAGCCCGGTTAAGGTGGCTAACTGTCTTGCGTGAGAGCTAAGGCTATTGAAAAACCGCCTGAACCCGCAGCGAAAACCCCGGTAGCAGCGGCGAAGTGAGTTCATCCTGCGGCGAGAACGTCCCAACCAGACGCAGCATTCCTTCACTGTGGCGATACACTGCGATCGCCTGAGCCTGCCAATCCACAATCCAATATTCCTGCACTCCGTATAGCGAATAGAGCTTAAGTTTGAATTCTTTGTCTCGTTGCTGATTCTGCGCCCCCTCTGAAAGAATTTCCACGACCAGTTCTGGGGCGATGATGAAATGTCCTGCCTGATCGATTCCAGTTTCCAACCGCTGATGACTCGCCCACACCACATCAGGAATCACCGCATCCGTCGGCGTAAACACCAGACCGGGCGTTTGGTAGGCATGACCTAACCCTGTTTCGTCTGACCAAACTTCGAGCCGTGTGCTAATCCGATTGGCAGCACCTTGATGGCGAATATGAGGGGCGTGGGTCACGTAAAGCTCTCCATCCACAATCTCATAGCGCTTCCAGCCCCCATCATCGGGCATGACTTCAAGGTCTCTGGTTGTCCATTTCAGAGAGTCTGCCACCATAGAATTTACCGCTGGAAGTTATTGATGGAATTTTGGATTAATTATACTTGAGTATCGAGAATGGTGACGATTTGGCGATGGCGATCGCACTAAGTTCGTCATGGGTAGAAGCGCGATCGCCCCGTTCCCATCATCCATGCTTTTTACGATACAGAAAGCACCCAACACCTGCTTTATGAACTTACTACGTAGAAACTCGCAGCCTTTATTAAGGTTTCCCTGAAGAACTACGGAAACACTAGATTATTTCGGGGGGGGGAGTAAAACTGTGAACAGTGTTGACCGGAACCAAAAGACCTTTTGGGCAAGCATCTTCCACGTCATCCATTTCCAGTGCTGTGAAGTCTACGCCATCTCGATCGAATCAATGGGATTCGCATGGCGTTATGCCCACAAGCACTCAGAATCAAGCTTCTACCCACTAAAATCAAAACTTTAAAAGCCAAATTGGTCTAGCTTCTGCTGGTCACGCTTCAGAGCTAATTTGTAAAGGAGCCTGAAAGCCTTGTTAATCAAGGATTTCCGAGAAACCGCTTTTCCTGGGCAAGCATGACCTCAAAGCCACACATGCCAAGAGTTTCAGGCTTCTTAAGATTTGCTTCATAAATTATAGCGTTTTTCATTCTGGCGAGGCATAGTAACAGCAATGGGAGAACCAATTCTGTAGGTCATTCAATGACACTTGGGAGAAGGACTCCTCAATGGCTTTGTCTAGATCAAGATAGCTCCGTGCCCCAAGGGAGCGCAGAATACTCTTAATCTTTGAAAAGCAATTCTCGATGGGTGAAAAGTCCGGCGAGTACGGCGGTAGAAACATCAGTTTAGCACCTGCATCCTCAATCAACCTCCTAACTTCTTCACCAAGATGAATCGAGCAGTTATCCATGATGACACATGCCCCTTTCCACAACTTAGGAACGAGTCTCTGGGAAATGAAGGCTTCAAAGGTAAGTCCATCGACTGAACCGATGAGATTGGAATAGGTAATTACCTTTTTAAGGCTAATTGCACCAAGAATCGAGACCCGTTTCCCTCGTTTGCTGGGACGCTTGCCATGGGCTCGTTTTCCTTTCGGGGCACGTGCCCGGAGTCGAGCCAAAGCCAGGTTCACTCCTGATTCGTCAATAAAGATTAAGTCTTGAGCCAGGAATCCTCGAACCAGTTGCCAAAATTTGACTCGTTCGATTTGCACCCGTTCAGTTTCCTTTTTGTCGGGATACAGCGTTTTTTTTAAGGGTTAAGTTCAGTTTCTCTAACATACGAAACATCGTCGAAACGCCAATCCGAACACCGACCCTTTGTTCCAGCAAGTCACACAACTCTGCCAATGTCGCGTCATGATTTGATTCAGCAATCGTTTTTAGGATCTCTAGTTGCTCATTACTTAATTTGGTTGGCGTTTGCTCAGTGCGGCGTTTGGGGGCAATCTCACCTGTTTCCCGATATTGTTTGATCAGCTTTCGCACGAAACTGTAAGCAACTCGAAATTGTTGAGCGATTTGACGTTGCGACGTATTCCCTTCAATGTAGACATCAATAATTTTTTGTCTAAGATCTAGTGAGTAGGGTCGCATTTGAGTTAAGGGTAAAGTAAATTCACTGAATAGATTAATCAAAATACGCCTCACTAGGCTAGAAATTGCTATAGCTCTCAGGGACTCCTACCATTCACCTTGACTTATCTTGACTTATTAGGAGTACAAATGATAGCTACTTTTTCTTCGCGTCAATCCAAGTCAGTAGCAAGATTGATCAGTGCTAGTCTCGGTTTAATGGCTCTTTTGGCAACAACAATATCCCTTACTGAATCGGCTAGTGCTGCAGCTGTGCGTATAGGGGTATTTAATGCCAACACGCTTCTTGCAAACGATGATGGTTCCACAGGAGCAGTAGGTATTGGGTTTTCAATTGACTTCTTCGGAAGTACCTACTCTGACTTGTTCGTTAACAACAACGGAAACGTAACGTTTAATGCCGCGTTGGGTACTTTCACTCCATTTAACCTTCTGTCCACCAGCACCCCAATCATTGCGCCGTTCTTTGCAACCGACCCTTTGTTCCAGCAAGTCACACAACTCTGCCAATGTCGCGTCATGATTTGATTCAGCAATCGTTTTTAGGATCTCTAGTTGCTCATTACTTAATTTGGTTGGCGTTTGCTCAGTGCGGCGTTTGGGGGCAATCTCACCTGTTTCCCGATATTGTTTGATCAGCTTTCGCACGAAACTGTAAGCAACTCGAAATTGTTGAGCGATTTGACGTTGCGACGTATTCCCTTCAATGTAGACATCAATAATTTTTTGTCTAAGATCTAGTGAGTAGGGTCGCATTTGAGTTAAGGGTAAAGTAAATTCACTGAATAGATTAATCAAAATACGCCTCACTAGGCTAGAAATTGCTATAGCTCTCAGGGACTCCTACCATTCACCTTGACTTATCTTGACTTATTAGGAGTACAAATGATAGCTACTTTTTCTTCGCGTCAATCCAAGTCAGTAGCAAGATTGATCAGTGCTAGTCTCGGTTTAATGGCTCTTTTGGCAACAACAATATCCCTTACTGAATCGGCTAGTGCTGCAGCTGTGCGTATAGGGGTATTTAATGCCAACACGCTTCTTGCAAACGATGATGGTTCCACAGGAGCAGTAGGTATTGGGTTTTCAATTGACTTCTTCGGAAGTACCTACTCTGACTTGTTCGTTAACAACAACGGAAACGTAACGTTTAATGCCGCGTTGGGTACTTTCACTCCATTTAACCTTCTGTCCACCAGCACCCCAATCATTGCGCCGTTCTTTGCAGATGTAGACACCCGTGGATCTGGTTCCGGTATCGTATCCTTTGGTACTGGCACCGTAGATGGACGTACAGCATTCGGTGTTAATTGGCCCGGAGTAGGGTATTTCAGCAATCAGACTGACAAACTAAACACATTCCAGCTTGTGCTAATTGATCGTTCTGACACGGGTGCAGGTAACTTTGACATTGAATTTAACTACGACCAAATCCAGTGGGAAACAGGTGATGCCAGCAGCGGCGATAATGGTTTAGGCGGGTTTTCTGCACGGGTGGGCTATTCTAACGGAGTTAACACGGCGTTTGAGCTTCCCGGATCAGCTATTAACGGAGCATTCTTAGATGGTGGTTCAAACAGTCTAATTGCTAATCGCTTGAACTCAACTGTAGACGGACGTTATGTCTTTCAGGCAAGGAATGGGACGGTTGTGAACCCTGACTCCATTCCGACTCCGGCTCTGTTGCCTGGTTTGGTTGGCATGGGTGCAATGGCACTGCGGAAGCGGAAGGCGGAAGCGGTTGAGCAAGAGAGTGAGGCTTAATTGGCGTTAGGCGCTTGTTAAAACTCGGAGTTCTAAAGTCAAAATGAAGGCTCTGCCTGAAGACTGGCTCAGAACTCCGAGTTTTGTGTGACTGGGCGCGATCGCTGGGCTAAAACTCGGAGTTCTAAAGCCAAAATAAGGCTCTTGCCTGAAGGATGGCTCAGAACTCCGAGTTTTGTGTGACTGGGGACGATCGCCCTAACTTCCAAAATCTTTGATTTCTCCCGATATGCAATGCTGATGGTGGAGGTTTACCTACCATGATTCAGTTCTCTGCGTCTGAGTCAATCATTCGCTCTAAAACGGCTCGTCCCACGGTTCTCCCAGCAGCCAGGAAAAGAGCATCGCGCCGAGGGCGATCGCCAGCCACGCGGGCCAATGGAACAAATGGTTGACCAATACAATCGGGAAGTAGACCACCGCTTGCACTAGCGCCAGCGTGATGAAAAATGCCAACAGACCGATTGCAAACGCCACGAGTTGACCTGCTCCTTTGCGATGCGTGCAACCCCATGCTACAGCAAAGCGATTGGAGCGAAAGCCGTCTGCATTGCCCCGCTTCCTCGCTATCCTGATGGCAGCATCGGCATGAAAGGAAAGAAAGACATGAATCAAAAAAAGCCCAAGGGAAACGGTGCGGGGGCGTGGCTGGTGACTGGGGCGGCGATCGCCCTAATTGCAGGCGGCGGGCTGGGCTACTGGCTCTCTCGCCAGCCCAAACCGGGCGCAGTCTCCGATGTACCCGCTGGGCTGGAAGCCGCCCCCCGCGATGCGCTGCTGGCGCTGTCGATTTCTACCCGCCCGGCCCAGTGGCGACAACTGCGTGAATTTGGCACGCCCCAGACCCGCGCCCGACTCGATCAAGCGCTGGTGAACTGGCGCGATCGCCTGCTCACGTCCAAGGGCTATCGCTATGCTCAGGACATTCAGCCCTGGGTGGGCGACGAGGTGACGCTGGTGCTGCTGGCTCCGGCTGCGGAAACCGAAAAACCGCCTGCCCTCTGGATCTTGCCGATCGAAGATGTCGAAAAGGCACAGCAAAGCCTGTCGCGACTGGGGGCGGGCGCATCTGCCCCTGCTCGCAGCCACAAGGGCATTGCCCTCCGCACCCTCGCAGGAACCGAAGGACAGACCCTCAGCGCGGCGGTGCTGGAGGATCGCCTGGTGCTGTTGTCGGACACGGCTTCGGCGATTGAACGGGCGATCGATACCTATCAGGGCGGCGAGGCGCTGACCCAGTTGCCGAATTATTCCCTGGCCCTGGCGCAAACGGCCGTGCCTGAACCCTTTGCGCGGCTGTATGTCAACGGGCCCCAGGCAAAGGCGATCGCCGCTGCGAATTCTATCCAGCCAGCACCGCTGTTGGGCCTAACGCCCCTGCAAAACAATCAGGGTCTAGTCGCCAGTGCCCGTCTTACCGAAACGGGGGTGCAACTGCGGGGTTTTAACTGGCTACCCGCCGACAGTCAGAATCGCTATCGGGTGATCAACAATGCCGGAGATTTGCCGAAGCGATTGCCAGACGATGCGCTGATGGTGGTTTCGGGCAGCAGCTTCCAGCAGTTTTGGCAGGGCTATAGCCAGCAGGGCAGCGTAGTCAATCCCCGCAATCCGCTGAACCCCAACATGCTGCGCGAAGGGCTGCTCAGCACCACTGGGCTGAACCTGGAAACGGATCTGGTGGACTGGATGAATGGTGAATTTGCTCTGGCGCTGTTGCCGCAGCCCGATGCGACGGGCGAACGTCGTCTGTCGCTGGCCTGGGTGGCGGAAACGAGCGATCGCCCCGCAGCAGAGGCCTCCCTTGCCAAATTAGACGAGGTGATGGGCAGTCGCTATCGGTTTCGCGTTACCCGAGCAGAGGTGGGTGGGCAACCCGTGGTGGGCTGGGCATCGCCCTTTGGCTCGATCAACGCAACCCACGGCTGGCTGAATAACAACACCGCCTTTTTGACTCTGGGTACGGGCACGCTTCCCAGCCTGCTGCCCCAGTCCGAAACGCCCCTGTCTACCGATCCAGACTTTTTGGCCGCCACCACGACCTCTCTGAACAATCAAAACGGGCAATTTTTTATCGATATTGAGCGGCTGCTGACGAGCGACACCCCCTTTCCACTGCCCAATCTGCCGAATGGGGCCGAGATTTTTCTAACAGGAATGCGATCGCTCGGCATTACCACTGCCATTGAGGGCGATCGCACGACTCGCTATGACCTAAACCTGATCCTGCAAAAATCGACCGAACCCGTTGCGCCCCTGCCGCCGCCAGAGTGAGGGAGGCGCAAACTTCGTTCTTCGTTTTTCGTTCTTCGTTCTTCTCCCTTAAACCCTCGTATAAGCAGAATAGACTGCTTTCTCGTTGACCCGCACCCGGTTCGCCACAATGCCCAAAATCGGCAGGTTCGACACGCGGAAGGTTTCCAGCGCGTCGGACAATTGCTTGCGCTGCACCTGACCCAGGCTGGCGACGATCAGCGTGCCGTTGGTGTAGGCGGCGACAACGCTGGAATCTGCCAGGTTCAGAATCGGCGGTGTATCGTAAATCACCAGGTCAAACAGACCAGCGCACTGGCGGGCGACTTCCTGCATCCGGGGCGACGTGAGCAGACGGATGGGGTTGGGAGCCATTGAGCCTGCGGTGATGATGTAGAGCGAGGAGTCGGGCGATCGCCGCCGGATCACCTGCTTTAGCGACACATCGTTGTCGCTCAGCAAATCCGTCAAGCCTAGATCATTCGGCAGGCTCAGCCGCTCGTGCAGCGTCGGTCGCCGCAAATCGGCATCCACCAGCAGCACCCGCTGCCCCAGCGAGGCCGCCGCCTGCGCCAGATACAGCGCCACGGTGGATTTGCCTTCCTCCGGTGTAGCGGAGCTAATGGCGAGCGATCGCAGCGGCTGCGACGCACTCAGCAAATTCACCCGCGTTAGCAAGGACTGGAATGATTCCAGAAACAACGGCGAGAGCTGCTGGTCAGCCGTGAAAATTGGCATCGGCTGGAGCGGAATTTGCCCCAGCACAGGCAGCCTCGCCCCCATCTTCAGTTCATCCGGCGCGTGATAGCGATCGGCCAGGATTTCGATCAGCAGCCCCACGCCAACGCCCAGCAGCGACCCTAACAATGCTGCGAGAAGCAAATACTGGCTAACGTTGATGCTGGCGATGTTGGTTGGATCGCCGTTCGCATTACGCAGCAGGGTTGGGGGGTTGATCAGCTCCCACGGGGTTTGCTCCTGGGCAGCATCGACCTGGAGCGCCTTTTGCCGGGCCGAAAACTCGGTGAGAATGCCAGTGGCAATGTTGAGCTGCCGCTGGAGTTCGTCGTATTCGTTGGCGGCGGCAGGCAGATTGCGGATCTGCTGCTGAATCTGGCTCTCGGACTGGGCGATCGCCCGGTTTCGGTCTTCTAGCACACGGATCTGGTCTTCGACTTTATCCAACACGCGCCGCGCTTCGCGGTTAATCAACTGCTGGATGTTGTTGCGCCGCTCCTGGAGATACTGCATGTCGGGGTTGAGGTCGGTCATGCGAGCGGCCTCGGTGGCCAGTTCTGCTTCATACTGCTGAAACAGTCCCAGCAGCGTGCCATATTCGGGTGCTTGGCTGAGGATGGCGACGGGATCGTTCGCAGCTAGGGCCGCATAGCGCGATCGCGCTTCGACCAGGTTGGTATTTGCGGCCAGTCGCTCTTGCCGCAAAGTGCCCGACTGCTGCGTCAGTTGCGTGCCCTCCAGAGCCGGATCAATCAGCGTGTTGCGCTCTCGAAAGGCCTGCAGCCGTGCCTGGAGGCGATCGACCTGCTCCTGCAATGCCGGAAGCTGGTCATCAATGAACTGTACTGCTTGCCCAATGCTGGTTTGGCGCTGCTCTAGGGCGTATTTTAAGTAATTACCTGAAAGCTCTTCCAGCGCAGCCAGCACCACTGCTGGATCACTATCTTGATAGGAGACTCGGATAATTTTCGTGTTTTCGTCTCTGTTGCCGATGCGGTTGCTGAGACGTTCCACCACAAGCCGCCGCTCCAAAATCTGCCGCGCAACTTCATCGGTCAAGTTGGGATCACGCGCCTGGAGGCGATCGACTAGGGGCTTGATCAGTTGCGGATTGCGGAGAATCCGAATTTGAGTAGGGTAGTCTAACCTTGGCCGACTCACGTCTGTGCTGCCAACTCCGTCAACCTGGGCAGCCGTTGTTTGGCGACTGGCTTGGACATCGCTGGTAACTGGCTCTACGAGTAAATCAAAGCTGCCGATGTAAGACGGTGGCGTGTTGTTTGCCTGGTTCAAGATCAAAAACGCGGCGGCTGCTGTAGTGCCAGTAGCCACGCCCAGGATAATTGGGGCGCGTCGCCGCAGCGCTGCAAAGACCCAGCCGATATTCCAGGATTCTTCTCCCGCAGCGCTATTGATAGTACCCTGATCGACTGTCTCTAGCCTGGCCAGAACAGGTTCTGACGTGGGCCAGCCAAAGCGCTGGGGATTGGAATTGGGTTGAAAGTTGGGTTCGCTTTTCATAGGCTGCTGAGAATCTGTGGGAGGCTTGACAACAACGTTCCGAATGCTGAGATAGATTCCCAAAATCGGTCGGTTGCTCAGACGACATGGGTTCTGTTAGATATTTACGCTTTTCCGCATTCGGGCCCGGATTTTTACGGAAAGTCGGATTAACGGCAGGGGTCGATTTTTTCTGGAGCAGCGGGCGATCGCCCCACAATTTCCTGCTCATCACCCCCTAATCCTCTTCAGATCCTCAGCACATCTTCAGATCCTCAGCACATCTGCCCTCAGCAAAGCGTCGCGAAAAGCACCCTCCGAAAATCTGGACAAACCAAACACCGCATCAGCAAATTTTCGAATACTCCGGATTTCCACGAAGCCTTCATGAACTTGGATACAGAAGGCTTCGAGTTCATGTTGCATTCTGTTAACTTGCCTTCGAGAGGCAGAAGGGCGATCACGCTGTTTATTTTTTGGAGAGCACCAGTTTAGAGTTAGAAAGCTAGCTTGAGTACCAAAGCTTTTAATTTAAAGCTAATGAGCCGAAAGCTCTAGAAGAATTAAGAATCGCACTACCTTCCTATGCTGCAATACTTGAAGAAGATCTGGTTTATTTTAGGGAATTCAAAGAGGCAGATCCCGCTGTTATTTCTGGTATTTACTATTTCTTCACTTGCTGAAACTCTGGGAATTGGGATGCTCGGGCCCTTTTTTACAATTGTTTCAGATCCACAAATTATTGAGCAGAATTCTGCTCTGTCAGGAATATTTGGTGCTTTAAGGATATCTTCTACAAGAGGCGTGATTACTTTTCTCTGTATTTTCATAGCTGTAACTTTTATTCTGAAGTCAGCACTCTACTTCTTTTCTAAGCTGTATATTCTTAAGTTCAGCCATATGCATAGGGCTAACATGATTCAGACTTTAAATCATGCCTATCTTTATAGTGATTACAATTACTTCATTTCCAAAAACTCATCAAGTCTAATTAAGAATATCACACTCGAAACGCAGGAGTTCTGTTACAAGATTCTACTGTCCTTGCTGTACGGCGTTTCAAATCTGTTTATTCTAGTTTTTCTATTTGTCTTAATGGCGGCAACAGATTTGCTTCTTTTAGCCGCAACCCTTTCCGCATTGCTGCCTGTTGTGCTGCTGATTTACTTCATGAGACATCGATTAAAGCGCTGGGGACGAAAGAGTTCAGAGGCACTGCAAGGCATTATTAAGACGCTCAATCATGGGCTAGGTGGATTTAAAGAAACTCGTGTTATTGGCTGTGCGCCCTACTTTGAAGCGCAAATGGCTAGCAATGCAAAGCAATATGCTCAGGCGGCTTCCTTTGCTGCAAGCTTTGACATGTTGCCTCGCATTTTGATTGAAACAGTGTTAGTTGTGTTTATCGTGTCATTCATTGCAATTTCACAGCTTTTTCTATCTCGTAGCACAGATCTACTAATTTCTAGCCTCAGTGTGTTTGCAGTTGCTTCGATTCGCCTGGTGCCTGCCGCTAGCCAACTCATGTCTACCATTGGTAATCTGCAAAGCACTCGCCACGTCCCGGATATTTTATATGCTGATCTGAAGGAAATTGAACAACGGTTCTCTGTATCTAGCAATAGCAGCCTAGGGTCTAGGGAAAGAGCTTTGAACCATACAGTTGCGATGGACTTTCAGCAGCAGATTCGATTATCGAATGTGGTTTATCGCTACTCAACGTCTTTAGACCCAGCAATTAACGATGTATCGTTAGAGATTCAAAAGGGAGAATCGATTGCGTTTATCGGAAAATCTGGAGCAGGCAAAACCACGTTGGTCGATATTATCTTAGGTTTGCTTACGCCTCAAAGTGGAGATATTACCGTTGATGGGGTGTCTATTTACCGAGATTTGCGAGCATGGCAAAACTTGGTGGGCTACATTCCACAATCTATTTTCCTGTTAGACGACACGATCGAACGAAATATTGCCTTTGGGGTTCCGGATCATCTGATTGACTATAGAAGGTTAGAGCAGGCGATCGCCGCTGCTCAGTTAGAGGAACTGATTGCCCAGATCCCCAAAGGCATTCATACTCGCATCGGAGAGCGCGGCGTGATGCTCTCCGGTGGACAGCGACAGCGAATCGGCATTGCCAGAGCGCTCTATCATGAGCGAGAAGTGCTGGTACTCGACGAAGCTACTTCTGCCTTGGATAACGAGACCGAAAAGAAGGTAAGCGAAGCAATTCAAGCACTGTCAGGTAAGAAAACAATAATTATTATTGCCCATCGCTTATCGACAGTAGAACATTGCAATCGAGTCTATCTATTGGAGACTGGAAAAGTTTTAAGATCTGGAAAATATAGGGAAATTATTGCCTCTTGAGAATTCTGAAAATTATTAGCTTACGCAGGAAATACTAGGCTGAAATATAAGACTTATGAAAAAGATGATTGATAGCCCAAGCAAAGCTTTGGCCTTCTATAGTGCAATAACTCAATTTGATAATCTTGGCGATCTCCTCATTAATAAGATTCTGATATCAGAAGTGAGGAATTATGCACGACTGGTAGTCAATGTCAATGGTGTTCCAGAATGGTACAGACAAGAACTTGGCTTGCTACCAGAGGAAATTATTGAGGAATCCAGAAGTAAATTTCGTGTTCGCATTATCTTGGCAGGTATCAGAAGGCTGTCCGGGTTCAAAAAAAATACCTTTGTGATTATCAATCCTGGACACAGTTATGGAGATATGAAAGTGCTAGGAGGTGTTTTTTTCAGAATATTGATAAACTCGACCCTGATCTACTTGTCTGGAGTCAGACGTTGCCGTTTTGGTTGCTCCATTGGCCCCTTTTGGGGAAGACGGGAAAGCCTAGAAAGATGGCAGTCTAGACTAACGTACTTTAATTCTGTAAGAGACAGCTCGTCAAAAAGCTATGCCGAAAGTATAGGAATCCAGAATACAGTATATTTTCCTGATTTAGCTTGGTTAATGGAAACACGATATACGCGAGAAAGGCCCTCTATTGAGTCTCGAGAGTTTGTAATTCTTAGCTTCCGAGATTCAACTCCTGGTTTCTTGGGTCAGCATTTAGACGCTCAAGAATATCAAAATCTACTATTCTCCAAGATAGATGGAATTGTAGAATATGCTTCGAACGTTCTATCAAAGAAGATTCTGGTTTGCCATCAAGTTGAGCGCGATGAATCTATGTCAAAGTTGATATATGAGCGCTACAAAAGCACGCATAAAGTTGATCTTCTGGACTCTAGAGTGACAGCAAGAGATATGGAAAAGGTGTATTCAAGTTCATGTCTTGCTTTTAGCAATAGGCTTCATGTCCTAATGTTTTCTATGGCTTTTGGATCTCTGCCTGTGGCTGTTATAGACTCAAAAAGGCATACGAAAATATCAGGAATTTTTATTGATTATAGTATGGAATCCTTGATACTAGATATTCATGATAAAGATACATTTGTACGGCAGAGGCTGGATGACTTGTTGCAGAGACAAATGCCATCCTTGAATGAAATTATTGTTGATTCTTATCAGAAAAACTCTGCTATTGCCAAATCTTTGATTCAAAAGACCATTTTGGGATAGTTTAATCTTTTGGATTTGATTTGCGACGGAATAAACCGTTTTAGACTGGCTAGAATCATGAAAAAAGCTGTGGCAATTATTATATTTAATCGACCAGATAAGACCCTGAAAGTGCTTGATAAAATTCGTCAAGCTAAACCTGAAAAGCTCTTTGTGATTGCAGATGGGCCGAGAAGTGAGAATATTAATGATGCAAAGAGGTGTTCTCAAACTCGTGCAATCATCGATCAGGTTGATTGGGAATGTGAAATCCTAAAAAACTATTCGGAACATAATTTAGGCTGTGGAAAGCGAGTCGCATCTGGTCTGGATTGGGTATTTTCGTTAGTTGATGAGGCAATTATTCTGGAAGATGACTGTGTCCCTCACTCCAGTTTCTTTTCTTTCTGTGAAGAACTTTTAGACCGCTATCGAGACGATGCTAGAGTTATGTCCATATGCGGAAAAAATGTTCAGTTTGGACGCAATTCAACTAAATTTAGCTATTATTTCTCTCGCTATGCTCACTGTTGGGGATGGGCAACATGGAGTCGAGCATGGAAATACTTCGATTATGACATGCTTAATTGGGAGATGGTAAAGTCTGAAAATCTTCTGGAAGATATACTGGGGGATTCTCGCTCTGTTGGTTATTGGACTAGTATCTTTCAGTCAGTTTACGAGCGAAGGTATCAGTCTGCTTCTTGGGCTTATCGCTGGCTGTTGTCTAGCTGGTTGCAGAATGGTTTAAGTATTTTGCCAGGTGTAAATTTAGTTTCCAATATTGGCTTTGGCGAAGATGCAACACATACAACAACGACGAGCGAGCGAAGCCAGTATGCCAATATGCAGACGGAAACAATGCAGTTTCCTCTTAAGCATCCGCCTTATTTAATTCGTAATCGAGCGGCTGACAAGTTTGAGCAAGATACCCTGTTTGACCCTAGCTTAATGACCCGTGCCAGAGCGAAACTGCTACGCATGCTTGGCAAAAAAGTGATTTAAGGTAAAGTAACTTCATTTCTGTTAGTTCCCTTGGTTTTCCGCGACCTTGATCTGCTAGCCTCTGAACCCCTTACAGTATGGTTAATCCTGATTGGCATTTTGAGGGTGGTGAATGAATCAGAATGCTAATGATTTCTTGATTTGTTCAGGCAATGTTCTTCCGGTGCTTCATAAAAATAGCTTGCAGTCTATTCCTGGAAATACATCATGTCAATTGCAAAATTTTCAGTTAACCAGCCGAAGGAGATTCAACAGTATTACCGAGAGCAAGGTTATGTTATTATTTGCAAGGCCTTGAAGCTTGACAAGATTGACGTATTGCTGGATCTGGTTGAGCAAAAGAAGCGCGATCGCCTGTTTGTCTTCAACAGCCAGGATACCCATATCCCCACCCGCCCTCGCCTTACCGAAGCAGGATTTATTGAAAACTCGATGCTAAATCCTGCGAATTTGAAGTTTTCGCCTCGACTATCTCGCGCTATTGAAAGCTGCTTGGTTGACCCAACGGTGGCCGAGATTCTGAGCGTTTTATCGGGCGATCGCGCTCATGTGATGATACAAAATATGCTGTTTGATAAGTCAACTGGCACAATCGAGCATCAAGATCACTATTACCTAGATGCTGATCCACCCGGCAATATGGTTGCAGCCTGGTATGCATTAGAAAATATTCAAGAAGATGCAGGCTGCTTTTTTGTTTTACCCGGAAGCCATAGGGGACGAGTAATTTCCAGAGCCAATGCCAAAAATTTTAGTGATCATGAAGACTATCGCAAGGAAATTATCACGCTGATTCACAATAGCGACTATCAATATAAGGCTTTTCCCTTAGAAAAAGGGGATGTTTTATTCTGGCACCCTTACACCATTCACGGAGCCTACAAAAATACTAATCCACAACATAGCCGCAAGTCGCTAACGGCACACTTTTATCCGGCTCAGTACAAGCCACTCTATGCAGCAAACGCACCCAAACTTCACGCTTCCATAAACCCGCGCATTTTGATGACAGGCGATGCGATCGCCCCCTATGTGGATAGCTTCAAAACCTACTTGCGCTTTGTTGCCAATGCTCTTCGGGGGCGCGGTCCAGAAATGGTCATGCGTCGAGAAAACTATGAAGAGGCTGCCTGAGCATGAAAATTTTACATCTCAGCACCTTTGACACCATTGGCGGCGCAGCGCGGGCAGCCTACCGGGTGCATCAGGGGTTGCGATCGCTCGGAGCAGATTCCTGGATGCTTGTGCAAAAAAGCACCAGTGGCGATCGCACTGTCTTGTCTCCAAAGACCCTACTGGGACAAGTCGCGAGTCGCCTTCGTGCTGAAATAGATGGACTAGCGCTGCGTCCCTATCCCCACGTCAACAAATCAGTTTTTGACATCCAGCGTACGCCCAACCGAATCTCTCCCCGTATCCAGCAGCTTAACCCTGATATTATTAATCTTCACTGGATTTTAAATAGCTACTTGCCTATTGAAAGCTTGACGCGCATCCCAAAGCCGATCGTGTGGACGCTGATGGATATGTGGCCGTTCACTGGCGGCTGCCACTACACGCAGGGATGCGATCGCTACACCCAGGCTTGCGGAAGCTGTCCCCATCTCGGCAGCACCAGCGAAAATGACCTATCTCGTCGCACCTGGCAGCGTAAAGCGAAGGCGTGGAAGGATCTCAACTTGACGATTGTTTCCCCAACGCAGTGGCTCGCAGAGTGCGCTCGTGCCAGTACCCTGTTCAAAGACTTGCGTATCGAGATTATTCCCTTTTGCCTCGATACGCAAACGTATAAGCCGATCGATCGCCAGGCGGCCCGATTCGCCCTCAACCTGCCGCCAGATAAGAAGCTGATCCTGTTCGGGGCCATTAGCGCTACCCAGGATCGGCGTAAGGGATTTCAGCTATTGCAGCCCGCGTTACAGCAACTTGCTCAGACTGAACTGAATTCGCAAGCTGAAGTCGTGGTGTTCGGCTCCTCCAAACCGGAGTTTCCTGTTGATTTGGGTTTTCCTGCCCGTTATCTGGGACATCTCAGCGATGACGTTACATTAGCCTTGGCGTATTCCGCTGCGGATGTATTTGTAGCGCCATCGCTACAAGAAGCGTTTGGGCAGACGGCATCTGAGGCGATGGCCTGCGGCACGCCGGTCGTTGCGTTCAAAGGCACGGGACTGGCGGACATTGTGGATCATCAGCACAATGGCTACCTTGCCAACCCGTTTGAGATTGAGGACTTAGCCCAAGGAATCCGCTGGATTTTGGAGCATTCCGATTCGGAGCAATCACTGCGAGTGGCTGCTCGCCAAAAAGCTGAACACGCCTTTTCACTTGAGTTACAAGCTTGTCGCTATCTAGAGCTTTACCAAGACTTACTGGCTCGAATGCCCCCTGCATAACCACACTTCCCATGCAGATCCCATCTACAGACCTAGAGTTCAGCCTGGTTTGTTTTGACCTGTCGATCTACGGTCATCATCCACACTATATTTTGCACCTGTGTAAAGGTTGGACGGCGCGATCGCCCCTGGGAACGCTCTTTTTCGTCGTGTCGCCCCAGTTCCTCAAGGTTCATGCCGATGTAGTGCGGCAGTGCAGCCAGGGTGCCTCTGTTCAGTTTGTGGCGATTACCGAAGCTGAACAGACTGCGCTGAAATCTCGCAGTTCTGGCATTGCTCGCAACCTTCGCAACTTCCAGGAATGGCGATTGTTTGCCAGGTATGCCCAACTGCTGCAAGCTGACCATGCGCTGATGCTCTATCTAGACACCTGTCTTTTGCCAATGGCAGCTGGACTATCGTTTCCTTGCCCTGTTTCAGGGATTTACTTTCGCCCTACATTCCATTACTACACCTTTAGCCCCCGCCCCCAAACCTGGCGCGATCGCCTACAGGCCTGGCGCGATCGCCTGATCCTCGGCGCTGCGCTGCGCCATCCCCAGTTTCGCACGCTGTTTTCCCTCGACCCGATTGCACCAGGCCATATCACGCCGCCCCCCCATGTCAAGGTCTGTGCGCTAGCCGATCCGGTCGATTTGGCTTACCAGTCGGCCGGTTCTGGGGTCGAACTCCGCCAGCAGTTAGAAATTGAGGGCGATCGCACTGTATTTCTCCTGTTTGGTGCGCTGACTGCCCGTAAAGGGATATATCCACTACTGGAAAGCTTGGAACTGTTGCCTGATGAAGTTTGCCAACAGGTTTGCTTGATTTTGTTAGGGGAGGCTAATGCTGGTGATCAGCCGCGAATTGCTCGTTCAGTATCGCTGCTGCGTCAGTGCAAACCGATTCAAATTCTAGAGCGCTATGAGTTTGTAGAAGATTCGGTGCTGCATCAATATATCGAAATAGCAGATGTGGTGCTGGCGCTGTATCAAAAGCATGTTGGTATGAGCGGCATTTTGATGCAGGCCGCGTTGCACCAAAAGCCCGTGCTGAGTTCGGATTATGGATTAATGGGTGAACTGGTGCGCCAGTATGAATTGGGGCTAGCGATTCAGTCGGAAAAACCAGGGGCGATCGCCAACGGAATTACCCATTACATTTTGCAAGGTCAAGAAATCAATATTAATCTCCACAGAACACACGAGCTCATTGCAAATCATACCTCAACGAAATTTTCTACTTCTATCCTAAGTGAGTGCGTCAGCCAGGAGATTTATGCAAAAGCCCAGCACCTCTAAAATTGCCTGGCTGCTGCCAACGACCTGGTTTTATTGGCAACCCGCTTTGAGTGAACTGACTCGATATTTTCCGCATACCAAGGTTTTTACGGGGCTATTTCCAGGTTTTGCAAAAGGACTAGAAAATCCTTTAGACGTAGAGATGGTTGGTAAGCAAAAAGTGGTGACAGTTACGAAGTCTGTTACCAGTTATGGCAATAACTTTACTTATCTTTCACCCAAGATCTTGCCTCGACTGTTCCAATATCGCCCTCAAGTTGTGTTTTCTAGCTCCTTTGGCATCTGGACATTGTTTGCACTGCTAACAAAATGGCTAGGCAGATGGAAAGTCGTCATTGCATACGAAGGCAGTTCGCCGGGAGTAGATTATCGAAATTCACCCCTCAGATTGGCGTTGCGTCGAGCAATGGTGTGGGCTGCTGATGCTTGCATTACCAATAGTCGCACTGGGCAAAAGTATTTAATTGACTGCCTGGGATCGCCGCCAGAACGAACCTTTGCTCAGCCTTATGAAGTGCCGGATGTGCGCTCTCTGGCAGCAGTGAATGAAATGCTGGAGATTGTTGTTCCGGGTCAGTTGCTCCGTTTTTCAGATTTGAGGCATCCAGTTTTTCTTTTTGTGGGCAGTATGGTGCCCCGCAAAGGGGTGTCATGTTTACTGGATGCATGCAAGCTCCTGAAGGACGCAGGAAGTAAGGAGTTCAGCGTGCTGTTAGTGGGTGATGGCCCGCAGCAAGAAGATTTACAGTCATATGCGCAGCAGCATCAGCTAGAGAATTGCGTCACTTGGGTGGGGCGGATCAGCTATGACGACATCAGCACCTATTTTCATCATGCAGACGTATTTGTGTTGCCCACACTGGAAGACACCTGGGGCATGGTGGTGCTGGAGGCGATGCTGCTGGGAAAGGTGGTGCTGTGTTCTACAGGGGCGGGTGCAGCAGAGCTCGTGCGAGAGGGTGAAAATGGCTATTGCTTTGCGCCCAATGACCCAGAGGCGCTGGCTGCCGCGATGCAGCGTTTGATCACCGATCCGTCTCAGATTGCTGCGATGGGAGAGCGTTCAAAAGCAATCATGGCTGACTATAGCCCGCAGCAAGCAGGCGTATTTCTAAGACATGTTGCAGTCATGGTCATGGGAGGCGAATCAACATGAACCAGCCTCTCTGCATTTTGCTGTCGGCCTATGCCTGTCGCCCCAATATGGGGTCGGAGCCAGGTGTAGGCTGGAACTTAGCGCGGGCGATCGCCCAGCATCACCCCGTCTGGGTTCTCACCCGTGAAGACAATCGCCCTTTTATCGAAGCCGAACTTACTCAGCATCCATTCCCAAATTTGCAGTTTATTTATTGCGATGTTCCGGGTGCAAAGCTTTGGCATCGTAGTAATAAGACTGTTCATCTTCATCATTATCTTTGGCAACTCAGCGCCTACAGCACTGCAAAACGCTTATTGTCGCAGATTCAGTGGGACGTAATTCACCACGTTACTTACGTTCGCTATTCCTCGCCCAGCTTTCTGAGTCTTTTGCCTGTGCCGTTTGTTTGGGGGCCTGTGGGTGGTGGTGAAATGGCTCCTGCCGCGTTTTGGGAAGAGTTTGATCTCTATGCGCGAGTATATGAAGTGCTGCGCTATTTATCCCATCGGCTAGGCGAGGCTGATCCATTCACGCGCTTGACGGCAGCTCGCAGCGCTCTGGTCAGGGCGACGACCAAAGACACTGCCGCACGCCTGCGGAGCATGGGCGCTCAGAATTTAGAACTTTACTCAGAGTCAGGGCTTTCTCAAGAAGAAATTGTCAAGCTTTCAACCCTGTGGCCACCTACTTCAGACCCTGTGAGGTTTATTAGCATGGCTCGGTTGCTGCACTGGAAAGGTCTGCATTTGGGCATCCGAGCCTTTGCCGCCGCAAAGCTGCCTGACGCAGAATATTGGATTTTGGGAGAGGGGCCGGAGCGCGATCGCCTTCAACGGCTAGCAGATGACTTAGGAGTTGCAAAGCAGGTAAGGTTTTTCGGTAAGCTCCCTCGTCATGAAACCCTAAATCGACTGGGTGAAAGCCATATTTTGGTGCATCCTAGCCTTCATGATTCTGGCGGTTGGGTTTGTTTGGAAGCGATGGCGTGTGGACGGCCAGTCATTTGTTTTGACTTGGGTGGGCCAGCCGTTCAAGTTACCGAGAGTACCGGAATCAAAGTCGCAGCCCACTCCCCCTCGCAAGCAGTTTGCGATTTGGCAAGCGCCATGACTCAGCTTGCAACAGATGCAGAACTGCGATCGCGCCTCGGCAAGGCAGGACGGGAACATGTTCAAGCCCACTTTTCCTGGGAGCAAAAAGCAAAGAGCTTAATGCAGATATATAAGTTAGTGAGCAAGAAGCAATTGCAACCCTTCATCTAGTCAAGAGCTAAAAAGTCATGACAACACGGAATATAGCCTACTTTACAGGCCGTCTCCTACCTGCATCAGAAACTTTTATTCGCGCACAAGCAGAAAGTTTAAAGACGTTTAATCCTCACTACATCGGTACACGCTATATTTCTGGTTTGCCACTTCCAAAAGAAAGAGTGTTTGCAGTTAATTCAAATCAGTTTACAGGGTCTGCTCAGGAGTTGATTTTTAAGCTTTCAGGGATTGCACCACATCTTGTAAAACACCTTAGGAAACTCGAAGTATCACTAATTCATGCACATTTTGGAGTGTGTGGAGCTTTAGTGTTACCCATTTCTAAAGCCTTGGATCTGCCATTGGTAGTCACTTTTTATGGACTGGATGCCACCATGACAGATGAGTATGCTAATCGTGAGTCTATCAGCACAAGAGTATATATAAGAAGACGAGAATCCTTGAAGAGATCAGCCTCTTTGTTTATTGGTGTATCCGACTTTATTCGAGATAGGCTAATTGCTCAAGGCTTCCCATCTGAAAAAATAATTTCACACTATTATGGCGTAAACACACAGGAGTTTTCCCCAAATCAAAGAGTTGAGCGTGAACCAATCGTGTTGTTTGTAGGACGCTTCACTGAGAAAAAAGGCTGTGAGTACATTATTAAAGCTATGGCAGCAGTCCAGTCTGCTTTGCCAGACACCAGTCTTATCTTAATTGGCGACGGAGATGAAAGACAAAAGCTTGAAGAAATGGCCTCCCAGATACTAAAACGATATCAATTTTTAGGCTTTCAACCCTCTGATATCGTGAAAAAGTGGATGAACCGTGCTTCAATCCTAGCTGTACCTAGCATTACTGCATCTAATGGTGACTCAGAGGGTTTGCCTACTGTAGTTGTTGAAGCGCAGGCGATGGGGTTACCTGTTATTGGTTCTAGACATGCAGGTATTCCGCAGGCGGTAATTCATGGAGAAACTGGATTCTTAACAGAAGAACGAGACTGGCAGACCTTAAGTAATCTAATTTTTCTGGTTCTTCAAAACAAAGAATTGCTGAGAAGCCTCAGCGTTCGCGCTAGAGAACATGCAGTTAGCAACTTTAATCTAGATAAACAAACTGAAGTTCTGGAATCTATATATAAAAACTTAATACACCAATTTAACAGTATCAAATCTAAACATTAGCTTGATTACTTGAGTACACAACATGAAGTCAATTTCGTAATGCAGCAGATAACAGTTAGAAGCTTTAAAGAGCCTCATCGCATATATTTACCCATGCACATCCTCAGCATTCACAACGCCTATCAAATTCGCGGTGGCGAAGATGAATCCTGTGCTGCTGAACAGCAACTCCTGCGGGAACAGGGTCATCAAGTCGATGTGTATCAAGAGGACAATGCTCGCATCCAGACGCTCAATTCAGCCCATGCTGCTATCAAAACCACCTGGTCTGCCGAGTCCTATCGGGACATCCGGCAACATCTTGCACAGCATCCGGTTGATATCGTGCATATCCAAAACTTTTTTCCCCTCATTTCTCCCTCTGTTCACCACGCCGCCAAAGATGCAGGTGTGCCTGTGGTACAAACCCTGCGAAACTATCGATTACTGTGTCCCAATGCGCTCTTCTTTCGAGCGGGCCAGGTCTGCGAGGATTGCTTAGGAAAACCCATTCCTTATCCTGGTGTGCTGCATGGCTGCTATCGTGAGAGCCGCGCTGCCAGTGCTGCTGTAGCTGCAATGCTGCTTGCCCATCGTCTGCTAAGAACTTGGATTGAAACCGTAGATTACTTCATTGCACTCACAGAATTCGCACGTCAAAAATTCATTGAAGGTGGTCTACCAGCCCACAAGATTGTTGTGAAGCCCAACTTTGTGAGTCCTGATCCTGGTGTAGGAGACGGGCGAGGTGGCTACATGCTCTACGTTGGGCGGCTCTCGGTCGAGAAGGGACTGGACACACTGATCGACGCATGGCAGCGGCTAGACTTATCAGTTCCCCTCAAAATCATTGGTGATGGCCCGCTCTCTGATCAGGTCAACGCTGCTGCTCAAACCCATCCCTCTATCGAATGGCTGGGACGACAGCCCATGAATCAGGTTCACAATCTTATGGGCAGCGCTATGGCCGTCATCTTTCCGTCTAAATGGTACGAAACCTTTGGGCGGGTAGCAATTGAGGCATTTGCTAAAGGAACCCCCGTGATTGCGTCAAATATTGGGGCGATCGCCGAAGTTGTCCAACCTGGCTACACAGGCCTACAGTTCCATCCCAATGATCCGGACGATCTGGCACAACAAGTGAAATGGGTATTGAATCATCCAGAAGCGCTCCAGCAAATGCGTCAAAATGCCCGTGCTGAGTTTATCGCCAAATATACTGCCAAAGCCAATTATCAAATGCTAATGGATATCTACAGCAAGGTTCAGAAGCAGGTTTAACTGTACTTCTAAATTCCTATATATAGTGCGTTTTTGGCTTTTAACAAGATGAATCAGGTTATAGATATCTCTGTGCAAAAGCGAGGACGGCTGAGAATTCCTTCGCTTGTTGTTTTTGCCTTCGCAACAGTCTTTTTTCCTCGTATTGTGGAGTCGGCAGGAGCACCCGCAGCGATTAACTTCCTTCACTTTGCAATTGTTCCTATAGTCTTTGTACTAACCTTTACTAAGATTCGCAACAAAGGTAGTTCAGGGATCTGGGTCACTCAACTTTTGCTGTTGGGCTTGTTTTTTCTATTGCTAAGCATGACTATCAGCGCCTTTTTAAACAAAGCAGGGTTGGTTAATCTATTCATTGGATACATGCTTTTGGCAGAGCCGTTTTTTCTACTGGCAATTATTGTCTACACGCCAATGAGTGCTCGTAATGTGCGCTGGATGCGAGGCTGGATTTTAGCATTTGGTGCTAGCAATGTGCTTCTAGCATTGGCCCAAAAGCTACTAATTAGCATTGGCGTACTGAGAGTGACCAGAATGACAGTAGCTGATAATATACAGGGCGTATTTTATCTCTCTGGAGCAGGTCATGTGGTGTCTGCCTCTGTTTCTCTTACGTTTGGTTTGTACTACTTTGCCAGTGCCAAAAACTCACCCCTATGGCTACGCATTACAGTTTTTGTTTCAACAATACTTCAGCTTTTATTCGCTGACGCTAAGCAAACGCTGCTAGTTTTTCTGGCTGCTTGGGGGATCCTGATTTTGGTTAAGCTGACGGATATTCGAGTAGTTATTCAATACATCATTAGCGGCATTCTGGCTTTTTACTCATTCCTCTGGGCATTGAGAAATGTGCCATTATTCGCAGCATTCAACGGTTGGATTCGTCCTGGACTCTACGGCCCCGATGGCGATGCAACTGTACTTAAACTTAGCGGCTTTTCAATTATTGTTTCATTTTATGAAAACTTTTTGAATTGGTTGTGGGGATTGGGCCCAGGACATACGGTTGGACGTTTGGGAGGCTGGCTGCTGAAAGAATACTCCTCATTGCTAAGCCCACTGGGAGCGACTACTCGACCTGTCAGTTCTGAGGTCGGAAGAGTCTGGGGAGAAAGCTATCTAGATTCCAGCTTCTTCTCGCCTTTGTTTGGCTGGATTGGGATTTGGGGAGATTTCGGCTTGTTGGGGTTGGGGGTTTATTTATTTCTGTGGTGGGTCGTTTGGCATTTCCTGTGTCAAGACGACTTCTCTAAATTCACAGTGATTACTGTGTTTATCTTTGGGTTTATTTTCACCCAGATGGAAGAACCGGGCTATATGCTGACGGTCACGACCTTGCTTGGATTGCGATGGCAAGAACTGTGTGCAAAGGAAACTCCTCCTACTCGACGAGTCTATTTACAGCTTTCCTGATGGGATGAATGGTAAGCGAAGTAAGTGGATATAACGTCTGCACGATCGCTTCTGAGGAACATCTCTCTGGTTTTGTGCCGTTGGTGTGTGAATAGATCGTCCTTTTTAAGAGTATGCTATGACCCAGGCAGCTACCCTCACGCTTACGCTCCAGCCCGTTGCGGGTCGGCACGTCTTCGTTCCGCCGGAACCTGTGCTTCAGTTGCGGCGGGCGGCGCGGGCGGAGGGGGAGAGCCTTTCGCCGCGGTGGGTTAGTGACGATCGCCCCCTCCTTTCTCCCCGAGTTCCCGCAGCCGTTCCGCATCGACTCGGTGTGGCGGTGGGCGTGGCGATCGCCGCTACTGTGGGCACCAAGCTTTACCAGAGCCATACGCCGCTGCTGTATAAAAGCACGTTTGAATTGACCCCAGTGGCGCAGCGATCGCAGACTATCGGCACAGCCACAGCCACGACTGACATTCGTCCAGAGGTGGATCAGGCGACGCTGATTCAGGTGTTTCGGAGTCATCAGGTGTTGCTGCCTGCGGTGCGCGACTTGCGGGCGCATAACATCAATCTGAGTCCGGCAGCGCTGGCGCAAAATCTGGAAATTGTGCCGCTAGCGGATGGGCGACTGGAAGTGCGATACCGCCATCGCAGTGAGCGTGTGGCGCAGATGGTATCGCGGCAGCTTGCCCAAACCTATGTGGACTATGGCGATCGCTGTCGGCTGGATGCGTGCTACGCGCTGGATCAGGCAAAGGCAGATTTGACCGAGGCGACCGGGCAGGTGGCGCGGCTGGAGCAAGCGATCGCCCAGTTCCGGGCCCGCCCCGATGCCCAGAACCTCCGCCATCGCGCCGACACCCTCACCCGCCGCACCGCAGAATTCACCCGCTACCTGACGCAGACTGAGCAGGAGCTAAAGCTGGCGCAAGAGCGATATCAGACACTTCAGACCCAGCTTCCTATCGCCAGCGCCCAAAGCATTTTGCAGCAGCAGGCAGACTATCCAGCATTGCTGCAAGACCTGCACCAGACCGAGGGACACATTGCTACGCAGCTTGCCCAGGCGCAGCCCGATAGCCAAACCCTATCTGCCCTTTACCAGCGCCACCAGATGCTCAGCAGGCAACTGAATCAACAAGTGGCGATCGCCCTCAACCAGTTCCTCCTGACGCAATTTCCAGACCTAGCCGCCGACTCAGAAACACTGCCGCCCGCGCTCTCGCAAATTGAACAAGCGTTTGGACTGGCGCATCAGGTGAACCTGCTCAGCGCTCGTCAGCGGGCGATCGCCCCCATCCACCAAGCCATGCAAGCCGACAAGGTGAGGCTAGCAGAGCTACTGCAATATCAGTCCAAGCTGGAAACCCAACTGGCGGTGCAGCGGCGAATCTTGCAAGAGAGCCAGCAGCAGCACGCCCGCCTCCAGCAGGAAATTTCTGAGCGTCGAATCGTATGGCGTGTAGCAGGTGCTTAAGCGTCACTTTCGAGCTTGACTCGAAAGCATAGAGTTGAGTGAGCATGACGCTGTACGCCTGCACATGGCAGCAAAGCACCAGATTTAAGCACTTGCGATGAACTTGCTAGATTTTGGATGTTTTTCCTCTGGCGGTATTCCCTTTAGTTTGGACTAATGGTGAAGAGGAAGGCAGTCAATGAGAAGCACCGACTGCCGTAAGGTCAATGAAGTACAACCAACATTGACCCCATGATTTTCAACGAACTTCAGCAATTTCGCCAAACGTTGTATGCCAGCTTGGGAAACGCCAGAGATGCCCTGTTTGATCTGATGGATGCCGTGTTAGTGAGTGCGTGCATCGTGTCGTTTGTGAGGCTATCGCAGAGTCCTGTCTTTCGTCGCCAGTGGTCGAGCCCCTATGAAGCGTTGCGCGATAGCCGCCTACCCCGCTCAAAGGTGCTGAAGCTGTTGGTGCAGCAGATACCGACTCAGCAGCAACCGTTGTTGGCAGGTGATGCGAGTCGGTGGAACCGTCCTGCTGCCAGGCGTTTGAAAGACCGCACCTTATCAGGCAGAACAGGACATGCCCCGATAGCCGGACAAAACTACAGTACCTTAGCCTGGATTGCTGAAGACAGGGGCAGTTGGGCATTACCATTGCGGCATGAGCGCATCACCAGCTTTGAAACACCCGCCAGTAAAGCGGCATTCCAACTCAAACAAGTGACTCGGCAGTTAGCGGTGCGTCCGTTGGCGATCTACGACCGAGGGTACGGCAATGCCAGTTTTGTCAACCAAACGGCAGGGATTGAGGCAGACTTGCTGCTGCGGGTTACATCCAATCGATGTGTCTATGGCGCGCCCCCAGCGTATCGAGGGCGAGGCGCACCTGCCAAGCATGGACATAAGATGAAACTCAATGACCCTGACACTTGGAGTGTCCCGGTCGAAACCGTTGAAGTCGATGATCCCAACTGGGGACGAGTGCGGGTCAGTCGTTGGAGTGCATACCATTTCCGCAAATCCCACAAACGGGCAATGGAAGTGTTGCGCGTGGAGGTGCTGGAGACACAGAGCAGCACGCGACGCTTGGCTCCTTTGTGGTTAGTTTGGCTGGGTGAGCAGATGCCTCCGTTAGAAACCCTGTGGTTGCACTACCTCCGTCGCTTTGCCATTGAACACTGGTATCGCTTTGCCAAGCAGAGGCTATATTGGACACATCCCCAGTTCAGTTCTGTATCGGCAACCGAACAGTGGAGCAGCCTGATGCCGTTGCTCAGTTGGCAGTTGTGGTTAGCGCGAAAGGACTGTACTGACCACCCCTTGCCCTGGCAGGCACCGCAAGAAACGTTGACTCCGGGTCGGGTCGCACAAGCGTTTGCAGGCATTTTGGCAGCGATTGGCACCCCTGCTCCTGCGCCTAAACCTCGTGGTAAATCGCCAGGACGAGGCAAGGGGCACAAGCCAACTCCTCGTCCCTGCTATCCGATGGTCAAAAAACGAGCCTCGAAACGCAAGACATCCGAACAATCCCTGAACAGTCCGGTTGCAACAGCAGCTTAACTGCGAGCAGGATTGTATCCAATTCCTTAAGTTCAACTGTTATGAACGGTTGAGCAGATTCTTTATGGCATCCTGTTGAGCATTATTGTGATGCCAGTTAGTCCAAACTAAAGTATTCCCGAGGAGATGTCCAACTGTGTAATATCAAATCTCCAAAGATCTGCTACATGTAAGAAGACGTTAGAGCGAGCCGCCATGAGTGGAGTCCTCAAAATCGATATCGCTGAAACAGCAGAAGAACTAAAAGCCGTCTTGGAACAACAGCAACGGTCATCACAGCGCCGTAAAGTACAGGTGTTGTGGTGGTTAAAAACCGGACAAGCGAAGAGCGTTGAGCAGTTAGCCCAACTGAGCGGTTGCCATCGCACGACCGTGTCTCGTTGGCTGAGCCAGTATCGACAGAGTGGACTCGAAGCGTTGGTGAAGGTGGCATCTCGCAGTGGACGACCGCGAGCGATTAGCGGTGAAGTCCTGGCATCTTTGGAACGGGAACTGCAAGATCCAGAAGGCTTTAGCAGTTATGGAGCAGTGCAGCAGTGGCTCGCAGCGGTGCATGGTCAACCCGTCCCCTACAAGACGGTGCATAAGACGGTGCGCTATCGGCTCAAAGCGAAGCTCAAAGTGCCCCGTCCGGTGTCAAAGAAGCAGACTCCTGGGGCGTGCGAGTCCGTTCAGCAAACCTTGCAGCCCAGATAAGCCAGTCGATTCCGCCAGCCTTGAGACAACGCTACGGGGGGCGAATCCGCTATTGGTGCAGCGATGAGAGCCGCGTCGGACTGCTGACGGTTCAACATCGCAAGTTGACGGGCTTTGGGGTGCAGCCGATTGGTTCAGTTCAATGGGACTTTGTGTATCGGTGGCTGTACGGTCTAGTGGAACCGCTGAGCGGTGCATCGTGGATAGTCGAGTTTTCTCATCTCGACAGTTCCTGTTTTGAGGCGTTTTTGCACAGCTTTGCGGCTCAGTTCCCCGATGATTTACATCTGATTCAGGTGGATAATGCCGCAGCCCATACGGCTCAGACCCTGACGATACCGGACAATGTCATCTTGGTGTTTCAGCCGCCTTATTGCCCTGAGGTCAATCCCATTGAGCGGGTCTGGCGGGAACTCAAGCGGGAGCTAGCTTGGGTTCACTTTGATGATGTTTGCCAACTCCAGCACGCCATCAGCCAGTGGGTTTGTCGCCTTTCGGCGGAGTCGCTGCGATCGCTGACTCAGTGGGATTGGATTGTCGATGCTCTATGTGTAGCGGGTATTTAGAGAGTTGATATAAGCCCTATAGGTTTGGTTTTCTGGATAACCCCCTAATAGCCAAAACAGGCAGGTGAGAGATATTATCAATACGGATTGCACCCGCCATGCAAGTGATGTGAACTTTTGAAAGTATTCAGCACTGCATTTAGCACTGCATAGATGAATTAGCAGCCAGCTAGAGGGTGAGTAAACGCAAGCTAAGAGCGTTAGCCACTGCTCAATACATACTTGAGGCACTTGAGGAGAAAGTTTATGACATCTGCCTTTGCCAAGCCTCCGGCGAAATGTGTATCTGCTGCATTTAAAGACCAGGTAAAGCTGCAAGATGCTGTCCAGCGCTTGCTGAATCGGGGTGTCCCCAAAGAGCGTATTTCAATTGTGGGACGTAACTTTCAATCCGAAGCTCGAATTACTGGATTCCTAACCAAAAAGGACGTGATTCTGGATGGATTAGCCAGTGGAGCCTTCTACGGTTCGCTGTTTGGTTCTGTCTTGAGTTTGCTCACAGGTGTAGGGGTGTTGTTCATTCCTTTTCTAGGGGCAGTGGTGGCGGCTGGGCCACTTGCTGCTGCACTGCTGGGTGCAACGAGTGGCGCGTTGTATGGAGCCTTGGGAGCGGGCTTGGGGTCTGCCTTAATGTCGCTAGGGATGCCCCAAGATAAAGCTGCAATTTATCAAACGCGGGTGCAAGCGGGCGAATTTTTGCTCGTTGTAGAGGTTCCTGATGAAAAGTCTGGTGAGACTTTTTTGCTCTTGCAAAGTGCGGGAGGCGAAGAAGTGGCCATCACAGATATGCAAATCCCACAGGAATCGGACGGAGAAATGACGGGAAGTGAGCAAATTTCGCCAGAAATACGGGCAGATTTGTCAACGGAAGCTCAGCAGACCTTTTTAGAAACCTATAATCAAACGCTTAGCGAGTCCTCTGAAAAAAGTAATGCCTTGATGAAAGCTTGGGAGCGGATTAAACAGTTGTTTGAGCGGGATGATAAGGGCATTTTTTCAAAGCGCAAAGCCGACAATAATCAGCAAGACTCAGGAACGAGCTAGGGATTGAGCGAGATGAGGCTGAGACAACCATTACCTAATTTAGGTACCTAATTTAGGTTGCAGAGAAAATCTAGGTTGATTTTGTTACCTGTATCCCCTCATCGTATTCCCTTCATCAGAGGTGCCAATGGCTACAGCCGATTTCAAGGACTACTACGAAATTCTCGGAGTTAGCAAAACTGCTACTCCAGAGGAAATCAAAAAGGCCTACCGAAAACTAGCGCGTAAGTATCATCCTGACTTAAATCCAGACGATCCAGAGGCAGAGGCTCGCTTTAAGGAAATTAATGAAGCTCATGAGGTGCTGTCTGATCCAGAGAAGCGCCAAAAATATGACCAGTTTGGACAGTACTGGAAGCAGGCGATGGCAGGTGCGCCGCCGCCGGGTGGGTCAGGTTTTGAAGAAACGGACTTTGGTCAATACGGCAGCTTTGATGATTTTATTGACGAATTGCTAGGTCGGTTTGGGCGAAGCGGTGGAACTGGGCGGCGGGTTTATACTTACCGCACCACAACGGGGCCTGAGGGATTTCGAGAGTATGTCGAGTTTGGGGACGATCCCTTTAGCCGCTTTACTGAGATGCCTGCTCAGGATACCGAAGCGGCGATCGCCCTCACTTTGTCTGAAGCGTTTCACGGCACGCAAAAGCGCTTACAAATTGGAGATGAGACGGTTACAGTGCGAATTCCGCCGGGTGCCAAGTCTGGCAGTCGCATTCGGATTAAAGGGAAGGGGCAAATTAGTCCCTTTTGTCAACAGCAGGGGGACTTGTACCTAACCATTGAGCTGCTGCCTCATGCTTTCTACAAGTTTGACGGCAATAACCTAGTCTGTGAAGTTCCGATTCGTCCAGATGAAGCAGTGTTGGGCGCTCAAGTCGAGGTGCCTACTCCGGATGGCTCGGTGATGATGACCATTCCTTCTGGTGTAGACTCAGGTCAAACACTCAGGCTACGGGGCAAAGGGTGGCGCGACCCGAAAGGCAATCGAACAGATTTGCTGGTTCGCTTGAAAGTAGTTTCTCCTAAGGATCTCAGCCCTCAGGAAAAAGAATGCTATGAAAAGCTGCGACAGGTGAGCCACTTTAATCCTCGAAACGCAATTGCGGAGGTGCGCCTATGACCCATAGTTTTGGTCTATCTCGTCTGGTTTGGTCGGAAACGGGCGATCGCCTATATAGCTTCGAGCAGGCTGCATACTTTACACAAACTTCGGTTCCACTCATTGAGAAGTGCGTGGCGCTAGGAATTATCGAGCCTGAAAGCACTATGTTACACCGACAAGACTTAGTGAGAATTGTAAGAGTCTTGCGACTGCGCCGTGATTTAGGACTAAATCTAGTGGGTGCAGCAATGGTGTTAGATATGGCAACTGAAATTGCTCAACTCAAGGCGCAACTGCGTGCCCTGCGTCAATAAGTTGAGTATCTGTTCGTTGAACAAACGAGCTTGAGCCATAACCAAGCAACCCTAAAGCATTACTAAATATGATTTATCTTCCTGTCACGTTTACTCTATTCTTGCTCTTCTTATTGCTGTTTCCGTTCATTTGGTTTGCAATCGCCCTCGATGTAGTAGAGCTAGCGGTATCAAAGTTAGGCTTCTCTCCTAACGTTGCATTCCTCCTATTCATCTCTATGTTAGTGGGTAGCACGATCAATATCCCTCTATATGAACGAGTCACAACCGTGCCCGTTATTCCAGGCTTTTCTGATCTCTGGACAGCACGATTTTGGGGTATCCCACTCAGAAGAATTGAGCAAAAGACAATCGTTGCACTCAATGTTGGAGGTGGCTTGATTCCATCTCTATTGGCGATTTATGAGTTCACACGATCTGATCCATTTCTAATCCTGCTGGTTACGGCAATTGTGACAATTGTCAGCTACTTTTCGGCTCAGATCGTTCCTGGAATTGGCATCCAAATGAATGCTCTGGTTGCTCCGTTGACCGCTTCTCTGGTTGCAACGTTAGTTTCTCCAGCACCTCAGCCCATTGCGTTTGCAGGAGGGGTTTTAGGAACGTTAATTGGTGCTGACTTGCTACATCTGCGAGAGATAGAAAAGATGACACCAGGAGTCTTGAGTATCGGTGGAGCAGGCGTATTTGATGGGATTGCTTTATGTGGGTTATTTGCCCTGCTGCTTACCTGAAAGCCCTACCTGAATGCTCTAGATTGCCCTATCTAAAATTTGATATTGATAGATAGTGATCCTCCCAGGATTGATTCCTCTAAATCGATTGTCAGCTTGATGAGATTTTGGAGGTTCTAGCCATGTTCAACATTATTCGTCGTAGCCAGATTGTTGGCTTGGTTGCAATGGATGGTAGTACCGCAACCCGTCTGGGCGGTGTTGAAGAAGTTTGGGTAGACGGTCAGGGGCGTGTAGTCTATTTTGCTAGCAGTGCGGGCTACACGCCGTTGGAGCAAATTTCTCTAATCGGGCCGGATGCAGTCCTAACTTATTCTGACTATGCTGTTGAGCCATCTGTGAGTTTGCGCCGCTTATGCGGAATGCGCGTGCGAACTCCGTCTAGATCAGACATATTGGGTTGGATAGAGGATTTCTTGTTTGACTGGGAAACCGGGGATATTGCGGCCTATGTCTTGGGTGGAGAGATTGCTGCTCCCTTTGGTGGCCGAGCGGTTCTATTTCCAGAGGATGTGGAGGTCATTGATGCTGATTATGTCCTCATCAAGGAGGATGCAAAAAGTCGCTTACAGGGAGAATCGGAAGGGCTACAGGGATTTTTGAGCGAAAAGTCTCAGCAGGTGAAAAACTTGGTGAAACACATGAGCGATCGCCTAAAATCTTTGGTTTCTCCTGACGATCACCCCGATGTAGTACGGGTTAAAATCCGAGAAGTCTGTGATGAGTTTGCTGGATCAAAGCGACACGACAAGAACGTTTTGCAAGAGGCAGTTGATTTCCTGCAAGACAAATGGGAAGACCTACAAAAGAGCCTGTATCGGGCTAGTGATCGAACCAAGCAAGCGATTGATTCTGCTTGGAAGCGATTGATGGAAAAATCTGGTGAATAGTACGCAGCCTGATTAGGCTCTATATATTTGCGCTCGCAATGAAATTGCTCAAGCCTTTGCAAACACTTGGCTGACGATAGGTTGCAAATCTGGGGCTGAGACTGAGAATCGATGCCCTTATATCAATTCTCTAAATACCCGCTACACATAGAGCATCGACAATCCAATCCCACTGAGTCAGCGATCGCAGCGACTCCGCCGAAAGGCGACAAACCCACTGGCTGATGGCGTGCTGGAGTTGGCAAACATCATCAAAGTGAACCCAAGCTAGCTCCCGCTTGAGTTCCCGCCAGACCCGCTCAATGGGATTGACCTCAGGGCACTTTAGTTTGGACTAACTGGCATCACAATAATGCTCAACAGGATGCCATAAAGAATCTGCTCAACCGTTCATAACAGTTGAACTTAAGGAATTGGATACAATCCTGCTCGCAGTTAAGCTGCTGTTGCAACCGGACTGTTCAGGGATTGTTCGGATGTCTTGCGTTTCGAGGCTCGTTTTTTGACCATCGGATAGCAGGGACGAGGAGTTGGCTTGTGCCCCTTGCCTCGTCCTGGCGATTTACCACGAGGTTTAGGCGCAGGAGCAGGGGTGCCAATCGCTGCCAAAATGCCTGCAAACGCTTGTGCGACCCGACCCGGAGTCAACGTTTCTTGCGGTGCCTGCCAGGGCAAGGGGTGGTCAGTACAGTCCTTTCGCGCTAACCACAACTGCCAACTGAGCAACGGCATCAGGCTGCTCCACTGTTCGGTTGCCGATACAGAACTGAACTGGGGATGTGTCCAATATAGCCTCTGCTTGGCAAAGCGATACCAGTGTTCAATGGCAAAGCGACGGAGGTAGTGCAACCACAGGGTTTCTAACGGAGGCATCTGCTCACCCAGCCAAACTAACCACAAAGGAGCCAAGCGTCGCGTGCTGCTCTGTGTCTCCAGCACCTCCACGCGCAACACTTCCATTGCCCGTTTGGGGTATTTGCGGAAATGGTATGCACTCCAACGACTGACCCGCACTCGTCCCCAGTTGGGATCATCGACTTCAACGGTTTCGACCGGGACACTCCAAGTGTCAGGGTCATTGAGTTTCATCTTATGTCCATGCTTGGCAGGTGCGCCTCGCCCTCGATACGCTGGGGGCGCGCCATAGACACATCGATTGGATGTAACCCGCAGCAGCAAGTCTGCCTCAATCCCTGCCGTTTGGTTGACAAAACTGGCATTGCCGTACCCTCGGTCGTAGATCGCCAACGGACGCACCGCTAACTGCCGAGTCACTTGTTTGAGTTGGAATGCCGCTTTACTGGCGGGTGTTTCAAAGCTGGTGATGCGCTCATGCCGCAAATGGTAATGCCCAACTGCCCCTGTCTTCAGCAATCCAGGCTAAGGTACTGTAGTTTTGTCCGGCTATCGGGGCATGTCCTGTTCTGCCTGATAAGGTGCGGTCTTTCAAACGCCTGGCAGCAGGACGGTTCCACCGACTCGCATCACCTGCCAACAACGGTTGCTGCTGAGTCGGTATCTGCTGCACCAACAGCTTCAGCACCTTTGAGCGGGGTAGGCGGCTATCGCGCAACGCTTCATAGGGGCTCGACCACTGGCGACGAAAGACAGGACTCTGCGATAGCCTCACAAACGACACGATGCACGCACTCACTAACACGGCATCCATCAGATCAAACAGGGCATCTCTGGCGTTTCCCAAGCTGGCATACAACGTTTGGCGAAATTGCTGAAGTTCGTTGAAAATCATGGGGTCAATGTTGGTTGTACTTCATTGACCTTACGGCAGTCGGTGCTTCTCATTGACTGCCTTCCTCTTCACCATTAGTCCAAACTAAAGAAACTTTGTTCACAGGGCTTAAGCCTGGAGAAGCGCTTTGGAGAGGGCGATCGCCCTTACAAACCGGCTTCTCACCGATTCACTCGTCCATTGATTAAGTAGGGTTATGTCTAAAGGCAGGGATTGGCGTAAAGTTTTATAACAAAATTGCTGTGTCTCTTGTTACAATCTCCTATAGGGAGGAAAGCGAAATATTCCGTGCCTGTTTTGAGATAGCCTGTTTGGGATAGCTTATTTCAGGGCAGACTGCTCGGAATGTTTCCGGCTGTATTCTCACGCCCTTCTGCACGAATTGGGAACGCGCAGTTCGGGTTTTCTCCAAGCTAAAAAGACAACGTCATCAAACATGGTAGGGGCTGGCTCATTGGGTCAGCCTTTTTTCATGTTCTGAAATTTGCCTTGAAATCTGCTACTTGAACACCGCAAATTGCCACCGGAACGTCCACACTTTAGTTTGGACTAACTGGCATCACAATAATGCTCAACAGGATGCCATAAAGAATCTGCTCAACCGTTCATAACAGTTGAACTTAAGGAATTGGATACAATCCTGCTCGCAGTTAAGCTGCTGTTGCAACCACAACTGCCAACTGAGCAACGGCATCAGGCTGCTCCACTGTTCGGTTGCCGATACAGAACTGAACTGGGGATGTGTCCAATATAGCCTCTGCTTGGCAAAGCGATACCAGTGTTCAATGGCAAAGCGACGGAGGTAGTGCAACCACAGGGTTTCTAACGGAGGCATCTGCTCACCCAGCCAAACTAACCACAAAGGAGCCAAGCGTCGCGTGCTGCTCTGTGTCTCCAGCACCTCCACGCGCAACACTTCCATTGCCCGTTTGGGGGATTTGCGGAAATGGTATGCACTCCAACGACTGACCCGCACTCGTCCCCAGTTGGGATCATCGACTTCAACGGTTTCGACCGGGACACTCCAAGTGTCAGGGTCATTGAGTTTCATCTTATGTCCATGCTTGGCAGGTGCGCCTCGCCCTCGATACGCTGGGGGCGCGCCATAGACACATCGATTGGATGTAACCCGCAGCAGCAAGTCTGCCTCAATCCCTGCCGTTTGGTTGACAAAACTGGCATTGCCGTACCCTCGGTCGTAGATCGCCAACGGACGCACCGCTAACTGCCGAGTCACTTGTTTGAGTTGGAATGCCGCTTTACTGGCGGGTGTTTCAAAGCTGGTGATGCGCTCATGCCGCAATGGTAATGCCCAACTGCCCCTGTCTTCAGCAATCCAGGCTAAGGTACTGTAGTTTTGTCCGGCTATCGGGGCATGTCCTGTTCTGCCTGATAAGGTGCGGTCTTTCAAACGCCTGGCAGCAGGACGGTTCCACCGACTCGCATCACCTGCCAACAACGGTTGCTGCTGAGTCGGTATCTGCTGCACCAACAGCTTCAGCACCTTTGAGCGGGGTAGGCGGCTATCGCGCAACGCTTCATAGGTGCTCGACCACTGGCGACGAAAGACAGGACTCTGCGATAGCCTCACAAACGACACGATGCACGCACTCACTAACACGGCATCCATCAGATCAAACAGGGCATCTCTGGCGTTTCCCAAGCTGGCATACAACGTTTGGCGAAATTGCTGAAGTTCGTTGAAAATCATGGGGTCAATGTTGGTTGTACTTCATTGACCTTACGGCAGTCGGTGCTTCTCATTGACTGCCTTCCTCTTCACCATTAGTCCAAACTAAAGTCCACAAAAATCCTGCAAAAATCCTGTAAAAACCCTACAAAAACCTCATAAAAAGAAAGAAACCCCCGGCCGAAGCCGGAGGGTTCAATCAGGGTGCATCTACCTATAGCTTCAGAGTTCAGGGCAGCCTATCCGGAGAAAACGAGGCCAATCTCGCCAATTTTCTGGTCAATTTTGCAGAAAATCAGGCTGCACGGCAGGACTATTCAAACCCCTGATTGCGCCAGGGCACCGGATCGACGGACTTGCCATTGACAAACAGCCCCCAGTGCAAGTTGGGCCCGGTCGCAGAACCCGTCGCGCCGATCGCCCCAATTCGCTGGCCCGGCTGCACAAAGTCGCCCTCCCGCACGTCGATGCGGCTAAGGTGGATGAAGATGCTGCTAACGCCCTGGCCGTGGTCAATCCCAACCGAGTTGCCGTGCAGCACAAAGCCATCCTCTACGCGCCCCACCAGCACCACCCGTCCCGCCGCCGGAGCCACCACGGGTGAACCCTGCCCACCTGCATAGTCCACGCCGCGATGATAGTAGTTCTCGGCAAACACGCCGTTATAGTAGCGCCGCACGCCATATTCTGAACTCACCCGTCCACTGGCGGGACGCGCAAATGCGCCACGCCAGTATTTCTCCGGCGATACGATTTGCTTTAGCGCATCCACGCGAGAAAACTCGTACTCGGTGCCGCCAGAGCCGCCGCCTCGCACCCGAATCCGCTGCACAGGAAACGAGCGATCGCGCAGCGTGATCGCCACATTTCGCGGTTCCCCCATACCCGACACCTGGATCACCTTGCGCCCCGGCCGGTCGAGCGGCGTGGTGGGCAGCAGCGCCCGATAGCGATTTCCACTCAGTGGAAACACGGGATAGGCCGTGCCGTCCATCGTCACAGTGGGTGCGACCTCACCAGGAACCGTGGGCCGCAGCACAACGGCGATGGTATCTCCCAGGCGGGGATTGGTCGGCGCGATTTGCAAATCGGTTGCCTGGGCAGGCGCGATTAGAAGGATGAGCAGGGCGATCGCCCCTAGCCCAGCCCCCAGAAGCATCTGACGGCCCTGACGGAGCTTGCGAAAGGCTGCGGTTACCGAAAGCGACCGGACTTTGAAGAGAGGAGTCATGGCAAGGCGCTAAAACTCGACAGTGGTTGCCCAGAAGGTTACCATCGATCGCCCGTCCAAGTCTAAGTCCGAGTCTAAAAAGATTGCGTCTGGCTGATCCCAGAGTCTTAGAAGCCATGCCAAAAGGCTCCGTCTAAAGCGATCTTAGAAAGATGTTAGAAATCTGCATTAGGAATCTGTGGGCATTGGGCGATCGCCGTTCCGCGAAATCGGAGATTGCCTTAAAGTGAAAGAAGGTTAAGTTTTTTTATTTTTCTGAGTATTAGGTTAAGAACTCAGACACACTCGAACACACGAGGAACCCTTCAGTCCGTGCAAGAAGATTTTCGTCTCATTGTGGATTTAGTCGTGGTGCTGGCGGCGGCAGCCGGGGGTGGTCTGCTGGCGGCGCTTCTGCGACAGCCCGTACTGCTGGGATACCTGCTGGGTGGGGCAATCGTCGGGCCTGCAGGGCTAGGGCTGGTGAAGGAACTGATCCAGGTGGAAACGCTGGCCCAGTTTGGCGCGGCGTTTTTGCTGTTTGCGCTGGGGGTGGAGTTTTCGCTAAACGAACTGCGGAAGGTGCAGGCCATTAGCCTTGGCGGTGGGGCGCTGCAAATTCTGTCTACGATTGGCATTACGGCGCTGGTGTCAGTTGGCATTGGCTGGGTCACCTCGCCGACGCAGGGCATTTTCCTCGGCTCGATTCTGTCTCTGTCTTCCACGGCGGTCGTGCTGAAGTGCTTGATGGAGCGCAACGAAACCGAAACCCTGCATGGGCGCGTCATGCTGGGTATTTTGGTGGTGCAGGATTTGGCCTTGGGGTTGATGCTGGCAGTGCTGCCTGCGCTGGAGGCTCCATCGGGCGAAATTGGCGCGGCGGTGGGCGTGGCGCTGCTGAAGACCGCGATGATTGCGGGCGGGGCGATCGCCGCTGGGATCTGGCTAATTCCACCGCTGCTGCGCCTGCTAGCCCGCACCGAAAGCCGCGAACTGTTTCTGCTGGGCGTGGTGGCGCTGTGTTTGGGCATTGCCCTACTGACGGAGTATCTGGGGCTGTCGATTGAGATGGGCGCGTTCATCGCGGGTCTGATGATCTCTGAGGTGGAATACGCCGACCAGACCCTCACCTACGTAGAGCCGATTCGAGATATCTTCGCCACGCTGTTTTTTGCAGCCGTGGGCATGTTGATCGATCCCCGCTTCATTTGGGAGAATCTGGAGCTAATTTTGGGGCTGGTGGCGCTGGTCTTTGTTGGCAAGTTTTTAATTATTGCGCCCCTGGTTCGCGCCTTTCGCTATCCGCTGAAGACAGCGCTGATCACCGGCCTGGGGCTGGCGCAGATTGGCGAATTTTCCTTCGTGCTGGCAAGCAAAGGGCAGGTGCTGGGTCTGGTGTCGCGCCGGGTGTATCTGCTGATTTTGGGCACGACCGCGGTCACGCTGGTGTTTACGCCGTTTGTGCTGCGGCTGGTGCCCAAAGTGTTTGCCTGGGCAGAGTCGGTTCCGGCGCTTCGCAACTGGCTGGAGGGCGGCGAAGGCCCCCAGGAGATTTCCGAGGCGCTGCCGCAAAAAGATCACGTCGTGGTCTGTGGCTATGGGCGGGTGGGTCGCACCATCGTCCGCCTGCTGCGGGAGAACAACTACCCCGTGGTGGTGATTGACCAGTCGGAGCAGCGGATTCAGAAACTGCGAGAGGAGCAGATTCCCTATGTCTATGGCAATGCGGCCAGTGTGCATGTAATGACGGCGGCGGGCGTAGAGCAGGCGCGGGGGATGGCGATCGCCCTGCCGGATGCCATGAGTACACGCCTTTGCCTGAAGCGAGCGCTCGAGCTAGCGCCCGATTTAGACGTGGTGGTTCGCGCCGCGCAGGACAAAGACATTGAACTGCTGTATCAGCTTGGGGCGCGAGAAGTCGTGCAGCCAGAGTTTGAGGCCAGCCTGGAGCTTTCGGCGCACCTGCTCATTGGCACAGGGCGATCCACGACCGAGGTGCTTCAGGAAGTAACCGAAATTCGCAATAGCCACTATCGAGAACTGCGCCCCCAGCAGGATTCCAAAGACGTATCTCGCGATCTCCAGGCCGCCACACAGGACATGAACAGCAGGTGGTATGCCCTGCCTGACCAGTCTCCGCTGACGGGTATGACGCTCGAAGAGGCAGACCTGCGGCGGATTGCAGGCGTGAGCCTGATGGCGATTCAGCGGCGAGAGGGCGATCGCATCGACTATCCCGACGCGCAAACCGTTCTGCAATCGGGCGATCGCCTGCTGCTGGTGGGCGATGCGTCAGAAATTGCCACCTTCAAGGATCTGGCCACCGGGGAAGTGCCCGTGCCCGCCAAAGACCTCTCCTGCCAGTGGGTTGCCGTACCCGATGCCAGTCCGCTAGCGGGGCAGACCCTGGGCGACCTGGATTTGACGCAGACCTACGCTGTGCAAGTGCAGGCGGTGCGCCGAGAGGGACAGTTCATCCGCTTTCCCGACGGCTCCATTGAAATTCAGGCGGGCGATCGCCTGTTGCTCTGCGGCACGCTCTATCACCTCAACCACGCCTACCAGTGGATCACTGCCGCCTCGCCCATCTTGCCTGCGCTGTCTCCGCCCACGCTCAGTGTCCCGGTGATGGATGCCGTCCCACGGGGCGATCGCGAGGCTTCTTAAATCAAATGCAGTTGCAGTTCAACGCGGTTGAACCCTAGCTGGCCCGTGAGCTAACCTGCGGCCCCGCCCAGAGATGTGTCTTGATCAGCCCAAAGGTCAGAGGCTGATCTTCCGTGGCGACGTGCGTTCGTCCCCGCAGATCGACCGTGCAGTAGTGAACTTCGGGATCGCCCAAATTGCAGCAGCGAAACAGCGCTCGATCAGGATATTGCTGACTCCAGCCCAGCAACACTGCATTGGTATAGTTCACAAAGCTGGGCGCAAGCGTGTAGACATTGCCCGAAAACTGCTCCCACACCACGGCATAGTCCGATGCATGGCTGGCAGCAAAGCGCGATTCAAACTCTCGACACAGGAGGCGATCGCCCGTTTCTGACCAGGCAATTGGAATGGCGATCGCAATACTGCCCGCCAGATCCGACTCACCCTGCTCAGCAAAAGGATTATTCGACAGGGGCGAAGTCGGCGATACGGTTCGCAGCTCGCGGGTCTGCAAATTTTCCACAAACAGGGCGCTGCTGACCCGGCTGCGGCTGATATCCGTGCCGACCTGCATTTGCAATCGGCTATAGGCGATGTACTGACCATCTGGCGACAGCAGCGCCGACGTGCGATAGGTGTGTAGACTGGCGGCTGGCGCTTCGGTTTGGGTCGTCAGCACCCAGTTCCAGGGGACGGGAAAGGGGCTGTCGATCGGGTCAAGCTGGACAGGCGGTTGGTTCATGGTGGGCAAGCAACTCAAAAACGGTGTTTTCAAAAAGGCAATTCAAAAAGGCAATTCCTTAAAAAAGGAGCAAACTGCTGAATCACAATTCAATAGAGAAGTCCGGATGATTGCCTGTTTTAACCCAGCGCCGCAAGCACTTGTTAGCACAAGTGTCAGCATGGGGCTGCAATCAAATCGCTGCTTGAACCTGATCCAAATCCAGTCCCAGCATCAACGATTTGTCCAGTTGGATTAAACAAATTGGGTTAATAAAAAGTACAAGAATGCCGGGTTCAAACCCATACAGGTTCAACCCACTTGGAGCAAAAGCTCAGGTGTACTCAGGCTTTAGGGTTTGTTAGACCTAACACGATTGAATGATTTCTGGCAGGCACAGCCTGTGAGCAATCCGTGAGCAATCTTTCAAACCTTAAGCACTAATTTCAAGCGCGTGAATCCTCTCTATTAGTCTGTTAGATTTTCGGCAAAAACCTTTGTCAGACTTTAAGCAACTGAAAGGAAGCAGCAGGGTGACAGGCGGTAAGGACGAATAGCCTCTGAACCTAAAGCTTCTAAGACCTGAGGATCAAAGGCAACCGATCAAATCGAAGGCAATAGATTCAGAGGTAACGGAGAAAATGAAGACCGTCTGCGAGTGTGCTACTGAGCAAATTCCACACACCATATCTTAGGTATAGCAACTCTTAGCAAGATTGATGAATGTCGCGTCGAACTTTGTAACAACTCAAAGTAATGCTCAAAGTAACAGCTCAAAGGCTGGTTGCCTGACACAAGTCCCGAAAGCCCAGAAAATTCGTTGTCTTGGGATCGAAGCCCATAGCTCCTGAGTTGGAGCCGGAGGGCTTGGTCAGAGGAGCTTTTGGGCCAGCGTCCCCTACGAGAAATCAGGGGTTTCCAGAGATGTGTCAGGCAGTCAGGCTCAAAGGCAAAGCTTGGAGTCACAGAGTCAGAATCGCGATTTTCGGAATGGAATTTTTAGAGAGATGCAGGGAGATTTTCTTGAGTGGGGCTTGTTCCGCTCCCGAATTCTTCCACTATGATTGGAACAACGCCGCGCTTGGATCGCCTGTACTTGAGTTATGACCGCTGCACCCCGTCCTCCTGCCAGAAGCCGTCGCCCTCCTGTGCCTACTCAAACGGCCCGTCGTCCAATTTCCAGGCGGTTTGACGCAGCATCGGCCCATAGCGGTGGCAAGCTTGCCCCATTTCCCCAGCAGGGAGAACTGGCTCCGCTGCCTCCGCGTCCTGTCCGAAAATCGCCGCCAGTGGAGTTGATTGCGTCACCCCGATCTGGGGCAACACTCCAGCCTGCTTCCCTCAATCCGCCGCCGAGGCTTCAACGAACTGCGCGGCGGCTGGCTCGATCGGCGCAGCGGCAGGGCGATCGCCCAGTGGTTCAGTCCATTCCGGTGGCTCGAAAACCGCGCTGGCTCAATCAGCTGTTGCGGACGCAGCGGGCCTCGACAGTGATTACCACAGGGCTGGTGACGCTGAGTTTCGCAATGTACGGCTGGACGGTCTATATCCAGCATCTCTGGCGCGGCGAATTTGACCGGATGCAAGCGCTAGAACGACAAGAACGCCAGCTAACGGCAGCCAGCGAAACCCTGCGGCAGCATCTCGCAAACCAGGCTGAGCGCCCCGACTCTGGGCTGATCTTGCCCACGCCCGAAAGCGCGATTTTCCTGCCTGCACCGTCGCCCGCTCCTGCCCAAAGCCCAGTCCAAAGTCCAGCCTCGGAGCCTGCTGCACCCCTGCCCGCAGAAGTGCCAATGGCCTATTAGCCGATATGAGCCAAGGCGACTTGGGTTGGCGCGGGATCGCTGGACAGACTCAGGCTGATGCAATCTGGCTTCCCGTCCCAACAGGGCATTTTCATTTTCAGTGTTTTGTCAGTATTTTTTGGCTCAGTATTTTTTGGCATTGTCATGACCCAATCGGTTCCCCCACCCTCTGGTCTTCGACGATCCCAGCGTGCGGCTGGTAAGCGTTCTTCTAGTCCTGCAAGTAAACCTGCAAAGACGACGGGACGACCAGCTACCAATCCGCCCCGTCGTTCTCCTGCCGTCTCTGTCCGCCGCCTGCTGCGACAGTGGGGGCGATCGCTGAACGCAGCCTGGCAGGTTCTCCATGATCTGGGCGAGGGGCGATTCCCACAGGGATCGCTTCGCAAATCTCCCGGACAAGGGGCAACTCGGTCTGCTGCCCAGCGGACGGCCCGTTCAGTCGTATCGCCTCAGCGGCCGTTGCGGCGTGCATCGCTGGCGGGCCCATCTCTGGCAGGCGCATCTCTGGGGGGTGCATCTCTGGGGGGTGCGTCCCAGGGGCGATCGCCCCGTCAGAGAACACCTGGTCCAGCAAGTCCGGGCCGTTCTGCTCGATTCCCCCAACCCCGTGTGAACCCGTCGGGATCGCGCCCCCAGCGGGGGAAACGGCAGACAGCCCCTCGATCGGCGGTTCGCCCAGCGTCGAAGTCTGTGCGTCTGCATCGGGTCGATCCCGCCAGCCATCCCTCAGCGGCGCGGATGCTGGTGGTGTGGGGCGTGTTGACCCTTGGCGCAATCGGGCTGACGGCCAATCTGTTTCGCTTGCAGGTGCTTCAGGCAGATGTCTTGTCCAGCCGCGCCCAAGCTCAGCAGACGGTGAGGTTGCAGCCGATTTTGCCGCGCCGCCCAATTGTCGATCATCAGGGTACGTCGCTGGCGGTGGATCGGCTGGTTTACATGCTCTACGCCCATCCCAAGCTGTTCAAAAAGTCCAAGGATGAGGTGGCCGAGGCGATCGCCCCCATCCTCAACCAGTCCTCGGTAGATTTGGCTAATCTGTTCGACGAGCAGGACAGCGGCATCGAGGTTACCTTCGGACTCTCGGAAGATGCCGCCGACCGGATTCGGGCCCTGCGGCTGGACGGGCTGGAACTGCTCCCCCGACAGCAGCGCTTCTACCCGCAGCAAGACCTACTGGCGGAGGTAGTGGGCTATGTCAATCTAGATCGAGAAGCGCAGGCGGGTGTGGAGTATACCCAGCGGGCGGCCCTGGAGCGGTCGAACCAAGTGGCTCGCTTTTTGCGCCGCGGACAGGATCTCGTTAAGCCTGGCGAAATTCCCAACTATATGCTGAAACAGGACGACCTGCGGCTAAAAATCACGGTTGATCGACGGCTCCAGCAAGCTGCTCGCAAAGCGCTTAAACAAAAAATGGCTGAGTTTAGCGCAAAGCGGGGCGCGGTGCTAGTGATGGAGGTACAGACGGGGGCGCTGCGAGTGATGGCAATAGAGCCATCCTTTGACCCCAACCAGTACTACACCTACCCGATGGATCAGCTCCGCAACTGGCTGCTGACCGATCCCTACGAGCCGGGTTCAACCTTCAAGCCAATCAACGTGGCGATCGCCCTAGAAGCCGGCACCGTCCGCCCCAACGACAGCTTCTATGACGAAGGGCGAATCTACATCGGCCCTTGGCCGATTCAGAACAGCGACGGCGCGGCGCGGGGTTCCCAAACCGTCGGGGAAATCGTCGCCCACTCTAGCAACGTCGGCATGGTGCGAATCATGCAAACGCTGAAGCCAGAGATTTATTACGACTGGCTGGCAAAGATCGAACTGGCCAAGCCCACGGGGATCGATCTGCCGTTTGAAACAGCCGGCCAGGTGAAAAAACGGGATCAGTTCCTAGGCGATCCGGTGGAGGTGGCAGTGACTGCTTTTGGGCAAGGCTTTAGCCTGACCCCGGTGCAACTGCTGCGGCTGCAAGGGGCGATCGCCAACGGCGGTTTCCTGGTCACGCCCCACGTCGTCGAAGGCCTCTTTGACAGCAGCGGCAAGCTCCACTGGCAGCCCCAATACGCGCCGCCCAAGCAGGTTTTCTCGCGTGAAACGGCGCAGGCCGTGCTGGGCATGATGGAAAAGGCCGTCGAAGAAGGCACAGGCACGCCCGCCCAAATTCCTGGCTATCGCATTGCTGGCAAAACGGGGACGGCTCAAAAAGCCAGCGCCACGGGCGGCTACGACAACGTTGCCCGAATCACCAGCTTCGTCAGCCTGTTTCCGGTTGAGGCTCCCCGCTATGCGGTGCTGGTGGTCATCGATGAACCCCAGGGCGACAATGCCTACGGCTCCACCGTTGCCGCGCCCATCGCCCGCGACGTGATGGAAGCGCTGATCCGCATTGACCTGATTTCTCCCAGCAAGGCTCCGGATACGACGGTCGTGGAGCAGTAGCGCAATGTGGAGCAGTAGCGCAATAATGAGTGGCGCAAATGTGAGTGGCGCAAATGGCGCGTCCATTCCCCTTCACGGCTGAGACACGGGATAAAAGCTATACCCAAACTGGGACTGACTGGGGACGATTTCCACGAGCTGCATGGCCTGGTTGCGATCGCCCGATGGTAGGAACCGCACCACACCCGTCGCCCCTTCAATGGTATCAGCGTTGGAGCGCAGAGATTCCGCAATGGCAGCGCGATTGGTTTTGCCAATAGAAATGGCCCTTATAAGGGCGATCGCCGCATCGTAGGCCATAGCGGTGCGCCAGTTCACGTCACCCCCCCAATATTGCCGCGAGGAGCGCACAAAGGGCGCATTGGGGTCTGCCAGCAAGATCCACGGCACGGCGACCACCATGCCCACCGCCGACTCGCCGCCGACCTGCAACACGCGGGGATTGTAAAGGCTATCGCCCCCCAAAATCGGCAGCCGCCGTCGATTAATCGCCACAACTTGCAGCGCCGGGTCGAGCGTGGCTGTGTTGGCCGCCAGCACCAGCACCTCTGCACCCTGCTGGGCAGCTTGGTCAAACGAAGCCACCGAATCGAACCCCGCAGCCGACAGGTCAAATTCGCCCACAACCTGCCCCCCATCGCTAAAGACAGCCGTCGTAAATTCATTTTTGAGGGAGGTGCTGTAGGCGCTTTGGGAATTGTAGAAAACCGCAGCCCGCTGAACCCGCAGCCGCTCTAGCATATGCCGAGACAGGGCCGCAGCAGTAAAGCGATCGCTCGGCACGGTGCGAAAGATGTACTGCCCTGCGCCCGAAAGCTGAACCGACGTGCTGGTGGGCGAGATCATGACCAGTCGACCGGCTTCATAAACCGGGGCAGCCGCCAGCGTGGCATCGCTGCCAAAGTGCCCAATCACGCCCAGCACCGAGCGATCTTTGACCAGCGCATCCGCCACCTGCGGAGTCACATCGGGGCTATTGTCGTCGTTGACAATCATCACCTTGACGGGCACGCCGTCGATGCCGCCTGCACGATTCACCTCATCCTGAGCCTGGGCCACGCCCCGCAAGATTTCCAAAGCCGAATTTGCGGAGGTGGCAGTTGGGACGGCCACAGCAATAGTGTAGGAATTTTGATCCCCAATGCGGGCATTGTTTAGATAGATCAGCGCCTCCGGGTCGTTGCGGTTTGCCTGGAGGGAGGCCTCCAAGTTGGCGATCGCCCCCTGATAGTCTCGATTGGCCAGGGCTTGCACGGCCGCCTGCTTCTGAGAGGAGGCTCCTTCGGGAAACAGCAGTTGCGCCCCGGTGCTGAGGCGATCGCTAATACGCCCTGCCCCGCCGCCCTGCCCTGGACTGCTTGTGGAGGGAGAACCGCCCTGCCCGATGCCCACGCCACCAAAACCCAGATTTCTGCCAAACCACCAAATGCCGCCTGCTAGCAGCAACAGCGTCACCAGCAGCGACAAAATCAGAGGAAGCGTTTCATTTTTCTGAGACATAGGCGTTTGGGTAGGGCACTCAGCCGCAAGATAACCGCGTAAAATCCGTTCTTTTATCCGTTCTTTTATCAGTTCATACTTATCAGATTACGAGACCTATGACGAATTGGCGGCCGATTCTGCCGATTCTACAGAAGCAGGCAGCATGGGTAGAGAATGTTGCCCAACGCCCATCGTCGCCTACCTCCATTCTTCCCAAAAGCGCTACGGATAAAATCGCTGCAAGCCTTCCAGACGCTTTGGCTGGTAATCTAAAAATTGCTTGTAACCGTTGTAAGCCCTAACAAAAAGACCGACCCAAGCGGCTTCCAGACGCTTTGGCTGGTAATCTAAAATCGCCAATCTAAAATTCAGAATTGACATTAGTTTGAGATTACTTGACGTTCTCTCTGGCTCGTAGGATTATGCGAGACATCCCAGGCTCCGCGCTTCGCTGACTCCCCTCGGCCAGATGCGGCCAAGAATTCGCCAAAGACAAACATCATGGCTAAACACATGACCCGGTTTCGCAAGATTCGCCAGACGGTTCAATTTGGCGCAACGACGCTGCTGGCACTGGCGCTGGTCAATGGCCTAAGCGTAGACGGGACAGGCGGGCTAAGCGGGCGAGAATTTCTAACGGGCAATCCCCTGCGGCAGGGCTTTGCTCGACGCGCTGAGGCGGCTTCGGGTGGTCGCTATCGCGGCGGCACATTCAACCGTCCGTCGGGCGGCGGATCGGCTGGGGGCGGCTATTCCGGCGGGGGGTATTCGGGCGGCGGCTACTCTGGCGGTGGCTATTCCGGGGGCTATGGCGGTGGCTACACCTCGCCTGACTATTTCCCCGTACCGGGGCGCTACTATCCGCCGCCCGGCCCCATTTATATTCCGTCCAATCGGCCACCCGTGATCGTTGCCCCCGGCGGCGGCTATGTCACGCCCGTTGGCGGCGGGGGCGGGGGTGGGCTGTTTCTGCTGTTTTTCCTGCTGCCTGCGGGGCTGATGATTTTTTCCACCGTGATGTCGGCCATGCAGCGCACGGGGCGATCGCGCATTCCGGCGGCTCGTCCGGGGCGCGGCGAACTGGAGAACGACATTGTGACGGTGACGCTGCTCCAGGTGGCGCTGTTGTCCCAGGCGCGATATATCCAGGAACGGCTGAACCAGTTAGTGGCAGGCATCAATACCGACACGAAGGCAGGGCTGTCGGAGGCGCTGCGAGAAACGGTGCTGGTGCTGCTGCGATCGCCCGAAAACTGGACCCACGCCCGCGCCCTATCCAAGACCGTTTCCAGCCGCGAGGAAGCTGCCCGCCTGTTTGAACAATGGTCTATCGAAGAGCGAGGCAAATTCACCTCCGAAACCCTGGTGAACGTGGGCGGCAAAATTCGCCGACAGCCGCTTGACCTCAACCCCAACGATGACCCCGCCGCCTACATCGTGGTGACGCTGATTGTCGGCACAGAAGACGACCGCCCCCTATTTGGCCCCATCCACACGGTCGAGGAACTGAAGCTTGCCCTGCGCCGCCTGGGGGCCATTCCGCCCGAATACCTCGCCATCTACGAACTGCTGTGGACTCCCCAAGACCCCACCGACAGCCTCAGCCGCGAGGAACTGCTGACGGGCTATGCCGATATGGTGCAGGTTTAGGGTCTAGCAGGTCGAGGGATTCGGTAATCAGATAAAGGGATTAAATCACTCGCTGCAAGGTTGTGATCTTCGGGTCAATGATCTTCTGCCCCTGCCCCGGAAACTTGATAGCAAGGCAGATTTTGTTGCCTGCGCCGAAGATGTGAGTCACCTGGCCCGCGCCGTAGGCTTTGTGAACGACGCGATCGCCCACTTTCCAATCATCCGCGTGGGTGTTGAGCAAGCTTTCCTGGGCCCGCTTCGCCTTCACCTCGCGGATGGGGGTTGCCAGTTTCTTGGGCAATGCGCCCACCGCGCTGGTTAGCAGCAGTTCTTTGGGCAGTTCTGCCAAAAACAGCGATGGTGCGGCGGGTTCCCGCGTGCCATATAGTCGCCGCTCACGGGCATAGCTGATGAACAAACGCTCCTTGGCGCGGGTAATGCCGACGTAGCAGAGGCGGCGCTCTTCCTCCAGCGAGGCGGGGTCTTCCATCGAGCGGAAGTTGGGAAACAGGCCCTGCTCTACGCCAACGAGGAACACCACGGGAAACTCCAGTCCTTTGGACGAATGCAGCGTCATCAGCGACACCTGGCGCTGGTCTTCCTTCGTATTGTCCAGGTCAGAGGCGAGGGACGCATTGGCCAGAAACATCAGTAGCGTCGCGCCTTCGTTCTCTTCCTCAAATTGCAGCACCGCGTTATAGAGTTCCTGCACGTTTTGCAGGCGATCGTCCGCTTCGTTCGTGCCTTGCGCCTTCAGGTCTGCTACATAGCCCGAATCCTCTAGCACCCCCTGCACGATTTCCGCGGGCGGCGTGTCTTCCAGCTTCGCTTGCCAGGTCTGGATAGTGTTGGTAAAGCCGCTGACCGCCTTGGCAGAGCGCCCCGCCAGCGTGCTGACTAGGGTTTCATCGGTCAATACCTCCCAGAGCGTGCGATCGAGGTCGCGGGCAGCAGACTCCAGCCGATCGATCGTGGTCTTGCCGATGCCGCGCCGGGGCGTGTTGATAACGCGCTTGAGGCTCACGGTGTCTTGCGGATTGGCGATCGCCCTCAAATACCCCAGCACATCCTTAATTTCCTTGCGGTCATAGAACCGCAGCCCGCCGACGATGTTGTAGGGAATGCCGTAGCGCCCTAAAAATTCCTCAAACGCCCGCGACTGCGCGTTCGTGCGATAGAGAATTGCAAAACTGCCCCAGTGCAACTCCGGGTTATTTTGCTCCAGTTGGCGGATCTGGTCGATCACGAATCGCGCCTCATCGGTTTCGTCTTCCGCCCGAAACAGAAAGATTGACTCGCCCGCGCCCCGCGTCGCCCGCAGCACCTTGTCGATCCGCTCGGTGTTGTTTTCAATTAGCTCATTAGCCGCTTCCAGAATGTTCGCCGTCGAGCGATAGTTTTCCTCCAGCTTTACCATCGTCCGCGTGTCGTCATCCGGCAGCCCATCGCCAAAATCGTCCTGAAACTCCAGCAAAATCCGAAAATCCGCTGCTCTAAAGGAATAAATCGACTGGTCCGCATCGCCCACAACAAATACAGAGCGGTATTCCCAGTCTTTGAAATTTTCCGTCTCTTCGCCGTTCGTCACCAATAGTCGAATCAGGTCATACTGCGTGCGGTTCGTATCCTGATATTCGTCCACCAGGATGTGTCTGAAGCGTTTGTGCCAGTATGCCAAAACCTGTTCATTTTGGCGGAATAGCTGGACGGGGATCAGGATCAAATCGTCGAAGTCAAGCGCGTTATTTGCGGCGAGTGCTTTTTGATATTCAGCATACACATTGGCGATCGTCCGGCCGCGAAAGTTGGGCTGTTCCCGTTCCAAATCAGCGGGCGACCAGCCCTGGTTTTTGGCATTGCTAATGGCGTAACGGACCGAGCGCGGATCAAATTTCTTGTCATCTAGATTGAGCTGATTGATGACAATATCCTTCACCAATGCCTGCGCGTCGGATTCGTCAAAGATGGAAAAATTGCGGTTCCAGGAATAGCCACCAGGATGCCGAAACTTTTCAATGTCAAATCGCAAAATGCGGGCACAGAGCGCGTGAAACGTACCGATCCACAGGTCTTTGGTAATCGTTTTATAAACAAAAGACTTCAGCCGCGTTTGCTCATGTTCGGGCAGTGCCTCCAGGGGTTTACCGTGCTTGCTCTGGGCCTCGCGCTCGGCAAACAGCTTTTCAATCCGCTCCTTCATTTCGCGGGCGGCTTTGTTGGTAAACGTCACCGCCAGAATATTTTCGGGGTCTACCCGATGGGTCAGCACCAAGTTGGCGATGCGGTAGGTCAGCGCCCGCGTTTTGCCAGAGCCAGCGCCCGCCACCACCAGCAGCGGTCCACAGTAATGCTCGACGGCACGGCGCTGGGACGGATTGAGGTGGGCGAGGAAGTCGGCGGTTTTGGGCATGGGGTGAGGGAGGGGGAACAGGGAGCGCGGAATGCTGGAGGTGAGGGAATGTCGGGATGGAGCAGGGGTTAAATCCAAGACCCCAATGTCTTTCACCCGTCGATCTGACGCATTTTCTGAGGTATTTAATGATTAACCATTCTGACCCGATTCGTGAAACTTCCGCGAAACTTCATTGTAGAAACTTCAGGGGCAGAAGCTTCAGGTTTGGGTGCGGGCGATCGCCCCTAGCGCCAACTCCCCCAATGGCGCGACAAGTGAAGCTGCCGCAAGCCCCAATAAGACTTCCCTGATCGCCCAAAATTCAGAATCGCAAATCCAAAATTGCAAATCCAAAATCCAAAATCAATACCAGCCAAACGCCCCATCACCCCGCCAAGTCCAGCGCATGTTTCTCCAACTCGGCCATCGACACATACTCCAGCGCCGAAGCATGAGTCGCAGCTAGCACGACCGGCGGCGCAACGCCAGCATCCAGCGCTTCTTTCCAGCGGGAAGCACAGAGACACCAGCGATCGCCCGGTTTGAGGCCAGGAAACCCGTAGGCAGGCATGGGCGTACACAGGTCATTGCCTTGGGCTTTGGTGTAGTCGAGGAATTCCTGAGTCACCTCAGCGCACACGACATGGGCCCCAAAATCGCCCGCCCCCGTGCTGCAACAACCATCCCGATAGAAACCCGTCATCGGCGAAATCGAGCAAACCTCCAGCTTGCTGCCCAGTACATTTCTTGCGTCTGCCATGAATTCCTCTCGCGTTAAACTCTGCGCTAAATCCGCTAAATTCAAAGACTGCAAACGGCAACAGCGACACCGCTACCCTTTTGTAGCCTACGGGTTGTAGAAACTAGCGTCAATCAGGCAACACAAGCGGAGCAGACTGCGAGAGTTGCGCCATGCAGGGGGCAGCAGTCCTAAAGGCGTATTAGAAGACGGAACACCGGAACCCAATCCGACAAACTAACGCTTTGACAGAGCCACCAGCGACAGGAACTCGTAGCCGATTTGTGCGCCGAGGTGGGCTGTCACCTGGGAATGATCCATCGCAGGCAGCACTTCTACCACGTCGCCGCCGACCCAGGTGAGTCCCGTGCAGGCTCGCAGATAGCCGAGTCCCTGAAAGCTCGTGGGCCCGCCGACTTCGGGGGTGCCCGTGCCGGGGGCAAAGGCAGGGTCAAAGAAGTCCACATCGAAGGAGAGAAACGCCTTGCGATCGCCCACTTTTTCCCGCACCAGCGCCCCGATTTCCTCCGGCGTGTGGTGCATCAGTTGCGTGGTGGTCAGCACGGTGAACCCGGCGTGGCGCGGCGTATCCAGATCGTCGGAATCGTAGAGCGGGCCGCGCATTCCCAGTTGCACCGAGGCTTCGGGAAGGATTAGCCCTTCCTCCACAGCGCGGCGAAACGGCGTGCCGTGGGTGTACTTATGTCCAAAGTAGCTGTCCCAATAGTCGCCGTGTGCGTCGAAATGCACCAGCGCCAGCGGCCCATGAGCCGCAGCCAGCGCCCGCAGTTCCCCCAGCGCCACGCTATGGTCGCCGCCAATGCTGAGCGTCACCACGCCCGCTTCGGCCAGAGGTTGGATCGTGCGGGCGATCGCCCCCAAGCTGTCCTCAATAAACCCCGGCACCACGGGCGCATCACCGTAGTCCACACAGGACAGTGTTTCAAATACCATCACGTCTAGCTCAGGGTTGTAGGGCCGCAGCAGCGCCGACGCACCGCGCACCGCCTCTGGTCCAAACCGCGCCCCCACCTTGAACGTCGCTCCCGTATCAAACGGCAGCCCGACAATGGCCACATCTACATCCGCCGGATCTTGCACGTAGGGCAGTCGGGCAAAGGTGCGAACCCCCGAAAAACGCGGCGATTCGAGCGAGTTGGCAGGCTGATAGCGGGGCGGTTTGAGAGAAGGCATGAGAAAAACAGCAGGTAGAAGACAGACGGCCAGAGCGAAAGCATCCGGAGAATGCACTGAATCATGCACTCGCAAGGCAATGGCAAGGCACTGACAAGGCAATTCGGGCGATCGCCCCTATAGCCTGCTTCTATTCTGATACAGGTCGGATCTGATACAGGCCGGGTATTAAAGGTTGCTGGCGTATTTGGAGGGCTGAAGTGAGCGATCCTCAACCCCCTGCCATCTCCTAGCGCCGCGAGGTATCTCTTGGCAAGTCAATCCGGTCGATGGGCGTAATAGGACGAATCAGGTCAGACCGCTGCACCGTTTGCGCTGAATCCTGTCGAGCGGCAAGCTGAACCGGACGGGCGATCGCCGCTCCTTGCAAACTGATGAAAACCGCAGCAGCGTAGGTGAGCCAGACACCAAACCGCACACCAAGCTGCACACCGAGCCGCACACCAGAGTCACGTTTCATGGGTCAGATTCCTCTCAAAAATAAATGCACCAAAAAAAAGCGCCAGAAAAAATGCGCCAGAAAAAATGCGCCAGAAAAAATGCGCTAAAAAGATCGGCTCTCAATGCACCCAGATGTAATACAATTCACCACAAAAGCACTACAGCCCGTGCCTTCTCAGCCTATCGATTCCCCCCAACAGGCACACTTCCCCCATCGGGTACTTTTTAGGGCGGCTACATAGGGGCGATGATTGCAGCCACTCCTTGCAAACGCAAATCGCAAACGCAAATTGCAAACGCAAATTGCAAACACGAGTTGCAGAATACAAAACAGGTCATACAATCTGTTTGCAAACTCCCAACGATTCATTACGAGCTAGCGCTGGAAATTTGTAAATTCGCGAGAATATGGGCGTGGGGAGCATTCAGGCAGTTTATTCACCACAGATTCATTCGCAACAAGGAAAGCTGGGTTATGCTGCTTCGACTTGCCAAATCCGCTGCCGAGTCAGCCCCTTTTTTCAGGGCAGATAGCACTGCGATCGCCCCTCTGCTGGCCGCGCCTCAGGTGGCAACCTCTCCAGTGGCGACCTCTCCAGTGGCGACCTCTCCAGTGGCGACTTCTCCAGTGGCGATCGCCCTGCGCGACATCGATCTGGTCTTTCGCAGCGAAGGAGAGCCGTTTCAGGCGCTTCGGCACATTAATCTAGAAATTCCCCGTGGCTCAGTGCAGTTGATTATGGGCCCAGCAGGCGCAGGCAAAACCACGCTGCTGCAAGTCGTAGCAGGGTTGCTCTCGCCCACCGCAGGACAGGTCGAACTGCTAGGCACCAATCTGACCCAGTTGTCCCGCGCCGCCCAGGCCCACTTCCGCAATCGGCATCTCGGCATCGTGTTTCAGGATTACAATCTGCTCCGCAGCCTGACAGCGCTGGAAAATGTGGAACTGGCGCTGAATATCAAAGGAGTTTTCGGCCCCAGTGCCCGCACCGAAGCGCGATCGCTCCTCGATGCCGTAGGGCTAGAAAGCCGCGCAAACGTTTTGCCCCGGCAGCTTTCGGGCGGACAGCAGCAGCGGGTCGCCGTGGCGCGGGCGCTGGTGGGCCGCCCCGACCTGATTATTGCCGACGAGCCGACTTCGGCGCTGGATTCGGCCAACGGGCGCAAGGTCATGGAGTTGCTCTGTCGGCTGGCGCGAGAGCAGGGCAGCACCGTGCTGATCGCCACGCACGACCCCCGCGTGAGGGAATTTGGAGACGCGATCGCCTATCTCGAAGACGGTCAAATTCAGGCGTAGAAAATCTCAGGAAATCTTTGAGGCAGGCCCAGAATACTGTTTACCAGGCAAGAGTAAGCCTTTTCTGGAATGCCGGAAACGGGGCGTATTTTACTGTCTTGGCAGATCTGATGCAGCACCAGACGGTAGCGTTGGACAGCCCGGATGAAGCAAGACCCAGCCGCACCGTTTGATATAGTCCAGGCTTCACTGCTGAATCTCTGCGTCCTGTCAAACTGAAGCTCCTGGTCTGCAACAAAGCAGCGCGACAAGACTCGACTTGGCGCTGCCATTTGCTATCGAACGCATATCCAGCACGTTCAGGATTGACGCATTTGCGATCAGTTTTCTGGATTTTGGAAGATCTCTCGCAGGTGCAGCCCGTGAGAACTCGTCCCACTGCATAAATCCTAGCGTTTCAAAAAATGATTCAGGGCTGGATGCTTTGAACGTTGAGATGAAAATGGATTTGGCAATGTCTGTACAGCTTCTATGAAGAAACTTTCGATTTTTAGTCATCATTTATTCCCTATGCGATCGCCCTTTTTTCAATCCTCTAGATGGCTCAAGTCCAGCGGATTTTTGTTGATTTTAGTGTTTGGAAACTTGCACCAATTTGCCCTTGCTCCAGCGCAGGCACAGCCACAGCCCACCCGCGCCATGACTGGGTTTTGTTTGCAAGAGCAGGACACAGAGAGCGATCGCCACTTTTTTAGCCGGATGCGCCGCCTGGAAGCAGATTTGGCAGCCGAACGGCTGGAGTCCGCCAGCGACCAGATGACTGCCCTGCTGAAGTTGGCTGGCAGCCTGCCCGCACCCCAAAAAGCGCTGCGTCTGGCGGGCTTGATTACCGAAGAACCGGGCTATAACCCCAATCCCTGGCGAACCCTGATCGAGAAGGCTGACGAGCGCGACCAGCCCGGTCTGGTGTTGCCGATGCTGGCAGAAGCCGTGCGGGAAACCCGGACGTTGGGAGCAGGCTACAGCTTTTTGAAATCGCAAACCCTGCTGGCGATCGCCCGTGCTTATCTGGCGCTAGACCAGTTGGAGGCGGCGGGGGCAACGCTGGAACTGGCGGCTCGGGCAGTGCAGACAGTGCAAGGCGACGAATTTAAGGTCAATGCGCTAGTGCCGATTGCCGATGCGGCGGTATCGGCCGGACGGGTAGACCGGGCGATCGCGCTGCTGAATCAGGCAAACCGTCACGCCAGCGCCATTGTTCACCCCAACCCAACCCGCCGCCGCAGCGCCCTGGCCAAAGTCGCGGCCAGCTATGCCAAAGCCGGACAGATTACACTGGCGCAGCAAATTGCCCAGAGCCTTACTGACGTGCCCTATGCCCAGGGGCAGGCCAAGCTGGAGATTGTGCGGATGCAACTGACGCAAAGCCAGTGGGAGTCTGCGGCGGCCACAGCCCGGAGCATTGCCGACCCCAGCGCGAGGGCGATCGCCCTGGCCGAAGTCGCCAGTGCCTACACCGCCCGCAACCTGACCGGGGGCGAGGCCCTGTTTCAGGAAGCCGTGACCGTTGCAAAATCAGTCAATGATACCGAATTCACGCTAGAAACCGTGGTCAACACCTACGCGGGCGTTCGCATCGACCCGGCGCTGGCGGTGGCGCAGGCAATGACGGATGCCGAGAAGCGATCGAGCGTGCTGACCAACCTGGCGCTGCAACTCTGGGGACAGCAGCAGACAGACCAAGCAGCCGCCGTGATGCAGCAGGTGGAGACTGCACTACGGCAGGTTCCGTCCGATTGGCAAGCCTTTCAGGTTCGCCACCTGGTGCAGCGGGCGATCGCCGTTTCGGCCTATGACCCTGCCATCCGCATCGCCACTGCGCCAACCGATCCTTTTCTGGCGGGCGATCGCGATATCGTTCTCTTGCTGATTGTGCAGCGGGCTGCCGAACGACAAGCCCTGGCCGCCGCAGACCAGGCATGGATGAGCATTGCGCCAGAAAATCTGGAGATTCGCAGTCAGGCTATGATGGCGCTGGCAACAGCCTATGTGAATGCGAACCAGGCAGACCGGGCACTGGAATTGCGTCAGGCGGTTCACCCAACCGATGGGCTAACGCAGGTGCGGCTGACGGCGGCGATCGCTCGTCAACTCCTGCTCACGGGCAATATTGACCCCGCCACGGACTTATTTAACGAGGCACGAACCACTGCCGCCGGGCTAGCGACCCCGATCGATCGCCTGCAAGCAGCCTCAGCGGTGGCGCTGGAAGTGGCCAATGCCCGCCAGCCTGTAGATCCGTCCATGCTCAACCTGGTTCGGCGCAGCGCAGTTGAAATCAACGACTTTTCCACCAGCAGCTATTATCTATGGTCGCTAGTGGAGCAAACCGTGGCCCTGCGCCATTTCGATCTGGCCTTGCAGCTTGCCCTGGCCACGCCCGACCCCGACCGCCGGGAGATGTCGCTGGGAACGGTGGCAGAGGCCGCCCTGCGGGACGGGCACACAGATCAGGTGCTAAAGGTCATCGACCAGAGCCGCACGCCCGAAATCCGCGTTGGGTTGCTGCTGTCTTTGGTGGAGCGGGCCCGCCAGGACGGCCAGCCGCAAGAGGCGATCGCCTACCTCGCTCGCGCCCTAGAACTCGCCCGCACGATTCCCGACCCCGAAATCCGCACCTTCACCTTTGGCAATGAAGGCGGCACAGTTGTAGACGACGACCGCGATCGCGCCAGCGCCTACGAGGCGATCGCCATCCACTATGCCCAACTGGCTCGTCAGGCAGAGGCGCTGCGAGTGGCCGGGCTGATTCAACATCCTCAAGAGCGCGATCGCGTCAGGCGGCGGGTGCTGTGCTACGAGACGCGGACGTAGCGGGGTTCAATCTGTTCAATCGACTAGCTCAATCAACTAGCTCAATCGACTAGCAAGGTTTGCAGGGCGATCGACTGGGCCTGCGCCATCTGCCCATAGGTGAACACATAGGGAACCTCAACGGGTAACTGCGGCAAAAACTGCTCCAGGATATACGGACTGCCGTAGACCACCAGCCCCGCCAACTGCTGCGTGTCTAGCAAATGCTGAAACCACCCTGCTGCAAGCTGGCTCAGTCCAGCGCTGCCGCGAAACGGGTTGCCCCGCACAAAGAGTTGCAGCAGTGTGGGCGTGGGCGACGGTTCCTGAAGCGCTAGACCGGCCGGTGTGTGCCCATCGACGATTTCCACCCGAAAGCCGCGCTGTCTGGGGAGGGCGATCGCTGGCGCGGTGCGGTTCAAAAACTCTCGCTCCAGCACATCATCCAGCACAATGAGCGTGCGGCGCGGCGCGGCAAGGGTCAGATTCTGCAACCGGGAGCGCGTAGGCACATGAACCCGCATCGACCCTTGCAGCAGGTCGGTCGCCAAGTGCTGGGTTTGGGGTTGGGCCAGATGCGCCATCAGCGGCTCGATGTCGAACCCAGCAGGCGGCAAATTTTCCCAGGCGTGGGACGTGCCGCCCGTGGGCATTTGGGGACGCAGCTTGCGCTTGGCCTGCTGAATGCGGGCGAGGGAGTCCTGAATCCGCGCTGGGGCAATGCGACCCGACGCGACAGCATCGCAGACGGCCTGAATTGCGCCCTCTGGGTCAGCAGGCATTAGCAAAATGTCGGCTCCCGCTTCCACGGCCAGCACGGCGGCTTCGTTGGGGCCATAGTGATTGGCGATCGCTCCCATGACCAGCGCATCCGTTGAAACCAGCCCGTCAAAGCCCAGGCGATCGCGCAGTTGCCTGGTCAAAATCCGGCGCGACAGCGTGGCGGGCCAGCGTTCATCCAGCGCCGGAATCAGCAGGTGGGCGCTCATGATGGAATCGACCCCCTGGGCGATCGCCGCCTGAAACGGAGGAAATTCAACCTGCTCTAGTCGAGTCAATCCGTGGGGGATCAGCGGCAAATCTAGATGCGAATCGGTGGCCGTGTCGCCGTGGCCGGGGAAGTGCTTGGCACAGGTCAGCACCGGAAACTGCTGTGCGCCTCGAATAAAGGCGGTGGCCAGCTTGCTGACGATCTCTGGTGTATCGCCAAAGGCCCGCACGTTGATCACTGGATTCGCCGGGTTGTTGTTCACATCCACCACTGGAGCCAGCACCCAGTTAATGCCCACGGCAAGGGCTTCCTGCGCCAGGGCCGCGCCCATCGCCTCGGCATCGCGCAAGGCCGCAGGCAAATCCCGCTTGGCAAGTTCACCCAGCGCCATCGGCGGGGGAAACCAGGTCGCGCCTGCAAATCGCTGCCCCACGCCCTCTTCCACATCGGCAGCAATCAGCAGCGGCAACTCTGCCCAAGACTGGAGCCAGTGCGATCGCCCGGCCACCTCCGCCGCACTGCCGCCCAGCAAAATCACACCACCCACGCCCAAATCTTCCACCCAGTAGCGCAGTGTTTCCAGGGGTGGCTCCCAGGCGGGATACTGAATCTGATGGTCAAACCAGTAGCCGGAGGCTCGCACGACCACCATCTGCGCCACCTGCTGCGGCAGCGACAGGTCTTCCCACTGGGGACGAAGCTGGGCGCGAGTCGTCATGAAACCGGGCTAAAAATTGGGCTAATCCTCAGCGCGAATGAGGGAATTGTCCTCATCCTCATCCAGTTCGTCATCGAAGTCATCATCGAGTTCGTCGGCAAATTCGTCGTCCAGTTCGTCGTCGAACTCGTCATCTAGTTCATCCTCTAGTTCGTCGTCGAGTTCATCGTCAAATTCATCTTCCGGTTCGTCGGAAAAGTCTGACTCAGCCCGGTTCTCAGACGACTGGAGGGCTTCCAAAGTCTCTGGCTTGCGCTCGGCGCTGAGGCGGTTAAGCAACGACAGGACTTGAGTGCCCCGCTCGATGGAGCGATCTTCCACAAACACAACTTCCGGCGTGCGACGCAGGCGAATCCGCTGACCCAGCGTGCTGCGGACATAACCCGTAGCAGACTTTAGCCCCGCCATCGTCTCTGCGCGGGCCTCGTCCGAACCGTAAATACTGACGAAGATCTTGGCGTGCTGCAAATCTCCCGACACATCGACCTCGGTAACACTGACCATGCCCACGCCAACGCGATCGTCCTTGATGCCAGAGATCAGAAGCTGGCTCACTTCGCGCTTGATTAATTCTGAGACGCGGGAAACCCGCCGATCGGTTGCCATAGGGTTGCAAAAGAATCAGGGTTCATGGGTGAAGGAGCGGGGTCAGGGATCAGGCGGTATCTGGTGATTGCGACCTAGCACCCGACACCGAGCGTCTGAATCCCTAAAGCTCCAGCATAGCGCGGAGGGTAAAGGCAATGAAGGCGAAGCCAGAGAGGAGCAGAAGAGACGTGGCGATCGCCGTCGTGGGCCTTTGAAACAGCGGCAACAGCGGCTTGACGAATGTGTATAGCACGCCCAGCGAAAAGCTAATTAAATAGCGGGGGTAGCGAGAAACGTTTGTAAAAAAGTCCTGCATTGGAGTTGCAAATAAGAAAATGCGCCGAAATTTTTCTCGTCATCTATTCTAATGGGTAATTTCATCTGTACCCGCACCGTCTCCCCGGATAGTTCCTTGGTTACTAGCGTTTCGCCCACTCTCTTGCCGCGCCCCTTTCTCAAGTGGGCCGGGGGCAAGGGACAACTGATTTCGCAATATCTCCCCTACTTTCCCGATTCCTTTGAAACCTATCACGAGCCGTTTTTGGGGGGCGGCGCGATTTTTTTTCGGCTGCAACCGGCGCGGTCGGTGCTGATGGATATTAACGATGAGCTGGTGAACGTCTATCGCTGTGTGCGCGATCGCGTGATGGATGTGATAGTGCTGCTGGAAGAACACCAGCTTCATCACGGTCAGGACTATTACTACTGGGTGCGAAGCAATCCGGGAACGACGGATGTGGAGCGGGCGGCACGGCTGATCTACCTGAACCGAACCTGCTTTAACGGACTATACCGAGAGAACTCGCGGGGTCAGTTCAACGTGCCGATGGGGCGCTACAAAAACCCTAAGATTTGCCACGTAGACTTGCTGCAAGCAGCGGCGATCGCCCTCCGCCACACGGAACTATTCGCCCATCCCTTTGAGATGGTGCTGGAACACGCCCGCACGCCGCAGGATTTTGTCTACCTCGACCCGCCCTACTACCCCATCAGCGCCACCAGCCGCTTCACGTCTTACAACCGCTACGCCTTTAACCGAGACGACCAAATTCGCCTGCGGGATGTGTTTGCAGAACTGGCGCGGCGCGGGGTCAAGGCAATGCTGTCCAACTCTGACTGCGAGTTTATCCGCGACCTCTACGCCGACTTTCCCACCCACACCATCACTGCCGCCCGCTCAATCAACTCCAACGCCCGTCGCCGGGGAAAAATTACCGAAGTGTTGGTGACTTCTTATCGCTAGCTGGTTTGTCGCCAGATTTAACCAGCCAGATTTAACCAGATTTAAAAAGAAAAACGGGGCAAGCCCCCTTAGCCCCGTTTCTCAAACAAGAGGTGCCTGTCATCAGGCAACTGAGAGTTAACCTCTATGCTTCTTAGAATAATCGCTGAAACAGAGCTAAAACCTCACCCAACTTGCGTAAAACTATCTGCTCATCCTGGAGGATCTGACTGGGCGACCGCCCCTCACCCAGGAGTAGGAGAAGGCTTGCGGGCCCACAGCAGCGCGATCGCCACCAGCAGCGCCGCCGCACCCAGCAGCGACAGCCCGCCCAGGCTGAGTGACAGCAGACCCGCTTGCAACGCATTTTGCAGGAGATTGGCCGCCGAAACGCCGCCGAGGTATAGCCCCACGCCCAGCCCAGCGCGGCTCACGGGCACTTGGGCAAGGGCTACAGGCAGGCCGCCGTTTTGAATCAGCGCCAGCGCCAAAATCAGCACTAGAATACCCAGCGCTACAATCGCCGCCGAGGGCACCAGCCCCCACAGCGTCGCCACCAGCACTGCCCCCACTACGCCAGCCGTCAGGGCTAGTCGATTGCCCAGGCGAGTGGCGATCGCCCCCAAGGGCACGGCAACGACGGCAATGGCGATCGCCACCCAGAGCATGATTTGATTCGAGTTTTGACCCGGCAGATGGGTCGAGGTCATGCCGCGCACCGCATCCATCATTAGCCGCTGCCCCCAGCCCAGACAAAGCCCCACCGCCGCCAAAAAGCTGAGGCTGCCCAGCGAGGGCAACGGTGACGCATCCGTGGCGATCGCCCCTGACAGGGTGAAGGAAACTGGCGCATCCAGCCGCCTCAGCAGCGCCGCCGCCAGCAGCAGCACTGTAGATCCCACCAAGAAAGTGGCCAGCGGCCCCAGGTTCAAGATCATCTGGTTGACCACAGGCGCTAGAGTCCCCACAATGCCACTGGCCACCGTGAGGAAGCTGGCGGCCAGCGGCAGATGCGAAACCGTCGTGTAGTGCCCTAAAAGCGACAGCACGGGACTATGAAACACCGTCATCGCCAGCGACCACGCCACCAGCACGAACAGCATCAGACCCCGCAGCGCCGTGCCCGTGTCCAGCACCGTGATGCCAGGAATCGCCAAAAAGAGCGCCGCCGTTAACACGACCCCGACGGCAATGAAGGGGAAGCGGGTGCCCGTCCAGCGCTGCGCCCGGTCAGACAGGCTCCCCATGAGCGGCTGGAAGGCGATCGCCAGCGCATTTTCCAGGGTGGCGATCGCCACCCCCAGGCTGATCGGTAGCCCAAATTGCTCCAGCAGTTGAGGGACGTAGGCTCCATACATCACCCACATCAGCGTAATAGCCGACTGCACTGCAGCCAGCCCCAAAACCTGCCGCCACAAAACGGGCGATCGCCCCACGGGAGAGATCATCGGTTGACCTAGTGTTCCATGACCTAGTATTCCGGCACGGAGGGATCAACCTCGCGGCTCCAGGCAGTAATGCCGCCCTTCACATTGATGCCGTCGATCCCGGCCCGCTCTTTCAAAATCGCCAGCGCCTTGGCCGAGCGCCCGCCCATCTTGCAGTGGGCAATCAGCTTGTGCCCGTTCAGCAACTCCTGCACCTTGGCCACGCCGTCGCCGTTTTCGATTTCCGGCAGCGGAATCAGCGTCGTACCGGGAATTTTGGCAATTTCGTATTCATTGGGATTGCGAACATCAATCACCACGTAGCCATCTGCACCACTGTCGAGCAGTTGCTTTAGCTCAGTCACGGTCATTTCCTGCATTTCAGACTGTTGCTGTGCTTCCATTGCTTTGGCCTGGGGAATTCCACAAAACTCTTCGTAGTCGATCAGTTTCTCAATCACCGGACGCTCTGGATTGGGGCGCAGCTTTAGCTCTCGGAAGGTCATGTTAAGCGCGTTGAACAGCAGCAGCCGCCCGTTCAGGGTTTGCCCCTGCCCCAGAATAATCTTCACCGTTTCCGTCGCCTGGATCACGCCAATAATGCCAGGGAGAATGCCCAGCACGCCACCCTCGGCGCAGGAGGGCACCAGACCCGGTGGTGGGGGTTCGGGATAGAGGTCGCGGTAGTTGGGCCCGTCCTGGTAGTTAAACACCGTCGCCTGCCCCTCAAACCGGAAGATAGAGCCGTAGACATTGGGCTTGCCCGACAGGACACAGGCATCGTTCACCAGATAGCGCGTTGGGAAGTTGTCGGTGCCGTCTACCACAATGTCGTAGGGTTCCATAATGCTCAACGCATTCTCGGAACTGAGGCGGGTTTCGTAAAGATCCACCTGGCAGTAGGGGTTGATTTCCAAAATCCGGTTTTTGGCGGACTGAATTTTAGGTTTGCCGACCCAGGAGGTGCCGTGAATCACCTGCCGTTGCAGGTTGGAGTGATCCACCACGTCAAAATCTACAATGCCGATGCGGCCAATGCCCGCCGCCGCCAGGTACAGCAGCAACGGGGAACCTAGCCCACCTGTACCGATGCAGAGAACACTAGCCGCTTTCAGCCGCTTTTGTCCCTCTACACCGACCTCCGGCAGGATCAGGTGTCTGGAATATCGTTCGTAGTCGTCTTTGGTTAACTGGATCTCGTCCAGATTGGGATTGAGCATAGGGGTTTGGGTATCAGGGTTTAGAGGTTAGGAGCTAGGACAGGATATTAAGGTTTTTGGGTAACGGAGTGATAGATTCAGGCGGAATGAGGAAGGATTTAGATTTATCTTCCTCATGTCTGTTCCTCCTTAAAACTAATTCAATCGATTCGTCGGAATCTTTTCAATCTTTTCATCAGACTACGACTCCAATACTCCAAAATATTCCAACATCCCGCTACACTTCATCTCGACATCACAATTATTCAGAACAGATTATAGGACTTACACAGTTGGACGATTTCTCGCGGGCTGCGCCCGCGAGAAATCGTCCAAAACCCAGAAAACTTAATCGCAAGTGCGTAAGTACTCTGTAAATTAAGTATCTGACGGTTTTACTCCCACTGGTGCAGGTCGAATGTTGTCGTAGTGACGACTAAGTTTGCTCCTGGCAGTTTCAGCTAGACGGTTTCCCGTTCAGGGTTTAATTGCCGCTAACAAGGCACAAGAGCCATTTTTTTCATAACTGTAGTGTTCTTTGTAGACATGACCCGCTTGCATCAGCAACGGGGCAACCACCTCACCGATGAGGAAACAGGGACGCTCATCGAAGCAGACTACCGGGTAGGCAGGGTCATAAGGTTGGGCGTACAACCAAAGGATCTGTTCCATTTGAGCAATAAAGCGGCTATCCAATTGACCCAGACACCACGTCTGCTTGAGGTGAGGCTTCAACTCGTTTTTTTGAAAATCTTCGCGACTTGCGTATGTGAAATACTCTAGCAATAGTTCAGTTCAACCGCCTTATCCGCCAGCAGACGCAAGTCCCAGCGGTCATGACCGACTGGGGCTTCACTACAGGCTAAAGCCGTAATATTGGCTCGTTGCTCACCATCAAACTCGATTGGACGACCCGAGCGGGGCTTGTCATGCAGCATCTGCAATCCTTCCTGTTCATAGCGCTCGCGCCATGCCTGCACCGTCGTCTCTGAGACACTTAAGGTCATCGCAACGGCACTTACGGGTTTGCCTCGGTCAAGTTCCAGTAAACCAGTTGCCTGCTTAAACTGCCGGGCTCCCAGTTGACCCTTACGCAACAAATTCTTTAGGTAATCGCGGTCGGTTGGACGCAGTTCGACTTGGCACTTTTTCATCTCTACTCAACTAACAATAGGACTGTGAACAGTCTACTACTCACTCGCTTGAGTCCAAAAAACTTAATTTACAGAGTAGTAAGTCCTAAGAGCTAATTTATGAAGCAAATCTTAAGAAGCCTGAAACTCTTGGCATGTGTGGCTTTGAGGTCATGTTTGCCCAGGAAAAGCGGTTTCTCGGAAATCCTTGATTAACAAGGCTTTCAGGCTCCTTTACAAATTAGCTCTAAGATGATTCAGAATAGATGAGGGGTTCTGCCTGAAAGGCATGGTCTTGATCCAAATTCCAGGATAGTAAATCCTGGGCGCTTCTTTGGGAAACAGACACGATGATATAGGAATAGTGTGGCCAGGCGATCGCCCGGTCGCATTCTGAGGGCACAGCGGGATGGTCGGGATGGGAGTGATACACGCCGATAATGTCGAGCTGGCGATCGCGCCCATATTTCATCGCAGCCAGCATTTCTTGGGGATCAATCCAGTAGCGATCGCGCTTGCTGTTTGCGAGTTGAGGCTGGCTCAGCAGGTCTGAAATCAGCGCAGCGGCTTCTGGGTTCCAGGCATTTTCAGCCGTCCACAGTTCTACCACCGTCCGAATCGTTTCGTCGCCTGTCGATGCTGTCTGTCCTAGCAGCAGCCCACAGCATTCTTGCGGGTAGGTTTGTTCGGCATGGGCGCGGATCGCCTGCCAGTGGGCTTTGGCTAAATGCAGCATCGGTTGCAATGGGTTTAGGGATTGCTCAAACCAGCGTGTGAATACTTGCTTGTTTAGAGCTGATTTATAAAGTAGCTAAGCTGCCAAGCGCTTGAGCATCAATTGAATCATGGCACCGTAGATCATGGCTTCACTCATTTCGCAATACAATTCGTAGTCTTTGCTCAAGCGTCGATAGCGATTCAACCAGCCAAAAGTTCGCTCCACAATCCAGCGCTTAGGCAGAATTTCAAACGACTTGGAGGTTCGTTTGATGACTTCTACGCGGACAGGTTCCCCACAGACCTGTTGGACTGCATGGGCAAACTTCTTGCCGCTATACCCCTGGTCTACCCACACCACCTCAAGCCGGGAGAGTTTATCGCTGGCTTCATCGAGCGTGACCACGGCTCCAAGCCGTTCTGAGGCATTCGCTTCGGTGACTAATACCCCAATTAAAAGCCCTTGGGAGTCTACAACGAGGTGGCGCTTACGCCCCTTAACCTTTTTGCCACCGTCGAAACCGTAGATGCCCCCCTTTTTTCGGTGGTCTTGACCGATTGGGAATCAGCAATTGCCACACTGGAGTCTATGGTTCTGCCCATTTTCTGCCGCAGGTCTGCTCGGCGTTGGTCGTGCATCTGCTGCCAAATCCCCTTGCGATGCCATTTGCAAAAGTAGAAGTACACCGTTGTATACGGGGGAAGGTCATGCGGTAGCATTTCCCACTGGCATCCAGTACGCTGCACGTAGAAGATTGCGTTGAGGATTTCTCGAAAGTCCACTTCACGGGGACGACCAAAGCCTTTACCGGCAGGTATCAGCGGTTGCAAAACGCTCCATTCTGCATCACTCATATCACTGGGATAGGCTTTGCGCTTGGGATTGGCGATTTCCGGTAGGCGACTCATAGGCGGGCTTCAGAAGCATCTCTTTCAGACTAAAGTTCACCCTCAGGTTCGCCTGCCTCTATTTAGATTTTCTTTATAAATTAGCTCTAAAGTCCCCCTTTTTAAGGGGGATTTAGGGGGATCTTGCACGCTTTGCTACAAAGAGTAGGACTTTTCAAACATCCTCTAAAGCCAGTTGCCCAGCAGCACGTAGGATGCCCAGAAGCGGGGCGCGTCGTAGTTTGCCCGCAGTAGGCTCAGCTGGGCCTGGCGCAGAGCTTCGGCTTTGGAGATGGGGCTGCGCGTTAGTTGGTGATAGAACTCGATCATCAGGTCGGCTCCGGCTTCGTCGTCTACGCTCCAGAGCGAGGCGATGGTGCTGCGGGCCCCGGCGCGGACTGCCACGCCTGCGAGACCCAGCGTGGCGCGGCGATCGCCCTCGGCGGTGCGGCAGGCGCTCAACACCAGCAGTTCAATCGGTTCCGGGCTGTCTAGCTCTTGGACTTGCAGCAGGCTGCTGAGGTCTTTCACATTGACCCGGCTATCCCACGCCAGGATGAAGGTGTCGGCAGCATTGGAGCTAAACTCGCCGTGGGTTGCAACGTGGACAATTGAGGCGGGTGCGGCGCTTAGAGAATTCTGGAAATTTTGCTGGGTAAAGCTTGTGTTGATTAGCACGCGGCTGGGCAGGGTTTTTTGGATTTCCTCTAGCTCCTTTTCCACGTTGGGCAGGGCAGGAAAATTGTCTCGTGCTTCCGTCAGCCCGGCTATCAGGGCGCGAAACTGACGCTGCTGGAGCGGGCGCGGGTCGGGCAGTTGCAGACCAGGAGCCAGCGCCACGCTGTAGTGTTCGATCAAATACTGGCGACCGTCGTGCAGGGCTGCCATTGGCACGTTGCGGAGCGCCCCGTCTAGCACGAAAACAAGCGTCTGGTTTTCGGTCAACTGGTCTGCAATGGGGCGAATCAGCCAGTCGTAGACCTGCTGAGACAGCGCCAGTCCTTCTGGGGAGGGGTAAGCGCGATCGCGCAATTCTCGCAGCAGGTCTTCGGACACCCGCTCCACGGTTTCCTGGGCGACGGGCGTGGTGTAACGGCGGAGGGGCTGCTGGGGCTGCTTCAGGATGACTTCAATCCGGTCGGGCAGGACAATGGTATACAGCACGGCGGCGGGCAGCGTAGACAAATCCACTACCCGGTCTAGCTGAAACTGCGTATCCAGGCAGGCTTCCCGAAAGAAGTTGTCCAGTTCTGCCACTTGCAGCCCCTCGATCACGTCCCGCGCCTGCACCAGCCGCTCCAGGTCGGGGGTTGGGTTTTGCGGATCGAGCAGCAAATCGACCAACTGGCGATAGACTGGCTCCACGCTCTCGCGGAAGGAGAACTGCACGTCTCGGTTAATGGCCACCAGATCGCCCCGAATGGCTTGCAGGCTTTGCACGGACTGGCTGTAGGCGGCGATCGCCCCCGTTTTGTCGCCCTGCACCAGCAGCAGTCGCCCCAGTTGCCACTGCCAGCGATAGGCGATGTCGGCGGCGGCGATTTGCTGGGCCAGGTTGAGCGCCTGCTGAGTCAGGGTTTGGGCTTCGCGCCACTGTCCCGTTTGTTCGTACAGATGCCCCAAGCTGCCCAGAGCCAAGGACTCTGCCCGCAGGTCGTCCAGTTCCCTCGCCTGCTGCACTGTTTTGGACAGCCGACGGGCGATCGCCTCTAGCCCAGGATCGCCGCCACTGGCCTGGGAAATCGCGGTCAACCCCTGCGCCAGTTCGATCTGGTTAAACAGCGTCGGACGGCTGGGGGGCAGTAGGTCGAGCTGCTGCTGAAGGGCTGGATAGCGCGATCGCGCCTGCTCCCACTGGGCCGTTTCCACCAGCAGGCTGAGATGATTTAGCGCCGCCTGAAGCCGCAACTCTGCCGAGGGGGACACCTGGGCAGCCTCGTCATACAGCTTCAGCACGATTTCCGTCTGCTGCAAAAAGGTGGTGGCGATGCGTTGCTGGCGCTGTTCGTAGGCCCGCCGAGCGCGATTGTCGGATAGGGGGGTCTTCAGTCGCTGAACTGCTTCGGTGGGGGTCATGCCTGCCTGGCCCAGCGTGGCGATCGCCCTGGCCCGGCCCAGATTTGCCAGGCTAAGGGTGACGGCGGCGATCGCCTCCTGGGTGGCGGGCGTGGGCGACTGGGTGTGCAGCGCGGCGGCAATCCGGCGGCTTTGCTCTAGGGCTTGACGGGCCGCGTCCAGATCGCCCGCCACGCGCTGAGCATCCCCAAGCGTCCGCAACACCTGCGCCTTGGTCAGCGAGTCGGGTGTGGCAGCAAGCTGCTGGTTGATAGCGGCGAGTTGGGCGATCGCCCGCCGATATAGCCCTAGGGATTGCAGCGCCTGCGCCTGGTTCATCTGCGTGTCGATGGCGGCTAGGTCGCCCACCTGCTGAAACAGCGCCGTTGCTCGCTCCCAGGACTCTAGCGCTGCATCTGCCTGTCCCCGCGCAAATTGGAGCCGCCCCAAAATGGTCAATGCCTGCGCCTGTGCCTGCTGCACTGTCACAGTACGCACCGCGAGGGAATTCAGCAGTTGCACCGCTTCGGCAATGTGCCGCTCTGCCGTGGCCCATTCTCCAAGCTGCTGATGCGCCAGCGACAGGTTTGCCAGCGTTAGCCCAATTTGGAGACGAGTTTGCTCCCCAAGGCTGGGGTCTGCGCCCGGTTGCCGCAGTTGATCGAGGAGGGCTTCCAATTGGGCGATCGCCTCTCGATAGCGACCCGCTTCGTAGAGCGACCGGGCAGAGTGTGGGGGGTCGGGGGAAGAACGAAGAGCAAAGAACGAAGAAGGAAGAGCGAAGAACGAAGAACGGAGGGGGAATGTGGAGGGGGGCTGTGCGGGAAATTCAGACCAGCGCTGGGTGCGTAAGGTCTCTGGTTGGGAGGTGGCGGGAGCAGCGTGGATTTCTGGCGACGGGGAGGATGCGGCGGGAAGCGTGGCTGTTGCGGAATGCGCTAGGCCTAGTGCCAGCACTAGCCCCAGAAGCAGCGTTGTGATCCACTGCCTGGTTTTGCGACTGTGGGAGACGCGGTGGGAACTGGAGTGGGGCGTTCGCGCAAGCGTTGCGGAGCAACATCGCCTAGGCGTTACGGAGTAATATCGTCCAAGTGTTCTGGAGCAATATCGTCCAAGTGTTCTGGAGCAATATCGTCCAAGTGTTCTGGAGCAATATCGCGCAAGCGTGGCGGAGAAACCTCGTGCAAGCGTGGCGGAGAAACCTCGTCTTTCTGCCGCAAACCGCTGCCTTGGTTTGGCAGTGAAACGTGCTGGTCTCCGGTGGTGGCCTTGGCTCATCGTCCGATCGCCCCTGCAAGTTGGACTGAGTGTACTCTAGATTTTCGCCAGCTTCTTGCCGGGTCGCAGTCCCCGCTAGGAGAAGATTCGTGAAGCGTTGCTAACTAAATAGGGCTGACCAGCCAGCCGCGCATAAAGTAGTAAACCGAAGACAAATATTCGTCTACCACGCGGGTCGTCAGCGCCAGCGCGTCTACATTGGGCACCAGGTCGGCGACGCTGGCAATCAGACGGCGATCGTCCAGTTGAAACAGGAATTGGTCGGTGGGCAGTCCCAGGGTTCGCAGACCGCGACTGGCAAAGGTGGCGCGGGCGCGGCTGACGTTGAGCAAGGGCACCACCAGCAGCAGGCTGTCGGTTTCTTTTTGGTAGCCCAGGGGGGTCAGGATGCGCTCGATAGCCACCGCGTTGCTGTAGAGATCCGTGCCTTCGGTGTCGATTACGATGCGATCGCCCTGCACGCCCGCGCTGGTCAAAATTCCCTGCACCGTCTGAATGGCGATCGCCCGCGCCTCTTGCGACGCATTCAGCCCCAGTTGCGACCCCAGGCTGACGATGACCAGCGGGTTTCGGCCCTGTTCCAATTCACCCCGATAGACGCGAGCCGCAAAGAAGAGCCGCGAGGCCAGCACGTTGGTAAACCCGTCGCGATCGCTGCTGACCTGGGTGCGGCTGCGGTAGGCCGGGTCGGCCGGGTCATTGCTGTCGCCTAGCACCACGATTGCCTTGACGGATGCCGGGTTAAAGTCCACCGGCCGCTGCACCGCTGGGCTATAGGCCAGCGTGCGGGCCGCCTGCGAGGTCAGCCAGTAGGCCACAATCGGCGTACTCGTCAGCAGCAGCACCAGCACCGCCGCCAGCACCAAATTGCCATCCACGCTTTTGGCCCCTTTTTTCAGCGAACTTAGCAGCAGGAAGAACACCAGACCCAGCGGTTTTAGCGGCAGCGACAGCACGCTCCAGACCGTGCCCACGGTGCGATTGGTAGGGTCAATGAACGCCAGAATGACGAAGGCAAACAGGATAATGCCGCCTAGCCACGTCAGATAGACCCTGGGAATAAACTTGCTGAACACGTACCAGAGGATCGTGCCAATTAGCAGCCAGAGCAGAATTCGGGTGAGCAGTTCAAACATGGTTGACGGGTCGCCCGCTGGAGGTCGATGCCGGGGGGCAAAAAGGTCTAGTCCAGTGTAATGCGCGATCGCCCACCCGGTAACGGATTTCTGGCGGCTATAGGCTGGTGAGCTGCGTCCAATACTGGTCGTAGAGTTCCGTCGCGTCGCCGATCGGGGAAATGCGCTCACATTTTTGCAGCGCTGCCTGGTTGGGATAGAGGTTGGGATTGGACTTGAGGGCGTTGGGCAGGAGGTCGATCGCCGCCTGGTTTGCCGTGGCGAACCTCAGCCGCTCCGATGCCTGTGCCAGCACATCTGGCTCCAGCAAGAAGTTAATCCAGGCATAGGCCGCATCGGGGTTGGGGGCAGCCGCCGGAATTACCATCGTATCGGTCCACAGGGACGAGCCGCTGGCAGGAATCAGGTATTGGATGTCGGGATTTTCTTCGGACACCTGGAGCGCGTCGGAGGAATAGGCCATGGCGATCGCCAAGTCGCCCGTCAACATCTGATCGCGCCAGCCGTCGGTGGTAAAGTTGGCGATCGCAGGCTTGAGCTTTTGCAACTGCCGGAACGCCGCCTCCAGTTCCTTTGGGTTGGTGGAGTTATAGGAATAGCCCAGCGACTTCAGCGTTGCGCCCATCACCTCGCGCACGTCGTTAAACAGCGTCACCCGTCGCGCTAGCTTGCTCTGGTTGTCCCAGAGATAGTCCCAGTCCTGCGGCGAGGGGTTTAGCTGGGTGCGGTTGTAAACTAGGCCGGTCGTACCCCACACGGCGGGAATGCTGAACTGATTGCCGGGGTCGTAGGGCGGGTCTTGGAACTGGGGCAGCAGGTTTTCGGCTCCGGTGATTTTGCTTTTGTCCAGTTCTGCCAGCAGGTTCAGTTCCCTCATCTGCTCCACCATATAGTCGGAGGGGTAGATGATGCTGTACTCGTTGCCGCCGCCGGCCTGCACCTTCGCCAGCATGGTTTCGTTGGAGTCGAACACATCGGCGATCGCCCGCACGCCTGTCTGCTCCTGAAACTGGCTCAGCAGCTCGTCGTCAATATAGTTTGACCAGGTATAAATCCGCAGCGTATCACTGCCGCCCGCGCCGCCCTGCACGTTGCTATAGCCGCCCCGACAGCTTGCCAGCGCCACGGCTGACAGGGCCGCGCCTGCCCCCTGAAGAAACTGCCGACGGGTTTTGCGGCTAAACGGAGCGATTGGCCGATTGGGCTGAGTCATAGGTCTGGGATTGGGTTCTGGGATGGAGACGAGAACTTTCCCAATTATCCCCAGTTCTGACGCAAAAGCGACATTGTGTAGCCAGCGCTACATCTTGACCTGACAATCTGAATCGACCGGGCAACCTAAAGCAATACGGAGAGGGGGGGATTCGAACCCCCGTTGGGTGTGACCCCAAACTTGATTTCGAGTCAAGCGCATTCAACCACTCTGCCACCTCTCCAAAGGGGCATTATCGTATTTTACAGGACGAACGGCGCTAATCGACGGGGGCGATCGCCCGAAACCCTGTTTTTGGAGTCCACTGAATTGCGCCCTGCTGAGCGACCACATGCAGGGGAACGGTTTGGCTGCGGAACCAGGCTTCTGCGGCTTCGCTGGGCGGGCGAGTGGCGATCGCCTGCTGGGGGCGAATCGTGCTGAGCGCTTGGGCATCCAGCTTTATTCCGTCCCACCACAGCACGCTGGTCAGGGTCGCCAGTCGTGGCAGCACAAGTTCCAAAGGCACGGTTTTCGACTCGCGCAGCAGCAGCCAGATTTGGTCACCAATCTGAAATCGCAGCGCTAAGGGGTCTTGATTCACCTGCCGCACCGCCACATCGCCAAGCTGCACCGCCTGATCCAGCGGCAATGTGTAAATCCGGCCGCCCCCCGCCTGGAGTTGCTGAATGAGTTGCTGTTTGTCGGGGGGCTTTGGGGTTTCAGAGGGTTCACATGCTCCAGAAGAAAAATAGAAAGACTGAATCGGTAGATGTTGTGCAAGCTGCATCCAGCCTTCTGTGTGGCATTCGGTGAGGTCGGGGGCGATCGCCCAGGTCACCCGGTTCACCCCCTGCTGTCGCAAAAAGGGCAGCACGGTGAACTGCACGTCCTGGGGGCTGAAGCTGCCGATTAGCCCCACGCGGCTGCGGTGCTGCACGATCAGCATCGGCTCGTCGGCCGTGTCTAGCACGGTCACCGCCAGCCGCGACATCACCGCCGTCCCCGTCGGAATGGCCACCAGCCCAAGACACACGATCGCCGCCACCCACCAGCGCCGATGTAGCGCCGCCACGCCCCACACCAGCAGGTAGATGGCATACAGCGCGACCACCTGACTGGGCGCGATCGCCCCCGCTGCATAGGCATTGCCCGGAAGCTGGTTGGCAAATTCCACCAGCGCGATCAACAACTGGGTTGGCCACAGGAGCAACTGGGCGATCGCGCTGCCCACCGCAGGCACAACCAGCGCCGCCAGCGCACTGAGGCCGCTGCCCAGGCTGATGCCCGTAATCACCGGCGCAGTCAGGATATTGAGCGGCAGGCTGTAGGGCGACACCACGCCGAAGACGTGCAGTTGCAGCGGAAGCGTCCACACGAAGGCGGCGAGAGGCACGGCCACCAGCGGGGCGATCGCGCTGGGCAGCCAGTCCAGCCATTTCGTCAGCACGGGAGCCGTCACCAGCAGCCCCAGCGTCGCCAGCACGCTGAGCTGAAAGCCCAAATCCTAATATGCAAGGGCTGACATCATCGTGTCGGCTCTTTTTTTGCTTTTTTGTCGTTCGGCAAACAGAGTCTAGGGTCGGGAAAGCTGGGTAAATGAGTGCTGGACTGACCATCCGAGCATAGGATAGATCCAGGATTTACGCGCTGCGTCGATTCTGAACCCATCGTTTGTTTTTTCAGATCTCTGTTTTTTCAGATCTCCATGCAAGTTTACGTTTTGCTATTCAACGCCGGAACGGAGAATGAGGGTATCCACACGCTCAAAATCCAGGAGGGCGATCGCAACGTGGTGCTGATGTTTGAGTCGGAAGACGACGCGACGCGCTACGGGCTGATGTTAGAAGCGCAGGATTTCCTCAGTCCAGCGGTGGAATGCTTTGAGTCGGAAGAAATCGAGGAATTCTGCGAAGGGGCGCATTACGAATGTGTGCTAGTTCCCGAAGGGACGCTGGCGCTGCCGCCAGAGACGAATGTGGAAGAACTAGACTGGAATCCGGAAGACGATGGGCGATCGCCCCATCCCAAGTCCCCCGATTCCGAAACATCGTTAAGCACCCTCTCCGATGCTGAGCTAGAGCGGATTCGACGGCAGCTTGAGGGCCTGCTGTAAGAGGGAACATTGAGCGGCCCGAGATAAGCGGTTTACGAGCCTTGGTTAATTCGCCTCCGTCGATGAGGCTTGGCCAATTCGCCTCGGCGATCGCCCGTTATGTGCTGAACGTTTATTTGAGTTTGCTGATATGACCGATTCCCCACCCTCCCAAAGTATTCCATCTGGCGATAGTATTCCGTCTGACGATTCACAAAGCGATCCCTACGGAAATCGGGGCCACCTGCTGACCGAGCAGGCCAACCCCGCCAGCCACTCCCTCGATCAGCTCAGCACGGGCGAGATCGTAGACCTGTTTAACCAAGAAGATGCGCGGGCGATCGCCGCTGTAGCTGGGGCACGAGAAGCGCTAGCAGCAGCAATTGACTGTGCGGCGGCGCGGCTGCGACAGGGTGGGCGGCTGTTTTATGTGGGCGCGGGCACGAGTGGACGACTGGGCGTGCTGGATGCGGCGGAGTGTCCGCCCACGTTTTGCACCCCACCGGAGCTAGTTCAGGGCATCATCGCAGGGGGAGCAGGGGCGCTGATTCGTAGTTCCGAAGACCTGGAAGATCGGGCGGAAGATGGCGCAGCGGCAATCGCCCATCACCAGATTCACGCCCAGGATGTGGTCGTGGGCATTACCGCAGGCGGCACCACGCCCTACGTCCACGGCGCACTCCGAGCAGCACGACAGCGGGGCGCGGCCACGGTATTTTTGGCCTGCGTCCCTGCGGAACAGGTCAGCGCAGAAGTGGATATTGACATTCGCCTGATCACCGGGCCCGAAATTCTGGCTGGCTCAACCCGGCTGAAGGCGGGCACGGCCACCAAACTGGCGCTGAATATCCTCTCGACGGGCGTAATGGTGAAGCTGGGCAAGGTCTATGGCAACCGCATGGTGGACGTGGCAGTGACCAACAAAAAGCTGCACGACCGGGCCCTGCGGATTCTTACTGATCTCACGGGGCTGAGCCGTCCCGACGCGGCGCTGCTGCTAGAAAACAGCGGTCGTCGCGTGAAGTTGGCGCTGCTGATGCACTGGGCAGGCGTAGATGCTGAAACGGGCGATCGCCTGCTGATGGAGCATGGCGGGAATTTACGGATGGCGGTGGCGAGTGTAGCGGAGTGAACGTGAGTTGCAGGTCAGGAGGATGCCGCATGTTCTGAGAGGGTCAGAAACGCGCCGCCGTGAAGAGATCTGCCGTGAAGAGACAGGGGTTTCTTGCCAGTCCGCATCGCTCACTCGCTTCAAAAACGCTGTAGGGTGATTAAATAAGCAAAATCGCCTAGCAAAATTGCTTAGTAAAATCGCTAGTTGAGCGTTCTATCCCTCATTCCTAAAGTCTGAAAATGCCTCTCACTGCGCTTATTCTGACGGCGGCGATCGCCATCCTCGGCTGGGGCTTTTATCGCGCTCGTCCGATGGGACAGGTCGGCATTCTGGCCTGGCTGCAATCTCTGGTGCTGATGCTACCCTGGCTGCTGTTTTTTGGGCTATTTACTGTCGGCGTGTATCTCAATCTGGCGGCGGTGCTGCTGCTGATCGTAGCTTCTACAGGACTCTACATTTTCCTGGGACGACGGCTGCGAACCCTGGCAGCACAGCAAAAGCGGGCACAGGGCGAGGCAAATGCCGCCGCAGAAGCGCGATCGCCCCACCTCTCCTCGAACCCCGCAGAATCCTCCCGCACTGACGAGGATACCCAGGCCACAACCGCTGAACCCCAAGCGCCCCCTTCCGCAACGGACACTGCCGAACCCGCCAAACTCCCCCCAGAAGACCTGGCCGCCATCCGCGAGATTTTCGGCATCGACACGTTTTTTGCGACGGAAACCGTGCCCTATTTAGACGGCGCAATTTTTAAGGGAAACCTCCGGGGTGAGGTCGCAGAAAGCCATGCAAAGCTGTCGGAACGACTGAAGGCGCGAGTGGGCGATCGCTATCGGCTGTTTTTGCTGAGTGGGCCCGATGATCGCCCCACAGTGGTAGTTCTCCCGGCTACGGCCGATCCCAGCCCCACCACCCCGCTCCAGTTTGGGCTGGCGGGTGTGTTGGCGATCGCCACGGTTCTCACCTGTTTAGAAACCGCTGGACTGCTGCAAAGCTTTGACCTATTTGCAGACTGGTCAAAGTTTGGGCAAGCCCTCCCCATCGCGCTGGGGTTGCTGCTCATCCTTGGAGTTCACGAACTCGGTCATCGTGTTGTAGCCCGTCGTTTGGGAATCCGCCTCGGCCCGCCGTTCTTCATTCCCGCGCTCCAACTCGGCTCCTTTGGCAGCATCACCCGATTTGCGTCGCTGCTGCCCAATCGCAAAGCCCTGTTCGATATTGCTGTGGCTGGCCCGCTGGCAGGCGGTCTGCTCTCGTTTACAATCCTGATTCTTGGTCTATCATTATCCCATCAGGGTAGCGTCTTCCAAATTCCATCCGAGTTCTTCCAGGGTTCCATCCTGGTAGGCACGCTGGCACGAGTCGTTCTGGGCACAACCCTTCAGCAATCTCTGGTAGATGTACATCCGCTAGTGATTGTTGGATGGATCGGGCTGGTGATCACGGCAATTAACCTGATGCCTGCTGGGCAACTGGATGGCGGTCGCATTGTGCAGTCGATCTACGGGCGCAAAACGGCTGGACGCGCTACGGTAGCAACCTTAGTGTTGCTGGGCTTAGTGTCTCTCACAAACCCCCTGGCGCTGTATTGGGCCGTGCTGATTTTGTTTTTGCAGCGCGAGCTAGAGCGCCCCGCCCTCGAAGATCTATCGGAACCGGATGATGCGCGGGCGGCATTGGGTTTGCTGGTTTTGTTTTTAATGGCGGCAACATTGCTGCCCCTTACGCCAGGATTGGCAGGTCGTCTGGGCATTGGAGGCTAACGCATGTCATTGACCCCCCCAGTTTTGCTGGTTCTCGATATCAGTGCGCTAGCCAGCAGCACTCCCAAGGAGTGGATTGAGTTTTCGCGCATTGGCTCTACGTATATTCCTCAGGCCGTCTATGAGGAAATGAAGCTGCTGTTCGATCGCTCTCCTGATCCTGATCTGGAGGAGCTTTGCAAATCTTTCAATCATTTTTATCCCCATAGCGGCTGGACGATTACTGAAGCCCATGCACACCATCCATCACTGGCGGCGGCCGGGCAGGCGTTGACTCGACGGGCCCGCATTACGCTGTCCTCTGCCCGCTGCGCCTATGCTTTGGCGCTGTCTTCGCCGGGGCATTTGGCGGTGCTGGTCACAAATGATCAGTCATCGCTTCAGCGGATCTATCAGTTGCCTTCGACCAATTTATGCGCGATCCGCACATCGGAGTTGCTGCAGTGGTGTCGGGCGGGGCAACGCCCGGTGATGGTCAGCCAAAAGATGCAGCAGCTTCGGGCAACCAGTAGTGTCGCGGCCGCAGTGACCACCAACAGCGGTTCTATGCGAACCAGCCCGACCCGAGTTCACCCTGGCACTTTGAGTACCCCGCCGCGATCGCCCTCCATGACCGCCCGCCGCTACGCCCAGCCGCCCTCCCGCCCCTCTCGCAGCAGAGTTCGAGCCGACAACAGCCTGCCCGACTGGATTACGCAATTGCTCTCACTAGTCCTCGCCTTTGGCGGGCTTGCTCTGGCCGCCTGGATTATGTGGAGCGTCATCCACAATACCGAGTGGCTGGCTCCGCTGCGGCAGCCGCTCGACCCGACGCAGCCCACGCCTCAGTAAGCTGCTTAAGCTTGCAGAATCCGCAAAACCTGGCCGGTTTTAGAGCATCGTACCCCTGTCTGACCTCCTAGTCTGCTCCTTTCAATCTGCTCCTTTCAATCTGCTCCTGGAGCCTTAACCGAAAATCAGCCCGTCTCGGCATCGTTGACGCGGCGAAGTTGCACCACGTCGCTCATTTTGCGGATCTGGGTAAAGGTGCGCTCTAGCTGGTTGTGGTCGCGAATGTCGATACCGAGGTTGATCACCGCCGTCTGGCCAGGGAAGGTTTTCACCTGAGCATTGCGAACGTTGATGTTGTAGTCGCTGAGGCGCGAGAGGATATCCTTTAGCACGCCTACCCGGTCGATGACTTCTAGCTGAATTTGTACTGGATAGGTCTGGGCGCGGCTGCTGGTGGTTTCGGCTGCGTTCCAACTGACGGGAATGAGGCGATCGCCCGGTACGCTGTCTGTATTCGTGCAGCCCTGACGGTGAATCGAGATGCCCCGGCTGCCCTGCGTCACCACCCCAATAATCGGCTCCCCTGGAATCGGCGTACAGCAGCCCGCCAGATGATACAGCAGCCCTTCCACTCCTTGAATCGGAGAGTCATGCGTTTTGGGTGCGGGGCGCGGGGGCTGCGGCGGCGGATTGAGCAGCAACGCCTCTTCCTGCGCTGTCATAGCCACCGGAGCCACAGGCTGGAGTGCCTTGGTAGCATCCCGCAGCCGATTCAGCACATGATTAATCGTTACCTCGCCATAGCCCACGGCCGCCAGCAGGTCTTCCGGCGTTTGATAGTTGCAGCGCACGGCTGTCACCTGCATTTGCTCCGACTTCAGCAGCGCCTCAAACCCCTTCTTGCCCAGTTCCCGCTCCAGCATGTCGCGCCCGCGCTGCACGTTCTCCTCCCGATTCGACCGCTTATACCACTGGCGAATCTTGTTGCGGGCCCCCGGCGTTACTACAAAATTCAGCCAGTCCAGCGACGGATGGGCATTTTTCTGGGTAATGATTTCCACAATGTCGCCATTCCGCAGCACCGTATCCAGCGGCACTATACGACCGTTGATCTTCGACCCAGCGCAGCGATTGCCCACTTCGGTATGAATCCGATAAGCAAAGTCTACCGGCGTGGATCGCTGCGCCAGAGGAATCACGTCGCCCTGCGGCGTAAACACATACACATCATCGTCAAACAGGTTGGTGCGGACGCTTTCTAGGTATTCCTGCGCGTCCTTGAGGTCGTTTTGCCAATCCAGCAGTTGCCGCAGCCAGGTCAGCTTTTCGTCGTCGGGGCTGAAGCGCGTCGCCGTAGATTTGCCCGTTTCCTTATACTTCCAGTGGGCAGCAATCCCGTATTCCGCAATGTGGTGCATTTCTACGGTGCGGATTTGAACCTCGACGGGGCGGCCGCCATGACCAATTACAACGGTGTGCAATGACTGGTAGCGGTTGGGCTTGGGCAGGCCGATGTAGTCTTTGAAGCGACCAGGGATTGGACGAAACAGGTTGTGAACCACGGCCAGGCTGCGATAGCACTCGTCAATCGTGTTAACGATAATGCGAACCGCCGTGATATCAAAAATTTCGTGGAATTCCTTCTGCTGCCGCTGCATCTTTTGGTAGATGCCGTAGAGATGCTTGGGGCGACCTTTGAGTTCGACGCAGTGAATGCCCGACCGCGTTAGCTCTTGGCGCACGTCCTCTACTGTTGTTTCCAAATAAGACTCGCGATCGCCCCGTTTTTCGCTCACCAGCGCCTGCATGTCGCGATAGGCTTCCGGCTCCAGATACTTGAAGGCGAGATCTTCTAACTCCCACTTAAAGCGCCCGATCCCCAAGCGATTTGCCAGCGGCGCAAAGATTTCGCGGGTTTCCAGAGCAATCTGGCGGCGTTTGGCATCGGGCAAATGCTCCAGGGTTCGCATGTTGTGGAGGCGATCGGCCAGCTTCACCACGATCACCCGGATATCCTGTGCCATCGCCATGAACATGCGGCGAAAGTTTTCGGCCTGGCGCTCGGTTTTGCTCTCAAAGTTAAACTTCGACAGTTTGGTTACGCCCTCCACCAGGCGGCTCACTTCGCTGCCAAAGCGTTCCTCCAGTTCTTCAACCGTAACCTCTGTGTCTTCGACCACATCGTGCAGGAACCCGGCAGCGATGACAGCGCTACTGCCTCCCAGATCGCGCAACAGCCCTGCAACAGCGATGGGATGGGCAATGTAGGGTTCGCCGGAGGCCCGCTTCTGTCCCTCATGAAGCTGGTAGGCAAAATTGAACGCATCGCAGACGACCGACGCATCCGAGCGGGGATTGTCGGAACAGTCGCCTGTGACCGGGCAGGCATGAGAAATCAGGCATTCTCGGAGCCAGTCGGGCAGTTCAACGTCGGTGGGTAGCGTGAGGGTTGTGGCGTTCATGAGGCAACTCCTGACAGGAGAAAGGGAGTGTGGATACGATTCAATCGCCCTGGCTAGGGGAAAGTGCTGGAGGCTAGGAGCCTGAAAACTCCCTGTGCGATGCGATGGATTTTAGCTATTAAACTGTTCGAGGGGAACTTTTGGGAAGAGATCTGGCAATTGAAACCGTAAATGGGGTGTCTCTCGGTTGAACTTTCTGCTGAGCGCTTGAGATAAATTGCCAGAGAAGTTGTTAGAAGTCGTTAGAAGTGGTTCAGTCCTGATTTCCTAAGCTAGCCCCCTAAGTTGCACAAATACTTCACCAGCTAAGGTGTTTGCGAGGCGGCACTTACTTATTAGTTACGTTTATTAACGAGATAGACCGGACTAATAAAAGCGTTTCGGTGGAGATCAGGTGAAAGATTTATGAGAGATTCTAAAAGCTTGCAGATATGAGGAAAATACTGTCAGATTGAGGCGCAAGTTCGCTCAAGTGCACCACTTGGCTTAAGGTTGTGAGCAAAGGTGGTGAGTTTGAGTGGGCTATTTCTCTACTATATACAGAATTCTTAACATTCGTTTAAGAATTCTGGTAGGAGTTGCTACATTGTCATGGCTTTATCAGAATGGGAGTCTTGCCGTCCAGTTTACGAAACCCTGCGATCGCTCTCTTCCTCTATGCTGGCACAGGTTTCGGGCGCTGCGGAGTCCCCTGCGGGGGTGGCTGATTTGCGCTTGTTATTCCAACAATTACAGACGCAATTTCAGCAGCAGGTTTTGACGCTGGATACGAGCAGGCTAGATGGGGCGATTCCCTCCCTCCACACCGAAATGGCAAAGCAACTGCGGCTATTGAACATGGACCTGATGTTTTTGCAAACGGCGCGGCAGCCCGAAACCGCACGGCAGCGAACCGAGCAAATGGGCGATCGCCTGCGCCTGCTGATGCGCTATTGTGATGCTGTTTTGGGAGAGGAGGCGTGATGGACTGCCTGAAGGATCGGGGCGTGCAACTGGTAGATGTGGTGCTGCGGGGAAACCTGCCCGCTCAGCAATGCCCCGTGTGCGAGGGCTGCTGGATTGCGCCAGAGGATTATCACGACTGGAAGCAGGGTCAGCCCCAGCCCCTACCCGAAACCGTGAACCTGGAGGCCGCCGCCAACCATCCACCCGCCCCGCTGGACGTGCGGACTGCCCTCTGTCCCGACTGCGGCGGTTTTCTGTCGCGGGTGAAAACGGGCGCAACGATGAACCCGTTTTACGTCGAGCGGTGTCCCCAGTGTGGCGGCATCTGGTGCGATCGCGGCGAATGGGACGCACTCTCCGCAATGGGCATCAGCGCCATCATCGACCAGTTGTTTTCTAGCGATTGGCAAGGCCGAATGCGAACCCGCGAGATGCTGCACCGAGAGCGCCTGGCCATGATCGACAAACTGGGCGAAGACCTAGCGCTACAAGTCTTCGCTCTGGCCGAGCAGCTTGAGCATCACCCCAATGGAGATTTTGGAGTGGCGTATCTGATGCGGCGGATTGGGGGCAGCGAGGCGGGGCTGGAGTGAGCGCATGACCTACGCCTTTCCCAACTCCTTTTTCTGGGGCGCTGCGACCTCGTCTTATCAAATCGAAGGGGCGATCGCCGCTGAGGGCCGCAAGCCCAGCGTGTGGGATAGGTTCGCCGCAACGCCGGGGCGCGTGCTGAACGGGGATACGGGGGCGATCGCCTGCGACCATTACCACCGCTTTCGGGAAGACGTGGCGCTGATGGCAGACCTGGGAATCAGGCACTATCGCTTTAGCATCGCCTGGCCCAGAGTGATCCCCAATGGACGCGGCGCGGTAAACGAAGCAGGCGTGGACTTTTATCGGCGGCTGGTGGATTGTTTGCAGGAACAGGGGATCACGCCCTACGCAACCCTGTTTCATTGGGACAGCCCCCAGGCGCTAGAAGACCGCTACGGCTCTTGGCGCAGCCGCGAAATGGCACAGGACTTTGCAGAGTATGTGGCGGCGGTGGTGGAACGGCTGGGCGATCGCATTTCCCACTGGATCACCCTGAACGAAATTGCCTGCTTCACGCACCTGGGCTATGGCGTGGGCCAGATTCCTCCCCACGCGCCGGGAACCGTCGTCGCCACGCCAAAAGACGTGTGGCAGACCTCACACCATGCGCTGCTGGGGCACGGGCTGGCCTGTCAAGCCATCCGCGCCGCCTCGCCCATTCCCTGCACCGTTGCGCTAGTGGATAACTACGCCGTCACCGTGCCACTTGCCGAAACGCCAGAACACATCACCGCCGCCCAAGTCGCCTTTCACACCGCCTGGGCCAACGGCGGCATTCTTTTTCCAGCGCTCACCGGAGCCTATAGCCCCCTGCTTCTGGAGAAACTGGGAGCCGACGCGCCCGATATCCAGGACGGCGATTTGCAAACCATCTGCCAACCGCTAGATGTTCTGGGGCTGAATGTCTACTCCGGCAGCTACGTGCGGGCGGCGGATAACGCCGACGGGTTCGAGACGCTGCCCTTTCCCGCCAGCTATCCCCGGCTGCACATGCCCTGGCTATGGGTCGTGCCCGACGCGCTCTATTGGGGCGTGCGCCACGTCAGCGAGGTGCTGGGGCATCGCCAACTGTCCATGTGGGTGACGGAAAACGGCTGCGCGGTGGAAGACGTGCTGACAGAGCAGGGAGAGGTGCTGGACTGCGATCGCATTCTGTACCTGCGGCAACACCTGCAAGCCGCCCACCGCGCCGTGTCCGAGGGCTATCCCCTGGGCGGCTACTTTGTCTGGAGCCTGCTGGATAACTTTGAGTGGGCCTGGGGCTATGATCGCCGCTTTGGGCTGACCTATGTGGATTTTGACACCCAGCAGCGCATCCCCAAAGCCAGCGCCCGCTGGTATGCCGAGTGCATCCGGCAAAATCGGGTGGTCTAGGCAGGGTAAAATCATCTTTTGCAAATCTGCCTTGCAACCGGGCACAAGATTCGGGTAAAAGAGCCGAATGTCGCCCACCCACAAGCGCAGGATTCGGACACGCTGCCTATGCCGTCGGCTTATGTCATTGGGTTGGGGAAATCGGGCATTGCCGCCGCTCGGCTGCTGCATCGGCAGGGCTGGCAGGTGACAGTCAGCGACTCCGGCAGTTCCGATGCCCTCCGGTCGATGCAGCAAACCCTCCAGGCAGAGGGCATTGCCGTTCTGCTGGGGCATCGCCTAGAGCCAGACCCCATCCAGATGCAGCAGATCGTCGTCAGCCCCGGCGTGCGGTGGGATCTGCCCGCGCTGGAAACCGCCCGCGCCCTTGGCATCGAAACCATCGGGGAAATGGAACTGGCGTGGCGATCGCTCTCCAGCATTCCCTGGGTCGCCATCACAGGCACCAACGGCAAAACCACCACCACCGCCCTCACCGCCGCCATCTTCCAAACTGCTGGGCTAAACGCGCCCGCCTGTGGCAATATCGGCTACGCAGCCTGCGAGGTCGCGCTAAATCTCGCAGGGGAAACGGACAGCGCCCCCCTCGATCATCCCTCCAACCCAAGCTCCCAACATCCAATATCCAACATCCAAAATCCAAAATCCCCCGACTGGATCATCGCCGAAATCAGCAGCTACCAAATCGAGTCCTCCTCTACCCTCGCGCCGCGCATTGCCCTGTGGACAACCTTCACGCCCGACCACCTCAGCCGCCACTATACGCTAGAGAACTACTACAGCATCAAGGCTTCGCTGCTGGCGCGATCGCCTTTGCAAATTTTCAACGGCGATGATCCCTACCTCCGCAGCACCGCCGACCGCTGGCCCAACGCCTGCTGGACGAGCGCGGCAGGCAAGGCGCATCTGCTGGGCGATCCCACGCGGGGAGCCTATGTAGAAGACGGCTGGGCGATCGCCCTGGGAGAGCGCATCGTTCCCATAGACGCGCTGAACATGGTGGGCCCCCACAACACCCAAAACCTGCTGATGGCGGTGCTGGCGGCGCGGCTGGCGGGTATCGAGAAGGGGGCGATCGCCCACGCGGTTGAAACCTTTCCCGGTGTACCCCACCGCCTAGAACACATCTGCAACTGGCGGGGCATCGACTTTATCAACGACAGCAAGGCCACCAACTACGACGCGGCCCAAGTGGGACTGGCAGCCGTGCCCGCGCCCGCCATCCTGATTGCAGGCGGCGAAGCCAAAGACGGCGACGACACCGCATGGCTATCCACGATTCAGCAAAAAGCCGCCGCCGTTTTGCTCATCGGCAGCGCCGCCGAAGCCTTTGCAAAACGCCTGGACAGCATTGGCTACTCGGACTACGAAATCGTCGAAACGCTGGATCGCGCCGTAGAGCGCAGCGCCGAACTGGGTCAAGCGCTGAATGCCCAGACCGGACTCCGCACTGTCCTGTTTTCGCCCGCCTGCGCCAGCTTTGACCAATATCCCAACTTCGAGGCACGGGGCGACCACTTCCGCACGCTGTGTCTGGCGCTGTAGCTCTGGTTAGAGGATCACTAGATGACATGGGGGACGCTGACTTGATGATCGCGACTATATTTGAACGCTAAAAGCACGGTGGCTGGCTTGGCGATCGCCCCCCAGCCCCGTCGTCTATTCAAGAGAGTCCTGGCAGATCTAGACAGGGCCTAAAATGAAGCCAGGATCGATTTGCTCCCTGCCGCTTACAATCCATGATTCAGACCCGGCCCCGGTTTCTCAGCTTTGAAGAGTATCTGTCCTACGACGACGGAACGGAGAAGCTGTACGAGCTATTTAATGGAGAGCTAGTCGAAGTGCCGCCAGAGTCCGGAGAAAACGTTCAAATTGCGAATCGGCTTTTTCTCGCGTTTGCAATACTCCTAGGCACAGATCGAGTCCGCGGGCACGGGCTGGAACTGGAAGTGCGCGGGGAGCCTAAGAATCGCTATCCTGACTTGACCATTCTTCGAGAAGAACACATTCAGCTTCTCAAAATCCGCAACACGATTCGGCTGAACATGGCTCCGCCGCTGCTGGTGGTGGAAGTCGTCAGCCCCGGAGACTTGCAGCGCGATCGCGATTACGTTGCCAAGCGATCGCAATATCAGGACATCGGCATTCCTGAGTATTGGATTGTCGATCCACAGGACAACACGGTCACGGTTCTGACGCTGCTGGAGACTACCTATTCCCAGGTGGAACGCTTTCAGGGAGAAGAGGTTGTGCGATCGCCCCAATTCCCTGACCTGCAAATCACCAGTGCACAAATCTTTGGCTCTAGAGCCGATGGCTGAGCAATCTACCGATGGCTGAGTAACCTGGGAAATTAAGTAAAGCGCGAGTCAGGCACGAGTGAAGTGCGATCGCCCTAGGGAACCGATTCAGTGGATTCAGTGGACGCGCTGAACCGTTATCCCTCTGCAACCTCCTCTACTCATCGGGTTCTCGCTCGATGGGGTTCGTAGAAAAATCCATTGGTTCTGCATCGGGATCGGGCGGCACCGGGCTGAATGCAGGACAATAGCCTTCTGGTGTGACTTTGAAGCCAAAGAGGGATGAGGCCTGGCTCCAGCAGCGCTGCCCCCGATAGTGGATGCAGTTGCCGCAGCATTCGGTTCCTGGCAAAATGTCCGGCTCGTCGCCGCGATTCAACAACTCTCGCTGAGACACGCCCCGCAGCACCAGGCTGTCGCCCTGCCAGCGCACTTCCACGATGCCCGTGTCGGCAAAGGACTGCCAGCGCGGGTCGGTGAGCAGCACCGGGGGCAGCGTCACCAGTGCGCCGTCTTCGTACTCGGTTAGTTCGCCTTCATACTGCGTTTCGGGCGCGGCGGGCTGAAGGAAAGTTTCGCCCACAGGCAGATCGACGCGCATTCCGGCCAGCGGCGTGTGCAGGTGATAGCGGTTTTGCAGCTCCTCCAGGCTGGCCAGGTCAGCCAGATAGTTGGCCGGGCCATGCACCAGAACGACGTGCTGGGGCCGCAGGTTGTGGATCAGTTGGGTAGTGCCGATGCCGTCGCAGTGTTCGCCTAGCAGGTAGGTGTCGAGAGTAAGGCGACCCGATTTGAGGAGCGATCGCAGCGATTTGGAGGCTTGAATGCGCTGCTCGGTGAGCGTGTCGATCGCCCCTTCGCGGCCTGGCTGCTGGGGCACGAGCAATAGCCAGGGCAGCAGACTAGCGTGGACGTATTGGCTGAGTTCGGTGTCGTAGTGAGTCAGCACGATGGCAGGCGTGGGGCCCGACAGAGCGATTTGCCGCAGCCCCGGATCGAGCGGCAGCCGTCGCACATGGGGGCGAATGCGTTCATCCCAAAATAGGGACTGGTGTCGCGCAAAGTTTTGTACACTGCTGGGGAAGTGATGCAGCAGTTCCAAATAGGCATCGCATCCGGCGGCAATGCGCTCGTCTACCCAGATGTCGATCGCCTGTCCGGTGAAGTGGTGATGGCTGCGGAGGAGGATCAGCAGTTCCTGCCCCAGTCCCAGCGCAGGCACGGGAAACAGGACGGATTGCGAAGCGGCGATCGCCTGATGGATGCGCTCTGCAAGCTGGTTTTCCTGCTGGCGGCGGTGGGGAAAGCGGGCCGTGCCATAGCTGCCCTCGGCAATCAGCACATCGGGCTTGAGGCCGCGCAGTTCCTCCAGCGGCAGCCCCTCCGCCAGCCGCGAGTTGGACAGTAGAAAATCGCCCGTATAGAAGACGGTGTAAGTGCGCTCTGAGGTGGCGTAGGTGAGCAGGAGCGCTGCGGCCCCTGGCAGGTGTCCAGCAGGAATCAGTTCGGCGCTGAGGCCATCGGCAAATTCGACGGGCGATCGCCAGGGCAGCGCATGACAAAAGTCTGGCACGTCTGGTTCATCCAGCCAGTTCAGCGGCAGCAGTTGGGCCGTCACCTCGCTGGCATACACGGGCAAATGGGGAAACGCCCGATGCAGCGCTAGCAATCCCCGCGCATGGTCGCCGTGGGCGTGAGTACACAGCACCAAATCCGCAGGCGGCTCTGCTTCTGCCGTCAGCGCATCAATCTGTTCTAATCCACAGTCCAATAAAATCCGATGAGGCCCCATCCGAACCAGCAGACAGACCCCTTCATCGGTGTTTCCTACACCATAGGGCAAGCATTCAAGTTCAGTCACGGCTTCAGCGGGTCGCGTTTCTTGCTCATGAGGAAACCGCAACGCGGCCAGGCAACGTGCGGGGCTGGGGGGAGCCAAGAGAGCGGGAGCAGCGCTCCGAGAGTGCGGTCAGGGTGCGACTTAGTGTGCAGAGCCGTTGCCGTGATAGTTGTCTGAATCGTAGAAGCCGTTGCGGGTGCCGAAGAAGAGACAGGCCGCAATAAAGACCGGCGTAATTCCCAGAAGAATGAGTTTAACGTCCATTTTTTTTAAACCTCGTTTGCGGTCTAGTATAAGGCTGAGACGAATGAAATCAAGGGTTGTTAGAGTTTGTTTAAGGTTGCTGGCTGGGTTGGGGAGGCACGCCCGTTTGCCCCCAAACCCCCCATTTGCCCCAGATCCTCCGCTGAGCGGTGCAACCCTTAGCCAGATTCCGTGGGGTTTCGCCAGCCTATTTTCATCCTACTGTTTAGCACCTGTTTAGTGCGAGTTAGTGCTAGTGCGAGTTAGTGTTAGTGCGAGTTAGTGCGAGACAAACTGCCTGTGCGATCGCCCTCTTCTGCCCCTCTCAAATCGTCCCAGTTGCCCGCCGTGATCACCCCCGACTGGCTGAGCCGCTGCGCCACCCAGGTCGCGCCCGATCTGCTGGGCTGTGTGCTGGTGCGCCAGTTGCCCAGCGGGGAAATCCTGCGCGGCGTAATCGTGGAAACTGAAGCCTACACCCCCGGCGACCCCGCCTGCCACGCCTATCGCCGCCGCACGCCCCGCAATGCCGTCATGTTTGGCCCGGCGGGCTGGGCCTATGTGTATCTCATCTATGGCATGTATCACTGCTTCAATGTGGTTACCGATCTGGATGGCGTGCCCAGTGCGGTGCTGGTGCGGGCGCTGGAGCTAGACCGCCTGCCGCCCGGCCTCGACCTTGGTCGCCACAAACTGCACCGCGTGGCGGCGGGGCCGGGTAAGCTCTGCCGCGCTCTGCAAATCGACCTCAGCCTGACGGTAACGCCGCTGGCTCCGGGGCAGGGGCTATGGCTGGAGGGGCGATCGCCCACATTCCAGACCCAGCTTGATGCAGGACAAATCTCCTTCGTGCAAACCACGCGCATTGGGCTGACGCAAGGTGCAGACCGCCCCTGGCGCTGGTACGTTGCCGAAAGCAAAGCCGTATCGCGGCGATAGGAAGCTAATCCCAGAAAAACCCAAATACCCCAAATAAAAAATCCGCTGGAGATGTCTGAACAGAAATTTCCCCAGCGGCAAACCCTTAGCTAATTTTTAGATTTTGGATCGGCGATTTTGGATCGCCGGTTTTGGTGGGTCAATCCAGAGTTTTGCTAGGCTTTTGGCGATCGCAAGTCAAGCCTTATTCAAGAGAATTTAGCTCAGCCGTTAGGCAAAATCCGCCGCTGTAATTAGGCTTCTTTGCACCCCAACCAGAATCGCCAGCACGTCGTTTGTGCCCCGCTGCTGAATCAGCGTATTGCCCGCTTCGTCTCCCTTGCCCCGCACCATCCGCACCTGGCTAAAGTTAATCCCCCCTGCCAGCCGCAGCTTGTCGATGCCGTCTTCAAAGTCCATAATCCGGTCTACATCTGGCCCCCTCCGCAGCACGAAGACATCTGCACCGGAGCCGCCCACCAGCGTATCGTTCCCCTTGCTGCCATCCAGCAAATCCTTGCCGTCATTGCCGATCAGGAAATCGTTGCCGCCCTTGCCCAGCAGGGTATCGTCGCCCGCGCCGCCGATCAGCGTATCAGCAGTTCGCTTGCCGTTTAGGACTTGTCCAGGTGTAGGGCTGCCGGGGCCACCCGGACCGCCAGGACCACCCGAACCGCCGGGGCTGCCACTTGCAGGACGAACCAGAACGTAGACCATTGCTGTATCTGCTAGCCCTGTGCCGTCTGTCAGGGTGTAGGTGAATCGGGCCAGACCGCTAAAGCCCGCTGTCGGCGTAAAGACGACGGTTCCGGCAGTCGCGTTGAAGGCAGCCGTGCCATTCACCACGCCGCTGACCTGGGTAACGCTGAGGGAACTGTCGTCTGGGTCGGTGTCATTGGCCAGCAATTGGCTGACGTTGATCGTCAGCGGTGTGCCAAAATTCGTCTCAAAGCTGTCGCTCTGGGCCTTGGGTGGGTTGCCCTGCAACGCAAACAATTCAAAACCGAAGCCGCCGTTGGTTCCTCCAAAAACCAGCTTGCTCCCAAAAACCTCAAAGTCGCTATTGAAAGGATCCAAACCGCTACTTGCTCCCGGATTGAGATCGGTCACCAGTTTTGTGCCTGCTGCCGTGCCATCGGTCATCCACAGTTCCCGCCCGTGGGTTCCGTCGGTTGCGGAGAAAAACAGCTTGTTATCAAAAATCGTGAAGCTGAAGGGGGAGGAACTGCCAATACCAGGGTTAATATCCTTTAGCAACATCGTGCCCGCAGCCGTGCCGTCCGTAATCCATAGCTCATAGCCATTGGTGCCATCGTCTGCGGCAAAGACTAACTTGTTGTTAAAGACGATGAAGTTGTAAGGATCAGAGCTACCGCTGCCGGGGTTGATATCTCTGAGCAACGTGGTGCCCGCAGCCGTGCCGTCGGTGACCCAAAGCTCACGACCATTCGTGCTATTTCCTGCTGCAAAGAACAGCTTGTTATTGAAAACCGTAAAATTGTCAGGTAAGGAAGAACTAGCGCCAGGGTTAATATTTGCAAAAAGCTGGGTGCCCGTAGCTGTGCCATCTGTTACCCAAAGCTCATAGCCATTGATGCCATCCTCTGCCGTAAAGAACAGCTTGTTATTGAAAACCGTAAAATTGCCAGGTGAGGAAGAACTAGCGCCAGGGTTAATATTTGCAAAAAGCTGAGTCCCTGCGGTTGTGCCATCTGTTACCCAAAGCTCATAGCCATTGGTGCCATCCTCTGCCGTAAAAAACAGCTTGTTGTTGAAAACTGCGAAATTAGTAGGCGAGGAAGAACTAAGACCAGGGTTAATATTTGCAAAAAGCTGAGTCCCTGCGGTCGTGCCATCTGTTACCCAAAGCTCGTAGCCATTGATGCCATCCCCTGCCGTAAAAAACAGCTTGTTGTTGAAAACCGTGAAATTGTAGGGGAAGGAAGAATTAGCGCCAGGGTAAATGTCCTTCAGGAGCGTCGTGCCCGCAGCCGTGCCGTCGGTGATCCAAAGCTCACAACCATTGGTGTCATTATTTGCCGTAAACAGCAGCTTGTTGTTGAGGACGTTGAAATAGTAGGGGTAGGAATCGCCACTAATGTTGATGTTTGCAAAAAGCTGGGTGCCCGCAGTTGTGCCGTCAGTGACCCAAAGCTCACGACCACTGGTGCTGTTCTCCGCTGAAAAGAACAGCTTATTGTTGAAGACTGTGAATTCGTAGGGAAAGGAGTTGTTTGTCCCAAGGTAAATATCTTTCAGTAGAGAAACTGAGTAACTCATAATCTGTCCTCTCAGGCGCAGTAATTGGGGGGCTTGCCTGCGGTTTCCTGCAACTTTTAGAGATTGGCGTGTGTCGTAAATAACATCAGAGTCATCAGGACACACAGCCCTATCGCACAAGGCGCAGGAAGAGCCTTGCTCCAGTAACCGGGGGGGCATAACCTATCCGAATTTTCACGCAGCAGGTTTTTCCCTCCGGAGGAATTCCGGAGGGGTGATTGTATATTTTTGTGTTAGCCGTACTGACGATTTCCCGTATACTCAACGGGTTCTGGCAGGCAGTGAGGCGGTGATGGGTTCTCTCCTGCGTTTTATGCCTGATTCGGTGGGCGAGTATATCTACTGAGCAGTCTTGATACTAGAAAAACGTAAGCTACAAGACATCCCGATGGACAACCTCAATCCAGAAGCCCTCGTCAACTGATGGTGGCTGAAAAAAACTAGTTACATGGTGAAAAACGTCTTCTGTATCAAACTGTGACCGCTCTGGATTGGTTTCCCTCCGCTTCCTAATTCCCTCTAGGCAAGTCTCGTCATCAACATCAAGGTATATCAACTTATGAGGTATGTTTTCAGATAAAAGGATCTCTTTGAACCATGCTCTTTGATTGACTGTGTTTGCTGGGAAGTCCATTACTACAGAAATTCCAGCCTTAATTATGCTTCTTACATGATTCTTCAACACGGATCTTAGCCGCCTTGAGTATTTTACATAATCATCAAAAATTTTTATTTCTTCAGGATAAATAGTTGATAGCCACTCATCCTCCGACAACAAAATGGCGTTTAGTTCTTTAGCAATTTTGCAAGATAGGGTGGATTTACCAGACCCCATTTTTCCGCAGAAGAATATCAAAGTTCCCATCTGGTTCATTTCTTCTTCCTCGCATAACGGTGAAGGGTCGTCCTAATTTGGGCACCTCGAAAAATTCAATCTTGATTGAGAATGACAAGGATATTTCAACGATTTACGTCCCAAAGATTCGCAACAAGGCAATTAATTGAGGTGCCTACATCAACAGCCTAATTCGCAACAGAGTCCGGCGGACATAGCCCTCTGCCTTCCTCGATGGCGGTGTAGACGCAGCCTGCGTATTGACCGGCGGGCGTGCCCGATGGCGTGAACACCATAATCGCAGCGGAACCGGAAGCGTCGCCATGCTTCACTAGCAGGTCATTCCCCAAGTAGCCGATGTTGATCAAATCCCGCATCGGGTAGGTGGTGAACTCATCCTGCAACACCCGCTCGCCTGGAACCTGCACCCGGTAGAGGGCGTGGCCCCCGCCTTGCGGGTCAATCACAAACACAGCGCTGAGCTGCGTTTCGACGCATTCTTGCAGAATTACGCCGACGGCTACGTTGCCCGTTTGGGGGTCAATGCCAACAGAGGGATGGAATCGTTGCCCGTTCAGCGTTTGCTCTGGCTCAATTTGCAGCTTTTCGCAGTTCACGCCGTCCAGAACGCGCACGTTCATGCTGTTTGCCGAAATGGTTTGCGATCGCCCTTCCGAGGTGAGCCGGAGCTGAGTGCCGTCTTCGCTAATGCGAACGCGAGTGCCGCCGCGCTGCCCGCCTGCGATGGACATCTGGGGCAACGCCAGGGCGATCGCCCCTGCGCCAGCCACCAACCCCGCCGCCATCGTCATCCAAAAAACCTTTTTCATCAGGAACTTCCTTTTTCAGAAACACACCAGAGAAATAGACACAATCTGCCTGACGTAAGTTGCGGAAAATCCGAAATATTTTGTGGCGATATGTTTCAGCATCCGTTTCAACACCCATACAACTTCAGCATTCAGCATCCATACAACCTCGGACTTGCAGCGCTAATTTTGGGCAGCCAAGGCGCAAGGCTTGATTCTAGGGAACCTAGCCCCTAGACTGAGTGGGACTGCATCCCCTATCTGCCTCCCAGCCATGTCCTCTGCCGATTCTGCTAACTCTGCCGATTCTGCCAACTCTGCCGATTCTGCCAACTCTGCCGACTCTGCCAACTCTGTTGACCTGGAACGCTATGCCGAACAGGCAGCCGCCCTGATTGGCCTGCCCATTCCCCCCGACTGTAAACCTGGCGTGATCGCCAATCTAGAACGCACCGCAGCGATCGCCCAGTTGGTCTTAGAGTTTTCCCTACCGCCAGAGGCAGAGAGTGCGGCGGTGTTTGTGCCGATTGGAGGCGGGCCGGGTGGCGTGACGGGGTAATGGTGTGACGGAGCCACCTGGCAACCCCAACATCCTGTCCCCCAAGCCCTCTAAAATCACCTATGTTCGACCTTTTCGATGCTGATGCAACTGCGATCGCCGCTGCGGTTCGTGCCAAAAAAATCACTGCCGAGACTGTGGTGACGGCTGCGCTGGCGCAAATTGATGCGCTGGATGGCAAGCTGAATACTTTTACCAACGTGCTGCGGGAGCGGGCGCTGCAAGATGCGGCGGCGGTGGATCGGGCGATCGCCGCTGGGCAAGATCCGGGGCCCCTGGCAGGCGTGCCCTTTGCGGTCAAAAACCTGCTGGACATTGCGGGCGTAGTTACGCTGGCAGGCTCCAAAATCAACCGCGACAATCCCCCAGCCTCGACGGACGCGGCAACTGTGGCCGCCCTGCGAAAGGCAGGGGCCGTGCTGCTGGGCGGGCTGAATATGGACGAATACGCCTATGGGTTTGTGACGGAAAACAGCCACTACGGCGCAACGCACAATCCTCACGACCTGAGCCGGGTAGCAGGCGGATCGTCTGGCGGGTCGGCGGCGGCGGTGGCGGGCGGGCTCGTGCCCCTCGCGCTGGGGTCAGATACAAACGGATCAATCCGAGTTCCGGCAGCGTTTTGCGGCATTTTTGGGCTAAAGCCGACCTATGGACGAGTGTCCCGCGCTGGTTCTGCCCTATTCTGCGCCAGTCTCGACCACATCGGCCCGTTTGCTCGCTCGGTGCGCGATATTGCCCTCAGCTTTGATCTGATGCACGGGCCCGATTCCCGCGATCCGGTGTGCAGTCCTCGACCCCCTGAGCCAACCTTGCCGCAACTGGGCCAGGGCATCGACGGATTGCGGATTGCCGTTGCCGACGGCTATTTCGCCACGGGCGGACAGCCAGAAGTGTTTGCGGCGGTGGAAACGGTCGCCCAGGCTCTTGGCGCAACGAAGCGCGTTCTCTTACCTGAAGCTCATCGCGCCCGCGCCGCTGCCTATCTAATTACCACCTGCGAAGGCAGCAATCTGCACCTGCCGAACCTAAAGACGCGCCCCCACGACTTTGACCCTGCCACGCGCGATCGCTTTTTGTCCGGTGCGCTTATCCCTACCAGTTGGTATCTCCAGGCGCAGCGGTTTCGACGCTGGTATGGCGATCGCCTTGCGGAACTCTTTCAGCACGTCGATCTAATCCTTGCACCCAGCACTCCCTGTGCCGCGCCGCTCATTGGGCAAGAAACCATGACGATTGGCGGGCAAGAAATGCTCACCCGCCCCAACTTGGGATTGTATACACAACCGCTTTCTTTCATTGGGCTGCCGATCTTATCTGTTCCCGTGCAGCAGTCGGGCGGGCTGCCTCTCGGCGTGCAGATTATCGCCGCACCCTACAATGAATCACTGGTGCTCCGAGCAGGCGCGTTTTTGGAACAGGCTGGTGTGGTAGCGGCTCCGGTGGCACGGGTTTGAGGAAGCTTACCCAATCTGCAAAAAGTGGATCAAATCGGTTGTTGCCATTGCCGCCATCGAGTGTGGAGTTCGATAGCGCAATTCCTGTACTGCTGGGATTAGGAATGCGCTCTGTGATAAAACTCCGGGCAGCAATGGTGAAGGTGTCGTCGCCCTCGCCGCCGTGCAGCGAGCTAAAGCGCACCCCATTGGCTATCGAAAAAATCCCATTGGCAGCAGCGGACACCTCCAGGCGATCGCCCCCTGCACCGAGTAAAATTCCGCTATTCAGCACGCCACCTGCGGTAGGATTGCCCGCCGGGTTTGTGACGATCGTTTGTGCTGTTACCGTATCATTGCCGTCAAAGGTTTCGATCCGAGCGCGGGCGATCGCGGTTCCAGTCGTTTCGGTTTCACCTGGATCAACCGTCTCCAGCGCTACACCCGCCGCGAACACATCATCAAACGCCGTTCCCAGTAGCAGCCCCGTGAGCTGACCCATACCAGCACCTCAGGTAAGGATAAAAATAAGTGATCCGAGATTGCGAACTCTAGAAATAGGTTCGGTCTTGAGAATATGCGCCACAAAAACCGCCAGAGCGCAAGCTCCCCTATATTCTTTCCTAAACTGCTATTTTGGCTACAAAATCGTCGTATTTCTTTACCAGCCTGTGTTTCAGAACACAAGACGGGCAAAAACGCAGGTGGAGAAAATCTGAAGAGCGGCAAACTCATTCGCCTATTGCCCGCCTATTGCCGATTTAGCGACCCGTCATCGTTTCAGATAAGCCAGCATAGAGTCGCCTTCTATGCTCTTTATCCCAAGTAAGGACGTTAATGGTTTAGGGTAGAAGTTTAAAACAGAAATTTAAAACAATAAAACCCCGCATTGCTGCGAGGTTTCATCTGATCGGAGCGGCGGGATTCGAACCCACGACCCCTACTACCCCAAAGTAGTGCGCTACCAAGCTGCGCTACGCCCCGATACAGTTTGAGGGGATACGCGAAACGCGCTTAACAAATATAGCACGGGAAGTGGGGATGGGTGCAAAGGGCTTTTGGGGCAATTGGGTCAAAATTTTTGGGACAACCTTGGGCGCGACAGGCATCCCGCCTTGAAAATCGCCGCAGATCGGGTGAATCCGTCTCCTGCGGAACAGCGGTATGATCAAAACTCTGGGAAAGCAGGACGACCCTCTCACCCCCCGGCCTTCTTGACCGTGATGCAACAACCTAAAACAACCTTGGGAGCGTGCGTGTGACTCAAACAAACTGGGATCTTTTAGTAGAAACCGATCCGCTAGTGGCAGGCTTGATTCAAAAAGAGCTAAAGCGCCAGCAAGACCATCTAGAGCTAATCGCCAGCGAAAACTTCACTTCAGCGGCAGTGCTGGCGGCACAGGGGTCTGTATTGACAAATAAGTATGCCGAAGGGCTGCCGGGCAAGCGCTATTACGGCGGCTGCGAGTTTGTGGACGAAGTGGAGCAGTTGGCCATCGATCGGGCAAAGCAGCTTTTTGGCGCGGCCCATGCCAACGTGCAGCCGCACTCGGGCGCACAGGCGAATATGGCGGTGTTTCTGACGCTGCTGGAACCGGGCGACACGTTTATGGGCATGGATCTGTCTCACGGCGGACACCTGACCCACGGTTCGCCTGTGAACGTGTCGGGCAAGTGGTTTAAGGCGTGTCACTATGGCGTAAACCGCGACACCGAGCAGCTTGATTTTGACGAAATCCGGGAGGTGGCGCTGCACCATCGTCCCAAGCTAATTATTTGCGGCTATTCGGCCTATCCCCGCGTGATTGATTTTGAGAAATTCCGGGCGATCGCCGATGAAGTGGGAGCCTACCTCCTAGCCGATATTGCCCACATCGCCGGCCTCGTTGCCACGGGCCATCACCCCAGCCCCATTCCCTACTGCGATGTTGTCACCACTACAACACACAAAACCCTGCGCGGCCCCCGTGGCGGCCTCATCCTCACCCGAGACGCGGATCTGGGCAAAAAGCTGGACAAGTCTGTTTTTCCGGGAACCCAGGGCGGACCGCTGGAACATGTCATTGCGGGCAAAGCTGTGGCCTTTGGCGAAGCGCTCCAGCCCAGCTTCAGCACCTATTCAGGGCAGGTGATTCAAAATGCTAAGGCAATGGCCGCCCAACTCCAGGCACGGGGACTGAAACTGGTGTCGAACGGCACGGACAACCACCTGATGCTGGTTGATCTGCGCTCAATTGGCATGACGGGTAAAGTGGCCGACCAACTAGTGAGCGGTGTCCGCATTACCGCCAACAAAAACACCGTCCCCTTCGACCCCGAATCGCCCTTTGTCACTAGCGGTCTGCGGCTGGGTTCCCCCGCCATGACCACTCGCGGCATGGGCACGGCAGAATTCACCGAGATTGCCAATATTATCAGCGATCGCCTCTTACACCCAGAGGACGAAAGCGTAGCCCAAACCTGCCGCGATCGCATCGCTGCTTTGTGCAGCCGCTTCCCGCTTTACCCCCATCTCAGCGCTCCAGTGCCCGCCTTGGTGTAACCCTATTCATGAAATACCCGGCTGCTTAACACCAAATCGAAGCTTAATGCTAAATCAAAACGGAGGTGAGTGGTGATACTTGCCTCCGTTTTTGATGCCCCTTTTTGAAGTTTGATATTTGCTTGATTCACCCGATCATTTGCAGGCGTTCGGCACTCCATCGGGCGTATTTGACTGGATTGAGTCTGACTGCCTGACACAAGTGGGCAAAAGGCTTGAAATCTCGTGAAGGTGAGTGGGAAAGGGTGAGCTGATATAAGACGCTGAAATTTGCGTGGCATCAAGGAACCGTGGGCCGTCATCACCGATGAGCCATCTTCCCTCGATCCCCTCTGGCAATATGCCCTGCGGTTCCGAATCGAGGAGCTATTTCTGGATTCAAAATCCGGGGTCTTTGAACTAGAAGCCTCCGGTATCCGCTCTGCTCAAGCGCTAGAACGCCTTTACCTAGTTGCGGCTGTCGCCATCCTCTATGGCATTACCCAAGGCATGGCTATTCAACTCGACGGTCTCCGCACTCAGGTTGACCCTCATTGGAGTCGGGGCATTAGCTATCTCAAAATCGGTCTCCGCTGGCTCAAGGGGGTGGTCAACAAAGGGCGACCACTGCTCACGCCGATTGCCCTCTTTAGCATTGACCCTGAACCCTGTTTTGCTTCTAACCTGAACCCTGTTTTGCTTCTAAGTAGATAGACCAGATTAAAAAACAGATCCTGAACCCTGCGCCGCCCGCTACGCGGGCGGCGCAGGTTTTTTGGGTTTTATATTTATTAATGTCCACCTACTTAAACCAGATGAAGCCCAGTATTATGGCCGTATCTGGTTCTCTAGAATCCAGTCCATGTGCTGTCAATTACCCCCCTGGGAGGCTGCCTAAAGATGTGTCAGGCAGGCAGGTTCGAGGCTACTTGCCGCTGCACAACTTCACCGTTAGCCCTCAGCGCCCTGGTTCTGTCAGCTTGTCGGTAGGTAGGCGATTCGCCCCCTAAATTGCGAAGGTTCAGTCCTTCGAGATCTGGAGATCTGGGTCAAGCCGCACACTCCCAGCCGCTTTCGGGTCAGTTGCAAAGGTTGGGCAGCGATAGATTTCGGTTAGTGTGCAATACCTCAAAAGGTATGCGGGGGCGATCGCCGAAAGGTGCGGGTGCTGAGAGATGAGGGCGATCGCCGAAAGGTGCGGGTGCTGAGAGATGAGGGCGATCGCCCTTCCTGGGGTCTGCGTGCGTGAGCAGTAAGGCTATACCCAAAACTCAGGCTGCATCAGGTCGATGGCGATCGCCAGCAGGTTTGCAAAATCAATCCGCAGCCAGAGCCGCCACAGGCGCAGTCGTTCGCGCGATCGCCGCTCGTTGCCAATCCACAGCAGCCGGGTCAGTTGCAACAATAGCCCGCCCCAGGGATAGCTACTCCGAAGCACCCATAGCCAAAGACAGCACGAGGACGATTTCATAGTGGTCTCCCCAGGCCTGAAACCCTGCACCCCAAACCCTGGCTTATCGTCTACCTTCATCGCCCCAACACGCCCTCCAGCGGCAGCCCTAACTCTGCCCGCCACTGGCACACGGGCTTTTCCCATGCCTCCTCCCAGCGCTGAGCAAACAGAGGTTTGGCCTGTTCTCCCAGTTCCCAGCCGAGGGCGATCGCCCGCAGCAGGTCAGGCATGGCTTCGGGGGCCAGCAGCGTCGTGCCGATGAGCGCATTGGCGACTAGCATTCCCGCCAGCGGCAGCCGAAACTGTGCCAAATAGAAAGCTTGCAGCCCAATTTCGCTAATTTCATCTGTGCCAAAGCCTGTGACAACGTGCCAGAGGTCGTGGGTCTGCTGCCAGCGATATTCCACATAGGCCGTATCGGTGGTCAGATCCAGCGGCATCTCGATGCGCTCGAAACCGCTGTCTTGCAGCATCGCTGCGTAAACTTGCCCCAGCGAGCCGACTGGATAAGTAATCAAACGAGCGAGGTCGTGGGTGGGCGGCTGGTAGCGCTCCTGGATTAGCGCGGCAACGTCTGGATCGCGCTGCATCTCAGCCGCGGCCAGCCGATAGGCATCGCTATCGACCAGCGACAGGCTCAGTTCGTCCACGGCCGTCAGGTCAGCATCGGCATCGGCCGACAGCAGCGAAAAGAAAGCCTTGAGCATCGTCAAAAACTGGACATTGCGATCGCGCTCGCTGGACGGAAAAGGGTTGGTTGCCAGAGATTGACGGATCTCGGTGATCGATGGATACGCAGAGGTCAGCGGTTTCATAGGAAAACTCCTGGAAAAGGTCAATGTGGAGAGGTCAGGATCGCAAAGTCGGGATTGCAAAGTCGGGATTGCAAAGTCAGGATGGACGCTGCTTCAACAAAAAAGCGAGCAATATTCATGTTTATAAAATATGAACGATACTCATGTTTTATCAAGCCGTTGTCCCCTAAGATTTTGAAGGAGCGTTTCTCAAGCGCTGCTCTACTGTTGTCTCTCTCGGTCTTGCGATGACTGCCCTCCCGTCCGATGTGCCCCTGCCGGATATCCCGTCTGGCACCATGCGCCGCCAGCCCAAGCAGGCCCGCAGCCAGGAGCGGGTCAGCCAAATCTTGAACGCGGCTGAGGCACTGTTTATCGAGCAGGGCTATGAACAAACCACCACCAGGGCGATCGCCACTCGTGCCCAAGTTCCGGTCGGGTCGCTCTATCAGTTCTTTCCCGACAAAGCGGCGATTTTGAAGGCACTGGCCGATCGCTATATGCAGCAAGAATACGAACTCTTTGCCAGCCTCCATGCTGCCGTGCCAGAACCCATGCCCCTAGCGAATTATGTCGATCGTGTGGTAGAAGCGTTCGACCATTTCATGACCCACCAGCCGGGCTATCGAGCCGTGTTTGAGCAGGTGCTGGGGCTGATGACGGCGGGGGCGATCGCCGAAATGGACACCTACGAGGCCCGCATCGTAGATGACCTGGCAGACTTTTTGGGGCGGCTAGGGCCAGGGCTGGATGCAGCACAGCGGCGGGCGATCGCCCTGGTGGTGGTAGAGTCCGTCGGCAATTTGCTGTGGCTCTCGCTCAAGGCCGACGCACCCCTTCGCGCTCGCCTGATTGCTGAAACCAAGCGCCTGATGACCCACTATCTCGCCAGCTATTTTGGCAAAACGATTGGCAAAGCAGGATAAGGGGGCGTTAGCAAAGCGTTCCAAAGGAATCGCCCACTTCCCCCGAATCAATGCTAATCAATACTCACGCCGCGCACAGTCTTGGGGCGGCTGCGGGCGGCCAGCGGTGCTTGCTCGATTTCGCGGGCGCGGATCTGGTGCGCCTGGAAGTGCTGCTGCCAGAGGGCGGGCGCGTCTAGGGTTTCGCCGCCGTGGGTGGTATGGCGCGATCGCACGCGACACAGCACGGGCGTATTGACGCAGGCTCCCGACACGATCACCTGTCCCTTCGTCAGGGCGGGCAATTCCTTCAGCAGGTCGCGCCCCGCCGCCTCCACGCCATATTTCAGGCTGTCCTGATCCACCGGGTTGACAATCCGCATAATGAACTGGCTCATGCACTGCGACAGCACATCGGAATCCAGCTTGCCCGGTCGCTGCGTAATCAGCCCCACGCCCAGCCCAAACTTGCGCCCCTCGCTGAGGATCGTCCGCAAAATAGTTTTGCAGCGGGAAGGATCGTGGGCCGGGGCAAAGCGGTGCGCCTCTTCCAGCAGGATGAATACGGGGTAGGGCAAATAGTTCTCGTCGTCGGGGGCGAGGTTGCCCTTTTGCGTGTTCATGCGGGCGTGGTTGGCCTGCCGCAACACGGCGGCGCAAATGACCTGCTGCTCTTCCTGGCTGATTTCGTTCATTTGCAGCACGGTCACCTGGCCCGGCTGGAACAGGTCGCGGGGCGACAGATGCTGGTAGGTGTGGAAATAGGGCGATCGCGCCAGTTTTTCCAGCTTCCATTGCAGCGCCCCGGCAGAACTGCCGATTTTCGTATTGCCCTCTTCATCGGTGGCGGTGTCGGCCTGCTCTACGGCGGCGTAGAGGTCGTTGATCGTCCAGCGATAGTCGCCCTTGCGGTGGCTATGCAGCAGCGAAAACGCTTTGCTGAGAATGGCCTGCTGGCGATCGCTCATCTCCGGCAGCAGCGCCAGGATGTCGTAATAATCCAGCGACGACACCCGAATCCGCACATCATCCGGGGTCAACACCCGCACCTTGGGCGCGTAGCCGTCTTCGTCGGCAAATTGGCTATGCCCCTGCATTTCAGCCAGGGTGCTGTATTCTCCGTGGGGATCAAAAATCAGCACTGCGGCCCGGTTTTGCGGCGACAGCAGTTCTTCGACCAGCACCCCCGCCAGATAAGACTTGCCCGACCCTGTGCCCGCCAGAATTGCCATGTGGGTGCTAACCAGTTCCTTCACATCCACCACCACGGGCACTGCTCCCGACTCGCGCAGCAGCAGTGATCCCAAATGCGCCGCGCCCACGTCGCCAAGCTGCTTTTTGTTCAGCACTTGCCGCAAACATTCGTCGCTGGCAAGGTAGACTTTTGCGCCGGGATCGGGAGCCTGTCGCGGGTTGATGAAGCCAAGCGCTTTGTGAAAGTAGCCAATGACCTCGACGGTGACTTCGTAAATTTCGGGATTAGTGTAGGAAAACCCGACTAGCGCGGCGATCGCCTCTGGGCTGATTTCGGTATCGGCAAAAATGCGGTCGGGCAGATGGTCGATCAGGCGGCGGTCGGAGATTTTGCCCAAAATTTGCAGCCTTGCCCCCTCATCGGCGATCGCCTCATAAAACACAAACTCGCCCACTTTGACAAAGCGATTGTCGGCCGTGATAAACACGTATTGCGTCGATGCCTCACCTGGGCCCTTGACCGTACCAATTGCTTGAAGCGCAGAAAAGCAGAGTTGTGCAAATGTCATGGGGGGAAGAAGGAAGAACGAAGAGGGAAGAACGAAGAACGAAGAAGGGATCGGGTCAAAGTGGGGTGTTGATGAAGCGTCCTAGAGACATTCTACGGAGATACATGTGTTCTAGCATACTGCTTTCGCAATCCTGACCCTTGGCCTGACCATTGGATTTATACGACCTGTGGGCGATCGCCCTGAATCGTAGGGAAATCACGGATTCTGCTGTTCTATCCAGCGTGTAATGTGGAACAAGCCACCACGTTTTAGCAGCCCGTTAGTGATTGTTCTCATTCTGTCTAAATTTCTCTGATTTTCTAAGTTTTTCTTGAATGGGTAAGTGGCTTGATCCTATGACGGTTTATCTCGGCATCTGCCCCTTTCGTATCTTCGTAGTCTAAAAATTATCTAAATGTTTGGTTCTGGTGGGTTCATCAGAGCTAAAGCGTTAGGTAATTTATGACGAATGGATAGAGTTGTAAACCGCTCAGAAGACCGATAAAAATTGATCAAGGTCAGGCAACCTCGATCAACTGGGTTCCCTCGTTCTATCCGGGCTGCATTTCTGCACGGTAATTTTTCAAAAGGTGGCTGAATTGACGATGGCGAAGCGTTTCCCGCTATCCCAACATGACGATGCTCCAACCACAGCATCCTTCGAGTCAGCTTCTCCTTGCGATTCGCAAAGCGATCCCTGGGGGAATTGCCCAGATGCAGCACCAGACTGTCTCCAACTGTTGGTGGACAGTGCCTCCTCCGAGGTGGCGCTTGGTCAATTGCTGACGATTCTCGCCCAGCGGCTTGGCGCAAGTGCCTGTGCGGTCGGCATACTGAGCCGCAGCCAGGGCTTGACCCAAGCCGTCTACTGGCAGCCGGGACATTCCCCCACGTTGTCTCGTTCGCTGCGGCCGTTGCTGGATCTGCTGGAACTGCCCGCCGTGCGATCGCCCCTCGCCAGAACGGAACTCCTGTCGATTTCAAATTTCTCAACCCTCAAGCAAGCTTCTACCCTGCCCCTCCCCCTAGATGCCGAGGACGAGTCCGGCGACCTCCTGTATCAATGGCTGCCCCAATTTCCAGCTCCTGTGCAGGAAAGCACTAGGGATCTTTCGGCTCCTATCGCGGCTGATCCAGATCGCCTGGTGAATTGGTCTAATCCTGGATCGATCCTCGTCAGCAAAATCCGGTTTCAGGGATGGACGAATGGCGTACTCGTCGCCCTGAAATCACAGCCTTACGTGTGGACGGAGTTAGACATGCAGCTACTCAGAGCGGTTTCTAGCCAGGTTTCTGTCGCCATCTCTCAGATCCAACTCCAGCAGCAGGTACAGCAGCAGCTTCAGGCTCAAACGCTGGTTGAGCGGCTCACCAGCGCAGTTCGCAATGCTTGGGCTACCGAGCGAATTTTTCAACTGGCGCTGGAAGGGGCGATCGCCACGTTGCAGGTCGAACGAGGTCTGGTGGCACTTTATAAGTACAAAGACCCGCTCCACAGGGGCCGTGCCAACTCTCATCGGTCGGGTGTGCGAATCACGGTGGAAAGCCTGTTTCCGGTGCCCCCATCCACTGCGCCAGCGCCCTCGGCTTCTGTGACATCTTCTAGAGCTTCGGCAGAGGAAGAAGTTCCCGCCAAACCCTCATTTCAGCTATCGGACTGCGGGCTGTGTCAACAGGTGTTTGCCCATCCCGATCTGGCGATCGCCCTGCCCAACTATTCCGAATCGCAGTGCGGCGTGGCCAATTTGGCAGAGCCGATTCGGGCAGCGGATGTGTTTGACCTGGCCACCCTGCCCAGCGTTTTGCTCGTCCCGCTAGAAAACCAGGGCACGGTCTTGGGCATTTTGGTGGTGCAGCAGCGCCAGCCCCGCTACTGGCTGCCAGAGGAGGTGGCTTTTCTGCGGATGGTGGCGGCCCAGCTCAGCACAGCGATTATCCAAACGCGCACCCTGCGCCAGGTTAACTCGCTGGTAGACGAGCGCACGGCCCAGCTTCAGCGCAGTCTGGACGTGCAGGCCAAGCTCTACGAAAAGACGCGCCAGCAGGTCGAGCAACTGCGGCGGCTGAATCAGGTGATGGAGGAATTTCTCAGCACCGTTAGCCACGAACTGCTGACTCCACTGACTAGCATGAAAGTGGCGATTCGGATGCTGCGGGAGGCAAATTTGGCTCCGGAGCAGCGCGATCGCTACCTGGAGATCTTAGAAGCCCAGTGCGCTCAGGAAACACGCCTGATTAACGACTTGCTGACCCTGCAAAAGCTGGAGTCGCAGTCCGCTATGGCGCAGTTTCAGCAGCTTGATTTGCAATATGTCCTGCGCGATTTGCAGGAAGCCTGGGCAGATAGCCTGGCCGAACAGCAAATGACGCTAGAGGCAGAGGTTCCGGGGCGATCGCTGATGATTCGCACCGACCCCGACAGCCTGCACCGCATCCTGACGGAACTGCTGACCAATGCCAAAAAATATGGCGAGGCCGGCAGCAAGATCCTCCTCAAAGCCAGCCTAGAAGTTGTCGAATCGGTGCCCCAAATCGTGGTCAGCCTGACCAACACGGGCGCAGGTATCGCACCAGAGGAAATTCCGGTGATTTTTGAAAAATTTCGCCGGGGCCAGGGCGCAACGCAAAAGGCGATTCCCGGCATTGGGCTAGGGCTGGCGCTGGTCAAGGGGTTGGCGGCTCACCTCAGCGGGGCGATCGCCGTCACCAGCCAGCCGCTCTCTGGAGCCGATCTCTGGAAAACCTGCTTTACGCTCACCCTGCCCCAATCTCCTGACCTGAGCCGTTAAGAACCCATCGGGTTGCCCACTCCATAGCCACACTCAAACCACACTCAAATAGGACTTATGCACTTGCCATTAAACTTTCTGAGTTTTGGAGGATTTCTAGCGGGCTGCGCTCGTGAGAAATCGTCTAACTGCGTAAGTCCTAATCAAAGACGGATCAAATCCCTGACAAATCCTTGATAAGATGCGACCAGGATTTTGTCTGTGCCACCTGGAGCCTGCATCGTCCTCTCGCCGCGAAGTACACCCGCCATGTCTAACGCCGATCTCGACCTGGAAACCCTCGATCTGGAGGACGAAAGCCTCGATCTGGAGCCATCGCTGTGCAGCGCGGTGGCGGTCGAGGTGGTGCCCGTGGGCGATCGCACTCGGCAGATTTCGGCGACCATCCAGATTCCTCAGCCGAGCGATCGCATCTGGCAGGTATTGACCGATTATGAGCATCTGTCGGACTTTATTCCCAACCTCCAGGAGAGCCGCCGCATCCCCCATCCCGACGGCGGCATTCGTATAGAGCAGGTCGGCGCACAGTCGCTCTGGAAGCTAAAGCTCAAGTTTTGCGCCCGCGTCGTGCTGGATATGGTGGAGAACTTTCCCCGCGAACTGCGTTTTCAAATGGTAGAAGGGGACTTTAAGGAATTCTTTGGCGCTTGGACGCTCCAGCCCATCACCGACAGCAGCACCAATTTAACTTACACGCTGATGGTACAGCCCTCTCGCATGATGCCCGTTGGCTTGATTGAGAAGCGCCTGCGCCGTGACCTGGAAGTGAACCTGGCCGCCATTTATCAGCGTGTCGAGGCGACCGCCCGCCAGTCCTGATGTTTTTGATGTTTTCGCTTCTGGGCGATTAGCGCTAGAACCGATGCCCGATGCCCAGTTGCATCTGCATATTTTCCGTTGCAGCGGCCGGGCCAGGGCGATAGCGCACGTCGCCATACACCACCACGCGCCGACCCACCGAGGCTTCAACGCCAGTGGTAATCACCACACCGTCGCGATCGCCCAGCGGCGTTTGGGCTCCCGGACGCACGATGGCAAAGCCCGCCCCAGCGTAGACGTTTGCCGCGTTGCCGAGGGGCAGGTCATAGGTGAGGCTGGGCATGACGGCCTCAATATCTTGGTTCAAAACCAGCGTGCCCCGTAGGGAAATGGGCGAATTGGGCAAGTCGAGCCGCCCGTGAAACTGAGTATCGGGGGCGGTGGTCTGTCCTGGTGCGGGTCGGCCGGCGTTCATGGCTTGCTCCATCAGCCAGGCCGCCGAACCGCCCGACAGCACCACCGACTGGAGGCTCGATTCAAATTCGCTGGGGTTCACCACCGACCCCACATAGCTCCCCGCAAAGCCCCTGGGATTTGCCCAAGCCGGGGTATGTGCCACTAGGAGCGGCGCGATCGCCCCGCAGAGACTCGCCACCCAAAGCCGCGTCGCCCAAGATCGAGTCGCCCCAGACCGAGTTGAAAGGTTCATGCGTTTAACCTGGAGAGCCTTCGAGAAAATTATGCGCGATAACTGCTGTCTTGCATTTCTGTCTTGCTTTTACGGCCGCAGAAACCGTTTCTCCGGGAATCTCTGGAAAATTTTTGACTAAAAACTTTTTGACCTAGGGGCGATCGCTAAACGCCAGATTCCGTCTCTCCGTGATCCTGCACTGCCTCCGCCCAGAGCCGGGGATACACCAGCACAAAAAAGCCCATCCACGCCAGCACGGGCATAGCCACCAGCCCCGTCAGCCAGACGCGATGCAGCAATAGCCAGCTTCCGCCGATCAGCCCCGTACCCGTCAGCACGATCGACCACGGCTGACACCACCAGGGCTTGACCTGCCACACGCTTTGGGGAGCCGTCATGGAACCTATCGGAGAGTTGGGGGAATTGTTCATCGCTGCGCCTCTGCTAGTTTTGCTCCACTAGTTTTGCTCCATTTGGCGTTCGATCCGCTGCTTTGCCGACTGCTCAAACCAGGCAACGACCTGGGGCACGGTCAGGGTTTCGATGGGCTGGTCGGCTTCGGCGGCGATCTGGTGCAGTGGCTTGAGCGAAGAAATGACCAGCCGCCCAAAAAACACCTTAAAGGCATCGTCGAAGCCTTTTTCGGGCGAGAGGCTGGGGTCTTGCTCAACCCAGTTGGCAACTTGCTGGGGGCTGAGGTCGGCGATCGCCCTGTGGCTCTGCTGCGCGATCTGCTGGAGGCAGCGGAGCGAATAAATTGCCACGCGGGCCGAAAAGCGATCGCTCGCGGTCATCATGGCACGGTCTACTTCGGCGCATTCCTCTGGCGTGAGGAACTGATCAACGGGTTGAGCCGGATCGGGAGTTGGCGTTTGATCGGACACAATCAACGGGCAAAAATCGTCTCTCCCATTATGTCTGCTGAATCCGGTTTGGTGGGCAGGGTTTCGGTGGGCGATCGCCCTCGATCGTTGCTTTCGCCTCAGCTTGAAACTGAGACTTCAGCCCTTCCAGGGGTTTCGGTGGGCGATCGCCCTCGATCGTTGCTTTGCCAAGGCTAGTTGCTTTGCCAAGGCTAGTTGGCTCATTGCCCTCTTGTGGCAAGATTCACCCAAACTCACCGCCCGTCATCCCCCGCAACGTATCCGAAAACCGTCCACTCCCCGCCCGCAAACCGTCACAGGGACAACCCCCGAAAATCTGGCACGCATGGCACACTAAAAAACGTGGTGTGGAGTCTTTACTGTTCTTAACGAGTTGCTATGAGCGCGATCGCCCTTGCTATTGCTTTTCTAACCGCCTTTATCTTTGCCAGCTTCGTTGAATACTGGGTTCACCGCCTGATGCACTTCAAGCCCAACAGCGTCGGCAAGCGCCACGTTGATCATCATCGCCGCAATGAAGGGCAGGGCGTAGTTTGGGAGTTTTTGGATTATGTGAAAGGCAGTGCGATCGCCATGATCGTGCCTTTCTTCTTTTCAGCCGCTTGGGCCCCCGGCTGGGTCGCGGGCGCACTCGCCTTCGCCGCATTTTCTGCCTACGCCCACCAGCTTCAGCACGAAAACCCCACCAAGGTGTTCTGGATGAAGATGCCTGTCCACTATGTTCATCATAAGTATGGCCAATGGAACCACAACTTCGGGCTAGCCGTCGATTGGTGGGATCACATCTTCCGCACCTACAAGCCCACCGAGTGGCTGACCAAAGAAGAACTGAGCCGTCCTGAAAGAAACTACCTGCAACTCCGCTGGTGGTAACAATTTGGGATTCTTTACAGGATTTTGCTAACCCCCTTCCATTCCGGTTCAGGCTCAGCACGGTTTTAGCAATCTGAGCCTCGAACCTGTTTTTGCTATTTGCTAGAGGTTTCTCATCGGACAGGTTTAACCAGGACAAAAAGACAGCAGGCGGATCAACTGTCCACTATCCCTCACTCCAGCCCAAACTCTGTGGTAATGTGTGCTGCAAGCTCTTAATGAGTGCTTCAAGTTACTTAGGCTAAAGACACTCTGAAGATTTTCTAAGCAGTCACCGCCTCCTGGCAGAATAGCGAGACATTCTTTCTAGACATTCTTTTTCCTAGACATTCTTTCGCAAACAGTCTTCCTAGAAACTTTCTAGCCAGTCTTCCTAGGCACTTTCTAGAGAGTTGCTGAGGAATGATCTGTGGTTTTCGTCTGAACAACCACTGGTAAATTTCCTTCTTTAAAAATTGGCGGTGTGAGGTCACTACCCCTATGCGTGTTCTGCTCCTATATCCCACGTTCCCAAAAAGCTTCTGGTCTTTCGAGAAAGCGCTGGCCCTCGTCGATCGCAAGGCACTCCTGCCGCCGCTGGGGCTGATTACCGTCGCCGCCATTTTGCCGCAAGACTGGGAATTTAAGCTGGTCGATCGCAACGTCCGCCCCGTCACCGAGGCAGAGTGGGATTGGGCAGAGATGGTGATTATCTCCGGCATGATTGTCCAGGCAGACGACATGATGGATCAAATCCGCGAAGCCAAGCGGCGCGGCAAATCGGTCGCAGTGGGCGGCCCCTACGCCACGTCGCTGCCCCACGAGCCGCAGGGCGCAGGCGCGGACTTTTTGATCTTGGACGAGGGCGAAATTACGCTGCCGATGTTTGTGGAGGCGGTGCAGCGGGGCGACACCCAGGGCGTGTTTCGTGCCAATGGCGAGAAGCCAGATGTCACGACTACGCCGATTCCCCGGTTTGAACTGCTGGATCTGGATGCCTATGACAATATGTCGGTGCAGTTTTCACGCGGCTGCCCGTTTCAGTGCGAGTTTTGCGACATCATTGTGCTGTATGGCCGCAAGCCGCGAACCAAGGAACCCCAGCAGCTTTTGGCAGAACTGGAGCGTCTGTATGAACTGGGCTGGCGACGCACGGTGTTCCTGGTGGATGACAACTTCATTGGCAATAAGCGCAACGTGAAGCTGCTGCTCAAGGAGTTGAAAGTATGGATGCAGGAGCATCAGTATCCGTTCCACTTCAACACAGAAGCATCGGTGGATCTGGCCAAAGACCCCGAACTCATGGAAATGATGGTGGACTGCAACTTTAACGCTGTCTTCCTGGGAGTGGAAACGCCGGATGAAGACAGCCTCGCCCTGACGCAAAAGTTCCAAAACACCCGCGATTCGCTGTCGGATGCTGTGGATGCGATTATCGCGGCAGGGCTGCGGGTGATGGCAGGTTTTATTATCGGGTTTGATGGCGAAAAGCCAGGAGCGGGCGATCGCATCGTTCGGTTTGTGGAAAAAACCGCCGTGCCTACGGCCCTGTTCAGCATGTTGCAGGCGCTTCCTGATACGGCCCTGTGGCATCGGCTGGAAAAAGAAGGGCGGCTGCGGGGCAAAGTGGCGAATATCAACCAGACCACGCTGATGAACTTTGTGCCGACGCGCCCCCTGGAGGAAATCACGCGGGAATACGTGAATGCCTTTTGGGAACTCTATGACCCGATGACCTATCTAAACCGCACCTATCGTCACTTTCTAAAGCTGGGCACACCGAAGCACAAGTCCAAGCTGCGCTCGGTGTCGTGGACGGTGATTCGAGCCATGCTGATCGTGTTCTGGCGGCAGGGCGTGGTTCGCAAGACGCGCTTCCGCTTCTGGGCAAACCTGATCGGCATCTTCCGCCACAACCCCCGCGTGTGGGATCACTATCTATCAATCTGTGCGCTCAATGAACATTTCCTGGAATATCGCCAGATTGTCAAGGACGAGATCGAGTCGCAGCTTGCGGAGTTTTTGGCCGAAGAAGCCCGGATTCAGGCAGAGCAGGCAAGACAAACCGCAGCCGCATAGCGTTCGACAATGACGCATCTTGGCGGCTACAGGCTATGGCGTGATGAGGAATGGAAAAGCGGATGCGACTCTCCTACCCCATCACGCCTACCCCATCACGCTGTTACAAGCTGATTGCCGTTCTACCGACCTGATTCCGCAGGCTATTGACGGACGTTGACCGGGGTGGCAATCGCCTCCACGATACTCCGCACCGCAGCGACCATCGCCACTTCGCTATTGAGCTGGTTGATGGCAGACCCCACGCCCACGCCCGATGCCCCTGCGGCGATCGCCAGTGGAGCCGTCACGCTCGACAGCCCCGACGCACACAGCACGGGCACACTCACCGCTTTGGAGATTTCGTAGGCGGCGGCAAGCGTCGGGGCTGCTTTTTCCATCAGACCCAGCGTGCCGGGGTGGGTAGGCTGGCTGCTGGTGCCGCCTTCGGTCTGGATCAGGTCGGCTCCAGCGTTGACCAGTTCTTCCGCCAGTTGTACCTGCTGATCCAGCGTCAGGATATGGGGCACAGTGACGGAGAGCGTGACCTGGGGCAGCAGGGCGCGGGTGCGGCGGGTCAGCTCCAACACTTCTGCTGCTTCAAACCGACGACCCTGGGCATAAAAAGCATCGAAGTTGCCGATTTCGATCAGGTCGGCTCCGGCTTCGACACAGGGCACAAAAGCTTCGGGATCAACAGCGGACACGCACACGGGCAGCGAGATCAGCCCTTTGACTCGGCGTACCAAATCGGCACTGGCGGCAATATCCACAAACGTTGCGCCGCCCTGCTCTGCTGCACGCACGATAGCACAGACGCGATCGCCCTCAAAGTTGGTCAGTCCGCTAATTACCTTCAGCGCCGTCCGCTGCTGGAGCGCCGTTTGAAGCGTGGCATTCATGGTCATAAAGTCTCTCTATTTCGGCAAACAGTACGGTTTATTGTGCCACAGGTGGGGGATCGGCGGAGCGCTGGTCTATTGGCTTTGGGCAATGCTGCTTGGTCTAGCTTTTGCGCTCTACGCCAAAGCCAATCAGGTCAATCACGGTCGGCGTTTCGCCTGCGGGCGGACGCTGATAGGTGACAATGGTTCGCATCCGCACGTCTGGCGCAATAAACCGCATTTGATCCACCGCCACAGAGCGGCTATAAAACGTCGTCATTTCTAGGGTCTGGCGAATGGGCTGATAGGTAAATCGGCCGGCGATCGCCCCCGCCTCAGAATAGCCCTCATCCCGCAGATAAAAGCCCTGAATCACCTCGCTCTCTGGAGCCGTAGACACTTGCGCCGCCGCGGGCAGCGCCAATCCCTGGTAGCGCTCGTCGGCATGAAGCACCAGTGCATCAGGCACAAACAGCGCCTTCAGGCTCATCGACACCTTTTCGCCCCGTTCCGATTCCGTATCAAAGGAAATGGCAAAGCCAGGACAGTTGTGACTCAGGGCTGCCTGATCGAGATCCAGCCGAATTCCAGCCAATTCACCCGATGGCGAAGCCGTTTTGAGCATTTGCTGCTTTTGCGCTGCATCGAGAGAGTCTGCCCGAAACTCTGTATAGGAGCGTTCAATATCGCCCTTCAGCAGGAAATGATAAATCCGTTCCGTCTTCCAAAATCCAGCGCAGTTTGTAAAGAAGTCTTGAAAATTCAACATACGCGGTCAGCCACACTATTCAAATTCAACACTTAATTTCGAGGCTTATTTAACGCTCAGTTTAGGCTCAGTTTAATCTGAAATGCTGACCCTGAATGGGACTGCTATCCCAGATAGGGGCATATTACTGAACATCTGGACATTGAATCTAGGCACGGAATCTGGGCATTGGATCTGGGCACGGAATCTGGGCGCTGAATCTAGGCATTGGATAACAAAGGGCGATCGCCTCTAATTGCAAAGAAGTCGAAGGAAGCCGTTCGATTCTCAATGCAACATCTTCAACAATCAGCGCACAATCGAGGAATTCCAGGAATATTCCCGCATATTCGCTGCATATTCGCCGCATGTGAGCTGCGGATTCGCTACACACTCGCTACATATTTTCTAAGCCATATTTTCTAAACCATACTTCTGATGATTTCTCAGCAATTCTTAAGGCAATCTAAAGCGAGAAACCCGTCAGCGATTCGACGATTTTCCGCCTCCTGGCGTAAACATTTCTGCACAAGTTGCTGTTAAGCCTAGAACTCATGCGGGCAAGGGCAATTGTTATCAAGACTACGACCACAGAAATCGCTGAAACCCTTGAGTCTCCGTAGGAAGACCCTTGATTGATGAATTTTCCAAACGTTAAATGATTCAGGAATAAATGGAACCTATAGACAAGCCTTTCATAAGATAGACTCATACTCAGTAAAAGGGAACAGGCGTCATTATGGACTCTTTCCAGGAACAAATTGTCGAGCTGAATGCAAAGGTTGACGCGCTGCACCAGGTTATCGAGCAGTTGAGCAACAGAATCACAGAAGTTTTTTCGGAAGTGCTGCTGGTCGATCGCAATCAGCGATCGTCCTCAGGAACGACTTCAGCACGTCAGTCCTATAATCAGCGCTATGGCTTAGAAACAGAAATGGATCATAAAGACGTGCTGTCGGATGACGATTTTCTGGAGTCGGATAGCCATAGCGGAGAGCGATCGCTCTCTCCGGAGGTGCAAATTCAGCGACTCACGGCGCAACTCACAGCCGCGTATAATCGCATCGCTGCCCTCGAAGAGCAACTGCTGTCTCAGCGCATCCATCAGGCTTGAGGATAAGCTAGGCTTGGGGATGAGCGTTTGTTGAGCATAGGTTCAGAGCATAGGTTCAGAACATAGCTTCCAGATTTCATAACTTCCAGATTTTTAGCTGCGAATCGAAAGAGGCAAATCAGGACTGAATGTGTGAGCAATTGGGTCAGTGCTGCTTTGCCAAACTAGCTCCGAGTGAAAGGTTTTTTTGGGCGATTCAGCGGGCGCAATCTGGATCTGTGCTAGGTGGTTGAGCAGAGAAGGCATTTTGTAGAGCGCGATTGCGGCAGGAAGCTGAAGCAAGACTTGCTCCAGGGTACGGCGATCGCCCAGATGCTCTAGCGGCAGGTCAGGACGTGCGGGTGATTGGGCAGGTATCACTGCCACAGGCAAAAAAAACAGCGGCAACTCCACTGCACCGGGGGGCGTAAAGATTGGCAGCGTTGCACCGGAAGGCAAACAAGGGGGCTGCATAGCTCCAGGTTTCCGAAGACCGCGTGTCCAGTGTGCCTGCCTTCAGCCGCAAGCTAATGCCGAAGGGGCAGGCTCCGGTTTGCTGCCAGTGCAGCCGTTCCCACAGCCGCAGTGGGGCCACAAGGGGCGATCGCACCTCCGCCTGATCATGAAGCCCCAGCAATTCTAGATAGGCATTGTCAAAGAAAAAGCAGACGTCTTCTGTACCCTGGCCCGCATGGATGCGCGATCGCCCCGGCTGCAACCCAAACTCCACCAAGCGCTGGGCATCTGCCGCAAGGGACGGCATGCAGACAAAGATATGATCTAGCTCCAGTTCTGCGTTCATCTCCAGGCTGCCTGCCCGATCAGTGCCCCATTTTAGCGGCTATAAGGGATACAGGAGCGGCGCATCCTAGATATGCAAGTTTGCCCTCATCCCCCAGCCCCTTCTCCCAAAAAGGGAGAAGAGGAGCCGGATTGGAAGTCCCTCTCCCGCTTTAGGAGAGGGATTTAGGGTGAGGGTTACAAAAGTGGGATACACCTACAGGAGCGGCGACTAGATCTGGCGGCTAGGGATCTGGCGGCTAGATCTGACAGCTAGATCAATTGCTTATTTGTACCAGTGCCGTCGGCATGTTGCGGCCCTTACGTTTCCTTGTTTCGATTAAACAAAGTTATTGCTGAACCGTCTGACCGAATCTTCTCCTAAAACCTGGCTCTGGTCGTTTTGTATCTGCGCCGGAATGCTGGTGTATTTTACTCAAGTGACGGTGCTATTTCCGGTACTGCCGCTGTATGTGACCCAGCGCTGGCAGGATGCGGGCGTGGGGTTTGTGGTTGGGGCGATGGCGGCGGGGCTGCTGCTGTTTCGTCCGCTGATTGGCTGGCTGATTGATCACTGGGGACGGAAGCCAGTCCTCTGGCTGGGACTGGGGCTGATGGTGGTGGTCTTGCCGCTGTATGGGTGGTCGCCCGATCCTGCCTGGTTGATGGGGGTGCGCGTGCTGCACGGCATCAGTCAGGCGGCCTTCGCCACCGCCTCGCAAACGCTGCTGGTGGATGTGGTGCCGACCCATCGCCGCACGGCGCTGCTGGGCTATCTGGCTATGTCGAATACGATCGGATTTTCGCTAGGGCCAATGCTGGGGGCGATCGCCTTTGCACGCGCAGGCTTTGTGCCCGTGATTGGAGCAATGGCGGGGCTGACGCTGCTGGGATTTGTGCTAACCCTGCCGCTGCCCTGGAAGACGACTGCAAGTTCAGAGGTATCATCCGCTGCCGTCTCAAGTAAATCAAGCGAATCAAATAAATCAAATAAATCAAGCGAGCTTGCTCCAGAAAAGGCAGCCTTTCCGTGGAACGTGATTTTGCAGTTTCCGGTGCGCGATGCCACGCTGCTGTTCTTCATCGGGTCATTTTTGCATGGTGCAGTGGTCACGTTTTTGCCGCTGCTGGTGTCCGACGCGGCCGTATTTTATAGCCTAAACGCGCTGGTGGCGGTGTTGGTGCGGTTTGCGCTGGGGCGCTGGGGCAACCGCGTGTCGCCGCGCTGGGTGGTGAGTGTGGGAATTCTGTGTTCTGGGGTAGGGCTGGTGGGCGTGGCGATCGCCCCCACCTTGCTGCTCCTCTGGTCAGTCGTATACGGCTTGGGATTCGGCTCGCTCTTCCCGGTGCTGTCTTCCATCGTGTCCTTTGCAGCACCGCTCACAGTGCGAGGGCGAGTCTACAGCGTTTTCCTGGCGGGGTTTGATAGCGGTATGACCTTGGGTGGAGCAGGGGTTCAGCCGCTGTCTCAGATCTTTCCGCTAAGCGTTCTGTTTCTGATGCTGGGGGGACTGGGTTGCAGCATCAGCGGACTTGCATTTCGCCAGTTCTCTAGACCGATTGAGCGAATCTAGAACACATCACCCCAACATTCCAATCATAATTCAAGATGTGATTCACCCCTTTTGCCAGCTAAATACAGAGTTGAAAAGTTAAGCAGAGTTAAGGTTGGCGAAATTCCATAACTTTTCTATATCGCGCCTCTAGGGGCGATCGCCCTATAACAGAGACATCAAAGCCCCCATTTCACACCAAGGACACCCATGATGCAACTGACCTATCGCGGCATTCGCTACACGCCCTGCACAAAACTCCCCACCACTAAAACGATCAAAGGCAGCTATCGCGGTATCCCCATGACGCTATATTACTCGTCTGTCATGCCGATCCAGCCGTTTATCAACTTGAGATATCGCGGTGTAAGCTATCGTCCAGTGCTGGTGATGCCGCTCAGGCGGGCGAAGAGCATTGCTCTATAGTCACCAAAAGCGAATCCAAACGTCCTAAATTAACCCTCTGCAAGAGGAGCAATAGCAACCGTTAGCCGACCATCTGTTGACGCAGGCTTCGCAGCGCAGCACCCGTCCCCTGCGTCGCAGCAGCCTCCAGAACCTGAGTCAATAATGCAGGTAAGTCAATTGTCGGAAAATAGCGGCTGTGGGATTGCAGTTCATAGCTTTCCGCTTGCAGGGCGTAAATCTTTAGGCCGCCTTTTTTGAATAGCCACTAGAGGAGTTTACGCAGGTATACCGTGTTGGAAAAGGCGTAAATCTTTAGGCCGCCTTTTTTGAATAGCCACACTTCGGGGACGCTATAGGGCGCGTAATCCTCGGCAGCGGTGTAGGTGGTCACGTCAATTTCGATTACTAGGTCAGGCGGTGGATCAGGTTGCCAATTGATGCGGTCTTTGCCTGCTGCCGCCTGCCAGTGGTCGATATAGAAGCAATAGTCGGGTTCAATCGCACCCGATTCAGGAATATCCATCGTAATGGGCGTAAAGGCCTCGTAGTTGCGCTCTTCGCTATCCAGGAGAACTTTAACAACATCTGCCAGAATATTGGCTTCGCGGCCGTGGCGGGGTAAAGGACTCATCAGCAAGATTTCTCCATTACGAAACTTGATGCGGGGGATAGAGCCATCGCTCCGGCTTTCGCGCAGGGCGCAATAGTCTTGCCAAGTTCCGGGCATCCGCACCACGCTACCGGGAGGGAGGTGTATCTTTTCACGGGAGATGACAGCATACATAGGGCAATTCCAGGGCTAGTTCCAGGAGACGTTCCAACCAGGGTTCAAAAACTTGTCAAGCGGGCAGATCGACTCTGGCAATCTAGCCTTGACGAAGGCACTAATATACTTCACGCAGCAATTTCAGCCCTCACCCTAAATCCCTCTCCCGCTCTGGGAGAGGGACTTCAAACCTATGTCTAGCTCTCCTTCTCCCCACTTGGGAGAAGGGGTTGGGGGATGAGGGCAGTAAGGTTGCTGTCTCAAGTATGTCAGTGCCTTGACGAATGGGTTGATTCCTTATTCTAGGTTGCTTTTCCGGCGCGGTGCAGCAGGGATTCCACGGCGCTGAGCAAGTCGGCATTGTGCCAGCCCAGCAGGTGAGCGGCGATCGCACATCCCCCGGCTCCCACTCCTTCTTTGACATAGCCCTGCTCGTAGGCCCGCAGGCTAGCATAGCGCGAGGCGGCAAAGCTCAGCGGCGTGGCCAGCAGCGGCGCATTCAGGTCAGCGGCGAGTCCTGCTGTGTCGCCTGTGGGGTCTTCGGCCACCCAGCGCGTCGTGCCCACTGCTACCCGTTCTGCGGGCCAGTCTAGCCCATGATGGTGCTGGAGCGATCGCATCAGCGCGTAGACCGCTAGCATTTGCGTACCGCCTGCCAGCAAGACTCCGGTGACTCGACTAGCGGCGATCGCCATCCCTGCGACGGCAATCTGCATCGGGTCGCCCACGGCCGCCACCACAGCTAGCGGGTCGGGATTATCTGGTGCGAGCGTTCCCTGTTCCAATGCCCGACTTAATCCAGCGGATACGATATTCCACTTTTGGGCATGGTTGCAGGCAGGATGGCTGCTGTTGACCTTACCTGCGGCGGCCCAGCCCAGTCCAGTAAGTAAGGAAAGGGCTGTAGTCGTGCCGCCGACGACGCATTCGCCAATCAGCAAGTAAGCATCGGGTTGTGCTTGAGCGAGGCGAGCGCCCCAGTCTAGTCCCGCTTGCAGCAGCCGCAGCACCGTTGGTAAATCCAGCGCCGCACCAGTCGATACGCAGCGGGCCGGCGTGCCGCCCAAGTCGATGCAGGGAACGGTCGGCGCATGGCGCAGTCCGGCGTTGAGCAAGTGCAGCGGCACGTGAAAGCCTTCTACTACCGCCCGCGAAATCAGCGTTGGCGATGCGCCCGCCGTCAGGGGTGGCAGCGGAAACTGGGGATTGGGCTGAGGCCCGTGGTAGAGAAATTCGGCATCGGCGATCGCCGTCCATTCTCGATCGGCGGGTGTAGCTCCCGCAGCGGAAATGCCCGGAATCAGACCCGTCTCGGTAAACCCCAGCACGCAGGCAAACTGCGATCGCGCTCCCTGAAACTGCCGAAGCCAGCGATCGCCCTGCGCGATGTTTCCGTAGCAGCGCGGCCAGGTCAACTCAACGCCCAAGGTCATAGGCTCTGAACCAATTTTGAATTTTAGATTTTAGGATTGGTGATTTCGGAAGGCTACCCAGAACTTCTGCCCTGCTTTTAGCTTACGGCCACAGGCTGTGCTTTTCAGAGACACCGGGCAGGAAGTGCAACTTGCTCTCCCCGGAGGAAACTGAGAAGGCAGGACTCCCCCTGTGCTTTTCAGAGACACCGGGCAGGAAGTGCAGCCATTCCTAACCTGTGCTGAGACCTCACAGGCTTAGCACAAGCTGCAACCCCCGCTCTGGCTGGGCCTCTTCGGGCAGCGGTTCGGGATTGGCGCGGGCGGCGGGGCAATAGCGGGCATAGGCGCAGCGATCGCACTGTTCACCTGGAAACGGAGTCCAGGAACGGTCTTGCCGCAATTGCAGCGCTAGTTCGCCGATAATCGACTCCACCTGCTGGCGATGGTCGGGCGTGACTGTGTAGCTAACCTTCTCGCCTGTCCGCAGATACAATAAGCTAAGTTGCTTCAGGTGCTTTTGATAGCGCTGCTCCAGTGCCAAGTAATATAACCCAATTTGCAAATCGATTTCATCGGGCAATAGCGCCTCACTATCCTTGCTGGATTTATAGTCGATTAGCTCCAGCCCGTCCTCCAGCCAGTCGATTCGGTCATAGCGACCCGACAGCGTAAATTCTAAATCCTGCACCCGCAGCGTCCCCTGAATGCGCCCTTCTACCCCTAGCGGCCGCCGAATTGCGCTTTGATTTGCAATAAAGCCGTTATAGTAGCGTTGCAGGATGCGCCGACCTTCGCTCACCTGAGTTGGCGTGAGTCCGCTGCTGTGCTGATTCCAGCAATATTCCACCCAGTCCAAGCGGGGAATCGGGTCTTGATAATGCCAGTCGTCGTAAATCTGAGCCAGCGCCTGATGCAGCGACGTTCCCAGCGCTGCGGAGCTAAAAAACGCCGCCCCCGGCAGCTTACGCTCATAGCGAAAGTAGTAGGCGAGTGGACAGCGGTAGTAGCTTTGCAGCTTGGCAGCGGAGAGCGAGTAGGTCATGCGGACTGTAGAAATGCAACAGAAACTCAACAGACCCAGAGGGTTTTTATATGGTGACACTAGATATGGATTTTAGGTAGAGTTCGGATGCACTAGGGATAGAGTAGAGGAGGTAGGGTAGGGGTAGAGGGGGGAGTTCGTTGGTCATGCCAAGGATGCCAAAGGTAACGGCTCGGCAGTGGAGCATTTTTATTCTGGTGCTATCAAATGTCATCTGGGGTTCTACCTTTCCGCTGATTAAGACTTCGCTGGGGACGCTATCGCCGTCGGTGCTAGTGATGGCGCGGTTTGTGGTGGCGGCGATCGCCCTCTTGCCCGTTGTTGGAATGCGCCTGCGTCCCGTGTCGCTGCCAGTCGCTCCAGTGGGCCCCTCATCGCACCTCAGCAAAGGACTGATTCTGGACGGCATCGGGGTGAGCGTCCTCATGTTTAGTGCAGTTTTGACGCAGGCAATCGGGCTGGAAACGGCTCCGGCCAATCGGGCCGCGTTCATTACCAGCCTGAATGTGATTTTGGTGCCGATTTTTGCGCGGCTGCTGGGGCGCAAGATTTCGATACGGGTGGCGATCGCCGCAGGACTGGCGCTGGCTGGCGTAGGGCTGTTGTCCTGGGAGGGTGGGGCGCTGGGGGTGGGCGATCTGTGGGTGCTGCTCTGCGCGGCCTGCTGGGCGGTGTATATTTTGCAAATGGAGCGAATTGTGCAGCGCTACAGCGCGACAGCCTTGACGACGGTGCAAGTGGTGGCGATCGCCCTCCTGAGTCTACTGTGGGCCGCCCCGCACATCGCTTCGCAAACCGCCGCCCTCATCGTCAGCGCCGCCGTGGTGCTGTACCTAGGACTCTTCGCCACCGCCCTTACCACCTGGACTCAGGCCAGCGCCCAGCGCCACCTCTCCGCCACCGAAGCCGCTATTCTCTACACGCTAGAACCCGTCTTTGCGTCGCTGTTTGCCTTCTGGTGGCTGGGCGAACGCTGGGGCCTGCGCGGCTGGCTAGGGGGTGGGGTGATTTTGGCGGCCACGCTGCTGAGCCAATTGCGCTCTAGAACATGAACTACCTCGCCCACCTGCTGCTCTCCGAACCCGACCCGCTGGCCCGTCTCGGCAACCTGGCGGGCGACTTCCTCAAAGGAGCAGACGTGCGATCGCTCCATTCCACGATTCAGCGGGGCATTGCGCTCCATCGCCAGATCGACACCTACACCGATTGCCACCCTATCGTCCGCCAGAGCAAGGCGCGGGTAGAGCCGCCCTACTGCCGACTGGCGGGGGTGCTGGTGGATGTGTTCTACGACCATTTCCTAGCGGTTCACTGGCAAACCTATGGGGTAGGGACGCTGGAAGAGTTTGTGCAGGGGGTCTACGCCGACTTGCAGCACTATCAAGCGCTGCTGCCGCCGTCGCTCCAGTGGGCGCTGCCGTTTATGGTGACAGGCGACTGGCTAACTGCCTATCGGCAAGTATCGGGTATCGAGATGATTTTGGAGCGCATGGCAGCGCGATCGCGGCGATCGCCCCTCCTCGCCTCTAGCATTTGCGTATTGCACCATCATTACTCTGCCCTAGAGCAAGAATTTCACCAATTTTTCCCGGCGCTCAAGGTCTATGTCTACAATCAGGTTGCAATCCTGGTTGCCAAAGGCTCTGGTTTCTGAGCAATGAAAAATTGAATCCGTACCTATCAGACCGGGCGAATCTGGCTAGGACAGGGGCTTTCAGGTATGGTCTACCGCTTGCGGCCGAATTTCGCTTTCAAGTCGTCTAGCGTTGCTGCTGTGGAGGGGCGATCGCCCGAAGCTGAGAGATGGGGTTTGCTGGACTGGGCAACGGGCTTCGGCCTTTGGGATTTAGCGCTCTCCTGCGATCGCTCAGTTTGCTGGGTTGCCTTGTCGTTTACCTCGGAACGCATCGACAGGCTAATGCGCTTCAGCGCTTCGTTCACCTCCAGCACGCGCACGGTGACGATCTGCCCCACTTTCACGACTTCTTTCGGGTCTTTGACAAACCGATCGGCTAGCTGCGAGATGTGAATTAGACCGTCTTGATGAACGCCGATATCCACAAATGCGCCAAAGTTTGCGACGTTGGTGATCACGCCTTCGAGCGTCATGCCGACCTTGAGATCGCCGATTTCCTGAATATCTTCGCGAAAGGTGGCGTAGGTGAATTGGGCACGCGGATCGCGGCCAGGTTTTTCTAACTCTGCAAGGATGTCGCGCAGGGTAGGTTCGCCGATGGTGTCGGTAACGTAACGCTGGAGAGAGAGGGTTTTCAGCCGTTCTCCTGCCTTGGTCACTTGATCTAGCGGGATGCCGAGATCCTTGGCGATCGCCTCTACAACACCGTAACTTTCAGGATGGACGGCCGTATTGTCCAACGGATTATCGCCATTGCGGATGCGGAGAAATCCGGCTGCCTGCTCAAACGCTTTGGGGCCCAGTTTAGAGACTTTTAGCAGTTCGCGGCGATTGCGAAACGCGCCGTTTTGGTTGCGATATTGCACGATATTGTTGGCAACAGCGCTGGAAATGCCGGAGACGTAGCTCAGCAGTTCTTTTGACGCAGTATTCAGGTCTACGCCTACGTAGTTGACGCAACTTTCGACCGTTTCATCCAGCTTTTTCTTGAGCAGCTTTTGATCCACATCATGCTGATATTGCCCAACGCCGATAGACTTGGGGTCGATCTTCACCAGTTCTGCTAGGGGATCTTGCAATCGGCGGCCGATGCTGACGGCTCCACGCACGGTCAGATCCAGGTCGGGAAATTCGGCGATCGCCACTTGACTAGCAGAGTAAATCGATGCGCCAGCTTCGTTCACAATTACTTTCACGGGTTTGTGATCAAGCGACTTCACCACTTCATTCACAAACGTATCCGTTTCGCGGCTAGCGGTGCCGTTGCCAATGGCGATTAGCTCAATCTGGTATTTGCGAATCAGGTCAAGGAGCGATCGCCCTGCTTTTTCCCGCTGCCCCTCGCCCGTGTGGGGAAAGATGGTCTGATATTCCAGAAACTTACCCGTCTGGTCAATCACCGCCACCTTACAGCCTGTGCGAAAGCCGGGGTCAATAGCCAGCGTCGGCTTCATGCCCGCTGGAGCCGCCAGCAGCAGTTCCCGCAGATTTGCCTCAAAGGTTTTAATCGACTCGATATCGGCCCACTGCTTCTTCTCGGCAATCACTTCGCTGATCAGGGACGTTTTCATCAGCCGCGCAAAGGCATCCCGCAGCATCGCTTGATAAAACTCGCGCACGGGCTTGGCCTTGGTGCGAATCACCTCGCGTTCCAGGTAGCTCTGCACTTCGTCCTCGTCAAACGTCAGCGCCAGCGTCAAAACCTCTTCGCCTTCGCCCCGCAGCAGCGCCAATAGGTTGTGCGGCTGGATCTTACTCACAGGTGCGGTGTAGGTACGATACATCTCGAACTTGGTCGTACCCTCTGGAAAGTCGGGCTTGATGCGCGACTCGAAGCTGCCGGAATTTAGGAAAAATTGTCGCAGGTGCGATCGCAGTTCTGCCCGGTCGGCCACTGCCTCTGCCAGGATGTCCGACGCGCCCTGCAAAGCCTCGTGGGCCGTTTTCACGCCTTTGTCCCCATCGACGTATTTCGCGGCTTCGACAGCTAAATCTGCCTGGGGCGCGTTGGGCTGATTCAACGACTCAATCCACTGGGCTAACGGCTCTAGCCCTTTCTCACGGGCAATGGTGGCTCGGGTGCGGCGCTTGGGGCGATAGGGCAAGTACAGGTCTTCTAGCTCGGTTTTCGATAAGCACTGCTCGATTTGCGCCTGGAGATCGTCGGTGAGTTTGCCCTGGTCGGCGATCGCCTTTAGCACCGTCTGCTTGCGTTCCTCCAGTTCCGTTAGGTAGGCATGGCGATCGGCCAGATCCCTGAGCTGAATCTCGTTCAGTTCGCCCGTGCGCTCCTTGCGATATCGCGCCACAAAGGGAATGGTCGCCCCTTCTGCAAACAGCGCCAGCGCATTTTCCACCTGAAACGGCTTGAGCGATAGCTCCTGGGCGAGCAGTTTGGGAATGTCGATCATGGGTGAACCGTGGAGAAACGCAACGTGCATTTTTCACTATACCGAAGTCTTGAACAGAGGCAGGAGTGGGGATTTTGGATTGGGGATTTTGGATTGGGGGTTTGGCAGTAGGGCGATCGCCCTCATCTGGAAGCACCGACTCTGGGCGATCGCGCTTTTGCGGTCTGTCGAGAGCCAGATCGACACAGCGTGATTCAGGTCGTCTGTCTCCTCATCTGTCTCCTCAATAGTGCTTGAGGGAGTTCTCAGAAATACGCCGAGAAATACACCGACCGAAGCGCGGTATACTCCCACTGTGGGATTGGGAAGCTGGATTCCAGTTGATGAAGGCTGAATCACACAGGTGACAAGCAGAGACTACAGAAAGCTAGGCAGCATGTTAGCGGTAGCAATTTTGGCAGCAGGACGGGGAACGCGAATGAAGTCAGACCTTCCGAAGGTGCTGCATGATTTGGGCGGGCGATCGCTCGTCGAGCGGGTGTTGGACAGTTTGGCAGCGGTGCGGCCCGATCGCCAGTTGGTGATTGTAGGCTATGGGGGCGATCGCGTGCAGAAGGCTCTCAGCGCGATTGCAGGGGTGGAGTTTGTAGAGCAGCGGGAACAGTTGGGCACTGGCCATGCGGTGCAGCAGATCATTCCCCATCTCGACGGCTTTGCAGGCGATGTGCTGGTGCTGAATGGCGACGTACCGCTGCTGCGCCCGGAAACGCTGAAGAACCTGCTGGACACCCATCGCTCAGCAGGCAACGCGGCTACGCTGCTGACGGCGCATCTGCCAGAACCGAAAGGCTATGGTCGCGTATTTTGCGATGGCAGCAACCGCGTGACGCAAATTGTAGAAGATCGGGACTGTACGGCTGCCCAAAAGCAAAACCGCCGCATCAATGCCGGGGTCTACTGTTTTCGCTGGGCAGACCTCGCAGAAGCGCTGCCCAAGCTGACCGCTGATAACGATCAGCAGGAATATTATCTGACAGATGTGGTGAGTATGATGTCACCCGTCATGGCTGTGGATGTAGACGATTATCAGGAAATCTTGGGGATTAACGATCGACGGCAGTTGTCCGCTGCTTATGACATTTTGCAAACGCGAGTAAAGAATGCCTGGATGATGCAGGGCGTGACGCTGATTGACCCAGCCAGTATCACGATTGATGATACCGTCACCCTTGGTTCAGATGTCGTTATTGAACCCCAGTGTCACCTGCGCGGTAAGACGGCCATTGGTGCGGGCAGCCACATTGGCCCCGGTAGTCTGATCGAAAACAGCACGCTGGGCGATCGCGTCACGGTGCTATATTCCGTTGTGTCGGATAGCACCGTGCAAGCAGACACCCGCATTGGCCCCTACGCGCACCTGCGGGGACAGGTACAGGTAGGCAACGGCTGCCGCATTGGAAACTTTGTGGAGCTAAAAAAATCTACGCTGGGCGATCGCACGAATGTCGCGCATTTATCTTATTTGGGTGACGCAACGCTAGGTACGAAAGTGAACATTGGCGCAGGGACGATCACCGCTAACTACGACGGCGTAAAGAAGCATCCGACGGTCATTGGCGATCGCACAAAAACTGGGTCAAACAGCGTCTTGGTTGCGCCTGTGACGGTGGGAGCCGATGTGACCATTGCCGCTGGATCGGTGATCACCGAAGATTTGCCGGACGATTGTCTGGCGATCGCCCGATCGCGGCAGGTGGTGAAACCGGGCTGGCGGCTCACGGTTGTCTCGGATGTGGCAGCACCCTGAGCTAGGGAATCCCAAGATTCTGCGCCGTGAATGATCCGGAGGCGCAATCGCTGGGAAGAATATCTGTATAAACCCTGGATAAACCTTGGATAAGCCCTAGTGGCAGGTGGAAACCCTGGCATGGGTTTGTCCACTGTTTTCACTAGAACCAGTTTCCGCTAGGAACACAGGGTTTCTCCAGGCAACCCATCCAAGCAACCTATTCAGGCCACCTAATGCAGGCGACTATGCAGGCGACACTTTCCCCCAGCGATCGCACGACCGACCCGTCCGCAGCCGAGTTATCCCTCTCTGTCGAAGAGCTAGGACGCACGCTGGAAGCCTTTTTCCGCCAGCGCCAGTTGGCAGTTGCGGTGCGCTGTGCCCTCCAGGGCGATCGCCTGCTGGTGGTGGGCAACCACCGCACCGATATGTCGCTCAACCCGCGGCAGGTGTTGCAGCTTCTCGAAGCCCGCATCCACGCGCTCCAGATCCGCTCGATTCAGCAAGTGGGGCTATACCTGCGGATTGTCGGTCAGCCCAAGCCCTACGTGCGCCGCCAGTTTTCGCTCAACCAGACACCGCCAAAGCCGGTGCTATCGGGGGTTGCCGCCAGCGCCATTGCGGGAACCGGGGCAATTGCTCCACCCGCCACTATTCCCATTCCCAAGCCTGCATCTGTCGCGCCGTCTGCCCGCACCAAGGCTCAGCCGATCCCGCCAACCACCAGCAGACCCCCTGTTCAATCTGTTCAAGCTGTTCAAAAAGCGGTTCCACAAGCCCCCAAATCTGCCCAGACTCCTCACCAAAATCCTCAGAAGAGTGTCGAGGCAGGAGCAGATCATCGCCTTCTGATAGCGGGCATTGGAGCCGTCGGGCTGGCTCTGGGCAGCTACGTGCTGACGCAGCCCTGCACCTTCGGCGCGTGCCCCCAGTTGGAAACGGCAAAATCTCTGGGCAGCAAGTCGTTTACCGTCGTGACACAGGCTCCTGCTGCGCCCGACCTGACCGCCGCCCAGCAGTACCTCACTGGGGCGATCGACCTGCTGGACACCGTACCCATTTGGTCGCGCCATCGGTCAACATCCAATGAATTGCGCCAGCAATATCAGCAGCAAAACGAGGTGCTGAATGGGTTGAGGCAAGCCGAGCAGTGGGCGATCGCCGCTACCCAGGCCAGCGAGGCTCCGGTTCTCAACCTCCAGACCTGGCAGTTGATTCGGAACCAGTGGGAAGCCGCGATTCAGCAGCTTGAGGCTGTACCCGTTGCCAGCCCGTTTTATGCGACAGCCACCGCCAAACTCCAAGACTACCGAGATCAGCTAGCCTTAGTGCAAGCCCGGCTTCAGCAAGAAGAGGCAGCCGGACAGCGCCTCAGCGAAGCCAAGCAGTTGTTCAAGCTAGCCTGGGAGCGGCAGCAGCACGCCATTCGTCAGAAGCGCCCTGACCTGTCCGAAGCAGTAGTCGCCACCTGGGAAGCAGGCCTGGCGCGGTTGCAGCAGGTGCCACCCAACACCAGCGCCATGTTTGAAGCAGAACGCCTGTTAGCGCTGTATGAGCCACGGGTAGAGAAGATCAAAACTGACCTAGAAGCAGCGATCGCCCAGGCCGCCAATCAGCCCGCCCAGCCCATGCTCCAAATTGCAGACCCCTCTGCCGCGCCCGACACCCAGCCCGTCGCGCAGCCCATGCAGGCGATCGCCCCGCAAGCCATTCCACAACCGATCCCACAGCCAGTTCCGCAACAGATTCGACCGCAGGCGCTCTCTCCCCAGCAAATGGCGCAATACCAAATGGCCCAGCAGCAGATGGCGCAACAGCGGATGATGCAGCAGCAAATGCTCCAACAACCCCTGCGACAACAACCCCTGCGCCAACAACCCATGTCCCAGCGACAACTCCTGCAACAGCAAATGCTCCAGCAGCACATTATGCAGCAGATGCAGGGACAGCCCATGCCCCCGGTGCAAACGGTTGGACAGTAGTAGGGCTAAGCAGTTGGACGATTTCTCGCGGGCTGCGCCCGCGAGAAATCGTTCAGAACCTGGGAAATTTATCGCAAGTGCGTAAGTCCTAAGTAGGCTGGACAGTAGGCTGAACAGTAGGCGTTTCAGGAACTTTGGATTGCCGCAGGACACTGGAAATGAGCCGCAAGCGTGACGCTGCGGCTGAAATTCTTGGAAGCCCCACAGACGATTGACCGGCGATCCAAAATCGCAAATCCAGAATCCAAAACCCAAACTCCAAAACCCAAACTCCAAAATCAATCTCACTTACCAATGCAAAAGCGGCTAAAGATGCGATCGAGGACAGATTCGGTCACATCTTCGCCCGTGATTTCACCCAAAGACTGGATGGCGCTCCGTAGGTCAATACTCCAAAAGTCCAGCGGGAGCTGCTGAGCAATGGTGTCTTGCACGTGCTGGAGGGCAGTTTTGGCGCGGGTGAGCGCGGCAGACTGGCGCTGGTTGATGGCTAGGTCGAGGTTCGCAGCCGTCAGCTTGCCGGCCTGGGCAATGGTCAGAATTGCTTGCTCCAGGGCTTCGATGCCGTGATTTTGGGCGGCAGCAGTGTACACCGTTGGCAAAGCGAGCGGAGGAGGTGGGACAGCGCCATCGCTTCCCCACGCCGCCACACCGCCATTCCCAGCCACCAGATCAACCTTGTTCACCACCAAAATTAGCGATCGCCCCTTGACCTGCTCATAGATTTCCTGGTCTGCGTCCGTCCAGCCCTGGGCAGCGTCGATGGTGAGCAACACCAGATCGGCGGCTTGGGCGGCCTGGCGCGATCGCGCGACCCCAATTTGCTCAACCACATCTTCGGCCTCGCGGATGCCAGCGGTGTCAAGCACCTGGATGGGGATGCCGCCGACCACGAGCTGCGATTCAACCACGTCGCGGGTCGTCCCCGGAAGCGCTGTCACAATAGCGCGATCGCTCCGGCTCCAGGCATTCAGCAGGCTAGATTTGCCGACATTTGGGCGACCGACAATCGCCACTTTTAGCCCGCTCCGCAACAGTTCGCCCCGGTCTGCCGTGTCGAGGAGCGCCGTCACTTGGGCGAGAACTTGCGACAGTTGGGTTTTGATCAGGGCTTCATCCAGCGGTGGCAGGTCGTCTTCAAAGTCGATACGGGCTTCCACTTCGGACAGAATATCGAGGCAGATAGCCCGAAGCTGGCGGATGGGCTGGGCAAGCTTTCCTTGCAGGCCGGCGAGAGCAGATTGGGCCGCTTGGGGCGATCGCGCTCCCACTAGATCGGCAATGCTCTCAGCTTGCGTTAGATCAATGCGCCCGTTGAGAAAGGCCCGCAGCGTGAATTCTCCCGGCTCTGCCAGCCGCGCCCCACAGTCCAGGCAAGCCTGCAACACCTGCTGCACCGCCATCATGCCGCCGTGACAGTGAAACTCCACCACGTCTTCACGGGTGTAGGAGCGCGGAGCCAGCATCAGCAACAGCAGCGCCTCGTCAATCACCGTCTGGGTTTGGGGCTGGCGCACATGGCCGTAGAGAATGCGGTGGCTGTCCCACACCTGTCGCCCTGGCGCGTGGAATAGGATACGGGCGATCGCCACGGCCTCAGCCCCCGACAGGCGCACAATGCCCACGCTGCCTTGAGCAGGAACGATTGCTGTGGCGATCGCCGCGATGGTGTCTTGTTTCAGAGCAGGAGCCGTCATGACGTGAAATCAAGGGACGCTCTCTTCAATCTACTGGCACTCGCCCCCAAACGCGCAAATGGGTGGATTAACCTGTGATGAACCGCTGTGATGCGCTACTCGCCCCCTATCGGCAGCTTGGCCCCCATCGGCAACCGGATGCAATGACATCACCCCTAAAGTTCGCTTTTAGAGGGCGATCGCACCATAAACGTCCAAATTCTCTTGCTATTGGACTGCTGGAATGATCACTGTTCCGCCCAAGCTAGGGGTTGCAGTAGGCACAGTGGGCCGGGTCGGCAAAGTCCTGACCGTCGGGATAGCGCACGGTTTCAGTAAAACCGCACTGGGCGCAGCGGTAGAGGGCGGCTAGCGTCAGGCTTGTGGGCGCGTGGCAAAGGGCGCAGGGCAATCCAGGCTGGCGATCGCCCACGTCGAAACCGGGCGCGTGGCACTGGGGGCAAGTCTGTTGCAGCTTGCGGATCAGGTCTTGCGTTGCGAGGGCGATCGCCTTCATCCGCGTGGGGTTCATCATGGCCCGCATGTCGGTTTCCAGATGGGCGCGGCCGTGGCGCTTGAGGGTCGCGGTCACGATTTCTCGGAACTGATCTTCCTGCGTGATGCCCTTGTGTATCTCCGTGGGGTCGCTGCCCTCTGCCGCAGGCATCACCACCAGCCCGTGACTGGGAAACCCTGCCGATTGGGCAAATTTCAGCGCCGCCTCCAGGCTGTCTACCTGCTGATGGCTATAGTTGGTGTCTGGCGTAGCGGCGTGGCCTGCGATCTCCAGCCCATGCCGCCGATCGACCAATAGCACCAGTTCTCGATTGAGCGGCACGTAGGGCATCAGCGGATGGGGCCCAAAGCTGCCCTCGCTGGCGATCGCCAACTCTGTTCCCAGCGCTGCCCCCAGATGTTCCAGCGCGTGCATTGCCTTGAGCCGCGCCGTCGCTAGCTGATCTGCCGGCCGCTTGATATCGCGGGTAAACGTACCAAACTGGTCGCTGTCAAACCCATCGGGAACCACGATTTCTAGCGCGAAGGCGGATGTGAGGAGGGGGGCGATCGCCGCCTCCTTGCGATGCATAGTCGCCAAAATAGCCGTGCGTCCGGCAAACCAGTAGGAAGACATCGGGAAGCATGAGAGAAGGAGTGAAGTCCTGAGGCATTATTTTACCTTACCTACCCTGCCATGACCGATCCCGCCAGTCCCCATTGTCCCCATTACCTTGCCACCGTCACCGGAAACCGCAGTTCAAACGGCGTAAACGTGCCCGACGTGACGGGGCGGCCGCGCAAGACTAGCTCGTAAGCGCCAGCGCGAGGGAAAGTGACGGTGGCTCCAGGAATGCCCTGGCGACCTTCGGCAGAAACGGCTTGCAGCGTGGGCGACAGAATGGGCGCATCCCCCTGGCGGCGCGGGCGGGCGTAAACCTCAAGCTGGCAGGTGCAGGCGGAGAGGGGAATCGTCTGGCCGCCACGTCGCGCCAGTGCAAACCAGACCTGGCTGGCAACTCCGGCGCGGGGATTGTCTCGCGGCTCGATATGCACCGTGCCGCCGACCTCGCCCGACACCTGCACCTGATGGGCACTGGCCGGATCGATGGGGGACAGACCAACCCTGCCTGCCGCCATCGACAGACCCAGCAGCGCCAGCAGGCTTGCATTACGAACGACGAGACGGAACTTCAGCATACCATTCCTCCTGACCAAACCACTTCCAGACCCAGCGGCCGCGCAGCAGCAAGACGCTGAGGGTTGCCCCACTGAGGGCGATCGCCCCTGCCCAGTGCCACCCCGTAGGCGACACGCCGAGGTAGGTAGAACCAATGGCAATCGCGTGAATCGTTGCCAGCAGCAGGGCAGGAACCGAAAGCAGGTGCAGCGGCCGCCAGGTTTCCCCCAGCCACTTTTGCGCCCGGTCGAAGCTTGTTAGGGCAGCGGGGAGCATCGCCAGCAGCGCGGCGGCTCCAGCGGCGATCGCCCCTTGGTGTTGTGGCAGCATGAAGGCGATCGCCTGCCAATTCCAGCCCCAGGTGTGTTCTGCCATGTGCAGCGTGTGCGCCGCCGCCAGCACAAACGCGCCTACCCCCAGCGCCCGCCGCACCCTCAGCAGCCCACTCCAGAGACGGCTGAGGGGCCGCGCTACCAGCGCCAGCATTAGGCAAAGCAAACTGGCGTGGCCAGTAAAGTCCGTCATCATGTCGCCCGTCCGCAGCAGCGTCAACAGACCAATGCTCAGCGTCACCCAGCCGCCCAGTCGATAAAACTGGCTGCGCTGATCGGCGCTCAGCCATGCCGCAGACGTGCCCACGCCCAGCATCGTCGGCAGCGTCCCCAGCCCAAAGGCCAGCATGGTGGCGCTGCCCAGCCAGGGATTGCCCGTGTCGGCTGCCTTGATCTGGGCTGCGTAGAGAAAGCCGCAGGGAAACAGACCCCAAACCGCGCCAAGCAGCAGGGGCGTAGCCACATGGGAGCGCTTGCCAAGTCTCTGAATCAGGCGACCGAGCCGCTCGTGCAGCCTGCCCGGCGCCAGCGGATGCAGCAGCGGCACCTTGGGTAGCCCGTTCGGCACAACCTGCACCAGCCCAAACCATACCAGCAGCCCGCCCGTCAGCAGCGCCATTAGCCGCCTCGCCAGACTACCTACGCCCGCGAATTGACCGCCAGCCAGCACAACCGAACCGACTGCACCGATTGCCAGACCCACCAGCGCGTAGCTGAGAACGCGCCCCATATTCAAGAGGACGTGAAAAATAAACTGCTGCCAGGGGGTCGGGGGCTTGTCCTGCACCTTTGCCAGGGAAAACGCCGCCGTCAACGGGCCGCACATTCCCACACAGTGTCCAAAACTCCCCAGAAATCCCAGGGTCATGACTAGCAGCAGATCCACCATGCCTGCTCAACGAAACCTGTATGCTGCAACGAAATACATTCCAAAGCGCTAGAAATTCTCAAGGCGCTAGAATTTCATGGCTCTAAACATGAGGGCTCTAGACGTGAGGACTCTAGACATAAGGCTGATGGCAGGTGAAAGTAGTCAGACGGCGCGATCGCCCTTGACGTTTCGAGGCTCCTCTACCCTAACGGCCGTCCCGTGGGATGTCAAAAGACGGGCTGTCAAAGTTAGACCGCTAGACGGTGGGGGAGAAATTAGCTGGGGCTATTCCCCGCCCAGCAACCGTAGTTAGGCTAAGGCCGCTGCGAGATATCTTCCTGCGGGTCGGCAGCGGTAAGATGAAGAAATATTGCTAACTTGAGGCAACCCATGACGGCGAACGTTGAAATTTACACTTGGAGTACCTGTCCGTTTTGCATTCGCGCCAAGGCTCTGCTGAATAAGAAGGGCGTGGACTTTACGGAATATTGTATTGACGGCGATGAAGCCGCCCGCGCCGAAATGGCAGATCGCGCCAACGGTCGCCGTTCCCTGCCGCAGATCTTTATTGATGGCGTTCATGTCGGTGGCTGCGACGACCTGCACGCGCTGGATCGACAGGGTAAGCTAGACGCGATGCTGGCAGGGGTCTGAGCAAGGGAAGCGGAGGGGCAAAGCGCTGGCTTGATTCTGGGCGATCGGCCACTTTGCTCTCTTGCGCTCTGCCGCTGCCTCGCGCTGTTCTGTTCTGCCCCTCGGTTCACGTCCTCAATCCCCGACTCTCCCGACTCTACTTCCCGACTCTCCCGACTCTATTTATGAAACTTGCCTTCATTATTGATCCGATCCACCGCCTCGATCCAGGCCACGATACCAGCGTGGCGCTGATGGAGGCGGCGCAGCAGATGGGGCATGAGGTGTGGATTACGGAGGCGAATCGGCTGTCGGTGGTGGGCGGCAGGGCCTATGCTCAGCTTCAGCCTGTGCGGTTGGTTCCGGTCGAACTGGTAGAAGGGCGCTGGGTGGCAGCGGAGGTGTGGTTTGAACTGGGCGATCGCCAGTTTTTGCCGCTAGACAGCCTGGATGCGGTGTTCATGCGGACTGATCCGCCTGTGGATATTCCCTATCTGTATGCCACCTACGTGCTGGACTATGTGAACCCAGATAGAACGCGGGTCATCAATGCTCCGGCGGGGCTGCGGGCGGCTAATGAAAAGATGTATGCGCTGCAATTTATGGGAGCAATTCCTGAAACCATCGTCACCGCAGACAAGCAGGTGATTCGCGAGTTTGTGGAGCGGCAGGGCGCAGCCGTGATGAAGCCCCTAGGCGGCAAGGCAGGCGAGGGGATTTTGTTTGCCGAACCGGGCGATCGCAATTTGAACTCCCTCATCGAAATCAGCACCCAGCAGTTTCGCGTGCCCATCATGGTGCAGGAGTATCTACCCGCGGCCAAAGACGGCGACAAGCGCGTGATCTTGCTAAACGGCGAACCCATCGGCGCGGTGAACCGCATCCCTACAGGCAAAGAGTTTCGCGGCAACATGGCGGTGGGCGGGCGCGTGGCGGCAGTGGAGATTACCGAGCGCGATCGCCAAATTTGCGCCCAGCTTGCCCCCACCCTGCGCCGCGACGGGCTGATTTTTGTCGGCATCGACATCATCGGTGGCTACCTCACCGAAGTCAACGTCACCAGCCCCACAGGCATTCGAGAAATCGATCGGCTTAACGATGTGCGCTTGGGGCAGCAGGTGATGGACTGGCTGAGCCAGTCGCAGGGAATAGAGCCGTAGCGTAGTTAATAGAGCCTCATCACTCAAATCCCACAATTTTTGCACTGCGGCACCCTCATCTCTCGTATCTCAAACTACAATCCAGGGTGATGCGTTCTAGTAGGGTCAAATATTGGGATTTGTAAAGACCCTGGCTCTGAGGCGTGTTTTAGAGCCTTTTGATCCCCCCTGGCCCCCCTTGTTAAGGGGGGAACCGGGCCGAGCCGCACCGGAAGTCCCCCTTGTTAAGGGGGAACCGGGCCGAGCCGCACCGGAAGTCCCCCTTGTTAAGGGGGATTTAGGGGGATCGACTCAGGGCAATTAACGGTTCAGAGAGTTTGAAAACACGGTCTAGAGGGCTGAATATCTTTAGAACCAGGGTCGCTTTTCGGAGTATGCAGAAACTACGTATTCAGAAACTACAGAGGCGATACAGGTCTTTACAGCACGCCTGCATCGGGCATTCTGTTTTCGTTCGCTCAATTTTGTTAGCAATGAGGTGAGTTGGATGAGTCAGTTGTGGTATCCATCGGGGCGATCGCCCCTGAAACGACGCAAGTTTTTACAATATGGGGCGATCGCCGCTGGCACGGGCCTCGTCGCAGCCTGCGCGTCTCAAGCACCAACCTCGACCGAAGCACCGGCTAGTCCTGCGGCTGGTGCTAGCCCTGCGTCCGGTGAGCTAACCAAAATCACCTACGGCACCAACTGGTACGCCCAGGCAGAACACGGCGGCTTCTATCAGGCGGTTGCCACGGGCTTATACAAAGATGCAGGGCTGGACGTGACCATTAGCATGGGCGGGCCCCAGGTCAACGGCACGCAGTTGCTCATGGGCGGCGCGATCGACTTTTTCATGGGCTACGCCGCCGATGCCATCAAGGCCGTCGAAGAGGGCATTCCCAAAGTCACCGTTGCCGCCATCTTCCAAAAAGACCCGCAAATCCTGATGGCGCACCCCGGCACGGCCGACTCGCTTGAAGACCTGAAGGGTCGCCCCATTTTTATCTCCTCTTCGGCAAACGTGACCTATTGGCCGTTTTTGAGAGCCAAGTTTGGGTTCACCGACGACCAGAAGCGACCCTACAACTTCAACCCTGGCCCATTTTTGCAAGACAAGCAAACCGCGCAGCAAGGCTATCTCAGTTCCGAGCCGCTGGCGATTAAAAAAGAAGGCGGCTTCGACCCCGTGGTATTTCTGATGGCAGACTACGGCTACGAACCGTATTCCACAACCATCGAGTGCAAGCGTGAACTGGTCGAAAGCAACCCCGACTTGGTGCAGCGGTTTGTGGATGCCTCCATCAAGGGCTGGTACAGCTATCTCTACGGCGATCCTTCGCCGGGTAACGAGCTCATCAAGAAAGACAACCCGGAGATGACCGACGAGCAAATAGCCTATGGCATCGAGAAGATGAAGGAATACGGCATTGTCGATTCGGGCGACGCACAGGTGAAAGGCATCGGCGCAATGACCGAGGAACGCTGGAAATCCTTCTATGACACGATGGCGGCAGAGGGCGTGTTTAAGCCGGAAACCGACTATACCCAGGCCTACACGCTCCAGTTTGTCAACAAAGGCCCGGATGCGTATAAGGTCTAAGTCGAGTACGGTGTAAATGAAGCGCAGCCGGTGTAGCGGAATTGGCGCAACTGATTCCGCTGCCCCGCTGCCGAACTAGGCCTATGTAACTAGTCTCGCTCCACTAGCTTTAAGGAACCCCATCGCATGAACACCCCAGCGGCGTTTACGCTCAGCGATGTCAGCAAAGTCTACTCCAATGGCACAGTGGCGCTGCAAAACCTCGACCTGACGGTGCATGAGGGGCAGTTTGTCAGCCTGTTGGGCCCGTCGGGCTGCGGCAAAAGCACCGTGCTGCGGATGGTAGCAGGGCTGGGCAAGATGAGTTCGGGCAACCTGTATTGGGGCAGCAGTTCTCAGCGGAAGTTGGCCTACGTCTTTCAAGAGGCGGCGCTGATGCCTTGGGCGACGGTGGAAGACAACGTGGCGCTGCCGCTGAAGCTGGCAGGCCTGTCGAAGAGCGCGGCGCGGGAGGCGGTGCAGGAGGCGATCGCCCTCGTTGCGCTGCAAGGCTTTGAAAAGACCTACCCGCGAGAACTCTCCGGCGGGATGCGGATGCGCGTCTCCATCGCCCGCGCCCTGGTGACAAAGCCAGAAATCTTGCTGATGGACGAACCCTTTGGGGCGCTGGACGAAATGACCCGCAGCAAGCTCAACAGCGACCTGCTGAACCTCTGGGGGCAGAAGCAGTGGACGGTGGTGTTTGTCACCCACAATATCTACGAAGCGGTGTACCTGTCGAATCGTGTGGTGGTGATGGCGGCGCGTCCGGGGCGCGTGGTGGCGGATGTGGCGATCGCCGCTCCCTACCCCCGCACTGAGGAGTTTCGCACCACGCCACTGTTTAACGACTACTGTCGCGACATTTCCAACAGCCTGTCTCGCGCCGCTGGGCAGACGGCTGCATTACACCCCAGCGACAGCGTTTCCGCCAGCGTCGTAAACCAGCCCGCATAGCGCCAACCCGATTTCGCGCCAACTCGATTTCGCGCCAACTCGATTTCGCGCCAACCTGATGTCATAAGGCAGTATTCCGATGGACAATCTGTTTGACGTACCTCGCCAGCCCGAAGCCTCTGCCCCATCCTCGGAGTCTGGTCAACCGTCCCAACTGCAACGCCTGCTCTCGCCCGATATCCTGGCTCCGATTCTCGTGGGCCTGTTGATGCTGGCGCTGTGGGAACTTGGCGTGCGCCTGACCAACACCCCCCCCTACATCCTGCCGGGGCCGATTCTGGTGCTGCAAACGCTGGTGCGAGAATGGGGGACGCTGTTCCCCTCGCTGCTGATCACGATGAAAATCACGCTGTTTGCCTTCCTGGCGGCGGTGGTGTCGGGCCTGCTGGTTTCTGTGCTGTTTACCCAGAGCAAGTGGATCGAGCGCAGTTTCTTTCCCTACGCGGTGATTTTGCAGACGACCCCGATTGTGGCGATCGCCCCCCTGATCATCCTCTGGGTGCGGCAGTTGGTTCCGGGTACTGCGTCTACCTTTGTGTCACTGGTCATCTGCGCCTGGCTGGTGGCCTTTTTCCCTATCCTGTCCAACACGACTCTGGGCCTCAACAGCGCCGACCATAACCTAATTAACCTGTTTCAGCTTTATCGCGCTTCCCGCTGGCAAACCCTGCGCTACCTGCGGCTGCCCAGCGCCTTGCCCTATTTCCTGGGCGGCTTGCGAATTAGCGGCGGGCTAGCGCTGATCGGCGCAGTCGTGGCGGAATTCGTCGCGGGCACAGGCGGCACCAGTTCTGGGCTGGCCTACCAAATCCTGATCTCCAGCTTCAACCTCCAGATTCCCCGCATGTTTGCTGCCCTCTTGCTGACCACCGTACTGGGCATCCTGATTTTTGTCTTGCTGACGATGCTCTCCGACCGCCTCCTGCGCCACTGGCACGAAAGCGCCGTCCGCCGAGAAAATTAAGCTGATTCCTTGGGTGGCAGCCAGTAGGCAGAGCCGTTTCGTTCCCGCTGGAGCAGGCCGTGTTCAAACAGTTCGCGGCGGAGTAGAGCCGGGTCGCAGAACGTGTGATGTTCATTGAGGAGCTGGTTTACCTCGCGTTCGGTGTAGGTTTTGCCCGCAGCGAATTTTTCAGCCAGGTACCACAACACCAGCGTTTGCACCCGCGCTCGATTGCGCTTGGACGGCCAGCGCGTCACCCGGCCCTGGTCATCCAGGTAGGGCTGGAGTTCTGTAAAGTCGATCATTTCACCCCGCTCCTCCGTCTAATTTGGGATTTTGGATTCGTGATTTTGGCTCACGATCTGAGGTAGGTTTGCAAAGTGCCAACCTGAATCCCCGATTTCCAATTCCTACACTATGCCGCAACTCGATTTCGCCCGCCTGAATGAACCGCACTACTGGCTATGCAACGCCCATGTTCCCCGGCCGCTGCTGCCTGATTCGCTGGTGTTGCCTGAGTCGGCGGGCATTCTGGCGCAGGATAACCTGGCGCAGGTGGATCTGGAAATTTTAGATGGCGCAATTCGCAGGATTTGCCCCAGTGCGGATGCGGCGGGTGAGGCAGGAGGAGAACCCGTGCCGACGGTTGACCTGAAGGGCGGCATGGTGTGGGCTGGGCTGGTCGATTTGCATACGCATCTGGATAAGGGGCACGTTTGGGGGCGATCGCCCAACTATTCTGCAACCTTTGAGGAAGCGCTGGAGACGATCCGCGCAGATGCCAGCAAACACTGGGATGCAGAGGATGTCTATCGCCGCATGGAGTTTGGGCTAAAGTGCAGCTATGCCCACGGCACGACTGCCCTCCGCACCCATATAGATTCCTTTGGCGACCAAGCGGCGGTGAGTTGGAGCGTGTTTAATGCGCTTCAGCAAGACTGGAGCGATCGCCTCGCGCTAAAAGCCGTTTCCCTGGTAACACTGGACTATTACCAAACTCCAGAGGGCGAAATCTTGGCCGATCTAGTTGCCGAGATGGGCGGCATTCTGGGCGGCGTGACGGAAATGGGCCCCCATTTGGAAGCCCAGCTTGATCGCCTGTTTACCCTGGCCATTGATCGGGGCCTCGACATCGATCTGCACACCGACGAAAGCGGCGACCCCAACGACATTACCCTGCGCTACGTGGCCGAGGCCGCCCTGCGCCGCGATTTTCGCGGGCAGATTGTCTGCGGCCACTGTTGCAGCCTGGCCGTGCAGTCTGACGACGAAGCCCAGAAAACCATCGATCTGGTGAAAGCTGCCCGCATCGGCGTGGTCAGCCTGCCCATGTGCAATCTGTATCTGCAAGACCGAAATCAGCGCTCGGCCCTCAGGGGGCAGGTGGCGGCGGCTCACCCAGGCACTCACCCACCCGCCCTGCGACAGACACCCACCCGCACCCCCCGCTGGCGCGGCATTACGCTGCTGCACGAACTGAAACATGCGGGCGTTCCGGTGGCGATCGCCAGCGACAACTGCCGCGATCCGTTCTATGGCTTTGGCGACCACGACGGGCTGGAGGTGTTCACCCAGGGCGTACGGATTGCCCAGCTCGATGCGCCCTATGGCGACTGGAGCCGGGTCGTGACGACCACACCGGCCGACCTGATGGGCCTGCCCACCGTGGGCCGCATTGCGCCAGGGCTACCCGCCGATCTGATTCTCTGCGCGGCTCGCTACTTCAGCGAACTGCTGGCCCGTCCCCAAGGCGATCGCACGGTATTGCGCCAGGGCAAACCTATCGACACAACCCTGCCCGACTACGCAGAGCTAGACGATCTGCTGCTGAAGTAGCGCTGAACTAGATTGCCCAGGGCAGCACTAACACCGGAACTGACGCAGTGGACTGGTTTCCCGCGAGTACCGCCTGCAAGCTGCGAACCATACTTCTGATTTAGGACTTACGCAGTTGGACGATTTCTGGCAAGTGCGTAAGTCCTGTGATTTTTCAATACTAAAAACTTATCGCCTGGGGAAAGGGCTTGCCTGTAGTAGAGGGGGATACAGTTCTCAGCCGTCTGTCCGTCTTAGCATCGGCTAGGATCTCGACCGCTCAAGCACCTACAGGTTTTTCCTTCAAATTCCTATGACTGCCATTTTCACCCTGCCTCGGGATTGCACCTTCAGCCCTTCTGATTGGGAAGTGCTTGCCCCATTTTGGTATCCCGTTGCCTTTGCCCACGACGTTACCGATAAGCCCGTGGGGGTGCGCCTGCTCGACGAGCGGCTAGTGCTTTACCGGGCGGGCGACGGCGGCGTAATAGCAGCAAAAGACCTCTGCCTGCATCGCGGCGCTCCCCTCAGCATGGGCTGGGTTGAAGATGGCGAACTGGTCTGCGCCTACCACGGCGTTCGGTATACCCAGGACGGCCAATGCGTCTGCATTCCGGCTGCCCCCGATGCCGCAATTCCCAAGCGTCTCCGCCTCACGACCTACCCGGTGCGAGAGCAGTACGGACTGATCTGGGTACGGCTGGTGGACAATGGCCCGGTTCCCTTTCCCGAATTTGATGCGTGGGATAACCCCGACTACATCCAGATCATTCCCGATTCGGTTTATCTAGATGCGGCGGCGGGTCGTCAAATCGAGGGCTTTCTGGATGTCAGCCACTTTGCCTTTGTCCACAAAGACTCCTTTGGGGAGCGGGATAATCCTGAAGTGCCCGACTATCCCGTGACCTTCACCGAGGGCGGATTTACGGCGGACTACGTGAGTTCCGTCAGCAATCTGCCCCACGGCTACAAACACCTCAGCCCGCCAGGGTTTCAGTGGCGGCGGCTGTTTCAGGCCTGGCTGCCGTTCACGGTCAAGCTCTCGGTCACATTCCCCAACGGAATGCTGCATATTCTGAATGCGGCCAGCCCCATTTCAGCCCGCAAGACCCGCGTATTTTCGCCCCTCTGCCGCAACTTTGATAAAGACGCGCCTCTGGAAGAAACGCTGGCCTTCAACCACCAGGTTTTTGGCGAAGATAAGGAAATTGTCGAGGAACTCTGGCCTGAGGATTTGCCGATTAACCTGGCGGATGAAGTCCACATCGCGGGCGACAAAAGCTCCATTACCTACCGCAAGCTGCTGGCCAAGCTGGGACTGGGGCGATCGTTTACGAGCTAATTGATTCGCAAATGCACTTGCGTAAATCGCGCTAAATCGCGCAAGTCAGATCGCCGGCCCGCTGGCTGAAGCGGAGGTTTTCGCTATAGTCGATGGGGCAATCGATGATGGCAGGTACGTCTTGCGCTAGGGCTTCCTTGAGCGTAGGGATAAAGTCGGTAGTGGCGGAGATACGATAGCCTTTCAGCCCCATACTTTCCGCTAGTTTCACAAAGTCGGGATTGGTGAACTTGATAAACGCCGACTCGCCGAAGTGGTTGTGCTGCTTCCATTCGATCAGCCCGTAGCCGCCATCGTTGAAGATAATGGTGACGAACGGCGTGCCGATGCGGAGCGCGGTTTCTAGCTCCTGATTGTTCATCATGAAGCCGCCATCCCCCGTCACGGCGACCACCTTGCGGTTTGGGGCGACCAGCTTGGCGGCGATCGCCCCTGGTATAGCAATCCCCATTGCCGCGAAACCGTTGGAGATAATGCAGGTGTTGGGGCGATCGCAGTGATAGTGTCTCGCCATCCACATCTTGTGCGCTCCCACGTCCGAAATGACGATATCTTCTGGCCCCATCACCGTTCGCAGATCATAGATTAATTTTTGTGGCTTGACGGGAAAGCTATCGTCCTTGGCGTGCTCCTCATAGTCAGCCAAGATATCTTTTCGCAGGTGAATGGCGTAGGGTTCGGGCTTGTCTTGGCGATCGCTCCGCCGCAGAATTTCCTCTAGCGAATCGGAGATATCGCCAATCACTTCTGCCAGCGGAATATAGCTGCTGTCGATTTCCGCAGGGGTGGCGTTGATGTGAATAATCGGGATCTCCCCCGTCGGATTCCAGCGCTTGGGCGAATACTCGATCAGGTCGTAGCCGATGGCAATCACCAGGTCAGTATTGTCAAACCCGCAGCTAATGAAGTCACGCTGCTGCAAGCCCACCGTCCACAGGGCCAGGCGATCGGTGTAGGGAATCACGCCCTTGCCCATGAAGGTATTGGCGACGGGAATATTGAGCGATCGCGCAAAGTGGGTCACCGCATCACTGGCATGGGAGCGAATTGCGCCATTCCCCACCAGGATGATGGGATTCTGGGCTTGCGAAATGGCAGCGGCCGCCCGTTCAATGCTGTTGAACGATGCATACACTTTTTCGATCGCCTCTTTTCGCAGTGGCGTTCCCTCCACCGTCATTGCCGCGATATTTTCCGGGAGGTCAATGTGTACGGCACCGGGTTTTTCGCTTTGTGCAATCTTGAACGCCTTGCGGACAATTTCTGGGGTAATGCTTGGTCGCACGATTTGCGCGTTCCATTTCGTGACGGGTGAAAACATGGCGACCAGATCGAGATACTGATGCGATTCAATATGCATCCGATCCGTACCCACTTGTCCGGTAATGGCCACCAGCGGCGCACGGTCTAGATTGGCATCCGCTACGCCCGTCATCAGGTTCGTCGCGCCGGGCCCCAGCGTAGACAAACACACGCCCGCCTTGCCCGTCAGCCGCCCATACACATCCGCCATAAACGCCGCACCCTGTTCATGTCGCGTGGTGATGAAGCGGATTGACGAGTGCTTCAGCGCCTCCAAGACATGCAGGTTTTCCTCACCTGGCAAACCAAAGATGTATTCCACACCTTCGTTTTCCAGACATTTCACAAGCAGTTCGGCGGTGTTGAGAGAGGTCATGCGAGAGGTCATACGGGTTTCCTGTAGGTTGATAGGTTGAGGGACTGGATGCGGATGCGAATCAGAAAAAGGCCATGAGGCGTGTTATTGGGCGGGTAGGTATTTAGAGAACTTAGAGAATTAGAGAACTAATTCGTCCCCTTACTTAACCCAGACAGTTTTGACGTTGACGAATTCCAGAATGCCTTCGCGGCCGAGTTCGCGGCCATAGCCAGAGCGCTTGATGCCACCAAAAGGCAGGCGCGGATCCGATTTCACCATGCCGTTGAGGAAGACGCTGCCTGCTTCCAGTTCTGCGATGAGGCGATCGCCCTCTTCAGGAATTTGCGTCCAGGCGCTCGCACCCAGCCCAAAGGGGGTGCTGTTAGCAAGACGAATGGCAGCCTCCAGGTCGGGCACACGGAAGACCGTGGCGACGGGGCCAAAGATTTCTTCCTGGGCAATGGGGGCATCGGGCGGCACATCGACGATAATCGTCGGCGGGTAAAAATTGCCCTGGCTCAGTTTGGCATCAGCTTTGGTGGGCACGTCATCCGGGTCGCCGCCGATCAGCACCCTGCCGCCCGCCTCGATGCAGGCTTCTACTTGGTGGTGAACTTCGTGCAAAATGGCAGGCGTGGCCAGCGGCCCAATCTGGGTTTCGGGCAAAAGCGGATTGCCAATTTTCAGGGCTTTGTATTTCTCGACTAAGGCATTGAGAAACGCATCGGCGATCGCCTCTTGTACGATAAAGCGCTTGGCCGCAATGCAGGACTGACCATTGTTAATCATGCGGGCCGTCACAGCAGTAGACACGGCTAAGTCTAGATCAGCGCTGGCCATGACGACGAACGGATCGCTGCCGCCCAGCTCCAGCACGGTTTTCTTGAGAGACTTCCCCGCAGTAGAGGCGAGGCTGGCTCCGGCGGGTTCGCTGCCCGTCAGCGTGGCGGCCTTGATGCGATCGTCCGCAACGATTTGCGCTACCTTATCCGCGCCAATCAGCAGCGTTTGAAAGGCCCCTTTGGGAAAACCGCCCCGTTCTAAAATGTCCTGAATTGCCAGGGCCGACTGGGGCACGTTGGAGGCATGTTTCAGCAGACCGACGTTGCCCGCCATCAGCGCCGGAGCCGCAAACCGAAACACCTGCCAGAAGGGAAAATTCCACGGCATCACCGCCAGCACAATCCCCAGCGGCTGATACATGACGTAGCTACGGCTGGCATCGGTTTCGATGGGCACGGGCGCGAGGAATTTCTCGGCGTTTTCGGCATAAAAGCGGCAGACCCAGGCGGATTTTTCCACTTCGGCAACCGACGGGCCGATGGGCTTGCCCATCTCCAGGGTCATTAATTTGCCAAATTCTGCTTTTTCCTGTTCTAGAATTTCGGCAGCGGCGTAGAGCCACTGGGCCCGCTGGGCCAAGGGGGTGTGGCGATAAGACTCGAACATGTGTTGGGCTGCGTCGATGGCGCGGGCGATCGCCCCATCGGTCAGTGCGTCAAATGTTTGTAGCGTTTCGCCAGTCGCCGGGTTTACTGTAGCGATTCCCATGACTAAACCTCCTTTCATTGCAAGGAGCGGACGCGCAAGCGCCTTAACCTTCTCAACTCTAACGTGCTGATTTTGCAAGGCTCGACGGAATTGTCTCAACTTGTTGCGATTTGGTGACAGGGCGATCGCCCCTTCCAGCCGCTTGCTCAGCGCCGAACCCTGCCCAGATCCCTAGCTCAACCGGGCTTCTTCCTTTCTAGTCTTCCAAGAAAAATCGGCGGTAGACGCAGAACGTTGGAAATATTGACAAAGTGTGACGAATTTAACAATTTGAGCCGCGCCAGTCGATCGTTCTAGTCACAGCCTAAAGCCAGCGCAGAAATCCATAGAAAAAATGCTTTTCTTGGCAACCTTGTAATAGACTAGAGTCTATAAGAATTCGGAATGATCTTGTCCTATCGACGTATCCCTTCATCTGCGCTCTTGACCGCGCTTTCTTTACGAGGAGGCTCTTGTGATTCACGCGACGCTGCATCAGCTCAAGGTCTTTGAGGCAACGGCCCGGCACGGCAGCTTTACGCGGGCGGCGGAGGAGCTATTTCTGACCCAGCCCACCGTGTCCATGCAGGTAAAGCAGCTAACCAAGGCAATCGGCCTGCCCCTGTTCGAGCAAGTCGGCAAACGACTGTTTTTGACCGATGCAGGACGGGAGCTATTTTCCACCTGTCAGGAGATTTTTGGCAAGCTGGAACAGTTGGAAATGAGCATTGCCGACCTGAAAGGCATGAAGCAGGGCCGGCTGCGGCTAGCGGTCATCACGACGGCAAAATACTTTCTGCCGCGCCTGCTCGGCCCCTTTTGCCAAAAATATCCCGGCGTCGATATTTCCCTCACGGTCACCAACCATGAACGTGTGATCGAGCGCCTGGGCAACAACCAGGACGACCTCTACGTGATGAGCCAGTTGCCGGAAAATCTGGACATCGTGGCCCACCCGTTTTTGGATAACCCGCTGGTGGTGATTGGCCCCAAAACCCATCCCCTGGCAAAAGAAAAGAACATTTCCCTAGAGCGGCTGGCAGAAGAAACTTTCATTATGCGGGAGCCGGGATCGGGCACACGCCGCGCCTTTCAGAAGTTGCTGGATGACCACGACCTGTCGGTGCGGGTGCGGCTGGAATTGGGCAGCAATGAGGCCATTAAGCAGGCGATCGCCGGAGGGCTGGGGCTGGCAGTTCTGTCGTCGCACACCATCGCTCACGACGGCTCGATGGGCGAACTGATGGCCTTCGATGTCGAAGGTTTCCCAATTCCCCGCAAGTGGTACGTCGTCCACCTGTCGGGCAAGCAGCTTTCGGTCGTCGCCTCCACCTTCCTCGACTACCTGCAAGTCGCCGCCGCCCAAATGGAAGAAACAGGCGTAATTCCCACGCTAGTTTAGGCTTCCTGCACCTGCCGTTTAGCCTCATCAGCCTCTCTGCGAACTGGATAAACGGCGTAGTTTTCACGCTAGTTTAGGCTTCTTGCACCTGCCCAGTTTCCAAGCATCAGCCTTCTTAAGCAGCGGGTCAACCTGCAAACTTGCCCAGCCCCAAACCCAATCCAGGGTCTAAATCCAAAATCTAAAATCCAAAATCTAAAATCCCCACCCCAAAATCCCACGCAACGCCCACCCCGGATTAAAATCAAGCTTGCTCTTCATCTCCCCTGGTGCGTATGGCGGACATTTTGGATGGCAAGGCGCTGGCTCAAACACTTCAGACAGACCTGGCGCAGCAAATCGCAAAGATCAAAGCGGCAGGAGGGCGATCGCCCGGTCTAGCCGTCCTCATGGTGGGCGACAACCCCGCCAGCGCCGCCTACGTCCGCAACAAAGAACGCGCCTGCGAGAAACTGGGCATGGTGTCCTTGGGCAAGCATTTTCCCGCCAATACGACTCAAGCAGAACTGTCGCAGGTCATCGACGAACTCAACCACGATGATCGCGTAGACGGCATCCTGGTGCAGCTTCCTCTGCCCGATCACCTGGATTCCGTCGCCCTGCTCAACCAAATTCACCCCGACAAAGATGCCGACGGGCTGCACCCCATGAACTTGGGTCGCTTGGTGCGCGGCGAAGTGGGGCTACAAAGCTGCACCCCCGCAGGCGTGATGAAGCTGCTGGAGGAATATCACATCGACCCCAGGGGCAAACATGCTGTCGTCATCGGGCGCAGCATCCTGGTCGGCAAGCCCCTCGGCCTGATGCTGCTAGCCCAAGATGCCACCGTCACGATGGCCCATTCCCGCACCCCCGACCTGCCTGCTGTTGCCCGCTCTGCCGATATCCTGGTCGCCGCCGTGGGCCGCCCCAACCTGATCACTGCCGATATGGTGAAGCCCGGAGCCGTTGTGATTGATGTGGGCATCAACCGCATCACCGACGACGGCGGCGGCCGTTTGGTGGGCGACGTAGACTTTGCATCGGTCAAAGACGTGGCCTCCTGGATCACGCCCGTCCCCGGCGGCGTTGGGCCGATGACCGTAACGATGCTGATGGCAAATACGGTGTGGAGTTATTTAAGGAGAGTGGCGGGGTGACGGACGGAAAAAACGAAAAACGGAACTTCTTCGTTCTTCGTTCTTCTCTCTTCGTTCTTCTCTTTTCCCTTACACCAACACTCCATCACCCCTATCCCCTGACCCCTGACCCCTAATCCTTGGCCCCTAATCTGTACATTCCGACCCTCATCCGGGGTACATTGGATTGCGTCTAGATTAATGTGCTAGATCCGTTCAGTTGGCCGAAGATTGGCCAATTTATCACCCTGACTGAGGGCAGAATTCCAGGAAATTGGCATGGTGGCGACTCAAGTTTTTGATTTATCGGGTTATTTGGCAGAACGACAGGCGATCGTAGAAGCGGCGCTGGATCAATCCCTTCCGGTGGTCTATCCCGAAACGATCTACGAGTCGATGCGCTATTCCCTGATGGCGGGGGGCAAGCGGCTGCGGCCGATTTTGTGCCTGGCGACTTGCGAGATGTTGGGCGGCACGGTAGAAATGGCGCTGCCGACGGCCTGTGCGCTAGAGATGATTCATACCATGTCGCTGATTCACGATGATCTGCCTGCGATGGACAACGACGACTATCGCCGGGGCAAACTCACGAATCATAAGGTTTACGGCGAGGACATCGCGATTCTGGCGGGCGATGGCCTTTTGACCTATGCATTTGAATACATTGCTGCAAGAACGACGGGCGTGCCGAGCGATCGCACGCTTCAGGTGATTGTCCACCTCAGTCGGGCAGTCGGCGCGGCGGGTCTGGTGGGCGGACAGGTTGTAGATCTGGAGTCGGAAGGGAAGCCGGACGTGACCCTGGAAACGCTGACCTGGATTCATCGCCACAAGACCGGGGCGCTGCTAGAAGCATCGGTCGTCTGTGGGGCGATCCTGGCAGGCGCTTCGGCAGAAGATCAGCAGCGGCTATCTAGATATTCGCAAGATATTGGGCTGGCGTTCCAGATTGTGGATGACGTGCTGGATTTGACCGCTACGCCGGAGGAATTGGGGAAATCTGTTGGCAAAGACCTACAGGCTCAAAAGGCAACTTATCCCAGTTTTTGGGACATTGAAGAATCGAAGCGGCAGGCGGCGCAACTGATCGCCAGCGCCAAGGCAGAACTGTCTCCCTATGGCACTCGTGCCCAGCCGCTTTTGGCGATCGCCGACTATATCACTGCCCGAACGCACTAGGGGGAGCAACCTCATGCAGGATTTTGGTCAGGTCTTTCAAAACGTCGTGCTGTGGGTTGCAGTAGCGGCCTGCCTCATTGCCCAAGTGCTGAAGCTAATCGTGGAACTGGCCCGTAACGGCAAGGTCAGCTTTCGCACGGTTGTCAACACGGGCGGAATGCCCAGCGCCCATTCTGCATTCGTCACGGCGCTCGCCTGTGGCGTGGGGCAATCTTCCGGCTGGGAGAGTCCTGAGTTTGCGGTGGCGGTGGTGTTTGCCATTATCGTTATGTACGACGCGGCAGGGGTGCGGCAGGCGGCAGGCAAGCAGGCCCGCGTGCTGAACAAAATCGTGGGCGAGTTTTTTGAAGATGCCGAATTTCACGAAGAGCGGCTCAAGGAACTGCTCGGACACACGCCCGTTCAGGTGATTGCGGGCTGTGCCCTGGGCGTTGTGGTCTCCTGGCTGGCGGCAAAAGCCTATTGAATCCTGCTGATTCTTGATTTTGGATCTGCGATTTTGGATTCTGGATTTGCGATTTTGGACTGCCTGTCAAGTATTTGCAGGGTTTCCAGCAATTGCATTTACAGCGCCACTAAATTTGTAGTGCCAATAATTTGTAGTGCCACTAAAGCGCCACTAAAGCACCACTAACTCATAGCGCTACTAACTTGTAGCGCCCCTAATCGTAACTCCACTAACTGATAACGCCTAACGCTACTGAAGAGAGTTGAGGCTATCCGCCGACCGGCCGGAGTCCTGCAATTTGGCGACCATCGACAATCAGGGTGACAAAGCCGCGATCGCTCAAGTCTCGTAGCAATCCAGCGGCGATCGCCCAGTCGTTGGTGCTGGTTACCAGCAGATGCGGGCGCTGGTCGTAGGTGACAACCGTGACGCGGCGACCCGTGACCTGCTGCACCTGATCCAGCAAATCCAGGCGATTGTAATGATTCACCAGCACGGCGTAGCTGATGGGGCCTGGCTGCGGCGTGGGGTTGGGCGCAGTGGCCACGGTGGTAAAGGCACGATAGCCAAACGCTCGATTCAGGTAATCCGCCCAGTCGCGGGCCAGAGCAGGCGTAGCAAAGCCGCCAATGCGGGTGACGTTTAGCCCCAAATAATCGCAAACCGTCAGGCTGGCGTTGCGTGGCACGACAGACCGCAGTTGCTCCAGCGTGTTGGGGGTCTGATTTAGCACCATCACCAGCGTTTCGCTAGACTGGGGCGGCAGGCAGGCGGGCAGTCCTTGGGCGATTCGCGAAGCAATCCCTATGGGAATCGCCCCCGACGGCACTAGACGAGCCTGCGCCCAAGCCCCCGCACTGGCATTGCCCAAAATTGCTAAACTGCATAGCGCCGCCGTTCCCCAGCCCCAATCCCGCATAACCCGCTCAATCCTTACGCTGCAACGCTAATCTACTACAGCAGCATAGCCCGCTCCAACCGGATTTTTTTAAACTAAGCCTGCTTCATTGCCTGCTTTATCTCCGTGCAGATAAATCTTTTTCTCCCGTTTGCCCATGCTTCCCCTCACGCTCATCATCGGCAACAAAAACTACTCCTCTTGGTCTTTGCGGCCGTGGCTGGCGATGCACCAAATGGCCGTGCCCTTTACCGAAATTCGGCTACCGCTAGATACGCCAGAGTTTCACGCGCAGATCGAGCGCTACTCGCCATCGCGGCGGGTTCCTGCGCTGCGGCAGGGCGATTGGGTCATTTGGGAATCGCTGGCGATTTGTGAGTATGTTGCAGAACTGTTTCCCGATCGCCCTTGGTATCCCGCCGATCCTCAGGTGAGGGCGATCGCCCGCGCAGTGAGCCACGAAATGCACGCTGGCTTTGCCAAACTGCGGACTCATATGCCGATGGACGTGCGATCGCGCTATCCAGGCAAAGGCCGCGCTCCAGGCGTGCAGGCTGATATCGACCGCATCACATCCCTGTGGCGCGAATGCCGCAGCACCTACGGCAGCGGGGGTGAGTTTCCGTTTGGTGGCTTCGGCATTGCCGATGCAATGTATGCCCCGGTAGTATCGCGCTTTGTCACCTATGGAGTGGCGCTTGACCCGGTATGCCAAGCCTATGCCGATGCCGTGTGGGCGCTGCCGAGTATGCAGGCATGGATTACAGACGCTCAACAAGAAACAGAAGTCCTGACTCACCCATAAGCAGCACGCAACAGAGATGACTCCTTCGCTAGGATGAGGCAGTGTAGAACCCCAGACAGGGCGTTTCATCTCCAGGGCGGACTAAAATCATAAGCAAATCTGATATTCTTCAGGGATTCTTCGATTGACGACTTATAATTTTGACTGTTACTGTAAAGAAAAAGTTAAAGAAAACATAGACTCCTTCATACTTATGGTTGCCCAACGGGTCACCCGATCTGGGCGCTTGACCTCCATTCAAGGACTCTTCGCAATGCGATCGCTCTCCGGACTCACCCTCTTCTGCGACTTTGACGGCCCCATCATCGACGTTTCCGACCGCTACTACGAAACGTATCTCCTGGGTCTGTCAGATGTGCAAACCCTGTATCAAACTCGCGGCATTACGGTGCCTGTGCATCGCCTCAGCAAGGCCCAGTTCTGGGACATGAAGCAAAACCGCGTGCCCGATGTAGAAATTGCCCTGCGATCGGGGCTGCGGGGCGACCAGATCGAGGTGTTCCTCAAGCGCGTGGTGGAAATTGTGAACCGTCCCGACTTGCTGCAAAAAGACACTCTCCAGCCAGGGGCGCGGTGGGCACTGTCCCTGCTGCGGGCACAGGGGGCGCGGCTGGTGTTGGTGACGCTGCGCTGCCGCGACCAGGCAACGCAAGTTTTGGAAAGCCACGGACTGCTTGACCTGTTCAACGGCATTTGGGGAATGCAGGATGCGGGCGCGGCCTACGCAAACCAGGCAGAACACAAGACGGGGCTATTGGCAGAGGCGATCGCCACGATGGGCAGCGGCTCCACGGCTTGGATGGTGGGCGACACCGAAGCAGACGTGATCGCCGGACAAGCTGCGGGCATTGCCACAATCGCCCTCACCTGCGGCATTCGCAGTCAGTCCTACCTGAAAAAGTTTGAACCCACCCGTCTGCACAGCGACCTGCTTTCTGCGGTTCACTACCTGGTCTATCAGAGCGAAAACTGCTCGATGTCGGTCGCCTAGAGCATTGGAGCAGACCTTCGCGGGCAGTCCTTCATGGGCCTTCACGGGTAGTTCCTCACGGGCGATCCCTCCGCAGGGAACTTCAGGCACAGCATTGGCGCAGAATTTCGCTAGGATCGACTTGGCTGCGTATCTTTACCTAACGAACCATGTCTCTCGACAATCTGCGCGATCTCTACCAGCAGGTCATCCTGGAGCGCTACAAAAAGCCACGCTATAAGGGCAAAACCGACCCTATTGACCGCTACCAGAAGGGGCACAATCCGTCTTGCGGCGATACGATCGAACTCACGCTCCACCTAGAGGACGATCCGCAGGGTGATCCTTCGGTGAAGCGCATTTCAGACGTGAAATTTGAAGGGGAAGGCTGCGCGATTTCCATGGCCTCGGCCGATCTGATGGCCGAAGCACTGCGCGGCAAGACCACAGACGAAGCGCTGGAGATGGTGCAAAAGTTTCAAGCCATGATGCGCGGCGAGGCCGAGTTTCCCGCCGATCTCCGCAAGCTCAACGTCATGCAGGGCGTTGCCCAATTTCCCGTGCGGATCAAGTGCGCGAACCTCTCCTGGCATACGCTAAAAGCCGCACTGGAAGCCGCTCAGAGCGAACAGCCCGAATTTGTCAGCAACGAGGCCGAGGGCTAAGGGAACTGAGGAAGGCACGGCTAATCTTCTAGCGGGCGATCGCCCGCTGGGTGAAGCTGCAAAAGTTTAAGCAAGCCCAGTGGCAGCATAAGCTCGACCACTACTTCTTGCAGTGCAAAACGCAGCTTGATCAGGTGATTTACTCGCTGATTCGGACTCAGGATGCCGACCTGACCAACGAGCTATATTTTCGTCTGCTAGAAGGTGAGCAGTCTTTCGCAGAACTGGCCGCGCAATATTCCCAGGGACCGGAGGCGGCAAAAGGCGGGCTGGTTGGCCCGGTAGAAATCGGCGCTTATTATCCCAGCTTTGCCCATGTCTTGACGACCCACGCACCGGGCGACCTGCTTACGCCGCTGCCGTTAGAAGATTGCGTGGTGATCATTCGCATCGAGCAAAAGATTCCCGCCCGATTTGACGAAGCGACGCAGCAGCGCCTGCTGGATGAACTGTTTGCTGCGTGGATGGATGCAGAACTGCGGGCCAGCTAGATACTTTACCGGATCGCCCTGGGAGCGCTTTTGGAACGGAATGGGAGCGCCTGCTTCGATAGCTTAGAAACAGAGCAGGGGAGATACCCGACTCAACTCAAACTTAAGTAAGCCACACCATATCTTATCACCTTATCAAAGGAAGCGCCATGCTGATCAAACTCTCATACTTTTTGCAAAGCGTGCTACTGACGGGCGCACTGATGACCACGGCGATCGCCCCGCCCAGCCCAAGCCTGACAACCGCAATTCAGATTGCTCAAGATTGCGTGGCATTCGGTGGTACTTATCATACTTTGGCTGCGGGGCACTGGATTTGTTTGTATCCGACTCCCGATCAGACCGGAGCGCTGGGACTGTATTGCAATGTCGTGCAGACGTGCGATCGCCTGATGGAGACTCGCCGCCCAGACCACACCGCCAGCCCGTTGTGGGAACCTATGGTTCCAACTGAACGCATTGATGACGGAACGATGACGGAATAATGACGGAACGATTTCACGATTCATTTTGCCATTCGCTTATCCAACCTGCTGTAGCGAGTGAGAGGCGCTCTGCGGAGTCGCCACCCCTCGGCTCGTTACAACACACCCCTACAAACCTTGAGGATACTTCCATGACGACGCTACAACCAATTGAGCAATCCCGATGCGACTCGCCCGAACTCGACCTGCCCCGATTCGACCCAGCTAAAGCCGAAGCTTTTGCCGAAACCCTGGTGGGCACGCTGAACAGCGGCGCACTGGCGCTGATGATTTCCATCGGACATCGGACTGAACTGTTTGACACTCTGGCAGAACTGCCGCCCGCCACCAGCCAGCAAATTGCTGATGCAGCGGGGCTGAACGAGCGCTATGTGCGGGAGTGGCTGGGCGCAATGGTGACGGGTCGCGTGGTGGACTATGACTCGGTTACTCAGACCTATAGCCTACCTGCGGAACACGCTGCATTTCTGACGCGGGCCGCCGGATCAGACAATATTGCCGTTTTCGCGCAATATATTCCCCTGCTGGGCGCTGTTGAGGATGCGGTGCTGGAATGCTTCTATAAAGGCGGCGGCGTTCCCTATTCTGCTTACAAGCGCTTTCATGCCGTCATGGCCGAAGACAGCGCACAGAGCGTAGTGTCGGCGCTGTTTGACCATGTGCTGCCGCTGGTGCCAGGGCTGATGGAGGATCTGGAGCGCGGCATCGACGTGCTGGATGTGGGCTGTGGCAGCGGTCGCGCTCTGATCCGCATGGCGCAGGCATATCCCAATAGCCGCTTTACTGGATATGACTTTTCTCCGGAGGCGATCGCCATTGCGAATGCAGCCGCACAGCGATATCTCCTGTCAAACATCCAGTTTCAAGTACAGGATGCGGCACAGATCGATGAGAGCGATCGCTACGATCTGATTACCACCTTTGATGCAATTCATGATCAGGCGCACCCCGACCGGGTTCTCCACAATATTCACCGTGCGCTTCGTTCGACGGGCACGTACCTGATGCAGGATATTCACGCCGCTACGGACGTGGGTGGGAATCTAGAGCATCCAGTGGGAATACTGCTGTATACCATCTCTTGCCTACACTGCATGTCCGTTTCTCTTGCCTATGGCGGCATAGGTTTGGGCGCAATGTGGGGACAGGATCAGGCCCTGCAAATGCTGGCAGAGGCCGGATTTGAAACGGTGGAAATCAAGCGACTGGCGCACGACTTCCAGAACGACTACTACATCGTTCGCAAGTAGGTTCCTAGTTTGCAAGTAAGTTCCTAATTCCTCACTCTTATGTGTACCCTTTGCTCGATGGCGGCACGGTTTCAGCGTGCTGATGGAGAGGCTTTGTCTCGGTTCAACGTGGCTCAGTTTTCAGCAGCATTGCACCCTTCGCAAAACGGACGCAGTGCTGCTGAAGCCCTCCCTAAACCAGAAGCCTCCTCCAAACGCGCAAGCACGCGATTCTCCCAGCCAATTTACGCATCTAAAACCATCCTGCTCTCGCCCTTGAAAGCCCAATCTGGAGATAGTCAACCATGAAACTTTACCTGCTAAATGTCCAGTCCTACGAACATCTGCTGAACGCAACCAGGACTGCCAAACGGCAAACAAACGCGCACCGCTGGCTGAAGACAGTTGGGCGGGCGATCGCCCAGACCTTTTCCCACAGCCATGATCCCAAGATATGTAAGATCTGTACCGTTGAGACACGCGCTGGGCAAACAATCTGGCAAGTTTACGATCCAATCACCAACCACAGAATCCGGTTCGATATCGAAGCCGAGGTGCGAATTTGGTTGGATCAGCGCTTCCGGACTTAGCCCCTGCACGAGATGGTGTTCTTGCAACGTGCGATCGCACTGCCCCCAATCGCGCAGATTGAAAAATCTCAAGACTAGGACAATGCTCGCAAAGAATTGACTACCATCGATTCTAGCCACTTTAAGAACACCCAAATCTCCACACGGGTTGCGTAGCTGTCTGCATCGTTCTACATCATTCTGCATCATTATTCCACATCATTAGGACTTACGCAGTTGGACGATTTCTCGTGGGTGCAGCCCACGAGAAATCGTCCAAAACCCAGACAACTTATCGCAAGTGCGTAAGTCCTGATCATTTTGGATCAAGTCATCTCTTCAGGTCTTTAGAACTTCGGAGGCAAGTTCGATGAACCGGATCAAACTCTTTCGCGCCATGCTGTTTGTTGCAACGCTCATTCTTGCACTGAGCTTTCCTGTCCACGGAACGGGTGCAGGAACGGCGATCGCCCATACAGAACACCTCATCCAGGAACCAATCGCAATCGCCCCCCCATCCCCCACGGCTCCCCTATTTGACAATTTGGGCAATCACCATCATCCCGTGTCTACCCGCAATCCCCTGGCACAGCGCTATTTTGACCAGGGACTCATTCTGGCCTACGGATTCAACCATGCCGAGGCGCTGCGATCCTTTCAGCAGGCTGCCGAACTCGACCCCACCTGCGCCCTCTGCTACTGGGGCATGGCCTACGTGCTGGGGCCCAATATCAACGCCGCGATGGAAGATAGCGACGTGCCGACGGCCTGGGCGGCTATTCAAAAAGCCGTGCAACTGGGGGGCAATGCGAGCGATCGCGAACGCGCCTATATCCACGCCCTCGCCACCCGCTATGCGCCAGAACCCGTAGAAGACCGCACCGAACTCAACCGGGCCTATGCCAACGCCATGCGCGATGTGGCGCAGCGCTATCCCAATGACCCAGACGCGGGCACGCTGTTTGCCGAAGCGCTGATGGACACGACTCCCTGGGACTATTGGGACGAGTCGGGCAATCCCACCGATGCAGGCGCAGAAATTATCGCCACGCTGGAATCGGTGCTGGAGCGGTTCCCCAACCACGTCGGCGCATTGCACCTCTACATTCACGCAGTGGAGGCGCAGCGGCCAGAACTGGCAGCCGACGTAGCAGATCGCCTGCGGGATTTGAATATCCAAACCAGCCACCTGCTCCACATGCCTGCTCACATCTACCTGCGGGTGGGGCGCTATCACGATGCGGTGGTGGCCAATCAGCAGGCTACTGCCAACGACCGGGAATATACCCAGGCGCATCACCCCGACGGCATTTTCCGCATTGCCTACATGCCACACAATCACCATTTCCTCTGGTATGCGGCGATGATGGCTGGTCAGCGGCGAGAGGCGGTGGAGGCGGCGCGAAACACGGCCCATCTAGTGGAGCGATCGCTCTGGAAAGAACCGGGTTACGGTACGCTGCAACACTACGCCGTGATTCCGCTCTATACCTACGTCAAGTTTGGCCTGTGGGATGACATTCTGGCAGAACCCAAGCCAGAGGCGGATCTGGTCTATCCAACGGGCGTGTGGCACTTTGCACGAGGCATGGCGCTGGCCGCGAAGGGCGAGGGGCAAGCAGCCGCGCAAGAACTGAAAGCACTGAAGGCGATCGCCGCTGACCCAGCCCTGGACGGGGTGACCATTTGGGACATCAACTCGACGGCAGATTTGCTGAAGATTGGCGTGGAGGTGCTGTCGGGCGAACTGGCCGCCAAGCGGGGCGATGTTTACGGGGCGATCGCCCATCTAGAAGCGGGCGTGGCGCTACAAGACCAGCTCAACTATGACGAACCCGCGCCCTGGTATTCGCCCGTGCGCCAAAACCTGGGAGCGATGCTACTGCAAGCGGGCCGCCCTGCGGAGGCAGAGCAGGTGTTCCGCGATGACCTGGCGATTTATCCCAACAACGGCTGGTCGCTCTATGGCCTGGCGCAAAGCCTGGAGGCTCAGGGCAAAACAGACGAAGCCCGACAGGCCCGCGCCCAGTTTCGCTCGGCATGGCAACACGCTGATGTGACGCTGACCGCTGCCCGGTTCTAGCTGGATTTGCGATTTTAGATTCGTGATTTTGGATTCGTGATTTTGGATGCCTGGTCAAGCCTCTGCGAGGCTTATGGCCCTTGCACACGCAGCGCCCCTTCAGAAGACTGCCACCTGGAAGCTGCCATCTGGAAACTGCCATCTGGAGGAAGTGCAAGGGCAGCTTTGGGAACCGCTAACGGGTTGCGCCGATCAGGTTGGAGGACTTGATTTCTCTGGCGGGAATGCCCACTACCGTCGCACCGGGGCGAATGTCTTTCGTGACTACGGCATTGGCTCCGATGCGAGCGCGATCGCCAATCGTCACCGGCCGGATAATCTTTGCGCCCGCGCCAATATCCACCCCGTTGCCCACCTTCACCCCTGCCACCAGCGTCACTTGCTGCAAAATCAGGCAGTTTGCACCCACCTCTGCATCGGGATGAATAATCACGCCGTTGGGATGCGTCAGCAGCAGCCCACCACCCAGCTTGCAGGTGAGGTGAATTTCCGAAGCAGACACCACGCTCCAAAAGCGGTAGTGCAGCACAGCGACCTTGCTGCCCAATAGCCCCAGCAATCCACCGCGTCGCTTCCAGGTTTGATAGCGACGAATAGAGCGCAAAAGCTGCCGACCGGGGTCCCACCAGCGTTTTAGCTGCTCTCGACTCCAGTCGGGCTGGGCAATGGTTAACTCTGCATCCCTGAATTCGTTCCTGAATTCGTCCATGAATTGAACGGTTCCCCTTGACGCAACGTTCTGGTAGCGGCTGGCGAGCGATCGCCGATCGAGGGTAGCTCCCCTCAGCATCCGTTGACGCTCCCTTACAGCGTAGAAACACTGAGACGCAAAGATACTACCACAGTTCAATCGGGGGAACCGTTTTCCCTGCAACTCCTGTGCAACGACCTTTTCCCAAGAACAGCTGCTATTCCGCCAGTTGTTTGAAGATATCCTGCATTTTAGGAATGCCCTGCGCGTCAAAGCTAATGGAGTTGGTATTGAGTGCAGCCATTTGGGGTCGTTTTCCTAGTCTGCTGTGGATTTGGCTGGATGGGGGAAATAGCGGAAGAGAGTTTGCCGATTGGGTGTTGCAGAGCGACCACTAGATTTTGCGCGTGGTGCGTCGCCCTCAGCAGACTAAAGGTAGAGATGTATCCACGATGTATCAACAATCGGCATCAACAATCGGCAATTGATTCAGTGAGGGCGATCACCTGCTCAGAAAGCACAGAGGGCGATCGCCCTTCCATCAGTGCGTCAGTCTTTCCTCATCGGCGGACAGGCACATAGGGTAGACTGTTGCCCTGCTCTTGTCCCAGTTTTTTTCCTGAGGTTTCTTTGCAAGCCTGGATCTCTATTGCTTGACTTATTGAGAATTTATATCAATAATAAGATAGCAGTTCATGCCTAACTCTCGACTGGGCGTGACCTGCCTACCCAGGCACATTGCTCGATTTCACAAGCCCCACGAAGGTTAAACAGCCCATGAGCCAGTGTCTTTGCTGCAATGCAAGCCTATTGCGCCATTTTCGTAGTTCAGGGATGTATTGGTTTTGTCCCAGTTGCCGACAAGAAATGCCGAGCTTTGCCCCAGCCGTTGAGAATCCTGCCCAAGGTGCGCGATCGCCCCGCACCATAGGGTGTGAAACAGGTGCAAGCTCATTGAGCAGAGTTCCATAGCAGAACCGCTTGAACAGGCAGTTGCCTGCTGAATCGTTCGACCCCAGCCTGCATATCTTTGACCCCAACCATGCTAAGAGCTAATTTATGAAGCAAATCTTAAGAAGCCTGAAACTCTTGGCATGTGTGGCTTTGAGGTCATGTTTGCCCAGGAAAAGCGGTTTCTCGGAAATCCTTGATTAACAAGGCTTTCAGGCTCCTTTACAAATTAGCTCTAAAGCTTAATCCGGCTACCAAGCGCTCATTCAAACGTCGGGAGTCCCTCCCCGCCTACCCGCAGCACCTTTGGCTGATAGAAAGCGGTGCGGTGCGAGCCTATACGCTGATGGAAGACGGCACGATTGTCGGTTTGGGATTTTGGGGAGTAGGCGATCAGGTTGGACAACATCTGACCTGCATTCAGCCCTATGAGTTGGAGTGTCTGACTGAGGTGCAAGCCAGGGCGATCGCCCTAGATGACTGCGTGGACTTGTCTCAGACGCTGCTTTCCCATCTTTATCAAGCACAAGAGTTAGTTGGCATTCGCAGTGGACAAGTTCCCCTAAGGCTTCAGCGTCTGCTAGAGTGGCTCTCAAATCAATTTGGAGAAACACACGAGCAAGGGAAACTAATTAATCTGCGACTGACCCATCAAGACATAGCCGATGCACTGGGCACAACGCGGGTAACGGTGACTCGCTTACTCAATCAGTTTGAGCGAGAGCGTCGAATTTGCTGGATAGAGCAGTATCTCCTGCTGCCCCAGAGTAGCCATAGCCATACGTAAAGATAAGCCAGTTGCCTCAAAATAGCCTCGAATCATGATGACTTAGGAGTGTTGAAAAGCAGTGCTATCACCAAACATGATCAATCGCTTGAATGAGCAAATCAACCTGGAAATGTTTTCTTCTCATCTCTATCTACAGATGAGTTCCTGGTGTGCCTACAGAGCATTGGACGGCTGTGCATCATTTCTCAATCAGCACGCTGATGAAGAAATGATGCACATGCGTCGCCTCATTACCTATCTTCAAGAAACGGGCGCGTTGGCGATTCTTGGAAGTATGGAAGCCCCTGCTCATGACTTTCAATCGTTGACTGAGATGTTTGAGAAGATTTATGCTCATGAGCAATTCATCACGAGTAAAATCAACGACTTGGTGCATCTGGCTAATACTGAACCTGACTATCCAACGCTACAGTTCTTGCAATGGTATGTTGCGGAGCAACATCAAGAAGAATTTTTATTCAAGAGCATCTTAGATAAGATTCATCTGATTGGTACTGAAGGACAGGGATTGTTCTTTATCGATCGAGAAATTGGCGGTTTGGCAGCTGCGGCAACTTCTGCGGCAACTTCAGAGCCTGCGCGTGCATAAAGACCTGAAAACCTGGCTGCCTGACACATCTCGCTGACACATCTCTGGGAACTCCTGATTTTCTCTGGGAACTCCTGATTTCTCGTAGGAGACGCTGGCCCAAAAGCCTCTTCGACCAAGCCTTCCGGCTCCAGATCAGAGGCTATGGGCTTCGACTCCCAGACGACATATTTTCAGGGCTTTTGGGACTTGTAAGTAGATAGACCAGATTAAAAAAACAGATCCCGAACCCTGTGCCGCCCGCTGCGCGGGCGGCACAGGGTATTTGGGTTTTATATTTGTATTTGGGTTTTATATTTATTAATGTCCACCTACTTATCAGGCAACTAGGCTCTAGCGACAGCGCAAGGACTCATAGACCTGCTGCGCCGTCTTTTTCGCATCCTGCCCAATTGCCATCAAGATAATCGAGTGGTTTTGCCCGTCTAGCTCAATAGTGGCTTCATAGCGAATGGCGGGAACTGGACGAGGCGAGTCTATCAGCAGCGCCCGGCCTGATTCGATGTTAATCACAGTGGGCACCTCGCAGAGAAATCCGGGCTGGTCACGGCTGGTGGTGGGCTGAAATTCGCCTTGGATTTCGTAGGAAATAGACACACCGGGCAGCGACAGCAGGCTAAAGTCAGACTCGCCGTTTGTGTGGTTCATTCGAGAGCGGGCGCTGAGGGGGGCACGGGCGATTAGCAGTTCAACCCGCGTGCGATCGCCCGGATGGGTTTGTGATGCATCTGCTAATCCCATTGGAACGCTGGAAGATCGATTAGAAGACCCATCGGGTGGCACAGAAGGGTCCACGCTTGATGGCACAGTGGGCTGAACGCTGGATAGCACGTTAGACGATTCAGCAGGCGGCGCATTTGTTACCACGCCCATCTTGACGCTGCCAATGTTGATGCCAAATAGTCCATGCACCTGTCCGGGAATGCGATAGTCCATGATGCTGCGGGCGATCGCCTCGGCCCGCGCCGGATCAGTCGCATTGCGAATCGCCTTATCGCCCAGCCCCACGATGCCGCCCAAAATTACCAGCAGCCCGCCCAGGGCGATCGCCCCACCTTCGCGCAGGCTCATCCGGTAGTCCGTTGGAGAAGTGGGTTCGTTCATCGGGGCACAGGCATCGGATCACGGGCATTTGGGCACGGGCATCGGGGCACGGGCATCGGATCACAGGCGGTCGAGCAGTCGTTGCAGAGCGGGGTAATCTACCTTGGCGTTGTGGCGCTTGTCTACCGGAATCTGACAGAGGTGGAACTGGTGAATTTGGGCCCAGGCCAGTGCCGTTTGCAAGTCCTGTAGCGCGGGCGATCGCGCTGCTTTGGGAAAATGCTCTGCCCATTCTATTAGTAGCACCCGCCGACCCCGATGCGCCACCAGCGCCGATCGATGAATGCCTTGTTGTGCCTGGGCTGCCGCTTCTACTGCAAAGGGATAAATCGTGCCCCAGGTGTCCGTCAGCTTGGCACTGCATCGCCCCAACAGCCATAGCCGACCCTGCTCGTCCAAATAGCCCGCATCGCCCGTGCGGTGCCAGGGAACGCCGTCTACTCGAAACTTGGTTTCCGCGTCGCCCTGGCCGTGCAAATATCCAGGCAGCACATGGTCGCCGCTGACGACAATTTCGCCGACTGCACCCGCTGGCAGGGTTTGGGCGTGCAGTTCGGCAGTGGTCAGGGTCGGTATAGGCTGGCCCCAGCGATCGCCCAAAATTCGCAGCGCAATTTCCGGCACCGGATAGCCCGCCAACAGCCCCTTTCCCTGGGTCATGCGGGCTAGGTCGTTGGGCTGAATCTCATGATAGGCAACGTGGGCAATGGGTTCCGCTTCGGTGGAGCCATAGACGGCGGTGACTTCGGCCTGGGGGGCGATCGCCGCTAGCCGTTGCAGCAGCCCCGGAAACACTGGCGCACCGCCCGTAAAAATACGGCGGAATTCGGGCAGCGTCTGCCCCGTCGCCTCGCATTCCGTCGCCAATCGCCCCAACAGCGCCGGAGACGCAGCCGTACTCGTTGGTCGGTAGCGTCGGATATCCCGCAGCAGCCGTCTGGCGTTGACCTTGCCGGGATAGCGCAAGTCTACATTGGGCAGCAGACTGGCGACACCGGACGCGAGGTTTGCCAGCACGAAAATGGGCAGCGTTGATAAATCGATCTCGCCTGGAGCCAGGTGCAGGCTGTGGGCCAGGGCGCGGTGCTGGGCCAGCAGAAAGCCGTGGGTGCGGAGGGCGGCTTTGGGCTGGCCCGTGCTGCCGCTGGTGAAGGTGAGCAGGGCAGGGGTGGCAGCGGGAAGCGCGGGCGGGGAGGCAGGATCTAGCGGGGCCGTGGCAGAAAAGAGGCGGTGAGTTGAGAACTTTAGGGGAATGCGGCGGAGGGCAGCAGATTTTAGCTGGAGCAGGTGTGCTTTGGGCGTGGCGATCAGGGCGCGGGGCGGGTGCAAGGTGCAGCAGCGTTCTAGGTGGTCGAGTCCGGCGGCAGGGTCGATGAACTGGGCGATCGCCCCCAGCCGAAACAGCGCCAGCAGCACCGCATACAGCCTCGCCGACACAGGCACCAGCACCAGCGCCGCCTCGCCTGCCTGCAACCCTGCCCGCTGCAACTGCTCCGCAATCTGCACCGACTGTCGCTCTAGCACTGCAAAAGACACTGTTTCCCGCGTCTTCCCGTCGATAATCGCGGGCGCATCGGGACGTTCGGCAGCCTGTTGATGGAGCAGGAGGGCGATCGCCATTTGGAAGGTGTTAGAGCGTCAGCGTCTAGAGCTGGATATCAGATCATTTTGAGATAAGGCTACACCTTGAGCAGCCCCCTTCATCAAGAGAACCTTCTGAACGCCAACCCAAACAGCTCAGATTCAGGCCCAGGCACGAGCGATCGCCCTTTATCTCCCAACACCACAACTTCTCGGCGATCGCCCTTCATTTCACAGCACCGACATCTTTGGGCGATCGCCCTTCATCTGGCAGCACCGACACCTTTGGGCGATCGCCCCCCCAGATACTTTTGGGGCATTGCACACTGACCGAAGTCTATCGCTACTCCACCTCTGCGGCCGACCCGAAAGCGGCTGGGAGTGTGCAGCTTGACCCAGACCTCGAAGAACTGAACCTTCGCAATTTGGGGGGCGAATCGCTGACCCCCACCGGAAGCTGACAGAACCAGGGCGCTGAGGGCTAACAATATTATTAGACGGAAAGTTTCTGGATAACTGCCCATCTGGGGGTGTTATACGGAAACCGTCGGGTTATTCCGGATGTTGGGGAATTAAACCGAAACTTGCCGTATAACATCCGCCCCAGGGCAATTAAACCGACATTTTCCGTATGTTTTCAGAATCACGGCAAAGACCGTGAGGAATTTATACCCGTACACTGAATCGGGGTGGACGAGAGGTACGGAGTCCGTTGGATGGGTGAGTGCAGGAGAGGGCTTTAGGGGTGTTTGGACGGGTTGAGTTTTGGAGTGGGGATTTTGGATTTTGGAGTGAGGGGATGCCCTGCTAAAATCCAAAACCCAAAATCCTCCTTATCTGTTCTTACTCGTTTGCACCAGGATTGCTGCGGATTTCACGATGGAGGTAGCGCAGCACTTCGCCAGGGCGACCGTCGAGGACGATGCCGTGGGGCGGGAAATCCAGGGCGTGCGTCCACTCGAAGCGTTCGGCATAGCGGAGCAGGTGGAGCCGGTCAATCGCCATCTGGGCATCTTCAGGGAGGCCGATGATGCAGTGGCGCAGGCGGCGACGGTGGGGCAGTTCGCAGGTGAGCGGGGGCAGCGAAAACTGGGTCGCCTCCGAGCGTGGGGACGACCAGGTGTATTGAATTGTCAGCATTTGGGGTTTCCTCCTGGAAACGAGTGGGGTAGGAAACCCCGAAATGTTGGCCGCCCACGGACGTGAAGCGCTGGGACAGGGCGGCCTACAATGGACGCAGCCCTGAGACAGGCACAGACTGTCGAGGGGTCAGGTGTTGGTAGATGTTTGCCGCATCTACCGACACCGTAGGTGACTAAACGACCAAAATTTCGGGGGAAAGTGAGCTGCGTCGAAGGGAACCAACGGGCAGCTTGATGGACGATTGTACTGGATGCGATCGCCCCCGTCAATTGCCCTGATGAGTTGTGCTGGCGACCCTATCCATCGTGCGATCGCCCCTGCTTACGCTAGGGCCCAGGTTTTTCTTATCCCAGAGTCGGTAAAGATATATTAAGGTATTATATTAAGGTATATTCCAAAACCCAAGCCCCCTCGCGCTAGAACGGCGGAGCAACTAGTTCAGCGCCGGACGATTACACGTTGGCGTAGGGCAGCAAGACGATGTGGCGATCGCGATCGATCAAGAGCCAGCCCTCTTCCCGCAGTTGGCTGATCAGGCGCGTAACTGTGACGCGAGTCGTGCCAATGGCGTTGGCAAGCTGCTGATGGGTCAGGCGGACGCTCAGGCGGGTTCCCTCCGGAGTAGGCTGTCCCACTTCCCGCTTTAGCAGCACCAGCAAATGCCGCAGCCGATCTTCGACTCGACGATAGCCCACCATTGCCAGCACGGCCTCCGTTTGCCGCAGCCGCCGCGCCATGTGTTGAAAAATGCCCTGCGCCAGCATAGGAGACTGTTCCACTTCCGACCAAGTGAGGCGCATTAAGTCTACATCCGACAGCGCGGTGGCGTGATAGGGACGAATCAGCGTCAGCGGCAGCCCAAACGGCATCGAAGCGGAAGCCAGCCCCAGCAGCGCCTCGTCCCCTGTGTCATAAAACGTACCCAACTGCACTACGCCCCGGCAAACCACCCAGACTTCATGTGGCGTGAGCGGGATGTCTTGCCCTGCGCGGAAGGACTGCAAGCTTCTGCCCTGATAAAGTTTCTCCAACAACAAGCGCAAATCTGACTGGCTGGGAACTTCCAGGGCGAATGACTGAAGCATATTGAACTCCCTTGTGTGAGCGTGCCCTCTCAATCTAGAATCTGGACCTAAAGACAGGGTAATTCTCTGGTTTAGAGAAGGTTAAGATCCCGTATGCTCACGGATACGCAATCATTTGCAAATTTACGCAAGAATTCACGGATTTACCCATAGATCCATCTATAAAAATGCTGTTTAGAATTGTGCTGGCTGCCCGGAAGTAGCCTTTTTAGTAAAGCAGTTGAGGATACATGTTCAAGATCCCTACGCCTCAGTTGCGCTATGCGTGTTTTCAAACCCTTTGCTCCCCCCTTTAGCCCCCTTAAAGATCCCCTCTAGCCCCCCTTAAAAAAGGGGGGAACCGAGCCGAGCCGCTCCGGAGGTTCCCCTTAACAAGGGGGATTTAGGGGGATCGACTCAAGGCAGTCAACGACCTAGAAAGTTTTAAGACATTGCCTAGGAATGAGAATGCTAGAGGCTCTGCAAATGCTCGACAGGCAATCCAAAATCGCAAATCTAAAATCTAAAACCCACATCACTTTATGCTTTCTGGGAACCCGTTTCAACGGACAGCAGGCTAGTGCTGCGAACCCAATCGACAAACTGGCGGGCCGTGCGGCCCGATCGCCCATTTTGCTGGGTTGCCCATTGGAGGGCTTGAAATTCCAGCGTTTTGGGGTCGAGCGGGAGGTCATTTTGGCGGGCAAGATGGCGCACAATTTCTAAGTAGGTGTCCTGGTCGGCGGGTTCAAAGGTGAGCGTCAGCCCAAAGCGATCGCCAAAGGACAGCTTTTCTTGCACCGTGTCCCAACTGTAGATTTCGTCGGCATCGCTGGGACGGGGGCGATCGCCAAAAAACTCGCGGATCAGGTGGCGACGGTTGGAGGTGGCGTAGACCACGACATTGGGCGATCGCGCGACTACGCTGCCCTCTAGCACGACCTTTAGCGCCTTGAAGGCTTCGTCATCTTCTTCAAAAGATAGGTCATCAACGAAGAGAATAAACGCCTGCGGCACATCGCGCAGCAGCGGCAAAATGTCCGGCAAGTTCGCCAGTTCTGCCTTGCTGACTTCGATGAGTCGCAAGCCGCGATCGCCATACTGATTCAGCAGCGCCTTCACCAGCGACGACTTGCCCGTGCCCCGGCTGCCATAGAGCAACACGTTCAGCGCCGGAGCGCCTGCTAGCAGCGCCTCAGTATTTTGCAAAAGCTGCTGTTTTTGCCGCTCATAGCCCACCAGCGCATTGAGCGAAATCGGGTCGGGATGGGGGATGCCCTCTAGCCGACCACCTTGCCAGCGAAAGGCACGATAGCGGGCATAGTCGCCCACGCCCGCGCTGCGGTAGTGTTGCGCCAAATCGGGCAATAGGCTGGCCCAATCGGCGGCGGCTTGAAACTGGGCGCGAATGGTTTGGGTTTGCGGGCTGGCGGATGCTTTGGGGTCGTCGGCTGCGCCCCAACTGACGGGCGGCAGGGACAGCCCTGCGGCGATCGCCAGCCATTGCCCCAGGCGATCGCCCGTGCAGGTGGTATAAAGCGCCTGGAGCGATCGCAGGTCGGCGGCGGCGGCGGCCACTAGGGGTTGCGGCAGGTCGCTTAGGTCGGTTCGCTGAGTCGCCTGGGTAAAGGGGTTGTCGTCTAGCAAAATCTGATCCAGCAGGTGCGATTGCCAGCTTTGCTGACGAGTCGCCAGCGTATAAAACCAGTCGCCATAGGCCCTCAGGAGGTCTACCCGGTCGGCGGGCGATCGCCCCAGCGCCGCCAACAGCCGCAGCAACGCCTGCCCTGGCTCTTGCCGCAGCACCGATGGGTAAACCAGCAGCGAGGCGGCCTGCTGATGGAGGAGGTGAATTTGCTTTAAAACCTGGGCATCCATGCGGCGATCGCGCGTTTGAGAAAACGGATTTCGGGTCAGGGGTCAGGGGTCAAAGCGAGGAATCCTGCACTTTAATCCTGCACTTTATTCTTTATTAGGATAGGTTTTACAGGATATGCGAGCGCTGGGGAAATGCATCAACGCCCGACGGAGCGAGTGCGTTGCGGCTACACCCAGCAGCACCCTACAATACAGCCGACTTGCTACAGCCTATCTATAATTGCTAGAGCCTATTTGCTACAGCCTATTTGCTACAGCCTATTTGATGCCGGTTGATGCCGTTCAGCACAAGGCGGCTGCCCCCCAAACCCTGAATCCCTAGCCCTCTTTCTCGTCCACCATCGACAACATGCCTTGCAGCGCGGCGGGGATGCTCTTGGGGTCCATGAACATCACCTTGCTGCTGTCGCTCTTGCCGATGGTGTTGCCCATATCGAGATAGCCCAGCGCCAGCAGAACCTGTCCCGCTTCCATCGCGCGGGGGTCGTTTTTCAAGGCTTGCGTGACGATGCCGATGGCTTCGGCGGTGGCCTGAGCCTTTAGCACGGCGGCCTGGCGCTCGGCCTGGGCCTTCAGCACAGCCGCTTTTTGGTCGGCTTCGGCTCGCAGCACGACGGCTTTCTGGTTTGCCTCTGCTTCAAGAACCTGCGCGTCCGCCTTGCCTCGGGCAGTGTTCACGGCTGCTTCTCGATCGCCCTCCGAGGTCAAAATCGCCGCCCGCTTGCGTCGCTCAGCGGACATTTGCAGTTCCATCGACTCTTGCACCGCTTTCGACGGCACGATGTCGCGCAGTTCCACGCGAGTCACCTTCACACCCCAAGGGTCGGTGGCGGTGTCTAGCTCTCGCAGCAGGATTTCATTAATCTGCGATCGCGCGGTAAAGGTTTCGTCTAGCTCCAGCTTGCCCATCTCGGCGCGAATCTGGGTTAGCACCAGGTTCACCATTGCCGCCTGGAGATTTTGCACCTTGTAATAGGCCTTTTCCATGTCCACAATCCGCCAATAGACCACCGCATCCACCGTAATCGAAACGTTGTCCTTGGTAATCGACGGCTGGGGCGGAACATCCAGCACCTTTTCCCGAATCGTTTCCTGAAACGCGATGCGATCGGCAAAGGGCAGGATAAAGTTCAAACCGGGCTTCAGCTTTTTGTTGTAGCTGCCGAGGCGTTCGACCAGGGCTTCGTTCCCCTGGTTCACAATTTTGACAGAGCTAGACAGCCCAGCCGTACCCAACACCAGCGCAATCAGAGCGGCGAAAAAACTTTCCATGCAAAACCTCCAAAATCCAATGTGAATCTGATGTGAATCCAAATGTGATTAGAGAAACCAATCCGCGGCTTACCCGCAGCGATTCATCCGCAGCGACTTGCCCTCAGCGATTTATCCTCAAGCGACTTGCCCTCAAGCGACTTGCCCAATGACTTGACCTCATTGGCGCACCAGATGCTCTGGCAACACGATGAGCGTCGTGCCCCGACGCTCCACCACCACCACTTTTTGATCGGCGGCGATCGCCAGATTTTCGTCCTCACACCGGGCCTGCCAGGAGTTGCCTTCGTAGATCACCCGCCCCGTTTCGCCAGGGGGAATCGAGGTCAGCGTCCGCGCTTCGTGAGAATCTTCGATCAAGCGCGATCGCCGCTGCGGGATGAATCGGCGCGACAGCACCACCAGCAACACCGACAGCACCAGCCAGAGAATTACCTGAAGGCTAACCTGCGGCACCGACAGCGCCACAAAGGCAACAATCAGCGCACTAATTCCCATCACAAATTCCACGAACGCGGTCGGCAGGACGACCTCCATCATGCAGAGGACGATGCCTGCAATTAGCCAAATCACGCTAGGACTCATGGTCATCAGCCGTTATCCGAGAGAGAAGGACAAACGATACAAGAAGAAAGCCAGGAGAACGCTTGGTTGAGAGACTTTTCAACAAGACTCTGTGGACGAAAAGACTCTGTTGACGAAGAGGACTATGTTTCTAGGAGCAGAGGGTTATGCAGAGGACATGAATGCAAGGAATGCAACCGTCCCCGCTTAAATCCAACACGTCGCTGTCACGGGTTCATTACGACACTTTCGATACTACGGATAGCTACAAAAAACGCTGGCAATATTCCAGATGGACGGCCGTTGAACGAGCCGCTGGGTTCAGACTGCGGGTGGCAATGTTTCAGCCGGTTCTGCGTGAAATCTGGGTAACGTCTGCACAAACCCTGGGACGCGCTCGGATTGGGGGATTGGTTTGCGGGTTTGAGCGTCTGCCTGTTTGAACCCAGCCGCTTGAATCTAGCTGCTTGAATTCAGCCGCTTGAATCTAGCCGCTTGAATCTAGGGCGTGTTTTAAAACCCTTTGATCCCCCCCGCCCCCCTTAAAAAAGGGGGAACTGAGCCGAACCACTCCGCAAGTCCCCCTTAACAAGGGGGATTTAGGGGGATCGACTCAAGGCAATCAACGACCTAGAAAGTTTTAAGACACTGCCTAGCCACGTTTGCAACATTCGACCGGAGTTGTCGCGTTTTTTGGAATTGGCGCTATCTTTGGCTAGTTAAGGGCTGCCCTAGTCGGGCTTGCTGAGATGCCTTTCACTCCCCTTCTATCCTGACTTATTCCATCTTGAACGACCCCGTTCCAAAATCAGAAGATTTGAATGATGGCTTAACGATTGGTCGGGAATTTAGAGGATCGTGCCCGATGGGCAAGGCATTCACAATCCGTCGCCCAGTCTGATAGACCCTGTTAATTAGCTCAGCGTCGAACGCCTCTATCACGCTTATGATCTCCTCTTCACCTCCTTCGCGTCGTCCGACGGCGCTGCTGTCCACCCGCATCCAGTGTGCCCAGGCAGATTGTCAACACGACAATCCTGCGGATCAATCGCTGTGTGAACGCTGTGGGCGGCCGCTGACCTATCGCTATCTCTGGGTTGTCGGGCAGAGCGAGGGGGTGAATCCGGCCCATGTGTCTCCGTCGGGACGCTATCGAGCCGTGTCTCCGAGGGTGTGGCTAGATACGCAGCCCGCCGCTGCGCCCGACCTGCCGCAGCCCTGGCCCGAGGAGGCGCTGCCCTATTTCCACCTGTTTCCCCATCGGCTGCATGTGCCCGTGCTGTTTGGCTTTGGCTGGCACGGGGGGCAACGGCTGATGCTGCTGGAAAATGGGCCCATCGACGGGGCCGGAAAACTGCTTCCGGCGATCGCCCCCAGTTTTGCGGCTGCGTCTCCGACTCGTCAGGTCTACTGGCTGTGGCAAATCCTCGACCTGTGGGCCCCGCTGCGCGACTATGGCGTGGCGGCCAGTCTGCTGATGCCGGACAACTTGCGGGTGGAGGGGTGGCGGGTACGCCTGCGGGAGCTAATTCCCGATCGGCTGCATCCGGGGGGTCAGCCGTCCTTGGCGGATCTGGCGGCGTGCTGGCTGGGTTGGCTGGGGGCTCTGCAAATCCAGGTGGCAGACTCCGTGCGATCGCTCTGTGAGCAAATGCAGCAGCCCATTGCCGACACGCCAGAGGGACTGCGGGCGATCGCCCTCCAGCTCAACGACCTGCTGCTGCAACAATCGACCCAACTGGCGCTGAAGCTGGCGGTGGCCGGTGGCACGACGGCAGGCCCTCAGCGGGCCCACAACGAAGATGCCTGCTATCCGCCAGCCCAGCACTCGGCAGAAACCAGCCTCACCTGGCTCCAGAGTCCGCCCGATTTGCTCTCTGGGCTGGGCATTGTCTGCGACGGCATTGGCGGCCACGCGGGCGGCGAGGTGGCTAGCCAGATGGCTGTGCGATCGCTCGTGATGCAACTGCGGGCGCTGCTGTATGAAGTGGCCGAGGAAACCACTGTGCTGTCGCCAGACGTGGTGATGCAGCAGCTAGAGGCGATCGCCCGCGTGGTGAACAACCTCATCGCCAGCCAAAACGACAGCCAGCAGCGCCAGTCGCGCCAGCGCATGGGCACGACCCTCACCCTGGCCCTGCATCTGCCCCAGCGGATCAACGGTGGCACTGCCCAGGAGCTTTATCTGCTCAATGTGGGCGATAGCCGCGCCTACTGGATTACGCCGGAGCGCTGCCAGTTGCTCACGCTAGACGATGACCTGGCTGGGCGGGAGGTGCGCCTGTCTCGCGCCACCCATGCCGAAGCCCGCAAGTATCCCAACGCAGGCGCTCTGACGCAGGCCGTAGGGATTCATGAAGGCGATCGCCTCTATCCCACGGTGCAGCGTTTCATGATTGACGAAGACGGCGTGCTGCTGCTGTGTACCGACGGCCTCAGCGACCACGGCTGGGTCGAAGCCCTGGGGCCAGAAGTGACGCAACTGCTGTTCAATGACCAACTTACGCCGCAACAGGCCGTGCAAACCTGGCTGGAACACGCCAACCAGCGCAACGGCCACGACAACGCCTCGGTGGTGGTGATGCGCTGCCGCGTGACGGCGCAGGCTCCAAAACTGTTCGACCCGACGGTGTTCGACCCGACGGTGTTCGACCCGACGATGACGGAGCGGGCGATCGCCACCGCCATGCCCCAGCCCGCCCCGGATGCCGATGTGGAGCTATCTCAGGCTTCGCGGGCCCTGCTGTTTGACAACACCCTCGACGCGCCAACTCCAGCAAAACCGCGTCCTAAGGGCGATCGCTGGATCACGGTGCTGCTGCTGGGCATCACGCTGCTGACGCTGGGAGCCGCAGGTGTGCAAATCTGGCGGCAGATGCACACTCGCCAAACGCCGCGCCTCTGGCCCAGCGCCCCGGTCGATCAGCCTGCAACCCGCGACCCAATGGATTCCATCAACACCCAGCCTTAGGCTGAAGGATCATCCTGTGAGATGATGAGAGATGCTGTTTTGCTAAGCACCTCTCAGAAATTGCTGGCTTGTTACAAGTCAGCCTGCTTTGTATAAGACACTCTTTGAAACCCTTGGAACACTATGAAGGCTGGCGATCGCGTCCGGGTGACTGAATCAGTCATTGTTTACCACCATCCCGAACATCGCAACGAACCCTTTGACCTCAAAGGGCAGGAGGGTGAAGTTGTCGGACTGGCCAATACTTGGCAGGGCAAAGCCATCAGCGCCAACTTCCCAGTCCTGGTTCAGTTCACCAAAAAATTCAAAGCCCATCTGCGCGAAACGGAGCTGGAGGTCATCAGCTAGCATCCAAGCCTAAGTCGTAGACTTCCGTTTCAGGCTCAGGGAAGGTAGGCTTGTCCGACCGTCGGTTCAGCCATCCAAAGAAATTTAGCTCCCGCTGCATCTGGGCAAGATCCCGCTGATTTTCGGCAGCCGTTTCGGCGTACCACTGGCAATACTGCTCAAAGGCCTCGCGATAGCGCACCTCGCGATAGAACTCGTAGGCTGCGTAGTGGCTTTGCAGGATTTCCTGCGCCTCGGTTTCAGGGGGCGGCAGAATGCGGCGGTAGAAGATGGGTTCCGGCATGGTCACTCCTAGAGCCACCCCCGCAGTCGGTAGACCAGCAGCCCAATATATTCCTTGAGGGCGCGGGTGGTTTGCTGGAGACGGTCGGCATCGGGCATGACATTAAGAATCATCGCCTGCCAAGAGTTATCGACTTCTTCGAGTTCCTGATTGCTGACAAAGAAGTCGGTGGGTGCAGGAATTGCGTCAATGCCCAGCTTTTGGAAAATTTTGAGCGATCGCGGCATATGCATCGCCGACGTGACCAGCAAGATCTGCTGAATGCCCCGCTCTTGCAAAATCTTTTTCACATTCACGGCGTTTTCGTAGGTGTTGAGCGAGGTCTGATCTTCCAGAATGGCATAGGAGGGAACGCCCAAATCCTGCGCCAGCTTTGCCATGTCGCTCGATTCGGGTGGGCCGCCGCCTTTCCAATAAATTCGCCCGCCGCTCATAATCACCAGCGGCGCTTTGCCCTGGCGATATAGCTCGGCTCCATACAAGACGCGATCGCCCGGCTCCATCACATCAATCGACGGGCGCGGCGGAATATGCGGCTTCAGGCTGCCCCCCAGCACCACGATCGCCCCAGCACGCGGCAACTCTCCTTCAGGAATATGCTGCCACTCCAGGGATTGTGTCAGCGCGTTGGACAGCCGCAGATTGCTGCCCAAGAGCAGGCTGGCCAGCGCCAGCACCAGAGACACTGCGGCCAGCCGCGGCCGCTTCCACAGCGTTGCCAGGGCCACCAGCATCAGCACACACGCCAGCCCAACTGGGTAAATGAACAGCGGCAGGAGTTTGGAAAGAAACAGGAACATGAGCGGTTTGGGATTGGGACACAGAGGGGAAACGAGGGGTTGGAGATTGCTGGATGGCTCCATCACGCCATCACTTCACCACACCATACGCCATCACCCACTACTCTAATGCCCTCGCTCCTGTCCTGGCTGCTCAAGTCACGCTCTGTCTGAGATATCTAACGGCCTAAATACCTAACCCTCTAAATAGCTAACCCTCAATGACCAGCTAGCCGCCAAGAGTTACCAGCCGTCTGGCACGTCGCGGCTCTCGATCCAGTCGTAGAGATCGCGCTCTGCCTTGGCGACGTTAAATAAGTGCAGCCCAAAGTCGCGGGACAGGTCTTCGCAGGCTTTGATACCCCGGACGCTGTTGCCCTTCTCGTCGAGCAGGGGCGAAAAAGTGCCGATGCCCAGCTTTCCGGGCACGACCGCAGTGATGCCACCGCCGACCCCGCTCTTGGCAGGCATCCCCACGCGATAGGCCCACTCGCCGGAATAGTCGTACATGCCGCAGGTCAGCATGACGCTAATCACGTCCTGCACATAATGCTCATCGATCGCGCGATCGCCCGTGATTGGGTTCACGCCCCCGTTGGCCAGCGTAGCCGACATCATCGCCAGGTCGCGGGCGCTGATCAAGATGGAACACTGCTGAAAGTACAGATCGAGCGTTTCATCAATGCGATCGGTCACCATGCCAAAGTTCAGCATCAGGTAGGAAATCGCCCGATTGCGGTGTCCGGTTGCTTTTTCAGACAGAAACACGGGCACGTTGATGTCGATTTCTTTGCGTCCGGTGTAGCGCAGGAACATATCCAGAATTCGCTTGAGCCGATCGGTGGCGCTGTCTCCCTTGATCAGGTCAGTGGTGGCGATCGCCCCCGCATTCACCATCGGGTTATAGGGGCGATTCGTCTTTTCGTCCAGCACAATCGCATTAAACGCCTCACCCGTCGGCTCCACGCTTACCTTGCTGTTGACATACTCCCGGCCGTGATCTTCCAGCGCCAGACCATAGACAAACGCCTTGGAGATGGACTGAATCGTAAACACCTGATCGCAGTCGCCCACATCAAACACGCGCCCGTCCGTTGTGACGACACAGATGCCAAACCACTCCGGTCTAGCCTGGGTCAGTTCTGGAATATAGTCTGCAACCTTTCCGGTGTTGAGAGGCTTGTATTTTGCGTGCAAATCGCTCAGATAAGCCCGAAATGGCGATGCCACAGCCTGAATCGAGTTTGCTAGCGATTTCAAGTCTCCGATATTCACCATAGTTGCCTCAACATAGTTGCCTCAAACAGTGACCTCAAATAAACCTGGGGACGAATCTTGGCACAAGGAGCGACTCTTAATTGAACATGAGGGAGTATAGAAGCGATTCGTCCAGCATTCGCAACATTGATAGGATTTGCGGATTGACCGCAACACCGAATCCACGCGCTAATCCGTATCCTGGATCTGCTGTGCCAATCGCTGAAACTCTTGGCTCACCGGATGCTCTGGAAACTTCATGCAAAACACGCCCTCGCTAGCAAGCTGCACCACATCTTCAGACAGCGGAAAGATGCCCGCCACCGGAGCATCGTAGGTTTCTTCGATCTTCTGCTTCAGCGCTTCAAAGTTGAGGCGGCTATGTACCTTGTTGATGGCCAGCAGCATCTTGCGGACGCGCAACTGTCGGGCCACGTCCACCGCCACCGCCGTTCCCTGATAGTCTTGTTTGTCGGGGCGCAGCAGCAGGATCAGCACATGGGAAATGGCGATCGACAAAAAGGTTTCCTTCGATAGCCCCGGATGCGTATCGATGAACAGGTAGTCAAGCTGGAGGTTTTTGACCAGGCTGCGGAAACCGTCGTTGAGCAGCTTTACGTCGTAGCCTTCCTTAAGGATGCGGGCAATGTCGTCTGCTTTGACGCTGGAGGGCACCAGCAGCACCTTTCCGTCGCCAGACAGGCCTGCATTGGCGCTCACGTCGTAGGCGGCTTCCTCAATCGGCGCTTCTCCCCAGAGATAGCTGTTAAGCGTCTTGGTCATGGCATCGGGTTCCAGGCTGAAGATGTTGTGAATGCCCGGAGAGGGTACGTCGGTATCTACCACGCCCACCCGGTTTCCCTGCATCGCCAGCGCGGCTGCCAGGTTTGCCGTGAAATTAGATTTGCCAGTGCCACCCCGATAGGAGTGGATCGAGACGACTTTAGGCATTGGAGGCTTGTGAAAGCATATAACTTTCAGTAGATAGAAGTGCAGTCAAACAAGGTGTGCCTTGCAATACAAATTTGCTTTAATTTTGCTTTAATTGCAGATTTTTTCCTTAATCTAGCTAGTATCTGGCCAAAGATATCAGTCCTTTTTACCGTTTTTCCACCGCTATCGACCGAGTTCGTTACTATTCAGTACAACAGGACACAAATTCCAAAGAAATGATTAACAAACACGGGGATTGCCCAAGATTCCTGGCACGATCAATACAAGTTCAAATGAGGTCAGCTTAATAAAGACCTTAACCATAAACTACTGTTATCAATGGCAATAAGCGCCAATTACCGTGTCCGGTATTTGGCGCTTTTTAGGGTTTACATCGCTCTAGATAAGCCCTAGATAAGCTCTAGAAGTTTACTCAGAAAGTCAATAGGCAAGCGTTTCTAGCGTTTCTCGTAGGTAGCGACGAACACGCTGATCTAGGGGTAAGGTGCTGAGTTCGCCTGCAACTGGCGGATCGCCCGCTGCGAATTCAGCCGCTGACTGTTCGTCGCTACGCTCAAGCTGCCAGCGCTGGAAACCAGAGCTAGAGGCGATCGCCTGCTTCAGGCTTTCCCAAATGGTTTCGTCATTTGAGACTGAGGGATTTGGCAGCGAGTTGGAAGACGTGGATGAGCTGGTCATAGGATCTCAGTAATGCCTCAAACGTTAGATCAGCAATCAATCAACCGAGCAGAACACAGCGAACGATCAAGAGACTTAATCTCAAAGATACGAAGCTAAAGAGAGAAAGCTAGGTAACCGCAATGCAAACGCATACAAAAGCAGCACAAGGATTCAGGATTAAACCTGTTCCTTTTCTCACCATAGCGTACTCTTTGGGGCGAGTTGTGCTTTGAAGCACGGTCGCTGTGCCGGATCAAGCTTCGACCCGCCCAAGTTTTAAGTCTTTACTCAAATCTTGCAGCAGCCTACGGGTTCTCGGCGGGGGGGCGCTCTGGCGACTCGAATTCGGACGCTGCATCGTCGGTCAGGCTGACATCGGTCAGCGGATCGGGTAGCTCACGCAACAGCTCGGCATCTACCGCTTCCAGGGCCTCTGCGACTAGCGCTTCTACGTCCACGCTGGGTGTGTCTGCGGAGAGGGGGTCTGAGGCCAGGGAATTTTGCTCATGGGCGATCGCCCCCTCAGTGGTTTCCTCTGTTTTCTCTATCGACTGATTTGCCAACAGAGCGCTGGCATCGACAATTTCCAGGGTTTGGGGTTCTGCGGAGTCGCGGGTCAATTCTGGGGTTAATTCTGTCGCGCTGGCATCAATAAGTTCTCGGTGTTCTGGGAGTTCTGGGGTGGAATCCGACGCGTCTAGGGAATCCAGAGCGTCTAGCCCAGCAGCGACACCGCCCCCAAAATCGTCTCCAAGATCCAGGCCAGGGTTGAGAGTTTCGGTGTCCAGAATCGTGGCTTCTGCTGGGGGGGGTTCGGGAGCCTGGGCAATCAGGTCTGCTGCCTGGGCAATCGCCCCCGCCATCGCGTCTATCTCTGCCATGCCCTCGTCTGCGTCTGAAGGCGCTGCGGCCCCGTCTGGCGGCTTTGCGGAAACCCGCACTTCTGAAACGATCGTCTCTGAAACCACGGCTGCGGCATCTGACAGGGGTGCGGACGAAGCTTGTGCGTCTGAAATGGCTTCCGAAACAACACTCGTGGGCTGGAAGCACTCAGGCGAGTCCTCTCTCTCAGGCGGGTTCTCTGCTTGGAACGCTTCAGAAAACGGCTCAGGCAGAGTGGTGGAAGTTTCCAGCGACGGTTCTGGGGTTGCAGGTTCTGGGGTTGCAGGTTCTGGGGTTGCAGGTTCCGGGATTGCAAGGTCGGGAGTGCCAGAGTCTGGGGTCAGTTCCGGCGCGAGAGGCTGCGACCCTGAAGGCTCAGATTCGTCCCAGGGCGACTCGTTCAGCGCTTCGTCAACCACCAACGGTGCAGCGGAGGGCGGCTGGGGGCGATTCCCGTAGGGATTGCTTCGCGAATCGCGCTTGATTGCAGGCGGAACGCGGGGCGCAGCGGCGACCAAATCGGGCACAATTTGCTTAACCCGAAAGCCGGGAATCGTGAAGGATTTCGCCACTTCGTCCGGCGTATAGGGTGCAAACTGGGCGATCGCCGCATCGCTCGACAGCAGCGCCCGAATCACGCTCAGCGGCACTTGCACAAACAGGTTGCACAGCAAAAACGCGATGGCTGCAATGAGCAGGCCCAGCGCCCGGTTTTGGGGCAGGGTTGCGGCGGCTTCCGTCGCCACGGGCGCAAAGCGAAACAGTTGCCAGAGCAAGAGAAACAGGGCGATCGCTGCCGACCCCGCCAACGCCTGCACTTCGGTTCCCTTAAACAAATGCAGCATCCGTCGCCGATCGTCCGACAGCGCATCGGGGCGCAGCGCCAGCGGGGTCAGGCTAAAAATACAAAACGGTCGCTTCCACTGCATCCACAGCACGGGCGCAATGCCCACCACCGCTACCAGCAACACCTCCAGCCACACGGGCAGCCACGGATCACCCACCGCCAATCCCACCAGGCACACCTCCACCAGCAGGGGCACTGCCGCCAGACCTGCAAGATGAACCCAGAGATATGGATCAGACCAGAAGGATCGCATAAGGCTTACCGGAGTATTCGCCGTGATAGCAGCGAGTGTTACAGCAAAAATTAGAGCCTGGGGCTGTGTTCTTTGACCTACTTTTGTGATCCTAATCCAACCCGCGTGCGATCGCGCTTTTTCCGCAGCACAACGTTCCCTATAGAACCGGTTGCGCCAGCCCACCATCCGCCGCAGCTCCGACCCCGCTGTAGATGTAGAGGATCGCCCCAGACTTTTCTAATCCCCAACATCCCGCTTACATCCCTTAACATGGTCAATAAGCTTAAAAGGCGAGGCTCGATATTGCTTAATATTGCTCGATATTGTTGGGGCAGGACTTTCGCACTAGTGGATGTCAACCCTGATCCCCCCTCGCCCCCTTAATGCCCTTAATCAAGGCTACTGTGTACACACAAGTCTTCTAGGCTTGCGCGGCGATGCTTTGATCCCCCCTGACCCCCTTGAAGAATGGGGAACTGATCCGTCCTTCCCTCCTTAAATGACGATGCTTTGATCCCCCCTGACCCCCTTGAACAAGGGGGGAACTGATCCCCTCTTAAGTAAGGGGTGAGGCGTGACCTACCGCAGGGAGAACTGGCTCGGAAGTCCCCCTTCTTAAGGGGGATTCAGGGGGATCTTTCGCAACAGAGAGAACTGAATCGAAAGTCCCCCTTCTTAAGGGGGATTTAGGGGGATCTCTCGGAGCGTGACGCAAAAAATCGAAACGTGTGTACACAGGAGCTTAATCAAGGGGAGTTCCAGCAGGATTAATTTTTCAGGATTTTGGATGACGCTGGATCGCTTTGGTCGCAACATCAACTACCTCCGCATCTCCCTCACCGATCGGTGCAATCTGCGCTGCGTTTACTGTATGCCCGTCAATATGACGTTTCGCCCACGGGCAGAACTGCTGCAAGACGCAGAGCTATATCAACTGCTGCCGATTTTTGCCAAGCTGCTGGGCTTCAACAAGTTTCGGCTGACGGGCGGCGAACCCACCCTGCGAGAAAATATCGTCGAAATCGTCCGCTTTATCGCCGACCTACCCGATGCGCCAGAGGTCGCCATGACCACCAACGGCGTGCTGCTGGGGCAACTGGCTGCGCCCCTGGCTGCGGCCGGGCTGCGCCGCGTCAACATCAGCATTGACACGCTCAATCCAGAGAAATTTCAGCAGATTACGCGCTGGGGAAAGCTGGACGACGTATGGCGCGGAATGCAGGCGGCGGCCGATGCGGGGCTGCGGGTGAAGCTGAATGCCGTTGTGGTGCGCGGCTTTAACGATCAGCAGGACGTGGTAGACCTAGCGCGGCTGACCTACGAATTTCCCTGGCAGGTGCGGTTTATCGAGATGATGCCCTTTGGGGAAGTGTCGGATTTTCAGCAGCAAAACACAGTCAGCGAGGACGAGTTGCTGGGCGTGATCGGGCAACACCTGCAACCGCCAGACCTGCTGAACCAAGGAGAACTGGATGGCGAGGCACGGCTCTATCAACTGCCCGGAGCGCTGGGCACGCTGGGGTTTATTAGCTCCGTGACGAAGCCGTTTTGTGCAGGCTGCAATCGGGCGCGGCTGACGGCAGACGGGCGGCTGCGGCTCTGCCTGCTGCGGGAAAAGGAACTGGACTTGCTGACCCCGCTGCGCCGGGGAGCCAGCGTGGATGACCTAAAGGCGTTGATTGAAAAGAGCATCTGGTGGAAGCCGTGGGGCCACGGGCTGGCAGATCAGGACGTGCCGATGAATCGGGTGATGTCGGAGATTGGGGGCTAGGCGCTGGGACTTCGGGCGTGAATCTTCTCGAATCTTCTCGATACCAGTGAATTTGAAAGCTTGTCTAGTCTGTTTGAGTGCCTGTGCTGCCGTTCAAGTCTGAGCGCGATCGCCCCCGCGACAACTGGGCGATCGCCCAACGCGCCGTCGTCTGCACCTCTGGGTCGGGGTCGTTCGCGGCATGGCTGAGCAGGTCGCTCATCTGCATTACCACGTCATACATGCGCGTCACGTCTCGAATCGCGTTTTTGCGAACATCGGCATTGCTGTCGCGCAGGGAGGTGAGCAGGGCTTGTTTCATCGGCTTGAGCGTCCGCAGGGCAATCTCCGACAGCGTTGCCAAAATCAGGCTGCACTGCTGCGAATCGGCATCTACCAGCAGATCGACTAGCGGCTGCACTGCCCGCGAATCGCCCGCCTGACCCAGTTCCCAAATGGCCTTGCGGCGAGTCGCCGGGTCGGGGCTGTGCAGTTCTTCCAGCAGCTTATCCACAATACTGATGCGCTGGAGCCGGGTGGTTTCTGTGAGGACGGTTTCTAGGGAGGTTTCAGGATTTGAGTCGGGTGCGGCGTGGGCTAGAGAATCCACAGACTGGGGCGATCGCGCTGGCGTAGGAATCAACGCCTGGGAGGAACTGGTCGTCGCAATCGGGCCCACCGTTTCCCACAGCATATTGGGCTTTGGATCAGGCTGTGGGGAGGGTTCAGCGCGGGTCACGCGGGTCACGACCTCAGAAGTCGCAGGTGGAGCCTGTGGCGGTGCATCGCCATTCCCTATGGCGGCATGACCCGTAGCGGCCTGACCTGTGGCGAGGTTGCTTGGGGCGGCCGACTCTGCCGCTGCCCGCGACCAGCCTGGATTGAGCGGCGGCTCTAACGGCACGCCTACCCCTGAGCCGCCGGCCCCGTCGAGCACAGGCCCGCCGTCTGTTTCCAGCGTCCCCAGCCGACTCTGGCGCAACTGGCTGTAGATGACCCCAATGGCGATCGCCAGCCCCACCAGCAGTCCTGCCCAGCCAATCCAGTCTGCGGATTCGCCCGTCTCTGGCCCCGATTCTGCTAGCTCACTCGGCGGCGCTTCAGCAACTTCGCCAGACTCACCCACTGGCAACTCTGACGGTTCCACACCCGCCTCATCTGGGCCTATTTCACCAGCAGGCACGTCTGTCCCACCAAACAGCGGCGCTTCATCACCCAACAGTTCCACTCGGGCCTGCCGCAGTCTGGCGCGGGTGGGGTCGTCTAGTTCGCCCGTCGCCACCAGCCCCGATTCTTTCTGAAAGGTCAGCAGCGCAGTCTGCGTTTCTTTGCCAAACTCGCCATTGATTGCGCCATAGTAATAGCCCAGCCGATTGAGCGTGGTTTGCAACTCCTGCACTGCCGCACCTCGGCTGCCCAAGCCCAGTAGCTCTGGCGGCGAGGGCGAAGGAGTGCTAGAGGGGTCGGCAGGTTGGCTGGATTGGGCAAGGGAAAATGCAGGGGCGATTCCCACAGGGATCGCTTCGCGAATCGCTTGGTCAGCCTGCGCCTTTTCCACACCAGAGCGGGCTGCTGCAACAGAACCCCAAGGCAAGCTAGCAGAAACCCCTCGCAAATCGGCGGCGAGTCCCACAGAAGAAATCACAGTCAGCAGCAGAACCGCAGAGCAGCGCATGAAACTCCAGGTCAAGATTGCAGACTGAGACACCGTAGCCCAGCGGAGAATACCATCACGCCCGTTTTCACCTCAGTAACTCTAGGTTATAAATGCCCATCGAACACCCATTTCATCGACCCATTTCATCTAGTACAGGACTTACACACTTGCGATCAGTCTTCTGGGCTTTGGAGGATTTCTTGCGGGCTGCGCCCGCGAGAAATCCTCCAACTGCGTAAGTCCTATAGTAGTCAGGATTTTAGAGTGAATTTACGCTACTAGATGCGCGGCGCGGATTTCCCCCTAAGATGGGCACTAACATACTTCACGCAGCAATTTCAGCCCTCACCCTAAATCCCTCTCCTGCTCCGGGAGAGGGACTTCAAACCTATGTCTGGCTCCCCTTCTCCCTGCTTGGGAGAAAGGGTTGGGGGATGAGGGCAGTAAGTTTGCTGTTTCAAGTATGTCAGTGCCCTAAGATGACTATTTTTCAATTCTAGGCAGCTTGAGCGGCTCTAGCATTCAGGCACGAGGGGCAACACCCCCCACTAGCTTAGTTCTAAATCAATTTCACAGAATGTTTGGACGGCCTGCCAAATGGCATCCTGTTGGTCGGTCAGCGCATGGTCACTATCCAGTTCCAGTAGCGTAACCCAGGGGCGAGTTGCGGCGTAATCTCGGCTGGACTGGACTGGAATTACGTCATCCCGTATCCCGTGCAAAATCAGCGTGGGCACTGGCCGCTTCAGCGTGGAGTGATCATACATCACTGCATCCGAGACAAATCCATAATGCAGCGGCCGCATTGCCTGATCGCCATAATGATAAACCGACAGAAAGCCTGTCTCTTGCCACTGCGCTACCTGCTCCGTCCCTAGGCGAGGCAGCCAGTGATCGAGAAACCCAAATGCCGGAGCCAGCAGCACCAGTTTTTGCACCTGGGGATGGCGATTCCCGCAGGGATCGCTTTGCAAATCGCCCAGCCAGGCCGCCGTTAGCCCGCCAAGGCTCGACCCAATCAGCACCACAGGCTCCGGCGGGGGCGGCAGTAGCGCTTCGACCTGGGCAATTTGACGACTGAGCGTCAGGTGGGCAAAGTCATTTTGGTTCAAATCGGGGATGACTAGAGACAGCCCAGCCGCCCGAAAGCGATCGCCCAAATCCCGCGCCTTGGCAGAATTAGGACTCGACGCAAACCCATGTAAGTAGCAGTAGAACACCATTGCTCAGCCGTTTTCTGGTCTATATTTAGATCTCTCTTGCAATCTTCTTTCTTGCAATCTTTCCTGAGATTATGCGATTGGCCGTCTTGGGGGCACAAGGGAGTGTTCAAGCCGTCAGCAACTAACCTCCCTCCCTCACCTCCTTCCTTCCTCAACCTTTTCTTTCCCCTTTCTCTCCTCTATGGATCTCCTCGAATATCAGGCAAAGGATCTATTTCAGAAAGTTGGCATTCCCATCCTGCCGTCGCAGCGGATTGACCATCCTAAGGACTTGAAACAGTTGCGGATTCCCTATCCCATTGTGCTGAAGTCGCAGGTGTATGCGGGGGGGCGTGGTAAGGCAGGCGGCGTGCGCTTTGCAGAAAACACAATTGATGCGGTGGCGGCGGCTCAGGCGATTTTCTACCTGCCGATTTTAGGGCAATATCCAGAAGTGCTGCTGGCGGAGGCAAAGTATGAGCCAGACCAGGAACTCTATCTGGCAGTGGTGCTTGATCCATCGCTGCGGCGGCCGCTGCTGCTGGGGTCGCGGGAAGGGGGCATGGCGCTGGAGGCAACCTCGCGACAAATTCAGCAGGTGCTGGTGGATGGAGAGTTTTCGCCCTTTTATGCGCGGCGATTGGCGATCAATATGGGGCTATCGGGTGGGCTAATCGAGTCCGTCAGCGCGATCGTCGAGAAAATGTATCGCCTGTTTTTGACCTATGACCTGGATCTGGTCGAGATCAACCCCCTGGCGGTCAATCCGGCTGGGGAAGTCATGGCACTGGATGGCAAGGTCGCTGTGAACGATGCAGCACTGGAGCGACATCCAGATTTACCGGTGATGCAGTCGGTGGGGGGCCGCAGGGATCACTCCGCGCATCGTCCCTCCCACTCCACCCTGGCAATGGGCCCAACCTGTAGCGGACTGGCCGCCAGCGCCTTTGATCTGCCCAACTTGAATCCCATGCTGTTTCCTGGCAGCCTGGGCATCTTGTGCAACGGGGCGGGGCTGACGATGGCGACACTCGATCTGGTCGATCGGGCGGGTGGACAGCCGTCGGCCTGTCTGAACTTGGGGGGAGAGTCGTCCTATCGGCTGCCGCCCGATACGCTATGCGATCGCCTAGAAAAAGGGCTGGACTGGATCTTGCAGACCCAGCGGCTGCGGAGCGTATTGCTCAACTTGCTGGGCGGCGCAGAAACCTGCAATGCGGTTGCCGGGGCGATCGCCCGCTACCTGAAGCAGCAGCGCCAGCCCGTCAGCGTTCCCCTTGTTGTGCGGCTGGGCGGGGCCCATGCGGCAGCAGCCCGTGAGCAACTCGCTGCCCTAGACTTGTCAATGCTGTTTGTTCTGGATTCGCTGGATGAGGCCCTCACCAAAGCGATCGCCCTCAGTGAGGGAGCCGGAGTCGGGCGGTAGGGTTGCCTCTGGGCAGGCGTTTCGCATTTTGCCCGTCTCTTCTCAAGGCTCAAGTTTCACAAATCCTAACTCTCAAACCCAAACGCTCTATCAGACATGGATTTATCGGCAAGAAGTAAAGTTCTGGTGCAAGGCATTGCGGGCGCTCTGGGAAGCCTCTACACGACGCGAATGCGGGCCTATGGCACGTCGATCGTGGCTGGGGTGTCGCCGGGGCACGGTGGGCAAGTGCTAGAGGGTGTGCCTGTGTTCGACTTGGTGGAACAGGCCTTAGCAACCGCTGGCCCGATGGATGTGACAGTAATCCTGATGGAGCCGTATCGGATGCTGGATGCGGCGCTGGAGGCGATCGCCGCTGGGATTCGGCATCTGGTGCTGGTGACGGAGGGCGTGCCGCCGCTGGACATGGTGAAGCTGCTGCATATTGCTGAGCGCACCGATACGCTGGTCGTCGGGCCCGATAGCCCCGGCATTATCCTCCCTGGCAAGATTTTGTTAGGCACGTACCCTGCCGAGTTGTATTCTCCCGGACGTATCGGGCTGATCAGCCGCAGCGGCACGCTCACCCACGAAATCGCGCTGCATCTGACACAGGCGGAACTGGGCCAGTCGATTGCAGTAGGTATTGGGGGCGATCGCATCGTTGGCTCTTCCTTTCAGCAGTGGCTGCAAATTCTGGACGAAGACGACCAGACCGAGGCGATCGTGCTAGTGGGCGAAATTGGGGGCAACAGTGAAGAAGAAGCAGCCCGCTACATCGTCGAGGCGATCGATAAACCCGTAATCGCCTACATTGCCGGACGCACCGCGCCCAAGAATCATCGCATGGGCCACGCTGGGGCTATCATTGCCTCCCTGGTGGCGGGCTGGGGCAGCGAAATCGGCACACCTGACAGCAAAGTAACCGCCTTCCAAAAAGCAGGCGTTCCCGTTGCCGATCGCCCGTCCGATATTCCCAGCTTGCTAAAACAGGCCTTGCGGATTTGAGGGACGCACTTCAGATTCTAGGCAGGGTCTTAAAACTTCCTGGGTCACTGATTGCCCTGAGTCGATCCCCCTTAAATCCCCCTTAGTAAGGGGGACTTCCGGAGCATCTCAGCCCGGTTTCCCCGTTTTCAGGGGCCCTAGATTCGGCAGGTTGGGTTCAGCGGGCTGATTCCGGTCAGCGGCAGGGCGGGCATCAGCCAAAGGTCGCCCCGTTCCAGCCCCAGAGATAGCCCTTGGCCTCAGAAAACTCAATATAGGTGCGGTTTCCAGGCACGCCCAGCGTCGCACTGATAATCTGGCAAAACTCCTGGCTCATGGACTTGGTTTGGGCGGGGTTAAAGGAACCCACACTTTTCACTTCCACATAGCAAACCGGATCGAGCGTGCCCCCAAAGGTCATGGGCACATCCGACTCAAACGCAGTCATTACATAGGATTCGGGCTTGCCTGTGTGCTTTGCCAGACTGTCTGACAGGGTCTTCAACAGTTCTTCCACTTCGGTCAACGTAGGACAAGACACGGAGGTTTGGATCTTGATCAAGGGCATGGCAGTTACGCTGTGGCAGTTCTAAAGGGCAAGCTGGGTTCAGACTTTCGACAAGGACGTTCGACAAGCTCAATGACTTTCTCGATGCGCTGCTAGTGTGTACACCCAAGTCTTGTTTGAGCGGCGATGCTTTGATCCCCCCTAGCCCCCCTTGAGCAAGGGGGGGGATCGGAAGTCCTCCCTGATAAGGGGGATTTAGGGGGATCTTTCGGAGCCTGACGCAACCAATCGAGATCTGTGTACACAGTAGAGCTACACGCTGAACTCTATGCTGACTCAAAGATATCCTCAAAGATATCTCAGTAACAGCCGCAGTTTTTAATGACAAACCGTTTAACGACCGTTTAACGGATGACTCAAGAGATTGAACTGATGTTAGCTGCCGCTGAGGGTTTGAATTTGAGCGGTGTAGGCGCTAACGCGGCTGGCATAGTCGAGCTGCTGCGCCAGAGAAAGGGCGGACTGATAAGCAGCGATCGCCTCTGCGGTTTCGCCCTGGGCCTGGTGCAATTGGGCAATTTTTTCGTAGGCGGTCATGATGCCGTAGGTGTTGTAGGACTGCTGCTCGACTTGAATCAGCGTTTGATAGACCAGTAGCGCATCTGCGGGACGATTTAGCCCCTCATATAGCACTGCTAGATGCACCAGTGCCTCGCTAGAGTAGCCATACTGCTGCTGCGCCTGGGCCTGGGTAAAGGCTTCCTGGTAGGTGGTCGCAGCCAGTCCCGCGCGGCCGATCGCCCGGTAATTGTCCCCCAGCGCAATCTTGAGCGGCGGGATCAGCAGCGGCAGGGGCAGGGCTTCGTATCGCTGCATCAGTTCTTGCTGAATCGGGATAGCGCGGTCGGGCATTTTGCCCTGCTGGTAAATATAGGCAAGCTGCTGTAGATACTCCAATTCGCGAATGCCGTCGCTGCGCGATCGCGCTAGGTTGAGCAAATCTGTATAGGCGATCGCCGCCTTTTCGTAGTCAAACCAGGCCAGGTGCAGTTGCCCCAAGGAAGTTAGCACCAACTGTTCAACGGCACTGTTGCGCTCGGCCCGCGCCTGGGTCAAAAGCTGGTCATAGAGGGTGACGGCTAGCGGCAGTGCCCGCATTTTTTCATAGCCCTGGGCGATGCTGAGCAGGAGGCTATAGTCTGGCGGAGCGATTGCCTGCTGCTCTTGCTCGATTTGCTCCAGGCGGGCGGTGATGATTCGCGTATCGGTGCGGCGGTTTTCGCGCCACGCAACTTCCCCCACGCGCCCCAGCGCCGACACTTCTTCTGACAGACCCAGCACCCGCCGCAGCCGCAGCTCGCGATACCAGATTTCAAACGCAGCATTCGTTTGGCCCAGCGCATACCGCGCTTCCGCCTGCCGCTGCAAGTCCTCTACCCCCAGCCGCAGGAAGTAAATTTCCAGCGGGCTGAGGGGCCGATCCACGACTGGGCTAGGCAACAGAGGATCGGGTTCCGTCATCTCTAGCGGGTTGGGCGGTGTTCGGAGCAGTTCCTCTTGCGAGGATGGGTTCTCGGAGGGCGACGGCGCAACCGGGGGCGGCAGGGGCACGATTTGGGCCACCGTTTCTGCGGTCTGAGCCGTTGTGGGCAGCGATTGCAGCGTGGCCCACAGACCGCCACAACCGAGCATCAGCGCGATCGCTCTCCATTGAGTCTGGTGATGAGTCTTGTGCGTTTTGGCTCTAGAACCGGGCATAGAAACAGGCATGATCTCACTCGTCACAGCAAAATAGCGAAGAAATCGGGCGTTCGACAGCCGTTGCATCGAATTTTCGCCGCCTTCTTTACCTTACGCCGAAGCCAGAGGTTTTCCGCCAGACTTTTAACGCTTTGCGAGAGTTTTATCGGCATCAGGAGATTGGTGGCATCAGGGTGCATAATGGAGGATGTTTTGAGACGCAACAGGTAACATTCGTAACGGTTGGTGAGGGTGTGGTTAAAGTTCTGGTAGTGGGAAACGGCGGCAGAGAACATGCGATCGCCACTTCTCTATTGCAGTCTCCCAGCGTGCAGGAGGTCGTGTGCGTTCCTGGCAATGGCGGTACTGCAACCCTTCCCCGTTGCCGCAATCTGGGGCTTTCGGTCAAGGACTTTGAAGGCATTGCTCGATTTTCCCTGGTCAATAACTTTAGTCTGATTGCGGTGGGGCCAGAAGTGCCCCTGGCCAATGGCATTGCCGACTATTTGAAAGAGCAGGGATTGCAAGTCTTTGGCCCGACCCAGGCGGGGGCCCAGATCGAAGCCAGCAAAGCTTGGGCAAAGGATCTGATGAAAGCGGCCGGCATTCCCACCGCAAACGCAGCCGTGTTTAGCGATGCCACAGCGGCGATCGCCCAGGTTCGCAAACAGGGTGCGCCGATTGTGGTGAAAGCAGACGGGCTGGCGGCAGGCAAGGGCGTGACGGTGGCCATGACCGAAACAGAGGCGATCGCCGCCATCGAAGCCGCCTTCGGGGGGCAGTTTGGCGAAGCGGGCAGCCGTGTGGTGCTGGAGGAATACCTGACGGGCGAAGAAGCCTCCGTGCTAGCGGTGACGGATGGACTCACCATTCGACCCTTGCTGCCCGCTCAGGATCATAAGCGCATTGGCGAGGGCGACACGGGCGAAAACACAGGCGGCATGGGAGCCTACGCCCCGGCCCCGGTGGTTACGCCAGAGCTAATGACACGCATCCAGACTGAGATTCTGGAACCGGCGATCGCCACCCTGCGCGATCGCGGCATCGACTATCGCGGAGTCCTTTATGCAGGGCTGATGATTACACCCCAGGGCGATCCCAAAGTCATCGAGTTTAACTGTCGTTTTGGCGATCCCGAAACCCAGGTCGTGCTGCCGCTGCTAGAAACGCCGCTCGATCAGCTAATGTTGGCCTGCACCCAACAAACCCTGGCCGACTTTCCGCCGCTGCAATGGAAGCCTGGAGCCGCCGCTTGCGTCGTCCTCGCCGCCGGAGGTTATCCTGGCAGCTACGAAAAGGGGAAACCCATTAGCGGCCTCGCCCAAGCCGCCGACACGGGCGCGATGGTCTTCCATGCAGGCACTCGACTGATCGGCGACACGATTCTCACCGACGGCGGCCGAGTGCTGGGCATCACTGCGCTGGGGGAAACGGTGAGAGAGGCGATCGCCCTCGCCTACGAAGCCGTAGATTGCATCCAGTTTGAGGGTGCTTACTGTCGGCGGGATATTGGGCATCGGGTGCTGACTTGAACGGCGCTATCTGGACACCATCTTATCTTAGCTATCTTATCTAGAGTGGCGCGGGTCGCGTTTTGGTCACACTTTTTGGTCACACCTTGGAAGTTGCTAAAGTTACCGCTGGTCGAGATGGCTGGCGTTGCTAAACGCAGATATGAACGACGCATCCCCAACCCTTCTTCTCGTGTCCCCTCTCCTTTGGGAGAGGTCTAAGGTGAGGGCTGCAAGACGCTCAGGCACGAGAATCACACTTCTCTTCAGCAAAGCCCAATGGCTTATCTGATTCTCAATTTTGGATGGGCGATTTTGGGCAGGCTGTCAAGGATCTGTCGGTCTTCCAGCCATTCCAGTCGTAACGTGCCTTAGAGAATGTTTGAAAAGTCCTACTGTTTGTAGCAAAGCGTGCAAGATCCCCCTAAATCCCCCTTAAAAAGGGGGACTTTAAGGCGGTTTCCCCCCTTAAAAAGGGGGGCTAGGGGGGATCTCTGAGAGAATGTTTGAAAAGTCCTACTGTTTGTAGCAAAGCGTGCAAGATCCCCCTAAATCCCCCTTAAAAAGGGGGACTTTAAGGCGGTTTCCCCCCTTAAAAAGGGGGGCTAGGGGGGATCTCTGAGTGCTTAACATTACAGGCGATACCTTTTCAAACACCCTCTTAGAAGCATTGACAGTAGAGGTAAAAATTTTCGGTCGCTCGCTCAGCGGCTTCTGGAATTGCTGCCTGAGACGGTGTGGATCGTAGTGTGTAGGAGTGAATCGTAGATCTGTGGCAGGGTTGCTCATTTCGGTTAATTTTTGTCTCGATATTCTCCAGGCAAGCCGAAATTTCCGGTATCAAACATATAAGACAGCTTGAGCATTTCCACTTGCTTCAAAAGGTAGGCTCAGATGCGATGAAAATAGCCAAACAGCACGGTGTGCCCTTGAGTGTCGCCTATCAGGATTCCGAGCAACTCATCTTGAAGACTCGTTCGTTTCGGAGCCTTCGAACAGTGGGGTTCTTGATTATGTCAGGCGTATTACTTCCTTTTTTATCCGTCCTTATACCTTCAATTCCAAGCAATACGGAACTAGCGTGCATCGCCCGACTTTGGAGACTACGCGCTGCCAGAAAACCCAATTCATTGGCTCCCTCCCAATTTTTTATCGACATTCTGTTGAACTTCAGTCCTCGAATCAGCTAGAAGCCCAGATTACTGTTTTGCAACTATCGGACAACTTTAACTTGGAAATGCTAAGCGACTTCTATGAAGTCCGGATTTCGATAGGGGAGATGAGTTCAGGCACAGAAACCCGGGTTGATTTAGAAACTTCACCAGCCTTGAAACTCACTGACTCCCATATAGAAATGCGAGTTGGACTTTGGAAAAATCCTGACGAAGCAAGAGCGATCGCTGACAAGATTCAGCGATTTCTCAAAAATCCCGCTCAATCATCCCTACGTGATGTCCATCCTCCCATATCTTGGATGGAGCGAGATATCGAATACTTGCAACTTGCATTACTTTTCCTGTATCACCTCTTCTATCCTGTTTGGGGAATTCTAATATGTGCTTCAACACTACTCCTTAGCCTTCGTCAGGGATATTGTAAATTCGATCGATTGACAGGTAAGTTATCTTTCCGACCCTTATTTGGAAAAGCTACTAAAACCGTACCTCTGTCAGATATTGAATCAATCGCCATTGAAGAGTTTCAATGGGTCTCATCCAGCAGGGGTTATCGTTATCGAATTGTTGCCCTGACCAAAACAGGCAAACGGCTGCCAATAGAATTGGCTTTTGTAGATTCAAATCTTTCGAGCAGACAGGAAACGACTAAGGCAATTCGAGATTTTTTAGCCCTGCCTCCTGTTCAGATTATAGCCCCAGGAAGTAATTCACTTTATGTAGGGCAATAGGAAGGGCTTAACGCCAGAAGTGTTGAACGCAATGTTAGCAGGGCAAGTTCATAGCTGAATCCAGTACAAAAGATCTATAATTCTGCCTGTAATGACCTACTTATTGCTTCCATTCTCAATAATCCGCCTCTTGAGAGTGCTTTTTGTAAAGTTTTACCATCAAGATTCAACACTTCTGGCTTAACGCGAATTGATCGATGTAAGCTCTTGCAGTCCTGCTTAATTTTTCTTTCCAATTTCTAATATAGACTCAAAGATCTCTTCAGAGAACTCAGAATTGCCAATGGGCACCTCGAAAAATTCAGATCCTCTTGAGAATGGTTGCGAGAAAACAAGGGTTTCAGGCTCCTAAGATTCTCAATAAGGCAATTAATCGAGGTGCCCCAATATAAAAAGCACAAGAAATCTCGATCATTCTCGTTTGCTTCAAAAGGTAGGCTTAGATGTAATGACAGCAACTAAAAAACAAGACGGTCTGCTAAAAGTGACTCGCAAGAATTCCCAGCGACTAGTCCTGAAAACGCAGCCATTGCCGCTTCTGCGGATATTAGGATTCTTGCTTTTCTCAGGTGGAATTCTGCTGGGTTTATCCACCGTGATGTCTCCGAACTTAGGTAAAACCGAGCTGACGTGCGATCGCCCAAACTTAGAAACGACCCGCTGTCAGAAAACTCAATCTATCGGCTCATTTCCGATTTATCAGCATTCTGTTGAGATTCAATCCATGAGTGTGTCGGGGATTGACATCGCGATTTTAACAACATGGGATTCTCTCTACAAGACTCACATTTGGCTGTCCGGTCGTCATTCTAGTAAAACAACTTGGCTTGGCATAGAAAGTATGCCAACCTTAGGCTCTGATGGCTCTAGTCTGGAAATGCAAATCGGATTCTGGAGAGATTTCTATGAGGCTGAGGCGATCGCCAACGAAATTCAGCGTTTTTTAGGAAACCCGGCTCAGCCCTCTCTTAGAGTCATTTCTCCCTCTATATCTTGGATGCAAGCATATAATCAACGCTTACGTAGCCTAGCATTTGCCCTGCAACCAGCATTGATCGTCCTATTCAGCACTATTGGACTGGCATTCATGAGTTTTCGCCAGGGGTATTGTAAGTTTGATCGATTGACCGGTCAGCTATCTTATCAATCAGTGTTTGTGTGGCAAAAAGAAAAAACGCTCCCGCTGGCAGAGATTAAATCAGTTGCCATTGAGGAATCTACTGCACCATCGGCAGATGGTACTTTTAGAAAGAAATCGTTGTAACATCGATTGGTATTATCGAATCGTCATTCCGACCAAAACGGGTAAGCGATTGCCAATAGAATCCGCAGGGCTAAACCTTGAGCAAAGGCAGGAAACGGCTGAAGCTATCCGAGAGTTTCTGGCCTTGCCTCCAGTCCAGAGCTTGCCTCGGATCAGATCAGGAAATATTCGCAACACCTGAAGCTTTTTGCCAGTAGAACGCTGCACGTATTCAGTTAGGTTTAAGCAGTTCTACGCCATCGCGCCCGTCAATTTCTTGCAGAAAGACCTTCACTTTTTCATCCTTTGCAGTGGGCAATTCCTTCCCTGTGAAATCGGGGTGAATTGGCAAATCTCGATGGCCCCGATCGACCAGCACGGCCAGCAGGATCTTCTCAGGGCGGCCATATTCCGTTACGGCATTTAGCGCGGCGCGAATCGTGCGTCCCCGATAGATCACGTCGTCTACTAGCACGATGACCTTATCCGTCAGGTCGAAAGGAATGTCGGTCTTTTCTGGCGTTCGCAGGTCGATCTGGTCGAGGTCGTCGCGCCAGAAGGTGATGTCCAGATGTCCTACGGGAATCTTCACGCCCTCCAGGGCCTCGATTTGTCGGCCCAGCAGTTCCGCTAGCGGCACGCCCCGCGTAAAAATGCCCACCAGCACCAGCTTCGACAGGTCGCCAGCCCGCTCTACAATCTGCGAAGCAAGGCGGTTGACCGTGCGGCGAACTTCATCGGGCGAGAGGATTTCGATGACTTCGGGGGGCATGGGCTGGAGAGTGAGAAAGAGTGGACAGGGGTTAGACGATAACTTAAACGATTCACTTAAACGATTACACGGCTAAAGCCTAACTTCTGAACCCTAACCCTTGTTCTCTGAAGAGGCAAGCGGGCAACAGGCGATCGCCCAAAAATCGCCCCACATCGAACACATCGAGCCTCAGCCCAGCCTGCAACCGTGACACCGTGACCTGAATGTGACCTGAATGTGACCTGAAGTGACCTAACCGCTAGCGGCTGTCGATCTTTGCTTCCAGAAATTCCTCGATTTCGTCGGGCAAGACGGAGAGAAAATCATAGCCCGTAATATTTTCAATCGTGTCTACCGATTCGCGATAGTCGCGCCAATTGTTGTCCTTAATGCCCATGTCATTGGGCATGATGACCGTGATGACGCGAGTATCTGTGCCGATGTCTTCGAGGGTTTGCCCTGGATTCAGCACTACGGCAATTTTCCAGGTGGCGGCGGGGACGGAGATGGGGTTGCTGCTCCGGCCAATGGTGTTGCGGGGGCCGTTGCGGGCTGTGCCGCCTTCGCCTGCGCCGCCTGCGATAATGTAGAGCGTGTGTCCCCGGCGGGCCAGGGTGCGGCAATAGCTTTCCAGTCCTTCCCAGGGGCCCTGGTTGTTGTCGGGGGATTGGGGGATGATGTTGGTCATCCAGAAGACAGACTGGCTATCTTCGGGGCGGGCGTTGCGGTCGGCGGCGGGCAACAGGTGTCCCCGGTCAAACCCGCTGCCGGTGTAGTCGTTGGTGGTGACGCGATACCAGCCTTGGGGCAAAGAGGGATCGGGCATGAAGGGCGATCGCGGCAATCGGCCCAGCCAGCTTGCGTCAAGCTGCCAGCTCACCCAATTGGCGATATTTTTGCCCCGGTTGTAGGACAGGGCGTATTGCGGCCGCACGATCAGGTAATTATTTTCATTCCGAGTTTCGGCGGTCGCTTCGCTGGGGTTCCCCAGCGCCAAGTGTACCGAGTCGATGGTGGGAGCGGGCAGCAACACCTGCGCCGCCAGTTGGGCACAGCCCGCCGCCAGAGAACCTGCCAGCAACAATCCCAGTCCGGCACTCACGGCTCGTTTAAGTCGTTTTCGAGGCTTGAAGATTGTGTTCCAATTCAGCATGGCGTTTCCCCCTTGGTTGCCCTGGTTCTGCATCCCGCCTGTATCCGCCTGTATCCGCGTCCTGTTTGTTTCCCTGGCTTCACAGTCCAGAATACCCAGGGCAGACGGCGGGCTAGCGCCGGGGTGGGTCTGGAGACGAAGCCGGAGCCGTGGCAGTTTCCAAAGCCGTCAGGTAGGCGATCGCCTCTTCTCGGCAGGTGCCACACATCTCCTCTAATGGCTGCAAGTGGTTGCAAAAGGCAGGGCGCTCTGGCTTGCCAAACAGCTTGCAGCGGTTATCTTCGGTCAACTGTACACAGCGTACTCCGGCGGGTTTGCCGTTTGGCATACCCGGCAGGGGACTATTGATCGAAGGCGCGATGCAGCAGGCACCGCAGTCGGGGCGGCAGTTCATGGTGTCGAGCTTGGCGGCAAGGGCTAAACGGTCCTCAGCGCAGCAAGGGGCGGGTCGGGGGCGTCGGGCGGTGGGGCAGTGGGGGGGCAAATCGGAATTTCGAGGATGAACGTGGTGCCTTTGCCCAGCGTCGAGTGGCACTCCAGCGTTCCCTGGTGCTGCTGCACGATGGTCTGATAGGCAATGGAAAGCCCCAGCCCGTAGCCCTGGCCAACGCTTTTGGTGGTGAAGAAGGGGTCAAAAATCTTGGGCTGGAGGTGGGCAGGGATGCCGGGGCCCGTGTCGGCGATCGCCACGCGCACCCAGGGCTGCTCTAGGGGCGAGTGCCAGAAGGATTCGGTGGTGAGGGTGATGATCCGAGGGCGATCGCCAACGGATTCCATCGCCTCCAGCGCGTTTTTAATAATGTGGAAAAAGACCTGATTCAGCCGACTAGGAAAGCATTCCACAGGCGGCAAATCGCCATAGCAACGGCAAATTTCCACATCTGCGGGAATGGAATGCTGTAGGAGCTTAAGCGTACTTTCCAGACCCTCTTGCAGATCCACCACCTTGCGGTTTGCCTCATGCACCCGCGAGAAATTGCGAAGCGACAGCACAATTTCCCGAATTCGACTGGCTCCCGCCCGCATGGAGTCGAGAATTCGGGGCAAGTCTTCTAGCACAAAGTCTGGCTCGATTTCCTCCAGCAAGTCTCGCAGCTTTTCGGTGCTTTGGGGATAGCTGGCTTGATAAGCCGTCAGCAGCCGCAGCAGGTCTTTGACGTAGCGCTCCACGAAGGGGATATTGCCGTAGATGAAGCTGATGGGGTTGTTGATTTCGTGGGCGATCCCCGATACCAGTTGCCCCAAGCTGGACATTTTCTCGCTCTGGATCAGGTGTGCCTGGGTTTGCTGGAGATTCAGCAGGGCCTCGCTGAGGCGCTCGGCCTGGGCGGCGCTTTCCTGGGCCTGCTGGCGGGTTTTGGCGTAGAGGTGGGCCTGCTGGATCGAGATCGCAAGCTGGTCGGCCACGGCCTGGGCAAGCTTTTGGTCGTCTCGCGTCCAGTAGCGGATATGCGAACACTGGTTCAAATACAGGATGGCCTGAAGCGTGCCGTTTGCCTGGACGGGCACCACCAGCGACGACTGAATCTGGGCTAGGCGATATTCCTGATTGTCGGTTCCGATGCGGGGGTCTTGGGTAATGTCGGAAATGACGACCTGCTGACGGTTTTCGATGACCCAGCGAGTAATCGGGCCGTCGGTGTCAAAGTCTGCAATGGTAGACGGGAAGGGTTCGCGGCAGACCTCAAAGAGATGCTTGCGGCGAAACCTGTTGTAGCCTTCCCCGCGATCGCCCAAGGAGTCGCCCAGAGCATCAGGATGGGAATTCCCCAACTCCTCTGCAACATCGGTTAGCTCATCGGGCGCTTCCACCAGATGCACCAGACAGCGATCCACCTCCAGCGCGTTTAGCAGTTGGGCGATCGCCCGTTTCAGGATCTTTTGGACATCTAAACTCTGGCGCGTTTGTGCGGTAATCTGGTTCACCAGTCGCTCGCGCCGCGCCTGCTTTTGTAAGCGGTCGTATAGCTGCGCTTGGCGGATTGCCATCTCAAGCGGCTGGGCGATCGCCTGCATCAGTTCTACAGTGTTTGGCGACCAGTGCCGACGGGTCGAGTCTAGGCAAACTAGGTAGCCCCGCGAGTGTTCCAGCCCTTTGACAGGGATCATTAGCACTGCCGAATCGCCAAACAGAGGCCCGGGGGGGTCGATAGGGCAGCTTTGCATTCCGGGTTGCAGACCCAGCAATCCATTGGGTCGATTGCTGGCTTTGCCGGGTCGCAGGATTAGCTCACCGTGGTCGATGGCGCTGACCAGGTCGCCAAACTTCGTCAGGGGAAAATGCCCGATACCGCCGGATGGCGTGCCGTTGGATAGCGTGCTGCTAGACAGCGTGCGATCGCCCGCTTCACAGACGACCTGTACCCGCTGAATGTCTTGAAAGTACCAGAGGAACAGACAGCACTCGACGGGCAATTGCGCCACCACTTCTTCCACTGCGGTTTGCAGCACCACAGACAGTTCCAGAGAACTGCGGATGCGATCGCCGATCTGGCGTACCAGAGTGGTCTGCTGAATAAACGATGAATCGTAATGAGAAGCCTGTGGACGAAAATAGCGCAACCAGACCACGGTTTTTCAGGGAATACAATAATTAGGGTTTAGAAAAAAGCACCCAGAAATTCCAAGCGCTGCATGGATTTCAGCAAAAACCTGGAATCGACCGTCTATAAACAAAAACCCTATCCATACTAAAGGGTTCAATCTATGCGCCAGAACCGTGTTTCTACGTCTTGTCTACGGCTCTGACTGACAAAGCCAAGATGAGCCTTGGGTCGGCACCGCCTTCCTGCGCGAAAGTTTGGAAGCGGCTACCATCTTCTTAATAGCCGTCACAATACTTTCACAATGCTTTCCAGATGTGGCTAAGACACACGCTCTTGAAACTCAGATTGGAAACCAATGACAAGTTTCTGTGCGACGGCTTGCCATACAAAAAGCTGACAGGCGCTTCCGCAAAACTCAACTTCCTGGAAACGCATCGGAGAAAGATTGTTGAGAATTTTCCAGCGTAAATTCTGTGAAAGCACAGGCAAAGCTAAATCCAAATCGAATCCAAAATTCTGGATTATGCCAGGTAGGCGTTACCAGAAATTGCCTACTAATCAAGCCGGAACCCAACCGGAGCCTTCCTGCGATCGCCGGATAGTGCAAGCCCTGATGTCTTTAATGTATCGCAGGGGGCGATCGCCTCTGTGTATCTAATGTGGCAAAATTCACAAGATTTGTTGATCTGGATCACCGCGACTCAGGACTTAGATCAGTGCTACGCGATGGCAGCGTCACCCCAGACCTTTCGCAAAATCACGCAAAACTGCCCGGACTATCACCGTAAAAACCAGGGATTCAACTGATATTTAGAAGAGTAGATGTTCCCCGCTGCCTCATATGAAATCGTCCACCCCTGCACCCGACCTTTCCTCTAACCTGCTTGAGCAAATCGTAGACCACATCTTTGCCACCCGCTGTATTTCTCGGCGAGATCAGCAGAGCTTCATGCGCGTGGCGCTGGGAGAAACGATGCTCAATCCCAAGGATCGGGCCCTGGTAGATCGGGTGTTTGAGGCGCTGCGTCGGGGAATGCTGCGAGTGGTCGATTAGCTCTGGCAGGTTTGACCCAGGCGTGTCCGCTCTTGTCAGCAGCTTGGCAATTCTGGTGAATCGCCCAGAGTAGACTGGGGAAAGTTTCGCCACATGACTTTCCTGCTATGCCTGAATCTGCTTCTGCGTTGCTGTTGCGCCGGGGTCGGTTGCTGCATCCCGATCGCCCCGCTGAATTGGTCGATATTGCTATCGAAGACGGCACCATCACGGCGATCGCCCCACAACTCCCGCCCGCCGCTCCGCATCAGACCGAGCTAGCGCTACAGGAACAAATTGTCAGTCCACCCTTTGTGGAGTCGCACATTCACCTGGATTCGGCCATGACGGTGGGCGATCCCCGCTGGAACCAGAGCGGTACGCTGTTCGAGGGGATTGAAATTTGGCGGGAGCGCAAGCAATCGCTGACGCTGGAAGACGTGACCGAGCGGGCGATCGCCACCCTGAAGCAGCAGGCTCAGCAGGGCGTGCTGTTTGTCCGCAGCCATGCCGACGTGAGCGAACCCACGCTGACGGCACTCAAGGGGCTACTGGCGGCCCGCGAGGCCGTGAAAGACTGGATGACGCTGCAAGTGGTTGCCTTTCCGCAGGATGGCGTGTATGGTAGCCCGAAAAACGAGACGCTACTGGAAGAGGCGCTGCTGATGGGGGCCGATGTGGTCGGCGGCATTCCCCACTACGAGCTAACGCGAGAAGACGGCGTGCAGTCGATTCACAAGATTTTTGAACTGGCCGTCCAATATGACCGCCTGATCGACGTGCATTGCGACGAAATTGACGATGAGCAGTCCCGGTTTCTGGAAGTGATTGTGGCCAATGCAATTCGCACGGGCATGGGCGATCGCGTCACCGCTAGCCACACCACCGCGTTCCATTCCTATAACAATGCCTATGCCTTCAAGCTGATGGGCTTTTTGCAGCGAACCTGCATCAACTTCGTCGCCAATCCGCTGATTAACATCACCTTGCAAGGACGCGCCGACACCTATCCCAAGCGGCGCGGCGTGACGCGGGTCAAAGAACTGTGGCAGCAGGGGCAAAACGTCAGCCTCGGCCATGACTGTGTGCAAGATCCGTGGTATCCCCTGGGCACGGGCAATATGCTCGATGTGGCCAGCATGGCGGTTCACATTTGCCAGATGACGGGCGTTCCAGAGATCGACGCTTGCTACAACATGGTGACGTGGAACGGCGCAAAGACACTCCACCTCGAAGATCAGTACGGCATTGCGGTGGGCAAACCCGCGAATTTGATTGTGCTAGATGCGGGCGATCGCTACGATGCCATTCGCCGCCGCGCCACGATTCGCTACGTCATCTCACGGGGCAGGCTCATCGCCCAGACAGAACCGCCGCAACCGCAGTGGAAACTTTAGGGGCAACTTTAGGGACAACTTTCGCCTGGATTCACCAAATCACCAAATTTGTAAGAATTGCTCTCGTCGAACTGAGTTTGGGGTGTCAAGATCGTAGAGCAGGATGGATTGTGGAACGCTACGGTGGAACTCATGCCAGATCAACGCCGCTCGATCGCCCAGCACTTTCACGATCGCACCAAATATGATCCCACGACGCTGGCCAGCAAGACCCAGCAGCTTGACTGGCGCAACCAGCCTATTCCCTTTAAGGAATACAAAATCGGCACAGCCTATGACCTGAAACCCTACCTCAACGCCGAACCCGCCCTAGACAAGGGCGACAAGCAGTGGCATCGGATTGCTCGCTTCCTGTTTTGCAGCTACGGGCTAACGGTGAAAATGACCATGCTGAACGGGGAAGCGGTCTATCTGCGGGCGGCTCCATCGGCGGGCGGGCTATACCCGGCCGAGGTCTACCTGATTTCGCGGGGCACGCCCCAGCTTCCAGTAGGGCTGTATCATTACCAGACCCAGACCAATTCGCTGCTGCACTTTTGGGAAACGGAAGCCTGGAAGCCGCTTCAGGAAGCCTGTTTCTGGCATCCGGCGCTGGACGCGACCCAGATGGCGCTGGTGGTGACGGTGGTGTTTGGACGATCGGCCTGGCGCTATCAAGACCGGGCCTATCGCCGAATTTTTTTGGATGCTGGGCATTTGTTGGGCAATATTGAACTGGCAGGGGCCATCAACGACTATCGCCCCCACCTGATTGGCGGCTTTCGCGATGAGGCGGTGAACCAGTTGATGTATCTGGACGCGGCGCAGGAAGGGGCGATCGCCATTGTTCCCCTAGCCGACCTGTGGGATATCGACCAAAACTTGCCGCCCACCTCGACGGCGCTCCCTTCCGCCATCCAGACCGACTATCCCGACATTCCCGACGGCAGGCTGCTGAGCTACATGCACCAGATGACACAGATCAGCGGCGATCCGATCCCCGATCGCCTGCCCGCCGCCCGCGCCGACAGCGAGCCGGATCAATACAACTTTCCGTTTTGCCTGAAGGTGTCAATGGAAAGCGGGGCGATCGCCTGGGGCGACCATCTGGCAGAGCTAGAAAAGACCATGCTCAAGCGTCGCTCCACCCGCGCCTACAGCGGGACCGACCTGACGCTGGAAGAACTGCGTCTGCTGCTCGATTTTACCTACCAGCCCGCTCACTATCTAGATCAGGGACTCGACCGATCGCCCGACTATTTCGACCTCAGCCTGATCGAAACCTTCATCGCCATTTCCGGCGTGGAGGGGCTGGAAGAAGGCTGCTACTACTACGCACCCAGGGCCCAAGAACTCCGCCAGATTCGCTTCAAAAACTTTCGGCGAGAGCTGCACACCCTCTGCCTAGGGCAAGACCTGGGCCGCGATGCGGCGGCGGTGCTGTTTCACACGGCAGATTTGCAGCGGGCGGTGGCCCAGTATGGCGATCGCGCCTATCGCTACCTGCATATGGATGCGGGACATTTGGGCCAGCGCCTCAATTTGGCGGCCGTGCGACTAGGGCTAGGAGTCAGCGGCATCGGCGGATTTTTTGACGACCAGGTGAATGAAGTGCTGGGCATTCCCCCCGATGAGGCCGTGCTGTACATTACGACACTCGGCCGGGGTCGGGCCAGCGAGTAATCCAAAGAGGAATCCAAGAGAGGAATCCAAGTTGGTCGCAAAGGCTATCACAAAATGCTTTTGCACAGCGAGCCTTGGCATAGTAGAATAAGAGACTGGACTGCGGCAAGTTTTTGTGAATTACCCCAGGAGCAAATAGTTCAAGCATGGTTAAGCTGCGTTTAAAGCGGTACGGCAAAAAGTTTGAGGCAAGCTACCGGATCGTTGCGGTGAAGAGTACCTCTCGTCGCGATGGTCGTCCGCTAGAAGAGTTGGGCTTCTACAATCCCCGGAGCGATGAAGTAAAGCTCAATGTGCCTGCTATCATCAAGCGCCTGAAAGAGGGCGCTCAGCCGACGGATACCGTCCGCCATATCCTCGAAAAGCAAAACGTTTTTGAACAGCTTAAGGCTCAGTGAGGTCGTGTCCGACGCAACTGCTCCCGATTTGCCAGATTCTGCTGCGACTCCTGATTACGTAGGAGTCGTGAAGTTTTTGCTGGAGCCATTCTTGGAATCGCCAGCATCGCTAAAGGTCGATTGTGAGGTGCTGCCTCGCAACTCTAGAGTCTTGGTGCGTGTCGCGTTTGACGGCGAAGATCGGGGGCGGGTGTACGGTCGTGGCGGACGGAATATTCAAGCCATTCGCACCGTGTTGCAGGGAATTGCACGAGCCTCTGGCTACTCTCTTCATCTAGATGTGTTTGGTGGGCAACCTGCTGGACGAGACGAAGGTGGGCGGGAAGCTCCAGTTGACCGTCGTTCTGGCTCTGCCAAGCCGATGCCCCGTCGATCGCGCCCTCGATAATGCCCAATAATTGTCCGAAATTGCCTGACAATGTCCGACGCTGCGCCTTCAAATTTCTTCAAATTTTGAGGCGCGTTTTGAGTTTTGAGCCTAACTTCAATCCTCTCGCTTTCGCCTATGCCCTTCTATCCTGACCCGCTGCATGGGTAACTCTGCCATCGTTCCGTTTCCCAGCCCCGAAAGCGCGATCGCCCTTGCGGGCTACCAGGAAGAAAACCTGAAGCTGCTGGCTCGTCAGACGGGGGCAACGGTTGTGATGCGGGGACAGGAGCTCCTGATTTCAGGAACCGAGAGCCAGGTTGAACTGTGTGAGAAACTGGTGCGATCGCTCGAGCCCTACTGGGGAGTAGGGAAAGCCGTCACCCTGGCAGACATTTTCACCGCGCGTCAGGCGCTCGACACTCGTCGGCAGGGGGATCTAGAGGAACTCCAGCGAGACGTGCTGGCCCGCACGCGCCGGGGTGACGAGATTCGCGCCAAAACGTTTCGCCAGCGGCAATATGTCCAGGCTATTCGCACCCATGACCTGACCTTTTGCATTGGCCCGGCGGGAACCGGGAAGACGTTTCTGGCGGCAGTGCTAGCGGTGCAGGCGCTGCTGTCTAGCCAGGTGGAGCGGCTGATTCTCACCCGCCCAGCAGTAGAAGCCGGAGAGCGGCTCGGCTTTTTGCCGGGCGATTTGCAGCAAAAAATTGACCCATACCTGCGTCCGCTTTACGACGCGCTGTATGAACTCATCGACCCCGAAAAAATTGCCGGACTGATGGAGCGCGGCGTGATCGAGGTTGCGCCCCTGGCCTACATGCGCGGACGCACGCTAAACAATGCTTTTATCATCCTCGACGAAGCGCAAAATACCACGCCTGCCCAGATGAAAATGGTGCTGACCCGGCTGGGCTTTCGTTCCAAGATGGTGGTCACGGGCGACGTGACGCAGACCGACTTGCCCATGAATCAGCAGTCTGGATTGGCGATCGCCGAAAAGATTCTGCGCCATGTCGAGGGCATCGCCTTTTGCAATCTTTCCAAGGCGGACGTGGTGCGCCATCCCCTAGTGCAGCGGATTGTGGCAGCTTACGAGCAGCATGAAGCGTAGTGGAGCGTAATGGAGCGTTGAGGTCGTTAAGGTCGTTGAAGTAATCGAGGATTGGCATCATCCCCCTACACCCTACAACTCCGTTTCCTTTCGCGCCCGCTTCGCCTGAATCTTCCGCAGTTCTGCCAGGGTAGACGCTGGATCTGGCAAGGACTCTGCCTGGGACTGGGGCGGCTGGCTCAGGTTGAGCGGCGGCTGGGTGGCAGCGGGCAGTGTGGGCTGGGCAATGGGAGCAGGCAAAAAGGCGTTTTCTGGCAAAGAATGTGCTGAAGGCAAGAGAAACGCGACGGGCAAAGCCGGGTTGGGCGCGTAGGGGGCAATGGTGTGCGGGCTGGCAGGGTCATTCTGGGGTCTGGAGTTTTGGGGACGAGAGGGCGATCGCCCTTCGGTTCGAGCGAGCCGCTGGCTCTGCGCCCTGGACTGGGCATGAACGCGCAGATAGCTCAGGTAATCCTGCGATTGGGGCGCTTGCAGGACTTGCGGTAATTGAGAACCCAGAGAACCCAGAGAACCCGGAGAACCCAGAGAACCCGAAGCGTGGCTAGTAGGGGGCACGGGCGCAGACTCGGCGTTTGCAGCGGAGAGGGCTGCGTCCATCCAGGGCTGGCGGCTGGGCAGGGGTGGCAAACGCTCTGGGTCTTGGATAGAGTCAGAAGCGAGGGTGGCGATCGCCTCCAGTTCTGCGGCGATGGTGCTTCTGGCAGGCGATCGCAGTTTTCTGCGGCCCATTGGCTGAGCAAGCGACTGGGGCTGCTGAAACCGCCGCGACAGCAGCAAACAGCATCCCGCACAACTCACCGCCAGCAGCCCAAAGGAGACGGACGGAGACGCAGATCTTTGCCGATCGAGCCGGGTCGCCCGCAGCACGGCTTCTACCCCGGTCGGGTCGGGCTGCTCCTGCTGGGACGACAGTTCTGGATTCATCAGGCCCGTGACGGCAATGCCTGCACAGAGCAGCGTGATCACCCAGACCCCGCTCCAGAAGATCGTGGGATGCTGATTTAACAACTTCCCCAAAAACCGGACAGGGAGTAGCGCAAGCACCGCAGAATTTCCTGAAAGGGACGCTGGGGGGAATAGCGGCAAGGTCGGGTCGGGCGGCTGCACTGCACTCGCGTCTTTGGTGTTCGGGCCTTCGGACGGGGGTGGGTCAATCGCCGCAGCGCCAGCAGACCACCCGACCGCAGACCACTCTGGAGCCGAGGAATTCAGAAACCCTGAATCTGCGGTTTGTCCGTTGCCGATTTGCACGTCATGACCTTCTTCAGGCTGTTCTGCAAATTGTGCCTCGAATTGTGCCTCAAATTGTGCTTCAGGTTGTGCTGCAAACTCTGGCGCTGCTGAGCCGTGCGGAACCCTATTCATAGCTGTTGCGGAGCGCTACCGCTCTGTGGGGGAAATCTGCCTGCGGCAAACGCTATACAGGCGTATTGATTACCCGCTATTTTAAGCGCATCCCGCAAATCTCAGCAGCAATTTTGCTCTGGCTTCTGCGTTTGCGATAGGGAGCCAGCAGGGGGACGAGAGGCGCAACACTCGTTCAAACCCAGACACGTTAGGCAATAAAACTTAAACCTTGATCTCGCCAGATGGCTACGTGGGAGTAGTACGCTGAAAATCAAACTATGAAAAGTCATTTCTCCTGCGCCCAAAAGGGTCGGCCCTGACCGCTCACGCTGGGACTGCATCTGTAGAGATGGCCTCCAGGATGATTAATCAGCTAAGGAAAAGCACTCATGGTTGAACGCGGTTCAAAAGTTCGGATTCTCCGCAAAGAATCTTATTGGTACAACGATGTCGGCACGGTTGCTTCGGTCGATCAAAGCGGCATCAAGTACCCGGTGATCGTCCGGTTTGACAAGGTGAATTACAACGGCTTCAGCGGCAGCGCTTCTGGTGTGAACACCAATAACTTCGCCCTCAGCGAACTAGAAGAAGTTGCGCCTGCACCCAAGTCTGCCAAAGCAAAGACGGCTGCGGTGCCTCCCAAAGCGCCTGAGCCGACCGATGCGCCCCACAAGGCCGAAGGCGAAGGCATGTCCTGATTACCAGGCACGGCCTGAAATTACACAAGTCCTGAATTACCCTAAATTACCAGGGCAGTTTCGGGTTTCCGAGAGGGGTTAGGTCGCTAATCTGTCTGGGAAACCCGAATTTTTAGCAGGACTCGGCAGCAGCAGGACTCGGTAGCAGCAGGACTCGGCAGCAGCAGGATTCGACAGGAAAAGATCTCAGGATTCGGCAGGAAAGGATCTGTGAGTAGGACACCTCGCTTTTTTGCCCCGCTTTTTCGTCAGAGTTCGCTAGAGTTTGAGAACTAGGCGCGATCGCCCTCCTCCCGTTTTCTACTGGGCATCGCAACGGTTCTCCCCCATGCCCGAACTTCCCGAAGTAGAGACAGTCCGCCGAGGGCTAAACCAAACGACGCTCAGCCAGCCCATTGTCGGGGCGGATGTGCTGCTCGATCGCACGATCGCCCATCCCGCTTTACCCACTGAGTTCGTTGCAGGGCTACGGGGGCTGGCGATCGCCCAGTGGCGGCGGCGCGGCAAGTATTTGCTAGCAGAATTGGTGGACGCAGCCAACCAGCCCGCTGGCTATCTCGGTGTGCATCTGCGGATGACGGGGCAGTTGCTCTGGGTGGCGCAGGATGCTCCATTGCAAAAGCACTGTCGAGTGCGGCTGTTTTTTCCAGAGAACCGAGAACTGCGGTTTGTGGATCAGCGCACCTTTGGGCAACTGTGGTGGGTTCCGGGCGATCGCCCGCCGGAATCCGTCATCACCGGACTGCAAGCCCTTGGCCCAGAGCCGCTTTCCGACGATTTTTCGGTAGACTATTTTGCCCGGTGGCTACGCGGCCGCCAGCGCCCCATTAAGAATGCCTTACTAGACCAATCCCTCGTCGCAGGCATTGGCAACATCTACGCCGACGAGGCCCTGTTTCTCAGCGGTATTCGCCCGCAGACCCTCTGCGCCCGACTGAAGCCGAAGCAAATTCAGCGGCTCCACCACGCCATTCGAGACGTGCTGCAAACGGCGATCGCCAACAAGGGCACCACCTTTAGCGACTTTCGTGACGTGCAGGGCATCAATGGCAACTACGGCGGCGTGGCCTGGGTTTACAACCGCGACGGCGAACCCTGCCGCGTATGCAACGCCCCGATCCTGCGGCTCAAGATGGCCGGGCGATCGGCGCACTATTGCAAGGCGTGTCAGCGGTGATGGTCGAGTCTGGCTTGTTAAACGGGCGATTCGCTCAGCGTCTCAAACAAATCCGACAGCACGACATTGGAGAATAGGAAGCCCTCTGGGTCGGTCAGGCGAATACGGGAGGGCGTTTGATCGACCCAGCCGCGCTGAACGTAGGGTTGCAGGCAAGTGAGAATGCGGGCGATCGCCCCCTTGCCAAACTCCAGTTCTAGCCTAAGCAGATCCAGCCCGTCGGCCAGGCGCAGCCCCAGCATCAGCGTATCGAGTAGCCGTTCTTGGGGGGGCGTGGTGGGATGCGCCAGCCTGCCGCCTGCGGCCTCTAGCGTTTCCACCCACTGGAAATATTCGCGGCGGGTGCGGGGACGGCTAAAGCGCTGATGGTTCACGTAGCTGGCCGCGCCCATGCCAAAGCCGTAGTAGGGGCGATTTTCCCAGTAAACCCGGTTGTGGCGACACGAGTAGCCGGGGCGGGCGTAGTTCGAGATTTCGTAGTGCTGGAAGCCGCGCTGGGTCAACACCTGCTGGGCGAGGCGATACATCTGGGCGGTGGCTTCGTCGGTGGGGAGGGGCGCTTCGCCGGGCCGATAGCGCTGGGCAAAGGCCGTGCCCGGTTCCACCGTGAGGTCATAGATAGACAGGTGGGCGGGATCGAGGGCGATCGCCCGATCTAGGTCTTCCTGCCAGCGCTCCAGCGTCAGGTGCGGCAATCCCGAAATCAAGTCCAGGCTGTAGTTATCTAGCCCAGCGCGACGAATCAGGTCTACCGCCAGGGGAATGTCTTCTGGCCTGTGGGTGCGGCCGCAGGCTTGCAGCGAGTCTGCCTGAAACGACTGCACGCCCAGGCTGATGCGATTGACCCCAGCGGCCCTATAGCCCTGGACATAGCTCAGGTCAAAGGTTCCAGGGTCCATTTCCACTGAAATTTCTGCCTGCGTCGCAATGCCGAAGTGCTGATCGAGCCTCGTCAGCAGCCGATCGACCTGCGCCACCGACAGCAGCGAGGGCGTGCCACCCCCAAAGAAGACGGTTTCCAGCGGCGATCGCCCGTCTTGCCCAGTGATCAGGATTTCTCGCTCCAGCACCTCGACATACTGGGCGATGGTTCCCGATGTTTCGCCACGAGCGCGATCGCCCACCACCGAAATCGGGAAGTCGCAATAGAAACAGCGGCGACGGCAAAAGGGAATATGGAGATAGGCCGCCGTTGGAACTTCGTCTTGAGGTTTGGCTTTAGAAGCAGCAGGCGAAACTGTTGCGATCTGTTGGGCTGCCATTGCTAGAGGAATCTTCCGGTGTAAAATCGGGCGATATAATGGGCCTGTGAATGGGCCTGCGCGTGACGTGCTAACCCGCTGCATCGAGCTTACGACAACTTCCAGGCTGGCTATCCTGACGAGTCTCTCATCTGGCGACCGCCCCTCCGTGCGCCCCTCCGTCCGCTCGTCCTCTTCACTCTCCCCTCACCCGCAGTTCTCTCGTAACTTCGTGACCGCGACCTCTGACCGCGCCGCCTTTTCTCCAGCGTTTCACTGGAACCTATGCTTGACGCAATCATCATTCTTTCATTCATTGTAGCGGGCGCAGGGATCGGCTATTTCAGCGTCGATTTGCTGCCGATGGACGCGCTCGACCAGGTGACGAACCGCGAGGGACTGGGCTTGGTGACGGGTGGCTTTGGCGGGCTGCTGGGGCTGGCACTGGGGCTGGTGGCGCAGACATCCTATCGGCGCGTCGAGCGGCAGGTGCGCGAAATGCCGGTGGATATGCTGCTCAGCCGTTCAGTGGGGCTGGTGCTGGGGCTACTGGTGGCGAACCTGCTGCTGGCTCCGATTTTTCTGCTGCCCATTCCCACAGAATTTGCCTTTATCAAGCCACTGGCCGCGATTTTGGGCAGCGTAATTTTTGCCTTTTCGGGGGTAAATCTGGCGGATGCTCACGGGCGATCGCTCCTGCGCCTGATCAACCCCAACAGTGTTGAAACGCTGCTAGTGGCTGAGGGTACGCTCAAGCCCGCTGCGGCAAAAGTGCTAGACACAAGCTGCATCATCGACGGACGCATCGAAGACATCCTGGCGACAGGCTTTATTGAAGGGCAAATTCTAGTACCGCAGTTTGTGCTGCAAGAGCTTCAGCAGGTGGCAGATGCCTCCAGCGACCAGAAGCGGGTGCGCGGGCGGCGCGGGCTGGATATCCTCAACCGCATCAAGGAAGCCTATCCCGACCGCATCGCCATCCACCCGGCCGACTATGACGACATTCCCACCGTTGATGCCAAGCTAGTGCGGCTGGCGCAAGATATCAACGGAATGCTGCTGACCAATGACTACAACCTCAACAAGGTCGCCAGTTTGCAGCAGGTGCCCGTGCTGAATATCAATGACCTGGCCCAAGCGATCCGCCCGACCTATCTGCCCGGAGACACCTTCGACCTAAAGATTTTGAAGCAGGGCAAGGAACCCGCGCAGGGCGTGGGCTATCTCAACGACGGCACGATGGTCGTGGTGGAGGAAGGGGGCGACTATATTGGCGATGAAATCTGCGTACTGGTGACGGGGGCGCTGCAAACGTCGGCGGGGCGCATGATCTTTGCCCGCCCGGAGCAGTCTTCGGCGGTGCCACGCGGATAGCACAGGACGAAAGTTTCGCTGCAAGTCTCGCTGTCAAAGGTTGATCGAGTGAGTGAATAATGGCAAAAGATCGAGCGGCTGGGTCATCGCCAAAGGGCCCGTCAGGAAACAGTCTGGCGAGCTTTTTGGGCGATCGCGCTGACGAATGGCAGCCCCAGCTTGCGGCTGTTGCCCGCCGATTCAACCAGGAATATCAGCGAGAGCCGTTTGACCTGCCCGCCGAAGTGACCGAAATGCCCATTTACCAGGAGTGGCAGGCGGGTCTGCTCACTGCAAAAATCGCCTCGCCCTTTTGGGACGTTGCCCAGCCCAAAAAGCAGCAGCGCTGTCTGGACATTGGCTGCGGCGTGAGCTTTCTGATCTATCCCTGGCGCGACTGGGAGGCTGTGTTCTATGGGCAGGAAATCAGCCAGGTGGCGCGAGACACGCTCAACGCCCGCGGTCCCCAGCTCAACTCCAAGCTGTTCAAAGGCGTGCAGCCTGGCCCGGCGCATCAGCTTCAGTACGAAGCGGATCAGTTTGACCTGGCGATCGCCACTGGGTTTAGCTGCTACTACCCGCTGGACTATTGGAAAGCCGTCCTGACCGAGGTGCAGCGCGTCCTCAAACCCGGCGGCATGTTTGTGTTCGATGTTATTGATCCCGATTCACCCCTGGCCGAAAACTGGGCCATTTTGGAAACTTATCTGGGAGCAGAGGTGTTTCTGGAACCCCTCAGCACGTGGCAGGACTTGCTGAAGACCCACAAGGCACAGGTGATGAAAAAACAGCCCGGTGAACTCTTTTATCTCTATCGGGTCAAGTTTAGCTAAGGGTTTTTGATCAGCAGGTGCAAAAACAGAGGAGTTTGCGTATGATAGCAGTGATTGATACACTAACATTTGATTTGCATATTAAAAAGACTGACTACCATAACTTATGCCAATGAATAAACGAAGAAACTTTATTTAGGGGGTGACACCCCTCATCCCTGAGATGGCATAATGTGATAAGTAGATGCACCCTGATGGTTGGGAGGGCTACCCGTAGTCCCTCCCTTTTTTTGCGTTTTTTGCATTTTTTGTGTTTTTTGCGTTTTTGCCCTTGAAGCCCCTTGCCGCAAAGCCCTGACCCGGTCAGCAAAGCATACTCATACCGAGTTCGATTTAGCTAGAATAGAGGCAAGTCGATACAGAGGTTAAAAAGGTTAACGCAATGGTCAAAATCGTGGGGATTGCTGGGAGTTTGCGTCCAGGTTCCTATAGTCACAAAGCACTGGCGATCGCCGCCGAGCGAGTCCGGGCGTTAGGAGCCGAGGTAGAAATTCTGGATCTGCGATCGCTCCATCTCCCTTTTTGCGATGGCGGCGACGACTATTCCGACTATCCCGATGTAGCCCGCTTACAGCAAGCGTTTCGTCAGGCAGACGGCATCATTCTGGCAACCCCGGAATATCACGGCAGCGTCAGCGGCGTGCTGAAAAATGCCCTCGATTTGATGGGCTTTGAAGAATTTACCGACAAGGTAGTGGGCAACATCAGCGTCCTGGGTGGACAGCCCAATAGCAACGCGCTCAACGACCTGCGAACCATCCTGCGCTGGGTTCACGCCTGGGTGATTCCAGAGCAAGTGGCGATCGGGCAAGCCTGGAAAGCGTTTGATGCTGAGGGCAACCTGAGTGATGAAGCCCTCTCCAAGCGCTTTGATGCCTTTGCTAAAAGCCTGGTCGAAAACACCCGAAAGCTCCGCTCCGTCGCTGTATCGGCTTGAGCCAGTCCCTCAGCAAGTTTCTGAGCCAGTTTCTGAGCCAGTTCGAGATGGGGGGTCAGGTTCTGGAGCAACGTCTCACTCCTCACCCCGGCCCCCTTGGCATCGGTCTAAGAGGATGTTTGAAAAGTCCTACTGTTTGTAGCAAAGCGTGCAAGATCCCCCTAAATCCCCCTTCAAAAGGGGGACTTTAAGGCGGTTTCCCCCCTTGTTAAGGGGGGCTAGGGGGGACCTCTGAGTGCTTAACATTACAGTCGATACCTTTTCAAACACCCTCTAAGCCTCACTGCTATTGGAGAAGTATTCCGACACTCTGAAGGTCGGCGTGGCTTCCAACTGCTTCATCATGGAGCGAGTAATCAGCTTGCCCTCTTCCACCAGCACTTGACCCGTAATCGGGTGCAGCAGGTTTTGCTCTGCCCGTCGCCCGATCAGCACCTCAATGTCTTGCAGCGAGTTGATATACATCCCGGCCGGTAGCTCGACGGTGACCCCGTTGCCCTGGACGCGGGCCTGGCAGGCAAGGCGGGAGTTTGGGCGGCAGGTGGTAATGACTTCCAGGGTCCGCTGTTCTCGGCGGTTGATCGGCGAGAGCTGGTTCATGCCTTCAGTGACATAGACATGGCAGGTGGCGCACATGCCCCGTCCGCCGCATTCACGTAAGACATCCAGATCTTTGTTAATTAAAACAGAGAGCAAGTTGCCGTTGGTTTCGACTGAGGTTTCTTGAGCAATCGGTTCCAGGCGGACAGTTTTAGCCATGACGGGGTCTCCAGAGGTTAGCGATCAAAACGGAAAGCAGAGGAAAAAAGTACACAGAAAGTCCGCAGAAAGTCCGCAGAAAGTACACAGAGCTAACACAAGGTTAAAGGGGCTATGCTGAGGCAGGCATCGCTCTGAGTCAGGGAAATTAAGGGCGATCGCCCTTCAGGAATATCGCATCTCTCCAGCGAAAAGAACCTAGAGGGATGACAGCGCCAGAAACGCCTTTTGGCGATTGTCCAGCACGCCCTGATCCAGCAGCGTCGAAAAGTCCCGCATCACGCGAGAACACCGCTGGATAAAGGCGCGAGTCCAGTCTTGAACTCCCTGCTGCTGCTCATCGCTGAGGGTCTGCAACAGGGCGGGCACGTCGCCTGTGTAGGTGATCCGGGCAGTGCGATCGATTTCAAAATTGCCAAGCCACTCCATCGCCGGACGGCTCGATCGCCAGTAGTTGGCCACGACCGTCGGCCCCAGATAGTGCGTGGTGAACTGGCTGATTTGATTCACCGCAGTCAGCAGTTCCTTGAGCGTGGGCGCAGGCGCATCGGGGAGCAACGCCGCAGCACCCGCAGCATCTTCAGAAACAGGCGACGACAAAACCGGATCGCGGGCAATAGACTCTGAAGAAACAGGTGGGGGCGCGGGAACTCTCTCAGGCTGAACAGGGGACGAAGGGGGACTGTGCCACGGGGCAGCAGGAAGGGGAGCGGAGGGAGCGGAGGGGCCGGTTGGGCCAGTGGGCTGCCAGTAATTTTGGTTCGACAGAGAGAGGTTGCCTGCGAGTAGGCGAAAGGTGGCGATCGCATTGGTCAGATCATGCTTTAGCTCTGCCCGCAGTTGATGAATGAGCGGCGCATAGGTTGCCAAGACTAGCTCACCAGTCGCCAGCACCAGCAAAATCATGCCGTGATCAAATTTGTAGATATAGGCACGATGCCCGCTAAACTGAAATTCAAAATACTCAAATCCAGGGGGTGTCGTTTGCACGACTTGCTGAATCCCCTGGGCTAGCGCCTCTTTCTGCTGAAAGTTGAGGGTTTGATCAACCCCAAAAAAGTAGGGTCGCGATCGCCCATCCATCAGGGCAATCCCAGCGACACCGGGTTGATTCAAAAACTCTTGGACGACCTCCCGCTTCATAAGTTGCTCTAATGCTGCTCTAATACTAAAGGATTCCTAAAGTGGCGCTCTCAGGCAGCGCAGGTCATCAAATCGATACGTTAAGGTTCATTAAAAAATCTAGCCTGATTTAGCTTGCCTCAATTTGCCCAACTTTTTCGCCTTTTTCTCACAGGATGTTGTTTACTGAATGTTTATCTACGCCGATGCACTAGAAAGGGACATTCTGTAGTCCAATGATGTCAGGTGTGGTCAAACGCACAAGACCCACGCTCCACGCTCAGGCTATCTGGCTGCGGACTAGCGCTCAAGCGTTTGTCACCCCAAGAGCCAGACGCGCCGCCAAAATCAGGATTTCGGAGAATGCTGTCGGTTTGATCACGTTGCAGAATTGACCCATAAGTAAGGCAATGCTGCACCGCTGAGAGGTTGATATTTGAAAGGGTTGATCATTTTTTCATGCTTCAGGTTCAGACTCCCGGTTCATTCTTTTGTTAGGCTTAGCAGTCATGGCTGACCTTCCTTTCACACTGGATCAGTTACGGATTCTCAAGGCGATCGCCGCCGAGGGAAGCTTCAAGCGAGCGGCCGACAGCCTCTATGTGTCGCAGCCTGCCGTCAGCTTGCAGGTGCAAAACCTGGAGCGCCAGCTAGATGTACCGCTGTTTGACCGGGGCGGTCGGCGGGCCCAGCTCACAGAAGCGGGGCATCTGCTGCTCAGCTATGGCGATCGCATTTTGTCCCTTTGTGAAGAAACCTGCCGCGCCATCGAAGACCTGCAAAACCTCCAGGGCGGGACGCTGATCGTAGGGGCCAGCCAGACCACCGGAACTTACCTGCTGCCTCGCATGATCGGCGTGTTTCGCAAGCAGTATCCCGAAGTCGCCGTCCAGCTTCACGTCCACTCCACCCGACGCACGGCCTGGAGCGTCGCCAACGGGCAGATCGACCTAGCGATTATCGGCGGAGAAGTGCCTCCCGAATTACAGGAATCTTTAGAAATTATTCCCTATGCCGAAGACGAACTAGCACTCATCCTGCCTGCCTATCACCCGCTGGCTCGCCAAGGCATGGTGCAAAAAGACGACCTCTACAAGCTCCAGTTCATCACCCTCGATTCGCAGTCCACAATTCGCAAAGTGATTGATCAGGTTCTCACGCGCAGCGGCATTGAAACGCGCCGCCTGAAGGTGGAAATGGAGCTAAACTCTATCGAGGCCATCAAAAACGCGGTGCAGTCGGGGCTAGGCGCTGCCTTTGTCTCGATTTCAGCGATTGAGAAAGAGCTACAAATGGATGTGCTAAAGCGCACCCGCATCGAAGATGTGGTGGTCAATCGGATGCTGTCGGTGATTGTGAACCCCAACCGCTATCGCTCCAAGGCGGCCCAGGCCTTTATTGAAGAAGTGTTGCCCCAGTTTTCCACCCATGTCCCCAGTCCTGCCCATGACGGTCATGGATCGATGGCAGCAGCGGTGTTGCCCGTCGAAACCTGAGCGTGGGCTGAGGGCGCAGGACAAGAGCCTGCTTTGCCGATTGGACAGGCTGGCAAGTATTCTGCAAATATTCCGCAAATATTCTGGCGGCAGTTTGGCAGGCTGCTTGTCAAGGTTCGGTTTTACCTATCCGGGTTAACCTATAGCTGTAGGGTTCGCGTGTGTTCACCCCTGTCAGCTAGCCGCGCCGTATGGAAGTTTATTGCACCCGTTTTGGCTGTCCCCGCCCGCAAAATCACTTTATGGATCTGGACGATTCAGCAACCCTGCGGACGGTGCAGCAGAAGTTTTGCACCACTTGCGGGATGCCACTGCTGTTGCAGGGGAGATACATCCCGCAAAAGCTGCTGGGCAAGGGCGGCTTTGGGGCAGCATTTTTGGCGCGCGATCGCTACACGCCCGCTATGCGCCAGTGTGTGGTGAAACAGTTTCAGCCGTCGGGCGACCTCAGCCCCAACCAGCTCCAAGTCGCGCAGACGCTATTCCAGCGTGAGGCGGAGGTGCTGGAGCAGCTAGGCAGCAACCATCCCCAAATTCCCAACTTGCTCGCTTTTTTTGAACTGGAAGTGCCCAGCCTAGTGCCAGGAAGGACGGATCGGTTCTTCTATCTGGTGCAGGAATTTATCGATGGCAAAGATTTAGAGCAAGAACTGGAACAACGGGGGGCATTTTCGGAGTCTGAAGTGCTGGAGGTGTTAGAGGAAGTCCTCAAGGTGCTTGACTACGTTCATGCCAACGGCTCAATCCACCGCGATATCAAGCTGTCGAACATCATGCGGCGGCGGGATGGGCGGCTGTTTTTGTTGGACTTTGGCGCAGTGAAGCAGGTGACAGCGGCCGCAGCCAGTACAGGCGGAAAGGCTTCTACAGGGATTTACTCGATGGGGTTTGCGCCGCCGGAGCAGATGCGGGGCGACCAGGTGTATCCGGCGACGGATTTGTATGCGCTGGCGGTGACCTGTATTACGCTGCTGACGGGCAAACAGCCCAACGAACTCTACGATGCCTACAGCAATAACTGGAACTGGCGATCGCACTTGTCCACACCAGTGAGCGATCGCCTAGCCGACGTACTGAACAAAATGCTGCTGCCCACGCCCAGCCAGCGGTTTCAGTCGGCCCAGGAGGTGCAGGATGCACTGGGAGCCGCGTCGCTGGCGCACCATCCCGTGCAGATTACGCAACCCAGCCAGGGCTTCCCGGTTACCGCTGCGCCGCCAGCTACGGGGCAAACGTCTCTGCAATCGGCTCCGTCTACCCCGCCTGCGCCCGTTTCTCCGCCCTCTGCCTCACCTGCGCCCGCTTCTCCGCCCCAGCCTGCTGCCGCCCCGCCCCCCGCGCCGACGGTTGCGCCGTTTTCGCTCATGGAGTTTTTGGGTGGGGCGCTGTTCACGGGTTTTGAGGGCGGGCTAGTGGCGATCGCCCTGCTCAGCCTGCTGGGGACGACGATTGTCAGTCCGGTATTTTGGGTGCCGCTGCTGGGAATCGTGGTGGGGCTGATTTTTGCCCAATCGCGCCGCTGGATCGAGCGCAACGATCTGCTCATCATTGCAGGGATCACGCTGGCGCTGGTGGCGTTTACGCCGCTTAGAAGAGGGCTAGCGATTATTGCTGCGCCGTCGCTACCCAATATTTTCATGTTGGCCATTTTTGCCGGACTGCTGGCCGTTTTCGTCGGAATTATATTCAGACTGGTTTATCTGGCGCTGTCGCGAGTCTTGTAGCGGCGGGTGCATCGCCCTTGTGAAAAAGTATGTCTAGCCAACGGGAAACGGAAACACCGGCATTTGTCCTTTCACTGTTAATCACGCTGGGCGTGGTGATGATGGGGCTGTGGTGGTCGGCAGATCATCTGAAAACGGCGCATTTGCTGTCGGTTAGCACTCGGCCGCGTCCTACAGAGCCAGACGGACTCTCGCCCAACGAGGTGCTAGGGCGCATCAGCAGCGGCGAGCGGCTGTTGATTCAGGCGGGCGCGTCGCCAGAGAAGCATCAGGGCGTGCAGGCGATCGCCGCTGGAAATTCTCGCCAGGCCGCTGCCTACTTTGCCGCCGCGCTCCAATCCACGCCCAACGACCCAGAGGCGCTGATTTACCTGAACAACGCCCAGATTGGCGCAAACCCGGCCTATGTGATCGCCGTCTCCGTGCCCCTCAGCCAGGACTTGAACAGTTCGCTGGAGGTGCTGCGGGGTGTGGCCCAGGCGCAGCAGGAAGTTAACCAGCGGGGCGGCATTGGCGGCGTGCTGCTGCGGGTGATCATTGCCAATGACGAAAACCGTCCTGCTGTGGCAAGGGCGATCGCCCAGGCCTTGGCTGCCAATCCTGCCGTGTTGGGTGTGGTTGGCCACGCCAGCGCCGAGGCAACTCTGGCGGCTGCGGAGATTTACGAAGCGGAGCAACTGGTTGCCATTTCGCCCCTCAGCACCGCCGTTGAACTAGCCCATGCTGGAGCCTATACCTATCGCACCGTGCCCAGCGATTTTGTGACCGCCCGCGCCCTGGCCGATCACTTACTCAACCAAATGAGGCAGCAAAAAGCCGCCGTCTTTTTCGACTCGCGCAGCCGCTACAGCCAGTCGCTCAAGGCAGAATTTGGGACGGCACTCTCTCTCGGCGGGGGGCTAGTGGTGCGAGAAATCGACGTGTCGCAGTCTACCTTTAGCGCCGCAGACAGCATTCAGCAGGCAACGTCCCAAGGCGCGACGGCGCTGGTGCTGCTGACCGATGGCGACCAGCTTGACCGGACGCTGCAAGTGGTGCGGACGAATGGCGGGCGGCTGCCTCTGCTGGCGGGCGGCGATGTATACGCGCCAAAGACGCTGGAGGTGGGCGGGCCGGAGTCTGTGGGCATGGTGGTGGCAGTGCCGTGGCATATTCTGTCTGCGTCGCAGGCGGCGTTTGTGGAGCGATCGCGCCAGCTTTGGCGAGGCGACGTGAACTGGCGCACCGCCACGGCCTACGATGCGGCCCAAACGCTGATTGCTGCGCTGGAGCAGGCCCCGAACCGCGCGGGTGTGCAGCAGGCGCTCCGATCCCCTGACTTTTTTGCTAGTGGCGCGACAGGAACGGTGCGATTTTTGCCAACGGGCGATCGCAACCAGGGCGTGCAGTTGGTGACAGTGCAGCCTGGCCTGCGATCGGGCTTTGGGTTTGACTTTGTGCCACTGGGCCACGCCCTGCCTGCTGCCCTGCCTGCGCCAGTCCCCCAACCAGTTCCCCAACTAGCCCCCGACTCTATTCCCGTCTCAGCGCCCAGCCCAGCACCGCAACCTTTCCCTGTACCCGCGCCGCCGTCCAATCCTGTAGAAACGCCCGCCTCCGATGCGCCTCCAGCGCCCAATGCCGTCGGTTAGGATACTTCCACACCAATCCCTATGCCTTGGCATGGCATGATGGTGGCATGATAAAGGAGGGGCAGGGCGGCTGTGTCCGCTGGGATGCCCTACTGTGATCCAATAAAGTGATCCAAGAAGATCTTAATGAGTTGGAGCGTTTAGCCTTGCCTACGCTGGGTGTCAATATTGATCACGTCGCCACAATTCGGCAGGCGCGGCGCACGGTGGAACCCGATCCGGTAGCGGCGGCCGTGCTGGCAGAGCTAGCCGGGGCCGATGGCATTACGGTTCACCTGCGGGAAGATCGGCGGCATATTCAAGACCGGGATGTGCGGCTGCTGCGGCAGACGGTGCGGACGCATCTGAACCTAGAGATGGCAGCCACAGACGAGATGGTGGCGATCGCCCTCGACATTCGTCCCGATTACGTAACACTCGTACCAGAACGCCGCGAGGAAGTGACCACCGAAGGCGGCCTCGACATCGCCGGACAAAAAGACCGGATGCTGCACGTCGTCAGCACGCTGCAATCGGCGGGCATTCCCGTCAGCCTGTTCATCGATGCCGATGCAGCCCAGATCGACGCTTCCGCTGCTGTGGGGGCGCAGTTTATCGAACTGCACACAGGCCGCTATGCGGAAGCCCATGACGAGCAAAGCCACGCCCACGAACTGGCGATGCTGGCGCGGGGCTGTGAACGGGCGATCGCCGCTGGGCTGCGGGTCAATGCAGGGCATGGACTCACCTACTGGAACGTGCGCCCCATTGCCCAGTTTTCCGGCATGGAAGAACTCAACATCGGCCATAGCATCATTAGCCGTGCTGTCCTTGTGGGTATGGATCGGGCCATCCGCGAGATGAAACAGGCCATGCTGGGGCTGCCGGGATGAGAAAATGAGCGATGGAGAACAAAGCTACAAGTGCCAGTTTCCTTCTCTTAACCCAATCCCAACCCTTGCTCCAACCCTTTATTCTTCAAATATCCCAATACCTCTCATGACCACCTATCACTTCATCCTGGCCAGTGAAAAATTTTTGCTCCAAGAGGAGCCGCTCGATGAGTCGCTGCGCGAGCGCACTCGCCACTATGCCGAAACGGGCAAAGAAATTGATTTTTGGCTGGTGCGTGAGCCTGCGTTTCTAGAAGCACCGGAGATGAGCGAATTCAAGGCAAAGTGTCCCCGCCCTGCGGTGGCGGTGATTTCGACGAACCCGCAGATGATTACCTGGCTCAAGCTGCGCCATGAATATGTGCTGGTTGGCCAGTTCGAGGCTCCTTCGGCGACGATTCCCGATCCGCTGGCATCGCTGTCGGCGGTCTAGAAGCCGTCTAGAGAACGTTCAAAATTCGATATGAAAAGCACAAAAAACCCCGGATTTCTTTGAAGAATCCGGGGCGATTCACCGTTTTGGAAGGGAACGGATTTCTGTAAAACGCTGTGAATAAACCGCGAATAAACCGCTATGAAGAATAAACCGCTATGAAATAGAGCGATGGCTCAGTCCCTTGGGATAGCTGCTGACCGTGCTCACTGCCATCCGCAACGCATCTGTGCGGTCGGTAAACAGGTGATCGTGGGGCAACAGGTTAAAAACACCGAGCTTTTCCAGACGGCGCTTGACCTTCCCTGCTGCGCCGACCAGATAGACCTGCCGACCCTTATCCACTGCGTCGCGAATCGCATTTTCAATTTCCAGCGAGGCAGTCACGCCCATGTGAGGCACATCGCTCAAATCCATCACCAGCGCGTCGCAGTCTCCCAGAGCGTTGTGCTGGCGGGCGATCGCCTTCGACACCCCAAAGATCATCGGCCCGCTCAGGTAGAACAACTGAACTCGACCGTTTGCCTCGTCCAGCAAGCGCTTTTCTTCATCATTCAGCACCACATCATCATCCGTGTCGCTGATAACCTTGACTTCCTGAGAATGCAGCTCGCTAAGACGCTCGATCGTCAGGATATTCGCAATAAACACACCCACGCCAACCGCCACAATCAAATCCACAAACACGGTCAGCAGCAGCACACCATACATGATGATGGAGCCGCGGGTCGAAACCTTGTGCGATCGCTTCAAAAAGCTCCAGTCCAGAATATCAAGACCGACCTTGAGGGCGATCCCTGCCAACACAGCCATCGGGATTGCGCGAGTGTACTGTGCTGCCCAAAGAACCACGATCAGCAAAATTGCCGCTCGCGTCAGTCCCGACAAGGCCGTTCTTGCGCCCGTTTGAATATTGACCACCGTGCCCATCGTCGCGCCCGCACCCGGCAGCCCGCCGCACAGGCCCGACACCAAGTTGCCAATGCCCTGACCAATCAACTCCTTGTTAGAATCATGCTCGGTACGGGTGAGGCTGTCGGCGATCACCGCCGTCAGCAGCGTGTCAATGCAGCCCAGCATTCCCAGCATGGCTGCGTCCACAATCATCGTGGTGATCAGCCCAGGGGTAAACGTCGGCATCCGCAGGGTAGGCAGACCCATAGGGATCTCACCGATGCGGGGAATGTCGGCATCTGGAAACAGCATCAGCGATGCCAGTGTGCCCACAATCAGCGCTACAAGCTGTGGCGGGGCATAGCGCTTGAGCTTGCGCGGCCATAGAAAAATGATTGCCAGAGTCAATCCACCCAGAATGGCCGCTGCGGGGTTGATGTTGGCCAGCAGTGTTGGCAGACTTGTGACCGTACCCAGCACCCCTCCTTTGGGGGCACGTTGCCCCAGAAATGGCGCAATTTGCAGAATCACTAGAATTACGCCAATGCCCGACATAAACCCCGAAATGACGCTGTAGGGCATGAGCGTAACATACTTGCCCAGCTTGAATATGCCAAACAGGATCTGAAAAATGCCTGCCAACATGACCACCGTAAAGGCCATCGCCAGTCCGTTGTCTGGGTCAGTAGCTACCAGCGAGGCGATCACGGATGTCGTAATCACGGTCATGGGGCCGGTAGGTTCTGAAATCAGCGTCGGCGTGCCACCAAACAGCGCTGCGAAAAAACCCACACAGACTGCGCCGTAGAGTCCGGCAACGGGGCCAGCACCAGAGGCCACGCCGAACGCCAGCGCCAGAGGCAAAGAGACGATAGCGGTAGTCAAGCCGCCAAAGAGGTCACCCTGCAAGTTCCTGAAGTGGATGTGATTGATAATTTGCATAGGGATAAAAATGAGGTAGCTGAAGCAGCAGTTGCAAATTCAATTAATAACATAGCCTCTAGTCTATACTACATATTTCGTTCATAGACTTTGGACTATGAATCAAGCGTATAGCGTTCAATGCTCAACGTAAAGCGCTGACCGATAAAAATTCTTGAGTGTCTCTGAGGCAATGAATTAATAAACAAGATAGACCTAAGTCTATGAACTGAGACTTTTTAATAGAATTAGAACTATGAGTATAAGCGTATAGTGTTCGCTGGATAACGTAAAGCACTGATTGATAAGAATTCCTGAGCATTTCTAAAGTGGTGGGTGAATTCACCAAATCTCTGTCCCTCCAACATCTCTGTCCCTCTAACATCTCTGTCCCTCTAAGCTGGCAACTTATCCTGAGTCGTCGCTGCCCCTTTTATGGTGAAAACGACTATAATTAATTCATGCCTGCTATCCAATGACTACCTGGAAAGTCCGTAAACTGTGCTACAAACTGTTTTTTCTTACCAAAATTCTGAGACTCTGCCCAGGGATTTGTTTGGGGCGATCGCCAATCTCAAGCGCGAACTCAATGCGGTCATCCTGGCGCACTACTATCAAGATCCCGATATTCAAGACATTGCCGACTATATTGGCGACTCGCTGGGGCTGTCGCAGCAGGCCGCTAGCACCGATGCAAACGTGATCGTGTTTGCAGGGGTGCATTTCATGGCAGAAACGGCGAAGATTTTGAATCCGCACAAGCTGGTGCTGCTGCCCGACCTAGAGGCAGGCTGTTCCCTGGCGGATAGCTGCCCGGCCGATGCCTTTGCGGCGTTCAAAGCGGCGCATCCGGATCACCTTGTCGTGTCCTATATCAACTGCACCGCAGACATCAAAGCCCTCAGCGACATTATCTGCACCAGTTCCAATGCGGTGAAGATCGTGCAGCAGATTCCCCCAGATCAGCCCATTCTCTTTGCCCCCGATCGCAACCTGGGGCGCTATGTCATGCAGCAGACCGGGCGCGAGATGCTGCTGTGGCAGGGAAGCTGCATGGTGCATGAAACCTTTTCGGAACGCAAGATTGTGCAGTTGCAAATCGAGCATCCCGAAGCAGAAGTCATCGCCCATCCCGAATGCGAACCCGCCGTCCTGCGCCATGCCCACTACATCGGCTCGACTACTGCGCTGCTCAGCTATTGCCAGAAAAGCAAGAGCCGCGCTTTCATCGTGGCGACGGAACCGGGCATTATTCATCAGATGCAAAAGGCGGAACCCGGCAAGACCTTCATCCCTGCACCGCCGCTGAACCAGTGCGCCTGCAACGAGTGTCCGCACATGCGGCTGAATACGCTGGAAAAGCTGTATCTCTGCATGAAAAACCGCCGACCTGAAATTACTCTATCCAAGGAGATTCAGGCGGCGGCGCTCAGACCGATTCAGCGCATGTTGGAGATGAGCTAGAGATGATGGGCTGGGAGATGATGAGCTAGGGTCGGTGGACAAGGACGCTTAGTGACCAATGAAGTCGCCCAAGTGGCGGGTGAGGCGTTCGATCAGCCCTTCGCTTTGCGACAGGTCGGCGATCGCCTCTTCTTCCACACGCTTCACCGTTTCTGGCGCAAAGCCCAGGAGGTTAACAAGCCGCTGGTAGGCTTCGGCTTCTTCAGCGTTGACGAGTTCTTCATCGGGCGTGCGGGCGCTGGAGTTGATCACGGCATAGCCCAGGCGCAGCACCAGTTCCCGCTCCTCAATCGTTTGCAGCTTGGGAATGAGTTCCTCTAGCGGAATATTTTGCATGACATAATCCCGCAACTCCTTCCGCAGTTCTTCTTTTTGGGGCGCATCGGCTGCAAAGAGTCCGCTAAAGCTGTCGAGCATCACGTCTACTTCTTCTTCGGCGAGGTTGCCATCGGCCCAGGCCATCGCCGCAACGACGCGGAGCAGATTCATTTGACTGGGGCTGATGGACGGTGGCGGCGGTGTCTGTAGCGGCATAGAGATCTCCTCAAGTGTGATGGAGGAATTTTTTCAGACAGTACCACACCCCATTCAGAGAGCCTTGGAGCTTAAGCTTCTTGTCCAGAGTTGGTTACATGGCGTTACACAGCGTTTCCCAGTCGATACTCAACCAGCCCCGCAGAAGTGCCTTTTGAGCATCGTTAGCAGACGGCAAGGGCGTGAGCTTGAAATTGCTGGGGGAGGGCGGGTCGAGAGTGACGGGAAGGGTGCGGAGTTCGTCTTGATGAAAGACCGTGACCTGCACCGTATCGCCGGGTCGGTAGTTTTGCAGGCGATCGCCCAACTGCTCCGCCGACACCCGCAGCCCGTCCAGCGCCAGTAGCTCGTCACCAATGTCGAGGCCGGCTTGCTGGGCAGGAGCGCCCATTTCGATGAACTGAATCATGGTTTTGCCATTTTCGGCGCGGGCAGTGATGCCCAGACTGGGCGGGGCGCTGCTCACGTCGTCGGGTTGCAGACATAGCCCAAACGGATGCAGGTATTCGTCAAAGGGCAATTCTTCGGTGGTGTGCAGCGCGTGGTGGAAAAAGTCGGTGAGGTCAGTTTCGGCAACAGCGGCGATCGCCCCTTCTAGCTCCTCCGGCGTAAAGCCAATTTCATCCTGCCCAAACCGCTGCCACATCAGCCGCATAACATCATCAAGCGATCGCCCGTTTTGGTGCTTGGCGCGAATCTGCAAATCCAGCAGCAGCGACACCATTTCGCCCTTGAGGTAGTAGGAGATCTGGTTGTTGTTGCTATTTGCATCGCGGCGATAGAGCTTGATCCACGCATCAAAACTAGATTCACTCAGCGGCTGCACTTTGCGTCCAGGAATCGTGAGAAACTGCGTGATCTCCTTGCTCAATTCTTTGAGATAGGTCTTTGCATCATACAGTCCCGCCCGAAAGGGGATTGCCAGATCATAAAAGCTGGTCGTCCCTTCGCAAAACCAAAGCGACGACGTGTAATTTTCCGATTCATAATCAAAGACTTCCAGCGCCTTCGGACGAATCCGCTTCACGTTCCAGAGGTGAAAAAATTCATGTGCCACCAACTGCATAAAGCGATTGTATTTCTCCCTGGCTCGAAAGCTGAAACGTCCGTAGTTCAGGGTACAGGAGTCTTTATGCTCCAGCCCGCCATAGCCCTGAGACGACAAATGCAGCAAAAACAGATAGCGCTCATAGGGCAGCCCGCCGAATAGCGCCGCTTCTACTTCCACAATTCGCGTGGTGTCCTGAATTAAATCTGCCGCGTCGTAGTTGCCCGTTCCCCAGATCACCCACTCGTGAGGCTTACCCAGCACGCTAAATGCGTGGCGATCGTGGATGCCCACCTCCACAGGTGTATCCACCAGCGTATCAAAGTCAGCAGCTTCAAAGGTGTTTGCCTCACCCGACACGGCTGGCAGCGTGGTTGCAATTTTCCACGATGGCTTGGGCGGCACGATCGTCACTCGAATGGGCTGACGCTCAAACCCTGGCACAAAGAAGAACAGCGCTGCGCCGTTGAAGTATCCGTGGGTCGTATCGAGATGGTTCGTGCGGACGGTCAGTTCATTGGCAAACACGCGATACTTCAGCGTGATCTCTGACAGGCCGTTTGCGTGAACTCGCCAGTGGTTTTTGCTAATCTTCTCCCGTGTCAGTCCAGAGTCTACAGAAAAATCCTGCACATGCCGTGAGTATTCCCGAATCAGGTAGGAGCCGGGGGTCCACACGGGCATTTTGAGATCGAGCGTGGTCTGTTGCCAGCCAGAAACCCGCAGCGTCACCTCGAACAGGTGCGTCTCTGGCTGGGACATGGCGACGGTGTAGTGAAGCTGGACTGTGGTGGCGCTGGCGGTGTAGGGCTGAACTTGAGTAGCGGTCATGGGCAAAATTGGGTTGAAAACGATTGAAGCCGTCAGTGGCTAGACGGGTTGCTGGGCTAGAACGAGCGGCCGGGGTCGCAGATCGCTGCCAGCGAGTTGCTGAGAGCTTTGGCTGAGAGCTTGTTGAGAGCTTGTTGAGAGCTTGTTGAGAGCTTGTTGAGAGCTTGTTGAGAGCTTTGTTAGTGTGTCTGGGATAGTGTGTCTGGTGATTGTGTCTAGTCTAGGCGATCGCCCTCCAAAGTCACCGAAAATTCTCTCAGTCCTAACTCTGAAACCCACCCTCTGCCATGCGCTACCCCTTTTGGCTCCCGTTCCTGCAACTGGCCGGTGTGAACATGGTCTCGAATCTGCTGGTACCGCTGGCGGGGCTGCTGGATCTGGCGTTTTTGGGCAACTTGGCAGAGATTCGGCATCTGGCGGGCGTGGCGATCGCCACCGTTTTATTCAACTATCTATACTGGACCTTTGGCTTTTTGCGGATGGGCACAACGGGCACCACCGCGCAGGCAGTAGGCCGGGGCGACGCGGACGAAGTGCTGGTGACGGGGCTGCGGGGTGGGGCGATCGCCCTGACCGTAGGGCTGGGGATTGTGCTGCTGCAACTGCCGCTGCGAGAAATTGGCTTTACGCTGCTGAGCGCCGCACCGGAGGTAAAACAGGCCGGGCGAGCCTATTACAACGCGATGATTTGGGGGGCACCCGCGACGCTGCTCAATCTGGTGTGGATGGGCTGGTATTTGGGGCGGGGTAAGGGGCGGGCGGTGCTGCTGCTGTCGGCGGTCAGCAATGGCGTGAACGTTGTGCTGAACTACTGGCTGATTGTGCGATGGGGCTGGGCCAGCGCAGGGGCGGGCGCGGCCACGGCCCTGAGCCAGTACGCCATGCTGGGGGTGGCGCTGGGGCTGCTGGGCTGCGAGGTGTCCGGGGCGCAGGTGCGGGCAGTGTTTCCCAAGATCTGGAACGCGGCAGCGCTGAAGTCCCTGGTTCTGCTGAACGGCAATATTGTGATTCGCACCTTTGCCCTGATTACCACGTTTGCAGTGTTTACTAACCTCAGCGCTGCGGTGGGAACGACCGTGCTGGCGGCAAATACGCTGCTGCTTCAGGTGGTGACGCTGGCGGCCTACTTCATCGATGGCCTCGCCTTTGCCACCGAAACCTACGCGGGCCAATTTCACGGCGGCGGTCAGCGCGATCGCCTGCGGGCCTTGGCAGAACTCTCTGGAGCGCTGAGCCTGGGACTCGGACTGGCGATCGCCCTCCTGTTTGCCCTGCTGCCCCAACCGCTGTTTCGCTTGCTCACGCACCATGCTGACGTGCTGGAGGGCGTGCGCCAGTCGGTCTGGTGGCTGCTGCCGCTGCTGGGCTTCGGCTCCCTGGCGTATATGCTCGACGGCTATTTTCTCGGCATCACGGCGGGAAACGTGCTGCGAAAGTCGGCCCTTGCCTCATCGCTGCTGGGCTTTGCTCCCATCGCGGCGATCGCCTGGCAAACTCAGAGCAACGCGCTGCTGTGGCTGGCGCTCACTTGTTTCATGGCAACCCGCACAGTGACGCTGGGCTGGGCGCTGCGGCAATCTTACCTAGAGCGCTGCTAGAGATTAGCGGGGTAAGATTAGCAGGGAACTGGCTCGAATTTGTCAATGCTGCCATCTGCAATCTACTCGAGTTTCTGGCGATCGCCCACCCAGTCGTGCAAGTTCCGAATCGTGATTTAGCATCCGGCTAGCGTGCTGCAAGCTGAGCAATTTGCGTGCGAGCATTTGCGATTGACTCAGCCAAGCTACGTTCTCCAGACTCTTCATTTTCAACGGCAATAAACGTAATATCGGTGATGCCGATAAATCCGAAAACTCCCCGCAAATAAGGGTCTTGATAGTTCAGCATCTCGTACTTCTCGCCTGGGCCATAGCCCGATATTCCGCGTGACGTGATGATGAACATTTTCTTGCCCAAAACGAGCGGCTTGTAGGGATTTTCTGCCTCCTCTGGAACAAACTCAAACGTGCGCCCGATGCGTACAATCTGGTCAATATACGCTTTCATCCCGCTGGGCACGCTGAAGTTATACATTGGCACGCCGATGACGCAGATATCCGCAGACAGCAGCTCATCCACCAGACGATCGCTCAGATGAATGGCATTCCACAACTCTGGCGATCGCTGCTCTGGCGGCGTGTAGGCCGCTGCAATCCACGCCTTGCTGACATGCGGGAGCGGATCGCGGCCGATGTCTCGATAGGTAACAGTATCGGCAGGATGAGCCTGCTTCCAGGCTTCGACAAATTCGCGGGTCAATTGGCGAGAGCGCGATCGCGCATCACGCGGACTAGAATCAAGATGCAGCAGATGAGCCATAGTCCCTCCGGGATTCAGTAACTTCCTCAGCGTAGAGAAGCGAGTCATTTGGGACTATTTGATTCCTGCGGTTCTGTCAAAATCTTGCGGTGATTTTTTGGCGGGCAATCGCCTCCGATCTGCCCGTCCAGCCCAAAACGATCAATGTGGCATTATGCCTACAATACGAAGTAATTGAGTGAATCTGACCCGATGACATCTGCCGACCTGCGTCCCGCTCAAATGGATCACGCGCCTGTCTTGTCGAGCGACAATTTAGGCTGGGAAAATATCCTGGTTAAGCAGTTTCAGCCGCCCGCAGGCGAGGCATTTTGCCACTTTCCTGAGGAACACACCATTTGTCTATCGCTGTCTCCCCGCCCGGTTCAGTTTCTCCAGATCAAAGGCAGTAAAAGATTTACCGGGCTGTATGGCAAAGGTGATATTTCGATTACGCCGGCAGGAGTGCCAGTGTTTGCTCGTTGGCAGCAAGCCGACCACTTTTTGGAAATTCGGCTGCCGTCTCAGTTTTTGCAAACGGTGGCTCATGAAACGCTGGGTAACGCCGCAGTCCGGCTAGAACTGGTTGACGACTTTCGGATTCGGGATGCCCAACTGGAGGCGATCGCCCAACTCCTGCTCACCGATTTGCAACAGCAAAATCTGGGCGGCAAACTCTACATCGACTCGTTGACCAACGTTTTGGCAGCGCATTTGATTCGGCATTATGCCGCTACAACCGCTCAAATTTCGGAGTACGAAGGTGGGCTAAACCAACAACAATTGCTCCAGGTTTTGGACTATCTCAATGACCATTTAGATCCATTTAGATCAGGAGATTAAGCTGGCGGATCTGGCAAATCTGCTAGGCATTAGCCAGTTTCACTTTAGTCGTTTGTTCAGACAATCGGTCGGACTTTCTCCCTATCAATACTTGCTTCAGCAGCGCATCGAAACGGCAAAACGACTGCTCAAACAAACCGATGATTCAATTATGGAAATTGCGCTCCGCTGCGGATTTAATAGCCACAGCCACCTGGCCCAGCAGTTTCGTAAATTGACAGGAACCACCCCCAGTCGCTATCACAGCGATCGCTAGGAAATCGCACCCGCAGAATTGCCCGAGCACAACATCTGCACTGAGATAGAGGGGCGATCGCCCGCGATCCCATCACGGGGTTGCCTGTCCCTAGGGCGCTTCTTCCGCAGGCGAGGCCTGCACCTGGCAGGGCTGGGTCTGGCAATTCTGGATATAAAGCTGCTCGACGTAGGACTTTTGCCAGCTTAGGGGAATTTCTAGCAGGTCGCGGGGGCCAGTCAGGGCCTGACCCACAAAAAACAGCAGGGCAATGGTATTGAGCGCGGTGTGGACTCTACGCCAGGTCAGGGCTTTTTCCTTGTCGCGGCTGTAGATGTCAGGGGCGATCGCCAGCGAAAAAATCATCAGCATGGCGGCGATCATGCCGTAGTAGAAATGCGACACCTGCCACTCAAAATCGCGCCGAAAAACAAGATCGTACAAATTTCCGTCGCCAGCCTGAAACTTTTGGAAGCCGATAATCCACATCCCTAGCCCCGTGAGCATAGCAAACAGGGCCCGCCAGAACCAGGCAGTTTGCGGATTCAGCGAGGCAGCGCGATAGAGAAACACCAGTGCGGCGATAGTGGCGATAAAGAATCCCAGAATTAGGTAAAACCGGGTGGAATTTGCCGCCCAACTGCCGCTGTCTAGCACGAGCTTTTTGTAAATCGGCTGCGCCATGCCCAGCAGCGTGATGCCCACGACAGAAGCGCTCAGCCATTTGCCCAGCTTGAAATGGTCGGGGCCGACGATGGGCGGAATCTTGCTCTTGTCTCCGGCAACAAGCTGTAAGCGGCGCTGACGGGTTTGCCAGGCAAAGTACACCACCGCACCAATCAGGGGGAACACAAAGAAAACGGCGATCGCCGGATGCAGCAGTGTAGCGATATCTTCAACACTCATGGCAGGTTAGATCCGCATTAGGTCAGCAGCCTGAATCCTTCAATCCTGAAGCAACTACGTGCAACAGCCCCGCTTGGATCTCCAGATTCAGGATTAGCTTAGGGAAACTGCCTGCATTCTAAATGAATTTTGACTGAGAAAATAGCGGCTGCGTGGGAGTTGAGCGCTTTTCAAAAAACCGTTTCTGAAAAACTAAAAGCCCGCTTGATTGAAAGGCCCACTTTATTGAACGCATTCCTGAAGAAGGGCGATCGCCCTTAGCCAGGATTCACCCGCATCAACACCTGCCCAAATTCTACCGAGTCACCGTTTTTCACTAAAATTTCGACGATTTCGCCGTTTACCTCGGCCTCGATTTCGTTCATGATTTTCATCGCCTCGATGATGCATACTGTCTGCCCATTGCGAATGCGATCGCCCACATTCACAAACGGCGGCTCATCCGGCGCAGGGGCGCTATAAAACGTGCCCACAATTGGCGAGGTAATCTCCACCAGCTTTTCGGTGGCCAGGGGGGATGGGGGCGAGGGGATGGGAGCAGCCGGGGGCGCAGCGGGCGCAATGGGCGCGACCGGGGCAACCGGGGGCGGCATGAAGCGGGCCGGATCGACGGATTCGACAACCGTTGGGCGATCGCTCTCTTTGCCCTGCTTCCGCAAAATCAGCTCAAAATCGCTGCTTTTCAACGTAAACTCTGCCAAATCGGTCTGGTTTAGCAGAGACAGAAGCTCAAGAATCTCATTAAAGTTTAATTCCACGGTTTTTATCGCCCCACGTCACCAGCGGTCACAGCAAGCCAGCCAAAACTCACGAGGTTTCGCGCCCCAGATAAGTATCGGTGCGGGTGTCAATCTTGATGCGCTCGCCCTTGGCAATGAACAGCGGCACCATCACCTGAGCGCCCGTCTCCACAATGGCGGGCTTGGTGCCACCCGTCGCTGTATCGCCCTTCACGCCGGGGTCTGTTTCAATAATTTCCAAAACGACGGAGTTGGGCAGTTCCACTTCCATCACCTGGTCGCCCCAGCGGACGACGTTCACTTCCATGCCCTCTTTCAAATATTTGACGCGATCGCCAATTTGCGCCGCCGTTAGCCGCCCTTCTTCGTAGCTCTCCATATCCATAAAGACGTAATCATCACCCTCTTTATAGGTGTGCTGCATCACGCTTTTTTCCAAGATCGCCTGGGGGACGGTTTCTCCGGCGCGGAAGGTGCGTTCCACCACGTTGCCTGTTTGGGCATTTTTCAGCTTCGTCCGCACAAACGCCGACCCCTTACCAGGCTTGACATGGAGAAATTCCACCACGCGCCATACAGAACCATCGAGGACAATGCTCACGCCCGGACGAAAGTCGTTGCTGGAAATCATGAATCGAGGTGATGAGAGAAGAACAACCGACGATACATTGTACCGCTTGAGGGGGACGCAGTGGACAGCGGGCTAAAAACGCCGCCTCACAAACGCCACCGCACAAACGCCACCGCACAAACGCCACCGCACAAACGCCGCCATGCAAACGCCGCCATGCAAACCTGGGAACAGCTAGCCTCCCTGCCCTAGAGACTGGCTACACCAGAGAGGCTTGCCGCTCCGCCCGCACCACCTGCGTTTCGTAGCGTCCGTCCGGATACAGCGTGATTTCTCGAAACCCTGGCTGACGGGTCAAATCAATCGAAAATTCGTCGATATTTGGCGAAAACTGGACACAGGTAGACGGTGTGCCCAAATAGCGCACGCCCTGCCGCATCTGGTCAAATTCCTGGTGAATATGCCCAAACACCACCAGCTTTACCTGGGGATGCTGATCCAGCACCGCAAACAAATCCTCCCGATTTTGCAGCCCGATAGCATCCATCCAGGCGGAACCAACGGCCAGCGGGGGATGGTGCAGCGCCACGAGCGTCGGCAGATGGGCAAACTGGCGCAACTGAGTATCAAGCCAGCGCAGGCTATCGTCGGAGAGCCGCCCAGATACTTCGTTCCACTGGCTGGAATTCAGCAAAATCAGGTTCCAGCCGCCTTGTTGCAGGCACTTTTGGGGCGAGGCGGGAAAGACCGAAAGCACCTGCTCCATCAGGGCGATCGCCTGATCGTGATTTCCGGGTAGCCACAGTGCCGGAACGCCCAGCGGCGAAATCAGACGCAGCAAAACTCGGTAGGATTCCTCAGTTTCATCTTGCGACAAGTCGCCTGTCAGCAGCAGCAAGTCGGGCCGGGGCTGGCGCTGGGCCACCGCCTGAAGCACGGTTTGGAGCGATCGCCCCGTTTGGCAGCCCTTCATCTCGCCCTGCTCGTCGGCAAACAGGTGCGTATCGGTCAGTTGAACAATCTTCAAGCCCGCAGAGGGCGAACCCGCAGAGGATGGCATGGGAACCCGCCAGAAATCTTTCAGATGAGAATTATCGCAACTTCCTCGGATGATATACTAGATCCTCGTGGGACGAAGAACCTGTTCGCAGGGAGCGATCGCCCCTGACAAGCCCTTCACAAGTCCCTCACACACAAGTCGGCTGTCAAGACTGTCAAGACAGCAAGCTCGGCGGCATAGCCAAGTGGTAAGGCAGAGGTCTGCAAAACCTTCACCCCCAGTTCGAATCTGGGTGCCGCCTTAATTTTTATGTGAATACGATGCATCTGGAACGAAGTGCCAAGTGTCTATAGCGCAGGGTTGGATGTCACAGCGCCACGGGGATACCCCCTTTGCTCCTCTATGGGAACGCATCAAGGACTGAACCTATTACTTTAGACCTGCTAAAGCACGCGATTGATTTGCTACTTCATTACCTCAAGTTCGGTGAGTTGCCCATCCCAACAAATGCCCAATCAAGCGCTCAATTTTTATGCCTCTTGCAGCGATGTCTTCAGGCTGCGGCAAAAGGTTTCAACTGATTCCAAGGCCTGATGCGGTTCGCCCTCTGCCAAGCGTTTGACAAAGGCGCTGCCGACGATGACGGCATCTGCACCCCACTCCATGACTTGCCGCGCCTGACTCGGCTCTGAAATACCAAAGCCAACGCCGATGGGCTTATCTGTGACGCTGCGTAGCTCTAGCAGCAGATCTTGCACGCGATCGCCCACCTGCGATCGCATTCCCGTCACCCCCGTCACGCTGACCAGATAGATGAAGCCCTGGGCCTGTTGGGCGATCGCCTGGATGCGCTCTTTAGGACTGGTCGGCGCAACCAGCAGCGTCACCTCAATGCCAATGTCTGCCGCAGGTTTCAGCACACTGTCCATCTCTTCTAGGGGCAAATCTGGCACCACCAGACCCCGCGCACCGGCCTCGTAGGCCCGTTTCAGGAAAGACTCAATACCCCGGTTCAAAATCGGGTTGTAGTAAGTGAAGAGAATAATCGGCGCTCGTAATGTCGGGCTGACGGTTTTGACCAGTTCCAGCACGTCTTCTAGCTTCACACCGCGCTGGAGCGCCCGCGAGGCAGCTGCTTGGATAACCGGGCCATCCGCCAGCGGATCGGAGTAGGGCACGCCGAGTTCGATCAGATCTGCACCGCTGCGATCCAGGGCTTGCAGCGCCTTGGCTGTGGTGTCCAAATCAGGATCGCCCGCTGTAATAAATGGAATGAGCGCACACTGAGCGCGATCGCGCAATGCCCCCATGCAATCTGAAACCGACTTCATGCTGTGTCCTGTAGATTTATTTATAAGCCTGGGCCGTTGTCTAGAATTTGTTGCCCAGAGTTTGCTGCCCAGAGCTTATTACCCAGAGCTTGCTACCCAGAATTTTTCACCTAGAATTTATCACCTAGAGCCATGAGCGGCGATCGCCGCGCCTAAGGATCACCAGATACCTTACCATCCAGCGCTGCGTTTTCGTCAGCCGCCTTTTCCTGCTCTAGCTCTGCCTGAAGCGCCGCCAGTTCCTCCGGGGTCATCGCATCCAGTCGCTTTTGCAGCACGGCATCTTCATAGTCCTTGAGCTGCTGGTTATAGGTCATGTTCTGGGTGACTGCGCGAAACAGATACGTCACCAGCCAGCCCAATAGCCCGATGGTCAGCACCGCCTGCGTCCAGATGCCCGCATCGAGGTCGGTTAATCCCAGGCGAGTCAACACGACATAGACGATGCCACCCGCCGCAAACACACCCACCCCAATCAAGATCACGTCAATTCGCCGCATTCAGACCAGCGTTCCAGGCTTAGAGGTTTTTGAAAAAGCTAGAGGTAAACCGTCTAGATTATAGATATCCTAAAACGGTTTAGGACTTACGCACTTACGATAAGGTTTCTGGGTCTTGAAGGATTTCTCGCAAGTGCGCCCGCGAGAAATTCTCCAACTGTGTAAGCCCTAACGGTTTTTGAAACTGAAGACGGCTGCGCTGGAGAGAAATCATGGCCACGTCCGCTTCCAAAAAACATAAAAAAAGAGGGAGCCGAGGGGCCCTGCTTTGATGCCGAAAAAGCTTTCGTGCAGGACAACCGACTCCCTGAGCATTCATTCACCTGTGATTTCAAGTTATCAACCAGGTTTGTCGCTGTCGTGAAAGGGGGATGAACTTTGCATGACAAACCTGGTTGCCTGACACAAGTCCCGAAAGCCCAGAAAATTCGTTGTCTTGGGATCGAAGCCCATAGCTCCTGAGTTGGAGCCGGAGGGCTTGGTCAGAGGAGCTTTTGGGCCAGCGTCCCCTACGAGAAATCAGGGGTTTCCAGAGATGTGTCAGGCAGTCAGATGACAAACTCCAGAGTCAGTCTACGTCTAAAGGCAGGCTCAAGGCTGAGTTGCATCTTTTCATAAGGTTGTGACAGCCTTGTCATTCGATTGACAAATTTCCCGATTAAATTATGAAGAGAATGATGCTTAATGACCTCACCCGGCAATCTAACCTGATGATCTAGAGCAGTTGCCTAATCATTGTCTACCAATAGCTGTCTAAACGTATCGCAGCATTCATATTTCAGCACTAGGGCAGTGTGTGTTGGGGGCGATTTTGTGGTCATGCCTCAGCGCCACTGCCTCAAACCAAAGACACTTTCCTGAATCTACAAAAATTTTGGGAACAATTGGATATAGCGAGGAATCTGACACCGTGACGACCTCTAGAAAGCCTGAGCGCAAATCTTCCATGAAACAGTCTTTGATCTATCTAGCTCTGACAATGGTGGGAGCTGGAGCGGTAGTAGCGGGCGATCGCCTCTTGGCCAATCAAGCGCTGGCTCCTATTGCTTCTACACCAATGCCCGCAGAATCCGTGGTTAGCCAGGTGCAGGCTCCGGCGGCGGTTTCTGCGCCCTCCGCAGCGGCGGCGTTTGCCTCTGGTGGGTCAAACTTTATTGCCAACGCAGCCGAGCGAGTTGGCCCGGCCGTGGTGCGGATTGACTCTTCACGAACCGTGACCCGGCGCGTTCCTGAGGCGTTTAACGATCCCTTCTTCCGACGCTTCTTTGGCGAAGAAGGGATGCCGCCATCGTCTCGCATACAGCAAGGCATTGGCTCTGGCGTAATCATCGACGCTAGCGGGCTGATTATCACCAATGCCCATGTGGTGGATGGGGCCGACCGGGTGACGGTGACCCTGAGCGACGGACGAACCTTTGAGGGACGGGTGCTAGGGGGCGATCGCGTCACCGATGTTGCCGTCATCAAGATTGAGGGCGATCGCCTGCCGACGGCAACACTGGGCAACTCCGACTTGCTGCGTCCGGGAGAGTGGGCGATCGCCATTGGCAACCCGCTGGGGCTGAATAGCACCGTCACCGCAGGCATCATCAGCGCCACAGGCCGCAGCAGCGCCCAAGTCGGCATTCCCGATCAGCGGGCCAGCTTTATTCAGACCGACGCAGCCATCAACCCCGGCAACTCTGGCGGGCCCCTGCTCAACGAGCGCGGCGAGGTCATCGGCATTAACACCGCCATCCGCGCCAACGCCCAGGGCCTCGGCTTCGCGATCCCGATTAACACTGCCAAGCGCATTGCCGACCAGCTCATTGCTACGGGTCGGGTCGATCACCCCTATCTGGGTGTGCAAATGGTCAACTTGACCCCTGAACTGAAGCAAAACATCAACGACGACCCCAATAGCCCGATTCGGGTTCAGGAAGACCGGGGTGTGCTGGTGGTGCGCGTGCAAAACAACTCCCCCGCTGCTCGTGCAGGGGTTCGCGCTGGCGATGTAATTACCAAAGTGGGTCAGCAGCCCGTCACCGCTTCGGAACAGGTGCAGCAGGTGGTCGAAAACAGCCGCATTGGTAGCCCGCTGCCGGTCGAAGTTCGCCGCAATGGGCAGACCATTAGCCTGAATATCACGCCAGAACCGCTGCCTAATCAAGCCAGGAACTAGGGAAGAGGAGTGAGGGGTTGAGGGGCGATCGCCCCGCCGCGAAGGCCGCTGGCTATTGGGGCATCCGACCAAGAGTCAGGCGAACCGTGCTAGAGTTTCGCTAACGTTTCGGTGCATTCCCGACTCCGGAACCGCACTCCTCAACCCTCCCCTCAACCTCCCCCCATCTCCTGCGAACATTTGAACAATGTGACCCTTGAAACGCTCATTCCCAAGGCAAATTTTCCGGTCTTTCGCTGTGAAGAATGCATCCGGATCAACAGCCAGTGGGTGCATCTGCGAATTTGCCAGACCTGTGGCAAGATGCTGTGCTGCGATTCGTCAAAACATCAGCACGCCCGCCGCCATTACGAAGAAACGGGGCATCCGGTCATGAGTTCGGCAGAATTGGGCGAAGGCTGGCTCTGGTGCTTTGTAGACGAAGCCGCAAAAGAGTATTGAGTCTGCGCCCGCAGCCATCGCAACAGACGCACTGCGCCAGACTTGTGTCAGATTTGCGCCAGACTTTTGAGCCGCGCTGAACCGAACCTTAACCCCAAACTCGACAAACCCCGCTAGGCTGTAGAGGTGGCGGGGCTTTTTTGTAAACGCCAACGGCAGTCCAGGGAAGTGTATCGATGCTCTCTCAACTTGTCCAGACCAGTTCCCGTCAAGGCGAAATCGCTGAGGTTGTGCTGCGGCACGGGTGGGACTATATGCGGCGGCTGCTGTCGGGCGGCAAGCTGGACGAGCCGAAGCTGCCCACGCCTGCGGTGCTGCGAAATATTCTGGTAGACCTGGGGCCGGTGTATGTCAAGCTGGGGCAACTGCTGAGTACGCGCCCTGACCTGTTGCCGCCAGACTATATCGAGGCGCTCAGCACGCTCCAGGCAAAGGTTCCGCCTGTAGAGTGGGCAGAAATTGAAGCTGTGATTCGAGAATCGGTTTCGCGCCCTGTGGAAGATGTCTTTCTGGCGATTAACCCGGAACCTGTGGCAGCGGGGTCGATTGCTCAAACCCATCGGGCCACGCTCAAGGACGGCCGCGAGGTGGCGCTGAAGGTGCAGCGGCCGGGGCTGCTGCCTGTAGTGGAGCAGGATATTGCCCTGATTCGGGCGATCGCCAGCCTAGTGGCCCAAACCGAATTTGGCAAGCTCTACGACGTGGTGACCCTGGCAGAAGAATTTTCCCAGGCGTTGCGGGCGGAACTGCGCTTTACCCAGGAGGCAACCTATACCGACCAACTCCGCAGCAATCTGGGCCGCAGCCGCTGGTTTGACCCGGCCCAACTGGTGGTGCCGCAGATTATCTGGGAGCATACGACAGACCAACTGCTGGTGATGGAGTGGCTGGACGGCAAGCCGCTGCTGCTGGCAGAGTTTGCCCCCGCAGAAGACGAGCGATCCGAGAAACGGGCGATCGCCAACCTGTTGCTCCGAGCCTTTTTCCAGCAGGTTTGTTTAGACGGTTTCTTCCATGCCGATCCACACCCCGGCAACCTGTTTTATCTCAGCGATGGGCGCGTGGCCCTGCTGGACTGTGGCATGGTAGGGCGGCTCGACCCCCGCACGCAGGACATCTTGCTGGAGCTAATCTTGGCCATTGTCAGCCTGGATGCTCAGCGCTGCGCTCAGCTCACGCTGCAACTGGCGCCCTCGGAGGAACCCATTAACCTGACGCGGCTAGAAACAGACTATGAGCGGCTGCTGCGGCAGTATTACAGCCTCAACCTGGGGCAGATTAACTTCAGCCTGCTGTTTTATGAGGTGCTGCAAGCGGCACGAAAGAACAAGATTCGCGTGCCAGGAAACCTGGGGCTATGTGCAAAGGCGATCGCCAATCTAGAAGGCGTTGCCCGCACGCTCGACCCCGAATTCAACTTTTCAGAGCAAATTCGCCCGCTGATGACCGATTTGTTTCGCCGCAAGCTGGTGGGCGATGCGCCGCTGCCTGCCTTCTTGCGGACGCTGCTGGATGTGAAAAATCTGTCGCTGCAATCGCCCCGCCAAGTTGAACTGCTGCTCGACCGCGTCACCTCTGAAACGCTGAACTGGAACCTGACCGTGCGCGAACTGGACACCTTGCGCCGCACCGTGGATTCTTCTGCCAATCGGCTCTCCTTCAGCATTGTGGTGGGAGCGCTAATCATGGGCGCGGCGATTATCACCGCAAACGCCCCCGTCAGCCGCGTGGTGTGGATCAGCGAGGCGCTGTTTGCCGCCGCCAGCATCCTGGGGCTATGGCTAATTATCAGCATCCTGCGATCGGGGCGGCTGCGCTAAACTCAGTTCATTAGCTCATTAGCGGCCTCTAGCTCTAGCATGGCTTTGCATGGTTTTAGAGGGCGAGCACGATGCAGATTGGTCAATACCTAACACTGGAGGAGTTTTGCACCTGCACGCAAACCTACCAGAAGTATGCGGATCAGATTGCCCCATACCCCGAAAACCTGGAAGAAACCATCCCAGCTTTAGAGGCGCTGTGCCAGCATATCCTTGACCCTGTGATTGCTCACTTCGGCAGGGAGCGGTTTCAGTTGACCTATGGCTTTTGTTCAAAGGATCTGAAGCGGTTTCTGGCTCAGAAAGACCCAAAGACAGGGGTGAAGAATGGGCGGGTTGACCCAAGCCGGGATCAGCACATGGCACATGAGAAGAACCGAAATGGCAAGTATTACTGTTCACGCCTCGGTGCTGCCTGTGATTTTCGGATTGTGGGGTTGGAGAGCGGTGTTGATAGTCTGAGCGATAGCACGGATCGCCTTGTAGAGTGGATTCTAGAGCAGCGATTGCCGTTTGACTCGCTGTACTACTATGGGGGCAATCGGCCCATTCACATTAGTTACGCTCCTCAGCCCAGGCAGAATATTTGGACATTTACAGATGGCGGGGTACCTACCAGGAAAGGACTTGAAAAAATTGGAATGCCTAGAAAAGACGCGGAAACCGATCAAAAGTTCGGCGTGTAGTCGCTTTGATTGAACTTTTATATAGTACAATTGAATTGATTTCTTAAACGGACATTCGTTCTTTATTTCAAGAATGTGCGGTTTTAGGTGCAAACCGGGAATCTTAAAGGTTGCCGAATGCCCCAAACAACCTTCTAAACGACTATTTTTCACCCTATCAGTCTTCATCAATTACCCACACGGGGGATGACGATTTGATAGAAAATTCTTAATTCAGCGGTTTTATTCTGATGTACGATGTTGGCGGTTGTAAGGCATAGGAAACCGAACTGGACTTGTACCTATTTCCGTCATGAGAGAAGTTTCAAACAACTTAGGAAAATTTCTGCTAACCGCTGGCATTGCCCTCTCTCTGCTCGTCGTAGTAGAAGCCCATCAAAAAATGAGCGAAGCCCGCTCTCTCAATGCCTTAGCAACCCAGAACGCGATCCGCACTACGCCCGGTGCTGTGCCTGCCGACCGCTTCATGCCCCAGGTGACCGACCCTTCTACCCGTGACCTGGCTCCTGCGGACTCCACTCGGTCAATTTTTCCCAGACTGCGGCGATCGCCCCAGCCCGCTTCCACCACCTCAACTCCCACGCTCAACCCCAACGCTACGGGAACGATCCAGCCCATCAGACCCAGCGCCAATCCCACAGCGATCAGCGTAGGCGAACCGGGCGCACAGGCTCAGAACATATCCTCCGTTGACGTTGCCCAGGTGGTCGCCCGCAACGAGTGGAGCAATGTTTCCTTCCCGCTAGAGCAGTTCCAGGCATACACCTCGCCCTTTGGCTATCGCCGCTCCATTGAAGGCTATAACTACAACGAGTTTCACTACGGTCTGGATATGGCCGCACCCCAGGGCAGCTACATCCGCACCTGGACAACGGGCGTAGTGGTAGAAGTCACGGACGACTCAAACTGCGGCACTTCGGTTGTGGTGGAGGCTGGGCGCTGGCTCAGCATCTACTGCCACATGGAAGGGCGAGTCGATCGCACAGGCGGTCGCCGCTCTATGCTCGATCGCGCAGGCGGCATCCAAATTTACGAGGGGCAGACGGTTTACGCCGGCCAGCGAGTGGGGCGTGTCGGCATGACGGGTCGCACCACTGGGCCCCATCTGCACTGGGGTTTGAAGTATGACAACAACTGGGTAGACCCGGCACTAGTGCTGCGAGCCATGTACAGCGGCCAGCAAACTGCCCAGGGGCTACCGCAAATGCCTACGCAAATTGCCCGCACGGAAGAAGCAGAAGAGTAGACAGCCGCTACAGTTTAAACTCTTCTGAAGCTCTTCTGAATTCTTCAATAGCGTAGGCTTCTTGCCCGCGCTATTTTTTCACGCTATTTTTTGGGGTGGTTTCTGGGCAAGATACCAGCGGCTCTGCGCCAATGTCGGCCAGCAGTTGGCGATCGCGCTCTTCTGCGGGATTGCCCGTCGTCAGCAGCGTATCGCCATAGAAAATTGAGTTTGCCCCTGCCAAAAAGCACAGGACCTGGGCTTCGCGGCTGAGCTGGCTGCGTCCGGCACTGAGGCGCACCCTCGCCCTGGGCATGGCGATACGGGCAGCGGCGCACATCCGCACCAGTTCCAGCGGGTCGATGGGTGGTTGAGCTTCTAGCGCCGTGCCCGCCACGGCCACCAGCGCGTTGATGGGTACGCTTTCGGGATGCGGATTCAGGCTAGCCAGGATACTCAGCATCCGAGCGCGATCGCCCAGCCCCTCACCCATGCCGATGATGCCGCCGCAGCAGACCGAAATGCCCGCCTGCCGAACCCGTTCCAGCGTTTGCAGGCGATCGCCATAGGTGCGCGTGGTGATGATCTGCCCATAAAATTCGGGGCTGGTGTCGAGGTTGTGATTATAGGCAGTCAGCCCCGCCGCAGCCAGTTTTTCCGCCTGGGTGTCAGTCAGCATTCCCGCTGTCACGCAGGCCTCCATGCCGAGCGATCGCACGCCCCGCACCATCTCCAGCATTTGATCAAACGCTTTGCCATCCCGGATTTCGCGCCACGCCCAGCCCATACAAAAGCGCGATGCCCCAGCCGCCTTCGCCCGTTCCGCCGCCGCCAGCACTGTTTCTACCGAGTGAATTGGCTGTGGCTCGACGGTGGTGCTGTAATGGGCCGATTGTGGGCAGTAGGCGCAGTCTTCCGAACATCCGCCCGTCTTCACGCTCAGCAGCGTCGCCAGTTGAATCTGGTTTGGCGGATTGAACTGACGGTGGATCGTTTGGGCACGATGCACCAGATCCATCAGCGGCTGTTGCAGCAAATCGAGAACTTCTTCAGTTGTCCAGTCGTGGCGCAGTACAGGGATAGAAGACGCAGCCATAGGTCTTGACGCAAACATCAGGGCAGGTTCTCATCATATCCCTAGCGGGTGACCCTCTAGCGGGTAGAAGCTTTCAGGAATCTAATTGTGGGTGCTGATTGTGGGTGCTGATTGTGGGTGCTGATTGTGGGTGCTGATTGTGGGTGCTGATTGTGGGTGCTGATTGTGGGTGCTGATTGTGGGTGCTGAAAATTGGGCGTGAAGCCTGAATCTTCAGGTGACTTCAAATTAGAAAATCTTTGGACAAATCCGTCAAGATTTCTCCAATTCCCTGATAGATTTGGGCCAACTCTGTATCACAGATACAATAGGGCGGCAGAATATACAGAACGTTTCCAAGTGGACGTAGCAGCAGACCTTTGGCGATCGCCCGCTGACGAATTTCCAGCGAAATTGTGTTGAGGTATCCCGATCGTTCTTGGGTCACCAGATCCATCGCTGCAATCGTGCCCGTAACGCGCAATTTTTCAACAGCAGGATGGTCTTTCAACTGAGCCAACTGTGCATGATGTTTTGCTTCCATACTGCGAAACTGCGGCTCGTATTCAGTCATTAGCTCTAGCCCTGCCAGCGCCGCCGCACAGCCCAGCGGGTTGGCCGTATAGCTATGTCCGTGATACAGCGTTTTCAGCGGCTCGTCATCATAGAATGCATGGTAAATTTCTTCTGAGCAGACTGTTACAGCAAACGGCAAAAAGCCGCCCGTAATTCCTTTAGAAAGACAGAGAATATCAGGCGAAACGCCTGCTTTATGACAGGCAAACCAATCCCCCGTGCGCCCAAAGCCCGTCATCACTTCATCAAAGATCAGCAGTGTGTTAAAAGACTGGGCGATCGCCCTCAGTTTTTGCAAGAACTGGGGTCTACACATCCGCATTCCACCCGCTCCCTGCACCAGCGGCTCAATCATCACTCCTGCAATGCGATCGCCCCGTTCATCTAGCGCTTTCTCAAGGATTGAAAGCACCTTTGCTTCTGTTTCTTCAGCCGTGCGATCGCCCCAATAGGTTGAGGGAAATGGAACAAACTCCACGTTAAATAGCAAGTTGGAAAACACCGCCGAAAATAAGGAACGCGCACCCACTGACATTGCGCCAAAGGTGTCCCCATGATAGGCTCCATCAAATGCTAGAAATGTGCTTCTTGCCTGCCCCTGATTCACCCAGTATTGATACGCCATCTTTAGCCCGACTTCGACCGCCGTTGAGCCATTGTCAGAAAAGAAGACCCGATTAAACGGAGCGCCCAGTTTTGCGACTAGTTTTTCCGCCAGTTGCTCTGCGGGGTCATGGGTAAACCCAGCAAAAATGACTTGCTCGAGCTGCTGCGCCTGCTGATAGATTGCCTCAGCAATTTTAGGATGGCAATGTCCATAAGTGTTGACCCACCAGCTTGAGATGCAGTCAATCATTTTGTGCCCATTCTCTAGCTCTAGCCAAACACCCTGCGCGGATTTGACCTTTAGCGGTTCCAGCGCCGTTTTCGCTTGGGTGAATGGATACCAAATGTGAGGATGCATGGCTTTAAAAAGGTATTTAAGCTCGAAAAAGCTGATCAAATGCTTGCTTGAGTGTAGCGGGATTGACCTCGGCCAGTGGCTCCAGTTCTGCAAGAATGGGCACGTTGCCGTAGTGGGCGATCGCCGCTCGATTTCCCTCATTTTTGGGGCCGTTCACAATCACACCCAAGATAGGAATTTCCATCCGCCGCAGTTGAGCCAGCGACAGCAGGGTATGGTTAATCGTACCCAACGTGCTGCGAGCCACCAGACAAACCGGAAGCTGAAACTGTCGGATTAAATCAATCACAAAATCCTCTTCATTGAGCGGCACCATTAGCCCACCTGCCCCTTCAATAATGAGAGGTTTATATGGCAGTTGAGAGGGTAGCTGAAAATCGGAAAGATAGATCTGAACGCCATCAATCTCAGCGGCGGCATGGGGAGAGAGGGGCTGCGTTAGCGTGAACCTTTCTGGCAGGAAATGGGAGTCATCTAAACCAGTGACTTTCCGCACGTAATCCGTATCGCTGATCGGATCAAGCCCCGACTGAATCGGCTTCCAATAGGACGCATTCAGCCCAAGAGTTAGCAAGGCAGAGACGACCGTTTTTCCTACGTTAGTATCGGTTCCTGTAATGAAGAATTTTTCTGGAAACATGACGGCATCTTTGGTTAAAGTTTATTGCGAGAAATAGTGAAATAGGCTACGTCATAGTGAATTCCTCCGGAAAGACTTGCAAATTCATCGAGTGCGCTAACCAACTGTTTAAAGTCTGAAATGGAAAGCTTGGTTTGGGAAAGGCTAGTTCCCGCACCAATTTGCTTTAAGCTTCGGAAGAAATCGCGTGAAGACGTGAAGGAAATGCCGATGGATTGTTGCCAATATCGAGTTTGAACAGGCCGAGATGCGAGGAATTGGGCGATCGCCCCCGGATCAGGCAGGGGATTTCCGGTAAAGGGTAAGTCCAGGCTTCGACAGGCTGCTTTCCACTCTGGAAAACTGTGATAGGTCGGAAACGAGATGAGAATTTTGCCGCCCGGTTTGAGGGCAGAAATCCAGCGATCTAGCGCAGGCTCAAGCTGCTGAAACCACTGCACGACGAAGCTGCTAATAATCAACGCATAGCTCCTGGAAATGGGTTGCCAAAGTTCGCCGTCAAGGGTTCTGAAGGTCATTTCAGAGGAATGGCTGATCTGAGAAACTTTCTGCTGGCACACGGTGAGCATTGATTGGGATAAGTCAGTAATTTCCAGAGGGCGATCGCCCATCTTCTTTACTAATCCTTGAGTCAAAAAACCCGTACCGCAGCCAAGCTCAATCACATTTCCAGAAGTCAGTTCAGGACGCACTCGATCGAGTTCCTCTAGCAACCAGGCCGCGCATTCTTTTTGCACCAAAGCTGCCTGATCATATTGCTTTGCAGCTTGTCCAAAGGCTTCTTCAATCTGGCATTTTGCATGGGTTTTCTCTAAAGCATTAGCGCTGTTTTCTAAAATCATGCGGGAGGTAGAGAATGAATAGCGGCGATCGCTCGTTCCCAGCAGCGCTCAAAATGCGTTAAATGCAGCAGATGTCCGGCATCGGGAATCGAGATAAACTCCGCCCTCGCCAGCAGATGCGTGGCTTGCTCAGGGGTATCTGGAAATGGAACAATGCGATCGCTCTGTCCATGAAAGGCAATGGCATAAGATGTTTGCGGCAAGTGGTCGAGATTCTGAATCGACTCATCTAACCGTTGCAAATCTTGCAGCAAGAGTGCAGAATTGAGCCGATTTTCGCGAACCCGAAAACTTTCAGAAGGTTCACACCAGGCTGGATCAATCTCGACGGGTGAGAAACACTTTTTGTAGAAGTTTTGCAAGACCAGGCTCGGTGTTTTTTCAAACTGCTGAATCATGATTTGTAGAATGCTTTTTGAGCGATCGCGCGATCGCCCCGACAGCGGATGAAACGATGAAAATCCGCTGAAGACTAGCACTAGATCGGCCTGATGCATCTGCTCAACTGGACAGAGATGCAGCCCATAGGAATGAGCCAGAATCACTTTACGGGAAGGCTGTTGGCTAAAACCGGGCTGATTGGGCAAGCCAAAATAGCCCCGGTCGAATAGTTGCACCTCAACGCCCGCAGTTTTCAACGCCGCCGCCCACGGCTGCCACAGGTCTGCGTCAAACCCCCAGCCGTGATAGGCGATCGCCTCAATGCCGCTGCCCATGCCCGTTCCTCAACGCGCCAATTAATGATCCTAAATGCTGTCTGGTGTGCTGGCTAGAGAGTGCGAGCCGCAGTCGTGCCGTCCCCTGGGGAACCGTTGGTGGGCGAATGGCCGCAGCAAGGATGCCCTGGGTTTCTAGCCATTGAGCCAGGGACAGCGCCCGTTCCGCCTCGCCCAGCATGATAGGAATAATGTGCGTGGAGGATGGCCCGGTGTCGAATCCTGCCGCCCGAAGCTGGTTTCGCAACGTCTCTGCGTGCCGGGTCAACCTCTGGCGATCGCCCTCCAGACTGGGCATCAGCTTCAGCGCAGCGGCGATCGCCCCAATCACGCCAGGGGGCAACGCCGTGGTGTAAATAAAGCCGGGGCAGGCGTTGATCAAATAGTCCCGCAGTCGCGCCGAGCAAACCAGGAACGCACCAAACGCACCAAAGGCTTTGCCCAGCGTGCCCATCGCCAGATCTACGCCAGGATTGCCCATCGCCAGCCCCATTCCCCCTGCACCCAGCACCCCGATCGCGTGGGCCTCGTCCAGATACAAAATCGCGCCGTAGGTCTGCGCCAGGTGAACAAGCCGATCGACATCCGCGCGATCGCCATCCATGCTGAACACCGTTTCCGACACAATCACGACACGACTGTAGCGCTGATTCACCGCCTGTCGCAGCAGCGATTCCAGATGCTCGTGGTCGTTGTGCCGATAGCGGGTTAGCGTGGCGCGGCTGGCTAGTGCGCCGTTGAGCAAGCTGCTGTGAACTAGGCGATCGCACAAGACCAGCGCATGTCGGTCGAGCAGCGCCCCCAAAACCGTTACATTTGCCTGAAACCCAGAATTGAACAATAGCGCCGCTTCGCGTCCGCAGTCCGCCGCCAACGCCGCCTCTAGCTGCTGGTGAATGTCGAAACTGCCCGTCACCAGCCGCGACGCAGTTGCACCCGTGCCGTAGCGCTGCGTATAGTCCTGGGCAGCGGCAATCAGCACCGGATGTTTGGACAATCCCAAATAGTCATTGGCGCTAAAGTTCACCAAGGTCTTGCCCTGCTTTTGCACATGGACGGCATCGAGCGGCACAACCCCTTGGAGCGATCGCCTCGTTTGCTGGCGCGATCGCCCCTCCAAAAACGCCTCAACAAACGCAAACTTGTCCTCTTGCCCCATTCCCGCCAATCGCCAATATCGTCATGCCTGCCGATTTCAAAGCAGCTCCGTTCTTCGTTCTTCCCTCTTCGTTCTTCCCTCTTCCCTCTTCCTCCTTCCCTCTTCCCCAGAAACTTTGTAGAGTAAAGCAGTAGCCCCAACTGATCGCAGCTTCTCATTCTCCCATCATGGCCGACTGGTTAGATCACACCGTTCAAGTCGAAGTCGAAGCGCCCATCGAGCGGGTGTGGGGACTCTGGTCTGACCTAGAGCAAATGCCCAAGTGGATGAAGTGGATCGACTCAGTGACAATTCAGCCAGATAACCCGGACCTGTCGCGCTGGAAGCTGGCCTCTAGTGGGTTCGAGTTTAGCTGGCAGTCCCGTATCACCAAGCTGGTGCAACACCAGATCATGCAGTGGGAATCGGTGGACGGACTGCCCAACCGGGGCGCAATCCGGTTTTACGATCGGGGCGATCGCAGCGTAGTAAAGCTCACGGTGTCTTACGCGATCCCCGGTATTTTGGGCAAAGTGATGGACAACCTGTTTCTGGGTCGCCTGGTGGAATCGACGCTGCAAGCCGATCTCAACCGATTCCGCGACTACGCGCTACGGGCAGAGTTGTCGAGCTAATCGAAAAAATCTCTGGCGCTAGGCGATATAAGAATTTCGGCGCAAAATCTGCGACGCAAGGTTAGTTCCTAATTCACAAGGACAGAGGGCGGGCAGAGAGCGATCGCGCAAGGTCTGAGCAATGCCTGCTCTGGTTCTTCAAGCAACTCCCTACCAAGCCATCTCTCGTATTAGCTTGCAGGCTCCTGATCCAGCCTCCAGCCGGGAGGGTGCATTTTGAGCAGAAAAAATTTAGAATTGCTCGTATATTTTGTTTAAGTTCTACAAATGTTTGAACGGCTTTGTAGCTTTTGTTATTGATCCGTTATAAAAACAATAGATTCCATAGAATTTCTAAACGTTAAACCCAGTTTTTAATGATGCCTCGGATACTTGTAATCGACGACGACGTTTCCATCTCAGAGCTAGTAGCCGTCAATCTAGAAATGGCTGGATATGACGTGAGCCAGGCCGCAGACGGGGTCAAAGGTCAGGCGTTGGCACTGCAACTGTTGCCCGACCTGATTATGCTCGATCTGATGTTGCCCAAGGTAGACGGCTTTACCGTGTGCCAGCGGCTTCGGCGAGACGAGCGCACAGCCGACATCCCCGTGCTAATGCTCACCGCCCTCAGTCAGACCCAAGACAAGGTGGAAGGTTTCAATGCGGGCGCAGACGACTACCTCACCAAGCCCTTCGAGGTGGAGGAAATGCTGGCGAGAGTCCGCGCCCTCCTGCGCCGCACTGATCGCATTCCCCAGGCAGCAAAGCATACGGAAATCCTGAACTATGGCCCGCTGACGCTGGTGCCAGAGCGGCTAGAAGCTATCTGGTTTGACCAGACCGTAAAGCTCACCCATTTGGAATTCGAGCTACTGCACTGCCTGCTGCAACGGCATGGGCAGACAGTTTCCCCTAGCGAAATTCTGAAGGAAGTCTGGGGTTATGATCCCGACGATGATATTGAGACGATTCGGGTTCATGTCCGGCATCTGCGAACCAAGCTAGAGCCTGATCCCCGCCATCCCCGCTATATCAAAACGGTTTACGGCGCAGGCTACTGTCTGGAGCTTCCAGCCACAGCTGCTTCGGCAGAGACGGCAGAAGTATAGAGACGGTAGACGTACAGATCGTCGTGCATGTCCGGCGCAGGGGTATGAGTGCTGCATCAGCACTCTTGCGTTTTTGGGACGTTGTGAAGCGGGTCTGTCTCAATGCTCCCAAATGGCGCTACGGATAGAATTGCTGGAAGCCCCGCACCGCCTGATTGGTAATCCAAATTCACCAGTTCAAATCTGTCAGTTCAAATTCGCCAGTTCAAATTCGAGAACTAACATAGGCGTTTGTCGATTCTCGGCAAAGCCCCAGCGAATCCGTAAATGCGTCCGGCTTAGCAGTAGGGCGTTACATCTACCCGGCATTTGTCTGCTAGATAACACAGTGCCCGAAACCGAAGCGCTACAACCTCTTCGTAGACGGGATTGAGCTTACACAGCGGCGGAATCCGAAGAATCGTTTTCCCCAAGACCCGCACCTCTCGCTCGAAGGGACACCGGGCGGGGATCGCCTGACAAATCCGACGGGCCTGAGCTTCACTTGAAATTTCAATATTGTTGAGCCATTGGCGTAGGGGTTGCAATGGCGCACACTGCGGACGCAGCGAGGGTGCAACAAATGCTGTTCTGTAGAGCGTGGCTGGGGGCTGGGGGGCTGTATTGGAGTGACTTGTTGCAGCGTCGTTGGGGAGCCATGTCCAGCTAGAGAGCGCCAGATCCGGGGTTCTGTAATGCGACCAATTCATGTCAATACCTCGCCCTGCAATGGAGGGATGTGACGGTGAGAGAAGGACTTTGCGCTAAGTTTGCGTTAATCCGGTAAGTAAACCGCTAAGTAAACCGCGAGAAGGCAGCAAAAGGAGCGGATAAGAAACTGTTAGTTAACCTTTTCTACAAGCTGTAGAGAGCCGCTACTGCAACCAACCTAACGCTTTATTGATGAAGTTGGGGTAGTGCTGTAGACATTGCAGTGTGAATAATTTACGAGCTTTCTAAGCTACGGCTAGAGGTTGATGGGCACACTGCGATCGCCCTCTGCTGCTCTGCCCTCAGATTGCCCCCTGCCTAATCGAAGGATTCGCGTGGGATTACGGAATTCTGGCAGTAATGCGATCGCCCTACTGGGGAATTTACGTGCTTTGTAGGCCGTAAAAATGAAAAACGAAGAACGAAGAACGAAGAGGGAAGAACGAAGAGGGAAGAACGAAGAACGAAGCGGAAGAATTGTAAGGGGGTAGGGGGTTCTGGGGTGGGGTAGGGTTGGGATTGGTCAACTGCGGGATCGCACAACGTGGTAGGCTCGTAGGGCGATCGCCCACCAATGTTTCTTGCACGGTTGCTTGCTTTCTCTTAACTTTCCTGTGCTGGCGTTCTCGCTAACTTACCCACTCACTTTTCTCTGGCATCGATCCCTACCATGCACGCAGACTGGCAGACTGCAAAAAGCTACGAAGATATCCTCTACCACAAGGCAGATGGCATCGCCAAAATCACTATCAACCGCCCCCACAAGCGCAATGCCTTTCGCCCAGAGACGGTTGCCGAACTGTACGATGCCTTTAGCAATGCCCGCGAAGATCCCCGGATTGGGGTGGTGCTGTTGACCGGAGCGGGCCCCCACACGGACGGGAAATACGCCTTTTGCGCGGGCGGGGATCAGAGCGTGCGCGGTCAGGGTGGCTATTTAGATCAAGGCGGCACGCCCCGGCTGAACGTACTGGACTTGCAGCGACTGATCCGCACGATGCCCAAGGTGGTGATTGCTCTCGTGGCGGGCTATGCCATTGGCGGCGGCCATGTCCTCCATGTTGTCTGCGACCTCACCATCGCCGCAGATAACGCCATTTTTGGACAAACTGGGCCCAAGGTCGGCAGTTTTGACGGGGGCTTTGGCGCTAGCTATCTGGCCCGCATTGTTGGACAAAAGAAAGCGAGAGAAATCTGGTATCTCTGCCGCCAGTACACCGCCCAGCAGGCCCTCGATATGGGACTCGTCAACTGTGTTGTGCCTGTGGAGCAGTTGGAAGCCGAGGGGATCGCTTGGGCGCAGGAAATTCTGGAGAAAAGCCCAATCGCCATCCGCTGCCTGAAGTCTGCCTTTAATGCTGATTGTGATGGGCAGGCGGGACTGCAAGAGCTAGCGGGCAATGCAACGCTGCTCTATTACATGACAGAAGAAGGCAGCGAGGGCAAGCAGGCGTTTCTGGAAAAGCGATCGCCCGATTTTCGTCAATATCCCTGGCTACCCTGAACGCAAGCGTTGGAGACATTTGGGGCGATCGCTCGAACATGGAGATCACGCCAACAGCTTTCATCATCGAATCCTGATTAAACTTCCCACTTCAAAGATCCCGAACTAGAATGTGTTTGGGAGCAACGCTCTGAGGAGTAAAGTCGCGTAGTCCAACAGAATTTAACAAACAGGATTTAACAGGCAGAATTCAACAGAACCGACTGAACGAGTTCTTGGCAGAATCGCAAACACCACAGGTACAGGCGCTATAAAGCTCTTGCTCCGAGCTGGCTCAGAGTCTGAATCTAGTGAAAAATTGAGTGGGCAGGGTTTTACCTTCTTACGACTTGGGTTGTGGAGTCTTATCTGCCAGGTAGGTCGCTTTACGAAGTTGGGGTAAAGATGTGGTTGTGAGCGGTGCAGGCTTACGGAATCCGATGGGATCAGGCTGTAGACAGCGGTAGAGTGGGTTCTGAAGTCGAATTAGGTCGCTTTCCTCTTGCATAAGCTGGCTGACCAAGGGATATAGGGATATCGGTTAGGACTGTTCAGGGGTGTCTGCGGCGATCAGATTGAGAGAGCATACTTTTTCACCGAGGGTTGTTTGATCATCCATAGGAATTTATTGATGATCATGCCGAGTGTGACCGGAGATATCTATAGGGCTTTAGAACTAAGCTAGCGTCCTAAAAGTCAGGATTTTCAACCTCTTCTCATACTTTCGCTATAAGCTCCTTTTTCGTAAGAATGTTTTAATATTTAGGACGAGGCAATTGTGTCTCGAATAGCTACAAATACCTAAAAGAAGGTTACGACAATCTAGAATAGTCGAATGTGATGTTATAGAGTGTGGTGATTGGAGGTCGAAGATGTTTTTGCGACTTGCAGAACAGCACCGTCGGTTTGTACATGACCTGGTAATGAATCTCCAGGCATTGGCCATTGTGCTGGAGCGCCAGGGTTACCTCGCATCTTGCTATACCTGCGGCGGTCAGATGAACAGCGCGTCCTTTATGGTGAGTCTGGGCGAGAACCACCTGATCCGCTTTTTGGTGTCAGACTATGGCATTACCTGGACAGAAATGCGCGACGATCGCGAGCTAATGAAGCTCGAAGGCGCGGAGGCAATTAGCCAGCTTCAAGAATTGGCGAACCTCGTAAAGTTCCAGATTAAGCCGTCCGATGGGCATGTTTCGCTGGTACGGGTTTCGGGTGGAGCAGCCTAGGGCAGTCTGCGGGCTATGTGCTCAGGCCTTGACAAAGATGTCGTAAAACGACAGCAGTATTTCCACTACGATCAGCACAACAACGTACCACTCTACGCGCAGGCCGCTGTTGTGCTGGAGTAGATCTAATACTGTTTCTGCTGTACTGGAAATCAGTCCTAGCTTGCGTTCTAGAGCCTGATGGCGATCGCGGATTTCATACTCATTTTCTAAGCGGGCGTAAAGTCGCTCCAGTTCGGGTGCTTCCCAAAGCAGGTCGGGTTTGTCGATAATTTCGACCCGACCCACGATTTTATGCTGAATGGATAACGTCCGTCCGAGCTGCCGCAGGAGCTCTTTGCCCCAGCGCTCATTTTTGGTGGTGCGCTGTAGCCCCGCAGCGAAGGGTTCGATTTGGTCGAAGACGCTAGCTGTGCCCAGTTCGTAGTGTGCCAGCACCACGCTCTTAGCCAGCACATCGGCCACCACTTGCAGCGACTCTACGCTAAATTCTTGCAGCGAGATAATGCCATTTTCCACCTGCCCCGCTCGCGACGGCTCGATCCGGAGGGTCGCTTCCTCGGTTTCAGGCTTGCTGAACGGCTCCTGCACTAAGGGTTTCAAGTTATTTAAAAAAGTGGCTTCCTCAATGGGGTCTAACCCGAATAGCACCACTGCGCCATATTTAAAGAGAACCACACAGCCATCGCTTCCAGCGGCGATCGCCAAGGGTTGCCGTCCGAGGGGTGTGGTTGCTTCTAGCGTTCGCAAGTCGAGGCGCTCTCCAAGAAAAATTGCGCGTCCTTTAACTGCGTCTTTGTCAGGAAATAGTAACTTTTGCATGGGGTGAATTTCAATAGGCTTGTCTTTCTAAACCAGCGCAAGCCGCTACTCACCTTCTTGCTGTCGCATGATTAAAAACCAGAAACGGCTCTGTCCAAAGCGTTGTCTCTCTGGAAGGCGGTGGGTTGCTGGGCTGATCATGCCTGAAAACTAGGGGTGCAATTCCTTGCTGAACCAAAGCGGCTGGACAGCAGAACGTCTCGAATTCTGAGGGAAGCCTGCTGTCTGAGCGCTGAAACTTTATCTTAAACGATCTAAATCAGAGTCGTTTGACGAGGATTGTGCGGATCTGTCTTGTCTAGTCAGTTTTCCCTAAATTCGGTGCAACGGATGAAACGGGGTTCGTTATATTTAGCTGTAAGGTCAGAAATCGCGTGACGCAAGTCGAAAATTTCCTGGAGGTATGCCCTTATGCTGGGTTCTGGAAAACCATCCCGCTCGTCCCGACGCCGCATGAAACGGCGATCTGGGCAGGGTGGAACTCAGCCTTTGGGGTCTGTGCCGCCGGCCGCAGGCAGTCGATCGCAATCGGGCGATCGCTCGGCTACAAATCAGGCTCCTCGTTCGGGACATATACTGGCGCGATCGCCCCGGCCCATCTCCCCCCGCGCCTCCTATTCGGCCCAGCCACCGCTGAACTTACGCAACGTCCTGGATCATTCAGAGCGATCGCCCGCTGCTGGCAACGGTCGCCAATCGTCTGAACGGTCGAATCCGCCATCTCTGGCGCTGATCCAACCCCAGCCTCGCTCACTTTCTCCGAATGGGAATCGGCCTGATGCGGCGAGACGACCTGAGCGTCCAGTGGCGCTGGCTCCCCGACCGATGGGGCGATCGCGCTCGACTCCCCGACGGGGACGCGCCCATCCCCCAGCCTCCGCTTCGCCACTACTCTATGCGACTCGCCTGATCATTCTGGGCGTGGGCATTGGGGCAATCGTCGGCACTAGCCTTTCTGTCTGGAATCCGACAATCCGGGCCCAGGACACCACAGCCGCCAGCCTGGCCGCCAGTCCTACCCACGCCCCCAGCCCCACGCCAACTCCTGGCTTTCGCGGTGATCTTGTGCCTGCCAATCCGTCTTCTGCGATTATGAAGCTGCGTCTGGGGCAGCCGATTGCGCCGCTCACGACCACGCTACAGTCGCTTGTGGCTCAGGCTGGGCTGTCGGCTGGCGTGTTTGTGGTGGATTTGGACACTGGGGACTATGTGGACTTGAACGGCAGCACCGTCTATCCAGCCGCCAGCACGATCAAAACCCCCATTCTGGTTGCCTTTTTGCAAGATGTCGATCGGCAGCGGGTGCGACTGGATGAGGCTCTGACCTTGCAAACGATTGATATCACAGACGGCTCCGGTGAAATTCAGTTTATGGAAGTGGGCAGCCAGCTTAGCGCTCTGGATACCGCGACCAAAATGATCACTATTAGCGACAATACGGCTACAAACATGGTGATTCACAAGCTGGGCGGACTGACCGCACTCAATAGCCGATTTCGCGATTGGGGCATGAGCCACACCGTGCTGAATAATCTCTTGGCGGATTTGCAAGGCACGAACACCACCAGCGCCCGCGATTTGTCGCTGCTCCTAACAGCCGTGATCCAGGGAGATTTGCTGTCGCTGCGATCGCGCGATCGCCTGCTCGACATCATGCGCTCCACAGTGAACAACAGCCTCTTGGCGGCAACTCTCGGGCCGGACGCAAAAATCGCCCACAAAACTGGCAACATCGACAGTCTTTCGGGCGATAGCGGGATTGTAGATATGCCCAACGGCAAGCGCTACGTGATTACCGCCTTGGTGCAGCGGTCGGGCGATGCTGGGTCGGCGGCGCAGCTCATTCAGCAAATTTCTCAGGCAACCTATCAATACTTTGCTCAGCCCCCTGCTGTGGCTATCCCGCCCAATGTGCCGGATTCTACGGCTAATCCCGACACCGCGCCTTCGAGCCAGGATCCTAGCGCCTCTGATCCCGCACAGCAGCCAACTCTTTAGTGACTCAGCCAGCAGGTTGGTGGAAAAAAGCACGTATCCTGCACTCCATCTATCCACTGCTGAGCAATCATTAGAAGAATCTATACATTCCTGCTCTGCGATCGCCCGTGTGCGTCAGCTTCAGACCGACGCACGCCATCCCCTGCAATGTATCGGATCTCGCACGGATCAGATCTCCAATTGCTGCTGACCGACAGACCTATCGGGCGATCGCCAACTTCCGCTTTCCCTATGCCCAGCGTTGTTCTCGTTAATCCCCAGATTCCCCCAAACACGGGCAATATTGCCCGCACCTGCGCCGCCACCTGTACACCACTGCATCTGGTTGGCCCCTTAGGCTTTGAAATTAGCGATCGCTATCTCAAGCGGGCGGGGCTGGATTACTGGAAATACGTAGACCTCTACTATCATTCTGACCTGCAAGCATTCCAGCGCTCCCATGCCCAGCAGGGAGGACGATGGATCGGCTTCAGCACTTCAGGGTTATGTAGCTATACAAAGTTTCAGTATCGAGATGACGATTGGCTGTTGTTTGGCTGTGAAACGACAGGTCTACCGGCCAACGTATTAGCTGCCTGCCACACTGTCGTCAAAATTCCAATGGCTCAACCCAGTGTTCGCAGCCTCAATCTCTCAGTCAGCGCTGCTTTGGGGCTTTTCGAAGCGCGTCGCCAGCTTGGGCTTTTAGACTAGCCCCGCCTCAAAGCTGACTCAGGAACAGCCTGATTCTCCTGTTCCTCAGGAAAACGCTCACTCCATATCTATATATATATGGAATGGAACTTCCTCAGGCGAGTAATTTTCTTCGGAAAGCTTATTTCAGATGCAGTGGCTCTAGAGTAAATGCCCAGTAAATGCCCAGTAAATGCCCAGGCTTTCGTGCCTGAGCGCTAAATTTGGGCTGAATTGAGGGGATATAGGGGCAATATGGGGGCGATCGCCCTCAAATCCCAGCGCCTGGAATCTAACCCAACTGAGAAATTTTTGAGAACTCGCTCTGCTGCGAGCGATCCTCCCAACACTGCTGATCAGACTGCCCTAATCCAGCCGCAAAAAAATCAGATCAACTCAAATCAAGCGCTTGGCTTGAAGGATACGCAATAGAAGTCAGTAACCTGGAATACGAAAGAATAGGGTCTGCCATAAGAAATCCCAATCTGCGAAGTGAGCCTTACAAGCCCTCACCCGGGCGCAATTTGGTCACTCGACGAAGCTTGGCATCGGTACTAAAAACCGGAGAAAAGTGGGTAGTGTTTCTCCAGTTCGTCAACCGTGAAATCCTTGGATCTTCCCTTGTAGATTTGGAAGCTCGAAAGGACAATCGGTTGAAAATTAGAAATCCTAATTACGCAAAAGTGTTCCTAGATTCTTACCAAAACCAGTGACCAAAACTCTCTTCTGACAAGGCGTTTGAGCTTTTCGCAAGGTCTCTTATGTGAAGATAGAAAGCTGTGATTTATTTTTCTATTTAAGGATTAATGCAGTTACCCTGTTAACAGCTAGTCTTTTTTGAAGAACTGGTGTAAGCTCATCGGTTGTTCTGGGAGTCAGGTGGTAAACGGTTTTTTGTTTAAGCTAGACGTTTGAATGCCTCGACAGGGGTAGTTTGAGCACAGGTTTATTCAAGAGTGTTGATTTTTTTGAAGACTGGTGTAAGCTTGTCTAAGCAAAAAGCTTAAGGTAATCTTACCTAGTTGTAAGGCGCGTCAGTGATTAGAACCGCCGTCGGTCTGTGACTTCGGTCACTTCATCCGTGTCAACTTGATTCCAACGACTGGTTCCCTTTGAGGACAGTTGAACGCCGCTCAACAGGAGGTTGTTCTTTGAGACGAGCATTTCCGCAGAAGGTTAAGCCTGTTTCCTGTTATTCGTCTGACTATGCAGCCGAGGCAGGGCAGCCCAAGCAGAACCCCCGAGAGGTTAGCCGTAAGGCTCGCACTTCTGCCGCCATGCTTGGGTTAGCGCTCTCGATGGGCGCTTCTAGCTTGTTACTCCCAAGGCACAGCGATCAGGCGACCGCAGCCGAACCGAACTCCGTTGAGTCCGAAGTTTCTACAGGCTTGTCGGTTCCCCAAACTGATTCTCTGGATTCCCCCCTCGCCAGCCCTGGGATAGACGAAGTAGCTCCCACTGCTCCGTCTGCCCCTGTCAAGGCTTCATCGTCCTCGACGTATTCTGGGGCAATGTTCACCCACCGGGTTCGATCCGGACAGACGCTTTACAAGATCGCTCGTTATTACCGGGTTCCCGTTAGAACGCTTGCCGAAGTTAATGGTCTCTCTTTGGATTCTGTGCTTCGGGTCGGGCAAGCAATTCGAGTTCCGGGCCACCAAAGAGCAGAGTCGGCTAGCGTCTTAAGGGTTGCGCCTGAGCATACTCCGCAGCTAGTCCCCGGCGTAGAGCCTTCACCGCTTGTAGCAGATACGCCTACTTCATCTTCAGCAGGCGTTTTAGACGAGCAGGCAGCGCCATCCGAGGTGGCAGATATTTCGGAGGAAATTCGCACCTCAGACCGTCCCCTCCGCTACGCCAGCCTCGAAAACCTCCGCCAGCGCCGAGAGCGTTTGCGTAGCGTGTTGGCAAGCCAACAATTGCAGTCGTCGGCTGAACCCTCTAGCTTGTCTAAGGGTGATGCTACTCCTTCTGTCCGTGTTCAGGGCAATGGCCGAAGCAGCGCTCTGGAAGCAGATGAGAAGCAATTGGTTTCGCCTCCCTCGTCTTATGGACTAGCCGCTTCGGGTGATGTTGAGCGGAGTTTGACGGCGGTGTTACCTGCTGGCGGTAGTGTCCTGTATCGCGTTAAGCCAGGGGACACCTTGGGGGCGATCGCCCTTGCCTACGACGTTCCTCAAAGCGTTTTGGTTGCAGCGAACGGCTTGGACAATCCCCATCAACTGCAAGTTAACCAGGTTCTTGCAGTTCCATCTGGCTCTGCAACGCTGGAGACTTCTTTCAGTGCTTTGAGTCAGCCTGCTGGCGATGTCTCTCTCAATCTAGAGCAGCCTGTGTTGCTGGCTCATCGCGTTTCTGCTGGAGAAACCATTGAGCAAATTGCGAGCGCCTACGGCGTATCGAAAGATGCTGTTGTAGAAGCCAGCGGTCTGCAAGATCCAGATGTAATTCAGATTGGTCAAGTCATTGCAGTTCCTGCCGAGTCGTCTGAGCTAGTATCATCGGCCCGTCGCCAGTCTTCGGTCGTGCTGCCTCCGGCCGATTCTCGTCAGGTTGACGGGGCTTCTACGATGTTTGAGCCGTCTGATGCGGTGCCCACGGTGGCTACTGGCAGTTCTGTTCTGTTTGCGACTGAGTTTGTTGGGGTTGGGGGTGTTGCTCCTGCCCGGAGCGAAGCGGTACGTTCTGAGGTTTACCGACCCGGAGCAACTGAGGTGGCAGCAGTCGTATTGCCTGCTCAAAATCCTAGCCGCACCTTCGAGCATTTGCATCGACTGATCAACGATGTTTCGCCTTTGCGATCGTCAGAGCCTTTAGAGCAACCAGGTTTAGATGGTCAACCTAGTAAGTTCGGTCAGGACAATCAGCCGTCTGTGGTAGCAGCGCTCACTTTGAGAAGCGTTGGCTCGGCTCAAGACTTGGGCGATCGCTTTGTACCTTCTGTACCCACAGTTGAACCTGTTCTAGAGGCTCTCCCGCATCTAACTCAGCCTCAACCTGAGGTCGTGTCTGAGTTAGATGCGGGAGAGTTTGCGGTAAAACCGGGAGCCTTAGATTCCTCTAATCCTTCTGCTGGCGCTGAGCCTGAGCTAGTGGCTGCTGCTCCTGCTAGCGAATCTGCTCCTGCTGCCAGCAGCGGACAGCTTGTGGCAGTTGCCCCCCTCGGGTCAGAAAGCTATGAGCCTCTTCTAGAGCCGCTGGTGGGTCGCATGGTTTCTCCTGAGCTACCTGCGCTGTCTCAGATGGATGCGTTTTTGCCAGAGGGAACTCCCGTTTCAAACGGTTTCATCTGGCCAGCGCGTGGAGTTCTGACCTCTGGATTTGGCTGGCGCTGGGGACGGATGCACCGGGGAATCGACATCGCAGCACCCGTTGGCACACCCATTGTGGCGGCGGCCGCTGGAGTCGTTGAGTTTTCCGGTTGGAACTCTGGTGGCTATGGCTACATGATTGACATTCGTCATGCGGATGGCACCCGCACTCGCTATGCCCACAATAGCCGTCTACTGGTGCGCGTTGGGGATCGAGTGGATCAAGGTCAGCATATCGCGGCGATGGGTAGCACGGGCTTTAGCACTGGGCCCCACGTCCACTTCGAGATCCATGTCCCGAACCAGGGTACGGTTAATCCGATGTCTCTCTTGGCGCGTCGATAGTCGGGTTCGAGAACTGGATATCCCAAAAAGATTCAAGGGGTCGCTTTTGCAGCCATTTGCGAAGCGACTCTTTTGTCTGGAACGCAGCGTTCGGAACGCTGTGGATTGGACTATGCTTGAGTTTTGAATGGAGGGCTGAGCATTCGCGATTAAGAAAGCCAATTTGCAGCTCCCATCTGCCCTTGTCCCTTTAACGGTATGCGGGCGATCGCCCGATTTTCTTTTGGGCTTGGCTTTTACTTTGATGCTTTTTTAGGGAATATTGACCACAGCACCGCGACGCAGAGGATGGATTCACTATGCCCAGAACACCGAGCGAATTTGCTGTTCACCTGTTGATGGACGGTGGACATCGAGAAGAAGTTCGTTTTTCAACGATTCAAGACTTTCAGAAATGGTACAGTGGCGAACTAGTTCCCAAAGCCACCTCGGATGACTTTATCAGCGTGCCGATCAAAAACATCCAGGGCGAGTATATGGTTGTCCGCCCCTCCAAGGTTTTGGCGCTGCGTGTCGAGCCGATTTTCTCTGGCAGCGTTGATCGATATTAAACCGATATCAAGCAAGATTAAGCCAGTATCAAGCAAGGTTAGGGCGATGCAATTCGAGTCGGCGATCGCCCTCTCTGCCCTGCCTGACCCGCCTTAATTGAGGCCCAAGTTAGGTGAATGTGAAAGAGTTGTAGGTCGAAGAGTTGTAGGTCGTCGCCGTTCCCACACTTCTAATGATGGGTTAAGCCTCTTCCTGAGGCTTTTCGGCAGAACTGGGCGATGCGTTGTATAGCGCATCGAGCTGTTCGCGGGCATCTTCAACCGAAATCGATCGCATCACCAAATACGGCTCGTTAATCAGGTTTCCCGTGTCGTCCAGCAGTTCTGGATGAGAGGTAGACTGAAGGCGACTGGAGCGATAGGGCTGTGCCGGGGGTGCATAGACACGCTGCGACTCTATACCCAGCGTCATCAGGCTGCGGATCAAGTTGCTGACTGCCAGCAGCGCCAGGATCGTAAAGGCAACGACATAAAGCAGATGTAGCATAGTGCTTTCCTTCTAAATTGCGTAACCCCGCCAACCTGAACTGTTGGCATTAGTTTTGAAAGTTTTGAGCAGTCAGAGCAATTAACCCGTCGAGCAACTTAAGTTGAATCGTCAGATGCTTAACAAGCAGACACAAACTTCTCAGGTTCTCTCATAATTGCAGTACACCATTGCAGCACACCAACGACGCTCAGAATATAAGTGCATTCAGACCCGTCTCCACTGCCGAGGAATCGCTCAGCGAAATCCTCAAGGCTCTGAGTCTTGCGACTGCATCCGCTCTAGACGAAAACGACTCGAAACCTGCCAACACTCCGTTACCAGCGAGTGCCAGGGAACCATGACGGCTGCCTCTACACCCACCTTCCCATCTGTTGCCCTAAGGAGCAGTTGGGCCGTTTGCACCTCTCGCTGAGCTTGCAAAACTCGCGCTAATAAATCTGCCTGTTGCTCATTGCTGAGAAACGAAATGGGCTGGGATTCTAGCAGGGTTTGCGATCGCTCAAACCAATACTGAAAGTCCTCTAGCAAAGGCTCTAATAGGGCTTTCAGCAAATCGGGTTCCGGTGTACTTGAACCAGACATAGAGGGTTAACTGTATATAACTTTATCCTGTAATCTTAACGTGATTTACGTTTCGCAACAATTTTTGACACATAAAGTCAGACCCGCCCGATCGAATTTACAATCGGACGGGGCTTGCTTGCGTTTAGGTCAGGGGATTAGCTTTGGGGGATTAACCCGGAAGGCTAAGCCTGGGCTGCTCCAGTCGAAATCAGCGCCACATCGATGTAATCTTCACCGGGCTGGCTGATCTCGACGCGCAGCCCTGGGCCAAAAAATCGCTCAATCTTTTCCCGCTTGCTGTTCCATTTTTCCAGCGAAACATATTCAGACTCGAATTCCAGAACGAGTGCATAGGCTCCGTCTCGATCTTCTTCCCGTAGGGCGACCAGCACCGGGCGCTCATCGTCCGTCGGCTCTAGCCCCAGGCTCTCTAGCGAACTATCGAGATGCGCTGACTGCCCGTAGCGATAGCGAGTCACGTCCTTGCGAATCTGATGCTGGGTTTCGGTTGCTTGCTGATCGCGCAGCGCCAAGGCAGCAGCCGAAGGCGGCTGAGAGTATGGAACTGGGGTCAACTCGGAAATTTTCAGCGCCAGCCCGCCCAACAGCAGGGGGATTCCGTAGAAAAACCCTACCAAATTGAGCGTGGCGCTGCTGGAAAAATAGGCAATGAAGCCTACCACGGTAAGCAAACCGCCCACGACCAGTCCGACCGTCCCTAGCGAAATACGTCCAAGCATAGCCACCACAGATGAAAGGGTTGTTAACAATTATTCAACATTGTTGGAACGGTTTGATAGGATGAAGCTTGTGTCTAGCTGAACGAAAGTTGTTTCGGAGTTTTCGGAGTTTATTGAGGAGTTTATTTCCCATGCTGGATGCTCAAGTTTTGCGCGATCGCCTCAAGTTTCTGATGAGCAAGCGCGACTCACTCGTGCGCCTGCTAGAGCAGCCAGATTTGGGGACGCTGCGGATCGATGTTAACCAGGCGCTAGAAGAGCTAGACGACCTGATTGATGAGTTTAAGCGCACCTTTCCCGACGCTGAACTGAGCTAGGGCGTGCTTTAAAACCCTTCGATCCCCCCTAGCCCCCCTTAAAAAGGGGGGAACCGAGCCGAACCACTCCGGAAGTCCCCTTTATTAAGGGGGATTTAGGGGGATCAACTCAAGGCAATCAACAACCTAGAAAGTTTTAAGACACTGCCTAGGGCTAGTTTCCAAGCTTCGGCTTTTAACACGTCAGCCCACTTAGCGCGTCTTGCAAGAACCCATTCCTCCTACCTGTTCTAACGTTACGCACGACTGTCATCATGACCGACACTTATAGGGTTGAAATTCTTCACCAGGGAAACTCCCACACGATTACGGTTTCAGCAGATGAAACCGTGCTTGCTGCTGCTGCCGCTGCCGGACTGGAGCTGCCGTCCTCCTGCAATGCGGGGGTTTGCACAACCTGTGCCGCGCAATTGCTATCGGGCACGGTGGAGCAGGGTGACGGCATGGGCATTAGCCCGGAACTGCAAGCTCAGGGGTTTGCGCTGCTCTGTGTTGCCTATCCGCGATCGGATTTGAAACTGGAGACGGAGAAGGAAGATACAGTATATGAATTGCAGTTTGGTCAGTTCCAAAAATAGGGATTGAGCATCGGCATCAGAAACCGAGAGTCAGGATTTAGCGGACTGGGGCTGGCAATGAGGCTTGAGTTGGTAGCGATCGAAGTTCATCTGGGCGACGAGTTGGGCGAGTTGCAGACGGCGATCGCCCAAGCTCTGCTGGCCTACGGTGAGCCGCTGCGGTGGGCGGTGACGCGGGTGGAGGGCGATTCGCGAAGCAATCCCTACGGGAATCGCCAGCTTGCCCACGTCGAGGCGGTTGTAATTGTCCCGTCATGACTTTTAAATCCTTTTAGTTTAGATAGCTTAGACAGAATTTTCGACAGGAATTGATCGATCACAACCATTGATTTACAAGTGATCTACAAGCATCGATCAATTACAAATTGACACAAATTGACGCACGACGGGGTGGCGGTCATGATTGGGCAACAGGCGCAGGACTCTCCAATTCCTTTAGATCAGATCCACTATAACGAGGCGGGGCTGGTGCCAGCTATTGTGCAGGACTATCTGGATGGCACGGTGCTGATGATGGCGTGGATGAACCGCGAGTCGCTGCAAAAAACTATCGAAACGGGCGAAACTTGGTTTTGGAGCCGTTCTCGCGCCGAGTTGTGGCACAAAGGCGCAACCTCTGGGCATCTACAACACGTCAAGGCGCTGCGATATGACTGCGACAGCGATGCGCTGCTGGTGAGCGTGGAACAGGTGGGCGACGTTGCCTGCCATACCGGGGAGCGCAGTTGTTTTCATCAAATCGACGGGGCGATCGCCCCTCCGCCCGCTGATACGCTGTCGCAGGTGTTTGAGGTGATTTGCGATCGCCGCGATCATCCCAACCCAGACTCTTACACCTGCAAGCTGTTGGCAGGTGGGGACAACAAAATTCTCAAAAAGATTGGCGAGGAGGCCGCTGAAGTGGTGATGGCCTGCAAAGATGACGACCCAGGAGCGATCGCCGGAGAAGTAGCCGACCTGTTCTACCATACGCTGGTTGCCCTGGCCCACCATAACGTAGATCTGCGAGCGGTGTATCAAAAATTGCAGGAACGCCGCCGCTAAATCGCGTACTCTAAATCGCGTACTAAGGCAGCCGTGGATTCCCCACATCACCCTAGCGCCCCACATCACTCCGGCGGTAGTGTCGTCCTTCCTGGCGAATCCGGTTATCCAAATATTGCAGCGTCAAGATGGAAGGTAGAATGCTGGCGGCGCAGGCGATCCAGAAACCGTGTGCGAGTTGAGCCGTGCCATCCATCGCCCAACCACCCAGAACCGGGCCAATGAAGTAGCCCGCTGCCCAGCAGAGTGAATTGACCGAAAGATACACTCCACGCAATTCTGCTGGAGCCAGCGCAACGACGAGCGAGGCGGCTCCTGGGGTATAGGCAGCCGTGGCGATCGCCATCAGCACCAGCGCCAGCACTGCCCAGCCCAGCGGCATCACTCGCGCCATACCCGTCGCCCAAACTAGCCCAAACCCCGCGCCCCAAAACATCGCCGACACGATCAGCATTTGCGGCTGGGTTAGTCCTTGCAGCTTGCGAATCACCGGAAGTTGCGTCAGTGCTGTCAGCGCCACATAGCTCGAAAACAAAACGCTAATGGTGCTGGTGGAAAATCCGCGTCCCGCCGCAGTCGGCACAAAGTTGGCGAAGTAAAGCGGCAAGGCGCTGTTGAGCAACGCCAGATAGGTGGTGAACAGCGTACACACCACGGTAAAAATCAGCAGACTGCCGTCGCTGAGGGCCTGCTTCCAGCTTTTCAGCATGGACTGATGCGCCTGGGCGGGATTGCGGGTTTCGGCGATCGCCCGATACACAATCCCAAAAAAGATGACGTAGGACATTGCGTCGATCACAAACAGCGCTCGATAGGAACCCGTTGCTGCAATCAGCCCGCCGCCCAGCGCCACGCCCACGCCCAGCCCCAGACTGTCGCCCAGCCGCGCCAGCGCGTAGGCTTCGTTTCGCTGGTCGATGGTGGTCAAATCTGCGACGACCGTTTCGGTGGCTGGCCAATATAGCCCAATCCCCAGTCCCATCAGCAGGTTGCCGATCAGGAAGGTGGGGAAGTCGAATGTGACCGCCAGAATGGCCGAAGCCGCTGCCGACACCGCTGCCGACAGGAGCAGCGTCCGCCGTCGCCCAATCTTTGGGGAATCGGCAAACGACCCGCCCAAGACGCGCCCTAGCACTCCGGCGATCGCCCCGACCCCCAGCCCCACGCCCACCAGCGTCGCCGACAGCCCCACCCGGTTTACAAAGAAAATCGGCGCATAGAACAGCGTGAATCCGGTTCCCACCTGCGACAGCAGCCGCCCCGCAATCAAAATCCACACCCGAAAATCCAGATCCGGCAACCACCCCGCCAGTTTTCGTGCCAACACTCTCTCCACCGCATTTATCAAGAACCTCTGTAGTGTAGGGTTCCCCACCAAGGGGATGCATCCCCTGCTTGGCGGAAGTGATGGAGGTTGGAGATGGCGCTTAGAGCGGCCTCCCGGTTATCCCATCATGCCTTCCCGCTGTCTTCGCCTTCCCGCGCCCGCCGCTCTCGGATCTCCCGGGCCCGCTGCTGGAGGTCTTTGAAGTAGCTGCTTTCGGTGATTTCGGCGACTTGGCGGGCGCGTTTTTCCTGGTCGATTTCGACGGTGGGCTTGATCACGCCCTGCACTTTTTCTTTCATTTGCTCGAACAGGGCTTCGGTGTAGCCACCTTTGGTGGCGCGATCCAGGATGACGACGGCAAGGGCCGTACTGAGGAGGGCGATCGCCGCTGGCGCAAGGGGCACCCAACCGCCCTGCAGAAACAGCAGGTACGACAATCCCGCCAGCACCAGCACCGCCACGCCCTCAGCAATCAGGAACCAGTGGGCTTTGGTAATCAACCAGGCGATCGCCCCGCCCACCAGCGACCAGCCCAGCATCCAGAGCATTTCCACTGCCAGCGGCCAATACCACACCAGGGCCCGCTCTCCCTTGGCCGCGCTGACCAAATGGCTGGCAATTTGGGCATGGAGGATCGCACCAGGGGTGGGTTCGCCGCCGTCGCGGTCGCCGCTGTAGGGCGTTTGAAACAGGTCTTTCTTGATACTAGAGGTATAGCCGATGATGACCATGCGATCTCGGATCAGATCAGGGGGCACCTGGTGTTGCAATACCTCCATCAGGCTGACTACGGGCGCGGCATGTTGCGCCGAGCGATAGCGCAGCATAATCTGATAGTCCGTCGCGCCTGTACGCCGATACCCTGCGGTCTGTCCTGCTGCCAGGGGTTTCAGCAATGCCTGACCCAACTGAATTTCGCCGTTGGGGGCAGGAGCAGCGGTAATATTCTCGTCCTGCAAGTAAAACAGCGCCATTGACAAGCCCAGAGAGACCAGCGGATTGTCGGCGGCGGGCGTGTTGCAGCGGTGTGCCGTTTCCTGGGGCAGCCGCAGCGGATCGGTAATCACCAAGCTGGCGCGGCGGATTATGCCCCTGGGGTCGAAGGGCAGGTCGGCAAAGGCTACCCGTTCGTCGGGCACACTGGGGGGCGGCGCAAGGCTGGGTTCACTGGCTTTGGTGAGGGTGCAGGCAGCAAGGATGCGATCGCTCTGTTGCAGCACGCGCAGCAGTTCCTCTCGCCCTTCGCCCACAGGCAAGTCGCGCCCCACATCCAGCGCAATCACGCGCGGTTCCCCCTGCTCCAGATTTTGCAATGCTTCTGCCAGTGTGCCGTCGTGGATATCGGGCTGGCTCAGCGATTGAATATCCTGGTCGGAAATGCCCACCACCAGCAGCCGCTCATCGGGCCCCAGATCGGGCGATCGCCGCACCAGCGCATCGTAGGTGTCTAACTCGGTGCTTTGCAACAGCCCCAACTGACGCACCGCCACAACTGCTCCCGTCACGACTAAACTTGCCACACCCAGCGTCGCCGCCAGTGCCCGTAGCGCCTTCAGCCGTTTGCGCGTTGAACCCGAAAGGCGATCGCCCGATGGAGGAGTCATGGTACATGCAGCAAGGGAACTGCCTCTCATCCTAGGGCGGAGTCTAGGGGACAAGCGCCAGAGATCAGAGAAAATTCTGAATTGAGGCCCAACGTCCTGCCAAACGGAATGGGCAAAGCCCGCATTTGGCGGAGAAAACCACACTTGGGCTGGCTAGAAAGCCGTCTCCAGGAGCACTGCCATTTTTTGCAGAATGAATTTGCAGAATGAATGCGAATTGCCGGGGCGGATTGCGAACCCGCGAACCGCCACCCTGCAAACCATACGCCCTGCACCCTGCGAAACCCTATTGCACCCAAGGCAAGAATGACGATGAATCTGGATCACAATCAAAACCAACCGGAATTTTGGGACGGACATGGCTGCGCCCTGTGCGAAACGGAGCAATTTTCAGAAGCCGTGGCAGCCTTTGACCGGGCGATCGCCCTCGACCCCAGCTATTGCAAAGCCTGGAACAACCGTGGCAATGCCCTGTGCGGTCTGAAGCGCTACGCCGAAGCGCTGGATTCCTACGACCGCGCCGTGGCGATGCAGCCCGACTATCATCAAACCTGGTTTAACCGGGGGCTGCTATTTGCCGAAATGCAGGCCTACGGCAACGCGCTGGAAAACTTTGAGCAGGCGATCGCCCTCAGCCCCGATCCGCGCTATCTCCACGCCCGCGAAGACATCTGGCTCAAGCGCAAACTGATCTCGGCATAAGTAAGAAAAGACCCCCTAATCAAAGTCCCCCTTAGCCAAGGGGGATTTAAGGGGGATTGGCTCAAACGCGCTACGACTCGATAACGGTAGCTTACTCGGTCTTGAGAGTCCATCAAGACTTGAGGGGTCATGGGCGGGTTCTCCGGAATCCCTGTTGCCTGATGCGTATTAGTCCCCGTAGTGCTTTCCGGCTCGATTTCCAGCACGAAGCATCTATCCCTTGACCAAAAACTCTGAACCTGGCGATTTGCCGCTGGAGGCTCCTGAGATGAAGCATTTTGCCGTGTTGCTGTCTCTGTTGCGCGATCGCCCAGATTTTATCGACGATATTCGCCGCAATTTCAAAGTCGAGCGCAAAAGCGTATCGCTGCTGATTTCAAGCTGCTTCTTTTTCGCAATTTATGGTGCCATTATCGGCTCCTCCAGCAGTTGGATGCAGATGATTGCATCGGCGATTAAACTGCCCGCACTGTATTTGCTGACGCTGGCTATCTGTCTGCCAACGCTGTTTTTCTTTGATGTGCTGTTTGGTTCGCGGCTGAAATTTAGCCAGTACGTGGCGCTGTTGATGACGGCAATGGCGACCATCAGCGTGCTGCTGTTTAGCTTTGCGCCGATTACGCTATTTTTCCTGATTTCGGTTCATGACTATACCTTTTTCCAACTGCTGAATGTTGGCATCTTTGGGCTGACTGGGCTGGTAGGGATACGGCTGTTTTATCACGGAATGCGATCGCTTGCAGAGCAGGATGCGATTAGACTCCAGCCAGAGGGGCTGCCCAAGGGCGAACTGCCCGATTATGATCCCTATTACAAATCAGGTGAACTAGATAAGATAGACGAACTGGACGAAGCGGGCGATCGCCCTGCCCAATTCCGAGACTTTGCGCCACCGGATGATGTGCGGGTTTCTGCCAAACACAGCAGCCTGGCTACCCAAAATAACAGCGACCTGCTCAACACCCGCCTCAAGTTGCTCCGCTTCTGGCTGGTGTTGTATGCATTGGTGGGTAGTCAGTTGGGCTGGACGCTTCGACCCTTCTTTGGCGCACCGGGTCAAGCGTTTCAGTTGTTCCGCCAGATCGAGGGCAACTTTTACAGCGCAGTCTTTAACATAATTCTTAATTTCCTCGGCTTCTAGCGCGTGGCTTCTGGCTCAATGCTTGCATTAACCCTCGACCCCTGGCACTATGCCTTCTCTGACAAACCTCCGGATTACCGAGGATGAACTCGAACGCCTGACGGGGCTGGATATTAGCGACACGTTTATGGGGCGGGCGATTCGTCCGTCGGTGCTGCGGTCGCGGCGACGGCTGCGATCGCTCTTGATGAGCGAAGTGCTAACGCTGGGGCTATCCATTATTTTTTGCCTGCCTGTCAGTTTGGTGATTGCTCGAAATCTGCCGGGGTTCACCGGAGAAGATCTGGATAAATTCCTGGCGATTTCTCTGGGAATTGCCGTAGGCTTGTTTGCGCTGTGGAATGGCTATCTCTGGCGGCAGGGAAAGCAGTTGAGCCAGCTTTCGCATTTGCTCGATCAAGTCGATCGACACAACGAAATCATTGATGCGATCGCCCTAATGGAAGAGTTGGATTCCGTGCGGGCGAACCATCACGAACCTGTGGATCGACAGGAAATTTTTCAGGCTCTGGATGCGACTCGCTCCAGTTTGATCTGCGCCCTGACCACCGAAAGGATTGTGCGAAAGCACCAGAAGATGATTGCCAAACGCGCAGAACTTGCAGAGGCGATCGCCCAGAATCTGGCTATGTTGCAGACGCTTCAGGAAAATGCAACGGCGAATGAATATGGACAGTTTTTAACTGAAGCGTTGAGCATTGGGATCATCGTACAGCAGGAGTTGTCTGAGTTCATGCCGAGTGAATCTCTCTCGAACCGATGGTCTAATGAGTGAACGCCTGAGCGAACGTCTGAGTGAACGTCTGAGTGAACGCCTGAGTAAACGTCTCGGTGAACTTCTGGGTGAACGATTGGGTAGACCTGAGCAAAGAATACTGGGTGGACTGAGAATAGCGTCATCGAATGCTGGACGGCTCTACGCCGGATGGTAATAAAACGCTGCCGCCAGAATCGCGTAGGTCGCCAGCAGCAGCGTCCCGTCCAGCCAGTTCGATCGCCCGTTCAGGCTGATCAAGTTGACGATAAACACAGCGATCGCCACGGTAATCGCCTCAAATGGGTTGAAGTCCAGATCCATCGGCTGCCCCATCGCCTGCCCCACCAGCACCAACACCGGAGCCACAAACAGCGCCACCAGCAGGCTCGACCCCATCGCTACCGACACAGGCAAATCCATATTATTTTTCATCGCCACGCGCACGGCAGTCACATAGCCAGACACATCGCCCAGCAGCGGCAGCAGCACCACGCCCGTAAACAGCGGCGTGAGCGCCCAGTCGGCAATCACCTCTTCCACCACGCCCACAAACAGTTCCGACTCGACGGCGATCCCTACTGTCGCCAGCAGCAGCACTCCTATCCACACCCACAGCGGCGATCGCCCGTTTTCCTCTAGCTGTGGATCTTGCTTGGCCTTGCATACGTCGTAGAGGTAACTGTGGGTTTTTAGTGAAAACAGCAGCGTCAGCCCGTAGACCACAATCAGCACCACAGCCACAATGATCGACAGGTTGGCAATGTCCTGTGCATCCACGAAGTTGGACGTATTGATGACAATCGTGGGCAAGGCGATCGCCGTCACCGCCAGCGTCATGGATGAACCGTTCACCCGCACCACAATCGGCTCAAACGATTGCTCTTTATACTTCAGCCCGCCCAGCAGCATCGCCAGCCCCAGCACCAGCAGCAAATCGCCCAAAATGCTGCCCGTAATGCTCGCCTTGACCAGATCCACCAGCCCACGCCGCAGGGCCGCCAGCGAAATGATCAGTTCCGTCGCATTGCCAAACACAGCATTCATTAGCCCGCCCACCGTTGGCCCCAGCGCTAGGGCTAGCTCCTCAGTAGCGCGGCTGAGGAAGATGGCCAGCGGGGCGATCGCCAGCGCCGAAGTCACAAACACCGCCGCATCGCCCCAGTCTTGCCCGTGCGCCAGCAGCGAAATCGGGATAAAGACCAGCAGCACCAGCGCAGGAAACCGTTTGAGCAGCATAGAGAGGAGAGGAAGAGGTTGGTTGGGGTATAGAGCCGGGGATTAGGAGGGAGAATGTTGATTCTCGATTTTGGATTTTGTTTTGGATTTGCGATTTTGGATTGACCGCCGAGCGTTTGTGGCGCTTCCGTCCACTTCATCTGCCACTGAATCCGTAGCACTACTGAGGAACGGTAAGGGACGGGCGGAGTGCTATCTCATCATCCCCACGCCTCCCTGCCTTACCCATCATTCTCTCCCTACACTACGCTACAGTTAAGCTTGTGCATTTCTCACCTTGCCCCAATCCATGACCCCATCCTCCGCAGACCCTTCCGAATGGGAGCGAAGCCCGACCCGTCGCCCCCAGCGCCCGACGGACTGGCGACTGCTCAAGATGCTCCTGCCCTACGCTATGCGGCATCAGCGGCTGCTGCTGATTTCGCTAATCATGTTGATTCCGACGGCGATTGGGGATGCGGTGCAGCCGATCTTGGTGGGGCAGGCGATTTCGCTGATTCGCAATGAGCCAGTGCTAGGCTTTTTGCGGGGATTGACCCTGGCACAAGGGCTGAATCTGCTGGTGGTGCTGTTGTTAATCACCATTGTGGTGCGGCTGACGTTCGATGGGTTGCAGAGTTTTCTAGTGCAAAAGGTGGGCCAGCGCATTACTGCTGACATTCGCAATGACTTGTTTTTCCACGTCACGTCGCTGGCCACTCGCTTTTTCGATCGCACTCCCGTGGGCAAGCTGATTACGCGCCTGACCAGTGATGTAGATGCGCTAGGTGACGTGTTTTCTACAGGAGCGATCGGGATCATCGGCAATCTTTTTTCCATCATTGTAATTGCGCTGACGATGTTCACGCTGGAATGGCGGCTAGCATCCATGCTGATTGCCATGCTGATTCCCATTACCATCCTCACAATCTACTTTCAGCGGAAATATCGGCAGGCCAACTATCGGGCCCGCGAAGAGTTGTCGTCGCTCAATGCCACGCTGCAAGAGAATATTGTCGGCATTAACGTGGTGCAACTGTTTCGGCGGGAGGCGTTTAATGCCGAACTCTTTCGCACCATCAACCAGCGCTACATCAAAGAAGTCGATCGCACGATTGTGTTCGACTCGCTGGTGTCGGCGACGCTGGAATGGATTTCGCTCGTGGCGATCGCCGCTGTGCTTTGGCTGGGGGGCGTGCTGGTGCTGCAACAGTCCCTCCTGTTTGGCACCCTAGCGTCCTTTATCCTCTTTGCCCAGCGCCTCTTCGATCCCCTGCGCGAATTTGCTGAACAGTTCACCGCCATCCAGGCAGGCTTTACTGCCTTGGAGCGAGTCAGCGATATCCTGATCGAGCCAATCGAAATCCGCGATCCGGAGGTCGGGGAGCAAGGAGTCCCGTCTGTTTTCCCTGCTTCTACCCAAACCCCCGGCGAAATTCGATTCGATTGCGTCTCTTTCGGCTACAAAGCGGATGAACTGGTGCTGCGCGATCTGGACTTCACCATTGCTCCGGGCGAGAAGGTGGCGCTGGTGGGGCCGACGGGCGCGGGCAAAAGCTCGATCATTCGCCTGCTGTGTCGGCTGTATGAAGTAACGAGCGGGCGCATTCTGCTGGATGGCATAGACATTCGCGAAATGCCCCAGGCAGAACTGCGGCGGCGGATGGCGGTAATTTTGCAAGACGGATTTTTGTTTGCGGGCGATGTGAAGGGCAATATTGCGCTGGGCGAAAACTACTCAATGGCGGACATCCAGCGGGCGGCAGAGCAGACGAACGTGGCAAAATTTATCGAGCAGTTGCCCCAAGGCTACAACACAGAGCTGCGGCAGCGCGGCACAAACCTGTCGGGTGGGCAAAAGCAGCTTCTAGCCTTTGCGCGGGCTGCCATCCGCAATCCGCCAATTCTGGTGCTGGATGAGGCGACTGCAAACCTGGACGTGGGTACGGAATCCCTGATTCAGGAAGCATTGGAAACTCTGCTAGAAGGGCGCACCGCCATTATCATCGCGCATCGCCTCTCGACGATTCGCAGCGTGGACCGGATTCTGGTGCTGAAGCGAGGACAACTGGTGGAATCGGGCAGCCATGAGGATCTGCTGGCACAAAACGGGTTGTATGCCAGTTTGTATCGGCTGCAAATGCTGGAAGGTTAAGCGCGTGGTTTGGTGTGGTTTGCCAAACGCAATCCGCCTGCAAGGATGATGCGCCTGCAATCTCAAGCGAGATATTTCACATAGACGCGATCGCACCTTGCGGTTTCTACCCCACTGGCGGGTTCGTAGCCCTGTCGCTCGTAGAGCAGGACGGCTTCTTTCAAGACGCTGGCGGTTTCGATCCAGATTTGCGTATAGCCGCTGCGGGCGATCGCCCCCTCCAGTTCCATCAGCAAAAACTTGCCCAAGCCCTGGCCGCGCACGCTGGGATGCAGGTACATTTTGCGAATCTCGACGGCATTTTCACCCCGGCGAATAGGGTAGTAGCCCGCCGTGCCGACGAGGCTGCTCGCTTGCTCCACCACCCAAAATTCGCCACCCGTTGCCCAATACGCCGTTTCCACCTGAAGCACGTCCTGGTCGGCTCCGTTAGGTTCGCTGCCGAGTCCGTACTCCGCCAGCACCGTGTAAATTAGCTCGGCAGCAACGGCGCGGTCACCTGGCTGCCAATCTCGAATCCGAAAGGTTTTGTAGATTGCGTCCATTGCTCAGTCATCGCTCAGTCATGGCTCAGTCATGGCTCAGGCAAAGAGACTCAGTTAAAGAGACCCCAGGCAAAGAAGCTCAGCTAAAAAGAGGGGTTAGCGCTGTTCCATCAGGCGAGCGGAAAAGTTAAGGAGTCGTAGGGGCGATAAGTCCATAACTTTTCAGTATCGCGCTGCCAGAGGCGATCGCCGTATAACAGAGACATCAAACGAGGCGCACCCCGCTTCACCCTCTAGGAGACACAACCATGCAACTGACCTATCGCGGCACCGAATATACCCCCTGCGCCGAACTGCCTGCTACCAGCCAATCTTTTTACGGACACTATCGCGGCGCTGAGATGACGATGCGCCACTCCTCTGAACTGCCAGTTCAGCCTTTCGTCAACCTCACCTATCGTGGCGCACAGTATCGCCCTGAAGCGGCTCCTCTCTTCAGCAACACAGCGGCGATCGCCCTCTAAAGCTTCACTAGATCTACTTCAGGATCTCTCAGCTTGGTCTGCCTAGCGACTCTCTCCTGACTTAACCAAATCTAGCTGCACTTGGAGCGATCGCACTTTCACTCACTGGCGATCGCTCTTCCTTATCTCAACTGACCCAGTGTTACTTTTGGATCGTATCAGACAGGCTGAAAAATTACCTGGCAACCCCTCAGCTTATCTGCGTCACAAAAGCCGCTGATCCTCGGCAAGCACTGTCACTGTCACAACCGTTACGGCGGCCTCAGCTTATCTGCGTCACCAAAGCCGCTAATCCCCCCTCAGGCATTCAGTTCAGATTTCTATCAAGTTTCCAACTGTCGCTTTTCGGGACGAAAATTGAGGAACGGGCTGATCAGCAGCAATCCCGGAAACAGGAAAAACACCAGGAAATAGAGCAGTAGCCGCTCAATGGAGCCAGCCGTATACCACCGCTGCTTGAGATACAGCATCGTCAGCAGCGGTAGCACCAGCAGATAAGCACCTGCCAGCGCGACATAGAGCAGGGGAACCAGCGGCAAGGAGTCGGAAATGGTGAGCATCGGCTTTCGATTTTGGGTTTCGATAGTTTCGCGATTTTGGCTTGCAGCAGACAAGCGGGCAGGGCAGCTTGCCAAAGAAGCTTAACCTAAGCTCTCCAAATTCTATCGCCTCTAATCTGTGAAAACCGTGACCGGGCAACTCGTTTTCCCTAGAGGTTCCATAAGAATTTTGGATGATGAGCGCTTCGGGCGTAATCAGGCTTGGAACGCAGGATGGCTCTGCGGGAGGCAGATCCTCTGCCAGCGCAATGACCCAGTTTAAGGCTGCCGGTTCTAAAGCTGCCGGTTCAAAGCTCAGAGGATTGCTTATCGCAGGCGAGGCAGGCGGCGGCGCGGCGCAGGCGTTGGCGTGGTAATCAGGGACGGATCATCCACGACTTGCAGACGACGAGTATGCTGCACAATGCCGTCTTCGCGAACCAGCACGCCGGTAATCCAGCGATCGCTCGGTAGCGCAGGAGCCTGCCCCGTTTTGAACAAACCCCCTGCCGACAGCAGTTCCAAGTTCAACGGCGCGGCGCTGAGATAGCCCTGAGCATTCACAGTTTCCTCAATGGCTGCGCCCAGCAAGAGGCGATCGCCCAGCGGCTCCTGCACGATCACGTCAAAATCAAAGCTTTGCCCCACAAGCACCTGCGCCGGAAGCTGAACCTGCACGCTGGGCGGAAAATCTCCACTGGAGACTTCGGTACGCTCGGATAGCACTGATTGAGACACAATGCGTCCGTTTTCATAGCGCTGGCGCGTAGACATCACGGAATTCAGCGTCACGATGCGTCCGTTGATATCGCGAGTGCCTGTAATCGTCGTGGTGGTGTTGGCAACCAGCGCATTGCCATCCCGCTCCCAGGAATCCAGCACGGTTTGATAAGTCAGGCTGCGGTAGGGCTGCCAAAACCGCTGGAGCGCAGTGCTGAGTGTGTCATAGGTCAGCCCGTCGGCATGGGTAAAGTTGCGGCTGAAGAGGCGCATCACATCTCGCAGGTTGCGGCTGCTGGCGGCGGCATCCAAGCGGGCGATCGCCTCCGTCAGTTCCTCCGGCGCAGGCCGCACAGCGGGCGCGGGTGCAGCAGGCTCCGCCGGCGCAGGTGGAGTCTGGGCCCCCACGCGACCCGCCCAACTGAGCAACACCCCCAGCAGCACCGCCGGAATCACCAAATTTGCCCGCCGCCAGTCTCGGCGCGTCAGGCCCAGCCGCAAAGCTACTGCCCGCCCGACGGGGCGCACCAATAGCCCATTCAGGCGATTCATCTGGGGCAATGGAAATTCAGGGGGTTTCTGCATAAGGATGGGGTAGGATACTAAAACGTTTGGGCTGCAAGCCTTTCTCAAGCCACGCTCGAAACCTAGAACCTTCGAGCAACTCACTGAATTTTAGAGGCGCTGCAATTCCAGACACAGTGTAGACGCTATCCACGCTGTTCGTCACGAAATCCGGAACTTCTCCTAACCCACCCCCACCCCACCCCACCCTCCATGAAGCTCCTGATCGCGGCCAGCGGCACGGGCGGACACCTGTTTCCGGCGATCGCCACCGCTGAGCAACTCTCCCGTCATCAGACTCCCTGCCATATCGAATGGCTGGGCGTGCCCAACCGTCTGGAGACGCAGCTAGTGCCAGGAAAATATCCCCTGCACACGATTCAGGTGGAGGGCTTTCAGGGGAAGCCGGGCCTGGGCACGCTAAAGACCCTGGCGCGGCTGTTGGGGTCGGTGGTGCAGGTGCGATCGCTCTTGCAAAAGGGCAACTTTCAGGGCGTGTTTACCACAGGCGGCTACATTGCGGCTCCGGCCATCCTGGCAGCGCGATCGCTTGGGTTGCTCACAGTTCTGCACGAATCCAACGCCCTACCTGGCAAAGTGACGCGGCTGCTGAGTCCCTGGTGCAGCGTCGTGGCAGTGGGCTTTGAGGAGACGATCCAGCGGCTGCCCCGCGCCAAGGCGGTTCACGTTGGAACGCCCGTGCGCGACGCTTTTCGACTCGCGCCCTCGGCCCTGCCGCCGCTGCAACTGCCGATTCCCGATGACGTGCCGCTGATTGTGGTTGTCGGTGGCAGCCAAGGCGCAGTGGCGGTGAACCGCTTGGTGCGCGAGTGTGCGCCCGCCTGGTTTGAGGCAGGCTTCTGGATCGTCCATCTGACAGGCGACTCGGACCCCGATGCCAAAAGCCTCAGCCACCCGCAATATCTGGCGCTGCCCTTTTATGACAACATGGCGGCGCTGTTCCATCGGGCAACCTTGGCTATCAGTCGCTCCGGCGCAGGCACCCTGACAGAACTGGCGATCGCCCATCTGCCCGCCATTCTGATTCCCTATCCCTTCGCAGCCGAAGACCACCAGACTGTCAACGCCGCTGCTTTCGTCCGGGCGGGTGCGGCCAAAGTGTTTCAGCAAAAGGATCTCACGACCGAAATGCTCACGACCGAGGTGCTGGATCTGATGCGATCGCCCCAACGGACAGAAATGGCTGAAGCCGCTGGACGACTGGCGATCGCCGACAGCGCCGAACAGCTTGCCAAGCTCATTCAAAAGACCGTTGGCATATAGTTTTTGGCTCAATGTGAACCAAATGTGAACCATAAGTCTGGCACCAGTTTCAACAGGACACCCTCACAACTGTCCTTTTGGGAGATCAGTTCCAAGGGCGATCGCCCTAAGCTATGAACAGTTGCGTTTTGCCCTCGCTTGCATCGGGTTCATAGCGCGATCGGGAGCATTCTTCCGTCGAACTTGGTGCAGGCAGGCGAACGCAGAGCTTAGTTTTTGGCTCAATCCAAATCATCCCTGCTGTTTTTGCTGGTTTTTTCCTGCTCTATGGTTTTACATCGCCCAACCGACGACCCTTTGACTGCCTCTGTCACAAATCGAGAAAGCAAAGTGAATTCAAAGGTGTCGCCCTGGCTGTCGGCGATCGCCTATCCTTTGGGGAATCGCCTGCTGCTGCCGGCCTACTTCGGCAAAATCGAGATTCATGGGCAACACCACTTGCCTGCTGAAGGGCCGGTCATCCTTGCGCCGCTCCATCGGGCGCGGTGGGATGCGCTGCTCGTTCCCCATGCCACTGGGCCAAGTGTCACAGGTCGCCTTCCGCGATTCATGGTGACGGCCGACGAAGTGAAAGGGCTTCAGGGCTGGTTCATTCGCCGCTTGGGCGGCTTTCCGGTCAATCCCCGCCAGCCAGGGGTTGCCAGCCTGCGGTTTGGGCTAGAACTGTTGCAGCAGGGCGAAATGCTGGTGATTTTCCCAGAAGGCGGCATTTTCCGCGATCGGCTGGTGCATTCGCTCAAGCCTGGGCTAGCTCGCCTCGCCCTCCAGGCAGAACACAGCCAGCCCGGACTGGGCCTACAGGTCGTACCGATTCATTTGCATTACGACGAGCCGCTTCCCCGCTGGGGCTGTCAGGTTTCGATTAACATTGGTGCCCCCATCCGAGTTGAGCCTTATCTCCAGGAGCCGCCCAAGCAGGGGGCAAAACGGCTGACTGCCGATCTCCGCCATGCGCTAGAGCGCCTCAGCCCCAGCCCAGAAACTCGGAGCCTGATAGCCACCCACAAGTCTGAAATGGCGGCTTAGGCGCGGAGTAGCAAGATTTTCTGCAAATTCTTCCACTATAACTTCTTCCACCGCGACCGGTTTCACTGCAGAGGATTCCACAGCATCTCATTGCAACCGATTCCACTGCAGCCTATCTCACAGCGCTGGCAATCGCCTGCACGGCCTGGTTTCTCCCCTGCTCCTTTGCCCGATAGAGCGCACCGTCAGCCTCCATGAGCAAGGTTTCTGGCGACTCCTCTGGATGAGGAATCAGAGTGGCAATACCAATGCTGAGGGTAACGCGATCGCTAATGTCGGACTGGCAATGGGCAATGGCCAGATCGCGCACCGCAGCCTGAATTAGCGCGGCAATTTGGGCGGCTCCGTCGGCAGTAGTATTGGGCAACAAGACTGCAAACTCTTCTCCACCGTAGCGGGCAACCAAGTCAGCCGGACGCTTGGCAGCCTGGGCGATCGCCCCAGCAATTTGCCTCAGGCAGTCATCCCCCGCCTGATGTCCATAGGCATCGTTGTAGCGCTTGAAATAGTCCACATCGCACAGCAGCAGAGACAGCGACTGCTGCTCGCGGGCACACCGTCGCCACTCCTGTTCCAAGCACACATCCCAGCGGCGGCGATTGGCCACCTGCGTCAGCCCGTCCAGATTCGCCAAGATTTCTAGCTTTTCATTCGCGGCTTGCAGGGCTAGCTCAATCTGCTTGCGGCTGGTGATGTCGCGCACCGTCACTGCAAAGCCGTCGCCCAGCTTTACTGCAATGTAGTGATACCAGCGATCGCCCTCTGAGGTGGAATAGGCCAGGTCGCTCTCCAGCGTTTCGCCCGTCTCCACCACGTCCACAAACTTCTGAAACAGCCCCGGATCAATCTGCTGCACCAGTCGCCGCAGAGCCAAGTTGCCAATCAGTTCCTCACGGGTTTTGCCCAGCATCTTCGCCACCACCGGATTCACCACCAGGCAGCGAAAATCGCCAATCGTGCCGCCCACATCGCGCACCGCCTGCATCGCCGCAATGCCATCGAGGGAACTGTTCAAAATGCTAGACAGCAGCGCCCGCGATTGGTAGAGAATTTCTTCTGTCTCGCGACGGATGAGAACTTCCTGCTGAAGTTGCTGCTTTTGCCGCTGAATCGTAAGCTGGCTTTCGAGGCGGGCGACGACTTCCTCCACCTGAAACGGCTTGGTAATGTAGTCCACCCCGCCCACCTGAAACGCCTCGACCTTATCCAGCAGATCGTCGAGGGCGCTGATAAAAATCACCGGGATGTCCCGCGTCGTCTCGTTTGCTTTGAGCGACTCACAAACCTGATAGCCATCCATGTCGGGCATTTTGATATCCAGCAAGATGGCATCGGGGGGTTTGGCGACGGCCGTGCGCAGGGCCATCGCGCCGCTGGTGACGCTCCGCACCTGATACCCCTGCTGGGTCAGGATATCGGTCAGCAGCCGCAGGTTTTCGGGGATATCGTCTACAAGGAGGACGCTGCCTTTGGGTTCAGCCTTGGGACTAGGGTTCATAGCTGCTCAGCATCAGGAATAGGGGCGGTTGAACCAGGAAGTGCTTCAACCCACTCCAGGATTTTGTCAAAGCGAAACTGGTGACTCCATTGGCTCAGATCTTGGGCTAGGGCGGCATGGGTCATGGAAACTTGGGCGATCAGCGCCTCAACTTGGGCACTGTCAGCCTCTAGGGCTGCGGTGTACAGGGCGGCCTTCCAGGCATCCGGCAGATCCTGCAAATCTGGCGAGTGCAGGTCGGCTGGCGGTTCCTGCTCTCGGCTGCCCGACTCACTTTCGTCATACAGGAAGACCACGCCGAGGTGCTTGGAGATCGCATCAAAAATGTTCTGTTCGTGAAACGGCTTGCGAAGAAAATCATCGCAGCCCGCCGACAAAATCACCACTTTTTCCTCTTCTAGCACACTGGCCGTCAGAGCAATCACGGCGGTTGCCTGGCCTTTGGTCGTCGCCTTGATCCGCTGGGTTGCCTCGTAGCCATCCATCACGGGCATTCGCATATCCATCCAGATCAGATGCGGTTCCCAATCATTCCAGATTTCGATGCCCTCCAGACCGTTGCTGGCTTCGCGGACTTCAAACCCTAGCGGACTCAGCAGCTTCACCAGCAGACGGCGGTTCACCTCTTTGTCGTCTACCACCAGGATGCGGTAGGTGGGTTGTCCCGAAGCCAGCCCCCGCACACGCCGCCGAGCAGGTTGCAGATCGAGCGGGGCCGCCTCCGAGAGGCTGGCTTGGATATAGAAGGCGATCGCCGTGCCCACTCCCAGTTCACTACTCACAGCAATATCGCCGCCCATAAGATGGATAAACTTGCGGCTAATCGCCAGCCCCAGCCCCGTGCCTTCCTGCGACTCCTTGCCCGCCTGAGTTTGGGTAAAGGCTTCAAACAGATGGGACAATTCCTTCGGTGCGATGCCAACGCCTGTATCACGCACTTCAAAGTAAATCGGCAGAGTGGCGGCAGGCAGCGTCTGAGCCGGAAGCACTAGCGGCGTAGGGCTGGGCGGATGGGTAGAGACATGCAGCGATACGGAACCTGCCTGCGTAAACTTGATGCCGTTGCTCAGCAGATTGATCAATACCTGGCGCAGTTTCATTTCATCGGTTTGGATATATTGCGGCAGGTCATCGCTGCGGGTGACCGTCAGCAGCACATCTTTGCTCTCAGCCCGCAAGTAGAGCATGTCTTCCAAATCGCTGAGCAGCCGATGCAGGTTAAAACTCTTGAGATTAAGCGTGGTTTTGCCCGCTTCGATTTTGGAGATGTCCAGAATGTTGTTGATCAGCGTTAGCAGATATTCGCCGCTGCGATAGATGATGCCCACATTTTCGCGCTGGTCTGGCGGCAGACTGCTAGAGCGCAGGGTCAGTTGCGAAAAGCCCAGCACTGCATTCAGGGGCGATCGCAGTTCGTGGCTCATGTTGGCGATAAAGGTGCTTTTGGCTTCGTTTGCCACCTCTGCCTTTTCTTTGGCCAATTCCAACTGCCGGTTTGATTCGGCCAGTTCTGCGGTGCGCTCCTGCACCCGCTGCTCCAGCGTATCGAAGGAGTCGCGCAACTGGTGTCCCATCTGGTTAAAGGATTGGGCCAGAGTTTCCAGTTCGGCAATGCCGTTGACCTCGACCGTTTGCGCCAGATCACCCTCGGCGATCGCCTGGGCTGCCTGATTCAGCTTCAAAATCGGGCGAGCAATCCAGCGGCTAGTCAGCACACCGATGCCCGCTGCCAGCACCAGGGCCCCTAGCGAGAGCCACCGCGTCAGACGGTTGTTGGCGTTGATCTCAGCCATGAAGTCGGATTCGGGTATGGCAACCACAATCAGCCAGTCCAGCCCATACTCGTCATGAAACGGCGATACTTGGGCAAACTGGCGATCGCCCCCCAGCAGCCGAAACTCAAGCTGCTGCACTTGGTCGATCTGCCGCAAATCATCAAACTGTTGTTCCAAGTAGTGAGCCGTTGCGCTAACCAGGGGATTCTGACTATCACGGGCAGGCAAAAGTTGAATGTCTTCTCCAGCATTAATCAGCAGATTCTCTTCGTCGGCAGTAGAGCTAGCGATTAGCTCACCTTTTCGGGAGAGAATAAAGGTTTCCCCGGTCTTGCCGACTTTCAGTTGACTCAAAAAATGGTTTAACTCCAAAGAGGGAACCAGGTCTGTAGCGCAGACTCCCAATAGCCGTCCTGAGCCTTCCTCGTACACGGGCGTGCTAGCCGTTAGCACGGGCACTTGATCGTCAAAGTCCAGGTAAATGTTGCTCCAGTTTGGCTTTTGCTGTCGCTTCGCCTTTTGATACCAAGGGCGGGTGCGGGGATCATATTCCCAGTCTAGCGACCCAACTGGGCTACTTCGATTACCGACCTCATCAATCTGGTAGTAGTGGTAAAAACGCTGGGGACTTGGCTTAGATATTAGAACGTATACACCTTGATTGCCCCTAAACTGCCCTAATCCCATAAAGGAGCCGTCTTCAACGCCGCAGTAAATCAGGTTGTTCGCTGGAAAGCTGCGGCTCTGCTTCCAAAATATGTACACCCCTTTGGCGCGAGAAGGGTCTAAGTCCCCCTGTCGAAGGGCGATTGTATTCAGGTCATTGATTACAAAAGGCGACTCGACATAGGTACTTACCTCCTGCTGAATGCGGGCAGTCAGCTCATTGCGTAGCTCCAGTGCCAAATGATTGACCGCTCTCTGGCTATTGCGATAGGACAGGTAGCCGATGAGCGCAGTCGTTCCAGCAAGCTGTAGCAAAAAGGGTAAAACCAAGAGTGCCTGAAGCGGCAGTTTGCGTCCAAGGCGCGAATTAAAAACACCCATAGAGTCTGAAGCGGTTGCAATGAGTCAGCGGGGCCAGAGAGGGGGGACGGATGAAGACAGCGCGGTCAAAATGGCAGGGCTTGCAACGGACTGCCAGTAGACTGGACAGGTCAATCAAAACAGACCGATAAGGCTAGATGCCAAGGTTCGAGATAGAGGTAATAGAGATACCCGTATATTTCCCGAATTTAGCAACGGGCTAACGTTGTTTCTAGCAACCAGATTGGCAGTCTTGCGGTTGTCAATGAACCCAATCTGTGGGTTCAATTTGTAGCCCCAATCTGTCTGGAGAAAGTCAGCGCAGCGGCTCGCAGCTTAAACCGTGGCTAGAGGCATGGCGCGGTATGATCTTGCTTTGATGCAGAATCCGGATCGAAGAAAGCTTATGCCGTTTTCAATGCCGCTGGGCAGGTTAGCGCAAAATCTGGGCGCTCGGTTGCACCACTGGTCTGCGCAGGTGAATCAAACGCCGATCGCCCAGGTGACGACCGACAGCCGCAGCCTCAGTCCGGGGGATCTATTTTTGGCGCTGCGAGGCGATCGCTTCGATGGTCATGCCTTTGTCAAGCAGGTTCTAGCGCAGGGGGCGATCGCCGCTGTCGTGTCTGACCTTCCCCCCAATGCAGTCGGGCCGATGCTCCAGGTCAGCGACACGCTGTCGGCCTATCAGCAGCTAGGCACGCTCTGGCGGCGGCAGTTTTCTGGGCCCGTCGTGGCTATCACGGGTTCCGTCGGCAAGACGACCACTAAGGAGCTAATTGCCGCCGTGCTGGAAACCCGCGGCCCTGTCCTCAAAACCCGCGCCAACTATAACAACGAAATCGGCGTTCCCAAAACCCTGCTGGAACTGGGGCCCGAGCATCAGTTTGCCGTGATCGAAATGGGAATGCGGGCGGCAGGCGAAATTGCACTGCTAGGACAAATCGCGGAACCCGATATTGCGGTGATTACCAACGTCGGCACGTCCCACATCGGGCGGCTGGGGTCTGAGCAGGCGATCGCCGAGGCCAAATGTGAACTGCTCCACGAGCTAGACTCAGCGGGCGCAGCCGTGCTGAACCACGACAATCTGCGGCTGATGGACACGGCCGCCCGCGTGTGGCGCGGCAAAACAATCACCTACGGGCTAGAAGGCGGCGACCTGCGGGGCGAACTGGTCGATGCTCACACGCTGCGGGTTGACGACACCCTGCTGCCCCTGCCGCTGCCGGGCCGCCACAACGCGCTGAACTATCTGGCAGCGCTGGCGGTTGCAAAACTGCTGGGGCTAAGCTGGCAGCCGCTCACCGCTGGGTTGACCGTGGAATTGCCCCAAGGACGGGCGCGGCGGCTAGACTTGCCCAATGATGTAGTGATTCTGGATGAAACCTACAACGCGGGGCTGGAGTCTATGCTGGCGGCGCTGCGGCTGCTGGCAGATACGCCCGGTTCTCGCCGAATTGCGGTGCTGGGCACGATGAAGGAACTGGGCGATCGCTCCCTCGAATTTCACCAGCAGGTCGGCGCGGCGGTGCAAGACCTCAAGCTAGACGCGCTTTTAATCCTGGCTGACCCCGCCGAAGCCGAGGCCCTCGCTGTCGGAGCCAGGGGCATTCCCACCGAGCGCTTCACCACCCATGCCGAAGTCGTAGACTGGCTGAGGCAGAACGTGACTGCGGGCGATCGCCTCCTGTTCAAAGCCTCCCGCGCCGTTGGGCTAGATCAGGTGGTAAGTTGGTTTTTGGACACGCCATGAAGACGATACTCGCTTCCGCAACGCACAATCTTACGAATCACAGGTCTTTGACGGCTGCTAAAGCTGGCTCTAAAGCTGCTTCTTGAGCAGCAGCGACTCCGCCATTGCTCGATCAACCGGAGACGAGAACAAATAGCCCTGGCCGTATTCACAGCCCATTGCCATCAGTTGCACCAGTTGTTCCAGCGTCTCCACGCCCTCAGCAATGACGCTCATCCGCAGGGTTTCCGCCAAGCTCAAAATGGTTTTCACGATTGCCTGACTTTCTACGCTGATGCCCGCCTGGTGAATAAAGGAGCGGTCGATCTTGACGCTGTGGATGGGCAGGCTGTGAAGCTGGCTGAGGGATAAAAAGCCCATGCCAAAGTCGTCAATGCAAAGCTGCACGCCCAGATCGGTCAATCCGTACAGGTTTTGGGCAATCGCCTCTATATCCGCTCGCAGCAGCGCCTCCGCAAACTCCAGACGCAAACAGTTGGGCCGCAACCCGGTTTCCGACAAAATTCGCCCCACCTGTCCAATCAGCTTGGGCTGGACGAACTGCTTTTCCGTCAGGTTGACGCTCATCGTCATCGACCCATCCGCCAATCCCTGCCTCTGCCACTGCTGCATTTGCTGACACGCCTGACGCAGCACCCATTCCTCCAGCATCAGAATCAGCCCCGTTTCGGTGGCAATGTCGATGAACTTGCCGGGTGGCACAAGTCCCTGGGTGGGATGCTGCCACCGCATCAGCACCTCAAACCCTCGCACCCGGCGACTTTGCAGCGCCACAATCGGCTGATAGTGCAGCTCCAGTTCCTGCTGATCTAGGGCCCGCCGCAAATCTGCTTCGAGTTGCACCTGGGTAAACACCTGGGTTTGGCGCGTGCCGTCAAACAATTCGTGGCAAGCTTTGCCCCGATGCTTAGCGCGATACATCGCAATGTCGGCATCCCGCAGCAAGTCTTCCAAGTTTTGGTAAGGCTGACCGGTTTCCCGGTGATGGCTCAGTGCAATGCCGACGCTGGCGCTAATGTGAACCTGATGCCCCTGGAGGCAAAAAGCCCAGCCGAGTTGCTCCTGAATCCTTTCTGCAACATGGATCGCGTCGTCGGCACTTTGAATGTCTTCTAGCAGGATAGCAAACTCATCGCCACCCAGTCGTGCCACGGTGTCGCCGCCCCGCACGCAGTCTTGCAGCCGCTGGCTAACCTGGATCAGCAATTGGTCGCCCAGCAAATGACCAAGGCTGTCATTCACCTGCTTGAACCGATCCAGATCGACAAACAGCACAGCAAACTGGTGCCCCGGACGGCGCGGCAGCGCATTCAGGGCGGTCTTCAGTCGGTTCATAAACAGGGCCCGGTTGGGCAGACTGGTCAACGAATCATGGAAGGCGTTGAGAAAAAGCTGCTCTTCGGACTGCTTGCGGGTGGTGATATCTTCGACAGTGCCTTCGTAATACAGCAGGTCGCCGCGACTGTTGTAGACGCAGTGGGCATTTTCCGAGATCCAGATGGGCGTGCCATCGCGCCGATAAATCAGCGATTCAAAATTGGAGACGCGCCCGTGTTCCTGCATGAGCCGGATGAATTCGCTGCGGCGGTTTGGATCGACGTAGATTTGGTGCTGAATGCTGTGGATGTTAGCGATTAGGTCTTCTGGAGACTTGAAGCCGTAGATGCGAACCAAGGCGGGGTTGACGTTGAGATAGCGTCCTTCCGGTGTGGTTTGAAAGATGCCCTCAATGGCATTTTCAAAAATGCTGCGGTAGCGGGCTTCGGCTTCTCGCAGGGCGGCTTCGGCCCGTTTGCGATCGCTAATATCTCGGCAGATACACACCAGATGGCTGTCGGCGATGCGCGTCAGGCTGATTTCCTGCGGAAACGTGGTGCCGTCTGGCCGCAGGGCGATCGCCTCACCACGCCACTGGGGCTGTCGGCTGAGGCTGGGCCAGATTTCAAGCTGAAACCGCCGCACTTCGCTGGGAATGTAGAACTGCTGCCAAGTCTGGCGGCTGAGGGTCTCATCGGGTGGATAACCAAACTGGCGCAGATAGGCCGGGTTGGCATAGCGAAAGGCTCCTTTTGCATCGAATACGGCTATTCCGTCGGCTGCTGCCTCAATCGCCGCTCGCTGCCACCACAGATCCGCCAGGTTATCCAGCGCGGCGTTGGCGCAGAGAAGTTCCCGCTGGCTATTGAGCAGGGCGATCGCCTGAGATACTTTTCCCAAAAGGGAGGATAGGTCTTGCGCCAGTGCATCGGTCTGTGTTCGGACTTGAAAGCAGTGTGCCGGGAGCCAGGTGTCGCGGAAGTGGAACTCGTCTGACTCAGGGAACGCGGACTCTGACAGCCGCTCCTGAAAATTCGATTGCCCAAATTGCATCTCAACTAGCCTCGATCCTGGGAAAAAGGAAATCACAACGGTCTGATATTGTGGAAATTTGAATCTTCTCTGAAAGCGACTCGCGTCAAAAATATTGCGAGTCGCAAAGACTGCCCCCAGAGATTCTCAATTGCAAAATCAGCAGTTTTTCTGGAAAACTTGGAAGCAATCAGAACAATACTTCAGAGCAGTCGAAATATTGCTTCCTTACTTCAGTTTTAGGAATAAAATTCTCTCTTCTCCGTCCGTTTGAAAGCCCATATCTATCGGCAACATAACGGAGCCACTCCTCCGTATTGATGCCTACGTAGCCAGATAGTTGCTTCTCTCAAAAAGTTAGAATTTTGATTAACTGATCTTCTTATTTTTGAAAAATTACATTTGAAGAATTATTCTTGAGAGATGTATATCGGACTCGAATAAGTGATTCTTTGAGCAGTCAAACGGCTAAGACTTCAAAAGGATTTCGCGCTAAATACAGCCTAGAGCGATCGCATCCGGCACGATTAACAAGGAGGATTTATTATTTTTTAAATACAGGTAAAGAGCGAAATGGACATCCTAGAAATCCTCAGACAGGACTACCGTAATTTCCCCAAATCTCAGACCTTCAGCGCCTATGCAGAGGACGTTTATTTTCGCGATCCAATGACAGAGTTTCGCGGGCGCGATCGCTACGAACGCATGATCGGCTTTATTCAGACCTGGTTCCTCGACCCCCAGCTCGATCTGCACCAGATTCAGCAAACGGGCGCAGATATCCGCACCGATTGGACGCTCAGTTGGACGACACCGCTGCCCTGGAAGCCCCGCATCGCCATCACAGGCTGGAGCGAAATGACCGTCAATGAACAGGGGCTAATCACGTCCCACATCGACTACTGGCACTGTTCGCGGCTCGACGTGCTGCGGCAGCATTTCAGCGTTCGCCAGAGATCCTCATGAACCTCTGAACAGGTCTTTAGCGGAGCATCTGGCGCGTTGACAAGGGGCGATCGCCCTACTGACCGACTCGCTCCAATCCCGCGCCAAACGCCCCATCTGCCTGCAAAACCCGATACATTAGAGGAATGTAACCATTCTTCACGAAATCGCTGGGCACTCATGCGCGTAATCTTAATGACCGGAAAGGGCGGCGTTGGCAAAACTTCGGTGGCTGCCGCAACAGGCTTGCGGTGTGCAGAACTGGGCTACCGTACCCTTGTGCTCAGCACTGATCCCGCCCACTCCCTGGCCGACAGCTTCGACATGGAACTGGGGCACGACCCGCGCCCGGTCAAGCCAAACCTCTGGGGCGCAGAGCTAGACGCGCTGATGGAGCTAGAGGGCAACTGGGGAGCCGTGAAGCGCTATATTACGCAGGTACTCCAGGCGCGGGGTCTGGAAGGCGTAGAGGCGGAAGAACTGGCGATTCTCCCTGGCATGGACGAAATCTTCAGCCTGGTGCGGATGAAGCGCCACTATGACGAAGGCGATTTCGATGTCCTGATTATCGACTCTGCACCAACGGGTACAGCCCTGCGGCTGCTGAGTCTGCCGGAGGTGGCGGGCTGGTATATGCGCCGATTCTACAAGCCCTTGCAAGCGGTGTCTGCGGCGCTGCGGCCGCTGGTAGAGCCGCTGTTTCGTCCCGTTGCGGGCTTTTCCCTGCCCAACCAGGAAGTGATGGACGCGCCCTACGAGTTTTATCAGCAGATCGAAGCCCTGGAAAAGGTGCTGACCGACAACACCCAGACCTCAGTGCGTCTGGTCACGAATCCCGAAAAGATGGTGATAAAGGAATCCCTGCGGGCCCATGCGTACCTCAGCCTCTACAACGTGGCAACCGACATGGTGGTGGCCAACCGCATCATCCCCAACGAGGTGAGCGATCCCTTCTTTCAGCGCTGGAAGGAAAATCAGCAGCAATATCGCCAGGAAATTCACGAAAACTTTCACCCACTGCCTGTGAAAGAAGTGCCGCTCTATTCTGAGGAACTTTGCGGATTGGCGGCGCTGGAGCGACTGAAGGAAACGCTCTATGCCGACGAAGACCCGGCCCAGGTCTACTACAAAGAGACGACGATGCGCGTGGTGCAGGAACAGAACCAATACAGCCTGGAGCTTTACTTACCCGGCATTCCCAAAGACAAGATCGAACTCAGCAAGTCGGCCGACGAGCTAAACGTCCGCATTGGCAACCATCGCCGAAATCTGGTGCTGCCCCAGGCATTGGCAGCGCTGCAACCCGCCGGGGCAAAGATGGAAGAGGATTACTTGAAAATTCGCTTTGCTAACTAGCCGCACCCCCCCCCAGCCACGAAATAGCCCAAAATAGCCGCAAGCCACGAAATAGACCCTGTAGAGCGACAGCCACTTTACACAGCCATAGGACTTACGCAGTTGGACGATTTCTCGCGGGCTGCGCCCGCGAGAAATCGTCCAAACCCCAGAAACCTTAATTGCAAGTGCGTAAGTCCTAAGCCACTCTCCAGGGTCTAGCTTTTGGTTCAGGAACCGGGTTCAGGAACCAAGCGTCCTGGTTCCCTTGAAGCTTGCTCACATGAAGCTCGCTCACATAAACTAGCTCACATAAAAGTCCCGTGTGCCCTTGGCGCGGATAGCATCGTCGAGCCGGTTCAGCGCGTGGACGTAGGCGGCGGTGCGGAGGTCGATGTCTTGCTCTTGGGCGATCGCCCAGATATGTTCCGTCTCCTGCTTCATGGCAAACTCCAGCCGATGGTTCACCTTGTCGGCCGACCAGTAGAAGCCGTTTCGATTTTGCACCCACTCGAAGTAGCTTACCGTCACGCCGCCCGCGTTCACTAGGATATCGGGAAAGACCTGGATGCCACGATTTTCCAAAATGGCATCGGCATCAGAAGTGACAGGGCCATTGGCGACCTCAAAGATATAGCGAGCCTGGATGCGGCCGGCGTTTTCAGCGGTAATCTGATTTTCCAGTGCAGCGGGCACCAGCACGTCTACATCCAGCTCCAACAACTGCTCGTTGGTAATGGTGGAATGCTCCTGGTCGTTGCACACGCTGCCTTCACAGTAAACCGCCTTGAGCCTGCGGCTAGACTCCTTAATTTGCCGCACGCTGGGAATATCGAGTCCTTGGGAAGCGTACACCCCGCCCTGGGAATCGCTAACGGCGACCACTTTATAGCCCGCCTTATAAAGCAGTTCTGCAATGATCGACCCGGCATTGCCAAAGCCCTGCACCGCAACGGTCGTGTTTTCGGGCGATTTTCCCAGACGCGGCAAAACGGTTTGCATCACAAAGAATGCGCCCATTGCGGTGGCCGACTCGCGCCCCTGGCTGCCGCCCATCGTGATTGGCTTGCCCGTCACCACCGCAGGCGTAATCTTGCGCTGAATAATGCTGTACTGATCCATCATCCAGCCCATCACCATTGGGTTCGTGTAGACATCGGGGGCGGGGATGTCGATGTCGGGGCCAATAAAGTCGGCGATCGCATCTACATAGCCCCGCGTCAGCCGCTCCAGTTCAAACTTCGACAGTTCCTTGGGGTTGAGCGTGATGCCACCCTTTGCGCCGCCAAAGGGCAGGTTCAGCACGGCGCACTTAAAGGTCATCCAAAACGCCAGCGATTGCACTTCGTCCAGCGTCACGCCGGGGTGATAGCGCACGCCGCCTTTGGTGGGGCCACGGCTGTCGTCGTAGCGCACGCGATAGCCCTGGAAGATTCGCAGCGAACCGTCATCCATCCGCACTGGAATCGACACCACCAAGCTGGACTTGGGATAGCGCAGCCGCTCCGCCACATCCTCGTTGATCGAGACATATTTCAGCGCCTTTTCCAGTCGTCGATTGGCATCCGACAGCGTGCTGTGGGCGGCCCCATCGAGGAGACTCTTGCCTGCGCTGCCGTTGAGGGCGGCGTGAGTAGCAGAGTCTGCTGCGGCGTTGGACAGCAAGTTAACCATAAATTTCTCCTTTTGGGACGGGCAGTAAGGGATTTGAGGCGATCGCCCTGTCCGCATCTGTTTCTATAATGCCCAATAAACGGTATATTTCGCTACTTTTTAATATTTCAACAAGATTGGCGAAGTGTTTCAGGCCGCAGCCAATTTCGAGAAGACCCGACGCACATAATCCAAATCCAGGTCATTAAAATAGTCGATCGCCCAGTTGGCACGGCGCTGCATCATGTGAAACGGGTAGGTATTGGCAATGCCGACGACCTGCATTCCTGCCCGTTTCGCCGCTTCGATGCCTGCGAACGTGTCTTCAATCGCAAGACATTCTGATGGTTGCAGATTGAGTCCAGAAATGGCTTCGTTCAGCCGCTGCACCCCCAGCAAGTAGCCGTCTGGCTCTGGCTTGCTGGCGGCAATTTCGTCACCCGCCACAATGACTTTGAAATAGTCCGCCAGGTTTAGCCGGGCCAGCACCGTTTCAATTTCTGCTCGCACGGCTCCGCTGACGATCGCCATCGGCAGTTGCGCCGCTCGAATTTGAAAGATCAAATCCTCCAGTCCCGGATAGCTGGGCAGCTTTTCAATTTCCTCAATCTGCAACTGGTAATAGCGCGACTTGCGGGCTACTAGCTCATCCAGGTACGTGTCGGTGACGATGCGCCCGCGCCGCGACAGCAGTTCTCGAATGCAAGCGCGATCGCTCCGCCCCACACAGATTTCCCGATACTCCTCTGGCTTCGGGCGCAGGTTCTCTTCCACCAGCAGCTTTTCTAGCAGCCGTTGGTGCAGCGGTTCGTCGTTGATAATGACACCGTTGAAGTCGAAGAGAATCGCGCGGAGAGACATGGGCAAAGAGAGAGGAACAAAGAGGGAAGAGAGAAGAACGAAGACGGAAGAACGAAGAGGGAAGAGGTTGCGTTTTTCGTTTTTCGTTCTTCGTTTTTAGTTTTTTCCGTCACTTCTTCTCACATCATCTCATCCTCCCCTCACCGCCTCGCTGCGCCAATTCCATGCCCACTGGCGATCGCCCTCTCCTAGCGGCGTGGCAAACTCCACCGAGCGCACCTGCTGCCCTGGCAGCGGTTTTACGCCCTGCGTGATTTGGTGAATCACCCACAGGCTGTCGGTTTGCACCGCGCCAAACCCGGCCTTGCCCATCCAGGCATCGACGCTGCCTGCGGCGTAGGCTTTGATGTAGGGTTCTTCAAAAATTTCCGCGAGCCACTCGGTCTGGCGGATCACGCTCTGGTTGCCGTCTAGCACCAGCACTTGTCCGCCGACGGTCAGCAAGCGAAAGGCTTCCCGCAGGATGGTCTGGGCGACTTCGGGCGGCGTTTCGTGGAACAGTAGCGTGGCGGTAACGAGATCGAAGCTGGCATCGGGAAAGCCCGTCTGCTCAGCGTTTTGATGGACAAACTGGATATCGAGACGATTCCCGTAGGGATCGCTGCGCGAATCGCCCTTCGCTTTATCTTCTGCCACCGCCAGCATGTAGGGCGACAGATCCAGCCCGATCACCTCTGCCTGGGGGAACGCCCGCTTTAGCATCCGCGTCGAGGTGCCCGTGCCGCAGCCCAAGTCCAGAATTCGCCGGGGACTGCCCTGCACTCGCTCCAGCAGCGCCTTGCGAACCCAGGTTTCGTTCGGCGGCAGTGCGTATTGCGTAATCGGGTCGTAGGACAGCGCCGCTTCTAGGCTGAGATAGCCACCCTCGATGCTGTGAAAATTCTGGCTGCTGTAATAGCTGGGGTATTCTACCGCTGGGTTGCGGAGGCGATCGCTCTCTTGCTGCCAATCGCGACTCTGGTAATAGCGCAGAATCGCGTCCCGGTCGATCAGGAAGGTTTTGACGACCGGAGCCAGAAATCGCTCAAAAATGGTGTCATTGCGGACAGGCATAGGGCGATCGCGCCTCAAACGCGCCTCCAGGAGTTGAGTGCAGTCGTTTCGATTCTTGTTTGTAACGAATTGTTACATCAAGATTGTACCCCGATTCTACGGGTCAACAAGCAGGCTCCAGCACCCTTGCAAGCCTCTAGAACTAGCAGATTTCCTCGACCACGAAAGCACTGTAGAAAAAGGCTTTGTCTTGGCGGTGCAGGGCTTCGGCCAGTTCGGGCAGGGGGCGCAGTTGATCTGCCATCCCCTCTGGTCGGCTGCGGGGAGCCAGCATATTCCAATACACCAAGCGGCCGCCCGGTTTGCCCACTTGCGCCAGCCGATGCAGCAGGTGGTAATAGTTGGGCAGCGACAGATACTCGAAAATGTCGCTTAGGTTAAAGCGGGCGATCGCCCCGTGGGGCAGGCGCTTCAGATAATCTTCTACCGAGCAGCAGTGCCACTCCAGTCGATGCAGGTTGGCCCGAATCGTGTCAAAGTGTTCGGGCTGAAGCGCGAGGGGTAGCGCCGTCAGATGTTGACCCGTAAGAATCCATTGCAAATAGGGATTTTCAGCGGGGTCGAGCTGGGTGAGGGCGTAGCGGGTGCGGCTGAGGATGCGGCTAGCCACGTCGCCGTCTACATACTTGAAGAAGCTGGGGTCGCGCCCCATCCGCCCCATCACCAGCCGCGAAAAGAAAATCCGAAACATCAGCCGCCAGCGCCAAGTGTCCCACTCGCGCCGATAAAACCGCTCACACTGCTCCGGCGGGCCGCCCTCTAACAGCCGCATCACTTGGCGGCGCGAGTGAACCAGCGGCAGCACGCGGCGGCGAAACAGGTCAAAATAGCGCTCGAATTTGCCTGCGTGCCCGATACCCCGCTCGATCTCGGCTGGATGGGTATCCCAGAAGTAGCACACATCTGGCGAAAGCTGGCTGCGGCAGCGCTGGTAAAGTTCCGGTCGGTTGCGGCCCGGACGCGAGCCAATCAGCACCAGCAGTTCCTCATGCTCTAGCTCACGGTAGGCCGCGACCCGCAGTTCCAAACACGCCAACTGCGCCGGGCTGAGGTCGAGAGCGATGACTCGCGCCGGGTCTTGGGTAAGCATGGCCAGGGCATTGTCTCCCGCAGAGGCGATCGCCAGACAAGTGTCGCCGGGGCGGATATCCAGCGCCTCCAGCAAAATTTCGGCATCTTCCCAACACTGGGCGTAGCGGATATAGGAAAAGTCGGCCCGGCGCTGCACCTCTGAGGCAGCCTGGGGCAGGGGAGCCTGCGGTATGGATTTTCGGGGCGCATGGCCACTCAAGTCGCCCGTTGGTTCCTCGGTTTCGTCGTCTACTCTACTCAACATACACCTGCGCCCTCCTGAGACGCTTCGACGGTGGAAGCCCGCAAGATGGTTCCCGTGCTGCCGTCCATTTCCACCCAGTCGCCCGTTTGCAGCGCCGTGGTCACGCCGGGAATCGACACAATTGCTGGAATGCCCATCTCCCGCGCCACAATTGCCGCATGGGACAGCAGACTGCCCCTTTCCACCAATACGCCCGCCGCCGCCGGAAACAGCATGATCCAGCCCGGATCGGTGCGTTCGGCCACCAGGATGCTGCCCGGTTTTAGTACGGCGGTTTTGGGGTCGGTAATGACCTGCACCGGAGCGCGGACGCGGCCAGGGCAGCAGCCCAACCCTTGCAGGGTGCTGGCGTTTTGCGGCATTTGGGAACTGGCGGGTTGGGGAGTTGGCAACTGGAGGCGATCGCCCGGTGGGGGCAATTCTCGATAGCGGTCGAATTCGGCGCGACGGACATGCACCAGTCCCTTCAGGTCGTGGCAGGTGGCCGTGCCGTCGAGCTTGCCCAAGAGTTCCTCTAGCTCTAGATAAAAGACATCGCGGGGATCATCCAGCCAGCCCTCGGCATAAAAGCGGCGACCCAGTTCCACGGCGATGCGCCGCACCCGCCCAAACACGCGAGTCCGCTCGAAGCGCAAATTTTCGCGATCGCGCACCCGTGCCCTCGCGTTCTGAAGCACCCAGTTGAACAGGAACCGCCTCAGGGGAGCAGCCCGGAGGGACTGCTGCACCTGAGCTTCGGCGCGATGGCGCAGGGAGGGCTGGGGGACTGGGGCGATTGGCTCCATGCCGCCCTCCATGCCGCCGGATGCTTGCCCCCTGACGGCTGCCAAACTGCCCACAGAGCGCAGGAGCATCAGCGGATCGTCCTGCAATGTGGGGCTTTCAAGCTTTAGTTCTTCTAGGCAGCGATCGCCAAATTTGGCCAAGTAATCCTCATATTGCGCCTGAAATGCAGGAAAGGCAGAGAGCTTGGCGCGAATGTCCCAGAGGGAACCCCGTTGCAGCAACTCGACAAGGGCAGGCGACTGGGCAGCGGTGTGGGCCATCTGCTGAATGCGGCGGGCGGGTTCGGCGCTGATCATGCCGCCTTCGCCGCTGATCAGGTCGTTTTGCAGGGTTCCGGCAGCGTCGCCACACCAAGCGGCGGTGAGCTTTCGCAGCACGCCGTAAAAGATCATGGCGAAGAAGTCGTTCACAAGGGGCGCATCCCAGCGGGTCAAAAGCTGGCGCTCTAGATCGTAGTAATGGGCGACGAGTTCTTCGGCACTGCGAGTGTCTAGCGAGGCAGCGGGCAGGCTGAGGGCCGCATCCAGACGAGCATAAAATCGGCGAATCTGATCCGGTAAGGTTAGATAATTTTTCACCAGACCCAGCAGCGTTTTGACCAGACGCAGGCTATCGCGAATCTTATCCTGGGCAGTGGCCTGCTGGAGCGTGGCGAGGACATCGGCAGGAAGCTCCTCCTTCACGCCCATCATCTGTTCCATAAAGCGGCGATTTACCTGGAATCCGGGCAGCAGCGCCAGCACGCGATACCAGTTCAGCAAGTTGTAGTAAATCCGCCCCTGCACCAGCCCCAGCAGACAGCGGAAGGTGGAGTCCTGCTGGGCGATCGCCCCTTCCGCAACGCCCATCATCCGGCAAAATTCTCGATACACCGCTTCGTAGGCGCGGCGGGCAAAGGAAAAGGTGAGCGGCGTGGTGATGCCACCGTAGCTCTCAGCAATGTTGCTGTTGTCCCAGATGACCAAGCGGCTGTCGGGGTCGGGCTGGCCGCGCAGGGTAGTGATGGGGCGCGATTGCAGGAGGTAAAGCCGGCCCTGGGCGATCGCCCATTCGATATCCTGCGGACAGGCAAAGTGGCGCTCGGCGCGGCGGGCAAGCTGGGCAATGTCGCGCACCTGCGCCAGAGTCAGCACTGGGTTTGCGGGGTCTTGCGGTTGCGCGGAGAGAATTTCGCCGCCCCGATTCACCGTCCAGGTGTCTGCATCCGACTCGCCAGAGACGAGGGTTTCGCCCACGCCCCGCACCGCCGACACCACCGCCACGCCCCGCTGATGGGTAATCGGGTTGGCGCTGAACGCCACGCCAGCCAGCTCTGCACTCACCATGCGCTGCACCAGCACGGCCGGCGGCGGGGGCGGTTCCGTTAGCCCATGCTCGCGGCGATAGGCCAGCAGGCGATCGCTCGTCGCCGATTGCCACACCTGCACAATGCGATCGCCCACTTGCTCCGGCGGCACAAACAAATAGCTCTCTAGCTGCCCCGCAAACGACAGCGTTGCGCCATCCTCCTCCACCGCCGATGAGCGCACGGCGACGAGTTCCCCCTGGGGACACAAGCGGGCGATCGCCGCCCCCAGTTCTGCCCTCACCGCCTCGGTCAGCGCGACTCCCTGCCCTGCGGTGAACGCTTCCGGCGACACCACAAACCAGTCGGGAATCGGAAACTCGCCCGTTGCGGAATGCTGCAAATCGTAGAGCGATCGCGCCTTGCCGCCGAGTTGATCAGGCGGGAGGTCGGGGTCAGCAGAAAAGAGGATAAAAGACATAAGGGAGAGGGAGAGGGAAAAATGGAATAAAGAAAAACGAAAAAGGAAAAATGGATCTTCGCTCTTCATTCTTCATTCTTCGCTTTTCTCTCTTCGTTCTTCGTTCTTCGTTCTTCATTCTTCTCTCTTCGTTCTTCATTCTTCTCTCTTTCCCCCTCCAACACTCCCTACCTGACCCAGAACGGCACCAGGCCCAGAATCAGGCACACGCCCAGCACCCAAAAGCCCGTCACGCCCTGAAAGGCATCGGCCCAGGCGGGAACAGGGCGGGCAAGGAAGCGCCAGGAAGCGACCATCGCCAGGGTGAGCAGGGGCAGCACGGCCAGAACCCCCAGGGGCAGGATGCCGACGGCGCGGGCGGCCATGAGCGTGGCGATCGCCATCAGCCAGATCACCGTCAACCATGCGATCGCGGCTCGCTGCACCCCCCACAGCGCCGTGTAGGTTTCCACACCAGGTTCCTCGTCCTGGGGAGCGCGAATTTTGCGGCCGATTTCGATGGACAGACTAATGAAATAGCTGACCCCGCAAAACCAGAGCATTCGCCAGTCGGGCAGAGCCTGGGCGATCGCCCAGTCACACGCCATTGCAAACCCCGCCATCAGCGGCAAAATCACCGCGTGGGATAGCAGATACACTACAGGACGCGCCTTGAGCCAGCGCGGGGCAAAAAACTCGCGGGTCATCAGCCCCAGATATGCCCACACCAGTCCTAGCATTCCCACCAGCGATCGCCCGACTGCAAGTGACAGTCCCAATTGCAGCACACCTGCGGCGATCGCCACCCAACCCAACTCCGTCAGCGTCACCAAACCGCGCGGCACGGGGCGATAGGGGCGAAACTGGCGATCGGTGTCAGCATCTTTGAACTCATCCGCAACGCGCAATTGCAGGAAAAACAGAAACAGACAAGGGAAGGCGATCGCCCATGCACCCACTGGAAACGCCGCCGCGCCCCGCACCAGCGCCCCATAGCCCACCGCCCCCGCCGCAAACGCCGCAATCAGCAGCCCGTTGGTCAGTAGGGGAAAGCGTTCTTTTTGGTAAGTCCACCAGCGGTTCATGGCAAAACAGGCTCATCAAAACAAACTCAACTGCTGCGGTTCTTCGGGGGGTTGGGCGATCGCATCCCAGGGCAAAGGGGGCACCGGTGCGCCCGCCTGCTCTAGCCAGTATTGAAACTGTCTGGCATTGCGGGGAGAATGTTCCTCCACGGGGCAATGGATAAATAAGTAAACTCGCTTGTCGGCTTGCAGCCATTCGGTGATTTGCCGTGCCCAGTCCTGAAAGTAAGGTTCGTTGAAGTCGAGGCTGGGATGGCTAATGTAGCGAATCAGCGCCGTGTCGGTGGTGAGGGTTTTGTGGAGCGGAACACGGGGCTTTTTGCGCTCCGACCGGATCTGGGGGTCGTCGGGGCAGTCGTAAATCGGGCGCGTGTCGAGTAAGACGCGGCTCGTGTGGTAGCCTGCCAGCAGATACGTTAGCTCGATGGTATTGACCTCTCGAAACCAGTCCAAATGCCGGACTTCAACGGCCAGCTCGGCGCGGTCGTGGGGCCAGCCCGCCAGAAATGCCCGCAGGTCGTCTTGCTGGGCAGGGCCATAGCTGGGCGGAAGCTGGAGAAACATCGGGCCGAGGCGATCGCCCAGTCCTGCCATGCGATCCAAAAAGGCGATCGCCGCTGGCAGTTGCGGAGCCAGCAAGCCCTGATGCGACACATCGCGCGGCAGCTTAGGGCAAAAGTGAAACCCCGCAGGCGTGTCCATCACCCAACGCTGCACGGTCTGCTCGTCGGGCGTGGAATAAAAGGTGGTGTTGCCTTCCACGGTTGTAAACCGCTGCCCATAAAGCCGCAGAAAATCCGCCGACCGACTCCCGCTGGGATACAATCCGCCCACCCAGGCTTTATATGCCCAAATCGCGCAGCCAATCCGAAACATAGCGAAACCGCAGGGGTTGCGAGTAGGTTAAGTATTCAAGAACAGTATTCAAGAATAAAACGGCCCTCTGCTTTTTAACGCTAACATCTGATTCAGACGGAATGAGCGATCGCCCTTCTTTCAATCGCTATATCCTTGGCGCAGCCTTTTGGCGATCGCCCTCATTTTGCAGCACCAACACTTCTGGGCGATCGCCCCCATTGATTTTGACTGATTTTGATTTTGACTGATTTTGACCCCGGACTGCGAAATGTTCGTCCACAAGGGCTTTGTGAGGTTCATCCTCCACGATTGGCTCAGTGCCACAAACGGCTCTGGAAGTCTTTCAACTCCGGATCTGAATGGGCATCACCAGATAGGTCATTTTCAGTCCACCCAGCGGCGTTAGAATTGCCGGACTCGTCGCCGTGTTGCACTGCATCTGCACCTCACTCGTGTTCAGCGCCTTCAGCCCTTCCAGCAGATAGCGGACGTTGAAGGCAATATCTAAACTATCGCCAGAGATCTGGGCCGGAAGCGCCTCGCGACCGCTACCCACGTCTGGCGCATCGACAGAAATCACCACTTCTTGCCCCGCAGTATCCAGGCTAAATTTCACGATGTTGTTTTTCTTGTCGGCCAGTACAGAAATACGCTCCAGCGCCCCAATCAGCAGCTTGCGCTCGACGGTCATCTGGCGCGAAAACTGACGAGGAATCAACTGGCGATAGTTGGGATACTGCCCTTCCAGCAGGCGACTGGTGAGGCGCTGATTGTCCCATTGAAACAGCAGTTGTCCCTGGTCAAATCGGAGGGCGATCGCCTCTCCTGCTGGGTGCAGTTGCAGCATCCGCTCCAGTTCCCGCAGTGCCTTGCCAGGAACCGTGACATCAAACGCCGTTTCAGCCCCACCATCTGCGGCCCCGTCTGCTGCGTCCGACTTCACGGTATTCACCACCGATAGCCGGTGTCCATCCGTCGCCGCAAACTCCATCTCATCAGCGGCTACTGCGATATGCACCCCCGTCAGCACTTGCTTGGTTTCATCTGTGCTAGCCGCAAACAGCGCCCCCCGCAGCCCATCGATCAATTGCTCCACCGGCAAATAGACCGCTTCCCCTGACTCCACCGTCGGCAATTCTGGATATTCGGTCGCGTCGAGGCCCTGCACCTGGTAGCGGCCCAGCGCCGAAGTCAGTGTGGCAAGGCTGCTGTCTGCCTCTGTACTGAGGGTGATTTCCTCATTGGGCAGGCGCGATACGATATCGCTCAGCAGCTTGGCGGGTAGCGTCAGCAGGCCCCCCTCTTCCACCTGCGCCGAAAAGCTCGTCTGCACCCCCAGGCTCAGGTCAAACCCTGTCAGGCTGATTTCCTGCTTGTCTTCGTCCGCGTGCATCAGCACGTTTGCTAGCACCGGATGACTCGGATTTGAGGGCACAGCACGGCTCACCAACGACAAGTGGGCATTGAGTTCGCTCTGTGGGCAGATAAGTTTCATGGCGGGAACAAAAAAGAACTCAGCAGGCAGGTTTGCGGAGCAGTGAACTGGGGAACCCTTTGGGAACCTTATAGCTAAAGCAGCTAAAGCGCCAATCGATAGCCGATCTCCAAAAGGGCTGGAACGTCATCCTAGCACCGTTGCCCGTCAGGTTTAAACTGGGCAAACAGGTGTGCAAACAGGCTCTCTTTTTGAGCGGGTTCGGAAAATTCTTTAAAGATAGAGAGGATAGTAGTAGAGGCTGTGGAAAGTGTGGAAAAAATTGGGGATCACAGGCCGACTCGTGATCAGAATCTGATCTCACCTGTGGAAAACTTGTGGAAAACGCCAGTCTTTTTCCACAGCATCCTTGAGATTCCCAGACTTTTCCACGATCGAAACCCGCTTTCCACGATCGTTTCAACAGGTTTTCCACAGAAATCCACAGGTTTTCCACAGGGTGAGGGTGGTAAGTTTTTTCCTTTCTTTAGAATCCTTTTAAGCACGGTTGGAAAACTTTGAAAAAATTGACCTGCTTCAGGGAAACCTGATTTTAGAGTATTGGAGGTATTCCAAGCCGGATACTAGTGGCATAAGGGTGTAAGCATTAGGGGTAGGTGTTGTCCGCTGGGCTCGACCCGCGATCAGGACTTGATTTCCCTCGACGCGACTGAACAGAGACGCGACTGAACAGATTTACATGACGACCGCATCCTGGAACCTAAGCCGTGTCAGACTTGCCTGAGCCTATTTCTACGTCTCGGTTGCATCCAGATGCCGACGGACTGTCTGATTTGGGTGCGGCTTCCGATGCCGTGCTGCGGGAGCAGGAGCAGTTTCTCCGCAGTATCTACGAGGGTGTGAACTTCTCGGTGTTTGTGTGCGACGTGCGGGAGAATGGCGACCTGTACGTGGCAGGGTGGAACCCCATCAGCGAGATGGATGTGGGCAAGCGCTCGGCGGATGTGGTTGGCAAGACGCTAGAAGAAGTGTTTGGCCCGGAGCAGGGTGGCGCGATCGCCCAGCGGTTTCGCACCTGCGTTGAACGGGCAGATGTGTATACCTATGAGGAACTGCGGATCTTTCAAGGGAAGGAACGCTGGTTTTTGACGACGCTGAATCCGCTGAAGGATTGCAAGGGGCGGGTGTATCGACTGGTGGGCACGGCGATGGATATCACCGATCGCCGTTTGGCTGAGGCGGCGCAGCGGGAGAGCGAGGAGCGGTTTCGACTGGTGGCTGAGCGCACGGGCCAGTTGATTTATGATTGCGATTTTCAGACGGGGCAGATTCTCTGGGCGGGGGCGATCGCCAGCATGACCGGGCACAGCCCCGAAGCGTTTCACCAATTTGGCTTTGAAGGCTGGAAAGAGCGGGTGCATCCTGAGGATTTGCCGGATGTGATGTCGCGGCTAGAGCGATCGCTGCAACTGCGGCTGCCCTATCAGGTGGAGGAATATCGCTTTCGCAAAGCAGACGGCAGCTATATCTACGTGCAGGACAGCGGCGCGTTTGTGGAAAACGAGGCGGGCGAGGTCTATCGCATGGTGGGCACCATTAGCGATATCACCGAGCGCAAGCAGGCCCAGGTGAAACTGCAACAGTCGGAAACCGAACTGCGGCAAAAGACGCAGGATTTGCAAGAAACGCTGATCGAGCTACAGCGCACCCAGAGCCAGATGATTCAAAACGAAAAAATGTCGAGTCTGGGGCAGCTCGTGGCGGGGGTGGCGCATGAAATCAACAACCCGGTGAACTTTATCTATGGCAACCTCACCTACGCCAGCCAATACATCCGGGAACTGCTAGACATTATCCATCTCTATCAGCAACACTATCCCGAACCACATTCCACGATCCAGGAACGTGCAGAAAAGGTGGATCTGGATTTTCTGATGCAGGATTTGCCGAAGCTGCTGGCCTCGATGAAGGTGGGGGCGGATCGCATTCAAAAGATTGTCGCGTCTCTGCGGACGTTTTCCCGCATGGACGAAGCCGAGATGAAGGTGGTGGACTTGCATGAGGGGATTGATAGTACGCTGATGATTTTGCAGCATCGGCTGAAGCCGCGCCCTGTGCCAGGAACCAAGGGGGAAGAGTGTGTGGCGATCGCCATTGAAAAAGACTATGGCGACCTGCCAGAAATTGAGTGCTACGCGGGTCAGATCAATCAGGTCTTTATGAACCTGCTGAGCAACGCGATGGATGCCCTGGAAGAAGAACTGGAGCGGCGACCGGGGTTTGAGCCGAAAATTTTGATTCGGACGCAGCGGGTGGGCGCAGATCGGGTGTGTGTGGCGATCGCCGACAATGGCCCCGGCATTCCGCCAGCCGTTCAGCAGCGGCTATTTGACCCGTTTTTTACCACAAAGCCCGTCGGTAAAGGAACGGGGCTGGGGCTGGCGATCAGCTATCAGGTGGTGGTCGAAAAGCATGGCGGCGATCTGCGCTGCCTCTCTGCCCCCGGCGAGGGCACCACGTTTGAAATTGAGATTCCCCTCGTTTCGGGGCAAACTCCAGAGTCTACCCAAAATTCGGCCCCCCCGGTAAACTAGGGAAGGGAAATATTACGTCTTGCTTAACGTAGAGCTTAATCGCGAGTTTTATGCTGATGACTGCCTCTTTCGCACCGATGGCGATGGCTGCTGCGCCCACGATCGCCCCCGATAAGACAAGTCAGACAGTCCGCAAACCCTACCCAAATTACAAAGTCATTGTGCTAAACGACGACTTCAATACGTTCCAGCATGTGGCCGAATGCCTGATGAAGTACATTCCGGGCATGTCGGGCGATCGCGCTTGGGATTTGACCAATCAGGTTCACTATGAAGGGCAGGCTACGGTCTGGGTGGGCCCGCAAGAGCAAGCCGAACTCTATCACCAGCAGCTTCGCCGCGAAGGGCTGACGATGGCTCCCCTGGAAGCCGTGTAGGTGGTGGGATGCCTGTGGAATGCCTGTGGAATGCCCGTAAGACGACGGGTGAGTGCCGGGATACCCGGCCCCGGCTGGTTGCTCCTTCTGCAATAAACCTGTAACTCCATAGAGGGTGTTTGAAAAGGTATCGACTGTAATGTTAGGCACTCAGAGATCCCCCCTTAGCCCCCCTTTTCAAGCGGGGAACCGCCTTAAAGTGCCCCTTTTTAAGGGGGGTTTAGGGGGATGTTGCACGCTTTGCTACAAACAGTAGGACTTTTCAAACATCCTCTTAGGGCAATTCCCTAGAGCAATTCCTCAGGGCAATTCCTCAGCGTGGCCACCGTCTTCCCCTAAAATGCTATTCGGGGAGCGGGTGTTGGGTCAATGCATCCTGTAATCCGCTTTCATGCAGGGAAAGAGTAAACGTGAGAACCGAAAGCAAGCCTGTTAACCTGTATTAGGCTGGCTCTCCGTTCTGGTTTCTATTTCGTTAGCAAGGTGGGGCGATCGCCCTACCCTCTGACCCCTGCAACAACTGAACCCTTGCGCTGGAGAAAGAACAGTGGATTTATCGCGTATTCCCCCTCAGCCAAAGCCCGGCCTGATCAACGTGCTGATCGAGATTCCGGCGGGCAGCAAAAACAAGTACGAGTTTGACAAAGATCTGAACGCCTTCGCGCTGGATCGGGTGCTGTACGCCTCGGTGCATTATCCCTATGACTATGGCTTTGTGCCCAACACGCTGGCGGATGATGGCGACCCGCTCGACGGCATGGTGATTATGGATCAGCCCACTTTTCCCGGTTGCGTAATTGCGGCGCGGCCGATTGGGATGCTGGAAATGGTGGATGGGGGCGATCGCGACGAGAAGATCCTCTGTGTGCCCGACAAAGATCCCCGCTACGCAGGGGTCAAGTCCCTGGCAGACCTAGCTCCCCACCGCCTAGACGAAATCGCCGAGTTCTTCCGCACCTACAAGAACCTGGAGAAAAAGGTGACGGAAATTTTGGGCTGGAAGGATGTTGATCAGGTGTTGCCGCTGGTGGAACAGTGCGTCGCAGCTTATAAGTAGCCTGAAGACGATTCACTAGACGATTCACTAAATGACCCACTAGACGACTCATTGAGGGATAGTCCGGGGCGATCGCCCTTGTGCGCCAATCTCATGCAGCAACCCGTTTGGAGTTCATACTCTGGGCGGGTTTTGCCTGTGGGGGGGCACCCACGCTGAACCCGGTTTGCAACGCCTGATTGCGTCAATCATCTGCAAGTGTTATAATCTGTTCCCCAAGACTGAACCCTTGCCCCCACCTAAATATACTTATACTCATGACCTCCAACCGCTTTTCCCGCACCACACGCCGCCGCTTTTTGCAATTTTCTGCTGCTGCCGTTTCGGGTGTGGCTCTGAGCAACTGCGGCCGCAGCCCGTCGGAGTCTGGTGCAGCGCCCGGAGCCGCACCAGACTCCGACAGCAGCCCCGCCACCACGGCCGCTGGTTCGCTGTACCTCTACACCTGGGCAGACTATTCTAGCCCCGCGCTCTACCAGCGGTTTCAGGAGAAAACGGGTATTGAGGTGATTGCCGATGTGTATGACGGCAACGAAGTCATGCTGGCCAAGATGCAGGCAGGCGGCGGCAACCAGTACAGCATTCTGTATCCGTCGGACTATATGGTGCGGCAGATGATCGAGTTGGAGATGCTGACCAAGATTGATCAGTCGCGGTTGCCGGGGCTGGCAAACTTGCGCGATCGCTGGCAAGACCCGCTCTACGATTCCAAAAACGCGCACAGCGTCCCCGTTAGTTGGGGCACGACCGGATTGATCTACAACAGTAACGTACTCAATCCGGGCCCCGAAGATTGGGACTATCTCTGGGAAAATAAGGATAAGCTAGCCCGCAAGATGACGCTGCTCGATGACCCCCGCGAAACGATGGGCGCAGTGCTGAAGTCTCTGGGGCATTCCTACAATTCCACCAATCCCGCTGAGCTACAGGAAGCCTACCAAAAGCTGCGGGAGCTAAAGCCTGCGGTGCGGGCGTTCGAGTCCTTTGGGTGGGAAGATCGGCTGATCGCGGGCGATCTGGTGCTGTGCATGACCTACTCGATTTTGGGCAATGCGCTGCCCGCAGAACATCCCGAACTGAAATACGTGATTCCCAAGAGCGGCACCTCAGTTTGGACTGATACGATGGTGATTCCTACGACTGCGCCGAATGTGGATGCGGCCTACGAGTGGATGAACTTCATGCTCGACCCCGAAACGGCTGCTTTTGCATCCAGCGAACTGAAGTTTGCCACGCCCAACCAAAAGGCGTTTGACCTGCTGCCTGCGGAACTTCGGTCTAATACGAACTTGTACCCTGACGATGCGATGATGGCCACGTTTGAGGGCATTAAGGATTTGGGTGCAGACAATGAGCAGTATGACAAGCTGTGGACTCAGTTGAAAGCAGGTTAGGGTTCAGTTCAGGCTTTGGGTGCAATATGACGTGCCCAAAGCCTGAACCTTTCTCCTGAATTTTTCTATAGCCGATAGCGCTCTTCCAGCCAGACGCGCACTTCGGCTTCCGAGGCAAAGGTGGCGGAGCGGTTGCTGGTGGGATCGTAGACATGCCAGACGATGTTGCCAGCGCGATCGCCCGTTTGCCAGACGCGGGGTTCGGGTTCGCTGCCAAAGCGGTTGAGGACTGCTTCGATGCGCTTGCTCAGGGCCTGCATTTTCTGCAACCGGGTCTTTGTGGTGAGGCGTTCCAGGCTATCGAGGCTGCTGAGGCTGTCGATATTAATCAGATCCAGGCAGGGCTGATTCAAGGATTCGGATGGGCTACGCATGGCGGATTCTCCAAGGGGGATAGTGGGTTGGGAAGGGTTCTCTAGATAGCGAATGCTCCCACTCTAGGCAGCGCGACTTGGAGAATCAAAAGTTTATATGAATCCAATTCATGAATGAAATTCATGGATGAATGGAGGCAGAGCGGATAATCTGAGAGGGTCAGGAGATAGGTGACAGCGGCTTAGGAATTGCTCGTCCTGGCCGATTCAAACTCGTCCCAATCTGCACTTCACTCCATTACCCACTCACGCAGGCAATTGCCATGAACCAGGACAATATCAAGCTTTCGCAACTGCGGGCGCTGGTAGCCGTGGCAGAATCGGGCAACTTTGGCGAAGCGGGGCTGCAACTGGGCGTGTCGCAGTCGGCGGTGAGTCATGCGATCGCCACTTTGGAGTCTGAATTGGGCGTGATCTTGTTCACGCGGGGGCGGCGCGGGGCGCATCTAACACCCGTGGGCGATCGCATCTTGGGCCATGCCCGCCAAATGCTGCACCTGCTGGAGGTGATGGATAAGGAAGCCAACCTGGCGAAGGGACTCCAGGGCGGTCAGGTGCGGGTGGCCTCGTTTCGCAGCGCGGCAACGCACCTGCTGCCCGACATCATCGCCGAGTTTCGCCAGGACTATCCCGGCATCACCGTCAGCATTGAGGAATTTCGCGGAGCCGCCGAGATTGAGCAAAGCCTGCGCGAGGGGCGCGTTGATATTGCCCTGTTTTGCTGGGGCGCGTCGGTGGAAGAGTTCGACACCTGGACGCTGTGCCAGGATGAATACGTGGCGCTGCTGCCGCCCGATGCCGAGTTGCAGCACCGACCGCTGACCTGGGAGGAACTGACGAGCTTTCCGATGATCATGCCCGTCGATACCGACCACTGCTATTACCTGATTCGTACCCACCTGGCGGTGCAGAAGGTTCCTATTCAGCCTGCCTACAAGATCAGCGAAGATTCCACCATCGTCAGCATGGTGATGCGGGGGCTGGGCGCGACGATCATGGCGCAACTGGCAGCCGAACCGCTGCCGCCGGGAATTCAGGTGTATCCGCTGCCTGTGCCGCTGATGCGCGAATTTCAGGTGGCGGTTCGCAAAGACGCGCTACATCCGCCTGCGGTCTACGCCTTTTTGGATGCGCTGAGGCGGTCAGCCCCGCCAGAACAGCAGCCAAATTCCGGCGATCGCCACCAGCACCCCCAGCACCGCCCGGAGACTCACGCGATCGCCCAGCGCAACGGCAATCGGAATCACAAATAGCGGGCTGGTGGCCAGCAGCGATTGGGCGACACCTGCTGGCGCGAACTTTAGGGCGGTTTGCTGGAGCCAAATGCCCAGAAACGTGCTGGCAAAGGCCGTCCCGGCGACGATGCTCAAAAAGCGGGGCGATCGCAACTGACTCATCTCCTTGCCCACGCTGCGAAACTGCGCCGGTTTGACCAAGAGCCACAGCAGCACCACCCCCAGCCCCGCCACCAGCCGAATCAGCGTGCCCCACAGCGGGCTGATGTCGGTGGTCGAAAGCGCCGCCCGCGAGAGGACAGCCCCGCTGGCCTGGCTGAGTGCCGCAATCAGTCCAAAGACCAGGCCGCGTAGGGGGCGATCGCGGGGAATTCCTGGGTCGGGCGATCGCTCCACAATCACCCACGCCACGCCGCCCACCGTCAGCCCAATGCCCAGCCACGCCGCCCCGCTCAGCCGCTCTTGCAAAACCAGCAGCGCTAGCAGCGCCGTCAGCGGGGGAGCCAGCGATTCTAGCAAGAGGCCCCGCCGCGCCCCAAGGCAGTTCAGCGATGCAAAATAGGCCGTGTCTCCCAGCCCAATGCCGATCGCCCCGCTCAGCCCCAGCAGCCAAATAGCTGACCCGTTGGCCGCTGGCGGCCCCGCCCCCCGCAGCCCCAGCGTCAGCCCAATCAGCCCAATGGAAATCAGCCCCTTAGACACATTCAGCGCCGTGGGCGAGAGCCGCCGACCGAGTTTTGTGAACGCGATAGAGGCGATCGCCCAGATCAGGGCCGCCGCCAGCGCCGCCAGTTCTCCCCGAAACGCCGTCAACCCCGTCACCCGGCAAACTGCCCCAGCAGCGCCAGAAACCGCTCCCGGTCAAAACTGCGCGGGTCGCTGCGGCTGCCAGAGCGATCGACGGCTCGATGGGTGGTGATGCGGTTGGTCGGGATGCCCGTGCGGGCAGTCAGCCAGGCCAAGGATTGATACTGAGCCGACGTATAGCCGCTGTGTCGCGCTTGGTTACCGCGTCCGTCGCCGGGGGTTTCCAGAGAAATGTGATAGGCGAAGTTATTCACCGAGGGCGGAAACTGCGGATTGGTATTCACCGTCTCTCGACCGTTTGGCCCGTCAAACACCGAATTTCCCGCCCCAAAAGCGCGATACTCCGGCGGCACGATATACACCACCGTCCCGTTTAGCCGGATCAGGGCGTGATAGCTGCGCTGGTCGGCATCGTTGGGATGGGGCGTGCGGAAGGTGTTGATGGCGCTGCTGGCCGAGCCAACCGTTTCATGTAGCACGATAATTGGGTCATTGTTGACGGGGCGACCCGCAGCATCCGTCAAAAATCGATAGCCAAAGTTGGTCGGGTGGGGCGGCGCAATTTCCTGGCGCGGCGTATAGCTGGAAGCCACCTCGCGCATGATGGGATAGGGCACGCGCACGCTGGACAAATCCGCTTTGCCAGGAACCAGAACCTGCCGCTGGTCGTTGGGGATGGGGTCGGGCGGCACGGGCAGCGGCACGCGATCGGGCGGAATAGCAGGGTCGGCAGCGGCGGGAACCTCCGGCGCTAGGGGACGGGGCGCAGGCTCTGGCCGCGAAAACCGGGGAATTGCCGCTGTCCCGTTCATTAGCAAGACCACCAGCAGCGTGGCCACCATTGCCTGCAATAGCCGTTGTCCCATATCTCTGAAAGTGTTCTGAAAATGAAAGTGTTCTGAAAATGTTCTAAACGTTCTCTAACGCGACGTGCAACTCAAGCTGCCCTCATCCCCCGACCCCTTTTCCCAAGTCGGGAGAAGGGGAGCAAGAGCGGCTTGAAGTCCCTCTCCTGCTCTGGGCTACTGCGTACACACAAGTTTTCTACGTTGGAGCAGCGATGCTTTGATCCCCCCTGAACTCCCTTAAACAAGGGGAGAACCAAACCCGGAGTGCCTCGTAGCAGGGAGACCTGGCTCAAAAGTCCCCCTTCTCAAGGGGGATCTAGGGGGATCTTTCAGAACCTGACGCAAACAATCGAGACGTGTATACACAGTAGCCTTGGGGAAAGGAATTTAGGGCGAGGCTGCAAGACGCTCAAGCACGAGAACCGTACTTCTGTTTGGCAACGTCCCAAATCCCTCATGCAGAGCTATCCCAATCTAATGCCTTCTGACCCGCTTCGCAAAGGGGAAGCCAGATTTGGAGAGTTTGCAGTCATTTCAGTTTTGGAATGCCATATTAGAGCCATTATGCTCCCTCCACAATTCATTCCATGTCGTCGCCCTACCAGCCAGAACGCAATCCTGAACTAAAGTCAGAACCCAGCACCGAACATCAATTCGTCCAAAAAGCAGTCAACCTCATCATCCAGTGGAGTCCGCTGGGCGGCAGCCTGGGCATCCTGGCACACTCAATTTTGCAGCAAAACTGGGTAATAGCAGTACTCACATTTCCCGTCATGCTGGTGACGGTCGTTTGGGCAAAATATACCGAAAACTTCACCGCCCGCGTGGGCGACTGGGCCGGCGAAAAAGGCAAGCGCGATGCCGATTCTTTTACCAGCTGGCTAGACCAGATTGATCAAGCCCTGCGGATGCAGCTTTCTGGGTTTGACGGCAAGTTTCTGAAGGCGCAGTCAAGCGCCTGTCGGCTATGTGTCACCGACAACGAAGTGCCCATTCCCTTGGGGCTGACTAACCCTGACCTGGATGATGTGTATGTGCCGCTCCAGCTCAGCAGAGACTTCTTTCGCAGCCGCAATGGGGAAATGCTGCCCAACTTGCCGGGGTTGCAGCGGCGCGATGCCGAAGCGTTGATCGAAGCCGCCGAAAACCGCAAACCCTTCGACATTTGGGACATTCTGACTCGCTTGCAAACCTCGCCCAACCTTCGGAGTTTCGCGATCTTGGCCTGGGGCGGCTATGGCAAAACCACGCTGCTGCGCCACCTCACCTATTGCTATTGCACTCGTCCCCACGCTACCCGCCGCCGCCACCAAACGCCCGAATTCATCCCCGTGCTGCTGATGCTGCGAACCTGGCGCGACGAAATCGCCCAGCCCGACCCGCCCAGCCTGCCCGACCTGATTACCCAGCACCACATTCCCAAACTGCCCGGTGGCAAAAATCTGACGATTCCCGCTGCCTGGGCCACGCGGCTGCTGCACAGCGACCGAGCGCTGATCATGTTTGACGGGTTTGACGAAGTGGCCGATGAGCAGCGCGTCGCCGTCAGCCGCTGGATCGCCGAGCAGATGCAGACCTATGACCGCTGCACCTTCATCCTCACGTCGCGACCCAATGCCTACAGCCAGGACTATGCCGCAGAGCGACCCCAGCTAGAGCTGAAGGTGGAGCCGTTTGATGAAGATCGCCGGGAAAAGTTTGTGAAGCAGTGGTATCTGGCGCAGGAGCGCAACGCCGTGTCCACCGCCAGCCGCAACGCCGCCGACGTGGAGGAAACGGCGGATCGCCGCGCCGCCGACCTGCTGGCCCAAATTGAACAGCGAAAAGAACTGGCTGACTTGGCGAAAAATCCGCTCATGCTCAGCATGATCGCCATGTTTCACCGCTCACTGCCCAATAGCCAACTGCCCACCCGCCGCACCGAGCTATACCGAGAGATTTGCGGTTTGCAGCTTGGATTCCGCCCGATAGCCAAACGTATCGACCTGCTGTTGGATGCAGAACCCAGTCAAAAAATTCTGCAAACGCTGGCGCTGGCCATGACCGAACAGGAAAAGACCAGCATTGCCGAACCAGATTTATTGACCCACATTGCCGAGCAACTGCGGCGGCTAGACGAAGCAGTTGCGCCTGCGAAATGGCTAGCGCAGATTGTGCAGGTGAGCGAACTGCTGGTGAAGCGCGATGAGGACTATGAATTTGCCCATCGCAGCTTTCAGGAATATCTGACGGCGGTGGAGCTGAAGGAACAGCAAGAGGCGGGCGAGGCGCAAGTGCTGGAACATTTCACCGCCGAGTTTTGGCAAAACACGATTTTGCTGTACGTGTCGCTGTTGCAAAACCCTAGCGGGCTGATTCGCGCGGCCTGCGGACAGGGAGCCGACGCCATCGCCTTTGCCTACGACTGTTGCAAAATGAACCGCCGGGTGGAAGATGCCGTAAAAGCAGAGGTGAACCAGTTGCGCTATGGGCGGCTGGAGAACTTGTTAGCAACCGGGCAGTGGAAAGCGGCAGACCAGGAAACTTTTAATCTGATGTATCAAACGCTGGATCGCCAGTGGACGGTAAAAGGGCTACTCAACTATCCTTGCGAAGACCTGCGGTGGCTGAATGACCTATGGCTAAATTACAGCAACGGGCGATTTGGCTTTAGCGTGCAAAAAGAAATTTACGTGGCGTGCGGCGGCATCCTAGACGGGAAGTATCATAGGGAGGCGTGGGAAACCTTTTGCGATCGCGTCGGCTGGCGACAGGAAGGAAAATACGTGTACTACGGCAAGCTCACCCTCGACCCGCTTCATTCTCCTGATGGAAAATTACCATGCGGGGATGGTTGCGTGGGGTTTGGGGAAGTTGGTGTTGGTCTTTATCTTCTCTCGCACAGAGACTTGTGAACTGTAGCACGAGCCAGTTCTAGCCGATCCTAAAGTTTTGTAACCAAGCCTGTTTCTACATAAAAACCTACCTTTCAGCGATCCGTTACCTGGCACCTGACGTTTTTTCTACGTCGAGTCGATTATTTCCTCAAACTGGAGCTTCATCACCTCCGGGTCATAGCAATTCGCCAACACAAACTTCTTCGCCACCTGCCGGATTTCCGCTGCGGGGGTTTCCCAGTCGTCCCACAGGCTCTTTTGTCCGGGGCTGCTCTTTTTCTTTAGCCTGCTCCGCGCCTTGATTTGCGCCAGCAGTTTGGTTCCCCAGTGGTTGCGCTTCTCCGGCTTCGGCTTCGGCTGATATTTTTTGCAAAACTGGCGATAGATCGCCGCACACAGATCCAGCGTTCTGCCCAGCGCCAAAAACGCCGGATGCCACTGCGTCAGCCCGTCCTGCGTCAGTCGGTCATAGCTGCCATAGTTGCTGTAGTCATAGAAAAATCCCTGCTGCATTCCCGCTGCCTTGGGGTTGGCGTGGATATAGCGCAGCGTGTTCAGCGCCCGCCGCTTGTCGCTAATGGGAAACTCTGTGCTGTGATAGCGCTTCTCCCAAAAGTGTCCGGTGCGGTTCAGTATTCGGTTGAGGCACATGGCGCTATACCAGTTCAGCCAGTGCATGATTTTTGGCAGGTCTTCCGGCTGCGGCGGCTCCAGCAAATAATGCACATGGTTGCTCATGATGCACAGGGCATACAGCTTGAAGCCGTATTTCTCCTGGCATTTTTGGATGGCGTAGAGCAACACTTCGCGGTATTCGGGTTTCGTGAGGCGAAACTCGCGGTTGTTGCAGCGAATGGTGACGTGGTGGCAATAGCCGGGATGGAGTTGGCGAGGTTGGCGTGGCATGAGATCCCCCCTTAGCCCCCCTTTAGGAGGGGGGGAACCGGGCCGCTGCCGGAAAAAGTCCCCCTTGTTTCTAGCGAAGCGGCGCGTCAGCGCGGGGATTTAGGGGGATCGGTTTGGGTGCGAGGCTTTTGGAGATCTCCCTAGCCCCCCTTAAGCTAAGGGGGGAATCGATTCCACACTGCTGGTGGCAGAACGCAGCGGCTCTGATAGCGCCTGGGCGATCGCCCTTAAGCTTCTGGGATCACTGAGCATCCAGGCGTGGGCGGGCACGTTCAGCACCACTTCGCGCCCCACGCCCAGACAAGAACTGCGGGCGGGCAAAATCATCAAATCTAGCGGTGTCCAGATTGAGGTGAAGTTTAGCTGTTCTAGACAGTCCACATCGCGGTTGAGGTCGCATAGAAAGGGACTTTTGATGGACATCTGGCTGGCTCCGATGTTGGGGCGCAGGTAGGCCGTCCAGGTGCCGCAGTGGGGCGAGGAGATGGTGACAAAGCGGCGCACGCGCTCTAGTCCGCCGAGGCGCTGCACGAAATAGCGGCTGATGATGCCGCCCATGCTAAAGCCGACCAGATCGAAGGGCTGCCCCGGCGGGATTACCTGCTGGGCATAGTCGGCAAGCTGTGCTGCTAGCACATCCAGCCCTACGTCGCCGTTGCTGGGTGTCAGGTTGGGGTGGTGAACCTGCCAGCCCTGCGAGGTGAGATAGGGAGCCATCCTGCGAAACACGGCGGCGGTGTCGTCGATCCCGTGAACCAAAATGACCGGATGGCGATCGCCCGATGGAGAGGATATTTCGTGAAGGCGGGTCATGGTGGGAGGCTAGCGCTTGATTGGCTTAGATTTTTTTAGAGTTTTAGAGAACCGTACAGCAAACTTCCTGTTTCAAGGGTAGCGGGGGGCGATCGCCCTCTGTGGGGCTGGTGTGCCAGTTTGCTGTGCCAATTTTCTGCACTAATTCGCCGAGCCAGTTTATCGCGCCAGCTTGCTGCACCAGTTTGCCGCGCCATTCTTTCGTATCCATTTTGCCCAGCCAGTTTTGCCCAGCCAGTTTTGCCCAGCCAATTTTGCAGACCAGTTTCCGATCAAACGCTTTTGGGAACGCTAGATGAAAACCTGGCTGATTGACGTTGACTCGAATAGAATATTAAAGAAATATTAAACTCGCCTTTAACTGAACCCCGGACTTTGCTGCTGGAACGAAAGCCTGAATTACCCACACCTGCACTTCCCCCAACAGATGGATTGGAACTACTTCGACATTGCAATCGGAACAGTCATGGAGGGCGATCGCTGGCATTGGCGGGCAACCCTGCCCACGGGCATGACGATTACCTCAAACCAAGGCTATACCACACCCGTCCAGGCCATTAGCTGTGCGCGGCTGTGGATTGCCACAGAGTCGATGCGCCGGGCGTTTGAGGGTTGCCTAGTTGAACTGCGCGATCGCGGCACGATTCAAGCCCAGGAATTTTTCAACCTGATGCGATCGCTAGAGCAGCAGATCCAGCAAGGGTGACACAGGGCTGGGGCGACCGGGCAACAAAGTGGGAAATTAAAGTGGGAAATTCCTGATCCATTCATCGCCTGATCTCCCCGTCCCGACACCCGTGCCCTACACGCCAAGGTTCTACGCCGCCAGCCCATTGTGCCGCAGCAGCGGTTCCGTATCTGGTTCGCGGCCGCGGAAGGCTTTGAAGACTTCCATCGGGTGCTTGCTGCCGCCGAGGGAAAGGATAGTGTTGCGGAAGCGGCGGCCCGTTTCGGCGATGGCGGCTTCGTTATCCAGACCGGCTTCTTCAAAGGCGGAGAAGGCATCAGCGCTGAGGACTTCTGCCCACTTGTAGCTGTAGTAGCCTGCCGCGTAGCCGCCGCCAAAGATGTGTCCAAAGGAGCAGAGGAAGGCATCTTCGGGCAGAGGCGGCAGGACGGTCGTGGTTTTGACGAGGCGATCGCGCACGTCCTTGGGAGTTTCGGCTCCACCGGGCACATAGCGGTGATGCAGTTCGATATCCAGCAGGCTGAAGTGTATCTGCCGTAGCATGGCGCTGCCGCTCATAAAGTTGCGGGCCGCCAGCAAGCGCTGATAGAACATTTCGGGCAGTGGTTCGCCCGTTTGATAGTGCTTCGCCAGACTAAACAGGGTTGCCCGGTCGTAGCACCAGTTCTCCATAAACTGGCTGGGCAGTTCCACCGCGTCCCACTCGACGTTGTTAATGCCCGCCGCGCCGGAATAGTCCACCGTCGTCAGCATGTGCTGCAAGCCGTGGCCAAACTCGTGGAACAGCGTTTCTACCTCATAGAAGTTCATCAGGCTGGGTTTGCCGTCTACGGGCGGCGACTGGTTGCAGACGAGGTAGGCAACGGGCAGACGCACCTTGGACACGCCCGCTTCGACGTAGCGCTTGCGGTTGATGGCAAAGTCCATCCAGGCTCCGCCGCGCTTTTCGGCAGGACGGCTGTAGGGGTCGAGATAAAAATAGGCGATCGCCCCACCGTCTTCATCACTCACCCGAAAATAGCGCACGTCGGGATGCCACACGGGCGCTTCCCCATCGGCAGGCGTAATCACAATCCCAAAAATCCGCTTCGCCAGCCCAAACAATCCGTCTAGCACTTGCTCTAGTGGAAAATAGGGTCGCAGTTCCTCTGCATTCAGCGCATACTTCTCTTCGCGCATCCGCTCCGACCAAAAGGCCGAATCCCACGGCTGAAAGTCTTCGGCTTCGGGTGCGCCGTGGCTGCGGGCAAACGCCTTCAGCGCGGCCAGGTCTTGCTGAGCGGCGGCATAGCTCGATGCACGCAGTGACTCCAGCAGGTGTTCTACTGCGTCTACGCCAGGGGCCATTTTGCTAGCGAGGCTGAGTTCGGCATAGCTGCCAAAGCCAAGAATGCCCGCCATCTCTTTTCGCAGCGTCAAAATGCGCTCGATGATTGGCTGATTGTCGTGCTCGCCAGACGAAGCGCGGGTGATGTAGGCACGATACAGCGTTTCGCGCAGGTCGCGGCGGCGGCTGTGTTGCATGAAGGGCAAGTAGCTAGGCATATCCAGCGTGATGCGCCAGGGACCTGCTTCGGGCGTGGCGGCTTCTGCCCCGGCTGCGCGGGCTGCCTGGGCCGCTTGGGCCAGCAGCGTTGGCGGCAGTCCTTCTACCTCGCTGGGCTGTGTCAGCGTCAGGCTAAAGGCCTTGGTTTCATCTAGCAGATTGTTGGAAAACTGGGTAGACAGGTTCGCTAGCTCAAGCTGGATTTCGTTGAAGCGATCGCGCCTTTCGCCTTCTAGCCCCACGCCCGCTAACTCTGCCTCGCGGATGGATGACTCGATAATCCGCTGCTGGGCTTCGCTGAGGGTGCCCCAGGCGGCGCTGTTGCGAATTGCCTTATACCCCTCATAGAGCGGCTTGCTCTGGCTCACGCGCATCCCAAATTTCACCACTTCGGGCTGCATGGCTTCCTGGGCCTCGCGCAGTTCCGGGCTATTCTTCACGCCCATCAGGTGGTTCACTACGCCCCACACCCAAAACACAGGTTCGGTCAGGGCTTCTAATGGCTCGATCAGTCCTTCCCAGGTTGGCTTGGTGTTTGTTTCCAGATGCGTCAGGGCATCGGTCGCCTTGGCCAGCAGTTCGGTCATGGCTGGCACGACGTGTTCAGGACGAATTTGGTCGAAGGGGGGAAGACCTTTGCCAACCAGGAGGGGATTCGCGGTAGTTGCAATCATAAAAGTGAATGGGGGATGGAGTGAATGGAGGATGAATGGGGTGCCTGAGCGTTTAAGAAAATACAGGTAAGAATCTACTAAGAATCTACAGTCGAAGTCATATCAACTACGCCCTAGGCATTCGATCTTAAGCGATCGCCCCCAGAGTTGCCATCCAGCTTTCTCGCTCAATCCTGAAATCTATCGGTTTTTCTGCAAAAAAGCAAAACAGGACGCAAGTATACACTTACGCCCTTCTTCTGAACTAGGCTCAATCTAAGGCTCGTCTGACACCTACAGGCCCAGTCTGACACCTGCCTGACAAATCCTATAAATCAGCCGCTAAAGTTTAGATCAGCCGCGGCTAGCTCCAAAACTGCCCGAAATAGGTCGATGCCGTTTTAGCGTAAGCGGCCCAGCCCGCCTCTTCTGGTTCCGAAGCCCAACAGCGCTCTAGGTGGCTGACGGCCTGCTCTAGGGTGCTGTCTTCCAAGAAAAACCACGCCAGCGCACGCGGGGCGATCGCCATCCCTGTGGCAAAGGGAACCGTAGGCAAATCGAGGGCGATCGTCGCCTTGTCTCCCGGCTCTCGATGCCGATAAGACTCCCACGCAAAGAACTCGCCGAACCTATGGGTGAACCATTTCATATCAAAAAACCTCCACAATTACACTGGGGAGGCACTTCAAAACCTGTCACCATTACCACCTCGAAGGTATGCCAAAGGCAATGCATGGGGCGGATATGTCCGAATCTTTTTCCGTGCCCTACGCTACCATTTGGGATCACACTTTTACTATAACACCCTCGGATCAGAGCGCGTGTACCGCAGCTAACATCTCCCAGATACAAATCGTCCCAGGTACAGGCCGCCTGACCCGCAACAGTTCACCCCTGGGTTCACGCCTGTCTATTTTGGGGGCAGCCTTCGCTCACTGCAAAAAATACTAAGAAACACCAAGAAGCGCTTCGTGGGACTTACGCACCTGCGACGAGCTGCCTGTGTTTCGGACGATTGCTCGCGGGTGCATCTCGATATAGATTCTCCAACGACGCAAGCCCTAACTTAGTTTCATCAAAACAACACAAAGTCCGTATAGTTGATGTTTCGTATGTAAAGAGTAGGCGAAAGATCAAACAAAATCGCTCTAGATCCTGGAATCTTCGGAGAGATACAAGTGCTTTGACCTACCAATCTTCATGAACGTAGGCACATCTTTAAAGCCTGCGTAAGCCCTTCACAAGTTCCAGGCAGAGTTTGAATTCTTTGTAAGTTGAGAACCAATCCACTGTAAGTGACAACCCTCATTCTGTATCTTAAGACATATGGGTTCAGTGCATTTACCAGTATCTCTCAGCGACATCTCAGTGGTTTCTAGGGGTTGATTCTGTGGTGATGCTCTGGGAGTTGTAAGGTCAGTCTCTGATGCCTAGATGCCTTAGAGCTACCCTAGCGCTGATTCATTCATATCAGCATTGTCCGATGAGACTGATGCCAGGATATGCAAGAAGTTCACAAATCACTCACGAATTTCTCAGGATTCTGCGGTATCAGAAGAATCCAGCTTGGTTAGGCTCAGCTTCTATGAAATTAATGCTTGTTTGCACATCTGGCGGTCATTTCTCAACCATGAGAGACATGGAGTCATTTTGGTCTCAGCACGAGAGAGTCTGGGTAACGGACTTTAAGAAAGATACGAGTCTTCTAAATGGCTTGAATGAACGAGTTTTCTGGCTGCCCTATCAGGGCCCAAGAGACTGGAAGCGTTTTCTAATGAACCTGCCCAGATCTCTGAGAGTTCTGCTTCTAGAGCGACCTGATATGGTGCTTTCGACGGGTGCAAGTATAGCAGTGAATTTCGCGATCCTGTCCAAGCTGTTAGGAATTCGCTTCTTATATATCGAGAGTATTTCTCGTTCGGATGAACTGAGCCTGTCTGGTAAATTCATTTACCCGCTTGCCGATGAGTTTTATGTTCAGTGGCAGGAGTTGACCGAAAAATACCCAAGAGCAATCTTTAGAGGAACTGTGGCTTGACTCTAAATTAAAACACTCTCGGTCATGCTCGTTTAGTGATTTCAAAGTTGTTCCTGAAGATCCCAGAACACGATGATTATTCTCACTCTTGGCACGATTCCGTACTCTTTCGATAGAGCGATTACTTGGCTACACTTGCTGCTAGAGCAGCAGGTTATCTCTGAACCTGTTTTTATTCAGAGCGGGGTCACTGATACCTCTCTTGTTGATCGCCATCCCCTTACAACAGTGGTCAAGACGATTGAGTCTAAAAAGCTGGTTGCCTTGGTCAAAGAAGCCAGACTAGTGATTTCTCATGGCGGCCAGGGTTCAACGCGGATGCTGGCTTCGCAACAGGCTTGCTTCGTTTTGCTGCCGCGGCTGGCTCGCTTTGAGGAGCATATTGATGACCATCAGCTTCTATTTGCTAAAAGTATGCAGCGATTCGGTGTCAAGCACTGTTTGGCCCTAGATGAGCTTCGACAGTTTGTGCTAGAACCACCGCCGCCATTCCGAGGACAGTTATTTAACGGGCCAAAGCTGGCGGATCATCTTAGTGCAAAGTATCCGGGACTGAAAGAAGTTGCCTTTAAGCAGGCGGGTTGTCTAGAGACAGTTTGAGTCGAACCCGTTGAGCTTCCTTCACCCGGTCTCCGTATAAATCAGCAATGAGTTGTATGTACCCGCTGGTCAGCATCATTATCAACAACTATAACTACGGTCGTTTTCTAAGGCAGGCTATCGATAGCAGCCTCAATCAAACCTACTCTGAAATAGAGGTGATTGTGGTTGATGATGGCTCTCAGGATGGTTCCCAAGAGATTATTCTGAGCTATGGCGATCGCATTATTCCGGTTCTGAAGCCCAATGGCGGACAGGCCTCTGCGATGAATGCAGGATTTCGAGTCAGCAAGGGAGAAATTATCGTTTTCCTAGATGCGGATGATTATTTCTTTCCTCATGCAGTGGATACGATTGTTGCTCAATGGACCCCCGACACTGCCCAAATGCAGGCTCGACTGGAATCACGAGATGCAGAGGGAAATTACATTGACCTGTATCCTGCGCCGGAGATTACTTTCAATACTGGAGATGTCACCCCATTATTGCTCACAAAAGGGCGATATAACACGACTGTGACCAGCGGCACTAGCTTTAGTCGGATGGTGCTAGAAAAAATTTTGCCCATTCCCGAAGCGGACTTTCGGATTTCTGCGGATGGCTATTTGGTGTCTGTTTCGCCTTTTTATGGTCAGGTATTTGCAATTGAAACTCCAATTGGGGTTCGTCGGAAGCATGGTGAAAATCTTTGGGCTGCGTCTAGTCAGGAAATCGACGTTTCTCGCTTTCGGAAATCATTGCGGCATGACCGCTTGAGATATCAGGCGATCGCTCGAACGGCAAAGAGTCTGGGGCGATCGCTCGATGGTGATCCCGGCTTGAAGGACACCCTGCATTTGACCGATCGAATGGTTTCGCTCAAGGTCGATCCCCAGGGGCATCTATATCCAACAGATTCCTGCGTGATGCTTGCCTGGAAGGGATTTTGGGCGGTTTGGAAATATTCCACCTATTCCAAGAAACGAAAGCTGATTCTGAGCCTGTGGTTTCTATGGGTAGGCTATCTGCCTGTGGCGTTGGCAAAGCCTGCGATCGCCTGGTTCCTATTAGGAAAATCTCGCCCTCGATTTGTAGACAAGCTTGTAAAGCAGATCAGAGCAGCCACCAGCTAGGTTTATGAGGAGCCTGTTATGCGGGTCACTATTTGCGTCATCACGTATCAACGACCTGAAGGCTTAAAACGTCTTTTAGAAGGGCTGAGAAAACTGGAGTTTAAGCAGCTTCAGCCTAAGATTCATGTCGTGGTAGTGGACAACGATGAATCAGGACAGGCGTTTCGCTTTTGCAATCAGTTATCCCCAGATTATCCCTGGAGGTTAACAGCTTGCATGGAGCCGCGTCGCGGAATTTCCTATGCTCGAAACCGGGCGATCGCCACTGCTCCTCTAGACAGCGATTTCATTGCCTTTATTGACGATGATGAAGTGCCCGAATCGGACTGGCTAGAGCAACTTTTATTGACTCAAATCCAGTATCAAGCAGATGTGGTGCATGGGCCGGTTCTCCCCCATTTTCAGCCTGACGCACCGACCTGGGCAATCCAAGGTCGATTTTTTGAAAATCGACGCTATCCAACGGGGCATCTTTTGGAAGCGGCTTACACCAACAATGTCCTGATGCGAGCAGAGTTGGTCAAGGATCAGAAAAACATTTTCCAAGAGCGATTTGCATTGACGGGTGGAGAAGACTCCTACTTTTTCAGGTGTCTTCATCAGTCAGGAAAAAAGCTGGTTTGGGCCGATGAAGCGATTGTTTATGAGTGGATTCCCGACAGCCGTACTACAGTGCAGTGGATTTTGCGGCGGGGCTATCGCAGTTGTTTAAGCTACTCTATCTGGGAAAAAGAAGCGAAGCCATCGGCTCGAGTTCGTCTGTTATCTAGCGCTAAGGCATTGCTCCAAATGATTTATGGACTGATGACCATTCCGTTGGGGCTGATTCAAAAGCGTTTGGCGATCGCATCGCTGCTGAGAATCTTTCGGGGTGCTGGTCGCTTGGCTGGGCTTTTAGGCTTCACTTATCAGGAATATAAGACCATTCACAAGGTGTAGAAACGGGCTTTGGAGCAGCTTTGAACTTGGAAAATCATCATCAAGACAGCTTGTGGCAGTCTGTGGACGCAAAAACTATGAATCCTCAAATTTCTGTTGTCATCCCACATTTCAATGACTTGGAAAATCTGAAAATTTGTCTGAGCTGCTTGATGAATCAAACGCTACCACTAGATCAATTTGAAATTATTGTGGCTGATAATAATTCGAGTCTGGGTTTGGATGCTGTACGCAGCGTCGTTGCAGAGATAACCAATCGCAAAGCAAAAGTAATTTCTGCCCCGATTCAAGGTGCAGCAGAAGCAAGAAACGCAGGGGTTTTAGTATCCCAATCTGAAATTTTGGCATTCATAGACTCTGACTGTCAGCCCTCAGAGGACTGGCTCGAAAATGGATTGAGAGCGATGAAGCAAGCCAAGCTTGTAGGGGGTCGCGTCCGGGTTCTTTTGAATAATCCGGATGATCCTCATCCTGTGGAAGCTTTCGAGTCTGTTTTTGCATTTAATAATCAGTCCTATGTTCTGAAAAAGCAATTTTCTGTAACCGCAAATCTGTGGGTTTCCAGAGAGATTTTCAATGTAGTGGGTGGGTTTCGTCAGGGTGTATCCGAAGATATGGACTGGTGCCATCGGGCGATCGCCGCTGGCTATTCTCTTGTTTATCAAGACGATGTCTGTGTCGGACATCCAGCACGACGAACTTGGGCCGAACTGGCTCGAAAATGGCAGCGATTGACTCGTGAGAGCTATCATCTTATTCGCGAGCGTCGATTGGGATATATCTTGTGGATGATGCGGAACTGGGTTGTCCTTCTCTCTGCTTTGCCGCATACTCTGGTGATTCTCAACTCTAAAAAACTCAGCCGACTGGAAGATCGATTGAGAGCGATTTTAATCCTATTTCGGCTTCGTCTTTATCGCTTTTTTGAAGCCCATCGATTGATGCTGTCTGACTAGTGATTGGCAGCCCATAAGTTTATCAAGTCTTGATGATTGGCAGAAGCTAGTGTGAAGGCAGATGCGGCTCGTTGCCTGAGCCGTCTAGACTAGAGATGTAAATCAAAGAGTGGTCGTCCGCTGTTAGATTGAGCCTCGCTTAGCAAGGCTGAAGATTTTAAGAGAACTTAGGAAAAGCGCATAGAAGAAGTCTTTGAGGTGGCAGCGATCGACCGTTTTGATGACAGAACTTAGTTTCGAGAACCCGGGGTGCTAATGCGAATGACTGATAGGCTGCGTTCCGTTGAATTGCTCTAGAGCCTGCGTAATTCCACGGTTGCAGTCTTGAGGTTTGGAGCGTTTTTTCAGTTAGTGCGCCGCTGGCTGTGTTGCTCTTTGGGAGTCTCATGAGTACTCAATCTTTTCGAGAAGAAGTTGATATCGATCTGCAACGCTATGCACAGGTTTTGAAGCGGCGATGGCTGCCTGCGGTCGGAGTGTTTAGCACGGTTGCGGTGCTGTCAACCCTGGCGGCCCTGTCGCAACAGCCTAGCTATGTCGCCGCTGGCAGGGTTCTTGTTAAGATTGACCGCACCTCTTCCTTGACGGGGCTGGATGCAGCAGGGGCCGCTGCGATTGGTCGGCAAGGTGCTGTTGGTTCGGATACTGACCCCATTGCCACCCAAGTCGAAACAATTCGGTCGTTGCCAATTGCCGAAGCGACCATCACGGCTCTCAGACTCGCCGATGATGAAGGACAACCCCTCAGCCCGGTGGGGTTTCTGGAGGTGTTAACGGTTAAGCCAATTCCTGGCACCGATATGATCGAGATCGGCTATCAGGACGAAGACCCTGAGCGGGCGGCAGCCGTAGTGAACAAGGTGATTCAGGCTTACCGCAACAATAATATTGCGACCAACCAAGCCGATGCTGCTGCCGCTCGCAAGTTCATCACAGAGCAACTGCCTAGAACCGAAGCCACGGTGCGGGAAGCTGAAGTCGCGCTGCAACGCTTCAAAGAGCAGAACCAGGTAATTTTGCTGGATGAAGAATCCCGCGAGACGGTCAAAGCCATGAAGCGCCTGGATGATGAAATTGCGAGGGTCAGGACGCAGTTTGTGAATGCGACAACCCGCTCTCGCGAATTGCAGCAGCAGTTAAGAATGTCTCCAGAACAGGCCGTGAGTGCAACGGCGCTGAGCCAGTCTCCGGCGATTCAGGAGGTCTTTTCCCAGCTTCAACAAATTCAGGGGCAGCTTGATCTGGAGCGGGCCCGCTATCGGCCAACTCACCCTACCATTGCCACGCTGGAGCAGCAAGAAGCTCTGTTGCAGCAACGACTCCAGGGGCGAGTCGCTCAGCTAGTGGGGCAAAGTCGGGTGTCGGAGCGGGATATCCAACTGGGGGCGCTGGCTCAAGATTTGACAGCGAACTTGGTGCAGTCAGAGGTGGAGCGCGTCGCGCTGGGCAGTCAGATTGCCGAGTTGGCTCGGCTACAGGCAGAGCAGCGCAGCCGAGCGGTAACGATTCCTCGGCTAGAGGCGACCCAGCGCGAACTGGAGCGGCGACTGGCCGCAGCGCAAGGCACGTATGAATCGCTGCTCCAGCGGTTGCAAGAAGTACAGGTGGCAGAGGATCAGACGATTGACAACGTGCGAGTGATCTCAGCGGCGGTGGCACCTGAGAAGCCTGCTGCTTCTAGCAAAAAGCTGATTCTGCTGGGTGGGCTGGTGCTGGGATCGGCGATGGGTGTGGTGACGGCGTTTCTGCTGGATCTGTGCGATCGCTCGGTTAAAACAATTCCCAACGCTCAGCAGTTGCTCCATTACCCACTGCTGGGGGTTGTGCCGAGTTGGAAACGATCTGGCAGGCGGCAAGATCTTCTACCCATGCAGCAGAGCGACGGCTCGCTATTTGCTGGAGTGCATCATGCCTATCGCGTATTGCAGTCGAACTTGGGGCTGCTGGATTCGGAGTTTAGTCTGAAAACGCTGGTGGTTACCAGTTCCGTACCGCAGGAAGGCAAGTCGCAAGTGGCTGCAAATCTGGCAATGGCGATCGCCCAGTCTGGGCAAACCGTGCTGCTGGTGGATGCAAACTTTCACCATTCGACCCAGCACCAGATGTGGAATGCTAATGGAGCCATTGGACTGGCAGAGGTGCTGGAGGGTCGGGCCGAGTTGGCCGACACAATCCAGACAGTAGCGCCAAGTCTGGAACTTCTGGCGGCAGGCAATCTGGCATCTTCCACGCCAACTTCGCTCACCCCTCAAAAGCTGCTTCCTGTGATTGCGGCGATGGGTCAGCGATACGACGTGGTGATCTTTGACACGCCAGCCCTTTCCGGTGCGTCGGATGCGTCCACCTTGGGCAAGCTGACGGATGGGATGCTGCTGGTCGTGCGACCGACGACGGATGTAGAGGATTTGAAAGCGACTTGCAGTTTGCTCAATCTCGCCAGACCCCATGTACTGGGGATTGTGGCTAATGGCGTTGCTCCGATTCGCAACCCCAACCGCTATTTTGCCCTGACCCAGGAAGTCGCCTTTGCCAAACCTGTCAAGCCTGTGTCCAGCTTTGAGCAACTCTTTCCCATTGAGCAGCACAGCCAAAATGGGCAGTCTGCCGAATCTCAAGAATCGTCTAACCTGGAGGTCGCATCGTGACACATTCAGCGGCATCTTTAGCAGCATCTATCTCCAAAGCCGTTGTTTCTAAAGCGGTTGTGCGCGGTTCGGCGATCGCCCTGAGCCTGTCCCTCAGCGGGTTGGCGGCCCCGGCTGCCGTTCTCGCTCAAAACTCCCTCGCAGCTAGCCCTGCGTCCCCCTTCCTGGCACTGCCTTCAGACTATATTCTTGGCCCCGGTGATGAACTGGCAATTACGGTGCTGGGCTTTGATGAATATACCGGAACGCGGGTCATTGCCCCCAATGGCACGATTACCCTGCCCGTGATCGGGGTGGTGCCAGTGGCAGGGCAAACCATCGACTCGCTCACTCGCGACCTCACCACTCGGCTGAACTATTACTTGGTCAACCCGTCTGTGGCGGTGAGCCTGACGACCCTACGCCCTGTGTTCGTAACGGTGACGGGTGAGGTACAGCGACCTGGCCCGATTCAGCTTGACAATCCGCGCAATGGCACAAATGGCAACAATCCCCAGCAGAGCCTGCCGACCCTGAGTGCGGCGCTAGTCGCTGCGGGCGGCATTACGACCCACGCAGATTTGCGGCAAGTGCTGGTGCGGCGATCGCTCCCCAGCGGCAGCACTACAACGCTCACAGTAAACCTGTGGGATGGTATTTGGGCCGAGTCCAACGCCAACAACCCCCCCCTGCAAGACGGCGATATTGTACTGGTGCCCAAGCTGGCGGCTGATGCCACCCTCGACCGCCGCCAGATTGCTCAGTCCAGCCTGGCTCCGGCAACGGTGCGGGTGCGGGTGGTGGGCGAGGTGACACGCCCCGGCGAAGTGCAGGTGCCGCCCAACAGCTCCCTGTCGAGCGCAGTGGCGATCGCTGGCGGCCCCACCGAAGACGCTCGCCTCAGCCAAGTGAACTTTATCCGCATGAATGATCAGGGACAGATTGAGCGCCAGGAAATCGATCTCCGCAACCTGACCGATAGCTATCAGGTGCAAGAGGGCGATGTGATTGTGGTGCCCAAGCAAACGGCTGCATCGGTTGCCGATTTTGCCGGACGAATTTTCAATCCGCTTGGCGTGCTGCTTCGGGTGTTTGGGCTGTAAAGGGTTCCAGATTGGGTAACGTCTAGTTTCACGTTCTATTCTTGACCATCCTAGCGAAGGCACTCAACAACTTGAGCTGATTGTTTGTCATGACTGAGTGATTTTGAGGAAAGCGCATGAAAAACCCGGTAATTGGTATTGGATTAGAAGGCTGTGACCCTGTGCTTCTGGAAGAGTGGATGGCACAGGGGCATCTGAAAAACTTGAAGAAAGTGCGCGATCGCGGCGCTTACGGTCGCCTCAGCAATAAGTTCCCATACTCAGGCGGTCATGCTGACTGTTTTGCAACGGAGCCGCTTTGGGGTATGGCACTCACGGGCTGCTATCCCACCAAAACAGGATTTTGGGATGCCGTCCGATTTCATCCCGAAACCTACACCGTTTCCCCCGACAAAATCTATCATCAGCCTGATTATCCCCATGTCCATGAACTGGGCGAAAACTACCGCGTTATCACCTTTGATGTACCGGTGACGCGAATTTCCGACAAGGTGAATGGATGGCAGATTCAGGGCTGGGGCGGGCACTTCCCCTGGCCGCCGAGCCTGTCTAAACCGGAGGGATTGCTCACCGAAATTAACCAGAAATACGGCAGCGATCCATTACTCTACAAAGACGATGGGAAGTGGTGGAATAAGCAATATGTAAAGTGGGTGCCAGGTGCAATTCAGCAAAGCGCCAATCTCCGCGCCCGCATCTGCTGCGACTTGATGCAGCGTCAACCCTGGGACTTGTTCTTGACAGTCTTTGGAGATATTCATGCTGCTGGGCACGACCTGTATGACCAGAGCTTACCCGACCATCCGCTGTATCCCCTTAGAAAGAAAGAAGCTGCTGTCCCAAATCCTTTGCTCCAGTCTTATCAAGAAATTGATGAGGCAGTAGGCAAAATCATTGACAACCTACCAGAAAACGCTTACCTACTGTTTTTCTCGGTACATGGTATGGCTCCGAACCATACTGATGTGCTGAGTATGTTCACCATTGCAGAGTTACTATATCGTTTTAGCTTTCCAGGGCAGGTAGCAATGGGTGCAGGCAAAGCGGGCGCTACGCCACCGCCCTACGTGTCGAAGCCCATTCGCAAAGGATGGGGCGGCGAAATTTGGCGAACCATGCAGGCAAACCCAATTCAGAAACTTATCAATACTTGGGCCCCTAAGCGATGGATTCGCTCTCCCAAAAAAGGACTACTGTCGCCCTACGAGCTGAAGCGAAACGAAGTGGCAATGGATTGGTCACCGACAATGCTTTACTCTGGTGCATGGCCTGAAATGAAAGCGTTTGCGATTCCTGCCTTTGCCAATGGGCATGTGCGGATCAACCTCCAGGGTCGAGAACGTGACGGCATTGTTCCACCCTCTGAGTACGATGCGCTGTGTGAAGAGCTGACGCAGGTGTTCTATCGGCTGAGGGATGCCAGAACGGGACAGCCGATGGTGAAACAGGTGGTGCGGACGCGCCAATTGCCACGGGAGGATCAGGAAAATTCTCGATTGCCGATGGCAGATCTGGTGGTGGTATGGCATGAAATTCCGACTGATGTGGTAGATAGCCCAGACTTTGGGCGGATTGGCCCGGTGACGATGAATCGTCCGGGGGGACATCGGCCTAGAGGATTCCTGCTGGCGCAGGGGCCTGGCATTGAACCTGGTTCTGATCTACCGGAGGGCGAAGCAGTGGATTTGGCACCTACCATTTTGAGTTTGCTGGAGGCTCCTATTCCGGGGCACTACGACGGCAAACCGCTGATTCAGATTTCGACTGCGCCACTAGTGTAGGGCGATCGCCTATCCACCTCACTCTGGCAGTTCAAGCATGAGCATTGCTTGGCGCTCTTCAAAAGCCCAGAAGGCTGGCTTTTCCAGTTCAAACGCGGGTTCAGGTATTGAGTTTGGAAGGCCAGCTTTTTTTCAAATGAGTTCCGTTCTAGACGATCGCCTAAACGATGCACTTGAACGATGAAGCTAAGGATCTAAACCCTCTGCATTCGCATATCTCTCATGATGAAAAAGCCTCTCGTCTTTGTAGAGCAAGCATTTACCGCGATCGCTCTCCTGTTGCACACGGGTGGGCCGCTAAACGTGATCCTATCGGGGGGATATAGCCAGGGTGATAGGCAAATTGCTGAGCCAGATTTTGGGCTGACTAGAAATCTATATCTCCTAACTTATCTAGTTGTCTTTTGCTTGCTGGCAATTCGCTGGAGAAAAGTGCTTTATGTGCTTCAGCGGGATCGCTATATTTGGGTAATTTTAGCTTTAGTTATCCTTTCATTCTTCTGGTCAGAAATTCCAGGAAGAACACTTTCCCGCTCTTTTTCCTTCACAGGGTCAACTCTGCTAGGGGTCTACTTTGCAACTCGGTATACCCTGAAGCAGCAATTACAGCTTTTGGGTTGGACGTTTGGGTTAGTGGTGGGGCTGAGTTTGGTTTATGCATTGCTCTTGCCTAAATATGGAATCATGGGTGGCGTTCATGCTGGAGCTTGGCGCGGTATCTACACCCATAAAAATAACTTCGGCAAAATGATGACTCTGAGCAGTATCGTCTTCACGTTGCTGTTAACTAGTGGGCAGAAGCAGAGGCTTTGGTTCTCTTTAGGTTTAGGGTTGTCGGTCATGCTGCTACTGCTTTCAACCTCCAAAGGAGCGCTGGTAAACGTAGTGGCAATGTGGTTGGTGATTGCCGTTTGTCGCCTTTTTCGACTGCAATATCATCTCTTAGTCGTTTTTCTTGGGTCGATTGCCATTGTTTCAGGTGCGGTATCCCTGTGGTTTGTGGAGAATCTAGAATCTATTGTTGTTGATGTCTTAGGCAAAGATTTAACGCTGACTGGGCGAATCGATCTATGGATGACCGTTTTAGAAATGATCAGACAGCGTCCTTGGTTCGGCTATGGCTATCAAGCTTTTTGGAATGGATTGAACGGGCCTTCAGCAGTTGTTTGGCGAGCGGAAGCCTGGCAGGTTCCAGATGCTCATAACGGATTCCTGGATTTGCTTCTACAGCTAGGAATTGTGGGCATGGCTGTCTTTTTGATTGGCTATTTTGCGAATTTAATTAATAGCATTATCCGTCTCAGAAGCATGTTAGGCGTAGAGTTTGTCTGGCCGCTTCCATTTCTGATTTTTATGATTCTCTCAAATCTGCCGGAGACTTCACTGATGCGGGCAAATGATATTTTTTGGGTGTTGTATGTGGCGATCGCCCTTTCTCCCCTAATGCCCCATGAGGATCAGTCTCAAGACCTTGATTTTGCTCAGATTTCCAGTTCTCATAAAGCTCCCGAATTGCTGAGACAACCTTTATCGACGCGTTAACCACAGCTAATGATTTATCTAAACTCGCTGCGATCGCGTCTTACGAATTCTCTCCAAAATACGGTCATCCGGGGTACGCTTTGGAAGCTTACAGCCCGGATTTCCAGTCTTGTACTTCAGTCGGCCTACTTCTTTATCATTGCTCGATCGCTGGGGACTGAGCAATATGGTTTGTTTGTCGGAGTAATGGCGTTGGTGAAGATGGTCGTTCCCTTTGCCAACTGGGGAACACCGCACATCTTGGTTAAGCATGTCTCACGCAACAAAAGCCTAATTCAGGCATACTTTGGCAATGCGCTATGGATTACTACGGCTCTTGGGCTTACTGTTTTAGCAGCGCTTTTGGTGCTTAATCAGTTTGTTTTATCGACTCGGTTTCCCTTTGTTCTGCTGTTGGCAATTGGGCTGGCTGAACTCATCTTTGCTCGATTTCATGATGCTTCATTAAAATCATTTATTGCTACTGACTTGTTCGGGCGTGATGCTCAGCTAAATATTCTTCTTAGTATTAATGGATTAATTGCCGCGGCCTGTTTGCTGCTATTTGTGCAAGCGCCCAATGCATTAATTTGGGGACTTCTCTATCTCGCAAGTCGCGTGATGACAGCAATCATTAGCATTAGCTTGGTCTCTCGGATATTGGGAAAGCCGAAACCCCATCTCAGCCTGATGAAATCGGAGATTCGGGATGGATTTTACTTTTCAGTTGATCTGTCTTCCCAGACCATTTATAACGATATTGACAAAGCTATGCTGGCTTCCATGTCTACGTTGACTGCAACTGGGATTTACGGCGCGGCCTATCGCATTATTGAAGTTGGATTAATTCCGCTGATTGCTGTCATGGGTGCGAGCTACGCGCAGTTCTTTCGCAAAGGTGCAAGCGGCATCCAAGGGAGCCTTAAGCTTGCCCGTCGCATTGTGCCCTTCGCGGGAGGCTATGGAGCGCTGTCGAGTCTGGGATTATGGGTTTGTGCGCCAATAGTGCCTTACATCCTGGGCGAAGACTATGCCCAAGCAGTGAGCGCTCTCCGCTGGCTGTCTCCGCTAATTTTTCTAAAGTCTATGCAATTTTTTGCAGCAAACACTCTGACGGGGGCGGGGTTGCAGGGTTGGCGCAGCGCCTTACAAGCGGGAATTGCGTTACTCAACGCCTTGCTCAACTTTATGCTGATTCCAGCTTATTCCTGGCAGGGCGCAGCGTTGGCTTCGCTGATTGCGGATGGATTGCTGGCGGCGTTGCTTTGGGGATTGGTGTTGCGGTTTGCTCGCCAGCAGGTATCAGAGTCGTAAATTGGGCTTTAGCCGAGCGATGCATCGGTGAGCTGGCAGGCGATTTGGTTCGTTTTTTCTGCCAGGGTTTCTAGATCCACCGGAACAAGTCTTCCCCGATCGACGACCTTTTTGCCATTGATAAAGCTGTAATCCACGCGATCGCACTGACAGAAAACCAGCGCCGAAACTGGGTCATGCAGCGCTCCGGCAAACTGGGGCCGATCCAGATTAATTGCAATAAAATCGGCGGCCATGCCAGGGGCGATCGCCCCAATATCGGCGCGACCTAAAACCCTTGCGCCTCCAAGCGTTGCTACTTCCAGTATTTCGCGGGCGGTCATGTCTGCCGCCAGGTTGCCCCGCACCCGCGCCAGCAAAAAGGCGAGGCGGGCTTCTTGCAGCAGGTTTCCAGTATCGTTTGAGGCGGAACCATCCACTCCCAGGCTGACGGGCACGCCCTGATCCAGCATGGCGCGGATGGGGGCGATGCCGCTGGCGAGGCGAGTGTTGCTGCTGGGGCAGTGGGAAACGCCCGTCCCGGTTTCGGCGAATTGGGCGATCGCCCGCTCATCAAGCTGCACACAGTGGGCGTGCCACACGTCGCTGCCCAGCCAGCCCACCGATTCAGCATAGTCCCCCGGCAGCATCCCAAAGGTGTTGAGGCTGTAGTCTACGTCCGACTTATTCTCTGCCAGATGCGTGTGCAGCCGCACGCCAGCATAGCTGCGGGCCAGCGCTGCCGACTCGCGCATCAGGTCGGGCGACACAGAAAAGGGTGAACAAGGAGCCAGCACAATTCGCAGCATGGCGTAGCGCTCGTTGTCGTGATACTGCTCGATGAGGCGCTGGGAATCTTGCAAAATTGCCGCCTCCGACTCTACCACCGAGTCTGGCGGCAGCCCGCCCTGGCTTTTGCCGACACTCATGCTGCCTCGGCAGGGATGAAACCGCAGCCCCATCTCCTGCGCGGCGCGAATTTCGTCGTCCAGCGTGCAGCCGTTAGGAAAGATATACAGGTGGTCGCTGGCAGTGGTACAGCCCGACAGCATCAGTTCGGCGATCGCCATCTGGGTGCTGATATGAATCGCTTCCGGTGTCAGGTTGGCCCAAATCGGATACAGCGTCGTCAGCCAGTCAAACAGCGTGCCGTTTTGGGCACCGGGAATCACTCGCGTCAGGCATTGGTAGAAGTGGTGGTGGGTGTTGACCAGACCGGGCAAGACAATGTGGCGATCGCCTAAGTCCAGCACCTCGTCCGCCATCAGCATCGGATTGCCTACCAGTTCAGCCGTCGTGCCGACCTGCTCGATCACGCCGTCCTGCGCCAGCAGCGCCCCGTTGCGAATCTCGCGCCGCTCTGCATCGTGAGTTACCAGCGTGTGAATGTTTTTGACTAAAAGGCTTGGCATCGTGCAGCGGGGATTGGAGTGTGGGGGGAGGCGAATTTGTAGGAAAGCCCTATAGAATTTGGGCTGAATTTTTCCGCAGTCTAGGGCACTGCTCATCAAAATCTTTTAGATATCACAAATTCTTTTGAATCCTGCTGACCTTGATTCCTGCAACAACTTGCATCGGTCTTCTAAACTCACCTGTGGCGGCTTGACAGTTCCGGCTGCTGCCGATTATGTAATGTCCAAAGAGATGTTTTCGGCAATCCGCCCCACCATGCAAGATCGGTTTCTGCGAGCGCTAATTCTCTATCTGGTTTTGACCGTTTTGTTTGGTGTTTTAGAACGCTATTTTGCTAGCATTCCCGACCAACCCCGATTTCGGCGGGGCTACTGGCTAGATAGCTTTTACTGGTTCTTGACACCGATGGTGATTCAGATTCTTAGCATGGGGGCGATCGCCCTCGTTTTGCTCCCCGTGTATCTGCTGCTGGGGCGATCGCTCGACTGGCAAAGCGTGCTGACGGGCTATGGCTGGGCAGCGCAACTGCCGCTCTGGGTGCAGGGGCTGATCATGATTGTCGTCGGCGACGGCATCGGCTACTGGACACACCGCCTGCAACACGCCGAGCCGCTGTGGGACTATCACGCCGTCCACCACAGCGCGGAAACAATGGACTGGCTGACGGCGGTGCGGCTGCATCCGGTGAATGACATTATCTCGCGGGTGTGTCAGGCTTCGCCGCTGCTGATTCTGGGCTTTTCGCCAGTTGCCGTAGAAATGTACACGGCTTTTTTGTCGAGCTACGTCGCCTTTATCCATGCCAATGTCCGCTGGACTTACGGACCGCTGGGCTATGTGCTGGCTAGCCCCGCCTTCCACCGCTGGCACCATACGCGAGAAGAGGCAGGTCTCGGCTGCAACTTTGCTGGACTATTCCCCGTCTACGATTTGATGTTTGGCACGTTTTATCTGCCGCAGGGTCAGCAGCCCCACAATTTTGGCATCTGTGGCGAGCCAATTCCCGAAAACCTGGGAGCGCATTTGCTCTACCCGCTGCGGCGGTGGCTGGGCAGCTCGAATCGCAGTCAGCCGAACGAGGTCTAGGATTGATTTTGGAGTTTAGATTGGCGATTTTGGATTGTCAGACCGTGGGCTTGCGAGGCGTTTAGCAATCTCTCGCAGCGCTACAGGGTGTCTGGGTCGATGCCCAGTTCTCGGAGCTTTGTGGCGAGGCGATCGCCCCGCTCTTGTTCTGCATCAGCCCGCTGTTGTTCTATCCGCGCTGCTTCTTCGGGCGTGGGCACTAGGCTGCCGTCAGGTCGGAAAAACCGAAGCTGTTCGTCATGAATCCCCAAGAAAAGCTGAAGCTGGTCGCTCCATCGCCGCCCTTGGTCGTTGGGCGCAATCGGCTCATAGCGCCCGCGCACCAGCGAAAATCCTTCAAATTCCAGGCTGACAGGATCAAACCAGAAATATTCCAGCGTCCGAAAGGTGTCTTGATAAATCTCCTTTTTTAGCCCCCGATCCACGCTGGCGGTCAAGTCCGACAGCAGTTCCACAATCACGTTGGGATATTTGCCGTCTTCTTCCCACAGCGTCCAGCTTTTGCGCGGCCGCCGCTCCGTCCCCAGCACCACAAAAAAGTCTGGCCCGCGAAAATCCTCAGACTTGCGCTGGTTGGGGCTGTAGTAAATCGTCAGGTTGCCTGCGGCGAAGTAGTCGGTGCGGTCTTGCCACAGCCAGTTGAGGGAAGTCAGCAAGAGAATCAGCTGCTGGAGATGGAGGGAGCTTTCCAAAGGCGGTTCGTGGCTGGAGAGATTGCCCGGCGGAATGATCAACGGCGGGTCGAGCGGGGGTTGCGCTATGGCTGGCTCGCGATCTTTGGCAACCGACATGGCTGGCTGGGTGGAGGATGATTTTAGTGTAGCGCTGCGGGATGGAGTGATAGGGGTGATGGGGTGGCGAGTCCTGCGGGTAGGTCTTCGAGAATGGCAAACCTTAAAGGAACGTGTAGGGTCTGTCCTAGGGAGCCGCAAAACCCGTATGGTTTTTGAATAGCCTGATTGCTGCTTTGAATAGTCAGCAGTTGATTAAGTTGATTTAATTCAAAGGCGATAGTCCACTGAGCTGCACCCCAAGACCGTATGTCAAATCCCACGATTGAATCCATCCTGCACGAAGACCGCCAGTTTTTGCCGCCTGCCGCGTTTTCTCAGCAGGCGCATATCAAGACGCTGGAAGAATACGAGCAGCTTTATGAACGGGCGGCGGCCGACCCGCAAAAGTTTTGGGCGGATCTGGCGCAGAAGGAACTGCACTGGTTTGAGAAGTGGCAGACGGTGCTGGATTGGCAGCCGCCCTTTGCCAAATGGTTTGTGGGTGGCAAGATTAATATTTCCTATAACTGCCTCGATCGCCACTTGACGACCTGGCGCAAGAACAAGGCGGCGCTGATCTGGGAGGGCGAACCGGGCGACTCGCGCACGCTAACTTACGCCCAGCTTCACCGCGAAGTTTGCCAGTTTGCCAATGTGCTGAAGTCGCTCGGCGCGAAGAAGGGCGATGTGGTGGGCATTTATATGCCGATGATTCCTGAAGCGGCGATCGCCATGCTGGCCTGTGCGCGGATTGGGGCGGCTCATACGGTGGTGTTTGGCGGGTTTAGTGCGGAGGCATTGCGCGATCGCCTGAATGATGGCCAAGCCAAGCTGGTGATCACCGCAGACGGCGGCTGGCGCAAAGATGCGATCGTGCCGCTGAAGGAGCAGGTAGACAAGGCGCTAGAAGGGGGAGCCTGCCCCAGCGTGGACAATGTGCTGGTGGTGGAGCGCACAAAGCAAAAGGTGCATATGCAGGCGGGGCGCGACCACTGGTGGCATGACCTGCGCCAGGGCGTGTCGGCGGATTGTCCGGCGGAACCGATGGACAGCGAAGATCTGCTGTTTATCCTCTACACCTCTGGCAGCACGGGCAAGCCGAAGGGCGTGGTTCACACGACCGCTGGCTACAACCTCTATACCCACATGACGACCAAGTGGATCTTTGACCTGCAAGATACTGATGTGTATTGGTGTACCGCTGACGTGGGCTGGATCACAGGACACAGCTATATCGTCTACGGGCCACTGTCGAACGGCGCAACGACGGTGATGTATGAGGGTGCGCCCCGTGCATCCAACCCTGGCTGCTTTTGGGATGTGATTGAGAAATACGGTGTGACAATTTTCTATACTGCGCCGACGGCGATCCGCGCCTTTATCAAGATGGGCGAACACCATCCCCGCGCCCGCAATCTCTCGTCGCTGCGGCTGTTGGGCACCGTGGGCGAGCCGATCAACCCGGAAGCGTGGATGTGGTATCACAGCGTCATCGGTGGAGAGCGCTGCCCGATTGTGGATACCTGGTGGCAGACGGAGACGGGAGGGATTATGATTACGCCGCTGCCAGGGGCGATCGCCACCAAGCCCGGTTCTGCGACGCGGCCCTTCCCTGGCATTCTGGCAGACGTGGTGGATTTGGAGGGCAATCCCGTCCCCGCGAACGAAGGCGGCTATCTGGTGGTGAAGCATCCCTGGCCGTCGATGATGCGGACGGTCTATGGCGACGACGATCGCTTCCGCCGCACCTACTGGGAGCATATTCCCCCAAAAGATGGGCAATATCTCTACTTCGCAGGCGACGGCGCACGCAAGGATGAGGACGGCTATTTCTGGGTGATGGGTCGGGTAGACGACGTGATCAGCGTGTCGGGGCATCGCCTGGGCACGATGGAAATCGAGTCGGCGCTGGTGTCCCATCCGGCGGTGGCAGAAGCCGCCGTCGTAGGCAAACCGGACGAGATCAAGGGCGAAGACATTGTGGCGTTTGTGTCTCTAGAAGGCAACGTTACGCCTAGCGAGGAACTAGTTGCCGAACTGAAGAAGCACGTTGTGGCGGAAATCGGTGCGCTGGCCCGTCCTGGCGAAATCCGCTTTAGCGATGCCCTGCCCAAGACGCGATCGGGCAAGATTATGCGGCGACTGTTGCGATCGCTCGCGGCGGGTCAGGAAATCTCTGGCGACACCTCCACGCTAGAAGACCGCTCGGTGCTGGATAAGCTACGGGAAGGTGCGTAGTCTAGAGTTTGGGATTTGATAATCAATCAGCTTCAATTGTCTCGACGCTGGCTAAATCGGGAGATTAGCAGGCTGGGTGTCTTTACAGATGACCCGATGCGGAGCCAGAGCGTGCAAGATGCCGCACAGTTGCGGGGCGAGGAGCAGAAACTCGTCCGCGTTTTATGAGCTGATAAGTAGATAGACCAGATTAAAAAACAGATCCTGAACCCTGCGCCGCCCGCGCCGCGGGCGGCGCAGGGTCTTTGGGTTTTATTTGGGTTTTATGTTTATTAATGTCCACCTACTTAGCTCGCTGTTGCTCAACCAATCGACAGAATGCTGTGGGATATTGACCCATCCAAAGATAGGGTTGCGGATTGTCTTATCTCTTCCCGCAGAGGGTATCAGCGATCGCCCGATGTCAGGAAAGATTGATATTACTCGATATGAATTCCCAAGAAAAAGTATGGAAACTCAAGTAGAAGGCTCAACTGCTGCGGCTGATTTGGAAGAGCGGGTGGCTGATCCAGAAAATGTAGCGCTGCCGGAAACCTATGGACGATTGATTATTATTGGTGGGGCAGAAGATAAGGAAGGCGAATGCAAGATTCTGCGCGAGTTTGTGCGGGAGGCGGGCGGCTTGCAGGCGCGGGTGGTGGTGATGACCGTGGCCACAGGGTTGCCCGGCGAGGTGGGAGCCATGTACATGGATATCTTTGAGCGGCTGGGCGTGGAAGATGTGCGCGTTGTGGATACGGGTCGTCGAGAGGATGCCAGCAATCCCAAGGCGATCGCCGATATTCAGCAGGCCACGGGCGTTTTCTTCACAGGCGGCAACCAGGCCCGCATTACAGAGTGCCTAAAAGACACCGAGCTAGATGTGGCGCTCCACCAGCGATTTGCCGAAGGGGTGGTGATCGCCGGAACCAGTGCTGGAGCGGCGATGATGCCCGACATGATGATCGTCGAAGGAGAGAGCGAAAGCAATCCCCGTCCCGAATCTGCCAAGATGGATCGCGGCATGGGTTTCTTTCCTGGCGTGGTGATCGACCAGCACTTTGCCCAGCGCGGCCGAATTGGTCGCCTGCTCTCGGCTGTGGCTCAGCAGCCCGCCATTCTAGGATTTGGCATTGACGAAAACACGGCAATTGTGATCAACGCCCACGAAGTCGAGGTGATTGGCGAAGGATCGGTCACCATTGTTGATGTGTCGGAGCTAACGCACAACAACGTTGATGATCTGCTGATGGATGAACCGCTTGCCCTCTGCGGTGCAAAGCTGCACATTTTGCCACACGGCTATCGGTTTAATTTGGATACTCGTTCTTGCATTTGCTAGGGACGGGGCGATCGCCTCTAGACCACGCATAAGTTCAAGCCCTCGATACTCGACCGCGCATGCCTCCAAGCAGCCTTTCCCATCGGGCTACTTTGCAACTCCAAACCCGCCGCCCCCCGGCGTTTCGATTATCAGCGCATCGTCCGCGTGCATTTGCACCTCAGCGCAACTGGGCAAGTCTTCGCGGCGGCCGTCTTCGCGATCGACCCAGTTGCGTCCGGTTGCGCCCGGTTCACCGCCGGACAGCCCAAAGGGCGCGACCTGGCGAGAACTGGAGAGAATCGCGGCCGTCATGGGTTCGCGAAACTCGATCTCGCGAATTACGCCGTTGCCACCGCGATGCCGTCCTGCGCCGCCGCTGTCGGGGCGAATCTCGAACCGACGCAGCAGCACTGGAAACCGCCATTCCAGCACTTCCGGGTCGGTGAGGCGCGAATTGGTCATGTGGGTTTGCACTGCATCGGTGCCGTCGAAATCGGGGCCTGCGCCGGAGCCACCACAGATGGTTTCGTAATACTGGTACTTTTCATTTCCAAAGGTGAGATTGTTCATTGTGCCCTGGCTAGCAGCGAGGACACCCAGCGCACCGTAGAGACTGTTGGCGATCGCCTGCGACGTTTCCACATTTCCTGCCACCACTGCGGCGGGGTATTTGGGATTTAGCAAGCAGCCCTCCGGCACGATGATTTCCAGAGGTTTCAGGCAGCCTGCATTGAGCGGAATCTCGGCATCGACCAGCGTGCGAAATACATACAGCACGACGGCTTTGCAGATGGCCAGCGGCGCGTTGAAGTTATTCGCCTGCTGAGGTGAGGTGCCTGTAAAGTCAATGCAAGCGGAGCGTTCTTGAGGATTAAGGGCGATCGCCACTTGAATGTGCGCGCCATCATCCAGCAGGTAGGTAAACTGACGGTTCAACACGCTTGCGTCGCTGTTCGGCTGAACCTGCCGACTTAGGTTCACAATTACCTGTCGAACAGATTCCTCGGCGTTGTCTTGAACATGCTGCATATAATCCTGCACGATATCTAACCCGTAGTGGGCAACCATGCGGTGAAGTTCCCGCACGCCGCGCTCATTGGCGGCCACCTGCGCCTGCAAATCTGCCAAATTTTGCGCTAGATTTCGGACTGGATAAGATCCGGTCGTCAGGATTTCTGATATCTCTGCTTCACGAAATTGTCCGTTTTCCACCAGCAACACGTTATCCAGCAGCACGCCTTCTTGCTCAATGCGGGTGCTGTTGGGCGGCATAGAGCCGGGCGTGATGCCGCCGATGTCGGCGTGGTGGCCGCGAGAGGCAACGTAGAAGAGGGGAGTCGAGGAAGCGGCTTCTGCATTCGGGTTCATCGACTGAAACACAGGCGTAATCACCGTGATATCGGGCAAATGCGTGCCGCCGTTGTAGGGATTGTTGGACACGTACACATCACCGGGTTTAATCGTCTGGCCCTTGGCGGTAATCAGGGCGCGGACGTTTTCGCTCATGGAGCCGAGGTGAACTGGGATGTGGGGCGCGTTGGCGACGAGCTGACCCTGTTGATCAAAGATGGCGCAGGAAAAATCTAATCGCTCCTTGATGTTGACCGAGTAGCTGGTGTTTTGCAGAGTAATTCCCATCTCTTCGGCGATCGCCATAAACAAGTTATTGAAGATTTCCAGCATCACCGGATCAGGCGAGCCAGAGGCAGAATGGGTTGCGAGAGGGAAATCGGCTACAGACTCTTCTTGCGTCCTGCTGTCGTTATCTTTCTTGAGAATTAGCATTCCGCCAGACGTGAGTTCTGCAATCCATCCAGGCTCAACGACATTCGTGCTGGTGGGTTCGATGATTAGGGCTGGGCCCATCAGGCGATCGCCCTCTTGCAGGTCTTGCCGCTGATAGACGGGCGTGTTGTAGGTTGTGCCGCCTGTGTGCATGGAAACAGTGGCGATCGCGGTTATGTTTTGAGCAAAATCTGTCTTGAGGTCATTCACTCCGTCTGGTTTTGACGGTTCTACCCTTGTAATCTCAGAAGCGTGAATTGCTTCTACGGAAACAGCCTCAACGATTAGCGGTTTGTGTTCCATTGTGAATCCATAGCGCTGTCGATAGAGCCGTGAAAATGTATCTCGCATATCGTTGAGACTGGCGTATTCGACAATCAGCGCAGAATCCGTTCCTTCGTACCGCAGGTGAACCTTAGGACGAATCTCCACCTGCGCGTCTGTGTGCAGGGGGGTGTCTGATTCGGCGGCGATGCCCTGCTGCTGGAGATCTCGGCGGGCGGCGATCGCCAATTCCTGCAACACGCGCTCTATCTCTGGTCGCTGGGCATCCGTGAGGGGGGCTTCTATCGCCTGCTCGCGAATCGTCGTCACGTCTGCCAGCCCAATGCCGTAGGCCGAGAGAACGCCCGCATAGGGGTGCAGAAAAATTTGCGAGATGCCCAGCGATTCGGCGATCCGGCAGGCGTGCTGCCCACCTGCGCCGCCAAAGCAGCAGAGGGTGTATTCTGTGATGTCGTAACCGCGCTGAATGGAGATTTTTTTGATGGCGCTGGCCATTTTTTCGATGGCGATCGCCAGAAATCCTTCAGCCACCTGTTCGGGCGATTCGCGAAGCGATCCCTTCGGGAATCGCGCGTTGCCAGTATGGGTTCCAATCTCCGCCGCCAGTGCCGTGAATTTCTCCCGCACCACGGCGGCATCTAGCGGCAGATTTCCCTCTGGGCCAAAGACCGCTGGAAAAAACTGCGGCTGAATCTTACCCAACATCACGTTGCAATCGGTCACCGTCAGCGGGCCGCCCTTGCGATAGCAGGCGGGGCCAGGATGCGCCCCCGCAGAATCCGGCCCCACGCGATATCGCGCCCCATCGAACTGGCAGATCGAGCCACCGCCCGCAGCTACGGTATGAATTGCCATCATCGGGGCCCGCAGCCGCACGCCCGCCACCTCGGTTTCAAAGGTGCGTTCATACTCACCGCTAAAGTGCGACACGTCCGTAGAGGTGCCTCCCATGTCAAAGCCAATGATCTTGCTAAAACCCGCTTGCTGGCTGGTTTTGACCGCACCCACAATGCCGCCTGCCGGGCCGGATAAGATACTGTCTTTCCCCTGAAACAGCGCTGCATCGGTCAGTCCACCATTGGACTGCATAAAAAACAGCTTCGGTCGATCTGAATTACCAGAACCCGACGTAACGCCCAACTCGGCGGCCACTCGATCCACATAGTGCCGCAAAATTGGAGATAAATAGGCATCCACAACCGTTGTGTCGCCCCGGCTCATCAGCTTCATCAGCGGGCTGACCTGGTGAGAAACCGAGACCTGCGTAAAGCCGATTTGTCGCGCCAGTTCCGCCGCCTGCCGCTCGTGGTCGGGATAGCGATAGCCGTGCAAGAACACAATCGCGCAACTGCGGATGCCCGCTGCATAGGCATCTTGCAACTCTTCCACTAGCTCCGTTTCCATCGGACGGAACGAAATGAGTACCTCACCTTGGGCGCTGAGGCGTTCGTCTACCTCGATGACGCGCTCATAGAGCATTTCAGGTAAGATAATTTGTCGTGCAAAAATGTTGGGACGGTTTTGGTAGCCAATTCGCAGGGCATCTCGAAAGCCTTTGGTGATGAGCAGGAGTGTGCGATCGCCCTTCCGCTCTAGCAGCGCATTTGTTGCCACCGTCGTCCCCATTTTCACCGTCGCAATCTGCCCAGCAGGAATCGGCGTATCCGGCGACAAGCTCAGTAAATCGCGAATTCCCTGAATCGGTGCATCGGCGTAGCGCTCTGGATTCTCTGACAGCAGTTTATGCACGACAAGCTGCCCGTCGGGCCGCCGCGCCACAATGTCGGTAAACGTACCGCCCCGATCAATCCAAAATTGCCAGCCTTGTGTCATGATGTCGTACTCCTTCTGGTAATCGATTCAAACTTACTGTGCCAAGCCAATCGCATCTTACTTGGTAAGATGAAGCCAAGATGAATAAAAAATTGCAAGCTGCTCTTAACATCGTCTCACCTAGCTCGCTGCCAGTTATGAAAATCGTGGCTTTATGAGCCAAGGCTTTGGCGTGAAATCTTCCTACGGTGAGGGTTGTAATCTTCTTTACTGTTTCGCCACGAAGGCATGACGCTATTGCCCTCCAGTAGTCATTGGCGGATTCCTTTAGTAGACTATCAATACTGATAAACTTCAGTTAGATCTCCATCCGTCTGGGAATTCTGAGATAGTCGCTTTTTCCAATCAATCGTTTTATGGCCTCTGCCTCCGACAGCGAACCCACCCTCAGAGACTTGTCTAACAAGCTGGATCGGCTTTCCAGCGACGTTGAAACATTTTCAGGTGATCTGAAAAAGTTCGATGAGCGCTTTGCGGATTATCGTCAGGCGACGCAGTGGGTCGTTCAGCTTGCCTTCACGCTGATTGCCAGTGCGACGCTCACAGTCATTATTACTTCAGTGTTGCGGAGGTAAAGCCTGCGAATCTCTGCCTAAGCGCCCATCCCAGAATAATGCCGCAGTCCCCGCCGCCACAGCCAGCGGTTCAGCCAAAAGAACAGCACAATCCACGCCAGGGTAATTAGGAATCCATGCAGTCGATTTCCTGGCAGCCCCACAAAGATGCTAGCCGGAAAGTAAACCAGGTAAGGCAGCGGTGTCCATTCAACAATCTGCCGGGCCAGCGGGGGAAAGACTTCCAAAGGTGCAACCACACCCGAAAAGAAAAGGTAAATTAAAAACCAGATCTGCTCAATCGCGCTGGCTTTCTCAATCCAAAACGCCAGCATGGACACCGTGTACTGCATCACGTAGCGCAGCACAAACGCCAGCGCCGTCGCCAAAGCACCCAGCAAAAAATCGCCCACGCTCGGCAGCCAGAATGCCTGGGGATAGAGCCAGAAAAACAGCCCCACCAGCACAAAGGCAAAGGGCACGCGGGCAAATCGTTCGCCCAGGTGTGATGCAAAATAATGCCAACCCGGATCGAGCGGTTGCAGCAGCCGCGACGACAGTTTTCCCTCCACCACGTCCCGCTCGAAATCCCACACGACCCAAACAATGGTGAACTGGCGCACCAAAAACACCGCCAAAAAATATCGCGCAAACTCCACAGGCGACAGCCCAAACTGCCCGCCCTGCGAGGCCTCCATCCACACACCCATGAGAATCAGCGGCAGACTACCCGCCAGCACCCAGAGGATTAGCTCGGCGCGATATTCCACCATGTAGGCATAGTAGACGGACAGGAGCGTGCGAGCGGTGCGGAGCATGGGCAGTCACAGAATTAGGGGCTTGGCGAATCTGGTTGCGCTGGGCTAGAACGGGGAAGGACTGTAATGGTCTGGACGTAGGTCGGGGCAGATTCCGGGTTCAAGGAAGAAATGCCGTCTGCCACCAGCCAACACTCCAGTTGATAGACCCCCGGTTCGGCTGGAAAGGCAGCCTGTCCGATGGCAATGGTTGCCCCACCGGGCTGCGTTCGACCAGAGACAAAAAGTTGATTGCCAATTCGGGGCGTTTTGTCTTTGCCCTTTGCATCATAGAATCTCAGTCGGATTTTCGCTTCCCCCATTTTTTCGATGCCCGTTTGATAGCCAAACCAGGGCGATGTCCCCGTATTGCGGAGGGCAAGTTTCAAAAGTCTTCGCTGACCCGAGCGAACCCTGGGGCGATCGCCCACAGGCACTTCATCTCCATCCAGCTCGATCCAGTGCAGGCTTTCTGCCGTGCCTTGAAATCCTGCTAGATAGGTTTTTCGATCCCGAATCGGTTTGTTGAACTTGGCAAGCAAATTTCTGGTGTGGCGCTCGATTTTACTATCTTGCAACGCCCACAATCGTCCATTGCGCTCTGTGGCGGGCATTGGGCTGGCTTTCCAGTTTGTTTGAGTGAATGCCCCAATGGTTTGAATGAGGGTTGAAAGAATCAGGCTGATGAGAAACAGCGCCAAGACAAATCGTGCGCCCTGCCAGTTGCGCCTCAGCTTGGGGGCGAGATCTGCCAAAAAGTAAGCGATCAAAAAACAAGAAATGGGCAACGTGTCTGCTAAGAAGCGCGGCCCAAAAGAGTCGTTTCCACCCAGCCAAATTAAGTAGAAGCTATATTGCAAGTAAAGCAGGAAAACGCTGACCATCAGGCACAAAAGCAGCCATTCATCCCGACGGTTTTCCCGCTTCCACCTTTGCAGCAGGCGATAAGCTCCCGGAATTGCAAACAGCAGCACGGGCGAGAAGACCAGAATCCCGTTACTAGGGCTGAGCAGCAGTCCTAGAGACCCTCTTCTAAATTGCTCGAACGTCCAAGAATAGGAAGACGGGTGCTTCTCGATGTATGAAATATATCCACCAACGATCAGGTTGCCCCAGCCAAAATAGTAGAGGTTCCAGCCTAAGTGAAACAATACGCTCGGTAATCCTAGCAAAAAGAAGACAGCTTCTTTGCGATAGGCAATAACTACGTACAGAAAAATAACGGCTGAAAACAAAGCGCTGGTGATTCGAGCGCTAGGTAGAATGCCGCAAAAAAATCCTGCCAAAAACAGCAGCAGCCTGCGGTTTTTTCCCTCACCATGCTCTACTTTGAGCAAACACAGCAGAATCCCCGAAAGCAGCAAGTTAGAAATGGTGTGCTGGCGCAAATCCTGTGAGCAAATGGGCCAGATTCCGGTGGCAAAGGCAAATACAAAGGTAGAAACTGCTGCCACGCTGGGACTGAATTTGAGGCGGGTGCTGAGATAAAAGAAAACAACCGTCAAAGCAGTGGAAATGGTCGCGGCAAACTTGCTAAATCCCTGCCGATACGCTGCAAAGTCTTCGCTAGCAACGTCAGGAAACCCGGCTGGAAAAAGGTTGAAAACGCCGCCCGTGATTCCGTCCAAAAAAGCAGCCAGCTTGAGCGCAAAATAATAGAGAACGGCGAGGGGAAACGTGACCAGTGCTGACCCAATGGGAAACCGAGAAGATAAATGACCCGTTGATGACTCTACAAAGTAAAACGGGATGCCGCCGCCGCGATATAGATAGCCATCTCGAAACGCATCAAAGTTTAGGCTGTGGTTTTGCAGCCAGTTGAATCCCAAAAGCGTGTTGGTCACGTTGTCGCTGGAGTTCAAATCCACGCGGCCATTCATGGTGTAGACAAATACGCAGGCCCAGAAGATTGCCAGACTGGTTGCTGCAACCGGACGCTGTGCAGCGGCCTGTCGGAGGCGATCGCCCACCGTCATCCACTTTGTGACCAGACGCTCGACAAAGGACACTTGCTCTTCCTTCTTGACCAGACCGCAACACAGAGAGCTCCAAACCAAAAATTTAAGTTCGGATCAGCCCAATCTCACACAGGCTAACATTCTAGCGGTAAGGGAGCCGTCCCGTTAAGCCGATGCGCCGTCGCCTGTATTGTCTAGACCGCCGCTTTGAAACACGTGCCCAATCACCGCTTCGACGGGCGGATCGGTGACCGTGAGATCGGCAATGTCTAGCTCCGCCAGCAGCCGCGAGAGGAACTGAGTCAGCGCTTCCTGGGGCACGATGAAATGGGCTACGCGGCCCTCGATCGCTTTCAGGTGTCCGAAGCGTTCTAGAACCTGGGGCTGTGGGTCTTGCGCCAGTTCTATCGTCACCTCGCGGCAGGGGGAAAACTGCTGCAGCAGTCCGTCCAGGCTGCCATCATAAATCAGCTTGCCCTGATGAATCATCAGCACGCGGCGACAGAGGGCGGTGATGTCGGCCATGTAGTGACTCGTCAGCAGCACAGTGGCCTGAAACTGCTGGTTGTATTTCCGCAAAAAGTCGCGCACGCTGCTCTGGGCATTCACATCCAGCCCCAGCGTCGGCTCGTCCAGAAATAGCACCTTGGGCTGGTGAATCAGCGCCGCCAGCAGTTCCGCCTTCATCCGTTCCCCCAGGGAGAGCTTGCGGACGGGCTGGGTTAACTGGCGATCCAGCGATAGCATCTCGCTCAGTTCTCCCAGGCGGCGGCGAAATTCTGCTTCGGGGATGCCGTAGACGGCGGCGTTGATCCGCAGCGAGTCCAGCGTGGGCAAATCCCAGATTAACTGCTGCTTTTGCCCCATGACCAGCGTAATTTTTTGCAAAAAGCCCGCTTCGCGCCGATAGGGGACGTGCCCCGCCACCGAGATGCGCCCGCTGGAGGGATGGATTAGCCCAGTCAGCATCTTTAACGTGGTGGTTTTGCCTGCGCCGTTGGGGCCGAGGAACCCGACAAATTCGCCCGGTTCAATCGAAAAGGACACGTCCTGAACGGCGGGGATGTTGCGGTAGGTGCGCCGAAAGAAGTGGGTCAGCGTGCCCTTAAGTCCTGGCTCTTTGACCGCGACGGGGTAGAACTTGCTGAGGCGATCGACGGTGATGATAGACATAGGGTGGGACGGGGAGTGGGCAAAGCGGCGGGGAGTCGCGCAAGCTGTTCAAGCAAATGATGGATGGTGCGTCGGTGGCTTCTCTCTACAATACAGGCTCGATAATACAAGCTTGATTTGGCATCGGGGGCTGTGGGCGAGATTGCAGAGTGACGGACGGTTTTTGGGGAAGGCGCTAGGGCCGCGGTTTTTCAGAGTGGGTTGGAAAAGTGGTGGGGGCGAGGTTACTGTGGAGGCGAGTTCATCTTTCGTTACTCGTTACCCGACCTTTGAGGAACTTCCTGCCATGTCTCGACCTGTTCTATACGTTGCGGTTACGAATCACGGGTTTGGGCATGTGACGCGGACGGCGGCCGTGGTGGCAGAGATTCAGCGGCGCAGCCCGGAGATTTTGCCCATCATGGTGACGACGGCTCCGCGCTGGCTGCTGGATTCTTACCTGGAGGGCGAGTTTTTGCATCGCCCCAGAGCTTTTGACGTGGGTGTGGTTCAGCCCGACAGCCTGACGATGGACTTGCCCGCCACGCTGGCCAAGCTGAAGGAAATCCGCGATCGCGCTTCATCCATCATCGCCAGCGAGGTCAGTTTCATTCGCCAAAATCGCGTGGGGCTGGTGCTGGGCGATATTCCCCCGCTGGCCGCGCCGATCGCCCGTGCCGCTGGCGTGCCCTGCTGGATGGGCAGCAATTTTGGTTGGGACTATATCTATCGCGCCTGGGGCGGCGAGTTTGCGGCTATTGCCGACTGGATTGGCGAGTGCTTTGCCCAGTGCGATCGCCTGTTTCGGATGCCGTTTCATGAACCCATGAGCGCGTTTCCCGTCGTGCAGGAGGTCGGCCTCACCGGCGGCAGCCCCCGCCATAACCCAGACGACCTGCGGAGCAAGTTCAACCTGACTGCGCCAAAAGAGAAGACGGCGCTGCTCACCTTTGGCGGGCTGGGGCTGGCAGACATTCCGTATCACAACCTGACGCGCTTCCCCGACTGGCAGTTCATCACCACCGACAAGCACGCTCCTGACCTGCCCAACCTGGTGAACGTGGGCGGCACTGCCTTTCGCCCGGTGGACTTTATGCCGCTGTGTGGGCGCGTCGTGTCGAAACCAGGCTATGGGACTTTTTCGGAAGCCTGCCGCCTGGATGTGCCGATTGTCAGCCTCACCCGCGACGACTTTGCCGAAGCGGCCTGCCTGCTGGCGGGGATTCGTCGCCACTGCGTTCACAGCATCATCACCCCCGCCGAATTTACCGAAGGCGATTGGGACTTTTTGCGAGCGCCGCTGCACCCGCCAGAAACCGACCTGCCGCTGGACAAGACCGGCAATGAGGCGATCGCCCAAGCAGTCATAGACTATTTGGGGGGCTAGTTGGGGAAGGCAGGAGCCGTTGGATAATGGAGAACAGGGAGATAACTTCGGGCGATCGCCGATCTCCCGGTTGCCGAATCTTGCTGAATCTTGCTGAAGCTCTGCAATTCCCCTCTACTTCCCATGCATACCCTGCCCCCCGGCACTTTTGGACTCCCCTTTCTCGGCGAGACGCTCAACTTCTTTACCGATCCCAACTTTGCCCAAAAGCGCCATGAACAGTATGGCGACCTGTTCAAAACGCGCCTGTTGGGGAAGCCGACGATTTTTATGCGGGGCGTGGAAGCGAATCAGTTTGTGCTGAGCAACGAAAACACGTACTTTAGCGTGGACTGGCCGCCCAGCACCAAGGCGCTGCTGGGGAAACTGTCTCTGGCGCTGCAAACCGGGCACGAGCACCAGTCTCGCCGCAGGCTGCTGGCTCAGGCTTTTATGCCGCGAGCGTTGTCGGGCTATATCAGCACAATGGAAGCCATCACGCAGCGCTATACCCAGCGCTGGCAGCAGCAGGGCCAGCTAACGTGGTATCCCGAACTGCGAAACTACACGCTGGATATTGCCTGCAAGCTGTTGGTGGGGCTGGACAAGGGTTCCCAAACTCGCCTAGGGCACGTTTTTGAAACCTGGTGTCAGGGTTTATTTTCAATTCCGCTCAATGTGCCGTGGACGGCATTTGGCAAGGCCAAGCGGGCGCGGCGGCTGCTATTAGAAGAAATGGAGCAAATTATCCGCGATCGCCAGCAGAGACTCTCTCAGTCCCTCAATTCCTCAGATGGGCCAGAGTCAGACGGGTCAGAGGCTAGCGACGCGCTGGATTTGCTGATTCGCGCCCGCGACGAAGACGGGCAGGGCCTCAGCCTGGAAGAGCTAAAGGATCAAGTCTTGCTGCTGTTGTTTGCAGGGCATGAAACCTTGACCTCGGCGATCGCCTCCTTTTGCCTGCTCACGGCCCAGTCGCCCGACGTGCTAGACAAACTGCGGGCCGAGCAGCGCGGGTTTGACCCAGCCGCGCCGCTGAGCCTCGATTTGCTGAAACAAATGACCTATCTAGAGCAAGTGTTGCGAGAGGTGCTGCGGCGTATTCCCCCGGTCGGCGGCGGCTTTCGCACAGTGCTGCAAGACTGTGCTTATGGTGGCTACACCATCCCCAAAAACTGGAGCGTGCTGTATCAAATTGGGCCGACGCACCAAGATGCATCCCTCTATCCCCAGCCAGAGCAGTTTGACCCAGAGCGATTTAGTGCTGCCCAACTGGGCGATCGCTCGGCCGATCAGCAGCGCTACGGATACGTGCCCTTTGGCGGCGGCATCCGCGAGTGTTTGGGCAAGGAATTTGCTCGGCTAGAAATGAAGATCTTTGCCACCCACCTGCTGCGGCATTGGCAATGGACGCTGCTGCCCGACCAAGACTTGAGCATGGTGATTGTCCCCACGCCCCACCCCCGCGACGGGCTGCGGGTGGCGTTTGTGGCACGGGAGGCAGGCTGATGGCGGCTTCTCCCCCGTTTATCGTCATCAACGGCCAGCAGCAGCTTTCTCTTGCCCAGGCGGTGCGATATTTGCAGGCAGCGGGCAAGCTGGACGAAATGATTGGCGAAATCCTGCGGCAGTTTGTGCTGGATCAGGCATTGGGCGATCGCGCTGCGGGGCAGCCAACCGGGGCAGCGGTGGAGGCGGCGATCGCCCACTTTCGCCAGCAGGCAGATTTGACCGATCCCCTCGCGTTTCAGACTTGGTTGGAGTCTCAAGGGCTGGATGCAGAAGCCCTGCAAACCCAGACCCAGCGAGAACTCCAGCTTCGCCAACTGCGCGATCGCCTGACGGAGCCGCACCTGTCGCAATATTTCATTGAGCGCAAGCTGGATTTGGATCAGGTTGTGCTGTCGCGGCTGGCGGTGGGCGATCGCGATCTGGCAGAGGAGCTATATCAACAATTGCTAGAGGGCGCAAGTTTCGAGACCCTGGCGCAGGACTATTCCCAAACGGGCGATCGCCTGTTCAATGGAATGCTGGGGCTACTCAGCCGGGGCAGCCTGCCCGATGCCCTCCGCGCTGCCGTGGATGCGGCCACTCCTGGCGATGTGCTGCCGCCGCTGTTTATCGAGCAAGAAAACCTGTGGTGCGTCTTCCGGCTGGATCGCGTCCTGCCTGCCACACTCGACCACCCCGAAGTGCTGGAAACCCTGCGGAATGAGCTATTCGACCAGTGGATCATGCGGCAGCTCGATGGGCTGGATATTGAGGTGTTGGTGGGAGAGTGAGGGGTTTGGATTTTGGATTTTGGGTAGGCGGGCAATCTAAAATCGCCAATCTAAAATCCCCAACCTAAAATCGCCAATCTAAAATCGAGATCGCGATGCAGCTTCATCCCGGCTTCTGTCCTGGTCTTTCTTCGGGCATTCCCAGCGTGGCGATCGCCGCGATGCCCAAAATCGACACCAGCAAGCCTGTTGAACCCAGCGTGGTGCTGCCCAAGGCTAGGATCAGGCTGAGCGCCAGGACAATCCAGCGATTGGGATGGCGAAGCTGGCGAATGGCGTTGACGAGTAAGTAAATAAACAGCGCAGGCAGGGCAAAGGTCAGCCAGCGTTCGGGAATCTGGAGACCAACGACGCAGCCGAGCCAGGTTCCTGCCACCCACGCTCCCCAGCAGCAGCAGTGCATCCCCAAATAATAGGCAAATGGGCGCTGCGGGTCAGACATTTCCAGGGCAAAAACTTCATCCACCAGCCCGTGGCAGAGCAGCCAGCGCTGCCAGGTGGGGAACTGGGCATAGCGATGACGGGCGATCGCCAGGCTCATGGGCACATGGCGCAGGTTCATCACCAGCACGGTGATCCCGATGCTCAGCGCGGCTAGCCCCTGCCGCAAGCCTTCTACGGCCGCAAACTGGGACGCGCCTGCAAAGATCCAGGCCGACATACCCAGGGTCGCTTCCACCGATAGCCGGGCCTGGATGGCGATCGCCCCAAAGCTGACAGCCGTGGGCAAAAATCCGGCTACAATTCCCAGCGCCCGCGTCCCGCCGCGCAAAAACTCTCGCATGTTTGCTTCTCCGGTTGGTTCAGGACTGACGCACTTGCGATAAGTTTTCTGGGTTGTGGAGGATTTTTCGCGGGCGCAGCCCGCGAAAAATCCTCCAACTGCGTAAGTCCTATGGTTGTTCATTGGCTTAACTTTTGGCTTAACAGCGGCAACGGCGGTGGTGTTACAGGGGGGCGATCGCTAGACTAAGGCCATCAGCAACCAGTTCTCGAACCCCCCGAAACTTATGAGAAATACTCATCCTGACTACAGTTGGCTGTTTCGGTTTGCGGTGCGCGTGTTGAAATACTTTCTTCTAACGCTGTTTGGAATTTTGGTAGCAATTGTGCTGTCAAAGGTTTTAGTGATTGCCCCTCTCCTGCATCTCTTGATGAGCATTTTGGATGCTGCTCTGTTCAAGACGATAGGGTTGGTCTTTTGCCTGATGGCGATCGCCGTGGTGGTGGAGTCGATTCGCTAGGAGCCGTCCATCGCCCGCTGCACTTTGGCGACCTGCTTGGGCGCGTCTGTTTTTTGGAAGAGGGCGATTGCCGCCTGAAAGCTTTCTTCGCTGCGGTGGGTGTCGCCCATTGCCCGATAGGTCAGCCCTTGCTGGTAGTAGGCTTCGGCCAGGTCATACTTTGCGCCCACGTCCCGCAGGTATTGAATCGAAGCCTGATGTTTTGCAACGGCCTGGTCATAGCGTCCCTCTTCGGTGTCGAGTGCGGCATCTCCATAGAGCGCCTTGGAGGTGGCTTGTCCGTAAGCGCTGCGTTCTCCAAAATCTAGCACGCGATGATAGAGCAGGCGCGACCGCTGAATTTCGCCCAGTTCCCGGTAGGTCAGCCCCAAGAAAAACAGGCGATATTCCGTCACCCAGCTTGGCAATTGGTGATCGCCCAGTTGTTCGACGGCTGTGTAGAGGTCATCTGCAATGTTTCGCGCTGCCTTGCGATTCCCCAGCCGCAGGTGGAGATAGGCAATGTAAAACAAGACCGACCTGCGGTAACGGGCATCGGTCAGCGGTTGGCAAAGCTGCTCGACCTGGCTATGGGCCGCCATGCCCGCTTCGTATTCGCCTAGGGCAATCTGGCAGATGCCAATGGTCAGCAGGGCGTTGATTTCCACCAGCCGCAGCTTGAAGGCCGTATCGTCGTCTGGGGGCGTTTGCAAGACCGATTGGGCGATCGCCCGCGCTTTTTGGCAGCATCTCACCGCCTCGTGGATATTATCAGACGAATAGTAGTAGACCGCGCCCAAAATGCCGTAGAGTCTGGCGCGGCGATAGCTGTCGGGGAGCCGATCCACCACCGCCAGGATCACCTCCTCCGCCTGACTCAGTAGCCCCCGCTTGTAGAGCGATCGCCCCAGCGATTCGTTTGTGCCCCAGCGGTTGGGTCGCTTTTGAATAATCACGTCCGCCGCTGCCTCGTGGTCGCCCCGGTCGATGTAGTGATAGTAGGCTTCCAGCGCCGTTTGCACATCGTCTTGCGTGATGATGGTGGTCACCCGCTCGGTCCAAAATTCTGCGGCGTGGCGGTGGGCCGTGGCATAGTCGGGGGTGCTGGCCAGCCGATCGAGCGCCTGGGCGCGAATCACTGGATGCAGCCAGTAGCGCTCCTGTTCGCACTCCACCAGCGATCGGTCTTGCAGCGCTCGAACCACGCGGCGATGGCGGCTCTCTGGCACGTCCCACAGCAGGCAAAATAGCCCTTCTATCGGCACCGTCGGCACGTCCTGATAGCGATAGCAGCCCATGCGACACAGCAGGTTATAGGCATCGGGCGATAGCTCTTGCAGTCGGTTGAACTGCTGGTTGACCTGGTCTTCTAGCTCGCAATGGCTCAGCAGGTTGGTCTGGTTGACCCGCCAATAGGCCGCCACATCCCCCGCAAAATCTTCGGCGATGCTGCTGCCGATTAGATCCATGCTTTTGGCATTGCCGCCGTGGGCCCGGTGTAGCGCCTGCATCGCAGGGGTATCGACACAGCGCAGCCCGCGATTTTGAAACACCTTTTCCCAGGCGGGCAGGGCTAGCCCCCGCAGCGGATAATGCTGCACCGACACCATATATTCGTGCAGGCGTTCGCGGCTGGTGATCAGCGTTGTAGACTGCACCGACGGGTCGGCCAGCACGTTGAGCAACTCCACATAGCGGCGATGTGGCTCGATAAAGCGTCCGTCCGGGTCGAGGGCGGGTTCCAAGTTGTCGATCAAAATGCCGAGGCGATTCCCGTAGGGATCGCTTTGCGAATCGCCCTGGAGCTTGCGCTTGAGCCGATCCAGCGACACGAAAAACTCGCGGCCCGGTTCTTCGCCCAACTGCCGCAGCTTTTCCTCCAGCAGCGCCTCAACCGGGGCAATGTCCTTGGTGGCCTTGGCAATGGGGAATTCCAGCACTGCGCCAAACTTTTGCTGGAGATAGTTTCGCGCCAGCGTCGTTTTGCCAATGCCCGCCCGCGCCTGGATCACGATAATCTTGAAGCCCCGGCTCAGGAGTCCGTCTAGGTCGGCGATCGCCTCTTCCCGCCCGACGAAGTTGGGATCGGTCGCGGCTTCGTCAGCAACTGCCTGGGCCGATTGGTGGTCGTCGGGTTGCAGCGTCAGCCCAAAGGCGCGAAACAACTGTTCGAGCGATCGCGCATCGACCCCGCGCAGTTGGTCGCGCTGCTGGTCGAGCCAGGGCCGCAGAATGCGAGAAATGGTTTCCGGCGAGAGGTATTCCGCCGTGTGCCCGTTGGGGTTTCCAGGCTCGGTGCAGCGGGCAATTGCCGCGTAGGTGGGGCGATCGCCCGGAAACCGAAGGCACACAGCCTGCCAGATGCGGTCAAATCCCGTTTGGGTTAAGATGCGTCCCCGCTCACGCCGTGATAATACAGCCATGCCTGTAGACAGAATCAGCCATCCAACCGACCAAACGCTTTAGCAAGTGAACCCTTGGTTCACGGAGCCACCCACACCATTGCGTCAATATTCCCATGCTTTTTGGGAAATACTGAAAACTTCTTCCCTGAATCTTTATACTCAGGTTCGACCGTCCCCTATGCTGACTAGCAGCAACCCTTCGTCTCAGAGTCTCTGCCGTTAGCCCCGTTAGCCCCTCTAGATCCTCCCAATCTCCAACGCTTGGTGTTTCTCATGGTGAAGCTGAGCCACGTCGTTCCCTTTGGGCGATCGCTCGCCGAGTATCGCCTGATGTTTAACCTGACCGACCTCGACCTGTCCCGCGACATTTTGGACGCGGGCGGCGGCCCGGCCAGCTTCAACGCCGAGATGCACCAGTTGGGGTATCGGGTCATCTCCATCGACCCGATTTATCAATTCAGCGGCGCGGAAATCGAGCAGCGATTCTACGCCTGCGCCAGCGACATCATTCGCCAGGTGAAAGACACGCCCGATGGCTGGGTATGGGGCTATCACCAGTCGCCGGACGACCTGCTGCGGAACCGCGAAACGGCGCTGCGGCGGTTTTTGGCAGACTATGACCAGGGCAAGGCCGAAGGACGCTATCTCGTAGGCGAGTTGCCCGATCTGCCGCTGAGCGATCGCCCCTACGACCTGATGCTCTGCTCTCACCTGCTGTTTCTCTATTCCAACCATCTCAGCCTGGAGATGCACTGCCGCTCTATCGCCGCCCTGATGGTGCGGGGGCAAGAACTCCGGATCTTTCCGCTGCTGACCCTGGAACGAGTGCGATCGCCCCACCTCGAACCCGTCTGCGAAGTCCTCACCGACTTGGGCTATTACGTGGAAATCGTCCCGGTGTGCTACGAACTGCAAAAAGGCGGCAATGAGATGCTGCGGGTAACACGGCTGGCGGTCTAGTCGGTCGCAAATGATGCGAATGATTGAGAGAGGACTTATGCAGTTGGACTTATGCTGTTGGACAATTTCTCGCGGGCGCGGCCCGCGAGAAATTGTCCAAAATCCAGAGAGCTTATCGCAAGTGCGTCAGTCCTGTGAGAGATGAACGGAGCATCTGTTAGAGATTACAAAGAGACGACAAGCGTCCTGATGACTGATTTCCTTTTTACCTTGAGTGTTTACCTTGAGACAGATTTAGATCCATGCCCGATCCAATCCATCAGTGGTTCTCTACCCAACGCATCACCGATTCTCTGTACCTCATCACCGAGCCGCATTACTACTGGTTTAACCGGGCAAATTTGTGGCTAATTAAGGGGCGCGATCGCGATTTGCTGATCGACACGGGGCTGGGCGTACTCAGCCTGCGGGCCTATCTGGCAGATTTGCTGGACAAGCCGCTGCTGGCGATCGCCTCCCACATTCACTTCGACCACGCTGGGGGAATGCACGAGTTTGACCATCGCGCCATCCATGCGGCCGAGGCCAGCGCCCTGCGGATGGGCGACGACTACGAGGCACTGTGTACGCCGCAGCAGGGCTGGGTGCGGCAGGAGGATTTTTACCAGTTGCCCTACGAGGGCTTTACGGTGACCACCTACAGGCTGCGGGCCTGCGAGCCAACCCAGATTTTGAATGAGGGCGATGTGCTAGATCTGGGCGATCGCGCCCTGGAAGTGCTGCATCTGCCGGGCCACTCTCCGGGCTGCATCGCGCTCTACGACCCCAAAACGCAGGACTTTTTTTCCGGCGACGTGATCTACGACGGTGAACTGCTGGACGATCTGCATTGCAGCCATATCCCCACCTACCTGGCCACCTACGATCGGCTGGCGCGGCTGCCTGTGGAGACAGTCTATCCGGGGCACTACCGGATTTTTGGCAAAGCGGACTATGGGCGCATTGTGGACGAGTATCGGCGATCGCGCCGTAGTCTGGGCTGTCCGGGTGAACGGGTGCAGTCCTACGGCGGCCGGACTTAGCCATTGGCACCCTCGACAAGACCGATGCGTCACCAGGCAAAATCCGTGCTAAAACGGGGCGATAGAAAGGGGCGATGGGCAATTCGCGAAGCGATCCCTTCGAGGATCGCCCTGGCCGCTAGAATGAAATCGTCGATGGGGTCTTTGAACCTGCGGTTACGGTTGGGCCGGGTCGCCGTTTTAGCGGCACGCCTGGATTGAAGGGTCACGCAACGTCTGATGTCTGATTTGCAGCAGAAGCATCCGCCGGGAACGTCGCCGCTGGCACTGTGGTTTCGCGATACCACGGGGCTGACGGAGGAGCGCGTCCAGTTTCGCCTGCGCGGCAATCATCTGCACATTCTCTGTGAGGCGCAGCCCTGCCCCGACCGGGGGGCGATCGTGGGGCGGCTGCTGCCTGCGCTGCGGAAGGTTGACCTGAATACGCTGGTGCCCGCCGGACAGCCGACGATTTATCAAATTTATCTCTACGGTCGGCGACCCGGACAGTCGTTGCCGGACTGGTCGTTTTCGATTGATCTGCACCAGTTGGACTATCAGCTCCAGCAGTTTCTTGGGGAACAACTGCTGGCGGAAGAGTCCCCAGAGTCCTCGTCGCAGCGGGGCGGGCAGTTGGCGACGGTCAGTGCCGGATCTAGGTCTGTTTCAAAGGTTGGCTTTGGTGGGCTGCTGTCGGGCGATTCGCGTAGCGATCTCTCTGGGAATCGCTCGGTCGAAGGCGATGCGGCGCTCTCTGGGTCAACCCTGGGTCTGGCGCGGCAGGGGCATCCGGGGGCGATTCGCGAAGCGACCCCTGCGGGAATCGCCCGCTACCTGAGCGACCACCTCAGCAGCTTTGGCATATCCGTGAGGGCAACCGTCAAGCCGCTGCGCCTCGCCCCAGGGCCCGATCCCGATGCCGCACCGGAACCCCCACCCCAGCGGCTCTGGGTGCTGTGCGAGGCGAATTATTCGCTGGATTCCTCTCTGCTGGCGGAGCCGCTGGCTCAACATTTGCGCGATCTGCGGCTAGAGGGCTTTCGGGATGCGGTGGTGCGGGTGCAGGTGGCGGGCGAAAGCCAGCCTGACTGGATGCTCCAGGTCGATCTGACACCGCCCGATGCCATGCTGCGAGAGTGGGCCCGCTGGGGCGACGTGGGCAGTCTGACGCGCCTGCTCAACCCGGTGCTGGAGATGCTGGAGGGCGAGGTGTCTACCGCAACGCTGCGGGACTCGACGCTGCACCTGTTTTGTAGCCCCCTGCCCCAAAGCAGCCTTGCGCCCCATCCCCCCGACCGAGCGGCAGTGAAAGCGGGCGTGGGGGCTGTGTTGCAATCCATCGCGCCCCAGGGCATCCATGCTGCGACGGTCTACGGCCAGGTATTGCATCAGGAAACGCCGGCCTGGGTGGAATGGCTGGATTTGCCCGCCAGCCAGCAGCCGCACTTGGCAGACTCGACGCTGACCCTGGCCCAGCGGGGCGACTGGGGGGCGATCGCCTTTCTGCTGAATCGTCTGCTCAACCCCGACCTGACGCAGCAGTTGGCGACGGGCGGCATCCGTGTCCAGCTTTTGCCCAAGCCCGATGGCAGCGTACCATCGGATGCACCCACCCACGCCCAGCGCTATCTGCTGCATGTGATGAGCGATGCGCCCGTCTGTCCAGACCAGCGGCGGGTTGGCACGACGGTGGTGCGCTTTCTGCGGGATCTGAATTTGCCGCAACTGGCCGGTGTGCGGGTTTACGGGCGGCGTGCGGGACAAAAGCGGCCGCTGTGGAGCTATGGGGTGGATTTTGCGCCGCGATCGCGCGTGGTGCCAGAGCCAGCGCCAGAATTTGCGGCCACCGATGCCTATGTGGGCGACCTGCTGACCCCTGGCGGCGACCTGATCTTGCGCTCCGACGCAGATCTGCAAACCGTCTGGCAGCGCTGGTGCGATCGCCTCAGCGCGTCGATTCGGCGGGCGTTGGTGAAAACGCACCTGTTTGCTCCCACGGAGGATGCCCCCGCAGACGACTCCTCGGAAGCCTGGCGCTCGGACGGCCGCAGCTATCGGAATGGGGCCCTAGCAGCGGTGTGGGGGGCGGCAGGGCTGCTGTTGGCGGTGCAGGCAGACTGGCATCTGGCGCGACTCTTGCAGCAGCCTGAGCAAACGACCCAGCCGGATCGGTTTGTGGCGGTGGATGAGGTGCCGTCGCTGGCCTTGCCGCCAAGCCGGAACCCCTCGGCGACCGCTGCTGAAGCCGGAGCCGACGACGGGCGATTCCCACCGGGAGCGCTACGCAAATCGCCCAGCCCAGAGCCGCAGACCGAGGGCGATCGCATCTTTGATTTATCAGGCTTTACTCGCAATGAGGAAGCCGAAGGGGAGTCTAGCACCCCCAACCCGTCGCCCTCGCCAGAGGTGCAGATCTCGTCGCGATCGCTGCCCTACACGCCCGTCAGCGCGACCGAGCCGCAGACGGTGGCCGAGGTGCTGGCGGCGGGGCTGCCCTTCCCCACCTTCAATAGTCGCCAGCTCGACGAGAAGCTGATGCTCTACTACGAGCGGCTGCGGCAGACGGGCAACCCGCCCGATGTGCTGATCGTGGGTAGTTCGCGGGCCCTGCGGGGGGTTGACCCGGTGGCGCTCCAGCGGGAACTGGCGACCCTGGGCTATGCCGATGTGTCGGTGTTCAACTTTGGGGTCAACGGCGCAACGGCGCAGGTGGTGGACGCGATTTTGCGGCAGGTGCTAAAGCCCAACCAGTTGCCGAGGCTGATTCTGTGGGCCGACGGGGCGCGGGCCTTCAACAGCGGCGCGGTGGATGTCACCTACAACGGCATTGCGGTGTCGCCTGCCTATCGGGAGCTATTGGCGGGCACGCTGGCGCGACCCCAGGTGCTACCGGAGGATTTTGAAACCCCAGCGGAACCCGCAGAACCGACACCGACCCTCAACACCACGCTGCGCGACAGCTATCAAACCCTCGACCGCTGGCTGAGTCGGCAACTGGGCGATCGCTCGGCGGTGTTTGGTCAGCGCGATCGCCTTAAGGACGCGCTCCAGCAGCGGGTTCGTCCAGAGTCCCCCAGCGCCGTGTCTGCGGCCCCCCCGCCGGGCCGCAGCCCGATGCCCTCGCGGTTGCCCGCCGACTCGGCCGAGTCCCTGGTGGAGGCGGGGCGCGACCTGATCGACTTCGACGGCTTTTTGCCCCTGGCGCTGCGGTTCAACCCCGCCACCTACTACCAGGAGTATGCCCGCGTGCAGGGCCGCTACGATGGCGACTATACGGATTTTCGGATTGAGGGCGTGCAGGCGGCGGCGTTTCAGTCGGTGCTGAGGCTGGCGAGCGATCGCAATATTCCCGTCATTTTCATCAACCTGCCGCTGACGGATGAATACCTCGACCCGGTGCGCCGCCAGCACGAGCAGACCTTCCGCCAATACCTGCTGCGCGAGGATCTGGACAGCCCCAGCCTGGTTTTCCGCGACCTGGGCGAAATCTGGCTGGATCAGTACGACTATTTCTCTGACCCCAGCCATCTGAATCGCTACGGCGCGTTTGCGGTTTCTCGGCGCATTGCCCAAGACCCGATGATTCCCTGGAGCTACGCCAGAGGCAAGTAGCCCAGAAAATTAGCCCAGAAAATTAGCCCAGATATTCGCTAAATTCTTCCGAGAACTTCAATCTCGCCCTGGGGCGTAGCGCGAACGAGGACGGCTTCGCCCTCGCGGGGCACGAGGGTCGTCAGGGCGGTGATGTTGACCTGGTGGGTAACCAGCACGACCACGCCGGGGGTGTTGCGCTGATCCAGAATGAACTGCTGGAGGGCGCGGGTCTGCTGGGGTTCTGTGGTGCGATCGCCAAAAAATGAGTTCAGCACGGGGAACGGCTCCACCGGGGCCAGATCCATCAGCCGCGCTGTGTCTAGGCTGCGACACCACTGGCTCGACAGCACCCGCGCCACCGGAATCTGCCGCTGCCGAAAGGTCTCACCCAACTGCTGCGACTGCTGCTGCCCCGCTGCGTCCAGGTTGCGCTGGGTCGAGCAATCGTCGATCCGAAAGGCGGGTGGGTCGCCTGTTCCTGGGGCGCGGGCGTGGCGAAACACGCAACGAACCACGCGGTCTCAGTAAGCTGAAATCCAGAGTCGCCTGTTCCTAGGGCGCGGGCGTGGCGAAACAGCACCACGACTCCCGATTCCTGTCGCAGCAGGGCCCACAGTTCCTCGGCAGAGCGGGACGGGGATTGCACCACGAGGGGCGGCGCGGTGGGAGCGGTGGACTGGGCGATGGGACTGGGCGGTGCGGCGCTGGGCAGGGCGCTGGGCAGGGCACTGGGTGCGGGTGAACTGGCCATCGGCCCAGAGGCACAGCCCAATAGGGTGAAGGCGCTCAGCAGGGCGATCGCCCCACTCGTTACGGTCTGAACGCCCGTCGAAAATCGCCTCAGGTCAACCATTGAAATGAAAATGCTCATCCGGTGAAGATATTTAGCTGGCCCGCGGGTTCTCGCAGGCGGGAGCGGCGACTGGCGGTTTTGCTCGGCACCCGCTCGGACGACTCGGCCGGACTGGACTCGCCCCGCAGCCCTACCGCAATGTGGGAATGGCGCTCGATCTGCCCCATCACCTGCCGCGCCCGCTCGATGACCGAAGCTGGCAGCCCCGCCAGCCGACCCGCTTCGATGCCGTAGGACTTGTCTGCGCCGCCGGGCCGCACCTGATGCAAAAAGATAATCTGATCGGGCAGTTCTTTGACGACCACCTGGTAGTTGGCTACGTTAGACAGCAGCGACGCGAGTTCGTTGAGTTCGTGGTAATGGGTGGCAAAGATGGTGCGGGCGCGAATGTCGGTGGCCAGGTGTTCTGCCACAGCCCAGGCAATGGAAAGGCCATCAAAAGTGGCCGTGCCCCGCCCAATTTCGTCCAGCAGGACGAGCGATCGCGGCGTGGCGTGGTTGAGAATGTTGGCCGTCTCGTTCATCTCCACCATAAAGGTGGACTGACCCGTGGCCAGGTCGTCTACTGCACCGACGCGGGTGAAAATGCGATCGCACACTCCCAGGGTTGCCGCCGCCGCAGGCACAAAGCTGCCCACCTGCGCCATCAGTTGAATCAGCCCCACCTGCCGCAGGTAACAGCTTTTGCCACTGGCGTTGGGCCCGGTCAGAATAATCAGGTCTGGGGCGCTGTGGGTAGCCGTGGGGGTAGGCGCAGGCGCGTCGGCGGGCGGGCGCGGTGGGGGAGGGGCGATCGTCCCCCGGCTGCCCCCGGTTCCCCTGTCTGGATCTCCAGACCCTAAGGTTGCCGAATTGGGCACGAAGAACCCGGCGGGCAGGGATTGTTCCACGACGGGATGGCGGCCGTCTACGATCGCAATCTGGCGAGACTCTGTGATGGCTGGGCGGCAATAGTTTTGATAGACCGCCACTTCGGCTAGGGAACAGAGGGCATCTAGGGCGGCGATCGCCCCCGCCACCTGGCGAATCGACTCGGATTGCTCGGCCACCTGAAGCCGCAGTGCCGTGAAGATTTCGTACTCCAGCTTATGGACGGCTTCGCGGGTCAGAAAAATCGCCGATTCCCGCTGCTTCAGTTCTGGCGTGATGTAGCGCTCTTCGTTGGTGAGGGTCTGCTTGCGGATGTAGTCGTCGGGCAGGTCGGCGCTGGCTTTGGCCCGCGAAATGCTGAGGTAGTAGCCAAAAGCTTTGGTGTAGCCCACCTTCAGGGTGGCGATGCCGGTGCGCTGGCGCTCGGTGGTTTCAAGCTCGGCGATCCACTGCTGGTCGGCCTCGATGCTCTGGCGCAGGCGATCGAGCTGGGGATTCACTCCGGGGCGGATCAGGTTGCCCTCGGTTAGGTAGAGGGGCGGCGTTTCGACCAGATGGGCCCGCAGCGTTTGCCCCAGGGTGTCCATCACGGGGGGCACGGTTTGCAGCGCGATCAGAAAGGGCGATCGCCCCACTGCCACCAGATCAGCAATCTCTGGCAGCTTGCCGAGGGAATCTGCCAGGGCCACCAGGTCGCGGGCATTGGCGGTGCCCGATCCGGCCCGCCCCGTCAGCCGCTCTAGGTCGTAGATTTGCTTGAGGACCTGCTGAAGCTGCTGGCGCAGAGTCCCCTGGTCGATCAGTTCTTGAATTGTGTCCTGCCGCGCCTGAATCGCGGATCGATCCAGCAGGGGTTGTAGCAGCCAGCGCCGCAGCGCCCGCCCGCCCATAGCCGTCACTGTGCGGTCCAGGGCCCACAGCAGGGAGCCGTGAAACGTGCCGTCGCGCTGGGTTTGGGTAATTTCCAGGTTGCGGCGGGTCTGGTGGTCGATCACCAGAAAATCGCTGAGGGTGTAGGTGTAGAGGGGCTGGAGGGGAATGCGGGTGGGGTAGGCGTGAGCTGCGGGCGGGGCGGGGGACGGGGCAGCGTTAGCTTCGGTGGGGACGGCTTCGAGCTGGCGCTCAGAGGTTTCTTCCAGGTATTGCAGCAGCCCGCCCGCCGCCCGCACCGCTAGGGGCAAATGTTCACAGCCCATGCCCTCTAGCGATCGCACGCGGAAGCGCTCCAGCAGGCGTTGGCGGGCCTCGGCTGCCTGAAACGGGGCCTGGGGCCGCAGCGTATAGCAAAACTGGGGCGGCAGTGCCTCTGGTAGGGCGGCGGCTCGGCGCGGATCGGGGATGCCGGCGCGGGGATCGGGGCGCAGAAGCCCCACCAGATCGGGGGCGTTGGTGGGCAGCAGAATTTCGGAGGGCTGGAGCCGCAGAATCTCCTGGGTCAGCCGGTCCAGCCCGCTGGCCTGGGTGGTGAGGAACTCGCCCGTCGATACATCGGCGATCGCCAGCCCCCAGTGCGTCCCAGCTATCACCACCGCTGCCAGGTAGTTGTTGCGGCGGGCGTTCAGCATTCCTTCCTCCAGCACCGTGCCGGGGGTAATCACCCGCGTTACCTGGCGCTGCACCAGCCGCCCTTGGGCATCGGCGGCATCTTCGGTCTGGTCGCAAATGGCGACGGCGTAGCCCCGCTCCACCAGTTGGGCACAGTAGCGCTCCATGGCGTGGTGGGGCACACCCGCCAGCGGCACTCGCCCCACGGTCTTGCCTGCGTCTTTGCTAGTCAGCACCAGCTCTAGCTCCTGGGCGATGGTGATGGCATCCTGAAAAAACGTCTCAAAGAAATCGCCCACCCGATACAGCAGCAGCGCCTGGGGATATTCGTCTTTCAGATCGGCGTAGTGCCGCATCATCGGCGTGAGCGCGTCGCGGTCTACCGAGCGGTGGTCGGTATAGCGCACCGTCTGCTTGATGAGCCGGTCTGGCAGGTCTCCTAGCCGTTGAGGTTCCGGCGCGTTGGGGGCAGGGGGCAGGTCGGTCATAGGCAGCGGCGGTAGGGAGCAGCGATGGGGGTCGGCGGCAGACGGATCAATCGACTGATGAAATCAACTGATGGAACCGACTGATGGAGCCGACTGATTGAAAATTTTAATCAGGGCTGGGGGAACTCGCAGCGCGGTGCGGGCTTCAAAGAGGGCAATCTAGCCTCATCATCTTGCCGGATCTATGCCGGGTTTATAGAGTGCAGATCATAAAGAGTGCGGATCAAACTGCGAATGGAGGTTCCCTTTTGACTTTATCGTATGGTTTTGCGGTGGGGGCGATCGCCCTCCAACGTTTTTACCGCCAACGTGTTTCCTGCCAAGAGGGTTGCCGCTAAGAGGGTTTCCGCCAACGTGTTTTCTGGCAAAATGGCTCCCTCCGAAATAGTTTCCGCCAACGTGTTTCCTGCCAAGTTTCTCGCCAACCTGTTTAGCTGAGCCGGCCGCGTCTTGCGGAACGCGCCGTCTTCCTGGTGAAGCTACTCAATCTGCAAGCCCCCTACAGACTCGACGGAGCCTCATGATGAACCCCAACCCCCAGTCTTCCGCTCGCCTGGCCCTGCACCGATTCAGCCTGGGTCTGCTGGTTGTGGCCGCGGTCTCTTGCCAGGTGCAGTCGCCGCCCGTGCCGCCCCCCGGTGGGACAGGAACGCCGACGGGGCAGCCCTCGCCCATTTCGGCTGCACCAGAATCGGGACTCTATCGCAGCGATCGCTTTGGGTTCCAGTTTGCCTATCCTGCCGACCAGTTTGTGGCCCACGGCGAAACCGAGTTTCCGCCGGAGGTCGTGGCCCGCGAAGCCGTGCAGATCTGGACGATTGACCATGACCGCGCCATCCAAGCAGGCGAATATGAGGGCGGCACGGAGTATCCCGCTAATGTTAGCGTCACCGTCCAGCCCAACCCAGAGGGACTCTCTGCCACCGACTGGATCGCCCAGAGCGATTGGTTTACAGACGTGCGTGAGGTTCAGGAAGTCACCGTGGCGGGGCAGCAGGCGATCGCCTTTCGCTCCAGCGGCCTCTATGACATGGAGCAGGTGCTAGTGCCCACGCCCGACGGCAAGAACTGGGTGCTGATCACGCTCAACCAGGTGGGCACGGGCGAATCCGATGCCCAGTATCGCCAGGCCTACGACCGGGCGATCGCCACCCTCCGCTTCATGCCCTAACCCCGGACTCCCAACTCCATCATGGCCGCCGCTACCTGCTGGGAAATAAACGGCAAAATCGCCTCGTTCTGGCTATGGTCGCGCCCTTCGGTGAACACCACCAGCAGGTAGGGCGGCGCATCCGGCAGTTCGATGTAGGCCGCGTCGTGGCGCACCCGGCTCATCAGCCCCGCCTTCGACCAGAGCCGCGCCGTCTGCGGCAGGCCGCCGCCCAAAAAGCCCGTCACCTGGTTTTCGGGGTCGGCGGCTAGCTCCGTGGGGTTGAGGCTGCGGTGCAGCAGGCGCATCATGGCCTGCGATCGCTCGCCGCTGACCGCCACGCCGCCCACGATGCTGTGCAGCAGCCGCGCCACGGCCTCGGTCGTCAGCAGGTTGCGATTTTCCATGAGTTCGCCATAAAAGGCCCGCTCTCGCCCGTAGGGACCATCGCACCAGGTTTTTTGATTCACATTAATTGTGTCCAGTTCTTCCCAGCCCAGAGATTTGAAATAGCGGTTCACAATATTGCGCTGATATTTCCAGGTTTCAAACGGCTCGATGGGCAGTTCGGGGCCGCTGGTGGTGCCCGTCAGCATGTCCACCACCAGCCCCGTCGCGTCGTTGCTGGAGTCCACAATCATGTCGCGGATGGCCCGATCCAGTTCGCTGGAGGGCGCGATCATGCCCTGCTCTAGCCACTCCTGCACCGCCACCAGATAAAACAGCTTGACCACGCTGGCGGGGTAAATGAGCTCTACGCCACGATAGGAATAGCCGCTGACGGGATATTGCCAGAACTGCTGGGGCGAAATTGCGCCGCCAGTGTTGACGGGAATGGGCGGTCGATACACCAGCCAGGTGAAAGCAATTTGATTGGGCGCGAGGCTGGGGAATTCGGCTCGGGTGGCGGCAAGAATGCGATCGCCCTGTGGGGCAAGCTGGTCGTCGCGCTGAAAAAACGGCATGGAGGCAAGGGGGGAGGATAGGGCAGGCTGTGGCAATTCAAGGCAGCGGACTGTGGGCGGCCTACTACAGCAGCTTATTACTACAGCGGCTTAGTATAAGAAGAGTTGAATCCAAGCAGGGTTGAGTAGGGTTCCTCTGAATTGAGGGTTTCACTGCCGATCGAGTGCTAAAGCAGATTAGCCCTGCCTTATTTCCCGGTACGACATGGTTTCCCTTGCGTCTATTCAAGCTGATTTTGCGGGCGATCGCACCTTCGCCTATCAGTGTCTCGAAAATCTCAATCTTTATGACTCGCCCGCGCTCAAAGATCTGGCGACGCAAGCGGTAGCCGGACGATACCTGCGAATCTTGCCGCCGCTGCCCGATGCCAGCGCCGACCCGACCCGCAGCGCGATCTCTGTAGTGCTGTGTGAAGATGACTATCCGGGCTGGGTGGCGGTGGAAGACTTAGATCTGCTGACGGTGGCGGAGGCTCCCTATCGGGCGATCGCCCTCAGCACCGACGACATCCACGCCTGCCTCCCCCAGGTCATTGCCTTTGCTCGCCAGGCCATGGCCCAGCCCAACCACTACCTCTGGGGCGGCACAGTCGGCCCCAACTACGACTGTTCTGGGCTGGTGCAAACGGCTTTTGCCTCGGCGGGCATCTGGCTGCCCCGCGATGCCTACCAGCAGGAAGCATTTGTGCAGCCGATTCCTATGGCCGACCTCCAGCCCGGCGACCTAGTGTTTTTTGGCCGCCCCGACCGCTGCACCCACGTTGGCCTCTACCTGGGCGACGGGCAATACCTTCACAGTTCTGGCAAAGACCAAGGGCGAAACGGCATTGGCATTGATGTCCTGTCGGAACAGGGCGATGCCGTCAGCCGCGCCTACTTTAGCCAGTTTCGCGGAGCCGGCCGCGTGGTCGCCTGCTACACCAGCCGCAGAGATTAAGGTTGGGTGGGCGCAATCAGCCGTTAGCAGCTTCAATGGGTTCAATCAATCCTCCGCCCCAGACAATCCTCCGCCCCGGACATTTGGCTGCCGTACCATAAAATCATTGTCCGCATTCTGTCACTTCCTTCCTTGTTTCCTATGCGAATCGACTTCCAATCCAGCGGCGGCTTTGCCAACCTGCGGCTAGCCTACAGTGTGGATACTCGCACGCTGCGACCGGGAGAAGCCTCGGAACTAGAAGCCCTGGTGCAACAGTCTCATGTAATGGAGATGCAGCCTAGCCAGTTGGCAGCCACTAGTGCCGGGCCGCCGGATGTCATGACCTACCGTCTGGAGCTTCAGGAGGGCGATCGCCACCAGTCCCTCACCGTCACCGATCTCACTGCCCCGCCGTCGCTGCAACCGCTGCTGTCTCGCCTCCGCGACCTCGCCCTGGAGCATCGCTAGCCATGCCCTGTCGCCCCTTGTCTTCACAAGTGTCTCAGCCCGCCTGGTTGGTGTCGCTGCTCTTTGCCTCGCTGGTTCTGGGCTGTACGCCACTGGTGCCGCCGCCTGTTTCCTCTAGCCTCCCGCCTGCGCCAACAATCGTCCAGCCAGACAGCCCATTTCAACTGCCCCTGGCCGGCACAGCCACCCTGCCCAATCAGCAGACGCTCACCTTTGTGCGGGTGGAACAAGATTCGCGATGCCCCAGCGATGTAACCTGCGTGTGGCCGGGGCAGGCGGAAGTCATCGTCACGCTCAGCCAGCCGGGTCAACCGGCCCAAGACCTCTTGCTGACTCAGCGACCGGGCGACGAGGCCGCCGCTCGGTCAGTGAATGGACTGACGGTGAAGCTGATCGATCTGCTCCCCTACCCTACAACCGGCCCATCTTCCCCAGCAGACTACACGGTCACACTGCTGGTCACGCAGCCCTGACCCATCCATCGCCTCAAGAATGGGTGTAGACAGACTGAAGCGCTGCTGCTGCGGTCTTGCCTGGCAACGGGCCGGGCTACTTTTCTGACAGGATCGCGGAGATTTCTTTCCAATACACCCGCTGAAAAGGCTCTTCCTCTGCCAGCTCATAGGTTTCTACCAGCCCTTCTCGCCGCCGAGAAATGGTGTTGCCTTCTTTAATCACCACGGTTGCGCCGTCAGCGACATTGCGGGACAGCACCTTCTCCGGTTCTGTGGGTGCGTCCAGAATCACAATGTTGCTGCTGTCATAAAAGCAGCCCTCTTGCTCCAGCGTCACTTCGTCATATTCTGCAATGAGCAAGTCCAGCTTAGGATTTCGCAACAGGCTTTGTACCTTCGTGTTATAGGAACCCGTCAGCGCTTTTTGAGAGCGATTGACGAAGGCGGCATCCCGACAAATGGCCCCAATTGTCCAGTTGGGATAGTTCACCAAAATTTGATCAACTAGCTCTTGCAGTTCCTTAAGCGGCAGATAGTTGAATGTGAAAATGGGAATGCGGGCAGCTTGCCCCGATTCAAAAAAGGTTTCTAAAATCCGCGAAGCCACATCAATGCTGTTGCCGACGGCTGGACGCAGGTGCATATAAACCCCCGGCGCGGCGTTGATTTCGATGATGCCGAAGTTGCCCTCTTTCCAGGAGCGCGAAATGTCGGACGTAAGCACATCAATGCCGAGACAGACGAGGCGAAAATGCTGAGCAATATCCTGGGCAAGCACAATATTGTCGGGGTGAACCTGCTCGGTTGCGTCGATGCTGACCCCGCCAGACGATAGGTTCGCCACCTTTCGCAAGTAGATGACTTCATCTGGATCGAGGATACTGTCGAGGTCAAGCCGCTGCTCCGATAGATAGCGTTCCAGCGACTCGTCCACGATGATCTTGCCCAGGGGCGAGGTAGGCGTGTCGAGCCGCTCTGGTTTGCGGTTTTCCAGCGCAATTAGCTCGGCAATGGTGGAGCGCCCGTCGCCTGTGACTGAGGCGGGGCGGCGCTGGGTGGCGGCGACAAACTTGCCATCCACGCACAGCAGCCGATGATCCAGCCCGGAGATGCTCTGTTCAACAATGACCGCAATGGGTTGGCCGTCCTCGTGGGCTTCAACCGCTCGGTCAAAGGCAAATTCCAGTTCGCTGTCGTCCTGCACGTCGGCCGTCACCCCAATGCCCTTGTGCCCGACCACAGGCTTGACCGCGACCGGGTAACCGATCGACTGCACTGCCTTCAGCGCTTCCTTCAGCGTGGAAACGATCGCCCCTTGGGGCACTGGAAAACCCAGCGTGCTGAGAAAGGCCTTGCAGTCGTCTTTGCGGGTTGTAAAGTCGGAATCCACGTGGCTATCGCAGTCGAAGGTCGTGGCAACCCCCCGCACCAGCTTTTTGCCGTAGCCATACTGCATTAGTCCCTCATCGGGCAGATAAAAGGCGGGAATGCCCTGGTTATGAGCCGCCCGCAGCAGGGCGTAGATCGTAGGGCCGCCGTAGACCGATCGGCGAAAGCGGGTTTGCAGCAGCGCAATCTGGTCTTCAAGCTGAAAGGGCTGTCCATTGGAAATCGCCTCGAACCAGTCCCAAACTGCGTAGACCGTGCCATAGCTGGTGGACTCGTGGATCGACTCGACCGCGATCGTCGTCGGCTCGGTGGGCTGGAGGCTCCACAGCTCACAGTGCAAATCCATGTCCAGCTTGCCGACCTCGACCACGGTTTGCACAAACAAGTCGGCGTAGGACTGGTATTCGGTGAGCGCCATTTTGGGATATCGCTGGGCGATCGCCTCTACATAATCACCCAACGGCGGCGGCGCTCGATGTCCCGTCAGCGCCAGCCGAAACACCAAAGCCCCCCGTTCCAGGTAGGGATTTGGCCCAAGGTAATGCTTAAAGCCAAATACGTCGAAAATATCGGTTTTCCGAGCATTGACCGGACTTGCCTGTCCACTTGATTCGTCGATCACCATAATTCTTCAGCCACCCTTGGCTTTAGCCTGGCTGCCAGGACATTACCAGGACATTACATAGGCGAAGCTAATATACCCTGTTCTGAAACACGCCCGCCGTTACATTTGTAATGCTTTTGAGCCGATTTTTGGAGGCCAGTCCAGGCGGCTACGGGGGGCAGCCTCAGATTTCGCAAAGCAGCACTTAAAATTACGACTGCTTAGCAATGGGGGCCTATTTGGCTCTGTAAAGGTGAAAATTTAAGACAAAACCTTCGGGATATACGGGGTTTGTGTCAGTCTAGAGGTATGCTTTTTGAGGCAAAAAATGGCTTGTCTCAGTATTTTCCCCAGTCTGACAGACTCGATTAAAGATGCGGTGAAATATGGGTTTACCCCAGAGACGCGAGCGAAATCCTGCGGCTAGCATGGGTAGCTAAGTGGGTGCATATCGAGCGTTCCTCAACAAGCACGGCGAGGTTCAGAGTGCTACCTCTCTGTTCTCTATGCATCGCGACTCGACCTCTCAACCGCAAAAACTACTGGTCAAAGCAAATGATGAACATCAAGCGTATCCTTACCTGGGCTGGGCTGACCGCTGGTACTGCTCTGGCGCTGTTTGCCTCGCCGGCTGGGGCAGCAGGCATTTCCTTCGCACCTTTTAGCTTCAGCACCAGCTTCACAGGCAGTGCTCCTAAAGGCGACATTTGGTTGAACTCGGTGACAACCACCGACAGCCTAACGGCCGCCCTAGGAACTACCTATGGCTCTTTTGAGCTAGTCTCAGGTGCCAATATTATCCATAACGATTCGTGGACGGGTGGTGACACAGGTGCTGCTAGTTCTGACAGGGGCGATAATGCATCGGGTGTTGTTCTGGAGGCGGCGACCAATGCCAGCATTGTTGCGAGTTTGGGCAACCTTAATCTGAACAACATTATCGATACCGAAGATCGAGGCAGCTTCGTTATCGACCTGTTCTTTAACCGGGCGACCGACCGCTTCTTTTTCTGGGAGCGTGGCATGAACAGCAGTTTGCTGGTGCAGGCGCTGGATGATGCGGGCAACAAGCTGGCTGAGTATCTGCTAGATAGCAGCACCTCTAACTATGCAGGCTACAGCATCGATACTGTTGAAATTAATCACAGTCAACGGGTGGGTGCTCAGGGTCTGTGGCTGAACGGTGCTAGAACCAATCGCCTGCGCTTGATTGCCAACGGTGCGGCATTCAACGGACCAGACTTCAAGGTGGTTGCGGCATCTGTGCCTGAGCCTGCCACCATTGCGGGCACGGTGCTAGCTGCGGGTGCTGCGATTGCCGCTCGTCGCAAGCGCAAAGCCCAAGCAGAAGCTTAGGTTCTGCACCAGAGTGTCGTCCGCTGGCGACCTCTAGGGGTACCTGATTCTCGACTAGGGATTGCTAGTTAGTCCAATCGTCAAGGGCGCTCTTCTGCTTTCGGAGGAGCGCCTTTTTGGCAGTGCGGAGCGCACCAAATTCTCAGTTTGAAATTTCTCAAAAATTTCTCAACTCAAGCGGCCCCCAGCAGCAGCGCCATGAGCGCCTTTTGAGCATGGAGTCGGTTTTCTGCCTGATCCCACACGCGAGACTGGGGACCTTCCATCACGGCAGCGGTAATTTCCTCTTCGCGGTGGGCAGGCAGGCAGTGCAGCACGATTGCCGATCCGTCAGCCTTGCCCATGAGCGCCTCGTTGACCTGGTAAGGCTGGAAAATGGGGACGCGGCTTTCGGCCAGGTCTTCTTGCCCCATGCTGGCCCACACATCGGTGTAGACGACATGGGCCCCCTGAACCGCCTGAACTGGGTCGAGAGTGACTAGGACTTCGGTGCGATCGCCCGCAATGGCCGCCGCCCGCGCGACGATATCTGGATGGGGTCGATAATCGGCGGGACTGGCTACGCGCACGTTCATCCCCACCAGCGCGGCTCCCAGCATCAGCGAGTGCGCCATGTTGTTGCCGTCGCCCACGTAGGCCAGCGTTAGCCCCTCTAGCGTGCCGAATTCTTCTTGCACCGTCTGCAAATCCGCCAATACCTGGCAGGGATGCTCCCAATCGGTGAGCGCGTTAATCACCGGAATCTGGGCGTAGTGGGCAAAGGTTTCTAGCTCCTTCTGGTCGAAGGTGCGAATGGCCACGATGTCGAGATAGCGATCCAGCACGCGGGCCGTATCAATCACGGGTTCGCCCCGGCTGACCTGAGTGACGCTGGCATTGAGATCCAGCACCTGTCCCCCCAGTTGAAAAATGCCCACAGAGAAGCTCACTCGCGTCCGCGTTGAGGCTTTTTGAAACAGCAGCCCCAGGGTCTTTTCGCAGCGGGGTCTGGCGCGACCAGCCTTCATGTCTGCCGCTAGTTCCAAAATGGCGCTGACTTCGGCAGTATTCAAGTCTGCCATGCTCAACAAATCTCGTCCTTCTAACATGACCATGCGCCCAACCCCGATGCCTGAGTGAAAATAAAACCCTACCAGATTTCGGCGGTGGCGTTTGGTTGCCGTCTGACAATCTGCCTGGGTCATCTCTGCGTACAATGATGGGGAAGATTTGGATGACGCTGGATACCTCTCATGAAACGAATCTCCTACATCTGCTCTCGGACGGTTCAATTGGCGATCGCCAGCCTTGGTGCCTTGCTGTTTGCTGCGGCGTGCGATCGGGGTCCCCAAGCGGGTGTTAGGGAAGTGACTGAGGTTCCTGCTGACGCACCCGCGGCCGAAGCCCCCGCCGAAGCGCCCGTCCCTACCGAGTCGCCGAATCAGTCCATTCCGCCGACGGCCCGCTGCAACACCCCCAACCATCTGGCAGAAGTGGCGCAGCAAAACGGACAGAGCGTGTTGCAAATCGTCAGAAAACCAAGTGAAGTGATCGCCACCAGCCAGCCGGGAGGGCTGGCCACGCTGGCAAACCCCGACGGCAGCACGACCTACGGCATCGTCAGCGGCTCCACTTTTTACGTGCGCGTGTTTCCCAACGGCACCTGCTTTATCCAGGTACTCGACACCAACGGCGCAGTGTCTCTAGAAGAGAATGGCGTGAGCTAGGGATTTGGGATTTTAGATTTGGGATTTTAGAGCTTGGATTGGGGGTTGGCACCTGATTGCGGGCATTTACGTCCTGCAACTCGTTCTCCAAAGTCTGAATTCCTAGCCCACGACCCCTTGATTTCTGCAACCTGGACTCCTGAACCTTATATGAAAGCATTTGTTACTGGCGCAACGGGCTTTACGGGATCGCACTTGGTCAAGGCGCTGAAGCAGCGGGGCGATACGGTGGTGGCGCTGGTGCGAAAGAGCAGCGATCTATCGCGGTTGGCGGATTGCGACGTGGAGTATGTCTACGGCGATGTGGGCGATCGCGCTGCCTTGACCACCGCCATGCAGGGCGCAGACGTGGTGTTTCACACGGCGGCCTATGTGGAACTGGGTATTGTAGACGCAGCGCGGATGGAGCGGGTGAATGTGGACGGGACGCGGGCGGTGCTGGAAACGGCGCGATCGCTCAATGTGCCCAAGATGGTCTATTGCAGCACCATCGGCATCTACGGCGACACCCAAGGGCGCGTGATTGACGAAACCTTTCAGCGAACGCAGCAAGGATTTTCCTCGGCCTACGACCGAACCAAGTATCTGGCGCAGCAGTTGGTGGATCGGGCGGCGAGTGAGGGCTTTCACGTCGTTAGCGTGATGCCGTCGGGGATTTTTGGGCCCGACGATCCGCACTTTGGGCCCGTGGTGAAGACGTTTCTCAACGGCAAGCTGAAGGTGTGGGCGGGGGGCGATCGCATCACCGGCATCGTCCACGTCGATGACCTGGTGGCGGCGATGCTGCTGGCGGCGGAAAAAGCGCCACGCGGCGAACACTACATCATTTCCACGGGCGAAATGACCACCCGCGAGATGTTTGCCCTGCTCAGCGAAACCGCTGGCGTGCCTGCCCCGGCGGAAATTCCGCCGCCCGTGGTGCGCGTCGTCGGCAACCTGCTCGACCCCATTGGCCGCCTGCTCCAGTGGCAACCCCCAATCAGCCGCGAACGGGTTCACTATCTCTACGATCGCTGCGTCCGCGTCGATGGCTCCAAGGCCCGCCGCGACCTCGGCTGGAACCCGCGTCCCATCGAGGCAGTGATTCGAGAGCTAGCCACCGCCTGATGGTACTTGCCCTGCGCCCTTAGTCCCTGATTCTTTCCCCTCATGCAACTGATCGACTGGCTCATTGTCCTGCTCTACCTCGTCGCCTCGCTAGGGTTGGGACTCTACCTGACGCGCAAGGGGTCGGGCAGCCTGGTGGATTTCTTTGTGTCGGGGCGATCGCTCCCCTGGTGGCTGGCGGGCACGAGTATGGCCGCCACGACGTTTTCCATCGACACACCGCTCTATGTGGCAGGTGTAGTGGGCACTCGCGGCATCGTCGGCAACTGGGAATGGTGGAGCTTCGGCATTTCTCACCTGATTCTGATTTACGTGTTTGCGCGGCTGTGGCGACGCTCGGAAATCGTGACCGATGCCCAACTCACGGAGATGCGCTACGGCGGCCGTCCGGCAGCCCTGCTGCGGGGCATCAAAGCGTTTCTGTTTGCCGTGCCCATCAACTGCATCGGCATCGGCTACGCCATGCTGGCGATGGTGAAGGTGGTGGACGCGCTGCAACTCTGGCAGAGCGTAGGCATTACGCCGGGAGACAGCGCCAAACTTTGGAGCGTGGTCGGGGTCAGCCTGCTGGTGCTTCTGTATGCGGGCTTCTCCGGGCTGTGGGGCGTGGTGGCGACGGACTTTTTCCAGTTCATTCTGGCGCTGGTGGGAGCGTTTATCGTGGCGGCCTACGCCATTGGCGAAATGGGTGGCATGGCTCCGCTGCTGGCCCAAGCTCAGCAGGCAACGGATATCGACGTGCTGGCGTTTTTGCCGTTTGGGTTTAAGGATGGCGGCTTCTGCTGGAGCGATGCGGCGGGCATTAGCCTGACGACCTTTGCCGCCTATGCCGCGGTGCAGTGGTGGTCGTTTCGGCGCAGCGATGGCGGCGGCGAGTTTATCCAGCGGCTGGCGGCCTCAAAAGATGAGGCCGAAGCCGAGAAAGCTGCCTGGTTTTTCAACCTGTTGCATTACGTGATTCGCACCTGGCCCTGGGTGGTGGTGGCCCTAGCAGCGATCGCCCTCTATCCCATGCTGGAAGACCGAGAACTGGGCTATCCCCGGCTGATGCTCGACTTTTTGCCGCCCGTGCTGCTGGGGCTGGTGGTGGCCTCGCTGCTGGCGGCGTTTATGAGTACCGTGTCCACGCTGATTAACTGGGGCGCGTCTTATCTCACGAATGACCTCTATTTACGGTTCATCCAGCCCGCCGCATCCCAGGCGGAACTGGTGCTGGTGGGGCGGCTGGCCTCGGTGTTGGTGACGGTGCTGGGTGGGGCAGCAGCGTTTTTCGCGGCCGATGTGACGACGGTATTTCGTCTGGTCATTGCTATTGGCACTGGGCCGGGGTTGGTGCTGATCTTGCGCTGGTTTTGGTGGCGAATCAATGCCGCAGCGGAACTGGCGGCTATGCTGACGGGGTTTGTCATTGGGCTGCTGACGAGCGTTGTCCCTGTGCTGCGGATTGAGGATTTTGGCGTGCGGCTGATGGTGACTTCGGCGATTTCGGTGATGGTGTGGGTCAGCGTGATGTATCTCACGCCACCCGAATCGGACGAAACGCTGGATGCCTTTTATGCCAAGATTCGCCCTGGTGGTCCTGGCTGGGCCCGGCAGCGATCGCGCACCGGCCTGGCCCCGGCTCAGGATTTGCGAAAAGACCTGCTGCGGACACTGGCGGCTAGTTTCCTGCTGTTTGGGGCGATGTTCGCCATCGGTGGCTTTCTGCTGCTGAAGCCGATGACGGGCTGGGTATCGCTGGGGGTTGCGGTGCTGGGCTGGGTAGGGTTAAGACGGCTGAGGGGCGATCGCCCATCGCTAGACTCTTCCCGCATTGTCTCCTAGCTCTATCAACGTTCATAATTCTAGAAATCAACCCTCGCTCCTGTGTTCGTCACCTCAGTTTTCGCCATTTCCGTCTTTGCCACCTCAGTTTTCGCCACCTCAGTTTTCGCTATTTCTGTTTTCACCATTTCTGTGTTCGTCACTTGTTGTTGCAGTTGCCAAACGCCATGTTCAGACTGACCCGCCGGTTCGTCCAGTTTTGTCTGCTTGCCATCGTCACCTTTGGGCTGCTGGTCGCTTGCAATCCCCAGCAATCCGCCACTGATTCGACCACGCCTGCTGCCTCTGCCCCCTCTGGCAAACCGCTGGTCGTGGGTTCCTCGCCCTGGCCAGGCTTTGCGGGGCACTATGCCGCCGTTGCCAAAGACTTTTTCAAAGAAGAAGGCATCACGGTCAACGACACCTATTTTCAAGTGGCCACCGATGTCAACACGGCGCTGCTGGCCGATCGCCTGGATCTCGCCTGGACGGGCGGCCCCGATGCCGTCGTCATGGCGGCCCAAGACCCGTCGCTAAAAATCATCATGATCTCGGACTATTCCGACGGGGCAGACGGCATTCTGGCCCGCGGCGTAAGCAGCCCTGCCGACCTGAAGGGCAAGACCGTCGCCTGGGAAACCCTGCCCCTGCAAGCGCTGCTGCTGCGGAAATATCTGGAGCAGGGCGGCTTGACCGAGAAGGACATTCAGCTTCAGGTGATTCCCGCTGCCGAAGCCGCCGCCGCCTTTGCAGCTAACAAAATCGACGTGGCCGTGACCTACGAACCCTGGCTGACCACTGCTGCCAAGGAAGGCAATGGTCAGGTGATTTTCTCGTCCAAAGGCAGCAACATTATCCCCGTAGCGCTGGTTGCCAAAGAGTCCGTGATTCAGGAGCGCAAGGCCGACATTCAAGCCTTTATGCGGGCGATCGACAGGGGCGTGAAGCTGGTGCGCGAGAATCCCGATGAAGCCAACGCCATCGTCGCCGCCAAGCTGGGCGTGAAACCCGAAGAAGTGCCTGAACAACTGGCCACGGTTCGCATGTTCGATGTCGCCGAAAATAAGGAAATTATCTTCAACCCCAGCCACCCGCTGAATGTGATGGACAGCCTCGCTTTTGCTGCCAAAACCAGCCAGGAAATTGGGCTAATTTCCAGCCCGCTGGATGCGTCGAAGCTGTACGACGATTCGCTAATCAAGGGACTGTGATGGAGTGATGGGGCGAGAGATGGAAAAACGAAACCTCTTCGTTCTTCGTTCTTCTCTCTTCCCTCTTCCCTCACCCCCAACCCCCAATCCACCTGCTATACCTGGAAGAGAAACCTCTTTCCTTCCAGAGTCCCTATGCAAAAGCTGAAACCCGAAGACGTGCTGCTGAGCGTGGCGACGGTGCCGCTGCTGGCGGGGCTGGTGGCGGCGCGAGCAATCGCCCAGGTGATGGTGTCTGTTGGGCAGAGCAGCGAGGAGCTATTTCGGGGCGATCGCCTGCCCACGCTGCATGTCCATTCTTCCCACAATTCCTCAGTCTGAGCGAGTCCCCAAAAATAAGCCAGAAAGCAAAACGGGAGAGAACTTTGCGTCCTCCCCCGGCTGGTTATTTCGATTGCCGCGCTGTGGCGGAGTCTGGTTCGACGGGTCGGAGCCCGATTGCTTGAGCTTCTGGCTGAGCGTTTTGAACTGTTTCCGCAGTTGCCGCTGGCGGGCACTGCCGCCTTTGCCCTTGGCGTTTCGCCCTTCTCGCCGGGGAGATTCCCAGCGCTTGAGTTGTCGTGACACTTACGTTGTCTCCTCAGGTTTACAGGTCTATTCTAAAGATTCTCCTGCAGGGCTGGCGATTCCGGATTTCCGCTGAGGTAGATGGGTTTTCCGCTGGGGCAACGAAATCTTCTGAACTAGCGCGAGGCGTGAAATGAACTAGCGCGAGGCATGAAATTGCCGGAAACCCTGCCCATGCCGGACTTGCTACCCAAAATCGCCAATCCAAAATCGCCAATCCACAATCCAAAATCCACACCTCCTCCCCCGGTTTGCACCCAAAAGCTTGAAAGATCCGGAGAACCAGGACGGGCGATCGCCAAACACGCCATCATAGAAAAGCTCCCTAAAGAGCGTCCACGCCAACCTTCCAACACCGCCTCAATGACTTCCTCTACCGCTGCTAAACCACTCCGCTACGCCTACTTCCCCGGCTGCGTTGCCCAGGGAGCCTGCCGAGAACTGTACCAATCCACCCACGCCCTGACCCGCGCCCTCGGTATTGAGCTAGTTGAGCTAAAAAAAGCTGCCTGCTGTGGCTCTGGCACGTTTAAGGAAGATTCCCAACTGCTGGAAGATGCCGTCAACGCCCGCAATATTGCCCTAGCGGAGGAACTGAACCTGCCCTTGCTGACCCATTGCAGCACTTGTCAGGGCGTAATTGGGCACGTAGATGAGCGGCTGAAACACGCCAAAGAATCGGATGCCGCCTATTTTGACCAGGTGAACGGGCTGCTGAAGCAGGAAGGCTGCTCGCCCTACAGAGGCACTAGTGAGGTGAAGCATCTCCTGTGGGCGCTGGTCGGCGACTTTGGGCTGGCAGAATTGCAGCAGCGCGTCACCCGCAGGCTGTCGGGGCTGAGGTGCGCGGCGTTTTATGGCTGCTACCTGCTGCGGGCGCAAGATCACCTCGCCTACGATGACCCGTACAATCCCCAGTCGATGGAAAACGTGTTTCGGGCGGTGGGCGCGGAGCCGGTGCTGTATCGGGGGCGGACGCAGTGCTGCGGCTGGCCGCTGTCGAGCTATGCCACCGAAACTTCTTTCAAGATGGCAGGTGGGCACATTTTGGAGGCGATCGCCGCTGGAGCCGATTGCTTCGTCACGCCCTGTCCCCTCTGCCACCTCAACCTGGATTCGCGCCAGCCAGAGGTGCAGCAGGTAATCGGCGAAACGCTGGGATTGCCCGTGCTGCATCTGCCGCAGTTGGTGGCGCTGGCGCTGGGCATCGGCCCCAAGGAGTTGGGGTTGGAACGGCATGTGGTTTCGACTCGTCCTGTGCTAGAGAAGCTGGGGATTCGGGGATAGGGCTTGGGGATTGGGCGAGGGGAAGGCAGCAGGAGGGCAGCAGGAGGGCAGCCGGAATGACAGAGGCAAATTCGCGGGGGAATGCGGCGGGCAATTTTCTGCATAACCTGTCGCTGCTGCTGAGCGGCGGGGTGATGGCGGCGGGGCTGGCGGTGGGCGTAGGGCTGTGGCAGGGGGGCGATCGCTTTTTGACGCAGCTTCGGGAGTTTTTCACCGTGCAGCAGCCTGCGCCCCAGGTGGATGTGCAGTCCCTCGTGGTGCAGCAGGTGCGGACGATGAGCGAACTGACGACGGCAGCGTTTGGGGTGCAGGCGGTGGTGCCTACTAGCCGCGATCGCACGCTGGGGGGCTATACCATTGGCAGAACGACGCTGCTCTACATTGCCTATGGCGAAGTGCGAGCAGGCGTTGATCTGTCGCAGATTTCGCCGGCCGACGTGCAGGTGATAGGAGAGACCGTGACCCTGCGCCTGCCGCCGCCTCGCCTGCTGGACAGCAAGATTGACGTAACTCGGTCGCAGGTGTACGACTATGATCGCGGCTTTTTGGGGCTGGGGCCAGACGTTGCGCCAGAGCTGCAAGACCTGGCCCAGCGGCAAACCCTCCAGGAAATCATTGCGGCGGCCTGTAGCCAGGGCATTTTGCAAACGGCGAGCGATCGCGCTCAGATTGCCATCACCCAACTCCTTAGCACTGCGGGCTACCAGGTCACGGTTCAGCCCCAGCCGCCTGCCCCCGACGCTTGCCCCGCTTCCGCCATGCCCGCAGGGAACCCCACAAGCCAGCCCGTCGGCTCTGCAATAACATCCAGATCGCAAAGCTTGAATGAGTTGGGCGGGTGGTAAAAGCGAACGTCCTCAAGCTCCGCAGAATGCATTCCCGCCCACAGTGCCCAGAATGCGAGTGACCATGACCTATACCCCTGCACAAGCCCTCACCGTCGATCGCTTTATTGCCCAACACGGCGATGACTCCCGCTATGAACTGGCCGATGGAGAATTGATTGACCTGGAACCCACCGGCCCCCATGAAACGGTGAGCGGTAAACTCGCGACTCAAATCGGCATTGCCATTACAAACGCCCATTATCTTTAGTTTATTCCTCGCACTTGCCTGATTCAACCCTTTGCAGAAATTGCCACCGCTCGTCGTCCCGACGTTGTGGTTCTCGATGAAACCTTTTGGGCGAATGAACCCCGCTGGCAGCAAGAACCTGTGATCACCTTAGGACGCTCGATCAAGCTGGTCGTCGAAGTGGTCAGCACCAACTGGGAAACAGACTATGCCCGTAAGGTTGAGGAATGCGCACTCTTTGGGATTCCGGAGTATTGGATTGTTGATTATCGCGGGCTAGGGGGCACGCGCTTCATTGGCAAACCCAAACAGCCGACCTTCACTGTCTGTCAATTGGAGGCTGAGGAGTATCGTCAGCAGCAATATCGCCTGGGTGAGGCAATCTCGTCAGGAGTGTTGCCCAATCTACAGCTTCGATTAGAGGATGTCTTGCCTCACTAAACTTGCCTCGCTAAGAATGGCTAAATTTGCTCATCAAATTACTCCCGGCGTTTCCGGATGTCGGGGTCGCCGTGGATTGGAGCCGCGGATTGGATCTGGGGACTATCGGGAGATGCCGTCGAGGGGATGGGTGTTGGTTCCAAATCGCTCAACGCAGCGCACGAAAATTTCTACCCCCAGACCTAGCGCCGTTTCGTCGAAGTCGAAGCGGGGATGGTGGTGCGGGTAGGCCAGCCCCCGGTCGATGTTGGCGGAGCCGAGGAAGAAATAGCAGCCGGGGACTTCCTGCAAAAAGAAGGACATATCTTCGCCGCCCATCGTTTGGCAGTCGGGCACTACGCCAGCGGGCGTTTCCACCACGTCTTCGGCCACCGAGCGGATCAGGTGGGCGATCGCCCCATCGTTGATGACGGGCGGATAGAGCCGATGATAGTGGAACTCGTAGGTTGCGCCGTGGCTGCGGCAGGTGCCCGCGATAATGTCTTCAATGCGGCGATCGAAAAAGTTTGCCAGCGCCGGGTCGAAATAGCGCACTGTGCCCCGCAGGTAGGCGCTGTCGGCAATCACGTTGCTGGCTTTGCCCGCCTCAAATTTGCCCACCGTCACCACGCCCGATTGCAGCGGGTCGAGGTTCCGCGCCACGATGGTTTGCAGCGCCGTCACCACCTGCGCCCCCACCAGGATCGAATCCACCGTCTGATGGGGCATTGCGCCGTGGCCGCCGCGCCCGTGAATCGTACATTCAAACAGTTCCACCGCCGCCATCATGGCCCCGGCGCGAATGCCCACCTGGCCCAGCGGCAGGTTGTTCCACAGGTGCAGCCCGATGATGGCGTTCACGTCAGGATTGTTCAGCACGCCCGCCGCCAACATCGGCTGTGCGCCGCCTGGCCCTTCCTCCGCTGGCTGAAAGATAAACTTGACCGTGCCCGCAAAGTCCCGATGCTGCGACAGGTAGTAGGCCGTGCCGAGGGCGATTGCCACATGCCCATCGTGCCCGCAGGCGTGCATCCGTCCGTCGTGCTGCGAGCGATAGTCCACCTCGTTTTCTTCTTGAATGGGCAGCGCGTCCATGTCGGCGCGGATCGCCAGCACGGGGCCGGGGCGATCGCCCTTCACCAGCGCCACAATCCCCGTTTGCGCCACCCCCGTTTCATGCTCAATGCCCCACTCGCGCAGCTTGGCAGCAATAAATTCTGACGTGAACTGCTCCTGAAAACCCAGCTCCGGCCGCTGATGGAGTTGTCGCCGCCACACCGAAAGCTGCGGCTGCAAGGCGCGGATCTGGAGCCGGATGCGAGACGTATCAACCGAAAGCGAGGCAGTGACAGTGAAAACCATTGTAGTTAGGGGTTAGAGGTTGGGGGTTAGGGGTTAGGCGCGTCCCTTCACATAATCCATGATTACAAATCTTCTTAATCTCACCCCATCACCCCATCACTCCCTCTCACTCCCGCAGACTGTGCAAAATCTCCCGCTTGAGGCTGAGAAACTCCGGAGACAGCTTCAGATCCAGATCGCGCTGTTCAGGCAGATCGATGGGGACTTCTTGCTTGAGGCGACCGGGGCGGCTGCTCATGACGTGGACGCGCTGGGAGAGGTAGATGGCTTCTTCGACATCGTGGGTGATCATGAGTACGGTGATGTGGGTCTGCTGCCAGAGGTCTTGCAGAAATTGCTGCATTTGTTCTTTGGTCTGGGCATCTAGGGCCCCAAAGGGTTCGTCCATCAGCAGCACTTCGGGTTTGGTGGCCAGGGCGCGGGCGATCGCCACTCGTTGCTTCATACCGCCGGAAAGCTGCTTGGGATAGGCCCCGGCAAACTGCGTCAGCCCGACGGTGTGGAGGTAGTAGGCAACGCGCTCCTGCTGCTGCGCTTTGGGCATATTTTGCAGTTGCAGCCCAAAGGCGACGTTTTGCGCCACCGTCAGCCAGGGGTAAAGGGTGTAGCTCTGAAATACCATGCCCCGGTCGGCTCCTGGCCCCGGCACCACCTGCCCATCTACCCGCACTTCTCCGCTAGAGGGCGGCACCAGCCCTGCCACAATATTCAGCAGGGTAGACTTGCCGCAGCCCGAAGCCCCTACCAGACAGACAAACTCACGCGGAAAAATCTCCAGGTTAATCTCGTCTAAGACCTGAAGCAGCTTGCCCTGCACCCGATAGGACTTGGACACCTGGCACACTTCGAGCTTGGGCAACGCGGCAGATTTAGCGGCAACGTCAGGCATGGAGGGCGATCGCCCAATCAAGCTGGGCCTCATCAAGGACGGAGAACTGCCAAAAGTATAGCCCCCGCCCCCGCCCCGTTTGGTACTTTAGGTGTCAGGGTAAAGGCTCAGGACTCAGGCGTGACAATCCAAAATTCCTAACCCAAACTCCAAAATCCCCAACCCAAACTCCAAAATCCCTCCATGACCGCTCCCCCCATCCGCCCCACCCCCAAACAATACCTCCAGCCCTCCGTCTTCTGGGGCATTCGTCAGGATTTTCCAAAACGGCTGGCGCTGCTGCTGATCGGGCTGGCGCTGGGAGTGCCGCTACTGCTGTGGGCGATCGCCAGCTACGGCGGCTGGGTGCGCCCCATCTTCCTGCCTACGCCGACGGCAGTGGTGCAGGCTGGCATCGCGCTGGTTCAAGAGGGACTGGTGCGCGATGTACTGGCCAGTTGCGGGCGGGTGCTGGGGGGCTTTGTGCTGGCAGCGGCGGTGGGCGTGCCGATGGGCATTCTAATGGGCACGTTTAGCAGCATGGAGAGCCTGTTTGCGCCGCTAGTAGGCACGGTGCGCTACATGCCAGTGGTCGCCTTTGTGCCGCTGATTGTGATTTGGGTGGGGCTGGGGGAATGGTCGAAGGTGCTGATTATTTTTCTGGGCGTGGTGCTGTACAACGCCATCATGGTGGCGGATGCGGTGAAATTCATCCCCAACGAGATGATCAATGTTGCCTATACGCTGGGGGCCAAGCGGCGCGACGTGCTGTTTAGGGTAATCATGCCTGCGGTCTTTCCCAGCGTGCTGGATACGCTGCGGGTGAATATTTCCGGCGCGTGGAACTATCTGGTGATTGCAGAATTGGTAGCAGCGCAGAGCGGACTGGGCTTTCGCATTGTGCAGTCGCAGCGGTTTCTACAAACTGACAAGGTACTGTTTTGCATTGCCATCATCGGCGGCATCGGGCTACTGCTAGACTACACGCTGCGGGCAATCTCGCGCCGCCTCACGCCCTGGGCTGACTAGACCCGCTGAGCCAGATAAAGCGGCTGTTTCTAGGGATGTCCACAGGGATTGCTCTTTCCTCTATTGCAATCATTAGGAAATCTTCAGATGGAATCACGGGCGATCGCCCCCCGGATTCTTGACGGCATCTTGAAGTTAAGGGACACTAACAACAAGAGTCATTACTATCCCTTCTACAACGTTTAGTTACGATTTATCTTCAATTGACTCGATACATTTCTTTGGATTTGACCCAGCTTTTGAGCAGATTGCCTGGTTTGAACCTTAGGAAATGTTAAGGGTCTGAGCCTCTAGGGAGAGTTGTGTTTTCCAAAAGCCTGTTGGTTTTGCTGGACTTGCAGAGCAGCAAGGCAGCTTTTAGGCAGGCGTTGAGGGATTGGTACAGGCTTTGGTTTGCTTTGGCTCAAACGTTCGTTCGATTTAGGATTCGCTGAACGTATGGAAACGCTGGAATTCATCATCTATCCCGATGGTCGCGTGCAGGAAAAGGTGACGGGCATTGTGGGTGCTTCTTGTGCCGAGGTGACCGCTGCAATTGAGGCGCAGTTGGGGCAGGTGGTGAGCCAAGAGCCAACGTCCGAGTTTTTTGCACAACCGAATACGATTTCTTCGACCCAATCGCAGTCAGCCTTCAGCGAGTGGTAGGCTGAGTTCTTCACTCCAACTTGCCGAGCTTTGAGAGTTTCATCACTGTCGCTCCGTTTATTTTGTTCTTTGGTTTAGTTAGAAAACTCATGTCACACTTTAGCCAAATCAAAACTCAAATCCGCGATTTAACCTCTCTCCAGCAAGCCCTGACCGATCTGGGCGTGGAATGGAAGGCTGGCCCCCAGCCCGTGCGGGGCTATCGCGGACAAACCCACCAAGCTGAGGTCGTCATCGAGCAGGACAATGGCTACGATGTTGGCTTTAGCTGGAACGGTCAGGAATATGCGCTGGTGTCTGACCTGCAATATTGGCAACAGCCCCTGTCGGTCGATGGCTTTCTGCGCCGCGTGACTCAGCGCTACGCCTATCACACGGTGGTCAAGGAAACGACCCGCCAAGGTTTCCAGGTTGCTGAAGAGCAGCGCCAGTCTGACGGCTCGATCCGGTTAGTGGTGCAGCGCTGGAGCGCCTAGATTTTCGAGCGATTTATTAGGACTGTGAGGGGTCAGCCAGAGCGCTGACCTTTTGCGTGTCTTCGCGCCTTTTGAAGTATTTTGAAGTGCAGTTTTACAGGAAAGCAGGTTAGGCCCGATTGGGGCGATCGCCCTGTTGCGCTGACCGAACCGAGGTGATGTGTGATATGGACGAATTCTCTTCCTCAAATCCGCCGTGGGATTCGGCAGAGCCGACTGGACTGGAGCCAGAACTGGGCGGCGACTGGCGCGACTCGCCTGATCGCACGGGCTTTGAGCCAGAACTGGGTGGTGCAGTTCGCCAAAAGGGGGTGTACGTGGATGAAGTCACCTGTATTGGCTGCAAACACTGCGCCCACGTTGCTCGCAACACTTTCTTCATTGAGCCGGACTATGGGCGATCGCGCGTTATCCGCCAAGACGGCGACCTGGAAGAGGTCATCCAGGAAGCGATCGACACCTGCCCGGTGGACTGCATTCACTGGGTCGATTACACCGAACTCAAAAAGCTGGAAGAGGAGCGCCAGTATCAGGTGATTCCTGTCGCAGGCTTCCCGGTCGATCGCTCCCTGATTGCGGCAAATATGCGGCGGAAGCGGGCCGCGGCAAAGCGACGAAAGGCAGAGTGAGCGAGAGATCGTGGGAGATAGCGGGGGATAGCCAGGGATAGCCGGGGGATGGTAGGAATCGCCCCACCGCTCTAGCCCGGTCACATCAAATTCAGCGGATCGACATCAATCGTCAAGCTGACACTCGTCGGGACGTGCGATCGCAGCGCTTTGAACATTTCTCGCTCTGCATCTGAAAAAGTGTCGGCTTTCAGCAAAATCTGCCAGCGGTAGCGGTTGGCCACGCGGGCGATCGCCGCTGGGGCCGGCCCCAGCAGGTCGATCTGGGGAAGTTGCTGGCAAATTTGAACCGCGAGCAGGTCTGCCGTGCGCTTGACGGCGGCATTGTCCAGTCCACTAAGTCGCAGCAGCACCAGCGATCGATAGGGCGGATAGCCCAAGCTCTGGCGATGGGCCAGCTCTTGCTCGGCAAAGGGTTCGTACTGCTGCTCCTGCACGGCCTGAATCACCGGATGCTCTGGCGAATAGGTCTGCACGATCACCCGCCCTGGTTCGCGTCCGCGCCCTGCCCGCCCCGCCACCTGAAGCAGCATTTGAAACGCCCGCTCGCTGGCGCGATAGTCTGCCAGGTGCAGCAGCCCGTCTGCCGCCACCACGCCCACCAGCGTCACCTGGGGCAGGTCGATGCCCTTGGTCAGCATTTGCGTCCCTACCAGCAAATCCGCCTCGCCCTGGGCAAAGCGGGTGAGGAGGGCCCGATGGCTGCCTTTGGCGCGGGTAGTGTCGCTGTCAAACCGCAGGCAGCGCAGGTCAGGCAGTTCAAGGGCGAGTTCCTGTACGACGCGCTGAGAGCCGCTGCCAAAGTGTTTCAGGTAGGGCGATTCGCACGCAGGGCAGCGATTGGGGTGGGTTTGCCCATAGCCGCAATAGTGGCAGCGCAGGGACTCGTAGCCTTCCGCCTGTGCCTGATGGTAGGTCAGGGAAATATCGCAGTGGGGGCAGGTCATGACGTGGCCACAACTCCGGCAGGAGACAAAGGTACTGTGCCCCCGCCGATGGATGAATAAAATGCCCTGTCGTCGCTGCGATCGCAGTTCCATGAGCGCTGCTTGGAGCGATCGGCTAAAGATCGATCGGTTGCCCTGCTGAAGTTCGCGGCGCATGTCTACTACCTCGATGGGGGGCATCGGGCGGGCGTGGATGCGCTGGGGCAGGGAGAGGGTGAGCAGGGCAGCCGGAGAGGGGACAGAAGCGCGGGCAGCCCAGGTGTCGAGGGCGGGGGTGGCAGAGCCGAGAATGAGGGGACAGTTGGCCTGCTGAGCCCGCCAATAGGCGACGGTGCGGGCGTGATAGCAGGGGGCGGGCTGGTCTTGCTTGAAGGTGGAGTCGTGTTCTTCGTCAAGAACAATCAGCCCCAGGTGGGGCAGCGGCGCAAAGACGGCAGAGCGCGTGCCGATGACGATTTGCGGGTCGCCGCTGAGCATTTGTCGCCAGGTGTCGTAGCGTTCACCGTCGGACAGGGCGCTGTGGTAGACCCGCACGGCTTCGCCAAACCGCGCCCGAAAGCGATCCGTCAGTTGAGGCGTTAGCCCAATTTCGGGCACCAGCACTAGGGCAGACTGGCCGCGGGCCAGGACTGGGGCGATCGCCCTTGCATAGACCTCCGTCTTGCCCGACCCTGTTACGCCGTGCAGCAAGACGGGCTGAAATTGCTGGAGCGTTGTGAGAGCCGCCAGTGCCTTTGCCTGGTCTGGGGTCAGTTCTGCGGGGCCTGCGCCAATCTCTGCGCTGACCTCTGCGCCAACTCCTCCGCCAAACCCACCGGCTTCCGCCCTCAGCACCTCTCGCGGCTGAATTTCCACCCAGCCCTTTTGGGCTAGCCCCTTCACCACCGAGGAACTGACCTGGCAACGTTGCAGCAGGTCTTGGAGCCACAGTTCACCGCCGCTGCGCTTCAGCACCTCCACCACTTCCCGCTGGCGGGGACTGAGGTCTGCACCGTCTGGCTGCACCAGCGTCACTGCCTGCCGCAGTTTGGGACGCACGGGCGCAGGCGGCTCCAGATAGCTCTCCACCCAGCCCCGCGCCAGCAGTTCTTGCAGCCCCGCCCGCGCCCCCTTCACCTGCCGCTGCAAAAACTGCCAGGTATAGTCGCCTGATTTCTGCGACTGGAGTTTGTCTAAAAGCTGCTGTGCTGCGGGATGAAAACCCTTGGGTGCGTCTGGCAGCGCGGCCCGATTTAGGCGAATTCGGCGCTGCGATCGCCCCAACAGTCCTGGCGGCAGCGCCGTCCGCACCACCTGCATCAGCGGCGTGCAGTAATATTGCGCCACCCGTTGCAGCAGATCCCAATAGCCCGCCGGAAAAAAGCTGCGGCAGACAACTTCTTCTACTGGCCGAATGGCTGCTGTATTTAGGCTGGCCGGAAGCTCAGCCACCAACCGAATGGCGATCGCCCCCAACTGCCGCCCCCCAAAGGGCACGCTCAAAATATCTCCGGGCACAATCGCCATCCCCGGCGGCAGTTGATAGGTATAGAGTTCCTGCGCTCCCGGACAATCCACCAGCGCTTCCACCCAGCGGGCATCGCCCTCTGCCAGTCGGTAGGCAGCCTGTCCTTCCGCCGTACTAGGGGCCGCCTGTCGCGGGTCGAGAGACTCTAGAGGATTTGCAAACGTTGGGAGCATGGAAACCAGAAAATGCGGCGGGGTCTGCTCAGCGGAATAGGGGCTGTGTTCAAATGCTTTTCTCACTATAGACTCTCGATTTACCAGGTCTACCTGAAACCGAGAGGAGCCGCCTTCCCCCACTGCGGCTGGCACGCTGGGGGCGGATTCTATCGCTTGCGAGTCCGCCCGGCTCATGAAAACCAAGTTTTTAAGTCTTGAAATTCCGCCTTTTTCTGGAAAAAACCTGAAGATTCTGGATAAAAGTGCGGCTTAGATCCGCCCAGATCGATCTAGATCGATCCAGATCAATCTAGATCGATCCAGATCGGTTTTAGCTCAATAAGCGCTTTGATCGATTTGATTTGTAACAAAATAATGAGCGCCAGACTCCTCGCTCAGAGTTGATGATCTGCGCTCAGATTTGCGGCACAGGGGAGTGATGATCGACCCTAAAATTGCTCAAACGATCGCCCTGAAAGGACTGGCGATCGTCGACAGTTAGCGATTCGCTTGTTCAACCAAAACTAAAAGCCTCCTTGAGTTCGCTTTTGGTGGACAAGTTGGAAGTGAAATGTTAAAAATGTCTTGCAAACTGACAGGAAATTAGGATATAAACCTGGACAAATCCCAAGTTTTAGATCAACATTATCGAAATGATCTCTCCTAATTTTTCGATCGAGAGATCCAAAGGTTAGAGAACAGCTTCTCCGAACGACCGCTTGTGAAGTCTTTTCTCTGATGCAGGGCAGGGTAGATCGCTAGGTTTTTCGCAATCAATGCCTCCGATGGAGGACTCGATCTAGAAGGTCAATCTACCAAAATGATCGCGCCGCTAAGCTCCCTCGCGTTGACCAGTCCAGACCTGAAAGAAGACCTTGGAATGGTCAGACTACAGCCTTTTCAGCAGAATCGCTCCTCGTGTCAAGGCAGATTCTGTTGAACTCCCCCCCAGGGAACACAACGCTTATTTAAGAACCCGCACCCAAAAAACTACCCAATCACTCAAGTCGTTAGGATGAATCCCCCTATGTCAGCGCTATTTGACCCAAATTCTAAGCAGACGATTGAACCTGTCGCAATGGGATCAACTCGCGTCATAGAACTGGAAACCTGCCGAGATATGGGTGGGTTCAGTCCGATCGAGATTCGAGTTCCGGCTCGCGAATCGCAGACGGGCGATCGCCGAGAAGATGATCAGCCCAGCAATTTTCTGATCAACTTCTCGCGTCCGGAACCGGCTGGACGCTCGGATGGAGAAATCCTGTCGAAGCTGCGGGAGGTGGCTGCACCTGACGAGGAAGATGCTGCCGATCAAGAGACAGATTTAGACATTGTGCCGGAATCTGATCTAGACGCAGCTTTTCTGGGTGAGTTTTCTGATATCGAATCGCCAGAAGATGAGGGCGGCGATGATCTGGCCACAGATGATGAAGATGTATTTGAACCGGATGTACATCGAGAATTTGATGAGGAATTAACAGCGGCCTACGCGCCTGGATACCGAAAGACCAATTCTGACGATGCAGTGGGCGCATTCTTTAAGGAAATGGCTCGCTATCCGCTGCTCAAGCCTGGCGAAGAAATCGAGCTGGCCCGCCAGGTGAAGTTCCTGGCCGAAGTAGAAGCGGTGCGCGATCGCCTCAAGGCTTCGCTCCAGCGCACCCCCACCAAGGCCGAAGTGGCCCAGGAGTTTGGGCTGAGCGATCGCCAGTTGGATCACCGAATGCACCGCAGCCGCACCGCCAAGCGCAAGATGATCCGCTCTAACCTGCGGCTGGTCGTTTCTATCGCCAAGCGCTATCTCAATCGCGGTGTGCCCTTTCTGGATTTGATTCAAGAAGGCGCACTGGGGCTAAACCGAGCCACCGAAAAGTTTGACCCCGACAAGGGCTATAAGTTCTCGACCTATGCATACTGGTGGATTCGCCAGGGCATTACCCGAACCATCGCCAACGATGCCCGCACGATTCGTTTGCCGATTCACATTGTCGAAAAGCTGAACAAGCTGAAAAAGGCCCACCGGGAACTGCGCCGGGATCTCAACCGCAACCCGACGGAAGCCGAACTGGCCGCCGCGCTGGATATTCCGGTGGATCAACTCCGCAACTTGCAGCAAGTCCGGCGGCGATCGCTCTCGCTCAACCACCGCGTCGGCAAGGGCGAAGACACCGAACTCATGGAGCTCCTCGAAGACAGCAGCACCCAGTCGCCCGAAGCCAAGATGAACGAAACCATGCTGCGTCAGGAAATCTACACGGTGCTGTCGGATGTGCTGTCCGAGCGCGAGAGGGAAATCATCTCCCTACGCTATGGACTGCTGACGGGCGAAACCCACACCCTAGAAGAAGTCGGCATCTTGTTTGACCTGTCGCGGGAGCGCGTCCGCCAGATCCAGACCAAAGCCATGCGGAAACTGCGCCGTCCTCAGGTGGCAGCCCGACTAAAGGGGTGGCTGCGCTAATGGCTCGCATCCGCCTTGCTACGCCTGCCGATGCGCCTGCCGTGTTTGAACTCATTCTAGCGCTGGCAGAATACGAAAAGCTGACCCATGAGGTGGTTGGCAGCGTGGAATTACTGGCAGAGCATCTGGGGGGCTTGGGCACAGATCCCGCAGAGCAGCGTCGCCCGCTCATCGAGGCGCTGCTGGCAGAGGTTGATCAGCAAGCTGTCGGGTTTGCGCTGTTTTTCAGCAACTACTCCACTTTTTTGACCAAACCTGGGATCTACCTAGAAGATTTGTTTGTGCGCCCCGAATATCGTGGCCAAGGCATTGGCAAAGCACTCCTGTCTACTCTGGCACAACTAGCGCTGGAGCGGGACTGTGGCCGGCTGGAATGGAACGTGCTGGACTGGAACGAACCCGCGATCGCCTTTTATGAGCGCATGGGAGCCACTATTCTGCCGGACTGGCGTACCTGCCGGGTAACGGGAGGGGCGATCGCCCAACTTGCCAACCTGGGCCAATCTCCCTCGTTTCCTCTTTAATATCTATTAGGACTTATTTAATATCTATTAGGACTTAGACAGTCGGACAGTTTCTCGCGGGCGCAGCCCGCAAGAAACTGTCCAAAATCCAGCAAGCTTATCGCAAGTGCGTCAGTCCTGATCTATATCTCCCTTCGATTAATCCTGCCTTTAAAACTGAGGTTTCCATCATGGCGAAAACAATTTGGGTCAACGAGCAAATCGATCCCTCCGGTCTGGTTTACACCTGCATCGCCTGCTGCGACCAAACCCAGGCGCAAGAATGCCACCACTCCTTTGACAGCAACCTCACGCCAGAGCAAAAAGCCTCCGGCTGGATTGCCCGCCTCCGTACCGTAGACACCTGGGAAGAAGTGCCCGTCAACGCGCTCAAGCTGGATTAGTCCAAAATTTGAGCAATCCAAAATCGCAAACCCAGCTCGCAAACCCAAATCGCAAACCCAAATCGCGAATCAAGACAGGTCTCTGCAAATCGCTATGATCTGCCGCTAGCGTTCGCCCGCATGGTTGCCAGATCGCACGATCAGATAGCTAATCGCCAGCGCCAAAATAGCTGCCCCTAGACCGATGAGGTCTAGCCCGCCGGCCTGCTTGGAATCAAAAATAATGATTTTCCGCGCCACTGCGGTCAATGAGGTGACGATCACCAACTCCAACTGCACCCGCGCCGTCTGCTTTTCCAGGTAGGCGGTGATGTTTTCCAGCACCTCCAGCGCAATCAGCACATTCAGAAACAGTCCGAAAATCTCGATCAGCGTCGTGGTGAAAAAGCCGTAGGGTGGATTCGATAGCTCCGTTGCTAGGAATCGGGCCAAGTCGGCGATCGCCACCACCAGCACCACAATCATCGCCAGCGACAAAATCTTGGCAATCAGCACCTCAAACCCCTTCAGAAAGCCCAAAAAGCTCTCATCGCTGAGGTTCTTAGCCGTTCGTCTCGTCAGCGATCGGAGAAAATTTCGGAACGTCGCCATAATTTAGATGAAGGATAAAAATGCCAGAGACAGAAGTGAGCCAGAGCATCAAGCCCGCAAAAGTGCCGAAAGCATCCAATAGCCCTTAAAGCAGGATTCCAGTCCAAGGTTCAGCGTCCTGAACAGCGCGAGTTAACTAAACGGGCGAACCCAGCGGCTCAGCAGAGGGACAATTGTCCCGAAATTGTAAAGATTTCGTTACAAACGGCGAAGCCGAGCCATCATAGTTGAGTGGACTCAATAGGAATCAAGCAAACTCTCGCTAGAGCAGGTTTGGTTTCCATACAAAATCGTGCAGAAATCCAGATTTCGTTACAAATAGGGGTGAATGTTTACCAAACTTAATAATCCTGGGCTATCCTAGACAAGTAAGCATAAATTCTTAGCAACTTCAATATCGACCTCATGATATCAGCTTGGTCTGTAGAGGAGAAGGTGACTGGAGCCGCGAAGTGTCGTAAGCTGCACGCCCTAGGAGAGAAGTCATCCATGATCCCCAAAGTTGGGTTAAGCGGATTGCTTTCCCTCTCTGCCTCTCACTTCAGAATTGGGTATCCCATTTCACAGGCTAAGCACGGGCTACGACTTGTTAACACGCCGGATTCTTTAAAACTCTTCAAATCCCTTCCTGTAGCTCGAAATCCCTTCACATCGCAGTCTTTGGGTAAGCTCCCATGATGAGTACTCAATTTCCTTGGCTGACCGCTCTAATCCTGTTTCCGCTGGTCGCGTCCTTGCCGATTCCGCTCCTGCCCAACAAGTACGGCAAGACTGTCCGCTGGTACTCTCTCAGCGTTGGATTAGCTGAGTTTTCGCTGATGATCTACGCCTTCTGGAAGCACTACGACCTCCAGAACTCAGCCTATCAACTGGTCGAAGATTACAACTGGATTCCCCAAATTGGTTTGCACTGGTCGCTTGCGGTCGATGGGCTGTCGATGCCGCTGGTGCTGCTGTCGGGTCTGGTGACCACGCTGGCGATCCTTGCCTCCTGGCAGATCAAGGACAAACCGCGCCTGTTCTATGTGTTGATGCTGGTGATGTATAGCGCCCAGATTGGCGTGTTCACGGCTCAAGATGTGCTGCTGTTCTTCTTTATGTGGGAACTGGAACTGGTGCCCGTGTACCTGCTAATTGCCAACTGGGGCGGCCAGCAGCGCATGTATGCGGCGACCAAGTTCATTCTCTACACGGCGGCCGGCTCGATTTTCATCCTGGTGGCGGCCTTGGCAATGGCCTTCTACGGCGGCGACTTTACCTTCAATCTGGCAGAACTAGGGCTGAAAGACTATTCGCTGAGCTTTGAACTGCTGATGTATGGGGCGCTGCTGGTGGCTTTTGGCATGAAACTGCCGATCTTCCCGCTGCATACTTGGCTGCCGGATGCCCACAGCGAAGCGCCCGCGCCCGTGTCGATGGTGCTGGCTGGCGTGCTGCTAAAAATGGCAGGCTACGCGCTGATCCGCTTCAATATCGAAATGTTGCCCAATGCCCATGCCTACTTTGCGCCGATTTTGGCGGTGCTGGGCGTGGTCAACATTATCTATGCGTCGCTGACGGCGTTTGCTCAGAACAACCTGAAGCGACGGATGGCTTATTCCTCCGTTGCCCACATGGGATTTGTCTTGATTGGGATTGCTGCCTTTACTGACTTGGGCATGAGCGGCGCTCTGCTGCAAATGGTGTCTCACGGGCTGATTGCGGCGGCGCTGTTCTTCCTGTCAGGGGTGACCTACGAGCGGACGCATACGCTGATGATGGACAAGCTGGGCGGCATGGCCAAGCAGATGCCGACGACCTTTGCGCTGTTTACGGCTGGCTCGATGGCCTCGCTGGCGCTGCCCGGCATGAGCGGCTTTGTGGGTGAACTGACCATTTTCCTGGGATTCTCCAGCAGCGAAGCCTATAACCCTGCATTTAAGGCGGTGATCGTGATGCTGGCGGCAGTGGGCGTGATCCTGTCGCCAATTTACCTGCTGTCGATGCTGCGGACGGTGTTTTATGGTGCAGAGAGCAAAGAGCTGGCTGGTATTCGGTTGACGGATGCGAAGCCCAGGGAGGCATTTATCGCGCTGTGCCTGCTAGTGCCCATTATTGGCATCGGTGTGTATCCCAAGCTGGCGACCCAGACCTATGACGCGAAGACGGTGGCGGTCGTCTCGCAGGCGCGGCAGGTGTTACCGATGGTGGCCCAGCAGCCTTGGCTGGATCTGAAGGTGCCTTTTGCTGCGCCGATGATCGTGGGCACAGAGGCGAAAGATTTGGCTGCTGCGATGAAGTAGCGGCGGCCGACAAGTTTCATCCAGGGGCGATCGCGCTTGATTGTCTTGCGTTGAGTCTTCTCTGGGTGATGCGATCGAAGCGAATGGCCAGGAGGGAGGTGACTCCCTCTTTTTTTAGTTTTAGGATTTACGCAGTTGGACAATTGCTCGCGGGCGCAGCCCGCGAGCAATTGTCCAAAACCCAGAAAGCTTATCGCAAGTGCGTAAGTCCTGAGTTTTTAATTCTGTGTCTAGAGACCACTTAACCATTTGATAATGAGTCAGATGGGTTCCCTTAACCAGGGGATCTGGAGAGTTCGAGTATCCTGACAGAAAGTGGGATAAACCTGACCTGAAGGCAAGTGAGATGGCAGCGCTGATTGACTTGGTAATGAAAGGTGGCCCCGTGATGATCCCGATTGTGGGGTTTTCGGTGGCAACGGTTGCCTGCGGGCTGGAGCGAGCTTGGTATTGGTATCGCCTGCTGACTCAGGAAAATCAGGTGGTGCAGGATGTGCTAGAAGCCGCCCGCCACGATTTATCTGAAGCGGAGGCGATCGCCGAACAGTCCCAGGATGTTCCGATTGGGCGCTTTCTGCTAGCTCCGCTGCGGCTGCGGCAGCCTTCACCAGAAACGTTCCGACTGGCGATGGAGGCGGCGGGCGATCGCGAGTTTGCCGAAATGCGAAAAGGCGACAAGCTGCTGGAAACTACCATTGCCGTATCGCCGCTGCTGGGGCTGCTGGGCACGGTGACGGGCTTGATCAACACCTTTAATAACTTAAATATTGGTGGCGGGGGCGGCGAAGGTACGTCGGCTCAGGCAACCCGTGCGGCGGCAGGGATCGGGGAGGCGCTGATCACGACGGCGGCGGGGATGGTGGTTGCCATTATGGCGCTGCTGATTTTTCGGCTGCTGGTGTCGCTTCAGGCGCGGCAGATGGACTATTTTTCGGCGGCGGGCAGTGAGCTAGAGCTAATCTATCGCCAGTTCTGGGATGAGTCGGAACTGGAGGATGAAGAAGTGCTGGAGGCGATCGCCCCTGGTGGCCGCAATCCCCTTGGCATTGAGCGACGCTAGGGCAGCGCAGCGAGGGCAACCATGCGGTTCAAACAGCGTTCCTATGGCACACCGCCGCCGATCAACCTGACCCCCATGCTCAACGTGATGATGGGCATCCTGGCCTTTTTCGTCATGATTACCATGCTGCTTTCCGAAGAGCAGGGCGTTTCCGTCATTCTGCCACCCACGGAAGACACGCCGCCGCCCACCGAGCTAGAGGAGCCGCCGGAGCCGCTGCTGGTGACGCTAACTGCCCAACGGCAGTTGTTAATCGAGGGCGAACCCGTTCCCGGAAACCAGTGGCAGGGGCCCGTGCAGGTCTATTTGCGGGCAAACCCCAAGGGATTCGTGATTTTGCAAGCCGATCGCCGCTTGCCCTACGAGCAGGTCGTGCAAACCCTAGCGGAGATGAAGCAAGTGGGGGGCGATCGCATTTCGCTGTCCATTGATCCGCCCAGTCCTTAGGGCTACTATGTACACACAAGTTTTCTATGCTTGAGCGGCGATGCTTTGATCCCCCCTTAGCCCCCCCTTGAGCAAGGGGGGGAACCGATCTCCCCTAGCCCCCCTTGAGCAAGGGGGGAACTCATCCCAGAGTGACCCGGAGCAGGGGGAGCCGGATCGGAAGTCCCCTTTGATAAGGGGGATTTAGGGGGATCTTTCGGAGCCTGACGCAAAAAATCGAGATGCGTGTACACAGTAGGTTCTCGAGATTCTTGAGAGAATAGATGGCAAGGTGAGAAACCGATGAAGTTCAGAAGCCAGCAAAATCAACTGCCAGAGGTCGATCTAGTGCCGATGATGGACGTGCTGATGAGCGTCCTGACGTTTTTCATCATCATTTCCATGACGCTGACTGGGCAGCAGGTGATGAACATTACCCTGCCCGACGCAGAGGGCGGCAGCAACCCCATGACCTCAGAGGAGGGCAAGAAAGTGCCCACCCTGCTGGTGGGACTTAATGCCCAGCGGCAACTGGTGATGAATAACGCGCCTGTGCCCGAAGCCCAAGTGATTACGAGTGTTCAGGACTTTTTGGTGAAAAACCCGGCAGGCGTGGTAATCCTCAAAGCGGACAAGGGGCTGACCTATAACGATGTGGCGCGGGTGTTGGAACTGCTGCGGGACATCGGGGGCGATCGCATTTCCCTGGGCATCAGCGGCAGCTAATTGCAGCTAATTGCAGTACATGGCTGCATCCCCAGCCGCATTTCTCGTAGAGGCTGGATCATCGCCCCCGCCCCCTGCTGCATTGCGCTCACAGTCGCAAAACAGCCCTGGCAATAGGTTTTCTAGCCCTCTGGCAATGCCCTCAAGGTTTCCACCAGACCCCGCTATCAGGTTTTGCACGTCCCGTGCGGTTCGCATCAGCCCTAGCCCATCGATGTGTAATTCCCGCGTGGGATAGTTTTCCAGGATTTCCAGCATCGAAACTCGGTTATCGTCCGCTGCCGACAGCACCACCGCTGCCCGCATTGCTTGCACGCTGGCCTCCTTACTGCTGGAACTGATGATTTGCCCCAACTGATATAGTGCAAATTCACCCGGCAGCGAGTTCAGGATTTGGTCAGCAAACTCCAGCGGCAAAGGTACTTGCTGAGTGAGGAGCGATCGCACGGTAGACGGCTTCACGCCTGCCGTATTCAAATACCAGCGCAGCTTGCGAGACGGCTGTCCGGTTTCTGCCAGTGTCTGAAACTCGGTAATCGAGAACGATCGGCTGAGGGGACCAAAGTTGACCACTACGGACTCGGCAGCAAGGGCGGGCGCAGTAGCCCCCAGCACGCTCGCCGCCAGCCCCAGGACAATGCCTGCAAAAGCCCTATGAACTACATTTGACCGCCGCACCCTACCCAGGCGTGAAATCCAAGCGCTCATCCAATGCTCCTAAAGCGTGTCAAACACTACTGACCCAAACGCGGCAGCCTTCTAGCAGCTTGTCGCGCGGGAGGTGGCTCGGCGGCCGCATCACAGTCGCAAATTAGATTTTGGATGCTGCCCCGAATCAGGTCAAAAAATGGGCCGAATCGCTCCACCAAAGAGGCGACCTCATTATAGGTCTGCTGCAAGCCGCGCACGTCTACCTGCACTTCGTCTTCGGGATACTTTTTCAAGACCTCTAGCAGAGAAATCCGATTGTCGTCTTGGTAGGAGGCGATGAGCGCGTCTCGTAGGGGCTGGGACGCGCTGCGGCGGCTGCGACTTTCGGTTCTCAAGACTTGCTCCAGCCGCGACAGCACAAACTCACCCGTTCTGCCCCGCAGGGCCTGCCGAAACAGGCGATCGCTCACTTCCACTTCATGGGTCAGCGCTCGGCGGGCCTGGGTTTGCACTTCAGGGCTGACCCCCAAAAATTCGCTGAGTTGGTCGGTGGCAATTCCCGTGCGAGCGTAGATTTCTAACACAGAAATGGGCACCCGCACCCGGGTTTGGTCAAAGATCAGCACGACGCGCCTGGCCGCGTGAGCCGGGTGAGCCATGCCCAGCGAAGCCAGCCCAACGCTGAGTCCGAGCAACAGGCGCACACCCCAGCGACGAAGCGGAGACGGGCGCTTGGAAGGGGAAGATGGAGGATAGAACTGCATAGCGGCTGTTGTGAAGGGTCGCGTGTACTGTCGTGGTTTCTCTCGCGATTTCTCTCGCGATTTCTCTCGCGGTTTCTCTGACGATCGCACGCCGGCCAATGTTTCAACAAACTCCGGTAGGATGATAGCGGCGATTCTAGGTGTGATTCAAGCGTGATTCAAGGGCAGCCCTGTAAAAAGCGTCCGAGGGAAGCAGCACTAAGAATCGTACTGCTCAATCTTACGCGCCAACGGCTGCTCATTGACCAACTTGTTGCTCCTTATTGATCAATATTGACCAACTCTCTGTACAGGTCGTTTCTATGGGATTTTCTATTATCCAGGTTGATGCCTTTACCGCAGCGCCCTTTGCGGGCAATCCGGCCGCGGTGTGTGTGCTGCCTTCGCCCCAGCCAGACGAGTGGATGCAGGCGGTCGCCCGCGAGATGAACCTGTCGGAAACGGCGTTTTTGCTACCAGAGGCAGACGGCTATCAGCTACGCTGGTTTACGCCTGCAGTGGAGGTGGCGCTGTGTGGCCATGCGACGCTGGCTAGTGCCCATGTGCTGTGGCGTGAGGGATATTTGCCTGCCGGGGCGATCGCCCGCTTCCATACCCTCAGCGGCCTGCTCACCGCTACCCAGCAGGGCGACTGGATCGAGCTAGATTTTCCGGCGAAGCGATGCGCCCCCATTGACCCACCGGCGGGGCTGCTAGAGGCGCTGGGCCTAGAACGGGGAACTGGGGCGATCGCCGTTAGCAAAAACCAGTTTGATTACTTGGTTGAGGTTACATCTCCAGAGATCGTGCGTCAGCTTGGGCCCGATTTTACTCGCCTGCGGACCTTGCCCGTGCGGGGCGTGATCGTCACGAGTCGCGCCGAAGTAGACTCCGAGTATGACTTTATCTCACGCTTTTTTGCCCCCGGCTCTGGTGTGGATGAAGACCCGGTGACGGGTTCCGCCCACTGCGCCCTGGCTCCCTACTGGGGCGATCGCCTGAGTAAGGATACGTTTCTTGCCTATCAGGCTTCGGCGCGGGGTGGCGTGGTGAAGGCGCGGCTGGCAGGTGATCGGGTGTTTTTGGGGGGGCAAGCGGTGACGGTGCTGCGGGGTGAGTTGATTTAGGATGAAGCGATCGCAGGATCACGAGCAGGACGACCCGCCAAAATTCACAGCCTCAAAGCTAAACTCCAAAACCTGGTCTATCGTTTCCGTTGCCAAAGCCAAACCCCCAAGGCGATCGCCAGTCCCCCCAGAACCAGCTTGGACACCGGGCCGAGATATTGTTCGACCTGTTCGTAGTTATCGCCCAGCAGAAACCCGACATAGGTCAGCAGCAGTGTCCAGATCAGCGTCCCCGCAGTGGAATAGAGCAGGAAGGGGAGAAAGCTCATGCGGCCCAAACCCGCAGGCAGGGAAATCAGCGTCCGCACGCCTGGAACCAGCCGCCCAAAAAACACCGCCCGCTTGCCATATCGGTTAAACCAGGCGATCGCCTGCTGGATATCTTGCCCGGAAATCGCCAGCCACTTGCCGTAGCGATCGGCCAGCCGCATCAGCCGCCGTTCGCTAACGAGTTGCCCAATCTCATACCACAGCACAGCGCCCAGCACCGTCCCCGCCACCCCTGCCGCCACTGCGGGCGCAAACTGCATCTTGCCCTGCGCCACGGTAAATCCTGCCAGCGGCATGATTAGCTCCGATGGAATCGGCGGAAACACATTTTCCAGAAACATCAGCAGCCCAATGCCCCAATAGCCCAGGGCTTCCATCGTCCGCGTCACCCACTCTGCCATTCCCTGCTCCGCATTCCTGTGCTGATTTCGTAGGACTTGACCTGAGACTTGACCCGGATGACGGCAGGACTAAAGCGGAACCCGCACAGGCAGATACCGATCCAGAAACTCGCGGATTGCCTGGCCGTAGCCGTCGCCATCCACATCGCCAATGGCGTGGCCGCCCGTGGGCGAGATCCACAGCATTTTGGGCGATCGCGTCGCGGCATAGAGGGCTTCGCTCATGTCGGCAGGCACTTGGGTATCCTGTGCGCCGTGGGCATAGAGGACGGGCACTTGCAGATGGGGCACTTTGCCGATCGAGTCAAACCGCTGGGTCAAGATCAGGTCAATGGGCAAAAAGCCGAAGGGCGTGGTGCGATAGGCCATGTCGCGGATCGAGGTGAAGGAGCTTTCCACAATCAGCCCGGCCGCACGGGGCTGGCGCACGCCCAGATCAATGGCGATCGCCCCACCCAGAGAATGCCCGTAGATCAGGATTTCCTCTGGCGCGATGCCGCGATCCTCCGTCAGGTAGCGCCAGGCCGCGTCGGCATCTTGATAGACCGCCGCCTCGCTGGGAAACGCCCCCTCGCTCTGGCCATAGCCGCGATAGTCGAACAGGAACACCGACAGCCCCAACCGCTGCCAGCGCACGGCATAGTCTGCATTTGCGCCAATGTTTAGCCCGTTTCCGTGGAGGTAGAGCATCACGCCCCGCTGCGGCTGGCTCGGCGGCACGGGAATCCACCAGCCGTGAATCCGCTCTGTGCGATCGCCCTGCTGCACCGACAGCCACACGTCTTCATAGGCAGCCCCGAAGTCGGCAGGCGTTTGGGTAATCGTCGGCGATGGAAAGAAAATCATCTGCTGCTGGCGACTGGACACCAACAGGGCGATCGCCCCATAGACAGCCGCCGCAGCAGCCACCAGACCCGAAAGACTAAACAGAAAGCGCATCTAATGATTCACACGCAAGAGGTCACTCTCCCTAAGATACAGGGCAAAAACGGGAATCAGGGGGATTCGGTTTGCGGTGGGGCTGGTTTCAACGGGCTTAAATTCTTACGTCCAAATTCTTATGGCCAAATTCTTACGGCTTTCTAAAGGTTGTTTGGCAGGCGTTATGGTAGAAAATTTTAATCTGTAGACGAATATACCCAGGCAACGTGCAAGCTGCGCCTGGGTACGCCTGCATCTCCAGCTAAACCCCTTTCCCCCACCAGGAGTTCCCCATGACATCCGACGATTTTCAGAGCAATCCGCAGTCCCGCATTTCCTCATCCTCTGCGGGGCTGGCGAGCGCGTCGCTTTCGTCTGTCCGTCGCAAGTCTGCGCTGCCGCTCGTCAGGCGAGCCGTCCGCAGCAGTTCAGACGACACCTTTGCCACGGCCCGCAGCCTGGGCACCTATACGGGCGGCCGGCTAAATCTCAGACGGCGCGACAGCTTGAGCGGTCAAGATCGGATCGACATCTTCTCGCTGATCGTGCCCAACGGCGTGACGCTGCCTGCTGCGGCCTTCCGATTTAGTATCCAGAAGGGCAGAGTGCGCTACACCCTCTTGGGTAGTGTCCCCAGCTTCGGAATTCCGCCCCAGGCAAACTTTACCCAGGTGTTGAAAGGGCAGGGGCAGATTAACACCAACAGTGTTGCCAATACCTTTGGCGCACCTGTGGTGGTCTATTTTCAATTTGAGCGACTGGGCAAAAAGCCGACGAGGTATAACTTCCGTGTGACTTCTGGCTAAATGAGTTTGGATTTTGGATTAGGGATTGTGGCTTGAGTGCCATTTCCTAAATCCATCCAAAATCGACAATCTAAAACCGCTCAACTGAGGCTGCCGCTGCGGCAACGGTTGGCGGTGTTTTCCATGCCGCCGCGAACCTGATCAACCGATACTCGACCCCGCACGTAGGACACGCTGAGGCTGTTTTGGCTGGCGTTGTGGCTATAGCTCATTTCCCCGACTTGCCCTACGCCAGCGGCAAAGATCAGCAGCCGCCCGCTGCTGCCGCCGTCATAGATGACATGGCCAGCGGCGCTGCGGTTGTTGCGGCGCATACAGGCGAACACTTCGCTGGAAATATTGCTGAGGCTGGTGGTTTGGGCATAGAGTGGAGCGATCGCCCCCATGCCCAGCCAGCAAAGCAGGGTAGCGCCGAGTCTGAGGGAGCGCCTGGGATGGTTCAATTTGCAAGGCTTTAAGGAGATTGGCATGGTCAGAGATGGGGATTGGGGGTGAGTCGCGGAATACTGACTTACAGCAAGCCTGCGTTTCTGCGATTGGCATGGTCAGAGATGGGGATTGGGGGTGAGAGCAAAATAGAGTTTCTGGGTGGATAAGAGTTGCTGGGTGGATAGCGCGGGTGTCTTGGTGATTTGACACCGTTGAAAAATCAAGAGAATGCTTCCCAAATCCTTCCCAAATAATAGCCCCTAGAAAATATTAGCCGCCAGTCCGTCCGTTAAGACGGCTAGCCCATTAAGACGGTCTGGCGCGGGATCAATTTGTCAGGATCAATTTGTCAGGATCAATTTGTCAGGCTCAGGTTTTGTGAATATGGTTTTGTGAATATTGTTTGGATAGCCGCGAGTGCAATTTGAGAAAGTGGATATTGTTTGGATGGTCGCGTTGGATGGTCGCAAGTGCAATTTGAGAAAAGCGTGAGGTAAAATAAGCTGCAAAGTAAGCTATGGGGCTGAAACGCTGATGAATATGACTCCGGTGCCGATGATGGCGATCTGACCAAAACTGTGGTTAGGAACGGTAGGTTAAGTGTGAAGATAAATATGACTCCGGTGCCGATGATGGCGATCGCCCTCCGTCTATTGCCCCAGCAAGACCTGAAGACAGAACTGGACACACTGGCGATCGCCCAAAACCTCGAAGCTGCCTGCGTCCTCACCTGCGTCGGCAGCCTGACTCGTGCCGTCCTGCGGCTGGCTGGCCAGAGCGAACCCACAACCTACGACGGACGGTTTGAGATTGTGTCGCTGGTAGGGCTGCTGTCGCGGCACGGGTCGCACTATCACATGGCGATCGCCGACGACACTGGGCGCACCCTCGGTGGGCATGTGCTGGCAGGCTGCCAGATTTACACCACCGCTGAAATCGTCCTCGGCATCCTGCCCCATGCCCGCTTTGGCCGCGAACTCGACCCCGCCACGGGCTACCGAGAACTAGCCATTGAACCACTGGAACCGCTGGAGCCGCCGACTGGTTGAGCGACCCGCTAGCCAAAATTCCACATCACCGGATTCGCATCGGGCAGGTGATCCGTCACGTCGCGACCGATTGCATCAATGGCGGCTAGATCGTCGGGGCTAAGCTGTACCGCTGTCGCCCTGGCATTGTCTACGGCCTGTTCTGCGCTGCGAACGCCGACGATGGCGTGGGTTTGGGGCTGGGCGATCAGCCATGCCAGAGCCAGGTTGCCCAGGCTGGTGTGATAGCGTTCGGCGATCGGGCGCAGATGGTCTAGGGCTTGCTGAGCGCGGGCGTAGTTTTCGCCGTGAAATAGCTTATTTTTTGACCGCACATCTTCGGGTGGAAAAGTCTTATCTGCTCCGAACTTACCTGTCAGCAAGCCTTGGGCTAGGGGCGAATAAGCCAGGATGGAGATATGATGCTCGACGCAATAGGGCATGGCATCTGCTTCCACATGCCGCCAGAACAGATTATAGGGCGGCTGCAAACTGTCGATTCGGGCATATTGCGCCGCTTCTTCGATCTGAGCGCGGGAAAAGTTGGATACGCCAATCGCCCGGATTTTGCCCTGCTGTTTCAGGTCGTTGAGCGCCGACAGGGTTTCCTCAATCGGCACAATTTCGGTGTTGAACGCGCCTGCGGGCCAGTGGATCTGATAGAGATCGATGTAGTCGGTTTTCAGGTTTTTCAGCGATCCTTCGCAGGCTGCAATTACCTGGTCATACTTCAAATGATTGGCAAAGACTTTGGTCATGTACACAGCGCGATCGCGCACGTCTGACAGCGCCTCTGCTACCATACGCTCCGAGTGTCCCTGACCGTAGACTTCTGCTGTGTCCACTGTGGTAATGCCCGCCTCAAAGGCTGCCCGCAGCGCCCTGATCGTTTCGGCATCCTCAATGCCCACCCACATGCTTTTGCCAGCCTGCCAAGTGCCCGTGATGATCGGCGTAATGTGAATGCCAGAAGTCCCTAGTTCGCGTGTTTGCATGGTTTTGGAGAAAGATTGTTTCGCCGGTGGTGGATGCGCTTCTTACTATAGCGAGTGATCTGGGACATCGGCGCGAGAGGGCGATCGCGCTGCACAGAGTGTTTTCACGTTAGCGTTCTGGCTGAATCTCCCCGCCCTTTGTAGGATTTAATGGTTCCTTTTGAGATGCATCTGATACTATTTGGCAAGGCTGAAGCTATCGAGAACCTACGCTTAGCCATCGCTTCGCTTCTCTTGCATCCCTCCAGAACCGCTTGCTCCTATGACCACCGTCAGCGATCGCCCCTTGATGCACACGCCCCGCGACCCATCTCTGCGCGACCTCTCCTCTGTCCAGTCCCGCATCCACACGATTCCCACCGCCAACCCGCGCGATTCTATCGTGCGCTTGCAGCAGGTGACGAAGGTTTATGCCAATGGCAGCCGCGCTCTAGAAAATGTGAATCTCCAGGTCAGGCGCGGCGACTTTTTGTTTGTGACGGGGCCGTCGGGATCGGGAAAATCGACCCTGCTAAAGCTGCTCTATGGGGCAGAACGACCGACTCAGGGGCAGGTGCAGGTGCATGATACGAACTTGTCGGATCTGCGGGGCGATCGCCTGTCCATGCTGCGTCGCCGCATTGGCGTAGTGTTTCAGGACTATAAGCTGATTCCCCGCCGCACCGTTGCTGAAAATGTCGCCTTTGTGCTGCAAGCTCAGGGCTATGCCCGCCGCGAAATCCAGCGCCGTCTGTTGCCCACGCTGAAAATGGTGGGTCTGCACGACAAAGCAGAACGATTCCCGGATGAACTTTCTGGCGGTGAGCAGCAGCGCGTCAGCATTGCCCGCGCCATCGTCAGCACGCCGCCGATTTTGTTGGCAGACGAGCCAACTGGGAACCTCGATGCTGATAATTCGTGGCAAGTCATTAAGATTCTGAAAAAGCTGAACGCAGTGGGCATTACGGTCATCATCACCACCCACGATGATCGCCTCGTGCGAATGTCTAATTATCCGGTGGTACAACTCCGCAACGGCCGCCTCTTCCACGTGAACTAGGCTAACGGTGAATTGCAGCGGCGGTAGACAACCTTGGACTCCAACCGATAAATGATTGGTGGCTGGTGTGGACTGGAGTTGTTAACACTGAGCGATCGCCCTCATCTGGCAGCACCGACACCTTTGGGCGATCGCCCTTCATTTCCCAGCACCGACATCTTTGGGCGATCGCCCTCATCTGGCAGCACCGACATCTTTGGGCGATCGCCCTCCGGATACCTTTTGGGGCATTGCACACTGACCGAAGTCTATCGCTACTCCACCTCTGCGGCCGACCCGAAAGCGGCTGGGAGTGCGCGGCTTGACCCAGATCTCGAAAAACCGAGCCTTCGCAATTGGGGGGCGAATCGCTGACCCCACCGGAAGCTGACAGAACCAGGGCGCTGAGGGCTAACTAGTAATTAGACTGATCGTGTCTGCCTATCTACCTCCAGAAGGGCAATTAGGCTGACAATAATCTGCATAATACCCCTGATTCCGGGAATTAGGCAGACAACTTCAGTAAATCTTCAGATGAGAAAAATTAATGTGTCATGGTAGTGATTGATACATTGGACATGTTGAAAGAGCCTACAGAAAATGGAGTCACGTCCTAAGAAGATGTTGGATCAGGTGCGGGATACGTTGCGGCTGAAGCACTACTCCTACCGCACCGAAGAGAGCTATGTGCAGTGGATTCGCCGCTACATCTTGTTTCACGACAAGCGACACCCTTCTGAGATGGGCGGTGCAGAGATAGAGGCATTTTTGACCCACTTAGCCGTTCAGGAAAACGTAGCTGCCTCGACTCAAAATCAGGCTTTGAGCGCTCTGCTATTTCTTTATCGGCATGTATTAGAACTGCCACTCGCGCTTCCTGTGGATGCGGTGAGGGCGAAACCGTCTCGCTATTTGCCGACGGTGCTGACTCCTGAAGAGACAATCGCCATTGTTGAGCAGTTGTGAGGAACCCATCGCTTGATCGTGCAATTGCTATACGGGAGTGGTCTGCGACTGACTAAAGCGCTGCAATTGCGAATCAAGGATGTGGATTTTGCTCAGCGGCAGATTGCGGTGCGTGATGCCAAAGGAAAAGAGAGTCGGGTCACGATGCTGCCAGGCCGCTTGATTGATTCATTACAGCAGCATTTGCAGCGAGTCCGTCGGCTCCACCAACGGGATTTGGATGCGGGATATGGCTCGGTGTATTTGCCATTTGCGCTAGAGCGAAAATATCCTAATGCGGATCGAGAGTGGATTTGGCAGTTTGTATTTCCTGCGTTTGGACTTTCCAAAGACCCTCGCTCTGGTATAGTCCGTCGTCATCATCTACACGAGACGGGTTTGCAACGAGCGATCAAGCAAGCGACTCGTTTAGCAGGGATTGAGAAGCGAGTCAGTTGCCATACGTTTCGCCATAGCTTTGCGACGCATCTACTGCAAAACGGCTATGATATTCGCACGGTTCAAGAGCTGCTGGGGCACAAGGATGTGAAGACGACGATGATTTACACGCATGTGCTGAATCGGGGTGGGCGTGGGGTGCGGAGTCCGCTAGATGTCTGAGTAAGATAACTTGACGTAAGCAGAGCGATCGCCCCCTCTCCTACAAGTAAGAAAGCGATGTTGCTCCGCAAGGCTTCCGCCAACATCCTTACCGAGTGCGCTGCATGTAGCGCAACACGTCGCCCGGATCGGGTCGCAGAATCACGCCGTTTTCGGCAGTGGAAACGGGCGGCGTCCACTCGAAGCGTTCGGCGCAGCGGATCTGATGCAGACGGTCAATCGCCAGTTGCGTATCTTCAGCAGAGCCGACGAGATAATGGCGCAGGCGGCGACGGTGGGGCAGTTCGCAGGTGAGCGGGGGCAGCGAAAACTGGGTCGCCTCCGAGCGTGGGGACGACCAGTGAATTGTTAGCATTTGGGGTTTCCTCCTGGAAACGAGTGGGGTAGGAAACCCCGAAATGTTGGCCGCCCACGGACGTGAAGCGCTGGGACAGGGCGGTCTACAATAGACGCAGCCCTGAGACAGCCGTTACCTGTCGAGGGGTCAGGCGTTGGTGGGTGTTGGTAGCACCTGCCAATGCCGTAGGTGACTAAACGACCAAAATTTGGGGGGAGACAAGCTGCTCGCACGACAGCTATGGCGCAATGTATTACAGCATAGGACGGGCGATCGCCAAGCATAGTCGCCCTGTTTCTTAGCACATCTGTTCAGCACGATTTTTGGGGTAAGAATATTTGGGAGGTCTGGGAAGGGCGATCGCCCTGCCAACTCGCCACCTTGACTTTGACCGCTGCTGCCCTCCCGATTCGCCCTCCAATCCGACCCCTAGTAGACCGCTAGCTAGCCGCTTCGGGAGTCACATCTCCGTGAAAATAGGGTCATGCCCCCTTGATCGAACCCCGGACTTCATTGAAGATTAGGTGTAGAAACGGAGTCGCTCATTGATCTTGCGGATTGGATGCGTTGACAGTGCCCTATTCATGCCCTATTTACTCTGGGTTCCGTTAATTTACGTAGGGGAATTCCGCAGCCCCTTGAGGACGTAGCCCATTGGAAACTACGGAGGGCGATCGCCCGTCTTTTATGTTTTCTTGAAGACCGTGCAGCCCAGAAGTGTTGAACGCAATGTTAGCAGGGCAAGTTCATAGCTGAATCCAGTACAAAAGATCTATAATTCTGCCTGTAATGACCTACTTATTGCTTCCATTCTCAATAATCCGCCTCTTGAGAGTGCTTTTTGTAAAGTTTTACCATCAAGATTCAACACTTCTGCGTGCAGCCATGTTGGACTGGAGTGTACCTGTGACAAACGACCTAGAGTTTTGCGTTCGCACAGCGCTTGAGTTTGGCGAGTTGTCGCCCGCAATGCAGGCTCGAATTGCCGACTTGGTTGCCTCAGGAAGCCTGTCGCAGCGCGATCGCATGTTGCTGTCATTGCTAGACGATGCGATTGGCGATGGCTGCATCCGCCAGCTTTCTGCGCCGATTTCGGTTTAATCCTCCTGACTTGTGGTTCTCAATACGAGGCCGCTACCTCAGCGATTTGCCAGGTCTAGAGAATTGTAGCCTTATGATGAAGAGGAAAGGCTGCTATATCGGGGCTGAGCCACCGTCGCTGAGGGGGTTTCGATTTGAAAGTTTTTTCGATGCTTTGCCCGTCCGATCGGCGGAATTTGGGGTCGCTGTTTGTCGCGGGTTTACTCTTCTGGGCATCGCTGGCATCGCTGCTGCCGATTTTGCCGCTATACGTGCAGTCGTCTGGGGCGACGGGGCAGATGGTGGGGCTGGTGATGGGCTGTTTTGCCATCGGGCTATTGGGGTCGCGGCCACAGTTGGCGCGGCTTGCCGATGATCGGGGGCGCAAGATTACGCTGCTGTTGGGCATGGCTGTGGTGGCGATCGCCCCGTTAATCTACATTTTTGCCGAGTCGATGGTGCAACTGGCGGCGGTGCGGGCCTTTCACGGGCTGAGCATTGCTGCCTTTGCGCTGGCCTACAGTGCGCTGGTGGTGGATCTGTCTCCTCCCCAACATCGCGGCGAGCTAATTGGCTACATGAGCCTGGTGAACCCGATTGGCATGGGGCTGGGCCCAGCTATGGGCGGTTTTTTGCAAGCTGCCTGGGGCTATCAGGCGACGTTTTTGGCATCGGCAGCGCTGGGTCTACTGGGATTGGCGCTGTTACTGCCGATTCGGGAGCCGCGCATTGAAAAGCACCCACCGACTCAACGCCATCGCCGCGAAAATTTCTGGTTGCAGCTTGCTCATCCTGCGGTGCGAACGCCTGCGCTGGTGCTGCTGCTGGTGGGGCTATCGTTTGGGGCGCTGACGACGTTTGTGCCGCTGCTGGTGGCCGAGTCGGGTGTGACGTTTAATGTGGGGCTATTGTATACGGCAGCGGCGATCGCCAGCTTCACGATTCGCCTGCCCGTGGGTCGCGCGTCAGATTCCTACGGACGCGGCCCGTTCATCAGCTTCAGCCTGGTGCTGTATACCCTTTCGATGGTGGTGCTGTGGCAGGCCAGCAGCACGTTGCAGTTCTTGCTGGGCGGCTTTTTGGAAGGGGCCGGCGCGGGTATTCTGATTCCCATGATGGCGGCGCTGATGGCCGATCGGGCATTGCCCAACGAGCGGGGTCGCATGTTTAGCCTGTGCATGGTGGGGTTTGATGTCGGCATTGCGATGGCGGGGCCGGTGCTGGGGGCAGTGTCCGACCAAGTGGGCTTTCGCACAATTTTCGGCTGGTCGGCGGTGCTGACGGCGATCGCCCTGCTCATCTTCCTCACGCTGTCCTCCAAGGATGCGCCCCACTCGCTACGGTTTGCGCTGGGTCGCGGAGACGATATCTATGCCGTAGATTCCCCACGTTAACCAGCACACACTCCCTCACACGCCGAAAAGGTTAGGCTAATGAAGTTTCCGGAGACAGGGTTGCGCCTGCGCTCCCCAAGCGCATCGCCATTGGAACGGGACATGAATCGACGATCCCATCCCCCTATGTGGACTTTCGATTTTAGATTTGCGATTTTGGATTGCCAGTTAGGCCCTGAGCTTTTGGAGTGCAAGTTAGTCACGACTTAACGAATTTGATGATTGAGCAGGTGGATCGCGGCTTCACCTTCACCAGTTTACTCATCGCCACTTACAGCGAGGCTTTATGAAGGGATTACAAGGAAAAACGGCCCTGGTGACGGGAGCCTCTTCAGGCATTGGGCAGGCGATCGCCATTCGGCTGGCACAGGAGGGGTGCAACGTTGCAATTAACTATCGCAGCAACCCAGACACGGCCCAAGACACCCAAACTCAAGCCATGCAGAGAGCCTGTGATGGGGTGGAGTCCTGCGGCGTGCGATCGCTCTTGATCCAGGGCGACGTCTCCAAAGAGGATGACATCCGCCAGATCATAGCCACCACGATAGAAAAGCTGGGCAGCCTCGACATCCTCATCAACAATGCAGGCATCCAAACTGAGAAACCCGCCCACGAGGTCACCGCAGAAGACTTTGACCGCATCCTGAACGTAAACCTGCGGGGCGCGTTTCTCTGTGCGCGAGAGTCGATCCGGCACTGGCTTGATCGGGGACAGTCTGGCGTGATTATTAACATTTCCAGCGTCCATGAAATCATTCCCCGCCCCCTCTACGTCACCTACTCCATCAGCAAAGGCGGCATGGAAAACATGACCAAGACCCTGGCGCTGGAGTACGCAGATCGGGGCATCCGGGTGAATGCGATCGCCCCTGGCGCAACCATTACCCCCATCAACAACGCCTGGACAGAAGACGCAGAAAAACGCGCCCAGGTGGAAAGCCACATTCCAATGGGTCGAGCCGGAACCTCGGACGAGATGGCCGCTGCCGCGGCGTTTTTGGCCTCGGACGAAGCCGCCTACATCACCGGGCAAACCCTCTTTATCGACGGTGGCTTGACGCTCTATGCCGATTTTCGCGAGGCCTGGTCGGCTTAGTGAGCAGCCAAGGCGGAGGCACTAAGGTGCTGGAAACCCAGTTAATCCGGTAATCAAAAGGCTAACAAAGCGCCCGATCTGCCCAAATCTTCCGCCCATCGCCGCCAATCCAAAATCCAAAATCCCGAAATCCAAAATCCCCAATCAGCGCCCCATGAATCCAACTGCAACTGCCGTTCAAAACGTCCTCAACGCCCGCGCCCGTCTGGGAGAGTGTCCGCTTTGGGACTGGGATGCTCAGTTGCTCTACTGGGTGGATGTCTACAACCATCGGGTGCATCAGTTTGACCCAGCGACGGGGCGCGATCGCTTCTTTGACGTGGGCGATGTGGTCAGCGCGATCGCCCTGGCCGGGGAGCAGCAAATCTTGATGGCCCTTGGCAATCGGCTGGCGCTGCTGGATACCCAGTCGGGCACGCAGCAAACGCTGTATACCGCCGAGTTTGACTGTCCTGGCACCCGCTTTAACGACGGCAAATGCGATGCCCAGGGGCGCTTCTGGATTGGGTCGATTAGCCCGGAACCCCAGCAGGCCGCGCTGTATCGCTACGATCCAGATGGCTCCTGGCAGACAATGGAAACGGGCTTGACGATTTCTAACGGACTGGGCTGGAATCCGGCAGGCGATACCTTTTATCTGACGGATTCGCCCCAGCGGAAGATCTTTGCCTACCGCTTTGATGCGGCGACCGGGACGATTGGCGATCGCCGGGTGCTGGTGGATTTGGGCGATGAACCCGTAGAACCCGATGGATTGGCAATCGACACCCAAGGCAATCTCTGGTCGGCACTGTGGGATGGCTGGTGTGTGGTGAAGTGTGATGCTGCGGGTCGAGAATTGGAGCGCATCCCGCTGCCCGTGCAGCGTCCCACCTGTCCCATTTTTGGCGGGGCAGGGCTAACGGATCTCTACATTACGACGGCATCGGTGGGACTAAGCCAGGCGGAAATTCAGGCGGGCTTTTATGCGGGCGACTTGTTCTGCTTGCGGACGGATGCCACAGGGCTGCCTGCCCATCGGTTTGGGGGGGCATAGCTCAGTCCCCGCAGTCCGTCTTGACTCGCTGCTTCACGCTGCTTCATTCGTAGAGTCGGGCCGGCTTTTCGTTAATGTGTGCCTCGATCGGCTTCACCTTTTCGATGAATTCAATCAGCGTGGTGTAATCGGGCGGCGCGGCATTGGGGATATAGCCGACTTGCTGGGCAAGGGTGGGCAGCACCTCGCTCATGGCTTTTTGGATCACCGCCTGCTGATTGCGGTTGACGGTGGGGCTGATCAGCACGGAGCCGGAGGGTATGCGGCGGCTGGCTCGCACAAGTCGGAAGGTTGCGGGGCTGAACTGTGGCCGCAGTCGGTCAAACTCATCTCGGGCCAATGCGCCCAGGTCGGCTTCCTGATTTGCCAACCACTCCATTACAGTAGCGGGGGTGGAGGCGATCCGCACTTCCGAGGGCGTGGTGCCATAGAGTTCATACAGCGGCACGTAGTAGCCCGTCGCAGACCCCGGCTGCCCCAGCGCCACGATTCTTTTATTCACATCGCTGAGGTCTTGAATTGGGCTGTCGTCGCGCACTACTAGGACGGAACTGAGGTTGTTCACCCCCTCCAGCGGAAACAGCGGCAGGTATTGGGCGCGGGAGAGGGCGATCGCCGCCAGACCCGGTGGCGCAAAGGCCAAAGACCAGACCTGTCGCTGGAGTTGTTCAACGGCTTTTACTTCGTTATAGGCTGGCTCTAGTTCTGCCAGCATTTTGGTCTGAGCCTGCAAATAATCCAGAAACGGTTGGTATTGGTCGATGGATGTTGCGCCCTCGCCGTAGGCCACCACACCAACGGTTAACTTATCGAACCGAGTCGCAGTGGAACTGTCTCGACCGTTGCAGGCAGAAAGAAGTCCAATGATGCCCTGAGCTAGCACTGCCCGACTCGACAGGCGCAGGAGCGTGCGGCGAGAGAGGGTATTCATTAAGGCAATCCGGCGAAAAAACAGAATGTCCCGATCCGAACCATATCATTGGAACCAAACATTATAGGCAGATTCCAGGTTTTTCAAATGTTGTAAAACCTTAACTTGAGCCGGAAGTTTAACTTGCTGCTGCTGGTGGTGTTTTTGGGGGCGATCGCCCTCAGCGGCCTGGCCTTTTCCCGCATTTTGAACCGGGATGCCGAGCAAGCCGTGGTGGGCAAGGCCAACATCCTGATGCAGACCATGCTTGCTGTTCGAGACTATACCTCCGAGCAGATCAACCCAGAACTGGCTCCCCGACTGGAAACGGAAGCGGAATTTTTGCCCCAAACCGTGCCGGGCTATTCCGCCCGCGAAGTGTTTGAGAACCTGCGAAAAAGCCCTGAATATACCGACTTTTTCTACAAAGAAGCCACGCTCAATCCCACCAACCTGCGCGACAAAGCCGACACCTTTGAAGCCTCCATCGTGGAGCAGTTTCGCAGCAATGCCAATCTAAAAGAACTCTCTGGCTATCGCCAGTCGCCTGCGGGACGGCTCTACTACACGGCAAAACCCATTGCCATTACCAAAGAAAGCTGTCTGCGCTGCCACAGCACCCCAGAAGCCGCGCCCAAGAGTCAGCTCACCACCTACGGCCGCGAAAACGGCTTTGGCTGGCAACTGAATGAAATCGTCGGCGCACAGATGATCTCTGTCCCCGCCAGCGGCGTGATCGACAGCGCTCGCCGCGCCTTTCTGCTGTTCATGGGCATTGTCACAGGCGCATTTTTGCTGGTGATGTCGCTGCTGAACTGGCTGCTGCGCCGCGCCGTCATTAACCCAATCAAAGGCATGGCGACCGTCGCCAACGAAATCAGCCTGGGCAATATGGATGCCGACTTTCAGCAAAAATCCAATGACGAAATCGGCAAACTTGCGGCGGCGTTTAACCGCATGAAGACGAGTCTCAGCATGGCGATGGAAATGCTGGGACAGCGGGAGTAGGAAAGGTATATCGATTTTGGATCAGGGATTTCCAATCCGGCTCCTTTCTCCCAAAGCGGGAGAAGGGGTTGGGGGATGAGGGCAAACTTGCAGAACTGGGATGCGCCCACGGGCAAGCGCCTAGAAACGCTAGAAAAACGAATCCCCAGCCTCCATAGAAGCCGGGGATCAGCGAATAAAACCAAACATATCAAGCCTATGCTTTTTCAATGCGAGTGCGATCGGGCAGAATCCACATCAGCACGGGCGACAGGGCAGCCGAAGCAAGGCAGACGATGGCAATGATGGCGAGACCAGTGGAAACGTCGGTAGGCATTTTTACTCTCCTAATTTTTCTCTGAATAGTTCTAGAAATCTGTTGAAGCGAACAATGCGGGAAACGCCTGTGAGATCAGCAGAAAGCTGGTGTGGCGAAAGTAGGCAAGCGCAGATAGCGCGATCGCTCCCCGATGCGAGAACTTAGGCGGTTGCGATAGCGATTCCGAGGAATCACCCTGCATAATCAGCCTCTATAAAAACCAAGCTCTATGAATCTATGAATGAGTCACGGAACTAGACACGAAGCTGGCCGCTCGTCCTAGCTGTTCGTGATAACTATTCGTGTTGACGATTCGCGCTGGCTGCTTGGGTACACCGTTAGATACAACGTTCCGGCAAGCAATTTCGGAAAACGGAACGGCTATTTCAAACTTAATTTCTGTATTCAATTTTACTGAATTACATCAATATTGGGGGAAAGCTTAATGTCTTGTATTGATTTCGCTCTCACTAATCCCTAAGAGTTTGCAATGTTAGCACTTGCGGCGGGGTTGCGTCGGGCGGGTAGAGAAACGTCACCTGCACAAACCGACGACCCCCCGGCGGCAGGTCAAGGACGGCCAGGGGAGCGCTGCGATCGCCCCGTCGATGCACCAGATGTACATAGCGCGTGCGGTTTAGCCCCCGGCTGTCGAAAAAGCGCACCCGCACCGTGCCGCGAAAGAAGGTCTGCGTGGGCAGTGGGTCAAAAAAGCGCAGCCCGTTCTGGCTGAGGGTGTCTTCTTTGATGGGGGTTTGCAGGGCGATCGCCACCCGCTGCAATTGGTCGGTCGGGTTATGCAGCGGCAGCGCCAAGTCATACTCTACGGCGTAGTTGCCGTGGGCGGCGTAGGCGGTGTCGTCGTAGCGCACGATCAGCGGCGCAGTCTGGATTTGGCCCGTGCCCAGTCGCCCGGCCACTAGGCTGCTCAATGGGTATGAAACGCCCGTGCCTGCGGGTGGAATGCTGAGGTGGGGGCCGCTGGGTTCGTCTGTGATTCGCGCAGTCCAGCGAGATCCCTGCGCCACGCCTGCCACTCGCCCGTAGATGACTGCGCCCGGTTCGCCCGGTGGAGTGGGGGGACGATCGCGCGGCACTGCCAAATCTCCTGTTTCCAACAGCGTCAGCCAGTCTTCCAGCGTCGGCGCTTGCTCGTTTCCATCGGCATCGCGGCGGGCAAACAGGGCCAAACTCGCAGCATACACCGGGCCATCACTCCGCAGCCGCGCCAGAGTCGAGCGCCCATTGAGCGGCGGGTCGAGCGTCGCCACCGGGATCGGCGCATTCAGCAGCAGTTGATAGCCCCCTGGCGGAATCACCAGGCGATCGGGAAAGACCTCGCCGCGTCGCCCCCGCAGTACGTCGCTCATGGCGCGGCTGCCCGGCCCGGCAAACACGCCGCCATCGGGATTTTCTACCCATCCCGGCAGGGTGATAAACGGCGCATCGGGCTGGCTCAGGTAGCTGGCAGCGCTCATCACCTGAATCGTCACGGGTTGGGAACCTGGATTGTGCAGCACAATGCCTAGATACAGGCTAGTGAGATTATCCGGCGACACCGCCCGAAACACATGATGGGCAAACACATCAAACCGCCCCGCCAGCGGCACATTCAGATGGGCGGCGGGGTGCTGCTTGCCCGCAGGCGGAAAGGTTGAAAGCAAAATGCCCTCCGAGCCGACCAGTTCCGGGCTATTGCTGTTGAACTGGAGCGTGTCGTCAAGCTGCCCCGGCAGAGGGCGCACCTCCCGTGGCACGACGATTTCCTGGGGCGTGGGGGCGGGGGCTTGGGCGAGGACTGGAGGCGTAAGTAGTAGGGGAAAAAATAGCACAGCTTAGTCGGGACTAGAGGTGAATCAGGCGATGGAGAACCTGGCAGAAGTCTTGCAGAATGGGCAGGCGGTTGGCGGGGGTGAGGACGGGAATGTGGACAAACAGGCAGGGACGCTGGGTGGTCTGGGCGTGTTCCAACAGGGAGAAGTAGAGCGCGTTGCACACGAAGCGTCCGGCATCGTAGCTGAGGTCGGTGTGGGGCAGGTCGGCAGCGAGGCGCGGCAGGTCGAGGGACGTTTTGAGGATGCGATTCCCGTGCAGGTCGCTTTGCGAATCGCCCTGTACTGCTTGCACCTCCAGCGTTAGGCGATCGCGCGTTTCTGCCATACCGCAGCAGACGACCAAATCGGGCTGGATTTGTTGGATGTGGGCGATCGCCAGCTTGGGTGCTTGCTCAAAGTCAACAGGTAGTCGCCGCAGGACATGCAGCGAGTCCAGAAAGTCCAAATCGCACTGCAACAGATCCGCCAACAAATCATCCGACGAGTTGGAGGGCTGTTCGAGTTTCCAGGTGGTAAACGACGTGAGCAGGATTTTTCGAGTCACAGCATTTCGAGTCACAGAATTCGAGTCACAGCATTTCGAGTCATAGAACCGGGGGAGGGGCGATCGCCTTATCCGTTTTACATCAGATTTACATCAGACTTACATCGGATTTACATCAGACAGGACGCTTCTGGCAGGACGCTTCTGGCAGCATTGCGCCAAACGCCAAATGATTAAAAGCCGAGAGATAAATTGCAAAATTTCTCAACTTCCGTAAACTGGTCTGTAATTTCCGTGTGGTTACGATACTAAACGCCTTTAACCCCCTTGGAGGACAGCATGAGCTTGAATGCAAGCCTGAACCGTAGCCTGAAACTGTCTGCTCTGTCGGTGGCTTCCGCCGTGGCGCTAGCGGGAACTGCCATTCTGTCTCTGCCTGCGGCTGCGTCGCCCTGTGGTTTTGCCAAATTTAATTCCACGACCACACTGACGGATACTCCTTCTACACCCGTTGACACCCTCAGCCAGTCGCCCAACGCGAACCGAATGAGCCTGCTGGGTGGCGGCATTGCGGCGATCGCCGCCCTCGCAGGGGGAGCCTTTGCCCTCAAGGCCTACCGCGCCCGCAAGCTCCAGCCCGTGGCAGCGCCCGATGCGGCGGCTGAAGCGGTTGCTGAAGAAAGCTTTATCGAAGAAAAGCCCTTTGCCATCGTCGTTCCGGCGATCGCCCTAGAGCGCCCGTCTGTAGAAGATCTGGACGCAGAACCCGCAGGCCGCAAGTAGAGCGATTGCTTACAGGGTTTTCCCCTCAAAAGGTTCTAGACCTTGGTCTAGGCATTGGTACTGACTCGTAGCCCGGCCCCAGTGTCGGGCTATTTTATTCAAATCTTCCCCTTATCCCCCTCCCTCCTCTCTCTCCTCCAACAGCGTATTACTCAGCGCCACCCAATCTGCCACGCTGAGGTCTTCGGCGCGGGCCTGAGGGTTCAGCCCCAGGCGCTCTAGCAGCGGCGTGAGGTCGTTCTTGTCTACGGCAGATTGCAGCGTATTGCGGAGCATTTTGCGGCGGGTGGCAAAGCCCAACCTCACCAGCCGATCCAGACGGTGGGGATTGGCGGCGGCAGGGACAAACGGGCGCGGGGTCAGGCGTACAACAACGGAATCGACCTTAGGCGGCGGCTGAAAGGCGCTAGCGGGGACATGACAGATGCGATCGCACTGGGCGAGATACTGCACTCGCACCGACAACGCGCCGTAGACCTTGCTGCTGGGGCTGGCGCAGAGGCGATCGCCCACTTCCTTTTGCAGCAGCAGCACAATCGAGTCAAACGGGCGCGGATTGGGTGCGGCAATGCTGCCCAGCAGTCGCTCCAAAATCGGCCCGGTGATGTTGTAGGGAATATTGGCAACGACCTTGTTGGGCTGCCGAAACTGGGGAAAATTGGCCAGCAGCGCGTCCAGATCCAGCGACAGAAAATCCCCTTGCAGCAGCAGGAAATTGGGCGTTTCCCCCAGTTGCTTGGCCAGCAGTTTGCACAGGTCACGGTCGATTTCTACCGCCACCACCGCAGCGGCCAGGGGCAAGAGGCGGCGCGTCAGGATGCCCGTGCCGGGGCCAATTTCCAAGACGCGATCGCCCTCTGATAGGCTGGCAGCATCCACAATTTGCTGAAGCGTGCGATCGCTGCGGAGCCAGTGTTGCCCAAATTGTTTTCGCGTGCGAGGAGCCATCGGCAGCCGTCGATAAGATATTTGCCCAGATTCTTAGCCCATCGTCTTGGCTAAGAGTCCAAGCTTCCCACACTGAGGGGCACCATGTCTCCCTGAAGCGTCAGCCCCAATAGCATTTGTTGGCGGGGCTTGATCAAGGTGCCTGTGAGGGCGCAGTGGGTTTCTTGATGGGCGATCGCCGCGACGCTAGATTGAATCTCGTCCCGCGACAGGAGGGATGGGGCTTCACCGCTTTTTTGCTGCACATAGCGCCACAGCACCTCCCGAATCAACGCCTGATAGCCCTGGCTTCCGGCAATTTCTTTGAGCCGCTCCTTGAGCGATCGCTCTAGCCGGATGCTGGTCACTTCCATTTCTGTGGTCGATGTGCGGTTCAGGGTTTGCATTGTCTAGGGCCTCCTTGTAAAGCCTCCTAAAAGAACTGGCCCTATCGTAATACACCTGTAGTATGTTGCGCCAATCTGCTCCCTGAAAGGCAAGAAGAAAAGAATTGAATCAGGGTTAAAGATTAGAGGATTAGAGTTGGAGAGATTTGCCCTACAACACGGCATTAAAAAATCGCTGCACAAGGAGGCTGCACAACGATTTGCGGAAGTCAAGCAAACAATCTAGCACGGGCCATTACAGAGGCTATTACAAAGATCAAGGGATCAAGCTCTTGATCCATAATGCTGCGGTGAATCGGACAAAAACCGGGACGAAGCGAAACCCAGAGAGTTTTTCGGGAGTTTCTCATTAATTTTTTGTGTCCTAGTCGTTCGCTACTGTGCCGTCGGAGTAGAAACACCGACGGCAAACCCTCAGGACTGACCTGGGTCAGTTACGGTTGCAACCTGGTTATTGAATGTCATCGTCTCAATCCGGTTGCCGCGAGTGCTCAAGGTCACGGCCGAGCCATTCCGCAGCCCCAAACGAGCCTGATCCTGAACCGAAAGGGACAGCAGACGAATCGAGCCATCGGCCAGACGGACTCGGATGCGATCAAGTCTGGGGTTTAGTTCAACAATAGTTGCCTCGACTTGCTCTGCGGGCTGCACCGAAACCATCCGCATCATGGTGACAATGCGATCGCCACTCATCGTCAACATCACTTCTGCACCGGGGGCAAGTCCCAACTGACTTTGCTTTTGGGCAGCCAGCGAAAACATGCGAATGCTGCCGTCTGCCAGTCTCAGCCGCACCGTATCTTCGCGGGGGTCAGCATCCACAACGGTCGCAGTAGTGCTCGTCTCTGGGGCAGAAGAAATCAGGCGAGTCATGGTGATGATGCGATTGCCGCTCATGGTCAGCATCACTTCAGCGCCCCGATCTAGCCCAAGCTGGTGCTGCTCTTGGGCAGACAGAGAAAACATGCGGATGCTGCCATCCGAGAGTCTCAGGCGAACCGTGTCTTCACGGGGGTCGGCATCGATCACGGTTCCGGTTGTGCTGGTCAGGGCTTGGGCAACCAGGATCGAGGAAGCGGAGGAGGAGGCGAGTCCGGACTCAGGCAGGGCGATCGCGCTGGGGGCAAGGGTCAATCCGGCAGCGAGCGCTAGGGCAGCGCCCATCCATGCATTTCGACTTTCTAGCTTTTTGTGTTCTAGCGTATTCATCTCAAGTCATCTCCAAAATCAACATCACAACGCAGCTCGGCTAAAGCAAAGTATCTGCATGAGTGAACAAAAGCCATCAGCACTACGTTCTGGCTTGCGTTCCTATCAAGGATCTTTAGGCATTCAGCCTGCTATTCATGATGGATGCAGTGGATGACAGTGAAATGATGGCTGGTTAAAAGCGCCATAAGAGAAAGATAAGAGGACGCTGAGAGTGCATTCCACTTTTGTAACCCTCGCCCTAAATCCCTCTCCCAGAGAGGGAGAGGGACTTCTAATCCGGCTCCCCTTCTCTCGTTTTGGGAGAAGGGGTTGGGGGATGAGGGCGAATTTGCAGAACTGGGATGCGCCCGACGCTGAGAGCCTGGTTGAACCATCTATTCAACATCAGATAATGAGGAGATCATGAGGTCGATAATAAGGCTACCCATTGAGCAGCGCCAGATTTCAGCAATGCTCTGCGATTCTCAAAAATCTCTAGCTTGGGCTGTTGGGGGCCTTCCTTCAGCCCGATAGCGCTTTCGATTGGCAATGCAGGAAGCATAGAGGCTTAACACTGGCCACGGTCGGCGATCGCCGAAGTTGGTTCGTCTGCGGCTGCCAGAAAGTGGCGATCAATAATCTGCGGCACGTCTTCTGGACGGATTCGGCTATAGCGCGTTTTGTTGATGATGACGTTTGGCCCGGCTTTGCACTGTTTCATGCAGCCCGTCCCCTTCAGCTTGACCTGCCCCTCAAGCTGGCGATCGCCCAGGGCTTGCTGAATTGCCTCGGTGACGGCCCAGCCGCCGCGCTTGCAGCAGTCCGACTTTTGACAAAATAAAATCGTGCCACTAGCGCTAGGAGAGGGAGCCGCTGGCTGCGCCGGAGGCCCGGCCGGGATGGCCTGTTCTAAGCCACGGCTTGCTCGCTCAAAACCTGCCAAGTCAGCGCTGGGCGACGCAACCCGAATATGGTCTGCCTTAAACTTGACCATCCCCTCGCCATAGTCCAACTGCTGATAGCCGCTGACCTGGAGCCACTCACCTGGCACTAGCACCCGCTGACAGCTTGCCCGCGCCTCTTTCGACAGCTTAATGTACAGTTCTCCAACCGCTGTAGACAGGCGCAATCCCTTAATCTTGTAGCCGTCTTTTACCACCAGTCCTAGAAATCGACCTTCGATCTGAAACGGTGTTTTTTCGCTTTTGTGGCCCATAAGTGAATTACCCCTTGACGCGCCAGCAGCGGTCCAATAGTTCAACTAAATCTTTGCGAGAGGCAGTGATTTGGTAAATCACGCTCCTCACCTGGAGGGCGGCCAGGGGCGTAGAAACGTCGGCCCGAAGCATCCCATCTGGAAAACAGTATGCCGGAATATCGAGATCTCGGAGGCGGTGGTAGACTTGCCAGCGATCGCCCCGAGATATAGCGATCGCTGGCAGTCTTGAAGCGTCGGAATCGGCCGTGGCTTCGGCGGTGAAGGGGGAGGTCGGGTTCATCAATCCAGCGTCAGCAGGTCAGTGAAGATTTGCAGAAGGAAGAGCAACGAGTGCTTAAAGCGCGCCCAGAGAGCGCTCTGGGAGCTTTATCTGGGAGTTTTATCAGCAGCACGTTGCAACTAGCGCTCTATCATCAATAGCCAGCACTCTATTGACAATAAAAGTCAATAGCTCCTATTTCCAGGATAGACGCTCACTGGATCTTTTTGCAAACTATTTTCATTAGCAAACCGTCGATTCGCTACCCGAACGAGGTCAAAAGCCTATTCAAACGGTCGTTTCAGCGATTTTCCAGATTAAAATTTACTTCCAAGATTGATCTAAATCCTGAGTCAGTATGTGATAGAGTTCCTCACTACTGTTCAAAGGGGAGGCGCTCTGGCGTAGCGGGTGCGACAAAATCCGGCAGGGGCGATCGCTCTACTGTCGCTAGATCAACAGGCTCCGGCGGCGCAGTTGACTCCGAAAGTGTCGCAGGCTGTGCAGTAGGGCCAACCGACTCTGGTCGCGAACTGGGTCGGTCGCTGGGCGGCTCCGCAGGTTTGGATTTAGCAGGCTTGGAGCTAGCAGGTTTGGATTTAACAGACTCCTGCAACTCTTTCACACCCGACTGGAGCGACTCTTGCAAATCTTTTGCGCCCGACTGGAGCGACTCTTGCAGCGCCTCAACCTTAGTGCTGGCTGAAGACTGAAACTCCCGCAGGCGATCGCGCAGGCTGTCCAAGTAGCTCTTGGGCTTGGGCTGGGCGGGCCGGCTGACGCGCGGTGTGGGGCTGGGCGCAGGCAACTCCTGCACTTGCTCCTGCACCTGCTCTTCTAGTTCGCGCAGCACAGACGGGGTTGGAGCAGGCTGGGCAGGGGGACTTGGCAACGGCTCTGGGATGACGCTTGGCTCCGGAGTCGGCACAGTGGGCACTGGGGACACTCTGGGCGCTGGGGTCACTGTAGGCGCTGACTCAGTCGCGCGAGTCGGCGGCAGCGCTTTTGCGGAGGTAGGGGCCGGCGTTTTGCCAGATGGCTCCAAATCCGATGGCTCTCGATTGGACGGCTTTGGCTCCCCTGACTCTTTCACTAGCTCTTTCACTGGCTCTGGCGGGTTGGGCTGGGGGCTGGGGGTCGCCGCTGGAGGAGCCACGGGTGTCGGTGATGCGGGCGCGGTTTCCTGGGCTTTCTTTGCTTTGGGCGATTCGCGAAGCGATCCCTGCGGGAATCGTGCTGGGCGGACAGGCACAGGGCTGGGTTCGGCGGCTGGTGTGGGAGCTAGCACTGGGGTCGGCACTGGGGTCGGCACTGGGGTCGGCACTGGGGTCGGCGCTGACTCGACCACGGGTGATGATTGGCGTGGACTGGGCGAAGGCTCTGGGGCGATCGCCTTGGGAGTGGGCGATACCGCTGGCTCTGACACTCTGGAACCTGATTTTCGAGGGGATACCGCTTCCGGGGGGGTCGCCTTGGGTTCTGCGGCCTTGGGTTGTTCAAGTTCTGGAGCAGGGGCAGGCGAAGGAGCTAGTTTTGCGGGCGCTGGTACGGGCGCTGGTACGGGCGTTGGCGCGGGCGAGGGCGATTCTTGAACAAGGGGCACCGTAGGCGTTGGCGCGGGCGATTCCTTCACAATGGGCGAGGGCAATGGTTTCGGGGCGGGCTTGTAGTTGGGGTCAACGATGGCGCGGGCTTCGTCCAGGGTCAGGTCGCCGCGCACCAGCTTGGCTAACGTGTCTGTGCCGCCCGGTTCATAGGTGATGACGCGAACGGTATTGTTGAACGCATTGGGAATCGGTTCCCCGTCTTCGTTCAAAAGCTCTAGCTGCACCCAGTTTTTGCCGGGTTTCAGCCCCTTCAGATAGATCGGCTGCCACTGGTCGATCAGGAAGCTCTCGCCGTTGACCGTGGCGCGAATTCGCCAGTCGGGAATGTCGTCGTCTTCGCTGGACTGGGCAATGATGTGCAGCGGCACATTGGTCAGGAAAAAGTCCAGCATCACGGGTTCTGCGCCGTAGCTGCCAACGGGACGGCTGTAGGTAAGCAGGGGTTGATTGCGGATGGGGCGATTGTCCGGCGTTTTTGCATAAACGTGGAACGTAACCTGGGCAAAGGCTCCGTCGTTTTTGAAGAGTTCGTGCCAGGGACGAGAGGCGATCGCCCTCACGGTATGCGTCCCCGGTTCCAGACCCTCGAATACAATCGGCTCGGCAGTGTCGTACAGCGCTTTGTAGGGCGAGTTGTCCAAAATCACATGGACGTGTGGCCCCAGCCCCAGCGTTTTGTCTTTAAAGATGGGCAAGTCGTTGACCTGCACCTTGATGGAAACTTTGTCGTCTTGCAGCACCTCGTCTGGGCGCGGGCTGAGGATTTTGACCTGCGGCTGATAGTTTTCTAACAAAGGGCGTAGGTCTTGCAGCAGGGCTGGCGGCGGCACTTCAGAAATACTGCTGGGACGGGGGCTATTGAGACTAGTAGAGGGGCGATCGCCCTTACGGGCAGGGTTTTCGCCACAGGCGACCGATCCCAACCCTAAGATTGTGACCAAACCCAAGATCACCAGGCATTTGCCCCATCGCCGTATCCGCTGCATCACCACGCGCCTCACTCCTGTGCGATCGCCATTCCAGGAAGGCTAGCCAGCCGTTCAGCTTCAGCGAGCTAGCACGTTCCCCAAACAAAATGAATTGAGTCTATCCATAGGGAACTATACCGCTTCCCCTCTCTCCCAGAGCAAATTCCGCTCTGCCTCGCACGCCAAACAACGCGATTCATGTAGCGCCTGGCATAGCGCCTATCGTGCTCCTCGGACATCAAAACCCGGAGCATCCGCAGCGAACGCCCCGGAAAACCGCAGATGAGAAAGACGCAAACGATCTACAGGGCTGAGCTTATCTCTTGCACGAGAGTTTTTGTGGGGATGGGCGATCGCCAGTCACAACAGCATCAAGACAAGATCGAGAATTTTTAATGGCATTAATTCTTGTGTCTTATACCTGCCTCGTCAAAAAACAAAAGCTAGGTCTGTCGAGGAATTGGGCAATCGTATCCCACACTACTCTGAGATTCTTCCGCGCTCTTTCCTCACGACTTTTCTATGCTTAGGATTGGTTTATGATTAACCATTTCGATTTGTAAATATTCGGCCACAAACGGGCCATCTTTTGCGTCCTGCTGCCCGTGAAACGCAGGATCAATCAAAGTTTTCCCATCTTGAATTATTGTTAATAGCCGTGAAACTTGGGCTAAACACAGCACTATAATCTCTAAGAAACCTACCCAGGTCACGTCCTGTCGCTGTTTTGGCCCTTGCCAGGGGCGATCGCGACGTTCCTCCCCCACTTCCCCAACTGCTTGAAAGCTTTGCTGCCAAAGCATTTGCCGTAAAGCGGTTTACACGCTCCCCCTGGGTCTTATATGCCTGGCTATCATCATCGGCGATCGGTGGTGAGCGGGGAGGTTTGCTGCGAAAGCGGCATCTGGGTTTGGATTAATTTTCGTTCCTTGTCTAGAGAGAGGAGAGTCTCTAATGACAACTACCCCACGGGAGCGAGAAGCGAAGGTCAAGGTGACGGTTGACAAAGACCCGGTTCCTACCTCTTTTGAGCTATGGGCCAAGCCGGGACACTTCGACCGCACGTTGGCGAAGGGCCCCAAAACCACCACTTGGATTTGGAACCTTCATGCGGACGCTCACGATTTTGATAGTCATACCAGCGACTTAGAGGATATCTCCCGTAAAATCTTCAGCGCTCACTTTGGTCACCTTGCAGTGATCTTTATCTGGCTGAGCGGGATGTATTTCCACGGCGCTAAGTTTTCAAACTATGAAGCTTGGCTAACTAACCCCACAGGCATCAAGCCTAGTGCTCAGGTGGTTTGGCCAATTGTCGGTCAAGAGATTTTGAATGCAGATGTTGGCGGCGGCTTCCAGGGCATCCAGATTACCTCTGGCCTGTTCCAACTGTGGCGCGCCTCCGGCTTTACCAACAGCTTCCAGCTCTACTGCACCGCCATTGGTGCGCTAGTGATGGCAGGTCTAATGCTGTTTGCAGGCTGGTTCCACTACCACAAGGCCGCTCCCAAGCTGGAGTGGTTCCAAAACGTGGAATCCATGATGAACCACCACCTGGCCGGTCTGCTGGGTCTGGGTTCTCTGGGCTGGGCTGGCCACCAAATCCATGTGTCTCTGCCAATTAACCAGTTGCTCGATTCGGGCGTAGCTGTGAAGGATATCCCGCTGCCACACGAGTTCATCCTGAACTCCAGCCTGATGGCGGATCTGTATCCCAGCTTCTCAAAGGGCTTAACTCCCTTCTTTACCCTCAACTGGGGCGAGTATGCGGATTTCCTCACGTTCAAAGGCGGGCTGAACCCGGTGACGGGTGGTCTGTGGCTCAGCGATACGGCTCACCACCATCTGGCGATCGCCGTTCTGTTCATCATCGCGGGTCATATGTACCGCACCAACTGGGGCATTGGTCACAGCATGAAGGAAATCCTGGAGGGTCACAAAGGGCCCTTCACGGGTGAAGGTCACAAGGGTCTGTATGAAATCCTCACGACTTCCTGGCACGCTCAGTTGGCCATCAACCTGGCCATGATGGGGTCGCTTTCCATCATCGTGGCGCAGCATATGTACGCGATGCCGCCCTACCCCTACTTGGCGACCGACTATCCGACCCAGCTTTCGCTGTTCACGCATCACATGTGGATTGGCGGATTCTTGGTGGTGGGTGCAGGCGCTCACGCAGCGATCTTCTTCGTGCGTGACTACGACCCTGCTCAAAACGTCAATAACCTGCTGGATCGGGTGTTGCGCCATCGCGATGCCATCATCTCCCACCTGAACTGGGTCTGTATTTTCCTGGGCTTCCATAGCTTCGGACTCTACATTCACAACGACACAATGAGAGCGCTCGGCCGTCCCCAAGACATGTTCTCGGACACGGCGATTAAGCTCCAGCCCGTATTCGCACAGTGGGTACAGGGTCTGCACACGGCCGCTCCTGGAGCGACTGCGCCCAATGCCATCGGCCCCGCCAGCCTCGCCTTCGGTGGCGATCTGGTTGCCGTGGGTGGCAAGGTTGCCATGATGCCGATCGCTCTGGGCACAGCAGACTTCATGGTTCACCACATTCACGCCTTCACCATCCACGTGACGGTGCTGATCCTGCTGAAGGGTGTTCTCTTCTCTCGCAGTTCTCGTCTGATTCCTGACAAAGCCAACCTGGGCTTCCGCTTCCCTTGCGACGGCCCCGGGCGGGGTGGCACCTGCCAAGTGTCGGGTTGGGATCATGTGTTTTTGGGTCTGTTCTGGATGTACAACTCCCTGTCGATTGTGATTTTCCACTTTAGTTGGAAGATGCAGTCGGATGTATGGGGCACAGTCGCGCCAGACGGCTCGGTAACGCACATTACGAACGGCAACTTTGCTCAGAGCGCCATCACCATCAACGGCTGGCTGCGCGACTTCCTCTGGGCACAAGCCTCTCAGGTTATCGGCTCCTACGGCTCGGCTCTGTCGGCCTATGGTCTGATCTTCCTGGGTGCCCACTTCATCTGGGCGTTTAGCCTGATGTTCTTGTTCAGCGGTCGCGGCTACTGGCAAGAGCTGATCGAATCCATCGTTTGGGCCC